>CAWHRX010000011.1:0-345819 GCA_963831905.1 uncultured Acidobacteriota bacterium | reverse complement strand
ATCTCCATCATTGGCATTGTGCTGCTGATCGGAATCGTAAAGAAGAACGCCATCATGATGATCGATTTCGCTCTGGAAGCAGAGCGCAACCAGGGGAAGCGCCCAGCCGACGCGATTTTTGAAGCATGCATGCTGCGCTTCCGTCCGATCTTGATGACGACGATGGCGGCGTTATTGGGCGCTCTGCCGCTGGCGCTGGGCACGGGCACGGGGTATGAGCTTCGCCGGCCCCTTGGCATCACGATTGTGGGAGGGCTGATCTTGAGTCAGATGCTCACGCTCTATACCACGCCGGTCGTCTATCTAACGTTCGACCGGCTGCGGCTACGGATGCTGGGAAAGCAGCACGCCCTCCTTGGCCATGGGGCCGGACCAGCCCCGAGCGCTGCGGTTTAATGGGAGCCATCATGGGGTGCATAAGATTATGACTTCTTTCCATTTAAGAGCCAGAATGTGTCTTGCCGCGACCGCTTACCTCATGGCAGGATGCACGGTCGGCCCAAAGTACCACACACCGACCGCGGACACTCCTGCAGCATACAAGGAGCTCACTCCCGCCCAATACAAAGACACGGACGGTTGGAAAGTAGCGCAGCCGAAAGATGATGCGCTTCGCGGCAAATGGTGGGAGATTTTTGGCGATCCTCAGTTGAATGCGCTGGAAGAGAAGGTGAACATCTCCAACCAGAGCATCGCCTCGGCTGCGGCGACCTTTTTCGCCGCGCGCGCCCTGGTGAAAGAAGCTCGATCTCAGCTTTTCCCTACAGTGACGACCAACCCCTCCATCACGGTGGCACGGTCAGCCCTAGCCGGAGCAGCGGCTTCGGGTGTCAACTCCGGAGCGGGCAGTAATTCTTCCGCGAAGGGAACCTTTGAGGATTACACCTTCCCGTTTGATGCCACGTGGCAGCCCGATTTATTCGGCCGTATCCGCAACACGATCAAATCTGCCGCCTACGGAGCGCAGGCGAGCGCGGCGGATCTCGAGAATGTCCGCCTCACTGCCCAGGCCGACCTTGCTATGGATTACTTTCAACTTCGCGGCCAGGATGCCTTAAAGCAGTTGTTGGATGCAACGGTGGTCGCTTATCAAAAGTCCCTCGATCTGACAAAGGCTCAGTACGAGACAGGCGTCGGCACAGACGAGGCCGTGGCGCAGGCCGAAACTCAACTCGAAACCAACCAAGCACAGGATACCGCTCTTGGCATCCAACGGGCGCAGTTTGAACATGCCATCGCCATGCTGACCGGCCAACCGGCATCCACGTTCTCAATTCCCGTGGAGCCGCTCACCTCGAAACCTCCCGCGATTCCCATCGGCGTTCCCTCCCAACTGCTTGAGCGGCGTCCCGACATCGCCGCGGCGGAGCGCCTGGTGGCACAGGCCAACGCCCAGATCGGTATTGCCAGAGCAGCCTACTTTCCCAACCTCACGTTGAGCGCCGCGTTAGGATTTGAAAGCTCTTCCTTCACGCGTTGGTTTTCATGGCCGAGCCGCTTTTTCTCTGTGGGCCCGGCAGCAGCGGAAACCATCTTTGACGCGGGATTGCGCCGCGCCACGGTGCAGCAATACCGAGCCCAGTACGACGAGACCGTCGCCAACTATCGGCAGACGGTACTAACAGCTTTTGAGCAAGTCGAAGACAACCTCGCCTCCCTGCGCATCCTGTCTGGGGAGATTCAATATCAGGACACGGCAGTCAAATCGGCGGAACGGACCCTCGCCATCGCCCAGGATCGGTACAACTTGGGACTCGATCCTTACCTGGATGTGCTCATCGCGCAAACCGCCTTACTCTCCAATCAGGAAACTGCGGTCAACCTTCGAATTCAGCAGATGACGGCTAGCGGAGGGTTGATCGAGGCGCTCGGTGGAGGTTGGAACGCCTCGCAGCTCCCATCGCCCGTGCAACTGATCAGCAAAGCGCCCTAAGAGTCAAAACCGACTTCTAATGGCTTCGTAATATTATCAACCCTGAGCAAAAGTGGACATCTTGAGGAATAGCATTCTGGCAGAATTCGACGTGATGATTCACCAGATTATCTTTGGGCTTGTGGTCATCGCGAATTTCGCAGCCCAGTCAATGCTGGCAAAGGCGCAATCGCTGCTCGATTCTGGAGATTCCTCCGGCGCTGTTGCCAGCACCACGTCGGCGAAACTGGACCTATCGTACACGCGTCCGACGCAGGCAACGAAGATCCGCAACTACCTCTTCGATGCGTTCGGCCCGTATCCGATCGTCGGCGCCACCTTCACGGCAGGCTTTGATCAAGCCAGGAAGACGCCTGGGGCGTGGGGGCGAGGCGCGGAGGGTTATCACAAGCGATTGGCGTCCGACTTCAGCATTGCAGCCATAGGCACCACCACACGTTATGCCCTATCAGAAGCCTTCAAGGAAGACACGTTGTACTACCGCTGTGAGTGCAAAGGTGTGTTGCCGAGGCTGCGCCATGCCGTGATCTCGACCCTGACCGCGCGCCGCGGCGAAGACGGCCACCGCGTCTTCTCTGTCGCTGCGCTCGTCGCGCCGTATGCAGGCACGATGACGGCCGTCTACGGATGGTACCCCCGCCGGTACGGCGCCAGGGATGCGATCCGGATGGGCAACTACAACCTGCTGGAAAATGTGGCTGGGAACATCTCTCTCGAGTTCCTCTATAGCGGGCCCCACTCCTTGCTCTCGCGCATGCACTTAAACAATGGGCACGGAGCTCCAAATCCGGGTCTGGAACCATAATCAACCGAAATCGAGGGCGGTTTTGCATCTGACTTGATTCCGTGTCAGTTCAGGACCGCTCACCCCTTTGGTCAGAACTGCTCATCCCACTTCATGGAGTCTGCTGTGCAAGATTGCTCAGGCCATTGGTCGTTTCTGAACAGACAACGCATGGCGGCAGGAATATTATGGACGAGGTCACTGAGTGTAGAGGCGGCCAACACGAACCTGTTGGGGTTACCCGTTTGCGATGATCGCTTGCCCTCAGCCCAAACTCAAATTAGAAAGGAATCAGTCACCGTGCGAATCTGGATACTGATGATGCTGGGCGCGACCCTGGCGTTTGGGCAAACTCAACCCGTCGATACCGTTCAAAGGTGCCGGAGCATGCTGAACGACGCCGCCCATGACGGGAATCCGGACGTTCGAATAGGCGCGGCGCAGGCCCTGAGCCTGGTGGGGCTGAAGGATAACGCTCTTGAGTCTCTCGGCCCGATGCTCGATGACCACGACGTTTCGGTTCGGATTGCGGTGGTTGTAACTCTAGGTGACTTCAAGGATAATCGTACCATTGCCCTCTTGAAAAAAGCTCTACAGGATCCCGTTCCCGAAGTTGACTTCGCCGCAGCCAAAGTGCTCTACCAACTCCACGATCCCGAGGGAGTGCAGTTTCTTCTCGCCGTGGTTAGCAAAGAGTCTAAAGCGTCCTCAAGCTATCTCAGCAAAGAGAAACGCAGCAGCTTGCGCATGTTGCACACTCCCACCAAGCTTCTCATTGCCGTCGGCATCGGGGCCGCAGGTTTCGCGCCCGTGCCGGGTCTCGGGTTCGGATTATCTTCGGCGCAGGGCATCCTATCAGCTCCTGATTCTTCGGCCCGCGCCGCTTCTCTGCTGCTCATCGGAGGCTCGCATGATCCGGCTCTGACTGATGCGGTCGAATCAGCGTTGTCGGACAAGGAGTGGTCAGTGCGCGCCGCGGCTGTTCACCTGGTGGCGATGCATCCCTTCCCACGATTACGGCAGAACTTGGTCCCCCTGCTCGACGACAAGAAGGAGGCCGTGCGCGTACGCGCCGCCGCGGCCTACATCAGACTGCAGTACGTGTTGTAGGTTGAACCCATGTCCACCACTGCGAGTCCCATCACGGGTCCGATCAACGGGTTTTTCGAATGGTTCGGTGAATTGGGCCTTTTTTCTTGGCAAGTTCTGCGCTCTGGCCTGACGCCGCCTTTTGAATTCCGCGAGCTTGTCCGCCAAATCGACGAGATAGGATCAAAATCGTTTCCTCTCGTGGCTTTGGCGGGGGCGGCCATCGGGGCCATCTTCTCCTTTGAAACCCGCGACAGTCTGGTTCGATTCGGCGCCAGTTCGTTGCTTCCCGCCGCCGTCGTGTTCTCGATCGTCCACGAGATCGGTCCTATCATTACCGCCTTGATCGTCTGCGGCCGAGCGGGAGCCGGTATCGGCGCTGAGTTGGGATCGATGAAGGTCACGGAGCAGATTGATGCCATCGAGGCATCAGCCGTAAATCCCTTTAGGCTGCTGGCCGCAACCCGCATTCTGGCTTGCATTCTGGTGCTGCCACTCCTGACCCTTGCTGCCGATTTCTGCGGGGTGGTCATGGCGTGGGTGGCCGATGCCATGGCTGAACCGATCACCTTCTACCAGTTCGTTCACAACGGCTTCAGCGCTTTCGCCTTCAACGATTTTCTGCCGCCAACCTTCAAAACCGCGATATTCGGCCTGATCATCGGGCTGGTGGCGTGCTTCCAGGGAATGCGGACGCGGGGAGGCACCGAGGGCGTGGGGCGCACGGCGACGAGCGCAGTGGTCTTATCTTCGCTCTTTGTAATCCTGGCCGACGTTATCCTGGTGAAACTGATTGTCATGTTTTTTCCATGAAGACCGGCGCTGAAGAGTTCGCAACGGGGCACTGAAAGGGGCCTGTAACCGCATCGTGATAGAGAACTTTGAGAAACAAAATGGCGAGCCGCCCGTGGTGCTGCGGGGTCTGCACAAGTCCTTCGGCGCCCAGGTGGTCTTGAACGGGATTGACCTGACCGTCTCCCGCGGTGAAACGCTGGCGGTGCTCGGCCGCAGTGGGACCGGCAAGAGTGTCTTGTTGAAGATCATGATCGGGCTCGAGAAGCCGGATGCGGGCTCGGTGAATATCCACGGGCAGGAGCTTACGGGAATCAATCTCGGCAAGCTCAATGAAATCCGCAAGAAGATGGGTTTTTTGTTCCAGCAGGCGGCGCTCTACGATTCGCTGACGGTAGAGGAGAATGTGGCCTTTCCACTCAAGCACAATACACACATGCCGGAGTCCGAGCGGCGGGATCGAGTCAAGGAATTGCTGAAGAGTGTGGGTATGGAAGGCGATCTCAAGAAAATGCCTTCCGATATTTCCGGCGGCATGCAGAAGCGAGTAGGGCTGGCGCGGGCGCTGGCGCTCGATCCTGATATTCTGCTGCTCGATGAACCCACCGCGGGTCTGGATCCGATTACCTCCGGCGAGATTGATGAGCTGGTTCTCAAGCTACAAAAGGAACATGCCATGGCGTCCATCGTGGTCACGCACGATTTGCAAAGCGCGAAAACCATCGCCGGCCGGCTGGCATTGCTCCACGAAGGCAATATCGTGATCGAAGGCACCTTCGAGGACCTGGAAAAGAGTCACGACAAGTTTGTTTTAGACTTTATGCGGCGGGACGCTTAGGAGAACATATGTCAAGAGCGGCGCGGTTGGGAGCTTTCATCGTTACGACACTGGCGATTCTGGCGGTCGGAACCTTTATCATCGGCAACAAGCAATACCTTTTTAGTTCCACGTACCGATTAAAGGCGCAGTTCAGCAACGTGGTAGGCTTGGATGTGGGCTCCGGGGTTCGGGTGGGCGGCGTTTACCGCGGAACCGTGCACAGTATTGAGTTGCCTCATAGCACGAGCGGCAAGGTCACGGTGGCCATGGACCTCGACAGCTCGACCCACGACATCATCAAGCAAGACTCCGTAGCGTCAATCGAAACCGAGGGCCTGCTGGGCAACGAGTACATGGCGATCTCGTTTGGATCTGCCGGGGCGGCCAACGTGCGCAACGGTGATACCATCGCCAGCCACCCTCCCCTCGCCATGTCCGACCTGATTAAAAAGTCGGAGGATATGCTGGATAGCAGCCAGCAAGCCATCAAAAACGTCACGCAGGCGACCGCGAGTTTAAACTCGGTCAGCGCCAAGATCGACCATGGCCAAGGGACGATCGGGGCGTTGATCAACGATAAGACGGCCTATCTCGAGCTTAACCAAACGATGGACGGAATCCGTGATGTTGTAGCCCATGCGCAAGCGGGGGTCACCGATTTCCAGGAAAACATGGAGGCGATGAAACACAACTTCTTCGTGCGCGGGTATTTCAAGAATCGCGGTTATGAAGATTCCGCAGAGCTGGCGAAAGATGAAATCGTAAGCCTGCCCCCGGGCGCGCCCCAGAAAACGTTTACGTTCGAGGCAAAGCAACTCTTCGGTAAGGTAGACACGGCCAAGCTGAAGAACCAGAAGTCTCTGGACGCTGCCGGCGATTTCCTGACGGATACTGACTTTGGGGTCGCCGTGGTGGCCGCGTTGTCCAGCATGGAAGGAGATGCCGGGAAAGACCTGGTCCTGACCCAGGGACGCGCCCTGGTGGTCCGCGAGTACCTTGTTGAGAATTTCGGTTTCGATGATCGGCGGCTCAAGACACTGGCAATGGGGAAGAAGAGCGGCACGAGCCCTGAAAAGGGTTGGGGTACAATCAAGATTCTCGTTTACCCCAGCGGCACTGAGATGCCGGCTGCGAAGCTGCCGCAGAGTAGCACTGCACCCAAGACCACCGCGGAACTGCCGGTTCCCGAATCTCCTGCTGCCATTCTAAAACCGCAGTAGCCTCGAGGCGCCCGCGCAAGTGTTACCGCCGAGGATGTAGCCGCGGTATAGTCAGCCCGGCGTAGGTTCGTGCGATTCTGAAAAGCCCACGGCGCAGCGTCCGTGCCGCGACCCCCTGCTATGTGAGTTGGTCTTTTGAGTGTTCTCTCCCGGAGAGGTGGTTGATGCGGTCCGCGATTTCCTGCGGCCGGTCGACTTGGAACATTGTCAGCCTGCTCGCCTCGCCCGCGGTCTCGATCGAAAGATCCCCCAGTCCGAAAATTCTTTGACCAACTCGCTGATGCACCGTCACGTCCTGCACTCGCGAGACCAGGATGGTGCGTGTGGTCCTACTCAGAAGCCCCGTTTCGTACCGCAGCCGGTCATCGAGGATCGTCATCTTGGTCAGGCGGTTGCGGACATGGCGTTTCAACGGCCAGAGCAGGAGGAGCACGGGCACCCAGGTAATCCAAGGCTGCCATGCCGGCGGAATCGATGGCGGCCATTGCAAACGCATCATCGCAATAACCAAAGCCGCCACGATCAGAACCGTGACCGCGTAGCCCATGTATATGAATTTCGAAGTCGGACGAATGATCATTTCGGACATGCCCCTCTCCTTTGACCAGCAAGCGCTATTGCACCGCGCGGCGGAAAGCGAGATAAGAAAGAATCATCGCAACTAGCACTCTGCCCCACCGGACGATTTCGCCAACATCTGAGAACGTCAAAGCCGTGGTATTCGCAAAACTCTCAGTGACTCACGGGCCGGCCGCGGGGAGAGAAGATTCCCGGCGTTTTTCAGTAAAATCCAACGCGAAAGAAGGATTGGAAGATGTGCCGGCAATTGCGAAGGGAACCACCGTAACGGACTTCTTTTTCAGGAACGGACCGACTGCCTTCAACACCAGTGCTTTGAATCCCGACGTGGTGTCGGATAACTTTCCGTTGGTGTACAAAACTCCATGAAGGTCAACTTTTCGGTCCACCAAGCTGTAAGTGCCTTGAAGCTGAGCGCGGGTGCCTGGAGCGCTGAAGGAGACCTTGGAGAAAGTTGCGACGCCATTTTTCGCCTCGACCTGCCCCCCAAACTTCGAGAGCACCGTTTCCGGGTTTTCGGACTCCTGCTTCTTGTTCTCTCCGCCTGCACTCTGGGTTAATGCATTTACCGGCTCCTGGACGTGTGGGTTCGTGAAGCGTTCGCTGCCAATGCCGAAGCTGCCGGCAAGATCCAGCTTCCGCAAGAATCCCGGAGGCCCCGGCGGCACTTGTACTCTCGCACGCAGATTGATACTGCCGGTCATCGACGGGCGTTTTTCCTCCGTAAAGAGCGACAACAAATCCTCGATACGGCCTCCATTCACGGACATCTCCAGCCGAACTGTTTTTCCCTGCTGGCCGGGGTGCCCGGCGACGCTTCCCTTGGACGTCACAGTGGTTCGCTGAAAGTGCGAGTCCACGTTCTGAAGATACGTGTCTCCATTCGTTCCGTCCACAACCGCTTGGAATTTCGAAGTCAGGTGAACGGGATGGCTGCTTCCGGATACGCGGAAGTCAGGCACGTCGGCTTCGCCTTTCGCATCGATATGGCCGAGGGTGCCGCTAAACTTGCCTTGGGACGATAGAGTGCCTGAAATACCCTCGAACACAGCCAGGTTCGCGTGCTCATAAGTGTATGAACCGGTCACGGGGGTACTGCCGGGGTCATCCTCATTCCAGGGGCCGATCTTACCCTCCGAACGGATTTCCCCTGGCGGCTCGGTATTTAACAACGCTGCATGGTAGGAGATGACCCCGTTTTCACCGACGTTGTCCACTGTCAGCCGATGAACGTACAGCTTGAAGGGTTCTCGGTTCGGCTGGCGGGGCATGAACTCAAGCAAAGCGCCATCCGTGGCGATCTCGCCGATCGTGACCGAAGCGCCTGTGGTGCTGGTGGTCAATGGCATCACATTGGGCGATTCGCCGCTCGGGTTCGGCGGCGGTATTAACACGTGCAACCCCTTGATCTGGACCTCATCCACGCGCTTGTGAATCCGGAAAAGTCCGTTGTAGCTCCCTCGAATGATCAGCGTCTGGACTGTGATCAACGCCGGCAGGTCCTTGCGATTCCGGTGCAGGAAACTGACCCCTTCAGCCACGCATCCCGGTGGAAAGTATGTCTTGCGGAAGCTGCGGATTTGGACGGTTCGGGCGAACCGGTCCTGCAGCGCTTTGGCGACAGCCTGTTGCGTGTATGGCCAGTTGCATGCCAACACGATCACCACGATGACCGCGATGACGATGAGCGACGCTCCTATGATCAGCCACAAGCGCCTAGGCGCCCACCACTGTCCCGCCGGGTAGACCTCTCCGGCCCCGCTGCGTGTAGAAATCGTGGAACGCTCCCCCGTCATTGACATGACGCCCCAGTGTCTTTAGACCCAGTGTCTTTATACCCTGTGGGGAGTTTACGCGTCAGTTCAGTATTGCTCGCACAGTTGGTCAACAGTGCTCATGCTGTTGATACGAAGGGATAAATGCAGCAAGTGTAGCGCAGACCTCCATCTTTGCGGTCTGCGGTTCTTCCTCGGAGTCGCGGTTGTGCCCTATTTGCTGCCGCCTGCGTTAGTCGCTGAAAACGTGGTATTGTAACGCTGGGCATCTGTGCGGATTCTTGAAACACTCGCGGACTTTGTGAAGCCGGCGCCACGACACCCGCAAGGGATCGCGGCGCTTGTGCGGCACTTAGGCGGACTCGGGCTGTTCCTTCTCGCGATCGTCGACAGTTCCCCCATCCCAACATTTGGCGGCCTGGACATTCTCACCGCCATCCTCGCGGCGCGGCAACACGAACCATGGTACTACTACGCCGGACTCGCCACGGCAGGCTCGATCATCGGCGCCTACTTAACGTTCCGAATGGCACGCAAGGCAGGTTTGGACTATCTCAACCGCAAGTTTGGAAAGCGCAAAGTCGCAACGCTGCTGAAGTACTTCCAGCGGTGGGGCACGGGCGCTCTGGTCGTTTCTACCGTTGTACCTTTGCCCTTCCCTACGAGCGCGTTTTTCGCCGTAGCAGGCGCGTTGGATTACCCCCTTCGGACATTCATGGTTGTCGTGGCTTTGGGCCGGGCAGTGCGTTACGGAGCCATAGCCGCAATTGCCTCCCACTACGGGCGCCGCTTCGTTATCGGTCTGCGGCATCTAGGGCGACATTCTGGCTGGTTGCTAGCGATTGCCGCCGCGGTGATCATCGTCGTGGCCGCGGCGATAGCGCTAAGAAAGCGACTACAGTCGAGCCGCCACGTGGTCAAGACGCACGCCCTGCCTTAACTAAACTTGATTAAAATTTAATAAAGACATCAGATTTAACTTGACAAGCTAGGTTAATTAACTTAAGCTGGTTAAGGAAGTGAGGCTCCTCGCGCTCGCCTCTCAGCTAATCTGACTAATTCTGGTTATGTGAAAGCGCGCCTCTTTGATGAGTTCCAGATATGCAAACTTATGAGGTGTCCAACTCGAGGTTTCACACACTCGCTGCTCGCGCAGCAGCTTGAGGTGGAAGGGCCTTTTGTCCCGCGGGGCGCCCAAGTCCGCCCTCGCTCATGAGGCGAAAAGGAATCTGGGGCAAGTGGAAACGAGGTGTCCAGTGCTTACGAGAATCATGAAGTGGGGTTTCATTCCGATGTTGCTCTTGGCGCTGTTGTGGCCCTCGCCCGTGGGTTACTACATCCTGCTGGGATTCGCGGTTTGTATAGGGGTTATCTGGGCTGCCCCAGCGGGCAGCGCGGGCAAGTACTTTAGGGAGGCCGGCTACGCGACGGTTCCGAGCAAGGTGAAATATGAGAATTAAGATTCAGCGAAATCGTTGCTGCCCGTTTTTCGGCCCAAACAAGGCTTTAACCATTTGCCTGGACGGATCTCGCCGGCACCGTGTGGTCCAAGTTCATCGACTCGATTCGTTCGCGCGGAGAACTCAACATGGAGGTGCAGGACGCGAAGCTTACATTAACTCCGGCTTATATCCGGAATCATAGTATTGGAGATAACGTTTTTAATCGTTGACAATACCGCACCAATATTACATCGATGCGATCGGAAAAGAGAGGTGGCTAATATGAGAACAATGAATCAATGGGAACCTTCCCGTGGGGCTATGACTCTGCAGGAACAGTTGAGCCGCGTGTTTGGCGATGTGCCGGAGCGTACGGGGGAGGAATCGAACCTCACCGCCTGGGCGCCGGCCGTTGACATTTACGAGACCGAGAATGAGCTGGTTATCAAGGCGGATCTGCCGGAAGTGAATCCGCAGGACCTGGACATCCGCGTCGCGAACAACATCCTCACCATTCGCGGCGAACGCAAGTTTGAGAAGAAGGTCAACGAGCAAAACTACCTGCGCATCGAACGCGCGTATGGCTCGTTCACCCGGAGCTTCTCGCTGGCGAACTCCGTGAACTCGGAGGAGATCAAGGCCGACTATCAGAATGGCGCGCTGACGTTGCACATCCCGAAGCGCGAGGAAACCAAGCCGAAGCAAATCAAAGTAAGCGTGGTAACGCCGGCAGTCGCGGTTGCGGCGATGGCGAAAGCGGCCTGAGGAAAGCCAGATCGAAGACGAAGTCGGCTAGGGGGCTGGCGAATTCGCTGGCCCCTATTCTTCAGAAGCCGCCGTTTCCGAACCAGTAGGATTTGAGGGCAGCGGAGACGGATCTTTCGGCCAAATGGACTCATCGGTCGTGCTCGGCAATAATTTCGGTCCGTCAAGCGTGTAAGCATTCAGGTAGTGTCCTAAAATCCCTTGATCCGCCCCCGCTAAATGTTACCCCCAAGAATCTCCTCAAAAAAACAAGCTCGGACCACCGGTTTTTGTGGTCCGCGTCTTTTCGGCTCCGTGATGGAGGGATCAAATTCATGCGCGCGGACCGGAGGCATTCTCACGCGGCCGTCGATCAAGCCGCTGGCTGGCGCAGACTCCGAACTGAGAAGTCTGCGATCTCCCGAAGGGGGAGTTCTTGTCGGGGGCCGAGTCAAGCCGGTTAATGGAGAAGTCTGAACGCCCCCGAAGCGGCGAACCCGACTTCAGTGGCGCCAGCCACGAACTCATCCGCTCGAGCCTGCGCGTCCATTCCGGGGATGCCGAGGTGACAACCTGATTCTGCATTCACGCATAGCGCAGCTTTGGAGTGCGGCAGCTTGCTGCCGCTTTCTTGCAGGCCAGCTTGCTGGCCGGAACCTCGCTCCAATCCCGAGCCATTGCGAGGAGGCTCGCGCATCGGTTTGCCGAGCCCTCAGCGGACCTCGAGCAAGCTCACCCTGAAAAGCGGCAGCAGGCTGCCGCCCTCCAAAGCTCCGCAGAGGAGTTCGCGCCGACCAGCCAGGGCCGCTCGTCCTCCAGATAAAGTTGGCGAAGCGAGTGCGAGATGTCTTGAAACGCCGTCATGGTCAGAGGTGCGATTATACGCCTAGTCTCAGGCTGAAATGCAGCACGGCTCGCTGGCGCAGAGTCCAAGCTACGGAATCTGCGCCGACAGGGGTGCAATCGGGGTGGTTAACTTAATTGGTACTTGACAAATGTACTGATACATGTTACAATTGTTGAGTAAGGTCGGACAAGGCGCTCAGGGCTTGCCGGGAATGCCATGCCAGAAAGTCCTCTTCTGTTTTCATCCCTAATCCCTGCCTGTGGTTTCTGCCTCGAAGTGCAGGCGAGAAGTCGAGGAGTGCAAAAGCAAGGGCAGGTAGGCAGATGGGCAGGTGGGCAGATCGTTGTCGAGGAATTGGACACCCATTGCCGACCGCAAGCGACGGACCGCGGGCCGGAAGGTGGCGGAGGGCTCCCCAACGTCTCGACTCCTCCACTTATCGACTACAAAATCGGGGGAACAAAGCGAGAATGTCTATGAAAACAAAGAAGGAGGCAAAAAAATCAGAGAGTCGAGGAGTTGAGGAGTCGAATGGCCGACGGCTGAAAGCTGATAGCTGATCGCTGAGAGCTTTTTGAGATAACAAAGCGAGAATGTCTATGAAAACAAAGGACAAGTACAAAAAGTCGCTGAGTCGTACAGCGCCAGACCAAACGCCGGCCGCACGTCCTCGGGCCGCAGGCCGGAAGGCGGCTGACTCCTCAACGTCTCGACTCCTCAACTTATCGACCAGCAAAATCGGGAGGGCGGCGCAGCGTGCCGAATGTCTGCCCGACCTCGAAGGGATTGCCCTCCCGCACATCGTAGCCAGCGCTCTTCATCGCGCTAATGATCTCACCCGCCAAATCGGGATGGCCGGTCTGCCGGAACGCTCCCGCCAGATAACCCGCTCTCGCGGAGGGGCCGCCATTCAAGTATTGGGAAGCTCAAGTTATGAGGACGAGATTGGGACCCGAACTGCTAACGAGCCCACCTGAACTATGTTCAGAATATTGAGGTTTCAATTGATGAGTTCGGGTATGCTCATGGAAGTTGCAAGCCCACAATCGAAAGGACGCCAGGAAGCTTATGCAAAGTGCTGTTGTGCTCAAAGGGGTCACCAAGACGTTTGGAGACAAGCACGCCGTTGAGGCTCTCGACTTGGAAATTCCCCAAGGTTCTCTTTGTGGGTTCATCGGACCCAACGGAGCGGGGAAAACGACAACGATTCGAATGATCATGTCGATTCTCTTCCCGGACCAAGGTGAGATTACTGTGCTGGACCATTCCTCCGCCTTGGAAGCCAAAGACCGCATTGGCTACTTACCGGAAGAGCGGGGGCTGTACAGGAAAATGAAGGTTGGCGCCTTCCTGCGCTACCTTGGCCGTCTCAAAGGCGTCGCCTCCGCCCGCATGAAATCGCAGATTCCGAACTGGCTTGCCCGGTTGGATCTGGAAGGGGTGGAGGGGAAAAGATGCGAAGATCTCTCCAAAGGAATGCAGCAGAAAGTCCAGTTGATTGCCACCCTTTTAAGCGAACCGGAGCTCCTGATTCTGGACGAACCCTTTACCGGGCTCGATCCGGTCAGCACCCGTTCGTTGCGCGCGCTGCTGGTCGAGGAGCAGCAACGGGGCACCACAATCCTCTTCTCCACTCACATGATGGCGGAAGCAGAGTTGCTCTGCGACCGCGTGGTGATGATCCATCAGGGCCGCAAAGTGCTCGATCAATCCATCGCCGGCATCCGAGCCCAGTATGACCCGCGCTCGGTGCTGTTTGAGCCCTTGGACCCATCTGCCGATATGGCGCGGTTCCAAGCCCTGCCGAGCATTAGCCGGATCGAACGCCATAACGATGCCTACGAGCTGAGGTTGCACGAGGGAGCCGACTTGGCTCGAGCGATGCGAGACATCGCCGCCACCGTCGCTCCGGCGATGCTCCAGGTCGAGCGCCCTTCGCTCGAGGACATCTTCGTTCAGATCGTGACGGCCGGCGCTCGAGAGGGTGCGGACGAGGCGGAAATCCGCGGCCAAGCGGCTGGCGCCAACGGGGGACGATCATGAAGAAGACACTGCAAGTAGCCTCGCGCGAAATTCTGGCGACCATCACCACCAAGGGGTTTATCATTGGGGTGCTGATCACGCCGGTCATTATCATCGCATCGGTGCTGATTGTCTCTAAAGCTCATCTGGAATCCACGCCCCGTGTGGTGGGGGAGGTGGCCATTCTGGATCCCACCTCAGAGGTCGTGGAGGGCGTTGCAAAATTCCTCTCCCCCGCGGCTTTTGCACTGCGCCGGGCGCAGGACATGGAATTGGTGGAGAAGAACCTCCCGGCATCCGTTCGAACCCTGACTTTGCAGAGTGGTGCCCAGACGCTGCCCGATGCGGCCAAGAAACTGTTAGGCGAGGTCCCGGAGCTTCATCTTCGGAAACTGGCGGAGACAGCCGACCTGAAAGAGGAAAAGCAGGCTCTGCTGGCCAAACAGGAAGGTCCTTCGCGCCGCCTCGCACTGGTGGTCATCCATCCGGATGCGGTGCGGCATACCGCCGGCACGCCGGAATTCGGCGCTTACGATCTCTACGTCCGCGAGAAACTCGACACTCAGGTGGAGGCAGAGATTAAGACGGCGGTTCGTGAATCCATTCTTGCCGCCCGCGCCAAAGCCTCTGGAATGGACCCCAAGCAGATGGAGTATCTCACCGACGTCCCCTGGGTTCAATCGACGCGCGTGACCCAACAGGGGGAGCAGAAGGCCCAGCATGAGGTGGTTGCCGCCCTAATACCGTTCGCCTTCATGTTTCTGATTTTCATCTCTGTTATGACCTCCAGCCAATACCTGATGACCACCACCATCGAGGAGAAGTCCTCGCGAATTGCGGAGGTGCTGCTTTCCGCCGTGTCGCCCATGGAATTGATGGCCGGCAAGATCCTTGGCCAATTCGTGGTGGGGCTCATGGTACTGCTGGTCTATCTCGGGTTGGGCCTCGTGGCTATGATGAGCTTCGCCATGCTGGGGCTCATCGACGGGTGGATCATCTTCTTTCTATTTATTTTCTACCTGTCGTCTTTCTTCACCTACGCAGCGCTGATGGCGGCGGTGGGGGCTTGCGTCAACGAAATCCGCGAGGCGCAAAGCCTGATCATGCCCGTCATGCTTACGCTGATGGTGCCGATGTTTCTCTGGATGCCGATCAGCCGCGATCCGGGCTCCACAATGGCCCTGGCGCTTAGCATGATCCCGCCGGTGAATTCCTTCGTTATGTTGATCCGGATGACTTCTAATACACCGCCCCCGCTCTGGCAAGTCTGGACTTCCATCGTTCTCGGCTTGGGTGGTGCTTATGCTGCAGTTTGGAGCTCTGCCAAGATTTTCCGCGTCGGCCTTCTACTCCACGGCAAACCGCCCGATTTTCGGACCATGCTCCGCTGGATCCGCATGGCGTAAGCCTGGAGACGGGTGTAATCCCAATTTGCACCCATGGCGGGGGAGATCCAAAGTCGTTCGAGTGCAAACCCTGGCGCCCCGAGGTCTCCTTCGAGAACCCGAAGCCCGTTTCCGGGGGTTTGCTCCAAGTTCCTGGCGGCGAGGTCCAAACCGCCGGCACGGTCGCGTCTAAAGCGAGCAAACTAGACGGCCACCAGCAGGCTGCGGCCTAACACTCCCGTCGCCTGATCCTGCGCCGCCAACGCCGAATTATGCGCGACCCCTGCCAGACAGCGAAGCTGGTCGGCGAAATCCCAAGCCAGATCGCGGGCGGCTCGGACATTGCATATGGCCAGAAGCCTGCCGATTTTCCCAGTGTCCTGGGCCAGCTCACCCAGGATTCCGGTGGCAAGGAACTGCAGAGCTTGGGGAAGGACGGCTTCCAGTATCCCGTTCACGTGCTCATAATCTTCGTGTTGCGGGCTCGTCTTCCCGGGGCTCAGGTTCAGTTCGGCGCCGGTCTGAACCAGCGCCAAGGCCAGATCATGATTGATGTGCGCATTCATTCCAGCCAGAGCAAACTGGATGCGTTCAATACCTGGGCGATCGCGCGCTTCGAATAGGGCCTGCCACGAATTGGGAACGTGCGCGGGGGTATTCAGCCAGTTCAAGATTGCTGAGAAATAGAACTGAGCAAAGACGACGTCCAGGCGGGTAAGCCATGCCGGATCGTCCCAGCCTCCTTGAGGCGGACTACTGTCTACCCTTTGAGTGACCATCATATAGAGAAGGTTGAACCACTTGAGCCCGTCGCCGCTCGGCAACAGGCTGTCGATCCTCCGCATCAACGTGAGAACGTCGCCGATCGTAGCGGGCGGAGGGCCGCTGGTGATTTCGATAAGTTGGCCATCGATGGCAGTGCTGTTCATGGAGCACTCCTGCGCCTAGCTATGCGCCACTGCTCTGAACTACCCGTGAGCGCGGGCATCCTGCCCGCCTTTCGCGCCGCAATTCCACACACGCTGCGGGCAGAGCCTGTTTTGAGCGGAGCGAAGGAATGCCCGCGCTCCCGGGTAGTTCATGGGTCCCGGGTGTTCGTCGGCTGACGAACATGAGCGACCGTCATGCGGCCCCGGAAGGTTTCAGCGGCGAGGGGTGCTTAGGCTGGTAGAGCCAGAGTTCGCTGCCGCCCGGAAGTTTCAGGGCGGTAAGCAGGCCCCAGCCGGTGTCTTTGACCGGCTGCGTAAACTCAACACCCTTGCCTTTCAACTCGCCAACGGTCAACTGCACGTCGTCGCACATCAAGTAGAGCTGGTGATGTCCTTTCAACGCGTCGCTGCCCGGCCACGACTTCTCGTCTGTCGGGTGAATGCCGAGCTCGGCCGGAGGTAACGCGAAGATCAGCCAGCCTTCACCGGCATCCACCGAGGCCAGTCCGAGCACGTTCCGGAAGAAAGCGCGATCGGCCTCGGCATCGCGCGTGTAGATCACCACGTGGGCTGCATTGATCATCGTCCTTCTCCTTCCAGGTTAAACCTGACCTGCGGGAGGCCGCTCCAGTTCTCCGCTTCGGCAGGCCGGCGAATGGAGATTCCCTTCAGAGCGTTGGTTTTGGTGCTTAAATCCCCGTTTCCTACTTTAGAACGTCGTGGGATAGCAGGCAAGGCCGAACTTACAACCCTAACCCGCCGGTAACGACGGGCCAGACTGATCGGGGCGCGTGGCCGTGGCCACCCACCGCGGCATTCTGGTTTCACCCGGAGGGCCCTGCCCGTAGGCGCGAGGCGCCCCCCCTGTGGCGCGGGCGGGACGCCCGCACCACGCCTCATACGCGCACCGCCGCGTCGGCCGGCGCAGGGCGAAGCCCTGTGTTGCGCGGAGCCGGAATGAACAGAGACCGCAGAGCTGCGCTCTGATGCGCCAACTCCGACTCCAGTATCTAGATTTTCCTTGTGTTAAACTAAATCCGACTTAGGATCTCGTCCGGCAACCCTGTCCGGTCGGCGGCCGTGACCGCTGCGGCAGGCGTGGCAAGAGAGCGCAGCGCCGCAGGCGCCAGCCAGGAGAACTTCCATGCTCAAATCCATTGATGTTCTAATCGGCCTCAGCGTGGTGATGCTGATTGTGAGTATGGCCGTAACCGTTATCACGCAGGCGGTCATCAACCTGTTTCAAAGCCGCGGACGGTACCTGCGCGAGGGCATCGGTCAACTGCTGCAAAAGATCGATCCGAGCCTGGAGCCCGAAGTCAGCGGCCAGATCGCGCATGCCGTCCTGATGCATCCTCTCATTCGGGGACCGCGTGGACTGGGTACGGTGATCCACCGTGAGGAGTTGATCGGCACTCTGCTGGAGTTGGCCGGCGGTGGCAAGGCAACCGCGCAACTGGGGAGCGCCGCCGCCGAGCGCCTGCGCAAGGCCCTCGAGCTTAGCGGCCTCAGCAACCCCCAGAAGACTCTTTCCGACATCCGCACCGCCGCTCTGGAGATCGAAACCAAGGCCCCGGAGCTTGCCAATCACGTTCGTGCGGACCTTGCCATCCTGAAGACCGCGTCGAGCGATTTCGTCGCCACGGTGCATTTCTGGTTCGATTCCACGATGGACCGAGTCAGCGAGAGGTTTACTTCCTCGATCCGCCTGGTCACCTTTGGCACTGCCATTATCGTTGTCCTCATCTTACAGCTCGATACGGTCGGATTGGTGAATCGTTTGACCATGGATGATGCGATGCGGCAAGCGCTCACAGTCCAGGCGCAGGCGATTGCGAAGACCCAAATCGATCCCACGGGTACTAAAACGGACGCCGCGCAGCAATACTCGCAGGCCCTGGAGCAAACCGGCATCGTTGCGCCGCCGCACAGTGCGCACCAGTGGATGGACAACTGGCGAAACGTGAACCCGCTGGGAGTGTGTATTTCGGTGTTCTTGCTCACCCTCGGCGCCCCCTTTTGGTATGACATGCTCAAGAAGCTTCTAAACCTTCGCTCCGTGCTCGCCGACAAGGACGATCAGCAGCGGCGCCAGCGCCAGAAGACCTCTGCCATACCCAAGGAGGTCCTGGCGCCGTAGGTTCTGTAGGACGAAGTGCGCCGCTTGCGTCTACCCGCTTTTGGGGTTCCGTCCGGCGTGAGGCACTTCAACGATACGGCAATATCCACGCCGATCGTCCAGACTGCTAACGTACATTTTCGATCATGCCGATGTTTGCTTCGAGGACTGACTCCGTGGTCATGGCCAGGCGGCGCCCGTCCGGAGAGACATCGAAGAAGTTCTGGTCGTTCTGCCCCGGCAGGACGTAGTAAGAATGGATAAGGGGAACGGGCATGGGAATGCGGGAGAGGCCTCTGCCGTCCCAGCCAACCTTCCAGAGGACGCCATTCAGGTCGGGCTTACCTTCCAAAAGGTAAACATCACGATTGGGACCGCGGGCGAACCACACGACCCAGCCGCGGAAGATTTGCCGAGGCTCGTTCTTAAAGTCAGTCACCCAAAGTCCCGCCTTCGGATCGTTTTCGCCGCTCGCCCTCACGGTGTAAGCGACAGAACGGCCGTCAGGGGACAAGCGGAGCAAACTACGCATATCGCCCCCCGGGAGCGTTCCGATTGTCAGTCTCTTGTTGTTCTGAGGATCGAAGGCTAGGACCTGTCGTTTGACATTTTGGTAGATCAGCCGCCCATCGAGCCCGACGTCGAACCAGAGGTCCTGCACTTCGTTCTTAACCAACGTTTGCGGAGTACCTCCCGATATCGAGATGCGGCGATACTCCGGCCCTTCGTTAGGCAATGACACGAAGATCAGCCAATTTCCGTCGGGAGTCCAGTGCGGAAGGACGTTGACGAAGTGCTTATCCTGGATCAGTTCCACGGGATTCGAGCCGTCAGCGTTGGCAAGCCAGATGCCTTCCGGTTCAACGCCCTTGAGGGATGAAAAGTAGGCAAGATGTTTTCCATCCGATGAGTATACCGGCGCCATCTGACTTCGCGCAGGGTCGGTCGTGAGCGGTTTTGGAGCTTGCTGTGCGGACTTTGTCTGCAGATCCAATTGGACAATTGAGGTCCTCTCGCGGAAAGTCGAAAAGACGATCCGCTTCCCGTCGGCGGAAACGTCCAGTTGCGCGTCATCGCCCTGGCCGGCCGTAATTTGCACCGGTTCGCCGCCTGCTGCGGCGATCTTCCATATGTTCATCGTCCCGCCGCGGCTTGAAGCGAAATAAATGAACTTCCCGTCCGGCGACCAGGCGGGCGAAAGCCTCAGCCCGACAACATACGTCAACTGGCGTGCCCTCCCGGAAGCGATATCGACAACTCTCAAATGCCCGTGAGGCCCATCCCCTCTCCTCACAAACGTCAGCTCACGGCCGTCTGGGGAAAATCGCGGCTCGGTGTACCGCGCACCAAGATCCTCAGGCTCCTCGGGCGCCGCTAGCCGGCGCGCGTTCTGGCCGGTAACGTCACTGGTCCATAACGCTCCGGTGACGCTGTTCGTGTAAGCCAGTGTCTGGCCGTCGGGAGACCAGGCCGGATCAAGCGCATTCAAAATCAGCCTCCGCGGCGTGCCTCCCAGCGCCGGGACTTCCCAAATGTCCCAGATTCCCGACGGATTCAGGCGCCCATAGGCGATCTCGGTCCCGTCCGGCGACCAGCAGGGCCGGGCCTTGAAATTCGCATCGTCGGTAAGCTTCACCAGATTGCCGCCGCTGATCAGGCCCACATAAATCTCGTACGGGCCGTCCCGGTTCGAGACGAAGGCCACCGAGCGGCCGTCGGGAGAAAGCGCCGGCTGCGCCTGCACTCCGGCGAAATTCGTGACGGCGCTGAAGTGCATGGAGGGCTGCGCTGCAGGCAAAGCGAACTTCCAGACCGCCAGGCCCGCCAGCAGCGCCCCCGCCAGCAGGCCGGCAGCCCACGGCAGAATTCGTCGTAGGGGCGACCCTGGTGGCTGCCCTGTGACCGTTTCAGTGCGGGCGGGCACAAGGCCTGCCCCCACATCACCACCCAGCGTTTCTTCAATCGCGATCCGGGCATCGCCAATGGCTTGCAGGCGCTGGCGCACGTCTTTCTGCAGACAGCGGCGGATGAGGCGTTGGATGCCAAGGGGCGTTGCCGCGGGCAGCGCACTCCACTCCGGCTCGCTCTTGATCACCGACGCCAGGACATCGGAAGTGGTTTCTCCCTGGAACGCCTTGCCCCCGGAAAGCATCTCGTAAAGCACGCACCCAAATGCCCAGATGTCGCAGCGCCGGTCGACCCTCTGCCCCTTGGCCTGCTCCGGGCTCATGTAGGCCGCCGTGCCCAGAATCATTCCGGCAGAGGTCCCCAAGGCGCTCAGCGCGGGCGAATTGTTCGGGTTCGGGGCGCTTTGCGAACCCTGAGGATCGAGCATCTTGGCCAGGCCAAAGTCGAGAACCTTTACCATGCCTTCGGGCGTGATCTTAACGTTCGCCGGTTTCAGGTCACGATGGATAATTCCGCGCTCGTGCGCGTATTCCAGCGCCTCGGCAATCTGTCTGGCAATGCCCAAAGAATCGAAACTAGGAATTCGAAAATCGAAACTCGGGCCAATGTTCGATTTTCGAATTTCGATTTTCGCTCTTTCCAGCAGTTCCGCAAGTGTCTCGCCCTCGACCAACTCCATCACCAGAGCGCGGATGCCGTTTGATTCCTCCAGTCCGTAGATGGCGGCAATGTTGGGATGATTCAGCGAGGCGAGGACACGTGCCTCACGCTCGAAACGCGCCATGCGCTCGGCGTCATCGGCCATGGCTTTGGGCAGAATCTTCAGGGCCACGTCACGCCAGAGCTTCGTGTCCAGGGCGCGATAAACTTCTCCCATCCCACCCGCGCCCAGCTTCTCCAGGATGCGGTAGTGGCTAACCGCTCGGCCTGGCATCGCCTCCGGGCTCGCCGTTCCAACCCCCCCGGACTGATCCTCTGCGAGGACCTGCGCCGCCACCTCGAACGCCAGCTTTCCCAGGAAGCTTCCAGGCTCCTCTTCGGCCAGCAGCGACTCCACTTCCCGCAGCAATGACTCATCTCCGGAGCAGGCCTCGCTGAGAAACCGCGGCCGCTCGCTTGCTTCCCGTTCCAGGGCGCCATGGTACAGGGATTCGACTTTCAGCCAACGCTCACGCTCCACTCTGACTCTCCCAGCGCAGCTCCCGCCGCAACCAACTTCTCGCTAACCTCCAGTCGCGCGTCACCGTCTCGGGTGAGACTTTCAAAACCGCGGCCGTCTCCTCCACGCTGAGCCCGCCGAAAAAGCGCAACTCCACCACCTGGCCCTTGCGCGCGTCCTGGGCGTTCAAAAGCTTCAGGGCATCGTCCAAAGCCACCAGGTCCCGGCCCGGCTCTTCCCGCAGCACTAACCCTTCCTCGAGTTGCATCGGTTCGCCTTCGCCCCCGCGCTTCTGGGCTTGGCGTGACCGAGCCCAATCCACCAGAATCCGCCGCATCACTTGCGCGCACACGGCGAAGAACTGGGCCCGGCTCTCGAAACTAACCGGGGCGGAGCCCGCCAGCCGCATATAAGCCTCGTGAACCAGGGCGGTAGTTTGCAGGGTATGGCCCGGCCGCTCTTGCGCCATGTAGCGGCCCGCCATGCGGCGTAACTCCCGGTACACCAAGGGCACTAGCTTGTCGAGCGCGGCCGGTTCGCCCTCGCTCCAGGCCTTAAGCAATTGTGTGATTTCGTGCCCTGAGGATTTCCTCAACGGACCGCCCAAGTGATTCGTTCCGATGTCTGCGATAACTCATTTTAGCACGTTGGCCCAGTGTTTTCCACGGCTTGCCGGAACGTCCGATCCGTCGATAACCGCCGCGCCGTAGGGGGACGGCTTGCCGTCCCCGCATTTCTGCTGGCCTCCGACGAGGGTAAGGCAAGCCCTACCCCTACACCGCTGGTTCGCCGGTTGAAAATTATTTCCTTGGCATTACGGTTTTCATCCGTTTTTTGCGCTCTATAGGGTGAGGCAGCCAGGGCCTGCCAAAATTCAAAACCAAAAAGGAGAACTGTATGAAGACAATGTCTGGGATGTTGAAGGTCGCGCTCGGAGTCGCAGTCCTCGCAACGCTTTTTGCCCAATTGGCGGGCGCCCAGTGCGTGAGCATGGGGACGCCAAAGCGGAACACATCGCTGCTGCGCCAGCCGTTCCTGACCAACCCGTTCACTCCTGCGGCGTTCTCGTCGGTTGCCTCCGGCGGGGTCGAAGATATGCCGAACCTGGGTGGGGATCCGATCGTAGGTTTTTGGAGGGTCAACCTGATTTCTGAGGGAAATTCTGAAAGTGCAGGCATACCCGACGGCACGGTGCTCGATGCGGGATTTTCCCAATGGCACAGCGACGGGACGGAAATCCTCAATTCATCGCGGCCGCCGACCATCCAGAGTTTCTGCCTGGGAGTGTGGGAGAATGTGGGACCTTCCAAGTACAAGCTCAATCACTTCCCCCTCAGTTGGAATCCCGACGGGACTGAGCTCGGGCCAGCCAACATTCGCGAAACGGTCACCCTGAACGCCGACCACAACAGCTTTACCGGAACATTCAGCATTGGTCAGTATGACCCGCAGGGCAACCTGCTACCGCCGGGACTGCTCTACGGAAAAGTCCAAGCCAAGCGCATTACCGTGCAAACAACAATCAATGATGTGCTCTGAACCAGGGCCCAACGGGCCAGACTCTCGCGAGGGACAAAGTCTGCATGGCAAGACGCCGGTAATGGCCATTAATTGGGCATTACCGGCGTGGCGCTTCGGGGTCTGAGCCTGCCGAGAGGAAGTTACGCGGTCGCGGGACCTCAATCATTCGTTGACGTAGTTGGGTCATCGGTGACCTCCCTTCGGTCACCGATCATCCGCAAACTACGACAATGTCGGGATACATTCCTGCCGCCGCAGCGGCTTACTGGAACAGCCTTTCCCACCACCCATCATGCAAACTCCCACGAAAACGGGGCTCGGGTCCTCGAAGCGGACCTCGGGCGAGTCAGAGGACGCGGTTCTACAGTGCATTCTGGTTTGGTCCTCGAGAACGACAGATTTTCTTTTTGGGTGTAAAGTGGAACGGTTTTCAAATGCAAGACGGCGGTCAGGCCACAATTCAAGCAATCGGGTCTCGACATGAAACTCACCGACCTGCGCGGTATTCTTCAATATGTCCCGCAATTCCGGGACAAGACCTTTGTTATTGCCGTAGACGGCGACATCGTCACGGACGAAAACTTCGCGAACATCCTTTTGGACGTTGCGGTGTTGCGCTCCCTGAACATCCGCGTGGTCCTCGTGCATGGGGTGGGAGCACAAATTAAGGCTGCCGCTGAGAAACAGGGCATGCAAGCCTCCGACCTCGATGGCACGGGCGTGACCGATGCTCCGACACTGCAGATGGCGCTAAACGCCGCAAACCGTCTCACGCACGAAATTCTGGAAGGCCTGTCAGCCCAAGACTTGCGCGCCGCCTGCACCAACGCCATCATTGCCCACCCTCTGGGAATCATCCAGGGTGTCGACCACCTTTTCACCGGCAAGGTGCAGCGTGTCGACACAGAGCTTCTCCAAACCTTGTTGGATCGGGGAATCACTCCTGTCCTTCCGCCCCTTGGCTTTGATGGCGACGGCAAGACTTACAGGACGAACTCTGACAGCGTCGCCGTTGCTGTGGCTGAGAGCTTAAAGGCCATTAAGCTGATTTATCTCACGGCGCAGGATGGGCTGCGGTACAGCGATCAACTGATTCGCAAAATGCTGGTGGCGGACCTGCAAAAACTCATACAAGTCGCGCCTGGCGGATTCGCGCCGGGATTGCTTTCGAAGGCCCAGCATGCGGCTGCCGCGTGCTCGGCGGGAGTGGAGCGCGTCCACATTGCCAGCGGCCGGGAGGATGAAGGACTGCTGGCCGAAGTGTTCTCCAACGAGGGCATTGGCACGCTTATTTACGCCAACGAATACGAGCAGATACGGCCTGCCAAGAAGAAAGACATCCGGGCCATCCAGAGGCTGACTAAGAAGGCGGTGGAAGCGGAAGAACTTGTGCGGCGAACACGCGTCGAAATGGAGAAGAACCTGGGGGACTACTTTATCTTTGAAATCGACAAGAACCCCGTTGGCTGCGTGGCTCTGCACATCTATCCCGAGCAAAAACAGGGTGAACTCGCCAGCCTTTTTGTGAGTCCCGCACACGAAAACCAGGGCATCGGCCGAAAGCTGATTCAATTCATCGAAAGCAAAGCGCGCGAAGCCGGGTTGAATGAACTGATCACACTCTCGACGCAGGCGTTTACTTACTTCCAGTCGAAGGGCGGCTTTACGGAAGGTACTTCGGATAATCTTCCGCCTGTCCGGCGAGCAAAATACGATCAAAGCGGGAGGAATTCGAAGGTGCTGGTGAAGCCGCTGAAAGTTGAGAGTTAGCCGCCGTTTTGCCGAGCGAGCCTCCCGAAACAGGCCTAGTGTAGGTAACTGAGACACTGCGGATTCGGCAGCGTTGGTTCCACCGCCTGTGCTAAGATGTTACGGTAGATAGGCATTCCTCCAAATCATGATTGAAACAACGGTTGCGCACTATCGCATCCTGGAAAAGCTGGGTGGCGGCGGGATGGGCGTCGTCTACAAGGCCGAGGACAGCAAACTCGGCCGCTTTGTGGCGCTGAAGTTCCTGCCCGAAGGTCTTGCCAGGGACCCACAAGCTCTGGAACGCTTTCGGCGTGAGGCGCGTGCCGCTTCGGCGCTCGACCACCCCAACATCTGTACGATCTACGAGATCGGCGAGCACGAGGGCCAGCCCTTCATCGCCATGCAGTATCTCGAAGGGCAGACGCTGAAGCATCACATCGCGGCGAAACCGTTAAAGACGGAGGAACTTCTCGACCTGGCGATCCAGATCGCCGACGCGCTGGACGCGGCGCACGCCAAGGGTATCGTGCATCGCGACATCAAGCCGGCAAACATCTTCGTCACCACGCGCGGGCAGGCGAAGATTTTGGATTTCGGGCTGGCCAAATTGACGGTGGGGACAAGCGCCCCTCGCCCCATTGAGGGCGTCCAGGGTGATTCGGGGCTGCAAGACAGGCCCACGGTTACCATCGAACCGGAACCCCTCACCAGTCCCGGCGTGGCCATGGGCACCGTCGCCTATATGTCGCCGGAGCAGGCCCGGGGCGAAGAACTCGACGCTCGCACGGATCTTTTCAGCTTCGGCGCCGTACTTTACGAAATGGCGACGGGCAGGCTTCCGTTCGATGGGCCTACGTCGGCAGCGATTTTCGGGGCTCTTTTGCACGAGATACCGAGCGCTCCCTCGCGCCTGAATCCGGACTTGCCACCCAAGCTTGAAGAAATCATCGGCAAGGCGCTGGAGAAAGATCGCGACTTGCGCTACCAGGTCGCCTCCGAGCTGCGCGGGGATTTGAAGCGCCTGAAGCGCGACACACCGTCTGGCCACTCCACTACGAGGGCGGCGGTGGCATCGACGCCGGCCGGAACGGTGGTCGTGACGCCGCTTTCGCAGGCGAGCGGCGCCACGTTCGCCGCACGGGACAGTTCGGACTCGCAGGTGGTTGCCGCGCTGGCGAGAAAGCACAAGAGAACCTTGCTCGACGCCGTCGGAGCGGCGGCCGTTGTCATTGGGGCGCTCGCCTACCTGTTTCGCCCCGCGCTGGCGCCGCCCACGCTCTCCGGCTACACACAACTCACCAATGACGCGTTTGCGAAGTATCTGCTGGGCACGGACGGTTCGCGGCTGTACCTGATCGAAGACGGCGTCGGGGCCGCGCAGATGTCGGTCAACGGAGGGACCGTGGCGCCGGTTTCCTTCAGTTCGCAAGGCGTCCAGTACGGACTCTTCGGCGTTTCGCCGGATGGATCTAGACTGCTCGCCGCTGAGGTCAAGGGCCTGAGCAGCGATCCCGTACCGCTTTGGGCCGTACCGACGCTGGGCGGCTCGCCCATACGGCTGGCGGACACCCAGGGCAACGCCGGCGCCTGGTCGCCCGACGGGCAGAAACTGGCTTACACGAACAACGGCGCGCTCTTCCTCGCGAACGCTGACGGCACGGACTCCCGCGAACTGGTCCGTCTGCCGGGCACGCTCGCAGGCGGCCCGGTCCTCAGTACCCTGCCCGCATGGTCTCCTGGCGGCCGGGAAATCGCCTTAACCATTACCGATCCCAATACGCAGATTCGCCATCTCTGGAAACTTTCGGCAGATGGCAGGGATCTCCACCCAATGTTTCCCGGCTGGAACACGCAGACGGGCGAGTGCTGCGGCTACTGGACGCCGGACGGCAAATACTTCGTCTTCGCGTCGCAAGGCCAGATCTGGGCGGCGCGGGAGGCAGGCAGCTTTCTGCACAAAGTCAGCCGCGAACCCGTGAAATTGACCGCCGGAGCAATTGCTTACGGGAATCCCGTGCCCAGCAAGGACGGCAAGACGATCTTTGCCGTCGCAGGATTCTCACGCGGCGAAGTGGAACGCTACGACGCCAAAACAAATACCTTTGGCTCTTTTCTTGGCGGCGTTTCGGCGCAGGACGTCTCCTTCTCACCGGATGGGCAATGGGTCGCTTATGTTTCTTATCCCGACGGCATACTCTGGCGGAGCAAACCGGACGGGACGGAGAAGGCCCAGCTCAGCTCTCCGCCGGTCTACGCCATGCAGCCCAGATGGTCCGTGGAGGGAAAAGGGATTGTCTTTTACGGCGCGGTGCAGGCGGGCAAACGCGCCCGCATTTATCGAGTTCCGGCCATCGGAGGCACGCCGCAAGAGTTGATACCCAGCCAGAGCGGCCAGCAGGCCGATCCCTCGTGGTCGCCGGACGGCGCAGCGCTGGCCTTCAGCGGAGTGGCGAACGCAGGGGCAAGCGCCATCCAGATTCTGGACATGAAGACCCATCAGATCACCACGCTGCCCGACTCGCAGGGACTGTTCTCTCCCCGCTGGTCGCCGGACGGACGATACCTCGCCGCGATGCCCACGGATTCGAGCGCTCTCAAGCTTTTCGATTTCCAGGCGCGGCAGTGGACATTGCTGATCCAAGAGCCTATAGCCTATCCATGTTGGTCACGCGACGGCAAGTATCTCTATGTCTTACACGTCTTCGGGAATCAGGCAGTGGAGCGTCTCGCCATCCCCGGCGGAAAAGAGGAGCAGGTGGCGAGCCTCAAGGGACTGCGAATAACGGGCGTCTATGGCTTCTGGCTTGGCCTCACGCCGGATGACTCGCCCCTGGTGCTCAAAGACGCCGGCACCCAGGAAATTGTATCCATGGGTTGGACCGCGCCGTAACCACCTCTTCGTGTCAGACCCCATCCCACCAACAGTCTCCAAGCGGATGGAGGGCATTCGAGGGATTCGAGTTGGCTTCCTGCAAAATGCTGTATTAGCGCGCTGGATTCGGCGTCGGGGGGCACCCCTTTAAGCGTATGAGTCTTTTGTGACGGCGTCGCGTTTGCCGAGCACAGTTCACTTTGACGGGAAGTCGGAAATAACCGCTCTTGCGACCCGGGGTCGGACGCATGCGGGCCAAAAGTGCGGTTTGGCCGTTTATCGTCAAAACACCAGCTTGCCGAGCCGCTGGTGATAAGCAAACCGTGGGCGACCGGGCAGGACCTATTCCCCCGCACCGTCCTTGAGATGCTGGCCAGATCAGTAGTGATATGGGGATTTCTCGCCAGCGATCCTTAGTCCCTCTCAGCGTGGCCAACTTCCAAGTGGCCGACATCACGCGAAGTGATCTGGAAACAACGCTGGCGGTTGCCCGATTTT
The DNA here is from genome assembly GCA_963831905.1 of uncultured Acidobacteriota bacterium. Taxonomy (GTDB): domain Bacteria; phylum Acidobacteriota; class Terriglobia; order UBA7540; family UBA7540; genus CAVROP01. The sequence goes on along the minus strand of CAWHRX010000011.1, from coordinate 317,629 downwards.
CCCGCGCGCAAACACCACCTGAATCAGAGAGACCTCAAGTCAGCCACCATCCAGGCGGCCCCGGTAATAAGGGAAGTCAGGCCGAATTCGGACCAGTTCAGGTGCGCCTCCGGGTGAGCGATCAGGCGCGGAATCCAAACCAGCATACCAAAGAGTGCCAGCATGAAGGTCATCAGGCGTAAGGCAAGCCGCGCCTGGCGATTGATGAGAATGGCAATCGCCGCGAGTGCAAACGCGACCGTCGTGAGCAAGGCCCAAAACATCTGATTGGGCGGAATCCACTTGGGAACCAACTCAGCGGTCACACGAAGGTAGATCATCTGACTCAGCGTAAATGAAATGGCGCAGACTCCGAGTCCAAGGCGCGCCGTTCGGCCGAAAGTTACAGCCCGTGCTTCATTCGCTTCAGTTGCAGCGTACAGGGCCATCGCGCCGCAGAGGGCGGAAAACTGCTCGAAGAAGCTCCCGTAATGCTCATAGATAGCGGGTGCGGCGGCGATACCAGGGATGCAGGCCAGCGAAAAGAGCAAGTAGACGACGCCGAGGACGATCGAGGCCAAGTGCGCGGTCCGTGGGCACTGCATTCCAATCCCACCGGCGATTTGAACGGTCATGAGACACCCGCCGATGAGGGTGCCGAAAGGCAGGCTCCAGATCTGGCGCAGGGTTTGCCAGGTGTCAGAGTCGTACCACATCAGTGCGATGACGCCGAACAGCACCGCCGACGCGCCAAAAACGATCCGCCCGTATTCCCGCACCTCTTGTGGCTGCCGAATGGCATGCGCCTGCGGTACTGTTTTGCGTGGATGCCAAACGTTTTTGCCGCCCATGGGATCGGAGCTTGCATTATAACCCGCGAGACCTTCTCCGGACCATACGACTTAATCGGCATGCCGCGATGCGAGATCGGTCGCGCCTCCTACGATCCGCGTTATTCCCGCCGCGATAGATACCGGCTCCCGGCAAGTGCAACTTTGCCACCGCAGCTCTGTGTTTTCCGGGATTGCGGTCGTTCTGACGCGCAATTCGGAAGTCGTACGCATCGACGCCCGCCCGGGTCGTGGCCTAGTCCAAAACGAAAAGTGTCGATAACAGACCGAGTATCCAATCGAAGTTAGCGAGTTAATTGGGGATTTGTCGCCATTAATCAACAACGGGGTAGAATATATACGGACCCGTCGCGGCAGTGAGGAGAGATTTCATTGAGATACATGCTGCTGGCTCAAGTACTGTTTCTCTCGTGCGTGGCATTCGGCGGCGATAGACCTGCTACCTGCGAGCTTGCAAGTAAGAGCATCGTGAGCCGTTCCTCCTCCGGGCTCGCTCAAGTCAGCAACTCGGGGGACATCCAGATTACGTGCCGTGTCCGGGCGCGGCAGTTCCCGACGAAACCGGGTGCGAGCCGCAACGGCCTCAAAGCAGCAATTACCGCTTACAAAGTCTCCCCGGATCGGAGAAGGTTGGTACCTTCGGAAGTGCATCAATTTGGCGGCGGTGGCGGCGGGTTCGGACCTGACCCGGAACCTGAATGGGTTGACTTCCACGTTCATATTCCGCTCGATCGCGCAGAACGCGATGCGGAGGCTCGCAGGTATCTCGCCAAGGTTGAGAAGTCGACGGCGCCGGAGCAAATCACCGAGGAGGCTCACCAGCGGAGGCTGGAACGGGTTCGCGAATTGGTTTATCAACATCGGGTGGGTCATTTCCAAGTGGAGTGCCACATCCTGGATGGTGACCGCGTGATGGGCGTCGGCGTCGTCGAATTTGAAGTGTTGTTCAAGGGGCGTTTCTCTGACGTCGGCCTGCCTGGCGCTACTCCAGCCTAATGGTATTCCGAATGATCATTTCGAGGATAACAAGCGAGAACAACCCAAGTATCAAATGAAGACTTGCGAGTTACTTAAGGATGCCACGACGGGTGTCCTTAGCTCCTCTCAGCGTGGCCAACTTCCGTGTAGCCGACATAACCGGCCAATCTCTGCCCATCCTCAGGCGGTGCGGAGTTTACGGGTTTCTCCGACGATCTTTGTGAGGCGGTTGGAGAGCCGGTCGAGGCAACTGCGTGCAGCGCCTGTGGGCAGCGACCGTCGGAACATCTCCAGCGCATGTTGAGCGGTTTGTAAGGAATCGATAACTCCCTCCAAACCAGTTCGAGTGAGGGCGAAAGACGTCTTCGGCTGGGGAACCAGATGGCGAGGCTTTGATCGAGCCTGGAGGAATTCCCGCTGGAGATCATTCAATGCCACTTCGACATAGAGGATGGTCATCTCCGGAGAGGTGTGGCCGAGTAGTTTCATCAGAACCGGAAAGCTCACACCCGCGCGCAGCATCTCTGAGGCATAGGTGTGTCTGAATTGGTGGGGGACGATGCGTGTGGAGAGACCCAAGGCATGACAGACCTCGTGCAGATAATCACGGAGTTGACGAACGAGGGCTTCCTTGGAGCTGGGACGGGCTAGGAGCCGGCCGTCCGGAGGCAGCGGATCGAGAGAGCGAAAGAATCGCAGGCGGTGGATGAGTTCAACCCCCAACCGATCCACCGGCACCATACGTTCCGTTTTGAGTTTGCCGAGCGGCACGTGAACGGCCCATTGATCGGGGCCGGTCGAGCGGAGGCAATCGTAGGACAAGTCGACGCACTCCCCGATGCGCATACCGGTGTGGCGGATCAGCAGGAAGGCATTTCCACCCAGATCGTTGCGGTTAAGGAACTCTTGCTGAAGGAGCTGATCTTGCTCGGCCGTTAGGGGGCGTGGGAGTCTTTGCGGCAGGTGCGGGACGTCCTCGCGACGGACCAGGTGTGCGAGTTGAGGAAGCTGGTGCGTCCATGCCAGTTCGGTGAAGGTGGCGCGCAGGTCAATCAGCAAGTTGATATAGGACGCGGTCACGAGGGGCGGCGCTTGCGAGCGCAGGCGGGACATCCAGCCGAGGAGGTGGGGCTCACGGCGCAGTTGATCGAGCGAGTCCACCGTAGGGTGAGCGGCCCCGAGATAGCTCAGGAAGTTGCGCACGGTCCCGCGATAGTGGCGAATGGTGTCAGGGTGGAGCGCCGCACCGAGGGAATCGACCGAGCGGTCGAAGATGGCGGCCAGCGGATGTTGGAGCGGAGGGCGTCGGGTGCACTTCATGAGGGGAGCCTCGGAAGGGGACGAACTTGCTGCGCCACGGCGCGCGTATACTGCCGGTAGACGTTCTGCGGCGTGATCTGCACATAGCGCAAAGTCGTTTGGATGTCAGCATGCCCCATCAACTGCATCAGCGCGGGTAGGCTGATCCCGGCGCGGACCATGTCCGACGCAAATGTATGGCGAAACCGGTGCGGGTTGGCGAGCTTGATGCCGGTGGTTTGACGATGATAGCGGAACAGGGATCGCAATCCTGCCAGCGTCATGCGGGTTCCACGTGCGGGTCCCTTGAGTGAGAGGAAGAGCGCGGCGGTGCCCACCTGGGGCCGCTCCAGCCGCCGATAGTGATCGAGGAGTTGCGCGGTTTCCGGCGCCAAGGGTAGGAAGCGCAGTTTGTTACCTTTGCCCCGCACGCGCAGCTGCGCTTCGGAAAGCAGCAGGTCGTCCTCATTCAAACCCAACACTTCGGCGGAGCGCAGTCCTTCGAGAAGCATCAAGCCCACGATGGCCAAGTCTCGAGCCGTGCGGAAACTGGACCAAAAACGTGCCACCTCCTCCACGGACAACGGGATGAGGTTCCGTTTGGGCACCCTCACTCGTAGCCGGCTCCACGCTATCCGTGGCCGGCCCAGGCCCAGGGGCCTGCGGTGCAAAAAAGCATGATGGAAGCCGCGGGCCACTTGGCAGGGGGCGTCGGGGAACGCGTTGCGCAGGGCGCGATCGGCGATGGCGACGCGGTCATTGATGGTGGAACTGGAAGGCGCAGGTTGTTGGCTGGACTGGAACTTCACGTAATCCAGGAGCGTCGACTCGGTCAGGTCACTTTCCGCCACGTCGCCGGTATGATGAAGACTTTCCCACCAGCGAACGAAGTGCAGGAGGTTGTAAGCCCAGGTGCGCAGGGTCGTGTCCGCCACGCGGCGGACGTACTCGCGGTCGAGGTAGCGATTGACCCAGCCGACCTCCCGACCGGTGGCCTGCTCGGCGATACGAATCGGACTTTGGGCTGGGTTGAGAGTCTGTGGGCGCATGGTGTGGAACTTCATAAGGGAGCGGCCTCCAAGAGAGATTGGAACTGTCGTGCGTCACCGCCCTGGACGAAGAAGGAGTTGGGATCGTGGCCGGGAGGCAGGAGGACGCGGCGGGCGGTGATGCCTTGCGCCCGCAGACGATGGGATAAGGCTTGCGCAGCCTGCTGGCCGCTGCCGTTGGCATCGACATCGAAGGTGAGATAAACGGTGCGCGGGCGGTCGCACAGCTGTTGAAACTGGTCAGAGGTGAGATGCGTGCCCAACGAACAGGTGGCGTGGCGGAAACCTGCCTGCCACAAGACCGCGAGATCAAACATGCCTTCGACAAGAATCACGCTGGGGAACTGGCGAACCGATTCCCAGGCGAACAAGTCGCCCTTGGTGCCGGGGAGGAAGCGATGGGCGAAGGCGGTGCCGATGCTGCGGCCATACAAATTCACGATGCGGCCGTCTTGGCAGCAGGGGAAGACGACGCGTTGATAGAGGGTGTCGAGGCCCTGGGGATTGACGAGGCCGGTGTGCCGCAGCAGATCGAGGGAACAGCCTTGGGCGAGGAGGTGACGGCGCAACCTCCCGCCGGGGGCATAACCGATCTGCAACTCCCGGACCAGGGCAGGGTCGCGCACTCCGCGTTGTTCCAGATACCGCTGTGCCTCCGGGTAGCGATCGAGTTGCTGTTGGTAGAAAGCGGAAGCCTGCCGCAATACGGCGGCGGGGTCCGCCTCAGCGCTTAGCTGTTCGAGGTAGGTGAGGCTTTGTCGGAACGAGAGGTGCTGGGATAACTCCACAAAGCGAATCAGATCGCCGCCCTGACCGCAACCATGACAGTAAAAGAGATTCCTGCGGGCATTGACATAGAAGGAAGGCCGGGTCTCCGCGTGCAAGGGACAGAGTCCCACGAACTCGCCGGCGCGACCCACCGGGCGGGCCGTCCAATTCTGCTGTCGCAAGTAATCGAGCAGCGGGAGTCGTTGTTTGAGTTGTTCGAGATCCTCGCCCATGGCGCGTTTTTCGCCTCTGGAGACGAGCCTAAGCAAAAGAGGGCAGCGTTCCCAGGCAAGGATGGTGGGGGAGTAAAGAATTTTTCAAAGACGCAAAGGCCAGAGAACCTGCAGGACTGGAGTCAGCCTCGAAAGTGGCTCAGCCTGGGGAACGGCCGGAGCGCTACGTCCCAACCAATGGGCCAGGCGGGCGATCGTTTGGCGCCGAAAAGAGGCCGCCGGATGGGAGCGGTCCAGGCCACGCGACCAACGACGGACGGTGGAGGGATCGGGCACCCGATCGGGGTCTTTCAGCGTAGGTGTCGCCTCTTCCCACGCACAGTGCTCCAGAAAGTGTCGGCGGAGCACCTGAGCGCGAGCCAGCAAGCTGTAGTGGGTGTAGGGGAGAGAGAGCGGGGGAAGCAGGGTGAAAGTTTTCCCGCAACCAAGGCAAAGGCCGCGTCGGATCCCAATCCAGTCGTGATGTTCATCGTGCGCCTGCTTGCGGCGACGACCGTGGCCGATGATGGAATCGCGTTCACAAGCAGGGCATCGCCGCAGCATGACGTTCTCGCTGTTGCAAGCCCAGTCGGTTTCGAGCTTGTGCGGCGGGGCAGAAAGTGGGATAAAGAGAATCGTAGTTCATGGGGGCTCCCTCTCGGCGTTGACCTGCCAAGATCTGAGCCGGAAGCGGGGCCCCTCCTCCTGAAGAAAAAATCCCAACTGGAGAAGAATAACGCTTCTCAGCTACGGCGCTTAGTTAGAGGTGCGATTAAAAAGATTGGCCAGTTATTTTCGACCATCCATCCGGAATGGCACATCGACGCGTCGGGCGTCTTACGTCAGCTTGACGACGTCGAGCTTCCAAGTCATGAGTTGCTGCGGTGGCTACCGAGAGGAACGCGCGCCAACCGAACGCAAGGCGAAGCGGGGCGGTCCATTGCTCCTGAGTCGCTGGGTAACTCCGAGTCTGTACGACTCCGTCGGGACTTATGGTCCGATTCCATCAACGATCAGACGGCTGAACACCGCGGCCAGATCGGCCGGCATTTGCGGAGGGTGCGGTGGGGCGGGTTTGGTCGACGATGGAGCGGATGGCATCGATGACGGCTTCTGGGGCTTGATCGGGGATGCCGTGATCGCTGTTGGGGACCATGATTTGGCGGCCTTGCGAGGAAAGATGAGCCAGGGCGGGCTGAAGTTGGTGTACCCATGCTTCGTGGAACTGGTCGATTTGCTGGGCAGCGACGGGATCGTCGTCGGGCTTCCAGTATTGGAGTGCGGTGAGCACGATGATGGGGATGTTGCCTAGGTTGGTGACGCGACGGGCGGCGGCGTCGATTTCCGGATCGCCGCTGCCAGCGTGGGGCTTAATGGACCCATTCTGCGTGGCGGCACATGCCTGAGCGTTTTCGGTTTCGGTAGATTTCACCAGTTGGTCACGGAGGGCCTGTGTAACGGCGGCGTCCGAGGCGAACTGAGGTGGCACGTCGACGTGCTCGTTGCGCGTGAAAAAGCGAAGAAGGCCGAATCGAGAGGAGATGGGGGAACCCCAGCAGAGAAGTTGGCGAACGAAGGTCGGCATGCGGTTGATCGGAGCGAGCATGATCGGAGGCTCATTCTGATCGGGATTGGCGGAATCGACGAGGACAAGGCCGGCGACTTCGCCAGGGAAGCGGCCGGCGTAAATGCGTGCGAAATCACCGCCGATGGAATGGCCGACGAGAATGTAGGGGCCGGGGACCGGAGCGCGCTGAAGGAGTTCGTGGAGGTCGTATGTGATGGAAGCACTGGTGGGCGGAGCGGGCGGTGGATCGCTCCAACCTTCGCCAGCGCGGTCGTACCAGCAAAAGCGAGTGAGCTTGGCAATCTCGGGCTGGACTTTGCGCCAGTTGTAGCCGCCATAACCACCGAAACGACCACCAGCACCAGGCATGATGATAACGGCGGGAGAACCTTCCCCGGAGCAATCGATGTTGAGAGTACGGCCGCCAATATCGACGGCACGGCCGACGCGAAAGCGATGCTGAGCGTCACGGCTGCGGCCGAGTTGCTCGTAGGTGAAGCCAACGATGGCGAGGAGCGCTATGAAGGCTGCGACCGAGGTGAGTCCGAGTCGGCTAGCCCGGCGGAGAGTTAGCGGCATGCGAAACTCCTAGGGCGTCCGCTGTACGGATGTAGGGCCATGTACGCCTGAATCAGGGCGAAGACGTGGCGGCCATGAGCAGTGATGCGGTAGCAGCGGCGGCGCGGATCTTCTTTGGAGGAGCGGCGAGGGGCTTCAGCGACGAGTCCCTGCTCCAGGAGCTTTTCCAGAGGCTCAGAATGTTCAGAGTTATCGCCCTGCTTCTACAGTTTTCTGCTTCCCGGCCGCTCTGCGCCGTCTCCCGCTCATCAGATAGATATTCGCCCGCGGCTCAAAAAGAGGATCGGCCGAGGTCTCGATGCCATCCACTCGAGGGAGGGGATCAAAGATGATCTGCTGCTGTTCGCTGGCATTGTTCGGCGCAATCTCCTTCAAACTGATTTCGCCGAACGTGAGCTGAGGACGATCCTCCGGCCAGCGGACAGTAGCATCATCAACGGTGTCGCCGTCCCCAGCCAACTGCACTTTGATACGAAACTTAACCGGTTCCTTCGCGGCCCGCTCCTTGATCTCGTCTAGGAGGAAGTTTGGGCCGCGCGCGGCCGCGCCGGCCTCGTCCAGATATTCATGGTCTGCTACCGGCAGCACCCGATAGCGCCCGTAGCGGCTCACGCCGTGCGCGTTGGTAAACTTGAATGCAGATATCGCGAAAAACGACTCCTTCGCAAAGCTGGTCGGGATAGGCTTGAGAGCTTGCACAAATGTCAAAGCCGCGGGATGGGCGCCAAGGAACTGCTCAATAGCATTCGGATGCGGCGCCGCAGGATCCGTGGCAATCAGCGCGTTGATGAAGTCCAGGAATTCTTCCACAGTGCGCGTTGGAAAGGCGTCGACCGAATGAGCGATGATGTCGGTGTGAACATGCTCGCCAAGGTGGAAGCGAATCGCGCAACCGCGAGGACTGGCACTCTGAGGGTCATTATCGGGAACAGTCGGAATTCCCGCGAAGTCCGAGAAGCGCACGGTCACCGGAGTGGAATTCCGCTGGATATGTGGCGCGCGCGTAAGCGAGGCGGCTTCCGGCGAAGGCGTAAACACGCCGGTCAGCAGAATGCCTTTCGCGTGAGCGGGTCTGAACCCTGGATGAATACCACCATCGGCTTTGTCAAATCCTTCGAGGATGTCATGGCTAAGGGACAGCAGTTTTTCGTCTTGAGTCAGCGGCATGGCTCGGTTTCTCCTTTCGATGGATTTCGCCCATTCACTACTGTACCTGCTCGGCCGCCGGTTTACAAATCAGGAATTCTGAGGAGAACAGATAAGCTTGAGCGATCTAGTTCAATCGGCGGACGAGAGCCTTCGCTGTGACCCGGGTTTCGGGCGAGTGACGAGCCACTCGGTTGGGGTTCAGGGGAAGGGTCAGGGTATCATTTCCGAGGGCGGGCGTGCCGGGGGGCGACATTTCGATCTTCTCGGAGTGGTGTGGCTTGGACCGGTGAGGCATCTCAGGCGCGTCCGGCTACTGGATTCGCATTTTTCACTTGACAATCCCAGGGAGACATGGTAGCCTATAACTGTGGTCATTTTGCGGACACATTGTCGTGGGCAGACTCCCGACCACGAGGAAAAGCGCAATAGTCCCGGCACTGGGGAACACCGGGGTCCGAAAAAAACAAAAAACAGTACGAACGAAGCCAGTATGTTATTGAAAACAAAGAAAGGCATGTCGGTAACGAACTCAAAACGAACCCCAATTTGCGTGCTCAAATGCGTGAAATGGACCCAAAACTCGAGCGTTCTGACATCGCCCACGCTCGGGCGGGAGGACTGAATCGTGCGGGATGCGGCAGGGACCGGACTTCCCCGGACGGGGGAAATCCGGGGCACCGCGAGAGAATACAAAAACGGCGGGAACAAAGCCAGAATGTTGATGAAAACAAAGGACATCAATTCTTGAGGGGTTCAAATCAGGGGCCTTGGGCCCGCCAATCGGCACAAGTCAGGCCCTGAAGGAAGCAAGGGCAATTTGGGAAAACGAAGTAAGGCTCCGGTTTCGCAGGGCGAGGCAAAACATGGATAATTTGTCGGCTAGACAGGACTTGCTGCGTCAGCCTTCCCCTTCTCCCCAACCTTCTCGTAGGTCGCTCACTCCAGCCACAAAACCTGAAAGGGGTCAAGTCTGATCGTTCCGTTCATGGCTTTTTCGGAGAGGCGGTCCTTTGCTCCACGCGAAAGCTGCACAGGCATCTCCTGCCGCGTCGTATTCACGATGAACAGGCTGTCATCCAAGTGGGGAACTGCCAACCCGCCTGCCGGCAGCGGCGCCGCGAGCAGGCTCTGGCTGTGCGGGACGAGCTGTCGAATCAGGCGCAAGAAGCTGTCGTCACCCGGCCAAAAGCCTAATTTGACCACGGTTCCCTGCCCCAGTTTCCTCAGCGTCACGGCGGGCTTCCCATCCAGAATCGGCTGGCGGCTCTTGAATCTCCCGACGATCTCCACCCCGGGATCGACTTCCATGAACTCGCAGTAGCCTTCGAGTCCCACCGGCGATCTGCCCGCCACTCCTCCGCCGTTCCATTCCACCTCCGGGTCATTCCTCTGGCCCATTGCCTCCAGGCCCATCCACCGAATGGTCCGCACCAAGCCGCCGGTCAGCTCTCGCAGGTTCGCGGCGAACCCGTCAGCGCGGAATACGCCATGCTCGTCCATGTAGGCGGTGAACGGAGTAATCACCACAACTCCTCCGCCCTGGGCAAAGGACTGGAGGGCGGCAGCGACCTGGGCAATATCCAAAGCCGTTGCGGCGGGCAACAAGACCAGCGAGTACTTCGTCAAATTGGAAGCGCTGGCCGCCTTGGCCAGATTCATGCTGTCAACGCCGATGCCCAGCCGGTGCAACGCGTCGAAGCTTTGCGGCAACACCGTGGGACTGGGCTTGATGTGGGGATAGATCTCTAGGGCGGCGCGCTGCTCGAAGTCGGTGAGAGCTACGGCGCTGGCCTTCACCGGGTTGTCGATGAGGTGCTTCCCCCACTTCTGGAAGAACTGCCCCAATTCCACCGCCCAATCGAAATCCGGCTCGGGGTGGCCAGACCAATCGAGCAGGCCTCCCCAGTGCGGCCAGTGGCCTCCTCGCCAACGGTTGCCGGACCAGTAAAACAGCCCGCAGGTTCCGAATGCGGCGGCCTCCAGCCCATACATGCGAAATTGGTCGCGCGAGGGAGACGGATCCCAGATGGAAGTCCCGCCCATCACTCCGAACCGGTTTTCCGTAGTGATGAAGTGTCGGCGTCCATAGGCGGAGCGATGCATGTCCTGGTGCCAGGTCAACTCCGACCAGAATTCCAAATTGTCAGCCCATGGCTGGTAGTAGTTCAAACCCGCGATATCCATGATCTCGCCGGCTTGCGGATCATCCGCCACTGCGTCCCACTCGGTGTTCCAGTCGGTAATGATCCACTGCGTCACGCCGGCTTCGCGCAGCGCCTCGGCTTGCATCGCGAAGAATGCCATCAGGACATCGCGGCGAAAATGGCGGTGCGCGAGGCTGAGCGAGGCAATCTCCCTGCCGCTCTCCTCCACTCCTTCGCCCGGCTGAGGCACTTCATCGAGCGAGCGGACCTTCATGCCCCAACTCACCAGATTGAGGCGGCGATTGAACTCCTCCGGCGTGCCATAAGTCTTCTTCAGCCATTCCCTCCAGGCTTTTTCGCAAGCCGGGTTGTAGCAGAGTCGGGTGACGGCGCCTTCCTGCTCGTTCCCCAGTTGCCACGCGATGACCGTAGGGTGCTCGTGGAAGGCTTTACCCATGGCCAGAATGTATTCGCGCAGGGCGCTCCGATAGAGAGGATGATTAAGGCAGGGAGCATGCCGCGCCATGGGATGCGCCTTCACTCCGGGGCGAAGTTGCACCAGGATGTCGGGGTTGCCGGCGGCGAGCCATTGTGGGGGGACGTACGACCCTGTCCCCAGGATGGCCTTCATCTTCCGCCGCTCCAGATCGTCCAGAAAATTGCGCAGCCAACCGAAATCGAATCGCCCTGAGGCAGTTTCTAAATTGCCCCAGGACGACTCAGAAACGCGTACGGCGTTCATCTGCGACCGCTGGAAGTGGTCCAGCATCTGATTCCACTCCTCGCGGGTCTGCAATTCCGGGTAAACGTCAGCGCCAAAGAAGAATTCCCCAACCTCAAGCTGGGATTTCGCCAGGGCATTCGGCGGGCCAGGCGCGGGTTGCGGGGGCAACCCATCGGCTGGCGTCGTTGCCAACGTAAGAAGAGCCTCGCCCATGACCAGCTTTCCGCTGTTGCCCAGAAATTCTCTACGAGAAGTGCCAGGGATTTTCGGCATGGGATGGGATCTCCATTTCTTCCAGGGGCATTCGCTCTCAATTTACACCAAGGTCGCCTAGGCTCGCGCGAGGATTTCAGCACTCCCCTGTTGCCACTGAGCCTGGTATTCGCCTAACGCGTAAGGCTGCGCAAGTGATCGACGCTGTATAGTCTTGCCGCCAAATCCCAATCTTGAACTGGCCGGCCCGTGGCAGGAGGGACATAGAGGGTGAAACCCGCGTGAAGTTCTTCGGCGTGCGACGCCATATCCTTGAGGGCAAATCGCAGGATGGCCGTAGGCAGAAGGGCGTGGGGCGAGCAGTAGATGGCCACCACTTGGTGCTCTGCCGGGTAGGATTGCCGCAGGTGGGCAAGGAAGCGAGCGAATCGCTCCGGCCTTGACACCCGCTGGCTGTGCAGGCCGGTTTCAAGCGTCCCGATTTGCCAGATGATGGCGGGAAGGTCATTCTGCAAAGGCCGTCGCCGCAGCAGGAGATCGGTGGCCTCGTACATCTGAACGCCATGCACAACAGGGTCGATCCGCAGGGCAGCGAGAAGCGTGTCGATGGCGGAGATGCCGGGGAGCACCTCAACCCGCAGACCGAGCGCGTTGGCCATTTCCAGCACCAGAAACGGCGGGTGTACCGCGATCAAAGGGTGCCCGTGGATCGCGAAGGCAACCGGCGGATGATCCAAAGCTGCTTCCACCACGCGTACGGCCATGTGCTCGTAAGCGCTGAGGCGCGGGTGCTCTTCACGGTAACTCTGCTCAAAAAGCGAGCTGACCCGTGGGCACAGCCCCTCCAGGTAGCGCTTCGTGGCCACACCTGTATCCAGGTAGAGGATTTCCTGGGAGGCGCGCAGCGCCTGCTCCACTTCGCGCGTGATCTGGTTAACCGTCTGAATGCCCAGCCCGACGATCCACAGATCGGTCATCGCACGTCTCCACTGCGCAAGACACGCATCAGATCGACGAGGCGGTTGTACCTTTCTTCGCTCGAGGCCCCACGCACTGCAGTGACTGCGGCTTGCACCTGCGGCGAATCGAGACGGCTCCCAAATGGGGAAGCTTTCGGATCTCCGGCGGTTTCCGGCGGGGGCGGCGCAGCGACGTTGGAGGATTGAAGCAGCGACGCCCACAATCCCACCTGGGGATTGCCCGCAGCATCTTGAGTCTGCACCGCGGAAAGCTGAATCACGGCATACAAGGGAGCCAGAGGCTGGCCGGGGAACACCACACCCGCCGGCGGAGGCAAAGTGGCAGGGTCACCTCCCTCGGGAATCGGATTCGCCCAGACAACATAGGAAATCCCTTCGAGGCGCCCCTCCTCGAGGTGCGCGCAGGGGACTACAGTCAACGCCAACCAGGTGTCGGGCAACGGGCGGGCCTCGATCAGGGCGGGAGCGGCAGGCGAAACGGAAGGCGCTTCTCCCAAAGGGTCGGACGATTCCATTTGGCGCGCAAGGGCTGCTCCAAGCAATGGAAGCAGACGATGGTCGGGCCGCCGGAGGATTTCCTTCTCTTCTTCGCTGAGATCAAAATCCCTGAAGGCTTCGTCCGGAGATTCCAGCAGACGCCGGCGCAGTTCCGGCTGAAGGGCCGACTCGATGAGCAACTGGTCTATTCCTGGCTTGGGCAAGTTGGTTGCACCGTGGCCATCAGCTCAGGCGGAGATTCTTCAAATAATTGAAGCTGGTCGCAATCGCTTCGAACGGACTGCCATCGCAGCGGTCCTGCTCGACAAAGATGTGCTCGGCGCCGGCTTGGCGCGCATGAGTAAAGATCTTCACCCAATCGATACGACCCTTGCCGACAGGAGCGAACGGGTTGGGCCCGTTATCATAGGGGAAGCTACTGGTACTCGTTGGGAAGCCCGGCTTGAGGTCCTTGACGTGGAGCAAAGGAAAGCGACCCGGGTACTTTTGGAAGTAGTCGAGCGGGTTCTGACCGGCGTAGGTGGCCCAGAAAACGTCCATCTCCATCTTCAGCAGCTTCGGATCGCAGCGCGCAAGCATGATGTCGTAGCCGCAAGTGTCGCCCAGGCGCGCAAACTCGTGGAAGTGAGCGTGATAGCAAAACTGCATTCCGGCTTGCAGCGCCAGCCTTCCACATTCGTTGAACAATTCAGCCCGCCGCGTCCACGCCTCGGCGTCGATCTGGGGGTTATCGCCCACCACAATATAGCGAAAGCCGTAGGGATGAACGTGGTCTAACGTCTTCTTCCAGCTTTCGAGGTCCTTAGGCAATTCATCGTAGGTGCTTGGCGCCGTCAGATTGGCGGCGCTCAGGTAGGTCTTTAGCGTTGCGGCGGGGACTTCAGTCGAAATTTCCATTTCGCGATAGCCGGCGGCGCCCACTTTTTCGAGTGTGACGGCCGGGTTCTTCGCGTACTCCTCGCGCACGGTGTAGATTTCCAGGCCGATCGGCTTGGACCAAGCCAGTTGGCCTGCGCCCCAAGCCTCCGACGCCGTGATGGCCACACCAGCAGAAACACCCTGGACTGTTTTCTCAAGAAGTTGTCGACGAGTCAGCATAGTTTACCCCCCAAAAAGGCAGCAGCCATTTAAACCTAACACTCGACCCAGGGTCAAGCAGCAACCTCGCAACCGCATTCTATGGCCATTCACCGGTAGTTCTCCATGAGCTTCCAGCCTGCCTCGACAAACTGGCCGAGCGTCCGTTGCGTCGCGCCAAAAGCCAGGAACTCCGCAGGCGACATTCCGCGAGGTTCATAGGCGCGCACGAATTCCGGCATCTGGCAGAGCCGCTCGATTACGTCGGCGGGTATCGGCTTGTCGATGCGCTCCTCACGCGGCAGGTCCTTGGTAACGAAACTCTCCTGAAACGCCGGCGCGATGGACATCACGAGGTCAGCCCCGGCCAGCTCGGTAAGGTGGTAGTCGCCGCGCAATGCCGCGACGAGCAGCACGGCTTGGTAGCCCCGCGCCTTGCATAGTTGATAAGCGCGTTTGGTAACGGCCAGGCCGGCTTGGCGAATATCCGACTCACTCGCCGCGGCCTGCGTGTCGTGGGCGACCTCCCGCAGGAAATCGTCCAGACGGCCGATCATGATCACGGCGAAACACTTTCCTGGCACGATCCCTTTGGCTTGGGCGCGCTTGATGCCGGCCATGTGCCGCTCTCCGATCGCAATGGTCTGCGGCACTGTGAAGCTGACGGTCATGGTAATGGTGGTTCCCTCGGCGATGCACTCCTCCATGACATCCAGACCCGCGCTGGTGGCCGGCAGCTTGACGGCGATGTTGGGCGCCCAAGCGTGATACCGCCGGGCCATGGACAGCATGCAATCCCGGTCGCCGGCCCGCGCCGGATTGACCTGTCCGCAGACAAAGCCCGATTGGCCTTGGCTGGCTTCGTATTCCGGCATCAGTTTCTCGGCCGTCCTGGTCACGCCAATCTGCATCAGCGCTTCGGCCTTCTGCTCCGGCGACAGGTTGCGCGCCAGCACCGCCTCGATGGCCCGGGCCCACAGTTGGCGGTCTTTCACCAGAGCCAGGTTCGCCAGATATGGATTCGTGGTGACACCGATGGCCCCGCGTTCCAAGCCAAGCGCTAACTCGGCCGCCTCGGCCGAGTCGTGCCACCACTGTGTGCCGGTATTGCGAATCATCCAATCCAGGTAGGTCTGATGCGGCATGATTTTCCTCGGCTATACTATAACGCCGTCGGCTAGCGCTGCTTCCGAAATGTCACTCCCTCGAGAAAAATGTTGAATCTCTGATGTTGAGTTTCTGATTGACGGGCAGGATGAGGCGTGAAAGACTCAGCCAGATAATCCTTGACCGCGGTAATGACGCAGCTCTAAGGGGGAGCAGCAAATGCTGAATAAACTGGAAACGGTCCAGGCCACCCGGCGAGAGTTCCTGGGTGCCGCCGCCTTGACGGCCGCACAGTACAAACGGGTCCTTGGCGCGAATGACCGTATCGGCATCGGGTTCATCGGGTTCGGTTTGATCGGCAAACAGCACGTGAGCGATTTCAAGAAGTTCGGCGATGTCGATCTGGTGGGTCTCTCGGATGTCTACAAGCCTCGCCTGGAGGAAGGTCTCGAGTACATCGGAAATCCCCGCGCGAAAGGGTACAGTGATTTCCGCAGGATGTACGAGAACAAAGACATCCAAGGGGTCGTTGTGGCCACGCCGGACCACTGGCACGCGCTGCTCACCATCATGGCCTGCGCGGCGGGCAAGGACGTGTATGTCGAAAAGCCGATGACCCTGTTCATCGACGAAGGCAAGTGGATGATCCAGGCGGCGCGCAAATACGACCGCATCGTGGTTGTCGGCACGCAGCGGCGCCATGGCAAAGGTGTTGCCGAGGCCAAGAAAGTCATCGAAAGCGGCGAGCTTGGCAAGATCCATTCCATCCGAATCGCCTCCCACCGCAATATTTATCCCGGATTCGGCAAGACTCCCATCGAAGATCCGCCGCCCGAGATCGACTACGACATGTGGCTCGGTCCTGCCCCCAAGAAGCCGTACCAGAAGCACCGCGCCCTGTACCATTTCCGCTGGTTCTGGGACTATTCGGGCGGCCAGATGACCAACCTAGGGGCTCATCTGCTAGACCAGGTGCTGTGGTGCATGAACGTGAAGGGGCCAACGCTGGTGATGTCCACGGGCGGCCGGTTCGCGCTCGAAGACGACGGCGAAACGCCGGACACCCAGGACGCCATATGGCAGTTCCCGGGCGGTTTCACCGTGAATGTTGCCATCCGCGAAGCCAACGCCTTGCGCGGCGACCCCGCCACCCGCGGCCAGGTCTACCTGGGAACCAAGGGTACCCTGGTGCTGGCCGGCGGCTACGAGGTCATCCCCGAAAACAGGATCGATCCGGTCAACGACATCCCGCCTTTTATGGGACAACCCATCGGCGGTCCGGTCCGTAGCGACGTCAAGCCCACGCCGTGGATTCAGGGTTCCAAGGGAGGTGTCGAGTCCGACGCCCGCTACGGCACCGGCGGGGAAGACACCATGGCTATGAACGAACGCGACTGGCTGAACAGCATGAGGACTCGCAGGCGCCCCCTATGCGAAGTGGAAGATGGCCACAAGGTGGCAGTGGTCTGCAACCTGGCTAACATGTCCCTGCGGCTCGGGCGCGCCATCCAATGGGATCCGGATAAGGAGCAGGTGATCGGCGATAAAGAAGCCGCCGCCATGTGCTACAGACCTTATCGCGCCCCCTGGGACGGCGTTCTGAAGAGCTTGGTGTAAGTCTAGTGTCGCGTTACGCAAATAGGTGAAACACGCCGAGCGTGAGCTGTCATGCTGAGCGAAGCGAAGCATCCCCGCAGTTTCACGGATAAAACAACTGCAGAGACCCTTCGCTGCGCTCAGGGTGACACACCATCGGGTGTTTCACCTTCTTCGGGGGACTTTTCCGAGTTGAGGGGAATCATGACACGGAGAGACGTCTTGGCGCTCGCCAGCTCAGCACCCGCTTGGCTCCGCACGATTTCAACTGCCGCGCTCGCACCGGGCAATCCGCCGCGCATGGGCGGAACGCCGAGCGCGTTCATGCTGCGCATCCGGGCGAGCCGTGCCGGCGGGCAGCCGTTCGACATCGTCGAGCACTGCCATAACCTCGGACTGGCGGGCGTGCAGACGAACCCTCCGTCCACGGATCCGGATGCGCTCAAGAAGTTCCGGGCGCGGCTCGAGGGGTACAACATGTACCTCATCTGCGATCCGCGATTGCCACACCAGAAGAGCGATCTGGATGCATTCGAGACGCAGGTAAAGGCCTACAAGGAAGCGGGAGCGGTCGCGTTCCACGCCGCGCTGACCGGACGCCGGTACGAAGACTTTGACAGCTTCGGTCCCTGGAAGACGATGTTCGAGGGCGTCCAGGCTTCGGTCGAACTGGCGGAACCGGTCCTGGGGAAGTACCGGATGCGCCTGGGCCTCGAAAATCACAAAGGATACCGGGCCGCCGAGCAGGCCGCCTGGCTGAAGCGCCTGGGTAGCGAGTACGTTGGGGTGTGCTTTGATTTCGGCAACAATATCTCACTCTGCGAAGACCCCATGGACACCCTTCGGACGCTTCTGCCCTATGCCTTCTTCACCCACATCAAGGACATGGCGGTGGAAGAGTATGAGGACGGCTTTCTGCTCTCCGAGGTCCCGATGGGCGATGGATTACTCGACCTCAAGGAGATGGTGCGGCTCCTGCGTCAAAAGGACCCGAACATGATCTTCGAGCTGGAGATGATCACGCGCGACCCGCTGAAAATCCCAGTGTTTGCGACCAAGTACTGGGCCACCTTTGACGATTCCTACAGCTCGCTGCCTGGACGAGATTTGGCTAAAACGCTGGCTCTCGTGCGCAAGAATAAACCGAAGGCGCCTCTGCCGCGCATCACCGGCCTAAGCCCCGAAGCACAGATCAAACTCGAAGATGAGTACAACCTGAAGTGCCTCGCCTGGGCGCGTACGAATCTCGCTTTCTAATCGTGTCCTTTAAGACGCCAGGACAGACCCTATTAGTGCAGCGCTCAGCAACCCTTATGCTCGACGCCCAAGTAGCACAGAAATGCGCGCAGGAGCTCGCGCTTAAGTGACAGGTCATCCTTTGGAATCACGGCCTGCCAGTTCTTCATGTCATGATCCACCAGAATCAGCTCGATCAGAGTGCTGGTCAGCAGCACAAGGGCAAATGACACCGCCATTTGCGGGTCGGGATGCTTGACCTCATTCCGATGTACTAAGAACAACTCGACCAGGTACTGGTAGGTGCGCATCTCCAGCTTAGTGACTTTCCTGTAAAAGGACGTGTGATCGCGGCCCTGCGCGAACTGGCGGAGGGCACGCATCAGTCCGGCGTTGGCGCGGTAGCTGACCAGCATGTTGTTGATGAGCTGCTCGGCAAGCACGGCGAGCGGAATCTGGCGCGCCATGGCGGGCGTGAGCATCATGCGCAGCCTCTCGTCCTGACGCTTCAAGATGCCGATGATCACCGTTTCGAGCAGCGCGTCCTTGTCAGGAAAACGGCGATAAATGGCCCCGGGCGTCAATCCCGCGTGCCGGGCGATGCGCGGAATGGTGGCGCCCTCGAGTCCGTGCTGTCCTAGAACTTCCGCCGCTGCCTTCAACAACTTACGCAGCGATTCCCGGCTGCGGGCCTGTTGGGGAGCGAGTGTCTGATCGGCCATGGCTTTCCTTTATACCACCTCAGAAAAGATAATGCTTGACAAGAATGTAAATGTAAATATACATTTACATCGGGCATGGCAAAAGCGCGGCGGCACCTGCTTTTTCGGGCTTTTGCCCCGCCGGTCAACGCATTGAGGGGATTCTTATGGCTGCTGCAACCGTCTCCACCGCAAATGTGCCCATTACAACCGTCGAGCATCCGCTGCGCAACCCGAATTATCGCCTCTGGCTGATCGGCGGCACAATTTCGCTGCTGGGCGACCAGTTCTATTTGGTGGCCTTGCCATGGCTTGTCTTGCAGCAGACAGGCTCCGCCGTGGTCATGGGCGCCATCATGATGGCCGGCGCTATTCCGCGTGCTCTGCTCATGCTGATGGGCGGCGCCGTCAGCGATCGCATGTCCGCGCGCAAGATCATGATGGCCACGGCGATGGCACGCACTCTCTGGGTCACGGTGATCGGCGTTCTGGTCTGGCTGCGCGTTTTGCGGACCTGGGAGCTATACGCTCTGGCGGTTGCTTTTGGCGTGGCAGATGCATTTGCCGTTCCTGCACAAACGGCCTATATGCCCTCGCTGTTGAAGCGCGAACAACTGGTCGCGGCATCGTCGGTCAGCCAAAGCACGGCGCAGATGACCACCATTGTTGGTCCCGTTCCAGCCGGGTTTGTGATCAAAACGCTGGGTGTGGCGTGGGCCTTTTTCGTGGATGCGATCAGTTTCTTGTTTATCGTTGGCGCGCTGTGGAAGCTGCCGGATCCACCTAAGTCTCAGACTGCCCGGAAAGCGATGTTGCACTCGATCGTGGAGGGAATCACCTACGTGGGAAAAGATCGGCCGCTGCGCTCGCTGATGCTGCTGGTCACGATCATGAACTTCTGCATTGCCGGGCCGGTCTCGATTGGTCTGGCGTACTTGACGAAGACGAGATTCGGTTCGCCTGCCGTGTACGGCATTGTGATCTCGGCGGCTGCCGCGGGAAGTTTGCTAGGCGCGCTACTGGCCGGTGTCTGGAGGATTCGCCGGCGCGGCGTGATGATTCTTCTGGTGTCGCTGGCGTTGGGTGTCTGCTTGGGATCCATCGGCCTGCTGGGGAAAGTGTGGAGCATCGCCAGCGTGCTGCTGATCATGGGCGCAGCGGCGGGAATGGTCAACATCCACATCGGCGCCTGGATCATGCAGCGGATCGATGTCGCGGTGCGCGGGCGAGTTGCGAGCGTGCTCATGCTTGCTTCCTTCGGAATAACCCCCATCTCCCTCGCGGTTGCGGGATTCTTGGTCGCGTGGAGCTTGAAGCTCATGTTTCTGCTCGCTGGCGGACTAATGGTGCTGACCGCCGCTGGAGCTTCGTTCCAGAAGCCAGTGCGGGAGATTGAGTAAGCATTCGCAGCTTACCGTTGTGCGAAATGGGATTACCCATAAGTTCGCCCGTCCGCTGCCTCAGCCTGAATGACCAGCTTGCGCAAAAACTTCATGCCTGCACCGCTCCGCATTAGCAACGTCGCGCCAAGAGGTGATAGCGGCCGAACAATCTCTCAATCACGCTGACCGCAGCCTGGCTCTCCTCGGCCCGGACGCAACAGAATCGAAGTTCAAATCCGAGCCCCTCGGAAATTTCAAAATCCTCCACTTGCGGTTCACGGACTGTCCGATCCGCAGTTCCCTGATAGGGCGGCACTCGTTTTGGGGCGCGACCCCAATACCAGTGACGACGGCCTGCTCGAGTTTCAAGAAATCACTCGGCTTTCCTTATCGGCCGACTTGGTGACGCTTTCAGCTTGCGATACGGCGAACGGAAAGCTGGAAGGCGAAGAGGGAATCGATGGACTGGCGGAAGCCTTTCTGCTAGCGGGCGCCAAGAGTGTGGTCGCAGCGCTGTGGGATTTCGAAGATTCCGCGACGGAATCTTTGATGAAGGCTTTCTACTCGCACCTGGCGCAAGGACAAGACAAAGCCTTCGCGCTCCGGCTAGCCAAACTGGATTATCTTCAAAGGTCGGCTAACAGCTCGCCGGTCTATTGGGCGCCGTTCACCTTGATCGGAGACGGCTCTGCCTCTATCAATTTCTGACCGAACTACCCACGCGTTTCAAGCCGGTCAAATGTGATTGACGAAGTTCTCTCTTAACAGAACAGCTCTTAATATTGAATAACCAGCTTCCCAGCCTCCGTGCTCAGCCGGAGCAGGTCGAGCCCTGATTTGGTAACCGGCTTTTGTGCCCCATTGCCCGTAACTATAATTACGGTTTCGTTCTTCTCGCTGTCATACTGCGCCAGCACCAACACAGTGGCTTTCCCGCTCCCAACACTCATTTCCTGGCTAAGGCTTTTCAGCACGCCGGCACGAGTGTATAGATATCCCAATAGCGTCTGGTTGGCGGATGGCGCGAGCGCTGCGTTGCTCTGGTATTGCAGGCTCGAGATACGCCACCCAACGAGGTCTGCAAGTTCCCACACCTTTACCGTAAGGAGCAGCGAATTCCCCGCCAAATCGAATATCTGGTAGGTCCGGAGGTGAGCAATTCCCTGTTCGCCGCCGTCCACAGGGGCGGGTACCACGGAAGTCGGCGCCACTGGGCCGGGGGCTACCCCGGAAAGCGCGTCTGTGCCATAGACCGCTAGGTCCTTGGTAGTCGGGTCGAATTCTAAATATGCCTCCGGCGGCGTCAGATCGATATTCACGACGCAGCTAATTGAGGCCGTGTTTCCGGCATTGTCCGCAGCTACACCCGTGACGGACTGTTTAGCTCCTTGCCCAGTCAGGGTCACCGGCGGGGACACCGAGGCTATTCCTGATATCGGGTCGGATGCGGCAAAGCTAACCGTCACGGGCGTGCTATTCCAGCCGTTCGCGTTGGGAAGCGGATTGAGACTGCAAGCAATCGTGGGAGGTGTCTGGTCAATCTGGACTTGGATTGACTTGGGAGCCTCGACGTTTCCTGCCACATCGGTCGAATGGAAAAGCACCGTGTAAATTACATTAGCCGTTAATGTGATACTTGTACCCACCGTCCAAGCAGTCCCACCGTTCGTGCTAAACGTCGTGCTGGCCACTCCCGAAAGGTTGTCGGTGGCCGAGAAGGTCACCAGGACTGGCCCTGTAAACCAGCCATTCGAACCCGCAGTACCCGAAAGCGCAACCGTTGTGACCGGTGGGGCATCGTCGATTTTGATCGTGAGCAGATTTGTTTTTTCCTGATTGCCGCAGGCATCGATGCTGTAGAAGGAGAGTTGGTGAATCGCGTCACCACTGACCGTGAACGGGCCCGTGTAAGTCGCCTGAGTTCCGCCGTCGAGTGTAAACAGCGTCTGGGATACAGTACTGCTTGCGTCGGTGGCGCTTAACGTCACCGACACCGGCCCTAAGTACCAACCGTTGTTTCCGGCTGGCCCCGAGACAGTTGCTGTCGTTACGGGCGGGGTGGTGCCGCATCCTGAGGCGTTAACGACCTCTGTCACAGCTTGAGACGCGCTTGGGCTGAAGTTTGCGTCGCCCGAATATGACGCAGTAATCGAATGCGAGCCTTGGGTCAGGGTGGAAAGCGCCAAGGCGGCGAGCCCGGTGCCGTTCAGGGCGGCGTTGCCTAGTGGCGTCGAGCCATCAAAGAAGATTACAAGCCCCGTTGGAGTATCACTTCCGCTCACTTGGGCTGAAACAGCCGCGCTCAAAGTGACGGTTTGGCCCGCGGCGGCCGGATTGGGACCCACGGCAATCGTCGTATTTGTACCCGCAAGCGAGGCCTGAGTCACTTCCAGCTGTTGCGTATCCAATGTGATGGTCGCGGATCGTGAGGCCCCGGTTGTGTTGGCCGATGCGGAGAAGACAATTGCGTTACTCCCGGCCGCGGCGTTCAGCCAACTCGCTCCGCTGACGGGGCCTATTGGGCAAGATGTCGTTACTCCATCTGAGTTGCTCCCTCCACCTGCTGGCAAGGTCGCCGTCGTTGCATTCAGCACGTACGAACATGCGCTCGCGGGTTGGGTCACGGCGACATCCCGATTGGCGACCGTGACGATCGCTGTCTGTTGGTTCCCGCTCGTGTTTGCGGAGGCGTTTAGCGTGATAGTCCCGCTGCCGCTCCCGCTGGCGTTGGTGAATGTAAGCCAAACCGAGGCGCCGTCATCCGCCGTCCAGACGCAGCCGTCCTGGGTGGTGACCTGTATAGAGACGCTGCCACCACTGTATTCAACAATTTGGGTTACAGGACTCAGGGAATATGTGCACGTGCCGACCGCGATGCGGGCCGATGCTGTGACGCCGTTATAAGAAACGTCCAGCCAATCGTTACCGGGGCCATTGGCGGTCACTGTGCCCGTGGAATCGACGCTGAAAACGTTAGTTGCGCCGCTGCGCACCGTATAGGTGGCCGCCTGACTTACGTTCACGGGACCGTTTGAGAAGAGAGCCTGCGCGCCCACAATAGCTGTTGCTCCCACCGGCAGACTTGCCACCGGAGCATTGACCAAACTGAGCGCCAGTGGGCCGCCTGAAGGTTGAAACGCGTAGTTTAGCGACGTCGCGGCAAAGGTATTGTCGCTGAAGACGGCAAAGGCAGCGAAATTGGTGGATCCCAGCCGCGTTGGGGCAAACGTAATTACGAACGGGGACTCAGTGGAATAGAGCAACGGCACATCTGTCGGGTCGGAAACCGACTGAAACAACAGAATTTCGGTGATGGTTTTAGTCGGGGAAGCGGCAGTTATGCTGGTCGCCGAGTTGACAGTCAGCGTCGAGCTCGATGCCGGAGAAAAACTCACATTTGAGGCGTCCACCTGCGTGTAGCCCGTCAGGTCCAAGAGCGGGGCGGGGCTTCCTGACGACGCATCCAGCGCGCGGCTCCCCCGCAGAGCCCTGGTCCGCATGGCGGCAGAGCTTTCGCTTTGCGATAGGCCCGAAGCGGATCCCCCCAGCAGCCACCATGCCGCCTGGCTCCATACCGAGGAATATGAGGTCTCGGCGATATCCGAGCACCCAAGGGGACATATGCTGGCGTGCACGATGCCATCGATGGTCTGCGTGTTCGCCCCGGTCGCAGCCCCTTGTTGGCTGTCCTCGATAGACATCGTGTCGCTGGCGGATTGCCCGAGAAAACCGTCTATCGACTGGTTGGCGGATACGAAAGCGTGAATCATGAGGTTTAGCCCAATACTGTTCACTTAATAGAATTTGCGGTATACTGCTCTCATCCTATAATGGAGAGGAGGACCGCAGATGGCTCGAACGATTGCTGAACTTCCCAAAGGTACACGCTTGACCGATTACCTCAGTCTGGGCGTTTTGACCACCCGCTTGCCCTTGCGGCAGGTGAAGGCGGTGCTGGCGACGCAGGGAAAGGCCAGCCGGCGGCAGCGCGAATTGCCGGCGCACGTGGTGGTCTACTATGTCATCGCGCTGGCGCTGTTCATGCAGGTTTCCTACCGCGAGGTGCTGCGCTGTTTGCTGGAAGGCCTGGCGTGGCTGCTGGGGCCGGAGCAGACGGTGAAGGTCACCGGCAAGTCGGGGATCTCGCAAGCGCGCACGCGGCTGGGCTGGGAGGTGCTGCGCCAACTGTACGAAGAGGTGGTGAAGCCCCTGGCGGTGGAGGCCACGCGCGGGGCCTGGTACCGGAGTTGGCGCCTGGTGAGTCTGGACGGCAGCACGCTGGCGGTGGCCGATGAACAAGCCAACCGGCAAGCCTTCGGTCATCCCCGGAACCAGCGGGGCGCCGGGGCCTATCCGCAGA
Source organism: uncultured Acidobacteriota bacterium (assembly GCA_963831905.1). Lineage (GTDB taxonomy): Bacteria > Acidobacteriota > Terriglobia > UBA7540 > UBA7540 > CAVROP01. The sequence continues at coordinate 293,180 of CAWHRX010000011.1, read as the reverse complement.
TTCGTTTCGTGGCGCTGGTGGAGAATGGCACGCACGTGTTGTTCGGCGCCGCAAGTGGGGGGCTATCGCACGGGCGAGAACACCCTGGCGGGAGCGTGGTGGAGCGTTTGCAGCCGGGCATGCTGTGCCTGGCCGACCGCGGCTTCTTCAGTTATGAGCTGTGGAATCGCGCCCGTGCCGGCGGCGCCGACTTGCTGTGGCGGACTGAAGAAGGACCTGCGCTTGCCGGTGGAACAAGTTCTGCCGGATGGTTCCTATCTCAGCCGCATCTATCCTCGCCAGCGGGACCGGCGGCATGCAGACGCCATGGAGATCAGAGTGCGGGTGATCGAATACCGGCTGGAAGGGGTGGAGGGGGCCGAGCCGTCCTATCGTCTGGCTGACCACGATCCTGGATCCGGGCGCGGCTCCGGCGGAGGAATTGGCGGCGCTTTACCAGGAACGGTGGGAGATTGAGGGGGCCCTGGACGAACTGAAGACCCATCTGCGGGGAGCGCAAATCATCCTGCGCAGCAAGACCCCCGACCTGGTGCGGCAGGAATTCTACGGGCTGTTGTTGGCACATTTCGCCGTGCGCGGGTTGATGCACGAAGCCGCCCTGCAAGCGGGAGAAGATCCGGACCGGCTCTCTTTCCTGCATGCGGTGCGAGTGCTCCGCCGCAAGCTGCCCCTCTACGGTGCTATTCCCCCCTCGGCAGAGGAAAGCGTTCCATGAGGCGGTGTTGGAGGAAATCCTCGACGAGCGGGTCGTGTCCAGCCGCGGCCAACGCCGCCCGCGCGGGGTCAAACGCAAAATGAGCAACTTTCCTCTGCGTCCTCGCGGGGCTTGTTCTAGCGTGCGCATTGAATTTTCTAAATGCATCAGGATCGCTAAGTGAACAGTATTGGGTTTAGCCAGTACTCGGTAGTGGATATCGGTGACTCCGGCTTAAGCCCAACTATCGAGTTATATTGGTTCCCGACCGAATCTGGCAATCCCGTTTCCAGGGAAAGCACACCCTCGTCAATCGTTTTCTCTTGCGACTGGAACAAGTTGGAAAGTGTGCACTTCGAAACGAGATTCAGAGCGCAGATGATCCCAACTTCAACGGCCGCCCCCACCGATGTGCCGGGCGCACCGTTCTGGTTGCCTTTATACTGTTCCAATGCGGTCGCGAGGGGTGTGCCACGGTGGGGCGTTCCGACGGTCACGAGCTGATGGATCGGATTTGGAGGCAGGCCTGGTAGGCGGAAGGGAAGCGGGTTCTGCATATAATATCGCGTGACCAGCCCACCCATGCTGTGCGCCACTACGTCTACTTTTCTGGCAACCACGCCCTGTGATGCGGCTGTGGTGAGAGCATTGGAAACGGTTTGGTCCATCTCGTATTGGATAATCGGAGAAGAGAAGCCTAGCCTCACCTTCGCAGTTCCACACATTTGTGAGGGGAAGGTGACCTCCCTATCGGTCTAACGTCTTATCCATCAAAGCAGGCTTTGCAGAAAGCCGTTGTAGTGCCGACCTACCCTCTTTACAAACTCTGAAGGAAGCTGTCAGGATGCGCGCTGACGATGTTTCTGCGCAGCAAACGGCGATGCAAGGACGGCAAGGAACACCGCTACTGGAGTGTCGTGGAGAACCGTCGGGTGCGTTCGGGGCGGGTGGTGCAGCGGCAGGTTTTGTTCTTGGGAGAGATCAATGACCGCCAGCAGGGGGCCTGGCGACAGACGTTGGAGGTGTTTGATGAAGCCGAGCAGCGGGCCCGCACGCTGAGCTTGTTTCCAGAAGATCGTGCGATCCCCGCCGAGGCGCTGGATGGCGTGCAGGTGAAGTTGCGGGAGATGGAGCTGCGGCGGCCACGGGCGTTTGGGAACTACTGGCTGGGCTGCGAGCTGTGGCAGCAGTTGGGACTGGGGGCGTTTTGGGGAGGGCGGTTGGAGGTCGGTCGCGAGGAAGTGCCGTGGGCGAAAGTGCTGGAGTTACTGGTGGTGAGCCGGCTGATCGCGCCGGGCAGCGAGTTCCGTTTGCACCGGCAAGGATTTGACCAGAGCGCCATGGGAGATCTATTAGGCAGCGGTTTCGCGGTGGCGGAGAAGGATCGGCTGTATCGCTGTCTGGACCGCATCGTGGAGCACAAGACGGCGTTGTTTGATCACCTGCGGCAACGCTGGCAAGACCTATTTCAGGCGCGCTTCGACGTCTTGCTGTACGACCTGACGAGCACTTATATCGAGGGCGAAGGAGAGGAAATTCCCAAAGCGAAGCACGGCTACAGCCGCGATCACCGTTTCGATTGCCGGCAGGTGGTGATCGCGCTGGTGCTGACGCCGGAGGGATTTCCGCTGGCTTACGAAGTGATGGAGGGCAACACCTCGGACCGCACGACGCTGCGGGGCTTTCTGGCCAAGATCGAAGCGCAGTACGGCAAGGCGCGGCGGGTGTGGGTGATGGATCGGGGGATTCCGACCGAAGAGGTGCTGGAAGAGATGCGCGGCCCGGGGCGGGAGATGTTCTATCTGGTGGGCACGCCGCGGGGCAAGATTCAGCAGTATGAAAAGAAGTGGCTGGAGTTGCCCTGGCAGAAAGTGCGCGAGTCGGTGGAGGTGAAGTTGTTCGGGGAGGACGGCGAACTCTATGTGCTGGCCAAGAGTGAAGGGCGGCGAGCCAAGGAGCGCGCCATCCGACGGCGCAAATTAGTGGGGTTGTTGAGGACCTTGCGCAAGCTGCGCCGCAGTGCTCCGACGCGGGATCAACTGCTGCTGCGCCTCGGGGCAGCGAAGAGGCAAGCGGGGCGGGCCTTCGGCTTCGTATCCCTGCGCTTGCCCCGAGAGGGGGAGGAAGTCACCCCCCAGACGTTCACCTTTCAGTTGCACAAAGAGAAGTTGCAGAAGGCGGAGCTTCGCGACGGACACTATCTATTGCGCTCCAACCTGGTGGGGGAGAACCCGGAAGTACTCTGGGAACGCTATATCCAACTGACCCAGATTGAAGCGGCCTTCAAAACCTTGAAGAGCGAACTGGGACTGCGTCCGATTTATCACCAAGTGGAGAAGCGGGTGGAAGCCCACATCTTCGTGGCCTTCCTGGCCTACGCCCTTTCGGTGACCCTCAAGCAACGCCTGGCCGCCTTAGCGCCGGGCCTGACGCCCCGCGCCGTGCTGGAAAAACTGGCCACCCTGCAGATGCTCGATGTCTGCCTGCCCACCACTGACGGCCGCTGGCTAATCATGCCCCGCTACACCCAGCCAGAACCGGATCAGTCGTTGATGCTGCACCAGCTTAACCTGACCTTGCCTTCTCAGCCACCACCCCGTATCAAGGCCCCCCAGGAGACTGCCCAAACCCCGCCACCGAGATTGAAAATGTAGTGCCGACCTTTGAGATCCCTTCGCTAAAAACAAAGCACTTACCCTTTACCTAACCCCTCAACTGCGAAAGTTCGGCTAGGTAATTGACTGCGCTGTAGTCCACGGGGGAGAACAGCTTGTGCGGGTAGTTTGTGTAAAGCCACTGTTCGAAAAGCGACCAGTCTCCCGGCTTCCCCCAGAGGCCGTGGACCAGCACCAGTGGTGGCGGCTGCAGCAGGATGTTTGCCTGCTCCTGCGGAGGATTTGAGGTGCCCTGGCTCGCTGTGACCGTCAGTGGAACAGCCGCGTACCCTCCGGTGGGAGACTCGAGCCCACCTGACATGCTGGCGGGGGCCCACAGGAGAGCGAGAAAGATGCAATTGCCCTGATCATCGCAATAATCCGGACTCCCGACTGTAAGCGAAGTCGTGCCCGAGGCTTGCTCGCTCAGAAAGTTTGGGTCATACGTAGACAGCGAACCAATCGCACCGGAGAAACCGGCCGGACCGGCGAGGGTCAGTTGAACCGAGTCGTTCGCATCTGTCGACCTGAAAACTATGGCCGCGGCAGATTGGCCGTCCGCCGAAATGGAGGACGCGGCCGGAGCGAATGTTACTTCACCTGGTCCTGCTGCGGACGATGGCACTGCGGTGCAACTATAGCCCCGTATAGCGCAGGCATAGGGATTCAAGAAGGCCAGTGATGGTTGATTGGCGCCGGGGACCAGCGTAATTTCCCAGTTTCCGGAGATTGAGGCTTCCTGATACCAGGTACCCGGCTGGCCAGTCAGGAAGCATGAGGAAATGATCGCGGATGCCTGCGAGGAGTATGTCCACTGCCCGGTCTGCAGGTCGATCGTCTCAGTTGCCGTTTCTGCACTTAGGCCATCTAGGCCAGACGGAGCATCAACTTCAGAATAGCTGGTGGCGAGGGTTCCATTTGCATCCAGTGTCGTCGTACCGTAACAAGACAGCGGCCCTATGAGGTTGCAGCCCGTGAGCGTGGCTGGCTGCCAGACCCCGTTCTCCTGGGCGAACTTCTGACCAAGGATAAAATATGCGGGGGAGGGGCCGAAAAGTCCGGCTGCACCAGTCCCAGCGACAAAGAGAGGGTAAATATTGCCCACTTGCCCGTTAATTGGTGTCCCAGAGTATGTGTCGTAAGTGGAGCTAGTGCTGCCGCACGTCGTGAGAGTGGTAATTGCCTCGAAATAGCTCCCACCTGGACCAATCTGGGCCGTGTACGACTGGGCTGGCGCGGGCGGGGCACATAGCGCAAAGGCGATCCCCACCATCGTGAACAATCGGGCACACCCATGTAGGTTACGCCAATGTGTTCGTACATTGGTTCTCAAGGTTCACCTCGTTTCCGCTCCGGGAGAGAGTTGCTTTCCCCGGCGTTGAGTGTCCATGACCAATAAAAGAAGCTCCCGTGCCCCCAAGGCGCACTCTCAGTACGCCGTTCGGGGTTGCGGGCTGCCAGTTCCGCGCGCCGCAAATCGACGTGAATTTCGTATCGTGAAGACGACTCGCCGCTGCCAACTGACAACACGTTAGCAGTTGTCCCGCATATTCGCCTGAGAACTAAACCGAAGGGCGGTCTACCACAGAACGCTCTTTTGATTTCTCGGGGCCGGTTGAGAGTGGTAGGGACAGGGAAGATCATGCCTCCCCCTCAAGGCAGCGTTCACACTCGCGTAGTAAAAATTTAATTAAGCGAGAATGGAAATGTCAAGACTGAAATTCAAAAGTTATGAGACGCTTAATATCGCACTGGTACCTAGTCCCCTCCTTGTGCGCTGCGCCCATACTGGCGGCGCTGCTGTCTTTTGTATGTGGCATGGGGCCATGAGGGTTCCCAGCCCAAATCAATACTCCCTGGTGGGCTGCCGTCTACTGATCAACGGGAACTCCCCCACGACCGTCACTTGTACTCATCGATGCATGCACGCGCGTGCGGCGCCAGGTGGCTCCGGGAGGATCGGGCACTACGAAGGAATCCACGCTAGCGACAAGCCGGCTTGAATCTAGACCGCCGTAATAGCACTGAACTCATTTCTTCATTCTATCGATCGCGTAGCCCTGCCAAATATATTCCAGAGCCTCAGGCAGGGTCTGTTGTTTCACGGCGCGGTCAGTGTGGCCGGCGTTCCGGGCAAAAACGAATTGGTAGTGGTAGCCTTTGGCGGCGAGCACCTTCGCCATGTTCTCATTCGCGACGACCCAGTCATGCATACCGTCGCGCATGACATTCGGGTTGAGCAGGTCTCTGTCGCCCACTTCCATCCAGATTCGCAGCGGCTTGCGAGGACTCGCCGGGATCAGGTGTTCATGGAACTCCCATGCGCCGTGGGGGGTCGCGGGATTGTAAGGCCACTGTTGATTAACGTAAGTGCCCGAATACGTGAGGACGCGGTGGTACAGCTCCGGATGATACCAAGCCATAATCAATGCGCAGGAGCCGCCGGAGCTGCCGCCCATCGTCGCCCGGCCCTCGGGGTCCCGGCTGAGTTTAACGTGGCATCTAGCTTCCACGAGAGGCAGAACTTCAGTCTCCACGAACTCTGCATACCGGCCTGACATCGTATCGTATTCGAGGCCTCGTTCGCTGCCCTGGGCGTCGCCCCCGCCATTGCCGATGGAAATGGCAATCATCGCCGGCACGCGGCTCTCGGCGATCAGGTTATCCAGGGCGATGAACAGTGCGCGGTCGGGGCCGTCCGCGCCGACAATAAAGGGCGCGGCGCTGCCTGGCACGTATTGTTTGGGAACGTACACCGCCACTGGGCGGCTGTAGGGAACGGCGTGGCTCGTGGTCACCACCAGCTTGGCCGGGTCATTGGAATCAGGGGTGCCAAAGGTCTGAGCATCCCGTGCGATGCCCGGATACATTCTGCTGTCGGCCGAGTTCATGGTGAACTCAGACACCGTGCCTTGCGGCACTCCTTCGTGCACGGACATCTCAGCGGCAGGCTGGTGAGTGGGGCCGATGACGAAGTTCCCGTCCGCGTCCGCCGGCGGATTGCTACCATCGGGTAGCTCGGTAGCAGTGACATACCCAGGCGTATGGGGGTCGCGGGTAGGAGGCGCGGGGCGAACCGTCGGCGGCGCCTGGGCGAGTGCCAGAGATGCGCCAGCCAACAATCCCAGCGAAATCGCGATGCTTTGCAGATGGTTTGCCACTCAGAGGTGAAGCCTTTCAGCGTCAAGGCACGTGCATCCGGGCGCCACGCCGGATCACTCGCACTACGATTATACTACGCAGCATCCGGCGTCGTTGCGCTTACGCTTTCACCCTCGAGTTGGCGGCGGAACTTCTCGATGTTGTACCGAAAGGGCATTTTAAGTCAGCTCCGTTTCCGTACATCGCTTTATCCGGCAATGTGGCAGGGGAACCTTGTGAAGCGGTGTCAGTCAAAGCCGCTCCAAGCGCACAGGATTCGGATGTAGAATCAACCCCGCAGGGCCCCCACCGGATCGGTTCGGCTAGCGCGCCAGGCGGGCAACAAACTCGCTGCCACGGAGACGAGGGTCATCACCACGAATGCCGACCCAAACGCCATCGGGTCGCGTGGGCTCACGTGGTAGAGCAGGTACCCGAGCAGGCGCGTCAATCCTAGCGCCGCCCCTGCGCCGAGGGCGACGCCGCCAGCCATCAACGTCATACCGTGCCGCATGACGAGCCGCAAAAGATCGCATGGGCACGCTCCCAGCGCCATGCGTAGCCCCAGTTCGCGCCTGCTCTGCGACACTGCATACGACATCACACCATAGAGTCCGATGGCAGCGAGTAGCACGGCCAACCCGCTCAGGACACCAACCAGAGTTACGGCCACCAGTTGCGGCGATGTCGAGCGATCCACCTGGTCCTGCAGGGTGATCACCTCGTAGAGCGCAAGGTCCGGGTCCAGGGCGTGCACTTCGCGCGTCAGCGCCGACGTCATCGTCTCCTCACCGAGCGGCGTTCGGATATACAGGCCTGCCCCAATCGAGAAATTCTGGCGCCTAGGCACATAGAAAAAGGGTTTGGGTGCCTCACGAATGCTCTCGTACTTGGAGTCTTTTGCCACACCCACCACCTGCACCCATCGGCCCTTCACCTGAACGCGCTGGCCAATCGGATTCCTGCCGCGCCAATACCGCGCGGCCATCGTTTCATTTACGACGGCCACCAGCGCAGACTTCTCGTCGTCCTCGCGGGTGAATTCCCGGCCGGAGACCAAAGGGATTCCCATGGTCACGAAGTAATCCGGCCCCACTTCGTTGTACTCGACGGTGGGCGACTCCTCAGGCGGGGGTTGGTAGCCATCCACGGCAATGGGCGTGGAAGAAAAGCTTCCATAACCCAGCGGGGTGCTTCGCGCGAACGCTGCCGACGTGACGCCGGGCAGTGCCCTCACGCGATCGATCAGCGCGTCCTGAAAATCCCTGGCGCGCTCCGTACCGTATTCCGCCGAGACCAAATCGATAGCAGTGAAAAGCACCCCGTGCGTCGAAAAACCGGGGCTGCCCGTCCGGATCTTCTGCAGGCTCTGCAATAGCAGTCCCGCTCCGACCAGCAAGACGAAACTCAGCGATACCTGCACCAGAACCAGGCCCGAGCTGACCCTCGCTGTTCCACCAGAACCAACCACCCCCACCGAGTCGAGCTTCAACGCGCCGGCAAGATCGAGCTTGCGGGTCTCGATCGCTGGCACCAGGCCGAGTAGGAGCGTCGTTACCAGGCAAACCCCGGCGCTCAGCGCCAGAACGCGCCAATCGATTTCGCCCGGCAGGTGCATCGCGACGCCACCCCGCGCGGGGAAGAGCAGCATGAGCGCGCGACGGCACCAGTGCGCAACGAGCAGTCCGCCGGCGGCGCCCAAAGTCGCGAGGATCAGGCTTTCGGTGAGCAGTTGCTGCAACAGGCGGCTGCGGCCGCCGCCGATGGCGATCCGGACCGTCATTTCACGGCGTCGCGCGAAGGACCTGACCAGCAGGAGATTGCCGACGTTCGCGCACGCGATGAGCAGCACAAACGCGACCACGGCGAGCATGATTTCCAGCGTGGGGAGCAGCGTGCCGGCGTTGTTAAATGGCGTTTGCCATAACGGCCAGAGCTTGATGCCGTAACCGCGGTTAGTTGCCGGATAGTCGGCCTCCAATCGTTTCGCCACGCCCGAAATCTGCTCCTGCGCCTGCCGGCGAGTCACGCCGGGCTTGAGTCGCACGTAGGCTTCAATCCATCGCGCGCCCCGGTCCTCCAGTTTGTAGCCGCCCGCTTCGAAGAGTTCCTCCATCGACGCCGGAACCCAGAACTGCATCGCCCATCCCACGAAGGTCCCATAAAACCCCTCGGGCGCGACCCCGATGATCGTGTGCGGGAGGCCGCCGAGTCGCTGGGTCTTTCCGATAATTTGCGGGTCGCCCTTGAATCGTCCTTGCCAAAGCTGGTAACTGATCACGGTCACCGGGTGGGCGTTCCGCCCCGAGTCTTCGCCGGGCTCGAATCCGCGGCCAAGAATCGGATGAACCCCGATGGCTTCAAAATAATTCGCCGATACAATGCTGCCAACGGCGCGCTCGGCGCGGTCACCCACGCTGAGCGTGGTCCCCATAATCTTGCTCACAATGAAGGCGTCGCAGAGCGTGCAGCCCCTCTCGAAATCGATGAGATCCGGCCAGGAAATCTCCGTAGGGCCAGACTCCCCGCGTGCCGTTCCGGCGACGGCGAGCAGTTGCTCCTGATGGGTGACGGCCGGGTAGGGACGGAACAAGATCCCTTCGATCCAACTAAACACCGCGGCATTGGCGCCGATTCCTAAGGTCAGGCAAAGAATCGCCAGGCTGGAAAATCCCGGACTCCGCCGCAGCATTCGCAATCCGAAGCGCAGGTCTTGCAGGACGGTCTCGATCACAGGCAGTCCTCTCTGGTCGCGGTAGATCTCCTTGATCTGCTCGACTCCGCCAAAGTGGCGAACCGCCTCGCGGCGAGCCTCCTCGGCGGTCATGCCTCGGCGCAGATTCAGTTCCACGGCCATCTCCAAGTGCGAGCGCAGTTCCGCCTCGAGATCCTCCTCGAGATGACGACGGCGGAAGAGCGCTGCGAGGCGGTGAATGAAAACGCGGCAACGTTCGAGCATCGGTTAGGTCGTCCTCAGCACACGGTTGATCATGGCCGACATGCGTTCCCAGCTTTCCGCTTCTTCCTGGAGCTGCTTGCGTCCTGCGCGGGTAAGCGAATAGTACTTCGCCTTGCGGTTGTTTTCGGAAATGCCCCACTTGGACGCGATCCAGTGGCGCTGCTCAAGACGCAGGAGGGCGGGGTAGAGAGTTCCCTGGTTCAATTGCAGCAAGTCTTCGGAAACCTGCTGGATGCGCAGGGCGATCCCGAAGCCGTGCATGGGCCCCATGGAATCGAGCGTCTTCAACACCAGCAAATCGAGTGTGCCCTGCAGGACTTCGCTCCTGGAAGATGTCATACCACTCCTTTTGACCATCAACAGGAGTTTAACACACTTCTGTTGGCCGTCAAGAGGGGTGTTTGAAGGAAACGTCTTCGCCATACTATTCGCTCGACATCGACTACGCGGTAGTGATGGAAGGCCGGCAAGCCCAAAGGGCCATTTTCGCTGCGCTCTCCCAGGCTCCGCGCAGTCCCCGCTGGGCTTGGCAGGAACTCCGTGCGCTCCTCTCCACGCGCCCTCAAGTCGTGCTCACGGATGAGGAGAGGCACCGTCGGACTTTGCAGCACGCCGCGTTCGCCAGCCAGGGCTTTTTCCTGCGCCTCATAACAGCGCTGAAGCTGGTTCTCGAAGGACGGGATCAACGTATCCAGCAGCGAGGAGAATTGGAAGAGCAGGCGACCCTTGGCGAGTTCACGATAAAGCTGCAACTCTCCCACCACCCTCTCACCGGCATGGAGCGGGATGGAAACGTGCCAGCGATCCCCAGAGCGGCCCTCATCCAAACGCGACCATCCGGGAAGAGCCGGCGCGCGGTCATTCGGCCATTTGGGAAGGTCCGACGAGACCTCGTCAAAGTCGAGAGCCTCGAGCGTGCTGACCAGAACCCGCCAACTCTCCTCCAACTTTGCGGCCGCTTCCAAGTGATGCGAGGCATTGCGAATCAGAATTTGATTGGCCAGCACGTGCCGCTGCGAGTGTACGGCTCGCGCCACATACACGTTCAGCTCCAACAATTCCTCGTATTGAATCCGGCTGGTCAGAAACCACCCCGAGGCGCCCGCTAAGATCGCCACCAGCGCGATCAGGTTGCTGACGTTAACGACATTAAAGATGGCGCGATATTGTGCAGCGCCTCCTCCAAGAACATCGAGTTTGATCTCGAAGGACTTGCGTAGCTCTATGACATCGAGGATGTCACTCCCGCCGGAGGCAAGGCTTGCGCCATAGAAAAGTACGTTCTGAAAGCCTCGAAGAAATCCTTTTATATCCTGGATCACGGTACGCCGATTGATTTTCTTGATATGCCGCTGCAGGGGGCTATTATAGATTGCACTTGCTCAGAGTTGTTCGTATGCACAAGCAAGAAGTACCTTCGACTCCCATTGAGAGCGGGGCGAAGCGTAAACTCATCATTTGCTCCGATCAACAGGGAGCAATTGACGGACACGCCCCTGCCTTTGCGGCAACACCCAGGTGGGACCTCATCGCCGACGGCGCTGTATCGCTTACAATGTAAAGTTGCTCTCCGTTGTGTCCATGCCCTGTTTACTGGGAAGTAAAAATGGAATTTTAGTACAGTTCACCAACTGTAGGCTCTTTTTGGTACGGTCGAAGCAACCTTACTGGTAGTGATGCTTGTAAGTTGCTGATTCTGGCGCGCCTGCGGTGATTGGGACTCCCGCCCCCTGCTTTCTAAGCAAGTGCTCTCCCTGCCAGATAAGTCTTTTATTTGTAGTGACTTAATGTTGATGCAGAGGGGGTTCTCTCAGTCTTGAAGCGGATTCCTGTATGCGGCATTCTTTTGCTAAGTCCTTATATCCGAATAGGTTGGTACGCCCGGGGTGATTCGAACACCCAACCCCTTGCTTCGTAGACAACAACCAATATGCCATCTTGGTGATGCGCTTAGCTCTTGCTTCCGTCCTGCACCGCCCCTCGGGAAACTTCGGTACCAGGGATGAACAGCGCGCTCCCAGATTCAAAAGTGTTGCACCCTGCAAGTGGTCTAGCCCTTTGCAATCAGTAACTTAGTCCCTAACGACCCTTGCGAGGTGTTGCACCTTGCGCTCATCATCGGCCCGTCGCGATCACGCAGCCATCTCTGTCATCTAAGCCTCTCCCGGGGTCCATTAGCCCAACTGCCCGCATCCACTGCGCTTGGGGCACGCTCTCCATCGCGCCCGCCCTGCGATGTAACTTGTTATCCCTCTCGGCTCGCCGAAGGGTTCCTAGCCCAAGTTCGTCACGAAACAGGGTAAACGCCCGTTAACGTCTTCACAATCAATCAGGCGGTTGCCGAGTTTACACTACATTCGAAGTTCAAATCGAGGCGCCCGGGAAGTGCAATTCCGAGTGTTCTCAGGACCTGGTTCTGTTCGGGCGAGGGTGTAGTCACGCGGCGCAGTCGGATCTCGCGACCATCGGTGGGGGGCAGAATGATGTCGGCACTCTGCACGCTCGCCAGCAGACTCAGCGCCCGGGCGGGCGTCAGCGGGCTGTGCTTCCGCCGCAACAGGTGTTTCAGCCTGACCCAGAGCGCGTAACCCAGAAAGGCCACCAAGATGTGCGCCTTGACTCGATGCTCGAGTTGAGGGAACAAGGGGCGGAGGGACAATTCGCTTTTGAGCACTCGGAAGGCTGCTTCCACCTCCGTCAACTGAATATATTTCGTCCACAACTCCGCCGCCGATTCCGCCGCCAGGTTGGTCCGCAGCAGATACGCCCCTTCCCGCCTTTCCTGCCACACCCGCCGGTCCGCCAGCATCTGCCACTCCACCCGCAGTCCCGCCGGAGTCTCGACTACTCGCCCCTGGTATAAATCAGCGACGGAGGGGTAGCGCGCTTCGATCCGTCCCAAGCGCCGTTCGATCTTGCCTCGGTCCTTCAACTTGCCCGTCGCCACCCTTTGCGCCAACCCTTCCAGAGCCTTCTCGATCTGCGTCGAAAAACGGCTGCGGATGGCTTTCTCCTTCTCCCTCCGAGCCGTGGTCCGGCACAGCACATAGGTCTCCTCACCGCCTGGCATGGGCACCCGCTTCACCTCCACGTCCTCCCCCACCCGCTCCCAACCTCCCGTTAGCAACTCCCCTTCGACCTGCTTCAGCTTCGAGCGCGGCGTGCCCACCAGGTATTGTCCGTTCCGCCGCCGTAGCGCCGCCAAGTTCTCCTCCCTGACCACGCCACGATCAAATACCCACACCCGCCGCGCCCGCCCGTACTTCCGCTCCACCATCCGCATCACCACTTCTACGGTCGTCACGTCGGCGCGGTTGCCGTCGAAGGTTTCATAGCTCAATGGAAAACCTTCGGCATTGACCATCAGCGCGATCACCACCTGCTTGCAGTCCGGACGATGATCCCGCGAGTAGCCCCGCTGTAACAGGGGATCCTTGGCCGCCCCGCCCTCCACATAGCTGCTGGTCAAATCGTAGACCAGCACATCAAACTCCGCTCCAAGCAGCTCCCCATAGCGCCCGCGCCAATGCCGCTCCAGTTCCGTCTTGTGGGAGATCAGTCGATCCAAACAACGATACAGCCGGCTGTCATTCACGCTGCCTTGCGGAATCTGCAGCAGATCGTCCAGCGCCGTCATGGGATACCAGCGCTCCTCGATCGCCAACTCACTACCCGGTGCACAAAGCCGATTCATCGCCAATACCGCCGCCCCCCGCGACCAGGGCACTTCGGCCGGTTCGTGATCCAGTTGCGCCCGCCAGAAATCGTCCAGCCCCAGCCGCTTCCCAAGCTCCAGCGCCAGAAAACAATTTCCGAACTGCCGCGGCCGCTCCAGCCGCACCTTCTTCAACAGCACCCGCGCCACGTCCGGGTCATTCTCGGGCGGCTCCACCTCGGAAGGAAACCGCTTGAGTTGTCGGCTCTCACCTTGCTCGTTGAAAACCGCAATGCTCTTTTGCCAGCGCGCCTGCGCCGACCAGTTCAACTCGCCCAGGTAACACAGCGTCCTCTGCCGCGGCCCTTCCGGCGTGCGTGCGGTCTCCACCAGCGACCAGTAGCTGTGCTCCTTCCCGTCTTTCTTCGGCCGCAGTTCGCGCAGGAACATGCCTTCAACTTGCCAACAATTTCAGCCCAAATCAACAGGGTAGGTTTACACTACACGCGATTCCCGAAACCCGTTCATTGAACGCCAAAGGCTTGGCAGCCAAAAATCCATGGAAAAAGTTACAATCGCATCTTCCGTGACGAAGTTCGGCTAGCCTTTGAGCGCCGTCATCGCGAAGCTGACCGTTCCCTCGACCGGGCCGCGGGAAGCGTCTGCGCGGGGCGCTAGGGCATTGGTCCCGTCTAGCCTTATGCGTCTACCTCTCCGTTTCACGCCGCAACTGGGGTTCGTTGGCAGCCGCTAAATCTCGGTAATTCCGCATCACAACCTGACGCTGGAAGTCCGTCAGTCCCGCTTGGGCCAACGCTTCACAAAACCAGCCCGTCATCGTTTCTCCCACCTTCTGTATCGCCTCGCCGTCCCAGTAAATGACGTCCGCTCTTCCTCGCAATTTGTCCGTCTCGATAATGGAACGCCCCAGCGCGCGGAGAGGGTTGATGCACTCGTAAAGGCAGTGCCGAATGTACAGCTCTTCCACCGTGAACCCCAACTCGTGCATGCGCCTCGCAACCGTGGCCATCACGTAAGTCACCAGGCGCATCAATTCGTAAGCATCAAAGTTGGGGTCCTGCAGCCTGCTGCGGATTAGGTCCAAAGTCGTGGACGCCGAAGGCTTCTCGATCCGCTTCCCCCTATCGCTTTCATTCTGGCGTTGCGGCACGCTGGTGCCGAAGTCGACTGTGCCCATACACTACTCCCTCCAGTATCGCTGCCCAACTTGCCTTGCCAACTCCCGAGGCTGCGCATACGGATCCCGTAATTGTGGCGGTGCCCCAGGAAGACGCGCCTCCGCCTAGATTCTTGCTCCCAACACCCGCCGAGCCGCTCCGTACTAACGAACCCAAAGTCGTTAAACTGCGGAACATTGAGGCGGAACGGAGGGCGGTTTTCGGCCGACTGGAGGGAGAGACACCTCACCTTCGTCCTGGCCGGAGATCACCGCCCGCCGTTGCTTACCCCGACCTCTACTGCACCGTATTGGTGACAGCAGCTTCCAGGACCTGTGCTTCCGGACTGGCCGGGGGCGTTACCGCCGGTTCAGCTTGCTCATCACCCTCGGCCGTCGGAACTGATTCAACCTCCGACACGGGCAGAGGCGTTGGTTCCTCCAGTGGAGACCCTTCTCCGGCAGGAACTTCAGATTCCTGCCCTGGCACCGGGTCGAGCACCTCTTGATCAGGTACGCTAGCAGCCTGGTTCGCCTCTTCCCGCTCGCAAAGCAATGCGTATTCCTTGAGAATCCTCACGAGGTCGGACCCCCGGAACGATGTCATTTGCGCACGCTCAAGGATGTTTTCATACAAGCGCTTGCGTCTGCTTTGCCGCTCGCTATAGCAGCCCAAAGCGTGCATGTGGCGGTAGAGAGCGTCCCGGCTGAGTCTGTATTTGTCCGCCAGTTCGGTTGTGTTGGCCCAGTTAAGCCAGGCGTCCTCGATCTCCTGGCGCTGGGGATGAGAACAAACGGAACATTGGGACTGGTGCCGGCGAACGCCGGCGCTCGGTCCTTCCTGTGGTGTGAAATGTGAATTGACAACCATTGAGATTACTCCTCTTAACAAAGAACAGAGTCAGCAGCTAAGACAATTGCTCTGCCCTTTCGTTTAAAGGGGGCCATAGTCAAGAAACTGCGCGGAACGGGCGCCAAGCCCCTCGGATCAATCGACGCGCGCACCGGAAGTGGGATGGTACAGGAAGAGGAAACAGCGGAACCCGCCCCGTATGCCTGTCCGTACGAGGGGGCGCCGACGGCTGGGTACTATTGAATGGTGTCGCCGCAGCGCCCCCACGCCAGCTAGCCAGGTAGCCAAGCGAGACTGATATGGGTCG
The DNA here is from genome assembly GCA_963831905.1 of uncultured Acidobacteriota bacterium. Taxonomy (GTDB): domain Bacteria; phylum Acidobacteriota; class Terriglobia; order UBA7540; family UBA7540; genus CAVROP01. The sequence continues at coordinate 277,740 of CAWHRX010000011.1, read as the reverse complement.
AAAAGCTTGTCATCGGATCGAGACCTTTTGCCTTTGCAGCTTCCATCGCAACCGCTCCTGCTTCCGAATGACTCTTCGCTCGGACCAGAAACCAATCAATCTCGGGGTCCTTCAGTCTCTGGACGGTGATAACCAAGAATTTCTCAGAGCTCGGCACTGACACATCTTTAGCAAATTCCAATGCCAGCTCACAGTTATCGGAGTTGGATAAAAGGTGGTGAGCAAGTGTATCAACAAACCGGATCTCTGCACTACCCTCTTCCAGCCTCCTGTCGCAGCAAAGTGAGAAGTTCCTATTCCAGCAAAGTAGAAAGTTCCTGTTGAAAGTCGGCAAACTTGCCGGATGAGCAAACAGGAGCTGCTGGTGATGAACACGAAGGAACGGGATCGGCTAAAGGTATTGCATGAGCTGCAGCAAGGACATTTCACGCAAGGGGCGGCGGCGCAGCAGTTGGGCGTAACGGACCGCTGGGTGAGGAAGCTGCTGGTACGGGTGAAGAAAGAAGGCGACGGCGGTATCGTGCACCGACTGCGGGGCCGGGCGTCGAATCGGCGCTTAGCGGAGAGTCTGCGCGCCCAGGCGCTGAAGCTGGTGAAAGCGAAGTACGGAGACTTTGGCCCCACGCTAGCCTGCGAGTACTTGGCGAAAGAGCACGCGGTGGAGGTGAGCAAGGAGACGCTGCGGCAGTGGATGATGGCCGCGGGGTTGCGGCGGGGGAAGCGGCGCCCAGTCGAGGAGGTGCACGTGTGGAGGCAGCGCCGGAGTTTCCGGGGAGAGTTGGTGCAATGGGACACGTCGGAGCACGACTGGCTGGAAGGGCGGGGACCGAGGCTGTACCTGGTGGCCATGATCGATGACGCCAGCAGCCAAGCCTATGCACGTTTTGTGGAGCGGGACAGCACGGAGGAGAACCTGCGCGTGCTCTGGGGGTACCTGGAGGGTTGGGGTCGGCCGGTGGAGTTTTATACGGACAAGAGCAGCCTGTTTACGGTGAACCGGCCGGTGCTGGAAGCCGCTGATGAAGCGGTGAAGGAAGAGTTGACGCAGATCGGGCGTGGCCTGCGGGAACTGGGGATTGGTTGGATCCCGGCGCATTCACCCCAGGCCAAGGGTCGCATCGAACGCTTCTTCGGCACGGCGCAGGACCGCTTGGTGAAAGGGTTACGTCTGGCGCGGGCTGAGACCCTGCCCGCGGCGCAGACTTATCTCGAGCAAGAATACCTGCCGCACTGGAACCAGACCTTCACGGTGCTGCCGGCGAGCAGCACGGATGCGCATCGTCCCCTGCGCGCGGAGCATGAGCTGAAGTCGATCTTGAGTGTGGTGGAAGAACGGATCGTGACCTCCGACTACACGATTCGCTATCAGGGGAAGATCTTCCAGATCGCACGCGGTGATATCCGCCCCGGACTGCGGGGCGGTCGGGTGCGAGTGGAGCAACGGCTGGACGGGAGCATGGCGGTGAAGTTTCGTGAGTACGGCCTGAGCGTGGCGGAGTGCCTGGCTCAACCGAAAACGCCCTCACCCCGGAAACCGGCAAGCGCGCCGAGGATTCGTCCCAAGGTTGTGCACAACTGGATGAAAGATTTCCATCTCCGGAAGAGTCCTCCTTTAGGAGTAATTCTGCCGGACGCGACACGGGGCGGGTCGCCGACGTTCTTTGGCGGCTAACCTCCGTCGCCCTACGGGCTCCTCCGGTTAGCCGCCAAAGAACGAAAAGCGGAACTTTCTACTTTGCTCAGATTAGGAACTTTCTACTTTGCCTTGACACCCTCTTCCAGCCTCCATACTCGAATGCGGGGTTCAGCGGCGGACGGAGTGGACTTACGTGCGGGCTCGCCGACTTCCCTGGGGTTATACTTTGGCTTCTCCGGAGTGGTTCCGGATGCGCCGCCTTTTGCATTTGTAGAACGGAATATCAACATAGATTACTGACTCCTTATAGCGTGATTTACGTTCGTCGCTTCTGAACCGAAACGCGCGACAATTCTTAATACTCAAATTTGGGAGAGTCTCTTGGCGCAGCTCAAAGAATATTTTTGGCCAGATCAAGCGTCTGGATGAAACGGATATATCAAATGAATAGGTAACACCAAGCCGGTAAGAAGGCATATTCCCATTTTTCTTTAAAAAAAAGCGCGTCGGCGGGGCGCACCGCTAGTATTATGATCAAGTGGACTCGAGGCCACCTCAGCCCGAAGCTGTAAACTAAGGAAGTAGGACACCTTCAAACTGACGAAGGCTGCTAACGAGCTCGTGCTGAGTGAGATTGTGGAATGCTATCTACCCTATGTGTGGCTCCGGTTCTGCAGCCAAGATGGAAAGAAGTGGCAACTGCAAGAGACATATCGAGACGGGGAACGTACTTCCGTGTACGATTTGGAAGCAATGGGATGCGGTAAGGGTAGGAAAACGAAACAGAAGGGGCAATGTCTAGTTCCGGCCCCACTGATAGCCAGAAAACCAGACGGACTTCGCCCAGTCCGTTGAACCTGTAAGAAAGTGGGGGCTTGGCTCTCCGAAAAGACTAAAACGAGATATGAACGAGCGTGGGACCAGGGGTATGCTTCCCAAACTCCTTCAGGAGCTGCCACAGGAGGGGGCTCCAGTCCGGCTTTCAGGCCAAAGACGGATTCGCCCCCCGGAGAGCAAAGCCTCTGACCAACTCAAGATTTCAGGTCGCACCTATCACGGCAATCGCTTTGGTGTGGGCTTCATTGATGGGGGCTTTGCCTGGCCTTCGCGGCCACTGAAGCCCTGGTTGGTTCGCGGGCACGGTGTACCTTGGAGGTACCCCCGAGCTTCGGCAACGACGAATTCAGTTATTTCACCGATCGACTTGACTCCAGCCTGCCGCGCCATTCCCCCTACCCATAAAAGGATTCCCCTCGTTTCTAAGGAGTGGCAGGGGTGGAGAAGCTGGCGCTGCGGCACTCACTTACCCGACGCGGGGCGCGAATAGAGCGTGATGCCTTCGTTGAGCGCGCGGCGGAGAAACGGGTCTGACCGCTCAAGACGTGATTGGACTTCGGAGCGAGTTAGCGGCAGAATGTCCGTCGGATATGCGGGTGCCCAGGGAAGATACTCGTCCAGTCGTTGGAATACGGACTTCTCCGTCCGATCAAGAATCACCAGCAGATCCAGATCGCTGTGCACGCCGTAGTCGTTGCGGGCGAAAGATCCGAATAGCACCACCTGCTCGACCTCGGGGCACGCCGCGCCCATGCGGGCCGCGGCCTCCCGCGCCAGTCCAAGGATCTCATACCGGTCCCGAAAGGTGGGCCCGGCAGAACGTAAGAATGGATTTTGCATACGCAACCGACTCACGCGCGTCGCGCTCCGTAAAGTAATCAGCAGGTGCCCCCATATCGAACCCATTCGGATAGCGTGTAGGAAAGTAAAGCTTATCGAGAGCTCGAGCCGCATCCAGGATCTCAGGGCCAACCGCAGCGGCAATGGCTTGCGGCAGCGATCGGAGGAGCACCAGTAGAGAGTGCCCCCAGGCGTCGCCGTGCAGTGACATGTACAACGCTTTCACCGCCTTTTCGGCCGCCTGCTGCGCGGCGAAGCAACTCCACTCGTAGTCCCGCTCTCTTTGAGACAGTTCAGCATGCTTGAGGTCCGCCTCTGCCTGACGCAACCAGTCTCCACTCCGATCTCCCATAAGCACATTCTACCTGCGAGGCGATCGTGAAAGATAGCAATTTTAGTCTTGGCGCAGACCACGCTTTGGGGGTCGGCGTTGTCCCGAAAATTCATGCGTTTGGCAACTTCTTTTGGCCCATTTAGGCGGTTTAATTTGGCCCACCTTGGGACGTTGTAGGTTGGGTGAGGCTTTTGCCTTGCCTTCCCGTTCACCCCTCAGGGAATTGTCTTCCCTCAGGCTACTGACGCGGCTATATTCTACGGCCTTGTGCCGGTCTACCATCGTATCTGCAAGCCGGGCGATCTTCAATCCATCGCCACCAATGCTGAGCGCCGCGAGCCGGTTTTCCGATGGCTACGTTTTCTGATTTCTTGCGCAACGCCTCGAGTAAGTTCGGCGGTGTTTCTCGCCGAGATGTGCAGGCGTGTTTTTCGGAGAATCTACCAACGGAAGAAGCTCTGATCCCCTGATCGCGAGTGATAAGTGGCAGACCGAGACGCAAAGCTGTGGCGGCTATGATTCGGTCCGGCATGTCAGACAAAGAAGGGGGACACGGCGGACGGTGCCTAAGAATCTTCGTATCAAGAGGCTGACGGGGCGAACATCGAGATGGCGCGCGAGGGCCACAGTCGCGGGGTTATCGCCCGCCAAGGCCATCTCCGCCTGGTGGTACAGGCCGCCGGAGCAACGGCGCCACTACCTATGCCTGTCCCTAGGCAAGGTTCCTCACCGGGTGTTTGGTCGCGATTGCAACGGGACTGGTTCTAGGGTACGAAGGGGGCGCCGCGGCATGGTAGAATTGAACAGTGCCACTCGAGCGCCCCCTCGCAAGCTAGCCAGCTACCAAAGCGAGACTGAGGTGGGACGAAAAGCAGATCATCGGATGGAGACCTTCTGCCTTTATCGCTGCTCTCGCAGCCGCTTGAGCTTCCTCATGGCTTGTGGCTCTGAGCAAGAACAACCCGAACGGGGGCTCCTCCAGTCTCTGGAAGGTGATTACCACGTACTTCTCCGAACTCGGCACCGAGCCGTCTTTGGCAAACTCCAGTACCCGACTACGATAATTGGGGTTGGCTAAGAAGTGCCGGCCGATTTCTTCAAGTGCCCGGAATTCTAAGCCGTCCTCTGCTAGCTTACGTGTACGAAAGGGGGGTTGTTCGGCGGTGGTCGTAACGACCTTACCTCTATGTTCGCCGACTTCCCCAGTGTTGGACATTGGCTTCTCCGGACTGGTTCCGGGTATGCCGCCATTAGTAAATTCTGTCTTCCTCATACTTTCCTCATTTCTACAATTCTGATTTAACTTTCGTCGCCTCTGAACTGCCGAGGACGTCTACTGTTAATACTCAAACGTGGGGGAGTCCTTCGGCGCGGCTCAAAGATTTTTTTGGCCACGTTAACCGTCTGGATGAAAAGGACATATTGACTGTAATTGGTAAGAACAGGTCGGTGAGAAGGCATGTTTCCCACTTTTTCTAACAAAAGAAGCGTATCGGCGGTGCGCGTCGGCAGTATTAGTATTCGCGGACTCTCGGCTGCCGCAGCTCGAAGCCGTAAAGAGGGGCTTGTGAGGTCCTTCAACTCACGAATTGTGCCGAGCGGGCGCGAAGGGGAGTAATTCAAGATCACGGCTATGAGATCCGTTCGCGAAGGACATAATGGCCGGAAGTGGGCCAGGAGATTTCGGCCACGTCGGAGCAGTGGCCGGTCTGTTTTGGCCATCAAGCTTTGCCATTGGGTGACTGGGGAGGACCACACTCGATATCTCTACCTATTTCGATAACATGTGCTCCAGGACAATCACCACCTTGAGGCCAGCTCGAATTTAAGGATGGGGGTCCGGCAGATCGAGGAGGGTCAATGTGGTGGATATTGACGTTCCCAACCCCATCACCGCTACCAGCTTGTGGGTTCAACATACTTCCGAAACTCCCGTGTCCGAGGACACGACTAGGCGGTTGGAATTGCCTGGATACCGACCCGAGATTGAGCCCGAGGTTGGACCCAAACGCCTCCCGAAATAGCACTCCGGCAGCCATGAAACTTCAAAAACCCTTCGGTATTGAGGGCCTTTCTGTGGCTTGGCGGCCACTGCGATCCTGTCTAGGTGTGCGGTGAAGGGGGGAACTTCGGTATTTCAGGGGCTCAATTAGATCGTTCAAACCGTCCACCTGCAAAGGCCCAGCCACTCTCCCGCGCACAAGATCGCGACCCGGGGGGAGCGGCAGACCGGAGAGCCAAACTCTATTGGTCCGAGGAGATTCGCCCAGTACGAGTTTGGTGTGGGGATGGGGGCACGACGTAAAGGCTAGGCTGGACGGGATGGGACCGTGCGCGTGTCACTCGACGGCCTTAAGGCTGGTTTCCAATGCCGCCCGGCATGTCAGTGGAGGAACTGATAGCTCGCCTGCCGGTGGCGGCCGGGGCGCCCTTCCTTCCGATGGTCGAAGGCCGGTCTCCCGGTCTTTTCCGAAATCTCCCTCCCCTGCCCGGCCGGCTAAGTTACCTTGCAGGCATCCTACCGCGGGATACAATTCCTCCTCACGCTCTTCAGGAGCCGCAAGGAGCGCCTTGTCTTCCGGCGGCAGCAACATCACGAGATGATGATTCAGCATCAAGATCTGCACCGGGCAGGAGAGCCGTGGATCACCGGGTGTTCCGGAATGCACAATTAGCCGGCGAAATTGACGGCGAGCGCCAGTCCGCTAACTCGGTGCGAGGCGATCGTCCTTCACTAATCGCCGGGCGAGTGAGAGCCGCGTTAGTGCGACAACGGAAAGGAGATTCCAGAGTCCCGTTAATGATATCTCGGGCATCAGCGGGATTGAGCTGGCCAGCGGAAATCAGGCCGGGCCACCGCGGTGAAGGGAATGGCCTCGGTACGCGCGTCGAGCCGGTACCGCTCCCGCCCCGGGTAGATGACCCACCGCCCCCCCACCTTCAAGTCGTCGCAGGCGAGATGGAACCCCTTGCTCGGCCGCGGATCGCTTACCGAGCGTTTGATCTCCACGGCGTGCAGGTGGCTGCCCCCGAATTCCAAGAGTAAGTCAATCTCCGCCCCGGCCGAGCTGCGATAGAACCACGCATTCGTACTCGCCCCCGCCTGTGCCAGCAGGTTCTCGATCACGAAGCCCTCCCAACTTGGCCCCACGACCGGATGACCGAGCAACTCTTCTTGGTCGCGAATGCCGAGCAGCGTATGCACCAAACCGCTGTCGCGCACATAGACCTTAGGAGAGCGCACCAGCCGCTTCCTGAGGTTTCCCGCCCAGGGTTGCAGACGGCGCACGAGAAGCAGGTCCACCAAGACATCCAAGTAGCGTGTCACGCTTTGGCCGCTGACGCCTAGGCCGGCGGCCAGCGGCGCGGCATGAAACAGTTGGCCCTGCGCATGCCCCAGCATCTGCCAAAAGCGGCGCAGTGGCTCGGCGGGGATGCGGGGCCCGAGCATCGGAATGTCGCGCTCTAAGTAGGTCTGAATGAAGGCCCGCCGCCATTCTAAGCTGGTTGTCTCACTGGAAGCCAAAAAGCTGTCGGGGAACCCGCCACGCACCCAAAGCCGGTCTGCGACCGAGGTATCGTTCTTAACCACCTCGGCGGCGCAGAATGGGGTGAGCTCAAGATAAGTTACGCGGCCAGCCAGCGTTTCAGCAGACTGCTGGAGCAGGTCCATCGAGGCCGAGCCGAGCATGAGGAATTGGCCGACCTTGCTCCCTTTCCGCCGCCGGCGGTCAATGACGCCACGGAGCACCTGAAAGATGCCTGGGGTGCGATGGATCTCGTCCAGAATGACGAGTTGGTCCTCGTGGCCGGTTAAGTAAAGCTCCGCATCGGCCAGTTTGGCGCGGTCCGACGGAAGCTCCAGGTCGAGATACAGGGCGCGGTCGCCCTCCTCGTCAGCGAGCCGGGTTGCCAGAGTGGTCTTGCCGACCTGACGGGCGCCGAGCAAGGCCACCGCCGGGAAGGCACCCAGCGCCTTCCGGAGCCGTTTTGTAACCAGGCGCGGAATCACAACATAGTAATTATGTCAAATAGTGGAAGAATTGCAAGGTAAATCCGCAGGCAACCTCAACCCTTCGCTGCGGCTGTCGCCGAGGTCGCCCACGGACTTAAAAGCTGGATCGGAGTTTTCAATCTCGGGCGAACCAGATACCAGGCCCGTCTCCACCCAAAGGCGATTTCAGAACCTGCGCCTCAAGGGCTCGCCCATTGCCATTTGCCGGCAACCGCAGATTGTTAACTCCGGAAATTTCTTCCGAGAGGGTCTACACTTCGCACGAGGCTTGGGCTTGCTGCACACGCTGGCGCTTGGGACTGAATAGAATAGCTGCCCGTGCTCTTCCAGGTGGCAGTATGCGCAAAGCGTCACAAGGTTCGCGAGTGCATCATTCCGTTGCTGGCTCGGCTTGATCTTGTGGTGCACCTGCTGGTTCTCGAGCGCGCTGCACTTCTGGCTTCACCACCCGGCCCATTCCCGCACCCGCCTCATCGAAGAACCGGAGCGGGATTTCTGCGTGCGCAAAGGCCCAAGCGAGTATCTTGATTAGACGAAGGCCCAGCGCGTGGTATTTCCAAACCCTGAGCCCCCCGCGGACGGTTTCACTCCGCATGCCGGTTACGCTGCTTGCGCAGTTGAAGCCGCTCGCAAATCTGCTCGATGTTCCCTGCCAATCCCTGTTCAAGAGCTTTCTGGCTGAGCGGGTACGAAAGGAGAAAGGGGCACGAGGCCGGGGTTGATGTGAGCGTGCGGGACATTGTGCACTGCGGTCTCTCAACCGCACTATCCGGCAGCCTGCCTCGCGTGGTTCTGAGCACCTTGAACAGGTCCGCCTGGGCTGAGGTTCCCGCCGTTTCATGACGGGGCTTCGCCCGTTCTCTTCTTTCCATCAGGAGGCGTAGGATTACGCTGCTATCACCGTCTTCCTCCAAGAGCCGGGCTCGTGTGGTCTCCAGTAAACTGTTAACGTGCTCGCATGCTCGTGATTCGGCTTCCCGCTTGATTTGCTCCAATCTTTCTCTAAACAGCGAGGGTCCGATTTTGGAGTGCGCCAGCAAGCTGCCACACTCCCATGAGAAATAGGGTTTCACAAAACTAGCTTTTCCGGGCCTGTCGCTACGAGGTTTGGGAGGAAGGATCGTACAAAGGCCAGTTGGTCGGAGCACCCGCTTCGGTGGGCGGCCAAGGCGACGAGCAACACCGTGATGTGAGCGATGGTGCAGAGGTTACGAGCCGAGTCGAGGCCGCGCGTCGGCAGGTCTTGCATGGCGATGGTGAGCAGGCGCGAGAAGACCCGTTCCACCGCCGTCCGCTCTCGATACAGCTGCCGGAACGATTCTGAACCATACGGAATCTGTGAGCGGATATTGGGGCTCGTGCGCAGCAGGTAATTGCAGCCCTTCTGCTGAAGGAATTTGGGGTGAGCAGCGGGGCACATCAAGAATCGTTGCTGCAGGGTGCGATCATAGTGGAGAGGGCACGAAAACTGGATATAGCTGATGCCGGTGCGCCGGGGTGTCATTTTACCGCGGCGGAACATTTCGAGGTTGGCGGGGCAGACGACGGCAGCGCCCTGCACCCGGAAGTCGGGGTTGGCATGGCGGCGAGGATGCGGTGCGACGACCGGTTGAGCGTGCAGTTCCTCGACGGTGAACTTCAGCAGGGCGTCGGCATCATAAGCGGTGTCGCCACAAACCGCCTCGACCGGCAAGGGGAGACGGTCGAGCAAGGCGCGAAGCAAAGGCACGGCGAGCGGGCTGTCCTTACGATCGGCGGGTTCGGTTTGCTCCCAAAGCGGGAGTTCAGTTTCGGTGTCGACGACCACATGATTGCGGTAGCCCCAGAAGTAAATAACTCTTCGGGAGTCGCCGCGCGCGAAGCTGGTCAGTACGCCGAGACGAGCCGTGGGATCACCTTTGGGCAAGCGCTGCTTGTTGAAACGATCACGCACGGCGGTTTTTAAATTGTTCTCCCGCACGGGAGAGAGGAGGGGACAACTATCGAGTGCCAAGATGCGACCGGTGAAAGCGCCCTCCGCGAAGAGCGCTTGCAGAAGCCGCAGGCGGATATTTTGCAAGGACTCCTGCGGAGCGGAGCGCAGCCAGTCCGAGAAGCGCTCGACGGAGGGGATCTCACCGAGCGGGTCCAGACCGACAGCCTCGAGCACGGCGGGATTTTCCCGGAGGGCTTGCACCAGATCACTCAGCGAGGCGAGCCGGCGAAGGGCGCGGTAGATCAAGGCGCGGAGTAAAGCATTGCGATCAATCGGTGGTCGTCCCCCTGGGAACGAAATCGCTGGGCCGTGCGGTGGGAAGGTGGGTAGGTGAGAGAACAAATTCTGATAAGCAAGTCGGACCGACAGATGCTCGGCATGAAAGAGTCGGGGCGGTTCCATCCTGGCCTCGCGGTTTTGTGAAACGTGCCTTTTCGAACGCCCCGAGCATGACCCATTATGAGGAGGGTTAGGAAGAGCAAAAGCAAGGGAGGCAGAGAGTTCATGACGACGAATAGCAGGGTTTCACGAAACCGGGGCTTTCCTAACCAGGCTTTTGGACGGGTCGCAAAAGACCCCTAACTCGGCAAGAAAATAGCCTAGTCAAGAACTAAGTCCTTGCAGCACAAGGGTTTGCGGTGATTAGGATAACGGCGCAATAGAGGCCTGTAACTACTTGCAGCTAAACCACTTAGAGTTTTGTGAAACCCTCTGAGAAATCCCGGCTAGAGTTTAGCGGCTGGCTTTGGTCTGCGGAGGGAGTGCCAGTCTTCCCACCACGGCTTCCTTGGCGATGCGATCCACCATCAGCTCGAGCGCGACTTCGCCGCTCGGCCCGTAGAATTGGATGGCCTCGTTGAGCGCCCGGTCCTTCAATTCGATCCATTTATCCTGGAAGAAGAGTCGCATGGTGTACCGGGAGTTCTTGATATCCGTACTCTCGAGCAGCAGTTTCACCGGTCCGACTTGTTGTTTGATCCCGTCTTTTCGCAGGGTGAAGGGCACACTGTCGCGCTCGAAATGTCCTGCCAGTTGCGCCAAGCCTTCCTGGTTGCGTTCGATTTCTTGATGCTGCGAGTTCAGCTCCCCTACTACGTTTCCCAGCCGGTCCGCAGTGGCCGCCCACTGCTGTTGAGTCGCCGTCACGTCGCTCCGAAGGGAGCTGAGCGCCTGCTCACCTTCTTCTCGCAAGGCGTTAAGATCGGGCGCAGGCTGAGGCGCGGCTGGGAGCTCGGGTTGCGGTTTGGGCGCCGGCCAAACGCGAACGCGCAGCGGCGCGGGAGGCGCAGAAGCCGCAGGAGCCGCGGTCTTCGCTGGTTCCGCCTTCACCGCGACTCGAGGAGCCGCAGGTTTCGGTGCATTGAGACGCTCTTCCATGGCGGCCAGACGGCGTTCGATATCGGTGAGTCTGGCTGCGGTGCGGTTAAGTTCGGCGGTTTCCCCACTAATGTCTGGAGCCGGGCCACTCCCTAAAATCTTGTAAGCGGCATATCCGGCCCCCAGGATCGCTACGATCGCGAGCGCATAGGTAAGCCGATCCTGCACGTGAACGGGGGGACGTGGCACCTCTCCTGGTATATATGGCTTACGGTCAAACTGCAATCCACCCATGCGAACCTCCTCTTTTGTCCTTTAATGTCGCTGCCATGACACTTCGACGTGGTTGGGGTATCGGGCCGCCAAAGTCAGAAGGACTTCGCGTGTCTCCTTGGGAAGCAGATCAACCTGCTTTAGGCTTGACTCCCTTTGTGCGATGAGCATCTCAACTTTGTAAACACCGGGAGCCAAAATGAGCAACAGGGGAGTCTTACCGACTCCCTTTCCGCTAATCAAGACCCACGCACCATCGGGTTGTGAGCGCAACATCATTTTGGCCGCATCTTTGCCGGCCTTGGCCTCGAGCGCCCGGCGGTTTCCACCCATCACATCTTCCACGGCCCGCAACGGCAGGTGCGCAGACGGCGTCTGCTCTGCCCTGGTCTCGGGTGCAGTGAGGCTGGAAGTCAGCGAACCGATCGGCACGCGAGCCGGCGACAGCTTTTCCAGGCTAGCTGCGCCACCGCCGACAGCCGCAACTGCTCCCGCATATTCGACTACGGCTTGCGCTGCCGCACTGGCGGCGCAGAGAAAAACTACTGTGGAGAGCTGGACAAGCGTGAGTTGCCAGCTTGATGTCATCCGATTAAGCTTGGTTGGAAACGAGTTCATGATGGACTCCTCAGAAGATGTTAGTGAGGTATCCCTCAATTCGTCTGCGGGCATGGCGCCCAGCCCCCAAAGAGGGCGGCCAGCGCCCCGATCGTGGACGACCTGTGCCGTGCCGCTGCGTTCTCTTGCTCCTTACGTTTAACGGCTAGCCGGGCCATGGCAACCCTCGGCTCCTCTTGGCCTGGGACAGATACCTATCAGGATGTCGGCCCCTGCGAAACGCCCGACAGCGCCTTTCTCTTCAGGTATCCCGTTTTGTTCGGGACCTCGACCCAGGAGAAATCGTAAAGAGCTCTCCGACAATTGTCAAGATCGAGAAAGTAAATTGTCGAGACGGTAAATTACTAGGCAACCAACCGCCTGCATCGCCTTATTTTTCAGGCATATAGCAGCTCTCGCCGAAGCCTCCCGGCTGGATCTTCTGAGGGCGACAGCATTCTGTCGGAAGCCTCTTCATCGGGCGTTAGTAACCTCTCGTGCTAGGCCTCACCAAGCTTCCTGCCGGACTGAAGCCTCGCCCGGTGCGCCCTAATACCCTCCCACCCATCGGCCGGGACCGTTCACCTTCACATAACGCGCGACCACGCTTTGCACCGCGTCATCGATGATGCTCCTCATCTTCCTCATCTCGTCGACCCCCGCCGAAACGCGCCCTTTTAGGCTCTCCCTCAAGCTGCGACGAACTTTGCGGCCAGCGATTCGGCATTCGCTCGATTACCTTCAGGATTTCTTTTGATTCCGAAGATATCTAGCCTTGACTTATTACAAGATTGTTATAGAATTGACCTGCCATGCGAGCGCGGGAATTAAGAGCCGAGCGGCGAAGGCGGGGCTGGGGTCAGTTGAAGGCGGCGGCACGGCTGGGTGTGTCGCAACCCTATCTGGCCATGCTGGAGAGTGGGAAGCGCCGACTCACCCCAGCCTTGGCCCGCAAGGTGGTTGCCGCATATGGACTTCCGCCGGCGGATCTGCCGTTGCCGGCGGCATTCAATCCAGCCGAGCGGATGGCCGCGCAGGAATTGGTTGAAGATCTCGCCAAACTCGGCTACCCGGGGTTTGCCTACGTACGCACGGCGGTGAGAAGCAAGCACCCCGCGCAGATTCTGCTGGCCGCTCTGGCACAGGACGATTTGGAGGGGAGGGTGGCGGAAGCGTTGCCTTGGCTGCTACTGCGACATTGGCACATGGATTTTGGCTGGCTGGTCGCCGAGGCGAAGAAGCTTGACCTCCAAAATCGATTGGGATTTGTGGTCAACCTCTCCCGCCAGCTCTCTGAACGAAGCGCGGAGGCGAAGCGCACACAGGCTCTGGCCAGTTTGGAATCCTTGCTGGAACGCAGCCGCCTAGTGCGCCAAGACTGTTTCTACCGGGCTCCCCGCGACGGGCGGGAGCGGCAGTGGCTGCTCCAAAACCGGCCGGAAGCCGCGCGGCACTGGAACCTGCTGTCAGACCTGCGACCCGAGCACCTACAATATGTCGCCTGACCATGAAGCAAAGCCCCCATCACCTTGGGACCGGTTTCTGAAAGAACTCGACGCTCTTCTTCGTGAGCGAGTTGAAGTGCATTGCATCGGTGGATTCGTGGTCCGCCTCTTTTACGGGCTGCCGCGACCGACGGGGGATGTTGACTACTATGCGGTACTGCCCTACCAGTGTGAGAACGACCTTCAGAAATGGGCTGGCCCGGAATCCATGTTGGCGAAAAAGTACAAGCTTCATCTGCACCATTTTACGGCCATCTCTCTGCCGGAGAACTACGCCACCCGGCTCGTCGAGATGTACCCCGGCCGGTTCGAACACCTATGCCTCTACGCCCTCGACCCATACGACTTGATCTTGTCCAAGTTGGAGAGAAACGGCCAAAAGGATCGTGATGACGTGGGATTTTTGGCAGGGAGTCTCCATCTCAGTCGCGAGTTGCTGTGCGAACGCTACCGGCAGGAATTGCGTCCGTACCTCACAAATGAAAGCCGGCGCGACCTTACCCCCAAGCTCGGCTCGACATTAGTTTCGAAGGGCATCCGCTTGAACTCCAAGGAGAAGAAGGCCCCCTCCACTCGCCAGCATAAGCGAGTGCCGGATGCGTAATCCCGAGTCGATGGAACAGGAATTCGCCGTTTGGTGGACCCATCCCGCAGCGGTCCGGACCCACTCAGCGCGAAAGTCAGCGCGTTCCAACAGCTAACGCGCGCGGTCTGCGTGCACCCATACGTCTTCAGCGTCGCTCACCATGCCGGGCGGGATCAACCCAACCTCGAGCTGAAAACCGGCAACTGGAAACGCGTTACTTGAAGGTGGCAGGCGTGGGCGACCGCCCGGGCGGTCCCTACGGCACAAGCCGGCTCCGCAAATTGACGGATCTACTGAGGGCCCGGCCACCACTACATACGAGCCGTTGCGCTTCTGTAGTAGGCGGCCAAACTCGCGCAGTCAGTGCGCACCACAATCGGTCTGGCGCCGGTCTCGATGGCCGCTGCATCAACCGTCCTAGCTCTACCGCAGGACTTGTGAAGTTATGACTCAAAGCCCCAGCAAGATTCTTAATCGATCTTCGACTTGCCGCATGGTGCTCTCCGCGACCCGACCGCGCAGGCGTTTGATCCTTTGCTTTGAGACAGAGCGTACATTCTCACATTGGATGAAGCTTTGCGCGATAAAGCCGCCCTCGGGAGGTTGCACCGGCACGTGCCAGCGCACCCTTCGCTCGGTCCTTGTGACCGGGATAACTACCACCCGATCCGCCGGGCCTTCGTTGAAAATATCCGCGGATAGAACGAGAGCGGGCCTGGTTCCTGCCTGTTCACGACCCATGGTGGGGTCAAGGTCGAAATCCCACACCTCTCCGCGCGATGGCGCTTGCATGCTCACTCCTTGTCCAGTCCATCAGCCGAGGTTCGTTCCCAGACCTGCCTTTCCCGAAGTTCTTCCTTCCATGCCTTCTTGTCCCTTCTTAGTGCTTCAAAATCAGCGTTGGCGGCACGCAGGAACCTCTCCCGCCGATAGCGTTCGAGTGCCATGTCTAGGACCGCCTGCATGGACTGCTGCTCTTCTTCGGCAAGCTGGAGTAGCAATTGATGAGCGCGAGGGCTGACTCGAACATTGGCAGTGCGTTTGAGGACCTTCATAGGCTCAAAGTGTATCACAAGGGCAGGTTGGCGTCTACGTTTTTGTACACGGTTTATGCTACGAATTTGTGTGTCGATCGGTGTGAATTTCGATTAGCGAATAGTGAATGAGCCCATACTCTCCTCGAAAATGCCGCGGCGTGCCCATTAAACGGCCGGAAGTGGAAGAACCGGTCCTTGTGCGCTCCCAACATTCAGTGCTGGTCGCACCTCGGTTATAAAAGACTTTCGACTTGCAGTCCGCCAATATTTTCGAAATGATTGCAGTTATTAGTGAGGAGGGTGAGACTGTGCTGACGGGCCGTCACGCCGATCATGAGATCGAAATCAGAAACGCGCTTGCTCTCGGCACGTAATCGGCTTCGTTCCTTGCCGAACAGTCGGGAGGTCTCTTCATCGATAACAAGGATGGTCACATCCTGCGGGAATTCCGCGAGCGCTTGCTCTTCCCATCCTCCGGAGCTTGTCTGTCGCCAGCCTCAAATTGCAGGCGCCGGATACTGCTGGTAGGATCGATACGTCCTCCGTGGTTTTGCCTTGCTGCCATCTTAGGCCGCTCACCCCAAACTTCGCTAACCTTCTCTCCTTCGTTTTGCGCCCCGGCCAAGGAGGCTTTGCAACAGGCTCGGAGAGGCGCGGAATGTGGTCTGCCGCAGGCGCTCAATTGCAGCCGCGACATCTACTCACCCCAGAGAGGCCGCGTCGTTTAAAACACCTAGCGTGCCGGTGACACGGAGGTTCCTCCGCTGAGCTTCCCGGCGCCCTTTGCCTTCATCCATGAGCAATAGCGCGTCGGGCCCGTGCAGCTGCGCCAGAGTGATCGCCTCACCCTCGCCCTCCCCCAGCAATCGCAAGACTGGATCGGACACCACAGTAATTCCTTCAACCTCGAGCCAAGTGGGGCGGCGGGCTATCCATTCCGACACGGCGGTGGGAGTCTCAGGATGCTGTAGCTCCCGCAAAACAGCCTCAGGGATCATTACTTGCCGGTAAAGCCGCCGCAGCAGGTCCACTTCGCCGATGAGCACGAGATAGTTGAGCGGGGAGGTGTCCGCGATGACTATCATCGGCTGCTGAACTCGCGGCTAGTTTCGGTCTCGCGGTCCAGGTCGTCCAAAATGTAGTCCAAATACACCCCGTGCTCCTTCAGGAACCCGTCCACCTGTAAGCGCGTTCCGTAACCCAGCATCTTCCGCACCTGTTCCTCGGTGAGCTTGCCGGAGCGGTAACCTTCAAGCGCGAGGCCCTCCAGCAGGGCACGCGGCAGGTTCGCTTCCAGACTCCGGGCAACGTCGTCGGGCAAATCCAGAGTGATTCGCATAAACTTCACCCCCTCAGTTCGAGGAAGTCCTCCGTGGCTGCGCCGGCCTCCGCCGCCGAACACACAACTTCTCGGCATTGTGACCAAAACAGCATAGTTCCTATTATCGCCCAAATCCCTGCGGGAGTGGCAACCAACGATCAGCGGCCGGGATCGGTGCCGCCTGCATACGCCCGCAACTGGAGCTAACCTGATTTGCCCGGTTTCCGCAAAGCCCCAGGATGGTTCTCCTCCCCATGGCCGCCCGGGCGTCCGAAGTCCGCGCCGCTATTTAAAGCGCTCCTTCCACCGTCCGCGACCGGCTCGCATTGAGCCTGAAGTACACCGTCTCATAAGGCTCGTAGTCTTCCCCGGTGAAATGTTCGTGGACCTCTTCCCGCGGCTGATGTCCGGTCCGCCCCTTCAAGCTGTGCAACCGGGTTGCACTGTGCAACCCGGTTGCACAATTAGAATGGCTGCCTTCGCTCCACGCTTCCTTCGCCGTTTCCAACCCCTTCGCCCATCCCAACTCTCCGATCTCCGCCGCCGCAATCTGCTTCAATTGATCGTGAATCAACACTCTGGGTAATGGGCATTCCTCCGAGAGTCCACAAGCTCCTTCTCCCTGCACGATCCGAGGCTCTGGGTTTCCACCTTCATGTGCCATGCCTCATTCCTGTCTTCACTTCCTTCGCGGTTTGGGCTCGCTGCAAATTCTCACTGCTGGCACTGTGTAGAAAAGCTGCCCGTACTCGGCAGGTGGCTTAAACCCCAGTCGAGTAGCATGGTCTGAGATAACTGTCGAGGACAGCCTAGCTCAACTTTAGCGATTGGGCCATGATCGCCGCTGCCCTAGAACTGATCCTCTCACTTACTTAACCCACACGGGTCTAGCGCTGACGAGGGCTGGTTTGGGAACAACAGGAATCGGCGAATCCGCTGGGCTTCGGACAGGGGCGGCGGGTAGAAGCCGGGTCGACTTTTGCTCTCAAAGCGCAAGCGTGGGCCTCCTTTGGTAGTGTCCTAGATGTGTGTTGGTCTAACAAAAAATAGGTAGTGTCCGCCAAAGCCAGTACCCCCGTGCCATTGCTGGATAGGGTATCCCATACTCATAATGTCGCCAGAGTTCCGCAACTATTTTTGGGACCAAGGGGTAGGTATGAGGGGACTGTTGGGAAGCTTGTGGAAGGAAGAAGAAGGCCAGGACTTGACGGAATACGGTCTGCTCCTGGTTCTGATTGCCCTCGCTGCTGTTGCCGCAATGAGCAAATTGGCTTCTGCGATCAGCCATGTATTCACCAACGCATCGACCACCCTGTCGTAAGCCGGTAGTCACGGACTTCGGCGTTTGTTGTCCCCGTACGCGTTCACTAGCTTGAGCAAGCCCCTGGCAAAGCGATCAGGGGCGCCGGATGAAGTTGGCGTCGACCCGTATCAAGAAAAACAACAGCAACTTCTGAAATAAAACGCAAAATGTCCGCAGCTAGCATCCCACCGAGAGAAAGAAATGACCAGCCCTACTGCGCTGGCGCTTTCCCCATGTCGTACACGCGCCGGATCCTGACCGATACGTTGCCCGAGGAAGCCTCGAACAGAGTAATTACGTGGAGTTGTTTGCCGTCTTCGCTCATGCGGAACGTTTGGGTGAGTCTTTCCGAGTGGGGCAGCTTGGTCTCAGCGCTGAAGGCGCCGCCTTCCCACGAAGCCTTGGTCGAGATCTTATTTCCGTCCGCATCCTTATCGTTATGTTTCTTACCGTCAGGGTAGAAAGTTTGGGCGCGGTCTGAGTCGTCGATGACCACAAACTGGTCGGAGCGCTGGTCGATCCGCAAGAACTTAGGATTCTCAGCGAGGCGATCCCACTCCTGGCGGCTGACGCTGCTACCTGGATTCCCCATTCCCATCCGTCCGCGACCCATGCCGCCCATCCCGCCACGTCCCATGCCTCCGCCACCGCCAGGGTACCCGCCTCCGCCACCCGGGTAGCCACCGCCGCGCTGGCTGTTTGCCTGCGCGTCGTGAACCTTCTGCTCCGCATCGTCGCTCTGGTCCTTGTTGAAATCCCAGTGGCCGGTCAGTTGCACCTTGTCTTGGGCGCGCGTCACCACCACCAGCGATGCCGCCAGAAAACACGCCGCAATTGGAACTGCTGCCTTTGCTTCGAAGCTGAGAACCTTCGCCATCGTCTCCCACCTTCCTAATTGGATGCGCTTATCTGATGCTTCTTCTTCGATTCTGCGAGCGCGTGGCTGGTTGTCCCGCAGGCGTGTCGTGCCTGCCAAATACTTGATCGAGCTTCAAATGCGCTGTTAGACCGGGCTGAGAATCAGGGCACAAAGAATTCGTCTGAATACCTTTGTCCCTTTACCCACGCGCTCACAGTTGCACGCGTTCCTCGGCGTCATCATCCCCGCGACAATCCCCAACGATGGCAGTTGATTATCCGTCCTTCTTCATGTAGCTTTATGGCATGTCTAAAGACACAACATCAGTTAGCCGCTCAGCGGAGCGTATGCGTATCCAAATGGCTGTGACTGTTGTGATAGAGGGTGACGAGGCTGAATACATCGCTACCACGGTTGACCTCTCCTCCTACGGCCTGCGACTGCAATCCGACGCCACCCTTTCCCCGGGCCAGCCCGTGGGCCTCCTTCTTGCTACCGAACCCGCCTGCTTTATTAAAGCCCGCGTAGTCTGGGTAGGCAAGGCTGACTCGCCCCAAGCTGGTCAGGCAGGATTCCAATTCTTGAATCCCCTTCCAGCGCCAGTGTGCTGAAGTTCGTACGCGTATGGTTTTTGCCGTCCAGGCAGATGTGTTCTTAAAGGACATTCTTGCAAATGGACACTCCGGTTGTGTCCATTTGGAGGGAAGCTGTGAAATAATTGATTTGTGTTGACTAGCTATACAGCTATGATATGCTGGCCCTCGTGTGGAGAAACATGGGAGGCCGAGTATGGCTTATCAGTCGAAAGTCCAGGTGATCCAGCGAGGAGGAACGAATCGCCAGTACTATCTGATCTGCCCTGCGCCGCTGGCTCAGGCCTTGGAAATCGAAAAAGCCGAAGTGATTGAGTGGGTGGTAGAGGACAAGCATACGCTGATTTTGAGGCGCTCTTTGAGTCGCCCAATGGCAGCCCTAAGCCGAAGGAGGCAGCATGCCTGAGGTTACCGGAAGCCAACAACCAGCGTTGTGGGCGGAGGGTAAGCTGCCCAAGAGCGAGGTGGTAACAGCACCGGTGACGGCCGCAACGGACCGTGGAGCGCGCCTCAAGCCCGTAAACCGCAATCAGTTCCTGCTGCGGACCGTGGACGTGGACAAACTCGTGGAACGTGACCATTTGGTCCGAGCCATTTGGGATTTGACGGGGCAGCTGGACCTGAGGGGCTTCACGGCCGAGGTGGGGTCGGTTGAAGGAGTGGCAGGGCGCCCAGCTTTCGATCCGCGTTTGCTCATCGGTCTATGGGTTTATGCCTACACGAAGGGGTAAGTTCTGCTCGGGTGGTGGAGCGGCGCTGTGCATACCATCCCTCCTATCAGTGGCTGATGGGATGTGAGGTCATCAACCACCCCACGCTTTCAGACTTTAGGATCCAGCACCAAGTGGCGCTCGACGCGCTTTTCTCGCAACTATTGGGTGTGTTGAGCAGGGAGGGTTTGATTAGCTCGCAGCGGGTGATGAACGATGGCACGAAAATAAAAGCATCTGCCAGCGTGCGGATTCCGATGATGGTAATGGGTGATTCCGATTTGATCGTGATGGTCGTTTCCGAACGGAATGATCATCACGATCGGAGCGAAGCGACGCTGACCTTACGATGGTGTCTGAACTGACCGCGATCGGTCAACTGGAATTTGGTTTCGAGTTCATTTTTGTCCTTTCCGCTTGATATCGAGCCGCCGCCGGCGCGGTGGAAATGTGGAAATCCGACGCTCTTGTTTTTGGTCGGATTTCCACGGCGCCTTTCACCTCGTGGTTCTCGGACCGGAGCCCCTCCCTTTTTGTCAGGCTTTCTTACCGCCACGCTCTTTGCGCATCGACTCGCCGTGCATCTCGATGCGGTGGGCGTTATGTACCAGCCGGTCGAGAATGCTATCGGCCAAAGTCGGGTCCCCGATCTGCTCGTGCCACTTGGCGACGGGGACTTGACTGGTGAGGATCACGGAGCGCATCTGATAACGGTCCTCACAGATTTCCAGGAAGTCGCGGCGCTCACTTTCGGCCAGCGGCGCATGGACCCAATCATCGACGATCAGCACGTCGATCCGCCCCAGCCGAGCCAGCCGGGTGCCTAGTACTACTACGTTACGTAAATGTTGACTTCTCAAACGTTCGCATATATGCTTCGGAAGCATGAACTCCCGACAGATGGAAGCCTGTGCGGATCGGCTGGAAGAGTTCCTTTCGAAGCTTCTGCGGCATGTTGGCCGCTCGGAGCGCCGACACCATGGCGCGTTGTACGTGCAAGGCTTGCTGCTGGACGGGGAGCGCAAGTCGATCGAGCCTTTGGCCGAACGGGTGCCGGGCGGCAACGTGCAGGCCTTGCAGCAGTTTGTGGGACAGAGCCCTTGGGCGTGGGAGCCGGTACGGCGCCTGCTGGCTCAACAGATGGAAGAAGAACTGCTGCCGGCCGCGGCCTGGATTGTCGACGACACCGGGTTTCCCAAGCAAGGGCACGAGTCGGTGGGGGTGGCCCGCCAATACTCGGGGACGCTGGGCAAAGTGGGCAACTGCCAAGTGGCGGTGGCGGTGCATTGGGCCACGGAAGAAGAGAGCGTGCCGCTGGACTGGGCGCTGTACCTTCCCCAGGCTTGGATTGAGGATGGCGAGCGTTGCCGCAAGGCGGGGATCCCCAAGGACACCCCGTTTCGCGCCAAAGGGGAGTTGGCTTTGGAGCTGGTTGACCATCTGCTGGGGTGGGGTTTGAAAGCGCAGCCGGTTTTGGCCGACGCGGGCTACGGCAACAGCGCCGAGTTCCGCCAAGGCTTGGCCGATCGCCACCTGCTTTATGTCGTAGGGGTGGAGTCGAGCACGGCAGTTTGGGACCGGCCGACCCAGCGAGTCCAGCCCCGCCGACGAGGACGCATGGGTCGCCCGCGTCGACCTTATTATCGAGGCGAACCGCAGGCCGTGAGCCAGCTGGCGATCACTCTGCCGCCTGACCGTTGGCGGACCGTGACGTGGCGGCAAGGTAGTCGAGGTCCGCAGCAGAGCCGCTTCGCAGCTTGTCGGGTGCAACCCGCCCACGGCCATGCTCACGACCGGCCCGAGTTGCCACGGGTCTGGTTGTTGATCGAGTGGCCTCGGGAGGTGGAAGCTCCCAGCAAGTATTGGTTCTCGAACCTGCCCGAGGGTCTCTCGCTCCGACGCCTGGTGCAACTGGCCAAACTGCGCTGGCGCGTGGAGCAAAACTACCAGCAGTTGAAAGAGGAACTCGGCTTGGACCATTACGAGGGGCGGGGCTGGCAGGGCTGGCATCACCATGTCACCCTGGTGTGCATGGCCTACGCGTTCTTGCTGCTGGAAAGAGAGCGGAATAAAAAAAACTCCGCTTCCGACCTTGCCTGAGGCGCGGCGATGTTTGCAAAAAGTCTTAGTCCGCATGTTCGGCGTCTGTCCCACGTGCCGTCAGTCGTTCCGCGGACGGGGATCTTGATCACAATTACTTAACGTAGTAGTACTAGGCTGCCGTCGGCGCGGGACAGGGCCAAGTCGCGAAACAGTTTGGGGGCGTGAACGAAGAAAGCGGTGAACCCGTCTCGGCAGGCCTTCTCGGCTAGGGCACAGGCGAGCCAGCTTTTCCCCATCCCGGTCGGCCCCAACAGAAAGATGTTTTGGTGCTGCGTCACCCAAGCCGAGTCTTGCGTTAAGGAGCGGACCAGAGAACGGTCCAGACCGCGCGGGGTGCGGAAGTCGATGTCTTCGACCGAGGCACGATAGCGGAATTTAGCTTGGGTGACCCGGCGAGCTAGGGCGCGGTTCTGCCGCCACATCCACTCTTGATCGACCAGCAGGGCGAAGCGTTCCTCGAAGCTCAGAGGCGCTAAGCCGTCCCGTTGAGCCGGGTCCGCTTGGGCGCGAAAGGCCTCGGCCATGCCGTGCAGGCGGAGGGCTTCGAGTTTGTTAAGAGTCGGTTGATTTAACATGCGTTCTCCTTTGCAGAATAAAGTGGGAGTTGGGGTCCCGTGGTGCGGGACGAGACATCGAAGTACGAAGCGCCACGAAGGTTCTCGTGAGCGAGCGGGGCTGAGGGCGGCGGCGTTGCCAGGGGCTGTCGGTCGAGTGAGCGTTCCAGAATCGACTTCACGCTGTGGTAGGAGCAAGCGCCGGTCGCGACAGCCCGCCGCGCAGCCGCCTCCAAACGCTCCTTCGAGTAGCGCGTGCCCAGTCGCAGAATCCCCAAGCAGGAGCGATAGCCCATTTCCGGGTGCGGTTTACGTTTGAGAATCTCGGCGAACAACTGCGCCGTGGCCGGTCCCACGGTCTGAGCCCAGTGGAGCAAGCGCGAGGGTGGCCAAGCCGAGATGCTGCTGATGGCTCTTGGGGCGATGCTCGTTAACCGTCGTAGCTTGATAAGGCTGATGGCTGCGGGTATGGGAAGCGACGCGCTGGCCGCGGTGAAAGATCTCGATGGTCGCTGCGGTGGAGCGAATCTCCACGACCTGGCCGGTGAGCGTGTAAGGAACGCTGTAGAAGTGGAGGTCGAACTGGACGTGGTAGTCAATATTGACACGCGCTTGCGACCAGTGATGGAGCTGGAAGCGCTCGGCGGGGAGCGGTCTGAGGGCCGGCCGATCCAGCTCTGCGAATAAGCTGGCCCGGCAGCCGGGGCGCTTGCGGAAGGGACGGTGGTTGAGCTTCTCTAGTAATTCGCGGATTGCCTGGTTGAGATCCGTGAGGCTGAAGAAGCGGTGATGGCGCAGGGCGGCGAGCACCCAACGTTCCACCACCAGCACCGCATTCTCCGCTTTGGCCTTGTCGCGGGGTTTCGCAGGACGGGCGGGCAGGACACCGACGCCGTAATGCCGGGCCATTTCCTGATAGGCGGGGTTGAGGTCGGGTTCGTAGCGGCATGCGCGGCGGACGCCGGTGCGAGCATTGTCAGGAACGACCAGCCTGGGAACGGCAGCAAGAAATTCAAAGGTGCGGACGTGAGCGCCCAGCCAATCTTCTAAACCTTGGCTCCAAGTGGCTTCGGCATAGGTGTAATTGCTGGCACCCAGAACGGCGACAAAGATGGATGCCGGATGATCCGGTCCGCCCTTCGGGTCATGGATGGGAATCGTATCCCCGGCGTAATCGACGAAGAGCTTTTCGCCGGCCTTGTGCTCGTGGCGGAGCACCACGTCCAGACGACGGCGCCAGCCATGGTAGAGTTCGCAGAAGCGGCTGTAGCCGAAGCCCTCGGGATGGTTCTGTCGATACTCCTCCCACAGGAGTTGCAGCGTCAGGTGACGGTTGGATTGCAGCTCCTGATGGAGGTGCGCAAAGTCCGGCGTGGGCCGATGGGTTTCGTAGCGACGCAGACGATGCCCGAACAGCGTCTCTTCCAGCCGGGCCTCGTCCCAGCCTTCCGGCAGCGGCCAACTGACCCCTGCCGCCAGCATGCGTTTCAGGCACTTCGAAACGCTGGCTTGCGAGATCGAACAACTGCGAGCGATCTGATCTTGGCTCAGGCCCAACTCGAACCGAAGCCGCAGCAACTCGGTGAATTTTCGCATGGAGTATGTGCCGCGGCACATACTCCATGGAATGTGCCCGACAGAATTATGTGCCCGGCAGGGCCGCGGCCCTTTCTGTTCAGGGCGGTATGAAGCACCTTGGCCACATAATAGTTACAGCGATCGCAACCAATTCAGCAGCGAGGCGTCGGAGTGCCAAACAGGTTGTCGGGGAATCCTGGCGTTGGTTGCACTTTGTAATCTGCATTTTTCAAGGGCCGCTTGCTTGGTGCGGAGGGTAATCTCGGCATAACGATTAGTCGTCTCGAGGCTGGAATGGCCGAGCCAGTCGCGAATGGTGTTCACTTCGACTCCAGCTTCAAGGAGGTGAACGGCTGTGCTGCGTCTCCAAACATGTGCCCCTGCGAGACCGCATCAATGATCTTGAGTGCCGTACGGAGCCGATCCGTGGAGGCGCCCACCAGGGAACTCTCCATGGCTGCCAGATCGAAGGCAATGGTGGGAATGCCGGCGGTGTTGCCCGTGGCTTTGGCTACGGCCGATTTCGCCGCTCCGGGCGGCCCTGTGAGCACGATGCCATCGGCTTCGCGGTCCTGCATGTAGGTCAGGATCGTTCCGGTCATTTCCGTCTTCACGCCTGCAAGGTCGGTGCCGGTCCCGGCGAAGGCTTTCTCGATTTCATCAATGAACACGATGACGCGCGGAGGATCGAGGCCGGCAAGCACTGCGTGCAGGAAGCTCTTTACGTTGCTCAAGCCGCCCAGGTCGCCAAAGGTCTCACCACCTCGCCAAACGGACAGGCCAGGCGTTTGTTTGATGACCTGCCGCTTGCGTTCCCAGAGATCTTCGGTGTCAAGTTCGCGCTTGACCAGCGAGATCGCCAATGCCTGCTCCGCCGGGAAGGCAGCAAGACCAATCAGGGCATCGACTGCTCTGTCGATCTTCGCCCGCTCAGGCTCAGCCAAGTTGACCGCGCGGAAGGTTTCCCTGACGATCTGCTCCAGGTGAGCGGAAGAGGGCAAAGGTTCATCCAGCACGAGCACGTCCTGCCCTAATTCCATTGGCAAGGTCTCACCAGGGACAGCTAACAGGACCAGCATTCGGCCTGTTGCTTTGAACGAGTCTCGCAGGTTCCAGATTCCCTGCCTCACTCCGGGCTCGTCCCAGAAGCGGTGAGCATTGGAGTAGAGCAGGAGCCCATTCTCGCCCAGTTGCTGGGCCAGAGACAGGGCATCGGCTGGGCCGACCGTCGCAGCTTCACGATCACTCAGCATGCGAGCAAGCTCCTCGCCGCTCTCCTTGCCGATCGCATAGAGACCGCGGATCACGTCCCAGCCGAGCAGCGGAGGTGGCTGGCGGCTTTGCTTGAGAGCGTCGGTGAGGAAGTACGTAGTGCTGGCCGGGTCGGCCCCGCGGGTGGCGACTAGCGGAGTCGAGACGCAGCGGGCAGCATGAAACGCCGACACAAATTCTTCCATAAATCGAATCATCTTCTGTGCTCCTTTCTGAGTTATAGGGGAGAGCAATCGAGGGGCACTGAGGAGGTCTCTCCAGGGCAAGCCTAGAATGGGGAATCCAGTGACTTGTGCCCGCCCATCGGAGTGGAAAATCACTTCAACCGATTGTGGGCCGTATTCCTTCACGCTGTAGCGGCTCGACAGCATGCGCAGCGCTTTACTGCGGCTCGTGCGGAGAGGCATCCCGCATGGTTGGGCTTCATTGAAACGTCCGAGGACGGCGAAGTCGAAGTGCTCCCTGATCTCTTCCCAAAGTAGGCGTCGTTCCGTTTCAGAGTAATCGCGGCCCCATATTGAATACCGTCCGAGAACAAGTTCTAAATCCGTCTAGCCGCTAAACATGCCGAAGCTCAAGTTCGGCACTTGCTGGCGCAGTACTTGCATCAACTCCAGCAAGTCAGGCGTTTGCTGCATCGGCTCGCCACCGGAGAAGGTAACACCTTCAACCCCGTGCTCTTGGTGTGCTCGAAGCACTTGTTCAGCTACGGCCAGGATCGTGATGTCGGCACCGCTAAAAAAATGGCTGCCCGGGTTGAAGCAATTCTGGCAGGCGAGGGTACATCCCTGGAAGAACACGACGGAGCGCAGGCCTGGTCCATTGGCTCGACTGGCGGGAATTAATGCGTGAAGCAACATGGCAGGCCTCTTTCAGCGTTGGGACTTCTCTTGCTGGACTTGTTGACCTGTGTAATAACTGGCCTTTTTCCGGTCTATCTTCACTGTGTCGCCGCCACGGAAGTCGTCAAAGACCTTCTCGCAGCTTTGTGCTGCAAAGCCCTCCAGATCGAGGGTGGACTTCCCTTGGGCGTCAATTATGATCGTGATGGTCTTCTCCTGCATAATGACTTACCTCCGCACAGAGCTTATGACTTTTTTGAGGCTTGCTCACGTGATTTTCATTTCCAGGCCGTTTGCGACCGCGGTTGGGGGGGAATTTGGTTGCCGCAATCACTTCGACGGCCCGTTTTTCCCTTGGTTTCCGTCCTTCCTCGGGGTCTGGGCGGACCTCCGCCTTTACTGCCTCACCAGGTAGGCCGCGAAGTGCATGACGTTGTACGCCAGGGCACACCAGAGGGCAATGCAGCGGGCCTTGGCCAGCCCTCGCACCAGGATGCGGCCCAGGCCGCGAAAGCTGCGCAAGTCCGCGTTGACTGTTTCACTGCGGGAGGCCCTTTGTCGATAGATTTGTTTCCCCTCCGCGCTGCTCATGCGTTGCTTCCAGGCTCGCACCGCTTCACTATCCCCCGCTTTCGGCTCCAGTTCGTGGCCCCTCTTCTGCGGATTGCGCGCCGGCTTGGGCGGCACGTAGAGCATCACCCCCTGGTCGTGCGCCTCCTCGATGTCCTCGGTTTTCAGATAGCCCCCATCCAGCAGGTGCTCTTCCACCTTGCCTTCCGTCCGTTCTTCCACCTGCTCCCGCATGGGCCGACTCAAACCGGCCGAGTCCGCTCCTTCGTTGCTCACCTCCACGCCTACAATGGCCCGGCTCTCGGTGTCGGTGGCCACTTGCACGTTGACGGCAGGGTTGTATCCCCCGTTCGGCATCTTCATCACCCGCGCTTCCGCATCGGTGGTGCTTACGCGCGGCTGCTTCTCCCGAATCTTCCGCCCGCCCCTGACCCGCACGTTGCGCTGCATCCTCCTGCCGCCGCTTCAGTTCCGGCAACTGCGCGATGGCGCGCTCCGCCCGCTCCTGCTTCTCGCGCGCTGCCCGCTGGCGCGCCGCCCGCTCGAGCGCCGTCAACTTCGCCCGCACCCCCGGCGAGTCCAACTCCTCCCGCAACTCCTTCACGTGCTGCTGCGCTTCCTCCAGCAACTTCTCCAATCTCTCTTCCCGCCGAAAGCTGCTGGCTCCCGCCCCCACTCGCACCCGCACCCCGTCCTGGCTGATGCGGCTCACCTTCACCACCCCCTGCTCCACCAACGAGGCCACCACTTGCGTGAAAAGTTGGTCCAAAGCGGACCCGTAATCGGTGCGGAAATCCGACAACAGCCGATGGTTCACCGTCACGCCTCCCAACAACCACAAGAAGGCCACGTTCTCCCGGCACTGCCGCAATCAGGCGCACCGGATGCTGGGGCGAAACCAAATCATCCAGGCAACGCGGGACCCACTCGAGTTGGCGACGCTCCGGGGTCCGCAGCCGAACCGGCGACAGCCAGCGCGCCGACGCAGCCTCGCCTGGGGTCTCCACAGGAGCTTCTTCTCGCTCCTCCGACAACTCCTCCATGTTCAACTGTGCATCATCTTTATTAATAACGTTATCCATTCGATCATCATATCATATATCAACGATCTTGCCAGTCAATACTTCGCATTCGGTGTAAAATATCTGTGGAAAACTTTCAAAAAAGTCACAAGCTCACAGCAAATTGAAGCCTCACGTGTTGGCCTTCTGAGGTATTGATCACTTCCCGGCCTTTGAAGATGTAGCCCCTAGCATGGGCCATGGCCAACGTCTGCCTCTCCTTGTAGAGTTGCTGAACACGGCCCAGCCACTTCGCTCCATAGCCGTGGTACTGGTCAAGTTCGTCTGCGATAAGGGTGAGTTGGCCATCGGGCCGGCGTGCGAATCCGAAATCTCCGTAGGCTCTGCGCAGGTGCTGGCGCCGGATGACAATGTTCGCGACCTTTCCCTCCTGCTCCGCGTAATACGAGTTCAATTGCGTGCCCTCTGGAGCAAGGGAAGGACATGTGTCCCTTCCCCCCAAATACGCTCATTTGTCGGTGCAGTAGTCGGTCAGCTTAGAACCGACGTAAACCAGGGTATGCCCTGTTGTCAGCGTAGCTTTCCGTGACAGATTGCAGACGCCAGGTATGACGGTTGATTGGGTGTGATTGATTGTGGCCGCAGCAGCCTTGTCGCCTGCTTTGAGCAATCCGCCGAACAAGCTGGTGAAGATTGTATTCGAATCCATGTGTCCTCCTGGACAAGCCCGGAGGGTCTCTCGACTGCGATGTTCGCGGAGACCCCCGTGGGCTCGAATGAATCTGGATGGGGCCCCCCATCCGTATCGTGACCAGGTGCATAGCCGCTTGGCCCATTTCCGGCCTCGCGCCCGAAACCCTCGCATGTGCCGGGGAGAATCGCGTGTCCCGTCAGCGGAGACGGTTTCGACAGGTTTTGGCTACTCGGTGGGCCCCGCGCGTGAGACAGGCTCCGAATCATAACGTGGAGGATCGCTATTGTGGGTTCTCAAACGACGCCTATTCTGGATGCCCGGCAGGCATCCCGTTTTGAGCCGGGAACTGGCGCGATTGATGGCTAAGGGCGTCGAAAAGCACGAAGTGAAGGGTGGATGGACCGGGGAAGGCAACTGCTCTAATGGTGTCTATTTTGTGGGGGATTTTGTGGGGACCTTCAATGGCTTAGCTACTGGTCGAACTCTAAGCCATTTCTTCTATGTCTAGTATTATCATCGCTATAAAGCTGATGGCAATTGACTTGCCCGAGGCTCATCTATTGCTTCGTAGACAACAACTAATATGTTATATTGTTGATTCGCTTAGCTTTTTCTTCGGTCCAGGTATACGGTTTTACGGGGTGTTTGGGCGTTATTGTTCCCTTGTTGTTCCCTGATCGGAAAGACAGGGTTCACAGAGGTGTGCACAAGCGGAGTGCGCGTTTGGCTTGATTCTCCCCTGGCAACAAACCCTGAACAACGCCTCAACTATATGCCCATGAACCATCGAGGCGCAACGGCGCACCATTGCGCTCATCGAATTCTGTAGGCACTCACCCAAAAACGTAGAAATCTGAACAGATGCCGGTTTGGGAGAGTGAGACATCATCATCGCCGGAGGCGGTTTGGGCTTGAATATCATCGCCGTAGGCGCGTGCGAGAGGAGCGTGATTTGGTAGGATAAGTTCCCGGAGGCGTGAAGAGGAGAACCCCGGTTGTTCGCGCAACCGGGGTTTTTCATTGGTGGCCCCGATCAAAGGACCTCCAAGTTAATCGCGAGAGTCATCCTGCCATGATCGTCGCCGGTTGTCCAGTGCTTCCTCTCGAAACCGGTGCCGGTGGCTTGTTCCGCGGTTTTTCGCCAGCGCGTCTGTCAGTTTCCTCCCTGTAGCGCGGTGTTTTATCTCTGCCGCCACTGTGACCGCGGCCAGCGTTATTGCAGTTCCCGTTGCCGGGAAAAATCCCGCCGTCTGCAGCGCCGCGAGGCCAACCGCCGCTATGAACAAAGTCTGGGCCCCGAGGGGCGCCTCGACCATTGTCAGCGCCAACGCGAGTACCGCGAGCGCTTAAAAGCTCGCGTGACAGATCAATCTTCCCTGCGTAGCTCTCCCTGTGTGAACCTGACCGTGCGTCCAGCTCCTGCGCTGGCGGAGGCTCCTGCGGTGGTGGAATTTTGGCCTTCATCCAGAGAAGCAATCCGCGCCGGCTGGGTCGTCTGTCAGATCTGCGGACGCCGGGGGCGCTGGGTCAATCCTTTCCCCGAGGTGAAGCATGATTTCTGATGAACAAGTCGCTCAGATTCGTCACCTGTTTCACGCTGAGCATTGGAAAATGGGCACCATTGCGGCAGAACTGCACCTGCATCCTGATACGGTGCGCGCCGCGCTCGACACCGATCGCTTCCGTAGCCAACCCCGGCTGCGCGACCGTCTCACCGATCCTTACCTCGACTTCCTGCGCCAGACCTTGCAGCAGTATCCTCGCCTGCGTGCCACCCGCCTCTACCAGATGATCCGTCTGCGCGGCTACGCCGGCAGCGTCAACCAACTCCGCCGCGTGGTGGCCGAACTGCGCCCGCCCCAGCGGGAAGCTTTTCTGCGCCTGCGCACCTTCCCCGGCGAGCAAGCACAGGCCGATTGGGCCCACTTCGGCGAAGTCACATTGGGCCGTGCCCGCCGGCGTTTGTCCGGCTTCGTCCTCACCCTCTCCTACAGCCGTGCCTTATGGGTGGAGTTCTTTCTCGACCAGAGCCTGGAGAATTTCCTCCTCGGCCATGTCCACGCCTTTCAGGATTGGGGCGGAGCGCCCCGTAACCTGCAGACCGACAATCTCCGCAGCGTGGTCCTGGAGCGCCGCGGCGATGCCATCCACTTTCACCCCCGCTTCCTGGAACTGTCGGCTCACTACCACTTTGCGGCTCGACCTTGTGGCCCTGCCCGCGGCAATGAAAAAGGCCGCGTCGAACGCGCCATCCAGTACGTTCGGCAAAGCTTCTTTGCCGCCCGTCCCTTCACCACCCTGACCGATTTCAATCGTCAAGCCCTCGACTGGCGCAACCAAGTCGCGCATCAGCGCGCTTGGCCCGGCGATGACTCACGCACCGTCGCCCAGGTCTTGGCGGAAGAGAAACCGCACTTGCTGCCCCTTCCCGCTCACCCTTTCTCCTGTGACTTGACCCGTACCGTCTATGCCGATAAGACCCTCTGCGTCCGCTTCGATCTCAATGACTACTCTGTGCCGCCCCGAGCCTTGGGCCGCGCTCTGACCCTCGTCGCCTCGCCCGTCCGCGTGCGTCTGCTCGACGGCCCCACCGAAATCGCTTCCCATCCTCGTTCCTACGACCGGCATCAACTCGTCGAAGACCCCGCTCACCGCCAAGCCCTGCTGGAACAAAAACGCAAAGCGCTGGGCTCCACCGCTTCCGGTCGCCTAGCCGTGCTGGTCCCGGAAAGCCAAGCCTTCCTCGAGGCCGCCTGCCAGCGAGGGGAATCGACCGCCCGGCTCACCGTGCAACTCCTTCACCTACTCGATGACTATGGCGCCGGGGAACTGGTCGCTGCCCTGCGCGAGGCTCTGGACCGGCAGACCCCGCGTCTTTCCTCAGTGGCTTTTATCCTCGCCCGCCGCCATCGCCAATTGCGACGCCGCGTCCCCTTGCCGGTGAATCTCTCGCGCCGCCCCGATCTGGAAGACCTCGCTGTCTCGAATCCTTCTCTGGAGGCTTACGATGAACTCTCTAAAGACCCCGACGAACCTGATCCCGAGCAGTGACTTGGTCACGCAACTACGACGGCTCCGTCTGCTCCGCACCGCCGAATCCCTCGATGACCTGCTGGCCCGCGCCTCGACTCAGCACTGGAGCCCGCGCCAACTGTTGGAAGAAGTCGCCCGCACCGAGACCCAGGACCTCGCCCGCCGTAGCCTGGAACGCCGCCTGGCTCAGGCCCGCCTGGGCCGCTTCAAACCTCTGGCTGACTTCGAATGGAATTGGCCTAAGAAAATCGATCGCCCCTTGATCGAACGCGCCCTCACCCTGGACTTCCTCAGCGAGCCTCGCAACTGCGTGATTATCGGCAGCAATGGGCTGGGCAAGACCATGATTGCCAAAAATATCGCCCATGCCGCCGTGCTCGCCGGCCACTCCGTCCTCTTCCGCACCGCCGCTGATCTGCTCGCTGATCTGGAGGGCGATTCCCCCGGCCTGCGCCGCCGCAAGTTTCGCTTCTACGCCCGACCCACTCTCTTAGTGATTGATGAATGTGGCTACCTGGCGTATGACGCCCACGCCGCCGACCTGCTCTTCGAAATCGTCAACCTACGCTACGAGCGCAAAGCCATCTTGCTCACCACCAATAAAGTCTTCAAAGACTGGAACACCGTCTTTCCCAACGCCACCTGCATCGCGGCGCTTCTCGACCGCCTCACCCATCACGCCGACATCACCGTCCTTGAGGGCACTTCCTACCGTGTGCGCGAAAGCGAACTGGAAGCCGCTGCCCGCAACAAACCCAAGAGCGAAGGATAAACCCATGCTCACTGATCGCGAGACTTATCGGCAGGCTGTGATCTCTCTCTATCTCCGCCTCCCCCACACGCCCCGACGCCTGAGCCGCTTCGACCTACGCTTGCTGGATCAACTTTGGCAGCGCCAGATCCCGTTGACGGTCATCGAAACCGCCTTCCTCCTGGCCTCTCTTCGCCGCGCCGCTCGCCGCCCCGACGCCATGCCCCTCGGACCGATTCGCTCCTTGCACTACTTCGTACCGGTAATCGAGGAGTTGCTTGCCAATCCCATCCCAGAGTCCTACCTCGCTTACCTGCGCAGTAAAGTTGCCCTCTGTCCAGGAGACGCCAAAACGGCCGCCGACACAGCCCGACGTTGAACCTCACCTCGGAAACCGGCTAGTGTTCAAATTTCTACGTTTTTAAATGGTCGCCGACATCGAATTCCTGATCGATAAAACCAGGCTGCTCGATCGCCTGCGAGGCCAGCTCAACGAGAGGCAGGAGAAAGCGCTACTGCGGATGCTTCGGGGAGGGCCGGAGGGCTTTAAGGGAGGGTTAACTGCTGGCAAGTACAGAACCGTTACCGGGGCATCGCCGGCGACGACGACGCGCGACTTGGCCGATCTCACCGAGAAGGGGGCTCTGTTCCGGGAAGGGGAGAAGAGGCACGCGCGCTATAAACTGAGCGTGCCCTTGCCGCCGGTGCCGCAGGTTACATTGAATGAGGGTGGAGGGTTGGCGGAAAAGTGATTTTCTAGCCCGCAATACATATCACAGTGCGTGAGATCTTCTGCGATCATTGGCAACCCTCGCAGTCCTCGGCCTGCTATAAATTGTGGAAAAAGCCATTCTCGGTAGATTGACAGGTTGGCAGGCATCCGGCCCTTTGGCTGCTTTTTTCGCAAATTTGAGCTCTACTTGTCGGCATGCTTTCGATGCGGCGCGCCCCGATTGAAGGCAGTAGCGTGATCTGCGGCGTCTGAAGTGTCGAGATTAGCACTCGCCGCGATTTTGGGCCACTCCGAGGCTGTGCGGACGAGTTGCTGTTGTAAAGAGTAGATTGGGAGCCACAAATTGGTAGTTCATCTCTTAATGATTAATAAATTTAATTATATTTCTGCTGTTTAGATTAGGTCGCATAACCGAGATCCTCGGCTTCCGAACGTGGCGGAGGGGCGCAGTGGTTTCGATCTGGTGCCCTGGGGGCAGCTGGAATGGATTCACGCGTCATTCGAATTAGACCTGTCGTGAATGGCGGTGACGCGGCAACGCGACGATGGCAGTGATAAGACGAGAGCCATTGACGAAGGATGAAGTGAGGGATGAAGTGAAAGATGAAGTGAGCTTGAGAGCACAGCCGTCCCCGGCTTACAGTGGCCCGCAGTGGGGCGCGAGACTGCTGTTTCGTTGGCGCAACCAGGGAGCCATTACAAACGGGTGTGCTGCTAGAGAAGGGCTCGACCGCTATGGAGATACGGAAGCGAGCGGCGCTCACGTGCGTGGCTGTGTCGCTCTCCGGTTAGCAGTTTATTGCGTGCGGATTTGCAACCAGCTGACTAACCGTACAATCCTGGCCAACAGCAATGCCTGCTCCATCCTAATTCGCGGAGGCTCACATGAAGAAAGAATGCAGCGTTGGTCATGGAACGGGAAAGTGCCCGGTGTGCGAAGGGCACGGGCCACTTCGGTTACCCCGGCTACGGTCCAGTCAACATGTACCCTGACTATTGCACTGCCTGCCAGAATTCGTGCGGCTGTCGGGCTTGCCAGGGCGTGGGGCAGCAGTGGGGACCGCAAGGTGCGCCGTTCCTCTTTCCGCGCCCATATCGGACTTGATCGGCGGAACGACACGAACGGAGAATTCGAAAATCCTTGAGCCCATCCCCGGTAGGCTGAAACAGGCTTTCATCAAGCTGATGGGCACGTTCAAGGAGGCGCTGGCCTGCACCAGCATGCGCATCATCACTCCCAAGGCTGGATGGCAATCCTCTTCGGGAAATCCCCCGCTCCGACGCCGGGCGGAGTCAATCCTGACGAGAACGAGATACCCTGCCTCAATTATTTGTAAGGCATGGTACTTTAGAGTGTTGCAACTGGTCCTTCAGAGGAGCACGAAGGGAGTATGCTTTCCGTTCGGCGCTGCGCCCGGGGCTTTGGCAATCTCATTGGCAGCGCCCCTCAGTGTGCGGGAGAGCGTTGTTGAGGGCGAGGATGAGAGAGGGGAGCAAAGCGAGCGTGCAAAGAAAGCGCAAGCGCAATGAGACCCACGACGTGACGGTGCGCAAGTACCGGGCGTGGTTCGCCGAGGGCGACGAGAGCCGACTGCCGGACCGTGTCTACGCGCTGGCAAGGCAAATGCAGGATTGCTGGACGGACATCGCGCTCCACAACCGGCAAGCCTACGACGAATGGCGCAAGGCGCTTCCCGCCCGGGCTCCGCCCACTGGGCTGCAAGGGCAGGAATTGGCAAGATGGTGGAAGGAGAACTGGCCCAAGCCGGCCAGGGACTTCTACGCGGCCAGCCAGGCGTGGGCCGAGGAGCGCGTGGAGCAGGCCAGCCTTCCCGACGAGTTGGGCCAGACGATTCTTGAACGCCTCTCTTCCACCTTCAAGCGCCTGAAGACGGGAGGCGGCCCGCCCAAGCCCCATCGCCGACTGGACAAGTTCGCGCTCCATCACAGATATAGGGGCGGTCTGCCTGTGCATAGATTGGATGGGGGCCGCAGCAAGCGCTTTCGCATCTTGCTTCCTCCCCCAGAAGCCTACCGGCCGCAAAGAGGCGCAAAGAATCCCCGCGAGCTTCGCCGCCAGCGGGCATGCCCCGCCTGGTTCCGCGTGGACGGTGTGCCTGTCCGCCTCGATGTCATGGTGCACCGGCCCTTGCCAGAGGGCGATGTTTACGTGAAGCGCGTGGCCCTCGTGGGCAGGAAAAGCTCGGTGGCGCTGCCGTGGGAAGCTTACCTCATCTTTACCCTCGAGGTACCGTTTGAGACGCAGGCGCAGGCTCCCCTCGGGACGCGATGCGGTATCGACGTGGGCTGGCGCAGATTGGACGACGGGAGAATGCGAGTAGCAGTGCTGCACGACGGCAAGCCGGCGCCCGAGGAGCTTGTCATGCCGCTTGTGCTCCATGACCGCAAGCTGGGGGAGATCTCGCTGGACCGCATGGCGAACATCCAGCGGTGCCGTGATCGTATCCTGGAGCGCACCAAGGCCGCAGTCGCGGCCATGCTCGGCCCTATGCCTCCGGAATGGGCGCAGGTGCGCAATGGCGGGCTGGTACGTCTCATGCGCGATGAGGGCACCTCGGGAGAAGCAGTGGCGTTGCTTGAGGCATGGAAGAAAGACAGCGATCGCTACCTGCGGATGGAGCGCATGCTTGAGGGCCACATGCGCAGGCACTACGAATGGCGCTACCGGAACTGGGCGAAGGAAGTGGCTGCCCGTTACCGCGCCGTGTGCGTAAAAAAGATGGACCAGAAGGAAATGTGGGCCGTGGATAAGACTAAGGGTGCCCCCGCGCTCGAGGCCTCGGCCGAGCG
The DNA here is from genome assembly GCA_963831905.1 of uncultured Acidobacteriota bacterium. GTDB lineage: Bacteria > Acidobacteriota > Terriglobia > UBA7540 > UBA7540 > CAVROP01. Next base: position 242,039 of record CAWHRX010000011.1, on the reverse strand, counting down.
GCGCAAGCTGGCGGCCTGCGGCTCACTGCTTGCGATGGTCAAGCATGCGGTCAGGAAGGCGTGCGGAATCCTGGTCGAAGTCGAGGCCGCGCACACGACGGACAGATGCTCGGCTTGCGGCTCGGGCTTCCAGGCGGGGGCAGGGCTCATGGGGCGCTGCGAGCAGGGGCACGTCATGGACCAGGACTGGAATGCGGCCTGCAACATCTACGCAGGTCGAGGGAGAGCCGTGGCTGAAGCGGCATCCGAGTAAGAATGGGGCCGGCGCGAGGAGGCAAGCCGCAACCCAGGTGGGACACGCAACTTATGCGTTGGGAAGCAATAATGGGTCCTTGCGAAAAGAGGCGTGATATTGGCCAGGACCTTGACGCAGCGGAGAGCGATTACGCAAACCGGCGCGGGGCCGCCGCTGCGCGGTTTGCGTAAAACCTGTGATGACAGAAGCCATAAGTATATGGTAACGTCGTCAGTTGCGGAGTGGTTTCAACATTAGGTCCAGCCGGAGTCAGGCGGGAACTACTGTTACGTTGGTGCAAGGGGCAGCCCTGGCGGCTGCCCGGGCGCTGCCACAAAGGTCTCCCTGCCCAATATCGGGAAAAAACATTGCCGCCGCTGGCAGGAATGCCGAGCTTGACTCCAACCAGTGTGGCGGCCTGACTGGTTCTTCACGCCAACCACCCCCAGCCCCTCCTTAGCCAAGGAGGGGAGCCAGCCCAACAATTCCGCTTTTCTCTGAGGAGTGGGCTAGGGGGTGGTGCAAGCGTGTGGCTCGTGAATTGTTGACGCGACGCCACACAAATCGAGCCTGTTGTCCCGTGCCCGCGGTGGTCCCGTCGCGCCCGGTATAAAAGAAGGTATGAGGAAAGAATGTCTGGTTATCCAACTAGCATTGGACCTTAATTACTATTGACAAGTACTAGTTCAGTGCTTTACACAACTGCGCCCCCTCGCCTAGAATGCGCGCGGGTAGGGGGTGTGCACGGTGCTTCTCCCCTCGCCACGGAGTCTATTCCACTCAACTTGTTTTCCGACCCAGCTGCCGCCCAGGCACGAGCGTCGCGCTCTCGATTCCCAAGGGTGAGGCCGGATCAGGTAGCCGGGGGAGTACCGTTACCGGCTAGTGCGACGTACCATTACCTCGGTGCAATTGTTTCGCGACGCGGTAAAGCAGAACATTCAAAGCATCGAATTTGGCTGGAAGCACAATTTCGTGGAAAGGCACGGTCCTAAACCAATGACCCTGTCAAACAGGTTCAGATTCCGACTCGGAAGGCGCGGATTGCGGCGCATGTTGGTCCGTGCCAGACGCGAACGAGGCTCGTCGTTGTATGAGTTCGCCATGGTGTTGCCGGTGCTGTCGATGTTAATGGTCGGAACTATCTACGGCGGCATTACCTTTTACGATTACGCCATGCTGAACTACGCCGTGGCAATTGGAGCGAAGACCGTAGCGAACAACAGAGCCGTAGGCAGCGCGACTCCAAACGCTTGCACCCTAGGGGAGAATGCCCTCACCAAGGCCGCGTATAACTTTAGTGGGGTGATCACAATCAACAACGGGCCGGGCAGAGAGACGTTCGCCGGAGCGTCCACCTGCACCGCTCTCGTGCAAGGCGATACGGTCACCATGACAGCTACCTACCCCTGTAACCTGACAATTCCATTCGCGGGCATTAATCTCTGTCCGGTGCGGACGGTCGCTGTTAACACGAATGTGCCGAGCGGAACCACTCTGGCAAGTACCACGACAGGGACCTGTCCGTCCAAGTCGTGCATTGCCGCGACAGTCACTGTGCGGATCGAATGAGGCACTGGCGTGAATCGGATGCCTGGAGTTACCCAAAGCGCGCGATTCGTGGCTACAAAGCCACCGGCAGATCAGCCCCTGAACCCGAATGTGCGAGGTTGTAACCCATGAAACACTCGATCAACTGCGCTCGCTGCCCCCGCTCGCTGGCGCGGCCACGCAGAAACACTCTCCTCCGCAGTGCAGACGGCCAGTCGCTCTATGAGCTCGCGTTTATGCTACCGGTGCTCGCGGCGGTCCTGATCGGCATCCTCTTTGGTGGAATCACTTTCTACAACTACTCGACCCTAGTCAATGCGGTCGCGGCAGGCGCGAGGACCCTAGCGACCAGCCGAACCCTTAAGAACGAGAGCCCCTGCACCGCTGCGGAGAACGTGATATACAGCACGGCATCGGAACTCCAACAAAGTCAAATCAACATCAACTTCAAGTTCTGGGAGACTACGTCCTCGTGCCCCTCTACCACAAAAGGGGTAACGACGGGCGGGCTCTCGATGGGTGATACCGTGACAGTTACAGCCACCTATCCCTGCTACCTCACGGTGCCCATGCTCGGAAGGGCTCTCGACGTTTGTCCAGCGGGTGATCTGCTCACGAGCCAAACAACAGTACGTATTGAATGAGGTGGAACATGAACGCTTTGCTCCAGCGACTCTATCACGACGAAAAGGGGCAGGCCCTCTATCTGGTTGCGGCCGCACTGGTTGGTCTTCTAGGAATGGCGGCGTTGTCCATCGACATCGGGTACGCGCTGCACGGCCAGCGCGAACTGCAAGCCTCGGCCGATGCCGCCGCATCGGCGGGGGCGCTCGACCTGCCGAACAGCGCCAGCAGCGCCATAACGGACGCCAAAACGACCAGCGGCATTCCGGGCAGCGAGAACGCCATCAAGGACCTGTCCAGCGTGCGCTTGGAGACGCCCGGCACGACTATCGCCGGACCGCCTGTAGTCACGTGCTTCCAGCCCTGTACGGGCACCCAGAGCACCAATTGCCTTCCCAATGCCAGCACGGCGCCGGCTTGCTCCTACTACAACTCCACCACCCAAACCACCATCACCACCGGCAATGTCGTGGTCGTCCAGGAGTCCGGCGTGTCCCCCACCTTCTTCGCCAAGATATTTGGCTTCGGCTCCGTGACCCTCCGGGTGACCTCGGTGGCGATGGCAAGGGGGACCGCCCCGCTGCCCATCAACATCTTCATGGTGACGGACACCACGGAGTCGATGACCAGCACGGACCCCAACTGCGGCATCACCGACTGGGGCACAGGCTTCCCCACCCCCACCAAGGAGGACTGTGCCAAGTGGGGCATCAGGATGCTGCTCACCGGCCTGAATCCTAGCGTGCAGAACGTGGGGCTCGTAACCTTCCCGGCGGTAAACCCGACCAGCGACGGGGCCGAACACGACTGCTGGAGCCCGCAGTTCGCGTCGGGCGGCTCGTCATGCTCCGAGGCGGGCATCGTGCCCTATAGCTGCGCCTCGGCGGACTTCCTCGTAGTCCCCCTGAAGAACGACTACCTGAACTCCAGCGGCAACCTGTCGTCCAGTTCCGACCTAGTGGGGGCTGTGTCCTGGGACGGGCCGGATACCTGCACGACCACCACCACGGGCAGCGGCAGGGGCAGCACTACCGTCATCCACTATGGCCTACAGGACCCAGGAGGCGAGGCGACCCGCTACGGCGAGGCGATAACGGAGGCCCAGGACGTGCTCGTCGAAACCCCCGGCGTCGCTAGCGCCATCATCGTCCTAGGGGACGGCACGGTCAACACGGGCAGCACGCCGTGCTCAAGCGCCGTTACTGCAGCCCAAGCGGCGACCGCCGCAGGCACATCGGTGTATGCCGTGGGGTACGACATCCCGGGCGGCACCTGCGGGCAGGGCTACACCTATTGCCAAGTGATGCAGGGCATCGCCAGCAGCCCGAGTAACTTCTACGCCGACTCCGAAAGCGCTGCGAACGGATGCGCGTCGACGGCCAACGTCGGGCTGACGAGCCTCGGGAGCATCTTCAAGGGGCTGGCGGAGCAGCTCGGCACCACGAGGCTACTGCCGTCCAGCCTGTATGTGCCTCCGGGCAGCTAGCCCAAAATCTCGCGAGTGGCCTGTTGCTCGCCTGGGGGGTAGACCTGTTCTCAGGACGCTTTCACGCCAACAGGCAAAGTTCGCCAGGGTCGCAATACCAGGATATTTCCCTCTCCATGGTGCATCCTGGTTCGACTCGTAGCGCCGGCCCCGAAGGCACCGGGCCGGCGCTACGCCCCAATCGACACGCCACCCTGATCCCCCCTCTAATTTGTCTCACCGAGCCAACCTTTACAGGCTACGGAATAACACTCGAACAGTGTCATTCTGAGCGAAGCCCTGGACCGGACGGTCCAGGGCGAAGCGAAGAATCCCAGCAGTTGTCACTTCAGCGAGCCGCCGATCTGGTCGGTTTCAGGTCCGAGCTAGACGTGACCATCGTAAAGGCCACAAAAGTAGGCTGAAGATGTCCGGACTTGTCCCCATTTTTGAGACAAACGGTTGGTGTGCACCCCGGAACTGAGAGATCGTTCGAATTTTTGGCGAAACAGGTGAAAATGAAAGAGCCCAACGATCAAGCCTTTGCAAAGATTCTGGCTGGCATCGAAGACGAGAAGAAGCGGAAGCTGCGTGAACGGCTCATGGACTATGTTTGCCGGTTCTTTGGATTGAGCCGACACGAGGAAGGCCAAGAGACGGTTTCCTTCAACCGTAAGGATTCCGAGTACGCGGTCATCCTTGCTCAAGCTTCCCTCGCATATCTGGCAAAGATCATGCACCAGGAATCCACGATTTCTTCAAGAAGCCTTCTGCTATCCGACTAGATTATGCGCCGGAGCAATGCCCTGGCCGCCGAGCGCGGCCTCATGAACCGGGCGAATGGCGTCCCCTCGCGCTTCCGCTCCCGGGTTAACGAGTTGACAACAGATGCCTCGAAAACAACGAACCAATAGATGACCCTTTAGAGGGAATTGGCATAGTGCTGTCATGGTCCCGCGATGCCGGACCGTCTCGCGATCTTCGTGCGGTGCAACAGTGCGGAAGAGAGGCGAGCATTCGCTTCGGCCGAGGCTGGACCGATCGCCGCTGGAATGGAAACAAACACGTTCGCCCATCTTGATCGAGCCACCACGTCTAGCCTATCTTGACTTTCCCTGATGACGACCTGCCGCTATTCGCGAATGGGCAACTAATTTTGCGCTTCGCCGCCGTTACCTATTTATTTTCAATAGCTTAGTTTCCCTTACCATTCCCCATGCCCCGGCCTCAACGTGCGTCGACGAGGAGCCTAGCGCGATTTCCCGTAACCCACTACGTCTATTATACTTAGTGATGACGGCGAGTCTGGAATATCCTCACTTGCAGACAACTCAATCGCCAAACAAAACGAAATCTTCGGTGAGCTTGCGGCAGGCCGACTGCCTGCGGAAATGTTCTTCAACCCTCGTAATCTTCTTGACATAACTAACTATCTAAGTCATACTATAGTAGTGAATATCACGACACAAACCGCAAAGGGGAAACGAAATGGCCAACCCATCCGATGCAAAGAGAGCGCAAGCGGAAAGAGACCCACGACATCAGGGCACACAAGTACCGCGCATGGTTCGCCGAAGGCAATGGGACCCGGCTGCCGGAGCCCGTTTTTGCTCTGGCGAGGCGCATGCAGGATTGTTGGACGGACATCGCGCTCCACAATCAGGACGCTTATGACGAATGGCGCATGGCGCATCCCGCCCCAGCTGCGCCTGCCGGCTTGCAAGGGGAGGCATTTGAGAAATGGCGGAGGGAGGACTGGCCCAGACCGCCCAAGTCCTACTATGAAGGCAACCAAGCATGGGCGGAAAACCGGGTGAGGCAAGCAAACCTGCCAGGTGAAATGGGCGAGACGATTCTCGACCGCCTCTCAGCCACCTTCAAGCGCATGAGGAAGGGAGGCGGCCCACCCAAGCCCCACTACCGATTGGATCGTTTCGCGTTCCACCATAGGTACACCAGCGGCGGCCTCCCTGTGCTCGGATTGCGCAGCGAGCGAAGCCAGCGGTTTCATATCTTGCTTCCGTCTCCGCACGCTTATCAGACGAAAGGCGGGACGAAAAATCCGCGTGAGCTGCGCCGTCAACGGGTGTGCCCCGCCTGGTTTTGCGTAGACGGTGTTCCGGTCCGTCTCAACGTCATGATGCACCGGCCCTTGCCCGAAGGCGATGCTTACGTGAAGCGGGTGGCACTAGAGGGCAAGAAAAGCTCGGCTGCTATGCCGTGGGAAGTTTTCCTTGTCCTCACTTTTGAGGTGCCATTGACGAAGGAGCCACAAGCCCCGGCCGGGACGCAGTGCGGTCTTGACGTTGGTTGGCGCAAATTGGACAAGAATTGGATGCGGGTCGCGGTGCTTTACAATGGCGGACCCAATTCCGAGGAACTGGTCATGCCCTTGCGGATTCATGACCGCAGGCTGGGAGAGGTCTCGCTCGATCGCTTGGCAGGCCTCAACAGGTGTCGCGACGCATTGCTGGAGCGGACACAAGCCGCTGTTGCAACTATGCTGGGCACCGAGCCTTCGGCATGGGCGCAGATGCGCAATGGGGGGCTAGTTCGCCTCATGCGCGAAGACGGGGCTCCGCCGGAGGTGATAGAGGTGCTTGAGGCTTGGAAGCAGGACAACGACCGGTACCTGCGGATCGAGCGCATGGTAGCCGACCGTCTGCGCAGGCACTACGACTGGAAATACCATAACTGGGCTAAGCATGTGGCTGCCCGGCATGGCGCCATCTACGTTGAAAAGACCGACCAGCGGCAGATGTGGGAAGGGGAGAGGATGAAGACAACCCCGCTCTTAGAGCATCCGCTGAATGGCGGAAGTTAGCGGCGTGCGGCTCATTGCTGGCGGCCATGAAGTGTGCCGTCAGCAAAGCTCGCGGCGAACTCGTGGAAGTCGAGGCCGCGCATACAACCGACAGGTGTTCGATTTGCGGTGCGCATTTTCAAGCGGCGGCAGCGCTTATAGGACGTTGCGAGCGCGGCCACGAAATGGACCAGGACTGGAACGCGGCGAGGAACATTTGGGGGCGCCGGGCGGAGCCAATATTTGCGTAAGACGGGGGTGTCTCAAAGAGTTTACAGGTGCGCGATCTTTTCCATGGAAGCTGCACATATTACGTCCAGCCGAAGTCAGGCTGGAACGATGATCGAAGTGACTCAAGTGTAGCAGTTCGGCAGTTGATCGTGCTGGCATAAAACTGGAACGGATGCTTCGGCAGTGAGGAGCCATTCGCTGCGCCGGAGTTTCGCGTCCAGCGCTCGGTGTACTCGAACTGAAAGATTATCGCCTGTTCGTAGGAGTTTTGGGCTCCCTAAGGTCGTTCTACGTCCAACCGTAGTCAGGTTGGAGCCAAATCCAGTCCCTCATCGAGCGAGATAATGGGGGCCAAATAAGCCCTTGAGGCTTAAGCTGTGACCCCATACAATGGAGCCTAGGAAAGACCCCGCAGAGAAAAGCGGGGCGGCGTCTCCAGGAAGCTTGACAGTGCCTCGGAGCGGCGGAGGGCCTTTGCGGAGAGTTGAGGAAGGAGATTCTCCCCGAGGGAGTGTATCTCCATGGTTAAAGCAGTTCCTGATGAATCCTCCTGAAGTTGAACTGTGTCTGCTCCTCGCTCGCGCCCAGCTTTCTCCGCAGGCACGGGAGCGCGCACTGAGCCTGCTGGCGTGCCCGGTCGATTGGCCGCGCCTTTTCGAACGCGCCAAAACATACGAACTCTTTCCGCTCGTCTTTACTGGCCTCCGTGTGACTTAAAGCGTAATCTTGCCGGGTTTAAACCATAATGTTGCCGCCAAGGCGCGTATAAGTCCTTTCTTTCTGTCGGGGGCACTTGCCGCGAGCGGCCGCGGTTCAAATCATAAGTTTGCCGAAAGTGAAGCTTATAAGCATAAAGTTGCCGCGAGTGCGGACATCCAGCACCGCAGGTGACGTAGAGAGTTTGGCCGCCACTCCGTTGGTCTGAAGCGATGGGCTTGCCACCGCACACTTCGGGCCGGTGCAATGACTGCAAATCGCATAGCTTTGCCGCATTGAGACGATAAGCTTGCCGCGGATTGGTGGGCAGAACCGTCCGGACGGCATGCGCTGGTTTCGGCCGCTGGTCGACAGGGAAGCATAAGTTTTCCGGAAGTGCGGATTGGGAATCATATCCTTGCCGCGAGTGCAGACTTGCATGCAACGTCTGTTTAATTGTAGGATTGTGTTATGCTGCGACATCATCGAGATGCACAACGACGGCTCTTCGAGATCGCCGAGGCTCATGAGGGCTTCTTCACTACGAAGCAAGCTAAGGCTGCCGGATTCGCCGAGAACACCCATCCTTATCATGTGCAGGTCGGGAATTGGGTCCGGGAACATCGGGGAATCTACAGGCTCGCCCTATTCCCCACTGCGGAACATCCCGACCTAGTGAAGTGGGCGCTATGGTCTAAGAATCGGGATGAGGTGACCGAAGGAGTTTACAGTCATCAGACCGCTCTGAGCCTTTATGAGCTGTCTGATCTGAATCCGGCAAAGCTGCACATGACCGTCCCGACCCACTTCCGGCGGAGCAGCGAGATCCCCGGCATTCTTGTGCTCCATTACGCGGACCTGCCGGATGAGGACGTGCAAGCGTCCCAGGGTTTCAAGTACACCCGTCCTCTTCGAACGATTCTCGACCTCATTGAGGCCGACACGGTTGAGCGGGTTTTTGTCCGACAGGCGCTGGGACAGGCACTCCATCGTGGGCTGATCACTCGGCAGCAGATCAAGACCGCCAAGCTGAGTGGTTCAGCCCAAAAAGTATTTGAAGATCTTCTCCGGAAGGTGGCGTAATCACGATGCCGCGAGAGTACGCAACGGCCAAGGCATTCCGTACGGCGCTGGAAGACCGTCTCAACAAGACTGCCGGAGCGGAGAAGATTCAAGTGAATCGCCTTCGACGCCAGGTGGCATTTGACCGGCTGCTGGCGCGGTTGTTTCGGACTGCCCCGGCTCCGTGGGTGCTGAAGGGCGGATATGCTTTGGAGCTTCGTTTCAGGACTGCACGCGCAACAATTGACATTGACCTGACGGTGCAGAGAGTCGCGGCCGCTACCGAAGACGATGCCAACCAGATCGTGCGCGATATGCTCCAGAATGCCGCCAGCTTCCGGCTTGGTGACTGGTTTGAGTACACCATTGGCGCGCCCGCCAAGGATTTGGATGCCGCGCCGTATGGTGGAGCTAGGTACCCAGTCGAAACTTGGATGGACGGCAGGATCTTCGCCCGTTTTCATCTGGACGCCGGGATCGGCGACGCCGTGATACAACCCGTGGAGATCATCGAGTGCCGAGACTGGCTTGCTTTTGCCGGGATCGCTAGTCCGCTGGTCCCAACGATTTCGCGCGAGCAGCAGTTCGCTGAGAAGCTCCATGCGTATACGCTGCCGAGGAGTTCCACCAACAGCCGAGTGAAAGATCTCATCGACCTGGCGCTGCTAATCAGATCCGGACGACTCGCGCCCAAGCGCGCGGCAGATGCCTTGCGTCTAACATTCGTTAGAAGGCAGACCCACGAGCTGCCCTCCAAGTTGCTGAAACCACCGCCGGAGTGGCAAGCACGCTTTAACTCCTTGGCCGAAGAGTGCCAACTTCCGGCAAATATGAGTGCACTGTTCGCCGAAGTCGAGGCTTTCTTCGACCGCATGGCGGGCAGTAAAGGTCGGAGCTGAGCTTTCTGCATGGACGACCCTGGTGTCAAGGCTCGTGAACTGGAGACGACACTCGCCGAGTGTCGACGCTTGAAGGAGGAGAACGCCGCGCTTCGCCAGCTGCTAGCGGATAACGGAATCACGATTCCGACGACGGCGGAGAGTGGCCCCCAAGCGGCTATCAGAAAAGAAGGTCAGGACGCCGGTGTCAATGAGCACTCTGGCAAAGACGCCAAGGTCACCCACTTCCGGAGCTTGTTCAGGGGAAGAGAGGACGTTTATGCGGTGCGGAAGCAGTTCAAGAGCGGTGAGTGGGGTTATGTTCCGGCCTCCATTCGCGATTGGAAGGCGGTTCTGTCCGCAGCGGCAGCCCTCCGGAAGAAGGTGGACCAAAAAACCAGAAAACTCCTGCCTCTGACCGACGATGTGCTGCGCCAGCATCTGGAAGGCACGCGCTCCAACCTGATACTGCTCGCCACCACCTGAGGCGTGGGCAAGGGCCGGGGCGGACTCACGACCCGCGGCTCAAGTTCCAGGAACTCGTACAGATTTCCCAAAAACACCAGGTTGCCATAAAGCTGGCCGAGATTATCCAGCAGACCGCGCATTAGCCCCAGCCCCTGCTGGAAGGCTTGGTAGAACATCGCCAGATCTCCAAGGGTTGCGAGGCTACGTACGGCCCTCCAGACCATCCATGCCAGAACGCCCCCGGTGACTATCAGCCCCAGGCTGCCCGCGCCGAACTCCGCCAGAACCTGTTTCCGAGCCAGATTTAAACGCTCCCCGCGCAAACGCCGGCGCAAGATTTGGTAGGCGGACTGAAAATGACGGCCCAGCCCGAACAGCCTGACCTCAGAAGCCGTGTCGCCGGTCGTCAGCAACCAGTCGTAATACCAGGCGCGGCGTTCGACTCGCGTGACCTGGCGCCGCCACTGGTTCTGGAGCAGCGCATAGCGCACCGCCCCGTAGAGCGCCGGCGCCGTGCCGATCGGCAGGGAGCCGGGCAGCCAAGCCCCGAAGGGAATCAGCACCGCGCCCATGGCCACCAGCGTGATCGCATTCTGGACCAGGCTACCCAGGCTTTCGACCAGCGCCACGGGGCGATAGGATGCTTCACTCCGTGCCCGGTGCAGGTGGTCGTAGAATTCCGCAGAATCGTAGAAGCTCGGATCCCCCTCGGCGGATTTCCGATGGGTCAGCGAGCTGATGTAATCCTGAACCAGTTCCGACTGGCCGTACGAACCTAGACCGAGGCGTTGCGCAGAATCTGCAAGGCCGGTTGGATAGCCGCCATGAGGGCCACGAGCAGCAGCACCGGCCGCAGAAGGTCCCACGAGCCGCCGGCCCGAATTGCTGCCACCAGGCTATTCACCAGCCAGCGCGTTACGTAGACGCTGGCTACCGGCAGCAGCCCCTGGAGCAGGGGCAGAACGCCCCATGCGATCGTCCAGCCGTGCGCCGCCGTCCACACCCGTGACAGGGTCTGCGGGAGATAAGGCAGTTGCGCCAGCGCCTTGCGCAGCCGGGGAATCAGGATTTGGAGGGTTTGCATCAACTTATCTTCTGGACTTCAGCGCGGTGGCCCCGCGCGTTATCGACTTCGCAGTGGGTAGAACACGCTCGTTCACTTCCTCCATCAGTGTGGGCATAAGCTCGCCGCGATAGCTCGCGAATAGGCTTTTCCCGAACTCCCTTGCTCCCTGCGAATCATGGGACGCCCCGCTCTTCTGCCGTTCCGGAGCCCATCGTAGGAGTACGATCCTGTCACCCTGCAGACCCAGTGCCCGTATTTTTCGGATCTCAGGGTTTGGGTCGATGGCCGCGGGGTCAAGTATGCATTAAACTCCGCCCCAACCTCAAGGGCTCGTCCATCGCTATTGGCCGGCGACCGCGGATTGTCAACTCCAGAGATTACTGCTGACAGGGTTTTCACTTCCTTCGTGGCGTGGGCTTGCTGCACGCTCTGGCAGCTGGAACGGTATAGCTCAGATGCCCGTGCTCTTCCAGGTGGCCATACGCGCAAAGCGTCACAAGGTTCTCGAGGGAATCATGACCCCGCTGGCTCCTCTTGATCTTGTGGTGAACCTGGAGATTCTCCAGCGAGCCGCACTTTTGACATCGCCCTCTGTCCTGCTCCAGCCCCCGCTACATCGGCCGCCCGTAGACTTTCTCCTCAAGTCTGATCCGCAACTTTGCGCCTCTCATCGGCCAGGGGTGAGTCAGTGAGCGCACGCCAGCGAAGTCGACCTTGAGTAGCGGAAGTGTGCTGCAACACATTTCCGCTAGGAGGCGCATGATGAACTCCGTTTCAGATTCCCGAAATGAAGGTTGTCATGCTGGAACGGTATTTCGTCAGGCCTTCAAACGTGGATCGCGACCGGGCTTGCTGGTTGGCCGTGCGGGAGGAAAAGCGTGTCGAGTGGATGCACGGCAACGGTTACGCCGCTCATCCTGTGCTCAGTCGAGTGCCCATCTTCTGTAACTTGGGCGATTTCGCGTGACCGAGCGGTGCCACCGATCGGATGGGTGCGCGTGCAAGAGTGGAGGAGTTCGCCGCCTCGTAGCGAGCTGAGCGTGGCATGAACTGCAAGGTCCTGGAAGCCCGTCTCAGACTCTTGCAGGACGCGCGGAACCCGGTTCAGCGGATGCTGCAGTTGGCACTCCACGGGCGTGTGGAGGCGAAATAGCACCGGCAATCCTTTTCGCTCGAAGCCAAAGCGCCCGGATTCATCACCTGGGTTCGTCCTGAGCGCGGCCTCCGCGAACGCACCTTCTACAATTACATCCATAATTTGAATTGGTTGGGGAGCACCTCAAACGAGTCGGCATCATCATGCCTAAACAACTTTCTCGCGCGCTGCTCGCCTCTTTTGTGGTCGATAGCGCTCCACAAATGTCGCCTACCCGCCGCGTTAATCTCTGCGGAGAACTGCGCTTGTTCCGGCGGTTCTGCTGCCGGGAGAGGATCGTCGGCAGGGACCTCAGGGATGCGGTCGAGATGCCGCGAGTTTACCCCATGGCCGTTGTCCCACGCTCAATTGCCTGGGACGAGGTGCGCCGGATGTTGGAAGCGGTCGACCGAAGAACGGTGCGCGGGCGACGCGAGGCGCGATCCTTCTTCTTCTGGTGACCTAGGGATTGCGAGCCTATGAGCTAGCGAAACTAACGCTGGACGATGCCGACTGGGAACACGAGCGACGCCGGGTTCTGAGCGAAAGGCAGGCCACCCCACGGCTTCTCCCTTGGCGGGTGTACTGGCCCAAGCACTGATCGGTTATCGCCGGCACGGACGGCTCCCCACAGCCGACCGGCGTCTATTCTTCCGCCTCTTTTGCTCCGCGCGAACCCGACACCGGTGGGGCTGCGTCACCCATCGCGTGGCGAGCAAAGCCGATGGCGCCGATCAACTCTACCTCGTGATCGGATCGGTCCGGCCCGACACCAAGCACGCACGGCCCTCCGCTCCTACCGTTCCCGCTGACGGCGCAGGAGGGAATCCCGTGACCTGAGCGGTGTCGCGTTACAACCGCCCGGCATTCCCGCTGCCCGCTCCATTCGCTGCTTCCGCCCTCGTACACTCGGCCCTCAAAAGCCATGCCGCCCGCTGGTCGTCAAACAGGCCAGAGTGCTGCTCTCTTGCACCGCTGTGGACACTGCAGGTGCCCTTCTGCCAGGCTTGTGCTTGCGGGGAGTGCCTTGGTCCCTTTTCTTCGACTGGCTTAAGTGCGCTGCCAACCAATTTGCGGGCCATGAACACCAGCAGAGATCTGTCTTTTCGCGACATTTCACGGAAAGCTTGCAAGAGCAACCGCTCCTGGTGCTGGGCATGAGTGGGTCTCCGGGGCGTGGGGGTTTCCGGCATTCCACCCCCGGGAACGAGAAGCTGATCTAGCTCAACCTCCAAGCCTCCCGCAAGTCTCTTCAGGACCGGCAGTTTTGGGGTTAGGATGCGCCCAGTCTCGATACGCGAGATGTAAGTATGATCCAGTCTGGCCCGCTTCCCGAGCTCGGGCTGGCTGAGTCCTTTGGCGTTGCGCAACACACGAAGTCGATTAGCGAAGCCGATCCCACTCCCCATGGTATTGCGAGCCACGAATACGTCCTCCTTTGCTGGGAGACTCCCCGTCTCTGCCGGGGAGGCAGCAAGAGTTTGACAAATACCCGAGTCCATCGCGGAATGTCCTTAACGGAAGCCGTCAAAACACACGAGAAGCAGATCCACGATGGACCAACCAAAAAGCCTATCTCATCCCAAGTCGGAGCGCAACCATATAGCTTTCCTCTGAATTGCCGGACGAAGACCTTGTACCCGGCACTGCGGCGACATTTGGAGGAAGTATTGCGACAGTTGGCAGAGCAGAAAGGGAGTCCCCCTGAAGAGGGCATCTGCGGCCGGTTCATGTGCATATGATGATTGCGGCTCCACCCAAGTACGTGGTGTCGCAAGAGATTGGATATATCACGGGGGTTGGCGCGCAGTTAAGACGGTATATGTTCGAACACAAGCCGGTTGCCGAGGTGAGGTCCGAAGTAGCCGACCAGTGTCTGGAGGGGACCGTCTTGAGGTAGCTGCCTCGGGGTTCGAGACAAACCGGGTCGAGGATCTCTTCACTCCAGCTAGGCCTTGCGGCCTGCGGCATCTGGCGTACGACGCTACACTTGCGCCGCTTGGCATTGGCACTGATAGTGTTTTTGAGTTGTCCAATTCTCGCTCCACGGGATGGACAACAAGCAGGGCTCGCGGTTTCGATCCGGAGTTCGAAAACCACCTACCGCATGGGCGGAAGAACTCAATTGGAGATTCAACTTTCAGACGTAGGAGAAAATGCTTTTGGTTTTGTTGAAAAAGGTGGCTGAGAAAGAGGGTACAGGATCTTTGATGGCCCTATACAGGAGCCTTGTACGGGTATTCAGTTGTTCCTTTCGTCCTCCTTTTTCTACCGGCCCGCGCATTGCCGACCTGGACCTAACCCCTCCCAACGCCTCAGGTGGAACATCCAGCCGACAGGGGCTGTGGTTGCGCGAGGAACTTCACGAGTCGTTTGAGGTTCCGGGCGGTGGCTGCCAAGTAGAACTGCTCGGCGACATTCCAGAGCTGGCGCAGGCGCACCCTTCGCAATCCCCGACGCAGCTTGAGTTCTGAGAAAAGGGCTTCGACCTTGTTCCGTTCGCGCCGGGAGCGAGCGCACTCCGGGGTTTGGACCAAGCCGCGAGCTTTCTGCCGCGCTGCTTCGTGCCGGTGGACGAAGAGCCTGCGGCCCGGGCCGCGCGTGCACCCATTCTTCACAGGACAGCCCCGGCACTGCGACTCCGTAGTCCGGTAGATGTGGCCTTGAGCCGTGCGGTTCTTCCCGTGATAGCGCAGCGCTTGGCCCTGCGGGCAACGATAAACATTCTTGCTCGGGTCGTAGTGAAACGCGTCCCGAGTATCGTGCCGATGGGTTTGGTGGCGGCGGTCGATGACCGGAATATGAAGTTGGATCTGGCGCTCCAGCAGCCAAGCCAAGAACTCGCCGCTGCCATAGCGCGTATCGGCTCCCGGACTTTCCGGATGGATCCCGAACCGCTCTTGCGCCTGCTGCAACAGCCGACGGGCCGCTAAGGTCTGTTGTCCACGGCGAGCGCGTCGCTTCCACCCCCAGGATCACCCCGCTCGCATTGTCGATCAGATAGTGGTCCAGGTAGGAAGGCACGCTCGGCCCTCCTTCCCGGCCCAATACGCGTCGGGGTCCGTGGTGGAAACAATCTGCGCGGCCACCGAACCGGGAGCCGGGGGACGATCTTCCGGTTCCGCCCCCGGATTCTGCTCGGCGACCTCCGCCAGATGTTCCCTCACCGTGCGGGAAACTTGCGCCACTTCCGCTAAATGCTTTCGTTCCACCCCGCTCTGCGAACTGGCATTGGCCCTCACGACGGTCCCGTCCACGCTCACGCGCGGGCCTTCCACCCATCCCGCGGCCATACACAGCCGCACGATTTCTTCAAGGACTTCCAGAAAGAACCCCGAGTCCCGGAATCGCCCGTGCCGTTTCTTGGAGAACGTCGAATGATCGGGAATCGCTTGGTCGAATCCCAGGCGCGTGAACGAACGGGTACGCCAAGTGCATGCGCACCTCTTCCATCAGGCGGCGCTCGCTCGTGATGCCGTAGAGATAGCCCACCAACAGCAGCCGCAGAAGAATCTCCGGATCAACGGAAGGGCGGCCGACGGGGCTGTAAGCGCCCTTCAACCGTTCCCGTACGAAGCTGAAATCCACGCAGCGGTCCAGGCGCTTCAGCAGATGATGGTCTGGGATCTGATCTTCCAGGCGAAAGTAATAGAACAACGGCTCACTGCGAGGCTGTTCACACATTATGGTCGGCGGTCCTCCTGGAGATGGCGTTGCCATTCCTTCCACCCCTGTCGCACCCTACGGGCCAGCTCCTTCTGCAAACCCCGGTAGTTTTGGATTTGCCGGCGCATTTCCGCGACCCTCCTGCGGGGAACATAGAGGGAGCGGCTCCGGCCCTGCTCCTTCCAATACAGGTAGTACAAAGGCCCGTGCCTTTGGCCCCGTTGGCAACGGCAACCCGGATTGAATCCTAGTTCGTTGGGAGACCCTCCGCTTCTGCCAGCGGTTTTACGTGTCCACAATGGGCCGAGATGAGGCCGCGATTGGCGAGTACAATCAGAAGCAGGAGGAAGAAGACAAGCGCTCGGACCAGATGAATCTGTGGCGATGAGCAGCCACCGCAAGGTGGCTCAAACCCTGCGGGGCCGCGTTGAGGATACCGCCCAGCCGCTTTGAGCGGCTGGCAAGCTAACGCCCCCGGCTTTGCCAGGAGTTACTCATTCAGCACTCCCACCGGCCGGGTACGTGCCGGCCTTGGCAGACGAGGTTCCTTGTCACAACTCTCTTCTCCTGTGCATGATCTGCGATGAAGTCGAATACGTTGTCTTCTCGAGTTTGGGAAATCCACCATGCCCCAATGGTCGATCAGAAGGATGTCGAGAGTATCTCGGGCGCGGCCGCCCTGGTCTCACCTACGCCAGCTCACCCGGCCCCCCCTTCGAGGTACGGAATGCGCACCCTGTTACCTATATGCTAGTAAGCCCCTGGTAGATCCATCGTATACTACTTCAACACTTCACAAACTTTTGCTCTCGGGGTTATACTGCCAGGTGGGTAGGGGATGCAGTTGAGTCGCCCTTCCCATCGGGAGTCGATTCCAGACAAGTTGGCGATTGTATGGGTTGCCGTTTGAGCCTCCTCCTTGCACTTTCCGATTGCAGAAGTCGAGGCGGGGCTCGGAACCCTGGCAGTGCCTTCACGGGGGAAGGCGTCGCGCTATCGTGCCGGCGGACTTGCCGCGCCAAGCAGAACGGCGAACTAGTTTAGGCTTTGGATATGTCCGAGAATGCAATTTTACAGAAAGGTACGGTTACATTCCATTGACACCGTCAAACAGGTTGAATTTGCGACCAACACGGCGTGGAATGCGGCGCGCCTTTTTCCGCCCAGTATGCGAAAAGGGCTCGACGCTGGTTGAGTTCCTGATAGTGCTCCCGCTGCTGTCAGTGTTTCTGGTCGGCATCATCTATGGCGGCATTACCTTCTACGACTATGAGGAGCTGGCTAACGCTGTGGCGGTTGGTGCTAAGACACTGGTAAACAACCGAGGAGCCGGCGCGGGTCCCCCGACCGCTTGCAGTTTGGAGGAAACCGCTCTCAAGGGTGCTGCGGCGAACCTCAATCCCTCGCAAATCACGATCGTCGAGTCGTTCCCCACACCTGCCACAGGCGCCACCCCTACCTGTAGCAACTTAATAGTGGGCGACACTGCGACTGTGTCGGCCACGTATCCGTGCAACTTGTATTTCCCGAGACTCGGGATCAACCTTTGTTCCATGGCGCAGGGCAACACCACCAGCGGCACTACCATCATAGCGACCTGTCCGTATGCGTACTGCGTTCGTTCTTCAACGACGCTGCGGATCGAATGAGGCTTGGGCTGTAAATGAGGTCCACGAAAGATGCACTTCGCTCCCCGGTGCTCTGACGCACGGGAGGCACTCTAATTTTCAGAAAGGTATGGTTCCAATGCAATGAGTCGACCTGCCAAACCCCCTTTGCGCCCGATTATTCGGATGCGGCAACGCACAAACATCCGCGTAGGCAGCGAGAAAGGCCAAGCGTTGTATGAGTTCGCGGTAGTTGTGCCGATGCTGTCAATTTTCCTGATCGGTATTATCTACGGTGGGATTGCCTTCTACGACTACGTGACGCTAGCCAATGCCGTGGCGGCTGGTGCCAGAGTTATGGCGGTCAGCAGCGGCGCTGGACTCGGTCCCCCAACTGGCTGCAATTTGGGGGAAACGGCTCTCAAGAATGCAGCGGGAAGCCTCAATCCATCGAGTATTACGATCGCGCCGGAGACGTTCGGCGTATCCTCGTGTACCCAATTACAAGAGGGCGACTGGGCGACCATGTCGGCCACCTATCCCTGCAATTTGGCTATCCCCTTTACGGGGATCAATCTTTGCCCTGTCCAGGGATCGTCCACGAGCACGACCTGCCCGTTCTCGTACTGCATTCGTTCGTCAACAACCGTACGCATTGAATGAGGTGGAACATGAACAGTCACACTTGCCGGCTGTATCACGACCAGGAGGGACAGGTCCTGTACCTGGTTGCGGCCCTCGTATTCGTCATAATCGGGATGGCGGCATTGGCAATCGATATCGGATTTGCGTTGCACGCCCAGCGCGAGCTCCAAGCCTCGGCTGACGCGGCGGCGACTGCCGGAGCTTTGGACCTTTCCAACGACGGTCTGACGGCGAGCCAGGCTGCCACGGCCATCAACGACGCGAATTTGTACAGCGGACAAACTGGCGACAAGAACGCCGACGCTGATCTGCCTGGCGTGAAGATGGCCTCCGGGTACCCGGCGCTGACCTGCCTGACCACCTGCGCGTCTGGACAAACGACAGGGTGCGTACCAGGCGCCACATGGGTGCCATCGTGCAACAACTATGCAGGAAACAACGCCGTCGTGGTCAAAGAGCAGGTGAACGCTCCCACCTTCTTCGCCAAGCTGTTCGGCATCAACTCGATTTCGCTTACGGCGAGTTCGCTCGCACTCGCCAAGGGCGGCACCGACGCTCCGTCCAACATTGAGGTTATTATCGACACGACAGCTTCCATGATCGACGCGGCTGGAAATTGCACGATTTCAGGTATCTCCAGCCCCACGCAGGAGGACTGCGCCAAGGCGGGAGTCCGAACTTTACTAGGGCAGTTGGATCCGTGCCCCCTCGGCCAGCCGACCTGCGGCGCTGCGACCAACGGCAACATCGCGAACCCGGTTGACCAAGTCGCCTTGTGGACGTTCCCAGGACTCCCAAGCACCTCGCCGATTCCCGATGACTACCTAAACTGCGATGGAACCGCCATAACAACCTGGGGCCAGTACGCCCCTGGCACTACGACCCCCCCGTATATGCAGATCGTCCCACTTTCGAGCGATTACAAGACCTCCGACGCAAACGGGCTGAACGGCAGCACCTCAGACTTGGTGAAGGCAGTCGACTGGGCCGACGGCGCGGGCTGCACCTCCAGCAAGTATGGCCTTCAGGTTACTAACGGGGCCGGCCTCAGGCACACCTACGTTGCGAGTGTGCTCCAGCAGGCGCAGAGCAATCTCTCTAACCTGGGTCCGCCGCGGTCGAGCTTGCAGAGTGCGATTATCCTCCTTAGCGACGGTAACTCCACGGCTTTTTGGTGCGGCACCGGCGGCCCTTCGTGCAGTTCCGAGGGGGTCCCGTCCTCGGACTTCACTTCGACCACTCCGATAAGCTATGGGCAGTACGAGTGTCACCAGGCAATCACGGCGGCCCAGACCATCGCCCAGACCACGAATGCCGCGGGGCTCACCACCTGGATCTACTCGATCGCATATGGCGCCTCGACCCAGGCCGCGACCGCCTTTGAGGGTCCCAGTTACACCGGCCCCTACAGTTGCTGGACCGATGGCGCTCCCCCCGGGAGTCCTGCCCCCGCTTCCGACCCCATCTCTGGCTGTGCAACGATGGCGCAGATTCCTTCAGATCAGACCAAGTTCTACTCTGATGATTCTCTAGGCTGCCTATCCCCCGATCACCCTACGATAACATCGCTGCAATCCATCTTTCAGAATATCAGCAACGATTTCCAGACCACACGGCTTCTCCCGGCCAGCCTGTACGTGCCACCACAGTAGAGGCACCCAGGCGCCCTCTCCCACCGCTACCGGCTCCAGCCGGCGGCGGTGAGAGAGGGTGAGCGTCTCGCTCGCTGTCCCGCGGGCGTCCTCCCCGCGCCCTCCTGCGCAGCCCTCTCCCAAACTTTGTTTCCACGCCTAGCAGGACACTTCTCCCCCCCACCGGATCATCAGCTTTGGCCAAGTGCTTTCTTTGCCGCGCTTGTGTTGTTTAAGCCTGCTGGCGCTTCACCTGGGTGTTCGGTGGGCGAGGGTCACAGGCGCGCTCAGCCACTTCTGAAGAAAGGCCTCTCATTCTGAGCCCGGTCCACGAGGCAGGTGGTGATTTGGAGGTTAGGCGAGACGCTTGCTCCGTGCTCCGTCCTTCCTACGGGAAGGTGGTAATCTGCACCAAAGGGGAGTGTTTGACCATCGGCTTTTTGGCCAGCATGTTGGCGGACAGAATTCCGGTTCGGGCGAAAGACTTTTCGCAGTCCAAGGACGACGGGCCCCGCATGTTGCCTTCCATGTACGCCAAGCCGGGACAGCGAGTGCAGGAACCAAGGTGCGTGCACGTGGAACACACCGGCAGATCGCGGCCGCGTATCGAGCGCACGTCGTTCATCTGCTTCGAGTGATGCCAAATCTCCAAGAATTTCTGCTGGCGGACGTTGCCGGTAGGCAGCGGGAATTGCACGCAGGGGAAGACATCTCCGTAGGGAGAGATGTAGCAGAAGGTGTGGCTGGCGCTGCACGGCAGCCCGTCTAAGTCGCCGTCATCCACCGGCCGGGGAGGCGCGCAGAACTCCTCCACGTTCCCTACCAGGTCTCCATTCCGAAAGACCTGCTTTAACTCCTCGCCGCCGATTCCCAACCCGAGAATGGAGCGGTCTCCATCCATCATGGGGGTGATCGTGGGGTCGATAGTCCATTGCGCTCCGAGTTCCTGGGCCAGCGCCTTGACGCCCGCGTAATCGCTGAGATTCTGCCGCATGAGGACGTTCGCGATAATCACCTTTAACCCGCGCGACTGAAGAAAGCGGATGCCCGCAATCGAGCGCTTCAGCGACCCGGGCAGTTTGGTGATGGCGTCGTGCACCTCCGGCCGATGGGAATAGATGCTAACCTGGACCGACTGCACGCCCAGCTCTCGCATGCGGTCCGCCTGTTTCTCGCGGATCATGAAGGCGTTGGTCTTAATCTTCACACAGAAGCGCAGGGAGCGCGCGTATTCCAGGATATCGAAGAAATCCATGCGCATCAGCACTTCGCCGCCACTCAAGGTGAGGAACAGCGTGCCGGCGTCAGCCAGTTGCCGCAGCACGTCGCGCATCTCGCCGATATTCATCTCGCCGTGATCGTC
This sequence comes from uncultured Acidobacteriota bacterium, assembly GCA_963831905.1. Lineage (GTDB taxonomy): Bacteria > Acidobacteriota > Terriglobia > UBA7540 > UBA7540 > CAVROP01. The sequence continues at coordinate 220,913 of CAWHRX010000011.1, read as the reverse complement.
GTGATCGAGGTAGCAGTGGACGCAGCGCTCGTTGCAGCGATAGGTGACGTCCAACTGCACACCCAAGGGCACGCCCAGGGCGAGAGCACGCTGGTTCATTTCCTCCATCAAACTGCCCATAAGAACCTCCAGTGGCCAGCCACCAACCTCTAGCCCCTAGCAACTAGGCACTGCTTTCCTGGCCACCAGTCATTGGTGTGTCCGAGAGAATCAGGATTCCGTGTCCGGCCAGCTCCCGCACAAAGCTCTCGGCGTCTTTCAACGCTTCCTCGGGCTCGACCTCGAACTCGGGACAGACCTTCTGCTTAACGATCTCGTCGAGAGGGGTGCGCCCATCAGCCGCCTGCCAAATTACCAACCCAACATCGTTCAGGCTAAACAGCGTCGAATCGCGAGCGGACATCACAATTAGCTCGTCACCAAGCTGGCGGGCCGCGATCTCACTGCTCCTGGCAACATAAAGTGGACTCATAGGCAAGAAACCCGAAAATCGAAACTCCAGAATTGAAACTCGACACTGGAGAACAGCCGCTAGTGACTAACATCTAACCATTAGCCACTTTCCTCGCTTTACCCCCAGCATCAAGCACAGGACACCAGACACCTGAAACCTCACACCCGACACTCGGACATTTTATACCTTATCCTTACCCTTTACAATTCTTAATTTATTTAATCAACTCCCAGACGCGTGGGTCCGGCGCGAACACTAGCCGGCGCACCGGGACCCGGCTCACGAAATCAAAAGCGGACTCGAACACCTCCCGCACCAGTTCCGCATCATGGGCGAAGAATAGGACGTTCTGGAGCAGCGCCCGCACCGCCTCCGCGTGGCTCACAGCCTCGATCCGGTTTTCCGTGCCTTGGGCGAGTAAGTAGAGGGCGGCAATGGGAGCGCGTCGATTCTCACCGATGCGCGCCAATTCGCCGGCGAAAGGCGTGCCAAAGGCCACAAAGGCAGGGAATAGGGAGGGAGCAGTGCTTTTAATTCGATCGGTTCGCTGTTGGGTGTTATTCTGCGCTCCTAGCGTGTTCCCGCCTTCGCTCTCCCCTCTCCCCTGGGCACTGTTCCCTGTTCCCTGTTCCCTATTCCCTGTCCCCTGTTCGCTCCGTCGGACGTAAGAGATCTCGTCCGTCAGCAGCGCCACATCTGGAGGGGCCAAGCGGGAGATGGTGGTCTTTCCTGCGCCTGAAACTCCGGCGAAAAGGAAGGCCCGGCCATTGCGTATAGCGCTCGCGGCGTGCACCAGGAATCCGCCTTGACGGGCCAGGATTAGTGAGTGCAGGATGCGTAAGACGGCGTCGATAGAATAGGGATTGGCGCTCTGCCGCACCCGCCCTCGGCCACACCCCAGATCCCACTCGGCGCGAAAATCACCCCGCTCGATCACCCACCGCCCGCCCTCCAGGCGCACCCGCGCCTCTTCCGCCTCGCTCATGATACCGGGCGGGAGCAACTCGACCTCGAGCACGAATTTGGAAGCTGGAAGCTCGAAATTCGAAACGCGGAAATCGAAACTCGCACCACCAGATCTGTCAGCAAGAGCCCTGCCCCCCACGGCTTGCTCCGGGCCTGGAGGGTCGCCGACGGCGGGCGCGCCGGTTGACGCTGCAGCGGACGATCCTGCGCCGATCACAAACGGCCCGTAGCGATCCGCGAGAAGCCGCGCAAACTCGGCGCTGCCGGTGCGAACCATAATCGCCATCCCACCGATCTCGATGCCCACCTCATGAGTCGCCGCAGTCATGCTGCCCACTCTAACACAGCCCAGCCCGGCGTCCGCAACCAATTCGCAAGCGTCCTGGTGCCAACCGGGGAAGAGGGAACGCCCGTTTTCATTTTCTCGAATTCGAGTTTCAAGTATTGCTGGCCCAGCAGGATTCTCACCCGATCCCCGACCTGTTGAAGGATGCTTTCCGATACCTGGCCGCGCAGTTCGTAGGCAGATTGGTGTGCCGAATTGTGTGAATTGTCACCTGCGGACCAGCGGACTGCGATTGGCGAAACTATAGGCCAGCGATAAGGCTCACAATCGGTAACAGGGCTCGCTATGGGACGGCCTGGAAGGCACGCACTTGCCGGCGCAACAGTTATACCCTGACGGACAACAAGTGGCGCCACAGCAGAAAGTCTTTGCATCGCAACATTTATTGCCGCAGCAGTTCTGACCCCGCGCGCAACACTGCATGCCGCCGCAGCTTTGTGACTCCCGGCAGCAGTGGTTGCCGCAACACTTCTCACTCATCTTGTGGCAAAGCGCGGTACCGCAGCAATCATAGGCCGCATTTACTTCGTAGCCGTAGCATGTCCCGCCGCAGCACAATTCGTACTTGTAGCGGCAGGTTGAGCCGCACGGGACTTGGCCGTACTCGGCGCACGCGGCAGCCGACTGTTGCTGGCCACGGGCAGCCCACCCAAAGCCCAAGGAAGCCAATACCGCGCCGCCCAGGGCGCCGCCGCCCCAGCCGGAATGCTTCTCGTCTGGAGACAGGGCTGGCGATGACCCTCGAGATGTCGTCGATCAGTGCGCTCATAGCTCTCCTCCGCTCCCGCTGATCTCGGAGAGAATCAGCCAATCTCTCCGTTGACTACATCGTCAATAGAGCCAAGCTCTTCTGCGTCGTCAATTGAGTCTTGCGAGGCAACTGGCCTGCTCAACGAGCGGTCCAGCATCGCAAGCTCAAACGATGCGCGAGTCCAACTTCAGGACCGGATAGGACGCCTTTTCTTCCTCTCTGTCAAGTAGTTTTTCCTCTATTTTACTTTTACCATACCCCTTCTCGATACACTGTATACATATTCAACTGCCCGAATCATGATGCTTCAATAAGAGTTTAACAGCTCTACCGCTGAATGCTAATCCTGATTTGACATCAAACATAGAGTATTAGAAAGTGGAGGCAGGAGGTGCGTCCATGCGTCCCCCTGCCCAGATCGAACCTTGGTTGTCCACCGAAGACTTGCAAGTCTGGGTGCGTGAAGCCCCGGATAAGAGCGCTTATCAGCGCCGCCTGGCATTTTGGCTCACCGACGTCTGCCGCCTTCCCGCTCATCGGGTGGCGGAGTCGCTGTGCGTTTCCAAGCGAGCGGTCTGGCTCTGGATTGCACAGTACAACCAGCAAGGGCCTGAAGCTCTAAATCGCACGGGGCGGGGAGGACGTCGCTGGGCCTGGCTTTCTTGGGAGGAGGAAGAGCGCTTCTTGCAGAAGCGGCGGCAGGCTGTCCTGCGGGGCCGGATTCTCGCCGCCCCGCAGCTGCGCGCCGAACTGGAGAAGCTCACCCAGCGCCGCGTGTCGTTGGCCTACGTCTATCGGCTGCTGCACCGGCATGGGTGGCGCAAGCTCGGACCGCGGCCCCGACACCCTAAGGCCCAGCCTGCGGTTCAAGAACAATTCAAAAAAAAACTTCCCAAATTCCTCGAAAAAGTGAGGAATCAGCTTCCGCCCCACGCCCCGGTGCGCCTGCTGTTTCGTGGAGCCTCCAATAACAGGCTGGTCTGACAGATGAGGTCTCGAATCTCACGAGACACTTCAGGCCTTCCAGGCCTACCTTGCCTACTCTTCCAGCTCCAATACAGGCGGAATCGCCTGCGGTGCCAGGCAAGGACCGTTTCCGGCTTGACGATGATGACCGTCGAACGCCAGCCGGACCGCATGGGCAGTAGCCCCGCCACAAGAGGCGGCCCACCCCCTTGAGTCGAACACGCCCACGTTGCGACCTTCGAGGCACGTTGATCTGGTGGCGGAGGGCAAGAATCTCCAACTGCTACGCCGCCAGGGTTAAGAGCCGACCGCATTATCCCATGACCCTGGACAGGATCGAACACTTCTGGAAAACCGTCTGGGAGGAGTTCCTGGTGCGCGCACAATCTGAAATGGGGAGATTATTCGTAAGCGGACCGAAGATTCGTCTCACTCAGGTTGTGTGAAGCACCTGGATTAGAGTTACTAATTTGGTAACACAAGCCTGGGCTCTTCCCTTGCTTTCCGGGAATATACTTTTATAATTGGGTATCGGCTTAATCGGCCTGGCGTGACAAGCGATCACAGCGGTTAGGAAGGTATCACGCCCATGCCTATCTCGATTATCGTCGCCCGACGAACTGCGACGGCCGGTGAGTTACTGCGCCGTGCGTTGAAGGAGCAGCGCAGCTACTTCATTCTTGCGGGCTGCACACAGACACCAAAAGAGCTTCTTAGGCAGGTAGCTGAGCATCAGCCCGAAATAGCTGTGATCAGCTCGAACCTGGAAGTTGGCCAAAGAGAGGAGCAGCATGGAACGAACGAAATTCGGTGCTCCTGAGAACGAAAGAGTTCCTTCCTCGACGCTTCGGGACCTGATGCGCGTGGCGTTTCGGCACCGCCAACTGGTCACGCTCTCCTTCCTCGCGGTCTTGGTCGGGGCGATCCTGGCGGCGATTGTACTGCCGGAGCAATACGAAGCCCGCATGAAGATTCTGGTGAAGCACGAGCGCGTGGTCACCGTGGTGACGTCCGAACCGAACGCTATGCTGCAAGTCAATAACGTTCAAGCCGTCACTGAGGAGGATTTGAACTCAGAGGTGGGGTTGATCAAGAGCCGCGATTTGGAGGAAAAGGTCGTTGAAACCTGTGGCCTCGACGCGAGCCGGACTTCTTTCTGGGACTTCCTCCGTCCGAACGCTGCTGCGGAAAAAGGCTTGAGAATTGCCAGAGCAGTCCGCAAATTGGACCACGACCTGAAAGTCGAACCCGCGAAGAAATCGAACATGATCGAAGTGCACTATGCCACTCCTGATCCGCTGCTTTCGGCTCGCGTGCTGACGACCTTGGCGGATGGGTATCTTGTAAAACACTTCGCGGTGCATCGCCCTCCTGGAGCTTTCAACTTCTTTCAGCAAGAAGCCGGACAATATCAAAAAGAGCTGGCTGCCGCCGAGGCGCGCCTGGCTGACTTCAGCCGCGACCAGGAGCACGGCGCCGTCTCCCCTCAGATTCAGAGGGACTTGGTGCTGCAAAAGGCCAATGAATTCGAGGCTGACTTCCGGCAGGCTCAAGCCTCCATCGCACAAACCCAGGAGCGCATCCGCACTCTCGAGGAGCTGGCAGCCGCAACTCCCTCCCGGATCACCACCACGGATCGGAAGTCCGACAACCCTCAACTGCTCGGACAACTAAAGGCGTCCCCGCTGACCCTGGAGCTACAGCGCACCGATTTGCTTAATAAGTCCGAGCCCAGCTATCGGCCGGTTCAACAAGTGGAAGCCCCAATCGCCCAGAAGCGCGCCGCCATCGCCGCTCAAGACAAGGCGCCGGTGCGCGAAGAAGCTACCGACCGGAACCCGACGTACCAGTGGGTGGACGAAGAACTGGCCAAAGCCCGCGCGGACCTCGCCACTTACCAGGCGCAGGCGGTAGCGACGACTAAAATAGTCCGTGACTACCGCGGCACCGCCCTGCTTCTTAACCAGAAGGAAATCGAGCAACAGGATTTAATCCGAACCGCCAAAGCCGACGAAGCAAACTACCTGCTGTATCTCAACAAGCGGGAGGAAGCGCGCATTTCCGATGCGCTCGACGTCCGGCGCATCGTGAATGTGACCATCGCGGAGCCGGCTACCGTGCCCGCCCTGCCCGTTCGCTCCCGTCGGCTTTTTGTATTGTTAGGCATTCTCTTTGCAACTCTGGTGAGCGTAGGTGCGGCCTTCGCCGCCGAATTCTTTGATCCGTCGTTCCGGACGGCCGACGAGGTTGAGGCGTTCCTAAACATTCCGGTCCTCGCCGCCATGCCGAACGACGCCGGGTGACAGTTATGTTTCTGAATTATTACCACCTGCGCGAGCAACCCTTCGGTGTGACTCCCGATCCACGCTATCTCTATCTTAGCCGGACACACCGGGAGGCGCTTGCCTCCTTGTTCTACGGTGTCGAGGCAGGCCGGGGGTTCATGGCGCTCATCGCCGAGCCGGGAATGGGCAAGACCACTCTGCTGTTTCAGCTTATGGAGCGAGTGCGCAAGTCCGCCTGCTACGCCTTCCTATTCCAGACGCAGTGCGACTCACGGGAGTTTCTCCGCTACCTGCTGGCCGATATGGGCGTCGACAGCCACGGGCGCGATCTGGTCGAGATGCACGAGCAATTGAATGCTGCTCTGATGCGACTTAAGCATGCAGGCATGCGGTTTGTTCTGGTCATCGACGAATCCCAAAATCTTGACGACTCGGTGTTGGAAACGGTCCGGCTACTGTCCGACTTCGAGACGCCAAGCTCCAAGCTCATGCAGATCATTCTTTCAGGGCAGCCGCAGTTGGCGCTTAAATTGGCACGCCCCACGCTGGCGCAACTGCGCCAGCGCATCGCGATTCTGAGCCGATTGGAACCCTTCAGCCCGGCAGAAACCGGCCAGTATATCGACCATCGACTCGGAATGGCAGGCTACGACGGCGGCCCGCTCTTCACCTCCGAGGCCACGGCCATCATCGCCGCTCGGAGCAGGGGCATTCCTCGCACCATTAACAACCTTTGCTTCAACGCCCTCTCATTGGGTTACGCGCTCGGCCGCAGGAAGGTTGATGGGGAGATTGTGCTGGAAGCCGTCAGGGATTTGGATGTCGAGCCCCTTGGTCACCTTGGGATGCCATGTCATCCTGAGTCCGCCATGGCGGACGAAGGATCTCCGCAGTGCGCTATTCCTCTAGTCCCTCCCGCCAAGCCGCGCAGCGCCCCCCGCTTGCCCATGCATGGTGACCTCGGACATCGGCCTTTTCGCATCGCAGCATTGGCGGCTTCCGTTCTGGCGTGCCTGGTCTTAATTCTAGCCCTCTGGAGGTCTCTCGGAAACCAGTTCGACACGGTTGGCGCCGGCGCCGTGCCGGCGGCTAGATCAATTGGGCTTAATCGTTCCACACTCCCGCTGGCAGTTTCCACTACACCTCCTGCTGCCAGGAGTCCCCTGGTGGGTCGCGCCTTAAGTGCTGCGGCTCAAGAAGATCCGACTGTTATCGTCGTAGTGGAGCCGCAGAAAACCTTGTACCGAATCTGCCTCGAGCACTTTGGGCGATATGACGAAAAGCTGTTCGAGGAAATCCGTGCGCTTAATCCCCGAATCACGGATCCGAGCCATATCGAGACCGGGCAGCGCATCATCCTCCCCGCGCGAACCCTGACGCCGCCAGGGACCGATTCGGCTGGCCGGGCAGGTGTTAAACCGATGACCTCGGTAAGGAATCAGCCATGAGCAGAAACTTTGAATTGTTGCAGCAAATTGAGAAGGAACACGAAGTGTTCCCAGCGGCTTTCCCTCCGGCCTTTTCGGGCATTGGAAGGAAGCGCGGGCTCGATCTTGACGCCATAAGCCGGGAGGAAAGGATGAAACTCGTCCAGCGTCTCTTTCTTTTGCCCGGCTCGGAGGCACCTCACTTGGTGGTGTTTTGTGGTGTCGAGGCGGGGGACGGCGCGAGCGGGGTTTGCGCGCGGGCCAGCGAGACTCTGGCGTCTCAGGTGAAAGCCTCCGTCTGTTTGGTGGAAGCGAATTTGCGCACGCCCTTTCTGCACAAATACTTCGGAACGGACAACCTTCTGGGATTGGCAGATGCCATTCACCAGCCCGGGCCGGTCCGCAACTTTGCTCATCAGGTTAATGGAGGCAACTTGTGGTTGATTACCTACGGTTCAAAAACCAGTGACCCCCATGGCCTGCTGACGTTGGACGGCCTGCGGTCGCGCTTGGCCGAATTGAGGGCTGAGTTCGATTATGTCCTGATCGCCGGCCCCCCCGTGAACCTTTATGCGGACACTACGCTTTTGGGGAAGCTGGCGGACGGAGTCGTCTTGGTGGTGCGAGCCAATTCCACACACCGCGAAGCGGCGAGAAAGGCCAAGGAAGGCCTGGATGGCGCGAAGGTTCGGCTCTTGGGGGCGGTGTTGAATAAGCGCACGTTCCCCATTCCGGAGTCTTTGTACCGGAAGATCTAGCAGGAGCCCAAGACCAAGATTCTTGGGGATGCGATTCCGTGTAGGCAACGGGCATCCCGTGGGGCATCCTTTACTTCCCCTTTGTGAAACTTAACAGCTCAACCGCAGAATGTACGTTGTCAGCGTTTATGCACAAGGCGGCAAGGGAAGCCACGGACAAGACTCTTGTTACTAATTTATATCAACTCAGGCGGCATCGGTGGATAAGTACCGATCTCCGCACCTACATCCCTTGAGGATGAAGCAGCGAGCCATGGTAATGTGGATGCGGGCTGGTGGCTGAAGGGGTGTTGAAGATCCGTCAAAGCGGAGACGCGGAGAACGCGTCGCCTGGTGCAATCTCCGCCACGCTCTGCCGACGCACTTCGAGAATGTCGCCGGGCCAGATCGTCGGTAACATGCTCGTTCCGGTCACCGCCAGCCTGGCTTGGCCGGAAGATTTCAAGATTTCGAGGAATAGCTGGCCCTCCAACTCGCTGCGGCGGTCAATCATCGTATCCACGCGCAAAGGGCAAAGGATAAAGGTCAGAGGCCAAAGGATAAAGGCCAAAGGCTAACTTCACCCTTGCCTTTTATCCTTCACCATTTACCTTTCCATTCGCTTCGCTCGCTACAAGCCCGACTGCGCCGCCTGCACAGCGCAGCCTCCCGTTGTTCCGGTCCCTGTTCCGAGGCCATTTCCCGCGCAGGTTGTCGCACCCAGCGTTCCGAAGTAGATCTGGGAAGCCCCTGCCTGGGTCGATATGTTGTCGATGATAATTCCGCCCGTGCCGGTGTTCGTTCCCAAGCCTTGCGTAGCCTGAGTAACAGTGCTGCCGGTGTTTTGCAGGGTCGGCGTGGTGGTGACGTTCCAGGAATAAATGCAGGCGCCGCTGCATACGGTTAGATCGCCACTCCCCGACACGCTCAGGAAAATCCAGTCGGTTGGCGTGCTCGCGTTGGCGTTATAGATTTCGGTTACAGGAGAGCAATTCGCCGCCGCACTCGTCATAGGATTCGCCATGTTAGAGGCGTCAACGAAGGTGCCGTTGGTGACAGTCCCACCGCTCCCACCGAGGGCGCCACCACTCTCATTGGTGAAAGCCCCGGCGGAGATTGTTGCATCCATCAATTTCGGGTAGCCCGACGAGTTGATGGTGCATGCGTACAGATTCCCGGTTGGAGTGGTGGGGTCAGAGCTTTCCGAGTTGTAATACTGATTATCAAACGAGCCGATGTAAACGGTATTTGCATTGGAGACCCCAAGGACCGATTCGCTCCATTTCGTGGTTGCAGTAAAGTTGGTAGGAAACTGGTAGATGCCGGCACATGCACTCGCCGAACTTTCACTCGCTGTGCAGGGGCTATCCGAGATGCTCCCGTTCATATCCTCCCCCACAAAGACGTACACCGTCTTGGCGGTGGAGTCGACCAGAGGGCCGTCGAGAATGCCGGGGCTGACCGCCAACCGATAGGATGTGGTCACCGTTGGAGTGCCCGTCGCAGGGACCGAATAAAGATAACCGGCAGTGCCCTTGTCGCCCACAAAGATGTTTCCAGTAACCGAGTCATAGACCGGGCTAGTGAGGGCATTTCCAGAGCTCACCGTGACCGGCCAGCCGCCGGTCTCCACCTCTGCCGGCGGCTTGCTGCTTGTCCCGTTGAAGACGGGGTTAAATTGGTGCAACTTGCCACTGGCGTCCCCTACGTAAAGGGTGTCGGCGGAATAGTCGTAAAAGGGGGCAGAGATGGTGTCGCTGGGTGAGCCATCAAGAGTGATCCTGGTCATGCAGGGTGCATTGCAAGTGGGATAATTGGCGGGGGTTACGTTGTTGCTGCTGGTGTCCATCTGCACCAGCGAAGGGCTCGAAGACCATTTCAAAATGACGAGGCTGGCGACGCCGCCCGAGTTGCTCTGGAGGAACGCCACCTGCGACCCGGTGTAGGAGAGCACCACCGATGTCACGATCGCGCTGCCGTCGGCGCTGGCGCTGCCCTCGGGATAGGCCGTGTTGTATTGCCAGTAGACCGTTGGCACGCCCGTCGTGCCACACCCAGGGCTCGCGCCGGCATAGATGTTATTGTAGGCAATAATGGTTGGCCCCGTACTGCTGCCGGTGACCCCGGTGTTATAGACCACGAAGTCGCTGCAGGTCGGTGGGCTGGTGGTGCTAAAGGTGTACTTCGCCGGAAACACCCCCGCTCCCATATCGGCTGTGACCCCCGTGTTCCCGCCGGAGAAGTCGCCACTGTTACTCCAGGCGAAACCCGAAAAAGAACTTGCAGTGGCTGTATAGCTGTTTCCACCCGTCCCGCCCGTGAGGTCGGCGACGGTGACCACAGCGCCATTCGAAGTGGCGGAAAAGAGCGCATTCAGTGTGCCGTTGGCGTTGATCGTAGACGCAATATTGGCGGCCACTGCCGTCAGGGAAAGATAAGCGTTGCCCGACCAGTAAACAAAGTCCGTGCCCGATTGTGTGCCGTCCGTACCCGCCGTGCTGCCAAATGTGCTGAAATGCGTCGTGCCGCTCTCTGAGAACGTGAAACCCGTTGATCCTGCGATTGCGGCCGCTAGGCTGACTGTGGAGCTGCCGCTGGTGTGACTCGCAGAAACCGCGCTGTTAGCCGCCGTGATCGAACTGGCGCACTCGTAATTGGCGCTCCCTTGGGTTCCGGTGTAGCTTATTGCCTGATACAGGCTCGTGGCGCCTGTGCTGCCAGCCGCTGAGTAAACCTCACAGCCCGTCGACGGGCCGCTGCTGATGCTCGACCTTTCAAAGGTGTAGGTTATGCTCCCGATGGTGACGCTGGAGGTATTCGCCGGCTTGGTCCCGCCGAATGTGATGGCGGCCGTTTCATCCGTCGGGGCACTCGCATCCAAGGCCACGCCGTCGACGGTCACTGACGAGCTGCTGCTGATATAGCCCGAGCCTATGTTACTGACCGTGCCGGAGAGGCTCGCCGCCGCGCCACCGCCCATGTCCATGCTCCAGTCGCGGTGCAATGCTGGCTTTGGCCTGACTGGTCTGTGGCCCTTCACGGGCCGGTGAGAGTCCTGCAATTGGTCCTCGGCCAGGTCCGCAGCCCCGGCGGCCTCCTGAGCGCGGGCCAAGTCATTCATCCTGGCCACATACTCCGCCGCGGGTCCCTGCGCGGGGGCGCGCCGCTTCAATTGCTGCATGATGTAGCGAGGATCGTTGACGACCCTGAGCCACTCGTCGTACCTGCCTTCCTTGATCGCCTGTTCCTCAGTGCCGGGATTCGAGAAAACCAAGTGGTGGTGGCTCCAGTCATCCGGCAGGCCCACGAGCTCCGCCGGACCCTGCGGCCCGTAAGTCAAGATGGGAGCATTCAAGCTACTCACCCTGCCGCCCTGCTGGCCGGATGTGAAAACAGTGAGGCCGGCAACGATAACCAATACCACTGCAACCACCCACGGCCACTCACACCGAGGACTCCTACGGCCCATAGCCTGTACCTCCATTCCATGAATCATATATGTCCGAGATGTATTAGCACGGATAGCAAGCGGAATCAAACAGTACAATAGTCCTGCCTCACAAGGCAAAGGCCAGAGGTTAAAGGCTTCGCTGGAGCACGGGCGTCTCGCCCGCCGTGGCGGGAGCGTCTCGCTCCCGCAGGAAGGAAGCTTATTGTGATTGGGAAGGTGATTGAAGTGCGGGGTGAAATCGCTGGAGCGCGGGCAGGATGCCCGCACCACGCTACTTGGTGCCGCTCTGCTTCAGCGTGGGGCGCACCCACACCCACTTCCATTCTTTCAATCCTGCCCTGCGGATTCGCTGCTACGTATTCGATATAGCGATAGAACTCCTCTTCGCTGCGGATGACGTGATCAAAGTATTCGGACTCCCAAAACTGCCCCGTGCGATTCAGTATCTAATCGGCTTCTTTTCCGGTGAACGATTTCCACGAATGCAGGATCTTCTCGAGCGGCCAGTTGGGCAGGGGCCTGAACACGCAATGGACGTGGTTCGGCATCACGCTCCAGGCGAATTAAAGATAGCGCTGGCCTTCGAAGAACTCGAGAGCGCCAGCTACCATGCCCGCAATCCGAGGAATAGCCAGGTGGCAAGCCCCAGACCCTGAATCCAGAGACGCTTCGATTCGCTCGGCAAAGAGTTCGTCCAGCCGCTTCAGTTCGGCGGCGCTGGGGGTTGGCGGCCTTGACGCTCGGCGGTCAGCAGGATGTCCATGCGCTCGAAGCGAAGTGCTTCCCGGACAGGCTGAGGCAAAGAATCGCGCAAGCGGAAAGTCACGAAATACGTAGCTCCCTCAGCTTGCCAGTGAGGCAAATAACCGCGATCGTGAATAGTAACCGTTCCGTATTTGGGCTGAAACACCCGATGCGGCGCTTCCTGAATTGGTGATGGCAGATGTGGTGTGGGCGTCTCGCCCGCTGTCCCGCGGGCATCCTGCCCGCGCCTGACAATTCTTTGATCTCAGTTTCTGTTCATATCACTCCCGGCCTTGAATTCGTTTGATGCGGCGGGAGCGAGCCGCTCCCGCGACGGCGGGCGGGACGCCCACACCACATCTGCGGCCGCGCTACCGACGCGCCAGGCGCAAGGCGAGTTTGGTGCAGAGGTCCGAGCGAGACAACACCCAGGATCCGAGACGGCCCCAGCGGGTGAGGCGCGGCTCAAGGCGGCGCCCGCGGCGTAGTATCGCGGTAACCCGCCCCAACACTTCATCAGCCCAGACGGGCGCGTCAGGCGACTTCAGCGCGTCGCCGCGCGTAATCAGGAGCATGCGCTCCGGCCCCTCTACCTTCTGCACCACACGGTGCGCCGCGAAAGCGCCATGGCGCGCGAAGAGGACGACGTCGCCTGGCGAGATCTCCGCCACCCTCTGCCGGCGCACCTCGAGGATGTCGCCCGGCCAGATTGAAGGCAACATGCTGGCGCCAGTCACCGCCAGCCTGGCCTGGCCTGAGGATTTCAAGACTTCCAGGAACAGGTCGCCCTTCAGTTCGCTGCGCTTGCCTGCGGTCGCGTCCATGCGCCACGGCCTCAATATGCCTGAACTGAACAAGGATAATGCACGACGGGCAAAGGATAAAGACTAAAGGCCAAAGGAAGGTATAACCTTCTTCCTTTGGCCTTGTGGCTTTCAGGATTCTCCCTGGTGGGCGCGGGTTGATGCGCACTACTTTCGGTTATGTTGTACGTGCTTCGCGCTCGCCTTGCAATCACGCATCGCCATTCACCATCGACTTACGTTCTCACATCGAGCAAGCCGGCATCTACGGAGTCTTCTGAGAGCACCTGCCATTCCTCTGAAAGGAACGCAGGACTTCCACCGCCAGCTCGCACTTGAGCGCCTCGCGATCCTCCCTGCCACGAGTTGTGGCTGCTTCCGTCACGACGTTTTCCGGTTATGCGCACACGTAGACTCCGTCACGGACACTTTGCCGCAACTCAGCGCCTGAACCTCAAACACCCGCTCGTAGCGGACGGTAGGTTTGTGATAAGTTTTCTTCAACCTTGCCTCCGTCTCGCAGCCGGTGAGCTGCCGTTTGTTCTCTATTGATTCACTCACTCTGACCTCCCCGAGTCGATGCCCGTTTCTCAGCCTGACTTCCGGTCGCAAGTTCGGCGTGAATTAACCCTATGCTACGGCCCCGCCTGCGATGCCTGCACGCCACAAATACCGCTGCAAGTGGTTGTACCAGTGGCGTCTTGGGTTAGGAAATAGATCTGTGATGTCCCCGTGGGGGTCGCGAGCGCGTTATCGACGATCATCGCACCCGTGGGAGGCGCATACTGTAGCGAATTGAAATTCAATTCTCCCAGGGGAGCTAGGCTAGTACCGAAGCTCGAGGCCGTCGTGATATTGAACGACATTACACACCCATAGTAGGTTGTCCCGCTGCTTTGGGTGCACCCGGTTGGCAATCCGTCGTACACGCTTACGAAGAGGTAGTCGGTCCCGGTTGACCCCCCGGTTGACCCCCCGCTCAGGTTAATACCCGTCGAGTAATTCGTGCTCAGGACGAAGGCCGTACCGGCGGTCTTGGCGGTCAGGTTGACCACGTTGCTGCCGCTAGTATACGACGTATTAACGCTGCCATTGGCGGTCTGCCCCGAGTGTACGCAGCCGGAGGTGTAACACTCAGTGGAGAGCGCGTCGATGACCGCTCGGAGGTTCTGTGCTGTCCCGGCTTCGTCGCTGGCAACTGTGCCACTTGTGTACTCAAGAACTTGGTTGGCAGCCGATAGTGAGGTGACGAATGTGTACACCGTGGAGCCGATAGTGACCGTGTTTCCGGTTGCCCAACCCTTGGGGTCCGTTTGGATTGTCACCGAGCCCGTGGCGGTTGCGCTCGAGCTCGTGCTGAAATTCTCGCTGAGTGGGGAGCAACGTCCGTAAGTGCCGCTGGGAGCAAGATTTGGGCCTTTTACCGGTGGCTGTGTTGAGTTCGAACTGATCGGCACTTGCCACAGGACTGCCTGGTCGTCGGTCGAGCAAACGTAGAGGTTGCCGGAAGGGCTTGACGGCGTCGATGAGCTATAGTACGTATTGTCGAAAGTACCGGCAAACTGGTACGCCGTCGTCTTGGTGTTATCCGCTCCGTCCCCGAATTGCCGTTCGACGATAGATGTGAAATCGGTCGTGAATTGGTAGACGCTGGAATTGCCAGTCCAGCTACTGGTGCCGTTGCCGCAGCCACTGGTGTTGCTGGAACTATAAATTGTATCGCACCCCACGAAAACGTAAACTCTCTTCGCGGTGGAGTCTACAAGAGGAGCATCCCGAATACCATATGCACCATCGAGTTGTGCTGGTTGTAGTGAGGGGTAACTCGTCGCGCTCGAGTCCACATCGCACACGCTGCCATATCCTAGGCCCGGGTCCACCCTATAAAAGCGGCCGCCGGTGGTCGTAGTGCCGCTAACCGTTACAGTGTCGCCCACATACACGCACCCGGACGTGCCATCATAAACAGGGCTGCTAACGGAGGTGGAGCCGAGCGTCAACGGCCACCCGCCTGACGTCACCTCAGCGGGAGTTCCGCCAAAGACTGGATGAAATCTGTGCAGAATTCCGTTGTCGTCGCCGACGTAGACTGTGTCACTTGTCCAATCGTACCACGGGTTAGAAATCGTGTCGTTCGGAGCGGTCGTGGCAGTCACAGGCGCGTTCAGAGTTATTGAGGTCATGCAGGGCGCAGTGCAACTGCTATAGTTGGCTGGACTCACGACCGTGCTAGTGAAGTCCCCGATCGTGAAATTCCCATTAGTCGAGCTGCCGGTTGCGTTCAATGACAACGTAATCGTAGTCGAACTAGTGTAGCCGGCGACCGTGGTGCCTGGGGCTATATTCGTCCCACTGATGGATGCCCCAACCTCTGTAGCCGAGAAATTTCCCGACGCGCAGGTCAAAGTCGTACTGCCGCTGCTTGTGTGCACACCACTCGACACTGTGCGCGCTGTGGTCGTCAGCCCGGTCGGACCGGTGAGCGTGCCGGTCCCGGGGGGAGTTAAAGGATAGCTCAACAGTACCAGGCTCGCAACTGAGGTCGAGGTTTGGATAAACGCCACTTGCGAGCCCGCGCTTGAGAAAACAGGCGACAGAGAAATGGTACCGCCGTTGGTGTTGTAAGCCCAGTCGGGCGTGGGCACGGTTGTGCCGCATCCCGAGTAAAGCTCGTAGTAGGCAATGATGCTCGCTCGTCCGCTTGCCCCCGCCTGCCCAGTCGGGAAGATGACGAAATCATTGGCGCAGCTCGCAGTAGTGCTGCTGAACGACCACTTCGCCGGATAAACGGTATTTGCGGGCGCGGTTGTCGTGCCAAGGGGCTCGCTCCAGTCCTTGTGTATGGCGTTGGACTTCTTGGGGGCTGGCTTAGGCATAGCCAGCTCGCCAAAACGGAATCCGGCGTCGTTAAGTTCTGGTTGAGCGCCGGCCGCACCTGTCCCCGCCGCTGCGTTGGCCCTCGCCAATTCATTGATCCTTGCGACTTCGTCGGCGAAAGGCCCTTGTGCCGGGGCGCGCCGCCTCACCTGCTGCATGATGTAACGAGGATCGTTCACGATTCTCCGCCATGTCTCGTAATTGCCGCTCGTGACCGCTTCGTCCTCGGTGCCTGGATTCGAAAAAACGAGATGGCGATAAGTCCAATCCTCCGCCACATGCTCGAGCGCGGGGCCCTGCGGCCCGAGGGTCAAGATGGGAACGTGCATACTGCTCTGGGGGTTGGCCATCTGGCCGCGTTGCTGGCCGGACACGAAAACCGTGAGCCCGGCGATGACAACAAAAATGGCTATGGCGATCCGTGGGCGCATGAACCAACGATTCTTGGAGCTCATTGCCTATACCTCCGACTCTTGAATCGAATCTGGCACTGTTAACTTACCATATCAAGCCTGAAAAATCCAATAGCACTTACGTCCCGTTACCGAATCAGTCCGGTTCTTCCGTGGTGCAGCGGAATCCGCCACCCTGCCGCCTTGATCCTCACATCTGGCGCGCCCATTACCACCCGCCGGCCCTGCGCCACCGCGCTGGATTCTTGTGGTGCGGACGTCCCGCCCGCTGTCGCGGGAGCGTCCCGCTCCCGCAAGCCAACAATCACGAGCACCCGCCTCGCGATCTGACGACGACTGTGCGTGAAGGCTGGCGTATCTGCCACGCCGGGCTTCGCAACTCCCTCGACTCCGCCACTGCGCGGGCGACATGGCCCGCAGCGCAAGCACGAGGCTAAGAGAGTATTTTCGCGCGCCTTCGAGACGGAAGGCTTCAGCAAGTAAAACGCAGAACGGAAGCGAAGTCAAGTACCAATTTGTGCAATAACTAAGTGAAGATATTATAAACACTTATGAGAGTGCAAACACTCTTAGACAAAACGGCGTAGAGGCCCTTTGCGCTTCTGATGGCTCGGGACGTGGCTGGCAGAGTTCAGTCAATGCAAGATCAACAAGTGCTCCTGGCGGGCGGGACGCCCGCACCACTTCGCTCCGAAGTCGCTACCCCTGCCAGGACAGCAAACCAGGCGGCGTTGGCGGGGATGTGCAGGTTGAAATCCGCCAGGCTATGTACCAACATACCGCAGCATCCGTGAGTCGACTGTCTTACGCCCCTCCAGGGCTGGGTTAGCGCAGTGCCGTGAACCTAAGATTGATGTAGCGAACCTGCGTTACAGGACACGAGGTGCTCCTACTCAATCGCAACGTGCAATCCCTGCGGGGCAATAGCGTATTCGTGTAGTCTTCCCGGCAAATCGCCGCGTTCCAGCCGGGCACGCAGCGTGTGCGCCGCTTCGGGACTCTTCGCCAGCAGCATGAGGAATCCGCCGCCACCCGCGCTCGCCAGCTTGGCCCCGGCCAGCCAGGGCTGTGTCTCGCGCAGGAGCGCGTTGATCGGCGCATTCGTCGTGTTGGGATCGAGTACCTGGTTCAGGCGCCAGTGCCGGTCCAGCAACTGCCCCAAGTAGTCCCATTCGCCCTCGCGCATCGCGTAAGCCATTTCCGTGGCAAGCGTCTTGAGGCTGTGCAGCACTTGGATGGTCGAGACCTCCCGCGCCAGGTAACTGCGCACGATCTGCGCCAGCAGATTTTTCGCCAGGCGCTGGATTCCTGTGTAGTAGAGAACAAACCGATCCTTGAATTCAGCCTCCCTCTCCGTGCTCCAACCCAGCGGCTCGACCCGGATTCGCTGGCGCAGCCCAGGTCCCGACATTCCCAGCTTCACGCCGGGGTATACGCCGCCCACCTGGTCCTGCCAGCCACCGCCGGTGGTCATGCGCTGTTCGAGTTGCATGACCTTGTCGAGCAATTCCGAATTGGACAAGTTGATTCCACCCATCTCCGCCAGGGCGCGAATCACCGTGGCGCTCAGAATGCTGCTGGTGCCGAGCCCCGAGCCTAGCGGAAGATTCACCGCCGTGCGAACCTCGATTCCGCCTCCCAGGGCTTCCAGGGCCGCCGCCAGGGATTGGTTGACGACGCCAATACCCATCATGCGCAACGCCGTGCGATGGATGTTGAACGTGCCGGTGGCCAGCGGTGTAGCCTGGAGGTCGTCAGCCGCCCGGTACTCCGCTTGTTCCAGGGTGTCTTCGGAGAGGCACCGCAAGACAGGTTCCTCGAGGCGCCGAATCGAAGTACGGATGGGATATTTCCCATTCAACGTGACCGCCGCATTGAGGACTGTGCCTCCCCAATCCAGGCAAAACGGAGGTGCATCGGACCAACCCCCACCCATATCCACGCGAGCCGGCGCCCGGACGGTAACCGCCTCGCGAACCCAGGCCCGGGCAGAGAGCGTTTGTCCTTTCGCCTGCACGCCCGCCTCAACCGCGCGCTCGACGCACTTGAAGGCAGCATCCTGGGCGCGTCCGGCCTCTTCCTCCAATCCTGCTTGTTGAAGGAACAGGCTTGCCTGGACGTACACACTGGCGGCTTGCGTGGGCGCCGCCGTCTCGGCCTCCCTCCCTTGGGAGTACAGCGCCTGCCCCGTGGCCGCCAGCAGGCGAAGCCCGGGAGCATGGGCGAGGAGCGGGCGTAAATCGCTGCCCGATTGCGCGAGTGAAATTGCCGCTCTCTGCCAGTTCCCATACAGCCGGCCCAAGCGCAGATCAGCGAGCGCCGGGTTATCAACCCACCGGGCGCTCAACGCGAGCGACAGCCGGTCCATCTGCTTCCACTGCTGGGTCGAGAAGCCCTCCCCCAGACCCATCATCCAGCAAGCGGAGGCCCACGCCTGGTCAGGAGTTCCAACCGGGAAGAGCCTGGCGTTCTACAATGAGCGGGAGGCGGGATCGATGCCGGGCCAGACTTCCTCGGCCACCAAGCCGAGCGCCGCTAGCGCCTCGAGAAGGGGGCGCCCGAACCAGGTGGCCTCCGCCGCGTTGGCCTTCGGATCATCACTCACGCCATACACTCGGATGACAACT
The DNA here is from genome assembly GCA_963831905.1 of uncultured Acidobacteriota bacterium. Classification (GTDB taxonomy): domain Bacteria; phylum Acidobacteriota; class Terriglobia; order UBA7540; family UBA7540; genus CAVROP01. The sequence goes on along the minus strand of CAWHRX010000011.1, from coordinate 202,066 downwards.
CCGCGCCGCCCTTCGGGCAGCGCCACCGGTACCTGATGGGCCACCGTTTCCTCCGGGACTTCGACCGGCACGGAAATTCCAACCAAGCCGTGCAATATCGATCCGGGAGACGCCTGCACGGGTACGCTCAGATCACATTCGATGGCTACCGCTCCCCGCTCGATTTCGCTTCCTCCGCTAAACACGCTGTCGATAACCACGCCCGCTGATTGTAACCCTTGCAAGCATCTCACCCTGAGTTCTTCCGGCGCTTCGGCGTAAGAGAGAAAACCCACCTCCCCCGTCATTAGTTGGCGGAAGAGTTTGGTGGTGCCGATGTGAACAAACTCGCCATCGACGAGGTCGCACCAGAATGGCTGCCCCTGAAGAAGCTCAGCTAACCGGTGTACGGGCGCAGGCGCATCAGGCTCGGGAACCCACTGGCCCGTCAGACCCTGAGTGATGTGCTGATAAAGATCGAGGAACGGCAGATTCCCTTGCGCCGTCGCTAGCTGCGCAGCACTTCTTTGCCCGTTGTCGCTCGGGAGCCCGGCCAGCTCGCACAGGGCAGCCGCGCTCTCGGCATCGAAGCGGAGCAACCCGGTGTCAAGGGCTGCCCGCTCATCAGGCAGCATGCCGCCGGCGTCCCGGATTTGCGTAGCCGTGGGTTTTTGCAGGAAGGAGTAGACACGGCCGGCATCCCCGATTACATAAACGCCATGGCGGCTGGCGATACTCACCGGCTGCCGCATGGCTACGCCGCAAACCCCAGGGCGAGCCCAATTGAGCATCGTCGCGTCAAAGGTCAAAATCACATCCCCGGAGGTCACGAGAAGTCCGGCCGGGAGTCTCTGGACCCATGGCGTCGAAAGAGCCAGCAGCTCATCGAAGACGGTGCTGGTCTCACCCCAGGCTGTTTTCACCGGGAGCACGCCGAAGAGCTTGCCGCTCAGCGAATACTGCGGCAGGCGGCGCGCCTCACCGCCCGAATGGACGATCAACACGCGTTGCTCCTCCCACCACTCGTGCAGGATGGGCAGAGATGGATCGCGAAATCCTGGGGCCAGGGCGCGCAACGCATGCAGCGTCGCCCCACCGCTGCCCAGCCTTGCGCTTTCCGGATCGGGAACTACCAGGAACGGCACCGCGGAGGGCAGTGCGCCGCGTTCCCGGCGGCGCTGTATCTCACTTTCGTACCGCTCGGCCTGATTGGTTGAGCCCGCCGTCACCACGACGGCAGTCCACCACGGCGCGACGGAGCCCCCCGCAATGCGAACGCCGTAAGCGCGGCGTGCTTTGGCGGCAATCTCCGCGAGGGAGGAGCGCCGTCGAACGCCGGCACTGTTGGGAGTACTGAGAAGAGCCATGGTCAATGCAAAACCTCAGGACACTAGATTCTCCCCCGCAGCTTCGCCCAGGCCAGGCCCAGATACTCGTAAACCGCCCTTTCCGAGCCGCTGAGTTCGCCCGCGTCGGGGAAGATCCCTGCCGGCAGGTTGGCTTCGTCGGTGCGAAAGTCCACGGGATCTGCAATCGGATGTGTTCCTTGTTTGCTGAATAAGGCCATAGCGCGAGGCATGTGAGAAGCTACCATCACCAGGATAAACGGCTGTGGGCCTACGATGGGCGCGACCAGCCGCGCCTCATCTTCCGTGTCGCCGGATTGTGTATCGAGAACCATTTCTTGGGGATCAACACCAAGCTCCTGGGCGAGTTGGGCCATGGCTTGAGCTATCGACGAGGAGCCGTCGGGCGTCGGCCCTCCCGAAAGGACGAGCTTGCAACAGTGTAACAGTTTGCTGACTCTGACGCCTTCAACAAGGCGTGCGAGCGAATCTTCATCGAGTTGGATCTCAACTGGGCGGTCGGCATCGCTCGTGAAACCAGCCACAAGGACAACAATGAACTTCACCTCCTTCGAGCCAGTTGCGATAGGCGCTCCAGGCCTTATGAAAAGGGGCGGATATCTAGCCTCCAACGGTGATAGAAGCAGTGTGGAAACAGGGTGGCTGGCGAAAAGGAAGAGTAGCACTCCGGCGAGCGCAACCACCGCCTTGCCCGTCTTCTGTTTCCGCGTGAAACAAAGCAGCAGCAGACCTGTTCATGGCGAATTACTAATTCCTGAGGTCGTCTTCGTTTCGCAATCTTGCTATTCCACGCGCACGCCGACCTGACCGCCAGTTCATCCATCTTCATAGGAACCCTCCCCAGTGGCATTCTGCGCTTCGCCGTCGCGATTCTAGGAACGTGACGCCAGCCATGCCGCGAAGCTGGTGTGGTAGGTTTCTTGGGAATCAGGCAGCTATCGGCGTGTGATACAGGCCTCGACAATGAGACTGCCATCGATAAGACCGGAAGGTTGCGACCGCGCACGGGGTTGCTCCTTCGGGTAGTTGCCCCTCCCGTGCGGCGTGCGTCCGATGGTGGTTGAAGTAGGTTTTGAAATCCCTGAGCTTGTTTTCAAGATCCGCGGTTGTCCAGAACAGGGTGCGATCCAAGCACTCCCGGCGGAGGCTTCCGATCAACCGCTCCACAAAGGGGTGGGACAAAGGAACGTAGGGCACGGTCTCAATTTCGACCACCTCCAGGATTCGCAGGTTGGCTTGCCATTGATGAAAACGATAAAGCGGATCATGGTCGGAGCTGAGGTATTTCGGGATTGAGTGGTGGCCTCGAATGGCGTGGTTGAACATTCGGTAAAGGGCGATACCGTCGACCGCGCCGGCCTGCAGGCCAAACCCGACGATCCGGCGAGTGTACTGATCCATGACGAGAAGTATCCAGTGAGTCCGCAACACAGCCGATTCGCAGCGAAAGACATCCACGCTCCAAAGACTGTCTTTCAGGTGACCGAGGAAAGTCAGCCAAGACGGCCCGCCGGCGTCCCGGGTGGGTTGGTAATGCCTGGCCAGGACGCGCCGAACGATATCTTTATCGACGGGGACGCCGAACGCCAGGCAATCTGCTGTGCGATTCGTTGGCAGCCCCAGGAGGGATTTGCGTTGCTTGGTGGCGACAATCGCATCAATGAGTTCTTTGGACGGGCCCTTGGGACCGGGCTTGAGCCTGCCCTTCGGGGAGAAGAGCAGGCGGTACTTGCGCTTGGTAAGGATTTGGTGAAGGTGCAGAAGGGTCGGCTTCAGAACGATGGCCGAACGGATCAGCCGGGACGGCCGCATAAAGAGAGCGCACCAACCGGCGACGACGCGATCCGAAAGGCGGAGATTCGGAGCGCGCTGGCGCGAGCGATGGAGGATCAGCAGTTGATGTTTAACCAGGACGGACCCGGCAATTACGGAACGGACGCCGCCCGGCCTCGCCAGTCGGGCGACAGTCGTGACGAGGTGGATGAAAAGGATCACGAGATCGCGCATTTCCGCATGGTAGCAAGAAAGTGAAAACTCATGGAATTCCGGGCAAATTAGAAATTCGCCATGGACACGATGCCGCCATTCAGAAGCTCATCGACCTGCTTGCCGCCTAAGCAAATCTGAGAGACAAATTCTCAGACTGCACGGGCTAGAAGCAAAGTGGTTAACGCTCGTGCACAAGGCGGCAAGCCCCGGAGAACGCCATTCTTACTAACCGATATCAACTCAAGAGACTATGGTGCTTGAGTACCGAGCAGGGTCTCTACCCTAAGTCGAGCTGAATTCAGGCGGAACGGTCCCTCGGCGGCACCCTCGAATGTCCGGGGGCTTTCGAACGCGCCATAGAATCCCGCGCTCCGCCAGTTCCCGCACAAGGCTCTCTGGGTGTCCTAAAGCTTCCTCCGGCGTGACCTCGCCGGCGAGCTCTACTTGAATGCCGCTGCGATGGCGGCGTAGGTCGCGCCTGAGCAGCCCACTGTGTAATTCACAGCCGTAGCCCCATTCGCGCTTAGGTCGTATTCAGCACCAGTACCCCCCGGGTAGCTAATTCCCGTTCTCCCCGCGGCTATTCCACCTGCGGCTCCGATCCACGAACTAAGAACGGAACCGGCCCCCGGCCCCGTTACTTGACACGAATTGACTTCGGGCGTGGGCATGCCGGCACTATAGAGCAGTTCGCCCGCTTGACTGGCGGTGATCGACGGTGAGGTGATTGATGTACCGGAAGCTATCCGACTCGAAACAGCGGCAACCCCTGCGGTCGAGTCGTAGCTAGCGCCTCCTCCCAGCGCGTAGAATTCATCGGCCCAGATGTTAACGGCATTCTGATTGCCGCTACTCCAGCTAAGAGTCAGTGTGCTCGAGGCATTGGACGGGGCGGAGAGCAGATAGGCAATGTAGAGCCTCCCATACATAGTCCCGCTAGCCCCGCACATCGTTGTGGCGGCGGTATTTGACGTATTGGCGGCAGTACTAAGAATAGTATAACTATTACTGTTACCGTCAGTAAGAGTAATAGTGCCCAAATTGACCGGCACACAACGGTAAACGCCGAAGGCCACCACGACCAAATTGCCCTGAGTTGGATTAGCCGGGAGCGTGAGAGCGAACGGAGAACTGATCTGAGTGGTAGATTGAGCAAGCGCGCCTTGCACATGGCTGTAGCGCTGCGGTTGCGTTGCCAGAAATGAGTAATTACCGGCGGGTGGCGTCACCGAGGTCGCGCTGGGGTTGCAAAAATGCAAAAGCACCATGTTGGCTGCGCTGACATAAGCGTTCAGGGAAAGGTTGCCCAGCGCGGCGGGCGGCACAACATTGGAGAGAGTGGAAGCGAGAGCCAGCCCGCTGACGGTGAAGGTCTGATCCGAGCATGAGGTACCAGAAACACCGCTAGGGGTGATGCTGCCGGTCTGGAAAGTGGACATGCCGGTTATCGGCGTGCCCCCATTCACGTTCATCGAACCCGTGACATTGCAATTCGCACAATTCTGAACCGTAAGAGTGGGTACAGCAGTGGCGCTATTCACCACGATCGGCGGAACGCCTGAAGCCGTACTGACCAGTTGCGTGCCGCCCAGCGGCGTGGTGGCCAGGATTTGGTCCGAAGTGTTTTTGCAAACTGTCAGGTCCGCCGACCCGGCATGATTGCGAAAACCAAGCAGGCAACTGGTATCCCCGCCGCGCAGCAAACCCGTACCCGCCACCTGTCCTGCGCCCATAGCGCTGTCGGTCAAGACTCCTGCCAAACCGTAATTCGTCAGGGGTGTTTTGGTGGTATCTGCGTAACCGCCCATGTCTGCGATGCTGGTCACAGTGACCGGCTGGTGAGCATAATAGGTGGGAAGCAGTGGGTTGTTACTACCGTCGTAAAACGGCGCCCAGGTCGCGGCTCCCCCGTAAAAATTGCTGATGCTTGTGATCTGGCCCCCGTTGTTTATGATTCCGCCACCAGCTACAATCTTCGCGTTCCCCCCGTAGGGATTAAACGTATTGCCAATCAGGGTCAGGTTCCCAGCGGAGCTGATCGTAGTCGCCGTGGAACTGTTACTGGCAAATATGCTGTTCAAGACTGTTATGTTGGACGGCGAGCTGCCCATGCTAGGTAAGCCCAAAATAAAATTATCGGCGCCCCCCGGCTCGGAATAAACCCCGGAAACCGTAACGCTACAATTTCCTCCGAAGCTCATGTCTGCGACGGTTACGTTCTCGAAGTTGCCCCCGGAAACAAGATCGGTGAAAGAACACGCACCCAAGTTAATTCCGTATTGAGTCGCCCAAATTTTGGGGTTATAAATCCAGACATCCCCTACGTTATCCCCGGCCAACTGTACGATTCCGGACGTACCTCCTCCGGTGACGGTGATGTTATCAATTACGATCTCTGATACCTCGGGGGTGTAGTTAGGCGCTCCAACCACGTTGCCTATGGCGATTCCCGAAGACGTTCCTGACTGTACGATCTTGACGCCGGAAATTTTTACTCCTTCTGTAACGCCACCATTGCCGATAGTCCAAGTTCCCGAATGGGCATTCGCGAAATTTGCCGTAAAAGTCGCACCCGTAACAGCGGTGACGTAGACCAGTTCGGCGTCCGATTGTGTAACGTTGATGCCGAGCAGCGTCCCGACCGCAATATTGTTCATGCTGGCGGGTGTCGCGGTGACCAACCCTGGCGCAGCCGTTGTGCTCGACGTAGTTGAAACAGTATTATCCGCGACGATGTGGACAGCGTAGGGCGCGACGCCATTTGTGTTGATCCCGAGGTCGCGCAACTCGGCCTCGTAAGCGGCGTACATGATGAACGGCGTATCATAGGAAGGTCCGTGCCAGTCAATCACCGCGCCATTCCCCACCTCACTTCCAGCGCCCACCGTGTAGACCGATCCGCACGACACAATGTGGTTTGTAATTTTGTAGGTTCCGATGGGCCAAAAAACCTGGCCGACGACGCCAGTTCCTCCCCGCAAATGGTTACAAAACTGGTTATATACCGATTGAATGGCTGCCGTGTCGTCGCAAGTGTCATTCCCGCATGCCCCATAGGCCTTGATGTTGTAGACCTGGCTGCCGTGGTCGGTAACCCACTTGGCGTTGACGTTGTAGGTCGGGGTGCCGCTGGAGACTTGGCCAAAACCGGGCGAGAGGCACCACAGGCCGGCCAGCAGCAATAGAGCGGGCAGGATCAGCCTCCTGCCCAGCGTCCGGACCTTCAATCTTGAATGCCGAATACCGAATCCCGTTATTCTCATCATGCCAAAATCCTCCTGTGGCTCCGGCGCCGGAAAATTCCCAAGCAACCCTGGCGCAGCCGCCCGGACGGCGAGGTCGCCGGAAAGTTCGGAGCCCTCACCGGCCCTTGCGTCATCGTGCTGAAAGCGTCACACCTGATCCGCATCGCGGCCTGCTGCGCGGCGTTTGAAACCCCTCGATTCATAAGTGTAGCCTATCACTTTAAAATGGAAGAGAGGGAAAAGTTGCAAATAATGTGAATATTTTTTATCTGCCTGAGACTAAAAGGGTTAGCGGGACGCGTTCTTTTCACATTGTGAAAAAACCGGCTCTTCGTGGCGCATTTTGCCACATATATGCAGAAACCTGCATGTAGTTTCCAGATCTCCTACCCAACAATCGCGATTGATTTTGTGAAAGGGGGGCAATAAACACGCTCACCCTCGGCGGATGTGTGGTATAGAGATTTTGCGAGAAATCCTAGCCGCACACCGGGAGGGTGAACGATGCAACCGAGCTTACCTGAACTGATTCTGCCCATCAAGTTAGAAAAGAGCGAGGAGCGTCTGACGAGTTTAGGCGGGCTGGTGGTGTTGGAGGAGATGGCGCAAGCGCTCAAGGTATGGCAACGGGTGGACGAATGTCTGGGAGCTCCAGGTTCAGGGCGGGGTTATCGGCCTCGCCAATTCGTGCAGCCCCTGGTGTGGATGCTGCACGGCGGCGGACGGCGGTTGGAAGACCTGCGGGAACTCCGGGCCGAGCAAGAGGTGTTGGAGAACTTGGGGCTGGGCGCGGTGCCGGATGCGGGCACCGTAGGGGACTGGTTGCGGCGGCAAGGGGAGCGTGGGGTGGCGGGCATGGAGCGGGTGAACCGAGAACTGATCCAGGGGGTGCTGGAGCAGGAAGGAGAGGAGTTGACGCTGGATGTGGACGCCACCGAGATCGAAGCGGAGAAGCAGGAAGCGCAATGGACGTATCACCATGTGCAGGGCTATATGCCGCTGGTGGGGTACGTGAACGGGATCTGTGTGGGGCAGGAATTCCGCGACGGCAACGTCAGTCCGGGGGCGGGGAATTTGGCCTTTGCGAAGAAGTGCGAGGCGGCGTTGCCGGCGGAGAAGCGGGTTTATTTCCGCAGCGACAGTGCGGCGTATCAGGCGGAGGCGATCAATCATTACAGTCAGCCGGGCCGCACCTTCACGATCACGGCGGATTTGGACGCGGCGGTGAAACGCGAAATCAAGAACCTGCCGGCCAGCGCATGGCAGCCCTACCGGACGGCGGAGGGACTGACGACGGATCGGGAAATCGCCGAGACGGTGCAGGGCATGAACGGGACCGCGCAAGCGTTTCGGCTGATCGTGCTGCGCTGGCTCAATCCGCAGCCCAGCTTATTTGAGACCGAGCGTTACCGTTATCATGCCGTGGCCTCGAACCGGGAGGAGAGCGCGAGGGCGGTCATCTGGCAACACAACGGACGCGGCCAGAGTGAGAACTGGCACAAGGAACTGAAGTTGGACGTGGGGATGGAGCAGATGCCGTGCGGGCAGAAGGAAGCCAACGCCCTGTATTTCGCCATCGGCGTGCTGGCCTACAATCTCGCGCAGCTGCTCAAGCGGCAGGTGCTGCCGGAATCCTACCGCACCGCCACGCTGGCCACCCTGCGCTGGAAAGTGTACCGCTTGGCAGGCAAGCTGGTGCGCCACGCCCGGGGGCTGATTCTGCAGATCAAAGCGGACACGGAGAAATGGCGGATGTTGCAATTCGCTCGCCGGCAATGCGCCTGCCTGCGAACCTGAAAGGGAGGAAGGCGATGACAAGAGAACGGCCAAAGAGGGCGGAAGTGTTGTCTCGGGCGTGCCCGAAACCGCCTTGATCTTCCCAGAACCGCTGAAACCCGCGCCGAACTCGGCCTCCGCTCTGGTTGAGTAGCTTCGGGTCACTCCCGTCGGCCCTTCCGATCGCCCGCAGGCCCATTCAACCTTTCAACCGCGATTCTTGGGTCCTACTAATTCATTGCGCCCTACTTGCCGGCCCACTATAATCTCCTCCGGAAGTTCCACGTCCCTCCTCAAAGCTGCCGGAGAGCGCGGAAGGTTGGTTGTGTCTCCGTGTGGACGCAATTTGTCATGATGCCTCCTGAAGACGAACTGTGCTTGCTCCTCGCCCGCGCCCGGCTTTCACGCGAGGCGCGGGAGCGGGCGCTGGCCCTGCTCGCAGGTCCTCTCGAATGGCCGCGGCTTTTCGAGCGCGCCAGGACATACGAAGTCTTTCCCCTCCTCTATGCGAGCCTACGCACGTTTGGCTTTCCCTGCGTACCCGACTCCGTCCGCTCGGAGTGGACGAAGCTCTTCAACTTCAACGCGATTCAAAACGAGCTTCTCGGCACGGAATCGGCCAGGATTCTGCGTCTGCTCAGTGATGCTGGAATGCCGGTGATGCCGCTGAAAGGCATCGCTCTGGCAGAGTCACTGTACGGCGACGCCGCTTTCCGCGCTTGTGCGGATATCGACGTCCTCGTTCCCCCGCGCTACGCAATCGCGGCCTTTCACCTCGTCGTCTCCTCCGGCTACCAACCCGAGTTCACCGAGCCGCGCCTCCTGGACCTTACGGTGCGCTACGGAAGAGATTTTATGATGATGACGCGGCAGGACAGCGCACGCGCCTACACGCTTGAACTCCACTGTGGTCTCGTGTGGGGAGGGCCACTCGAGTGCGAATGGCTCGAGGAGATCTGGTCAGTTGCGGGCCGCATAACCTTCCACGGCGTCTCCACCTTCACCTTGAGCCCCGAGTGGGAGTTTCTCTACCTTGCCGTGCATGCCGCCCGGCACGGCGGGCCTTCTCTCAAGTGGATTGTTGACCTTGACCGGTTATGTCGCCAAGGGACAATTGATTGGAAAAAGGTGAACGAGAAAGCGCGCTGGCTGGGCTGGGACCCGGCAGTTCGCTCGACTCTCGCCGTTTGTGCGTCCCTGTTTGAGACTCCTCTCGACCCCGCCTTGGGCTCGACACCCCTCCCGCGCCACTCTGGCGCCCCTCGTCCCTCCGAAGTCCCAAGCGCCTCCGAAATCCTTTTCTCGCTACGGCTGCTCAAAACTCCGGGACGAAAGCTGCGCTATCTCGCCATCCACCTCTTCATTCCAACCCTGGCCGATTGCGAATCTCTGGCTTTGCCGGCTTCGCTCTTTTTCCTCTATTACGCCTTGCGGCCGTTCCGCGTTGCCTGCAACACAGCATGGTGGTCCATGCAAGCCGGGTTAAGAGCCGTTCGCCGCAAACTCGCGAAGCGTCAGGATTAAAGAAGCAAGTATGGTGGGATCGGCAGTCCTCTGGCGCCGATTTACTGGGCCGAGTGATGTGGTGCGGGCGGGGCGCCCGCACCACATCTGCGACCGCGCTACCGCCGCGCAAGGCGCAACGCGAGCTTGGTGCAGAGGTCCGAGCGAGACAACACCCAGGATGCGAAACGGCCCCAGGGGGTGAGGCGTGGCTCAAGGCGGCGCCCGCCACGCAAGATTGCCGTAACCCGCCCCAACAGTTCTTCCGGCGCGATGGGCCGGTCAGGCGCTCGCAGCGCGTCGCCGCGGGTAATCAGGAGCGTCCGCTCCGGCCAATCCACCTTCTCCACCACGCGGTGGGCTAAGAAAGCACCGTTGCGCTCACGGAGAACGACGTCTCCTGGCACAATCTCCGCCACGCTCTGCCGATGCACCTCGAGAATGTCGCCCGGCCAGATCGACGGTAACATGCTCGTGCCCGTCACCGCCAGCCGGGCTTGGCCGGCGGATTTCAAGACTTCCAGGAATAGCTCGCCCTCAAGTTCGCGGCGGGTGTCCTTCATCGTGTCCACGCGTAAAGGCTAAAGGCCAGTGTGTACTGGTGAGTGGGCGTGGGCTAGAAAAGCCACGGGTGCGTACAAACAAATCAATGCGCCATCCCGGGAACCAATTTAGGGCGCCGATTATGATGCTTGTACGTAAATCCGGCGTGAATCTGGCTCGTCGTCATCAAATATGGCCGGAAACCGGGTATTAGGCCGCAAGATGTGTGCAGCAGTCAGTGGTTTTTCCGGAATGCAACTCAATTCTCCAACGGCTTTAGCTTATGAGCGCAAGATAGGATTTTCTCTGTCCACATCCGAATGGGGATGGAGTTTCCTAACCACAGGGTAGGTCGGTTTTCAGGACGGCTAAGTTCACCCGGTAGCCAGAACAAGCGGTGACGTAGCTTGCTCAAGGTCAAGCTCTGCCAGTCCTCGGGTAGACACGTCCGTTGGAAGGCGGTCACCAAGTTGTAGGCCAAGCGAACGACTTCCAGATAGAGAGCGTTGGCCGCATGATACGAGGCGTTGTCCTGGATGAGAATGGCCCCTGAGCGGCGATAGTGGGGGGCCAGTTGATGCAGGAAGTCCAGGTAAGCAGGGGATTGAAGACCTGGGTTGGCCCATAGTGGAATCGAGCCTGCCAGAGTTCGATCGCGCCCAGGATTTTGACGCTCTTGCGTTCTCCGGTCACCGGCACTTCCGGCGGGTGACCGACCCGGCTCCAGGTAGCGTGGAGGGTGGAATCCTGCCGGAAGCTGGCTTCGTCGGTAAAAAATCAGCGCCCGGTTCTCGGTGCGGGCTTTTTTTAAGGCGAGGATAGATATAGTGATGCCAGCGGTCCTGCAGGCGACGATCGGCACGGGCCAACACCCGGCGGGGCCGCTGCAAGGAGAATCCCAGGTCATGAAGCAGCTTACGCACGTGACCAGGATGGTAGGTCACGCCGAACTCTTCTTCGATGACCCAGGCGATCATCGGCGAGGTCCAGATTCCGGTGTCCAGCCCATAAGCGACGGGGCCACTGTCGAGAAGGTCGCCGAGGCGGCGGTGCTGGGTTTCCGTCAACCGTGCAGGGCGTCCGGACCGGTAACCTTCCAGGAGGCCCTCGACCCCCTGCACCTGATAGCGAGCCAACCAGGCGGAGACCTTGGAGCGTGGTGCCTTCAGAATTCTGGCCAGATCGCCGCTGGTTCGGCCCTCGGAATTCAGGACGACCGCTTGCAGGCGTTTGGCCACGCGGTATGCACCATCCTGCTCCGCCTCCTTACTCAGTCGGATCAGCCAACGATACGTCCTGGGATGCAAGTGCAGCAGGCGAGGAACCATGGCCACCCCTCCTGCGAGAAGTATGCCATAAAGAAGGGCCTTATGTCCCCTTAATTATGCGCGGATGTATAGTAAAACGCAATGGAGCGGAGTTGTCAAGTGCCAATCGGTCTATTGTGCCAAGCGGTCTATTAACTAAATGACGGATCACCAATTGAGGTCGCATTCGGGGGTTCGGCGCGGGGTTTAACTCTTCAACTCCTTGACTTTTAGACTCTTTGGCTTGCCTTAGACCAATTACCAATTCAGCTAAACTGTGAGATTCGAGAACCCAGATTGGAGATTTGAGATTCAAGATTTCAGATTCCAGGAGGCCACCAATCGCCGCTGATCAGATCTCAGTTGACATTACAGACTGTCCGGGTGCGGAGAGGAACAGAGCCACAGACAAGCTGAGAAGCGGACCGGCAATGCTAAATGCGGCCCTCCCCCAGGTGCCGGGCTGCGCATCATGATAAGCGCTGAGCACGAGCGGGCACAGGACCGTCGTGGCACAGGCTACGACCCATGGCCGGGGCAAGCGCTTCAGCCGCCACACTCCCAGAGGCAGCAGCCACACGAAGTTGTACCAAGACTGCCGATCCGCCAGCAGGAGCACGAATCGGTGGCCATAGCCCTTCATGCCGCCTAAGGTGGCCGCGAATTGCCAGGGCCACAGCAGATGGCCAGTGAGCGATGCTTGCAAGCTCATGAGCGCCACAAGCTCTGCCGCCACCATCGCTACCGCACACGCAGCCCGAGAGAACCGGGACAGATGGGAACGGCTCGAAACCAGCCACCAGGTTGAGACGAAAACCGCAGAGTAGGGGCCGAAGGATTCCTTGGTCAAGGCGCCGAGTACCCCCGCTATAGGGAGCAGCCACCAATGGTTCTCGAACAAAGCCCAGACCAGGAACACCAAAAAGCAGCCTTCCCCCGCATCGACGAGTCCAGCCAGCCTGAGGTTCGGGACGTTGAAGTTCAGCAAGTAGATCGTGGCTCCGAGCAATCCCACCGCAAGGTTCTTGACCCAAAGATGACCGATCCTCACCAGCAGGAACGCCGTGGTAGCGACAAGCAGAGAATTGGCCAAGAGTAGCCCGAAAAACACAGGATTCCACGTTCCTACGCGGCCCCTGGCCAGCCAGTAGAAGGGCTTGGCGAGAAAGGGAACCAGCACTCGGAACTGCATGTATCCAAGATCAGCACTGGGCCCGTGGACGACAATTTCGTAATAGGCGGCCGAGTCGACAATGCCCGTGGTCCGCGGGTCGTAGCGATTCATCGTGGGATAGCCCAAGCCGAAACAGATCAGGAAAAAGAGGACCCAGAGGAGAATCGCGCGACCAGCTGCGATCCAACTTGGGGAATTCTCAGAGAGAGGTTCGGATTGCCGTTGTGTCCGCATCATCAGAGCTATCAGCCGTCAGATGTCAGCTTTCAGCAAGCAGAGATTTCAGATTTCAGATTCCACAAGTCAGTAATCAGCAATCACAAATCGGCAATCGCAAATCACAAATCGCAAATCACAAATGCCCGATCGTTAATCGACAATCTCTGTTCGGCCATCGGAGCTGGCTATGCCTGCGAGGACCGCAAACCAGGCGGCATGGGCTGGGATGTGCAGGTTGAAATCCGCCAAACTGTGCACGAGCATGCCACAGCAGCCATCGGCGGCGCCCAAGCGAATCCAGCCGACATTCGATCCAAACAGATGTCCGACATTGCGAAATGCGAGGCGAAGAAACAGCGCCAGCGCAGAGAGAATGAGCAAGGCGCCCACGAGCCCGGTCTCCGCGGTGGCCTCCACATAATCGTTGTGCGCGTGATCGATCCACATGTCGCTCGAAAAACTTTGATAGCGCGGGTAAGCGGTCTCTAAATCTCCCAAGCCCACACCCAATAGGGGATGGTCGCGCCACATGTGCAGGGCATCGCGCGCCATGCTCTTCCGGTCACCAGCCCACGCCGCCCAAGTCTTGTCGACGTAAGCTACTGATCCCAGCTTCTTGGCCACCCAGCCCGGGTCGACATAGGCGAACAGCAGTCCGCCTGCAACAAGTGTGACGGCAGCAGCGGTGGCCAAGCGCCGCCTCTGCCGCGCACGAGCAGCCGCCCGGCGGAGGACAAGGGTGGCGATGGCGATTTCCACTGACAGAGCCAGCAGGCCGTCCCGCGAACCGGAAAGGAGCAGAGACGCGAGTGCCAGGGAGGCTGCAGAAATACGCCACACCGTGCCCTCGAGCGAGAGCCTTCCATGACGCCCCGCAATGCAGAGGACCGCAACCGCGAGGAGCATTTCCATGAAGCCGGCAAAGTGGTCTCGGCTGACCTACGGACCGAACAGCGAGCCGCCCGGGGTGTCGATTACTCCGTAAATTCATTGCGCCGCCGAAGAAGACTGAAGAATAGCAAACAGTCCCATGCAACCGGCAAAAATCAGCACCACAATGCCGAAGAGTCGCAACCTCGAGCTGCGAGCTCCACCGAAGAGCTGTACGGCGAGGAAATAAAAAATCAAATCTGTAACCAGCAGAACCAGCGCCTGGCGGGTTTCCGAGATGTCGAGTGTGAGCCGGGCCGCATATTGAGCCACTCCAAAGAGTAAGAAGATCGCCAGAGGTATATAGAGCGGCGACCAGATTAACTTCAGCGCGCCTTGCTGAACGCTTCCCAGTGCCCACAAGAATAACGCCAGGCTGGCCACCAGGCCCAGGGCCATCCGGGCCACGGGAACGACGGCGCCAAAGGCCAGAGGCGCGGCGAGCAAGGTAGCGACCAGCAAAATGCGCGCGATCCGAAAGGAGTCAGGGCGGAAGGGCGAAGGGCAAGGCGCGACGGGCAAAGACCGAGGCTCGCCTGCGGCATCCGGATGGTTTGGTGGTTTCGTCAAGTAGCTTTCCTGCCTCATTATTTGTACGTCTATGACACTTGCCGTCGCCTTCGCCGCGTTTTTTCTTCAGCCCAAGTTTTCGTCCCTTGCGGATTGTAATTTTTACGCGCTTCCCATAGCAAATAGGAAAGCGCCGCGAAGGCGAGCGCCTCCGCTGGCGGCCATCGGAGGTCCGCGTTACCCGAGGCACTGTACCACCATGCACAGCTCCTCGCAATGATAAAGGCAGTTCTGAGTTTCGGCTCGTCGTCGCTCGTTACTGTACTTAATGCCTCGACGCTTTGTCGCCATGTTGTCGAAAATAACTGGCCAATCTTTTTAATCGCACCTCTAACTAAGCGCCGTAGCTGAGAAGCGTTATTCTTCTCCAGTTGGGATTTTTTCTTCAGGAGGAGGGGCCCCGCTTCCGGCTCAGATCTTGGCAGGTCAACGCCGAGAGGGAGCCCCCATGAACTACGATTCTCTTTATCCCACTTTCTGCCCCGCCGCACAAGCTCGAAACCGACTGGGCTTGCAACAGCGAGAACGTCATGCTGCGGCGATGCCCTGCTTGTGAACGCGATTCCATCATCGGCCACGGTCGTCGCCGCAAGCAGGCGCACGATGAACATCACGACTGGATTGGGATCCGACGCGGCCTTTGCCTTGGTTGCGGGAAAACTTTCACCCTGCTTCCCCCGCTCTCTCTCCCCTACACCCACTACAGCTTGCTGGCTCGCGCTCAGGTGCTCCGCCGACACTTTCTGGAGCACTGTGCGTGGGAAGAGGCGACACCTACGCTGAAAGACCCCGATCGGGTGCCCGATCCCTCCACCGTCCGTCGTTGGTCGCGTGGCCTGGACCGCTCCCATCCGGCGGCCTCTTTTCGGCGCCAAACGATCGCCCGCCTGGCCCATTGGTTGGGACGTAGCGCTCCGGCCGTTCCCCAGGCTGAGCCACTTTCGAGGCTGACTCCAGTCCTGCAGGTTCTCTGGCCTTTGCGTCTTTGAAAAATTCTTTACTCCCCCACCATCCTTGCCTGGGAACGCTGCCCTCTTTTGCTTAGGCTCGTCTCCAGAGGCGAAAAACGCGCCATGGGCGAGGATCTCGAACAACTCAAACAACGACTCCCGCTGCTCGATTACTTGCGACAGCAGAATTGGACGGCCCGCCCGGTGGGTCGCGCCGGCGAGTTCGTGGGACTCTGTCCCTTGCACGCGGAGACCCGGCCTTCCTTCTATGTCAATGCCCGCAGGAATCTCTTTTACTGTCATGGTTGCGGTCAGGGCGGCGATCTGATTCGCTTTGTGGAGTTATCCCAGCACCTCTCGTTCCGACAAAGCCTCACCTACCTCGAACAGCTAAGCGCTGAGGCGGACCCCGCCGCCGTATTGCGGCAGGCTTCCGCTTTCTACCAACAGCAACTCGATCGCTACCCGGAGGCACAGCGGTATCTGGAACAACGCGGAGTGCGCGACCCTGCCCTGGTCCGGGAGTTGCAGATCGGTTATGCCCCCGGCGGGAGGTTGCGCCGTCACCTCCTCGCCCAAGGCTGTTCCCTCGATCTGCTGCGGCACACCGGCCTCGTCAATCCCCAGGGCCTCGACACCCTCTATCAACGCGTCGTCTTCCCCTGCTGCCAAGACGGCCGCATCGTGAATTTGTATGGCCGCAGCATCGGCACCGCCTTCGCCCATCGCTTCCTCCCCGGCACCAAGGGCGACTTGTTCGCCTGGGAATCGGTTCGCCAGTTCCCCAGCGTGATTCTTGTCGAAGGCATGTTTGATCTCGCGGTCTTGTGGCAGGCAGGTTTCCGCCACGCCACCTGTTCGTTGGGCACGCATCTCACCTCTGACCAGTTTCAACAGCTGTGCGACCGCCCGCGCACCGTTTATCTCACCTTCGATGTCGATGCCAACGGCAGCGGCCAGCAGGCTGCGCAAGCCTTATCCCATCGTCTGCGGGCGCAAGGCATCACCGCCCGCCGCGTCCTCCTGCCTCCCGGCCACGATCCCAACTCCTTCTTCGTCCAGGGCGGTGACGCACGACAGTTCCAATCTCTCTTGGAGGCCGCTCCCTTATGAAGTTCCACACCATGCGCCCACAGACTCTCAACCCAGCCCAAAGTCCGATTCGTATCGCCGAGCAGGCCACCGGTCGGGAGGTCGGCTGGGTCAATCGCTACCTCGACCGCGAGTACGTCCGCCGCGTGGCGGACACGACCCTGCGCACCTGGGCTTACAACCTCCTGCACTTCGTTCGCTGGTGGGAAAGTCTTCATCATACCGGCGACGTGGCGGAAAGTGACCTGACCGAGTCGACGCTCCTGGATTACGTGAAGTTCCAGTCCAGCCAACAACCTGCGCCTTCCAGTTCCACCATCAATGACCGCGTCGCCATCGCCGATCGCGCCCTGCGCAACGCGTTCCCCGACGCCCCCTGCCAAGTGGCCCGCGGCTTCCATCATGCTTTTTTGCACCGCAGGCCCCTGGGCCTGGGCCGGCCACGGATAGCGTGGAGCCGGCTACGAGTGAGGGTGCCCAAACGGAACCTCATCCCGTTGTCCGTGGAGGAGGTGGCACGTTTTTGGTCCAGTTTCCGCACGGCTCGAGACTTGGCCATCGTGGGCTTGATGCTTCTCGAAGGACTGCGCTCCGCCGAAGTGTTGGGTTTGAATGAGGACGACCTGCTGCTTTCCGAAGCGCAGCTGCGCGTGCGGGGCAAAGGTAACAAACTGCGCTTCCTACCCTTGGCGCCGGAAACCGCGCAACTCCTCGATCACTATCGGCGGCTGGAGCGGCCCCAGGTGGGCACCGCCGCGCTCTTCCTCTCACTCAAGGGACCCGCACGTGGAACCCGCATGACGCTGGCAGGATTGCGATCCCTGTTCCGCTATCATCGTCAAACCACCGGCATCAAGCTCGCCAACCCGCACCGGTTTCGCCATACATTTGCGTCGGACATGGTCCGCGCCGGGATCAGCCTACCCGCGCTGATGCAGTTGATGGGGCATGCTGACATCCAAACGACTTTGCGCTATGTGCAGATCACGCCGCAAAACGTCTACCGGCAGTATACGCGCGCCGTGGCGCAGCAAGTTCGTCCCCTTCCGAGGCTCCCCTCATGAAGTGCACCCGACGCCCTCCGCTCCAACATCCGCTGGCCGCCATCTTCGACCGCTCGGTCGATTCCCTCGGTGCGGCGCTCCACCCTGACACCATTCGCCACTATCGCGGGACCGTGCGCAACTTCCTGAGCTATCTCGGGGCCGCTCACCCTACGGTGGACTCGCTCGATCAACTGCGCCGTGAGCCCCACCTCCTCGGCTGGATGTCCCGCCTGCGCTCGCAAGCGCCGCCCCTCGTGACCGCGTCCTATATCAACTTGCTGATTGACCTGCGCGCCACCTTCACCGAACTGGCATGGACGCACCAGCTTCCTCAACTCGCACACCTGGTCCGTCGCGAGGACGTCCCGCACCTGCCGCAAAGACTCCCACGCCCCCTAACGGCCGAGCAAGATCAGCTCCTTCAGCAAGAGTTCCTTAACCGCAACGATCTGGGTGGAAATGCCTTCCTGCTGATCCGCCACACCGGTATGCGCATCGGGGAGTGCGTCGACTTGTCCTACGATTGCCTCCGCTCGACCGGCCCCGATCAATGGGCCGTTCACGTGCCGCTCGGCAAACTCAAAACGGAACGTATGGTGCCGGTGGATCGGTTGGGGGTTGAACTCATCCACCGCCTGCGATTCTTTCGCTCTCTCGATCCGCTGCCTCCGGACGGCCGGCTCCTAGCCCGTCCCAGCTCCAAGGAAGCCCTCGTTCGTCAACTCCGTGATTATCTGCACGAGGTCTGTCATGCCTTGGGTCTCTCCACACGCATCGTCCCCCACCAATTCAGACACACCTATGCCTCAGAGATGCTGCGCGCGGGTGTGAGCTTTCCGGTTCTGATGAAACTACTCGGCCACACCTCTCCGGAGATGACCATCCTCTATGTCGAAGTGGCATTGAATGATCTCCAGCGGGAATTCCTCCAGGCTCGATCAAAGCCTCGCCATCTGGTTCCCCAGCCGAAGACGTCTTTCGCCCTCACTCGAACTGGTTTGGAGGGAGTTATCGATTCCTTACAAACCGCTCAACATGCGCTGGAGATGTTCCGACGGTCGCTGCCCACAGGCGCTGCACGCAGTTGCCTCGACCGGCTCTCCAACCGCCTCACAAAGATCGTCGGAGAAACCCGTAAACTCCGCACCGCCTGAGGATGGGCAGAGATTGGCCGGTTATGTCAGTAATCTGTGAAGTACGGTGCGTTGGCATCACAACTTGGTGTTGCTGCCTCGCGGAGATACCGATGCGGTTACATTGCATACATAGTTAACGCACAGATGGCACCTTGACAGGCAAGTTTGACGGTGATAAGGTGACGGGCTGTTGGCTAGAATGCGGCAAGTGAAGCGACGGAACGGGGCGTCAGCTTGCCTGCCGACGCCGGCTGTGCGGCGAAGAAGGGGTGCGCGCGTGTGGAGGCAGTTTACGGGCGGAGAAACGCGCGGCGTCAATTTACCCGACACATTGCCGCAGGGACTGGGCGCCACTGCCTTATTGTGAGTTTGAAGCAAGACCGATACTTCTTCTGGCCATTGGACCTGCCAAAAGCGTGCGAGAATTCAGAACTCTCGCCCTCGTGTTTTGCGATGTTACTTTTGGGGTAACGAGCGAAATCTCTTGTGGACGAAGTCGCGAAGGAACTGGGATGGAATGCATAGGATGTCGATAGTCTGCGAAGGGAAGCGCCGTCGAACCCTAACGTGCGCAACGGCAATAGGAATGCTCCGAGTAGTGTTTGGCGCCAGCTGCTGCGAGTTTTGCTCACTGGTACTATTACTATTGCCGATTGGTACCGTTATCGCTGTGCTCTTGCTGTGCTCGTTGCAATAGATCATAACTCCAATTATTCCAGGGCGTGGGCCGTTGGCACTGGCGCGATAAAGTGTCCCCCTGTGAGTCACAGGGCGGAGCTGTATCCAGTCCCCCAGAGGTAGCGTCACCCTAGCAGGCGGCCCGGCGAGTAGTACTCAGGCACGAAACATTTAACTCTTGGTAATCGGCAGAAAGACGCCCATACTTTAACGAGTGGCGCGCGCCTCCCTTGGCACGGGTGGCGCACCACCTTTTGGCCACACGGTGGCGAATACAGACGAAGCAATGGATGCGCTACCCGTCGATTTCGGGATTATCTGTGGAAAGGGAGTAACGAGCATGGCATTTAGAGTAACCGGATCGTCTCCGCGCTTGATAGCGGCGCGCGCCCGCGATAGGGCGGTTGGGCACTTGCATTCTGCGATGCCAGTGATGCTGTTGATGGGCATGGCGTGTATCTTTTGGGCTCCTGGGGGATTGTCCGCAGTTTCGCAACAGGTAAACGCGGGCGGCGACCAAACCGCAACTACCGGCGGGGTCGAGCAACAGGGGTTGAAGGCCGAAGAGACGCTCATCTCTCCCCACGATCTTTTGTTCATTCAAGTTTTTGATGTGGAACAGATGACGCGTGAGTACCGCGTGAGTGGGATGGGAACGGTGGATTTTCCTCTTCTCCCGGAACCGGTACGTGTTGCTGGTTTGACACCGCAGCAGGCGGCGAAAGCCATTTCACAGAAGTGCATCGAAGCGGGGGTGCTCACCCGGCCCCAGATCAGCATTACGGTGCGCGAATCGCGAGCGCACTCGGTGGCGGTTGCAGGGGCGGTGAGGAACCCGCAAATTTATCCGGTGCTTGGCCGCGTCTCGCTGCTGGACATCCTGACACAAGCCGGCGGACCGGCGGACGATGCAGGCACGACAGTAACCGTAACGCGCGGCGAACTCTCCCGGCGGGGGATGGCCGCCGGAGGGGAAGCGCAAGGCGCGGCGGAAGATGTGAAAGCAGCATCCGATCCGGCGACGGTAACCATCAATCTGCGGCGGCTGCAGGAGAGCGGCGATCCAAATTTGAACGTGGAAGTTTACCCGGGCGACCGCGTGACCGTGAAGCGCGCCGGGGTTATTTATGTCGTGGGGGCGGTTAACCATGCGGGTGCCTACCGGTTGACTGAGGCGAATCAAGATATGACGGTCCTGAAAGCTCTCGCCCTGGCGGGATCTCTTGGCGCCTTCGCCAAGGCAAAGCAAGCCGTCCTTCTGCGTCCCAACCCCTCTGCGCCCAAGGGCCGGGAAGAGATTTCCCTTAACCTAAAAGCCATGCTGAGGGGCAACATTGCAGACCGGCCTTTAATGAACAACGACATTCTGTTTGTACCTGACAGCACTGCCATGAAGGCGCTCCATCGGGGCGCCGACCTTGCGGCGATGGGCATTTCGTACGCGGGTGCTGTTGCTATCGTCCAATGACCCCGCGCTGCACTGCCGCTGCCGCGTACATTGTCTTGTGTGGATGCGCCCCACTGTTGGCAGGGGCGCTCGAATGCGAGCGCGGCGACACGGGAAGAAACGCCCGTACTGACCACGACCATCTGGCGATTCCAGGCGACATTCATTGTCACCGAGTGGCGATGTATAATCGCCCCTACGATTTTGACAAAGGCGGTTCCACGACATGGCTGAACACGAAGAGTTAGTTCCTGCCGAGCGCAGTCTTCCGGAGCGGGCCCACCGCCGACCGGATTTACCTATCGACTCGGGGCCGGAAGGCTCCGAGGGCTACTCCTATCTGCGCGCCTACTGGCTGATTCTACTGAAGCGTCGCTGGACGGTCATGACGGTTACGCTCCTGCTTGCGACCGCGGCGACGATTGTCTCCGTCAGGACGCAGCCGGTTTACGAGGCGACGGCGCGCGTCGAAGTTGAGGCGGACACGCCACAGATTCAGTCGCTCCAAGACCTCTTCCGTGGCGAGCCGGGCTATGCCGACGACACTTTCCTGCAAACGCAGGTGGACGTGCTGAAAAGTGAAAATCTGGCCTGGCGAACCGTCCAGCAACTCGGCTTGGGAGAGAAGGCGGAGTTTTCAACGGAGGGCGCCAGCCCGGCGTCTTTATCGGCTGCCGCGCAGAACGGCCTCATCGGGGCATTCCGGGGCCACCTGCGCGTAGCACTGATGCGCGACAGCCGCATGATCGAAGTCACCTTTGACAGCACCGATCCCACGCTTGCGGCGCGCGCCGCCAACGCCCTGGTGAACAACTACACCGAATACAATTTCCATCAGAAATACGACGCCACGCGCCAAGCTTCGGGATTCATGGAGCAGCAACTGGACGAGTTGAAGGCCAAGGTGGAGAAGTCGCAGCAGGCCATGGTCGACTACGAACGCCAGCACCTGATTGTGGATGTCGGCGACCGGACAACGGTGGTCGAGCAGAAGCTCGCGGCTTTGAGCACCGACTTGACCAACGCGCAAAGCGAGCGCATGCAAAAGCAATCCCTTTACGAATCGGTGAGCTCCAACGATTCCGAGGCCGTACTCACCACGCAGAATCCGTTGCTGCAAAGCCTCGATGAAAAATACGCCGACTCTGAGAGAAGATTATGTGGACGCCGTCGGTCAGTATGGGCTCAATTTCCCCAAAGTGAAAAGGATGCAAGACCAGATGACCGAAGTCCAGTCCTTGATGGACCATGAGCGCAAGCGCGTGGTAGCGCGAATCCACGACGATTACATGGCGGCCCTGGGCCGGGAAAGGCTGTTGTCCGCGGCGGTGGCCAATCAGAAGGAGGAGGTGGGGAAACTCAATCAACTCTCCATCGAGCACAACCTCCTGAAGCGCGAGTTTGAGACCAACCAGCAGCTCTATGCCAGCCTGCTCCAGCACTTGAAGGACGCCACAGTCTCCGCCGGTCTGAGGGCGACCAACATCCATCTGGTGGATTCGGCCTTGGTGCCCACCTATCCGGTGCGGCCCAGAACACTTTATAACTTTCAGGTCAGTTTGCTGGTGGGGCTCGTGCTCGGGATCACGCTGGCCTGGTAATGGAGAGCATGGATACTTCCATCAAGAGCGCCGAGGACCTGGAGCGGATCATCGGCGTCCCGGCGCTGGCGGTGATCCCGCTGGCGCGCTCCTCTCCGTGGCTGAAGGTGGGCGGCGGCGATAAGCGCCGGACGCAGGACAGTGGAGTCGATCGTCTTGAGACATCCCACCTCGTCATTGGCCGAGTCTTACCACATTCTGCGCACCGCGATTCTGCTCTCCACCGCTTCCCGTCCTCCCCAGACCATGCTGGTGACCAGCGCCCAGCCCGGCGAGGGCAAGACCTGCACCGCGCTCAACCTGGCCCTGGGACTGGCCCAGCGCGGTGTGCCCGTGGCGCTGGTGGATGCGGACATGCGCCGTCCGGGCGTCGCGCGGGCTCTCGGTGTCACGGCCAATGGCGCAGGGCTCAGCACGATTCTTTCCGGCAGCCATACCCTGGACGAGAGTTCTGCGCCAGCATGAATCGGTGCCGAATCTCTGGGTGCTTCCGGCAGGCCCGGAGGCGCCCAATCCGGCGGACCTGCTCTCCTCCCCCAGCATGGCGAAACTCTTGGAAGAGATGCGCGGGCGCTTCGAGCACATCGTGCTCGACTCCGCGCCTCTGCTGCTGGTGACCGACGCCACCATCCTCTCCGGCATGGTCGATGGAACCGTGCTGGTGGTCGAGAGCGGCGTCATGGCGCGCCGCGGCCTGGCCCG
Organism: uncultured Acidobacteriota bacterium; assembly: GCA_963831905.1. Classification (GTDB taxonomy): domain Bacteria; phylum Acidobacteriota; class Terriglobia; order UBA7540; family UBA7540; genus CAVROP01. The sequence continues at coordinate 178,812 of CAWHRX010000011.1, read as the reverse complement.
CGCCCACAAGATCCTTCAGAGCGCCGGGGGAAAAATTCTGGGCGGAGTCCTGAATAAGTGGGATGCGCGCAGCGAAGGCTACTACGCCTACTACGGCTCGTACTACCGCGGTTATTACCGATCCTCTTATTACGGTAGCAATCAGCATCACTACGGGGCGAAGCCGAAGGCGTAGCTCAGACCTCCGTTTGTGAGGTCTGCGGCTTTTTCTTCCAATTTGGGATGACGCTGGGATGAACAACAAGCCGTTCGATAAGCCGATCTACGTTACGAAGCCATGGCTCCCACCCCTCGAGGACTTCCAGAGGGGATTGGCTGAGATCTGGGAGCGGGCCATCCTGACCAACAACGGCCCGGTAGTGCAGAGATTTCGCGACGAGTTGGCTGAGTTCTGCCAGACGGAAAACCTATGTCTTTTCGCCAACGGGACCTTGGCGCTGCAGATTGCGCTTCAGGGAATGGGCATCACGGGGGACGTGATTACGACGCCCTATACCTTTGTGGCGACGGTGAACTCGCTCTTCTGGAACAAGGTGAGGCCCGTGTTTGTGGATATCGAGCCGGAGCACTACACGCTGGACCCGGAACAGGTCGAGGCGGCGATCACCCCCTGGACAAGCGCGATTCTGGGCGTGCATGTGTATGGCCACCCCTGCCGTTTGGAGGAGGTCGAGCGGATCGCCAGGAAGCACAACCTGAAGTTGCTGTACGACGCAGCCCATGCTTTCGGGGTGCGCGTCAACGGCCGGCCGATCGGGCAATTCGGGGACTTGAGCATGTTCAGCTTCCACGCCACCAAGCTTTTCCATTCAGCGGAAGGGGGGATGCTGACCTTCGGCGACGGGACCCTGCGGCGCCGCTTCGACTACCTCAAGAACTTCGGATTCGAGAACGAAGTTGAGGTAGTGATGCCGGGGACGAACGCCAAGATGAACGAGCTTCAGGCGCTTATGGGGCGACTGGTGCTCAAGGGAATGGGCGAAATTGTGCAGAAAAGGCGTCAGCTTGCGGAGACCTATCGGCGGGGGCTGAAGACCGTCCCCGGTATTCGCTCGGCGGCGCTGGCGGCCCCGGGCGTCGAGTATAACCACGCCTTCTTCCCTATCGAGGTCGATGAGAAGGAGTTCGGGGCAAGCCGCGACGACTTGTACAATGGGCTGAAGGAATGGAACGTCTTCGCGCGGCGCTACTTTTATCCTTTGGTGACGGATTTCGCTTGCTATCGCGGGATTGTGCGCGAAGATGAGTTGCCCGTGGCGCGAGGCGTGGCGAGCCGGATCATCACCTTACCCATTTTCAGCGACCTTGCTCCTGGCGACGTGGTGCGGATCTGCGAAATCATCCGGCACATCCACGAGCGGCGGCGGCCGCTTCCAGCCGGGAAGAGAAGGGGCGCATCGAACATTGCCGTGGGTGCGGCGTGATTGCAGAGACGGAAGACAGGCCGGCAGGGCTGCGGGAACGGTCGCTCAGGGCGGTCGTCTGGAGCTCGGCGGACACGTTTGGCCGCCAAGGCATCCAATTCGTCACCTCCATCGTGCTGGCGCGCTTATTGACTCCCAAAGAGTTTGGCCTGGTGGGGATGATCGTGGTGTTCATGGCGATAGCCAGCTCGTTTGTCGACAGCGGCTTCTCCTCGGCGCTGATCCAGCGGAAGGAACTCACGGAGGAGGACAAGACGTCGGTATTTTTTTTCAACATCAGCGTGGGGCTGGCGATGGCCGCGGTGATGTTTTGGGCGGCTCCCGCCATTGCGCGCTTTTACAAACAGCCTATTCTAACCGGCCTGACCAGGCTGCTGGCGCTGAATCTTTTCATCAGCGCCTGCGGGTCGGTGCAATTCGCTCTGCTCAGCCGCCGGCTGGACTTCAAGACCCAGTGGAAGGTTGGAATGGTGGCGTCGGGGATTTCAGGCGCCGTGGCCGTGATGCTCGCCTGGCGAGGCTGGGGCGTGTGGAGCCTCGCGATCCAGGCGAACATCTCCGCGCTGATTACGACGCTGCTGGTTTGGTCGCTGGTCTCCTGGCGGCCCAGTGCCAAGGCGAGCATCAAATCACTGCGGTCGATGTTCGGGTTCGGATCGCGCGTTCTCGCCTCGGGACTGCTGAACACGGTGTTTGAACGCGTACAATTGCTGCTGATCGGCAAGGTGTTCGGTCCGGCCGACCTTGGCTATTACACAAGAGCGTACGGGACGCAGCAAATGCCCGCCAGCCTGTTCCAGACCATCGTGTCGAAAGTCACTTTCCCTATGTTCTCGACCATCTCGGGTGACCGGCTGCGTTTGAAAGCAGCGATGCGGAAATGTATGACCACCATTGGTGCGGTGGTAATGCCGATGATGGCGGGGCTGGCGTTGATGGCGAAGCCGGTTGTCCTGGTGCTTTTCGGCGCCAAGTGGCTGCCCTGCGTGCCTTATTTGAGAATTCTGGCCCTGGCTGGGGCGCTCTTTCCCCTGCACGTGGCCAATCTGGATGTGCTGATGGCGACGGGACGATCCGACCTTTTTTTCAGGGCGGAGGTGGTGAAAAAAGTGCTCATCGCCGCTGCCCTAGCGGTCACCGTGCCCATCAGCGTCATGGCGATGGTGTGGGGCATTCTTGTTGTGTCTATCCTCTGCTATGGCGTAAATGCGGGCTATGCTCAGAAGGTCATTGACTACAACATTGGCGCGCAGATCAAGGACATGTCTAAGCCTCTGCTGAGTACGGTCGTCATGGCATTGATCGTCGGCGTCCTTACTTGGGCCGCCACATTGAACGCGCCCCTACTGCTTTTTGCAGGCGTTGGCACGGGGATTGTCGTTTACATCGCTATGGCCTTCTTGCTCCGCGTCGAGGCGGTCACGCAAACGTCGGTCGAATTGATCGGCGCTCTGACGGGGTGGTTTCCGAGTTAACGGTTGACGTGAGTGAGAAGGACCTCTATACGGTCGATGATCGACTCTTTCTGCTGCGCCATGTGCTGCCCGGTACCGTCGAGGACTACCGCACGTTCACGAGCCGCAACCCTGAGCTCTCCCTGCTTTCGGGCCGCGCGTACTACGGCCCTGGCACTGGCCAACCAGTTCTTCAATGCTCATCTGTCCGATCAGATGACGAATCCAATTCAACCACATGACTTTATTGTCGAATTGTTGGCGGGGCGCTTGGCCACAAAGGTGTAGTGTATCGGCATCAACGCTCGACCTACAGTCTCAAGGTGGTTCAGTTCAAGGACCTCGAAGCGCCTCAGAAGGGCGCGCAGACCGTGCTCAGTGAACCTCCAGCAGTCCGGTAGCGGCCCGTGAATTCTGAAGTTAAATGGTGTGCTCCCGAATAAGAGCCCGGCCGGCCTGAGCAGGCGCAAGATTTCGGCTGCCGCGTTGAAGGGGTTGAGCGTGTGCTCGAACACTTCCGTGCAAACGACAAAGTCGAAGGTGCCGGCGGGGATATGGACGTTATGGGCGCAAATGTCGGCTATGAAATCGCACCCGCTCCCCGGGTCGATGTCGAGGGTCTTCACGGTGATAAAGTCAGGGAAGAAAGGCCGCGCGCCCTCGTGGGCTTGGGGTGCTATATCCAGCAGGACCCCCGGTCCCTTTGCATAAAGCGCCGCGCAGTGCTTCATGAAGTGCACCACATTCTCGCGAATCGCGGCTAGTATCTGCTTATCTAGCTCGCTAACGACAATTTCACCCATCAAAGGCTCTCAGGCGCGATCGTCGTGAAGCATCTCGAGCATCGAGCAGTCGAAGGTTGGAAGGCCGAGTTTGGTCATGACAGCGCGGCGCTCGCTGAAGCTATCATCGATCAGGATCGCGTTAGCTTCGGTCACAAATTCCGACTTGCACGCTGGAAGAGGGGGCACGCAGATTACTTCGTCGAAGACACCGAAAAGCCGATGCCTGCAAAGGGTCTGCCGGACATCTGCGCCGTGGCGTGTGAGCAACACCAGCTTTTTGCGTTCGTTAATGCACTGGTAGATAAACGCCGCCAACTTCGGGTTCACCTTGCCCCTGACAATCAGCGTATCGTCCAAGTCCACGTACACCGTGTCGTAGTGCAGATTGTGACGGTAGCGATTGATCAGCGCGCGGTCCAGGGTGACCTCAGCGATATTGGTCATGATCTTTACCGGAATACGCGCCTGCTCGTAGAGGCTCAACAGCGGGAAATTGACGCCAAGGACCCTGTGCAAGGCCATCGCTCCGGCAATCCGGGGGGCAATCTCCAAGAGCTTGAGCTGTCCATTGCGGTCCCTCTTCATCTGAAAAAACCACGACCCGCGAAAGGTAATGGCTCTGCTGATTGCCGAAGCGAACTCTTGAAACTCCGGGGCAGCCACGCTGCTAGTAGTTACGGAGACACCGCTCCGGACCCGCGTCCGCACGCGGCCGCCGCAAAACAGGATGCCCTCGTCTCGATCAGAAAAGCAATCGATCGTGTACTCCTCCCCGGGCAAATATTCCAGGATTAAAGCCTCCGGCTGTCGGCGGAGAACCACCGCTAGCTCTTCAGGGGACTGGACTAGGTACGTGTTCTGAGAACCTTGCCCCTTGTCTGGCTTGACAAAAACGGGGTAGCAATCGACCGAATTCAGTGTCTCGTAAGCGTGCGGCACTGGGACCGTGCCTCGCAGGCGGCGATAAGTCTCGCTTTTGGACCGCGTGAGCACGCAGGTCTCCAGAGGTGAGGTTACTATTCTTGCGTTGATTCGGTCTGCGTTTTTGGCCAAAGCTACCAGCACGTCGTCATATGCCGGGAAAACGTATCCAACGCTGAGTCTCCCGATCAGCTCATTCAGCGCGTCCAGCCACCCCGGCTCATGGATGCTTGGCAGTTCAAAGTGTCGTGCGTAAACGTAGGGGGCGTGGTTTGCGACCGCCAGCCCCGCGGAGAAGAGCTGAACCTCTTTGCACGCGCGTAGCGCACTGTTGATCTCCAGGCCAATCTCGGTACCGCCCGGGAAGACGAGAACCCGAAATTCTTTTGCGGATTGGACGGCCATGAGAACCTCGCCTGATGCCAGAAGCCAGTATAATACACGATCAGGTGACCGGTGCGAAGCTGGAGAGGGGGCTCACTCTGAAGTCTGCGTCCTCGACCGACTTGTCCGCGACCCGCTGGTGAGCGTGGTGATGATCACGTACAACCACGAGCCTTACATCGCGCAAGCCATTAAGGGGGTACTCTCGCAGGAGACAGACTTTCCCATGGAGTTGATCATAGGGGAGGATTGCTCGACCGACCGGACGCGGGAGATCGTGCTGGAGTTTCAGCGGCGATACCCGGAGATGATTCGCGTACTGTTTTCGGAGAAGAACGTCGGGATGCATAAGAACTTCCGGCGAACGGCGCTGGCGGCAAGGGGCAAGTATATAGCCTTTTGCGAGGGCGATGATTGGTGGCATAGAAAAGATAAGCTTAAGACTCAGGTCCCTGCTCTTCTCGCGGATAGCTCATTGGTGGGTGTCGCCGCAGAATTTCAGCACATTTCTCCTGAGGGACAAGTCATCGCCTTCAAAAAGCAGAGCAATCCTGCTCAAGAGCCGATTCGTGTCGAGTATGAGGATCTCGTCACGTTCCACGTTATACTCTACCCCTGCACGATGGTTGCGAGGACTGACGCGGTCCGCCGGGCGATGCTGGGCGACACTCTTTGTGGTAACGATTCGCAACTGCTAGGAGACCTGCCTCTCTGGTTGGAGTTAAGCCAACTCGGGCCGATGATGTGTCTGTCGGAGACACTAGCCACCTACCGGCACACCCCTAACTCAGCGTCAAGGCAAAGCGACCCGCTGTACGCGTGGCGCTTTGGGATGAGTACTCTAGATATCGTGTATCGCGCCCTGAAACGCTACCCACTCCCGGGGGATGCAAGCAAAACGTCCAGCCTTAAAGCCAGGGCCGCCTGGAGGATCCTGGTTATGTCCGCGTGGGTCGGGGATGCGGCCACGGCGAGGGACCAGTGGAGACGATTGAGAGCCCTTGGTGGGAAAGTCCGCTGGAGAGAAGTCGCTTTCGTGGCGCTGGCATTGATCCCTCTGCCTCGCAGATCGCTCAAGGTGGCGTTAACGAAGGTTGCTCCTCATTTGAAAAAGAGGAGAAGGGCGTTCGACCTGATAAAGTATATCGCACGCCAAACTGTTTTCCCGAATTTGTATAAGGAGTAGGACGTAGTTACAAACCACTGCTCGCACCCATTCAGGGATTTCATTGAGCATGGCCACGCGAGCAGAGGTGGTTTCTATGACTAGTGTTTGCGCCGTCGTACCAACTTTTAACCGCAAGAACCTCCTTACACAAGCTCTGCGGGGATTGTTGAGCCAAACAAGGCCGCTGGACGAAATTGCGGTGGTTGACAATGCCTCGACGGACGGTACGGAGGCCAGTATCAGCGAACAGTTCGGAGGCAAAATCACGTACATACGTCTCCCGGAAAATAGCGGCAGTGCGGGGGGTTTTCGCGAGGGGATGAAGCTTGCTCACCAGCGCGGGCACGATTGGATCTGGTGCATGGACAACGATGCGGTACCACTCAAGGACGCCCTGGAGAAGCTGCTCGAGGCCGAGGACCCCGGCGGAGCGGTGGTAGTCGCGAAGGTCTGTTCCCGTCTCGATCCCGTTACGGGCAAGCGCTACCGTGCTGGAGAGGTGCTCGACTTCAAGAGGCATACAAACGTCAGTATGGCTGAGGCGGACTGGGCCGGAAAGGTGATCCCCGTAGATAATGCCCCCTGGGCAGGGCTCCTGGTGCGGACCGAGGCTGCACATCGAGCCGGCTATCCCGACAGCGGGATGTTTGCCTGGTTTGACGACAGCATCTTCACTTTTGAACTCAGAAAATTGGGGAAGATTATCCACGTGGATACAACCGCGATACTGCACGCCTATGACACAGTCCAATGGCAGGACCGCTACCACCATCGGCGGTTGAAGCCCCAAGACTTTTGGAAGCAATACTACCTCTTCCGCAACGGCTACTTGCTTCGCGAAGTTTGTTTTGGGAGACGGTATGCCCAGCGCAGGCTCGTTTATGACTACGCTCGCTCTCTCATCAGCATTCTGCTTCTCGACGATGCGAAAATATATCGAATGCAAATAACGACAAAAGCATTTGCAGACGCGCTCTCAGGCAGGCTGGGAAGGCGTCTTGAGCCTGGGGATTTCCAGATCAGGTTCGGGAAAGGCGAAGTCGGTGTCACCCGAAGCATGTGCGACTCGAATTGAGATGGCTTCGTCACCGCTGGTCTACATCGTCATTCTCAACTATAAAGGCGCGCAGGTGACGCTTGATTGTGTGCGTTCCGTGTTGAAGATTGATTACCCAAACTTCAGGGTCCTGGTTGTGGACAACGCTTCCCCAGACGATTCAGTCGCCCTATTTAAGACTGCCCTCGGCGGCACCCCCGTCGAAGTCCTGATTAGCAACAAGAACGAAGGGTACGCGGGCGGAAACAACTTGGGGATTGAGAAGGCTCTAGCGGCCGGAGCCGACTATATCTTTGTGCTCAACAACGACACGCTCGTAGAGGCGGGGTGCCTTCAACCGCTCGTTGAAGCTGTGGAACGAGACATGGCAATTGGGATCGCCAGTTGTCCGATCTTCAATACCCACCGTGACTACGCCGTGGACGTTGGCTATCGCATGAGCCTCTACACGGGGATGCCGGCGCAATGGCGGAACGGGGCGATGCCACGCGAGACGACGGAGGTCCACGCCGTTTGCGGGGCGGCGATGTTTCTCCGGGCCGCGACCATCAGACGGATTGGCGCGTTCGACCCTCGCTTCTTCCTGGTGTGTGAAGACACGGATATCTGTTTCCGCGCCCGAAAGGCCGGCTTCAAGACGTGTTTCGTTCCCGGCCCCGGGATACAGCACCTTGAGAGTTATACGACCGGTCAATACCGTCCAAAGAGCCTCTACTGTGGCATAAGAAATCGAGCGTGGTTTATCCGCCGCTATGGGAACGCGGCGCAGCGGCTCATTTTCAAAGTTTTGTGCTTTTCTTTTTTCTATCCGAGGGCGATCCTCGGGGGCATAGTGAGAAGACAATTCCATCTACTCGGACCGATGATCAGGGGGATGTGGGAGGGCCATTGGCGATACCCCGGCCCCTGACAACCGTGCCAGCCCACCAAGACCACACAGCCGATCCTAAAGGAGAGAACCCGGCAGTGCGCTGCCCCTCCTGCCACGGGTTTGTAGAGTTGAATCCTGCGCAGCCCCGATGCTCCTGCGGATTCGAGTTCGAGTGGCGCGACCGGGTGTTGATCTGGGAGAAGCTGGACGATAGGTTCTATGAGACTCGGTACGCTGCGATGTCCATTCGCTTCGACAGGACTCGCATGAACCGTTTCGGGGGCCGGGTCCTTTTACACTTTCTTGTCTACGGTTATTACGAGTCGATCCTCCGCTTTGTCCCGCCGGGCGCGAGGGTCCTGGATATTGGTTGCGGGGCCGGAGCGAAATTGCTCGCCCAATGGGCCCGCATGACGGGGCTGGATATCTCCCTCGACGGGCTTGAACGCTCAACATCGAGCTACGACCGTTACCTTCGCGCAGACGTTCGCAATGTGGACTTTTCCTCCGGCTCGTTTGATGCCATTGTTTCGAGCTTCTTTTGGGAGCACGTTACGCCCGCAGACAAGGATCAGCTCCTCGAGAAGTTCCGCCGCTGGTTGCGCCCTCGAGGCAAGATAATTCTTATGTGTGATGTAGCCAGCAACAACCCGCTGTTCAAATGGGCGCGCAAGGAGCCGCAGTTTTTTCGCGAGGGTTTCATCGAGCACGATGGCCACTATGGCCTCGAGACCGCGCCTGCGGCCATGGAGCGTTTTCTGAAACATGGATTTTCCTTGCAGTGGTGGCATGCCATGAACCGGTCACCCCTTCAGCATTTGCCGGTCTTCGGGTGGCTAACCCCGTACGGGCGTAAGCACGCCTGGGCCGGTACGCTGGCAAGCCTGGGCTCCTGGATGGGCGCCCATAAGATTCCGAACCGTCTCTATACCGCCGGCATCCAGCTTTTCGATGACTCCCTAGGGAGGCTTTTGCCCCTCGACTGGGCCAGGATTCTGCTCGCCGTCCTCGAAAACTCAAATTGAGGTGCCTATGGGGGCCAAGCACTACTTCTGAATCGAGGGATGTTATGAAGAGAGCACTGGTCTGTGGCGCAGGTGGGTTCATCGGCGGCCACCTGGTTAAGAAGTTGAAACGGGAAGGCTATTGGGTTCGCGGCGTGGACATCAAGAAGCATGAGTTCTGTCCGAGCGCTGCGGATGAGTTCCTTCTTCTCGACCTTCGAGAGGAGCGTAATTGCTTGGCCGCGCTCACCGTAGATGGCGGAGGGTTTGCCGAGGTCTATCAGTTGGCCGCCGATATGGGTGGAATGGGCTTCATCCATTCCGCCGAGTGCGAGATCATGCACAACAGCGCGTTGATCAATATCCACATGACGCGGGCTGCGGCCTTAATGGGCGTTCCTCGTTATTTCTTTTCCTCATCGGTCTGCGTTTACCGCGATATGAAGTTCGGAGAGCCGGAAATGACGGAAGCGGAAGCTATTCCCGCGAATCCGGATAACGAGTATGGATGGGAGAAGCTCTATTCCGAGCGCATGGTTATGGCGTACGAGCGGCGCTATGGCATGCAGGTGCGCATTGCGCGCTTCCAGAACTGCTATGGTGCGGAGGGCACCTGGCAAGGCGGACGCGAGAAGGCGCCGGCGGCGATCTGCCGCAAGGTGGCTGAAGCCGAGGATGGAGGCACGATTGAGGTCTGGGGCGACGGCTCTGCCGTGCGCTCCTACACACACGTCAACGACATGGTCGAGGGTATTTTCCTGCTCATGCACTCTGACCTGCACGGCGCCGCCAACATCGGCTGCCCGCAATACGTGACGGTGAACGAACTGGTGGCTACGGTGGCGGAAGTGGCCGGCAAGAAGATCTACGTCAAGCACATCGAAGGCCCCGTGGGTGTTCAGTCCCGGAATTTCAGTAACGCCCGCATCTACTCCATCGGCTGGACGCCCGAGATCTTCCTCAAAGAAGGTATCCAGCTCACGTATCCCTGGATTGAGGCGCAGGCGCTGGCGGCGCCGGAGCCACTGATTTTCAGGTAGCGGTTTCAATAAAATAGACCCGCAGGAGATAAGGCTGGTACCTACGTACGACCAGCGCTCGGAGACTTTACCGCACTAGGATCGGCAGCTATCAAGAACGGATCTTCCCACTCCAGTCAAATGAAGAAGTCCCCTGTCTACCTGATTTCTGTTTTTATCGCCACCAGGCTAGCGATCGACCTGAAAATCCCTTTTGCCTGCGATACCATCAATACACACATGCAATACCTCGACCCGCGGGTCCTGCGCAACAACCTGGCGCAGGGGATCTGGTATCTGCATTCCCAGCCACCGTTGTTCAATTTGTCGTTAGGGCTGGTTTTGAAACTTCAGCCCAGGCATTTACAAACAGCAGTTTTTTCCGCAGCCTATTTTTTGATGGGTTTGCTGATTGTTCTTGCCAGCTTTGCACTAATGCGAAAACTGGCTGTATCTAACGGGCTGGCTTGGGGTGCGTGCTTGTGTCTAATGTTATTTCCGCCGTCGATTCGCGCGGAGCGCTGGCTGTTTTACCCCTACCCCCTTGAAGCGTTGACTGTCCTGGCTGCACTATCGTTATGCCATTTTGAAACAAGGAAAAAGTATGCATTTTTTGTTTTGTTCGAATTGACCTTAGCTGCGGTTGTTTTAAGCCGAAGTTTATATCATCTTATCCTTTGGATGCTTCGCCTTTCGGTTCTGATGTTGGTTTGGATTTATGTTCGGGTGCCGCGCGAGATCAAGAGGTATACAGCGACGGCCCTGGTGTTCTTTCTCCTTGCTTCCAGCGCTTATGTAAAGAATTATGCCCAGTACCGGATATTCAGCTCCAGCACTTGGCTGGGCATGAATCTGATGGACATGACGTACTATATTCCGTATTCCGTTAAACGGGGGATGGTCGAGAAGGGCCAGATTACGCCCCTGGCCCTGGTTCACAACATTTCTGAGCCGCAAGGCTATTTTGAATACTTTAAGCTCAAACCAGTCAACGACAATTCGATCATTGGCGACTTGCGCAAATCTACCGGAGCTCCCAATTTTAACAATTATATTTACGCGAGAATGGAACCGGAGCTCCAGCGCAACGCAATAGTCCTAATAACACACGATCCGCTTGATTATTTAGGGGCGGTGGTCAACGAAGCTTACATCTTTTTTTCCTTCAAGCCATATCGTTACTTTGATCAATGGCGCACCTGGCTGGTACCAAGAACCGATTCCATGAGGCACTTTGCTTTTGATACGGCTTTAGCATTCGGAGCGCCGTTATTTATGGTCAGCCTCTTTTTCCTGGCTCTCTATGCGGTTTTGGAGCCCCTTTTTAGGAGAGGCTTAGGTTTGCGGCGGGTATTTGAAAATGAAGACAACTTGCCACTGTTACGTTTCTTTATAGCGTTTAATCTCGTATATGTTTGCGCTGTCAGCAATCTCTTGGAAATTGGGGAAGGCTGTTTCTTCCGCATGCCTATTGACGCTTTGTTGTTCATCGGGGCCTCGTTAGCCCTAAAGGCGTGGCTGAGCAGACGGGAACATAAACCGCTAAGCAATCCGAACCTCACGAGCTTCCCTTTGGGGATTAAGACATGAGTACGGTCAGTCGCAGCCGGACTGGCAATGAGGTTGCGGGTTTGCCCGCATTCTTCCTGAACGCCCGCCGTTAAGCACATGCGATCTCTACGCATATTCCAGGCAATCGAGGCAGCAACGAGCGGCCTTGTGCCCGGCAGCCAAACATGGCGCCGCAATCTTTACGAGCCGCTGGTGGAAATGGGCCATGACGTGGCCCTGTTTTCGACGCGGGGAGGGCGATTCGCAGCGGTAGATAAGGACGCCAGGGCACGTGCCCGCTTCAGCCAAAAGCTGCTGGACGCTTTCCGTCTCGAACACGCCAAGAAGCCCTTCGATCTTTTCTTTGCTTACCTGTCGGATGGCATGGTGGACGCCGGTGCGATTGATGAGGTGCGTAAGGCGGGCGTACCCACGTGTAATTTCTCCTGCAACAACGCGCACCAGTTTTACCTGGTGGCCGAACTCTCACCGCACTTCGACTACAACCTGCACTCGGAAAAAGACTCTGGGGAAAAGTTCCTGGCAGTTGGGGCGCGACCGCTGTGGTGGCCGATGGCCTCAAATCCGACCTATTACCGGCCCTATGATCTGCCCCGAACGATCGGCGTCTCGTTTGTGGGCGCCAATTATGCTTTGCGGGCGCGTTACATCGCCCCCTTGCTCGAGAACGGCGTGGATGCGCACGCCTTCGGACCGGGATGGCAGTGGGGGTCCAGGACACGCTGGCGGGCGATTGCGAAGCGCTACGTGCTGGCCTTGCGGTCGCTCGCAGCCCTGACCCCGGAGGCTCAGTTCCGCGCCTCGGCGGAGTTGGCTGAACAGGATTTGCGCCGGCGTCTAAGCGCTCGCTTTCCGAACAACGTTCACGCCACGATCTCGGATGAGGAGCTGATCCAGCTATACAGCCGCAGCCACATCAGCCTGGGATTCCTGGAGGTCCACGACCGTCACGACGCGAGCAAGGCTGTGGTCCGGCACCTCCATCTGCGGGAGTTCGAGGCCCCCATGTGCAGGGCGCTTTACTGTACCGGATATATCGACGAACTGGCCGAGTTGTTCGAGCCGGACAAGGAAGTGGTCGTGTACCGCAATCAGCAAGAGTTGCTTGAGAAGGTCCGGTACTATTTGGCGCATGACGCCGAGGCCGAAAAGATTCGGGAGGCTGGTCATGCCCGCGCTCTGTGCTGCCACACGTACCATCATCGCTTCCGGGCGCTCTTTGACGAGCTAGGGCTGTCCGTTTAACAACCCTGACTACCAGATGTTGCGGTCCTCATGCCCTACAGAAAGGCCCTAATCAGGCGGGACAGGACGCCAGGCTGAAGCGACCTTGCGAAAAATGAGAATATACGTTGTCGGCCCACAGTATTCTGACTCCTTCGCGCGGAATATAGCCGTCACCCTGGAACAGATGGGGTTCCAAGTCAGCACCGGAGTTCCCGAGTTGGCGAAGGGGCGGCCTAAACGCAAGCTCGTCCCCTTGCTCTCCAGGGGGGTTCAATGGATCCCGGCTCTCGAACTGCGCCTCCAGCAGGGCTTTGTCCGCGCTGTGGAAAAGACAAAGCCTGACTTGGTGCTCGTGACCTATGGAGAGCTTACCCCGCGGACGGTTGAACAGTTGCGCAACCTCGCTCCTGCTGTCGCCGTGTGGTATCCGGACCCCACTGCGAACCTGGGCCGTGAGTATATCCTGGGATCGGACTATCACTGTGTGTTCTTCAAGGAACCGAGAGCCGTGGCGCTGTTCCGCAAGAACCTTGGTTTGCCCGCCTACTTTCTTCCTGAATGTTGCAACCCCATCTGGCATCATCCCCGGGATTGCACATCGGAGGAAGCACAGAAGTTCCAGTGCGATATTGCTGTTGCAGGTAACTGCTATTATTATCGCCTCAGGATGATCGAGGAGCTGACAAGTTTTAATGTGAAAATCTGGGGGGGCGGTGCGGCCCCTTGGCTCGACCACCCAGTCGTCCGATTCCATCAGCGCCACTATGTTGCCGAAGAGGAGAAAGCCAAAGCATTTCGCGCCGCAAGAATTGTCCTGAATACGCTAACCCATAAGGAGACCGACAGCGTGAACTGCCGGCTTTTTGAGGCCACGGGATGCGGAGGGTTCGTCCTTACGGAGAATCGCCCGGCCGTGGAGGATTTCTTCGAGGCCGGGCGCGAAGTGGCGACGTTCAACTCCCGGCCGGACCTTTTGGAAAAAGTAAGGTACTACCTGGCCCACCCGCAGGAACGAGAAGCAATTGCGCAGGCTGGTTGCAGCCGGGCGCACCGTGACCATACGTATGAGATCCGCCTTCGGCGGTTGCTCGAGATCGTGTCCCAGCACACAGGAGTAAGATTCCCGACGCCTGCTGAAACTGGTGCCGCGAGGTCATAGCACAGCGAGGCCGCGAACAGGTTGAATCCGGCCAGGGTTGGGACCAGCGACCGGGGACAATGCGCTCCGGGTCACAAACGGCTGGGGGCAGGCGTGAAGGCGGGTTTAATGTTAGATAGATCTGTAAGCGCGGTTGCCGAGAAAGCTGCGGCGGCTCACGGCGCCGCCGGGCGTCCCTCTCGACTGGCGATCGTTCTTTCGCACCCGGTGCAGTATTTCTCGCCCCTCTTCCGGCGCTTGGCCCAGAGCCCAGAAGTTGACCTCACCGTGCTTTACTCCAGTCTGGCGGGCGCGTTGCCAGCCATGGACCCGGGCTTTGGAGTCGAGGTTGCCTGGGACACGCCTCTTTTGCAGGGATACAAATTCAAGACGTTCAAGAACCTTTGGCCGGGCACGCGCGGCAGATTTTGGAGCTACGCCAGTCCCGGAATCGCGGCAGAGTTGTGGCGCAGACGTTACGATGCCGTGCTTGTCTATGGCTGGGGCGACCTCTCGGCCTGGCTGGCGATCATGGGCGCACGCTTGGGAAACACGCCTTGCATCGTTACTGGCGACTCAAATTACATTTACGAAAAGGACCTGCCCCGGTTCAGGGCCCTCATCAAGAAGGCGACGCTGACGAGACTATTTCGCAGTCTAAAGGCCTTCCTTGTTACAGGGCCGTTCAACCGCATGTTCTACAACAATTATGGGGTGGGAGAACACCAGCTGTTTTTCGCGCCTTTGGCAGTCGACAACGGCTACTTCATGCGCCGGGCTGAATCGGCCCGCGCTCACAAGGACGAGATTCGGGCCCGCTATGGAATACCGCCCCATATTGTCTTGTTACTCTTTGTGGGCAAGCTGCTTGCGCGGAAGCGGCCGCTGGACATCGTCTTGGCGCTAAAAAAGCTCCAGTACACCTTTCCGAGCTTGGGAGCGGCATGGGTGGGTGACGGCGAATTGCGGCCGCAGCTCGAGGCGGAAATTGCCAGGCAGGGCCTGAAGCACGCATACCTGCTGGGTTTCAGGAACCAAAGCGAGCTACCCGACCTGTACGCCATGTCGGATATCTTCGTTCTTTCTTCCTGGCACGACCCTATGCCGTTGGTGACCAACGAGGCCATGGCGTCAGGCTTGCCTGTGATCGCGAGCAACCGCACCGGTATATGGGGACCTAGCGCGCTAGTGAGGGATGGAGAGACGGGATTTGTTTACCCTGCCGGCGACACGGGAGCACTTTCCGAGGCAGTGACGAAACTGGTGCGTGACCCCGCGCTACGCCAAACAATGGGCAGACGGGCGGCCGAAGTCGTTGAAGAGTTCGGACCTGAACGCTACGTGGAAGGCGTAGTGGCAGCGATGCGGTTCGCCGTGCGACGCTAGCCCGCCCATGCACGCACTAACCGCAGAGAAACCCAGGCACAGAGAGAGCCCATTTCTTTAGAGTTCTCCGGGCCTCTGTGCCTCCGTGGTGAGAATCCAAGACTGAAATGACAAATTCTCTCTCCGACAGCGCCGGCGTTGGACGTGAGCCGGCGAATCTGGTTAATGCGCTTCACGTTGCCATCCTGCTCAGTCTCTCTGTGGCGGCAATCGCCTGGGGAGAAGCCCTCATCTTCGGCGGCGAAGGAGTTCAGTTTCGGCTGTATCTGGCGCTGCTGGCCTTTTACGCGGCTGCCTCCGCCCTGTTTGTGATGTCGAGAATTCAAGCCACCAAACTGCAACTGTTTGAACTCCCGGTTTTCACGACCGCGTTCTTTTTCTTGCAGTTCGGCTTGATGCCCCTGCGCAACTTCATCGACCCGACACAAATGAATCGGAGCTTATCGGCGAACGGCGAAGATTTGGTCCGCGCGCTCTCCTACTGCATTTTGGGCATGCTGGCGTTTTGGGGTGGGTGCGAGTTAGTCCGGCGCAAACACCGCGGACGGAGAGCCCCGGAGTGGGGCCGCCTTGCCGCCATGCTCGGCTCGCCGCGCGCAGGCACAATGGGAACCATCGTAGCAGTTTACGCCCTCAGCTTTCTCACCAGGTTCTATCTGTTGAGAAACCAGCTCTATTCCTACACCGGGTCCATGGACAAGTACTATGCGAACCTTGCCAGCATGCAGGTGTTGAACTACGTTAACCAATTCGGGACCTTTGCGCTGGTGGCTGTCACGATCGAAAGATATCGCGATCGGTCCAGCCCCATTTGGAAGACCCTTTTTGTGATCATCTTGTCCTCCGAGGTCCTCTGGGGCGCGATCTCCGGGATGAAAAACTTGATTTTTCAGAATTTCCTTGCGGTTGCGCTGGTCTGCTCGGTAATGACGCGAAGGCTGAACCTGCGCTGGCTTGTTTTACCCGTCCTCGGAATTATTCTTCTCTTTCCAGTCAATCTTGCCTATCGCGATCTACTGCGGGGAAAGGGCTCTCAGGAGGTTTCAAGCTTTCAAGGAGCAGGGCGCGCCACCCAGATGGCCTTGCAGAAGGCGACCCAACAAGGGACAAATCCGGGGGCTCTCTGGACTACTGGAATCGCGAACACGCTCGAGCGCATGGACTTGCTGACGAATTTTGCCCAGGTGCTTGCCCTGGGTCCCCGGCTGAGCTTCGTCAAAGGCGATGAGCCCTGGTGGATGCTTCCTATTTACCCGTTCGTCCCGCGGCTTCTGTGGCCCTCGAAGCCCATTGAATTGGAAGCTGACAGGTTCGGCATTGCGATTGGAGCTCGGAATTCCGGCACCGCGATTACCTACCAAGGGTCTCTATACATCAACTTTGGTTTGTTCGGCATCCCCGTCGGGATGTTTGTTCTCGGGTTGGTTGTCCAGTGGATAACGAACCGTCTGAGTGGACCGATGCAACGGCAGGATCTGTTCGTGTACGCAGGCGTTTTCCTTGCCGGCTTCCTCCTCGAGTCTCCCGTATTCACTGTTTGGGTGGGTTTTATCAAAATGCTGGCCATCCTGTACGGTTTAAGCTGGGTAATCTACGGGCCTCGCAAGCGTCCCCGGAAACTCAAAAAGGCTCTTCCTGAATCTTGAATCCTGTTCCTCAGTGTCTGGGCGCCTCCGTGGTTAAAACGTGGGCAGGTGGTGGAGAAGTGGAGAGACCTGAGCGGAAGTTCGAATATTACCCCTGGCTGCTCGGACTGTTGGTTCTGATCTCGAGGGTGCTTACCGCAGGCCCCCTATATTGGGCGGACGGTCCGGCGCACATGCTTGCTATCCAAACGCGCAGGTTTGTAATCCACCCGCCGGGATATTGGCTATTCAACCAGGCTGGGGGCCTCTTCTCGAACCCGGAAAAGGGCATAAGCTTCATGAATTGGGCCTTCTCCGCGGCCGGAGTCGTGGTCTTCTACTACGTCGCCCGGCTGCTCGTGAGCAAGAGGACCGCCGAACTGGGCTGTATTTTGTACGCCGTCGTATTCTATGTCTGGTTCTCGGGGGACGTGCATAGTACGTACGCCTCTCAGCTCCTTTTCCCAATTTTGGTTTTCCTATTCCTTATCCTCCATTTGAGAGAACCACGGACGGTTTACCTCCTGGGGGCGGCAGCGGCGTTTGCGATCGGAGCTGGGTTTCGCCCTTCCGATGGGGCTTTCCTGGGTCCAATGTTCGTCTACTATTTGGCGCGGTACGCCTCGGGAAGGCAGGCCGCTATTGCGTTCCTGGTAGCGATCCTGCTGTGTCTAGGCTGGGTTGTGCCTACAGTACTGGCCTATCACACTGCGGGAGGCGCAGGCTACTTCACTGGATATGTCGCCAACATCACGACAACCGTCTCGCCCTTGAGAGATCGCAATACTTACCGCTCGATGGCTAATATCGCGCGTTTCCTGGCGCCGCTCGGTACAGCGCTTTGGCTTCTCGCCTATCCCGTGCTGAAGAGTTTAGGAAGGCTTCGGGAGCGGCCGGTTCGGTTGCTGTGGCTCTGGATTGCTCCCGGCGCCTGCTTTTTGACCCTGATTTATATGGCCGACGCACCTTATCTGAACTTCTTGACCGCGGCAGCGCTGCTCCTCGCCATGATCGCGATCGACATGGGCGGTGTGCGGTGGGGCCATCTTCTTCTCGGCTGTTGCCTGGTTTGGAATGCCGCTTTTTACCTGGCTTTCAGGCCGCTTCCCGGGAACTCGCTGCCAGTGAATGTCTTGAACATCTACTCCGGCAAATATACGTGGTACGGGGTCAAAAACCAGTGGCAGCCTAACCTCAGCGATGTGTGCAATCCGGCCTTCTTGAAAGGAACCACAGAGACGCAGAGGCACGGAGAAACTTCGCCGGCCCCCAGCCCTTGAAACAAGCCGTGTCAGTCACTTACTCCCAACTGAGTTCGCGCTGCCGGCAGGCGGGCGAACCGGTGCTGCAACCGGTGAATCTCGTGGCCCTTAAAGCCAAAGCGGCGGAGGTCTTATACTGGCTGGCAAACGCCCTGATAGCGGTGGTGCGATGGTGTTTGTGGCCTGGTCCCAGGCCCGTTGATGCGCGGAATGTTTGTCTCTACCGGATCGGCAACCTGGGCGACATCCTTTGCGCGTTGCCGGCAATGCAAGCCGTGCGCGATGCCTATCCGAATGCCGAGCTCACGCTGGTGACTTCCCCCGGAAAGCGGGGCATGCCGGGCGCGCGCGAACTTCTCACCGGCGCGCCGTGGCTCGACCATCTCGTTGTGTACCACACCGAAGATATCGCCACGCGCCCGCAGCGCGTGGGCTTCATTAAGCAACTGCGCCAGAGGAAGTTCGACGTGTGGATTGAGCTTTCCCCTAATCGCACAACCCTGCCGGTGGTGTTTCGCAACATGCTGGCCGCGCGCCTGGCGGGTGCGCGTTGGGCGCACGGCTGGAGGATCTGCACCATCCGGTGGGCCGCCCGGGCCGAGTCCGAGTGCAAAATCTTTCCTGACGAAGTTATCCGAGTAATGCAGGGACTCGAGGCCTGCGGCATCAAGGCTGTTGAGCCTCGCTTCCCTCTGCCTTTGACGGAGCAACATGCTTTGGCTGTCGATGCGCTGCTCAGAGACTTTGTAACGCCTGGGACTGCCCTGGTGGCCATTGCTCCGGGCGCCAAGCGTACCACCAACCGCTGGCCGCTTGAGCGATACGGGGAAGTGGCCCAGGCGCTGTCGCAGCGTGGCTTCCTCGTGGTGTTCGTCGGCGGACCCGGCGACAAGGAGGCGTGCCAGCGCCTGGCATCCCGAGTCGGGCCCCGCGCGCTCAGCCTTGCGGGCCGGCTTTCTCCGCTCGAGTCTTGCGAGCTGCTGCGGAGATGCTCGTTTGTGGTGTGCAACGACTCGGGCGTGCAGCACATGGCGGCGGCCGTCTCAACACCTTGCGTATCGATCTTTTCCTCCTCGGACCAACCGGGTAAGTGGCGCCCCTACGGCCCGCAGCATATTGTTTTGCAGAGATACGTGCCATGCCACACCTGCTACCTGTGGGAATGCCCCCACGATAACCTCTGCGTTAAGCTGGTGGAGACATCGGAAGTGCTGGAGGCAGCCCGGATTTTGGCTGGGCGGAAGCAGGCTCGATGACCCCGGCTGTTACTCGACCCCGGGGCTAGCTCTGGGGGCCTGCTGGCGGGCCATAGTAGGGACACGACATACGATGGATCTTACGACTGAAGCAAAGAACCGCAATGACGTGAGCGACTGCCACGCCGATCGCCCAGACGGCCGGTCAATAGGGTGCGATGCGTCAGGGCTGCCGGACTGCCCAAGCAGTACTGAGCCGCAGGATAAGCCCGTTGTTGTTGTGCTTATCGGCTATTACCTTCCGGCCTTCAAGGCTGGCGGCCCCCTGCGCAGCGTCGAGAGCCTGGTGAAGGCGTTGGGCAGCGAGTTCTGTTTTAAGATCGTAACCAGGGACCGCGATTTGCGGGAGAAGTTGCCGTTTCCCGGCATTGTCGCAAACCGGTGGGTCCGGGTTGGCGATGCGGATGTCATGTACCTGCGGCCGGGGCTCCGAGGCCTGCTCAGCTTGTGGGCGCTGCTTCGTTCGCTCGACCGGCGCACGATTCTTTACCTCAAGAGCTTCTGTTCCCGGCCCTTCTCGATACTGCCCGTGGTCATGTATCGGCTGGGACTCTGCCGGCCGCAGTGTGTGGTGCTTGCGCCAGGCGGCGAATTTTCAGCGGGGGCGTTGCAGCTCAAGCGCCTGCGGAAGTTCTTGTACATCAGGATGACTCGGTGGCTTGGACTGTATTACAGGCTCATCTGGCACGCTTCCAGTGATCTCGAGGTGGCGGATATACGCCGGCAGTTTCCGCGGGTGAGGCACATCGACGTCGCCCACGCCATCACTAACTTGAATGTGACTCACAGCACGATGAGACGCAGGGCCGGGGTGATTACGGCCCCGGATATCGCAGGCGTAGCACCGCAGGAGCAGCCTGAGATGCGGCCTAAGAAGCCGGGCCAGCTTCGCGCCGTGTTTGTTTCGCGCGTCGCGCGGATGAAAAACCTGGCGGGAGCGCTCAGGATGCTCGAGGGCGTCTCGGGCGACGTCTCCTATGATATCTACGGTCCGGCGGAAGACGCAGCTTACTGGGCAGAGTGCCAAGGCCTGATCGCCGCGCTGCCGGCGAATATCCGGGTGAAGTATTGGGGACCGATTGAACACGAGCAGGTGGCGCGAGTCTTTGCAGAGCACGACCTCTTTCTACTTCCTACTCTGGGCGAGAACTATGGGCATGTGATTTGTGAAGCGCTGGCGGCGGGTTGCCCGGTGCTGATCAGCGACCAAACGCCCTGGCGCAATCTGGAGGCGGAGGGGGTGGGTTGGGCCTTACCGCTCGGCGAGACGGAACGCTTTCGATCTGTTCTCCAGCAGTGCGTGGACGCCGGCACTGAGTGGTACGCCGTGCTTTCGGCGCGGGCCATGCGCTACGGCGTTAAGCACGCCACCGACCCGGAAACCATCGCCGCGAACCGCAGATTGTTTCAACAGGCGTTCGCTTGGCCCAGTTCATCCCATTCCAATCGCAGCACCGGATAATGAGAGTGCATAAAAGGGCTAAAACACCACACTTTGTGCAGAAACGAACTGGAAATCGCGACTGGAGTCGAGCCGATGGTACGAGGGGGCTACACGAAGGCCGCGAGCCGGCGACTGAAAACGTGACTCGAGCGGCTTTTAGTGGGGTGGTTGGCGGCCGGCCGCTGTCCTCGAAGATCTGGTCAGTCTGCCGGAAGCAGGCAGGAGCGGTGAGATGAAACAGATTGTGGAAGACTATAACTCGGGTGTGGTGCGACTGGTGGATACGCCTAGCCCTTTGGCTCGAGCAGGGTCAGTTCTGGTTTCGTGCCGACGCTCCTTGATCAGCACGGGCACCGAGAAGGCGATGATCGAAGTTGCCGGCAAGAGCCTTCTTGGTAAGGCGCTGGCGCGGCCCGATTGGGTGAAGCAGGTTATCGACAAGGTGCGGAGCGACGGACTTCTGGAGACGTACCGCCAGGCGCGAGCGCGGCTCGACATGCCGGTGCCGCTAGGCTACTCGGCCGCCGGCGTAGTCCTGGAGGTCGGCGCTGGGGTAACGGGCTTTTCCGTGGGAGACCGAGTGGCGTGCGCCGGGCCCCTATACGCAGCCCACGCCGAGGTGCTCTGTGTTCCGCGGAATCTTTGCGTGCAAGTTCCCTCCGGGCTTTCGTTTGATGAAGCCTGCTATGCGATGCTGGGGGCCATCGCTCTGAACGCGGTGCGCCTGGCGGAACCACAACTGGGAGAGCGTGTTGCCGTGATCGGGCTCGGTCTCCTGGGATTGCTCGGGGTCCAGATGTTGCGCGCGGCAGGTTGCAGGGTGATCGGAATTGATGTCTCGTCTGGCAAACTGGAACTGGCGCGTACGCTCGGGGCAACGCAGGCAGTGCTCGCCGATCAGGCCGCCGGTGCAGTGGCAGACTTCACGGGCAACCTCGGAGTGGATTCCACGCTCCTGTTTGCGAGCGCGGACAATAGCAAGCCCGTCGAGCAGGCGGCGGACATCACGCGGGAACGCGGCAAGGTAGTGGTGCCGGGCCTGGTGAAGCTGGAGTTGCCGCGCAAGACGTTCTTCGAAAAGGAGCTGCAGCTAGTCGTGCCACACGCCGGGGGACCGGGCAGCGGCGATCCAACCTATGAGTCGCGCGGTTACGACATCCCGTTGCCGCTCGTGCGATGGACCGAAGGGCGTAACCTTGCGGCATTTTTGGAACTCGTGGCGGACGGGCGAGTGGGAGTGGCCCCGTTGACCACACACCGATTTCCAATCGAACGATGCCTTGAGGCCTACAGGTTGCTCAAAGGCGAGGCCGATATTCCGCCGGAACCGATCGGCATTCTCTTGACGTACCCGGAGGAGTCCAAGGCGGCGGCAAGCACAGTAGTCAGCCTCAGGGCGGAGGCGGCCTCCACAACAGAGAGTGGCAAGATCGGGGTAGGGCTGATTGGCTCCGGCCTATTCACGCGTGGCGTTTTTCTGCCCCTGCTCGAGAATTCCAAGTCGACCTACCTGCGCGGCGTGGCGACAGCCTCCGGTGTAAGCTCCCGGCACGCCGCAGAAAAGGCCGGATTTGAGTACTGCACGACGGATTACCGGGAACTGCTCGCCGACCCCTTGGTGACCGCCGTCGTGGTCACGACGCGGCACGATCTCCACGCCGGCATGGCGAGCGAGGTGCTGGCAGCAGGAAAACACGTCTTCGTCGAGAAGCCGCTCGCCTTGAACGAGGAGGGGCTGCGCAAGGTGGTAGCTGCCTGGCGGAGCGGGCCGAGTCGCATCCTGATGGTCGGATTCAACCGCCGCTTCGCTCCGGCGACTCGACAATTGATAGCGCGCTTGGGCAGCGGTCCCTCCGTCATCCACTGCCGCATCAACGCGGGTGCTGTTCCGGCGAATAGCTGGACTCAGGATGAGAGCGAGGGCGGCGGGAGAATTGTGGGCGAGGTGTGCCACTTTGTGGATCTCATCCATGGGTTGAGCGGAGGTTTAACCTCTTCCGTTTCGGCCGTGGTGATGCGCGAGGGTGGAGAGACACCGATGCAGGACACCGTTGCAGTGGTCCTGGAGCTCACGGACGGTTCGATTGGATCGATCGTTTACGCGGCCAATGGCGACAAATCCTTTCCCCGCGAGCGGGTTGAAGTCTTCCGGGCAGGGACGGTTGGCGTGATCGAGAACTTTCGCAGCTACAGTGTCACACGGGGTGGCAAAACCCGCCGCCATAATGCCTTCGCGCTCGACCGTGGCCATAGGGCAGAACTGGAGGAGTTCTTCCAGGCCATCCGGCAGGGACAACAGCCGGTTCCGGTCGAGGACTACGTGGCCACCACGCTGACAACTCTTTCCATCCAGAGGGCACTGCGCGAAAGGGCGGCGGTGCCAGTTGACTTGGCTTCCTTTCTTCAGATGGAGGCGGGTTGGCCGGCTTGAGGCTTGATCCGCGGGAAGCGGGCGGGCCCGCGGCCCGTCCCCCTATTGCCCATTGAACTTAAGCCGCCGCGAGAGATCTCCATAAGTCATGCACGTCCTTTTCATCAGCAATTACTGGCCTCCGGAAATCGCAGCTCCCGCGCACCTGGGGTTTGAACTCGGCGAAACCCTGGTGCGATTTGGTCATCGCGTCACGGTGGTCACGCGGTTCCCTACCCATAATGTCCTCGCGATTCCCCCGGAGTACGAACGCAGGTGGATGTACGAGGAGGAGATGGCAGGAATGCGAGTGCTGCGCATCGCCGCCCCAACCACGCAGGGACCAGCAAGGGTGAAACGCGGGTTGGGCCACCTGGTGGTGGCCCCACTGTTCGCGTTGCGCGCGTTTCGGGTGCGGGACGTGGACGTTGTTTATACCATGTCGCCGCCGTTGCCGCTGGCATTGTCGGCCTGGGTGGTTGCGCGGCGGCGCCGCGCAGCGTTCTGTCTCGGCGTTCAGGACCTTTTCCCACAGAGCGCGATTGACCTTGGCGTCTTGAGAAGTCGCGCTGTGATTAAGTTCTTCGAAGCAATGGAGCGATTCGCGTACAGATCGGCAGAAGCGGTCACAGTCCATTCGGAAGGGAACCGGCACCACGTGATTTTGAAGGGGGGCGATCCGGCCCGCGTCCATGCCGTGCCCAACTGGGTAGACACAGAGTTCATCCAGCCGAGCGATCGGATCAACGCGTTCCGCAAAGCCGCTGGGCTGAACGGAGAATTCGTTGTGTTGTTTGCGGGCACGATGGGGTGGTCTCAAGGCCTTGGAGTGGCGGTGGAAGCAGCCCGCTATCTCGCGACCGAGCCAGAGCTGGTGTTCCTCCTGGTGGGTGACGGCGTGGACCGCCCGAGCCTCGCGGCCATGGCATCCGGCCTCCCCAACATCCGCTTTCTCCCCATGCAGCCCAAGGAACTCTACCCTTCAGTCTTGGCCGCTGCGGATGCTTGCCTGGTGACGCTGCGGCCCGAGGTGGCGACGCCGGTGGTGCCTTCCAAGTTGTTGACGATCATGGCGGCGGAACGGCCGGTTCTGGCGAGCATGCCGCTAGCTGGAGACGCGCCAGCGATCATCGCCCAATCCGGTTGCGGGATCGCCTGCCCGGCTGGCGATGCGCGGAGCCTGGCGGACGCTGTTTTGTATTTGCGAAGGAACCGCACTGCGGCACTCGAGATGGCCCAGAATGGAAGACGCTTTGTCGAGGCGCATTTCTCGAGGGTGGAATGCGTGCGCAAATTCGAAAGGTTATTTGCAGAAATCCTGAGGAGACCGACATGACATCGAGCTACCTGGACCAATATCGAGACAAGAGCGTGCTGGTGACCGGCGGGGCCGGGGCCATCGGTTGCAATCTAACACGCGCACTGGCCAGTGCCGGCGCCAGAGTGATAGTGATCGATGACCTGTCTTCGGCAGAGCGGTGGAACCTGCCCTCGTTACCGAACTTGCTGTTCGTGGAGGGTGACATTGTCGACGAAGTGAAACTCAAGCGCGTTTTCTTCGAACGCCCTCGAGTCGTCTATCATCTGGCCGCGTTTTTTGCCAACCAGAATAGCGTTGACCATCCGGAAAAAGACCTGCAGGTGAATGGATTGGGAACACTGCGGCTTCTGGAGTATTCCGTATTCACCGAGGTCGAACGGTTCGTATACGCTTCCTCGGGATGTTCTATATACGGGAGTAGCGCACCCCTGCCGCTGCGCGAAGAATTCATGTCGATGCACCTGAGCAGCCCTTACCAAATCACCAAGATGCTGGGCGAACTCTACTGCAACTTCTTCCACCACCATTACGGACTCAAAGTGGTCAAACCGAGGTTCTTCAATTCTTACGGCCCTGGTGAGCTTCCTGGCCAGTACCGAAACGTGATCCCGAATTTCATTTACTGGGCTATGAACGGCCAGGCGCTCCCCATCACGGGAGACGGCGAGGCCACGCGTGACTTCACCTATGTGGGTGACTTGGTGGACGGGCTGCTCCGCGCCGGCGTGATGGAACAAGCCGTGGGACAGGAATTCAATCTGGGCTCCTCGACGGAGACCCGCGTGATCGACTTGGCCAACATGATCAACCGGATCACCGGCAACGAGGTGGGTGTTCGCTTCGTGCAACGGCGCAAGTGGGACACGAAATCCCGGTTGTTGGCGTGCGTGGACAGAGCTGGGGATCTGATCGGGTATCGTCCTTCCACTCCATTTGAAACCGGGCTCAGGAATACCATCCAGTGGTTTGAGCAGAACTGGGACAGGATCAAGGCTTCGGCGCGGTTCGGTCCCGGAGCATCGTCAGCGGTGCGCGAAATGGCAGCGGCTGAGGGATCGCCAGTGGTGTGCGAAATAGCAACGGCTGCGAAATGATCGACGTGCTCACCGTCTTTGGTACGAGGCCTGAGGCGATCAAGCTGGCGCCAGTTATCGCGGAATTGCGCTCTCGAGAGGGCGAGATCCGCACGCACATTTGTGTGACCGCGCAACATCGCACGATGTTGGACCAGGTCATGGAATGGTTCGGGATAACGCCCGATTTCGACCTGGATCTGATGGAGCCGGGCCAAGGCCTGTGTGACTTCGCCGGCCGAGCGTTTCCGGCGATTAGTGGTGTCCTCGATCGCGTTCAAGCCGACACGGTGCTGGTTCAAGGCGATACCACCACCGCCATGGTCGCAGCGCTCGTAGCCTTTTACCGGGGCGTCCCGGTGGGTCACGTGGAAGCCGGATTGCGCACGCGTGACATGCAGAATCCATTCCCGGAGGAGCTGAACCGGCGAGTAGTCGGTGTGGCCGCAAGCTACCACTTTGCACCCACGCCCCGGGCCGCAAAGGCGTTGCTCCAGGAGCAGACTCCGGCAGACCGCATCTTCATTACCGGCAACACGGTCATTGACGCGCTCGAGATGACTCTGGCCCGCCCGATCCCCGTGGAACTTCCGTGTGGCGAGGGCGACGAGCGAATACTTCTCGTGACCGCACACCGCCGCGAAAGCTTCGGCAGGCCGTTGGAAGCAATGTGCTGCGCTTTGCGGCGACTGGCGGAGCGCAACCCGGACATTCGGATTATTTACCCAGTGCATCTCAATCCCAACGTGCGCGAGCCGGTGTGCCGTATCCTGAAGGGACAACCGCGGATCCACCTCTTGGAGCCGTTGCGATACGAGCAGTTCGTGCATCTGATGGCGCGATCCTTCCTCATCCTCACTGATTCCGGCGGAATTCAGGAAGAAGCACCGTTCCTGCGCAAACCGACGCTGGTGATGCGCGAGACCACGGAGCGGCCCGAAGCCATTGAGGCGGGGACGGCCCAGCTCGTGGGATCCTCCGAACCACAAATCGTCGAATGGTGCGAGAGATTGCTCGAGGAGGGTCCCGAGTACGAGCGAATGTTGCGCGGCGGCAGCCCGTTTGGTGACGGCAGGGCTTCGGGCCGTATCGTCGACGTATTGCTGGGCAAAGCCTCCCAAACGGAGTTTTTCGGTTCAGGCAAGCCGGCCTTACAGCTTTCGTGAATTCTTGATTGCGTTCGCAGTGCAACTGCTCCCCTTGTCAAAAACGCTTGCCTGCCCCGTCGCGCCGCGAACAGGGCAGGCCGTAATTTCGGTTAATCTCGGCGTTGTCATGATTTGGAATCTTGAGTTTCGAACTCGGCCAAGGAACTCTCCCTGGAACTGGAGGACCCGTGCTGACAACAGGGTTCGTTAGACGTGCGCTCTGCTGGCTGGGTATCGATATTGCCCTGGTCTACATCTCCTTAGTGGCTGCGTACTACATGCGACTCGGCTATGGCTTGCGTGGTGCGGGGACGAGCCTCGTCTCTGTCCTGGCGGTGGTGTTTGTCTATCTTGTAAGCTTCTATGTGGCCGACCTGAGTGTCGCGTCCCGAGTGGTGAGCTGGAGGCCGTTGGCATTCAAAACCGCGGGCGCGGTCATGGTGGGAACTGCGGCGATCGCTTGCCTCGACTATGCGGTTCCCCAGGTGAAGCTGGGTCGCGGTATTCTGGGAATCCTGGCTCTGAACCTGACTGTAGCTGAGGTGGCCGCGCGCGTCGGCTACATCACGGTGATTGCTCACTTGCCCCAACGGAGGCTCGTCGTCGTCGGTCATCTGAAAGTATGCCTTCAGGTTCTGGCGAAGCTGAAAACAGTGAAATCGAATATCTCAGTTGAGGGATTCCTGGCGGACCAATTTCCCAGCGAGGCGACCTACGCCCCCGTGCTGGGTGGTGTGACAGACTTTCGGGAGGTTGCGGCCGAAAAAGGAATCACTGATGTGGTCGTGGGCGCGATCAGGGGCAATTCGCAATTCTGGCGCGACCTCGTAGTGGCGAGACTGTCGGGAATTCGCGTTTGGTCCGTGCCGGACTTCTTTCAGGCGTTGGTCGGGCAGATTCCTGCTGAAAGCCTGACCGATGGCTGGCTCGTCTTCGGTGGTGGATTCGGGAGTTTTGACCATCCCCTGACGCGGCGATTTAAACGACTTGCGGACATCGGATGTTCGCTTGTAGTTTTGGTGCTTGCAACGCCTCTGCTGGTGCTGATCAGTCTTGTGATTAAGTTGACTTCACGCGGCCCTGTGTTGTTCCGGCAAACTAGGATTGGAATGGGGGACCGCCCGTTTGAACTCTTGAAGTTTCGTTCCATGGTGGTTAACCCTGACAACCGAACTGCACGCTGGGCGGGCGACCGCGACCATCGAATAACCGGAGTGGGGCGATGGCTCCGGCGTTTTCACCTGGACGAATTACCTCAGCTAATAAATGTGCTGCGAGGTGATATGAGTCTTGTGGGGCCGCGACCGGAGCAACCTGAGTTCGTGGAAATGCTGAAAGCCCGGATTCCTTACTACTCGTTGCGCCACTACGTGTCTCCGGGCATGACAGGTTGGGCTCAGGTGAACTTCGGCTATGCCAACTCCATCACGAGCAGTCGGGAGAAGTTTTATTACGACCTCTTTTACGTGCGTAATCTTTCGGGCACGCTGGACGTGCTGATCCTGCTCAAGACCCTGCGCGTCCTGTTGTTCGGACAGTCTACTCTCGGGCGGCCCTCGGGTATTTGGGAGACACCGGGAGAAATGGCTGAGATAGCCCCGCCACCTGCCCCAGAGGCGCTTACTCCGGTGTGGCCCCGAGGATCGGCGGGAGATATCGCCGAGGACTAAGCTGCGAGAGGGGCCGTAAAGACCACTGTGTCTTGTGATAAGTCATCTCCAATGAAACAACTTCTGCACGATCTC
This sequence comes from uncultured Acidobacteriota bacterium, assembly GCA_963831905.1. Classification (GTDB taxonomy): domain Bacteria; phylum Acidobacteriota; class Terriglobia; order UBA7540; family UBA7540; genus CAVROP01. The sequence goes on along the minus strand of CAWHRX010000011.1, from coordinate 150,118 downwards.
CTCAATTTGTAGGGAGACGGCTTGCCGTCCCATCCGCGTGTTCCCCAGGGCCCTAATAATTGAGACGGCTTTCTGTTCTGGCCTCAGAAGCTCGCAACAGAGACAGGTGGAGCTACAAAACGAATGTGGGTCCTGAAGAAGACTCTTTCTCGCTTTCTTTTTCCAATTCCCCTATGTCTCGAAGTTCTCTCGATCGGTCTGCTACTGCTCTGCTTTACGCGGAAACAGAAAACAGGCAAAACGGTGGTTGCGCTCGCCGGAGTGCTACTGTTCCTTTTCGGCAGCCACGCTGCTTCCACACTGCTTCTAGCACCGTTGGAGGGCAGGTATTCGCCTCTTTTCATAAGGCCCGGAGCACCCGTCGCAGCCGGCCTGAGGGAAGCGAGGTTCATTGTTGTCCTGGCGAGTGGCTTTATGGGTGATGCCACTCGCCCAGTTGAGAGCCAACTCGATGATGGGTCCATCGCTCGCCTTCTCGAAGGCGTCAGGGTAAGCAAACTGTTGCACTGTTGCAAGCTCGTCCTTTCGGGGGGGCCAGGCCCCAACGGCTTCTCCTCAAGTGCTGAAGCCATGGGGCAACTCGCCCAGGAGCTTGGTGTTGATCGTCGGGATATTATTCTGGAGGCACATTCGGCCGACACGGAAGATCAGTCGCGGCTTGTTGCGCCCATAGTTGGGGAAGAGCCGTTCATCCTGGTGACGGAAGCTTCTCACATGCCTCGAGCAATGGCTCTCTTTAGGAAGCAAGGAACCCACCCGATCGCAGATCCAATGGACTTTCGCACCAGCGAAGCCACGTCGTCCCAAGGCCTCTTCCCTGATGCCGGCGGACTCGGCGCCTCCGAAAGGGCCGTTTACGAATATCTGGGTCTGGCGTGGGCGAAGGCCCGGGGGAAAATATAAAACAAGTTGAGACGTTCAGCAGTCTGTGGGGTTTCCGCGGGACAGCCTATGGGAACCACGCTGACCGTATCCGTCCGGTGAACCCAGCTTCCGCGGCGGAAGCTCCCGCCTGATAATCCCCTGACAGTTAATCTGGAGGACCGACATGCGGCGTTCCGGGTGGGCATGCATGAATCGGAGGCGGAGGAGTCAGATGAGCAGCAGGAGGAAGGGCGACGCGGAGAAGGCACGTTATTGGCAAAGGACGATCAGCGAGGCGGCGCGGAGTGGGATATCGATTCGAAAGTTTTGTCGGCAGCGCCGGTTGAAAGAGAGCCAGTTCTACTGGTGGCAGCACAAGCTCCGGGCCGGTTGGCGAGCCGGGACGACGACGCGGACCAGTGCGAACGGCAGGGGCGCCAGCTTTGCTCTGGTGAGCGACGAAGCCGCACCGAGGGACGCGGGTATCGAGTTGGTGCTCGGCGACGGACGGAAGTTGCACATCCGCCAGGGCGTGGATGAGGAGACCCTGCGCTCGGTCCTGGTGGCCTTGGAGCAATCGCGATGCTGAGTTTTCCGGCCGCGATCAAGGTGTACCTGTGCACGGTGCCTTGCGATATGCGTCGTTCCTTCGACGGATTGTCGATGCTGGCGGAGCATGTGATTGGGTGCAACCCTTACGCTGGCCACCTGCTGGTGTTTTCGAATCGGCGAACGGACCGCGTGAAGATTTTGTATTGGGATCGCGACGGCTGGGCGATTTGGTACAAACGTTTAGAGGCTGGCACCTTCGAATTTCCCTTTGCGGAGACGGGGCGAAGGGAGATCGCGGCCTGGGAACTGGCCGTGCTGCTGGAGGGAATCGATTTGAGCAAGGGGAAACGGCGGAAGCGTTATAGCCTGCCGGCGGCAAGGAAGGACCAGGGCGAAAAGGAAGGGGCTGAGACGTACACCTCTTGAAGATTTCTGTGGAAAAGCACATTTTCCCTCTTGACAGATACCGATAGCTCTATTATAGCTATCGGCATGATGAATCTCGCTCAGGTTCGGCGGCGCCTCGCCCATCTCCAACAGCAACTGCTCGCGCTCGGCCCTGTCCACCCCGGCAGCATCAGCGAGCAGTACAACGTGTGTGGTCAGCCGGGCTGCCACTGCAAGGATCCCAAGAAGCCGCAGAAGCACGGGCCGTACTACCAGTTGAGCTTCACCTGGCGCGGCAAGAGCAGTACGCGTTTCCTGCGGCCCGAACAGGTCGAGCCCATGCGCCAGAAGGTGGCCAACTACAAGCGCCTGCGGGAGCTGATGAACGAGTGGGTGAGTCTGGGAGTGGAACTGGAAAAGGCCGAGCGCGCGGAGGAGAAACACGCGGGTGGACATTGATCCCAACCGCTTGCCGGAAGACCCCGCCCTGCTGCGGCAGATGGTGACGAGTCTGGTGCAAGAGGTGGAGGCCAAGGAACAGCGGCTACAGCAATTGCAACACTGGCTCGAACAGCTGTTGCGAGCGCGCTACGGGCCGCGGCGCGAGCGGGTGAACGAAAACCAGCTTTTTCTGTTTGCGGTCGCCCTGGTCAGTGCCGGTCGAGAGGCTCCCGCCGAGCCCGCCGCCTCGGCGGCGACTGAGAAGACTCCAGCCGAGCCGGAGAAGCGAAAAGGCCACGGCCGGGGCGCCCTACCGAAATCTCTGCAGCGGCAACGGGTGGTCCATGATCTGGGTGAGGACTCCCGGCAGTGTCCGCAGTGCCAGAGCGATTTGAAGCGGATCGGAGAAGAGGTCAGCGAGCGGCTGGAGTATATACCCGCCTCGTTGGTGGTGATCGAGGAAGCGTGTCAGAAATACGCTTGTCCGAAGGGATGCACCGTGATAACGGCGGCGAAGCCCATGGCGCCGATTGAGAAGGGGTTGGCGGGGCCGGGCCTGTTGGCGCAGGTAGCAGTGAGTAAGTTTGGGGATCATTTACCTTTGCACCGCCAGGCGGCCATCTTCCGCCGCCAGGGTGTTGAGTTGTCGCGCCAGACGATGTGCGACTGGATGCGTGCCTGCGCTGATCTGGCCAGCCCGCTCTACGAACTGATGAAGCAGCAGGTGCTGGACTCGAAAGCCGTGCAGACGGATGACACGCCGGTGCCGGTGCTCGATCCGGATTTGCCCCGCACGCGCACGGGCCGGATCTGGACGTATGTCGGAGACGACAACCATCCTTATACGGTGTATGACTACACTCCCAACCGCAGCCGAGACGGGCCGGAAGCGTTCCTCCGGGAATTTCACGGATTTCTGCAGGCCGATGCGTACTCGGGATATGACCATTTTTACGAGGACGCCCAGCGCGGCATTGTTGAGGTCGCCTGTTGGGCTCATTCGAGAAGACGCTTTTTTGAAGCCCAATCTTCGGACCTGATGCGCTCGACCGTGATGCTGGCCTATATCCGGTTGCTTTACGACGTAGAACGTGAAGCTCGCACCCAGAAGCTCGATTCCGACGCACGTCGGGCTTTGCGGCAGGTAAAGTCGAAACCCATTCTGGAGGACATTCACGCTTACCTGGAGCGTGAGCAACCCCAGGTACTCCCCAAGAGCCCAGAAGGACAAGCGATTGCCTACACGTTGTCGAACTGGAAAGCCCTCACCCGCTATTGCGAGGATGGCGGTCTGGAGATCGACAACAACGGTGCTAATGCCGCTAGCGGCATTAGCGCCGGAATGCCGACTTCCGGATTATGCCGACATTTGAATCGCTGGTCACGGAGCACGGATGTCCAAGCTTAATGAAGTCGGCATAATCAGAGACCCTCCAGAAAGGCGAGGAGGCGATCTGGAGGCCGATAGCGACCAGGGACGGCGCCGGACGGATTGGAATGGGCAAGGGCGCGCTCTTTGAGCTGCATGTCCGCATGCAAGTAAACTTCAGTTGTCTCCGTCGATTCATGGCCGAGCCAAAGAGCAATTACGGTCAGGTCAATTCCGCCTCGAAGCAGCGCCATGGCCGCGGCGTGGCGAAGAGTATGCGGTGTAACGGTTTTCGTTTTCAAAGAAGGACATAGCTGGCTCGCGCGAGCTACGTGTCGTGTGACGAGCCGCTGGAAGGCATCGGCGCTGAGTTGTCCACCGCGTGAACTCGGGAAGACAGGATCCGCTGGCCCTCCACAGCGTTCTGACAGCCAAGCCTTGAGGATACTGACAACGTTTGGCTTCAAGGGCGTACACCGCATCTTCCGCCCTTTTCCCAGGCAGCGGATGTGAGCCCCTACTCCCAGTTCTACATCCTGGCAACGTAACGAGGTGAGTTCGGTGTTCCGTGCGCCCGTTTGCACCGCCACCAGGAGGAGTGCACGATCCCGGCGGCCAATCCATGTCTGCGCATCCGGTACCGACACCAATGTTGTTGCTTCTTTTTCGGTGAGGAACTCCACCGGTCCTCTCTCGAAGCGTTTCGCAGGGATTGCAAGAATGCGCTGGCACTGCATGCTGACCGCTGGCTCAGCAAGCGAAACGTACCTGAAGAAGGCATGAAGTGCTGAGAGACGATGGTTTCGCGTACGCGGCGTGTTGCCTCGCTCATTTTCCAAATGTTCCAGGAACTTTTCCAGGAACTCCGCATCGAGTTCCTCGAGACGCAGAGCGGACGGAGCCCGACCGAGACGGTCCTTGGCGAACTGCAGCAAGAGACGGAAGGTGTCACGGTATCCCGCCACGGTATGGGGACTGGCGCCTTGTTGGGTTATCAACCGATCAGTGAAAAACCGCTGGAGGAGAGCCGGGAAGTTGGAGGTGTTCATTGCTCACCTCCAGGCACGTGCACGGCGCCAAGACGTTTGGTCGCGAGGGCCAGCAACTCGGGGACGGCCTCGATATACCAGTAGGTAAGCCCGACTTCGACGTGACCGAGATAAGTGGACAGTTTCGGCAACTCTCGTTCGACGTCGAGTCCGGCCCGGTACCACTCCACGAGGCGTTGAGTCGCGAAGCTATGACGAAAGTCCTGGAGGCGTGGTCCGCGCCCCAGATGTCGGCCTACCCTCGGAGGTCGAAGACCGATGGCACACGACAACACTGCAAAGGTTCGTCGGGCCGCTCCTCCATGGACTCGCATGCCGTGCTCCGAAAGGAAGAATGCAGAACTCCCGGTTCGGAGACACAGGGAGTCCCGCTCTTCGGCGTACTGCCGCAAGGCGTCGCGGGTAGAAGGATCGAGCGGAACAAGGCGCGATTTTCCAAACTTACTCTGCCGAATCGATAGAATCCCGCTCTCAAGATCAACATCGGACCTATCGAGTGTGAGTGCTTCACCGGGGCGGAGGCCCGTGGAAGCAAGCAGTCCGATGAGAGTCGTATAGGTCAGCGGACGCAATCCAGTCGACGATCTCAGTCGGCCTGCTCCGGCCATGAGACAGCCTATCTCCACATCAGTGAAGATGTGGGGTCGATTGCGTCGTCGGTGACCGAGGATGAGTCGCCGCGGCGGCACCTCGGTTTGGGGATCGAAGGCATTGAGCCAGGCCGCAAATTTTCTGACCATCGATAGCCTGCGGGCCCACGTCGCACGCTGTACGCCTTGCGGCAACATTGCCCAGCGTAGAGCCAAAGCTGTGGTGATACGCGACGAATGCTCGCGTTCGAGGAAGGATACGAACTGTCCGAGTGTTCCTTCCGGCTCCGCGAGTTTTGTGCCAAGTGCCCGCCGAATTGTCAAATACTGCAAGAGGGCTTCGCGAAGAGTCATCGGGCACCTCCGCGGAGTGGCCACGGCCGAGCAACGCTGCGAAGTGCATCGACCGAGACTTTGGCGTAAATAGCAGTGGTGCTCTGCGAGCGATGCCGAAGGACTTCGGCGATTTCTGCAATCGATGCACCGTGGCGGATCATTCGGGTGGCGAGGCCGTGCCGGAAAAGGTGTGCAACACAACGATGTCGTGGCCGAACGCCAGCGCGGGCGAGGGCAGGCCGCACAATGTGGTCGATCGAGCATGGTCCCGTCAATCCGATGTGTGGCGGGATCAAACGGAGAAACAACCGCCGAGAGATGCTTGCCCCGCGGTCCTCGCGGAGATATGCGGCAACGGCTTCGCCGACATCAGCGAGGAGTGGCACGGAATCCAGCCGGGAGCCCTTACCGCGCACGAGGATCTCGGCCGAACGCCAATGAATATCACTGAGCTCAAGCGACACGATTTCGCCTGCCCGCAGACCGAGGCGCGCGAGTAAAAGTAGGATCGCGTAGTCGCGACGCCCTCGCGTCGTGGTTCGGTCGGTGGCCGATAGCACGCTTTCCACTTCCTCAGGAGACAAAACTGCAGGCACGGCTGATTGCCGGTACGTCCGGACCCTGGGTACCGCGGGTGACAAATCACGAGGTATCTCGCCGCGGAGGAAAAGGAAGCGGAGCAGGGAGCGAATGGCAACGGACACAAGCCGCGCCGGTTCTGACGAGCGATGGGCGATCCGCTCCATGAGAAACGCGTGGATCGTCTCGGCATCCAACGTCTTGAGGGCGAGGTTGCCCGCCTTAGCCAACCGATAGGTGAGAAAGTCACGAGCACACGGAGCGTAGACCAGTACCGAATTCTTGGCCAGCCCGCGCTCGGTGCGAAGATAATGAATGTAACGCTCGGTCAGAGCGTCGGCTGGTGAGGCCGATCTGCCTCCTGCCGAATCGGGCAACCCATGCTCGAGGCGCAAATGCCTTAGGAATTGACGCAAAGTCCTCATCTCTACTGCTGAAGCGTGTCTGAGCGGTCTGCGCTTCGCGAATGCCGAGAGATAGTCCTCGCGGAGGTCATCGACACCGATCCCTTGGCTTTGGCTCCACCGACCGAAGGCAATAGTTATCGACCTCTTTAGGGCAACTGATTGGGGTGCGTACCGCTTGGCGTGCAGGTGGTCAACAAAAGCATCAATGTGGTGCTGAAACCGGCCGAGCCCAAGAACTTCCGAAACATTCGTCATCATGTGGTCTCTCCTTTTCCGGCGCAATGGCCGGAATGATAAGACCACACCGATTATGCCGCGTCTGCAACAATCAATGCTGCCGACACCCGCTCGCTATCCGTTGGAGGTGAAATCGCGCGGCATAATCCGGAAGTCGGCATTCTGGTGCCGAGAGGAGTTTACGGGGAATCGCAGTAGGTCGGAGAAATTGGACCTTCCTGGGTAGCGACAATGGCGGTCGCACGGCGGCGATACTGAACAGTCTGATAGCCACCTGTAAGCGAACGGCGATCGACCCCTTCACCTATCTGCGCGACATCCTCACCCGCATCAGTGATCATCCCCAAAGCCGCTTGGCCGAACTGCTCCCCGACCAGTGGAAGACAGTTAGGCACCGAACTGCGGAACATCCTAACTTTCCTTGACGGAAATCTTTCCCCAATACCACCGTCATGAACCCGAGGCGGATAAAAGCCACGGACCTTGGAAGGCAGGCTCGTGCTTGCCACTACCACTGAGTAGCCCACTTCGGGGCCTTCAGCGCTCTCGGCTTTGAGGCGTTGAAATCGGCCAACTGATCCATGACCATCTCGCCACTCTTTAGGAACGCAGAAAAGAGCTTGCCCTCTGAGGCGAATACCAAGCGCCCACCTTGGTCGAAATCTGCCCATGTTCCAACACCGATCTCAAATTCCTTTCCTTTTTTGGTCACAATTGAGCAGAGCCATTGTTCTTCGGGCTCCTGGTAAATTTCAACCCGTAGCGTGAGATTCCCTTCGCCGTTCGGTTTTTCCATGATTACCGGGTTGAGAGTTCGATGTCCATAATAGTCATAGTCCAACCATTGTTTGAATTGCCATCCGTCACGCTCCATCCGCGGAATCCTTATCGGGTCATCCTCTCCGCAAGCCTGAGGATTTGGCATAACCCGAAGACCTTTCGGAGGATGCAGCGGATGTGATTTGGCATCAGCAGGCCGATGGTTGAGAAAAACATCATGCGGTCCCCTGAATAGCCCGCCGCCGTGCCAACAATCACCCTTGGGCCAAAGGGCCAGCGCGGTCAGAAATGGAGGCTTGCTCACAGCGGTCCAAGCATATGTGTACTCTTTATCCGTGACCGTTTTCTTATTGAACTTGTTCGCAAAGTAGATGAGCAGCGAACCACTAGGGGATAGATCGGAGCGGCCGACATAAATGTGCCCGTGAAACCATTGCCCCTCCTCAAACACATCCTTTCGTGTGTCCCAATTTATAAGTTGAATCCACCGTGTTGGTCCGCGGCGGAAAATGACACCCATCGGCGCGGAGCGCGCCAGAAGAACTTGTAACCGACAGGAGGCTGGGGCTGATTTCATGGCGAAAGCATTATATGCCTCTCCGGACGGTTACCTGAAGTTGGAAGGTGGGTTCACCGGACGGATACCCACGCTGACCAACCTGTTATCCTGGGGCACCCCCACCAGACGGCAGAGGTGTACCGCGGAAGACTTTATTTCCACAACGACCGAGCAAGGCCCAGGCCGGCCGGTGATTCGCACGGCACGGATTCCGCATAGCTTCGGTCATCCATGCAACCCCTATCGGGATGACGCGCCTGAGGCTGCTCGATTTGTATTTCCTATCCTTACACGCCTTTCTGACCTCCAACCACGAGTTGAAAGCAGATTCCCTCCTGCTCCCTCCTGAACCCTGAAACCCCTCCGGCCTTACCCCTTTTGACTCTACCGCCTTTCCCGCGTTAAACATTCAGGCCTTCTCCTTCAAGGCCTCTCTGATCTCCGCTCACAATCTGCAACCAGAATCCCTTCTGATTCCCCACTCTTCCTGAAGCTTGGCATCCTCTCCGGCCTTCCCGTGCTTGAACGGCGGGGCCGTTCGTTTAGCGCTTTCCATTCGTTCAATGTTCTGCGAGCGTTGCAGGAGAGTTCCTCTGCTCTTTCGATTCGCTGCACTCAAGAAAGAGCTGATTTGCGAGGATAGATTTGACCAACCGTTTCGAAGGTGCTCCAGAACGGAAAAACTAGTTGGTATCAGACTCGATTTTCGCTATGATCTCGACAAGGTGAGCCTCAGAAACTCCCGGAGTGCAACCACCAAAGGCGCCGAGCACGACGTTGAGAGCGGATTCCGGGTGCCCAATTCACCATTTACTATTCACCATTCATAACACGATTTGTTACTCCTTACCCCCGTCCGGCGGCACTTGACCTTTCCCACGTAACGCGAGGCAGGATGATATCCCTCTTGATGCGGCCGGAGTGCTCCCGCACTCGCTTGACCATGCTTTGCAGTAACTCGTCCGAGAGCAGGCGGGGCTGCAATCCCAACTCCACCAGCTTCGTATGCATGGGATTGTAGTAGTGCTGCTCCGCTTCCACCCGAGGGTTCTTGAGATGGTCAATTTCCACCTGAAGCCCGAGCTTTTCCGACTGCGCTTTCACCATCTGCGCCAACTCCAACACGTTGAAAGTTTCTGTGAATTGGTTAAACACCCGGTATTCGCCCGCTTGCGGGGGATTGAGGAGAGAGAGTTCCACGCAACGCAGCGTATCGCGGATATTCAGAAAGCCACGTGTCTGCCCGCCCCGCCCGTAAACTGTAAGCGGAATTCCTGCCACGGCTTGCACACAGAAGCGATTGAGAGCTGTGCCAAACACTTCGTCATAATGAAAACTAGTGGCCAGGCGCTCATCCAGTCCCGTTTCATCCGTTTCGATGCCGTAAACCACGCCCTGGTTCAGATCGGTGGAACGCAATTTCCACACCCGGCACGCAAATAGGATGTTGTGGCTGTCGTGCACTTTGGTGAGGTGGTAAAAAGAGCCCGGCTGCTTCGGATAGGGAAGAACATCCTTGCGGCCTTTGTGCTCGATTTCGATGAATCCTTCCTCGATGTCGATATTCGGCGTGCCATATTCTCCCATCGTTCCCAGCTTTACGAGGTGGGCGAAGGGACAGAGTTCGCGCATGGCCCAAAGCACATTCAAGGTTCCCGCCAGGTTGTTCATTTGAGTAAAGACGGCACGGCTGTGGTCAATCATCGAGTAGGGAGCGGAGGGTTGCTCGCCATAATGCACGATGGCTTCGGGCGCAAAGGCCGCGAAGGCACGCGACACCAGCTCATAGTTCCGCAAGTCGCCGACGAAAAGCTCGATGCTCTTCCCCGTAACTTCCTGCCACGCCTTGACGCGATCGTGCAAGGTGCGGATGGGCATCAAGGGTTCGACGTTCAGTTCCATTTCCCAGCGGCGCTTGGCAAAGTTGTCAACGACGCCCACGGTGTGACCATGCACTGACAAGTACATCGCCGTCGGCCAACCCAGGTAACCATCTCCGCCAAGTACAAGAATTCGCATAGTTGGGTCCCCCAAAACCAGGAGTCAGAACCCAGGAGGCAGTAGCTCCCTAGCCTGCTGCCACGGCCGGAGGCCTGACGCGCGTCGCCTAACTCCTGCTGCTATAGAGTCTAAGTTTACACATCCAGCCGAATATTCGGTGCACGTAAAACAAGATTTCCATTTTGGCATCCTGAGCCCCAGCAGTATACACCCCCCGGCGCACTCGCAATCGCAATTTCGCACTTCAGTCGTTTGCCTCAATCGAGTGGCGACAGGGGCTCAGGGAGTTATGAAAAGAGGCTGATATCTTTTCTCCAACGGTGTTAGAAGCAGCGTGGGAAAAAAGGGACTGCTGAGAAGGAAGAGCAACCCTTCCTATCTGTCGCTCCTGGAAACGGCCAACAGTCCCGCAGTATATGTACGGCATCTTCCGTGTGGGCTTGATTTCCGCTCTCGCCGGAAAAACGTCTGTATCGAAAAGGATCGCGTTCCAAATAACCCCCACCTCGGATGCCTCGGTTTCTTTGTTGCCGAAGACTGATGAATGCTAACGCTGTGCCGGGAACGAATGAACGCGTGGCTACGGGGAGGATGAATGCCACAACGACAAAACCAGCCAACAAGAACGGCCAACTCCACTTGCCCGTGGGCGCATAGGCGGATTCGCAGCCCTGGGGGACTTGGCGATGTTCTACCAAGCCTTCCAACAGGGGCTGGGGCTGATGCGTGGTCCGTTGGAACACCTCGGCCAGCTTTACGGCAATCTGCTGTTCTTGGGAAATCTGTAAGAGTTCCTGGAACTGGAGCCGCGCGTCGTGAGTCCACCCCGGCCCTTGCCCACGCCCCAAGCGGTGTCGAGCCGTATCAGATTGGAGCGCGAGCGGTTCCGCTATCCCGGAAGCGTGCGGCCGGTGCTGGAAGATTTCGATCTGGAGATTCCTGCCGGGCGAATCGTTGCGGTCGTGGGACCGAATGGTGCGGGTAAGAGCACGTTGAGCAAGCTACCCTGCCGATTCTACGACCCCGAGACTGGCCGCGTGGCGCTGGACGGCGTCGATCTTCGCGATCTCCAGATCGAGGACCTTCGCCGCCGGATCACGGTGCTTTTCCAGCAGCCGGTGCATTATGTCGGCGCGCATTGAGAAGCGTATTTTTTTGAACACAGGCCGGTCCTGACGGATGAATCAGCATCATCGCCGAAGGCGGCGTGGGGCGGAATCCGTTGATGGGGCTGGCCTTGTCATCATCGCCGTAGTCGTCTCCTGGGTTAATTACTCGGGTGCGTGACAGATCAAGGTTCCAACGCGCCGTTAATCGTGGTATCTTGAGCAGTTTTTTCTGCCACGGACATCCGCGTCCGGATTGGGCGGAGATTGCGAAAGCTTCGAAAGCAACGAGGCTGGACGCAGGTTGAGATGGCAGAGCGATTCGGGCTAGATAGAACTTATTTGGCGGATGTGGAGCACGGAAAAGGAAACGTGTCCGCCGTTAATTTAGAGATCATCGCAAGGGGTTTCGGGCTGACCCTTTCCAGATTTTTTGCAAAAACATAGTGTTCGGCCCGGTTCGTTGGGAGCATGATGTCGCCGCTCCCCAAATGGGACTGGACCTCACGCATTGTGGCTTCGAGAATGGGGCAGAAGTGCGTGAGGGCTGACACCCTTCGATTCTTGGCGGGACGAACTCTCTGGATTCACAAGACTCTCAGGGCACATACTTAGAATCTATGGGTAGGATTTTCGTCTTAGCGGCTTCGGAGACGGAAGCAGACCCGCTGGTGCGGCTCCTCGGAGTCACACGCTGGAACTCTAGCTCCCAGGCGGGCCCAATCACAGCAGGGCCAAATCAACTCGAATTCTTCATCACGGGGATGGGACCGAAGGAGGCAGGGGGGAGTGCGGTTCAGATACTCTCTCATGGTCTGGGTTCGCGATCCCTGGGTGGACGGCAGGGCGAAAACCCGGATGTCGCAATCGAACGGGCGCGGCAATTTCCCCGCCCTCTTGCTGCCGGGGCCGCCACCCCCGGCATTTCTCGGCCGGCGCCGTCTCCTCGTAGCCGAGCGTGCGGAGCATCCCGTCAATAGCCTTGTCACGTCACGTGACTTGGCACATTGGGGCTCAGGAAGTTGCGTTCAACGTTGTAGGTCCACTGGTGGCCGCAATTCGGACACTGATAATAGCGCTCCGCTGGAGTGGGCGGACTGCCGAAGCGTACGGACGACTGCCCGATTAGATGCATCCGACGATGATGGCACGTGGGGCAACTGACGTAAAAGTGACGCATGGGATCTCCCCTCCTTATTGCCGGAATCCTCAGACCTTACTTCGACAGTACAAAGGCAGCAGATGCAGCCACGGTGCGGCTGCACCCTGCCTCATGTTTCCTTACTGATTCGATGGAACGGTGTGCGAATACAAGTCACGAGCGGGAGGAACGCTTTGCCACCCTCGAGGTTCAAGGGCAGCATTCAGCCCGAGCCTGAGTTTCTTTCTGCGCCCTTCCCTCGTCTGCGCGAATCTCCCCGAAATGAATTCTCTCACCAGCACCCGCACCTGCGCTCTGCCGCCAAACCATTTGAGACGCTTATCGTCCTTGCCGTCCAAAATCAATTGAGCGATTTCATCGACGAGAGGACGGATTCGCAACGGAGCGTCGCGTTCGTGAATTTGGCGATAGCTGTAATGAGCGTCGCAGTCAGCGGTCCACTTATCGAGGTCGATCGTCCAACAGTGTAACGCGCCACGCGTGGATCCCATCACGGTGGCACCGTGCCGCTCGACCGCCTCGGCAACCGCAGCGCGCTCGAATGGGTGATCGACCAATACCAGGTGAGAGAAGACGAGCACAGCGGCATCCGTTCCGACCCCAACCGCACCGACGACCCCGAATACATCGTGCGCCTGGTGGGTCAAGTCACTCACGTGAGCCTGCAGACCGTGAACATTGTCCGGGCGTTGCCGTCTCTATGGTGGGACTTGAAGGGGGCAGGCTGAGAAGTGGCTCGAAAAGGAGAGGTCGATGACGAGATCGCTAAGCAAAGCTCCTATTCGACTGTCGGTGACCTATTCTGACGACGAGTATTCGAATAACCTCACCGGATGTAATATTGAGCTCAACGAACTGCATGGCTCCTTATGCCTTTGTATCGATATGGTCCGCAACCTTCGCGTCCGAAACAAACAGGAGAATTGCTACTCGGATGCTTGTCGACCTGTGAAACGGCACGAGAGCTTGAGCTCAGTCCAAATCGATGACGAAAACGTGCTGCAGAAGCTGGCGGCGGCGTGGCGGAGACAGCCCCATGGGCGGTGGGAACTCCAACTCGACCTTGGAGAGAGCCGAGTTTTCAAATACGCTGTCAAGCCCAGGTCGTCGGCCGGTAGCATTGTCTTGGAGGTGGCGTCGGTGGTTTAGCGCCGTCGAGCTGGGTTGACTTCGGGTTTGTTATTTACGAAACGGACCTCCACTAGCCGGTATTTCAAACTGATGCCTAAAACTCCCCAACTGGTTTGTCAACATCTGGAGAACATAAGCGGTGAGGTTCTGGAAGATTACCAGGACGTCATTCGCGAATACGTTGCCCGGCGCCAGGGCGTCTATGCCCTTTACAGCGACGATGAGCTGTACTACGTGGGCTTGGCGAGCAATCTCAGCACCCGTCTAAAGGCGCACCTGAGCGACAAGCACGCCGGGAAATGGAACCGCTTCAGCGTGTATCTTACCATCGGCGACAAACACCTGAGAGAACTTGAGACCTTAATCCTGCGAGTGGTCAAACCGAAGCCGGAGGGCAATTCCAAGACCGGCATGTTTGCGCGTTCGGAAGACCTGCGGGCGCGCCTTGGCAGGGACATCAAACAGCGGGACCGGGAGAAACGCGACCATATTTTCGGCAAAACCGACTTGACGGTCCGTGTGGTCCTGCCCGGCCCTATGCCACCGTTGTGTCCTTACGTTAAGAAGGTGCTCAGGCTGCGCGGGCGATCCAAGGGAAAAACCCTCTGTGCCTCCGTGAGGGATGACGGCTCGATTCGCCTTCAGGGAAAGGTGTATAGAACGCCGAGCGCCGCCGCTGTGGCGGCAAAGCATTATCAGGTGGATGGCTGGTCATTCTGGAAATACGAGCGCGCCCCAGGTGATTGGGTTCAACTGGATGAGCTTCGGAAATGACTGACCCATCGCGAGGACGCTCACCTTGATATCAGCCATGATTCCCGGGACGAAGCGGAGAAGCCAATTGGAGGGGTAACCTCGTCCGGTTTTTCCGCATGTGCCCGTCGCTGCTGGAGGTTCACGAGCGAACCGAGAATATTACCGGACAAGAGGACACTGTCCGACCTCATTTATCCTCTCCTCGCACTATGGACTGCACTAGCGACTTAAACCGTTTCTCGATTGCGCTTGGATCAGTAACGGGATAACCAAGTTCAGTGGCCAACGCCTGAAGCTCTGGGCCCCAGTCGCGCGGTATTTTCGTTTCAGGTGGAAACGGCTGTGTTGCCCGTAGATTTGATCGTGGGAGAACCAGGCGACCAGAGGATCTTGCGAAGGCGACGATACCCTTACTAATACCCTCACTTTGGGGTACTACGCTTACCCTCGGTGCGATGCCACCGCGCAGCGGGACCCTTCCCTTCGCAGGTGATCTTACCGGCTTCCTTGAGGTCTCGGAGTAGCACTCGAATCCATTCGCGGCCCACTCCTGGACAGGTGCGTTCGATGTCTAGGAGACGGAAAGGCCCCATTTGGGCGTGAACGGCGGCCAAAACCATCTCCGACTTAGCGCCACGCGGGGAGGCGATTTGATCCACACGCTCCTCGAATTCCCGGTACGCAGTTTTAAGTATGAAGAGCACATAGTTGATGAACGGCCAAGGGTCGTGCCGGCCGTCGTGCCACCGTTGTGAACTCTGTTCAAGGGTTTCGTAATACCGGTCCTTGTCCTCCTCAATAACCCGCTCGAGGCTGATGTAGCGGCCCACTTCATAACCCAGGTGGTAGCACCCAAGAAGCAGCAAAAGGCGAGACACCCGGCCATTGCCGTCACGGAACGGGTGGATGCAGAGGAAATCAAGGTTCATGCCTGCCATCACGAGGAGGGGATGGACTCGGCGTTCGGTGCGACACTGCTTCCAAAGCGTGATGGTCTCGCGCATTGCGGCGGCCGTCTGAGCGGGGGCCACGGTCCGGAAGCGCACGCGCTGCCGGCCGTCGGGGTACCTTTCGATGATGTCGGAATCCGTTTCCTTATATCTTCCCGCGTCGCCGGCGCTGGCGTGGCTAAGCCAGTGAAGCTGGCGGATAGTGCGCTCGGAGACCGGCAACTTCGAGGCCTGCTCGTGAATCACCCGCAGGGCGTCCCGATAGCCGCGTATCTCTTCTTCGCTCCGGTCTCGCAATGGAGCCTTCCCGAAAACGATGGTCGCAATCCGCGCCTGCTCTGCGACGACGCCCTCAATGCGGTTGGAGGAGACAGCGCTCTCTATCAAGGCGTGCTCGCGCAGCACTTTGAGTTTTTGGGGGGACTGGCGCGTGAAGAGCTCCTGTTTCCCCCGAGTTTCACTGATATCGGCCAAATACCAGGAACTAGATGCAGGGACGGTGTCGAGGCCTTTGGCGAACTTCCGGAGGGTCATCATCAGCAGTTCCCTCCGGCAAGCCCAAGGGTTTTTTCTAGCCGCTCAACTAGCTTTTGATTCATGGTGGACCACCTTAATCCTTTGCAACGTCGCGTGCGAGATTGCGGGAGTAGCGGGTCAATGCCCGACGCACTCGAGCTTGCTGTTGCTTGTCCAGAAATCCCTCCCGGCGCGCGTCCACGATGGCTTGCCGGGCGAGGTCGATGCGATGGGTACTCGTAAGGACATCAGTTATGCTCCGCTCCACTGTAGTCACCGGGACACCCTCGTGTTCGGTCAGATCGTGAAGAGCAAGGTCCGCACGGTGGATTGCGATCCAGCTCGGTTTTTCCCGGCGGAGACGGGCACGCTTCGGAACGGTAAGATGAACCTTTGCCGGGTTAATGTCGGAGAGCCCAAGAACCAGAAGGGCCGTCTCGTGCGAGAGCGCAACCCGCTCCGGGCCGTGGCTGGCTTGGGCCCAGAGCACGGCCTCGCGGTACTGGGCCAACCTGTTCTGAGGGTAGTGCGCAATACGATAGACACCCCGCGCCGTTCGCACCAGTCGGCCGCGCTGCGCCAATCGAACCAGAACAGAATCCTGAATGCCCTGGTCCCTGGCCTGCTTCGAAGTTAATAAGCCGCCGTTGGCTTCCGCTATTTCGAACAGCTCGTCCATGCGGGTGTGCGGCATGGGGATAGTGTACCGCACGTGGACGGGCCTTTGTCAATATAGTTCCATAATGGAATGATTTTGACCGACCTGCCGTGTTCCCATTCTCCCATCTAGCGATATAGGTCTCTCGGCCTGCGCAGCAGCCGCCTTGTGCTGTTCGGCGCGGGATTTCCACAGGTTTGGCCCGTGCTACTACTGGTATCTTTCTACAGGAAGAAAACTACAGGAACTACAGGGGAACGCTATACCCGGTTGAATCTACAAAAGTTAATCGCAAGACGCGGACCTAAATTCCCGATGAAACGGACCTAAATTCCCGTACCAGCGGACCTAAATTTCCGTCCAAGAACCTGCAAGTCGTTGGGAGGATTAGGGCGAGGCCGGACCTACTATCCTGTGGAAAAGGAAATGGATCCGGAGAATTTCCCACAGGAAATGGCAGGGTTCTTCTTCGAAGAATAGAGGACAAGGATGTGTCCGTCTTTGGAAACCGTGGCCGGGCACTCCGGCCAGAGTGTCTTTATTTCGGAGAGCCACCGGTTCAACTTGCGCCGGAAGAAGCGGTCGGCGCAGTATTCGCGGGTGCCGAGCTGGTCTGCGAGACCTCCGGTTGAGAACAGGGGGCGCTGCCTTTCAGCGACCAGGTCTTCCAGACGAGCCACAGGTAGAGGTCGAGAACTCCGGGAGCATTGGCGAGTAACGCAACAACCTCGCGCTCCAGCGGAATGCGGTGTTTGTCGATTTCCTCGTAGAACACCTCGCTCAGCGTTATCGTGTTTTCGCTTGTGGGTGGAGCTTGGTGCTCGTTTTGAGCTCTGTGGAACCAGAGGTGAACCCGATCAAAAAAGTGAAACCTGGCCCAATCAACGACAAGGCCGCCAGTCGATTGCTCATTCGTCCCGAAGAAGATAGTGGCAGCAAATATCCGTTGGAAACCTTCCATGATTCGGTGATAGCGTTTGCCGTCCTTGAGGAGGTGGAAGAAATCGAGGACCTCGGAAGCCGTACTAAATCGGATAACACGAGCATGCTGGCGGACGGCCATGGTGGCGACCCAGATCGGGATGAGCCGATCCTGGCCGTAAGGGAGGCCAAACTGCGGATGGCCGATAACTTGAAGGAAGAATCTTCCGTTGCGCCGTGTGTGGGTCAACTCATTCGCTCGAGGGCGGCGGAGAGGGAGACCACAAAGAACAAAAGGTCGAGCGTTGAAAGCAAGCTCCTGATCGCCTTGCTGGCGCTGCTCACGGATGAGCTGTATGGAGTTGAGCCGCCTTGTGCGACTGGCCGTGATACGAATGTCAGGCAGAATTTCGCCAACGGGGACAAAGGAGGACGTGAGACGGCCACCTGATGCCGATGACTGAGGCATAGCTCGACGCAGGTTGCGAGGCGGTGTAGTGGCAGCGAAACAGGGCAGTCAGGTGCCGACCCCGATCGTCCAGCGGGGTGAACAGTAACGGAACTGTACCAAAACCCTATTTGTTGACCCTGAAAGGGATAAGCTTCGAGCGAAAGCAGAATCCCCGAAATGGTGTAATCATATGGATAGAAAGGGGATAATGGATTGAGTGACTTGCAGGCGTATTCCTACGAAGCAAGGGGTCGGGTGTTCGAATCACCCCGGGCGTACCATCTTAACCCCCCACTGCCTCATTGGATTAGCTCACTTCCTTTGGTAATGAGTTTCTGTTTCGAGGGAACATTTGGGAACAACAAGCCCGCCAAGTCCTCGACGGCTTGGCGTTTCACGTCTTCGAGCGGATGCGTGCAGATCATGGTTGTCTCGGGGCTCGCACGCCCGAGCAGGGATTGCAGGACCGGCACGGCGACGCCGGCATTCCGGTTCAACGTGCTGAAGGTGTGGCGGAGCGAATGCCATCCGAAGCGCGGAATCCCTACGCGTGCCCACGCCGGCCACAGGTGGCGCCGCATGAGGTTGCGGTCGCGGAGCGGCGTCCCTGCCGTGCTTGGGAAAAGCCGGTCAGAACGTGTGGGCCTTATGCTGAGCCAGTTTTGGAGGATGGGAATGAGAGGTGAGGCCAGGGGCACTTGGCGTTCGCTGCCCGGAGTTTTCGGGGTCCCCACCTGCCCGCGATACACATCGCGGCGGACGCAGAGGCGCGCGTGTGTGGTGTCTACGTCCTGAAGCTTGAGTGCCAGGAGTTCGCCGATGCGGAGCCCGGTCAGAGTCCCAAGAAGAAAAACTGTGCGGACCGGCTCCCCGAGGTTCGCGGCGAGCTTTCCGATGTCTTCCGGTGAGAGAACCGTACTTCAACGTGGGCAGGATTTCCGGCTCGAAATACGTGTTCCAGAAATCGTGGAGGGTGATCGTGGATTGCGGTTGGCGCGCAATGTCGTTGATCCTGCGAAGGCAGGTGTCCGCCGCCCGCTGCGCTTCTGCTTTCGTTCTCAGAGCACCCAGCACGAGCGAGCGGTGAATGTGCCCCACGGTGCCGTCCGGGTTGAGAATGTCTTCACGGTAGCGCAGCACCCAGTTCTTTCCTTTCCGTACTAAACAGCCCTTTTGACAACGTCGACGAGTCAAAGGGGTCTCCTTTCCCTCGTTGACTCGCCCGCTTCTTCTTCGGTCGGGCACCAGTGTACCGCCATTCTCATCCACGGCGCAAAGTCTCCAGATAGGTCTCAAGGTCGCTCTGGCGGAAGCGGAGGCATTTCCCCATTTTGACATGCGGCAGGCGCTCCTTGCCGCGCCGCCGCGTGCGTTCGTAGACCCAGGAGGGGGAAACGCGGAGGAATTCGGCCACCTCATGCACGGTAAGGAGCGGTTCGGCCGCAGACAACGGTGGTGATAATTCTGCTGTGGTGAGATTGATGTGATCGGTTACGGAGTCAAATGTGATCTGTGTACGTCCCCATGATGGTCGAACTGGTCGCCCACCCGCCGGGGCGCAAACCCCGGCGTAAACGCCTCAGTGGACCGCAATGCCGGTGACGTTGCCCTCCCCGCCTTCTTTGCGGTTCATCTCGGAGAAGCTCTCGACCATGCCTACCGGGAACGACTGAAAGGCCTGATTGCGTCTCTTCTTGTCAGCAAGAAGCTCTGCCGGGGTCTTTCCCTTTCTGGCGGAAAGAGGTTCTCGTCCTGCGTAAGCAGACCATGGGTGGTGAAAAACCGGTGCTACGGCCACTGCTGCGAAAAGGCGTACACCTTGGTTGGGTTTTCCCTATCCTAGCTTGAAATAACCGGGGACAAGCAGGGGCGTTCAGGTCAGACCCACTGCGAGGTCGGTCGAGCTGACGGGGTTAATCTTGTCCGGAAATGTTGACTCATCAAGGCGGGCAACATCTAGCGGGCCTGCTTGTCCCCCTCCTCGATTCTTTTGGATATTTCCACAAGCGCCTCACTGGATATGCGAGAGAAGCCCTGGCGTCTTACCCATTTTTCAAGTCGAGCCGCAAAGGCCCGTCGCCAAATTTCTTCGGACTGCATCCCAAACGCTCGGGCCAGCGCCTTGCAGGTCCTCAGAGGGGGCGGCTCAGATGTTCCCCGTTCGATGGTGGCTATGTAAGGTGCACTAAGGCCGCTTTTTCTCGCCAGGCCTCGCATCGTCAGGCCGGCTTCGTGCCTCCGCTCTGCCAACCAATCCCCAAAGTCCAAAGACTCTCCCTCTGACGCGATTACATCGTACCAGAATTAGGGAAACGAAAAAAGGACTTGACAATCTCATGTTAGTTAGTTTAGTATATAAGCAAACATGGAGATGCTTATACCTGAAAATCACGCTGCAACCCGGTCCGAAAGACATCGCCCTCAAACCCCGCGATTGCCCGGCAGCAACGGAGTCGAAAAGGGAGATTTCGTAACCCACGGCGACCTACTGCGCCTTGCCCAGAGGCGCCAATGCCGTGGCATACATAGCGAGCCTGTGATTGCTCTCTGTCATCCGGAGAAGAACTTCTGGGTCTTCAAAGCGACGGTCTACAAGTCACCGAAGTGCCGTGGCTTCGTCGGCTACGGCGACGCTCATCCCGGCAATGTCTCTCCTTTGATCTTCAACGACGCCGAAATGCCCATGGCCGAAAGCCGCGCCGTCAACCGCGCACTCCGCAAGGCCCACGGTGTCGCCCTCTGCTTGATTGAAGAACTTCCACCTTGGCCCCTTTTTGCCAGAGCAGATTCCCGTCTTGCGCCACACCCTTCAGTCCCGACCGCCGTTTCAGAAAGAAGGAGTTCTGTACGCGGCCCGAACGAATCCGGCATGCTCTCAGCCACTGGTCAGCGCTTTGGCGGGCTTGGGCCGAAAAATTTTGAAGAAAATTCAAATTTGCAAGGTATATTACAGGTAGAGGCTAGCAATGAGGCGCGGCGCATGGCAAGGAAGGCGGCTTGGCGAAGGGGCTGGGATTGGGGCGAGAGGGCACGAGAGGAGGGCCAGAGGGATGTGCAACCGGTTGCGCATAAGAAGGGTGAAGGGTGCGACCTCGGAAGCGGTGCTGACGTTGATCGACTGCCCGCACCAGGACAATTTGCCTGTGCAACCGGTTGCACAACACCCAGGAATCGAGTGCTCCCGATAGCGCCGGTGACCTACCCGCCCTGGAACAAATTCTGAGGGTTCATCGGGAGTCTTACTGGAATCGGGATTCGAAAATCCAATCATCAGAAGGAGTCAGCATGAAGCTCGAACACAGCACCTTAGTTACCTCCGACGGCAAGAAAATCATCACCGGCACCTGGCGCACCGACAGCGGCCAGGTGACCTCGCAGAGCATCAAGTCCAGCGACCTGAAGACCGGAAAGACGACGGTGACCAACGTGAGCGGCGGCAAGCTGCTGCCATAAGCGTCTGGCTGCGCAGCGCAAAAGCTCCACCTCCGGAACCGGCAGCCTGGAGAAAGGCGGCTAAGGTGCGAGCGGCGGCACGTCGGGAATCGGCACGGCAGAGGGAAGTCACGGTGGGCCTTGGGCGCTTCGGCCACGGTGCGGACAGGCAGGACCGCCATGCAACGCATGCCTTTGCCGGGCGCACTTTATGGGCGGGATGGAACAATGCGGGAACTCGAATACCGGCTCCTGGAGACCGTGCGGAGCGACTTTGCCTTGCTGAGGTCGATGGGCATCGCGCCGTGCTTGATTGACCGCCCGCTCCCGCTGCCATACTTCGGACGGGTGCAGATCCGGCTCACGGACGCCGACGCAAAGTGGCTCAAGGCGTGCGGCGTTGCCTGGGAGTCAGAGCCAGTGTTCCAGCTTCCCCTGGATTTCTGCGGCAATCAGCGTTGATGCTGTCTACATGCGCAGTTTGCTCGGCGGTGCTGGGTTCGGAGCCTGGCCCAGGAATCCTATCCAAAGCTCAGGCATGTGAGGCAGGTTATAGGCACGGGGCACCTCGGGGAAGGCGCTTGGATTAACGCACGCACGGGCGAGTGACGCTTCGTCGATGAGCACGCCGACAGGGCGAAGCAGCCCGGCAACCTTGCCAACATCAGGCTTCCCGCTGTCGTCCAGGAAGCTATCAAGGACATCCCCAACGACAGCAGCGGCGAGAGCCGAACGAAGATTCTGCCGGCGGTGAAGGCGGCTGGGGGCACGCTAAAGGCCGATGCGACCAGGAAGGAGCCGGAATGAGCCATCAGCATTATTGTGACGTCGCCGGGCACTACTGGGAGTGCGAAGGGAAGGCCCTGCGTGGCGCTGACATGGAGCCGACTGTTTGCCTTTGTCTGCCGTGCGGGCGTCCGCTGGAGGGATTTGACCACAGCGGGTGCCACGCCCCCATCGAACTTCTCGCCTGCCCAGAGCACCGGAGTGCAGAGGAATCAGCCGGCACCTCGCGGCAAGCGAAGCCCGATCGTGCGTGTGCCGTGGTTGGGGACGCGGACGGCAACCCGGTCTACGCCTTCTGCCTTTGGTGCGGCAAGACCTTCTATTGCTGGGCGGAGGTCGAGGCCCACAATCGAGACAACATGAAGGCGTGTCCGGTCCACGCGGAGCTGACGCAAAGGCTCGGCGGGTACCCGAACATGCCGCCTCTATTGCAAGACATTCTCGAGCGGGCCAGGCTCGTTGAGGACCAGAAGTCAGAAAAAGGCTACGGCCCAAACTGAAACGATTGAACACAGATCTCACACCCGGCCCTGCAGGACTGGCAAAAACTCCACTGAATCCTCGAGCGAGCCAGTGCGAAGAGTATGGATGGCGCACTAAAGCCACTTGCTCAGGATGAGAGGGTAGGTGCAGATGGCGAATGGCAAAGGAATGAGGCGGCCCGACGGCATCCAAGGCAGCAGTGTTCCCACTCACGCTCGCTATATCACGCATGGAGACTTGCTGAGTCTCGCCACTAAGCGCCACTGTCAGGGGATCGTAACGAAGCCAGTGCTCGCGCTCTGCCGGCCGGAGAAGAATTACTGGGTCTTCAAAGCGACGGTCTACAAGTCACCGAAGTGCCGCGGTTTCGTGGGCTTTGGAGACGCTCATCCGGGCAATGTTTCTCCCCTGATCTTCAACCACGCTGAAATGCGCATGGCCGAAACCCGCGCCGTCAACCGGGCCCTCCGCAAGGCCTACGGCATCGCCCTCTGTTCGCTCGAAGAGCTTCCTCCCTGGTCCCTACCCCCCCAGCAGATTCCCGTCCTCCGCCGCACCCTTCAGTCTCGATCGCCGTTTCCGAAAGGAGCCCCTCATGCGAATCCGAATTCAGGGCCTCAGCCAGCCGGGCGAAAGAATTCCTCTCGTCGAAGGCGTGTATCGAGCCCGAGTCGTCCGCTTCGAACCCGCCGGCCACGCTCCTAAACCCTGCCGGGCTGCCACCTTTTTGATCCTTGAGCCCTCAGCCTATGCCGGCCGCCACGTCCGCACCCGGCTCTACTGTCACGAGCGCGCCCTCTGGAAACTGCACTGGTTCTTGAGCGATTTCCGTTACGACCCGGAACTCATGGCGGCCGAAGAGTTGGACGACCGGCGGGTGGTGGGCCTCGAGGGAGTCATCCGTCTGGCCTACTGGGGGTCCGACGGCCACAGGCGGCTGGACGTGCAGGGATTCGCCCCCAGCGAGCGCTGGGAGGAACTCTCGGGCGAGCCGGCCGCCTGCGCCGCTTCCGTCGAGAGCGTGCACGCTTAGCCGCTCGTTGCACGGGGAGAAGAAGGAAAAGGAGAACATGGACCATTACAGCTACACGCAGCTTTCGACTTACCTGCAGTGCCCGCTCAAGTACAAGTACCACTATCTGGAGGGCTGGCAGGAGATGGAAGACAAAGCCAGCCTGATCTTCGGCCGGGTGTTTCAGAGCTCGGTCGAGGCCCAGTTCCTGGTGCCCGACTCGGTGCAGTTCTTCACCCAGCGCTGGTCGGGAGTCAAGGACATGCCGCTCGAGTACGCGAACGGCGACAGCTGGGAGAAGATGCTCGAGCAGGGCCAGGCGCTGCTGGAACAGTTCCGCCAGGACCAGCGGGTGCTGATCGACGATGGCCGCACGGCCTTTCAGGTCAAGTTCCGCCGCCCCCTGCCGCTCAGCCAGAAGCATTTTCTCGCCTATGTGGATGCGGTCGGGTACGTGGATGGCCGCCATTGCCTGATCGAGTGGAAGACCACCACGCAATCCTATCCGGAGAATCTGGGGCGAGTGTTGGAACTCGATCCGCAACTGGTCTGCTACTCCTGGGCGGCGCAGTGCCAGCAGGTCTGCCTCGTGAACTTCGTCCGCAAGAAGCAGCCGGAGATTCAATACCTGCCTGCACGCATCCGCAAACGGCAGTGGAAGGCTTTTGAGCAGACCCTGGACCTGCTGGCGAGCGAGATCGAAGCCAATCACTTCTACCCGCGGTCGGGGATTCGCTATCCGAACAACCAGTGCATGAACTGTGCCTTTCGGGGGCTGTGCCTGAGGAAGAAGGCCTTGGTGGAGGAGAACCTGGTGAAGGTCGAGGAGATGGCGGTGCATGGATAAGGCGAAGGCGCAACAGGTGCTGGGGCGGATTGAGGAGATCCTGCGCTGGGAGCGGCGTATGGAGGAGCATAAGGACCAGAAGTTTGCAGAGCTGGGGAAGCACCTGTGCGAGGTGCGGGACCAGGGGTACTGGCGGCTGGGGTACAAGAGCTTTGAGCATTATCTGGAAGCGAAGTTTCCCGACGGCCGGCGCAAGGCGTACTACCTGATGTCGATCCACGATCATCTGAAGCAGATTCCGACGCCGGAGATTGAGGACCTGGGGTGGGCGAAGGCGTTGGAACTGGCGAAGGTGGCGCGCCATGAGGGCCGGGGGTTCAACAGCGCCGCCTGGCTGGACAAAGCGAAGCAATCGAGCAAGCAGGAACTGCAGCGGGAGGTCTACAAGCACCTGACGGGGGAGGAGTACGAGCCCTACGAGATGGTGTACTTCAAGCTCTACGAGAGCCAGTTGCCGACGGTGGAGAGGGCGCTCTTGGTGGCGGCGCGGATGGTGGGGTCGGAGCGGTCGCGGGGATATTGTCTGGAGTTGGTGTGTGCGGATTTTCTGGCGGGGAGGACGGAAGAGTCGACGCCGGAGGAGATCCTGATGCTGATTCATCATCTGGTCAATTTGCTGCCGCCGGAATATCAGGCGCGCCTTGCGGGCCAAGACCAGGAGGAATTGGAGACGGCCGCAAAATGCTGAAGAAGGTGAAGCGGATCAAGCTCGGCAAGGAAGTCTACAGGCGGCTGATGAAGCGGGTGCTGGAGCGGGACGGATGGCGATGTCAGAAATGTGGTTCGTTGGAGAACCTCCAGGTCCATCACAAGATCAAGAGGAGCCAGCAGGGAAATGACGCGCTTGGGAATCTCGTGACTCTTTGTGCTTACTGCCACCTGGCCGAGCACGGGCAGCTTTGCTATTCCGGCCCAGCAGCCAGAGTTTGCAGCAAGCCCGAGCCACGAAGAAAGTGACCGCCGGGTGCAATCCTCCGGTGGCGACGAGGAGCCATCCGACTACCTGTGCGGCCGATGCTCTTTCCCCTACAACATTTGAGTACCTCAGGGAAACTTCGAAGGTAGGTCCCGAGACCCGTTTCCTGTTAACGCTGCTGAGGGGTGCACCAAAAGTCCCGCCCCGAGACCGACACCCGCAATTCTGGTATAGATCGCGTTTAGCTCGTTTGAGGAGTATGGCTTCATGGAGGATCGCCAACCGTCCATGCGACCGGTGCCGCCGTTCTGCGCCCGTCGCATTCCAGATTTTACCCTGAATTGTCCCGATCAGGAGTGAAGTAGCGCGGCACCCACCCGCGGCTTTTCAATCGAACCGCCACCCGCTTTTGCCGGGACAAGCCCCGTCTGTCCAGGATAGGTGAGGGGCGGCCGCGAAGGCGGCTTTCGGTTTTCCTTTCCGTAAACTGGTCTGGGAAGGGTACAATTCGGACCAAAACCGGAAGGCCGGAAACGAGGATTTTGTTGGAGTGAGTTGGCGCGCTTCGCGGGTTACACTGGATTCGGGACCAAGAGGTCCCCAGTTCAAATCTGGGCGCCGCGACCATTCTATTCGATGGCTTCGAGTTGCCGCGAAAGCGGAGGAGGGGCTTCGGGGACGTGGTGCGCGACGTATTCTCCTCGCGAGGTCGTTCGATTCAAGGTCCTTTCTCGTGAATGCTCGATTGGACTGCGACTGCATCTTCGTGTCTCGGGCCTCCCGCGGAGGCGTTTAGTATAGGGCGCACCTCGCCTGGGCTCTGGCGCGTGCGCTCCTTTGCTCCGCTTTGAAGATAGCGCCCTTTCTTGACTTAGCGGCATTGAGAGACAACGGGACTTCACCAGCCGAATACGGTCTGGCTGGCCAGCGTAGGCCCGGTGGGTGACACGGCTCTGTTAGCCCTTTCGCCAGCCATCCTCGGCGCTTGAAGAGTTAGAAGTTTATTGAAATGACTAACTTATCGTAGGTGGTGACGAGGCCAGCCGTCTTCCTACGGCGGGCTCAGGATCGGCAGAAGACTGGCCGGTCCCATGCTCCGGAGGGAGCAATGGAGTTCGGGAAGAGCCTATTCGCGAGCTATCGCGGCGAGCTTATGCCCACACTTATGGAGGAAATGAACGAGCGTGCTCTCGCCCTGGTCGCGCATTTATCCTCAGTCGCGCGGATTAAAAGTGATTGTCGCGAACGTCCTCATGCGGCAGAATCTCCCTATCGGAGGCGATGGAAACGTCGGCATCATCCGAAGCCCGGTCCGCGCCATTGTCTCACCCGACCGCTAATGAGCGCCTTTACGGATCCGTGCGGGGGATATCAGGTAACTGGTCCCTACCGCGACCGGCTGAATCGTAGTACGATGACAGACCACATGGGTGATTGTGCGAACGCTGATGATTCTCTCGTTCCTCGGAGAGCGAAGCAAGGGCTCCTTATACTCCGGTTCCTAGTCGTTGCAAGCTGCGAATATGCGTGGTTGGCGCTAAAGAATTGGATAAAGATTCTTATAGGCCGCGAACCCGACTTCGATAAGCGTAGCTTATTTTTTTGGCGGTTTTTGCGGCAGTATGTCATACACCTGACCGGTCTCCGGCCGATACGCAAAATCACATGTGTAGGACTTAGAAGTGAAGGCGCCGGATCTCAGGCACTTGATATCATGAACGCGATCAATTTCGCCCGTTCTTCCGGCCTTACCTACGTGCACACGCCATTCACTTTCATTCAGCATGCCAGCCGGCCCATGGAAGAGTGGGTCGAAGCTTGGGAAACACTCTTCAATCTCGGTGCGGGTGAGGCCGTTTGCGAAACTGATAGACCCAAGGTGGTCAGCTATTGCCACAGCGTTGCTGCACTCGAGCTATGCCTCGGATGGAGCCACCGTAGCGATGAACTCGCTCAGAGTTTCAGAGCCATGATTCCCGAGTTCAGGCGCAAATACTATCTGAATAAGTCTCCACGTACGACGGATGCGGTGACGGTCGCCGTGCACATCCGTCGCGGTGACGTTACGGCCGATAATCCTTATTATTTCACGAGCAACGAAACGGTTTTAGGAACAATCACAGCGGTGAAATCGCTCCTCGAAACTCACAAGCTCAACTACAGAATTCGCGTCTATTCGCAGGGCAATCGTTCCGATTTCGCGGAGTTATCCTTGCCCGATGTCGAGTTCTTTCTCGACGTCGACGCCATCTGGACGATGGAGCAAATGATTGAGGCCGACGTTTTGGTCATGGCTAAAGGCTGTTTCAGTTATTACGCCGCGCTCATCTCCGACGGGATCAAGATTTATGAGCCCTGTGATTGGGCTCCTAGCCTCCCCGACGACCATTGGATCCCCTGCCTAACTGACGGTTCCTTCGACTTCGCGGCTTTCGAGCGCCAACTGTCCCTGCTCATCCAGGCTAAGGCGGTGGTCGCAACCTCCTCTGTCGGTTCTGATCGGCAAAGACCTAGCGCCGAACCGGCCTGATCCAGCGCACGAGCAAGGCGAGAGACGGGGATAAAGTCCTTGGTCGCCTCCTCTATGTCTGCTTTCCAGTCCGTCATAATCGTGTCAATCGGCACGACTGGGGGAAAGGGCTGGGACGGATGGCTATTCGCTTGCGGATTTGATGTTCCGAACGATTTCGAGGAGTTTCGTCTCGGACATTCCTGTGAATCCTTCGTGCTTAAGCCACTTCCTTAAACGGGCAGCGAAAGAAAGGTTCCACACGTCCTCCCAACTGATCGCAAGCGCCCTTGCTAAAGCCTTGCAAGTGCTCAAAGGGGGAGGCTCAGATGTACCCCGCTCCAATGCGGCCACATAAGCGGGGCTGAGATCGCATTTTTTCGCCAAGTCTCGCTGGCTCAACCCCGAATCATTCCGTCGTTCCGCTAACCATGCCCCGAAATTCATTTGGTTTCAATGCCTCTAGAGCGATGTTAGCAGATTCGGACCTATGAAAAAAGACTTGACATTTATCGCGCGCTCACCTACTATGTGAGTGAGCAACCATTTAGGAGGTTCAAGCGATGGGAAAGCCGAATGGAGCAGTCAGTTCGAAAGGGAATTCTCGATCCATTCAGGAAGAAGCTCAGCTGAGAACAGATGAAGTTGTGTTTGTCAGTCACGGTGACCTATTGCGCCTTGCCCTGCGGTGTCATTGCCATGGGATTCACTCAGAGGCGATTCTTGCGCTATGCCGCCCGGAGAACAACTTCTGGGTCTTCAAGGCGACAGTTTTCAAATCTTCTCGGTGCCGCGGCTTCGTCGGCTATCGGTACATCATCAAGACGGACAAACTGGTTGAGGAACTGAAACTCACCGTCAACCGGGCGCTCGAAGAGTTGGCGTTGCGTGAAGAGAATGTGCGCCTGCGCCGGGAACTGCTCCGTGTCTTTGCGCATAACAACATTATTGGCGCAAGCCGGCAGATTCAGAGCATCCTGGAGATGGTGCGGACCGTGGCCCCCACCACCAGCACGGTGTTGCTTACCGGGGAAAGCGGCACGGGCTAGGAGTTGGTGGCCCGCGCCATCCACGCGGCCAGTCTACGCCGGGAAAAGCTGTTTGTTTCGATTAACTGCGGGGCCTTCCCGGAACCGCTGCTGGAAAGTAAGTTGTTTGGATATCTAAAGGACGCATTGACGGGCGCCAAATCCAACCGCGAGGGCATCATAGAATCGGCCCGCGGGGGCACGCTCTTTCTGGACGAAATCGGTGAAATCAGCTTGGGCATACAAGTCAGGTTGCTGCAGCTTCTTCAGGGAAGGACCGTCCGCGCTCTGGGCAGCTCCAGGGAGGTGGCCGTCGATGTGCGCTTGATTGCTTCCACCAGCCGCAACCTGAAGAAGATGGTCGCGAATGGCCAGTTCCGCAAGGAATTCTATTACTATGCCAGCGTCATTCCCATTCACGTTCCGCCCCTGCGGGAACGTCCCAGCGATATCGAACCTTTGGCGCGGCACTTCCTGAGAAAGTTTGCCCTGCCGATGGGGAAGGGGGTGCTGGATTTCGCCCCGGAGGTCATGGAGGTTCTCAAGGCTTATGCCTGGCCGGGGAACATTCGGGAACTCGAAAATGCTATCGAACAGGCCGTGGCAGTGAGCAGCGGGCATAGTGGCCGACTTAGTCTCGATCAACTGCCGCAGTCCGTCCGGAGCCAGCAGGGAAATGATTCACTCTAGAACCTTCTGACGCTTTGCGCTTATCGCCACATGGCCGAGCACGGGCAGCTTTGCTATACAGTGCCAGCGATTAGTGTTTGCGGCAGGCCAAAACCAAGGAGGAAGTGAGGGCCTGCGCGCTCGAGGGATTCAAGGAGGTTTGGTGTGGCTCAAAAGGGTCCTTGCAGTCGAGCTCCCCTCCAATGTTACAATAGTTACAGGAGTTACACTAGGGAGGCTGAGTGCATGAAAGCAATTCATTCGATGGTGGTGAGTATGCGTCTGCCCATGGCGAGCGGAAAGCGCCTTAAGCGCATGGCAAACCGGCACGGATGGACTCCGAGCGACGCCGGCGCACGCTTGGTCGAGGAGGGCTTGAGGCGTTCGGAATTTGCCTTCATCGACTTTCGAGATTCGGCCGCCGGGAGGCAGGCCTACGTCCAGGGCAGCAGCCTGGCCGTGTGGGAGGTAATGCTGCTTGTCCGAAGTTACAACGCCGACGTATCAAAAGTGGCCCGACACCTCCGGTGGCCAGAACCTAAGGTTCAAGCCGCCATTAACTATGCGGAGTCGTTCCCCGAAGAAATCCAGGAGGCACTGTCTGAGAACGATTCGGTGGACTTTGAGGCGCTGAAGCACATGGCGCCCGGGGCCGCCGATGTCATTTGCCGGAAGCGGAGGGGACGCTGAGTGCTCAAACTGCTTCTCGACGAACACGTCTCACGCGAGGTAGCAGCCGGCCTGCGCCGCCGGGTCCGGGGCGTAGAGGTCTATTGTATGGCCGAGTGGGAGCAAGGCAGCTACTTGGGTCTGAACGATTCCGCTTGCTTGGAGAAAGCCGCTGCGCAAGGGTTGACGTTGGTTACCTATGATCGAAGGACATTCCCACCCCTCCTGAAAGCATGGGCGCAAGAGGACCGGATCCATGGCGGCGTGATCTTCGTGAACGACAAAACCATACCGCCGCACGACATCGGCGGCTTAGTGCGGGGGTTATTGAACCTCTTCGAGGAAGCTGGGCGATGGGACTGGGCCAATCGAGTCTGCTTCTTGCGCCGCTGAATGCGGTTTTGTTGATGTGTCAGTCGGTCAGCGGCAGCCGATGTCCAGCTGGAAGAATATGGAACTCGGCAAGTAGTTCCACCTTGCGGCGAGCCACTGACGGCTCAATGCGCGGCTTGGGTGTGGCGCTGGCGGTGCACGGGGAGCCTTTCTATACCCTGCGTGCGCTCAGAGTGTACAGCAAGCCAAAGCCACGAAGAAAGTGACGATCTGCTGGGATGTTTTCCAGAAAATGGCATATATGTGGCAGCTTGACCTGAACCCAGAATCCCAAGAAAACTCAGACCTGCACTGTCTATTGCAGGTACAGAAGAGGAATGAGGCACGGCCCATGGAAGTGGAAACCCAGAGCCTCGGATCGTGCAGGAAGAAGGAGCTTGTGGACTCTCGGAGGAATGCCCATTACCCAGAGTGTTGATTCACGATCAATTGAAGCAGATTGCGGCGGCGGAGATCGGAGAGTTGGGATGGGCGAAGGGGTTGGAAACGGCGAAGGAAGCGTGGAGCGAAGGCAGCCATTCTAATTGTGCAACCGGGTTGCACAGCTTGAAGGGGCGGACCGGACATCAGCCGCAGGAAGAGGTCCACGAGCATTTCACCGGGGAAGACTACGAGCCTTATGAGACGATGTACGTCAGGCTCAATGCGAGCCGGTCGCGGACGGTGGAAGGAGCGCTTTAAATAGCGGTGCGGACTTCGGACGCCCGGGCGGCCATGGGGAGGAGAACCATCATGGGGCTTTGCGGAAACGGGGCAAATCAGGTTAGCTCCAGTTGCGGGCGTATGCAGGCGGCACCGATCCCGGCCGCTGACCGTTGGTTGCCACTCCCGCAGGGATTTGGGCGATCATAGGAACTATGCTGTTTTGGTCACAATGCCGAGAAGTTGTGTGTTTGGCGGAGGAGGCCGGTGAAGCGAGGGTCTGCGGCAGCTCACGAGCATCTGGTCGGTTGCCCTTAGGGAGTTTCGAGGCCGGCGCAGCCATGGAGGACTTCCTCGAACTGAGGGGGTGAAGTTTATGCGAATCACTCTGGATTTGCCCGACGACGTTGCCCGGAGTCTGGAAGCGAACCTGCCGCGTGCCCTGCTGGAGAGCCTCGCGCTTGAAGGTTACCGCTCCGGCAAGCTCACCGAGGAACCGGTGCGGAAGATGCTGGGTTACGGAACGCGCTTACAGGTGGACGGGTTCCTGAAGGAGCACGGGGTGTATTTGGACTACACTTTGGAGGACCTGGACCGCGAGACCGAAACTAGCCGCGAGTTCAGCAGCCGATGATAGTCATCGCGGACAGTATCGCCGCCCCGCTTCGCTTCTGCGGTCACCATCAGCTCCGAACTTTGCGCTTGATCCGTCTGGCGAGCGTCTGATCCAAGACGCCAACCTTATGCTTGGAGGATCCTCAACATTATCCGTTCACATCCAATTGGCCGCCCACCGATCCGCGTTCCTCCCTAGCCTGCTGATCCTCGCCACCGATATCCTTGGTGAAGACCTCCTCCTGCAATGGCTTCCGCTACGCCATACCGCCAGTCTCTACGACCTAAACTTTGACGCGACCCTGCGCTCTGTCAACCGGGAGTTGACAACCCGGCGAAATGAAGTGTACACTTCGAATAGACAAACTGGAGAGTTTTGTGATGCAGACAGGTGAGAGGAATGCGACCATCGTAGTGTCGGCGCTTCGCGCCCGCACCAATTTTGGCAGGCTGCTGCGACGGGTCGAGGACGAGCGCCAGTCGCTCGTGATCGAGAAGCGCGGCACACCTCGAGCGGTGCTCCTAAGCATCCGAGATTATGTGCGCCTCGCCGCGCCCGAGCCGGAGGTGCTTCGGGTGATCGGGGAGGAATCGCAGCGCAAGGGAACGCACAAGCTTACCCAACAGCAGATTGACCGTCTCATCCAATCCGTCCGCACTCAAAAGACTAAGCGGGGATGATTCCACTCCGGCTCGTGCTCGATACCAACATCGTTGTCTCAGCAGCTCTCAAGCCGGAGGGTCTCCAACGGACTGTCTTGCTGCTGGCAATTACCAGACCCGCAAACCTCTATATTTCCGATGCGATCCTCGCCGAGTATCAGGAGGTGCTCGCGCGCCCAGAGCTTCAGATTCGCAAAGGCCTCCAGCAGCAGCTGCTTCAGCTGATCAAGACCCGCTCGCGTCATGTAATCCCCTCGCGACCGCTTGATGTTACGCGCGACCCTTCTGACAACAAATTTCTGGAATGTGCCGACGCTGCTCGCGCCGACTACCTGGTGACCGGCAACCCGAGGCACTTTCCGCGATTCTGGAAAAAAACAACGGTGATTACGTCGCGCGAATTCCTCAGCATTGTGGCGCCGCATTTGATTCCCTGAACGCAAGCACCATATACAGGAGGAGAAGTCGGCGATTCTGCGCCAACACCTGATCGACAGCGTGCGGTTTCGAGTCTGTGCGACGGACGTTAGGTGCCTAAGATCCGGCTATGATCCGCAAGCATTGCGCGTTTCCGTTTTCGTGTCCAGCTTTCATGCAGCGAACTTCTCGAGTCCATATTCGTGATGCAAGCCACCCAAGATTGGCTTGGCAACCAGACTGCAACCTGGGGGAGTGCGATACGGCGAGGCTCCCTCCTGGGGCAAGTCCGACCGAGCAGGAGATCGAGGAGAACCGCCGGGAGATGTACCGCGGTTTAGGCGAGGATCTTCCGTGAGAGTCGGAGTTAGCCGACATTGATTTCGCTATCACTTGGCGAGGGGACAGCAGGTCGTCACCTTGATCTAGTGGCGGGCGGGGAAAAAGGACCTCCCAGACCCGGTTGGCCGCCCGTTTAGGGGAAGAGATCTTTTACAGCATCTTCTAACTGCCTTTTGATCTCGTCCCACTTTAGCGACCATCGCATCCGGGGCATCGGATCCGACTCTGCATCCGCGAAGTAAGTTAGCGCGCGCAGCAGGCGGGCGCGGTTCATGCTGCCAAACTTTCGCTCTAGGAGTTCCAGCAGTTCGCCCAGGGAGACATTCGGAAACTTCCTAAGGAAGCAGGCCAAATCAACGAAATCCCGCTTGCTGCCGCGCTGGCCGATGGCGATTAGCTTCATCAGTGCGATGTCCTGTGGGTCCGCAAGCGCGCCGTACTTCGTCTTATGTAGTGGGCGCAAGAGACGATAAGGGTAATGGAGGAACTGAATCTTGAAGCCGGCGATCCAGCACCCAACGCTTCCTTCACCCATACTCAAGTGCTGAGGGCTGGCGATAATAGTAAGGCGGCGGGCCAGCAACTCGGGCCTGAAGGAACGCCTTGAGAAGAAGTCCAGATCGTCCGACTGGCGATGGCCCAAGTGGAGAGCCAGTCCACTTCCCCCAGCCAGATAGAAGGAGCCGAGCGAGGGAAGACCGGAAAGCGACACCCATAGCCTCAATACTCGACCCGGGAGGACGACCGGGAATGCTAGCCGGCTCTCGCGTTTGTGAGCAGTACGTTTTGCCATAGGTGGGCCGTCTGCCGATTGAGCTTACGGTTTTCCCTGGTTAGGCGCGCAATGCGCGCGTCGCCGTAGGTCCAGCGCAGCCAGTTCCAGTCTTCGAGATCACCTTTTTCGAGAACGCGAGTGATGATGTAATCCGCGTGGCGTGCCAGGTCGAGCTTGTGCGTATCCGTATCCCAAAACAGGCGGCTCATCGTGGGGGGGAGTTGCCGCGGTGGGCGCGCCCACCGGTACTCATAGCTGCTCTTCTCTGGATCGAGGCAGATTCTAAGCGGCGCCCGAGCCTGCCGCCACGGCGTTTTTAACTGCTCCGCCAAGGAGCGCAAGGGCACGTTCGTCAATACCCCGGCCACGAGCAAACGGAATAGCCTTTCGGTAGGGAAAGGGGTGCGGCGAGCTCCGTTTTCCCAACGGGAGATGATGACATTGGAGGACACCCCCAGCGCGTGCCCAAGATCTGAGGCAGTCCAGAAAGCTCGTTCTCGCAGGTAGCGGAATTCGACAGGCTCAAGGCGACAAGGCTTAAACAAGATGGCCTGATCCAACAACGGGGCCCAGGGGGCCCAGCTGTTCCGGATGCAATCTAAGATGTCGGATTTTTCTATTAACTTAACCAAAGGCTAAGTTAGCATATGGAGACGAAGAAGTCAAGCGTCAGACGGACACGGCGTACGCAGAGTTATCTCGGCACTTGGCAATCTGCGGGCCTGTGGAACCGGGAGGTGATTTACGAGCTTGCCATACCCGGGGCACTAGCTTATAGCTGGTGTGTTAGATTCACCCTGTTCGGTGAAATCCTGGAAGTCTGATGGTTTTGACGGACTTGAGGGATTGACCTGAAAACGAATGATCGCATGAGCCAAGGATTCAATAACTCAATCAGGTAATGGCGCAATGAACCAAGGATCCAATGGGCCGATGGGTCGATGAATCAGTCGCCCACTGCTCTTGTACCCCAGCTCTATCTCTATTACGGGAGCGGCCGTCTTGTGCTGGAGTAGTAGGACCACTCGCTGGCCCAGGTGGCGACGCGGAACCAGCAACGGGCGAACATGACGAGTTGTTGAACACCAAAAAGGATGGCCAGCGCCAAGAGTTCACGAATATGCGATCCGTCAGCGATGGCGGCATTGGTGAGTCCCCACGGGAACAGCAGCCGATAAACTCCCAGGAGCGCCAGCCCGAAGCAGGAAGGCACGACGTAGACGCCGATGGCTCTCCGGAGACGCCCGAGAGAAAAACCCAGCGAAGCGAGGAAGGCCTGGATAGCACCCGTTCCATCTTCCAGCACCAGCCGGACGCGCGCATAGTCCATGACCAGGTTGACAAACCCCAGGCCCAAGAGTGCCAGCAAGGCGACGGCGAGGTGTGCACAGAAAGCCGACCGGTCATCGGCCCAGTTCCCCGTCCAGTGATCCACCAACCGGCCCAACATTTCATTCTGGAGCTCGAAAACTATCCAGTAGCAAATGAGGCCGATGACCAGGAGATGCAGCAAACGCCAGGCGTAGTGGCCAGTGTGGCGAAAGAAATCTCCGAGCGAATAGTTCAGGTGAGGCGCCCTGAAGCGTGCCAGCACTCCGCCGGCCAGGATCGAGTTCAGCACCAGCGAGACCAAGCCCACCGAGACAATCACCGTCGCATAACGATCGAAGCCACCCGGATTGTTGAAGGTGAAGTCCGTTAACCAATCAACAGAGAAGCCGCGCGCTAATTCCCGGCCCATCAGGCTGTGCTCGGTGAAACTCTGGATGCCATGATAGATGGGGAAACCGGCGGCCGCGGCAAGGGCGAGATTAGCAAGAAACAGAATCCAGACTGACGGCCCGCCGCGGCGTGTGATCGAGAGTCCCTGTCGAACGGATGACCCGATACTCATTCTGAACCTCCCTGGCTGTCATTCCGAGCGATTTGCCCGCGCTGATATCCGCGCCTAACGTGCCCGGCGCTACGCCCGAAGATGGCACAACAGTAGGTCAATCATCGACGCCGTAGGCCTCAACTGAAAAAACCGGAGGCAAAGTACAGATTCTCCAGCCAGAAAATCCAGCGGATGTACCATTTGGCTGCAGCGCGGTTATCCGGCTCGGCCAGCCGGCTGTTATTGGTGAAGTTTGCCTCCAGCGCCAGCTTTCGCTGCGGGTCAACTTCGGCCGAAGCCACCTTGGAGGATTTCTCAAAAACCAATTTCACCCACCGATACTTCCCGTCCCAGCTTCTTTCGATGGTCTCGCCGTTGATGTCGGCGGCGGCGAAAAAGTGGTCCATTATGGCGGATGATAAGGGGCCAGCGCTGTGGTTACCCTGCGCAACCTTGTGGTGCGTAGAGTTGAGTGAGAAGCAGACCGAAGTCTGTTAGGTTGGCTTCTCGCTGGCTTTGGGGCCGTGGGCGCGATACGACTTGCCTTTGATCTTGAGGATGATGGCGCCTTGCACCAGGCGATCGAGGAGGGCCATCGCCAGGGGGCCGTCGAATAAATAATCGCCCCACTTGTCAAAGTCGACGTTGGTCACCAGAGCGGTGGAGCACTTCTGGTTGCGAGCGGCGATGATCTTGTAAAGCAGATGCGCCGCTTGGGGGCCCTCGGAGCGTTCGATCCGGTCAAGTCCGAACTCATCGAGGATAAGCAGCTCCGGGCGGGAGTAGTAGCGCACCCGCTGCGGGAGGGTCTTATCCGCGAGGGAAGCAGTCAGATCGGCGAGTAACGCTGCCGAGGTGCGATAGCAGACGCGGTAGCCGTGCACACAGGCTTTCTGTCCCAGCGCCTGGATGATGTGACTCTTACCTACTCCGGACCAGCCGACGAAAATCAGATTGGCCCGCCGACGAATGAAATCGCCCGTGGCCAGTTCTTCGATCTGAAGGCGGTCGAAGGCCTTGGGATTGAACTTCCAGTCGAACCCTTCCAGGGTCTTGGGTTCGGCAAAGCGGGCGTCGCGGATGCGACGTGCGACGGCACGTTCGTGTCGGGCGGCGGCGGGCGGGCCGAGGAGCTGATCGAGGAAGCTGAGGTGAGGAAGACTCTCCTTCTCTGCTTTCGACAGCGCTCCGTCCAAGGTGTCGGGCTGAAGCGGGATGCCTAGCATTTTGAAATGGCTTAAGCAGCGGTCACGCAGATCCGTCATCGTCGTCGGTCTCGCTCTCTGCCGTGGGGTTCTCGATCCCCTCCAGGAGCTGTTGATACTCTGCCGTGAGACGAGGTGAGAGGGAAGGTTCACGCAGGACATCGTCCAGATGCTCGCGGGCTTCCTCCTGCAGGGCTTCCCAGCTCGAACGGGGGCGAGCTTGCGCCGCCAGGATGCGCTCCACGGCTGAAAAAGAGAACGCTCGGTAGCGGCAGGCTCGCTCCAAGGCTTTCACCAGATCCTCGCGTCGGTAAGTGCCGAGAAGGCCCAAAACGCGGAAGGCTTCGTCCTTTCCACACCGGCGGGTCTGTAGGATCCCGTCCAGGAAGTGTACGGCTTCCGCTCCCCACTCGGCGAAGCGCTCCCGCAGGAGTTCCACCTTGCGGTAGGGATCGCGGCCCGGGGAATGCTCAGGTAGGGTGTGCTTCTCTCCGCTGGTTCCGGCTGGGTAGAGTTCATGCCGGGCGATCTCCGCCAAGTCCGGGCCGTAAACGATCAGTTCCTTCTCGGTGATGCGCAGGGGCAGCAACTCGCCAATGCGCTGCCAGGGCACGGAGTAGAAGTTCTGCAGGTAAGGCACACAGCCTTCGCTGTTCACCGTGCGGTACAAGACCACGGCCGTGTCGTAGGGATGGGCGGGCAAGGGGAGCAGGTGAGGCTTCTCTTCCCGGTATAGGTCGATCGGTCGGCGCTTGGTCTCCTGGTGAATGCGCACATCGGCGGTGGTGGCCAGCCAGTGGGCCGTGACCTCGTTCAGGTGCGCGAGGGAAGTGAAGGTTCGGCCATTGAGCAGGTTTCTCTGCGCGTACCAAAAATTCCGCTCGATCTTACCTTTTGTTTGGGGACGCCGGGGGCGGCAAGCCCAAGGCCGGAAGCCGTAGTGAGTCGCAAAAGCCAGAAAGCGCGTGTTGTAAATCGGCTGCTCGCCGTCATAACCCGTCACCACGACCTTCATGTTGTCGTAGAGGCAGGTGGCGGCTAAACCTTGGAAGTATTCGAAGGCGCGCCGATGTTCGCGCAAGGTGGTGGGCAAGTCCTCCGACTCCACGAAGTGCAGGTACTGACGACGCGAGTAGCCCAACACATAGCTGAAGGCATGCACGCGGCGGCGTCCTTCGCGGGTGAAAACGATCTCGTAGGGGGAAAAATCCATTTGGGCTTGCACCCTATGGTACGCATACCATAGGGTGCATTATGGTAAGTTCCGCGTCATGGTAAGAAACGCCCCATCAGGTGCACGCCGGGCAGCAGTCAGTTGGTAATTTCGTTGTTTGGGCTCTCCATAACGCCCACCACTGAAGATATCGTAGATCTCCAATTTCAATTCGTAAAAGGAGGCTACGATGTTTTCAAAATGGTTCTCTGGTACCGATTGCGAGCGCTACCAAACGTCCCCACAAAAGCAGCGTATTGATCAAGTCGGAAGCAGTCTCGTGCAACTACGCTACGCCAGCCCGGTCATTCGCCAGTACCTCCACGAGTG
The DNA here is from genome assembly GCA_963831905.1 of uncultured Acidobacteriota bacterium. Lineage (GTDB taxonomy): Bacteria > Acidobacteriota > Terriglobia > UBA7540 > UBA7540 > CAVROP01. The sequence goes on along the minus strand of CAWHRX010000011.1, from coordinate 111,494 downwards.
GCTACGCTTCTCTCGCCACCTGGAGAAGAACGGAGGCGGGCCGATGCCGGCCTTCGGCAACGAAGCTGTACAGCAGTATCTGGTCCAACGCGTGGAAGGCTTGTGCGCTAGCCGAGCCCGTGTAGTGCGAGCCTCGATCAGGATTTTGCTGGAGGCGGACGAACACGGGCGGTTTCGGCGCCGTGTTGGCGCTCCGCCTTCTACGCGGGCGTGGTTCAGTCCAATTCTCACACCATACCTACAGTTCATACGAACACATCGCGGACTGGCGGCGAAAACGGAGAGGAAGTACATCCAAAAGCTGTCGGCCTTTGCCGAGTACTTAGAGGGTGCCGGAATAAGCGAACTTGGTAGGATGACGCCGCTTCATGTCCGTGAGTTCTATGAGAACGCGAAAGATGGAGTGCCGCGACGGTCGTATGGCTCTACACTGCGGGTCTTCTTTCGTTGGGCCGTCGGGCAGGGCTGGCTTTCCAGTTTCCTCGCTGATGCGGTTCCCCGACCTCGACAGTATCGCTATGTCAACGTGCCAGACGTGCTCAGCCAGTCCGATGTAGACCGCATCCTGACATCGGTGGACAGATCGACGGCGTTGGGCCGCCGCGATTATGCGATCCTTTTGCTTGCCGCCCGCTACGGCTTGCGCCCCTGTGACATTCGACAGCTGAGTCTCGACGAGATTGATTGGCGTCGGGCACGGATTGATATCCGCCAAGTGAAGACCGACAGACCCCTTGCGCTTCCTCTTCTGCCTGACGTGGCAGACGCGCTCAGCGCGTACTTGCAAGACGGACGGCCAGCTTCAACGAACCGCACCATCTTTCTCCGCCACTGTGCGCCCTTCGAACCCTTCGCGGCTGAGAACAACCTTGCGACGATCCTGCAGGCGCCGCTTCGGCGCGCAGGCCTCGCTGACCGAAAAGGGCGTCGCGGCGTTTACCTATTTCGCCATACCCTGGCAACACGCCTGCTGGCTTCCGGGCGTCCTCTGAAAACGATCGCCGACGTGTTAGGCCACGCTTCCACGCAGAGCACGTTCGGCTACACTCGTGTCGACTTGGTCGGCTTGCGCGGGGTGGCCATCTCCGAAGAGGAGGTGAGCCGATGAACACCCTCCCGACAGATTCCCACTTCCGATTCGTCTCGCCCTTGGCATCACAGCTTGCCCGATTCCTCACACTGAAACATGCCATGGGCTACCGCTACCGAGAAGAGGGCCGTGCCTTGCGCGAGTTGGATGGCTTTCTCAACTCTCTGCTGTCCGCAGACGATCCTGTCATCACCCCAACGACTGTGTACGACTACGTTGCTCGAAGGGGCAACGAATCGGAGACCACACGCGAACATCGTCTAACGCTCATCCGCGAGGTCTGCCGGTTTTTGCGGCTCGACGATGCCCGCGTGCTAGTACCGGATCTTCGGTCCTTACGGATTGTGCGAAGCAGGTTTGTGCCTCGTGTCCTGAGCCGCGAAGAAGGTCGGCGTTTTCTGCAAGCCTGTCCTGAACTTTCACCGGGACGAACATCCCCAATACGTGCGGTTGTCCTTGGGACTGCGCTCCGTGTTTTGTATCTGGTCGGACTGCGGGCCGGGGAGCTCTTGAGGCTCACACAAGACGACGTGGATTTCGAGGCGGGCACCCTACGTATCCGCCACACCAAGTTCGACAAATCGCGAGTGGTGCCGCTTGCCCCCGACTTGGTCACGCGGCTTGTTCAATGCCGCACGAAGATTGTCGAGCACTTCGGAACCTGCCTTCCCCAAACGCCGTTTTTCCTTAGTCCACGCGGGGGACGGTATTCGATCAGTGCCCTTCGCGAGGCCTTCTACCAAGTATTGAGAAGCGCCGGCATTGAGCGTACGAGCCACAGCCGTGTTCGGCTCCATGACCTAAGGCAGCATGCCGACTCCCGGATTATGCCGAATCCGGAGAGGTGACTCTTCCGTCCTCTCCGTTTAGCGCTCCGTTCCGTAGTTTTCTAACAAGAAGAACTCGGCATAATCCGACTATCTTCTCCTTGCTGGTGTGAAGCCAGTAAGGAGGAGATACATGCTTGAAAGTTCTTTCCTAAACCTGGTAGCAGTCAACCGTCTTCCCGACCCACTCGTTGTCCAGCTTCCGAGATTCACATCCTCACTGATAGAGCAAGGCTACGCAGATGAGACGGTGCGATGCAAAGTGAAGCTGGTTACGAATTTAGGGCAATGGCTGAAACGAAACGGACGGGTAGTTGCCGACCTTGATGAGCCGCTGGTGGAGGCATTTCTCAAGCGCAAGCACCGAGAGCGCAGGGGCGATTTAAGGACCCTCCAGCAGTTTCTCGATCATCTGCGAAAACAGAACCTCGTTCCAGCTCGAAATCTGCCTTGCGACAGATCACCGTTGGGGCACATTCTCAACCGATACGAAACACATTTGCGCACAGAGCGCGGGCTTGTCGCCCACACGATCCTGGAATACCAATCTTTTGTTCGTAAGTTTCTCCTGGAGCGCTTCCGCGGCCGACCGCTTCTTCTGAAAGCATTGAAAGCTTCCGATATTTCGAACTTTATCTTGCGGCACACCCGCGGCAGGGAGGTCAGAAGAGCGCAGCTGATGACGACGGCTTTCCGCTCTTTCTTCCGGTTCCTGTTTCAGAAGGGAGAACTGGGAGCCGACTTGGCGGCCGCGGTGCCCACAGTGGCGAACTGGCGGCTGTCCACCGTGCCCAAGTACCTGACTCCCCAGGAAGTCGAACGTGTGCTCAAAGCCTGTGACTGCGGCACGGTGGTCGGTCGCCGCAACTACGCCATCCTTCTCCTGCTCGCCCGTCTGGGTCTTCGCGCCGGGGAAGTGGTCGGTCTCCAGCTCGAGGACATCAACTGGAGAGCCGGCGAAATCCTTGTTCGAGGCAAGGGGCTGCTCCACGACCGGATGCCTTTGCCTGCGGAGGTGGGCCATGCTCTGGCCTCCTACCTGCTTCAAGGTCGTCCCGCTTGTCGAACGCGTCGAGTATTCGTTTGTACGAGGGCACCACGCCGGGGCTTTGCGCACCCTTCCACATTGTCGACGATCGTTCGCCGAGCACTCGCTCGCGCAGACTTATACCCGCCTCTCAAGGGAGCCCACCTGCTTCGTCACAGCCTGGCGACCTCCATGCTGCGCTCCGGGGCCACGATGGGAGAAATCGCAGAGGTCCTTCGGCACCGCACCCTCCAGACAACCGAGATCTACGCCAAGGTCGACTTCCAGGGCCTGCGGTCGCTGGCTCACCCTTGGCCGATGGGAGGTGAACAATGAAACCCTTGGAACAGGCGTTGAAGGACTACCTGCGCATTCGCCGCGGCCTCGGGTTCCGGCTCCGAGAGGCGGAAGGTTTGTTACGGAATTTTGTGGCGTTTCTCCAAACCAAGGGTGCGCCTTACATCACCAGGGAATTGGCTCTTCGCTGGGCCACCCAGCCCCCCTGGGCCCAACCCGCTACCTGGGCTTGGCATTTAGGAATGGTCCGGCGCTTCGCCGTTTGGCATAGCACCGTCGACCCTCGCACCGAGATTCCTCCCCTAGGGTTTCTCCCGCATCGTTACCGACGCAAGCCCCCTCACATCTATAGCGACGAAGAGATTGAAAAGCTCCTCCGCCGAACTCAACAACTCTCCTCTCCTCAGGGGCTCCGCGCCCACACCTATACGACCCTTTTCGGCTTACTGGTGGCGACAGGAATGCGGGTGAACGAAGCCTTGGGTCTGGACCGACCCGATGTCGACCTCAAACTCGGCATCCTTCATATCCGACGGGCGAAGTTCGGAAAATCGCGTTATGTTCCGGTTCATCCTTCCACCGTAGAGGCCCTGGAAAAGTACGCCGAATCCCGAGATCGCCTTTTCCCCACACCGCTCTCTCCTGCCTTTTTCATCTCCGAGCAGGGTGGCCGGATTACAGAATGGAGAGCGCGATACACGTTCGCCAAACTATCCCAATGCATCGGCCTCCGCCCAGGAGCCAAGGGCCATGGCCACGGTCCCCGGCTGCAGGATATGCGTCATCTATTTGCCGCCCGCACCTTGATCTACTGGTATAGCTCCGGGCTCGACGTTGAACGGGAACTCCCCAAGCTCTCCACCTACCTGGGTCACGTCCATGTGAACGACACCTATTGGTACCTTCAAGCTGTGCCTGAACTCCTTCAGCTGGCTACCCGCCGGTTGATTCAGCGGGAGGTGCAACCGTGATTACCGCCAGTTTTCCTTCTCTCCTGCAAGCTTTCTTCACCGATCGTTTGCTTCGCCAACGGCAAGCGAGCCCGCATACTGTAGCGGGATATCGGGACTGTTTCCGCCTGCTTCTGAAGTTCGCCAAAGATCGGCTTCACAAAAGCCCCTCCCAACTCCGCATCGAAGACCTCGATGCTTCCTTCCTTGGTCTCTTCCTCGATCACCTGGAAAGTGCTCGCAAAAACAGCGCCCGCACGCGGAACGTTCGGCTGGGAGCCATCCACTCTTTTTTCCGGTACGTGGCTTTGGAGGAACCCGCGCATGCCCTGCATTGCCAGCGGATCCTGGCGGTGCCCAATAAACATCATGTACGAAGGCCGATCGAGTTTCTCAACCGGGAAGAGATCGATGCACTGCTCGCGGTTCCGAATTGCTCCACCTGGATCGGGCGTCGCGATCGAACCCTAATCCTGGTCGCGGTCCAGACCGGTCTGCGGGTTTCCGAGCTGATTGGGCTGACCTGCCAGGACGTGGTGCTGGGCACGGGGGCCCATGTGCGCTGTCTCGGGAAAGGCAGAAAACTGCGTTGCACGCCGCTTCGTCCAGAAACGGCAGGGGTGGTGGGCGCGTGGCTACGGGAGCGCCACGGTCAGCCCGAAGATCCAGTCTTTACCAGCATCCGCGGCAGCAGACTTAGCCGTGATGCGATCGAGTGTCTCCTGACCAAATACGCCCATCTGGCCGCGCCGAGTTGCCCGTCCCTCAAACGGAAGAAGGTCAGCCCGCACGTCTGTCGCCACGCCGCAGCCATGGACCTTCTTCACCATGGCGTGGATCGCTCCGTGATCGCACTCTGGCTGGGGCACGAATCTCCGGAGACAACAAACATGTATCTCCACGCAGACATGCGGTTGAAGGAGAAGGCACTCTCGCGCACTGAGCCCCTCGGTGCCAAGCCAACACGATACCGGCCGGATGACAAACTGTTAGCCTTCCTGGAAGGGCTCTGATTATGCCGAATCCAAAGACGGCCCGAGCCCCTCCAGCCGATGTATTTTAAAAAGAATTCGGCATAATCCGGGAGTCGGCATGCTGACGTTAATGCCGATATCGGCATTATCGCCATTCGTTTGCCGCCCTCCGGCTTCTGCTGTGGTGTGAACAGAACGTTGACCTCGGGGCCAAGTTGCCCCTTCTGGCCACATATCTTGGCCATGTCGGCTTGGCCAGTTCCCAACGATACCTGCAATTGACCCCGGATCTCATGGGTGAAATCACCCGGCGACACCAAGCCCGCTTCGGGTACCTGATCCAGGAAGGGGGTTGTCGATGAACAGCCCAACTCTTGCCACTCTGCTATCTACTTTCTTCCTGCGTTATCTCGCTGCCGAGCGCGGTGTCAGCCCGCATACGATCGCGTCCTACAGGGATTCGGTGAAGCTGCTGCTGCAGTTTGCCGCTGCGCGGTGCGGACGTCCCGTTGATCAACTGGCTATCGAGAATCTCACTGGTCCATTGGTCCTGGATTTCCTGGCTGATCTGGAAACCAGTCGGGGCAACACGGCTCGGACGCGAAATGCACGGCTGGCGGCGATTCAGACCTTCTTTCGCTTTATCGCAGGGCGCGAGCCACCGCTGGCTGCTCTGTGCAGCCCGGTTCTGGCCATCCCCGCCAAAAAAGCGCTCCGCCCTGTTCTGGGCTATCTGAGCGAGCAGGAACTTGGCCACCTGTTGGCACAAGTCGATCGTTTGGCCAAGCACGGAGAACGTGACTATGTACTCCTCAGCGTGCTCTATGACACCGGCGCTCGCATTCAGGAACTGCTTGACCTGGCGCCCCGCGACTTTCATTTGGAGACGCCACCATTCGTTCGGGTTCGCGGCAAAGGACGCCGTGAACGCCTATGTCCTTTACTGCCTCAATCGGCGCGACTCGTCCGCGTGTTCCTGTCTGCCCAGGGATGGCGTCTCGACGAACAAGAGCCATTGTTTCAAAACGCGCACGGATCCCGATTGACCAGGCACGGTGCCCGGTACATTTTGCTCAAGCACTTGCGGCGGGCCGCAAGTTCTATGCCCTCTTTGGCTCGCCCGGGAATAAGTCCGCACTCTATGAGGCACTCAAAGGGTATGCATCTGCTTCAGTCTGGGGTGCCCCTCGTAATGGTCAAGGATTTTCTTGGACACGTGGACATGAAATCCACCGACATGTACGTTCAGGCGGATCTTGAGATGAAACGCAAGGCCCTCGAACTTGCCGAGGGCCCCCACCCCACTCAGGCGCCGCCGCCCCGACTTTCGTCGAGGCTCATCGAGTGGCTCGAGGCTCTGTAGGCGCATTATGTAGCGAATGCGGCGGAGATTTGCTGTCAAAACTCGAGTCTCCGCCGCTTCTTACCATGACGCGAAACTTACCATAATGCACCCCAGGACCGGTTTCGAAGCGCCGCACCGGGGGTGATTGGGGCCTGGGCCGCACCTCGCGCAGCCACTCTTTCACGATCGTGTAGCCGCCCTTGAAACCCTGCTGACGCAACTCTTCGTGCAGGCGCACCGCCGTCAAGTCCGGGTAGCGCGCCAGCAGTTGCGTGATGGTTTCGGCGAAGGGATCGAGGAGGCTAGGCCGGCGCGTGCCCTGGGCCGGAGGCTTGCCGGCTCGGCGATCTTGATGCTCGGCCAGCATCCGCGCCACCGTCTTGCGATTGAGGCCGAGTTGGCGGGCAATGCGGCGACGGGAAGCACCTCCATACCACAAGCGGACCACCTCATTCCGGAGGAGTTCTTTCATGGCCTCTCCAATTCGCCCACCAGATCTTGGCTCAAGGCGGCGACCGATCCGGCCTCCCGCGACAGCCTCAGGAAGCGCGGGGACAAGACCACGCGGTCTTCCGGAGTGAGTCCCGTGCGGCCCCGATGCGCCAGCCACACTTCCATGCGCCCCAGCAGGTCCAGCAAGACTCCCAGCCGCTTGCCGACCTGATTGCCGACTTCGCTGAGGCGGGGATCCCGCACCGCAGGAAGGTAGCCGCGGACTTGCGACAAGGCTTCCCGAGGCTGTGCCAGAACATACTCCTGCTGTTCCCGTCCGGGGCACTGCAACCACAGATCCACCACACCCGTCAGTTCCGCCCCGGATAGCGCTTCCCGCCGAACCACTTGGAGAACCTCCGCCTGGTTGCCCTCCGGCAACCGCACCATCTGCCGTGCGGCGGTGGGCGAAAGCAGTCCCACGCGCAGTTCTTCTCGCGCCTCGGCTCCCAGTCGCTCGATCAGGGCCAGGCGCCGACATACCCAACTTTTGTGGCGGCCCAACAACTCCGCCACCTCCACTTGGCTCAAACCGTCTTCCCGAACCAGCGCTTGGATAATCCAGGCTTCTTCCAATTCCCGGGTTCGGCCTCCGGCGCGATTCAGTCCGTAGATGGCCGCTTTGGCCGTGCGCTCGTCCGCTTCCATCGGGCGGGCGAACAGATGTGACATGCGTGCCAGGGTACGCGCTGCGCCCAAGCGCTTGAACCCATCGATCAGCTCGTAGCGATCTTGGCGCTGGCAGACCACCACCGGCGATAATTGCCCGTAGCGCTCCAGCGACCGCGCCATGGCCCGTTCCGCCTCCGGGAGGTGGAGTCGATAACGGCCGTAGTGTTCACCGATCTCGTCCACGGGGAGGGGCAGCGGACTCTCTTGTACCCAGCGCAGCACCGACGTCTCCCTGACCTCGAATCGAAGAAGAGAGAACGAAGAAAACCACCTTGACTCCCCTCGTTCCCCCTTCCTCTCAGTTGTGTGCACTTCGACGTTAGCGGGAGGGCGGCGGCAAAGGCAATATATCGGGACGATCTCTGCCGGTTTTCATCGTCGCAGGGGCCATCGGGTTCGGCGGGCGCTCTGGCCTCGCGCTGGCTCGTGCCGCCGCTCACGCCAGCGCCGCTCGCGCTCGAGAACTCGCGTTAGCGCGTGGCGGCAAGGGTGGGAACAAAAGCGCTGCAACGGCGACCGTCGGGTGCGATCAAACTCCACATAGCATCCCGGTCGATCGCAGGAGCACGAAAAAAAATTTCATAGGGATGACCCTCGCGGCAGTGAGGGCAGCGCTTTCTTGCGCTTGCCGTTCCTTCCGGCGCTCCCGGTAGCGGCGGCTCTGGGCCCGCCGCTTCTGCTTGCCGCTCAGCGACCGACGATAGCGTCGCCGCGCCTTCCACCGTCTCCAGCGGCCGGCTTCCCTCCGGCACGCCTCACCGCAATAGCGCGCCACCGGCTGCTGGGGCCGGAAAACCTGCCCGCAACCCTTCAGCAAACACCGCCGCCTGCGCGCTCGGCGTCGCGGGTGCTTCCCACCCTTCCCCGCAGAGGTCGCTTGATTTTGGAGAGGATTTGTAGGATTTTCAGGAGGGCCCATGGGAGGTGATGCTCCCAGAAGCTCATGCCTCGGAGGGGAATCTTGCTCCTCTCCGGGGCGCTACTGATCATCGCGCCGTTGGCTCTGCCTCGGACTCATCCCAGCATACCTTCAGCACCACCTTTACTTTACCTCAAAACTGGGCCTTGGCACTCATCCACCCGTCTCTGGTCTCCTAGCTCGCCGCCATTCACGCCCGGCGGTGTTGTCCAATCTGGACCCGCCATAATGGACCCATTCTCGCCGCCGCTAACACGAAGTAAGTTAGCGCGCGCAGCAGGCGGGCGCGGTTCATGCTGCCAAACTTTCGCTCTAGGAGTTCCAGCAGTTCGCCCAGGGAGACATTCGGAAACTTCCTAAGGAAGCAGGCCAAATCAACGAAATCCCGCTTGCTGCCGCGCTGGCCGATGGCGATTAGCTTCATCAGTGCGATGTCCTGTGGGTCCGCAAGCGCGCCGTACTTCGTCTTATGTAGTGGGCGCAAGAGACGATAAGGGTAATGGAGGAACTGAATCTTGAAGCCGGCGATCCAGCACCCAACGCTTCCTTCACCCATACTCAAGTGCTGAGGGCTGGCGATAATAGTAAGGCGGCGGGCCAGCAACTCGGGCCTGAAGGAACGCCTTGAGAAGAAGTCCAGATCGTCCGACTGGCGATGGCCCAAGTGGAGAGCCAGTCCACTTCCCCCAGCCAGATAGAAGGAGCCGAGCGAGGGAAGACCGGAAAGCGACACCCATAGCCTCAATACTCGACCCGGGAGGACGACCGGGAATGCTAGCCGGCTCTCGCGTTTGTGAGCAGTACGTTTTGCCATAGGTGGGCCGTCTGCCGATTGAGCTTACGGTTTTCCCTGGTTAGGCGCGCAATGCGCGCGTCGCCGTAGGTCCAGCGCAGCCAGTTCCAGTCTTCGAGATCACCTTTTTCGAGAACGCGAGTGATGATGTAATCCGCGTGGCGTGCCAGGTCGAGCTTGTGCGTATCCGTATCCCAAAACAGGCGGCTCATCGTGGGGGGGAGTTGCCGCGGTGGGCGCGCCCACCGGTACTCATAGCTGCTCTTCTCTGGATCGAGGCAGATTCTAAGCGGCGCCCGAGCCTGCCGCCACGGCGTTTTTAACTGCTCCGCCAAGGAGCGCAAGGGCACGTTCGTCAATACCCCGGCCACGAGCAAACGGAATAGCCTTTCGGTAGGGAAAGGGGTGCGGCGAGCTCCGTTTTCCCAACGGGAGATGATGACATTGGAGGACACCCCCAGCGCGTGCCCAAGATCTGAGGCAGTCCAGAAAGCTCGTTCTCGCAGGTAGCGGAATTCGACAGGCTCAAGGCGACAAGGCTTAAACAAGATGGCCTGATCCAACAACGGGGCCCAGGGGGCCCAGCTGTTCCGGATGCAATCTAAGATGTCGGATTTTTCTATTAACTTAACCAAAGGCTAAGTTAGCATATGGAGACGAAGAAGTCAAGCGTCAGACGGACACGGCGTACGCAGAGTTATCTCGGCACTTGGCAATCTGCGGGCCTGTGGAACCGGGAGGTGATTTACGAGCTTGCCATACCCGGGGCACTAGCTTATAGCTGGTGTGTTAGATTCACCCTGTTCGGTGAAATCCTGGAAGTCTGATGGTTTTGACGGACTTGAGGGATTGACCTGAAAACGAATGATCGCATGAGCCAAGGATTCAATAACTCAATCAGGTAATGGCGCAATGAACCAAGGATCCAATGGGCCGATGGGTCGATGAATCAGTCGCCCACTGCTCTTGTACCCCAGCTCTATCTCTATTACGGGAGCGGCCGTCTTGTGCTGGAGTAGTAGGACCACTCGCTGGCCCAGGTGGCGACGCGGAACCAGCAACGGGCGAACATGACGAGTTGTTGAACACCAAAAAGGATGGCCAGCGCCAAGAGTTCACGAATATGCGATCCGTCAGCGATGGCGGCATTGGTGAGTCCCCACGGGAACAGCAGCCGATAAACTCCCAGGAGCGCCAGCCCGAAGCAGGAAGGCACGACGTAGACGCCGATGGCTCTCCGGAGACGCCCGAGAGAAAAACCCAGCGAAGCGAGGAAGGCCTGGATAGCACCCGTTCCATCTTCCAGCACCAGCCGGACGCGCGCATAGTCCATGACCAGGTTGACAAACCCCAGGCCCAAGAGTGCCAGCAAGGCGACGGCGAGGTGTGCACAGAAAGCCGACCGGTCATCGGCCCAGTTCCCCGTCCAGTGATCCACCAACCGGCCCAACATTTCATTCTGGAGCTCGAAAACTATCCAGTAGCAAATGAGGCCGATGACCAGGAGATGCAGCAAACGCCAGGCGTAGTGGCCAGTGTGGCGAAAGAAATCTCCGAGCGAATAGTTCAGGTGAGGCGCCCTGAAGCGTGCCAGCACTCCGCCGGCCAGGATCGAGTTCAGCACCAGCGAGACCAAGCCCACCGAGACAATCACCGTCGCATAACGATCGAAGCCACCCGGATTGTTGAAGGTGAAGTCCGTTAACCAATCAACAGAGAAGCCGCGCGCTAATTCCCGGCCCATCAGGCTGTGCTCGGTGAAACTCTGGATGCCATGATAGATGGGGAAACCGGCGGCCGCGGCAAGGGCGAGATTAGCAAGAAACAGAATCCAGACTGACGGCCCGCCGCGGCGTGTGATCGAGAGTCCCTGTCGAACGGATGACCCGATACTCATTCTGAACCTCCCTGGCTGTCATTCCGAGCGATTTGCCCGCGCTGATATCCGCGCCTAACGTGCCCGGCGCTACGCCCGAAGATGGCACAACAGTAGGTCAATCATCGACGCCGTAGGCCTCAACTGAAAAAACCGGAGGCAAAGTACAGATTCTCCAGCCAGAAAATCCAGCGGATGTACCATTTGGCTGCAGCGCGGTTATCCGGCTCGGCCAGCCGGCTGTTATTGGTGAAGTTTGCCTCCAGCGCCAGCTTTCGCTGCGGGTCAACTTCGGCCGAAGCCACCTTGGAGGATTTCTCAAAAACCAATTTCACCCACCGATACTTCCCGTCCCAGCTTCTTTCGATGGTCTCGCCGTTATCGAAGCGGATCACCACATCCACAGGCGCCAGGGCTTCGCCCCGACGACGCACCACGACGGTAGAACGAAAGAGCTGGCCCTTGCTTTCCTCAGCGACCTTGGCAGCGTCCCGTTCAAGGTAAGTGTTCCTCTTTCCATCTTCGTCGTAAACGCCGACTTTGCCCTCGAGGGCTTCGCTGCTGAGGTCACTGACTTCATAGTCGGCCACGTTCGAGCTGTAGAAGAACTGCTCGAAAAACCAGTCCATATTTTGCCCGGAGACTTCGTTCACCACCTTGATAAAGTCCCGAGTGGCAGGGTGACGACAGCGCCAGCGTTGCTGAAAGGTGCGCATGACGCGCGCCATCGTCTCCGAGCCCAAGTAGCTCTCCAGGGTTCGGAGCACAAGACTCGGTCGCCCATAAGAATTGAACACATAACTATTTCCATCCAAATATTCCCATCCATTCCGAACCAAGTCGTCGTCCTTGGCATGTTCGAGGTATCCAAGGCGCAGGTTGGTGCGTTCCGGCGTCCCGACACACGCGAAGTAACTACCCATCGGGATAGCTCCGACCCCTGCGAAGGGGAACTTCGGCAACTCGAGATCGAGCCACGAGTAAACGAGGATCGGCATGCCGAAAACATATTCATAACGGCAATCCTGGCCATACGCGGTTTCCAGGACTTTGCCGCTCGAGTAAGTGTCGAGCCCTTCGTCGAGCCATGCTTCCTCAAACTCATTGTTCCCTACCAGGCCATACCAAAACTGGTGTCCGAACTCATGCACGGTGACATCCTCGGGGTCGAAGGAATACTCGCCCGGCCAGAAGTAGGTGCCGGCTGTAAAGAACGTGGGATACTCCATGCCGCCGGTATTCGAACCGCGTCGGGGATCGACCACCGTCAACGTGTCGTAAGGATACTGGCCGTACCATAAACCGAAATATTTAAGCCCATTGAAGGCGGCGCGGAAGTAAGCGTCCGCGAGGCTCCGGTGGTCGGGCTGGAGCAAAAGTGTAACCGACACGTCGCGCAGGGCGACTTGGTCAGCGGGCAGGCTAAGGATTCGGGCCCAATTCATGAGTTCGTCACCGCGTACTTCATGGCTCCAGTCGAAAGTGCGAACGAGCTTGATAAAGTGCGGGCTGGCGGTCCAGGCAAAGTCGTGAACGTCGTCCTGGTGGAAGGAGAAAGTGGTAGTCCGATCGGGATTGTCTTGGGTCCGGCGCAAGAACCCGGTGGCGCCCACGACGTAATTGGACGGCACGGTCAGGTCAACATCCCAGCTTCCGTAATCGGCGTAGAACTCGGTTTTGGCGTGGTACTGGTGGCAATTCCAGCCACCCTCTTTGCGCCCGCGCTCGCCCGCGCCTTCGTAAACGCCGATCTTGGGAAACCACTGTGCCACCAAGATGTAATCGTCGTCATAGCCCGTGCGCCTGCTGGTGCGCGGCGGGAGCTTGGAAATGAAATCCACCGAGAGCTCGAGCGTGCCGTGAGGCGGAATGGGTTGCGGCAGAGCCACGCGGATTACGGTCCGGTCGGCGGAATTATCGTCGTCGGGATGCACGAATGCTATTGCTGGCGTCAGATCTGGGCCGCCAACAATCTGAAGTTTCTCGACGTCCACCCATGCCCACTTCTGTTCCTCCGGCTCGGCTATCCATTCTCTCAGCACACTGCGCCGCCGGGTGATATGGGATTCGCGTAGAAACGTGCTATCGAGGTTCTTGAAGGCGTTGAGATACAGGTGGAAGTAAAGGTCCGGAATCGAATCCTCCGTGTGGTTCCACCAAGTAAGGTGGTAGTGGCCCGCCACTTTCTTGGTGGCTGGATCGTACTTGGCCGTAATCTGGTAGCGGACGATAGGGTGTTCGATGTGGGATTTGTAAGTCTGAGCGCTGACGTGGGTGCCGAAGGGCACCAGAAGCGCCAGCGCTCCGAGCGAGACTCGTCTATTCATCTTGCCTCCAGAATTGGTCTGGACCACTTGGCTTGCAGTTTTCAGCAGTCGACCTCACGCGCCGACGCCGGCGTGCGCTATTCCATCAGATTCCCAGGCAAATCGGGCAACGCCTCTGCGCAGATATTTGACCTGGGATTTCCGATTTGGACCTCCTACCCGTGCCCATCGTACACTTCTCCTCCCATCGACACAACGAAACTTATCATTAGATCAGGCCCCACCCAAGGTCGCGCGTTCCGATGGCCAGTATTGCGCGTCTGACGAGCCCGGCTTGCCGCCCCGTCATCGATTTCTCGGACACCTCACCGTCCCTTCCCAGTGTTCCCCAGACTTTGCGGCCGCAATCGGTGTGCTATCCGTTCGGCACCGGCAGCGCCCAGATCCGCCGCAGCATCTGGCCAAACAAGCGCCGGCGCAGATGTCCCTCGGCCAACATCAACCCGTGGTACCTGGCGTGCTTGATCAGCCGCCCGCCAGTCTTCACCAGCCGCTGCAGCAGGCTTGTCAGCGACCATGCGCCGATTCTCTTCGGCAGCACGAGGCGGCGCCACAGGTTGCCCAGGTTGTAGGCCAGCAGGCTCAATGGTATGCGCGCTTCATTGGCCCGGAACCGATGACACGATAACCGGGTCCCATGCGCTGCCTGCTTGCCTTCCTTGGTCCATTGCTCGGCCGTGCCTCGCCTATTGTAGTTTATGGAGTAACTCGCGGACCGCCCGGTTGAGTTCCCCCAGACTGAAGAACTTCTGATGCCGCAACGCCGCCACAATCCAACGCTCGACGATCTGCACGCCAGTTTCGACCTTGGCTTTATCCCGGGGCTTGTAAGGCCGCGTGGGGAGCACTCCGATCCCGTAGTGCATGGCCAGTTCGTGATAAGTACGGTTCAGATCGGGCTCGTAGCGGCAGGCGCGATTCACACCGGTCCTGGTGTTGTCAGGGATGACTAGCTTAGGACAACCACCCAGGAATTCGAAGGTACGGATGTGAGAGCTGATCCAGTGCTCCAGCGCCTGGCTCGCGGTGGCTTCGGCATAAGTGTAGTTGCTGGCCCCCAGGACGGCGACGAAGATTGAGGCCTGACGCTCCAGCTCACCCGTCGGGTCATGGATGGGGTTTGTGGCCCCGGCGTTGTCGACGAAGAGCTTCACACCCGGTGCATGATCCTGGCGCAGCACCACGTCCAACTGCTGTCGCCAACGTTGGTAGAGTTCGCAAAAGCGGCTGTAAGCATAGCCATCCGGGTGCACCTGCCGGTATTCTTCCCAGGTCAACTGCAGCGTCAGGTGAGAGTGGCGTTGGAGTTCTTCGTGAAGCTGGGCATAATCTGGTTGAGGCTTGCGGGTCTGATAGACGTGCCGCGGCGTGCCTCCAAATACGGCCGCCTCCAGTTGGCGATCATTCCAGCCTTCGGGCAGCGGCCAACTGACTCCTGCCGCCTCGGCGCGTTTCAGGTACTCACAAACGGTACCCTGCCCAATCAAGCAACTCCGGGCGATCTGCCGCTGCCCCAGTCCCAGATCGTAGCGCAATCGCAATACTTCTTTAAGCTTTCGCATGGAGTATGTGCCGCGGCACATACTCCATGGAATGTGCCCGACCAAATTATGTGCCCGGCGTGCTTGGGCCCGGCTGCTTTTGTGCCCTGAAGGCAGGGATTGGGCACATAACGTTTCGCCGTAGAGTGCGATGATCTCCTCTATCTCATTTGAGAAAGGAGATCATCGTGTTAGAGCGCTACTTTATCCGACCTGCCACCATCGACCGAATCCGCGCCAGTTGGATCGGCGATGCGATAGAACGCTACGTCACCTGGCTCTCTGAGAACGGCTACGCTGCCCGGAACGTGTTCTACCGAGTTCCGGTCCTCGTAATATTCGGGGAGTTCGCGTGCGCATCTGGAGCAAGCCAGTGGGACCAACTCCCAGCTTGCCTTGAACCGTTTGTGCATCACTGGTTGGAGCAGCATAGAGCAGCCGGCCAGAGCGAGTCGAAGCGCCAGCTCTCGGCCCAGCCAGTTCGCAGTATCATCCGGCAACTGCTGCACCTCGTCATTCCCGATTACCCCAACAACGGAAGATCTCACGGCCTGTCCGACCCATTCGCGAAAAGCGTCCCGCATTTCTTCGATTTCCTGCGACGCGATCGAGGTCTACGAGAAACTACCGTTGTTCAGTACCAACACCACCTCCGCCAACTGGAGAATCATTTTTGCCATGCCGGGACTCCATCGCTTACCGATCTGTCGCCGGCGGCGATCAGTGCTTTCGTCACCATGGCGGGGAGGTCTCTCGACAAGCGTTCGGTACAAAGTCTTTGTAGCATCCTTAAAACTTTCTTTCGTTACCTCCACCAAACAGGCATTCTGAAGCACGATCTGAGCCAAGCAATCGAATCGCCGCGGCGGTATCGCCTCGCCGGACTACCACGTTCGATTTCACAGCAGGATCTCCAGCGCGTGCTCGCGGCAGTAGACCGCCGCAGCCCTACCGGGAAACGTGACTACGCCATCCTGCTGCTCCTCGCGTCCTACGGTTTGCGCGCTCGTGAAGTGTCGGCCCTGAGGCTGGAAGACGTCGATTGGGAACGAGACCGCTTACACGTGCGGGGACGCAAGGCAGGGCACTCAGCCGTTTACCCACTGGTGCCGATCGTAGGTGAGGCTTTGTTGGATTACCTCCGGGAGAATCGCCCTCCGTCGGCGGGCCGTGCTCTTTTCTTCCGGGCACTGGCGCCCCGTACCCCAATGACCTGGGCTGCGGTGGCCTTTCGAGCCAAACACTATCTCCGGAAAGCCGGCATCAAGGTGCCGCGAGCGGGCTCGCACACGTTCCGTCATACCTTTGTCCAGGGGCTCGTTGATGCTCACCTGTCCTTCAAAACTATCGGCGACTTCGTCGGTCATCGCACTCCCGATGCGACGGCGGTCTACGCCAAGGTGAACCTCGAGGCCCTTCGTGAAGTGGCCCTGGGCCACGGGGAGGACGTCTTATGAACATCCACCGTGAGGGGCCTTTGGCTAACAGTATCAGCTTATATCTCTCCCACAAGCACGCCTTAGGCAAGCGAATGGAGAAGCCGGAGTCCGTGCTTCGTCTCCTCGATAAAAATTTTGTCGAGCAGAAGGTCGAGGATCTCAACCAGATTTCTCAAGTCCATCTGGAAGGGTTTCTCCGTTCTCGTCCCAGACGTCGTGGGCGCAGTTACAACGAGCTACTCGGCGTAGTGCGTCGACTTTTCGATTGGCTGGTGAGCCAGGAAAAACTTGCGATCTCCCCTTTACAATGTTTACCACGCCGAGTGTCGCCGGCGCTCCCACCATTCCTCTTCAGCCCGGACCAAGTTCGGCGCCTTTTCGACCTCGCCCGACAACTGCGCCCCCATCCGCGGGCTCCCGATCAAGGCGAAACCTATCGGATGATCTTCGCACTTCTCTATGGTTTGGGCTTGCGCGTGGGCGAAGTGTGCCGATTGCAGCGACAGGACGTTGACCTTGACCAACAACTCTTGGTGGTTCGCAAAGCGAAATTCGGCAAAGACAGGCTGGTTCCTTTCGGACCGCGGATGGCACACGCGATCAGCGATTATCCGCAGCGCACAGACGCCCGCCGAGACGCCCTTCCGGCCGAGTGCCCGCTATTCTCTTTTGATCCGAACAAGCGGCGGCCCGTACAGCCCACGACCGTCAGCGCAAGATTCCACGATCTGGTCGCGAAGCTGAACCTTAGCATCCCCGCCGGTGTTTCTCCACCCCATCTGCACTGCCTGCGGCACTCATTTGCTGTAGGAACACTGCTGCGCTGGTATCGAACGGGTGTTGATCCCATGACTCGCCTCCTCGACCTTTCGACGTTCCTGGGCCACGTCAGCCCTTCTTCGACATCAGTCTATTTGACCATTACTCCGGAGTTGCTTGCCTGCGCCAGCCAACGCTTCGCGTCTTTCGCAGCAGGGAGCCGAAAGGAGGGTGTGCGATGACGGCAGTATCTTTGGGCTCGCTCATTCACTCGTTCTTCGACGACTACTTGAAATCCCAAAAAGGGATCCGCCCGAATACCCTGAAAAGTTACGCCGACGCGATGAGGCTGGTCCTCCAGTTCGCCTCAGGAGCTTTGAAACGAAGAATCACAAATTTGACGATTGACGACCTGGGTGCCGATCTAGTGAGTCGTTTCCTGAATTCTCTGGAGGAATCCCGTGGCAACACCGTCCAATCGCGCAATCAGCGCTTGGGCGCCTTGCGGGCCTTTTTCGAATATGTGGGCAGGCGACTACCCGACAAGCTGGCCCTTGCCCAGCGCGTCACTGCCATCCCTCGAAAGCGGGCTCAGCCGCCCGAGACCGTCTATCTCGAGCGTGAGGAGATCGAAAGTACCTTGGCCTCACTCCCCTCCGCGGGGCGGCGAACTCTGCGGGATCGAGCCTTGCTGCTATTCCTCTATAACAGCGGGGCGCGCGTGCAAGAAGTAGCCGACCTTCGGGCAGACAACATTCAATATCGTCCGAACCCCTCGGTTCACCTGCATGGCAAAGGCGATAAGTGGCGAGTCTGTCCTTTGTGGGAGGAGACAGCATCGTTGCTGAAGCGTCTGTTGGAGGAGCGCGGTACCGCCGAAGCTCCCGACAGGCCGGTCTTTACCGGTGGCGATGGCGCCCCTTTGACCCGCTTTGGAATTTACAAGATCGTCCGGCGTCACACGGCGCAGATCATGAAGATGGGGGCCGACGGTCAGAGGCGAAACATCTCCCCGCATGTTTGGAGACGCAGCACAGCCGTTCACCTCCTTGAAGCTGGAGTCGAAGTGAACACCATTCGCGACTGGCTCGGCCATTCCAGCCTCGAGACGACTAATCGTTATGCCGAGATTACCCTCCGCACCAAGCAAGCGGCCCTTGAAAAATGCAGATTACAAAGTGCAACCAACGCCAGGATTCCCCGACAACCTGTTTGGCACTCCGACGCCTCGCTGCTGAATTGGTTGCGATCGCTGTAACTATTATGTGGCCAAGGTGCTTCATACCGCCCTGAACAGAAAGGGCCGCGGCCCTGCCGGGCACATAATTCTGTCGGGCACATTCCATGGACAACCTTTTCATTGGCAATGTGGTCCCTCCACCTTCCAGTGGAACCTCATTGCCGAAGATGTTGTCCAGCGTCCTTCGCCCCAGGGCGATACTCGGTACGAGTTCTGCCCCCTACCCTCCGTTCCCAGACCCTGTGGAAATCGTTCCGAAATTGATCCGATCGCCATTCCGACAACCGGCCAAAACTGACCGGCTTAAAATCGGAATGAGTGATCGGCTTCATCCCGGAATCGTGATCGAATCAGTTTCGGAACGCTGATCGGGATAATTTCGGAATCGCGATCACGTTGCCCCGGAATACGCAGCGGCCCCATCTGGATTGGGGAGATTTGATTTGGGTTTGGGATAAGTCGTGCGAGATAAACTTCAAAATCAAGCGCAAACGTATTTCAGGTCGCTGCCTGCCGTGACAGTATTGGGGAAGGGGGCCGTTTTGCTAAGTGGGGATCACGGCCAACCCGTTCGTCAGGCTGGCTAGCGCCGGACTGCTTTGAGGAAGGGGCCGAGTTTGGCGGTGGCTTTGAATTGCGGGATGGGGTCCAGTTCCTTGAACGCCGACGTGAAGGCGTTTGAGAGACTCCAGAGGGTGCGTGAGGCGAACTCCGGGAACTGCGGACTGAAGTACAGGTCGTGGACTTGGCGCGCCAGGTGGCGGGGCGCTTCGAGCTCGCCTACGATGAAGGCGCGGTAGATGACCATCTTGGCGTGGGTTTCGGGCAGTTGGAGTCCCTGCCCCGCCTCCACTTGGCGCCGCATAGGCTCGAAATTGCGCTGCATCCTGTCCACGCCCACGGAAATGGCGTCAATCAGGCTGAAGGGCATCGAGTGTTTGGCGAGGACGGAGGTGAAGTCGCCGTAGAAGGCCATGTTGTCGCAGACGAACACGCGATAGCCGACCGTCATGGCGAGCCGCATCGACTTGTCGTTGGCATTGCGGATGCCGATGGAAAACCGGCACTCCGCAAAGCTGGTTTCGAGGTCGAGGACGCCGAACATCTTCATGCCGTCGCCTGAAACCGCGTACTCATCGCGCACCACGCCGATGTTGCGGAAGCCCAGGGTTTCAACGAGGGCCTGCACGATTTCAAAGTGGGGAACCGGATGGTGGGTGGGAGTTCCTTCCGGGGTCGGGATCACTTTCAGTTCTTCGCGGCTCAACTTGGTTCTGCCGCTGTGGGCGAGAAGCGTTGACTGTTCCATAATATTCTCTCCTTGTTAAGGTGCGATTCGGGCTTGAGTGCCCGCAGCGGGAGAAAAGGAGGGGCGCGCTTCCTTTCCTCCCGGTGCGGATCTTCAAGGGTGACGATTAGCGATCCGCGACTGAGCATCTGGCGTGCGGGCAGTCCCCGCCCGCCGCAGGCTGCGGAAGTTGGTGAGGCTGAGGGCAACGGCATCGAAGATGCTCATGTGGCTGTCCTCGGTCTGCCAGGGCTTCCGCTTCGGTGGCAGCCTCACCATGAGTTCAGGAAAGGCCCGCACCAGGGCCGTGGCGATCCCGTATTTGGTGCCCGCGCCGGCTTCCGGAAGATGGCCTCAAAGGCAAAGATGGTCTTGAGGTCCGGGATGCGTCCCGTCCGCTCGTACCGTGATACCTTGGCGCCGCCGTGGCAGCCGAGCAAAAAGGACACCTCACGCTGGGTGAGGCCAAGTTTCTTGCGGTACGTCCGAAGATGGTTGTCGAGCTTGTCGTACTGCATTGGGGAAAAGGGGAGGCTCGCCAGACGGGCGACCTCTTTTCTCTAGCGTAGATGCGGCAAGGAAACGCTAAAAGGCGGGAAGATTTGCCGGCAGTTTCGGCGTAGCGCTGGCCTTTAGACCAGCATCTGCCGAGCTAAAGGTCGGCGCTACCAGTTAAATTAGGACACTACCCTCGGGATCGGGTGGTTGTCTTTCGCCCAGGATTGTGATGCGTGGCTCGAGGTTGGAAATTAGCGCGAATAGCGGATTGTGTCTTGCCGAGCACAACAACGGGAACTGTGTCAAGGTGGCATCGCTGTGGCATCGCTGTCGCCCGTATCCTACGCGGGCGATTAGCATTGGCAGGGCTAGGATGTGCTAACATGCCCGGCATGAGCCAGCAAACCGAATCCCCCACGGCGAAGCCCGGCAACCGTTGTTCCTTCTGCGGCGAAGGGACGCTCGTGCCCTCGCCATCAGGGCTGAATCTGCTTTGCGGCACGTGCGACAGAATCACCTTGCTGCGCCAGCCAGACAAGCCGGATAGCCGACCCGACTCCCCTGGGCCGGGGCGGCCTCGTGGCAGGTCCAAAAAGCGATTTTAGAATCGAAAGAACGCCCCCGCCGCCCGCCACTGCCTTTCACGCCGATAACGTGAGAAAATCAACCTAGCATGAACAGAGACGTCGCATACGCCCTGATTGGTGCGGAGCTGCGGAGACTCCGTCAATTGCCGTACTCAGAACTCATCAAGCTGCTCCGAAAACCTGAAACCAAGCAGGTTGTAGGCGGGGACGGCAAGTCGTACCAGCTAGAGATTGAGGCGATAGGGGACAGCGCTAACGGCGAGGACGTCAGAGTCATTGTCGCCGCCGCTGACGGCGGCTGGAGAGCATCCAAGCCACTGACCGGGGACTTCATCATGCGTCCTGACGGGTCGTTCGTGCGCGAGTCCCTGGGGGGTCATTGATTCTCACAGAATTCGGACGGCTGGTCGCTAGCTTGGCGCTTTGACCCTTCGCCGGCCATCACCAACACAGCCTCCCGCCTCGATATAGAAAGGCGGCGCAAGCACGCGAGAATTGCCTTTCACCCCTCCTGCCACATTGCGGAGGAGCATCATCATTTGACACCTTACTGCCCGCATATCCTTCCTGGTTCCCCGCACGAGCTGGACGGAGCTCGAATTGCGCAAGAGGCTGAGGTCTCTGGAAATCCAGTCGGACACTTGCCTTCGGCATCCGCACGTGCTTTACTTGTGCAGTGGAAAAACATGATGAACGCCGCGTGATGGTGGCAGAGCGCGAAGTGTCCGTGTCCCGCCTTGTCGAAGGGGGCAAGGATGCTGGCTACATGCTGAAGACGGTCCCAAGCGGGACCTTGCAGGAGGACTTCTTCAGCGCGGACGGGCGGAGCTTCTTCCTCATGAGCAGCAGCATTCTCCACAGCGTAGAATTGGAAAAGTCCTTCCCGCTCGCGACACCCATCACTGGCGCAGCGCTGGTTCTTTTGCTGCGACAGGCACTGTCCGAATGGGCGAAGGGTGCCGAAGGCTACGCCACGCAACTCTACAGCCCTGACCCGGTTGCAATCCGCCTTCACCAGGAAAGAGTCAATGCACCTGGCCACGCTGATTGGGGACATGTGACCTGCCAGTCATGCGGGGACACGTTCGCCTTGGGCTATAACCGGGTCTTCGGGAACAAGGCGGCGGAGGCGAAATATCTGGCGAGGTTCGAGGATATTCTCGGTGACGAGCACAAGCGAGGCGAGTCGCACCAGGACGCGTACGAGCTAGGCGTTTAGGCCGCGATGACCGCGAAACCTGACGGAAATCGTGCACGCGCACCAGGGCGAGTCCCGCCAGCTCTGGGCTTGGCCGATCTGGCGTCAGAGTGAACGAACCGTTGAGAACCCCAAGAACCCGCCCACCGCTGCGCCTCCGGATTATGCATCCGGGACTGGCGACAAATTGAGTGCCTGGCAGCCGCTTCCACACTTTCCCTTACGCCGTCCGGGTAGCGGCTCAGGTATTCCCGTAGCAGGCGTGTCAACACACGGAGAATTTCGGTGGTGTCCTAATTTGGATTTCGGTAGCGGTGCAATTTGAAAAATGAGTGGCAGGGGGATTGCTTCAAGCGAGGATTTTACCGACGAACAATCAACTTATAGACAAACCAAATGGTGGAGTAGATGACCACCAACCCAATAGCTAGGCTTGCTAGACCAAAGGCGAACTCTACCACCCGAGGAGGAATACTGTCGATCAACTCTCGGATGCCCCGGAGGATCTGTTTCGTTGCTTCCGTGGCCCGTGCTCCGTACTCCAAGTGTGGGAACTTGTTGGAGAGCATAGGGACTTGACCGTCCCGCAAGATCGTGAGATAAAGAACTTGAGGACCGACTATCGGCCCTCCATGAAACCATTGGGTGCAATCCAAGAGTAGCACGGGGCTGTGCCCGATGCAAACCAAAGGGATAGAAGGTAGTGGTACAGTTTGAATTTTACGCCTGTTGACTCGCCCCGCCAGCCTGCCATAATGGGGCCATGAAAAAGAAAGCTGCAAAGAAAGCCCCAAAGAGAAGGCCCAAGCTCCATTCCAAAGAGGATTTCAATCAGGCAACCTTCCGTGTCATGCAGGAAGTGACCCGCCGGAGTGAAGAGATTTGCGCTACTCTACCAAAACCCTGACCGCATCTGATAGAATCACGTAGCCGTCTAGCTAGGCCAGGCGATACGCGGGAACGCCTTGCCCTGCAATCCACATCTCGGACCTTGGCATCTTTCTGGCCTCATGGGGCATCACGGTCAGTAGAACTACCTTTGCATTGGCTTCCTGCTTCGCACGAGGAGAGCCGGGGCCCCGTCCCCTCCGAGAAACACCCCGGCTCCTCCGTATCCATCTTCTGAGCCCAGGGATTGCGGCGCGGGTGAGGCGTAGGGAATGCCCAGCCAGCGTCTCAGCTTCGAGAGCCGTGCCGTTCCTTGCAGTCCCTGCACCACCTGGTCCAGGGCACCGCTTCCAATCGCGCCTTGCTAATCGGCTCCCGGCATTCTGTGCAAATGCCAAATTCCTCGTTCCGAATCCGAGCCAAGGCATCGTCAATGGCGCGAAGGAGCTCGCCGTCTGTCTGCTGCGATCGAATTTGCGTGGCGGCATCGGCTTCACCGTTGGCCAAGTCGGTCACGTCACCCCGAAGCTCACTTGCCGCGGAAATCGAATCGGCCAGGCTCTTGCCGTCGGAGAGTTCTCGCCGCTTCGACAGGAGGAGATTCCTGTAGCGAAGCAGATCGCTCTTGTTCATGGCAGCCGCCCTGTGCCGCACGATTGTTGTGACTGTCTGGCACCGGCACTCAGATTATACCGCCAGGGATGCGCTGCGGCAGCGAGGATTAGCGTATCCAACGCCAGATATCGCCGCTGATCAGCGCAGTCCTGGGAGTCAGCCAGGACGCCGTACGGAGACGTATTCTAGAGGGCAAGCTGACGACTGTAGGTGTTGGTGGGATGGTTCTGTTTCAAATAGGCGAGTTGAAGAGATTCCTCGAAGGGAAGTAGTAATCTGCGATTCCCCACTCGCTCGGAATGAGGCCCCACTCCGGAACGCCCTCATGGGTTGCCGGAAGACCATCGCACCTTTGGTCGCTCGCGCGGGCTGGGTCGAAGGAGAACTGAAAACTCAGCATCTCCCCGAGCTGTGATACTTTACCTTCGCGACCTTTCCCGGCTGGCAGTGGCGTAGAGATTCAACTCTATGCGGTTTGATATCCCGAGCTTCTCATAAATGTGGAACAAGTGGTTCTTGACCGTGTGTGCGCTCACGCCGAGCTTCCCGGCAATTTCGAGGTTAGTGAGGCCTTCGACCACCATGGTCGCAACTTGCTTCTCCCGCCGGCTTAGCAGCGGGACGCCTTTGGCGCTAACCATGCGGACCGGTTCCCTGTCCCCTTAGGCCTTAATGATCCATTGGAGTTCCCGACTATTAGCCCAGACCTGCCCGGCGTGTACACACCGTATACATTTACACAAAACCTCGAAGGGATCGGTCTGACAAGCGACACCCTTAGCGCCTGCGGAGAAGGCGGTGTCCTTTCGGCAAGGCTGCACTGCCTACTTCGGAACCCCCGCCAGGCCGCTTGATTGTCATCGGGAGTCTACCTTTGTTCGTTTGGTTTCTTAGGATTCCTGCGACGCCTCCGATGAATGAGATAGGCGACGGCTCCCACACCAAAGAGAAGTAGAGGAAGGGGGCCCAGGCTTTCGACCTTTAGGTCATTGAAATCACTAAGGGCGTTCCTGGCTGGGTCGTTTGGATCATAGTATACAGTCACGCGCTGGCCAAGGTGAGGCTCCTCCTTCCTGGGGCTCTCCCATCCGGTGTAGGATTTGCCATGGACCGAGAACTTATAGCCGTACCGGTTGTGATGCGTCGGCTCGTGTGCAGTGATTGTCCCCAGAACGGTCTGCTCCCTCTCGGCGACGGCTCGGTCCACCGTCCACGTGTGAATTGCCAAGGCCGCACCCGCGACCCAGGGCAGAACTATCAGCAGATTCCACCAAGAGAGCTGTCGCCATCTCTGGGCTACCCTCTCCTGCATTTCATCGAATATTTTGCTAATCGACATTTCTTTTCTGCGTTACGTCATTAGCTGTGAGAATGCGGCGCACCGAGGTGCGCCCGATTTGCAGCCGGTGGGCGATTTCGGATTTACTCGTGCCCGCGCGGTAGAGCTTTCGTACCTGCCTAGCTTGGAGTGATGCTGTCAGTGGTCGGCCCAGACGTTGGCCGTTCTGGCGGGCGTGGGCCAGGCCGGCCTGAACTCGTTCCCGCAGAATCTCCCTTTCGAATTCCGCGAGCACGGCTAAAAGGCCCGCCATGGCGCGACCGGCCGGGGTCGTCAGGTCCAGGGCCTCCGTTAGCGACACAAAGCCGACGCCCAGATGCTCAAATTCCTGAAGGGTCGCGAGCAGGTCGGTTACCGATCTGCCCCAGCGATCCAATCGCCATACTAACACCACGTCGATCTCGCGGCGACGTGCCGCTTCCAGCAGTTGCTCTCGCCACTCCCGCTGAGAAGCGCCCCAGCCGATTTCTTTGACCTGCAGGGCGATCGTCCAACCTCGGCGAGTGGCGTATTCGAGCAGGGCACGGGTCTGCATGGGGATGGTCTGCTGATCCTGGGTAGAAACGCAGGCGTAGAGGCCTGCCCGGAACGGTGTTTTGGCCCGGTGAGGGGGGTGGCCAAAAACCTTCCGCAATTTCGCCGTGCGGGACACCTGTTTTTCGCCCACTTTCGACTGCCGCTCCGGCCTGGCCGAAGAGGATCGTTTTCGGCCAGACAGAAGGCATTCTACTTCAATGGGGGCTTAAGCGGGATGCTTAGTTGTATCGGCCGGCTGCAAGGTCTCCCGGTAGTTCCACGGCATCCATGCTGCCGGATTCTGAGCTAACTCGGTAGCGTGTTTCTGCAGTTCGGTGAGGTAGTCGAAGGGATTGGCGCCATTCAATTCGCACGTATGGATCAGGCTCATGAACAGATCGCCCACTTCGGCGCCGTTCTCGGTCTTATAAAACAGCGAGTTTTTTCCATTATGGTAATCTTTCCATAGCCGAAAGAACTGCGCCATCTACCAGGAGTATCACAGGGAGACGGAAGCGAAGCTGGCCAGGCTGGGTGCCATGACCCCAAGCGCAGACGAGGAAACGTTCTCGAAGCTCCAGAGCGCCTGCCATTCAAAAGCCATCGACGACAACTACGAAGCTTACATGAGCGCCCCCGAGGGAAGCCCCGAGCGGGCAGCCGTCGTGAAGAGGATTGTGGCGGCCAACACCGGGGAGATTGCGGAGCGCAAGCGGCGGTGTGACCCCATTCTCGGAAAACAGAAGGGCTGATGAGCGCCTTGGGGGCGGACAGCCGTCCCGGCTTCGCAGATGAAGATGGGAGAGAGTGGAAAGGGTCATGGAAATCAGCGATGCGAGCGACGGGCCGCTGTGGGAGGCGCGCCGGAAGCTGCCGTCAGATTGGGAGCCATACGGGAAGCGGATATGGCACGGTCGGCCGGAAGCCCGCCCCGACTGCGACACATGCTGCTGGTTCGTGGAACTCCTTCGCACATCGCCGGACTGGGGAGCGTGCGCCAATCCGGAGTCCGAACGTACGGGGTTGCTTACCTACCGGGAGCAGGGATGCTGGAAGCACGAGCCGGAAAATGAGGCCCGCCGCCATCACCTACGCCCGTCACGCTGCGATTTCATACGGCGATTCGAGGCGTTCCTGCGTGCGCAGGCGGCTGCCTACATCAAGCAAGAAGTGCGGAGGGCGAACGGCCCGCTACCCAACGAAGAGCCATCTGTACCCACCGCAGAGCATATTCGTGAATCCTCACTCTTCGTCGTCGTTCGTCGGCTGCTCCGGCACGCCGATGAGGATTTCAGCCGCCCGGCCTTCCATGAGATGGCGGCACGGGCCAGGAAGGACACCCGGAGGTATTGGGATATTGCTCGCTGCTACTGGGCCAGGACTGTGGGAGAGGACACGTCTGCAATCCGCTTGCCCGAGAACATGCGTGAACTGGAAAACGGCTTCTGGGGCCGTGTTGACGCCGCAATCAACGGGGCCCTGAGAGGTCGAGAGCCGGGCCGACGAAGAAGCGGAGGGGGGCTGGCTACCAAGCGGAGACGCCGCCATGCGCATCGTCTGCATAGCTGACACTTACGAACTCCACCGGGAACTCGTCGTGCCTCCGGGCGACCTGCTGATTCATGCCGGGGACATCACCACCCGGTTGAAGCGCCCCTAGGTGTACCGGAATTTCGACCTCTGGCTCGGGGAGTTGCCCCACCGGTACAAGATCGTCATCCCCAGAAACAACGACTACCTGCCGGAGGACCCGGAAGAACGGAAAGCGATCACGAACGCTGCGCTGCTTGTGGGCTCTAGCGTCGAGGTCGAAGGACTCAGGATTTGCTCATACACCGCAGCAAGCTTGCGCCTCGTGACAGAGGTGTTTGCAAATTCTGGGTTGGCGGAGTATATACAAACTGGTATCAGACTCGGCGGGTCACGGTCATGAATAGAAAAGTGGTTGTGGGATTACAACTCCTGTTTCTCTTGCCGCTACCTACGAGCCAGGTCATAGGGCAGGAGATTGTCACCACCAAAGACGGAAAGCAGATACAACTGAATAAGGATGGAACGTGGGCGGATGTGACAAAGCAAATAGTGACCACGAAAGAGGGCAGAAAAATACAGCTCAATCCGAACGGCACTTGGACAGAGGTTAAAGCACTGCCCGCCACTCGGGGCACGCTGGCAGGCCAAAACCCTTTCGATAAATCAACGAGCAAAGACAAGGATATCAGTGGGCAGTCCGCCAGCTCAAGTGGGAAGAAGGTCGCTGGAAAGGATGTCTCTCCCGGGGCGACTGGCGGAATCCGACAGAAGCTTCGAGACATAATAGCCAAACAACTCGGTGTTGATGCATCAGAAGTGACGAGAGATGCGGAGTTTGTAAACGACCTTGGGGCAGATTCCCTGGATATGCTCGGGCTTAAGATGGCCTTCGAAGAAGCTTTCGGCATCGAGATTCCTGATCAAGACGCCGAGAAGATTAGAACCATGGGGGATGCGATTGACTATATCGAGGCAGCGGGGGCGAGGGGCGAAAAAAGTCTGACCTCATTCCACACACAATGACCAAAAATGTCAGGGGCATGCGTGTCGCCGTAGGCCAGCATTGCCAGCCCATGATGACACGCTTATTCTGAAAACCCTCATCTCCACGAGCTGACCGCCAGCGGCACCCCGTCGGCGTGGTCCGAAATCATATGCACACACAACCCAGCAAATATCAGGCAGTCTGACGTGCCCGCCACCCATCGCCGAACGCCTGCAATTTTTTCCGTTATTTTGCCCCCGAAGCCTCACTTTTCCTCAGAATTTCCGCTTCTCCCCCGTATTCTATTAGTGTGGGATATCTTTCCCAACCGTCCCCCCTGGCGTGGTCGAACTCCCCGGACATCGTAAACCTGCGCTTGACGGACCCGAACCCAATCTTGCCGGGAAGCGCCAGGCGGGCGCTCCGATGATGCTCCGCAAGCTTTGGGTTCCAGCTTGCGCTGGCCCAAGCGCCAGCCGAGCGTATGGCCTCAAGGGGTGGAGAAAAGGAGAGCAATAAGATTATGAGAGCGGCAGTCTACGCCCGAGTTTCCACGCTTAATGGCCAAAAACCCGAAATGCAACTCGCCGACCTGCGCGAGTACGCATCCCGCAGAAATTGGGAAATTGTCGACGAGTATGTTGACGAAGGAGTGTCCGGCTCGAAGGAGTCCCGCCCCGAGCTGAACCGCCTCATGGGTGATGCCCACCGGCGGCAATTCGACATCGTGCTGGTCTGGAAGGTGGACCGATTCGGCAGGTCGCTTAAGCATTTGGTCAACGCCTTGGCCGACCTTGACGCATATGGCGTGGCGTTCTCCAACCTCAAAGACAGCCTTGACCTGAGCACTCCATCTGGCCGACTGATGTTCGGAATAATTGCGGCAATGGCTGAATTCGAGAGGTCTCTGATCCAAGAACGGGTGAAGGCCGGACTTAACCACGCCCGGCGCATCGGTAAGCGGCTTGGCCGCCCCCGGCGCATCGTTGACCTCGAAAGGATCACCAAGCTGAGGGCGCAAGGCCACAGCCTGCAAAGCATTGCGGACAAGCTGGGTATCGGCTACGGCACGGTCCGGAAGTCGCTGGCGTCGATTCAGCGAAAAACCTCCGCTTCCGGGGCCGCTGCCGTGATTGAAACGTAGGGAGTTGATTGGCACGTTTTTGGCTAGCGAGAACCGTTAGTTTTTCGCTCAGTCCGCAAGAGATGAAGCTCAGTATCCCACCACAGGAGGCCAACGTTTATGCCCGAATCCATCGATCGGTCTTTCCCGACACCATCGAATGCCCGCTCTGCCTTGGCAAGGGGGAACTGAGGCGGACGGAGGTGCTCGAACGGCTCGGGATGAAGGATTTTGCCCGTGTTGCCCAACTTAGCGCTGAGGAAGCCATCCGTCTGATCATGAGGAAAGAGAAGGATGGCGAGCAGGGCCGTTGGTCGAAATTCGATGCCGAATTGGTCAAGCGGCTTGCAGAGGTGACAGCCAAGCACGACGCCGAATTGAAGCGGCTCCAGACTGGAAAGATCGAGCTTGCGATCCGCTTGGAGCAGTTCCAGAAGAGCGCCACCGCCACGCTCGACAACGCCCGGCAGGAGGAGAGGCTGGCCGCCGAGAAGGAATCGCAGAAGCAGCTTGCCGCATTGACGAAGCAAATTGCGGAGCTTGAGGCTGCCCGGAGGCTGGCGGAGGAGCGGAAGAAGGCCGAGGTCGCTAGGGCAAGCACCGACTTTGAGGCTTCGCTGAACACAGAGAAAGCAAGAGCGGATGACTTGGACCGCCGGGTGAAGGATCACTTCGGCGAGATCGGCAATCTCCGTGGGCGAAACCAGGAGCTTGAAGCGGAGATGGCAAAGGTAGCCCGCATCGGGAAGAAGGAAGAAGTCGACTTTGCAGAGGAAGTCCGCACTTGGCCGGGCTTCTGGCTGGGAGAGAAGCTGCCCCGGAACGGGGATTTTCTCATGGCGTTTAGCGATGCCGCCGGGAATCCGCCCGAGCCCAGCATGGTGGTCGATAACAAGGATAAGTCCATCGTTACGGAAAGCGACGTCAGGAAGCTCATTCGTGATGCCAAGGAGCGCAAGCTTGCGGTCGCCGTGCTGGTCACCCGGGAGCAGTCGCAGTTGCGCCACGTTGACCGGCAGTGCCGGTGGGGTCAGGAGGACGGCGTGTGGCTTCTGCGCTCGACCCGTGCATGGCTCCCCCGTGACCTTGAAGTGTTGCGGCCTCTCTTCGAGCGGATGCGGGACCAGGGGCCGGACTTCCTGCAAAGAAACGCTGCCCTTGCCGACGAAGTCCGCCGGACGCTTGCCGACCTGGACGAGGTCGAGGGACAGTTAAAGAAAGCGGGGACCGCCGTCGCTAAGGCGCAGGCGATGGCAACGAGATATCGGTCGAGATTGATGGGCTTATGCGAAAGCGCTGTGGCTGAGCGCAACGCCCACGGCGGTCCTGAGGGAAAACTTGCACAGGTTTGCCTCTGATGACACGTTACACTTGCAGTCCGTCACAAAGGGTGCCAAACCCTGCACCGACTTCCCCATCAAAAACCTCTTGACCGCGGAGAAGCATGGTGACAGTGATAGGCCGTCCGGCTTCGACCCGCTGTCGCTAGCGGGCCGATGCCACGCTTCCGATTCCTGGTACCGGTACGTTTGTGTCCTTGACGCCCTGCGAAATCCGCCAAGAATGCATACGTGAACAGTGCCCGCCGAAGGATTGGGGGCGCTCCATATCGCTCAACGTATTCGCCGCAGGGCGCAGAAGAAACTCCTTCGCCGTTTTGTCTACAAGCGTTCTGTCCAGTTGAGAAGCCATGCTCTTCAACGTCACGAGCTTGCTTTGAATCGCTTGAACACGTTCATTTGGATTTTGCATGGGTTATCCTACCGTCCTCGGAAAGTGCCGTTCGATGAATTCAGCAATTCGTTGCCTGCTTGGGCAACAGTACTGCTGCGGGATTTTCTCATACCCAATGCCTCAGCGGCAACCGCACGTCGTCAACCTGGATGGGGCGTGCCTACCCGCAACGTTGCTGGACGCTGGGCGTCAGCGATAATCCCGCAGGATGCCGCCGCCTTAGTCCGAGCAGCACTGGCCGCAGCAGAATGTAATCCGGCAGACAAGCCAGGGGAAGGGCTGGAATTGTTGAACTCAATTCCCCATCATTCGTCACCGGGTCAACTGCGGGCCTCGGGGGGCGAACTGACGCAGGAATGTCGCTCGAAAGCAAATTTCCCAGCCATCAAGCTGAAACCGAACACCGATTGGCGAAGTTATGGCCTTCCGAGTCGGAACACGACACCGGCAGAAATGCGAGGACTGTTCATCGCACCGTTGCTGAAGCCTTGCCGGATGTAGTCGGCCTGGATGAGCCGAACCCATACGTGCTTGCGGACCTTGAGGTCGAGCCCACCGCCCACTGCCATTGCGAACGCCGTCTCAGGCGTTATCGGGATTCCGCTGCACCCTGACGACGGACACGCCCCGCCCGGTGCTAGCGGTTCCACTGTTTCTCTCGCACCATCGACTCTGCCAAATAGAGCGTGAACGAAGGGCGTAACACGTGGGACGAGCCGGAAGGAATACTGCGGCCCAAACAAGTACATGAATCCGTGCCCACCGTTGCCAACCGGCGTGAAGTTGTTCGTGCTGGCCCCGTAATGGTTGCTAACGTCTGCGACCACACCCCACGACCCAAGGTTCGCTGAAACGGCGGCACCCCAGCCATTAAGCCCGGCGTGTTCATAGTCCGTCCCGGTAGTGCGCAAATCTGAATAGCCCCCAAAAAATTCCAGATCCTGCGCAAGCGCAGCCGGTGCGAGGCAGACCAAGACAACAAGGCAGGAGATGTGTGTGCGCATTCGAAGCCTCCGCTGGACAGCGAGTTCATGCTGAACTTTCTGATGCCTCGAACAACGGCTGAAGTTGTACTTCGACCACGGCTCGTCGCCAAGATGTGGCTTGGCCCCGCCCGATTCTCACCGAGGCTGAGCCGCTGGGGAGGGCACCCGAATGGGATGACAACAACACTGCCCTTCACCAAAATACAGGTCGGGGTCCTGAACTGCCTCGGCGTTGGAGCTGGAATCCAGGGCGTTTTGGAGGGGGGGAGTCTGGACGCAAGCAAAGTCACCTGGCCGCCGTGGAATGGCGGCCAGACTGCCAACGAGCTTATGGCCTTTCCAGGTACGCTGACCTACGCTTATTTTGCCCGGAGTTCCCGCTCTGCCTGAAGCCAGTCAGCGACATCGTCGCCTGGGTTGGTGCCTCGTTTAAGGTAGAATTCATAGGCTCGCTGTCTCACGTCATCTTCCGTAAAGGTCGGCTGCGTCAGCTCGACCTTCTGAGTTGCGGAAAGAGAAGTCTGTTGTCGTGTCTTCGCTGTGCGTCCCATAGGGGGAGTACCTCCTTTTAGAATCTTTCCCTGATAACACTTTAACATACATCATATCAATCATTTTGTCAACATCCGATGATTCCTCAATCCGTCGCTAGCGACTCTCGGGCTAATTCTTAGCTAGTTTGATGGATTTACGATTCGCTCCTGTTCCCGAGGGAGGGACACATAGAACGGCGCATCGCAAGGGGCCGTCCCGCAGGACAGATGAGTTCTTTCGACTCGCCGTTCGATACGGGGGGTGGATTCCTGGGCATGGTGATGGCGATTCCGGATTAAATGCGGACAGTATTGTTATGCGGGGCCCCTCTTCCGAGACCCTGCTGATTAGCCATTTTTGAGTTGTTCAACTCCGCATAACGGAAGGCGAAGTCAGCCATGCGATCAGCTTGTCGGTGGCCTTGAAACGTCCTGAACGTAGTTTCGGAGGCATCACCGATTCCAGTGCTTCGAGCTTCACCGATGGATCTGCCCGAGTGTACATCTCTGTAGTTTGCATGTGCACATGGCCGAGCCACAGTGCGACCTTTCTTAGATTTTTGGTTGCCTGCAGAACCGCCAGGGCACAGGTGTGCCTCAATACGTGCGGGGACACGCGTTTCAGCGCCAGCGATGGGCAACGGTGACTCGAAGCCCGGACATGTTTGCGCAGAATGTAGTCGAAGCCTGAGCGGGTCAAGGATTCACCACGGGAACTGACGAATAGTTCCGGCACCGGCGGGGTTCCTCTCACGGCCAACCAGGCTCGGAGCGCCGCAGTGGTCGTTTTCCACAAGGGCAGGCATCGTTCCTTCCGACCCTTTCCATGAACCAGCACGTTGGCCTGGGGCTGAAGTCTCAGACAGTACGAGGCGTATGTGAGCCCGGTGCCGTGGAGCAGGGCAATCCTGAAGTACGCCCAGACTAAAGTTGGAGCGAAGGAGCCGCCAACTGCCAAGGCAGAGAATATCGTAGCCTGACTCAACGATGACGGCGCTCAGGCATACCTTTCCGCCTCATCTCCGAAGCCGACTACCACGCAGTCAGCCGCCCTCACGGGCCACTTTCCGCCCTTTCCGTCACGGACCCTATATCCATCGCTGAGGCAGCATAGAGAGCCGGGATGGTAATTCACGGCCACGATTCTCCCCCCGAAATCATCGGCGATGTCCAGAGGCAGGTCGTTCCGCAGCAGCCCCTCGCAATCTGGCAGCCTGATGCGCCGTCGCCGCCAGTCGTGCGGAATCCTCCACGCCTTCCCGGACGGGCCTTTCCAGAGGACCTTCGGGATTTCGCCGGGCGCAACGCTCACTTCGACGCAGGCTGCGCCCTGCTCCTCATCAGCGGCCGGCACGTCCTCGATGTTTATGTCCCAGCGGTCCCACCATGTTGGCGGGCACCAAGTTTCAAGCCAGCCCGACCTGTGCATGACCTCATAGCGGCTGGCCTCGATGATGGGCGAGACGCCGCCGGAGAGCCAATGCCGTGGCAATCTCCACACACGGCTGTCAGCGCCCATGTAAAGCACCCGTTCGGGCCAATAGCCATTCCATAAGATGCCGTCATCGCCGACCAGGAACGGCAGACCGTCTGGAAGGGCGTTAAGGTCGAGGCGGAGTGTCCCGGCCGGGGCTTCAGGATGGACCTCGGCGTCAACGGCCTGCCCCGCCAGGGCGGACGCCAGCACCTCGGGCATGTTTATCTCCTCCAGCCGGAACCTCTCGCTGGGAAGGACGATTTTGCAGGTTGAGATCATTGCAGGTGCCAAGCTATACCGCGTGTGCCGCCAAGCGTTCTCCCAAACCGGGAGTACGCCACTGACAGTATACAGCGCCAGCCAAGGATATCCCGGGACACCTGCGACGACGGGGACGGCGTCCTGTTCGGCCGCTGCTGGGAACGAGCCTCCACTTGGGCGATGCACATCGTCGCCTTCAACTTCCAGGCTCAGCGCCCAGATGGATGAAGTCTTCTTCCTCTTCTCCTTGCGGTCGAAGTACGTGGCCTCCTCCGGGCGAACCGTCAGCTTGGCGGTGATGCCGGCTAGGCGACCGCCAGTGAACGTCTGGATCTCCTGCAAGGCGGAGTGGATCTGGCGTATGGAGCGATACGAACTGGTGTGAATGCGGCGGACGCTCCCCAGGCGTGGGAAATCCGCCAGCACAAAGCGCAGATCGCCACTGGGCTTGCACAGGCCCGAGGCAAGTTCTGCGCATCCGTTACCACAATGATCCCACGGCTGACCGGCAGGTTTCTCACTCGTGCGCCGGGTGGCTGAGACACCACCACCCCAGCACTTCCGTTCCGTGGCGGTCCACCAGGCATAGGAACTGGGGAAGACGTTCTCCATGTCGTCGTCGATCAGCACGATGTGGAGTTCGCGGCACTGCTCGCCATAATGCCGGGTCAACTCCGGATCGGCTTCCCACTCTGCCCTGTTGGCAGTCTTCTTCTTGCGCAGGAAGGCGAAATGGTCGAGCTTGGTGGGATGATTGCGATCCCCATTGGGTGGCAGGCCAATGGAGACTTTGGTGGAAACGGACAGCCGCTGGACGACACGGCCGTCGTGGTCGTGCGTAACGCCAATGATCACGGGTATTCCTCCGTTCGAAATGATGTTGTGCCACAAAGGCACAGCTTGGTGTTTCAGGGTGCGTTACCAAGCTCGTGTCACGAATCCACCACCTCGGATTCCCACCCCCTTTTTGTCCGCTGGCCAGCGGCTAGGCCGAAAACCACCAACCCGACCGGAAACCACCACCAGACGGGCACTGGGCCATCTTGGGGATTGCTCGCTCTGTCCCTAAGCCCATGAAAATAAGAACTTTCGAGTCATGTGGTTTGGCAGGCCGATTGCCCTTGCTATTGGCGTTGTAGTGCGGCAAGAACCGGGCTCGAGGGAGGCATCAAATGCCAAACGTAAAAGTCTTAACATTGGGAGTAGGCTTGTTGGTTGCATCGCTTGCACATGCCCAAGCTGGACCGCAGGTGCAACCGGGGTACGGGAATCCAGGCTACGGGAATCCAGGCTATGCGGATCCGAATCAGGGCTATGGAAATCAGGGTTATGCGAATCCAGGTCAGGGTTACGCGGATCCGGGCTATGGGGGTCAGGTCTACAATGATCCCGGGCCGCCTCCGGCGTGCCCGTATGGTTACTACCCCTATTAGCCTTACGCATGCGCGCCCTACGGTTACTATGGACCGAGCTGGTTTTCGGGCGGAATCTTTATTGGCATCGGGC
Source organism: uncultured Acidobacteriota bacterium (assembly GCA_963831905.1). GTDB lineage: Bacteria > Acidobacteriota > Terriglobia > UBA7540 > UBA7540 > CAVROP01. The sequence continues at coordinate 75,859 of CAWHRX010000011.1, read as the reverse complement.
CTTGGTGGGGTTGGGGTTGGCGCCACCTCTTTGGTGGACTTGGCTTTGGCGGGCGGGGCTACTATGGAGGCGGTCGCGCCTTTGCTGGGCGCGGAGGATATCGCGGTGGGTTCGGTAACGGTTACGCCGGTGGAGGCGGACGTGCCTTCAATGGTGGTGGCCGTAGCTTCGGTGGTGGCGGACGTAGCTTCAGAGGCGGCGAACGTGCCTTCCGTGGCGGCGGACGTAGCTTCAGAGGCGGTGGGCATGCCTTCGGTGGTGGCGGACGCGGCCACGGTGGAGGCGGAGGTAGAGGCGGTTCCCATGGTGGTGGGCACAGGTAGATTCCGTCATATCTCGAAACTCTCACGGCCGACGGCATGTGCTGTCGGCCGTTTCGTAAAAAGGCCGACTCAGGCTTCTCGAACGATTCTGGGGCCGTAAAGCCCCTTTCCTTTGGGAGTCAAAACGAGGTGATACGAGATCCCGAGGCATGAAGATGTTCCAGTTTTCACTCTGCTCATCTCCGCCACGCTGCTGAACTCTTCAGCCGGAACATCATCTGGCGGCTCTCGTCCGGATCCGTCGACCCAGCAAGGCTTTCGCTGTGCAGCAGCAAGCCCTGCTCGGACCGGGATGGGTGGAAGCGCACGAACACTCCTGCCCGGATTGCCCCGCTGTCATTGAGGTTCATGGCTCTCACTTCGGCGATCTGGCCGGTGAGCACCTCACGGTGATCCCAAATCCACCGCCGCTGCTCATTGGTCAACTGGAAGGATCCAATCTCGCTCTCCACGCCGGTCGGCCCTTCCACGACCACGGCTCCCAGGCTGCCTGCGAACTTCCCCACGCCTTCGATGCAACGGATGACCTTTACATCCAGGGTGTCATTCGCCTTCACCTTGAGCCATTCGTCCACGGCGTCCCTATATTTCACGACTACGCCTTCGCTGTAGGGTAGGCCACGGGGATCGTTGATCGCTTCCATGCACCTCCACCGCCTTTTGATGGCCGCCTCATCGTCGTCATGATTCAGCTAGCTAGGCTCCGCCTATTGCCTATGATCTGCTATGTATTCGAAGTGGGCCCTCTCGAACCGGGGGCTTGAAAGGATTGGTCGTTGGCTGGGGAGAGATCCAGCCCCTTGTAGATTGGGTCTGGTTTCCATCGGCTGCGATGTCCGATTCGCCCCGGTGGAAGGCCTCTTGTTGGAGGTCGTCTTGTCAGTCCTGTTTTCCCTTCGGTCTAGCCGCAGTGTTTAACTGTCTCTCTTGCCACAATTTCGTGAGTGTCGCCTCGATATAGTTCGTGAGCGAACGCCTCTCCCGTTTCGCTTCCTCGACTAACCTCCGCTTGAACTCGGGTGACACGCGCAGGTTCAGGGTCTGACTTTTTCGCATTTCTCCCTCAGGTGATGGACCACGCCCATGCTACACAAGTCCGTTTCGGGGGTCAAGAAGGCATGCCCCGAGGCAATGTTCCGAAATTTTTCCCTTGACATGTACAGCTATATGCGGTACATTTACATTACACAGGAGGAGTAATGACTGAGCGCATTTCCCAATCGGGATCACACTCGCAACAAGCACAGTTTTACGTCACTCAGACCGAGCTGCTCAACCTGGCGAAAACCAACCATTGCGCGGGCATCCAGGTCGAGCCGGTGCTGGCGTTGTGCCGCCCCAAGAAGAACCCCTGGGTCTTCGAGGCCACGTTCTATGAATCTGCCAAGTGCCGCGGCTGCGTCGGCTACGGCGACGCCCATCCCGGCAATGTTTCTCCCCTAATCTTCAACCACGCTGAAATGTGCATGGCCGAAGCCCGCGCCGTCAATTGCGCCCTCCGCAAGGCCTACGGTGTCGCGCTCTGCTTGCTTGAAGAACTTCCACCTTGGGCCTTTTTTTGCCAGAGCAGATTCCCGTCTTGCGCCACACCCTTCAGTGCCGACCGCGGTTTCAGAAAGGAGGAGTTCTGTACGCGGCCCGAACGAATCCGGCATGCTCTCAGCCACTGGCCGGCACTCTTGCGGGCTTGGGCCGAAAAATCCTGAAGGAAATTCAATTTTGCAATGTATTACATAAGTATAGGGCTGAAATGAGGCGCGGCAGATGGCGAGGAACGTTGCAGGGCGATTGGGCTGGACGAGAGGAAGTGAGGACGAGCTAGGGAAGGGCCAGAGGGATGTGCAACCGGGTTGCACACAGGAAGGATGCGACTTCGGAAGAGATGCTAAGTTGATCGACAGCCCGCACGAGGACAATTTGCCTGTGCAACCGGTTGCACAACGCCCAGGAACCAAGCGCTCCCGACAGCGCCTGTTAGCAGCCCACCCCCGAACAAGTTTTAAGGGCATACGGGGAATCTCACTGGAAACGGAACTCGGAGATTCAATCATCAGAAGGAGATAGCATGAAACTCGAACACAACACCGTAGTTACAAATGACGGCAAGAAAATCATCGCTGGCACCTGGCGCACCGACAGCGGCCAGGTGACCTCACAGACCATCAAGTCCATAGACCTGAAGAGCGGCAAGACGACGGTAACCAATGTGAGCGGCGGCAAGCTGCTGCCGTAGCCATCTGTCCGCGGAGCGCCAAAGCTCCGCTCCGAAAACCGGCAGCCCGGAGCCCGGCAGCAAGGCAATCGGGGTGCGCGGGGCGACACATCGGGAATCGACCGCACGGCGGGAAATGCGCGATAGGTCTTCGGCACTTTCGCCACGACGGCAGTAGGCATCAGGACCACGATGCAACGGATGCCTTCTCCGGGCGCACTCCAAGCGGCGGGATGGATCAATGTGGGATCTTGAATACCGGCTCCTGGAGACCGCGCGGGGCGACTTTGCCTTCCTGAGGTCGATGGGCATCGCCCCGTGCTTGATTGAGCGCCCGCTCCCGCTGCCCTACCCCGGATGGCCGCGCATACGGATCACGGCTGCCGACGCAAAGTGGCTCAAGGCGTGCGGCGTTGCATGGGAGCCCGGGCCAGTATTTCAGCTCTCCTTGGACTTCTGCGGCCATGAGACGCAGTGCAGCACGTGCCAGGGCTCGGGCAACTGCCGGGCGTGCCGGGACACCGGTCAGCGTTGACGCTGTCTAGATGCGCAGTTCGCTCGGCGGGGGTGGGTTCGGAGCCTGGCCCAGGAACCCTATCCAAAGCTCAGGCATGCAAGGCAGGCTATGACCATGGGGCACCTTCGGGAAGGTGCTTGGGCTAACGGCCGCACCGACGAGTGGCGCTAAATCAACAAGCACGCTGACTGGGCGAAGCAGCCCGGCAACCTTGCCAACATCGGGCTGCCCGACGCCGTCCAGGAAGCCATCAAGGACATCCCCAACGACAGCAGCGGCGAGAGCCGAACGAAGATTCTGCCGGCGGTGAAGGCGGCTGGGGGCACGCTAAAGGCCGATGCGACCAGGAAGGAGCCGAAATGAGCCATCAGCATTATTGTGACGTCGCCGGGCACTACTGGGAGTGCGAAGGAAAGGCCCTGCGTGGCGCTGACATGGAGCCGACTGTTTGCCTTTGTCTGCCGTGCGGGCGTCCGCTGGAGGGATTTGACCACAGCGGGTGCCACGCCCCCATCGAACTTCTCGCCTGCCCAGAGCACCGGAGTGCAGAGGAATCAGCCGGCACCTCGCGGCAAGCGAAGCCCGATCGTGCGTGTGCCGTGGTTGGGGACGCGGACGGCAACCCGGTCTACGCCTTCTGCCTTTGGTGCGGCAAGACCTTCTATTGCTGGGCGGAGGTCGAGGCCCACAATCGAGACAACATGAAGGCGTGTCCGGTCCACGCGGAGCTGACGCAAAGGCTCGGCGGGTACCCGAACATGCCGCCTCTATTGCAAGACATTCTCGAGCGGGCCGGGCTCGTTGAGGACCAGAAGTCAGAAAAAGGCTACGGCCCAAACTGAAACGATTGAACACAGATCTCACACCCGGCCCTGCAGGACTGGCAAAAACTCCACTGAATCCTCGAGCGAGCCAGTGCGAAGAGTATGGATGGCGCACTAAAGCCACTTGCTCAGGATGAGAGGGTAGGTGCAGATGGCGAATGGCAAAGGAATGAGGCGGCCCGACGGCATCCAAGGCAGCAGTGTTCCCACTCACGCTCGCTATATCACGCATGGAGACTTGCTGAGTCTCGCCACTAAGCGCCACTGTCAGGGGATCGTAACGAAGCCAGTGCTCGCGCTCTGCCGGCCGGAGAAGAATTACTGGGTCTTCAAAGCGACGGTCTACAAGTCACCGAAGTGCCGCGGTTTCGTGGGCTTTGGAGACGCTCATCCGGGCAATGTTTCTCCCCTGATCTTCAACCACGCTGAAATGCGCATGGCCGAAACCCGCGCCGTCAACCGGGCCCTCCGCAAGGCCTACGGCATCGCCCTCTGTTCGCTCGAAGAGCTTCCTCCCTGGTCCCTACCCCCCCAGCAGATTCCCGTCCTCCGCCGCACCCTTCAGTCTCGATCGCCGTTTCCGAAAGGAGCCCCTCATGCGAATCCGAATTCAGGGCCTCAGCCAGCCGGGCGAAAGAATTCCTCTCGTCGAAGGCGTGTATCGAGCCCGAGTCGTCCGCTTCGAACCCGCCGGCCACGCTCCTAAACCCTGCCGGGCTGCCACCTTTTTGATCCTTGAGCCCTCAGCCTATGCCGGCCGCCACGTCCGCACCCGGCTCTACTGTCACGAGCGCTCCCTCTGGAAACTGCACTGGTTCTTGAGCGATTTCCGTTACGACCCGGAACTCATGGCGGCCGAAGAGTTGGACGACCGGCGGGTGGTGGGCCTCGAGGGAGTCATCCGTCTGGCCTACTGGGGGTCCGACGGCCACAGGCGGCTGGACGTGCAGGGATTCGCCCCCAGCGAGCGCTGGGAGGAACTCTCGGGCGAGCCGGCCGCCTGCGCCGCTTCCGCCGAAAGCGTGCACGCTTAGCTAACTCGTTGCATAGGGGGAGTAAGGAGAAGGAAACCATGGACCATTACAGTTACACGCAGCTTTCGACTTACCTGCAGTGCCCGCTCAAGTACAAGTACCACTATCTGGAGGGCTGGCAGGAGATGGAAGACAAAGCCAGCCTGGTCTTCGGCCGGGTGTTTCAAAGCTCGGTTGAGGCCCAATTCCTGGTATCGGACTCGGTGCAGTTCTTCACCCAGCGCTGGGCGGGAGTCAAGGACATGCCGCTCGAGTACGCGAACGGCGACAGCTGGGAGAAGATGCTCGAGCAAGGCCAGGCGCTGCTGGAAAGGTTCCGCGAAGACAAACGAGTGCTGATCGACGACGGCCGCACGGCCTTTCAGGTCAAGTTCCGCCGCCCCCTGCCGCTCAGCCAGAAGCATTTTCTCGCCTATGTGGATGCGGTCGGGTACGTGGATGGCCGCCATTGCCTGATCGAGTGGAAGACCACCACGCAATCCTATCCGGAGAATCTGGGGCGAGTGTTGGAACTCGATCCGCAGTTGGTTTGTTACTCCTGGGCGGCACAATGCCAGCAGGTCTGCCTCGTGAACTTCGTCCGCAAGAAGCAGCCGGAGATTCAATACCTGCCTGCTCGCATTCGCAAACGGCAGTGGAAGGCCTTTGAGCAGACCCTGGACCTGCTGGCGAGCGAGATCGAAGCCAATCACTTCTACCCGCGGTCGGGGATTCGCTACCCCAACAACCAGTGCGTGAACTGCGCCTTTCGGGGGCTGTGCCTGAGGAAGAAGGCCTTGGTGGAGGAGAACCTGGTGAAGGTCGAGGAGATGGCGGTGCATGGATAAGGCGAAGGCGCAACAGGTGCTTGGGCGGATTGAGGAGATCCTGCGCTGGGAGCGGCGTATGGAGGAGCATAAGGACCAGAAGTTTGCAGAGCTGGGGAAGCACCTGTGCGAGGTGCGGGACCAGGGGTACTGGCGGCTGGGGTACAAGAGCTTTGAGCATTATCTGGAAGCGAAGTTTCCCGACGGCCGGCGCAAGGCGTACTACCTGATGTCGATCCACGATCATCTGAAGCAGATTCCGACGCCGGAGATTGAGGACCTGGGGTGGGCGAAGGCGCTGGAACTGGCGAAGGTGGCGCGCCATGAGGGCCGGGGGTTCAACAGCGCCGCCTGGCTGGACAAAGCGAAGCAATCGAGCAAGCAGGAACTAAAGCAGGAGGTCTACAAGCACCTGACGGGGGAGGATTACGAGCCCTACGAGATGGTTTATTTCAAGCTGTACGAGAGCCAACTGCCGACGGTAGAGAGGGCCCTCTTGGTGGCGGCGCGGATGGTGGGGTCGGAGCGGTCGCGGGGCTACTGTCTGGAGCTGGTGTGTGCGGATTTTCTGGCGGGGAGGACGGAGGAGTCGACGCCGGAAGAGATTCTGATGCTGATTCATCATCTCGCCAAGTTGCTGCCGCCGGAATACCAGGCGCGCCTTGCGGGTCAAGACCAGGAGGAGGAATTGGAGAGCGCCGCAAGATGCTGAAAAAAGTCAAACCGATCAAACTCGGACGGCAGATGTATCGTCGTTTGATGAAGCGGGTGCTCGAGCGGGACGGATGGCGGTGTCAGAAATGCGGGTCGCTCGAGAACCTGCAGGTGCACCACCAGATCAAGCGCAGCCAGCAAGGGGATGATGCGCTCGCGAACCTGGTGACACTTTGTGCGCACTGCCACATGGCTGAGCATGGGCAGCTTTTCTATCCCCTCCCCGCGCTCAGAGTTTGCAGCAAGTCCAAGCCACGCAGAAAGTAAAGGTCTGCTGCCATGCTTTCCGAGGACTCGCTTGTATGTCATAACTTGAAATAGAAATCATGATCATGGGCCTGAGTTCCCTGGTAGTTTAGAAGCAGTGACACGCCAGAATCCACATTGGCTGAGATCAGCGTGAACCATCGGATCACTCGCGAACCCACGAAGACGCACTTGCATGGTGGGTTCATGTCTCAAGATCTGGCCCGTGTGCGGACCGGCTTGGCAAACGTCCACCGGACCCTGTGGCGGGAAGTGCCGAAGAGTCGATGCCGAGGAGGATACCATACGCCGATCGAAGGGCTAGCACACTTGCGGCCCCAACGAATCTGCGCCTGCACGGCGGCCGATCAACATTCTTGGGGGGCTTGGCCCGAAAAAACTTTAGGGAAATTCAAATTTCCGAGGTTTGTTCCAGGTATAGGAAGGGAATAAGGCGCGGCACACCACCCGCTGGGCCCCTTCACGATGGCGGCAAGTGGCAGAACTCGCGCGGACGGAGGGCTTCGAAATATTGAAGAAGTAGGAGGATGCTGCAGGTCTCGGACATTGCCTCAAGGGGGAGATTCCTTCGCACTCCCAAGAGAACGTCAGTGATATTTATTGCAACTAAACCCTCTTATATAGGGTGTTTCATGCAGATAAGTATTGACGCAGGCAGACCACATTGATATTATATATGGCAATACTCCTTATTTAGGGGTGTTTTGCGAGATTGAATGTTATGAATTCCGGTGTTCGGACCTTATCAGCGCAGGAGAGTCGAGTCATGCTTACTCTCGCCGAACAGAAACGGCTGGAGGTAGACCGCCAGGAGATTATCAAGTTGCTGGGCGCCAGCCCCAAGGCGGCGGACAACGTGATTGAGTCCCTGCGACGAAAAGGCTGGCTGGAGCGGGCGAGTTGGGGAAAATATCTCGTCATCCCGTCCGACGCGGGTCCCGAGGCGCTGGCCGAAACCAACCAACTGGCCTTGGCGAGTCGATTGGCCGATCCCTACTATATCGGATACAGCAGCGCCGCGGAGCATTACGGGCTGACCACGCAGCATCGCCGGGTGATCTTCGTCGTCACGCCGGCGCGGGTCCGCGAACGGCGGGTGGGTGAAGGACGGGTGCAGGTGGTCAACCCCAAACCGGGAAAGTTCTTCGGGTTCTCTCCTGTCGACGTATTCGGTTTCAAGATTATGATGTCCGACCGTGAGAAGACAGCCATCGACTGCGTCGACCGACCGAATCTGGCTGGCGGTGTAGCAGAGGCAGCATCGATTCTGGCAGTGGCAAGTCGCCATTTGGATTGGCCGAAGTCGGCCGAGTATCTCGAGCGAATCGATTCGACCGCGCTGATTCGCAGGTTCGGTTGGGTGGTGGACCACGTCAAGGCAGAGATGCCCGGGGATATCCGCGAACACCTACTTCGGCTGGCGGCCCGCGGCCCCCGAACGTGGATGGGGCCAAACCCTATGAGGAAGGTGCTAGGTGCCATCGGCTATGATAGGACGTGGCATCTCTTCGTGAACGTTCCAGGCGAAGAATTGCGCGAGAGCGCCGGACTCGGCCTGCGAAAACAACTGAACAAGGACGTGTAGGAATGCTCACACTGCCTCAAGTGCGGCGTTACTCCGTGCAGTCCCGTCTTCGCGACATGATGATTGCCGAGAGGGAAGTTGTGCTGACCTTCCTCTTGCAGGTTCTTTCGGAGCACGGCGTTCTGGACCGGCTTGCCTTCAAGGGCGGTACTTGCTTGAGAAAGATGTTTCACGGGAGCCAGGGACGGTTTTCATCGGATTTGGACTTTACCGCACTTGGGGAGCATGACCACCAAGAGGTGATCCTCGCCATTATGGGCGCATTCGACGATGAGTTCTATGGAATAAGGTTTGCGATTCCTTATAATAGTTACTACGAAACCGCAGCCGGCATGTCATGGGGTGTTAACCCAACATACTCGCACGAATGGAACGCAGCGGGCAATAGTGAGATTAAGCTGCAAATCAGCCGCCGTGAGACACCGACGCTGCCGCCGGAGCGGAAGCCTCAATGCGAGCAAAGCTACTTCACCCTCTTGCCCTTCGCACCGGCAGAGATCACCTGTCTTAGGCTTCCTGAAATCCTAGCGGAAAAAACTCGGGCCTGTTATCAACGCACAAAAGCGCGCGACATCTACGATCTCGGCGTATACGCAACACGGCCGCTCGATCAGGCACTCATCGGGCGCCTCGTAGTACTGAAGCTCTGGCAGGCGGGGGATACCTTTGACCCCGCGCGCCTAATGAGGAAATTCGCAGAAGGCATGGAATTTGACTGGGACGACCTTCGCGACTTGGTGCGCCGCACGGAAACGATTGACCGCGAGAGGGTTTGCGCCGAATGTTCCAGAGGCTTCCGTTTTCTCACAGACTTAACCCCGGAATAAAGAACGCTTGCCAGTGACCCCCACCACCGGGAGCTTGCTCTGCCAATCGTCTGCGCGACGGTCTGTAAGAAGATGCCCCGTCGCCTAATGCGCGTAATAGCATCGACTTTCAGGAGGGTGGTGGGCGGCCAAGACTTCACCCACAGTGCTGGTCTTCAATTCAGGTTCGAATCGCAAAGGTAGCTTGTCAGATTCGGGGAACGACAACTATTCCAGCATCTCGAACTTCGGTTTGGTAGGCAACGCCAAATCACTGTGCGGATTCCGATGATGGTGATGGGTGATTCCGATTTGATCGTGATGGTCGTTTCCGAACGGAACGATCATCACGATCGGAGCGAAGCGACGCTGACCTTATGATGGTGTCTGAACTGACCGCGATCGGTCAACTGGAATTTGGTTTCGGGTTCATTTTTCGTCCTTTCCGAGTGATATCGAGCCGCCGCTAGCGCGGTGGAAATGTGGAAATCCAGCGCTCTTGTTTTTGAATGGATTTCCAAGCCCGGTGGAAAGAGTGGAAAACTCGCTTTGGTTTTTTGAGTTTTCCACGCATTCCACGGGGCGGCATTTCCACGGCGCTCTTCACCTCGTAGTTCTCGGAGCGAAGCGACGCCGAGGGTGTGTCCTTTGCCGCCTTGGCTCACGCTTCCCTTTCGACCCCTTTTTTCTCGCTTGGCCAAAATCCGAACTTTTCTCATAGAAATCTTGCGCCAGAATCGCCCCGGAACGACGATCGCGCGCACCCTGGACCGGAGCACGTCCCTTATTCTCAGGCTTTCTTGCCGCCGCGCTCTTTGCGCATCGACTCGCCGTGCATCTCGATGCGGTGGGCGTTGTGCGCCAGCCGGTCGAGAATGCTATCGGCCAAAGTCGGGTCCCCGATCTGCTCGTGCCACTTGGCGACGGGGACTTGGCTGGTGAGGATCATGGAGCGCACTATACCGTCCCCGCGCTCAGAGTCTGCAGCAAGCCCAAGCCACGAAGAAAGTGACGATCTGCTGGGATGTTCTCCACAAACTGGCTTGCAAGACAGCTTGACCTGAACCAAAGATCCCAAGAAGACCCAAATCCGCAATGCAGATTACAGATTCAGGACAGGAATGAGGCACGGCCCATGAAGGTGGAATCCCAGAGCCTGAAGCGTGCGGGGAGATGGAGCTTGCGGACTCCCGGAGGAACGCCTATGACCCTGATGTTGATTCACGATGCAGATTCTGGCGGCGGAGATCGAGGAGTTAAGGTGGGCGAAAGCGTTGGGCTTGGCGAAGGTAGCGGGGAGCGAAGGCAGGCATGTCGACCGTGCAACCGGGTTGCACTGTGCAACCCGGTTGCACAGGGCGAAGGAGTGAACAGCAGTCACGATTTACACCAAGCCAAAACCGTGAAAGAAATGAAGACCCTGCCGGCAGTAAGGTTGAAGTTGACAATCCACGGCCGCTAGCCAACAACAATGGACGAGGCTTGGGGATCGGGAGGAGTGAAATCCGAGGGGAGCATCTCCGAAGTGGCCAGTCAGGGGATCTCGGAAGATGGGGCGCTACACAACAGTCCAGCCAGCACTCAAAACCGGCTTCTCTGATCGGGCGATAATCTGTCGTGAACTGATCCCTCACTGAGTTACTGACTCAACGTTTAGACCTTGCGGAGGTGACATTGGCGGAGGCGGTGACTTGTCCACCAACTCCAGTCCTGTTAGACTGGTCTAAAAGACAGGTCAAGAGGAGGTCAAGGATATGACCACGTTGGGTTTCTACGAAGCGCGGACCCATCTTTCGGAGTTACTCGACGAAGTCGCGAAGGGGAAGAAAGTGCTGATCACGCGGCGCGGCAAACCTGCAGCCGTGATCGGTCCACCTCCCCGTGAGGGCCGGCGGGATGTGCGTCAGGTCGTCAAGGAGATGCTGGCCTTCCGGGAAGCAGAGGGGCCGATGTTGGGCGGCCAGGTGAGCATTCGGGAGCTGATCGAGGAAGGCCGCCGCTGGTAGGCGGAGGCGCAGCCGAGAGGAGGCGTGATGGCGAAAAAGGCAAGGAAGCCCGGCGTGGCCGAGTTCGTCCTGGACGGCTCGCTAGCCTTGGCTTGGTACTTTAAGGACGAGGCAGACCCTTACGCGGACGCGGTTGCGGCACGCTTTCCAGCGACGCGCGCCACGGTGCCGGCAATCTGGCCTCTGGAGATCGCGAACGCCGTGCTGATGGGGGAGCGCCGGCAGCGGAGCACGGAAGCGCAAGCCGCCAAGTTGCTAGGCTACCTTGCTAGGCTCCCCATATTCGTCGATGACCTGACCAGTGAGCGGGCCTGGGGTGAGGTGCTGGGTCTGGCGCGGGCGCACCGTCTTTCGGCCTATGACGGAGCGTATCTGGAACTGGCGTTGCGTCGCGCCCTGCCGCTGGCGACGCTTGACGAGAAGCTCAAGGCGGCGGCCTTGGCCGCGGGTGTGCCGACGTTTGCCCCGTGATCACTCCGGTTCCCATCTTGCGAGCCTCAGGCGATGGGAGGGCGGGAACCACAGTTCGACCTCTCGAAGATCGTCCGAGAACGGGTAGTTCAGGCATCGCGCCTCTGAGAGGCTCACAGTTGGGGGCGTAGCCTCATCGGCGGGGGTGCGGCAAGAGACTCTGAATCAGGTTCCAATTGTTGCTGATTCTTTTTTGCTCAGTACGGACGCATCTCTTTGACGTGTCGGATCGCTTGCCTTTTTGGACCGTTATCCTATCCCAGCGGCCAAAGTGTGCAGCAAGCCCAAGCCACGAAGCAAGTGAAAACCCTATCACCAGTAATCTCCGGAGTTGGCAATCTGCGGGCGCCGGTGAATCGGGGTGGATGATGTCCTGGAGTTTTCCGCGGGATGAAATCCTTGACCCTGTCGCTAATGGTGTTGTCACGAAAAGAGGAAAAGAAGCCAGCACGGAAATGACTCGTTTGAGAATCTCATGACGCTCTGTGCCAACTGCCACGTGGAAGAGCACGGGCATCTGAGCTATGCAACGGTGGCGAGCCCATTCTTCTCGACCAGCGATAGCAGCTTGAGCGAGGCCCCAGAAGGTCGCTTTTCCCCGCGCTCCCACTTGCTGACAAGGCTACTGGTGACGTTCAGGTAGTTGGCGAAAACGGTTTGACTGACGTGTTCCCTCTCCCGGATTGCCTTGATCTCTTTAGGCTTCAAGGGCCGGATCGGCGTAAGGCAGGCAGCATCGAAACGCCGCATCGTCTGTTTATCGATGGCGCCAACATCATGCAAGCCCACCATTGTTTCATGGATGGCCGCCATCGCATCACTTCGATACTTCTTGCTCATTCGCTTTTCACCTCCGTAAAATCGCCTCTCTGCAGCAGCTCCGCGAGCTGCTTCTCTGTCAACGCGAGGACGTGCTTTGCGGCCTGCTTGAACTGTTCTTCCTCATCGTCATCGATGTTCGGCTGCTGGCTCTTGGCGAACCCATACACGAAGAACGCCTTGGCTCCGCGCCGGAAAAAGATGATGGTCCGGTACCCTTTCGATCTTCCCTGTCCTGGCCGGGCGATCCGCTGTTTGATGACTTCACCCCCAAGGTCGGCGTCGATCTGGCCCTTTTCGGCCCGAGCAACAGCCTCACCCAAGACCGCATCCGCAATCCCTTGCTTTCTGGCAAAGCGTTGAAACCACTTGGATTTGAAGATTCGCACGGTGCGCCTCAATCCATTCTATAGCACCAGGTGCCATTGTTCAAGACCCTTGCGCGCTGGATAGCCAATTCTGAAGATTGAGTTGGGGAAGTTGATTTGAACAAGCTGGGGAGCGATTAGGGAGGTTGAGAGGTTCGGGGGAGGGAGAGGATCTGTTTTCAGGGAATGGGATTCCGGGCGAGCAGGGGTCGGCGGAGGGAGAGTGGGTGTGTCAGAGGATGTTTGGGGATGGACTGGGGATGATTACAAACCTCCGGCGCCCGAGAAAAGGAATCGTGGCGGGATCCATATTTGGTTGGGCTCCCTGACTCTTGCCCGGAAACCGATCACGGGCGGCATTCGGGAAGTGCAGAATATAGAGGAAGATAAAGCGGGTGCTGTAGCGGGACGGATGGCGGTGTCAGAAGTGCGGCGCGCTCGAGAACCTGCAGGTCCACCACATGATCAGGCGGAGCCAACAAGGGGATGATGCGCTCGCGAACCTGTTGACGCTTTGTGCCCACTGCCACATGGCTGAGCATGGGCAGCTTTCCTATTCGATCCCAGCGATTAGCTTGTCGGTGATTTGGATCTCTTGATCGCGGCTTCTCGCTCCGGTACAATTTGACTCTCCTCACCAACAATCGTCGGCATTTCGAACAAGTGGCAGGCCTGAAGATCGAAAGCCTCGTATGACAACCCCGACTTAAAAAGCGTGGTAAGCAGTACCACCAGGTTCAGCCAATATGATGCCTTCACGGGAAGGTAGGCGTTGGCCCGTAAGACATTGATCTATTTATATGTTATGCTATCATGCCAGAGTTAAGACATGATTGACTTGTGCTAACACGTCATCATTGACCTGTATTTATGCAGCATAATATACTTGTAACTATTCCGTAGTAAAGACTTGTAATCCTCCGGAGGGAGTTCCCGATGGCCACACCGAACGAAAAGCTTGCCGCGTCCCTAACAGCCCTTCGAGACCTTCAGAAGGGCGGGCGGCGTGTCTTTGAATCGCAGGAACTCAGCCGCACCGATCGCGAACGTTTGCTCCGGAACGGCTTCGTTCAGGAAGTCATGAAAGGGTGGCTGATCTCCTCTAATCCCGGTGCGCGCGAGGGAGACAGCACGCCGTGGTACGCCTCCTTCTGGGAGTTTTGCGCGCGCTACTGCGGCGAGCGCTTCGGGGACGAGTGGTCCCTGTCGCCCGAGCAGTCGCTTCTCCTGCACGCGGAGAATACCGTCATTCCGGCACAGGTGATAATTCACAGCCCCAAAGGCACCAACAATAACATCACGCTGCTGTTCGGCACGTCGCTCTATGACCTCAAACAGCCACAGATGCCGCCTGCGGCGGATCTGAAGGTGAGGGAGGGGCTGCGGCTCTTCTCTCCAGCGGCGGCAATGCTCAGGGTTTCAGAGGCATTCTTCGTCAACAATTCCATTGAAACCCGGGTCGTGCTCGCGAGCCTGCGCGACGCGTCGGAACTGCTCCGGCGTCTTCTTGACGGAGGACACTCAATCGTTGCGGGCCGGCTGGCGGGGGCGTTTCGCCGGATCGGCCGCGCCGAGGCCGCGGGCGAGATCGTTGCGACCATGAAGGCCGCCGGATACGACGTGCGGGAGACCGATCCTTTTGTGGGCCGTGCGGCGCTTATGCCGGTGCCCGCAGCGGTTGCGCCCATAGTGGGGCGGATGCAGGCGATGTGGGAGTCGATGAAAGGGAAGGTTCTCGAAGTCTTTCCAGGGCCGCCTGGCCTTCCGGCAGACAAGGATGCGTATCTGAAGTTCGTTGAGGACATCTATGGCAGCGACGCCTACCACTCGCTGTCGATCGAAGGCTATAGCGTTTCGCCGGAGTTGATCGAGCGGGTGAGGGCGGGCAACCGGGAACCGGACAAGCATGACGCGGACCGCCAAAGCCGCGACGCCTTGGCGGCCCGGGGTTACTGGCAAGCCTTTCAGGTCGTGAAGGCAAATGTCGGCGACATTATCGCCGGAGCAAATCCCGGCCGCCTGGTCCGGACCGCTCATCGTGACTGGTACCGAGAGCTCTTTCAGCCTTGCGTGGGGGCTGGTCTGATAGCGCCGTCCGCTCTTGCCGGCTACCGCAATGACCCGGTCTATCTGCGCACGTCGCGCTACGTGCCGCCGCGCTGGGAAGCGGTGCGCGATGCGATGCCCGCCCTGTTCGATTTGCTGGAGAAAGAGCCGGAGCCCGGCGTGCGGGCCGTTCTCGGCCACTGGCTTTTCGGCTACGTGCATCCTTATCACGACGGGAACGGGCGCATGGCCCGGTTCTTGATGAACGCCATGCTCGCCTCAGGAGGATATCCCTGGACGGTCATCCGCGTCGAGGATCGCACCGCCTATCTCACGGCGCTGGACCGCGCCAGCATCGACACGGACATCGGGCCGTTTGCGGGATTCATGGCGGAACGCGTCAGATGCTCCTTGGAGAAGGCTGCGGCCTGAAAGCGGGAAACCCATCACCATGATTTGCTGTTTTCGGGACAGCGAGCCACTCCAGGACCTGCTGGTGTAGGCACTCACCCAAAAACGTAGAAATCTGAACAGATGCCGGTTTGGGAGAGTGAGACATCATCATCGCCGGAGGCGGTTTGGGCTTGAATATCATCGCCGTAGGCGCGTGCGAGAGGAGCGTGATTTGGTAGGATAAGTTCCCGGAGGCGTGAAGAGGAGAACCCCGGTTGTTCGCGCAACCGGGGTTTTTCATTGGTGGCCCCGATCAAAGGACCTCCAAGTTAATCGCGAGAGTCATCCTGCCATGATCGTCGCCGGTTGTCCAGTGCTTCCTCTCGAAATCGGTGCCGGTGGCTTGTTCCGCGGTTTTTCGCCAGCGCGTCTGTCAGTTTCCTCCCTGTAGCGCGGTGTTTTATCTCTGCCGCCACTGTGACCGCGGCCAGCGTTATTGCAGTTCCCGTTGCCGGGAAAAATCCCGCCGTCTGCAGCGCCGCGAGGCCAACCGCCGCTATGAACAAAGTCTGGGCCCCGAGGGGCGCCTCGACCATTGTCAGCGCCAACGCGAGTACCGCGAGCGCTTAAAAGCTCGCGTGACAGATCAATCTTCCCTGCGTAGCTCTCCCTGTGTGAACCTGACCGTGCGTCCAGCTCCTGCGCTGGCGGAGGCTCCTGCGGTGGTGGAATTTTGGCCTTCATCCAGAGAAGCAATCCGCGCCGGCTGGGTCGTCTGTCAGATCTGCGGACGCCGGGGGCGCTGGGTCAATCCTTTCCCCGAGGTGAAGCATGATTTCTGATGAACAAGTCGCTCAGATTCGTCACCTGTTTCACGCTGAGCATTGGAAAATGGGCACCATTGCGGCAGAACTGCACCTGCATCCTGATACGGTGCGCGCCGCGCTCGACACCGATCGCTTCCGTAGCCAACCCCGGCTGCGCGACCGTCTCACCGATCCTTACCTCGACTTCCTGCGCCAGACCTTGCAGCAGTATCCTCGCCTGCGTGCCACCCGCCTCTACCAGATGATCCGTCTGCGCGGCTACGCCGGCAGCGTCAACCAACTCCGCCGCGTGGTGGCCGAACTGCGCCCGCCCCAGCGGGAAGCTTTTCTGCGCCTGCGCACCTTCCCCGGCGAGCAAGCACAGGCCGATTGGGCCCACTTCGGCGAAGTCACATTGGGCCGTGCCCGCCGGCGTTTGTCCGGCTTCGTCCTCACCCTCTCCTACAGCCGTGCCTTATGGGTGGAGTTCTTTCTCGACCAGAGCCTGGAGAATTTCCTCCTCGGCCATGTCCACGCCTTTCAGGATTGGGGCGGAGCGCCCCGTAACCTGCAGACCGACAATCTCCGCAGCGTGGTCCTGGAGCGCCGCGGCGATGCCATCCACTTTCACCCCCGCTTCCTGGAACTGTCGGCTCACTACCACTTTGCGGCTCGACCTTGTGGCCCTGCCCGCGGCAATGAAAAAGGCCGCGTCGAACGCGCCATCCAGTACGTTCGGCAAAGCTTCTTTGCCGCCCGTCCCTTCACCACCCTGGCCGATTTCAATCGCCAAGCCCTCGACTGGCGCAACCAAGTCGCGCATCAGCGCGCTTGGCCCGGCGATGACTCACGCACCGTCGCCCAGGTCTTGGCGGAAGAGAAACCGCACTTGCTGCCCCTTCCCGCTCACCCTTTCTCCTGTGACTTGACCCGTACCGTCTATGCCGATAAGACCCTCTGCGTCCGCTTCGATCTCAATGACTACTCCGTGCCGCCCCGAGCCTTGGGCCGCGCTCTGACGCTCGTCGCCTCGCCCGTCCGTGTGCGCCTGCTCGACGGCCCCACCGAAATCGCTTCCCATCCTCGTTCCTACGACCGGCATCAACTCGTCGAAGACCTCGCTCACCGCCAAGCCCTGCTGGAACAAAAACGCAAGGCGCTGGGCTCCACCGCTTCCGGTCGCCTAGCCGTGCTGGTCCCGGAAAGCCAAGCCTTCCTCGAGGCCGCCTGCCAGCGCGGGGAATCGACCGCCCGGCTCACCGTGCAACTCCTTCACCTACTCGATGACTATGGCGCCGGGGAACTGGCCGCTGCCCTGCGCGAGGCTCTGGACCGGCAGACCCCGCGTCTTTCCTCCGTGGCTTTTATCCTCGCCCGCCGCCATCGCCAACTGCGACGCCGCGTCCCCTTGCCGGTGAATCTCTCGCGCCGCCCCGATCTGGAAGACCTCGCCGTCTCGAATCCTTCTCTGGAGGCTTACGATGAACTCTCCCAAGACCCCGACGAACCTGACCCCGAGCAGTGACTTGGTCACGCAATTACGACGGCTTCGTCTGCTCCGCACCGCCGAATCCCTCGATGACCTGCTGGCCCGCGCCTCGACTCAGCACTGGAGCCCGCGCCAACTGCTGGAAGAAGTCGCCCGTACGGAAACCCAGGACCTCGCCCGCCGCAGCCTGGAACGCCGCCTCGCTCAGGCCCGCCTGGGCCGCTTCAAACCCCTGGCTGACTTCGAATGGAATTGGCCTAAGAAAATCGATCGCCCCTTGATCGAACGCGCCCTCACCCTGGACTTCCTCACCGAGCCTCGCAACTGCGTGATTATCGGCAGCAATGGGCTGGGCAAGACCATGATTGCCAAAAATATCGCCCATGCCGCCGTGCTCGCCGGCCACTCCGTCCTCTTCCGCACCGCCGCTGATCTGCTCGCTGATCTGGAGGGCGATTCCCCCGGCCTGCGCCGCCGCAAGTTCCGCTTCTATGCCCGCCCCACTCTCTTAGTGATTGATGAATGTGGCTACCTGGCGTATGACGCCCACGCCGCCGACCTGCTCTTCGAAATCGTCAACCAGCGTTACGAGCGCAAAGCCATCTTGCTCACCACCAATAAAGTCTTCAAAGACTGGAACACCGTCTTTCCCAACGCCACCTGCATCGCGGCGCTTCTCGACCGCCTCACCCATCACGCCGACATCACCGTCCTTGAGGGCACTTCCTACCGTGTGCGCGAAAGCGAACTGGAAGCCGCTGCCCGCAACAAACCCAAGAGCGAAGGAAAAACCCATGCTCACTGATCGCGAGACTTATCGGCAGGCTGTGATCTCTCTCTATCTCCGCCTCCCCCACACGCCCCCACGCCTGAGCCGCTTCGACCTACGCTTGCTGGATCAACTTTGGCAGCGCCAGATCCCGTTGACGGTCATCGAAACCGCCTTCCTCCTGGCCTCCCTCCGCCGCGCCGCTCGCCGCCCCGACGCCATGCCCCTCGGACCGATTCGCTCCTTGCACTACTTCGTACCGGTAATCGAGGAGTTGCTTGCCAACCCCATCCCAGAGTCCTACCTCGCTTACCTGCGCAGTAAAGTTGCCCTCTGTCCAGGAGACGCCAAAACGGCCGCCGACACAGCCCGACGTTGAACCTCACCTCGGAAACCGGCTCGTGTTCAAATTTCTACGTTTTTAAATGGTCGCCGACACCTGCTGGTCGTATTCTTCTCCGGCAACGTGATAAATGCCCAGACTGCCGTGGTGCGTCGCCGCGCTCACAAGGATCGAGCGGCAACAGAAGCTGGGCAAAGAGGTGGTGTTTCGTGCCGACGCGGCTTTCGCCAAGCCGGAGATCCACGAGGCGCTGGAGGAGCGGGGCGTGAAGTACGCGATTCGCATTGCGGCCAACGACACCCTGGAGATGGACCTCGCGGAGTTGTTGGCGCAGCCAGTGGGAAGACCGAGCCACAGACCGGCGGTGTGCTACAAAAGCTTCCTCTATCAAGCGGCCAGTGGGAAGCCGGCGGGTGGTGGCGAAGGTGGAGTTCCATCTTGGGGAGCTTTTCCGTCGTGTGGGATTCATCGTCGCGAACCTAGAGACGGATAGGCGGGCGTTAGTGCGGCTCTACAACCAGCGCCGAGAGGCCCATTCTGATAGAACATTCGATAGAAATCCCTGGTAGGCTTGATTTGTCCGAAAGTCGTATATGTTCTTCGGACGGATAAGGGAACTCATGAAATCTGTCCGAAGGATGCATACAAATATCAGACAGCTTAGGCATGCCCGACGTGGCCGAGCGCTTGCCCTCAAAGCTCGCGTTCTCGACCGAATGCGCCAACGAACCCCGGCGAGCGTCTGGACGCCAAGCGATTTCCTTGACCTTCCGAGTCCACATCGACTGATGTTATTCAAAGCGGCACAACTGATGTGCTTTCTCACCGGCGCGGACATGGAACCCTCTGCTCTGGCGCTAAGCGCGTCCTGTGAGACGATTACACCTTGATCTTGGTGCCGCCCAGTGAGGCCCCGGCAGGCACTGGAGTCGATCCTCTTCTGGACGAGGAAGAGGGGGCGGACCTCTTGGACCAGCTTGGGTGACCGCTTAACGGAAGAGCTCTTTGACAGCCTCCTCCAACTGCCTTTTGACCTCATCCCACTTTAGAGACCATCGCATCCATGGCATCGGATCCGACTCTGCATCCGCGAAGTAAGTTAGCGCGCTCAGCAGGTGGGCGCGGTTCATGCTGCCAAACTTTCGCTGCAGGAGTTCCAGCAGTTCGCCCAGGGAAACATTCGGAAACTTCCTAAGGAAGCAGGCCAAATCAACGAAATCCCGCTTGCTGCCGCGCTGGCCGATGGCGATTAGCTTCATCAGTGCGATGTCCTGTGGGTCCGCAAGCGCGCCGTACTTCGTCTTATGTAGTGGGCGCAAGAGACGATAAGGGTAATGGAGGAACTGAATCTTGAAGCCGGCGATCCAGCACCCAACGCTTCCTTCACCCATACTCAAGTGCTGAGGGCTGGCGATAATAGTAAGGCGGCGGGCCAGCAACTCGGGCCTGAAGGAACGCCTTGAGAAGAAGTCCAGATCGTCCGACTGGCGATGGCCCAAGTGGAGAGCCAGTCCACTTCCCCCAGCCAGATAGAAGGAGCCGAGCGAGGGAAGACCGGAAAGCGACACCCATAGCCTCAATACTCGACCCGGGAGGACGACCGGGAATGCTAGCCGGCTCTCGCGTTTGTGAGCAGTACGTTTTGCCATAGGTGGGCCGTCTGCCGATTGAGCTTACGGTTTTCCCTGGTTAGGCGCGCAATGCGCGCGTCGCCGTAGGTCCAGCGCAGCCAGTTCCAGTCTTCGAGATCACCGCTTTCGAGAACACGAGTAATGATGTAACTCGTGTGGCGCGCCAGGTCGAGCTTGTGCGTATCCGTATCCCAGAATAGGCGCTGCATCGCCGGGGGGAGCTGGCGGGGTGGGCTCGCCCACCTGTACTCATAGCTGCTCTTCTCTGGATCGAGGCGGATTCGAAGTGACGCACGGGCCTGTCGCCAGGGTGTTTTCAACGCTTCCGCCAAGCACCGGGAGGGTACCTTCGTCAATACGCCTGCCACGAGCAGTCGGAATAGCCTTTCGGTGGGGAGGGGGATGCGGCGGGCTCCAGTCTCCCATCGCGAGATCGTGACACTGGAGGAGACTCCCAGCGCGTGCACGACGTCGGAGGCAGTCCAGGAAGCTCGTTCTCGCAGGTAGCGGAATTCGATGGGTTCGAGGCGAGAAGGTCTAAGCAAGATGGCCTGATCCAGCAGCGGCGCCCAGGGGGGCCAGCCGTTGCGGATAAAATCCAAGATGTCCGGTTGTCCTATTATCCTAACCATTGGTTAATATAGCATTTTGAGTCCAGAAAGTCAACTGGCATGCTGACTCGAATCTTCGTAATCCGCGGTCGCTGGTAAACGAGGGCATAGGATCTCTTGGAGTTTCTGCGGAATGAAATCCTTAACCCTGTCGCTAATCGTTTTGTCACCAAAAAGAAAATAAAGCCAGCAGGTAAATGACTCGTTTGAAAATGTCATGACGCTCTGTGCCTGCTGCCACATGGCAGAGCATCGTCATCTGAGCTATACCATTCCAGCCGTCAGAGTTTGCAGCGAGCCCAAGCCACGCCAACAGGCGGGGCCAATTCATTCCCCTCCTCCCACTCTTAAACGAAATTGTTGAGTCGGGATTGCCGGCCTTATCCGGGGTTAGGAAAAGGCAATTTGAGGGTGTAGACGATAAGCTGTAGGCTATGGCCCGTCAATTCGCTCCAGTTTCTTGGACATACGTGCACTTTACCTGGACACGGCGTTGAGCTGGATGCGGACTGAGGCATCAAATACTCTTTCACGCATGATGGAACAGCCCCCGGAAATCCGTTAACCCGGCGCCGTGGCGAAAAACTGTTTGACGTGCAGCTTCTTGGCGCGGCGCTTCGCTTGCCACAGATCGTAGGCAAGCTGCATCTGCAACCAGTGCTCCGGCGTGCTCCCGAACGCCCGGGACAGCCGCAGCGCCATTTCTGCCGTGACGCCGGAGCGGCCGTTGAGAATCGACGAGAGAGTTTTGCGCGTGACGCCCAAGCCCTTCGCCGCCTCAGTCACGCTCAGATCGAGCGCCCTGAGGCAGTCCTCCCGGATTATTTCGCCGGGGTGAGGGGGATCATACGTATCCATGTGTCTTTTCTCCTGTCGCTAGTGGTAATCGACTAAATCAACATCGGTTGCGTTTTCACCCTCGAAGCGGAAGACCAGCCGCCAATTGCCCGACACCGAGACCGCCCCCTCGCCCTTGCGCTCGCCTACGAGCGGATGCAGCTGATTGCCGGCAATATTCATGTTTAGCGGGCTCGTGGCGGTCGAAAGCGAGGCCAGCAGGCGGCGCAAGCCCTTCGCCTGTTGAGCGCTCACCCCTCGCGTTTCCCCCGAGGCAAAAAGCCGTTCCAGCCCCTTATGGCGAAACCGCATTATCACTGGCGTATAGTGTAACTACTCAGGTTACAGAGGTCAACTCCCTTGCGCTGCTCCCTGTCCTGTGCTTCGCCAAAATCCAGCTGGGGAGGCAGATATATCGGCGGCTGATGAAGCGGGACGAGTGGCGATGTCAGAAGCGGCTCACCCGGGAACCTGCAGGTGCACCACCGGATCGAACGCAGCCAGCACGGGGACGATGCGCTCGCGAACCTTGTAACGCTTTGCGCGTACTGCCACTTGGCCGAGCACGGGCAGCTTTTCTATTCCGTCCCAGCAGCCAGAGTTTGCAGCAAGCCAAAACCACGAACGAAGTAAAGAAACTAAGGCCGGTATTGATTCCAAAGGCTCTTAGCTGGCTGCTGATGGCCGATTTTACCCCTTGTTCTCGGCGGAGTGGCCCAGATGTGGCCCACACGACCGCACGCTGTGACCGCATGCTGTTTTTCTCGCGGGACTCAGGGCTGTAGTCCTACTCAAGTGAACACAGTTATCCCATGCTTGACTCCCCCCGCACTCTTCGCTACCCTAGGGTTTGGAGTAAGGAGGTTCGTGGTGACTGTGAATCTTCCCGCCCGGATTGAGCGCATCGTGAAAGATGCTGTCCGCTCCGGCCAATACCAGTCTGCCGAAGAGGTGCTTTCGGAAGCCGTCTCCGTGTGGCAGGCGCGACAAACGGCGGCTGAGCCGACCTGGGATGAGCGGCAAGCGGCCATTGAGCGGCTCAAGAATTTTGGCAAGACACACCAACTTTCCCTCGGCGGCATCACCATCAGGCAACTCCGCGATGAGGCGCGTCCGTGAGTTGGATTGTCCTGGATGCCTCTGTCGCGCTGTCCTGGTGTTTCCCCGATGAGCAAACCCCCGCTTCCATGAACGTGCTCGACATGCTGAAGGCGGGAGAGCAAGCCTTGGTGCCAGCCTTCTGGTGCTCCGAGGTTCTCAATTCTTTGTTGGTCGGCGAGAGGAAAGGACGTATCTCCGCCGGCCAAACGCGGGCCTTCCTGAATGATCTTTCCGCGTTACGCCCCACGCTCGACGATGCTTCCATGGAGCGAGTGTTCAAAGACGTCCAGGCGCTTTGCCGTCAACATGGCTTGGCATCCTACGATGCGCTTTACGTCGAACTAGCAATGCGGTCAGGGAGCCCTCTGCCGACGCTCGATAAGAATCAGCGAGACGCTGCCTTGGCGGTCGGCGTCACTTGCTTATGAGAGGCGAACTGAGCGTCTCACCAAAGGTATTTCACGCTATCGCTCCAGCGGGTTGAACCAAGTTAAGTTCGCGCAACAACATGGTGCGAAGTTGAAGACTCTGCGGGGATGGCTGAACCGGCAACGGCGGCGTAGGGTGGTTTCGACCGTTTCTCAAGAAACAGCCGCGCCCCAGCCGAAGTCACCGACGACGACTTTTCGTGAGATCAAGGCACCCGCACTGTGGCCCGGTCCCACGTCGGCGGGATGGGCTGCCGAGGTGACGTGGCCGAGCGGTGTCACCGTGCGTTTACGCAACGGAGGGGAGGTCTCATGGATTAAGGCCTCGTTGGGGGCAGTGCGTCAGGCATGTTGAGCGTATTGCATACTGCCACGTGCCGGAACACGGGGCAGTTGTATTTCGAAACGAAACCACACACCTGGCTGTCAGGCACGAGCCCTGGTGTCATGCGGGAAAAACAAAATGAAGTAGATTCGTGATGCCGAAGGCGGAAGGTCGACTTCCCGACTGGGGAATAAATCGGCTGGTGATCCGAACCGTTGGCTATTTGCCATCGGTTTTAGCCGTGAAGATTACGGCCGCAACTCCCGGACGTGGGCACCGAAAGCTCCAAACACGGTTCCCTTCCCGGCGGCACGGACCCGAGGGTGTATGCCGACGGACGAGATCGTCCGCCTGTACCGGCAGCGCATGCAGATCAAGCAATGCTTTCGTGATTGGAAGAGCCACTTGGGGCTGCGCGGCCTCTACCTGCAAGTCGAAAAACCACAGCGGCTCCTCCGCCTCCTGATGGCTTTCACCTCGGCCTACCTGCTCGTTCTCCTGCTCGGACAAGACCCTCTGGCCGAAAAGTTGCGGCCGTATTTCGAGGTGCCCAGACGCCAACCTCGGCATGGCACCCGCAAAGTCCTCAGCGCCTTGTCCATGGCCCTTTACCTCCTCGCCGATCCACGCTGGGGGTCGCGCCTGCGGTGCGGCTTCGTCCAGATCCATTCCACCTCGCCAATGGCCGTGGTGTCTCTCTGCTTACCGCTTTCTCACCATGGAAGTGGGGGAGGGCAAGGAGGAATGCCCGTGAGGTTCGTCAGTAGGGTCTGCCTCATGTAGATCCTGCAACTGATCGCCCGCCTTCACAGACGCACCTCCTTTCAACTGGCTGTTGCCTACGGAGGCAATCCGAGATCCGGCCTCTGAGATTCGCCAGCAGAGGACCATAATTTGATTGACGAGGTCCAATGACCGCACCCCAGAAGAGCCCGGCTAGGCTTCCCCCTGCACGAAGGCAATGTCGGAGGTTGGGTATGGCCAGGGAACAAGGTGCAGGCTTTGAACTTTACTCAGTGGAAGACACCCCTCAGTATTCTCCGCCATCAGGCCGGATCGTGCGCGTTCCAAGGAGGCTCGGGGAGCCCCTGGAGGGCCGGCTGTCAAGATCAGATCCAAAGGTGGTGCTTTATGGCCCGGACGGGACGTTGTACCCGGCTAGGCACGACGAGAGCTCGCCTCGCACGCAGGAGACTACCTTCGCGGAGCTCAGCGACGGTTCAGTCGTGGAGCTTGTCAGGATTCGCCGCGACGAGCACCGCATTCGGTTTGTCATTTGGAATAGCGGGAAAGTCCGGTACACCGACGAGGTTTCGACCGCTGGAGAAAGACTGTTCGTGCCTCAACGGCACAACGACATTCTGGAGAAGCTCGTCCTGCCCTCGGAGATGGCCCCATGCCAGCCCGTTGTCGACCTCGCTCACACGATTCGCCGGGTCATCCGGGCATGCGTAAGCCTTTCGAACCCGTATCCGTCGCTGCTAGCAGCTTTCTGCATCTACACTTGGGTTGCGGACCGCCTGTCTAACGCCGTGTATGTATATATCACAGGCCTACCCGAGTCGGGGAAGACAACCCTTCTTAAAGTGCTGCGTTTGTTCTGCCGCCGATCGCTGTATGTCGTTGATGCCAACGCAGAAGGTGTGTACACGACCTGCTCTGTGTTTGCTCCGACCCTCATGATCGACGAAGAGGATTTTGACAACCACGGCTTGAATCGAGGCAAGAGGCGTGTCATGCGCGGGAGTAGCACTAGCGACGGGGTCAAATTGAGGAGTGGTTCTTGTTGGAATGCCTTCGGGCCCAGGATCTTCTGTGGCGAGAACCTGCCTGATGACCCGGCGCTGTTAAGAAGGTGCATCGTTGTACCCATGGCGGAGTGCGACACGTCAAAGCTCAAAAAGCCCGGTGACCCGGAAATTGTGGAGCTTTCCCAACAAGTCCAAAACCAACTCTTGGCATTTCGTCTCGATATGCTGAAGAAGGTTCATGCCGCAACCGTTCCTGGGGCGGAGCGTTTGGGTCCCGGGCGGCGAGACCTGTTGTCGGCTTTGGGGGCACCTTTCGCAGGCGATCCAGATTGGCCTGACCTCCTGCTTCAATGCTTTGAAAACAGCGGCCATGAGTGGCTGCCCTCCCTCCAGCCCTTCGAGGCCGCTGTTTGGGACGGCCTGTGGGCCGCTTCTCACTTGCTACCGGGCTATCAGTACGTCTATTCACTACAGCTTGCGAATCTTATTACCAAGGTTTATAAGGAGGCCGGGCAAGAAATCGCTATTAACGCAATTAATGTTGGGATTTATCTCCGCCACTCTGGTATCCAAGCCCGGACTCACAGGAACATTGGCAACGGGTTCTGGCTCAATGCGAAAAATAGGCAGCTTATTCATGAGCATGTGAGGAAGTACGGTCTCACGCTTCCGCCGAGCTATTGGTCGGGAATTCGGCATTTCCTTGCGAGTACTGCGAGTTGCCTCCAGAGGATTCCAGCATGCCGTCCGATGACGATCCTTCAGAGGCTGACGAATCAGGCCGAGCGCAGGAGCGAGGCAGACCTAATGCGGGGCCTGAAATCGTGGAAGCTTGTAGCCATGTGAAGAGTGTGAAGGGTGTGAAGGCGAAACGGAAGTGCAAAAGCAAAAAGTAAGGTGTGGGGGACGCCTAAAGCCGTCTTCAGGACGATCAGACCCGTGGGAACTGGTGCACTGAGTGCCGCTTATGCGAAGAGGAGAACTCCGTTAACCCGCCGCCGGAGGAGAGAGCGCTGCACGTAGCGTCGCGGATGGCGGGGACGGAGAAGTCGCGGGGCTACTGTCTGGAGCTGGTGTGTGCGGATTTTCTGGCGGGGAGGACGGAAGAGTCGACGCCGGAAGAGATCCTGATGCTGATTTATCATCTGGTCATGTTGCTGCCGCCGGAATATCCGGCGCGCCTTGCGGGCCGAGACCAGGAGGAATTGGAGACGGCCGCAAAATGCTGAGGAAGGTCAAGCGGATAAAGCTCGGCAAGGAAGTCTACAGGCGGCTGATGAAGCGGGTGCTGGAGCGGGACGGGTGGCGATGTCAGAAGTGGGGGTCGCTCGAGAACCTGCAGGTGCACCACAAGATCAAGAGGAGCCAGCAAGGGGATGATGCCCTCGAGAACCGTGCGAAGCTCTGCGCGTATCGCGACCTAGCTGAGCACGGGCAGCTTTTCTACTCGGTGCTCTCGGGGAGAATTTGCAGCAAGCCGAAATCACCGAGGAGGGGAAGTCTGCCCAATTCCCTCCGGCTTCCATAAAGCCAAAGTTCGGGCGAGGGTTTGGAATCCGTATCGATTGGGCGACCGCTAACCACAAAGTCAATACCACGCTCGGGTATTGACAACACGACCGCAAGAGTGCTCTCTATGCACTTAGATCGGGTTTGGACGGTCACTCAAGCTCGTAGCGTGAGGTTAACGGTTGGGTAGGCAGTCTCCATTGCACCCAGTCTCAACTAATCGCACAAGGGAGGCTCGCCGATTTCGCGAGATTCGGTTCGAATGGGCTGCCGAGCGGTCTTGCTCGGGACGAGGGGGGCGGCAGCAATTCCGCAGCGATTTCGCTTATCTATTGTGTCACTCGTGCAACGGTGCTAAGCTTCCCCCGAGTTACCCTTGGAATTCGCCCAGGATCCCGGGAGGGTGGCAACATAGCCCCGAGGACCTGTCGGTGAGTAGCCACTCGCGGGACAGTCAAAGGCAGCGGTAAGTCTTTACACGATGACTATAGCGCTCCTTTGCTTAATCCTTATCAGCCTTTGGGTAGGCTTCTATCAGATATTCAAGCAGCAGGGTCGAATCCTACTCCGCGTGGACCAACGTGAGCTGCACACACCCACCGCTCATGCCGGGTTGGAACACGCTGGTGAGCAAGCTGAAGCGGCCGGGTGGCCTCTTCAAAGTCAATTCCGCGCCTTCAGCCTTCCCGACCTTGCAGGAAAGGTTGTGACCCTCGAAGAGTTTCGCAGCCGGCGCCTTGCTCCTGTTCTTCAGCGATCCTCAGTGCGGACCTTGTGACGAGCTGGCCCCGCACCTGGTGCGCGCATATCGTGAAAGAGCGAATGACGGGGTGAGCATCGTGGTGGTGGGACGGGGAAGTGTGGAAGAGAATCGCCGCAAGGCGCAGCAGCACGGCATGGAGTTTCCGGTGCTGCTTCAGGACAGGAAATGGAGAGTGTCAAAGGCGTACGACATTCTCGCCACGCCTGCAGCTTTCTTGATCGGGGAAAACGGCCTGATTGCCAGCAATCCGGCGGTTGGGAAAGATGCTATACTGGCGCTGGTCTATAACGGCCGCGCGTAGTTAAAAGGAGGCACAAATGGGCGCATTGATAGACGACATTTCCAGGGTCATTGCCAGTCCCGTCTCCAGAAGGCAGGCGTTCAAGCTGGTAACGGGATCCGTTGGAGGCGCCATCTTAGCCTCTTTGGGCTTTGGCAGGGCGGCCCGTGGCCAGGGAGCGCAGGATTTCCCGTGTCGAGATGAAGGAGTCCTCTGCAATGGGCGCTGCTATCCCCGGGGCTCTACGTGCTGCGGCGACAGGTTCGTGTGCAACCCTGACCAAACCTGCTGCTCGAATAATCACTGCTGCAATAATTCACAGAATTGCTGCGGTCAATCGTGCTGCCCTAAAACCCGGAACTGTTGCGGCGGGATATGCTGCTCTGTACGAACCCCTTGTTGTGGGGGGACCACGTGCTGCCCCGCCCCCCGGAACTGTTGCAACGGCGCATGCTGCCGGCCTTTTTCGGCATGCTGCGGCGGCAAAACATGTTGCCCGCCAGGCTTTTACTGCTGCGGCACTGAGTGCCAACGGGAGCGACCGTCGCCCAGCAGTGGCTGTATACCAGTAGGACATCCTTTAGGAGCTCCTTTTTAGGTGGTAGCTGCCGAGCTTGCGCCGCCTTCGGAAATGAGCAACCTGGAGTTGCAGTTCCGCCGCCACGCGCTGAATCCTGTCCCGCAGTTCCGTCTCGGCTTGCCGGGGTGCATGTTCGTCAAAAAATCGGTAATACCCGGCACGGCTTACCTGCGCTGCACGGCAGGCCTCGTCGGTCGATATCGGCGAGCCCTCAAGCTGCATCATGGCCTCGATCTCTCCATAGATGCCGTTCCGCCATCGCCTTTGCTCGGCTGACGTAACTCCTCGACACGCTTGAAGGCTCTTCGCAAAAAATCGATGACCACCGCCCGCTGCCCAACCTTGCGTTCAAGATCACTGATGCGTGCCTCGGCCGCTTTCGCCCGCTCCGCCTGGCTCCGTCCCGGCCGCCCGATCCACCGGAAGCCGGCCGTGCCCACTTTACGATAGGTGTTGCGCCAGCGATACAGCAGACTCCGCCTTACCTTGAGTTCTCGGCTGAGTCTGGAGACAGCCTCGCCAGCCAACATCCGTCGGACTGCGTTTCTTTTGAATTCCGCCGTGCGACGTTCCAGCTTGCGTGTGCCCTTCAAGAAACACCTCCATTCGCTGTAGGGTGTCCCTATTTACGATGTCTCAGTTCCGGGGTGCACACCAACTGTTTGTCTCAAAAATGGGGACAATTCCAGGGGACGAAGTACTAAGGTGGACCTTAGCGTTACTTTCAAAGACGGAAGCCTCGCAGCAAGTGAAGACCGTGCTCACGTTGGGAATTTGGCGATCTTTGATCGTGGTCGCCAAACAGGCAGCCAGACGCATCAGGGCTAAGGCGACAAAGACCAAGCTTGGCCCCGGCAGAACGTGGACCCAGGCAGCGAGTGGCGGGGCAATGATCGCGCCAGAAACCGAGACGCGGTCGAAAACGGTGACAACCAAACCTCGCTGCCGCGCCGGGGACCCCTGTCGCTTGCCGCATCAGAATATTATAAACGGTGGTCCTTCCCGGACCTGTTCTGGCGATGATGTATAAATGTTCTATATGGGAGTACGCGGGTTCGCCTGCCAGATTCCATAGCGAGCTGATCCGCAGTTGCGACGACTCACTCAGCGGAGCCGCCCGTCGTCCTGCCGCACCTCGCCTCCTTGACGGGGCCTCTTGAGGCGGTTACGCTTATCGTAGCAGGCGAGAAAGCGTCTCAAAGAAGGGACGAAAGGAGGGCGGCCATGGGTGGAACGATACGCGCTCGCGTGAGAGGGGGCGTTTTGGAACCCCTGGAGAAGCTGGATTTGCCTGAAGGGAAAGAAGTGTTCGTGACGGTCATGGCGGTCCCGACCGGCTGCCGTGGTGAGGGGTTGCGACGTTCCTTTGGAGGCTGGAATGGAACGATCGATGCCGAGAAGCTGATCCGCGACATTTATGAGGATCGCCTGATTTCAACTCGCCCGGAGCCGAAACTATGAGCTTGAGCTACCTGGTGGACACGGATTGGGCTATCAACCATCTGAACGGACAGCCGCGAACGCGGCAACGCCTCGAGGAGCTTGCAGCCAGCGGCCTTGCGTTTTCTACTATTTCGCTGGCCGAGGCCTACGAGGGCATCTACTACTCAAACGACCCCGAAGGGAACGAGAAAGCGCTCGCGGAGTTCCTGCACAACGTCACCGTCCTTGTTATCGATGAAGGGACCTCCCGGCTGTTCGGCAAGGAACGAGGCCGATTACGCACCGAGGGAAAGCGTGTTTCTGATTTCGATCTCATGATCGGCGCCACGGCCCTTCAGCACGATCTCACCCTGCTGACGAATAACCTCAGGCATTTCGAAAGCATTGCCGGCCTGCAGATTGAAAGCCTCCTATAGCCGAGATACGACCGGCACTGAATGTTGGGCGTGCAACGAGCCGAAGGCCCTGAAAACGTCGAGATTGTCGATTATCACTAGGGGGAACAAGAAGCATGCCACGCACACCCATTCATCCCGGCGAAATTCTCGCTGACGAACTGAAAGAGATCGGCGCCTCGGCCGCCGAGTTGGCTCGGATTCTGGGTGTCCCCGCCAATCGCATTTCCCAGATCATGGCCGGCAAACGAGCTATCTCTGCGGACAGCGCTTTGCGGCTGGCGCGCTACTTTGGGACCACACCGGATCTGTGGATGAATCTACAGAAGACCTATGAGCTCAACTTGGCCCGCCAGCAGGTCGGTGAAACCCTCCGCCACATTCCGCAGAGGCCATCGGCGGTTACCGCTGCTTCTACGCGGGGTTAGCGCCGAGGCGAGAATTGCCCTGGGATTCAATGCCGAGGCAGTCGTTCACAGCGTTTTTCAGCATGTGCCTGCACCCCCGGTATCTTTCCCTCGTCTGCACGCTTACGTGATCGAGCCGGAGATGGATATCCTTTAAGTTGACGACACTCCTTCGCCCCACGGTGCCTAGCGGATCCCCTCATTTATCGCACTAGAAACTTGGGGCAATAGTCACACGAGAATGCGCGAAAAAGCTCAATTTGTCGCTTTTTGTGAGGAGGTGAACAAAACAAGACCTCAATTCCTCAACAACTTCAGAATCCGCCCTCAGGGAATCAAAAATGCAGACAAAAAGACAGCCACCTCAGTGGTATTAGTTTCTACGGAGGCCTTTATGGAAACCATGGAACTGCGACCGACCTTAACCCTCGCCTTCACGCTCGGCACTCGCATGCGTGACTTGCACGATACCATCATCAGCGCTGTCCTCCAGCAAACGGGAGGGAACAGGGTGCACGCCGCTAAACTCCTCCACATCAACCCCCGGACCATCCGTCGTCGTCTGGGCAAGAAGAAGGAAGGTGTCGGCTCGGTGACTCGCGCCGCGTAGCACTTTTCCGGACCTTGGCTGGCGGCCGTGCGCCGACCATTGAGCCATAGGTGTCAATGATTCAGTGAGAATGATGAAAACCCGAGCGAGTGAACAACCCAGGAACTAGCCGTATGCTTCGCCTGAAGAATGGTGGTCAATTGCCTGTAAGTTCATGGGCGGGCAAGAAAACTGGCGAAACGTGAATTGCAGCCCCCTCTGAAATCAGCCACGAGCGGCAGCTCGATTTTCAACCGTTGGTACCACCTGCCCGAGGGCCGATTCGGACGCCTTTCAGTCATCTTCTCCGATGGGTCCTCACTAGAGTCTTGATGGGCAACAGTTCGTGGCTCAGTTCCCTCAAACCAATAAATCCTATGCAGCAACTGCCCGCTGGCATGTAGCCCGTGCGACTCCCGTTTGAGCCGCAACGGCGGACCATGAAGGACCTTTTGCCCTGAGTCCCCGAATCTCGTCGGCGTTGACCTCGACCTTCGGCCTACCAAGGGTCTTGCCTTTCCGGCGTGCGCGTTCGAGGCCAGCCCTTGTGCGCTCGGAAATCCGAACTCGCTCCTGCTTGGCAAGCGTCGCCATTATCGAAATGACTGCTTACCGGAAAATGCCGCGGGAGTCGAACTCTATCCGCTCATTGATTGTACGTAACTTATTGATTCTACGAAGCGGCAGAAACGATAGAAAAGGCCAAAACGCCAGTCTGAGGTACACGGTGGGTACACGGGCCTCAACTTCGTTTCCCCGTAGTGGATTCCGACCAGCGACCTTTGGGTAAGAAACCCACCAAACTCACCCAACGACCACCCGCCAATTTGTTGCGAGCTTCTCTTCGCCGTCCCGTTCCAAATGCACATTATTATCCCCATAGCGTGTGCCGACTCGTTTCGAGAATGCTTTACCCAAGCGCCGAGAGAGGCTTCCTGGCTTTTCGGTATTGTCCAGTTTATCGGGCAGGGCGTCCCGCAACACTTGATCGGCCCCCAAGCGTTCAGCTAGATTTTTTGCTGAGAAACTCGCATGGAGGTAAGCTTCGGACAGCGCGTGCAGGAAGTTTTCCCATTGACCGGCGGATTCGTCGGCCAGGTCGTACATCTCCTCTGAGTTACCCAGGAATGCGACCCTGCCCGTTCCTGGATCCAGGACACCCGCATGCTCCAGGATACCCCCTATGGTTCGCGCCCAGCTTTCAAACCCTCCAAGGACTGGAAGCTGTGTGCACGCTGGTTTACCATCGACGAACCATGAAACTGCAATCGTCAACAATGCCGCCAACAGGCTTCCGCGATTTTCGAACGCCCAGGCAATCAGTTCAGGGTGTGTGAAGCCGGTCCTTTTCCACGGGCGTGATGTCTTAGCGTCGAGTCGAATCCAATAGGATCGCCGGGGGATGTCTCCGCCGAGGCGCAGATTGTTGCCGTTTGCCACCCAGGTTGCGCGTTGGGATACAGCCACGATTGCGCTTTGTCCCAGGATTCGGTCCTTCCAAACAGGGGTAGTCAGCGCTGATGCTAGGCTTGACGAACGCAACTCTTCCTCGACGTTGTCGATCATGATGAACGTGGAGCCTTGCCAAAGAGTCGCTGTGATACGCTTGCGCCATTCGTCTTCGTCGCGTGGAGCGGACATCGCCCCCGCTTCCCGGCCGGTGCCGATCAATGAGGCGATGCTCGCCAGAAGGCCTTTTCCCGTTCCCGCTTGGGGAGCATCGATGCACGCCATCGGAACAAGTCCGGGAATGGCCGGCCTGACAAACGGGGGTTAGCAATAGTCCGAGTGCGTTGGCTCTGCTCGCCTCATCAACGTACGGAAATTCGCCAATAGCCTCATCGAGCAACGCTAGGGCATTGGCCACATCGTGCGCACTCGGGTTCCTGGAAATTGCTGGCACTTTAAGTCCATCTGCGGGGAAATACTGAAGGTGAGTGCTAGCCTGAATAATTCACATTTCTAAAGACACCAAAAGCCTCCTGTGGTACAAACACGGTGTTCATGCGGGTTTGAACCAAACGAGGAGGCTTTCGGTTGACCGAGAATAGTACAGCACAGTGTTTGTTGTTTTCCAATATTTTTCCGAAGCCGGTGGTTGCGCAGTTTGATAAGCGCCAGAGCAGTTCCGATGGCGGCGCGATCCTGCTGAAGGCTGCCGACCGTCGGATGCAACTGACGGAGGCGCTGGCGGCCTGCTTGAAGGACGAGCGGCAGCCGGGCAAAGTCGACCATGCGATCGAGGAACTGCTGGCGCAGCGTATCTTCGGTATCGCCTGTGGCTATGCCGATGCCAACGACGCGGCTCGATTGGGCGAAGACCCCGTGCACAAGATGCTGATCGGGCGCGATCCGGTGGAGGGAGCGGACTTGGCCTCGCAACCGACCCTGAGTCGCTTTGAGAATGTCCCGGACCGCAAGCAGCTTTACCGGATGGGTGAGGCGCTGGCCGACCGCGTTATTGAGCGCCATGGCCGCCGGCTGCATGGGCGCGCCCAGCGGATCACCCTCGACCTCGATGTGACCGACGATCCCACGCACGGTGCCCAACAGTTGAGCTTCTTTAACAGCCACTACGATACCTGGTGCTATTTGCCGCTGCTGGGTTTCTTGAGCTTCAACGACGAGAAGGAGCAATACCTGTGTGCGGCGGTGCTGCGGCCGGGCAATGCGCCAGCCAGCGAGGGAGCGATCGGCATACTCTGGCGCATCCTGAAGCGGGTGTGGGCAGCCTTCCCCAAAGCGCGCGTCCGAGTGCGGTTGGACGGCGGCTTCGCTGATCCGCGGCTGCTGGACTTCCTGGATGTCATGGGGGTCGAATACGTGGTCGCCATGGCTAAAAATGCGGTGTTGAACCGCCTGGCCGAGCCCAAGATGCAAGCAGCCCGCCGGCTTTCGCAAGAGACGGCGAAGACGGAGCACATTTACGGAGAAACTGGCTACGCGGCCGAGAGCTGGTCTTCGCAGCGGCGGGTGATCTTCAAGGCGGAAGTGGTGCGCCAAGAAGGTAAGGAGCCGAAAGACAATCCGCGCTTCGTCATCACCAACCTGAAGCAGAGCCCGCAAGGGATTTACGAGCACGTCTATTGTGAGCGAGGCGAGATCGAGAATCGCATCAAGGAACTGCATTACGGATTGGAGATCGACCGGACGAGCTGCACGAAGTTTCTGGCCAATCAGTTCCGGGTGCTGATGACGGCGGCGGCTTACGTCCTGATGCAGGAGTTGCGTCTGCGGGCTGCACGCACCGCTTGTGCGCGGGCGCAGGTGTGGACCTTGCGCGAGCGGTTGCTGAAGTTGGGGGCCAGTGTGATCGTCTCGGTGCGTCGTGTGGTAATTCATCTTCCTGTCTCGTTCCCGTTCCTGGGCAGCTTCCGCCAGATCGCCCTCAGCTTTGGCGCTTCGAGCGGATAGCCAATTCCTCTTACTGGGATCATGTCGAACCATTTCTTCTGCGACGAGACTCTCGCCGAGGTGTCTTCAAAAACCGCCGCATTCCTGCGCTGACGGGAGGAACGAACCCAACTGCATGCCCTGGCACTTCGGTTCGGGCTGCCGGGTTCGTCTCATGCCAAGCAAAACGAGCCAGAACCAACCTTCACATGCCGTTCATGAATAAAGCGGGCTAGGGTCGTACGCCGGCTGGTCCAGGACGGTGCCATCAGGACGCAGGACAGGGACTTCTGCAATTTCCTCCAGCGGAGGAAGATTCCATTCCCCCAACGCGAGGAAGTCGCGCGAAAGGTCCGGTGTAGGGGGACAATCGACCAAGCCACCATTAGTTTTCGAACGAACATAGTTTGCGACCCGTGCGAGGCGGGCGCGCAGTTCGTATTCACCAACAGTGTCGATGATCGGCACTTGGTTTTCGTCCCTTCGAACCCTGGCCAACTTAGCTCCTCGCACAAAGAAGACTGGAGACTCGTTGGCGGCTACCAGGGCCTTGAGAGCATCAGCCGTGACGTTCCTCAGCTGACGATGATTAACCACGATGACGGGAAGATGTTGGGCGCCGTCCCCGGCCTCTAGGCTGATCTTCTCGCCACCACGGCCTCTGGGGGCGTACACCTCGGAGGTTTGCTCGATGGCTTTGTCGGTCGTGATCTGCCCATAAGTCCGGCCATCGGCACCGTGCTGTTCATCCCATTTATCGCGGAACAATCTGCTTCGGCGGAATAGGCCGTCAATTCGAACTGTGTCGCGTCCGGTCCAAAACGCAAGCATCATGCAGAGCGCTGAATCGGCCTCCGATTGGGAATCGTAGCCGCTCCAGTCGCCCGACCATAGTCTTTCGAACTTTGCGCCGTTCGCTACGCGACGGGCGCGTTCGATCAATTCCCCGTCAGTTTCTACGTTTACGACACTGCCGGTTCGGCGGGAAGTCTTGCTCCTACGATGTGCTTCTGAGAATACCTGTTGATGCAGGGTATTTATTTCCCGTGAACGCTCCTCGATTGTGCAGGATGTGTCTTCAAGGTGACGCCCTGTTACGGTGAAATACCGACCCTCGGAGTACATTTCAACATTGCCTTTTCGCCTTGGCCCAGGTGGTAGGCCGCCTTTTGCAATGATGTGGATGCCTGTCCCACTGGGGCTGATCTCAGTGTAGCTGTTCAGCTTCTCAATAATTCCTTCGGCCCAGGGTTCGATGACGCCAGTCTCCGCGTTACGGCACTTATCAAAGTCGATGCCGACGTAGGGGGGACCGAACTGGAACCCGATCCCATCCAACTTACCGCGGCTTAGCGTAGCTAGCGCTTGGTGAAGAGTCCCCCATGTGGCTGAGTCATCGCAGGAGGCCTCTCTCGCTGTCCGTGGATTGAGGGGCACCTTGGTGAGTTTCCCCCGCCGCTTGCGGTATTGCCAGTTGACCCATCGCGTACGCTGTTTTAGCTCGTTTGGGATCGAGTCAAAGTCGATGTCGCGGACAGGTGGTGTTGTACTGGGCGATTTAGTTTGGTATGATTTATCCACGAGTTCGTTCCATGTAATATTTAGCGAGGCCGCGTTCGCAGCGCGGCCTTTGTATTTGTCTTGTCCCTTTCAGAGCACAACCTCTTGCGCCTTTGCGACTACGTTTCCACCATTAGCAATACGTTGAACCGCTATTGATCCCCCGGGTGCCCGATGGGAAAAGATCTTCCGCAAAAGGACCGCTTGTTTCCTGAGTGCCACGTTTACGGCGCGAAGAACTCGCTGGTCTTCTTCGGGCGTGAGTAACAGTTGGCCGGTCTCTACAAGCGATATCTTCGATCGATCCACATGAGTTAGCCGGGCAAGTCGCTGCTGCGTCAGACCAGCCAGAATTCGTCGCTTTCGTAGGTTCTTCAAATTCGTCCTCCACAACGTTGTTGTGGCGCAATCCATCGTGATGAGTTTCAAGTTGAAGGTATCCCGATACAAGCTCTTCGGACACAATCAAGTGTAGGAAACGCAGACTTCAGATTCCCTGGAATGAGCAGGTCCCTCGCGACAGCGCTCCGGACGCCGGCCAAGCCGGGGCCACCATAGAAGCACTGGGTCGAAAACCTCCTCTTGTGCATCGATCGATGTGATTGACGTATCGAAGCAAGGATTGATCGAATTTGCGGTACCAGGACCACACAGGCCCAAACTGTTCCGATGTCGCTCTTCACTGTCGCACGTTGCATTCAACTCCGAAAGCCACGTGCCTCCCTTGCTTCCGGAGAGGGCGGGAACCCCACACGGCCACGTCATAACAATGGCAATCTCAATCTGCCGACCCCGCGCAGGTATGTTCCAAAACGCAGATTGAGAGAAGTTAGACTTGGCGCGGAGAAACTACTCGTTTGCAGAGTAACCCACTAATGTACTTCGGAGATAATCTTTGTCGAAATTCGGTGATCTTGACTTGCGCAACGGTTCAATGGAGAATTCAACCTGCGGCAAAGAGGACCTTGCGGCTTCGAAAGGAAGCTCACCATGCACACGGGAAACGCAGACGTTGCAACTCTGGAACACGAGGAGGGAGGCCTGTGGACCAGAACTCGCTTTCGCCATTCGGTCTTCTTTTCGCTGAGGGCGCTCCTGGGTATCATTCTCATAACTTACCTCGTCCTTCAGCCCAGCCCGATATCCCCGAAGGTTTGGCTCCTTGGGATTGCGTTTCTCGTTTCGAACCTTTTGATCCTCGTTCTGCCATCGTCCTGGGCTGACAACCCCAGCGTGGGTTATGTCGTATTCTTCGGGGACATAGCGGTCGTGAGCATTTTCCTCTACTTCGTTCCTGGTGCTGATCCGCAGGCTTTGCTGCTTTATTACTTGGCTGTATTCATGGGCACGGTCGGAGAGGACCTGGGCAAGAGCGTGGCCATCACCGTGGTGGTCGTAGTCTTGTACGCCTGGCTCCGTTCGGAGAAGGGCGGCAGTTTTATCGCTGATCCGACAAGCCTGATCAAGGTCCCACTCTTTTTGGTAACGTCGGTCGCCTCTGCGCATCTTGCGCAACAACTGCGGCTCCAGAAGCGACGGCTTCGCCAACTGGAGGACCTTCGGAAGGCAAAGGAGGCTGCGGAGGCCGCTTCACGCGCCAAGAGCGAATTTCTGGCGCATATGAGTCACGAGATCCGGACGCCCATGAACGCCATCCTAGGTATGGCTGACCTTGCGCTCACGACGGACGTTCCGGGTGAACAGCGGGAGTACCTGAAGGTGATTAAGGCGTCCGCTGACTCCCTATTGACGATCCTGAATGACATCTTGGATTTTTCCAAGATGGAGGCTGGAAAGTTGGAGCTGGACCCGATTCCCTTCAAACTGCGGGACACCGTCGAGGAGGCGACCATATCGCTGGCCGTTGGGGCCTATGAAAAGGGGCTGGAATTGCTTTGCGATATTGCGGTCAAGGTACCTGAAGTTGTGGTTGGGGACCTGACCCGTCTGCGGCAGGTTCTGGTCAATTTAGTCGGGAATGCTATCAAGTTCACGGAGAAGGGGGAAGTGGAGGTCCGGGTTGATACGGAATCCGTGGACAAAGAAGGGGCCTGCCTACACTTCGCTATACGAGACACGGGCATCGGGATCCCGCCCGAGAGACAGCGACCTATTTTCGACGCATTCAGCCAGGCGGACAAGGGAACGACACGCCAGTATGGGGGAACTGGCCTAGGGCTGACGATCGCGTCTCGGCTCGTCGCAATGATGGGAGGACGGATCTGGGTGGAGAGTGTTGTCGGCCTAGGAAGCACGTTTCATTTCACAGTTCATTTGGGCAGGGCTGAGAGGACCCCTGAAGAGAGCAGGGGGCCAGTGGTAAGCCTGACGGGCCTACGCGCGCTCGTTGTAGATCCAAATGCTGCCAGCCGGCGGATTATGGAAAGCCAGCTGAGCCGCTGGGGGGTGAGAGCGACATCAGTTCAAGGCGCTGAGGCGGCGTTGAGTGTTCTCGAAGAGGCGAAGAGATCCGGAGACCTGTTTCGAGTGGTGCTGATCGCCGTACAGCTGTCAGAAATTGACGGTTTTGCGCTGGCGGAGCAGATCCACCACAACCCGGAGATGGGGAGCGTGACGCTCGTGATGCTGGCTTCCGCGGGACAACGAGGAGATGCAGCCCGTTGCCGGCGGTTAGGGGTGGAGGCCTATCTGACCAAACCCCTCAGGCAGGAAGAACTACGAGAAGCCATCCAGGCGGCGCTTCGAGGAAGGGGCTCGGGAACTGAATCGTCCTTCCTGGTCACCCGCCACACGCTCAGCGGGCCATCGCGGAAGCTGCGCATTCTCCTGGCAGAAGACAACCGTGTAAACCAGCAACTAGCCGCACGCTTGCTCGAAAAGCGAGGCCACAGTGTGGTGGTGGCGGGAAATGGTCGAGAGGCGATTACGGCTTTGGAAAAGCAGAGCTTTGACCTTGCCCTCATGGATGTTGAGATGCCGGAAATGGATGGCTTTGAGGCAACAGCCGCCATTCGAGCTAGGGAGAAAAGCATCGGCACACACCTGCCGATCGTCGCGATGACCGCCCACGCCATGAAAGGAGACCGCGAGCGGTGCCTTGCCGGAGGAATGGACGATTACGTATCCAAGCCAATCCACAGAGATGACTTGTATGAGAAGGTAGAGCGGTTCGTGCCCGAGCCGAATGGAGCAGATGCGAGGGACCGTTGAGCTAGCCACCACCGCAAGCGCTCCAGCCTTATTCCGCAAGACGGAGCGGCAAATCATAGACTCCAGCCGGTGATCATCGGGAAAATGCAGGGCACGCAGGTTTACACTGCTCTGCATGCGTGGTAACAAGCCAAGGCCTATGCTGCGAGCTGGGGAAACGCGGCTTGATCGTTGTGGAGCACGGAGTATGCGGGTGGCGGTTTCCGATAAACAAACACCAGGCGGCCGGGCTCGGGGACGGCGTCGCGGTCGAATTCGAGCCCGCGATCGTGCACGAGGTGGGCCACTACGGCTTGGGCGGCGTCGGGGGTATAGGCTTCGCGATAGGCGAACCTGTCGCCCAGATCGGCGGCGGAATGCCGACGGAAAAACGGCCCGCGCCAATCCATCGCCGTCCCCACACGCCACTCGCCAAACCCCCCTCCGAATTTCCGAATGTGTCCTTCAATCTCATCAATCAGCTCTTCGTGATTGATCGGCATAGCCGCCTCTCTTCGATCCTTTATTGTTGGTCACTTGCCACTGGCCACCGTTCCTAATTCTCCCGGGGAGGCTGGGCCGCGCTGGTGGTCGTGGGTGAAACTGCCGATCTGGGAGCGCAGCGTGAAGAGATTGTCTCGCATCGTGGCAGCCGGGTCACCCTGACTGGTACAAGCAATCGTGGACCCATGATAACGCTGTCTATGAGTGCCCAACGCTAGAGAGCGTCAAGGCGTGGGCCACGGTATGGCTGCTCACCAGGGATTCCATTTCCGGCTTGAGGCGATTGATCTCCGCTTCCAAACTCGCGAACACTCCCTCCGCATCCGTCAGTTTCCCTTCATGCCCTAATTCCTCCAGACGGCGCGCGGTCTCAAAGGCCTTGCGGGCAGCGAACGTCCCCACACTGCCCTTCATGCTATGGGCAGCGTGTTCCAGTGCCGAACTGTTCCTTCGATGAATAGCTTCGCGCACCTCGGACATCAGACGGGAACACTCAACAAGGAATGTCTGGGCCACTTCTGCCAGCACGTCTTCGTCCCCGCCGAGATTGGCCAACGCCGTGGCTCTGTCCAAGACTTCGGCGTCTTCCTTGCCAATCACCGGTTCGCGCTTGGCCTCGCTGCTCCGGTCGGTCACCTCATCGAGGATGGCGTAGAGCTCCTGGACTTGAAGGGGCTTCGAAATGTACCCGTCCATGCCTGCGGCCACACACCGTTCCCGGTCTCCTTTCATGGCGTGAGCCGTCATGGCGATAATGGGTATGTGTCCTCCCTGGTTCTTCTCTCTTTCCCGGATAATCCGCGTCGCCTCCAGCCCATCCATCATCGGCATTTGGACGTCCATCAGAACTAGATCGAAACCGGTGTCCCGGTGTTTTGACAGAGCTCCCACAGCTTCGACCCCGGTTCCGACCACCACCGGCTGATGATTGCGCATTTCCAGCAGGCGAACCACCAGCAATTGGTTTACAGGATTGTCTTCGGCAACCAGAATCCTCAAACCGGTAAGACCCTGCGCTCTCTCGATCCAGGGGGCGTTGGTTTCCAGGCGTGATTTACTCGCGGCCTGGCGGCTCAAGCCCATCACCTTTTGCAAAGCATCCCGCAGCTGTATTTGCTGGACGGGCTTGGTGAGGTACTCGGCGACTTGAAGCTGCCGGCAACGACTGGCGTCTCCGGGCTCTCCCGCCGAGGTCAGCACGACCATGCTGGTGTTTGCATACCTCGGATCCCGCTTGATACGTTCCACGAGCTCGAACCCGTCCATTTGCGGCATGTGCGCGTCGGTCAGGACCATCGCAAACGGGTGGCCCTGCTCGTACGCCAGTTGCATTTCCCGGAGGGCGCTCAACCCATCCTCGGTCACGCAGACCATCATTCCCCAACGGGTTAGCGTCTCTCGCAGAATCCTCAGATTGGTGGTGTTATCGTCCACGACCAGCACGCGCAGACCCGCCATGTCCACAGCCGGCAGCGATGCGGTCCGTGCCTGCCCCGTCCCCTTGCCAACCCGGGCAGTAAAATGAAAGGTGGAACCCCAGCCGGTGTCACTCTCAACCCAGATCTTCCCTCCCATCATGCTTACCAGCCGCGAGGAAATCGCCAAGCCCAGGCCGGTTCCGCCGTACTTCCGGCTGGTGGAACCGTCGGCCTGGGTGAAGGCCTCGAAAATGAGCTTTTGCTTGTCGATAGGGATGCCGATTCCGGTGTCCCGTACCGCAAAATGCAAACGCACACCCTCAGCTTCTTCCGCCTCTTTCCAGACCTTCAGTTCAACTTCACCTCGCTCGGTGAACTTCAGCGAGTTCCCCAGCAGATTGATTACAACTTGTCGCAGCCGCCCGGGGTCGCCCACCAGGCTCTCGGGAACGTCTGCGCCGATGTCACATACCAATTCCACGCCCTTCTGGGCAGCGCGCACGGCAAACATGCTCACCGCACCGGACAGCGTTCGGCGCGGATCGAAGTCGGTCATGTCCATATCCAGCTTGCCCGCTTCGATCTTGGAAAAGTCCAGAACATCGTTGATGATGGTGAGCAGAGAATCCGCCGAATCCTTGAGCAAGGTCAGGTATTTGCCCTGTTCGTCGGTCAGGGCGGTTCCCAGCGTCAGTTCCGCCATGCCCAGGATGCCGTTCATGGGGGTACGAATTTCATGGCTCATGTTCGCCAGGAACTCGCTCTTCGACCGGTTGGCGGACTCGGCGGCCTCCTTGGCGCCTGCCAGGTCTCTTTCCGCTTGCTTGCGCACCACGATCTCCTGCTGTAATTCCTGCGTGCGCTGGTTGACCCTCAGAGAAAGCTCCTTCTCCTTCGCGGCCAGGGCGCGGGTGCGTATTCTGTCGCCTCCCGCCAGGACGCCCAGTCCGAGGATCCCACATAGACCGTAGAACCAGGCCGTCTGGTAAAAGTGCGGGGCCACAGACAGGCCGCAGGCGGCGTTTGCCTCATTCCAAACCCCGTCGTCATCAGCGGCCATGACCTGAAAGCGATAGTGCCCGGGAGGAACCTTGGTGTAGTACGCGACACGACGAGGACCGACTTCCACCCAGTCCTTGTCAAACCCCTCCAGCTTGTACTTAAACCGGATTTTCTCCGGCGCACGAAAACCGAGTGCGGTGTAGTAAAAGTCCAACCGGCTGCTGTCCGCAGGAAGTTGGATTCCAGCGCTCGGGTCAACGAGCCGCCCTCCCAGCCCGACCTTCTCCACCAGCACCGGAAGGCGTACCCTTTTCACGCGAAGTTTCGGGTCGATGATGGAAACGCCTTTCATGGTCGGGAAACAGAGTCTCCCGTCTCTGGTCTTCCACCCTGCCGGCTGATAGCCGCCATTGCACTCCTTGCTCTTCATGCCATCCGACGTGCCGTAGCCGACCGAACTGATTCTGGCGATCTTCCCCGCCGCATAATCATTGAGCTGCTGCTTGCTGACGTGAAAAACGCCCCGGTTCGAACTCATCCACAGGTTGCCCCTGTCATCCTCCAGAATTCGGAAGATAGCATCGTCAAAAAGGCCCTGCCTCATTCGGTAGGTGGTGAATTTCCCGTCCTTGAATCGGTCCAGACCACCACTCTGGGTGCCGATCCACAGGCTCCCCTCCGCGTCCGCATAAGTCGTCATCACCACATCGCTGGAGAGACCCTGCTGGGTGGTGTAAACGGTGAACTTTCCATCCTGCCAGCGATTGAGACCACCGCCTCCGGTGCCGATCCACAGCCCGCCTTGGCGATCGGATTCAATCGACACAACATAGTCGTTTGACAAACCGTCTTTGCCGGTATAGGTGGTGAACTTGCCGTTCTCGAACCGGCTGAGTCCGCCGCGTCCACCGATCCAAAGATTACCTTGGGGGTCCAGGTAGGTAACCACCACGATGTTATTGGGCAGCCCCTGGGCCGTGGTGTACGCGGTGAACTTGCCGTCTTTGAAGCGGTCCAGACCCTTGCGAGTGCCGATCCAGAGACTGCCGTCGCCATCCCCGGCGATCGAGAAAACGAAGTCATTGGAGAGGCCGTTCTTGGAAGTGTAGGTGGTAATCTTGCCGTCCTTAATCCGGTTCAGTCCGGCGCCGGCGGTTCCGATCCAGAGGCTTCCGTCGGGTCCCTCATAAACCGGCAAGACCACGTCACTGGAAAGGCCTTCCTGCGACGAGAAGGTCGTGAACTCACCGTCTTGGAGGCGGTTGAGGCCGCCGCTGCCGGTGCCTACCCACAGGCTACCCTCGCGGTCCTCGAAAATGGACCAGACCGCATCGTTGGAGAGTCCTTCCTTGGATGTGTAGGCTTCGAATCTGCCGTCCTTGAACCGGTCCAGTCCGCTGCCGGTGCCGATCCACAGGCTACCCTGGCTGTCTTCGTAAAGCGTCCACACCTCAGCACTTGAAAGGCCGTCCTTGGTCGTGTAGGTAGTAAACCGGTTGCCGTTGAGTTGGCTGAGGCCGCCGCCGTTGGTAGCGACCCAGAGTCTTCCTTGCCGGTCCTCATGGACGGACTTCACGTAGCCATTCTTCAAACCATCCTTGGTGGTGTAGGAGGTGAAGACGCCATCCTTCAGCCGGGCGAGGCCGGCATGGGTGCCGATCCAGAGGCTTCCCTGCGCATCCTCGGTGATGGAGAAGACCGCATCATTCACGAGTCCTGTCTTGGTTTTATAAACGGTGAAGCGGCCATCCTTGAAGCGATCGAGACCGCCGCCGTCCGTGCCGATCCAAAGATTGCCCTGGCGGTCCTCATAAAGGGAAAGGACCGAGTCATTCGACAAACCGTTGGCAGTGGTGTAAGTGGTGAACTTTCCATCTTGGAGGCAGGTCAAGCCGCCGCCTTGGGTCCCAATCCAGAGACGCCGCTGGTGGTCCTCCACTAGCGCAACGACGATGTTGCTCTTGATCTCCGGCGTGCTCGCCTCATCAAAGACCGTAAATCGCACCCCGTCGAAGCGCGCTAGGCCGAGCTCCGTTCCCAGCCAGAGGTAGCCGTCACGCGTCTGGACAATGGCCGGAACCGTATTCTGCGGA
Source organism: uncultured Acidobacteriota bacterium (assembly GCA_963831905.1). Taxonomy (GTDB): domain Bacteria; phylum Acidobacteriota; class Terriglobia; order UBA7540; family UBA7540; genus CAVROP01. Next base: position 31,491 of record CAWHRX010000011.1, on the reverse strand, counting down.
AGTCCCTGTTCCGTCCGCCAGACTTCCTGGGTGTACTGGGTAATCGCCTTCGCCGGGTTGAGGCTGGCTTGGCCCTGAGCGGCTGGAAGTATCAGCGTCGCTAGCAAGCTGGCCAGGAGTCGAACGTTCCGTTTCGCGTTCATGTTATTCTCCCTCGGAACTCTCTTCCTTAAGAACCGATCGCTGATCATGATTCGAGGCGCGCCCACGGTTGGTGCCGTTCTTGCGTCGGGGCGCTTCTGCCGGTGGGTCAACCAGCCGGATGCCTGGCAACGGCTGTCCCATGTGGCCGTACTGTGTGATCGACTTCGCGGGGTCGAGACTGGCGGCGCTCTGCATCGCCAAAAGCAGCACCGCACGGGCTACATACCCAATAGAGCTTGCCGTCACCGTGTCCTTCATGAGACGCGCTCCGTTGTTGTGGTTGCCACGGTGGCGCATGGATCCCCAAACCTCGTGGTAGCAGGGGCAGCGAGCCCGCTCTACCACGAGGGTGGGTGTGAATCGGCCTGTCATTCTCCGTTGACCAGGATAATCGATGCGTCGGCAGGGGTTGTCTGTCCCCAGAGGGACTGTGAACCCCACAGCGTCTGGCTGCCCCACAGAGTCTGGCTGCCCCAGAGAGTCTGGCTACTGTTGATGATTTCCGCAGCTCCCCAGACCGTCTGCGATGCCCACAGCGTCTGGGTGTTCCAGATCGACCCGGATGCAGGAACCAGCGTTGCCGTACCCGTCTTGCTATTAAAGACGGCAGTGGGAGAAAGCGCGGTGCCTGTGGCAAGGGCTGTACTGGAGAGCGCCGCCGCGATATCAAGGTAGCCGGCGCCGACGGTGAAGATGTCGTAGTAGTCCGTGTACACGATCCCCGTGGTGGGATCGGTGACGGAACTGTAGACCGGAAACGACTTGTAGGCAGTCAGCATCATCCGAGCCTTTACCTGGTCAGGCGTGAGGTTCGGGTTCTGCTGAAGCAGAAGAGCGGCTGCCCCGCTCACCACCGGCGTCGCCATGCTGGTGCCGTTCAGCATGAAATAGTTGGCAGAGACGGCTTGGGTGTAACCGTTCGCAAAATAAGACATTAACACCTGGGTGCTGGAACTGAAAAGCGTGGCCGAGGTGGATGCGAGGTCGGAAACAACCTTATTGCCGGGGGCGACGATGTCCGGTTTGATGATGTGATCGATCACTGTGGGTCCCTTGGAACTGTAGCTGGCGATCAGGTCGTCAGTCCGCTGCGGCGTTCCCATCGTCTTCATGGCGCCGACCGTGATGACATAGGGATCGTTGCCCGGAGCGTAGATGGTACCGTAGCCGTTGGTGCCCGCGGAGTCATCCCGCCCGTCGTTGCCTGCCGCAACCACCACTACAATGCCGGCCTTCCAAGCCGCCTCCACCCCCTGGCACAGTGGGTCCACCTTGTAGCTGTCGTATACTGGACGGCCCAGCGAGAGGTTGATGACGCGGATGTTGTACTGGTTCTGAAGCGCGACGGCTTGCTGGAGGGCGGAGATGACCTCGCTGTCCGTGCTCTCGCCATTCTGGTCCAAGGCCCGCAGGTTGATGATCTGGGCTTGGGGGGCCATGCCAATAAACGAGCGGAAATCGCTACTGTAGCTGCTGGCCTTACCGTTCCCAGCCGCGATTCCGGCCACGTGGGTTCCGTGACCGTACAAATCGGTGGTTACGCCTTCGCCTGTGAAGTCCTGGCTATAAGCGATTCGCGAACTCCCGGCTCCCATCAGCTTAAGATCGTTTGTCAAGGTGACACCACTATCGATGATGGCGATGCCGATGCCCGTCCCGGTCAAGCCATACGAGTTCCAGGCCGTGGCCGCATTCACCGCGTCCGCGGTGAGGTCGAGCATACCTTTGATCTTACGATCCGGCGAGATGTAGACGACCTCGGGGTCGTTGGCGAGATCTTCCAGCGCACTCGCCGGCAGCGTGTAGAGGCCGCCCTTCACCAGGTCGAGATGGGCCTTGAACCGACCGCCCAGGTTCAGAACCTTAGCATGATGTCTGTCGGTGGGGACTTGTGTAAATTGAACGATGACGTTGACGTTCGTGGCGGGATCGACATTGTCGAGGTCCGGGGCGATCTTCGGGTGGCGGCCAAAGGCCATCCCCGCCATCAGCAGGAAAGTTACGATCCCCAGTACGAATATCCTGATCTGGCTTTTCATTTCAGCTCCGCTGCTCGCGGTACCGATCCTTGCAACTTTTCGTCTCATTGTCTTCCTCCGCGCTTGTGTTCGCATTGAGCTCACCGCTATTTCTTGCCTCAAAGCTTTCCTCACGACCGAACAGTTGAAGTTTCTAACTCGCTTTACTACTCGCAAATTAGCATTCTCGGAAGGCAGTGTTAATGGCGCGCCCGTACTAGTACGTCTGCATGTGCGTCACAAATAGCCATACAATTACGGCAGCCTGTGTTATGCTCCCCTCACGCCATTGACCTCTGCCCAACTTACCCTGCTGGCATCGGGGGAATGCAATCTTTTAAGAGGATTCATGCGCCCTTGCAACACGGTGCAGAAGAGGGTCCTGCGCGCTCGCCTCATCCTGGGAGGGACAGTACTAGTACGCCAGTACTGGTGTGCATCACAAATAGGTATACAATTCAGGTGGCGTGTGTTATACTCGCGTCACCATGTGGACCTCTGCCCAATCTATCCAGCTGACCCCGGGGGACCGGGAACTCCTGGAAGGCTTCCTGCGCTCTCGCAACACCGCGCAGAAGGTGGTTCTTCGCGCTCGCATCATTCTGGGAGGAGCGGAAGGGATTTCCAATAACCGCTTGGCCCGTCAGTTGGGCGTCACCCGCTCGACCCTGTTGTTGTGGCGCGAGCGTTACGCACGGGCCGGCGTCGCCGGACTGCTGCGAGACCTCCCTCGGCCCGGACGCAGACCGCGCGTGGGACCGCAGCATGTGAAGGCCATCGTGGACGCCACGCTGAACACCACACAGCCTGACGCCCCTTACTGGAGCAGCCGTACCCTGGCGCGCACGCAAGGGGTGAGCGCAGCCACGGTACGGCGCATCTGGCGAGCCCACGGCTTGCAGCCGCATCCGACCGAGACCTTTAGGTTGGGCTGGGATTCCGATTCCATGCACAATCTGTGGGATGTGGTCGGCTTGTATTTCAACCCGCCCGGCAAAGCCTTGGTGCTGTGCGTGGATGAGAAGGGGCAGATCCAGGCCGGGGATCGGATCCAGCCGACGCTGACATTGCGACCGGGAATACCCGCCCGGCAGACCCATGATCACATTCGCCACGGCACCGCGACGCTGTTTGCGGCGCTGAACGTGTTGGAGGGAGCGGTAATCGAAACCTATCTGCCCCGCCAGCGCCACCTCGAGTTCCTGGCGTTTCTGGAATGGATCGAGCGGGCCACCCCGCGCCGGCGGGACATTCATATGATCCTTGACGACTATGGCAAGCGGGTACATCCCAAGGTGCAGGCGTGGCTTGCCGCGCATCCGCGTTACCACATGCACTTCACCCCGGCCAGCGCCTCATGGCTGAACCTGGTGGAGCGGTGGTTTGCAGAAATCACCCGCGCGCACGTCCGACGCGGCACGTTCGGTCGCGTCTCCGAACTCAACCGCGCCATCTCGGAATACCTTCGAGAGCACGACCGCCATCCTCGTCCCTTCCTCTGGACGGCGGCCATTTCCAGTAGGATGGAGAAGATCAAGCCTGGTCGAGAAGCGTCAGAAATCCGATATGGCCATTGACTATCAACCGCACCTCAAGCCGGAATCCCGCCCTTTCACATGATATGAATTCCGAAGCCGCTGGGTAAGGCTCGACGTTGCCTGTTGTGGGACATTGCGGAGTCCGGACGGGAGTCTGGACGGGAATTGATCGACGGCCTGACTAGGTATACAATTTCCGGCCGAGGGGGGATGAAATTGATAGCTCACCGAAAGTGCGCACCGTTGTTCCTTTCGGAGTGGGCGTGGAGGCCCAAGAAATGCGGACGAGTGACCGCGTTTGCCTGGAGATCCCAATCGTCATCTCGGGGTCTAATTCTTCGGGTCAGGCATTCGTGGAGAACACCAGAACCCTTGTCCTCAGCCGACGAGGCGCCAAGATAACCTCCAGGCACGTTTTGGTCCCACAGCAGAAGCTCACGATCAGATGTTTGAGGACCGGCCTGGAGGCGGCTGCACGGGTGGTAGGCGCCATCAGGGGAGAGGAGGAAGGTTGCCAGTTTGGCGTTTCCCTCCTGCACCCGGAAGTAGACATCTGGGGCATCAATTTTCCATTGCTGGACGGCACTGAGAACCCGGCGAGCCGGGTGTTTCTTGAGTGTGCAGGCTGCCACGCTCAGGAGGTCGTGCACCTGGACGTTTTCGAATTGGAAGTTCTTCTAGCGAATGAATGCCTCTCGCGCTTGTGCAAGAGGTGTAACCATACCACTTTGTGGATAGGGTCCGGGTCGAAAGTGGGGACGATTCCGGTCGGTCGAGTGGCTCCCGGTTCCCGCCATACTATTGAGGAACGGAAGTCGCCTAGCATCAATCTCAAGGTCAATGCTTGTCTACGTCACCCCGTGCATGGCGAAGAGGTAGTGCTTGCAAGAAACGTCTCGCGGGGTGGTTTTCGCTTCATAAGCCACAAGGATTATGCCATTGGCACCGTCATTGAAGCTGCCTTGCCGTACTCACCCGGAGCCGCCAACATCTTTACTCCCGCAAGAATCGTCTATAAGAAGGCGGGTAGCGGCGAGGGGAAATCTGCCCACGGGGTCGCCTATATCCCTTCTCCTCTGGCCCCCTCACTTACCGGGATGCGAATCACTCGCCCCGAATAACCTTGATCCGGGCACACACGAAGGCCGCCCGGCCCGAAAGCGCTCCACGGATAGACGTAATACCCGCCTCGAAGCTGTATCATTCCCAGGCGCCCGATCTGAGTACGGGCATCACTCGCACAGGGAAGGATCAGCGCATATGTCCTGGGCATCGCCTCAATGACTATTCCAATCAATGCTCAATTGTGGACTAGCAGCATCTCGTTCCCAACGTTGCAAAAATGCATCGCAAGGAACATTGGCAATCACATGCCCAACTGGAGAGTCATTGCGCTGATCAGCGGCCAGATCGAAGCCGTTTCAGCCCCGGCTGCACAGGACCGGCCGGAAGCCCACGAATGGATTGTCTGGCAAGGACCAGCCGCTGACAAAGCTGAAGCCCTCAAATGTGCGGAGAAAGCCGATGCCAGGGTCGACCTGGAGTGGATGCGAATTCGCTACGAGAGGGATCTTAAGTTGCTGTAGGTAGGATCTCGCTTTGCTCCGACGCGCACTTATCGGGCCATTTTTAGCCAACCCACCCTGATGAAGCCTGGTTCCCTTCAAACCGGTGAAGAATGTTTCCCCTTAGATGGGCGCTGACACCGCAGGCCCCACCTGCCCACAAACAGGTATTTTCGGGCCGCATTTTTCCGTCAAACCCAGGGACGCAAAATCAGTGATTTGCGGTGCTGCGAGAAACCAGGTTTTTGGGCAAGGGGGTCAACTTGCGGCAGTGCGGCAGTACAGACTTGCCGTTGAGGATGTGTGAGTGGATTCCTGCAGGGGCGAAGCGACCTTACTCGATCACGCGAATTGGGCCACGATTTACCGCCAGAGGTGACGAAGGCGAGAGGTCCACGACGTGTTCTCTTCGTGGCTTTCCACCCAGTTCTCGCGCTGCGCCCAAGCAACGCGGAGTTTTTCCCAATAGAGATCCCTTGTTTCGGCAAGGGCCTCCGCTCCTCCCGTTGGGGCAAGTTCCTTGTCGACTTGAAATGCGTCGGGGGGATCGGCAGGCAATTCGCTGCCAAACGGGTACGTCTCCTGCAAGCGCAATACCGCTACCTGCCAATACGCCCCTGCCACCTTTTCCTCCAGGACGCGTCTCGTGGCATCCCAGGTAGGATCCTGTTCGACGAAATCGGAGGGGACCTCAGCCTTTAGTTGCAGTTTCACCGGAGGCGGCGTCAAAAGATATATGCCCGAAGTGGTCACTATTATGATTAGGAATATGACTACCGCCAGCCCTGATATCGCTACCTTCCCTCGCCTCCAGAGGCGATTCCCGTGCTCAAACGAAGTGGGAGGCAATTTTGTCCAACGTCGCGCTAAGTGGTTCTCGAACTCCCTTCGAGAGGTCTCGTACTGGCTCTTCAACGATCTTTGCTCTGCTTCGAAATCCGCGACGGCGTTAGCTACAACCTGGCTGAGGGACGCCAGTTTTGCTTCGGCGAGCCTGCTCAGTTGCCCCGTGTGCTCCTCTACCACCCGCCCCGATTTATTCAGCTCTTCCCGCAGCCTCGCCGCCGCTGCCTCGGCCCGCTCCTGAAACTGCTGGGACCACCGTCCTCGCAACTCCTGCGCGATCTTCTCCAAATCCTCTGCCTGCCTCACGCCCTTCCCCTGAAATGCTTGCAGGCTGCCCTCGATGCGCCCCCGGAACTCCTCCGCCAGCGTCCCCATACGCCCTTCCAGCGCTTCCACCGCCAAGGATACCTGCGTCAGGCGTTCCTCTACGGCGCCAGCACGAGCCAGGGAACTCGATTCCTTTTTCTGCTCGGCACCACGCAGTCGGGCGACCGCCTCTTCGGCCGCCCGTTTTATAGACTTCACCTCCGCGTCCGCTGCCGCCTGCATTTCCTGAGCTTGCTCTCGAAATGCTTGCGCCAGTTGCTGCGCGTATTCGTCTCGGGTAGCTTGGCCTAGGGACGCCACTTTCGCCTCGACCAGACCGGCTAGTTGTTGCTTGGTCTCCTCCACGACTCGGCCTGAGTCTTCCAATTCCTCCCGCAGGCTGGCCACCGCTGCCTCGGCTTGCTCTTGAAACTGCTGGGACCACCGTTCTCCCAACTCCTTCGCGACTTTCTCCAAATCTCCCGCCTGTTTAGCGCGATCCCCCCAGAGGTCCGCCTCCAACGCCCCCACGCGCCCCTCCAACCCCTCCACGGTGAAGGACAGATCTTTCAAGCGCTCCTCAATGTAAGAAGTTGGCACCTCGTGGATCTGGTGAGTTCTCGAGATCTCCCCTTTGTCAGCCGAAAGGCCGTACTCGATCCAATCTCTCGTTCCCGAAGGCTCTTCATTGAGGACCGCGTAGAATTTGAGCCAGTAATCAACACTTCCGTAATGGGCGACCGGGATAGCGTCCTCGCAGAGGCCAGGTTCCCCAGTGCTGAGCCGACTGTTGATGACTGTGCTCATGCTGGTGCCTAAAGAAAGAAGGCCGTGAAAAAGCCTGAACGATAGGGCCTTGGACGGACTCGAACCCATGCTCTGCAAATCAAGTGGGAGGCCGTCCTCAGTGCGGTGTAGTTGCGGTGGGTGTTCGCTCAGCCAGATCCTTACCGTGACAAGATCACTCCCCTGATACTCCTTATGAGCGAACCCGTAAAAGCCAAAGTTGTCCCCGATGCGTCTCCAACCGCTCGTGAGATTCGCGAAGACTAGGAGAGATATCCGTCCTGAAACTTGCTCGATTCTTACGTCAAGAGTGCTCATAGGGAACCTCTGGCTTGGAGGGCGAAACCCATCCGCCTTTCATGCAGGGCTTCCTTTTTGCGTGTGATGTAGACTCCGCTATGGTGTACATGAATCACTGGGAGCATGACATGTACGGGTGCGGTTCCAGCAGCGAAAATGCCCTAGCCTGAATAATTCACATTTCTAAAGACACCAAAAGCCTCCTGTGGTACAAACACGGTGTTCATGCGGGTTTGAACCAAACGAGGAGGCTTTCGGTTGACCGAGAATAGTACAGCACAGTGTTTGTTGTTTTCCAATATTTTTCCGAAGCCGGTGGTTGCGCAGTTTGATAAGCGCCAGAGCAGTTCCGATGGCGGCGCGATCCTGCTGAAGGCTGCCGACCGTCGGATGCAACTGACGGAGGCGCTGGCGGCCTGCTTGAAGGACGAGCGGCAGCCGGGCAAAGTCGACCATGCGATCGAGGAACTGCTGGCGCAGCGTATCTTCGGTATCGCCTGTGGCTATGCCGATGCCAACGACGCGGCTCGATTGGGCGAAGACCCCGTGCACAAGATGCTGATCGGGCGCGATCCGGTGGAGGGAGCGGACTTGGCCTCGCAACCGACCCTGAGTCGCTTTGAGAATGTCCCGGACCGCAAGCAGCTTTACCGGATGGGTGAGGCGCTGGCCGACCGCGTTATTGAGCGCCATGGCCGCCGGCTGCATGGGCGCGCCCAGCGGATCACCCTCGACCTCGATGTGACCGACGATCCCACGCACGGTGCCCAACAGTTGAGCTTCTTTAACAGCCACTACGATACCTGGTGCTATTTGCCGCTGCTGGGTTTCTTGAGCTTCAACGACGAGAAGGAGCAATACCTGTGTGCGGCGGTGCTGCGGCCGGGCAATGCGCCAGCCAGCGAGGGAGCGATCGGCATACTCTGGCGCATCCTGAAGCGGGTGTGGGCAGCCTTCCCCAAAGCGCGCGTCCGAGTGCGGTTGGACGGCGGCTTCGCTGATCCGCGGCTGCTGGACTTCCTGGATGTCATGGGGGTCGAATACGTGGTCGCCATGGCTAAAAATGCGGTGTTGAACCGCCTGGCCGAGCCCAAGATGCAAGCAGCCCGCCGGCTTTCGCAAGAGACGGCGAAGACGGAGCACATTTACGGAGAAACTGGCTACGCGGCCGAGAGCTGGTCTTCGCAGCGGCGGGTGATCTTCAAGGCGGAAGTGGTGCGCCAAGAAGGTAAGGAGCCGAAAGACAATCCGCGCTTCGTCATCACCAACCTGAAGCAGAGCCCGCAAGGGATTTACGAGCACGTCTATTGTGAGCGAGGCGAGATCGAGAATCGCATCAAGGAACTGCATTACGGATTGGAGATCGACCGGACGAGCTGCACGAAGTTTCTGGCCAATCAGTTCCGGGTGCTGATGACGGCGGCGGCTTACGTCCTGATGCAGGAGTTGCGTCTGCGGGCTGCACGCACCGCTTGTGCGCGGGCGCAGGTGTGGACCTTGCGCGAGCGGTTGCTGAAGTTGGGGGCCAGTGTGATCGTCTCGGTGCGTCGTGTGGTAATTCATCTCCCTGTCTCGTTCCCGTTCCTGGGCAGCTTCCGCCAGATCGCCCTCAGCTTTGGCGCTTCGAGCGGATAGCCAATTCCTCTTACTGGGATCATGTCGAACCATTTCTTCTGCGACGAGACTCTCGCCGAGGTGTCTTCAAAAACCGCCGCATTCCTGCGCTGACGGGAGGAACGAACCCAACTGCATGCCCTGGCACTTCGGTTCGGGCTGCCGGGTTCGTCTCATGCCAAGCAAAACGAGCCAGAACCAACCTTCACATGCCGTTCATGAATAAAGCGGGCTAGGAGGTCTTGGATCCCCGATCACAGCTCCCTTTTGGGCTAAGCAACGGCCTACTAGTCCAATAGTGTGCTTGGAAGCAGAAAAGCCACTATAGCATGAGTTGAGTGCGAGCGGCTGGAGTGAAGACTTTTCTGAAGGCCGTACACTCCCTGTTTGTCTTGGCGCCCCGGCCGAGTTTTCACGACTGATGCCCTGATTGTTCACCGCCTGCACTTTGCTTTCACGGTCACCTTCCGTTATTTGTTTCCGCAACACACGATGCATCCCCCTGGGCACCTAGCGGACCGGTACCAACTCGGGTGGGAACACCCAGCGCACTTGCCATCGGCCGGCTTCATCTCGGTCGAGCCGCACGACACCCGCCATCTGGAACCGCACGACGATGCGGTCCCTGTCGAGGCCAAGGAGTCGCGATGCCAGATGACTGAGATGAGGCAAATGCCCCAGGGTGTTCCGCTGTGCTGGAATATCGCGCCGATGGCTATCGCGCCGTCGCTAGCCATACATAACTTAAACGTCGAAAAAACCGTACACGCCCTCCGGATGGAATGCAGCGGTTACCATCCTCTTCCGCCAGCGAGTAAATCCTTCACTAACCAACCCATTCTTTCCGCCTTATCTCTGGCATCCCTGGCGCACTTCTGAGTAATGCCACTGGGCGATCCAATCACTTCGCCGTTCTTGTTCAGGCGCATGTGAAGTGCGTTTTGCCTCTCTCGGTCTGCCTTTCCATCGCTAGCCGATCTGGCGGTTCTAGCGTGGCAGTTTGCTACCAGTCGTAGCACTTCACATCATCTTTGTGGGTCCCCGAAAAGTGATCCGCAACTTACGCAGACTCTACCTTAGAGCGTTGGTGATGGCCGGGCTCCGCGAAAGGACGGCGTTGTGCTCCGACGGCGAATTGGACCTTTTGCTCAGACCCCTACTGTTGAAGTACGAAGAACTCCCGAAATTGCGCCACGACGCCACCACGGATGCGTTGACCGGCCTCAAGAACCGCCGCACGTTTGAGGAACACTTGGGTCGTGAAATCAACCGTGCCAGGCGTTACGGGTCTTTTTTCGCACTGCTCCTGTTGAACGTTCGCAATCTCAAGAGTGTCAACGAGACGCTCGGGCATTCTACCGGCGACGAGATTCTGCGCGCTGTGGCTCGTGCGAGCGTGGAAACCATTCGCGGCTGTGACTCTTGTTGCAGGATCGGCGGCGACGAGTCTGGCATCCTTCTCCAGCAAGCCGATCGTTCGAGCGCCGAGGCCTTTGCCGAGCGGATCGCGCGGAAGTTCGAATCTTTTGCCAAGCCTCTAGCTCCCAACTCTGCGGTGCGAATTGGATACGGAATTGCCGTTTTTCGAGAAGGCGGCCAGGACGCGACCAGTTTGTGCCAATTTGCGGAAAAGGACCTTGTTGTTCGACCTCCCGGATCGCCTCTTCGGGAAGGAAAATATAGTAAGGCCTCAAATGCAGCCAACAAAGGGTCAAACTCATGAAGCCGGAAACTCTTCGCGAAATGGACGAAGTTCTTGCGCATTACGGATATTCCAGAGTCGACCGATCCACGGATCAGCCTGAATGCGATGAGGCGGTCTACAGTAGACGCTCTGCAGCAGGCGAAGCCGATGCGCGCACAGAGCAATGGATCTATGTTCAGGAGGATGGGTATTGGGAGCATAGGTTCCAGCCGCACGAAGAAGATAGAACTCGGCTGACCGGTGGATCAGGGAAGGGCGTGGATTCGCTGCGAGAGTACTTGCAGCGCGAGGAGCGTTTCAAACAGCTCGGAGAAGCCGCCATATTGCTACCGACGGTTGAGCCAGGGACGCCGCTCTGGAAAGCGATTGGCGCCTGCGTTTCCGCGCTTGAAACCAAAGACTTGGTGACGCGGGGCCATTGTGCAAATGTTTCCAGGCTTGCAGCCAGAACCGCCCTACAGATGGGATTATCGGAGGATGCAATTGAAGAAATCCGACTGGCAGGCCTGGTTCACGATATCGGCAAGCTCATCGTGCCGTTGGGTGTGCTCACAAAGCCTGCGCCGCTCACACCAGAGGAGCTGGCGGTCATGAGGGAACATGCGGTCTCGGGGGCGCAGATATTTGAGCCTTTGAATGTGAAGGGCATCAATCGCATTGTGTTTCACCACCACGAAAGGTATGACGGCAAGGGTTACCGTGGCCATCTCAAAGGTGACGACATTCCCCTGGGAGCGCGAATTGTGGCCCTGGCGGAGGCCTTCGACGTTATGGTCAACGACCAGCGATACAAAAGTGCTCGCACGTTCGAGGATGCCGTTGCCGAACTACGCAGTTGCTCAGGAACTCAGTTTGACCCCAAGGTCGTAACAGCCTTCCTCGACTGGCGTGAAATCCACGAGGATCCCCGCGAGCAGCGGTGACGGGGGGACCGTTTTCGGCGGGATCAAGACAGATTCCTTAGCCTCTTAGCGGGCGTGTTTACACACAGAAGATCCCCAGTACACCAGAAAAGTGGCCTGTGGCCATCTAGCCGGGAAAATGTCCGATTCAGAAGATGGTCCGTGTGAGTCCGACAGAAAATCTGCCGACAGAAAATCTGCGACAGAAAATCTGCTTGACAAAAGGACCGATATGATATAAAAAACCACGGCGGCGAAGGCTGCGGCGGTAACCACGCGTCAACTGGCGTGACGTGCCCCCTCCATCGGTGCAGCCTTCGCCTACCCCTCCGAAGCTGCAAATAGAAGGCTGCGCCCGGTCAACATTCGTCCGGTGGAGATTCGTGCAGGGTCGCAGCTTGATGCGGAATTTCGGCCAAACTACCACACCTTCAACGACTAGTCGACGCAGAACTAGTACCGATTGCCACACGCTTAGGAGGGAGGAGGCAGGCAAAATTCCTGCGTCGCATGAGCGCCTGCCTCCCCGGTGGAGTGTGTTATTAACTTAGATGACAATTTGTCCGCTATGGTTCCAAGGCCATCTAGCGACGGCCGGCAGAAACGAATCCGGCGGCTCTCGAACGGGGGAAAGATAAAGGCTGCGTCCGTTGTGCAAATGTGCGCGTGGAGGGAGCGCAGCCTAATGGAGAATCGCGAATTCTCAACTCTAACGATAGGGGCAGCCTACCACACCAGCAGGAAAAAGCAATGGCAATTGCGGTGGGCCAGTGCGTCAGGCACCTATTAAAACGGAACCTTCTCCCCGTCAAGCACAGGCGCTACAGGATCAGGACGCTGACCAGCAGCGACCTTAACCGTCTGGTAAACAAAGTGTACCTATCGAAGTAACCGCAGTCCTTTTTCGCTTGCAACCCTTCTCTGCCATGTTCTAACGTTAATCGTGATCTGCATTGTCCTCCATGATGATTATAACGGCTTGTTAGCGTAGCAGCACAAGCACAATGCAATGATTGCTTGAGGAGGGAAAAGACATGAGGAACATGTTACGGCACCTGTGGCAGGACGAGGAAGGCCAGGACTTGACGGAATACGGTCTGCTCCTGGTTTTGATTGGTCTGGCGGCTATTGCGGCAATGGGCAAATTGGCTTCTGCGATCAGCAGCGTGTTCACCAACGCATCGACCACCCTGTCGTAAGCCGGTAGTCCGGGAGTTCGGCGTTTGTTGTCCTCTAAAGTAATTTCGATGCCGTGATCTCGAACTTGGGTTGTGGCCCGGTCACCCCGCAGCTTTGTTCCGGTACTTCTCAAACTTCAGCGGGGAACCGGGCCTCGCGACTACGGGTGCGATATGGTTGCGCTGCTGAGAAAAACGGCAAAGGGAGCAAAATTGGACAGACAAAGTGTCCGCGTGGTTATTAGATGTTTGTCATACCCAGCAAGTCTTGCCAGTAAGCCCAAATACGGGGCCCTGGTTGCACCCGGGGCCTCCTTCCTCATTTTGACACTATAATCTTTGGTTATCGGTTCGGGAAGACTCTGTAACGATTATGAAAATTGCCAAGACGCTTCCTGTGGTACTTCCTATGAGTGTCAAGAGTACCGACCTTGACAAGTCAAAGCCGTGACCGTAGATCGCGACTCTAAGACCCTGTAGAAATAGAATCGTTCCAACGACTCCGAGCCAAGTCGATATTAAACAGAAGTTGCGGTGGGCGTATTTCTTCTTTCCCGCAGCTTGTGCTTGAGCGTCTTTGGTGTTCGGGTTATAGCCCGGCATACTGCCGGGGTCGGCTTTAGAAAGGAATTGATCGAAGATGCTCTTTGCGGTTTTGATCGGGTCGGCCATGCACAAAGTCTAGCGCGGCCTCTGAGGGACGCAAGAGAATTTGGCGAGTCAGCAACGGAAGAATATCACACTACCCGAGTTTTCCCTCATTTGACGAAGACGATGAGTTATGGCCAGCGAAGAAACGGGGAAAAGGGGAGGGGCCGTTCTCCGGGGATCAATTAGGCGTTCCCTGCGTACTTTTCCGGTGGGTCTCTACACCAGAACATCCCCAGTACGCCACAAAAGTGACCCTGTGCCCGGCGTTGGGGGTTTCAAACCTACGGTGATCCTCGCAAGCGACTGTGATCTGGAGGAGGGCACCGTTTCCGGCGACCCAGCAACAGATCCCTTGCCCCTCTTAGCGGGCGTATCTACCCACAGATTGACCTCAGAACTCCACAAAGGTGAACCTACGGCTGTGGCAGACGAAGCGGTTGCCGTGCCCGCATGTTGAGCACGCGGATGGCACCTTCGGCCGGTTACCTCTGTACCGCTGGGTGCCGATATCGTCGTGAGTAGAATCTTCGCAGGAGAGTGGGGAGGATTGGGGCCACGGACATAGGAGCGAGTTGAGCTTGTCACACGCCGAGGTTCTGAACGTCGCAATGGAGTCTGTCCATATTGGGAGGATCAGCACGGAATCGCAAGCGATAGCCGTGATCCAACAATTCGTCGAAAAGAGAAACGAACAATGAGCAAGAACAACAGCAAGGGATTTTTGGGACGACCAATCGAGCCACCACGTCTAACCTATCATACATTTTCCTGATGCTGACCTGCCATTACTCGCGAAGGGACAACTAGTTCTGCGCTTCCCCCCCGTTGCCTATTTAGTTTCAATAACTTAATCTCCCTTACCATTCCCCATACCCAGGCCTCATCGTGCCTCTACGGGGAGCCTAGCGCAGAATTCGTGAGCTTCTCGTACCTTCCTACGTCCATTACACTTATCAACCGAAATCAATTCAGAAAAGACCCCTCTCCAGACAATTTCCTTACCAAACATTCCGAAATCTTAGGTGAGCCTTTGGAGGGCAGATTGCCACCGTCAGTCCCATTGCCAAACCAGATAACCGCACGACTAAAGTAGTTTATACAAGGGTGAACACGATAGAAACTATTCATACCCGAATCCCTGCTATTTACTTGCTTCAGCCTACCGTACAATCGACAATATAACCATGCAAGATGATGATTCTCAATGAGATAGCGAGCATGGAATGGCGACTAATCAATTCGAGGTTCCACGGAAAGTGCGCGGCCTGTGGCGCTGAGATCGAAGCCGGCGGCCAAATCTACTGGAAGCGCCGCCAAGCTGTCCATGTTGCTTGCATGAACGGCCAAAGGCTTTCGGAGGGACCCCAGAGCCAACCAACAGCCCAAGAGCTGCCAGAGTCCAGGGAAGAGAAAGTCAGACCCCTTGGCAACGTCCGCTACATGGCTCCTCGGGAGCCCGAGCCTGACCTTGCTGAGTGGGAATACCGCAAGACCAGTAAGAAAGGCAACCGGGTTTACGCCCGCCGTCCAATCAGCGCCGAAATGCTCCGCAACTTGGTGGCTGAGGCGATGAGCGAGTTTGAGCCGGAAGTGAAGGAAATCGTCGTGAAGGTCGCTGACCGGCCAGCCGTGACCATGAACGGCAGAGTCCACGAGAAATTCGCTGAGATCCTGGACCTCGCGGCACAGCGCATGGAAATCCTGATGATTGGCCCTGCCGGGTGCGGCAAGAGTCACTTGGCAGAGCAGATCGCCAAGGCCCTCGGCCTCCGGCTCGGCTCAATTTCTTGCTCGGCAGGGATGAGCGACGGGCAGATCACGGGGCGGCTGATACCGACCGGGGACGGCGGGCGCTTCGAGTACCAGCGTTCTCAGTTCGCGCAGTTCTACGAAGAGGGCGGGGTGCTCCTGCTGGACGAGATCGACGCCGCCGACGCTAACGTGCTGCTGGTAACCAACCAAGCTCTGGCGAACGGCCATCTGCCGGTCCCCAACCGGACGGACAATCCGCAAGCCAAGCGGCACCCGGATTTCGTGCTGATCGCCGCTGCCAACACTTTCGGCAACGGGGCCAATCGGATGTATGTCGGGCGTAACCAGTTGGACGAAGCGACCCTGGACCGCTTCCGAATCGGGCAGGTAGTGATGGACTACGACCAGGACCTTGAAAAGTCGATCCTGGCGGACGGCGACCTCCTGAGGCGACTGTGGAACATCCGCCGGGCGGTCAACGATTGCCAACTGCGCCGGGTGGTTTCGACCCGGTTCATTGCCAAGGCCGCGACGATGCAGGCAGCCGGATCGGACGGCGAGAAGATCATCGGCCAGCTTGTCTGCGGCTGGACGCAGGACGAACGGTCAAAGGTGGGGGTCAACTAAGATGCCGCGACTCGATCACAAGCCCGTTCCAAGGATTGACACGGTCTATTCATTGAGCCTCGGCGAGTTGATCGAAGAACCTAGGCGGGCCTGTCCCGAGCCGAACCGAACGATTCGGAGAAAGATGCTCACCACAGCGTTTCAGCATTACACGTCCGAGTGGATGGGCGGAATGCACAGTTGGAAGGGAGCGACAGCCATCCTCGGAAACGGATGGCCGGAAGGCGCAGAGAGATTGCGAGCTCTCGCCGGGAAGCTGTCAACCCAACTCCCGCAGGCGAAATCCATCCGCCGAAAGGTGACCTGGGCGGAGGATGGCGATGAGATATGCAGGGACCGGCTCCAGGCAGGGCAGATCGAGCAGTGCTGGCGAACCATGCGGCGCTCGCCCTTCGTCGCTCCCCAAACGGTGGCCATCGAGACGAACTGGGGCGGGCACTACCAACAGACGGCGGAAGAATTGTTCTGGCAGGGTGCTGGGGCTGCGGTTCTGACTGACATCCTTGAAGAAGCGGGATACCGCGTGGAGCTTTACGCCAATCGGGTCAGCCAAGAGCGTGGCCAGAGGCATTGCACTCGGCTCAAGGTAAAAGAGGCGGACATGCCCATGCGTCTTGATGGCGTAGCCGCTGTCCTCTGTCATGCGGGGATCTTCCGAACGTTCGGGATCCTGTGCATCGAGCAAGCAGAGTTTGATGTTAACGATTGGGCGCACGGGCACGGCTCAGAACTAAGCCGGCAGGACGCCGAAGTGCTGAATGGTGGAATCGAGTCCGTTCATATCGGGACGATCAGCACGCAATCGCAAGCCATAGCCGTAGTCCGTCAATTTATCGAGAAGGGAGATCGACAATGAGCGATGAAACCATCCAGGGATTATGGGACGACGCGGAAATCATTTACACCTACACGCGGGCGCAGACCCTCGAAGATGGCGTCCTGGTGGACGTGAGCGTGACGGCGAAGGAAGCGGGGATCAAACTCCCGGTGGCACTCACTTCCACAGTCTGGGGGCAGTACGTCGAGGTCCCCGAAGGCGTCAACTGCCAAGACGAAAAAGGCAGGCTGTGGGACATCCTCTGGATGTTCCGGTGCGCGGCCGCCAGGTTCAACGGCGACACGCTCCTGTTCAAGCTCTACGTCCGAAACCACAACCGAGAGCGGCTCGACAGCCGGGACCTCGTGACTCTGAAAGCTATCTGTGGGCCGGGCGATACACCTGAACCTGTTATCACGATCATGCTGCCAGATGAGGACTAGAGGAGACAGACCATGGAAACGCTCATCGACTTTGGCGAACCCAAACAGAACGGCTTCGAATACCCGATGCCTCTCACCGAGAAGTACCAGCCGCGAAAGATCGAGGACTTCATCGGGCTGGAAGGTCCAAAGCGGCTGTTCGGAAATCTCCTGAAAGCACCACGCCCGGTGGCCATCCTGCTCGTCGGTCCACCCGGCTCCGGCAAGACGAGCATGGCGATGGCCTTCGCTGAGCAATTGCCCGGCACCCTGCACCATGTCAGCAGCCAGAAGTGCGATGTGGCGGCCCTCGACCGACTGAACGACACCCTCTGCTATTACCCGGCGAGCGGGAAGTTTCACGTCGTGAAGGTGGACGAGGCAGACCAAATGACGGATAAGGCGCAACTCCAATTACTCTCCCGGCTTGACGGCACAGCGAGTCTCAAGCCGAAATTCGGTGGCGGCTGGGAGCGCGGAACACCGCTGCCGGTGATCTGGATTTTCACCTGCAATGGGCGGGGCGAGGACGGGACGAATCCACCGAGCACCTTCGAGCCGCGCTTCCTGAGCCGCTGCCTGGTGGTGGCCTGCGGAAAGCCCGAGGTCGTCGAGATTGCCGAGTTCTTGCGGCGCATTTGGTCGCTGGAAGGCGGGAATCCATCGGCTGACCCTTCACCCCTTGCCGAAGGCTGCGACGGCGTCAGGGACTGCCCTGACGAAGCTCGAAGTTGCGCTCTGCACGGGCATCCTGCCATCACGGCCGGTTGAGGGGAGGGCGCCGGCCCCGAGACCGGGCTGCTCGGGGAGAGTCCGCTATCTTGCGCCCGGCCAGCCCGATCCTGACCCGAGAGAATGGCAATTTCGCAAGCTGAGCAAGAAGGGTAGCCGCGTCTTTGTACGGCACCCGGCCGTCTGTTCGTGATAATATTCAGTGGGGGCGAAAGTAGAGCGAAACTATGATTACGACTTCCAATTTTGCCAAGAGCGGGAAGCATCCTGACGCGGTGGCCATCAGCCAAGGAGTGCCGCGATTCTACAAGGTGCGCCGGTACCTCCCACTGGCTCCGCCCCGCTCGCTTTTGAAGGCCAAAGACCCCGAACTGTTTGACCGGGAATACCGCAAGCAGCTTGATTCGCTGGACGCAAAGCAGGTTGCCGAGGACCTCGGCCCCAATGCCATCATTCTGTGTTGGGAGTCGTTCAATGTGCGCTGCCATCGGCGCCTGGTAGCGGAATGGCTGGAAGAAAAACTCGGGATTGTCGTGCCTGAGCTGGAGCATGAGCGGGCAGAATCACTGCCCTTCAATCAGCAGCCATCGAAGTGGGATGCCATGCCTGCCACGTCGCAGTTGCCGATGAAGTTTTGAAACACGGCGGTCGTCTAAGTGCCAGGACGCCGGTCCCTGTGATCGGAAATGCAGCTTCAAACGCTGCCCGCCGGACCAAGAGGTGATCGCCCCAGCCCCATACCTTGCCTGACGCGGTTGACCAATGCCTTGTCGAAGCGCGTTGAGAACCTTGCTGTAGCACTGTGGCCGCTCATCTCCCACTATAACTTCGTCCGCGTGCACGGTTCACTGCGCACCTCACCTGCAATGCCTGCCAGCGTAACCGACCATCTATGGACAGTCGAGGAATTGCTGAACGCGGGAGCCTGAGCTTAGAACTGCCACTACTGGTTGGGGTTAGAAATTGACAAGGGGCTAGGGATTGTGCCAGAGTTAGAAACGAATGGGGGAAATCAGCTTCCGTCCCATTCCCGACTTTGTTAGAACAGATGGTAAGGAGCATTGACAATCACATGTCTTCCTGGAAAGTCATCGCGCTGATTAACGGCGAAATCGAAGCCGTTACTGGCCCAGGTGCTCAAGACCGGCCGGGTGCCCACGAAGGGATGGTCTGGCAAGGGACAGCCGCTGACAAAGGCGACGCCCTCCAAAGTGCAGAGAAAGCCGATCCCAGGGTCGACCTAGAATGGATGCGCATTCGCTACGAGCGGGATCTTATCAAACTGTAGGACCTCGCTTAGCCCCTCGCAGCCCCGCGCTTCGGACTGGCTTATTTTCGCTTCCTGGCGTGTTTTGCTCGGCACCTTCAACGGGCAGGGGGGTATCCATATCCGAAGGGCCTGCCCGCCACGCCACAGTTGCCGATGACGTTTTGAACGGCGGTCGTCTAAAAGTAGGACGCCGGTCCCTGTGATCGGAAATGTAGCTTCAAACGCTGCCCGCCGGACCAATCGAGATGGCTTTCGCCGCGTTCGTTCAACGCTGCGGGTTTCTGACGGTGCTTTCTCCCATGTTTATTGTCAGTGGTTTCGCTTTCTTCCGTCGTAAAAAGTTCGCAGTTGCTATGACTTATGTGTGGATGGGTTTGGCTGTACTGTTTTTCCTGATCGGACTTTTGGGTTCATTTGCTGACCCTGAGTTTACAAGCGCTCAACGCATCGCCGATATCACCGTGAGTGTTTTCCAAACTGGAATAGCTCTGGCGTTCTGGGGGGCGTGCTGTAAGTACTATCGAAAGCGCAGACCCGAATTTGCATAGAAGGTTGAAGATGGAAGTGTAAAAACGGGACAGGGGCATGCGCAGCCGACCGTCACATGGTTTGCCTTGGCGAAGCGCGGTGGAAAAGCGCTGACAGTCCTGAGCAGCTACGAGTACGGTTTGCTGACCTCAACGATTGAGTGGGTGGGAAGAGGTGCAAAGCCTATCGCCGAAGTCTATTCTGCGGGATTTCGTCCTTCCGAGATTCGGAAACTCAAGCAAGATTTGAGGTTGGCTCTCTCCCGCACAATGAGCCTAAAATATCCGCTTATCTTTTGTACTACGGGCGGGGTTGGTGCGAGTTTGGCGTATATAGGTATCCGTGGGCGTTGAAAGCCCGGTTGTATATGTCGAAGCACCAATGCCCACCTTGGCTTGAAGCGCTTATTTTTGGCTACTCGGCGGAGGCGATTGACGGCTTTTGTCGTCAAGTCGAACCCACTCCGTTGGCTTCTTGCAGCGCTGGCACTTTGGAAATCGTTCGCGGGCCCCGACGTTGATTCGCGTTTTACAAGAAATGCATTCAAAAGTTGCAATCCCGCTGAATCTCTCATTTCTTTCATTGGTTTTGTAGATGGAGCGCTCCATAAACCCCTCCTATGCTGTTCTTGCCTGTCTCAGTAACTCGGGTAGTTCCCATATATGGTCAGTCAATCCTGCTGCTATCGCTGGCGTACATCTTAGCGTCTGGTGAATCCTGACGAAGTTGTAATGCGCGAAGTGTAGCGCGACCTGTGCGCAGAGGTTCGTTAGTTTCTTGCTTAGAGCGTTCATCAGCCGCGTGAATCGCCGGGCTTGCATCCTTAGCGTTAGGTTCTGGCGCTCGATGTAAGACGTTGAGATGTGCGTCCACTCCGGGTCGCCCGTGATCCGCGTTGGAATCGCGGCGAGGACTTGGGGGGGTTTGCATCACTCCGGCGCCTCTCTTTCCCGCGTGCCTCTGCCGCAAACCTTCACCAAGATTGCGTAGTCGATGTCGGCTCCGAAGTTGTCCTCGACTGCCATCAAATAAGGCCGGAATCCGTCTGTGGTGAGTTGCACGCGGTTGGCGATCCCACCATGCTTGCATGGCTGAGAAAGAGCGCCAGGGCCTCCGGCGTCATAGCTCACGATCACAATGAGGTATTCACTTCTTATATTATACCATCGCAGTACCCATCGGAGTTTCCTATTGACATCTTAACCGGGCGGCGAGAGCATTGCTCCAGTCAGCCAAGCTCAGTCGCAAGGCCGAGAGGGAGGGCGTGATGACGCCTCGCGTCCGCTCACGTCCGGCTCTACACACGCTCGTAAAGCCTCGAAGGTGCGCGGGGGGTTGTGTGCTTGCCCGTGGACCCGCTGGAACGCCCACAGCGATACGCAAGCCTCAAATCGACGACCGGCGGTGCCAGGGACATTTTTCAGCAACGCGTCACGAAGATCCCGCGTAAGTAAGTCGATTCGTCATTCGCCCGCACCGCACTTTTGGCGTTGGTTTTGAAAGGGTGTGATCATGAGGGCCCACCTTCGCCGGTTTGGTGAGAAGGGGAGGCGTGTGTCCCTCGGGCCGCCGGCGATCACTGTCTGACGAAGCCCGCCGTCTTCTAATCGGCCAGTGTGCGGGTTTCAATGATGGACGGTGGGGAAGGCTGTGCCGCTCGCCCGGGGCGTGGATAGCCGCTTGCGAGTTGCGGGACGACGCAGGACAGGAAGGAGGTGAGACCTCACATGGCGGCAACAATTGAGATTCGCCTCGAATGTCAAGGGTGCGGGAGAGATTGCCGCGCCACGATCTCTGACAGTGCAAGCTCCGCAAAGTTCAGGTGTAGCGCCTGCGGCCACATTCTCTTGGAGGCGAGGGCAATTGAAGGCTATGTCTACGTGCTTTCGCATCCGAGAATGGAGGGCCTCATAAAAGTCGGCTTCACCAAGCGGCAGGTCGCACGGGAAGTCCAAGAGTTAAACTGGGTGTCGGGGTTGCCCGAGCATTTTGTTGTGGAAGCATCTTTTGAGAGCTCCTCACCAGAGAAACACGCGGCGGAAATCCACAAAAGGCTTGCGCCGCGGCGGGTTCAAGGGATGGAGTATTTCGAGGTAGATCTGTCGGCCGCCTTAGGGGTGGTTCAACAGGTGGTCCAATCCGGGAGGGCGCAGGAGGCGAGAGGTCCAGTGTTATCCCAAGCTGAGCCGGTCGAGCCTCCCCTAGCTCCCGCGTGGCGGTGGTCTTGCGGACTGTGCAAGCACGTGTGGGCCGTGGCGACCACTCCTGACCGATGCCCGCTCTGCCGGAGCGCTTCGATTATTCGCCTGAGCGCGGCCGCGTAGGCGGTCGGCGCCGGCTCCTTTTGCCGCTTGCACTTCCCTCGTGCCCACACCATCTGAAATCTCAAATCTGCAATTCACCCATCTGTTGCGCTTACGAATCTTCCCATGATCTACGACTACCTCATGCTCATAGACGGTGTCGTCAATATGGAGGGACCCAACGCAAGAGTCATGAAATCGCATCGAAATCTCCTCCCGTAAATTCCGCGCTGTGCATTCACTCGTGTAACACGCGGTGACCAAAGTGAGGCCTTCGGGCCAGCGCTCCAATCACCCCGATATTCGCAAAGGGCTCGAACTCGGGGCCAGAGAGTACGTGATCAAGACTAAGATCGAGCCCAGCGAGTTTCTGGAGAAGGTCAGCAAGCTGTTGAAGGAAACGTCCGATTCCTCTCCTTGATCCTGCGGCTTCGCCGACCTCAAGAAGAACATCGGTTGACTCTCTCAAGCGGGAGGCGAGCCTACTGCACCGCAGCCTTGTCGCGCAAAACTTTTCGCACCCGCGCCTTCAATTCAGGCAAGCGGAAGGGTTTGATGAGGTAATCGGTGGCCCCCAGGTCAAAGGCCTTAATCAGGTACTCTTCGTCTTCTTTTGCGGAAACCATCATCACCGGGATGGTGGCGAGTTTAGGGTCGGCCTTGAGTGCGGCGAGGGTTTTCAGTCCGTCCGGATCAGGCATGAGCACGTCCAGCATCACCAGGTCCGGGCTCGACTGCCGAATGCACTCCAGCGCACGATCGCTGGCCGATTCGAGTATTGCCTTGAATCCCAGTTCCGCAAGGTGGCTCTCCAGGTAGTTCAAAAACTCCACGTTATCGTCCACGATCACAATCTTCAGCGGCCGCAGTTCTTCAACCTCTCCTGAGTACACGCCCTCGACGCTCGTTCGTGCGCCCCTCTGGACCGCCTGGTCCAAGTGGGCTTTGAGGGCAGCCATGAGGTCGGGTCCCGTCGCGGCGTGCGTGGGACACTCCGCCAGACCCACTCGGCATTCCACCCGGAAATCGCTCATGAGACGGCCAGCCAGCACTTCGAAGTCACGCTGCGCAGAAGCCAGAGACTTGTTGGGCTGCAGGACGATCAAGTATCCCGCTCCGGGCGAGCAGAACGTCTCCGCGGTGGAGTTGGTCGAGCAGGAACATCGAGCCTGCCGCTCGCTGCCTCTCGTCCGCGCCGGCGCCCTTCAGGCTCAGCAAGGCCACGACGAATCCTCCTTGCCCCGCATTGGCCGCAGTGACCCTTTTATCCACTTCTTTGAGAAAGGAGTCATAAGATATCCCCACTTGCTTTTGCTGCTTCAGCTTCGCGCTGTTGCGGTCCACCAGAAACTCCACCCGCAGCAGCAGGTCGAGCGGGTCGACCGGCTTGACAATGAAATCCTCGGCGCCCACTTGCCAGCCATAAAACCGTGACTCCAACTCACCCGTAACACTGATAAAAACAATGGGGACGTGGCAACTGGAGGCGTCCGCTTTGAGGCGTTTGCAGATCGAGTAGCCGTCTTCATCCGGCAGGTGGAGGTCTAAGATTACAGCGTCAATTTTTTGTCTTGCCAGGAATTGCGGGCGGAGGTCGACTCCGCGTTCCATGCTGACGACTTTCATGCCCAGCTTTTCGAACACGGTCCGCAATATCTTCCGGATGATCGGGTCATCATCCACAACCAGAATGGTGAGGGGCTTCAATCGCTTCAAAGCCGCCGGCGTAAGGAGCGTTTGGGCAGGTTCGCTCGAATTGACATCCGGGGCCTGAGCCGCGGACGGCTGCGGCTCCGCACGAGGGGCGTGAAGGGCTTCAACCGCCCTCTCCAGTGATGCATTCACCTCTTCGCTCAATTGGGTCTCGGTATATTCATCGGCTTGGCCGAGTTTCTTTTCCAATCCTTCCAGAATTGCCACGACGGTGCTGTGGCTTGTCATGCCCGCACTGCCGCGCAAGTTGTGAATTGTGCGCACCACCATGCCCCAGGCCCCGCTGTTGACCCAATTCAAGGTGCCGATGGTTTCCTGCACCTTCTTGATTTGCTCTTCGGCGTAAAGCAGGAATTCGCCTTCGCCTGCCCCACGATCGTGCAGATGTTCTGCTGTCATTATTTTGGTTCGACCTCAGAGATGCAGCTTCAGGTCCGGTGTCGTGCCAGACATTGTCGGCTGGAAATGCGTTAGACCGGGATTTCCTTTTTAGCATCTCCGAGCGTCCTACTTTACACCCCGGGAACCGGCTGTCAACGACTTTGTCGCCGTGGAAGGGCCAGCGCGCCACTTAGCAGTCAGCCCGGACGGCGTCGCGATGCGGCCAACCGGCAGATTAACCCGTTTTCCCGCGAGTCCTCGTACACCTTACCATCCCCCTGCTTGTTTCCCCGGTTTTTTCCTCCCGGTTGCGGACTCTAGCCCATTATACGTCCAACTCAAGAGGAGCGCAGATCCAGACATCCCAGAACCCCGATTCGAGAGATCTGAGCTTGCTGGCCATTTGTCCGATTTGCCACCGCATTGGGACCAATCTCTGCTGGGCCGTTCGGCGATTTGAACGCCGACCTCTACCTCCGCAAGTCGAAGGAGCAGGTGCTGAATCGTCCGTCCGATCAATTGTTCTGTGCTTGATTCAGAAAAGTGTGCCAAACTTGCAGGAAAGTCAGGCTTCCGTTATTGGCTTCGGTGCCCAAGGCTTGCATCATCAGAAACTGCTTTCCAGTTCATTCGGTTAATCGTCCGATTAATGCATCGGCCGGAAGCGCCAGATGTGCGCGCGCATTGGTAGGCCAAACGCCAGAATCTGACCATCGGTCGTCCATCCGGCCACAACGATGTCACCCGCGTAATTTAGCGGGATGCTGGTGAGCTTAAGGCACAAGTGTGCCTCAGATGAGAGGCGGCATGGCATCAAGATGAAGCAAAGACTTTACATCGAAACGACCATTCCGAGCTATCTCACTTCGAGGCCCAGCCGAGATTTGATCATTGCCGGCCACCAGCAAGTCACCAAGGAATGGTGGGAGAAGAGAAGGGGCGCGTTCGAGATTTACATCTTGCAGTTGGTCATTGATGAGGCCAGCGCCGGAAACCCTGGCGCAGCGCGGGAAAGATTGCTGATCGTCCGGGACTTCGCGATGCTCGATATCACGCCCGAAGTCGGGGATCTCGCGTCTGCGATCCTGACTTCCGGCATCCTCCCCCGGAAGGCCGCGACCGACGCAGCGCATATCGCCATTGCGGCTGTGCATGGCATCGATTTCCTGTTAACTTGGAATTGTGTTCATATCGCAAATGCCGTTATTGCCAAAGCCATAGCGAATATCTGTCGGCAGTACGAGTGGGAGTCCCCGGTAATTTGCACGCCGGAGGAACTGTTTTAGGAGACTTTTCCATGGCTGATGATTACATTGTGAATGAAGTGCGGCGCCTTCGCGAGGAACAAGCCGCCAAGCAGGGCTTCGACGTGAAAGCAATTCTTGCCGCCGCAAAAAGGCGACAACGCCGGTCGGGGCGAAAGGTTGTTTCGCTCGTCCAGAAGAAGACGCTCAGCGCCGCATTGCCGCGCGCATCTGCTTGACCCCGAGGTAAGGGAGTGAGTGTAGATAAATAATATCAAACCTCGGACATAGGGTAATCTGAACCACCGCACCCAAGCCCCATTTAGAACAAAGATAAGCGAAAGTAAAGCGACAGTAAACCGAAAGTCAATTATTTCGCTGGCTCCTGGCTTCCTACTGGCGGCCGTCTATCGACATTGAACGTCGACCAAGCAGGAACTCAAGCAAGAGGCCCACAAGTATTTTACGGGAGAAGACTACGAGCCCTACGAAATGGTTCACTTCAAGCTCTTCGAGCGCCAGCTGCCCGTTGTTGAAGGGGCTCTATATGTAGCCTCGCGGTTGGTGGGGAAGGAGCGCTCGAGGGGATACCGTTTGGAGCTGATTTGTGCGGATTTTCTGGCGGGGCGAACGGAGGAGTCGACGCCGGAAGAGATCCTGACGGTCATTCAAGATCTCGTGAAGCTGCTACCGCCGGAATATCAGGCGTGCCTTGCGGGCCAAGACCGTAAGCGTCCGAAGCTGGCCGTATTGACAAGTGACAGGTGGCTGTAAGTGTCCACTTGTTGATTTAAGTGGGCACTTAGGAACTGAGGTTATTATTTGGAGTCCAAGAGGTGGTCTGGTGTGGCGACGTTCCAGGGTAGCAACTCTTCGATGCGATTAATGGGGTGGTCAGCGATGCGGGAGAGGACATCGCGCAGATAAGCCTCTGGGTCGAGGCAGTTCAACTTGGCCGTGCCGATCAAGCTGTAGAGGGTGGCGGCTCGCTCTCCTCCTCCGTCGGAGCCGGCGAAGAGATAATTCTTGCGTCCCAAGGCAACCGCACGTAGCGCCCGCTCGGCCGCAGAATGCCGACTTCCGGATTATGCCGACATTTGAATCGCTGGTCACGGAGCACGGATGTCCAAGCTTAATGAAGTCGGCATAATCAGAGACCCTCCAGAAAGGCGAGGAGGCGATCTGGAGGCCGATAGCGACCAGGGACGGCGCCGGACGGATTGGAATGGGCAAGGGCGCGCTCTTTGAGCTGCATGTCCGCATGCAAGTAAACTTCAGTTGTCTCCGTCGATTCATGGCCGAGCCAAAGAGCAATTACGGTCAGGTCAATTCCGCCTCGAAGCAGCGCCATGGCCGCGGCGTGGCGAAGAGTATGCGGTGTAACGGTTTTCGTTTTCAAAGAAGGACATAGCTGGCTCGCGCGAGCTACGTGTCGTGTGACGAGCCGCTGGAAGGCATCGGCGCTGAGTTGTCCACCGCGTGAACTCGGGAAGACAGGATCCGCTGGCCCTCCACAGCGTTCTGACAGCCAAGCCTTGAGGATACTGACAACGTTTGGCTTCAAGGGCGTACACCGCATCTTCCGCCCTTTTCCCAGGCAGCGGATGTGAGCCCCTACTCCCAGTTCTACATCCTGGCAACGTAACGAGGTGAGTTCGGTGTTCCGTGCGCCCGTTTGCACCGCCACCAGGAGGAGTGCACGATCCCGGCGGCCAATCCATGTCTGCGCATCCGGTACCGACACCAATGTTGTTGCTTCTTTTTCGGTGAGGAACTCCACCGGTCCTCTCTCGAAGCGTTTCGCAGGGATTGCAAGAATGCGCTGGCACTGCATGCTGACCGCTGGCTCAGCAAGCGAAACGTACCTGAAGAAGGCATGAAGTGCTGAGAGACGATGGTTTCGCGTACGCGGCGTGTTGCCTCGCTCATTTTCCAAATGTTCCAGGAACTTTTCCAGGAACTCCGCATCGAGTTCCTCGAGACGCAGAGCGGACGGAGCCCGACCGAGACGGTCCTTGGCGAACTGCAGCAAGAGACGGAAGGTGTCACGGTATCCCGCCACGGTATGGGGACTGGCGCCTTGTTGGGTTATCAACCGATCAGTGAAAAACCGCTGGAGGAGAGCCGGGAAGTTGGAGGTGTTCATTGCTCACCTCCAGGCACGTGCACGGCGCCAAGACGTTTGGTCGCGAGGGCCAGCAACTCGGGGACGGCCTCGATATACCAGTAGGTAAGCCCGACTTCGACGTGACCGAGATAAGTGGACAGTTTCGGCAACTCTCGTTCGACGTCGAGTCCGGCCCGGTACCACTCCACGAGGCGTTGAGTCGCGAAGCTATGACGAAAGTCCTGGAGGCGTGGTCCGCGCCCCAGATGTCGGCCTACCCTCGGAGGTCGAAGACCGATGGCACACGACAACACTGCAAAGGTTCGTCGGGCCGCTCCTCCATGGACTCGCATGCCGTGCTCCGAAAGGAAGAATGCAGAACTCCCGGTTCGGAGACACAGGGAGTCCCGCTCTTCGGCGTACTGCCGCAAGGCGTCGCGGGTAGAAGGATCGAGCGGAACAAGGCGCGATTTTCCAAACTTACTCTGCCGAATCGATAGAATCCCGCTCTCAAGATCAACATCGGACCTATCGAGTGTGAGTGCTTCACCGGGGCGGAGGCCCGTGGAAGCAAGCAGTCCGATGAGAGTCGTATAGGTCAGCGGACGCAATCCAGTCGACGATCTCAGTCGGCCTGCTCCGGCCATGAGACAGCCTATCTCCACATCAGTGAAGATGTGGGGTCGATTGCGTCGTCGGTGACCGAGGATGAGTCGCCGCGGCGGCACCTCGGTTTGGGGATCGAAGGCATTGAGCCAGGCCGCAAATTTTCTGACCATCGATAGCCTGCGGGCCCACGTCGCACGCTGTACGCCTTGCGGCAACATTGCCCAGCGTAGAGCCAAAGCTGTGGTGATACGCGACGAATGCTCGCGTTCGAGGAAGGATACGAACTGTCCGAGTGTTCCTTCCGGCTCCGCGAGTTTTGTGCCAAGTGCCCGCCGAATTGTCAAATACTGCAAGAGGGCTTCGCGAAGAGTCATCGGGCACCTCCGCGGAGTGGCCACGGCCGAGCAACGCTGCGAAGTGCATCGACCGAGACTTTGGCGTAAATAGCAGTGGTGCTCTGCGAGCGATGCCGAAGGACTTCGGCGATTTCTGCAATCGATGCACCGTGGCGGATCATTCGGGTGGCGAGGCCGTGCCGGAAAAGGTGTGCAACACAACGATGTCGTGGCCGAACGCCAGCGCGGGCGAGGGCAGGCCGCACAATGTGGTCGATCGAGCATGGTCCCGTCAATCCGATGTGTGGCGGGATCAAACGGAGAAACAACCGCCGAGAGATGCTTGCCCCGCGGTCCTCGCGGAGATATGCGGCAACGGCTTCGCCGACATCAGCGAGGAGTGGCACGGAATCCAGCCGGGAGCCCTTACCGCGCACGAGGATCTCGGCCGAACGCCAATGAATATCACTGAGCTCAAGCGACACGATTTCGCCTGCCCGCAGACCGAGGCGCGCGAGTAAAAGTAGGATCGCGTAGTCGCGACGCCCTCGCGTCGTGGTTCGGTCGGTGGCCGATAGCACGCTTTCCACTTCCTCAGGAGACAAAACTGCAGGCACGGCTGATTGCCGGTACGTCCGGACCCTGGGTACCGCGGGTGACAAATCACGAGGTATCTCGCCGCGGAGGAAAAGGAAGCGGAGCAGGGAGCGAATGGCAACGGACACAAGCCGCGCCGGTTCTGACGAGCGATGGGCGATCCGCTCCATGAGAAACGCGTGGATCGTCTCGGCATCCAACGTCTTGAGGGCGAGGTTGCCCGCCTTAGCCAACCGATAGGTGAGAAAGTCACGAGCACACGGAGCGTAGACCAGTACCGAATTCTTGGCCAGCCCGCGCTCGGTGCGAAGATAATGAATGTAACGCTCGGTCAGAGCGTCGGCTGGTGAGGCCGATCTGCCTCCTGCCGAATCGGGCAACCCATGCTCGAGGCGCAAATGCCTTAGGAATTGACGCAAAGTCCTCATCTCTACTGCTGAAGCGTGTCTGAGCGGTCTGCGCTTCGCGAATGCCGAGAGATAGTCCTCGCGGAGGTCATCGACACCGATCCCTTGGCTTTGGCTCCACCGACTGTGGATTCCGGGGCACCGTAATGGCGATTCCGAAATGATCGTGATGGGCATTCCGAAATGATCGTAATAACGATTCCGGGGTCATCGTGATGGCGATTCCGGGGAGCGTAATAAACATTGCGGGGGTGAAGGGATGGCCCTTCCGGTTTTGAGCCGCTCGATTTTGGAGGAGGCGCGGGAGGGTGTCAGAATCCGCCCCTGAGAGGCAGGGTTAGGGCGAGCGACGCTGGACAACAATCGGGCAATTGAGATTCCTCTGGAAGCGGGAGGAATCCACATTGCCAACACCAAGGTTGTCCATGCGAAAATTCACCGAGTTGCTGCGGCTTCGGTTCGAGTTGGGCCTGAGCCAAGATCAGATCGCTCGCAGTTGTTCGATCTCGCAAGCCAGCGTTTCGAAGTGCCTGGAACGCATGCGGGCGGCAGGGGTCAGTTGGCCGCTGCCGGAAGGCTGGGACGAGGCCCGGCTGGAAGAGACGCTGTTCGGACATCGCCTGCGGCGCTACGAAACCCGTCGGCCCACGCCGGACTTTGCGCACCTTCATCAGGAGCTGCAATCCAACCGTCACCTGACGCTGCAACTCCTGTGGGAGGAATATCGACAGAACCATCCCGAGGGCTTCGGCTACAGCCGCTTCTGCGAACTCTACCATGGCTGGCGCCGTCGTCTGGACGTGGTGCTCCGCCACGAGCACAAGGCTGGCGAAAAGCTCTTCGTCGATTACGCCGGGGATACGATTCCCATCCATGACCCGAAGGGCGGACCGGATCATCCGGCATCCATCTTTGTCGCCGTTCTGGGTGCCAGCAATTACACCTATGCCGAAGCCACTTGGAGCCAAGGTTTAGAAGATTGGCTGGGCGCTCACGTCCGCACCTTTGAATTTCTTGCTGCCGTTCCCAGGCTGGTCGTTCCCGACAATGCTCGCACCGGCGTCAGCCGCGCTTGCCGCTACGAACCCGATCTCAACCCAGCCTATCAGGAAATGGCCCGGCATTACGGCGTCGGTGTTTTGCCTGCCCGTCCTTCAAAACCCCGCGACAAGGCCAAAGCGGAGAATGCGGTGCTGGTGGTAGAACGTTGGGTGCTCGCCGCCCTCCGCCATCACCGCTTCTTCAGCCTCACGGATCTCAACCAGGCAATCCGCGAATTACTAGAGAAGCTCAACCACCGTCCCTTCCGCAAGCGCCCCGGCTGCCGGGCCAGCTTATTCGCAGAGCTGGATCGGCCGGCCCTCAGACCGCTCCCCGCCGAGCGCTTCCAGCTCCATCACTGGTCGCAAGCGCGTGTCAATATTGACTACCACGTCCAGTTCGACCTCCACTTCTACAGCGTTCCTTACACGCTCACCGGCCAGGTCGTGGAGATTCGCTCCACCGCAGCGACCATCGAGATCTTTCACCGCGGCCAGCGCGTGGCTTCCCACACCCGCAGCCATCAGCCTTATCAAGCTACGACGGTTAACGAGCATCGCCCCAAGAGCCATCAGCAGCATCTGGCTTGGCCACCCTCGCGCTTGCTCCACTGGGCTCAGACCGTGGGACCGGCCACGGCGCAGTTGTTCGCCGAGATTCTCAAACGTAAACCGCACCCGGAAATGGGCTATCGCTCCTGCTTGGGGATTCTGCGACTGGGCACGCGCTACTCGAAGGAGCGTTTGGAGGCGGCTGCGCGGCGGGCTGTCGCGACCGGCGCTTGCTCCTACCACAGCGTGAAGTCGATTCTGGAACGCTCACTCGACCGACAGCCTCTGGCAACGCCGCCGCCCTCAGCCCCGCTCGCGCACGAGAACCTTCGTGGCGCTTCGTACTTCGAGGTCTCGTCCCGCAGCACGGGACCCCAACTCCCACTTTATTCTGCAAAGGAGAACGCATGTTAAATCAACCGACTCTTAACAAACTCGAAGCCCTCCGCCTGCACGGCATGGCCGAGGCCTTTCGCGCCCAAGCGGACCCGGCCCAACGGGA
>CAWHRX010000010.1:0-2136623 GCA_963831905.1 uncultured Acidobacteriota bacterium | reverse complement strand
ACGATGGCCTGCTTCAATTTCAAGAGATCATCCAGCTTTCTTTGTCGGCTGACTTGGTGACGCTCTCAGCTTGCGATACGGCGACCGGGAAGCTCGAAGGTGAAGTGGGCATCGACGGCCTAGCGGAGGCTTCTTGCTCGCGGGCGCGAAAAGTGTTGTGGAGCGCTGTGGGATGTGGACGATTCTGCCACGGACACGTTGATGCGCTCCTTTTACACTCACTTGGCAAACGGCGAGGATAAAGCGTCTGCACTCCGGCATGCGAAACTCGATTATCTGGAAAGGTTGGGTGATCGCCCACTGGCCTACTGGGCGGCCTTCACGTTGCTGGGTGACGGTTCGTCGGCGATCACTTTCTGACCACGGCTCGAGCGACCGATCACATACCTCACAAGGGCACACCCTCGCTCTCGAATTCGTATTCAAGTTTGAGCCCCAGTTTTTCCATGCTTCGAATCGAAACTGTATTCGCGGGCCTCGGGATGGAGACGATTCGGTCTAGCCGTCCGCGTTAAAATGCATTGCGCAGTGAGGCAGCGGCCAGTTTCCGACAAGGCGACATACCGTCAACTGACCGCCCGGATATTGTCCGAGTGGCCGACAATATGACCGGAGCGAGCACGCTCGGCCGTACGTAAGCCGCGCCCGTCAATGTGGAGTCTCGAAAGTTCTGGTGACGGGGGCATTTGGGTTCAGCGAGAACTGTGCGTTTGCTGAATTCTGTGAAAGTACTCCAATGGTGCGCGAAGCTGCCGCAGTTCGATTCGTAGCCGATTGCAACCCGCCTGGAATAGAGGAACGAGTTCTGACGCTCAGGAGTCGACGATTCAAATCTCTGCTAATATATGTCTTTCCTCCGGACCGCGAGCAGTCCTCGAGACCAAGACAGCACAGTGCTTTGATTGAGGAGAAGCATTCAGAGCCACGGAGCCTTAGAGGCCGAAACCTACGAAGGCAATTGAAGGAGTTCTTATGCCGCCAGAGAATACCGCCGCTTTGAACGAGGAGCCAGCCACTCTCGAGGAATTAACCTCAGATGGCCAAGGCGCCGGGCTGGAGGTCGAGAAAGCGGATACCTCGGAAGGTGCCATCCGTGTTCCTTTCGATCCGTCGAAGATTGATGTCATCACCCAGTTTCGGACTGTCGACCTTCTCCTCGTTCGTCTAAGGGAGGGAGAACTGGACCTTTCCCCCGAATTCCAGCGACGCGCTAACATTTGGGATGAGAGCAGCAAGAGCTCCCTGATTGAGTCAATGCTGTTGCGCATTCCAATTCCGTCTCTTTATGTCTCCGAAGACGAAAAAGGCGATTACACCGTTGTTGACGGGTTGCAACGTCTTTGCGCCATTGCCCACTTTGTGGATGTGGCGGCACTCAATAGAGCCGTGAAGGTGGCACTGAATCCATTGCGCCTAACCGACCTCCAATCTCTGGGAAGTTATAACGGCAGCACTTTCGCTGAGCTCCCACGCCCACTGCAGCGACGCATTAGTGAACCGAATTGACCTTGCACATTATTCGCGCAAGCACTCCCGAAGATGTTAAGTTCAACATTTTTTCGAGGATCAACCGAGGTGGGCTGCCTCTTACAGCCCAGGAAATCAGAAACGCTATTTACAAAGGGTCATGGCGGGACCGGGTGCGTGAGCTGGCCCAAAGCCCGAAGTTTCTCGGTGCGACCGAGTACAAGATCAAACAAGAGCGCATGGAAGATATGGAATTGGTGTTACGATTTATGGCGCTTTACACTCTCGACGACAACCGCCCAGACGATCAGAACCTGGACGACTTCCTCAATGATACGGTCGAAACTCGGTGTAACCGTTGGAGTGAGGACAAGTGGAGAAATGTTGAAGCTGCATTCTACCGCGCGTTGTCAGCTGTTCAGAAGGTATTTGGCCGGTTTGCATTTAGAAAATATTTCGGCCCCAATCAATATAGGCGACCCATAAATCGCAGTTTGTTCGAATCAGAGACTGTACTGTTAGCTCGACGCTCGGATGAAGAGCTGGACGTGCTCGCCCGTTGCTCGGATCACGTGCTCGCAAAGTTGGCTGAATTGCTAACGACGAATGCGGACTTCGACAATGCACTGCTATACGCGACGGGGCGGGTTTGTCGTCCAATAAGCGGCTAGAGATTTTGGATGTGGCCCAAAACCAGGTGCTGAATGCTTGAGCGAATTCACCTGGAGAACTTCAAAGCGAGCCGAGATGTGGATGCTCGTCTCACATCCCTTACGGTGCTTGCGGGTTTGAACAGCACAGGGAAAAGTACCCTCCTGCAGGCGATCGGTGCCCTGCGGCAAAGTTATGAGCCAAATGGACGAACGGATGGTCTATCCTTGTCTGGGGAACTCGTTCAGTTAGGGAAGTTCGGTGATTTACTAACGGAGGGGACCCCAGGTGACACAGTCGAAATCACGATCGCGGAAAACGGATTGAGTTGCCGATGGGTCTTCGGCGGGCCTCTCGATGCCAACCAGTTGAAGTTTAGTGAATTCCCTGCCTCTGCACCGAACTTCGTGATTTCCACTGACTTTCAATTCTTGCAGGCCGATCGGATCATTCCCCAACCTCTCTACCCCCAAGCCACCCAGCGGGCTCGTGAAACGGGTTTCTTAGGGTCTTGGGGCGAATATACCGTTGATTTCCTGGGGATGGCTTCCACTCGACAGGTGCCGGGCGCGCGGAGCTTTCCCAGAACTGGCTTCGGTCTAAACGAAGAACTCCTGAAAAAGGTCGCCCCGACAGAAGGCCTGCTAGATCAAGTGGTCGGATGGCTACAGCAGCTCAGCCCGGGAGTGCGCTTGAGCATCACCCGCATTAGGGGGACGGACGAGGTTCTTCTGCAATACAGGTACGATGGGAGGCGGCATGAGACCACGAGCAACTTTTACCGTCCGACAAATGAAGGATTCGGTCTTACTTATAGTCTCCCGATCGTTGTAGCGTGTTTGGCTGCCCCAACAGGCGCGTTGCTGCTCTTAGAGAACCCTGAAGCACATTTACACCCTCAGGGCCAGGCTGCCCTGGGCGAAATGATGGCTCGGTGTGCAAACGATGGGGTCCAGATTATTGTTGAAACCCACAGCGACCATCTGCTGAATGGTGTGCGACTCGCCGTCAAGAGAGGCCTGATCAAGAGTAGCGACGTTGTGCTGCATTTCTTTTCCCGCCCGGTGGAGACAGGCGAGGCTTTTATTCAGTCTCCGGCTGTCCTGGAAACGGACGCCTTTCAAACTGGCCAAGCGGATTTTTTGACCAATGGGATAAAGAGATAGATGCATTGCTGGATTAGAACGTGAAAAACCTAGTGATCTTTGCCAACGAACTGTCGCTCACTTGTTCGCTATCGCCAGAGGGCATGCTCCCGCATGTGCTGTCTACGCTGTCGGCAGTCAGGGTTGCAAAAAGAATCAGAAACGATTTCGTAGTGGCAGGCGAGGTTCCGCTCAGCCACGTGCTTTTGGGTGACGGCACTGTCCCAATAGCGGCAGTCCTGCGGGGTGATATCCATAAGGAAGAATGGCAGTTCTTAAGGATTTTGGACCAAGCAAGCCCATGGGATGCGCATCCCGACCCCATAAGACCCGGGCAGCTTCAGGAGGTCATGTTTCAGGGAAGGGCAGCCACAGGGATGCTGTGGGCCGCGCTGAATGGCTCAATGATCGTGAGCTTCGCTTTTCATGCGACATGGAATGACAGTAAGGTCCTGGCAATCTTCACGGAATGGACGGCGCGGGCATCATTACTCCTGTTCAGGTACCTATACCGAATCTGTCAAGACCCGACCACGTTCAACATCATAGAGGCTTAATTGAGGGTTACGGTCGCGCTACATTGTCATCCACTCTGATACATGAGGGTGACGGTTTTGTGGTTCGTATCTGGTTCAATGACCACCCCCCGCCGCACTTCCATGTTTTGTTGCGCAGGGACTCATCAGATAGCCTTGCCAGATTTGCGATCGAACGCTTGACCTGTTATCTGGTTATGTCGTCCCGGCCACACGGAGGAAGGTGCAAGAATGGGCGAGAGGACGAAGAGAGGAGCTCATGACGAACTGGGCGCGTTGTGTGAATCACCGACTCCCGTTTCGTATGGAACGCTGATCGTCGGTTCAAGGACCAACCATGACACCGCGAAGTCGATTCGGTGGGATGGCGTAGACACAATTTCGCGGTGAAGGCTCCCTCAATCAAACTAATCCTATCCCGTTGTCGCTATTCCATAAACATTCGCGACCAGTTGGCCCCCCGCTCGGCTAGAACGAACCCGCGGGCGCGGGGACGCTTCCTCGTGTGCCGCGTCCAAAACCGTCTCTTATTCCGGTCGGATCACGCTACCCGGAAGTTGTACAGGGGCGGTCAAATTGCCGATAAACGGCCTTGCCGCA
The DNA here is from genome assembly GCA_963831905.1 of uncultured Acidobacteriota bacterium. Taxonomy (GTDB): domain Bacteria; phylum Acidobacteriota; class Terriglobia; order UBA7540; family UBA7540; genus CAVROP01. The sequence continues at coordinate 2,132,224 of CAWHRX010000010.1, read as the reverse complement.
GAAGTGCCTTGCACCCGCGCGAGTAAGGAGGCAACGGCCCGTCATGGGCCAGTAACCGCGCCATCGTGTAGCGTTTACCCACAGTCTGGGAAATTATCCGACGTAACGCTCAAACTGGCCCACTGCCGCTTTTTGTCCTCTGATCCTGGGCATCGCGTGCCGTCCTCGCCACCCTCGGGGCAATAGGCAGGCAACCTCCAGGCGGTCATTGACGGCCATGGGGTAGTAACTCCACTCGACTCCCGGCAGCCGGATGCCCAATAGATAATGGCCCGAGGGAATGCGCGAAATGTCAAGTGTAGCATTCAACCTGTCATGCCTTTTCCAATGTCGCCTGGCTAGTTGTGCTTGCGAGCGGCCCTCCGAGATCTTCGCGAAAGACCGCAACCTCATATGTCCCCGTACGGCTTCCTTCGGGAAGGTATATAGTTACTTCATCAATCCCCCGCTTGAACGCGAGGGGACCCCTGCTGGGTTCGGTGCCTTGCTCTCCACGCAAGGTGAGCCGGTTCCGCAGGTCCGCGACGATGTGATTGTGCGCAGTAATCACAACGGGGTGCCTGGGGCGCCATCCCCACCAGGCGAAAGAAAGAACAACGAGGACCGCGGCTGCAACTCCTACGTACGCTGCGTTCCGTCGCCATTCCACCTGCTCACGAAACTCGGTGTACTCACGGAAACATGGGCTACACGTGCCGAGATGTTCGATCCAGTCTTTAACCTGTTCTTCCTCGAGTTTGCGGAATGCCATGGCCCTTAGAATCTCGCTGCCCGGGCATCCAGCGCGATTCGGATTCGGAAACTCTCCGCCCAGTACGAGGCGCTGATATGCCCTGATCAATCGTGTTTCTTCTTGTTTCGTGAGAGGTTGTTCACTCATTGACTTCGCCCCCTGGCCGCCTTCCTGGACCTTTCACTTTCAGGATACGGCTGCGGAGTTTCCCAATTTCCTTGTTGAAAAGAACCTGCGCGCTGTTGGCTGTGGTTTTCAGAAAGCGTGCGGTTTCTTTCCAGGAGTAGCCGTTCGTTCTCAGGTAGAACGTCCGCTGCGTCCGCTGGCTCATATACTGCAGCAATTCTCTTGCGAGCAGCTCATCCTCGACTGTGGGGGCGAACTTGCTGGTTCGAATGCCATGAAGGGTATCAACATCTTGCAGTGAACCGACGAATTGAATCATCGGCTGCCTGGCCAAGTACCTGTTAAACCTGCGAACAAACGCCACATACAGGTAACTGTCGAGATTTCGAATCGGGTTGCCGGACTTTTGGCGTGCTCTTTTGGCTCTGGAAGTCGCGAGTAGTACGGCTTCGAGTATGTCTGCGGCTACAGATGAATCCTGCTCGTAACGCTGGGCATAGGAAAGGGCACGCGGCCAGTTTCTCCGCGCCGCGTCAAGCAGATCGGTTTCAACTGCTGCCCCAGAGCCTTCTGATTGCCAAATCCAGACAGGTGGGTCAGCTTCGAAATCCCCAGACATCGTTGCCATTCAGCCTTTCCGGTCCATTCGCTAAGGATTCTATCTTCCGCACAAAGACTCAGACGTCTTTTCCCCCTAATAGAAGTAGTCCACAAACTGCTTAAATCTTAATGCCTCATTTTTCTTTTTTCACGGCCTTTGTGTCCTCCTTTGAGTGCCGCAGACATGTACTCATGCTCACCTCTTAAGCATGACGCTCATTTCGGCCTCTCTCAATATGGGGCAATGCGCATGGAAATGCCGTCGCCAGACACTTCAGTACGAAATCGCTTGGACGGGTCGTATTACCATCGCAGCCAGCATGACAGTCCCTGAAAATGCGCTGCGCACCAACCTGGCAGCCCGTCGACTTGCCAGCCGCCCCCGCCGAGGGAGGCGGTCGTAACAGGCGCCCCGCAATCAGTGGCTGGAGCTCACTCACTGACCCGAGAGTATATTTCGGTACGCGGGCCATGAAGAGAGCGCTTGCGGAAGGGCAGGTCGTATGAAAGGCCAAGAAAATGGGAATGAAGGCCACGGCCTGAGTGGGGCCGCAGCGGTGACGGATTCCAAGCGAGATCCGGTCGTCTGGACCCCGGAATTGGATGCGATCATTCGTGAGGGGTACTCACGAGGCTGGTCTGGGGCACGGGAAGCCATTAACAAAATTCAGAGTTTGCATCCTAAGTGGCGCAGCCACAATGTCTGGGAACGAGCGAAAGAACTGGGCTTTGATCAAAGGTATGTCCAAGAACGCCCGCCATGGTCGGCTGCGGACGATGCGTTGTTGCTCGATTTCGCGCAAGAACAATCGGTGAAGACGATTGCTCGTTTGCTCCACCGAAGCGAGAGGACAGTGCGGTGGAGGTTCGCAAAATTGGGCGAGAGCTGCAAGGTTCAAGACAACTATTCGCAGGAGGACCTGGCGCGGGACTTGCGCGTGAGCCCGAGAACGGTACGGCGCTGGGAGGCGGCAGGGTTCCTGGAGCGCCGCGACGGGCGAATTACTCATGAATCATTAGAGGAGTTCTGTCGTAAGCACGCTTCGGAAATAAACTACGACGCGCTCGATAGGGAGATGCAACGCTGGCTGAAAGATTGCGTGGGTTTCGTCCCGGCACAAAAACAGCCGAAGAATGGAAACGGGAACCTCAAACATCTACAGAAAGTAAGCGTGTGCGCGTGGTGTGGCCGTAAAACACGTGGGAACGCCCATGGGCGGCACGTCGAAGCATGTGCTCGAAAAAACGGTTCGAATAAGGGCGTGGAAACGTCAGGGAGTCAGACGGCGGCTGCTCGTTCGCTTCCCGCCCCAACGACAAAGTCATCAGCCGCACAGCGCCATTCCTGGAACGAAGGGTAAACCTCAAGGGGACAACTTGACCAATGCTCGTCCCAATAGAATACCCAGTAGTCTACGATCCGAACACTTCGCGGATGCGCTCGCGCCTCATACACGACCTCGTCGAACCAGCCTTCTTGCTGCATTCCGCTGAAGAAACGATTCTCGCCCCACTCAAGAAGGGCTTTCCACCTCCTGGTGTAATCCTCCGGCGAGAGTGTGTTACGAAGTTCTTCGTCGCATTCAAGGAAACCTGGACAGCGGCCTTGTAACTCCTTTACTACTGTGTCAGGGAATTTGGGGTCCGACTCCAATAGCGACCGCAGCCAGTAGGTGAAAACTTCCCATTCCATGTATTGGGCCACCGCTGCCGCGAAACGCTCGGGACCAACCAGTCTGGAAATCTTGATAATCTGACGTTTGTCCTCCGCCATCTCGAAGGCGTCGAGAACCTCGTCAGCACACTGCTCGGAGGCTCTTCTCCACTCCTCGAATGGTGGGTAGGCTGAAGGGCGCTGCCGTTTCCATTGCACCGCGCAGTGGAGCGAATAGGCGCAGTCCCGCACGTAGACAGGATCTCGGGCCGCGTAGAAGGTGACTGCCCGCAGCCAACCTTCACGCTTGGCTTGGCCGAGCACATTGCTCTCGAACCATTCCAGTATTCGCCGGTAGATGAGTGGGTCCTGGTGCGGTATCTCGGATGTTCGGTCAGATCCCAAAAGCCCAGGGCAGCGTTCCTCGAGAACCTTCACGAGCCATGCGGGAGCGCTGCCCTCGGCTTCTGCGATCGCGCGCGCCCACAGGCTGAAGGCGTTCCACTCGACGTATTGTTGTCGCGCTTCCAGAAGGCGTTGCCATGGGATTCGCTTTGCCTGCCGGTCAGCTTCCCGGCGAGCCATCTCCGATATACGCGCTTCAGCCTTGCTGGTTCGTCGTGTTCGCTCCTTCGGACTATTCACCATTATTGACTCAATGCCTTTTCCGCATCAGGCAAACCCAGGCTCTCGGCGGGTCGGGGCGGTTCGATCCGAAATGGCCTGAGACGAGCGAAAGGATCTCGAAATAGGGCTCCACAGCGTTGACAATGTCTTGCGCGCTCCGCTGTGGCGGACCTGGGCCATCACGTTGTTCATCCGCGTTGCCAAGAAGACTCAGCCATAGGCTATCTTCCTCTAAATGGCGGTTTACGTTTTCAGCAAAGCTTTTCCGCTCCTTATCCGAACCCATTGTATGAAAACACCCTCGATCGAATACAAAGCCAAATGGCGCCCCTCCGATATGGCTTGTGAGAATGTCGCTGACCAAAAAGGTACATTTGGTATTGGCCTTCGAAGCTTTCTCCTTGGCCTTCTCAATTGCAATCTCTGAAGCATCAATTCCCACCACTTGGAAGTTTTGTTGGGAAAGCCATATCGCGTTGTCGCCAGTCCCGCATCCAATCTCCAATGCTTTACAGGGTTTTATGGGTGTCTTGGTTACGGTCTGAATAACATTCGAATCAGGTTTGCCAATATCCCAAGGGGTGTCGCCTGCTTGATATCTTTCTTTGAAACGGTTTTCTTCTGCCATCGTTCCCCCTTCGAAGGCAGGCTGTGTCAATCCAAAAAGGTCAGACCGCCCGTAGCCCCGCGCTCGTAAGGATCGAAGAGCCCGCTTTCGAGTTCTTGGTATTTTAACCCAGGAAGGAGCGTTGGTGGTTCAGGTGGGGAGACACGGTGGAGGTTAACTGGCACGGAGGTGCTCAAACTCAGGAACGACTTTGAAGGGTACATCCGGCACCGTGACCTGGCCGGCAAGCTGATCGATCAATTTCGTTGAGGCGTTGCCCAGGAATTTCACGGCTTCATAGATGTAGGGAATCCTTTCGGGTTTGAATCCCATGAGCCTCGCGCACGTTGCATCCGCGGCTACGGGATCATCTGAAAGCACAATGCTGTGGAGCGGCCGGGAGGTCCCGGCAAGAGGACCGTTTCCTTCCATCGCCACCATGCCATCAGCGATGACGAAATGAATCGGCACTGTCGCGGAAATGTCGAGGATGCTCTGCTGGATTCCGCTCCAGTGCAGGATGTTCTTGGGCCAGCCGTACTTTGTGCCTGGGACAACGCCAAACATGTTCTTCATGCTTAGCGTGACACCCGACCAATGGTGGGTTTTCACCTTGGGCATGGAAACGATGAAGTCATGGCTGAGCACTGTGCGTGGGAGCCAAAGATGGCCCAAGCCAGTGTGGCTTGCGCCTAGCTTCGTCTTAACCAGCTCATCTCGGTTCAGATCAACAAAGGGAATATGCTGTTTGGCGAGTTCGTCTTGGAACCCACTTTCAAAAAGTACAAGTTGTGTGTCCCGCTGGTGCCCTGGGCCTTCAGCGACGGTGACAGAACGAGCGCCAAGCCTCCTGAAGCACTCCGCAGCCGCTGTGACTAGAACGGGATGGGTGTTGATAGCGACTCCCGGCACAAAGTCCACGAGATTCGGCTTTAGGAGAACCGACTTTCGAGCGATATTGAGATCAAATAACCGGAGGGCGCTCATCAAGGCCCCTTCAAGCCGCTCCGAATACTCGTCCGCTCGCACGATGGCGACGCGTGAACGGGCGGGTCGCCGGACTCGGTTGTATTTGGGAAGGAAGAAGGGAGCCGCAGTCGCGGCCCCCGCTGCAAGTCCGACAGAACCGGCTAGCAAGCTTCTTCTTGTCATGCGATCACCTTGAAAACGTTGCCTTCGACCAGGCAATCAATGGCCAGGATCACCGCGGCCAGGGTGGCAGAATCCGTGAGGAGGCCTTGATCCCGCAGCGCGCAGAGGCGATCAACCAAACCCTCAACGGGCCGGCCGTGCGCATCAAGAGCCAGGATGGACCAGGCCAAGCTCCAAAACGAGGAGCAAGTACCCGCCCTGCGCTCGAGCCAATCAAGACCGGAGGCTATGGCGCCGTTGCTCTGTTCTCCGCCTAGGCCGAGCAAGGCGACGGCCGTTGCGTCCAGGTGTGGCGCCAGAGGAACTCCATAAACCACACCGTTTCCGGCATTCCAGCCTCCGGCGGGGCAGATGCGATCTAGCAGCATCTCCTTGCCGCGCCGGATTCGGAAGCTGACCTGCTCTGGCTTGCAGCACACGAATCCCTGCTTCAGCGCAATGATTGACAGAGCCGTAGGGATAACCCAACTGCAAGTGCCAGGCTGCCACGGCCAGCCGAACTTGTTGGGGTCAAAGCGGACGTGAGTATCCGTGGTCTCAAACTTCCATCTCCAAAGCCAGTGTGATTCTCTTCCTTTCAATCTCAGCAGCCATTCGACTCCGCGCTCTGTTTGAAGCGCCATCTCGCCATTGTTGATGAGCGCGATCATTGCCAAAGCCGTTAGACCTGAACCCTCGGAGTCGTCGCCACTGAACGCTGGCCAGCTTCCGTTTGGATTCTGCATTCTGAGCAAAAACTCAAGGCCGAGGGCACGGGCAGGACTGGAATCCCATCTCAGAGCCAGGAGAGCGAGACACGTCGGCTCGAGGGCAGCCTGAGTCGGCGCCCGACCATAACTCCAGCCTCCGCCGGAAAGCTCCTGTTTGATGAGGGCATTCTTTAGCTCGGCTCGCAGCGCAGTGTCTATCATGGCTTGGTTGTAAGGGAAGATGTAAAGGCAGTCAAACGAGCGCCCCTGCCTCAGGTTCGAGAGTAGTTTGGGCATTGCACGAACAGGACGATCGACCTTTGAATACTACTCATTGCCCGAGCATTGGGGCGCGCGAAGATGTTCTGGCAGGTGGTTCTCACATTTGTCGACCGGTGAAAAAAATTGTGTATTGTCTTCGGGGGTGCTACGCAAGCCTAAGCCTCAAGTAAGCAGCTGCGAGGGTGGGCACCCACGGCCAAACGGCGGTCGGTCGTGCTCTTCATGTCCCGCCACCAGTTCTGCGATCTCATCCCTCTGCCTTCGCAACCGCTCCTTCTTTGTCAGCTTTGCTCGGAATTCCGCAGGCTTCCAACTGTTCCGATGGGTGCTGGCACTCTTGCGCTTGTTTTATCCCATGAAACATGTGTCTCCATTTGACGCTCTTGTTTTACCATATGCCGACATTGTAAAATAAGGCCGTTGGAGTTGTCTGCTGAGATTCTTACTGTAAAATAAGCAGCTAAACACGGTCTGCATGTTATGCGCGCTGGAACTTATGTAAAACAGGCAACGGGTTACCAGGCCTTCATCCCCGCTCCATTGCCGCCTGACCCACCCATCGAATTCGATCCGGAATTGGGCCGGCTCACGTCGGAAGCGGATCGTGCCCTGGGCCGGCTGGACGGAGTCGCGACCGTTCTCCCAAACCCTGACCTCTTCGTCTCCATGTATGTCCGGCAGGAGGCAGTGCTGAGTTCGCAAATCGAGGGCACCCAAAGCACCCTTGAAGACGTTCTCCAATTTGAAGTGGATTCGAAGGGGCGGGAATTCCCGAAAGACATCCAGGAAGTCGTCAACTACGTGCGCGCAATGAATTACGGCCTGGAACGCCTGAAGACCCTGCCCTTGAGCCTGCGGCTAATCCGCGAAATCCATGGCAAGTTGCTCGATGGGGTGCGTGGCTCGCAACGCACCCCAGGCGAGTTTCGCACCAGTCAGAACTGGATTGGCCCACCGGGATGCACACTCAGTGCCGCAACCTTCGTGCCTCCTCCTGTCCACGAAATGCATGAGGCGCTGGACAAGATGGAGAAGTTTCTCCACGACAACTCACTCCCGTTGCTCATCCAATGTGGGCTCGCTCACGCGCAGTTTGAGACCATCCATCCGTTTCTTGATGGCAATGGCAGAGTCGGGCGCCTCCTCATCACCTTTCTTCTCTGCCAGAGACAGGCGATGGGACGGCCCTTGCTTTATTTGAGCCACTATCTGAAACAGCATCGCGCAGAGTACTACGACCGGCTGATGGCCATTCGCAACGACAGTGACTGGGAAGGCTGGCTGAAGTTTTTTGTCCGAGGTGTTTTTGAGGTGAGCCAAGAGGCTACTGAGACGGCGCGAAACATTGTGCGGCTAAGGGAGGAGCATCGCCGGGTGCTCAGTGAAAAGTTGCTACCGGAAAAGCCGACGACTGCGGCGCCCGATTCGCTCCATTCGCGCCGCCTGAGAGCATTTGCGGGGTACTCACGAGAAGAGGTGACGGCTACGCACTACGACCTGCTATTGCTTGAATACTTGTTTGAGCAACCGATCGTTACTATTCGCATGGTCGAGCAGCGTCTGAACTGCGTGTTCGTCACCGCGAATAAGGTGGTCAATCGATTCGCGAGGCTCGGTTTGCTCGAAGAGGTCACCGGCTATCAACGCAACCGCCGCTTCCGCTACGCTCCTTACCTTGCTTTGTTCGAGCCGGCCCGTGCCGTGCCAATACGGGCTTGAGCCGCCATATTGGTTCAGCCTGAAATGGGGAGTAGGCGCACGATCAACTCGTCTTGGGAATTGACCGTGGGTCCGTCATCGAAGGAAAAGCCCACGAGAGCAGTGACCGTGGCTACACGCTCTTGGGTGGTGGCGATTTAGCGCGGCGATGGCTTGCCAGTTTGATGTACCTCCCGACCAACGGTGACATCATAAACTGGACGCCCTCGCTGGTTTTTGGATGAGGCCGCGAGTTTCTCTGCAAATTCTCCCCCTGCCAATTGCGCTTCGTCCTCTGAAGAAAATCCGCCTTCCGATTTCAAAAGTTTGTTGTTGCTATCGTGTACGTAATATCTCAATGTCATTTTGCAGCTCTCCCTTCTTTGAGTTCAGCCACGCCAGCAGTTCGGGCACAGAGAGTACCGCGGACCCGTTTTGTTGGTTCCGCGGCCCTTGGGCACGGTCGGTGAGAAAAGCCGCTGACGTTTAAATAAAGGTCACCGCTACGGGCTCGTGCCTTCCGATCTCCGCACTTCTCAAATTCTCAACCCTCTCGCCCAGCAAATCGCGCAATGGCTTGACAGAACCCTTACCAAATGCGGGCTAGCGTTTCAATTGGCGCATCAGATTCTCGTAGGTCTGGCGGATGCTAGGTTCGTTCGGGGCGAGCCTGTAAGCCCTGTGGAATTCCTCCAAAGCCGCCTCGCGATCACCCTTTGACCAGAGCGCGCCGCCGAGGTTGTTATGCGCTAGGGCGTGGTCCGGCTGGAGGCGAAGCGCGGTGTGGTATTCGGCGATGGCCCCGTCCAGATCGCCCTTGGCGTGGAGCGCGCTGCCGAGGTTGTTGTGCCTTTCGGCCACGTCCGGCTGGAGGCGAAGCGCGGTGTGGTATTCGGCGATGGCCCCGTCCAGATCGCCCTTGGCATCGAGCGCACTGCCGAGGTTGTTGTGCGCTACGGCAAAGTCCGGCTGGAGGCGAAGCGCGGTGCGGTATTCAGCGATGGCCCCATCCAGATCGCCCTTGGTGTGGAGCGCGACGCCGAGGTCGTTGTGCGCTTCGGCCACGTCCGGCTGGAGACGGAGCGCAGTGCGATATTCGGCGATGGCCCCGTCCCAATCGCCCTTGGCCTGGAGCGCGAGGCCGAGGTTGTGGTGCGCGGCAGCGTTGTCCGGCTGGAGGCGAATCGCAGTGCGGTATTCGACGATGGCTTTTTCCCGGTCGCCCTTGGCCTGGAGCGCGGTTCCGAGGTTGTTATGCGCGTCGTCGTCGTCCGCCTGGAGGCGAAGCGCGGAACGCAATTCGGCGATGGCCCCGTCTAGGTCGCCCTTGTCCTTGAGCGCGGCGCCCAGGTTGGAGTGCGCTAGGGCGAGATCCGGCTGGAGGCGAAGAGCCGCGCGTAATTCGGCGATGGCCCCGTCCCGATCGCCCTTGCCCTGGAGTACGATGCCGAGGTTGTAGTGGGCTGGGGCGTCGTCCGGCTGGAGACGAATGGCTGCACGGAATTCGGCGATGGCCCCATCCCGATCACCCTTGGCCTGGAGCGCGGCGCCGAGATTGGAGTGCGCGAGGGCTAGATCCGGTTTGAGGCGAATGGCCAAGCGGTATTCGACGATGGCCCCGTCCAGATCGCCCTTGTCCCGCAGTGCGGTGCCGAAGTTGTTGTGCGCCATGGCATCCTCCAACTGGAAGTGCGTCAGGGCGAGATCCGGCTGGAGACGAAGCGCGGTGTGGAATTCGGCGATGGCCCCGTCCCGATCGCCCTTAGCCCGGAGCGCGGCGCCGAGGTTGGAGTGCGTCACGGCGTCGTCCGGCTGGAGGCGAACGGCTGCACGGAATTCGGCGACGGCATCGTCCAGGTTGCCCTTTTCAGCGAGCGCGATGCCGAGGTCGGAGTGCGCTGGGGCGTGGCCCGGCTGGAGACGAAGCGCGGTGTGGAATTCGGCGATGGCCCCGTCCCGATCGCCCTTATCAGCGAGCGCCCTGCCGAGGTTGGTGTGCGCTCGGGCGTCGTCCGGCTGGAGGCGAATGGCGGTGAGGCATTCGAGGATGGCCCCGTCCCGATCGCCCTTGGCGCGAAGCGCACCGCCGAGGTTGGTGTGCACTCTGCCGTCACCCGGCTGGAGGCGAATCGCGGTGCGAAATTCGAGGATGGCCCCCTCCAGATCGCCCTTGACGTCAAGCGCGACGCCGAGGTTGGTGTGCGCTTCGGGCACGTCCGGCCGGAGGCGAATCGCGGCCTGGTATTCGAGGATGGCCGCCTCCAGATCGCCCTTGGCCCGGAGCGCGAGGCCGAGGCTGATGTGCACCGCGGCGTCGTTCGGATCGATTCCCAGACCCTTGCGAAGACAGGCCACCGCTTCTTCAAGCCGTCCGAGATGAAGGAGTGAAAGCCCCTTGTTATTCCAGGATACCCAAGATCGCTCGCCACCGGGCGGCAGTCTTACAGTCTCGCCGGTGCGGCGATGAAGGATCGGTTCAAGTTCAGCCCGCAAATGTGAGAAAGTGGCAAAACGTTTTGAGGGATCAGCCGCCAGGCAGCACTCGATAACCGCCTCGAGCGGCTCACCCACCACTGGCGCATGACTCCTCATCTGCCGCTCGTATATCTCGAGCACGTAGCGGTCGGTGTCACGGGGACTGCGCGGCGGCGCCACGTCCACCGCAAATGGTGGCACTTTGCTACCTGCCGCCATCTGCCACAACACCAAGCCGAAGCTGTAGATGTCACTCCGTACGTCTGCCCCTTCCCCGCGGAATACCTCCGGCGCAAGGTACCCCGGTGTGCCGCAGACCCGCTTGCCCTGCGTCCGGAATTGGCTCAAGCCGACGAAGCCTTCCCCTCCCACGCCCTCCCACGAGCCCCCCCGACGCTCCCACGCCGCTTCCGCTGCTGCCGCCAGACCGAAATCGCTGATCAGGAGCGTGCCGCCCTGCTGGATGAGGATATTCGCCGGCTTGATGTCCCGGTGGCACTTGATACCGCGCTGTTTGGCGTGTTCCATACCGCGGCAGAACATGATCGCTCATTTGAGTGCTTGATCGGTATCCAGCGGCCCCCGGGCACACGCCAGATGGTCGGCCAAGCTCACCCGCGCTCGATCGTCAGGAGCAATGTAGTCCATCCCGACAAAGAGCCGGCCGTAGAACTCCTCCACAAGATGTGCCGCCAGGATGAACGGGTGCTTCTCGAGGTTCACCCAAAGGAGTGCTTCGCGCTTGAAGTTTTGTTTGCCTTCGGCGTCCAGAGGAACCTTCTGGCGAAAGGTCTTGAACGCGAGGGCCTCGCGAAGTTGGCGGCTGTAAACCAAATACACTTCCCCAAAACCACCCCTGCCTAGCAGGCTATGGACCTCGTAGTTGCCACCGATGACGTCACCCTTTTTGTAGGCCGCTTCGGGCGCTGATGGCTCGTACCTTGCAGCCACATCTGGACTAGGTGGCGCTCGCCTGTGGCGCTCGGGAGGACCCGCAATACCCAAATTCGGCCTGCCCGCGCCAGCCTCTTTGCCGCCAGCGAATAGGTTCTCGAAAAACTCTCTGAGTCCCATTATGGCTATTGCCCGTCCTCTCTACTCCGGTTCGGGAGGATAAAGACCAACCCCCGTCGCAAGCATGGAAAAGTCAGCGCTTTGAGGATTCTCATTGCCACCTCGCACGCCTGTCCAGGACTGAGAAAAACTTATGGGGCAGATTCTACCACGAACGAAGGGAAGGGTTGCAGTTGGATGGGCGTTGTCGATAGTACCGTCATTCTTATGGCAAGCTGTGATGCTGGAGTCCTTGCAAGATGTGCAAGGTTAATGCAAGTCAATTGTTCCCGGGTGTTCCTGAGCGTTTCTCACGGTGCCAGCCGTGCCCACAAGTCATTGATTACGCTGGAAATAGCTTCGTTCTGGACCAAGAGGTTCCGGAACTCAATCCCTCCAGAAGTACCATTCCGCACGTCCGCTTGGCCTTACGGCCTTGCCGGGGAAGTGTCTCCCCCCGCGCGGATACAGGTACGTTAGGGTGCCATGAGCTACTCGCCGCGACGCCGCAGCGTTTACGAACCTCCCAACTCCCGGATGGCCAACTGGAAGTAACCCGTTTCATCCGTCAGGCGGCACGCTGGCGGCGATTCTTCCGCTGCCGTCTCGCCGCCTCCAATTTCCGATCCCGCTCGGCGTGAAACGCCGGCTGACGCCCTCCGAGCATGCCGTTCTGGTTCTCACAATCGTCGACCCGCAAAAATAATTCTTGAAATCGGCTTCACTCGCCGAAGAGCGTGTGCTGCTTGCCTTTCCGGCATGGTCGCGATTGAGGTGGGCTCTGCGTGCCGACTTCAAATGGGCGCTTCCTGAAAAATTGCAGTGTATTGTGTGCCTCGGGAGGCCGTAGACATGTTTCGATCAAGGCAGGAACTCTCCAGCAAGCTGCGCGAGGCAAAGTACGTGATCGACGAGGTGACCCTGGAAGTGGTTTATCTCGCTGCCCGCATGCAGAAGCCGCTGCTGGTCGAGGGGCCGCCCGGTTGCGGCAAAACACAACTGGCATACGCAGTAGCTGAGGCCGCGGGGACGTTCGTGGAGCGTCTTCAGTGCTACGAAGGGATTACCGATGACAAGGCGATCGGCAAGTTCGACGATGCCTTGCAGAAGCTCTTCCTCGAAACCCAGGGAGATCAACTCGGCAATGACTGGCACTCAATTCGGAAGCAGCTCCATTCGCTCGATTTCTTCGCTGAAGGTCCCCTGCTGCGGGCTTTGCGTTGCCAGGACCGACCCTGCGTGCTGCTGGTAGACGAACTTGACAAGGTGGACCACGAGTTTGAAGCCTTACTGCTGGAGATCCTGAGTGCCTGGCAGGTGACGGTTCCAAAGCTAGGGACTATCAAGGCGGAAACGGTGCCTTTTGTAGTTCTGAGCTCGAACGAAGAGCGCCGCCTGGGTGATCCCCTGCGAAGGCGCTGTTTTTACCTGCGCGTGGAGTACCCGACCGTGGAGCGGGAGGCGGAAATCCTCGCTGTGCACAGCGCCCTAATGCGCCCCGCCTTGCGGGGGCAATTGGCGGGATTGGCTCGAGCGTTGCGCGGGTGGAGTCTCGAAAAACCACCGTCTATTGCGGAAATGCTCGACCTGGCGAAGGCTCTCGAGATCATGGGCGTGAGCGAAATAGAGCCCGATCAACGAGATGTTCTGCTGGCTCTCTTAGCCAAGACTGAAGCCGACCAGAAGCGTCTGCTGCTGCGTGCTGGATTCGATGGCTTGGTCGCGGACTCGAAGAGGTATCGTGACGAGTTGACAAGGGTGGGGGTATGAAGACCAGCGGCAGGGTATTTATCGCTTTGTTTTGCTTCGCGGGTGTGGCGCTGGGAGCAGAGCCCAGGCTTTTGCGCGATTATTCCGCTCGTTGCGCCGAGTATTACGCGCATATCTATCGAGTTCCGGTCGAGTTGGTGGACGCCGTGATCGAGGTGGAGTCGAATTGGCAGCCTTACGCGGTTTCGCCAAAGGGCGCTGCGGGCTTGATGCAACTGATGCCGGCAACCGCCGTGAGATTTGGAGTGCAGAATCGGTTTCGAATCGAAGAGAACGTTCGCGCGGGCGTCCAGTATCTGGCCTGGTTGATACGCCTTTTCGGAGGCGACCTCAGGCTGGCGATAGCAGCCTATTACGCAGGAGAGCGCCGGATTCTCACCAGGGGACTTAATTACTCTTCACAGGATGTTTATTGCTATGTCAGTTGTGTGGCTCGTCTTTATCGGAAGAAACGGCTTGAGAGAATGCGAAGGGCGGCGGGCGCACGGCCAATCGAAACGAGGTGACAATGAGCACGATTAGCAAGGTTTTCTTAATCTTCATGTTCTTCACTAACGGCTCGGCAACGGCCCAGGTCCCCGAGATCAAACCGCGGTTGGTGACCAAACTGGAAATAGATGGGAAGATCGCGGTGGTCGAGGTTGCCGCGCACTTTGTGACGGCGATCCGCATGCCCGAGACGGTCAATTCGGTGGTCGTGGGCGACCCGACGCTATTCCAAGTCGAGCATTCGGAGCGTGAGCCACAACTAGTGTTCGTTAAAGCCCTCACGGAGAAGCCGGCTGAGAGCAATTTGCTGATTTCAACGACTCGCGGGCACGCGGCAAGTTTGCTACTGGTGAGTCGAGGGGAACAAAAATCAACCAGCCCTGGTGTCCTGGACTTTCTGCTCAATTACAAGCCTCCCAAAGGTTTTCTAATCGAGGCGGATTACCCCTCTGCGCTCGTGGCAAAAACTGTACAGGTAGAACCGACCCCAGTGGGCCCCGTGACAGGGACGATCGAGACAATTAGCACAAAGAGCGCGGCGATAGATGTCAAACAATCGCCCTCCGTCGCGGCGGATCCACCGGATCCCCCAGCACCGACTGGACTGGATGAGCTTCTCACCCTGCAGGAACGATCTCCGCTACCGCTGCTCTACGGCGAACATGTGTCGTCAGAAAGGGCTACTGGAGACCGAATACGCGCCGGGGTAGGCGAGGTGGTGGATGGCGGAGAGCGGGTCATTGTGCTGTTTTCCGTCATGAACCCAACTAGCCACAATATCCTGATCATGCCCCCGCAAGTCCAGCTTGGAGGAAGGGTCAAATCGGGGAATGTCCGCCGGCACACTCGCTGGGCGACCTCTGAGCAGCTTCCTATGTTGGATTTCCGTTTGAGCAAACGGCGCTTGGCGCCGGGAGAGCGCGCAGATGGGGCGGTGGTCTTCGATCGGCCCCCCTACAAACAGTCGAACGAAACGCTTCTCTTGCAGATTGCCGAGGCAGGGGCCGTGGATCACCCAGCCTTAGCCCCGATCGGTTTTGGCATCAGCACTCTCAAGGAGGATTCTACCCATGGACAACCCGTCACAGGAAAATAACACGCTGGAGACGACATCACCGGAGTTACGAGTTGAACCGGAGGAACCTGCGGTCGAGGAAACTGCGGAGGCAAAGCGCGGGATTCAATGGCGCGAGATTATTCGTCAAGCGTTTGATAAGGCGCGCCAGACGCAGCAGCCTACCGCTAGCCGCCGCGAACTCAGCAAAGATAAGAGCAAGTCGTTCATTGTGCTGGGCGGGGCGGCGCTCGCCATGCTTCTGCTATTTCTGGGCATATTCTCTTCGCCTCAGAAGGCAACAAAGTCTAACTCAGTGAATAGGCCAGGGGCGCCGGACCTGGGCCGCAGGACAACTCCCGGCCAGGAGAGTGCCCAAGCTGGGTCCGTGACGCCAATGTTGAATGCTGAACCAAGCACCGACCAGGGCGTGAATAGGAGCGACGTAACCCCCGAGGATATCGACCGAACAGCGCGACCGGGCAGGGCGCACGCCCTTGCAGCGCAACAGAAAACGGAAAACCCTCCGCAGTATGCGCTGAGTAGGATCGATTTTGATTCTGCCCCGGCGCAACAGCCGACCTACGGTGCTAGTCCGGCACACGAGCAGCAGTCTCCCTCGCCCACCGAATCGCCTGAAAGCGCTCTCCGCAAGCCATCGCTGGTGTTTGTGCGGGCAGCCGAGGCCAGCGCCTCAAGTGGCGCTCTGATAAGACCAGCCATCCAGGAACAGACTGAATTCATCACGCCGTTGCCCCCTGGCACCCGCCTCGTAGCCCGCTTGGAAACGGCGGTGAGCACGGGGGTGAAGGAGCCGGTTGTTGCCGTCATCGAGTACAACTTCGAGCGTGAAGGTGAGATCGTGGTGCCGGCGGGCGCAAAGGCGATCGGCCAGTTGCGTCAAGCAGACCGTTCGGCGAACGTTGATATCAGGTTCGACAGACTGGAGATGCCGGATGGAAGCACTCAGAAGATGGACGGAGTGGCGATGGACCTAAATTTCCGTCCGCTGAAGGGAGCAGTGTCCGGCACGAGGTCGGGCACCAGATTCCTGGTGCGAACATTCTCTGGTCTTGGCACTGTGGCCGCTTACCTGGTCGGAAATGGGGGCAGCAGTGGGTTCTACGGCCCGCTTTCTGAAAGTGCGCTGCTGCGAGAACGAGTCGCCAACAATGTTGGGATCGCGGGAGATGAAGAGTTGAATGTGCTGGGGTTCAACCAGAATATCGTCGTGACCGTGCCCGGCAACACGAGGTTCTATATCGTGCTGGCGGCCAGCCCTGGAGGTCGCGATGTGGGAAGCAGACGAGCGGCCACGTCTGTTCCGGTTGGTTCGAAAGCCGCCACAATGCCGAGCCTCGAAGAGCTCCGACAATTGATGCAACTCAGGCAGGAACTCAGCGAGTTGTATCAACAGCCCTCTACACTTCCCGCGACGGGCGAGACGCCTCAGTAGATTGGGAGAGGAGGGAGCCGCGATCCAAAATGCAGCCGAATTGGAAACCCCTCGAGATGGGGGTTGGCTCCGCCTAGTGCATGGGGTTTATGTTTATGGGCAGACTCAACAGCATCAACCTCGGGAAGCACGGAATCACCCCCTTTTTCCAGGAAGGGGGCCCCCCTGATGCGGCATTGTGCCCGCGCAACAGACTGAGCGCAAAAAGAGCATATGGCCAACAGGTTTGTCAATGGAACCGAAAATCGGGTAGTGGTGCAGTTTGAATTCTAGGGCGAGAGGGTTGGAGAGCGATTTGCTCTAGCCCTACAATTGTCCAGCCAGGCACATAGTCAGTCGCGTGATTATCATGGGTAGGGGCGTATTGATGTTGTCGGCAAGATAGAGCAGCCTGCTTCCAGCTAAGCGAAATGTGAACCACCCTGACTTCTCGAACGGGTTCATGCATCGCCACACGATTCTAGGAACTGCCGGATCATAACGCACATACAGGACTTTCAGCGCCTCCCCTCCTTCGTATCGCTCCACGGTGAGGCTTTGGCTCGTTTCCGTGTAGCGCAAGTCGAGCGAGCCAGCACTAGCCATGTGCTCACACTCGGCCTTTAGCCTCTGCCTAAAGACTTCCCATTCATCCTTCGCCAGGGAATCAATTGCTTGCCATTCGCGGTCGGTCATGCCTCTATGTCTACGCCTTAGTAGAGAAAAGTACAAGACCTTTCACCGCAAGGGTAGTTGCTAAGCTAGAATCGCAATTGATAGTGCTCTACTTTTGTGTTGATGGCTTGAATTCTTCCTCCCCGTAGACGCGTTTGACCGAAGGTGTAATCAAATAAGTCCAATGATCTCCGAAAACCAAGCCCTGCTGGAACCGGAGCTTAGTGCAGTGCTGGCTACGGGCCAGAGTGATTAAACCCTCGTCGGCCATCATGCTGAGCACGAAAGCACGGTTGATGTCGTCTCCGACGAGCATCACTGTGGTTGGCTCATCTGGCCAGGAAGGTAGACCCAATTGCACGTTGTTATAGCCCTCTCTGCCCCGCACCTCTTGAATCCACGCCAAGGCAAACTTGGTGCATTCCTCGCACGCGGTGGAAGTAGGATGAGTCCCGTCGCAGTGCGTGGATTGTGTAGAGGCTGGCTGCTTCGTCTCAGGAGCCTCCTGGTTCGTAGCGGCACTAATGATGACAAGAAGCACCATGCCCGCCAAAGCTATTGTGATCCATTCGCGCCACGTCCAGCCGCTTACGGGAAGAGCAAAGGGCTTGCGCTCTGGCTTCGCAGGAGCCTTCAGCGCTTGAACGGGGCCGTGCCTGGGCTGTCCGCACTTCCCGCAGAACACGTCTCCCTCGTGCATGGGCCTGCCGCACTTCACGCAGAATTCTTGAATCATGTGGCACCTCGAATTTGCCCACGATGCTACTTCTAGGCGACAAAGATGTGAAGTGTTTAATTATGAAACGTGCTAGAATGGCCTGAAAACGAAAAGCCCCGATGCCAGTCGGGGCCTCTCAAAATCCTACGCGCAATCTCAGGATAGATGGAGTTGCGCGAAAATGCAAGCTCAGCGCCTAAGAGCTGTAAGAATGAAGCAGCCCATACGTGGGGCCTCACCCTTGGATGTAAATCTCCAGAACGAATCAACGATCTCTAGTCCCTCTGGTCGATCTTCTGGAGGAATTTCGGATGGCTCAAAATATTCGATTTCGGCGGGTTCGAAAATCCCCCACAGAACGAGCACTGCCCCTCGTGGCGTAGCAAGGTCAAGGCCGACTTCCGAAACGGACTCAACGATTCCTTCGCCTTTGGAAAAGAGTCCACAAGCGGCGATAGAAAACCATACTGTGCATTCTTCATCCCGGTACCTGCTCAAAACCGCAATCGCTTCCTCTAAGGATGAAATCACGTTTCTCCTCATAGCTGACTCGTTCGGAATTAGATACGCTAGGGCAGTGGCACGCCAATTCGCTTGGAGAATTAACGCAAGACTATACTAGCATTTCTTCGATTGCCCGCAACGCGCAGGACTCAATTCCTTTTCTTATAAGGTCCGCGTGGTCCAAAGGTCGGCTCCGGTATCAGAGCGGCGATTTCTTCAAGACTCCAAACGTGGTCGCTGAGCCCAGCTTCCATCGCCGGTGTGCAGCGAAGGGTTTGGTGGATGCGGCAGAAATTGCAGTGCATGTAGTGCAGCGCCACGGCATAGGCGTGGTTCTCGACTTTCTTTGAGAAGGCGTTCGTCAGCCGCGTGAATCGCCTCATGCTCATTCGCATCGTGAGGTTTTGACGCTCCACAAAGCTCGTTGAAATGTGGTCCGGGTCGGGCTTGCCTTGAGTGATCTTGGTTTCACACGGGGTGGGTGACGAAGCGGCGTGGCCCCAGGCACGGCAATTGCCAACTTTTTTTCGCGGGTCGACAGATGTGAGAACCAACCGCACTATAGAAACAAGGGGACGGATGCAAACTCAACGTCGGAGTGAAGGGAGGAGGGATGTCGGGGCCAGAGGGGGTAGCACTTTCTATCGGAGCTGCCTAACAGAATTCGCCGTTCATTCGTCTCACCTTTTCGAATTGCGTGCAGCCAACATAGTGTGGCCACTCCGAATGAATCGAGTGACATTGTTACCGCAGTGTCCTCGATTCAATCCCGCACATCGATTGATGGCTCGGGAGCGTATACTGGTGTCACGGAAAACGACCATCGGGCGAGATCGCCCATTGAGCGGCTCTGATGCCCGGACCGCCGTCGCCGATTCGGGAGAGTGTTAGACGATGATGGGTCTGCCGCGATGGACTGCGCCAGCAGCAAAAGGAGGTTCAGGTTCAGGCAGGGGATATGAAGGCTATCAAGTGGGGACTAGGGATTTCAGCGTGCCTTATCTTGTTGGTGATACTGGACCAGAACAGGAACGATAACCAGCCCGTACCGGCGTCACCGCAGCCAACCGCAGAGCAGCAGCAGGACGAGCGCCAGCGTAAGGCGCAAGAGGAGCTTGCCCTTACCTTGACTCAGGCTTATCGAAATGAGGGGTATGAAGTAACGGCTGTGCCGCGCGCCGGGGGGTCCAGGAATTTGTGCGGAATGACGGCTCGTGCTAATGGCTCTGTCTTACGTTCTGGCTACTGGTCATCACCGTTGCCCGAAGAGGATTTATATCCGTCAAAAAGTCCGTGCAGTCCGTGCAGTAAATAAACAGGCAGGTGAGCCCTTTCGGAAATCCCGGAGAATAGCGCTGTCATGGGGCAGACAGTTCGCCTTCAAGGGCGCGAACTGTGGCGTGCGGCTGCGGTATGAAAAAGGAACTGTTAGCCTTTTGCCTGTTAGCCTTTTGCCTTGAGAATCCTAGGATATTGTGGTATAAGAGCGCCCCGAACGTCTCCAAGTAGTGATCCTGCTTTTCCGTTCTGGGAGGAAGATCCACATGCTATTCATTCCGCTTCGTCGCTGGACCACAATTGAGTTATGGGCTGTCATTCTTTCGTTACTTTTGGTGCAGCAGTCCCCAGCGCAAGAGATCGGCGGCTCGAACGCCCCGAACATAAAGTTGGAAGTCGCCAATTACCTTGCCCAGTCGCAGAAGGCACTGGCGTGTGATCCGACGGCTGCACGTGATTTAGCCAAGAAAGCACTCGACAGAGTTTCGGCGGCACGGGAAACGGACCCGGTTTTAATCGACGCGCTGGGACAACTGAAGTCGGAAAGCAATATCGCGATTCGGGACGCGGAGAAGCGCCGTTCCGAATTGGAGGCGTCTGAGAAGGACTCCCGCTTGGCCATCAAGGAGGCCCGCTTGCAAACCGCCAGCGACCTGTTGAAGAAAACGGATCCGGACGGTTGTTACGCGGGCTCACGGTCTCTCGACAAGGAAATCGCCTCGCATAACGCGAAAGCGGAAAAGTTGGTCGCTAAGGGCAACAGAGCCGTCGTGGGCAAACGTCCCAAGCGAGCCATCAAATTGTACGAGCGCGCGGGCAAGATCAACTCCGAATACCCGGAACTGCCCGCCAAGATGGCTTCCGCCCGCGACGCGGCGATCCGTCGCGGCCCTGTCCTGGGAAAAGGGGTAGCGATCGTGCTTTTGATTGGTGTGGCCGCGATTGTGTATGCGGCGGTCTGGTCAGCGCATCATAACCCGAACGACTAAGCAAACGGACGAGAATTGATTTCGGCGCGCTCCAGCGTCTTACGGCGGTCAGAAACCGCGCGTGCATCGAATCCGTAACCGTCTGTGACACTCTGGAGATTTCGAACTACGGGCCACTACAAAGCGTCATTGAGGTCATAGAAGAATGCGAAAACTACTCCTCATGCTCTTCTTGTCGGCGTTGCCTGCGCTGGGCCAGTCCGACGCCACTCCCGTCAAACCAGTTGGCGATGAGGATGCTTTTCAGGGATTGAAGTCGGTCGCGGAAAAGGCCGACCAGGATTGGTCCGCCGCGCACGCAGGTTTTCGCAATACTGCTGCGTTAGCTCAGAATCCTTGCGAGGCGGGCCCCAAATCGGTAGCCCGCGCCCAAAACGCCTTAAAGGAACGAACGCGGGCGTGGAAGGAGTTCTACAAACAGCATAACCAGGACTCCGAGACGAGCAAGAAGTATGCCGCAGTCGTCGAGGCGAATACGGAAGAGGAATTGCGCGCCGAGCAGAAGAATATCTCACAGGCGAGTGATCTGATCACAGAGCTAAAACGGCGCGAGGAGAACCTGGAAGGTCCGGGAGCGACAGGCCTCGATGGGGAGGACCTGGCCAAAGCAAAAGAAAGCCTGACCACGCAGATCAGCGTACGCGGACAATCGGTCAAAAATTCGGAAGTGGCGATCAAGAACTATCAGGAAATCATCCGACAAACGAGGATTATGCAGGAGCAAAACGGAAGCGATGCTGCCCTGGCCAAGATGTTCGGCGACTTGATCGATTCCGAGGAAATCATGTACTCGAGCATTTATCGCGCCCGGGAGATCAGGCTCTCCTTGGAGTGCCGCAAACATTCGCCACCTCCGCCGCCCAAGCCGCCGCAGCCATAGACACAGGGAGAAAGGACAATGCGCATGCGCAGGTTGGTGTTCTTCATCTTTTTTTTGGGCAGCCTTGCCGGAGCCGCAGCCCGGGACTCCCAGTACGATTACGTGGAGATCAATACGCTGCGCCAGGAGAAAGACAAAGCTCAACGCGAGTGGCAGAAGACTACTCCCGATCTCGAAGCCCATGCGGGCACGGCGCCCAAGAGCCAGGTGTTGGACGAAATCAATCAGGCCCGCGCCGCGGCGTCGAGGTTCTCTAACCTGGAGCAGCGATATTACGACAGCCGTGTGCGTTTGCTTTCCGACCAGGTGCGGAACCTGGAGCCGTCGAGTCTCTCCGGAATCGATCTCAGTAGGCAGATGATCGTAACTATGCAAGGCATGCTGCAGAACCTTGCTGACGACCGTCAATCCCTGCAGAACGGCCTCGACCAACTCGGCAGCCTGAAAACGCCGCTTGATAATGACCAGATGGTGGTAAAGGAACAGCTCAACCGGGAGTTGCAACAAGTCCAGGACTCGTACTTCAAGCTTCAACAGGAAATGCAAAACGTCCAGAACCAGAAGCATCCGTCCCCGAAGGATCTGCTAACTACGCGCCAGGCCCTGGTGGATACCTTGACGCTCATCCTGAAGGATTCGGAGAGACAACGCGATGTGGCGAAGCAGGGCGCGGATTTGTTCAACTCTTATTACGGGCATCTGCGCGCTGCGGTGGAGAAGCGCCCGGACGAGGGTCCACCGGCTTCGTCGTCAACTCCGACGGCCACTCCCGGCGTACCGAACCTCAAGCCGGATTTCCAAGGGACGTGGATCGTTCCAAACGACGGTGTGCCCCAGCGGCTAGGCGTATGTAACCTGAAGGCTGCGGAGATGAAGCTGGAGGTTAAGGGTCTCAACATCATGGGTTCATTGAAGCTCAGCTACGATCCCAAAGCAGACTTGTTAGACTGTCCACCATACATGAAGACTAGTAGCGGCATCTATGAACTTACCCTTTCGCTTAAAGGCAAAGTCAAGGAGCAAGCGGCACAGCTCAAGTTTTCCGACCCAAAAAACGGATTCGTCGGGACAGTGGAGTTTATCCCTATGTCCGCTCACGATGCCGAGGTAAACCTTAAGGAAAATAAGGCTCGCGTGCCGCCAATAAGCTTGGTGACTTTTAGTCGTTTGCCCGAACCATCCGGCGCCGCTAACCCTACTCAATAGCTCCCCGGTAATCAGGCCGTCGGTTGGGTCGGAGCAGTCAGACGCCGAGCCTAAGGTGAAGCAAGAATGTCCACGGCAATCGCAAGGCCGCTCGAGTCCGAAGAGCCGCGGCGGGTGCTCTTCGCGTCCGTATTAGCTTCGCAATCACGCTCTCCTGCGATGGCGGGCCCGCTGGTCTCTACATCTCTCCACATCATCGGCATTCTGGTTCTGGTTGTGCCGGTCCTGTTCCCGCATATACCCGTTCTGCCGCTCCCTTTGCGTGTCATTAAGATCTTTGCCCCGGCCCAACCCAGAAAGCAGGAAAGGAAAAAGGAGAAGGCGATCGGCCAAGGCTCGTTGCTGCAGTACAAGCCGCAGCCCCTTCCGAGTAAGGATGCCAGTCCGCCGGATCCGGGCCACATGCAAATCACCTTTGCAAAGGACCCCGGTGCGCATCAGCTTCTTGCGATACTCGAAAGGTTTAACGCGGCCCTCGGTTTTGCAAGCCCTGCGCAGGTGGCCACCTGCCAGCGCACGGCGATTCCGGGAAGGGACAGCAAGCCGAGGTGTTTCTACGAATACCACATTGCGGCGCCCAACTGGGATCGTGTGGAGGGTAGCAACTTCTCACTGGGGGGATATTTCCTGGTCAAAGTACGAAAGCCGGACCCGCCCTATGTCCAGGAAATCCGTTCCCGATACGAGATACCTGCCGATTACGTCGCCTGGGCGTTGCTGCCGGAAGAGATGCGAAGCGACGTGGATGATTCGGTCGAAGAGGACTTGAAGCGATCTTTGCAGTTGGACCGCGTCGTGGCGACCAGCGTAGAGATAACCTTTGCCGCTGCCGAACCGAGGGGTTTCCGGCTCACCATCACTTCCACCCGTCCCGCCGTCCCGCCGCCTAAGTGATCAGCAGCTTGCTTTATCCCAGGTCTCGTCGGCACCCGCACCCGCCTCAGGCGATGCATGAGCGCGAGCTCCCGTTCGAGATCTGAGGCAGAATGCCGGCGCTAACGTGTCCGCCAGAGGATGTGGGATGCACCCAGCTACGGAGTAGGGGGAGAGGGGGGAGCGGGGACCGACGGTTGGTCCGCATCCAGCCAGAAGCTGATCCTGGCTTTCTCCTGGCCGTCAACCTCGAGCACGATTCTGTGCTCGCCAGGCTCCACCGCTTCATTGTCGTAGGCACGGGACCAATGCCCGGAACCCTTTGCAACCTCAAACGTCGGAAAATAAGAAACCGGTTTGTCCCCCACGTACCACGCGACTGAGATCTCGGTCTGGTTGGGTTCTGCCCCATCGTAGTTGACCGTGAGCATCAACTCCGAACCACTAGAGAATCGCGGGTCCTTTGAGGAATAGTGCCTCCCCGTTATGGCTTCAGCGGAGGAGGCGATGATGGTGCCCTGCGATGAGACCTGCATCCTGTAGGACGGCCCGCCCGGGTGCGCCGAAAGCGGTGTCGGGTGTTCCGGTTCCTGTGTTGCCTGCGTCTCCGGCCCATTGGCCGCCGCGTGTTCCGCAGCGGCCGGCGGCGTCGATGCGGTCTCGGGATGAGGCGCAGGGGCGCTATCCTTGGTAGAGGGATTTGGCTGGAGATGGACCGTAACCGGCACTTTCCCTTGCGGCGTGATGGTGTTTCCGCCGCTGAAAGTGAGCGTCGCAAAAGAGGGCACGCCCGGATAAAACCGGCTCGATTGGCTTCTTTCATCGAAAAGTTCGAAGGCGAAGCCGGCTTTACGCCCGTTGGCGCTCAACTCATGTTTCGGCAGCCGCCACCAGAGTTCCCGCACACCGCCATAACGGCGTATCAGCACCGTCGCACGGGTCAGGCGCTCGCCGCAGGCAGCCGGGTATCCCTGGGGGCGGGCGTACTCCGCACAGACGGCGCCATCGCCCAGGGCACCGTAAACTGTTTCACGCTCGCCGTTGCCACTTTGGTCTGGGCTCACGTGCAGGAGCACCTGCTGCGATGACGAAGTTACAAGAAGCACTGTATCGCCAGCATCTCGATACCAAACTTCTAGATCGTCTCCGAATTGTGCGGAACGTCTGCCCTTGACAAGACCCGCCGGCCGCAGGTCATCGGTCTCCTGAATACTCATGGTAAGAGGCTTGTCCTGAAGCGCGGCGACTGCAGGTCCAGAGTGGGTGGAGGCCGGGCAAGCCGCCATGATAACCAAAGAACTCCCAAGAGCGGCGGCGCTCAAGCTGTATCGGATAAGAGACGTGACCTTCATGATGCCGCTCCCCACCTGCGAGTCCGGCCACCCTTGGCAATCCCGAGGACGGACTTGGCTCATTTCAAGATCTGCAGTACAGCCTTAGCTGTCGCTTCACCGCCTGGGCCTTCTGCAGACAATGAGAATGTGTAAGAACCAGGCGACGGAAAATCAGTCTGCGTTGCCGACAGGCTCAGGCGGCTCTGGTTTCGAATGTTGGCACTGCCAAGACGATTCATGGTTGAAGTCTGAAGGGAGCCCGGCGGCGTCAGCTTGATGTCCTTTGCGCCGCGCACATCCCAGGAGATACTGAAGGTATCGCCGTATTTGACCTTGGCAGGTCGGACCTCGAAGGCAGCGATTTGCACGTTGCGCACTTCCACCTTCACCGATTCCTGCTGCCACTGGCCGTTGGGTCGCTTCACGCGCAGTGTATAGGTCTGGGTGCCGTCCGGTGACACATCTTGGGGAGATTTCACATCACCAAAGCCGGGCTGGAGATCGACAGCTACGGCGTCCGGAGGGAGTTCCCACGACAAGCGGGCCTTCTCGCCCAGAAAGACCTTTGCAGGACTGGCCCTGAAGCCCAAGGTTGTCCTGATGACGTGGGGGGTGACGGGAAGCCCTTCGGGCCACGCGCCGGAGATGCCGTCCTCAGGAGTGGTAGCCCGCAGCAGCCGAAACGAGCGCTGGAAGGGATTCGCCGCGGCGCGAGCTTCCAACGCGCCCGGAAACCGCTTGCCGGGCGCTGCCATACCGGGATCGAACGTCTCTACGACGATCAGGCCTTGGCCGTTCTCACCCAATAGTTCCTTTCGTGGAACCCTGAACGCAATTTCGTAGCCCGTGCTTCCGCTGGGATTCCGTCGAGCACCGCCGTTCGCGCTGGAGGCGGTCGCTTGTCCCAATCCGCCACTGCCGTTATCGGAACCGAGCTCAAAAACGCACACTTTGTTCTCGTCCAGGTCCACGCCGTAAACGCGATCGCCCCTGGGGTCCGGAACGCCGTCACCCTTAACATTCGCCACGATCAGGGCATTAGAGGGTGCGCGAAGTACCATTCCCACGTCGTCGCCCAGGTCCATATACACCACTTCCAAGTGGTCGTCAGGCGATACAAAGGAGGTTTTGGTATCTTTCTCTGAGAAGGGTACAGGCCGCAGGTCCTGAATACGCGGCTGTTCTTCGCTGGGTGGCGCCGTCTTGTTGCTGGCTGCCGGGCGAGGGCATCCTGTTAGAAGGCAGCAGGCTGCGATTGCAGCTGGAATCAGCAGCGCCCTTACCGATTCGGAACAGGACAGTGCGGCGGCCCGCCATGGGTTATGCCTGAAAGGCAAATGGGTTCGTTGTTTCATCGGCGTAAGGTGATCAGCATCGGCTGTGTCACCGAGTAAACGGGAGTTTCCTCCCCCGGCACTCGCTGCAATATCGCAGGTGCTTCCACACTTTGAATTGTAAACTTGTCGCTGGGCGACCCTGACAGCAGGCACGCATAGCCCATGGGGTAATTGGAAGTAGCGTAGCGGCCCGCCGGGAACAACAAATACAGTCGTTCCGCGTCCTCATCGCCAACGCACACGGCGAAGGCGAACGGCTTGGATGGCCCACAGGGAGGACATTGAATCTGGCCGCCTTCGACTTTGGCAAAGTGAATTTTGATACGGCGACCGGATTCGACAGCGTGAACAAGATTGATGGTTGTAGCGCCACGCAGCTTTCGTAGGCCATCCAGCAGTTCAGCAAGGGCGGCGATATGGGCTGCCGGTTCCAGTTCTGCCTTGCTCACCGCATCCGCCACGACCTGCTGCCAGCCATCCGGCAACCGAGGTTCGACGAGCGGCACGCCCGGACCGAAACTTGGACGGAGCGGGGCTGGCGTCATGGGCGGCATCGTTTCAGGCGACACACGGGTTCCAATGGGAACTTCACCTGACTGTGGAGACGTCTGGGTCTCCGCGCTGCCGACCGCAGCCCTAGACGCGACTCCCTTCTGCGAAGGTGGAATTCCTAGTGACCGATCCGCTAACCCTACAGGAGACGCTGCGTCTGGCCGCTCTGTGCCAGAAGCGAATTGCGTTAGTTGCCGAACACTCGTTTCGAGTGCCTCAGTTCTCTTAGCCAAGCTGCGCACTTGCAGAGCAAATACTGGGTTGGCTAGACCATCGGGACTTGCTGCGGACAGGGATTTCTGTTCCTTCTGCGAAGCAGTTTCCTCAAGTGCCTTGATCCGCGCGAGGAGGGCTGCCTGGGTGTCTTCCGCCTTGCGAAGGCACTCGGAAACGGCGTTCAAGTCGCGACTGCGGCTTTCGATGGACTGAATTCTGTCGCGGATCAGTTCCAACTGAGCCCTTAAAATGGTTGCGAAACTAGAAGTCTCCGGTGCGATCGTAATGGGCCGGAGCATAGCCCTGAGCACGGAAAAATTCCTTGGGTAGCCTGCCGCCGTTCCGATCCCAGCGCTCCCGGCCTTCTCCATACGCCCGTTGCTGACTAGCGTATATCCCGTTCCGTCATCCTTGCGGAAGCAGCAGGGACGAACGATTCGGACAGTGGCCAAATCAGCGCCGCCTTCAAAGAGCCTCGCAAGCAAAGCGGGAGCGGGAGGAATGCGGAAAATGCCGGCATCGATCGGAATACCCAGGACCTTACCCGGATCCTGCTCGTACCATAACCAACCGGCATCCGGCATGGAGGGAACAAATTCAAGACGGTAGGCTCCCGGATCGGCGAGGAAAGCGGCAATGTCTTTGTGCAACATCAGCGCGCAGGGCACCTTGACCTCACCCAGCAGGGCAGGCAACTCCGTCTTCGGACAGGATCCGGCAAGGCAGTAAGCGGCAGCCGAAAGCAACAGCTCTTCAATGGGCACGGTGCCGCCGGAATCCGAAACGGGGCGCGGCGGCGTCATCACGCGAACCAGGGCCGCAATCTCCTGTGTTGTGCCCAATTTCTCCCTGGAAACCCGCTCGACCCGTGCAAAATCTGTCGCGATCTCGTCCACCTTGCTCTTTAGGGCTTGCAGCGCCTCATCCAGCGAGCTGATGGTCGGGTACGGGGCTGGAATTCGAGGCGGCCTGGTGTCGCTCTCCTCTCGAAAAATCAATTGTCCAACTGGTAGAGAGGCTTGCCTCTCTGCCGCCGGCCGGGCTTGTTCGGGCAAGTTCGGCAACGAGATTACTGGCGGCGCGGGGCTTTCATAAGCCGAGCGGGCATTTTCCTCCTGGGCCGGCAAGCGTGATGAAGGCTGCTTAAGAGGTTCGTTCGGGATGGTGGGTTTCTGAAAGTAGTAAGCCCCTTGTTGCCGCTGCCGAGGCAACTGGGTCCGGTAATCTCGAAGGTCCGTCGCAGGCGGTCTATCGGATTGCCAGAAATACCGGGAGAACAAAACGGCAAGCACTAGCACTGTGACCACGCACGCAACGGCGACCACCCAGAACAGCCAGTCCTGGAGAAATGCTGGGATCCCGGAGTCCAGTACGTGACGCAGTGTTCCGCACGCCGTCATGCCTGCCACAGCAAGAGCGGTTAACCCGATAAGCATTGCCCTTTCGAAACGCGGAGCCATCAGATAATCTACCTTCCCCTTGCCGCTCAGGCTGTACTCTGTTGCTGGCTTCGGGGGCCAGTCGGCGCATTGGCCGCGTCGGTTCTGGCGGCTGCGCACTTGCCGAAGTATTGATTGAGTAACGACTTCAACTCCAGCGCAAATACAGGCTGAGTGACCTCATTCTCGATCAGATCCGTTTTGACCAGATGCGCCACTTGGGCCCAATCCACCACCAGGTTGTCGATGCGGTCATCAACAAGGAACAGTTTGTGTTCCTTCTTCAAATGCGACACCAATTGCTGGATGTAGCAATCGACCCCTGTGGCATCGTCGGGGGACAACAGTTGCGTCATCTCGGACCTTTCCAGGGTCGTGTTCCAATCCACAAGATCCTGGCTACCAGGTCGCCGCCAGTTAATCTCCCCGAGAATAGCTTTTCCAACGTCCTGTTGCGGAACCTCTCCAAACTTACGAAGCAGCGCTCCTTGGGAAACCTCGGTCTTCAAAGCCGGCAAGTCCGCCCCGTCCATGGCCTTGCCTAGAACGTTGATAGTCGCGGGAGGGTGCGTCTCATCTCGCTGGTATCCCTTGGAAAAAGAATCAGCCAGAAGTCGTTGCAGATTGGCAGCACGGTTGGAAACCCACGCGCACAAACTGGAGCCGCGGCCGGTCAACGCCACCGTGACGCTGTTCATGCGGAGAGCATTCCTGTAGGCGCGCGCCCGCAGGCCCGCAAAATAACAGACACCCACTAGCAGCATGTAGGCGGAGGTCCGGATGCTGCAGAGCCAGGGAGTCTGGAGCAATTTGTGTTCAACCATTCGCCGAACTGCGGGATGATTCAACCAACCGTTTTCTCTTTCGTCGAAAGGCGCTCCACCGTCGTACTTGGCGAAGGAGAGCACGTTGTTGATCCACATCTCAACTTTATTCCATGCATCGGTAGATGGAATCGTGCTGGGGAGAGTGCCTCCGGTGCTGAGCCAGTAGATATCGGCCAGGAAACCGGGGTACACCTGCAGCCAATCACCCCGCAGCACGTCGTTGGCGGCAAGCTTGCACGAGATGTAATCCTTCAGTTTGCCTTCGCTCCAGAAAGCAAAATCGGTGGAGCCCCCGCCGATATCCAAAACGACGCATAAGCCGGAAGCCGTTGCCGGCAGCGGTGAGTTCTTATACCAGGCAAGAGCGCGGCTGGCAGCTTCAGACTCCGACACGTCAGCCTGATCCCCTTTGCCGGCTTCGCTATCGTCCGCGAGGATCACTTTCATTCCTCCGCCGGAGAACATTCCGGGGAGCGCCGCCCAGAACCCTTTCATTTCCTCTTTGGGCGGAGTAGAAAGCGAGAGCGGAAACGACCATTTGAAACGTACCGTCTCCACGCCGGCGGCGCGCGCCTCACAGACCGACAGGCGGACCAGCGCCTTCAAGTATTGGTTCAGGGCGGGGCCGCCTCTCCCCCACTTAAGGTTCGGTATCAGCTTATCCATCTCTTCTATGAGGAATTCCGAACGGTGCGCGTAGACAGCTAGCGGCTGTCGGATCATGGTGGCGTCAATTCGGTAGCAGAGGGTCTTGAAGGGGGGCGACAGGCCCTTCGGTGGCGCAACCGCATTCTGCAGGTTGTCGGTCAAAGGACTGTCATTGAGCGTCACGATTCTCGGCTCAATCGGCAACGGTTTAACCTGGTCGCCAGGCACCTGGTAGGAAATCATGGTGTTCGCAGTCCCGAAATCCAGCGCGACGCGCCATTCCATGCCCGGCAAAATCGCTGGAGGCGCGTTCACCGAGCCGCGAAGCACCAAACCCGCAGGCTTGCCTTCGTCCATGAGCGCGAACCCAATAGGTGCCCTGGCACATTGCCAGATGCGTATCATGTTCTCCGGTGGCTCACCCAACTGCGAATACGTGTCGGTGCTCGCATCGGCATAAAGAGGCGCAGCCTGAAACGACAGCGGACTGCGGTTGGGACCGCCGAAGGAAGCCAAGTTGTGCGGCCAGGTCTCGCTGTAGAAATTCGGCCAGAGAACAAACCCCGGTGTCAATCCAGGGATCTTGTCCCCCGTCTTCGCCAAGCCTTCGGATGCCAGCGGATAATCCTTCTTCACGCTGACGGATCCGCCTCCCTTAACTGGCAGGGTCAGCTTGGCCTGCAAGGTTTTGCCTCCATCGATGACCTCGACCTTCAGCTTCTGCCTGACATCCGCATAGCTGAAAAAACGAAAGAATTCGGGAGTGAGGGGCAGGCTGTAGTCCGTGGGTGCACCGCTTGCAACTAGCGATTGACCGGCATTTAATTTGACGTAGGTGAGTTTGGCGGGAAAGAAAAAGTCTTCTGCCAGCACCCATGGTATCTTGTGTGGCTTGTGTCCCCGGGTCTCGAGCGTATCGCCCTTCGCTTCCGTCAGGGTCGCCAAATCGATGTCAGACGCGAAGACGTGGCCGTCAAGCCGGGTCAGCGCGTCCATGCCATCTTTCTTCAAGACGACCACTGAGGTGGCGTCCGGCCGCGTCGGAGCCAGCCAAACGTCCCCCAGCGGGCTGGCGGGTAGTGCCTGAGTCGGAGGCAAGGAGCGGCGCAGGAATGTACCGAGAGGGCCGGCGCCCGCATCAGCTGCATCCAGGCCGCTGATCACCCAAGGCATGGCGTCCCGCCGCTGGGCGTAGGCGCCTCCAACCTTTGCCACATTAGCGGGGTTGACCAAGTAGTCCGTCAAGTCGGTGCGCCACTCCTCGAGGCGGCTTGCGATCACATTCAGGAAGTCTCCCTGTACGATGCCCAGCGCCTGCAGAGCAGGCAGCGCCACGGCTTCCACGTGCCCGATCCATTGATCCAGAAGCGTCAGTTCCACGGAGCGCTGGCCCGGCTGGCCAAAGATCGCAATGGGGTCGCATAGCTTCCGCTTGCCGTCTTCTTCCTTTACCCACTTGACGGAGCGCGGCGCGGCAGGCGTGGCGCAGGTGAAGGCCATCGTCCACGGTGAAACAGCGCCCACCACCACCTCATCGCAGAGAATCAAGTGCAGGGGATTCCACAAACCCGAGGGCTTCGGCGCCATGCTGTGCAGCATGGTGTCCAGGTGCAGCCCATTATCAGGAATGTTGCCCACGAATGAGTGCGCGCCCGCCGGCGGCGGCGCAATGCGATACGGTTCGTAATCAATGTTGTATGCTTCCCAGGGCTGCAGCGCGAAGATCGCCAGCAGGCCGCGCCACTGACTCACCACATCCGGACGGCTTGGGTGGTTTTCGTCCTTAAGGGCTTGGCTGAATAGAATCGGCCGCGCGTAGACCGAGGGTACGGAATGCACGTCCTGGAGGACGACTTCGGCTGCGGTTTCCACGCTGCCCGCGAATTTCGAAAGGAAATCACGCTGTTGCGCATCGGGCAGCCATTCCCCGCGCGGCGGAGTCGGAAGACCGCAATCGGCTCTAAGTTTCGTCAGCAGCTTACGGAGCTTGTCGGGCATAGTGTGAGTCCCAGATTACAGATTTTTGTCGTTGTCTTTCTTCTTCGAGTAGTGTTTGTCTACGAAGCGATCCGCAGCCTCGGCCAGTACGGCCAAGTAAGTGGGCGCGCCATCGGAAGCCCCCTTCGGCTTTCCGATCCTACAAGTCATATTGTGGAATTCCGTCTGCCCTTCGGCGTGCTTCTGCGGGTCGTCAGGATAGAGGAGGTTCTTCATTCGTTTGTTATCCAGGGTGGCTTTTTGAGGCGTCACCGAGAACGCGGTGGAATTCAGCAGACGGACACGGTCCGGCGTTGTCTTCTGCAGCAATTGCCACCAAACGACATCGCGCATCGCGTAGTCGGTCAACGCCGCCAGGTGTTCGCTGAGGGGAGGCGTGGTCAAGTTCTGCCTCTGGCGCATGAAATACTTGGTGTACCAGGGAATGGTTTCCG
The DNA here is from genome assembly GCA_963831905.1 of uncultured Acidobacteriota bacterium. Classification (GTDB taxonomy): domain Bacteria; phylum Acidobacteriota; class Terriglobia; order UBA7540; family UBA7540; genus CAVROP01. The sequence continues at coordinate 2,099,872 of CAWHRX010000010.1, read as the reverse complement.
GTTTGATCGCGAGGGCCTTATCGCGGAACAGTCCGGAATAGAATTCGGAATGCATCAGGCCGCACAAGAGGAACTTCAGAATCTGGCGCTGTTGCAGATGCATGGCTTCCTTGTCGGGTGGCAGGCGTGGAATATCGACCCATTCCACCATGTTGACGTCTTTGTCGACCGGGCGTTCGTAGATCGAGCTTGCGAAATAGCAAGCGCTCGGCATGGGTTTGGCATCGTAGAAGTCCAGTGTGGACTGGGCGGCCACCAACTCCAGAAAATGTGGAGGATTCTTCTGGCCGGATCCCCCTACGCAGCGCGGCAGCACCACCGGAGTGTCGTCACCCAGCCAAAACATCGCATTGAAAGGCCAGTCACCGACACTGCGCATGTGATCGTAGAACTGGGCCGCAGCACGCGTAGCCAACGGGAACTTTCGGGCGTCCGGTCCCGTGAGGCGGCGTGCGGCGGCAGGCGGGTTTGCGCCGGCGCCCGGCGCGGCAGCACCCGGAGCGGTCGGAAACGCGAAGTAGGGGGACAGCGCCACGACACCGATCCTTAACTTCGGGTCGTCATGCTCTGCGGCATGATGCAGCCAATGCGCCAGGGGGAAGAAGGTGGAGGCGCCGGTCCCTCCGAAGACCGATCCCGCAATCATCACGCTCACGTTCCCGGCGGCTAAGTCAGCCTTAAACCCGGTCGAGATGGTGTTCCATGGGGAATTCCCTTCCAAAAGTTGCAGTAGCGAAAGCGCTGCGGCGCCGATCGATGGATGCCCCAAGAAACCGACGCTCATGCCCATGTCAAGTTCTTCTTCGGTAAAAAGCAGGTGAGCGACTTTTTTTTGCTGCGGCGACAGCAACCCGTAGCCCAGCAACTGTTGGAACTGCTGGTTAGCGCTGACCGGAGGCCATGCCCCGGCGGCCCCGGCGCCATCACCTCCCAGCAAAGTCAGCTTAGTTCGGAAGAATCTCTCTTCGCCGAGCTTTCCGCCGTAGACGGCCTGGCAGGCATTATAACTGTTGATAATTTGGTTGGTGATCTGAAGATTGCCGCCCCCCGCGTCCGGATCAATGATCAGCACCTTGATTTCGTCAGGGCCAAGGCCTGGAGCACACAGGTGTACGATCGCTTCCAGAACGCGCGTACCGCACCCCCCAGCGCAAAAAAGATAGTGCATAAAGGTTCCACCCTCCGCTCCAGCTAGTTCCCCCTGTTGAGCAATCTCACGATCCACTTCACGGGCCGATACCTGAACATGGCTGGCGTAACGCCCGGCAGCAGAAACGTAAACCAGGAGAGAATCACAACGATAACGGTCGACCAGAACCCGGAGGAAAGTGCGGCTGGGATGCCTCCTTCCTTTCCACTCAGGTTCTCGAACGAATCGAACACCCGGTAGGCACGAATTCCGATAACCAGGCCCGCGATGATCGCGATCCAGAGCAGGCGCACGGGCCAGAATCGACGAAGCAAATGGTCAAAGGTCAGGCGGCGCGTGCAATAGGCGTAGGTGCCGCAGATGAGGGCCACAAAAACTAGCGCGATGACAAGGAACTCCCACGAGAATGCGCTGAGGTATTGGTTCCAATCCTCGTCCGATACCTCGCCGAAGGGCGTCTGCATCCAGAACAACAGCCACGGCATCTATTTCCTCCTCACAGCAATATAGTGCTCCAGGAAGGGGCGATCCCGAAGCAATTCCATCGAGAAAACCTGCCCAAGCTCACGAAGGCTCACGGTTCGATTGCCGCTGGCGGAATCGCAATCAGCGGCTACGCTCCAGTCCGAGATCCATTTGGGAACAGGCGAGTTTCCGTCCCCGGCATTTAGCGTGATTCGATAAACCCGCCACTGAGAGGCTTGCGGCGGGAAGGTGACGGCATAGGTTACGTGCCCCCTATCATCCGGTGCCGCGTCTAGCTTGATGGTCAGATCGCCGGCCGGCGCAACCTCCACACCTTCCTTGGCCTGCATACCCTCCGTGCTTTCCTTCGCAGGCCACGCTTTGATCTGGGTGGCCACGGCGTTGATCTTCGCCGGATCAAGCGGAATATTCAACTGTGCAATCCATCTGAAGGAAACAGTAAAGTTTCTAGAATCATCAACTGTGAAAATGGAATAAGCCCGTACTGGAAAACTCGACGACTTGTCAATTTGCAATTCCCTGACCTTGTGCGCTCCTCGCCGGATTACCGAAGGGAGGATCTCTTTGGTGTTCTGCGCTTTCGGATTGCTTGCACCGGAAGAATCCAATTTGCTCAGTTCTACCGGTGGGCGGGCGGGCGCGAATTCCTGTGAGGGCAGCAACTGGTCTGAGAGGTTCTTGGTAAGTCGCTTCAGCGATTCCCCATCGGGAGCGGAAATCAGCACGTAAAACGGACGGCCCAAGCCGGGCAACGTCTGGCCCTGCCGGAGCGGGAATTTCCTGCCACCACATTCCCGGCTGGCAGGAGCGTATTCGCCAAAGTAGCTTGATCGGAACGCCCAGAGCAGAAGGTGCCGCTTCTGTTCCGATTGCTTTCGCAGTTCTGCGGCCAGGTTGCCGATCGTATCGCCGCCCTCTGCGCCGGCAAAATCACTGATCACTACGTCGATCGAGGGTTTGTCAGGCTGCATTACCGGCAGATTCAGAGTCGCCAAGAGAGAGCCGAAAGAATGCGACGACGTTTGATAGACCGTAGGCTCAAAAAGCGCTCTTTCTGCCATGCCGCGGGTCAACGATTGAACGTCCGCGCAGCGCCAGCTTCTTTCATAGCCTGAAGTGACGTTATTCATCGTCTCCAAAACGCGCGTGTAATTTGACGCAAGCCCAGAGGGGGACGGAAACACAAAACCTTTCATTCCGCTGGAACAATCCACAAAGAAGCGAACTGCAGCCACCTCCGTTGGCCTCGAAGTGCTGGTTGGGGACGATGGCGGCGTTCCGCCGCTGAAGGCTGCTATTACTTCTGGGAAGGTAGGTGGCTTCAGTGAACCGCAGGCGGAGACAAACAACTGAAGGCAGAGCACCAGCGAAAAGAAAAGTAACATCTTGCGGCGCGGCGCCTCGTGAGTACCCAACCCGCGCGACTTAGAGCAATGGACTATTCTGGGGAAAAAACCACTACGGCGCTTCACCGGCTCACCTCCAGCCATCCTGACGTTCAAAGTGTTCTCCTCAAAGGTTGCTGCAGGAGCATTTCCGCCTTTGTCAGGGAGGCCTTCATTTCTTCCTGGATCAACCGCGTCGCCGCTTGCCGGACTTGGCCGGCAGTTTGTTGTCAAGGTCAGGGTACTCAACATCGATCTTGCGGGCTTTGGCGTAGAGTTTTCTCGCTATGCCATAATACTTCCGGGCGTTGCGAGCCGAAATAGCGCCAGCGGCGTTACCGTCTCTCACCATTTCGTCCCCTTGGTCCACGAAGCCGGTGGCGACACTCTTGCGCTGATCGATCTGGAGCCGAAGTTCCTTGAATCTGGCGTAACAGGCATCCGGGTCTAGCCGAGTCAGCGTACCTTGAGCGCTTTCCAGCCTCCGTCGCTTAAACAGGACTCGCGCCTGACTTGCCGCAGCGCTGAGTTGCCGGCTACGCCCCTCCGCAGCGGAAATCTTCGAATTGCTTTCAGACTTGAGACTGGACACGACGTCACGCGTTTCTTGGTCTTTCTTCTTCACCCCGGAGAGCGTATCCAGCGCTTTCTTGGCCCACGTTTTCGAGCTCTCCGGATTGCACTGGAGGTCGCGGTCAGACTCCGTGAGATATCCAACTGCTTCGATGCTCTTGTCGCCGGTCTGGGGTTTTAGATTGGTTTTTTGCGCCGCGGTGGGTGCCATGCCGATGAACATCAGCAGGACGGCTGGCAGGCGGTGCAGTTTCCACACGAATCGTACCTTCTGCATGTTTCACCTTGATCTAGGAGAACTCGCGCTTGCATGCCGGCTATTCAGATGATCCAGCTTTCCAGAATTCGTCGACGGAGGTATAACCCGCAGGGACCAACGTCCGCGCCAAAGTAATAATTGAAGCTTCATCGTCGTAGGTCGTCTCAATAAACCTCCAATGCGAAGAAGCCAGCAACTGTGAACCGCGTTCGGCGCGTGTATACTGCCACTAAAACTTAAATGTGTCAATTCCTAGTTGCGCAACCCGCACAACCTAGTTGCACCGGCACATTTTGTCAGTTGTCTTCGGATGTTCTCGCCCAACATTAAAAATACTTGTTCACAGTCAGTTTTCGTGTATGCTATTCGCGTTAGAAAAGCTACACTGAACGCCGCGGCAATAGACAGACGTTTTCTTCCTGACCTCATAAAGCCGAACGAGGTTCTGCCATGGCGGCTTCGGTCCTTCAAAAACGGCGCAGCTTTCACGGCGTAACCAGCATTCAGCCGAACGACTCTAGCCAACAATTTGTTCACAGGAGGACACTCGAATGAGGCGTTTCACTCTGCTCATAGTATTTTTCGCTATCGCTGGCTCAGCTTCTCAGAATGACGTAGAGCCGCTAGTCCTGAACGGCGATTGGCGGAATATTGCGGCCGCGGTCAAGGCCGAACCGGCTTCTGAGGCGCGCGTTCAACACCGGTTGCTGCTCGCCCACGCTTCCCTTGCAGCCAGCGATGTCAATTCTGCTTTCTGCGGATTTGCTGCCGTTTCTTCCACGGCTGATCTGAATGCCTGGGAGCAATGGACCTCAGCGCTGGTCCGCAAGTCGGCTGCGTCCTCCACCGCGCGTTATCTTCACGGCGACGCCCTGGCCCGCCTGCAACAGTTCGAAGCTGCTATCGCGGAGTTCAACCGAGCGCTCGAACTCGACCCGCACTCAAGCCTAGCGAAGAACGCCCGTGGAGTCGTGTTCGTGTCGACCGGACGTTTTGATGAGGCGCTGATTGACTTCAGCGATGTCTCCGCCGCGGACCCGGCCTTCGCGGATGCGTTCATCAATCGCGGCTACCTTTACATTCAACGCTCCGGCTCCGCGGCTAGCCAGATGAAGGCCTTCGAAGCAGCGCTCCAAATTCGTCCGGACGCCACCCTGGCGATCATCGGCGAAGGTCGTGCAACCTCCGCAACCGGCAGGCTGATCGCTGGCGTGGATGAAGTCGACCAGGCTCTGCACTCTTGTTCCACACTCGACACGCTCGTCGTGGCGGATCGCAGCAAGCTTTTCACTTGGGTCAACGCAGAACTCGCATTGCTGAAACCCGCAAACCCAGAGAAGGCCGGCATGACCCTAGACAGTGCTCTTCGCGAGATAGACCTCAAGAGGACGCCGGAGTCAGTGAGGCAGGCCTTCGAGGTGGCACAGCAATCGAGCGACCCCCGTGCCAGCGAGAAATTGAGGTTCACCTTGCAGTCGATCATGAATTCGCCCGACCGGCGTCTGAGAACATCGGTTCAGCAAGGTCTCGACCAAGAAAGAGCAATAAACGAACAACGGGTCCTAAGCGTGAGTGCGAGGCCTGACCAACTGCGAAAAGAAATTACGACTACGACAACGAATGACGCCTTCCTCGGCTTGCAACTCCGCGCGGGCGGGATCAAGGCCGGCGCATCTTCAGGCTTAACTGACACTGTCAGAACCAGGATTAGCACGCAAAGCGACCTGTCCTCGATTAAGGCTTCTCAGTTGAGGGATATCCAGCGATCGCAAGACAATCTGAGGCAGTTGTCTCGGACCCTGCCGAACGCCGGTGGAGCGGAGACGTTCCAGATCGGCATGGCGAGGATTGACACGGGCAGCGCGCCACGGCCCTACCACAACACTCTGGGATATGCGGCGCCGGCGCGTCGAGGCGAGGAGGGCAAATGAGGAAGGCGACACTCGCGTTTTTCTTGGCTACGCTGGTAGCGGGCAGCGCCACGGCTGGCTCCCGGCTGGTGGCTTTTAGCGTTGCCGAGGCGCAACGCCGTATCCAGGCCGGCGGACCGATTGCGCCGGAGGCAGCGCGCCTGGGCGGCATCACGCAGATCATGGGGATGGTGTATGACGCAGAAAGCGGCGACCCGATTGTCATTGGACGCGCCGAGGCCTCAGCGCCTCAACTCGATCTGGACAGCCTTGTCGTTGCCATGCGCTCGGTGCTGGCGCTCAAGCAGTGGCCGCTGGTTTCCATTGACCCGGCGCCGGATACCTTGACCACCGGCAAGCAGATGGTGCGGCTGGAAGGGGGAATCGAGGATTCACGCTTTGGCAGGGATTTCGTGTCGGCAGACGTTCGCTTGAAGCGGCTGGGGCTAGGGCTCGATCATGCGGCCGGCATCGACTCTTATTTCGAGCAGAGGAAAAAACGGCTTGCGCCCGGCGGAGCTCAGGCGGAAGGGCGCAGCCGATTCTGGTTCTATGCTGTGGACCCGGGGCTGGAGCAGCAAGGGGGCGTGTTTTTGATCCGCAGCTTGCAATTGGGCGTGCGGGCGCAGGAGGTCAGTTTGGGCACGCTGACCGGAACCGAATCGAAGGATGTTGCGGCGGAGGACTTTGCGAGGCAACTCAGCGTCGGCTTCCCGGAACTGACCCGTGAGTACCCCGAAATTGCGCGCCTGGAACGGCTCTACGAACTGGTGGCCGTGGCGCGGGGCCTGGAAATGACGCCCGAGACGTCCTATTCGTGGTGGCTTAAAGCGTATCCGCGGGAAGCCGTTCCCACGCCGCGCGAGTATGACGTGATTCGGCGCGACGAGAAGATCCACACCTCCACCGGGGATCGAATGTTTGAGGTGAGCGGCGGGATTCAGTTCCGAGCGCTCACGGTGAGGTTGATGGATGGCGACGCCACAGCCTTAAAGGAAGCGGTGCTGCTCGCCCGGCCGGGGCGGGATAGCTTGAGCTGGGAAGTCCCTGTAGACGCCGGGCTGCTTGGGGCAGGTGCGGCGAGAGCCGAAGACGGCGCGGCGCCGCCGCCGGAGCCGGGCGGCGATCATCCGGGCTCCACTTTGGCGTGGCGAACCGGCTTTTCTCCAGGTCCCGTGAAACCCGGTGGTGTGAAGGCTGCAGTTACGGTGGACGATTCCGATTTTGCACCGCCGAAAAAGGAGAAAAGATGAAGCGTGACCATGCAGTCAGCCGCCGGGTTTTCCTGGCTGCGACGCCGCTCGCTCTTCTGGCTTCGGCCTGCAGCAGAAGATCCCGGCGAAAAGAGCGCAAGAGCGCCCTGGGCCCGGCCCAAAACACGGAACCCACGGAAGCACTTTCCCTAAGAGTTCTGCAGGAGCACCTGAAGCAGAGCGGCGGCAGTTCCACATCGGAGCCGGCAATGCTGCCCGCCATCAACCGGATTACAGGTTTCCTCGTGGAGAATTCTGACGTGGTGCTGTTCGGCCGCCAGGACCGCACCGTGCCGGGTATCGAAGTGGACGCTTTCGTGGTGGCCTTGCGGAATGCATATGGCGCCGGGGATGACTACCACGGCGACCCGGGATGCACGATTGATCCGATTCCAGGGGACGATCCTTTCCGCGTGCAGAAGGTTTCCGTCTTCGGCGTTCCGAACGACTGCCTGATGGCCGCCCGCCACGTCAGGCTGGACTACGAGCTTAAACGGGCCGGAGCAGGCATTCCGGGCGCAGATGGCAAAATCCTGCCCAGCACGTTCGACATCGCTCAAGGCAGCGGGCCTTGCGCTTTTAACACCAATCGGGTAGTTAACATGGCTCATCGCTATTGGTTTTATCCCAAGACGCCCCCGCGTCCGCGATTCGAGCGGGATCACCAGACGGTGTCCATCGTGCGCCCGGTAGGCGTGCAGTTACTGACGGAGCAGGAGTTTCTGAATCGCCGCGGGGAGCGCACCGGAGCTACGACAGCCGATCCGACCGCGCAGCAGTTTGCGGACGCCGTCACTGCCTTGTTAGAAAGCGACAAGGTAGCGCGATTCGCGCAAATCGTGCACGATTTCCGCGTCATTGAAGTGGCCAGGCTGATGCACTTTTGCGTCGTTCCGGAAGCCTCCCTTTCATTTCTGCTCCTGAATTACGAGCTTGCCAGGGTGCAGGTGCCGGCACTGGTGGGTGGAGTGATGCGGGAGGAACAAGGAAGAACCGTTTGCGAATCGACGGTGACCAAAACGGCTTCGACCATCAACTACAAGGAGGAAGCCAAGCAGTATCGCTACGAGTATCGCGGCGGGGTGCAGGCCAAGGTCGAAGTTGCGGAGGCTGACGCGAGATTAACTCCGCTCGGACTCCTGAAGAGGCGCGTGCTGAGCTCTAGGCCTTTTTCGGAAGCGCTGTCCTGGGAAGTTCCTTAGAACGTCGGCGGCCCCGAGCTTTCCCTATACATTGATGCTGTGGCTGTTTCGCCTCGGCCTCCTTGGCGACAGATAGTCGTGCGCAAGAGTTCGTGCAGAGAATTCCCGCGGCGTGTTGTCCGCTGTGGTATAGTCGCGCGGCTCTCGCTTATCGAGTTTGTTGCAGGAGTATTTCACTGGGCGCGGTGGAGTCATTGGACTGCATCGTTGCCCGTCAGACCCTCTATTGTGGCGCGGGGAGGTATGTATGGCGATGATCACCTTGGACGTCCTGGACGCGACGGGCAACCGCCGCGAATCGGTGACGCTACCGGACGACGTACCGGTGAACCGGATCCTGGTGATGCTGATTGAGAAGCTGGGCCTGCCTACTCGGCACGAGCTGGACAATCGCCTGCTGGTGTATAAATTTCATCACGTCACCGCGGGCCAGATCCGCGATGAGCAGACTCTGGCGGGGGCCGGGGTGAAGGGAGGCGATGTGCTGCGCCTGTTCGGTGAAATGATCGCCGGCGCCGCCGCATGTGAGTCCGCCGTGGCCGGGAGTTGTGCGGACCGGTTCGACCGCTTTCGCCGCATCGCCTGGTGGAATCAGGCGCGGCTGCATGATGCCAGGGTGCTGGTGATCGGTGCCGGCGCCTTGGGCAACGAAAACCTCAAGAATCTGGCGCTGCTGGGTGTAGGCAACATCTTTGTGGCGGACCTTGATCTGGTGGAGGAATCGAACCTTTCACGGTCCGTGCTGTTCCGAAGCGGTGACGTGCACCAGCCCAAGGCACGGGTGGCGGCGGAGCGGGTCGGGGCAATCTACCCGGATGCCCATGTGCAATGGTTTCACGGCAACGTCATCTACGATCTCGGTTTGGGCGTCTTTGCCTGGGCCGACGTGGTGATTTGCGGATTGGACAACCGCGAGGCAAGGTTGGCGGTGAACCGGGCGTGCTGGAAAGTGAACAGGCCCCTGATCGATGGCGCCACCGAGGTGTTGAATGGAGTGGTGCGCGTCTTCGTTCCCCCGGATGGCGCCTGCTACGAATGCGCCATGTCGGCGCAGGATTGGCAAGTGCTCAGAGAGCGGCGCGGCTGCTTCGGGATGGAGGCTGCCGGGTCTGCCCCCGCCACCATTCCCACCACTCCGGTCACGGCCTCGGTGATCGCCGGCATTCAATGCCAGGAGCTGGTGAAGCTGCTGCACGGGGTTCCGTCGCTTGCGGGAAGCGGGATGGTATTCAATGGCGGCATCAATGATGTTTATACGTTTAATATTAACAAGAACGAGGATTGCAACAGTCATGAGACATACGATCGCATTATCCCGCTGAGCCAGCAGGTAGCGCATGTCTCCGCCAGCCAGTTGCTGCGCCTTGCAGCCGCAGAGCTTGGCAGCGGGGCTGTAGTGAGGATCCCTCACCCGCTGCTGGTCTCGCTGAACTGCCCGGCATGCGGTACGGAGCAGGAGGTCTTTCAGCCCGTGGGCTCACTGAAGGACGATATCGCGCCCTGCCCGGCCTGTGGCAAGATGCGCCAGGCCGTGACCTGCGACTGCCTCAGCGGCAGCGAACCGTTTCTCGACCGGCCGTTGTCTGGACTCGGGGTGCCGGCCTTCGATATTGTGGCTGCCAGTAGAGCGGGCAGAATTGTCGGCTATGAGTTTTGCGGTGACGCCAGGACGGTGCTGGGGCCGGTTTGGTTACCCGCAACCGCGGTGGCCGCGGAGGTGGCATGATGGGCACGGCGCAAACTACAAAGGCGAGGCCGGCGGCGAGCCATGGGCGTGTGGAAGCGGCGATCGATACCTCGCAGATCAACACGGAGGAGCTGCCGGTCAAGGAGTTCCCTGCAGGCAAGGGCTACCGTGTGGTGATCTCGCCCTCCGCACATCAAGCGATTTGGAAACACGCCACACAATCGGTGGAGGAGGCGCGCGCCGCGGGGCGGGGGATCGTGGAAGTAGGCGGGATGCTGATCGGTGACGTCTTCAGGGATGCGGACGGGCCCTACCTGGAAGTCTCCGCCGCTATCGTGGGCGAGCACACCCGAAACGAGGGCGCAGAGATGGTCTTCACCCCGGAAACCTGGGCCCAGGTGACGACGGTTAAGGATCGTCAGTATCCGACGGATAAGATCGTGGGATGGTACCACACGCATCCCAAGTTCGGCGTTTTCCTGTCGGACATGGACAAGTACACGCATCGCCAGTTCTTCTCGCCTCCCTGGACTGCCGCCTTCGTTCTGGACCCCATCCAGAAGAACGAGGGTCTCTTCGTTTGGAGCGGCGGAGAACCGCTACAGGTTTCACATTACTGGGTAGGACAGCAACGGCAGGAGCGGGTGGTGGTGGTGAGTCCGGAGCCGGCCGGCACGCCGTCTCCGGCCCCGCCCGCGCGAACCCCGGAATCGGCGGTGTCCCAAGCCACCTTTGCACTTTCCACCGTACTGGGAGTGCTTGCCCTGCTGCTGGTGTTCGGCTACGTGTATATGCGCGAGGTGGCGCACGCCGAAACCGAAAAATTCGTTCTGGGCACCCTCGACACCCAGAAAGCGGCCCTCGACAATACCTGGCGGGCGCTGGAGGCCCTGCGGCAGGACCTCGACGTTTCCCGAAAACAGATCGGTGCGTCCCAGGCTCGCATGACCGAGAAGGTTCAGCACGTCGAGATGGGACTCCAGAAGATTGGATTGCTGACCGAAACGCTGGAAGATCGTGTCAAGGGCGATGAGCGCGTTCTCGACCATTTGCAAATTATCCCCACGCCCGTTCCGCAAGGAGCGCCACATCCTGCTGGCAGTGAGCCCAGTCCCGGCAGCGCGCCGAAGATGCCGGCCCCGGGGACCGCGGCAGCCGGCACTAATCCTGCTCCCCATTGAAAGGAACAGCAGCCATGAGCGAGGATTCCCCGTCGCGAATCGTGATCACCACGGAAGAGCTGGCCGATGCGCACATCGATGAGGTGCTCCGGCATCAGAAAAGCTTCTTCACTCCGCCGGCCCCGGTGCCCAAATCAAAATTCCGCCTGGTCTACGCGGCCTGGTTTTACCTCATGGTCGCCGGCGCCTTGGGAGCATTGGCTGGCTGGGCCGTGATGGAACCCAGCTTTCGGGACCAGATTGGATTTACCGGCAAGGTGGAAGCCGTGGAGCCGGACGAAATGGGTCCTTTCAGAGGGCCCGTCACCATTCAAGGTCGGCTCTCGGTGGCCGGGGTCAATGTTTACGTGGCGCCGAGCGAAACCAAGATTTCGCAGGCCGGGAGAAACAAACAAGCTGAGCCTGCGAGACATCGCGGCCGGCGATATTGTGAGTGTCCGCGGGATCAAGACATCACAGGACAACGCGGTGGTCGCTATCGCTGTTCGGCTGGAGGATCGCCGGACTCCCCCGGACCCGATGGTCGACCTTGCCTCCCTCGATTTTCAGCAGAAACTCTTTGGATTCATTTTTCTCCCGGTGGTCGCGGGCTTCATTGGCTTCGCCGTGGGCGGAGTGGAAGGAATCGTTTGCAGGACGTACGCGCGTGCCGCATGGTGCGCCGCCATCGGATTGGTGGCGGGATTGTTGGGCGGCGCACTGTCAACCTTCGTGGCTGGTATTATCTATGCCATCCTCGGCGAGTTGGTTCCCGGCTCCCCCACGGCCAGCGGCGCGGCTTTTGTGTTCCAGATGTTCCGGCGCGGTCTTGCCTGGACGGTGGCCGGCATGGCCGTCGGCCTGGGACAGGGCTTCGCCTTGAAGTCCTCCAAGCTCAAGTTCAACGGCTTCGTGGGCGGCATCGTTGGCGGTCTAATCGGCGGTTTGTTGTTCGATCCCATCAGTTTGCTTCTCACCTCTCAAGACGGATTCTCCGGCGCCGGTCTCAGCCGCGCTGTGGGCATTGCAGTGATCGGCTGCAGCGTGGGACTGATGATCGGGTTCACGGACTTACTCTCCCGGGATGCTTGGCTAAAGGTTTTAACCGGACCTCTGCACGGCAAAGAGTTCAGCTTCAACGTCACTCCCGTCCGCGTGGGCAGTTCCCCGAAGAACGAAATCTACCTGTTCAAAGATCCCAAGATCGACCCGTTGCACGCAGAGATCAACAAGCTCCGTGATGCTTACGAAATTGTGGACAACAAATCAAAAACCGGAACCTTCGTCAATGGCCAGCCGGTGGGCCGTGCCCGATTGTCTGACGGCGCACGCATCCGGATCGGCGATTCCGAATTTTCGTTCGCCTGCCGCGAAAGAGCAACGCGATAAAGAGAGGAGACTCCCATGGCGAACCGGGAACAAACCAATGCAAACTTCCGTCACATGAAGGCAAATCGCAAGGTGACAGAAATGTTCTGTCTTAATTGCGGAACGGCATTTGAATTCGGCGAGGATGTGGTGGGTGATCTCAAGACGGGTAATTACTATCATGAAAGGTGTAAGCCGGCTGCCCTGGAGAGCGCTTCAGCCCCGGCGCTGACAGAAGCCGTGCCCGCCGCAACTGTGCCTGAAGCCGCTGCGCAAGCCCCACCGCCAGCGCCGGCACTCATGCGCGCTGCGATTGTGCCTGAAGTCCTGCCGCCCGCCCCGAGTGAGGCAAAGGACCAGACGCCGGAAGCCAGTCCCACGGCTCCGGCTGCAAAAGCACCGGGACCAGGAGAGAGGTTCTGCCCGGCTTGTGCGGAAATCATTCGGGCAGCCGCAGGGAAGTGCCGTTTTTGCGGTACGGTGCTGGACTCCGCATTGAAATCTCCCGATCCCCCGGGGGCTGAACTTTCCGCCATCAATAGCAATGCGACCAGCGCCCTCGTGTACGGGATTCTGGGCCTATTTATTTGTGCGCCCGTATTCGGCAGCATGGCGATTTCAAATGGGAATAAGGCCCTTCGTGGGCTCGACAAGTACCCGCGGTTTCAGGGCGGGCCGCGAGGCAGAGCCAAGTCCGGCGTTGTTTTGGGGTGGATAGGCTGGATCCTGCTGGTCGTTTTTTTTCTCGTTCGCTTGGCCAACATTCATTAGGGCGGCGGGGAGCCGAATGATCGGTTTTCGGCTCCCCATCGTACCTGATCAGTTAGCCCGTCAGCCCCTCATGGGGCTGCAAAGCGTGCCGCGAGCTGCCAGTTCAAGGGACATATGCCTGAAAACAAGACACTAGTGATCACCTGTCCTTTCTGTCTCTGCAAGATCGAGCCGGGGCAGGCCATCGTAACCTGCCCCGGCTGCGGAAATCCTCAACACACCGACTGTCACCAGAAGCTGGGGGGATGCGCAGTGGAGGGCTGTCCCCTGATGGTCGAGGTCAAGAAAGCCGTGGCGCCTCCTTCGTACCTGGGGGCGACTGAAAAGACTTGCCCGGTGTGCGCGGAGACGATCCCCGTGGATTCGCTCCAGTGCCCGCTCTGCAAGTCGGCTTTCAAGGAATCGCGGCCGCTCAGCCGCGAAGACCTCCTGCCCAAACCTGACGATCCGGTGCTGGTGGGCATCCGCCGCTCCGCGAAGTGGCTCCTCTTCTTCAGTCTGATCGGCGTCACGAGTCCTTTCGCCCTGCTCTTCGGCGGCATTCTGGTATCGGCAAAACGCGCGGGACGTGGCCCGCGCCGGGCCTACCACCCGGACCATGGTCCTGTTTTCGCTGCTGATTTGCGTGCTCTACCTGGTGCTGTTGAGCGCCGGGGCACTGCTGTTTTCGCTCAAGGGCGGTTCCTCTTAGAGGGAGCGAGAAAGTCAAATTGAAATGAATTCACGATACAGGCGTCTCTACGCAGATTACGAGCGGGTCAAGGCCCTCTTCGCTGACCATCCGCGCATTCGCATCCTGGAAGTCACCGGTGATCCCCCCAACCGCTACGTGATCGAATACAAAGTGAAGGGCTTGATTGAAACAAGGCAGGGGATCCAGGAATGCGGAGTGCATCGGGTCCAGATAACGCTAGGCGAAAACTATCCCAGTGAGATGCCGATTTGTGTGGTATTGGGCACGCCAGTCTTTCACCCTAACATCGACCCCATGACGATTTGTACGGAGGACCTCAGTGTCGCCGGGCGGCGGCTGGAAGAAACCATCGTCTTTATCGGCAGGGAAATAACTTATCAGGCTTACAACCTGAAAAGCCCGCGCAATGGAGACGCGGTGAGGTGGACGGAGGAAAACAAAGGTCGCTTGCCGCTCGAGACAGTGGAGTTGATGCCCCGCGCGCTGCTCGAAGGCGCGCACGTTCCCGTGCCTACGATCGCACAGTTGGAGGCGCGGACAGCGCCGCCTCCGGTCGTTGCAAAGTGCGCCAACTGCGGTCGGGAAGAGGGCGTTGACCCGTGTGCGGCCGGGCATCTCGCCTGCCCGGATTGCCAACTGGAGTGCGCCAACTGCGGGAAGAAGATATGCGCCCAGTGTACGGTCCTGGTCTGCCACCACTGTAAGGATACCGTTTGTGCAGATTGCGGGATCCGGTGCGCTCGATGTGGAGAAGCCGCTTGTCCGGCGCATGCGGTAGCGTGTGCTACGTGCAGGTCCGTACTGTGCCCCAAATGCATTCGCGTGTGTGCCGGCTGCAAAGCCTCTGTCTGTGACCATCACATCAATGCAAAGGGGTGCTGCCCTTTATGTGTGACAGCGAATCGCCATCCGGCGCGTCCACCGGTAATCCCTGGCCCTGAAGCGACGCTTCCGTCCATCGGCCCGCCTCCCCCAGGGCCGGCCGTCGAGAACGTAGTCCGGGGAAGTGCAGCGGTTGGAGCTGGCACGCCGCCGCACCGGGCCATCACAAGCGAAGTGGCGGCGAAGCCTCTCGAAGTCCCTGCTGCGGTCCGAATTTTAAATGCTGCGGCCCCGCTGGCCGCCCCACCTTCAGACCAACCTCCATTCGCGCAGCATGAAGCGAGGACCGCGGCGAAGCGGCCTGTTAATGAACAGTTCGCTCCGCTGGTCCGGGCCGCGGCGGGCGATCTGGTGAATCCGCCACCTGAAACTTCCCCTGCGCTTCCGCTCGAAGACCTTCCGCCTCTCTCGGCCGGAGCACCGCTAGTCGCGCGCCCAATTGACGTGGATCACCCGAGCACACCGGAAGTTACGCCGGCGCGTGTGGCCACCCCGCCTAGCGTGCAGGCTGTGGAGCAAAACGCTGCGGAGGCACCTCCGCCGTGGCAAGTGGAAGCTCCGCAACTTGACCTCACCAGGTTGTATACCGCACCGCTGCCACCGCGCCGGAAAACTACCTATTTGATCACCCCGACGGAGGCTTTGCAGGTACCGGAATCCGCCCTGGTTCATCCGCCCCCTCACGTCTACATCCGGCCTTCGGGGGCCGGCCCGGTGAGCGGGAAGGCCGTCGCGTCCCTAATTATGGGAATAATCGGTTTGCCGGTGGTCGGCATCCTGACCGGCGGCGTTGCGGTTTTGTTAGGGTTCATGGCTCTCAGCCAGATCAAAGGCCCCCGCCGGTTCCGGGGGCGCACCATCGCTATCGCCGGCATCGTTCTTGGACTTCTAGACATTGCGGTTTGGGTTGTGCTGACGCTGATCTATGGTCCCTCCTTGTTCACGACGCCCATAATCAACGGATTGATGACAACATGATTACTACCGAACAGCTGCGATGGGGAACCCGCTTGTTGTGGAATTTGATTCTCCCAGTACTGTTTGTAACTCTGGGGGTTGTTCCGGTGCGCTATCTAGATCAGCTTCCTTCACTCTGTGTGTACAAAAACCTCTTCGGAATTCGCTGCCCCGGTTGCGGGATGACGCACGCTTTTTGTTCTATTTTGCATGGGGAATTCAGGCAGGCATGGAATTACAATCCGCTCGTAGCCGCCGCATTTCCGTTCTTCGGCTTTTGTGCCGTTCGCAACCTTTCTACAACTGCGCGCTTGATCTTGCGAAACAAGCCAGCGCTGTTCGACAAATAGCGGTCCGCCACATTTCGTATGCTGGTTCAGAGGGCATTAGTGTACCCTGCCTCGTAGACACTGCCGTTCCCCTCTCACGATATGCGCTTCTCGATGCTCCCACTTCCTTTTGCAATCAAGGACGTTCTCGATAGCCTCACGAACAAGGTGATCTCGCGTTAGGACCAGCAGCCACGAAGATCGGAATGGCGAGAAGCGCCAGGCAACTGAAGTGGTTATCAGCACGCTTAGATTTCTTGGGCCGCCCAAGAACGGAACTGGTACAAAGACAGCTGAGTCCTCGAAGGCTGCCGAGCCGAACGATGAGGCAAATAACCCGTTCAATGAGGTCGGGAACGAGACCGGCGAGCCCCACCTCCCGTTTTAGACGGACCCCCTCCGAGCGGTCTATGTCCGAAACCGCCCTCACTGCCCTTATCTCCATCGTTCTCGAAAATCGCAGTTCCCACCATGCACGTCCGGGCCTTTGATAACGTGTGATATTAGGCATTCGGCCGCTAACTAAGCTTCTTCCCGAGCGGACGTCACCTAAGCCTACCTGCGTGGGCTGCGGTAGAAGATCAACTTCTGCCGGATTCCGCGCGAAGATAATGAGGAGTGCGATGCGCTATCGAAGAAGACCTGCCGTAAGGCCAAGGCTGTCGAGAGTGAAGGCCCGCTCAGGCCAAGTACATCACCAGATCAACGCTGCCCAGTGTCGAATTACGACCAACCCCCATCGTACACGTTGTGGAAGTGACCAACATAAAGTGCAGCCGACGGGGCATCAAATCCCCGTACTCGCGATGGCAAGCCTTTCCTTCCAAGCGTGAAGCATGACTACCGAAGATTTGCTCGTACCCTGGTCACCTGAGAACCGGCCATGCGCGGTAACGTGTAAATGGATTTGTCCCCATTTTTGAGACAAACAGTTAAGACTCAAAATTCAGCGAATGGTATGAAAATGCCATTAAAGGGAGGATTGAGTCATGGGTTTGTCTCGACGGCAGTTCACCAAGGAGTTCAAGCTGGCAGCGATCCAGCGGTTGGAGATGGGGGCGCGGCTGGCGGAGGTGGCACGAGCGTTTGAAGTGAACCCCAGCTTGCTTCATCGCTGGCAGCGGGAGTTTCGGCAAGGGCCCGGCAATGTGTTTCCGGGCCTAGGGAAACGGCGCTGGGAGGAGGGCCAGGTCGCGCAACTGGAGCGCAAGATTGGCCAGCAGGCGTTGGAGATTGATTTTTTGAAGGGGTGCTTGCAGCGCATCGACGAGCAGCGGAAACTGCAGGCACTGGCTGGAAAGCCGCTGTCTACGAGCAGATCCAAAGCCCCAGGGAGGGGGGCGCAGCCTTGACGGTGGAACGGATGTGCACCTTGGCGGGAGTAAGCCGGTCGGGGTTCTATCGCTTTCCCCCCAACCCGCCGGGGCCGGATCGGAACATGAAACTTCGTGACGCCCTGCAACGGATCGCGCTGGAGTTTCCCAGTTACGGGTGGCCGCGGATGACCGCGGAACTCCGGCGGCGCGGCTGGGCGGTGAATCACAAACGCGTCTACCGTCTGATGCGCCAGGACAATCTGCTGTGCCTGCGGCGGCGGAAGTTCGTGGTCACGACCGACTCCGGGCACGGCCTGCCGGTGTATCCCAATGTGGCCCGCACCCTGACGCTGAGCGGTCTCGATCAGCTCTGGGTGGCCGACATCACTTACATCCGCCTGGAAATGGAGTTTGTCTACTTGGCGGTGATCCTGGACGCGTTTTCACGGCGCGTGATCGGCTGGGCACTGGACCGCACCCTGGAAGCCACGCTGACGCTTCAGGCCTTGCACAGGGCCTTGGC
Organism: uncultured Acidobacteriota bacterium; assembly: GCA_963831905.1. Lineage (GTDB taxonomy): Bacteria > Acidobacteriota > Terriglobia > UBA7540 > UBA7540 > CAVROP01. The sequence goes on along the minus strand of CAWHRX010000010.1, from coordinate 2,081,967 downwards.
GAAACGGCGATCCCGTAGTGCGGGACTGGTGCATCACTCCGATCGCGGCGTGCAGTACTCCAGCGCCGATTACACGCAATTGCTCAAGGACCACGGCATCCGTATCAGTATGTCGCGGAAAGCCCATCCCTGGGACAACGCCGCGTGCGAATCGTTTATGAAAACCCTGAAGTACGAAGAGGTCTACCGCACGGAATATCGCGATCTGGCCGAGGCCCAGACGGGCGTGGGGGTGTTCTTGGCGAAGGTCTACAATCAAAAGCGCCTGCACTCGGCCCTCGGCTACTTGCCCCCCGCGGAGTTCGAGCGCGGACTGCGGGCTCAAAACCACAAGGAGGCCGCTGCGCGGCAGTTTCCCTTATGAGTTTTCTCAGGCATGGGGAAATCTATCATTTCGATGAGGGCGCGATCCCTGCGGACCACGCCCTCGCTCATCGAAACGATGAGTTTCCAGCTGGCTATTCCTCGGCGGGTTGCTCTCCAGCATTGCCCGCCTCCGCTTCACCAGCCGGCGCCCATCTTGCTAGAAAGGGCTTCCGAGGTACAATGCAATTCCAGCGATCGGTAAGGAGTGCCTTAACCGTTTGTCTCACCCCAGGGGACAACCCCAAAACCGTCAAACGGGGACGAGCCGCGACTCCGTTCTTGAACCGTGCCTGTACGTTGCAGATACGTGACTTCTCGTTCGCTAGCTCAGAGGGCCCCCCCGACAAGCAAGAAAAGGTCATGCAGACCGTTTTGGAGCAAGCCGAATTGCTGTACAAGGACTGGGCGGCGTAGGTCTTAATGTGGGCCCCTCATTGGGGATTCCGAGGCCAGAACTCCAGTTTTTCTCAGCGCAACGCCAAGCAGTGCTTGCGGCGGAGCCGCTGTTTTTCCACCGAGTTCGGCTGAAGACTACTGGAAATCCGTCTACAGGGACATATACCTGTAATTACCGGCAGCCGCTTCAACTGGCTGAACACGCTAGGGTTAACTTCATTTCTGTAGCAAGAAACACGGGTGAACGTAGCAGGACTCACGCGACAGCGTAGCAGGAAACACGTGGAAGGTTTGGGCAAGCCCTGGAAAACATAGGGGACGACGTGTAGCAAGAAACACGTGGATTATTCCGTATGCGGAATAATCCACGTTATTCCGAGTGCCGGATTATTCCGAGTCGAGGTGGCGAACGGGCTTGACTGCTGGGCGTAACGGGGGGCCCACGCGGAATAATCAGAGGGTAGACAACATTGCCGTACCTAGTGCAAACTTCTCCAGCGGTCAGATTGAAAGCCACAGCCAATACTGCTTTGTCAGTTCTGCGGGTAGCAACTGCCGCCACCTGCCTTTCCCGGTAAGACGAGGGCGCAACAAGATGAACGAAACTCGATCCTCACGAAGTGTCAGGAACGGAGCGGGTAGCTCGATTGGCCCTACAGCAATACAACTACCTGCAATCACTCTATCTAATTAAGATTGTCATATAGATGCAGGTACTGACTGGAGGCGCCCCAGAGGTGAGCAGCTTGGAATCACATGATCCGTCGTTATCGAATCCCAATGATCTGACGGTAGAGGACCTTCGCGCCGTCGTCGACAAGTCCTCCCTGTCCGACGCCCTCTGGCGACAGTTCGTCGGCTTGAACCAGGGGCATGCGACGCTTACGCGGTGGGCAGATGCTCTTGCCGGAGATGCAGAAATGGCTCAAATCGTACGGCTGCTGCGAGCACATTCCGCACTGAAGCAACGCCGATTCTCGGTTGCGGTTGAAGCCTTTCAACAGGCAAGCTCGCAGAGTCCCTTTAGTCGTACGGACTACTTGGGGCTTGCCGCCGCTCTGCGCGGGATCGGCGATCACTTGGCGGCGATCCAAGCGCTTGCGCGCGAAGACCGTTTCTTACATGATCAGGAATTTATCTACTGGAAAGCCGTTAGCTCAATGGCCATGGGCAGCGAACCTGAAGCCAGTGCCCTCTTGAGTGCCATCGACCCACCCTCCCGAGATTCCAGAACATCGTGGCTCGCAGCGTACCTATCAAGCGCTCTGAAATGTCCGTCCGTCGCCGCATCATCGGCTCTTTCGGAGCGCTATAGCGGCATCGCCAGCGGCGACACCGCCGACGTTGTCTTCGCCTTACTTGACTACAAGTCGCCTGATCTAACCACCACAAGTTCGAACATCGGCGACTATATCCAAACCCTTTCGCTGATGCGGCACCTTTCTCGCTTCCTTAGCCCACAATGGAGTTTTGCTGATCCCCGACTTCTCACAGTCTTTACCGAGCTAAGAGAAAGCTGGTCAATCGAGGAACGTTGCGAAGTTTCAAGCCACGTTCATATCTCTACTCTGGACCGTGATGTCACATGGCCAGTTCGAACCCTCTATCCGAACCGACGCGTCTGGTGTGTCCTTCATGGTTGGTACCACCAGCGGGGTTTCGGATTTGCCACTCCCTTTCCACCTCCGGACAATCTCAGGGCGTTTGTGCTCTCGTTTCACGTTCATGACTACCGTTCCCTCGACCAGGACACATGCAAGTTCCTACGACAGCATCAGCCGATCGGATGTCGCGACTGGTCCACGACAGATTGGCTTCTCAATGCGGGAGTAGATGCCTTCTTTTCCGGATGTCTGACTTCAACCCTGTCCTTGGCAACGGGCGCGCGGCACGCAAACGACCGACTCTACGTCGACGCCATCCCACCGCCGGGGCCTCACTCGGCCTCACAAATCTCACACGAGAGAGATCAGATCCGGGATGCCAGCTTTCGGAACAATATCGAGGAGGCACTGCGGCTTCTAAATCTGTACTCTTGCGCCGCACATGTGACCACGTCAAGGCTACATTCTTACCTGCCGTGCCTCGCACTTGGAACACCCGTCACTTTTTGTCCTCGTAACCCTGGCAATCGCCGGCTCGATGGTCTTTCTGACTTGGATGACAGTGGCCTGGACGTGATGCGGGGTCGGATCCGTACCCTCCTCCACAATATCCTCCTCTCACTCTTGACCGGAGAGGATGAAGCCGATACTCGGGCACGCTGGGCTCGCATTACGTATCCCTGGGTTGCCGAAGCGCGGCATCGGCTCACCGGCGCACCGCGATTCTTTATCGATGCAGAGGATGGCGGTGTTGGGGCAGCGCACCCAACTTTGGTTGCGCGGAAGTCGAAACTCACTGTAGTACTTGCCTTTGACCGTGGCTACGTTCGACACGTGCCACCACTCATGCGGTCTATACGGGAAAGGACCTCGGAGCCGGTGCATTTTGTATTCCTTGTTCGTGGTCTGGATGTAGGCGCTTTCGAAGGACTTTTTCGCATTGCGGATCGCCGCGCTCAGATAATCACCATGGACTCCTACCTGACGCATACACTGGTCCGACTGTCTGGCGCGACCAGCATTTCCACAATGGATCGCCTGTTCTTGCCGCAACTCTTGCCGGACCACGATCGCGTCGTATATTTGGACATCGATGCCGTGTGTCTAGGCGACTTGGCGGAGCTCATCGACAACGAGCCAACTCCTCGCGGCATCGCAGCTCGCCCGAATCCAGCGCCCCAATTAAGAGTTCAAGCCGACATCGTCGAACACTGCGCTCGCTCCCTGGAGGCCACGGCCGCTAGTCGATTCCGGCGGGAAGCGGCTGCTGACGTGGACCTCGGTCGCCCTTGCTTGAACGCCGGTGTGCTTGTATTATCACTCGCCCGATTACGAACCTTGCGCTTCACCGAGTCGGCGCTGCGCCTTGTGGAAGAGTTCGGGCTCCAGGACGAGCAGACTCTCAACATCTTCTCGCAGGGTGCCTTCAACGAGTTGGCATCTGACTGGAATGCAATGCCCTACTTCGATCCCTGTGATCGAGCAAAGATTATCCATTGGGCAGGAACCAAGAAGCCGTGGCTCGCGCGCCCCGTACGATTTACTGAACTGTGGCTCCGGTTCGGTGGGGAAAAGAACGAGGCCGACGATCCTGAGAGAGTGGGTTTTTGGGGTAACCGCGAGCACTATTCGACATCATGGGAAGAACGCAGCCGCGCCGCTGCTGAACTTATTTCAACAGGTTCCACCGTGCTTGATTTGGGCTGCGGCCGGATGTCCCTTCGCCGCTTCCTCCCCTCGGGATGTCGGTACTTTCCTGCCGATCTACCGGAGTGGAGTGCTGAAGTGATACCGGTGGATTTAGAGGCTGGAGAGTTTCCGAGCGGGCGCTATGATTACGTGGTCATCCTTGGAGTCCTTGAGTACTTGGCGAACCCGGCTGCTGTGATAGCCGCAGCTGCCGACCACACCGGCACGCTAATAGCAAGCTATGGTCATCCTGGACCGCAGAGCACTTTGTCGCAGCGTCGGAATGCGTTGTGGATCAATGATTTCAACGAGGACGACCTGCGCATCTTGTTTCGAAGTGCCGGATGGGCCATCCGTTCTTTCCACGTGTACAAGAGCACTCCAATTGAACGGGAAGTGATCTATGTTCTTGAACGGCAAGGCGCCTCCACCTGTACCGTGGTATAGGGCCCAGCAGCCCACTGGCCTGCGAACGGGATGCGTTATTGCCCAGGGCGGCCGAACACACACGCCTATTGGTACAATGCAATCGCCCTGTTGTCGTTCCGGCCATAGCACAGGTCGGATAGCCGCTTTGCGGAGCACTTCACACGACACGAACTGCTGTCACAAAGGAGCTTGGACATGACGCCGAGGCAGTACAAGTTCATCACAATCGAGGGCCTGAAGGGTAGTGGGAAGACGTCAGTATCTATGGCGCTTGCCGAACAGCTAAGTGCTCAGTGGTACACGACGCCGCCTGAGCTGTTTCGCTCGATCAGAGATGCGGTGGAGCTGCAAGCGACACCATACGCCAGGTATCTATACCACTTCGCTGGAATCGTCCAAGCCTCCGCAGAAATCAAATTGATGCTAACCCGGCAATCGGTGGTCTGCGACAAGTTCCTCGCAACAATGCTTGCATACTCGCGAGCCGGGGGCGTGAGGGTGCTCGCACCGCCGCCATCACTTGTCATCGAACCCGATTTTTCTTTCCTATTGAGCGTTCCCGATGAAGTACGCCGTCAGCGGATGGCTTCGCGCGGCCCTATAACCGCAGAGCAAGATGCGTTCTTTATTATGGAAGTCGAGCGCCGGGTGATCGAGTTTTATCAAGATCTGAATGTACGCGTGCACGACAACAGCGAGTCAAATCTCGCTGCCACTGTAGACGCGATACGGGGCGTGATAGAGTGATCCATCATCTACACACCTGGGTGTCAGGTGCGCAGAACGGGTTCTGTTGGCTTGACAGTCCAGCACCTGGATTCTATTCTGCAGTGCGTAACGGGGTGCGGAGTGCAAGATGAATGCGCTGATCGTAAATTGCTGCGGCATGGGTGACGGGCTTATCGAAGTGCCATTTCTTAAGCATTTTGAAACCGTAACGCCGCGACTCAAATACTTTCACACAGACGGCATCCTTTTTAGGGACAGAGACTTATTGAGGAGGCTAGCATTGGCCTCGTGCGCCGGAGTGGTCCCAGGGATCTGGCGAAAGTTCTACCGCCAACACTGGAATGACATTTTCACATTTATACGAGCCAACAAGGTGACGCTGGTAGTCAATCTGCGACACATTGGTCCGGTGTACGATGGGGATTATTTTGCCTTTAGGGACGCCCATCGAGATGGCAGTTCGTTTCTCGAATTCGCCTTCAATACGCAAGGCAGAGAATTCACCAATATTCGAGAGAAGATCACGTCTTTACTGCAGTCGGCTCATTTGAGTGACGGTTGTCACGACCCGCACTACCTGAAGAGGCTGGTCCGGTCTCAACAGGCACCTTTGGCAGACCATATCGGCATTAATGTTCATACGGGCAGCACATTCAAGCGCTGGCCTCGACACAAGTGGCTTGAATTATGTCGAGCACTCTTGATGCGTGGGGTTCGCTTGACGGCATTCTCGGGCCACACAGAAGACGAACAGAAGTTCTCAGAAACGGTGTTCGCCGACTTCAAGGGGGAGTATCCCGATACCTTTGCCGTGGTTGGAAGCACAGACGTGAGCCAGGTCCTTGAGCGCTTGAGTGGAATGGGATGTCTAGTGAGCACTGACTCGTGGCCAGTCCACGCGGCCACAGGAATTGGCGTGAAGACGGTCGGCCTGTACATAGTTACGTCGCCGTCACTCTGGGGAGGCGATCCCGCGTATTTGTTCCCCGTCGAGAGCCGCCACATTCCCCGGTGTGAGAATTTCGAGGAGGTGCTCGGAATCTGCCGGAATCGTTACGTCACCTGCCCTCTGATTGAAAGAGAGGGAGATGGAATCGAAGTGTCCGATGTTCTGACCGCTGTTGAACGATGCACTGCAGAAGCGTACATGGGAAAACGCTTGTGAGGCGTGACGAGAAGGTTCATGCGAGTTGCATTCTTCATTGACGGTACATTTATTCCTGAACGGGATGGAGCCAGCACCAGATTTTCGCGGCTGCCAGCTGCCATCGCGCGATCCGGACACAGCGTGTGCGTGTTCCACGCGTTTAGAGGTTGGTCCCAACTTGATCGCATAGCGACGGAACCGTATCCGACGTACTTCTTCAAGCCGGTCACGTACTACAACGAGTTGAGCTTGGTGGCGAGGTTGATTGCCGTCGAAGACATCGACATCATCCAAATGAATGACCTTGAGACGATTCAAAACGTGGGCCTTCCTTTGGCGGCGGCAACAGGCACGAGGCTTGTCTACGAGGCTCACTACCATAGTGGAACTCTTGCTTCTCAGCTCGGACTTCCTTTCGAGAGACAGGCCGAGGTCCGAGATCTCGAAGGCAGGGTGGCCAGCAGTGTCGATCACATCATCACTTTCAGTGAGCCGGATCTTCAAAGGTGGCTCCTTGATTCCAATACAGAAGCCGAACGAATCAGTATTGTGCCCTTTGGCGTCGAAGTCACCACCCCTGCGAGTGTCGACGGATGGCGGGGTTCGCCGTCGATAGTGTTTCTTGGCAACGGGTACTTTGAACCAAACAGACGGGCGATCAAAAGAATAGCGGACACGATTTGGCCAGCTCTGAGGCGCCGAATGACTGACGCTTCGTGCATGATTATTGGAGCTGTACCGCGGGATCTTCGTGACGCTTGTCTCAGAGTCGGCGTTCGCGTCGCGGGTGAGGTTTCGGACCCTGGCATGCACCTGCGGGGTTGCGGAGTCGGAATCGCCCCGGTCTTCGAGGGAAGTGGTATACGTGTCAAATTACTTCACTACTTGGGCTCTGGGCTTCCCGCCGTAGCGACTTCGTGCGCCGCAGAGGGGCTTAATTTCGCTGCGATTAGAATTGAGGACCGAATAGAGTGCTACGCGGATGTCATTGAAGGATTGCTCTCAGACGTAGAGCAGGTGCGCCGGATGGTCTTAGAGTCGCAGTGTTTATTGAATCTTAGGTACACCTGGGAACACATCGCGGGGGTGGCTGTGAAGACGTACGAGCGGGTGTTGAGCCGACCGACTCGGGGCCGGCCAGCTTCCGGAGTGCGCGCTGCGCGGATGCCGATTTGGCTTGAGGAATCCTTGCAGAGCGGCCGTTTCGCGGGCTGTGATGACCTGGCGGATGTTCAATTCAGCTACGGAGTTGCGCGAGATGGTAGAGTCAAGTTGTATTAGGCTGAACGCCCGGTGTGCGCGCTGCTTCGTTCGACATCGCGAGGAAGGTCGCCTTATCGTTTTCGAAGGTTCTCCATGCGCAGGCAAGACGACAGCGCTTCGGTCCATAACAAGTCGGCGTGGCGGCATTGTGATTCCGGAGTTAGACCACACCGTAGACGCTCACCTGTTGGTGCCAGCGCAAATCCAAGCGTGGTACTTGGCAACGGAGATTAACCGACAGTTTGAAATCCGAGTGGGACTGAAGCGGTCACTACACGTGTTTCAGGATAGGAACGTTCTCGGCACGCTTGCGTTTTCCTATGCACGGTCGAAACTGTTCCGGTCAAGTCATCCCTTCGCCAAAGTTGTCAAGAGGCTGCTAAATGAGGCCGATGGTCTTTTGGTCCGTCCTGACATTCTGATAGCGTTGTACGTCGATCCTGCAGTTGGTCTTGAGAGACGAAGGACGTTGAGTGGTGAACCACTCGATCCGATCTGGGCCGACATGACTTTTCTTGAACACCATGCGGAATTCTACCATTCGGTAGTTCCGACCTTCCCGGCTGACACTGTAGCCGTTATTGACACAACGGATTTGAAGCCAGAGGATGCTGCACTCGCAGTCGAGCAAGTGATTCAGCGTGCAATCGTGCGATGATGCCGAAAGTTCCCGCGTGTTCAGTGTTGATACCGAGTCACGGGATAGCGTCACAACTCGGCCAAGTGTTGACCGCTCTCGCTGAGCAGACGTGGAAGGGTTTCGATGTCGTCTTGGTGGACAACAATCCAGATCCGCGGTTATTCGGGCTACAAGAACGGCGAACTCCCTACCCTTTGCGCGTCGTTCACGAGCCACTTGTCGGTTTGAGCAGGGCACGCAATGTGGCGGTTACACATGCCCGCGGCGAATACGTGGCATTTCTTGACGACGACACGGTCCCGGAGCGGACGTGGCTCGCTGAACTGTATGCCGGATTGCATCGGCATGGTGCAGCTGTAGCTGGGGGATCGATTGGGCTTGGCATGCAAGGGAAGCCGCCGAAGTGGTTTAATTGTGATCATCGACGCTTGCTTGCGGAACTGCTCTACGACGGCCACGATATTGCCGCGATCCACGAAAGTCAGTACATTTGCGGCGGGAACATGATGACCAGTGTAAGGACTTTTGAGGCGATCGGTGGGTTCTTGGAGTCGTTTGGCCGGGTTGGATCGGTGTTGAGGTCCTCTGAGGAACTGGAATGGTGTCGACGTCTTCAAGCTGCTGGCTTGACGGTGTCGTTCATTGCGTCAGCGCGAGTGACACACATCATAGGCTTCGATCGCCTCAAATTATCCTACTTCCTGAAGCGCGGCTATTGGCAGGGACGATCAGACGCACTACTAGAATGCCGCCACGGTAGGCCTGTGGACTTCGGCCGAAGAAGTAATCGGCAAAACATCGAGGAGTTGATCAAACATCTCAAGGCAGTTGTTGTCGCAGGGAAGGCCGGCACGAGAGCTGGCGAATGCATCGCAGTCCTTCGTGAACTCGGTTATTGCATCCAGTACGCACGATCTCGCGGTTCTAGCCTCGCTAGCGATGGCACGCTCCGTGAACCCGGGAAGCAGTGATGTTATACCTCCTGCAACCGGCGCTACTCAGTCAAAGTGTGACCAGCCCTCAAGAGCATGTTCGCCAAGGAGGGCAGTGACTTCCTCCTTGACGAATCCACTCGCTGCGACGTGAACCGCGTTCTCTGATTCTGTTCTTCCGAATCGCGCACGCAGCGTACCAGGTCGCGCCTTGTCCGGATGATGGTGCCCGCACAAATCGGCGAGGCGTCGGCCAGCCCCTTTTCCCCACACGATGCAGACGCTGCATGGAGCAGACGAGACGAGCGAGCAGAGATCGTCGTGGAATGCCTCGAGCCGGTGATTTCCGTAGATGCGCAAGATCACGTCACGAGACAGACGTGCCGCTCGATGCCGAATTATGGAGAGGCCAGCTGCCGCTAGCGTTCGAAGGATCGCAGATAAATTACCAGCGCGGACGGCATGGGACTTTACCAACAATACTGCGAACTCGTGAGCCTCAGACTGATGACTAAGGGATAATACTCTCTCCCTAAGCGCACCTTCCACGAGTTCCACGCTTATCCGGTTCAGGCATTGCACATCTTCACACGTCCATTTAAGTGGCTTTCCGTCCTGCCGCAATAACACTACCCCGCGAGCGTCCCTAGCGACATCGAAGGGGCTGTAAGGCCGACCGCACGGTTGACAGTCAAGACCATCAACATACATATTGCAAAAGGACGGGTAAGAAACGGTGGCAGGATGAGTACTTCCGAGCAACACGATCACGCGCGAATCGGTCTTTCGGCAGGCCGCAGCTGCATGGAGCAGGAGAGTGTCCGGGGAGACAATGCCGTCCACCCAACAGAGACTCGCCAGAACCTGGCGTAAAGATGCAGAGACGTACTCCATGCCCTCGATAGGAGTGCCCAAACGGTCACCGAAATGGATCCAGCGAATCTCGTTCTTGGTGCGGCCAATGAGCTGTGACCAAGCTGCCCAAGGCCACTCACGGTTCTTTGTGGAGGTTCGAGTCGCTGCGGCAATGGTGACGCGGCGGTCTGATCGCGACGGGAGGCAGATCGCCTTCCATGCATCTCGTAGCTCCTCGTCACTCAGCGCACATTCCGGCCCGAGACCATCGTTCGATACACCTGCGCGCTCGCAGAGCAGGTCAAGCAGATGCACGGGCTGCGAGCGACGGTGCGGTTGACGAGTCAATGTACCGGTGAGGTCGATGATTTCGCAGTCGTGGATTGCCTCAGCAAACACGCGCGGATCATCCCAGGCAAAGACCGAGTCTAAGTAGGGCAGCCCCACTAGCAGCTCTGGAAACCGGGACACCGCGAATATTGGCCTGTCAGGCTCGCGGGCCCGAACGGCCCTGATGACAGCAGATGACAGTAGTGTTGCACCACGCGCTTTGGGGAGAACGAACGTGATGGTGCGAAAACGAGCCTTCATATGAGAGGAACTAGATGACAGCATCTGGCGCAAGTGGGGAGAAGTAGCCCCGCTTCCAGCCTTGAGTTAAGCCAATGGAGCCTTTCCGGCCGCACAACTCCATCGACCAAGGTCCCGTAAGAGATGTCGGGGAAATCCGGACAGGTGACGAAGTCCCCGGAAGAATCCACAGCTAGTTTTGTGGAGGACATGTCGCAAGTGAAGGGCCGTATGGGTGTATTCCCAGTGAAATAGGCCTCTAGTTGATTGATGGACAGCGATGAGTGCGGATAGAAACGCGCGAAGGAGCGATACCGCCCTGCCACGACCTGCATGATGCGATGAAGGTGTTCGAAGTCGATGCCAGAATACTCGCGCTGGAATCCGGAGTAGTTGCGCACGGTGATGGAGAGTTCTGACTTTAGAAGGTCTGCGTACTCGTGCATGCTCGCCTGAGTGACGTACATCGGCAGTTGCAGGTGCACTTTGTAGACCTCTTCTTGGCGGCAGAGTTCGACGAGATCGAGGAGTTGGCGATAATTCTCTGGTAGCACAACACAGTTCACGCGCACCAAGGGCTTGGGCCGTCGACTTCGAAACTGCTTGAGAGCACGGATGTGCCCAAGGACGAGTTCGAAGGACCCGGCGGTGCCCCGGATCATGTCATGAGTGGCCGCTTCGGCGGCGTCCAAGGAGAGTATCAAGCGGTCCAAGTGGATCGCTGCCAGGCTCTGAAGGTATTTTGCCAAGCGCTGGCCGTTGGTGTTCACCGCGACGAGCGCTCCCTTGCGCTTGAAGAAATTCACCACGGCAAGCAAGGCCGGGTAGAGGAGGGGTTCGCCCCCCCAGATGTAGATCCTCTTGCCATGAAGTCGGACAGTGGCAAAGGCCTTCTCGAGATCGGACAGGCTCAAGCGCGCACGCCGATCGCTCTGCGATGACTGCCCACACATCAGGCAGCTCATTTCGCAGTGGTCAACGAGTTTGACCAGAAACTCGGTGACGCCGGCGCCGATGTCCCGAATTGTTGCCAAGCCGTTCATGACACGCGGTTCTGCCAGATACCGCGATTTTATCCGCGGTTTCTGCGCTGATGCAAACAGGTTTCCCTCGCGTCCGGGTTCCCAAGAGGGCAAAAGACGCTAACCAACGGATCAACAAGCTGGCCGCGTTTCGAACGATGTCAGGAACTTTGTAAACAACTTCGTTGTGGCGCGGTTTGTCCCCGTGCCGGCCCGCACTTCTCACGAAGAAATTGAAAAAGTCTGTCGCTTCATGGCATAAGGTTTTTTGCGAGAAGGGCTAGCGCCGACGAAGGAGGACAGCTTTTTGCATACACAGTGTAACAAAAGAGACGTGAAAATTCATCCCCTCGGGAATCGGGAAGTGCGGGCGGCGTTCGACGCGGGAGCGATCACCGGCGATGCGGCCGCGTTGCCGCTGCGCGAGGCGGAAAAGCAGAACCTCACCTTCCTAACGCTTATTCTTGGGATCGCGTGGTTGTTACTCATAGGTTTCTGAAACGAGAAACGATTAAGAAAGGCAACCAAATTAAGCGGGCTAGGGGCCCGGCCCTCCGCGAGAAACACACTGGGTCGGCGGGATTGCCTCGTGGAGGTCAGGATTATTCCGACTGTGAAAATTGCAAAATGGCTCCAGTCCTGGTCGGACTCGAAACTGACAGATTCTACTCGGAATAATCCGGGACTCGGAATAACGTGGATTATTCTGTGCGCTGACAGATTTTTCCACCTTGCGTCGGCCGGACCGCGCACGTTTGGTAGGAGGGCTGAACAGTGAGGCAATTGCCGTCTGAGGCAAGATTCGCGGGGCACTCAGGCCACAGTGCCCTGACAGTCCGGAGCCAACGATGCACGGTGAGCCGAAATGTGGGCTCCACCGCATAGGGCGCGTTGCCAAGCTGCGCCGCGAGTCCGGAGGCTCCGAGGAGGGGAATCCTGGCCGTGTGCCCACGGAGGGTGAAGCTCTTCCACGCAAGCCAGACGTAGAAGTCCAGAACGCCGGGCGCGTTGGCCAGCACCGCTAGGACCTCACGCTCCACGGGGATTCGGTGTTGGCTGATTTCATCATCGAAGGGTTTGCTGAGGGTGACGACATTCCCCTCGTCCGGCGTTGACGGATTCTGGCCCCCGCCTCGGAGAACCAAAGGTGGATGGAATCGAAGAAATGAAAGCGAGCGAAGTCGATCATTCGGTTTGCAGCGGGTTCCTCCCCTGTGCCGAAGAAAATCGTCGCGCCGAAGACGCGCTTGAAGCCTTCGACAATGCGCCGATAATGGCGACCGTCTTTCGATAGATGAAAGAACTCGAGGATTTCTGCGGCGGCTTGAAATCGCACCACGCTGCTCTCTTGCCGGACTGCCAAGGAGGCGATCCAAATCGGAATTAAACGTCCTGGCCGTAGGGCAGTCCAAAATCCGGGTGAGCGACGATGTGAAGGAAGAATTTGCCGTTTCGCCGGCGATGGACCTGCTGTGCGTAAGGTGGCCGGCGAAGCGGCAGGCCGCATAGAACAAACGGACGTGGGTGGAACCCAAGTACCTGCTGGCCGTTCGCCCGCTGCTCGCGGACAAGGCAGATCGAGTCGAGCTGCTTGAGGTGCCTTTTGCTGATTCCAAGGTTGGGCAGTACGGAGGGCACGGAAGTGAAACAGGGTTCGGGACGGCCAAGAGTGTGGGCTTGGCGACAGGACTTCACGGGGGTGCTCCAGAAGTGTTCCAAAATTCGGTAATGTTGAAGCAAATAGGGTTCTACTCTGAGCGAAAGCAGAGACCCCGAGTGGATGTAAAGCCATGAAAGGAATAGGGGGAAGGTAAACGGGCGGGAAAGCTGAGCTGCCTGGCAGTCATGAGGTCGAGAGTTCGAACCTCTCCAGGTCCTCCACAGCCTTGCTTCCTCCGGCTATACCGCCGTCGGCACCAACGGACCGAAAGATTAAGTGGACTTGACCAATCTTGAACCCTTCCTTAGGGACAAGCGAAGGGGGGTGATGCGCCAGTTGGTGTTCAAGAACCTACAAGCCAAGAAGCTGAGTAGGGCCGAGATCGACATGGCTGTCCGTGCCGTCGAAGGAATCCCCAACGCCATGGACATGGACTTTTCTGGCATCGACCCCGACCTGACCTCTCTGGATGTCGTGATGGAGGGCAACGACTTCGTTACCGGCTCGAGACGCTCCAATCACCAACACCTACTGGACCGGTGCATCGTTTGCTGCCAGCCGCTGGCGGACGACTGAGACTCGCCTCATGGAAGTTATACCCGAAGCTTTCTAAACTGGCGGCCAGCTTCACGGTCACCGTCCTGGACGAGACCATAACCAACTCGAACCGCCGTGTACTGACCCGTACGCACGGTGGTGTGGCCAGGGGTCAGCGGGTGAGCGCCGCCCCTATGCCGAGCTGACGGGCAACACGGAAGTTAGGCGGTCGGGCGTCGCTTGGCCGGTTAAACGAAGTAACCGTGCTTTGGGTTGCCGCAGCGAAACCCCAGGTCAAAAAGAACGTAACCTGATATTTTGGTGAAGTACCCGCCGAGCACGCTGGTTCTCACAACTGTCGACCCGTGAAAAAAAGTTGGCAGCCGGCGTTCTCTTCCAAGGGTGAACGGTCGGATCGCACCGCCGGTCTTTCGTGCGGCAATTTATCCCACCCTACTCCTCACAATCGCCGACCCGCCAAAAACATTTCCCGAAGTTCACTAACTCCGCTGAAAATCGCGGGTTGCTTGCCTTTCCTGCTTCCTCCTGATTGCGGTCCATGTTGCACGCAGGGTGAGCGCCCGATGCTCGGAAAGGGGCTGATGGGCTGACTGAACCTCTCTGTTTCAAGCCTGTCTTTTGCGTCGCGCAATCCCCAGACCTCATTTGACGCAAGAAGAATCTCAGATTACTTTTCGCAACTGCCCGCCGTTGTTCAGCAGTTTTCAGAAGCGGACAAACGGCAGGCGAGAAAGGAGGGTACCTATTCATGCGCATGAAGTGGGACAGGGCACTCAAAAAGCCACTCGCGGCGGGCGCGATTTGCCTCGTGCTGGCTGCGCAGTATGCCCTGGCTCAAAACTTGGGTCAGAATCCACAATTCAACGTAGCTGTTCAAGGTCAAACGGGATCGCAACCGGAAGGTGCGTTCCTCAATTTCATTAACTGGGTAGGGAACGTGATCGCGCCGGTGGGCGCGGGCGGCGCGGTGCTGGGGGCCATAGTGGCTTGGCTCACAGGCCGCGGCTTTGGCCGCTGGTTGTTTGCGGCGGGAGCGTTGCTCGCGGTCTCGGGCGTGACTCGATTGATCGAGTACTGGATCACGAACGGAACAGGAGGTGTCACCTAGAAAAAAAGAGCGGGAATCCCCGAAGTGAAAGGGGCAGGCAACCCAGCATTTTGAAGAAAGGGTTGCCTGCCCCAAATCAAGCACTTGAATTCATTTTTCAGCGAAGAGTCAACACCATGGCCGTGCCACAACTTTTGAACGATATCGTGAGCGTTTTATTACTGCTAGCGCCCTCCGCCGCTTTACTGTGCCTGGTGCTCGCAGGCATCAGTCTGCGGCGCGAAGGTGGGGGAACGAGTTTCGTGATCGGTGGGGGCTTTACGAAGTGGATATTCTGGGCAGTCGTGTTCCTCACCCTCCAGCCGCTGCTCGGTTGGTTCAATTCTTTTGGCGTCAGGGTGCCGCTGGCCGGGGGTGGAATCGCGAGTTCCTGGCTTTCGACTTTCGAGACAAGTGTCGGGAGCTTTGTAACCAACTTTGTGGTCGGACGCCTCGCGACGACGCTCGCGGCTTACTTCGTGCTGCGGGCCATTCTGGATTCCGCCGCCGGGGAGTATCCCTTGCCGTCGATCTTCACCGCGATGTTCCTGCTCGGCGTCCAGACGACAGACAGAGTTCTTCAGAGCTACAACTCCGGCACACGGTACGCGACGGCGGACGTACTGGACAGCCTGTGGACCTACCTCGCGGGTACCATCATGCCGATCGCGGCGGGCCTCGCCATCGTCGGAGCAATCATCAATGTGGCGATGCGACGGCCAGCGCTTCGTCTGGCAGGCGTGGCTCTGGGTCTGCTCTCGGTCACGGCGGTCTGGAAGCTGGTGTTGGCGATGGTGGCTTAGAAGCGGAGCGTATATGTCTTTCTACAACGGCATTCTCAACCTGACCAACTGGAGCGGCAACGTGATCCTGCCCACTTTGGCGGGCCTGTTCATTGCCATCGCTATCATTCAGTTCTCCAAAGGCAAGGAGTACTCGTATCCGATGTACGGCGGGTTCATGTGTCTCATGGCTTCCGGACTCTTGCGTGCCTTCGAGACCTTCGCTTCTCAGCGCGCCTGGAACGATCCGAACCTTATTTGGGCCGCCGTAGCCAGTTTTGTGGACTGGATATGCAACGTGCTGCTGCCGATCTACGCGGCCTTGCAGGTGACGGCGGGCGGATTGCAACTGGCTGGAGTAACCAATCGGTTTCAGGCGATTTCGTGGATGCGGCACTTCGCCGCCGCAGGACTGTGCCTGCTCGTTTCGGGACTGCTGCGGCTCGGCGAGTTCTTCGTAACGCGGGGAACAGGGGGAGTGAGGTAATGGGAGGGAATCATGGCGCTTGACGTAACACCGGTCTATCGAAATCTGCGCACGCGAGTGACGTTTCTCGGGCTCGAAGCCGAGGACCTGTTTGCCATCCTGGCGCTGGCCGTGGCCAGCAACATACTCGGCCGCTTCCTGCGACGTGAGATGTTTGGCCTGCCCATGAACATAATCATGCAGTACTTGGTCCCACTATTGAGTATCCCCGCCTTGATGTTGTTCAAGTACGGAAAGCAACGTGGGTATCTGCTCGATTGGGTGATGTTCCACACTAGGCCCCACGTGTATTCAGCACTCGAACGCGACTCGCAATTGACGCGCGAATATATCCAGCCCGAGGTCGAAACATGCCGGTGACACTTCAACAAAATGAGCGGTCGCTCGCCGCCCCAGCGCTCTGCGAGCAGTTGCGGATTCGCGACCTGCTGGATAACGTCGCCGTTCAAATTGATGGTTCGTTGGTCGCCGGCTACGAGCTCGGCGGAGTGCACTCCTATTTTGCGAGCGACGAGATGAGGAATCGGGCCAAGAACGGGCTTGAAGCCCTGGTCCGGTCGCTGCCGGAGCGCTCCATGCGCATGCAGGTGCGCTTTGAGATTACCGAAGGCTATGGCGACTTGGTCAGCCGCTATAACCGGGAACAACGTAACGACAGTACGGTGTTGCAAAACGTCGACCGTGTACATGCCGACCTCTGGCGAAAGAGGGACAGCGACGGGCTGTACCTCCGGCACATCCTCCACGCCTATTTCATCTGGAACCCAAGAATCCACCACCAGTCGCCGGACCTCGAGTGGAAGAAAAAGATGCGGGGCACCAGCGCCAGCCTTTCGGCAATGAAATGCATCGAGCGGACCCGCCGCGACCACGAGGATCTCCTGGCGGAGTTCAACAGTTTGATGTCCGGCGTGGAAACAACACTTCAGGCGACCGGCATGGCGATACGGCGAATGGGCGACGGCAGTATCTTCCAGGAGGTGAAGCGGGCGCTTTGTCCGCTAGGGGAAGATGCGGTCCCGTACCGACCTCCTGAAACATTGCTCGTTTACGAGAGCGCCCGGAGCCAAATGGCCAACGTCAACATCGAGGACGAGACGGATGACTATCTGAAGATTGGCGGCCTGCTTTACTCCTGGATCAGCCTAAAGGATCTCCCGGACGCCACCTTCCCGGGCATTCTGCGAGAACTCATGTTGGTGGATTTCCCTCTGGTAGTGAATGCCGAGGTGATTCTTCCCGATCAGGCAAAGATGGTGAAGCACTACAAGAGTCGGCTGCGGAAGATGACAGCGGCGCAGAGGGACTTTCACGGCGGCTTCCGGATCAATGTGGATGCTCAGGTGGCGGAAAACCAGTTGATGAAGGTCTTGCAGGACCTGATCTCGAGTTCGCTCAAGAGTTGCCAGTTGAGCCTGACTGTTGCGGTGCGGACCTCCAGGCCGACTGCGCAGCCGCCTGGAACGCGAAGAATCCGAGCGGACCCTGGCGGACCGCCGGCAGCGGGTGCTCCATGCAATTGCCCGCATGAACGGAAGCCGGGGAATTCTGGAGAGCTTGGCTCAGAAGCGCCTGTTTTTTGCGGGGCTTCCGGCAATGGCCGGGGAGAACAAAAGAGAGCTTGACGTGCTTACACTCCACGCGGCGGATTTGTTGCCGGTTGAGATGCCGTGGCAAGGGACATCGAATTCGCCTCTCATGTTGTTCGAGACCCCTCACCACCAGTTGATCCCATTTTCGCCGTTCGATTCGAGCCTGGGCGATGCCAACATGCTCATTATGGCGAAAAGCGGCGGTGGAAAGACCTTTATGGCCCAGCTTTTCCTGCTCATGATGGCGCGCGCCAACCCACTTATTTCCATATTGGAGCGGGGCGATTCCTACCGACCGCTTGTGGAACTAATGGGTGGCCGGGTGATCGAAGTCGACCTTGAAGGCAGCGAAACCCTGAATCCCTGGGACTTGCCGCCGGGCGAATCCTCGCCCACCAAAGACAAGATCGCATTTCTCAAGAACCTGACACGGCACATGCTGGGGGACTGCCCCGGATCGGATACATCCCTTCTTGACAACCTGATCAGCGATGCGATTGCACGCACCTATAAACGCTGCGGGATCCGGTATTCGAATCCCATCCCTACGTTCAATGATTTGCGGGAGGAGTTGGCGCAATGGAGGGATGAAGAGCGGATGCAGCGCACCATTGATGAGGCCAAGCTGGCGGCCATCAAGCTGCGTTCGTGGACGGGAGAAAAAGGCATTTACGCCAAGCTGTTTGACGCCCCAACGTCGCTCAAGATCGACAGCAATTGGCTGTTTTTCGACGTGGAAGGATTAAGCTCCGACCCGCGCCTCGAGACCGCCATGAGCATGCTGATCGCCAATGTGATGGCGACCAGAGCGGCGGGGAGGAAAGGGCAACCGAGTGTCACCGTGCTCGACGAGTGCTGGTCGTTGCTTGATTCGCCTTCCCTGGCGCCGGAAGTCGTACAACTGTTTCGAACCGCGCGCAAGCGGAATTCGAGCGTCTGGGGTATTTCGCAGACAGTAGAGGATTTTGTAGGAACTGAATTCCAGCCTCGCGAGCACGGACCGGGCATCCTGAAGAACGCCACCACCAAGATCGTGGGCCAGCAGCCGGGCGACGTTGGTCCGCTCGCGACTCACCTCTCGTTGAACCCGGTGGCACTCAATGAGATCAAGCTCTTCAACGCGCCCCGCAAAGGACAGTATGCGGAAGCGCTCTTGGTCCTCGGCGATAAGGCTGACACCACACAGACGATACGGATCGTACCCACCCCGCTTGACTACTGGATCTGCACAACTTTCCCGAGAGAGCGCAGGTACCGTACGTGGTGTCTCAAGACTCACCCGCATCAGCCGCTGCTCGACTCCTATCGGGAGCTGGGACAGAAGTTTCCGCGAGGTTTGGCAGATGTGAAACCTCTCGTCGAGGAGCTCTCGGGGGAAGTTAATACGGCTTTTGCAGAAAATGCAAGGAAAGCATCGTGACCGATTGAGGAGACTCATATGACGTTCGTATTCTTCGTAATTCTCTCGTGGTTTGTAGTCAAGGCCAAAACGCGGCGGCAGGTGCTGGCGTTGGCGCTCGTAGGTACGACGGCAGCCGTGCTTGTCGCCCCGCAACGCGTTCAGGCGCAAAGCACCTTGGTGCAGGCCATCCAGGCGGTCCTTAGCGTGATCAATGGAATCATCCATGCCGCCCTCAGTGCCATCAATTCGGTCCGGGCCGCCAACAACAATTTCTACCGAAACGTGGTCTGGCCGACGCAGCTCATCAACCAGGCCCGCGCACTGGTTACACAAATGATCAATCAGTATCGGAACCTGATGTGGGGGATATTCAGAATCAACGTGTCCAGTGCAACGCTTCCCCCAACCCGGCAGTTAGAGCAGGTCATGAGGGACCAACAGACCACCAACTTTGGGGTGCTGACGACAAATTACGGGAATACTTACGGCCCATTGCCGACGCCAACCGCAGCAAGCCCCGCCGATCGCGCCATGACGGATATGGATGATGCCCTGGCGCTCGACAACCTGAAGACCCTGAAGGCGACCGATCAAGCCGGTGCTTTGACATTGCAGGCAGCGGACCAACTGGAGAGCGGCGCCAGCCAGGCGGTGCCGGGTTCGGCGCCCTTCCTGACCGCCAGCGCGGTCGTCGCCAGCATCCAGAGCCAGGCTGTGACGCAGAAGATGCTGGCTGCCGAGCTTCGGCAGGAGGCGGCTCGGCTGGCGCACGAGAGCGCTCTCCGCAAGCGGAGCGCAACCTACACCGGACAGGTAGCCAATGAGATTATCAATCTTCTGAAGCACAACTGAACGCTCACGGAGGGAAGAAACGTGAAAAACATTCTCACCATGGTATTTCAAAGGGGCAAGTGCAGCCTACGCTGGGTTTGGGAACGCAGGCTGCGCATGGCGGTATTGGCCCTTGTCCTCGCGATGCTCGAGCCACGACAGGTCAAAAGCCAGCTCCTGGACCCCTGTTGCGCCGTGCTCGCGGCGGGACTCATCACAATATCAAGCACTCTGAGCAATGTGGTCGGCGGCGGGCTGAACAGCATCCTCGCTGTGGACCGGGCCATCCTGAACTTCGAGCAGACAGTCGTCTGGCCGCTAGCCCAAATCACCCAGGCACAGGCGCTGGTTGGTAGGACGCAGGGAACTTTCCTCGCCATCCAGAATATCACGCGGATGCCCGTAAACAGCGCCACACTACCCGCGCCCCAACAACTCGAACGAAACCTGTTATCAGCGGATTCGAACCAAATCGGCCTGACGAGCGCGAGTTACTCGACCGTGTACGGCCCAGTCCCGGACGTTACGGCGGCTTCCCAGGATGTCCGCAACAGGGTCGACATGGCCGACGCCGCAGCTCAGGCGGCCATGAAACGGGCCATTGCCATCGACAACCTCGCGGATCTGGAGATTCAGGCCGCCAACCAGATTAACCAAAGCCTCCAGATGGCCGCGCCAGGAAGCGCCCCGATCATCGAGGCACAGGCGGACGCGTGGCTCGTGCGCGCCAACGCCTATACGCAAGCTGCCATCGCCGACTTGATGCGGGTGCGGGCGATTGACCTTGCCGACGCGGGCGCCGACATCAAGTCTGGAGCTACCAACACCACGAACTTGGGACAGCAGTTAATCAACCTTCTGAAGAGGCAGTAAATGGGCCAGTTCTATTTTGAACAGCTTCTCGGAACTGCGCTGCAGGGCATCGACGGCTACGGCATCACCTCCACGGTGCTGGGAGTGGCCGGTACGATCCTGCTGCTGAGCTTCGTATACAGCGTTTACCAGGCTTTCAGTATGGGAGGGGACGTGCGGATGCTGGCCATCGGGGGCATCGCGTATTTCATTCTGGGGCTCGTTTTTCTCAACTACGGCAGGGTGTTCCGGGACGTTCTCGGCATGTTCAACTCCGTGGCGGATTTCATTTACAGCAGCGTGGGAGTGGGAGATCTCTTTAATAACTGGCTGAACGACTTGAGCAATTACATGACCCTGAATGGATGGTCCAGCATTTGGGGACTGATTGCGGGCGGCATCTCCGGGCTGCTGGGCGCCCTGCTGATCCTGGTTGCCTTTGTCATCTTTCCGCTGTCTTACACGCTCTTTACGCTCTTCTATGCGCTCTACGGGACGATTCTCTACGTGGTGGGTCCCTTCGTCCTGGCGCTGTTGCCTGCGCGCGGTTTTGGCCAGGTTGCGCGGGCCTATCTCTTGAATCTTATGGTATTCGGGGCGTGGGGTTTGATCTACGCGATCATTCAGGCCCTCATGTCCGCCGTGAACATGGGTAGCCTCAATGCCGTGTTGAACGCGAACGGCATTCTCAACAGCTTTTTGGGTTCGGGCCAGGTAGTTCTCCTGGCTCTCGCGAGTATTGTGTTTTCGATCTCGATAGCCCTCATTCCGCTTATCGCCAGCCGGATTGTGCGAGGAGAGGTGGGCAGCACAATGCTGGTAATGGTAGGCACGGTCGTAACTGCGGCCAAGTTGGCGGCGAAGACCTATGGTACAAGCGGTGGTGGTGGAGGGGGAGGGGGCGGCGGTGGCGGTTAGACCCGCGCACCTGAGGGCCGATGCCTTTGAAAGCGGAGGATGCGACGGATGAAGAGCGACGATCACGCAAATAGGCCGGAGACTGCGTCGTACACGAAGTACTACGAGCACGACGGCATGCTCCGCGCCTATGCCAATCGCTCCATGGTGCTGGCGATGGTTTTTGGCGCGCTGGCCTTGATTTCTTTGGCCTTCGCCATCTATGTCCGATTGCAGCCGCCGACGGTGATTCGGGTCGACAAGGATGGCAATGCCACGGTCGTAGGCGCTGCAGCTCATCCCCCGGGGAAGTCAGGCCTTTCGTTTGTGCTGTCAGCGGAGGCGGCGGCCGAAGCGGCTCCCACGGACCTCGAAGGCAGAGCGGCCGTGCGACGCTTCCTCGATCACTACCTGTCTTACACGCCCGATTCCGTGGACCGGAACTTGTCCGAGTCACTCAACATGATGACCGCCAACCTGCGGCAGTACACGCTCGACCGGCTCCGGGATGAAGATACGGTGGGAAAAATCAAGGATGAACACATCATCTCCGACTTTCGCATCCGAACGATTGAGGCGGTGAAAGGAACTGCTTGGGCATATGTGGCTTTCGGAGTGAAAGAAGTCCACAGAGTTCACAACGGGACCGAGAGTAGCGACCGAATCGTGGCGCGCTATAACGTGCGTCTCGTGGAGGAACGACGGTCAGAAACAAATCCCAGCGGCCTCTTGGTTGCCCAGTACTCCGAGCAACAAATGGTCGGCGACCGTGAAAACGGGCTGCTGCAAAACAGCCCGCTCGAGTCCGAGGGAGCCGACAAGTAAGCGCTGTCATTGGGGCAGCAGCTCGCCAGACGTTATCTGGCATACAAGAAAACCGGCGGCTCGCTCGCAAGAGCGAGCCGCCAGGAAGGAGGTTTGAGTATGGCAACAGGAAGTGCGGTTGAGGAGGCGAAGAGTCCTCAGCCTGTAGCTCGGACTCCTCGCCGGCGATCGGCCCCCCAGGACCAAAGTCCGGTGGGGGGCGTCCGTTTCTTTCTGGCCAAAGCCGGCGCCAATGGAACAATCCCGTCGCTCGATCGGGAGATTGCGACCGAGGGGGAAGCTAAAATCGAGTCACTCAAGAGCGGCTTGAATTATTACAGCCTCATCGAGTGGCACGCCACGGCGGACTTTACGGGGAAGAATCCCCAGGTGAGGAGTGAGCCCGTTAAGAGATAACCGCGGCATTTTTCTAATACGGCTTCATTTACAGACGAAGTTGGATCCGTCAAAGCCTTCCGCAAGCTTCATTGCGGTTCAGTGCTGGGTTTGGTCCGGCCGTTGAAACTGACTGGGAATTATTCTCCAGGCAGTAGAAAGCGAAAAGACCCTTTCCAGCAACCTCTCTTCTGTTCTGCGTTTCGAGACAGGAACTGAGGCGGCAGGGTGATGCCAAGCAGCTCGCAGCTTTTGCTTGTCATCAACCGATCCAGCTACGACTTGCAGCTTTGGTTCTGCGTACTCTGCCAAAGCGCGCAGGTCGCTAACAACCGAATAGGCCGGCTCTTCTAGTCCGGTCGTAAACCTAGTTTGCGGCACAGGACAGTGAAGAGACCGGCAGCGTCGGCCTCCTTTTCTGCCTGTGACCCACCAGAAAAGGAGAAAAGCCATGTCAAGGACAAGAGATAACAGCGCGACGCCGGTGGTCGCGCTCGAAATCAACAAAGAGGGTCGTTTGTCAAGGAAGCTCATGGAACTGGATCGCCAAGCCACACTCGAGAACACTTTGTTGCAGTCTCTCTATCCGGGGATTCGTGTGGCGACGGTTGATGTACCGCGAGAGCCACTCGACTCGTTCGAACAGGCTCTCGTCGAGCAGGCGCTCGTCAGGATCGAGTTCGATGGCGTGCGCTACAGTCTGGTTGGCGCAACTGGCTCTGCGAAAAACGGCAAGTTCTACGCCGTGGACACTGCACGCGAAAAGAAGATAGCAGAGCGGTTCCGCTCCTCGCCCCAGGCAGCGATCACCTACTTTGGCATTCTCGTCTCTTCCTGCAAAGTACGCATCGAGGAGCCGGATTGCCGAGTCCTGGTGGTCGAGGATCACGAGTTGGGTACGAACGATTGCCGCGGGTGGATTTCGCAATCTCTGTTTCTGAAGCTCAATCTGCCGGCGCACCGTTTCTACCAGTTTCGATTGGCCTTTGACAAAACCCAGGCCAAAGGATCGTTCAAGGTGATGGCGGATGGTGTGGCACAGAAGTTGGAAGCCGACATCATCTTGCCCAAGTCAGCGGTCAAGCCCGATTACCGAGGTGGCTTAGTACGTTCCTTTCGGTCGCTGCTCGGGGACCGGCAGGCGCACGCATACCGTGGTCACATCGTTCTGGGCATTCGCGACGTATCCCGCGAACTTCAGTTCAGGTCGAGTTACACGCTCGTCGAACACGCACCTACGGACTCGATTGAGCTCGAGATCAAAGCCTATGCCCTTCAGGAGATCGAAAAGCTTGAGGCAGCGGTAAAAGAAGGCGATTTCACGGAACTCTTCCGTATCCTGGGAACTGAGGAGGCCCAGCGTTCGATCGAATCTGAGGAAGGGACCGCACCGGAGTACACCAGCGTAGAGAACACCATCGTCGAGGCTGTGCTCAAGGTGGACCCGACCGGATACATCGTGCGACACCCATTTATCAACCGCCAGTTGCAGCGGCTCTTGGCGAAGTGGGCGTTCAAGCTGTGTACCTCGGGAGGATTCCTGCTGCCGGGATTCACGCTCGCGGATGATGGTTACGTCATACTACACAACGGGGAAGTCTTTTCAGGTTCGGATTGGATTCCGCAGGACTTGGCCATTACACCACTGCGCTGCCGCCAGGGCCTTCTAGTACGCTACCCGATCCGGATGAAAGAAGACTTACTCCCCTTCGAGAATCTCTCGGCCCAGGAGGCGGTTAGTCTGCTGGGCGCAAACTTGAAGAATGGCGGCTGTACGCTGACTGAGCCGCAGGTCCTTGATCTATTCGACCAGCAGCTTCGTTTAAAGGGGACCTTCACGCTACATTCGGAAACCGCCAAAAGAAACGGAGGCGATTACGACTTCGACCAGGTTTGTGTGGTCGAGGGTGACCGCTTTCCACGGTTCGTCCAGGACCGCTTTGCTTATCAGGAGCAGAAGTTCAATCCCAAGAATAAACTCCAAAAAAAGCAAAGCCCCTGGTGGAACCTGCCACAGGTGGCAATGATGGCTCGAGGCAATCGCATCGGTTCCATTACCGACCTCAAGACCTCGTGTCTCGCTGCCGGCAAGACGGACTTCGCAAACCAACTCGTCGACCAGCTTCAAAATGCCATCGACCAGTTGAAGTGGGGAACGGAGCCCGACCAGAAGCTGATCAGCGAGGTGCGCAAACAAGTCACGCCCGCACCTTGGCTGAAGCTCAAGAACAAGCGGTGTATTTCCGATATGCCGGAACACCTCGATGTTCCTGAAACCGACAAGATCGGGAAGATGTACGTCTTTCTCCGCCAACACCTCAACCGGTTCTTCACGGAGACCGCTCCGCTTAGTGACTTTCGCGGGCTGATTGCGGGCGATCCCTTCACCCGCGAGGTTTACCGGGAGTGCGGCATTGTCTCGACTTTCTATGCCGTCAACATCGCGCGCGTGGTCGAGCGGCGGAAGAAGCTCGAGAAGGCGCTGGAGGAAGCCGAAGCCGAATTCCAGGCCAAGAAATCAGACCCCGCTACTCGGAAAGAGGCGACCTTCAAGCGCAACCAGGCCCAGGCGGCACTGCACTTTTTCGAGGAACGAAGCCGCCAGGACATCAAAAACCTGATCCACATGGTCCGCAAATGGGCCGAGCAAAAAAATGGGAATCGATTGTCTTATCTGGCCGCACTGCACGCCATCGCCTGCAAAACTGCTGCGGCGTGCCAGAACAAAGACCGGCAGGGCACGGGATCGATCGTGTTCTACGCCTTCCCCCAGGAAATCGTGAACAAAATGGTGGAACGGACCGGCGGCCGGCCGATCTCGGTGGCGGTTCCCGAACTCTGTGATGGTGAAGTAGAGATCGACGCCGAAGGGCGTGTTTTTCTGGTTGCTGCTTTCCCGAATGGTGACGGCAGCCTTCATGAACGCCGCATCTTCCACATGCAAGTGACTCACAAAGGTGAGGTGTTTATGGACCGCGACGGAGGCGGGAACCCGGTGATGGTCGACAGGGTTCATCCGTTCTCTATCGAACCTGGGAGGAGCGAAGTGCGGGACGGGAAGGTCATCTTTCCGGGTACGCAACAACGCCCCTTTGTGCCGCGAAGAAAAAAGGTGGACTGAGCAAGAAGCTTCGCCCAGCCCGCCGATGACACAGCAATTTAGCCTCTGAGGCTCCGGTCGACGGAGCCTCCGGGGCTTTTCAAAACCTTGGGAAAAGACCGCAAGGAAGGAGAAACAGCAGATGAGAAGATTAATCAGCACTATCGCAACGCTGGCGGCGCTTGTCCTGCCAGCTTGGGCCCAGAGGATCGATGTCCAGAAACCCGATCCTAACCGGATTGTGCGTGTCCAAACCGCGCTGAACCACCTGACCGTGATCGAAGTTCGAGAGCCTGTAATAACGGTCGCCGCTGGAAGCCCGGCCTTCAAGATCGAGTGGCGCGAAAACAAGGTCTTTGTCCAGCCCACGGAGGCAGATGTCGCTACGAACCTCTTCATCTGGACGGCGTCCGGGCGAATGAGTTACGAGTTGGAGCCTGCCGGGGCTGTCGAGCAGATGGACTTTGCCATCGACCAGCCCGCGCCGCCGCCTGCGCCTGCGCCTGCGCCAGCGACGGCCGTAAAGCCTCCTTCGTCCCGCGCAACTGCGGTGCCTGATCCGGAGGTTCTGCTCGACAGCAAGCCGATCCGAACGGATGGCATGAAGATGCCAAAGGATCGGGTCGTCGTGATCCTCAAGGATACGTTCCACGGTGAAGGGAACGAACTGTTCATCCGCTATGCAGTGCGGAACGGCACCCAGGAAGCCTATACGCTGAGTACACCACAGGTCGTTGCAATCAATGTGGGCGCTTCTTCTCGTGGCTTGGATCGCCTGTCGAACTCCCAGTTAAGGGAGTCTGCAGCCGCGCGGATCAAAGTCAGCAGCGAAAGGCCGGTGGAGGTAGTAAGCGGAAACTTGCGCTCTGCCCGTCTAAACCATGGACAAGAGACGGTGGGGCTCGTCCGCGTTAAGCTTCCGGCTATAAAGAATGGTCCCACCATTCTGCGCCTTATGTTTCCCAAGGACGAAAAAGGGCAACCAACCGCTACCATGGTGCTTTAATCATGGCAAAGGAATTCACGCAATTAGAAGTTCGTTCATTGTTGAAGGAATACCTCAACGACCGTCCGGACGTCGGACTGGGCAAGGCCGTATCGGCTATGGTTCTCGAACCTGCCAATCCCTTTGAGCCCGAAGCGCCACGACATCCCAGGAAGGCTTTCGTGCTCGCGGTGTTGTGCCTCTTGGCACTTTTGGGGGTGTTCGTTCACTTCAACTTGTGGTCATGACGGTGAGACCTCCCAATTACGAGCGGCGCGAACACCCACCACTACTTGAAAGCCTTGAAATTCTCATCGCGGTAGTGATCCTCGCGGCCAACTGGTTCACCTGGTACGTCGCCCGCAACCGCTACCGCTTTACGAGTCCTCAGCTTGAAGAAATAACTCTGTACATGGTCATCAGCGGGCTGGGTTCTGGCGGCGGTATATGGCTTCTGGCCACGCGGCGTTCCCGCCGCGAGAAGCAATGGCCGAGCCCTCCGCTGGTGATGTCACCGAAACGGGACGAGGCTTTGACTCGCAAAGCATGGGCTCACGACGCGGTTGTGCTTGGCTACGATGTTCACGGCGAACCCTGGTTTTGGCCCGACAAGGTCCGCGTAATGCAGGGTATCGTGCTGGGCATGACCGGTTCCGGCAAGACCACCCTTCTCCGCAACATCATCAGCCAGGATCTGGCGCGAACTGTCGGTCCGCCCGAGGATCCGCGTCACATCCCCATGGTCATCTTCGACGGCAAGGGTGACCTGGAATTCTTTTACGACCTGTTGCCCCATATCCACCGCGCCGGCCGCCTCCACCAACTCCGCGTTTTGAATCCCGCTCGCCCTGACATCTCCGTCCTGTACAACCCGTTCCACTGCGCGGATGACGACTACATGCCTGTCGTGAACATGGTCTTCGGCTCATTCAACCTGCACGACGAGTTCTTTGGCAAGCACCAACTCAACTACCTTGCCGATATCGTCCGGGTGCTGGTGTACACCGGACTGAAATTCAATTTCTATGACGTGCTGGTGATGGCGATCGACCAAGAAGTCTTGCGTGAGCAGGTGGAGAAGGCGACACGACGCATCGAGCGCGATCCGTCAATTACCACCCAACGCCGCCTGAACTTCGAGATGTCGGTCAAGAATCTCTACCAATCCTTTCAGGACCGTGAGCGCGTGCCCAAGATCCAGGGGCTGCTTAACGAGTGCATGACGTTCCTGGATGATGAGCTGTCGGTGATCACGGGGCCATACGAAGACTTGCTCTCGATCGACGAGGTAATCGAGCAGGGGCTGATCCTGTTCGTAACTCTGAACGTGAACAAGAACACTGAACCCGTGCGCGCTCTCGGGAAGATGTTGCTCCAGAATCTGCAGCTCGTGGTTGGCAAGCGTTATGAGAGCGAGGAGCAGAGGCACCGCAGCAACCGGCCGATGTTCAGCGTCGTGCTGGATGAATTCGCTCCCTTTGGTTACCGGAACTTCGCCCAGATTCTGCAAACCGCCCGCGGCACGCACACCGCGTTTCTGTTCTCCATGCAGTCGCTGCCACAGCTCATGCAAGTCGGTCGCGGCTTTAAGGAAGACGTCACCTCGGCTCCCAACACCACGATGAGCCTCCGCACCCGCGACGAGGAGACCGCGCGTTACTTCCTGCGGGCGTCGGCTGAGCACGAGGTTACGCGCCGCAGCCGCTCCATGCTCCGGTGGAAGGTATTTGGGTATGAGAAATACGAGGCGACCGGGCAAGCCGTGGAGCGGGAAGAGCGCGAGACGCGCGCCCTCGATGAGCACATCAAGAACTTGCCCAAAGGACAAATGGAAATCCTGATGAGCGACGACACGCGTGGAACGCTCCACAGACACTTGCACGTCCGGCCGCCGGCCGACGTGAGCTTCCCGAACTTCGAGCCGGAGATCTACCCCCGCTTGCGCCATTCTCGCGCCGATTCGGTCGGAGCCAACCTGCGGTTCAAGAGTTCCGATCTGGCAGCACGCCTTCCGAAGCGAGCACCCGGAGGTTCCCGAGCATGAGAACACGTCCCAATCTCCCGGCTATGATAGTCTGGCTGTCATTGGCGGTTTGTTCGAGCTTCGCACAGAACCAGCCTTCGGGCTCCTCCGTTCCTCGCAGCCGGTACAGCCCAATGGCTGCTGCGCAAGCACAGGGACGCACCCGGCAACCGCCCAACACCTGGTACGAATTCCTGCTGAAACAGTTCAACCCGAGTGATATTGACTACGGCAAGTGGGTGGAGGAACGTCGCCGGGTTTTCCTCGCGGCCAGCGCAAAAAACCCCTATTTCCCATACAGCTTGGGTGTGACCATCTGGTCGCTGTTGGTGATGATTGCTTACGCGAAGCTACGGATCGATCGCCGCCGTGAGCGCTATCTCACCGAGGAGATGTTGACTGACGTGTACAACCAGGATCTGTACTCCCGCCAAGCTGCCAGGGAAGCCATCGCGAAGTACAACAATCACGTGGAACACTGCAACCGTGCGATCGAGGCAGGGTCGGGACAAGCGAACTCCGGCAGCACATCTGAAAACGACGAACTCAAGGGGAAATTGCAGAAGTCCGCCGACGACCTGCGCGTTGTGACCAGTGAAAGAGATCAACTGAGTGAGGAACTGAAACAAAGATCTGCCGTTGTAACAGACCTGAGCCTGCAACTCCAGGCACTGTCGGAAAAGATCGACGGCAAAGGCGGCGCTCATGCGGTTGGTCAGGCGGGGTTGCCACTGCCTGCTTCGAACGCCGAATACATGAAACTCGTCAACTCGCTACAGGAGCAGCTTCACGCGGAACGCGAAAAGAACAGACGACTCAGGGGTGCATGACGATCATGGTAGTCGCGATTACAGGACTCGGTAGTGTCTGGCGCAGGCGGTTCGGCAAGGACCCCGACGACCCGAGACGGTTTGGACGAGCGGCCTACTACAACACCACGGGCGTGCCGGTTGAGGGAACGATTCGTACGCGTT
This sequence comes from uncultured Acidobacteriota bacterium, assembly GCA_963831905.1. Lineage (GTDB taxonomy): Bacteria > Acidobacteriota > Terriglobia > UBA7540 > UBA7540 > CAVROP01. The sequence goes on along the minus strand of CAWHRX010000010.1, from coordinate 2,051,895 downwards.
CGAAAATCGCCGGCCATGCGCGCTTCAACTCAACCGGCGGCTTCAACCCGAATTATCCCCAGCGGTTGATCAATCGTGTATTCGAGTGCGACGAGCCCTGTGTCTGGCAGGGGCAGAACAAGATCTTCTTCAAGTACATGGTCGCTGCGGCGCGGGAGCCTGACTTCTACTTGGTTGTTGCCAGACAAAGTGAGATTGGCCGGCTGCACGTTGGAGACTACGGATGGAAGTCTGACAACGGAGTGCTCATTTCATTTAGCGAATGCTGTGACGAGCAGGAATGCATGGTGCTCTTGCCACCCACCGGTTGGATACGCAGTGACGTCGGGACATACATATTACAAGCAGCGCCCGCCCGTCGCTGGATTGCACGCTTGCAACTTGTGGCATGACTCTGTGCGCTTTCCGTACGTCCCGCTGTCATTCTGAGCGCTGCGAAGAATCTGGCTCTGTAAATGTTGGGGAGATTAGCAATGCGTTACATTAAAGATTCCATCAGCTTGAGTCCCGACCACGACTACCCGCTGCTTCGCCAGGTCTTGCGCTCCGGCGTTGTCACGCACGACCAACTGTTTGAGTTCATGCAGCTTGGCAACTACGAGTCGAGCCGTCCAACTTTCAACTGGAGGGTACGACGGCTCACCAAGTATGGGCTGACCGTGCGGCACACATTGCCGTCCGCAGGCAAAGCCTTTGTCTATTCCATCACACCTGCCGGGGAAATCGAGCTCGCAGGTATTGGCGAGCAATTCCTCACCACACCTGCCAAGCTGGACCGAAACAATAAAGAACTCCAGGTGGCCCACTCACTCGAACTGAATAACATCTATCTCAGCCTCTTGCGCGCGGATTTGCTCGTACGATGGGTGCCGGAGATCCAATTGCGATCGAGAAACCTGTCCATGGATGTTGCCAATGGAAAGGTCTACGACGCAATCGTGACGGTCAGAGTCGACGGTCGTGACACAATGTTCGCGCTCGAGTATGAACGGACGGCCAAGAGCAAGGAACTGTACGCCGAGGTTCGCAATAGGTTCGAGGCAGAGGAAGACCTCGACCGCTTCCTGTACCTTGCGTCCACCGAGGACGTGCTGAAGTTTGTGTCGTGGCAGTTCAGGAACAGCAAGCGCAACGTCTGCTTCGGACTGCTGGCGGAGTGGTATCGCCGCTTGCTCGACACGGAAGTCTTCGACTGGAAATGCCATCAATACCGGCCGTTCCGTGCCGCCTTAAAGGGCAGCACCGACCCTACCGAGGGTTCCACGGACGTCCTCTCTTAAACCTTTTGCCTACTCTGTGATTATTTGTTGCCCTTCTTTGACTATTCCGGAGGCCCGCCAACCCACTGAGCCCCAGGGTGTTGCTTTCTGACTATATACCGAAATCAGCCGTTTTCGTGTCGGAAAGGTGCTGAAACGGTGAGTAGCAAGCGGTTGTTGCGCGCGTTGTGCGTTTGCGGCCATGGTGTGTTTTGTGGGAAAGCAGACGCTTTCGGTGTGGTGCGTGCTGACGAGCCCTCCACGATTCGGGTTAATGGTATGCCTCGAATCGTGAGGCCTCTGGACTTGCGCGGATGGTCAGCTGCGCACTCCCGCGTGGAATCGATATCGAGACGGCCCCTTAATGCAATGCTACCAGTGAATGTCAGATGCCCGTGTTGTGAAAGCGCAGCAGATGCATGGGCTATTGGCGGAGACGAAAAAACCATGACGCGCCAGTTAGATGCGCGGCTCTAGCCTGTGACGAGGCCAGCAAAGAACCCGTTGTGAATCCCCGCCTGCAGACTCTGCGCTCTGACTGAGTGACGGCACAGTTTCCGAAAGGCGAAACCCGGATGAGACAAGGCCTGCATCTCCTGAACAGCAGATGGAAAACTTGCGGTGCGAAGACGGTGGGACCATCGAGTACGCAAGGCTCCGCACTTCACCTTAAGATTGGTGTGCGGTCACTACAAATTGCGCTATGTTTTTGTGCTTGTCGTCATAGTCCTCGACTATTCTCGGGATGTTGCGGCCGTATTTCTCCGTCCGTCTGTAATACTTGTGATAAAAGAGGTGTGCAAAGTAGATTGCCGACGGATGGTTCAGACTCTTCTTAGGTGCGACGTAGTACTGGCAACCGGTCACTTCCACGAAGCGCCGCGCAAAGGGCCTCTCCGCCGACATGCATGCAGTCGTGATTACCGACCGACCCGATAGCTTCCCTCTCAGCGAACTGATGTCGGATAAAGTCAGGTCTTCCGTCGGGGACCAAAAACCGCGGAATTGAGGCTTCTGACCAGAGTTTCGGTCAACCACGCTGCCATGCGTCGTGATGTGCACCATTCGAAATGGTGGTCGGTCCAGGAGTAGCAACAATTGGCGTTTGGTGCGGACTTCAATGTACTGAGCCTTCACGCTCATAAGGTTAAACATGTGTACAAGGAATTGACCCTCTGAACCGGGGTCTCCCACATCGAGGCACTCAAGGATTAATACGCCGTTCCTCATAGAGCCTACCCCCTCAATCTAGTCATTAGGTGTTCGATTCAACATCATGCGTCGGTGGGTCTGACCAAAGCCGTCTGGCGATGTCGATTAGGAGTTCGTAGGCGCCTAAGGCAGACCGTGGCGGTGTTACAAGGTTCCAACGCGGATGGGCCATTTCGTTTCTGAACCGCGGCAATTCTTCGATTAGCACCTCCGATAGCTTATATTGGTAATGCTTTCGTCGTTTCTCCGGCAGACTGGCCCAACATAGCTGAACGTCGATAAGACGAGCGCTGGACTGATCAAGCAACCCCTCCTTGACGGCTTGCTCAAAGAATATCTCAGGGAGAAACCTATTGTTGAAAGTATGGACAATTTCCTGCAGTGGAATGTGAAGATCATCAGGGAGCAGATTGGTTTGGAAGGCCCAAGTCAACAGTGCCCTGAAGCTAAAGTCGAAGTACTTCATGCCGGGGATGCGCCACTTTTCGCGGAGTCTCTTTTCAAGTTGGGCGAGGCGAACGTTACATGTCTCTTCAACCCCGTCCTTCCGTCGCTTCAACGAAATGGTCTCTTGATGGGATTCTGCGAACTTCCGCTTCAACGCCATCTCGATGCAGGAGATGGACCAGAACGTCGAAACTGCATGGAACTCGTAACAGAAGTAACCATATACGGCCAAATCCCGTGCGACTACGATTCGCGTGCGGACCTGCTTTGGGACACGCTGAGGCAGATGTGCTTCCAACTCTAGGAAGGGAGCTTGGAGACTCTCGACATCGAGACCATAGCCAACGCTCCGCTCGTCAGGCTGTGACAGATCGGAAAGACCGCGCTCTCGTCCGGTAGGCGGCCTCCTCGGAAATGTTAGATCATAACCATCAATCATTGACGCAATTCTATATTATTGCAGATATCGATAAAAGGCCGCAGGGAGCCGTGTCAGGCGACAGCGCTAAGGCTAGCACGACGTAACCTTGGCTATCCCAGCAATCCTAAAGGTTGATTCAGCCCACGGACTCGGCTCACCGGGTCAATCCGATTTGATAAGGAGGAATTCACATGATCATTGGTGTGACGCACGACCATGACGGCCGCGTTGTCCAGCGGCTGTCCGTATCCACTAAGGTCTCCATCGGGCTGCCACCCAATGGAGATCGCAACCATCCCACCAAGCTCGACCACTTCGTCTTCCTGCGCAAGAAGAAGACGGCCAACCGGGTCGAGTGGGAGATTGACCCGGAACTGACCAAGCACTACGGCGAGCAGTGCCGGGAATCTTCACATTATGTTGATCGACGACGACATCGAAAACGTCTTCCCCAGTTCGTACGCTTGGTGGACGGCCACGGAGCGGAAGTGCTGGGGTGACGGCGTCTCGGCTACCCGGCGCACGACTGAGAAACCTGCCGGCCAGCCTTGGACCCGGTGCGGCAGCGGATGCCCGGAGCTTTCGAGCGGGCAGTGCAAACCGGGCGGGGATCTGCGCTTCGTGCTGGCGGACTTCCCGCGGCTGGGGAGCGTCTGTCGCATCCACACGTGCTCGTACCGCTCCATCCGCCAGATCCACTCCGCCTTGCAGGAGATCCAAACCTTTACGGGCGGTCGGCTGGCCGGGATAACGGCCAAGCTGACGGTTCGCCCGGAGGAGGCTACGTATTTCGACCGCAAGGAGAAGCGGAAGAAGACTTCATCCATCTGGGCGCTGAGTCTAGAGGTCGAAGGCGACGACATGCAGAAGCTGATCGCCAACCTCATCGAGAATGCCCGGCTGTTTGCTGAGACTCGGAAGCTGCTCGGGTCGGGTGGCAAGGTCTTTGAGGTCGTTGAGGACGAGCAGGAGCAGGCGCCGGAGGTCGCAACGGAGTTCTATCCGGCGTCGGCAAATGGCACATCGGCCGGGGAAGGCGCCAGGGCAGGGTCCCCTTCCGATACGATTCCCGCCGTAGCCCCGCCGCAGCCGACGACGAAGCCTTTGCCTCCAGAAAGCAGTTCTGCCCCGAAAGGCGGGAACAGACCGGTCAAGCCACCGGTGGAAGGTGGCACGGCGTCAAAGCTGATGGCGAAGCCTTCGTTCCCTGCAAACAACGTGCCCACGAATGGTGGGAATGGATCTACCATGCCACCCGCCGAGGGGGCTGCCTCGCCTCCTGCGCACAACAATGGTAACGGGTCGGCGACAGCTTCCGGATTCAACCAGCTTCGCAATGAGTTCCTGACCGTGGCACGCCGTGTAGCCACAACCAAGAAGCAAGCCATCGCCGAAGTGGTCGAATGGGCGAGCGGCGGCGCATTTAAGTATGGTGACGTCGGCCGCATGACGGAAGCGGATGCCCCGAAGCTACGGGCCGCCACTGAACTCATGGCGTCGGCCGTTCCCGGCACAGCTCGCTGATCGAGACCTTCTCTCTTTCCCACCTTGACCTGCCTTATAACCCCTGCCTCAACTCCCACCACCACCCTGGAGCGCTGGCACGTCGCTGCGCTTTGGACCGACGCAAACTTGCCGGCGCTCCAGCCCCACCGACTTCGCTGAGCACTGCCTTCCAGGTTTTCGCAGATGATTGAGCTCGAAAATGCAGGTCAAGCGGGACTGCGCCACTTTGTCTCTGAGTGGGCTTGCACGCAAGTGAGGTCTCCCGCCATTCAAGCGTGAGCGTCAAAGATGACGCTGCTGACCACAAGCACGGTTTGGCGACCGTCAAAGTGGATTGGGATGCGTAGGGTGCCTGTCAACATCCAGGTTGGTAGAGCCGGGGCATATAGCCGAGTGCTGGCGGGGGAAGGCGTCCGGTGTCTACTTTGTGACAGCCGGTTTGAACTCGTCGAGCTTGAAGCTCACTCGATACAGGTACACCTCGACATCCTTCACTTTCTTGAGTGCGTAGTGAAGTCGGTCGTCGTACTGGGCTGCGATGATAATTCCCCTTGTGGGTTGCCCATTGGTCTTATGCTCCTCCAACCAACCCATATATCGCGTCAACTGGCCAATGGTGTCGTCGCTCGTCTGGTTCTTCTTCAATTCAATCACGACAAGCTGATTGGTCTTCTTGTCCTCCGCGAGAATGTCTATGATGCCTATGCCTGTTTTGTACTGCTGACTTGCTAACTCACCGTCTTCCTCAATCAAGTCGTACCGCTCACCCAGTTCGGTCTTGTCCCAGTTTTCGATAAGGAAGTCCTCTAGCTGGCTTTCCATGTAGAAGAGGGCGAGGTCCTCACCCTCGGGCTGGGGCGGGGGTGGCGGTGGGGGGGGTGGCGGCTCGACTTCTTCTTTCCATAACGGCCTTACCTCCGCCGAGTAAAGAAAGACCGAAATGGTGCGTGCATTCTGGCCGATGCCGAGTTTCTTGAACCCTTCGAGGATGGCTGCATTTGAGATCGCCATCTTTCTGCCAACTGAGTGCTCGTCAAAGTCGGGTCCGCCTTCAAAGCCAAAGTACTCAATCACCTTCCGCCGGTCTTTCAAGGAGACCACGCTCACGTTTGTGAACGGGTCGTAGGCAGCAATCATCGCATTTATGGCACTCCCACTTCGCCCGGTGAGGTTGTTACCCCGACCCTGATTTATTTCGTACACTTTGTCAATCGCGGCAGCCCGCTTGTCAGTGTCCGATTTTGTGAAAACCTCGTCGAGGGCTTTGGCAAGCTGCGAGTGGGCTTTGATTTGATTGAACATCCTTCTCCATGCTCCCTGAGGGACCATTACTCGGGCCACGGCTTCGCTTGAGGTCGTATTACCTTTTCCGTGCCGGTCGAGAATCCGAACAATCTCGTCAATTTCGGCATCGTTAAGTTCATCCTTGCCGCCGGGCATGACCTTTTTGTTCCAAAAGTCGCGGAATTGCTGGCTCTGCAACTGCCAGATAGCGTTCTTCTCCTCCACGTGGTACTTTCTGGTGAAGGCATCAAAAAGTGTGGACATGTCTTGGATGTTCATAGTTTGAGAGTGTTAATATTCATAGTGATATCCATCGTGCTTTCGACTCGCATTATACTCCTTCACCGTTTTCCTTGCGCACGAACTCAAAGGCACCAGGCTCGACGCTCTGGGCTCAAAGACTCGCGCTGTGCTCACTCGAACGCCGCCACTTCCAGATGAGTTACTTCTGCCCCAAGGCTTGCGATTCACGACGACGGCAGGGTTGGTGAATGAGTTGGTGGAAGCCAGCTCACGCCGGGTCATGTTCCTCGGCGGTAGTGCTCGTGAACCTTGGGCACCACAGGCCAAAGCTTCTCGTGGGACTGCTCAAGGAAGGCGAGAATCGCCGCGGCGACCTGCGCTGCCTGCCCCTACACGCGTCAGGCGCCGGCGTTGGAAATACGCCAGGGGTAGCTACCCCTTGTGTGGCTCTGCCCCCTCGGCAATGCCCGGCAAGCCCCCAACGTACTGCCAGATCTTGATCCATTCTTCCGTCATTCGCTCCAGGACCTCGGCGAATCGGTCAATCTCCCCGCAGTTAAGCTTCTCGCGGATGTCAACTTCATTGCGGTCTAGGTTCTCTATTCGCGCGACGCCAGCCTCCTTGAATCGCCGCAGCGCCCGATCTCGGATGGCGGCATTATTAGTCTCGTAGCCCACGAGGGCAGTCACAATAATCACCTTCCCGGCGCGAGGACCCTCGGGGCCACATACAATACCCCAATAGGCATTCCCGAAGTCAGGGAAACGTAAATAACGGCCGATCCACGCTGTCCTCCACAAGGCTTGCTTTAAAAGGTGCTCATTCTTGTCAGGCCAGACCGAGTCCCAAGTGGTGTCCATCCGCGCTCTCATGGCCTTCGCGAGGGCTTCGCTACGTCTTTCCATTACGTCGGCACATAACCCCAGAATGAGTTCGCGAAACTCTCGGAGGGCTCGGAGCGCGTCAAAATATTGAATAGCTCCTTCGTTGATCAGTTTTCGGTCGGCATCGCCAATCTCCATAAAAGTACCTCCTCTTACGGCTCAAGAGACGCCCTGATATGTTTAGACACTGCTGGGTTCGGCGGCCAGTCGGAGAAGCCAAGCAAGTTCTGTTCCAGCGCACCGATGAAAGCTGCGGTAAGAGCTGCTGCAACGACTCCCTTTTGCTCCCGGAGCTTGGGGAGAAGTCTTCTCAAATTGAGGCATAGCCTCTCCCACGTAAGCAAAACAAACTCGCCATAAACCTCTTTGGCCCCGTCCAGCGCGAGTAGGATAGTCGCCGCATCAGGGTTTTGGCTCCGAGCCCATTGCCCGTAGTACTTGTCTTTGTCGAGGTCTGCGTCTTCAGGACTTGCCACCTTCACTTCAATTACGGCGAGTAGAGTCTCACCGCATTGCAGAAGTAAGTCCAACCTCCTCGCCGGGGGCCGCCCCTCTGGCATCACCCATACCTCGCGCGAGACTTTTGGTTTCGCCTCGAGAGCTGATGTGGGGGCATTCGCATAAGCGACACCAAGCACATCCAGGACAGCGGCCACAGAACCTAATTGTTGAAGGGTCCAGGCCAACCAATCCGAATATGCCTCCTCCCTTTCGCCCTTCAGCCATCGGTGCAAAGCGAAGTCAGTGAGCAAGGGGTCGAGTACAGGGGCCAGGCGCGCGTTGGACCTGTAAAGAAGCTGCTGCATTTGGCTCTCTCTCGCAGCGAGCTTGGGCTTTGTCGCTCCGATGAACGCGTGCATCACCTCCCAATCAGCCCCCCTAGCGCTGCTTGCCAGGGACGCCCACTGCCGTAGCTCTTCCGCAGCTTTGTCTGGACCAAGCGCCGTCATTCCTTCGGCCATCATGCACCCCCGCCCCTCAGCGAACTGACCCGCCGCACAACCCCAAGGCACTCCGCCGTAACGTCATCGCGCAACTCGGCCGGTTCCAAGACCTCCGCCTCAGCGCCAAAGCCGATTAGCCAGAATTTGACTTCCCACAAATCGGCGACCTGGAGCGTCAGGATTATACTCCCGTCCGGCTCGGTTTCAATTTTCTGGCTCGGGTGCCAGGTGCGCTCACGGATGTACGGCGCCTGCGACGCGGAAAAGCGAATCTTTACCTCCTGTGTCTCACCCCAAATCATATTGAAGGCCGTCCGGGTGAAAGCCTCGAAGTCGAAGTCTTCCGGAATCTCGAAGCGGCGGTTGGTGAGCGTCACCGAACGAATACGATCCACTTCGGACACGCGCATGTCATTGCGCAAATGATCGTGTCCAACCACATACAGCGCGTTGCTGACGTACCAGACCGAAGAGATACAAATGGGCGGAAAAAGTCAGGAATAAGGGCTGGTTGTCCGAGAAGCTGTACTCTGTCTTAAGGCAACACGGCGTTGCGCTGGCACTCGTGGACCAAGCATGGATGCCACGACCACATGAGTACTTTGAAATGGGCGACCCGGTGACGGCTGACTTTATTTACATCCGCTGGCTTGGGGACCGCAAGGGCATCGAGGGACAGACTACACGCAGGGACCGGATTATCCTAAATCGCGAACCCGAGATGCAGGAATGGATTCCAATCATCGGGAAATTGCTCAAGCGTCGGATTCAGGTCATGGGCTACTGGAGCAATCATTTCGCCGGATTTGGCCCAGGGTCGATTGGACTCTTCATGCGAATGTGGAAAAAGTTCGAATCCGAAGGCGGATAATGGGACCGCTTTAAGCGGCCAACTCAAAGGGTCATGGATTACTAATGGGGGCCATTCGCACTGGCAAATGGAAGGACCGGGAGGGCAACGAGCGGAAATCCTATGACATCGTTGCCTCGTACATGCAGATGCTTTCCCCATCTGCGAACGGCAACGGGGCCAAGCCGAAAGAGACCAATCCCACTCAGGCGTCCGAGGCTTGCGGCGCAAATAATATCACGCCATGATCCTCAGCGTGACACCCCGCACACGGATTGCCATAAAGCCACGTGTCTTTGGTGGCGGCTATGCCGTCCACAGAGGGATTCCGGAATGCTATGATGTTCCAATGAGCATATATCTGGGGTTCGACAGTCACGTCTTCGATTACATCCTTGCCGAGCCGGCGCTGCTGCGCGCCCAATTGATTGAATATTTGACCGAAGCACCGCACCAATTACTCATCTCGGCCGTCAATGTCCTGGAGGGAGCCTGCTGCCCAACAGCGGATAAACGCGCAGCCCTCTTGCGCCTCATGTTCCAGCTCTCGGGTGGCTGCCGCCCGCTGGCTCTCGCTGGCGATTTGTTTAGGAGCGAAATTGATACCTACGCTCTCAGCCAGACCTCCGCAACCATTACGATAGCAGAGGAGCAGGAAGGGCTTTGGATTGCCCTCAATGCCCCTGAAGAGATTGAGCAAGCAGATATCGAGGATGCGAACCGGTACAGGGCAGAGCAGGAATGTGAGTTCCGGCAGATGTACGAGAATGCGCGCCCTCACTTTCAAGAAGTCTTGGGCGCGGCTGCTGCGAAAGGGATCACTCGCGCTTCAAGATTGATTCGACATTTCAGGAATGACGAGAAGTTCCTCGAATCAACCGTCGATTACTTTATTCAAGTTTCTCCATTGGCGCATCGATTGAAGGGTCGAGAATTGGACTTCCTACAAAACATGCCCGGCTGGCAGAGCTTCTTTCTAGCCAACGCCGCAGCCGTCTACCTTCGCTGCATTCAAGCGCAGAATTATGGTCACAAGAAGAACCCGGGCTACTTTGACTTGTCGCAGGCCGTGTACCTGCCACGTTGCCATGTTTATGTGACCCAAGACGATTCTCTCCGGAAAGTATTACGGCTGGTTGCGGTCGCCATGCAGGAGCGACCCCAAATTCTTTCATATAGCCAGTTCCGGGAGATCGTAGTGCGTGGATACGATCCGCCTCGCTGGCAAACATTCCAGGACAAGGGCTTCCGGTTTAATCCCTCCTCGCGACACGCGCAGGAAGCTTGCCTGACGTAACCGTCGACGAGATCGTTGCGACCCGAGGGTGACACTTGTTTTGGCCGCCTCCCGCACTAGAGACGCCCTTCCCCTTTGACCGGATCAGAGAGTTGCATGTTGCACGCTGCGACCTGCGCACCCAATCGCCACGACTCTGTCTGGTAGGATTATCTCACTAACTGTGACACGAATTTTCAAACTGGCACAGAATTTCACTAATTCTGACAACCTACAGTTGGAAAATCTGCAAGCCCACAGCAACAAAAGGAGGAACTATGTTCGGCCCAATGCAAGTCACCAAGCTGTTTGAATTGAGTAAGTTGGAAACCGTGGACGGAGCCGTTGCCAAGCTGTTGGAGTTTGCCGAGTACCCCAAGATCCTTCGCTGGTTCCAGTTCCCCACAGCACTGATGGTATTTGCCGCCCACCCTGAGTCCCACGACTCCGGAGCGATTTACGTCTACGACCGGAAGCGGTGTATCTGGCTTTGGGTTGATTTCGATGATCGGAACTACGGTGGGTATAGCCCGTCGCAATTCGATGTTCTGATCAACCAATGCCACTTTTTCGGGCTCGTGGAATCCCCGGCATTGCTTGAATCGCCCGTCCAATGGTTCGTTACACCCGGCCAGAGGCCCACGGTTTTGGGAAGACTCCCAGCTTGAGGACTGGTCTCCCCGCAAAGATCACAGCGCAGCCTTCGGCCGCAATGCAAATTTCAGATTGCAAATTGTAGAGTCAGAGCCTTCAACGAATCCCCCACCTGTAAGTAATTGAAAACACAATATCGGCCCAACTGGCAGCCACCCCATTTGACGGAAAATATTTCTCGTTTTATTTCCAATCAGTATGGACTTGTGGCGGCCACCGGGTTTCACGGAGGAAAAGATGCAGCGGCTTCGTCTGAAAGCGCCGGCTGACGTGGTGGAGGACTATTTCCGCCTCTTCGTGAACCGGCGGGCGTACACCCTCCAGTCCGACCGGCCGCACCCGGAAAGCGGCCGGCATTACTACTACCGGCCCACAGACAAGACGACCGGCCAAGGGCTCAGCCTGACCTCAGATACGATCCGGCGCCACATCGAGGGCGAAATCACCATCGGCCTCTACGCCATCAACCCCGCCACGCAGCGGTGCAAGTGGGTCGCCATCGACGCTGATTACAAGGGCGCCATGGAGGACCTCGTGAAGCTCCAGTACTACCTGAGTGAAGACCAGGTCCAGGCGGCCTTGGAGATGAGCCAGCGGGGCGGGCATTTGTGGATCTTCTTGGAAACACCACTCCTGGCCCGAGACTGCCGTATCTACATCCACAACCTGGCGTCGCGGCTTGGCGTGCCGGTAAAGGGAAACGGATTGGCCGAAGGAATCGAAATCTTCCCCAAGCACGATGAACTCGGGCCGGGCGAGTTCGGAAACGCCATCCGAGGGCCGCTCGGGATTCATCGTGGGGCCAGTCGCCGGTTCTGGTTCTACGGGGCTGAATACGACCCGGAAAAGCAGATGGCCTATCTGAAGCAATTGAGAAAGGTCAGTGAAGAGGAGATGAGGCGCTTCGTTGCAGGGAAAACGCTGCCTGCGGAAGCGGTCCGCCGCCCGCGCTGCCCCGAACCCGCAGCCCCGCGCGCCAACTCCGGGGGGTCGGAATTCCGCATTCTCGAGCACGTAGGGAAGGTTCGCAAGGTCGGCCGGAATTACGTCACTCGTTGCCCCTCCTGTGCGCAGGCAGGGCATGACCGCAGCGGTGACAACCTGGCTATCCGGATCGACGATCCGCGATTTTACAAGTGCTGGGCAGGTTGCACGAAGGAGATGATCCGCGAGGCGGTTGGTTGCCCGATCCGCGTGCGGCAGGAGGCCTGAGGCGTTGTGACGCGGACGGGACTTGATACTGGAGGCCAAGAGATGAAAGGCGGAAGTCAGAGCTCGTCGCACCAGGGTCTCAACTTGCCCGGGCAAGTGCGCAGGCAGTTACGGCAGGTTGGAATTCTTGCTCGGGCGGAAGTGGGATTGGAGCACCAACATCTGGCGCGGCGCTACGTGATCCGGGGAGTGGAATCGGGCGGCGCTATTCGCGAGATGGGTCACTACGTGACCTTCTCCGGCGAAGATGGCGAGCCTTTGGCTTACCTCCATCCCATTGATGCCATCGGTGTGAATGGAGTTCATGCCGTGGTGGTCGCTCCCGTCCTGGTGCGGGTGGAAATGCTGCGGACGGGGCGCACGTACGAGCTTCTCATCACGGGCTATCGCATTGGCGAAGCTGAAAACGGCCGTCGCCCGCCCCTGGAGAGCCAGACGTTGTTCCGGGGAGTGCATGGCTACCTGGAGCTTGAGCTCTGGGGGAAGGACAAGGAGAGCGCCGGGGCTGTCGTGCCAGCCTTCTATTCACGCGGAGGAGAACGTCTGGAAGTGCCCGCGAAATTCGAAGCGGTAACTCGCGCCATTACAAAAGCGGTGACTTGCTGTGGATGTTCGCATTGTCACTATCTGGTAGCCGCACCCGCTGTCCCTTCATCGAGAGCGTTCCTGGAGGGCCACGCGTGACACCTGTCGGCGACATCGAAATTGAAATCGTATTCCGGATTGCTGTGCGAGGGCGAACGAGTGACCTTGCAATGCTATTGGAGGCAATAAATAAGGCAGAAGCAGTCGTGATGAGCATCGTCGAGAAGCCTACTGCCTCGGAAGAGCAGTGCCAAAACGGTGTAACAACAACAGTGGGAGGTTTTTCTGGATGAGAGTCGGAACCAAGAGCGTGATTTTTGGGGTGCATTCGATTCTGGTCCACCCGTTCTTCGTTGCTTGGGCGTGGTTAAGGTTATACGGTTTCCCCTGGGATCCCAGGCTGTGGTTAGCCTTCCTTGTCCACGACGTAGGCTACGTTGGAAAAGCCAACATGGAGGGCTCTGAGGGGCAGCAGCATGTTGTCCTGGGAGGCCGGATCATGGGCTGGCTTTGTGGTGCCGAATGGCGCGACTTTGTCCTGGGCCATCCCAGGCATTGGGCGGCAAGAGTTGGGAAGAAGTACTCGAAGCTATGCCTGGCGGACAAACTCGCCTTCGTTTTGACGCCTGCCTGGCTTTACATCCCCATGGCACGGTTAAGTGGCGAGCTTCGTGAATACATGCGTGTGTCGAGCGAACGACAGTTGGGTGGTAGGGTCAGTAATTTTGAGTTCAGCCTGCTCAAATCCCGTAATCCGCAGGTATGGTTGGAGGGGCTCAAGCTCCATACGCGGCGCTGGATCGAGCAGCATCGAAATGGCTTTCAAGACCGCTCGGCCTCAACACGCCCGGTACGCTTTCAAGAGCAGGTCGTTGGAAGCCGGGGCTGAAAATGGAAATCCGGGTCACAGGAGGCGCTTCGCCAAAATTGATATTGATTCCAGCGTCGAATAAGAGAAAGCGCCGTTAATGGCGCGAAGTGGAGTTTGCTGAGAGGTCCGTATGGCAGAAATCGAAGAAGCGGTGGCCGCGCAGCCCATTCGGAGGCGCCTACCCGACGAGCGTAAAGCCATAGTCCATCACTTCAACGTAGGCGGGTACGAAGGGTATCTGACTGTCGGGTTTTACGACGACGGGCGCCCTGGGGAAATGTTCATCACGACAGCGAAGGAAGGCTCGACGGTATCCGGCCTTATGGATTGTTTTGCCACCGCAGTGTCGCTCGCCCTGCAATACGGCGTACCGCTCAAGGTGCTTTGCGACAAGTTCAGCCACACGCGGTTCGAACCGAGTGGATGGTCAGGGAACCCGGAGATTGGATACGCAAAGTCCCTTCTGGATTATCTCTTCCGCTGGTTAAGCCTCAGGTTACTCCCGCCTAAATCTCCTCCCCCAATGGGCGCCGAAGGCGAAGCGACGGCTTTGGCGCCCTCCTCCCCTTTGGGGGACGGATCGGGCACGGACCAGACGGACGCGCCGGTATGTAAGGCATGCGGAGCCATTATGACCCGCAGCGGATCGTGCTACCGCTGCGGGAACTGCGGGAGCACAAGCGGGTGTTCATGATCGCGCCGCCGACGATCAGACTATCTTGTGGGTGAACGCATAACGTGCGACTGAGCCCCCATAAAATGCGACTGGGATTGATAATGGGCGGGTCACGTCTTGCGGCCCTTGCGGATGCGGAATCACCTGCGACACGATGGCTGCAGTATGGCTCAGCAGGGAAGTCCTCCGTTTAAGCGGTATTCGCACTTTATGCGTAAATTCGTAGCGACAGTCGCACGTTAGGGGGGGTTCGAGTCTCACGTTATGGGGTCCCACGCAGCGTAAGTCCTTGATTCTTCAATGCGTCGATTCTCATCTTATGCGTCAACGCACATATCTGATGTGACGTGAGGCCCGAATTCCAGCGACTTCGGATACTTGCTTCCAGTCCCTCTGACACGTCGCTTGCCAACTTTTTTTCACGGGTCGACAAATGATAGCACCGAACCCGCCATTTCCCACCTTTCATCGTTCCTGATCCTTCCGCCATCCGATTGGGGATTTCGTCCAGTTCAGCCTGAAAGGAGACCGTCATGAAAGCATCCGCCGTATCTGACGCTTTACGCGTCCTTGTCGCAGCCCGGAGACCTGTTTTTGTCTGGGGAGGACCTGGCGTCGGGAAGAGCAGTGTCGTGAAGCAGCTTGCCGAAACGTTGAATGTGCCCCTTCAAGACGTGCGGGCCCTTTTGCTCGATCCGGTCGACCTACGGGGTCTGCCGTTCCTTGGCAGCGACGGCCGATCGAAATGGGCGACGCCGGAGTTCTTGCCGCAGAACGGGACGGGCATTCTCTTTCTGGACGAACTGAATGCGGCGCCAGCCATGGTGCAGGCCAGTTGCTATCAGTTGGTCCTTGATCGCAAATTGGGCGAATACGTCTTACCCGATGGCTGGGCCATTATCGCTGCCGGGAACCGCGATTCGGACCGGGCAGTGACGACACGGATGCCGACTCCGCTCCGGAATCGTTTCGTGCATTTGGAGTTTGAGGTAGATGTGCAGGAATGGTCGGAATGGGCGATTCAGGCGGGGATTCGTCCTGAGGTGATTGCTTTCCTTCGCTTCCGGCCGGAGCTGCTGAGCGCCTTCGACCGCGACGCCAACGCTTTCCCATCGCCACGTTCCTGGGAGTTTGTCTCACGCATTCTCGATTCCCTCGACTCGCACTCGAACCCAGCGATTGAGCACGAAGTCATAGCAGGAGCGGTGGGCACCGGCGCGGCCACGGAATTCTCGGCTTTTTTGCGGATGTTCCGGGAATTGCCCAACATCGATGCGATTCTATTGAACCCAACTCAGGAACCGGTGCCGGAGAATGCAGCCGCGCAGTACGCGGTCGCTTCCGCGCTGGCCCGATGCGCCTCGGACACCAACTTCGACCGTATCTGCCTGTACCTGAATCGCCTGCCCACCGAGTTTCGGGTGCTATGCGTGCGTGACGCCACCCTCCGCGCCCCCGCCATTCGCTGTACCGCTGGCTACACCAAGTGGGCCGTCGAGAACCACCACGCGATCTCGTAGTAAGTGATTCCGGTGGGGAGGGCGCGCAATACGAGCGATAAACACCGGGCATAGTTTGTTCCCTTCGGGAATGGTGCGGTGGTTTCCGAGTCCGTCCAAGCAAAACCGTCATAAGTTACGCAGATTGCCTCGAAGCAATTGGGAAGCTGCAGCCGGGTCTATCGTGTGGCGACAGTGTGCCGCAGTTGCCGACAGGTGAAAAGCTACGCCTAGCGCAGTTGGCGAAAAGCAGATCGCAGCACGCACCCCGCGGTCCTCGGTATCACCTGCGTTATCAAGTTGATCAACATTCAGGACGAAAAGTAACGGAGTCAACCCGTGAGCCGCAGTATAACTCTCCCTGCTCTTTATGAGGAAGCGCGGGAGAAAAAGCCGGCCTTGGTAGCCTGGGTCCACGGCTTGACGACTGTATAATCGCCGTTATGTTCGACACCATAGCAGCGAACGTCCTGGCGGCCACTAAAATAATCACTATGACTAGTAATCAAGATTTGGCTGGCGAGGTCTGAGCTTTTATAGATATGGTGTTTCAGTTTCTCAAAGAGTATTTTCTGCGCCGTCGGAGACAGATTTATCTCAAGCTCTTCGATGCCAAGCATCTTCCTCTTATTCAGCACTAGGTTGGCAATAATGTACAGGATCTGTTGGTGACCAGACCCCAGCCGGCCTATCGGCAGCCGCACCCTCGGCCCTTGGACCATGATCTCTATCTCGTCGCGATCCCTGCTGAAGCCGATCTCACCGATGGAAAACGGCTCATCTTTGAACATGGCCTTTATTTCTTCGAATGTTGCGTGTCCCTGTCGGCTCAGAGCAAGCTTAAAGAGCCACTTTTTGAAGTTCTTCGGAGATAGCGATAACTCCTCTTTCGATTCCTCAAGGGCGCCCTCGGCAGTGAGATAGCGGTTTGAGGAAAGAAGCGTGAAGGAGTCAGCGAGCATGTTCATCAACTCCTCAAAGTAGGCCAGTTTTTCTTCCGCAGTTAGCTTCGGCAATTTTGGGAAAAAACTCTTCTTCCCGTCTTTGTCCACTTCGAAAAGGACATGATGCTCGTTGAAGACGGCCCTCTCCAACACCATATCCGCCGTGTCCTCATCGACGTACTTTATTCTTCCGCTCAAGGTCAGAACCTTCTTGTGTCCCGGCTTCGCCAGGGGAGCGTGCAGGTTTTTAAGTACGTCCATTAGGAACGCTAACTCCTCATGAGTAAATGTAATGGAGACAGAAAAAACAATGTCTTGCTTCTCATTGCAATAGAAGTTGTCGCGAAATTGACTGATCCTGCCTTGCCAGAAGTTGGCCTTCCTCTCGTGCTTTGTCACCCCTCCAACCGTCGTTTCCTCAACTAATACTTTTCGACAAAAAATTGTCTCCAATGCCGACAGGATATTGGATTTGCCGGAGTTGTTGAGACCATGGAAGATGCACACGCGGAGCATAGCATTGATCTTTACGTCCTTGAGACTCCTGTACCCCGAAATAGAAAAGTAGGATATGTACATTCGAGAACCTCCGCCAGTTCTCCTCAGAAATTTCTGAACTCGTCGTGGATCTGAGAGAGAATAAATCTATACATTTCTCTTGGCGACGAGCACTCGGCCCTCGCCAAGACGGCTATGATGTATATTTTCTTAAAAATATCCCCGTACCGTTTCGATCGGAAAAGCGGGTACTGAGTCTCAATCTCAAGGTCGCCTTTTTCATTCAGTCGACAGGCATTTTCGTAAGTAATCTCACTTGACAAAGAGCGGACATACAGGATGCGGCGTTTTCTGCCAGCGATTGATATCGTGTCTTCTAAGCCTGGATGCTCTTCATAGACGGTAACTTCCCTTCTTTCCTTGTCTACGTGGACTGGCTGGGCCCCGGGCTCCCCACTGTTCTCTATGCGCCGTATCGCGAAGCCCCGACCCTCCAGAGCCCTAATGTTCCTTTCGAGCACCACTTTCTTGGACGCAACAGCAACTTGCTTTCCCCCTCGTAGATGCCTAGTCATATCCCGCGCTGCGACATCGACTGTTTCCACGTAATCCGCCCATTTACGTAAGATTGACCCGAGCTTTTCGCACACAGCTTCGTACTCTGGCGTGGCGACGAACGTGTCCCGGCTGAGTGTAATTGCTCCGTCTAAACCGCTCAGGAAATGTACTTCCCCGGATAGCCAGTGCAGCCTGCTATATCTGCGGCCCACTTCAACTCCGAAATCCTGTCTTGGCCCGACCCCCACGTTATTCAGTCTCATTTTCAGCTTGCGGAGTTCGAATGGTTTGACCGCTTTCCAAGGTGTCATGATCGCATATCGGATCGCAACGCCTTCGACCCGTAAATCCCCCTTCTCGATAACCTCACCCTCGACGCAATTCCTGTGCAGTGGGTCACCCTGGAAATAGACATCCATGCCTATGGGTTCGGGATACGTCAAAATGGGTTTCAGCTTTGAGTTTTCGGGGAATGACAACGGCAGGTCTTCCTGCAATTCCCACCGGAGTCTGTCCATGGGGGACCAGCTATACATCCGCGCATAATTAAAGGGACATAAGCTGCCCCTGTATGGCATACTTCTCGCAGGAGGAGTAGCCATGCTTCCTCGCCTGCTGCGGTTGCATCCCTTGACCTATCGCCGGTTGATCCGATTGAGTAAGGAGGCGGAGCAGGAAGGTGCGTACCGCGTGGCGAAACGCCTGCAGGCCGTGGTCCTGAATTCCGAAGGCCGGACCAGCGGCGATCTGGCCAGAATTCTGAAGGCGCCGCGCTCCAAGGTGTCCGAGTGGTTGGCTCGCTATCAGGCGCACGGCGTCGAGGGCCTCCTGGAAGGTTACCGGTCCGGACGGCCCGCGCGCTTGAGCGAGGCCCAGCACCGCCGCCTCGGCGACATCCTGGATAGCGGCCCGGTGGCTTATGGGTTGGACACCGGGATCTGGACTTCGCCGATGATCGCCTGGGTGGTGGAGGAAGAGTTCGGCGTCGTCTACCATCCTGGGCACGTGCGCAAGTTGCTTCATGACCTGGGTTTCTCCGTGCAGCGGCCCCGCCGGGTGCTGGCCCGTGCCGACCGCCACCAGCAGGACCGCTGGCATCGCTACCTTTATCCCCGCCTTAAAAAAAAGCCCGCACCGAGAACCGGGCGCTGATTTTTACCGACGAAGCCAGTTTCCGGCAGGACTCCACCCTGCACGCTACCTGGAGCCGGCTCGGCCATCCGCCCGAGATCCCCGTCACCGGCGAACGCAAGAGCGTGAAGATCCTGGGCGCTATCGAGCTCTGGAGCTGCCCGCTTCCACTATGGCCAAGCCCCCGTCTTCAATGCTTCCACCTATCTGGACTTCCTGCATCGCCTGGCCCCTCATTATCGCCGCCGCGGGGCCATTCTCATTCAAGACAACGCCTCGTATCATAAGGACTCCGAGGTCTGGAGCTGGTTCAAGTCCAACCGCCACTGGCTGGAAGTCCACCAACTCCCGCCCTACTCGCCCGAACTCAATCCCACCGAGCGGCTGTGGCAATACACCCGCAAAAATGGAACTCATGATCGCTACTTCGCCAGTCAAGGCGAACTGGTCGCCACTTTGACCCGCGTCTTCGGGGATATGCAATCCTACCCTGAGCTGATCCGACCCAGGCTGCTGCCTTTTTGCTAGCCATCATGTCCCTTTAATTATGCGCGGATGTATAGCTACGCGATCCGCCTTGTCCGCCTGCCCTTTCCGGTTAAAGTAACGCTTCGCAATTTCGCTCAGTTTCTGCAGTGTGATCTGCGTGAAATGCTGACCTTTAAGCTGTGGATTCCTAGTAATTTCACCAGGGACTTCGATTTCTCCAACGTCAGTTACTCTGCTGTCTTGCTTAAAAAACCTCCACGCTGGGATTTGCGCGGTAAATATTTCCTCGGAATTCTCGGTCGTCGACGTTATCTGCAGGGTCTCGCAGAATGGAAGGATGGCCAGAAATCCGACACCAAATTGGCCGATTCTCTTGCGGCCAAATTTTGGTGTTTCCCGCTTGCCACGACTTTGCCCCGCGATTCGAAGGTAGAAATCGAATTCCTTCCTCGTCATCCCAGTTCCATTGTCATGGATGACAACTCTGTCTTTCCTTAAGTCTACGTCAATCCGGGCCTCAGTTGCATCCGCATCGTAGGCGTTGCTGACAACCTCACGAAACGCGTATGGGAAACTCCGCTCATAGGTAAATTTGCTCAACAATGAAACTATGGTTTTGTCGACTGTGATCTGGGAAGTGAAAGTTTCAGCCATGGTTGCAAATCCTCATTCTGCGATGAGAATCACCTCCCGGTTAAACTTCGCTGTGCCGTTCTGATGGTTGAGCGCATATTTGTAGTGCCGACTGTACGTGCGAACGCTCTTCCCGTGACGCTTGAGCATTCTGGTCAAGGTGTCGATGCTGGGGACGCCAAACTTCTTATACGAAAGGACAATTATACTTTTATTAAACTTTTCGAAAAGTGCATCAAGCGCCAGAGGCTGTCTGCCTACGTCGGTCCAGTCGTTTGGAACTGATTCCTTAAGGCGAAGATTTGGCGACCTGTAGTCGATCATATCTCTCCACCAATCATACGTACACAGCCCCTCAAGAAAGTGATAGCACTTTCGATAATCCGAAGTCTCATTATGGCTCTTCCTGGCGAGATAAGGTGGGTCGATGTAAATCAGGTCATAGTCAGCTGCAGGAATGTCCGAGGCGTTATAACAGAGAGCTCGACAAGGCCTTGCTCCTTTGAACACGAACTTATTGGCTTCAATACAAAATGCGATAAATCGTTCATTGAAGCTTTTTTCCCAGCTGTATTTGTTGCCGAACTGTCGTTTTACATCTGCAAGTCTTAAGTAAAGGTTTCGGCGGTGGAAGAGATTAAATGGGCGCTTAATTAGACAACTCTGGAATAACGCGTAATAGAGAAGAGCTTGCTTATAGGCTAGCTCAGACGGTTCAGCGTCAAGGCCGCGAATTCGGGTTACCACATTGTCAATCCACAGGTTTTCTTCGTCCGTGTAGTACACCCCTTGGAACACGGTGCGGACCAGACCATGGGGAAGATCCCCCACCGAAATCATTGCATGGTCGATCTCGTCCTGCGTAAGGACAGTTTCATCATTTTCGATGAGCGCCAAGCCAATGAGGTGGTTGAACCGCAGATAGTCATTATAGGTAACCTCCTTGCCCATCCTCTTGAGGAGGTAGCTAACAGATCCAGTGCCCCCAAAAACATCAAGAGCGGAGGTGAAATCCAAGTCCCGAAGGTGCATCCCGAGCCAGGGGATTATTTTCCTCTTGCTCCCCTGGTAGCGCGTTGACGGAAAGTCTGGAACTGCACTACCAGCGGCGATTCCTCCGTGGAGTTCGGTTGCGGAACCCGGCAATGCCTGGGTGAAACCGGCGCTATCTAGGGTGGCATCTCTTGCTTTGATTTTGGCTTTGAACATGGGCTCCAATCAATACTCTAGTGGATGGTTCTGCATACGTAATCATATCAAAGCCGGAGGAAGCGTTTCCGCCTTCAGTTCCCGACTGACCGGTAAGATACTCCTATTTATCCTCCCAAGCAACGCGGTCCAGACAAATCCGAATCGGAAGGACAGGTAGTCGTGGGTCAAAGGCTCCGCATCTGAGATTCCAGATTCTGCGATTCAAGGGCGGGTTTATGAGCGATTGGCACGATCGCCATCGAATCGTTGACCTACTTATGAAGCCTACATAGCCAGAACTGGCAAGGCATGGCTCTCACTGTTTTTGTATCCCAGAAAACACATCTCCAAAGACGACAGGAAACATCGCTATGAACCCCATCTCTGTTCCAGAACCATCTCTGTCCTCGCGGGCCATGCTGTGCTCGCTTTCTATCAGTATGTGGTCGGCGCGGAAACACGACCCCGAAGCATCCGAGGAAATCGCGCAGCGCCACGGCGCGCAGCCCGATGCCGGCCGCTATCACAAAGTGCTTCTCCCCAAAGCGGCGCTCGCCGAGGTCCAAAAGATCGTGAGCGAGGCCCGTCAGGATCACTACTTCATGACCCTGCCCTGGGACGATAACGGCTATCGCGTGCTCCCAGCAGCAGCGTATATGGACCACACGGAGAGAATGCGGCAGCTATCGAACCAGTTCACACCAGCCATCGATACCTTGACCCAGCAGTTCGGACAGCTTGTGGAGGAGGCCAGGGTACGACTTGGCGGTCTGTTCCGTTCGGAGGATTATCCGGCTCCCGAGGAACTTCGTTCCAAGTTTTCCTTCGAGACCAAAGTGATGCCTCTGCCGGATGCAGGCGACTTCCGAGTCACACTGGGCGACGAGGAGAAAGAGCGAATCAAGCGGCAGATCACCGCCGCCGTCGAGGCATCGCTTCAGGTCGCGAGTCGTGAGCTATGGCAGCGGCTGTACGAGGCGGTCAGTCACCTGGCCGAACGCCTCCAAGCCTACAAAGTGACGGGGGAGGGGGTTGAACATCCCTTCCGCGATTCCGTCGTCACCAATCTGGTGAAACTCGTCGATGTCCTGCCCAAGCTGAATGTCACTGGGGATCCAGAACTCGAACGCCTGGCTGCCCAGGTGCGCGCCTCACTGCTAGTCGATCCCCAAGAACTGCGGAAGTCGGAGTCGGTAAGAACGGAAACTGCCAAAGCCGCGGCGGCCATTTCTGCGCGGATGGCGGGATATATGAGTGGGTACTTAATCCCTGTGCCGAACGAAGGGAGGGCGGCGTGAAGCCTTCTCACACGACCACGGCACAAAAGCTGACCCGGGCGCGGGTTCAGCTCTTGCTTGGGCAGCCTTTTTTCGGCACGCTCAGCTTGAGGTTGAAACTGATACCCGGAAGTTTGCCAACGATGGCGACTGACGGCTCGCGGATTGTCTATAACCCCGCCTTCGTGGATGAACTCAAGCCAGCGGAACTCGAGGGAACGCTCGCCCACGAAGTCCTACACTGCGCGCTGGGCCACCAGTGCCGCCGCGGCGAGCGCGATCCAGAGCTCTGGAATGAAGCCGCCGACTTCGCCATCAACCCTATTCTGATCGGAAACGGTTTCGACCTTCCGGCTGGGGCGCTCATCGATCCTGCCTTCAACGAACTTGAGCGCGGAAGAAATCTACGCCCGGTTGCTGCGGAGAAGAAGCGAGGGAGACGGGGCAGCAAAGCCGCAGCGCAGCAGACGAATGCTGGCGGGGGGACGGCTACCGGTCCGCAAGGGACAGACGGCACTGCTGCCCTCCGACTCCGAAGCCAGACCCCTCGCATCAGCCGGTTTCAGACCAGAGTGGGCGGACGAACGGGTGAAGCCGTGGGGCCAGCGTCGATGCGGCCCGGAGGGTTCGGCGAGGTCTGGGACGCGACGGACGAGCACGGGCAAACAGCTTCGCCGGCCGAGAAGCGTCGCCAGGAGCATGAGTGGGGCATCGCCGCAGAACAGGCGCTGCGGTCCGCCAAGGCGTGGGGACACGAACCCGCCGGGATCGAAAGGCCCCTTAGCGACAGCCGCCAATCCCAGCAGGATTGGCGAGCGATCCTGCGTGATTTTGTGGCCGCTACCACGCCGGCGGATTACCGTTGGACGCCTCCCAATCGACGCTACATCGCTTCGGGCCTGTACTTGCCCTCGGTCGAGCGCCAAGGATTGGGCGAGATCGTGATTGCGGTCGACACTTCCGGTTCGATCGGAAAACTCGAGCTGGAACAATTTGCAGGTGAGATCTCGGCAATTTCCGAGGAGGCGCAGCCGGAAGCCATCCACGTGGTGTATTGCGACGCGGCGGTTCAAAGCACTCAACAGTTTGGCCCCTCAGAGCCAGTGCGACTTGAGCCTAAAGGCGGTGGGGGCACTGATTTTTGCCCGGCGTTCCAGTGGGTGGCCGAGAACAATATCGCGCCAGTCTGCTTTATCTATCTCACCGACTTGTGCTGCCATTCGTATCCGGAGACCCCGGAATACCCAGTCCTTTGGGTGACCGATTCGCGCAGAACCGCACCTTTCGGCGAAACGGTTCGGATCGGCCTTGAATAAAGCGACGTATCTTGAACGAGCCCGCAGCCATTCTCTTCATTCTGAACTCGTCATCATAGTCATCCTGCCACGCTGACAACAGCACCCGCCTAAGGAATTCCCCAAGAACCAAGTTGGTACACAGAGCATGGAGCCGCAGGCTTCACGCTGACGGTGAAATGTTGCCTCCGGACGATGGCAACGAAGCCCAAGGTCGAAAGGCGCTGACCTTTATGGGTCTATTCCAGAGTGACGAAGGTTTCTATGGCAACTCAATCCGTTCCCACTTTTCAGCAACTGAGCAGCTTGACGGCAGTGGCCAATCTTCGCCCTCGCTCGCCGGCGCGACCGCGCCGACCCCTGACTCCTCCTATTTTGCGTCCCAGGAGAAGGCACGAGGGAAAGGCCCTCCAGGACAGGGAGAAGCTGTTGGTTGATATGCTTCCCTTGGTAAAGCGCGTGGCTCTGAGGATTCGCAAACGCCTGCCTGCCCATGTGGAACTGGATGACCTGTTCTCAGACGGCGTGCTGGGACTGGTCGATGCGGTCACCAAGTTTGACGCGAGCAAGCGGGTGAGGTTGGAGACCTACGCGCAGGCACCGGATTCGCGGAAGTATTTTGGACGGCCTCCGCAGCGCCGATCCGGCCTCCCGGGACTTACGGCGCAAGAACCAAAGAATCCAAAAGCTCTATCACGAACTGGAGGTCAAGCTCGGTCGCCCCGTCACGGACGAGGAGATGGCCGCGGTGCAGGGAATGAATCTGGCGCAGTGGCACCGTGAGCTGAACGAGCTTCAGAGTGCGGGGCTTGATTGTGGTGCGCGCACCCTCTCAGCGGCGCCGACCTACGCACAGACGTCCATTGAGCCAGAGTTCCTGGCGGGTGATGATCCCAATCCCTTCGACCTCTGCTACCGGAACGAACAGCTGGAAATCCTCGATCGCGCCCTTTCCCGGCTGCAGGAGCGTCAACGCCAAATCGTCACGCTCTACCATAAGCATGGCCTAACCATGAGACAGGTTGCCGAGCTTATGAGCGTAGATGAATCGCGCATTTCGCAACTCCATGCGGCGGCCTTGGTCCGATTGAAGGCAAACGTAGATACCCTGCTACGCCCCGGCCAAGCAGAAACCTCAGAAGCCGGCACTCTGTCGAGCGGCGGAACTGGGGCCTAACGCAGGTTCGTCAGTGCGTCCCAAGAGCGTAGATCGCCATTGGGCGGCGCAGTCGTCGATGCGCCCATGTCCGTGACCAAAGAGAGACCGTGTCAGTTGCCACTTTTTTTTCACGGGTCGACGTTTGTGAGAACCGCGTCTAGACTCGCGTGCGTGCCCGACGCCCCGAAGCTGCACACGGCTAAGAACAGCTACGTCTGGACCCATGGGCAAGAGGAAAGTGGCCGGGACTTATAGGACGTGGCACGTTCGCTGGCAACGGTGAAGCGTTTCTAAACTGGCGGATCTCCTTGCGAAGCCTTTACTTCGCAGTCTCTTACCATGCCACACGACTAACACAGTGCCGCCGCGGTGGTTTCGCATTCACGGGGTCGTCCAGAGCATCAGGACTACCAGTCTCGGTCGTCTCCGGCAGCGACTTTGGGGTTGCGTCCGAATTCGTTTCAACATGCTCGCGGGCGAAACAGCCGACCATCTCTGTGCCTTTCCTGAAATGGACCCAAACGCCTCACCTTTTCAACTACTTCCACAAAAACCCACTTGCGTGGACGGGTTCTAGGCCGGGTCGTTTGACACGAAAAACAATTTGTTTTATGTAGATGGCAGGGGATTCCGCGCGGTACGCCTTATCAGGCGCGAGCCACACACTTACCCAGTCCAAAACGCTAAGGAGAAGGGTCGTGGGCGTCTCAAGGGAGGTTGCGCGCCTGTTGTGGAAGCCACTCGTGCCGGGTAGAGGATGAAGGGAATGACTTGGGTCTATTGTTAGTAGCGAAAATTAGACGTGAAAATGGGGCGATCTTGGGATGAGTTTGCGCTTTCGCCGCTCTTATCTTACAGCGATAACGCAATCGAACTTCTCATCCGTTTGCATGCCTAGCCAGGCCCGCAACTCTCCCCACAGGTAACTTTGGCGGTTGGCAACGCAGATACTCTTTGAGAGCAGTCGAAACATGTCAAATATTTTTCCCAGTCCATCGCGTATGAATCCGACTGAAACAATTTGCATCGAACGTCACTATACGGTGGCCCAAATTGCGGAGATGTGGGGTTACAGCACCGACACGATCCGCCGAACGTTCGAGAACGAACCCGGGGTGATCGGCATCGGTAAGCGGCTCACGGTCCGCAAGCGAAGGCATATCACGATCCGCATTCCAGAAAGTGTCCTGCGCCGAGTTCATCATCGACTCATGGATCAAGGCCGCATATGATCCGCACCAAGCTGCACGTCTTTCGACGCCATAGGAAGCGCTGCAAGGGCTACAAGAAGGGGAGGGCCTGGTGGAAGTGTACATGCCCGATATCAGTTGAGGGATCCTTAGAAGGGCAGAGTATTCGCCGGACTCTTGGAACCAACCGCTGGGAGCGCGCACAGGAAATCGTTGAAGAGTGGGAAAGACGAGGCGTCACGGATGGCGTACTCCCGGATGTGTCGATCACTGTCAAGTCAGCATGCGAGAAATATCTTGATGATGCCGAAAACGGGCGCAAGCTTCAGCCCTCCACGCTGCGCAAGCACCGCTACCTCTGTGAACAACTCCAGGCCTTCGCTGCGGCCAGAGGTTGGGAAACGGTCAAGTTCTGGAACCTCGAACGCGCCGCCGAGTTCAGAAACTCCTGGAATGAACTGAATCTCGGAGCCATGAAGAAGCTTGAGCGTCTTCGCCAGCTTTTTCAGTTCTGGCATGAGCGTGGCTGGATTGAAAAGAACTTCGCCAAGCAACTCAGCAATCCCCAAGTGCGCCGCGTGCCGACTCTGCCATTCACGAAGGAAGAGATGACGCGAATACTCGCTGCCTGCCAGAACTGGGGAACACACTGCCAGGGCGAACGCGGCAACATGAATCCATTTAGAATACGCGCCCTGGTGCTGCTGATGAGGTACAGTGGCCTTCGCATTCAGGACGCGGTCACAATCGGTAGTGAGCGGATCATAGACGGCAAGATCTTCCTGTACACCCAGAAGACGGGGACTCCCGTGTGGTGTCCGCTTGCGCCAATCGTGCTTGAGGCGCTCAACAAAATACCTGTAGTTCGTGGCCACTATTACTTCTGGACGGGTGAATCCACTAAGGAAGGTGCAACCAAGAACTGGCAGAAAAGCCTAAAGACCATCTTCAACTCAGCTGGCATTCCCGAGGGACATTCACACCGGTTCCGGGATACGTTCGCTGTCGAACTTCTTTTGCAAGGTGTCCCAATCGAGCGTGTGTCAATACTCCTGGGGCACGGCAGCGTGAAGATCACTGAGAAGCACTATGCGCCATGGGTCAAGGCGCGCCAGGAACAGCTTGAAGCCGATGTGCGACGTACATGGGAAGCACCGCGGTCGGGCCAGAGCCGAAAACCTCGGCGAACGCTGGTAAACCAGTGACGAACACGCGGATGCTCCCACCAGCGCCATTGGCTGAGGGACGAATCGTCGCGTTCACTTGTGGTTGCTCATGCCATCTTCCAGCGCCTGCAACTGCATCGCCTTTGAGTAGCAAAGAAGGACTCGACCCAAGACCACTATGCCAAGAAACACACAAAACACACACACGTTTCGAGAATCGACTGTAAGCTATTGATGTTAAACAGGTTGTTTGGCGGAGAGGGTGGGATTCGAACCCACGTGCCCGCTTTTGGCAGGCAAGACGCTTTCGAGGCGCCCCCGTTATGACCGCTTCGGTACCTCTCCGGCAAGGTCAATGAACGAAACTCGAAAATCGAAACTCGAAAATCGGAATTCGAAAACTGCGACTTGCTAGTTATGCGACCTCCGGTACTTTTCTCCTCCTTTTGCGGAAGAACTGGCGCAGAATCTCTGCGCATTCATTCGACAGCACGCCGGAAACAACCTCAACCTGATGATTCATTTTGGGGTGGTTGAGGACGGCCAAGGCTGAACCGCACGCGCCCGCCTTAGGATCCGGCGTTCCGATAAACGACGCGTCGCAAACGGGCCTGGTGATGGCCCCAGCGCACATGGCGCACGGTTCAATTGTAACATAGAGGTCGCAGCCTTTCAGTCGGTAGTTCCCAAGCTTTTTAGCGGCGCGTCGCAAGCGCCAGTATCTCCGCGTGAGCTGAGGGGTCCGACAGGCCCAGGGGCGATTGTGCGCCCGAGCGATAATCTTTTCCTCCTGGACTACTACCGCTCCCACCGGCACTTCCCCTCGCATTTCGGCCTTTTGTGCTTCCCGTAAGGCGCGGCGCATGAAATCCGCGTCCGCGGTTGCAAAGGTCTCAGATGACAATCGACGGGTCATTAGAGTATCGTAGCAACGAAGAAGCGAAGTAGAAACTGGCCATCCTGCGGTTACATTCGCAGGTGGGGATGAAATTATACAGAAGGAGGCGTCTAAATTGATGATTAACCGAAGAGATTTTATAAAGGGCACCGCCGCAGGTGCGGCCACGATCGCGGCGGCAGCCGATTTAACCCGCAGTGTTTTTGCTAATCCGTACGGCAAGCCCATTGGGCTGCAGCTTTACACGGTGCGCGAGCAACTCGAAAAGGACGTGCCGGGGACGCTCAAGAAAGTGGCCTCCATCGGCTACAAGGAAGTCGAGATTTATGACCTCTACGGAATGTCACCGGCCCAATTCTCCAAGCTGGTGAAGGACAACGGCCTCACCGCAGTCAGCGGCCATTATCTTCTGGACGTTGAAAAGACGCAATGGGAGAAGAAGGTTGCGGAGGCCAAGGAACTGGGTCTCAAGTACATGGTGCATGCCATTCTCGACCCGCCGGAGCGTAAGTCGCTTGATGATTACAAGCGGCATGTGGACTTGTTCAACAAAAACGCGGAGCAATCGCATAAGGCCGGGATTCAGTTCTGCTACCACAACCATAATTTTGAATTCCAGAAATTCGATGGCGTTACTGCCTTTGATTACCTGCTCAAGCACTTGGATCCGCACCTTGTGCAGTTTGAAATGGACTGCTTCTGGGTCACGCATGCGGGACAAGATCCGGTAGCGCTGATGAAGCAGCATCCGGGCCGATTCCCGTTATTACACATCAAGGATCTGAAGGCAGGGAATGGACCCACAACGGACTTTGATGCCCGGATGGGATTATTCACCGAAGTGGGGAAGGGCGAAATCGACTGGAAGCGGATTTTTGCGGCCGCGCCCACAGGGGGCCTGAAGCACTTCTTCGTCGAGCAGGATTATTGCGAGATCCCGCCTCTGGAGAGCATCAAGGTCAGTTACGAGTTTCTGCACAAGCTGACTGTATAGATCAGCGTTCGCGCTGGGCGCGCAACAGCCCGGTTTGGGAGCAGAAGCAACCCCTCACCCGTCCCCGTCAGCTGACGGGCCGATGAAGACGCCGGCCGCGGGACACCCTCTCCCCAAGGGAGACGGCCAAAATCCCTTCATTGCCCGCGCCGCCTTCGTCATTCACCCAGGGCGAGAAGTTGGCCCTTCTCGAGGTGACGCGTCACGGTGGCGTGGCGCGCGGCCCGCGGATCGTGCGTCACCATGATGATGGTTTTGGAAAAATCGCGATTCAATCGCGAGAGGATGTCGAGAATCTCTTCGGCGGAGTGAGCGTCCAGGTCGCCCGTGGGCTCATCGGCCATGAGCAGCGTGGGATCGGTAACAATTGCGCGCGCGATAGCGACGCGCTGTTCCTGGCCGCCGGAGAGCTGCCGGGGGTAGTGCTGGATGCGCTCCTCCAAGCCGACGAGCTTCAGCGCCGCGATCACATGCTCCCTTCGCGCTTGCGAAGACAGCTTAGTCAGCAGAAGGGGCAACTCGACATTCTCGAAAGCGGTGAGGACCGGAATCAAGTTAAAAGTCTGGAATACAAAACCCACGTGCACGTTTCGCCATGCGGCCAGACGGTCCTCGCTCATGCTGGCCACGTCTTCGCCCAGAACGCGCAACTGCCCCTGAGTGGGGCGATCGATTCCGGCGATCATATTCAGGAGGGTAGTCTTTCCGGAACCGGAAGGGCCCATGAGGCAGAGAAACTCGCCCTGCGAGACGGTCAGATTCACATCCTCGAGCGCCGTGACCTGGAAAGAGTCGCGCCGGAAAATCTTGGAGAGGCCTTTGGTTTCAACGACGGTATTATCCATTGAGAGTACCTTTAAGTTATCAGTAATCAGTTATCAGTAATCAGTTCTAAGAACGCGACGACCCCCTCACCCGGCCCGCGGCGTCTGATGAATACGCCGCCGCGGTCCACCCTCTCCCCCAAGGGGGAGAGGGATTCATGCCACCTGCCCACTGCCACCTGCCCACTGCCTACTGCCTACTGCCTACTACCTACTGCCCTCGCCTTCACGCGCTGGCCTGGGGTCAAAGCATCGCCTCCCCGCACGACGATCCGGTCGTTGGGTGAAAGGCCATCGACAATCTCGATGCGGTCGCCGAGGTCCCTTCCCACCTGGACCTCGCGGAGCCGGGCGTGCGAACCCTCGACGACGAACACAACCGTCTTGCCGTCTCTTTGGGTCGTGGCGGAGCGGGGGATGGTGATGATCTCGCGCGGCGATTGCTTCTGGTTTTCCTCCGGCGCCAGGAACGATACGTGAGCGTTCATTTCGGGGCGCAAGTAAGCGTCCGGGTGCAGGATTTTCACACGCACTTCGATGGTGGCCTTCTGCCGGTTGGCCTCGGGCGAAATTTCGGCCACTACGCCCTGGTAAATACGGTCGGGATAAGCGTCCGCCGTAACACTGCATTGCTGCGCCGCTGAGATCCGGGAAAAGTCGTTCTGGTTGATGTCGAGTTGGGCCTGGAGGTCGTTGAGATCGGCAATGGAGGCGACGGAGGCTTTGACGCCGCCGGTGCCGCCAAAGTTCATGGTGGAAACCATTTCGCCCTTTTCAACCAGCCGCTCGAGCACCGTACCGGTGACGGGAGCGCGGATCAGAGTAGAATCGAGCATGGTTTGGGCGTACTTGACGGCGGCCTCAGCCTGCGCGACCTGGGCCCGAGCGTATTCGATTTCTTCGATGCGAGGCCCGATCTTCACTAGTTCGTAGTTCTTGCGGGCGCTTTCGAGTTGGTTGCGGGTCACATCGTATTGCATCTGCGCGGTATCGAGCTGAGACTGCGAGGCGATCTCCTGCCGCAACATCTCCTTGTTTCGCTTGAGGGTGATGTCGGCGTTCTGGAAATTGGCCTGGGCCTGGTCCATGGCGGCCTTGGCGGCGTCGATCTCCTGCGGGCGCGAGCCGGTTTCGAGTTCGCGCAGGCGGGCTTTCAGGACTGCCACGTTGGCCTTGGCCTGGTCGAGCTGAGCGGCGAACTCCGTGTCTTCGAGGCGGACGATCACCTGGCCCTCGTGAACCCGGTCGCCCTTCTCGACGCCCACCCAAGCTACTTTTCCCACCACCTTCGAGCTGACGTCGATAGGATGATGGGCCACAATATATCCGCCGGCGGTCAGAATCACACTGCCCGTCTGGCCGCCCGGTTCGAGCGCCGGCCGCCCCACCTCGACCTCGACCGCGTTGCCCAGCAAGCGCGCGACCGCCAGGAGAGCGCCCGCCAGCAACACCACTCCCAGCACGATGTACAGGAACGGGCCGCGGCTTCCTTTGTCTTTCTGGTCCAGCGCGTCCTTCTGCGACCGGTCGATGTGCAGGACACGCAAGTCCTTCGATCCTGGGTCAACTGGGGCCATGCTCTCCGGTGCTCCTCCGGGGTTGCGCTGCAACGTTACAACCCCCTCACCCGGCTCGCCCCGGCTGATGAAAGCGCCGGCTGCGAGCCACCCTCTCCCCCAAGGGGGAGAGGGCTGTTTATGCCAGTTTCCAACTGCCGACTGCCAACTGCCTCCTATTCGACTCACGCTCTCTTTCCTAGCCCCCAGCCCCTAGTCCCTACGCCGACCGCAAGGCGGTCACAATGTTTTCGTGCGCGGCCCGCCAGGCGGGGAACAGGCCGCCCAGGAATCCCATAAAGGCCGCGAAGATCATACCGCTCAGCAGCAAACCCGGGGTGACGCGGAAATTGAACGCCACTTCGCTGAAGGTCGCAAAGTTGGTGGTTCCCGTAGTCAAACCGTTGACCGGCAGCGCCAGCAGGCAGCCCAAAGCGCCGCCCAGCACCGCGATGAGAATCGACTCGAAGACGAACGAGAGGAGAATGCTCCCCCGCGAGTACCCCAGCACGCGCAGCGTCCCGATTTCCTTGGTGCGGCGGGCCACGGCTGCGTACATGGTATTCATGGCTGCGAAGGACGCGCCCACCGCCATCAAAACGGCAATGAACATCCCGAGGGCTTTGATGGGAGCTGCAAAACGGGTCTGGCTTTCGTAGTATTCGCGCTCGGTCTGAGGTTTCAAGTGCAGCCGGCGGTCGTTCGAGATCTGGTCGCGCAGCCCGGTGATGCTGCTCGCGTCGGCGGCGCGTAACATCACGCTGGAATACGCCTCACGGTCGAAGTCCGTCGCCAGGTCATTCACATCCGCCCAGATTTCCGAGTCGTAAGCGGTGTCGCCCGCCTCGAAGGTGCCGACCACGGTCCAATAGCCCTTGGCGAATTTCACTTTGTCACCCAGGCCGCAGTTCTGAAACCGCCCGGCAATCTTCCTGCTCGCAATCACTTCCCGGAGGCCGGACTTGAAGAATCGGCCCTCGACCATCTTGAACTCCGGGCGAAGCACGGGGCCGTCCGGACCCAAGCCTCGAATCGTCACGTTGGAACCTTGCGTCTCGCCTCGCCTTGGAAGGTTGATAAGGACAATAAGTTCGGGGGAAACCCAGGGTTCGCCCTTCTCCGTTTTGGCGATGCCGTGAAGGTACTTGATCACCTGGAGCGAGTCGCGAGTGACGGAGCTGGTGGCTTCCGATTGCGCGCCCTCACGCATGATGAGCACATTCAAGGGCTGTCCGGTGGCGGACAGAGAGAGTTGGAGCCCTTGGGCGAGCGCCATGAGCACGACAAAAACCGCGACCGTGAGGGTGATGCTGAAAGCCGTCATGAGCGTGGTGGTCCGCCGAACCAGAAGATTGCGGAAGTTGTACTTCAAAGGTATGGCCATGGGTTACCCTTCATTCATCGTGGCGCCAGTTTGAGGTTTCTACTCCGTCCCTTTGTTTTCATAGACATTCTCGCTTTGTTCTCCGATTTTTCGAAGGCAACTAACCCGGATTCACGCCAAGGCACAAGGCACGCCAAAGACGCAAAGTCCCACCCTCCCCGCTCATCCGAGGAGGGGAGTTAGAAGTTCCTGTCCTTGGATAAGGAGTGGCCAGGGGTGGTTGATTTCTACACCGTCCCTTTGTTTTCATGAACATTCTCGCTTTGTTCTCCGATTTTTCGAGGCACTCCAGCCACCACCCTCGCCTCCCCCTCCTTCGGCGGAGGGGAGCTACGACCGGATCCCGAAAGGGCGTTTTCGCTTGCCAGGGCACGGGCGCGATTTCTTGTAGCCGCCCGGCGAGTTGTCGATAAGTTCGGTTCGCTCCATCAATACTCGCGTACTTGTGCCCCTTTTTGGATCCAATTGGTGCTTGTTTGTGCTCAAAAACCGCTTCGTTTTGCACACGCTAAAACATCATTTCCTTTTGTTTTCAACGACTTCTTAGCTTCGTTCCCACGATTTTAACATCTTTTTCTGGCGGGCGATTCCTGCCCCGGTCCTCGAGGGGACTTTTGTGGGTTTTCTTCGTCCTTTCCGGTCCGGCCACCCTCGCGAACTCCCTTCAGACAAACGCAATAGGCTACCATAGATCGGTGGGCGCGTCAAGCGGAAAATGAGTGCGACAAAATTACCGAGCCTAGATTGACTACCCCACTGACCGCAGGGCTTCAGAGATATTGCCTTTCGCAGCGCGATACGCCGGCCAGCCGGCGGACAAAATGGCCAGGGCGATGGACAGGGCCATGCAGAGGAGAATAGTCTCCGGTCGCATGCGCATGTCCGCAAAGACCATGGAGCCGACCTGCCGCAGGGCCATGGCGTCGTAAAGCAGCGTGGCGCCGCCCACGCCCAGCGCCGCACCGCCCACGGTCACAGCCAACGACTCGCCCACGAAAAGAGCCAGCACATGGCGCGAGGTAAATCCCAGGCTGCGCATCAAGGCTGCTTCGGTCACGCGTTCACGGATGGACATGGCCACGGAGTTGGCCACAATGAGCAGCACCGCAAAGGTTACCGCCAAGCCGACCATGAGGATGATGCCGCGAACGTTGCCCAGCATTGCGATGAAAGAGAGAAGGAAGGTGCCCTCCGCCTCAGTCTTGGTTTCGGAATCGGTATCCCGGAAGGTCTGGTCAATGGCCTGCCCGACGCGCGCGGCGATTTCGGGGCGTTCGACGCGAATCCAGTAAAGATTCACCTGGTTGAATTCGTGCATGGCCTCGTTCAGGTAGTCGTAATGAAAATAGAACTGATCGTCGGGCCCGCCCGAGAAGGTTCCGCGCAAGACAAGTTCAGGGGAGATTCCATAGGGACTGCCCATCAGAGTAATCCGGTCACCGATCTTCCAGTGGAACTTGTCGATCAACTGGCGGCCCGCCACCGCCGCCACGCGCTCGCTTTTAAACGCCGCCAGTTGTTCGGGAGCGATGCGGGCCATGTCGAGGACGTCGAACACCGCGTCGGCATCGACGGCGAAATTGCTGAACGAGTTGACGGGGTCCTTCCAGTAAGCCCCAAACCAGTTCATCGGGGTGACGGCTACCACGCCCGGCACAGCTTGGATTCTCTGCCGGAAACTGGCCGGCATCATGAAGGTCAGGCCGGTCAAGCGGCGCACCATCATTCGAGGACTTCTTTCCTCGCCCTCGAAGGGCTTGCCCAGGGCGGTGTAGACCATGGCCAGAGACGAGAGGAGGAAAAGCGAAACGGCCACACTCGAGGCCGTAAGGATCGTCCGCCGTTTGTTGCGGAGCAGGTTTCGTAGTCCGAGTCGTAACATAAGTCGACAGTTCACAGTTGACAGTCGAAAGTCGAGAGTCGAGAGTCGAGAGTCAAGAGTCGAGAGTCAAGAGTCTAAAGTCTAATTGGAGTCGAAGAATCTTGCACCTTTCTCACTTTCTAGTTTTTCATGGCTCGACGTGTCGTCTTTTGTCGTTTGCCCTTTACCCTTTATTCTTCACCCTTTACCCTTTCTCAGCCGACGTATCGAAGCGCCTCTGCGATGCTCATGCGGGAGGCGCGGTAGGCGGGAATCAACGTGCTGGACAGGCCGATACCAATGGCCACGCTCAGGATGAGGGTGACCGTGAGGGCGTCCACCTGGATGTTGACGCCCAGGGCTCCTCCGATGCGGTATCCTCGGATGAGAGCGAAGGCCCCTCCCGCCAGCAGGCAGCCGAGGACCGCTCCGGCCACGGAGACCGTCAGGGCCTCCGCGGCCAGCAGCGCCAGCAATTGCCTGGGCCGGAATCCCAGGACTCGCAGGATCGCCAACTCCGCGATGCGTTCGCGGATTGACATTCCCATGGTGTTTGCCACCACCAGCAGGATGGCGAAGATCACGGCCGCCGATATGCTCAGCACGATCAACTTGACGTTGCCGATCATGGCCAGGAACTCGAGCACCCACTGTCCCATGGGCTGGGTGCGGGTCTCGATCTCGCCGTTGTGAAACTGATTGTCGATAGCCTGCATCAGGCGTGGGACGTCTTCCTCGGTCTTGGCGCGCACCATAAAGGCGCCGGGCGTATCCCGGCGTCCCTCGAGTTCGTTCAAGTAGTCCCAATGGACACCCAGCAAGGATTCATCCTGGCCGGTGTAAACGCCGCGCAGGGTCAGATCCAACTCGACGTTGTATCCGGGGCTTCGCAAATGAATCCGGTCACCGAGTTTCCAACCGTATTTGAGGGCTGATTTGCGTCCCGCAATAGCCGCCGTCCTCTCTCGCGCGTAAGCGGCGATCTGCTCTTCAGGCAGATGCCAGTCCGGGTAGATTTTGAAGAAAGTCACCGGATCGTTGGCCAGCGCGAAGAGGAAGTCGTTCTGGCCGCCATACAGGCAGTCCACCATGTTCACCGGCGACACGGCCACGACTCCGGGAAGCCGCGCGATGCGCTCGCCGTAGCTCAACGGCAGGCGAAGTAACATCGAGGTGCGCGCCGAAACCGTGAGCACCAGGCGCCACTCGGCGGGCATAGGAGGATTGTCAAAAAAACGATAAACGGCGCAGAACACCGCGAGCAAGGTGATGGACGTGACAATGCTAAGGAACGTCAGAATTGTCCGGCGAGGATTGCGAAGCAGGTTCCGAGTGACCAACTGGCGGCGCATCATGGTTGCTGGTAGATTTTACGCCCGAATTGAGGGAAAAGTTCAGAGGGAATTGAGGCAGGGACATTTTGGAGCATATGTCGAAAACCGAAAAGCGAAGATCGAAAACCGAAAATCGGGAAATGGGACTTAGCTTCGATGGATCACGGCAGTGTCTTCTGCGGATTTCGGATTTCAATTTTCGATTTTCGGGAGTCGGCTTTAGCCGACGGAGCGCAGCGCCTCGGCGATGCTCAGGCGCGAGGCGCGGTAAGCCGGGACCAGAGTGCTGGTGAGGCTGGTGAGGATGGCAATCCCCAAGGCGGAGAGCAGGCCAGGCGCGCCGATTTCGAGGTTGACGAGCAGGCCGCCTCCGATCACGTAACCGCCCGCAGCCCGGCAAATCTCCCAGGCGGCGAGGCAACCCGTCGCGGCGCCCACCAGGGAGATCAAGAAAGACTCGGCCGTGAGCATGGTCAGCAAGGTATTGGTGGAGAAGCCCAGGGCGCGAAGCACCGCCAGTTCCGTAATGCGCTCGCGGATGGACATGGCCATGGTATTCGCCAAGATGAGCAGAACCGCGAAGACTACGGCCCCGGAGACGCTGACCAGAATCAGCTTCACATTGCCCAGCCAGGAGATGAAATTCACCACGAATTGTTTGACGGTTTGGGTGCGGGTTTGGACCGTTTCGTTTTGGAATTGCGCGTCGACGTTCTTCATCAAGGACGGCATAACGCCGGTTGAGTTAGCCAGAATCCAAAACTGACCGGTCACGTTAGGACTTCCCAGGACGTTGTTGAGGTAATCCCAGTGGAAAACCAGGTAGGACTGCTCTTGTTCCTGGTCGGAATCGTAAATACCACGGAGAATCAGATCGACGCCCAGCCCGAAGTAGTTCGGGCTGCTCACATGGATGTGGTCGCCCACCTTCCAGCCGTATTTGTTGGCGGTGCCGCGCGCCGCGAGCGCCGCCACCTTCTCGCGCAGGAATTGCTTCTTTGCGTCTTCCGGTAATTGCCAATTGGGGAAGAACGTGAACAGCACCTGGGGATCGAGACTGAGCGAAGGGATTACCGTGTCTTCGTTCTTGTATCGAGCGTCGAACCAGAAGACCTGGGTGACGGAGCGCACACCCTCCAGCCGTTCGATGCGGCTGCGGTAGCTGATCGGCATCGGTTGGATCGCCGAAGTTCTGGCTGCCACGATCAGAACCAGGTGGGAACGCTCGGTGTCGGAGGCCGGCGGCGCCTCCAGAAAACGATAGGCGGCGAAGAAGACGAGAAGAAGAGCGAAGGAAACAGCCATACTCCCCGCCGTCAGCAGCGATCTGCGCCGATTACGGACAACGTTGCGGAGAACCAACCGGAATAGCGGCATAGGGCAAAACCACAAAAGCATCGCCTGTGCCACAGATTGGCACAGTTCGCACTTTTCGCGCAAAGGGGTGTTCGTTCAACCAACATATCGCAAGGCCTCCGCGATGCTGATGCGGAAAGCTCGGTATGCCGGAACCAGGGTGGTGGCAAAGCTCGTCAGGATTGCAACGCCTAAAGCAACCAGTGCCCCGGGCAGACCTATTTCAAGATTGACGAGAAAAAGACCCCCGAGGGCATATCCCGCCACAGCCCGGCAGATTGCCCAGGCGGCCAGGTAACCAGCCGAAACCCCCACCAGGCAGATGACAAATGACTCAGCCGTGAGCGACATCAACAGGGTATGGGTGGGGAAACCCAGCGCCCGGAGAACGGCAAGTTCCGTAGTGCGCTCGCGGATGGACATTGCCATGGCATTGGCCACGATCAGCAAAACGGCAAATGTCACAGCAGCAGAGATGCCTAGCAACATCAACTTCACGTTGCCGAGCCGAGAGAGGAAGTCTAAGACCACTTGCTTTACGGTTTGGGTGCGGGTCTCGACCGCTTCGTCCCGGAACTGGTCGTCGACGGTTTTCATCAGGATGGGCATGTCATCGGCGGAGTCAGCCAGGATCCAGAACAGCCCGGTCAGGTTGGGGCTCCCGCGGATGTCGTTCAAGTAATCCCAGTGGAAGACCAGGTAGGACTCTTCTTCCTTGGAATCGTAGACGCCTCGAAGAATCAAATCGATGCCCACCTCGGAAAAGCGTGGGCTGCTCACATGGATATGGTCGCCGAGCTTCCACCCGTATTTACTTGCGGTACTGCGCCCCGCAATTGCCGCCGCTTTCTCGCGCATGAACTGCTCTTTCTCCGCCGGCGGCAATTTCCAGTCAGGAAAGAAAGTAAAGAGAACTTGCGGGTCCAGACTGAACGACGCGATTACCGCGTCCTCGCCTTTGTACCTGGCGTCGACCCAGGAGACTTGGGTAACTGCGCGCACGCCCTTCAGGCACTCGATCCGGCTTCGATAGCTAACGGGCATGAGCTCCGAGGGCGAAGCGCTTGCTGTTACCACCAGGATAAGGTGTGAACGGTCAGTCGCCGAGGCGGGCGGCGCCTCCAGAAAACGATAGGCGGCGAAGAAGACGAGGAGAAGAGCGAACGAGATCGCCACGCTCGCCACCGTCAGCAGCGACCTGCGGCGGTTGCGGACGACGTTGCGGAGGACCAGCCTGAGCATAGCCGAAAACCGAAAATCGATAAACGAAAATCGAAAATCGAAATCGGAGAAGACGCCTCGACGATCGATCAAAACTGAGTCCCAGGTTTGGATTCTCGGTTTTCGCTTTTCGAATCTCGGTTCTCGAACTTCGGCCTTATCCCACGTAGCGCAGCGCCTCCGCGATGCTCATTCTCGAGGCGCGCAGCGAGGGGAGCAAGGCGCTGACCAGGCCGACGGCGGCTGAGATTCCCAGACCCAAGGCCACGGTCCCGTAGTTTATGCCAAAATCTGCAAGGAAGCCGCCTTGGTTCATGACGTATCCGGTGCCCACGTAAAATCCAAAGCCCGCGGCGGCTCCGGCGAGTCCCCCCACGAGAGTCGCCGCGATGCGTGTCGCCTTCATCCAGGTGCGCGAAACGGAAGATCCTGCGAAGAGCACCCATGTTCCGTAGGCCGCCAGCAGTGCGACGCCCAGCGCATAGAGTATGCCGAAGGTTACTCCCTTAGTGGAGGTGATGTGGATGAATCCATACGTCGTCTTTGCCCCGAGGGCGCCCAGCATGCCTGCCAGCACTGCGATGGCTACGGACTCGCCGACCAGCAGATAAAGAATCGCGTTTTGGCGAAAACCGAGTGTCTTCAGAACCGCCACTTCCCCGGTGCGCTCGCGGATCGACATCGCCATGGTGTTTCCGGCCACCAGCAGGATGGTAAAAACCACAGCCAGGCAAATGACGTTCAACAATAACTTGATATTGCCGAGCATGGAAACGAAACTAAGGTTGAAAGCCTTCTCGGTTTCTGTTTTGGTCTCTGCGTCAGTATTCCGGAACATCCCGTCAATCCGTTCGGCCAGTCGAGGAACGTCCTCCGGCGTGGCGCCCTTCACATAGAACGATCCGGTGCGCCCCGGCCGGCCCAGGGATTCATCGAAGTAATCCCAGTGGAAATACATGGCGCGCTCGTTGGCAACGTCTTCCGCGTCGGTGTAAACGGCGCGAATGATGAACTCCAAATCCACGGGATAAGCCGTTCCCTTCAAGGTA
This sequence comes from uncultured Acidobacteriota bacterium, assembly GCA_963831905.1. Lineage (GTDB taxonomy): Bacteria > Acidobacteriota > Terriglobia > UBA7540 > UBA7540 > CAVROP01. The sequence goes on along the minus strand of CAWHRX010000010.1, from coordinate 2,012,063 downwards.
ACACGGTCGCCGAGTTTCCAATGGTAGGTTTCCATCAGCTTGTTCCCCACCAAGGCTGCCACACGCTCTCGTTTCCAGGCGGTGAGCTGGTCGGGAGGAATCGCGAACTCATCGGCGATCTTTTCAAAGTCCTCAACCTCGGTGGCGAAGTTGGCGAAGAAGTTGCTCGGGTCGGCATAATATCCGCCGAACCAATCCATGCACTCGACGTACTTCACCCCTGGCAGCGCAGCAATGCGCTGTTTGTAGGCGATGGGCATCGTCTCCGTCATGCTCGTCGCGCGGTGGACCACCACTCGCAGGTTTGAGCTGTTTGACATACCGAGATTATCGAGGCTGTGGAGAACTGCCTGGAGCGTGCTGACCAGAAAGATGGAAACACCGATGCTCAGGACAGTGAGCACCGTGCGGCGCGGGTTGCGCGCGGTGTTCTTCAAGATGAGCCGAATGATCTTCATCGCGATTCTCGCGCCTGGCAAGCCACCTCAACGCCTCGGAACCTCAGACAGGCCCCTGCGCGCACAGCAGTTATGCAAAAGGACATTTCAGTGAATCAAGCCTTGCGAAAACAATATTGTAGCATGGGAATTCGCTTGCCGTGGCGCAGGTAGAGCCTGTCCTGAGCGTAGCGAAGGAATGCCCGTGCGACAGCAGGCGAGACGCCTGCGTTAGATCCTAAAGCGGGTGTGAGATAATCTGATGCGAAGGGGGAACCAACCGTGTCAGTCGAGATGAAGAGGGCTTACGAGGCGCCCACCCCCAAGGACGGGCACCGCGTTCTTCTGGATGGGCTCTGGCCCAGGGGTGTGACCAAGGCGGAATTGAAGCTCGACGCTTGGATGAAGGAAATCGCGCCTTCGGCCGCGCTGCGGAAATCGTACTGTCACATTCCAGAGAAGTGGGAGGACTTCAGGAAGAAGTATCGCCAGGAGCTTTCAAAACCTCCGCGCAAAGCCCTGCTCGAGGAGTTGGTGGAGCAAGCCCGCCAGGGCCAGCTCACACTGGTCTTTGGTTCCCGCGACGCGGAGCGCTCCAACGCCGCGGTCCTGGTCGAGGTGATTCGGGGGGAATTGAGTCATTGAGTGATCGGGTCATTGAGTCATTGGCTTGCAATCGTCTTTGCGAACGCGGAATGGCCGGCGTTCAAGTAGTGACGCGCTTTGATGTGGCACGGCCATCTTGGCCGTGACCGCGCACGGGCAGGATGCCCGTGCCACCGGAAGCTGAGGGGGCACTGTAGATGAAATACAACGTGATCATCGCAATTATGCTTGGGGTCCAAGTACCAGGCTTGCTTCAGGGTGCGCAAGTTCAGCAAAAAGAAATATTGGGCCGCTATTTCGCCAAGAAAGTGTATACGCCGGCGGCGCTGCCCAAGTATGCGGAAGTGAAGAGCGAACTGCCGTCGCCGATCTACGATGACAACCCTCTCTGGGTAAAGACCTACTGGAAGGCCTGGGAGTTGGGTTTCCGTCATTTTCATGAGCCGGCTCCGGAGAGCGGTTTTGTTTCTCAATTCATCGACGCGGCTTTCAACCAGAACATTTTCCTCTGGGACAGTTGCTTCATGACCATGTTTTGCAACTATGCCTATCCCCTCGTGCCGGGAATTTCGACGCTGGATAATTTCTATGCGAAGCAGCACGAGGACGGCGAGATCAGCCGGGAGATCGTTCGGGCCACGGGCGTTGATTTCGACGCGTGGATCAACCACGAGAACGCGCCGCTCTTCAGCCGCTGGGGATGGCCCGGGCCGAACGACGGCTTGGTTCCGAATCGCCGGACGGCGGTAACTTACGAAGGCCGGACTCCGCCCTCGGTGAACCCGAAACTGACTCTGGACGCGCTGGACCACCCGATCTTGGCGTGGGCCGAACTGGAGCATTATCGGATTACCGGCGACAGCAGCCGGTTGCCGGAAATGTGGGAACCGCTGATCCACTACTACGGGTCCCTCCAAGCATACCTGAAACAAGGCAACGGACTCTACGTTACGGACTGGGCAAGCATGGATAATTCCCCACGTAACGCCTACCTGAAAGGCGGGGGAACGGGGATTGATATTTCCGCTGAGATGGCGCTTTTTGCAAGGCAGCTTGCCGACATCGCGCAAATTCTCGGCAAAAGCGACGAGGCCCGGCAGTACTCGGCGCAAGCGGAAGAGCTTGCAAAGCTCATCAACGATCGAATGTGGGACGAGCAGCGAAAGTTCTACTTCGACCTCACGCTGGATGGTAAGCTTGCCCCCGTCATGACGATTGCGGCTTACTGGACTTTACTGGCGAATGTCGCTTCACCCGCGCAAGCGGCCTCCTTGGTTGCCGAACTGAAGAACCCGGAGACTTTCGGGCGGACCAACCCTGTGCCTACGCTGGCCGCCAACCAGGAGGGATACGAGCCGGGCGGGGGATATTGGCGCGGTTCGGTGTGGGCGCCCACGGAAACCATGGTCCTTCGAGGCTTGGAGAACTACGGCTACAACGATCTTGCGCACGACATTGCCTTGAAGCATTTGGATATGGTGGCCAGGGTTTTCGAGAAGACAGGAACGATCTGGGAGAACTACGCGCCGGACGCCGTTCAGCCCGGCAAGCCTGCAGCGGCGGACTTCGTGGGTTGGAGCGGCATCGCACCCATCATGTACTTGCTCGAGTACGCCATCGGGCTTAAAGCGGATTCTCTTCACAACCGATTGGATTGGCAGTTGCAGCCAGGCGGCCGCCGCGGCTGCGAGCGTTTTCGATTCAACGGACACGTCGTGTCGCTTGTCGCGGAGCATCAACCCGGCGCGGTGAAGGGGGAACGAATCAGCGTGCAATCAGATGGGCCGTTTGAACTGCGCGTTCGATGCGCGGGAGTGGAGAAACAGTTCTCCATTTCAGGCGGCAAGCAGGAGTTCGAAGTATGTGCTGATAAATAGCAGCATCCGGGAGTGAATAACGGCGGCCGGTCGGCGTTTCGAGTTTTCGATGGATACAGATCAGTACGCGCAACTACGCGCCCTGGCACGGCGGAGAAAGACCCCGGTTGCGGAGTTGATTCGCGGCGCAGTGCGAGAGTTCTACTTCACGCCGCCTGCGGATCGAAAACTTCTTGTCGATGGCATACCTGGTCTTAAGTTGCCCAATGTCGCTTGGCGTAAGGCGAAGAAGGGGTAGAGGCCGCCCATGCAGGTCTATATCGCCGAGCGTTGTGACTGAAACGCTATCGCGGCATCTTCACCCAACGTTTCGTCCGGGAGTCCCTGTCAATCTCTTTTGCTAGTGTCAGCACTTTTCCGGGCTTATTACACCCTTCGAGTACGTGCTTGGAATGAGCTCTGACGCTTGCCGTGATGTGCACTTCCGGAAAGTCAAGGCAAACAGCGTCCGTCTCGTCCCATTGGAAAAAGTGCTCATTTTGAAGTCGCCTTATTAGTTTTTGCGCACTTGGTACCGGAATGACGCGCTCGCGTACGCCTTCAACACGCACATACGCATATCCTTGGTATCGTACCCGCCCATTCCCGAAAATAGTAACCTCATAGTCGGGACACGACCCGACGCAGCCAACTCGCTTTAGAGTTATTGAGAAATCAGCCAAATTGGCATCGTCCTGCGCGTTGCATGGGGTGGGTACGGCAAGCGCAAGTACCAAAGCTGTGCAAACGGCTAACGGTTTCATGCCAAGACCTTACACCCAATCGAGGCCAAATTCTACGATTTGGCGGGACCTCTCGGCTGGGGAACAGAAGAAACCCCTCACCCGTCCGGCGGCGGCTGATGAAAACGCCGTCGTCGGACACTCTCTCCCCAAGGGAGAGGGCAGCCTTTTTGAGGCGGATCTTACTGCCCGCCTGCCGACTAGCTATCTGCCCACCTGCCGATCTGCCCACTGCCTCAGTGCACAGGCGCGGTGGGGGCGGCGCGGAGCTGAATCTTCTTCATGAGGAACATGAACGGGATCATGGCGAGGAAGGTCATGCCGAGCAGCCAGAACGTGTCGGTATAAGCGAGCATGCTGGCTTGCCGGAGCAAGTTGCTGTACATCAAGCCATTGGCCTGGTTGAACGCCTGCACGGGATTTGACCCCTGCGACATCAGGAGATGGCTGGCGCCCGAAAGGGAAGCCGAGTAAGCGGGGTCGAGAGGAGTCAGGTGGCTAACCAATACGGACTGATGCACCTGCGCCCGGCGGGCAAGGAGCGTGGCAACGTTGGCAATCCCCACGCTGCCGCCGATATTCCGCGCCAGATTGATGAGGCCCGTGGCGTTGTTCATCTTCTCTTTAGGAATGAAGTAAAACGCCATGACGTTGATGGGAGTAAACAGAAACGCCATGCCCAGGCGCGAGTAGGCCCAGGCGCTGACCGCGGTGGTGAAACTGATCTGAAGGTTGAAGTGGGCCATGTGGAGGAGCGAGAAACCGGTGATCGCCAGCCCAATGGCCACCAGCCATCGAGCCTCCACCACCTGGGTCAGGCGGCCCACGATGGGAAGCGCGATGAGCACCAGCAAGCTGCCGGGAGAAAGCACCAGTCCGCTCAGCAAAGCAGTATAGCCTAGTAAAGTTTGCATGAGCAGGGGGAGCAGTACCGTGCTGCCGTAGAGCACGAACCCCAGCATGAACATGGTGAAGGTGGCGAGGGCGAAGTTGCGGTCTTTGAGCATGCGCAAGTCCACGATGGGATCGTCGCTGTATAACTCCCACAAGGCCGCGCCCACCAGGCCGACCAGCGCCACCGCCGAGCAGGCGATGATGAGATTTGAGCCGAACCAGTCTTCCCGCTCGCCTTTGTCCAAAACCACCTGCAAGAAACCGAGACCCACGCCGAGCAGACCCAGCCCGATGTAATCAATCTTGGCTTCGCGCCAGTTCTTCCTGACCAGATAGGGAGGGTCGAAGATCAACAGATAGGTGAAAATCAGGGAGAGCACGCCGACCGGGATGTTGATGAAGAATATCCAGCGCCAACTGTAATCGTCGGTGATCCAGCCACCCAGCGTGGGGCCAAGGATGGGCGCCACCACCACGCCCATGCCGTAAATGGCCATCGCCATTCCTTGCTTGTGCTTGGGAAAACTCTCCACCAGGATGGCTTGTGAGATGGGTTGAAGAGCTCCTCCGCCGGCGCCTTGCAGAATGCGGAAGAAGACCAGAAGCGGCAGCGTGGGAGCCAGTCCGCACAGGAACGAGCTGACGGTGAAAATGGCGACGCAAGTCATGTAAAACCGCTTGCGCCCGAACAGTGAGGAGAGCCAGCCGGTAAGCGGCAGAACGATGGCGTTCGAGACAAGGTAAGAGGTCAGGACCCAAGTACTTTCGTCGACGCCCGCCGAGAGGTTGCCGGCGATGTGCGGTAAGGCCACGTTGGCCACACTGGTGTCCAGCACCTCCATGAAGGTGGCCAGCATCACCGTCAGGGCAATCACCCACGGGTTCGTCACTCCGCCTTGGCGCGCGCGCGCGAATAAGCTTCTCATGCCTTCAGGTCGTTGGTCCTTTTCACTTGTCATTCTGAGGCCCATGTATTAAGGGCCGAAGAATCTCTGTAGTTTGTTTTGATGATCCGGGGGCGGGGACAGTCCGCAGATCCAGCGGCCCCAAGAACCGAAGGCCGTGCAACACGCCGACCCCCTCACCCGGCCCGCGCCGGCTGAAGAAAACGCAGGTGCGGGCCACCCTCTCCCCCAAGGGGGAGAGGGTTTTACGCTTGAGATAGGGAGCCCCCCTCGGCGAAAACCGCAAACCTGTTTCCCTGCATGCTGAATCGCGAATCCTGAATCCTGAATCCCGGCTCCTAATCTTCGAAGCTCCCGGTAGCTCCCTGGAAACCGTGGGATGCCTGCTTAAGAACCCACTTCAGCGCGCGAGCCGCATCGTAGCAATAACCGAGGTTGTGGTTGAGGGTTGAGAAGCAATGCGTCTGGCACTCCTTCTTCATCTCGTTCAATTGCGGAACCTGGAAGTTGTGATTACCCACCACGCCCCAATCGTGCCGGGCCGAGTACATGGGGAAGCAGGGCGCGAGCGTGCCGTCCACGCGGATAATGAGCGAGTTCTGGCCCGCCCGGCAGTTCCACGGCTCGACCTTCCCGCGCATGAACGCCTTCATGTCCTTCAGTCGTTGCACGGAGTTCACCATCTTGTAGCCGGAGCGATTCTTCTCGATCAGCCAATCGATCAGAGCGTCAACGCGCGGCCAATCCTCCTTCTCGATGAAGGTGATGTTATCCTGCATGTGCTGGAAGTGTTCCTGCTCGAGCATGGGCGATTCGTTGATGTGATAATCGGTGGCGATGCCGTTCTCGTGGGCGATCTCGGTCAGTTGTTGCACATCATCGAGGTTGTTTTTGCAGATGTTGATGTTGAAGAAGACGCCGTAGCCGTACCGATACTGCTTTTTGATCAGATAATCAAAGTATTTGCGAACCGGGCCAAGCGCCTTAGGCAGCCCGGGCTTCTCCTCGACCGCATCCACGGCGAAATTGACGATGGCGACGCCCGCGTCGGCGACCCAGTCAATGACCTCCGTCCGCAAAAGGCGGGCATTGGTGGGCAGGTAAACCCAGAAGCCCTTCTGGGCGGCATAGTAGATCACCTTGTGCGCAAATTGGGGCCTCAGGAGCGGCTCGCCGCCCATGAGCGCCAGTACCCTGCAAGTGGTGGAATGCAGCCAGTCGATCGACCGCCGCGCCGTATCCTCCGTCATGCCTTTCACTCGATTGTCGAAGGCCCAACAGTAGTGGCAATCCAGGTTGCACTTCCATTCCGTAAACAGGTAGGCAATGATGGGGTGGAAATCTCCCGGCAGCACGCGAGACTTGAGATAGGGGAATAACCAGCCGCGCATCGCTCGATAAACCTGGGAACCGGTCCAATGGCGTTTATAAGGATCGGCCGGGGAACCGCGCTTGTCGGCTTCCAGTTCCTCATCGGTCAGGAGTTCCGGATGCTGAGGGAACACCGGCTGTGGCAAGTTAAGGGGATTCGCGGAAGGCGGGGGCGGCAAGAGCGGCCTCTGAGGTGGGTTTTTCAGCAGGTCGTGAAGTTGAACGTCCAACCGGAAGGGTGGTGTGTGGTCGCCCAGGTCCGGGTGTCGCTGAAAAACGGACATAAGTATCTCCTCTCTACAGTAGTTTGAAGTTTGTTTACAGCACTACGCTCCAGAGGATTTGATGCAGGAGGCCCGTGAAAAGGACAATGTGTCCTCGTTTGCCCCCTTTCTGATCCCAACCTTGCGCCGAGCTATAGCTCGGCGCCTGCCGACCCTTCGCTTCGCTCAGGGCAGGCTCTAAAGGTCGGCGCTTCGTGTCAACGCATTTTGCGATGCCAACACTAGTGGCGGTGGCCCTCTATACGCAGTGCTCAAGCCCCATAGCACACAGGACAGTGGCCAGCACCTTTTCATCCCCCAGTTTGGAGGACATCATCAGGTCGTACAGGTGACGGTTGGCCCAGTCCTGGTTAAAGTACCGGCGGATGAGAGTCGCGCGCTCCTGGTCGCGCGCCTCCAAAGCAAGTTCAGCTTCCGCCCGGCTGGCGTGGCGGCTTCGAATCCGGTGCAGGCGCTCGGCGCGGGGCGCGTAAATGAACACATGAAATGCGTCGCTTCGCTGCTGGAGGATGCATTGGCTGGCGCGCCCGACGATGACGCAATGTCCGATGGCCGCCGCCTCCTCGATCACTTGCCGGGAGTGCGAAGCCATCGTGTCGGCATCGAACAGTTCGGGCATCGGACCGGCCATGGTGCCGCGTATGAGTCCACCTTGCCAAAGCGCCCGGACGATGCGGTTGATCCAGGGATCGGGGCGTTCATCGTATTGTTCAGCCAGCTTGGGATCGACGCGCGCGAGTTGCGCGATCTTTTCCACCAGGCACCGGTCCAACAGCTTCCAATCCAAGTGGTCCGCGAGGAGTTGGGCGATCCCGGCGCCCCCGCTTCCGTATTCCCGCGCGATTGTGACGATGCGGAACATGGCTAACCTCTTAGATCAGTCGACAGTCAACAGTCGACAGTCCCGAATCAATTGACAGTCGGCAGTTAACAGTCCGACGGCACTGTGCTTTCTGGGTTTTGACTGTAAACTGTCGACTGTTGACTGTCGACTCACTTCGTAATGATCGTCACGTCCACATTCATGCCGGGGCGCAGGATGGCTTTATCCGGCGGAATGGGGTCGACGAGTATCTTCACTGGAATTCTTTCCACGACTTTGACGAAATTGCCCGTGGCGTTTTCCGGGGGCAAGAGGCTGAGCCTGGCGCCCGTGGCTCCTGCAATCGAATCGACGTGCCCGGGGAAATTGTCCCCGTACATATCCACGTGAATCTCGGCCTTCTGCCCGGAACGGACATTGGACAACTGAGTCTCTTTGAAGTTGGCCGTCACCCAGATATCCTGAAGAGGAATTAACACCAAGAGGCTTTGTCCGGGCTGAACGATCTGTCCGACCTCCACCGCCTTCTTGGTCACCACGCTATCCATTGGGGCCACCACCGTGGTGTAGCTCAACTGCAGTTCGGCAGCCTCAAGGTTGGCTTTGGCCTGCGCCACCGCGGCAACTGCGGCTGCCGCATCAGCCTGCTTAATGGGAACCTGTCTGTGGTTGGCTCGAGCCTGCTCAACCCCGGCGCGCGCCTGGTCCACTTTGGCCTTGGCCGCCAGCATGGCGTCCTTGGAAATTTCAGCCCCTTGTTCTGCGGCGGTCAGTTGGTCCTTGGCCGCCGCCAGAGTGCTCTCCGCCACGCGCGCTGCCGCCTGGTAGGCGTCGAACTGCAGTTGCGAAATTTCCGCCTTTCCCACGAGCAGCTTCATGCGCGCCAGATCCGCCTGGGCACGGTCGTTATCGGCCTGCCGCGCGTCGACGTTGGCGCGGGCGAACGCAAGTTCCGCGATGGAGTCTTTTTCGTAGGCTGACTTGGATCGATCATATTCCGCCTGCGCGTTGGCGAGTTGCGCGTCGGCGGAAGAGGTGTAGCTTCGAGTGGTTTCCTGAGTCATCGGTACTCCCACCCGAGCTGCTTGCGCCTGGCTCTCTGCGAGCGCCAGGGCCGCCTTGGCCTGATCCGCCCTAGCCTGGTAATCGCGTGGATCGATGCGCACCAGAACTTGTCCTGCCTTGACCGTTTGGTTGTCAAGCACCGCCACCTCGGACACGTCACCGTAAATCTTGGCAGCGATCGGAATAATGTGACCGTCCACCTGGGCATCGTCGGTGCTTATCCGGTTGTGGTAGTAGAGGATCAGGGCGACGGTGACGATGGCCAGAACCACGATTGCTCCCAGAAAGAGCCGGCGAAATTTTGGGTCGGCCCAGCGGCTGGTTGTGCCCTGGCGCTCCGGCTCCCGCTGCGGTGAGGCAGACGGCTCCTGGTTCACAGCTTTTTCCAGTTCTGCGACGTTCGAATCCATGATTCTTCCACCTCACTTTGCGTAAAGGCCTTCGGTTTGGCCGATGGCATGTGCCAAGTCGGCGCGCGACTGGTTGTAACCGTATAGGGCCACAATCTGATTATCGTTGGCGCGCGCCAAGGCGTCCTGCGCGGTAATCACTTCAATGTTATTGGCCACTCCTGCCTGGAATCGGTCACGCGCCTGAGTCACTTCTTCCTGGGCCAGTTGGACTCCCAGATTGGCAACCTCGACTTCGTGCCGCGCGGACTCGAGCTGTGCGACCCCGGTCTTCACTTCCAGGGCGATCTGGTCGCGAAGATCCGATCTTTCCTGCATGACCTTTTTCAGATCCAGGTTAGACCGCGCAATCTGGGCGTGAATCCTGCCGCTGGTGATGATCGGCACGTCAAGAGAGATTTGGAAAGTATAAGAGGGAATTGAGCCCGCCAAGGAGAGACCCTGGTAGGCCCAGTCTCCCCCGAGGTTGACACTTGGGAGGCGTGACTCGCTGGCGGCCCTTATGGCAAGCCTCGCCACCCTCTCTTGCGCCTGGAGCGTTTTCATCTCCGGGCGAGTCGCGAGGGCCTGTTCGATACTCTCGCTCGCCACAAACTCCGGAGTCTGGAAGAAGCTGGGTTGATCCGCCAACTCCACTTTCTGGTGCGGGTCAAGATTGAGAAGCCGGACGAGCCCAAAGAGTGCGATCTCCTCCTGCGTTTGCGCTTCGATGAGGCGCTGTTTTTCGTTCTGTAGCTCGACGTTGGCGCGCAAGGTGTCCAGGCCGGTGCCCACCCCGTTCTTCTGCAAGTCGTAGGCTTGATCGTAAAGGGCCTGCGCTAAATCGACGCGTGATTTCGCCGCCACCACCGCTGCACCTGCCCGCATGCCCCCCAAATACTGCGACACCACCAATAGCGCTGTCTGCTCTCGAACGGTTGTTTCCTGGGCTTCACTTGCCCGGATGCCCTGGCGGGCAGACTGAAATCGGCGCCACAGAGTCAGATCGAATATCGGCATCCCGAAGTTCGGACCCGCCTGAAAAAACTGAAACGGCCCGCCGTGCTGGGGGATGCCGGGGAACTTGCTGCCAAACAGAGCATAGATGTTATAACGCATGGCTCTGTCCACAGTCTGAAAATCAGCCTGCGGCAACAGTCCGGCGCGCGCCATGTTCTGATCCTGCACGCTCTGGGCCAGACTCAGGTTGGAGATCAGGACCTGCGGGTTCTGCTTCAGGGCAAGCTGAACTGCTTCCTGGAGCGTCAGTTTCAGTGCCTTGGCGTCTTGCGCTCGTGCGCGCCCAAGGGGGATGAACATGGGAACGAACAACACGATGAGCATCTTGACCAGGGTTTGTTTGGCCCCCTGTGCTTTTTCGGTGGTCCGCTTTTGCTCCTCGTCGCAGCTTGAAATCTCTTCGATGATGGACCTGGTCATAAGGCCAGTCCCGACCAGCTTTGCCCCTTGGCCATGGATCTTGGCTAAAAGGCATTTTCCTTTAGAATCGATGAAGGTCACGCCAGCAAGTTCCACGACAACCTGCTTCCATTTCTCGACTGTCGAACTCCAGCAACGCTCGAACTCCTCGACCCACGGGCCCGCGAGCTTGCCTTCGAGTTTTAGCGTGACTTTGCCTTGTTCTTCTTCGGCGTTAGTTGTGACGCGGAGCATGATTTAGGATTCACCTCGTTCTACATGGATATGGCAGACCAAGGGCCAAACCGCGGGTCGGGCCTGGCCATGGTTAACTGCTTATAATCAGGATACTTACTAAAGATCAAAGGTGCTAACAGCTGGTATGACGAGGCGGCTTCCGCCGAAATATCGGCTCGTGCCGATATTTCGGCAGGCTTTCGACGGCAGTCAGCGCTGACCCTGGGATCTGAGTGGGTCAGGGAACGAGCCAGTTCGATGGCGTGCCAGGATACGATGCGCTGCAACGCGCTGGCCGCGGTACGGTCCGTGAACGAAGCGTTCTCTTTGGAACGCGTGGACGAGGCCTACGAGCGTATGATGAACGGGCTAGCGGGGTTTCGGGCGGTCCTTCCAACTTAGCCGAGCACAGAAATACTGTTCGAGCCCGTCGGGCTTGAATTCTGCCCATAGTCCGATTGGATATTCGCCTGAAGCCGTTGCATCTCCTGCTGGATGAAGGTGTATGTCTGCTGGGGGGTGAGGTAGCCGAGCCCGGTGCTTCCGGCGGGAGTCGGATGAAGCTGCTGCCACTCCTGCTGGATGACATTGTATGTTTGTTGGGGGGTGAGGTAGCCGATGCCGGTGGTTTGCGGTGTTTGGCTCGCAAACGCGGCACGGTGACGCTGGCCCAGAGATTGCGCTGCTGGATTCTGGATGTTGACCTGAAGCGAGGAGTAGTCCTTCTGAGCGGCCGAAAGGTTTCCAGCCTGGAGATCTTGCGAAAGCTGGTTGAAAGCATTGGAAATGGTGCTGTTGGTTTGCGCCAAAACAGATGAGCCAGACTGCGGCACAAGTTGCTCCAAGGTGGCAAGGTCTGACTGTGCGGCAGACAAATCGCCCGATTGGAGATCCTGCCCGAGTTGCTGGAATTCTTGCTGAGCCTGCTTGGTGCTGCTCTGGAGACTCTGGTTGGCATAATTAAACAAGTAGTTGCTGGCTATACCGAAAACTGACATGGTTATCTCCTCCCGGAACTGCCGACCAGTAAAGAGTGGAGCCGGCGCCTGGCGCCTGCTGGATGCTCCCTCTGCGCGGCTCCTTTCGGCCTCAGTCCCGTGACTCCGTCCTGAGTAGGGCATGTGGTGTGCCAATTGGCGCCAAACTTCGTGTTTGCTAAACGCCTTCATTTGACGAGGGTTAGCTAGCCGGCATCGGGCTGTGCCGTGCTGACACAGACGGACGCTGCAAAGCCTTCCGCCTTGGACCGGGCATTGTTTGCCTAGTTGCTTGGGAGCTCTGAGGAAATCCAAATCTCACCGGAGCACCGGGTAGTGACTCATTTTGAAAAGAGGAGATTTTAGAATGGCAACCCAAGTGCTACAGGGACGCCAGCTTGAGCCGGTTAAACATAGGAACTCAAAGATCAAAAAGGGGTATGCTTGCGCCGTGACTGTTTGTATTGCTGCAACCTGCCAAGACAAAGGAGAGCCACGCATTGTCGTGTGTGCCGACACGAGGCTCTCATACCCTAACATCGGATCGACGAACACAACCGTCAAGGTTGATGTCTTGGGGCATGGATGGCTCGTTCAGATGGCGGGAGATTGGTCAGCCGTTAGGATTTTGTGCTCTTTGTTGAAAGACCGAATCCAAGCGCAAACGTCTGTCACCCTGCGAAATATTATGAAGGAATCCAAGGAAGCTGTTCGAGAGTTCAAGAGAGGCCCCGCGTTCACCCAGAGCGATACTACGCAATTACTTATTTCCGGTTTTGAAGGGAAGGAACCTCATATACTTTCCGTTTCAATTTTTGACGGAGGAAAAGAACAGATTGAACTTAGAGAGCCCTTTGGCTCAATCGGAAGCGGTTTTGGAGTGGCAGACATTCTCTTGAGTTTAAGAGAGTGCCGACCAGATATGCCGCTGCCTTACGTAGCGTACTTAGTTTACGAAGCAAAGCGGTCATCCGAGAAACTTGGGAGCGTTGGCACATTCACCACTTTGTCCGTTCATTCGCCCAACATCACAGACCTTAAAGACAGAGCCTACGTAAAGGTATTGAGCGAAGTAGGGATTGTCCAACTTGAGGCGTATTATCGCGGTTTGTGGAAGGTCCCCGTGGCAACGTTCCCCGATTTCACCGAAGACTTTTTTATTGATCTAGAAGCGATACGATCTCACCAATTTCCCAAACGTGGTCAGTGATCCCCGATTCCATCGCCGGCGTAACTCGCAGCGACTTATGAATCCGGCAGAAGTTGTAATGCATATAGTGAAGCGCGACTTGATAGGCGTGGTTCTCGGCTTTCTTTGAAAACCCGTTCGTCAGTCGCGTGAACCGACGCATCCCCATCCGCATCGTGAGGTTCTGACGTTCAATGTAGCTTGTCGAAACATGGTGCATGTCCGGCCTGCCTTGAACGACCTTCGCCTCAGCACTGACGCAGACCGCCGGACTGTAGCGGGTTTCCTCTTGCGTAGATTCATAAACCTTCACGAGCACGGCATAGTCAATGTCCGCTCCGAAAGCCCCTTCAACTGCATCCAAGTAAACCCTAAGTCCGTCTGTCGTGAGTTGCACGCGATTCGCAAGGCGGTCTTTCAGGTCATCTATAAAAATTCTCGCCGTTCGCGCATCTCGCCTGCCGATCATGAATGACGGAACAAGTTTTGTGTCCGCGTCAATGGCGACCCAGGTCCAGATGTCACCGTAACCAAACCTGCCTTTCTTGTCGGAAGGGACGTTCTTCTCTTTTGCGTAGCAGAAGCACCAGATTTCATCGCATTGGATGCGCTTGCATTTCAGGCCGCGCAACACACGGTCCTGATAATCAGCGCAGGCGCTACCAATTCTCGGCAGCAAATGAAGGACGGAGTTAAAGGCTACATCGCAGAGTCTAGATGTAGCGCGAAGAGAGTTTCCCTCGACAAGCGAGTTAATAATTTGCGTTTGCTTTTCTCGGCTCAGCGTGTTCATAATGCAATCATGCATGAGCCTGTAAAGCATGTCAAGAGAAATCTTTTGCTCGCGCAAAGATTTTTGCTGTAATCTTTCGACCGCTTCCCCAGGAACAGGAGGACCTATGACGACAAAAGAGTTTATGGTTTCGATGTTCTCGAAACTTTATGAGCACGAAAAGTTGATCTTCGACCTAACGGTGTTCGACCAAGCGCTGCTTTCTGCCGTGAAGGAAGCCTTCCCCGGTTTGGATTATGAGAAACATCGTCTGGCCGCAATGCAGACCGAATCATCGAAGAAAGCGCTTGAGTCGTTGCGTCAGACTGGCGATCTAGTCGAGAAAGCAAAGAAGATACTTGAAGGCGTTTAACAGTTGACATGCGCACAAATCCCCTTTATCGTGAGATTGTGCCGCACGATTACTAAGGCCCCGACTGACATCGGGGCTTTTCCGTTTCCGGCTATCTTACCATAAAACTCTTAACCGAAAGGAAAGCCGATGACCGCGATTATGTTTGCAGTCCTCTTTTCAGCCGGTATGGTAAGTTGGTTCCTAGTTGACATCAGACGCGATCTTGGAAGAATAGCAAAGACTTTGGAGACTTTAGAGGAATTGCTCTCCAAAAGATTTCGAGAAGAGAATCATTAAGGGTTTTTCTTCCATCGCGCCTTGGCTGCGTTCGCCGCTATCGAAGAACGCTTCCTGGCCGAGAGAGCCTTCGCCCTGGCTGTGCCCCCCTTCAAACCGCCCCTCCGTCCGATGTCCGCAAGGTAGGCAGAAACCGGGGACCGTTCCGGCTCCGGCGGGTCTGGTTGAGCCTCGCCGGTTGAAAGTTTGACGACCTCGTAGGCAAGTTGATTGCTGTCACGCGGCATCCGTTTTTGGCGTATCATAGCTCTATTGTGACACGCCGAGAGCCTGAGTCAAGAGGCAGAAAAATCAAAATGAGTCACTACCGAGCACCGATGAGACTACCCTTTACCAAAAGTGCACCACACTCCGGGCCCCGCAGGGGGATGGCTTGCCGTCCTCCTGCGCGTCGACGAGGACATGGCAAGCCCTACTCAACCTCAGCCGCTCGCAGTTGATCGCTTACCATGAACATGGGATTATGACCCCATGAAAACGGGACAGGTTAGCAATAAGTGACCACCGATATCCGGCCGGTTTCGTCCACTTTCCGAGGAGGTCGCACAGCCCATGCCAGTCGTCATTTCGTTGAGTGAATTCATTGACGCCATCGAGTCTGCGACCGATGAGGCCGACTCCTACCTCGATCCGGATTCAGGCGAGATCGCCTATGTGACCGATGAGATGCGGGACTTGGCTCAGGAGGGAGAGGACGAACACACTCCGGACTGGATGCGCGGGGACCTTCCAAAAGTCCGCGAAGCGCTGGAATCCGGCCGTTTCCTATCCCTGCCGACCGAGTTTCACGTGCATGAGTGGGCTATCATGGAAGAGTTCTCTCAGGACCAGGAAAATGACCGCGTGCGCGGGGCGCTATTGGACGCGATCCATGGGTCAGGTGCGGTTCGCATGTTCAAAAGCACCGTTCGACGCCTCGGAATCGAAAAGGATTGGTACAAGTTTCGCGACGAAGCCATCAAGCAAATCGCCGTCGAGTGGTTGGAGGAGCATCATCTGCAGTATAAGTAAGCGCGACGTTATAAACCGTGAATTGAACCTAAGCTTGTTCGGGCAACCCCCGCGGCACAAGAGCTCGGCTGAGCGCAGGAAAGGGCGACCCCCTCACCCGGCCCGCCCCGGCTGGAGAAGGCGTCGGCTGCGGACCACCCTCTCCCCCGAGGGGGAGAGGGGACTGCCGCGAAAACCCGAGGCCCAGCCAATTGCCAGTGCCCACTACCCACTGCCCACTGCCTACTGCCCACTGCCCTCCTCGCCCGGGGCGTAATAGCCGCGGCGGGCATAGACTGTGTACTTTTCGTCATTCGAGGCGTCTTTGATGTGAATCTCGATTTCACGGAATGCGCCATCGTGATGCCGGTTGGTGCTGTAGTAGCCCAGGCTATAGCGCTGCTTCAAGCGGGACATTGCCGTGTCCATGGCGGAGCGGATGGAGTTGAGGTTTCTGGCGTCGATGACTTCACCCCCGGTCTCGTGGGTCATTTTGGGGACGGAAACGTCCCGAAAGGATACTTCTTCTAAGAGGGGAGGAATCACGTACATCGAGTGAGGGTGAGAGCCTTCCTCAACCCTAATACTGTAAATGACCGCCTCGGATTCGAGCGCTTGGTGAATGACCCGCTTCTCATCGCAGTATCCCTTTTCCGTATTTTGGTTATCGGAGACCAGGATGATGGCGTGACGGCGGCTCGGAGCGGCGCGGGCGAGATAAAGTGCCGCTTCGTAAAGGGCGTCTGGAATTACCGTACCGCCGCCGGGGCGAATGGTGGCAATGGCGTCGGCGATGCGTTGGCGATTCTTCGTCAGCCCAACGAGCATCTCCGCGCGTGCGGCGAAGTCGAACAGGGCCACCTGGTCCTCTGGCTTGAGAGCGGAGAGCGTGTCAAAGGCGACATGATGCAGTTGCCTTAGAACCGGCCCCATGGTCCCGCTGCAATCGAGGACGAGGGCAACGGCCAAGGGGAGTTGGTCGCGCGAAAAATACGCGACCTGCTGCTCGATGCCGTTTTCGAGAACTCCGAAACTCTCGCGAGTCAGATTGTTTACGATGCCGCCGTTCTGGTCGCGCACCGTCGCTTCCACCAGGACCAGATTCACGTCCGCCTTGAGCCTGTAATTGTCCCCCGTAGCTGCGGGGGCGAACGTCTCGACAGGCGGAGTGCCGGCCGCAGGAGGGAGTTGGCTCGGGGCGGGCCGAGTCCCGGCAAGCGTCAGAGCCAAAACAGCGACAACTTGACGTGCGACTGCGTTTCTCATCAGTGTCCTACGGCTTTTCCGATGCAAGGGATAAGCCATACGTTGCCAGCCTAACCCCCGGGCAGGCGGGCTTGCGTCACTATGGTATCATTTGGCACCTAAATTCTGATGCGGGACAACTCCTCTCGCCTTCTCGACTGTTTAGGCATTGCCATCTATAATCGCCGATGGACTTTCCCTGGGGGGTGTTATGCAGAAGCGGTTCGGCTCAAGTCGATTAGGGGTGGGCACGATGGCGGCGAAGTCGGCATTCCAGGCATTCGCCCTGATGATGGGATTCGCGCTTGCGGCTGCGGACGCCTGGTCACAGGCGACCTTCTTCAGACCGGTCACCGATAATGTGAGCTACAATGTGGGCTCCCAAGTCCGTGTTAAGGTGGTTCTCCCGCCTGCGGGCAGTTTTGGTTCGGCTCCCATTGATATTTCCGCCAACCTCCGCTACGCGGGTGAACAGAAGTACTTGGAACCCAACAACGTACAGATCGCCCGAGGTATAACGCTCGGCGCCAAGGAATCGGCGATTGAGTATTACCCCTTGTGGAAGATTCCAGAGGATGCAAGAACCGGGCGCTACGAGGTAGTCCTTGCGTTAAGCGGGTCTCAGTCGATTGTGAATGCGCAGGCAGTTCCTGTCACCTCTTTTTCCGTTTACCGGAAGCTCGTGAAAATCGAGAGAATCCGGCTCGGCAAAGCTTTTTACACACCGGGGGATGCCGTTTCCTGCGCGGTTGACCTCAAGAACCATTCGGGACATGCGATAGGCGATCTGCGGGTCGAGTTCTCCGACCGGTACTGGCCCTGGACCGCGCAAACCTCGGAACGCGCGGGGGTGGATGTCGAAACGATTGCGGAGGGTCTATCGTTGCCTGCTGGCGGAGAGCAACATCTCGAGTCCGCCCAAGCCGCTGTAACCAAGCTGCCCCAGCCGCCGCAGCAGGCGCAGCAGACTCCGGAGGCCAAGGCAGCGGCTGCTAAGCGGGCGAAGGAGCCATCGGTCCAGCAGTATGCGGTGGTGGTGTGGGATGGGGCGCGCCGGAACATCTACGACATCGCGTTTAGTTCCGAGGTGTTCGTTCAACCCGCCGGAATCACTGAGCCGAAGCCGTATCCCCTGCAATACGTCTATCCGTCCCTGGACGCCGTGAACGTCACGAGCTACCGGCACTTCTATCCTGCCGGCCTGGATTCGGGGGCCATTCAAATCGACCACGAGCACACGATGTACCCGTCAGGGAGCGAGGCGACAGTGCGGTTTTCACTGCGCAACCCCACGAGCCAGCCTTGGCGCGGGGTGAATGTTCGGGCTCGCTTGCTCGACTCCAAAGGGAAGGAGGTTGCCACCCGGCAAATTGCTACAGGGGTCAGCCTCGACCCAACGAGCGCGGCACTTCCTGAGGGGACCTCGTTCACACTCCCGGCAGGTCAAAGCGGGATTTTCAAAGCGCAGGTGGAGGTGAATGACCCATCTGGCGACACGCTGGCAACGAACGTCCTCGAGCTGGCCGCTAACCCTTTGCCGCATTCCATTTTGATCTTTTGTGCACATCAGGACGATGAGGGGGCGCACGCGGGGATGATTCGCGCTGCGGTTGAGAATCACATCCCGATTCACTTCGTCTATCTCACCTGTGGCGATGCGGGTTCGTGCGACCGGTACTACGAGCATTCCTGCGCGCCGGATGAGGCCATGAATTTCGGCGCGCTGCGCATGGACGAGGCGCGCCGGTCCGTGGGTCACTTGGGAGTGCCCAGTGAGAGCATCTTCTTTCTAGGATTGCCTGACGGCGGTTCCGGCCAGATCTGGTATGACCACGTGGAGGCCTCGAATCCCTACCTTTCGGTGCTGCTTGCCAGCGAACATGCGCCTTACGAAGGCGTCGCCGAACCCAATTTGCCCTACACGCGCCAGGCGGTGGTCGAGGCGGCCGAGCGATTCATCCGTGAGTTCCATCCTGAGGTCATTTATACGGGACATCCTGACGAGCGCCACGTGGACCACCGCACCAACAATTGGTTTGTGGTGAAGGCGCTACAGGAATTGCTCCGGGCAGGTGCGGTCCGGCCCGATCTTACCTTGCTGACTGATCAGGTGTACGGCCCCGGGCCGCAGGCCCACGCCCCGTACAAGTATCAGAAAAACGTCCTGAGCGTTTCCCCCGACGCCATGGCTCTTGCCCAGGAAGCACAGTGGTTCTACCAATCGCAGGGCGGCGACCGCGCGCTAGGGCAACTTCGCACCTTCGACAAGTTGCGGCGCGAAGAAGTCCACTGGCAGATTCTGGATTGGAAGGATCATGAAGGGTGGAACGAGAAGCAATGAAAGTCGTCAGTAGTCAGTTGTCAGTGGTCAGTCGCCACTCGTCGGCGCCTCGCTGTTTTTCGACGCGCTGAAGGAGTATCGGAGGGCTGAGAGCTGATAACTGACGACTGATGACTGACTGCTGAATTTGAGATCTTGGATGACTGAAAACGACGGGTCCGATAAAGTAGAGAGCGTGGCGGCTGAAACACCTGGCCCAGAAGGACACTTCCCCAGCGAGCCATTTCCGTGTCCGGCCTGCGGGCAGTTGTTGGCCCCCTCTTGCCGAGTCTGCGTTGCGTGCCATCACGCGATCGACCCCGCCGAGATCGGGAAAGAAACGCCAGCCATGGTCGTTGCGGTCGTGCCGCCGCGAACCCTGTCGCCAGTCCGGTTTCCTTGGCCGCTCTTCCTATCGTTTTTCCTGGCCGTGATGGCCGGGGGAATCCTTTCGGAGTCCTTCATAGGTCCCGCGAAGACACAGATCTTGGTTGGGACCCTTCAGCTTATTTTGGCTATCTGGGTTTCCTTCGACGCCTACTCGAAACGAGTACCCCATCCCTTGAGATGGGGGCTGGGTACGATGTTACCAACTTGGTTGATCATCCTTCCCTGGTACCTGGTTCGCAGGCGTCGGCCTGAGGCGCCGTGCCCATTCGTCGAAGCGCGAGTCAAACCCACAACCGTGGCGGCACTTTTTATCCTGCTGGCCGTCCTGATCTACGTGATGCTTAAATATGCCCCGCCGGTGTGAGGTATTTCAAATCTCGGATCTAAGATTCCTGATTAGCTGGTAGCGAAGGCCCCAACCAGAGGGGGGCGCTACACGAACAATTCGGGGAAGACTTTTCTGTAGATGGCCATGCCGAGGGCGGCGTTCATGCCGATCTCTTCCAAGGCAGTGATTTCTTCATCCGTCGTAATGCCGCCTGCGGCGGTAATCGGCAGTCGCGTGGCAGTGCGCAAGTTTCTGAACCACTCCAAGTTGGTTCCTTGAAGACGGCCCTCGGCATCAATATAGGTGCAGAGGAATTCTGAGCAGTAGGGCTCGAGTTGCATCAAGGCTTGAGCAGAACTGAGCGGCAGTGTTTCCCGCCAGCCGCGTATCGCAACGCGATCGCCGAGGCAATCCACCGCAATCATCAACTTTTCGCGAGGGAGGGCGGCAAGAAGATTTTCAAGGAATGTGGAGTTGATCCCGTCGGAGGTAAACGCGCTGCTTCCGACAATAACCTTGAGCGCGCCACCCGCGACCACTTGCACGGCCTTTTCCACCGTGCGGATTCCTCCCCCCACACGGCAGGGCTTTCGCCGGCAGAGTTCGCGGATAATCTCGCTGTGGTCGCCTCGACCGAGCGCTCCATCAAGGTCGATGACCTGGATTTGAGGATAGTCGGCGAACTTGGCGAGCACCGCCAGCGGGTCGGGCAACTCCAGGAACTTCTCCCGCCCCTGGATGAGTTGCACGACCTTTCCGCCCATCAAGTCGATGCAGGGAATGATCATTGGGGGAACCAGTCGAAAGTTGAGAGTCAAAAGTCTAAAGTCTAAAGGTTAAAGGATAAAGTCTAAGAGAGACTCTTTTCATGGACCTTTACCCTTCGACCTTTACCCTTTTGCCCTACAAGCGCACCGGCACGCCCTGCGATTGCAGGTACTCCTTGAGGCTGCGCAACGTGTGTGTCTCGAAGTGGAAAATCGAAGCGGCCAGGGCAGCATCCGCATGGCCTTTCAAGAAAACCTCCGCAAAATGTTCGAGGCCGCCCGCACCGCCGGAAGCGATCACGGGAATATGGAGCGCTTCGGCAATGGTCTTTGTTAACTCGCAGTCGAAGCCTGCCTGCGTGCCATCCGCGTCCATCGAAGTCAAGAGGATTTCGCCCGCCCCGCGCGCTTCGACCTCGCGAGCCCAGGCTACCGCGTCCAAGTCGATTTGTTTGGTTCCACCGTAGGTTGAGACCGTCCAGCGAGGTGAGGCAAGCGCATCCCTAAGGGGCGCCCCTTCACTGCGTCGCGCATCGATCGCAACCACAAGCGCCTGTCGTCCAAAGTGCTCGGCAATCTGGTTCACAATTTCGGGAAATTCCACCGCAGCAGTGTTCACAGCCACCTTATCGGCTCCGGCGGCGAGCAGGCGCTGCGCATCTTCCAGAGTCCGCACACCTCCACCCACCGTCAGCGGAATGAAGAGGCGGCGCGCCACCCGGTGCACCGTCTCCATCAGTGTGGCACGGCCTTCGCGAGAAGCAGAAATATCGAGCATCACCAGTTCGTCAGCCCCTTCGCGGTTGTAGGCCTCGGCCAGGTCGCCCGGGTCTCCGGCATCTCGCAGATTCAAAAACTGGATGCCTTTGACTACCCGGCCGTTCTTGCAGTCGAGGCAAGGAATTATGCGTTTGGCGAACATGAGAACCTGTCAGTTGTCCGTCGTCCGTGGTCCGTCGTTGTATGCAACGGACAACTGACCACGGACAACGGACCGCCCCTTCACAAACTCAAGAAATTCTGCAGGACGTTCAGCCCAACTTCGCCCGACTTTTCCGGGTGAAATTGCACTGCCCAGGTGTTTTTCATCTCGAGTCCCGCGGCGAAAGTCTGGCCGTATTGAGTTACCGCGGAACTCTCTGGGGTCGCCGGACCGTAATACGAGTGGCAGAAATACACGAAACTGCCATCCGCAATTCCTCGAAAGAGTCCGCCTTGGCTGCGAATCTCCAGTTGGCTCCAGCCCACGTGCGGAACTTTGAAGACACCTTGGAATCGAGTCACTCGGCCAGGGAGCAAGGCCAGTCCGGAAACCTCAGGGGCCTCCTCACTGGCTTCGTAGAGTGCTTGAAGACCCAGGCAGATGCCCAGGAAGGGTGTGCCGGCGGCCAGCGATTCGCGCAAGGGTGTCAGAAGGCGGCGTTCCTCGAGGGCGCGCATCATGGTTCCGAAGTGGCCTTGGCCCGGGAATATGATTCTCTCGGCGGCGCGCAACGATTCAGGCTTGTCCACCACCTCGGCTGAATGCCCCAGGTGGTCGATGGCCTTGAGCACGGAGCCCACATTGCCGGCGCTATAGTCGAGTAGAGCGATCACAGCAACCCCTTGGTGCTGGGAAGTTGGGCCTTCAGTCGCACGTCGCGCGCACACGCATAGCGCAGTGCGCGCGCCCAGGCTTTGAACAGAGCCTCGACGCCATGATGGCTGGAGCGCCCGTACGCGAGCTTCAAGTGCACGTTGGCGCCCGCGCTGGTGGCAAATCCGTGGAAGAAGTCTTCCAATAGTTCCGCTTGCAGGTCGCCGACATACTTTGCCTTGATCGGTGCATTGAGCACCAGATAAGGCCGCCCGCTCAAGTCGATGGCGGCGATGGCCAAGGTTTCATCCATCGGCATCAAAAAGTAGCCGGCACGGTTGATGCCTTTCTTTGCCCCCAATGCCTCGCGCAGTACTTGCCCCAACACAATGCCAATATCCTCGACGGTATGGTGCTGGTCAACGTCGAGATCGCCGCGCGCCGCCACCTCGAGATCGAATCCGCCATGCCGGGCGAACAGCTCCAGCATGTGGTCGAGAAAGCGGATACCGGTGGAAACTTTGTATCGCCCGCGCCCGTCCAGGTTCAGCCGGATGCGGATGTCGGTTTCTGCGGTCTTGCGGTGAATGCTCGCTCGGCGCGCCCTCATGCAAACCATCCTGTCTGGGAGTCGGTAATAGACTTCCGCCAGGCTTTGTCCCCCTTCCGGGTCTCGATCAATTCCTCATGCCTTTCCAGTCCGTCGAGCAAGCGGCGCGTCTGAACACGGGAGCCGATGGTGAAGCGCAAGTAACCCTGGAGATTCGGGTCGTAGCTCCAGTCGCGCACCAGGATCCCCTCCGCGCGCAGAAGCTGGGCGATCTCCGGCGCCCGCTCCCCTACGCGGGTCAGAATGAAATTCGCAGAACTGGGTACGTAAGGAATCCCCCGCGATTCGAGCCACCGATAGACGCGTGCGCGATTGATGTGAACTTGTGCCACGTATTTCTTCACATGCTCTTCGTGGTGGATGGCAACTGAGGCAGCGGCGAGCGCCAGCGAATTCACCTGGAAAGGATTCTGAGCCCGATGCAGGAGTTCCACCAGTTCCGGGTTGCCGAAGATAAAGCCCATGCGCAACGCCGCCAATCCAAACGCTTTCGAAAACGTCCTGCATACTAGTAGATTCTCATACTTTCTAATCCAGGGCAGAACCGTGTGGCCGGAATAGTCGAAGTACGCCTCGTCGACTAAGACCAAAACGTCCGGCGCGGATTCCAGGAGAGTCCGAAATCCAGGTTTGGAAATCTCCGTCCCGGTGGGATTATTGGGGCTGCCGAGAGCGATCCACCGCGTCTTCCTGTTGATTGCTGCCACGACAGTATCCACCGGCAGGTGGAACCGTTCATTGTAGCGAACGCGCTCGACGGCGCCGCCCGCCACCTTGTGAAAGAATTCGTAAACCGGAAAAGTCGGAGAGGGCACTAGAAGTACGTCGCCGGGATCGACAAAGGCGTCGCAGATCGCTTTGATGGCGTCATCGGTGCCGTTGGTGAGAAGCATCTCTTCCGGCTTGAAGCCGAAATAATCGGCCAAGGTCTGTCGGCTCTCTCCGTACTCCGGGTAGCGCGTGAGCATTTCCGGCGTCAAGGCGCGCCGCAGGGCACGAACGACTTCCGGGGCACATCCCACCGTGTTCTCGTTGAAGTCCAGGCGCAGTTTCCCCGCCCGCCCTTCCATAGGGGGACGGTACTTCTTCAATTGCTCGACTGCTTTGCGAGGTCGGATCATGACTTCTGGAACCTCGTTTGGACTGACTCTGCGTGCGCCATCAGGCCCTCCGCGCCCGCCAGCGTCACAATTGCCGGGCGAAGGCGCGACAGGCCCCTACGCGTAATCTTGCTGGACCGAAATGCATTTGAGAAAGTCCGCCGTGCTCAAGCCGCCCCGCACGCGCGCCGCCCCGGCCGTGGGTAGAATGTGATTGGTGCCGGAAGCATAATCTCCCGCGGCTACAGGGCTATAGCTGCCCAGGAAGATCGAACCGGCAGATCGGATCTGGTCCAGCAAATCCTCAGCACCCTCGAGCAGAGTCGAGATGCTCGGGGGCCAGGCGGTTGACGAACTCGGCAGCCTCAGCCAGACTCCGGGTGAGGATGATGCAGCCATGATTAACCAGCGATTTCCTTGCAACCGGCAGGCAAAGCTGGGCAACGAATTGGGCGGCGCAGGTTTGTACGCGCCGAGCCAATCTCAGCGAAGGGGTGATGAGCATCGCCACGGCGTCCGGGTCGTGCTCTGCCTGAGCCACGAGATCGGCTGCGATCCATCGGGGTTCACCCTCAGCGCCCACGATCACCAGTTCGGATGGGCCGGCGACGAAGTCAATTCCGCATTCGCCGGCCACCAGCTTTTTGGCGGCGGCGACATATCGGTTCCCAGGGCCGACGATCTTCTCAACACGCGGAACGCTCTCGGTCCCGTAAGCGAATGCCGCGACCGCCTGTGCTCCACCAAGCCTGTAGATTGTGGTTACCCCAAGCATCGAGGCAGCCAGCAGTACGGCGGGGGCGGGCTTGGGTGAAGTGATCAGGACCTCCCGTACGCCCGCGACCTGGGCGGGGATGACGCTCATCAGGACGGTCGAGGGCAGTGGGAAGCGCCCCCCCGGTACATAGCACGCTAAGCGTTCGAGCGGGCGAAGCACCTGGCTGACGTGAACGCCTCGAACGGGTTGAACCTGCCAGGGGTGCGGAAGTTGGCGGCGCGCTACAGCGCGGATGTTCTTCGCTGCCGCCGATAGGGCCTCGGCCAGGGCCAGCGGGACGTCACTGGAAACACGATCCAACTCATCGCGCCTCACCGTCATACCGGTTTTTCTCAGGTCGACGCCATCAAAGCGGTGTGAATAGCGAATCAGGGCCTTGTCGCCATGGCGGCGAACATCGTCAAGAATACGCCGTGCCACACTCTCGGCGTCGCTCAGGTTTGCGGTGCGTGCGCGGAACAGGCGGCTGACGGCTTGTTTATCGTCGCTGCGAATGAAGTCGAGCATAGTGAATTGCCGATCGCTGATTGTCGATTGCCGATTAAAGAAGCATCGCCGCAAATTGTCACGCCATCAGTCGGCAATCGACAATGCTTGATCCCCAAGCTACAGCACGATCTTATTCAACGGATATTCTACAATGCCCTGCGCCCGAGCGGCTTTGAGACGGGGAATGATCTCACGCACCGTCTTCTCTTCGATAACGGTATTCACCGCGACCCACTCCGGATCGCTGAGTTGGGAAATCGTCGGCCGCTTCAGAGCTGGCAGGACCGACAACACTTTCTCCAGATCCTGCCGCAGGACGTTCAACATCAGCCCTACTTTGCCCGCGGCCTCAATCGCCCCTTTCAGCAGCATAACCAGCATTTCAATCTTGGCTCGCTTCCAGGGTTCATCCCAAGCAGTGTGATTGGCGATGAACTTGGTATTCGATTCCAACACTGTCTCCAGAATGCGAAGGCCGTTGGCGCGCAGGGAGGAGCCCGTCTCCGTAACCTCTACGATGGCGTCTGCCAGGACGGGGGGCTTGACCTCCGTGGCCCCCCAGGAGAATTCCACTTTGGCCTTCACTCCCTTTTCCTCGAGGTATCGCCTGGTCACTCCGACCAGTTCCGTGGCGACGATTTTTCCTTCTAAGTCCTTGACACATTGGAAGCTCGATTTCTCCGGCGCCGCCAGCACCCAGCGAACCTTCCCAAAGGTTTGCTTGGCGTAGATCAGGTCCGCGACTTCCACCACCGTGGCCTGGTTTTCGAGGATCCAATCTTTGCCGGTGAGTCCGGCGTCTAAGACTCCGTCTTCCACGTAGCGCGCCACTTCCTGAGCGCGGATCAACATGCACTCGATCTCGTCGTCGTCGATGGCGGGAAAATAGGAGCGTGGATTAATCGTGATTTCGTAGCCCGCACGGCGAAAAAGTTGGAGCGAGGCCTCCTGGAGGCTTCCCTTGGGCAGGCCCAGCTTTAGGCGATTCATGTTTGACTCTCCTGATTTCCGTCACCGTACACTTTGGCCGGGTCAAATTCCCGTTCCAGAAAGATTTCCTCTCCAGAAGCGCTAAGTTTGCGGAAGAAGCAGGACCGATAGCCCATGTGGCAACACCCGGCACCTGTCAGGTCCGCCTGGATCAGCAAGGCATCGTGGTCGCAGTCCACGCGGATTTCTCGTACCTGCAGGTAGTGGCCGGAGACCTCACCCTTCATCCAGAGTTTCTGCCGGCTGCGGCTGAAGAAAGTCACATAGCCGGACTCCAGCGTCTTCTGTAGCGCTTCGTCATTCATGTAACCTAACATCAGCACTTTTCCGCTGTGTCTATCCTGGACAATGGTGGGAATTAAGCCATCTTGATATTTCAGGTCCATCTGTCGGCGCTCCTCGTCCTCAAAAAACAAAAGGCCCGCTGAGCTTACTGGCCAGCGGGCCATTTTTTACCAATGCATCGGAAACTAGTAATTCGCCCACTGACACGCTACCCTTTGGGACGAATGGTGATGGAAATGTAGCAGCAGGCGTATCATCAAACGACAGGTTACATCCCGGCAGGGAAATCTGTCAATGCGAATTCAGAGCGTCGCCTGCGCGGGATGGCCGCCTGAGCCCGGCCACGAGCCCCCCCGCATCCCAGCTATTCGGCGCACTTCACGGCCGCGCGGCCCAGGAATTCGGCAGCCTCGCCCAATTCTTCCTCGATCCGCAGCAACTGGTTGTACTTGGCAATGCGGTCGCTGCGGCTGGCCGAGCCGGTCTTAATCTGGCCGGTGCCGAGTCCAACCGTAAAGTCAGCAATGAAAGCGTCCTCGGTCTCACCCGAGCGGTGCGAGACCACTGAAGTGAAGCCGTGGCGACGGGCCAACTCGATGCAGCGAATGGTCTCGGTCACGGTGCCGATTTGGTTCAACTTAATCAAGATGGAGTTGGCCGTGCCTTCCTCGATGCCGCGTTGCAAGCGTTCGGTATTGGTGACAAAAACGTCGTCGCCGACGATTTGGATCTTGTCACCCAGTGCCTCGGTCATCGCCTTCCAGCCTTCCCAGTCGTCTTGGGCCAAGCCATCTTCGATGCTGATGATCGGGTACTGGCGCACCCAGTCCGCGTATATCTTGATCATGTCGTCGGAAGACTTTTGCGATTTGTCCGACTTGAAGAAGACATACTTGCCGTCCTGGTACATCTCGCTGGCGGCGGGATCGAGCGACAGGCAGATGTCGTGGCCGGGCGAATAACCCGCTGCTTGGATGGCTTCCAGCAGGACTTCCACAGCTTCGACGTTGGATTTCAGGCTGGGCGCAAAGCCGCCCTCATCGCCCACTGAGGTGTTGTAACCGCGCTCCTTTAGGACTTTCTTCAAGGTGTGGAAAGTCTCGGCGCCCATGCGCAGCGCTTGAGCAAAGTTCTCAGCGCCCACCGGCATGATCATGAATTCCTGGAAATCCACGGTATTATCCGCGTGCACACCGCCGTTGAGCACATTCATCATGGGGACGGGAAGTATGCGGGCCTGAAGTCCGCCCAAATAACGATAGAGCGGCATGTGCGCTGACTGGGCTGCGGCACGGCACACCGCCATGGAGACTGCAAGTATGGCATTCGCGCCCAACCCGCCCTTATTCGGTGTTCCGTCGAGGCGGATCATGTGGTCGTCAATTCCCGCCTGGTCGTTTGCTTCCTGCCCCCCCAGTTCGCGCGCCAGCACGGTATTGACATTCTCGACAGCTTGCAAAACACCCTTGCCCAAGTAACGCTTCTTGTCTCCATCGCGCAGTTCCACGGCTTCGTGCTCGCCGGTGGATGCCCCTGAAGGCACCGCCGCTCGCCCGAAGGAACCATCGCGAAGGAAGACTTCCGCCTCGACCGTGGGATTCCCCCGCGAGTCGAGTATTTCTCTTGCCTGAATTAGATCGATGTGGGCCATTAAGTTAATCCTCGAAGTGAATTTTGAAACTTGCGATTCTAACACAGGACGCACTTTCCAGGAAATCGGCCAAAGGCGGTGGGGCAGGTAGGCAGATAGGCAGATGGCTAGAAAGGGACCTGGAAATGGGTGGTGGTGGATGCTGGGAATGCAGTTGGCGCCGGGAAGAAAGGATCGCGTGGGCGCTGGATGCTGAACTGAAGAAGGCGAAGCTTGTTGGGCCCTCCTGAGAACTAAGTCCGACTGTTTACAGGCTGTTGCCCAGCGCCTGCTGCCGCTTGCCCATCTGCCTCCGTGCCTTCCGGCCCACCGCCCACTTCCTCTGCCCGCCTGCGATCTTCGAACATGCTTTGTTCTGGAACGACAACGACAATTCCGCCTTCGGTGACGTGATATTTCTTTCGGTCCGCCTCGAGGTCATATCCAATTTCAGTACGTTCCGGGATACGCACGGCCCGGTCGATGATAGCGCGACGGATGCGCGAGTATCGGCCGACATTGACGTGAGAAAAAACGATAGAGTTCTCAACTTCGCTGTAGCTATTGATGCGGACGTCGTGGGAAAGCACCGAGTTCGTGACTCGCCCCCCTGAGACGATGCAACCCATAGAGACCATCGAGTCCAGAGCGATCCCCATGCGACGCCCCTCCTGCGCGAACACGAACTTGGCCGGCGGGTACTGTTGCTGGTAGGTGCGAATTGGCCAGTCGGAGTCATACAGGTTGAAGACAGGGGTGACGGAGATCAGGTCCATGTTGGCCTCGTAATAAGCCTCGACGGTTCCGATATCCCGCCAGTACTTGGCCTCTTTCTTGTTCTCGTCCCGGAAGTCGTAAGAGTAAACCTGATTTGACTCGATAAGCCTTGGAATCACATTTTTGCCGAAGTCGTGGCTCGAGTTAGGATCGGCGGCGTCAGATACCAGCGCTTCGATCAAAAGGTCACGGTTAAAGCAGTAAACACCCATGGAGACGTTCGACTTATCAGGATCGTGAAGTGACGGCTTGGGGTTGGCGGGTTTTTCCTCCCATCCGATGATGCGGTTCTTCTTGTCCACTTCCACAATCCCGAACTGGGAGGCCACTGAGCGGTCGAACTCGATTGTGCCGATTGTTACTTCAGCTCCGGATTGAATGTGCTGCTCGAGCATCAACTGGTAATTCATCTTGTAAACATGGTCGCCAGAGAGGATTAAAACATACTTGCATGGTTCGCTCCCTAGTGAATAGAGGTTCTGGTAAGCGGCGTCGGCGGTGCCTTGATACCAATGTTCTCCCACGCGCCTCATGGGCGGCAGCACCTGTAGGAACTCGCCCAGTTCATCGGAGAAAATACTCCAGGCCTCGCGCAGGTGGCGATTGAGGGAAAGTGCCTTGTATTGGGTAACCACGAAAATCCGCCGCAGGCCGGAATTAATGCAGTTCGACAGGGTAATGTCCACAATCCGGTACATCCCACCGAAGGGCACGGCGGGCTTCGCACGATCCCGCGTCAGTGGGTACAGGCGCTCACCTTGTCCGCCCGCTAGAAGGCACACGACTGTGTCGCGATCCATGAGTTGCTACCCCTCTCTGGGAATGGCACCGATTGCAGATGCCGCGGGATTGGTCGACCGGGCCCTGCTGAATTAACCTAAGAAATAATATTATATCAAATAGTCTGACCTTGAAGAGACGGGAACTTTCCGCCGGTGCGATGCGTTAATTCGAGTTAGTTCAACGACCACAGATTCGAGGAGGAAACATGCTGAAAAGGATCGCGGGAAGTTTGGCTTTGTGCCTGGTTTTATTCTCCCTTCCCGTCCGGGCCGAGGAATGGTCCAAAACCTTCGAGTTGAACGGCAAGGCCGACCTCCAGATCGAGACGAACGACGCCCGCGTGCAAGTGGAGGCGTGGGAGCGGAAAGAAATCGAGGCGCATGTCATTTCGGAGGGCGTGCGGATAGGCTTATGGGGCGGTTCCGACGATCACCGAGTGCGAGTGCGCGATTTCCAGTCTGGAAATCGCGTCGAGTTGGAGGTCCGCATCCCCAACACGAGCTGGATCATCGGCGTCAATACCCGGTCCGTAAGGATTGAGTTGAAAGTTCCGCGCGAAGCGAGCCTGGATGTCCATTCCGGCGACGGTGATTTAATGGTCCGCGGCCTCAAAGGCGAGATTAATCTCTCGACTCGAGACGGTAGGATCGAGGCGGATTCCCTGGACGGCGTGTTGCACGCCAGCAGCGGAGACGGCAACATGCATGTGCAAGGGCGATTCGATTCTCTGAGCCTGAAGACGGGCGACGGCAGGATTTACGTGAAGATCGACGAAGGCTCACAGATGGTCTCCGGCTGGAGCGTGCGGAGCGGCGATGGTGACGTTGAACTGAGCCTCCCCGAGGGCTTCTCGGCGGAACTCGATGTCCACACCGGCGATGGCCGGATCACCTCCGAACTACCCATCACGCTCTCCGGTTCGCTGGACCAATCCTCATTGCGCGGCAAGTTGAATGGGGGCGGTCCCATTCTTAGCGTCCACACCGGCGACGGCTCCATCCATTTGAAGCGTTTATAGCCGCGACGGCCTTGCGCAGGGCCGGCGTGCCGGACCGATGTAGCCCTGTCCGCTGTTGGTGAACACAGAGGTTGTTCCAACGTAGACTCGCCACTACGTTTCAGCATCGCCTTCCTGGGTGACGATGTGGAGATCTACGGCCGGGGAGTGGCGCAGGAAGCGGTTGAGCGCCGAAAGGTAGAGATACCTGCGCAAGCCCCTAGTGGCGGAATGTCCAAAGACCACTTGGGTGATTCGTCTTTCCTTTACAAACTCTGCGACCGCATCACTGACGCGATCGCCGCGCAGGTGTTCCACCTTGGCTTCCAGTTCTTCTGCAAAACGAATGTTGGCCGCCAAGCCATGCTGTTTTTCATCGCTGGTGTCAGTGGAGGTCTCGACGTAGACCACGTAAAGTTCGCCGCCTACCGCGCGGGCTATACGTGCTCCGCGGGCGATGAGGTACTGTGAGTTGGGATGCGGACTAATGGAGACCGCGATGCGCTCCCGCACTCCCCAGTTTCGACTGATTTGCTTGGTGGTGAGGTAGGAGCCAAGCTCACGGTCGACCTCCTCCGCGACTTGACGAAGCGCCAGTTCGCGCAGGGCGATCAAGTTGCCGGGCCTGAAAAAGTTTCCCAGAGCCCTCTCAATGGTTTCGAGCGGGTAGATGTCTCCCCGGCGCATCCGGTTTTGCAGCGCCTCGGGAGTCAGGTCGACCATTACCACTTCTCCAGCGCGCTTCAGCACCCAGTCCGGAACAGTTTCCCGAACCGGAATTCCGGTAATGGACTGGACCAGCGGGGCGAGGCTTTCCATGTGCTGTATGTTCATGGTGGAGAGCACATCGATCTTCGCGGCCAGGAGTTCTATGACGTCCTCGTAGCGCTTCCGGTGCTTGCTTCCCTCAATGTTGGTGTGGGCCAACTCGTCGACCAGGACGACTCCCGGACGTCGGGCCAGAATCGCGTCCACGTCCATCTCTTCGAACGTCACGCCTTTGTAGTCGAGTTGGCGCCGAGGGATCTGCTCGAGAAGAGCAGCCAGCTCTTCGATGGGCTTTCGTCCGTGTGTTTCCACAAATCCGACAACCACATCCTGCCCCCGACGGCGGCGCCTGCCGGCCTCGCTCAGCATAGTGTAGGTCTTACCTACTCCTGGAGCGTAGCCAAGAAACACTTTCAACGCGCCTTCCTTCTTTTGGGGAGGGGCGGTCTTCTCGAGCCATTGGTCGGGACTCTTACTCATTCAATCATCCGTGCGTGCCGGCTTTGCTTGGACACTGGAAGCCTGACTAAATTACAGGCGATATCCGCTATAATACCATTAGTGTTGAATCTTTCCCGATGGCAAATCCCGCGTTACGCGGCCGCCGCCGGTATGGTAGTGGCCATAGTTCTGGTCTTCCGGCGCGTGCCGCCGGTCAACACCACGAGCGTGGCTCTCATCTTCTTGTTGGCGATACTTTATGTATCTGCTTTCTGGGGACTTAGGGTTTCAATTTTCATGTCCCTGCTGGCTACTCTTTCTTTCAATCAATACTTCCTGCCGGCCTTGAGCACCTTAACCATCGGCAACCCTCAGAACTGGGTTGCACTCTGTGCTTTCTTGGTCACCGCCATCACTGCCAGCCGCCTCTCAGAGCAAGCGCGGCGTCGAGCCCGCGACGCCAACCGGCGCCGCCAGGAACTTGAACGTCTCTACGCTTTCACGCAACAAATGCTCGTGGCAGGCAGCGTGGTCGAATTGCTGAACGTTATTCCCCGCCACATCGTGGAGTCGTTTGGAGTCCAGGATGCAGCTCTGTACCTCGCCAACCGGGACGCCGTCTACCGTTCGGGAGGCGGTCTTCGCGAGTTGGACGCGGATCAGCTCAAGGCCATCATGGTGCGGGGAGAACCCGTCGTAGACGTGGAACGGCGAGTTTGCTATGTGCCGGTTCGAATGGGAGTGCGCTCAGTGGGGAGTCTGGGCCTTTCCGGCGTGGTTTTGGGGCGCGAGACGTTGGAAGCTCTCGGCACCGTCATTGCCATTGCGGTCGAGCGGGTCAGCGCCATCGAAGCTTTGGGCAAAGCCGAAGCTGCGCGGCAAGAGGAGCGTCTGCGCTCGGCCCTTCTGGACTCCGTTACCCACGAGCTTCGAACCCCCCTCACAGCCATCAAGGCTTCGGTGACCAGTCTTCTGACCCAGTCCGAGCTGAGTGAGGCACAGCGGCGGGAGCTCTTCTCCATAATTAACGAAGAGAGCGACCACTTGAATCACCTGATCGAGGAAGCCATTGAGATGGCCCGCCTGGATGCCGGCGAGATCGAGCTGGAAATCGAACCTCACCCAATTCGCGAGGTGGTGGAGGCAGCCATCGAGGATTTGAAAAACGCTCTCGCAAATCATAGCGTCGAAATCCGCTTGCCGGAGGGCTTGCCCCTGGTGCCGATGGATCCCGTGCGCATCCGGGAGGTTCTCACACAACTTCTCGACAACGCGGTGAAGTATTCTCCAGCGGGAAGCCCGATCGTCATCAGCAGCGAAGTTTCCGGCCGGTTTCTCGTTACCAGCGTGGCGGATCGTGGAGCGGGAATTGACGGCTTCGAGCAGGCCCTTGTCTTCGACAAATTCTATCGTGGCAGGGAACACCGTTACCGAGTTCAGGGCACCGGAATGGGGCTCGCCATCTGCAAGGCGATTGTGGAGGCCCACGGCGGGAGCATGGGGGTCACCAGTCAGGTGGGAAGCGGCTCGGTATTCTTTTTCACCTTGCCGCTGTCTCCGGAAAGGGCGACGGGTCTATGAGTGCGGGCAGGGTTTTAGTCCTTGATGACGAGGCGCAGATTCGCCGCGTGCTGCGGACCAGCCTGGTGGCGGGCGGCTTCGTGGTGCGCGAAGCCCGCCGAGGCGAAGAGGCTCTCGAGATGATCAGGGAGGAAAAGCCGGACCTGCTGATTATTGACATTAACCTGCCGGGCATGAGCGGTTTCGAAGTCTGCCACGAATTACGGGAGTTTTGCGACGCCCCCATCATCATGCTCTCCGTGCGCAACAATGAACGCGACAAGGTGAGGGCGCTCGATTCGGGTGCTGACGATTATGTGGTCAAGCCCTTTGGCATCCAGGAGCTCCTGGCGCGCATTCGCGCCAATTTGCGCCGCCACGCAGCCGGTGCCGACGACCTCCCACCGACCTTCGAGACCCGCGATCTCACCATCGACTTTGCGAAGCGAAAAGTGATCGCGCGTGGCCATCAGGCGCGGCTGACGCCCAAGGAATTCGAGCTCCTCCATTACCTCGTGAGCCATTCCAACAAGGCGCTTCCTCACCGCGAACTGCTGCAAGCCGTCTGGGGGCCCGACTACGGAGATCAGGTGGAATACCTGCGCGTCTTCATCAACCAATTGCGCAAGAAGATCGAGCCTCAACCTTCCAAGCCCCGCTACCTGTTGACCGAACCCTGGGTGGGCTACCGCTTTTCAACGCCGGAAGAATCGTCGTAGAGAGTCATCTATGCGCCGCCAAGGAAACAACTACCTGGCCGCTTACGCCATGCGAGTTGAAGAATCGCAGGGCCGCCGCTATTCCGAGCCTTCCCATCCCTTCCGCAACGATTATGAGCGGGACCGCGACCGCATCCTTCACTCGCGCGCCTTCCGCCGGCTTGAGAATAAAACCCAGGTTTTCACCCGGCGCTACTCCGACCATTTTCGTACGCGACTGACCCACACTCTGGAAGTGGCGCAGATCAGCCGAACGGTAGCGAAGGCGCTGCGGCTGAACACCGATTTGGTGGAGGCCCTGGCGCTGGCGCACGATGTGGGCCATCCGCCCTTCGGCCACGCCGGGGAAGCCGAACTTAACCGCCGGATGGGGCGTTACCACGAAAGTTTTGACCATAACCTGCACGCGCTGCGCATTGTCGAGCATTTTGAGCAGAAATACGTGAGGTTCCCCGGGTTGAACCTTACTTTCGAGGTGCGCGAAGGAATCATCAAGCACTCAAGGGATTATGATCCCGGGCATTACCCAGAGCTCGCAGCCTACTCCCTGAACGCCCGGCCCCCGCTGGAAGCCCAATTGATCGACCCCGCTGATGAGATTGCATACAACTGCGCTGACCTTGACGACGGGTACGAGGCGAAACTCCTCACACTTCCGCTCATCCGCCGGCACGTGCGTCTGTTTGATGCGCTCTATCGGGCTGTTGACCGGAAGTACCCTTCAGCGCGCGAGAAGTTGAAGTTCAACGAGGCCTTGAAGGGTGTATTGAATGTTCTCGTAACCGACCTCATCGACTCGACGCGCACGCGCCTTACGAAGGCAGGCATAAGATCGGTGGCGCAGGTGCGATCGCATCCCAAGAGGCTGGTAGGATTTGGGCCACGGCGAGCCCGCGACGACAGGGAACTGAAAGAATTCCTAAACGCCTATCTTTACTCCCATCGTCGAGTTGGGTCGGAGCGGCAGGTCATCGTGCGCTGCGTGCGGCGCCTTTTTGGTTACTACCTCGAGCACCCTCGCCGTCTTCCGCCCTTCTATGTCGCGCAAAGCGGGCAGGAACCTTTGCATCGCGTCGTTTGCGACTACATTGCCGGTATGACAGACAACTACCTCCTGCTGCAATATCGCAGGCATCTTGGCTAGGGGCTAGCCCCTAGCCTCACGCCTCGAGTTTTACGAAGTGCTGGAGCCTTGGCAGCAGGTGGCGATGCATGGCGTCGGGGCCGTAAAACAGGGCGTGGATGTAGGTCAACAGGGCGGGCTGAGAAAACCGTTCCGGTGGCTTGCGGAAATTGAAATAACAGAGTCGCCCCGCCACGACTTTGTTGGGGTTCTGATACGAACCTAGCGGCCATATCGTCTTGAAAAAGCGGAAGCCTGCTTTGGCCAGGACTTTCGGCCACCAGCCACCTGAAGACGCTGTAACTTCGGCGTAAAACCTCCAATTCCAGCCGTGCGGCCCTTTCCTCTCCAGGCGGAGCACCTTACGAAGTATCCGCAGGCCCAGCCCTCGCCGTCGGAGCGCGGGATCCACGAAGACGTAGCTCCCGAACACGACCTGAAACATGGGGAGGACCAGCGTGCAGGCGCCACCCACCAGTTGCTTGTCCAAGTAGGCGGCAAAGAGGTGCACGGGATTAACCCTAGCCGGCGAAGGCTGCATGACCCAGCGCAAAACCTGCGTGCTAACCCTTTCATCGGGATTAAAGCTGCGGCTGTAAAGGCGCAAGTAACGGTCGACTTCGGCTCGATCCGTGTGCTTCAATAACTTGACTTTCAAATTCTGCATGGGAATCTCCCCGCGTTGTAGGTTGCGCGATGAAGTGAACGCCTGTCATCCTGAGCCCCTCGACTGTCATTCTGAGCGAAGCGAAGAATCTCGATAGTTGCTTTTCGTTCCATGGACGCAGCAGCAATTGCCGAGATGCCCCGCTGCGCTCAGCATGACGGGTTTGAGTTTTCTCACACCGTCGCAGGGGCGACTCTTGCGGCCGCCCTCAAACCGCTAGAAGGGCCGGCTGCGCAAGATCGCAACGCAAACATTTTACTTCTACATCGGGAGTGTGCAGTGGCTTTCCTTTCCTGCGTGACTGAGTTATCTTGTGGTGCCGCGCGGCGCGTGGCCGGTGGCGAACGCCGCGCCGGAATATATCCTATGACTTGGAGGCGTCACGCCGTGTTTTCAATTCCTGGCTCTTCAGACCGATTGGAACGGAGCAGGCTTCCCGCGCTCTCAATCCTACTCGTTCTTGGAACGCTGTTCTTGAATCCGCTTCCACTCCCGGCAATCGACTGGTCCACGCTCTTCACCGCCCAAGATGTGCGTGACCACCTGTCTACAGACCAGGGGCGAGCGGATGCTCTCGAGTTCTGCCGCAAGCTAGGAATCACCAAGGTTTATATTGAAGCGTTTCGCGGCGGGTACGAACCCGATGCGGAGACGCTCAAGACCGCGCGGGGTTTTTTCCGCCAAGCCGGGCTGCGGGTTTCGGGGTGTGTTACCACCACAGGCATTGGCAAGCCCTCCAACGGTTGGGATGTAGCGGTGTGCTATACGAACCGCAAGAATCAGGAGAAGCTGGCCTCCATCTTCCGGTTTGCCGCCGGGATTTTCGATGAAATTATCATTGATGATTTCTTTTTCACGGATTGCCAGTGTTCCGAGTGTGCGGCCGCGAAAGGCTCCCTGAGCTGGCCGCAATATCGCGAGAAGCTGATGCTCGAGATGGCAAGGGATCGTGTGCTCGGCCCTGCACGGCAGGTCAATCCCAAGGTGAAGGTCATTCTGAAATACCCGCAGTGGTACGACAACTTTCAGGATCGCGGTTACATTGTCGACAATGAAACAGAACTCTTCGATCGCATCTGGGTAGGCACCGAGTTGCGTGATCCCAGTTCCGACGAATGGGGTCATAAGCAGCAATACACGGGATATTTCATCTACCGCTGGTTCCGCGATATCGGCGGAGAAAAAACCGGCGGCGGCTGGTTCGATCCTTTCGGGACGAATGCGGTGACTTACCTGGATCAGGCGCTTATTACGGTCCTTGCCGGCGCTAAGGAGGCGTTCCTTTTCCACTACGGCTCGTTGGCTTCTTCTCAATACAACCAGCAGGTGGAAGCTCTGGGCGCCCATCGCACGGAATACGAAGCGTTGAGTAAGCTGGTCGCAGGCTGGACGGGGATTCCAGCTTACAAGCCTGCCTCCAGCGAGCCTGGCGACGAACCGTATCTCTTCGACCAGATTGGGATGCTGGCGATCCCCCTTGCTCCCACGCTGCACTTCCCTGAAAAGGCCCGCGCCGCGCTCTTCACTGTTCATTCGCTCAAAGATGTCGACTTCGTTCCACGGCTGACAAGTTTCTTGGAATCCGGCGCGACTGCACTGGTCAGTGAGGGTCTGGCGCATGCTTTGAACGGTGACCCTCGCTTACCCTCGGACGCTCCGACCAACCTTCCCAAGAACAAATACTTGCTCAAAGTGCAGGAAGGGAACGGCAGCCTGGTAATTTTCTCGGATTCGCTGCCCCGGCTCGCTTATGTGGATTCAAATAATCGCGTTGCTCAAATGTCGGAGGCGCAGCGGGAAGCGTTGGGGGAGTTGCGCAAGATCGTGGAAGAATTCACGATGACCTCCCCCGATGCGCCCCCGCGCGTGGCCGTCTTCCCGCTGGGAGCGCGCGCCGCCGTGGCGAATTTCACCGAGCTTCCAGTAGCTTGCAGGATAGTTGGCTTGGGTGGAATGGTCAGCAGGCTCCGAAAGGTCTACGCGATAGGTGGAGCGTCCCTCGCGTCTGACGCAAATACGCTGCGCCTCCCGCCTCACGCCGCGATCGTAGTCGAACAGTAGGCAGGTGGGCAGATGGGCAGAGCGGCAGGTAGGCAGGTCGGCAGATAGGCAGATCGGGAGATGGGCACGTAGGCTGGCCCGTGGGTGGTCGAAGCTGGAGTTCATCCGCGCGTGGTCACTTGCCGGCGAGTAACGGTCATCTCCAGCACTTTCGGCGGACACGGGAGATCCCGGCCAGAAGATCGAGCTTTTTCTCATCGCGAAAGCGGCAGTACGGGTCTAGAAGTTAGTCTGTCCATCTGCCGACCTGCCGATCTGCCCATCTCCCGATCTGCCTATCTGCCGACCTGCCCATCTGCCCACCTGCCTAACTGCCTGCGTTCCTGCCCCGCCGCAGCGCCTTCTGCTTCTGTCTCTGTTCCGGCGTTAGGATACGTTCGATTTGCTTCCGGGCGGACTTTCGGATCTCAGCCGCTCTTGCCCGCGCTTCCCCTTGGGGCAGCGAATAATTCCCTCGCAAGTCTTTAAGCTGCTGATTCCGCGTCTCAAGGATTGGCCTAATCTTGGCCACTTGATCATCAGTTGCGTTCAGAGTCTCCCTCATCCGTTGCAGTTCGTGCTCCACCCGGCCATGGGGCATGCGGGCCTGTTGTTGGGTTGGAGGGGTTGCCGGGGGTTCTTGCCCCGCGAGCCGATGTTGGCCAAGCGCCAGCACGACAGAGATGGCGATGAGTCGGACCAAAAGGTTTCTCATTCCTTGACTCCTGGCGCGTTGCTGCGTCGGTTGCGTAGCCACAGCGGCCACCATTATAAGCCCTGGAATGCCCTTTGCAGCCAAAATCACGCCGCACCCGGCCCGGGGTCGCCTGACGAAAGCCCCAATCCGGCTCACCGCACAAGGCGACGGGCTGCCTTTGAATGAGGATTCGTTAAGTTCGTCGCCGTCGGCATACTGCCCACTGCCTGCCGCCTACTGTTGATTATCTCGCCGCCCGCCTTGCCGGAATTGTCCCGTCATAATACGGGTGGCCAGAAACTGTCCTTGGTTCTCACTTCCCATGGCGAAGATGCGGTCGCCGACTTTGAGATCCTTGAGGGCGATGGGTTGGCCGTCTTTGATGAACTGAGTTTGGTCGTTGACTGTGATGGTTCTTTCTCCCTGGCGGGGATTGTTGACCTTGATTTGATTCTTGGCGACGGAGACGATCGCGCCGAAGACTCGTTCTCCAGCGTTTTGAAAGCGTTGCATCTCCTCCGCGGTGATGCGGCGGACGTTTTCAGCCACAAACTCGTTGTTCGCGTTAGTCTGTCCTCGAACGGAGACCTGGTCCCCAGGCTTTAGATCTTCAAGTTGGACGTCCTTTTGTCCCTCGCGATAGTGGGTGTGGTCGTCCACCATGACGGTTTGGCTGGAGCCATCCGTCTTCTTAACCTCGAAGCGGTCTACGCCTACGGAAGTGATTGTTCCTGAAACCGGTCGTCCGGCGAATTGGCGCGGCGGGTTTTGCGGCGGCGTCTTCGTTTCATCCTGCTGTTGTGGAAACGCAACACTTGTTATAGTAAGAAGGACAAGCCCAAGGGCCAAAGCGAACTGTTTGCGCATAAACCCCTCCTTAACTTTTTGACGTGTGGAACTTCCGTGCGGTTACTGCGCAATCATAACAGGTGGGGGATGGATTTTCACACTTCCGGTGCCAAGACTATGTAACCGTGCCCGCTACAAACACGTAATGATTGTGAGAGGGGCGGCGCGGGGCACAACTTTACGCTATAAATTGCAGGCGAGCAAGTCCGTACACGAGAGAAGAAGGTCAGGGCCGGTTATGGATTTCTCAAGAATAGGAAGCCTCCTCATGGAGCGACGGCGGAAGAGTCTCTTGTTGGCGACGCTCTTGGCGCTGTTTGTGGGACTCTCCCCTATGAAACTGGGTGCCCAAGCTAGCAACGCCGGGGCCGTCACGGGGCACGTTCACGGGCCCGCAGGAGTTTCCGTCCCCGGCGCCACCGTGGTGCTGACCAATCCCCAGACAGGCGAAAGAAAGGAAACTTGGACGGATGATGCCGGGAATTACGCGTTCAACGGACTCCCGCCGGGCAATTACAAGTTGGAAGTCTCGCTGGTCGGATTCCACAACGATGTGCGGGAGCCGATTCCTATAAGCGAAGGTAAGTCACTTAAGGTTAACGTTGCCTTGACAATAGATACGCCGGTGTTGGCGAGCGCTTCCGGCAATCACCCTTCGGGCCAGCGGTTGTCGCAAAACCTCCAGAATCTGCCGGGACAAGTCCAGGGTGAATTGGGAGTGCAAGGGTTGGATCAGTCGCTGATGGCTGGAATGAATGGCAATGGAGGCGGAGTGCGATTTTCCGGGGAGCAAGCAGCGGGGAACGGCGGGCAATCCGAGGCTCCCGCGGAAACCGACACCTCGGCGAGCGCTTCGGCGTCGGTGTTGCTGACAGGGGGCGAGGGCATTTCTGCCTCCACGCCGGGAGGTGGCCAGGGACGTGGACAACGGTTCCAGCAAATGCGCGACCTTTTCACGATGCAAGGGCAGGGCGCCCCAGGTTTTGGTGGTGGCGGGCCGGGTGGTGGCGCGCCCGGCGGTGGGCCGGGCGGCGGCGGATTCGGTGGGGGCGGCGGAGGATTCGGCGGTGGGGGATTTGGCGGTGGGGGGTTCGGCGGCGGAGGCTTTGGGGGTGGGGGAGGGAACTGGGCGGGGGGCCGCGCCAGAGTGAATCGGCTGCGCGGCAACATCATGGAGAGTTACACCAATTCTGTCTTTGACGCTCATCCTTACCCTTTGAACGTGGCACAATCCCCCCAGATTCCTTCATACTCGGAGCAGTTTGTTGGATCGATCGGCGGTCCCCTTGTGATTCCGAAGATCTACAATGGCGGGAACAAGACGAGTTTCTTCGTGAACTATAACCTGACGCGGGGCAAGAGTCCGTTCGACAGCTTTGCCACCGTGCCCACTTCTCTTGAGCGAAGTGGTAATTTTTCGCAGGCTGAGATCCCAAGCGGGTCTGGGGCCGGAACTGTTCCAATCATTTACAATTCCTTGTCCTCGTGCAATCTGGTGGCACGCGGCGCCCCGTTCCCAAATAACGCGATTCCAGCGACCTGTCTGGACAACGCCGCTTTGGGCCTGTTGAGCTATATTCCTTTGCCCAACGTGCCGGGGGCTACGATTCAGAACTTCCATCTTCAGGAGTCCCTGCCCACGGCCAACGACCGGGTCATGGGCCGCATCGGCGAGCAACTGTCAGCGAAAGACAGCCTCAACGTCATGTACTTCTTCAACTCCGCACGGAGCAACTCGGTCTCCAACTTCCCCGACCTGGCCTCGAATACTTCCGTGCGCAGCCAAAACCTGAACGCGAGCGAGACCCACACCCTCGGCTCTCGCACCCTTAATATCCTGACCGCGAATTTCAATCGGCAAAGAACTTCCACACTTAACAAATATGCATATCAGGAAGACATCGCTGGCAACCTTGGAATTCAGGGAATCTCCAACAGCCCTATCGACTGGGGCCTCCCAATGACTCAGTTCACCAACTTCACGGGCTTGAACGATGTCATCCCCTCCCTTACGCGCAATCAGACCTTGCGGGCTATGGACGTTTTTCTCCGCAACGTCGGAAAACACAATGTTCGTCTGGGGGGCGAGGTGCGCCGGGTGCAACAGAACCTCTTGACAGACCCCAACGCGCGCGGCACGTTCGCATTCAGCGGTTATACCACCAGTGAGTTCACTACAAACGGCCTACCGGTTGCCAACACGGGATTCGACTTCGCAGATTTTCTGCTGGGGCTTCCGCAGACCACTTCAGTTCGCTTCGGTGACGCCAGCAATTACTTCCGCTCCTGGGTGTACGACGGTTTCATTCAGGACGACTGGAGGGTTACCGCTCATCTGACGATCCTCTACGGCCTGCGGTACGAGTTCTTCCAGCCCTTCACAGAGAAGTATGGCCGCCTTGCCGATTTGACCTTCGCCCCGGGCTTCGCCTCGCCGGAGGTCGTAACCGGCCAAAACCCTGGGAATCTGCCAACCTCATTGCTGCGTAGTGACGACCACAACTTCGCCCCTCGCATCGGTCTGGCTTATCGTCCGTGGTCGAAGCACTCCCTGGTGCTGCGCAGCGGTTACGGGATTTTCTACGCTGGTAGCATCTATTCCTCAATCTATACCAACATGGCCAGCCAGCCGCCTTTTGCCACCGCTTCCACCCTGGTTACGACTCCGAAGCAACCGCTGACCCTGGAACACGGCTTTCCAGCATTGGGGCCTAACATATTGAGCAACTCGTTCGCCCTGGATCCCAACTTCCGCACCCCTTACGCGCAAACCTGGAACTTCTCGCTTGAAGACGAAATCGTCCGCAACGTCGTTCTCTCCGTCGGGTACATTGGCACAAAAGGGTCCAAGTTGGAGCTGCTCCTTGCTCCGGACACTGTGCCACCTGGAGCGCCCATCACCACCGGTTCCCAGACCGCACTTAAGAATACCCAGGCGTTCACTTATGAGACCGACGGAGCTGACTCCATTTATAACGGATTGACAGTGGGGCTGCGACGTTAGTTCCACGGTGGCTTTTCCATGAGCGGCAACTACGTTTTTTCGAAGTCGATCGACGACGCGGCAAGCGTGGGCGGATCGGGAAACATCGTCGCCCAAAACTACCTCGACTTGAAGGCCGAACGTGGTCTCTCCACTTTCGACGTGCGAAACAAACTGGTCATCAACGACATTTACCAGCTTCCCTTCGGAGAGCAGCGCCGCTGGCTCACTAAGGCTGGAACGGCGCGCCGATTCTTAGGCGACTGGCAGTTGAGCGGCGTGACTACGATTCATTCCGGCAGTCCGGACACGGCCCAGATCCTGGGCAATCTTAGCGATCGGGCAGGCACGGCGGCGGTCTCCAATTTGCGCGCGGACGCTACGGGCCTGCCCGTCGCACTTCCGCGCTCGGAGCGAACCACGCTCGATTACTTCAATACCGCCGCTTTCTCGCTGCCGGCCGCCGGGGTCTATGGCGATGCGGGACGCGATACGATTCCCGGGCCGGGACTCGTGAATTTCAACATGTCGCTGGATAAGTTGGTAACTATCTCCCGGGAGCGCGGGATTTCGGGCGACTTCCGTGTCAGCTCGAACAATATCTTTAATACCCCTGAGTTCACAGGGCTTTCTACTGTTGTCAACGGCAACGGCTTTGGGCGCGTGACGAGCGTGGGAGCCATGCGCAGCGTGACCTTTTCGCTACGGCTAAGGTTCTGAGGGCAGTCGACGGTTGACAGTCGACAGTTGACAGTCGAAAGTCGAAAGCACAGACCCGCTGCCTCGATGGGGGGCGACGGGAAGTTGAGGATTGAGTTCGAATGCACGATCGCACTCGGTTCGTTTGACTTTCGACTCTCGACCTTCGACTCTTGACTCTCGACTGAAGGAAACAACGATGCATCGAAGTCTACAACACCTGGGAGGTCGGCTCGCAATCGCAGGGCTGGTGTTCGGTCTGTCCGTGGCTCCTTTGGCTCTCGAAGGGCAGAATACATACGCCGGCGCGCCCCAGGCCGGCACGACTCGACAAGGCTTTGTTTTGCAAAGCCAAACTAATGTGGTGCTGGTGGATGTCCGGGTAACCGCCAAGGGAAAGCCGGTGGCCGATTTGACGGCGAAAGACTTCCGGGTGTTTGAAGACGGCGCGCCGCAGACCATCACCTCCTTCAGCCTCGAAAACATCGAGAAGTTGGCGCAGGCCAGCGCGGCCAATGGCCCGCCGCCCACTATCAACCTGGATAAACTTCCACCCCAAGTT
Source organism: uncultured Acidobacteriota bacterium (assembly GCA_963831905.1). Taxonomy (GTDB): domain Bacteria; phylum Acidobacteriota; class Terriglobia; order UBA7540; family UBA7540; genus CAVROP01. Next base: position 1,968,281 of record CAWHRX010000010.1, on the reverse strand, counting down.
TCCCCGACACAGGTCCTCCAGGACCACCGGCTAAACCTGCTGTTCTTCGACGTGTCCTCGATGCAGCCGGACGACCTCATGCGAGCGCTGAAAGCCGCTACCACCTTTGTGAAGGAACGGCTAACGCCGGCAGACCTGGTGGCGGTCGTCACCTACACCTCGAGCCTGCGGGTGGTCCAGAACTTCACCAACGACCGGGACGCGCTGACCAAGTCACTGAACGGCATTCTGGTGGGAGAGGAATCGTCCAACCTGGCCTCCAACGGAAGCGTGGGCGCCGCGGGCACCACCGACGCATCAGGCCAGGAGGTGGTGACACAGGATACTTCCGACGCCTTCACGCCTGACGAGACGGAGTTCAATATCTTCAATACCGACGAAAAGCTTGCCGCCATCGAATCCCTGGCGAAGATGCTGCGTGGTGTTCCGGGACGGAAGTTGGTCATTCACTTTTCCAGCGGCATCACGGGAACCGGAATCGAAAACCAGGCGCAGTTGATGGCCACGGTCGCGGCCGCCAACCAGTCGAATGTCTCGCTCTACACCATGGACACGCGCGGCTTGATGGCCTTGCCGCCAGGTGGCGACGCCACCGCGGCCAGTCCTTCCGGTTCGGCAATCTACCGAGACGCGGCGATGACTTCTCAGATATCCTCCATGCATAGCAGTCGCGAGACGCTGGCCTCACTGGCGCAGGATACAGGCGGCAGGACCTTCTACGACACTAACGACTTTGGCGAGGCTTTCCAGGAGATCCAGTCTGAGAATTCCAGTTACTATCTGCTGGGCTATACTCCTACCAACACTCGCTCCGACGGGCGCTTCCGGAAGATTCGTGTCGAGGTGACCCGTCCTGGGATGAAAGTCGATTCCCGGCCCGGCTACTATGCTCCCAAGAATTTTCGCCAGTTCACTCGTGAAGACAAAGAAGCGCAGCTTCAGCAAGCCATCAATCTCGATGAACCCTTTCTGGATTTGCCGTTCGTGGTAGGTGCTTCTTATTTCCTGCGTCCCGACAACACGTATCACGTTGCGCTGGCAGCCAAAATTCCCGGCTCCGCCGTGCAATTGCTGAAGAAATCGAATAGTCACGAAACGGAATTCGATTTCATTTGGCGCGCCACTGACCCATCCGGAAAGCCGGTCGGAGTGCTGCGTGATACGCTGCCGGTGAAGGTGAGCGGGGAATCGTATGACATCCTGCTGGCCGGAAATTTCCTCTATGAAGGAAGCTTGGTTTTGCCCCCTGGAAAGTATCAGTTGAAGGTTCTGGTCAGAGAAAACCAGAGCGGCAAGATGGGGACTTTTGAGGAGTCGCTCGACTTGCCCCCTGTCTCCAAGGGCGGGCTCACCCTCAGTTCAGTGGTGCTCTCGAACGAAGTGCAAGGCAATGAGGCGAAGAAAGGCAAGCCCAGAGGCGCGAGCGACGATCCGCTGAAGCTGGAAGATAAAACCGTGCTGCCCAGCGTGACCAACGTTTTCCGGTCCAATCAGCACCTGTTTGTGCTCCTTCAGTCCTATTCTGGAAAATCAGGCTCGAAACCAAACGCAGCGGAAGGCGCCAATCCCGCGGCAGTTCCGCCTTCCGTGGCGCTGGCGTTTTTCCGCAAAGGAGCGAAGGTAGCGGATGCTGGTCCCTTTCCCGGTACAGTGGGGAAGTCATCCGACGGCAAAGCCAGCTACCTTGTGCAAATTCCACTCGAGAAGTTCCATCCTGGCCGCTACACCCTGCAGGTTAACGTGCTCGATCCGGCACACGACTCCGTCGCGTTCGCCAGAGTGCCCATGGCAGTTGTCGCGCCACCGCCACGCCCTGCGGCCGGCGGAACCGGCCGGTAACACGTCACAGGTCAACGAACCGCCTCTTGTTACCGGCCAGACGGCTGCACCAGGAAAGTCTCTGCCGGCAGCCGAGTTAAATCATGACAATTTAGTGTGATTTTCTCTTGACACGGTCCCTGCCTTTCTCGTAGGATGCTTAGGACAATTGAATATTTGATTCAGTAACCCTGAATCTCATCTAGAGTGGCCGAGGGACGGGCCCGATGACGCCACGACAACCGCTCCGATAGTTGATCGGGGGACAGGTGCCAACTCCCGCCCGGATATGGGGCAGATGAGAGGGGCCGACAGAGTTTGATGAGCCTCTTCCCAGCCGGAAGGGGCTTTTGATTTTTGAGCCTCTTCGACGACCTTCGGTTGTTTCCCCAGCCAAAATCGGGCAACTCAGATGAGCAGGTGAGCAGAAGTCATTCCCGCGAAGGCGGGAATTCATCGGAGGAGTCGTGAGTTACGCTATTCATCTCAAGTGCCGGGAATGTTCCCGGACTTATCCTTTAGAACCGCTAGCTGCTTGCGAGGAGTGTTGGGCGCCCTTGGAGGTCGTTTACGACTACGGGAAGCTCTGGGCTGACCTGAGGCGCGAAGACATCCCCGAGCGTCCGGCAAACATGTGGCGGTATCGTGAGTTACTACCACTCGACGGTGAGCCCTGGGTGGGTCAACAGACGGGCTTCACTCCGCTCGTCGCTGCGCCGCGCCTGGCGCGCGCCCTGGGAGTGCGCGAGCTTTACGTGAAGAACGATGCCGTCAACCACCCCACGTTGTCGTTCAAAGACCGTGTGGTGGCGGTAGCTCTCAGCAAGGCTCGCGAGTTCGGGTTTGACACGGTGGGCTGCTCCTCGACCGGCAATCTCGCCAATGCCGTGGCGGCGCAGTCCGCGGCCGCCGGTTTCAAGGCCTTCATCTTCGTTCCCGCCGACCTCGAGCCCGAGAAAGTCGTCGCCACTCGTATTTACGGGGCCAACCTGGTTAAGGTCCAGGGCAACTACGACCAGGTGAACCGCCTTTGTTCCGAAGTCGCGCAGAAATATTCCTGGGGAATCGTCAATGTGAACTTGCGGTCTTACTACGCCGAAGGCTCGAAGACGGTGGGATTCGAAATTGCAGAGCAGCTCGGCTGGCGTCTGCCGCAGAACATCGTTGTGCCCATGGCCGGCGGCGCGCTCATCACCAAGATCTATAAAGCCTTTGCAGAGCTGAAAGAGCTGGGCTGGGTGGAGCCGGCGGGCACGAAGTTCTTCGGAGCGCAAGCGACGGGCTGCTCGCCGATCACTACGGCGGCAAAGCGCGGCACCCCCGAAATCGAGCCGCAGAAACCCCACACCATCGCGAAGTCTCTTGCCATCGGCAATCCTGCGGACGGTTACCTGGCGGTGAAGAGAATCCTCGAGTCAGGCGGCGCGGGCGAGGATGTCGAAGACACGGAAATTGTTGAGGGCATCTGCTTGCTGGCCGAAACAGAAGGTATCTTCACCGAAACCGCGGGCGGCGTCACCGTCGCGGTGACACGCAAGCTGCTCTCCCAAGGTCGAATCAATCCGGACGAGTCCATCGTTATCATCATCACCGGCAACGGCCTGAAGACGATTGGCGCGGTGAGGGGATGGCAGGAAGAAGAGGAGGCTATTCGCCCGAAGTTGGCGGAATTTGAAGACCGGTACCTGAGCGTTGCGTCCGCCGTCGCGGTTTGAGGCGTGTCGCAGGAAGCTCGGGCCGCTTCCGGGATCTGATCTGAAGGCTCTTATCCAAATAGAGAACAAACTCAAGACCAAAGGAGAATCCGATATGTCCAATGACACACCCGCATACAGGCTTGGGACACAGGCGTTGCACGCCGGCCAGGTTCCTGACCCCACCACCACAGCTCGCGCGGTGCCCATCTATTCGACCACGAGCTATGTGTTTCACAGTTCGGAACATGCAGCCAACCTTTTCGCCCTGCGCGAATTCGGCAACATCTACACCCGCCTGATGAATCCCACCACCGACGTCCTCGAGAAGCGCTTGGCAGCGCTCGACGGCGGCGCCGCAGGTCTGGCGTTTTCCAGCGGCCAGGCGGCGGAGACCGCAGCGATCCTGACGATTACACACGCGGGGCAGAACTTCATTTCTGCAAATAGCCTCTACGGCGGGACATGGACTCTGTTTACTCAGACCTTCTCGAAACTCGGCGTCGAGGTGCGATTCTTCGACCCCAAGCGACCTGAGGAGATCAGCAAGCTGGTGGACAAGAACACGCGCGCGGTTTACCTCGAAACGCCGGGCAACCCGAAGAACGACGTGCCGGACTACCGCAAGATTACCGACATCGCTCACAGCCATGGTTTGCCGGCCATTATCGACAACACGGTGCTGACGCCGGCGCTTTTCCGGCCCATCGAGCACGGATTTGATATCGTGGTGTACTCGACTACGAAATTCATCGGCGGGCACGGCGTGCACATTGGCGGTGCAGTCGTGGACAGCGGCAAGTTTCCCTGGGCGAAGGATCCGCAGAAGTGGCCGGAGTTCACCGCCCCCGATCCCGCCTACCACGGTATGGTTTTCGAGGAGGCGCTGCGGCCCATCGGCAATATCGCGTACATCATCTACATCCGCACTCACTGGCTGCGCGACACGGGCGCCGCGCAGAGTCCGTGGGGGGCGTTCCTGACGCTGCTTGGCTTGGAGACGCTGCACCTGCGGATGGAGCGCCATTCCAAGAACGGACTGGCCGTCGCGGAGTTTCTCGAGAAACATCCCGCCGTGGCGTGGGTGAATTACCCCGGCTTAGCTAGCCACCCTGACTACGCGAGGGCGAAGAAGTACTTGCCCGACGGGCAGGGCGCGATCGTGGGTTTCGGTATCAAAGGCGGCAAGGACGCCGGCGTCAAGCTGATCAACAGCGTCAAGCTGTTCAGCCACCTGGCGAACATCGGCGACGCCAAGTCGCTGATCATCCATCCGGCCACGACGACGCACTCGCAGCTCACTCCCGAGGAACAGGCCCAGACGGGCGTGTCGCCTGAATATGTCCGGTTGTCCGTGGGCATCGAAGACGTGCGGGACATCATCGCCGATCTCGATCAGGCTCTGGCCGCGTCGCAAAAGTAAGCCGGAACTGGAAGGCGTGCGGCCATGCCGGCATGCTACGATGAGGAAGAACACCCTATGGAACAATCCGGGTCGGTTGGAATCGTCGAGACCAAGCACCTCACGTTTGCCGAGCCTCCCCACGAGATGACGCTCGAGTGCGGGCGGACACTCGGACCGATCACGCTTGCTTACGAAACCTATGGCGAGCTGAACGAGGCCCGCGACAACGCCATTCTTGTGGTCCATGCGCTTTCCGGCGACGCGCACGCCGCCGGATACCATCATGCCCGCGACAAGCAACCCGGCTGGTGGGACATCATGATCGGCCCGGGGAAGGGATTCGACACCCGGAAGTACTTTCTCATTTGTTCCAACATCATCGGAGGGTGCAAGGGCTCGACCGGCCCCAGTTCCATCGACCCTTGCACCGGCCGGCCTTATGGTCTCTCCTTCCCCATGGTGACCGTTCGCGACTGGGTTGACACCCAGAAGGTGCTGATCGACCACCTGGGGATTAAGCGCTTGCTGGGCGTGGTGGGCGGATCAACAGGAGGGATGCAGGTCCTACAGTGGGTGGTCAGCTACCCTGACATGGTGCGCCTTGCCATCCCCATCGCCACCACCAGCAAGCTCTCCGCCCAGGCCATCGCCTTTAACGAGGTTGGGCGGCAAGCCATTCAGTCGGATCCGAACTGGCGGGAAGGCGATTACTACGGGAAAGCCGTCCCCCGCCGCGGCCTAGCCATTGCCCGCATGATCGGCCACATCACCTACCTGTCCGATCGTTCGATGCACCAGAAGTTCGGCCGCAGGCTGCAAGACAAGTCGGACTACGGTTACGATTTCCGCACCGACTTTCAGGTGGAGAGCTATCTGCGTTACAAAGGAAATCATTTCGTTAACCGCTTTGATGCTAATTCATATCTTTATATTACCAAAGCAATGGATTACTTCGACCTGACCCAGGCTTACGGGAGTCCGGAAAAGGCTTTTGCCGAGTGCAAAACCAGGTTCCTCGTCATCTCGTTCTCCTCAGACTGGTTGTTCCCGACCTACCAGTCGAAAGAAATCGTCAGCGCTCTAAGGCGTGTCCACGCCGATGCGATATTTACCGAGATTCAGACCGACTACGGGCACGACGCCTTTTTGCTGGAGTCGCAGCAACTGACTTCGCTGATCACCAACTTTCTCGGCCACGGGTGGAAACAGTAATCGTGAACCCGATGGCCCAAGCAGTGAATGCTCTTTCAGTGTGAATCATGGGTGCCATAACCGAAGAAATCCGTTTGCCGGAAGCCGGGAGCGTCGTCCGCCTCACTCCTGAGCACAAGGTGATTCTTACCCTCGTTGAACCCGGCTCCCGGGTCCTGGACCTGGGGTGCGGGGAGGGCGATCTTCTCCTGGCGCTCCAGGCGCTGAAGGGGGTCCGGGCGGAGGGCATCGAACTGGCGGACGCTTGCATCCAGGCCTGCGTGGCTCGCGGTTTGTTCAGTGTTCAACATGGCGATCTCGATGAGGGATTGGCCAACTACCCGGACAAGTCGGTGGACTACGTGATCTCGACCAACACCATTCAGGTACTCCATAAGCCGATGGTATTGATCCGGGAGATGGCTAGGGTAGGCAAGCGCTGTATCGTTAGCTTTCCCAACTTCGCGCACTGGCGGGTGCGTTTGCAGCTTGGCCTGAAGGGTCGCATGCCCAAAACTCTCAAGCTGCCTTACGAGTGGTACGAGACGCTCAATATTCATCTCACAACCGTCCACGACTTCCGGGAATTCTGCGGGAGAGCCGGACTAAAGGTCCTCCGCGAAATCCCGCTCCGAACCTCCGCCGGCGCCATGTATACCCAGGTGACCTTCCTCCCCAACCTGCGAGCCGACGCCGCTGTTTTCGTTCTCGAAGCCACGTAGGGTCGGCTCGCGAAAGGCCCCTACGGTTGTTCCGGGAGGAGTTTCCAGGCGGCGATCCTTTGTTTTCATAGACATTCTCGCTTTGTTCCGTCGAATTCAAGTCGAGAAGTCGAGAGTCGAGGGTTAAGAAGCGACAAACCGTCGGCGTCCGACGCGACCTCTCGAATTGGCCTCGCAACTCCTCGACTCCTCAACTCTTCAACTCCTTGACTGTTTGTTTTCATAGACATTCTCGCTTTGTTCCGCCGTTTCCGTTATCAAGAACCCGGTTTCATGCCAAGCCACAAATTCCCACCACCCCCCAACCCCTCCTCACCTGAGGAGGGGAGCCCGGTGATTCCCCTCCTTGGATGAGGAGGGGCCAGGGGTGGTCGATTCCTGAGCCGATCCTTTGTTTTCATAGACATTCTCGCTTTGTTCCCCGGATTTGTGTAGCGATGGCCTTCAGGTGGGCAGGTTGGTCGCGAATCTCCTGAACTGCTGACCTGAAGGTCAGCGCTACGCCGGGCGAGCTTTCTGCAGCGATCGCGCCAGACCACTTTAGCCGGGGGACGGCGAGCCGTGACAATCCTCGAAATGCCGCTTCGTTCCGCGCCGACGGGCGCTCTTTCTGCGCGAAAATGAGTTCGTTTTGAGGCCGCTATTTCAGTTATCCCCTGTCTTTGCAATAAATCTTTGAGTTCGTTCCCACGATTTTTAATCTTTTTGAAGGCGGCGAGGACCGCAACCTTCCAGATTAGGAGCGCGCGGAACTGGGCAGCGCCCTCTAAGAACCGCTCGTCCGTGTAGATGCCGTGCCTGCGGGCGTTTTGGCAGGAGCGCCGCTTGCCCTCCGCCGAGCGCGGCCCGCCCGAGCGCCCGGCGGTTGGCGAGGGGCGAAGGGTCATCGGCGATGGGCTTGTCGCCTGGTTAGCATTTGAATCTTCCATGTCTCGTTTCCTTTCTGTAGGGTCACGCCACGGCGCGCCCCTACTAGGCGTCGAAGGCCCACTGCTGACAGTCCCCCATCTTTTAGGCTATCAGCAGAAAATGAGAGAGTGGGAAATGCTGAGAATAATGCAAATATAAATTATTATTGCAATGGAATCATATGGTTGAAATGGTTATATAAGTAGTGAACCAGGCCCAAAGTGTGGCATTTTGACACATATATGCACGAGCGTGCATATTTAGGGCAACAAGATAGTTGCCCGACCACAGGCTTTGCGTCAGTGTGGGCCTGTCTCGGGATTGTGATCTTCGCGCCTGGACCAGGGCGACCACAAGGGCGGTCTCTACAAGATGAGGAATTGCACGACGAAGAGGGCCGCGAAGATGTAGGTGAGGGCGGGGCACTCGCGCCAGCGTCCGGTGGCGAGTTTGGCGACGGCGTAGGAAATGAGGCCGAAGGCGATGCCGTTCGCGATGCTGAAGGTCAGGGGAATTCCTACCACGGTTAAGAAGGCGGGCAGATACTCGGTGGGGTCGTCCCATTCGAATTCCCGCAGCACTTTGAGCATCATGGAGCCCACCACGATCAAGGCCGGCGCGAGTGTAGGGTAGCGCAGGATGGGATTATGGGCGGCGTCGGTTCCGACGCGGACTCCTCCGCCGATCATCGCTGCCAGGGGACTGAAGAACATGGCGGCAAAGAGTAGCGCCGCCGTGACCACGCTGGCCAGGCCGGTGCGCGCGCCGTCGGAGACTCCCGCGGCGGATTCGATGTAGCAGGTAATCGTGGATGTGCCGAGTCCCGCTCCCACTGTCGTCCCGACGGCGTCTGCAAACAGGGCGCGGTCTACGCGGGGAAGCTTTCCCTCGCGCAGCAATCCGGCTTGCTGACCTACGCCCACCAGCGTCCCTACCGTGTCGAAGAGGGCCAGGTAGAATAAGACGAAAATTGCGGAAGCCAGCTTGGCGGGCGGAGTCGCGAAAAGCCCGCGCAGGTCGAACTTCATAAAGGTAGACGCCAGATGAAGTTCGGAGGAGAAGGCGCCCTGGTAATGGACTAGGCCGAAAGCGGCGGCGATGGCCGTAGTGGCCAGGATGCCGATCAGGATTGCTCCGCGAACCCGAAAGGCCAGGACGACCAGCATTACCAGGAGGCCCAGAATGCTCACCAGGGTAACCGGGTGGCGGAAATCGCCAAGACGAACCAGCGTTCCCGGAGAACCGACCACCAGGCCGCCGTACTCAAGACCAATCAAGGTGATGAATAACCCGATGCCTGCGGCAATCCCGCATTTCAACGCGTGCGGAATGGAGTTCACGATCTGGGCGCGAATGCCGGTCAGGGTGATCGCCACAAAGAAAAGCCCTGCCAGCAATACTGCCGCGAGCGCCTGCTGCCAGGTCAAACCAAATCCCAGCGGCGCCACGCCGCAGAGCGTGTAAACGAAGAAGAAGTTCTCGCCCATCCCCGGCGCCAGGGCGACGGGGTAGTTGGCGATGAGGCCCATGAGCAGCGTGGAGAGTGCTGCGGCAAGACAGGTCGCCGCCAGGACGGAGCGGAAATCCATTCCAGCCTGAGACAACACTCCCGGCTGTACGAAGATGATGTAAGACATCGCCAGGAAGGTAGTTATCCCGCCCGTGACTTCGCGCTCGAGGGTAGCGCCCTGGGACTCAAGGTGGAAAAAGCGAATTATAAATGGTTTCACGATTCCACTTGCATTGGAAAACATGCAGAGTTACGATTTGCTCGGGCGCGGATGAGTCTCGACCGAAGAGCCGGGCACTGGGGGTGAGAGCCCGGCCACGCTGGATGTGCTTCGGCACTTTAGGTGTCGTTCCCCCCTTAGACCTCCGCGCCCTTTTCCATTCTCGTGCCGTGCTGCAGGGGGACGGCTTGCCGTCCCCTGGCTGCTGGCTTGCCCGTTCTAGTGGGTAGGGCAAGCCCTACCCGTACAGCTAGTGCAATAAGCACTAAGTTTTCCCAAACACCCGTCGGAAGATCTCATCCACATTCTTCAGATAGCGCTCGACGTTGAAAACGGCCGCGATCTCCTTCGTGTCGAGGTGGCGGCGGATGTCTTCGTCGCGTTCCGCCAGGCTGCGGAAATCCTCGCGTGTTTCCCAAACCTGCATGGCGTTGCGCTGCACCCAGCGGTAGGCCTCCTCGCGCGACACCCCTTTTTCCACGAGTTCCAGCAGCAACTGCCCGGAAAAGATCAGGCCCTTGAGCAGGTCGAGGTTTTCGGTCATGCGGCGGGGATACACGAACATGGTTTCCACCAGCTTGGCGGTCTTAGCGAGAAGATAATCGAGCAGAATGGTCGAGTCCGGCAGGATGACGCGCTCGACGGAAGAATGCGAGATATCGCGTTCGTGCCAGAGCGCCACGTTCTCGAGTGCGGCCTGGGCATTGGCCCGCACCACACGCGCTAAGCCGCAGATTTGCTCTGCCGTAATCGGATTGCGCTTGTGAGGCATGGCCGAGGACCCCTTTTGCTCCGGCGAAAAGTATTCCTCAACCTCGCGCACTTCGGTACGCTGCAAGCCGCGCACCTCGAGCGCAATCTTGTCGAGCGAGGCGGCGCAGACGGCCAGCGTGCAGAGGTAGAAAGCGTGCCGGTCGCGTTGGATGACCTGAGAGGAGACGGGGGCAGGAACCAAGCCCAGGCGCTCGCAGATCTTCTCCTCGATGGAGGGCGGCAAATGTGTGTAGCTGCCCACGGCCCCGGAGAATTTGCCGACACGCATCTGCTCGGCAGCGTAGGCCAGGCGCTCCGTGTTCCGCCGGTTCTCTTCGAACCAGATGGCCAGTTTGCATCCGAAAGTGATGGGCTCGGCGTGAATGCCGTGCGTGCGCCCGATCATGGGCGTATCTTTGAATTCCAAGGCGCGTCTCTTCAGAACCTCGCCTAATCGCTTCTGCCCTGCAAGCAGCAGCGCGGACGCTTCGCGGATTTGCAGCGCTTGGGCAGTATCCACCACGTCGTTCGAGGTGAGCCCGTAGTGTAAGTAGCGGCCTTCTTTTCCAATGTGCTCCGCCACATTGGTGGTGAAGGCAATCACGTCGTGCTTCACCTGGCGCTCGATCTCCAGGATGCGCTCGACTTCGAAGCCCCCCTTGCGCCGGATGGCTCGCGCGGCGCTCTTGGGAATCAGGCCTGCCTCCGCCTCAACCTCCGCCGTGGCGATTTCCACTTCCAGCCATTTTTGGAATTTGTTTTGATCGGTCCAGATGCTGCCCATCTCCGGGCGTGTGTAGCGAGGAATCACGGGACCCTCCCTTCAGGAGTCAGGAGTCAGAAGTCAGGAGTCAGAATTAAAAGGCATTTGGGATTAGCGTGTCAAGGAAAAGGCAGAAGTCAGAAATCAGAAATCAGAAGTCAGAAGAAAGAAGGAAGCGCCTGAATAGAAGGGCAGTTATCCTGCCTTACTTGGGTGGCCGCCTTCCTCGAACCTTTGGGTGATCACTAAGCTTTGAGTTTGAATGGCGTTCGAGATTTGAATGGCAACCGCTGCCAGGCTTTTTATTTTCTGATTTCTAATTTCTAGTTTCTGATTTCTGCGTCCTGAATCCTAAAACCTAAAGACTTCCGTGGGCTTCGTCTGACTGGCCAGGTAGAGTTTGGTGAATTGGAGCCGGGCGCGCTGGGCGAGAGCCTGTGCAGCGCTGAGGCGGGCAATCTCGGGATGGTTATTGGTTTCACTCAAGTGGGCGAGCACCAGGACCTGCGCCGCGCCGTCAAATTCTTCCGCGAGGAAGTCGGCGGTGGAGTTGTTGGAAAGGTGGCCCTGACGGCTCATCACGCGCTGCTTCACGTGCCACGGGTACGGTCCGACCTTCAGCATCTCCAGGTCATGGTTGGACTCGAAAATTAGAACATGGCTGCCCTTCACGCGCTGCTTGACGATTTCCGGGATAAATCCAAGGTCAGTGACCACGCTGATGCGAATGCCCTGGGCGTCCAAAGTGAAGGCCACGGGATCCACGGCATCGTGCGGGATGGGGAAGGGAGTGACTTCAATGTCGCCGATCACAAACTTCTCGCTGGGAGCGAAGTATTCGAAGCCCGGCGGTTTCTTCCTGGTTTCTTCGTCCCGGCACACGACCTCGCAAGTGGGGCGAGAGATATGGACGGGGAGCTTGCCGTTCGTCGCCAAGACTCGCAAGCCGTTAATGTGGTCCGTGTGCTCGTGAGAGATGACCACCGCGCTCAGACCATCGGGAGACTCGTTGATCGCTGCCAATCGTGCGTAGGTCTCCCGGCAACTGAATCCCACGTCAACCAGCAGTCGCGCCTTCTCCGTGGCCACGAGGGTGCAATTGCCCCTGCTGCCGCTTCCCAGCACACAGACTCGCACGCTCATTCGGCCTCCCGGGTGAGGAAAGTGACGAGTGACCAGTGACGAGTGACGAAAGAGCAGTGACGAGTGACGAGTGACGAGTGACGAGCAAGGCGCGAACGATTTGTAATCTCAAGCCTGTCCATCTGAGTTAATCGCAATTATAACCGCATATTGGGGGAGTTGCCATTCCAAGCACAATCTATACGCGCCGCGGCTCTGCCCCCCTGCCTTACGGAAAGGCTTCGACGGTTCAAGGAAGCTCGAGACCTGTCATCCTGAGCGCAGCGAAGGGTCTCCGCAGTTGTTCGTAGATTATTCAACCAAAGGTAACTGCGGGGATCCTTCGCTGCGCTCAGGATGACAGGCCTTTGACTTCTTCGCACCTGCAGAGCCTTTCCGCAAGACGAGGCGGCAGAGCTGCGTACACGATCCTCACGATTGTTTACTGCTTTCACCTTCACCCAGTTCCCGAATCCAGATGTTCCGGAAGCGAACCTTGTAGTTGTGCTCCTGCAGGCGCAACGGCATCTTGGCCGGGTGGGCCTGGTAGGGAGGCCGTTGATGATGCGCGGTGGGGCCCGTTAATTCTACATGATCCTGGACCAGCACGCCGTTAAAGAAGACGGTGATGATCGCGGGGCGGAGGACCTTGCCATCTTTGTCAAAACGGGCGTCGTGAAAGACGACGTCGTAAGTCTGCCAGAGGCCCGGGGCGCGGCAGACGTTGACGAGAGGAGGGTACTGCCCGTACATGGCGGCCGCCTGCCCGTCGGCGTAAATCTTGCTGTGGACGGAGTCGATGACTTGGACCTCGTAGAGCGCCGCGAGAAAAACGCCGCTGTTCCCCGGATCGAAAGTGTCGCCGGCCCACTCCGGCGACTCCCACTCCACATGCACTTGACAGTCGCCGAAGGACTGCTTCGTGTAGATATCGCCCGTCTTCGGAACGACCTCGAAGTAGCCGTTGCCGACTTTCCAGGGCGCCGGCTCTCCTTTTGCCCCCTGCCACTGCGACAGATCTTTGCCGTTGAACAGCACAACGGCATCCGAGGGAGACTGGTCAGGCTTGTCTCTTGCTTCGCCAGGCGCGACCACCGGGGGCTGCGGCCTGCTCATATCATGAATCTGCCATCTCGTCAGCCCTTCCGACTGCAAGCATTTGCTTACCTCCCGCGGGAATATCGAGATTATCAACGTGGCCGCTGCGGCGGCCAACGTTGCTTTCAAGAGAGTAGTGCGCATAGAAAATCTCCTTTCCAAGTAGTGTCCCAATTTGAAAGCAGCGCCGGCCGTGAGGTCGGTAAATGCTGGCCTAAAGGCCAGCGCTACGGACTGAGTCAGGATACTATCTCCTCTCGATTTGGCGTCTACCGTGTCCGCCCGGATATGCTATAGTGAGCGGGTACGGAGTGCCGCTGCAAGAAGGCCCGAGCGCGGGGGTAATTCAGCGGTAGAATGCCAGCTTCCCAAGCTGGACGTCGCGGGTTCGATCCCCGTCCCCCGCTCCATCCTTTGCACGACCCACGACCCGTTGATCTTACTCAGGCTTCCTTTCTGGTGCCGTTTACGCATGAGATTTTCCCTCCATGCGTCCAACGGCGTGAACTTCTGGCGATGGAGGGATCATACCACCGGGGTCAGGCTTTTCATTTGCAATTTTCCATTGTTCGAAAGTGCTCCGACGGACCAACTTCTGCGACGGTGCCCAACCCGTGGGAACCTGATGGGTTCACCCGCTGGAGGGCCCTTGTCCTCTGCGAACTTACCGGCGAAACGCCATCGGGTGGGGACCCTGCAGTATGCAACCCAACACAACTTGTGACCGGGCAGACCAGTATTTGGACCGCTTCACTGAAAAACGCCGATCAGGAAGCTGCAGACCTGGCCGAGAGGTTTGACCGTATTCTGATTATGGCCCAGATGTCGCGCGGGGAGGCAGTCGAATTGAGCGGGCTGTTGCGGCGCCTGCTCAAATACGATGCCGATCCGGTGAACGACGGTAGCATCGTGGACACGCGACAGACGCCTATTCTGATTCTAAGCGAGGCGCAGAGCGATCACGCCAGTCCTGACTCTACAGTGACCCACACCAACGGTGACATGATTCCGGTGTTGACGCCAACTATCCAGACGTTTACGAATTAGACTTCCTTTTAGGGCCAGCTTCCGCGACCGCGGGTCCGAGTCCTTCATCCATTTCCAAGCGTGATAGTCTGAAGCGGTATGTCCATGGCGTTTGTGGCTTCAAAGCCCAGAGAAAGTGTCGGCACCGTTTAGATCGGACTTCACTCTGCCCGCCGTCAGTTGCAGCGGACTATGGCGACACGAAGCGTCACTCCACAGCGATAACCACCGTTCCAACATTCTGGGGCGTGTTGATTCCTGCCCCGCTCGCCTGAACGGTAATCATGAACGTCACTGGCGAGGGGGGTGCCGAACCACTCGGTGGGCTTCCGCCCCCGCCGCAAGACACTGCCGTGAACAATATCGAGGCAGCGATAATCGAGAGAACGAGTAGAGCTGCCAGCTTACGCTTCCGAGTGGCCATTACGATGAAGGTGGCGAAGAGGACGCACGCCACGATCGAGAGCGTTCCAAGCCAGCCGATCGCCGGCGCCCATGGTATGGACGGCAGAAGGGGTGCAAGGGCAGGCATGGAATTAACCTGCACGGTCAAAGTATCCGCGACGCTTCCATTGGCAGGCAAGTTCGCCGCGGTGGGATTGAACGTACATGCCGTGCCGGTGGGAACGTTCAAACACTGGAAGCTGACATTGCCGGTGGCGCCGCTCTGCGAATTGAGCGTGATAGTGAAATTGGCAGACTGTCCCACAGAGAGCGTCGTAGAGCCCGGAGTGATGCTACCGGTGAAGCCGGGCGCAGACTCGATCTCCAGCGTGGCGCTGTACTGGTGCGTGATGTTTCCAATGTTTGCGGACACCGTGAGGGTATAATTACCGGTCTGCGCGGCCGAGCTAGCCTGGACGCTGACTTGCTCGATGAGGCTCCCATTGGCGGGCAGAGTGGGCGAGGCGGGACTGAAAGCGCAGGTGACGCCGCTCGGCGGATTCAAGCACGTGAAACTCACGGCGCCGGTTTCGCCGTTAAGCGAAGCAAGATTGATGCTGAAACTGGTGGATTCCCCGATTGGGACTGCTCCCAAGCCGGGACCGATTGTACCGCTGAAGTCGGGCGCCTGGACTTGGAGCGTCACCGGGATTTGATTGCTAAGACTTCCAACGGTGGCTACAACATTGAAGGTATAGGAGCCGCTCGGCACCGAGGAGCCAACCTGCAATGTAAGCTGGTCGGTCGCGCTTCCATTCGCAGGGAGATTTACTGCAGCAGGGTTGAAAGCGCATGTCGTGCCGCTGGGATTGCCTGAACACTGCAAGCTTATTGAGCCCGCAGCACCATATTGAGACAATAGGGTGATTTGGAGACCCGCAGATTGCCCGGCGCCGATGGTAGGTGAAGATGGTGAAATGGCCCCCAGGATGGCGGGCGGCGGCGACGCTTGAACTTGCAGCGCGGCAGCGACCTGTTGAGTGAAGGTCCCATCGGTCGCTATCACGGTGAATTGATACGTTCCCACCTGGGCGGCGGAAGTGGTGCCGACAACGAGTGACGAACTGCCCACCGATCCGGCGGGCACGGATAAAACCGGCGCGGCGAACTGGCAAGTCGCCCAGGTTGGCAAACCTGAACACGATAGATTAACCGTGGTTGAATAGTTGTCAATTGGGTAAACGTCGAGGTTGTAGTCGGGAGTGGCTTGCGCGACATAGGCCGTTTCGGAAGAGTTCGGGAAGAACAAAGTGAACCCCTCTGTGAGAGAGTTGCCGGCCTGCCACCCATAAGCCGTCGCCGTCTGCGCGCCCAGGGCGGCATTGATCGTGAACACCCGCTGCGAATTGAACCCGCTGCCAATTTGAAATGGCACGTTCTGGCTCACGCTTCCTGCCGGTATTGTGACGCTGGCTGGAATGCTGACGGCGGGATCGCTGGCCGCAAGTTGGATGGTGGAATCGGAGCTTGAAGCGGCCACCAAGGTTACTTGGGCCGCGCCGGTAGAGCCGACGATTGGCGTGCTGACGATGCGGACCTGTAGTGCCGGACCCACGGTGGCCGGAACTACGTGAAACGAACCGTTGACTCCTGCCAATTCCAGCAAATCGGCTTTGCCGTCGCCGGTGAGATCCGCCGCAAGTTGGGGCACCAGGATCTGATCGAAGTCAAAGACAGTGTAAGTCGGCGTGAAGGTGCCATCACCGTTTCCTTCCATGATCTGGAGGAAGGTGTGTGCGAGCTCGGGGTTCCCGCCAACGGGTGGAGTAGTCTCAGTCTGGAATGCCGCAATATCGAGGTTGCCATCGCCATTGAAATCTGCGAGGGTAACCCCATTGCGGGTGTTCAGAGTATAGGGCACTGTCAATCCCGCATAGGGCTGGTAAGTATTTGTGAGCTTGAAGGAACCGTCGGGTTGGCCGAGGTAGATTGCAAATTGCAGCGGAACATAGTCGTCGAGATCTGTGAGCGGCTCGACAAGTTCCACCACGTCTGCGATACCGTCGTGGTTAAGATCGCCTACAGCCATGTCTCCGAAGTTCGGCAGGACATCCTTTACCGGCGCGAACGTGCCGTCACCCTTGCCCAGGAACTCGAGGACATCGTTGTAGATCGTACCCATTCCACTGGTGGCCAGGTGGACCAAAACATCCGGTTTGCCATCGCCATTAAAGTCGCCAACCCATACCTGGCCTGCCCAACCCGTGAAGGTCGTCGAGTAGCCGGGCGTAAAGGTCCCGTCGCCATTCCCCAGAAAAACGCTGAGCGTGGATTGATTTCCCCCTGAGTACGGATTAACGGTAACGAAATCCAGCTTCCCATCCGCGTTGAAATCTCCCACGCCGATCATGCCCTCCGCGCCGGCTGGGGTGGCGAGCGGCAGAGGAGTGAACGTCCCGTCACCGTTGTTCTTGGCGAAGGCGATGTAGTTCGTACCCCACTCAGGGTTACCTATGGCGACGAGGTCGGGCAGACCGGTGTGGCGAAAGTCCGCGAGCGCCATGTCGCCCACGTAGCCGTTGGTCTGATAGTCCTGGTCGATCACGTGCGAACGTATCGGGTCTGACAACTTTCCGGAGCCCTGATTAAGGAATACCGTTAATTGAAAGGCCTGGATGTAGTCGTTCGAGAATTGCAGCAAGGCCACATCGGGCTTCCCATCCCCATTGATGTCTGCAATCTTGAAGCTGTTATTAAGCAGGATCGGCGGGGAGGTGTTCCCGTAGCCGTTAAAGCCGAAATTCTGGCCTTCCGGCATGCCGAATCCCCCGCTGCCGTCGTTGAGGAAGATCGAGACCAAGTCCGCGTCCTGGCTGGCGGCGACTACGGCCGGATGTCCATCGCCGTTCAGGTCGGCTAAAGCAAAAGAATACATGGACGGCCAGCCCCTGTAGACCTTGGCGTTGCTGAAGTTGCCATGCCCGTCGCCCAGAAACACAGAGAGCACATTCCCGGGTTGATCGCCGGAGCTGCGAAAGTCGAGGAAAACCACACTCGAGGTGACGATATCGAGTTTTCCGTCACCGTTGACGTCCGCGAGTTGGAGCCCGCCGGCGATGTCTCCCACTGCCAACGGCAGGCCGCCGAAGGGATTCTGGAAGGTTCCGTCACAATTCCCCAAGTGCAGGTAGGCCATGCCGGACGTACGCGTAACGACCAGATCGGCGCAGCCATCTCCATTAACATCTCCCAGGCCGACGTTGCTAGGCTGATCGAAAGCCGGCAGGTCCACGAGTTGTGAGATCTTGAAGGTCCCATCCTTTTGATTGAGGTAGGCATAGACTCCGGGAGATGTGCCGTCCGTCTCGTTGACGACGAGGTCTGGGAAGCCGTCCCCATCGAGGTCGGCCTCGGCGAGGTTTCCAGCCATCAACGAGGCACCCGGGTAGAAATAATCGGTGCTGGGGCTATCGTAAGGCTCATACACTGGCGGTCCGAATCGGCCGGTGCCGTCGCCGGGCAGTAACGCCAACAATCCCACATTAGTATTGCCGCTCATCCCCACCACGATATCTTTGTGCCCATCGCCATTGAAATCGTCAATCAGCAGGCAGATTGGAGCACCCGGAACGTAGTAAGTCGTCTCGACTCCGAAGGTCCCATCGCCATTTCCAAGCAATACTCCGACCTCTCCGCTGTCGGCCTCGGCGACGATCAGATCCAGGTTGCCGCTTCCGCGCAGGTCTGCGGCTGCCACCGCGACTGGTGATTGGCCCTTGAGCGGAATGATGACGGGCGGTTGTGCGGTTCCATCTCCGTTACCCAGGTACAGCCAGAGCGTGTTGGCGCCGCCGTTCGAGACCACCCAATCCATGTGCCCATCGTGATTGAAGTCTCCCGTGGCGACGCTGGTGGGGATGTAATCCGTGATCATGGATGGCCTGAAGAGAAAGCCCGGAAGCGCGCTTGCGCTTAAGGCTTGCGCGGCCTGATACGTCCGAGGGCCGTTTGCAGCGTTTCCAGATTTCGCGCCGGCCAAAGCTGACGCCGCCGCGCCGCGCGGCCTGAGAAAGCGCTGCACGTATTCAGGACCCTCGTTGCGAGCAATATTCCATCCCAGAAAGCGGGGCAGGTATTTCGGGAGGGAGATTGGCCCGGTTGGCGGTGCCTTGTGCGTCCCTTTGCCGGGAGGAGCCTGCTTTGAATTATTGACAGCACTTGCAGTTGCGGCCGTCGCCGATTGCGCGGAGGGCGCGGTGATGGTAAAGGTAAGGGCGTTTGAAGTCCCTCCCGCACCAATGACCGCAATCTGAGCCGTGCCCGGATTGGCGATCAGGTTGGCTGGGATCACTCCCACCAATTCGTTAGGCCCGAGAGAAGTGGTGTTTACCGCCGCCCCGTTCCACTGCACGGCAGGCGACACGGAGAGGAAATTGCTGCCATCCACTTCGAGATCGAAACTAAATCCCCCTGCCACGGTGCTGGAAGGTGTGAGTGCCGTGATCGTTGGCGCGGGCTCATGGCCGGTAACCGTAATGTTCAAGGCCGCCGATCTGCCGCCGCCTGGCGGAGGGTTGTAGACGTCTATTGTGATGCCGTAGGCGGGTTGAATTTCGCCTGTGGGAACCAGGCATTGAAGTTCTGTACTGCTCACGTAGGTGATTGGACAGTCCAGTGAGTTCGCTTCGATCTTCGACTGCGGGATGAAATTCGAGCCGGTGACGGTAAGGACAAAATCCGGTGCACCCAATGCGACCGAAGTGGGTGAAAGGGAACTGATGACGGGTACAGGATTGTTGGCAGGCGGCGCGGCGGGAATCGCCCAGAGAATCCCGCTGCCGTCGCCGATATCCGGCTCATCATAACTCCACATGGTCGCCACGGTCGGCGCCACCTGGACACCCACCGAGGCCAATGCACCGAGATCTTCGTCCGCACAATTCCCGCCGAACGTGGTGTTGGCATAGTTGAACAGCACATTGCTTGACCCTTCTTGAAACACCACTTGGAACTTCACTGTCGCGGAACTGTCACTGCGGCAGGCGAAGCTTTCCACATCTCTCCATTCAATCACCAGTTCCCGGTTCGGGGCGGCCCCCGGCACTTCCCAGAAAACGTTGTTATCCGTCCCCGAAACCGCGTAGAGGTCCTCCCAAAACGGGGCCACCAGCGTCGTGATATTTTGATAAGGTTGGAAGTCCGGGGGAAGAGTGAGGTCGATGTAACCGCTGAATGCGTCCGTAAAGCTTATGGTTCCGTTGCTGCTGACATAGAGGTTCGTGAAGCTGCCGCCTCCAAATTCAATCGGGAAGGGTGAGCTGACAGTCGCCACCGAGTCATCGCCGAGGTTGAGATTGGTTCCGGAAATGCTCCTGTAATTGTAGTCGGACGGCGCCACCGGCGCCGGTTGGTAAGCGCTCAACACTTGCACGTTTGCGACATCCCCATCCGGAAAGGTGAGCGCGTAACTCCCCAGCGCGTGAGGAGTAAACTGGCCTGTGTAGATTCCATCCCCCGCTGCCTGATCCGCGCCCGTGCCGTCGTCTACAAGATTAACGGTGTCGCCACTTGATGTTTGCACACTCACGGGGCCATTGGGCTGTCCACAGTTGATATTGAGGTAAGCCAATGTCGTCGGCGCACCGACCGCACCCGAAGTGGTAGCCACGTTGGGTAGCAACCGCGATCCGACCATTGAATTCGAGCAGGTCAGCGCACCGTAGGCACTCAGGCGTCTGCCGGTCACCGTGTTTGCCAGGGCCGGCACCGTATCTCCGCCGGCGAGAATCAGGTTCTTGATGGCCCTCCAGTCCCAGGACGGATTAGCCGCTTTGAGCAGCGCCGCCACGCCGGTGACAAAGGGTGCGGACATGGAAGTCCCTGTTTCCAACCCGTAAACGCCGCCCGGCAATGTACTGAGAATGTCAACGCCCGGCGCTCCGAGATCAACTGAGTATCTGCCAAAGTTGGAAAATCCGGCGAGCCCGTCATTGCGCGTGGTCGCCGCGACGGAAATGATGTTGGGTAGGAAGAGGCTGGCAGGGTCGGTTGGGTACAGGTCGTTGTCCTCGAATGAATTACCGGCCGCGGCGACGAAGAGTATGCCATCCCACTATTGGGCCGAAGTGGCGTCAAGGAGGGCTTGCGAGTACCACCCCTCTGCCCCCCAGCTATTGTTGGTGGCAATGACGTTTACGCCTTGATCTTTCATCTGCTTGACGAAATCCAGGCAGTCGACTGCACCTCCAAGCGTATCGCCTCCGTTCGCTAAACTGCAGGGCATCAACTGCACGTTCCAGTTCACCCCGGAGACTCCCAGTCCATTATTCCCCGCGGCTCCGATGATGCCTGCCACGTGCGTTCCATGGCCGTCGAGATCCATGGGGTCGCAAGCATCACCGTTCCCTCCCAGCGCACCCGGTTGAAAGCCATGACTGCCAGCGGGACAGGTTACGCTGTTCTGTCCGCCTTGTTCGGTAAAGGAAGTGGCAGCGGACCAGATGTTGGCCGCCAAGTCGGGGTGGCTGTAATCAATACCGGTATCGATCACTGCCACCACAACAGCGGAGGATCCCGTCGTGATATCCCAGGCTCGTGGTGCATGGATGTCCGCACCCGGCGTTCCGCCCAGTTGCCCGGTGTTCGACATGCCCCATTGCTGAGGAAACAACGGTCCATTGGGTTGTGCGAAGGTGCGCAGGATATAATTAGGCTCCGCATACAGGACGTTGGGGTTCTTGTGGTAATCGCGCAGTGCTCTCTTGAAATTGGCCGCGGCCGAGAGTTTTACCAGGTGCAAGCCCGGGACGCTCCTGAACTCTCGCTTGATCGTTCCACCAACCTTGGCGTGGGAAGCTAGCATGGCCCTCCGACTCGTGCCGGGCTTGAACCGGACGAGAACCTCGTCGGGAACATACTTCGGGCGTCCTTGTGGGTCCCCAGATGCATGGTCCTTCGATGAGTTCATGTTCGGGACGTGCAGTGCTTGGCCCATTGCAAGAAAAGACGCAAAGGTCAGAAACAAAACGAGAATTGTAAGAAGGGCGCTTCTGCAACAGGTCATGGTTACCGCCTAATTGGGAACTTATTTCGCGTGCGACAAAGAACGATGGCTGCGCCATCTACAAGCTAATACTCGCAACTGCTGGTAGCATTTCTTGCCTATAACCATACCGTCCCGGGGACTAACACCACTTTGCTTTCCGTGGAATTCCGGCTTCGTCCATGTGGGGTCTTAGGAGGCTTCTCTTCGCGGTCTGGGTTAATGACGGGATTCTTGATATCCGCCGTGGAATGGCGTTCTCCAAGTCTGCGCCAAGGTCTGTGTCAGGATGGGAATGGCGAGAAGCATAGCTGGAGACTCCCAAGCACCGGGGAGGCTATTACGGGTGACGGGCACTGTCAAGAGACACAGCGTCCTCCTGACATTTCGTCCTTCCGGCGACTGCCCGAAACAATGACCTGTGACCTCACCTGCAGTAACTGTGGTAGCCGAATGCCCCGAAGCCGTCTGCTTGGTCGTGTAACGTCCTTTTCGCAAAACTGCGTCCCCTGACTCCCCGGAATTCCGCTCCGAGGACCCGAACCCCGTATCCGGGGAGTATGCATGATTGATGGTGATAACGGAATTCTCGCCGGGAATAGGTAAACACGCTAGGCGACAAGGCAGGAAGAATCCGTCAATGCATGGACCAACTACGGGCTACTCGTGTCGCAAGGGAACCAGCGGTTGCAGACACCTAGCGCGCCGTGCTGGGAAGTAGCAGGCCACCAGAGCCACCAGGGCCAGAAGAATCGCCACGCCGGCCAAGGTCGGCGGATCGGCTGCGTGCACGCCAAAAAGCAGGTTTGCCATCAGTCGTGTTGATCCTAGCGCGGCCACCACCCCGACCACGAGGCCGATGACCGCCAGCTTCATTCCATGTCCCAGGATCATTCGCATCACGTCGCCCGGTTCAACTCCCACCGCCATCCGGATGCCCATCTCATGGGTGCGCACACGGATGCGCCACTTCGGCTTGGACCAAGCCAGGCAGAACACAAATGGCTGGGAGGTCATGGGCGCAAGACTCCCTCTCCCGCCTACACTCGATCTTACGAAATCAGCTCAGGCCGAGTTCCCTTCACGCCTGGGCGCCTAGCGACCGCACCCACCTGTGTGTGGGGGAGTCGGCGTATGCGGCCGTGCTGAGTGGGTCGTTGGAGGTTTACTCTGTCACCTTTGGCACTTGCCCCAGGATCGTGGGGTAATCGGATGTCGTCCCGAAAGGGCTCGCGGCGACGATTATCCGGGTCGGCGAGGCTGATCGGTCCTGCCTAACGGCGCAGGGTTTACCGACCGGCCACACTGATTGAGCATTGGGAGGGCGCTTTCGTCCCGAATTCACCTTGTGTTGAGCGCCGGGTTCTATCGATCGCTATCGGGACATTGGCACTGAAGTTTCGTCAAAGGCCAGCGTCCCAAGTTGGCGTTCAAGCTAACCATGTTTGACCGATGGCATTGGCTCGGGCAGCATTGGCGCTAACGGGCCAGAATCATGTGGAAAAAGAACAGCAACGAGAGTTGAGCATCACGAAACAGATTCATCGCCACGCGATGGGCGGGAATTTGGAACCAACGCCGCTCACGCCACCGTAGCTTTACGTCGTCCCAGAAAGAGGCAATATCAGCGCGCGTGTAAACCTTATCCGGCGCCAGCAATGGACTCCATTTGGCCCAGAAGAGTTGCAGCTTCGAGGGAACATGGAGCGTTGGGAAGTGATTTTGCGCTCGTTTGAAGGCGACCTGGAAATCCGCGACCCTCAACCGCCCGCACGCGGCGCGGATCTTCCCCAATTCCTCGATGACCCGCTGCTCGGCCTCCGACGGGTGGCGAGTTTGCAGCCACAGTTCCTCCATTTCGAGCAAAAGGTGAATCATGGAGGAGAGGTGGCCGCGAATCTCGCGAGTGCGAGCACGGTAGTACTGCCAAGGCGACAATATGGGATAACTCGGTCGGCGTTGCTTGCGTCCCTTCAAGCGAAAGAACCCGCACATCATCGGGTGGCGGCCTTCCGTCACGATCGAATTCTTATACCAAATGAAGCGCGTAAAATTATGCCAGTAACTCTCGGGAGGGCCGCCCTGAAGGACTGCCTTCATGTTTTCAAAACTATAAAACGCTCGCCAAGCCTCCAGGTAGATATCTTTCCACTCTCCCTCAGCCAGATTGGGATGGCGGGTGACCTGATGGTGAGAATCATAGCGGTTGAAGTCCGGATCCATCCACTCCTGTTTGCGGAAAGCAGCAAGGTGGTCCTGCGAGCCTGGCAGCGGGGTCAGCATGAAGAAGGAGGCATGGTCGGGTTTCACATCCTTCATCAAGAAGGCCACGTCGCGGCGCACCGATTCGGCCGTATCGCGCGGAAACCCAATGATGTACCCGACGTGCGTTGAAATCCCCGCATTGCGGTAAGCATCAATAAGTTGCGAATACTCGGCGACATGGTTCTGACGCTTGCCCGCCCCTTCAAGGTTCTCAGTGTTCACGCTCTCCATGCCGATAAAGACTGTGGTGCAACCCGCAAGGCGTGCCTTGTCGACGAAGTTGTCGATCTTCCAGGAAAGTACGTCAACCTGCATCATAAATTTCAAGGGGATATGTTCTTCATCCTTCAGACGGGCGAGTGCGTCAAAAATGGCTTGCCAGTTCTTATTCCGGGCGAAATTATCGTCCGTAAAGAAATAAAAGGAAATCCCATGGGCGCGATAATTGTTCCGGACGGCCGTCGCGATGACCTCGGCGGAACGAAAACGCATTTTCCGGCCCTGCACATTGATAATGGTGCAAAAGGTGCACTCGAAAGGACAGCCACGCCCGCAGTCAATCGTGCCAAAATTGGGAGCTACAAACTTACGCAGGTATTCCTTGCGAATGGCGGGCGTCGGTTTTTGATAAAGGTCTGGTTTGTCAGCGAGAAAATCATACAGTGGCTTCAGGCGTCCCTCCACGGCATCACAAAGCAGGTCACCCCAGGTTTCTTCCACTTCCCCTTTTACGATCGTCACGCCCTCGTCCATAAGCTGCTGGATGTCCGGCGGGATCGCCGGCAGTAAAGCCAGATAACCGCTGACGTGAAATCCTCCGATCATGACGGTCAGGCCCGCACGCCGGAAGACCCGAGCCAAGTCGGCAGCGCGCGGGAACTGGTTGGTTTGAACGCCTACCAGGCAAACGATGGTTTGGGTTCTCTGATCGCGTTGTGAACGGCAGATCCGCTTCACCGGAACCCGGTCCACGGTCTCGTCAAGAATGTGAATTCTGACCCGGAGGAATTCTCCAAGCCGCTTCTGTTTGACCACCTCCTCCGTCAGCCCCGCCAGGCAAGCAAGAGTATTGCTCGGCAGCACGCCGCGCCAATGTCGCACAACGTAGCCATCATCATCATACTGGGTGGGTTTGATCAAATAGACGTTTAGGTTTCTCAACATGGCCTGACCTCCATGACGGTTGGGAAAGTCGGTGCTGGGATTTCAAGCCAGCTCCTGTGCGGCTATTACGGGCCCCACGGTTAGCTTTTTCCCCATCCAGGTTAACCGGCAGTGAATTCCCCGAACATCCAGGTTCAAAGGTAACCGGTTGAGACTTGAACTGTCTGTGCAAAATGGAACAGTCCTGCCACAGGCAGATCCTCGGCGTGGCCTGCCCATCGAACTAATTGGACGGGACCAACTGGAACGCTTGCTCGCGCAGCATGGATCATGAACGCCTTATCACGTTATCTTGGGACTTCTAGTTGGACGGTGGTGAGCCGCCCAACCAATAACAAGCTACGCGTGCTAGGGTATGAGGTCCGGGCGTTTCCGGGGTTGCTACCGCGCCAAGACTTCGGCAAAATGATGGTGAGAGAGGCAATACAAGGTTGAGGGCTCCCGATTCTGATGATGCCACCGGACCAACAAAAGGATTTTGAAGACCTGGAGGCGAGCGAACTCTTCTGCCCGACCTGCAAACGCGCCATGTTCGTGCGAAAGCGTCTTTGGCTGGTGCTGCTCGATAAGGAAATCTACAGCTACGTCTGCACCGGGTGTGGCTCTATCGTGGGGAAAAAGGAGCAGCCGTGGAAAAGACCGGCTCAGTGGTCGAGATTCTGAAGAACCTCCTGCGCAGTTTCTTCCGCGCTCTGTCCCCCGGAGAAGCCCATTTCTATAAGGTCGAGCCCGCTCCGAAGAAGTAGGTGGCGCTGACGCAAGAATACAAAAATGGTCTACCTGAATTGCGGTGGAGGCTTGCAACCCAACCAGGGATTCAGTTCAAGGGGTTCGCCATCCGGTACAAGGCATGCGCGAGCAACGTCGTGAATCGATGCAAGCTCCCGGTGGGGTGTGAAATTGCTGCCCGACGACCATCACCGCACTGCCGCTAACAGCTAAGGGTTCACTTCTCTACGGAGCTTTTCATACCACTGAGCGAAGAAGGAATTCGCGGGGTCAAGGCGATGGCCAAGTCGATTTTGTTCTGTTCGCGCAGAATCCGCCCCAGGGCGAAATGGAGGTCCGGGTTGTCCGGCTCCAGTTGCGGCGCGGCGCGGCATTCGCACTCGGCTTCAGGGTACACTCCGGTGCGCGACAATTGCGCTGCCCGCGCCAAGTGCCCTAGCACCTCCTCACCCGTGGTCCCGACTCCGGCAGAAACAACGTGGGGTTTGGCGTGCTTCGCTGCCGGCAAGGCCGACAAGAGGTTGTCTCGTCCGCACCTGCGGACTTGAGCACCGGGAGGCAATCTTCAGTCGGCTCAAAGCTGATGCCTTGCTCGTTTGCCAGCATCGTCGACTGCCGAGTAGATATCCCGCCGGCCAGCAACGCCAAGAGTTGAATCTGGTCGAGCGGCTTCTTTGGAGAGGGTGGAGAGAGCAGTGAGCCGGATGCGGGGTCTCGGGACTTTTTGTACTTGTCCTTTGTTTTCATAGACATTCTCGCTTTGTTTCGTCGAATTCGAGTCAAGCAGTTGAGAGTCGAGAGTTAAAAGTCGAAGAGTGACAACCCGTAGGCATCTCCTCGCCTGACCTCTTGATCTGGCTTCACAACTCCTCGACTTTTTGACCTCTTCCTTTGTTTTCATAGACATTCTCGCTTTGTTCCCCTGATTTTGCGGTCGATAAGTTGAGGAGTCGAGACGTTGGGGACCCCTCTGCCACCTTCCGGCTTGCGGTCCGTCGCTTGCGGTCGGCAATTCGTGTCCAATTCCTCGACAGCGATCTGCCCACCTGCCTACCTGCCCTTGCTTTTGCACTCCTCGACTTCTCGACTGCACTTCGAGGCAGAAACCACAGGCAGGGATTACGGATGAAAACAGAAGAGGACTTTCTGACATGGCATTCCCGGCAGGCCCTGAGCGCCTTGTCCGACGTTACCGCATCATTATAACCTATATCGGAAGTTTTGTCAAGTATCAGTAAAGTTAACTACCCCGATAGCACCTGGGCCGGCGGAAACTCTGTTGGTTGGAGTCTGAAGCCTCAGCACCACCCCGTCGCTCGGAGCGCCACCCCTCCTCATCTGAGGAGGGGAGCCGCAGAAACTCCCCTCCTGATTCAGGAGGGGTGGCGCGGTAGCGCCGGGGTGGTTACTCCCGCATAAAGCACCGCTTGCAGTTCGTGCACGGCATGGGTGAAATTGGCGCGCGTGCCGAACTGCTTGATAAGCTGAAAGGGCGTCCCCATGGCATCGAAGGGCGGGATTTGAAGGACGCGGGGATCGTCAAGATTGATCACGCCCTGGTCCTGATATTCTTCGAGCAGCGCTTCCAGCACGGCTCGGGCTTGCGGACCGTACTTGGTGAAGACGTCGCGTTTGCGGACGTTCTCCACGCGCTCCCGCCGGGTGAGGGGTGGCTGATCAAACGCCACATGACAGATCAAGTCGAAGGGGTCAAGATCCTTGCCTACCTCATCGGCCAGCGGCTCAAGCGGCAGCCCTTCGCTGGCAAGTTCATCGATGATGGCTTGCTTGCGCTCCGCCTCGTTCCAGCACAATCAGCCGGCACGTCTGCGCATCCACGCCGGTTGAGAGCAGGCGCGAAGTCGTGACCAGGACGGGATATTTCGCCTCCGGGTCTATAAAGTTCCCCAGCTCGTTCTGCCCCTCCGTGTCACTACCGGTAATGCGCATGACGTAGCGATGGTTCTGGTCGCAGAGGTCTCTATTTTCGTTTACGAGCGCCTGACGCATTCGCGCCGCGTGCTCTTCATCCACACAGAAGAGAATGGTCTTCTGGAAACGGTCGCCGCTCTGTTTTAAGAATTCGCTGACCTTCTTGGCGACGAGTTTAGTGCGTTCATCGATGACGAAGGTGCGGTCATAATCCTTCAGGTTATAGATGCGGTCCTCGACTTCGTTGCCTTCGCGGTCCGTCTTGCCCGGTTCGGGACGGTAGCCTTCCACATCCCGATCAATATGAATCCGAACGACCTTGTAGGGGGCAAGGAAACCGTCGCGAATGCCCTGTTTGAGGGAGTAGAAATAGACTGGCTTGCCGAAATAGTGGATGTTGGAGACGTATTCGGTTTCCTTGGGCGTGGCGGTGAGGCCGATCTGGGTTGCGCCGGAGAAGTATTCGAGAATTTCGTGCCAGGCCGCATCGGCATCGGCGCTGCCGCGGTGGCACTCATCGACGACGATCAGGTCAAAAAAACCGGGTGAGAATTCCCGGAAAAGCTTTTGGCGCTCCTCCGGCCCAGTGATGGCCTGATAGAGACCAAGGTAAACCTCATAGGCCGTATCGATGCGGCGCTTTTTGTCGAGAGCGGTGGTGAGCATGGCCTCGCTGCCGTCCGCGCGCTCGATGGTTTTCGATTCAGTGCTGAGTTTGGCCATCACTTCGCCGAAGGGACGGAAATCGTTAACCATCGTCTGGTCAACCAGAACGTTGCGGTCTGCAAGGAAGAGGATGCGCTTTTTCCGGCCGGCCTTCCACAAGCGCCAGATAATCTGAAAAGCCGTGTACGTCTTGCCGGTGCCTGTGGCCACATTACCGGCAGTAATTCAGCACCGAGTAATGTTCGGGCTGGGACGTGACGATATGGCGCGATGAAGCTCGACTTCCAGCGGGCCGTGCTGAACCGGATTCCCAAGATCAAGAAGGATCCTGACCGCTACTGGCGTCAGGTGTTTTTCATCTGTGACGAGTACTTGTGCGCCCGATTCCGGGCATGGGGATCAACACCTGGGAAGAGGCGGAAAAATCGGGGCTGGTCGATAAGTTGAAGGGAGCTTTCCCGGGGCGGTCGCCTTCGACCGGTCCTGTCCTGAGCGCAGAATCGGTCGGATTCCAACCCGACGCCCAACCCGATGGCGGGCGAACTTACAAGCACTTAGCGGAGTTAGCAGCCCCTGCGAGCGCCTGTAAGTTTTGACACGGCAGAGGTCTGAGGTTCGAGTCCCCACGGGCCTACCCTTGAATCCTCCAGTTAAAACGGGCCGACTTATGGGGCGGGTCTGGGTGCCCCCTTCGTCATTCGGCAGTGCGCAGCTCCTTACGCAACTCTCTTAAAGTCAATATAGCCGCGCTCCACATCCGTGCGCACCAGTTGCACACGGAGCTGGTGGCCAACGTCCATGCCCTCAAAACCCCTCGCCAGTCTTCCTTCAATGGGTAAATGCAGAAGACGGACCCATGTGCCTTTGTTCGCTGCGCCGGTGACAATGGCATCGAACTGCTCTCCGATCCTCGATTCCAGCATAATTGCCGCCGCAGATTTAGTGACCTGACGTTCCACCTTTTTCGCCGCGTTTTCCTCCTCTGTGCAGTGCTGGGCGAGCGCTACCAATTCGTCATTCTCGTAGGGCTGGGCGCTTCCCGCCATTGCCGCTTTCAGCAAGCGATGGGTAATCAGATCGGGGAATCGGCGGTTGGGGGCGGTGGAGTGAGCATAGTCCTTGACCGCAAGGCCGAAGTGACCGGTGACGCTGCCGCCAGGAAGTTGGACGACATACTCACCCGGACCCAGGAGCTTGACAACACTGAGAGAAAGATCGGGAAAGCGCAGAGGATCAGCGGCTTTCGCGGACACCAAAAACTGCTCCAAGGCCTTGGCGTCGGGTTCCTTAGGCAGCGCCCGCCCCCGTTCCGCGGCCAGCTCGACGATTCGGCCCCAGCGTTTGGGTTCGCGAACCACGCGCCGCAGCGCCGGAAACCCTTTGGACGCGAGGTATCGTGCCGCAACTCCGTTGGTGGCGATCATGAAGTCCTCAATGATGTCATTGGCCCGGTTCCGCTCTTCGGCTGCAAGGTCCTTGAGCTCATTTCCGTCGAAGACGGGACGCGCTTCGATAGTTTCGAGTTCAAGCGCGCCCTGCTGGTGCCGGAGCGCCCGCAGCTTCTGGGCCACGCGGTCCTGCAGTCGAAGGTTTTCGTCCAGACCGCTGACCGTGCCGATCTCTTGGGGCATCGGCCCGCTATCCTCCAGCCAGGCAGCCACGCTGTTGTAAGCCAACTTGGCCCAGTTACGCACCGTCGCTCGATATATGTCTGAACGCTGCAGCGTTCCGTCGCCAGCCAAAACCAGTTCAATAACCAGGGCCAGTCGGTCTGATTGGTAGTTGAGCGAGGTGAGGTCTGTGGAGAGTTTCTCCGGCAACATCGGAAACGTCTCGGCAACCGTGTAGACGGAGGTGGTGTTTTGCCGCGCATGATCATCCAGTGCCGACCGCTTTTTGACGATCGCATCAACGTCGGCAATGGCCACCAGGACCCTAGCGGCCCCTCCAGGTAAGGCTTCCGCAACCGTAAGCTGGTCGAGATCGCGCGAATCATCGTTGTCGATGGAGCACCATAGAAGGTTGCGGAGATCACGCGTCGATCCATCAGTTGCGGTCGCTGGCCCTCGGATTATATCGAGCTCGGCGAGCGCCTGAGGCGGAAAGTCCGGAAAGAGTCCTTTTTCCACCATTGCCTGATAGGCAACTCTTTGCAGGATCGAGCGGTGTTGTTTTCCGTTTGGGTCTGTCATCCATCCACCATTTCT
The DNA here is from genome assembly GCA_963831905.1 of uncultured Acidobacteriota bacterium. GTDB lineage: Bacteria > Acidobacteriota > Terriglobia > UBA7540 > UBA7540 > CAVROP01. The sequence continues at coordinate 1,937,661 of CAWHRX010000010.1, read as the reverse complement.
GGAATGCCCTGTTGTGATTTCATGCGCAATGAGTGCATTCTACTCGCCCGCACCATTTTTCACCAATCCTGCGAGTAGACCTACGAATATACCCGGCGTTCGCCGCGGATTTGGAGAGCCGGATAAAACCCCGGGACCAGGCTGAACCGCAGAAGGGTAGCATCGAGGATTGGGTGATGGAGGGCAATCGGCTTGCTCAAACGGTTGCATACATTCGGGCTTCGGTGGGATCCAAGCGGAACAACCATGGGCTTAATATGCCGGCGATAGTATCATTAGTCCACCTTTCGCGGCTGTTACCAGGGGTACGCGTCCTAGCGGAAAGTGGTCTGCTGTCCTGTCCTGTCCCTCGCCCGCAGCCACGGCGATCATCAGGGCCGCCGCGAAGGCGCAGATGAAGTGGCGGTGCGGGCGTCGAGTTGTCATTTTCGGCTCTGCCTTACGTAAAGCCAGATTAGAAGAATCGGCCGGAAAATGGGCACGCCGGAAACCTCCCCTACGGTTCAGGGGAGAAGTTTCAACTGCATCCAGTGGTAGGCGACGGACTGCATGGTGTTGGTGAAGTGGTTGTAGTCCGGCGGGGCGTAGAGTTCCAGACTACGCAACGGAACATTGCGCGCCACCTCGCCTCTCCAGATCCCGCTCCAGTTGTAGTCGTAGGCGCTGGCGGACCGCTCCTCGTGGTTCAATGCCTCATAGACCTGGCGAGCCACTTCGACGGAGCGTTTTACGTCATCGAAGGTCGCCTCCTGGTCGAATTGAGGCGCCACAACCATAAGAGGGCGAGGTGCGATTAGAGCCATGGCCTCTTCAAAATCCCATGGCAGGCGCTTTTCATTCCCCTTGAAGAAGCCTAGGCGCGGGATCAAGCCATGGATGAAGGCGTCATTATCGAGGCCGCCGGTGCCTTTCTCAGTGCGGAGAGGAGTGAAGCCGCAGAAGGAAACTGCACCAGCGATCCGATCGTCAAGGGCCGTCGCGAGGAGACCGACCGTCGCTCCGAGCGAGTAGCCCATAACGTAGATGCGGCGCGAATCGATCCTATCGTTACCCGACAGGAGATCCACCGCCGACCGGACGTCGTCCACCATCTTTCCCATCAGCGACCAATGAGGATAGCGTTCGTAGAATCGCTCGACTTCGGGAATCCTGGTACCGAATCCGATCATGTCGTAGGTAAAGACGGCGAAGCCGTCCTGGACCAGCGGCCGGACCTTGAAATCGGTGCCCAGGTAACCCTGGTCCTGCAGAGGATAGGTGCCGGCTATGTACGCTGAATCTTCGGCACTTTGGGGAAGAATCGGGAGGTCGGAGTAACCTTTGGAATAAGAGTAAGGATGGAGCCAGATGACCACCGGGATCTTGGCATCGGGAGGCGTGCCGCGGCGGTAGTAGAGTTCGCCCATCACGTTGCGATCATCACTGAAGCCGAGGGTGGCCCGGTCAACCTCTGCGGTGGGCCGCGGGCGGTCGAGGATCTGATCGGCGTATCCGAGCGAGCCGGAAGGGGCTGCGCCGGGAGGGCTGGATCCCAACCCGTTTCGTCCCGGGATCGTGACGTGAGGCGGGAACTCTCCCAGGCTCCAAAGAACTCTCTTGCGCAATTCTTCGCGCTGCTTGTTCCAGTCGATGTTCGCGCTCAAGAGGCTGCCGGGCGCTTTTTCGGGATAGGACTTGAAATCAACGCTCTCGCCACTGAGCGATTTCCATTTGTCGAACGAGTAGTTCCACAGGAGCCTGTCCGGTATTGGAAACTTTCGGCGGCCAAGCACGGTGTCGAACCAATCGAAATACTCTTCGATGTTGGAGCCGGGAGTGCGATGGGTGCCCGGCCGGAAGCGCAATGCGATCCGGTCTTTGACACCGAGGAAGTCATAAACACGCCGGGCGGCGAGAAAACCGCGCTCTTCGCCCCAAGCGTTCACTTCTCCTTCATTGATTCCGAGAGTAACCATGTAGGCACGAGGGGCGATGAGGGCCACCATTTCATGCATATCGATGGGGAGCTTGTTCTCACGCCCGACGAAGAAGCGCAATCTGGGGTGGAACCAGTGAGGGTAGTTGTGGATGCTCATCTCCAGGGTTTCGGTGCCGTAGCGGTCCGCACAGTAGCGCCAGGGGATGGCTCCGCCCGACACCGGGCTGCTTCCAATGACGGCCGCCAGCCTTTCTTCGAAGGCCCCGGCCCAAGTGGCCATCTTTCCACCACGCGAATGGTCAGTGAATACGATTTTGGTCTTGTCGACCACGGGGAGCGTCGTCAGATAATCGATCGCTCTGGAGATGCCCCAGGCCCGCCGGGCCAAGCAGGTGAAGTCGTAATCGGGGTAGAGCTGGGCGTACATCTCGGTATCGTCGGATCCGTCGGCGGCAGCCACGATGGCACCCATGTAGCCGCGCCGGAGACCCATCTCGACCCAAGAACGTTTTCCCGTGCAGGTCACGAAGACCGGAAAGGGGCCGGCGCCCTCGGGTATAAAAAGCTGCACGCGCAGTTTCGCCTTACGTTCAGGGCCGAAGGTGAGGAGCACGTCACGGATGGTCAACTCGCCGTCCTTGGCTTCCCGGACGATGCTTGCTTCGACGTTGCCAGGCGGGGGAGGGAAACGGCCGGTGACGTAATACTCGAACTGTTTCCTGAGGAACAGTCGCTGGCGCTCCCATTGCTCCTTGGTGGAAATACGGACCTGCTTGCCGTTCTCTTCCAGGAGTAAGGGGTCGGGCAGATCCATCATTGTGGGCAGGGCATCGAAGTCCGGCGGTAGTTCCCCTGTGCGATTGAGCCATTCGTTCCAGGCCGGGTCCTGAGGAAGCATGGCCAGCAGTTGGGTGAGAAATGCCTTGCGTTTTTCGATTGTGCCCCCAGCGCCCTTGAGCGTTGCAGGAATAGAGAGAAGGGCGACGATGAGGAGGAACCGTCCGAGGGTCCTTGTGTCAGTCTTCATGGTTTCCGCTCCTATATTTCGTTGAGGCGCTCAGTGGCCTTGACCCACTGGAACGGGTGCATGTCGAGCCAGTCGGCGTAATGAGCGAAGTGGTCAAGGACCGGCAAGGCGGCATCGGCGCAGGCCTCGATTATCTCAACTGCCATGCCCGCAGCCATGTTCCCGCAGCCATTGTACATCCGTCCTTTGTGAGGTACCATGCGGACGGTTTTTGATCATGCCTGAGGTGTCCGTGATCGGGCGCAGAGTGTCCAGGCAGCCGCCGGAAGGCGCTCCATGAAATGCATCTTGACGGCAGCGTCGATTGTGGATTGGCGTTGGCTGGTTCGGCCGTGAAGGAAACTCTCAAGGCTGGCGCGCTCTATTTCGCCCTCGTGTTTGCCGCCGGATTCGTGCTCGGCACCATCCGCACTCCTTGGGTGGTTCCGAGGTTGGGCGTGAGGAGGGCTGAACTGATGGAGGCGCCCATCATGTTTGGGATATCCATCCTTGCGGCCCGATGGGTGGTGCGGCATGTCCAGGTTTCGCCGCTGCGGTCGAAGCGGCTGGCTATGGGATGCATTGCCCTTGGCCTCATGCTCGTGGCCGAGTTCACCCATAGCCAATTCCCTTCTCACGGGTGAAAAGCTATTGTCTTTGCGTGATTGCATTCCCCGGATATGGGGAGGTAGTCAGCGAGGAATCCCGTATCGTTTGGTACAAGAAGTATCTTTTCGCGTCAAACCGGCATGTCCGGGCGTGGTAAGGGGCTGTGTGAAGAGGACGAAAATCGCTGAAGCATCAAAGCTTGGCAAGTGCAGGCACAAGAAAGTGGTGTGGTTCTCACAAACGTCGACCCGCAAAAAACATTTTGCAACCGACATGCGGCCTTTTGGTCAGCACGCGAGGGCATCGACGGCTACTTCCGGTTTCTCAGGCTTGCTATGCCTACCGCAAGACCTCTGCGTTCTCATCGGTTTTCCTCTCTTTGTTCAAATACAAGAACTGAGTAAGTCCTTAGTGAAGGAACTTGGACTTCAGTCATTGCGCGTGACGAAGTAATAACCTGTAGCGGTTCGCGGATGCTGTCTGGGGTAAGCAGCAATGCCCTGCCAAAACTCCCGTGCGCCGTCACCTGAACAGACGATGTCGGACCGGGTGTGTAATTCAGAAGATGAACAACCTCCCGGCCGGCTTTCGGCTGGCTAAGGATGTTGTAGAGGACGCCCTTCGGTGCCAGGACGCTTACCAAAGCAAAGGACGGAGGTCGGCGGCCATTAACGTCCGGGCCAATTCATCGATTGCTGGGAGTTCGTCGAAATAGAGGCACTCACCCTTTCCAGCCCTGGCGCGAAGAAAAGACGGCTGACGTCGAGGGCTTCCTCTCTCATCTTGGGTGGCGACTTTGCCAGCGGCTATCACCGTGCCGCCGCCCCTCAAGTAATCCTCTAAGGCCTCCACCGCCCCGACGCGAACCATTTCTGCGGTCAGTAATGCGACCGCAGCATAAGGGTTCAGTTTTTCCGACGTAGCGTCTTTCTCATAGATTACGTCATACAGCACATTGCGACTGGCGAGTCCATTCAGCAATTCCACGCCCTCGCTGCGGTCGTCGAGAATCACAGCCAATGACGCGGTGGAGCGTGCGCCCACATAGTATTCCTCGTTATCGGCAAAGAACCGGTTGTACCGGCCGAGCGCTTGCCAGACCGACTTCGCTTCGGGGCTGTCGCGATACAGGTCATGGCCAAAGGTTCCCGCAGTAAACACCTGATTGGCAATTCCAAACATCATACCTTCCGCCAGAGCGAGGGGAAAACTGGAAGCGGACATGTAACTCGTATATCGATCGCCCCTCTCGAGGTACTCGTTCTCGATCAGGATCGGTTTCCAGCCCTCGGAGAGAGCAGCGTGAATTCGGCATGGTCCGATATCATTAACCAGAAAACCGTTCCCGACCGGTAAGAGGCCGGGCTGGGGCAATTGTGAACTGCCGCCCTCCCACACGCCAGGCTCGATCCCGTCTTCAGTAGCTAAAATACTCACCAGCCGATTTAGGACATAAGTGTTTGTGTGAGAATTGCCCATCAAGAGAACGTTGCTTTTGCGGGTCGAAGCATAACGGTAGATGTCTTGATAGAGTTCCGCCAAGTTGCTACCGAAATTGTTGTCACAGACAACGCCATCGGCCCCGGCATCGATGGCGAGGTTAATACGCTTCTTCAAAAAGTCGCGCTAGCCGGATTTGGACAGGTCTGCCATGTATCGGGTCACCCTGCCCATTTTCATATAGTCACCGGCTCCATAAGGAACCGGCTTGCAGTCCGCACCGAATGCCACCCAATTTCGCGACTCCGGGACATGCTCGTACATATCTTCCCAGAACAGATTGGCCACCGATTCATAAGCCATAACGTGGATACCCTGCCGGGGGCACTCATCGATATACTTCCGGAGTTGCTCTTGCTGAGGACGTTCAGTTGGGATCGAGAATCCGTTTCTGAAGGTCACCTATATCATGTTGATTTCGGCTTCCCGCAGCAGGGCAACCGTTCGGGGATCGTACCAATTGGTCATGGTATAGACATAATCGGGAATGGGAGGATTAAAGCCAGGGTACCCTGAGAGCATCGACTTCGCCGTTTCCAGCGGTCCTCCGTCCCAACGCGCAAAACGGATGCGGCCCGTTCGTGCCCAGTCCGGTACGGAGGATTTCTGCGGACCGACTGGCCATTTGGTGGGGAATTCGGCTGTTTTGCTGGCAGAAACCCCAATGCTTGCCTGTGGCCAAAGTGGACCTGTTGCCAGCAGCAAAACTACGGAAAAGAAAAACAACTTGCTTTTGAACATTGACTTGCCCTCAATTGAACAGGCGCCACGCATTCCTTAAGGCGCCAAAGAGGTACCAGTAACACTGCACTGGACACCACAAAACTATCAACGGGGAGCCTGTATTATCCCTCCGCCCTGCCCACTGTCTCGGCTACGCCTGTATGGCAAACGGCCGAGTGCGGTTCCACTTAGCGATCACTGGAAAAACGACGCACGCTGTTGGCACCGTTAGAAGCGCGAAGATGACGTCCCTGATAGCCGACGTGGGGAATGCCAACATCCAACCCCAATATGCGATGACGATCGGTAAAGGATACACCTTCATCCGAAACGGGCGGACTACTTCGGGCCGGCGTGACCGCAGCCATATCGGCGCGATGATTTGTCCGATGAAATGGAGTGAGACGCGCGCCATGGTCAGTGCGTTGATCACCTCGTCGAGGTCCAAGAAGCTCGCGAGTGCCGCCAACCCTCCGATCAACAATACGAGTAATGTGGGAAATCCTTCTGACTTTGAAGCCCGCCGAAGATCCGGAAGGAATTCGCAATGCCGCCCGCTTATCGCACCCCGAAGGACTGGCGTGAGAACCCACTTGCTCCCGGTTCCTGCGACTCTGGAGGTGAAGCTTCGGCGAAAGCCAAATCATCCGCCGGCTCGATTTAGACTCGCTTCTTCAACCAAAGGATCCATTGCCGCAAGTCCAGCCCACGCAAATCGTGGATTTTGCCTCCCTCGATCGTCCCGCCGAAGGCTTTGAAGACTTTGCCCAATCTCAGGCCAATCCATTTCGCGTCAAAAGTACCGGGCGCTTCGGACAAGTCAAGACGGAACGACCGTCCTTCTAGCATGTAAATCAGGTAAGCTTGGGCCGGCTCGCCCAGGCACCACACACCTCGTTCGGGGTCGTCCACTACGTCCAGCGGGCGCATCCTGTGAAGGTCGGTGGCCAGATGAGTACGGATCGTTTCGTAGACGGTCAGGAAATTCTCACAGCCCAAAGGCATTTCGTGCCGCGAAGGGTACTCGGCGACCGACTCCAGTGTCCGCACCAACATCGAACCTCCCGCCATTAGGAAAGCCATGGTCTGCTTCTGATCGGCGGAAATGTTGTGAATGATCGCTTTCTCCGGGTATAGGTTGCGGTACTCTCGCACCTGACGATAAATCTGTTGGGGCGTCATCCCGGGCGACGCTTCAATGTACCGGCCGGGAACCTCGTGGCCACCCGGCGGTGCTAACATTTGATCATCCTTCGTGTAATACCAATAACGCGCGTCGATGGTGCCGATCCGACGACCATAGCGAGGGTCGCGCAGCATGGCGTCCACTACATCTTTGGTCGCGCCCAAGCCGATATGCACAGTTCGGCCGGATTTCCGCTCCCATTCCAGAATGGTGTCAAACCAGAACTGTGTGAACGCCAGCGGGCCTGTGTATTCCTCGCTGGTCAGAAACACCACGTTGCGGGCGCTCCTCAAGTTGTCGAGGCAATGCCGGATATACTGCCGATGCAACTCTCTTCGAAGAGGATGAGCAACATCGTAGAAGGCATTCGCTGCCGGCGTGGTATCGGGCAGATCTGTTGCTTGGAGGCAATTGACAGGCCGCCAAGGGTAATCGATATAGTGGGCTTGAGTCTCAAGCAGGTTGTGTTGGTTGTAGAAATGGAAGAACAACACGCATCCCTTGCGATCGCACTGCTCGGCGAACTCCCTTAGCCTGGCGAAGTACCAAGGGTTAAACTGCGTAAGGTCGTAAAGGGGAAGTCCATCCCAGGCCTGGCCTCGGTCGCTCCGGGCCCAGGGCATCTCGAGGTACGGGCCCACCACGTTGCCGTTGTCGCGGCGCTGCGTGTCATGAGCATCGCGGCGGCGGTCATACCAGAGGGGCGGAGTATGCTCAAATCCCGGGTAGCCGTACTCCAGCATGCTGTCGGTGAGCTGGTCCAAATCCTCTGTTCGGTTTGGACCCACGTGGCCTCCGTCATTCCGAACGAGGCTAGGGCCAAAAGCAACGTCCGTCCACCACCCCGTCGGCTGGCCGCGGTATCCTCCCCAAACCTCGTTACCGCCGCGGGCATACCCACAAATCACCTTGCCGCCCTGCATATACCAGCCATTTGAAGTCTCTAGGTAGAGGGAATCTCGACCGGTCTCGGGGTTCCTGGCCTCGCTGTGAGTGACGGCTTCCGCGCTGTTCCCACCCACCGCGGAGCCGGATGGCGGCTTGGATTCCTGGGCCGATCGATCGGGAGCAGGCATGCTCGGAGCGGACACTGCAACCGCTGCCGAACCGCCAAGCGAGGCAATCCCGGCCAGAAAGCTGCGGCGATCCACCAAGCTGACGCCCACTCCATCGCGAGTATGGTCTGATCTTTGTTTCATCACGATCTTATCCTTGCGAGATAGGCATCCATCTCAAGTTCGATGTCCCTTCGAGCGAACGTGCGTCTTCCGGGCAGGCAGCAGTCGGAGTTCATCGGTTAAACTCTCGACCTAGTAATGCAAGATCAACAGCTCCCAAGAAGATCGGAGAAGCCAATAGAGCAACTCATGGGGCGGGCTTCTGGCAATCAATCGATCGGCGGCTCAGATCCGAAGCAGGGCGACGTCGACCTAGGAGCAGCGAGGTATACCACCTGGGCTTGGCTTTTGGAATATAACTTTTAGTGCACCTTCCCATTTGCCTGGAACGAAAAGGGCGCGGGCTGTCGCGGCAGGACGAAAGTCCGGATCGAGCTCAGCCTATTTTTGCACCAAAAAACCCGACCCCGGCAGAGAACGCCGGAAGCCCGAAAAATCCTCCGGCGCACACAGCCCAAAAGTCATTGCTTGTCAACGTCGGTGGCCCTTCGGGCATTTTCCCTTGCCCTCGCGTGGGGATCCCGCAACTCGAGTTTCATTTGGCGGACACAGAATGCGTCTAAGATTGTTTTGGGAGTGTCTATGCCCGAGAAAACCAGAGTCATACTCGTAGAGTCCGGACCGATCCATTTGGCCGGCAGCCGATACCCGTGGGTTCCCAGACCCCAATTATCCGTGTGGTACACCGTCGTCCAGGGTCCCCATGGCTCGGGGGCATCGAAAATCCCCCATCCCCCTCTATGGTTGTACCCTAACGCCAGCAGATAGATTTTCAGCAAGGGGTTATAAACCACGTCAGATCGCTGACAGTGGCCGGGAAATTGGAACACTGGGCCTCGGGCATTAATATCTTTCGTCCAGTGCGCTTTTCTCGATTGATCGAGGCGCACAAAGAACTGATAAGCTTGGCGGTCTCGGATCCGGTTCTTGGCGACGCGCGCCAGCACCACACCGTTGTCCGAATGATAGGCGCTGGGCCCGTCCTGCGAGTATACGTACACGAATTGATCGCGGTGCCCCTCGTAGTTTCGGCCGAAATTTAGAAAGGTCGGGGAGCCGAAGCTCGTATCGAAATGAAAGCCCCAATGCCAAGTGCGGGCATGGTCCTCCGACCAGGCCAGTTGAGAATTTCCCGCGTTGCGCACCCACATGTAGAGAATGCCATCAACCATCAGCATTCCACTCGATTTGGCGCTGTGATCACGATCACCGATGCGTTCACCGGTCTCCGAACGGATATTGATACCCTGGAACTCCGATGGGGACCCTACGACCTTCGCGAAACCGATGCCAAGCTTGGGTTTGGTATAAGGTATGAATCCGTGGCCATCCCCATAGGAAGTGTACTGGGCGTCGTCGTCACCCCAGGTGATCGGCCAATTGTCACTGTCGGCAGCCTGTCGCGCGATGCTCGATTCAGGAGCGAAGGACACGCGGTCGATCACGCTGCTTGGCGGGTACGGTGGATTGCTGCGCTCAGCAGCAACCGCGGGTTCGAACACATTGTCGACGGCGTCACGCCAAAACTGCTCCTTTGGTCCCATCCAGCCGCCATTGCGCACGACGATCAGGTCAAGGCTGGGGACCGCGAGCAGGACTTCCTGCCCGGCGCCCGCTCCAGCGAACGCATCGGGCGGGAGATGGGGCCAGACAGCGTCGAAATTGAGCCACCAGCATAGGCCCGAACCTGGGTGCGGATTGATGCGCGTGCGTTTCGAGATAGGCATGCCGGCATAGGATGTCATCGTTTCAACCAATGCTCGATCGAAAAGTTGCCTGCCGTTCCACTCGCCCTTATTCATCATCAATTGGCCGATGCGCGCCGTCGCCCGTGGCGTGAAAAGACCCCCCCCCCAAGCGGCATAGAGCGCAAGCCCGTCTAGTGTATAAGTCTCGCCATAGCCGATGGACCAGTCGGAGTCTGGAACTCCGAGCGGGTCGAGAACGCGAGCTTTCAGCAGCGCGCGGATATCAGTTTGCGGCGCTCCCTGGAGGCTCGCCGTGATCGCATAACCCAGCGCTGCTATTCCCGGGTTGCTGTACTCGAAACTGCTTCCGGGAGGAAAAATGACCGGCGCCTGGTGTATGGCAATAGAAAACGGATCGGGGGACCTCTTCCAGAACGCGCCTTTCCAACCCGGTAGCTGCATGTGGTCGATACCGTCCTGCTCGGCATCTTCGATACCTGAGGTGTGGGTAGCGAGTTCCCGGATAGTGATAGAACTCTTCTGGGGATCGTTCCGCCAAGCTGGAATGTATTTCGCAGCGAGATCGTCGGCCTTCATTCGACCGTCCTGTAGGGCAACCATAAGTGCACTGCCGGAGACGATGGCCTTGGCCAGAGAGGCTGTTCCCTCCTTTTGGTCCGGCCCATGCCCTTCGGCGTACCACTCATAAACGATCACTCCGTGGCGGACCACGAGCAGGGCAGTCGTGTTGAGGGCCGCCAGGCGATCTTTCATGGCATCCAGCGCGGAACCGCTCATACCCCAGTGCTCTGGCGTATCGTGTGGCCACGCAATTTCATCTGCCGGGGCGGCCACTCCGGTGGAAATTCCGGCGAGAGCGACCGAAAGGAGAATCAGCAGCCACACATTCCAAAGAGCATATCTCATATATCTCAACATGGAGATTTCCTTCCCAAACATGGTCTTGGACTGAAAGATTCGTTCCGTGGGATGGTCCCTTGATGTGGAGTTTCCCAAATTTGCTGATAGCTTTTTTTATGCGACAACGCTTGCCTTCAGCATCCATACACACTCGTGCCACTTTGTACATCGTTCCACTGACGCTTTCTCGGTGCCTTTTCGTCGTCACCTACCATCTGGGAATCCACTCAGGCGAGCTGCGATATCTGTTTTGGAATCAGGAGATCCGGCAGACTGGATTCCACTGGCCGATCAGCTGCCGAAACCGGTTGTCTCCTCGCTATCATGCTACCTTGCTTCTGCACCGAGTCCATGCTCACTCCCGAGTTGCTGGCTACAGATGGTGACCGGCCCGTCGCCGAAAGCGATAGCGAATGGAGCCGCAGGGGGCGTTGCCGCAACGCTCCACGGATGCAACCTGATGCTCTGCAGAACTGCCAGCTAAACCCTTACGGCGAAGAGTTCGGCTCCTGTGATTGCCTTGACCTTGGGCAGATACTCGCTGAAGTAGCGTTCGGCCTGATTCTTCCGTCCGGCGAAGTCTTTGATGCCAAGTTCTCCTCTCGCCCGGATATCGTAGACGGTGAAGAGGTCTGCGTAAAGCACTGTCAAGATGGCAGTTGCCGTGGGGATCGGAAAGTGCCATTTTTCAAGGAGCAGGGTTAAGCGATGGTGGGCGGCTTCGGGCACCGGGAGCGGGAAATTGAGGGAGCAGGAGCCACCCGGAGCAGACCGCCGCCCACGTATCGGATACAGCATTGGCCCCAGAAAAACGAGTACCATTTGAGTACCACTTGAGCGTTCCAGAGGTGTTTTTGCGTGCTTTTCGGTTGCCGGCCGTGCCGCAAAATCAAGCACTTAGCCTAATTCGTAACAACTCATAACCCAAAGGTCGCTGATTCATATCCAGCCCCCGCAACGTTGTTGCCCTCAGTGGGGCTGTTTTTCGGGCTTCGGGGGGCCGCGCACGGGCGAACGCCCACAGCAGGGCTCAGCTTCGGGCCTGGCATGAATGAAAACCAAGCCAAGCTGCTGATCACTTGCTTGCGGACCGTTTAGCGACGAGGTCAGTGCCCCAGGCTCCGTCCTTGGTATCCACGCGAAGCTGCATTTCGTCACCGGAGACTTTTCCCTTGAAGACCAGCGTAATGGGGTTGCCCTGCCACTCAGAATCGACCGAAAAGGAGATGTCGCTCCCTTCCAGCTTGCCTTCATTGATGGGACGGTCCTTGCGATCATTGCCTTGTATCGTGCCGGTCACCTTGCTGCCATCGGATTTCAGATTAAAGACCCAAGCCGGGCCGTTCTCCGACTGGCCGGCCCACTTCCCGGTGACATCCGCCGCCCAGAGCAGCGAAGTCAGGCCCCCGAACAACATGAGACAGAACATGAATCTTGCGATGCGCATAACATCCTCCCTTCAGATTCTGACCCGTGGGTATCCCCCCGCACGACACCTCACGGACGAGCCGCGCCCGAAACCTTCTTGCCGGTCAGTTGTTCGATGCGGCGCGCCATCTTCTCGCGCACAGCAAACAGCTCCTCCGGATTTCGGGAGAAGGCTCCGACATTCACTACCATGCTTTTGACCGCGTCATCGGCAAAGGCTGCATCTCCGAGCGACTTCAACATCCACAGATATTCGTACTCTTCAATGCCTTCGCGAAGCAACTGGAAACGAATCGAGGCGACCGGACCATCGACGTTGGCTTGTCCGGTGTGCTGGTTGGTTTCGCTCCCGGGGTACAGCAGAGAGCCCTCGCCGTTCAGCACCCCGCCATCGCTACAGAAGAAACCGCTCATGTAAGTGACGGGGTCGGTCCAGGGGCTCTTCACTTCCGACCAGTATTTCATGTCCCAGTAGAGAATGCCCTGCATGCCGTAGCGCCAGGTAATCCATGGCACCATGACTGGATCCATGGCCGGCGCGTCGATGAAGTAGTTGGGCTGGGGGTAAGCCTGGTCGCACGAAATGTACCAGCTCATCTCGCCGCCTTTGGCCTGCTCCTCGCGGATGACGTCCCTGATTTCGGTCCCGTTGAGGTCATTGCCGTGGATGGAAAAGTTATCGACGAATCCGCGCAGGGTACCCCATTCGGCATGCTGCACGACGGGCGTCTTGGTCGCCAGAAACGGCACTCCGGGCGCAGCCTCATGCACCAGCGCAGCCCACTTACGCGTTTCCTCGAACTCTTCTGCAGTGTTCGGTTCGTCGATGGGGCTGTTGAAGACAAGGCGGTTGAGCCAGCCGTTCTTGTCGTAGTAATTGCGCACCTGCTTCACGTAAGACTTGACGAGTTGCGCGGTCTCCGGCGTTATCTCCGCCGATCGTGCCCTGCGGATCAGTCCCCGGGGCGCCGACTCCAGAATCACGCGCTTCGTTTTCCACTGATTCATGTAAAGGTCGTACGCTCCGGCGTCGAAATCGAGAGTGATGTTGCCTCCGGATTCTTTGATTTGCGGTTGCAGCGCCTCGTTGAACCAGGGCTCCATGCGGTTGGCATAGAGAAAGGCATGGTACTTCCGAAGCAGCATTTTGGCTTCCGGCGAAGAAGGGGCGACGTGATGGAAAGCGGCGAGGCCTTCGCTGGAGACTCCCATGTAAGTGATGAGATGGGTCTCTGCGGGAAGTGCGAAATCGTAGACCTTCAGCTTGAGGTTGAGACGATCGACCTCGTGGCCGTTCTGCGTGACCCGGACGGTGCCGGCATAGTCGCCGGCGGGAAGGCCGGGAGTGGTGATGACATCAACCCATATGCCGCGGTTACGAACCGTTTCGCGGAAGGGCGCCGCCATGCTGAACGGGTCCGTCAGCGGGGCGAGTGCATCCGGCCAGAAGCCCGTCTCTCCGATCGGGCTGGATTTGCCGGGGCAAAGGATGACGTGTTCGAAATAGAGCTTTACTTGGTCCCGCGCCAAACGGTTGGCGCCGGAAACCAGGTCGCTGGCTTCCACGAAGAACCCGGAAGTGGCGGGATGATGGCGGTCAGGAGGCGGCGGAACGGTGATCACGATTTGAAAGGGAACATGCTCGTTTTTCGCCCCGGCTATGGAAATGGTCTTGGTGCTCTTGTCCCACACCAGGTTGTGACCCTGCACGCGGTCGTCAGAGCGAACCTTGGCGACGCTCGGGACGGCCCAAACCTCGACGGAGGGCGCCTGACCCAGGGCCGAGACGCAACTCATCAAAAAGGCAATAACGAAAGCTGGCTTCATCTGGACCCTCTCATGCCGGTCGCGCTGGCGGCCGAAAAGATTCAACCGCCCGACGGTGAATGTTGCGGGCGAATTGCGGAGATCCTCCCGCACTTCCCACCTGCGTTCAATCTTCGCCGCGATTCGCAGGAACCATCTCCATTCCACCTTCTCGTCGAAGGTTACAGGGCGGGGAAATGCACAGTCTCCTTCAGGGCGTGAAATCGGTCAAGTACAACGTGACATCCTGCAAGTGTGGTTCGGCGCCGCGATGGTAGCCCGACTGGGGGCCGGAAACAAGGCGGTAAGGCTCAGGAGGAAGCTGGCAGTGGCTTCCGGCTGGAGGATCTCATGCTCATCGCGCAGTCCGCCATCCGGTTGCTGCTCGGGCAGCGATTCCACCGCCGCCTGTTCATAAACCTTCACCAAGCCCAGGTCGATATCGTTCCCGATCGGACCGGTTTCTCCCTCTGGCCCGGCCAATGGCAGCGACGCTGATGTTCCCAAAAAGCTCAGGAATCGGCTACGGTCCATACAGCCTCTCCGGTTCTCTTCCTGCCGCGGGGCGGTAATGTACACCTGAGCGCCTCCGTGTGCAATGCTGCAACTTGGTTCGGCGGGTATGCCTCAAGCTTATGGCTTTACCATCCTGCGGAAAGGTACTTTCGTACGATTGACGAAGGTCGGTGGAGTGCGCAGAGTATTCCTTTTATAAGACGTTCGGGCGTGGAGGGGATGTACTTCATGCTGGTCATAGCGACTTCCTGATGGGTGTACGCGCGTCTCACCCAGTGCGGTCACGTTCCCTCCACTCGACGGCACAGTAAGGCGGCTCCGATACCCTGCGAGGGGTGTACAGTTTGCAGCTAGGCCGGAATAAGGCGAAACAATGAAATGCCCAAATTGCATGCTGGAGCACCCGCTGGGTGCGCTCCGCTGTGACTGCGGATATGATTTTCCCACCGGAACTCCAAAGGAGTCTGACCTAACCACAAGAGCGGAGAAATTGGTTGGCATAGGTGGCCTTCCGGTAGAGCATGCGAATCGCTGGCGGCGGAGGCTCTTGGCCTTGCAGTATGTGGTGACCTTGTTTAGCGGAGTCGTTCTTTGTGATTGGGCAATTTCGGAGGCCTTCCATCTGCCTGCGGACGCCACCGAATCCCTGACTGAAATATCGCTCAAGTGCGCGATAGTAGTTGCAATCCTGGGTGCAGCCTTCACTCGCCGCTGGATCAACCCGAAGACCACACTGATCACGACCGCCCTGTTCTCCCTGGGACTGACTATCTTTTTCATCTCGGTTTATATCCGCTGAACAAGTTTGGTCCCGAACCCGCCGCCCCCAAGTGCTCTCTAGCCCGTGCTCTGAGCAACGCAGCAAGCCGACGTGTACTCCAGCATACGCCACTAAATGACGCGCAGGGCCGATTCGAAGGTGTTTAAGGCTTCCTCGCGATGGCCGAGGGCGGTCTTGGTGTAAACATTCAAATCTACGTCAGCTGAGTGGCCGAGTTGGTCGGCCACTGTTTTGGAATCGACCTTGAGTTCTCGCATAAGTGAAGCGTGCGTGCGCCGCATCACCTGGAAATTCGCCCGTTCGAAGCCGACTGACGTCAGCCGGGGTGCTGTCCATCGCCTCCCGCAATTGTCCTTTGCAAGCGGGGTCCCCGCCTGGGCGCCATACCATCAAAAGACCCCTTCTCATTGAGGCGTTCCCAACGCTCCAGGGCGCTACGGCGTACCAACTTCCTTCGGCCCAGATGCTTAGGACATGCCAAATGGCGCGTCAACGAAGATCGTGCTCTCAAAGGACGCCTAATGTGCAACTGCGCAGTAACAAGCGCCTCGTCGTCCGCCGGGAAGCAATTGCCCGACGGCATCAGGAACGAGTCGTCGCCGCGCGCCAAAGAAACCTGGGGAGCTCAGCCCAAAACACGGAGTCGCCGGATTTGGCCGTAAGAACGCCCTTCCCTCCCGGAATCCGAACTGGCCCCAGGTGGGCGAGTTGACGGGTGGGCGACCACCTGTCAGCAGTCCTGGGATTTTCGGGCCGTTCCGCTTGATTTCGGTGAAAAGAAACCTTAGAATGCCTGTGGGTTTTTTGGTGTGGACTGACCCACACTTGGTGTTTGGCTCGGTCGACAGCTTGCAATTACCGGGACGGCCACCTCCTTGGGGATGCCCGGTCCAAGGCTCGCGCTAAGGAACTGATCTACGAGGGCGTTGCTCTAGCAAAGTGGGGTTTCCGTAATACCAATGCGAAGGCGTATGGTATGCTCACCTCGTACATTCGGGTGGCTTGCGGGGTTCGTACGGGCGCTGTGCCGGCCTGCACAGCTTATCACTTCTAGTTGAGGGGTCTGGTGAAGACATCTGTTCTGTGCAGCCTGCGTGGCATTGCGATCGTAAAAAGCAAACCGCAGGTTTAGTTCGGATGTTAGTCCTTCAATCGCCGTATTGTGATTCGTCGTGGGACCGATCCTGGCCGTAAGCCCTTAGTCGTTTGTTTAGTGGCCTTGGTGCGGATTAACATTCTCTCCTGCCATCCGTGCGACTTTTTGGAGAGCCCACAGTCTTGTGATCTGGGAGTTGGCAACCGGCGACAGTGCGCGCAATGTTAGGGCCGGTCGGGTCCCAGAATTCAACTTGGATGTCTTGAACAAACGAGACAGGCGAATCCTTACGAGCCTGCCTCACAAAAAGGAGAGGGAAATAAGATGACAAAGAGAAATTTGTTGTTAGCAAGTCTGCTTTTGGTGCTAGGGCTCGGCGTTATGGCGCCGTTCGCTATGGCACAAGGAGGGAATGGGACGGTCTTCAACGTTACTCCTTCTTTGTACACGTTGCGGCCCAACAGCATTGGCGACGCGGGCGGACAGGTCTACATGACGATGGCTTCCGGTCTGGGCACCATTGCTGGTGGTGAAACGTTCACCGTCACGTTCAGCAAGCCGATCGTGGGGGCAGCGGGGATTGGACTGTTGCCAGAAGCTACGGCAGCAGCCGAGTTTTGCAGTGACGCTGCCGCCGGCGCCTTGGCCGGCGTTTTTTGCACCTCGATGACTTACTCGGCGGCGGGGAACGTGTTCACATTTACTAACGGCCCGACCCCCCTGTCAGGGCTGGCCATGGGCAATTACATCACGATTTGGGGTCTTCGTTTCGACACGGTTGGCGTACCTCCCGGCACATTCATTACGGCCACGGTGGGCGCGGTGTTGAACCAGAATTACCCCATCTCGTTCGGGTCGGCCGGTGTGACCCAAACTCAAACTCCGGTTAACATCGGTCAGGTCGCCACCACTACTTACGGCGGCACCGTCTATGCGACGCTTGCTGCTCCGTACTATGCCACCTCTATCCTGACCTGCTTCGGGACGACTGGAAGCGACTTCACAGTTAATGTCGCCGAGCAGTGGTCCGGAGCCTGGACCTCCCTTACTGACGAACTGACACTGGCCCCCTACGCACCAACCGCCAGCGGTCTCGCCACGAACGGGTCGGATATCTCGATTACGCTCTCGGGGATTCCGCTCGGAGTCACGGTGGCGCCGCTCAGCGGTCCGGTCACGACGGAGGGCACAGTGCTTTGGGGAACCTACGCTCCGTTGGCGTACACTGGCGTCAAGGCCAACGATAGCGTTACTTTCGATTTCCCGATAGCTACGACACTTCGTCCTGAACTCGAGGCCGCGGATTTCAACTTCGAAGTCTACACAACGGGCCCGATCGCATTGCAGAGCCCGCCGATGACGGCCAGTGTAACGCTGGATCCTATGACTCCCACTGGTATTCCTCTCTACCCAGCGTTCACGTATCCCAACGGCTCCCTGATGGAAGAGCCGGTGTACCCACTTACCGTGGTCGATTTCATTGGCTGCCAGACGAATCTCCTGTTCCCCTACGTGACCAACTTTACCAATCTAAGTAGTGGTGGCGCGCTGGGCAACTGGGATACTGGAATCGTAGTATCGAACACCAGTTCTGATCCGTATACTCCAGCCTTCGGCGGCGCTGTCCCGACAGCAGGCACCTGCGCCTTCTCCGTGTATGCGTCCACCAGCGGATCACTAACACCGTCAGGCGACGCCGCACCGGTCGCTACCTTCAATACGGCTCCGGTGTACACGGGTGGAATCCAGTCCTTTATGCTGAGCCAGACTTCCGCGAAGGGCTTGGCCGGAGGTTATGCAATTGCGGTCTGCAACTTCCTGAACGGCACTGGATACGCGCTGGTTGCGGATAATGCCAATGGCCTCGGGAACTGGGGAGTGATGGGCAACTACCTGGCCTACGTCATTCCGAACCCGTTCGAAGAGCCCCGTTGGATCGACTCTATCTTCGGTGAATTCGCGATTTCGCCGTGGATATACTTCTTCGACTACGCGGCAGCCGGACGCCGAGGGGGCGCGTCAATTCCGAAGCTGCGTGCTCCACATAGGTAGGGTCGGTCTCGACACAGAGAGGCAACTCCGAGCAAGCGGAGTTGCCTCTCTGCCCCTTGCCGTCAATAGGACGCGACGGCAGCAAGTGAGGGGCGCCGTTAGGTTAGCAAAAGGCGAAGAGGCGGCTCCAGATCAGCCGGAGCGGCCTCTTCGGCCGGGCTAGTCCGCAATGTTGCGCTTCCGCGAGGCGGACAAAAGCGCAAGGGTGGAGTTTGGCCGTTTCGCTCAAGCACCCCACACAGGTCCAACAATAGGCCCAATTTATCACTGCCCTCGCTTTTTGCGCCATGTGCAATGTGTCGTCTTCCATACATCACCCCCCCGACAAATAGCATTCGCCGATGCTGTTGCCATCGGGTTCACGGACGCAAGTCCTCTTGCTACTCAACCTTTTAAGCTCCGATGTTTTTTGCGAGGCCTGTCTGCGTATTTCAACGCCAGGGCGCGGATGTCATAGCTGAATTTCAGAAAGCGCTTTTGCCACCGCCGAGCTTCCGCGGGAGTGTAGTTGTAAAAGCCCTGGGCGTTGGCCACTCCCAGCCCGCCTGCATCCACCACTTTCCGCATCAGCGCCGGAACCTCTGTCGAGTTACACAATTCCGGCAGCAGATCTTTCATCACTCGCCCGTAGGCGGGCACGCCGGTGAGATCCATGAAACGGAAGGGCCCGGCAAGAGTGATCCAATAGCCAAGATCATTCCGCACGGAGCGATCCAGGTCCTCGATGGTGGCATAGCCCGATTCGACCAGATAAAAGGCTTCCCTCATCAAGGCGTACATACAGCGGTTGGTCAGGAACCCGCGGATGTCGCGCCGAACCACGGAAGGCTCCTTGCCCCAGCGTTCGGCCAGCGCCCGCGCTCGCTCGACGAAGCGCATGTCCGTCTGCTCACCACAGATGATTTCCATGAAGCGCAGGACGTGCGCGGGTTCTCCCCAGTGGATGCCCACGAATCTCTCCGGGTGGCTGGCGCCTTTTTGCAGCAGGGTCACGGGAATCGCGGAAGTGTTGCTTCCGATGATCGTCTCCGCTGGCACCGCCGCCTCGATTTTCCTGAACACGTCGTATTTCACCTGCAGGTCTTCGAGCACCGTTTCAATCACCACCCCGCAATCGCGGAGGTCCGCGTAGTCCTGACTGGTGCGCAGGTTCTTCAGCAGCCGCGCCGGATCAGCGGAAAGCAAGCGCTCGCGGCGCATCTCCTGGAGCAGAGACTGCAAGTGGCGGCGAGTATTGCGGCGCTTCGACAGGCTGCGGGTCACGCCCACGACCGGATGCCCGGCAGCCAGCAGGCAGGCCATAATGCTGTTTCCCATCAGCCCCAGACCCACGACACCGACGGGAATCTCTGCCGCCTTCTCGACCGGTATGCCCCCCGCGGAGCCTCTGCTTTTCTCTTGTCCCAACGCCATGTTCATTGCCTCCTATTGCCGTGCCGCCGCGGGCGGATTTCTCACTTCGGTTCCATTTCGAGCACCGACTCCACCTGTCCTGTCGGGAACGCTTGCGGCGAAGAGTAAAAATAGAGGGGCAGGTAGCGGCCCTGCGCCCAGGGTTTCACCTGGTCGTCGTAGTGCGGACTCGCGGGATCTTCGCTCTGGCCGCCGGGGTACATGCCGAAGCTGTGCCCAAGGTCGCTGAAATCCACCACCATGCGCCAGGATGCGCCGCCGGTGACTTCGCCGCCGTTGGCGCCGGGGTTGAGGGTGAGATCGTCGCCTCGCACGGGCATGCCGCCGCGGTCGAGCGCGGGATTCTGAGTCATCGAGTGCAGGCGCAGCAGGTTGGTTGCGCCCCACTGCCAGCGGCTCATGTCGGCGCCCCGCTCCTTCACAATCTGGGCGATGGCCTCGACGAAGCTGCGAGCGATAACGCCGTTCCGCGTCTGCATAGTGTCCGCGCCGGGATCCAAAGCCGGCAGTCTTCCGCCAAACCACTTTGATTCCGGATTGGCACGGGTGAGGAACTCGAGCACTTCGAGTTCAGGCTGGCGCTGGTTCGTATCCGCGAAGCCCCAGCCGCCCTCCCAGCGTTCGACCCCGGCGGCATCGAACTGAGGCTGCCACACGTCCTGGCGGAATCGCTCGAACCACGTGGCCCAGATGCGCTCGGCGACGCTCTCGGGCGTAGCTTCGAAGTTCCAGCGGCGCAGTACGTCGATGGCGCGGCGTACCTGGTCATCACCGAATGGATGGCTGTCATACACGCCGAGCAGGACTGGTACAAACGCCTCCGCGGCCACATCGTGCGCGTCCATTTGAAACGCCTTCATGTCCTCGATTGTGATGTGGTTGTGCGTGCTGAGCAATTCGTGGATGCGGCGCGTACGGTAGCTGGGGTCCCACATCCAGCCGAGGTAGTAAGGGTATCCCACGGGAGCGGGCCGGCCATTGGCGGAAGCGAGGAAGTGCTGCGTGGGGTTAAGCGCAAAGGGAAGCTGATCGTCGGGAATCATTCCCGTCCAATCGTATTCGCCGGTCGAGCCATCCACGGGCCAGCGGCCCAGGCCGCGTTTACGGATGGGCAGCGCGCCGTGGGGAGCGATGGCGATGTTGCCGTCCACATCGGCATAGATCACGTTGAGCGCGGGGACCACGAGTTCCGTGAGGGCCTCCCGATAATCGGCAAGGCCGCGCGCGGTGTTGAGCCGCTGGAAGGCGATGACCTCAAACGTGGGCCCGAGGCCGGTCCAGTCGAGCGCCAGCGTGGCGCCGTGCGTCGTCACCAGCGGCCCGTGGACCGTTGCCTCGATCTCGAGCGGCACGGACTTCTCGCCGCGCACCGGCACGTCTTCGTGAATGCGAAACGTAGGTTCCCACTTGCCTTTGTAGAAAACCTGGTGGGGATGCTGCGGGTCGGTCTTTTCGATGAAGTAATCGACCACGTCGGCCTGCATGTTGGTCAGGCCCCACGCGATGCGATCGTTGTGGCCAATGATCGTGTAGGGAAAGCCTGCGAAGGTGACGCCGGTAATGTTAAGGCCCGGCGCCACCAGGTGCGCGGTGTACCAGATGGAGGGAAGCGAAAAGCCCAGGTGCGGGTCGTTGGCAAGAATCGGCTTGCCGGTGGCGGACTTGGTCCCGTCGATCACCCAGTTGTTGCTGCCGAACGCGAACGGGCTGGCGAACCGCCCGCTCACGAAGCGCCGGTGCAACTCGAGGGCTGCCTGGTCAAAACCGGCGGGAAACGGTGGTGCGGGCGTCCCGCCCGCTGTCGCACGGGCATCCTGCCCGTGCCAACTCATGCGGGAGCGAGACGCTCCCGCGACCGCGGGCGAGACGCCCGCGGAAAAGTCGGGGACGGTGGGAATCTCGTAGGGGCGGTCGAGAGGAAAGAGTTCGTTCACCGTTTCGACACCCAGCTTCTCGACCAGCATGCCCATCCACACGTCGGTGTCGGTGCCGGACTGGTCCCAGGCCATGTACTTGGGGAACACCAGCGCGTCCACCGGAGTCCAGGGCGCCGGGGTGAAGCCGAGTTGCTGAAGGATCGCAGGCTTTGGCGCGCCCGGTTTTTGCAGTTCCGCAAGACGGGCGTTGACCCCGGCGCAGTAGGCTTCGAGTTCGCGGCCAATGCGCCCATCGAGGCGGTGAGTTCTCCACGCGCTCTCAACGCTGCGCCTGATTCCAATCTGGCGGACGAAGATGTCGTCGTTCAGCGATGCTTTGCCGAAAACCTCCGCCAGCGTGCCGGACGCGCGGCGACGGAACATCTCCATCTCGAACAGGCGATCGGTGGCGTGCAGATATCCCAGCGCGAAGTAGGCGTCCTCACTTGAACTCGCATAGATGTGCGGGATGCCCAGCGTGTCGCGATAGACGTGAACCGGGGCCTTGAGTCCGGCCAGTGACAGCGTGGTGCGCGAAGCCTGGCCGCAGAGCAGGACCGGGTTGATGCCAACCAGCGCCAGAGCGCATAGGGCGGGGGCTGCCGCCATCCGCCAGACGTGATGCGATCGGGAATGGGGGCGGAATTTGTTCATGAGATGCAGCCTCCCGTGGCGCTGGACTATATTTGCAGCGGAAAGAACTTAGCCTGCGTTTCTCACTACAACTGGAGAAGACCGGAAGGGCGGGGCTTCAGCCCCGCCGCCCAGGGGCGCAAGGTTGAATGGGCCTTTAGGCCCTGAAACCATGCCGCTTCAGGGGCTAAAGCCCCTTGTATGCTTCCCGAGATCAGCGGCGGGGCTGAAGCCCCGCCCTTCCGCTTCCGACAAATAAGTTCGCTAATCCATTCGGCCCCGGACTACTCTCCGGGATGATAGGCTCGCTCAGTGTGCCCACGGAGTTGTGGGCGGTAGAAATAGACTTCCCTCAAATCGCCCGTGGCGTACCGCTTTGCCTCGTCGTTGAAATGGGGCGACGGCGGATTGCCGCTCTCGCCGCCCGCCGTCACGGCCTTGGCGCGCACGGTCTTGCCGAATTCAACCACCGCGACGAAACTGTTCCCACTGCTGCCGTACCACTTCTTCGTGCCCGGGTAGGCACGCGCCCCAAACGACGCCAGCGATCCCCACTGGGCCGAAGTGAACTCGACGGGAATGCTGGGCTTCGAATCGTCGAAGCGCGGCAGGATATCGTCGGTGAGGCGCTGGAAGCGGTTGATCTCCCCCCAAGGCGTTCTCCAGGTCCCGAAGTCTGCTGTCAGCCTACTCGAGGCCGCCTCGAGCGATTGCAGGAGCTGCTCGGGAGTCGATTTGCTTCCAACATAGTCGTAGACGGGCAGGCCCGCGCGCCGTGCTTCGCCGGCCACCCGCCGGGAGATATCCTCACCCCAGAACACCGCGAGCGAAGTGGGAACCGAATCCACTCCCCAGCGGTAATCCCAGGAACGCAGAAGATTGATCTGTTCCGAGAGCTGCGCCTTCAGCCGGTCCGAGTCCTGGTCCTGGTCCCAAGCTTGGATGAGCGCAGGCATGGCCCTCTCAAACCACGGCAGATAGCTGTCGAAAGCCGCGCCAATCAGCGAATCGAGGGTGAAATTCTTCTTGTCCTCGAAAATCCTGACAGCGTGAAGGCCGCGCGCCGATTCCCCGCCGGTTTCGACATAGACCGGAAAATCTTCCTTCTTCAGGCTGCCGGGCCCGGCCGCAGACCACGGCGCGTCGTTCGAGTTGTAAATCCACCCGCTCTTGGGATTCAGCAGGTGCGGCGTCTCGTCAACGGATAAAAGCCCGTGCCAGTCGCTCGCCGGGTCGCTGCCCTCCACCGGCTTCGTCCAATCAAATCGGGTATCGCGGCGGGGAATGAAGTTTCCGTGGAAGTAGGCGATGTCGCCATCGGCATCGGCATAAATCGTGTTGTTCGACGAGTTCGTGTGTAACTCCATCGTTTGCCGGAACGATTTGTAGTCCGTAGCCTTGGTTCGCGTGTAAGACTGGATCAGCGCTTTTACCGGCTCCTGCATCAGCCGCACGGTCACCCATTTCCCGTCCTGCTCGCCGATCACCGGACCGTGCTGGGTGCGATAAACGGCGAACTTCATTTCGGCCGACCCGTGCTCCGTCATGTACGGCACACTGATTTGCCCGGTGGTGACCGGAAGCTCCTTGTCTCCGTACTTGTAGTAGTAGCTGTCAGCCTTTTTTTCGACTGTCTCGAGGTACTCGCTGAGGGCATTGACGCCGCTCGAGGTATGCATCCAGCCGACATGCGGGTTGAAGCCTTGATACACGAAGAATTGCCCCCAGGTCACGGCGCCGTAGGCATCCAGTCCTTCCTCGCTCACCATCTGAAGCTCGGATCGGAAGTAGAAAGACGTATGCGGGTTGATCAGCAGCAGAGCGTGGCCCTGGGCTGTGTTCGAAGGCGCGATGGCCACGCCGTTCGAGCCGGAAGGTTCGGCTGTCTCGTCCCCGATTCCAGCTTGCGTTTGAGCGAGGCTCGCCTGCTGCTTGCCGTAGAATGCCGCAAGCTGGCGAAGGTTCAGGCGCTCGATATCCCATCCGATGCTCCCTTCCGTAAAGCTCAGCGCCATCCACGGCTCGAAGCTCTTGATGACTCTCGGCTTCACCTCGGGGTGCTTGTAAAGGTAGTAGTTCAAACCGTCGGCGAAGGCGTTCATTAGCGTCTTCAGCCACGCCGGACTTGCCGCATAGTCGGTCTTCAGCGTCTCCGGATCGGTGAACAGCTTGATCCGCAGGTCCTGGTAGACTTTGGATTCGCCTTCCGCCTCCGCCAGCCGCCCCAGGCCGTTGAGGTAGTTCGTCTCGACGCGATTGAAATCGTCTTCCGCCTGCGCGTATTCCATGCCGAAGACCGCGTCCGCGTCTGTCTTCCCGTAGACGTGCGCGATCCCCCAATCGTCCCGGATGATGGTGACCTTCCGGGCTTCGCGCTCCCAGCGCGCGACTTCCGGGTTCTCAGCGCCCCAAACCGCACAAGAAACAGATGCGACAGCAAGGAAGAGGATAAGTCTTTTCATCAGCACCACATCCAATCGAATGTGTCTTTTCGACCGGTCCAACCGACACCATACGCCTGACCGCCGCCGAATGCAATCGCGCACCGCTGGTTCGGACTCGATCGGGAGGTAGCACAGTGGGACTCGCGAACCGCCATAAGACGGCTGCTTTTCGGGATTAATCGGCGCATTTTGGACTCAAAGTTGGCTTCGCACTGGGGTTCGTCTTGCGCGTTACGAAAAGTGCCGTCCTTTGTTTTCAGCAACATATTGGCTTTGTTCGTTTAGTTTTGATGTTTTTTTGGCGGTCGAACGAGGGTTGAAGCAACACTTTGCCGGGCGGGTAAGGAAAGCAGCGATTGGCGACGCCTGCACGGCCATGACAGAAAACAACCCCATCGTAGCCTATCACATTGAGCATAGTTTGGCAAGGAATTTCTTGGGTAGCGTCTAAGTTTGAGATAGCGGCGAGTTAACCTCGCCACCTGGCTGCGTAAAGCCGCCTCTACGTCGATTGATGGTTTGCGGGCGCCCGACGGCCGAGAACGGGAGCGCTCTGCACTCTGAATTGCACAATGGGAGTGCAGAGAGTAGAATGGACACTTTGTCCGACTCCGCGGCGCCTTCCCACTTGCCGGTTTACGCTTCGCCCCATGGGCAAGGACCGCTTTCGCGGGAATGATCTGACTTTCGACGCAGCATTGAAAGGGAGTGCTGGGATGAACAGGTTGGAAGGGCTTTCGGGGGAACTTTTGGACGCGGCCCCGGACGCCATGGTGGTGGTGAACCACGAGGGAAGAATCTTACTGGTCAATGCCCAGGTGGAGAAAGTGTTTGGGCACCGGCGCGAAGACCTGATTGGAAAGGAACTCGAGATCCTGATCCCTCCGCGTTTCCGAAATACCCATCCTGGCCACAGAAATCGGTTCTTTGCCGAGCCGCGGGTGCGGGAGATGGGAGCGGGTTTGGAATTGTATGGCCTGCGTAAGGACGGAACGGAGTTCCCGGTGGAAATCAGCCTGAGCCCGGTTGAGACGGAGATGGGCCTGCTGGTGTCGAGCGCCATCCGCGACATAACCGACCGGAAGCGGGTGGAAGCTGGTATTCAGCAGCTCAACGAGACCTTGGCTCAGCGCAGCGCGGAGCTCGAGGCGACGAACAAGGAGCTGGAAGCATTCGCCTATTCGGTTTCGCACGATCTCCGGGCGCCGCTGCGCTCCATCGACGGCTTCAGCCAGGCGCTTATGGAGGATCACCTGGAAAAACTTGATGCCGAGGGGCGCGATTATCTTCGTCGTGTGCAAGCGGCGGCGGGTCGGATGGGCGAACTGATCGAAGGATTGCTTGGGCTGGCGCGCCTGGCGCGCCACGAGATTTACCTGGAAAGCGTGGATTTGAGCGCCCTTGCGGCCTCCGTATCGCAGAATCTGCGCCACAGCGATCCAAATCGAAAAGTGGAGTTTTCGATCATCGAAGGCGCCAGAGCCGAGGGAGACCGTCAACTGCTGGAAATCGCGCTTCACAACCTGCTGGCCAATGCCTGGAAGTTCACGAGTAAGCAGCCCACCGCGCGCATTGAGTTTGGCGCACGGCAGGAGAATGGCCAGACGGTCTTCTTCGTCCGCGACAATGGCGCGGGGTTTGATATGGCGTATGCCGCCAATCTCTTCGGCCCGTTTCAGAGGCTGCACACGCAAGACGAGTTTGAGGGGCACGGGATCGGCTTGGCGACGGTGCAGAGGGTGGTCCGCCGGCACGGAGGGCGCATCTGGGCCGAGGGAGAAGTCGGAAAAGGGGCAACGTTCTGGTTCACGCTTCAGTAGTCAATTCAGCCCAAGCTTACGGTCTAACCCCCTCACCCGGCGCTCCGCGCCACCCTCTCCCCCAAGGGGGCGAGGGCTGAGGTTCTGATAGTTGACCCTCTCCCCCTTGGGGGAGAGGGTGCCCGAGGTACGAGGGCAGGTGAGGGGGTCGATTTCACCACACCTTTCCAGCCTTTCCGAACGGAGGCGCCGGCTGGACCAAGAAGTTTGGACCCTACTGTGAGGAACCCATGAACGAGAAGGCGATTCTCCTGGTGGAAGACAACCGGGATGATGAGGCTCTTACGCTTCGGGCCCTTCGCAAGAACAACATCATGAACGAAGTCGTGGTGGCTCGGGACGGAGCGGAGGCTCTGGACTATCTGTTTGGCACGAACAGGTACGCGGGCCGGGACCCCACGGACTGGCCCTCGGTGGTACTGCTCGACCTGAAACTTCCGAAGATCACCGGCCTGGAAGTGTTGAGGAAGATCCGGAGCGATGCGCGCACCCGGAGCATGGCCGTGGTGGTCTTGACGTCTTCGAAGCAAGAGGAGGACGTGGCGGAGAGCTATGGCTTGGGTGTGAACAGTTATGTGCGCAAGCCCGTGGAATTCGCAAACTTGTTCGAAGCTGTGAAGCAGATCGGGCTTTACTGGCTACTTTTGAACGAGGGTCCTATTCCGCCGCGGAGGAGATAGATGAGCACAGCTCTCAAGGTCCTTATCGTGGAAGACTCCCCGGACGACGCTGCCCTGGTCTTGCGGGAACTGCGCCGCGGCGGGTATGAGCCTGTCTCGGAGCGGGTTGAAACGGCGGAAGCAATGAACGCGGCATTGGAACGCGCGGAGTGGGATGTCATCCTCTCCGATTACACGATGCCGCACTTTAGCGCCCTGCAGGCGCTCGAAACTCTGAAGTCGAAACAACTCGACATACCCTTCATCATCATTTCGGGCACCATCGGCGAAGAGACCGCGGTGCTTGCCTTGAAGGCTGGAGCGCAGGATTACCTTATCAAAGGCAGACTGGCGCGCCTTGTCCCGGCCTTGGAGCGCGAAATTCGGGAGGCCCATAGCCGCCTGGAACGCAAGCTTGCTGAGGCCGAGAATCGGAAGCTCGAAGAGCAGTTCCACCAGGCGCAAAAAATGGAGGCGGTGGGCCGCCTGGCTGGGGGACTGGCGCACGACTTCAACAATTTCTTAAGCGCCATCAACGGCTACTGCCAAATGATGCTGAATACCTTAGATCGTTCCGATCCGACGCGAGCCTGGCTGGAAGAGATCAAGAAAGCCGGCGACCACGCGGCTTCCCTGATGCGCGAGCTGCTCGCCTTCAGCCGGCAGCATGTGCTGGTGACGCAGGTTCTGGACCTGAACGAAGTCGTGGCCGGCGTCGAGAATATGCTGCGTCACTTGATCGGAAAAGATATCGATCTGGTAACCCTCGCGGCGCCGGCGCTCTGGCAGGTGAAAGCCGATGCGGCCCGAATCAAGCAGGTGATTGTGAATCTGGCGGTTAACGCGCGGGACGCCATGCCGGGAGGAGGCAGGCTGACGATCGAAACCTCCAACGTCGAATTGGACGCCGCCTCTGCGCAGCGGCACCCGTCGATCACCCCCGGCCGGTACGTGATGCTGGCGGTGAGCGATACGGGGATTGGAATGGATGCGCAAACGCAAGCGCATGTTTTTGAACCGTTCTTCACGACCAAAGACGAAGGCAAGGGCACGGGGCTCGGCCTGGCGATCGTCTACGGGACGGTGAAACAGAGCGGCGGCGCTGTCTGGATCGACAGCGAGCTGGGCCAAGGCGCCAAGTTTACGATCTACCTCCCTCAAGCCGAAGAATGCCCCGCCACTCCGGAGGCTGCGTACGCACCTCGCCCTGACCCTCGCATCGCGCGAGGTCTTGCAGGCCGCCGGAAGCATGCCCCGGAGCTCCCCTAAGAAGGTTCATATCCACCCAATCTGCGCCCCCTGGAAATACCGGTTGACTTGAAGCCCTGCGAAACGCAAGATGATGGCCGCAGCCGCGACGCTGCGAAGCGTGACTTTGTCCTGAAGTTCAGCTTGCCTGTGCTGCGTCTGCACTTTGGCGGATGGGGGCCTGAAATGAGCGGCGAAGGGTGGAAGCCGGCGTTGTGCGCGGCAGCCGGGCTGATGGTTCTGATGTCGGCTTGCGGTGGCGGCGGAGGGGGTGGCGGAACCACGCCACCGGCCACCTATGTGCTGACGGTGAACTCGAGGAACCCTTCCACGGGCGTGGCGATCACCGTCTCTCCGAGTGATGCCGATAATGTCGGGAGCGGCACGACCGGCTTCACACTGACTTATGACTCCGGGACGTCTGTGACGCTGACGGCGCCGGCCACGGCGACGTTGGGCGGAAATCCGTTTTCCTCCTGGAGCGGATGCTCGAGCTCGAGCACCGTGACGTGCACGGTGATGATGAGCGCCAACACCACCGTCACGGCCAATTATACTGCCTCGGCCATCACCTCGGTCGTCGTGACGCCGAATCCTGCCACGGCGACCATCGGCGCTACTCTGCAGTTCAGCGCTGTAGTGAGCGGCACGGGCAGCTTCAGCACGGCAGTGAGTTGGACCGTGACCGGACCTGGCGGTTGGACGGGCAGCATCGGGTCAATCAGCAGCAGCGGACTCTATGAGACTCCCTACCCAGCGCCCGCCACGGTGACGATAGTGGCCACTAGCGCTCAGGATACGACCAAGAGTGGCAGCGTCAGCGTGGCGCTGGCGCCGCCAGCCGCCGCCGCGGGGCCGGCCTTGACAGTCGATCTGGGCAACCAAACCCACCCCATTAACCCGTTAATCTACGGAATGAATGGGTATGCCTTGCTGAATTCCGTGGACGGGCCAGCCAACCCAACCGTCATACGCTGGGGCGGGGACAGCACTTCCCGGTACAACTACCAACTGGGCGTAAGCAACTCCGCCAGCGACTGGTACTTTGAGAACCAAACCAACTCCGGTGTAGGTCCCACGGGCGAGTTCAACGATTTTGTCACCAGTAACCAGGCCATCGGCGCGATCTCCCTGGGAACCGTGCCGGTGCTCGGCTGGGTGGCGAAGGATGCCACCTCCTGCAGTTTTCCGACCTCGACGTACCCTAACCAGCAGAGTGTGGACACCTCCCGCAACTGCGGCAACGGCGTTTATCCGGAGGGGGTCAGTGGCTGCACGAATTCGAACGGCTGCAACATCACCGGCAACGCTGCCACCGACACGAGCGTCGCCGAGGGTCCCGCGTGGGCGGGCAGTTGGGTAACTGCCTTGGTCGGCACCTTTGGCACAGCGGCGAATGGCGGGGTGGCGATCTACGACCTGGACAACGAACCCAGTTGGTGGGACGCGGTGCACCGTGACGTACACCCGCTCCCGTTCACCTACGACGAGGCCACCAACAACGGTATCGCCACGGCCTTGGCCATTAAGACTGCCGATCCGACGGCCGCAGTCAGCGGCCCGGTGATGGACTTCTGGTGGGATTATTTCTACTCGAAAGAGGATGTTGAGGATGGATGGAACACCGGTCCCTGCTATGAGCCTTGGAGCAATCCCATCGATCGCAAGGCGCACGGCGGCACGCCGTTCATCGAGTATTATCTCCAGCAGTTCGCGGCGTACGAAGCGAACCATGGCGTTCGCCTCCTGGACTACCTGGACCTGCACACCTATTTTGCCGCCGTGTATAACGGCTCCGGCGTCGGCCTCAGCCCCGCCGGAGATACCGGAGAGCAGGAGGCGCGGCTCGACTCGACGCGGGCCTTGTGGGATCCCACCTACACCGATCCCAATTACCCTCAGCCGAACTACATGACGGATTCGAACTACGCTTCAAGCTGCTCGACGCCGCTCCAAGCGCCGCAAGTAATTCCGATGATGCAGACATGGGTTGCCAACGACTACCCGGGCACCAAGACGTCGATCAGCGAGTACAACTGGGGCGGGCAAGAGCACATCAACGGCGCAGTGGCGCAGGCCGACATCCTTGGCATCTTCGGAAAATACGGCCTCGACTTGGCGACTCTCTGGGGTCCTCCGGACACCACGCAGGTCCCCGGCTTGATGGCCTACGAGACTTACCGCAACTACGACGCGGCAGGCTCGAAGTTCGGCGATGTGTCGCTCGCCTCGAGCAGCGCAGACCAGGGCCGCCTTTCTGTGTACGCGGCGTTGCGCAGCGCTGACGGCATGGTGACCATCGTGGTGCTGAACAAGACTTACGGCGATCTCACCGCAAGTCTTTCCCTGGACCACCTGACGCCCAACGGCCCGGCGAAGGTCTTTCTCTATAGCAACGCCAACCTGGCCGGAATTGTAACGCAACCCGACTTAACGGTGACGCCGCCCACCGCCGGCGGAACGACGAGCACCCTCAGCACAACTTTTCCGGCGCAGTCGATTACGCTGCTCGTCGTGCCGCACCAGTAATTCTTACTTTCACTGTGGGCCGGAGCAGACTCCGCTTTTAGCGGCGTGCGATTCCCCCTCCCAGCTAAGGCGCGATCGCCTTTGCAGGGCAAGGGCTATTTAGCGCCAATCCTAATCTCGCGCGAAAGCCCGAGCAGTACCTTTTGAGCATTTCTTCCCACGTCTGGTCCTGATACAACTTGGGCCACAATTCACCAAGGACCCTTCGTGCATCCTGGGGACGCCCCGCGTAGAGGTAGTCGAGGACAATTAATAGGATGGCTGACTTCGTGCCAGTGTAATCAAGGTCGTCATGGATTTCATTTGGATCCGAAAGGAGGAATTCCCGGACCTCTTGAGGGTTTAGCTTGCTACGTTCGTCTTGTATTTCCTTTTCCAGGATTCGCCCGAACTGGGCGGTATCATCCTCGAACTTAGTTCCGTGCAATCGAAGAATCATCAGCGGAAAGACCGAAAAGGCGTGGTTGAGTCCAAAGGCCTCGTCGAACTCACCATCACGAACCAGGATTTCGATTCGCCCGTCTCCCTCCAGGTCCCGGAACGACGCGGGGGTCCGACTCCCAAATTCCCGAACCACTCGAGGCTGCTTGCCAAGACGGATGATGTGATAGGTCCAGCAGCAATGAGCTCCGCCGGAATAGCTCGTTAGAACGGCATCCGGCTGCCCATCTCCATTCACGTCCTGTCCGGTAACCGGGTCTATTTCGATACCCCACTCTGTCTCCTCGAAGACGGTCTGGCCCTGCGGGGATCGTATCGTTGCATGACACGTACCAAAGCCCGGATCGTCTGGATTTTGAGCAGTTGGTGTGACTTCCACCGAGAAACCATGTGTGTGAATCACTCCCCCTCCGATTGCACCTGGAGATACGACTTGTTGCCGGCAATACAAGCGCTCCTTTCCGGAGGCCGAAATGGTAGCCAGGCAAAAGGCAACGAGAGTAAGGAAAGGTGTTAGGCGCATATAAGGCGGACAATACTAGAAAGACGGCCATAGCATAGAGCGAACTAGCGCAGGTATGCAAGAGTCGGAGGTGGCGCACACCTGCCTGTCCGGGGTATGTCTGCGTTCTGTCGACGCCAGCGGCGGCATCCAGACTGGCAGCGCCCGTCCGCGGGTACGCGCCACCCACAGCACCTTCAATGCTCATTTTTTAGAGGAAGCTTCACCGAATTTTCGCCGCTTGCTTCATCACGAGCTGTGGTAAGCTAGCGGCGGCGTCCTGCCATGAACGAACTCGCAGTAGAGACCAACGGGCTGTGCCGCCGCTTCGGAGAATTAGAAGCGGTGCGCAACGTCAACCTGCGCGTGGAAGCAGGTCAATTCTTTGGATTTCTGGGTCCCAACGGCGCGGGGAAATCCACCACCATCAAGATGTTCACCGGCATGCTGGAGCCCACGGCAGGGCAAATCCGGATTCTCGGCCTCGACCTGGCCAACGATCCCATCGGCGTGAAGAGCCAGATCGGCGTGGTGCCGGAAGGACTTGCCCTCTTCGACCGCCTGACCGGGCCGGAATACCTCACCTTCGCCGGACGCATGTATGGCCTCGATCGCGTCACCGCGGCCGAGCGCACGCAGGAACTTCTCGACTTCACCGGCCTCGCCGATCGCACCAAGTCGCTGATCGTCGATTACTCGCACGGCATGAAGAAGAAACTGGCCATGGCTGCGGCGGTCATCCACGGGCCCAAGGTGCTGTTTCTGGACGAACCCTTCGAGGGTGTGGACGCCATTGCCGCCGGCACTCTGAAGGCCATGCTGAACCGCATGATCGCGCGCGGCGCCACGATCTTCCTCACCTCCCACGTGCTGGAAATCGTCGAGCGGCTGTGCAGCCACGTGGCCATCATCCATCACGGCGAACTGGTGGCCCAAGGGTCCATTGACGACCTGCGCTCCGGCGTGGCAGCCCGGCACGATGATGGGCAGAAGCTCAGCCTGGAACAGGTTTTTCTCAAAATTGTGGGCGGCGAGCGCGCCGCCGTGCCGGAGCTATCGTGGCTGGAGTGATCTCGGCGCCGGACAAATCCACCCAGCTCTTCCTGGTAGGCTGGCTGCGCTGGCGGCTGTTCGTCAACGGCCTGCGGACCGCAACCGGTAAGTTGAACCTTGCTGTACATATCATCATGGGCGCCGGCATCAGCCTCGGGATTGTGGGGTTCGGCGTTCTCCTGGGCGTCGGCAGTTGGTATGCGATCGGGCATGGCAAGCCCGCTTTGCTTTCGGGCGAGCTCGGGCTGGTGTTTCTGGTTTGGCTGCTGTTCCCGCTTGTCATCTCGGGGTTTGGCGCGGAAGCCGACCCGGTTTCGCTGCTGCGTTTCCCCCTCCGGTACT
The DNA here is from genome assembly GCA_963831905.1 of uncultured Acidobacteriota bacterium. Lineage (GTDB taxonomy): Bacteria > Acidobacteriota > Terriglobia > UBA7540 > UBA7540 > CAVROP01. The sequence goes on along the minus strand of CAWHRX010000010.1, from coordinate 1,904,253 downwards.
CCACGTTTTTGTTTCTGGCTTTGGCGCACGGAGTCTTTGACCCCGCGGCCGCCGCTTGTCTCTACTGGCTTGCCGCGATGCTCCTCGGCATCGCCGTCGCATCGTTAAGCGCTCTAATTTGGGCGATCCCGGCTTTCGCGGCGCTCGCCTTCCTCAACTTGTTGCTCAACCGGGCTATTTACGCCTGGCTCAGCCGTTGGATGGCGCAGCGGCGCACGCGCGAAATACTGGGCGCGGTGGGCATCCTCCTGGCGATCAGCGGCCAGTTCATAAGTCCTCTCGCTAATCGCTATGGGCACCGGGCGTTGCCATGGGTGACCCGCCTCGCCTCGGGTGTCCGCGTCCTTCCTCCCGGCATGGCGGCGGCGACGGTCACGTTTGGGCGTGCCGGCACTCCCGGCAAAGCTGGAGCCGAGTTCGCGGGTCTCCTCGCTTACTGTGGCGTGGTCGGGTGGCTGCTCGCCATTCGCTTGCGGGCTGAGTACCGCGGCGAGAACTTGAGCGAGGCGCGCCGCCCGTCTGCCGAAGCTCGCGCCCCTGTGCGCGCGGGGTGGAACGTGGCTGGCTTCTCCCCCACCGTGGCGGCCCTGTTTGAGAAAGACTTGCGCTATCTCCTCCGCAACACCATGGCGTATCTCACCCTGCTGACGCCGGCGCTTGTCATTCTCGTGCTCAGTATGGGCCGCCGGGGCAGTCCGCACCCCAAGATAACGGGTTTCATTCTGGGTAGCTCGACTTACTTCCCCATGGGCGTCGCGTATGTCTTGCTCACTGTGGTGGGCCTTGCTTACAACAGTCTGGCTTATGACGGGCTCGGGTTACCCATGCTGTTTGCGGCGCCCCTTCGATTCCGTGACGTGATGGTGGCGAAGAATCTGCTCCACTCGATGGTACTCGCTGCCGAGGTCATCATCGTTTTCGTATTGGTCCAATTCGTTGGCGGGCCTACTCCACCGGTGATCGTGGGACTGACCCTGGCAGGGGCGCTTTGGGCTTTCCTCATGAACCTGACGGCCGGGAACCTGGTCTCGCTCTATTTTCCCCGCAAGCTGAAGCCCGGCCAGATGCGGCGGCAACAAGCCTCGGGCCTTTCGGTGCTGGTCAGTCTGGGAGTTCAAGTTGTCGTGGCCGGCCTGGCAGCGGCCTTGTACTTCCTCTCGCGCTGGGCGGGAAATACGGCTTGGTGCGTAGTGTGCTTTCTGGTGCTCGCGGGCATCACTTGGGTGGCCTATCGGCACGTGCTTGACCTCGTCAGCGGCATCGCCTTGAAGAGACGCGAGGCCCTGATGGCCGAGTTGTCGCGGCCTGATTGAAGCATGCCCCTACTGTTTGGCCGCGTCGCACCGGCACTCCTGCCCGTGTTGTGCGTAACGCCGAAGATCCAAAACCTACAGGCGGGAGTGAGTCTGCCACGGTAAAGCTTACGATTTCTCTCCTTCTCAATGGGTGTAAAACTCCCAGTCAAGTCCTCTCGCAGACTGCCGATGGATTAAGCTGAGTTGCGAGGGTACGGGCGGCCGTTGGGTTTGTCTCGGAGCGGCGGAAGCGTCGCGCCGTCATGCGGCTCGCGCAACTCGGTTCGAACGCGCAGGTTTCATCGAACTCATCGCAGAATGGGAAAGACTGACGCGCCGTGATTTCCATAAAGAGATACCTTGATCTGGATCAGAGTGAATTAAGTAAGTACCGCCCGCCGACCACAGAGGAACTTCTGTCGGGCATACTGGAGGCGTACCGAGCCGCGCTGGGCGGCATGGGCAACAGTGCCGTCCAGGCCTGTCCGGCGGTGAGCGAGGACCTTCAGCGTCGCCTGATGCTCCTGGCGGAAGGCTTCAGCAGAACCGTCACCCTTACCCTCATCCGTGAGACGGAGGGTCAGGTGGAACAGCACCTTCAGTCCTGGGGAGAGCAGACAGCCGGGTACTTACAGCAGCGGGCTGCAGATGTCCGGGAAATCGTCCTGGTGCTAGCGTGCGCAGCGGAATCGGTGGCGGAGCGCGACCAGCGTTACGCCGCCCACTTCAACGAGTTCACCAGGCGCCTACAGGCGCTCGCAAAGCTCGAAGACCTGCCGGAACTCAGGGCCGCGGTGGTAAGCGGGGCCAAGGAACTGAGATCGTGCGTGGACAAAATGCAGCAGGAAAGCCGCGAATCGGTGGCGGCCTTGCAAACCAAGGTGACAACCTATCAGACTAAGCTGGAGGAGGCTGAACAGCGAGCCTCGCGCGATGCCTTGACCGGACTCGAAAATCGCCAGGGGGTGGAATCCAAGGTCGAGCGCCGAATCGCCACCCAGCAGCGTTTCTGCATTGCTATGCTGGACCTCAACGGATTCAAAGAGGTCAACGATCTCCACGGGCACGAAGCGGGCGACGATCTGTTGCGCCAGTTCGCCTCCGAATTGAGGTCGACCTCGCGTGCAGCCGACGTCGTCGGCCGGTGGGGCGGCGATGAGTTCATTGTGGTGCTGGACGGGACCCTGGCGGAGGCCCAAGCGCGCGTGCAGCGAATGCAAGAGTGGGTCCTGGGCAGCTACACGGTTCAGAAGGCCTCCGAGGAATCGAAAATCGATATGACCGCAGCGGTCGGCCTGGCAGAGTGGCGGCCCGGCGAAACCCTCAAAGAGGTTGTGGCGCGCGCTGATGCACTCATGTACCAGGAAAAGAAGCGCTTTGCGCAAGAGAAGAAGAACCCCAAGACACGCGTCGATTGATCAACAGCCTCTCGCTGCTCCCTGAATCGATCATGAGGTTTTAGCGGCCGGGATTGTGGCTGCTAACCGGCAGCCGGTTTGTGTATACTGCGGTGGGCAAGCGGCCCTGAGCGGCGAGGTGCTTCGATCTTCCTTCGCCGCGAGGAACCACTCCGGCATGTGGCCACGAAGAGTATTGACGATCTTTCTTGGCCTGGCGTTCTACGCTCAGGCAATTCTGGCGCAGGCTCCCCCAGTAGCGCCGCACTGGGTGGGATCATGGGCGGCCGCTCAGCAAGCCCCGGAAGCCAACAACTCGCTTGCGCCCGGCGACCTGCGCGACGCCACGCTGCGCCAGGTGGTGCATCTTTCGATCGGCGGAGAAGTGCTGAGAGTACGAATCTCGAATGCGTTCGGGACCGCGCCCCTCGAGTTTACCTCCGTGCACGTTGCGCGGCCCGCCGCGGCTGGCTCGGCTCGCATCGACGCCTCGACCGACCGGGCACTGACGTTTTCCGGTCGCCCCAGCGTCACCATTCCCGCCGGCGCCGATTATGTTTCTGATCCCATCGCCTTCGCGGTGGAGGCGCAGTCCGATCTCGCCGTCACATTCCACGTCGGCGAATCCCCGACGGTCCAGACCAGCCATCCGGGATCGCGAGCTACCTCTTATCTCGTGCACGGCGACCGTGTGGCAGACGCGGACCTGCCGGGCGCAATCAGCTTCGAGCATTGGTTCAACATCTCCGGAGTGGAAGTCAACGCGTCCTCCGGCGCAGGCATCGTCACGCTGGGCGATTCGATCACCGACGGGCGCGGCTCCACCACCAACGGCAACGACCGCTGGCCTGACGATCTGGCGCGCCGATTGCGCACCGCGCTGCCCACGCGATGCCTCGCCGTCCTCAACCAAGGCATCGGCGGGAATCGCCTGCTCCGCGACGGCCTGGGGCCTAACGCTCTGGCGCGCTTCGATCGCGACGTGCTGGCTCAGCCTGGAGTTCGCTACCTGATCGTTCTGGAAGGCATCAATGACATCGGCGCCTTCGGCCTCGAAGGCAACACGGCGCAAGCAGCGCACGACCATCTCGTGCACAGCGTTTTTGCGGCGTACGAGCAGATCGTGGCGCGGGCTCACTCGCATGGTATTCGTGCTTACGGCGGAACGCTCACGCCCTTCACCGGGTCCGCCTACTCCAAGCCGGGACCGGCGAGTGAAGCCGATCGAAATGCCGTGAATCAATGGATTCGCGCGCCCGGCCATTTCGACGCGGTGATTGATTTTGACAAGGCGATTCGCGACCCACGACAGCCGGAGATGCTTCTGCCGGCGTACGACTCGGGTGATCATATTCATCCTTCGCCTGCGGGATATCGCGCCATGGCGAACGCGATTCCCCTCGCGGATTTCACGCCCTAGTGCTTGGTTGGTTTAATCAGTGCAATTTCAAGTGGCCCTCGGAAGGGCGGGGCTTTAGCCCCGCCGTCCATGGTTGCAGGGTCGGAAGGGCCTTTAGGCCCTGAAGCCAGGCCGCTTCAGGGGCTAAAGCCCCGTAATTACCTCGCGAGCTTAGCGGCGGGGCTGAAGCCCCGCCCTTCCGCCTCCGACGAATTAGTTGGCTTACTAATTGAGCTAAGCCATAGTGCAGTCCTTGCGATTTGGAGGATTCCATGAGATTTGCGATTCCTAAGTTCCACTCCTCGTACGTTCTGGTTTTGATCGGCACCGCATTATGCTGCAGCCTCATGTTCGGCCAGTCCGGACCCGCCTTGCAACAGTCCGGCTGTCAGCCCGTGACTTTCACGGTCGAGCAGGATCATCAGAACATGCAGGAGCAGCTTGGCATCAAGGCCCTCCGCCCGGGGCCCAGCGGCAACGAGCAAGCGCCGAATCACGCCAACTACGACGAGTCGAAGGCCAATCCATTTCCGAACCTGCCTGATCCCTTGACGCTGAAGAATGGCGAAAAGGTGACGACTCCGGACATCTGGTGGCGTGAGCGGCGTCCCGAAATCGTGGAGGATTTCGAGCGCGAGGTTTACGGCCGCGTGCCGGCGAACGTTCCCAAGGTCACGTGGTCAGTGAAAGCCGTCGACCAGGAGAGGATTGGGTTCAATGCCGTTATCGCCAAAGAGGTGATCGGCCATGTGGACAATTCCGCCTGCCCGCTCATTGCTGTGAATATCCGCATGACGCTGGTGACGCCCGCGAATGCGAAGGGGCCGGTGCCGGTCTTGGTGATGTTCGGCCGCAGCGGCTTCCCCGCGCCCAACCAGCCGTCGCCGCAGGAAATGGAGCGAATCAACACGGCGCTGAAGGGTCTGCTGATCCAGCAGGATGCTTCCCTGCGCGAGGTTTTCGAACAACATCCCGCTTATGAACTGGAAACTCCGCCGCCATTTCAGATGCCGCAGTTCAACGCTGACGGCAGTCCGCCCCCGACCTGGCAACTCATCGCGGACGGTTGGGGCTATGCGACCGTCGACCCCGCCAGCATTCAGGCCGATGATGGGGCTGGAATCACCAGGGGCATGATCGGGCTCGTCAACCGCGGCCAGCCTCGCAAGCCGGACGACTGGGGCGCCTTGCGTGCCTGGGCTTGGGGCGCGGGACGTGCGCTCGACTATCTTGAGACGGACCCGGCGGTGGATGCCAAGCACGTCGGGATCGAAGGCGTCTCGCGCTTTGGAAAGGCAGCGCTGGTTACCATGGCCTTCGACCAGCGTTTTGCCATGGTCCTCGTAGGTTCTTCCGGTAAAGGCGGCTCCACTCTTTGGCGTCGAAATTTCGGCGAAGCGGTGGAGAATCTGACCGGCGGCGAGTATTACTGGATGGCCGGCAACTTCATGAAGTATGGCGCGTCGGACGCTAAGTTCGGGAGTAAGAATGCCGGGGACTTGCCTGTCGACTCCCACGAACTCATCGCCTTGTGCGCGCCTCGCCTGACTTTCATCAGCTACGGAGTGCCGGAGAAAGGCGACGCAAAGTGGCTCGACCACCAGGGAAGCTTCATGGCGACAGTAGCGGCAAGCCCGATCTTCAGCTTGCTTGCGGCGAAGGGGTTGGGCCTCTCCGAGGATTATCACACCGCCAAGATGCCGCCGGTGAATGTCGGGCTGCTGGATGGGCAGCTTGCCTGGCGCCAGCATGACGGCGGACACACCGACGCGCCCAACATGAAGTACTTTCTGAAGTGGGCCGACGGAGTCATCGGCCACTCGCGGCCTGAGTAGCGGGGAGAGTGGCTGTTCCTGCGATCGTCCGGGGCGTCCAGCGGGCCTAGGGCTAGCGCGGGCCTGCTCTTTAGCCTCACCTTCGCAGTTCCACACATTTGTGAGGGGAAGGTGACCTCCCTATCGGTCTAACGTCTTATCCATCAAAGCAGGCTTTGCAGAAAGCCGTTGTAGTGCCGACCTACCCTCTTTACAAACTCTGAAGGAAGCTGTCAGGATGCGCGCTGACGATGTTTCTGCGCAGCAAACGGCGATGCAAGGACGGCAAGGAACACCGCTACTGGAGTGTCGTGGAGAACCGTCGGGTGCGTTCGGGGCGGGTGGTGCAGCGGCAGGTTTTGTTCTTGGGAGAGATCAATGACCGCCAGCAGGGGGCCTGGCGACAGACGTTGGAGGTGTTTGATGAAGCCGAGCAGCGGGCCCGCACGCTGAGCTTGTTTCCAGAAGATCGTGCGATCCCCGCCGAGGCGCTGGATGGCGTGCAGGTGAAGTTGCGGGAGATGGAGCTGCGGCGGCCACGGGCGTTTGGGAACTACTGGCTGGGCTGCGAGCTGTGGCAGCAGTTGGGACTGGGGGCGTTTTGGGGAGGGCGGTTGGAGGTCGGTCGCGAGGAAGTGCCGTGGGCGAAAGTGCTGGAGTTACTGGTGGTGAGCCGGCTGATCGCGCCGGGCAGCGAGTTCCGTTTGCACCGGCAAGGATTTGACCAGAGCGCCATGGGAGATCTATTAGGCAGCGGTTTCGCGGTGGCGGAGAAGGATCGGCTGTATCGCTGTCTGGACCGCATCGTGGAGCACAAGACGGCGTTGTTTGATCACCTGCGGCAACGCTGGCAAGACCTATTTCAGGCGCGCTTCAACGTCTTGCTGTACGACCTGACGAGCACTTATATCGAGGGCGAAGGAGAGGAAATTCCCAAAGCGAAGCACGGCTACAGCCGCGATCACCGTTTCGATTGCCGGCAGGTGGTGATCGCGCTGGTGCTGACGCCGGAGGGATTTCCGCTGGCTTACGAAGTGATGGAGGGCAACACCTCGGACCGCACGACGCTGCGGGGCTTTCTGGCCAAGATCGAAGCGCAGTACGGCAAGGCGCGGCGGGTGTGGGTGATGGATCGGGGGATTCCGACCGAAGAGGTGCTGGAAGAGATGCGCGGCCCGGGGCGGGAGATGTTCTATCTGGTGGGCACGCCGCGGGGCAAGATTCAGCAGTATGAAAAGAAGTGGCTGGAGTTGCCCTGGCAGAAAGTGCGCGAGTCGGTGGAGGTGAAGTTGTTCGGGGAGGACGGCGAACTCTATGTGCTGGCCAAGAGTGAAGGGCGGCGAGCCAAGGAGCGCGCCATCCGACGGCGCAAATTAGTGGGGTTGTTGAGGACCTTGCGCAAGCTGCGCCGCAGTGCTCCGACGCGGGATCAACTGCTGCTGCGCCTCGGGGCAGCGAAGAGGCAAGCGGGGCGGGCCTTCGGCTTCGTATCCCTGCGCTTGCCCCGAGAGGGGGAGGAAGTCACCCCCCAGACGTTCACCTTTCAGTTGCACAAAGAGAAGTTGCAGAAGGCGGAGCTTCGCGACGGACACTATCTATTGCGCTCCAACCTGGTGGGGGAGAACCCGGAAGTACTCTGGGAACGCTATATCCAACTGACCCAGATTGAAGCGGCCTTCAAAACCTTGAAGAGCGAACTGGGACTGCGTCCGATTTATCACCAAGTGGAGAAGCGGGTGGAAGCCCACATCTTCGTGGCCTTCCTGGCCTACGCCCTTTCGGTGACCCTCAAGCAACGCCTGGCCGCCTTAGCGCCGGGCCTGACGCCCCGCGCCGTGCTGGAAAAACTGGCCACCCTGCAGATGCTCGATGTCTGCCTGCCCACCACTGACGGCCGCTGGCTAATCATGCCCCGCTACACCCAGCCAGAACCGGATCAGTCGTTGATGCTGCACCAGCTTAACCTGACCTTGCCTTCTCAGCCACCACCCCGTATCAAGGCCCCCCAGGAGACTGCCCAAACCCCGCCACCGAGATTGAAAATGTAGTGCCGACCTTTGAGATCCCTTCGCTAAAAACAAAGCACTTACCCTTTACCTAACCCCTCAACTGCGAAAGTTCGGTTAGGTCTGCGGCGTTTCCCCTCTGCCCACGCAAAGGCCGCAGGGTCGAAAAACCTGTCTCAGGCCGGCACCCCCGCTGCGAGCTTAAGCAGTTCGACGCGATAACCGAGGTCGCGGAGTTGGCGGATCATTCGGGCGGTGCGCTTTTGCTTTGACTTTTGGCTGACCGCTGGGCCGCGTTCCTCGTAACGAACTCCTTGGTGCAGAATCTTCCAGATTAAGCGACAAAGCCGATGTGCAATCACCGCGATGGTTTGGTTGTGCCCCAAGCGCGCCACATAGCGGCGGTAGAGGATCGCAAAGACGCTGCCTTTGAGTTTAACTGCGGCGTGGGCCGCCTGATTCAGGATGCGCCGCAGGTGGCGGTTGCCCTTGGGCGAGCGGCGGTTGTGGTTCACTCCCGCGCTCTCCTCCTCGCCTGGGCATGCACCCACCCAGGAGGAGAGAGCTTTAGCGGAAGGGAAGGTCGCTGCCGAGGCGCCCACCTCCGCCAGGATCTGCTGTCCTGAATCCACCCCCAGGCCGGGTACCTCCGCCAAGCGCTGGACTTGCTCCTGGTGGGCAGCCAGCAGCGTGGCCATCTCTTGGCTGAGCTGAGTAATCTGTGCCTCGGCGCGTTGCCACTCCTCCAGCGCCCTCTGCAACAACCGGCGGTAGACGGGATGGAGCTCGCCACAGGCACCCAGCGCATCGCATAACTCTTCCGGCGTGGCGCGCAGGCGATAATCCGCTCGTGCCGCCACCGCTGCCGGATCCGTCTCCCCTTCCGCGATGGCCGTTAACATACGCCGTCCACTGAGGCCCAGCAGGTCGGAAACCAAACTGGACAACTTCAGATGCGCCTCTTCCAGCAAAGCCTCCAACCGGTTCTGTAACTGCACTTGGTTGCACCTCAACTGGTACTTGGTGCGCATGACCGTGCGCCACACACGCTGCTCGGCACTCGGCACGAAGCTCAGGATCAGTTCGCCTGCCACCAGTCGTTTCACCAGACGTTCGGGGTCGGCGAAATCGTTCTTCCGCCCCCGTGGTCCCCGGTTCGACTGTGCCTGCGCCAGATGCAGCATTCCCGACATCGGACGAGCCCCTTCCCGTCCTTGCTGGAGGGGCTTCCAGTATCGTTCCAGGATTGCCCAGACCGGTTTCCAATACTGTGCCGTGGACTCCATCACCACTTCCTCAACCTCTTGCTCCACCAGCCAAGCGGCCAGTGAGCGCAGGTGCGAGGGGGTACTGCCACACGGTCGCCGCTCAAACTCATATTCACCCCTTACTTCCACATCGCAAACCACGACCGTCAACATTCTCTTATGAACGTCAATTCCTGCTATTCTATAAGGCATCACACGCTCCTTTGGGCGGGAGCGGAGAGCGTGCCCAAAGTTACCTTATGCAGGGTCGCGGGCTATCGCCGCTCCCCCCTGAGGGAGACAGCAACGCCCAATTATTCGCTCAACACGCACGCTCCGGATCAGACAGACCTACGGCCTCAACCGCTCCACTGCGACTACGATCTCACCGCTCTCGACCGTGCCTATCATAACCCAACACCTTTTTCATGAGCTTTCGCGGGCCGAAGGCCCATGGGGACAGACCTAAAAAAGCAGGTCTGCGCTAACCTACAAGACGAACAATTTGAAAATTCCCGGTTGATAAGCTAGTCTAATCGCGGCAAACGCGTCACGGCGCAGGTGCGACATGCCAGCGCGAGGTTTCACGGAGACAGGAATGGAGCCGCCGCCTCCCACAGTTCCGCTGACCGCAACTCACGCCTCGACTTTCGCTTGGGGCGGGCTGCTGGAGAGCCTTCGTCCTCAGCAGTGGGTGAAGAACGGCTTCGTCTTCGCGGCGTTGATATTCTCCCGCAGCATCATCGACTGGAATCGCAACGCGCGCGTCGTGGCGGGCGCGGCCCTGTTCTGCCTCATGTCCAGCGCAGTCTATCTTCTCAACGACATCCTTGATGCGCCGGAGGATCGGAAACACCCTCTGAAGCGGCTGCGGCCGCTGGCTTCCGGCCGGCTCGGAGTGGGAACTGCAGCTATCGCTGCAATAACGCTGGGGTTGGTTTCCCTGGGTGGCGCGTGGGCGCTCGACCACACCTTCTTCGCCATCATCGCGGCCTACGCCGTGATCAATGTGCTCTATTCATGGGTGCTGAAGCGTGTGGTTCTCCTCGACGTCTTTGTTATCAGCGCGGGCTTCGTCCTGCGGGTGGTGAGCGGCGGAGTAATCATCCACGTCGAGATTTCTCCCTGGCTGGTGGTGTGCGCCACGTTGCTCGCCTTGTTTCTCGCGCTGAGCAAGCGTCGGCATGAACTCGTAGCCTTGGGAAAAGAAGCGGGCAACCACCGCTCGATCCTGTCGCAATACTCGCCTTACTTTCTGGACCAACTGATCGGGATTGTCACCGCCTCCACGGTAATGTCCTACGCGCTCTATACGCTTTCGAGCGACGTGCAGGTTAAATTTCCCGGCAAGCGGCTTGACCTCACCATTCCTTTTGTGCTTTTTGGAATTTTCCGTTACCTCTATCTCGTGCACCAGAATGAAGAGGGAGGAAACCCGACGCGGTTGTTCTTGACGGACTCGGTCCTGCTTTCGGTCGTGCTGTTCTGGGCGGCTAGCGTCATTTTCATAATTTACCTTTAGAAGGAACGGAGATTTTCGATTTTCGATTGCCGATGGTCGATTGCGGTTAGGGATGTACATAGGCGACCAACAATCGAAAATCGGCAATCGACAGTCGACAATGGCAGACGACTTCATAACTCAGCCACTCTCCGGGTGGGGGCGTTTTCCGGTCGAGACGTGTAATGTCTATCGCCCCGACAGCCGGCGCCAACTGGCGGCCGTCCTGGAGTCCAGTTCCCAGCCGTCCTTGATATCGTACGGCATGGGACGCAGCTACGGCGACGCGCCACTCAACGCGCACGGCGGAGTCATCTGTCACTCGCGGCTCAACAGGTTTCTCGCTTTCGACGCGCAGAGCGGTGTGCTGGAGTGTGAAGCGGGCGTAAGCCTGGCTGAAATCCTTCGCTATTTTCTGCCCCGTGGGTTCTTCCTGCCGGTGACGCCGGGGACCAAATTCGTGACCGTCGGCGGAGCGATCGCCGCCGACGTGCACGGCAAGAACCACCATCAAGATGGCACCTTCGGGAACTTCGTTTTGGATTTCAAGTTGCTGACGCCCAAGGGCGGCATCCTCTCCTGCTCGGCGAATAACAACCGCGAGATCTTTTGGGCGACCCTGGGGGGCATGGGACTGACAGGTGTGATTCTAAGCGCCCGGATGAAGCTGCGACCCGTTGCGTCAGCGTGGATGCAGGTGGATTATCAGCAAGCCGCAAACCTCGAGGACGCGCTGCGCATGATGACGGAATCCGACATCCGTTACCAATACTCGGTAGCCTGGATTGACTGCCTGGCGACCGGCCGGCAGATGGGAAGGGCCGTCTTGATGCGAGGCAATCACGCACCTGCAAACGAACTGCCGGCGAGCACTCGGGATCCCCTCGCCGAAGCGCCGCGCCGCCGTTGGACGCTGCCCTTCGATTTTCCCTCGCTGGCCCTGAACAGTCTTACGGTGCGCGCCTTCAACTCTTTCTACTACACCCTGCATCGGAACGCTGTCCGCAAACTCGTCGACCTGGAGACTTTCTTTTACCCCCTCGACGCGATCCATCATTGGAATCGCTTGTACGGACGCAGGGGCTTTGTTCAATATCAGTCCGCCTTGCCTTTGGTTGGAGGACTCGAAGGGCTCAAGAAAGTCCTGACCAGGCTGGTGCAATCGCGCCGCGCATCCTTCCTGGCCGTGCTGAAGCGTTTCGGGAAATCAAACCCCGGCCTGCTTTCGTTTCCGATCGAAGGCTACACGTTGGCCCTGGATCTTCCCGTCGCGAGCGGGCTGATTCCTCTGCTGCGCGAATTGGATGGGCTGGTTCTGGACTGTGGCGGCAGGATTTACTTGGCGAAGGATGCGTTGATGACCGCGCCAACTTTTGCCGCCATGTATCCGCGGGTGGAACAGTTCAGGGAGATCAAGAACCGGCTCGACCCGGGCGGGTTATTGTCGTCATCGCAGGCGCGGAGGCTTGGAATTGTTCCGAGATGATAGGGCGCGAGCCAGCGGCCGCAGCCGAAACCAGGTTCTCAGTGCCCTCTGTGCCTCTAAAGCCTCAACACCGAGAGCACGGAGCGTTTCCGTGATCTCTGTGTTGAGATTTGCTTTGGCCACAGAGAACACGAAGCTCATTCGGGTGAGCCTCAACTGAGGTGAGAGCGTGTCAACTGTATTGATTCTAGGCGCAACTTCCGGTATTGCCTCCGCCTTGGCAAAGGAGTTTGCGGCGCATAAGTACGACCTTGTGCTAGGAGGCCGCGATCGGGACGAATTAAGCGCGCTCGCTTCCGATCTCAGCCTCCGCAATTCAGTTCGCGCCAGCGTCCTGGCTTTCGATGCCCTCGACACACAAACCCACGCCGCAATCTTGACCTCCTTCCTCACGGAGGCTGGCAACGCGCTGGCGGGGGCCGTGGTCTGCATCGGGTACCTGGGCGATCAGGCCAAGGCTCAAGTCGATTGGGATGAGGCTCGCCTTATTCTCGAGACCAATTTCACCGGTTGCGTTTCGGCCCTCAATATTCTCGCCAATCACTTCGAGCTCAGGCGGACGGGTTTTATCTGCGCCCTCTCTTCCGTAGCCGGCGACCGTGGCCGCCAAAGCAACTATCACTATGGCGCCGCGAAGGCGGGCCTAAGCGTCTACCTTCAGGGGTTGAGGAACCGGTTATTCCCGGCGGGCGTCAAGGTGATTACGGTGAAGCCGGGGTTTGTGGACACGCGCATGACCTACGGGCGTCCGGGGCTGTTTCTGTTGGCCTCGCCAGAAAGCGTCGCGCAAGGCATTTTCAGAGCCATCGTCAAGGGGAAGAGTGTGGTTTACTTGCCGTGGTTTTGGCGCCCCATCATGCTGATTGTGCGGTCAATCCCGGAAACGATCTTCAAAAGGTTGAAGATGTAGACGCCCTCGTTGACACAGTCCGCAGCGGGCGATTAACCTAGCTGGAGAGGGGCGATGGATATCTTCTCTGAAATTGCGAGGCTCAGAAGGGAAGGGCGCAAGGCGGCGCTGGCGACCATTATCCAGGTGCAGGGCTCTATTCCAAGCTATGAAAGCGCCAAGATACTGATCCGCGACGACGGTTCGATCGTAGGCACGGTGGGCGGCGGCTGCGTCGAGGCGGAAGTGTGGTCCGTGGCGCAGGAGGTCATGCGCGAAGAGAAACCGCGCCGCTTGCACTTCAACTTGAACACCCAGCCCGAATACGACAACGGGCTGGTCTGCGGCGGGTCGCTCGATATCTTCGTCGAGCCCATCCTGGCCACTCCTACACTGTATCTCTTCGGCGGCGGACATGTTTCACTTGCGGTATCGAAGATTGCCGGCCTTGCAGGATTCGATGTGATTGTCTCTGACGACCGCACGGCGTTTGCTAACCCGGAGCGCTTCCCGGAAGCGGTCGAAACCCACGCCGGACCGTGGGCAGAGACTTTCCAGAGGCTCAAAGTCAACGAACTGTCATACCTGGTGGTGGCCACACGCGGGCACAAAGGCGACCTGGATTGCCTCCGCTGGGCGGTTACGACGCCGGCGCGCTACATCGGTATGATTGGCAGCAAGCGGAAGCTTATCGAAATCTCGAAAGTTCTGGAAAGCGAAGGCGTGCCCGCGGAGAAATTGGCGCGCGTCTTCTCACCCATTGGCCTTGATATCGGGGCCCTGACTCCGGAAGAGATCGCGGTCTCGATCGTGGCGGAGTTGATTGCGGTAAGGCGCCAGGCCCCGTCCCCCTACCCCTCGCTCGCGTACAAACTCAAGGCCGTCGAAACCACATGATCGCCGGACTGATCCTCGCAGCAGGCGAGTCCTCCCGCATGGGAACCCCCAAGCCCACACTCGCCTATCGCGGCCGCACATTCCTCGAATTGGTCGTGGAGACGCTTCGCGAGGGCGGACTTGAGCGCATCTCCGTCGTGCTCGGGCACCGGGCCGAGGAGATTCAACCTCGGGTCAAAAGTGAGGCTATCGAAGTAGTCATTAATCCCGATTACCGGTCCGGCCAGACTTCCTCATTGCAGGCGGGATTGCGGGCGCTGGCTGCGGACGACCTGGAAGCCGTCCTGCTAAGTCTGGTGGACCATCCTGCGGTCTCCGCAGAAACCGTGAGAATGATCGTGTCGGCTTTCCGTGAGAGCGGCGCTCCCGTCGTGATCCCCACCTATCACGGTCGCCGGGGACATCCGGTGCTGATCGGACGGCAACTCTTCGACGAGCTATTGGGGTTGGCCAGCGATGCGGGAGCGGATTCCGTGGTTCGGCGATATCGACCGGCAACCCGGTATGTCGAGGTCGAGGACGAGGGGGTAGTCATTGATGTGGACGAGCCGGAGGACTACCGGCGGCTGACGAGGGGATAGAGCGACATATTGTCCGTATCGGGGCTGCGGCGCGTGGCGTGTCCTAGCTGCGGTCCTTTGTTTTCATAGACATTCTCGCTTTGTTCTGTCGAATTCAAGTCGAGAAGTCGAGAGTTGAGAGTCGAAGAGTGAGAAACCGTCACCATCCGACCCGACCTCTTGAATTGGCCCCACAGCTCCTCAACTCCTCGGCTCCTGAACTCCTCGACTGTTTGTTTTCATAGACATTCTCGCTTTGTTCTGTCGAATTCAAGTCGAGAAGCCGAGAGTTGAGAGTCGGAGAGTGACAAACCGTCATCCTTCGATTCTTCCAAAGATGAGCCTCCGGAACCCCCTTCTCGGCGCACGCCGGAAGAAAGAGCCGCTCCGAGGAACACTACGGGCTGACAATTTGACAGCCGTACAGAATCGAGTTCACCGTAAGCCATGACGTCCTGCCTGGCCCCACGATAATACTCTAGCCTATAACCCTGCGTTTGTCAAGAGACAGGAAGTCCACCTTGCTCCGACGATAACGCGTGGGGTGGCGGCAAGGCAGTAGGGGCGAGGCGCCGCGCCGCCTCGCCCCTGCAGTTCCCGCGCGGGGTGATTTTCGGGGAAGGCGTGCGCGACGAGGAATCTCGCGATGCGTTGGAAATACTCAGAGCGAGATTCTTCGCTTCGCTCAGAATGACAGCGGCGAGATTGGCGTGTGGAATGTCGTTCCGCAAGTGTTAAAATCTCTTCCCTTATATGAGCGATGCAGTGGTGACCCATTCCTCGGCGGGTCGTTGGTTGGTGGCGGTGGCGGTGATGTCCAGCGCGGTGATGGAGGTGCTGGACACTTCGGTGGTGAACGTCAGCCTGCCGCACATTGCCGGCAGCCTTTCGGCCACGGTCGATGAATCCACCTGGGTACTCACATCTTACCTGGTTGCCAACGCCATCGTTCTCCCGCTGACCGGCTGGCTGGCGAACTACTTCGGGCGCAGGCGATTGCTGCTTACCGTCGTGACAGGTTTCACCGTGTCGAGCCTGTTGTGTGGGATCGCTCCGAATCTGCCGGCGCTGATTCTCTTTCGCGTGCTCCAGGGCACCACCGGCGGAGGGCTGCAGCCTCTCTCCCAGGCCGTGCTGCTGGAGGAATTCCCAGGTCACGAGCGGGGCAAGGCCATGGCGTTTTGGAGCATGGGCATTATCGCCGCTCCCATCCTTGGCCCGACGCTCGGCGGGTGGATTACGGACACCTATTCGTGGCGCTGGGTTTTCTATATCAACCTTCCCATCGGCATCGCCAGCTTGATTATGATCGGCCTGTTTGTTACCGATCCGCCCTATCTGCGCCGGGGTAAGTTGCGCGCAGACGTTTGGGGGTTTGGCATGTTAGCAGTCGGCATGGGAGCACTGCAAATCATGCTGGACAAAGGCCAGGAAGAGGACTGGTTCGGAAGCCGCTTCATCATTTCGTTGGCGGTGCTGGCCGCCGGTTTCCTGGCCGCCTTCGTCATCCGCGAACTGACCACTGAGCAGCCCATCGTGCATTTCCGGCTCTTGAAATTTCGCAGCTTTGGGGCAGGTATCGGGATGGCCACGCTGCTCGGGTTCGTGCTCTACGGCAGTCTGGTGACGTTGCCTTTGTTTATGCAAACTCTGCTCGGCTGGACGAGCGCGACCGCCGGGCTTTGGACCAGCCCGCGTGGTATTGCCACAGCCTGCTTCATGCCGCTGGTGGGATACCTTCTGGGTCGAGGCTGGGACGGGCGTTGGATGCTGGTGTTCGGTTTCACGGTGGCAGGTGTCGCTTTCTTCGGCTACTCGCACATGGACCTGGATTCCGGCACCTGGGACATCCTCATGCACCTGCTCAACCAAGGCGCCGGGCTGGCCTTCATTTTTGTTCCACTGACCGTTCTCGCCATGGATCAGATCCCCAAGCACGAAACGGGATATGCCACGAGCCTCTATAGCGTGATGCGCAACATCGGCTCGAGCATGGGCGTTTCCTTTGTCACGACCTGGATTGCCCGGCGCTCTCAGTTCAATCAATCGCTGCTGGCTGCGCATGTGACGGACGTCAGCCCCGTCACCCGGCAAGCGCTGGAGCAGGCGCAAAGGCTGTTCGTGCAAGGCGGCGCCGACGCGGTCACCGCAAGTCATCGCGCCCAGGCGATGCTCTACGGGGCGGTGCAACAGCAGGCAGCGTTGCTGAGCTTCTTGAGCGTCTTCCGCCTGATGGGCTTCCTGTTTCTGCTGATTATCCCATTCGTGTTCCTCTTTCAACGGCAACGAAAGCATCCCGCAGGGTCATAAGAATCTGGGTGAGAACTCGATAACTGTGTCATTCCGAGGAGCGCAGGCGACGAATCTCGCACCGCTCTGAAAACGTGTAGGGGTAGGGCTTGCCCTACCCGCCCGCCGCGAGCCCGGCAAAAGGGGACGGCAAGCCGTCCCCCTACAAGCAGGTGAAGGAGGGGAATCGCCGGACACAAAAAACTTGTATTTTCCCGGAGGATTCAGAATACTCTAAGTATCAGGTTAAAGGGCTTGAGCACGATGCGCAGTCGCACGATCTCTCTAGCGTCCGTTCTGTTCCTTGTCTGCCTCCCTGCAGTTTTGTCGGCGCAGGGGAGGATTCAAGGCGTGATCGCCAATGGCACGAACGGCCAGCCGGCAGCGAACCAGACCGTGCAGTTGCTTCTTCCGCGAGGCGGTATGCAGCGCGTGGCGTCGGTTACAACGGATGCGAGCGGGCGCTTTGTTTTTCCCTCTGCCAACATCGACCCGGCGTCCTTCTATTTGGTGCAAGCGGCCTATCAGGGAGTGGACTATAACGCCCCAGCGCAATTTGATCCGGTGGGCACTGCCGACATCAGCATTACCGTGTACGATTCCTCCGCCTCTGCGCCACCGTTGCGCATTCAATCGGCGCGCGTGGTGGTCCATGCCCAGGGCAGCAAAGCCCGCGTGCAGGAAATGTTTGCAGTCAGGAATGCGAGCGACCCTCCACGCAGCTATGTCAACCCGGCCGGGACATTCCAGTTTCATTTGTCGCCGGCTATCACCGAGCCGAAGGCGGCTGTGGCAGGGCTGATGAACATGCCCTTGCCGCAGCCCGTGAGCGCCGGGAAAGGCCGTGGCGATTATTCTCTTCAGTATCCGCTGAAGCCCGGCGCGACCGTGGTGATGGTGGCGTACGATGTGGATTACACTTCGAACCGTCTGGAGTTGGGCGACTCATATCCTTACCCCGTCAGCAACGTTGAACTCCTGGTCTCACCTCCCGGCCTTACGGTGGATTCGACACTCTTCACACCCGCCGGAAGTGACGCCGAAACGGGCAGCCAACGGTATGTGGCCTCGGGCTTGAAGCAGGGAACGAAGCTCGAAGCTCGCTTGAGCGGTGAAGCACGAGCCGATAATACGGCGGGGGGCGCTGGAACGGAGTCGGGGCAGGCGCAAGCGCAAGTCCAGATCCTCCCTAACCCCATCACCCGATTGGGCGTTCCCCTGCTGGCCTGCTTCTTGTTGCTGCTGCTATGGGCGCTCGGCATTCGCCTGGCCAAGGAATGGCCACGATTCAGGGAAGAACAGAGAACGAGTTCAGTGCAAAAAGAGCTCGCGGCTACGGCCGATGCGTTGTTTAATTCCCTGGCTGATCTCGATGAACTTTTTGCCCAAGCCAAGGTACCCGAAAAACAGTATTGGAAAGAGCGGCTGGACCTGAAGGCGCGATTGACCGCGACGCTGAAGAAAGCCTCGCCCGTGCTGCTCGAATCTTATGCCACCCGACACACCTCCGCACGTTAGGGCCGGCCTCGAACTTCGAAACGTCTCCAAGTATTATGGCGACCTCGCGGCGCTGCTGGGAGCGCAACTGCGCGTCGGGCCGGGCGAGTCAATTCTGCTCTACGGTCCTAACGGCGCCGGCAAGACCACCCTCCTCCGCCTCCTGGCGACCCTGGCGCGGCCGAGCGAGGGCGAGGTTGTCTTCGAGGGGAGAGACATCCGCCAGCATGCGGCGGCGGCAAAGGCGGCCATCGGATTTGTATCTCACTCGACTTTCCTCTACGGCGATTTGACGGTGCGCGAGAACCTGGAATTCTTCGGCACCTTGTTCGCCTTGCCGGAACCTGAAAAGAAAATCGCCGCCGTGCTGGAACTCTTCACTCTGGGAGACCGGGTCCACACGCCCGTGCGGAAACTCTCCCGCGGCCTCCAGCAGCGCGTCTCGCTGGCTCGGGCCCTATTGCATGAGCCGAGGTTCTTGTTGTTGGACGAGCCTTTTACGGGGCTCGACGCCGCTACCGTGGCCACCTTGGAGACCCTGATGCGTCAGCTTCCGGGCGAGGGAAGAACAGTGGTATTCTCCACTCACGATTTCGAGCGCGGAGCGGCCCTGGCGCGCAGACTCGTGACCTTGGCGGCCGGGAGGATTCGGTATGATGGGCCGGTGGAGGGGAGGGGTCAGGAGTCAGTAGTCAGGAGTCAGTAGACGGAAGGCAGAAGTCTGAAATCTGAAATTTGAAATTAGAAATCAGAAAGCAGAAAGCAGAAGGCAGAAGTCTGAACTCTGAACTCTGAAATCTGAGATTTGAAATTAGAAATCACTGCTGAATCCTACGCCTGTGCGAAGCCTCAAGATCATCGCGGCTGTTCTCGTGAAGGACCTCCGGTTGGAGTGGCGCAATCGGGAGACGCTGGCGTCTGTGTGCGTCTTCGGCATCCTGGTCGTCTTCCTTTTTAACTTTGCCTTCGAGCCGGGGCGTGAAGAATCTTTGCGCCAGCTTCCCGGACTCTTGTGGGTGGCGTTTGCCTTTGCGGGCGTGCTCTGCTTCAACCGGTCGTTCGCGCTGGAACGTGAGAACGCCTGCCTGGAAGGAATGGTGCTTGCTCCGGTGGATCCGGGTTTGGTTTATGTGGGCAAGATGCTGGCCAACTTGATCTTTCTGGGCATCGCGGAAAGCATCATCGTTTTCGCCGCCAGCCTTTGGTATAATTTTTCTTTTGTGCCCTCGCTCAAGTGGTTTGCGCCGATCACATTTTTGTGCACGGTGGGCTACGTGGCGGTGGGCACCACGTTCGGGGCCGTCGCCGCCAATCTCCATATGCGCGAAGTCATGTTGCCGGTGTTGCAGTTTCCTGTCGCCCTCCCGATTTTCATCGCTGGGATCGAAGCTTCCACGGGGGCGCTCAAAGGTGACCCACCCTCAAGTTACCTGAGCTGGGTTAAGCTCGCGGCGGGCATCGCAGTAATTTTCGTCGTGCTGTCCTATCTGCTGTTTGAGTATGTCCTTGAAGAGTAGGCCCGTGGTCCGTTGTCAGTTGTCGGTTGCTCTGGTGCTAGGGAGTCGAGAAGTACGCGATTCGAGGTCCAAGGGGCGTCGGACAACGTGCGATAGGTAAGTGACAACGGACTACGGACCACGGACCACGGACAATGGCCAAAAGTCTCAACTCAGTGCACTTTTTCGTAACTCTGGCCTGGATGCTCCTGGCGTTCTGGATGATTTTTCTTTATGCGCCGCAGGAGCTCACTATGGGCGAGGTGCAACGGATCTTTTACATCCATGCGCCGTTGGCTTGGGTGGCCGGGACGGCCTACACCATCGTTTTCCTTGGCAGTGTGATTTACCTCTGGAAACGCTCCCCGCTCGCCGACGACCTCGCGCACGCGGCCGGGGAAGTCGGATTCATTTTCTGTTCGAGCCTCCTCTTCACGGGGCCGTTATGGGCAAAGCCGGTATGGGGCATTTGGTGGACTTGGGACGCTCGTCTGACGCTGACCTTCGTTCTCTGGCTGCTCTTTGTATCGTACCTGATGCTGCGCAGCTACGTCTCGAGCCCTGGGCGCGCAGCTACCCTTGCCGCGGTGGTGGGTATTTTCGGATTTGTGGATGTCCCGATCGATTATATGGCCATCCGCTGGTGGCGTACCCAGCACCCTCAACCGGTGATTGCGGGCGGAGAGGGCTCCGGGCTCGATCCGCGCATGCTCCTGACGTTCATGGTTTGCGTGGGTGCTTTTCATTGCTTGTTCAGTTACCTTCTCGCGCAACGCTTCCGGCTGGCGAGAGCGCGGCGGGAAGTGAGCGCTCTGCGAAGAACTCTGGCGACGCGCTTTTCTGAGGACTAACGTGCTCAACACATATTTGTTCGTGGCATTCTCTGCGCTGTGGGTGCTCTTCTTTGTTTACGCTTGGAGTCTTTCCCGGCGGCAGGCGCGTTTACAGAAGGAGCTGGAAGAACTGAAGAGCAAACAAGGAGTCAGGAGTCAGGAGTCAGGAGTCGGGAATCAGGAGTGAGAGGTGTGAAGCCGGCAGCCTTGCGCCCGTCCTGAGAGCCTGAGAGATCTACCTCATGAAAGATCTGGAGAATGCGCAACCCGATGCTGACCTTGCAATTCGTGTCGCAAAACTGTGGCCGCACAGAGGACACGAATCCAACGCCTTGATGAGTTTGCTCTGCCGTGTGGGTCTGCACCACTGGCGCCGCTTGGATCTTGCAACGCTCATCCCGAACAAGGATATTCTCCATTGCTTCTGGTGCTCAAAGGTCAAGATTGATGGAGTTATTTACGACACCTAGGCGTCAATCTCAAACTCGACCACTGCCAAGCATGCAAATTGATCGACGGCCCGCCCCGGCGCATGCTAACATGCCATAGTTCGATGAACTTCGCAGGGGAAGAAGCGTCGAACTTGTCAGACTTCGGGCTCTGTGCGACGGATGTTCGCGAACCCCGCCAGGTCCGGAAGGAAGCAACGGTAACGAGCCTCTCCGTGTGCCGCAGATCAACCCGAAGTCTGACCCAATTTATTTTGGATTTTAGATTTTGGATTTTAGATTAGACTCTAATCCAAAATCTAAAATCTAAAACTGCTCATGTCCTACCAAGTGATAGCCCGCAAGTACCGGCCCCAGGTCTTTGAAGACGTGGTGGGGCAAGGTCTGATCACCGATACGCTGAAAAATGCCATCCTCAGCGAGCGCGTGGCGCACGGCTATATCTTTTCCGGCGCGCGCGGAGTGGGCAAAACCACCACCGCCCGGGTTTTGGCCAAAGCCCTCAATTGCGTTCAAGGTCCCACGGTGAAGCCCTGCGGGGTGTGTCCCTCCTGCCAGGAAATCGCGGCGGGCAATTCCATTGACGTCATGGAAATCGATGCCGCGTCTAATCGTGGTATCGATGAAATCCGGGAGTTGCGCGAAACGGTGCGCTACCTTCCGGCGCGCGACCGCTACAAGATTTTTATCATCGATGAAGCGCACATGCTGACCACGGAGGCGTTCAATGCGCTACTGAAAACTCTCGAGGAGCCGCCGCCTCGTTCCTTGTTCATTCTGGCCACCACCGAAGCCCACAAACTTCCTTCCACCATCCAGTCGCGGTGCCAGCACTTCTCGTTCCGGCTGCTCGACTACGAAGAGATATTCGCACGCTTGAAAGGAGTGTGCGAACAGGAACGGATCAAGGCCGACGAGGGCGCCCTGAGCGCTGTCACGCAGGCTGCCGAAGGGAGCATGCGCGACGGCCTTTCGCTGCTCGATCAGGTCATCGCCTCCAGCGGGAACGAGCTTGAGGAGAGGCACGTCCGCCAGGTGCTGGGCGTGGTTCCCATCCAGTTGCTGGGTGACGTGCTGGAAGCCGTTAGCGGACGGGACGCGCGGCGGGTTCTCGAACTCGTCGGGCAACTGGCGACCGAAGGTTATGAACTGGGACACTTCTGCGCCGAGCTTACCCGCACGGTGCGCAACTTGATGGTGGCCAAGAGCTGCGGCGCAGATAGCTCGCTGCTGCAGGTGGCGAGCGCAGAGCGGGCGCGTTTGGCGCAATTATCCCAGCTTTTCAGCGAAGAGGACCTGGCTCGCTTTTTCAACCTCTTGCTGCGTGCCGAGAGTGAGATGCGCTACTCGCTCCAGCCGCGCTTTCACCTCGAGCTGGGACTGATGAAACTGGTGCATGCCCAGCGCCTGGTCTCACTCGAAGGGCTGCTTTCGCAGCTTGGGCAGGCCGTTCCGGCGAAGACGATGGGAGCGGCGCCGCCGAGGAACCAGTCCGCCTCCGAGCCGTCCCGTGGTACCCCGCGGGTCATCGTGCGTGGCGATCCCGTAGCTGAAGGGGCCGCCGGCGCGGTTCGCACCCAACCGGCTGACGCTCCCGCAACTCCACCTCTCCAAGAAAGGGTTGCGCCGGAAGGCCGCCCGCCGGTGAGCGTGGAAACGCCGCCGACCCCAAGGGTCGCCGCTCCGGACGCGGGGGGCTCCGCGGAAGATGCTCGGCTCTCCTCCATCAAGTCGACACTTTTCGACCAATCGAAACGCTTCCTGAGCAGTTGTCTGGACCACTTGACCGCCTTCCGCGTCGAGGACGGTGAAGTCCACTTTACTTTTAGGCAGAAAGACTCCTTGTATGCCGACCTTTTGAAGGCCCGCGAACAACAGGAGGCGTTGCGGGCAGTGTGCGCCCAGGTGCTCGGCCAGCCCGTCAGGATTTATGTTACACTTGAAGAGCTTCGAGCAGAGTCTCAGGCGCCCAGGCTGAGCGCGCGCGAGCGTGCTGACCGCGACCCAGGGGTCGAGGCCTTCAGGAAGACATTTGACGGCGCTTTGGAGAGTGTCCAAGACCTCAGCCAGGAGTGAGCGATGAAAAACCTGCAACAAATGCAACAAATCCTGAAGCAAGTTCAGCAGTTTCAGGAGCAACTCCAGAAGCAGTTGGACGAATTGGAGGTACAGGGGTCAGCGGGTGGCGGGATGGTGACAGTCAGAATGAACGGACAGAAGCAACTCAGCGAAGTTCGTATCGAAAAGGAAATCTTTGCATCCCGCGACCTCGAAATGTTGCAGGACCTTGTCCTGGTTGCCGTGAATGACGCAACCCGAAAGGTGGACGAACAGCTCGCCAGCCAGATGGGAAGCCTGGCGGGCGGGCTTAACATCCCCGGACTGACGTAGCAGAAACCGGAAATTAGAAACTGGAAAATGGAAGATGGAACGTCCGGCTCGGGGGTTAGTGTGATGCGTCAACCTGAGGTGGTTTCCAACTCGCAGACCATTTTCTAGTTTCCATTTTCCAATTTCCAGTTTCCGATTTTCAGTTTCCATTTTCCTTTTTCCGTTTTTCATCGCTATGAAAGATTACGCTGAGCCGCTGGCTCGCTTGATCGATGAGCTGAAACGGCTCCCTGGCATCGGGCAGAAGTCAGCGCAGCGGATTGCATTCCACCTGGAACGCGTGGGGCGTGACGAGGCCGAGCGTCTGGCGGGGGCCATTCTCGACGTCAAAGACAAGATCAAGCTGTGCAGCGTGTGCAATAACCTCACGGAAGCCGATCCGTGTGAATATTGCTCCGACTCCGCGCCGCGATCCCGGAAGTGATCTGTGTAGTCGAGACGCCGTACAACGTAGTTTCTGTTGAGAAGACGCGGGAATTCCGTGGGCAGTATCACGTCCTGCATGGGGTGCTCTCGCCTTTGCAGGGCATTGGTCCCGAGCAGTTGAAGCTCAAGAATCTGGTCGAGCGGCTGAAATCCGGCAAGGTCAAGGAGCTCATCATTGCCACCAGCCCCACGGTGGAAGGCGAAGCGACCGCCGTTTACCTCTCCAAACTACTCAAGCCTCTCGGTGTGAAAGTAACTCGAATAGGAATGGGGATCCCCGTAGGTTCCGAACTCGAGTTCGCCGACGAGATCACCATGCTCAAAGCGATCGAAGGCCGCAGGGAAATCTAACAAGTCCAAAGTCGAGAGTTGAGAGTCGAAAGCTGCCGAGGGCACAATCGGTGGCAGGGAGTCTCGCACTGTTCTGGAAACGCGTACGTGTAGGGCTTGCCCTACCCTGCTCATGCGGTGTGAAAACGTAATCAGTCCCGGGGACGGCAAGCCGTCCCCCTACAACTAGCTACGGGCGGCGGTAGACTACTCTTCCGCCAACTACAGTGGCGATCACTGCGCCCTTCAACGTCCAACCATCAAAAGGCGAATTGCGGCTTTTAGAGCGCCCTGTGGCAGCGCGGTAGGTCCACTCGAGGAGAGGATCAAAGATCGTGATGTCGGCCGGCACGCCCACGCCGAGTCGTCCACACGGCTGGCTCACGATGCGGGCCGGGTTGGCGCTCATCAAAGAGATGAGATGCCACATCGAGATCTTTCCCGTGTGCACCAGTCGCGTAAGCGCCAGGCCCAGCGCCGTCTCGAGCCCGATGAGGCCGAAGGGAGAATCGCTAGCGAGGGGCTTGGCCTTGAGCACGGGAGCGTGGGGAGCGTGGTCTGTGGCAATGGCGTCAATCGTTCCATCCCGAAGCCCTTCCACGACAGCTTCCACATCAGACTCGCCGCGCAACGGAGGATTGACCTTGGCGTTGGTGCCATGCTCAAGGACGGCTTGGTCGGTGAGCGTGAAATGGTGCGGCGTAGCCTCACAGGTGACGCGGATGCCTCGGCGCTTGGCGAGGCGGACCAGATCAACCGAGCGGGCGCTTGAGACGTGACAGATGTGCAGGTGTGCGCCCAGAGCCTCGGCCACGATCAGGTCGCGCGCCACACAAACGTCCTCTGCGGTGGTCGGAATGCCTCGGACGTTCAGTTGGGCCGAGACGGGGCCTTCGTTGATCACTCCGGAGGCGCTCAAGCTGGGGTCTTCGCAGTGGTCCATCAGGGGGGCATTGAGTTCCTTCAGCACTTTCAAGGCGCGCTTCAATAAACCGGCGGTCTTCACCGGCCGTCCATCGTCGGAGAAGCCCACCGCGCCGGCCTCCACCAGGGCGCGAAAGTCTGTTAGCGATTCGCCCTGACTCCCCATGGTCACTGCGGCAACAGGAAGCACCCGCGCCAGCCCGATTCGCTTGGATTTCTCGATTGTGGCACGCACAATTTCCGGGCGGTCGGTGACCGGCTTGGTGTTAGGCATGGAGCATACGGCGGTAAAGCCTCCGGCAACGGCGGCCGCCAACCCTGTCTCCAGTGTCTCGGAGATCTCGCCGCCTGGCTCGCGCAAGTGGACGTGGAGATCCACGAATCCGGGTGAGACGACTTTGCCTGCGGCCTCGAGGACCTCGTCCGCCACCAGGCTTATGTGGGGTGCGACCTGCCGAATCACCCCATCCTCAAGAAAAACATCGAACTCGCCGTCCAACTGGTCCTCGGGTGAGATTACGTGACCGCCTTCGATGAGTAATGACGACATGACCATTAACCTCAGGCAAGGGGGCCGCAGCCTTTGAGGTCCGCGCTTCTTCCTTGGTCGGTTGAAGTGACCCCTCTCCCATTGTTCACGCGTTCGCTACATCGGCCCCGAAAACGGGAAAAGCG
The DNA here is from genome assembly GCA_963831905.1 of uncultured Acidobacteriota bacterium. Classification (GTDB taxonomy): domain Bacteria; phylum Acidobacteriota; class Terriglobia; order UBA7540; family UBA7540; genus CAVROP01. Next base: position 1,878,452 of record CAWHRX010000010.1, on the reverse strand, counting down.
GCAGCATACAGTCCATCACAGGCTGATAGCTTTTCCGGTGCTCGGAACACGGACCATAGGTGGCTAAAGCTCCGAGGTGTTCTGGCGTTCCGTAGCCCATATTTCTCGCCAAGCCGTACCTTGGGTACAAGCGATCGAGTTCCTGAAGGTGCGCGTCGCGGGCCACTTTGGCCAGGATGGAGGCGGCGGCAATGGAGACCGAGAGCGCGTCGCCATGGACCACCGCGCGATAGGGAATCGGAAACCCGGCGCCTTTGTTGCGGGCTTCCAGAGGCATGGCGTCCGTAAGAATGAAATCCGGAGGCGGATCCAGCGCCAACAAGGCGCGGATCATCCCTTGCCTTGATGCCTCGTAGATGTTGATCGCATCAACCTCGGCTGCGGAAACGGAGACGACCTTGAAGGCTACGGCCTTCTCGGTGATTTCCCGGGAGAGCGTTTCGCGCCGGGAAGGAGTGAGTTTCTTGGAGTCATCAACACCCAGGATGGGCTTGGCGGGATCGAGGATGACGGCGGCAGCATAAAGCGGACCGAGCAGTGCGCCGCGTCCCGCCTCGTCGCAGCCTGCTACCAGGCGGCATCCCGCTTGGAAGACCTGTTTCTCCAGTTTCCAAGTACACTTGAACTCACTGGAGCTTGGCGAGGGCGGCATGGTGTGAACCATAACCGTTGATGGGGTGTGCTGTCAACCACCCCCACCCCTCCTTGACAAGGAGGGGTGTCAGCCCAAGTTCCCTCCTCCACTGTGAAAGGGGACCGACCCGCATTCCCCTCCTCACTGAGGAGGGGCAGGGGGTGGCGAGTTCCTCAGGCTTCCTGTTCCGTGCGGACTTCCCGCAAACGCGCCGCCTTGCCGCGCAGCTTGCGAAGGTAATAGAGCTTGGCGCGGCGCACCCTGCTGGAACGGACCACTTCGATCTTGCTGATAGTGGGTGAATGCAAAGGGAAGATTCGCTCGACGCCCTGGCCGAAGGAAATCTTGCGTACCGTAAACGTGGAATGATTGGCGGCCCGCCGCTGGCCGATGACTGTGCCTTCGAAGACCTGGATCCGTTCCTTATCTCCTTCTTTGATTTTGACGTGTACACGCACCGTGTCACCAGACTGGAACTGAGGCAAATCTTTCTTCATCTGTGATTGTTCAACTTTTTCGAGCGCATTCATAATTCCTATTCTCCCGAACTTGGAATAACGACCGGTTCGCACTCTTCTGCCCGGAGCGCCTCCAGCCAGCGACGCTCTTCGTCGCTCAGCGGGAAACCGGCCAATAAATCGGGCCGCCGGCGCCATGTTTTCTCGAGCGCGCGCTGGCGGCGCCAACGGCGAATCTCTTCGTGATTTCCCGAAAGCAGGACTTCCGGGACCTGCCAACCCTCATACTCTGCCGGCCTGGTATACTGCGGAAAATCGAGCAGGCCGTGACGGAATTCGACGGAACTTACGCGCGGAGTGGTGAAGGAATCCTGGCAGGCGGATTCCTCATTCCCAAGAACACCCGGCAGGAGGCGGATCACGGATTCCATAACTAGCGCCGCAGGAAGCTCCCCTCCACTTAGTACGAAGTCCCCGATGGAGATCTCTTGGGTGGCCACATGCTCCGCGATGCGTTCATCCACACCCTCGTACCGGCCACAAATCAGCGCCACGCGCTCCTCGCGCGCCAACTCCTGCGCCAAGGCCTGGTTAAAAAGCTTTCCCTGCGGCGAAAGCAGGATTACCGGCAGGCGCCGATCTGGCGTCTCGGATTGCAGCGCGCCGACGGCCTTGAAGAGGGGTTCGGGTTTGAAGACCATCCCGGGCCCGCCGCCAAACGGCCGGTCGTCCACGCTCCGGTGGCGGTCGTCGGTGAATTCCCGCAAGTCGTGCAGGCGAATGCCGGCTTGCCCGCCGGAAAGGGCGCGCTTCAGCACGCCGTACTCCAGCACGCTCCTGAAGAACTCCGGGAAGATGGTGATAACGTCAAAAGTCATGCATTAATATCCAGCAGATCTTCGGGCGGGTCGATCAAGATGGTCCTGGCTTGCGTGTCGATCTTCGTACAGATGGCCTGCGCCAAGGGAATCAGGACTTCTCCGTGTGGCGTCGCCACCTGCAGGACATCCACACCGCCCGTGGGCTCGATGCCCGTAACCGTGCCCACTTCCACTTGTTTTCCACCGCGTTCCGTGACTACGCGGCAACCTTCAAGCTCCCAGAGGTAGTAATGACTTTGAGGAAGCGGCATTCTGTCTTCCGCCAAGATCAGCATGTGCCGCCCCTTCAGACTCTCAGCGTCCGAGATGGAGTCGACTCCGGAAAACTTGATCACCACCCGGCCCTTGTGAGGCCAAACGTGCTCGACCTTAATGGGTTGAGGAGCCCTTCCAGGGTTCTCCAGGAATACCTCGCAGAGTTCTTTGAAGCGCGCAGAGAAGTCCGTCAGCGGTTCGGCCAGAACTTCCCCCCGGCGCCCCTGGGGGCGAACCACGCGCGCGACGGCAAGGAAGCGATCTGGCACGGACCTCCTACTCGAGAATTTCCAGAGTGAATCGCTTCTTCAGCTTCATCCCCGCGGCGTTGAGAATGGTGCGGATGGAGCGCGCGGTTCGGCCTTGCTTGCCGATCACCTTTCCCAGGTCGGAAGGGTGTACGCGAAGTTCCAATACCGTCACCTGCTCGCCCTCGATGGCCCGCACTGTCACTTGGTCCGGATTGTCCACCAGCGCCTTTGCGATTGCTTCGATCAGTTCCTTCATGTGGCCCTCCCTCGCACGCGACTCCTGCTTGTGTACTCAATTAGAAAGCCTGTGTCAGAACAAATGAGTGCAAGTCGCACCGGCGTGAACCGGTGGCCCACCGAGTGCCGTCAACTCGATGTCGGGACACTCGATGTCGGGACTTCCGGCGCCTTCTTGAGTAAGCTCTGAATCGTCTCGGAAGGCTGGGCGCCCCGGCTTATCCAGTAATGCGCACGTTCTCTATCAAAGACCACCGTTGGAGGATGCCGCCGCGGGTTGTAGTGACCTAGTATTTCCAGGAAGCGCCCGTCACGCGCTTTCTCACCAGCGATGACCACAATTCTATAACTGACCTTTTTCTTGGCTCCCGTCCGAGCCAAACGTATCCTTAACAATCGTCCCCCCTGAAATCCAAGTTTTGCAGGCTGAGAAGCCCTGCACTAGCGTGGTGCCGGCCAAACCGCACTTGCTCTGCATACGGTCTGACTGTCATTCTGAGCGAAGCGAAGAATCTGCATTAATTCGCCGGACCGCAACTGCAGATCCTTCGCCTCGCTCAGGATGACAGTGACTTTCATCTCCATCGATTGACCCCAGGTAGATGTACACTCGGAAGTTCAGCCGCTGCATGTGTTCCCTTCAAACCTTTACACCACCCTCCCCTAGGGGCATCTTCAGCCTACTGAGTTGCCGCCCCAGAAAGTTCTGGCTGAAGGATTTCATCATTTTGCGCATTTGGAAGTACTGTTTCAAGAGCTGATTCACTTCCTGGACGCTCGTACCGCTGCCTTTCGCAATCCTCTTGCGGCGCCGCCCGTTAATGATCTCGTGGTTGCGCCGTTCCTGCGGAGTCATGGAGTCGATGATAGCCTCGATGTGGATCAGTTCCTTCTCGTCAACTTTGGCTTTAGCGGCGTCCTTAAAAATGCCTACCTTGGGGAGCATGCCCAGCATCTGGTCCATAGGCCCCAAGCTTCGCACCTGGTGAAGTTGGTCGCGAAAATCCTCCAGGGTGAAGGTATCGGTCTGGAGTTTGCGGTGAACCTCCAGGGCCTTCTGCTTATCGATCTTCTCTTCGGCCTTTTCGATAAGCGACAGGATGTCTCCCATACCCAGTATACGGGAAACTATCCGGTCCGGGTAGAACACCTCCAGCGCGTCATACTTCTCACCCACTCCGATAAACTTGATCGGCTGGCCTGTTACATAATGGATCGACAGGGCCGCGCCGCCGCGCGCGTCGCCGTCAAGTTTGGTCAGGATCACCCCCGAGGTTCCCAGCCGCTCGTGGAACTCCTGGGCGCTGCGCACGGCGTCCTGACCAACCATGGCGTCGGCCACCAGCAGCACCTCGCTGGGGCGAAGGCGGGTGCGCAGATCGCTCACTTCCTGCATCATCTCTTCATCAATGTGCAGGCGCCCGGCGGTATCAACAATCAGCACATCGTGTCCGCGGTCCGCGGCGTCTTTGCGGGCCGCCAGCGCCAAATCGATAGGCGAGTTGAGCCCTTGGCCGGCGAAGCAAGGCAATTGGATAGCCTTGGCAATCACCGCCAACTGTTCGCGAGCCGCGGGACGGTAAACGTCCGTAGAGACCAGCATCGGCCGCCGCTTCCGGCCGGAAAGCCATAGCGCCAGTTTGCCTGCCGTGGTCGTTTTGCCGGAACCTTGAAGCCCCACGATGAGGAAGATCGTCGGGAATTCCTTCGAAAATGTGAGAAGTGAGGCCTCGCGCCCCAGGATCTCAATCAACTCATCGCGAACGATCCGAATCACTTCCTGGCCCGGCGACAGGCTGGAGCGAATCTCTTCGCCCAGGGCTTTCACGCGCACTCGGTCGAGCAGGGCTTGGACCACATTCAGGCTGACATCGGCATCGAGGAGGGCTAGCCGCACCTCGCGCAAGTTTTCGTCAACCACGTCCTCGCTCAGAACTCCCTGCACGCGCAAGGACTTGAAAACTTTCTGGAAACGACTTTGTAAAGCGTCAAACATAGAGCTGGGCAGGCAACTGGCCTTGATCCGCTTGGGCAGAACCCTTCATCCGGCTGAAATTCCATTGTACATCTGCAAACGTCTTAAAGGAAGCATGTTCTCTCCCGTAGCGCTGACCTTCAGGTCAGCACAAGGAACGTGCCGGCCTCAAGGCCGGCGCTCCAAACGCTCACTTCCCGGCCATGAGCTTCTCAATTTCTCCCACAGCGCGCGGCAGGCGCCTGCTGAGCAGTTCGTTCCCGTCCTGGGTGATGAGGATGTCATCCTCGATGCGCACGCCAATTTTCTCTTCGGGAATATAAATGCCCGGCTCCATCGTTACCACCATGCCGGGCTGGAGGAGCATATTGTGGTTCATGGGGTCATGGACGTTCAGGCCGATCGAGTGACCCAAGCCATGGATGAAGTATTGGCCGAGAGGATTGCCGTGCATGTCCTTCCCGTGGGTGTTGATATAGTTGAAGGCAATCTCGTGGAGGCTGTTTTTGCCGCGCCCCATCGACATGCCAGGCCTGGCGGCGGCTATCGCGGCGTTTTGCGCACCCAGCACGACCTCGTAGATCTCGCGCTGGCGTGACGTAAAGTGTCCGTTGACCGGCAGGGTACGGGTAATGTCAGCGGCGTAGCCGCTATAAGACCCCGCCACATCCATGACCACCACGTCGCCGTCCTGCATTTGTCGGTCGTCGGCATCGTAGTGTAAGACGGTTGAAAAAAAGCCCGAGCCAACGATGGGTGGGTAGGCCGGCCATTCGCATCCGCGCCGCCGGAACTCGTATTCCATACGGGCTGCCACCTCGTACTCCCAGACGCCCGGCCGGACGGTCTCCATCGCCGCCAGGTGCGCTTCGACCGAGGCGTCGATGGCCTTCCGAAGCAAAGCGATCTCGCCCGGCGACTTCAGTACGCGCTGGCGCTCGACGTACGGGCGCACGTCGGCAAGGGTCGCAAGCGGGGCCATCCCGTGCAGCCTGGACATGAGCTCAGCCTGGAAATAATCCTCGCCGCTCTCCGGCTGGGGGGTCCGTTCCGTGTAGATCTTGGGAAAAGCTTTGAGCGCTTCCAGAAGGTCCGACTGGAAGAGTGAGGCTGCCTTAACGGTGGAGAAACCTGTTCGCGCGCTCGTGTCAGGATCGTCCGGCCCAAGCTTTGGCCCATTCCATTTTTCCTCGAACAAGTTGCGCGCCGGGATGAACAGGATCTCGTTCTCGAGTTCGGGAGCGCCCCCGGGCTTTGGCGCTTTCGGGATCAGCAACATCACCGCGTTCGGTTCGTTCCAGCCGGTGAGGTAGTAAAAGTTCTCATTCTGGTGGAAGGTCGTCACGCTGGCGGCCACGTCGGCATCCTGGTAACCGAAAAGTACGATGACTCCGTCACCACCGGTCTCTCGCACCAGGCGTACGCGCCGCTCATGAAAAACCGGCAGCGGCTCGCGTTCCCAAGCCAGGGCCGGAAGTACGCCAGATGGCAGCAAGAGCGCCAAGCACAACAGATAGAAAGTGCGCGATCGGATGGTTTGCATGTCATCCTCTCTGGATTCACGAGTGTAACATGGCCGGCGCTGCTTCGGCCCGTCATTCCGAGGGGCCGCGGGCGACGAGGAATCTCGCACTGCTCTGAAAACGTGTAGGGGTAGGGCTTGCCCTACCCGCCCGCCGCGAGCCCGGCAAAAGGGGACGGCAAGCCGTCCCCCTACAAGCTCAGAGCGAGATTCTTCGCTTCGCTCAGAATGACAGCGAAGGGCTCGGAACGACAAGGCTTGCAGTTGGGATGGAGCTAGGTTTCCTGTGAAGCGGGACGGGATCGGCCAAAGGCGGGCAGGGTATTCCAAAGCCGGCGCAGGGGCGTCTGGAAAAGCGACATTGTGCCCATATAAGTGTAGCCTACGAGGAAGAGGAGCAGAAAAGGCATGGTCAGGTAGTTCTCCGCCCGATATGAGTACGCGGTAGCGAAAACGAAATAGGCCGCCAAGCCCAGTTCGACGTAGGGCTGCCAACCGCCCCCTCGGCGGACGTACTTCTTCTGCTCCCAGCCTTCTTCCTTCAACTCCACCCGGTACTTCGGAGTGCGGACAAACTCCGACCGCCTGCCTATCAGCGCTTCGATCACCGCCATGGAATTGGTAACGGAAAGGCCGATGCCGGTGGCCATGAGGAAGGGCATGAATCGGATGCGTTTCCACCAGTCTTTCGGGTAGAGCTCACGTTGGGCCACCATGTAAAAGCTGGAAACCGAGCAGGTGGACGCCAGGAACATGGGCAGGTCCAGGTACAACATCTGGAACCAACCCTGGTAGAACCGCACGATCATGGCGGGCAGGAGAATGACCGAAAAGACCACCATCAAGGGATAAGCGATGTTGGCGGTGAGATGGAATGTGGCCTCGAGCTTGATGCGCAGCGGCTGACGGCTTCGCCAAATCCGGGGAAGGAGTTTCTTGGCCACCTGGATCAGGCCTTTAGCCCAGCGAGCCTGTTGCGTTTTGAAGGAATTCATCTCGACAGGCAGCTCCGAAGGGCACTCGATATTCGGGTCGTAGACAAATTTCCAACCCTTCAGTTGCGCCCGATAGCTTAAATCGGTGTCCTCGGTGAGCGTGTCGTGCTGCCAGCCGCCCGCGTCTTCGATGGCCGCACGCCGCCACATGCCTGCGGTGCCGTTGAAATTGAAGAAGCGGCCAGAGAAGTTCCGCCCCCCGTGCTCAATGACGAAGTGCCCGTCCAGGAGGATGGCCTCGATTTCCGAGAGGTTCGAGTAATGGCGATTCACCCAGGTCCATCGGCCCTGGACGACACCGATCTGGGGATCGGCGAAGTATTCAACCATCTGGCGGATGATGGGAGGGGGAGGAACAAAGTCCGCGTCGAAGACGGCGATCAACTCGCCGCTCGCATGTTTCAAGCCCTCGGCCAACGCGCCTGCCTTGAAGCCCTCCCGGTTGTCGCGATGGTAGTAGGAGACCGGGTGGCCCGCGCGCGCATACTCGCTCACCAGGCGTGAGGCTACAAATCGCGTTTCGTCCGTGGAATCGTCGAGAAGCTGGATTTCCAGCAGGGCACGAGGGTAATCGACCCGCGTCACCGCTTCCAGCAGCCGCTCAACCACATAGCGCTCGTTATAAATCGGCAGTTGGATGGTGACCCGGGGAAGCGGACCCGAGTACTTTGGCGGCTTCGGCGCTTTCCGCTTGTTCTTAACGTAAAGGTAAGTCAGGAAATAGCGATGAATCCCGTAAATCGACAGGATGCTAAGAATCGTGAAGTAAGGTATCAGGATGGCGAGATCGAAGGCATTTACATGGTAAATGCCGCGAAAGGGGTCTTTGTGGAAGATCGAGTTGAAGTACCGCCCCAGCGAGCTTGAGTGGAGGGGCAGAATTAGTAAGAGCAAGTAGTCCATAAGAAAGTCAGCTCGCGGCTTGCAACCTACGACTCGAAAGCCCAAGCGTTCCGTCTTCTAAAGCGGCCAGGGTTACCTACAGGACGCTAGAGCCACGGAAGAAACCGCAAGATTCCGTTCCGAAGTTCCTCGCCTGGTTGTTGGCCGCAGGATTATTATACCCTGGCGGCAGCCGCGTTGTCGAGTGATTTACCGTGCTCCGTACGGGTTGCGCGTGGTCGCGGCGAGTGGGGCTTTCAGAGGTCATTTTGGCACTTGCAACAGACTCAGCCCCATTCGACGGCGATCCTTTGTTTTCATAGACATTCTCGCTTTGTTCCGTCAATTTTGGAGTGCGGTAGCAGCAGCTACCGCCTTTCTCTCTCGGTACCGGCCGCACGAAATCACGGTGATAAAGCCCTCTCCCCGTGGAGAGGGTGGTTGGCTCGTGGGTGGCAGCCCTCTGTAGCCGACTTCTTGTCATCTGCCTGGCCTCGCCTTGCCGCTCGGAAAATCCGGTTCGTTTTGCGCAAATTGTGCTGTTTTTGCTCCTTATCAGGCTCGAATTTGCGCTAGCTGGCGCACAAACGACGCGTAATTTGCAGCCTTCTAGAGAGTTATGTCGTTTGTTTTCAGCAACTTCTTAGCTTCGTTCCCGGTATTCTTCGTATAACTCCTTTGTTTCCAAATACTTCTTAGCTTCGTTCCTGCAATCTCTCCAAGGCCTCGTGTGTTTTCAATAGCATACTGGCTTCGTTCGTATTTTTTTTACTTTCGGATCCCGGTTCTCCCGATTACAGGGACTATTGCGCTTCTCCTCGCGGTTCGAAGCCTGCCCACGACAATGTGTCCACAAAATGACCACACCTATAGGCTACCATAGGACCCTCGGTTTGTCAAGTGAAAAATGCAAAAAAGCCAGCGGGCGAGGCCGGCACTACTGATAATTCTGGATCAGCACCGCGTCGGTCTGGTCCGTGCCGCGGGAGAGAGCCAGGCGGCCATCGCGGGACCAGTCGAACCGGAAGATTCTGTCTGAAGTGAAATGCGTCACGGGCCGCGGCGCGCCACCCTCGACCGGTTGCTCCCAGACGTTACCCACGCCATTCACGTTGTTGATGTAAGAAATGGCGTGGCCATCGGGGGTCCAGGGAATGGGAGCGTGGGCAGTGACGGGCAGCGGGAAAACCTTGGCGGGTTGGCCGCCCCCGAAAGGAAGCAGCGCCAAGATGGTTGCCACACTCCTGCCAGGGACGTATCTGCAAGCGATCCACTTGCCATCCGGGGAGACGGATGGATAAACGAGGGTGTAGTCCGCCAACTGGGACGCAGGGCCGCCCCCACTCGGGACCTTCATCAGAACATACTTGCCGCCTTCAGCCCGAAAGAAAATCACCCACCGGCCGTCCGGTGATATGGCGGGACTCCAGGCCGGATCCTGAGTAAGCTGTTTCAGATGGCCACCGTCCATATCCATGCGCCAGATGGTTGCCCCACTTCGATCCCACCGGACGAACGCAATGAAGCCGCCTCGAAGAGAGACGGCGGGCATAGAAAGACCCGCATACGTGTCGTTGTTGGTGAGCCGCCGAGGATTTGAGCCGTCCGCGCCCACCTCCCAAATGTCCTGGCGTCCGGAATGAACCGAGTGATAGACGATTTTCCCGTCCGGCGTCCATGCCAGTCCTTCATAGCCGTCGTGGTCCTGGTTCCCGGCGCTCAAGGTCCTGGACTCGGATTCCTTACCGGGCGTGGCCACTTGGAGGGTGGCCAGGATCTGCTCCTGAAGGGCCAGCAACGTCTTGCCGTCCGTGCTCGCCCGAACTCCTGTGTAACTCGAAAGGCCATGCGTGATCTGCCGGACTTCGCCTCCCTCAAGTGAGACTTCGTAAAGCTGCGACGTCAGATAAGATCCCGACCCCACTTGCGGACTGCCCGCAACGAAGAGGTGACGGCTGCCAGGGAGCCACGTGAGATCGGCGACAGCGTACCAAGGTACGCCGGTCGCCGGCTGGGCCTTGCCGCCTTCCGCCGAAATGGTGGCCAAAAATTGACGGCCTGTCAGTTGTTGAGCGTAGAGGGCAATGGCTAGGGTCTTGCCGTCCGTGGACCACGCGACACGGCCACAGGTAATCTCCTCGGGCTCCTTGTAGGACGCCAAAACCCGCTCGCCAGAGCCATCCGGCGAGGCGGTCACCAAGCTGGTCTCACCAGCGGTGATCCGCACAAAGGCAATCCGCTGGCCACCCGCCGAAAATGCCGGTGGGCCGGAGATCCCCGCCAGCATCTTTCTTGGCGTTCCACCGAGAAACGGCACTTGGTAGAGATCCTCGTTGCGGACGAAATAAACGTAGCTGCCATCGGGTGAGAAGGCCAGGCCGGGGCAATTATCCTCCCCCAGGGTGGCAATCTGCACGTCGCTGTCCGTGGCCAGTTGCTTCAGCCAGACGCTTTGCTTTCCCGCCATTCCACGCACGTAGGCCACATACTTTCCATCGGGTGAGATATCCGCTTGCCGTACGTCGCCGCTCCCCGTCACGCGCGTAAATTCTAAGGGGGCGGGCGGTGCTGGCGCATGGCTGGCCGCGCGAAAGAGGTAGTAAACGAGGGCGGCGACGATGACGATCCCGGTCGCCATCAACGCCATCATGGCTTTCTTGTGGCGCGTCAGCAGGCCGGCGATCATTTGCGAATCGGAGTCCTGCAGAGGCGGCTTTACGCCGCCATTTTCGATCGGGCGAGATAAACCCGCCGCTCCTGCAAGTTTCGAATCCGTGTCGCGCTTCAGGCGTTTCAAATCCGCGCGAATATCCGACGCATGCTGATAGCGAAGGTCGCGGTCTTTCTCCAAAGCTTTGTTGATAATTCGTTCGAGTTCAGGGGGGCAATCGGGATTCAGATCAAGCGCTGAAATCGGTGGGCGATTCAGAATGGTATCGCGAATCACCGCTGCAGTGGAGCCGGAGAAGGCCTGCCGCCCAGTCGCCATCTCATAGAGCACCAGGCCAAACGAGAAGAGGTCTGTCCGCACATCAAGGACATCGCCCCGGATTTGCTCCGGCGACATGTAGGCGGCGGTCCCCATGATTGCCCCCGAGTGGGTCAGTCGTGCGGCGTCAACTGACACAGTGGGCACGTCCCGCGGGTCCGCACTGCGTTCCGCGCCGTTAAGCGGGCGAGCGCTTCGGGCCCCCTCTTGTGTCAACTTGGCCAGGCCGAAATCCAGGATCTTCGCGTGGCCGCGCGTGGTGGCGAAGATATTTTCGGGCTTGAGATCGCGGTGGATGATGCCCTTGGAGTGGGCGGCGTCCAGCCCGTCAGCCAGTTCGATGGACAGCCGCAGCAGGGTGTCAAGCGGCAAGGCCTGTCCCTTAAGGTAGTGCCTCAGTGTCTTGCCCTCGAGATATTCCATCACGATGAAGATTTGTCCATCGTGTTCGCCGATGTCGTATACGGTGCAGATGTTGGGATGGTTGAGTGCGCTTGCGGCACGGGCTTCACGCTTCAAACGCGTCAAGGCCTGCGGATGCTGCGCCAGATCATGGGGCAGGAACTTCAGAGCTACCGGGCGGTCCAGTTCGAGGTCCTTGGCTTCATAGACATCGCCCATTCCGCCGCGGCCCAGGAGTCGAACAATCCGGAAACGTCCCGAGAGGACTTCACCCGGTGAGAAGGCGAGATGGCCCGCGCTCGCCATCGCAACGGCGATCTCGGAGGCAGCGTTTCCATCCAGAAAACCTCCGGCGCGCCGGTCGTGGTCGAGTAAAGCCTCGACTTCGGAGCGCAGCGCCGCGTCGTCTCCGCAGGCTTGCGTCAGGAACAAAGCGCGGCTTTCCGGTTTAAGCTCCTGCGCTTTTTCAAACACGGATTTGACTTGTTCCCAGCGCTGCTGGTCCATGTTCTTCACCGACTGATTTCCTTATGCAGCCAGGCGCGGGCCATCGTCCACTCGCGCTTTACGGTTCTCGGTGAAACGCGCAAGACCTCCGCAATTTCTTCCACACTCAGGCCTGCAAAGAATTTCATTTCCACAATCCGGCATTGGCGCTCATCGTTCTGCGCCAGGCGGCCGAGAGCATCGTCGAGCGCCAGCAGCCCGGCCGACTTTTCGTTTGAGAAGGTAAGAGCTTCTTCAAGAGGGATTCTCTCCGCGGATCTACCCCGTTTTGCCGCATGGTGCCGTCGCGCGTGGTCCACCAGAATCTGGCGCATCAAGCGGCTGGCGACGGCGAAGAAGTGGGCGCGGTCCTGCCAAGCCGGTTGACCTCCCTCTGCCAGCCTCAAAAAAGCCTCGTGGACCAATGCCGTCGGTGAGAGGGTGTGATCGGAGCGTTCGCGGGCAAGGCAGGCTCGCGCCTGACGCCGAAGTTCTCCGTAAACAAGCGGCAGCAGCCGCGATTCTGCCTCGCGGTCCCCCAGCCGGAACCTGGCCAGAAGCTGCGTGATTTCGCTGGCCTCTACCATGGACATTCCTTTGTGATTTCCCGTTTGTCAGATTATAGCAGAATCCTTGTTGTTCAGCCGGTTACCCGCCCAATCGAGAGTGATAGCCCTGCCCACACGGCGCAACTGAACGCGAGCCGGCATCGGGGGCCTTTCTGCGGGCCCCGCCAAGAATCGCGGACCTTCGAACTCAGGCCTGCGCCCCAAAGGCGTTAACGTAATGGCTCAACTCGCACTACGTAGCACTCATTGGCCGCTTCCGGAGGCCCGGAGGGCCGACAGAGAATAGCCCATGGCGTAAGCCGTGGGATCGAGGAGCGGCCCCGGGATGTATAAGCCCCGGAGGGGCGACAGATCCCCTGGCGATGTCTCTGTCGCCCCTCCGGGGCTGCGGATATGAACGCCGTACGGGTCCCACGGCTTACGCCGTGGGCTACTTTCTGGCGCCGCTCCGCGGCTCTAGGAGCCCTCGCGTCTTTAGGTTAACGCTTATGGGGCTGCGCTAAGAATCGTGTCCCTTTTTGCGATGTTTCTTCGCATTACATGTTGAAGGGCTGAAATCTGATTTAACACACAACACCACGCACTCTCGAAACAGGCAGGGATCACGAACCAAAATTCAAATCCTAGGAGGAAGACTTATGCAATTTCGATCGATTAACCGGGGCGCCGTCTTAGCTGTACTCCTGGCGGCTGCAGCGGCTGCGAGCAGCGCGCTTGCTCAGGAGGCAAATTTCTCGACGCTCTACACGTTCGAAGCTCCAGCCGCTAATACCTTCACGAGCGCTCTGGGGTCTCAACCGGACACCACGCCGGCTTTGGGTCCGGACGGCGCCATTTACGGGATGACTGCCAACGGTGGCCAGCATGGCACCGGCGTCATCTATCGGTTCGACCCGGACTCACATCAGTACACCGTCCTACATACCTTCAGCGCGAAGGATGGGAATGGAGACAACGCGGACGGAGCCTCTCCGGGCAATGGACTGACGGCCGGTCCCAACGGTGTGTTTTATGGGACGGCTGAGCTTGGCGGCCCGAACGGCAATGGCACGATCTTCAAAATCACCACCACCGGTGAGTTCGCCGTGCTGCACGCCTTCAGCGCCTCGGATGCGAACCTGCATAACGCCGACGGTGCGAATCCGATCCGCAACATCGTAGTCGGCAGAGATGGTAATCTCTACGGCACCGCTATCTCGGGCGGAGAAAATACTTGTGGCATCGCGCCGTTTGTGGGGTGCGGTGTCGCGTGGGTGATGGATAGCTCGGGCAACAACTTCAAAGTTCTCCATCAGTTCACCCAAAGCGAGGGTTACGCAGCCTCGCTGCTACAAGCGCAGGACGGATTCCTGTATGGCTGCGCGGTGTGGCCGGGTACGTCGACGCCCTCCGGCGCCCCGTATCCCTCCGGAATCCTGTTCCGGATGGCGACATCGGGGCACCCCTTCCAGGTGCTCTACACCTTCAGCCAGACAAACGCGAACGGTGAAAACATGGACGGCGCGGACCCCTACGAACCCCTTGTGGAGACAGATCCCGGCGTTTTCTATGGCGCGGCGTATTACGGCGGAACAAATGGCAATGGCGTTGTGTTCCGCTATTCCATGCGGGCGCCCGGGGTGGTCGACGTTGTGCACGACTTCAGCGCCACCACCGCCGGTGCGAATAGGGATGGGGCCGGTCCGGATGGCCCGCTAGCTCCCGGGCCGGACGGGGCGCTCTACTCGAACGCCGATTACGGCGGGATGAACGGCAACGGCGTCATCTACGCCGTTTGGCCCGATGGTACATTCGAGGTTCTGCACACCTTCAGTGCAACGAATCCTACAACGGGCGCCAATTGGGATGGCGTGAACCCCGATGACGGCGTGGTGCTGGACGGGAACAAACTCATCGGAATAGCCATCTACGGCGGCAACGGCAGCCCCGCCGGTCTCGCCTACAGCGGCGGCACTTTGTACGAACTGAAACTGTACGAGTCAGGGTATGGCGGTGAAGGGCAACCATGAATCCAGAGGGAAGTCGAACGGACACCTGGAATCGGAGACGAAAACCGGGGAATCGCAGGGTCGAAAAACCTGTCTCAGGCCGGCACCCCCGCTGCGAGCTTAAGCAGTTCGACGCGATAACCGAGGTCGCGGAGTTGGCGGATCATTCGGGCGGTGCGCTTTTGCTTTGACTTTTGGCTGACCGCTGGGCCGCGTTCCTCGTAACGAACTCCTTGGTGCAGAATCTTCCAGATTAAGCGACAAAGCCGATGTGCAATCACCGCGATGGTTTGGTTGTGCCCCAAGCGCGCCACATAGCGGCGGTAGAGGATCGCAAAGACGCTGCCTTTGAGTTTAACTGCGGCGTGGGCCGCCTGATTCAGGATGCGCCGCAGGTGGCGGTTGCCCTTGGGCGAGCGGCGGTTGTGGTTGACTCCCGCGCTCTCCTCCTCGCCTGGGCATGCACCCACCCAGGAGGAGAGAGCTTTAGCGGAAGGGAAGGTCGCTGCCGAGGCGCCCACCTCCGCCAGGATCTGCTGTCCTGAATCCACCCCCAGGCCGGGTACCTCCGCCAAGCGCTGGACTTGCTCCTGGTGGGCAGCCAGCAGCGTGGCCATCTCTTGGCTGAGCTGAGTAATCTGTGCCTCGGCGCGTTGCCACTCCTCCAGCGCCCTCTGCAACAACCGGCGGTAGACGGGATGGAGCTCGCCACAGGCACCCAGCGCATCGCATAACTCTTCCGGCGTGGCGCGCAGGCGATAATCCGCTCGTGCCGCCACCGCTGCCGGATCCGTCTCCCCTTCCGCGATGGCCGTTAACATACGCCGTCCACTGAGGCCCAGCAGGTCGGAAACCAAACTGGACAACTTCAGATGCGCCTCTTCCAGCAAAGCCTCCAACCGGTTCTGTAACTGCACTTGGTTGCACCTCAACTGGTACTTGGTGCGCATGACCGTGCGCCACACACGCTGCTCGGCACTCGGCACGAAGCTCAGGATCAGTTCGCCTGCCACCAGTCGTTTCACCAGACGTTCGGGGTCGGCGAAATCGTTCTTCCGCCCCCGTGGTCCCCGGTTCGACTGTGCCTGCGCCAGATGCAGCATTCCCGACATCGGACGAGCCCCTTCCCGTCCTTGCTGGAGGGGCTTCCAGTATCGTTCCAGGATTGCCCAGACCGGTTTCCAATACTGTGCCGTGGACTCCATCACCACTTCCTCAACCTCTTGCTCCACCAGCCAAGCGGCCAGTGAGCGCAGGTGCGAGGGGGTACTGCCACACGGTCGCCGCTCAAACTCATATTCACCCCTTACTTCCACATCGCAAACCACGACCGTCAACATTCTCTTATGAACGTCAATTCCTGCTATTCTATAAGGCATCACACGCTCCTTTGGGCGGGAGCGGAGAGCGTGCCCAAAGTTACCTTATGCAGGGTCGCGGGCTATCGCCGCTCCCCCCTGAGGGAGACAGCAACGCCCAATTATTCGCTCAACACGCACGCTCCGGATCAGACAGACCTACGGCCTCAACCGCTCCACTGCGACTACGATCTCACCGCTCTCGACCGTGCCTATCATAACCCAACACCTTTTTCATGAGCTTTCGCGGGCCGAAGGCCCATGGGGACAGACCTCAACCTCTGCGATTTCCCGGAAAAGGCCTATTCGTCATTCGAGGGAATCATGTCTCAAGATCGTCCGGGCGCGGTCTGCGGGGCGACCCCCGGCGCGGGGGCAGGACTGATCTGCGGGAGCTGCTGCTCGGGCATAATGATCCAGGCGATGATGTAGGCGAGCAATCCGCAGCCGCCGAAGACCACCAAGGCGACCCAGAGAATCCGGACCAGGCTGGGATCCAGGTTCAAATAGTCTGCGAAGCCCGCGCAGACACCGGCGATCTTTCGGTCGGTCCGAGAGCGGGAGAGAGGTTTGCGGGGCGCGGGCGGGTTGAAAAGCGCCGTGCCGCATTGGCAACAGAAGTTCACCCGGTTAGTAAACTCTTTTCCACACTGTGGGCAGAACATGTTCGCCTCCTGTCCCGGATTTGGATTCAATCCTCTATACGCCACGGGGTGCGTGAAAGTTCCGTTTGCGGCTGCCCCCTGCCCGCCGTCCCGCCCAGGCCCTCCTCGGCCTGTCAACAGAATTCGTCTCGGGGAGCCTGATTTTGGGTTACAATCCCACTCATCGTAGTCTATTAAGAGTTGGGGGGAAATCACATTGGTACGTCTCGCACTATGCGTGTAGCGCCGAGGATGACATGGATCGCTCGAAAACCGTTTACGGTTTTTGCCCGCGGCACTCCTTTACGCCGCCGGGTCGCGTATAGCCTGTTCCTGGTCCGGTTGATCCTGGCGCCGGTCATTTTCCTGACGGTTTACTACATCTTTGCGATGGGGTGGATCGTTGACCGCATCGTCAGCGTGGATGCCCCGATGGCCACGCAGGCGGAACAGATCTCGCTGGAAATGCTGAAGGCGCTGCGCGCGGAGCGGAGTTACTTCCTCCTCTATGACCCGGCGGAACTGGAAGGGAACCGCCAAGCGCTAGCGGCGATGCAGCAGATCATCGATTCGTGCCTCAAATTGCAGCCGGAGGAGCGAGCGGCCCTCGAGAAGATGAGGGCCCAAGGTGAGTTCTATCAACAGCGCATGGCGGTGGCCGTGGCGCGTCGGGCGGAAGTGAACGAAGCACCGGCACAGCACGTTCGCGATGTGATCCAGGCTTACACCCGAGACCTGGATAGCTTGTTAAAGGCCTCGAGCCGCACCAACCGTGCAACCTTGATGGAAGAACTCCACAACCGCCTGGGCTCGCTTGACGAGCAGGTGGCGGCCTCGCTGGCGGCCGAGGATCCGGCGTTCCGCCAGATCTCCGCCGACCTCCGCTCCTCCAGCGACGCGGTTGTGAAGGAGTCGTCGGAGCTTGAGGCTCGAAGCTGGCAGCGCGTGCAGCGGGATCATGCGAGGGCGCGGCTTTTGCTGCGGCGGGCGGAGTGGGTGCTGAGCACCGTCTCGTTTCTGACGATCCTGTTGAGCATTTGGGTAAGCTTCGTGTTGCCGCGGACCGTGGTGGAACCGCTGGTGGCTCTGAAGGCGGCGGTGGATCGAGCGGCGGTCGGGAATTATGCTATCGAGTTTGACGTGGAAGGGGAAGGCGAGGTCGTGCAGCTTGCCAATAGCGTGCGCAAGCTGCTGGCGCATGTGCAAGAGAAGGACGAAAACTCCAAGCCGCCGAGCGATTCATGACCACCACTCACTTGTAGGGGGACGACTTGCCGTCCCCGCATTTGCGCTGGTCCCAACGAGGGTAGGGCAAGCCCTACCCCTACACCTTTTCAAAGCGGGTTTATTCATAACAGGAGGATAGGACTTATGAAAGGTAAACCGGAAGTTTTGAAATCTCTGCAAAATATGCTGGAGGAGGAATTGGGCGCACTGAACCAGTACTTCCTGCATAGCGAAATGTGTGAAAACTGGGGCTACGGGCTGCTCAGCAAGCGCGTCAAGAAACTATCCATCAATGAGATGAAGCACGCGGAAGAACTCATCGAGCGCCTGCTTTTCCTGGAAGGAGCGCCGAACCTGAGCGAACTGCCTAAGCTCAATGTCGGGAAGGATGTGAAACAGCAACTCGAGAATGACCTGGCCCTCGAGCTCGGCGCGGTGACGGATTATAACGAGGCCATCGCCACTTGCCGCAAGGCGGGCGATAACGGTACGGCCGATTTCCTGAAGGGAATCCTCGCCGACGAAGAAGGCCACGTGGATTTCTTCGAGGAACAACTCGGCCTCATAGAGCAGCTCGGTATGCAGAATTATCTGGCACAGCAGCTCGAGGAAGAAGAGAGGAAGTGAATCTGCCGAGTTAGAGGCCGTGAAAGAAACGAAGACCTTATCACCACTGAGGCACAGAGTCGAGGAGGGCTGACGAAAACGGCTTTCTCTCTGTGCCTCCGCGCCTCAGTGGTGTAATCATCCCTTGATCACCCCAATCGGTTTCAGCCGCGCCACGCGTTTCGCCAACCCCGCGTTGTGAACCACATCGATGACCACGTCCACGTCCTTGTAGGCTTCGGGGATCTCTTCGGTGATGCCGTCGCGGCTCTCTGCGCGCACGATGATGCCCTGCTCCTCGAGGCGCTGGCGGGCGTTCTGGGCGAAGAGGGATTTCTTGGCGGCGGTGCGGCTCATCACGCGCCCCGCTCCGTGGCAGGTGGTGCCGAAGGTCTCCTGCATCGCACCCTCGGCGCCCACCAGAACGTAAGATGACGTCCCCATCGAGCCGGGGATCAGCACCGGCTGGCCGCAGGATTTGTAGACTTCCGGCACTTCCGGCCGCCCGGCGGGAAACGCCCGGGTGGCTCCCTTGCGGTGCACCATCACTTTGCGGTCCCGTCCGTTCACCCGATGCCGCTCAAGTTTCGCGATGTTGTGGCAGACGTCGTAAACGACGCGCAACTCTTCCTGCTGGCCGAAGATGCGCTGGAAGGCTTGGCGCGTAAAGTGGGTGATGCCCTGGCGATTGGCCCAGGCGAAGTTCGCCGAGGCTCGCATCGCTGCAGAGGTATTCCTGGCCTTCCTTCGAGTGCACCGGTACGCACGCCAGTTGGCGGTCAGGCACGTCGATGCCGTAGCGGCGCATGCTGGCGTCCATGTCGCGCAGGTAGTCGGTGCAGACCTGGTGGCCGAGGCCGCGCGAGCCGGAATGGATCAAGATCACGATCTCGTCCTGATAAAGCCCCATCGCCTGAGCCGAAGCCGGGTCGAAGATCTGCTCGACGTACTGAACCTCGAGGAAATGGTTGCCGGAACCGAGCGTTCCCACCTGGGGCAGGCCGCGCTTCTTGGCGTGGTCGCTGACCATGGCGGGGTCGGCTTCGTCGATGGCGCCGTTTTCCTCGCAGGTGTCGAGATCTTCCGGCCTGCCGTAGTTGTGCTCGACCATCCATGCGGCGCCCTCTTTGAGCAGCTTGTCGAGTTCCTGGTAGGAGAGGCGGATGTTCCCGCTCTGGCCTGCGCCCGAAGGGATGTCGCGGAAAAGCTGGTTCACCAGTTCTTTGATTTTCGGCCGGACCTCGTCGAGCGTCAGCGTGCTCGAGAGCAAACGCACTCCGCAGTTGATGTCAAAACCCACTCCGCCGGGTGAAACTACGCCGCCCTCGTCCGGCAGAGTGGCGGCCACGCCGCCGATGGGGAATCCATAACCCTGGTGGATGTCCGGCATGGCCAGCGAGCGGCCCACGATGCCCGGAAGCATGGCGACGTTAATGGCTTGTTCGAGAGAGAGGTCTTTGAGCAAGTCCATCAGCAGGCGCTCATTGGTGTAAATGAGCGCATCGGTGAGCATGCCGGGCTTGGTTCCCCTGGGCACGAGCCAACGGTAGTCGTCGAGTTTTTGAAGTTGGTGGAGTTCGAGAGGCATACGATGTCCCCACCTAGTATACGACTGTCATTCCGAGCGCAGCCGAGTGGGGTGGATTTCCCTTCAATCGACAATCGTCCATCGACCATCGTCAATCATTGTTCCAGCACGTTAACTTCGCGAATCTCCCCCCCGTTGAGCGGCACGCGCAGTGTCTTGATTTCGAGTGGGCGGAAGTTTCCGGTCCAGCGGCGGTTCACTAATCCCAAATCCAAGTTAGCCGTCACCGGGCGGCCGGCGGTTTCGTAGCAGCGGACGATGAGGTCATCGCCGTCTTCGGATTTCTTCACCACTGAGACCACAACGTTCGGCGCATCCACTGAAAGGAAAGAGGCAGAGAGGGGCCGATTGCCGGCATGGATTCCCTGATAAATGATCGGGATGGGGGCCGTAAACTCCTCTGCCATGCGTACAACGCCCGCGTCCTGCCAGGCGCCAGTGTGAGGCACGAGGAGCATGCGGAAGGTTTGCATGCCCTGGTCTTGCCAGAGGTACTCGCCGTTGGGCTCGAGTTGGCGGGGCCGGTGTTGCGCGAAGACCGCGCCGCGAGTAATCGAGATGCGCATATCGTTGCCCTGCACGCTGTAGCCGTACTTGGCGTCATTGATGACGGCCAGCCCATACTCGCCTGCGGCGCGTCGGCCGGAGAGATCGATCCAGCGCTGCCCGGGATCTTCGTCGCCGTTCGCCTGGCGCACCTTGTACCCATAGGCAATTTCGTAGGTCGGCTGGGGATCCCGCACATCCACCGGGAAAGAGAACTTCAGGATTTTGCGATGCTCGCGCCAATCGAGAGCGACGCGGGCCTCGAGGGTTCGGGCGCCGGAGTAGAGCAGCCAGTCCGTCTGCAGAGCAGACGCTCCGTAGTTCGTGCGCACACGGATTGTGGCGCGCAACGGGCCGTTCTCGAGCACCCGGAAGCGCGCGTTGCGGAATACGCCAAGTTCCTTGGTGTAGGAGCGCACGTCGTGGCTCCAGGTGTCACTGGGGTCGTCCAGCACAATCGCCCGCGCTCCACCCGCGCCGCTTTTGAAAACCTGCGCCCCGGTATCCTTGTCGAGCATCGTCAGGCTGCCGTCGTCCGCGAAGGTGACACGCAGATGTTCGTTTTCCAGTTGGCGCTCGGTGGCATGCACGGCCGAGACAAGCGGTGCGGCAGGCCGGCTGCTTCGCAATCGGAATTGCCGGTATCCGAAAGCGGGCACCGGCGCCTGAAACGCGACGCGCATGCGATCGTCCACCACCGTCGTCGCTTGGATCCATTGGTGGGGAATGCTATGGCCATTCTCATCTTCCAGCACGGAGGTGGGTTGGGCGCCCTTGTTGTACTCGAAACCCCAGCCCACATCGTATTCGACGTTGAGCATGGCATTCCAGGCGTGGGGATTAAACACCACCAGGTATTCGGAGTTTGGGTCTTGCGTCGGAATCTGAAAGGCAATCCTCTCCGCCGCCTTGTTCATCGCCTGACCGGCGATGTCGATAGCGCGTCCGTGGGCTTCCCGGGCCACGTCATAATGTTCCGGAAGCGCGGTCCCGGCCATGCTGTCATGGAATTGTATGAACAGCACCCTTTTCCAGGCAGCCGTGAAGTCGGCCTTGGGGTAGTCAAATCCAGCAACCACGGAACCGAGGGCCGCGAGTTTCTCGCCTGTCGTCAGAGCCGCTTCCGCAGTTCGGTTGTTCTTTTTGACCTCAGACACGGCCGTGTAACAGCCTACCGAGTGATGCTGAAGATCGTCCGCCACCACCGGCAATTGTAGGGGCGGTTCGCGAACCGCTCGTACTTCGCTAAAGTAGCGGTCCGGGGTGCTGAAAGTGAATGTCGGCGCGCCTGGCATCTTCTGCATATCCAGGATCGCTTGGATATTCTCCTTGGCGGGCCCGCCGCCATGGTCGCCGGCGCCGTAAAAGACCATCAGTTCTTTGGTGGGCTCCTTTAATTCCGTGATGAAGTGGCTGACCTCTTCCTGCATACGGTCATCAATTCCGTAGCTGAACGGGATGCGGTAAGTGAGCACGCGGCTCCCATCGGCGCCCTCCCACCAGAAAAGGTCGGCAGGAAGCTTCTTTTCGTGAGCCTGGGGACGCATGAAGACATAAGCGTGCATGCCTTGCAGCTTGAGGATCTGCGGCAAGGTTCCCGGATGGCCGAAGGAGTCGGGGTTGTAACCGACTTGGGCTATGCGTCCAAATAACTGCTGGAACATCCTTTGGCTGTAGAGCCCTTGCCGGACCAACGATTCGCCATTCGGGATATTCACGTCCGGCTCGACCCACCAGCCGCCCACCAGATCCCACCGCCCCTCTTCCACCCGCTTGCGGATCTCTTCGAGCATCGCGGGGTCAGTTTCCGCGACCCACTCGTAGAATTGAGCGGAGCTCGCGGTGAAAGTGAAGTCAGGGTACTCTGTCATGCGGTCCAGCGCAGAGCGGAATGTGCTTAGCGCAACGGACATGGCCTCCGACCACGGCCAGAGCCATGGGGCGTCAATATGCGCGTTGCCGATCATGTGGAATCGGTATTGGCTCGCACCCGACGGCCAGGAACCTCCGGACTGCGCACCGGCCTTGGCGGCAAAGAACCAGCAAACCAAAACAGCGACCAGGCAAAGACGATTGGCGGCTGATCTCAAAGGGATGCTCCTTTCAAAAGGTGGAGGCTAAAGGGTAAAGGGTAAAGGATAAAGTGTAAAGGCTAAACGTGCCATCCCCCATCCGGCGAGAACGGCCGCGTCGTAGGGGGGACGGCTTGCCGTCCCCGCAATTGTGCTGGCCCCGACGTGGGTAGGGCAAGCCCTACCCCTACGCTGTCATCCTTCACCCTTTCCTCGCTTGCAAGATGCGGTCCGGCTTCTTATACTAACCGCCGATGGTCCTAAGACTTCAAGGAGGTTTTATGGCTTTGATATCACGTCGGGACGCCGGCAAGCTTTTGATTGGAGGCTCTGCCGGTTTGTTGGCTGTCAGCCGCAAAGGCTGGAGCGCGCCCTACATTGACTCCGTAGTTCGCGGGGTTCAGATCGGCGCGCAGAGTTATTCGTTTCGGGACATGGGTCTGGATGCCTGCATTGAGGCTTTCAAGACGGTCGGATTGGGCGAGTGCGAACTGTTTGACGGGCACGTAGTGCCGTCCAATATAAAGTGGAAAGAACAGGAGAAATGGTGGATTTCTGCGCCTGCCAGTGCTTTTCACGACATCCGCACCAAGTTCGATAATGGCGGCGTGAGGATTTATGCTCTCACTTATGCTTTTCGTAAAGGCGTTACAGACGCGGGAATCGAGGCCGGCTTCAAGGCCGCGCAGGCGCTGGGTGTCAAATACATCACCTCTTCATCCAATGTGAGTGTTGCACCACGAGTTGACCAGTATGCCCAAAAATACAAGATCATGGTGGGTTTCCACGGCCATGACGATACCCGCGACCCGGATGAATTCTCGACCGCCGAGACGTTTGCTCGGGCCATGAAGGGTGCGTCGCAGTATATCGGCGTCAACCTGGACATCGGCCATTTCGTGGCTGCCAACGGCGATCCCGTTGCCTATATTCGCGAGCACCATCAGAAGATCGTCACGCTGCACATCAAAGACCGCAGGAAGAACCACGGAGCTAACCTGCCCTTGGGCCAGGGTGACACGCCCATTAAAGAGGTTCTCTGCTTGCTTCGCGACAACAAATGGAAAATCCCCGCCAATATCGAATACGAATACGGCGATGATAAGCACCTGGACACCATCGCGGAAGTTAAGAAGTGCTACGCGTATTGCCGCGAGGCGCTGGAAAGCTAGACTCGCAAGCCCGAGTCGGTGGGATTCATGCCAGGAGCTGCGGCCAATCGGCCCTATGCGCTGTTGGCCCAATATTACGACCACTTCTTTACTTCTCATCTGTTCGCGTACCGGCGAGCGCGCGCGAGAATCCTACGAACGATTCTTCCCCACGCGCGCTCCGCCTGCGACTTAGCCTGCGGCACGGGCAGCACCGCGGTCGAGTTCGCGCGCTGCGGAATGAGAGTCTTCGCCGTGGATCTCTCGCGCACGATGTGTGCCCTCGCCCGCGAGAAGGCACGCCGAGCTGGGACGACCTTAACTCTGATCCGCGGCGACATGCGGATGTTCCGGCTGCCAGAAAAAGTTGACCTGATCACGTGTGAGTACGACGCGGTGAATCATGTCCCGCGGAAATCGGATTTGGCGCGGGTGGTGCGCGCCGCGGCTCGCGCCTTGTGCCCGGGGGGTCACTTCTATTTCGACGTTAACAACCGGCGGCACCTGGAGACAAACTGGCCGGGGACCTCGTACGCGGAAAAGCGTGGGGTCGTCATGATTATGCGGGGCAGCTACGACCAGCGGCGCGCCAAGGGCTGCGTGGATGTTGACTGGTTCGTCCGTGAACGGGGATGCTGGCGCCGATTTGAAGAGCGCGTCGAAGAAGTCTGGTGGACAGCCTCCGAGATCCGTCGGGCCTTGCGAGCGGCAGGTTTCCGTAGCATTCGGGCCTGGGACGCCAGGCTCTTCTCTCGCCGGGGTCCGCGCCTTCCCGCTGGCTGCCGGACCTTTTACCTGGCCCAAAAGCGGTTTGTGGAAAGATCACGCTCGAATTCGCCTCGTCATACGTCCCAGGCACCGCACTACTGATCGCCGGTTGCGCCTCGCCGGGTGAGGCGAGGTGGGCCGCGCGGATCCTTCTTCGGTACTGATTTCGAAAGCGCCTTAGCCGCGTCGATATACGCCAGAATTAGCATGTCCCTGTACGCGCTGGCGGCGTCAACGATCTCCCAGACTGGTATGGGACGTTGCCCTACTTCGATATGCCAGTTGAGGCGAATGAATGAGTCTCGCCCTGAACGCGCGTCGACAAACGTGGGCACACCCTTTTCCTCGCTCAGCATGTGCCGGCCCGGCGTTACGTTAATAGCGAAGAATCGTCCGCGCTTTATCTCTGCAACCACCATACCGTCGCACGAGACTGGAAACCACGCGCGAACGGGCGTTTCCTGCTGCACATAGACATAGATTCGTGCACGCTCTTCGGCCCGAGCAGGCTGCCCGAGCGTCAGGGCGAGAAGCGGGATGATCCAGATGTGCGGTGGCTGTGCCACGATGAAGGTGTTGGACCGGAGCTATTTTGAGATCTTAAGTTCTTTTCGCACTTGTCGGCTTGTCACAGAAGGGCGGCGCTTCTCAAGGCGTGCCTCTGCGCGGCAACGGTCCTCAAGTTCTTCAAGATTCTCCTCGATGAGTGCGCGGGCATAATAAGACTTCGTCCGCCCCGAGCGCTGTGCCAGGTCGGCCAATCGCCTTTCGATGCCAGGGTCCAGCCGAATAGAAAGCATAATGTCCTCTCTATAATTCCAATCATACACCGGCGACACTCAATACGCCCGCACGCGGCAGCAGATCCAAAATAATCCGCGATCCTTTCCCGAAGGCAAGCGTTTTGTGTTATCCTCGGCATCTAAAATTCACCACATGTTCTGACGGCGCGGGGGCTGCCGCCGGGGCGGTGCAATCTTATCCGGAGCCAACTCATGACCGACAACAAATACCTTCTGCCTGAAAGTGAAATCCCGAAGACTTGGTATAACATCGTTCCTGACCTGCCGGCGCCCTTGCCGCCTCCGCTTCATCCTGGGACGCTAAAGCCCGCGGGACCGGGCGACCTGGAGGCGATATTCCCCCCGCAGTTGATCGAGCAGGAGGTTTCGGCTGCCCCGACGATTCCGATTCCAGAGCCCGTGCTCGACATCCTGCGGCTCTGGCGGCCAACGCCGCTATGCCGGGCGCGCCGGCTGGAGCAAGTCCTGGGAACTCCGGCGAAGATCTTCTACAAGAACGAAGGCGTCTCGCCGGCAGGAAGCCACAAGCTGAACACCTCGACGCCACAGGCCTACTACAACAAGGTAGCAGGCATTAAGCGCATCTCCACAGAAACTGGGGCGGGCCAATGGGGAAGCGCTCTGGCGTTCGCCTGCAATGTATTCGGCCAGGAGTGCATGGTTTATATGGTAAAGTGCAGCTTCTATCAGAAGCCCCACCGGCGCACCATGATGCAGTGTTGGGGCGCCAAATGCATTCCATCGCCCAGCGACCAGACCGCCGCCGGAAGACAGGTCCTTGCCGAAGATCCGGACTGCCCGGGCAGCTTAGGCATTGCCATCAGCGAAGCGGTCGAAGACGCGGCGGATCGCAAAGACACTAATTACTCACTGGGCAGCGTCCTCAATCACGTTCTGTTGCACCAGACCGTCATCGGGCAAGAGGCAATCGCTCAATTGAAGCTGGCCGGGGCCTTCCCTGACGTGGTGATTGGCTGCTGCGGCGGAGGAAGCAACTTTGCCGGGCTGGCTTTTCCCTTCGTGCCCTTCAAGGCGGCTGGAAAGCAAATCCGCCTGGTTGCGGTCGAGCCCGCCGCATGCCCGACCATGACGAAAGGCGTCTATGCCTACGATTTTGGCGACAAGAGCGGGATGACGCCGCTGCTGAAGATGGACACTCTGGGGCACGACTTTATTCCAGCGGGCATCCATGCCGGTGGATTGAGGTATCACGGCATGGCCCCGCTGGTCAGCCTTCTGCACCGTCAAGGGTGTGGTCGAAGCGGTGAATTATCTGCAATTGAAATGCTTTGAAGCGGCTATAACCTTCTCGCGCGCAGAGGGAATTATCGTTGCCCCTGAAACCTCCCATGCGGTCGCTTGCGCGATCGACGAAGCCCTGAAGGCGAAAGAGGAAGGGAAAGAGAAGACCATCCTCTTCAATTTGAGCGGGCACGGCCATTTCGACATGGCCGCATACGAAAAATACTTTGCCGGCGAACTCGCCGATTACGAATACCCGGAAGAAAAGATCAAGGAGTCGCTGGCGCATCTGCCCGTGGCTTCTTGATGAATCACCACAGAGGTCACAGAGTTCGCAGAGAAAACCCTGGGCAGTTTTCTCAGCGTTCTCTGTGCGCTCTGTGGTGAATTCCTTTGCAGCCTACGCCCCCGCCTAATTGAGATCCAGCACAGAGAGCATACGTTCAATTGCGAACACATCCACAAAGGGCGGCGTAAGGCCGAAGTAGTCGCCGATCTGCTTGGCGTCGTAGGGCGCGTTGAGGTCGCCCGGGGCGTTATCATTCGCGCCCAGTGTGCCGAAGCTGAGCACGATGTTACCCTCGGGATTAACCTCAATCACCTGGCCGGCGAATTGGTTGCTGATCAGCGTGTTCCCATTGAAAAGGCGGACGGCGCGAGTGGGAAGCGGATTCGGCACGGTGCCCGAGGCGGTGGAATAGTAAGAGCCGACAAGGTCGCCGTTCATATCCACTTCGAACACGCGGTTGTTATTCGAGTCGGTGATCAGCGTGTCGCCGTCGGGGAGCCGGCTGGCGAAAGCAGTGCCATTCAGCACCGTGGGGTCCCCGGAGTTATTGTAGGACCACACGACTTGCTTTTCGCGATTCACCTCGATGACCCGGTTGTTGCTCTCGTCCGCGATCAGGACGTCGCCGTTCTCGAGCAGTTCCGCGCTGTTGGGGTTGTTCAGTTGGTCAAGGCCGTTGCCGGGCACTCCTGTCATCCCATATTGCCAGATGATCTCGTGGCGCAAGGTCACTTCGATCACACGCTCGTTCGCCTGGTCAGTGATCAGAATATTGGTGCTCGGCAGGAAGGTCGCCTGGACCGGCGTATTCAATTCATTAAAGCCCGCGCCGGTCACGCCGGCCTGCCCGTACTGCCATACGATTCGCCCAGCTTGGTTCACCAAAAAGACCCGGTTGTCTGCACACCCGTCAGGGCAAGTCGCCTCAGAGGCCGCGGGGGCGCCGGTGCCCGAGATCAGCGTCAGATTGCCGACGCGCTCCGCGTCGTTGGGCGCCACGACCGAATGCGGGCCCGCCACGCTTGATCCGTTGCCAAACTGCCAGACGATATTCTTGGTCCGGGGATCGACTTCGATCACCCGATTGTTGAATTGGTCGGAGATCAAGATGTTTCCAGGTTGGTTGAAGATACTCGTCGCACTGGCAAAGCTGGCTGCGACTAGAATCAGCCCCAGCGCCGCCAGCGACACACAAATCATTTTCCTTTCCATACTTTCCCCTCCGTTGATTGATTTCCCATCTTCACAAATTGGGCATTACCTCTTCACATTAGTCCGCCATGAGCACGCGAGGTGTCATCAAGTTGTCAATAGAGGGTAAAAAGTTCGTGTCGGGCAATTCAGTGTCCGTGAAGGGGAGCGCGCGCCGGCGTCGGTCGGAGTCAGCAGCCCACGCTGTTTGCTGACTGGGGCGCGGTAGGTTCTGCGTGTTGAGTTTTCAGAGAGTATTGCTGCTGGCTACTCGGGCTTCCGAGGGAACCGCCGGGAGCAGGATGCGCAGCACCGTGCCCTCCGGGCCGGTACATTCCACTTCAACCTGTCCCTGGTGCTCCTGCACGATCTTGTGGACCGTGGCCAATCCGAGTCCGATGCCGTTGTCCTTGCCTGCCGTCACGAAGGGTTGGAAGAGCGTGTCGCGAATCTCCGCGGGAATGCCGCTGCCGTTATCGGCCACGCGGATCTCAAGCCCTGCCGGAGTCTGCCGCGTCGCCACCCGGACACGGCCTGACTGAGGCGGCGCGGCCTCGCAGGCATTGAGCAGTAGATTGTGAAAAACTCGCTCCAGGCTGGCGGGGTCGAACCAGCCCTCGCTTCCGCCTTCAAATGAGGTCGTCACCTTGATACCGCTGAAGGCCGGGCGAGCCTTGAGGCTGTGTAGAGCGCGTTCAATCACCGGTACGATGCTGGCGCGGACGGGCCGGTTCACCATCTTGACCCTCGAGAACTCCAGCAGTGCCCGTAATTGATCCGTCATCTGATTCACGGCTTGCCGTATCTCTTCGTAGTACTCTAGGCGCCGAACCTGTGTGAGCCCACCTTCGGAGAGAAACTCCGCGTAGGCGAGAATAGTGGTCAACGAATGACGCAGATCGTGGGAGATGGAGCTGGCCATGCGCCCGACAGTGGCTAGCCGTTCCGCCCGCAGCAACTCCTGCTGGGCGCTCCAAAGGGTGCGCCGCATGGTGACAAACGATTGAGTCAGCTCGGCCACTTCGTCTCTTCCTTGTGCCTCGAGCGGATAGTTGAAGTTGCCCTCCTCGAGCGCATGCACGCCCCTCACCAGGTTGGCGAGCGGACGAGTGAAGGTGTCCGAAATCAGAAATACCAGCAGGCTCCCCGCCAGTATTGCCGTCAAGCCTAGACCGAAAAGCCAGCGGTTGAGACTCTTCAGGAACCGGGCAGCCTGGTCGTAGGATCTGAGGACCGCCAGGCTGGCAGGAAGCGAACTGCTGGGTGGGAGATCAGTGGACATGGCAAGAAACTTTTCGTGGCCGAGTTCCACATCCGCAGGAACCACGTCCAGCCTGGACGATCCAGCATTGACCTGCGTGGTCGAGGTCCCTGGCTCGAGGGCCAGCTTGCCCAAATCATCTCTTTGCCTGCCCGATAGAGTGCTGACCACGACCGTGGGCCCGTAAAGAAATGCGACCTGGCTTGAAGCCACCTGGCGTATGTCCTCGGCAACTTGCTCGTTAATCTCCGAACCCAGTACCAGCAGGCCGAGTTCTGTGCCGTTGGCAGGTTCCCCAAAGTAGATAGGCCGCACGAAGATGCGAAACAGGCGTCCGCCGCCAAACCACCAGTCGCGCGCTTCTCCGCTGCGGAGAGATCGTTGCAGCATTTCGCCCGCTTGCGCCGGGGTGAGGCTGGGATTTACGGCATGGAGCGCCATCAACTGCCCCTGGCGGTCGGCCAGCACGAACAAGTCTCCCCGGGTTTTTCGCCACAGCGCGGCCGAGGCATCCTGAATTGTTGCTGCGTCCCTGGACGTCATCAGGGCTTCGATGATAGGCAGATTAGCCACCATCGCCGCCGCGCCTTCTAACCCCATCTCGCGCTGCCGTTGAAAGATCTGGAAAGTGACCACGGAATTTTGCAGGTCCTGCCGAATCTCTTCCCTGATCTGTATTTGCAGCCGATGCCGGACGACCAGCAGAGTGGAACAGGTTAAAGAAGCGGAAACGAGAAGCAAGGACAGCAGAAACTTGGTGCGCAGGCGGCCCCTGCCACTGATTCCTGAATACCAGGCTCGGATTTTGGTTCGATCATGCATCAAGAAAGATCGCCCACCTGAATGTGAGATAGCTTCCCGCAAAAGTGTCATTCCGAGCGCAGCGAGGAGTGACAGCTAGCAGGCTAGGTTCAGCCCGCATTCGCAGTTTTCAAAAACGGCACGAACTTATATCCAACTTTGTGAACGGTGCGAAAGTGCAAGGGGTTCACAGGATCTTTTTCGAGCTTTTGCCGCAGTCTGAGAATGTGATTGTCCACGGTGCGCGTGGAGGGATAGCACTCGTAACCCCAGACCTGGTTGAGCAACTCGTCGCGCGACAGCACCCGTTCGGGGTTCTGGGTGAAGTACTTCAGTGTCTTAAACTCATGGGCAGTGAGCGTGACCGGTTTGCCCTCCCGAGTGACTTCCATTCTTGCAAAATCCACAACCACATCCCCAAAACTGTAGGCATCGCTGGGAAGAGTTCTTTCCGCCCTGCGCATCACGGCGCCAACACGCGCCAGCAGTTCCTTGGGGCTGAACGGCTTGGTGACGTAGTCGTCCGCGCCCAGTTCCAGAAGTAAGACCTTGTCAACCTCCTCGGAAACGGCGCTCAGAATGATGACCGGCTGGGATGCTGCTTCTTTCCTGATCTCACGCAGAACATCACGTCCCGACAGCTTGGGCAACTTAAGATCCAGGATTACCACCGAGGGCTTTGCGCTGCGGAAGGCCTCGACTCCGGAAACCCCGTCCGGGGCCACCCGGAGCGCATAGCCCTCCGATTCAAACAGCACCTTGAGCGTCTTGTGGATCCTCGTGTCGTCCTCGATGAGTAAGACCGATGGCATCAGGAACCTCGCTTTCCTGCAAGAACGATTTAGCCCATGGCGGCAGGCGCCGCTAATTCCCCCAGTATATCTCTAGGATAATAAGATTGCACTGGGCGTTGCCTTGAGGGGTGGTGCGGGCGTCCCGACCGCTGTGGCGGGAGCGTGCAGTTCCGGTTCGCGGGCAGAGCCTGTCCTGAGCGCAGCGAAGGAATGCCCGCGCCACTGCGGGCGAGACGCCCGCACCACGGTTCGTGCTGGGGGGCAGCAAAGCTCTTAGGATTTGTGACAATAGTGTTAGATAATAAAGGTGTCTTGGGCAAACACGATTGAACTGGTTTCGAAGCCTTCCCTCTTGCTGTCGCGGCGGGAGCGGAAAGAAATTGAAGGCTTGAAGGTCAAGGCGGCGAAAGGGGGCAGCAGACGCCAACTTTTCGACTCCTCGACTGTTGACTTCGCGGTTTGAAGTAAGGAGGTGCAATGGAGCTGCCCTGCATGAATCGCTCAGTGAAAGTCGCGAGCGCCTTGCTCGCGGCGTTTCTTGTGACGACCCTCAACGGTTCTCCCCAAGAGCAACCGGCCGCAGCAAAGCCTGCGGAGACACGCCCGACTCCTGCCAGCCCGGCCGACCTGCATGACCAAATCCAGGAACTGAGCTCCGCTCTTCAAGCGATGCGCGCGGAGGTGTCGGCGACGCGCACGGAACTCGTGGAGCTTCGGCAGGATCTAAAAGCGGCCAGAGAGCAACTCTCGGCGATCAAGGGTGGGCTGGCCGCAAGCACCGGCCAGGAAAAGGCTCCAACCGCCCCCGTTCCACCCGCGACGGCTAGCCGCGAGGCCGAAGTACCGCAACTCGAGGCGCGAGTCTCCAAGATGGAAGAGGAGCACCAGTTGCTCAGCGCGAAAGTCGATGACCAGTATCAGACCAAGGTGGAGAGCGGCTCGAAATACCGTGTGCGGCTCTCCGGCATGGCGCTCCTGAATGCCTTCACCACTCGCGGGGCGACGGATAACTTTGATGTGCCCGACTACGCCACCCCTCACTATGACTCGGAAACAAATGCCGGCTTCGGCGCGACGGCCAGGCAATCGCTCGTAGGGCTTGAAGTGTTCGGGCCGAGCATCGCCGGGGCGCGAAGCAGTGCCGAAATTCAGATGGATTTCTTCGGAGGATTCCCGTCCACTTCCTATGGAATCACAACCGGTTTGGTTCGCATGCGCACCGCGGGCTTGCGACTGGATTGGGAGAAGACGTCCCTGGTTGCCGGGCAAGAGGCTCCGTTTTTCTCTCCTCTTTCGCCCACCTCGCTGGTTTCGGTAGCCAACCCTGCTTTGTCTTCTGCCGGCAACTTGTGGGTGTGGACTCCGCAAGTCTACCTTGAGCACCGCATCTCTCTGACCGAGGGGTCGAGCGTATCGCTCGAAGGAGGGCTCATGGACCCGCTCACCGGCGAGCTCCCTGCCGATCCCTATTATCGTGCCGCTGAGGCCGGAGAGAAATCGGGACAACCCGCCTACGCCGCTCGAGTTGCCTGGACACATGGCACGCCCTTCGGGCCGGCTTCGATTGGGGCCGGCGGTTACTACGCGCGCCAGAACTGGGGTTATGGCCGCTTGGTGGATGCGTGGGCGGGAACCGCGGACTGGAGCCTCCCCCTCAGCCAACGGTTATCCTTGAGCGGAGAGTTTTACCGCGGCCGCGCGATTGGGGGACTGGGCGCCGCTGAAGGCCGAAGCATCGCGTATTACGGCTATCTGGACGATCCGCAAACCGTCATTCGCGCCCCCAACTCCACAGGCGGATGGGCGCAATTAAAATTCATGGCGCTGCCCAAGCTCGAGTTCAACGGCGCTTATGGTGAAGATTTCACTCCTACGCCCGGCCTCCAGTACACTTACCAGGATGAGGGCTACGAGAGCTTGGCGATCGGAAGAAACCAGAGCTGGTTTCTCAACAGTATCTACCACGTCCGCTCGAATCTGATCTTCTCGCTCGAGTACCGCCGCCTGAGAACGGTGGAGACTCATCCTGGCATGTTTACTGCGAACCAGGTGGGACTGGGGGCCGCGGCCCTGTTTTGACGTGCCTGTAGCATGAATGCCTGATTGTGTAAAGAAAGTTGCGTATGTCATCCTGAGCGAAGCAAAGGATCTCCGCAGTTGGTGGTAGATCGCAGGATCGTAGGGAACTGCAGAGATCCTTCGCTTCGCTCAGCATGACAGCCGCTTGGTTGGAGTTGATCCGATGAAAGCCGCGTCATGGCGCTGCTGCTATTGGCTATTGCTTGTCGGGGCGCTGGCCGCGCGCACTGGGTCAGCGGCGCAAGGCCTGGCGGTGACGGGCCGCGTTACCCTGCTTGCACCGGCGAGTCGTGGCAAGTCCGTCGACAACTCGAACGTAGTGGTCTTCCTCACTCCCCTCGCCGACGCCTCCGAGTTCCCTCCTGACCGCCTCGAATCGACGCCGCACCGGTTCCAACTCGTCCAAAAGAACAAGCGGTTCCTACCTCATCTCCTCATCGTGCCGGTGGGTGCGGTTGTTGAGTTCCCCAACCACGATCCTTTTTTTCACAACGTATTCTCACTTTTTGAAGGCAAGCGATTCGATCTCGGGCTCTATGAGGGCGGCGCTACGCGTGCCATCACCTTCAACAAGCCGGGAGTGAGTTATATCTTCTGTAACATCCATCCCGAAATGAGCGCTGTGATCATCGCGCTCGAGTATCCCTATTACGCCGTCTCCAACGCAGTGGGCGAGGTGACCATAAGCTCCGTTCCCGCCGGCCGATACCAACTCAATGTTTGGCATGAACGCTGCCTCCCTGAGGCCCTCAAGGCTCTGTCACGAGAGGTTGCCTTCTCGCCGGGCTCCACTTCCATCGGGGAGGTTCGCTTGCCGGAGTCCGGCGACCTTCTCACCAATCACAAGAATATGTACGGCGGAGATTACGAACCGGCTGCCAAGCCCTACCCCGGCGCGTATTAGCCTACCGTGCCAATGCGGCAATCCTGATCGATGCTCGGGCCACCCATGCTACGCCCAACGTTCAGGTTATTTTCAGATTTCAGGTGTACGCTTTAAGCCTAAATTACAAGAGGAGGTTCAGTTCCATGCTCAAGACCGTCACGCTTCTGGCAAGCCTCGCGGTGGTCGCTCTGGCAGCAGTCCTCTTTACGGGCATATGCTCCAGTGCAGCCGGACAATCAGCAGGCGCTTCCGGCTATCACGTCATTAAGTCTGTTCCTGCGGGTGGCGAGGGTTTCTGGGATTATCTCGCCGTGGACAGTGAGGGACGGCGCCTCTACATCTCGCGCGGAACCCACGTCCAGGTCATGGATACTGACTCCTACACGCTCGTGGGTGACATTCCTGACACCCAAGGCGTACACGGCATTGCGGTGGCGCCGGAATTGGGACGCGGTTTCACGAGTAACGGCCGAGCCAACACGGTGACCATCTTCGACCTGAAGACCTTGAAAACCCTTGGCACGGCGACCACCGGAACCAACCCGGACGCAATTGTTTACGATGGCGTTACGAAGCGCGTTTTTACGATGAACGGGCGCAGCAATAACGCGACTGCCATCAATGCCGCCGATGGAACGGTTGCGGGCACGGTCGACCTGGCGGGCCGGCCGGAGTTTGCGGCGGCGGACGGGAAGGGAAACATCTACGTCAACATCGAGGACAAGTCCGAAATCGTTCAGCTCGATGCGCAAAACCTGAAGGTGCTGAACCGCTGGCCGCTGGCCCCCTGCGAGGAGCCCTCGGGCCTGGCAATGGATACGCAGAACCGCCGCCTGTTTGCGGGATGTCACAACCAGATGATGGCTGTCGTGGATGCGGATAGCGGAAAGGTCGTCGCTACGCCGCCCATCGGGCAGGGCGTGGATGCCAACCGTTTCGATCCCGAGACGAAATACGCCTTTGCCTCCAACGGCGACGGAACTCTCACCGTGGTGCATGAAGATTCGCCGAATAAGTTCTCGGTGGTGGAAAACGTTCCGACTAAGCGAAGCGCGCGCACCATGGCCCTGGACGAGAAAACTCACAACATTTTCCTATCGGCGGCCGACTTCGAGCCGCCGGCCCCCGGCGAGCGACGGGGTAAAATGAAACCCGACTCGTTTGTCATTGTGGTGGTCGGCAGGTAGCAAATGAAGAAATTGGCGTGGCTGGTGTTAATTCTGCTAAGTGTCATTAGCTCCGTGCCGGCACAGCAACCGCCCCGGCTTACCCTCCCGGAGGCGCTCGACTTTGCGGACAAGCAAAACCTGGACCTCGCGGCAGCGCGGCGGCAGCGAGCCGTGGCTCTGGCCGGAATCCAGATTGCCAAGGAAAGACCCAATCCCACAGCCAACTTCACCGCTTTACGGGATGAGCCGCACGAAAGCCTCTTTTTCGACCAACCCATTGAGACCGGCGGGAAACGCGGCCGCAGGATTGAGGTAGCTCGCCAGGAAGGCGCGCTAACTGAGGTCGAAGTTGCTACTCTGGCCCGCCAGGTGCGAAAGAACACCCGCGAAGCCTACTACTCGGCGGCCTACGCGCGCGCGGAGTCGGAGAGGCTGTCACGCGTGGTCGACCTGGCTAAGCGCCTCGAACAGATTGCCAAGGACCGCTATGCCGCCGGGGATGTAGCGCAACTCGAGGTGCTTCAGAGCGGGCTGGAAGCCTCCCGCGCTGAGGCTGACCTCGAGGTGGCGCGGCAGCGTGAGATCGTTTCTCTCAGCGAGCTGAACGCGCTGCTGAACGAACGCGCCACCAAACCCTGGGAGTTGGCGGGGACTCTCGAAGACGCAACCCCCACCGCGCGTTTGGAAGACCTCGTCGGCCGTGCCTACCAATCGAACCCCGACTTGCAGCACTTGGGCGGGGAAAGAAAGGTTGAAGACAGCCGGCGCTCGCTATTAAAGACGGAGAGGATTCCCGACGTGACGTTTGAGGCCGGCCTGGACTTCAACTCGCCTCACGATTACCGTTACGGTCCACGCAGTCAGGTTTCCATCGGCCTGCCGATCTTCAATCGCAATCAAGGCGAAATTGCGCAGTCGATTGCGAACTCGCGCGTGTTGGACGCCGAAACTGCCGCCACGGAGCGTTCTGTTTCCGCCCGCGTGGAATCCGCCTTCTATGACCTGGAAGCTCAGCGCACGCAGGTTCGCCTCTATCACGACCGGCTGCTTCCCGTGGCGCGTCAATTGGAGAGCCTGGCGGAGGAAAGCTATCGAGCCGGCAAAACCGGCATTTTGACGGCAATCCAGGCCCAGCAGGATGTGCAGAGCGTGGAAAGCAGTTATCTTCAGAGCCTCGAACAACTGCAGGACCTTTATGCCGGTCTGGAGGAATCCGTGGGGGGAACGGTGGAATAAATGGAATCTAAATGTACACCGATCTTCGGGTCGCACGATGGAGTGGCGTCCCTTGCCGCCGCCCACGGGCAACCACAAGGGTTGCCCCTACAGTTTATGCTCGGAATCAAACCGGCAATATACTTTCTGACTTTGACGCTTGCCTTATTACTTATGCCGTCTTGTTCGAAGAAATCAGCCGGAGATGAAGATGCGGGGGGCGACGAAGCCGCAGCCAACGTGGTTGCGGAAATAACCGTAACGCGCGTCGAGCGCGCAGACATTCAATCCACTCTGTCCGTCAGCGGAACTATTTCGGCGCTGCCCAACCAGGACGTTCGCGTTAGCTCGCTCGTTCCCGGTCGCGTCGCCCACATGGCGGTGGCGGAGGGTGATCACATCAGCGAGGGGCAGGTACTGGCGAAGATTGACGACCGGCCGTTTCACGACCAGGTTCGCCAGGCCCAGGCGGCGGTGGATCAAGCCAAAGCCAACGTGGACAACGCCGAACTGAGCCTGCAACGCAACCAGAAACTGCTGGAACGCGGCATTGCTGCGCAAAAAGATTTTGAGGATGCACGCACTCAATCCGCCGTCAACAAGGCTCTCCTTAATCAGGCAGAGGCCGCCCTTTCGCTGGCTCAGTTGAACCTCACGCGCACCGACGTGCGCTCTCCGCTGACGGGGATGGTTGTAAAACGCCTGCTCAGCACCGGCGAACAGGTGGACGGCACGGCGGCGCAGCCGATCTTTGAGGTGGCGAACACCGCGGAAGTGGAACTCTACGGGAACGTGCCGGCGCTTTACTTGGACAAGATTCGCGTGGGGCAGGCGCTCAGCATCTCCACCGATGCCTTTCCGGGCAAGGTGTTTCAGGGCCGCATTGTGGCCATCTCCCCAGCCGTCGATCCCGCCACCAATGTCGGGCTAGTGCGAATCCGCATCG
This sequence comes from uncultured Acidobacteriota bacterium, assembly GCA_963831905.1. Classification (GTDB taxonomy): domain Bacteria; phylum Acidobacteriota; class Terriglobia; order UBA7540; family UBA7540; genus CAVROP01. Next base: position 1,841,292 of record CAWHRX010000010.1, on the reverse strand, counting down.
CCAATGGTGCGGGACGGCTGCGGCTAGGGATGTTCATCACCGCGCAAGTGCCCCTGGAGAGTCACCGCAACACGCTGGTTGCCGCGATCCAGGCAGTCTACCGCGACTCGGACGGGAATCCGGAGGTTTACCGGGTGGAGGGCGAAAAAGCGGAGGCCGTCCCCGTCACCTTGGGGCTCGAAACCAAGGATCGCGTCGAACTGCTTTCCGGCGCGCAAGAGGGAGAGACCATCATCCTGGGTGGAGGCTACGGCCTTCCCGCTCACGCCAAAATCAAGGTCAAATCATGAACGTTGTGCGATTCTTTCGCCGGAACAGCCGCGCCGTGTATCTGCTGACTGGCTTGCTCCTGGCGGCGGGCCTGATTTCGGTCTTTCGCCTGCCCAGCAATATTTATCCCGAGCTTTCCTTCCCGCGCATCGTCATCATTGCGCATTCGGGCGATCTTTCTCCTCAGAATATGCTTCTGACGGTTACACGGCCTCTCGAGGAGGAGGCCCGGACGGTGCTGGGAGTCTGGCGCGTGCGCTCCCGGACCATTCGGGGAGCCACTGAGATTTCTGTTCTATTCAATCCCGACACGGACATGCAGTACGCCCTCCAGTTAATGCAGGCGGGCGTTAGCGACGTCAGGACGGATCTGCCCCCATCGACGGAAATCGAGGTCGAGCGCATCACCCCCACCGCCTGGCCCATCCTGATGTTTGTCCTCAACGGCAACGTCCCTGATTCGGACTTGCGCGACTATGCCTACTACAACCTGCGGCCGCTCTTCAACCGAGTGCCGGGCGTGGCGTTGGTGGAAGTCGAGGCCAGCAACACCCGCGAAGTGTCCGTCATCGTCGACCCTCAGAAAATGCTCGCCCATCGCCTCTCTTTACCGGATATCGCCGACCGGCTGAAAGCCACCAACGAGGTGACTTCCGTGGGACGCCTGGACAAGGACTATTCGCGCTACCTCGTCCTGGCCACCGGCCAGTTTACCAATCTGGACGACGTGCGGAATTCCGTCGTGGCAGTTGATGGCCAAACCCCGATTCGAGTGCGCGATATCGGCGAGGTGCGGGACGGCATCGAAGATCCCCGCATGTTGGTGTACGGGAACAACCAGCCGGGCGCCCTGATCAGCATCTCGCGTCAAATCGGTGGCAACATTTTGCAAGTGGCCGACCAGGCGAAAGCGCTGACCAAGAACCTCGGTTCGGCGATTCCCAAAACCCTTCACCTTTCCGTGGTCTACGACATGGCGGAATTCGTGCGCGAGGCGGTGGCCAGCATTCGCGACGCGGTTTTCATCGGGTGTCTCCTTGCGGTGGTCATCCTCTTTCTGTTTTTGCGCGAAAGCCGCACCACCTTGATCGCGGCCATTACGCTACCCATTACGGTCATTGGCACCTTCTTTTTCATGAACTTGTTCCACAGCACGCTCAACCTGATGTCGCTGGGCGGAATAGCCGTCGCGATCGGGTTGATCATCGATGACGCGGTGGTGATCATCGAGAACATCTACCGCCATCTCGGCTTAGGCGAGCCGCCTGCCGAGGCCGCCGAAAAAGGCACGCAGGAATTGCTGAACGCGGTGATCGGCTCGACGGCAACTACGGTGGTGGTGTTCTCTCCCTTGACCTTATTGAAAGGTGTGGTGGGCGAATTCTTCTCGGCGCTTTGCCTCACCCTCGCGGTTTGCGTGCTGCTTTCGCTGGTGTTCGCGTTAACTCTTATCCCTCTCCTCTCGCAGCGCTTCCTTTCTCCCGAGCAGCACCATAAATCGGCAGAGAGTTTCATTGGGCCTGTGAATCGGGCTTATGAACGGGCTGTCCGCTGGTCGCTTCGCAGGCGTTGGGTCGTGGCTGCCGCCACTTTGGCTTCAATTGCGGTAGCGGTGTTTCTCTATACGCGAACTGAGACTGGTTTCCTCCCGGAAATGGACGAAGGCGGCTTTGTCCTCGACACGTACACGCCGGCGGGGACGTCGCTTGCCGAAACTGATCGCCTCTTCCATCTAGTCGGCGAGATAGTCCAAAAGACACCCGAAATTGAGGCCTTTTTGCGCCGCACCGGAGCGGAGATGGGGCCTTTCGCAACCGCGCAGAACCACGGGGAGATTGTCGCCAAGCTCAAGCCACGCTCCCAGCGTGAACGTGGCATCGAAGAGATTATGGATGACCTGCGCCAGAAGATCCTCAGCAGTATCCCTGGCGTACGGGTCGAGTTCGCGCAAGTGCTCCAGGACATGATCGGCGACATGGAGGGAACCCCCAATCCCATCGAGGTAAAGATCTTTGGCAGCAATATGCCGGAACTGGAGAAACTGGCGGACGAGATCGGTCCGAAAATGCAGCAGATCCCCGGCATCGTGGATTATCAGGGCATTCTTAAAGGCAACCCGGAAATCGTCGTGCGCGTTGATCCCGTACAGGCAGGCCATCTCGGGCTCACGGCGGACCAGGTCTCGCAGCAGGTCGGCGCGGGACTGCTGGGTTTGACGGAGACTGACCTTCGACAGACCGACCGCACCATCGGCATCCGCGTACGGTTTCCGGATTCGTTCCGGTATAATTACCCGGACGTGCAGCAGTTCCCGATCCTAACGCCCACTAAGCAGATCGTGCCAGTCTCCGCCTTGGCGAGCATCCAGGCCCAGCAAGGGGAGAGCGAACTGACGCGCGAAAATCAGCGCTTGATGGTGGCGCTTTCGGCCCGACTCGAGAATCGAGGCTTGGGCAGCGCCGTGCGGGACGTCAGGAACCTCCTGAGCTCCATCCAGTTTCCCGTGGGGACCAACTACGAAATAGGTGGGCTCTATGAGAGCCAGCAAAGCTCCTTCCGCGACCTGCTCTCCGTGCTCGGCTTGGCGCTGGCGGCGGTCTTCATTGTGCTCGTGATCCAGTTCCGCGCTTTCGCACCCGCCTTGATTATCATGTCGGCAGCCCCGCTTTCGCTGCTGGGCGTCTTCGGTATGCTGTTTGCTACCGGGACGGCGCTCAACGTCTCGTCATTCATGGGCATCGTCCTGATGGTGGGCTTGGTCGTCAAGAACGGTATCATCTTGTTTGAGTACGTGCACAAGTTGTGGGAGGAGCAGGGGATGCCGCTGAGCGAAGCCCTGGTGCAGGCCGGCAAGATTCGAGTGCGTCCAATTCTGATGACGACCTTGTGCACGCTCTTTGGCTTGTTGCCGCTCGCTCTGGGCCTGGGAGCGGGGGCGGAATTGCAAAAGCCCTTGGCCCTGGCCGTCATCGGCGGCCTCTCCATCTCGACCTTCATCACCTTGCTGGTCATGCCTGTGCTATATTCGCTACTGGAGCAGAAGAGGTCGAGCCAAGGGTCAGGGAGCGGCGATACGGTTAGCCCCAACGGGGCGACCTAACGCAGCCTGGCCCAACGGGCTGGGCCGGGGAGCCGCTGGCTTCGCGGCAAGCCCTGAAGCGGCGGAATTCAGTCAGGCGGCAGGTGCGGATGGCCGTCCCATTTGGTCCGGCGACGGTTCAATCGGGATGCCAAGAGGGAGGTTAGTTATGGTCGACTTTCGCTATCAGGTGATTTCTTGGGAACGCAAGGGACGTATTTGGTTTCACGTGGTCGATTCGTGGGCTCCCCTCAGCGAACAGCCGGCCGTCGAGTATTCTTTCCTCACTCGAGCCGCCTCCGACAATGCCGCGCGAGAACTCAACAGACTCTGGATGGCCAGCCAGCAGCGACGCGCTGAGCCGGGGGAATTGAAGCCAAATTGAGCGGCCGGGACCCTGCGCGGGCTCGCGATCGAACGCCCGAGTGCGCACGCACCCATGCCCGAACTCGACCCGCCGGCCTAAGAATCCTCGGAATGACACACCGAAAGGGTCTTTCAGCATCCTGCTGACAATCAGCTCCGCACCACTTTCTGTTTTCCAGTTTCTACTTTCCGTTCTTTTCTGCCTCGAGGGCTGCCCGAGTTGAGCCCATGGTCATCTGGAGGGAATCTTTGGGGATGCCGGTTACGAACGGCTTAATGAGCCAGCCTAATCCTTTGGGAATGTCTCGCGTCAGTGAAACTGACTCGCACTCGATGTACACGCCGCCGTCTTTCTCTTCGAACTTCCAATAAGAATTGATTCTCCAAAGGAATCCGCCATCACGCCCGAGGGGTTTTTCGTGTTCGCTCGGCGTGCCGGCATCGACCACTTCTGCAATTCGAGTCGAGGATGACCGGCTGTACCAATGTTCCGAATCTACTCGGGAATAATGAACCTCATGGTTGGTGTCGAGTGTAACGGTGATGACCTTCTTTTTCCTCAGGCGGTAGAAGATCTTGAAGTCGTTATCCTGCCGGCTGAGCAGACGCGACCGCACCACCTCCGGTCCATAAACGTCCTGGTGGTGATTGTAGTCTTCCATAAGCGCCAGGGTTTGTTGAAGCGTAGCGCCGGGAACGAAAACCACACCCAGCCAATGGTGGATTAGGCCCCCTGGCGCATCGATGGTCTGCCCGGGCCGGTCCGTCGTTCGAAGCCGCTCCATGAGCACCTCGCCGCGTTGCAGGGCGGCCAGGGCTTGAGACCGGCGCTCGGGAGGAAGTCCGTCCACATACAGGAACTTTTCAGGCGCCGAGACTTCTCCCTTGATTCGCGCTTCCGTCAATTGCACGTAGCGGTTGAAGGCCTCAACTGTCGCCGGCTTCAGCTCGACGTTGGTGATTTCGCCTGGAGGCGTCGCCGGGAGCTGAAGTGCCAGCAGGATCGCGAGCCATTGGCTTTTTAACCCGGGCAGCATCGCCTCCAACGATAGCACATCCTGGCGAGACAAGAGAGCTGGCTGCGGAGTGAAACGTGGCCTTGCCGCGCTGCGTCAGAGCTTCTCTTCGCGCTACGCGAAGGTTTCGGGCTCCACGCTTCCCTCTCGTTCCACGCTCTTGAATTTGGAATCTGGAGTTCTTGAATCGCCGCCTACGAAGAGCCTGACGGGTTCGCCTGGCTACGCGGCATTCGTGCACTCACCACCGGCACCATCCATACCGCATATCCGTGCGGATCGCGGATGTTGGAGATCATCTGATTAAAACACGCCCACGCCGAGTCGCGCGCCAAAGGCACCAGCTCTCCGATCGGCCCGGCATAGCCGTCCCGCCAAGCCTCGAGAATGGCGGCGAAAGTCTCCCGCGGCACACGGACTGTGTCGACGATGATGTAGTCCACCGTTATTTCCTCCAGGTTCATCGCCGCCAGGATTCCGTAAGTGTTCCGGCCGATGAAGAGGTCGGTCCCGGTGGCGGCTCCGAAGCGCGCCGGCACGTCGTGCCAGAAGTCTTGCGGATCAGGCGCCCCGCGCTGGAAATGAATCATCCCGTAGTCTTCCGGAATCAGGTGCAGGTAGCCGCCGAGCCGCGTCACTCGCACCAGTTCGGCGAGCACGCGGTCGGGGTAGGGAATCGAGTGAAGCACGTGGCGGCACACCGTGAGGTCGAATGCATGGGCGGCGGCGCCGAGCCCGAACACACTCTGGCGCTCGAACGACAAGCGTGGTGCAAGGCTTTGGTAACGCGACCGCGCGAGCTTCAAGTGGTCGTCGATGATGTCGACTCCAAGCACTCGAGCGCGTGGAAAAAGCTCTGCCAGCCGCCACGAAATCTCGCCCGTCCCGCAGCCGGCATCGAGGATGTAAGGCTCATCCGGCAGTGCGTAGCGACGAAATAGCGCGCCTTCCTGCGGCCAGATCGCCCGGGCTTGAGCGTCAAGGTTGCGCACCATCGACTCGTCGGCCATCTGTTTCCCCTGCGGGTTAAGTTCCGTCACAAACCCCTCCGGCTTCGAGAATACACTGCCATTCCAAGTGGCCATGGGCCTGCGGCCCACCCGTGCAAGTGAAAGTCGCCGTCATCCTGAGCATTGACAGCCGCGGGGGCTGCCCTTGTTGATCAGAAAGATGACGCGTGCTCGTCGAAATAGCCTCGATGATTACAAAGGACATACGCGTCGTCTTTCTGCAGAGCGAAGCGAAGGATCTGCAGTTCCGGTCCGAGGCGAACTAATGCAGATTCTTCGCTTCGCTCGGTATGACATTCATGTTTTCATCGTTTCTGGGGACCGCTGGAATCCAGGCGCCCATCCCACCATAGCATAGCGGGCCTGCGGTAGTGGGTTGAAATTGTCCTGTCGACCGGCTAAAATAGTGTAATATTGGCTTCTGACTGGGCTCTCATCCGAGTTCGTTCAGAACGGCTTTAGAGGCTGCCAAACGAATAGCCAGGCGGCTTGATCTTTCTGAATCCGTTGCAACAATCGGAATGGAGGTAGCTTCAAGTCGCCGTGAGCGGGTGGAGAAGCAGATGAAGGCCACAAATAGGGAGGGTTATGATGGCTCGGAAAGCTTGGATCTTAGTATTAGCAATGGGTTTAGCGGTCTCTGCGGCGGCCCAAACCGAAACCTGGCAGCTTGATCCGGCGCACACCGCAGCACAGTTCGCCGTGCGCCATATGGGAATCTCTACGGTTCGAGGGAACTTCACCAAACTCAACGGTACAATTCAATACGACCCCTCGGACCCGTCCAAATCCTCGATTGAAGCCACGCTTGATGCCGCGTCGGTGGACACCCGCGTTGAAATGCGCGATAACGATCTGCGCAGCCCGAAATTCTTCGATGTGGCGAAGTTCCCGACAATCACTTTCAAATCCAAACGGGCCGAACCTGCCGGAGCGGGTAAGCTGAAGGTAACCGGCGACCTCACGATGCATGGCGTGACCAAGGAAGTTGTGCTGGATGTCGAGGGCCCGTCTGAGCCTATCAAGGATCCGCGCGGCAATTCGCATATGGGCGCCTCTGCGACCGTCACCCTGAACCGGCGCGATTTCGGAGTCGGCGCCATTCCCGCCGCCATGGTCTCCGAAAATGTCGCAATCACTCTCGACCTGGAACTGGTCAAACAGGGCGGCGCGAAGCAGTGAAGAGCAGGGCATGCGCAAGGCTCGGGCCGTGACGAGCGCGTCAGTCGGACGCTTTCGAAGTGTGGGCTTGCGGGCAGGGGACAAGTCGTACTGTAAAATCGACTTCCCGCCGTTCCTCTGCCCCCCGCTGCCCGAAATTGTGAAGAGACGCCAAAAGTTCATCCGGCCCGGCAAGGCGAGCGCTCTGCGGGCTTTGCGCACTTTGCGCCTTGGCGTGAAACCGCGCGTCCTTTCACGAATCAATTCTCCCCGTTCGACCCCGGAATCGAATCTCTTCCGCACTTTTCACTTGACAACGCCTGAGATAAATGATAGCCTACTATAGTCTTGTATTGTGGACACAATGTCGTAGGCGAGCGAGGGACACCCTGGTTGGAGAAACCAACCCGGATCGCTCTGGCGCGGGGAAAGCCGAGAGGCTACTAAAAACGGAAAATAGTGGGAACGAAGCTAAGAAGTCATTGAAAACAAAGGATCTCAGTTTTCTGAATGCGTGCAAAAAGGTGATCTGTTGCGCAAATAGGCCTCATTCTGCGCCCCAAACAGCCGAAAATCTCCTGGTGTTGGCAAAATCGAAGCTAAACTCGCTGCTTTCGGGACCAGAGCGTGAACGACTGAATGTCGGCTACGTGGACTTCCAGTTCGACGCGGCGCCCGTCTGCCGCCAGCCGGCCGACGATGCGTCCCGCACGCCCCTTCTGACGATATGTCGGCTATCCGTGTGGGGTCAGCCAAGGGGGTTTGACAACCGCGGGCATCCCGCGTAAGATTTTCGGTTCGAATCGATTCTGCAACTAAGTACAAGGGAGGACTATTTATGCCTGTTAAGGTTGGAATTAATGGTTTTGGGCGCATTGGACGAAACCTGTTCCGCGCCGCGCTTGACGATCAGGGGATCGACATTGTAGCGGTCAATGACATCACCGACCCGAAGACTCTTGCCCATTTACTGAAGTATGACTCGATATTCGGCATTTTTGCCGCCGAAGTCGGTTTCGCCACCGATTCCATCACCGTGAATGGCAAGTCGATCCGGGTTTTCAAGACCAAGGATCCCGCCGAACTTGACTGGTCGTCGCTGGGTGTAGAGGTTGTGGTTGAATCTACCGGCCTTTTCACCAAGGCGGAAGATGCGAAAAAGCACCTGAAGGGGACAGTGAAGAAAGTGATCATCACCGCGCCCGCCAAGGGTGAAGATATCACCATCGTGTTGGGAGTCAACGAGCAGGCCTACGACCCGGCCAAGCACAACATCATCTCCAACGCGTCCTGCACCACGAATTGCCTGGCGCCCCCAGCCAAGGTTCTTAACGATAATTTCAAGATTCTCAAAGGCTCGATGACCACCATCCACGCCTATACCAACGACCAGCGCATTCTGGACCTGCCCCATAAGGACTTGCGCCGGGCTCGCGCCGCCGCCCTCTCCATGATTCCTACGACGACCGGCGCTGCCAAGGCCATCGGGCTTGTGATCCCGGAACTGAAAGGCAAGCTGGATGGCTATGCGATGCGCGTTCCCACCCCGGACGTTTCGGTGGTTGACCTGGTCGTGGTAGTCGAGAAGCCGACCACCACGGAAGCTGTGAACGCCGCCCTCAAGAGCGCCGCGGAAGGCCCCATGAAGGGCATTCTGCAATTCGTGGAAGAGGAGTTGGTCTCCAAAGACTTCACCGGCAATCCGCACTCGTCCATGGTGGACGCCGGGTTCACCAAAGTCATTGACGGAAACCTGGTGAAAGTCGTCGCCTGGTACGACAACGAGTGGGGTTACTCGTGCCGCGTCCGCGACCTGATCGACTTCGTGGCCAAGACCCTGTAGGAGAACGAGAAGGCAGAAAGCAGAAGGCAGAAAGCGGCGAAGGGCAGTTCGTGGCTCATGGCGAACTGCCCGCCCCCGTTGGTTTTTTCGGGACGTTGTCGCAGAATGAGTGAGGTAGCCCCGCTGGCAACGGAGCATCCGGCAGAAGGTGCAGATATGGGAATCACATTTATAGGAATCGACGTGGCAAACCCTGCCACCCCTGAGGAGACTGAGAGGGTGGAGTTCTTGGTGGATTCCGGAGCCGTTTACTCGGTAGTCCCGACGCCCGTTCTCGAAAGGCTGGGCATCCGCCCCCTGGCGCAACAGCAGTTTCGGCTGGCCGACGGCTCGAAGGTAGTCCGGAAAAAGGGTGTAGCTGTGTTCAGGCACGGAGAATTAGTCGGCGGCGCGGACGTTATCTTCGGGGAGGAAGGAGACAGCAACCTTCTTGGTGCTTTGACGCTCGAAGCCCTTGGCCTCTCGCTGGACCCGCTACGGCGTGAGCTAAAGCCCCTGCCGATGATTCTTGCTTTGTCCCTGCCGGAGAATCAGCGCTGAAATCCAACGACAGACCGCGGACCACAGCTAGACAATCCTAAAAGAGGAATTATCCATGTCAAAATTATCCATTCGTGATATAGACCTGAAAGGTAAACGCGTCTTCATGCGCGTGGATTTCAATGTCCCGCTGAATGACGCCTCCCAGATCACCGATGACACCCGCATTCGCGCTTCGCTGCCTACCATCCAGTACGCTCTGGGCCAGGGCGCGCGCCTGATTCTGGCTTCGCACCTTGGCAGGCCCAAGGGGAAAGTCAATCTCAAGATGAGCCTGAAGCCTGTCGCCGAGCGCCTGTCGGAACTTCTCGGCAAGCCCGTGGCCTTCGCGGCTGATTGCATGGGCCCGGAAGTGGAGAAGCAGTCCCAGGCGCTGAAGGACGGGGAAGTGTTGCTTCTCGAAAACGTGCGCTTCCACCCGGAAGAGGAAAAGAATGTGGCGGATTTCGCCTTGAAACTCGCGGCCCTGGCCGAGGTCTACGTCAATGACGCTTTCGGCACCGCGCATCGCGCCCATGCTTCCACCGAAGGGATCACGCATTTCCTTTTGCCCTGCGCGGCAGGCATGTTGATGGAGAAGGAGCTTGAATATCTGGGTAAGGCGGTCGAGAACCCGGCGCGCCCCTATGTGGCGATCGTGGGCGGAGCCAAAGTCTCGGATAAGATCGAGCTGCTCGAGAATTTCGCCAAACTCGCGGATACCGTGCTGATCGGCGGGGCCATGGCTTATACCTTCCTCAAGGCCGAGGGCGTGGAAGTGGGCCTGTCCAAGGTGGAAGACGACAAGCTGGACACCGCCCGCGAACTGCTGAAGTCCGCCAAAAGCAGCGGCAAGAAGTTCCTGCTGCCGATCGACCACGTGGTGGCCGAGAAATTCGACGCCAGCGCACCGGCGGAGATTGTAAACACGGTGAGCATTCCTGCCGGCCGGATCGGGATGGACATCGGGCCTGCCACGCGCGCCCAGTACGCCCAGGTAATCGCCGGGGCAAAGACCATTGTCTGGAACGGTCCCATGGGCGTGTTCGAGATGCCCCAATTCGCAGAGGGCACCCTGGCCATCGCTAAGGCAGTCGCCGTTTCTTCCGCGGTCTCGATCGTAGGCGGCGGAGATTCGGTGGCGGCAGTCAAGAAGATGGGCGTAGCAGACAAGATCAGCCACATCTCGACCGGCGGCGGCGCCTCGCTTGAGTTCCTCTCTGGGCTCACATTGCCCGGGGTGGCAGCCTTAACAGACAAGTAGGCCGAAGGCAGAAAGCACAAGGATGTCGTGGAGCGGCGGCTGAAGAGGTAGCGGCAAGAGAACCCAACAGCCCTCTCTCTTGGGGAGAGAGTGTCACGCTCCGGCGCTTTCGTCAGCCGGAGCGTGACGGGTAAGGGGTTTCTTACCAGACCTTTCGATTGCCTGCTTCTAATCAAAGGAAACCAATCATGCGTAAACATGTAATCGCTGGTAACTGGAAAATGTATAAGACCATCGCCGAAGCGGTGGATTTTATTGAGAAGATCAAACCGGTGGCGGCGCAGGCCGGCCACTGCGAGGTGATCGTGGCGCCGCCTTTCACGGCGCTGGCCGCGGCGGCTGCTGCGGCAAAGGGCAGCAAAGTTTCGGTGGCGGCGCAGAACTGTCACTGGGACAAGGAAGGCGCGCACACCGGAGACATCTCAACGGTGATGCTCTGCGACGCCGGATGCACCCACGTGATTATCGGGCACTCGGAGCGCCGTCACGACTGCGGCGAAACCGACGAACAGGTGAACAAAAAGGTGAAGGCCGCGCTCGCCGCCGGGCTGACCCCGATCGTCTGCGTCGGTGAGACCCTGGCTGAACGGGAAAGCGCAGCTACCGAGAAAGTCCTCGAGAGCCAGTTCGTGGGCGGAATGGCCGGATTGACCCCGGCGGACTTTTCCCGTATTATGGTTGCGTACGAACCTGTGTGGGCCATCGGCACCGGACGCACCGCTTCCCCTGAGATGGCGGCGGAGGCGCATCGCCTGCTGCGCAGTTTGGCGCGGCGTCAGTTCGGCGAGCAAGCGGCGAACGGCGTCAGGATTCTATACGGCGGCAGCGTCAAACCGGAGAACGTAGGCGCGCTGATGGCGCAGGAAGAAATCGACGGGGCCCTGGTCGGCGGGGCGAGTCTAAAGGTCGATTCCTTTACAGCCCTGGTGAATTACTCGCGCGGCTGAGGCGGCCGGAGAGAGATTTCCAAGCATGATGGCGGTTATCCAGATCATCCACATCCTGTCCAGCATCCTGTTGATCGTCACGGTGATGCTGCAGGGTGGCGAAAACGTTGATATCACGGCTGCTTTCGGCGGCGTGAGCCAGGCGGCTTTCGGGCCTCGCGGTTCCGTGACCCTGCTGGCAAAGATCACCTGGGGTTTGGCCTTACTTTTTATCGTCACCTCCGTGACCCTGGCGATTCACGCCTCCGGAAGCAGTTCAGGTTCGGTGCTGGAGCACGCGCCCGTCAAGTCGGCGCCCGTGACTCCGGCTTCCCCAGCGCCCGCGAGGCCCGCGCCCGCAGCGCCGGTGAAGAAGTAGCAAGAAGTCGTCAGTTTTCAGTGATCAGTTGTCAGTCGGGACCTACCCAATTGAAGAACGACTGAGGACTGAAAACTGATAACTGACGACTGAAACCTCCCTCTTGTGCGGAAGTGGCGGAATTGGCAGACGCACCAGCTTGAGGGGCTGACGCTCGCAAGAGCGTGGGGGTTCGAGTCCCCCCTTCCGCATATCAACCTTTGTTTTCAGCCATTTAGGTGCTGGTTCGGAATTATATATTCCGCCCCGTGCATACGCCAAAGCATTTATAGTAATAGAGTTATCCGAAAATATGGCGTCCATTGTTGGACTATAGTAGACACCAAGAAATGGAACTTTCCCTGCGGGTACCCTCGCCTAGCCGTAATCGGCTTTGAGTTTAGCTGTACAAGGCCGACTTCTTACAGCGTGCGCGCTCCGAGACACGTTTGCCATCCGTAATGGGCGTTTCGTTCCTAATCCTAGTCAGTCTATTTGGAACGCGCACGCGATCTAGTATTCCCGCATTCGGGCCTCTATCCTTTGGTCCGGCGATCCGAGCGCCATGGGCGTGGTGAGGCTGCGCGAGACGTGCCTGGACAACTCCCCGCCCTCTCCTTTCCATGTGCCTCGTCACGGATCGCTCTTGTGGTAGGCCTGATCGCGCCAGCCATACATGGCCACCGAGCCCAGAACGAGACAACCGATTTTGCCTTCGTCGATTGCGCGTCTGATTCGCTGGCAGGGAGCGTAGAAACGGCGCTGGCCCACGGTGCCGATTTTGACTCCGCTTTTGTTGGCCGCGGTAAGTATGGCATCACAGTCTTCGAGTGAGGAGGCCAGCGGCTTTTCGATGGGGACATGAACCCCCGCCTGGGCGGTTTTCACGGCAGGCCCGGCGTGCAACGGGTGCGGAGTGCAGACATTCAGCGAGTGCAACCCCGACTGGGCACTCACTTCTTCCACGTCTCGGGTACTGGGCTAATAGAGTGTTGCTGAATCGAGATTCGAGGCACTCACAACCAACCTAGACAGACAGCAATTAAAGCACAAGGAGGCCAGCATGAAAAAGCAAACGAGCAAGGAGATTTTGCTTGACAATACCTTAAGGTGGGTGTACATTACCTTACGGAATAAGGGAGCCAGCCTCGTGGCCATTGAGTTCAGGCACGGCGGGAAGAGTTGGCGGGCTGATACGGTCGAAGAGGCCATGAAGCTACGCCACGCACTTGAGGAAGAGGACAAGGCCGCTTTCACTATTGGCGATCAATCATCGCACGAGGAAGACCACGGCTGGACGCCCGATGTCATGACAGACCTTTTGCAGAGTCTCGGAGAGCGCCAGAAGTCGTTTCTTCGGGTTTTGTTTGAGCGCCAGGGTTATGTACCGAGTCACCAGATCGTCAAGGCGCTTTCGCTCGATTCCGAAGTCTCGTTCGCAGGGGTTTTGAGCGGCCTGTCCAAGCAAGCGAAGAAGCTCGACATCACGCCGTGGAAGCTCTACGAGGTTTACGTGACCTGGGAAGGCAAGAGCAAAACTCGCCTGTTTCGATTAACGAACGGGTTTCGCTCGGGTGCCGTTGTAATTGGTTGGCCTGAGACTTGGATTTAGGTAGAGAAGCGAAGGGCCTGTCGTAGTTACGAGCTACGGCAGGCCCCAATAAGGCGGAGTCGCAACGTGTTAGGAAGCAAGCTCCATTTCCGTTTATACGCTCGGCCTCCGCCATCTGTCAAGCCCCATTTCCGGGGCTCACCTTGAACACCCCACGCGGAGGCGAGTATGACCTGTCGAATATGCAAGCACCAAACTGTGAAGAAGTTCGGATTCTACGGCAAGAGCCGCGTCCAGCGTTACCGCTGCCACGTGTGCCACGCCACATTCTCAGACCCGCAACAGCGACCCCTGGGCGACCACCGGATTGACGTTGAGAGGGCCGTCCAGGTTCTTGGCCTGATGATGGAAGGTGTGAGCGTCAGGGCCATCGAGCGGCTGACCGGCGTGCATAAATCAACGATCCTCGCTTTGCTGGTAACGATAGGGGAAAGGTGCCGCGTCGTATTCAACGAGCGGATCAGGAACGTGCGGGCCGGCGTGGTCCAGGCCGACGAGCTTTGGACGTTCGTCCACACGAAGGAAGATCACAGGGGCCAGGACGACCCGGACGAGTGGGGAGACGCCTACATTTGGATGGCGATTGAGGCGAATACCAAGCTGGTGATTTCCTACCACGTCGGCAAGCGCACCGCTGCCGACGCAATGATCTTCGTGAAGGACTTCAGCGAGCGTGTACGTGGAAGGCTGCAACTGACCACAGACGGGCTAAGGGAATACCTGACGGCGGTGGAAGAGAACTTCGGCGCCGACATCGACTTCGCCCAACTTGTGAAGGTCTACGGCAGACCGAAGGAGGCGGGGCCAGACTGGTACGGGCCAGCGGAAGTCGTCGCGGCGATACCAACGCCCATCACCGGGGAACCGAACCCCTGGTTGATCTCGACCAGTTATGTTGAAAGGGCCAACCTAAGCGTGCGGACGCACCTGCGGAGATTTGTGCGGCTGACCAACGGGCACAGCAAGAAGCTGGAGAATCTGAAAGCGTGCGTCGCCATTTACATGGCTTGGTTCAACTTCTGCCGCGTACACTCTACGCTGAGAGTCACGCCCGCGATGGAGAGCGGGCTGACCGATCACGTATGGGATTTGGTGGAACTTCTAACCGCGAGTACGTAGGATGAAAATGCTCTGCATTGGCAGGAAAAGGGCGGTATAATCCCCGCCTCTCCAATCTTCAGGAGGTTCCTCGTGTCTAACGTATTTCCTGCATTGACTTGCAAGAGTTGTTCGCAACCCATTCCGCTCCCTTCGCCCACGCATCCCGGTAAACCTCCAGGTCGATCGTTGTGGCCCATGGACGCGCGGACCCGAAATTTTCTATGTCGGCAATGCAACCAAGTGTCCGCATATTCAGTTCAGGATGCCCGCTGGGTTTCATTTGGTGGCATGGCCCCAAGTCGATTCCGTAAACCCTATAGTGTCGCTTGTATTGAAGTCTCATGCGGTACGCTAGGCTGCGAAGCTCCAATAAAAATTCACACGCCAATGGCATGTGACTCAGACCTTGCCACAGAAAGTTGCCGACTCGTAGCGCTTTCAAGCGCTCAGATACTTGGCTGCGGAGCAGCCCACTTCTTGAAGGGTTCGCTTCGGAATGCAGTGGTCTTGAGAGCTTATTTTGATGAAGATTGGGAGACGCGGTAGGGAAAGAAACCTGTTGCGTTTGGGGGTTGGACATGGCACACTCCTTTTGGAGCGTGCCGACACCCGCCAGTGTAGGCTTACACTCTCTTAAGAACTAAACTCCCGCTGCGCCTTTCACCATCCAGCGACCGGCGCACACCACTTATACCATGAGGTGTGCGCAAATGCCAGAACAAAAAACGACCAAACCAAAAGAAGGCTGGATACGCCAGGGAGAGATAGGCAAAGGCCCTTCTGCCACTGAATATCGCCAACACCAACGTGAAGGTTGGATAAAGCAGGGAGAGATTGGGCACCGACCAGCCATCAAAAAAAGGCAGCCTCAACGGAACAGGCGCACTGCTCGTTAATGCTTGGTTCCCCTTGCTGCAATCAATCTCCAGCTCCAATTTTGCCCTGGTCCAAGATAAAACCCCAGGTCCTCTAGGTAGTCCTTTGCTTGCTTCGGCGGATGCTCCTGCTCAATTCGGTACTGCCTGCGGAGCACCTCTTTGCCGCTGGACTCTGTGACAGCCACATCCACCGTGATTTCCTTCAGGGTGAAATCCGAGCCGTTATAAAGGCTCAAATCAAGCATCGACCACTCAGCGAGTTTTGCCTGCCCCTTGAGTTTTTCCAGGTCTTGAGCGGCCAAATCCTGGATTAGTGGAGCTAGCTTCGGAAGGTCAGAGCTTGGTCTCCAAACTCCTCGATAAAGCACCTGGGCGTTGCCAGTGATCCGGTTCACACGCACGGGGTAGGACTCTCCGCTCTCAAGGCTTACGTGGTCAAACTTATAACGCTGTACCCACAGGAGGAAGGCAGCGCAGACAACGAGAATTACGGCGAGCCACACCTGACCGGAATCCTCAAAGAATTCAATGAACCCTGATACATTGCCAGACTTTGAGAACCTTCTCCTCAGATAGATCACGAACTGGATCAGAACGCCGGCCGCGAGGAGCACGATCACAAAGGAAATGATTCCACGGATAACGTCCAATGTTTCGTTCATCCTTCCTCACATGGCGGTTAGACTCTGCCGCCGTGCCTCTTGGTGGCCGACCCCTTCCCGAACAGCTTTATTTCGTCGAATTTAATTGGCCTCTTTCGTATCCTGAAGTACCAAAAGGCGAAACTCCCACCCGCACACAAGATGAGAACTGCGATTAAGGGCCAGAAAAATCCACTTTGAACGCTGATCTGACTTGGGTCAGACAAGATCATCTCGGGAATTCCCCGGTACTTTAGGATCGCTCCAGTGACGCATACCGACTTTCCGTTGTAAGTTTTTTCGGGGGTTCCGAAGTTCACTCTATCCCTTCCCCAAATTAAGACCGTAAATATCTGGTGCGGATAGGGCTCATCGAGGTTGAGGAAAGTCGGCCAGCCTCTACTTCTTTCCGCAAAGGTGGCGCTCACTACCTTACCGCAGACTGTAGCTGTTTCCCCAATGTGGTTCTTGGCTTGTGCGGGAGTAAGGGTTTCAGCCAACCCTCCCTCTACCGACAGCGTAATACCGAAGGCGAGCGAAAACGCGAACTTAATCGTCCCTTTGAGACGATCCACGCGCCACCTCCGAGCTAGGGATGACGCGCACATTGTACGCCTGAGTTTTGCAAAGGAAAAGTGCAGAAATATTCAAGCCTGGAAGCCAAGCAGTTAAGATCAGCAACACGCTATCAGACCAGTACCACGTCTCGATAGGCCTTGACACTATACTCGGCCGCAAATTGCCGGGCGCGTTGGAAGTCGGAATCGCAGGCGGCGAGGAACCTGGACTCCGGCAACGACTGAGTGCCTTGGCATGCAGATGCCTCACTTTGCCACAGCCGACAACGCCGGGCTAGAACGTTTCCATCTTTCCGCCCGACCTAGGGTACTAAGATGACCTTCATTAGGTTTGGCTCGCCGCTGTGCAGCCGTTGAAACCACGACGCGCCTTCCGCGAGGGGCGCCACTGCACTGATCAGAGGATCCACTCGGATGGCCTTCCGAGCGAGCAAGTCAATGCAGGCGGGGTATTCGCCCGACGACGCACATGAGCCGAGGATCCGAATCTGCCGCGTCACTACAGATTGAAGCGGGAGTTCCACCTTCGGAGACAGGTTGCCCACCAGCGTCAAAATCCCACCTTTGCGAAGACTCGCGAGCGCGGTCTGTAATGCCGGCGTGTTCCCCACGACTTCCATGGCCAGATCCGCTCCTCGATCCAAAGTGTAGTCACGTACTAAACTCGGCACGTCAGGTTGGCTGGCGTTGAGGCAAATTTCAGCTCCCAGTTCCGCCGCCAGGCGGAGTCGGCTTTCCTCGAGATCGATAGCAATTACACGACTGCAGCCTGCGAGCCGGAGAGCCTGGATGACCAGCAAACCAATCATTCCGCTCCCCACCAGGACCGCAGTGTCGCCCAATTTCACCGGCGTCAACCCCACCGCGTGCACGGCCACGGAGACGGCTTCGATCATGGCAGCGTGCTCGAAGCTGAGAGCATCGGGAATTGGATAAGTAATGTGTTGCGGAACCGCGATGTACTCCGCAAAAGCACCGTACCGCCGGTATTCGCCGGGGGAAACTCCGAGCACTTGGCGATGGTCGCAAAGATTCACCTCGCCGCACCGACAGAAATAGCACTTCCCGCAGTAAATCGTGGAGTCAAACGTCACGCGATTGCCCACACGGAACTCTCGCACCTCGGCCCCGGTTTTGTAGACAACACCGGAAGCTTCATGACCCATTATCAGCGGGGAATACGGCGTCCGGTGCTGCCGTCAAATCCGTGGATATCACTTCCACAGATGCCGCAGGCTTTCACCTGTACCAACAAGTCATCGGGAGCTATTTGCGGCTCCGGCATTTCAGTCATTTCAAGCTTTTCGTATTCTCTTAGTAGTAAGGTCTTCATGATTAACACTTCCAATTCGCCATGATGAACTTGCGTTCCTCCGCAACTTTTGGCTCCCCACTCTCAATTTCACGGAGCGATCAGGGGAATCCACTTGGCGATCAAATTGAGGAAGACTGTCTTCTCGAGTATCTCCTCAACCCGAGCTTAAGCTGTGGGGCTCGCGGGGAGCAGGCAGGAATGGTTTCAGGCGTTGCTATTGGGGTAGGTGACTCCTCCGCCGGGGCTGATACTTAAGCCGCCAGTTTTTCCGTTGAAGCGGTTCCACTGCAGTCTGTATCGATTTCAATCCGTAACTGACATGTTTCCGCATGGCCTCTTCGGCCTTATGGGGGTTCCCTTCCGCAATAACGCTAATCAGATCCGCATGAAAATTAGGAGGCAAGATCCGCCGCCCCCGTGTGGTGTCGTAAAGCCAATTTAAAACAAGAATATGGGTATTCTCGATTTCCGCTTTTAGTAACCCTGAACGGGCATACTCAGTGATTCTCATGTGGAGATCCACATGGTATTGGTTCATAGCAAAAACCCAGTCGTCTCCGGGATCCTGGAAAGGTACTTTGCAATATAGCGCATCGACATTTGCGGCTAGCCTTTTCAGCTCTAATCGTTCCCTAAAGGTTGCCCGCTCGGCACAAAGGCGAGCTGACTGGCATTCCAGCGCTTGCCGCAATTCGAATTGCCCTCGTATTTCTTGCGCAGTGGGTACCTTAACTCTTGTACCCACCCGGGGACGACTCTCTAGAAGACCCTCGATCTCCAGACGTTGCAATGCCTGCGCCACCGGCACCAAGCTCATTTGAAACAGTTCGGCAAGCTTGCGCCGCGAGAGAACAGAACCAAGCGGCAGACTTCCTCGCAGCATTCGATCCAAGATCAAGTGATAAGCCTGACCGGCCAGACTAAGCCGTTGTGTCCGGTTCTTCGAAATCCCTGTTATCCCCTGCGTGGCGGTTTCAATCATCGGAAGGTTTTAAAGTCAGTCATCGTTTTCGATTTGTATAAACCTTTCAATTCCTGCGCTCGCATTCAGTCAAAAAAGCCTTCTATCCTTGAAGTGCCCCCCGTGGCTCGCTGAAAACCGCCAATGTTTATTTTTTCAGAATGCGCCAGATTTTGTAAATCTAATTTTGGTCTGCGCGGTTCGAGTCATCGCCTGAAAGGCGCCAACTATTACCCGACCGTCGCGTACAAAGGGCGACACAACGTCGACCCGATTCAGATCTTAAACACCTCAGCCGTGCTGGCAGGGCCCCTCATTGGTCCGTGCCAAAGCAGGCCCGAGTGGGCCCGAAACAAACCAAATAATCAGTAAGGCAAGCATGGGAATGGTACCAAACACCACGAAAACAGGTGCGAACGAATAGCGGTCAACGAGCCATCCGGTCAGGAGAACAAATATCATACCGCCGAACCCGGAACCCATGCTGGCGAGGCCCCAGATTGAAGCAACGACATTCTTAGGATACACATCCGCCGGAAATGCGAGCATATTTGCCGAGACCCCTGTGTATCCCATCATGGCCAGTGAAACGAGCCCGATCGACACACTCGTCTCGGGAACGAGCACAGCCGGAATAGTTGAGGCCATCAGCAATATAAAAACCGTGACTGTAGACTTCCGGGCAACAGTAACGGAAACTCCGCGGCGCAACAAAAACCCGGAAAACCAACCGGCAATGACGTTGCCCAAGCCTGCCACGAGATAGGGAATCCACGCGAGTTTCCCTATGGACGCCAAATCAAGGTGTCGAGCCCGCTTGAGATATTCGGGAAACCAGAACGCGTAAAAATACCAGACCGGGTCGAGGAAAACCTTCGCCAGGGTAAAACTCCACACAAATCGCTGGCATAATAAGATCCACGGCAGAGTTGGAGGAGCAGCGACCTCCGCTTCGACTTCTCGAGGCGTCCGATATACAAACGCCCACAGGAATACCCACATGAGCGCGGTAACCCCGACCGTCAGAAATGCGGCGCGCCATCCCCATCTCAATACGATCAAGACGATCAACGGCGGAGCGACAATCGACCCGAATGCCGCTCCACTGTTGAAAATACCGGAAGCCAACGCGCGTTCGTGCACGGGGAACCACTCCGCCACCACTTTCACGCTGCCCGGCCAGTTACCAGCCTCTCCCATACCGAGAAGGAAGCGGCACAGTCCCAGCGACCATGGCCCTTTCGCCAAAGCTTGAAGCATTGCCGCCACGGACCACCAAGCGGTGCTGAGAGCGAAGCCCACTTTCGTACCCAACAGGTCAATCAAGGGTCCCGAGACCCCGTTCATGATTGTATAGGCCAGCATGAAAGCGAAGATGACCCTTGAATAGCCGACGCTGGTCATGTGAAGTTGGTCCATCAAAACTGGCACGGTTACGGACAAGGCCCCACGCTCCAGATAGGTGATCGCCGTGGCCAGAAATGCCATGCCGATCATTGCCCATCGTAACTGTGAAACTCCAGACTTCAATGCTTTTTCCCCAAGTCATCCGCGTCCCAATCTGCAGGACGTCCCATCGTTTGGATTCAATGCCGGACTCATATCACCTCGTTTGATTTCCAACCCCGAAGACAGAGCTGCCACTCGCCGCTACCCGGCCGGCTGTTCCAGAAGCCCCTACAATTTTGACGCGCCGTATGCCAGGGCCTTTAGGCCGGCTACATCCAGGTCCGGGAACAGGACCTTCGCTTCATATTGCCACCCACGGCGTTCGTCAATGGCGTGCCGGCTGCGGTCAAGGTAAAGCCGAAGTTCCTCCAATCCGAATTGCTTGGCGAGTGCGCGGGCACTCACCCTGGGCCGCTTGGCTCGGAGGACAAACCACTGCTCTAGTTTCATCCATTTTTCCTGCTCGACATCTTCCGGGTGTCCCTTCAGCAACTTGTCCCGCTTATCGAGATTGAAATTCTCGTGATAGATGCCGCGGTCCAAATCTAACGTAACCGTGGCCACGTTGAGCTTCTCACTGTTCGAGTAAGAGAGCTTTTCGCCTGTGATGTCGTACGCAAGGCAATCGCTGGTTTGAGTCGAAGAAACAATATAGAAATGGTGATTGATAGCGTGAGCTTGCAGGGAGGTACCTGCGGAATACGCGCTGGGCCAAATCACCACCTCAGCTCCTTTGTCTGATAGCCGATTCCAAACTTCGGGGAAATTGACGTCGAAGCAAGTCGCAAATCCGAGCAACCCAAAATCCGCAGGATAAACCTGAGCGTCTTCGCCGACATTGGCTGGTGGGTGAACATCATATTCCGACCAGTATGGGAAAACCTTGTCGTAGGTGCAGGCCACCTGACCGCGTCGGTCCAGCAGCACCACGGTATTCAGTCTGAGGCTGCCGTTCCTCCGATCGATTGGGCACACGATATAGGTCTGGTGTTTCTTTGCGAGGGCCGCCATTGCCGTCACCGTAGGCCCGTGCAAATCTTCTTCGCTTTTGTCGTTTTGTCCGCGGCAGAGCTCCGGCAGAGCTATCACGTCTACTCGGGCCGAGCCGGCCTTGTCCACATTCTCGGCGATTTCGTCCAGCGACAAACCGTTTGGAAAACTGATGCTGGTGATGCGGACGGGCCGGCCGATCAAATCGCCTGACCTGCCCCCATGTTCAGCGCCGGGCTGGGGCATGTTATTGGTCTGCCCGAGTGTCCAGCCCCTATATCCGAATCCTGCGAGTCCACCCACTCCCACCATGGAATTCTTTAGAAATGTCCTTCTTTTCACGCTTTTTCCTTTCCCTTCAAGAATCCCTTACGCTTCATGACTCAACTACCCCAACAGGTCGCTTAGGCAAATGCTCTCACACGATGCGCATTGCCATGCCGCCGTCCACCGCTATGGTTTCACCTGTAACAAAGTCGTCCGTGACCAACATCGTGATTGCCTCTGCGACATCTTCGGGTTTTCCTTCCCGATGCAGGGGGATCCGGTTTTGGATGTTGTTTTCGACCTGCTCCGGAGTCAGGTAATCCTGAAAGGGCGTACGGATGATTCCCGGTGAGACCGCGTTGACGCGTATGTTGTCGTCGGCGAGTTCTCGAGCAAGAGAACGAACGAATTGGGGAAGGGCGCCTTTAGCTACTCCGTAGGCAATCGCACCCAAGCAACCCCGGGTGCCCGCCGCTGACGAAATTAGAATGATCGCTCCTTCCTGTTTCTTTTTCATGAAGGGGACAGCAGCGCGGCAGAGATGAAATACTGCGTGCACGTGAACATCGAAAGCCCGGTACCACTCCTCGGGAGTAACCTCGAGCAAATTTCCGGGGACCCCTCCGCCCGCTGCGTGAACCAAGACATCGACGCTGCCCATTTGGGCGGCTGTTTCCAGGACCGACCGCGTCACGTCTGCGGGAACGCTCATGTCGGCCTGCAACATCAAGCAATTTCTCTCCAGACAACGAATCTTATTCTTGAGTTCCTCCGCTCGGCCATCGATCCGCCAGTCAACAATCATGATATCCGAGCCGAGGCGGGCCAGTTCCAACGCTGTCGCCGCGCCAATCGCTCCGGCGCCGCCGGTGATCAAACTCACTTTGCTTTCTAGTTTCATTGTGCAGTCGTCCTCCACCTGCCCAAGTAAAAGGCAAGATGTGATACTCGCTGCAAGCGAGGTCAACCCTGTTTGTTATCGCAAGCTCTCAAGGCGATTCAGGAAGCCTTTCAAGATGCTCTAAGGCGGCCTGATAATCCTTCCTCTCGTCGGCGATCTTGCCGGCGAGTGATTGGATATAAGCATCGGCGGGACTCAGCCCGAGAGCTGCTTCGATCGCATGACGAGCACCCTCCTCATCAGGAGGAGTGATGTGGTTGTCGGCAAGGGCGAGATTATAGTAAGCCGTGCGGGCTGGCAACGGTGTTGCCAGCCCGCGTGTTGCGCAGGTTTAGAAGATCAAGCGCATTGAAAGTGTAATCTCTCTTCCGTACATCATAGTCGGGTTCAGCAGCCCGGCGCTCGGGTCTGCATTCCCCCCAATCCTGGCGCCCTGACTGAGGGTACCGGGACTGGTGAACACATTGCCGAAGTTATTGTCGGTCAGCGCGCCGGGCAGGAAGTTGCTATTGTTGAACAGGTTGGTAGCCTGAGCTAGGAAGTGCAGCTTAAACCGCTCTGTCAGGTTGACGCTTCGCTCCAGGGTGAAGTTCACATTCTTGGTATAAGGCAGCCGCAACGAGCCCATGTAGGTTGGGGTAGTTCCGTACCAATATTGGTCGATGGCGTAGTTGCCATTCGGAAACTGGACAACCGGGGCCGTAAACGCGTCGGGGTTCCAATAAAGGTACGAAAACTCCGGGGGAGTAAATGTGCGGCCATCTGGCAGGGTGACTGGCGTCGTTCCGTTGTACCAACCCCGCAACGACTTAGGCAGCAGTAGCGGCTGGCCAGTGGGAATACAGCCGCCGTTCTGGCTGCCGGCGGAGCTGCAACTGGGACCCCAAGGCACTCCGCTTTGCAGCGTAACCACGGTGCCCAGCGTCCATCCGCCCGCTACCGCACTGATAGCCTTATTGCTGGATGCGAAACGCTTGCCCTTCCCAAATGGCGGGTTATACGTCACGATACCAAGAAAGCGCTGCGGAGTATCGAAGCTGAGGGTTGCCGGCTGGAGATCCCGGAAGTTGTAGCCGCCGCCGGGCGCGAAGCCAGTAAACGAGCCAAAGGTCCCCGTTTGTGACTCAGCATAGTTCCCGTTATCCCCCGCTGCGAGCCCTGCGGCATGGGACCAATCGTAGACAAACTGCGTCGTCAATCCGTTCCCGAATGGGTGGGATAACCGGAGTTCCAACGCATTATACATTGACCTGCCGGCACTCTCGTACGCCGTCTGCCCCAGAAGGCCGAGATAACCCTCTTCCGATTCCATGACGGAGATTGTCGAGTGGCCAATATCACCCGACGCGTGGCCAATCAAAGCGGGCAGAGGATTCGGAATCTGCACCGCCGCCGGATTAATGGCGCCACTGGAGGAGATCCATTGGCTTCGCCAACTCTGAAGAGTTGTATCGGGGATATTGAAGGTCCCGTTGAGGGGATACAAACGCCAGCCAAGATCACTACCCTTCGATCCCACATAACCAGCGGAGGCCAGCCACCCATGGAACCGTTGTTCGAGGGTGAGATTCCACTGGTCCATAATGGCGTTCTTGAAACCATGTCGCAGGAAATAATCCACGTTCGCGGAGCCGTTCGCGTTGCCGTACAAGTCTGGCGCTTGCACGGCGCCCCCGGCCGGGAAATACTCCGAAGACGCCGCCTGGTCAAATGTAGCTACCGGCAGTCCATTCGGGGAAGGGCCATAGGGAAGGGGCTCTGTGCCGCCCGTGAATGCGGCTCCGCCGTAAACAATGTAGCTGGCGTTATAGCCCGTGTTGCTGGGCGCATACATTCGCCCCCATCCGCCACGGAGCGCGGTCGAATCGGTCAAACGAAACTCCGCGCCAAGGCGAGGAGAAATGTTATTCCACTGCGTATCCCACAGATTGCGGGGGTACGTACCTGTTCCAGCGAAA
Source organism: uncultured Acidobacteriota bacterium (assembly GCA_963831905.1). Lineage (GTDB taxonomy): Bacteria > Acidobacteriota > Terriglobia > UBA7540 > UBA7540 > CAVROP01. The sequence goes on along the minus strand of CAWHRX010000010.1, from coordinate 1,816,829 downwards.
GCGAAGGCCCCATAGGTGGCCAGCGGATTCGTAACCCCGGGGGAAACGAAGCCCTCGGCGTAAGGGTTAATCACCCCCAGATCCACATCGTATATATGGTTGTGCCGTTCCGTCGGCCCGGGCTGTACCTCATAGCGCAGACCCAGGTTAAGGGTCAGCCTGTTGGTTGCTTTCCAGTCGTTCTGAGTGAATAAGGCCATGTATTTCGCGGCCAGCGCCGGCTTCAACGCCGAGCCAGGGTCAAGCCTCCAGCCCATGGTGCCGATCGCGGCGTTCCCCCCCCAATAGCCGTCCTGCTGGGGCGTGGTGTTGTACGGAGCACCATAAGGGTTGCCCGACTGATCGGCATATTGCGCGGTGGTGTTCGCACTCTCATCCCACGGCTCGAGGGCAGGAGTACCAAATTCGATGTCCGCCCAGTCGCCGAGGTAGACACGGAAGTCAGCGCCTCCTTTCAAGGTCCACTTGCCTGTTACCTTGGTAATGCTCCCCGCAATATTCCAGTTGGTCTGGTGTTCGTTCTTGCGGTCCCATTCATCATTATTCAGCCCTAGGCTTCCACCCCACTTGTAGTTGCTGAAGCTTCCGGCCGACGGAGCAACTCCATAAATGGGGATATACTGCTGGATTTCGGCTGGCATGCCATAGGAGGCGTACTTCGCCGCGTCAAACGAGGTCGGGGCTGGGTAAGCCGCCTTTGCCCCCACCCGCTGCATACCCACGTGAAGGTCGATCAGCGTGGTCGCGTTGAGTGTGATCACATCGCCAAGCGAAACATAAGGGTTGAAGTCACTAATGTCGTTGGCGCTCATTTGGTAAAAGCCGAGGTTCGTTCCATAAGACCCCCATTGGTTGGCGCCATCGATGATGCCATTCTGCATGCCCCCGGAGGCATAGAACGAGTTCTTGGTGCCCAATTTGATGTCCAGCCGCGTATTCAAATTGTTGCGAATCGTCGGTGCAGTCCCGGAGAAGTAATAATTGTTATCGTTGTAGGGGTCGGTTCCCGAGTTGGCGCCGTTGAAGTTGCCGTGGTTCGCCGTCGGAAAGCCGTTGAAGTATAGCAAGGCATACGGGTCTATCGCACCCATCGCACCCGATCCCGGAAACGGCGACTTGGGCTGCGACACTGCGTTGGCTAGGTTCTCTGTCGGATTCCCATTCGCGTCAAGAAACGGCTGCCTCTGATAAACATTGGTGCTACCCGGAACCAGCACCGCGCTCCAAGGATTGTAGATCGTGACGGGTGTCGGGCTGCCGTTATTACCCTGGATCATCGTGCTGCTAAAGTCTCCTTGGCGCTCGGCCGCCGTGGGAACCGTGCTGAGGAACTGGACCGGCTGAGTGTTCGTCAGACGGTCAAAGGCAAAGAAAAAAAACATCTTGTCCTTACCGTTGATAAGCTTGGGGATAATCACCGGCCCCCCGATGCTGCCGCCGCCTTCGTTTACACGGTACTTCCCCTTGGGAATCCCTTTCAAGTCGTTTGCAAACCCGTTGGCGTTAAAGGCTTCGTTGCGCACGACATAGTTGAGATCTCCATGGAAACTGCTCGTTCCGCTCTTTGTAACCATCTGAATCACGCCCTGCCCGCCGCCAATATCCGCAGGCAGGTTATTCGTCTGTACGCGGACTTCCTGAAGGGCGTCACTGTTGGGGATGACGGCAGCCGTATGCCAAGCCGCCTCTTGCACCGGAACGCCGTCAAGCTGCACGTCGTTGGTTCCGACCATGCCGCCGTTAATCCGAATCGCCGAATACTCTTGGCGATCGGCGAAGCCCACGCCGAGATCGTGAGTATCGTACATTCCCGGACTCGGCACCACGCCCGCCGCCAGCGTGGCGTAGTACAGCGGGTTGTTGGTGATATTGGGAATGGTGTCGATGACGTGGCTCCCCACGCCACCCGCCACCGTAGAGCTTTGGGTTTGCAATTGTGCCGCGGCGGCCTTGACTTCGACCATCTGTCTGGTTGCGCCCACCGTAAGCCCAACATCGGCTTGCACCGTACCGTTTGTTGCGACAACAATGCCACTCGAAATATAGGTTTGGAACCCAGGTGCTTCCACCGTCACCTTGTATTCACCCTGCGGGAGATAGGGCACGGTGTAAATGCCGGCCGCATTCGTATTGGTCGCCGACACGGTGTTCGTTTGTCGATTCGTGACCCTAACCGTAGCGTTGGCAACCACCGCGCCGCTTTGGTCAGTTACAGTCCCGGTAATGGTACTGTTCCTCATCTGCGCCATGGCCACGCCGATGGTGAGGGAGAAAACGAAAATCCTACATACGGCCCTGACGACTCGTGTCATTACCATAACCTCCTCTGAAGATTAAGATCCAAGACCCGACGCAAAACCCCAAATAGGACCACTGCTCTCGTAATTGACAAATCAAATAAACTTTCACCTGTGCAGGTGCTTTCGCTTAAGGGCGGTTCATTTAACGCCCGATATTGGCCAAAAATCCTTTTTTACCAATGAATCTGAAATTTCAATTTGTCGGTTTGATCCTGAACGCCTTGCTACGGTTTTAGGGAGGCCGGCATTAAGAATCGAAATGCAGCTCTTTCTCAGCCACCCATTCAAGAACTCGGCCATTTTTACATCCGAGGAAAAGATCGTTGCAGAAGAGCATGTATGAATTAACATATCAGAATTTTATTGTCAAGCTCTTTTTTTCGCTTATTTTTGGCCTGTATTGTGTATTTTTACCGGGAATACTGGCAAATCGGGGACAGTTGGCCCGTCGCGCCGAATGGAAAGATGGTATATCAAACTAGCGCGACGTTCGCCTTATTGGAAAGACTGTGAAAGTCGCTAGATGATATGTGTGATTACAGGAGGTGCGAACGGCGTGGGCGCAACGGGAGTAGTTAAATTAAGATTTAGAGCCTAAGGAAAGTGTGTGCGACTGTCGCTCTGCACCGGATTGTTCCCGCCACGGTGCCAATCGCGTTCGATGGCTTCCAGGCGACCTGCGCGAGGTTTTGTACCCAACCGAGTGGGAGAGTCTAGCGGAATAGTTGGATCACAACGCGATACACTACTGTTACGGCGGCACGTCATGAGGGTAGTGACGATGGCCTACTTTCTTGAAGACGCGGCGTTCTTCTCTCATTTATCAAGCGCTTTCAATCGTTCAAATTCTTTGTATTCTCTTTGGGCGTCCTCAGCTCTGCCGAGGCGGCGGTACGTTGTAGCAAGAACATATCGGACCTCGCTGTTCGAAGGTGAAAGTCCTCGCGCGATTTCCAGTTCCTTGCATCCCTCATCTAACCGGCCGGCTCTTATGAGCAGGCGCCCCAAATATAAGTGAGCAAGATAAAAACTAGGGCTCATCTTCGACGCCTCAATGGCGTAAGGCAGCGCTTCGCTGATTTTGTCTGAGGTCAAACCCAAAGAGGCAAGCGCGAGCCTTGTAGATAAACTGCTCGGATTGAGAGCTAATTCCGCGCCAAACTCCTTCACCGCAGCGTCGTATTCCCGCCATGACACAAGGAGGTTCCCGTACGTGTAGTGCAGCATGGGCTCGCTTGGGTACCTCAGAAGCAAGCCCTCAATTAACGATTTTGCACTAGAGCGGTTACTGCTGGCATTCGCATACTGGGCTGCTCCCAAGTCGTGCACCAGGGCGGTTTGCTGAGGCGAGAGGGAGGCATCTGTGGATCTTTGCAGGGAAGCATACCCGAAGACGGTGATGAGTTGGTCGCGCTCCTCCGGGCTTTCGGCAGGCACGAGTTTTGCCAGGAGTGCAACGGCTGTTCCGAAGTTGCTGAGGTCGGTTTGAGCGATTGCACGATCCAGCAAGGCCACACGTCGCATGCCGGACTGCTCCGGAATCCCAAGGCGATCGGCCCGGGCAATGTCTTCAATTGCGGCCTGGAATTCGTGACGCTGAAACTCGCACATTCCCAGGAGGGCCCAGGCGACGCCTCGAGTCGGCTCGACCTGTGTGAGTCGATTGAGATAACCCCGAGCCGGCTCGAACTGGTTGTCTTGGTAAAGAACCAGTCCGGCTTTCCACAACCCGTCTTTCCACTCCGGGTCAATCCTCAGACCCTTCTCGATGAGGGCAACGGCCGCGCCAAAATCTCCGGCGACGATTGCGTCGTCGGCTTCTCTACTGATCTGTGCGAGAGTTCGGATATTGCGGTCATTGTGAGATACCTGCGCTGGCTGCCAGAGCAGTCCGACCAGCAGGAGACCAGTAAGTGGCATGACTCGCTCGATATGCTTTGACCTTTAGCGAGCGCGCTTAATGCGCAAGGCAAGGTCCAAGGTATACGGGGGAGTGTCGAGTTCCATTCTTCCCCCTTGGTGCGTAAACGTGACACTGCTGATTACCAGGCCCGAGGCAGGGTCAACCCAATCTGCTTTGTAGGTCCCTCCAGGTACATCCAACACGAAGGTCCCGCTAAAATGCCCCGGCATCGCGATGTAGTACATCAGGTCTGGCGCAAGCCGGCTATGGTGGAAATAGAGCGCATACTGCTCTCCTCGTTGACTCATGCCTCGACAGTATGCTCCCTCGGGCACGCCGCTGACCACGAAGCTCTTATCCGCACGCATCTGGATGAAGTCGAAGCTGTAGATGAAGTTCTTCAGGTTGCGCAAGGCGCCCAGCACTTGAGCGTTATCAGGAGTGTCGCCCGCTGGGTCCTCAACCGTGTACCGCGAGTTCAAATGGTTAAAACCTGCTCCCCCTCCGACCATGAACTCCCAGGCTTCCACTCGAGAGTCCAAAACGGGGTCGCCTTCTCCGTATTGAAATGGGTAGTATGGGGTTTCGTTCATCTCAATCGGTTTGTTGTAGTGGTATTCATAGTCCAGGCCCATCATCCCTCCCATCTGCTCGCTATCCGCTTCTCCTCCCCACACGTACTGGCCGGTAATAATCGATAGAAGGGGACTTCCCGAGAAATCAATAGGGCCTCCTATCGGTCCTTCCACCATCTGCGCCACGAGGTGCTTCTTGGGCAGCTTGGCTTCGGTATCATGCACTACCTGCAACATGTGACCTACCCAGGGACCGGCTTCCGCGTGCGGAGTGAAATTGGACGGTTCATCGCAAACCTCCAGAATGAGATTGTCATACGCATTCACTTCCTGAGTGATTTTGCTCACGTACTCACTCTCACGCTCGACCAGGTCGGCGTATTTGAGCGTCTGGGCGTCCTCATAATCTAATACTGTTCACTTAATGATTCTGATGCACTTTGAGAACTCAATTCGTTGGCTACAGCAGGCTGCGCGCGGACGCAGGGGAAAATTACTCATCTTGCGCTTCACCCCGCGCGGGCGTCGCTGGCCGCGACTGCTCACCACGCGCTCTTGCAGGATTTCCTCCAACACCGCCTCATGGAAGGCCTTTCTCTCCCGAGGGGGGAACGGCACCGTAAAGAGGGAGCTTGCGACGAAGGACCCGCACGGCGTGCAGAAAGGAGAGCCGGTCGGGATCTTCTCCTACCTTCAAAGCCGCCTCATGCATCAAACCGCGGACGGCGAAATGCGCCAGCAGCAGACCATAAAATTCTTGCCGCACCAAGTCCGGTGTCTTGCTGCGCAGGACGATCTGGGCGCCGCGGAGGTGGGTCTTCAGCTCGTCCAGTGCCCCCTCGATCTCCCACCGTTCATGATAGAGCGCCGCCAATTCCTCGGCCGGCGCGGCGCTTGGATCCAGGATCGTCGTCACCAAGCGGTACAGGGGCTCGGCGTCGGCGACTCCTTCCAGGCGGTAATCGATCACCCGCACCACCACGCCGTTCGTGTGATGCCGCCGATCCCGCTCCGAGGGATAAATACGGCTCAGATACGAACCCTCCGGCAGGCGCTTCTCCACCCCCAAGCGCAGGTTCTTCTTGATCCGCCAGAGCAGATCGGCGCCCTGGGCACGGGCCTGATTCCACAGCCGAAAACCAAAAAAGTTGCGGTCGGCCAAGCACAGCATCCCCTTCTGCAGAGCCGCCATCACCGCCGGGGCGAGGGTGATTTCACCCGTCGCATAGCCTCCCAGGCGGGTGCCAAACAAGACGTGCGTCCCGTTTTCCACCAGCGCCACGAAGCGAATTTGCGGGTAGGCGCTGGCGCCACGACTCACCCCCGGGCGGCCGAAGGCTTGCACGTTTTCTTGCTCGTCCGCCACGTCCAGCGTACTGCCATCCAAGCTCACCAAATGCCAGTGCCGGTACCAAGCCCCGCGGGTGTTCTTCACGGCGACGGGCTTCACCACCTCGTCATACAACTGCTGCAGAACCGCCCAACCCAGCCGGGTGCGCGCTTGCGAGATCCCCGATTTGCCAGTGATCTTCACCGCCTGTTGCGGCCCCAGCAACCAAGTCAAGCCTTCCAACAGACAGCGCAGCACCTCGCGATAGGACACTTGCATGAACAACGCCAGAGCGATGACATAGTACACGACCACGTGTGCGGGCAACTCGCGCTGCCGGCGGCTGGTCTTCTTCTGGGCGGCCAGCACCGCCTGCACCTGAGACAGCGGAAACGTCGTGGCCAATACGCCGAGACTCATGTAATCGGTAATTCGCGTCCCCTTGGGAAGTTCCGCGATCGTCCGGGCCATGGGCATCCTCCTCTCACAGTTAATGAGGAGAGGATACCGCAAAATTTGTTAAGTGAACAGTATTACCTCATAATCACACTTGCCTACACCCTGGATGTTGTTCTCGTAATACAGGGGAGAGAGGGGCCACCGGTGCGTGTACTGCGAGTTGAAGAAACACACCTCAACTACAATGCCGCGCTCCGCCGCCCTAGCGATGAAATCCTTCAAACGCGCGAAAAAATCCGGATTCCATTTATCGAGATCAAACTTGTTGCCTCCGTAGACATACCCCGGCTCGTTGCTACGCGCCCAGGGCACAATCGTCCTTTGGGGCTTCGGCCCCATAGTATTCCCTTTCACAAACTCCCCTACCATCTCGAGCACGGCGCCTGGCCAGATACGTGTGTAGTTGAGTCCATAAGCTCTTAGCGCGTCGAGGTAACGAACGTAGTCAAAATCCAGGTTGATCACGGCGCCGTAATGCTCGGCCGAGGTGATCAGAATCGTAGGCTGGCCATCAAACAGGTAATAACGCGAGTTGGCGGGATGGAGCGTAATTGGCTCGGAGTAGGCAGGAGAGATGAGAAGGAGCAGTGTGAAACTGACAAGCCCTAATTTGGTCGTCATGCCATCATTTTCCTTGGTTGGATTATAGCCGCCCGTTCTTTCGAGTTCCTCCCGGTCAGTGCGAGCCATTCAGAGCTAACACACCTCAGTCAACCAAAGCGGAAATCAATAAAAGTATCCGGTCCCTAGTTTGCGCCTCCTACCACCGGTAATAGCGGTAGGGATTGTCCCCCATGGGGAAATCGGTCCGATAATCGGGGCAATAGTAGTTAAGAGTCTGGACGCTCACGGGCTTGGGACCCAGAGACATTTCCAAGCCAACTCGCGGGCCAGTGCATTGATGCCCCGACCGATCGCCGTCCGGGGCCACTGGCAAGCCCACCTTGCCGCCAAAGCCTCCCGAGCCAAAGCGATCGAAGAGCCGCACTGCAATGACGTTTCTGCCGGCCTTTACCAGCTCCCCCGGCACCACGTAATTGCGAGGCGCCAGCCACCACCTGGTCGTGCTGATGTCCGTTTGCCCGATTTCCACGCCGTTGAAAAAGGTATTGTCAAAATCATCGAGAGTGCCAAGCGCGAGAAGCATATCCTTACCCGCCTCGTCACCGGGCACGACGATTTCTTTGCGGAATACCGCCTCCCCATCGTAATCCGTGAAGAACTGAACCATCTGGGGCAGCGTTACGGGTGTCCATCCTCCGGCTGGCACGCTCTTACCAACCAGTGCTTGTGCGGCCGGGGTAATGCCCGGATCGGGATGCGCTGTGGCCTCACTAGCAGCGGGCGCCGACTTGAGCGTGGCCTTCATCTGCCACTCGCCATCCAGGTTAAGGGCCCAGGTGTGAAGCGGGTTGAAGATTCGGCTGTCCACTGGGAAACTGGCACCCAGGTTGGCCAGGAGCTGGGTCGCGACACGGGTGGACCTCCAGCGCGTGTAGCGGAAATACGTCTTCTCATCCGCGTGGAATCCCTGTGGGTCCACTTGGCAGAAGATCGCCACGCCCTTGCCTATCGTTTTGCGGCCAATCAGGCCGTCCGCACCGACATCCGCGCCGGCGCACAGGACCCAGGGTGGACTGTCCATGTAAGTACGCCACCGAAGATCTGACGCGCTCAGACCTCTCGCTTCGGGCCAGTCGGGCACCGACAGCGACCCCGCGAAATCGGCTGCCGCCGGTTTCAAGGTGGTGCCGAGCCACCCGTCTGCCTGCGATCGCGGCAAGAAGAACACCTTGCCCCCTTTCTCCAGGAAGGCGTTGAGTCCCGCCGTGTCGATGGTCGCATCCGGGCCAATAATCACCAGCCCAGCGTCTGCATCCAGCGTGGTGGACTGCTGATAACTCACCCCGATCCCGTCCAGCCATGCCGCGCCGGCGGCGCCACCGAGATACACGACCTTATCCACTCGCGGAGCCAGCGGGGAGCGCAGCGCGTAATCCATGACGTGCTCAGCCATCAGCCGCGCCGCCGGGTCCAACGCCACATGATCTTCCAGGTCCAGAGTGCAGACGATCAGCCGCCCTCGGCCGTAGTCCAGTTCCATCAGCGGCGTATAGGCCAGGTCAAACTCGCATTCCAGCAGGGGACGTCCAGCCGCTGCGGTGGGGCTTTTCGATGGCCGCGCTGCTGACCCCACCGCGGTTGCCCCAGTGCCACCCGGCGTAAGGCTGATTCCCTTCGTTCCCTCTGAGGTAATCTCCCACGTATTCCGGGTATGCCTCAATCAGCGTACTGCTGCCCGTCCAGTCGCGCAGGTCGTCGGCATCGATCCCCTGGGTGATCGGGGAATCGGGAATGGGAAAACATACCGGCTCACCTTCGGACACACCCGCCACCCGAGGGCTTCGAGTCATCCATTCGGGGTCTTGCGCAAAGATCAGTGCCCGGCCCCCATCTCGCACATAGGATTCCAGCCTGGCAGCCAGCGCCGGATCGTCCTTCAAGCCATTGCGTCCGATGACCACCAACGGCGCCGCCGCGCCATTCCAAGCATGGGTCGTATAGCCCAGGCTGGCCAGCATCTTGCTGGTCAGGCCTCCGGGATCAACTGTGGCGGTCTCCCCGCTGGCCGGCTGGTCCTCGCCAAAGACCCGAAACGCAAAGGTGTCGTGGTGCGTTGCCTCGCCGATCGTTGCGGTTAGCGTGATCTGGCCGTCGGCCTTGCCGCCGGCCTCAACCTGGGGCGCGGTGATCTCGATCGGCATTTTGCGAATCTCCGAAACGGCCAGGGTGCCTCGCAGTTCGCCCTTGCCCACTTCCTTGCGGCTGACCGTGGCGGTCCAGTTCGCCGTAAAATCCTGCGGGTGGCGCGTATCGTTGATCAGGACGATCTGCTTCTCGAACTTCTGGCCGGAGCTGAAGTGGTGGTCCTTGGCCGTGTAATCACCGGCCGGACCGGCGATCCACGCCAGCGTCGGGAAGTTGACCTCCTTGAGTCTCGTCCTGCATCCACGACCAAGTGCGCAAGCCGCCCGACAGCCCCGCAGTACGCCAACTTTGCCAGGTATTCGTGCGGAAAAGCTGCTGGATTTTGTGCGTTGTCAGGGAATTGGTCCAACTGGTCCTGGGAGCTGTTGTAGAGCATTCCACTGCGGAACAGGTCGTGAAGATACTGCCGGTACTTCGGGCCCTCCGAGGTATAGGCGTCTGTGCCGAAGTAGATGGCGGCGTATTCCGTCAACAAGGGTTCGCTGGTGATGTTGCTCTCAAAACCATCGTGCCCGCGGCGGAACGTGCAGTCCATGGGAGTGCCGAACTCGGTCATGGTAATCGGCATCTCGCCGTCTTTCTGCCCACGCGCTCAACCACTCTTCCCGCTCCTGGAGCGGCAGGAGGTCCAGATAGCAGTTCATCGAATAAACATCGCCGGTATAAGCCCCCTCGTGGCTGTAATAGACTCGGGTCGGGTCCAGCTCTCTTGAGCCCAGCGAACATCTCATCGGCGTCAGCCATAAGCTCCTGCCAGAGCGGGTCACTCTGATCCCAGCCGTGGCGGCCCAGGTGACGTGGATCCATATCAACCGCGTTGTTGAAGAAATTCGCACCCGGCGATCCACATCACGACGGACGGATGATTGCGGTAGTGACGCATCCACACGGCGGCGCGCTCCAAGGCGCGCTGCTGGTCCTCCTTCCAGATAAACTTTCCGCTCGAATTCATCATGTACTTGTTGGCGTCGAGGATATACACTGCCGCCCAAGTAGCCTTTATGATCGGCACGGTCGAGTTCCGGCCCCAGGTCGGAGTCATCGCCGCGGGTATCCGGGATCCAGGATCCGAACTCCGAAAAGTTGTCCCCGACCTGAGCCGAGCGGACCATTGTTAAAGCTAGGCTGCCGCAGGTGGATGACGGTGCCGTTGAGGTAGAATTGCCGGCCTTCAATCCAGAACTCCCGGAAGCCGAATTCCTGGTTATACTGGTCATCCAAACCCGCCCCCGTCACGGTCAGCCGGAGCGTGTAAAGGTTGGGCTGATCCACGTCCCACAGGCGCGGGTTCGCCCAGGGCCAGGAGACGGTGACGGTCTGCGTTGGCTTGGCCTCCACCGCCGCGTCCGCCGTGAAGCTCTTCTCCACCTCACCCTTTTCGTTGAGCATGTCCGCGACGAAATGCACCCGGCCCGCCTGCTTGACGCCGGCGAGGTCCACCTCCAGCGCGATGTCCTTTTTCCGGTGGAAGTGCGGATGAAGACGTCACTCACGTGCGCCTCGGATGATCGGCTTTCCAAATAGACGCTGCCGGTCAAGCCCCGCGTCGCCAACTTGGCCGCGCTGTAGGTGACGTCCATGAAGGCATTCTGCCAGAAGTGCCCCACCATCTCCGAGTCGGCGATGGCGGCCACCAGCACCCGGACATTCCGCCGTTTGGCCCGGCGTGACCGCACGCGTGATGTCCACCGAGCCCCATGGCCAGGGCACTTGTCCACATTCCTTGCCGTTGACATAAACAATCGCGTCCGTGCACACCCGGTCAAAGCGCAGGCTGATCACGCGGCCCCGCCATTCGGTCGGGAATCGGCACCTGGCGCTCGTACCAAGCGCCGGTTAACCGCTCCCCGTCATAACTTTCCCACCTCGGACCGCTGCCCGGGGCCACTAAATCGGAAGACCTGCTCCCGCCCCGACGACTCGCCCAACTGCCCGGCACCTTGATCGATCCCCACCCCAGCTTCGGCGGACCGCCCTTTCCGGCAACCGTGGGTATGAAGCGCCAGATCCCATCGAGGGAAACCTGTGCCCGCTTCGCATTGACCGGAGTCACCTTGGTCCCCTGGGTCATTCCCAACATCAGCGCACCTGTGGCGCCCAAGGCTGACTCCTTCATAAACTCGCGGCGCGTGACATAGAGTGTCCTGCTCATCAGATATCTCCACACTCATCCAGTCGGGGAAGGAGACTAAGCGGTCTCCACCTGCAACTTGAAGGCATAAGCCTGCCGACACGGTTTGTGCTCAGCGACCTCCGGGGGGATGTCAACGACAAGAAGATCCCCGTTCTGCCGCCACTTCAACGGCTGATCCACCCCGAACATGGACACCGGGGATCCCTTGATGGCCCGTGCCGATCGAAGAGCCAACTGGTTGCCAGGCCATTTAAGGGTGATAGCGTAAACCGTGTGGCGATCTTTGCTGGATGTGAACCAAATATCGCTTCCCTCGCGGTACACTTTGCGGGGTCGCGTATTGTAAATCGCCTCGCCGTTTACCTTTAACCAATCGCCGACATATTCCAAGCGCTCCACAGCTTCCGATGCCCACTTTCCATTGGGCATTGGACCAAAGCCCACCTCGAAAACTCCGCCCTTGGCGCAAACTGTAATTAGACTTTCCAGGACCCATTCCGCTGACTTATACACATCACTAGGAACATACGAAAAGGAAGTCCCGCAGGGATATATGACTTTCCACAATCCTGACGAGGGTCCGGCGGGGATTTCTCTTTCAGGCGTGTAATAATCTCCGTAAGCTCCGATGCCGCGGCTTCGCATGATCACGTCAGGTTGAAGTCTCCGGACCATCTTGGCAATATCGGCGATGTTCTTTGCGGCTTCCTTCGGCCAACCGATATCGAAGTCCAGGAACGTCGATCTTGCCATAGTCGGTCATCAATTCCCGCACCTGCTCGCGCTCATGGTCAATGAACATCTGCCACCTTTGGGGATCAGTCTGCTTCGTAAACTTGGGGTCGTAGTGGCAATGAAAGGGGTCCCACGCGAACGCCGGGTCATGCCAGTCGACGTGGGAGTAATAGAGCCCCGTTTTAATGTCCTTCTTCCGAGCAGCCTCAACCACGGCGCGGACAATGTCCTTTTTGTATGGGCTATCCATGATGCTATAGGTGTTCGTTACCGTGGTCGTGTACTCGCAGCCATGATTGAAGGCCTCGGCAGTAAGAAAAGTGGACGGTTGTGTTGTCTTTGTGGGCCACATGCAGAAACCGTCATGGTGTTTGGTCGTAAAGGTAAAAAACCTGATCCCCGACCGGCCAAACAGATCCATCCATGCATCGGCATCGAAGTCCGTGGGATCAAAAAACTGATACAAAACATTGTAAATATTCCAAAACTCTTGGTTGGCGCCAGCCAACCCCCAGGATTCGTGGCTGCCAATCAAGCAGTACAATCCCCAATGGATCCGAATCCCGAACTTGAGATCCTTGAAGGATTCAATGGCTGCGTCAGAGCAGTGATGATAATCAGGGCTTACATCCCGGGCCCAACCCCGTTCCATTGCACTGCGGTCCAACGCCTTGCTGAGAACCTGATATCGGCTCCCTTCGCATGGCTCTAGAGGAGGATCGCCGGATTCAGCAATAAAAACCGAGGGGATTGCTTTCCGATTCACGCCGCATAGACCGGCCCCTACTCCCGTCAACCTGCTCATGAAATTCCTTCGTAGCATCTTTGTCTGTCTCCTCATTCATTGGCCGATACGATTTGGGAACTCGCCCGTGCCAGCGGCACCAGCTACAGCGCCCAATTCGCGATAATTCTGATATATCAAGTCTGTGAACCTGTCAAGCCCTTTTTCTAGCCGACGACTGACTTGCGTTGCGGTTTAACGAATTCAACAGCTTTGAACTCCCGCTCGATTCTGTCTTCCAGAGGACCGGTGATCGCAAGCCTGGAAGCGCAGCGCGGGATGCGACGCTTCCGGCCGCGCCGCCTAGGCAAGTGCTCAAGCGCAGCTTTAAAAGCCGGCAAACTAAAACAAGGCTTGACATTCGCTCAATGTCGATATATCAGCATTGGGCTGTGGCGCGCTCGAGCTCTTGCCGCTGGAACGCGCCACCGCGTGTAGGGGTGGCCGCTAGGGCCGCCCCCACGACCCGATTTTCCGCAGAATGATCGCAAGCCGAATAGGCCAATAAACGAGGAGGCACGCAAAGATGCTACGAAGGAATCTCATGAGCAGGTTGATTGGAGCGCCCGCCGGATGAACGACTACGCCCATTATCTGAAGACCGGCGGTTTTTGTTCGCTGGATTATTTTAACGTCTACAACTTTGGTGGATGGCGGCGGAAACCCGGCGGTCCGTTGTGGAACAACCCGCGCGCCTTCCTCGCCGCGAGCTTTCCTCACGCGCCGTTAACCACCGAGCGGGGCGTGGTCGATTGTGGCGACCCGGATTTTGAGAATTTCCTCCTGGAGCAGGCTGAGCGGGACACCGGGCACAAGTGGATGAAACCGAGACAATATTATCCCGCTTACGGCCCGCTGCTGGACGCGATGCGCGGGAAGAAATGGGTGCTCGTGCCGCATTGCGTCGAGGTTGCTGGCGGCGCCGCAAAGGTCAACTTGTTCAAGGTCCCCGGCGGCTACGCCATGCCAGCCTGCTTCGGTGGGAAAGCTGAATTTGCGGTGGTTATTATCAGAAGTATCCCGGGCCTCGACAACCTGAAGTACTCCGCGATTCATCCTGGCGCCGAGACTGCCGTTTCTGCCACTATCCTCTCCAAGCGCAAGGATGGCGCGACCAGGCTGCGTGTCCCGCTGCCGGGGGGCTGCGCGATGGTGACTTTGCGAAGCTAAAGGGAAAAAGGGCGACGGGTGGGAGGTTGACGTCGCCGATTAAAGCAACTTACAATGCCTTGGTGACTGATATGTCAAACGCCGACCACAACAAATAGAATGGAAAACATCGCCCGTTCTCCTGGAGACTTTCCCATGACGACAATGGCAGCGCGACGAAAGCACGCGGGGTTGCGGAAAGGCTTGTCGGAACTTAGCCTGGCCGAAAAAGCTTATCATTTAGTTCTTGACCAAATCCTCCGAGGGTCTCTTTCCGTTGGCTCCTCTGTCTCGCGTCGCAAATTGGCCAAGCAGTTTGGAATGAGCCTTGTGCCCGTGGCAGAGGCACTACAACGTTTGGAACTCGAAGGTCTTGTGGAAAGCCGCCCACGTGCAGGGACACGCGTTCGAGTGCCAACCGCTGAGGAGGTACGCGAGCGGTTCGAGCTACGCGAAGCGCTGGAATGCCAATCCGCTCGCCTCTGCGCCGAGCGTGTGACTTTTCAAGAAGTTCTGCAGTTCAAAAGACTGGCCGAATATGTGGATACTTTGTTCGCGACGGGAGCTACGAAAGGGCTGGATAAGGACCTTCTCTTTGCCGTGCAGAAGTATCATATTGACCTCCACATGAAGATCGCGGAATGTGCTCGGTCCGAATCTTTGAGATCCGCAATTGAGAAGAGCCACATCCTGACATTCAACTGGCTTTATGACACAACCTCGGGTCGCCAAAGTCTGCCCGCCAATTTTCATCAAGAGCTCGTTGCCGGCATTGTAGAGGGATCGCCCCAAGAAGCAGAAAACGCTATGCGCGCCCATGTCCGGTACGGCTTAGAAGACGTAGAGCGCGCAATAGGCCAGCTCCGAACCAAGAGTTGGCGGGTGAAAGGCCCGAGGAAAACAAAAGTAGGGAAAAGGGAGGTTGTGTTAGCAAGGATAGCGGAAGTGCCCTCATCCGCATAGCGACGTTTCTTCCTTGAAGCGAGGTTGACACGGCATCGGAAGCAAGGGCCAAGGTCTCGGTATGGAATTGTGCGATCAAATCACTCGGTTCGCCGCTTCGGCGACATCGCTTCGCTTCTCTCCATCTTAGCAATCTCGTGCGTCCCTGTTTCGATTTCTCCGGCATTCGAATGCTCGAGGGGACGATCAGCGCTGCAGAGTAACGACGCCGAGAGTGCCCGAGTCCCGCTCCAGCAGACCAGCCATCAGTGCCCTGCTTGACATCACCCGGTCAAGAAATCCGGCCTGGCAAATCTGATGTGACCACATATTCATGCCTCGCCCGCATTTCAGTAAGGTCCGATGCGGTCTCGATAGAAGGTGGGCACCTCGCAGGAAACACTGCGTACAGAAGCTTCACGCGTTAACTGCGACGGCCTACTCGAAAGCAGGAGATAAAATGCGAAGACGCACATTCCTACGAAACACAGTGATGGGAATCGGGACTCTTGCCGGAATGCATGGCTTGAAGGCGGTGGGGGCGAGCAGCAATTAACGGCCCGTCGTCGCAGCGCAATCCGGCGCCTCCGGGTTTGTGGAAACGAAAGAAGCGGGGCAACTCGTTTGGGGAACCAACGCAGTTGTTCTCAAGTCGCCCTGGAGCAGATCGCCTTCACTGGATGATCTTCTTGCCGACCAGGAGCAGACTCTTGTGCTGAACCAGTTTTATCGTTTCGGCGGTGATCATCGCACGGTGACGCCAACCGAATGTCGCATTGGCTACGATACCAACACGCTGCTGGTGGTTTTTCGTTGCGAGGAAAACGACCTGTCTTTCCCCGTCGGGCTGCAAAAGGCGGATTGGTATGCATTGCGCGGTTTGCCTTCTGGATCAGATTCCTGGCCCCCTTTTCCCGACGAAGTGGACCTTCTAATTCAGCCCGACATGGGAAATTCATGCTATTACCAATTCGCGGTAACGCCCGAGGGCTTGAAGTTCGGCTGCGAGCGATCGTTGATCTCCAATCCTGATGAGAGTGCTGATGAAGTGGCCCGCTCCTCCGTCCGTGTTAACAAAGTCGAGGCGTTTGAAGCGAGTGTTACCAGGGGAACAAATGCATGGATCGCATTCTTCGAGATACCGTGGGAGACTTTAGGCGGGAAACCGAAAACTCAATTTGGTATTCTGCCCATGCGGACTCGCTGGCGCGAGGGCGAGTTCACCAGCCCGGCGGCGATTGATTTCGAAGAATGCATGCCGGTCGACCTTTTAGTAGAAACCCACTTTCCGGGCACCGCGCCAGTCCAGGAGCCTACGAGCAGCCTCTGCCAGTTGCCATCCGGCATACTTCGCTGGCAAAGGCCGGCAGTACTGACCTAGCCCGATAACGAGACACTCCAACAGATTTGGCAGATGCAATCATCATTAACTACGCCGACGGATAGGAATAATCTAGGACAGCGCCTTTATCTCACACAGCGATGGATGGACTTGATGACGCTGGAGGGCTTCACTTTTCTCCCTCGCGCCTGGGGGATCTTGACCGACGACCTGACGCTGACGTTCTTCCGGCAGAAAATGAACGCCGCTTTTCAGAAAAATGACCTGGGTCGGGCGTGTCGCGCATTGGACACTTACCTGAGCCAGCTCGATAGGATGTCCCGATGGTGGTATGCCGATGGCTCGCCGGGCAACATTCTCAAAGAAGAATGGAAACCGATTACAAGCGCGGACACTTTGGAAGTGAATGGCAACATACTACTGATGCGGTGCGTGGCCGGCGGCCACAGGGTTGACTTGTGTCCCTGCCTGCCGAAAACGGGTGGCATAAGAATCTTCTCCAGTCACGAAGGTTATTTCAAGCCGGATGATGTACTGCCGTTAGCACCCGTCCAGTCTTTAAGCACGCATACCATCGAAACCGTCGCCGGCAGGATTATTATCCGACGAAGACCGTTTGCAATTTCATTGTTTAACGCCGCCGGCAACGCGGTGATGGAAATCGGCGCCCATGACCTGGCTTTCCGGTTCGATCAAGAGGGAGAGATACTGGCGACGGATTTCCAGAATCATCTTGATCCGGGCGAGGTTATTTATGGCTTCGGAGGGAAGTATGATCACTTCGATCAAAACGGTAATGTGTTGACGCTTTGGGGAACGGATGACTGGGTTGGGAACGGGATGGGTTTGAGGAATACGACTTACAAACCTCTGCCCATCTTTCACAGTTCCAAAGGTTACATGGTTTTTGACAATTCATCCTATCGTTTGAGGGCCGACATCGGGAGGACCAGTTCGAGCCAATATCGCCTCACACAACAAGGTCCGATATTGGATTATTACTTCTGGATGGGTACACCCGAGAAAGCACTGCAATCCTATACAGCTCTGACCGGCAGACCTATTCTGCCGCCCAAGTTGGCATTTGAACCGTGGATGGGCAGGGGCGGAGAGGCCTGGGCCAGCGGCCCGTCGCACGACGCGGCGGCAGAAGAAGAAAGGGCGGCCAGGCGATTCGCGGAGTTAGACATCCCTCATCCCGCGATTTATGCCGAAGGTCCCTGCGCCCTTTCGCCGGCTTGGAATCAATTCATGGCGGCGCGCGGGATCAAAGTGTTGGGCTACTTTCATCCCGAGATTCGCCCAGCGCGGCAGCAATCGCTCATGCCTGAACTCAAGCCCGCTGAACTCCCCATTCTGCGCTGTGGCGCCGAAAACCTGACCCGTGAACTTGGTTCCGTGGATTTCACCGCCCCTCACGCCCTGGAACTTTGCCGGCGAGCTTTGAAGCCTACGTTGGACGTTGGCGTGGCCGGAAGCATGGTGGACTACGGCGATATGGTGCCGAAGGTGGACGGCAAGGTTTTGCGGAAGCTGACAGCGGCCGATTTTAACTCGACGCCGGCAGGCTGGGAACCTGACCCGGCCGGTAACCGGCTGGTAATTCGTTTACCGTTAGCCCAAGGCCCAACGTCGGCTAGAGAAATTGGAGTGGACTTCAGCATAAGTTCACAATAACGACCACTACGATCTTACGGAGTTGTTCGGGCTCAAGGCTGGCCGTCCAGCTCGCGGTGCTTATGTTACGGTGATCCGTGTGGGCGCGGGCCAAAGTGAGCGCGGCGCCGGCCAAAGCCTCCGGCGCAAATTCCCCCGCCTACCCACTCAAGGTCAGCCCCAACGGACGCTTTCTGGTCGATCAGAACAGCACTTCTTTCCTGATCGTTGGTTGCGGGTTACCGAGCGTTCCCCCAAAACCCTCTTTGAAGCGGGGTGGCCCCCGCGACAGCGGGCGGGACGCCCGCAGCACTTATCATGCAGCGACCCCCTCTGCGGCCGGTCCTTTGTTTTCTGTAACATTCTCGCTTTGTTCCGGCGATTTTGGTGTTTGGGCGGCGTTTTCTTCTGCCGGACTTTCTGTCCTAGCGTCCAGCCCCACCACCTTACTCAGTTCCTCGGCCGCGCGGTCGTCCGCCTCACGCGCAGGGGCGGTTCGCGAACCGCCCCCACCCCGGCGTGCATGTTCTTGGCGCAGGGTCAGGATAATCCTCACCTTGCGGTCGATCGAGCGGTCGAGCGCCGCTTCCTGCCGCAGCAGCATCTCCCAAGTCTCCCCCGCCGGAGCCAGGCAGGCATCCCGCGCAATCGCGTCTTTCCGTTCCTGCGCCTTCATCTCCTCCGCGAACACCGCCTCCACCGCCGCCATCTGCTCCTCCAGCAGGCGCTCCAGTTCCTGGCAGCGGCCCTTCCGCCCCGCCTCGTCCCCGAAGGTATCCTTCACATACTGGTCGAGACTTGCTTGGTCCTCGTTGCGGAAGAGGCGCGCCCATTCGTACAAGAGCGCCAGCAGGCGGACGATCTGCCGGGGCCTCCACCCCAACTCACCCTGGTAGTAGCTTTCGATCTGTTGGTGGTGGACCTGCGAGAAGTACCGCCGCCGCACCTGCGCGCGAATCACCCCCCAAAGCGAAATCAGCAGGCGCAGCCGCACCAAGGGGTGTGTGGGCTGAGGCAGGTTGGCAGCCACCGCCTCGCACCGGGAGGGTTCGAAGGTCACGTCAGCAAGGTCCCGGGCGAGCCGGCGCCGACGCTCCTCGACCCCCTCGAGAGCGTCCCGCATCAGGCCGGTCTCCATGCGCTCGATGCGGTTGCGCCGCCAGTAGAGCTTGCCCAGGTCGGCGACTTGTTGGTCCCAGAAGGCGTCGCCGGGGCCGTAGGTGGTGGCGAGTTCCCGTTGCAAGTCTGCATAGCGTTCGGGATCTTCGCCCAAGGCGCGCATGACGGCGGCTTCGTTTTCGGGCGCGGCATCGCAGCCGTGCTTGAGGGCGTTCATTTTCATGCGCTCTTTGCCGGCCTCGCTGCGAGGCCCGGTGGAGCGCTGCGAATTGCGCCGAGCGGCGTCGAGCCGCTGGGGAGTGAGACAAGTAGATTTGCGTAAAGACATAGTGACTCCATAAATTGGAAGGTTGAGAGCAGGGGCGGCAGATAAGCCGTCCCCACAAAAGATGAGACGAACACTCACAACCCTCATAGCATAGCAGAAACAGGACTAGGCTGTCAAGCCCAGAATGATAAGCTATGCCGCCAAGTCAGCAAGGCAAGGCGTAGGGGCGGTTCGCGAACCGCCCCTACGTGCGAAACACCGCCGCGCCGGCTGGCGCAGGGCGAAGCCCAGGCCAACGGCTTGAGCCCCGAAGGGGCGACCTAACGCAGCCCAGGCCAACGGCTTGAGCCCCGAAGGGGCGACCTAACGCAGCCTAGGCCAACGGCTTGAGCCCCAAAGGGGCGACCTAACGCAGCCTAGGCCTACGGCTTGAGCCCCGAAGGGGCGATCTAACGAAGCCCAGGCTGAAGGCCTGGGTCAACAGGGCCCGAATCGACCCCTCAGCCCTGAAAGGGCGGAACAATGCTCTTCAATCCCACACGTACCGCTCGTCGTAGGCAATGCCGTGGCCGTCCAGGAGCTTCCGGAATTCCTCTTGAAA
Source organism: uncultured Acidobacteriota bacterium (assembly GCA_963831905.1). Lineage (GTDB taxonomy): Bacteria > Acidobacteriota > Terriglobia > UBA7540 > UBA7540 > CAVROP01. Next base: position 1,796,763 of record CAWHRX010000010.1, on the reverse strand, counting down.
GCTGGCCACGAGGTGGTGGCTTTCTTGTTGGGCGATGTACTCCGCGACTTCTTCCACATCCGCCGCGCTCACCGAAAACGCGCCGTAGCCGCTCTGCCAATGGAAATTCGCCAAGCCCCGCCCTTGCGTCTTGACCCATTTCGATGAGCTGGTCTTCACCTCCTCCACGATTTTTGCCAGCGCCAGGTTCTTCGACAATCGAAACAGCGCGTGAACGTGGTGGCTCCTGCCTCCGACTCTCAGCGCCGGAGAGTCCTGGTTATTAAGAACCGCCGCCAGGTAGGCGTGGAGGTCTTCTCGCACGGGCGACAATAACATCGGCGCGCGATGTTTGGTGCTGAAGATCAGGTGGACGTAGAGTTGCGAAAGCGATTGCGGCAGGGGGGAACACCTATCTCGCCCCTTCAGGGCTGACGGCAAAACTGGCGGATCATCTAAACCCAGGCCTTTAGCCTGGGCTTCGTTAGATCGCCCCTTTGGGGCTTAATCAACGGCGCGCTGAGGGCTCAGAATATTGGCAGGTTTCTCGGCAACCAGCAAGCACCTGGACGAGGCTGGCGCAGGGCGAAGCCCTGTGTTGCGTGGAGCTGGAATGAACAGAGACCGCAGATGCGCCAGCCTCGCAGCCCGCGAAGCGGGCGAAAGATCGTAGCCCATGGCGCAAGCCGTGGGTGAAGATTTCGAGTAAAATCCCCCCAAGCCCCGGAGGGGCGAAAGAACATGTCCCAGACGTACACGAACCTCCTGACGCACGTTATCTTTAGCACCAAGGACCGTGAGCCTCTTATCGCCGCCGTGCTTCATGACGATTTACTCGCCTACATGGGCGGAATCGTGCGCGAGATTGGCGGTGCGCTCCGGGCCGCGAACTCGAGGCCCGACCACGTGCACCTGCTCTGCTCGTTGCCGCCGACAGTGGCGACATCTGACGCCTTGCGGTTGGCAAAGACCAATTCGTCTCGCTGGGTGCATCGCAACCTGCACATTGCCGGTTTCGATTGGCAAACCGGCTACGGAGCATTCAGCGTCAGCCATTCGCTGGCGCCATCGGTGACGGGATGTATCGGCGAGCAAGTGAAGCATCACCGCCGCATGACGTTCCAGGAGGAATTGATCCCCTTTCTAAAAAAACGGCATCCCTTACCATGAACGTTACATTTGGTCGTGATTACTTTCGCCCCTAAAGGGGCTTGGGGGGCCGGCCGACTGGCGCACGGCGGAGCCGCCTGTTTTTGCTGGAAATTCATACAGCAAGACCGCAGAGCTTCGCGCCAGCCGGGGACGCGACAACCCGGATGAGTTGGGGAGTTCTGAGCCGTCCGAAGTTTCGGTAGTAGGTTAGTTTGAAAGTCGCAGGTGAGCGGAGAAGGCAGCACGAACATCTTCCCACAGGCGTTCGTCGAATTCCTCCGCAAAGAGGGGCCTCTCGTTCAGCATTGTGTTGTGGGCTGCCTTTGCCGCAGCCCACAATTGCCGCTCCAGCGCCCCGACTCGCTCGCGGCTCGCTTCATAGTCGGGGTGCTTTTGCTTGTGCCAGTATGGGAGCACCGGACCGTATGCCAGAAATGCCATGCTCTTGCAGGTTTCAGGCACTACTCCACGCTCGACAAGGTGCCGACGAAGGGCATTGTTGTTCTCGTTGAAACCGAGATGTGCTCCGGCCCGCACATAGGGGGATTGGGCCACTCCTGTCACATCTCCTTTCATGCCGACATAGCAGAACTGCTCACCCTGTGGGCCAACAATATTCCACGCATAGAGCCAGAGTCCCCGAGACAAGATCTCTGGAGGTAAATCGACCCGGTACAATTTTGCACCCATCGTCCTCAGTAGCTCCCGTCACAACGCTGCATCATCTTCACAGTTCAAGGTGACCTGCTACCAGAATTTGGACTGCCTCTAGTTGGTTCCCCTCAGACTTTTTGCGAGAGCTACTCGCTTGGCAAGCGCATCGAGGTAGTCTGCCGCTTTACTTATAGCGGGGGGGGAGCCAAATTGCATCGGCAAAGGCATCATAGAGGGTACGTCGGTCAACGCCCGGGCAAACGCAGCAGCTTCTTCGTTGTCCGCGGCCGTTTGTGCATCCTTCGGTAAACGATCTAATAGGGCCTTGCGCAAAAGATCCGCGTCAGAGAGCGCCTGCTTCAAGTTAGACCGGTAATCCTCTCTCTCAAGCTCTATCTTATGGTCCCACTCCTTTTTCTTTTGTTCCAAAACCGCTGGATCCTTCTCGCTCGCACGATGTTCCGTCTCTAGGTACTTGGAAAACAGTAGTGGGCTATCTATTGCAGACCACTCCCTAAAAGATGTCCGCAAGTGGCCGGTGACTTTTGGAACCATGGCAACGAGAATGTCGCTTGACAAACCATCCAGGTTCCCCTCAGAAATAGGCTTCCTAAGTCTCTCATAAATTTGCGTCGCCACTTCCTGCTTGACGACGGCGCCGATTTCGGCGATGCCGGGGCAGCTTGATTTGCTCATGACATCGCTGATGAAACTGAGCTTGCCTTCTAGTCGCCCCTGCTCGCTGGCATGCTGCGCGCGCTCGGTAGACTGCTCTCTTTCATGCCGCGCGCGCTCGGCAGACTGCTCTCTTTGCGTCCTTGAGGACTGAATTAGCGTAGTAATAACTACTGCGACGAACAGCAAAGAGAATAGCCCATGGTAGAGCCATTTCTTCCAGGGAACGTTCGGCGGATAATTAGCCATCACGATCCCAATCAACGTCAGCAGAAGGCCCCACACGACGCTCAACAATGTCAATAGAATGTCCGTGTTCACGGTCGTGGCTCCAATGGTTCAGGGGGTCCGAGCTTGCTGGGGGAATTGTACTCCGCGCTTTAATGAACCGCAACGTCGCGAACGTTTCGACAATAAGTTGACTGCACGATTACTCGCAGGCGGGCTGGCGCAGACACCTGGTTTTCGGAGTCTGCAAGGGGCAGGTCGGTGCTGCCCGCTCAGTCTAGCCGATCCATGCGGAGCACGGACTCGCCATTCAAGTAGTCATACTGCCAGCTTGACCACGGCCAATCCCAAGGCGAACTCACCAGCCCGCGCCTGACCGGGTTCAGTTTGTCTCGGCGCTTCTTTTCGGTGTAGACGTTGAAGGGGTGAAAACGCCGATTCCAGGGCAGTCGCTCATGCCCGTCGGCTGACGGGCACCCGGAAACCATGAAGAATGCGCGAAGCGCCTTGGAGTGCGTCGGCTTGACGCCGCCTTGGCACGGCGCGGGCCGAGGTTTTTCGTGGGACGAACTGGATCGAGGCGTAATGTAACTCTGCGCCTCGCGCTAATCCAAAGGCGGCGTCAAGCCGCCGCACTCCAAGGTGCCTTCGGCACAAGCGTTTTCAGAACCGCGATGGCGGGATGAACCCGCCGCTATGATTATTCGCTCGTCTACTTCCACTCGCCGCCGATCTTCCAATATTCCAGCGCCGGTCCCTTCAGGCCTCCCGGGCCGGCGGTTATCGCGAGCTTCGCCACAGCTTCCATTTCCTGCGGCGTGTAAGGCTTGAAGTTCTGCGCGATGCGCACGTCGTCGTCAAGCTGTCCCAGGGTACGACAGCCGAGTGTGGCGCAATGGATCGGCAAGCTGAGAGTGTATCGAAGGCATTCTTGGGCATTCAAAACGCGCAACAGGAAGGCGTTGGCGAAGATCTTCATGGCTTGAATCCCCATGCTGCGCTCCACGGCGAGAGGCAAAGTGATCTGCTGAAAACCCAGGTACGCAGGGTTGGCGGCATGGAGTGGCATCAGAATGGAATCCCACTTTTCGTAGGCCTTCAGCATCGCCACGTGGGTATGGGGATCGTGGTGTCCGGCAAAACCGAAGAAGCGGCATTTGCCGGCCTTTTTTATAGATGAAGCACGAGTAAGGTACAATAACTTGGCTTGGAGCGGGTGCGCGACATAGAAGTTGTGAATCGCCGAAGGTCAGGTGAATACGGCCCCGCGAGGGGCCGCCCCGTGAGTAGCCGTAGGTGAAACCTACGGGCACAAGGCGGAAAAACCGTATCCGACCCCGAAGGGGTTGACGGTGGCTATGGTCCGGCCCCTTCAGGGCCGGAAATGCGTTTTGGCATCCGGAGACCGTAGGTTTACACCTACGGCTACTCATGGTGTCCCGCTCCGCGGGAGGGCTCTGGTTGGTGTGTACAGTATACAAGGACGGCCACGACTCGTAAGCGGAAATTCCGACCCCCAACTTCTATGTCGCACACCTCTTGGTGATAGCAGACCTACGCCAGATTGGTCAGTGACCTCGGAGGGAAAATGGCAATGAATCGTCGCGAATTCATGACGCTGCCTGCGGTGGCAATGGCCACCCGCGAAGCCGTAGTTCCCTCCGCAGCGAGGCGGGGATCGGACGACTCCTTAGCAACCTCTTCCATCGGAACGGGATCAAGTGCTGGTCCGGATGTCCCCTGGCAGCGCAAGATTCGCCGCATCGGTCAATTGAATATGACCGAGCACGACCCGGTGACGCTCGACATCGAGCAATGGGCTGATTACTGGGCCAGCCTGAAGGTGGATGCCGTGCTCGTGAGCGTCACGGGCATCCTGGCGTACTATCAGACCAAGGTGCCTTTTCATCGCAAGGGCAAATATCTCGGTGACCGCGATTTTTTCGGTGATTGCTGCCGAGCAGCGAAGAAACGCGGATTGCACGTGATCGCCCGCCTGAGCCCCGATCTCAATTGGGCAGACGCGGTCGCGGCGCATCCGGAATGGTTCGAGCAGGACGCGGATGGCCGTGCCGGTGGTTCACGACGAGGACCACAGGCTGTTCCGCACGTGCATGTTCTCGACCTACATGACCGATTACATCCCGGCCATCATGCGGGAGATTAATTCAAGTTATGATGTTGACGGACTATTTACCAACGCCTGGCCGCCGCTGGGAAGTCTGCCGGTATGCCATTGTGCGATCTGCCGCAAGCTGCCGCCGAGCGGGACGGTCGAATACTGGGACAAGTTCAACGAGCGCACAACTTTCCTTTGGAAGCTCTACGATTCGATCGCCAAGGAGAAGCGCGCGGGGAATTTCTATTTCGCTAATCTGGGCGGCGGAATCCGCTGCTCGGCCAACCTGGTGGAACTGGGCGAACTCTGCGAGTGGTTCCAGGCCGACAACCAGGGGCGGGGCGGGGAAGATGCGCCGATTTGGGGATGCGCGATGCAGGGCCGTGTTTGCCGCGCCGTGCAGAAGGGCAAGACGGCGACTAATGTGACCGGAGCATGGTCAACGGGGCCGGTGCGTTGGCGGGGCGTAGCCAAGTCGTGGGCCGAGGCTCGAATGTGGATGGATGAAACGGTGGCCAGCGGCATGGCGCCTTACCAACACATCGTGGGCGCCGAGAATGGACTGGGCGAAGACCGGCGAGCGCTTGAACCGGCGCGCGAATTCTTCAATTGGACTGCGCAGCACGACCAGCATTTCACCAACAAACGATCAATTGCCGCCATCGGCGTGGTGATCGGCCAGCGCACCCAGTTGTTCTACCAGCCTCCCCGGGGAGCTTCGGCCATGCAGTATATGGAGGGCCTCTACTACGCGCTGCTCGAGGGGCGTTTTCTCTTCGATTTCGTGCACGAGGAGAAGCTGGCGCTTCCGGAACTCGAAAAGTACACGGCCTTGCTGTTGCCGAACATTGCCCTGCTCAGCGACTCGCAACTTCGCGAGTTGCGCGAATATGCGGAGGCGGGCGGCTCACTGCTGGCGACCTTTGAGACCGGTTTGTACACGGAGAGGAACCAGAAGCGGGCGGACTTTGGCTTGGCGGACGTCTTTCAAATCCGCAAGGCGGGCGAGATCATCGGCACAACCGGCAATGCTTACTCAGCGCGAATCGAGCAGCAGCACGCCATCCTCGATGGGTTCACCGGCACGAACTGGATTGCGGGCGCTGAGTACCGAGTGCCTGTGGCAGCCGTCGAAGGACCAATCATGACGGTCGTTCCTGGGTCGGTGGCTTATCCTCCCGAGCTTTCTTATCCCGATCCTTCGCACACACGAGAGCCCGCAGTGGTTCTCCGCCAAAAGGGCAAGAGCCGGCTGGTCTACTTCCCTGGAGATGTCGATCGAACCCTGTGGCACTCCGGGCACACCGATCTCAGCCGGCTGCTGCGCAACTCCATTCGGTGGGTGGCGGGCGAGGAGCAGCCGATAACTATTGAAGGAGAGGGCCTGATCGAGCCCTTCGCGTGGGAAACTGAGGCCGGATTTGCGGTCCATGTGCTGAACTACACGAACCCGGCGGTGCACCGCGGCTGGATCCGGGAATTCTATCCCATCGGTGAACAGCGCGTCCGAATGCGACTGCCTGAGGGCCGTCGTGTGTCGCGGGTGGAATTGCTGCGGGCCGCGACGGAGATTCCTTTTGAAGTGGCCGATGGCGCATTGACCTTTACCATTCCCAGGGTAGTTGATTACGAAGTGGCGGCAGCGTATTCCATTTGAAATGCCAGACAAGGAGGATTGACATCATGCGACGCACGATCGGGCTGGGTATTTGCATTTTGGTTATATGCTTGAGTGCTGCTAGCGCGGAAGATGATACGAAGCGTTTTGATGGGACCTGGGATACCACGGTTTCGTGCAGCAACACGGCGGGGGCGTTGGGCTACTCTTATCAATTTACCTCAACGGTGAAGGACGGCGTGCTTCATGGGGAAAAAGGCGACAAAGGCAAGCCCGGCTGGTTCCAACTGGATGGGAAAATCCTCCCTGACGGAACGATGAAAATCTACGCCAAGGGACTGGTGGGAGCGGAGGAAGTTGCCGTCGGCCACCGTCCGCGCGGCAGCGCCTTTGGTTATCACGTCGAGGGAAAGTTCTCCGAGAAAGAAGGAAGCGGCAAACGCGTGGAGGGCCGCCCGTGCGAGGTCGAGTTCGCGAAGAAGTAGTCCCGCCACCGGCACGCTCCAGGGATTATCGGCTGCTTACCGCAGCCGGGGCGGAGTCGAGGAACTCGTAGCGATCTCGGTGCTCCTCCGGCAGAGCCTGGCACTGAACATTGAGGTGCATCACCTCATGAGTCTTGCCGAATTGTGGCCAGTTGGCCAGGCCGGGAGCGTTGGGATCGCCTGTCTTTATGAAGTTCGCCCAGTAGGCGTTCATCGTTTTGGCCACCGTGTAGTCATCAGGCTGCCAGTCCGCCTTCTTTGAGTCGAGCATGGTGAATACGTACTCGAGTTCCGCGGCGTGCGGCGACCCGAAGGTCTTCAAGCCCGTTCTTTTGTCCGCCTCCGGAATCGGGACGGTTCGGTCGAATTGGTAACGGTAAACCGTGCTTCCGGCTTTTGTCTGCTCGTCGAGCCACTTCCATGTACCGAAGACAATAAAGCGGTCGCTGGCCAGATCGCCGGCGGACCGCAGCGCCTCCTCGTCGGTGGATGCGCCGTATACCTTAAGGGCGGCGTCAGCGCGAGACCCATATTCGCGGCGCAACTGCTCGGCGAAGGTCTTGGCGTTCGGCTTCTCCTTTGCCATCAGCACCGCCATGCGGACCTCGTCCGCGTTCCACCCGGCGAGCAGGGCACCCTCGTTTTGCTTTCCCTGTGCAAAGATGGACGGCACATCGGAGGGAAGGAAGTATCCGTCCACGATGGGCCAAAAGCCGAATCCGTTGTTCCGTTTCGAGGCCTCGGCGAGCAGATCCGCCGCCGGCATGGCCCGCAACTCGGCCAAGTGTTTTCCGCCTCCGATTTTCGCGGCAAACGCCGCGCCCTGTTTTTCAGCTTCCGCCAGGGCTGTCTGGCCGCGCCCGCCCACCGGGCCGAAAAATGCTCCGCTTTCGCCGATGGCCTGCTGAAAGAGAGAGCGCGAAAGCGGTGAGGCCATGAGCGCGCTGACCGAAAGCGATCCGGCCGATTCTCCGCCGATGGTCACCTTTTGCGGATCGCCGCCGAATGCCGCGATGTTTTGCCGCACCCATTCGAGCGCTGCAACCTGATCGAGCAAGCCGTAGTTGCCGGACGCTTTGTGGGGAGATTCCTCGCTGAGTTCAGGATGAGCGAAGAAGCCAAATATGCCCAGCCGGTAATTCGCATTAACCACCACGATACCCTGCTTTGCAAAACTCTCTCCATCGTACCGGGCCTCGTCGTTGGCACCGGCGGCGAACCCGCCCCCGTAGAACCAAAGGTATACCGGAAGCCTTTGGGTTTTGGATCGGGCGGGAGTCCAGATGGTCAGATTGAGGCAGTCCTCGCTCATCTCTTTGCTGCGAAATACGATGTCGCCAAAGACCCTGGCCTGCATGCAACGCGGGCCGAAGTCTGCGGCTTTACGCACGCCGCTCCAGTGCTTGACCGGCTGCGGCGGTTGCCAGCGCAGATTGCCTACGGGAGGAGCCGCGAAGGGAACACCCCTGAAAATCCGCAGCGAAGAGTCCGCGTTGACCGTGCCTTCCAGAATGCCGCTTGCGGTCTTCACCCGGTCAGCCGCCGAAGCCGTGCTCGCCAGAATAGCAACGCTTATTAGGACGCAGCTAACGATAATGCGATTACAGTTGATCATGTGCTTCTCCGTTTAATCGCCGTCACCGCGCTCGCGCAGGGCGTGCGATGTTCACCAGCTACTCGCGCCGCCCAAGGTTATCAAATCCCCCAGGGAATTGCGAGAGTGGAATCGCCGCGCAGGCGTGGCCTTTCCGCCGAACAGGGACACCACTCGAGTTCCCTTACAACAACCCGGGCGGCGCGGTGTATACTGCTGTCGCTTAAATAACTATTGTCATCGGCAATGGTCAGGAGTCCCCAATGTCCACGTTCGCTAAACTGGTCTTAGTCGGCTCGGCACTTTTACTTCTCGGCGCGTCGCCGGATGGCTCGCAGAAGCCGGTGCGAATCAGCAGCGGCTTGATCTCGGGAACAACTGACAAAAACGATGTCACGGCCTACCTGGGCATTCCCTTTGGCGCGCCGCCGGTTGGGGAACTGCGCTGGCGTCCTCCGCAGCCCGCCCACCGCTGGGAGGGCGTGCGAACGGCCGACCATTTCGGTGCGAGCTGCATGCAGAATCAGCCTGGTTCGAGGCTTCCCTGGACGGAAGAATTCATGACGCAAGGGGCAGTGAGCGAGGACTGTCTTTTCTTGAACGTCTGGACGTCCACGAGATCCTCCAACGAAAAACGCGCCGTCATGGTCTATTTTTACGGAGGCGGATTCAACGAAGGTTCGAGTTCGGTGGCGGTTTACAACGGAGCAGGGCTTGCCCGACAGGGCGTGATCGTGGTTACCTCCAACTATCGGGTCGGTCCGCTTGGCTTCCTTATTCATCCCGACCTGACGAAGGAATCGCCACATCACTCTTCGGGGAACTACGGATTGCTGGACCAGATTGCGGCCCTCGAGTGGGTGCAAAAGAACATTGCCGCTTTCGGCGGCGACCCCGGCCGAGTCACGATATTTGGGCAGTCCGCAGGCGCCATCTCCGTTGCCGACCTGATGCGTTCGCCGCTCGCCCAGGGCCTGTTCTCCAGGGCCATCGCTGAGAGCGGCCCCGGATTGTTCCCGGAGAACCTGCATGGCGGGGGAGAGACGCTCCAGCAGAGGGAGCAACAGGGGCTCAAATACGCCGAAGCGAAAGGGGCTCACTCGCTCGCCGAGTTGCGCGCGCTGCCCGCTTCGGAGTTCTTCATGGCGACGCCCGGCGCCAAAGGCGCGCCCTCGTATTCCGCTTATCCCGTGACGGACGGATGGGTGCTCACCGCGGTGCATCCCACGCGCGAGGTCCCGATTGTCGTCGGGATGGTCGCAGGTGACGCTGCGTTCGCGAGCGGCTTCGGCCCGCCCACGGCGGCCACGGTCGCCTCTTACACGACCACCGTGCAGAAGGCCTATGGCGACATGGCCGCAACTTTCCTGAAGCTCTATCCCGTCGAGAAGGATGCCGACGTTGCGGATGCCAGGAAGGCGAGTCAAACGGATCGCGCCCGAGTCTCCATCGATTTCTGGTGCGAGACTCAGGTGAAGAGGAGTGGGAGACTTTACACCTACTTCTTCGATCGCCCCACACCGTGGCCTGCGCACCCTGAATTCGGCGCCTTCCACACCTCGGAAGTTCCCTACATCTTCGAGACCCTCAAGCTGCTCGATCGTCCGTGGAAACCGGTGGACTTCAAGCTCTCGGATATGATGGCGTTCTATTGGTCCAACTTTGCTAAAACAGGCGATCCTAATGGATCAGGCCTGCCGCGATGGCCAAGCTATGATCCCGCCAGCCACAATACGATGGAATTGGGAGAGCAGGTTGGACCGATGCCGGAAGCTGAACCTGCGAAGGTTGAGTTTTTCCTAGGCTTCTTCAAGAAGTCATGACGCCTTGGCTTTGCGTGGTCCGTTGTCAGTTGTCCGTTGTCAGTTGCAGCCGCTTCGTGTGGCTTTGAGTGTAGGGATGAATCCCTGCGCTCAGATTGACAGGACTGCAACTGGCAACTGACCACGGACTACGGACATCAGCCTGCGACCTGTTGCGTCTTCTTATCGCGAAGGGTCACGTTGGTGATTAGGGGTTTAGCCCAGAAGGCAACGCTGAGGACCCAGCCAAAGGTTACGTAGAGGAACATCATCCCGGTGCGGAGCCCGAAAGCATCGCCGAGCCGCCCGATAATCAGCGGCACGATAGCTCCCCCCATGATCCCGACACAGAGTATTCCCGCGAGCGGCCCGTGATATTCGGCCACGGAATTCAATCCCAACGAAATAATAATCGGCCACATCACCGACGCGCAAAAACCCATGGCAGGGAACGCCAGTTTTGACGCGGGTCCCGGCCCAAACAAGGCCACCGTCAGGCATGCGAGCGCGCCGAGGCTGAAACAGAGCAGCACTTTGCGGCTGTCCAACAGCTTAAGCAGCAACATGCCTAGCGCGCAGCCCGCCGTCATCAATCCCCAGAACCAGGCTACCGCCGCAGCCCCCGTGGTGTGCGGATCGTAGCCGTGATAGTGCGCGAGAAATTCGGAGATCCAGTCGGCGGTTCCCTGCTCGGAGCCCACGTACATGAAGATGCTGGCAAAGAACAGGAGGACGACCGGCTTTTTCAGCAGATGAGCGTACATCTCGAGGGCGCCGGCCCTCTCCTCTTCCGTGCGCATCACTTGCGGGAAGCGCGACGTCCACAGCGCGATCAGCATCAGGGCAATTACCACCGCGAAGATCCAGTACATGGATACCCAGGGCAAACTTGCCGGAACCACTCGGCTCAAAGCTCTCAGCGGGAGGTTTTCCTTGGCCGGGGCCTCGAGATGCAGGACAACGTAAGAGTAAACCTGCGGGCTGACAAACGATGCGGCGCCGAACACCAACTGGGCGAACGCCTCGTTGAACGCGAAATGTTCTTCGCCGCCAGCGACGCGCAAAAGAGGGTTGATTGCCACCTGCAGCGACGCCATGCTTCCGCCGATCAGAAAAAGCGAGACAAGTGAAACCTGGTAGACCGGAAAAAGCGCGAAAAACAAGGCGCCGGCCAGCGCCACCGCAAACGAGGCCAGCATTACCTTCTTTTCTCCCCACGCCTCTACCAGAAATCCGGCGGGAATTGAAAGCACTCCATAGGCAATAAAGAACGAAAATGGCAGAAGGGCTGTGGCGGTGAGGCTGACGTGATAGCTCTTGATAATATCCGGGATAATAGGACCTAGGATGTTGGTTAGAAACGAAATAACAAAGAAGGTGGTAAGGACCAAAGCCACCATGTACCGGCTGCGAGTCATAAGTGATAGCGGCTCCCTCGAAATGTAAGGGTGGCCAGTGTGGCCCCCCTCGAATTTCCCAAACGTTTTGCGACCTTCCTCGGACCCCCTCACCCGGCCTGCCCCGGCTGAAGAAGGCGCCGGCTGCAGGCCACCCTCACCCCCAAGGAGGAGAGGGGATGGATCTGAAGCAGGGGCGGCCCTTGTGGCCGCCCTGCGGCCCCATTCACCGGTCCCCAAGTGGGAGAGGGTTCAGCGCCATGGAGACACACGCCTACTCGGCGACGGTTACCTTGGACCCCAAAGTAAAGCGGCCGGCCTCGCGGCCGGCTTGTGCAGCCAATGCCAGAGTGACCATCTCGACGGGCAGAATCTCGAGAATCGGCAACACACTCTGACGCGCCTCCGGAATGCGCAGGGAAGAGAGTCCCGCGTTCTGCCCGATCAATTCCGCTCTGCCGCCGTTCCGACGGACGTCCTCGACCAGTCTTAGGTTCAATGTCCTGGTCTTCTCGTCGCCTTCGAAAACCAGAACCACCGTCTCTTCACCGAGCATCTCGAATGGCCCATGCCGGAGCGCGGCACTGCTCATTCCCTCGGAATGGCGGTGGGTCGACTCTTTAATGATGAGTCCGCCGGTCCCGGCAGCCGCGAGCGAGCCTCCCCGCCCGACCAAGAAGAGGTCGCGAGCGCCTTCCAGACAAGCGGCTAATTCGACGACGTGGTCGCGCCAGCCTGCCAGGTAGCCTTGAACCGCGGGAACCGCCGGCGCCAGTTCGGCGGTGGTCTCATGGGGATCCGCATCGGTCAGAAGAGATCCCAACTGATGCAGCGCCAGCAAAGCCGTCACATAGGTTTTGCAGGAAACCGAGAATTCCTCCCCCGCATTCGTCAAAAAAGCACTATCGGACTGCAAGGCCAGGGGGCTGTCGGCCGTGTTCGTGACCCCGATGATCGCGAAGCGCCGTTTGTTGTCGTCAAGAAGACGAACGATCTCAGCGCTGCGCCCGGATTGAGAAACCGCGACGACCAGGCTCCGCTCGTCCAACAGGCTTGGGAAATAGTACAGCAGTTCTGAAGTCTCGAGCATCACGGTGGAAAGGCCGGCGGCCGTAAGGCGCGCGTGCAGGGGGTGGAGGGCATAGAAAGACGATCCCATCCCCGTCAGGACGATCCTCCGTATTTCCCCCTTTTCTAACCGCCCGAAAATCTGCGGGAAGCCTTCGGGCACGCCGAGACCACGGAGCGTCGCCTCCAGCGCCCGAGGCTGGTCCAGGATGTCACGGACGTAGTCGTTTTCAATGATGGTGTAATTAGTATTAGCAGGCACGATGATCTCCGGAGAGTTTCAATATCGAAGTACCCCCTCACCCGTCGCGCTCCGGCTGATGAAAGCGCCGGAGCGCGACACCCTCTCCCCCAAGGGGGAGAGGGCATAAATCTAAGTGAGTCTGGCAGCCCGAGTGACCGCCCCTAGGCCGCGAAGCGATGGTGCCAGACCTGGGCCGCGCCGATCAGGGCCACATCCGGGCCCAAGGACGCCAGTGAAATCTCCACCCGTTCAAAGGGCACGAGGCGGCAATTCTCGCGAATGACCTGATGAATGCGATCGAGAAACAAATCCGCGCTTTTCATCACGCCGCCACCGAGCACGATGGCATCCGGGGTAAACACACTGACGATATTGGCGAGTCCCACTCCCAGGTAGTAGCCCTCGCGCTCGACGGCGCGCCGGGCCCATTCGGCGCCCTCCGCGGCCCGCGCGCAGATGAGCTGGGCGCTCAACTCCTGGCCGCCGTAACTGCCCGAAGCGTTGGCCTTAACCCACTCCACCATGGCCGGGCCGCTGGCCAGGCTCTCCCAGCAACCCCGAGCGCCGCAAGTGCAAGGCGGACCCGAGGGTTCAACCACGTGGTGTCCGATCTCGGGATGGCAGCCGCCCGCCCCGCGATAGACCTTGCCTTCCAATATCACACTCGCCCCGATTCCGGTGCTGATGGTCACATAGACCAGGCGGATTTTTCCCTTGCCCGCTCCCCAGACCGCTTCTCCCAGGCCCGCTGCATCGGCATCATTCTCCATCGCCGCCGTCACACCGAATTTCGCTGACAGTGTCTCAACCGGGTTGCCCCCCTCCCACCCCGGAAGCAGATTGACATTGCCCAGCGCGCCCGACACCGGGTCCACCGGCCCTGTGCATCCAATCCCGATTCCTTTAATCTCCGTTTGGCCGACGCATTGAGCGAGCATTTCAGCCACACGTCGCATGGCATCGGCGAAGCCCCGGGGCACGTCGGTGGGGCACTCCGCCTTGGCCAAGACGCGTCCTTCCTCGTCCACGACCCCTGCGGCTATTTTGGTTCCTCCGATATCAACCGCGCCGATCATTGCAACTCCCTTCGTTGCAGCCGAACGACCCCCTCACCCGGCCCGCCCCGGCTGATGAGAACGCCGGTTGCGGGCCACCCTCTCCCCCAAGGGGGAGAGGGTATGAATACCGCGTAGTAATTCTATTTCCACGCAAAAACCGCCGCGCCGTATGGCTGCAAATCCAATTCCCACTGCGAGCCCTGGAACGGCACCGGCTGTTCTCCGTCGGGCGTCAGGCGCCGGACTGACTTCAAGGGTTCGGCAGAAGCTACCGAGACATGCTCGGCCTTGCCGTGGTGATTGACCACGATAACATAACCGTGGTCCCGCGCATCCAGCGACATTGCCTCAACGGAAGGTTGATCGCTACGGAAGCGGGGCTTGATTCCCGCCCAATCGCGAAACGCCTGATAAATCCGGTAGGAATTCTCCTCTTTATCGAAGGCAGCGGGGACATTTGCCAAATAGGTTTCCAGCGGATAGGCGCAGACGAGCGTGAAGCCTTTGCCCAGTCGATTGGCGACGAGCGCCGGGCGCCCGTCCTGGTCGACAGCAATCGTGGCGCCTCCCCGCACGTTGAGTGTCGCCGCCCATTGCCGGGGCCCGCCGCCACCGGAATAATGGAAAGTCTCACCACTCTTCAGACCGCTCCAATCAGTCACAACCTTCAGTGTCACATCGCTAACGGGAGAATGATCCACCAGACGGGCTCCGAAGAGGCTTTCCATCTCCGGAATCGCGGCGTCTCCGCAAAGCGAAGCGTAAAGTGCTCCGCCGTTTTCGACGTACCTGCGCGCCTTTTCCCAGAAGTCGGAGTGCACGTGAACGAGGAAATTGTCCGTGCTGGTCAAAGGCGAAGGCAGCAACAACAACGGCCGCGATTGCCAATCCGAATACTCGCGGGGGAAATCCGCCTTCAAGCCTGCTTGTCGCGCCAGGATGAACGCCGAGAGCCAACTCCCCGTCAACCAATCATTCCCCTCCGACAGATCGGGCAGCTTCTGCCCAGCCACCGCGCCACCTTCGTCAGTTGACGTATAGGGAACAATGGCAGGACCACTGAGTCCGAAATGAGATTCGTCACCGTAGGGTTTCGACCATTCATCAGGAACGATGATGCCGGCTGTGGCGGACGCCGGCTCAACGCCGGTAAGGTCCAGCCTTCCTACGATTTTTTCGAACTCTTCGAACATTTTTCCTGTGGCACGCTCTTTCCCATCCCAAGTCGTCAATCCGAATTGGGTTTCATGCGGCGAACGGAGATAAGGGACGCGGCGATACTGCCGGGGTGCGGCGTCGGTATAGCACCAAATCAGGAACCCGTCCGCTCCGGCCCCCAACCCGGAGTAGAGATTTGCCCGAAGGTACGCCGCGATCTGCTCGGGCTCGTACTGCGCCGCAGAAGCCCCGATCTCCTGCACCATGACCGGATGCCCGGCGCTTCCGGAAAGAGCCGTTTCGAGCGCCGCGGCATACGTTCCTCGCGTGGAAAGCATGGCATCGGGAAAAAGCTTCTGGGAGTAGATTGAGTAAGGATGCACGCTGAAGAAATCGACGTCGTCGCGGAGGTTGTCAGGACGGAAGGGACCACGCCCCACGTCCTCCATGCTGGTCCCCACTACGATCGGATGGAGAGAATCGTAGCGATGGATGGCGCCGCTCAGCAGACGGGTCCAGTTGATGGCCATGGAATCCGTCGTCTGCTCCGAAATCCAGAAGGGAGGCTCGTCCGTCAGGTCCCAGGCCAGAATGGCGCTCTCCTTGCCATAGCGACGAGCAAACTCGGCGGCGAAGTCGGTCTCCAGTCGCAGCATGTACGGGTCAGACTGGGGATTACGACCCTGACGATACGGCACGTCCCAATAGGCTTCCCCCACTTCGCCGCCGATCAAGAGCATGGGATGGAGGTAAATGTGATAGCGGTGAGCCAGGGAAACAAGAAAATCGAGCCCCTTGAAAGCCTCGGGGTTGAAATCACCCGGCCGCGGCTCGAACCATGCCCAGACCATATCGAGACGTATGGTGTTGAAACCCAGTTCGTGCATGCGCGCGAAATCCGCCTCCACCGACTTCGGATCCCACTCGTAAGGCCACTCCATGGCAGCCTGCGCGGGGACCCAGTTCGCGCCCACGGGAATGAAGCGGCGTCCTCCGCGCGAGAAGTAGTTGCCGTCCAGTCGAACGGCCGGCAATTGTCCCTCTCTTGATTCCTGTTGCACAGGCTGCCCAATCCCCGTGCTCTGTTGACTTGGCGTCCTGACCGCGATTGCCGCGACGCCCGCGAGCCAAAGGACGACCACCCCAAATATTCGCCACGCGAAACAACTAGGAATCCGACGCAGATCCATTGTCGCCCCCCAAAAACTTCCCGGCCTTATTCTTCCGTGAGCCCGGGAAGAAATCAATAGCGTAGCCGACTGCAAAGCTTCCAGCAAAGGTCTTATAACATGCAGATGCGACTAAAGCGCAAGCGAAAAAATCGAAGTGAAGCACGATGTTCTGGAATCGATCGCGCTTTAGGAGTATCGTGTGACGGTGTGAAGCCGTGAAGAGCGGCTTTTTGTCGCTCTTTCAAAAACTGTATATGTAAATCTGGATATATCCAGAAAATCATACCATCATTACTCGTATTCCCGAGAAGCGAATGTGTTTTCAACTTATTACCAGTACGCATGACACCCACTGCTTGGCCATTCAATTGCCGGACTACGCGTATGCGGCAAGTCCCTCCCCAGGTGCATGCGCCCGATGTGGTTGCATCATCTCATTGGCAGCCTGGTTATTGGAACAATTAGTCAGTGCAATGGTCGGCGGAAAGCTCATGTTGAATCATCGAAAGGAGACACCAAGATGAGGTCAAAGTGGCTTGTCTTAATCGTCCTGCTTATTGCGCCTTCGGTTCTTTGGGCCCAGCAGAGCACAGGAACCATCGCGGGAGTGGTCGTCGACTCCTCGGGGGCCCTGATCCCAGGAGTCAGTATTACCATCAAAAACTTAAACACTAACTTTACCTGGAGCGCCGCCTCCACGGCCGCCGGTGAGTATCAAGTTTCGTTCCTGCCGGTCGGCACCTACGAGGTCGCCGCCGAAGCGAAAGGATTCGCCAAGACCGCACGGACGGGGATCACTTTGAGTGCCAGTGAGACGGCTCGCGTTGACCTGACGCTCAAAGTCGGGCTGGTGACGCAGCAAGTCACCGTGGAGGCGAACGCCACACCCGTGGCGACCGAGAGCGCGGAGGTCGGCAACACCGTGTCCGGTACGCAGACGCGCGAACTTCCACTCAGCACGCGCCAGTTCATCCAGATGCTGACGCTGGAGCCGGGTGTGAGTTCAGACATCGTGAGCGAGCCGGGGTTTGCCTCCCTTTCGATGGCATCGGTTTCCGTCAACGGGATGCGCGAGAACCAGAACAATTACCTCATTGACGGCGCCAACAACATCGACGTCTACAACGGCAACAACAGCGTGACTCCCAACCTGGAAGCGCTGGCAGAATTCCGCGTGCAGCGCTCCTCCTTTAGCGCGGATACGGGCCGCAGCGCCGGCGCCACGATCAACCTGATTACGCGATCCGGCACCAACCAACTCCATGGCAGTCTGTTCGAGTTCCTGCGCAACGACAAGCTTAACGCCCGGAACTTTTTCGCCTATGACGAGACCAATCCGACCACCGGTGCCACAATGCCGGGCACGGCAACGCCGGAAAACCGCTATAACAATTTCGGGTATGTCTTGGGTGGACCCATTAAGAAGGACAAGGTCTTCTTTTTCTGGTCGCAGGAATTTCGCCGCATCATTCAGAGCGGTGGGACGACTCTGACCTACGTTCCGACCGCGGCTGAAAAAGCGGGTGTCTTTAATGAGACCCTGACCAACAACTCGGGCAAGACCACTCCGGCGGGCGCGCCCTGCGTGACCTCGGCGAACGGGGTGAGCACGATCGATCCCAGTTGTATCGATCACAATGCCACCTTGCTTCTAAACACCTACTGGCCTAGCCCCAACCCCGCTGTCCAGATTCCCGGCTACAACTACTCGTCATCCAATCCCGACACCACCAAGACGCGAGAGGAACTCTTCCGCCTCGATTACAAGCCGACGGAGAAACTTACGATTTACGGCCGCTACACCCAGGACAATGATAGCATCCTATCGCCTTATGGTCTTTGGCACGAGAACGCCTTCCCCAACGTGGCCGGCAGCTACGAATTCGAGCCCCTTCAGAACGCGATGGTGAACGCGACGTATTCCGTCTCACCTTCGTTGATCAACGAATTCCAATACAGCTACGACCACAATCTTATTCGCATCACAGAGGACTCCACTGCCTCCCGCGCCCGCGCTGCGGGGCTGGATCTACCCTATCTGTTCCCGTCGAACGTCGAAGGAAACTCTGAGGACCGTATTCCCTCGTTCAATCTCTGGACGGGCGATTATGCGAGTCTTTCTGTCTACTGGCCCTTCCGCAACACTTATTTCTACTCGAAGCTCACCGACAACCTTTCCTGGGTTAAGGGTAAGCACAATTTCGAGTTTGGCGCATTACTCACCCGGCAAGGCAAAGGTGAAGACCAAGCGATCGATAACATGGATGGGACCTACACGTTCAGCGGGATCGGCACCTATGATCCCAACAACCTTTCCGCGGTGCCGGGAGACGCGGTGGCTGACATGTTGTTGGGCGCCGCGTATAGTTATTCCGAGAACTCCACCAATACTCACCAGATCCTGCGTTACTGGGATTTTGAGACCTATGCCCAGGACAACTTCAAGGTGACGCCCTACTTCACCTTGAATTACGGCCTGCGCTACAGCCTCTTCACTCCGGAACACGATGCCCACGGGCTGCTCTCCAACTTCGACCCGGCGTATTTCAACGCTTCCAACGCTCCTAGTGTGGACCCGTGGGGGTCGATCCTCTCGCCGGCGAACTACAATTTCATGAACGGCATCTACGTTGCCAGCAACGCGGTGATTCCCTCCATGTACCAATCGGGCGCCATCAAGTCGCCTTTCGGTCTAGCCGTTTACTCACCCGACAAGAAGAATTTCGCCCCCCGTCTGGGTTTCGCCTGGGATGTTTTCAAGAATCACAAGACTTCAGTCCGCGGCGGCTACGGCGTGTACTATGACCGCTGGGCCCCCTACACCCTGGGGATGAAGGGCAATCCACCCTTCATGCAGACGGAAACGGTTTCGCCCACCGAACTCAGCAATCCCGCGGCGGGCGCCTTGAGCCCCGAAAGCGCGATGGGGATCAGTGACATGGCTCCTCATTTTGGCGTGCCGTACAACCAACAGTGGTCGCTGGGCGTCCAGCAGGAGATCCTGCCGGATACCGTGCTCGATGTGAGCTATGTGGGGAGCAAAGGAACTCACCTCCTGCGCATCCGCAATTTGAATCAGGCGACAACCCCGAACCTGGATGTGCTGCAAGGCAACTCGGGTGGATATGACCTGCTTCCCTACCAGGGTCTTGGTTATATTTCCTACTACGAGCCGAGCGCGGTTTCGAATTACAACAGCTTGCAGGCTTCCGTAAACCGGCGGTTTGCCAAGGGGCTTTCGTTCCAGGCCGCCTACACCTGGTCGAAGACCCTCGCGGACGCGGACAACGATGCGGCCACGCCTCAGAACAGCTATGATCTCTCGGCCGAACGGGGCTTGGCCACCTATGACCGACCCCAGATGCTGACCTTTAACTACGTTTGGGAACTGCCTTTTGCGAAAGCCATGAAGGGCTTCCAGGGCAAGCTCCTGGATGGTTGGGTCCTGTCTGGCATCACCTCGTTCGATTCCGGGAATGCATACTCGATTTATGCCACGGAAGCCTTTGCGGGAGTGGCGGGAATGGGCTCGGAACGCGCCAACCGCGTCTCCGGCCAGAGTGTTAACGGGCCGAAGACCGTCGCGGAGTATTTCAATACCGCGGCCTTCGCCGACCCGGCCTACTTGACGTACGGCAATTCTGCTTACGGGGCCCTGCACGGGCCGGGTACGAACAACTGGGATATTTCGCTAGGGAAAAACACCAAAGTGAGGGAGAATCTCAACTTCCAGTTTCGGGCGGAGTTTCTCAATGCATTCAACCACCCTTCGTTCAGTAGTATCAACACGAGCATCGCTTCCGGGGTGGCCTTTGGCGGTATGAACGGGGCGCGCGATCCCCGGCTTATACAGTTTGGATTGAAGCTGCAGTTCTAACCATCTAGAGTATTGCCGAAGCGGCAGGGGCAGCCATCGTGCCGGCTCAAAGCCGGCCACACGGACCGCCTCTACTTCAAGATTTGTTCGCTCAGGGGGGACGGTGAGCCGTCCCCCTACAAGTTGTAGGGGCGGGGCTTGCCCTGCCTTCGTTCCAAGGGAGGGACACACGTAATGAACAGTCATCAAATGAATCGTCGAGAATTCATCGGGACCGGCGCAGGGGTTGCGGCGCTGGGATCGGCGGTGAAGACCACACTGCTCTCGCCGCGCCCGCTTCGTGCCGCGGCGGGCGCCGTTCCGCCCAGCGACCGAGTGCGCTTCGCTTCCATCGGGACGGGAGTGGAGGGCTGCACCATCCTGCAGGCAGCGCTGAACTACCCGGGCACGGAGGTTGTCGCCGCCTGCGATCTTTACGACGGCCGCCTGATCGCTGCCAAAGAATATTCCAAGAAAGAGATCTTCACCACCAAGGACTACCGCGCCATCCTGGACCGCAGCGACGTGGACGCCGTTCTGGTCGCCACGCCGGACCACTGGCACGCCAAAATAGTGCAGGACGCCTGCGCGGCGGGCAAAGACGTTTATTGCGAGAAGCCGATGTCCCACACTGTTGATCAGGCGTTCGCCATGATCGACGCCATGCAGAAACACAACCGCATTGTGCAGGTCGGCAGCCAGTGCCGAAGCTCCATCGTCTTTGCGAAGGGAAAGGAGATCTTCGACAGCGGCGTCCTGGGGCAGGTGACTGCGGTTGAGGCTTGCCTGGACCGCAACGACGCCAGCGGCGCCTGGGTTTACCCCATTCCACCCGACGCCAACGAGCAGACCATTGATTGGAACCGTTTTCTGGGCGACGCGCCCAAACGGCCTTTCGATCCGATTCGCTTCTTCCGCTGGCGCTGCTTCCGGGATTACGGCGAAGGCTTGCCCGGAGATCTTTATGTGCATATGCTGACGGGAATCCACTTCATTGCCGGGATTACCGCGCCGCCGTTGCGCGCCGCCAGCATGGGAGGCATTCTCCGGTGGACCGAAAACCGAGAGGCGCCGGATCTGATCTGGACGCTGTACGAATATCCCAACTTCCGCCTTGCCATGCGCTGCAACCTGAATAACGAATCACCCTATGTGGTGCGTTACTTCGGCACCAAGGGGACGCTGGAACTTAAGAACGACGTGCTGACCGTCACGCCCCAGAACACCCAGCCGCAACCGGAAGGTTATTCGATTCTGGGTTGGGCGGAAAAAACGCGCGCGGAATATCTGGAGGAGTGGCACAAGAACCATCCGGGGACCTTGCCCGGCAAGTACAACCTGATCCAATCCGCGGAAAGCTTTCAGGCTCCTCCCGATTACGACTACCAGGTCGATCACATGAACAACTTCATGGAGTCGGTGCGCACCCGGCAGCCTTCCGTTGAGGATGCGGTGTACGGCAAGAACACCGCGATCGCTTGCCATATGGCGAATCATTCTTATTTCGACAAGACGATTTCCGTGTGGGACGAAAGCGGACGGAAGATTCAGTCGCTGTGATGATGTCCGGGCTGCAGCAGCTTTGGAGTGCGGCAGCTTGCTGCCGCTTTTGCCCGTCGCGAGCTTGCTCGC
The DNA here is from genome assembly GCA_963831905.1 of uncultured Acidobacteriota bacterium. Lineage (GTDB taxonomy): Bacteria > Acidobacteriota > Terriglobia > UBA7540 > UBA7540 > CAVROP01. The sequence goes on along the minus strand of CAWHRX010000010.1, from coordinate 1,774,872 downwards.
GGCGGGTGATGGTTGGCGCATCCTGAGTTCGCTTACGATTGGCTATGAGCTGCGCGGAGACGCCGGCCAGCAAGCTGGCCTTCCAGAAAGCGGCAGCAAGCTGCCGCACTCCAAAGCTCCGCAACGGAGGATCGTATTGTTCGGACGCCAACGGAAGCCGGCCTCACCCGGACCAGCGCGTGCCGCGCAAATCCTTCCAGGCGCTGCCATCCTTGTAACGCTCAGGGTGCAGAATCTTCGATCGCGGGTCCTCGGCGGTGTCGAGTTGGAGGACCATCCACTTCGGATAAGGTATGCCCGGGTCGGACGCGGCGTCCAGCAGGTGCACATCTTCGTCTGAGAGTTGGAGGTCAACGGCGCGGCTGTTGTCGTCAAGCTGCTCGGGCTTGCGCGCTGCAATGATCACGCTGCTGATCGCGGGCCGGCCCAGCGTCCATGCGATCGCCACACGCGCCGGGCTGACCCCATGGCGGGCGGCAACTTCCTGCAAAGCATCAACCACGCGATATCCCATCTCTTTATCGAAAGGCACGAACTGGCCTGAGTCTCCAAAACGCGTGCCGCTGGGGGCGGGGTGGGCGCGAGTGTATTTGCCCGAAAGGAACCCGCCGGCCAGGGCGCTCCAGACCAGGATGCCGATGTTGTAATACTCGGCGAACGATTGGAACTCATGCTCGAGGCTCCGGCCGACAAGGCTGTAGTACATCTGGGCGGTTACGTATTTCTCAAGTCCCAGCCGCTCCTGCAGCATGATGGCGGTGGCGGCTTGCCACGACATGAGATTCGAGAGTCCGATATAGCGGACCTTCCCCTGGCGCACCACATCGTCGAGCGTCCGCACGGTTTCCTCGAGGGGCGTGTTGCTGTCCCATCCGTGCACCTGGTACAAATCGATGTAATCGGTCTGGAGCCGCCGCAGGCTGTCCTCGATTTCGCGCAGTATATTCACGCGCGTCGCTCCGCTGCGGTTGAAATTCGCGCTCATGGGAAGGCGGAATTTGGTGGCCAGCACGATCTCGCTGCGCAGGCCTTTCACGGCGTTGCCGACCAGCGTCTCGCTCTCGCCGAGGCTGTAGACATCCGCGGTATCGATGAAGTTGATTCCGCTCTCGAGAGCCTGCTTCACCATGCGCGTAGTCTCTTCCTGGCCCAGATTCCCTACGTTCATCTTGCTGCCGAACTGCATGGTGCCAAGCGCCACTTCGCTTACGATCAGTCCCGTGTTCCCGAGCTTTCTGTATTTCATATGGTTTTCTCCTGAGAGTTACTTGAGGTTGTCGCAATCCCGGACCGCAGGCAGAAGCGCATCGCTAGTAAGCTCACCCCACCAACGATTATAAACGATGCTATATTAACCTGCTCCCAAGCAACGGCGGCAGCTCCGCTGCCGCACTCCAAAGCGAGGGTACGAATCGCGGAGGTTCATAATGCAGCCGGAATGCTCATTGATTCGCGCGAAAATTCGGATTGGCATGGCCGCCTTGGCCATCTTTTATCTCAGCCTGGGGATTAGCGCTGCCCAGGCGCAGACGGCGGACTCTTCCGCCACGCCAGCCCTGCAAACCGTGCTCTACGGCGCTGCCTATTATCACGAGTACATGCCCTACGACCGGCTCGATAAGGACGTCGCCCTGATGAAGGACGCCGGACTCAACGTGGTGCGCATGGGGGAATCTACCTGGAGTTTGTGGGAGCCTGCGGACGGCCATTTCGAGTATGCGTGGATGGACCGAGTTGTTGACGCCATGGGCAAAGCGGGAATCAAGGTCATCATGGGAACACCCACTTACTCGATTCCTACCTGGCTTTATCACCAGCACCCGGAAGTGCTGGCGCGGCCGCTGGGCGGCGCGAAATCCTTTTACGGCATGCGCCAAAACATGGACACGGACAGTCCCGTCTATCGCTTTTATGCCGAACGCGTGATTCGCAATATGGTGGAACACTACAAAGACAATCCTACGGTAATCGGGTGGCAGCTCGACAATGAGACGTTGTCTTATGGCGCCTCGAATCGCGACGTTTTCCTGGGTTTCATGAGCCACCTGCGCGACAAGTTCGGCGATACCGCCGGCATGAACAAGGCGTGGTTCCTCAACTACTGGGGCGAGGACGTTAACACCTGGGAAGACCTGCCCACGCGCGACAGCGCCCAAAGCACCGGCTACAAGCTCGAGTGGTCGCGCTGGTCGCAGATGCGGGTGACCGACTTTCTCGCCTGGCAAGCTGCCCTGGTCCGCCAATACCGCCGGCCCGACCAATTCGTCACCACCGATTTTGCCGGCGCCTTGCATGCCGATGTGAACGAGCAGGCGATCGCGAACGTTCTGGATATCCCCGCCATCAACGTTTATCACGGCACGCAGGATCACTTCGACGGAACGGCTCAGTCCCTGAACGAGGACTTCGCCCGGTCCTTGAAGGGATCGAATTTCCTGATTACGGAGACTAACGCGCAAACCACGGATTGGACTTCCTCATTCCAATTCCCGCCTTATGACGGCCAGTTGCGGGAAGATGTTTACACGCATCTTGCCAATGGCGCGAATATGGTCGAGTACTGGCATTGGGCATCGATTCCCGCCAATCAGGAAACCTACTGGAAAGGCGTCCTGTCCCACGATCTGGAGCCGAACCGTGCTTATGCCGAAGTTTCGCGCACCGCGCATGAACTCGAAAAGATCGGGCCGCATCTTGTTGACCTGAAGATCTCCAACCCCGTTGCCATCTTGTGGAGCCGTGACTCTTTGAACGCGATTGAGTTCATGCCCTTCGCTGAGAGCGGACGGCATTGGGGGCCGGGCCCTTCCGAGGCGAACTATGTTTCACTCGTCCACCAAATTCATAAGGCGCTCTACGACCTGAATGTGGGCGTGGATTTTGTCTTCCCGGACGCAGCCGATTTCTCGCGTTACAAATTGCTGTTGGTTCCCGCCCTCTACATTGCCGATGATGCCCTCCTGAATCGCATCGCCGATTATGTGAAGAATGGCGGACACGTGGTCATGACTTTTAAGAGCGGTTTTTGCAATGAGAATTCCGCGGTGCGCTGGGTGCGCGCGCCCGGACCGTTGCGAGAGGCGGCGGGTTTCAGCTACCAGGAATTTTCCAACCTCGAACAGCCTTTGGCGCTTAAAGGAGATCCTTTCCACGCCGGCGACGCCAACAAGGTCAGCTACTGGGCCGAGTTTCTCATGCCGGAACACGCCCAGCCGCGTGCCTGGTACGACCATCCTTTCTTCGGGCGCTGGCCGGCCATCACCGAGAATCACTACGGGTCGGGAGCGCTGCTCTACGAAGGGACGTACCTTTCCGACGCGCTGCAAAAACGAGTACTGCTCGACGTGCTGAAAGAGGTCGCCCTTGCCGGGCCCGATCAGCAATTGCCCGCCGCGGTCTGGGTCAGGCACGGGGTGAACCGCCTCGGCAAGCGGCTCCATTATTACTTCAATTATTCTGGCGACACCATATCGTTTGCTTACTCCTACGCGGCGGGGAAAAATCTCCTGTCCGGCAATACGCTCGGCCATTCTCAATCGATCTCGCTGAAGCCTTGGGACGTGGCGATCGTGGAGGAACAATAGCAGGCCGGTATCACGCAAAGCCGCAAAGGCCGCAGAGGTCGCAAAGCGAGCCCCGTCAGCGGCGGCATAAAGTAGCCCAGGGCGTAAGAAGCCGTGAGGAAATCGACGTTTGTCATCCTGAGCGCAGCGAAGGATCTCTGCAGTTGTTCGTAAGCCGCTGAAGCATAAGAAACTGCGGGGATCCTTCGCGGAGTTTATCCTGAGCGAACTACGGAGATTCTTTGCTTCGCTCAGAATGACAAGCGAAGGACTCAGGGTGACAGCCGGTTGGTTTTTTCACACCTTCTTGCGCCGTGGACTACAGGCTGCCGCCCGTCGGCTGACGGGCTGAATTCTTCGTTGAGGATCCACATGTCACAGCGTGATATGAAATTGTCCGTTAGTGAAAAGACTTCACGGCGCGGGTTCCTGAAAGGCGCGGCGGCGTTGGGCGCAGCCGCGCCTCTGCTGGGCCAGGCGCAGCAAACCAAGCCGGGTTCAGGACGCCACAGGATTTTCGCTTACGTCGGGAGTTACAGCCGGCCGCAGGGTCCCGACAATTCGATCGGGCGCGGGCAGGGAATCTACATTTTCGAAATGAATCCTGCGGATGGCGCTCTGGTTCAGCGCGAGATCATTCGGAGGGACACCAACCCGTCCTTCACGGCTCTTGACTCATCGCGGAAGCACTTGTATTCGGTGGATTGGATTCCAGACTACCAGGGCACCCACTCCGGTTCGGTGAGCGTTTATTCGGTTGATCGAGCCAGCGGTCACTTGACGTTGCTGAACACGGTGAGTTCCGAAGGCGCCAACCCCACGCATCTGAGCATTCACCCTTCCGGCAAGTTCGTGCTAGTGGCCAGCTACTTCGGAGGAACGGTGGCCGTGCTGCCCATTCACGAGAACGGCGAGCTGGGCGCGGCCACGGACGTCGTCCACGACCAAGGCGCGGTTGGCCCGGAACGCGCCGCCAGCGCGCCGCCGGGAAGCTTTGCCATCAGCGGGCACGACCATCCTCACGCCCACATGGTCCTGCCCGATGCGGCAGGCCGCTTCGTTTTTGCGGCCGATTTGGGGTTGGACTGTATTTTCGTTTGGAAGTTCGACGCCCAGAAAGGGAAGCTCATTCCCAACGATCCCCCCTACGTGGCATTGCCCGCGGGTGACGGACCGCGACACTTCGCGTTTCATCCCAGCGGCCGTTGGTTCTATTCGCTACAGGAAGAGGGATCCACGGTGGTCGCTTTCGATTACGATCCGATTCACGGCAGGCTGACAGCGAAACAGACGCTCTCCAGCCTTCCCAAGGGCTTCGCGGGCTCGAATTTCCCCGCGGAAGTCATGATCTCCTCGGACGGCAAATTCCTTTACGCTTCCAACCGCCTGCACGACAGCGTTGCCTGGTTCTCCATCAGCGCCACGGGAACGCTTGACTATCGCGGCGAAGAATGGACCCGCGGCGATCATCCGCGCGCCTTCAACTTTGATCCGACGGGGAATTTCTTCTACGTGTGCAACCAGTTCGCAGACGCCATCACTACTTTTCGCATCAATCGGGCCACGGGCGCGCTTTCTTTTACGGGGCAATACACTCCCGTGGGCAGCCCGGCTTCGATTATTTTTCTGAGTTAGCCCCTACAACAAGTTCAACTCGTAGCTCATGGGAATTACGATGCCGGTGGCGCCGGCGTGAGTCCGTGGCCATTTCATGCCCAGAAGGCCTGGGAGCGCGGGCATCCTGCCCGCAGCGTGCGCGCAATTGCGGCGCGACAGGCGGGCAGGATGCCCGCGCTCCCGGATAACACCGTCGGCGCAGCCGTGCGCTAGTCGAGCGTTGTTCCAACCCTCAGGTCGCGCGAGGAGGCGCCGACGCTCACGGTGCGTTGGCCGACTGCTGTGACCCATTTGCCTTCCGCTGTTGACCAGTATTGCAGTTGGCGTGGCGCCACGTGTAGCGCGACGGTTCTGCTCTGGCCTGCCGGAACCCAGACGCGGTCGAAAGCAGCCAGGATGCGCACCGGGAAGTGCACTCCGGCCGGTGCGTCGCTGGGCGCGCCCAGGTACACCTGCGGTACTTCGTCGCTGTCCACATGGCCTGTATTGCGGACCGTAACCTCCACGAGCAAGCCGTCATCGGACGCATGCGTAACCTGGAGGCCGGAGTAAGCGAAGCTGGTGTAGCTCAAGCCGTAGCCGAAGGGGAAAAGCGGCTCGGTCTTTTGCCGGTCAAACCAGCGATAACCCACGTCCACTCCCTCGCTGAAGGTTGTCTTGTGGTCTACTCCCTTCTTGGATCGCTCGGGATAACCCGGGTTGGTGGCGGCATAGTCCTCCAAGCGTCGCGCCCAGGTGACCGGCAGCCGGCCCGCGGGGCTGGCTTTGCCGAGCAGCAGATTGGCCGTCGCCCAACCGCCTTCATCCCCCGGCCACCACATTTCGAGCACGCCTTTGACCTTGTCCAGCCATGGCAGAGCCACAGGCTGGCTGGTGTTCAGCACCACCACCGTGTTGGGATTGACCGCCGCCACCTCCTCCACCAGTTCATTCTGCTTCCCGGGAAGCCCAAACACCGGGCTGAGGCGCGTCCACACGAATACCACCGCAACCTTGGCGTGGCGTGCCGCGGCGATCGCCGCCTCGTGATCGGCCTTGCGCTGTTGCGGCGTATACCAGTTGAGCCGTACCTCGACCGGAGCGTTCGAGGTGTCGGGAGTGATCTTGACCTCGATGGAATGCGGCCCTTCCGCAAGGTCAATGTCCCGCCGGACGTTATCCAAGCCGTCGAGGGTGGGCACGGCATCATCCTGATTGGCTTGCAGGATGTCACCGTGCACACCGCCCTGAAAAGCCCCAGTGGCTTCCAGCGGCTTTCCGTCGATGGAAAGGCTGGCGTTCGTTCCCAGGGCCTGAAGGAAGAGCCAGTAATTGCCCGCGTGCGGCACGGTCAGCGTGCCCTTCCAGGTCAGGGTTGAGTTGGGAGGCAACGCGGTTCTGCCTTTGTTTGTGAAGTTAAGCTGAGCATCGGTCCCGACTGCCGTGCCGCCTGCGTTCAGGCGTTCCAGGCCCGGCTTGCCATCGTGGCTAAAGGCGGCGGGGGGAATGTTGGCGCCGGTGAAGTCGTCGTCTACGGCCAAGGCAATCTTCGCATTGCCGGAAATCTTCCGCATCGCCTCGAGCGGCCCCACCTGCCGTTCGGGCAAGCCGACGGAGCGTTCCCCGCTTGTGCCGATGGCCATCACCTGCCGCGCACCGGGGCCGATCAGCGCAACCTGGTCCAGGTCAGCGCCCTTCAGCGGCAGGATTCCGCCGTCATTCTTAAGCAGCACTGCCGCGTCTTCGCCGGTCTTCTGGATGATCTTCGCGTTCGCGTCAATCGACTGCTCGGTGACCGCGTGCTTCGATTCTCCGTCGAGATAGCCGAACTTGGCGATCTCGTAGAGGACGTGCCCGGCGGCGCGAGTGATCGCGGCTTCCGTTACCGTGCCGTCCTTGAGCGCCGCGGGCATCTTCTTGGTATCGAGTTCCCTCCCGAAATCCGAAAAGTCAAAAGGCGGGGGAGGCGGTTCCTCGGGAAGGTGCCCTCCGAACATGAGTCCAATCGTATCGTCGAATCCATGCTGTGGGGGCGGGGGTGGAGGCGGCATCGAGTCAAAGAAAGACGGGATCGGGAAGCCCCCCGGCGCCGGCGGACCCGGCATTTCCATATCCAGCCCTGCGTTAATGAAAGCCACGCCGTGCGTGGCGCCCCAATCCGATGTGACGAAGCCCTTGAAGCCCACTTCGTCGCGCAGGATGCGGGTCAGAGATGACTCATTCCCGCAGGCAAAGGTTCCGTTCAGCCGGTTGTAGGAACACATCAGCGACGCGACCCCGGCCCGCACCGCCGCTTCGAACGGCGCGACGTAGACTTCGTGCAGGGCCTGGTCGTCAACCCAGACATTGCCGCCATCGGTGTCGTAGCCAACGTAGTGTTTCACCTGGGCCATCACGTGCTGCGATTGGATGCCGCGGATTTCCGCCGCTCCCATCTCGCCGGTCAGGAAGGGATCCTCGCCGAACGTGTTGTAGCCGCGCCCGAACTCCAGGTCGCGGTCGATGTTCACGAACGGCTGCAAGGCCACGTCAATGCCCAGGGCGCGAGCTTCGCGGCCGATCACGACGCCGTTCTGTTCCGCATCCTTGAGGCTGAAGGTGGCGGCCACGCCCATGGTTGCCGTCTCCGCCTGCGAAGGGTGCCGGGTGAGCACGCCGGGCGGCCCGTCGGCAAAGCGCAGGCCGGGGACGCCTAATCTCGGAATCCCTGCCAGGTAGCCGGCTTGGCCCTGATAAACCTTAGGGTCCTCCCACGTGCCGTGAATCAGCGTCAGTTTCTCCTCCAGAGTCATCTGGCTCAGAAGTTTGTCTACGCGTGCTTCGCCGGTCACCACCGGCGCTTGGTTTTGTGCCAACAGTAAACCCGCGCTCATCAGGATCGCCCCGAGCGCGGCGGAAAAGATAAATGCAATTCTCCGATATGGTTTCATTCCGGCCTCCCAGACCGCGTGTCTCGCAGCCCTCTGTATAAAGTCCCAGGGGCAGGACGCCCCCAGAGTTAATCACCGCCATGCGGGACAGGATTATACCTCAATTTCCAGGACGGGAGCGCGGGCATCCTGCCCGCTATGTTGTGGTGCGGGCGTCCCGCCCGCTGTCGCGGGAGCGTCCCGGCTCCCGCATGCGGGCAGGATGCCCGCACCACAGCGCCGGCTGGCGCAGACATCGTCTTCTGAAGTCTGCGATCTCGCGGAGCGAGACGTTTGGGGGCGACGGTCGATGCACAACTAAGGTTCGCTGCCGCGAACCTCGCAGACATCAAGAGTCGGATGTCTGCGCCATCCCGCGTTTTTGTCCGGTACTGGTACTTTCGTGATCTTGACAATCTCGACCCATTTATATAGCCTATACGCTGAGGATTCGATCCGGACAACCGCAAGTGCCGGGTAGGGGCGGTTCGCGAACGGCCCCTACAACCTACCCGAAACTTTCTCCCTGGAGATCTTATGTCTATTCGCCAATCACCGCAGCTTACCCAACCACTCCTCGACGCCGCCCGCTTGAACGCCCGGCGCTCCCACGGCCCGTGCACCGCGGCCGGTAAGCAGAATTCCAAAATGAACGCCCTTGCGCACGGCGAGCGTTCTGATCCCGAAAACCACTACGAAGTGATGCACGCCCTGGGCGAAGACCCGGCCCAGTTCGACGCTCTGAAGCAGGAGCTCCGTGCTTCCTTCAGCACCGGCGACCCCTTCGTTGAAAAGCAGGTTGACGATCTCGCCCGCCTCTACTGGCGTCGCGAGCGTCTGGAGCGCTCCCAGACCGGCCTGATGCGCCGTGCCCTGCTGGCACTCGAAGAGAAGCAGCATCGCCGTCGCAAGGAAATTGAAGACTGCACGATCGAGGTCGGCCAGGCCCTCAACGTCACGCTCGAGGCGCCCTCGGACCCCGCCGCGCGCCTGCGCCTGCTGCTTTCCTTTCTGGGACTGATTCGCGTGCAAGTGCACGCCCGCTCCTTCCTGGCCTGGCAGGCCGCCGCGCTCCAGGGCTTTTACCGGAACAAGACCGGCTGGCGAGGGGCGCGGTTGTGCTTTCTGCTGGCGCTCTTCGCGGGGAGCAACTTGCCTCTGCCGCTGGGTGGCGCGGGCGCGCACGTCGCGGAGGCCGAGGACGACGAAGAGGATGATATCGAGGCGCCGCTTGTGGACGCCCAGCCCGCCCAGGAGGCCGGCCCCTTCGTCGCCACCGAACCGGCGGACGAACTGCGGTACAAGCAACTGGTCCTGCTGCTCGCGGACGAGGTGGCCGCAGTCGAGCAGGAGTTCGAGTACGAGGAGAAATTGAACGACGAGAGAGCGGCGGTCGAGCGCGACGCCTGCCTGGCTCCGGCGGGCGAAGAGTGGCGGATGATGTTGCGACGGGAAGAGTCGCTGGACCGCGCGATCGATCGCAAGATCAAACTGCTGCTGAGTCTGCGCGAGGCAGCGCAAAAGCCGCAGACCTTGGAAAGCAGGTCTGCGCCAGCCGAGGATGTGGGATCGCCCGCCCCGATTGATGAAGAGCCCTCTCCCTTGGGGAGAGGGCGTCAGGCTCCGGCGGTGTCATCAGCCGGAGCGTGACGGGTGAGGGGTTTTGCCCTCGCCCAGAACAAAAACGTCTGTTCAATGCGCCGCGATTGCGGCGGGAGGGAGAGGCGCGACAGAAATCTGGCCGCGATGAGAAGAATCAGGAGCAGAATGTCCATGGGAAACATATCTAGCCCATCGCCCGGCCCGCCCTCCTCGCGACCGCGCCCTCGCGGGCCATTATCTCCCCAGGGAGAGGGCTTTGTGACCGAAATTTTGCGTGGAGGGAACAAACCGGGACAGGCGGTGGCTTCACAGCCGTTGGGCGGGCCGATCCAGCCCCTCGAGCCTTCCTTTGTTTTCTATAACATTCCCGGTTCGTTCGTGCAATTTCGGCCCGGCCAAAACCAATCGGCTACACCGCGGACCGGTGTTATCATAAGCAGCGGCATGCGCTATCAGCCGTCAGCTCTCAGCAAGAACTGCAACACCTACGTGCTTGCTGAAAGCTGAGAGCTGAAAGCTGAGAGCTGAAAGCAGAGAACTGAGAACTGACAGCTAAGCGGCAGCCCGCTCGAAGAAGGGAAACCCGATGATCGAAGAGAGATTCAACACCGTTTATGGCACAACTCCTGAGGTGGTGGTTCGCGCCCCGGGGCGCGTGAACCTGATCGGCGAGCACACCGATTACAACGACGGCTTCGTTCTGCCGGCGGCCATTGATCGCAGCATCGACTTTGCCGGCCGCAAGCGGGCCGATCGAACCGTCCGTGTGCATTCTCTGGACTTCGAGGGTTCGGTCGAGTTCAGCCTCGACGACATTCAAAAGGACAGTGCGAATCGCTGGAGCAATTATGTTCGCGGGGTCTCAAAATACCTCGAGGAGGATGGCCATCGGCTCGCCGGTGCCGACATTGTTTTCGGCGGGAACGTGCCGCGCGAGGCCGGCCTCAGTTCCTCGGCGGCTGTCGAGGTGGGCACGGCCGCATTCTGGAAGAAGCTTCTCGGGCTCGAGCTTGATCCGGTCTATCTCATCAAACTTTCCCGCAAGGCGGAGAACCAGTTTGTGGGCGTGCCGTGCGGCATCATGGACCAGTTCATTTCCGCCCTGGGACGCGCCAACCACGCGCTCTTCCTCGATTGCCGCGATCTCCACTATCGCCACGTGCCCCTGCGCGACGACGTGAAGATCGTGGTCTGCAACTCCGGCGTGAAGCGCGCCCTGGCTCAGTCGGAATACGAGGTTCGTCTGAAGCAGTGCCGGGAGGCGGTGGCCCGCATTGCATCCACCGGAGCGGCCGTGACATCGCTGCGGGATGTGACGCCCGCCGGCCTCGAGCGGGCGCGTTCGGTCCTGAGCGACGTTCTGTTTCGCCGCGCCCGGCACGTCGTGAGCGAAAACCATCGAGTCCTGGAGGCCATCCAGGTTCTTGAGTCCGGCAACCTCGAGCGCTTTGGCGAGCTCATGAACGCCTCGCACCTCAGCTTGCGCGACGATTATGAGGTCAGCTCGAAAGAGCTGGATGTTCTGGTCGAGATCGCTTGGAAACAGCCGGGCGTTTTGGGCGCCCGCATGACCGGCGCGGGCTTCGGCGGGTGCACCGTCAACCTGGTTCGCCAGGAAACCGCGGAGGCTTTTTCAGAGGCTATTAGAAGGGGCTACAATGACGCCCTGGGCCTGAACGCCGAGGTTTATGTCTGCAAGGCGTCCGACGGTGCGCTGAGCGCGTCAGAATGCGCCGGTTCCTCTCGCTTGTAGGGGGACGGCTTGCCGTCCCCTAACGAACGGGGTAGGGCAAGCCCTACCCCTACACGCTTGTTGCTGGTGAAGATCCAGCGTGGTTGTTGAATGCCCTACAGCAGTCCCTTCCACTTGATCTGCAAATAGTGATTGACGATTTCCGGCGACAATCGGCCGGGGAGAAACTCCATCGCGATCGCTCCCTGTACGCGCATGCGGCGCAGCAGGAGTTCGCGGCGCTGAATGACCTGCTGGGCGGCCACATACTGGTACATCTCGCCCGGCGATTGCGGCCGGCGCGCCGCGAGCGCCCGCAGTTCAGGCTCGCCCACCACGGCGAACAACACCAGGTGCCGGGAGAGCAGGCGGGACGCGGCTTCGATGACGTTGGGCGTCGCCGCAGTCTCCGCCAGGTCCGTGAGCCAGACCACCAGGCTACGCCGCCGCTGGCGCGCCAGCAGGGAATCCGCGGCCAGGGCGTGATCGGCCTCGACCGCTTCGCCGGAGACCAAGGCCAACTGCTCCAGGATGTGGCGAAGATGCTCGGCGCCGCGCGCGCAGGGCAAATAGGATTGCAGCTTCCGGCCATAAGTCAGAAGCCCTGTGGTATCACCCGAATGATGCGCCACGTGAGCCAAAGTCAGCGCCGCGTTGACGGCGTAATCCAGCTTCATGAGCGGCGGGCGAATGGGCAGATCGGCAGATCGTGAGGTGGGCAGATCGGCAGATGGAGACTCCTGGCTTCTGACTCCTGACTCCTGAATCCTGAATCCCGACTCCTGACTCCTCGTCCTTGCCAGCATCAACCGCCCGGCATCGACCACCAGCACGACGGATTGGCTTCGTTCCGTCTGATAGACCTTGCTGATCAGCTTGCCGCGGCGCGCCGTGGCGGTCCAGCAGATGTCGCGACTCTCGTCGGACTCGCGGAAATCGCGCAGGCTCTCGAACTCGCGTCCCCTTCCGACCAGCCGCTTCAGCCTTTTCTCCTGTGCCATCTGGCGGCTGCGGATCATGTACAGGGTGTAGCGTTGCGGCTCGCGGAGGTTCGGGTAAATGCGGAGCGCCTGGCGGACGTCGACCACCGCCCAGCGCTCCGCGAATCTGACCGGGCCGCGATAGCGCAGATAGATCCGGCCCGTGACGATCTTGCCGCGCGTGGTGGGATGAACCGTGTAGGCGGCCACGGCGCTACCGCGCGCTGGAACAGTCAGAGTGAACTTGGGCAGCGTCGGGCACAGCACGGCGGGAACATCATCCGCGATGCTGACCTCCACCTCCCGCGCGCCGTGATTGGCGACGCGCAGTTCAACTCGGGAGTCAATGTCTAAGGACAGCGGATCGAGCCATCGGCGGCTCACGACGATTTCCCTGGGCTTGGGCAGGCGCGCCAGATCGATGAGCCAGACCAGCAGCGCCAGGCAGTCCCAGAGCAGCAGAGCGTACAAGGCACGCTGGTCCCGCCACGCTGGACCAATCCACACCAAGCCCAAGAGCAGGGCAAGGAAGAAACGCCACTGGAACGCGACAGGCCATCGCTGGCCGCTCGCCGCTGGGGCGATCACGGTGGGCGGTAGCAGATGGCCCGTCGTCGTGACGTTTTTTGGGGGCAATGCTGGTGGTTGCCTCTGAACGGCCGCAGTGACTGCCCCCGCAGTGTCGATCATTTGGGAACCTCAACCGCGGCCAACACTTCGGCCACCACCTGATCGCTCGAGATGCCTTCCAGTTCGGCTTCGGGCTTCACCAGCAGCCTGTGGCGAAGCACCGGGGGCGCCGCGGCTTTGACGTCATCGGGGATCAAGTAATCCCGACCCTCCATGGCGGCCAGAGCCTTGGCAGCGAACATCAGGGCGACGGTGGCGCGCGGGCTGCCGCCCAGGCTCAGGGCTGGCCAGTCGCGCGTTCTCTGGACAATCGTGGCCATGTAGCGGAAGATCCCCGGCTCGACCGCCAAGGCCGACACCTCGCGGCGCGCGGCGGGCAGCCAATCGGGGTCGATCGGCGAGAGCCCCAGCGCGTCGATGTGGTGCGGGTCAAATCCCTGCTGGTAGCGCTCCAGGATCTCGACTTCCTTCTCCGGCGTGGGGTAAGGCACGCGAATCTTGAAGAGGAATCGGTCGAGTTGCGCCTCCGGAAGCGGGTAGGTGCCCTCGAACTCGATGGGGTTCTGGGTGGCGAAAACTGTGAAGAACGGCGAGAGCGGATAACCGGTCACGTCGATCGTCACCTGGCGCTCTTCCATCGCTTCCAGCAGTGCCGACTGGGTGCGTGGCGGTACGCGATTGACCTCGTCAACCAGCAACAAGTCCGTGAAGACCGGGCCGCGGTGCAGGGAAAACGTGCTGGTGGAGAGATTAAAGACGTTCGCGCCCAACACGTCCGCGGGCATGAGATCAGGGGTGCATTGAACGCGTTGAAACCTCAGCCCGCAGATATGAGCCAGGGCTTTCACCGCCAGCGTCTTGGCAATTCCGGGAACTCCTTCCAGCAGCGCATGTCCGCCGCAAAGCAGGACAGCCAGCAATTGGTTGATGGTCTCGTCCTGGCCGACAATCACCTTGCCCAGTTCGGTCCGCGCGTGGGTAATGAACTTCTGAACTTCCGCTGCCATAGGTCCCCCTTCAATCGTGAGATCGGGAGAATGACTTTAAGCTGTCAGCTCTCAGCTATCAGCTCTCAGCAAGCAGACCGCAATGTTGATTTCGCTAATAGCCGAAAGCTGAAAGCTGACGGTTGATAGCTGAGAGCTAGTTCACCCGATCTCCCGATCAATCATCCTTCCAGTCCGAGCCTGTGGGTGGCGTCATAAAGCTCGCCTACCCACGCCAGTGCCTGCGGCTCCTTAACCTGCTGTCGTTTTACGGCGGACTCAATCTGCTCGAGCGTCTCGGCAAAGCCCGGGCTCATCCACCCCGGCCTCTCCCGCATCCTGAGGGCTAACTCCGCGGCGGGCGCTGTGGACGGTACTCCCAGGCGCCGGGCAAGCAGGAAGTGAAATCGCGCGTAAGCGATTTCGAGCGCTCCGGCCGCGGCGCCCTTTCGCTGGTAGAGGGCGCCCACAGTCTCAATGAACTCCAGCGGTGAAAGGCGCGGCACGCGCAGAAGAGGGCGCAGTGCGCCGCTGCGCCGCGCGTACGTGAACACCAAGAAGGCGGCGAGGACGAGAAGTTGCAAGAGCGCCCAAGGCAACGGCGTGTTCGACAGGTAATGCCCTAATCCCGGGCGCACGCCGTGGAAGTACTCGTCCCACAAAATGCGGGTTCCGGGTGCGGAGCCCACGCAGTTCAGGAACAACGCCAGGTTCGATGCCCGGGTGATGCCGAGGTTGGTGAGTGGTGAATCGGACCCCCACCAGATGATATCGCCGGAACCGTCGCGCAGCTTTGCGACCGTAGCGCCTTGGTCGCCGCCGTAATACCGCACCTGGCCCGCCCCCAGATGAGTCCAAGAGGCCGGAGCTTCCATGGAGATCTCCGGGGCATACCGCGTAAGAGGCGAGGGCGCTTCGGCGGAGAAGGTCTGCCATGTGTCCTGCGGCGGAGGCGGCGGCCCTATGTCCTTGGCCCCAATCATCGCGGCCCCCTCCACCCCGGTGAGCAGCAGGTGGCCTCCCCCCGCGACGAACTGTTTCAGGCGGCTCAGGTCGTCCTTCGATGGGGGAATGATAGGCCCGGCGATGATCAGTACAATGTTCCTCGCAGAGTTCGGCAAATCCGCGGGAGGTCTTTCCCATCTTTCCACTCCGTACCCCATCTCCAGCAGCAGCGTGTAGGCAGCTTTGGCGCCGTCCGGTGCGGCGGAGTAGCTGGAAGGATAACCTCGAGACGAACCTCGGTCGTTGGGAGAGAACAGCACAGCCAGGATCGTGAGGAATGCCAGGAGAAAAACGGCGAGAAGCAGGATCTTCTTATCGGCGGAGTCGAGCGGCACATTCATCGCAGCGACTCCAATTCCGCCAGGGCGGCTTCATAATCGCTGTCTGATGCCTGAGCGCGGCCATACCAGACCCGTTCGAAGCAGTCCGTAAGAGCCATCAGGTGCGGGCGGCGCGCCGAGTCTGCCGGCAAGAGGCGCACGTATTCCCGATGCGTGCGCGAGCGGTCAACTTGCCACGCGCCCGCCTCACCCAGCGCCAGCACTGCCGCGCCGTAGATCAGACGTATCGCCTCGCGAAATTCGCCTCGCGTGGCAGCGTTGCGAGCCTCCTGCGCCCAGTCGCGCGCAGGCGCCGCGCGGGCGTCGCCCGCCAGGGCAGGGGAGCCCTGGTAGGAAACCTGGGTGAGCGCGTGGGCGAGCCATCCCAAAAGAATCAGGCCAAGTAAAGTGACGATTCCCCAGCGCAGGAAGTTAGTCACCTTGGGGTGATTCCCGGCGCGGTCGAGGAGTCCGGTTACCCGGTGCCAGAGTCGATCCAGGAGTTGGTCCCAGAACGTCTCCGAGTCAGCCTCTTGGTGCACGTAGCGAAACTCGCGCTGCTTCAAGATCTGATCCAACATGGAGCGCTCGGGGGAGTAATTGCGCTTTGAGGTCCGGTATGTGGCCCGCGCGTCCTCGAGCAGCCTTTCGACCCGGTCGGAGATTTCCTGCGCTGACCGAGCGGCAGTGCCGGGGTCGCGAACCATCCGATCGATCGCTTCTCCTAAAGGGCGCGTCGAAACGCTGAAGCGCTGCTCCTGCACGACCACCAGCCAGGAGTCCGGCAACTGCTTACGCAACCCACCAGCCTGCTCGGGATGATCTTCCAGGCGGCTTGCCAACGCCGACCAGCGTTTCAGTTCGGCGATGTAGCCCTGCAAATCGAAGGATTGGGAGGTGCGGTTATTCTCCGGAGTTCTTGATGCCGCAGCATCCTCGCGGGATGAGAAGAACAACTTCACCCCAGAGGGCACAGAGATCACAGAGAGAGCCGGCACCAGTTTCCTCTGTGAACTCTGTGACCTCTGGGGTGGGTTTTTGAAATCGCCGGACTGCGCCCCGAAGCTGGCCTGCGCAAGCAGGAGGAGCGCAAATAGTTGGAGGCGCGTTAGGCTCACGAAATAACCGGGGGAACGGGCATAGCTGAGGCCGGCGGTTTCATTTCTTCCCGGCCGCCTGGGCTCGATATGAACACGTCCAACATGCTGTTGATTTTGTGTTGAAGATAGAAAATCCCGAAGAAGAACGTACCCATTCGAGAGAACAACTCCTCGTGCTGCATGCGTAGGCCTGCTGAGAACATAGCTTCCCGCCGGGGAGCCAAGTGGTCCAGCAGGATGCGACGGACCTTAAAGCATTGCACGATGAGGATGAGTCCCGCAACCAGCAAGATGCCGGGGTGCAATGCCGGGTAAGCGTTTTCCACTTCGACCCAGGAGCCCCACTTGAGGCTTCCCAGCAGCGGGAGGCAGAGGCTCGCGACGAGCGCAGCCAGAGCGACAGAGACCGGCCACGCCTCCAGCTTCTCCCTGGAATGCAGGTTGTTCAAGGCCCTGCGGCGGATGAGAAACCAGATCGGGACGTAGAGCCCGGCGGTGAGCAGGGTCAAGAGACACATCCCAAAAATGCCGGCGTCTGCGAGCGGCGCGTATTCTTTCGACGCCGGCTGAGCACCTTTGCTCTGCGGCTGGGCCTCATCGAGATTCGACATCATCAGTTGCAGGTCAAAGCCCTCTTTGCGGACCCGCAGGTCGTAGTAGGCGAGGGCGAAGCCAATCATGAACAACGGCGCCGTGGCGGTGGCGCAGGCTCCTCCCACCAGCATGCTGGGAATCGAAAGCCAGATGCTCGGATACCCGCCCTTGACGGTCACCAGCATGACGGCGATGGCGAACGGTGATTGGCAAAGGAAGACCACCACTATGCGGATGAGCAAGGTCAGCACGCCCACCACCAGCAAGCGCCAAAGGAAACCGCTGGTCAGTGCTACGCTTCGCTTGAGTGCTTGCCGCGCGCTGAGATTCTCGAGCACCAGGGCGGGAACTGCGACGCTGTAACGCACCAGGAAAATGACCAACAGGATTCCGGTAATGGTGAACGCCACCAAAAGTCCCAAGACCAGGAGGACGCCGACCCACCACGCGAGCGACCTGTACAATCCGCCCATGAGCGCGATGACCAATACGAGCATGAATACGGCCAGTGCGAACACACCAAAAGTGCGAATCAGGATGGTCAGGGTCACGTTGATGAGCCGCCCCAACCTTCGCCGCACGCCGCGATAGGATTCGAGAATCGTGGTCGCCCGCCCCAAGTGAATCTCTGAAAGCGCATAGGTCGTGGCGCCCAGGGCGAGCGCATAGACGACGTAATACGCAAGCAAGATGGCAAAAGTGCTCATCCCGGCCCTCGCCATAAAAGCGGCCATTTGGGCGGACGGCACCACCCGAGTGCCGGGAACGAAGCGTGGCGGTCTAAGGAAAATCTGCATCAAGAGATTCAGACCCACCAGGACGGCTTCAGGCGCCACCATAATCCCGGCAAACAGCCAGAAATGCTTGCGCAGGTAGCTGAAGGTTTGGTCCAGCAGCTCCCCGAGGCTTAAAGGAGCCAGATTGACGGTGGGCATGAGGTCCTCGTTGGGGGAAGCAGTCTATTGCAGTATGGCATATTCTGCCCTCGCCTGTTTGAGGATGGGTATATCCGGGTCCGCATTTCGCCACAAGGTGAAAAACTCTTGATAAGCAGAGCGAGCCTTGGTGAGGGCCTCCGGCACGGGGGCATGGCTTGCTTTACCCGCGGCCGTGCCAGCTCGGGTGCCAGGTTTCGCTTCGCCCGAAAGATCGATGCCGGCCTGAAGGGCATAAGCCCGGCCAAGGCCCAAACGTGCCAGGGCGCCGATCGGAAACGTGCCGACGAGGCCGGAGTGATCGATGATCTTCTGAAACTCGACAGCAGCTTCCGCACCCCGTCCCATGGCCAGATAGGCCTCGCCGCGGGCATCCACCGGACACATCGTAACATTCAACACCCAATAGAGGGTGGGCAGTCCTAATTCGTAGGGCTTAGCGGGCTCGAGCCATTCGATCGCGGCACTCCCGCTTTTTAGCGCAGAAGCCGAAGGGCTGGTGGCCGGCACAGCGTCGGGACCGAGAGTGTTCCAGGCGTGGATGGTTGGCAACCAATAGACATTCAGTAGAGTGTCCGAGGGGTCCTGCTGATGCAGGTAATCGGCAACTTCGCTCGCCTTGGCGCTGTCCCCGGCTCGCGCCAGGGCCAGAGCCGCCAGCGTCTGCATGGTCCATCCGGGAGTCATGGCAAGCGCCGCCGTGGCTTCGCGGCGCGCCTGTTCACGGTTGCCGAAGAATGCCTCGCGCAGTGCTCCGGCTGCCCGGAACGTTGCCGCAGCCTCCAGGCGTCCGTCACGCATCGATGATTCGACCGTCTTCCGGGTAAGCTCGCGCGCCTTGGCAAGACCACCCAGGTAGGCCTCGGTATCCGCCTCTTGGGCTAACAGATGATCTTCGGCCGGCTGCCCGGCAGCGGCCGCCACGCGGCGCTCCATTTCGGGCTGGTCGCCGCGCAGAAAGGCCAGGCGGTAGAGAAACACCTGCATGGCGGGACTGGTGAACCCGCGAGTTTCCGCTTGCGAGAGGAGTTGTTGTGCTTCCTCGAGACGGTTCATGATGAGGTCAATATTGGCGAGATTACCGTAGCTGGAGACGCTGTTCGGCTGGAGGCGCATCGCTTCGCGGCACTCCTCGAGTGCCTTCTCGAATCGTCCCAGAATCTGGTAGACGTTCCCTAGCCAGACGTGAGGCGCCACGTCGCGGGGGTAAGTCTGCTTCCACACTTCGCAGACCTGAGCGGCTTTCTCCATGTCACCTGTATAGCGAGCGTAGTAGAAGACTTCAATATTCAGCTTCTCCCTCTCGCTGACACGCCCGCGCAATTCATAGGCTTTCTTGATAGACGCCATCCCCTGAGTGGGCTGATTCAAGTTGGCAGACAGGTTGCCGAGGATCGCGTGGGCCAGGGCAAAACTTGGATCCAGTTCTGTAGCCCGCTTCAAGAACGGAATGGCTGCCGCATCGCCCTGGGTGTACAGCGTTTTCATCCCCAGGCTATAGGCCTGAAGCGCTTCGAGCGATGCCGTGGTGACCTGCTCCACCGGCGCATCATACTTCTGAATGCTGACCAGCGATTCTCCCAGCCGGGCCCGCATCTTGGCAGCAGCCTCGCCGAGGGCCCAAAGAACATGTTCGCGGCTGTCGGCCTCCGCCATTTCCGTCCCCAGCGAATCTCCGTTTTGGCAGTTCACCGCGGCGAGACTGATCACATAATGGCTCCCCATCTTGCCAATCGAACCCAGCAGCATCGCCGTGCTTGCCGTCCGCAGGCAGACCTCGCGGGCCACGGCCTCGGTCAACTGGGTGTCTCGGGGCCGCCCCATGAAGCCGAGTGTCTGGCTCACTTTCTCTTCGGAGAGAGCATTGAGGAAAGGCGACTGTTCGAGTTGCACGCGCAGCGCCTGCTTCAGTGTTTCGTCAAAGATATTCTCCCCTGTGGTGTTGGCGAAGTCTGCGAGTACGATGCTGTCCTGCGACGTCAGAACTGGTGCGGTCCGATGCAGACGGAGATAAACGGCCAACACGGCGGCAACCAGGACGACTGCGCCGGCGATTGAAAACGTCCAGGCCTTGAAGATCCTCGCCCGCCGCGCGTCATTCCCTTGGCTGGGTCCGCGAATGCCCGCGGCCGCCAAGGCTTTCCCCGAGTCCGTGTCGCGCCGAAAACGTTTCAGGTCGGCGCGCAATTCGGCCGCCGACTGGTAACGCATGTCGCGGTCTTTCTCTAAGGCCTTGTTGACGATGCGCTCCAGCTCAGGCGGAAGCTGCGGATTGAGTTCGCGGGGAGCAATCGGCGTTTGAGAGAGAACCGCCGCCAAGAACGTCTGCCGTACTTCCCCCCGGGAAGGCCTGCTGGCCGGTGGTCATTTCATAGAGTACGGCGCCGAAGCTGAAGAGGTCGGTGCGGCCGTCAAGGGGCTCGTCGCGCGCCTGCTCAGGAGACATGTAGGACGCTGTACCCATCATGATGCCGGGGCCCGTAAAGCTGCGGGAATCCGTGGAGGGCGTCGAGCCGGCCGCGGTTTCGCCGCTCCCTTCACGGCGGGCGCCGGGCCCCTCAGCCGGCGCGCCTGATGGGCTGGTCCTTCTCGCCAGCGTCGACTTCGCCAGGCCGAAGTCCAGGAGTTTGGCTTGCCCCGCTTCGGTGACGAAGATGTTCGCCGGCTTGACATCGCGATGAATGATCCCGTGGTTGTGGGCCGCGTCCAGCGCGTCGGCGACCTGGGTTGCCAGTTCAGCCATTCGTTCGGTGCTGAACGGCGCCGGCAATGATGGCGGGAAGACCGCGCCGTGACTGGCCTGGATCAACTCCTTGAGTGTGTGGCCCCGCAACAGTTCCATGACGATGAACGGCTGGCCCTGGTGGGAGCCGAAATCATGGATGGTGCAGATGTTGGGGTGATTCAAGGCCGAAGCCGCGCGCGCTTCGCGCTGAAATCGCTCCAGTGCCTGTTGATCTTTGGCCAGCCGCTGAGGCAGGAATTTGAGCGCCACCTCGCGGCCGAGGCGCACGTCTTCAGCTCTGTAGACGACGCCCATGCCGCCCTCGCCCAGCTTATCCAAGATCCTGTAATGAGATACATCTTGTCCGGCTGCCGGCTCGTGAACCGCCGCAGTCTGCTGTAGCGCCAGCGCCTGCGCCGCCACCTCCATGGCGGGGGATTCCATGAAGCTCTCGGAAGGTTTTTGGTAGTCGAGCAGGGATTCGACTTCCCGCAACAGTTCCGAGTCCCCGACGCAGGCTTTCTCGACGAACTCCCGCCGCCGGCTTTCGTCCTGCTCGAGGGCCGAGTGGAACAGCTCTTCAACTTGCTTCCAGCGTTTGGATTGCATCTTGCTTTCCACCCATTTCCCGGAGCAGCCAGGCTTTCGCCAGTTTCCAATCGCGCTTTACGGTTTCGGGAGAAACCTGCAGCACTTCTGCCGCTTCTTCGATACTCAAACCGCCGAAGAAACGCAGTTCAACCACGCGGCTCTTGCGGGGATCGAGGGCTGCCAGGGTTTTGAGTGCGTCGTCGAGAACTGTCAGGTCCAGCCGCTCTTCCGCGACGTCCAACCCGTCATCCAAGGAGGCTGGGCGGACTCCAGCTCCCCGCTTCTGGCTTTGATAGGTGCGGGCAAAGTCCACCAGGATTCGCCGCATTAGGCTGGCGGAGATGGCGAAGAAATGCGCGCGGTTCTGCCAGTTTACCTTACGGGCATCGACGAGCCGAAGGAAGGCCTCATTGACGAGTGCGGTGGTCTGCAGAATATGGCCGGAGCGTTCGCGGCTCATGTAATGTCGCGCCAGGCGGTGCAATTCTTCGTAGACGAGCGGCATCAGCCTCTGAAGGGCTTCCTGCTGGCCATCGCTCCAGGCCCGGAGCAGTTGCGTGACTTCATTTGGAGCCGCCGGGGTCATCGGACCTTTTTACCTCCACCCCCTGCACTCTCCCCAGGTGGAGAGGGACGTCAGGAGCGGCAGAGATCGCCGCCTACGGCTAGGCGCGCCCCCCATGATATCACACCGGATTTTCATGACAATCTCTTTCCTGGATTCCCAATCGGTCGATAACCGTCCCGCTGTAGGGGGGCGGCTTGCCGTCCCCGCAGTTCTGCTGATCCCGACGAGGGTAGGGCAAGCCCTACCCCTACCATCCTCGCCCTCCCGTATCGATTGATCGGGGTGGATCTTACCTTTTTTGAGAGCACTTTCCGCATTACAAGGTGAGGGCGAGAAACGAAGGCCCTCAAAATTAAAAAGAGGAGGCTCTACCATGAACGTCAATCGTTACCTCAGGTTTTGCGGGTTCTTCGCTCTCGCGCTGCTGGCCATCTCGATCATCCCAACCGTCGCGAGCGCTCAATCCTATCGCGGAAGATTCAACCTGCCCTTCGCGGCGCGTTGGGGCGGGTTGACCCTGCCGGCCGGAGAATACACCTTCACCGCCGACAGCGTAACAAACGCCAGCTTCATCTCCATTGAGCATGACGGGCAGTACTTGGGGAGAGTCATGGTCGCAGGGGTCTCATACGATACCCCTTACAAGAGCAGCGAACTGGTCGCCGTACCCGCCGGGGACACGTACAGGATCAGCGTGCTGCGTCTGGAAAATCAGTGCGCGATCAGTTTCCAGATACCGAATAGAGAACGTGAGCAGATGACCGCCCAGAACCGTAGGCCGGCGCTTGCTCGGGTCATCGCGGTCCAGCCAGACGTGGCCTAACACCCGGACTGCCCAAGATGCGGGCCAACCTTAACCTCCCGGTTATCCTACTCGGAGAGAGGTTGGCCCCACAGTTCGCTTGTTCTGTAGGGGGACGGCTCGCCGTCCCCGCATTTCCGCTGGGCCCGACGGGGGTAGGGCAAGCCCTACCCCTACAGCGCCAGATCGAGGAGGAAAAACCAATGAAGAGGAGAGACGCTGCGCTGTTGGCTTCCACGTTATTCCGCGTTTTGGCTGTGACGCAGTTGGGTGTGTGTGCTGCGACCACTCATAGCGCGCTTAAAGTGAGGCTGAATTACACAGGGGCAGGAATTGTGGATGAGAACCACAAGATCTATGTACTTCTGTTCGACACCAACCCCCTCGCCGCATCCTCGCTGGTCGATTCCACCTCGGAGATGACACCGCCAGTCGCTGCCGCGGGTGTCAGCCACATTCTGCGGCGTTTCAGCGCCTCCCGAAAAGACGGAACCATCACCTTCGATTTTCTCAGGTCACCGGCGGTTTATGCCGCGGCATTCGTCGATCGGAATGGCAGCTATGACGGACACTCGGAGCCGGTCTCCGGCGCGCCGATGGGTCTGTACCGAAAAGCCCCTGACAAGATCCAACCCATCAGGCTGAAGAGCGGAAAAAGTGTAAAGATTATCTTAGCCTTCGACGATTCGACAAAGATTCCGTAACGCGACAAATGGCCCTCGGAAGGACGGGGCTTTAGCCCCGCCCTTCCGAGCAAGGACGGGCGGTTCGCGAACCGCCCCGACAGAAACTGCGGCGGAATTTGGAACTGCCGAACTTATCCCAGCGTTTAGGTTGAAGAGAGATCGAAACGACGCGCTGGAGGTCTTGTGCAATGCGAACCCTACTCCAGGACCTGAAATTCGGTTTGAGGATGCTGGCGAAGAATCCTGCCTTTACCGCCGTGGCGGTGTTGACGCTGGCGCTTGGCATCGGCGCTAACACGGCGCTATTCTCAGTGGTGAACGGAGTACTGCTGGCTCCGCTGCCCTATCCTCAGCCCGAGCGGCTCGTGGCTCTCTATTCGCGCACTGCGGCCTCTCCGTGGTGGTCCATTTCTTATCCCAACTTCCTCGACTGGGTGCGCGACAACCGCTCGTTTTCTGCGCTTGCGGGGTACCGCGAAGACGACTTCAGCCTGACGGGAATGGGCGAACCCGAACGCGTCATGGCGGATATGGTCTCGGCAAGTTTCTTTCCGTTATTGGGCGAGCAGCCGCGCCTCGGCCGGAATTTCCTGCCTGAAGAGGACCAAGTCGGCGCGGCGCACGTGGTGATGATCAGCAACGGCCTGTGGAAGCGCAAGTTCGGCTCTGAGCCGAGCACGGTGGGCAAGAGCCTGACACTCGATGGCAAGTCGTACACGATTGTGGGCGTGCTCCCGGGGGGCTTTAAGTACAGCGGCAACAACTTTGAGACCAACGCCGACGTCTATGTCCCGATTGGGCAGTGGGACAATCCCGTTTTTCGCGACCGCAAAATAGGCATGGGCATGGACGCTGTCGGCAGACTTAAGCCCGGCGTCAGCTTCGAGCAGGCGCGGGCCGATATGGATGCGCTGGGACAGCACTTGGCGGAGGCGTACCCTGACGCCGACAAAGGCACCGGCATCACCGTGGTACCGCTCATGCAAAACATGGTCGGCGAGATCAAGCCGTTTCTGCTGGTGCTGTTGGCGGCGGTGGGGTTCGTGCTTCTGATTTCCTGCGTGAACGTCGCGAATCTCTTGTTGGCGCGCTCCACCGCGCGCATCCATGAATTCGCCCTACGCGCCGCCTTAGGCGCGAACCGAGGCCGGGTTATGAGGCAACTCCTGACCGAATGCATCCTGCTGGGCGTGGCGGGCGGGGGCCTGGGCGTGCTGCTGGCCTCTTTCGGCATGCGATTGGCGCTGAGTGCTTTGCCGCAAGCGTTGCCGCGTGTTGAACAAGTCCGGCTGGACGGACGCGTGCTGTTGTTCACCCTCGCGACCTCGATCTTATCCAGCGTCTTATTCGGCCTGGCGCCCGGACTGAAGACCTCGCGAACCAACCTTCAAATGACCTTGAAAGAGGGCGGACGAGGATTGAGCGGCGCGCGCCATGGCGCCCAGCGAGTCCTGGTGGCCGCGGAAATGGCTCTGGCGCTTGTGCTCCTGGCCGGTGCCGGGCTGATGATTCGCAGCCTCGTCAACCTCTGGAATGTCGATCCCGGCTTCGACCGGCATAACGTCCTGACCTTCAAGTCAGCGCTCCCCCGAGCATCGAGCTCCACTGCGACCAGCGTTCTGGCCACGTGGCGCCGCCTGGAGGAACAACTGAATGCTGTCCCGGGCGTTCAAGCCGCCTCGCTGACCGTCGGCGCGATGCCCATGGCCGGCGATGAAGAATTCCCGTTCTGGGTCGAGGGCCAGCCCAAGCCCGCGACTGAGGCGGAAATGAAGCAGGCCATCATCTACAATGTTCAGCCCGGTTATTTGAATGTGATGCGAACCCCGCTCCGGCGGGGCCGCTTCCTCACGCCCGCGGATAACGAGCTTTCCCCGCTGGTGGCCGTCATTGATGAGCGGTTTCAGCAGGTGTACTTTGCTTATCAGGATCCCATCGGTCAACACATCCACTTCGCCCTGATTGATGGAACTGCGGAAATTGTGGGAGTGGTTGGACATGTGAAACAGTGGGGACTTGACTCGGACATGACTTCCAGCATGCAGGCGCAATGTTATCTCGCCATGGCCCAGATTCCGAATCAATTCGTTCCCATGCTGGCTGGATACACCGGAATCGCGCTTCGAACCGCAGGATCGCCACTCGCGCAAGTCGCTTCCATTCGTCACGCTCTTCTCCAGGTTAACAGAGAGCAGGTGATGTACAACATCCGGACGATGGACGAAATCGTTTCCGGCTCTCTCGCCGCTCGCCGCTTCTCCATGGTGCTTCTGGGAGTTTTCGCCGGCCTTGCCCTGGTCATGGCCTGCGTGGGAGTGTACGGCGTCGTTTCCTATATCAACAACCAGCGAATCCACGAATTCGGCATCCGCATGGCTTTGGGAGCGGACCGGATGGCGGTTTTGGGGATGGTGCTCGGGGAGGGAGTGAAGATGTCGCTGGTGGGTGTCGCGGTCGGCCTGGTCGCCGCTTTCGGGCTGACACGGCTCATGGCCAACATGCTCTTCGGAGTGAGCACTCACGATCCCTTGAGTTTTGCGGCGGTCGCGGGCCTCTTGATTCTGGTTGCCCTGGCGGCCTGTTCGATACCTGCCCGCCGCGCGACTAAGACAGATCCGTTGGTGGCGCTGAGGTACGAGTAGCTCACCGTGCTTTCAGCACGGCAACGAAGGACGAAAATAGGCGAGAGTGATGTAAGGTATTGCTGGATGGGGCGGCGAGGGAGGTCGTTTCACTCTGGCGCAGCAGGAAGCCCGCGTACGAGTATGACCCGGACGCTGAGAGGCACAACGAATTGTTGCTTCCCCGAAGTGGAGAGCACGCGAATGAGATTCTCGCAATTGCCCGCGTCCTGCGCCGCCCCTCCAGGAGGCGATCATGGAGGTGCTTTACGCGTGTTGTTGTGGGTTGGACGTGCACAAGAAGAGTATCACCGCGTGTGTGCTGTGGGCAGAAGGGAAGGGGAAGACGCGCAAGGAGAAGCGGCGCTTTGGAACTTTCACGCGGGAGTTGTTGCAGTTGGCGGACTGGCTGCGGGCGTGCGGGGTAACGCACGTGGCTATGGAATCCACGGGGGTGTACTGGAAGCCGGTGTGGAACATCCTGGAGGGGCAGTTTGAGGTGCTGTTGGTGAACGCGCAACACATCAAGGCGGTGCCGGGGCGGAAGAGCGATCAGAAAGACTGTGAGTGGATTGCGGATCTGCTTCAGCACGGGTTGCTGCACGGGAGTTTCGTACCGCCGAAGGAGAGGCGAGAACTGCGGGACCTGACACGTTATCGAGTGAGTTTGGCGCAGGAGGAGAACCGCATTGCGAACCGCGTCCAAAAGGTGCTGGAGGATGCCAACCTGAAACTGGCGTCGGTGGCCAGCGATCCTCTGGGGGTGTCGGGCCGGGCGATCCTGACGGCCATTCTAGCTGGGGAAGAAGACACGGAGCGGCTGGCGGAGATGTCCAAGGGGATACTGCGCAAGAAGATTCCGGACTTACGTTTGGCGTTAGAAGGGCGGGTGACGGAGCATCATCGTTTTCTGCTCCGGGAGTTGCTGGATCATCAGGAATTCCTGGAGAAGAAGATGGCGGAAGTGGAAGCGGAAATTGGGAAGCGCATGCGCCCTTTTGAAGCGGAGGTCGAGAGGCTGGACACGATTCCGGGCGTCGACCGGGTGACGGCCTGGAGTCTGGTGGCGGAGGTGGGGGTGAGGATGGAGCGATTTCCTTCCGCCGGTCACTTGGCCTCTTGGGCAGGTTTATGCCCGGGGAGTTTCGAGAGCGCGGGCAAGCGTCTGAGCGGCAGGACGCGGAAGGGGAGTGCCTCGCTACGGCGCTGTTTGTGTCAGGTGGGATCGGTCGTCTCCCACCTGCGGGACAATTATCTTTCCGCGCAGTACCGACGCCTGGCCGCCCGGCGAGGAGGCAAGCGAGCCGTATTGGCGGTGGCGCACACGGTGTTGGTGATGGCGTATCACATCCTCAAGCGAAAGCAGAATTACCAAGAGCTCGGAGCCGACTATTTCGACCGCTTGAACGCTGATGCCATACGCCGTTCCCTCGTCCGTCGCTTGGAGAGGCTCGGTCACAGAGTCACCCTCGAACCTATCCTGCAGTCGGCGTGAGGGATTTTCGAATGAGTGAAAAGTGAACACTATATCTACCGGAATTCGCGAGTTTGTCCGCGAGGCCTGCCAGCGTCGCGAAAACGTCTTCGGGCCGGCGTTTTTCGATCAGCACCTCGTGGTGGTTGCGCAGTGCGCCGCGAGCCTGGCCGCCCGCCTGGGAGCAGAAGTCGAAGTCGTTAACTTAGCGGCCTATCTTCATGACCTTTCCGCGGTGTGCGATTTTGCAACCGTGCTCGATCACGCCCGAGTGAGCGCCGATCTGGCAACCCAAATATTGTTGGGAAAAGGGTGTCCACTGAGCATTGTGGGCAGCGTCGCTCGCTCGATCGCTTCGCACTCGGAACCGATTCCGATCGGCGGTGCTTCTCCCGAGGAGATTTGCATATCCAACGCCGATGCTGCGGCGCGCATTATCCGCCCTGCATATTGGATGTATTTCGTCTTTGAGATCCGCAAGTACGATTTCGAAGCTGGGCGGCAATGGCTTCGGGCCTTGATCGAAAGACAGTGGCGTAAGCTGATTGAGCCAGCCAGGGAGTTGGTAGGCAAACGCTATACTGCGACGCTGAAGTTGTTAGTTGAGTAGTGCGAAACAGAACACCAACGACGCGGTTCCTTCCTCGCCTTCGGCTCTCCCGAAAGTCACGTCATTCCCGCGCAAGCGGGAATCCATTGTCGGG
Organism: uncultured Acidobacteriota bacterium; assembly: GCA_963831905.1. Classification (GTDB taxonomy): domain Bacteria; phylum Acidobacteriota; class Terriglobia; order UBA7540; family UBA7540; genus CAVROP01. Next base: position 1,746,749 of record CAWHRX010000010.1, on the reverse strand, counting down.
ACAATGGGTCCCCGCTTTCGCGGGGACGACGCCGTAGCTTGTAGGGAGACGGCTTGCCGTCCCCTCATTTTTGCCGGTCCCGACAAGGGTAGGGCAAGCCCTACACCTACACATTTTCAACGCGGACTTCCACCTCCACGGATTGCCCACCACCGCCCAGCGTAAGGCCTTTCATCGGCGTCACATCACCATAGTCCCGCCCCCACGCCAAGGTGACGTGGGCGTCGGAAGGCATCAAGTTATTGGTGGGATCGAAACTCAGCCATCCGTTAGCCGGATCGAATACCGACACCCAGGCATGCGAGGCTGCAGCTCCCTGAAACTGCGGGCCGCTGCGGATGTAGCCACTCACGTATCGCGCCGCCAGGCGGAGCGAACGAAGGACGCCGATCATGAGGTGAGCAAAATCCTGGCAGACGCCCCGGCGGTTATTGAACACTTCGAGGAGCGGCGTATCGATGGATGTGGACTGAGGCTGATACCTGAATTCGTCGTGGATGCGCCCGGTAAGCTCTTCGAGCGCGCTGAACAGCGGGCGGCCGGGCGTGAAAGTTGGGCAAGCATATTCCCGCAACTCGGCGTGGGCGGAAACATAGGGAGAATCGAAGATGAACTCGGACGCGGCGATGGAATCCGGCTCGAGCGGCTGAGCCAGCGTCTGGCGCGCCGCCTCCCACGCCGGGGAGAAACGAATTCCGCTTGTCTGCGGTCCGACCTCAACAACACTGGAGGCGGTCGCCTCGAATCGCTCATGTCTAGCAAAAACTGCAAAGGTGGAAACGTCGTTGCCAAAATAGTCTTTATGACTGCTCAGGAAGGCCGGTGGAGGATCAACGTGCAGCCGATGCTCGAGAACTCGTTGGGAAGGCAGCGCCCGCGGAGTCAGGCGCGCCTCGCTGTAACACTGTGTCACCGGCGACGGGTAAGCGTATCGAGTGGAGTGTGTGATCCGGTAGAGCATTCTGCATCACCAGGACGCGGTCAGGCGCGAAGCCTTGGCCGGGCTCAGGTATTGCGCCGTCAACGCTTCGGAGAATTCGTACAACTTCGTCTTGAGCTGCCGGAGGTACGCCTCCAGCGCCACAAACCTTCCATCACTGTCCCGCTGGGCGAGCGTTGACAGGGATGCGGCCCGGATTTCACTGAGTGTACCGCACACCAACTCCTCCAGCCGGCGGTGCTCGGGGTCGTCACTCCGCCCTAGGGAATGCAACTGATCCGCCAAATCGGCGATTTGGAATCCGATCGAGCGGGGGTTCAACTCATCCACTAACAGAAGTTGTAAGACCAGATCGGTTCTTAGGATGCTGACATGCCGCGTGCGGTAGGTAATGGAACTGTCCGCGACCTGAAGAAGAATGTGAAGGTAGGGTTGGGAGCTGGGCGGAGCCTCCACCACCGCGACACGCAGCAATTCCCCCAATTGCCAAGCCCTCTCCAGCCGGCGGCCAAACTGCACGAAGCGCCAGCCCTCGCCGCGGGTGGTGTTTTCCATCAGCAAGCCGGACAGGGCGGAAAGTGTCATGACGGCGCGATCGAGAACGCCAAATTGAGCAATATACCTGTGCTCCTGATTGACGGGCAAGGCTCCGGAGAATTCCGCATCCAGACGCCGCAGCGCGTGCCAGGTGTCGCCGGAGAGCCGCTCCTTCAATTGCCGGGCGACGCGGTGCATCTGTTTGAGGTTCCATCCCAGGCTGGAAATCCGGGAGGGATCGTAAACGATTTCCGTCAGAAAGCGCTGCACGCGCCAGCGCTGCTCGGCAAGTGAGGCGGTGGCGTCTTGGGGCGGCAGAAAACCCAGGCCCGCGAGAAGAGAGACCGCGGTATCCAGCGTCAAGGCGTGTCCGAAATCTTCTTCTGCGGAAAGCGCGGGTAACAAAGCACGGAAAAGGCGAACGTGGGCTTCCACGCGTTCGGTGTAGCGGCCCAGCCAAAAGAGATTGTCGGCTACCCGGCTGGGCAGCGCACTGCGGCGAGCGGACGCGTCGAGGAGCAGAGGAGGCAGGTTGGGCCCCGGCGAAGATTCTCCTGTGCCCCCCAGTACCCAGGTGTCTTTGCATGCACCCCCCAGGCGCAGAGGAAGCTGCCGGGAGGATGATTCCGTGCTAATCCGCGCCAGGCCGCCGGGCATCACGCCATAAGACTCGCCGTCCCAGGACGCAAAGACTCTCAGGACGACTCGGCGCGGGGCCAACCCGCCTTCGGTGCGCGACGGCGCGGTGGAAAGCGCGATCTCTTCCTGCGCCACATATCGTTCAGGGTGCGCTTTGATTGCGGCAATCAGCTTCTCACGCCCTTCACCGTCCAGGGACGCCGGAAACTCCGGCGGCTGGCCGAAACTGGTCGAGGCAGGCCGGACCACCAGGTTATCGAGATGTTCCAACACGTATTGGCAAGCTTCCGCCTGGCCGCACCACCAAGTGGCCACCGAAGGCATGCTTAGTTCTTCGCCCAGGAGCAGGCGGCAAAGCCCTGGGAGGAACGCCAGAAAGCCAGGCCCTTCCACCACCCCGCTGCCGAGAGCATTGTCAATTACGACTCCGCCGCCGCGAGCCGCCTGGACGAGGCCGGGCACGCCCAGCAAGGAATCTCCCCGCAGCTCGAGGGGATCGCAGAAAGCGTCCTCGAAACAGCGCATAATCAAATCCACCGGTTCCAAACCTGCCAAGGTTTTCAAATAGACGCGACCGTCGCGGACCGTCAGGTCGTCCCCTTGAACCAGGGGCAAGCCCCAATTGCCTGCCAGAAAGGAATGCTCGAAATAAGCGTCGGTGTGCGGCCCGGGAGTAAGGACGACTCCACGAGGCTGATTGCTGCGCCGGGAGGCGAGGGAGAACAGGGCATGGCGGTGGACGTCCAGGAAGCGCGCCAGTTGCCGAACCCGGTGTTGGCTGAAGACGCTGGGCAAAGCGCGCGCGCTGACCAGCCGGTTTTCCAGAGTGTAGCCCATTCCGGCCGGCGCCTGGGTGCGCTCAGCAATCACCCACCAGCGGCCGTCCGGTGAACGGGCTAAATCCGCAGCGTAAGTGTGCAAGTGCACGCCGCCAGGCGGCGTAAATCCAAAGCAAGGCCGGAGAAACTGGGGATTGTCGAAGACCAGCGCCGGGGGCAGGAAGTGCTCATACAACAGTTTTTGCGCGCCGTAAAGATCGAGCAGAATCGCATTCAATAATTCCGCGCGCTGAATGACGGACCTTTCAATGCGGGTCCATTCCTCTTGCGCAATCAGCAGGGGTATGGGATCCAAAGTCAAGGGACGCTCATTGTCCCAAGGATCCCCTGCGAGGTTGTTGGATCCGCCGGTTTCCCGGATCAGTTGTACGCCGGATTGCCAGTAACGGTTGAACTGCCGGAACCCTATGCGGCGAATTGCGGCGGCGAGGCGGCGCCAAGGGCGGCGCGGCAGACCGGAGGGCAGCACGGCCTCGTCCCAGCAACCCTTAACGGGAGCATATCGCCACTCCTCCGCCACGGTCTGATTCGCTGCCTGCGAGGTATCGCTCACTTGTAGGCCCTTGATGACGAGGCCTCCTCTTCCACGGAGGTTTCGGAATCCGATTCCCCGGCGAAGAAGTCGCGTGTCAGGTTGTCGTCGATGGTGTTCATCCGCGCCTGCAGGCCGTCCAAATACTCGTGAAGCCCATCCTTGATGATTTTGTTCACAGAAATGTAATCAAGCTGCGCGCGCAGCGGGGCCAGGGAGCATTCCGAGGGGCACTCACATGACCCCATGGGAGTACCGGTAATCGTGTGCAGCGATTCATCAGCCTCGCGGAGGCAGTGGCGGATGGCGCGGGGAAACTCGCGGTCAAGGATCAGGAACTCCACGATACTGCGCGGAACGATGCGTCCGTACTTCTTCCGGTACATCTCGAATCCGCTGACCGATTTCAAGACCGCCGACCAGTGAATGTCATCATAGGGAGTTCCGACAGCATTCGCGGAGGGGAGCAGCATGAAGAACTTCACATCCAAGATGCGCGATGTCTTGTCGGCCCGCTCGAGCTGCCTTCCCAAGCGAAGGAAATGCCAGGCCTCGTTGTAGCTCATCGTGGCGTCGGTGATTCCTTCAAACATGTGGCAGCCCAGGCGGATGCCGCGCAAGAGTTCGGCGAGGCGCTCCGACTCCGCCAGCGACATCTGGGATTGAATCTTCAGGTACAGGCTGTTAACTTGCTCCCACATCTCGGAGGAGATGATCTCGCGAATCGAGCGGGCGTTCTCTCGGGCGGCGCGCAGGCAGGAGATGACGGAATTCAGATTGTCGCTATCGAGCAGCAGGAACTTGATCACTGACCGCTTTTCGGCGTTGCCGTACCGCTCGCGAAAGACTGCGGCGTCGCCGCTGGTGTCAATCAGGGGTTGCCACTGGTGGGCGGGTTCGAGGGGCAAATCCAGTTGCAGGTGCAGGTTAACATCAATGAAGCGCGCCACGTTTTCCGCCCGCTCGATGTAGCGTGCCATCCAGTAAACGGCGTCGGCCGCTCGGCTCAGGAGCGGCGCGGTTTCACTGCTCATGGGTGGCTCCTTCTGGCAACGGCGCGAGAACCCAGGTGTCCTTGCTTCCGCCGCCTTGCGAGGAATTCACCACCAGCGAGCCCCTGCGCAAGGCCACTCGGGTCAGGCCGCCGGGGAGCACATAAATCTCCTTGCCGTAGAGAATGTAAGGGCGCAAATCCACATGCCGCCCTTCCAAGTGGTCCTCCACCAGCGTCGGAACGCGCGAGAGGGCCAGCGTCGGCTGCGCAATGTAGTTGCGCGGTCCGGCGTTAATTCGAGCCGCAAACTCCTCGCGCTGCGCCGCGCTGGAGTGCGGGCCGACCAGCATTCCGTATCCGCCCGCTTCATTGGCAGCCTTCACCACAAGCTTGTCAAGGTTCTGGAGCACATGCTGCCGGTCCGTGTCGCGCCAACAGACGAAGGTGGGGACGTTGGGCAGCAGGGGATCAGCGCCTTCGTAGTAGCGGATGATCTCCGGCACGTAGTAATAGATTACCTTATCGTCCGCGACACCGTTTCCGGGGGCGTTGGCCAAGGAAACTCGGCCGGCCCGATAGACATCCATGAGCCCGGGAACCCCCAGCATGGAGTCGGGGCGAAACGTCTTGGGGTCCAGGAAATCGTCGTCGAGGCGGCGATAAATCACGTCGACGCGCCGCAGACCTTTCGTGGTGCGCATCCATACCCACCCCTCGTGCACCACCAGGTCGCGGCCCTCGACCATTTGAATCCCCATCCTCTGCGCCAAAAAGCTGTGCTCGTAGTAGGCGGAGTTGTACATGCCCGGGGTGAGCAGCACCACCGTAGGCTTGGCCCCAGCGCGGGCCGGCGCGATGGCCTCCAGAGTTTCCAGCAGTCTGCTTGGGTAATCGTCCACCGGGCGGACGTGCAGGCCCGCGAATACATGTGGAAAAGTTCGCTTCATCAAGTCCCGGTTCTCCAGGACGTAGGAAACGCCCGAAGGCACGCGCAGGTTATCCTCCAACACGTAGATCTGGCCATCGGAGTGGCGAACCAGGTCCGTGCCGGAAATGTGGCACCACACTCGGCCGGGCGGGTTGATGCCACGGCATTGGTGGCGAAAGAACGCGGCGGACTGGATGATCTCCTCAGGGATGACTTTGTCCTTCAGGATTTTTTGGTCGTGGTAGATATCGTCAATGAATTCGTTGAGGGCATGGATGCGCTGCTTGAGTCCGCGCTCGACCCAATCCCATTCTTCGGCGCGGACAATGCGCGGAATCAGGTCGAAGGGCCAAATGCGTTCCGTGCCCGCCGAATCCCCATAAACATTGAAGGTAATCCCCATTTGCAGGAGAAGAGTTTCGGCCGCCCGCTGGCACCTCAAAAGCTCGCCGTCGGCGAGCGACTCGATGGTTTCCAGCAGCAAGCGAGCTTCCGGACGCGCTTTGCATTCGGCGTCAAACACCTCGTCATAGAAACCGTCGGTCTGATACGAATTGAGCTGCATTCGCACCTTCCTGCCCCCAACACTGGTTGCGCCTTGTGAACCCCAAGGAACTGCTGGTCTCAGTTTAGCAGGTCAACCGGATTGAGGGGATGGGTTTTTTCGCGCACCGGAGAGCTTCTGTCCTGCGGATCGAGAGCGTATACTGTCTAGCAGGGAACCTCTTCATCGTAATTACGGAGACCAGCAGTCAATCCGGCCAATGCCGCCGTCGCCAGGAACTCTAAGCGGAGATGGGCGGTGAGCCGATGGAAGAGATCTCGAAGAATTGAGAAGGTCGCATGAAGGCCAACACCAACGCAACCGCACAAGACGGCGCTTCACCGGCGCAGCAACTGGAAGGATTCATCGACAAGTTTGACTCGAAAAACGCTGCGCTGATTCGTTCCGTACGCAAGGCATTGCGCAAGCGTCTGCCTACCGCCAATGAATTGGTTTACGACAACTACAACTTCTTTGTTATCGGGTACAGTCCAACTGAGCGGCCCTCCGATTGCATCGTCTCCATTGCCGCCGCCGCGAACGGAGTCGGGCTTTCGTTCTATTATGGAGCGACTATTCCCGATCCGCACAAGTTGCTCCTCGGCAGCGGTTCCCAAAACCGCTTCATCAGGCTTGAGTCGGCGGCCTCGCTCGCGCGTCCGGAAGTCGAGGAACTGATCGCCGCCGCCATTGCCCAGGGCGAGACACCTTTGCCCGCGAGCGGCAAGGGCAAGCTGATCATCCGGTCGGTCTCGTCCAAACAGAGGCCCCGCCGGAAAGCCTAGTGTCCTGGCCCGCTTGGGACTTTCCAACTAATTGTTCGGCTTGCTCAAGCGGCGGAAGTAGTCCGCCACCGAGTCCTGATAGCCGTCGGGCACGCGTTGCGCGTCGCCTGTTCGGAGTTGTCCCGACTTCTTGTCGTCCATCGCGCGGCGAATCTGCAACTCTAGCTTATCCATGCTGGCCAACACTTGGGCGTGGATTTCCTGGAGCATGGCGGGGTTGCCAGGGAAGCGCCGCGGGTCCAGATGGTCGAGTTCGCGCTGCAGATCTTTGATGTCGCCCAGCGGCCCGGTCTCGCCGCGTACCGTCTGTTGCAAGGCATTCAAGTCGTGCAGCGCCTCCTGGTAAGCGCGCTCGATTTCGGCTTGAGTAATGGGCTCAGGTTTGCGCTCCATGCCTTGCGCTCTTTTCAAACTGCCGGGATCATACCCGCCGTAGAAGCGCTCGCCGTCCCAGTGGCCTCCGTTGGCGTTTCCGCCGGCGACTCCGTTCTGCAAATCTCCACCCGCGGCCCGATCGCCGGTTCGCTGTTGCCCGCCCGGTTCGCCGCCCTGCCCGCCGCGGCCGCCGGGATTTCCTGTCAGCATATCGATTTGGCTTCGCAGGCGCGCCATGCGTTCCAGCGCCTCTTCCGGATTCTGCTGACCATTGCCTAGCGATTGCCGGGCCTCGCGCAGTTGTTCGTTCAGGCGTTCGATCCCGGAGTTGATTGTAGCCTCGCTCGGATTGGCTCCAGGATCCATGCCGCGACGGACCATCTCCGCGCTGCGTTGGAGTTTGGCCTGGAGGTCGGATTGATCCATGCCGGCCAGAGCGTCGCGCAGTTTCGAGGCCGCGGCGCGATCTGCCGAGGCGAGGCTGCGTGTGGCGTCCTGCATCCGCTTTTGCAGGTCCGCGAGGTCATCGGCGAGGCGCTGGCGATCGCCGCCTAGCTTCGCCAATTCCTCCAGCGAGGCTTCGGACGGGCCCTGTGCCGAGCGTCTGGCTGCTTCGGCTGAATCGAACGAGCGCCGCATACGCTCCACCTGGTTGCGCTGCTCGCCGCTCAATCGCTCGCCTTCGTGAGCCAGCGAATCGAGCTGTTGGGAAGCGTCCTGCCCCCGCAAGCTATTGAGCAGGTCGGATGCTTCACGGAGGCGGTCGGCGGCGCGGCGTGCGTCGGCCCCGCTTTGTCCGGGTGAGGCAGCCCGGCGCATATCGTCGCTGGCCTGTTGAAGGCGTTCAAGAGCTTGCTGCATGCTCGTGTCCGATGCGCTCTGCCCGCCCCTGGAAGATGATCGGCTGGATGATCCTGAGCCGCTCTGCTGGGACCCTGAGTTGCCCTGCTGGGGACCCGAAGCGCTCTGCTGCGAACCTGAAGCGCCCTGTTGCGAACCGCTGCGCGCCAACTGGGCCATCTGCTCTTGCAGCTTTCCCGCTTCGCGGCGCAGCATTTCCTGCTGCCACCGCGACTGGAAATCCTGCGCATTGTGCGGCTGCTGGGCTAACTCCTTCTGGCGCCGCGCTAGTTCATCCAGCTTCTCGAGAGCCTTGTCAATCTGGTCGCCGCGCTGATCGGCGGAGTTGGCCGTTTGTTCCGTCTCGTACTGGTTCTTCTCAGTATCCAGTTCGAGATCGAACAGGCTCTGGAGGTCGCGCCCCGAGCCTCCCCCGCCACCCCCTGCTCCGACGCTGCCGAAGGCCACTTCGATTTGGCGGAAGGTCGCTTCCGCCCGCAGCAGGGATTGCAGGGCTTTCTGCTCCTGGGGCATGGCGTCCCGCCACTTTTGTTGTTGCAGAGCTTTGGCTGCGGGGTCCATCGCCTGGGCGGCGTCGCCCATATCTTTTTGGAATCTGCTGAACTCCGCATTTTCTTCTGTCAGTTCGCGGCGCTCGAGACGCCCCGCGAGCGAGAGCGCCTGGTCACGGAGCTTGGCCTGCACGCCGGAGAGGAATTTAGCCCCTTCGGCGAGGCTTTGCGGTGAGGCGCCTTTATCGAGCTCATGTTTCCAGGTCTCCGTGATGATTTCCTTCTCGCGCTGGGAAATCTGTTCCTGGAAGTTACCCGTCCCGCCACCCCCGCCACCCATGACTTGCGATTGCGAGTAATCGCGGGAGAACGGCTCAGCCTGGATAAACATCATGTCGGTGCGGGATTCCGCACGCGCGTCCTTGGCGCTCGCGTACAAACTCACCAAGTCGCCCGGAACAAGTTTGAAGTCCTCCAGCGAGAGTGTGGTGGAACCCTCCGCCTGTTTCGCGCCCTTCTGCTTCAACAAACTGCTTGTCTGCTCAGGCCCTCCGTTTACGGAATAGTGAAGGGCCAAAGCGTTGAGGCCAAACTCGTCCTCGGCCTGAACCGAGACAGTGACTTCTTCGATCGGGCTGGCGTGGTATTCGCCGGCCGGACGGGTGATGCGCACCGTCGGCGGATTCACCTTGCGTGCTTCGATGAAGAAGTCCTCCGACAGCCGCACCGGCTGACCTTCATCGAGCGCGGCGACATGATACATTCCATCCTTTTCGATCGTGACTGCGCCGTCATACGAATTGTGGCCGGCGTCGGCGAGGTCGATCTGCTTTCCGCCGTCGAGAGCAAGAAAACTATGCGCCACGGGTTGGCTGAGGAGGATGTTGAGCCGCGCCTCGGTGCCCGCGAGGGCTCGAAGGTCGCCGCCATGCTCTTCCACGGCATCTTTCATTCCCGTCCAGGCGGGAAAATGGTAGGTCACGCGGATCTGTTTTACCGCGGGCAGGTCGACAATGCGGAGTTTGAAATTCCGCGAGCGCAGCGGTCCGGCTTCAATATAGTACTCGACACTCTCGGGGAGCCCCGCGAAAAGGAATTGAAAGCCGTTCGCAGCGGGCTGCCGCTGCATCGTGACCTCTTCCCACTTCGACGCGCTCTGGTACCGGGCGTAAAGGCGGGCGCTCTCCACCTGGCGTCCGATCACCTGGGCGGTCACCAACTGGTTGGCGCTGCGGCGCACGACCGCGTTGCCGGGGCTCACTTGAATGTCATAAAAGGGAGCGGTGTGTTGCAGCGAGCCGGCCCACAGCCGCGCCGCACCATAGCCAAGGAAACCGGGCCCCGCAGCGATCATCCACACGAGTAGGGCGAGGGCTGTTGCCCCGCTTGCAATCCACGCCAGAAGCTTGCGTGGTGGAACTAAGGATTCCGGTTGGGCGGATTTCGTCATCTGAAGTGCGTCCGCAGCCAGCAGTTCGAGGAAGGGATCGCTCCCTCCCCGGTCGCGCTCGGCGAAGGTTACCAGGCGCTGATCGAATTGTGGAAACGCAGCCTCAGCCTTGCGGGCCGCCCGCCGGTCGTTTAGAGCGCGCAAAGGCAGCGCCACACCGTAGCCGACGACGGCGGCGAGAGCAAGGACGAGCACGACTCGAGCCGCGAAGAGGCTCGAATCGGAGAAGCCGAAGGCATTCGTAATCAGTACCAGGACGAGCGTGGCTGTCAAGGCAACTGCGACAAGCGCCGCCGCCCCACGCAATAACGCCCCCAGGCGCAGACGTTTTTGCAGCATTTTCAGGTAGGATGCGAGCTGATCTCGTGCACTCATGGTTCCTCCTGCGCCGAGTAACTGACCCCTCACCCTTCACGCTCCGGCTGACGAAGTGGCTGCAAACTAAGCTTCTTCCCGCAGCTTGCCCAGATAGCGATCGCTCACCAACGATTCCACTACTGCCCCGGCCAGAAGCAGCAACATGAAATACCACCAAAGGCTGAACGGCTGCGCCTGCGTCACGCCCGCCGCTGCGGCCGGTTGGGAAAGCGGACCTTGTTTGCCGCGCCAAAGCGCCAAGACATCCTCGCTCATGACATCGAGGTCGGATTCGCGGCGGTCCGCATTCACCCCCACGACCTCATGGCGGCCGTTGGCGAGGCGCATTTCGTAAAACCCTGCCATGCTCAATTGGAATGTTGAAGAAGTGGCGGCCTCATTCAGAGAAAGGGGCCGGCGTCCCTCGGGGTCCACCACCTCCACACCCGCCGCCCGGTCCTTGTCGGAGCGCAACTCGAAGAAGGAATCGACGACGCTCGACCCGATCCTCTGCCGCATCCCGGAAAGATACCGCGCTGTTTGCTCGACAAAGGGAACGAAAATCGGGTGCAAAGGAAAGTCGTTCGTGAAATTGTCCAGGCCCGAGGTAAACAGCAAAACGCGTCCTTCGTTTAGCTTCTTCTCCACCAGCAATGGCGTCCCGTCGGTAAGCCTCGCCGCGACCCGCGCGCCGGTGGTGTCGGCAGCAACGGCAAAATAGAATTCCACATTGGCCCAGCGCTCGGACTTGGCGAGCGAGGGGTAGGTGGGGTCGGCATCGCCGACCGTCAGGAAGCGCTGGGAAGAGTCGGTGTAATTGTGGACGGCCTGGATGCTCTTGGCCAGAACGGGAATGCGTGGCCGCCGTGCCGCCGACGTACCCAGCGCGATGAGGACGCTTCCTCCGCCGCGTACGTAGTCGACCAGGCTCTGTTCCAAGGCCGGCGGCAGCGACAGCACGTCAGACAAAACGACGAAAGCGTATTGGGAAGGTTGCGCATTCGATGCCTGTTCTACGCTGCGGCTTTCCAGCGCGAACACTCCCCCCGCCGCCGAGGCCAAGGCCGAGCCAAAGTAGAGCGGAGAACGGGTGTCGTTGGCCTCGTGAATGAACAGAACACGACGCGGGTCAGAACGCTCAACGGAAAACATAAACCGGTCGTCCGCAGGAAGAGCGTCTGCGGAATCGATGCTCACCTCGCAGCGGCTGAAGCCGTAAGGGGCATCCAAGGAGTCAAACTCGACGGTAGCGCGGCCATTGGCGGGTACGCTGGCGCTGCGCGTCGCGATACTCTTGCCGTTAACAACCAGGGAAACAGTGCGGGTTGCCGCGGGCGTGTGGAAACCTGCCACCACGGCTTGCACCCGCGCCTTCTTCGGATCCCACACCTGGGCCGGCGCGCTCACGCTTTCCACTGTCCAGTTAGGCGTCGCGTCCTTGACCACAGGGTGCAACACAAGCGTGGCATTCGGCGGCAGGACCATTTCCTGAAAGCTCGCCGGCATCCCGGATTTCTGTAAATCGCTGAAGAGGTGGACCTCGATGGGGATGGAGACTGCTTCCGCGAGGGAGCGCACCCCGCCCGCGACTTGACCGAAGCTGGCGCGCGAGTCCGTGGGCGCTACGCTATTGACTGCTTGGCGAAGTTCACCCGAATCCTGGGTCTGGGCCGTCAGTGCATGAAGCTGTGATCCGAGCGTCATGACTTGCGCGCGCGTCCCCGGATTCTTTGCATCGAGCACGCCGAGCGCGGCGCGCTTAGCGTCCGCCAGGCGCGAGCCGGCCCGCATGCTGAACGAGTCGTCGATGACCAGCACGAGCAGCTTGTTTCCCATCATGCCCGCCACCGGCCGGATAAGAAAGGGGTTTGCGAAGACCAGGGCGAGCAAGAGCAGCACGGCGATGCGCAGCGACAGCAACAGCAGATGGCGCAGACGGCGATGCTTGATGGAACTCTGCGTGCGTCGCTCGAAAAACATCAGCGAACTGAACGGCAGCGCTTCCGACTGGTGACGGCGAAGCAGATGGAGATACAGTGGGAGCCCCACCAGAGCCGCAGCCGCCAAAAACCATGGGGAAAGAAAACCCATTCACCGTCTCCATTTTGGAGTGTGGCAGCAAGCTGCCGCACTCCAGACAGGATTCACCACTTTCCTTGCCTGATCGCCAGGTATTCCCGCAATGCCCCGTCCAACGGCCGGTCTGTTACCAAAAGGAAGTAGTCCATCCCGGAACCGCGGGCGCCATCGCGCAGCGACTCAAGGTGCGCATCGATCTTCTTCGTGTATTCGAGCCGGGCGTATTCGGGGCTCACCTCGAGCGACTCCTGCGTCTCCATTTCAATCAATGTGGTGGGCCCGCGAAACTGAGGGCGAACTTCCGCGGGATCGAGGACGTGAAACAGAAGCACTTCATTGCCGCGGAATCGCAACGGCTCGAGCGCCCTGATAATCCGCTCCGGAGCTTCATAAAAGTCCGAAATAACGATGACCACGCCGCGCTTGCGGAAGAGTTCGAGGAAGCGCTCGAGGGCCTTGCCGAAGTCGGTTTTCGCGCCGGGTTCGGCCTGCTCGAGGCCGCTCAAGAGCCGATGGAATTGCCCCTGGCGGTTGGAGGGCCGGATGTAGTTGCGGACCTCCTCGTCGAAAACGATTAACCCCGCGGCGTCGCGCTGGGTCTGGGTGGTGAGATAAAACAGCGCCGCCGCCGTGAAGCGCGCGTAGTCGGACTTGCTCACCCCGTGCGAGGTGTACTTCATGGAGTTGCTCGAGTCGAGGAGGACGGTCAGCAGGGTGTTGGTTTCCCCTCGATAGCGTTTTAAGTAGGCGCGCTCCGTGCGGGCGTAAACGTTCCAGTCGATGTGGCGCAAGTCGTCTCCGGCCGTGTAGGCGCGGTACTCGGCAAACTCCTGGCTGAAGCCAAAGTTCGGCGAGCGATGGAGTCCGGCGATGAAGCCGTCCACGACGGTTTTGGCGATCAGGTCTAATCCGGAAATGCCGGACAGCACCGCCGGATCGATGAATCGTTGCACGCTCATCCTCCCGCCGGAGGCGGCATCTGTTCGAGCAAGCGGTGAAGAATCTCGTCCGAATCCATGCGGTCCGATTCGGCATGGAAATTCAGCAGGATCCGGTGGCGCAGGACCGGCGTGGCCAGCGCCCGCACGTCTTCGTAGGTCACGTGGTAGCGCCGGTGCGCAAGGGCGCGAGCTTTGGCCGCCAGCACGATGAACTGCGCGGCGCGGACGCTGGCCCCGTAGTTGACGTATTTCTTAACGAAGTCCGGCGCCGTTCCGCTCTTGGGACGCGTGGCGCGTACCAGACTGACCACATAGCGCGCCAGGGAGTCCGCGATCGGCACCATACGTACCAAGCCTTGAAACTCCAGAATTTCCTCCGCGTTGGTCACCGCCTCAACTTTCGCTACGCGCGTGGTCGTGGTCAGGTCAATGACTTTGGCCTCGTCCTCGGCGCTCAGGTAACCGAGCAGGGTATTGAATAGAAAACGGTCAAGCTGAGCTTCGGGAAGCGGGTAGGTCCCTTCGAGTTCGATGGGGTTTTGAGTGGCCAGAACGAAGAAGGGCAGCGGTAACGGATAGTGGTTGCCGCGCACCGTGCAGGAGAGTTCCTGCATCGCTTCCAGCAGTGCGGCCTGCGTCTTGGGCGGCGTGCGGTTGATTTCATCCGCCAAAACGATGTTTCCAAAGATGGGACCCTGGACGAACGTCCAGCGCCGGTGGCCGGTGGTCGGATCCTCTTCGATAATATCCGTCCCGGTAATATCCGAAGGCATCAGGTCGGGCGTAAACTGGATGCGCGTAAAAACCAGGCCGAGCGTCTGCGCGATGGTGCGGACCATGAGTGTCTTGGCCGTGCCGGGCAGTCCGGTGATCAGGCAGTGCCCCCCGACGAAGAGGCCGATGAGAATCTGGTCGAGGACTTCTTCCTGTCCGACGATCACTTGCCGGACTTGGGCGAGAATGCTGTCCCGCACGGTTTGAAAACGCTCAATCCGGCTCTTGAGTTGAATTAAGTCAGGTTGTACTTCCGTGATAGTCCCCATGATTCACCTTTTCGTAGAATCCTGAAGTTGCAAGAGTAGTTTCTGCGCGGGGCGGAAGCCCGGCGCCGCCTCCAGCGAGGCCAAGACGTGTTCCTCGGCTTTATCGCGCTGGCCCGCGGCGAAATAGGCCTGGGCCAGATTGAACTGCGCGGACGAGGCGTCCAGCGGGTGCAGGGCCACAACCGCGCCGTATTCACGAATCGCGCCGGGATAATTCTCCTGCGCGAGCCAAAGCTTGCCCAGGCGGCGATGCAAGTCCTCGTCCATCGGGTCAATATAGTTAATCCGATCCAGCGTGGCAGCGGCGTCCTTGGGTTCGCCCAGGTCCTCCTCCAGCGAGGCCAACTCTTTAAGCGTCTGCGGGCTGAGACCCCCCGCCTTTTCATACTCCGTCAGCGCTTCCACGGCGGCCCGTTTCTCGCCTTTGGCAAGGTGCGCTTCCGCAAGGAACTCATAAGCATTCGCGTCCTCAACATACTGTGGGTACATGCGGCGGACTTCCTCGCCTTGCTTCAGCACCTGGTCGTGGTCGCCGGCCTTGGCGGAGGCCACCAGGGCCTTCAGGCTCGCCCGCCAGGCGTCAAAGCCTGCGGCAGTCTTGCCGAGGTCCGCGTAGAGCCACGCCTGAAACTGCGTGTCGAAATCCTGCGGCGACGTGCCGAGATCCAGTTGGATTGTCTCGGATGTAGTCTTTCGATTGGCGAACGATTGCACCATTTCGAGTAACTTAGCGTCGCCCCAGCGGCCCTGGATGTAATCGCAGATGCGGCCTGCCTGGAAGTAGGAGACCAAGACCTGGCCGGGATATTCCGGTCGAACGAAGCCGTGGTCGAGTTGCGCAACCGGAAGCAATTTCTTATCGCGCAAGGCCACCAGGATGTCGGGGGTGACCCGGCTGCTCCATTCCGGAGATACGTCTGCCTCTTCGTGGACAGCCAGGCCTTCAGTGAACCAGCGCGGCACGCGGCTGTGCGTTGCGGTAAGGATGTAGACGTGGCTCAGCTCATGCCACAGCGTGGCGCCCCAGTGGAAATCACCGGGCTTGCGTGCGGAGGGGCTGTCCATGGCAACGACCTCGCCAAAAGTAACTCCCTCGGCGCCCAGGCCCGGCATCCCCATAGTCCTGACCGCGAAGTCCTCGTGGTCAGGGTAGGCTTCCACTTGCACGGGACCCGGAAGCGTCATCTTGTATTTCTTCTCGTAGGTCGCCATGGCGCGCTGCAGCAGGGAATTGAAGTACGGGTGCAGTAGCTCCGCTTCCTTCTTGTTCAGCCTCAGAATCGTGGCCCCATCCTTGAAGGTAATAAAGTTCTTGTAGCTGTCCAACAAGCGAAGCGTGTTAACGGTCGCCGCGTCCCGGAAGCCGTTGTCGTAGCAGAGTTCGAGCTCTCGGCGGGCTTCGTCTTCCTGTCCCAGGCGCATTAGATTCATGCCCAGGGCAGAGCGCGCCGACCAAAGCTGCGGATCAAGTTCCACAGCCTTGCGGTAGTAGGCGACGGCATCCCCGAAACGATAGTTCAGCAGCAAGTGGTGGGCAATGATCGCGCAGCCTTCTCCGTAGGTCGGATTGACCTCGAGAATCTTCGCCAGCCAGGGATCGGGTGAGCGATCGTCCAAGACCTCCACGGCCGCATGAACGGCCATGGCGTCGAGTGCTTCCGGGGATATTTGCAGGGCGGCGTCGGCCTGCTTCAATGCCTCCGCCCGATTCGAATCTTCAAGATCGAGACTGGCCATCAGTTCGTGCGCTTCCACTAGCTTGGAGTCCGACGCGAGCGCTTGGGCGGTCCATTTCACTGCCTTCGAGTCGTACCCATCGGCGCTGACAAGTGCGAGACCCAGATAGGCCTGAGCGTTCTTGGGGTCGCGCTGCAAGGCTTCTTGAAAGAGCTTTTCCGCATCCACGTTATTGAAGCGCTCATGCATCAGGCGGCCCCAGCGAACGCGGTGGTTGGCATTGCGGTCGTCCTGGGCCACCGCCTCGCGAAATTCGTCGTTCGCCTGCTGATACATTCGAAGACCCCAGTAACCTTCGGCGCGGAGGTAATGATCGCGCTGCGCCGCAAGCGATTGGTAGCACGCGTGGGCCTCGTCGCGGCGGCCGTGCTTGGTTAGGGCGCGGCACTCATCCGGCGTTGCGGCCTTCGCAACACTGAGACCAAGCGCGGCCATCATCCAAAATGCTGCAATCGCTTTGGAGTGCGGCAGCTTGCTGCCGATTTTCTTTAGGCCAGCTTGCTGGCCGCGCACCGGGCGAAGCGCGAGCAAGCTCGCGGCAGAAAAGTGGCAGCAAGGTGCTGCGCTCCAAAGCGGCTGCGCCGCCTGGAAAGGCGAGGCCTTTCGGCAAATCGGAGCGGCAGAGCCGCCCCCACGGCCTAATGCCGCCCGGATCATTTATCCAACTCCTGCTGGACACGCGCCAGCTCGAGAAGCGCCGCGGTGAGTTGCTTCTTGTAGTCGTCCTCCGACATCGCGGCCTTTTGATACTTCAGGGTATCGATCTGGCGTTCGATCTCCTCTTTTTTGGCGAGCAGGGCGCGCTTGCCGGAATCGTTGGCGGCGCGTTCCGCGGAGCCGAATCTAACCAGGGTGAAGCTGGAAAGCATCAACCCTTCCCCGGCCTCGCTCGATGCCGAGCGCACCGCCTCGCCTTTGCCCTTGTCCTCGAACATGGCGTGCTCGGTGGAGAGGCGCTTTTCCGATTCGTAGTAAGCTGCGGTCTTACGTGCGGCGTACTGGAACGCTTCCAGCGCACTGATGGCTTCGTTCTTATCGACATCAGCCTCGGGGTCGTGCAGTGCCTCGACCCAATAGCGGCAGAAGACCGTGGCGTTCTTCTCAGTTCCCGACTTGGTGGCGGCGACGACCGCTCGTCCCGGCCGTTCGAGCGCGGGGACGGCGCCGCCGCTGGCACTGGTGGTGTTGACGATCAATTGCCGCTTGGCGGGTACGCGATCACAGAGCCGTGCCAGCTCTTCGGCTGAAACATCCGGGCCGACCAGGTTGAACTTGTATTCGACGCCATCGAACGAGCCGTGGCCGATGAGGATCAGCACGAACTCGTCATCGGGCTTGGCCTGGCTGGAGATGACGCCGAACTTTTCAGTCAGCCGCTCGCGCGTGGCCTCTTTGCCGAACAGCGTCTCGACGTGCGCGTCCACTCCCGCGGTCCTCAGCACCTTGTCCAGGTCCTTGGCCAGCCCCGTGAACTGCTGCTCATACTCCGGTTCGCCGCCCAGCCCGGCGACAGTCAGGTAGTACGTCGCGCCTCTCACCGGGAGCGCGGAGATAAGCAAGAATGCAAGGGGAAATGCTGCCGACTCAAGACTACGCAGGCACCCCCTCACCCGGCGCTCCGCGCCACCCTCTCCCCCAAGGGGGCGAGGGTATGTGTCGGATGAATTCTTCACACGATCCCCCACCTCCGGCGCAGCAGCCATTCCGAGCAACGCAGGAGCAAAAACAAAATGAAAACCGCCGGCATGTTCCACAGTTCTTTAATCTGACGGACGCTGATTCCCGCTTCCGAGTAGGGAATTTCGCGGGCAAGCTGGGCAGCCTCAGCGGGCTGCCAATATCGCCCGCCGGTTTGCTTGGCGAGCCTTTCCAGAAGGTCGCGGTTCTGCTCGAGATGAAAGTTCTCCGCAACCCCGTCCATCCTTTCAAAGTCCAGGTTGTCGCTGCCGAGATCGGCGTCCCCGCGCTTGGCTGTTACCAGGACCGAGTACAATTCCGGCCGCTCGGCATTCCACTCTCCCTGAAACGTGCCGGGCGAGGCCGGGTCGGGAGCGAGATCGAGCGTTGCGCTTACGCCTCCCGGGCCCGAGATGTGGGCCTGAACAAGGGCGTCGGGGGCGGGCGCGAAATCCTGACCGCGAACCTCGGCCGAGATTTTTGCCCTTCCTTCGTCAAACAGTACGGGCTTGCTGACCGACGCGACGACGTGACCAGGTGTGTCGGCAACGAGCCAGCGCAGCAGTTGCTGCCAAAAGGCGTCGTGCGTAGGGTCACCGGAGGGCAGAGCCATCTGCCATCGCCACGTCCCGCCCGTGGCCAGGATCGCGGTCCGTCCGCGCCCATAATTCTCGGTGACCAGCAGCGGCTCCTTTCGTCCCCCGCCGTTCATTTCCACCAGAACTGCCGCACCGGGTTTGGGCGTGCCGGAGTCCTGATAGTCCTCGAGGTAGGGCAGTTTCTTCCAGCGTGCCTGGTTGCGCGCCGGGTCTTGTACCAATCGGCAGATGAGGTTGTCGGCGCCCACGGGCGTCAAGATGACGGTCGCCGGATCTCGGTGATATGTACCTTTGCGAGCAGGCAGAAGCGAGGGAAGAAGGTCGGCAAGGTTCGACGCGCTCCAGCCTCCGTCTGACAAGGCGAAGCGGCCGCCTAGGAGCAATAGCCCGCCGCCACGGCGATCGACGAATTGCTCGATCAAATCGCGCTGCGCAGGAGTGAAGTAGCCCGCTTCGACCGACCCGATAATCAACCCTTGATAGGAAAAAAGCTCCTCGGCGGAGGCCGGGAAGCCCTGCGCGAGTTCGTTGGGACTGTCGATTCCCTGGCGATAGATTTTGTTCTCAGTCGTGCGCAACATCGAGACGAGCTGGACGACGGAGTCATCGGACTCGGCGCGGCGGATGAACTTGTATTCCCAACGAGGTTCGCCTTCGAGATAAAGAACGCGGCGCCGGCCCGACTCGACATTCACGAGCCGCGTGACGGCATTATTGGAGGGATTCTCTTCGCCGGGCAGCGGGTCAACGGAGAAGCGCAGCGCCTTGGCGCCGGCGCGGCCGGCGTTGAACATCAAATTCTCGGTTTGGGCAGCACCGTCGGCGGAGAGGCTGATCTCTCGCGCTGCCAGCGCTGTCGCACCATCGTGAACGCTCAGCGTAGCCTTCCGCCCTGCGTAACCGTGCTGGTGAAAACGGACAGTCGCCGACAGGCGCGAGTCCGCCAAGGCGCGGGGTGCAACCGTCGCGTCGTCGACCTCGACGTCCTGCACCATGGCAAGGCGCCCGAAGCCGACGGTGTGCACCGGAATCCGGCGCGAGCGAAGAGCCGTGATGGTGTCCAGATCGACGCCGCCGGAGTTGTCGGACCCGTCGCTCAGCAAAACCACGGCCCCAATCGGCAAATCGCTGGTCTCCTCCGCCAATTGTTTCAATCCCGCGCCGAGGTGCGTTACGGGCGCCGAGGCCCGCAATTCCTCCAGGCTCGAAACACGCGTCGCTTCGCGGTCGAGCCGATAAAAGCGTGTCTGGAATTGCTTCTGGAGACCGGCCAGCACTCCGCCTTGCATGACTTTGATGGCACTTTCCAGGCGGGAGGCGCCGTCCTCCCTGGTCGCCATGCTGCGTGAGTCGTCAACCACGATGGCGATGATGTTCTGTTGGGGTTCGAGTTGCGCAACCACCAGGGCCGGCTGCCAGAGCAGGATCAGGAGAAGCGCCACCAGACACGATTGCACAAGCCAGATGACCCCTGCCCGCCAGTTCCGCACGCTCGAAGCAGCCTGCGGCAGACGAGCGCGAATCAGCGCCGCCAAAGCGCCCGCTGCCAGCAGCACAAGCAATGCCAGGAGCCACCTCGGCCAACTGCTGAGCAGGACCAGTTCGCCTCTCGCAAATACCAGGCGTGGGTATTTGAAGAAAAACTGAAACATGTAGTACCTGTAGGGGCAACACTCGCGATTGCCCATTTGCTCTAAGTCAAGAATCTCGAAGCCCTGGTTACCCTGAGTACGATGCCCTGTACTACCCTTTGGATGCAAATAGGTCGCAGTGTGTGCAGCCATCCTGGGCGCAGCCAAGAATCTGGGCAGTTGTTATCCGTTTGCAATAGCTCACGACGAACTGCGGAGATCCTTCTCTGCGCTCAGGAGGACAGGCTTGGCCACCACGCTTCACGCATATCGGAACAGCGCCTTAAAGCCAAAGTCCATGTGCTGCTGGTTGTGGCAGTGAAAAAGCGTCAGCCCCGGCTGGTTGGCCAGCAAGTCCACGGAAACCACCCCGTAATTCGGCACTACCACCGTGTCCTTGATTACCCCTGCGGTCTTTTTACCGTTCACATCGACGAGCTCGAACGTGTGTCGATGCATATGCACGGGATGGGCATCGTCGCTCCGATTGTGAAACACCAGGCGGTAGCGCGCGCCCTCTTTCAGGACGAACTCGCCCTCGTGCGGATATTCCTTGCCGTTGATGAGCCAGTGGTTAAAGTTCCCGGGGCCGCCCGGAATAACCTCGATGAGCATGTCAATCGTCTGATCGGGCGCCGGATGGGCGGCAGGCTTGCCGAAGATCGAGTAGTCCCATTGAAGGTTCGTCGGGGCGACCCACTGTGGATCTCCGTGTTGGTTCGCATACTCGACCAGGACACCCATGCCGTCATTGCGGTCGTCGTCCTTGGTGGCGCCCAGAATCCAAATCCCCGGCCGATTCATCTCCACCGCCGCGTCCACGCGTTCGCCCGGACCCATCGCCAGGACTTCGACCGGGCGCGGAGACGGTACGGGGTTTCCATCCAGAGCCAGAACGTTGAACAAATGGCCCGCAAAGGCGATGCTGCGGTTTCCTGTGGCGCTGGCGTTGAGCACGTGCACCAGCAGGCGTTGGCCCTGCCGGACTCGAATCGGCTCTCCCGCACCGAGAGACTTGTCGTTGATCGAGAAGATCCGATAGCCGACCTCCAAACCGTTTTGCCGCCTATCGGGGACGGCGGGCTTTTCGGGCTGCGGTCCCGGCGGCCCCATCTCCATCTCGTCCATATCTTCCGAACTCAGATACGGTTCCCAGTCGCGCAGCGCCAGAAACACTTCCTGGTCGTATCGGCCCGGATTCTCGGCCGGCTCGACGTAGACGAAGCCGAATTGGCCGGTGTAAGTGCCTCGGTGCAAGTCAATCCCCGCCATCGCGTGAGTGTGATACCAGCGCGTGCCCGCAGGGCGTGGCACAAACTGATAGCGCCGCCGGCCATGAGCGGGAACCATCGGCGTGCCTTCTTCTTCCGACCCGTCGACCTCGGGGGGGATGAAGAATCCGTGCCAGTGCACGAGTTCCGGCACGTCCGTGTCATTCAAGACCTCGACCGTAATCGGCTTGCCCTCGCGCATGCGCAGGACCGGGCCCGGTGAACACCCGTTGTAGCCAATGGTGCTGATGGCGCGATTGGGATCAAGCTGCACAATCACAGGGGCAATCTTGAGCGTGACATCCACCCCGCCCGCCTCGGGCGCCGAGGCGGGCGGCATCTGCATTTGCGACCCGAGCCGGCGGGCCGCGCCGAGTCCCGCGGCGCTACCGCATCCGTATTTGAGGAAGTCTCGTCGATTCATGCTTAGTCAAAAGTCGAGAGTCGAGAGTCGAAAGTTGAAAGCTTTGGCTCTCGACTCTCGACTTTCGACCTTCAACTAGTGCGTCATCCCGTAGATGATGTAATTGATCCCCAGGCGATAGGCGAGCGAGGAAAACCGTTCGGGGTAGCGCGGATCATCGGCGTGCTCCCAAGCATCTCCCAGATGCATGTTGTGGCAAATGGCGACCATGATTCGGCCTTTGTCGTCCCGGATGGCGCGCCAATGCGGCTCGATACCATCCCGCTCATAAGTTCTGCCCGTCCAGATGTACTGATAACCCGGTATTTGGAAGCGTTCGTCCAGGTCGTAGAGCACGTGAAAAATCTCATCGCTGTTCTTCAGGTCCTCGACTTGGCGTTCCGGAAACACTTTGCTCATGCCCTCGAGGAACGTCTGCCACTCCGCGGCGCCGTGGAAATTGTCGGCCAACAGGAAGCCGCCTCGGAGCAGGTACTCGCGCAGGCGCTGAGACTGTGCCGCGGTAAAGTTCCAGCGGCCGACGTTGACGGCATACAGCCACGGCCAGTTAAAGATCTCGTCGCTGTCCAGGTCTAGAACCTTTTCAGTGCTGCGAGCGTTGAGGCGGGTAAGACGCCGCACACCTTCGGAAAATTGGCGATCGGCCTTGGGGAAATCCTCCGACCAACCGAGGCGGCGCCACCCGCCGAAGCTGCTCCCGCTGGTTGCGAATCGCAGGCGACCAAAAGTGAACTCAGCTTTTTCGTTGGTTTGGGCGGGAGCCTCCTCCATATCCCGGGGCGCAAAACCGTCCTGTTGAAAGGCCATCAGGACGGTGCTCAGCCCCAGAAGCAGAGACACGAACAGCGTGCGCGGACGGAAGCCCATGGATCACCCTGATTAGATGTTAACAAAACGTCGCCGTTTTTTCCAGCCGACCGCGCCTTGCGCACCTGAACAGGGAGGAGCAATCGTAGCGCAGACCTCGAGCTACAGGTTTGCGCTCTCCGAATATAGCCTACTAATGGAGACTAGCTAAGGCGCCCGGAGAGAGGCGCGCGGCGTCCCTCACGGATGCAGGGTTTTGCCCAGCACGACCCCGCGGCGCGCGCCCGTCACGCGAGGCAGGTTGCCCGGCAAGCCGTGCAAGGTGCGGTCGCCAAGGATGGCGAAGGCGATGGCCTCTTTGGCGTCTACCGGCAGGCCATGCCGGCTGGAGAGTTCGACGGTAACTTGCGGCAGGAGTTCGGCCAGGCGCTTCAGCAGCGTGCGATTGTGCGCGCCGCCGCCGGATACGATCATGCGGTCCATCCGGGTTTCCTGAACTACAAATCTAGCCACGGCGTCAACGAGGGTCCGCGCCGTCAGCTCGAGAGCGGTTCGAAGCAGGTCCTCAAATCGGGCGCGCCGGCGCGAGAGAAAATAACTCTCCACGAAATGGCGGCCGAACTGCTCACGCCCCGCACTTTTGGGCGGAGCCTCGGAAAAAAAAGGGTAGCGCAGCAGTTCTGCAAGCACCGCTTCGTTCACTCTTCCCCGCGCCGCCACGCGCCCGCCGGCGTCGTAATGCTCCCGGCCGCCGGTGAAGTGCCGCACCAGAGCGTCGCTGACCATGTTTCCGGGGCCGGTGTCGAAGCCGGTTACGTCGAGCGGTTTCGCCTTCGCGGGGATCACGGTGACGTTGGCAATGCCGCCGACGTTCAAGGCCACCGTGCCTTTCCGCGCATCGCGGAGCAAGAGGTAATCCACCATGGGCACCAGCGGCGCGCCTTGCCCTCCGGCCGCCATGTCGGCGGTGCGGAAATCCGCCACCACCGGCGCGCCCGTTCGTTCTGCGATCACGGCCGGCTCGGCTATTTGAAGTGTGCTCGGGCCTGCCGCCTCGCTGTGGCCTGGAATCAACTCCAGCCTTCCCTGGTGAAAGACGGTCTGGCCATGTGAACCGATGACGGAAACGCTCCCGGGAGAAACATGAGCCACCCGGCATACACCCAGGGCGGCGTTGGCGAAGAGTTCTCCGAGCAAGAAGTTAAGTCGGCTGATTCCCCCTGCGGAGGTCAACTCCCCCGCGGCAACGCCCATGAGCCATTCCTTGACCTCGGGAGGGTAGGGAAATGTGTCGAACGCCAGCAAGCGCACCTGCGGTTGATCCGCAGAGCCGGTGAGGCGCACCAAGGCTGCATCGATTCCGTCCATCGAGGTGCCGGACATCAAGCCTATGGCGAGACGGGCTCTGCGATCCTTTGTTTTCATAGACATTCCCGGATCGTTCGTCTAAAATCAGCTTTCAGCGGTCGGCCTTCGGCTATCAGCCAAGATATTCCCATCCTTGGATAAGGATGGGTCAGGCGCGGTTGATTTTTGTACCGATCCTTTGTTTTCATAGACATTCTCGCTTTGTTCCGGCAGTTTCTGGAGCGACGGACGGCGCAGACCCCTGAAGTCTGGGGTCTGCGATGTCCCGAAGGGACATTCGAGCCAGCGGCACAACCTGACCGGCCTGCGCCTTCGGCGCATCGCAGACATTCAAAGGCAATGTCTGCGCCAACCCCGTCTGTTTTGTCCTCTTCCTTTGTTTTCATAGACATTCTCGCTTTGTTCTCCGGTTTTTCAACGTAACAAGCGCGGCTTCAC
This sequence comes from uncultured Acidobacteriota bacterium, assembly GCA_963831905.1. Lineage (GTDB taxonomy): Bacteria > Acidobacteriota > Terriglobia > UBA7540 > UBA7540 > CAVROP01. The sequence continues at coordinate 1,722,462 of CAWHRX010000010.1, read as the reverse complement.
GCCAAGGCGCAACGTCGCACTACCCCCAACCCCTCCTCATCATAGCCTATCATTATGGGTTTTGTCAAGAGACAAACAGTCCTAGTCACGATTTTCCGAACCTGCGAAGGCGGCGGAGAAGGCTGTGAACTGTTTTATAAGGTTTTCCAGCGAGCCGCGCGGCAGCTTATCGACGGTGGGCCGCAGGCCCCGCTTGGCATGCTGAATGCGTTTGAGTGCTTGTTCGAGGCGAGCGCTGGGAAGCTTCCCTGACTGCAGAGCGGCGCTCAAGGCTGCCTGGACACGCTCGGCGGCTTGCGGCTCTTGCACGAGAAGCATGTCGCATCCCGCGCTCACAGCCTGCACGACTGCCTCCTCTAAGCTCAAAGCTCCTCGCACGGCTTCCGTTTCGAGTCCATAGGCGATGGCAACGCCGCCATAGCCCAGTTTGACACGGAGCAGTCCGTCCACAACCTTGGACGATAAGCCGGCGGATTGCAGCAGATCAAAGTCGTAGGCTTTATAAGCAGCGGGGCTCACCAGGATCAGTGGTAGCCGGGGCAGAAGCGCCCGATACGGGACGAGATCCTCGCGCCACAACTCGGCCATGGACCTGGAAACCAGGGGGAGTTCGGCGGGGCCGGCGGGGCGCGCGCTGCCCAAGCCGGGAAAATGTTTTCCGCAAGCCAGCACCCTGTGAGCGTCGAGCCCTTCCAGGAATGTTTCACCACACTGCGCCACCTGCTGAGGATCGGCACTGAAGGCGCGTGTCTCTGTAGGGGCACGCCATGGCGTTGTAGGGGCACGCTGTGGCGTGCCCGTACCCGTGGGCGACGCCAGATCGAGCAAAGGAGCGAAATCGGTGTTGAAACCGAGAAGTTTGAGGGCAGCACCCACCAGTTCACCCAGGCGCTGCACCGCCGCAAGGCCTTTCCCGGCAGCCGCGCGCGGCGAGGGGAGCGGAGGCAGGAAGGGGGGATCCATCAGGCCGCCTTCTTCCCGGAGGGCAAGGAAGGGCAGGGTTGGGACCGAGCAGGCCAACTTGGACAGGAATTCGCGGAGGGTATCGGCGCCATTGGGAAGCGGCGCATCGACAAGCACACCGCCGAGGCTCAAACGGCGAAGGGTGTGCTCGAGGGTGGACCCCCAACACAGTTCGTTCAGTTTCAGGAGCAGCAATTGGCCGAGATCGTTTCCCTGCAAATGACCTCTCAGATGATCAAACGGCAAGAAGAATCGCCGCGAGTCAGGAAAGAGCTCCGCCCCGGTTCATAGTCCAGAGAATCCGGCCTTAACACGCCGACTCAATCGTAGTGCTTGACCTGAGCCCACACAAGGGGCTTCTTCAGCTTCCGGACGACGTACACCGACAGATCGTTTTCTGAGGGCTGAACGTAGCCGGTTTCGTCATGGATGAAACCCTCCTGCGAGACCTCCTGGAAGAGTTGCGCGAGGTCGCCGGGCCCGCGGTTGATGACGATTCCCACTTCCCACGAATTGTGGGGACCCCACAACCAATAATTGTTGTGCCCCGATGAAGCATCGGGCAGCCCGTATTTTTTTCCCAGGAAATCGATCGCCCCCGCCTGGTGGTAATCCATGCCGAAGATGCCGCACTTGGCGCGATCCTCCGGAGGCAACGACTGATACACGCGGGCGACTTCTCTGACCAAGTTCTCCCAGCCAAACATGGAGGCGTAATATTGGGACAGCCTGCCCACGCTATGACGTTCTCCTCCGGCGTCGGGTTTTAATCCGAGGGCCGCCGAGTACCGGATATGCGCCTCCACGGGGAGGATCGGCAAGGCCACCGGAAGAGTAACGAGTCCGCCGGCAACGATCAACGTCACGAGCGCCACACGCAGGGCCTTACTGGAAAACGCATTCTCCATCCAGAGGGCGCCGAAGGCGAAGAGCATCGTGTAGGCCGGAGCCAAGTAGTAGGTTTTTCCACCTGTAACCACGAAAAGGACCAGGATTGCAATGTAGCACCAACCGAGGGCTTGGTACCTTCGATACTCCTTGCTGAGGACAAGCAGGCCGAGTCCCGCGAGCCAGACGGGAAAGGTGAAAGGGTGCATCTGCACGATCTGGCCTGCGAAATAAGCGGGGAAGGAGAGCTTGGCCATCTTGTAGAGGGCCGCGTTGTGCATGAACTCGAGAGTTGGCCAGCCGTTCGGCATCTGCCACAAAACGTACGGCAGAAAGATTAATCCGACGAGTGCTCCTCCCAACCAGAACCACCCGCTCAGGAATTGGCGTCGTTGCCGGCTCAGCACCAGCCCCACCAAAAGTCCGAACCCGAGGGAAAGTACGGTGATCTTGTTCTCCAGCCCCAGCCCCGCGACGAGGCCGAAAGCGATCCAAAGCTTGGGGCTTGCCCCGTCGAAGATCAGCACCAGAATGTAGAAGGCGGCGAGCCAGAAGACCATATCAAAGGCATTCATCGAGAAGATGTGGCAGACGGCCAGATAGACGGGGGCAACCAGTACGCACACCTGGGCGAGCAACTGACCGAACCTTCCCGCCCCCAGTCGCCGGGCCAGCAGTCCGGTGAGGAGGACAGTCGCACCTCCGGCGAGCGCCGGCAACAGCCGGATCGACAAGCAGGGAGTCGCCGAATAACCGACGATCCAGGCGCAGCAGCAGGATGGAAAGCGGAGGATGGTCCACGTACCCCCAGGCGAGCCGCTTGCTGCAGGCGATGTAATAGAACTCATCGCTGAAGAAGCCGAACCCTTTGTACGTCAGCAGATGCAGGGTCACCTTGATCAAGGCGGGAATCGCGAGCACAGCGAGGTCAAGCTTAGACCTTGCGACGTCGGCGATGTTCGGTCGCCCTGCTACCATGAGAGTCCTCCAGACACCGGACGCGATAAGACACGTCGGCGATGGCGCAGGGTATTATGCCTTGAATCTTGCGTGGAAGAGGTGGAATTGTGGTTGACGATTTGCCCGGGTAGATAGACTGATGATGTCGGCTCCCTTTTATCCCGGTGCTGACACGGGACGCCCGCACCACAATGCGTATCAGGACTGAATCTGCTTTTTCAGTTCCGCCAACAAGTTCAAGGCCTCAATCGGTCTCAGGTTATCGAGGTCGGCCTTTTCGATGGCATTCACCACGTCAGCGTTCAAGGGCGTGAAAATGGTGAGCTGCACGGGGCCGGTTTTAGCCTCGTCCGGCCTGGCGGTCAGGCGCTCGCTCAGGGTGTGCTCGGTCTGTTCGTGGCGAGAGAGGATTTCCCGCGCGCGCGCGATCACCTTGCCGGGCAGGCCCGCCAGGCGAGCGACCTCGATGCCGTAGCTCTTGTCGGCGCTTCCCGGTTCCACCTTGCGCAGGAAGACGATGTTGGTTCCCGATTCACGCACCGAGACGTGATAGTTGCGCACGCCGGGAAGAAGATCGGCGAGCTCGGTAAGCTCGTGATAGTGAGTGGCGAAGAGGGTCTTGGCCCGAGTGTGCGTTTGCAGGTGCTCGACCACGGCCCAGGCAATCGCCAAGCCGTCGAAGGTGGCGGTGCCCCGGCCCACCTCGTCTAACAAGACGAGGCTGCGCGGCGTTGCGGTGTTGAGGATGGCCGCCGCCTCCGTCATCTCCATCATAAACGTGGAGCGCCCCCGCGCCAGGTTATCCGAGGCTCCGATGCGAGTGAAGATGCGGTCGAAAATGGGAAGCTGGGCGCGCGTGGCGGGCACAAAGCTACCCATCTGCGCCACCAGGGCGATCAGGGCCGCTTGGCGAAGGTAAGTTGATTTTCCCCCCATGTTCGGCCCCGTGATGATCAGGATCAGGTCAGTGCCGCCATTCATGTAGAGATCATTGGGAATGAACTTGCCGGATTGGCCTTCCTCATTGAGTTGCTCGATGACGGGGTGGCGTCCGCGCTGGATGACCAGCTCGCCATCCTGGGAAAACTCGGGACGTTGGTAGTGGCGCTCCGCGGCAAGGTGGGCGAAGCAGGCGAGAACATCCAGTTCCGCAAGCACCGCCGCTGTCTGGCGGATGCGCCGCGCCTCATTCGCCACCTGGCGCCGGGTGGCGAGGAACAGGTCGCGCTCGAGGGTGTGGCTTCTCTCCTCCGCGTCCAGGATCTTCGCTTCCAGCTCCTTCAGCTCCGGCGTGGTAAACCTTTCGGCATTCACCAACGTCTGCTTGCGTTCGTAATCCGCAGGAGCAAGGTGCAGATTGGGCTTCGAGACCTCGATGTAATAGCCGAAGATGCTGTTGAAGCGGACTTTCAACGACGCGATGCCGGTGCGCTCGCGCTCGCGGGCCTCGATCTGGGCCAGCAACTGTTTGCTGTTCTGGCTCAGGTCGCGGAGTTCGTCGAGCTCCGCATTATAGCCGGGCCGGATCAACCCGCCCTCGCTGAGAAGCACGGGGGGCTCGGGATGGATCGCTTTCTCGAGCAGCTCGCGCACGTCGGCAAGCTCGTCCAGGTTTTCCCGAAGTTTTTTGAGGCGAGCCGCCTGGAAATGATTCAGATAAGCGCGAAGATCCGGGAGAACCTCCAACGAGTGTTTCAAAGCCAGCAGGTCGCGCGCGTGGGCGGTCTCGAGCGTCACTTTGCTCAGCAGGCGCTCGAGGTCTTGTACGCTGCCCATCGCCCGCCGCAATTCCTCCCGCTCAATGGTGGACTTCTGCAACTCCTCGACCACGTCCAGGCGCGCCTCGATCTCGGCGCGGTCGAGCGAGGGACGAAGCATCCAGGCCTTCAACTTCCGCGCGCCGAGCGAGGTGACGCATTCGTCGAGGATACCCAGGAGCGTGGCGGCGCGCGATTCCCCGAAGGCGGGCTCGACCAGCTCGAGATTGCGCATCGTCGCAGGGTCGAGGACCAGCGAATCCTGCTGCTGGTAGAAGCGAATTGCATCGAGGTGGGAAAGCGATCCCCGCTGCGTCTCGCGCACATAGTGGAGCGCGGCCCCGGCGGCCGCCACGGCCAGCGCATGACCCTCGAGGCCATAGCCAGCCAGCGTCGCCACCCGGAAATGGTCGCGCAAAAGCCGGGCGCCATATTCCTCAGCGAAGACCCAGTCCTCCAGGGGTGTTTGGGTGAGGGAAGCGAGGGGAACGGGGCGCGCCTCCGCCGGGCTGGTGGGGCGCGAGGCCACCAAAAGTTCGCTGGGCCGCATGCGCTCGAGTTCCTCCTGCAGGCGCGTTGCAGCCTCCGAGCCTGAAAACACGGTGGCGCGGAAGTCGCCGGTCGAGAGGTCTACGAAAGCCAGGCCTACACTACCGTCGCGCTCCGCCAGCGCCGCCAGATAATTATTCTCGCGCGGCTCGAGAATCTGCGAATCGATCGCCGTTCCCGGCGTGACCACGCGGGTGACTTCGCGCTTTACGAGTTTCGTGGCCAAGCGCGGATCCTCCATCTGGTCGCAGATGGCTACCCGAAAGCCGCGACGGACGAGCTTGGCGATGTAACCTTCCGCGGCATGATAGGGAACGCCGCACATCGGGATCGCCACGCCCTTCTCCTTGTTGCGGGAGGTCAGGGTGATTTGCAGCTCCTTCGAAGCCAGCACGGCGTCTTCAAAGAAGAGCTCGTAGAAGTCTCCCAATCGAAACAGCAAGAGTGCGTTGGGGTGGCGCTCCTTAATGGCGCTGTACTGCCGCATCAGGGGTGTGGAGAAATCACTCATGGGCGCGTTCGAGATCTTGAACCATTATAGCTTCGCGCGCGGGCCTTCGCTATGCGCTTCGAGCAGTGTAGGGGTAGGGCTTGCCCTACCCGCGTCGGGACCAGCGGAAATGCGGGGACGGCAAGCCGTCCCCCTACAGAGGGCGCACTAAGAGTTATCCCTTAAGCTTGACTGGTACTTTAGTAGTCTTGAGTGTCATGGCGAGAAGCGTTACTAATAAAGCGCTGGCCACGAGTTTCTCCGCCGACTCGGGGGGGCGAGTGGGGCTCCGGCTCGTGACGCCAGCCGGCGGCGTGCTGCTTCGGGGGGCCCCGCGCCTTGCCGCAGCCAAGCTGGTTGCGGTTGCACGATTGTCTTGGGAGGTTACTTTGAACTGCCTTCGTTTGGGGATTAGGTTTCCGGTGGAGTTCCCGGTGACGGTGCAATGGAAAACCGGCCCGGGCAAAGTGCGCAAGATACACGGAAAGATTACGACCATGAGTGGCAACGGAGTTTTTATGCGGCTGCCCTCGCAGCTTCGTCCGAACACCAGGGTTGTTTTGACGGTGAGTTTACCTGCCGAGATTACAAAAGTCCCCTTGAAGCTTCGCTGCCAGGCTCGCGTGGTGAGCCATCGGGAAGCCGAAAGCTATCCCTTTGGCATCGGCGCGGTTATTGACGATTATCAAATCCGGACCGCCCGCCCGCAGGCGTGAAGTTCCCGCAAATGGGCACCTACTCCTCCTTTAATTGTTTGTAGGGGGACGGCTTGCCGTCCCCTCGCGGTTATGCCGCTAACCAACCACGGGTAGGGCGAACCCTACCCCTACAGATTTTCAGAGCTGGAGATCAGGCTGCCGTTACCGGCGGTTGCTGGCGTGCTGTCTCGACGAGGGGCAGGTCAAGCTTGTGGTGAAGGGCGTAGAGGACCAGTTCCAGGCGGTCTGAAACGCCAACCTTATCGAAGATGGAGCGCAGGTGGTTCTTTACGGTCTGTTCCGCTATGGCCAACCGCCGAGAAATCTCACGGTTGGGGAAGCCCTGCATGAGGCAGGCGATGACATGCTTCTCGCGCAGCGTGAGCGTGTCGACCGGCCGCACCAGGGGTTTTTGTAAGTACTCGACGGGCCTGAGGGTGGCGACCGGGACCACCTTGACTGGCGGAGCAACTTTATGCCGCATCGCTTCTCTGACGCACTTCGCGAAGCGTGAGAGCGCTGCGGATCTCGGAATCACATTGGCGGCCCCGGATTCCAGATGCCGAGCGGCCGCGTCCCCCACCAGGGCCGACGCGGTGATCACCACTTTGCTGTGCGGCGAGACACGCCGGACCTGCTCCATGAAGTTGCCGGGCGGTTCGGCGGCGAGCTCTTCTTGCACCAACAAGAGGTTCGGCTTGAATCGTTCTGCCAAGGCGATGGCCTGCTCGCCAGTTGCCGCTTGCGCTACCACGCGCAGGTCGTCCTCGAGCGAGAAGAGTTGCCTTATTCCAAGGCGGAAAACCTCTTCCCGGTCCGCTAAGAGTATACGGATTCTCTTTGGTGTGTGCGCTTGTTTCATTGGACGATGGGAGCGGATAACCATTGTGCCGCTAGGTATGGCGCCGTGACACTAGGCTTTCGCGGGCTTTCGTCGCGAAGGCCGGAGTTTGAAATCTTCAATAATCGCTGAGACCCCTTCACCCTTGCCCACGGCGCTCTTGCGAACTACACGCCCCATACAGGTAAGTTTGACAGGGACCTTTGTCACATCGACAGGTAAATTGATGGTGACGTTGATGGTAGTGCCGATCGGCAGATGCTTGGGTATCAGCACAAGCAGCCCGCTCGAACTAATGTCACCAATTTCGCCTTTGATCGGCCCCGCATTCTTGCCCCGGGATGTCCAGCGGACTTCCGCAGGTAGCCTTAGAGGATAACGTATGCCTTGTCTCTGCTCATTCATAGATAAAATGCCGGTTCATATTAGCACAACGAGAGTCCAGCGAATCTAGTTATTTTTCGCGACAAATTCTCCCCCTCCCGCTGGGAGGGTTATCCGGGGTGGCCGTTGTCGCCCTTCCGGTGAGGCGGCAGCCCTGGCAGGGTATTTTCCGGGGGGCGCCGGATGGTAATTCATAGAGTATGAACTACTTGAATATGGCCTCTGCGCACACAGGCTTCTGCCATTCAGGGCGTAAAAAACTCCATGCTGGCGAAGCTGACCACCGATTGCGGATCGATGTTCCACTGCTCATAACGAAGCAAGCGGCCGCGTACTTTGCCGATCGCTCTTAAAAAGGTGTAGAGAGTTGAATGACCGCACCAGTTCAATTCATCGCCGCCGGCGGATACGAGTTCGAGGAAGCCCCGGCTGTCGCCGGCGCACACCAATTCTAAGCGGCGACGATCCTGCTCCGCCACCTCCGCCATTCGACCTTGATTGGCGAGAGCGGTGAAGGGGCTGCCGTAGCGGCGGCCGAGGTGCGTCAAGTCGATTCCGAGGACCCAAAACAGCCGGTCCTGGTGCTTCGCGGCGAGCTGGGCCAACGCGTCCAAGAAAATCTCCGGACCCTTCTCACTCTCCGCCGACGCAGCACTGACCATCAGGTTGGCACTGGCCGCTTCTTCCGGAGTAGCGCTGACCTTCAGGTCAGCAGTCTCGGCGGGTGGGCTTTCGCCAAGCGGTCCGCACAAAATCGGCACAATCTTCAGTTCCGGTCCGAGCGCGTACTGAAGGAATACACACTGAAACTCAATCGAGTGCTCGAAGGCATAGCAATAATCTTCCGAATTGACGGCCCCGGCTCCGTGTTGCTCGAGCCAGCTCACCATCTCGTCGTCCACGCGCAGGGTGCCGAGGGGCGTGACGAACGGCTTATGGGTCAAGCCGAACTTCCCCGCGGTTCCCCAGTGTGAGGTTCCCAGCACCATGAACGTCCGCTCGGCCAGGGAGGGGAACGCGGCCAGCCGCCGGTAGGTCTCGGCGTAGCAGTTCCGCCCGCCCTCCGGACTGACATGCGGCGCGGCCACTCCCACGAGGTTGTCGGGCCGGCCGGCGTCAATTCCCACCGAGCTGAAGTATTCTGCGAAAGTCGTGCGGATTTCCGCCGCGCTCGCCGGGTACGCCGAGCCCGCATGGGCCGCCGGGCGTTCGGGTAGCGCCATGAACTCCTTGTGCCGCTGCTCGCGCCGACGCTCAAACTCTTCGGTCTCCAGGAAACCTTCCTGGCGCAAAACGCCGACGAAGTCCCGAACTTCATCGCTGAACACCAGCCCGCCCGTGGCTCGAGTGAGGAGGTCTTGCACGTCCAGTTCGGTGTGCTCTCCATCCAGGCAGCGCAGCGCCAAAGCCCACGCCGGCGGCACGTACAGAACCGCTTCCGCGTAACCCAAGGGATCTCGAAGCAGCAGGCCCGGCCGGTCGGCTTCCGGCGAAGGCAGAATGTCAAGCGCGCGGCGGAGAGCGGGAATCAGATTAGACATGGCAAATTAGCTTACCACGGCCTCGGGATTTCAGTACTCGCGAGGAAAGAGGGATTCCGCTTCGAGCGGCGAGTGTGTAGAATATCGGGAGATCGGATGAACGATTTGTGATTGGCGATTTGTGATTGGTGATTGAAAAGCCCAATCGCAAATCAGAGGCCCAATCGCAAATCAGAAATCACAAATCACAAATGGTTCACCCGATCACCCGATTAAAGGGAGGAGGTGCGGAATGCGAAAGGCAGTTCTTTGGCTCGGGTTGGGGATCATCGCCCTGGGTTGGTTTGCAGGGCGCGCCCGCCCGCAAGCGCAGCCTATGTCCGGATTCGATCGCCTGAAGACCCTTGTCGGCACATGGGAAGCTCCGGGGCCGCAAGGCAAACCGCTGACCAGCACGATTCGCCTGGTCTCGAATGGGACGGCGCTGGAAGAGATTTCTCAGAGCGCTGAGGACGATCAGATGGTGACGCTCTACACGCCGAACGGAGAAGGGCTGGCGATGACTCATTACTGCGCGGCGGGCAATCAGCCGCGCATGGAAGCACCTGCCGTCGCCACTGGCGACCAGAAGGAATTCGAGTTCTCTCTTACCGGGATCGCCAATCTGGCAAACCCCAGCGCCGGCCACATGCGTCACTTGCTAATCCAAATTGCCGATGACGATCACTTCACGGAAAAGTGGACCTGGCGCGAGAATGGCAAGGACCAGTTCCATACGATCCATTTCAAACGAACGAAGTCTTAGATTTGTGATTGGCGATTTGTGATTGGTGATTGAAGGGCTCAATCGCAAATCAGAAATCACAAATCACAAATGCTTCATGTTGTCCAGGATCCGCACCTCCGGCAAGCGCCGAAACTGTTGGTTGTAATCCAGGCCGTAGCCAACCACGAAAACATCGGGAATCGGAAAGCCCACGTAGTCGGCCTGAACGGGAACCACTCGTCGGGCGGTCTTATCGAGGAGCGCAACAAGCTTCACGCTGTTCGGCTGATGGGCAGCAAGAACCCCCTGCAAGTATTGATAAGTTCGCCCCGTGTCGAGTATATCCTCGACAACCAGAACGTCGCGGCCCGCGATGCTCGCATCGAGGTCTTTGGTGATTTTCACTTCGCCGGAGGAGGTCGTTCCGCCCAGATAGCTTTGGATCCCCAGGAAATCCACGGTCACCTCGATGCTGAGGTTGCGGATGAGGTCCGCCATGAACACCCAGGCGCCCATCAACACGCCCACCAGATGCGGGGTGCGGGCGCGATAGTCGTTAGAGATCTGCTCGCCCAACTCGCGGATTCGCGAGGCAATCCGGGTCGCATCGATAAGTACTTCCAGATTCGATTCAGACAGAGTATTACCCATGGTCACCCATTGACGCTCCCCGGAGCGTCTGTTAAATTGAGTGTTAGTATCTTGTACAAAAGGAGATTCTGTGGCAAGTCACAAATCCACATTAAAGCGCATCAAGCAAACTCAAAAGCGAACTGAGCTGAACCGGGCGCACCTGACCAAGCTGCGGCATCAGGTCCGGAAATTCCGCGCAGCGCTGAAAGCCAAGGACAAAGCCGCTGCGGAAGCGCTTTTGAAGCCCACGCTGGCGCTCATCGACCATTCCATCCACAAAGGCGTTTTGCACGCCAATACGGCAGCGGCTTACAAGTCGCGGTTGACGCTCGCTTTCCATGCTCTGGCCTAATCTTGGCTCCCGGCTGCCTGCTTTGATGCAACCAACGGCGACGATTCTTCGGCCCAAAGAACGTGCCTCAGAAGGACAATGGCAACGGAGCGATCAGCCTTCCGTGCTGGGAGCGGGGAGATCCTCCCCAATCGTGGGTATGGTTGCACTTTCCTTGCCGACGACCACCTGCCAAACCAGAAACTCCAAAAGAATTCTTGAATCCTTCCACGAGGATTTGATACCCAGGTCGGTACGGCGGACGGCCCGGAGCGCCTGCTGTACTTCCTCGCGCGGATAATTCCGCTGCACGAGGGGCACGATTTCCCAAGTGGAATAAGGATTGGCGGGTCGCGACCAGCCTCCGCGCCCCCCGCCGTACTGTGCCCCGCCTCCCCTGAGCGTTTGGCGAAACAGGTCCCCGATACACCATACAATCAAGGTTTCGGCGACTTTGCTGGCCAGAATTTCCCGCAAGAATTCCAACGCCGGGCCGCATTTGCGTTCGCCGATGGCGCGCAAAAGCTTACCGATTTCGCGCTCTTCGCGGAAGGCGACGATCAATTCCAAGTCAGCCGCCTCAAGCCGCTTCTTGCCGGGGTTGGCCGTGAGCAGTTTCTCGAGTTCCGTGCGCATCCAGAGAAGGTTCACGCCGGAAGCTTTCGCTTCGGCGCGGGAATCGTTGCTGACCTCGAACTTGGCAGCGATTTCCGCGGCCAATTCCGCGTCGATCTCCACGCTTGCCGCGTGCAGGAAGTCGCTGGCCCAGAGTGCGGCCTGGCGGCAATTGAGCGCCCGCATCTCCACCAACTCGGCTTTCTTCTCCAGCAACTGGATGAACTTCCGCCGCCGGTCCGGCTCCGAGGCCGTGAACACCACGGTGGAGAAGGGCGAGGGATGCTCGAGGTAGGCGCGCAACGCCTCGGCGTCCTCGTCGCCCGCGTGTTTGAAATCCTCCGGGTCGGAAAAGAGCAGGAAGTTGTGCCCCCCCAGCATGGGCATCTGCTGCGCGGCCTCCAGATCGTGCCGCAGGCGCTGCGGCTCAAACTCAATCTCCGCCAGGCACCATTGGCGAGCCTCATCGGGAATCGAGTTCACCACCGCTTTGCGGCATTCTTCCTGGAGAAAGCGGTCAGGACCGCGCAAGAAATAAGCCCCGCCGGCTGGGCCTCTCCGAAATGCGGCGAAGAAATCCGCAGGCTGCATGCAGCAATGCTAACACATAATCCACAGATTACGCAGATTCCACAGATTTCCAAGAGCAAAAACAGACCGAGCTCTTTGCTGGCGCCTGGAAACATTGCTAACGGTCAGCGTCGGAATGTGCATGCTTGTTTGGTTGTGAGGTACCGCGGCCTGGTTTTTGCTTGCCTTATCTGTGAAATCTGCGTAATCTGCGGACCCATGCAAAACGATCCCAGGACGTTTGCGATCATCGGGGCGGCAATGGAGGTGCATCGGCAGTTGGGTTGCGGGTTCCTCGAGCCCGTTTACCAGGAAGCTTTGGCGTTGGAGTTGGCCGCGCGCGCGGTGCCTTGCCGTCGAGAGGTCGAATTGCCGATCTTCTACAAAGGCCGGCATCTCAAAGCGACTTACCGAGCAGACTTTGTTTGTTACGAATCGATCGTCGTCGAACTGAAAGCTCTGGCCCGCCTGAGCGGCACCGAAGAGGCTCAGCTCTTGAACTACTCGAAAGCTTCTGGACACGAGATTGGCTTGCTGTTGAACTTTGGCGCACCGTCACTCGACTACAAACGCTTCATATGGAGTCCACAGGTTTCGCAGATTACGCCGATGAAGGATCTGGAGTGCGCTTGAGTCAGGAAACCGGGCCTGCCTGGGTAGCGCCAGTACCAACCAGTGACATCAAATCTCTGTCAGGGCATTCAACAGCTTCACTCCGTCCGGGACACCCCAGCCGGCGACAGCATCGAATCCCGGTTTGGCCCTGTAACCGCGGCCCGGATGAGGATTTGAAGTGTTGTGTCCGGAAGTAATATCGCGTGTCGAGTGTTTGCCGACGGGCACGCCGCGGTTTCCGTTCTGATAGAGCAGCGGCGTTACAAACCGCTGCTGTTTAGGGGGTGGGAGGGAGGCGTTGATGCGCGCCACGAGTGCGGCCCAGAGCGGGGCCGATGCACTCGTGCCGCCGTTGGGCTGCGGCTTCCCCATGAACACCAGTTGATAAAGTGGATCTCCCGCCAGAGCCGATACGTCAGGTACCACGCGGCCGTCGATGCTTCCTGCATTGAGAGACCGCACTTTAACCTTCTGCCAAACCGGGCGACAGAACACGGAACTGACGCCGCCCCCAGTGGAGCCTCCGCCCTTGGAGGTCCGGCGCCCTGGTGGCTCCCACCAGACGACTTCTTCGATATTGACCCTGGACTTCTGCAACATTGTTCCGCCAACCGACAGCGCGCTCGGGCTGGAACCTGGAAAGTCGACATGGGCATGGCCGTCGTTGATCTGGTCTCCCGAACCGTCGTCCCCCGCCGCAACGCAGGTGGTAATGCCCAACAAGCGCGCCGCATTCAGCCGATCGTCGATGGCCGCCAGCGCATTTTTTGACCAGCCGGGGTCTTCCTCGGCCAGTCCCCAACTGAGGGAAAGAACCACCGGCCTTGCCAGGATCATCCGGTTGAGGAGATCGACCCACCCGCGCTGGTCAAAGGAGCAAAAGTAGACGGAGATATCTGCCTTGGGGCACAAGCCGGCGATGATCTGCACGTCCATCATCACTTCCACGCTGTCATTCAGGACCTGGTTACGCGCCCGCGGCGGCAACGCCTGGGCCTCTTGCAGAGTGTAGGCCGGAGCATCGACCGCGACGGCCTTCACGTTGGGCGCCGGAAGATCGAACTTGGCGCAGTAAACGGCGGTGTCCTCGGCGAAATAGCCGCCCCCAAACTCGCCGATTACGATGCTCTGACCGGCGCCGTCTCCGTGTGGGAAATTGTAGCGCCGCTCGAGATCGGGCGGCCCTAACGGCGGAAGCTTCGCCTCCCGGGTGGGAGAGCTTTCCGCGTCAGCTTTGCGCCGCGCCATGCGCCGCTGATCTAACCCGTGGACTCCTTTTATAATTCCCGCCAGTTCCGCAGGGATTGAGAGCGTTCCTTGCCGTCCCCGATACTCACCGTCGGTCGGCGAGCGCATCATCACCAGCCCCGGTTTGAAAGCCGCCTCCATTGCCGCTGCTGTCCCGCTCACTTGCATGCTGCGAGTCTCCGGCGAAACTTCGTCCACCTTAAGGCCGAATTCCTTGAGGACCTTGGCAACCTTGCCGGCGTCCTCCGGCTTCGCGCCGAATTTTGCAGCTACCTCCTGCGGCGTCAGTGTTTGACCGACAAACTCGTCCGCACTGGGCAGCTTCGGACCTGCCAGGTCGATGGTGACGACGATCTTCTCTTTGGGATCGACCTTGCCGACCCGAGTTGCATTGGGGTCTTTACCTCTCTTGCTGCCCGGAAGAACGACGTGTTTTTTACTCGCCATCATTGCCCTCCAGTCTCTTCGGTTTGCGCCAATGAACGCGGTCAGCCTCCTGCTTCGTCCATACTGTCACAACGTTCGGCCAAGACTACACCCTAGCCGCAAGCGGACCACAATCTCACCCTCTGCGGGATCGAAATACGGCCCTCCTGTTAGTTTCTTAGGTCATTTGTAGGAAAAAGCATTATCTCCCCGATGTTCCCCTTATACAGTCCGCCAATACCGTTGTCAATAGTCACTTTCGACAAGGCGATACTCGGCGAGCCGCGAAGGGATGTGTGCATCAAAGGTACAACCTGATTCGTAGTCTGAGCCCAGCGGGCAATGAAAGCCTTTGAGGCTGGGATGGGCCCCGAGGCTCTCTGGCTGAATCCAGAGCCCTGGAGCCTGCATTTTCTGCTTGACACGCTCCTCGCGACGTAGTAGCCTATAGCGGTTGGGCTATGTTGAAGGCGCCAACAAGCCGCGGCCGGGAGGTGCTCAATGTCCCTGTCGGGAATTCGGTTCGACGGTGAAGTGCACAAACATACTCAAATAATACGACCGAAGCCAGTAAGTACTTGAAAACAAAGCAGATCGTTTTTCAAGATTGCCACAACGAAGCTAAGAATATGGCATGAATGCCAGTGGAGAGCACCGGGAAAGCGGAAACTGGAAACTGGAAACTTGAAAATGGTAAGTGGAAAATGGGCGTTCGCTGGGTGACGATCTTCCAGTTTCCAATTTCCCATTTTCCTGCAAGCCGTTTGACCCTGCACCGCGCGAATTGCTATATTAGGATGAGACTCTGGCAAGACTTGGAAGCAAGTGAGGAATGGCAAACGTTTTAATCGAATTCCCTGACAAAACAGCGAAAGAGTTCCCGCAAGGAATAACAGCGCTGGAGGTGGCGAAGTCTATCGGGCCGCGCCTGGCGTCGGAGGCGCTGGCTGCCAAGCTGGACGGACGCCTGGTTGATCTCTCGACTGCCATCGAGCAGAATGCGCCGATCCAGTTCATCACGCCATCCTCGCCCGAGGGTCTGGAGATATATCGCCATTCCACGGCTCACGTGCTGGCCGCCGCGGTCACCGACCTTTTCCCGGACGCTCATCCGGGAGTCGGTCCCGCCACGGAGACTGGTTTCTATTACGACTTCTATCGCGAGAAGCCTTTTACGGAAGATGACCTCAAGAAGATTGAAGACCGGATGCGCGAGATCATCAAGTCGGACCTCCCGAACGAGCGGGTGCAGTTTCCGAAGGAGGACGGCAAGAAGCTCTTCGCGGAGATGGGCGAGTTCTTGAAGTGCGAGCTGATTGAAGAAAAGGCCGAACCCGTTTTTAGCGCCTATCGCACAGGCAAGTTCCTCGATTTTTGCCGTGGGCCGCACATTCCCTCCACCGGGCGGATCAAGGCCGTCAAGCTGCTGAGCGTGGCCGGGGCGCACTGGAAGGGCGATGAGAAATCGCATGCGATGCAGCGCATTTATGGGACAGCCTTCTTCAGCCAGAAGGAACTGGACGCTTACCTGGCACACCTGGAAGAGGCCAAAAAGCGAGATCACCGTCGTCTGGGCAAAGACCTGGACCTCTTCAGCATTCAGGAGGACGCGGGCCCGGGGCTCGTCTTCTGGCATCCCAAGGGCGCCATCATTCGCCGGGAAATTGAGGACTGGCTTTATAACGAGCTCAAGGCGCGTGGATACGATCTGGTCTACACACCGCACGCTATGCGGCTGCATCTGTGGGAGATCAGCGGCCATACCGGTTTTTATCGCGAGAACATGTTTGGAGTGATGGACGTTGAGAACGACAAGTACCAGCTCAAACCCATGAATTGCCCCGGTCACATTCTGATTTACAAGTCGCGCGCAAGAAGCTATCGCGAACTGCCCATGCGCCTGGGAGAGCTTGGGACGGTATATCGCTACGAGCGCTCGGGCGTCACCCATGGGTTGCTGCGCGTGCGGGGGTTCACGCAGGACGACTCGCATATTTTCTGCACGCGCGACCAACTGGAATCCGAGGTTCAGGCTTGCGTGGAGTTTGCGCACCTGGTGCTCAAGACTTTCGGTTTCGATCAATATCAGGTGGAGCTGTCGGCTCGCGATCCGGCCGATCCCGAGCATTATGCGGGCACGGTCGACGAGTGGAACATAGCGGAAAGTGCGCTGATGAATACCCTGAAGCGCATGGATATTCCGTTCAAGTACATGCCAGGGGAGGCGGTGTTCTACGGTCCCAAGATCGATATCAAGATGGTCGATGCCATCGGCCGTCCGTGGCAACTTACCACCGTGCAGTTTGACTTTAATCTGCCCGGGCGTTTCGGATTAGAGTACGCTGGGGCCGACGGGCATCTTCACACGCCGGTGATGGTGCATCGGGCGTTACTCGGCTCCATCGAGCGGTTCTTCGGGGTGCTGATCGAGCACTACGCGGGCGCTTTCCCGGTCTGGCTATCCCCGGTGCAGGCAGTGGTGCTCCCCGTCAGCGACAAGCATTTGGCCTACGCACGCGATGTTCACGAGGCTCTGCGCCGGGCCAACATTCGCGCCGGGCTGGACGACCGCAACGAGAAACTGAATGCGCGCATTCGCGATGCGCAGCTTCAAAAGGCGCCTTTCATGCTGGTGGTCGGCGATCGCGAAGCCCAGGGACGGGGCGTCGCCGTGCGGCGCCGGGACACCGGCGATGCCGGCTTCCGCGCCCTGGACGATTTTATCGGCTGGATTCGGCAGCTTATCGACACCAGAGCCACGAAATGGTAAGCTGTGTGCTCGCCTCAGAGTGTTTCGGGACGCATGGCCATGCGCCCCGTCGCGACCAACGCAGAAGTTTTCGGGAGTAGGGGCGCAGGGCCATGCGCCCCTGCTGGGCCAACCGGGCCGGGAGGAAATGCCTATCGCCGACCGATTTGTTCGAATCAATGAGAGAATTCGAGCCCGGGAAATCCGGGTGATCAATGAAGAGGGCGGACAACTGGGAATCATGCCGCCGTATGAGGCTCTGAAAATCGCGCGAGGCCAAGGTCTGGACCTTGTGGAAGTTGCTCCCACGGCAAACCCGCCTGTATGCCGCATTATCAATTACGGTAAGTACCTTTACCAGCTCAGCAAGCGGCAGCACGAGGCCAAAAAGCATCAAAAGTCGATTGAGCTTAAAGAAGTGAAGATGCGGCCCCGGACTTCCGCGCATGATTTCGAAACCAAGCGGAACAAGGTGATCGAGTTTTTGAAAGAGGGAGCGAAGGTAAAAGTCACGATCATGTTCCGCGGCCGGGAAATGGCTCATCGCGACCTGGGATTTAGAATGATGGAGAAGCTGGCTGAAGAGGTGAGCGAGGTGGGGATGGTGGAGACGCGGCCGAAGATCGAGGGGCCGAACCTCTCCACGATTATCTCCGCCAAGAAAGCGCCGGGCAAGGGCTCGGCGCCCCAGCCCTCACGGCCGACGGGAACGACATCCCCGGCGCCGGTTCGGAGCCCTCAGCCCAAGCCGGCTGCGGTGCCGGTAGCCGCTGCACCTGTACAGCCTGCTCCCGCTCCTTCGGCGGGGGACGAGCCTGCGCGATAGGGGTTGGTCCGCAAGCACCCTTTTGACGCTGTCATTCCGATCGGAGCGAGGACTCTTGCTCTGCGTTCTTTCAAGGCCAAGGCGAGATTCCTCGTCGCCTCCGGCTCCTCGGAATGACAGGATCGAGGGGGTTTTGCCGCAGCCACCGAAGGTCCGCGCTGCAATACCGATGAAGATATACTACCGATTGGAGGGTAGAGTTGCCAAAGCCCAAGAAGGTCAAGCTGAAGTTGAAGACCCATAAAGGCGCTCAAAAGCGCTTCAAGATCTCTGGCACTGGGAAGGTGGAGCGTCACCACGCCTATGCGCGCCACATCCTGACTTCGAAGGCCAGCAAGCGCAAGCGGAGACTGGGTCAATCGACCGTTGTCTCCCCTGCCAATGCGCCCTCCATTCGGGTCATGCTGCCTTATGCGTAGGGATTAAGGGCTAGGGATTAGGGATTAGGTAACCCCTAGCCCCTAAACCCTAACCCCTATTTTCACAGGAGCGGGAAGGCCAGCGGCTGGGTGCCTTCGTCCCGCCATGCGGGATCTGCCGCCCTGAACTAAATCGAAAGGAGCAAACCCATGCCTCGCGTCAAACGCGGCACGGTTCGCCGTGCCAACCGGAAGAAACTCGCCAAGCTCACCAAGGGCTATTTTCTCAACAAGAGTAAGCTCTACAAATTCATGAAGGAAGCTGCCGATAAGGCAGGCCGCTACGCCTATCGCGGGCGGCGTCAGCGGAAGCGCGATTTCCGCAGGCTTTGGATTATCCGCATCGGGGCTGCGGCGCGCTCTCACGAGCTTACTTACAGCCAATTCATCCATGGGTTGAAAACGCTCGGCATCGAACTCGATCGCAAGATGCTGGCCGAGCTGGCCGTGAACGATCAGGCTGGTTTTGCCGAGCTGGCGGGTCGGGTGAGACAGGCTGCCGCAGCCGCTGAGCCCGCAACCGCCCGTGCATAAGCAAGCGGTCATCCATCGGGGCGGCCCTTGCGGCCGCCCTGGGGCAACCTCGAGGGTTGCCCGTGCGAATCCTATGACTATTTTTGACAAGGCCAAGAAGACACTTCAACAACTCGGCGTTCCGGACGCGCTAGGAGTGGAGTTCCTCTTCGCTGAATTGCAGAAGGCTGCTGAAAAGGAGCGTGCCGAATTGGTTTCCCGCGGCGCCTCCAGCCAGGCTCAGCGCGAGAAGCTCTGCAAAGCGCTCCGCGACCGGTGGCTGGCGCGTAAAGGCGGGATTCTCTCGCAGGTGGATGAGAACTGGTTAAAGCCGGCGGCGAAAGAATTGAAGCCCGCGGTAGGCCGGCAGTTTAACGAGTTGCGTCGATTCACGGGCAACCTGGAATTCGAACCGCTGATTGAGGCGACGCCCCTGCAACCAGCTCGTAGTTTACAGATGGGACTGCCTCTTCCTCCGGAAGCCGGTCCGGCTGTGCCGCGTGACCTTACGCTTCCCGGAATTCACCGGCCGCTTGGGTCAGTTCACCCCGTGATGGGGATGCAGCGCGAAATCGAGGACATCTTTCTACACCTGGGTTTCAGGATTGAGAGCGGCCCGGAGATTGAGAGCACCTATTATAATTTCGACGCCCTCAATATTCCGGAGAGTCATCCGTCGCGGGACGACTGGGACACGCTCTACATTGATGCGAAGACGGTGTTGCGGACTCACACCTCTCCGGTACAGATCCGCTCCATGGAGAAATACGGCGCGCCGCTCTACATCATCATCCCCGGCAAGTGTTATCGCCACGATAACCCGGATTCAACACACTCGCCCATGTTTCACCAGATCGAAGGGCTGGCCATTGACGAGGATATTACTTTCGCGGACCTGAAGGGCACACTCGATTTCTTCGCTAAGAGGCTGTTCGGCGAGAAGGTTCGCACGCGCTTCCAGCCGAGCTTTTTCCCGTTCACAGAACCGAGCGGCGAAGTGGCGGTTAGTTGCTTCGTTTGCGACGGGAGAGGTTGCCGGGTGTGCAAAGAGAGCGGATGGATCGAATTGATGGGGTGCGGCATGGTTCACCCACAGGTGCTGCGCAACGGCGGCATTGATCCGGAGAGGTATTCCGGCTGGGCCTTCGGACTCGGTGTGGATCGCTTTGCCATGGTGAAGTACGACATCAATGACATTCAGCTTTTTTTCCAGGGGGACGTGCGCTTCCTGGGACAGTTCTGAGGACCGTCGACAGTCGACAGTCAACAGTCGAAAGAGGACAGTCGACAGTTAACAGTCGACAGTCAACAGTCAAAGGCAGACGATCTCTGGCGAGGTGGGCTGGACTCTGCTCGCCGTGGACTCGTGGAACAGCAGGGCTGCTTGGTTGCGCACGGCATGAGAGGTTCTTTCGAACTGTCGACTGTCAACTGTTAACTGTGAACTTCTAATGAAAGTCTCGCTCAACTGGCTTAAAGAATTCGTGGATTTTACCGCTGAGCCCGGTCAGCTCAAAGCCGACCTGACAATGGTCGGTCTGAACGTCGAGTCGCTGGCGGAGAGCGGCGGCGACTGGGTGTTGGACGTGGAGGTCACGACCAACCGGCCGGACTGCCTCAGCCATTACGGAGTGGCGCGCGAAGTGGCCACGGTTTACCGAAAGAATCTGAAGCGGCTGGAGATCTTCGCAAAAGAATCGGGGGTGCGAAGTTCAGAGGAGATCTCCATTCAGATTCTCGATCCTGACCTTTGCGCGCGATATTGCGGGCGGGTGATCCAGAATGTGCGAGTGAAGCCCTCCCCGGACTGGCTCGTAAAACGCCTGGAGGCGGTGGGCCAGCGGCCTATCAACAACGTGGCGGACATCACCAACTATGTGCTGATGGAACTGGGGCATCCTCTGCATGCCTTTGACTTGCAGCGACTCAAAGAGCGAAAGATCATCGTGCGCCGGGCGCTGCCTGGTGAACAGTTGCGGACCCTGGACGGTACGAATCGCGTTCTTACTTCCGACAACCTGGTCATTGCGGATGGGCAGCGCGCGGTGGCGCTGGCCGGAGTGATGGGCGGGGAAGATTCGCAGATTTTTTCCACCACGCGCTCCGTGCTGCTGGAGTGCGCCTGGTTTGACCCACTCTCGATCCGGCGCACCGCCAAGGCTCACGGCATGCACACCGAAGCTTCGCACCGCTTCGAGCGCGGCGCGGACATTGATATGGCCCCTCTGGCCATCGATCGCGCTGCCCAGATGATTGCCGAACTGGCGGGAGGTGAAATCCTCCGGGGCCTGGTGGACGTTTACCCGGCTCCGAGGCGGCGAGAGGACCTTGTGCTGCGGCGCAGCGAAATTCGGCGGGTGTTGGGAGCGGACATCCCTTGGGAAGACGTGGAGCGAACGTTGCGCTCGCTGGGATTCGTGACCGAGCGGCGAGGCACCGAAGGCTGGCGGGTGACTCCGCCTTCTTTTCGCCTCGACGTCAACAAGGAGATCGACCTGGTGGAGGAAGTAGCGCGGCAATTTGGCTATGACCGCTTGCCGGCCCGGCTGAGGCCCGCGCCCCCGCGTCCGGAGCGCGATTTGCTGCGCGAAAAGGAAATGGCAGTTTCGAATCTGCTTTGCAGCCTTGGGTACTATGAGGCGATCCAGTCTTCACTGGTGGACCCGGAGGAGAATTCCCGCTTCTCTGACGAGACTCCGGTGATTCTGGCTAATCCTCTGAGCCAGGATGCTTCTGCTTTGCGCTCGTCGGCGGCTCCGAGCATGGTTCACGCTTTGCGCTGGAATCTTGATCGCGACCAAAACGACGTAAGTCTGTTCGAGCTGGGGAAAACCTATGGGTTGTCGTCGAGCGGAGCACCCGCGGAGCGCCGTGTTCTGAGTCTCGGTCTCACCGGGCACCGCCGTCCGCCCTCCATCCACGACAGCGAAAGGCCGCTCGACTTCTTCGACCTTAAAGGCGATCTGGAAGTGCTGCTGGGATTGTTTGAGATTCCGGGAGTGGAATTTGAAACCGCGGAGTGCGCCCACTACGAGTCGGGCCAGAGCGGCCGAATCTCGTCAGAGGGCCAAGGCCTCGTGATCTTCGGGCGGCTTAGCCGTGAAATCGAGCGCGATTACAAGTTGCGCCAGCCTGCTTGGCTTGCGGAATTGGACTTTGAGCGCCTCGTCGCATTCCCCTTGCACTCCCGAGTCTTTCGCCCCTTTTCGAAATTCCCCGCCGTAGAGCGGGATTTCTCGTTGGTGATCCCTGAACGGGTGACGTTTGCGCGCCTTGGAGCTGCTCTGCGTGATCTGGCTTTGGAGGAGATCCAGAGCCTTCACCCTGTCGACCTTTTCCGGGGTGGTTCGATACCCGCCGGACATTACAGCCTTCTCTTGCGAGTGACATTTCAAAGCCGGGCGCACACGCTGACGAGCGAGGAGATTTCGGCGGCAAGTCAAAGGGTAATGGCGGCCCTGGAGCCGCTGGGCATCACGTTGCGGGGCTGAGGGCTATTGGAATTCTGAAAGATCACGAAGGCACGGCCATTGTAATTCTGGAATGGGGGGGACCGCTTGAGCGAAACTGATGATCCATTACGAAAACTCGAAGAAAGAATTGTGAAGACCTTTGAGCTTGTCAAGCGAACCCAAGACGATAAGCTTGCCTTGCAACAGGAACTTGAGAAGCTCAGGGTGGAGTCCAAGGAACGGGCCAAGGTGATTGACGCTCACGAACGGGAACTCGTCGCACTGCGGCGCGAACGGGAAGAGGTGCGTGTGCGCATCGAGAAGCTCCTCCAGCGCATCGATGCGTTGACGGGTTCCGAGTCCGGAGGATAAGGGCCCAGCACGCGTGTAGTAGGGACGTTTCGCGAACCGCCCCTACGTCGATGGGGGAGCGGATCTGTCACCCGACTGGACAGGAGTCAATGCCAGCGAAGGAGGCTCGTCGCCAACATGGCCAAAGACGCGGACGGGATTCGGGTGGTTATTTTCGACCAGGAATACTTTATCCGGGGCCAGCTTGACGAGGCCTACATCCAAAAGCTGGGTGAGTTTCTGGATGGGAGAATGCGCGCTATCGCCGGCCGCACGCGGACGGTGGATTCGATGCGCATCGCGGTGCTGGCGGCGCTCAATATCGCCGACGAGTTCCACCAGATCAAAGCTCGCTATGAAGAGAAGACCCGACGCGCAGATGAGAAAGTCGAGGAGTGCGCGCGGCTACTCGATCGATACCTGAAGGAAGCGGATTCCGAGTAAGCATGAAAATCCTGTTCATCGGCGATATCTTCGGCCATCCCGGCCGGCGCATCGTGAAGGAGTTGCTGCCCGCGCTGGTTGGAGAATACGACCCTGACCTGGTACTCGCCAACGGCGAAAACGCCGCTGCCGGCTTTGGCATCACGCCTCCCCTTGTCGAAGAGCTGCTCGACATGGGGATTGCTGTTCTGACCTCCGGAAATCACATCTGGGACAAGAAAGAGATCTACACTTATTTGAACGAGCATGCCGACGGCCGCCTGCTGCGTCCTGCCAACTATCCGCCGGGCGCCCCGGGCCACGGCGTGTACCTGGGAAAAACTCGATCCGGGTTCGACTACGCCGTCCTGAATCTTCAGGGGCGCATTTTTATGAACCCCATCGATTGCCCGTTCCGGACTGCGGACGCCGAGTTGGCGAAGATTTCCCCGCAAGTCAAAATTCGCATCATAGATATCCATGCCGAAGCGACCTCCGAAAAGATATCCATGGGTTGGTATCTGGACGGGCGTGTGACCGCTGTGCTGGGCACGCACACGCACATCGCCACGGCGGATGAGACAATCCTTCCCAACGGCGCCGCATATGTTACCGACCTCGGGATGACGGGCCCCTATGATTCGGTTATCGGCATCGACAAGCAGCCCGTAATTCAAAAGTTCCTCAACCAGCTTCCCGCACGGTTTGAAGTCGCCAAAGGCGACGTGCGCCTTCATGCAGTCCTGATCGAAGCCGACCCCCAAACCGGCCACGCCCTGTCTATTCAGAGGATAATGAGGAAGTAGATCGGGTAATCGGATGAACGATTTGTGATTGGTGATTGAAAAGCCCAAGCGCAAATCAGAAATCACAAATCGCAAATGGTTCATCCGATCTCCCGATTCCTCCGACTGTTTTCTTGCCCCATCCCACGGAATGTGCCAGAATGAAAACGACGCTTCAGATGAGGAGAGGAAGTGCATCCGGACATCAAAAATGTCATCGAGCTCCAGCAGGTCGATCTGAAGATTGAGGAATTGACCAAGCAGATCGACTCCCTGCCTGCCCAGATTCAGTCCCTCCATTCCCGCCTGGATGAGTATATTCACGCCCAGGAAGATCGTAAGAAGCGCCTGGCCGCAAATCAGCATGACCGCAAGGAACTGGACGGTGATATCAAAGTCATTCAGGAGAAAATTGCCAAGCACAAAGACCAGCTTTATCAGGTCAAGACCAACGACCAATTCCGGGCCATGACGAAGGAGATTGAGGGCGAGGAAGCGAACGTGCGGTCGATCGAAGACGAGATTCTGGAGAAGATGCTGGAAGCGGAGGAGGTTCAGAAGCAGATGCAAGAGGCCGCCACGCGATTGGAGAGCCAGCGCACGGTGGTGGCAGCCGAGATCGCGCGATTAGAATCCGAACAAAAGGCCGACGACCAAGAACGCCGCGGTTTGCAAGCCCGCCGCAGTGAACTCCAGTCGAGCTTGAGCGAGCCCACACGAAGCCTTTACGAACGCATGCGCCCGGCCAGGCGCGGCATCGCGGTCGCGGAGGTTCGTGAGGGGCTGTGCACCGCCTGCAACGTGCTGCTGCGCCCCCAGGTTTATAACGAGGTCCGGACCAACGAGATCCTCTTAACCTGCGACAATTGCGGGCGCATCATCTATTACCCTGAGCCCGCCCCGTTGGGGACAAACGAATCGGATAGTTCCGAAACCGGCGCAACCGCCTAGCTCGAGAAGCGAAATTCGACGAGCCGAACTGGAAATTGGAAACTGGAAAATGGAAACTCGAATCTGAGACCGAAGATCGCGCTTCGAGGGTGGAATTTCGCTTTTCCAGTTTCCATTTTCCAATTTCTATTTTCAGACTCGCGGCATGACCCAATCCCCTCACGTAATTGTACACATCGACGGCGCCTCACGGGGCAATCCCGGCCCGGCAGCTTATGGCGTGGTGATGGAATCTGCCGACGGCTCCAGGCTGGCTGCGTTTTCAGGGTATCTCGGGAAGGCTACCAATAATGTTGCCGAATACCAGGGTCTGCTTGCGGCGCTGGATCACGCCCTCGGCAAGGGTTACCGGCGGGTTCAGGTGCAAACGGACTCGGAGTTGATGGCGCTGCAAATCAAGGGCGCCTACAAGGTGAAGAATCCGGGGTTAAAGCCTCTGTGGGAGGCAGCCCTGCGATTGATCGGGCGCTTCGAATCGTTCTCGATCGAGCATGTACGACGCGAGCGGAATCGCGAAGCCGATCGCCTTGCCAACCTGGCCCTGGACGCGGCCGCCGCGGAGGCTTCCGGCAGCGGCGGTTCGCGAACCGCCCCGACGAGCCCAGAACTGAAATCCGGCCGACTGCTGCGTACTTCCGCTACGTTTCGCAACGGGGTCCTCGAACCTCACTTTCAGCTTTCGCTTTTGGAAGGCGAAGTGGTAGATTTGGAAATCTACCCAAAGGAGTAAACTTCGAATGTCACAACGTATGGTGAAATGTGTGAAGTTGGGCAAAGAGCTTCCGGGCCTCGACGAGCCCCCGTGGAACGGTGAGCTTGGGCAGCGGATCTACGACAATGTTTCGCAAGAAGCCTGGGAGCAATGGCTGAACTATCTAAGGATGCTCATCAATGAGTATCGTTTGGCTCCCGCCAGCAAGGAAGCTCAGGAATTCATCGCTCAGCAGATGGAGCGGTTTTTCTTCGGCGAAGGGTCTGCGCCTCCTCCTGGGTACGTTCCGCCCCAGCGGTAAGAACCTGTGAGCACATCCACTACTCCCGCGCAGGCTCCGCCTCGCCTCAAACGCGTACTGACTCTGTGGGATCTGATCCTGTACGGCATCGTGCTCATCATGCCCATTGCGCCCGTACCCCTGTTCGGTGTGGCGCAGAAACTCTCCGATGGCCACGCGGTGACCACGATTCTGCTGTCCATGTTCGCCATGCTGTTGACCGCATTCAGTTACGGCCGCATGGCCGCCGTTTACCCTTCCGCCGGTTCCGCATACACGTTCGTCGGTTACGGCCTGAACCCGCACCTCGGTTTCCTGGCCGGCTGGGCGATGTTTCTCGATTACCTGATTGTCCCCCTCATCTGCACCGTGTACGGCGCATTGACCGTGCAGCGTCTGGTTCCCGGAGTTCCTTACACGCTCCTGGCCGCGGCTTTCGCAGGCGCCATGACGCTGATCAACTTGCGCGGGATTCGCACTACGGCGCGCACCAATTTTGTGCTGGCAACGATCATGAGCGCCGTCATTCTGGTTTTCATTGCCCTGGCGTTGCGGTTTCTCTTTCATCAGCAGGGCTGGCACGGAGTCTTCTCGACTCAGCCTTTTTACAATCCGGCAACCTTCCGAGTCTCTTCCATAGCTTTGGGGACATCGTTGGCCGCGCTGACCTATATCGGATTTGACGGCATTACGACTCTGGCCGAAGACGCGCTGAACCCACGCCGGAACGTTCTGCTGGCGACCGTGAGCGTCTGCCTGTTCACGGGACTCTTCGGCGGCCTGCAGATTTACCTCGCGCAGCGCGTATGGCCCGACTGGCACACTTTCCCGAACCTCGAAACGGCGTTCATGGACGTCACTCAGGTGGTGGGGGGCAAATTCCTGTTTCAAGCCCTGGCTTTCGTCCTGATCCTTGCCAATCTGGGCTCCGGGCTGAGCGGGCAGGCAGGTCTCTCACGGCTGCTGTTCGGCATGGGCCGCGACAACGTCATCCCTCGACGCTTCTTTGCTTATCTCGACCCCAAGCGCAACACTCCGAGCCTGAATATCATTATGATAGGTGTGATTGCTTTCCTCGGAGCTATCGTTCTGAATTACGAGCGCGCGGCGGAGCTGATTAACTTTGGGGCTTTTCTCGCCTTCATGGGCGTCAACGCGGCGACCTTGCGGCAGTTTTATCTGGCGCCTTCTGCACGCTCGTCCAGGCGTCTGTTTGCCGATGCGATTGTGCCCGTTCTGGGCATTATATTCTGTTTCGCCATCTGGGCGAGCTTGGCTACGCCGGCCAAGATACTGGGTGGCTGCTGGTTTGTTGCGGGGGCCATCTACGATGCGGTCAAGACACGCGGGTTCAAAGAAAGCCCGGCGCGCATCGATTTCAGAGAGTCCTGAAGGTGGATTGAGGCAGCGGCCACTCCGGCCGCGCCTTGGCAACCGGTCGGCATCTTCCTGATTGTCAGATAGGAATAATCCATGAAGCACCTCGCTGTGATATTCGCCTTGATAGGGGTCTTGGGGGCGGCGGGACTGTCAGCGCAGGAACCCGGCCTCGACGCGATGACCGGCAAGACGGTCCTTATATTCACGCCATATCCGGACGATGAGCTTTTTGGAGCGGGGGGAACCATCGCCCTGCTGAATCAACGCCACAACAAAGTTTACATCGTCATTTACACGAATGACGACAAGGGCTCCTACGATCCAGAGATGAGCTCGCAGAGGCTGGCGCGCTTTCGCAAGACGGAGGAAGAAGCTGCTGAAACCGTCCTAGGGACCCCGACGGACTATATCCAGTGGATGGGCTATGACGACGGCATGTTAGAGTATGCTCCCCAACCGATGCTCGTTGAGGAGGCAACGGCGATCATTCGCCGCATTCGCCCCGATGCGCTCTTGAGCATCGATCCGGGCAACTGGTATGCGCGCTGGCATAAAACCGACCACCGCATGGCCGCCCTGAACACGCTGGACGCCATTCGCGCCGCGGAGTTCTGGCTTTATTTCCCCAACCAGCGTCTCGAGCAGCACCTCGAACCCTACGCCGTGCCCATACCTACTTTTATTACACCGCACCCCAGGAGGCCAACTACTGGGTCAAAATTGATTCTGTCGCGCAGTTGAAACTCGAATCCGCGAGCAAGCACGTCAGCCAGTTTGAGCCTTCTATTCACAAGTACCGCCCGGACTGGAACCCTTCCGGCCTTGCCGGGCTGAAGGCGGAATTGATGAGCCAGCAGCCGAAGAAAGACGGCCACTACGTGGAAGCGTTCCGGAAGGCGGCAAGCTTTAATGAGATGTAGAGCGTCCGTTGTCGTGGGAGGCACGATCATGTTGCAGAAGCGCCACGTCAGATCCTTGCTGGTTCTAGCCTTTGTTCTTCTTACGTGCCCATGCGAGCGCCTTCTGGCGCAGGAAGCTCGCCGCCAACTGCCTGATCATATCCCCCCCAAACGGTCTTCCCAGGTCACTGACGGATTTGGCATCAACTCGGACCTGCCGCGTGAGCCGTATTTGCCGTGGGAACGCTGGTGGTGGGGCCGAATGTTTGACGCCGGGGTGAAGTGGATTCGCATTGGGCAGTACGAGAACAGCTCCGACCTGACGAGCTGGGATTATGTGGAGCAGAAGCGCGGAGTGTTGGCGGTTAATCCCTTATTGGACGAATACGTGGATTCGCTCCGCGACAATGGCATTCAGATTCAGGTCCAACTCATGTACGGCAACCCGATGTATACGTCGCCATCCGGCAAGCTCCCCGATTCAATTGAGCCCAAGCCCGGCTCGTTTCATAACGACGACCGAAGTCTTTATTCCGTTTTCTGGGCGCCGCGCACACCGGCACAGATCGAGGCATTCACGCGCTACGTCCGCTTCATGGTGGATCATTTCAAGGGCAAGATTCACTACTGGGCCCTCTGGAATGAGGAGGACATCGGCTATTGGAACCCCTGGGGGAATCCGGAAGAATACGGGCATCTGCTGAAAGCAATGGCCAGGGCCGTTCACGAAACCGACCCGGACGCGAAGGTGATTTACGGAGGCCAGGCCGACCCCATCCGCGACTTCGCGAAACGCGCGCTCGATGCCTGCGGTTGCGCCGCCGACATTGATGTGTTTGCTTATCACACCTACCCGGGTTACGGCCAGAACTTCAACCCTGAATCAGAGGATTATGGCGCGTATGGCCCCGAGTCCCCGGCAAAGTTGCGGGACTTGGTGCACAGCTATCCGGGCATTCGCTCCGACATCCAGTTTTGGGATGATGAGTTTAATTCCATTCCTTCCTGGGAAGGCTCGGATGAGTCCGTGCAGGCCAAGTACATTCCGCGCATGCTGGTGTACAACTGGGCAGCCGGCGTGAAGACCTTTGTCTGGATCATCGCCGCCGGCACAGACGGAAATGAATACGACGATTTCGGGCTGATTCACGGACTGTGCAATGTCGCGGAAGACTTCACGCCCCGGCCGGGATTCTTCTCATTGCAAAACACCAACGCCCTCTTTTCCGATACCAAGTTCGACCCGTCCATCAATCTCGACAGCCCCGGAATCCCCGCTCTCCGACGCAAGTCCGGGTTTCCGTTCTATGCTTACGGCTTCCGCGCCAAGAACGGCAAGGCCGTTGTTGCGTACTGGTTGGGCGCTCACAGCCTGCCGGGTAATGTTTTTCCTCCCTTCTACGAAAGTTTTACCTTAGAGAATACGGGGATTGAGCATCCCGTCTTGATTGACGTAGTTTCGGGCGAAATCAGGCCTCTGGAATGGAAGGAAGGCACCAGCAACGTGCTCGCGTCGGTCCCGGTCCGCGATAGCGTCTTGGCCATTGCCGATGCGAGCTATTTCGATTGGAACGTGCTGCCGGAGGCGCCAAGCTCTTTGCGCGCCCAGCGTGGGGCGGGGGCAGTAACGTTGACTTGGGAAGTGCACGGCGGGAATCCGGCTCAGAGCGCGGTGGAGCGCCGCGTAGCAGACGGGAACTGGGAGAGGCTCAAGACCTTCCCAGCCACGACGACGGAATTCACCGACTCGCAAGCCGGTCGCGGCGAAGTCTTCTATCGCGTTCGTGCCCTGAACGATGCGGGCGAGTCGGCGTACTCGAACGTGGTTCGCTTGAAATAGATCGAGGTAGCGCGATGTGTTTTCTCCGTGGCCTCTGTGGCTAATCAAGGACGAAACGCAGAGATCACTGAGACCCGCCGTGCGCTCTGTGTTGAGGCTTTAAGCGCACAAAGGAGACGGAGACCATCGGTTCGTTACTGTGATTGGCCGACGTTTCGTACTGAATTTCATTTGGAGGTCCTTTTATGGGAAAGCTTGCCATCACGGGTGGAAAATCAATTCGCACCAAGCCCTTCGCTCCCTGGCCGGTTTACGACCGCAAGGAAGAACGGGCTATTCAACAAGTTCTCAAGAGTCGTAATTGGGGCGGGTATCCGTTCCCCAATGCGCACGCCAGCGCCTTCGCACAGCGCTTTGCGGAGTACCACCGCGCCAAATACGGCATCGCATTAGCCAACGGCACGGTCGCCATCGAGGTCGCTTTGAAGGCGGTGGGGATCCAGCCGGGAGATGAGGTTATCGTTCCCGCCTACACCTGGGAAGGAACCGTGGGCCCGGTGCTCCAGCTTAATGCCGTTCCGGTTTTCGTTGATATCGACCTCGCAACGTATTGCCTGGACGCCGGTCTGATCGAAAAGGCAATTACCAGTAAAACTCGAGTCATTCTGCCGGTCCATCTGGCGATGAGCTTTGCCGACCTCGACGCCATCGGGCGGATCGCGCGGCAGCACCATTTGCTGGTGATCGAAGATTGCGCCCATGCGCACGGAGGACAGTGGAAGAAGAAAGGCGCGGGGGCCACCGGAGACATGGGCTGCTTCAGCTTCCAGTCGAGCAAGTTGATGACTGCCGGCGAAGGCGGCGCCGTGATCACCAACAAGCTCGAGTATTGGGAGCGCGCACAATCCTACGTCAACTGCGGGCGCGCCAGCGAAACCGATAAATTTGGCCACCGCATCATCGGCTTCAACTACCGCATGACGGAATTCCAGGCCGCCATCCTCGAAGTGCAGCTCGAGCGTTTGGCCCGGCAGGCCGACACGCGGCAGGCCAACATGGAATACCTCGAGAGCCGCATCACCGGCACGCCCGGGCTTGCCTTCCTGAAGCGAGACCGCCGCATCACTCGCGTGGCGGCCTATCAATACGTCTTCAAATTTCTTCCTGAACACTTCCAGGGGATTCCCCGCGCCGCGTTCCTTGGTGCGCTCGAGATGGAAGGGGTTCCTTGCGACGGCTTGTTCTACGAACCGGTGTACAAAAGCGCCTTGTTCCCGGTGAAGGCAGCGGATTATCCCGCGCTGTCGTGGGGCAGGGAGAATCCTCTCGACCTGCGGAGCCTCTACAATTGTCCTGTTTCTGAGCGTGCCGCCTACGACGAATCCGTCTGGCTGCCCCATCATTTCTTCCTCGGCGGCCGCAAGGATGTGGATGATATCGCGGCGGGCATACTCAAGGTCTGTGAGAACATCGAGGAGCTTCGAGGACTCGAGCATCCGGCCATCGAAACCAAACAGATGAGCCGGGCAGAGCGGCCCAAGGTCGAGAAACGGCAATACTAACCTCGAAGGGGGACGGCTTTCCGTCCCCCTACCACTAGTTTCGTATCAACCTACGGCTGATCCCAACCAGCCCAAATCAAAACGTTTAGCGGTGCATCGAGGTGCGGCAGAGCCGCACCCAGTAGTCACGGGGGATGATAAAAAATGCAGGCTTGGTTGAGCCCTAGGCCGCAGCTAATAGCCGCCCTGCTTTGCGGCGGCAACCGCGTCTTCGACACGCCCGCCACGAATCCACTCCAGGATCGTCCGGTACTGCCAGCTTGATTCGTTTCCCGGCCAGCGCTGGCCGCCGTTGTGCGTGGCCAGATAATCGCCCACGTTGCCGGCGCTGTCTGTGGGGCGGGTGGGCTTGACCAGCATGAGGCTGTGGCTTGGGTCGTTGATGTCCACCACCCGCATCGCATATTTGTAATTATCTTCACTGTCTTGAGGCGAGAAGACGCCCTGCTCGTTGGGAGGTTGCAGCTTGAAGATCACATGGCTGGCATGGCAGTACACGCAGGCCTTCCCGTCCGCTCCCGGCTTGGCCAGGATAGGCTCGACCTTCGTGACGAAGTAGTTGAAATCGAGCACCGAGCCGGGCTGCACGTCCTTCAGCGCCTCGCTGAGTTCCTTCCCCTCCAGCACGCTTTCGGCGATGAGTTTCAAGCGAGGGTTGCTGTCTTTCTCTAACTGGCTCAGCGCGGCGCGGAAGTCCGGCCGCTCCTCAATGCCGTTCACCTTGCGCAAAATATCGAGCGAGCCCGCGCGCACATTCGGATCGCTGGAGCGCAAACAGGCCAAAACAGTATCGAGGACAATAGGGTTTTCCAGAAGGTCCGGCGCCTTCAGGTAGGCAAGGTTTTCGCCCAAGAAGTACTGCTGATCCTGCGACACGGCTCCGCCCGCGATCCCCAGATGCCGGCGCATGAATTTCGGATCGCCGACTTCCTCAACCAGGATATTTTGCGCCGAGGGGTTCAAGTTGGCGAAAGCGGTCTTCACCAGGCTCGTGGTCTGAGCATCGTTGAGGAAATGCTCCAAGGTCACCCGCAGGGCAGCGCGCTGCACCTCGGGGTCGTGATCATCTAATCCCGCCAGAACCTGTCGGCGCAGCGCGGGCACTTTCATCAGGGTCTTGAAAGAAGAAGCCGCATTGAGAACCTGCGCATAGTTTACGGGCCGTGGCGTCGCTTCGAGCAGGAAGCCCAACGCGGCCATCACTTCCTCCTGGCGTCCCCAAGGGGAGTCGCCGGGAAGTGTCGCAAGCAAGGGAAGGACCACGGCTTGGCTATCCGGATTGCCATGTTCGAGGATCTCGACAACCTTAGTAACCAGTTGAGGACTCGGTGCGCTCGGAGCGTCGAGGTTGAGGATTCCACGCTGGCCGTCCTCGTAAACATACCGGACTGTCTTTCGAACATCCTCGCTGGGGTCTTCCGAGAGGTTGAGGGCGGCGAGAGTAAATCGCTCGTCGCCGGCGCCGCTCAGGGTGCTCCCTGCTTTCAGAACTTCAATTTTCATCGGGTCGTCAGCACCCTGGAGGCAAGCCAGTAGCGCGTTTTCCAGTTCCGGCCCCGAACTCTTGAAGAAATGGATCAGGTCGCTGTCGTTGCCGATGCGTGTCTGGAAGAAACCGTTGTGAACGTCGTACTTGAAGTTTACGGCCTCGCGATACGGCGGGTATTCATAGCCCGGAACGTGAAGGTCCGGAACGCCCCGGACGTATTGGGTGAGAACCGCCGGCAGGCCGATCGACACGGTGTTCTCTTTCACGGGCGGCAGAGCGTAGTGCCGAATGTGAAAATCCCACAGGGCATTCAGAATACCTTCGCGGCCCAACGGGGTGCCGTCTCGCAAGACCTTGGCGAGCACTTGGGCTTGATCGCGCACCGCGGCTTCGTAACCCTCCCCAATGCGACGCTGATCGAAGTCCTGTGAACTCGCCCGAATCCAGGCGGTGAGGTAGCCGGTGTTCTCGTCGAGCAGATCGTAAACGCTCTCCTCGAGCCCGCGCCGGACCATGGGGTCGGTTTCAGTGTTGAGATGAGTAGCCAGTGCTTCGAGTGTACTGCGGCGCACGGCGGATTCGTCAACCTGCCAGTAGTACCAGCGCCACAGGCCGGAAGCGGCTTCGAATCGCACGAAAGGAACCGGGTCGTCGAGGTCGCGCTCCAAGGCCGCCAGCAACTCATCATCCTCGGTCAGATCCTTGAAGTGTTGGTTGAAAAGGCGTGCGGCGCCCCAGCGGGTGCGCGCGTCCGGCGAGGCGAGTGCTCCGGCCAGCAGTTTGCGCCCTTCCGCAGCGGCGCTCAATCGCCGCGACAGAATCATGCGCAGCGCGTATGCGGCGCTGGTCTGCACCATCTTGCTGGGATCGCCCAGTGCCTTGATCAAGGCCGGCATCGACCCTGGATCGGCCATATGCCCGATGGCTCGTGCCGCGGCTTCGCGGGCGAGCGGTTGGTCGCTCTCCGTAAGCACTTTGCGGATCTGCTGCAAGACGGGCTCCGGCGCCGGGTCCCAGTATTGGTCAAGCTGGGCCAACAGCAAGGGCAAGTTGTTGATGGCAAGCTGAGTGGGCGGCGGCGGATAAGCAGCGTCCCAGTTCTTCGCCTTGGTCATCCCCGGGTAGAGGGTTGAAAGCGCCATCACCGCGAATTGTGTGGCGCGGAACGGCGTGTTGAAGCCCTGATAGACGGGGTCGCCTTCCCAACTCCCTTCCTGCCGCTGGCCAGCCAGCATTGCCTTCACCGCCCGCGCCATCCTCTCGTCGGACTCAGGGCGGTGCCCTGCCAGCGCCAGCGCATAAACGGCATTGTAGGAGATGAAATCCGCCGGCTTTGCTTTCTTGTCGAACGGATAAGGCCAGGCGCCTTCCGGAGTTTCGTAGCTATAGAGCTGAGAGATCAGCTTATCGATTTGGTCGGCGTACCTTGCCCGGTCCACCGTGGCGAGCATGATGATCTTCCAATTTAGATCGATCATGTTCTTGGGCTCGGCGGCCGCTGCCAGGCGTTCCACCTTGTCGCGTTCGGCTAGCCATGCATCTTCGTGCGTCTGGTTGTAAACCAGTTTGAAGGTCTGCCAGCTCTGCGTTCCGATCTCGAAGGGGCTGACGTCGGGCTCGCAGCCGTCCGTCTCGTCGCCTGGCATTGTGGTGAGGCCCTTGTAATGAATCTTCAGGAATTCGGCGTAGGGCAAGTCGAAGTTCCTGCGCGGCGGGTCGTGGGTTACATTTTCCTCGAATGCTTGCGTGATCAGGGGCAGCCGGCTTGCGACTGTACGCGCCGAGTAGATGACGCGCACCCAGTTGGTGTTGGCCTCGCCGTACAACGGCCGGGCATTGTTATAAATGCGATCGGTGAGGAATTCCAGCGCCGCCCGCTGCGTGGGCGGGTAGCCGTTGCGAACTGCCGTCAGATACCCGCGAGTACTGAATTGCGTGGGGTGACAGGCGATGCAGAGCTGGGTTTCGGAATGCTGCATGGTTGTCCGCAACGCAATGGCTCCGCGCCGCGGCGTATTGGAAAGCCAGGTGTCGCCCATGTTGATGAGGAAGTCCATTCCCGCGCGCACCGCCAGGTGTGGATCAGAGTAAGGCGGAACCGGGTAATCATAAGTACGAAGCTGAAAGGCAGGGTGATTGGCTGCCACGCGCACATAGTATTCCTGGCCCGGGTCCAGAATGCGCGTGCGAAACTTATAGAGCCCCGGGTAATTCTGCGTCGCCTCGATCTGGTAAACAAATTCTCCCTTGTCGTAGAGAACGACATCGGGCTGCCCGGCGGCATTCTTACCTGCCTGGAAGATGTCCACGTCGAGCGGCACGTCGCGATCCGCAACGTTGAGCACAAAATAGACGAGCCGCGGCGCCTTTCCTGGAAAGGTGAACTTGAACCATTGAAAGCCCTTGAGCATTGCCAGGTAAGCGTCTTCGACTCTGGAAGGTGCGTAGGGCCTTTCGTCGTTACTCCCGTAAATCGTCTGCCCGAAATCGAACCGCTGAGCGGATTGCCAAGTCCCGTTGGGCAAAGCGCCGATTAAGCCCGTCCTTAGGTCGCCGGTCTGGTTTGACGTGTGGGCCGGCGCCATGGCAATCCGGTTCAAAGTGGCGCCGATTTCCGGAAGGTGGCCGTTCGAGGGAGCGGAGAGACGAACGGAAATCGAGCCGGGCCCGCGCGGCCGGAGGGTAAGGTAAAAATCCAAGTCGGCGCTGTGCAGCCACTTGGATTCGACGTCCCCTCGTCCGTCTCTCACCGTGGCCAAAACCGCGTCGTCCCCGCGCAGCGTGGCGGGATCTTTAACCCACACCGTCAGCGCATACAGCGTATCAGGATGGGCTCGGCCTAGCTGGATCTCACGGACGCCCGGGGCGGTTGTTTGGTCGGCGCGCCCGAAGTGGCCTGTCTGAACCAGCAGGCACGATATCAAGAAGGCGCTCGATAACACGGTGAGTCCCCAACGCAGAGTTCTCCTTTTTTCGCGCAGTGCTGCCATGGTTTGAACCTCCCGGACCCCTGACCGGAGTTTTTCGTTAGCACCCTGAGCCCATTTCAGTATAAGTTTTCGTCCAGACTTTTCGCAACCGCAACTTTGCTGACGCCTGTCGTGATGCGTCTTAGACGCATAGCCCATGCAGTTTTTTCGCGCTCCTGATAATATGGGAATGTAACTTCAGGACGGTCGATTCGATCAAGGGCATAGATGGTTGACGCGGCTTCGACCGGGAACGCATCTCAGGACCCAGGAGACTTATGAGGATCAACCTTCGCTTTGGCTCGACATGTTTGCTGATTGGTGTGGGCTTGTTTATTTCTTCTCTCGCTTTTCACGCTGCCGTTCCGGCTGATGACGGGGATGCGGTTTTCAAGAACAACTGCGTCATGTGTCACGGTGCCGACGGGAAGGGATTCGCGGCGCTCAAGACCCCGGACTTCACCTCGCCGAAGTGGCAGGCGTCGATAACGGACAAGCAGATTAGGGTCGTCATCAAAGACGGGAAGAAGGGGACAGCCATGGCTGCTTTTGGAGACAAGCTTAGTGACGAACAGGTTACGGCGGTCATTACCTATATCCGGTCACTGAAGAAGAAATAGGAGTCAGGAGTCAGGAGTCAGGAGTCAGGAGTAAGAACGTCCTCTCCTCGGCTGCTTTGCGAATCTCGAATGGAAGAAAGCAGTGTCATTCCGAGCGCAGCGAGGAATCTCGCTCTGCGCGGGAAACACTGCAAGATTCCTCGCTTCGCTCACTCAAAGTCTGTCATTCTGAGCGAAGCGAAGAATCTGCATTAGTTCGCCTCGGACCGGAACTGCAGATCCTTCGCTTCGCTCAGGATGACAGCGACTTTCATCTATATCGGCGGGCTGCAGGCCCGTGTACACTCGGAATGTCAGCTAAGGGTGTCTCGCCGAATCCAAAATGCCGGTTTCCGCCTTCTGACTTCTGATTTCTGACTTCTGACTTCTGCTTTTCAGTGCCCTCCCGCCAACTCTCGAACGATATCGCCCACGAACGCCTTCGCATCTCCAAAGAGCATCAAGGTTCTGTCGAGGTAGTAGAGTGGGTTGTCGATGCCCGCGAACCCGGGGCTCATGCTCCTCTTGATCACCATCACGGTTCGGGCTTTGTCCACCTCGAGGATAGGCATGCCGTAGATGGGGCTGCCCTGGTCGGTCCTTGCGGCGGGATTGGTGACGTCGTTAGCGCCGATCACCAAGGCCACGTCGGTCTGAGGGAATTCCGGATTGATCGCGTCCATGTCAACCAGTTTGTCGTAAGGAATGTCCGCCTCGGCCAGCAGAACGTTCATGTGGCCCGGCATGCGTCCTGCCACAGGATGGATGCCGAACTTCACATCCACTCCTCTTTTGATAAGCGTATCGTAAAGCTCCCGGACTTTATGCTGCGCCTGGGCCACGGCCATTCCATAGCCGGGAACGATGACGACGCTGTTGGCATTGCCGAGGATCGCAGCGGCTTCTTCCGCGCTGGCGCTGCGCACCGGCCGCTCTTCCTTCACCGCGCTGGCCGAAACCTGAACCTGACCGAAAGCCCCAAACATGACGTTGGTAAAGGACCGGTTCATCGCTTTACACATGATTACCGAGAGGATGAAGCCGGAGGAGCCGTCCAGGGCGCCGGCGACCACCAGCGCCTTGTTGTTGAGCACAAAACCGAGGAGGGCGGCCGAAAGTCCGGCATAAGAGTTCAGGAGCGAGATGACCGTGGGCATGTCTGCGCCCCCGATGGGCGTCACCAGCATCACGCCGAAGATCAGCGAGATTCCGACCATGGCAGGAAATAGGCGCGAATGCTCGGGATGGAACATTAACCACAGCGCCAAGAGCACGGCCGCTCCCAGTACGGACAGGCTGACGAAGTTCTGCCCTTTGTAGGTGATGGGACGCTGCGGCAGGATTTCCTGGAGTTTCCCCGCGGCAATCAAGCTGCCCGTGAAGGTGAGCGACCCGATGATCACCTCCAAGGAGATCTCCACCATCTCAAACTTGGCCACGTGGGGCAGGCGCACGTAATACTCGGCGATACCAATCATGGCCGCGGCCAGAGCCCCAAAAGCGTGGCTCAAGGCCGTCCGCTGGGGCACGGCGGTCATGTGAACCAGGCCGAGTGGGACGCCCACCACCGCCCCGACCACCAAGGCCACCGTGATCCATTTGTAGTCGATGATCTCGTAGTTGCAGAGCGTGGCGACCACCGCCAGGGCCGCTCCGATTTCCCCTGCCAGAACGCCATGCCGCGCGCTGGCCGGCGAACTCAACCACCTGAGGGCCAGGATGAACAAGGCCACGGCGATAAGGTAGGCAAGATCGATGAGTTGTTGCGCAGTGAGAGGGTTCATGGCTTTTTCGTCCTGGTCGTTTTGAACATTCGCAACATGCGGTCCGTAATGACAAAGCCGCCCACCATATTGCTGAACGAGGCGGCTACGGCGATCGCCCCAAGCACGGTCGAAAGGGTGCTCTTGTGCCGTCCGCAAATGATGATCGCGGCGACCACCACGATGGCGTCCAGCGCGTTGGTGAGCGACATCAGCGGCGTATGCAGCAGCGGCGAGACGCGCTTGATCACCTCAAATCCGATGAAAGCCGCCAGCACAAAAACCCAAAGGTTGCTGATCAGATCAAACGTCATGTTGTTCTCCTGCCTTGAAAACCTGTGGGGGTAGGGCTTGCCCTACCCTCGTTGGGGCCAGTAGAAATGCGGGGACGGCAAGCCGTCCCCCTACAAGCTTATTCCAGCATCGGTTGTCTTAAGCTTTCTGCCCATCCAGCTTATAGAATTCCCTCACTCTTGTATTCACGACTTTCCCGCCCTGTGTGATCAGCGTTTCGCGCGTGATCTCGTCACTGGTATCGATGACGATTTTACGGTCTTTGGTCAGGTGAGTGAGAAACGACGCGACGTTTCGCGCGTACATCTGGCTGGCATGATAAGGAACGGTACTCGCCAGGTTGATATAACCGATTAGGGTAACATCGTGCTCGACAACGACTTTGCCGGGCTGAGTGAGTTCGCAATTCCCTCCGCGCTCCGCCGCGACATCCACGATCACTGAGCCCGGGGCCATCTGCTCCACC
The DNA here is from genome assembly GCA_963831905.1 of uncultured Acidobacteriota bacterium. Lineage (GTDB taxonomy): Bacteria > Acidobacteriota > Terriglobia > UBA7540 > UBA7540 > CAVROP01. The sequence continues at coordinate 1,683,585 of CAWHRX010000010.1, read as the reverse complement.
ATGTCGCGCGTTACGAGCAGCGGCGCGCGCTTGCCCGGGATGACCGCCGCGCTGATCACCACGTCGCTTTCGGCCACCACGCGGCCGAGCAGCTCGCGCTGGCGCTGGTAGAACGACTCGTCCTGGGCGCGCGCATAGCCACGCGCGTCCTGGGCATCCTGGGCTTCGACCTCGAGTTCGACGAACCGCCCCCCCAGGCTCTGCACCTGTTCCTTGGCCGCCGGCCGCATGTCGTAAGCCGAAGCGATGGCTCCCAGCCTTCGGGCCGTAGCGATGGCCTGAAGCCCCACCACGCCTGCACCGATAATGAAGACGTGCGCCGGAGTGATGGTTCCCGCGGCTGTGGTCAGCATGGGGAACATGCGCGGCAGCCGGTCCGCCGCCAGCAGCACGGCTTTGTAACCGCAGATGGTGGCCATCGAGGACAGCGCGTCCATGCTTTGGGCGCGCGTCGTGCGCGGCATGAGTTCAATGGAAAACGACGACACTCCCGTCGCGGCGATTTCCTGAACGGTTTCGACGGAGCCCAGAGGGCGCAGGAAACCGATCAGCACCTGGCCGGCCCGAAGCAAAGGCAAATCGGCCTTTCCCGTCACGTCGTTCGATCCGTAGCAGAGGACCTGAAGCACCACATCGGCGGCTTTGAACACCTCGGCGCGCTGCGCGAGAATCTTGCCTCCCTTGGCGGTGTATTCCGCATCCGGATAGCCGGCCGCAGCCCCCGCCCCCGCCTCCACCACCACTTCGAAACCCACCTTGAGCAAACTCGGAATTACCGCCGGCGCCAACGCCACACGCCGCTCCCCCGGAAAGCTCTCCTTAGGAATTCCGACGATCATGCCGCTTCCTCCCCGGTCGTCTTTGCTACTTCATCTTTGCTGGTTTCTTGCCTGCTGGACTTTTCCCTAAACTCTTATCTCACTCTATGATTCTCAAACAGATACGGGCGCACTGTCAACGTATGCGGCTGAACCTTCGGCTTTGTATTTCTGTTAGCCCCGTCAGGGGCGGCAGAATTTAGCCCACGGCGCAAGCCGTGGGTCGCGACGGCCACCCTCACCCCCGTCCCCTCTCCCGCCGGGCGGGAGAGGGGTGTCCGTCAACCGACGGACGGGGCGAGGGCCGTTAAACCCAGGGCTTACGCCCTGGGCTACTCTATGCCGCCCCTGACGGGGCTCTAAAAACGCGGGTGCCCCATACATTGCTTTTGATATGCGCTTTCAAGCAACACGCGCTACATCTGTGTCCACGCGTCCTAACCCTAGCCTATCCTTGCTTCTTAACGGTCGCCGACATAAAAGACAATGCCGGCGGCGCCAGCGTGGCCAACTACTAACCTAGAGCCTGAAGATTCTCATCGTAATTATCACTGCCGCGGATAACCTCGAAACCGTACTTTTCCAGTATTGACATGATTTCATCCAGAGTAAGGGGGCCAGGTTTAAGTTCCCAAATTGCCGTATCGGTTGATGTTATGGATTTCTTCTCCAAAACGAGACGCAGTTCATCATTCAAACCATCCCAATCAATACCTCGACCTTCGAAGTGAAGTTGTGCCAAACTGTGGAAGGCTATTCCATATTTGTTCACAATAGCGGTTGCCATTTGAGTCCTCCTAAGAGGCGGTACGCCTCTAACATACTGGAATTTAGTGGATCTTGAGGCAGGGCTCCAGCCCGCGATGAATCATCAGGTCATAAGACTGTCGCTGTCACCGCTGAGGCAACATAGCTCATCCTCAGCTACCCCAAGGATTCACTCTGGTCCAAACCCCGACCATCAAGTCAATAGAACCGTGTGCGGGGACAAAAGTGTAAGCTGTCTGTAAAAAAAATGGTTAGTGACCAGTGACCAGTCGTGACGGGACGTAGCGCGATGTAATGCCGCGCGGAGGCATGGGTGAACCGGGCCGGCGAGCGCTGGCGCGCTCGAACTACTGCGCTCTCATCATTTGGCGGCACCGAAAAAGATGCCAAATGCCAACAGGGATGAGATCGAATCACGATAAGGTGTTACTCGCTCGTCTTTTTCGCGAGGCGCTCGTAGGCCGTCCGGTAATGGACGTATTGAGATTTGAGTTCGCAGGCCCTGCGGTACTCCTGCAAAGCCTTTTGCTCAAAAGCGCAGCCAAGATTGTAATGGGCGGTGTCGTCGTTCGGATTGAGGCGCAGAGCTTCGCATTCGTAAGCCACGATTACGTCCCAGTCGCCCTTCTGTCCGAGTGCGTCGCCGAGGCAGCGGTGCGCCAGGTCATTCTTGGAGTTCAAGCGCAATGCTTCGCGAAATTCCGCGATCGCCCCCTCCGTGTCACCCGTATCCTCAAGCACAGTGCCGAGGCCCCAGTGGGCTTCGTCACTATTCGGGTCCAGGCGCAACGCCTCGCGGTATTCAGCAATCGCACCGCCTGGGTCGTAGCCACGCATTCGCCCCTTGCTTGAGAGGGCATGGCCGAGGAAGACGTGCGGCTCGGCACTATTCGGGTTCAAGCGCACGACCTCACGGTATTCCGCCATCGCGCCGTGAAACTCGCCCTCGTTTCTTAGCAAAAATCCTAGCTTATGGTGCGCATCTGCGAAGTCCGGCTGGAGGCGAATGGCGGCGCGGTATTCCGCAATCGACCCGTCCAGGTCGCCTTTGTTGTGGAGCTCCATGCCAAGGCAGTAGTGAGCGTAGTGCGCAAATTCGTTCTTAGGGTTCAGGCGCAGCATTTCACGGAACTCTGCAATCGCACTATCCCCGTCGCCCTTTCGACCGAGCGCGACGCCAAGGCAGTAGTGCGCATCGTCATGATTGGGGTTTAGGCGCAGCACTTCCCGGAATTCTGTTATCGCCCCGTCCAGTTCTCCCTTGTCGAGGAGCGCGTTGCCGAGGTCGAGGTGACAGTGAGCCGCTGCGGCGTCAGGCTCCGATGGCATATATGGTTCCCCCTTTCCCCGCCTCGAGCGGCTGTCGTGAACGGGGAGAAATCGTTGGGCAGATTCTACCACGAACGAAACGAGGAAACGCGCCGGAAAGTAGGCCCGCTTGCGTCGCTACCAAGCGGGCACCGTGATTATGTAGTTGATCAGATTGGACGTGCCTTAAGGAAAAACAGCAGAACAAAACGAAAATCCCAGTGACCGTGCGCCCACGAATCAAACAGGCGTGTCGCCCAAAGTTGTTTTATTAGTGGGACTTGCCGTAGGCCGGGTGTGCGTCAGACCCAAGTCAGTACAAGTGCCGGGCAAACGCCGCCGGCCTTACGCCGCCATTTGCCGCGCCAACTCGCCGCTAGAACGTCAGACTGCACCACTGCGCGTTTTTCGCTTGACAAACCAAGCGCGGTATGGTAGCCTATTGCCGTGGTCACTTGGTGGACATCTTGTCGTAGCCGAGCGCCGGAGCGGTCATGGGGTGCGCCTACCCAAACGGATGAAAATCGCAAACGTCGTCACCCCCGCGCAAGCGGGGGTCCAATCTCGGTCCAGAACACAATGGATTCCCGCTTTCGCGGGAATGACGCGGTTTTCGGGCATGACTTATTGTCATTAGTCTTTGTTTTCATAGACATTCCCGGTTCGTTCGTTCATTTTTCAAGTCGTCGAGGTGCCAACCCGCCTCCCGGAGTTCGTCTGGGGTTTCGAGCCGGATTCAGCTTTGCACCTTTCGACCCCTCAGCTCCTCCGCACCATGACTTATTGTCATTATCCTTTGTTTTCATAGACATTCCCGGTTCGTTCGTTCATTTTTTGAGTCGTCGAGGGGCCGACCCGCGTCCCGGAGTCCGTCTGGGGCGTCGAGTCGGATCCAGCCTGGCACACTTCGACCGTTTGGTTCCTCTCTGCCATGACTTATTGTCATTATCCTTTGTTTTCATAGACATTCCTGGTTCGTTCGTTCATTTTTTGGGTCGTCGAGGGGCTATCCCGTGTTCCGGAGTCCGCTCCCATAGGCACGCCACTCGGGAAGAACCAGGGCGAGCAACCGGTTTCACGCAAAGCCGCAAAGGCCGCAAAGTTCGCAAAGAAGAGCAGAGACTTCTCCTTCGCGCTTATTTGCGTCTTGGCGCCTTGGCGAGAGCTGTTTTGATTTTTCCATCGTAGGACGGGGGGCGAGGCATCCTCACGGGGGAGAATTTCCTCAGTGAGCAAGGTTTGTGGTACGCTTCGAAGTAGAGGAAAGCAACTTCCTTCCGGTGGAGGAACAGTACTCATATGAACATCACGGTAATCGGAGCCGGCTATGTGGGCTTAATCACTGCCTCGGGCCTGGCAGAAACGGGCCACAGGGTTATCTGCGTCGATGACGACCAGGGAAAGATTGATACTCTCAATGCGGGAGGGATGCCCTTCTACGAGCCGGGCTTAGGGGACCTGGTCAAGCGCAACCGGGAGGCGGGGCGGTTGGAGTTCATTTCCCGGATCGAAGACGCGCTGGCGCAATGCGAGGTGATCTTTATCTGCGTGGGCACTCCGCCGCTCGAGAATGGCGAGGCGGACCTTTCCTCGGTGGAGCTGGTGGCGCGGAGAATCTCGGCCAGCGCACGAGGCTACCATCTGGTGATTGAGAAGAGCACCGTCCCGGTGCAGACCGGCCGCCGGCTGCAGAAGCACTTCAGCATCTACGGTGACAACGCGCAGTTCCACTACGACGTTGCCTCCAATCCGGAGTTCCTGCGGGAGGGATCGGGAGTCGAGGACTTTTTCCATCCTGACCGGATCGTGGTTGGGGTTGATTCCGCAAAAGCGGCTGAGCTGCTCGAGCAAGTGTATCGGCCGGTGCTGGAGCAGAGTTTCGTCTGCCCCATCCACGACAATTGCGGCAAGCGCCCGCGCGTGCCTTTTGTGGTGACCGACATCAACAGCGCGGAGCTGATCAAGCACGCGTCGAACTCTTTCCTCGCCCTGAAGATTTCCTTCATCAACATGATTGCCGACCTGTGCGAAGCGGTGGGAGCGGATGCCGGCAAGGTGGCCGAGGCGATCGGCATGGACAGCAGGATCGGCGGCAGCTTTCTCAAACCGGGCGTTGGATTTGGCGGTTCCTGCTTTCCCAAGGACCTTCAAGCCTTCGTGCGCGTCGGCCAAAGCGCCGGTTGCGATTTCAGTCTGCTGCGCGAAGTGGAGCGAATCAATCAGCACCGCATCGATCTGTTCGTGGACAAAGTCAAGAATGAGCTCTGGGTGGTTCGCGGCAAGCGTATCGGAGTTTGGGGGCTCGCTTTCAAGCCCTGCACGGACGATGTGCGGTCCGCCCCTGCGCTGGCAATCATCCGGCGACTGCTCGCGGAAGGGGCCGTCGTGCGGGCCTACGATCCCCAGGCGATGGAGAAGGCAAAAGCCCAGATCCCTGAAATCGAGTATTGCCCGGACGCTTACTCGGCGGCTCAAGGTGCGGATGCCGTTCTGGCTCTGACCGAGTGGGAGGAATTCCTGCGCCTGGATTTGAACAAGGTTCGCCAGATCATGGCCCGGCCCTTGATCTTCGATGGCCGCAACATGTTCTCCCGCGCCGCCCTGATTGAGCATGGATTTGAATACGTGGACGTCGGAAGTGGGGCGCCCGCCCGCAAAGACGTCCCTGCGGCGAGATAGGGAAGGGAAATGACGTGCTGTGCTAATTCGGTCGTAGCGCCGCCATCTTGGCGGCTCCGGTGCCGGCTGGAAGCCGGCGTTACGACGGAAGTCGGGGCACTACCGGAAATTACGCCGGCATTTCGCTGCCCGTCGAGGTGAACTCGCCGCTACGAGGAAGGGATTCTGTTGAGGATTGTCATTACCGGCGGGGCAGGTTTTCTGGGAAGCCATCTGTGCGAGCAAGCGCTTGCCGCAGGGCACCAGGTTTGCTGCGTGGACAGCCTAATTACCGGCCGCCTGGAAAACCTTGCCGCCTTCAAGAACCATCCCTCGTTCACCTTCGTCCGCCACGATGTGACCAAGCCGATCAAAGTGGAAGGTCCGGTCGATGCGGTGCTCCACTTTGCCTCTCCGGCAAGCCCAGTAGACTACCTCCGCCTGCCCATCCAGACGCTCAAAGTGGGATCGCTCGGGACGCATAATGCCCTGGGGCTTGCCAAAGCCCGTGAGGCCCGCTTCCTGTTGGCCAGCACTTCAGAAGTCTACGGAGATCCGGAACTGAGCCCGCAAGCGGAGGACTATTGGGGCCACGTAAACCCCATTGGACCGCGCGGGGTTTATGACGAAGCCAAACGCTTCGCCGAGGCCATAACCCTTGCCTATCATCGCTATCACCAACTGGACACGCGCATCGTCCGCATCTTCAATACCTATGGCCCTCGCATGCGGCCTCACGACGGCCGCGTCATTTCAAATTTCATCGTTCAGGCTCTGGAAGGCAAAGACCTCACGATTTACGGGGAAGGGACTCAGACCCGCAGTTTTTGCTACGTCTCCGACCTCGTGGAGGGCATTCTCCGGCTGCTCTTTCACAACCCCGCAGAGGCTGAAGCAACGGCTGCCGGCGCGGAGGACGTTCACCTGCCTGTCAACCTGGGAAACCCCACCGAACTGCACATCGTCGAAATCGCCACGCTGATCGCCCGGCTTACCGGCAGTTCCAGTCGCATGGTCCGCCACCCCTTGCCGGTGGACGATCCCAAATGCCGCCGGCCGGATATCTCTCGCGCTCGACGCCTCCTGGGCTGGCAGCCCCGCATCGGCCTGGAAGAAGGTCTGCACCGGACCATTGACTATTTTCGCAATCTGAAAGGCAGCCCGAAAGAGGTGGCGCCGTCATTCTGAGCGAAGCGAAGAATCTCCGTAGTACCGGAGAAGATACAACTGCCGAGATTCTTCGCTTCGCTCAGAATGACATAGGGCGTTACTTGGCCGGCTCGTCCCGCGGCTGGGGTTTCAGATTCAGAACAATCTGAAACCACCAGTTCGGCTGGTAGTTGATCTGCACCGGAACTCCTCGCAGTTCGCCCGTGGTTCCCAGCAAAACACTGAAATTGGTTTTGGCGCCGGACTCCCCGTTGCGAATCTGGAATTGTGATTCCTCGAGGTCTCGGTATGATCGGCGGGTTTTCTGCCCGTGGTCGTGAAGAGTAATCTCGACATCCTTGGTGGGCACTCGACTCACTCGTTGAAGCGTCAGAGTGTACGGGCGGGCGTTATACACGTAACATAATGAGACGGGAGTCTTCTCCCCGGTCAGGGACCGTTCCAGCAATTCCTCTGTTGTAGACAGGAATCCGCCGCGGCGATCGCACGCGCCGTGCTCCGGGCCGTCTAAACGGCGGAACTTCCGCGCCTGGTCATCCCCTAATTGGTCCAAGGCCATGGTTTGCGCGGCGGCAAGCTGGCTCATGTCATAATCCTTGTCGCTGTTGAAGGGTACGGTGGTGGAGATGGCCCGGGCGCCGTCCACTCGGCTGATGATGGCTTCAAAACGATGCCTTCCCGCGGTATCCTCGTGGGCTAGCTCCCGCTGCATAGCGGACGCCGATTCGCCTTGCGAAGACTTCATGAAGCCTACAAACACGCTTGCCACCGGGGTCTCACTCGTATTCAGTTTGTCGACTTCGGTGCCCGCACCCCAGCGGTTGATGGCCCGCGGAGTCTTGGCGGGATCGGAGCCAAAAAGCAGTTGGATCATGCGCAGGCTCGGATCATCCGCCGCCCGGCCCACCTTAATATAGCCGCCTCCCAGGTCATCCCGGCCGACCCAGAAGATGAGCAGCCGGAGGCGGCAGGTGAGGATGTATTGGTATTCGGCGCGAATGCTAGGCGTCGCGTGAATCCACTGCACTGCCTCTCTGATTGCCGCTCCGTCGGAGTCGCTGGGGCCCGAGGGCAGGGCAAAGATATTCCCGGCCACGAGCAGGAAGCAGGCCAACCAACGCCAATAGTTCACGCAGACCTCGAGAAACCTCAATCGACCATCAACTCACCGCCGCGCTGGTCTCGCAATCTATCTTCTCCCCGGCCGCAGTCAATTCGAAGAAGTGGTGGCCCATAATGGCGAGGGTGATGGCCTTGCTGAAATGGTGACGATGCCGGCGAAGGGTCTGGGCGAGGAACTTCCAATACTCTATGCGGTAATTGTGGACAAATCCCTGCCGCCAAAGCGACCTGCCCAGTGCCATGATGTCGGAGAACACCACCGGCGAGCGGGCCGCCTCGCCGAGCTGCGAGAGGAAGGTGGACGCCCGTTCGAAATACTCCTTGGGACTGTAAATCGTCCGCAAGATTCGCTGGTACCCTTCGAGGAGCTGCTGTTTATCCATCTTGGGAATGAAGTTCAGGTCCACGAGCGTGTTGTTGCCGAGGCTCTCTTTGATGAGCCGGCCTTCGGTCTTCAGACGCCGCCACAACTGGGTGTTGGGCAACGCGGTGAGTAGGCCAACCATGGAGAGGGGGATAGCGGCCTCGCGAATGAATTGAATCTGCCGCTCGAAAACGTTCGCCGGATCATTGTCGAACCCTACGATGAAACCTGCCATCACCTCGATGCCGTAAGACTGGATCAGTCTAACGCTCTCGCGCAGATCCTTGCGCAGGTTTTGGAATTTGGTCGTCTCTTTAAGACTCTCGGCCACCGGCGTCTCAATGCCCAGGAAGACCCGGCTGAAGTGAGCTTCGCGCAGCAGGCGCAGCAACTCCTCGTCCTCGGCCAAGTTTACCGAAGCCTCGGTGTAAAGCGAGAAGGGGAATTTACGGTCGCGCATCCACTTCACCAGTTGCGGCAGCATCTCCTTCACGTTCTTCTTGTTGCCGATAAAGTTGTCGTCCACCATGAACACCGGTCCCCGCCAACCGACAGCGTAGAGTTGCTCGAGTTCGGCGCAGAGCTGGTCAGGAGTTTTAGTGCGCGGGCGGCGCCCGTAGATCTCGATGATGTCGCAAAACTCACAGGTGAACGGGCAACCGCGCGAGTACTGTACGGCCATCGAGCTGTACCGCCGCATTTGGGCTAACCGCAAATCAGGCAGCGGCGCACGCGTGACGTCGGGAAGCTGGGATCTGAGATAATGCGCGCGCGCCGCGCCGGCTTCGAGGTCCGCCGCCAGTTCGGTGATGATCTCCTCCGCTTCTCCTTCCACCACATGATCCGCTTCCGCGATGGCGCTGTCCTTAGCGCTGGCGATGGGGCCGCCCACCACGGTGCGCAACCCGCGAGCTTTGCAGCGTTTAATCTGCGCCTTCATCGAAGGGCCCTGCACCAGCATACCGCTGATGAAAACCACGTCGGCCCAGTCAAGATCGGAGTCATCGAGGCGCCCGACATTCATATCCACGAGACGCTTTTGCCAGTGGCCGGGAAGCAGCGATGAGACCGTCAACAAGCCAAGGGGCGGGAACGCCGACCTCTTCCCCTGGAATGGCAGAGCGTGTTTGAAGCTCCAGAAAGTGTCTGGAAACTCGGGATAAACCATCAGGACCTTCATGTTATGGAACTCTCCTTTTTCGGCTGGTGACCTTCGTTGCAGCTTTCCCGTATGCGGCAAGGCGCATACGTTCATGCCCGCCCAAGGAAGCGGACTCTTCACGGACGAACTTTTTGCCAGAGCCTGTCGATTCGAAACGCCCTGAGGTGCCTTAATTTACCACGTTCAATCCAGGGACGCTAGTACGAAATACTTAAGGGTTGGCATAACGAGTTTTTCGCGTGCCACTCAACCCCCGCAAGCGTGAATCCAGCGTCCCGTGTCCGGAGTTTATTTATCCGCCCCTGAGATGTGGAATGTAGTATAAATCTTCGTTCTTATGAGGGATCGCGCAACCGCGGAAGGACAGCAAGCATGATCAAGGTTAAGCCGCATATTCTGTTGTTATGTTTTCTTGTAACCATCCCATGGCTTCGGGCGCGTGCAGCCAAGGCCGCCGCTGGGCAACAAGGCTCAGAAACCATGCGGGTAAGCCTCGACGGCAAATGGAAGCTTTTCTATTTTCCCCAAGGCAAATACCAGATCACCCATCCCGACCAGCTCCGGACCGAAGGATTAACCTCGATCGAAGCCTCGGTGCCCGGCAACGTCGAACTCGACCTGTCGGCGAAGGGCGAATTACCCCCCGACCTGTTCTTCGCCGACAACCTCGCCAAGCTGAAGCCCTACGAACTCTACGAGTGGTGGTACCAGCGTGAGTTTCGAAGCCCAGCAAGCGTTGCCGGCCGCCGGGTGGAATTGCGCTTCCGTGGCGTGGATTGCCTTGCCACGTACTGGCTCAACGGGAAGGAACTGGGTGAGACCGCCGACGCCCTCATCGAGCAGCGTTTCGACGTCACCGGCAAATTGAATCCTGCCGGGCCAAACACCCTGACAGTGAGATTAAGGTCACCCATCATCGAGGCCGCCTCGAAGCGGTACGACCCGGCATACACCATCAGCGCGGGAAAGACCAACCAGGAGGCAGTCTGGATCAGGAAGCCCGCGCACTCTTACGGCTGGGACATCATGCCGCGGGCGGTCTCGGCCGGCATCTGGCGCCCGGTGGAGCTCATTGTTCACGCCCAGCACGAACTCGAGGACATGTATTTCACCACGCTGTCCGTCGATCCGGGAGAGGCGACGCTGGCCGCCTCCTACGAACTAAGCACGGACCTGGCGCTGCTTCCCCAACTTCGGCTGCGAGTCGAAGGCCATTGCGGCGAATCCACCTTCTCGCAGGTTCACAAGCTGGAATTCACCGCCGGCAGGTTTGAAATCCGGGTCCGCGATCCCCGCTTGTGGTGGCCCAAGGGCTACGGCGATGCCAACCTCTATAAGGTGACGACCCAGCTCTTGTTGGACGGAAAAGTGCTGGCGTCGCGCCAGGACCAGGTGGGAATCCGCAAAATCGAGTTGATTCGGACCGAGATCACCAGCATCGAAAAGCCCGGCCAGTTCCTTTTCAGGGTCAACGGCGTGCCGATCCTGGTGAAAGGCTCCAATTGGGTGCCCGCGGATGCTTTTCACAGCCGCGACGCCGGACGTTACGAGAAGATCCTCGCGCTCTTTATTGACCTCGGTTGCAACATGCTCCGAAGCTGGGGCGGCAACGTCTACGAAGACGACGCTTTCTTTGATATCTGCGACCGCAACGGAATTATGGTGTGGCAGGACTTCTCAATGGCCTGCGCGATCTACCCGCAGACGCCCGAATTCCTCGAGGTTATGAGAAACGAAGCCATCTCGGTCGTGAGAAAGCTGCGCAACCATCCTTCTCTCGCCCTTTGGTCGGGCGACAACGAAGCGGACCAGTCTTATTTTTTCTCCGGCCTTGATCCCGCCCACAACAAGATCACGCGGGAGGTCTTGCCGCAGGTGGTCTTCCAGTGCGATCCTTACCGGCCGTATCTTCCCAGCTCTCCCTACATGGCTCCGGAAGTCATTGCCACCGGGAAAACGCAACTCATGCCCGAGGACCACCTCTGGGGCCCGCGCGACTATTTCAAGAGCACTTATTACACCCAGCACACCGCGCACTTTGTGAGCGAGATCGGCTACCACGGCTGCCCCGGGCTTTCCTCCATCCAGCGCTTCGTGGACGAACACCACGTGTGGCCCTGGAAAGACAATCCCCAGTGGGTCTTTCATTCCACCGACATGTCGGGAAACCCGTACCGCATCAACCTGATGGCGAACCAGGTGAAGGAATTGTTCGGTGAGATTCCGGACAACATACAGGACTTCATCTTGGCCTCGCAGGTTTCCCAGGCCGAGGCGAAAAAGTTCTTCGTGGAGATGACCCGCCTGAAGAAGTGGCGCAGCACCGGCCTGATCTGGTGGAATGTCATGGACGGCTGGCCGCAGTTTTCCGATGCCATCGTGGACTACTACTTCAACAAGAAGCTTGCTTACCACTACCTTCGCCGCGTGCAGCAACCTGTCTGCCTCATGGTGGACGAGCCCCAGGACTGGCGCGTCCGCGTGGTGGTCGGCAATGATTCAAGGGAAGACGCCCGAGGCCATTATCGCGTTTGGGATGCGGACTCGGGTGAGACTCTGCTGGAAGGCGACTACGCGTCGAAGGCGAACGAGAATCTTGACGTGGGCAGCATCCCGGTGTTCCACTCCGGCAAGCGACTCTTCCTGATGGAGTGGACCGCCAACGGGCACCGCTACGTCAATCACTACTTGCAGGGCCTGCCGCCCTTCTCACTCGCACAATACAAGTCCTGGCTCGTGAAAATCGCCGCCTTGCAAAACGACTTCGACCCGGCGAGCGTGGGGAAATAGCGAATGATGAAGAGCCCTCTCCGATGGAGTTGGTGCGAAACGCAGCCGGAGCAAGGTATGAAACAGAATCCCTCTCCCTCGGGGAGAGGGTGTCGCGCTCCGGCGCTTTCATCAGCCGGAGCGTGACGGGTGAGGGGTTACGTTCACGCTAAGAAAGAGCGCTGGTGCCTCCCGCTCACGCCCCGTATCTCGGCCCCTCATCCCCCGAAGGCCCGTAGATAGAAGGCACCTTCCCCCCAGCCAGGCGCAAATAAACAGTAAGCTGCCCCCGGTGATGCACCTCATCCATCAGGTTGCCCCAGAAGGCCTCGGGCTGAGGCATCTTCCATTCCCCTCCCGGCAGGACGCATGAGACAGTCCGGTTGAACTCATCTTCCGAGAACCCGCTCACCTTCGCGACCGCCTTCGCATGCGCGTTCTCGTAAGCAGCGACGATCTCTTCCATCGTCTGAGGCAGCGGCGGACCGGCGGGAACATTCCTGAGGTCGTTTCGGGCTTCGGTGCTCGCGATCACTCCCTCATCAATCACACACTGCCACGCCAGATCGCGCACTGACCGAGACCTCTCGTGCGCCTTGAATTCGAGTTGAGCCGCAGAGAAGGCCTTGAACACCCTGACCGTAGTCTGAAATTCCCGTTCCCAGATTCGCAGAAATATCTCTTTTGAGCTCAAGCGTCCTCCAATGTTGCCGCCCGCTAGCCGCGCACCACACTCTTCATTTTCCTGCCCGGTGCGCTTCGAAACCTCTTCAGCATATTACACCGGTTGGTGATAGAATTCTGCCGCTGTGCCTCAAACGGTTCACAAATCGGAATTCAGAATGCTTCGAGAATTCGAGAAACTGTTCGAGGGCCGCATGTATCGCCACAGGTCCTCGAATCAAGGCGACTGGGTGGCAATACGTCTCTACGAAGATCTCAGAGCGATTGAACCGACCCTGAAGCTGGCTGCCGCGGTGAGGCAGCGGAGCGTTCTTCCTGACGTGCAGAACCGCAGAAGGGGTATAGATGCGCGAGGGGGAGAGGGCACCTTCGGGGAGCGAATACCAAGCGGGGTCGCCGTCGTGGCATGGGACTCCATCGCGACCGTCGAGATTGGTGTCAAGGTGAAGGTGCTGGCGAAGGCCATGATCAAGCAGACAGGTCGCGTCGTAAAGGACCTGCGTAATCAAGCTTCTCAGTTCCGGGCCGGGGGCCGGAACCCTGTCTGCGTGGCCATTGTCGGCATTAATCATGCGGACCAATACGTGAGCTACGAGGGAGACACAGCCTTCCCCACCACGGGACATGGCGGATTCACCCATCCTTGCCGAGAGTCGCCGGAGGTGGAACGTCGCCTCATTGCTTACGCCGCACCAGCTTTCGACGAATTCCTCATTTTGCGCTTCCGCGCGACGAACCAGCCGCCATACCCGTTCCAGTGGGTGAATTACAAAGACGTGCGCCTCGACTACGCAGCAACGCTTGCCCGGATATGCGACCGGTGCCACGGGCAGTCTTTGGACTGACGGGTGCGGCATCGAGTCAGCGAACACGAACCGGCAAAGGGAAAATAGCCGTTTGGAGGTCCCACTAGTGGCTACACGATATTGGCTCGCTGCGGGTACTGTCGAAAACTGGCAGATTGCATTCGAACACGGCAATATCTGGGGACTTAAGTCTACGAGGAGGACTGTGAACGTGTGGGACCGGATTTCCGAGGGAGATCTGGTTCTGTTCTACGCCACGCGACCAAGCAGCGGCATAGTCGGATTTGGGACGATACGAACAAAGTTTCGGCAAAACCTTCCCCTTTGGCCAGATGAACTCGGCAGGAATAAGGTAATTTGGCCTCTCCGGCTGGAGCTCGATGTCCGTTTCTGTCTCCCTCCAACAGCCTGGAAGGAGCGAAGCGTGCGGGATCCGAAGTTCCGCATGCTAGCGCGCAGCGGGTTCGGAGAACTCGATAATAAAACGGCGGAGCGCGTTATGGAGCAGTTGGTCCCACAGGACACCCTACCCCGTCCGGCGGAGTCTTCCGCAAGTCGAGCCCTGAACCAGCCTAAAGAGGTTAAAGCTAGGTCCGGTGCCATTCTTACGCATGATGAAATCAAGGCGCGCCTTTGTGAGATGGGGGGGATTCAGGGTTTGATCGCGGAGGTTGAATACAAGATGGACGGAGCGCGGCTTGATGTTGTATGGAGGCGAGTGGAGAAATCCGTCCCCACTTACGTTTTTGAGGTCCAGGTCGGCGGCGATCTATACCACGCATTGGCCAAGCTCAAGCACGCCTATGACCTGTGGAACAGCCATCTGTTCCTTGTCGCTCCAGAAGGTCAAAGGGAGCAGATAGACCGTCTACTTCAAGGAACGTTTCACGAAATCCGCACGAGAGTGAACGTGATCGACACTGGCACGCTTGAGCAGCTTTATCACCACAAGAGCTGCTACAAAAGGCTGGAGAAAGAGGTGGGGATCGGCTAGGCAGCGTACCAGGCCAGCTAGGTGTCTAGCATAGGTTGCGGAGACAATAGAAATAGGTTGGGATCCGAACAACCAGCGCAGCGCTAGGCGGCGAGTTTCTCGGATACCACCTTGGCCTGAGTGAAGAGCAGCAGGTAGTCACGGCCGCCGGCTTTAGAATCTGTGCCGGACATATTGAAGCCGCCGAAGGGGTGGCCGCCCACCAGGGCGCCGGTACATTTGCGGTTGAAGTAGAGGTTGCCGACGAAGAACTCCTCAGCCGCCTTGTCCAGTTTCTGGCGGTTCTTGGAGTAGACAGCGCCAGTCAGGCCGTACTCGGTGTTGTTGGCGATCTCCAGGGCATCCTCGAAGTTTTTGGCCTTGAGGACCGCCAGCACCGGGCCGAAGATTTCTTCTTGTGCAATGCGTGCCTTGGGGGCGACATCCGCAATCACCGTCGGTTGGATGAAGTGGCCCGGTCCGTGATCTTCACCGCCGCCGGCAATGAGACGTCCCTCCTTCTTGCCGATCGCGATGTACTCAAGGATCGACTGCTTGGCCCGGGCGTTAATCACCGGACCCATGTAGGTGTCGGGCCGGATGGCCGGGCCGACTTTAATCTGCGCCACACGGCGCTCAAGCTTATCGAGGAAAGCTTCATAAACCGACTCGACGACGATGGCCCGCGAGCACGCCGAGCATTTCTGGCCCTGGTAGCCGAAGGCGGAAACTGTGACACCTTCCACGGCCGCTTCCAAGTCCGTCTCGCTATCCACCACGATCGAGTTCTTGCCGCCCATTTCCGCAATTACGCGTTTCACCCAAATCTGTCCCGGCGCGGGCTTGGCCGCAACACTGTTGACTTGAAGCCCCACTTCCTTAGAACCCGTAAACGCCACAAAGCGCGTTCGCGGGTGTCCCACGAGCAGGTCTCCGACCGCGCCACCGGGGCCGGGGAGATAATTCACCACTCCTGCCGGCATTCCTGCTTCCTCCAGGGCTTCGAACAGCTTGTAGGCGATCACCGGCGCGTCGCTCGAAGGTTTCAGGACCACGGTGTTTCCCGCCACCACCGAGGCCAAAGTCATGCCGGTGGTGATGGCGAGAGGGAAGTTCCACGGCGGAATTACGATCCCTACTCCCAAGGGAACGTAACGCAGGAAGTTCCGTTCGCCGTGAACCGCAGTGAGAGGTTGGGGCGGATCGAGCCGGAGGATTTCGCGGGCGTAGAACTCTGCAAAGTCGATGGCCTCGGCTACGTCCGCGTCGGCCTCCGCCCAGGTTTTGCCTACTTCGTAACACATCCACGCCATGTAGTGGTACTTGCGTTCCCTGATGATCCGGGCGGTTTCGAGCGCCAGTTCCGCGCGCCGCTCGACCGGTGTGCGGCTCCACGTCTTGAACGCCTCATCCGCGGCGCAAATGGCGCGCTCCGCCAGGCCGGCGTCGGCTTTGGAGACTACCCCAACGGCTTGATCTTTCTGGCCAGGGTTAGTTGAGGAAAACTTATCCTGAGTCTTGATCCGTTCCCCATTGATCACCAGTTCGTATTCCCGGCCCAACTGCTCTCCGACTTCCGCTACGGCCGCCTTCATGCGCAGCTCATGTTCCGGGTTTCCTTTAAAGTCCCGCAGCGGTTCATTTCTAAATTCAGCTAGGTGCATTGACGTGTCCCCTCCGCAATCAGCGTGAGATAAGCATTATAGCGGTTCCGGCCATAGCAAAACACGGATGGGAGGGAGCGCCGGAGTAAACATCGGTGAATATACCGCCGCGCCTCAGCGTCGGGCGCTCGCATGTTTAGGTCGATGTCGGTTCACACGCTTTCAACCTGAAGACCCTCGAGGTTCTCGAAATGTTTTCGGTTATTAGTCAAGAGAACCAGGCCGTACCGCCGAGCTGTGATCCCAATCAACAAATCAAAGTCGCTTGTCATTTTTCCTGTAGCACGAAGCCGTCCACGTTCCTTTCCGAATAGCTGCGAGATCTCTTCATCGACGCTGATGAGCGTCACGTCTTCCAGAAAATCGAGCAGGGCCTGCTCATTCCCCTCGGGATCTTTCGAGTAGTAAATGCCCTCATATACTTCTGCAAGTGAAATCACCGAAAAGGCGAGGCCGTATTGTCCAACCTCCCCGGGTTCGGTCCTGGCCGTTCAAATAGTCGATGGCCCAGTCAGTGTCCACCAGATAGCCCGCTTTCATAGCTTCGGCTCCGGGCGAGTTGATATCAAACGATCCGCGTAGATGTTCCGAATCAGCGCTTCCGCATCAATCGTACCCTTCCACTTGCCAAAGGCCCGGCGAAAGGCGTCCCGATTCCCGCGGGCAGAGATCAATTTTATCGTCACGTAGACCTCCGTCCCTTCCGGCAAGTCCACCTTCTCGAGGGGTTCCAAAACTCCCCCCCTCATTCGGGCGCGTATCGTCTCGGTCATCTCACTCCTCCTCGCCTCCAACCTCGACCTCCGAGGTCGTCACTAACAGGATACAGGATTCTAGTCGGCGAGATAAGGACCCAGACTATTGAATTTCGCAGCTCCACCGGAATCCCGAATACCGCATCCCGCGCGTCACCACGTCAATCTCAGCGCGAACTGGATCTCGCGCGGGTCGCCTGGCCCGCCGGAGGCCTGTCCGGCGATGGGCTGGACGGTGTTGCCAATCACCCCGAAGGAGGGGGAACTGACGTTGCCGTTCGGCAGGGTAAAGTTGGCTGTATTCAAAATGTTAAACATCTCGGCGCGAAATTCCAGCTTCTTTGACTCGCCCAGCTTGAAGTTCCGGATCAGCGAGAAATCCCAGGCGGCCTCGCCCGGACCGTTCAAGATATCCCGGCCGGCATTCCCGTAAGTGTATTGTGCGGGCGTCGAAAACGCAGCAGGATTGGCCCACTGCTGCGCGGTCTGATGCGCTGGGTAGAAAGAGACTCCGGAGACAACGTTGGGCCGATCATTGCCGTCCACGTTGTGGCTCGGGTTGCCGTCGACCGTGGGCGTAAAGGGAGCGCCTGACTGGACCATGGCAATGCCCGCGACTTCCCAACCCTGGATGGCGAAATTCGCTGCCCGATTCGACGACTTCCACATCGTGGTACCGATCGGCAGGTCGTAGACGTAAGCCAGCGAGAAGCGCTGCCGATAATCGAAGTCGGAGCGCCCTTTCTCGGCTGCGCGATCGAAGGAGTTCTCGGGAAAGTTCGCGGTCCCATTGGTTCCGTAGTAGGTCGAGTTGGTGTCGAGGGACTTGGCGTAAGTGTAGGCCCCAATCACTGCCATGCCTTTTGAATAATGTCTCTCCGCCTTGACTTGCAGCGAGCTGTAACTCGACTTACCCGCAGAATCGGTATAGGACATGGTGAGGTAGTCGGGATAAGCGCGTGGGCATGAGCCGCCGTTACTGATGCAGGTGGCGGCATTGGAATTGTCCGGCTGATTCGGGTCCCACATGAAGGGCAGGTGCACGCCATGAGTCCCGACGTAGCCTATATCCACCAGCCACGAGCCCGGCAATTCCCGCTGCACGTCCAACGACCACTGTTGAATGGTGGAATCGTGCAAGTTGATAATCACAGGATTCAAAGTGGGAAAAAGCGTGGGCGCCAAGGCAGGCGAGGTGAATAGGTCCTGAAGAAAAAGGCCGGTGCCCAGCGGCAGGCCACCCTGTGAGGGAGGCGTAGACAGGGCCGCCAACACCGGCTGTTCGTTGTCCTGGAGGTTTCCCGAACTGGCTTGGAAGAACGGCGGGTTGAAGCTCTTTTGGAAATACAGCTCGCCGGTCATCTGGTCGTAGTAAACGCCGTATCCTCCCCGCAGGACGGTCTTCTTGCTGTCAAATGGCTGCCAGGCAAAACCGATGCGGGGACCGAAGTCGCGGGGATCGGAATGCTGAAGGGACCGATTGGCTCCAATGCTGCCGAGGGTTTCGTGGCCTGAGACCACAAAGTTCCCCACCGGATACCCCGAGGCGGTATTGGCCGGCGCCGTTCCCACGAAGCTTTCGAGCGTGGCCAGAGTGGTGCCGGCCACCAGCAGTTGGCCTTTGTTGAAGTCGAAACCGGCAAGGTGGTTGGCCTTGTCGGTGATGGGGGTGTTGTACTCGTAGCGCAGGCCGAAGGTGACAGTCAGGTCGCGGCGCGCTTTCCAGGTGTCTTGAGCAAAGAAGTCGTTTTCGCTTCCGGCGCCGGAAATGTAGCCTGAAAAGCCTCGAATCCAGGAAGTAGGAAGGCCAAACATGGCGTCCGCCGCACCATTGCCGAAGGTGCAGTTGCCGGTCGGACATGCCTGGCCCAGAAGCTGCTGGACGACCGAGGACGGCAACGACTGCTCAAGTCCGGCTTCCACAAGAGACCCCGTCACCACGCCGTCGAAACCGTAGTCGTCGCGGGCGTCAATATCCTCGTAAAAGTTGCCCCGCTTGATGGAGCGGATTTGAACGCCGTAAGCCAGCGAGTGGTTGCCGTGGATTTGAGTCAACGTATCAGCGTACTCGAAGGTGTTGACGGCGCCGGCTTGCGGGGCGCTGGTGAAGGATCCCAGACCGTCATAGGGTGAGAAACTGATGTTGGGAGAGCCGGTATCGCGCAGGGCCGTGGGCGCACCCTGAATCCCGAGTTGCTGGTTGACCTGGTCTCCCTGGTCCTGGGCCGTCCAGCCATACTGCCAGCGATTGTAGTCAACCTTCGCTTCATTGATGACCGTGGGTGAGAAAGTGTGCACCCAATCTAAACCCGTCGCCGTGAACCAATCGAGCCGGCGGAGGCCATAGCCCGGCACACCCGTGGGCAGGCCGGAGGGAGACAGTTCGGAGTCGGTGGTGAGATTGTAACGGTAAAAGATGCTGTCCTTTGATCCGAAACGGTGGTCGAACCGGCCCACGTAGCTATTGGTATTGATGATGGCGAGCACCGGCGCCGTGAAGTTCTCTCCGCCGCAGCCCGCTGCGAGGTTGGGCTTGGGGTAGAGGTTGACCATCGCCTGGCCCACCGGGTCGAGGGTTCCGGAAGGGAATGCCGGGGCGAGGTTGTTCACGTTGTTGCCCGGCACGGTGAGCGGCGCGGAAGAATTGAAGAGGATCAGAGGATCGAGCAAAACGGTCTGGGTGCTGCAATCGGACGCCTGGAGGTCGGAGAAGTCGCCGCCGCGCTCCGCCAGCGTGGGCACGTGGGCGCGGCTGAAAGAGGTGAGGCGGTCCTGCAGGCCTTCGTAGTTAATGAAAAAGAAGCTTTTGTCGTGGCCGTCATAAATGTGCGGGACGACTATGGGCCCGCCCAGGCTGACTCCGAACTGGTTGCGATGGAACGGTGGAACGACGGGCTCGAAGAAGTTGCGGGCGTCCAGATCGTTGTTGCGCAGGTATTCGTAAAGCGAGCCATGGAGTTGGTTGGTCCCGGACTTGGTCACCATGTTGACCTGGGCGCCGCCCGTGGTGCCGAACTTGGCGTCGTAGACACCGGTCTCCATGCGGAATTCCGCGATCGAATCGAGGGGCGGCGAGGCCGAGTAGGTGCCCACGGCAATCGACGTGTCGCTCATGCCGTCCAGCAGGAAGTCGTTCATGCTTTCCCGCATACCGTTTACATTGATGGAGCCGCCTCGATTGTCATTCAGCTCCGAACCCTGCGACCCGGGCACGACGCCGGGAGTGAAAAGCGTGGCCTGGAGGAACTGGCGGCCGTTGAAAGGAAGCTCGCTGACCTTGGCCTGCTCAACCGTCGTGCCCACGGAGTAAGTTTGAGTGTCCAAGACCGGAGCGCTGGACTGGACCTCGACGGTGGTGGCCTGCGAGCCCACCTGCAATTGGAAGTCAATCCTAGGGTGGGCGTCAACGGCCAGAACGATGATGCCTTGCGTAGTCTTCTCGAAGCCCGCTTTCTGGGCGCTCAGTTGGTAGCGGCCGGGAGGCAAGAGGGGGATCGTGTAGGAGCCGTCCTCTTGGGTCACGGAGTTCTGACTGATGCCTGTGTCGACCTCGGTGGCCGTCACCACAACGCCCGGGATCACTCCGCCGGACGTGTCGCTGACAGTTCCCGTGAAACTCCCTCGAGACTGCTGCGCTCGCAAGCCTGCACCGCAAACGAGATACAGCACCAGAATCACGTTCGCAGAGGAACCAAGGGCGCGTCGCATGACGATCACCTCCGCTTTGAAACGCTCGACGATAGTCTTCGAATTACCAGTAGCGCGGGATGCAAGAAAGCCGGAAAGAAAAAGGCCGAGCCAGGAGCTAACCCCCGCTCGGTATCTCAGAATACCCCAGCCACCTGGTCAATTCAAGCCCCTAGGAGCGCCTCCCATCTGCCGATGAGGTGCAAGCACCTGACCGGGGATCAGGGCGATGCCGATGTCAGTCGCAAGGCCATCTAGCCGACTATTTGTCGCATTCCTGCCGCCGCGCCGGGGTTGCAAGTCCTGACTTCGTTTTCGCAAAATGTGGTGGTTTTTGGTCCGTTTGGGGTCAAATTGCTGTTGATTGGTGCGCAAAACACGCATGATTTGCAGCATCAAAAAAAGTGATGTGCTTTGTTTTCAGGTACTTCTTAGCTTCGTTCCCACTATTTTTCATTTTTTGTAGTTCCCTACATTCCGCCATAGCCGGGACCGTTCCGCTTTCCCTTGCGCCTCGGCGCTCGCTTGCGACAATGTGTCCACAAAATGACCACAATTATAGGCTATCGCAGGGAACCGGGCTTGTCAAGCAAAAAATGCAAAAAACGCTTCCCGCCGGCCTACTGTGGCAGCGTCATCTTGTCGCTCCGGAAGACCTGCCAGACAAAGCCCAGTTTCGGATTGAACGAGGCAATTCCCTCCCAGACCCAGTCCGGCCCCCATTGGGCAGTGACTCCGTTTCCGGCGGCATGGGCATTCTGCCCGTGCAAGGTCACGGCCAAGATGGCCGGGCCACATCTAACTGTGTTACGACTCTCCTCGTAGCCTTTTGGGTTGACTCGGTTGCGCTGGGAGGTTAAACTTCTGCGTGATGGGCATCCTATGGGCTTGGTCGAACGGGGGCTTTTGACGTGAAGACCCAAGTCCAACGCCTACTCGCCTTTCTAGAGCCGTACTCCTTCCGCTTCGTGGTCGCATTCCTGTTGATGGCCCTGGTGGGGGCTTGTGAGGCGCTGACGGCGTTTCTCATTAAGCCGGCATTTGACCGCGTGCTTGCTCCGGGCACGGATGCAGGCAAGATTGTCTTGTTCCAGTGGCCTTTCGGAGGCCAGCCAATCTATCTACAGACGTTCTTCCCGGCCTGGATTCATAATGCCTGGACCATCGTGGCCATCTCTATTGTCTCGGTGACATTGATCAAAGGGGTGGCCGAGTTTCTGGCGACTTATTTCATCAATTTCATCGGCCATTCCGTGGTGAGAGATCTCCGGAACCTGCTCTATTCAAAGATCATCCAGCAGTCGATGGCTTTCTTCACGAGGACCTCAACCGGCCGGTTGATGTCCACGGTTACTAGCGATATCGAGAGAATCCAGTTTGCCGTCTCGCAAACCGCGGCGGATTTCCTGAAGCAGAGTTTTACACTCGTCGGATTGCTCGGAGTGCTGTTCTATGTCGACTGGAAGTTGGCCTTGGGCTCGCTGATCCTGGTGCCCTTGGTGGTGCTTCCCTCTCGCAACATTGGGCGCTACATCCGCATCTCCAGCCGATCCAGCCAGGATAAGATGGCGGAATTGAACAACGTGCTACAGGAAACCTTCTCCGGCATTCGCATTGTAAAAGCCTTTGGCATGGAACGTTTGGAGGTGGAGAAATTCAAGGCCGCCACGCGCCGCTTGCTGCGCGTCAGCTTGCGCTGGGTGCGCGCCCAGGCCGCGACGTTGCCGATAATGGAAGTCCTGGGCGCCATCACGGTCGCCGGCATTCTACTTTATGCACGGAATGAGATCATGCGCCACGCCCAGACCACGGGCGGGTTCGTGACCTTTCTCTATGCCCTGATCAAGACTTACGAACCCATCAAGCGGCTGACCGGCGTCCACAACGCGGCCGCGCAGGCCGTGGGCGCCTCCGAGCAGGTCTTTCACTATCTCGACCTTCACCCGGACATTCACGACGAGCCGGGGGCCTCGACCCTCCCGCCTTTCGAGCGCCAGATTGAGTTTGAGAACGTGGATTTCGACTACGAAGAGGCTTTGCCGCTGCTGCGCAACATCGACCTGCGAATTCGCAAGGGAGAGGTCGTAGCCATCGTGGGTTCGAGTGGCGCGGGTAAGACCACGCTGGCCAGTCTCATTCCGAGGTTCTTTGACGTCACGCGCGGCAGGCTCCTGATCGACGGCCATGACGTTCGGTACTTAAAGCTCGATTCACTTCGCGCCCAAATCGGGATCGTCACCCAGGAGACCATACTTTTCAACGACACCGTCTACAATAACATCTGCTACGGCAGCCAACTGGCCGGCGAGGAGGCCGCCCGGGAAGCGGCCCGAGCGGCTTTGGCGGAGGAGTTCATCCTGGAAATGCCCGAGGGGTACCAGACGGTGATCGGAGAGCGCGGGCAACGGCTCTCGGGGGGGCAGCGCCAGCGCATTGCCATTGCGCGCGCGCTTTTGAAGAACCCACCCATACTCATCCTGGACGAGGCCACCTCAGAACTCGATACGGAATCGGAACTGCTGGTTCAGAGAGCCCTGGCCAACTTGATGCAGGGCCGCACCGTGCTGGTGATTGCCCATCGCCTCTCGACGGTGCGGCGCGCGGAACGAATTATTGTCCTGGACCACGGCACCATCACGGAGGTGGGGAGCCACGAGGACCTGGTCAGCCGGGGGGGCATGTACCAGAAGTTGCACGAGCTGCAATTTGTGGACGCGGAACCGTAGCTGGCTCTTGCGCCGGAAGCGAACGTGTGAAAGAATTCAACGACATATAACCATTGCGGCGATGCTTCGCTGCGCTTAACATAGCAGGATCAGCGGTGAGCCCACCTGATGTCGAGGCGGCCACACGCCGCCCTTGGACGATCCCCCTGCGTGGAATCGCTGCCGGAACACGGACGAGACGATATGATTCGAAGCATGACGGGTTACAGTAAGGTTCAAGCTGAGGAGGGAGGCTACTCGATCGCGGTGAGCATTCGTGGCACCAACCACCGCTTTCTGGACGTGCAGCTTCGCTTCCCGTCGGTACTGGAGTCCATGGATCCCCTGCTGAGGCGGCTTATCAAGAATCACATTACACGGGGGCATGTGGAAGTGACCGTCAATTTCGAACAGTCCGGCAATGCCGGACTGGTGGTTGACCGTAAGCTCCTGGCTGCTTACGTGGCCGCTTACCAGACGTTGCGCGCGGAATTCGGCTGTAGTTCTGATCCGGATTTGGTGGCTCTGCTGCGCGTCCCCGGTCTGGCGACGGGCGGAAACGGCGAGCTTTCCACGGAGGACCTGGAGCAGGTCCGCGTCCTCGTGGAGCGTGTGGCCACTGAGGCTTTGTTGAGCCTGAACGAGATGCGCGGCCGCGAAGGCGAAGACTTGGGGCGCGATCTCAAGGCCCGCTTGGCCCGGCTCGAGATGCTGACTGAGGAAGTGACAAAAATGGCAGAACGCCTTCCGAAGCTCTACCAGCATCGCTTGGAAAGCCGTCTAAGGGATTTGATGGGCAGTACGGAATTGGACGGGGCGAGGCTGGCGACCGAGGTTGCGTATCTGGCCTCCCGTTCGGATACCACCGAGGAGTTGACGCGCTTCCGGAGCCATGTCAGCCAGGTCAAGCAACTACTCGCACAGAGTCCGGAAGTGGGCAAGAAGCTCGATTTCCTGTTGCAAGAAATGAACCGCGAAGCGAACACGCTTCTCTCGAAGACCACGGATTTGCCGGAAGTCGGCCTCGAGGTCGCGCACCTAGCGATCGAGATGAAGAGCGAAATCGAGAAGCTGCGCGAGCAGGCTCAGAACATTGAATGATACAGCCTTGAAAACGTGTAGGGGTAGGGCTTGCCCTACCCTGCTCATTAGGAGACGGCAAGCCGTCCCCCTACGAGCTCAGAACATTGAATGATGGAGAATAAGGGCCTTTCTTGCGGACGCGGCAGCATTTTGGTCATTTCGGCGCCGTCGGGAGCCGGGAAGTCAACCCTGGTAAGACGGCTGATTGCCACTCTGCCCGATCTGGCTTTTTCGGTTTCCCATACCACGCGGCCGCGGCGCGACGGTGAGAAAGAAGGGCGCGACTACTTTTTCGTGAATCGCCGGCGCTTCGAGCGGATGATCGCAGCGGGCGAATTCATCGAATGGGCGGAGGTTTTTGGACACCTTTACGGCACCTCGAAAGCGCAGCTCGAGAAGATTTTGGCGGAGGGGCGCGATGTGCTGCTCGATATCGACGTTCAGGGGCATCAACAAGTCAGGAAGCGTTTGCCGGAAGCGCTCAGCGTCTTTGTATTGCCGCCGTCCTTCGAGGTGCTGAAAGGGCGCCTGACGCACCGGCATTCGGATTCGCCATCGGTTGTAGAACGACGGTTAGCGGCAGCCCGCCAGGAAATCTCCCACTGGCCTGAATATGATTATCTGGTTGTTAACGACCGTCTCCCGCGGGCCACTCAGGGCCTGAGAGCGATAGTTCAGGCAGGCCGGTTGCGGCGCCAAACCCAGGCGGGGCGCGCTCAAGAGATTTGCAGGACATTTGGAGGATGAATCGGATGGATTTGCCTCAGAAGATCGACAGCAAGTTTCGCTATATTCTGGTCGCTGCGAAGCGCGCCCGGCAGCTTCAGGCCGGCGCGCGCCCGCTCATCCAGAGCACCGAAAAGCGGTTGACGAGAGTAGCGCAACAAGAAGTATCGGCGGGCCTGGTACCTTTCGAATTGCTGGCGCCGGCCGCCGGCGAGAACGATAAGAACAAGAAGCCGAAGAAATAGGGGCTAGGGATTAGGGACTGGGGATTAGGGGCTAGGGACTGGGTTTTGAATCTGAGATTTGAGATCTGAAATCCTGAATTCTGACTCCTGACTCCTGGCTTCTGACTCCTGGCTTCTGACTCCTGATCCCTGAATCCTGGTTTTCGCCATGCGAGTTGCACTAGGGATTTCGGGCGGCATCGCCGCCTACAAAGCTACGGAACTCTTGCGCCTGCTGCAAGAGCGGGGCGTGGAAGTCCAAGTTGTAATGACCCGGAATGCCTGTGAATTCGTCGCTCCGCTCACTTTTGCAGCTCTTTCCGGCCGAAAAGTCATCACGGAGATGTTTGGCGGCGGACCGCAGGGGGCAGCCAACGTGGAAAGCGCCATCGAGCACATCGCGGTGGCGCAGTCAATCGATGCCCTGGTGGTCGTTCCTGCCACGGCAAACGTGTTGGCCAAGATGGCCCACGGCATTGCCGACGATTTCCTCACCACCCTCTGCCTGGCCACCAAGGCTCCCGTGATCGCGGCTCCGGCCATGAATGTGAATATGTGGGAAAACCCTGCCACGCAAAAGAATGTTGAAATTCTGCGCGAGCGGGGAGTCAAGGTCTTGCCGCCTGACGAGGGCTATCTCGCTTGCGGAATGACCGGGGCGGGCCGCCTCACCTCCGTGGAGAGCATCGCCAAGGCGGTGCTTGCCACCCTCGGGGATGGGGACGATTTGGGCGGTGAATACTTGCTGGTGACGGCTGGGCCAACCCAGGAACCTTGGGACGAGGTGCGTTACCTCAGCAACAGGTCTTCCGGGAAGATGGGATATGCGGTGGCGCAGGCCGGTTGCGGCCGAGGGGCACGAGTGGTGCTCGTCAGCGGGCCTACTCACCTCGATCCTCCCGCCGGGGTGCAAGTGGAGCGCGTCCGCACCGCCGAGCAGATGGCGCAGGCCGTCTTGCATCACTTCCAGCAGGCTACGGTGACTTTGATGGCAGCCGCCGTGGCGGACTTCCGGCCGGTGGAAGTTTTTCCTCACAAGCTCAAGAAGCAGGACGGGATTCCCCAGCTTAAGCTTGAGCAGACGCCGGATATCCTGGCCATGCTGGCTTCCCGGCGGCGGCCAGGACAAGTGGTGGTGGGGTTCTCGGCGGAGACCGAGAACCTGCTGGCCAACGCTGCCGCCAAAGTGCGCGACAAGCACCTCGACTTTATCGTAGCCAATGACGTCTCCCAGCCGGGCGCAGGTTTTGATGTGGAGACCAACATCGTCACCCTGGTATTCCCCGACGGTCACACCAAGCCCCTCGAAAAAATGAGTAAGCTTGAGGTCGCACAGCGAATCCTCGACGAGGTCGTGGCAATAAGACAGGAGTCAGGAGTCAGGAGCCAGGAGTCAGAAGAGAGAAAGCAGAATGCGGAAGGCGGAAGGCAGTAGGCAGATGGGCAGGTAGGCAGATGGGCAGATCGGTAATCAGATTGTAACCCTCGCCCCCTTGGGGGAGAGGGTGGGCCGGAGCCGCCGCTTTCATCAGGCGGGGCGGGCCGGGTGAGGGGGTTCTACTCAAGAGCCGAGTGATGGATGACGGGCTAAAACAGGAACTTACCAATTGGTTGGAATTCTACCGTGAACTGGGAATCGAGGAATTCTACCGGCGGAGCCCCGGCCCTCCGGCAGCGGCGAGCCCCGGCGCACCACCCACCGCCCCTTTGGCTGCTGCGCGTAACGACACGCCTGCGCCGACTCACGCGGCTGCGGCCATACCTCGTGCTGCGACGCCGTCGGCCGCTCGCGAACCCATGCCTTCAGTTCGTGCCGCCGTGCCGCCTCGGGTCGAGGTCCCGCCGACCGTAGCTGCGGCCGCACCCATAAGGCCGCCCGTGGCCTCCTTCAGCCTGTTCGAAACACCGGCGCCAAAACCGACAGGCCCCGAAACGCTCGAGCAGATCCGCGCCGACCTGGGCGATTGCCGGCGCTGCAAGCTCGCCGGCGGCCGCAAGACCATAGTATTCGGGGAAGGGAATCCCCACGCCGAATTGGTGTTTGTGGGGGAGGGACCAGGGGCCGACGAAGACGAGCAGGGCCTGCCGTTTGTGGGGCGCGCCGGGCAGCTCCTGAATCGCATGATCCAGATGATCGACATGAAACGCCAGGAAGTTTACATCTGTAACGTAGTCAAGTGTCGGCCGCCCGGAAATCGCACGCCGGAGAAGGACGAAATCGAGACTTGTTCGCCCTTTCTTTTTCGGCAGCTTGAGACCATTCAGCCGCGTTTGATCTGTTGCCTGGGCGCGCCGGCAGTCAAAACCGTCCTGGGAATTAAGGAAGGCATAACCAGGATTCATGGCCAGTTCTACGATTTTGCACATTCCAAAGCCCTCGCCACCGTTCACCCCGCCTACGTTTTGCGCAGCCCCCGCGAGGAGAAGATCCTGCGCGAAGACTTCGAAAAGATCCGGGATTTCCTAAAGCGCAAGTAAACCCGCCAGGGCGGTGTGGCGCGGGCGTCTTCATGTTGTGGACACTTTTGATTCTTGGTTGGGAATGACCGCCCCTTTGCGGCTTAAGAATGTCGCGAGCGCGTTAGCGGGACGCGGGAGACGCCATCGAATCGCCCCGGCTTACGTCACGAATCACTGGGACGGGAGACTAGTGGGAGGGAAGCCATGCGGAAGAGTCGGACCGGAAGGCTGGTCTTTCTTTTGGCACTCACGGCCAGTTATTTGCTGATCGCGATGACGTCCCTAAGCGGCGCGGAGGGCGTGAACCCGCCCAAGGGTGCACAGAAATCAGAGGACGCGAGGACCGCTTGGTACCGGGAAGCGAAATTCGGGATGTTCATCCATTGGGGCCCGTATGCAGTAGCCAGCGTGGAGGCTTCGTGGCCCATCATGGAACCTGACCACTGGAATATCACCGAACTTGAGTACGTCGCATTGTACAAGAGATTCAATCCTACCCAGTACGACCCTGCGGCGTGGGTTGAGTTGGCCAAGCAGGCCGGACAGCGATACATGGTGATTACAACCAAGCATCACGACGGCTTTTGCATGTTCGACTCGGCGCTGACCGACTACAAAATTACCAACACCCCCTATGGCAAAGACGTTATCGCCATGCTGGCCAAGGCCGCCCAGGAAGCGGGAATGCCCCTAGGCTTCTATTACTCCCCGCCGGACATGCACCACCCCGGCTACCGTGACACCACCCAGCTTGTCAAGGACAGTTGGCACGGCGACCCGAGCCGGCCGGAGTGGGCTTCCTACCTTGATTACATGGAGGGTCAACTTCGCGAATTGCTGACCAAGTACGGTCCCGTGGCATTGATCTGGTTCGACGGTTTGGCTCGAGAGGAGAAGTACCAAGGCCAGAGATTTATCAACTTGATTCATGAGTTACAGCCCGCCACGCTCATCAATAACCGGATCGGGGTTGATGGCGATTTCGTGACTCCCGAGCAGGAGATTCCGGATCGGATTCCAACCAAGAGTAATCCAGGGAATTTGCCCGCCGGCTCTCCAGCCTCTTCGCCTGCAACAGTCCCTCCTCCGGAACATTTTCAGCTTTGGGAAACCTGCATGACGATCAACGACACCTGGGCATACAACAAGAACGATCGGCAATACAAGTCCGTGAAAGTGCTCATTCAGGACCTGGCTAATGTGGCGAGCAAGGGCGGCAATTTCCTGCTGGATGTCGGCCCCACGCCGGAGGGCACAATTCAACCTGAATTCGTTGAACGCCTCCTGGCGATGGGAGAGTGGATGAAGGTCAACGGCGACTCGATCTACGGGACGACCTACGGGCCCTGGCAAAACCTCCCTTTTGGAAAGACCACGGCAAAGGGCAAGGCGATTTATCTCCACGTGCTCGACTGGCCGTCGAAACCCGAATTGGAATTGCCCGCCATAACCAGCCGGGTTTCCCGAGTCACCCTGCTGGCGACGGGCCACAAAATCCGCTTCAAGCAAAAGAAAGATCGCTTGCTGATTACGGTGCCTTCCATGGCGCCCGACCCGAACGACAGCGTATTGCGAATCGACACGAAGCAGGCCCAATGAGTCAACGACTACCGCCACTGAAGATCACGGAGGTTCGCGTCATCGTCACGTGCCCGGATCGGAATTACGCCCTGGTGAAAGTACTCACGAGCGAACCCGTTCCTATCTCCCAACCGCCCGTAGACACGACGGCAGCGTGCATGATTGGTAGATCATCGATTGGGGGGTGTACACCTTTTGGCGGAGCTCTGGAGTGCGGCAGCTTGCTGCCGCTTTGACTTAGGCCAGCTTGCCGGTAATGCGCCCGAGCGCCATGCTTTGCCGTTGAGACGGCGAGCAAACTCGCGGCAGAAAAGCGGCAGCAAGCTGCTGCACTCCAGACCTTTGCATCTAAATCGACGAAGGTTGAACCATGAAACTCCTCCTGCGCGGAGTATTGATGATAGTGGCAGTGCTCGCATGCCTGACGTGGGTATCACTGCCCGCCTCAACCACCCAGAAACTGTTTCTGAAAGACGGGACCTATCAACTTGTTTCCAGCTACGAGGTGAACGGGGACAAAGTTCGCTACTATAGCGTCGAGCGCTCCGAGTGGGAAGAAGTTCCCTTATCTCTGGTTGACCTCGAGGCGACGAAACGCGCGCAGGAGGAAGAGAAATCGGTCCAGAAGAAACAACTCGAGGAAGGCCACGAGCTTGAGAAGGAACGCTTCTACAAGCCTTCGGACACGGGATTCGAGGTTGCCCCGGGTATTCACCTGCCCAATGAAGAAGGGGTCTTTGCATTCGATGGAATTCGCGTGATCCGGCTGATTCAATCCACTCCTGAAGTGATCACCGACAAGCGGCGGGCGGCGTTTGCCCTGGCCGTTCCCGGGCACCTGCTGAAAAGCCAGATGATCCTTGAACTTCCTGGTCCCAAGGCTGCCGTGCGGCTACAGCAAGCGATGCCGACGTTTTACGTTCAGTCTAGCCAGGGGCTGGGCGCCAAGATGGAACTGATTCCCGTGAAGGTGGTGAAAGAGTCGCGAATTGTGGAAAGGGTCGAGGCAAGCCGCGCCGGCCTGGGAAAAGTATCGCAGGCTTCTGCTGCGGTGCAGTTGCAGCGCACACAGTTAGCTCCCGGTCTTTACTGTCTGAAACTCCAACAGCCCCTCGACCCCGGAGAATACGCGCTCGGCGATCTGGCGCAGCAGGGTATCGACTTGGTGCTGTGGCCCTTTGGGCTGTTTGAGCTCCCGAGCAAGAAACCCGCGCAGAGGCCTCCTCCTAGTTCTTCCGATCAAGAATAGGTGCCCGTCAGACGATGTCTTGCCGGCTTTCATCCCACTGCACACTGCGGCCCAGGCGGTAGGAAGCATTGGCCATCTGGCAGGTGATGGCAGACCGGAACCCGAGTTCGAAGGGGCAATTGGGTTCCTGGCGGCTGCGCACGCAGTCGAAGAAGTTCTGCATGTGGGCCTTCGTCATTCCGCCGTCTCCGATCCCTGCAACGTCCGGAACCGCAGGAGCAGCCTCGGCCGATGCTTCGGAATGTCGCCTGGCCTGGGGCACGTAGCGCAATCCGTCCAGTTCCTTGCAGAGAAGCGTCCCTTGGTTGCCTAGCAGAAGGTCTTCACCTTCCCCATAGAAGTTGTTGCCGAACATCGAATTCCAAGTAAAGAAAATCTTCTCGGGCTGATGCATGCAGGCGCTCATGGTGTCGGGAACCTGCATCTTCGGCGAGAGGTAGTTGTCGCCCGTCATCATGACGCGGGCCGGGATTTTCAGCTTCAGCGCCTTGTACCAGAAGCCTACCTGGTGGACCATATTCTCGAACACGTTCCCACCCGAGTAGTCCCAATAGAAGCGCCAGTTAATGTAGCGCTCGGGATCGAAGGCATAATGGTCCGCCTCGCCTTCGAAGGCCTTCCAATCGAGGTGCTGGGTATCGCAGTCGGGGGGAATCTTGCGCATCCAACCGCCGTAAGGCGCATTGCGGTAATGGTGGGTGTGAAGAGCGGTGACGACACCCATGCGCTCGGGCGTGGCGTACTCGCTCGCCTTGGGTTGCGCCGGACCGCTGGTGGATTGAATTCCAATCTGCACCACGCGGCCCGAGCCTTCGAACGCTTTGCGCATGCGCCGGGCGTGGTCGGGGTTGAAGGCCATGGTCTTTTCCTGGTACACGTCCTTCCCGGCCTGAAGCGCGGGAACGAAATTGAGCACGTGCTGGTGCTGGGGGGTGGCGATGAGGACGGCGTCGATCGTTTTGTCGTCAAGAACCTTGCGGAAATCTTGATACGTGGCGGCGTTGGGCGCAAGTTGTTTCGCTTCGTCCAGGCGGCGCGTGTAAATGTCAGCGAACGCGACGGCTTCCACGTTCGGGCATTCCAGCGCGGCCTTGAAGATCTGTCTGCCGCGGCTTCCCGCCCCGATCAGGGCGAAGCGGACTCGATCGTTCGCGCCCAGCACACGGCCGGCGGGCGAGAGGCTGTAAGCGGCGTAGGCTGCCGCTCCGGCGGCTGCCTGTTTCACGAATGTGCGTCGAGTTAGCATGATGTTCCTCCGATGGTGTGGGGCACGTAATCATTCGCCCCCTCGGCGTTCAAAGGTGGGAGAAATTAAAGCGGTCAGCAAGGGCAGCCCCCGCGGCTGTCAATGCTCAGGATGACACGTTCCGTTTCTTTCGCGCCTTCTTACACCGTTGAGTACTTCTTGTTGAGCTCCTTGATCCGGGCGAGAAGCTTCGGCACGCCCGTCTTGGGATCTTCCTCGCCTTCGTATTCGGCGGATGTAAACCCCTTGTATCCGCCCTGCGCGAACAACTTCCATACCTGTTCGAGATCCAGGGGCTTTCTGGGCTCGCCGTAGAAGTCGCGGATGTGTGTGTGAGTAGCGTAGGGAAGGCAGGCCTCGATCTGCGTGTAAGGATCTTCCGGAAAGTTGCTGATGTCCAGATTGCACCCGGCGTAGGGAGAATCGACACGGCGGAGAATCTCGAGAATGTTAGCGGCCTTCGAGGTGATGCCTCCGTGGCTTTCGATGCCGAGAGTGATTCCCTTCGCTGCCGCGTAATCACAGGCCGGCTTCATGGTTTCCACCACCCACTGGATGCCCTGTTCGTCGGTCGCGCCCTTGGGAATCTCGCCGCCGAACACCCGCAAGTGGGATGCCCCGAGCAGTTCGGTGGAGTCGATCCACTGCTTGATCTTTTCGAGCTCCGTCGCGCGCTTGGTGGGATCAGGCTGGCACATGTTGGTGCCGATCGCCGCGCCCGAAAACGGCACGCCGTTCCGAAACGCCAGACGCCTCAGGCCGAGCAGGTAGGAAGGCTCGGTGGATTTGAAATAGTACGTGGTCATGTCCACCCCGTCGATCTCCTGCTCGACGGCGGTGAGGATGAAGTCTTCCATGGTCATGGGGCCGTGTTGAAGGTACTTGCGGTAGGAGTAAGCGCAGCAACCCGAAAGCAGTCTGGGGTGGCCTACAGAATTCTTGATGAGTTCGGGCGGGCGAGCCGGAAGCGTGGTCGCGCCCACGGATAACGACGCGGCGGCAAGGCCGGCGGTCTTTAGAAAGTCACGACGATCAAAAGCGTTGCTCATAGGATCTCCTGTGATCTAGCCGGGATTCGCAAACTGGGATTCCCATCCCGCACTCTTGAAAGGTTAGCAGTATACCTCAGCACGAGGGGCGAGCGCACCGGGTTATAATGACAGGCCAGGTGATCTCGAGTGCTCTCTCGCCTGCTTCTCAACGAAATTCGCCGTCTCTTCGGCGCGCTTTTCGGCTTGGCCTTATTCTGCGGTTCGTGTGGCTCTTCCCCGCCGGCCTGGGCCGCGGAAGATCCCCACGCTCAGCAGATCGGGGCGATTTTTGCGCCGCTGGTTTCGCGCCAGGAGCCGGGCCTCGCGGTGCTAGTCCGCCTCAACGGCAAGACCGTGTTCAAGCGTGGGTATGGGAGCCGCGATCTGCGCTCAGGCGCCCCTATCGATGCGCGCTCGAACTTCCGCCTGGCTTCCTGCACGAAGCAGTTTACCGCCTTGGCCGTACTGCTCCTCGTCCACGACGGCAAGCTCCGCCTGGACGAAAAGCTTACCGATGTTTTCCCGGAGTTCCCTGCCTATGGAAGAGCCATCACCCTCCGCAACCTGCTGAATCACACTTCCGGGCTTGTGGCCTACGAAGACCTGGTGGACAAGACGTACAAATCCTGGCAGGAGATCCCCCAGATCAGCGACGCCGGCGTGCTCGAACTAATGGAGAAACAGACGGGCACGAAGTTCCCACCCGGCACGGCCTGGGAATACAGTAACTCCGGCTACTGCGTGCTGGCCAAAGTTGTCGAGAAGGCGTCCGGGCTGGGCTTTGCTGATTTCCTCCGCCGGCGCATTTTCGTGCCCTTGAAAATGTACGAAACGCTGGCCTACGAATATGGCAAAAATCAGGTGAAGGCCCGCGCCTACGGGTACACGCAAGACGCGGGTACTTGGCTGGAGACCGATCAGAGTCCGACCTCGGCGACCCTCGGCGACGGCGGAATCTATAGCTCTCTCGACGACCTGGGCAAATGGGACGAGGCGCTTCGCCGCCACACTCTGTTAAGTGAGGCCGCGATGAGGCCAGCTCTGACGCCAGTTGCATTGCCCCAAGACTTCCACTCTTCGTCAGAAGGCGGCGGGCCTGTCAAGTACGGATTTGGCTGGTTTCTTGACCCTTATCGCGGCCATGCGCGCATGTGGCATTCCGGTGAGAGCATCGGATTCCGTACGGTCATCGACCGCTTCCCCTCCGACGGACTGACGATTTTCGTTCTCGCCAATCGAACCAACGTCGACCCCTCAGCCCTCGCCCTGAAAATCGCGGATATGTATCTTCATTAGCTCAGACAGGTCACGCGCCCATGATAACTCGCTCGAAAATCACGTCATTCCCGCGAAAGCGGGAATCCATTGTGTTCCGGGCCAGCGGTGGATCCCCGCATTCGCAGGGATGACGCAGACCTGGGGGAGCGGCTTTCGCAGATGGGAGGTGCGAGGGTGTTTTTGACGGAGGACAAATTGTCAGATACACTTGTCCTATGCCTATCCCTACTGAACCTATTGGTAGCATTCCCAGACCGCCTCAGTTAATCCAGGCAATCCGAGATTCTCAGCAGGGTCGCATCTCGCGCGAGGGTCTTGACGCGGTCTATGCCGAGGCGCTCCGTGATACGATCCGGAGGTTTGAGGACACCGGCTCACCGGTGATCACCGACGGTGAGCAGACCAAACCCAGCTTCGCCACTTACCCCGTTCATGGCCTCACGAACCTCGCCCCGGACGGCATCTCGATCCCTTTTGCCGACGGCCACACGCGCCAACTGCCCCGACTGGTCTCGGGTCCTTTCCGCTACAAAACTCGGGCGGCTTCTTACTTGGAAGCGGCGAAACGATACACTCGCACCCCGCTGAAACAGGCGGTCATATCGGTCTCAGCCATCAGTCTTTTGTACCCTCAGAAAGGAATTGAAGGGTATTCGAGAGAGCAGTTTCTTGATGACCTCGTCCATGAAGCCGAGGCTGATATTCGTACTTGCCTGGCGCTCGGCGCACACAAAGTGCAGATTGACTTCACTGAGGGTCGCTTGTCCGTAAAACTCGACCCTTCCCGAGGGCTTCTTAGGCAGTTCATCAGCCTCAACAATCGGGTACTGAGCCGCTTCTCACCCGAGGAGAGGCAGCGCATTGGAGTCCACACGTGCCCGGGCGGCGACCAGGATTCCACTCATAGCGCGGACGTTGACTATGCCGGTTTATTGCCCGATCTCTTCACATTGGACGCAGGGAATTTTTACATCCAGTTGGCGAGCGAGAAAGACCGCGGCCGGGTTTTGAAGCTGATTAAGGAGCATGCGCGGCCCCATCACAAGGTCTTCGTCGGCGTCATTGATCCCATTAATCCCCGGGTCGAACCACCAGAGGAAGTGCAGGATCGGGTTTTGGAGGCGGCAGAGTTTGTGCCTCTAGAGCAACTTGGGACCACCGATGACTGTGGGTTTGCTCCCTTCAGCGACGACACTTCCACCTCGCGTGAAACCGCGTTTGAAAAGATCCGGGCACGAGTGGCTGGCACCCAATTGGCCGCCCAGAAACTCGGCCTGTAATTCCACCCTTAAAGATCACACCCACAACATCCGATAGAACAAAGAGAGTGCTCGAAACAGCTCGTGACGGGGTGAGGTGCCCTTCCTACCGAGAGTTGCAGACGGTGTGAAAGTGAGACGAAATGTCTCCGTTCCGGTTGCGGCGCTGGGCACAAACGAATATGCCGACTCTCAAATTGTTTCGACGCTTTCCGACCCTCACGTGGGCGTCCTTCCTTCCCCTCTTTGTCTCCTTCCTCGGTGGCACTCCGCTCCAAGCTCTCGATCCGTCCAAGGCTCTGACGCAGTACGTTCATGAAATCTTTCAACAGGAACAGGGGCTGCCTGAAAACGATGTGACCTCGATTATTCAGACGCGGGATGGCTACATCTGGCTAGGTACCGAGGAAGGCTTGGTGCGCTTCGATGGCGTCCACTTCACCGTGTTCGACAAAAGTAACACGCCCGAACTGACCAGTCCTTACATAGTTGCTTTGCTCGAAGGCCGCGACGGGAGCCTCTGGATCGGCGCCAGTGCGGGTGGCGTCTACCGGCTGAAAGACGGGAAATTCAGCGCCTACCAGGCCCCGGATGGCCTGGCGAGTGACGACGTTCGGGCATTTTTCGAGGCCTCGGACGGGAGCCTGTGGATTGCAACTGCCGGACACGGGCTCGGGCGTTTGAAGGACGGCGTATTCTCGCGCTACACCACCAAGGACGGTCTTGCGAACAACTTTGTCTGGGCCCTGGCGGGAACCGCCGACGGAAGCCTCTGGATCGGTACGGACCGCGGCCTTAATCGGCTCAAGGACGGCAAGTTCGCTCTTTATACGACCAAAGATGGGCTCCCCAGCGACGTGGTTTGGTCGTTGAGCCTGGGGAGAGCGCAGACCTTGTGGGTGGGAACAGGCGGCGGCCTTTGTTCCGTGCAGGACGGGAAGTTACGCGCGTACCCCGCAAGGCAGGCTCAGGACAAATACCCTGTCAAGTCCGTATTCCAGGACCGGCATGGAACGTTATGGCTCGGCACGGGAGGGCACGGGTTGGAACGGATTGAGAACGGGACCGTCACCTCCTATACCAGCCAGCAAGGTCTACCGAACGACACTGTAGGGGCAGTTCTCGAAGACGACGAAGGCAATCTCTGGCTGGGCACCTTCGGCGGCGGTTTGGTCGGATTGAAGGACGCCAGCTTCATGACCATTGGCACTGAGCAAGGTCTGAGCATCGAGGATGTCAACGGAGTTTATGAAAGTCGCGACGGAAGCATCTGGATCGGATCGTCGGGCGGCGGTTTGAACCAGCTCAAAGACGGCAAGGTTACTCACTATACCAGGAAACAGGGATTGCCCAGCGACGAAGTGTGGAGCGTGCTCGAAAGCCGCGATGGAAGCATCTGGTTGGGAACCAATGGCGGCGGACTGGCGCGCATTCAAAACGGCAGAATCACCACCTACACCACGAAGCAAGGCCTCTCGAACGATTCCATTAGAGCTCTGCTTGAAGACTCGCAAGGCAACCTCTGGATTGGCACACGAAGCGGTGGGCTCAATCTCTTCCGTGACGGAGAATTCACTCTCTACTCGACTCGCGACGGGTTACCTTCCGATGTCATCAGGGGTCTTTGCCAGGATTCGGGAGGCACGCTCTGGGTCGCAACGGAGGGAGGGCTGGCGGCGATGGAAGGTGTCCGAGCCGCGCACTCCGAAGACGGTGGCGGGCGCTTCTGCTTCAAAGCCTATACGACCAAGGACGGCCTGGCACATGACGCCACCTGCTCTGTCTATCAGGACCACGAGGGGACGCTTTGGGTCGGATCCTGCACGGGAGGGCTGAGCCGATTTAAGGACGGCAAGTTTACCGCCTACACTACTCGGCAAGGAATGTTTGACGACATCGTTTTCCAGATCCTCGAGGATGATCGGGGCAATCTCTGGATGAGTTGCAACCGGGGCGTCTACCGCGCCAGCAAGAAGGAGTTGAACCAGTTCGCGGCCGGGGTCATCAAGTCGATTCATTGTGTCTCCTACGGCGTCTCCGACGGAATGGGCAGCCGGGAATGCAACGGTGGCTTCCAACCCGCGGGGTGGAAGACCAGAGACGGAAGGTTATGGTTCCCGACTCTCAGGGGAGTTGCCGTCGTCGACCCGGCCCGTTTGAAGATCGATGAACATCCGCCACGCGTCATCATCGAGCAAGTTTTAATAGACGGCACGCCCGTGGCTGACTTGGGGAACATCCGAGTGCCGGCGGGGCACAACAAGCTGGAGTTCCACTATACCGGTCTCAGTTTCGCCGCGCCGCGCAAAGTGCGATTCAAGTTTCAGTTGGCAGGGCTGGACGAGGGCTGGGTCGATGCCGAATCTCGACGCATCGCCTATTACACGAATGTTCCTCCCGGCAAGTATTCTTTTCGTGTCATCGCCTGCAACGGAGAGGGGGTTTGGAATCTGGCAGGTGCGGCTCTGAAGCTTTATCTCCAGCCGCATTATTACCAGACTCTTTGGTTCTACACACTGTCCGGCGTGTTGCTTCTGGCTGCTGCCGCAGGGGGATATCGGCTTCGCATCCGGCAAATCCGCGCGCACGAACGGGAGCTGGAATCGCGCGTGAAAGAGCGGACCGAAGAGTTGCAAGAGGAGGTCATCGTGCGTAAGCGCGCGGAGGAAGCCGCCGAGGCCGCCAGCCGCGCCAAGAGTATGTTCCTCGCCAACATGAGCCACGAGATTCGCACCCCCATCAACGGCATCCTGGGGATGACAGAGTTGACTCTGGAAACGGAACTGACCGCCGAGCAGCGCGATTACCTGAGTATGGTTAAGACCTCCGCCGGTGCCCTGCTCACCGTCCTCAACGATGTCCTGGACTTTTCCAAAATCGAAGCCGGCAGGCTCGACCTTGACCCGATTCGGTTCGGATTGCGCGACGGCTTGGAAGATACTCTGAAACTGCTGGCCTTGCGAGCCGACGAGAAGGGCATCGAGCTGACGTGCGATATTCACCCCGAGGTGCCGGAGATGGTGATTGCCGATCCCACACGGCTGCGCCAGATCATCATCAATCTGGTCGGCAACGCCATCAAATTCACGCCGCGCGGCGACGTGAGCTTGAAAGTGGTCTTGGAGTCCAGTACTCCGGACCAGGCGCTGCTGCACTTCTCGGTGCGGGATACCGGCATCGGCATTGCTCCCGAGAAGCAGAAGATCATTTTCGAAGCTTTCTCCCAGGCCGATGGTTCCATGACGCGTACCTTCGGAGGCACGGGGCTGGGGCTGACCATCTCCCTGCGGCTGGTGACCATGATGGGCGGTCGGATGTGGGTGGAGAGCGAATTGGGGAAAGGCAGCCGCTTCCACTTCACGGTACCGGTGC
Source organism: uncultured Acidobacteriota bacterium (assembly GCA_963831905.1). Lineage (GTDB taxonomy): Bacteria > Acidobacteriota > Terriglobia > UBA7540 > UBA7540 > CAVROP01. Next base: position 1,644,663 of record CAWHRX010000010.1, on the reverse strand, counting down.
GGACGGTGAAGGGCGCGGTGGCGATGGGGCCGCTGGAACGAGTGGACTTAGCCGGGCTGCCGGTGCTGGTGGTGGATGATAATCTGACCAACCGTCGCATACTGGGAGAGATGCTGCGCCACTGGGGCATGCGGCCGGAGTTGGCGCCCAGCGGAGCGGAAGCCATCACCGTGCTCCAGGAAGCCGATCGCCGGGGCGTCGGCTTTGCCCTGCTGCTGGTGGACGCGCAGATGCCGGGCATGGACGGCTTCACGCTGGTGCAACGCCTCCGTCAGCAAACCGACTTGGGCAAGATGACCATCATGATGCTGACTTCGGCCGGGCAAAGGGGTGACGCGGCGCGCTGCCGGGAGTTAGGCATCGCCGCCTATCTGGTCAAACCGATCGTCCGGTCGCAACTCCTCGACGCCATGCTGAATGTTTTGGCCGCAACGGCTCGGGAAGCGAAGACCCCCAGCGTGCAGCCCGAAGGAGTTGGGCCGCAGGGCGGCCCTCGGGGCCGCGGCTCTGAGGGTTACGAGACTCCTTTAGTTACTCGTCATTCTTTGCGCGAAGCCCGGCAACACCAGCGCATTCTGCTGGCCGAGGACAATGTCGTCAATCAAGTACTCGCGTCCCGCCTCCTCGAAAAACACGGGCACAGCGTCGTTGTGGTCAATAACGGACGCAGCGCCCTGGAGGCCCTGGACAAAGAGAAGTTCGATTTGGTCCTCATGGATGTGTCCATGCCGGAGATGGACGGACTTGAGACCGTCGCGGCGATCCGCGCCCGCGAGGAAGCCACGGGATTCCATTTGCCCATCATCGCCATGACTGCCCACGCCATGAAAGGCGATCGCGAGCGCTGCCTGGAGGCGGGCATGGACGCCTACATTTCCAAACCCATTCAGCCCAGGGAACTCTTTGAGGCTATCAAGTCGATGTCCCTGGTCTCTGCGCAGCAGTAAGGCCTGCCTTTGCACCCGCTTCCGCGGGCTGACTTTTCGAACGAACTTGTGACTCAGGACCCTGGTTAGAAATGATATTATGGCGCACATTACATTGACCCTTGGAGGTGCCAAGCGCCATGGCGACGACCGTCAAACATCCGGAAGTGAGCGATGCCGCTGCTTCGCCGGAAGCCACTTCAAAACAGCCTGAACGGGCCTCTGAGAAAACCGTGGGCGGGCGCTTGGTCAGCCTGGATGCCTACCGGGGCTTTATTATGTTGCTTTTGGTTTCCGAGGGCTTCGGCATGGGGGCGCTCCAGCACTATCCGCGCTGGGCCTGGCTCGCGGCCCAGGTTGACCATGCCCCCTGGGAAGGCTGCAAGTTCTGGGATCTCATCCAGCCGGCATTCACTTTCATGGTCGGTGTGGCGATGCCGTTCGCGCTCGCCCGGCGGAGGTCCCAAGGCGCCTCAGAGAGCGACTTATTCCGGCACGTGGCGTATCGGTCGTTCATGCTGATTCTGCTCAGTAATCTCTACTCGAATTGGGGGGAAGCCCGCCTGTCATTGCAGTTGATCAACGTGCTGAGCCAGATCGCGTTCGGGTACATGATCTGTTACCTGATCATGCGCCTGCGGTTCAGTTATCAGGCGGCAGCCGGGTTGGCGATGCTGGCCGGTTTGTGGGCGCTGTTTGTGATCTTCCCCGGTCCGGACGGCCCCTGGTCGCAGACCGGGAACATCGGCGCGGTGATCGACCTGAAGGTGCTCGGTTACAACTACTCCGGCTATTACACGACGATCAACTTCGTGGGGAACGCCGTCACTATCTTGTTTGGGTGCTGGATCGGGATGCTGCTGCGCACTGGCAAATCGCACGCCAACAAATTAAAGGTGCTGGGGGCATGCGCGGCTTCGGGCTTGGTGCTGGGTCTGGCGCTGGCGCCGTTCAATCCCATGATCAAGCGGTTGTGGACAGCCTCTTTCACGTTCTTCAGCGCCGGCTGGGTGATCCTGATGCTGATGGCCTTTTACTGGCTCATCGAGGTGAAAGGAACGCATCGGTGGGCGTTCCCGTTCATCGTGCTGGGAATGAATTCGATTTTTATTTACTCTCTCGGCCAAATCGGAATAAAAGGGTGGTTGAATAGCGGGCTAACGAACTTTACCGAAGACTTCAGGTTTCTGGGAGATCTTGGCGCCATTCCGCAGAGTATCCTGGTCCTGGCCGTAATGTGGTACGTGTGCTACTGGCTGTACCGGCGGAAGATCTTCTTTAAGATTTAGTGCGCCATCAGTTTGACAGCTTCACAGTCTCGCGACCCCCTCACCCGGCCCGCGACGCCTGGTGAAAGGGTCGTCGCGGTCCACCCTCTCCCCCAAGGGGGAGAGGGCGATGAGTTTTCTAATTCTGACTCCTGCCTTCTGACTCCTGACTCCTGTCATCCAGCGCGAAACTGAACAAATCACTTCCCACGGCGATCGAGACGTACTGCACGCCATCGACGGCGTAGCTCATCGGCGAGGCGTGCATACTCTGGCCGGTGTTGAAGTGCCACAAGGGCTTGCCGGAATGGGCGTCAACAGCCTCCAACTCGCCTGCATCATCTCCGAAAAAAACCAGCCCGCCCGCGGTGGTCATTGTTCCACCCCAGGAATCGCCTTCGCCGATTTGCGGGTAGCGCCAGACGGCTTTGCCCGTTGGCACGTCAAAAGCCAGCATGATCTTCTTTGCCGTTTCTCGAGGAATGCGCTTTGCCCCGGTGCTGTAATAGGTCTGGCCGGGCTTGTAGACTTGTTTTTCAGCGCCCGCGAAGTACATATCGCAGTCTTCGAGAGCGAGAAAATAGAAAAGGCGAGTGGAGGGATTGTACGAGGGAGAGAACCAATTCGTGGCGCCGGTCATCGAGGGGCAGATTCGCGTGCCCTGCGGGGTGGGCTTCAACCCCGTGAGCAGGGGGCGGCCATGGGCGTCGATCCCCGTTGCCCAGTTCAGCTTCTCAACGAAAGGCGTAGCGCTCAGGAACTTCCCGTTGGCGCGGTCGAGGATATAGAAAAACCCGTTGCGGTTTGCCTCCACCAGCAGGCGCCTGACCGTTCCGTCAACCGGCACATCCAGCAACACGGGAGTCTCCGTGGCGTCGTAATCGTAGAGGTCATGCGGGGTGAACTGGAAATACCACTTCAGCTTTCCAGTATCTGCGTCCAGGGCCAGCACGCAATCAGTGTAGAGGTCGTCGCCGGGGCGCGTATCGCCCACGAAATCCGGCGCGGGATTGCTGGTCCCCCAGTAAACTGTATTCAACTCCGGATCGTACGTTCCGGGCATCCAGGTTGTGCCGCCGCCGTGCAAGTAAGCATCACCGATCCAACTCTCGGAGCCGGGCTCCCCCGGAGCTGGAATAGTCCAAAAACGCCATACCAGCTTGCCGGAGATTGCGTCGTAAGCGGCCAAGAACCCTCGTACTCCATCGTCGCCGCCCGAAGTCCCCACGAGAACCTTGTCCTTAACCAGCAGAGGCGCACTGGTAGCTCCGTAATTCAGCCGGGTGTCAGCGTAAGTAACGTCCCATATCAAGTTGCCGGAACGTGCGTCGAGACAGAGCAGGTGGGCGTTATCGGTCTCCATATAAACGTGCGAATGCCAAACTGCGACGCCGCGATTATGATGGGCCGACGCGTCGTCGATCAGCCCTTCGGTCAGCGGGCGCGAGTGGCGCCACAGCACGCGGCCGGTGCGCGCGTCAAGCGCCAAGGCATCGTTGCCGGAAGTGATGTACATAACCCCGCCCACGGCGACCGGGGTGACCTCCATGGAATCCGAGTTGGTGGAGTGGAACACCCATTGGGCGCGCAGGCGTTTGACATTCTGAGTGTTGATTTGGTCCAGCCCGCTGTAACGTCGTCCCGTGTAGTCTCCGTTGTAGGAAGGCCAGTCCTGCCGCGGAGGTGAAACCAGCAGTCGTTCCGGCGCAATGTCGGCGTCCATCGAGACGGGAGCCCGGCCCGTTTGCCCCGCCGAATGCGCCGGCGCGAAGCAGAACGCCACAATCAGCAGCGCACCGCAAGTTATCGGCATTCTGATGGCCTTGGTCATGATTCGAGACATCGTCCCTTCTCATGCGGAGAGAAGGAGCTCAACATTTGGAGCTTGTCATCCTGAGCGAAGCGAAGGATCTCTGCAGTTCTTGTTGGCCGTTCAATCCAAAGCCACTGTGGGGATCCTCCGCTTCGCTCAGGATGACATGCTCGAGTGAATGCCAACCTAAAGGTCGGCGCTACTTCGCGATCTCCACTTCCCCCAGCGAACCCCGGTCCAATCCGCCCTCGTCCACCAAATGCAACGCCACCCTGGCGACTTCAGGCGGTGCGGGAATGGTTGTGTTCAAGGAAAGCGGTTCGAGTGGATCAGTTCTGACCACTTCCACAGTATTGAGTGCCACTCCTCGACCGTCATACAAGTGGGCCACAAGGCGTCCCGCGTAGAACACCCCAAAGACTCCAGTAAGCTCCAGCCCGTTTCCGGCGCGGACAGCCGCTAGTCCCCGTTCGATCATCCCTGCGTCAGTTGCGTCGAAGAGGTGAGGCGTCATTCGAGTGGGGAACCACTCCGTATCAAAGGCATAAGTTTCCGCCGGCGCCAAGGTCACGAGCGGACTGTTCAGTTCAGCTTCCATGTAGTAAGGGGCGTCTTCCAGTTTTGTGCGTGCAATCTCAGGCATTCCCTGCTTGTTGAGCTGCAAGCTGGGTCCATCGATATAGAAAATCACCGAGGCGCGCTCAGGATAGTCTGCCGAAGGCAAAAAACGAAAGCGTTCCAGCATGGCAAAACTCGAGGCGCCGTCGACAACCGCAACCCAGCCGGCAGTTGAGTCCACTCCGACTTCGCCCTCCATGTAGCTCCAATGCAGCGCGAACAAGTTGTTCCGGACGCCGTAAGAAGGGTGATCGATGGGACCGGAATGCGCATCGAATTTCCGGTTGAAGACGCTGGCTGGGTTGGCCAGCGTGAACGCCCAGAAGTCACGGTTGTAATTCGCCGGATCGCTCGGCGAGGCGGTGTTGTACTGCGTTACCGATTGCACCGACCAACGGATTTGATGCCCGGTTATGTTCTTCATTTCCGCATGGAACGCGATCCTGGGCGAGTCCGCAGAGATGCTGACTTGTCGAGAATACTGCAGACCGGTTTTTTCATCCGGCGGGCCGCCCAGGCGAACCGCGCAGGTGTTTCCGGTGGAAATCACCTGGAACTCATAGATCCCATCGTCGAGAATATCCGAACCCCCACTCCAGTGCTGCTCGTCTTGAGAACCCTCGGGGAGCGGCCAGATCTTGTCGCCACCGTAGTTAAACCACTTTCCTTGCCCCGCGCCCTGCGAGGGAGGGAAGTACTTCCCCAGATAAAGAGGATTCACGAATAAGTAGTCATGAGCGCCGAATGTAACTTGCATCAGCCTCCCGCCGAGCTTCGGAACAAATATCAAGGTGATCCAGCGATTGGACATGCGCTCGGCATCCCAGCCGTGGAACTGAGTACGGTCGACAATGCAAGTTGAGGAAGCCTGAGCGGTTTGCCCCGCAGGTTTGGCAGGGATAACTGCAATGATCAATCCGATGAGGACGGCAACGGCCGCCCAGACTGGACGTGGCATATTAGAAGGCCCTCTATACCTAGTGTCGCGTAACACCTATGGTTTGACCATTCGCGAGTGGATCTTCACCCGGGTTGTAGGGGTACGGCTTGCCGTACCCTCTTCATCTTTATCGCGCGACCGAGCCAAGAGGGTACGGCAAGCCGTACCCCTACAACCAGCCAACGCCGCATCTCCGTTACCGGCCGGCAGACGCCCTGAGGGGCCGTGCTGGCCTGCCTTGGCGAACCGGGCGGCGATTGCGTTCGGATAGATAGGGGACAAAGCCCCGTACAAGGGTGCGTATTCGATACACCGAAGTGGTGGCGGTAATAAACAGCGTACCGTAGTCGGATTCCCCCCAAGTTAGATTAGCCGGCTGCTCCGGCAGCACGATTGTGCCCAGATGATGTCCTGCCGCGTCCCAAACCCAGATCCCCAGCGGCCCTACGACGAAGAGATTGCCTTCCATGTCCACGCGCATGCCGTCCGGCACTCCCTCGTCCGGGCCGCCCTTCTCTTCACCGAACGGGCGGCCGTTCGCGAGCGTCCCGCCCGGCAGGAAATCATAGACCCGGATATCCAGTCGTTCGCTGTCGTCCAAGTAAAGATGCTTGCCGTCGGGCGAGAACGCCAAGCCGTTCGGCTGGGCAAGGTCGCGGGTGAGCAATCGCACCTCGCCGCTGCCGTCCAGGCGATAGACTCCCTGAAAGGGGATTTCCTGCGGCTGTCCCTTGGGTAAGTCCAAGGTGGGATCGGTAAAATAAATGGCGCCATCCGGACCAATCACCAGGTCGTTGGGGCTGTTGAATCGCTTGTTCTCATAGCGGCCGGCGAGAATCGTATAGTGTCCGTCCGGATCGATGCGAATCACGGCGCGCAGCACGCTGGCACAATCGAGCAGGCGAAGTCGCTGGTCAAAGGTGTTTCCGTCCGGGTCGCCGAGAGAGATGAGTTCTTCCCGGTGCCCGTCCGGATAAAGGCGGAAAATCTTGTTCAGGGTTTCATCGCTCACGTAAAGGAATCCGTGCGGGTCCCACACCGGACCCTCTGTAAAACCGAAGCCCGTTCCCACGCTACCCAACGTCGCCTCATGGTCAATCAATTTCCAGAACTGTGGCGATTCGGCGCGGAGTTCAAACTTGCGCAATTTCTGACCCGGCGCCGCACACACCGCCGGGTAGATGAGCAGAAGTATTACAAGTCGTTTGGTCATGTTGTGCCGTCCTATTGGACGCGGCCTCCCATCTGTCATTCCTCGCTTCGCACCCTCGACTTCGAAAGTCACGTCATTCCCGCGAAAGCGGGAATCCGTTGGCCTGTAAACCCACGATGGACCCCCGCTTGCGCGGGGGTGACGAGGGATTGACTTTCATCTGAACGGGCGGGCCAGAGGCCCATCCCCACTCGGAATGACAGCCCCCCGCTAACGCCCGCGTCTCCGCGGGTGATCGCCGGACGATGCGCCCGGCGCTTCCACGCGGCGTCCGTAACGCGCGATGAAGCTGACCAGATCATCCAACTCCGTTGAACTGAGCCGCGTCCCGTAGTCCGCGGGCATGAGGGAATGGCCGGTGTTTTCCACCTTGGTGATTTCAGATTTCATGAGCAGATGAAACTTTCCGTCGATTCCCTGCAATTGCATCGAGAAGTTATCTTCGTTGCGGACCAGGCCCGACAACTTCTGCCCATCGACAGTCTCGGCGGTGATCACTTGCTCGCCAGGCAGCAGCGCTTGGTTCGGGCGGACAATTGCCTCGCGAATCTTCTGTGGTGAATGCGCGATGGCGAAATCCGAAAGATCGGGCCCGATAAATCCACCGTTTCCCGCCAGCATGTGACAATCGCCGCAGTGGGCTTTCCCGAAGAAGAGTTTTTCCCCTCGCAGGGGGTCGCCATTGACGTTCTCGGCCGAGGCCGCTCCACCCAAGATGCGCAGATATTTCACCACAGACTCGACCTCGTTCTCCGGAAGAGTGGGAAAGGAGGGCATCCCGGCCGCTGGAAGGCCGCCGCGAATAATCCGGAAGAGCGCTTTGTCCGATTTTCCCTGCAATTCGCGGGAATTGGCGATGCCCGGCGCGTGCTCACCTCCGCGCGCATCCAAGCCGTGGCACATTGAGCAATGGGTTTCATAGCTTTTCCGCCCCGCGGTCGCCACCGCAGAACCTCGGCTGCCACTCTTCGAGGCGGAGCGTTCACCATTCTCCTGCGCCGGGCTTCGATTAGCCAAGGCCATACAGAGTGGTAACAGCAACGCCGCCACGATCATTTTGGACGTTACCGCCATAGCTGGTGGGAATAACTCCCCTGCTCACTCAAGATTAACAGTCCTGAACAAACTTTGCTTGTTTTCGATGGGGCGCCATGCGCAGCCTGGCTCACGGCTAGCTATCTTAACACTCGCTCGGAGGAGTGTCCAGACGTTGCCGCCCGAGCCTAGCGCCGCATCCCCGTGGCTCTTGACCTCGAGCCTGCGACGTGTAGGATGGGCGTGGGTAGATTAGTCCCTTTTTAGTTCAGCTTGCGAATGGACACGTGCCGCGCTCGGGTCAGAGGGCGGACCTCAGTAGGCGCCCACGGATCCGGAGGCTCACTATAACCTCGGCCTTGCCTTGCGCACCCACGGGGATGCCGACGCGGCACTCGGCGAGTTCGAGCGGGCCATCACTCAATCCCCGGCTTCCTACTCCTTGGGCCGGCCCCTGCCCACCCACCTGACTGGGGGCGGCCACTATGTCCACTCTGCGCCGTTCGACCGCCCGATATCGCTCTTGCCATGCTGAATTGACCCATTCCCTCCCGGCCGCTTGACAAACTGTGCCTAATAATATAGGCTAGAAAGCGGCCCGGAACGTCCCCAAGGGCCGCCGTTTGTGGGGCAAGATGTCACAGCTTGGCTTCTCGACTTCTCGACTCTTCGATCCCAGGTTTCTACGAACGATCCGGGAATGTCTATGAAAACAAAGGAACGGCAGAAATCGACCATTCCTGGCCCCTGCTTATCCAAGGAGGGGAATTCTCGGACTCCCCTCCTCGGACGAGGACGCGTTGGGGGTGGTGCGACTTTGAGACCTTGGCGCGAAACCGGGTTTGTGCCATCGAAAAGCGCGAGAACAAAGCGAGAATGTCTATGAAAACAAAGGAACGGCAGAAATCGACCATTCCTGGCCCCTGCTTATCCAAGGAGGGGAATTCTCGGACTCCCCTCCTCGGACGAGGAGGGGTTGGGGGTGGTGCGACTTCGCGGCCTCGGCAAGAAACCGGGTTTGTGCCATCGAAAAACGGGAGAACAAAGCGAGAATGTCTATGAAAACAAAGGACGATGTCAAGAAGTCCGAAGTCGAGGAATTGCGCGTCGAAGCGCTGAACGTAAGAACCGGCTCGAAGCCTCAGCCTCAGTCCGGAACAAGGTGGTTGGCGTCCCGACTCCTCGACTGCTCGACTCCAGAATTGAACGAACGATCCAGGAATGTCTATGAAAACAAACGATGAGGACAAAAAGTCCAGAAGTCGAGGTGCCGAAGAGTCGAAGTGCGGAACGCCAGAACCGACTCACAGCCTCCGCCGCAATCCGGAACGCGGCAGTTGACTTTTCGACTCTTCGACTCCAGTTTGGCATTACGCAACCATGATACACTCGTGAGCCGGACTGGAGGATATGTGAGAAACGTGACGGTAAAGAAGCCCAAAGCAGCGAAGCAGGTCATTGCGGGGATGGCATTAATCGTTGCCGTCGCCGCCGGTCTTGCAGTTCTGAAAGTGCCGCGGCTGGTGGCCCAGGCGCCCGCAGCGCAAACCCATTTCGCATTTCCCAATACGCCTGCGGCGAAACAACTCCAGGCTTGGTTGGCGGCGTTCACGAGCGGCGATCGAGCCACCATTCAGGCTTTTGTGCAGAAGGTCATGACACCGGGCACGCCGTCGAACTTCGTCGATCAGACAATCGCAATGCACAGCCAGATGGGCGGCCTTGATTTCCAGAAAGTGGAGGAGTCGACCGACAACCGATTCGTAGCAATCGCGCAAACACGCATCAGCCGGGAGCGTCTGCGGATCACCGTGGAGGTGGACGCTGCCGAGCCCCACCGTATCGCTCAGATTTCCCTTGACCCGGCTTCGCCGCCCGCTAACGAGCCTCCTCCGCCGGAAATGACGGCGGCGCAAGCCGCGTTTGCCCGCACGCAGCCGTCCACTCACCAGTTCTTCGCCTGGCTCACCGCCTTCAACAGCAATGATCGAGCCCAATACCTGCGTTTCCTCCAGAACAATTTCCCCAACCGGGTGTCGAGCCTGAATCAGGACATGGATTTCCGCGCCAACACGGGCGGATTCGAGTTCAAGAAGCTCGAGCAGGCATCGCCGACCAAGGCCGGCGGCCTGCTTCAGGAGCGCGATTCGGACCAATTCGCGCGGTTCAACCTGGACGTTGAAGCCGCACCGCCGCACCGCATTGTTTCGCTGGGCCTCGCGGCGATCCCTCGTCCTGCCACATTTCCCATTCCGCGGCTCACCGAGAGCCAGGCCATCACCGCAGTCAAAGCGCTGCTCGACAAGGACACAGCGGCCGACCGGTTTTCGGGCGCGGTGCTGGTTGCGAAGAACGGCAAAACGCTCTTCAGTGGCGCTTATGGATTGGCGGACCGCGAGAAGAAGATTTCCAACCGGCTCGACACGCAGTTCCGAATCGGCTCGATGAACAAGATGTTTACGGCGGTCTCCGTCCTGCAACTGGCGGAGGCCGGGAAAATCAAGCTTACCGACCCGCTCGGAAAATACATCACCGATTATCCCAATCGAGAGATTGCCACCAAGGTCACGATTCACCAATTGTTGACCCACACGGGAGGCACGGGCGATATCTTTGGGCCGGAGTTTGACTCCCATCGCCTGCAGCTTCGCACCCTTAATGACTACGTGGCGCTCTATGGCAAGCGCGGCCCTCAATTCGAGCCCGGCAGCCGCTGGGACTACAGCAATTACGGCATGGTGCTGGCCGGAGTGGTGATCGAGCGGGTGACCCACCAGAGTTACTACGATTACGTGCAAGAACACGTTTACAAGCCTGCCGGCATGACTTTGAGCGGATCGCTACCGGAAGATCAGGCGGTTGCCGGCGGTTCTGTCGGCTACATGCGCTCGGATTCCGGCGGGTGGACGCCCAACACCGATACGCTCCCTTATCGCGGGACGTTGGCGGGCGGCGGCTATTCCACCGTGGGGGACCTGGTGCGGTTTGCCACAGCCCTGCTCAGCCACAAACTGTTGAACGCCAGCTATTCCGAGCTGCTCATTACGGGGAAAGTGGAGACAGGGCGCGGACCCGGCAAATACGCCTATGGGTTCGAGGATGAGCGGGACAAGAATGGAAACGGCTACGTGGGCCATGGCGGCGGGGCGCCGGGCATGAACGGCGACTTGAAGATCTATCCCAAGTCCGGCTACGTCGTTGCCGTGCTGGCCAACCTGGATCCGCCGGCAGCACAACGAATCTCGGGGTTCCTTGATTCCCGGCTGCCGCAGTGAGGGGGTGACCTCATGAGCAGTTTGGCGATCTTTGGCGGTACACCGGAGCGGAGCAAGCCCTTCCCTTCCTGGCCGGTCTTTGACGACGGCGAAGAAAAAGCCTTGCTCGAAGTGCTCCGCAGCGGCAACTGGTGGCGGTATTCGCATGGCCAGGCTGTAGAAGCGACGGCGCCGGAAGCAGGGCACTTGACCTCGAAAGTAGCGGAGTTTCAGGCTGCCTTCGCCCACTTCCAGGGGGCCAGGTACGGCATCGCCTGTGCCAACGGCACGGCGGCGCTCGAGGTGGCGCTGAAAGCGCTTGGCGTGGGGCCCGGAGACGAAGTTATTGTGCCGCCGTACACATTCATCGCCACGGCGACTGCCCCGCTGGCAGTGAACGCCGTCCCTATCTTCGCAGACATCGCTTCCGACACCTTCAACCTCGCTCCTGAGCGGGTTGAAGAGGCCATCACGCCGCGAACAAAGGCCATCATTCCTGTGCACTTTGCCGGGCAGGCTGCCGATATGGATGCGTTCCTGGATATCGCGCGGCGGCACAACCTGGTGGTTCTCGAGGATGCGGCTCACGCGCATGGGGCAACTTGGAAGGGCAGGGGATTGGGCTCCATCGGGCACGCCGGCACCTTCAGTTTTCAAGCTTCGAAGAACCTGACCGCCGGAGAAGGTGGATTGATCATCACCAACGATCGCGACTTGGCTGAAATTTGCGAATCTTACATCTGGGGCGGCCGGAAGATCGGCAGGCCGTGGTACGAGCATCACCGGCTGGGCTGGAATTACCGCATGACGGAGTTTCAAGGCGCCATCCTCAGCCAGCAACTGAAAAGACTCGCCAGCCAGAATGCCAGGCGGGAAGAAAACGCCTCCTATCTCGACGCGCGACTCTCCACGCTACCGGGAATTCGTCCGCTTCGGGTTCAACCTTTTGCCACCGGCCACTCGCATCACCTTTACATCTTTCGCTTCGACGAGGCCGAGTTCGGAGTTTCGCGGGCGGGTTTCCTGGCGGCGCTTCAGGCGGAAGGGATTCCCTGCCTCGCCGGTTACGCGCATCCCTTGTACAAGAATCCCATGTTCCTGCGGCAGGATTTCTACCCTCGCGGATGTCCGGTCAACTGCGGTCACTACGACCGCGCCATCGATTATGCTTCCTTCGAAGCCCTCTGTCCCAATGCGGAGCGCGCCTGTCGAGAAGCGGTCTGGCTCGAGCACCGCTTGCTTCTGGCCGGAGGTGAAGATATGGACGACATTGTGCGCGCCGTCGAGAAGATTCATGAGCACGGGTGCGACTTTCATAGCGCTGACCTTGTGAGTCGACAATTGCCGACCTAAATAACCGATAGCCCCGGGGCTGTCATCCTGAGGAGTTTCCATGGGCCTGCGGCCCACCCGAGCCAACGAAAATCAGCGTCGTCCCCGCGAAAGCGGGGACCCATTGTCGGTCCAATGGATTCCCGCTTGCGCGGGAATGACGTGACTTTCAGGAGAGCCTCGGGCGACGAAGGATCTCTGCAGTTCATTGGAACTACAACTATCGAGATTCTTCGCTCCGCTCAGAATGACAGATGGGGGACGTTTTTCAGAAGAGGAAAGGCCGAGGCCACGGTTCAAGACGCCGTGAAGGAGAGGGGATTGTTCATGGTCAACCTGGGAATTGCGGGCATGGGGTACATCGGACGGGTCCATCTGGAAGCGTCGCGGAAAGTTCCGGAGGCTCAGGTGGTGGCCGTAGCCACGCTTCAGCCCAACCCGATTCTCGATTCGTATCCCGGCGTACGCGTTTACTCCACCTACAAAGAGCTGCTTGAGGATGACAGGCTTGATGCGGTCGTCATTTGCCTTCCGACCGACCTTCACGAGCAGGTCGCCCTCGAGGCTGCCGAGCGGGGCCGCCACGTCCTTTGCGAGAAACCGATGGGGCTTGACGCCGCCTCTGCGCAGCGCATGCTCGGGGCAGCGCAGGATCACGGCTGCGTCCTCATGGTCGCGCACATCCTGCGTTTCTGGCCGCAGTACACGCGCATCAAGGAACTGATTACTTCCGGCGAGATCGGCTCCGTTCGGTCCGTGACCGCTCACCGGCTTTCGAAGTTCCCGGACTGGAGCGACTGGTTCCGCAATCCTGCGCGCAGCGGCGGCGGACTGCTGGACTTGCAAGTTCACGACGTCGACTTCATCCATTGGATCTTGGGGCATCCTCTTACGGTGCGCACGGTAGGACTCCAATCGCCCGGAGGAAGTTGGGATCACGTTCACACCACACTGACTTACCCGGAGGCGCAGGCCTCGGTCGAGGCGAGTCTGTTGATGCCGGAGTCCTGGCCCTTCTCCACCGGCATTCGAGTTCTGGGGACCAACGGGGTGATCGAGTACACGTTTCGGGTTGGCGCCAACATCCAGGAACGCGAACAGGCCTCGCACTTCTTCCGCTTGTACAAGAACGACGGGCAAGTGTGCGAGCCTGCGGTTGCAGAGGAGGATATGTTCGCCGCCGAGCTTCGCTACTTCGTCCGCTGCGTCGCCGAGCGCCGGCCGCCGCTCCTCTGCTTACCGGAAGAAACCTGCCGGGTCATGCAGGTGATGACCGCGTCGCGCCAGTCGGCGGAGAGCGGCGAAGTTGTTGCGCTCGACGATCCGGCGTAGCGCTGACCATTGACCCTGAGATGGTTCCCCTCCTTTACTCCGTTGTAGGGGGACGGCTTGCCGTCCCCGCATTTCCGCCGGTCCCCGACGAGGGTAGGGCAAGCCCTGCCCCTACACCGATGGAGAGAGGGGGACTGCCGGCCTGAAGGCCGGAGCTACGAGCCAGTGGCCAAAATCGACCAGCAAAGTGGTGGATTACGGCCAGGGGAGGACTGGCCCCTCCAGTCTGGAAACTCAATAAGATATTTATAATCAACGACTTGTAGGCAAGGCGAGGTTTGGAAGCTAAGATGCCTCACTTTTCCCGTGGGACAGGAGGAGGTTGCTTATGAGGAGCATGTTTGGCAAGGTCATCAGGGCTGTGGCTTACTGCGTTGCGGTAAGTTTGCTGGCCGCATCGGTCGTCGCTTTGGCGCAGGATCCGGCCGCGAGCCCGCAATCGAACTCGGCGCCCAGTACCGCGCCGCCCAGTCCGCCGAATTCAGAGCCTAGTACTGGATGGCACAATTTCTCGAATCCGCCCCAGCAACAGCCGGGCGATCCGCAGGCCGGCGACCAGCAGGGCAATTACCCGCCATCGAACTACCCTCCGGGCAATTACCCACCGCCGAACTACTCTCAGGGCAATTACCCGCCGCCTGGCCAACCGGTGCCGCCGACCGTGAAGCTTCCGGCAGGCGTGTTCGTGACGGTGCGGATCGACCAGATGCTGTCGTCGGACAAGAACCAGCCCGGCGACGGCTTTTCCGCCACACTGGCGCGGCCGCTGGTTGCGGATGGCGTGATCGTCGCCCAGAGAGGCCAACCGATCGGTGGCAAGGTCACTGAAACGCAAAAGGCCGGCCGGGTTAAGGGCGTTTCGCGGCTGGGCGTGCAATTGACGGACCTGACCCTGGTGGATGGACAACAGTTGCCGATCAAGACCGATTTGACCGGCATGAGGGGACCGACTTCAAACGGTCGCGACGCTGCCGCTATTGCCGGAACCACCCTCATGGGCGCGGCGATCGGAGGGGTTGCCGATTTTGGTCCTGGCGCCGCCATTGGAGCTGGGGCCGGGTTAATCGCCTCAACCGTGGGCGTGCTCTTGACGCGTGGCCGCCCAACGGTTATCTATCCGGAAACGATACTAACGTTCCGGCTTTCCGCGCCAATCACCATCTCGACGGAACATGCGCCCCAGGCCTTCCAGTCGGTAGGCCCCGGCGGCTACACGGGCGGCTACTCAGGCCGCTACTCAGGCGGCTACGGGGGCGGCTACGGGGGCGGATATGCCGGCGGTCCCTCTGCGCAGGGCGCGCCGCTTCCGGGGTCCGGTGGGTCCGGTTGGAATTGCCTTGGGTACGGCTGGCCGGCTCCTCCGGTTGCCAATGCGCCGGCGCCGTACTACTACCCGTACCCTTACGCATATTGGCCTAGCTTCAGTTTCTGGTACGGACCGGGGTTTTATGGCCGCGGCTACTACGGCCGTGGCTACTACGGCCGCGGCTACTATTCTCGCCGCTAGATTCTGCAGGGGCACGCCATGGCGTGCCCCTACACATGATCGTCAGGGCGGCCACGACCGCCCCAGTCAGCCGGCGACTCTCTCATCCTGATCCTGAGCGCAACGAAGGACCGCCGCGGAAAGCTCTCCCTCTGCCAGGTTTAGCGTGCCTGCCCGAAAGGTCGCTAGCTTGTGTGTGCCCTACAGATTGCGGTGGTCCTTCATTGCGCTCGGGGCCAAGATGAACGCGGCTGTCATGCTGAGTGAAGCGAAGGATTTGGATTTCCGGTCCGTGGCAAACTAATGGAGATTCTTCGCTTCGCTCAGAATGACAGACTCTCGCCTGCGGCTCTCCCCGAAAAACACGTCATGCTCAAAGCCCCAAGTGAAGCGCCAAGCCCAGTGCCAAGCCCCCCGCAACGCTCGTGCCCGCGAAGTTCACCATCCCATTGGTCACCAGGCCGCGCCGCTCGAGCGTGGCGCCCAAAAAACTGTCCAGCAGATTGCCCGCAACCGCAGCGCCCCACGCGATGGCCGGACCGGCAAACCGGTAAGGGCCGCACAAACCCAATCCCAGCCCCAATCCCACGATAGCGGCTGAAGCCGCAAATCCGGCAACTGTCCCTGATAGCGAAACTCCGCCGTCTACGCCGGTGCGAACCGGCTTGAAGGTCGTAATCAGGTAAGCCCGGGCCGAAACCCACTGGCCGATTTCGCTCGAGACGGTGTCGCCAGCCGCCTCTGCCAGCGCGGCAACCAGTGCGATCAAAAAGGCAGGCTCGTGGTGAGTGGTTATCACCAAAATCGCAAAGCACGCAGCCGCCAGTAAGTTGGCCAAGGCCTCGCGCCAGCTTCGCGCACCGGACCTGCGCTCGGCCACGCCACGCGCCGCCTTCTTCGCCAGGCCCAGACGCGTCGCAACCGAGCCCAACAGAACAAAGGCAAAAAGCAGAATGAAACTCTTGTAGCCGTAGCCGAGGTAGATGGCGGTTCCGAGCCAGAAGCCGCAGATCGCACCAGAGGTCGATGCGGCCTTCAACGCATAAGCCAGGAGTGCCAGCGCCAGATTCACGGAAATCGCCAATCCGATGCGGCGCCGGAGATAGGGCAAGTTGCTGTCCAGCGCCGAGCGCTCCACCAGAAAGGCGCAGAACAGGAAAGCCCCCGCGATCAGCGGCACGGTGATGTTATCGTCCAGAGCCAGGGGGAGGCTCTCGATCACTCCACACAGCAGAGCGGCCGCAGCACACACGATCAGGGTCTTGCTTGGGGGAATTGCCGAAGCGATCCAGCGGCTGAGGACGTATGCGCCCATCGTTCCCGCAACCACGAAGCTGAGGAATCCCGCCCGAGTTTTGCGCCGATTCCAGGGAAGCGCAGCAGCCAGTCCTCGTCGCCGCATCTCGGCGGGCCCTCCCGTCGCGAGCGGACGGCACACCGCCTCCCCGGCCACAGTCGCCATCCCGTCGCCTAGCGCCATCATGGCCCACGCCGCCGCCGCGACATTCAAGCAATGCCGGTAAAGGAGGATGAGCACCAGAACCATGGTTGGGTACAAGATCAATCCTCCTGCCTTGACAACGACGGAGCCAGACGCCGGTTGTTTGCTGGCATCAACTTCGAGCCAAGGCAGGATTAAAGTGTTAAAAAGGATGAGCAGCAACGCGCAGCCGGCGGCTTGCTCCCAACTGAGCGAGGAGAACAGAAATGCAAACAGCATCGAAGCCATGAACAACCGCTTCCGGGCGGAGAGGAGTTGAGGGCGCGCAGTCGAATTGGCAGACGCCGGAGCTGTTAAATCCATGAATCTCCTGGGCAGGGCGAGTATAGCAGAATCATCGTCGTTCCTACCCGCACCGTAGGGGGACGGCTTGCCGTCCCCTGGCTGGATAGACCTCACACCATCCGGGGTAGGGCAAGCCCTACCCCTACCCCCATCTGGGAGCATCCTGCTGGACTCCGAACTGTCTCTCGAAGTACAATCCGCGCCATAGGTTCTGCCAGGAGGAGCTTTCGTGTTCGGTGACGAATTTAGAGTCAGTACGGGAAGCAAGGTGCTGAGGATCGTCGCCTGGGTATTGGGGATATCGATTCTGGTCGCGCTCTTTTCAATTGCTAGTTGCGCCTTCTTCGATTACCGGGGGCGGAAGAACAACGTGGCACTGCCGAAAATGAGCCACATCGACAGGACGGGCGGCGGTGCTGCAACTAAGGGAACTGTAGAGGCTCCCGGGGTGTGTTCTCTAGTGTCGAATGTCGAGGTGGGCGAAGCGCTGGGAACGACTGTTTCGTCGATCAACAAAGGGACTTTGACCTGTCAGTATACGTCCTCCGTGGGTAGGAGTCTGACCGTTGACGTGACGCCGCAAGGTGGGTCATTCGCCCTGCAGTTGTCGGCAATGGCCATGAAAGCGGCTACGAAAGGCCAGAGCGCCGTCCGGCAGATTGTGGGAATCGGCGACGAAGCGTACGCAGGCCGCAAGGGCTCGACGCTGATGTTTCGGAAAGGAAATACCGTGGTGAACCTGAACGTGCACACGGACGGAAACAGCTTCCTGGCCGCCGCGGTCATCGCCCGGAAGATTGCGACGAGGCTACCATGAAACTGCTGATCCGATGGATCGCGAGCAGTCTGTCGTTATTCGTGGCTGCCTGGCTGGTTCCCGGAATCCATGCCGAGAAGAATAGCTGGACGTTGTTCGCGGTAATGGCGGTCATTCTGGGTCTGGTCAACGCGGTTGTGAGGCCGCTCCTGAAGCTGCTGTCCTGCCCGCTGGTCATTCTCACGCTCGGTCTTTTCGTTCTGGTGATCAATGGCCTTACGCTGTGGCTGGCTTCTTACATTGCGGTTAACTGGTTCCAGGTGGGTTTCTACGTGCACGGTTTCTGGGCCGCGTTTTGGGGCGCCTTGGTAGTCAGCATCGTCTCGATGCTCCTCACCGCAGTTTTCAAAGAGGAAGCCAAGGCGCAGTGAGTGCAGGCGCCGCACGCGGCGTCACGACAGCCGTGAAGCAACCCGATAGAATTCGCACGGGAGTTCCTTATGACATCTCATTCACACAAGCTTTGGGTTATTCTATTTGTTACAGGCGCAATTCTTGTCTCGAATCTATTCTCCTCAGGAGCAGAGAAGAAGGCGATGACGCAGACGCAGGTTGAGGCAGCGAAGAAGTTCATCGAGGACGCCGAGGCGAAACTTCTGAAGGTCAACGTGGACGCCAGCCGCGCAGACTGGGTGAAGGCCACTTACATCACCGAGGACACGGAGGCTCTGGCCGCTGAGGCTGACGAGCGCGCCATCAACGCCACGGTGGACTTAGCCAAGCAGGCGACGCGTTTCGACCATCTGAATCTGCCTGACGACGTGGCACGCAAACTGAAACTGCTGAAGCTTTCGCTGACTCTGGCGACGCCGTCGGACGCAAAAGAAAGTGCGGAGTTGACACAGATCGTTTCGTCGCTGGAAGGCACGTACGGCAAGGGGAAGTGGTGCCCAGGTGGCAAAGAGAAGTGCCTGGATATCGAAGACATTACCCGCATCATGGCCAACAGCCGCGACCCAAAAGAGTTGCGTGACGCCTGGGTTGGCTGGCACGCCATTTCCCGTCCCATGCGCAACGATTTCGCGCGGTACGTGGAACTCGCCAACAAAGGAGCGCGGGAGCTCGGCTTTCAGGACAACGGCGCGATGTGGCGATCGAAATACGATATGCCCCCGGACGAGTTCGCACAGGAACTCGATCGCCTTTGGGAGCAGGTTCGCCCGCTCTACGTGGCCCTGCACGCCTACGTCCGGAGCAAGCTGCGCGAGAAATATGGCGATCAATTCGTTCCGGCCAGCGGTCCTATTCCCGCTTATCTGTTAGGCAATTTGTGGGCTCAGGAGTGGGAGAGTGTCTATCCCCTGGTAGCGCCGCAGAATGCCGATCCGGGCTACGACCTTACCGAGATTCTGAAAAGCCGTAATGCCGACGCCCGGCAAATGGTGCGCTATGGCGAACACTTCTTCACTTCCTTGGGATTTGCGCCCCTGCCCGAGACTTTCTGGCAACGGTCGCTTTTCGTGAAGCCCCAAGACCGTGACGTGGTGTGCCACGCCAGCGCGTGGGACGTGGATTTTGTAGACGACCTGCGCGTCAAGATGTGCATTGACATAACCGGCGAATACTTCGGGACCATCCATCATGAGCTCGGCCACAATTTCTATCAACGCGCTTACAACCGCCAGCCATTCCTTTTCCGCGATAGCGCCAACGACGGGTTCCATGAAGCCGTGGGAGATACCATTGCCCTCTCCGTTACCCCTGCCTACTTGGTTCAAATCGGGCTTCTCGCTAAGGCTCCCGACCCCTCCAAAGACATTGGCTTCCTGCTGAATAAAGCGCTGGAAAAGATCGCCTTCCTCCCCTTTGGCCTGCTGATCGACCAGTGGCGGTGGAAAGTCTTTTCCGGCCAGATCCCTCCCGAGAAGTACAACCAGACCTGGTGGGACCTGAAGCTGAAAGTACCAGGGCGTGGCTCCCGGGGTCGATCGGAGCGCGGAAGACTTTGATCCTGGCGCCAAGTATCACGTCGCCGCCAACGTTCCTTACATGCGCTATTTTCTCGCTGACATTCTGCAATTCCAATTTCATCGCGCCTTGGCGCGCGCGGCCGGGTGCAAAGAGCCGTTGCATCGCTGCTCCATTTACGGAAGCAAGGAAGCCGGCAAGCGCCTGAACGAAATGCTCGAGATGGGACTGAGCCGCCCCTGGCCCGATGCCCTTGAGGCCATCACCGGCCAGCGGCAAATGGACGCCACCGCCATTCGCGACTACTTTGCTCCGCTCGAGAAATGGCTGAACGAGCAGAACCAGGGCAAACCGGTGGGTTGGTAGCAGTGTCTCGCGCTAGATGAAATTCTTGAGGCGCGGCCAGACTTGCTGCAAGGTCATTCTCGGGCGCCGGCACACGAATACAGGCAAGTCGGTTTCGTAAGGCATGGCGTACTCGCAAGTGACCGTCGCCGCTTGCTGCACGTCGTCGTACATCTTGTGATAGTCGTTCGCATTCCCGCCCACGACTATTAACACTTCACCCGGTTTATCTCCCGGCCCCCAAATCCAATAACTGTTGTGGGTGCTGATGGCGTTTGGGAGGCCGTAGTTCTTGCCGAAGAAGTCGATGGCCCCCGCCTCGCCGTAGTTGCCGGCCCCAATCACGCACTCCTGTTTCTCTTCCGGCGACAAGCTGTTATAAATCTTGGCGACGGTGGCTGCCATGTTCTGCCAGCCAAACATGTCGGCATATTGTTGCGGCAGTTTCGCCGCTTTCCCCCTTTCTTCTCGCGGCGCCTTGACCCCCATCCACGCCTGGTACCTAAGGAACGATTCGACAGGCAAAACAGGAAGAACAAATGGAGCTGTCATCACGCCCCCGGCGAGCAGCGTAACGATACTCGCAGTCCTCAGCCAGTTCCAGTTATGCCGCCGCACGAAGTCAGCAATGGCCACCGCGCCGCCGGCAAGCAGAAAGAGGTAGGCGGGGGCGAGGTAGTAAGGTTTTGCCTTGGTGACCAGGAAGAGAGCGAGGATGGAAACGAACACCCAGCCGAACAAACGAAAGCGCTTTCCCTCATCGCCCAGGAAGAAGAATCCAAGTCCTGCAAGCCAAATCGGCAGGGAGAGAAATCCTATACCCAACGTGCTGGCGGTCATGAACTGTAGAGGAGTTTGCGGGAGATTCTTGAACGTGGTCGCATTGTGAATGAACTCGAGCGAGGGAAAGCCGTAGTGAATCTCCCAGAGGATGTGCGGAAGAAAGATGAGAAAGGCAATCACCCCTCCCAGCCACAGCCCCTTGCTGAGGAGTTGCCGGCGCGCAGGCGTCAACACGAGTCCCACAACCACTCCTAGTCCCAGAAATCCCATCGAGTACTTGTTCATCAGGCCCACGCCTGCCACCAGGCCAAACAACAGCCAAAGCTTGGGATTGTCTTGCTTGAGGATTCGGATGACGACGTAGCCCGCCAGCGCCCAGAAGACCTGGTCGAAGCAGTTCATGGAGAAATAATTGTCGATGGCAAGATAGACCGGCGCCACCATCACGGCAACAGCCGCAAGAATTTGTGCGTACCGCCCGCCTCCCATTTCGCGCGCCATCAGGCCGGTGAGCAGAACAAGCAGTCCGCCGCAGAGCGCAGGGAAGAAGCGTAACGCAAAAAGCGAACTGCCCAGCAGATGGCGCGTCACGACGGCCATCACAGCCACGAACGGCGGTTGGTCAACATAGCCCCATGCCAGGTGCCTGCCGCACGCCATGTAATAAAGCTCATCGCGGAAATAGCCGTAGCCGCCGTTGGCAAGAAAGTGGATCAGAACCGTGAGCAGTGAGAGATAAAGAAGAATCGCCAGGTCGCTAAGGAGAAACGGGCGTGGCACAGCCTTCTGCATCGGAATGCCTCCATTAATCCTTACGCGAAATGAGGGAAGAAAGTTGCGGACGCGGCGGGACTCCGGTCATTGGCGGATGCACCCAGGTGGCGTAGGGGTAGGGCTTGCCCTACCCCCGTCGGGGCCAGCAACAATGCGGGGGACGGCAAGCCGTCCCCCTACATCGCGCGTCGTAATCGAGGGATTCAATCGAACATCGGCAATCGTCTATCGACAATCATTCGTATCGCAGCGCCACCACGGGGTCGACTTTCGTCGCGCGGCGGGCGGGGATGTAGCCGGCCAGGAGGGCAACCGCCGCCAGCAGCAGCGTGGCCAGCACCAGAGTGAGGGCATCGTTGGGTCTAAGGCCGTAGAGTTGGCTTGAAATCAGCCGGGTCGCCCCGAGAGCTACGGGCACACCCAGTGCCAGACCGAGCAGGACCAATCCGAGCGCCTCGACGAGGACCCAGCGCAGAATTCCGGCCCGCCGCGCGCCAAGGGCCATGCGAATCCCGATTTCATTGCGCCTTCCGGCGACCGAGTAGGACATCAGCCCATAGAGCCCCAGGCAAGCCAAGAGCGCGGCGAGCACGCCGAAAAGGCTGGTCAACTGCGCGAAGATCCGTTCCCTGAAAACGGCTTCGTCAATCTCTTCGGTCTGCGTTTTGGCATCGAAGACAGGGACTTGTTTGTCGAGGCCGCGAACCACATCGACGATCGAAGCGAGCCAGTTCCGGGGATCGCCCGCTGTTCTCACTTCAAAGTGCATCGCTCCCAAGTAGTTCGGATACTGCGTGTAGGGAACATAGACTGTGGGAGGGGGATCGCGCCGCAATTGCCCATAGCGGGTGTCTTTCACGACTCCCACGATTTCCATCTTGTCGCGTTCGCCGTCCCATCCGGCGCGGTGTCCGACAGGCGATTGGCCGTCAAGATACTTGCCCACAAACGCTTGGTTGACCAGCGCCACCATGGGGCTTGTCGCGCTGTCCTCAGCTCCAATCGCCCTGCCCAGAAGCACAGGAATTCCCATGGTGCTGAAGAAATCGGGCCCGACCTTGTTAACGTGGACATCAATGGAGTTGTCTTTCACCCCACCGGGCCGTGGCGGGGGCGTGTAACCGTCGAGCTTCAAGCCCCAGATGCTGACCTCGCCTTTGAGCAGGGGATGCATGGAGAGGCTTACAGAGCGCACGCCTGGCACGGCCTTCAGGCGCCCTTGCAGTTCCTCATAAAAGCGCGCCAGGCGCTCTCCTTTGTACCCTTGCTGCGTAGGATCGATGCCAAACAGCACCAGGTTGCTGCGGTTGAATCCGATGTTTTCATTCTCGAGTTTGACCAGAGTGCGGACGAACAATCCGGCGCCAACCAGCAGCACCAGTGAAACCGCAACCTGGGTCACCACCAAGCCCTTGGCGAGACTCAAACGCAGTCCCGCGAAGCGCCGAGGCGCACTGGTGGCCCCGCTGCGGCCCGCCTTCAACGCCGGCGCCAGGTCCAGGCGCGTGCCCTGCAAGGCCGGCGCCAGCCCCACGAGAATTGCGGTCAAGACGGAAAGCGAAGCGGTGAAAGCCAGGACGTAGGCATCCGGTCGAACGTGCAGGGCGATCGGGTCCCTCCCGCTCGACATCATAACCACTAGAAGATTGCTCGCCCAATAAGCCAGCACCAGGCCCGTCACTCCTCCCGCTATGGTGAGCACAGCGCTCTCCGTTAAGAGTTGCTTGATCAGACGCCCTCGGCCAGCCCCAAGAGCCAAACGAACGGCGATCTCCCTTCGTCTCGATGTAGCGCGTTCCAGCAGCAGATTTGCCACGTTGGCGCACGCAATCAGCAGCACCAGACCGACCACGGTCATGAGTATGAAAAGCGGATGCGAAAACTCAGAGCGCAGGAAGTCCAGTCCCTTGCTTCCCGGCGGTAGCTCGAGGTACGGAATCTCAGCATCCTTGGGCAGGGCCCGCGCGCCTTCCAGGACGCTCTGGCGAAAGATGACTTGCAGATTGGCGAGCGCCTCGGATTGGCTGATCCCAGGCTTAAGCCTTCCCATCACGAGCAAATACCAACTGGTCCTGCCCCAGTCCGCGTCGGGGAGCACCTGTTTTTCGGAATGGAGGGGTAGCCAAACATCCACGGCGCGGCCGGGTTGGACGCCGAAAAATTCCGCCGGAGCCACTCCCACGATGGTGAAGGGAACATCGTTCAGCGTGACGTTCCTGCCCACCGCAGCCACATCGCCTCCGAATCGCCGCATCCAGTAACCGTGACTGATTACGAGGGCGCGCGGCGCTTCCGTCCTGTCGTCCTGGAGTGTGAGCGGGCGTCCTAAAATCGGTTGCACGCCTAGCGTCGAAAAGTACTCGCCTGAAACAAGGTCGGCGACAGCCAAGCCCGGCTGCCCGCCGGCAACCAGATTCAGGCGTCCGGCGTCTGCGAAGGCGCAGATGCCCGCAAGGACCCGGTTGTTCGCGCGCGCCTCCTCGAACGCCGCGTACGTGAAAGAGGTGCTCACGGTCCGCCCGGCCTTGTCCATGTTCCATGAACCGCGCAGCGTGGGTATCATCACCGGAAAACCCTTCACGGCCCATTGGAACTGCACCAACTGCTCCGGCTGCCGGACCGGCAGCGACTTAAGCATCACGGCGTTGATAAGGCTGAAAATCGCTGTGTTGACGCCAATTCCCAACGCCAAGGTTAAGACCGTTACCGTCGTGAAGGCAGGATTCTTTGCGAGCGTACGCAAGCTGTAACGCAGATCCTGAAGGAGTGTCTCGATGAAGCCCACACCGCGGGCGTCGCGACATTCCTCTTTCACCTGATCGAGGCCGCCAAACTCCAATCGTGCTCGCCGCCTCGCTTCTTCGACTGGCACACCCGACTGGACGTACTTTTCCACCTGGTGTTCGAGGTGGACGCGCAGTTCTTCATCCAGCTCAGTTTCCATGGACTTGCGCCGGAACAAAGCTCGCAAGCGAAAAAGTAGGTCGCTCAGCACAGGCACCTCCAAAAAGCAGTGGCTAGTGGTTAGTGGCTAGTGGAGCTGCGCTGAAAGTTGACGCCCGCCTTAGTCACTCGCCACGTCTTTACTAGCCACTACCCACTAGCCACTTCTTTATTCATACCTCAGCGCCACCACCGGGTCAACCTTCGTTGCCCGCCGGGCGGGCAGAAGGCAGGCCAGCACACCCACGGCTGCCAAAAGCAGCGGAACCAGGGCGAACGTCGTGGCGTCGGTGGGCTTCACTCCAAACAGCAAGCTGGACAAGAATCGTGTCACGCCCCATGCGCCCGCTGTTCCGGCTGCAATCCCGATCAATGCAGGCGCCATTCCTTGCTTCACCACCTGGCGGAGTATGTCGCTCGCATTTGCCCCCAGCGCGAGTCGAACGCCGATCTCGTGAGTGCGCTGCGCCACCGCATAGGACATCACTCCATAGATTCCTACCGCGGCCAGAACCAGCGCCAACGCCGCAAAAATGCCGAGCAGAGCCGTATTGAAGCGAGGCGCCGAAGCCGAACGATAAACAAGCTGATTCATGGTGGCGACATCGAACACGGGGAGGTCGGGATCTACGGCTTGGACCGCGCGCCGTGCCGCCGAAGCCAAAGCGAGCGGATCGGCGCCGGCGCGCAGTACGAAGGCGATGTCTTGCATCATGAATGTACCCGGCGCCTGAGCATACGGAAGGTACATGGCAGGCGAGGACGGCTCGCCGAGGCTGTATTGCTTTGTGTCGCCAACGACCCCTACGACCGTGCACCAGGCATCGTTGGAGAAGCCCGGCTTAAGGCGCTTGCCGATTGCCTCATCGAGCGGCCAATAGTGCCGGGCCAGGCTTTGACTGACGATGACGACGCGCGGAGCGGTCTCCGAGTCGTGCGCGTCGAAGTAGCGGCCGCGAAGCAGCGCAATGCCGATGGCTCGGAAATAATCGCCGCCCACCACTGCCTTCGTAGCGATGAACGCCTGCGATCCCGGGGCCGCCGGCGGTTGCCCCTCGACTGTGAAATCACCTCCGATCGCGCCATTGCCGAGCGGGAGTCCAAACACGCCGCCTGCCGAGTTCACTCCCGGCACGACCCTTAGACGGTCGAGTGCTTGTTCTTCAAATTCGATCATCGGGCGGGCGCTGTGGTAACGACTGTCAGGCAGGCTGATAGTCAGCGTCAGCACGTTTTGAGGGTCGAATCCCCGATCGACAGTCATCAAATGCAGAAAGCTGCGGATCAATAATCCCGCGCTCACCAGCAGAATGACCGCCAAGGCGACCTCGGCGACCACGATGCCATCTCGCATGTAACTCTGCGTCCTGCCTGCGGTTGAACGCCGGCCCTCTCCCTTCAAGCTCGAGTTCATTTCACCCCGCGTGGCCCAGAGGGTGGGCGCGAGCCCGAACAGAAGTGAGGTAAGCACTGAGACAGCGAGTGTAAAGCCCAGCACCCGCAAATCGATCCCGGCCGAGGCAACGTGGGCGGCAGCGCTGGGCGACGCCAGGTTGCGGGGAAGCAGGGACGCAGCCTTGGCCACGAAACTCTCGCCCAGAGCGGCCATGAGCAATCCCAGGCTTCCGCCCAGAACTGCCATCATTACGCTTTCAGTCAGCATCTGGCGAACCAAACGGCTTCGGCTTGCGCCCAGCGCTTTGCGCACGGAGAGTTCACCCTGGCGAGTCGTGGCGCGGGCCAGAAACAGGTTGGCGACATTGGCGCAGGCAATGAGTAGCACCAAGCCCACAGCCGCGAACAAAACCAAGAGCGGCGTGCGAACCTCGGCAGCCGCTGCCTTTGTCAGCAGGACCAGCGTGGTGTGCCACTCCCAGTCACCCGGCTGGGCGGGGCGGCGCTCCCCGAGTACAGCCGCGTCATTGCGCGCCCGCTGGAGCGACACGCCGGGCTTGAGCCGCGCAACAATCTGCAAAGTCGCATTGTGAGCTTCGTTCACGAGCGTGAGAGGAGTCCAAACATCGGCGTCATTCGGGAAGCCGAAACCTTCCGGCATCACGCCGATTACGGTGTAGAACTCTCCGTCCAGCTTGATCGCTTTGCCCAACACCGCCGGGTCGGACCCAAATCGACTGCGCCACAACCGGTCACCGAGTAACGCCACACGGTTGTGCGCGGCCGCTTCCTCTTCAGGGGCAAACGGGCGTCCCAGTGCGGGGTTGACGTTGAGCACGCGCAGAAGGCTGGCGGTGATGGTCGCGCCGTTAAGCCGAACGGGCTCACCCACGCCGGTAAGGTTCGTGGGCTGTCCCCGAAAGGCGGCAGTATCACTAAAAACGCGATTCTGATCCCGCCACTCCATGTAGTCCTTGTCGGTGAGCGAGCCGGGCCCTGAGTAACCAACGGTCGGGCTGGTGGCCCACTGTGTCACCAGCCGGCCGGCGTCTCGGAAAGGCAAGGGGTGGAGAATAGCCGCGTTGACCACGCTGAAGATCAGCGTGTTGGCGCCGATGCCCAGGGCGAGCGTGGCCACCGCCACGAATGTGAAGCCAGGGCTTCTGGCCAGCTTGCGCATGCCATAACGCACATCCTGAATTGTTGTCTCGAACAGGTTCACGCCGCGGGCGTCGCGGCATTCCTCTTTCACTTGCTCAAGCCCGCCGAATTCGAGCCGCGCCCGCCTTTTCGCCTCTTCGAGCGGTAGGCCTGATCGGGCGTACTTCTCGACCTGGTGTTCGAGGTGAGCGCGCAGTTCTTCGTCCAACTCAGCTTCCATAGATTTGCGCCTTAACAAAGATCGCAATCGAAACAGTAGGTCGCTCAGCACATGCGCCTCCAATCGAGGGTAGCGCGGACCACCGGTTTTGGGGTCCGCGGCTTGTCTACGGACACAAGGAAAAGCCGCGGACCGCAAATGCGGCGGTCCGCGCTACCCGGCCGCTTTATTCATATCTCAGCGCCACCATCGGATCCACCCTGGTGGCGCGCCGCGCGGGGATATAACTCGCCAGGAGCGCGACTGAGGCGAGTGCCGCGGAGACACCCAGAAAGGCCAACGGATCAACCGAACTGAGACCGAAGAGCAGGGCCGCGAGCAATCGCGAGGTCGCTGCCGCCGCCGTGATGCCGAGCAACATCCCTACGACGACCGGCTTCATGCTCTGGCGAAGGAGCAGTATCAAGACGTCTCGGCGTCGCGCACCCAGGGCCATACGCACGCCAACCTCGTGCGTGCGTTGGACGACCACAAAACTTACCATGCCGTAGATTCCGACCGAGGCAAGGACCAGACCCAGCAGGCCGATCACCACGGAAACCACTGCGGCAATTCGCGAAAAGACGAACGGCGGATTGTTCGTCATCAGGCCATCGACCGTCTCGGCAAACACGATGACGTTCGGATCGACCTTGCTAGCCTGGTCGCCCAGGGCGGCGATCAAAGCTTCAGGGTTGCCCTCGGCCCTGATTGCCATCGTATCGCACCATTGTGCGGGAGCTAAGGGCAGATAGAAATAGCCGTCATCGCGCTTGCCCAGCCAATTGCTGGAGAGATCACGAGTAACGCCAATCACCTGGAACGACTGTCCAGAAGGGAAAGGCTGGTCGGACCAATGAAATTCTTCGGTTGCATCCAGTGTGACGAGCTCGCCAAGCGGGTCCTTGTGCGGCCACAGCCTTCGTGCTGCTGCCTCGCTCACGAGCGTTACCAGCGCACCCGAGCGCGCTTCGTCCGGAGTGAAAATTCTTCCGCGCGCAATTGGAATATCCAGCGCTTCGAAATAATTTGGGGAAACATAACTGTAGCTCAAGACTGGCGCTGTTTTGCCCGGCTTGCCTGCGGGGGACACAGCAGCAGTGCGAACACCCCCGCCCAGTGGGATCCGCCCCCGCGCCACTGAGCGTACGCCGGAGACTTTGCTGAAGCGCTCCGCGAGCTCGCTCACTATCAGCCCCTCCCGCTGCACGTCGTACCCCGTCCCGGGAGGTATCTCCACGTCGATGCCGAGCACTTTCCTGGTCTCGAATCCGGGATCGATTTTCACAGCTCGAAATGAGCCACGCGCCAGCAACCCTGCGGCAATCAGGAGAACCAGCGAAATGGCCATCTGCGAAGCAATCAGAACGTCGCGCAGCCTTGATTTGGCGAGCTTGAGCCCAAAGGCGGCGCCTTCTTCCTTGAGGACAGAATGCAGGTTTGGTTTTGAGGCCTCGAGCGCAGGCGCCAGCCCAAAGAGAATGCCTGCCACGAGACACACCAGAAGCGTGTAGACGAAAACGTGAATGTCGGGATCTACATGCAGCGCGATCGTCCCCCACACAGGGGGAATGGCCGCGGAGACGATCGCGAGTGCATAGCGCAATGTCCACCACGCCAAAAGCAATCCGAGGGAGCCAGCGAGTACAGCGAGCATCGATGCTTCGGTCAGCAACTGCCGGATCAATCGTTTACGGCCTGCGCCCATCGCCAGCCGTACTCCGATCTCTTTTTGCCGCGCCGCCGACCTGGCCAATTGCAGGCCCGCTACATTCGCGCAAGCAATGAGCAGCACGAGACCGGTGGCGGCCATCAAGATCAGAGCGGTGAGTCTTACCGGATTTCTGTCTCCGAAGCTGAAAGGAGATCCGGGCGTTACGGTAATCGAGACTGGCTTCGAGTGCTTCGACCCAGCAGGAAGAGTTTTCCGAAACTGCTCCGCCAGCACCGTCAATTCCGATTGGGCCTGCCCGCGCGTCGCGCCCAGCTTGAGGCGTCCGTAAAGCCCGCAACAATCATTTTCACTGTCTCGCTGCATATCATTCTTGGGTTCCAGCAAGGGCAAGGAACTTACAGGCACCCAAAGGGAGGGAATGTCTGGATAGGTGCCCATGAAGTCCCGAGGCGTGACTCCGACCACGGTAAGAGATTTTCCGTTGAGTTTTACCAATTTCCCCAACAGGGAGGGATTGGAGTTTAACCGCCGCTTCCAGAAGTTGTAGCTCACCATCACAACAGGGTCCTGCCGGTGACCATCGTCGGGGATAAAAGCCCGCCCGATGGCGGGACTAATCCCGAGCGTCTGGAAGTAGTTCTCAGAAACCACAGCCGCTGAGACAAGTTCGGCGCCCCCCGCCATTTGCTGGAAGAAACGGATGCCAAACAGGCTGGAAGCTTTCCCCGCACTTCGTGCCGAACCGGGCACTGGCGACACCTCGCTGAAGGAGAGGTCAGTCCCTGTGGTCGCGACAAGACTTGAGAAGGTCGTGTTGTGATCGCGAAAGTAAAGGTAGGACGGATAGCTGAAGGACTGCCCGTTGGTCCCCACTTCCCACCTGTAAATATTCACCAACTGGCCTGGGTCGGTCGCCTGAATCGGCCGCAGGTCCACTGCGTTGTACGCGGTGAAAATCACCGTGTTTGCCGCTATCCCTATGGCCAATGCCATCGCGCTCGCGGCAGTGTACATCGGATTCTTCATCAGCATCCGCCAACCGTAGTGCAGGTCTTGGAGGAGGGAGTCAATGAAGTTCAAGCCCCGCTCGTCTCGGCATTCCTCCTTGACTCGATCAAGCCCGCCGAATTCCAGCCGCGCGCGCCTTTTCGCCTCTTCGAGCGGCAGGCCTGACTGGACGTACTTCTCCACTTGGTGCTCAAGATGCGTGCGC
The DNA here is from genome assembly GCA_963831905.1 of uncultured Acidobacteriota bacterium. Lineage (GTDB taxonomy): Bacteria > Acidobacteriota > Terriglobia > UBA7540 > UBA7540 > CAVROP01. Next base: position 1,614,447 of record CAWHRX010000010.1, on the reverse strand, counting down.
AGTTCCGCGTCCAACTCCACTTCCATGGACTTGGGGCGGAACAAAGCTCGCAACCGATAAAGAACATCGCTCAGCACGGGCGCCTCCGTCCAGGGTAGCGCGGACCCCCCGGTTTTGGGGTCCGCGGCTTGTCCACACGCCTACGAAAAAGCCGCGGACCGCAAAAGAGGCGGTCCGTGCTACCACTACACTGTCTCCAGTACTTGCCCTACCGCCGCCGCGAGCTTCCGCCAAGCGCTTTCTTCGGCCTCGAGCTGCTTTCGGCCATACTTCGTTAGTTCGTAGTATTTGGCGCGCCGGTTATTGTCGGACGCGCCCCACTTTGCCCTGATCCATCCGCGCCGCTCCAGCCGGTGCAGGGCCGGATAAAGGGAGCCTTGCTGGACCTGAAGTACGTCACTGGATATCTGCTGAATACGCTCGGAAATGGCCCAGCCGTGCTGAGGTTCGAGCGCCACAGTCTTGAGGATCAACAGATCGAGCGTGCCTTGCGGCAGTGCGATCCGAATATTAGTCATGGAATTCCCCCTGTTGCTTCTACAGGAAGATTGTATCTCGACTCTTGTCGAAGTGCAAGGGGAAAAAGCAGTGCCTGGTGGCTAGTGCTTAGTGGCTAGCGCCGGCTGTCGACCGGCGGATATTGACGGCGGGTTGCCGGGGCTTGCGGGTTGGTGTTCTTCAGCCGCAGAAAATGCAGAGCCAGCACTCGTATGAGCCGGAGCGACTAGCAACTCGCCACTAAGCACTGGCCACTGCTTTACTGGTTCTTGTACATCGCAATGAACTGCTGGAGGGCAGCATTATTCAACTTCAAATCCCCGGTTCGGATGAGCTGGGCCTTAAGGTTCTGTTCGTACAATTCAAAGCTGAGATTCCGCTTGCGGTCGAGGAGTTCTTCCATAATTTGATCGCGCTGCTTGGCGAAGTCAGCTTCATCGGGCGCGGTATGGGCAACCAGCTTGAACACCAGGCTTCTCCCGCCCACGGGTACGACGTCGCTGGTCTGACCTGCATTCAGCGTAAAGGCTGTGGGAAGCTGCGAGCCCGGACCTACGCCCTCGATATTATCCTGCTGCGTGAAGTCGTTGCTCTCTTTCACCGTCAGGCCGTCCGCCTTCGCGACCTTAGCAAAATCGCCGGTCTTCACCTGGGCGGCAAACTGCCTGGCTCTATCCGTGGCAAGCACCCTGGATTGCTGTGCGCGGTAGTCTTCCTCGACGCGGGCGCGCACTTCGTCCAAAGTCGGTACATGCTCCGGAACGATGTCGGCCAGTTCGATAACCGCCTGTCCCTTGGGAACACTGATCGGTGTCCCCACTTCGCCCTTGTGAAGTTGGAAGGCCAGGTTTTCAAACGACTCTCCGCTGCCCAGGTCGGCAACGGCCTGACCAAGATGGAAGAGCGGGGAAGTCTGGGGCTGCAGCCCTTCTTTTCGCGCCAGTCCTTCAAATTCACCAGGCTTGGATTTGAGTTCAGAGACCAAATCATTCGCCAACTTTTCCTGGGCATCGGCGATTCGCTGTTTTTCGAGGTCGGCGATGATGGTGCCCTTCACCTCGTCAAAGGTCTGGAGGTGCGCGGTCTGTTTATCCTCGAGCTTGATAATGTGGATTCCGTAAACCGTCTTGACGAGGTCGCTCACCTCTCCGGGCTTCATCGCGAACGCCTTGTCCTCAAATTCCTTCACGGTTTGTTTCCGCACCAACCAGCCCAACTCTCCGCCCTTCGAGGCTGAGCCGTCGTCGGAGTCCTTCTTCGCCAGCTCTCCAAAATCAGCTCCACCTTTGATCTGCTTGAGCACGTCCTCGGCTTTCTTTTGGATCTCTGCAATTTCCGTGGGGTTCTTGCCTGTCGTCTTGAAGAGAATGTGAGCCGCCTTTACCCGATCGGGGATTCTGTAGTCGGAAAGGTGTTGGGTGTAGTACTGGCGAGCTTCCTCATCCGTAACCTTAACACGCCCGCGCACATCGTCGGGGCTGATCACAACGTAGCGGACTTTTCGCTCCTCCGGAATCTTATAGCCTTGCGGGTCCTTCTTGAAGTAGGCGTCCAAGGCTTGCGGTGTGACCTGAACGGCCTTGATATATTGGCTTGGATCGAACAGTACGTAGTCAACCTTTGCCCTCGTGTTGCGGCGCTGGAATTCCTCACGCACTTCCTGAGGAGCGACCTGGGCTCCATCCGTCACCACGCTGCGGATTTTGTCTTCCAGCAGCCTGCTGCGCAGTTCTGCTTCAAAATCCACCACCGACATGCCCGTCTGCTGCAGGACCGCGTCCTGGTAACGGCTTATTCCAATGAACGCCCCGTCCTGCATTAGCCAGGGGAAGGATTGGAGGGCTTCTCCAAGCTCTTTGTCAGACACTTCAATGCCCATCTTCCTGGCCTGAACAATCACCGCCCGCTGCAGGATCATTGTGTCCAGAAGCGTACCGGCGATCGCGGGGATGATCTTTGCTTGGTCGATCTGCGGGGAATTCCGAAACCGGCTTTGAATCATCTTCTGCAAGTCCGTCGTGGTGATATTCAATCCGTTCATGGACGCCAAGACGTTTGTCTCCGTGCGGCTGGTATCGCCCGTGGGAATCGGCGCCAACGTGATCACCATACCAATGGACACAACGCTCAAAAAGAATATCAGCAGGTATTTCTTCACTGCTTCTTTGTTTTTCTTCAAGAATCTAAACATGAAAGCTCCTCGTGCGCACCTCAAACCTTTCTATTATAGTGGAGAGCACTCGATCCCGGCAACCTGTGGTCATAATCGGTAGTGATTCACTTTGATGTGGCACGGCCGTCTTGGTCGTGAGGGTACAGGGGCAGAGCCTGTCCTGAGAGCAGCGAAGGAATGTCCGGCCACGGGAAATTGAGCCGCTGCCTCATTATCGGCGCCGTTTCCCGTCAGACGCCCGAATGCCCCCGACGCGGGCCGTCGGGGTAGATGCGCCCCTGGCGTCCGGCTAGGACATTTTGGCCTTGTCCCGTCCCCAGGCGCGCTGTATCTCCCCCCTCGACTTGCCGCTTCACCGCCGCGCGCCCGAGATTTCCCTTAAATTCCCTTGACCCTATGTCAGGTTTGGACAAGAATAGGCAGGCTGTATTCCCGCAACCGCGAAACCACGCAGGGTAAGGCACTTCGCCCACCAACGTGGTGGCGGCAGCGGTGGTCGGAAAACGCGGGACGGACATTTTTGTCGCCCCGTGTTGACCTCGCAAGTTGTTCAAAGATGACTTGTGGCGGCACCGCGTCTGCGGAATCGCACTCTCTCTGTTGGGGCAGGCTTCGGCGGAACCCTGCCATAAATATCGTCCGGCGAGCGAGGTGAACGCGATCCAGTGTCGAGAATCGCGCAGTCCGGCAACGGAGGGCGGCGCTCTCCGCCCGCAGCTTAGTACTTTTGTGTCTTGTTCTTCATTTAATAACTCCTTAGCGTCGTAGGTTAATGCCGATACTAAGGAAGTGGTCTGAGACGGATTTATGAATGTACGTTCCTTGTTCAGCGTGTTCTCCTCCGATCTTGCGATTGACCTTGGCACCGCCAACACTCTGGTTTTCGCGCGTGGCAAGGGCATCGTGGTTAACGAACCCTCGATCGTCGCTCTTAACAAGATCAGCGGCGATATCGAGGCAGTGGGTCGCGAAGCCAAGGATATGCTGGGACGCACGCCTGGAAACATCGTTGCCATCCGCCCTCTGAAAGACGGCGTCATCGCGGACTTCAAAGTTACTGAGAAGATGCTGAACTATTTCATCCAGAAGGCGCACAATCGCAAGATGTTCGTGCATCCCCGGATTGTCATCGGCGTGCCTTCGGAGATCACTCAGGTGGAAAAACGCGCCGTGCAGGACTCCGCCATGCGCGCCCGGGCCAGCGAGGTGTTCCTGGTCGAGCAGGCCATGATGGCGGCCATCGGCGCCGGCCTGCCCATCACCGAGCCCTCCGGCAGCATGATTGTGGATATCGGCGGAGGGACCACGGACATCGCCGTGATCTCCCTCTCCGGCATTGTCTATGCACGCTCCGTGCGGGTGGCGGGAAATGAGATGGACGAGGCGATTACCGCCTATCTCAAGCGCAAGTACAACTTGCTGATCGGCGAGCGCACGGCCGAGCAGATCAAAATCGAGATCGGCTCCGCTTATCCGCTCGAATCTCCGCTCACCATGGAAATCAAAGGACGTCATTTGCTCGAGGGCATCCCGAAGACGATTACCATCGACGACTCGGAGATTCGTGACTCGCTCTCCGAATGTGTGGCAACGATCCTGAACGCCATCCGGGTGGCTTTGGAGCGCACACCGCCAGAGCTCTCGGCCGACATCTCCGATCGCGGCATTGTGCTCACAGGCGGCGGAGCCTTGCTCAAGAACCTCGATAAGAGGATTCGTGAAGAAACTGGTTTGCCCGTTTCCATTGCCGAGGACCCTTTGGCCTCGGTCGTGCTGGGAACCGGCAGAATGCTGACGGATTTCAACCTTTTGCGGCGAGTTGCAATCGAATGATGTTCGATCCCAACAGCCCGGAATCGAGAGCGCCCGGCCAACCCGTCGCGCGCGACGGCCCGAACGTTCAGGCTTTCATCGCACGCCACCGCCCTTCCTTTGTCCTTGCCGGGGTCCTGGTTGCACAGCTCCTGCTCCTCTCCATACAAATTACTCGCAACCATGACGTCCGTCTCATTCGCGTCTGGGCTGTCGCCGTGGTCGATCCGTTCCAACGTTCGATGCACGGTATGACAGATCTCTCCGTGGGGGCCTGGAGAACCTATGGAAGTCTCTTGCACGCCCAACAGGAGAATCAGCAGCTTCGCGTGCAGCTTGCGTCGGCGGAGTCCCAGATCCTGCAACTCTCCGAGCAGGCGGCGGAGTCCGGCAGGCTACGCGCCATCCTGGATTTCAAGAACCAACTTCCCTTTCAGACCGTGGCTGCCGAAGTTATCGCTTCCAGTCCGGGCGAGAACTCGAACGCCATTTTCATCGGCAAAGGCGTAGATGCCGGCTTGACGACGGACCTCGCTGTGATCACTCCAGAAGGCGTCGTCGGCAAGACAATTGCTGTCTTTCCACGCTCCTCCCAGGTGCTCCTGCTCACCGATCCCGCCAGCGGAGTCGGCGTCATGTTGGAGAAGACGCGTGTCCAGGGCGTGCTGAAGGGCGATAGCGAAAACCTCTGTTTGATCCGCTATATCATGAACGAAGAACCCATTTCTTTTGGCGAGACTGTGCTGACCTCGGGCCTCGACCAGATTTACCCCAAGGGCCTTCGCGTAGGGATCGTGGTACAAACCAGCGCGGGCAACATCTATAAGAACGTCGAGGTGAAGCCGGCCGTGGACCTGAGCCAACTGGAAACCGTGCTGGTAGTTCTGAAGCCTAATTCAGCACAACAGCAAGCCTCGAACGCTCGTCCGTGATCGGCGTGAAGTTGCAGGAGACCAGTTCCCACACCTTCCATCCATTTGGTAGGCTGAAAAGACCATGCCCGTGGCTCCCGAGCGAGAAGTCGAGGCTTTTCGAGTCCATTACGTTACGCTTGTCGTATGCGTCCTGGCGGCGCTCCTGCTCCAGACTGTCTTGCCGGTTCTAATCCCGGTGGCAGGACTGATGGATTTCCCCTTGCTCGTCACGGTGTACTTCACCCTGATTCGCCAGAACCAGATTTTCGGCATCGCTTTAGGCTCGGTTCTTGGCCTGGTGCAGGATGCGCTGTCACATGGTTATCTCGGCATGTTCGGTATGGCGAAAGCAGTGGTCGGATATCTGGCTGCCTCCGCCGCCATGCGGTTTAACTTTGAAACACTTTTTGCCCGCTGTGTCGCGACCGCAGCCCTCGTTTTAATTCACGATCTTTGCATGACCGCCTTCCAACACGCCCTGCTGGAATCCCCGCCGCCTTTCCTGCTGCTTGATCGGGCCAGCTCCGTTCTGGTCAACGTCGCGCTCAGTTTGATCTTCTTTCCGATCCTTGACCGGTTCCGATAGAGCAGTGAAGAGTGACAAGTGCCGAGTGACGAGCCGAAAGTCACCGTCGTCACCGAAGCCCCGAGCAATTACAAAGGCTGGGACACCTACCGCCACGACGCCGACGGGTGCTGAAATGGGCCCGGCTCCAGAGTGCGCCCTATGATAGATTGGCGCCTGTGGGCAGATTCGACGAACTCCGGCTTCGCATCCTCCAAGCGAGGTCCGATGCGAATATCGACTTCGACGAGTTCGTGGACTTGAAGGAGAAAGGGCGGCTGCACTTCTTTTATCACTCACCTCTCAGTTCCCTCCCGATACGCGACGTGACAGATGAACAGGGCGCAGGATGCAAGACAGAACCTTATCTCGAGCGCCAGGCCGAAAATTACCTCAATCCGTGCAACCAAAGGAACACTCTGGGATTCCTGAAGAGCGACGAGAAGTACCTGTTGCTCTTTACTAAATGTAAGAAGCGGGATGATGAAAGCCATTTTAACCGGATGTATGTGGTCGGTTACCTTCTGAAAGAAAGGTGGTTAGACCGGCGCGGTTTTTACGCGGCCATGGGCAGGACGAAGATGTTCTCATTCGACGATGCATTCGAGCTGAGAGGGCTGCCACCTGTTGAAAACCCCAGGCACGTTCGCAAGAAGTTGAGCGCCCGCGAGAACGCCAGAATCCTGGAAGGCTTTGAGCGCAAGAGAGATATCGCCGGTGAGTGGCGCAGATGCGTGTGCTCGCTAAAAAAGAGTTCGCGACGGAAATGAATCGCAAGCAGCGCCAGCCCGCCGAGGGCAACCTATGCCTTCGAGGCAATTGTCGGCGAAGCCTATTCTGCCTCGCTCGCTTGACAGATGCCCGACATGGTCATTACAATGTGACCATAAGTATCAGGAGGTGGCTATGAAGACCATGCGAGCGGGAGAGTTTAAGGCGCGATGCCTGAAAGTGATGGACCAAGTGGGGGCCACCCGGGAGCCTGTGATTATCACAAAGCGCGGGCGGCCGGTGGTGAAGCTCGTTCCCGTTGAAAAGCGCAGCGACGATATTTTTGGCCGCCTCAAAGGTGTCTTCGAAGTCGTCGGGGACATCGAATCCCCAGCTGTCCCCCCGGAGGAATGGGAGGCTAACCGGTGATTCTCCTCGATACCCACGTTCTAGTCTGGCAGGTTGTCGAGCCCGAACACCTTTCCCGTGCAGCGGCCTCGGCGATTCGCCGGGCGCGCACGAACCAAGGGATCTCCGTTGCCGCCATCAGTCTTTGGGAACTCGCCAGGCTATTCTGGCAAGGACACGTGAAGGGACGCGGGACTGTCGAGGCCTCGGTGCGAGCGCTTCTCGACGAATCAGGCGCGGAAGTCAAGCCTATTACGCCGGAAATTGCGGCGCTGGCATGGCAGTTTCCAGAGGATTTTCCGCATGATCCCGCCGATCGTCTCATTGCAGCTACGGCGCGAGCGGAGGGGATGACGTTGATAACCCGCGACGAGCGAATTCGCCAGAGCCCCCTGCTCAAGACACTTTGGTAGCATCACCGGCACTTAGCAGTGCCAATCAGAAAGGGAATTTCGATACCCTCGTCGTTTCCGTGAAGGCAGGAATCCAGCGGTGGGTAGTAGGGGAGGTTCGCGAACCCCCTCGAGCAGATGGATTCCCGCGTTCGCGGGAATGACAACTACTGAACTAAGGGGCATCCATGCGTTGGAGAATCGCATTTCTTGCATGTTTCGCGACGGCTGCTCTCCTCGCAGCAGCGGCTTCCGTCACGGCGCAGACGGCAGCGCCTGCGCAAACTGGCGCAACCTCTATCACCTCGACCTCTGAGCACTTTGACCCCGTTGCCGCAACCAACGCTTACTTGGCCAAAGTGCCGCCGGACAAGAAAGCCAAATCCGACGCCTACTTCGAGGGCGGCTATTGGCTTATTCTATGGGACTTTCTGGCTTCCTCATTTGTATTTATCCTCCTGCTGGCGACCGGCTGGTCGGCTTGCATGCGCGACTGGGCGGAGCGCGTCACGCGCTTTAGGCCAATCCACACTTTCATCTACTGGGCCGAGTTCCTGGTATTCACCTCGGTGCTCACCTTCCCTCTCGGTGTTTACGAGGGATTCGTTCGCGAGCATAAATACGGCTTGGCGACTCAGACCTTTGGTCCCTGGCTGGGCGATCAGTTAAAGGGACTGGCTGTAGGTGTGGTTTTCGGCGGACTGTTGGTGATGGCGCTTTACGGCATCGTGCGCCGCCTGCCGCGGACTTGGTGGATCTGGGGCGCGGCGACCAGCCTCGTCTTTCTGACCTTCTTCTCCCTCATTGCACCGGTGTACGTCGCTCCGCTCTTCAACAAGTACACGCGGCTTGAGGACCCGGCGATTCGCGATCCTATTCTCAGCATGGCGCGGGCCAACGGCATCTCCGCCAAGGATGTCTATGTGCAGGACGCGTCGCGGCAGTCCACGCGCATCAGCGCCTTTGTCACCGGCTTTCTGGGCACGGAGCGCATCGTTTTGAACGACAACCTGCTGAAGCGGTGTTCCCTGGCCGAAATCGAGGCGGTGATGGGCCACGAAATGGGTCACTACGTCATGCACCACGCTTACAAGGGGTTGATGTTCTTCGGCATCATTCTGGTTCTGGCTTTTGCCTTTCTGAGCAGAAGTTCCGAGTGGGCGTTGAAGCGCTGGGGTGACAAATGGCGAACCCACTCGGCCGGCGACTTGGCCGCGCTGCCGCTTTTCGCCTTTCTCATCTTGGCCTTCCTGTTCGTGCTCACGCCCATCGACAACAGCTACTCGCGAGCCGAGGAATTCGAAGCGGACATTTTCGGGCTGAATGCCGCCCGCGAACCTGATGCGGAAGCCGAGGTCGATTTGAAACTCGCTGACTATCGCAAGCTTGATCCCGGTACCCTCGAAGAGATTATCTTCTACGACCACCCAAGCGGCCGGGTGCGCATCTACGCTGCCATGCGGTGGAAGGCGGAGCACTTGCATGAGTTAGGGAACAGGGAATAGGGAACGGGGAGCAGAGAACGGGGTCAAGGGTAAAGGTCAGAGGTTAAAGGCTAAAGGCTAAAGGCTAACTGGCCTGTTCCCTGTCACCTGGTCCCTGTTCCCTCCCCAAGTAATTACCTTGAATAACACCCCCCAATGTGTTACTTTGCTGGTTTGTTAGGGAAAGAGCTAGCCGGGGCGCACGAGGCAGCGCCAGCGGGTTGCGCCACCAGGATGGATTTCCGAGGCAGGTTCGGCCGGCCTCTGTGTGTTAACCCCGGCGGTTTCAAGTAAATGGAAGTTCGATTTCCGGAGCACGAGCGACTTCCTGCGTGGAAGATCGCTTTTTTCCAATACGCCATTGCACTGGCCTTCCTGGGGTTGCTGGTCGGATATTGGCGGATACAGATCGGCCAGCACCGCTTCTTCCTTGATCAAGCTGAACGCAATCGGGTGCGCAACCTGCCGGTGATCGCGCCGCGCGGGAGGATTCTGGACCGCGAAGGACGCGTGTTGGCGGACAACTTTCCTGCCTTCAGTGTTCTGCTGATGCGCGAGAACGCCTCTACCCTTACTGCTGAACGCCTGGAAGGAATAAGGCGAGGTCTGGATCTTGACCCTGACGAACTGCACCGTCTGATTGACCACGCCGCTCGCCTGCCTCGCTTTCAACCCATCGTGCTAAAGCAATCGGCGACTCTGGATGACATCACCTTCGTGGAGTCGCATCGCCTCGAGTATCCCGAGTTGGATCTCATCCAAGTTCAGCAGCGGCTTTACCCGCGGAAGGAAGTAGCCGCGGCAACTCTCGGCTACGTGGGAGAAGTCTCCGAGGAGATGATCGCCAAGGCGGGCTCTCCTTATCGCCCGGGCGACGTGGCCGGTAAGTTCGGAATCGAGCGTGAATATGACCAGATCCTTTCGGGGCAGGATGGTTTGAGGCGGGTCATCGTGAATAGCCGTGGCGAGGAAATGGGTTCGCTCAATACCATCAACGCCACGCCGGGAAACGACCTGCGGCTGACCGTTGACCTGGATTTGCAGATGGTGGCGGAAGCCGCCTTGGGTGAGAAGCCCGGCGCCGTCGTGGCGCTCGATCCGCGGACCGGCGAGGTGCTGGCCATGGTCAGCCACCCCTCCTTTGACCCCAATGAATTTGCTAAGCGGATCGACCGCGAGGAATGGGAGAAACTCGCCGACGATCCCATGAAGCCCATGATGAATAAGGCCATCCAGGCGCAACTGGCGCCCGGTTCGGTATTCAAAATCGTCACCGCCACGGCTGCCCTCGAGACCGGGACGATCCAGCCGGACTTTACTTTGAATTGCACGGGTCAGGTCGAAATCTATGGCCACGTCTACCACGACGGGATTGAGAAGTACAAGTCGCATGGGAGTGTCGACTTGCCACGTGCCATTACTGTTTCCTGCGACGTCTACTTCTACACCCTCGGGAAACTCCTGGGCATCGAGAAGCTCGCCTATTTCGCCAAGCGCTTGGGTCTGGGCGCGCGCACCGGCATCGATTTGCCGTCGGAGGCGCCGGGACTGATTCCCACGCCCGCATGGGTCGAGAAGGTCTTCAAGCATAAATGGTATGCGGGCGAAACCATGTCTGTCGCCATCGGGCAGGGCGCGGTGGTGGTGACGCCTTTGCAACTCGCGCGCATGATTGGCGGTGTCGCCGCGGGCGGAGTCTTTTGCCGGCCGCATCTCGTCTTTAAAGACCAACTGCTGGCGCTGGGCGTTGATCCGCCGGACGAATCGGCGCAGAATTTCCCGCTCGCTGACAGTACGCTCGAGGTCGTCAAGCGCGGCATGTGGGGCGTGGTCAATGAGGATGGAGGGACAGGCATCGAGGCGCGCTGCCCTGGCATTGACATTGGCGGTAAAACGGGAACCGCCCAGGTGGCTAGCGTGGACCTCATGAAGTCGGCGCTCAGCGCAGACTTCAAAACCAACGCTTGGTTCGTCGGTTTTGCCCCGGCCAGCCAGCCTGAGATTGCGGTGGCGGCCCTGGTGCTGCACGGCGGACACTCAACCGTGGCGGTGCCCGTGGCACGCGAGGTGATTAAAGCGTACTTCGACAAGAAAAACGGGCAGAAGCCCCTGGTGGCGCCGGCACAGACTCAGGAGCGAGTGCTGAGCAAAGCCGGTGAGCTGCAGATCCTCCCGCCGGCGGTCGGGACCGCTGTTCACTGACGCCCGACGCTGTGCTGCTTTGAAAAGGTGTAGGGGTAGGGCTTGCCCTACCCTGTTCATTAGGGGACGGCAAGCCGTCCCCCTACACGCAGGCAAAAGAGTAAGGGTATGACCAAGAAGTTTCGGTTTCGCGATGTCGATTGGTTGCTGCTGGGACTGGCTATTGCGATTGCCATCATCGGTGTTATCGAGATTTACAGCACCACAGAGCACACAGTCCTCCAGGGCCAATACAAGAAGCAGATCTACTGGTTGCTCCTTAGTATTGTCCTGGCCTTAGCGATCAGCCATCTCGACTACCACTTCCTTTTGGAACAAACTCCCTGGCTCTACATCTTATCCGTGCTTGTTCTGGGAGAGCTGCTGGTGGCCGGCCATGCCATCGCCAAGACGAAGCGATGGCTGCGGTTCGCGGGACTCACTTTCCAAGTGTCAGAGTTAGTCAAATTGATTATAATACTCTGTGTAGCGGCTTATTTTGCCCAACGGAGAGGCAAGTCCGCTACATGGGCCGACTTGGTCAAACTGGGGTTGATAGCGGCAGTGCCGGCAATCCTGGTGGCCTTAGAACCGGACCTCGGCACCGCGTTAACATTCTTGGCGATTCTCGGCGCGGGTATCCTGCTCGCGGGCATTCAATGGCGGCAGGTTGCGGTGCTGTTTTTGTTGGGGGTTCTGTGCCTGCCGGTGGGATGGCATTTCCTCCGGCCCTATCAGCGCGATAGGTTTATGACCTTCTTTCACCCTTCACAAGACATGCAAGGCACGAGCTACCAAGTGACCCAAACCAAGATTGCGATCGGCTCAGGTGGTTTGCGGGGAAAAGGCATTGGAAATGGCACCCAAAGTCATCTGGGATTCATCCCTGTCTCGCAGGCAGACGCTATTTTCGCCGCCTTTGCAGAGGAGCAGGGATTCGTCGGTACGCTGATTGTTCTGTTACTCTATTTCGTGATGTTGCTCCGCCTATTGGACGGGGCGCAAATGGCGCCGGACCGTGCCGGAGCGTTTCTGCTGGTCGGGCTAGCGTCGGTGCTGTTTTTCCAGGTAGCCATCAACACGGGAATGATGATCGGACTCTTCCCGGTAACAGGCATTCCGTTGCCGCTTATGAGCCAGGGAGGATCTTCCCTACTGTTTACCTTCCTTGGCTTGGGCGTGGCTATGAACATCCGGGCAAGGCGATTTGTGAATTAGGTGTAATGCGTGTGACGCGGGTAGTGCCCCAGCCGAGCACCCAAACGGCTCGCGTGATCGTCGCCCCTGCAAAAACGGGGGTCGCTGGAAGGGGTGAAGAATCCGGATCCCCGCTGCGGCGGGGATGGCGAATGTTGGGGGCTGGAGTTTGATTCTGAAGCTGGCTGCATTCGGGCCAGCAGGTTGCGGAAAAGGCGGGTCCGCAGTGTTGCGCGCTCCGAGGCGCGCCATCAGAGCCACTTGAGATTGATTGAGCCCGGTCTTACCGCCGAGGAGCTTCAAAGCTCAATAAGGAGGCCGGGGCAGGGAAGCTGAGGGTTGATCTCCGCGCGACGCCGACCGTGTAGCGTCCCGACTCTTCGGGGTAAAGCGGATGCCGACCTGAAGGTCGGTGCTACGAAGGCGCTACAGCACGCGACAACAAGCGGATGGATCCCCCGCCGCCCCTGAAAAGGAGTTTGCATGTCAAAGGAGATGTATATCTCTTCGTCTCTACGCGAGACGAAGCTGGCCGTCGTGGAAGACGACCAGTTGGTGGAAGTGTATTTTGAGCGAGATACGGATGTGGGGCTGGTAGGGGGAATCTATAAAGGGCGTGTCAGCCGGGTGCTTCCCGGGATGCAATCTGCATTCGTGGACATCGGGCTGGACCGGGATGCTTTTCTCTACGTTTCGGATTTCTTTGAGGACCAGGAAGATTACGACAAGGTTCTCGAAGAGGCGGAAGCGAAGGCAATCAGCTTTGACGCGGAGTCGGCGCAGGCAGCGTCGGCCGCGACGCCCTCCGCCGTGCCGGAGATCCAGGAGGCACCCCCCCAAGTCCCGGCCGCCTTGACCGCGACAGCCCAAATCGCTGAAGCTCAGCCCGCCGAATCTCCCGCAACTGTTACTCCCGCTGTTCCTGCCGCGGGAGTGACGCCTCGTTCACCTGCACCCTCGGGTGAAGCTCGTGAGCCCAACCAATTTGAGCCACGCGGCCGCCGCTGGCGGCATCGGGGGCGGAAGTTCGGCGAGCATCGCCACGCGGAACACAGGTTCGTCCCGCGCCAGGACGACCCCGCGCCTCCGGCGTTTGAGATTCTGCCGGGAGAATCCCTGGCGAAATACGGCCATGCTATGCCGGCGCCCCAAGATACTGTTTCGGCTGAGGAGGAAGACGGCGAGGTCCTGGAACAGGCTGAAGGCGGAAATATCGCGGAGATGGCCGGCGAAGAGTCTGCGACTTCAGAGCTAGAGCTGACAGAGGCAGGCGGGGCTTCAGGTGACCGGCCGGAGGCCGAGGTTTCTCCCCAAATACCCGCAACTCCAGACCGCAGTCCCCTATTGGCTGTTCCTCCTCCGGCACCGAACGGATCAGGGGACGTTGTCACGACGGATTCCAGTTCCGCGGTCGCCGCTCCATCTTCCGCGCCATTCGAGCCCGTGGAGGACATAGTGCCCGCCCTTGAAGCGGCAGGCGGCACAGCAGCCGGCTCTCTAACGGCCGAGGTGGTCACAAGCGTGGACGCCGGGCCAAGCACCGAAGCCGGAGCGGTGGTGATCGGCGAAGAGAGAGCGGGGCTCGGCTCTTCCGAACCCTCAAACGACGCCGGACTTCAGCTTGTCGAAGCGGAAGACGAAACTGAGTCGCGTGGCACGGCGGATGAGACGAGCGCCTCAACGGACGCCTCACCCGCCACTGTCGCAGAGCCCGAGGAAGAGATCCCAGCCGAATCCGTTTCGCCGGCCTCTGAAGCCGCCGAGGGTGTCACGGAAACCCCCGCAACGTCCGGCCAGGAAACCCAAATTACGCAGGATCCGGCCGTTCAGTCCGCAGGAGCCGAGAGCCCGGGGGCGCCCAAGGAGGGAACATATACCTTGCGGGAGCCCCACCAGCGTCCACGCTTTGCGCCCCGGCGTGGCAGGAGAGGCCGTCGAGGACCGGGTTATCAGGGTCGGGGCGAGCCCCAGTGGGAGTCACGGCCCGGCAACAATCAGCCGGTTCAGATTTCGAAGCTGCTGAAAGAAGGCCAGGAAATCCTTGTACAAATCTCCAAAGAACCGCTTGGCACGAAGGGCGCGCGCATTACCTCTCATATCGCCTTACCCGGCCGTTACCTCGTCTACATGCCCACGGTCGAGCACATCGGCGTGTCGCGGAAGATCTCATCGGAAGAAGAGCGCCTCCGGTTGAGGAACATCGTCCTTGAGAACAAAGGCTCCTTGACGGGTGGGTTCATAGTGCGCACCGCAGGCCAGGGCCGCGACGAGGAAGAGCTGAAAGCGGATCTCAAGTTCCTCTCCACTCTCTGGAATGAGATTAAAAGCCGGACGGAGCGCGCCAAGGCTCCCGCGCTGATCCATCGTGATCTCGACCTGGTTCAGCGCATGCTGCGAGATACGCTCACTCCGGACTTCAAAAGCGTGCGTGTGGACAACGAAGTTCAGTACGAGCGTGTATTGGACTTTGTGAATCGCAGCCAGCCTTCCTTGGTCGGCAAGGTCAAGCTTTATAGCCGCGAGACCCCCATCTTCGAGGAGTTCGGAATCCAGACGGAAATCGAAAAGGCGCTCAAGCCCAAGGTGTGGCTTAAGTCTGGAGGCTACATCGTCATTAACCAGACCGAGGCCCTGGTGGCCATCGATGTCAACACGGGCAAATACGTGGGCAAGACCAACCGGCTGGAAGATACCATTCTGAAAACCAACTTCGAAGCCGTTAACGAGATCGTCCGTCAGCTTCGCCTGCGCGATCTGGGCGGGATCATCGTCGTCGATTTCATCGACATGGACGAGCGCAAGAACCGCGCCAAGGTGACGCAGGTGCTCGAGGAGGCCCTGCGCAAAGATCGAGCGCCCACCAAGGTCATCGCCTTCCATGATTTTGGTCTGGTGGCCATCACCAGGAAACGCGTCAAGCAGTCCTTAGAGAGAACGCTGTGCGAGCGCTGCACCTATTGTTCCGGTTCGGGGTGGGTCAAGTCCCCGACGACGGTTTCCTATGAGATTCTGGCAGAAGCTCGAAAGATGGCCGGCCAGATCGAAGGCAAGATCATGACCTTGCGGGTGCATCCGGAAGTGGCCAAGGTTCTCAAATCTCGTGATGGAATGCTGCTTGCGGAGCTTGAATCCCTCACTCAAAAAGACGTTATCGTCAAGAGCGATGCCGCCGTGGAACAGGAGAGGTTCGAAATATTCTGAAGGCAGTGACGAGTGACAAGTGACGAGCCGGAAAAGCCGTGACGAGTGATGCGTTTCTTGGGCCGTCACCCCCAGTACAGCGGTTGTCATCCTGAGCGCGGCGACTGTCATCCTGAGCGCAGCGAAGGATCTCAGCAGTTGTTTTCTGACTCGCAGGCTACAATCAAACGGCAGAGATTCTTCGCTTCGCTCAGAATGACACGCTAGTCGCTCAGAATGACACGCTTGTTATTTGCTACCGCTTTTCCGGCTCGTCACTTGTCACTCTTCCCTCGTCACTGCTTTTGAAGTATTCGCCACATGGTTCCCGCGAAGATGTTGTCCTGTGCCGACTTTGGAACCGCGCAGGTGTCGAGCATCTTGTGGTAGCGGGCCAGCGCCAGGTCAAACTCCTCCAAATCCCCGCCGAACACATCGGAACCGAACACGACCTTTTCGAAGGCGCTGGCTGCGGACTTGGGAGTGTGCGGGCTCTCCACTCCGGACCACCAGAAGATCGAATTGAAGAAAGCAAAATTGTTCTGGGTTTTGATCAGGGTTGAGCCCGAAAGGTCAAAAAGGAGATTGGGGTGCCAGCGGGCCAGTTCTCCGGCCCAAGCATAGTCCGGGTTGCCGAGATGCGCGCCGATGAGGGTGATTCGCGGGAAGTGCCGCGCCACGCCATCCAGAGTCGTGACGCGCATCCGCTCGATGCTCACGTCCACCGGGATGTCGGGATTAACGCGCATTACGATTCCCGTGTGGAACAGAACGATCATTCCGTACCTTTCAGCTCGCTCGTAAATTGGCCAATAACTCGGATCGTAGAACTGCTTGAGGGGAGTTTCCAGTTCTCCCAACCCGCGAAAGCCTGCCGCGTGGAATTCATCCACATACTCCAGGGCGCGTGGATCATCAAGGTCGATGTTGCCAAATCCGATCAGCCGGTTCGGAGCTTTGTCGATGAAGGGTTTCGCGGTGCCCAGATCGTCGTGACGAACCAGAAGGAATGCCAGCCCGTCTACAGATTCCAGCTTAGCGAGCAGTCTGTGAATGAACTCGGGATCACCATTGTAGTGGACGTGGCAATCAATGAGTTTCGGGGCAACGGTTTGCGCGCTCGCCGAAGCGCAGAACAATGCCAATGGCAGAATCGCCAGAAGCCAATATTGCTTAGTCATTTTCACTCCTTATCGCCGGTTATTTCCTTCGACACAATCCTCGTTGAACACTGCCATTTCGAGCGCCGCGAGAAATCTCGTTCTGATTCCTTCTCGTCTGAACGGTCCTGACACAGGGCGAGATTCCTCGCGGCGCGCGGAATGACAGCCTTGCGTGACGGGCTCGCATGGGCATGGAGCCTTACAGAAACCGGGTACGCTTCCAAAGCACCCAGCCGCAGGCGAAAAGGAAAGCCAGCATAGCGAAGGCGAGTAGCGACGTCCAGAGAAGATTTATCATCATCGGGGGACGATGGGCTCCTCGAGCCAGGAAGAAGAAAATACCCACTGCTACTGCGACAATCAGAAAATCCCACCATCGCCGGCCCACCCTTCGTCCGGCTGCCTCTCCGAGCGCCGAAGCTTTCGTGGGTTCGGAGTCGAATTGATAGCGCTCCGCCTCACGCCTTTGGCTGGCGCGCCATGATTCCCGCTCGGAGGCCGGCGCCTCGGCCAGGCTGATAGCCACCGCCCCGGCGATCATCGTGGCCGAACCGGCAAGGATCAGCCCCTGCACCGCTCCGCTCTTGCCGCCCAGTTCTCCGAAAACCAAGGCGCCCCAGGCCAGTCCCCAAAGCTGGTTGGTGTTCGACAGCGGGATTCCACGCCCAATGCCGATATATTTCGCCGCGTATTGCTGAAACAGGTCTCCCAGCACCCAGCAGAATCCTCCCAGGAAAAGCCAGAACAGCGCCGGGCGCGCCTGGGCAAGCTCCTTGAGAACAGGAGTGAGGCCGCCGCGAAAAACCAGCGCCAGGGCCGTCATGGTGAACAGTTCGCCGACTGTGAAAACGGTCACAAAGGAAAGCGGGTTCATGCCGCTGATGTAAGCCTTGCGATAAGGGATGTACATCGTCCCCCAGAGGAGTCCTGCGCCCAGCGCCGCCAACACTCCGGCGGCGGCGCGATGCGGCGTCCCCACTCCGTGCCGCGCCATGGCATAAGCCAGCAAGCAGGCGCCCGCCACGATCGCCGCCGCGCCGCCCAGGACCTTCGACCCTTGGCGGGCGCCGGCCCCGCGCAGTTCGTTGAACAAGAACCATCCCCAGAACAAGCCCACGAGGCTATTGATGTTCCATAAGGGGAAGGCCACCGACAGTCCCACGTCGCGGATGGCGAAAACCGTAAGCGTGTTGGCCACCGCCCAAAGGGCGCCGGCCAGGATCGCCCAGATCACCAGGTGGGCTCTTGCCCTGAGGTCGTCGAAGACGTAGCCAGTGCCTTTCAGAACGGTGGGCAGTGTCCAGCGCGCCACGAACACGCCCACGACCATGGCGAGCGAAATCACAAAGGGCGACAGTCCCACGGCCACCAGCTTTGTCGGCGCCTCCGCCCCGCCCAACCACGCGCCGGCAGCGAGACCGGAGATCACCCCCACCCCGTGCATCGAGCGAGCGCCCGCGGAAGCTGAAGTGTCAGTTTTTGTGAGCAGGCTGGTACCCTCTTAGTGAAGGTAGAAGAGAAGCAGAAGGCCAAGAATCAGCACAACCGCCGGCACCCAGAAATGACTATCGCTCAGAATGACTTTGAATATCCCTGAATTCACGGTGCCCTGCCTCGACAAATAATCTACTGCCCCAAAAGTATAAGATTGTACACTAGCATGTGAATTGAGTCATTGGGTCATTGAGCCATCGGGTCACTGAGCCATTGAGTGATTAACTGAATGTAACGTTGTCACGCTACGCTATGAGGCACGACGACTCGGGGTTTCAATGGCCCAATGACTCAATGATTCGATGGCTCAATGACCCAATGACTCAATCGCTCAATGACTCAATTGTGCGAGGAAAGAACCTGTCATGCCCACCAAGATTTACCGCATCGCCCTGATTCCTGGCGACGGAATCGGTAAGGAAGTGATCCCAGCCGCCGTGAAAGTGTTACAGGCGGCGGCGAGCTCACTCGGCGATCGGTTCAGCGTTTCCTTCGATGAGTTCGAGTGGGGTTGCGAGTACTATCTCCGCACGGGCCGCATGATGCCGGAGGATGGGCTGGAGCGGCTTCGTCCCTTCGACGCCATTCTTCTGGGCGCTATCGGGCATCCGACCGTTCCCGATCACATCTCACTCCGCCAACTCCTGCTGCGCATCCGCTGCGGGTTTGACCTGTACGTCAACTTGCGTCCCATTGAGATCCTCCCCGGCCTTGAGCCGCCGCTGCGAGGGAAGGGCGCCGAGGACGTTCGAATGCTCTTCATTCGCGAAAACACGGAAGGTGAATACTGCGGACTGGGAGGCTGGTTTAAACGCGGCACGCCCGATGAAACCGCCGTGCAGCAGTCCATTTTCACGCGCAAAGGCGTGGAGCGTGTGATCCGTTATGCGTTCGAGCAGGCGCGGCGCCGCCCCCGCAAGCGCCTGGCCAGCGCTACCAAGTCAAACGCCATGGCCTACACCATGGTCTTGTGGGACGAAGTGCTCGGCGGGCTGGCCAGGGATTATCCCGAAGTCCAGGTCGCAAACTACCACGTCGATGCGCTCGCGGCCCGCATGATCACTCATCCGGAGAGTCTGGACGTGGTGGTGGCTTCAAACCTGTTTGCGGACATCCTCACCGACCTCGGCGCCGCCTTGCAGGGGAGCCTCGGCCTTGCCGCCAGCGCCAACCTGAATCCAGTCCAGCGCCGCGGTCCTCCTATGTTCGAGCCTGTGCACGGCAGCGCCCCCGACATCGAAGGGCGCCGCATCGCCAACCCCATTGCCGCCATCTGGGCGGCCGCGTTGATGATGGAACACCTCGGAGAGGTACAAGCGGGGGCGCGCATTTTCGAGGCGCTCAAAAAAGTGACCGGCGAGCGCCGCATCCGCACCCCCGACCTGGGCGGCAGCAATACCACAGAGGAATTTGCAGAGGCGGTGATCGGCAAGACGGTTCGTTTATGAGGGGAACACTTACACGAGCGCAGGCACGGCTCCTGCGCTACGCATGACTCGCCTCGAAGATGTGCCTCGTATAGTAAATGACGTTCACGGCAGTGCAGGCCAAAAAGGAGCCCATCACCCACCAGGCAGCGAGACGAGGATGGGGAGGCAAGGCAGCTTGAATCGTACCGTGCAGGAGAACTGCAAGCAGAAGGCAGACTAGGACGCTCATGTTCCCCATCATGTTGGTGAACAGAGGTACGATTCGATCTTGTTGTTCTGCGCTGAGGTCGCTGAGCTTAACAGACCCGATATTGAAAGTGGCGGGAAAGCGCCGGGCCAATAACGGAATCACGAGGAAAAGACCGCCAACCAGGACTTGCGAGAGCAGCAGAATCCACAGCGTGTTTGGGCTTCCCCATCCGTCTGCTTCCCCAGCCGCGTTGAAATGCGTCGGGATGCGCGCCGGCAACTTGTGGATGTTGGACTCGATCAGGAAGAATGAGTAAAGAGCCAGGACCAGAGTAATGACCGGCTGCATGCAAAGCCTCCTCACGCATTCTACACCTATGCAGCGAGCTTACTCGAAGGATCATGAAATCGCCGCTTGGAACGAGACGGTCGCATCTGTCAAGCCAGCGCCTGATCGAGGTCCTCGATCAGATCTTCAACTGCTTCCACACCCACCGAAACCCGCACCAGGCCGTCGGTGATGCCGATAGCCAACCGCTGCTCGCGTGGAACCGCCCGATGGCTCGTGGAAGCGGAATGAACGATCAGCGAGCGTGTGTCGCCGAGGCTGGCCGCGCGTGTGAAAATCTTAACGCCGTCCATCACCTTCTTCCCGCCCTCGTACCCTCCTTTGGCTTCAAAGCTGAGCATGGCGCCGAATGCCGTCATCTGCTTCT
Organism: uncultured Acidobacteriota bacterium; assembly: GCA_963831905.1. Classification (GTDB taxonomy): domain Bacteria; phylum Acidobacteriota; class Terriglobia; order UBA7540; family UBA7540; genus CAVROP01. The sequence goes on along the minus strand of CAWHRX010000010.1, from coordinate 1,593,940 downwards.
TGGCGATGTCATGACCAGGATGGCTTGGCAGGCCGGGATAGTTCACGTGCTCGACGTGGGGGTGGTGCGCGAGAAACTCTGCAATCTGCTGCGCATTCGAGGATTGAGCGGGCAAGCGGAGGTGCAGCGTGTGGGTACCGCGCAGAATCAGCCAGGCATTGAAGGGGCTGAGGCACCCCCCGAAGTCGCGAAGAACTTCCTGATTGAGACGGCGTATGTAATCTTTGGGGCCAACCACAGCTCCCGCCATGGCGTCGCCGTGGCCGCATAAATACTTGGTGGCGGCGTGCACGACCACCGTGACGCCCAACTTCAGCGGCTGCTGGAGAACGGGCGAAGCAAAAGTGTTGTCTATCATGGAGGGGATGCGGTGCGCGCCAGCCAGTTGAGCGAGGGCCTCGATATCAAGAATCTCCAGCACGGGATTGCTGGGTGTTTCGAAATAGATCAACTTCGTGTTGGGGCGAATCGCCTTTTCAAACTCCTCAACCCGCGTGGACTGAACGAAAGTGGCCGTGGCGCCCAAGCTCGGAAGCATCTTGTTGAGAAAGTCGTAGGCAGCCCCGTAAAGCGACCGCGCTGCAACGACGTGGTCGCCCGCCCGGATGTATCCCAGGATGGCCGAAGAAACACCCGCCATCCCCGAGGAAAAGACCTGGGCGGCTTCGCCGCACTCCAGCGCCGCCAGCTTTTCTTCCAGTGCGTGGAGAGTCGGGTTGCCGTAACGCGTGTACATGTAGCCGGGCTTTTCCCCTCCGTAAACGGCGGCCATCTCGTCGGAGTCGGCCGCCGCAAAAGTCGTGGCTTGATAGATGGGCGTATCCACAGCTCCGGTCACCGGGCAGGGCGACTGTCCGGCGTGAACCGCCAAGGTCGCAAACCGATAGTCGTTTTTCATTCGCCACCTCTCAAGGGCAGTCGTAACGCCGGCCTCCAGGCCGGCAATATCTGCCATCCGAACACTGTTAGCGTAATACTCGCTCCCCGCAATGGGAAGAGCCAATTGCGTGACCTTCCAGAAGGCCATTCTGGAACCGCTGGACATCGTTTTGGGAAATGAACTAGACTTTTCTTTGCTGGTAAGAGACGACGCCGGGGGTGAGCCATGGCCTTTTGTCCCGAATGCCGAGCCGCGATTGACCTCGATGATGAAGTGGAAGAGGGGCAGACGGTAGATTGTCCCGAATGTGGAATTGAACTGCAAGTGGTGAACACGGATCCAGTGGAGTTGGAAGTACTCTCAAGTGAGGAAGAAGAAGAGGAGGCGTGGTGATTTGAGCGCTCGCACTCCGTTGAATCTTGCCTCGAGTACCGAGCCGGGTCGGTTGGGCCGCAAGCCGCCGCGGCCATCGTGCCGTCGCGTCCTGTGCGCCTTGCTCGCCGCAGCTTGTCTTTTGCCTGTCTCCGGTCTCGCGGATAAGAAAAACAAACCCCCCACCACTAAGACGGTGACCGGCCAGGTGCAGGACCCGGACGAAAAGACTCTTGGGGGCGCGGAGGTGACGCTCAAGGATCTTCAGACGGGCAAGACATTGGCCATCTACGCGGAAGCTAATGGCCAATACCAATTCACCGGCCTCGATCCCCACCACGATTTCGAAATTCAGGCGAAGTACAAAGGCATCGCTTCCGAGACCCGACAGGTCACCTCCTTCGACACTCGCTGGAAAGTTGTGATCAACCTGACTATTCCCCCGCCCAGTTCTTAGCGGTGCAAATGCGCCGCCAAGCCCGCCAAGCCCTGTCACAGTGGACGAGCGGTCCTCTCCTTCGGGAGTCTGCGAAAACCTGATCCGTCTGTCATTCCGAGCGCAGCGAGGAATCTCGCAGTGCGTCGAACTAATGGCGAAACGCAGATCAGGGCAAGATTCCTCGCTCCGCTCGGAATGACACACTCACGCGGAGGTTCGAATTGCCGTTGTCCGCCCGCGGGATGGCGCAGGCACAATTATCGGCAGCGCCCGTGGAACAACTTCAATGGCTGCGGGGAGTTCCTGCATGAACTCTCCGTCCCCGAATAGCTCCAAGCGGGAGGTGCTGTGTAAGGAGACTTGGCGGGCTTGAAAGTAGATAATGCGAGGGTGGCGCAGGTGTCGCCCGCGATAAGCGCTTGGAACCCAGCGCAAGAGTTCCCATTTCCCGATGTAAGGCACAATGCAAATGTCCAACAAGCCGTCATCGAGCTGGGCGCGCGGTGTCAGATGAATTCCGCCGCCGTATGAAACGTTGTTGCCTACCACCGCGAAGATGACTTCCCCCGAAAACCTCTGCACGTCGGAAATAATCTCCAGCGGTTCCGGACGATAGTTTTCAAGAGAGCGCAGGATCGACCATGCATACGCCAAGGAACCCTTTAGCCAGCGGACGCGCTCGTTGGCGTACCGGGTCACCACCGAATCGAAACCTGCGCCGGCAATGCAACTGAAAACCGTGTTTCCTGCTCGCCCCAGATCGACGCGGCGAGTGTTGCCCGCGCACAGCACTTCCGCCGCCGCGCGCGCTTGAAGAGGTATTCCCAGACCCTTGGCGAGATCGTTCCCGCTCCCGCAGGGAATCATCCCTAGGGGAATCTCACTCCCCATTATTCCGTTGAGGACGTAGTGCTGAGTCCCGTCGCCGCCGAGCGAAACGATCGCATCGGGTTTTTCAGCCGCGGCCTGGCGCGCCAATGCCATCAGGTGCTGTGCGTCGCGGCTCTCCTGGACGTTGGCCACGATGCCCTTGCGCCGGATGACCCCCAGCGCCTCGCGCAAGACCAAACGCGCTTTGCCCCGGCCCGCACTGGGATTGACGAGAATGATAAAACGCATGAGTGGCTGGCGAAGACCTGCTCTCCAAGGTCTGCGGTTCTTAGAAAGGGAAAAATGCCGCAGGCCCTGGAGAGCAGGTCTTCAGAATTTGCTTGCTAGGAATTCTCGTAGGCGTCCAAGAACTGATCTCTTGTGATGCCAACCTGTGTGCAGACCGTTCTGAGTGTTGGAGCCTTCAGCTTCGGGTGGTTCGGCAAAGTTAAGGGAGTGTGGCTCCCGTCGGCATTCTCCCTCAGCATTGATATGTGCTCGCGCTCACGCAGGATTTGAAATCCCAGGGCTTCGAAGGCGCGAATCACTTTCTGCTTTGGAGCGTCGACTGGAAATCTCGACATTAGATCTCGACAGCAGCTTCAGCAATGAAAGCTTCGAGCACTGGAGGCTGGATTTCTAGGACCTCCGGGCCAAAGCTTTCGACGTGGAACTTGATTGCCGATTTGACATCTGCAACCGCTGCCTCGTAAGTGTCGCCTTCCCCCACCACCACACCTCGAACCCCCAGTGGGTAGGCCACATATCCGTCCGGGTGCCTTTCGACGATAATCTTGACTTGCTGTATGTGATGTCCGTCCATGTCGCCTAGTTTATCATGACGAGCGGCCTCGGATGATACCTTATTCTTGTCCTTTGAATTCATTCTCACTCACCTTTCTCGAATGTGACCCGGAAGTGACGAAGGGGGCCGACCCGAAAGATCACAGTGGCGGGATACTGGAGCGGATCGAACTCGAAGTTAGGGTCGCTTAGTCGCTTCCAGTCAGGTAGCCGGCTGTCTTCGGTAGTCACGTACACTGCTCCCTCCCTGATCTTCCTTTGGGCCTCGGCGTTCGAGGGGAAGAGCCCTAATTCGGTCAATAGCCGAAACAACTTCTTGGGAGATGCGATTGGGAAGCATTTCGAGGGCATCACCTCCGGGAGCCGTTTCTTCTGAACCGTGGATTCAAAGATGTCTTGTGCTTCGGCCGCTGCCTCTGCCCCGTGGAAATCCTCAACAATGCGGCGAGCCAGTGATTTCTTAGCCTCCATCGGGTGGACGGCCCCACTAGTGACTTTGGAGAGCAGGTCCCCGATTTCTGGAGCCGTCATGTCCGTCAGCAGCAGGTAATACCGCCACATCAAATCATCGGAAATGGACATCAGTTTGCCGAACATCTCGCCGGGCGGCTCGTTGATGCCCACGTAGTTGCCCAGCGACTTCGACATCTTCTGCACGCCGTCGAGCCCCTCGAGCAGCGGCATGGTCATGATGACTTGCGATTCCAGGCCGTATTCCTGCTGGATCGTGCGCCCCACCAGGAGATTGAATTTCTGATCGGTCCCGCCCAATTCGACATCAATTTGCAGCGCCACGGAGTCATAGGCTTGAGCCAGGGGATAAAGAAGCTCATGAATGGCGACCGGGCGTTGCTCCTTGAAGCGCTTTGAGAAGTCGTCGCGCTCCAGCATGCGCGCCACCGTATACTTGGAACACAACTTAATCCAGTCGCGTCCCGTCAACGCGCCCAGCCAGCGGCTGTTGAAGTCCACGACGGTCTTCTCGGGACTGAGTATCTTAAAGACCTGCTTCCTGTAGGTCTCGGCATTCGCAGCCACCTGCTCAGGCGTCAAGGGCGGGCGCGTCACGTTCTGGCCCGAGGGGTCGCCGATCATGCCGGTGAAGTCGCCGATCAGAAAGACCACGGTGTGGCCGAGATCCTGGAAGTGCTTCATCTTGCGGATCACAACCGTGTGGCCCAGATGAATGTCCGGCGCCGTGGGATCGAATCCCACTTTGATGCGCAGCGGCTTTCCCGTGCGTGCTGAGCGCTCGAGTTTGGCCTTGAGTTCTTCCTCGCGGATCGTCTCTTCCGCGCCTTTGGTAAGGTAAGCAAGTTGTTCGTCGATGGTCACGATGCCGATAAAATCCCTTTCGAGAGTAAACGGTCTACAGGGGAATCATACCTGCTGGACGGCGATTTAGGGAGAAAACTTCACGACCACTCCTCTCACACCTAAAAGGAGACGAGGTTGAAAACAGGGCAAGTTGTCCACCGCTCCTGACGAGCCAATTGACCCTTGTATTCACGGGTAGGAGGGTGTATGTTCTCGGCGAGTCGGTAATCAATTGGAAATCCTGGCGGGCGCCCCATGTTCGCCTCCTACACTTCATTCCAACTCGTTCATACCTTCCTTAACAGGCCCTGGAGGAAACGTCCAGACTCAACTGGATGTCGTGACCTGCTAAGCCCTTGCGCCTGCGCCTCTCGTGGCGCGTCTGCGTGATCGGCGCGAGGGGTACGATCGCCTGCCACTCGCAGACAGGATTATCCGCGACTCGGGGATCGAGGCGAGCAATCATAATTGTAGGGAGGCTTAGTATGGCTACCAAGACACCGAATCATGACGCAAGAACAGTGCAAAAGGTACTCCCCATAATGGGAGAATCCAACCCCAAATTCGAGGCTAGTGACACGGCTGTCCGATCGGTGAAAGAAGCAGTTGACGAGGTCAAAAAGAAAAGCCACAGAAGTGTCCGATTTGGGGGGGGTGGGCTCCTCGCGACTGAGCTCCCGGTTGAGCACAAACCGAGCCCTCGCCTCAATGACGTTTTTGCGGCCTCCGACACTTTCCTAAGGGCGAAGACACCGGCCACCCTCGAGATGTTGAGCCTGCACGTCAATTCCTGGATGGAAAGCGATAAGAACGAGTTCAAAAACTGTGACGGCCACAAACTTCAGGAAGCGATCAATAGAGTACTAAGCCGCTTATCGCATTCCGGGTGGGATGCGAACCTCAAAAACGGGGACATTCTCTTTAGATACTTGCCACACCTAGCCCCGGGGAACATTTTGGTCGAGGCAGGCTATGGCCAGCGAAACCTGATGCACCGGGAAATCTCAAAGGGGCAGAGTAACCTCCAGGGACGCCTAGGGAAATATCAGTCCGACAAGACGACCCTTCAAACTACCAGCAAACAGACCGGGGTGAGCAAGGAACAACTTCGGCAGATTTTTGACACGAGCAAGGCAGGGAAGTCAGCCGACCTGATCCAGCACGTAGGGATTTACGTCGACTTGGGGGAACCCGACCTCAAATACGCCGGCGTGGTCGAGATCGGTCCGTGCGGAGTGTATAGTACATTGTATGGTAACGGTAACACGATGAAGGGTCACGGAGAGAAGTTGATCGATCTCGTTGTTCGCTTCGTAGATCCGAACGTGGCCTCCCGAGTCGGGAAGTTCGCCTACAGAGCGGGGAAGACGAATTGGGAAAACGAGTTGTACCCTATAGTTAAAGACTTCAAGTACATGCAAAACACCCCCTCGACGTGTGGCGTCCTACCCAAGGCGAAACTCGAGGAGGTGAAAAAGGCGAAAATAAAGGGGCACTTGTCGAATTTTTTCATCCCGGCAGATGAAGGTTTCAAACTGGCCCAGAGGCCCGTCTGCTCGCACTTCGTCCATGCGATCCTGTGGGCTTCGATTGAGCCCGGTGTGACTGTTAATGCTGCCACAAATAAGCAATTCGATCAGTTCTTCAAGATCAGTCCCTTTCAACTTTGGAACGCCTTCTTAAAGAATCAGGGGGTCTGGGCCAAGCAAAAGGCAAAGTGCGTGGGCATTCAACAAAACGGCGTGGTGTACCCCGTGACAACCGAGGATCTCAAGGATTTGAAGTTAGCGGCGTAAGTAGTTCCCCTCATTGTTAATCCCGTTGGATTGATCGCGTGGAGGGGACGGCAAGCCGTTGCCCTACGAGTCCGCGACGGAAAACTCCAGTTTATTCTCGGCCCGGTCGATACGCACCAGGCAGACGCGGATTCGTTCCCCCAGGCGGAAGACACGCTTCGTGTGCTGGCCGACGATGGCGCGCAGGCGTTCGCGGTAAACGTAATAGTCGTCTTCGAGGCTGGAGAGCGGGACAAAGCCCTCCACGAACAGGTCGATCAGCTCCACGAAGAACCCGTGCTTGATCAGGCTGATGATCAGCGCCTCGAACTCATCACCCACGTGCTCCGCCATAAACAAAACCTTCTTCCATTCGATCAGCTCGCGCTCGGCATCGGCGGCGCGGCGCTCCGATGCGGAAGTTCCGAGCCCCAGGGCGTGCAGCTCTTCTTGAGCGACAAAGGCCGCACCCGGAAGCTGTGGCCCTGGCTGTGGTGCGGGCGTCTCGCCCGCCGGCGCCCGCCGTACTCCGGTCCCCGTTCCCTGTTCCCTATTCCCGCGCGCCTGTTCCCTGTTCCCTATTCCCTGTTCCCTAATCTTACGAACGCTGCCACCCTCCTGCGCCAGCGCCGCCTTCAAAATCCGGTGCACGATCAAATCCGGATAGCGGCGAATGGGCGAAGTGAAATGAGTATAGGTCGGAGCGGCCAGGGCGAAATGGCCGAGGTTTTCTTCTGAGTATCGTGCCTGCTTGAGCGAGCGCAGCATCAGGTAAGAGAGAATGCGCTCTTCGGGCTTACCCTCCAGGCGTTGGGTGAGCCGCTGATAGTTAAAGGGGCTGATTTTCAATTCGCCCTCGATCGTCTCGTGAAAGCGCGGGTGGCGGTCGCGCTCATCGCGCAGCCGCATGGGAGTGCGGCGCGCGGGGGGCAGTTCAATGCCCAGCGAATAGCCGAACGTGGCCGCGATCTCCTCGAACTCGATAACTTTCTTGGCGTTTGGTTTCTCGTGGATGCGGTAGAGCGAGGGAATGCCTCCGCTCTCGAGATAAGACGCCACGGCCTCGTTCGCTGCCAACATGAACTCCTCAATGAGGCGGTGCGCGAAGTTGCGTTCCGAGCGCGTGATGCCGGTCATGCGTCCGTGTTCGTCGAACTCGATCTCGGGTTCGGGCAAATCGAAGTCGATCGATCCGCGCTCCTCGCGGCGGCGGGCGAGTAGGCGAGCCAATTCCTCCATGCGCTTAAACTCGAGGACCAAGGCGGCATGGCGCTGGCAGGCGGCGGGCTCGCCGGCCAGGATGTCGCGCACTGCCGTGTAGGTCATGCGCTCGGCGCTGCGGATGATTCCGGGAAGCAGTTCGTAATCCACCAGGCGTCCTTCGGCGTCGAACTCCATCAACGCCGACATCACCAGCCGATCCACGCGCGGGTTCAGGCTGCAGATGCCGTTCGAGAGTTCGAGCGGCAGCATGGGCACGGCGCGGTCGGGAAAATAGACGCTGGTGCCGCGCAGGCGCGCCTCACGGTCCAGCGCCGAGCCTGGCCGGACGTAGTGGGCTACGTCCGCGATGTGAACGTGCAGCAGGTAGTTGCCCCAAGCCAGCCGCTCCACATAAACCGCGTCATCAAAATCCTTGGCGGTTTCACCGTCGATGGTGACGATGGGCAAGCCACGAAAGTCGCGGCGGCCTTCGCGGTCGCGCTCGGGAATGTACTGCGGAGCGGCGTCAGCCTCCGCCAGTACCTCGGCGGGGAACCGGTGCGGGAGGTGGAACTTGCGGATCATCATCTCCACGTCCACGCCGAAATCCTCTCGCCGCCCCAGCACCTCAATTACCCGCCCGTGCGGCAGGGCGGCCGGTCGAGGGTAAGTGGTGATTTCGACGTCCACGATTAGACCGTCAAGGTCGCGGGCGTCCCGGTGGTTACGGACCATGAGATGTGGCGCTGGCGTCTCGCCCGCGGTCGCGCAAGCATCTTGCTCGCGCCCGTGGCCTTCCGCCACTACTTCCACCGAGCGACCCTCGGATTCCCCACCGAATTGCCGGTCGCGCCGTCGGGGCGGTTCGCGAACTGCCTCCACATCAGGAATCACAATCTCGAATGGAATTCGCTGGTCGAACGGCATCACGTAGTTATAACGCGCGCCCGCGTGGAATTGTCCTACCACGGTCTTCTGCGCGCGCTCGATGACTTGAATGACGCGGCCTTCCATGCGGCCTTCGCCCTTAAAGCCTTTCGTCGACCGCTGGAAGAGAACTTCGACGCGGTCGCCATGCAGTGCTGAGCCCATGCCATCGGGGGGAATGAAGATGTCGAGATCTTTGCCCGCCAAGGGCGAGTCGGGCACCACGAAGCCGTAGCCGACGCGGTGTCCAATCAGGCGGCCACTCGCCACATTGGGCGATTTCGCGGCGTGGGTAGCGCGGACCTCCGGTTTTGAGGTCTGCGGCTCTATGTGTGCAGCAGGGATGCTGCGTCCAGCCGCGTCTGTCGCGGCGTGGCGGCCCTTGTGCACCAACGCGTAATGGTTCTTCTTCAAGTAAACGAGTTTCTTACTGCGGGCGAGATCCTTCAAAACACCCTTCAAATCGCGCGCCTGGCTGGAACGCAGGCCCAACTCGAGCACCAGTTCGCGCAAACGGAAAGTCCGCTGTGGATCGCGCTCGAAGAGTTTGAGGACTTCCTGCTGGGACGGAACTTGGCGCATCGAGACTCCTCGCCTAGTTTACCATTCGCCGTGGCGCGTTACGCACCGGAACGCATAAAATACAAATCAGTTGACATTTCATCGCTACATGGTTTAGTATTCACTTCGCACAACGAGGTTTCGACCGTGGCTATAGCGACCAAATCCTGTATCAAGGTGGCTGACGAGGTTTGGATAGCCGCTGCTCTGCTCCATCGGGAGCAGCCAGCACAATCCGATTTTAAAGTGGAAGAGATCGTTGACCGAGCGACGAGGGAAGGCATCGGAGGGCCGATTCGACCCGGTGTGTACGTTCATGTCGTTCAACATTGCGTTGCCAATCGTCCGCCCAACCCGGGTCGCTACCGAATGCTTTTCGAAACGGCTAATGGTCGGCGCCGCCTGTTCCGGAAGGGAGATGCGTATCACCCCGCCCGCGAAGGGGCCAAGATCACTCCCAACATGGAAGACATACCTTCCGATTACCGCGGACTCTTGGCTTGGTATCGTGGCTGGTGCTCTTCCGCAGTCAACTGTGCCCCTGACAGAGACCCCCTGCTCTCGCTGGCTGGTTCGGGTAAGCATTTATGGGCCGACGAACACGCAGACGATTATGTGCGGCGACTCCGCGAGGGTTGGGAATGAGTCGAGTTTTTTGGGATACCAATCTCTTCGTCTATCTATTTGAGGAGTATGGTGACTTTTCTGCCCGGGTTGCGGATCTTCGGCGCAGAATGTTGGCGCGTGGCGATCAACTGTTGACCTCTATGCTGACGCTCGGCGAGGTTCTCGTTAAACCGGTCGAGCGTGGGGATGAGGAACTCTGCCGAAAATACGAGGAAGCCATTACGGCAACGGCGCTGATGCTCTCCTTCGACGCCAAAGCGGCGAGAATCTATGCTCGGCTCCGATGTGAGCGATCGTTTCGCGCCCCCGATGCAATCCAACTGGCATGTGCCGCGGCAGCCCGGGTTGACCTCTTCATTACCAACGATGCGCGCCTCCAGGGGAGACATGTGGAAGGCATCCAGTTCATTGTGCCCCTTGAACACACGCCTTTCTGAAACTCGTCGCCGGAACTTATGACCGCTGCCCTTCATCCAACACCTATGGAGGTGCAACAATGTACGCCATTACAGGTGCAACCGGAAATACCGGTAGTGTGATTGCTACGAAACTATTGGCCCGCGGGAAGAAAGTTCGGGTGATCGGCCGTGACGCCCGACGGCTTCAAGACTTCGTCCGCAAGGGCGCGGAAGCCTTTGTTGCCGATGTAACCGATGCCGAGGCGTTGACCAAAGCTCTCACTGGAGCGGAGGCCGCATATGCAATGATTCCCCCCAATCCTGCATCCCCGGATGTGAGCGGTTACCAGGAGCGGGTGAGTGACGCGCTGGTGGCGGCGATTACCAAGGCCGGCGTGGGGCACGTCGCGCTGCTCAGCAGTGTGGGCGCGGACAAACCGCAGAAGGTAGGGCCGGTCGTCGGCCTGCACAACTTTGAGCAGAAGCTGGACAGTGTTGCCCGACTGAACGCGCTCTACGTTCGTGCCGGCTATTTCATGCAAAACACCTTGGCCCAGATCGGGGTGATTCAGAACTTCGGCCTCTTGGGCGGCCCGTTGCGCGCCGATTTGGCAGTTCCGATGATCGCGGCGCGGGATATTGGCGACTGGGCCGCTGAGGAATTGCTTCGACTCAACTTCAGCGGCAAGCAGGCGAGGGAGCTTCTTGGCCAGCGCAACTTGACTTTCAAGGAAGTTGCCTCTGTGATCGGGCAGGCCATCGGCAGGCCGACCCTTGGCTATTCGCAGTTTCCGCCCGCTCTCATCAAGCCTGCCTTGCTTCAAGCAGGCATGTCCTCGAATATGGCGGACCTTATTCTGGAAATGTCGGAGGCGCTCAATTCCGGCTACATGGTCCCTCTCGAAGCGCGTTCGGCCCAGAACACCACGCCCACCACATTTGAAACATTTGTAGCGGAAGAGTTCGTGCCGCGATTCAAGGGAAAGGCCGCGGGCGCGTAGCCCTAGAGAATGGCAGAGCAGCCTTCGGTAGGGGCGGCCGTTGTGGCCCCGGATTTCCCTTGGGCTGTCATCCTGAGGAGCCTGTGGCGACGAAGGATCTCTGAAGTTGTAGAATCATGCGACTGCGGGGATTCTTCGCTCCGCTCAGAATGACAGGCTTCAAGAGTTCTCCCGCCGCCGGTTCAGGGTTGCCGGTACCGACTTAAAGGTCGGCGCCACATTCAAATCACGTCGCAGCCCACTTAAAGCCACCAGGGTGCAAAGGAACGCAAAGTGCTGGTAGTATCTTCTCTTTGCGCTCTTTGCGTACTTTGCGCCTTTGCGAGAACCTTTTGTCACTATCGGCTCTTCTTTGTCACCATCGGTCCCGCCTCGGAAACGACAGAATGTCCACGCCCCCCAAGCCCTGGCAGGAGGGAAGACCATGCATGCAGGATTGAGGGCTGCTCGAGCCTCGTTGGCGTCAGCGGTTCTTGCCGCTCTTGTCTTATGCCCGGCGAAAGCGGCCACGCTCCACCTGAATGCCCGCGCGATTTATGAACACGCGGTGAGTAGCGATATTACGCTCACGAAAGACGGCTCGGCGCTGCAATTGCAATCCGGCGAAGTCATTCAGGATGACGGTCCCGCTTCCGGCTTCTCTTACAAGCCAAATCAGGAAAAACTCTCGCCGGGCATCGAGATTCGCAAGCAACTGCTGATCTCCGATCCTCGGGCCAGCAAGGCGGTCCTGATGGTGGCCATCGGCGGCAACCTGAGCGTTGCGATAAACGGCCACCCACAAAAGCTTGGTGCGCCGCAAACGACAGGCTGGGAGTGGCAGGCTTACACAATTGATCCCGCGGCGCTCAAGCCGGGTTTGAACGACATCGTCATCTCGGGAACGGGCATGGTCAAAATCGCCCGCGCCGACGACTCTTACGCACCCCTGCCGCACCGAAGCGCGCGCAGCACCGACGGCGGCAAGTCCTGGTGCGTCGACCGTCTGGGTCCCTCCGGTGACATTGCGGGAGAGTATTACGTCCGGCTATACCTCGAGCACTTCAAGCCCAGCGGGTCCATCCTCCTGCCGGTGATGGATGTTGCCAACCTGGAGGGAAAACCCCTTGCCCCGCCTCTCACGGCTCCCGGTCCGCTGCGAGTTTCCGTTTCCGCTGCGCCTGACTCCAACAGCGGCGTGACTGTGCGCGTGCGGTCCGGAACGTCCTACGTGCCGAAGCCGAAAACGTGGTCGGCGTGGATGCCGCTTGACCGCGATGGCTGTTTGAAGGCCCCGCGCGGACGCTTTGTTCAGCTCGAGGTGAAGTTCGCCGCCACGGACCCGCGGCTGACTCCCAAGTTGAGCGAACTCGCCATAAACACTGAGCCTGTATTGGCGGGCGACTGGACACGCTCGCTGAAGTTGGTGGATTCACACAACGAAGTAATTGTGCGGACTTCAATTCCATTCCGCTACGAGCCGTTCACCGAGCCCAAGCTGAAGGAACTGCGCACTCGTTATCACCTCGACGAAGTGGTTGGCACCGCGAAGACGGATCTCGACATAATCTCCAAGCTGGCGGCCTGGTCGTCGCGCAATTGGCCCTGGCAGCAGTGGCACCTTGACCAATTTTATCCTTCCTGGGATGCGCTCGAAATCCTGAAGAAACTTCCCGACGGCAAGCCGGTGGGCGGCTTCTGTCAGCAATACGACGTGGTTTTCCTGCAGGCCTGCGAGAGTTTCGGATTCGTGGGCAGGGATATTTCCATCGACAGCGGAACCCTGGGCCGCCCGACCGTGGTGGGCCACGAACCGATGGAGATCTGGTCGAACCAGTTCCACAAGTGGATGTGGATTGATGGCACGGCAGCCTATTACCCCGAGGACCCTGCCACCCACACGCCGCTTTCCTTGTACGAGGTGCGGCAGCGGCAGCTTCACGTGTTGCGCGGCGAGCAACCGGAGCCCATGCGCATAGTGCACATCGTGGACTCAGTTCTCCAGTGGCGCGGCCTGGATGTTGATATGTCGTTCGCGGAAATGCGGCTCATCCCGAGGAGCAATTTCCTGGAGCAGAAGTACCCCATACCACTCAACAACGGCAAGGGGCCTTGGACCTGGAACGGATTCTACGTCTGGTCCGACGCGGAGGCGACCCCCGAGCTGGTCCATACCAATCTGGTGACGCGCTACGGCAATTTCGAATGGACACTCGACCAGGCCCACTACGTGCTCGAACCCACCGCGACGGATGGCGTGTTTCGCGTTCACCTCGATACCGAGACACCAGGCTTTGATACATTCCTGGCCCAGATCGACGGGGGCGCACCATCACCGGTCGCCGCAATCTTCCCCTGGAAATTGCACCCCGGGCGCAACCGCCTTAAAGTGTGGCCCCGCAACAACGCCGGCCGCGACGGGATTGCCAGTTGGGTTGAACTCGAGATGCCTGGGAGCTGATGTCGGCGTGCTTACAAGGCCTGAGCCCCGAAGGGGCGACCTAACACAGCCCAGGCCGACCCCTCGGGGCTGGAATTCAACCACCCCTGGCCCCTCCTTATCAAGGAGGGGAATTCCTCGCTATTCCACCGGTGGAATCTGCACCAAATCCGCACGCCGCTGTTTGCCTGGGATATCGGTCAGGCAATAGACCGCGCCATCTTTCCCTACGGCAATGGAGTTGACGAGCCCGGGCCGCGAGCCGTCGCTGAAGAAGACGGCGCCGTGGTCCGTGAGCTTCGCGGCAGGAATATCATAGGTTATCAGGTGCAGGTCCTCGATTCGATCTCCTCCCGGCCCGCGCTTCTCGACGCGCTTTCCGTTCTCAAGGATGGCGCCTTCCTCGAGGTAATAGAGCGTGTGCCCATCCGGCCCCAAAGATAAGCTGAGATGGCCGTAATGGAACTCGTCGTACATGCCGCTGCGGCGGGTTGGTCCTGAGGCAAGGCGCTCCAGCACATCCACGTGCTCCTCCTGCGGGTCGAAACGGAGCAGATAGGAGGAACGGCCGTGGATCGCATACACCGCGTTTTCAGGCGCGTACCACAGCGCCTGCCGCCAGCCGTAGCCAAAGTCCTGCCCAGTTAAGGGATTCCAGGTTCCGAGATAGTCTTTGCGAAGGTTGTCGCCTTGCACGGTCTCAATCGCGTCGCGATCGTAGCGGTAGCGCAGAATATCGCCGTCGGCGTTGGTGAAGTAGACTGACCCGTCGCGCGGGTCGATGGGCAGCGCCCGGCAGATGACCCGCTTCGTCGGGTGCCCGCCCTCCCCGTCTCTGTAGAGCGCGCCGAGGTTCTTCAGTTCTCGTGACTTCAGGTCATAACGCAGAAAGTAGCCGGAGGGCCAGGTTAGACCATACATCCGGCCGCGCTGCGTATCCATGTTCATCGAGATGATTCCCTGGCCTTCGGGCGCTTTGGCGAAGTTCTCGAACTTCCCGGTGGCCATATCGTAGGCAAGGAAATGCCCGCCCGGATACGGCTTGTACCCTGGCGGTGGGGGCGCCATGGATTCCAAATCATTTTGCACGGTGTACCAGTCAACGTGGGTAGCGAAATAGAGCTTTCCGTGGCTTTCAACGAAGCTGACGTGGCTTTTTCCCTGGGGCACCGACTTCAGTCCCTTTTCCCCTGACGCCTCCGTCAGGTCGCCCAGGTGCGTGATCTTGTCGGTGGCCGGATCGTACGAATACATCTGCCCGCCGGTGTCGATGTTCTCGGCGCAGAGCACGTAGTAAATCTCGCCGTCGCTCGCAGCCAACATCCCGTTGAAGGTTCCGTTCGATAACTCGAAGCCGGAATCGAAGCTGCGGGCCGTCAGATGTTTAACTTCCTGAGCGCGCAGCGCGGGGCCGCGACAGTAAGCGCATAGCGCCAGAAAAACGATCACTAAGCCCCACCTTCGGGGCGAATCAGTGTTTCCTTGGACCATGGCAATTTCTCCCAATGCTGCTTGTCGGTAAATGCGTCAAGCGGCGGTCAATTCTATCACCGAATTCTGGAGAGTTTTCCCGGTCCGCAGGAAATTCCGGGGCTGGGACAACTTGTCTCTTGACAAACGCAAGGAGATAGGCTAGAATTCTTAGCGGAAGCTGGGCGCGAGTTCGCGCCCCCCGGAAAGGATCGAGCAGCAGCGCCAACGATGTTTGTTGGTCATTCCGGGAGAACAAAGCGAGAATGTCTATGAAAACAAAGGATCGCGGCGGGAGGACAAGTAGCGGCGGTTCGCGAACCGCCCCTACGCGTCCAGAACGGCAACGGCGGTGTCGGCAGATCGGCGGCCCAGAAATCGAGATAACAAAGCGAGAATGTCTATGAAAACAAAGGAGGAGGTCAAGAAGTCGATGAGTCGAGGTGTTGAAGGATCTAGGCGCGAAAGGCAAGATCTGCCTCGATCTCCCAGCCGTGGCCTTGGCAGCGGCGGTAGGCCTCTCGACTTTTCGAATTCTCGACTCCTCCACTCGAGAATCGGCGGAACAAAGCGAGAATGTCTATGAAAACAAAGGATCATCGTTGGGCTGGCCTCCAAGTCGGCAAGCCAACGCCTGTTTGAAGGGGGACGGCTTGCCGTCCCCTTGTGATCGGGGTAGGGCAAGCCCAACCCCTACACGGTTTCGGCGTGGCCGACCTGAAGGTCGGCGCTACGTGCAGTGAGTTGAGGACATCGCGATGAAAGCAATCGTCTACGACAAGTACGGCTCCCCTGAGGTTCTCAAATGTGAAGAGGTCGAGAAGCCGACCGCTGGGAACGGTGAGGTTCTCATAAAAGTCCGCGCGGCTTCCGTGAACCCTTACGACTGGCATTTCATGCGGGGACTGCCCTACCTCGTTCGCCTGATGGCCGGTCTCGCCAGACCGAAGCAGCGGCGGTTAGGCATGGATGGGGCCGGCTATGTAGAAGCAGTAGGCAGAAACGTAACGCAGTTCAAAGCGGGCGACGCGGTATTCGGAGCGTGCCGCGGCTCGTTTGCAGAGTACGCCTGCGCACCCGAGCGAGCCCTGGCCAGAAAGCCGGAGAGCGTGACGTTTGAGCAAGCGGCGACTGTGCCGATCGCCGGCCTCACGGCGTTGCAGGGTCTTCGCGACAAGGGAAACATCCAGGCGGGAGTAAAGGTCTTGATTAATGGCGCGGCAGGCGGCGTGGGCACGTTCGCCGTGCCCATCGCCAAGTCCTTCGGCGCAGAGGTGACCGGGGTGTGCAGCAGCCGGAATGTGGAGATGGTGCGGTCTATCGGCGCCGATGAGGTCATAGATTACACGCGCCAGGACTTCACGAGGCTCGGGCGACGTTATGACCTGCTCTTCGATTGCATTGGGAACCACTCGCTGCCGGAATACCGCCGTGTCATGAATCCGAAGGGGATATTTATCGGGGTGGGTGGGGCAACGGGGCGCTGGATGTTCGGACTTATTGTCCGTGCTATCGCTCTCTTGTTTCTGTCCCCCTTCCTCACCCAGAAGTTCGTCACCTTTATGGCCAAGATGAACTCGGAAGACCTGGCGGCCATCGCGGAACTCATGGCAGCGGGCAAGCTAACCCCGGTCATCGACAGACGTTACGGACTAAATGACGTTCCTGAGGCGATCCGGTACCTGGAAGCGGGGCATGCCCGTGGAAAAGTGGTCATCACGTTGCTGGATTAGTTAAGATGTGTGCCCCGACCCATGAACGCCTGGTTGTAGGGGTACGGCAAGCCGTACCCTCTGGGTTCGGTCGCCCGATCAAGATGAAGAGGGTACGGCAAGCCGTACCCCTGCAACCAGGGCGCAGGGCAAGATGAGCGAAGACGACAAACAACCCGAAGCCGGCGGTGATGTGGCCCCAACCTCGTCGCCGGAATCTGAGGGCATGGTGTTCGACATCCAGCGCTATGCCTTGCACGATGGCCCGGGCATTCGGACCACGGTTTTTTTCAAGGGTTGTCCGCTATCTTGCTGGTGGTGCCACAATCCGGAGGGACAGAGTCTCCAGCCTGACCTCATGTACTTTCAGAACCGCTGCCTGGTTTGCAGCGAGTGTATCAAGATATGTCCACATGGGGCGGTGCATTGCCTGAATGGTGAAATTCAGACTACTTCGGCGTGCCAGGTATGCGGGAACTGCGCCGAAGCGTGTCCTGCCGGTGCGCGAAAGGTGGCAGGGCGCCGGATGACGGTCTGGGAAGTAATGAGTGAAATACAACGAGACGTGATCTTCTGGGATCAATCCGGCGGCGGCGTCACTTTCTCCGGCGGCGAGCCACTGGCACAGCCGCGCTTCCTCGCCTCGCTCCTCGATGCGTGCCGCGCGAAGCGCATCCACACCGTGGTCGAGACCTGCGGCCTGGCAAAGCAGGACGTGATTCTCGAACTCAGTGACAAGGCCGGCCTGTTCTTATACGACCTGAAAATCCTCGATCCCGAAAAACACAAGAAGTACACGGGCGTCTCCAATGACTCGATTCTGGCGAACCTGGAGGCGCTGGCGGAAAGAAGAAAGCGAGTGGTCGTTCGTTATCCGATTATTCCCCTTGTCAACGACGACGGCATGAATGTCCGGCAAATGGTGGCCTTGCTCTCGCGGCTTCGTCTCTGGCAGGTTCATCTCCTGCCGTACCATGAGACTGGAACCGAGAAATACAAGCGGCTGGGTTTGGGGTTGCGTCTGGAAGATGTCAAAGCGCCACCCGCCAGCCTGATGAAGAGAATCGCCGGAGAGTTTGAGCGAGCGGGCATCAAAGTGAAAGTAGGTGGCTGACGATGAACGAACGAGTTGCGAGATTAAGGCAGAAAAGTGTCGATGCTGAGCCCGTGCTGTCGCTGGAGAGGGCGGCGTTGATTACGGAGTTTTATCGAGATTCCCGGACCGCTTCGGTGCCTCTGCTGCGGGCGCAGGCGCTCGGAAATCTGATGGAGAAGAAGAATATCTATATTGGCCGCGACGAGTTGATTGTGGGCGAGCGCGGCCCCGCGCCGAAGGCGACTCCCACTTACCCGGAGCTCTGCTGTCACAGCATGGAAGACCTCCGCATTCTCAATTCGCGTCCCAAGATCTGGTATCGCGTGGACGATGAAGCCAGGACGATCCAGTGTGAGCAGATCATCCCTTATTGGCAGGGCCGCTCAATTCGCGAACTTATCTTCAGGGAAATGTCTCAGGAATGGAAAGACGCCTACGAGGCTGGCATTTACACGGAATTCATGGAGCAGCGCGCGCCGGGCCACACGGCGCTGGGAGATGTCATCTACCGCAAAGGACTGCTTGAACTGAAGTCCGAAGTTGAGGAGAGTCTGCGCCGCCTGGACTTCTTGAACGATCCCGAAGCTTTCCTTAAGCAGGAGGAACTAAGGGCGATGGCGACGGCGGCCGACGCGGTGATGCGTTTTGCCGAACGCCATGCGGAGAAGGCTGCGGAGATGGCGAGCCGGGAATCGAACCCCGAGCGCCGGGCTGAACTCCGCAAAATCGCGGAGGTCTGCGGGCGCGTTCCGGCGCATGCCCCGCGCGATTTCTGGGAGGCCTTGCAGTCCTACTGGTTTATTCACCTGGGCGTGATCACCGAACTGAACACCTGGGATTCTTTCTGCCCGGGACGTTTGGACCAGCATCTGGCGCCTTTCTATGAGAAAGGCCTGGCCGACGGAACCCTCATCCGTGAAAAGGCCAAAGAACTGCTCGAGTGTTTCTGGGTGAAATTCAATAATCAGCCCGCCCCGCCCAAGGTGGGCGTGACGGCGGCGGAGAGCGGCACTTACACCGACTTCGCCAACATCAACAACGGGGGACTGAAAGCGGACGGCTCCGATGGCGTCAGCGAAGTTACCTATCTTATCCTCGAAGTGATTGACGAGATGCGCCTGCTCCAGCCGTCCTCGAATCTGCAGTTGAGCAAGAAGAGCCCGGACTGCTTCCTGAAGCGCGGCCTGGAGATTGTCCGCAAAGGCTGGGGCCAACCTTCGATCTTCAACGCCGACCTGGTGGTCGAGGAGTTGTTGCGGCAAGGGAAGTCGATTGAAGACGCGCGCTGCGGCGGCAACTCCGGCTGCGTCGAGACGGGCGCATTTGGCAAAGAAGCCTATATCCTGACGGGATATTTCAATCTTACGAAAGTACTCGAAATCACTCTGAACAGCGGGTGCGACCCGCGCACCGGCAAGCGGCTCGGCTTAGAGACCGGCGATCCGAACGGATTCACTTCCTACCATGAGCTTTTCCGGGCATTCCGTAAGCAGTTGCATCACTTCATCGACATCAAGGTGCGAGGAAACAACATCATCGAGCGCATCTACGCCCGGCACATGCCTGCGCCCTTCCTTTCTCTGCTCATCGACGACTGCATCGCGAAAGGCAGGGACTACAACGACGGCGGCCCTCGTTATAACACGACTTACATCATGGCGGTGGGTCCGGGCAGTTGCACCGACAGCTTGGCGGCCATTCGTTGCCACGTCTTCGATCGCAAGGACTTGACGATGGCGGGACTGCTCGAGGCCCTGGCCGCCGATTTCAAGGGGCATGAAAAAACGCGCCAGATGCTTCTGAACAAGACTCCCAAGTACGGCAATGATGACGGCTATGCGGACTCCATTCTGACGGACTTGTTCAACGCCTTTTACGATGAGGTGAACGGCCGCAAGAACACCAAGGGCGGCAATTACCGGGTTAATTATCTTTCCACGACTTGCCACGTTTACTTCGGATCAGTGACCGGGGCAACGCCGGATGGCCGCAACGCCTACGAACCTCTGTCGGACGGCATCTCGCCTGTACAAGGCGCGGACCGGTGCGGCCCCACGGCAGTCCTCCAATCCGCCGCCCGGATGGATCACGCCCGCACCGGCGGCACCCTCTTGAACCAGAAGTTCACGCCTCAACTGCTGGAAGGAGAAGAGGGAATCGACAAGCTGGCGCACTTGGTGCGCGCTTACTTCAAGCTGGACGGGCACCACATCCAGTTCAATGTCGTTACCGCTGAGACTCTTCGCGCCGCACAACAAAACCCCGAGAAATATCGGGACCTGATTGTTCGGGTGGCGGGCTACAGCGATTATTTCTGTGACCTGACCCCAGCTTTGCAGAACGAGATCATCGCCCGCACCGAACATCAGGACTTCTGAGAATTGAGTCATTGGGCCACTATGGTCATACTCAGTAATAGTACACGACATAATCCCGATGTTTATATTGGCCATGATGAATCGATGACTGAATGACTAAATGGCTAAATGACTCAATGGCCCAATGGCTAAATGGCTCAATGAGTAAATGACCCGATGCCTCCGCAAGAACCGCCCGTCGCTGGTCGGCCCCAGGGCATGTGATCGAGGGACATTTTATCCCATAGTTATTGACTTGACAGGTAACTCACCGAGTGGCAGTATCCGTTGTCTTTACCAGGTAGCCACGAGCGTACGCTGGACTGACTTTCGTTGTAAGCAAGTGGGCCCACCAGGACTTGAACCTGGGACCAACGGATTATGAGTCCGCTGCTCTAACCAACTGAGCTATGGGCCCGCGCTCTGAGTATAGGCGAAAAGGGAATTCATTGCACGCTCGCGAAGGTGTGAGTAGCAGGTCGGTACGGAAGTACTAGTACCCGCGTCCCCTTGTGCCGCCCGCGGGACAACCTTAGCATTCCTCTTAGAGGCACTTTGAGTTCTTTGTCTATCTGCGGTTAGAGGTGTTTTCTGGCTGGAGGCCGCATGCCGTTAAACGTCCCGAGGGGTCGAATACTCGTCGTCGACGACGAACCCCCCATCTGCGCGCTGCTCATCGAGGGACTAACCCCGGAGGGGTTTGAGTGCCGAGCTACATCGAGCGGTGTCGAGGCGATCAAGTTATTGGAGCATGAGCGCTTTGATGCCCTCATCTCCGACCTGCGGATGCCCGGCATCTCCGGCTTAACACTTCTGGAAACTGCGCGCACCAAATACCCTTGGATGAGCTTTCTGATTGCCACCGGCGTGGATAATGTCCGGGTCGGCGTCGACGCGATGAAGCAAGGTGCGGACGACTACATCCTGAAGCCTTTCCGGCTTGAGACGGTTGCCTTAGCAGTGGATCGCGCGCTCGAGAAGAAGCGCCTGGAACTGGAAGTCCAGGCTTATCGCGAACGCCTCGAGGACATGGTACAGGAACGAACGGAACAGCTTCAGGCCGCCGTGAAGAGCATCCAGCAGACCTACGACGAGATCCAGGAGATTTACAACGAGACGTTGAAGGCGCTCGGAGATGCCTTGGCTTTGAAGGACAATGAAACGAGGGAACACACTGGGCGTGTGGCCCTCTACTCCCTGGAGATTGCCAAAGCGGCAAACTGCACGCCCCAGCAGGTCGTCCAGATTTTGCGTGGCTCCTACTTGCACGATATCGGCAAGATCGGAATCCCGGACGCGATTTTAACTAAGCCGGGCAAATTGACACCGGAAGAAGTCGTTGTGATGCGGACCCATTCGCGCATCGGCTACGAGCTGGTTTCCCACATCCCGTTCCTTGCGCCCGCGGCTGAAATAGTATTGACCCACCAGGAGTCCTATGACGGAACTGGCTACCCGCAAGGCCTGAAAGGAGAGGCGATTCCTCTCGGAGCGCGGATATTCGCTGTCGCAGATACCCTGGACGCGATGACCTCCGATCGCCCGTACCGGCGCGCCCTCCCATGGTCTGTGGCTTACGATGAAATCCGGCGAGAGTCGGGCGAGCAATTCGATCCTCAAGTGGTCCAGGCCTTTTTCACGATTCCGCCTGAGGACTGGGAAGAGATCCGGCACAAAGTGGTGCGCGGCGGATCCGGCACGCATCCGAAGGAGTTGGCAGAGGCGGCGAGAACTGCAGAGCCCCTTTTACGGGCATCGTTGTCCAGCGCTGAGTTGAAGGCCGACAAGTGGGCAGAGAATAGTACGCGCAGAGGCGCTTCGAAAGGATCCGGCATCCTCGAGAGCGCCAAAAGCATTCGAGACCGTTTGATGGCTGGTGGCCCGCTGTGGCTTTTGGCCTTTTGCCTGCTGCTGTCAGGTTTGGCCTGCGCATCGGCGTTGCGCGCCGGACAAGTTCCTCAGCAAAAATCAAGCCTTCCCTTGCTCACCCGCGTGGAGCAGATTAGGAATCTCTCGAATGACGAAGCGAATCTCGGGTATCCGATCCTCGTCCGCGCCGTAGTCACTTATTTCAATCCGGCCGAGAACGATTTGTTCGTCCAGGACTCCACTGCAGGCATTTGGGTTGACATCGGAACCGCAAGACCGCCCCTACAACCCGGTCAATTGGTGGAAATCGAGGGCATCAGCGCGACTCCTGACTTTGCGCCGCAGATTGATAAACCGAAGATTCGGATTTTAGGCCAGGGTAGCTTGCCGGAAGCGCGGCGAGTCACCTACGGCCGAATGGCCTCTAGCCAAGAGGATAGTCAATGGGTAGAAATTGAAGGTATCGTGCGCAACGTCACGAAAGGGGATGCGCAACTGACTCTCGATCTGGCCGCGGAAGGTGGCCGGCTCAGCGTGGTGATTCCAGGCGTCCATGGCGCCGTTCCCGGTTGTCTGGTCGATGCCAAGGTGCGCATCCAGGGAGTGTGTGGCGCAGCCTTCAACACGAAGAATCAGATTACCGGCGTGATTCTCTACTCGCCGAGTCTGAATCAACTCCGCCTTGTTGAACCCGCACCCAGCAACGCGTTTCTCGCCCCTCGGCGTCCAATCGCCAGCCTGCTGCGCTTCACCCCGCAGGGAGCATCCGGGCACCGTGTGAAAGTGCGGGGCGTCGTCACCTTCCAGCAGCCGGGCAGTGCGCTGTTCGTCAAAGAGGAAAACGACGGCCTTCAGGTTCGAACTTTGGCGACAACTTCCATCCGGACCGGAGATCTGGTTGAGGTAGTAGGTTTTCCGGCCGTGGGCGAGTATTCTGCGGTCCTGCGGGATGCAGTTTTTCGGCGAATCGGGGCCGGTCCAACTCCTGTTCCCGTCTCCGTCACCGCCGGCCAGGCGCTGGATGGCAGCCATGATGCCGACTTCGTGCGCATCCAGGCGCGCCTGCTCGACGCCACGCCCGGCCCGAACACCTTAAACATGGAGTCGGGCAACATCCTCTTTCTGGCGCAGGTCGAAGATCCTGTGCCGGCGAAGAGCCTCCAGGCTCTGGTGCCGGGAAGCCTGCTGCAATTGACCGGGATCTGCATTCTCCAGGCCGATGAGGATCACAATCCCCAGTCGTTTCGGATTCTTGTCCGCTCGATGAACGACGTTGCGGTGATTCAGCCCCCTCCCTGGGGGGACATCAAGCGCATGCTGAGGATTATCGCTGTCCTGGCGACGTTGGCATTGGCCACCACACTCTGGGCATTTTTGCTGAAGCGACAGGTGGCGGAGAAAACCGACAGCATCCGCGATTCGCTCGAACGCGAAGCCTCCGCGAGGGAACGTTATCAGGAGCTGTTCGAAAACGCCAATGACATGGTTTTTACCTGCGATCTGGACGGCCACTTCACTTCCCTGAACAAAGCCGGCCGGCGCATGGTCGGGTGCGACCTTCCCGACGTCCTGAAGATGAACCTCACGCAGATTCTGGCGCCAGAATACTCGGCCCTGGCTCGCGAAATGCTTCAGGGTGCAAGCGAGGAAGGACCGCGGACCTACGAAGTGGAAATCGTTACCAGGAAAAACGGCCGGCTGCGTGTGGACCTGGGGACGACTCTCATCCAACGAGACGGGAAGCCGCCGGAAGTGCAGGGCATTGGTCGCGACATCACGCGGCATCGACGGCTCGAAGAGCAGTTGCGCCATGCGCAAAAGATGGAGGCCGCGGGCCGTCTGGCGGGCGGCGTAGCCCACGACTTTAATAACCTGCTGACGGTAATCTCAGGCTTCGGCCAACTGGTCCTGGGCCGGCTGGAACCGACGGACCCGAAGTATCCGCATCTGGCCGAGATCCTGAAGGCGGCGGATCGGGGCGCCACGCTGACGCGCCAACTCTTGGCCTTTAGCCGCCAGCAGGTGCTCCAGCCGCAGGTGCTGGATTTGAACGTTACTCTCACCAACATCGATCGCATGTTGCGACATTTGATCGGCGAGGACGTTGAGCTTTCGATCGTTCCGGGGCCGGCCCTGGGACGCGTGAAAGCCGATCCCGGAGAGATCGACCAGGTGATCCTGAACCTTGCCGTGAATGCCCGCGACGCCATGCCTCATGGCGGCCGGTTAATCCTGCAAACCGAAAACGTTAATCTCGACGAGGCTCGCGCCGCCGGTCACTATCCCATCCGGCCGGGGCAGTATGTTCTGCTCACCGTGAGCGATACGGGATGCGGCATGGATGCGGAAACCCAGAAGCATATCTTCGAGCCCTTTTTCACAACCAAGGAGCAGGGGAAGGGAACTGGGTTGGGCTTGGCGACGGTGCACGGCATTGTTCATCAGAGCGGCGGTTACATCTATGTCTATAGCGAATTGGGGAACGGCTCGTGCTTCAAGATTTATCTCCCACGGGTCGATCAAGTGGCGGAGCCGGCGAAGAGCCGCCAAGCGATCGAGCACCACGCGAGGGGTACGGAAACCATCCTCGTGGTTGAAGACGAAGCAATGGTGAGGGATTTGACTCTCGAGGTTTTGAAAGAGTCTGGCTACACGGTAATATCGGCTGAAAGGCCCGACGATGCACTCCGGATCTGCGCTCAAAACCCGGCGCCCATCGATCTGCTGCTCACCGATGTGGTCATGCCCGGAATGAGCGGACTCGAGTTGGCCGAGCGGCTGAAGCCCGAGCGCCCGAAAATGAAAGTGCTCTACGTCTCGGGTTACACGGCGGACGCCGTCGCCCGCCGCGGCATGTCGGATCCCAAGACAGCATTCCTCCAGAAGCCCTTTGCGCCTGGAGCCCTAGTGCGCAAGGTCCGCGAAGTGCTGGAGGTGCTTAACGAGCAGCGGCCGAACTGAGTAGATTCAGCCTTCCGCCGCCAGCTCTCAGCCTGTGCTCAGGGCAGAGCTGCGACGATCTTCCGGTACTCGTCTTCTGTGAAGGCGCGTAGTGTCTCGGTTTTGATGCCGCCTTTTGAGGCCGTCGCCAAAGCTACTTTGGCCATTGCGTCGTCGTTTGGCGCTTCACTAATGACGACGATGTCATACCGGCCCGTCACCATGTAAAATCCCTTCACTTCTCCGCCCGCAGATTTGACGAGTTGCTTGAACGCGTCGAGCCGGGCCGGGCTCTCCTTGACCTTTTCGATGCCTTGCTGCGTCCACTTACCTAGGGTGATGTAGGTAGGCATGGGTCTATCTCCTTTTCCGTTGGAGTTCCCTGAGATCGTTTGGGCTAAGCCCGAGTATACGCCCCGCCGCGCCGGCCTGCAACGACTGAACGCAATCGCTTTTGTTGTGGAGAAATCTCGGCGGTGCTTGGCGAGCCCCGCACCCTGCAATACGGCTTCGTAGACTCTCGTCTCTTAGCAAGCTTTTCCATTCCTCGACTTCTGGCATTTTGAATCTTGAATGTGGATTGCGGCCAGAGGCGGCGGTGAGCGCCAGCGTGCAGCAAGGTTGATTCTTTGACTTCTTGTCGCTCGCCGATTTTCCATAGAATCCACTTGACAGTCCAACTGTAGCGGTGTATCAATACAGCATGCTGCTTCACGTTAATCCCGCCTCCGGCGTTCCCACCTACCTTCAGATCGAGACCCAGGTGAAACACTACATCGCCGCCGGCGCCTTGACGCCTGGTGATGCTTTGCCGTCGGTGCGCCAACTCGCCTCCGATCTGCGCATCAGCACCAACACGGCCGCGCGCGCTTACCAGGATCTCGAGCGCGATGGAATCCTGCGCACGATCCCCGGCGGGCGCACCTACGTAGCGGAAAATCCCGGAAGCTTCCTGAAGGCGGAGAGAGTGCGGCGGTTGCGGCCTTACGCGCGGCAGATCGCAGTGGAGGGAACGCAATTGCGGCTCGACCCGCGTGAAATCATGCAACTCGTGCAGCAGGAGTTGGAAGCATTGGAGGAAGAACATGAGCGATATGGCAATCTGGACCGAAAAGCTCGTTAAAACTTATCCCGATGTCAGAGCTGTCGACGGCCTCAACTTGAATGTGCCGCGAGGTGTGGTCTACGGATTCCTGGGGCGCAACGGAGCCGGCAAAAGTTCCACCATACGGATCTTGCTGGGTCTCGCGCGGCCTACGGAAGGCCACGGCACGGTGCTGGGATTTCCTATCGGCCGGGAGCAAGTCGCCATCCTCGAGTGCACGGCTTACGTAAGCGAGAGCAAGACTCTGTATGGAAACCTCACGCCTCGCGAACTCGTGCGCTTCACGCGCGGTTTCTATCCGAGGTGGTCGGATCAGGCGGTCAGGAAGTATTCACAACTGCTCGAGATTCCCATGGACCGCCACTTCTCAAAACTCTCACAAGGGAACAGAACGAAAGTCTGTCTTCTGCTGGCGCTTTCCCAGGGGGCGGATTTACTGATTCTCGACGAGCCGGCGACAGGGCTCGATCCCGTCGTCCTGGACGAATTCCTCCGCATCCTTGTTCAGGATGTGGTCAGTGACGGCAAGACGGTTTTTATTTCTTCCCACCAACTTTCCGACGTCGAGCAAATCGCTGATTGGGTTGGGTTGATCGATCACGGAAGGCTGCTGCTCGAAGCGAGGCTCGATGACATCAAGAGCGAATTCCGCTGGGTCACTGCGGCAGGTGATGATCTGACCCAAACCAGCTTCCCCCAGGCCATGCTTGTGGCTTCGGAGGGCAACTTTCACAAATACCTCGTCAAGAGTGGCGCTGAAGCATTCGCCGCCCAACTCAGCCGGCAAGGCGCCACGATCGCTGAAATTTCTCCCATGAGTCTGCGCGAGATCTTTCTCGCGTTGGTCCGGAAGGAGGACCCATGTACGCCTGGAAATGTTGGCGCGACGGTCGCGGTCGCGTCATTATCTATCTCATAGCGCTTCCGGTGATCTGCGTTTTCTTCACGTATATAAACATCGGCTTCAACAAAAACCAGGCCCTTGCGCGCAGCTTCGCGCCCGACGTCGCCCACGCCTGGGCGAACAACTGCGCATTTGTTCTGGGAAGTTGCGCATCTTTATTCACTTTGATCTGGGCGCTCTTTCTCGGAGCTTCCAGCCTGGGCGAGGAGTTCAAGGAAAAAACGGCGGAATTTCTGCTGGTCCGGCCGCGCCCGCGGTCCTACTGGGTGTGGATGGGCTGGTCGGTGGGAGTCGGCGAGATTAGCGTGACAGTCTTCGCGGCGGTCGCCGCCACCTTCGGCGCACTGGCCTGCTTTACAGGCCACGTTCCGTCGTGGCGGCCGTTAGCCATCGCGCTGCCTCTTGCCCTCGGCGGTGCGGTTATCTACGGTATGACTTGTTTTATGACGATCGTGGCCCGCAGCGGCCGCGAAGGCCTCAGTTATGGTCTCGGAATACTCGTCATTCATCTGGTTCTGCCCATCGCTGTCTCATACTACTGGAAGGTCGATGTCCCCTCGGTTTTGGGATTCATGATCGGCGCGTCGAAGTGGATCGTAGGCATCGCGCGCGATTTCCCCTTCGGCTCTCTGGTGCTCTGGACCGCCGTCGCCCTGGTCTTTCCCTTCGCCTCCCAGCTGCTTCTGCAACGCGCCGACGTGTAGGGGCGGCCCTTGTGGCCGCCCTGGGGCAACCACAAGGGTTGCCCCTACAACTTCATCGCCTGGTGTGGCCTTCGGCAAATACTTTCGCGGGGACGCCGCCGGTTTTCATAGTCACTCGGAACGACAATCCCATTGAGGTTTTTGCACAGACTCGAGAGCTGAAAGCTGACGGCTAAAAATGTACGAAGATTTTCGTTGACAATACGAAACCCTTCGTAGTACTGTGTGCTCATGAGCCATCGAGACCTGCCCAAACCGACCGCCGGCGAGCTGGAGATTCTCCATGTTTTGTGGGAGCGCGGCCCTTCGACGGTCCGAAAAGTGTACGAAGCATTGAGTGAGAAGAAACCAACTGGATACACAACCGTCTTAAAGTTGATGCAGATCATGACCAGCAAAGGGACCTTGCGCCGCAACGAAGAGCAGCGCGCGCATGTGTACGAAGCCTGCCTGCCCCCTGAGAAGACAAAGCGCCAGTTCGCGGCCGATGTTCTGGAGCGCGTCTTCGAGGGTTCGGCAAGCGAGCTGATGATGCACGCCCTACAGGGCCGGAAGACCTCACACGAAGAAATCGAACTGCTGCGCCGAATTCTGGACGAACAGGAAAGGAAAATGCGATGACACATTTTGCAGTCTCCCTTTCTCCGATCATGGTGCAATCGCTCGGCTGGGCGCTGCTTCACTTCGTCTGGCAGGGCGCGGCGGTCGCCGCAGCGCTCTCCGTTCTGATGCCCTGCTGCCGGAGGGCCTCAACGCGTTACGCTCTGGGAGTTGGCGCGATGATTCTGCTGGTTGCGGCGCCTGTGATTACGTTTCTGGTTTTGTTACCCCGTGCTCAGCCTTCCGTGGGCTGGACGGGCGCGCCCGCCGCGGCCGCTAGTCTTAACCGACTGGAGGCAACATTCGGCACGGCATCGGTGGCCCAAGCCGCTCTGCAGTCCCAACCTCGCCCTGAGCGATTGATTTGGCTGGTGGAGCTTTGGATCGTTGGGGTCGGCCTCTTTAGCCTGCGCGCCACCGGAGGATTCTTCCTCATCGAGCGATTGAAGCGCCGGGGTATCCGGCCGGCATCTTCCGAGCTGCTCGAGATGTGCCGGATGCTTCAGCGGCGGCTGGGAATCGAGAGGGCGGTGCAGTTTGGCGAGACGCGATTGGCGGCGGCGCCGGCCGTGATCGGTTTATTCCGGCCCGTCGTCTTGCTGCCGGTTACGGCGCTGACGGGACTTTCCGAAGCGCAGCTGGAGGCCATCATCGCTCATGAATTGGCGCACATTCGCCGCCTCGATTCGTTTGTAAATCTGTTCCAGGTTGCGGCAGAAACTTTGCTCTTCTACCATCCGGCCGTGTGGTGGGTAAGCCGGCGAATTCGCGCCGAGCGCGAGAACTCTTGCGATGATGAGGCGATTCGGGTTTGCGGCGATGCGGTAGGCTATGCTCGGGCCCTCACGCTGCTCGAGGAGAGGCGGAGCGCACCGCTGCTCGCCACGGGGATCAGCAGTTCACCGTTGGCAGCACGCGTCCTGCGGCTGCTCGGCCTGGCGGAGATTCGCGGCGAGTGGCGGAGCGCCGGATTGGCGATGGGTCTTCTCTGCCTGGCGGGCGCGCTGCTTGCCGGCAATGGATTCTGGGGCGTCGCGAAAGCGTCGGCGGCACCACCACGACAGGTCGGACAGCCCGCTTCGATTCAACACCTCGCAGGCCCCGCGGTGCGATCACAGGGCGTTCGTCAATACACTGTTGCTCGCACTGAAGCCGCCGGGACGCCGCTCCAGGCAGCAAGTCAGGACGCTGAGCCTGGACATCAAGGCGACGCAAGCTCAAGCAGCGCCAATCAAGCCGCCAAGCAAGGCTACATTGAGCAAATGCGGGCGGCAGGCCTGAAGGACCTCACGGTCGATCAAGCCATCGCGCTGAAGGTTCAAGGCGTAACTCCGGACCACGTACGGCAGATGCACTCTCTGGGTTTTAGCCTCGACGTTGATGAACTTATCGCCATGAGTGTCCAGGGCGTCACGCCTCAATACGTCCAGGAGATGCGCGCCACCGGCCTGAAGCTCAACGCGGATCAATTGGTCGGGATGAAGGTCCAGGGTGTGAGTCCCGAATACGTGCGAGAAATGCAAGGATTGGGCCTCGATCTTGACGCCGACGCCCTGATTGGGATGCGGGTGCAAGGCGTGAATCCGGAATACATCAAGGCGATGCGCGCCACTGGCCTGAAATTGAGCGCAGATCAGTTGGTCGGGATGAAGGTCCAGGGCGTTACCCCCGAATATGTGCGAGAAATGAGCGGCCTGGGATTTCAGGTTGAGGCGGACGCCTTGGTTGGGATGCGTGTGCAGGGCGTGACGCCCGAATACGTCAAGGAGATGCGCGCCACGGGCCTGAAGCTCAACGCGGATCAGTTGGTCGGGATGAGGGTCCAGGGTGTGACTGCCGAATATGTGCGAGAAATGAGCGGCCTGGGAATTCAGGTTGAGGCGGACACCTTGGTTGGGATGCGGGTGCAGGGTGTGACGCCCGAATACGTCAAGGAGATGCGCGCCACGGGCCTGAAACTTACGGGAGATCAGTTGGTGGCGATGCGCATTCAGGGCGTCACGCCCGAGTACGTAAAGGCGCTTCAGGCAGCAGGTCTGAAAGACTTCGCCGGCGATGATTTTATCGCGGCGAAGATTCAGGGTATTACTCCTGAATTCGTGGAGAAGGCGCGCCAACATGGTTTTCAGAACTTGAGCTTGGACAAGCTCGTGCAGTTAAAACTCGCCGGGGCGCTGTGACCTTTAGGAGGAGGATTTCATGAGATTCTCTCACATTCGGTGGTTCGTTCTGGCGGCTCTCTGCGCGCTATTCTCTGCGCCAGCGGCGTGGCCGCAAACGCGCACCGGTGACTGGACGATGAGTTCGTCCGACATTGCCGGCCAGGTCCGCTTTTCGCTGATCGAGTCCCGTCACGGAGGTCATTCCGAACACAGTTCCGACTGGCCAGTGAAATCATTTCAGGGACTGGACATCTCAACGTCCGGGCGGCACGAGGTCCATTTCGCGGTCTCGCGCGATGCCGGAAAATTCGATTGCCAGGGGTTCCTCGATAATGGCGAGGGGGCGGGTTTGTTCCACTTCATTCCCAACCCGGACTATCCGCGGGAGATGAAAGCGCTGGGGTTTGACGTCGAAGAAAAGCAGTTCGACATGGCCACGCAGGACGTGAGCCTGGAGTTCGCAAAGGAGATGAAGGGCGAGCGTCTGGAAGGATTGGACACCGACAAGCTGATTGCCTTCCGTATCTTTGGAGTTACAGCGGATTTCATTCACCAGGTCCGTGGGGCCGGACTCAACATTACTTCCACGGATAAGCTTGTGGCGTTCCGCATTCACGGTGTAACGCCGGAAATGATCCGGACGCTGCATCAAGAAGGTTATAGCCCGGATGAGGACAAGCTCATCGCGCTGAGGATTCATGGCGCCACGCCGGAGTGGATGGCGCAGATGAGCAGACTCGGGTACAACCACCTTGACCTCGACAAGCTCATCGCTTTCCGCATCCACGGTGTCTCGCCCGAGTTCATTGAGAAGCTGAAGGAACTCGGCTACTCTCACCCCGACCCTGACCAATTGATTGCCATGCGGATCCACGGCGTGACGCCGGAGTACATTTCCAATATGCGCTCGCAACACGGCACGCAGAATCTGACCATTGAACAGTTGGTTAGCCTGCGGATCCACGGCATCGACTAAAC
The DNA here is from genome assembly GCA_963831905.1 of uncultured Acidobacteriota bacterium. Lineage (GTDB taxonomy): Bacteria > Acidobacteriota > Terriglobia > UBA7540 > UBA7540 > CAVROP01. The sequence goes on along the minus strand of CAWHRX010000010.1, from coordinate 1,562,450 downwards.
CAAAGAGCATCACCACAGAGGCACAGAGTTCACGGAGTTATCGGAACTAAGTCACTCCTTGAACTCTGTGCCTCTGTGGTGAAAGCTTTCTTCACGCCCCCCCAAGTCCGAATTGCAAAATCTCCCCGCGGGTGCTAACCTTTCCTTACTGGCATAGTCTAACTATGGTAAGGAGGCAAGCGCATGCACGAAGACGAAATCCCTCCCGGAACGCTCTACCTGTTGATTCTCAAAGCCCTGGCCCGCCATGGCGAATTGCACGGCTATGAGATCGCCAATTGGATCGAGCAGGTTTCCGACGAGGTTTTGCAGGTTGAAGAAGGCTCGCTTTATCCCGCGCTCCAACGCATGTTGATCAAAGGCTGGGTCACCGCAAAATGGGGCGTCACGGCGGGGAATCGCCGGGCGCGCTACTACCGTCTTTCGGCACTGGGCCGCAAACAGCTTCAGGTCGAGGTCTCACAATTCGAACGGGTCATGCAAGCCATCAGGCAGGCTATTCAGACGGCGTGAGGAAGAGCAGTGGCTAGTGGTTAGCGGAGAGTGGCTAGAAAAAACAGTGGTCATTGACTTGCTGCTATGGGCGCTTTCTGTGCGCCGCGTCTAGCCACTAACCACTAGCCACTTGTCCGCTACCGCCGGAAGTGGTGAAAGCAGGAAACATGTTCACTGCACTCGGCAGACGGCTTCGGATGTTGTTTCGTGGCCCGCAGTTCGATGCTGACCTTCAGGAGGAGATGCGCCTGCACCGCGAGCTGCGCGCGCAGGAAGAGGTCGAGCACGGCCTGACGCCAACGGAGGCTCACTACGCCACACAACGACGCTTTGGCAATGATTTGATCCTCAGAGAGGAGAGTCGCGACATGTGGGGATGGAATTGGCTCGAGGCGCTGCTTCAGGATATCCGCTATGGCCTGCGCCAGCTTCGGCGCAACCCAGGCTTCACGGCCGCAGCCGTATTAACGCTGGCGATGGGCATTGGAACCACCACTGCTCTCTTCACCGTGGTGCATTCCGTGTTGCTCGAACCGCTGCCGTTCAAAGATCCGGGCCGCCTGCTGCGACTCTACGAGCACAGTCCAGATGATAAATTCGCCTATAACAGCAATGCTGCCGGGGTATTTGCGGAGTGGAAAAAGCAGAGCCACGGCTTTTCCGATTTGGCCCTTGTCGGCGGCCAGCAGTACAACCTCTCGTCAGCGGGCGGGCAGCTTGCGGAAAAAGTGGACGCCGCCGAATTCTCGTGGAATCTGCTTCCTACGCTGGGCGTCGAGCCGGCTCTGGGCCGCAGTTTCACCGCCGCGGATGACCAGCCATCTGCCCCCGCAACCGTGGTGCTGAGTTGGGGGTTGTGGAAGCGCCGTTTCGGCGGGGACCCTGCCATCCTCGGCCAGAGCATCCATCTGGATGGTAAGTCCTACGTGGTGCTGGGGGTCATGCCTGCATGGTTTGCTTATCCGGACCATACCACCCAATTGTGGACATCGGTTTATCACGAGGAGCCCCCTAAAGAGATGGAGGCGATCGATTCTCATGACTTTAGCGCCATTGGCCGTCTGAAACCTGGGGTGGGCGCCGCGGAGGCCACGGCGGAGTTGACAGTCATCACGCGCCGCCTTCGTGATTTGCACACGGACGATGCCTTCGTCAGCAAAGGCGCGGAGAGCCGCCCGCTGATCGAGTACATGGTCGGTGATCTCAAGACGCCTCTGTACATCCTGCTGGGCGCCACCGCGTGCTTGCTCTTGATTGCGTGCCTGAACGTCGCGGGCCTGCTGGTGGCCCGCGGAGTCGCCCGGCGGAGAGAATCCGCCGTTCGGGCTGCGTTGGGAGGAGGCCGCTGGCGATTGCTGGGCGCTCACCTTACTGAGACTCTGCTGCTCTCCGCCGCCGGCGCGGCCGCCGGTGTTGTTCTGGCGTACGCCATGATGCGGTGGTTCGTCGCGGCGCGGCCGGACGTGACGCGCGTGGAAGCGATCCATATGGACGGCATGGCTCTGGCCTTCGTCGCCGTGCTGATTTTCGTCTGCGCACTCTTCGCCGGCTTGGCGTCTTCGATATCAGTGAGGGGCGAGCAAATTCTTGTTTCTCTCCAGGAATCCTCGCGGTCACACAGCGCGGGAGAGGGGCCTGTGCGGCTTCGCAAATGGCTGCTTTCGCTGGAAGTGGGCCTCACAGTTGTGTTGCTGGTGGCTGCCGGCCTGCTGCTGAAGAGTTACGCGCGGCTCCGTTTTGTTAATCTTGGCTGCGCCACGAACAACGTGCTCACCATGCGATTCAGCCTTCCCGAGGCCAAGTACCGCCAGGCGGTGCAACGCACGAGTTTCTACGACGGGCTGCTCGAGCGCGTGCGGGCGCTTCCCGGCGTCCGGGGAGCGGGACTGGTGCGCTCCGTGCCAGGTGACGGATACCCCGGAGATAATGGCTTCGCGATCGCGGAGCATCCTCCGCTCCCGGCGGGACAGAGCCAGTACTGTATTGATCAGTGGGCCGACCCGGGTTATTTCGCGGCGCTCGGAATTCCGCTCGTGCGAGGCGAGAAGTTTGACGAGAAGCAGCGGGTGGACCGGCCACGCGAGGTGATTATTAACGAGGCGTTCGTCCGAAAGTACTTTTCCGGAGAGGACCCGATCGGCAACCATCTTGTCACGATGGGCCACCAACTCTTTGACATTATTGGCGTCGTCGGCGATACGCGGTCCGAACTCGCCCAGCCGCCCCTGCCCGTCATGTACTTTCCCATTTATGCATCGCTCTATGAGAGTAATGTTCCAAACTACGCCACACTCGCCGTGCGCTCGAACCACGACGCTGTCAAGTTAGCCCTGCCCATCCAGCGAATCTTCGCGCAGCTCGATCCTGAGCTGGCCGTGGCGGACATCCTCACCATGGACCAGCTTATTGGAAAGACCACACTTGACGCCAGTTTTGACACCACCTTGCTTCTTGTTTTCGCCGGACTGTCGCTCGCGCTGGCCGCGGTGGGTCTGTTCGGAGTCCTTTCCTACATCGTCGCCCAGCGCACGCACGAGATCGCGATCCGCATGGCGCTCGGTGCGCAGCAGGGCGACGTGCTTCGCATGGTGGTGTGGCAAGGCATGGTCCCTGCCCTGATCGGGATGGGCCTGGGAATTGCCGGCGCCTTGGGACTGACCCGAGTGTTGTCCAGCCTCCTCTACGGAGTGCGGCCGGACGACCCGTTAACATTTGCTCTGGTGTTGCTAATCCTGGGTGGCGTGGCTTTGGTAGCGACTTACATCCCGGCAAGGCGCGCGACGAAGGTAGACCCGATGATGGCGCTCAGGTACGAATGAAGCTATCAGCCATCAGCTCTCAGCTTTCAGCAATCGACTGTCAGCCCTACTCCTTTCCTCAGCAACGGTGGACGACCGGGGTGCTCGTTGACTGAAAGCTGATAGCTGACGGCTGAAAGCTCTGAAGGTTCACATGTTAGGAGAATTTGCCCGACGGCTCCTGATGCTGCTTCGTCGCCGGCACTTCGATGCTGAGATTGACGAGGAGATGCGCTTGCATCGGGAGCTTCGCCAGCAAGAGCAGATTGAGCGTGGCATTTCATCGACGGAGGCCCGCTACGCCGCGCAAAGACGCTTCGGGAACGACTTGCTTCTTCGAGAGGAGAGTCGCGACATGTGGGGATGGAGATGGTTGGATGACCTGGGGAAGGATATCCGCTACGGCCTGCGCATGCTCAGAAAGAATCCCGGTTTCACGGCGGTTGCTGTCATCACCCTTGCGCTGGGGATCGGGGCGAACACCGCCATCTTCACGCTGGTCGACGCCGTGATGATCAAGAGGCTGCCCGTGGCTGATCCCGGCCAGCTCTACCGGCTGGGCGACAACAACAATTGCTGTGAGATGACCGGAACGCAAAACGGGGGCAGCTTCGTACTCTACCCGTATCCGCTCTACAAGGACCTTCGCGACCGCACCACGGAATTCAGTGAACTGGCCGCGTTCACGCCTTCCTTGACAGACCTGAGTGTGCGCCGCAGCCACGTTACCAGTCCCGCTGAGCCCTACAGTGGAGAGCTTGTCTCCGGCAATTACTTCACCATGTTCGGCGTCAGCGCGTTCGCCGGACGCGCCCTGATGCCGGGCGACGACAGCCCCGGCGCCCTGCCTGCGGCAGTAATGAATTACCATACCTGGCAGCGGCAGTTTGGCAGCGACCCTTCGGTGATCGGCGCCAGCTTCACAATCAACGGCGTGCCTTACACGGTGGTGGGCATAGCGCCGCCCGCGTTTTACGGCGACACACTGCGTAGCGATCCGCCCGATTTCTGGCTTCCCCTGGCTACCGATCCGCTGCTGAACCGGCTGCACAACCGCCTAAATCGCGACGATGTCGAATGGCTCTACCTGATGGGAAGATTGAGGCCCGACGTTCAACCCTTACAGGTCCAGTCTCACCTAACGGCCGAGCTTCAACAGTGGCTCTGGTCGACAGGTTACGCGCAAGCCTCGCCGGAGCAGCGCAGCAACAGGGCCTTGGTGGAGCAATATCGGGAAGAAATAGCTCGGCAGCACATCCGTCTCACGTCCGCAGGCAGCGGTGTAAATAAGATGCAAGAGGACTACGCCGCCGGTCTACGCCTGCTTGAGACGCTCTCGGGCCTGGTCCTGCTGATTGCCTGCGCTAACCTCGCCAATTTACTGCTCGCCCGCGGGGTGGCTAACCGTTCGCAGACCGCTGTCCGGCTGGCCTTGGGCGCGCCCCGGCGTCGGCTGTTCAGGCAGATGCTCACTGAAAGCGTTTTGCTCGCGGTGGCCGGCGGGGCGGCCGGGCTCTACCTGGCTTACGTTGGGACACATGCCATTCTCTTGCTCGCCTTTCGCGGGGCCCAATACGTCCCCATCAGTGCGCGGCCGTCATTGCCGGTGCTGGGATTCGCACTGCTTCTGTCCCTGGTCACCGGCATTGTGTTCGGGGTAGCGCCTGCCTGGATTGCGTCAAGTTCCGATCCTGCCGAGACCCTGCGCGGCGCCGGCCGCTCGACGCGCGAGGCCTCGTCGTTCGCTCAGAGCTCCTTGGTGATTCTGCAGGTTGCACTCTCAACCGTTTTGCTGATCGGAGCAGGCTTGCTCACCCGAAGCCTGCACAATCTCGAGGACCAGCACTTTGGCTTTGCCACACAAGGCCGCTTGATCGTCCAAATTGATCCTGCGCTGGCCCGGTATAGGCCGGAAAAGCTGGACGGGCTCTACCAGCAACTCGAGCAGGGGCTGGCGCAAATACCGGGCGTGCTCAGCGCCAGCCTATCGGGCTACAGCCCGCTGAGCGGCGACAATCGGAGCGAGTATGTCTACATCGAGGGTCATCCCCCGGACCTTCAGGGCGTACCGCCCTCCTGGGACCGCGTGGCCCCTCACTATTTTGAGACCATCGGGTCGCGCCTGCTCCGCGGCCGGGTGATCGATGAGCGGGATACGCCTGCTGCGCCGCTCGTCGCCGTCATCAATCAGGCTTTCGCACGCAGGTTCCTTCCCAAGGAAGATCCCATAGGGCAGCACTTCGGAATGTCTTACGCCAGCCATAGCGGCGACTATGAAATCGTCGGCATCGTCGAGGATGCCAAATACCAGGACACACGGGGCCCTGCCTACCCAACGTTTTTTCTTCCCTTGCTTCAAAACCCGACCTGGTTCCCGGTCCCGGATGGCTCCACTTACATTCACAGCATCGAGCTGCGTACCGCGGGGAAACCGGAGAACCTGGAGGCCGCCGTCCGAAAAACCCTGGCGGGAATCGACCCGAACCTGACGATTCTCGGCATGACAAGCTTGGCCGAGCAGGTCAGCTTGAATTTCAATCAGGACCGCCTGATCGCTCGCCTCACTGAACTCTTCGGCCTGCTGGCGCTCACGCTTGCGTGCGTGGGGCTTTACGGGGTCACGGCGTTCGCCGTGGCGCGGCGAACGAATGAGATTGGCATTCGTATGGCGCTTGGCGCTGATCGGAGGACCGTGCTAACCATGGTGCTGCGTGGCGCGACGTTTCAGGTCGCGCTTGGGCTGGCCATCGGTGTTCCAACCGCCCTTGCAGGATCTCGAATGCTTTCATCGCTGCTCTATGGCGTCAAGAGCTATGACCCCTGGATCCTCCTGCTGTCAGCGGTTGTCCTTAGCGGATGCGCGGTGTTTGCGGGACTCATACCTGCACGCCGCGCCGCGCAGGTTGATCCGATGGTGGCATTGAGGTACGAATAAGTGCGCCGGGATAAACCGGCGTGGAGGAGCGGATGGAAGAGCCGTACGGTGAAGGCTTAGCGAGCCACACCGACCCCGAGTCATGCGTGGTCAGTCGAGAGGCTGGGCGCGAAGCGTTGACAGGGGCACATGTAGGCGGGGTATTGAGCCGCGAAATATCGGGAAATCAGGATGCCGACGCTGTTTATTCGGCGGGAAGGCAACACTGGTGGGCACGCAATCGCGAGCACCCACTGGACCTGCGAGGTCAGAGACCCCCGACATGCATGGAACCTCCACGCGCGAGAGCCGGGAGGCCCTACCCGTGCCCGACACGAAGGAGTGAGCGGGCCGGTCGAGGAAGGTGATGAGCCACAATCTTGACATGAACGCGGGTAGGGAGTCGGACGGTCGTATAGTACCTACGAAGGGTCCGAACCAAGGTGGAAGGGTTTCACCGGCGGAGGGCCTGGAGGGAAGGCGACCGACCAAGGGGAACACGGGGCAGACGGCCGCGTCCCAGATGCAAAGCTGGATGAACGCGTCAGCTGGGTTGAACCGTGTGCGGGAAGCCGCAAAGAGGGACAAGCGATTACGATTCACGGCGCTACTGCACCACGTATCCGTCGCGCTTCTTACGAACAGCTTCTATGCCCTCAAGCGAGGAGCTGCTCCGGGAGTGGATGGGTTGACGTGGCAGGAATACGAGACGGACCTAGGCAAGCGGCTGGAGGACTTACACAGTCGTGTACACCGGGGCACGTATCGCGCGCTACCTTCCAAGAGAGCCTATATTCCCAAGCCGGATGGGCGACAGCGGCCCCTGGGCATAGCTGCCCTGGAGGACAAAATCGTTCAACACGCCGTGGGAACGGTCCTCAATCAGATTTATGAGGGGGACTTCCTGGGCTTCTCGTATGGTTTTCGACCGGGGCGCAGTGCGCACGACGCGTTAGATGCGCTCTACGTCGGGATCATCAGGAAGAAGGTGAATTGGGTGCTGGATGCGGACATCCGGGACTGTTTTGGGTCATTTTCCCACAACTGGGTGGTTACGTTTCTCCAGCATCGCCTCGGGGATCGCCGGATTCTTCGCCTGATCCAGAAGTGGCTGAGGGCCGGCGTACTCGAAGATGGGGAATGGTCGGAGACGGAGAAGGGGACGCCGCAGGGTTCGGTGATTTCGCCGCTGCTCGCGAACGTCTACCTGCATTACGTATTCGACCTTTGGGTACAGCACTGGCGGAAGCATCGGGCTGCGGGAGAAGTGATCGTGGTCCGTTATGCCGACGACAGTGTGTTAGGGTTCCAGTGTCGCGCAGACGCAGAGCGGTTCCTCCAGGAATGGAGGGAGCGGCTGCAGAAGTTCGGACTGGAACTCCACCCGGACAAGACCCGCCTGATTGAGTTTGGGCGGTTTGCGGCCCATGACCGGAAGGTACGGAGGGAGGGCAAGCCGGAAACGTTCGACTTCCTGGGGTTCACGCATATTTGTGGACAAGCCTGGAAGAACGGCAAGTTCACCGTGCTGCGCAAAACCATGCGAAAGCGACTCCTCGCCAAGTTGCAAGAGGTGAAGATCGCGCTTCGGAGGCGAATGCATCAGCCGCTGGCCGAGGTCGGGAGATGGTTGAGGAGCGTGGTCCAAGGCTACTTCAACTATCACGCCGTTCCCGGCAATCTCGCCAGTCTTCGGAACTTTCGACACGAGATACGCAAACGCTGGCTGCGAACGATTCGACGCCGCAGTCAACGGAGCGGGAACACGTGGGAACTCTTGGAGCGTTTTGCGGCCCGGTGGCTCCCACTACCCAAGATTCTTCATCCTTATCCCCTTTTGCGCTTTGACGCCAAGCATCTGCGGTAAGAGCCGTATGCGGTAGCTCTGCTAGTACGGATCCGCGCGGGGGGCGCCGGGCAACCGGCGTCCCTACCGCGACCATCCAGCAATTCCTCCAGATGCGCACGGACCTCCTCGCATCTGTTCCGCCACTTATGCGGATGACAACGGAGGTTCACTATGCGAATAATCACTTCGAAGGCGGCCCCCTAGTGTGCTGGCTTCCTCAGGAGGTACAAGTTACGGCCAATGTGGGGCGCCGCGTGCTCACTAATCGTCACACGTACTCGGATTACCGGTTGTTCAGGGTCGAGTCCGTCATCAAGCCCTGACGACTGTCGACTGGCCAGCCACTCAACCCGCCATCGGATTCGGTCGCAATGCCCCACGACTGTTCTTGGGGAGGGGTATATACAATCCACTGCGAAAGCGTTACCATCTCGCTTCTATCGAAGCCATTTGACTATCAAGGAAAATCCGACCATGAGCCGTCACATAAGCATCGTGTGTTCATCTTTCATGTTGCTGCTGTTGTTCTCCGTTTTCAGCGGTTGGGCGCAGGAACAACCGATCAAGGTTGAGGTCCATTGGGGCAAGGTCATCCGCGTTTTGCAAACCCGGCCGACGATATTGCTGGGCTCGTCGCCAGCGATGCTGCGAGGTGCGCCTCTCCACGATCAGATATTGCAGAGAGTGAGGGACCTCGGTGCGGACGATGTTCGCTACACGGGAGCGGGATACGTTTATCCGCACCTCGGAGTCCCGGAACTCGACCCGCCCACCTCCACCAAGACCTCCTGGGACTTCTCTATGATCGATCCAGTGACTGAGGATGTGATGAAAGCTCTCGAAGGGCATCCCGTGGTGCTGAACTTCACCACCATTCCGGCCTGGATGTTCAAGGGCGAACCGGTCGCCTACCCTCAAGACCTGAACCAACAGGCATGGCATTACGCGCAGGGCAGGGAACTCCGCGACCCCACTTTTCGCGAGGTTGCGGATTACTTTGCGCGCATTGTGGCGTGGTACGTAAAAGGCGGATTCACGGACGAGTTGGGGAAACGGCGCCAGTCAAAGCATCACTATAAGATTGATTATTGGGAAGTGTTCAATGAACCGGACCTCGAGCACGGGTTCAGTGCGGAAACCTACACCAAGCTTTACGATGCGGTTGTCGAGGCCATTCACAAGGTCTCGCCGGACACCAAGTTTATCGGTATTTCGCACTCGTACATTGTCGGGCATCCGGAGTACCTTACCTACTTTCTCAATTCCAAGCACCACAAACCCGGCATTCCGCTCGATATGATCTCTTATCACTTCTACGCTGTGCCCAACTTGGACGAGCCGCCCGAAGCCCAGCAGTTCACCTATTTTAACCAGGCGGACAAGTTTCTCGAGATCGTGGGTTATATTGAGACCATCCGCAAGATGCTGTCGCCGAAGACGGGCACCATGGTTAATGAGATTGGAACGATGCTTCCTGACGACTGGGCGCAGACGAACCCCGATTACGTTTTTAAGCCCATCCGGCCTTCTTATTGGAACCTTTCGGCGGCGACCTATGCGTATGTTTTCGCAGGCCTGGCGCGGCAAGGCATCGATGCGGCCGGCGAATCGAGCATACCCGGCGGCCCCGGTTTGTGGCCGAGTATATCTCTGCTCGATTGGGAGACGGCTCAGCCCAATGCGCGATATTGGGCCCTCAAACTGATCATCGACCACTTCCGGCCCGGCGACAAGATGGTCGAGGCCTCCAGCGACTCCGGTTACGTGATGACCCAGGCGTATGTGAGTCCCAGCGGAGAACGAAAGATCTTGCTGGTAAACAAGCGCGAGCGACAGTTTGATATCAGCCTGCCCGAGGCTGACGGAGCGACGCTGGAAGCGGTAGACCTCGCGACCGGATCGAATCCACCCGCCTCGAGCCGTTTGGCTGGTTCAAGCTTCAAGCTGGGCGGATTCGGAGTGGCTGCCGTGACGCTCGGGAAAAGCCGGGACTAGGGGCTAGGGACTAGGGAAAGGGAATCCAAGCCCTCTCCCTTGAGGAGAGGGTGACCCGCAGCCGGCGCTTTCACCAGTCCGTCAGCTGACGGAGCCGGGTGAGGGATCCAAGCCGTCCGTTGACCTGTCCGTAAGTGAAGGAAAACGGAGAAAAGGCACCGCCTGCACCCCGCATGCGACCCTTCCCTGCAAAATCCTTGACAGCCCGCCCGCCGCTGCATAGGCTACCTACATGCGGAACTACCGCCTTTCATGGCCGCGACAATGACAATTCGTCCCGGTCCAACGTTTCAAATGGTTGAGCCCGGCGTGCCTCGACATTTTGGCCAGTGCTTTGAAGATATCCGGGAGCGCGGGCATCCTGCCCGCCTTTTGCCCCGCAATTGCGCGCACGCTGCGGGCAGAGCCTGTCCTGAGCCGAGCGAAGGAATGCCCGCGCTCCCGGGTACTTCACGGTTTCTGGGCGACTGCTTTCCGATCTCAGGCCTTGGCGGCTGCCAAGAGTCCGAAATCCATCTAACGCATTCTCTCTTACCAAGTCGGTGCGCCCCCCAAGGGGTTGAATTTCAAACGGCTGTTTCAAACAAGTGTTTGAATTCTGAGCAGGCCGGCAAGTCGAGTCAAAGCACTCTGAACGAGCATACAAAAATCGTGGGAACGAAGCTAAGAAGTCCTTGAAAACAAAGGAAGACGACTGTTACATCGTGCAAAAACGAACTCAAAACGAACTCCTTATGCGTCGAGAAACGTGCCGAACGGAGAGAGTCATGCCACACCGGAGTAAATCTTTGTACCCGCTGTTCGTTGTTCTCATCTCGTGCCCGATTGTCTCCGCTGCGCTCCAGGCAGCGGCTCAAGCGTCAACGCCTTGCGAGGTGAAGGACGACGCCGCTTATACAGCCGCGATTCGCAAAAACACCACCGAACCGTTCTTCTCCACTGAGCTTGTAGACCATTTGCCCTGGAGTTCCTGCGTACCGGCTCCGGACACATTTCTCGGTCATATCGTCGGTGCGCCGGACGTGCTCGACCATGTGGCGGAAATCAACGGCTACATGCGCCTGCTCGCCGCCCGCAGCCCCCGCGTGCGAGTCTTCTCGATGGGCCACAGTGAAGAAGGCCGCGAGATGATTCTGGTGGCGATCGCCGATGAAGCCACTATCCGGAATCTCGACCATTACCGCAACGTCACGGCAAAGCTGGCCGACCCGCGCGGTTTGAGCAACGCCGAGGCGCAGGCGTTGGTTCAAGAAGGGAAGCCGATCTACTGGGCGTCCGGAAGCATCCACTCGACCGAGACCGGCTCGCCGGAGATGTTGATGGAATTAGCCTATCGCCTGGCGGTTGAGGACACGCCGCTCATTGACACCATCCGTAAGAATTGCATCGTGCTGCTCACTCCGGCCAGCGAGACGGATGGCCACGACCGCTATGTCGATGTCTACATGTACCGCAAGCACCATCCGGAGGCCAACACCTATCCGCTCACCTGGTGGGGCCATTACGTCTCCCACGATAATAACCGCGATGGTATTACCTTGTCACTGGCCCTCTCGAAGAACATCACGAAGACCTTCCTCGAGTGGCACGCCACGGTCTTGCACGATCTGCACGAGTCCATCCCCTATCTTTACATCTCCACTGGCACAGGGCCTTACAACGCCTGGATCGATCCCATCGACACCAGCGAGTGGCAGCAGATGGCCTATTACGAAGTGGAAGAACTGACCGCGCGAGGTGTGATTGGCGTCTGGACGCACGGCTTCTACGACGGATGGGCGCCCAATTACATGTTCTGGGCGGCGGTGGGCCACAACGCGATCGGCCGGTTTTACGAGACCTTTAGCAACGTCGGCGCGGACACCGCCGAACACTCGCTCGATCCCTCAGCCACCAGCCGCGAGTGGTACCGTCCCAACCCTCCTCTGCCCAAGGTGAAATGGTCGGCGCGGGACAACATCAACCTTCAGCAGAGCGGCTTGTTGCTGGGACTGTACAACGTTGCCAGCCACGGCCATGACTTTCTCCAGAACTTCTATCTCAAGAGCAAACGCGCCCTGGCCAAGGCGCGAACCGAAGGCCCGGCCGCCTGGGTGCTGCCGGCCGATGACCCTCGCCCCGGCGACCAGGCGCGATTGCTGAACATTCTCCAGTCGCAAGGCATCGAGATTTCGCGCGCCCAGCAGGCCTTTAGTGCGCCGGTGCCCAAGTTCGAGAGCCCGGCCATTGGCGGCGAGAGCGGGCCGGCCGAGTCGAAGGACGCCCACGGCGAGGGAAAACTAGCCAAAGAAGCAGGCGCGGGGGAGAAGGGAGCTTTGAGGGCGCAGCCACTGGCGTCGAAGGCGCCTGAGGCCAAGGAAGGCGGCGGAGGCGAAAAGAGCAAAGCCAAAGAACCCGCGACCACGGTGAGCCAACATTTCCCCGCCGGCAGCTACATCATTCGCATGGATCAGCCCTACAGCCGCTTCGCGGATGCTCTCCTCGACACTCAATACTACAGCCCACGCGATCCCCGGCCTTACGACGACACGGGCTGGACGTTGGGCGCGCTGGCCAACGTCAAGACGGTGCGGGTGATGGATGCGGCCATTCTGAGTGTGCCCACGGCTAAGGTGGAAGGGAATGTGACGGTGACTGGAGGCGTCAAGGGAAGCGGCCACACCACTTTTCTCGTGAACCATAATGCGGACAGCGTGCTGGCCACCTTCCGTTACCGCCTGGCGAGCCTCCCCATGGAAGCGGCCGAGGAGCCCTTTGAAGCGAACGGCCAGAAATTCGCGCGCGGCACCTTCGTCATTGCCAACGCCGATCGAGGCCAGATCGAAACGGCCGCGCGCGAACTTGGAGTGAGCGTTTGGGCAACCGATGAGAAGCTGAGCGTCGCCCGCCACGCGCTTGAAGCTCCGCGGGTCGCCCTCATGCATGACTGGCGGGAAACCCAGGACGACGGCTGGTTTCGAATCAGCCTCGACCAGCTCAAGATCCCTTACACCTACATCGCGGACACGAAAGTGCGCGAGACATCAAATCTCCGGGATCAGTTCGATGCCATTATCGTGCCGCCGGATTGGGATGAGTTGGCGGATATGCTGCAAGGCATCCCCCTGCGCGGCAATCCGATGCCGTGGAAGAACACTCCGGAAACGCCCAACTTCTTCGCCACCGGTCTGGATTCGAGCGACGATATTCGCGGCGGGCTAGGTTATTCCGGGCTTGCCAATCTGGAAAGGTTCATAGAGGCCGGAGGCCTGCTGGTGACGGTGGAGGGCGCCTCGGTTCTGCCGGTGGACGGTGGAATGACGGAGATGCTCTCGCTGCGGCGGCCGCAAAAGCTTGTCTGTCCCGGCGACGTGCTGCTGGCCGGCGTGGAGGATATGAAGAGTCCTGTAGCCTATGGTTATGGCGAAAAGCTTTACGTCTACTACCGGGCGGGCGCCATCCTGAATGTCGGCTTCGGTTTTGGCCGCCGGGGTAGAGAAGTCGGGGAGGCGCGAAGCAGCGGACGCGGCTCAGCGACCGACCCCGATGTGATCCAAGGCCGCCAATATATGGCTCCCGAGGAGGAGCCCAAGCGTACTCCGCGCGAGCAGGAACTCTACGTGCCGGACGAAATGCGAATGTACCTGGGCACGCGCATCCCGCCCGCGGATCGGTTTCCACGCGTGATTCTGCGCTTTGCTGAGGCCAAGAACCTGCTGGTGAGCGGTTTGCTGGACGGAGGTGCGGAAATTGCTGAAAAACCTGCCGTTGTGGATCTGCCCCACGGCCAGGGACACATCCTGCTTTTCGCCAGCAATCCCATGTGGCGGAATGAGAACTCCGGCAGCTTCTTCCTGCTCTTCAACGCGCTGATGAATTACCGCCATTTGGATGTGGGGAGAGCCTCGAAATAGGGTGGCCCTGCGTTGCTGTCATTCTGAGCGAAGCGAAGAATCTCAGCAGTTCGTCCGGGGCAGGTGAATACCAAGCCACTGCCGAGATCATTCGCTTCGCTCAGGATGACAGCGCCACAACTCAACGCGTTCGAAAAGGAGAATTCGTTCTATGAAACTTCTCACTTACCTGAATTACGGAGGCAACTGCGAGCAGGCATTCCGTTTCTACGAAAAGCATTTGGGCGGAAAAATCACCTCGATCATGACCCACGGCCAGAATCCGGGTCCAAGCAACGTGTCTGGGGAGTTGAAGAACACAATTCTCCACGCCCGTTTGAGCATTGGGGAAACCGAGCTATTGGCCTCTGATGTTCCGCCGGAGCGTTTCCAGCCTATGCGTAGCGCATACCTTTCACTCAGCGTGGATAGCACGAGCGAGGCGGAGCGAGTTTATGCCTTGCTCTCCGAGGGCGGCCAGATCTTCATGCCGATGGAGGAGACCTTTTTCGCTTTCCGGTTTGCGATGCTGCGGGACAAGTTCGGCACCTCCTGGATGATCATCCACGAACGGCCTGGCCCACCAAGTCCGTAACGAGAAGCAGGCGCTACCTGTGCTGCGTCATCCTGTGATAGACTCTGGCCACGTATTGAGTAGCGCTCTGACTGCCATGGCTCACACTGCTGAAGCTCGACAAAAACTACGCGAAATCTGCAGGGTCGCGGCGCAGGTGTTTTATGAAAAAGGCTACGACGGCGCCTCCATGCAGGACATCGCCCAGGCCGTTGGTCTGACCAAGGCTGGCCTGTACCATCATGTGAGCAGTAAGGATATGCTGCTCTTTGAAATAATGAACTATGGAATGGATATTCTAGATGAGGAAGTGCTCGCAAAAGTCAAGGATATCCAGGATCCGCGCGAGAAGCTGCGCCGGACTATTCTTGGGCATATCGACCTGGTGGTCCGCGCCCGCGACATGGAGATTACGGTTATCCTGCACGAGAACCGCTCCCTAAAAGGGAACTTGCGCAAACAGATCAATGCGCGCAAGAGAGCTTATATCGAGTTTCTCGAGGGACTGATCGCGAAGGTGCAGGAGCAGTCCGGCATGGCGCCAAAGCTCTCTCCCCATATTGCCGCCTTCGCTGTGCTGGGGATGATCAACTGGCTTTACCAGTGGTACCATCTAGAAGGGCCTGTCAAGGAGGAAGAAATCTCCAGCGCCTACACGAATTTTTTCTTTCGAGGATTGTTGGGCGATGTATGAAACCCTCTCTCCCTTGGGGGAGAGGGTGGATCGAGCCGGCGGTTTTTGCCAGCCGGCGCGATCCGGGTGAGGGGGTCTCGGGATGGCGAAGACAACTGTGGCCTTTCAAGGCGAGCGCGGCTCATTCAGCGAAGAAGCCGCATATAAATTGCTGGGAAGGCACATCACGGTAAAGCCCTGCGAGACCTTCGGAGCCATCTTCGAAAGTGTGGTGGGCGGGAAGACAAAATACTGTCTGGCCCCGATTGAGAATACCCTGGCCGGATCGGTGCACGAGAATTACGACCTCCTGCTGTCAAACGACTTGCACATCGTTGGCGAAGTCAACCTCCGCATTGTGCACAATCTCATCGCTCCACAGGACACGGCGCTCAGGCGCATTACCCAGGTTTACTCTCACCCTGTGGCCTTAGCTCAATGCGAAGTGTTCTTCAAGCGTCATCCGAAGATTGAAAAAGTCCCCTTCTACGACACCGCAGGAGCGGTGAAAATGCTGGCGGAGCGCCCCTTGCCCGGGGCCGCAGCTATCGCCAGCCGTATCGCCGCCGAGGTTTACCGGGCCCACATCCTGGCTACCCACCTCGAGGACCACCACGAGAATTACACGCGCTTTCTGCTGCTCTCCCGGCGGCCCCGGGTGGCCGCCAAGGCCAACAAGGTTTCCATTGTGTTCTCCACCCGCAACGCTCCCGGGGCTCTTTACAAATGCCTCAGCGTATTCGCGCTGCGCGATATCGACCTTACCAAACTCGAGTCCCGCCCCTTGCGCGGCCGTCCCTTCGAGTACTTCTTCTACCTCGATTTCCTGGGCCACCTGAAGGAAGAGCGCTGCCGGAACGCGCTTTCACACCTCGGAGAGGTGACGAACTTCTTGCGCGTTTTGGGGTGTTATGAGAGAAGTGGCTAGTGGCTTGTCCGTTGTCAGTGGTCCGTTGTCCGTCGTCCGTAGCAACCTTTGTGCGTTCGGCTGGAGGTGCGCGCCTAATCCCAGGTGAGGACGGGTCTTGACGGACAACTGACAACTGACAACGGACAACTGACGACTAGCTACAAGTGACTGGACGACTACCACGCCAGCGCATACCGATGCCCACGCACGTCCGCGCCGGCCTTGATCACTCCTGTGGCGGCGTCGTACTCGACCATGGTCGGAGCTGTCGGATTGCCCCACTCACCCTGTGTGACCAGCTTGTGTCCACGCTCGCGAAGCGTTGCGAGGACCGGTTCGCCGAGGCGGGTCTCGACGTCGAGGACCAGAGGTTGGTCGCTGTGATCGTCGAAGGTGCTATACATCGCCTCGGAGTTGAAGCGCGGGGCCTCGACAGCGTCCTCAGGGTTCATCCCAAACTCCACAACGTTCAAGAATATCTGGAGAAGCGTCTGGTCCTGGCTATCGCCGCCGGGGGTTGAGAACGCCAGCCACGGCTTGCCGTCGCGAAGGGCAAGTGTGGGAGTGAGCGTGAACCGCGGACGCTTGTGAGGCGCCAGTTGATTCGGGTGGCCCGGCGTCAGCACAAACGCCTGCGCGCGCTGCGTCAGAGGAATGCCGGTATCTCCCGCGATGACGGCAGGAATCCAGGCTCCGCTGGGCGTAGCGGAAAGCATGTTTCCGTCTTTGTCGATGACGTTCACGCAGGTTGTGTCCTGATCTTCGCCGTTGCGGTGTGCGTAGCGCGCCCGAACGAATTCAGCAGAGGCGCGAGCCTGCATGTGAGCCGGATCGCCGGGGATGTGATCCGCAGAGGCCTTATCAGAGTTGATCAGCGGCCGGCGCAGGTCGGCATATTCTTTGGAGATGAGCTGGATCGGTATTGGGCTGAAATCGGGATCACCATAGTAAGCGTCTCGGTCCGCATATCCCAGTTTCATCGCCTCGACAACGGTGTGTATATAGTTTGCCGAGTTGTGCCCCATCGACTTGAGATCGAACCCTTCCAGCAGGTTGAGATTTTGGAGGAAGACCGGCGACTGGCTCCAGAATCCCACCTTGTAAACCTGAACGCCACGGTAAGTGGTCTCGAGGGGTTTTTCCACCCGCGCGTGGTAGGCAGCGAAGTCCCCTTCACGGAGCAAGCAGCCGGCAGACCCGCAGAAATTGCTGATGCGCTTCGCAACGGGCCCACGATAAAAGTAGTCCCGGACAGCTTCGAGAGCGGCGGCGCGTCCCTTCGCTGCGTTCTGTTGCTCGACCTGCGCCAGGCTCTGATAAGTTCGGGCCAGATCGGCTTGGACGAAGAGTTCGCCTCCCTTCGGCAGATGCCCGCCCGGCAGATAAACTCGAACTGTGTCAGGCCACTTTTCCCAAACCGGCCTCGAGCGGGCAATCGCTGCCGCCAGATGGTCATCGAGCGGGCACCCCTCGGCCAGTTCGATGGCCGGTTGAATGACTTCGCTCAGCTTCATCGTCCCATACTCCTCGAACGCCAGAAGAATGGAATCCATGGCGCTGGGGACGATGGCGCTGAGTGGGCCGAAGGATGGGATGATCCCGCCGTGAGCGCGGCCGATCGTTCCCACGCTGACCAACCTGGGGTCGTCCCGGCGCAGGTCGGTTGTAGAATTCCACGGTGGCAAGTTCCGGCGCAATCCCGTCGCCGTTGATGGCCACCACCGGGCCGTCCTTCATCTTGATGAGAATCGGGCATTCCCCACCGCAGCCGAAACTGGCCATTTCCACGACGGAGGCGGCGAAAAGCGTGGCGACGCCGGCGTCCACAGCGTTCCCGCCCTTTTCCAGAATCCGCAGGCCTGCTTCGGCCACCAGCGGATGGCCTGCGGCTACGACGCCGCGCTTGCCCATGACAAGAGGCTTCAGCGTCGCCGCCGAGCCAATGATCCCCGGCAGGTAAACTCCTGCAACGAACACGAACGCGCAGGCTTTCGTCAAAGCTCCCGGAGCTACCATCGTGAGACCTCCCTTTGAAATTCGACGGCCCCTGAAGGATGAGGCCATCGTGGCTCTAAAGGCACCAGCCTGTCAAGCGGCGGTGCTGCCACCTGCCTTGCCGTCTTGCCTTACGGGGCATACACTTGTCTAGGGATGTGGCGCGAAAGGTGGTTTCAAGCTATGGTCGAAGATCGTGGAGTGAGCAAGAACCAAACCGCGTGGTCAATCGCCATTCTTCTGCTCGTCGTGGCGACTATCCTGGTTGTCGCCGATCGCGGATACGCCTCCCCGCAGGGCACCCCGAACTTGGATGATCTCACCGGCAAATACCATTTCCTTTCCCCGGATGACGCGCTGGGGATCCTCGAAGAAGAAGGGAAGCTGAAAGGGTACATTGAAGTTGCGCAGGGCGCCGAGGAATCCGATGACGTGCTGAGTTACGAAATCGTGGCGGGCTTGCGCAAGCGCGACCACGTCGAGTTCAAGACCAACGTCATCCACCGAATGTACTATCGCTTCGCGGGTAAGGTCGAGCGAGGATCGGGCCGCCAATCCGACGATCCTGATTACGTGCACTTGGTGGGCGACCTCGAAACGGTAACCGTGAAAGGGGACAGCGGGCAGGAGTCTGTGGTCAAAAAACACCTGGTGTTGAAGTGCTTCGGCAAAGCTGAGAGCAAGGACGAGTGAGGGAATCGGGAGAACAACTTGCGATTTCTGATTTGTGATTGGAGACGGAGGAGCTAATCACAAATCAGAAATCACAAATCACAAATCACAAATCACAAATCCCCCGATTAAGGGATGATTGGCAGTACCACCTGCGACGGGTGTTCGCGGTCGTGAAAGATGGTGTTCGTAGCGACGGCGAGCCGCCGGTTCCCGTTGAGCGCTTCGCCGGTGTTCGGGTTGACATCGAAGCGTGGGAAATTGCTGCTCGAGATATCCAGCCGGATGCGGTGCCCCTTAACAAAGAGATTTGAGGTTGGGTAAAGGTGCAAGGTCAGGGGATAAACCTGGCCGGGTTGCATGAGTTCGGCATGATCGAGCGAGCCGCGAAACCGCGCACGCAGGATGCCGTCCTCCAGGTTCATGTCCATTCCGGCCGGGAAGTCGGGACTGGTAGGGTGTACGTCGATCAGCTTGGCCGTGAAATCAGTATCCGGCGCTGACGACGATACCCACAGCTTTACATCGATCGGCCCCGTCACCTCTACGTTCTGTTCGAGAGGCGGCGTGGTGAACACCAGCACATCGCGCCGCACAGAAAGGGGCAGGTGGTTATTACAGTTCCACACCGCCTCGCTGCAGCGCTGGTTCCAAGCTCCCTGCAGCAAGATCCCGACGCCGGACGAGATGTTCCCGCCGATAGTAGGAACGGGGTTGCGTGGATCGAAATCATAACTCGTGCTGCTTGAGGACTCGGGCGGCTTCTCGGTCGAAAGTGCGCCGTCAGCATGAAGGTAGTACCGAGTCCATCGCGTGCGTGCCAGCGGCCACTCCTGCTCGTCGCGCCAAACGCCGCCATGCAGGTGCAGGCCCTCCGCCGTCTTCTGCTCGCTGCCTCCGCCCATGACGAAGATCTTCACTGGAGCGTCCCGTTCGGCCCCGTTGTCTGCTCCTTTCAGCCAGCGATCGTACCAGCGCAGGTGAAACGCCTCACTATCGATAGCCGCCTGGGGGCCGAAGTCTGTCTCCCCGTGTGAATGATGCATATGCTGGCCATGGATCCAGGGTCCGAGGATCATTTTCACGGGGCCGTGCCTGGCGCGCGAGAGAGCCGTGTAGCTCATGGTCGTCTGGAGCGCCCAGGAATCGTACCAACCGCCGATGAGATAGACGGGAACATCCTTGTAGCGACTGGTCTGATCGACGACGCCAAACCCGGGCTGCTTCCAATAGCTGTCGTTTTCCCCGTGGCTCATGGCGAAAACTAACCAATCCTCGTACTCGGGAGCAAGCTTGAGCGGTGTCGTGCCCTTGCGCAACGGAAGCTGGGCAAGGTACTCGCGGACGTGCTTCCCCGCGTCTTCGAGGGCAGCGCGCGTGGCTGGATCGCGAGCTTCCCGGCTGCCGTTCGGTGCCCCCATAGTGAAGATCCAGTTGAAGAAACGCAATTCGAACGCTCCCCCGTTGCGCATGCCGAAGTATCCGGCGTTTGCCACCGCGTCGACAGGGATCAATGCCTTCAGACCGGGCGGATTGCTTTCGGCCATGGCGTGCTGCGTGCCACCCACGTACGAAGTACCGATCATGGCGAAGCCGCCGTCGCTCCAGGGTTGCTGCACGAGCCACTGGGCGGTGTCGTAGCCGTCGTTCACGTCGTCGGTCATCATGTGCCAGACGCCTTCCGAGGCGTAGCGGCCTCGCGTGTCCTGGCCCACCACAACGTAACCATGGCTCACGAAAGGAAGAAGGTAGTCGAGCGACTCGTCCTTGTTGTAAGGTGTGCGCTCCAGGATGGCGGGGAATTTGCCCTCCAGCCTGGCGCCGTTCCGGCCGGGGAAATAGATGTCCGTGGCAAGCCGCACGCCATCGCGCATGGGCACCATGACGTCTTTCGTGACGACGTAGGTCGCCGGACCGCTCGCCGGCGAGCGCTGCCCGGGAGCCAGGACAAGAGCCAGTCCCGCGAAAAGCGAGATCAAGAAGAATAGCCTGGAGCTGCGCACTGCTGAAAGTTTCATGGAGGATCTCCGCCGTTGCTTTCTGCTCATACTAGCACAGCACGGCGGAGCCGCGAGCAAAACCAGCTTCTCCGTGTACTCTGTGCTTCGAGAGCTTTAACACAGAGCACAGGGAGGGTCTCAGTGTCCTCTGTGTCCCATCTTTGCTTGGTCACAGAGAACGCAGAGGAGGAATCGTAGGTTCGGGGGCGGGAACAATCTAATGGCTCTTCACGTAAATCCTACTGGGGGGAGAGGGCTAGCCAGTTGTGCTTGACTTTGGATGTCGCCTATCATACCTTTCACATGACAATCAGTAGTCCATTTTGCTTTGACATAGAGCGATTTTGTCGCACTCGGTGAATCATGGAAAATCCCACCACGAAGAAATGGTACAACTACTTTCTTTCGGTAGATCAGCCCGCTGAAGCCAAAGGCGGGCAAGAGGCGCCTGCGGAAGGTGGCGAGGCGGCCGCAGCAGGGCCGCGCAGCGCGGCGCAAACCGTTGCCGAAATAGCCTCCGGTGTGAGCGCTGACCCCAAGTTTACCGGTCCGGTGGCCAACCCGATGTCCTTCCAGGAAATCTATGGCGCGGCGGAGATCAACTCTCCCGAGCACGGATACACGGTTCTAAAGATCATTGATTTACTGCACAGCGAGCACATCCGCAACCTTTCGCGCGACGTAAAGAAGAGCTCGCTGCTGCTGGCTCTGGAGGCTGCGGGAGTGAAAGCCGAGGAGATTGTGCAAGACGCCGTGCGGCGCGATAAAGCCTTGGACACTTTCGAGCGCGTACAACAGAACGCTTTGCAGGAACTCGAGGCGCGCAAAACTAAAGAGAGCAAGGAGCTTCAGGCGGAGATCGAGCGGCAGATCAACGAAATGCAGTCCAAGGTTCAAGCCAATAACGATGAGGTGACGAAAGCGAAAGAGCAGTTCTACGGCTGGCAGCTTAAGAAGCAGCAGGAAGAGCAGAAGATCGCCGACGCGGTTTCGTATTTCACATCCGAGAAGCCCATCTCGACTGCCGCTGATGCTGGCACACCGCAGGCCCCGGCAGTCAGGAAGCCGTAGCCGGTGACATAGGAGGAAATATGTTCAGACGCTTGCAACGCATGATCCGCTCGTTCGTCGGCTTTTTCATCTCTGCGGCCGAGGATCCGGAGTTGATCCTGCAACAAAACATTCGCGATATGAATGATCAGGTGCCACGCATGAACGAGAGCATTGCGATGGTCAAGGCGAACGTGACGCTGCTCGAGAAAGAAGAAGCGAAGTATAAGTATGACATGAGCGAGTTGACCGCTAAGGTGAAAGCGGCCATCCAGGCAGGTCGCGATGACTTGGCGGGAAGTTTTGCCACGCAGCTCGAGCAACTGAAGGGCGCGATGGCCCGCACTCAAGCGCAGTTGGCAACGGCGCGCGGGGCCTTCGACAAGGCCATGCTCGTCAAGCAGGCTTTCCTGCGCGAAAAGGACCGTAAGACTCAGGAGGCCCTCAACGCCATTCGCGACCATCGCCGTGCTCAGTGGCAGAAGAAAGTGGCCGATGCGATGGAGCAGTTCGAAGTTGCGGGCATCAGCCAGACGCACGACGAGATGGTGCGCAAGATCGAAGAGGAGACTGCGGTCAATGAGGCGCGGATGGAGATGGCCTTGGACAATGTTGACCAGCAGAAGGTCAAGATCGAAGAAGAAGCTGAGAAGCTGCGCGCCAACGAACTGGTGAAGCAATTCAAGGTCGAGATGGGGCTTATCTCTCCAGAACCCTCCGCACCCGCCGCAGAGAAGACCATCGGTGTAAGAGAGGGAGAGAAGACTTCCTGAAGAGAACCTGGGGTAGGGGCGGCCCTCGTGGCCGCCCAGGGCAACCCACAAGGGTTGCCCCTACAGATCTCGAGGAGGCATTTATGGCAGTCAAGATCGAACGAGGTGGCTGGCTTCTTATCTTTCTGATCGGGCTTGCCCTGGTTGGATACAGTCTTAATAGGTACGGCGTACTGAACATCGCTAGTTGGTTTGGGTCACACGGCGGGTCCACGGCCGGAAAGGTGGACACCTCGAAGCCGCTAGCCCTGCCCACGGCGAGCACCACGCAGGCGAACGAGGTCCGAGTTCGCGTCAACATCTGGGTCGGATGCGCGGCCGGGTTGGTGGCGAATGGCGGGCTGGATACGGCCCCCGACTCCATTTATGACAAGAAAGGGCTCAAAGTTTCATTCAAGATCATTGACGATTGGACGGAAGGCGCGGCGGCGCTGGCCACCAATAACGTGGACATGATGCTGACCACCGCGGACGTTTGGGCGAAGGATTTCGGACAGTTCCAGGAGAAAGGTTTCGGCGCCCACGCCTTTTACATGGTGGACTGGTCGCGGGGCGCCGACGGGCTGATCGGGAAGCAGGGCATCAACAGCATCGAGGACTTGGCCGGGCAGGTGGTGGCCTTCGCCCCGTATACCCCCTCGCACTTCCTGCTCTGGAATGGGCTGAAAGGCTCGGGTCTGAGCACCCAGCAGCAGACCGAGATTTTTGCCAAAGCAGTGCATACGAAGGATGGCATCGAGCCCGCTACGCTGTTTGCACAGCAGAAGGTTGATGCCGCTGTGGCGTGGGATCCCGATATGAGCGATGCCGTGACCAAGCGCCCCGGCGCCAAGAAGATCTACGACACCCGCGTGGCCAACCGGTTGATCGCGGACATCCTGGTGGTGAGCGACCGCTTCGCGGCACAGAATCCCCAGACGGTCATCAATTTTGCCCAGGGCTGGCTCGAAGGCGTGGAGTTCATCACGGCGCAGCCCACGCGGGCCTACACCTTGATCGGCACCATCAAGGATTTCAACATCCCCACCGACCTGGCCAAGACGATGCTGGGTGGGGTGAGACTCTCCGATTACGCCGACAATGTGGCCTTTTTCGGAAAACCCGGCGGCGAGTCTGATTACGCCAACATCTTCAGAATGGCGCAGGACATGTATCGGGAAGAGCAGTTGATCAAACACATTGCGGATTCCGAAACTTCCGTGGACCGGCGTTACATCGAAGCCTTGAGTGGTAAATTCTCTAGCACCTCCACCGAAGCGCCCATCGAATACAAGGCCCCGGCAAAGGGCGCCGTTCCGATTGCCACACAGCACCGCTCCATCTACTTTGATACGAACTCGACGAACATGAGCCTGGATTCCCGCGCCGTCGTGGATGAAATTGCTGAGTTTATGCGCGCCTACGAGAACACGGTTGTCGACATCGAAGGCAACACCGATTCCACTGGGTCGAGAGAGCACAACATGGAGCTCTCGCGGGAACGCGCTGACGCCGTGAAGCGCTACCTGATGGAAAAGCATGGTTATCCTGCCAGCCGCATGCGGACCGCCGGAAACGGCCCCGACAAGCCCATGGATACCAACGCTACGCCGGAAGGCCGCGAGAAGAATCGCCGCACGGATATTAAGGTTTACCCGAATCCCGGGGCGTGACGGGATCTGAAGTCTTATCTCTCCCTCTCGCCGTTGGGAGTCTTTGTGGGAACTCGGTTTTGCGTGTCATTCCGAGGAGCCGCAGGCGGCGAGGAATCTCGCACTGGCTCGAAAACACTCAGGGCAAGATTCCTTGCTGCGCTCGGAATGACGGCGCGAATGAGTTCTTCACAGAAACTCTCATGAAGGAAAGGGCTCGAATCTCGTAATGGCTAAGCTTTTCCAGATTCGCCGCGACGTGTCACCGCGCGTCAAGATGGCTCTAGCTTTTTTGAGCTGGGGTCTGATTGTCCTTGCGTGGTTTCTCCTGACTCATTGGGACATCCTTCCGCCTTTTGCTCTGCCTCGCCCGGCGGGAGTCATCCGCGCCTTCGGCCGCCTTTGGGTGGATTATAATCTGCTGGGCAATGTCGTGCAGAGTTGGTGGCGAATTGCCCAGGCCTTCTTCTGGTGCGCGTGCATCGCGATCCCGCTGGGTGTCCTGATGGCCAGCTTTCGCTGGGTTCACCATCTTATAAACCCTGTGGCGGCCCCGATGCGCGCTATGCCCATCACGGCTTTCTTGCCCGCTTTCATCGCGCTGTTTGGCATGGAAGAAACCATGAAGGTAGCCTTCCTCTGGTTTGGGATGTTCTTCTACCTTCTGGCCGTAGTTGTTGAGGAAGCGGAACGCGTCGACGACAGCCTGATCGAGACAGCTTATACGCTGGGCGCCAACCGTGGCCAGGTGCTCTGGCTGATTTTCAGGGCCTCCTTCCCTGGGATCTTCGGGTCGTTCAGAATTCTCTATGACATTGGATGGACATACGTTATTTTGGCCGAGATGGTTAACGCCCGCCGCGGTGTGGGGTACATGGTGGAAGCGGCGCGTAAAGTTCTGGACTTCGAGAGGGTCTACGCAGGCATCATCGCCATCGGATTTGCGGCGTTTATCTTTCGCTGGTTTTTGACGTTTCTGGAGCACCGCTTATTTCCGTGGCGTCAGGTCCAACGGCCGGCTACTGAGCACCTTGCAGCGATAGGTGCGGGCGCTACGGCAAAGGAGAGTCGGCAGAAAGCAGTAGGCAGTAAGCAGTAGGCAGTCGGCTGAACGGCGGCCCTCGGGCGACCACAAAGGTCGCCCCTACAAGATCATGCCAAAAAAGGTGAAAGTCCAACTTGATAAAGTCTGCCGGACGTTCCTCGGTGCGGCGGGCGAAAGAATCGAGGCCTTACGCGATGTGAGCCTCGAAGTCGAGGACGCATGCTCTCCCGAAGGCCGGGAATTGGGCGAGTTCAGGGTGCTGCTCGGCCCCTCGGGCTGCGGCAAGTCCACCATTCTGCGCTTGATCGCGGGGCTGGATTTTCCTGACAGCGGAAAGATCGAGGTGAATGGCAAGCCGGTAGAAGGGCCCGGTCGCGACCGGGGCATGGTGTTTCAGAAATACACCTCCTTCCCTTGGCTCAGCGTCGCTGACAACGTTGCCTATGGGATGACGATTCAAGGCGCACCGGAGGTGCAAAAGAAAGAGACTGTGGCGAAGCTGGTGGAAGCGGTGGGCCTCTCGGGATTTGAGAACTCCTACCCGGACCGGCTCTCGGGCGGCATGCAGCAGCGAGTCGCGATCGCACGCACTCTGGCGGTCCGGCCCGAGGTGATTTTGATGGACGAGCCGTTTGGCGCGCTGGATGCCCAAACCCGCGGTGACATGCAAGCCCTGTTATTGCGCATCTGGGATGAGACCGCATGCGCCGTGCTCTTTGTAACCCATGACGTGGAAGAAGCGGTCTACCTAGCTGATCGAATCTTTATACTTAGCGCCCGCCCCGGTAAAATAGTAGAGGACGTTCCGGTGGCGCTCGGTCGTCCTCGAGATCCGGCGATGAAGCAGACGAAAGAGTTTCACGATCTTCAGGATTACGTGCTGGCGTGCCTCCGACGCGCTCCGGGGACGGGCCATGTGCGGGTGGGTGTTTGATGGCGGAGGAGAAGACTCCCCAGCAGGGCACGGCCGCAAAAGCCGGCTCGATGTTGGAAGGGATGGTCAAGCGCCAGGCGGACGAGCTTGGCTTACAGCAGGCCGACTTGGTGAAGGCCGCGCTTAAGTGGCAATACAACTGGATCGGGCTCGCGGGCGCCGCGCTTTTCGCCGTGGTGTCGGGGACCGGACTTCCGCTGGTGTTGGCGGCAGGCCTGGAGATGATTTATCTAAGCCTCGCGCCTCGCAGCAGCGCCTTTCGGCGTTTAGTGCGCTCCTGGAAGTACGCTGAGCAAAAGCGCCAGCGCGAGATGAAGCTGGGCACGATGTTCAACGAAATGCCGCCCGAGCTTCGAACTCGCTACGCCACCTTGGATTCCCTGTGCGCCGGCATTCGCACCAATTACAGCCGCTTGTCATCTACCTCGCAGATGTTTCTGGAGCAGATGGAGCAGAGGCTTCAGGGCCTTCTCGAAGCTTACCTGCGCTTGCTCTACGCCGACTACCAGCACTGCGAGTATTTGCAGACCACCGACCCTGGCCCCATCAAGCAGAACATCGCCAATCTGCAGCACACTTTGAATTCAGACCCCGCACAGGTGCAGGAGATCAACCGTAAGCGAATTGAAATCCTCGGGAAGCGGCTGGAGAAATACGAAAAGGTCCGCGACAACCAGAAGGTGGTGCAGGCACAGTGCTCGGCGATCGAAGATGTCCTGCAATTGATCAACGACCAGTCCGTGACCATGCGCGATCCGCAGCAGGTGAGCGACCAATTGGATAACCTGGTTCGCGATGTCGAGCAAACCGAGGAGACCGTGCGGCAGGTCGAGGCCGTCTTCGACATGGCGGTGCCGGGAGTCGAGGAAACGTTTGGCCCGCTGCCGACCGATTCATCGGTTTCGAGTCCTGGTTCTATACCCAACTCGCGCGCTCGGAATTGAAAGCAGAGGAACTGTTTTCGCCATCGCGAGTGGTCATGGGTTTCCGACGCACCCAGAGGAATGAAAGTCGGTTATGTCGTCACCCCCGCGAAAGCGGGGGTCCCTCGTTGGACTGGAACACAATGGATTCCCGCTTTCGCGGGAATGACGTGATTCTCGAAAAAGCGCAGCGAGGGATCTTGCTCTGACTTGGCGGCGAGCGCGAAGCAAAGAACCAAAGCGAGATTCCTCGCTGCGCTCGGAATGACAGGCTTAGGTGAAGTCTTAAACATGGCCACCACACCCACACCGAATTCTACACGCTTGGAATCGCTGCCCACCTGGGCGAGGGATCTCTCCGAGAAGTACTATTCCCGCACGCTTGCCATGTTCGTACTTTACGGCAACGTGCGCGACTATGTGCCAGTCAAGCGAGAAGGCGCGACCCAGTTCCTCAGCTTGCC
Organism: uncultured Acidobacteriota bacterium; assembly: GCA_963831905.1. GTDB lineage: Bacteria > Acidobacteriota > Terriglobia > UBA7540 > UBA7540 > CAVROP01. The sequence continues at coordinate 1,534,883 of CAWHRX010000010.1, read as the reverse complement.
GCGCTTCCTGAACGAGGCGCTCTTCCCTCGCCGCGATCTGATCCTGAGTTACGATCGGGGTGGCGGCCTCACCTTCGCGCAACCCGAAGCTCAGACGGATTTCCTCCGTGCCTTGTCCGGCTATGACAGTTATCATGGCACCAATTACGCCGCCGGACTGCCCCGCAATCCGGATGGCGTACTCAACCTGCTTGATAACTACCTGCGGCTGCGCATCGCGGAAGGCAAGAAGATCGCGCTCATCATTGATTATGCGGAGACCATCGCCCCCGCCGGCGACGTGTCGGGGATGCCGGCGGAGGACCGCAATGCCCTGGTCATATTGAAGCGCTGGGCGCAGAATCCTGCTTTCTTGAAGGCGGATGTCACCCTTTGCCTGATTGCAGAAAATCAGACTGACTTGAACCAGGGAATTGTCCAAAACCCTGCGGTGGCGTCTATTGGCATTCCTTTGCCTGACGAAGCTGATCGGCTTGAGTTCATCCGGTCGCAGTTGGCCGGCACGCCACTGCCTTCCGGTTCGGAAGTGACTGACGCTACGCTGGCCAAGCTGACAGCAGGCCTGAAGCGCGTGCAACTGCAGACCCTGATCTCCCACGCGGTGCAGAATAGTCAACCCTTGACGCTCAAATTCCTTACCAAGCGGAAAAAGGAATTGATCGAGGCGGAATCGGGGGGCTTGCTGGAATTCATTCAGAGCCGTTTCGACCTTTCGCTGGTGGCAGGGAACGACCAAGCCAAGAAGAAGCTGCAAAACGCGGCGGCCGCGATTCGTGCCGGAAGAACCGACGTCCTCCCCATGGGCTATGTCATTTGTGGGCCCGTGGGTACCGGGAAGACTTTTCTGACCACTTGCTTCGCGGGCGAGGTTGGAATTCCCGCGGTCATCCTGAAAAACTTTCGCAGCATGTGGCAGGGAGTCACCGAAGGAAACCTCGAGAGGGTGCTCAACCTGCTCCAAGCCATGAGCCCGATCGCCGTGATCGTGGACGAGGCGGATGCGCAGTTAGGCGATCGCTCGAGTTCCGGCGACAGCGGCGTGGGGAACCGTGTTTTCGCTCAGATCGCCCAGTTCATGGGCAACACGGAGCTGCGCGGTAAGGTCATCTGGTTCCTCCTCACCTGCCGTCCCGATTTGTTGCCGGTCGACCTTAAACGCCAGGGACGAGCCGAGGAACACATTGCCCTCTTCTACCCGGAGACCGATGAGGAGCGCCTGGCGCTGCTACGCGCCATGCAAAAGAAGACCGGCATCAATATTGGTTCCCAAGAGATCGAGAAGTTCTTTCTCGAGCACGCCGGAGCCTTGTCCGGGGCCGATATCGAAGCGGTACTCACCCGCGCCCTCATGAAGAGCGCGCTGGAGAACGAAGTCGCGGTAGACGTGGATGATTTGAAAGCAGCCTTGGAGGACTTTGTTCCGCCCTCCTACCCCACCGAAATTGAGTTGCAGAATCTGGTGGCTGTCTTGGAATGCACCAGCAAGAGCCTCCTCCCTGAAAAATACAAGAAGATCGAGCGCTCCGAGTTGATCCGCCGCGCCAACGAATTGGCCGCACTCACGCGATAATACCTTTCACCACAGAGACACAGGGGCACTGAGAAGTCTGAACGCCTTTCTCGGTGTCTCAGTGCCTCTGTGGTCGATTTATTGGATCAAGTATTGCGCAAGCTTGCCGTCCGGCGTGGCGAACGTCGAGAGGTGCAATGACTTTCCCCGCGCAAATGCAATGCGAAAGTTCCGATACGTCATGCCGCCCCGCAGTCCGAAGTTGGTTTGCTCGAAGCTGGAAGGAGTTCCCAAGGGACCCAAGCTCGAAGCAGCGTCGGCTAGCACCTGGGCAGTGAAATAGGAATCGGCGTCGGAGGTCAGAAGCGAACGGTCGATTTTTCCCTGCTGAAGGTCGCCGAAGATTTGCCGTGCCTGCTCGAGGGACGAAGCGGCTTGCGGGTCTGCTTTCTCCCCCGCCAGCAATACTCCGATCTCGCTGGCGATGGATCCAGCGGCACTTGACCCGTCCAGATTCGTCAGGACGGCGATGGCAATCCCTTGGTCGAGCCACACGGCGTTGTCACTGACAAAGCCTGACACCGCCCCGCCATGTGTCAGCCTCGGATGTCCTGAGGCATTCGAGATCCCCACGCCCAGCGCATAGTTTACGGGAGCTCCGTTTTTGAGCCGCGCCGGCTTGATCATTTCATCGAGCGTAGCCGGGCGGAGCAGTTTTCGCTCGATCAACGATTGATCCCAGATTGCCAGGTCGCGCGCCGTCATCGCGAGCTCACCCGCTGCGTACAACCAGCCCGGCGCTTCCGGCATGGCCGGGTGAAGTGGTCCCAAACCGAAGCGGGTGTAGCCCCCGGCGTCGGAACTGGTCAGTGGATGCGTATCCAGGTCGATGGGGCTTTGCATGCCGAGCGGGCGAAAGATGCGGCTCTCGAGAAAGTCCATCAACTTCATGCCGCTGACCCTCTCAAGAATTTGGCCGGCCACGGCGTAGTTGGTGTTGCTGTACTGCCACTCGGTCCCCGGCTCGAAATTCAGCGGCTTCCCCGCAAACCGTTCAAGGATGCCCTGCGGGGTGATGGGTTGCCGCATGAAAGGAGCCACATAATCCAACGGGTAGTAATCTTCGTACCCTGAAGTGTGGGACAGGAGTTGGCGAATGGTGATGTCCCTTGCGCGCGTCAAAGAAGGGAAGAAGCGCGCCACGTGGTCATCGAGCGAGAGTTTGCCGTCCTGAACCAGCAGCAGGATTGCCCCAGCCAGGAATTGCTTGCTGACGGAGCCAATACTGTAGCGCATTTCGGGGGCGGCAGAAGTGGGCGGATCGAGACGCGCCTGGCCGTAAGCTTTAACACTGGCGATCTCGCCGTCTTTCACAATCGCGATCGAGGCGCTGGGCGCCCCAGTGTCCGCCAATGCCTTGGTCGCGATGGCGTCGATGCGATTCATCGTCTCCTGCGGCAACTGGCCTGCCAGAGTGCCCGACGCCGAAACCACAAGAGCCATCAGAAGTATGGTGCGGATGATCGTGCGCATAGGTTCTGCCCCTTGTGAGCGTTTCCTTCCCTAATCCTTAACCCCTTTTCCCTATTCCCTGTTCCCTATTCCCGGTTCCCTGCCTGGTGCGCTCAAGCGCCTGTCTGCATCTTCGTCAGCGTAAGCAGCCACAATCTCTCCGAAATAGACGCGGTGGAAATCTCCACTCGGATAGAACTCCTCGCGCACCGCCTGGGCCAGCGCCTCCGGCGCCAGATCGTTGCGATGCAGCGTCCGGCACTCGTAGTGAACCACGCACTCTTGGATAATGGGTGATCGCACCTCGCGGCTCGGAATCGGCGTCAAATGCGCCTCTTCGAACTTGTTGTGGTTACGCCCCGAAACTGTCCCGCAAATCCCCACGCCCTCCGATATTTCTCTTGGGGGCACATTCACCGTGAAATCGCTCACCTGCTCGAGTCGGCTATAGGTGTGCCTCGAAGGCCTGACCAACACGATAAAGACAGGCCGGGACCAGATGCAGCCGATGGTCCCCCAGCCGATCGTCATGACATTGGGTTTCCCGTCCGAGCCCGTACTCACCAGCAACAGCCCGTCCTCCCGCATTCGCTGGATCGTCTGGGCGAAGAAATCCGTAAATCGTACCTGTACCTTGTTCACCTCGGTGTCACCTCGCGGATAAGTCCGATTCTCAGTGCAGCGTAGCAAGCTGGCCGGCGAAGGTGCAGAGCCCAAAGTTGGGCGACCTGACCTGCGACTCACCAGCCAATCAAGCAGAGCATACCACAGCACCGTCGCGGATTCTTGAGGAACGCCACGGCGCGGTCGAAGTGCCGTACGGCCTCCGGGAGCGACCACAGCGTTCAGCCCGTCGGCTAGGGGTGAAGCCCAAGCGCAAGTACGGGACCCCTGATGACACATTCTGTCACTGCGTTTCGACGGAAATTGGCGAGTCTAGTACTCTTGAACCGGGAACCCCTCACTTAAGTCCTGCCAGCATCTTAACTCGTTGAAAAAGCAATCCTTATCCTCGAGGAAAAAGTGTCTTGAGATTCTGCGTGGCACCCAAAGTGCTCTACGCTATTCATGCATTACGTTCCTGCTCGCTGCAACAAGGTGGATATATGAACAAGAATCCACGAGGCTTTTCACTCATAGAGTTGCTGATCGTTGTGGCAGTCATCCTGGTCATTGCAGCCATTGCCATCCCTAACTTGATGCGCTCGCGGGCCGCAGCCAATCAGGCTTCGGCAGTGGGATCGCTCCATGTGATCAATACTGCGGAAGCCACCTACAGTTCGACTTATGGCGGCTACACTCCAACCTTGGGTTACTTGGGCCCCCCGAGCACCGGGACCTCTCCGCTCCCATCGGGTGCATTACTGATTGACAGCATCCTTTCCGGAGGTTCGCCAGGTGCGACAGAAAGTTCAAAGAGCGGTTACACCTTCACCTATTCCGCGGGTGTCGCCGATACAGCGGGTAGGATTTACTCATACTCGATTTCCGGTGGCCCTATTACCCCAGGGACGACTGGGTACAATTACTACTACACTGACCAGACTGGCGTGATCCGTCAGAACACCACCGCAGAGGCTGGGTCCACCGACTCGCCGCTGGCTGGCTAGCTGTTCCGAACCCCTGCCAGTTCGAAGGTGTGAAAAAGCCAAAACAGCTCGTCCGTCGGCTGACGGACAAAGCCGCGAAGTAGCGCAAAGTCGACGTGGTCTGTTTTCCTTGCGTCCTTGGCGTACTTTGCGCCTTTGAGTGAACTTGTTTTTTCGCCGCTGATTTCTCCCCCCATTGCACTCGCCGATTTCTCTGCTAACCTTCCGAATACTCAGACGTCTATGTAGTGTGAGGTTTGAACATGCCGAAGCCCGATTCGCTGCAAGGCTCGCTCGATCTGCTGGTGCTTAAGATCCTTTCGCGGCAGCCTCGCCTGCACGGCTACGCCATCATGACGTCGATCCAGGCGCGGTCCGGCGAGGTGCTGCGCGTTGAGGAAGGCTCCCTCTACCCGGCTCTCCACCGCATGGAGGAGGCCGGATGGATTCGCGCCGAATGGGTCACCAAAGAGAACGGGCGCCGGTCGCGCCTCTATGAACTGACGGCGCAGGGCCAGAAGCAACTGGCCGCGGAGGAGTCGCGCTGGGCGGCGGTGACTGCGGCCATAAATCGCGTTTTAAGGACGGTGTGATATGTCGTTATGGTCGCGGATCGCAAATGTGTTTCGCGGCGATCGTTTGAGCCGCGAGATTGACGAAGAACTCCAGTCGCACATCGAAGAAGCGACCGAGCAGGGGCGCGACCCGGCGGAAGCACGGCGCGCGTTCGGCGCGGCGCTGCAGCTGCGCGAAGAGAGCCGCGACGCCAAGCTCATCCCGTGGCTCGACTCGCTTCGCGCTGACGCCATCTTCGGCTGGCGGCAACTGAAAAAGAACAAGGTGGCCTCAGCCGCAGCCATCCTCTCGCTGGCGCTCGGCATTGGGGCCTGCACGGGAGCGTTCCGGCTGATCGACGCGCTGCTGCTGCGGCCCCTGCCTGTGGCGGCGCCGGAGCAGCTTTACGCGCTGGCGCGACAGGGTGTCGGCCCCGAAGGCAAGCTCGAGACGTTCGACGGTTGGGCGTATCCTGCCTTCCAGTTGATGCGCGCGGCGGCGAAGGATCAAGCTGAGCTGGTCGCCATCTCCTATTCCGACCGCACTGACGTCACCTACGGCTCGGACCAGGAGTTCGAAAAAGCCTACCGGCAATATGTTTCAGGACGGATGTTCAGCTCGTTCGGACTGCGGCCCGCGCTGGGACGCCTGTTCACCGAAAGCGACGACGTGAAACCCGGTGGACATCCCTACGCAGTTCTTTCTTACGATTACTGGGCGCACCGCTTCGGCAAGGACTCCAAAGTGATCGGGCGTACGTTCCGCATGGACAAAAGCCTCTACCAGATCGTCGGCGTTGGCCCGGAGAGCTTCACCGGCACAGAGCCCGGTACGACGACGGACATCTTCATTCCCACCATGATGCATCCCGGCGCCGTTCGTCGAGATTCGACTTGGATACGAACGCTGGCGCGAGTGAAGCCCGGCGTTGCCCTCGAACCTCTTGCCGTGAAGCTGGGTGCCGTCTCTCGAGCCTTCGAAGAGGACCGAGCGAAAAGCTTTACGAACATGCCCGAAAAAGAGATCGAGAACTATCTTAACCAGAAGGTATTGCTCGAGCCGGCCGCCAGGGGAGTTTCCGATCTGCAGAGCGATTATCGCCGGCCCCTCGCGGCTCTGGCAGTGCTGGTGGCGCTGGTTTTGCTCATCGCCTGCGCCAACGTTGCCAACCTGATGACAGCTCAGGCGGCCGCCCGGGCGCGCGAGATGGCTCTGAGAGTCTCGATTGGCGCCGGACGTGCGCGCTTGGTGCAACTGGTTCTGCTGGAGAGCGCCTGGCTCGCTCTCCTCGCCGCCGCTCTCGGCGCGGCGTTCGCCGGGTGGTCCGCTCCGCTGATCGTCAGCATGATCAACCCCCCCGACAATCCCGTGCACCTGCTGCTCCCCGCGGATTGGCGTGTACTTGGATTCGGTTTGGTGCTGACGGTGGCGGTCACGCTTCTCTTTGGACTCGCGCCGGCGCTGCGCGCCTCGGCCATCAAGCCGGTAAGCGCGCTTAAGGGCGGAGAAGACCCACACGCGCGGCGGCGCTTGATGCATGCCCTCGTCGGCCTGCAAACCGCCTTCTGTTTTATGGTACTGTTCGTCGCCGGGCTCTTTGTGGCAACGTTCGAGCGGCTGTCTCATCAACCTACCGGGTTTTCAGCCGATCGTGTCCTCACCCTCGAGACCGTCACCGAAAGCCCGCAGTCGCCCGACAACTGGGAGCAGGTGGCTGAACATCTGCGCGGCGTGTCCGGCGTGGAAAAGGTCGCTATCGCCAGTTCAGCGCTCCTAGGCGGATGGAGTTGGAACAATTTCATTTCGGTGAATCGCGCGCCTCCTAAGGGAGTGCTGGCTTACTTGTTGAGCGCCTCGCCCGGCTGGATAGACGCCATGAGGATTCCGCTGATCGCTGGCCGGGATTTTCGCGCCGGCGACACCTGTCCCGGTTCCGCACTCGTGAATCAAACCTTCGCGAAGGAGTTCTTCAACGGTGAAAACCCCGTCGGCAAGCAGTTCGACATGGTGTTCGATGAGGGAGGAGGTCTCCACTTTGAGGTGGTGGGCCTGGTCCGGGATGTTCGCTACCGCAGCATGCGCGAGCCCATCTTGCCCCAGGCCTATTTTCCGTTTAACGCCGTCGATGATAAGAGCGCGTTGAGGGCAAGAGATTACGGGATGTTAATCGTGCGCACGTCCGTAGCGAATCCGCTGGCGATGGGGTCAATGCTACGCCGTGAAGTCGTGCGCGCGCGGCCCGGATTCCGTGTCACCAATGTCCGCACCCAAACGGAGATCAATGAGTCGCACACCCTCCGCGAGTGCCTGTTGGCGCGCCTGGCGCTGTTCTTTGGCCTGGTTGCCCTGTTGCTTGCGGGTGTCGGCCTGTACGGTGTGCTCGACTATTCCGTGCTCCAGCGGCGTCGCGAAATCGGCATCCGCATGGCGCTCGGCGCGCAGGCCGGCGATGTGGCGCGGCGCGTGACCGTGGAAGTCTTCTCGATGGTGCTCGCCGGAGCGCTCGCGGGCCTGGCACTGGGCATGGCAGCCGTGCGCTACATCGAGTCGCTGCTCTATCAAGTGAAGGCGACGGACCCCGCCATGCTTGCGCTACCCGCATTGGCGATTTTCGCCGCCGCATTGCTGGCCGCGCTGCCGCCCGTGATCCATGCAGTCCAAACCGACCCACTCACGGTGCTGCGCTCGGAATAGCGGCTTTCCTGAATGCGGTGTAGGGGCGGCCTTGTGGCCGCCCCACGCAGCGGCTTCAATCCTTCCCTGCGTGCTGGTGGATTTCCGCTGCCCCGGCGTTCACTTTTTTCACGGTCTCAATGAATTCCTGATAGGGCTTGTCTTGAATGTCGACCAAGCCGTAGTTCGAGTTCTCACCATCGAACCGGCCTTCTTTGGGCTCATCGACCCACTCGAACCAGTGGTAGCCGACGGCCTCAGGCAGGCTCTCCAGTTGCGTGACATAGTCGGCATAGGCCTTGGCGCGGGCGGCCTGATCTGGGACTCTGGGCCCTGCGCCCTGTGTGTTAGGAAGGCCGGAGTTTTGGGCGCGAAACGCAAACTCGCCGATCATCACCGGCCGCCCTGTCGCTTTGAAGACAGCTTGCACCGTCGGGCGCGGATCAAAGCTGTAGACGTTGATCGAAACCACATCGGCGTGGTGAGCGCCGCGGAGAGCGGCCTCCGGCGGCATGCCGGCAAATCGCGCTCCCAGGTAGAGGTGATTGGGATCGGCGGCGTGTATGGCTTGCTCGCACACTTCGAAATACCGGTTGGCGGCGATTTCCAGGAACTGCGCCGCGTCGGACTTGTAAGCGGCGGTGGACCCGGGCTCGGGCAGGTCGTCAAAGCTCGTCGCGCTCACACCCCAGGCCTGGTTCAGTTTTCCGATATCGTTCGCGTAGCGTTCGCGCAGAAAATCGCCTGCCTTGCGCCGCCCGGTGGCGCCCGCCGGCAGTTTTAAGTACATCTCCAGCATGGTTTCCTTGCCGCCCCAGTCCGGTCCCCAGCGCAGTTCGTTATCGCTGAAGTATCCCAACAGCATGTGGTCGAAGCGCCGCGGCTGGCACACCTTTCCCGCGATGTCGGCTGCGGCTTTCTCGAACCTCGCATCGAAGTAATCCGCCGGTCTTCTTTGCTGCCAATTCGCTCCCGCCCGCGCGGCAATATCCAGGATCACGGTGTAGGGAACGCCGTGGGTCCGGAGAATAGGGTCCGACCAGGCGCCAATGGTGTTAAAACCCCACTGGCGAATTCGGGCCAGCGCCTCCAGTCCCCAGGCGTTGCGGTCGGGGTAGATCTTCTCGAGGGTCTCGCAATAAGGGCACGTACCGGTGCCGCGGACCTGGTCGGATTCGTACGAGATGTTGTCCACGCCCACGGTGAGCGTGGGCGCGCCCCTCGGATCGATCATCCACCAGACGCCATCCCGATTTTCAACTCGGAAGTAGCCTTCCTGCGCGAAGGTGACTGTTACGGAACCAAGCGCCGCCAAAGCGCAAAGAAACATTAAGACGTGTGTCACTCGAAAGAAAGCCTTCATCTCTTATCCCCCGCTCTGAGTATGACTGTGCCGAAGGCACCTTGGAGTGCGGCAGCGAAGCTGCCTCCTTGGAATTCGGGCACAAGAGACGGCACCTTCGCTGCCGCACTCCACAGCGCGACCCTAAGGGTTCCCCTGTTGCCGTGCTTCCATCTCCCTCTGCAAAAATATGGCGCGCGCTTTTCGATATCGCGCTTGGGCAGCTTCGCGGTCATGGCTGAAGAAGCTGCTCCACTCGCCGTCCGGTGAACTTTGCTTGAGCAGATTATCGATCCAACTAACGAAGAAGTGGGCATCCGAAGCGCTCGCCCGGATGGGCGCGTTATTGACGATGACGTAGACCGCGCCCGTATGCGAACGATGGCCGTTTTGCCAGTCCATTCGCCGTGCTGCCAGCCACCCGCTGCGCCGGAAGGCGAGAGTGGTTTCGAAAACCGCCGGCGAGTCAGGGCCGGCCTCGGCCATCTTCGAGGCCACCACGGAGCCGTTCTGGACCAACTCGATTCTTCCCAGGTCGTTGTGCACCGACCGCCACTCGATCCGCACCCGCAAGGGCTGGTTTTCCCGGATCTCATCGCCTGGCTGCGACGAATCGTTCACTTTAAGATCCAGGAATTCGTTGTGGGCGTTGCGCGAAACCACGGTTCGCCCTTTGGCCAGGCCATCGATCCACTGGTCGTAAGTGAGGTGGCCGTCGGGAATCCGGACGTAAGTGAGCAGCGTCCCCAGCGGCTCGCTATAGTTGCACGAGTAGTCCGTGCTGGCGACCAACCCGGGACGAAAGCCGGTATTGAGGATGCGGTAATACGCCTCGAGCGCGGTATCGCTCCCGTGCACATCTTCCATCAGAAACGCGGCTGACCCGAGCGCCGTCTCGACGGGATACTCAAGCGGCGCGCAGCAGTCGAGCGAAGTCGGAATGCCGTCGGGCGGCCCGTAGAAGGCGAAAGGCAGGTATTGCAGGTGCGCGAATCCGGCGATGGCGCCTTGCTTCTTGGCCCAATCAAAAATCGGGTAGTTGTATTGCGCAAAGGGCTGCCCGCCGTGCTTGAGGCCGAGAAGGATCAGGTGCCCGCCGATCATTTTCCTCTCAAACGTCACGCCTTCCGGATCGTAATGCCACTCCGCGTCCCAATGGATGATACGCGTGGGAGTCGAAACGGGATTGTCCTTTCCGTCGATCATGGCCAGGTCTTGATCGGCGTACTTGATTTCGCCGTTGCCGGCATCGGCCAGCACGGAAATCACTGCGAGGTTATTCACCTTCATCATGTCCATGAGTTGCTGCGGGGTGAGCATCTCTTTCTCATTCGAGCGCCCGCAACCAATGCCCCGGTGAACGTGCGCATCCCCGGCAAACCAACCCGGCGGCTCGGGCCCTCCCGACGATTGCACGAACGCCGAACTCACGACGAAAAGACTAATTCCAAGAAGTACTGGAGAAATGAAGCGCGCGTATGATGTATTCATTTTTGTCACCGGACCCACAAACCGGTTTCACGCAAAGACGCAAAGTGCGCAACGCTCGCAAAAAAAGGCGTCGGCTTCTCCTTCACGGTTCCTTGCGCCCTGGCTTGTGCGTGATCGAAGATATTAAACCACTCCGGCCTAAATTCGAAGCTCTTCGATTCTGTCGGCGGCTTGACCGGTGGCCCTGAAGGGAGCCAACCGTGAGTAGCCGCAGGTTTTAACCTGCGGATGCGGGCCGGCCCCTTTTCGGCGACAAGTGGTGTAGGGGTAGGGCTTGCCCTACCCTCGCCGGGGCCAGCAAGAATGCGGGGACGAAAAGCCGTCCCCCTAGGTCTGGCTAATATGCAGTTTTCTGAATATATGTGTCAAAATGCTACAGTCTACCCCCTGATTTTCACAATGTGAAAGCTCTTCGCCTCGCCAACCCCCTGATTCCATTGCACTAAAAAATAATTAGTCTCAATTTTCACACCATTTCCCATTTTTCCATCCCCGACCTGATAGGCTAGTAGATTTGAGGACTGTTTCCCTCCTGGGATCAGGAGGGGGTAGGGGGTGGTTGAGCGGTTTGAGCGCTCAAACCCACGGCTCAGAACGTGTGAGGAAATTCTGAATGTGTCATCCTGAGCGCAGCGAAGGATCTCTGCAGTTGTTCGTAAGCCGCTGAAGCATAAGAAACTGCGGGGATCCTTCGCTTCGCTCAGGATGACAGCCGGTTGTTTTTTTCACACCTTCTCACGCCCTGGGCTACTTTCTGCCGCCCCTGCCGGGGCTGGGTCGGCCTGGCCCCGCGAACCAAATCGAGGAGGAGAACTTCTATGCAAAGCAGAAATCCAAGTCCGGCGCAGACCGATGCGCGCCGCGAGAATTCCCGCAAGTCCACCGGCCCGCGCAGTTGTCGCGGCAAGGGGCACTCCCGCCGCAACGCGCTGAAGCACGGGCTTTACTCCGATGTTCAATACTCTTTCCAGGAGGCGGCCATAGAACTGGGCGAGGACCCGGGCCAATTCCGGCGCCTGTACGCGGGCTTGATGGCGGCGCGCCCGTCGGCGGACGCGCTGGAGCAAGTGCTGGTGGAAGACCTCACGGTGCTGATCTGGAAGAAAGCGCGCCTGGAGCGCTCCGAATCGGCCGTGCAGGTGTGCAACCTGCGCAAGCACGATCTGGAGCGGCGCAAACAGTTCATGCAGGTGGGCCGCGACGGGACCACCATGTCGCAGGCGGAGATGCTGGAGAAGGGCCTGCGGGTGACGCTGGACGCTCCGGGGAAGTTCGAGAAGGTGATCGAGATGCTGGGCATGCTGGTGGATCTGCTGGAGCGCAACGAGTTCAGCGACAACATGCACCGCCTGCTGCTGGCCCTCTACGGCCAGACGCCGACGCTACGGGGCGCGGGCCTCTTGAACGGCTATGTGAAGCTGCGCAAGCTGCGCTCGGAGGGGCAGAACTTCGGGGAGGCGAAAGAGGTGTTCAACCTGGGGCTGCTGGAAGAGACGGAAGAGGTGTTGGGGGAGTACGATCTGTTTCTGCACGAACACGTGGAGAACACGCGGGCGGCGCGAATCGCGGCGATGGGGCCGTCGCACGCGCAGTGGGCGGCGATTATCCGGCAGCAGAACGCGCTGCACCGGCAGATGGAGCGGAAGATCCGGCTGCTGGATGAGACGCAGGAGCGGAGGAGGAAGATGGGCAGCGCCACGGACCTGCTGTCAAGGCTGGCGGGGATAAGGAATCGCCTCGACGAACCCGACGACGGCGGCGGCCCGACGCCCACCACCCCCAACCCTTCCTCATCCGAGGAGGGGAGCCAGGCGGATGCCGCCGACATGCCAGAAGACGGCGCGTCGGCGCCACCCCCTGAATTCACAATCCCCCCTCGCCCCCTTGGGGGAGAGGGGTCGGGGGTTGAGGGGGTTCCGGTGGCCGCCCCCGGGCAACCACAAGGGTTGCCCCTACGACATGATGAAAAAACACAAAATCGTGGGAACGAAGCTAAGAACTCATTGAAAACAAAGTGTTGGGTTAAAATGGAGTGCGCAAAACGAACCCCTTTCTGCACGCCAGAAGCGGCAAACGAGGCGAACAAAGTGGAGTCTCGAGGTGCAGTCGGGGTTGCCAAGAGGGAAATCGAGATGTAACGACAAGGTCGAAGGCACGCAAAGCTCGAACGAAGGGTGGTTGCAGGTTGACACGAACAACCCTATGGCCTACCGCTGTTCTTGCGGTCCTTGCGCTGCTGCCGTGGAGTCTTCAGGCGCGCGACCCGCTGGCCGGCCAAGTCAGCATTTATCGCGACGAGTATGGCGTTCCGCACATTGTCGGCGAGACGGAGGAAGCCACTTTCTTCGGATACGGCTACGCTCAGGCGCAGGACCACCTGGAGAAGATGTTCATCCAGTATCGTGACGCGCAGGGGCGGCGAGCGGAAGTGCAGGGCTCTCGAGCGCTCGGTGACGGGTACCTGCGATTCATTCCGTACGAATATCGCTGGGACGGCGATTATTTGCAGCGTTTGTTGCGAACCAAGCAGAACGTGGTCGAACACCGCGATGAGATTGATCCGCAGGTCTACCGGATTCTCTCCAGTTTCGCGCGTGGGGTGAATGCCTACATCGAGGAGCACCGCGCCGCGGTGCCCTCCTGGATCGACGGCATCACTCCCGAAGACGTGGAAGCTCTCGAGCGCAGCCAGTACTTTCGCTTTTACAGCATTCATGAAGCGCTGAGTAAGCTTCATGAGCTTCCCTATTCATTCCCCAACCTGGGTTCCAATCAGTTTGCTATCGCCCCCGCCAAATCTGCCGACGGCCGCATTATTCATGTCGAGCACACGCACATGCCTTGGGCCAACCGCTTTCAGCATTACGAGGCGCATCTAATCACGCCCGGGAAGCTGGACGCCGCGGGCATCAGTTGGTTCGGCAGTCCGTTCTTTCTGGACGGATTGAACGACAAGATCACGTGGTCCGCAACCTGGAACATGCCGAACATTTCGGATGTGTACGAAGAGAATCTCAACCCCGCAAACTCGCTCCAATATCAGTACGAGGGCGGCTGGCGTGAGATCAAGGTCGAAAGCGAGACCTTCCGCATTAAGGTCCCCAACGGAATGGAAACGCTGACGCTGCCCTGTTATTACACGCACCACGGGCCCATCGTCAAATTCGATAACGAGCGGCACCGGGCTTACGCCGTGAAGCTGCCCAATTACCTGGGTGTGAATTATTCGACGAATCTTTACCGCATCATGAAGGCGCGGAATCTCGGGGAGTTCAAAGCAGTCCTCGCCCTGCACCTCATGCCGCGTTGGAATCTCCTTTACACGGACCGTAACAACCTCTACTGGGTGCACAACGCCACGGTCGCCCAGCGCGCCGACGGCTACGACTGGCGCGAGCCTGTTCCGGGCTGGACCAAAGCGACGGAATGGGGGCCGTATTTCCCGCTCGAGAAGTATCCTCAATTGCTGAATCCGCACTCCGGCTTCATCCAGAATTGCAATAATCCGCCCTGGCTCTCGACCGTCAACTCAGGGCTCCAGCCTCTCGACCCCGCCCCGTATTACTTGCTCTCCGTCGTGAAGCCGGAGATCAGCCAGGAGGATTTGAACCCGCGCGGGGAGCGGCTCTTGAAAGTGCTGGCGCAGGATAAGAAATTCACCCTGGACGAAATGAAGGCGCTCGCATACGACACATATGTTGTGCCTGCCGACGTGATCGTCCCCTTCCTGGCGCGAGCGCTCGAGAAGCAACCCGAGACTGCCGATTCGAAAGTCAGGGAGGCCGTCGAAATCCTAATGAAGTGGGACCGCCGTTCGGCCCCGGATTCGATCGCTCAGACTTACCTCTACTTCTGGGCCCAGGCCTACCGCGACCTCTTTTCGGCCGCCCGGCTGGGCAGATTTCTAGCCTACTCGCGTTACAGGATCGATCTTGATTCACCCCGGGAGCAGGCCATGGCGCTCAAGGCCCTGGGGGAGGGAATTCGGCGGATTCGCAAAGATTTCGGCGAGGCAGAAGTCCCCTGGGGCAGGGTCAACGTGGTCGAGCGCGGCGGCACGTTCCCCATGGATGGGACAGGCGTGTTTGACGTGCTCCACCCCGATGACGGCCCTCAGGCTGAAGACGGAACGATCCACTGTGACGACGGCTGGGGACACTTGCTGGTGGTCGAGGAAGGTTCGCCCAAGCAGGCTTGGAGTCTTCTTCCGTATGGGGAATCCGAGGACCCCGCTTCGCCCCACTTCAACGACATGGCGCGATTGCATAGCGAGAGGAGAATGAAACAGCTTTGGCTCACGCCGGAGGAAATCCTGGCCCACACGGAATCCGTGTGGGGCGACAAAGAGCGGCTGAAGAAATACGCTCGAACAGTCCAGCCCGCCGCAGAGCGCGGATCGGCGGCCGCAACCCAATGAAGTTCTCAGTCTCCTCCGTGCCATCAAAAAGCTCAACACAGAGACCACAGAGCGTCTCTGTGATCTCTGTGTTTAATTTTCTCCAAGCCACGGAGAGCACGGAGAAGCCGCTGTAACCTAGGCTAGTTACGGCCTTGCAGTAGCCCGGGCGACCATCCGCCGGTCGGCGGAATGCCCTTACATCTTCCCCACCAGCGTGAACACTGCCTCCGCGGGCAGGTCGATTTCCGCACGGCCATCGTGCACGGCAACGGTCACGACTCTCTGGCAATCCAGTTCGCGCGTGGTCTCGTAGAGATCCCAGCTCGCGGGCGTCGAACCGGTCTGCGGCAGATCGATTTCGAAGCGGCCCGGGCCGCCTTCCTTCACTCCGACCAATACCAGCGCGTCCGGTGTCGGTCCCTGGAAGGCCGAAACGATCAGGCCAGGGGCTTCGCTCGTGGCAGCAATCCGCCGCCAGCCGGGCCGCACGAAGTGATAGAGCTGCCGCGTGGCGTAATAACTCTTCTTCGGGGAGTAGACATGACTGGCGCTTCGGAACAGGCCGTAAAAGCAGAGCCGCCGGGCGCACTCCTCGTAGTCGTCAAAGGCGTCGAAGTAGAACAAGGCGTTGGCGCCCTGGTTGAGTGCGGTCAGCGCGCGCCGGTTGGACTTGAGCGAGAAATTCTTCCACTGGTTTTCGAAGCTCTTGTCCTCGTCGTTCAAATCGCCGTACTCCGTCAGCCACACAGGAACGCGCGCGTACTTGCTGGTTTTCACCCGGTCCACCTGCGCGCCGATCGAGTCTTCGCCGTAGGTGTGAAAAGTGAAGACGCCGACCTGCTTCATCAATTCATCGTCTTTAAGAATAGGATCGGTATAATCGCTGGTGATAATCGCATTGTCGGCAACAGCCAACTGGACATCTCCCAGCCCTTCTTTCCTCAACCGTTGCGCCACGGCATCGAGAACCTTCGGCGCTTCGTCCGGGTCGATGCGCGGACCTTCCGGAGGGTAGCAGTCCGTCTCGTTGAAGGGGCTGAAGTAGTCGAAGTCGATATGCGCCTGGATGCGCGCGTATTCCACCATCGTGCCGACTTCCTCGGCGAAGTCGTCGTAGTGGGCCGGGCTCAAATAGCCCTGCAAGTTGGGCGGAACCTTGGGTTGGCACACGGCGTGCCGGGGCGGCGGTGGATTCTTGCCGGTCATCCATTCGGGCACTGGCCCCATCAGCGCCAGCATGGGGCGGATGCCGCGCGAGTTCAAGTACCGCAGGCCGTTCCACGAGGCTTCGAAAATCGGCGTCGAGTAGCGATCGTTCCAATACTCCCAGTCCTTGGCGCCCGGCGTTTCCTCCCAATTGGAATAGACCAGGTAAACCACCACCCGAAACATCGTCACACCCAGATCGTCGATCAGCGTGTCGAACGTCGCCTTCTGATCGTTGCGGAAATAGGGGCCGGTGTAGTTGATGCCGAACCCCTGGATCTCCTGGAACTTTTGCGCGGGGTCAATGGTGATTCGCGCGCTGGCCTGCGGGTCCTGCGCGCGGGCCGGGAACACAACGCAAACAACAATCAACAACCCGAAAAGCAGAAATCGAGAATTGAACATCACTCACCCCGAGTGCGAAATTCGTTCCTCTTTTTGCGCCAACAACCTAAATTGAGTCTGAGAGTCTTGACAGTCAAGTCCCCAGAACGGCTATTATACTTGCGTTCATCGAACGCGGTGGGGCTTAACATGAAAATCACCGGTGTGGAAGGGATCATCTTGCGTCTGCCGGAGCGGCAAGCCGTCGCCGACGGAACTCAGGATGACCTGTTGATTCGCATCGAGACCGATGAAGGCATAACAGGGTACGGAGAGGTCGACACTTCTCCGGAGGTCGGCAAAGCCGTCGTGAACGCGGAAATGTCGCACGGCACCTGCTACGGACTGCGCGAAGTCTTGCTCGGCATGGACCCCTTCGACATCGAGCAGATCTGGGACCGTATGTACCGGAAGACGAACTATTACGGGCGGCTGGGCGTGGTTGTCCACGCCATGAGCGGCGTGGATATGGCGCTTTGGGACATCCTCGGCAAAGCGGTTGGCAAGCCCGTTCACAAACTGCTGGGGGGAAGTTTCTGTGAAAAGGTCCGTGCCTATGCAAGTATGTTGATGCCCGAGACCGTGCAGGAAGTCAAGGAGTTGGTCTGCCGTTACGCTGAGCAGGGTTTCACCGCCGTGAAATTCGGATACGGCCCGCTCGGCAAAGATGTACGAAGAGATGTCGAACTCGCAGCGGCGGCAAAAACCGCCGCGGGCCCTGATATTGAGGTGATGATCGATATCGGCCACGGGTACACCTTGAAGATGGCCATGCAAGCCGCCAAACAATTCGAAGTTCTGGGCATCTATTGGATGGAAGAGCCTTTTCCCCCGGAAGCGATCGAGGATTATCGGCGCCTCTGCGATTTTACTTCGCTGCGCATTGCGGCGGGGGAACAGGATGTGGGCCGGTGGACGTTCCGCCGTCTGATTTGGGATGCCCACCTGGACGTGATCCAGCCGGATATTTCGCGCGTGGGCGGGCTTACCGAAGCGAAGCGTATTGCCTACATGGCGCAGGAAGTCAATCGCCTGTGTGTGCCCCACGCCTTTCGAACCGGAGTGTTGGTGGCGGCTTGTCTGCATTTGATTGCCGCCATTCCGAACTCGGCGTTTCTGGAGTTTTCGGTGACGGACTCAGCCCTGCGGCGGGAACTCTTGGCCGAACCTTTCAAAGTCGTGCACGGCCAGGTGGCTGTACCCACCAAGCCTGGGTTGGGGATCGAGATTAACGCGGATACGCTAAAGGCTTACGCCGTGTAGGGGCGACCCTTGTGGCTGCGGTGTGCAAGTACAGTGCATGCTCCCACGGAGAAGGCAGATAGCTGAAAGCAGATAGCTGACGGCTGATAGCTGATATGGCATCGCATTCACTTCGCAAGAACGGACTGGGATCCTTAACCACACTGGATCTCGAAAACCGCTGGCTCAAAGTCCGTCTGCTTCCCGACCTCGGAGCGAAGATCTACGATCTAATCTGGAAGCCAACCAGAAAGAACTTTCTGTGGCACAACCCGAGGATTCCCCCCCAGACCTATCCCGTGGAAGCGGATTTCGACAACTACTGGTGCGGAGGCTGGGACGACGCCTTTCCCACTGGCGATGAATGTGTTCACCGGGAGCAACGCTACCCGAACTTGGGCGAGTTGCGTTCCGTGCGCTGGAATGTCGATGCTGTCAGGCGACGCGGGAAAGATATCGAGGCGCAATTATCGGCCTTCGGCCCCATCAGTCCCGTGAAAGCCGTTAAGACGGTGACGCTCGAGGGACTGTCTCCGGTTGTGCGGATCCACTATCGGATTACGAATCTCGGCCCCATGCGGCTGGACTTTATTTGGGGGACTCATCCCGCCCTTGCAATTAACGAGCACACGGTTCTGCACGTTCCCGCCAAGCACGCCATAATTGCACAATGTAACCTGCCCGGGTGGGGGGCGCCGGGGCAGCGTTACGACTGGCCGATTCTGGAGGCGGAGGCGGGCAGGTCGCAAATGAACAAGGTTCGGAACGTTGACTCGAACCTGTGCTTTGGCCATTACGCCGTTGATCTTGCGGAGGGCATCTACGCTGTGGAGGACTCCTCCTCTGGCGAAGGTTTCCTTCTGCGTTTCCCGCTCCAGCAGTGTCCATGTTTGTGGATGTGGCTTAACTACGGCGGATGGCGCGGCCACCACCACGTCATCCTCGAGCCCTGGACAAGCGTACCGGTGAATCTCGCGCAGGCATACGAGGAGAAAACCAGTCGAACCCTGGAGGCTGGGGAGGAATTCACGGTAGAAATCAGCGCTACTGTATATCGCGCGCCGGAAAGCTGGAAGGGGGCGCTGGGGCGACTGCGATGACAGTTGTTGTGCCAGCGTCGCACTACCTGCAGTCTTGAAAAGAGGAGATAGAGCATGAAGCTTGAAGGTCGGGTTTCGATCATCACCGGATCCGCATCCGGTATCGGACGGGCCGGCGCCCTGGAGTTCGGCAAGGAGGGAGCCCTGGTGGTGGTTGCTGACATCAATCTGGAGGGTGCACAGGAAACGGCGATACAGATCAAGTCCGCGGGAGGATCGGCTCTCGCAGTTCAGACGGACGTGTCGGATCCTGAGTCGGTCCAGGCCCTGGTGGACCAGACACTGCGAACTTTCGGACGGATCAACGTGCTGTTCAATAATGCCGCCATCCAGGTTAACAAAACCGTGGAGGATACTACGTTTGAGGAGTGGACTCGAGAAATCAGCATCAACTTAGGTGGAGTCTTTCTTTGCTCAAAGTATAGTATTCCCCATTTAAGAAAAACCCATGGCTGCCTCGTCAACATGGCTTCCGTGAACGGCTTCTTCGTTGAACCGATGTGCGCGGGCTACTGCGCCACCAAGGGTGGAATCATCGCTTTGACCAAGGCTATGGCCATCGATCACGGCAAAGAAGGAATTCGAGTGAACTGTATTTGTCCGGGATACATCGACGCGGGTTTGGCCTGGGGATACTTTGAGGTTCAGCCAAACCCTGCCGAGGCCCGGCAGGCCGCCGGAAAGCTCCACGCCCTCTGGCGCATCGGCCAACCTGAAGAGGTTGCCCGGGTCGCCGTGTTCCTGGCCAGCGAGGATGCTTCCTTCATGACCGGCGCGGCTCTCGAGGTGAGCGGCGGCTTTGGGGTTGGTTTGCCTCCAACGAGCTAGGCGGCGGCAGTTCGAAGTTAGGAGTCAGCGACTCATGAATCCTCTCTCTCGAAAATCACGTCATTCCCGCGAAAGCGGGAATCCATTGTGTTCCGGATCACCAATGGACCCCCGCTTTCGCGGGGGTGACGACATTTGTGATTTTCATTCCTTTGGGTGGGTCGAAGACCCAGGCCCACTCGGAAAGGTCACTCATGGTCAAAGATAGACTCGAGAGGCTATCCAGGACTCTTCAAGAAAACGGCATCGACCACGCTCTGTTCAGTTCCTTCGTTAGCCTCCGCTACTTCACGGGATACCAAGCCACGGTGGAACTGGAACCCTCTCCCATGACTCCTCTGCTAGGAGTATTCCTCTGGATTCGCGGCGAGCGGCCAACTTTGTACCTCGCAGACATGGAACCCGGAGATGGCATTGCGGGGGCCGTATCGCGAGAGAGTTTCTCGAGTTACATCATTGAAAAGCCCATGTTCGCGGTCCGGGACTTGTCCGCAAAACTGACGGCGAAGTTGCGGCCGCTTCCGCGAAGCAAGGTCGCCATCGAGCCGGAAGAAATCCCCGCTGCGCTCCTCGACGCATTGCGTTCCGACTGTCCCCAATTGGAGTTTTGCTCGTTCAAAGATGTCCTCTCGGCTTTTCGCATGGTGAAGGATGCGGAAGAACTCGAAACCATGCGTGCAACGCTGGCCTTGTGCGACCTCGGCCAGAGTATAGCTAAGCAGCAGGCAACTGCGGGCCGTACCGAGATTGAGATCTTCACCGCACTACGCCAAGCCATGGAACTTAGGGAAGGAGGCCGGGTTCCGATTATTGCGGATGTGGTTTCGGGCCCCCGCACTGCCCTCATCGGAGGTCCGCCCACCGCTCGAAAGTTTGAGTCCGGAGAATTGCTCATCGTCGACTTGGTTCCTCGACATTTCGGGTACTGGGGCGATAGTTGTAACACCTGTTGTGCCGGCGAACCGGCCAAGGAATACAAAGTAGCGTTTGACGGCTTGGCGAATGTCCTCTCCGATGCGATTGCGACTGTACGCCCTGGGCTTCGGGCCTGCGATCTCGACCGGCAGGTGCGAAGCGGTGTGGCCAGGCTCGGAGGAAGCTATCCGCACCACACGGGTCACGGCCTAGGCATAAGCTGGCATGAGGAACCACGGATTGTTCCTTATAATGACATCCCCCTCGAGCCCAATATGATTATCGCAATTGAACCCGGAATGTATTTCGAAGGCCGGTGGGGCATGCGGCTCGAGTACGTCCTCAGGGTCACGGAATCGGGGGCAGAACTCTTGTCGAAATACCGTCACGAGCTTTGAGAATTCTCGTGGCAGGGGCCGCCCTTATGATTGCCCGCGCGCAACCGCCAAGGGTGACCCTGCAACATCTTGCAGACCTGCGACCCTGAACGGTCGGTGCTTTGGGAGCGTTACTTGAGCGACACTTCAGCTTCGAGCGCAGCAAAAACCGGCGTCCCGGTCCCGCGCCTGCGGCGTGTCCTGACATTGTGGGATCTGATCTTTTACGGCATCGTGCTGATTATGCCGATCGCGCCGGTGCCCATGTTTGGAGTTGCGCAGGTCCTCTCCCACGGCCACTTCGTCACCACGATTCTGATTGCGATGATCGCCATGATGCTGACGGCCGTCAGTTATGGGAGGATGGCGACACTCTACCCCACGGCCGGCTCCGCCTACACTTACGTCGGGCGCGGTCTCAATCCTCACCTCGGCTTCCTTACGGGTTGGGCGATGTTTCTTGACTACCTCATTCAACCGCTCCTGAACGGTATCTACGGCGCTCTCACGATCCAACGGTTTTTCCCATTTATACCCTACGCTCTTCTGGCTGCGATGTTCGTGGGGATCATGACCTGGCTGAACCTGCGAGGCATCCGCGCCACAGCACGCGCCAACGTCATCCTTCTCACGATCATGTGTGTGGTAATTGGAATCTTTATGGTCCTGGCGGTGCGTTACCTTTTCCACCTTCAGGGGTGGGGTGGGGTTTTCTCTACCCAGCCTTTCTACGATCCCAAGACTTTCGACATCCGGGTTATCTGGACTGCCACTTCTTATGCCGCGCTCACCTATATCGGCTTCGACGGTGTTACCACCCTGGCAGAGGACGTTGAGAATCCCAAGCGCAACGTCATGCTGGCCACGGTCTCAGTCTGCTTGTTCACCGGAATCGTAGGGGGCTTGGAGATCTATCTTGGGCAAAGAGTTTGGCCCGACTACAGGACCTTCCATAACACCGAGACAGCTTTCATGGATGTGACCAGCCGGGTGGGAGGGCCGCTCCTCTTTCAGGCCTTGGGCTCGGTGTTGATCCTCGCCACGATCGGCGCGGGGCTCACCGGCCAGGTAGGTGCGGCGCGCCTGCTCTTCGGCATGGGACGCGATAACGTGGTTCCGCGCAAGCTTTTTGCCTACCTTGATCCCAAGCGTAACACGCCTACCCGCAACATCTGGTTGATCGGAATCGTGGCGTATATTGGGACGCTGTTTGTCAGTTACGAGCAGGCAGGTGAGATCCTGAATTTCGGCGCTTTCCTGGCGTTCATGGGAGTGAACTTTGCCGCCTTCTGGCAGTTTGCCATCGTGCAACAGTCGGGCCGCAAGCGGCGATGGTTCGCGGACGTTGTAATGCCACTCATCGGATTTGTGTTTTGCCTTTGGATTTGGCTGGGCCTTAAAACGCCCGCTAAAATCACCGGAGGAGTCTGGTTTACGGCAGGATTGATTTACTGCGCCATCAGAACCCGCGGGTTCCGCGAGCGGCCCATCATGATTGATTTTAGCGAGTCATAGAAATCGGGTGATCGGTCGAACGATTTGTGATTTGAGATTTGTGATTTGTGATTTCGTTTTCAATCACCAATCACAAATCACAAATTCCAAATCGCAAATTGTTCACCCGATCTGCCGACCACCCGATTGTGCGAAAGGGGGTGCCGCGTATGTTTGCCAGCGACACTGAAATCAAAAAGTTCATTCGCGAGAATCTTTACGTGGCCGCGGTGTGCGACATCCTGGATGGCCTTGGTTACCGCAACCAAGCGATGCACCATCGGCTGCGCCCTTTGTTGCCCGACCGAAAGAACTGCGGGTTCGTTGGCCACGCCCGGACCCTTCGCTGGATGGAGACGGACTACGTCAACGAGGTTGATCCTTACGGACTTGAAATCGAGGCGGTGGATTCGCTCAGACCCGGGGACGTGGTCGTACATTCAACCGATTATGCCGGGACAAACGCGCCTTGGGGTGAACTGATGAGCACCGTAGCGAAAAGAAACGGCGCCGTAGGCTGCGTTTGCGACAGCCAGGTCCGGGACTGCAACCGAATCATCGAAATGGGATTTCCCGTTTACTATGCCGGCATTCGCCCTCTTGATTCCATGGGACGCGGGATGGTTGTTGCTTATGATGTTCCCATCCGTTGCGGCGAGGTACTGGTAAAGCCAGGCAACCTGATCTTCGCTGACTTTGACGGCATCGTCGTGGTGCCCAACGAGGTTGAAGAGGCGGTCTTAGTGAAGGCGCAAGAAAAGGTGCAGAAAGAGGATCTCTCCCGTAAGGAACTCCTCGAGGGCAAGTCGCTTCGTGAGGTGTACTTGAAATATGGCGTGCTGTGAAGTGCGCACACCTTATCGTTCGATACCTTACTTTAGTACCGTTGATCCCCCGCACTTTTCAGGCGAGAATCATTCCCGGTTTTGGCACAAGAAGGGGCGGCAGGTGCGTTCCTGGCTCGACAAGAACCACTTCAAGTCGTGTTTGCTTTGTTACGACCGCGCGCCATGCAAATCAATCCTTAATTTACTTGTTGCTCAAGCCGCTCAGTCGTTGTATATATATCCCGCAAGATTCGATTCTCGTTCTGCCGGAGGCTACTATGGAGTTGTCTGTGACCGTGCTCTTTTCAAGTATTGTGGTCGTTGCTCTGCTCGCGATTTATGTACCCACGATTTACATTCGCAAAACGAATAAGCTCATGGCCATCTTAGAGAAGATTGAGGCCAACACTCGGAAATAGCTGTGCGTTCAGTTCTTGAGTCGACGCGCTGATTGCTAAAAAGGTAATCAGGATCCAATAGCCATTCCCGGGCGGTGTTCCGCCCCTGGACAGATATTAATCAACTCGAAAACGGAATCGTTCTCCGGTTTTGGAGCGGAAGTGTGCCCGGCTTCCACGGGCACGCTGCCTGGGAGGCTCTTGGAATGACGACCACCTTGCATGGTGGTGCACAGGCAGCAGTTTGGCTTTCCTCAACGCGGAAACAACGCGCGCACCCAGCCTAGGACTCGGACCTCAGAGACGGAGTCCGTCGGGGGCCAGTGATCCATAATTCTGTTAGCTCTGGCATCCGCCCCACCAGGTGGAGGCGGTGAGCTCTCGCTTCTTTCCTTGCCGGTGAAAGGCAGCCCAGCAGATTCCAGTCCCCGCTGCCCGGTGAAGGGTCGTCAGTAATTTCCCTCACTTCATCAATTCGTTCAGCCGAAAATACAGATAGAGATCAGAGGTCCCAAGGGGGAGAGTTCGTTCTTGGACCAGGCGGGATAGAGCTCCGCGAGCAAATCGGGAAGAACAGGCTGCCCCTGCCTAGCAGGGCGAGGGCAGAGGGAGGAATATATGGCACTCGATGCGGGCGTGCGCGCACTACAGCGAGAGTTTGAGCAGAGGACAACGCCGCTCCTCGACACTATCGAGGCCCTGGCTTTCGTGATCGAAGCCAAGGACCCTTACACACGCGGCCATTGCGAGGAGGTCTCTTGGTGGGCGACCAAGATCGCTAACCAGGTGGGTCTGCCTGAGGCGGAGATTCAAGATATCACGTTGGCGGCGATTGTCCATGATATTGGCAAAATCAGTGTGCCCGAGGAAGTGCTGCGTAAGCCCACGGTTCTAACGGAGCAGGAATTCGAAACAGTGAAGAGCCACGCGGCCTGGGGCTCGAAGATCCTGGAGACATTGAAAGAGAAAGGGATTGCGCGAATCGTGCGTCACCACCACGAACGGTACGACGGCAATGGTTACCCCGACCGCTTGCAAGGCGAAGAGATCCCCCTCGGAGCCCGAATTTTGGCTGTGGCTGAGTCTTTCCATTGTATGGTCAGAGGTTCGCGTTATCAGAACCCCTGCACGGTCAGTGAGGCGCTGAGTGAATTGGGTCGTTGCTCAGGCACGCAACTCGACCCCCGCGTCGTAAAGGGGCTGCGCGACTGGCTAGAAAGCCATGGGGATTCGTCCGTGCTTCAGTAACGGGCGCCGGCGCGAGCAACGATAATCGGGAAGAACCGGCCTCAGTAACGGAGGCAAAAGCAGCCGCAAAGCCTCGTCCCTGGATGAACGAAGGTTTGAGCGCGCCGTTTCGGCGCTGGCGTTTTCAAAGGCGGTTAATGTCCCAGTTTTCCAGCACTGATTTCCGGGCACCCTGCTTGGCGACCTTGATCATGGCGCGTCCTAATTTCTCCGTCGTTGTCACATACCTCGGGAAGAGCGCCCTGATTAAGGGGTAAATCGGTCCGGTAATTGTGTAAAATGCCCGGTACAGCCTGGTCTTCGAACGAATCCCGCGCAACGGTTGAATAAATCCCGGCCGGAACATATACCGTGCCTTGAACGGCAATTTCATCAGAGCATTCTCGGTCTTGCCCTTCACCCGCGCCCACATCACCCGGCCGCGCTCCGTGCTGTCTGTGCCCATTCCCGACACATAAATGAACGTCATCTCCGGGTTGAGTTTCGCGAGCGTGCGTGCGACTGCCATCGTGATATCGTACGTGACGCGCTGATAACGCTCCTCCGACATGCCTGCTGAGGAGACACCGAGGCAGAAAAAGCATGCGTCAAACCCCTCGATCTCTGGCTCGAGGGCAGAGAAACCGAGGAAATCAGTGCGTACGAGTTCGCGTAGCTTGGGGTGGCGTTGTCCTGTCAAACTACGCCCTATCGATAGGACATTTTGCACCTCTGGATCGAGGAGGCTCTCGCGCAAAACACCTTGACCAATCATGCCGGTGGCGCCAAATAGCAGAACATTCATAGGGTTAGCACTCGCGAGAGAGAATACCACGAGATGGTTGATGCTGCGCAGGCGTTATCACCCGCACGTTGTCACCCGTATTGCTGGAACTCTCTGAGCGCTGGGCATCATCGAAGCTGCAGGCCCGAGGGTCAGAAGCAGCGAGAAGAATCTGGCGAAGTAAGTGCTGGCTCTACTGTCAAGTGCGTGTTTAGCGTATTAATGGCCATCTACCTATGGCTTGCTAACTAATAGAACATCGGTGGCGATTTGGAGTTCCGAGTTGAAAATCCTATTCCGAGGTGTACGATATAGATATGTGAGGGTCCGGCACGAGGAGGCGCCCCGATGCCCGGAGTTGCGGATACGGACTTTCCCTCAGAACGACCTGATTCCCAAACCTCTCCTCTCCGCGCCGAAGATGAGCGGAGAGCAGCCTCGATTGCTGGCCTGTGCGACGCCCTCCTGAGAGAGTCGGGATTCGCCTTGGTCGAAGTCGGTTCTGACTATGCCGTATACCGGAGTGGCAATGACCATCGAGTGATCGTTCGGGGGCATCGGTGGTTCTGCAAGCTGCCGGGGGGTGCGGAGCTTTCAGGTGTAGGGTTCGTTGACCTTTCTGAAGTCATAAGAGGGTGTTGAGTCCTTGGAACCGTGAACTAAGTGATGCCTTAACTAATTATAGGATGCCTTTTCTTACCTTCTACTAATGTGACCACCCGGCGCGTGAATAACCTGCTTGCTTTTCTTCGCTAGCGTCTGTCAAAGAACAGAAAGTACTGATAGGGCAGTATATTGGATCGTTTGCTAAGGCCGAAACCTGCCTCCTGAAATTCCGCAATGACTTCCTCTTCGGTGAGCTTCATCGACTCCGGTGGGCCGACCGGAAGCGGTTTCTTGTAGAAATCAATGACTACGATGCGCCCGCCCGGTTTCAGCACATTGGCAAGTTTTCGATAGTACACCGGACGGTCCCCTAAGTGGTGAACCACATCGCAAAAGAAGATCAAGTCCGCTGACCGTGGCGGAAGGCGCGGGTCATCGGGTGCGGCAAGAATCGTCTGCAGATTCGCGGGCGCTTTGCTGCTCGCAATCGCCAACAACTTTTGGTCGATATCGACGGCGTAGACCTTGCTGGCGTGCATCGCGAAACGGCGCGCGAAGTAGCCGGTCCCCGCGCCAATGTCGGCGACTGTGTCTGTAGGTTTCAGACCCAGCGCCATTACCACTTCGTGCGGTTTCTGCCAAGCATCGCGCGATGGGTCCTCGAGCACCTTCGCATACTCCGCGGACGAAGGGGGGTGATTCTGATGGGGCACTTGCCCCCAAGCCACGGCCGTAAGCGCAAATACGCAAACGCAGAGTTTCATCTTGTTCACCTCGGCGGGTTTTCCCCTGGATCGAGAGTTTTTCGTGCGTCCAATGACCACGCTCCCCCGCCTTCGACAATCAGAAAGACTAGCGAAAAGAGCATGGCGAAATCGGTGCGAGCATCGCTCACCATGAACCAGAATCCTTGGCCGGCTCGAAACAGTTCAGGAACCTTGGTGGTGGCAATCGCGGTGGGGATGACAACCAAGAGCGGAACGGCTGCGGCCCTTGTCCAAAGCCCGAGCATCACAAGAAAGCCGCAGACAATCTCAAATGTCCCCACTAAATGCGCGGTGAAATAGGGATGCGGAAATCCAATCCGCGTGAACCGGACCACTCCCATCTTGGGGTCAATGTACTTCAGGATGCCCTGCGTCAGAAATATCAAGCCGACGGCAAGACGAATCAGCGCCACGCCGGCCGCACCGCGCGTTGGTCTGAACAAGAACTGGAAGAGAGGTCTCATGCTCCTGTTAACCCCTTTTCTTTTTCAGGATGGTTCCCACAAACGCTCCGCCGCCGCGCGGGCTACGGTGAGGCAACCAAGTGAGGCGCCACCGTGGCTCCGGGACGTATTTGGTCTGTTCCGCGCGTCGCCACCTGGTCGCCCTCTTTCAAGTCGCCGAAGACTTCGATGAGGTTGCCGGATCTGGCTCCGGTCTTCACGTCCACCCATTTGACCTTATTATTCTCAATGCGAATCACGAAGGCTCGCTCCAGGTCGTTGGCCACGGCAGAGGCAGGGACAAACAGCGTGGAGTAATCACGGCGCACCGGCCAGGACACTTCGCAAAACATGCCTGGATTAAGTTCTGCCCGTGAGTCTCGCACGTCCAGTTCCACAGGCATGGTGCGCGTTTTGTTGTCCACGGCGCGCGAGACCCTGGCAATCGGGGCCTGGAAAACTCGTCCCGGGTAGGACGGTACGGTGAAACTCACCACGGTTCCTACAGGTATATCGGCCGCATCATACTCCGGAACGGGGATCACCAACCGGTGCCGCGCGAGCGTTTGAATTTGCACAATCGGGGTCGAGGCGCCGGGGCCGCCCGCCGGACCGACTAACGCGCCGGGGTGAACGTAGCGAGTCGTCACCTCGCCATCGAACGGGGCCACGATTCTCAAATAGGATTGAAGCTGCGACACCGCCCGAAGATTCTCCTGGGCGGCTTGGACTGTTTTCTCAAGGGCTGCGACGTTCGCCTCATCTGATTGTACGGTCTTTTGCGCAATCTCAAGGTCGTTGGCGGCCACGACACCAGGCACTTTGGCCGCAGCGCTCATGTGCTGATAGGTGCCTTGGTCTGAGGCCAGCCTGGCTTGCCCGGCGGCGAGTTGCGATTGAGCGCTTTCGTACGCGGCGTAAGCTTGGGCTTGCCGGGCCACCAATTCCGGGGCCTCCAGCTCAGCTATGAGTTCCCCTTGTGTCACTTTGGAGCCGCGGTCGACCGCGATCGATTTCACAAAACCGGTCTCTTTAGCAAAAACCTCGACGCGTTCATAGGGCGTGAGCTCAGCCGGCAAACGCTCCGTAGTGTTCAGCTTCGCAGACTTCACCGTAGTTACTTCCAACTGTGGCGCCGTCGGTGGGGCGGCGGAGGCGGTACCGGCGGTGTCCTGGCGGCAGGACGACGCCAGCATGGAGACACCCAGGCACCAGGAAAACAAGGCAGTTTCAACCCGAAACGTGCGTCCTGTCCTCTCCCGCATTTTCGTTATCTCCTTCCTTTGTCTCTTGGTGCCTTGGTGGTTCACCTTGTTCCTAGCCCTTCGCATAGCGGCTTTCCGGGTCGTCGGGGTCGAGCGAGGGAGAACCGGTCGCGGCGCGTTGCTGGACGACAGAGAATACGAAGGGCAGCACAGTTAAATTGACCAAAGTCGCAGCGAGGAGCCCGCCGATTACCGCCTTACCCAAGGGAGCCGTGACCTCTCGTGCCAGCGCCATGGGGATCATTCCGGCAATCATGGCGGCGCTGGTCATCAAGATGGGGCGCATTCGCTCCCTCACGCCCTCAATCCCGGAGGCGAGCGAGGACGCGCCGCTCCGGCGGTGCTGATCCGCAAAGGTCACGAGCAAGATCGCGTTGGCGGTACCCACTCCCACCGCCATGATGGCACCCATGTAGGACTCGATATTCAGCGTAGTATGGGTGGCCAGAAGCATCAAAATTACTCCGGCGATCGCGGCGGGCGCCGTCGTCAGCACCACCAAGGCGAGGCGCAAAGACTCGTAGTTCGCAGCCAGCAACAGGAAGATGACCAAAGCGGCCAGCCCCACGCCAACCGCAAGGTTGGTGAATGTCTCTCGCATGGGCGCAATCTGGCCTCGCATTTGAACGGTGGTGCCGCGTGGTGGCGCTCCGGCGCGGCGAATGGCGGCATCGAGGCTTTTCGCCAGCTTTCCCAGGTCGTGACCTGCCATATTCGCTGAAAGGGTCAACATGCGAAAGCCGTTGCGCCGGTCGTATTCGCCCATGATCGTGCCGTCTTCGACTCTGGCCAGATCGCCGATCAACGGGTGCTGGAACTGCCCCGGCATGACCGGGATATTTTGGACATCTTCGAGCGATGTAATTCTTGATTGGGGGTACTGCACCTGCAATTGATAGGCAATGCCGGAATTCGGATCAGCCCAATAATTCGGGCTGGTGAAACGGCTCGAAAAGGTCGCCTCCGAGAGCGACCGGGCCACCTGCGCAGTCGTTACACCGAACTGCCCCGCCAGTTCGCGGTCGACCTTTACATTCACACTCGGATAATCGAGGGGTAGTTCGTATTTCAAGTCCCGCACGTCGGCGATCTCTCCCATTTCATTTCGCAACCGCTCCGTGTAGGCACGGCTGGCAGACAGGTTCGGTCCAGCCACTGCCAGCTCGACCGGAGTGGGCGCGCCAAAGTTCATGATCTGGTCAACCAGGTTTCCGGGCTCGAAGGAAAACGACGATCCCGGAAACTTCGGCGGCAGGATCTGCCGGAGTTTCTCTTCGAAGCCGTCCAGGTCGATATGAGCCTCAGGCCGAAGCGCCACGTTAATGACCGCTTCGTGCGGCCCGCTCGTCCAAAGGAACACTGTGTTGATGGGATAGCTTGCCCCCTGCGTTCCCACGTAGCCCAGAGTGATAAGCACATTCTGCGCTCCCGCAGCCTGGCGGATTTCATCCAGCACTCCCGTCACCAGTCGCTCCGTCTCCTCCGCTCGTGTGCCCGTGGGGGCATCGAAACGCAGGCGGAACTGGGAGGCGCCCACGCTGGGGAACAGTTCCTGGGCGAGCTGCGGACCCAGCAGGAGAATGATAGCGAGCACCATCCCGGCGTAAACTACCAGAACCGGCCAGCGAAGCTTCCCAACCTGAGTGAGGAACGAACCCCAGCGATCTCGAACCCTATCAAAGTCCCATCGCCCCGCGATGAGGGCCTTGCGGCCCCTTTCGAGGTTGCGGTGCACCCAAAGGAATAAGACGGGTAGCAAGGAACTCGAAAGCAGGAAGGAGGCAATCATCGCAAAGGCCACAGCAAGCGAAAGAGGCACGAACAGGTTTTGCGCAACGCCGGACATTAGAAATGAGGGAACAAAAACCGCAACCACAGAGAGCATGGATAGAAAGCGGGGCAAGACGGTTCTCTGTGTCGCGTGGAGCACGCCGCGGGCGGGCTGCAGGTTAGGCTCCTGCTGAAGCGTGCTATCAATGTTCTCGATTTCGACTACACCTTCGTCAACGAGGATACCGACCGCCAGAGCCAGCCCTCCCAGCGTCATGACGTTGATGGTTTGGCCCGTAAGCCATAAGGCCACCACCGAAGTCAAAAGCGCAAACGGGATGGTGGTCATGACGATAAACGAACTCTTCCAATCGCCGAGA
Organism: uncultured Acidobacteriota bacterium; assembly: GCA_963831905.1. Taxonomy (GTDB): domain Bacteria; phylum Acidobacteriota; class Terriglobia; order UBA7540; family UBA7540; genus CAVROP01. Next base: position 1,503,799 of record CAWHRX010000010.1, on the reverse strand, counting down.
AACAACAGAACGACAAGGCCGGTCAGGAGGGCTCCGAACAGTCCTTCTCGGACCACGGCGCTCAGCGCGGTCCTGACGTACTGAGACTGGTCGAGCTCGTAAGTGACCTTGATATCCTCGGGAACCAGAGATTGGAAATACGGCAGGCTCTTCTTGACTTCATTCACCACCGCGACCGTTGACGCGTCGGGTCGCTTGGTAACGGGGATGTAGACCGCACGGCGGCTGTTAACGAGTGCGTATCCTGTGGGGATGTCCGTGCTGTCCTGGATGACGCCGACGTTGTGAAGGTAGACGGTGGGGCCGGCGCCGGTCCGTATTGGCAGGTCCGCAAGAGTCTGGATGTTGGGTGTAATAGCATCGCTCTGAGCGATGCGGAGCAGGCTGCCGGTGCGCACATTTCCGGCGGGCTGGAGAGTATTGCCACTATTGATGGCCTGCACGACTTCGTCGGGCGACATGTTGTAGGATCGCAGGCGATCCGGATTCACCGTGACAACAATGGTGCGTTGGTTGCCGCCGAAGGGTGGCGGCGAGGTAACGCCGGGAAGCGTGGCGAAGGCCGGCCGCACGCGGTTAAGAGCCAAGTCCTGGATTTGGCCGAGGGTGCGAGTCTCGCTGGAAAACACGATATACCCGACCGGCACGGTGCCGGCGTCGAAACGGATCACGAACGGCGCAACTGTTCCGGGCGGCATGAATGCGCGGGCGCGATTCACGTAGGATATGGTCTGCGCCAAGGCCTGGCTCATGTCCGTGCCGGGATAGAAGGTCAATTTCAAAATGCCGTTGCCTTGAATGGACTTGTCCTCGACACTCTGAATCCCGTTGATGTAAAGGAAGTGATATTCGTAGTAGTAGACGAGATAGCCTTCCATCTGCGCCGGACTCATCCCCCCATAGGGCTGCGCGACGTAGATCACCGGGAAATTCAGGTTAGGGAAGATATCGATGCGCGTCCGCGTGACGGCCAGTACGGAGCAGAGCGCTACACTGATCACCACCACCAAGGTGGCAATCGGGCGTCTCAATGCCGCGCGAATCAACCACATAACTTAGGACCTCCGGCGAACCTCTTACGGGATAGAACCTCGCAACACACTTAAGAATGGCTGCAAGTCGCCCTGCGCAGAGGCCACATTGAAAAGGCTGTGCCACACATTCAGCCGGGCAACCGCATCGTCCATCTCCGCTTGAGCCAGGAGACTCTCCGCGTCAGCCACTTCAACCAGGGTTGCCAGGCTCGCCGCGTAACGCGCACGCGATTGAGTCTCCGACGCGCGCGCCGCAGCCAGCTCAACGGGCGTTTGCTGCGCCACCAGTTGAGCGCTCTTCAGTTCCGCCAGCGCCGCTTGGAACCGGCCGGTGACGTCCTGAATGGTTCTGTCATAAATCGCTCGCTGCGATCGCTCATTCGCCTTGGCGATCTGCTTTTGTGCACTCACGGTTTTAAAATCGAAAACATTTGGGAAGGTAATCGTCAGCCCCGTCACCCAATTTCCCCGTCCGGGCGCCAACCCATCCCAATTGCCGGCGATCGATCCGTTATTAGGAATCTCGCTGCCTCGTCCGAAAGCCTCAGCTCCCAGAAAAATCCGTGGGTAATCCGTCCGGTTCAGCACCTTTTCCTGCGCCTCCACCTGCCGCACCGCGGCCATTTGATCCCGCGCCAGTGGGTTATCGGCCGGTGCTACGCGCGGCAACGCAGCCACGGGCGGCAGTTGAACCAGATTCCCTGGCTCCGTTTGGACCTCCGTGCCGGCCATGCCCATAAGCGCCGCAAGCGTGGCCAAAGCCGCTTGTTCTCCCGCCTGCGCCTGATACCACTGGGTCTTGGCAAGGGCAAGTTGAGCGTCGGCACGTGAGGCATCGGCCCCCGGCTTCAAGGCGTTGTCGACCAGCGTGTGAATGGACTTGACGAAAACCTGCCAGCGGTCCACATTGGCCTGCGCTGCGAGGACGGCCTGATGCCTCGCCAAGGCGCTTAGAAAATAATCGCCGACCGCTGTCGCCACCTGAAGTTTCGTCACCGCCACGTCCGCAGTGGACTTGTCTGCCGCGGATTTCGCTCCTCCCACGACAGCCGCGCGCAGGCCGAAGTCGATTGGCTCCCAGGAGAAAAGCACTGCGGCTTGACTGTTCCAATAGCTCTGCCCGCTGGAAGACCCGCCGACGGGCCCTTCAACCGTGGGCGTGATGGAGGTCGGAAGCCAAATGCCGGCCACTTGGTTCTGGGTGGCGCGGCCGTCCTGGTAGACTCCGCTTAAATAGGGAAGATATTGGGTTCTTGCCAGCGGTATGCCGGCGCGCGCCGCCGCCGCTTGTTCGAGCGAAGCGCGGACGGCAGGGTAGTGCTGGAGAGCGTAGTCAAGCGCGTCCGGGAGAGTCAAGGCACGCGCAGGCGGCCCGCCCACCTGTGCCGCGAGGCCTCGCCCTAGAACTAGAATCAGAACCAAGGCGGATAACTCCGGAAGGAATCTCCGGCGCATAAAGTTTTCACCTCAGAAGACAGACTGATATGGCTCTCAACCCTTCACACCGAACATTTCTCCAAACAGCTCGTGCACGCGTTTCCTGGCTACGCGCAGCGCCTTTCTGCCGAGCGGTGTTATGGTGTAAACCCGCCTTGCAACTTTGCCGTTACGCTCCTCGTGGGAGCGCAAATAGCCCTTGCTCTCCAGACCGTGAAGAATCGGGTAAAGTGTGCCGGCGCTGAGCTTGTAGCCGTGCCGCCACAATTCCTCGGCGATCCAAACTCCGTAAAGAGGCTCTTGGGCGGCGTGGTGAAGAATATGCAGACGGATCAGCCCTGAGTAAAGGCTTTTGTCGTCCATATTGGTTTTCGATGCCCTGATTCGGTATTGAACTTAGATAGTCTCAAGAAACACGTGTTCTGTCAAGCCGGGTTTGCCGGCGTCATTACTTTCGCTTGGCCTTGGCTTCAATATAAGTTGAGAAGGAGTCAGGCTTGCCTGGAGGTGCAACTTCGAATTTGAGGGTCAAAGCATCGCCGCCAGTCATAAAATAACTCAAACGATACCTGGGACTGGAAGGCAGCGCCTCGCTCACAAATTCAATCGTTTTGTGGTCGGCGGAGGCCGTAACCGCGTAGTGGATTACGTGTCCTTCGCTGTCAAAATAAACAGCTCTAGGAGGCGCATTATCCGAGTCTTGATAGACCACCATCAAGTCGTCATGTGTGAAAGCCGGCCGGTCTTTCGTGGCCGGATATGCCGCGTGATTCTTACGCACCAGAATGTGGTTTTGAAGATCGGGCAGAAATGTGAACCCGCCGGTTCCCTGGCCCGGCTGTCCTCCACCCTCGCCCACCCAGTCACCAAGAAGGTACTCGAAAGAGGCCCATGCCTTCGCCGATTCCTGAGCGCGGCTGGTGTTGCTCAAGAGCAGTAGTCCAGCGAACGCAACAAGAAGCAAAACACGTGCGGTTCGATTCATTCTGCATGTCCAGAGTTTGGAGGTTGTCTTCAAGACCATTCTACTCCTCGCGCAACGTTTGGGCCGGATCGATCTTGGCAATCTTCAGAGTCGGCAGGGCCGTTGCCAGCAGTGCCACCAGGACAAGGGTTAGCACCACCGCCGCCAAAGATGGTGCATCATAGACGCCCACGCCATAGATTACGCTGCGCATCACTCGCAACGCTCCAAAGGAAAGAACCATCCCCAGAACAACGCCGAATAGTGAAGCGCCTGCTCCTGGGCGGCCGATCTGGAGCATGGCCTGGCTGAGAGTCGACCCCAGCGCCATGCGAATTCCAATCTCGCGTGTCCGCTGCGCAACCATGTTTGCCACCAGTGCGAAGATGCCGACCGCGCTTAGCAGCAGCGCCAGCGCCGCCATGGCGCCCAGCAGCGACACTTCGATGCGCTGTGTGGCGAGCGTCCGCGCCATGAGATCTTTCATGGCGTAGAAGCCGGAGGCCGGCAGGTTGGGATCAGCGCTGGCAAGGGCGCGCTGCATCGCGGCCGTCAATCCCTCTACCGGTCCTGCCGTGCGCACGACCCAGTCGGGTTGAATCCACATATGCACCAGTGGGAGGTACTGAAGAGGCACTTGCGCGGCCGGAATGTACATCGCCTGCTCGCTCATGAGCGGAGCACCTTCGTAGAGGCCGGATGATACCGAGACATCCGTCACCTCGCCCACGATCAACGTGTCCTTATTCACATACCGGCCCACGGGATTGGCGCCGCCATAGAATTTCCTCGCGAAGGCCTGGTTCACAACGGCAACGCGCTGTGAATTGGGACCGTCCGCATCCGTAAAGGTGCGGCCCGCCAGCACGGGCATTTGCAAGGTGTCGAAGTATCCGGGTGTAATGTAGACCTCGTCGGTAGCATCCTGGCGCCCGGCCTCCTTGCCGTCGCTGAGGGTGATGCCGTCGTTCAGGGCGCGTTCGTAAGGCAAACTCAGACCCACCGCCGCATTCTTCACCCCGGGAATCTGCCGCATGGCGGCTGTGCTATCGTCCAAGAGTTTTCGGAAGGCGGCGAGATTGTGGTACCGAGCATCGTCGAGAGACGCCTTGGCGACCATCACACCATTGGGATTGAATCCCGGCGGCAGTGTCTCCAAGTGGACCAGGCTGCGGATGAGCAGGCCGGAAGCGGCCAACAGCACGACGGTGAGGGCGACCTCCCCGGCAACCAGCGCCTGGCGGAGGCGTACGCTGCCCACTCTGGCCTCCCCCCGGCCGGACATCGATGAGCGCAAGTCAACCCTGCGCGTGGCCAGTGCCGGGAGCATTCCGAACAGCACACTGGTCAACGCCGAGATCGTGAGCGTAAAAGCCATCACTCGGCCGTCGAGCGGTACGCTGGCGACCGGAAGAAAGTGTTCGGGCAATAACAGCAGGAGGCCGCGCAGGGCGATAAATCCCACACAGATAGCAACTGTCCCACCCACTATGGCCAGGAGCAGGTTTTCCACCCAGAATTGCTTCTGAATCTGCCAGTTCGAGGCTCCCAGCGCCAACCGTGTGGCCACTTCCGTGGCGCGGCGCAAAATGCGCACCAGAGTCAAGCCCGCCAGATTCGCGCAGGCAATCAGCAGGATGAAGCCGGCGGCCATCATCAGCGCCAGCACCTGCGGACGCAGCGAGTCTGTCTGCCCCTTTTGGAGCGGGACCGAATAGTAGGTCACTTGTGCGCCTGGGTTGTTCTGCAGTTCATAACGGTCCTTGCGGAAGGCCCAGGCGCGGTTGACCTCGGCATCCGCCTCCTGCCAGGTCGATCCATTGCGCAGCCGGGTGATGAGGTCAAAGTTCGTTCCCTCTCCTTCGCCCGAGCGGCTGGGCTGCAGCGAGGTGTAAACGTCGGCGTTCAAGGGCGTCGTGGCGCCCTGCGGTAGCACGCCGATTACCGTGTAGGGTTCGCTCCGCAGCAGGATGGACTGGCCAATTAGGCTCGGGTCAGCCCCGAGATTGCGCCACACGTTGTAGCTGAGAATTACGGCCTTGGGCCCGTGGGCACGGTCCTCTTCCTCAGAGAAACTGCGCCCGATGATGGCCTGAAGAGCCAGCACGTCGAAGTAGTGAGCGGAGACGCGCCCGTCGTGCACGTACAGCGCGCGCGAACCAGCCTGCAGGTTCACGCCCGTGCTGCCTCCCGAAACAGCAGTGATCAAGGCGGGGACATTGTCGCGCAGCAACTCCCATTGCTCCCCATCCAGATGGTGCCGCTCATCAAAAGCTCTAGGGCCGGTGACACGAGTGTAGATCGCGCCCATCCGCTCCGGATGCGGGTAAGGCAGGCTCTTCAGCATGAGCGCATTCACCAGGGAGAAGATCGCCGTGTTCGCGCCCACGGACAAGGCCAAGGTGACGATTACGGTGACCGTAAAGCCGGGACTGCGCTGCAACTGGCGCCCGGCAAACCGGAGATGCTGTGCCCAACTGCCCATCGTTCATCCTCCATGCCGTTCGGATTATCTTTAAAGAAATGTACGCGGAGAACCTAGCCCGAGTTCCGCCTGGGAACGTGTTTAATGACAGATAGCTGCCATGTCTCCGTATCGAAAAACACAGATAAGCCAACGCGCTCTGCCCGCCGCGGTCCAGCTAGCTCCAGAGTTTGAATTGACAGTACTTTTCTTCGTGCTCCAGAAGCCAGCGCTTCCGCTCTGTACCTCCGCCGTAGCCGGTTAGCGACCCGTCGGAACCGATCACGCGATGGCACGGGACCACAATCGGCACAGGATTTGACCCGTTGGCGAGGCCCACTGCCCGCACCGCGGCGGGACGCCCGATTTGCCGGGCGAGATTGGCGTAAGAAATCGTGGTGCCGCACGGAATCTCGCGTAAGGCTCGCCACACTTCGCACTGAAAGGGCGTACCGACCGCGTTCACCGGCAAAGTATTAATCGCCTTGAGATCCCCCGCAAAGTAGCTCCTGAGGGCGCTTGTAAGACCGTTTGGGTCGCCAGCCGATTCAAGCTGAAGTCCATGGATTCCATAGTGATGCTCAAAGTACCGGCGCAAACGTGTGTCGCCGTCCGTGTGGGTCCAGTCGGCGGCGCGCAGGTTTCCACCCTCGTCGGCCACGATCGTGAGTTCACCGATGGGAGTGTCAAGGCGATCGATTAACAAATGCAGTACCTCAGTCATGGATCCTTCTGTTAGTCTCAATCACGCATTCTCACGCGGCCTTCTGCGATGTGCGCCTGTGCGCAATCCCTTCTCTCACACTCTAACAGATGCCTCGAGCCGAACGGCGTTCCGGAGCCAATCGGGGAAATCCACCATCAAGAGTTCTAATCTCTCCGATCGTCAGGCGCGTGGAAGGGCGAACTTCACCAACCGGACTCCCTCGGTTGGACCAAGCGGGTGGCATCCCGCACGGGCCAACTTCCTGTTCCTGAACTCGCCTTCGTGTTGTAAGCTGATGGCGGAGGTTGCTCCGTCTGGGGTTCGGCGCAGGCCAGGGTGGCGGGAGGGAAGTCCCTGTCCCTGCGGCAGTGGAAAGAAATACAAGAAGTGTTGCGGGGCCGATGCGTAGACCGCTGCTTTCACCGATAGCGTCATGGGTGGAACCATGTTCATGCATGGTGGTGAGGCGAAGTGTCGTGGGATGTCCTCGCAGGACTAGAAGCGCTGGGGGCACACTACTTCAGGTAGGCGCGCAAAAGGTAGGAAACGCCCATCAGCAAAAGCAGGATGTTTGCTGCCAGGATTAGGTGCTGTTTAAAGCGTTTGTGCAGGCCGGCCCCCCACGCCATGACCGCCGTGGAGAATATCGCCGCCCCGTAGTATCCGACCACACTGCCGGCGAAGAAAGGCACCACGTGCCCATAACCGTGTGCCCGGCCCTCGGCGAGAATCGGTCCGGCGATGGTGATCCAATAAACCCAGGTTCCAGGAGCCGCCACCTCTGCCAGCGTGGCTACGGTGACGCCCGTGAAGGTGTATACTGCGGAATTCGCCATCGCTTCCTCGGTTGTGCGGCGCATTCCCCAGAGGGCGTAGGTCGCAAAGCTAATCACGACTGCTCCGCCAACGTAGGCAATGTAGTGGACGATGCCAAAGGGGATCCAACGGTAGAAAAACAAAGTGACGACAAGAAAGGCTCCATCAACAACCAGTGGCGGCCCCAGCAGCACGAAAATCGCACGCCCCCATCGGCCCAAGGCCACCTGGGTCAGAGCGATCATGTGCAAGGGGTTGGGAAACATTCCTCCCACGATTCCCATGCCGGCGCCAAGGATGAAGAGTTCCATATCGGTAATCCGCGATGGTAAGCGGTCGAGCACAGAATGTAAAGCAGTCGCTCATGCGCGCAGGCTGACGGGCACCCGGAACCCATGAAATACCTGGGAGCGCGGGCATCCTGCCCGCAGCGTGCGTGGAATTGCGGCGCGAAAGGCGGGCAGGATGCCCGCGCTCCCAGGTATTTCAGAGAAACAGTATCAATTGCTGTCCTGCAGGGAAACCTAAGACCGTGGCCACAGATCCACGAATTCTGATCCTGAGCACGTCGCACGGCGCGGCGCATGCGCGAGCCGCAGCGGCTCTGCGACAGGCCTTTGCAGATCTCCGCCCCAGCGTCGATGCGGAGGTCGTCGATACGCTCCTGCATTGCACAGCGTGGTTCCGGGCCTATTACAATTCCTATGTGATTCCACTTGCCATCTGCCCGAGCCTGTGGCGGTGGATTGAGAGCAAGCAGTCCCAGTCCGAATCGATCGGGCCCAATTGGCTCTACCGGCGCGGGGCTCAGCCTCTATTCCGCTTCCTCCGTGATTTCGCTGCGGACGCCGTCATTGCTACCGAGGTCGGCGCCTGCGAACTCGCCGCCTTGTGCAAGCGGGAGGCGCACGCTAACTTTGTGCTGGTGGGTGTGGAGTTGATGGACTTCAACCGCGCCTGGGTGCAGCCGGAAGTTGACCTGTTCCTTACGACCCATCCGGATCTCGCCGCCCAACTCGTCAGCGCCGGCGCACCTGCCTCGAAGGTGGTGACGACCGGACAACCCATCCACCCGGCGTTCGCCTCACTACCCTCGCGCGCGGTGGCTCGCGAGAAGCTGGGCGTCAAAGCGGACGCCATCCAGATCTTGCTCTCATTGGGGAGCCAGGGGTTTGGCACACCTGAGCGCATCCTGAGGGAAATCCTCAAGGTCCGAGCCGATTTGGAAGTGGTTCTGCTCGCGGGCAGAAACCGGCGGGTCGAGAAACGCCTGCGAGAACACTTTAAACACCTGCCGCAGGTCCGCGTGTTGGGTTGGATCGACAACGTCCAGGAATGGATGGTCGCTTCCGACTGGATGATCAGCAAACCCGGCGGTGGCACGCTCAACGAGGGCTTTGCCTGCGGGTTGCCGATGCTGGCGTTCAATCCCCTACCCGGCAACGAGGAGCGCACCTGCCGCTGGATCGAAAAATGGGGAGCAGGAATCTGGATTAAGAAACCTGACGATCTGGCACCGGTCATTACCTCATTGTTGACAGAGCCTTCGAAACTTGAAGGTCTTCGCAAACGGGTTCGCGAGCTGGCGCGCGCCCACTCCGCCCGCGACGGCGCCCTCGCGGTGATGAATCTGCTCGCCGGCGACTCTGCATCGGACTCCCCATCTTGAACTGATCCAGAGATTTCCTGAAGCGCACGAAGTGAGAAGCGGGTCGGACGAGGCGGTGCGGACAAAAGAGAAAGGCCTGGATCATATGGACCAGGCCTTTTGCTGTTCTAGCGTTCCGGGACCGACCAACTGCCCTCGGCAGTCACTATAAAGAGACGTTAACAGCAACTGCCGTCGTATGGGTGATGCCGCCGCCCGTCCCGGTAATAGTGATGGTACTGTTCCCGGTCTTGGCGCCCTGGCGTACCGTGATCGTCATTGACGAAGTCCCGGAGCCCGGGGCCGCGATAGACGAGGGACTGAAGCTCACGGTCACGCCGGATGGCATGCCGGACGCCGACAATGCAATCGCTGAGTTGAGGCCGCCGGAGACGGTGGTCGTGATTGTGGAAGTGCCGGAACTGCCCCAGGCGAGAGCAAGCGAGGCCGGTGATGCCCTGACGGTGAAGTCGCCTCCGCTCCCCACCGGCGCCACCTTCAGAGAGACGGTGGTGGTTTGGGTAGCGCCGCCGCTCGTGCCGGTGATGGTGATCGGATAGGTGCCAGGTGAGGTCGACGAGGCGACACTCATTGTCATCGTTGAGGTTCCGGCGCCGATGATGGAGGTTGGATCGAAGGTCACGCTTACGCCGCTGGGCTCGCCGGATGCGGAAAGGGCAATCGACGAGTTAAACCCGCCCGAGACGGCGGTCGTAATTGTCGAGGTCCCGCTATTACCCAGTGCCACGGAGACCGTTGTGGGCGCAGCAGAAACGCTAAAGCCCGAACCGGGTGCCCCCGTAAGGGCATTGATCAGGCTGGCGCCGTTGGGACTGCCCCAGCCAGTGACCAGATCGTACCCTTTTACCGCCGCATAGCCGTCGCTTCCGCTGGTGATGTCGTGAAACTCGGTCGTATTGCTTTGTCCTGCAAGCAGGCTATAGATGGTCGGACAAATGAATCCGAGCACCCTGCCCGTGTTGGCAACTGCCTGTTGATTGACTAGTGCCAAGTAGCCTGCCCAGAGGGGCGCCGCAAAGCTGGTTCCGCCATATAGATTCGCGGTGCATCCGCTTTGGTCGGCGCAGACATAATACGAGAAGTCCGCGTTCGCCGAAACGTCAGGGCCGTTCCGATATGTCGTGGAGCCCCTGTTGCTCGCGTCGATCACGCCCGAGAGCTTCTGCCAAGCCGGAATCGCAATGTGGTGAGGAGAAACTCCGCCGCCGCTGTCGGACCAAGCGGTTTCCGAAGCCCACGCGCCGCCTGCGCTGGCGGTAGTTAAGGAGGTGCCGCCGACCGAGACGACCTTAGCATCCTCCGCCGGGTAAGAGGGGCTGGTGATAGCCCACGCGCCACTGTCGCCGGCTGCTACAAAGAAGTTCTGGCCCTGTGCTGCCATCTTCATGTAGTACGGGTCGTCCGTGCTGGGGTCGGCCGGAGTCCAGCCCCACGAACAGCTCAACTGCGCACTCAGCGGAGTGCGGGTAGTCATGGCACTCAGGATGGCGGTATCGGTTTTGCCCACGTAAACGTAGAGGCGGGTCAGCCCTGGGGCCATCGAGACCGCCTGGGTGATGTCGATTGTCGGTTCGGCGTCATCGCAACCCGCCGAATAGAGGCAGCTTGTGCTGGATCCATCGGTGGAGACAAGCGTGATCGGCACGTTGTTCGTCTGGCCCACGTTCGCGAAATAGGTGCTCACGTCGGCCAGATCGGTGCCATAGAATTCGAGCAGCCCGACCGACTGGCCGGCGCCGGTGAGAGCCGTTCCCCCATAATAGGCTGCCCGCATGTCGCTGCCCAGAAAAGAGGCCGAAGGGCCGGAGCCCGTAGTCGCATTGGGCTTCGGATTGGGATTCCGGTGCAGGCCGGCGGGACGGGGAATCGAAAAGTTGTCCAGACCCGAGATGTGCCAGAGGGGGAATCCCAGAGGCACGGAGGGCTCTCGATCCGGAGCATAGAAGGTGCGATTCTCCGTGGGGTGCTGATAGACGCCCATGGCTACATTAAAAGCAGCTTCAATCACCGTTACGGAGCCCTCGATCTGCACTTCCAGGCCATCGCGGGAGCCGCCCACCACCTTGAAGCCGCTGCCTTTGGCGAAAGCCACCACCGCATCATAATCCTCCTGGGTGGGGCCAAACCGCTCGGTGAATTCCGGCACCGTAAGGAAGTGCCTGTAAATCGGGCTGGCAGGATCGTAGGCCTCTTGCAGGAAATCTTCTAGCCCGGCCTGATCGCGCAACGGTAGAACAATGTCAAGGCGCAAGATCTGAGTGCCGCTCAGCCGGCTCACAAACTTCGCCTGACCGCTGGTCACTTCCAGACGCGTATGCCGCGTCATCACGGATTGGCCCTGCGCACTACCCACCATGAACAACAAGAGTGCAGCCACGCTTGACAGCACTCGACACATAACAAACAGACTGCTGGTTCGGAATCGCATCGTTGTGATCTCCTCTAGCCGTTGTCAGCCCTTATGGGTGTCTTCGAGGCCCTTCGCATAAGGTTATGATCGGCACATGCTGGCTCGGAGTCTATGGCACGAAGGTAATGCCCAGGCAGTCGAGATTGCATGGTACAATCTCGCTCGCGTTGAACGCGATGCTGCGGTGACTGGGTGTTGGCGGCTGTCATCGCTGGATTCGCCGTCACCACCGGGTACCCAGCCGTGTTTCAGGTTCTTGCCCTATGACGCAGAGAACGTGCTTGGCCAAGCCGAATAGGAGATGCAGCCCTTATGTCGCCCACAACCTGGCTGCTCGCGATTTCGATTATCGTCGCCACTGCTGCCGTCCTGCTGATGCTGTACATTCCGCGCGTGGGTGAGCTTTTTCACCAGCATGTCCCCGACCTCCCCAGACGTTGTCTTTTCCTCGCCGCAGTCGGGTTCTTTACCACCTTCACCCTGGCTCGCTCGCTGGCGTACTTGGCCTCCCGCAACATCGGCCCGTTTCGGTACCTTTACATAGGCGGCACGCACGTGCATCACTTGGTCTGGGGGATTTTCCTCCTGCTGGCTGTGGGGTTTGGCTGGCTGATTGAAGTAGGCAACGGCAGCAAGTCGTCCTCTCTCCTTGCCAGCCGATTGATGTCCTTGCTCTACGGTGTCGGCGCCGCCCTCACTCTGGACGAGTTCTCGATCTGGCTGACCGTGCAGGAAGGCGTTTACTGGACCCGGGACCGCGCCAGCCTCGACGCCGTGTTGCTTTTCGGGGCCTTGCTGCTAATCGGCCTTTGGGGGCGCGGCTTCCTCAAGGCCATCAGCCGCGAGCTTCTCCCCTCCCGCCGCAAGAACAAATCCCATTTCCCTGCTCGAGGCAGCGTCAGGACAAACTCCCGGCGCTGACAGTCAGGAACGAGAGTTCATTGTTGTTGCGTTCAGCATAGCCCTTCTTTACGACCTTGAGCGAAGGCCTTAAGCCGCGCTCGCAGTTCGTCTCGGGCGAGCCGAAACGCCGCCAGCCTGTCTTTTTCGGAGCCTTGCACGGCGGCGGGATCCTCGATACTCCAGTGAACACGCTGTGTCTTAGCCGGGAAGATGGGGCAACTCTCTTTGGCATTATCACAGACCGTGATGACGTAATCGAAATCCTGTCCTGCGTACTCATCCACGGACTTGGAGCGGTAGCCGGAAATATCGATTCCAGCCTCCTGCATCACGGCGACTGCCTCAGGTCGCACCTGGGTTGGTTTTGTGCCGGCGCTGAAAACGTCGTAGACATTTCCTGCGTCATGGCGCAGCAGCCCTTCCGCCATTTGACTACGAGCCGAATTGCCGGTGCAAAGGATAAGTACTCTCACTCGCGCTACCTCGGGCGTATCTCTTGATGATGGCGTTAGTTTCGCAGCGTCCAGGTTGTTAGGCGGGCAGGCTTGGCTTTTTCGCGCGCACGAAGCCGCTCATGAACTTGCCATCCACAAGCGGAGCAATGGCCTCCACGTCGATTCCCTGGCACGAAAGCATTTCGCGCCCCTCTTCAACCCGGTAAACCCGCGTCGGTTCGATGCTGACCACCTCAAAACCCGCTTTAGCGAGTTTCGCGAGATACTTGCTCTCTTCCAGTGCCCCGGCCATGCAGCCTACCCATAGCTCCATGTTGCGCCGAATCTCGGCAGGGACCTCGCCGCGCACCACGATGTCGGAAACCGCGAATCGTCCACCCGGCTTCAGCACCCGGAATGCTTCTCTCAAAACTTGATCCTTGTCGGCAGAGAGGTTGATGACGCAATTCGAGATGATGACGTCGACGGAATTGTCAGGCAGCGGAATATCTTCGATTTCCCCCTTCAAGAACTCCGCATTCGGAATTCCAGCCTTGCGTTGATTTTCTCGGGCAAGAGCCAACATCTCGTCCGTCATGTCCAGGCCGTAGGCTTTGCCCGTCGGACCGACTCGCTTGGCGGATAACAACACATCAATACCGCCGCCTGATCCGAGATCGAGCACGGTCTCCCCAGGCTTCAGCTCGGCCAGAGCGGTCGGGTTTCCACACCCCAGCGAAGCCAGGAGAGCTTCCTCGGGAATCTGGCTGGTTTGGCCGCCGTCGTATAAGTTGGATGTGATGGGGTCAGGACAACCCTCCAGGGGAGGAGCCGTGCCACAGCACGAACTGCGGCCTTGGATGACGCGAAGGGCCGCCTGTCCGTACTTCTCTTTTACCGCTTCCTTAATGTTTTCTGTGCTCATCTGGTTTTCCTTTCCGGGCTTCCTTTTGAAGCCTGCACAATCAAGACAAGGTCGCCGGGTTTAACCGCTTTGTTGCGGGTACAGCACTCCGCATAGAGAAAGTTGAGAAGTTCCTGGAGGGCCTCGGTATTCGCCGCGTACCAGAGGAAGGTGCCCTCACGCCGCACCTTGACCAATTCCTCGTTTTTGAGCTTGTCGAGATGATGGGACAGAGTGGAAGCAGGGATTCCCAGTTCATCTTGAATGTCGCCCACCACCAGTCCCTGAGGATGGGCCGTCAGGAGGAGTTGCATGATGCGCAGCCGTGGCTCGGCCCCCATGGCTGCAAACATGTCGGCATAGCGGATGACTTGTTCAGCGTCGTCACTCGGCGTCATACTTCCATTATACTGGAAATAGCGAATCCGTCAAGTCGTTTTCCCGTTCCTTCGTCGGCCGCGAGTTCATCTGAGCAGACCGTCAGCTACAGACTTAGTCTGGCTTCCGGCAATTGCCGCATCAAGATTGAATCGCCACTTGAAGATCGACCCGTCTACGCTTCTGACCATGCCCATTAAGAACGAGATTCCGGTGCGTGCCGACTTGAGCTGCCCTGTAGACTTCTCCCTGTGTGAGTCTGAGAGCGCCCCCCGCGCCTGAGCCGGCGGAAATGCCCGATACGCTGAAGCGATTGCTCCCTGGCCCCTCCGCGCAGTTAAGGTGAGATGCCCGCCGCGGAGTGGACATTCTGCCTGAGAGCTGTGGTGCGGGCGTCTCGCCCGCTGTCGCTGGGGCGTCCCGCCCCAGCGGGTCGCGGGCAAAATGCCCGTGCCACGGCGGGCGGGACGCCCGCACCACTTCTCATGCTGCGACCCCCTCTGCGGCCGGTCCTTTGTTTTCTGTGACATTCTCGCTTTGTTCCGGCGATTTTGGTGTTTGGGCGGCGTTTTCCTCTGTAGGACTTTCTGTCCCAGCGTCGAGCCCCACAACCTTACTCAGTTCCTCGGCCGCGCGGTCGTCCCGCTCATTGTCGGGAGGGCTGGCCTCCGGGGTAGGGGCACGCCATGGCGTGCCCGTACGTGCGGCTCGCGAACCGCCCCGACTCAGGCTCGCGTGCTCCTTGCGCATGGTCAGCAGGATTCTCACCTTGCGGTCGATCGCCCGGTCCAGCGCCATTTCCAGGCGCAGCACCGTGTTCGCAGTCTCGTCCTTCGGAGCGAGGCACGAGTCCCGCGCAATCGCGTCTTTCCGTTCCTGCGCCTTCATCTCCTCCGCGAACGCCCCCTCCACCACCGCGATCTGCTCCTCCAGCAGGCGCTCCAGTTCCTGGCAGCGGCCCTTCCGCCCCGCCTCGTCCCCGAAGGTATCCTTCACATACTGGTCGAGACTTGCCTGGTCCTCCTTCTGGAAGTGGCGTGCCCATTCGTACAAGAGCGCCAGCAGGTGGACGATCTGCCGGGGCCTCCACCCCAACTCATCCTGGTAGTAGCTTTCGATCTGTTGGTGGTGGGGCTGCGAGAAGTACCGCCGCCGCACCTGCTCGCGAATCACTCCCCAAAGCGAGATCAGCAGGCGCAGCCGCACCAAGGGGTGGGCGGGCTGGGGCAGGTGGGGCGCCACCGCCTCGCACTGGGAGGGTTCAAAGGTCACGTCAGCAAGGTCCCGGCTGAGCCGGCGCCGCCGCTCCTCGACCTCCTCGAGAGCGTCCCGCATCAGGCCCGTCTCCATGCGCTCAAGCCGGTTGCGCCGCCAGTAGAGCCGAGCCAGGTCTTCGGTCTGACGGTCCCAGAACGCGTCGCCCGGTCCGTAGGCGGTCGCGAGATCGCGCTTCAGGGCCGCGTAGCGTTCGGGATCTTCCCCCAGCGCCCGCATCACGGCGGCTTCGTTTTCGGGCGCGGCATCACACCCGTGCTGGAGGGCGTTCATTCTGACGCTCTGCTTTCCGGCCTCGCTGCGAGGCCCGGTGGAGCGCTGCGAATTACGCCGCTGGGCGTCGAGCCGCTGGGGAGTAAGACAAGCGGATTTACGTAAGGACATAGTTTTCTCCATGAATCGGTAAGTTGGGGAGCAGGGGGCAGGCGAACCGTCCCTGCAAAAGGTGAGACTCCTCGACTTCTTGACTGGGCAGGAGGCAGGAAGCACAGGCAGGGACTACGAACTTAATCCGAGGAAGAGGCATAACCTGTCCGGCAGCGCCTAACCGTCTGCCAGCCATACCATACAACTATAGCCTATAATGAAGCTTAAGTCAAGTATCAACTGAGTCAATGCCACCGACAGCACTGCCCTGTATCGGTCCACCACCGAAGCATGGCAAAAGCTGCAGGGGAAATGCGAGGCTGGCGCAGGGCGGAGGCCTGCGTTGGGTGGGGCCGGAATGAACAGAGAGCGCGGAGCTGCGCCAGCCCGCGCTACAATATAGGATTGTAAGGCTACCGATAAAATGTGTCGTGGACTGGACGATAGCCTGCGTGGTAATCTACGCGCCATGAACCAGCGTGAGGCAGTTATCGAAGCGATGCGGGATAATGGTGGCTATGCCACGCTCGGCGAGCTTTACAAGATGGCACTGAAGGTTCCCGGCGTGATCTGGGAGACTAAAACCCCTTTTAAGTCGATCAACCGTATCGTCCAAAATTCCAAATATTTCTTTCGAATCCGTCCTGGTCTGTGGGCCTTATTGGAAGCGAAGGACAAACTCCCAGATGATCTCACGCAAAAATCCAAGCCCGAGAGCGACCATGCATATTACCAGGGCCTCCTGGTGGAACTGGGCAACATCAGGAAACACGGAACCTACGTGCCAAAGCAAGACCGAGGAAAACTCTTTCTAGGTAAACCGCTTGGGAGTTTTGTTACAGTTGAGGACATCTACCCGTTCACGTATCCGGATGTAACAAGCCGCGCCGCTGCGGTGGACGTTGTTTGGTTTGATCAGTGGAAGTTCCCAGTCGAGTTTATTGAGGTAGAGAATACGACTGACATCAACAGCGCACTTCTGAAGTTTGTGCTCCTTTACGCGTTTCATTGCACCTTCAGGGTCGTGGCCCCTGCAGCGCGCAACAGAGAATTCGAATCGAAGCTTCACCACCGTTCCTTCGCGACGGTCGCGGAGCGAACGAAATTTACGAGCTACGATCTCGTCGCGACCATGCACACGAAAGCCAGTGAATCAGCCGCCGTGGAACAGGCATGGGTTGGCTCGCAGCCGAGGAACACCTTACCCGAGCAGCCTTGGCAGTGAAAAGGGTGGAAAAGCGTGTCAAGGGAAAAGTCAGGGAGAAGGGCGTCAGGTACGTTTTTTCCCGGATTGTCTTTGAAACAGGGGTCGAGTCTCACAAGGGGCGCGCTCGCCTTTAGGGAGGCTATCAATAAAAGACCTGCACAGATTTAGTCCCTCCAGACTCGGTTGTCCATCCAATGGCGGGTTTGTAGAAAGTTATGTTATCCACCTTTCCCGCCAGCACCTCTACTCGTCCGAGAGCCGTGTCTTCTGGCTCCAGCGCGTCCTCGGGCAGTTCGACCTCCGCGACCAGCAAAATCTTAACGGTCATGATATCCCCCCGTTGCCATTTTTCGGTCCATTGCTGTTATTGCCTGGCTACACTTGTCCGACACGAAAGAATCAGTCCAAGCTGTAGCGAACTCAATTGGTTTCCTCTCGCGCTCAACGCGCTTCGTGACCGCCGTCATCTGGCGAGATGTAGGATTCAAACCGATACGCCTAAGGTTTTTGATCGAGCCTATCCCTTGGTCCCGTGCGAAACTCAAGACCATCTCATGCATTCGCTCGTGGAGGGAATGGCCGCGCGTCACGACTATGCCGACACTGATTGCTCCTTCCGTATGGAGCCGCTTAAAGTTCTCCAGGTCCCTAT
The DNA here is from genome assembly GCA_963831905.1 of uncultured Acidobacteriota bacterium. Lineage (GTDB taxonomy): Bacteria > Acidobacteriota > Terriglobia > UBA7540 > UBA7540 > CAVROP01. Next base: position 1,486,180 of record CAWHRX010000010.1, on the reverse strand, counting down.
CGAAGAACGGGTCCTTGTTATTCCATTCGATTTCTAGGGCCAAATGGTCGCCATTGAGCTCTCTCACGTGATCTATCTCGTGAGATATCGACTGGCGCTCGATTCCGTTAATGGTCTTCCTGATTTCGAACTTGCCCTTTCTCCAACCCATTTGAGTTAGTGCGCGACGCAGCCTTTGCGTTCCCTTGGTCTCGCCGCCACCAGAGCCGATGATTTCTGTGATCGGCACCTGAACGCTTACAAGGATATTTTCCAACTCGTCGAGGGCGACTGGAAAGTCCTTCTCCAAAATCGCGGCCGCGTGAGATTCGCACCGAATATCAAATCCCCTGTCACGTAGTTGTTGAAGTAGCACTGTCCCAACTCCGTAAGAACATGGCGCATCGTATCACGAAACCATTTCACAATAAACGCCGGAGTGGCGGGCTGGCGCAGACTCCTGGTTTTGGAGTCTGGCGATGTCCCGAAGGGACAGGTCTGTGCTGCCCGCCCAGTCCAGTCGATCCAAGCGGAGCACGGACACGTCAGTAACACCGCCAGCTTGACCACGGCCAAACCCCAGGCGAACTCACCAGCCCGCGCCGGACCGGGTTATTGTGCATCCCTTCGTGGCACGGCCGTCCCGGCCGTGATCACGGGCGGGACGCCCGTGCCACAATTTGTGTCGCTCTGCGTAGTTCAGTTTCTCCCGGTACTTCTTTTCGGTGTAGACGTGGAGATCCCTCACAGGTTAGTTGGTCGGGGCGCGCGGATTCGAACCGCGGACCTCTTGCGCCCAAGGCAAGCGCGCTACCAGGCTGCGCCACGCCCCGAATGGGAAGGTATCTCCATTTTGCCAAGCTTCCTCAAGTGTGTCCAGCCCGAATCTTTAGGCCTGATACGACCTCCCCCCAATCCAGCGATAACTGCAGCTAAAGATTGAAGCGGCGCGTAGCCATGCGCCTTTTCGCCTCACTTGGATGCACCCAGGGTAGGGCTCGCCCTACGCTCGTCGGCTTGGTAACCCTCCGGGGACGGCAAGCCATCCCCCTACATTGTGGGTCGTTATCGAGGGATTGGGGCCTCCGGATATCACTGGTGCCTTCTCAACTCCAGCGTTACACTATGGCGGCCAACGCTGCGGAGGCAAAAACTCCTGTGCTGCGGCGAGGAAAATGGCGCGGAGGGGGTGTAGCGATGAGAAACGAGATGGATCGGCGAGACTTTCTGAAGTATGGAGCGGCAGGTACAGTAGCGATGAGTTCTGCCAGCCACAGTTTCGGACTTGCGCGAGGGTCGCCGGAGAAACCGCTGCGGCTCGGTATCGTCGGGGTCGGAAACCGCGGCACAAGCCATGTGGAAACACTGCTGGCCATGGGCAGCGTTCAAATCCCTGCGCTCTGCGACATCAACCAGGAGCACCTGGAGCGCGCGCAGGCCATGGTGGAGAAAGCAGGGCAGAAGCGCCCGGAGGGATACGGGCGCGATGTGGAAGACTACCAGCGACTCATGTATCGTGATGACCTGGACGCAGTGCTCATCGCGACCTACTGGGAATGGCACACCCCCATGGCCGTCTGCGCCATGAAGTCCGGGAAGTATGCGGCGGTGGAAGTCCCGGCCGCGCTCACCGTGGAGGAATGTTGGGATCTCGTGAACACGAGTGAAGCGACCGGTGTGCCCTGCATGATGCTCGAGAACTGGAGTTTCCGGCGCGACAACCTCGCCGTGCTGAAGATGATCCGCGCCGGCTTGTTCGGGGAGATCGTGCATTGCCACTGCGCGCATTCGCACAACTGCATCGATCACTGGTTTTTCGACTCGGAAGGGAACATGCGATGGAGCGCGGAGTACCTGGTGAAGCGGAATGCCAGCCAGTACACCACGCATGCGCTGGGGCCGGTACTCAGTTGGCTAGACCTGGGGTGCGGCGACTACTTCGATAAAGTGGTTTCCTTCGCCAATCGCTCCCTGGGGATCAATCACTATTTCGCGACCAAGTTCGGCCCTGACCATCCCAATGCGAAACGGAAATATGCCCAGAGCGATATTGTTACGACGCTGGTCAGAACGAAGAAGGGCAATACGGTTGTTATTAACTATGATATGCAGTTGCCTCGGCCTTACGACAATCGCTGGGAGATCCAGGGCACGGAAGGCATTTACAACGAACAGCGCAATGCGGTTTACCTCCATAACCGCAGTCCTAAATACGAAGAATGGGAGTCCTTCGACCCCTACCAGGAGAGATACGAGCACGAGTGGTGGAAGCCTCTCGAGGCCCGGCAGCATTCTGCCCCGGCGGGGAAGGACGTGATCGAACAGCAGCTTGCACTGGGGCATGGCGGGACCGACTACCTGGAACTGGAATTGTTTCTGAACGCCGTGCGGAACAAAACGCAGACTCCGGTGGACGTATACGATTCGGTGCTAATGAGCGTCATCTGTCCGCTGTCGGAGAAGTCGATCGCGGAGGGCGGTTCGACCGTCGAGTGCCCCGACTTCACACGAGGAAAATGGAGCGAGAGGAAGCCGGCGTTTGCCCTTGAAATATCGTGAGACGGCGGCTGGCGCTCTGCCGACTGCGCGGGCCGCAAGTTTCGCGGAGATGACCGCTGGAAAAGGAAGGGCCATAACATGAAACCGGGAAATCGAGAGACGATAGCAACAGTTTCAATTCTGCTTGCGGTTGCGGCGGCACTTTCGCTGGCGACTTGGGGGACGGCGCAAACTTCCAAGAAGGTCTTCATGATTACGGATCTGGAAGGTGTATCCGGCATCTACGACTCGGAACTGCAAGTTGAGCCGTTTCAGAGTCCGCGTTGGGAAGAGTCTCGCAAGCTGCTCACGGGCGAAGTGAATGCTGCGGTCGAAGGCTTGCTGGCGGGCGGCGCCACGGACGTGGTGGTCTGGGACGGGCACGACTCCGGCCGTACACTCTCCGTGCTGGATATTCATCCCAAGGCGCGCTTGCTGACCGGCAGGCCCATCTCTCGCACGCTCGAACTCGATGCCTCTTACTGCGCCGTCATCTTCATCGGGCAGCATGCGATGGCCGGCGCCGAGAAGGGAATCCTCAGCCACTCCTATGATTCGCACAATATCCAGAACATTTGGGTGAACGGCAAGCCCACGGGCGAGATCGGCGGACGCGTGCTGCTGGCGGGCGCCATGAATATTCCCGCCATTATGCTCTCCGGCGACACTGCGGCGTGCAAGGAGATCCACGACCTTGTCCCCGAGGCCGAATGCGCCGAGGTGAAGAAGGGAGTCAGCCGCAACGCCGGATTTATGCTTTCCCACCCGGCGGCCTGCGCACTCATTCGCGAAAAGGCTCAGCGAGCCATCGAGCGATTGGGCGAGTTTCGGCCGTACAAGATCACGGGCCCTGTGGAAGTAAGAGTCGAGTTCACCACGGCGGCGGGGAGAGTGTACGACGTGCGCGAGGGCGTGGAACGAGTGAACGAGCGGACTTGGGCGTTTCGGGGAAAAGATATCATGGACGCCTGGCTGAAGTTCAGCTCGTTCTGAATCGGCTGTCAGCCGTCAGCCATCAGCTTTCAGCATTCAACAACTTCCTCCCGCAGAAAGCGAGAGTGTACTTCGAAAAGATGGGACCTCGACTTCGTGCGGCCGGCCCGGGCGTATTGGCGGACCGATCTCTGAACGTGTTATCCTCGGGGTATTAAGAGTCAGAAGCGAAGCCGGGAGGCTGCCGATGTTAGATGAAAAGCAGCACGCACACGAATTGATCGATCAGTTGCCAACGCACCAACTCTCCGCCATTGTCGGACTGTTGGAGGCCATCCTTGACCCTGTCTCCCGCAAGTTAGCGGCAGCCCCTTTCGACGACGAACCGGAGACCACCGAAGAACGCCAGGCGGTCGAAGTGTCAAAAGAATGGCTGCGCCAGCACGGCGGGAAAGGCATTCCCCACGAAGATTTACTAAAGGAATTCGATCTCACCACAGAAGACTTCCACGGCCTGGCTCATGGCAAAAAAGATTGAGTGGACTGACGGGGCGCGCGCTGATGTACGTCGCATCGACCGCGAAGCCGCGATGCGCGTGTTGGAAGGCTTGGCTCGATTCCTCTTTACGGAGGAGGGGGATGTGAAGGCGCTGAAGGGCTCTGATCCCAAAGAGTATCGGCTGCGTGTCGGTGACTACCGCATCCGCTTCTACGATCTTGGGGATACTCTTCAGATCCTATCACTTCGTCATCGCCGAGAAGTATATCGTTAGCGCGTTCAGGAAGGATACACACGATGGCTCGAAAGAAAATCCTGATGTTGGTAGGCGATTACGTTGAAGACTATGAGGTCATGGTGCCGTTTCAAGCTTTGCAGATGGTGGGGCACACCGTTCACGCGGTATGCCCGGATAAGAAGTCGGGGACAACGGTGCGGACGGCCATCCATGACTTCGAAGGGGATCAAACTTACAGCGAAAAGCGAGGGCACAATTTCGCGTTGAACGCCAGTTTCGACGAAGTGAAGCCGGAATCCTACGATGCTCTGGTAATACCTGGCGGGCGCGCCCCGGAATACCTGCGCTTGAACCCAAAGGTCATCGAGATGGTCCGGCATTTCAGCGATGCCGGCAAACCCATTGCGGCGATTTGCCATGGCGCCCAGATTCTTGCTGCCGCCGGGGCCCTGAAAGGTCGGACTTGCAGTGCTTATCCCGCCGTGTCGCCAGAGGTGAAGGCGTCAGGCGGCGCCTACGCAGAGTTACATATGGATGAGGCGCACGTGGATGGAAAGCTTGTCTCGGCGCCCGCTTGGCCTGCCCATCCAGCCTGGCTTGCCGCATTCCTGCGAGTATTGGGTACGGTCATCGAACCTTAAGGGCAGTGGCGAGTGACGAGTGACAAGTGGCGAGCCGGAAAATAGTCCTTCTCTTGCTCGTCACTCGTCGCTTGTCACTCGTCACTGCTTCAATACGCTCCCCCTGCGGTCGCCGCCTCATGCAACGTCCCGAACTTCTGCGCCACGGGCTTTAGTGTGGGATAGAACTGCACATACGTGCTATCGACCCCGCCCTGATCGTGATGGCATTGCCAGCACGCGGCCTTGGGATTGGCGTGTGCCGTCTTGGCGGAGGAATCGAAGCTGTAGTAGGCCCACTTGTCAGGGAATCGGGCCACGTCTTTCACCTTAACGCTGATTCCCGCCAAATCGGTTTGAAATTGGGATGTTTTATTGAGGGAACCTTTGTTTGACGATGTCCTCTTTTCCTCAACCAACACGCTTTGGTCCGGCCAATTTCCGGTTGTCAGAAACTGTTTATAAGCGGAAGGATTGACAAAGACGTTCGTAAAAGTCGCTCCCTCGGCGGGCGATGCATTGTTGCTTAGACGGAAGCCGGAGGAGACGAACACCCACTCCCGATAATCCTGCGGGCGCACAAGCTCATCGCCGTTTGTGTATTGAGGCAGATCTGCGGGCGGGGCTGGCTTCGAGACCACCAGCGAAACCGTGCACGCCGATATAAAAACCAAAATCCCTATTAAGACCGTGTTTTTCAATCGAACCTCCTTCAGAGGAGCCAGGAGTCAGGAGTTAGAAAAGCGCCGTCGACGGATGCCGGCTTCCCTCTGGTTTCTAATTTCTGACTTCTGCTTTCCATCTTCTGACTCCTGTCTCCCGCTCTACTGACTGACGGTGCACAGGATACTATGGAATTCGTCCAGAGTCACTTTTTCCGGGCGCAGCGGGAGAGGAACCTGCCCCTGGATTTCTCGTGTACCGTGAAAGTTGATAGACCCCAAACGGTGGGGCTGCCCATTGACGTGAACATAAACCGGTACGCGCATTGTGAACTGATCGGAGACTTCACTTTGTTTCGCAGAAAACTCCAGAACAGTCTTGCCGCCGCCGGCGTCCCGGAGGTTGTAGTGGAAGTCATAATGAGGGATTTCCCGGCCGTACACCCATTCGTTGAAAAACCAGTCCATTGGTTCTTTAATGTGACTCTCAACGATCTTGCGAAAGTCCTCCGTGGATGCATTCCGGGAGGCGTAGGTCGTGACGAAATCTCTCATGGTCTCAATGAATTTCTGATCCGGCTCGCGGAGCGTCGGGTCCTCGAGGAGCACCCGCAGCATCTCGAGTGTGTACGCGCCTTTCTCGTAGACCAGAATTTGATAGAGACTACCTTCCATGTAGGAGGGAAGCTGCGCGGCGAGCCACAACGGGCCAACGTCCACTGGGCGATGTCCGGCCGGATCTTTGCTGAGCAGCCACTTCCGTTTCAGATCCCAGAAGCCTCGCACCTTCGCACCTTCGAGCTTGCGCTGATAGAGTCCGGCTGAGAACTCCGCAAAACCTTCAGACAGCCATTCGTCGTGGTAGGTCTTCCATCCCACCGTATGCCCCCACCATTGATGAGCCATCTCGTGCACGGCGACAATGTTGTAAAACTCTCTGGCTTCCGCTGTATCCTGCAGCCGCAATTGGTGGCGGGTGGTGGAATCCAAGAGTGAGTCGTAAGGGAGGAAGATTAAAGTTGGCCAGCTCTGTCCGTAGCCGCGGATGGGCTGCTCGGTTACAGAGATGCTCTTGAACGGCAAACTGCCGTAATAGTATTCGAAGAGCTTCAGGGCTTGAAAGCTGATGTCCGCTGCATACTGGGCGTTGGACGCGGTGTTGAAACCACCCGTCGTGATGCCTAGGTGCGCCGCCATGTCAGGGCGTAGATCGAGCGCCGACTGGAGTCCCTTCAATTCATCGGGAATCTCCTTCCCGGCGTAAGCAGTAACGGCCAGGTTCGGGTCAGTGTGGCTCTTCTCCACAAAATCGCCGTAATTGAATCCCACGACGCTGTAAGGGACTTCGGTCTCCCAGTCAGATTCCAGGGCGTCGCCTTCCTTCGCCGCCTTGAGCAGCCGCCCCGTGGCCACGAACTTGAATCTCTTGGGAGAGCGGAAGTGCAGTCTAAACATCGTGCGGTCGTCGAAAGCCCCGAAGCTCGGGAACCACGACTCTCGGGAAGTGACGTAGTAAAGCCCCGAGCCTTGTTGAAATATGATGCGGCTATCGTGCGTCGAATCCTCAGCGTAATCGATATTCAACGTGTAGGACTTGTCCGCAGCGGGCGCCTCGGCGAGAATCACCCAGGGATCGTTATCCAGGTTGCGCGCCTCTTGAATGAAGGAGACCTTCCGTCCGTTGCCATCCGCGATGGCGCTGATGCGAAGCACGCCACGCAGCTTTAACGGCAGCAGGCGGGGCGTGCCTCCAGGCACTTCGTACTCCAGGTTCGCTGCAGCCGAGAGGTGGTTGTTGTTGCTTATTTCGGCATCGATCTTTTCGGTCCGGCAATGAGCAAGGAGCTTCCGGTGCTCAGGGTGCGTCGTGGTCCGATACTCGTCTTCCACATGGAAACCCGCCCACCACTCCGAGTAGCTATTCAGGTTGTAGTGGATTAACTGCACTTCTTCGTCGTTGGCCGCTTCAGGGAAAAACAGTGGATCACGGTTCCAACTGATGTCGAAGAGCAAGGAGCCTGCGTGCTCGGCCTTGAAATCGGCCAGGAAGAAACCGCGGCTGGAAGGGTCCGAGAGGTCAGCCAGAATCCGCGCCGCCAGGTTGTACATGTTGGGATTATCGACGCGCTGATTTTCCCACCAATCGTTGAATCTCTCCGCGTACTTGCGCTGGGCAGCGGCGAGAAGTTTTCCTGCTGAGGCGGCGTCCGCTCCGCCTTTCACGTGCACCAACTCCTGAAGTTGGCTCCAGGAGTCGTCCGTGAAGAAAAAAACGGCGTCCTTGAATTCCTCATCCAGTTCCGGAGATTTGGTGAACCGCGCCAACTGGTGCTGCTCGGTTTCAGTCGGCGGCTTGAGTTCAATGCGGCCGCGGCCTTCGAAAACTGCCGCCACCACGTGTCCCGCCACCGGCTGCGCAAAGGTCAAGCGTCCATCAATGAACGTAAACGTCGCCGCGTCGCGCTTCCAGACTGCATTTTCCGCTACTGCGCCTTGGTCGCTCCCTCGCAGCGAGCGCAGTTGTTGATAGATTCGGAGGAGTTCGTCCGGGGAAGCCGTGGCGAGGTCTGCGGCCGGAAGGCTGACCGCAAGCTGGAGGGAGAAGAACAGCAGACAGAGTCGCGGAATCATGACAAACCTTGACGACGCAGTTTCGAAAGTCGGCGCGAAGCGCTACGCAATGCTCCGCCGGACGCCGAGTGTCGAGAAGATTATCCTTCTCGGAACCGCATTACAAGCTGCATCTTGGGAAGCCGTGATCCTGGATGATGTTCTTGCGTGCGGCAGCTTGCTGCCGGACGCGATGTGACACAATAATGTTCTAATGCCGTGTTTTATCGGCATCCCAGGAGGTGGCCGGTGACCTTGGGTGAAGCGATGATTTTCGCATGGCAACAGGCCTTGGGCGAAGGGCGCGACGAGGTTGAACTGGAAGGCAAGACCTATCGAGTGACCGTCTTGAGGTCGAAAGGACTTCGCGTGGTGGAATTTGAGTTCGGCCTCCACGCGATCGTGGGCATCGAACAGAACCCCAAGACGGCGTCACGCTGGGCGGAGTTGGCCCGTCAAGGTAATCGGATCATGCAGTTCAGGTGCAGCGGGCGCTACGTGGCAAACGTGTGCGAGGGGAAACTGCTGCGCTACCCCGCTTGGAAGGCCTTGGAACTGCCGGAATGATTAGTGCCGAGTTTTGTTGTTAAGCGCAGTTATTCTGAGTGCGGGAAGGGAGGGGCTTTAGCCCCGCCGGTACACAGAGCACGCTTCAAGGGGCCTTTAGGCCCTGAAGCAACGCGGCTTCAGGGGCTAAAGCCCCCAAGGAGTGACCTGTCCTCTGCGGCGGGGCTGAAGCCCCGCCCTTCCGACGCCTAACGAATAAGAGGGGACGCACCCGGGCGGCGAGATCTGAACCATTGATTTCCCGAAACCTAATTCGTCGAGGCCGGAGGGTTCGGCTGGGAAGGCAGAGGTGCGCCGCCCGGGTTAGCAGGGGGCGGCTGTGGCTCGGCGCTGTGATTGACGGTCGAAGGCTGAGCGCTCGTGCCCGGGCCCGCTGTGACAGTCACCGGGCTCTTCAAGGTGAAGCTGAGCTTGGTTTCGGACGGGATTTTCACTTGCTGGCCGTGAGTGCGAGCCTCCACGGCGGCGCCCGTACCCGCCCCCGCTACCGAGCCGATGGCGGCGCCGCGCCCTCGCCCGGCAATGGCGCCGATGAGGGCGCCCAGCACCGCTCCTCCTCCCACCGACTCGGCGGTGCGCGTGTTTCGGGAGGCCCCAGCTTGCTCGTAGTAGTCGGTTTCCAGGGGATAGGTCTTCCCGCCGGCCGTTACGCTAACCAACTCAACCTTGAGTTCAGAGTGCCCGCTCATGCGTCCCGCGCTAGAGGCCTGCACCAATCGAACCCGCGCATCGGAATGGCGGGCAAACACCTCGCGATTGCTGACCAACAAGGGGACGTTGAGGGTTGCCGCGAACTCGTCGCCGGCCTGGTTTCGACTCGAATCGATGCTGTCAATCATGCGGACGGAGAAGAAGGAGCCAGCCGGGATGGTGATCGGCTCGGATGGTTTGACCACAGGAGGAGCCGGAGCAGCCGGGGCCGGTGGGGGAGCAACAGGTGCTGGTGGCGTCGCCTGCGCTGCCATCTCCGGCGGATTGTCGGCGGGGGTTACCGAAGCTTGCTCGGCGGGCGCTTCGTTGCTGCTTGAGCTGCGAGCCTGACGCTGAGTCCGGAAGGATCGCCAGCGCCCTGTTTGAGTCGCGGTTTTGGCCGGCGGCTTCGGCGTTGTCGGCTTGGCGCGTTCCGTGGGTTGCGGTGCCGCCGACTGCTCCGCAGTGAGCGGCGAAGACACCACAAGTTGATTGACGACGCTCTTTACGCCCTCCGCATGGCCGGCAAGGCGCTCGGCTGCGGCTCTCTCTAACTCCGTGTTGACCGTCCCGGTAAGCGTAACCGCGCCCTTATCTGAAGACACGTGGATATCGCGCATTTTCAAAACCGAGTCGTCAAAAAGCCCGGCCTGGATCTGAGTTGTGATGGCTTTGTCGTCCGGAGACGAGCCGAGCTTTAAGCTGTTGCACCCGGCAAAGAGAAGTGCGCCCGCCATAAGGACAACGCCCACGAATAATCGCGGCCTCGGTGCTTCTATCCTCTGCATCAGTATCCTCCCCAAGCCTCCCTTGTAGCGCGTCAATCTGCTAGGATTCAACTCCCTCTATTTAGGATGCACGGATTGGAGTAAGGAAGCGTAGTCAGCCGCGCTGTCTCGTTGGAATGCCGGTTTTTCTTGCCCAAGTTGGCGAGCTGCGGAACGCAAAGCCGGGGGCGCGCAGCTTGAGTTGCCGGTTGACCAAAGACCCAAAATCCGCGTCTGGGGTGTCTGAGCGTGCTAGAATTACACAGTCCGATGGTGGAAAGTACCGAATTGAGTGTCGTCATTCCCGTCTATAACGAAGCGGAGAACGTCCGGCCGCTCGTCGAGCGGCTAGGGCAGGCTCTCCGCCAAGTCGCCGGACAGGTAGAGATATGGTTTGTGGATGACGGGAGCACCGACCTGACCCTGGCGCTGCTCAAAGAAGCCCAGCAGAAGGATGCGCGCATCAGAATTGCGCACTTCCGCCACAACCTCGGCCAGACCGCTGCCATGGCGGCGGGATTTCAACTCGCGCGCGGCAAAGCGGTGGTGACGATCGACGGCGATCTGCAGAACGATCCTGCGGAAATACCTCGCCTGGCCGGAATGCTCGGCGAATGGGACGCCGTCTGCGGCGTCCGTGTTCGCCGCCAGGATACGCCCTGGAAGCGCATCTCATCGCGCATTGCGAACGGCTTTCGAAACTGGATGACGGGCGACGACATCGTTGATACGGGATGCACGCTGAAGGCCTACCGCCGCGAGTGTTTGGAGCGGCTGGAACTTTATCAGGGCATGCACCGGTTTTTGCCCACGCTCCTCAAGATGCGCGGCTTCCGAATCACGCAGGTGCCCGTGACTCACCATCCCCGCCTCGGCGGCAGAACCAAGTACGGGACGTGGGGCAGGCTTAAGAAGGGTCTGGCGGACGTCTGGGCAGTGCGTTGGATGAAGAAGAACTGGATTGATTATCGAGATGTCCTCGAGGTGGTTGAGTCCGGCGCCAGTCCCAGCGGCGCGAAGAATCTCACTCTGCCTCGGAGTGGACCCCCGGAGAGATAACCAGGGTGGGATCCCTTCCCTGTCCGCCGGCAACGATGCGCCCGCTCTGCTTGCGTTTTGTATGCGGCTGTGATCGGCGCTGGATTCTCACTGCCCAGGTTCCCGTAGGCAACCGTCTGAGCGAGCCGGTGCGCCGCGCATGGCTACTGCATTTTATTCATTGGAAAGACCCGTGAACGGAACCCTGAAGAGCAGCCTTTCGGTGGTGCTCCAGCTAGCTCCGCTAGGGTATGAAGAGGATCGTCGTCCAAACCAGTTTCCGGTGTGCGTCGAGATCATGCGGCCCTCGAGTACTCCCGTTGTGGGCCGCCGACTGAGCAGAAACACGCTGGCAACTTCTCCCGCCCCAGTAACTTCACTCACCGACGCACTACACGCATAATCGATTTGCTGAGAGTTGGCAAACAGTTGCTGTACAGTCTGCCCGCGCGTGCTTTTGCTCTGAACGGGAACGAACTGCCAATACCATGCCGGAAGCACCGGACCTGACGGATTGGTATTGTGGCTGCCCAAAAGATCGTGGCCGCCAAAAATCCCGAACAGGTTTGACCAAGTGTTTACTGGTATCGTGCTCCACGCTTCGGCGGCAGAATTAGAATAGGGTGCATCAGCCATCGAGTATGCATTGGGCCCGTAAGTATCCGTTCTTTGGAACTGCGTTCCATTCGAGGTCAGCCAGGCATGGGTGGTGATGTAAGTTTCGCAATCGGTGTTCGCCGCCATAACGTCATACGCCCAGGACCACGCAGCGTTGCCCGCGAAGAAATCCATCGCAAGGATAAGCATTTTTATCCCGGAAATGACGAATTTTACGGCGGTATTGGCGCCGGTAGTGTCAAAAGATCCGACCCAGTAGGCCATATCGCCGTCACCGAGAGCGATCCCGGAGCCGTAGACTGAAGAGCGATTGCGGGCGGAGAAATAGCCGGTCTTAAATTGCGACCCAAGGTTACTCCGTGAAGACGGTGCGATGGATGTGTAATCGTGATTGCCCGGAGGTGTCGTGAAGGCAATTTGATGCGCGTCTAGAATCGTCCAGGCGGTCTCCGCGTTCGTGTACTCATTAGCGCCGATGGTCCAGTTCACGCAATCGCCAACGCCCACCACGGCCTTGATGTTAGCGACAAAGGACGGTGGGCTGGATGTGAAAACCGTATTCCTGTTATCGATGATCCAATTCATCATGCCAGTGTAATACCCGCCGAGATCGTTAGGGCACGATTCAGCCAGGTATTGAGGATCAGGGATAATGGCAATGGTAAAATCCGCACTCTCTGCCGCGCGGGAAGGGGTCGTTATGAAGGATGATGCCGCCGCACCAACCAGGCCCTTCAGGACAGACACCCCGAAGCCCCGTCTGGTAATCTGCTTCAGGAGCCGTTTGGGCGTCAGCCCACCGTGTTTGATCACGTACTCCAGTTCCGACACCACTGAGGCACCTCATACGATCCAGGAAGCTACACACAGTTTACCATGAGCTCTCGATAAGGTACCCCAAGAGTAGCATTTGTTAAATTGCTTGACAGGCCCTCCGTTCAACCAAACGAGAATAAGCAGGAAACCGTGCTATCATACCGACCCAGACTCGACACCCCGGTGGAAACTACGAGCTGGTCGGTTGAGTGTGAAAGCAATCCTTCCGCCCACGGTAGTTCGGTGGCTGAAGAGGCTTCACCTTAGCCAGCGCGCACCAGATTGGTCGGCGGCACGAAAAACTTATGAAAATCGGCATTAACGCCCTTCCTTTATCTCGGGTACGCGCAGGAGTCGCCCGGGTCGTTTGGAGTGTCCTTGAGGAGTTGCGCGAGATCGACACCGAGAACTGTTATTACCTTTACTCTGACCGTGATTTCGAACTTCCATGGGAAGGCGACCGCTGGCGGAAGCGGATCTACTCTCCGCTTCCTCTTCTGCCCGGCACGCTTTGGCTGCAAACCGTGGGGCGAAGGATGATCATCGGCGACCGACTCGATGCGTTCTGGGCTACCAATAATCTGCTGCCTCTCGGTCTTCCCCCGGAGGTCGCAAAGATTGTCTCAATTCACGACCTTATCATGCCGCTCTATTCTAAAGAGGCGGACCTGCTCAACCGGTGCATATACTGGCTGTTCGGCCGGCGGTCGGCTCAACAAGCAAACAGGATCATCGCCAACTCTCAATCGACGGCGCGAGATCTACAGCGCATTTATGGAATCCATGAGTCAAAAATCGAGGTTATCTATCTTGGCGTGGGCCCGGCATTCAAGCCGCAGGATCCCCGCGCCGCCGCCGAATTCGTGTCGAAAAAATACGGGGCATCGAAGGACTACATTTTGGCAGTAAGCACCATTGGTCCGCATAAGAACTTGACGACCCTCGTCGAGGCTATGAAGGTTCTGCGTGAACGAGGGGAAATCACCATGCAGCTCTTGACGGTGGGCGCGCAGCGGCAGAGGAATCCTCAGGCCCTCGAGTTGCTCCGCTCCCTGAACCTGACTGCGGAGGACATTCGTTTCCTGGGCTATGTGCCGGATGAAGACCTGCCCATTCTGTACTCCGGGAGCAGTCTATTCGTATTTCCTTCACTTTATGAGGGGTTTGGTCTCCCGCTGGTGGAGGCAATGGCTTGTAGTGCACCCGTCATCGCTTCAAACACCTCTTCAATTCCGGAGGTTGTAGGCGACGCCGGCCTGCTGGTTCCGCCAACGCGACCCGAGGCATTCGCGGAAGCGATTCTGCGGGTAAGGAGCGACGCGAATTTACGGAAGAATATGATCGATAAGGGACTCCGCCAAGCAGCCGGTTTTCGTTGGGACAAAACAGCTCGCCGGGTCTTGGAATGTATCCAGAATGTCGTGGCCGGCGAGAAGCGGCGCGCTCAATATGACTGAGTCGAATCTCATTGTGGAGCCACACTCGATCCAGCCGACCTTATGAGCACCGAACGGCTAGTAGTGTCTCAGTTTGAATTCGCAGCGGCGAGTTTGCCTCGCCAAGTGGCGGCGTGAAGCCGCCGCCAATTGGAACTGAGACACTATCTATTTTTCGCTTGACAAACCGCGGGCCAAGTGATAGCCTATAGTTGTGGTCATTATGTGGACATATTGTCGTAGGCAAGCGGCCGGAGTCCTAAGGCGCGGGAGAAGTCGTGAAGGTCCCGGCACTTGGGAAAATTCGGGATTGAGAACATATAAAGAAAAATACGATCGAAGCCAATATGTTATTGAAAACAAATATAGCCAAACTGCGAGCGCCGGAACGAAGCTAAGAAGTAACTGAAAACAAAGGTAGTTACACGAGAATCGGGGAAACGAAACGAAGAAGTGCTTGAAAACAAAGGACATCACTGTTTTCAAAGTTGGAAATCTCGCGCGTTTTGTGCGCAAATCAGACTAATTTGAACTCAAAAGGAGCACAGAACGCTGCTTTTTACGAATTCGAAGTCAGGGCTTGTGATCCCCGGCCCGATGCCGGGACGGTGACAAGTAGTCGGCTAGACAGCGTAGGGACTTGTATCGGCGCCCAGCTAATCCCCCGCTGGGTCGCTGCACTTGGTCGAGGGATTAGGTGAATTAGCTGTGGACAGCAGAATTGGGCAGGTTCGTTGCTCCGCTCAGAATGACCACAGACGGCCTCGGAATGACAGCATCGCGTGAATTTCGGACATTGCGGCTGGCCTTGCCCCTTCTCTTGCTTCTGGTGCTGGCGGGCGCTTTTTTCTTCGCCGGCCTGGGAAGCTTGCCTTTGCTGGAGCCGGACGAGGGGCGGAACGCTGAAGTCGCCAGGGAGATGCTTGCCTCCGGCGACTGGATCGTTCCGCATTACGACGGCTTGGCCTACCTGGATAAGCCAGCGGTTTTCTTCGGGATGGTCGCGCTTTCGTTGAAGGTTGGCGGACTGCATGAAGGGGCGGCGCGGGCGCCCTCCGCCGTGATGGGGCTGTGCCTGCTGATTCTTGCCTGGATCCTCGCGCGCAGGATGTTCGACAATTCCGCCGCGTTGCGTGCCGTGGTCGTCATTGCCACTGCGCCGCTGGTCGTCGTCTTTTCTCGATTAGTCATTTTCGATATGACGCTCGCCTTCCTCGTCACCCTCGCCATGGTGTGCTTCTGGTTCGCGGAGGCAACTGAGTTTCAGCATCCCGGTCTGGACATCCTCCTGTTTGCCGCCATGGGGCTGGCGACCATCACCAAGGGTCCGATCGGTTTCCTGCTTCCTCTGCTATCGATCAGTGTTTATGAGGCGGTCCGTGGTGAGTGGGGGGAATTGAAACGCCTGCGTTGGGGCCTGGGATTCGCAGTGTTTCTCGCCACCGTGCTGCCATGGTTTATCTTCGTTTCTATTCGGCATCCGGATTTCCCTGGTTACGCGCTTCTGGAGGAGAGCCTCGCCAGGTTTTCAGGCGGGCTGGCGCATCGCCAGGGTGGATTCCTCTACTATGTTCCGGTGTACCTGGCGGGTTTTTTTCCGTGGAGCATCTTTCTGCTTTGGGCGGGATGGAGTCGGCGTAAGCGCTGGAGGGAACTTCGTGTCCGGTCGTTCTCAGCGAGCTTGTTTCTTCTCACCTGGTCGGCGGTGACTTTTGTCTTGTTTTCGCTTTCGCGCTCACAACTGCCAGGCTATTTCCTTCCAGCCATTGTACCTTTGGGCATTTTGATGGCAAGGGTCTGGGATGATGCTGGTGAGCCGGGGCTGACGCGATCCCCGGATTGGCTGACGGCAGGTTTCGCCACGCTGCTGGGAGCAGGACTTGTTGTTGCGGCTTGCTCACAGTTGACGATGTTTAGCTCCGTCCGTTCCCATCTGGCAAGCAAGCTCCATCCCGATGTCTTCGCCATGTTAAAGCCGTCGGTCCTCTATACGGGACTGATTCTGGCGGTCCTGGCTGTGGTAGGCAGGAACGTGGCTGCCCGGACGCGCGGAAAATGGCTTTCGGCCGCAACTCTGGCGCTTCTGGCGCTGGCCGCGCCGGCGCTTCTGGTGCGCTGGATTGGCCCCATGAAGACCTATGCGGATCTCAATTCCAGCCGCCGTTTGGCGAGCACGATTCTCTCGAGCCCGGAGAAGGACCTTCCGATTTACGGTTATTACTATTTCCGTACCAGCCTGCCATTTTATCTTCGGCGGCCTGTGGGACTGGTGACTACGGACGCGAACGAGTTGACCAGCAACTACCTGGCGTGGCGAGTGGCCAAGATTCGGCGGGGGTTATCACCGGAGGCATTTCCAATCGCCCTGTCGCGCACCTTCCAGGATCTCGATCCCATCCCGGTTAACCAACGACGCTTGCTGGATATCACCCAGTTCGTAGGCTTGATCCGTTCTTCGCCTCAGCCGCGGCTGGTTTTAGTTCCCAACACGCATGTCAGCCTGTTGGCCAGCGACGTGGGCCGCGTCGAGCCGTTGTGGACGGGCTGGGGGTTTTCGGTGTGGAAAATCCCGGGAGGGCAGTGACGAGTGACGAGTAGGAAAGTCTAGGAACAATTCGACGGTAGACAGGCAAGAACTCGATAAGGACGTCAACGGATGGTAAGCAAGAAGAATCAGACGCAGTCACTTGTTGCTGGCGGTTATTCTGGCTCGTCACTCGTCACTGATTCAACATGTGCGGCATTTGCGGTCTCCTGAATCTGAAACTCGAGCCTGTGGCTGGTCGCGATCGCATCGATCAGATGTCGGCTTGCCTCGAGCATCGCGGCCCCGACAGCCATGGCAAATTCGAGCTGCCTCACGTGGCTCTGGCCATCCGGCGACTCAGCATCATTGACCTCCAGACCGGAGACCAACCGCTGTCGAACGAAACCGGCGACGTCACCCTCGTCTTTAACGGCGAAATCTACAACTTCCGGGAAATCCGCCGGCGCCTGGAACCCCGGCACGCGTTCAAAACCCAGTCGGACGGGGAAGTGATCGTCCATCTCTACGAAGAGCTGGGGCCTGATTTTGTCAGTGAACTGAACGGGATGTTTGCCCTGGCGCTTTGGGACGAGCGCGGGAAGCAATTAGTGCTGGCGCGCGACCGGGCGGGCGAGAAGCCCCTTTTTTATTGGCATCGGGACAGCATTCTGGTTTTTGCTTCGGAAATCAAATCCCTGCTTGCCTATCCCGCGATTGGCCGCGAAATCGACCGCACGGCCCTAGCCCAGTATTTCCTGCACGGCTACTTCCCCTCGCCCCGCAGCGTTTTTGCTGAGATCCGCAAACTGCCGGCAGCCCATCGCATGGTGATCCGGGACGGCAGGGTGCAAATCGACGCCTATTGGCGGCTTCAGGACCATCTTCTGCCGCCGGGCAAGCCCAGAGTCACGGCCAGGCAGGAAGAGCATCTCGTCGACGAACTCTCCCAAAAGCTACACGAGGCTTGCGTTTCGAGGCTGGTCAGCGACGTCCCTCTGGGCGTGTTCCTGAGCGGCGGAATCGATTCTTCCACTCTCGTGGCGATGATGAGCCAGTTGACGCCCGGGAACGTCAACAGCTTCTCGGTGGCGTTTGAAGAGAAGTCATTTAACGAGGAACCTTATGCGGATTTTGTGGCCCGGCATTTTCATACCCAGCACCACGTGACTACGGCTAACGAGCCAAGCCTGCGGGAGGCCTTGAAGACGCTCGCCAACCACCTCGACGAGCCTCTGGCCGATCCGGCCGTCCTCCCAACCTACCTGTTGTCGCGCTTTGCTCGCCAGCACATCAAAGTGGCTTTGAGCGGCGAGGGCAGCGACGAGCTCTTTGGCGGTTACCCAACCTACATCGGAGCCTGGCTGGCAGGCCGTTATCTGCGCCTTCCGCGTTTCCTCCGCCATCATTTCGTGGCGCGGCTCAAACGATTCCTACCGTTGTCCACGGGTGCGGTGCCCCTGAGCTGGTACCTCTTGCAGTTCTTCAATTACGTGGAGATGGCGCCCGCGGATCGGCACGCGATCTGGTTCGGAATGACAAGTCCCGAGGGGCTGGATCAGCTTTTCGCTGCAGGCTGGGGCGGTCCGAAATCTCCCAGCCGGGAAGCCTTGGCGCCGCTCGAGCGCATATTGGACGGAGCGACTTTCGAATGTGACTTGGCGGAAATGCCTTACCTCGATTTCCGGCTCTATCTCGAAGATAATCTGCTGGTGAAGGTTGACCGTGCCAGCATGGCCTGTTCCCTCGAAATGCGGACCCCGTTCCTCGATCACCGCCTGATTGAGTTCGCGGCCGGCCTGCCGGCCGAGTTGAAAGTCCGCGGGTTCGAGCTTAAGTACCTTCTTAAGAAAGCAGCCGTGAGATGGTTGCCGCGCAAAATCGTCTACCGCCAGAAGCGTGGATTCTCCGTGCCGATCAGCCGTTGGATGCGGAGAGAATTGCGTCCCTGGCTGGACGAAGCCCTGGGAGAAGAGAGGTTGAAGCGGCAGGGGCTGTTCAACGCCCCCTATGTCCGCCGGTTGCTCGAAGAACACTGGGGCGAGCGGGCGGACCACCGGAAATTGCTGTGGGCGCTGTTCTGTTTCCAGCTTTGGTACGACCGGTGGGGAATCGGTTGATCGGGTGAACAAGAGTCCGAAAACAAGGAAGACACGGAGCCGGGAGGCCAGGAGAATAGGCACACCTCGGCCGGACACGGTTCGCCGTTCACCCGATCACCGGGTTTCCCGATCACCTGATTACGTTTACCCGATTACCAGATTTAATTCCCAGGAGCGGGTGATCATTCAAAAGTACCGAACCCCTCGCCAGGTGCAGTCCTTTCTTCGCGACCTGCCTTACAACTGGGAGAAGGGCGGGGAGACGCTGCGGACGTTTCGCGGCGTGGTCGGGTATTGGAGCGCTCATTGTCTGGAGGCCGCACTTTCGGCGGCGACCATTCTCGAGCAGCACGGCTACCCTCCCTTGCTCCTCGATATCGAGTCCCAGGACAAGTTGGACCACGTTCTTTTTCTATTCCGGCGACGGGGCTTGTGGGGAACGGTGGCGCGCTCACGCGATGCCGGCCTGCACGGGCGCAAGCCGGTCTTCCGTACTGTTCGCCAATTGGTGATGAGCTACGTTGACCCTTACGTGGACGGGTCGGCCCGAATCATCGGCTACGGCGTGGCTGACTTGCGGACTTTGGTGAAAGGCGACTGGCGACTCTCGGAAAGAAACGTCTGGGAAGTGGAGCGAGCCCTGATCAAGTTGCCTCACAAAAAGCTCAAGACCTCCGACCGCAGACATGCCGCAATCTTGAAGCAGTTTCGCGCCTACAAAGCGAAACACCCCGAGGGGCCGGTCACGTTTTACTCCAACAAAAACTTGTGGCTGTGAAGGCAGTTTTTTGCCATGCCTGTCGATTTTTCTTGACACGTTTTAAACCCCTGATTTACCTTGCGAAAGGACGCTGAATCTTGGGAGTTTTGAGTGATGCGGCGTCTGGATCCTCGGTAGGCGAGGCGTCCGCGCGACACACAAGCCACTGCCCAAGAGCATCGAAAGAGGCTCGTAAGTAGGGTAGAACAGGCACTCCCGGATTAAGGGTTTGTCTAAGGTGGCTGATCCCGCGAGGCGGGACCTGACGGCGCGCGGTGCTGAAACTCGGGCGAGTGAGGACAACCAGTTCGACAGAGGCTCGAGGTTCGGGCCTTGCGGTCAGCCCTCGGCATTAGCCCCTTCTCCGTCTTCTGGGGAGGGGGTACTATTCCTCCCTGGATTTACGTCTCACCTCCGGAAAGGTATATGCGAAACAGAGTTGACAAGCCTTGGAACGAAGCCGCGCGCTGTAGGTCGTGTTAGAAACGGATCTCAGTGGGTGACCCTCTTCAGCGTCCTTACCGATCACGCCTCCCACAGCCGTTGCCCTTCGATTCCTGATAACAACCAGCGTACGCTGCAACCTGCCGCAAGGCCGGAGCCGCGCGGAAGCGTCTGCGCGCGGGCGGAGGCCTCGTAGGGTCAATCCTTGCGGTTGCCCTCGGGCGGCCATCGCGGCCGCCGCGCCGACGCCGCTGCGGCGGTGGTATCAAAGGAGAAGTGGAATGGAAAAGGAGTACACCGCGCCAACCGTGACTGAGGGCGCGAGCACACCCTTGCCGGTCCTGGACGGCAAGTCCCCGATCCGCCGCGGGGACGCGTCCATGAACCTTCTCTCCAAGGCTTATTACCGGTACAAGAAGCTCCTGAAGGTGATCAGGCTGTTTCTCATCATCGCCGGCCCAGGCATCATCGTCATGGTCGCTGACAACGACGCCGGGGGCATCACAACTTATACCGCAACGGGGGCAAAATACGGTTTCCATTTGATCTGGTTCCTTATCCTGCTGGGGCCGGTTGCCTACTTCGTGCAGGAAATGACGGTACGACTCGGCGCGGTGACCAAACGGGGCCATGCGGAGGCGATCTTTCATGCCTTCGGGTCTTTCTGGGGATGGTTTTCGCTTTTGGATCTCGTGCTCTTGAATTGGCTGACAATGATCACGGAGTTCATCGGCATGACAGCGGCACTCAGCATCTTCGGAGTGCCGCGAATCGTGACCGTGCTCTTGGCAGCGACTTTGATGGGGACGATGGTGATTCAGGGGCGGTACTGGACGTGGGAAAAGGCGGCGATGGTGTTTTGCGTGCTCAATCTTATTTACATACCTGCCGCGTTCATGATCCACCCGCCCCTGAAGCAGGTTTTGCAAGGTTGCTTGATCCCGCAGCTTCCGCCGGGAGGGTTCACGAACGAACTGTTCTTCTTCCTGATGGCGAATATCGGGACCACGATTGCGCCCTGGATGATCTTCTTCCAACAAAGCGCCGTTGTGGACAAGAGCCTGCAAGAGAAAGACATCACGGGCGGTAAAGTGGACACAGGGATTGGCGCCTTTTTCACGGTCGTAGTGGCCGCCTTCTGCGTGATCCTCACCGGCACGCTTCTGCCCGGTCAGAACATTTACGACGCCGCTTCGGCGGCCGCCAAATTCATGGGCATCAGCAAGCAACTGGGCACGTTCCTGGCCATTGGGCTGTTCGACGCGGGGTTTCTGGGCGCGATCTGCATCTCTCTCGCCAGTTCATGGGCTTTCGGCGAAGTGTTCGGTTGGGCCCATTCGCTGAACAACAAGGTGAAGGAGGCGCCGTGGTTTTATGCTTACTATTTCTTCGGCATCCTGCTGGCAGGCACGGTGGTTCTGATTCCTCACGCGCCCCTGGTTCTGATCACGCTGTTTGTGCAAGTGATCGCGGTAACGCTGCTGCCTGCGGCCCTGGTTTTTCTGATCCTTCTCCTCAATAACGAAGAGACAATGGGACAGTTCAAGAATACACTGTTCCAAAATGTTGCCAACATTACGATTGTGACGCTGATCGTCGTGGTTTCGACCTTGTACGGTATCAGCGCGCTGTTTCCGAGCATTTTGAAGTGAAAGCAGTTCTATGGGAGGTGGGACCTTGTCGGGGCACACCTTGTGGTTGCCCAAGGGCGGCCACAAGGGCCGTCCCTACGACGCGGGACGCTTCACCGTAGGTGGCGAGGCTGAACATGATTCTCGAATTCTTCAAAAACACCAAGAGCATGGTAAGGGGCATCAACCAGAAGTACGCCAAGCCGCAGATCAAAATGACGCCGATGGTGAAGGTTTCGCTCTTGGCGCTCCGGCTCTATCTGATATTTCTGGTGGGAATCCTGGTTTACAGGTTTATCACTTTGCTGCGTTGAGTGGAGGCGGCGAATGAGCGAGACGAGAACGGCCCGGAACGGCGTCGAGCAGCGGTATTTCCTTACCGAACTCATCGGCGCGCGCGCTTACCACCAGGGGAAGAAGATCGGAAAGCTAACCAACGTCATCGTCGTGGACCAGGGCAAGCTGGCGGAGGTCACGCACTTTCAGATCAGCCGGCCTTTCGGCGACCCGGCGTTG
Source organism: uncultured Acidobacteriota bacterium (assembly GCA_963831905.1). GTDB lineage: Bacteria > Acidobacteriota > Terriglobia > UBA7540 > UBA7540 > CAVROP01. The sequence continues at coordinate 1,464,192 of CAWHRX010000010.1, read as the reverse complement.
CTTGTGCCGCAGCAACAGGTCCGAGCGCTCGGCCATGGAGAGATCACGATCGACATCGATCGGCCTCAGAACTATGTGCGCGGGCTGGCGGCCGGAGAAATTCCACTGCGGGACTACCTGTTGGACAAGAAAGTGTTGGACATCGAGGGGCGGGAAGTGGAAGTGGTCTACGATATTCGGCTGGCGGTCAGAGGCGACAAAGTTTATGTCAGCGATGTCGACATCAGCCGTTACGGCCTGCTTCGGCAACTTGGACTGAAGGCCTTGGCCAACCGCTTATTGAGACGCAGCGGCGACATCGAAACGAACCTCATTCCCTGGTCTTATGTCCAGCCGTTGCCGCCCCAACTCGGCGCGTTGAGGGGGGACCTTCGGCTTAGCATCCTGAAGGAGCGCTTGGCGGAGATTCATCCTGTGGACTTGGCCGATATCCTGGAAGAACTCGACAGCTCCCAGAGGGCTACCATCCTGGAGGGTTTGGACACAGAACAGGCTTCCGATACACTTGAGGAGATTGAGCCGGCTGTGCAACGCGACATCGTCCGCTCGCTGCGGAAAGATCGGGTGGCCGAACTGATCAGAGAAATGACACCCGGCCAGGCAGCCGATATTCTCTCGATTCTCCCTTCTGACGATAAGAAAGCCATCCTGAAACTGCTTGATCTGGCTCAAGTCAGTAAGATTGAAGAGATCCTGGAGGAGCAGGATCTAAAGATCATTAACTTCGCCTCCACTCGCTTCTTCAAGTTCCCTCCCGACATCACTGTCGAGGAGGCCCAGTTGAAGTGCCGCCTGTTGGCCAAACGAATCGACGTGGTGATGTACCTTTACATCGTGGACGCCAACGATACACTCTTGGGCGTGGCGGACATGAAGACCCTATTCATGGCCGGGGATCGTGAACTGCTGAGGGACCTGATGGTTGAAAACATCATCACCCTTACTCCCGCGAGCACCATGAAGGAGGCACTGGATTTGTTCACCCGGTACGGTTTCAGGGCTTTGCCGGTGGTCGGTGTGAACAACGTCATCCTGGGGGCTGTACCGGCACGTGATGTGATAAACGTTAAGCAGCGCGTGCTGGAGTAGACACTCTGTAGGGAGACGGCTTGCCGTCCCCGCATTTCCGCTGGTCCCGACGAGGGTAGGGCAAGCCCTGCCCCTACTCCGCGCAGGTCCGGTCGCGCTCAGGGCAGGGGCTTACTTTTCCAACGCCGTAACTAACAGTGACGCTTTGCGCGCCAGCATGAGGGCGCGCTGCAGGTCGGCTTCATTAAGAGCCTGAGTGGATTGGGCAATGAAGGCCTTGGCGTCTTCGAGGGTCTTGCGATCCACGGCAGAGAGATCGGCTGCGTTGAGTTTGCCGATTCGCTTCTGCACGTCATCCTGCAAGCCCTGGATTTCACGACGCTGCGTCGCTTGCTCGGATGAACTCCCTTGCGGCGCGAGCGAGGGCAACGGGGGAGAAGGTCCTTCATCCGTTTCTGGAGCGCTTTCAGGGGTGGTCGGCGTTTGTTCCCGGTGCGTCACGCGGTGGTGCTTTGGCTCCTCCTCCTTCGGGGTTGTGGTCTCCGGCGGTGGAGTAATCACCACCGGTTCCGGCGGCGGCGGCTCTTCGATCACCATCACCGGCGGGTTTTCGGGGCTTGGAGCTTGCATCGCCGCAGGCGGCGGCGACGGGACGTAGACGATCCGCGGGGAGGCCTGCCGCTTCGGGCAACCTCCAATCAAAAGCGCCAGACTGCACCACCAGAGCGGGATGGCCTTCGGTTTCATGCCATCTGGGATTTTACCATTTTCTCACCCAACTATGTCATTCCCCCTCTGTTGATAACGACTCCGTCGTAGGGGGACGGCTTGCCGTCCCCGCATTTCTGCTGGCCCCATCCTGGGTAGGGCAAGCCCTACCCCTACACCGCCCGAGGACGGCCGCGCGCGGCCAAGAACGCCTATTCAGCTTCATCTTCCGTGTCAACCGAGGAGCAGAGAGTAGCGAGGGAAGGAGAACGCGCTGCAATAAAGTGCAAACTGAAGTCCTGAAGAAAGACCTGGCCCGGCATTCCGACTGCGCTCAAAAGCGCAATCAACAGCCCAGCCAGCAAAAGCAATGCGAGGATGGCCAGTGCGATCGTCGGCAGACTCCACACCCAAGTCAAACCAACTAGATGCAGCGCCAGGACGATGACCGCTGCCACAATAATCGAGCCGGAAAACAGACCTACGAGCAAGGGGACAAGGAAGAGCAGAACGCCAACACTGACGCCAACGGAAAGCAGAAACCGCAGCAGGATATAAACCGCGAACGAGGCTGGGTCAGCGCGAATCTTCTGCCACAGCAACTTCCACGCCGACGGCAGCGGCAATCGGTCGGCGTACATCAAGGGAACCACCAAATCGTCAGTGAGCATAATCAGGAGGGCTACAGCCAGACCGACGAGGACGATCAAGGCGAGGATCAAAGCGAGCGATGCCGTGGCGAAAAGCCTGCCGGGGCCGGATGCGGAAGCCGCTTGGAGACCAGGAAGAGCGAGGATGACCATAAGAGCGAAAGCAGCAACGAGCCCCGCCAGTGTTGACGCCAGCCAGCGGAAATACGACCCTCCGAGGGGGCGAAGGGCGATCCAGGCGCGGCCTAGAGACACTTCCCGCTTGACCAGCGAATCCACCAGGATGAATCGAAAAAGCGACCGCAGGTACAGTACACCGATCCCGAGCGCAAGAGCCCCCACGACGACCAGAAATATAAGAGAAGGGTGCTGCTCGACGAGTTGACGCGTACGGCTCAACAGGCTGGGCAGTCGCAGATCTCCAGGCAGAGCGCCCAGGCTCCATTGGAATGCCGCCGTGGGAGTTCCGCCTCCCAAAAGTAGGCAAAGCAGGCCTAGCTTGGCCCACCTCCAAACATCAAAGGGGCGGAACAAAAGCCGAAGAGTATCTTCGAGGGCAAACAGGATCGCGCCTGTGGCGGAAATCGGCGTAGGGGGGCTCTGGCCCAATGATGCGGCATTCGAGAGGGGCGTTGGCGATGAGGGTTGTGCGTCCATTCAGGGCCCTGGTCACGACACGGGAACGAATACCCGAAACGTCGTGCCCTGGTGTAGTTCGCTCGTGAACTCGATGAAGCCGTTATGGAGTTGAAGAATTCTGAACGCCATGGCAAGTCCGATGCCCGTGCCGCCGGGCTTAGTGGTAAAAAAGAGCGAGAAGATTTTCTGACGGGCATCCTGCGGAATACCCTCGCCCTCATCGGAGACTTCGAGGTTGAGATAGCGACCGTCGACTTGCGGCTTGACCTTGAGCTCTCCTCCTGAAGGCATGGCTTGGCAGCCGTTTAGAACCAGGTTCAGGAGCGCTTGTTTCATGAGGTCCCGGTCGAGGCTGACGGTTGGAAGTGCTCCCGGGCCCTCAAAGACCAGTCGGACGTTGTTTTTCTTAGCCAGAGGCTCGGCCAGCAGAAAGACCTCGCGCACCAGTTTTTCCACATCAGCGGGTGTGGGGTGGAGCTCGACAGGCCGGGTGAAATCGAGAAAGGTCTTGACCACTCGATCGAGACGCTGGATCTCGTTCGAAAGTATTGCCAGATGCGGGCCCACCTTGTCACCCTGATCCTTCAGCTTGGATTTCAGGAGTTCGAGCTGGAGGACCATGGCATTGAGCGGATTCTTCACCTCGTGCGCGACTCCGGAAGTGAGCCGGCCGAGGGCCGCCAGCTTCGTCGTGACGTCAATCTGGTCCTCGAGCTGAGCGCGCGAGCTGGCGTCCCGCAAGGTCACCAGGCATCCCATCGGTTCGCCCTGTTCGACGATGAAGCGAACGTTCACCGCCAGGCGCTCCGGCGGATCGCCTTCCAGATCTAAAGTTCGCCAGGGCGTCGACTGGCGTGAAGCGAAGGCCTGCCGCAAGAGCTCATGGAGGGGATTCTCGGCGGTGAACACGTCCTTCGCTTGGCGATGCAGTATGGTCTCCGCCCGACAACCGAGCAGACGCGCACCGGCGGGAGTGGCCAGGACTAGGCGATCCTGCCGCTCAAAAAGCAGCAGGCCGTCGCTCAGCTTGGAAAAGAGCTGATCGAGATTCTCCTTCAATTCGACAAAAGCCGCCTTCTCTCCGCGCATCTGTTCGCCCAGGAGGTTCAGTTTTGAGGAGAGCACGCCCCACTCGTCGCTGCGCTTAAGACGTACCGATTCGGAATACTGGCCGCGCGCCAGCAGGTCGACGCTTCTGGAAATGGTTTCCAGAGGACGCAAAAGTATATACGAGAGCAGAATGGACGAAAGCGTGGTCAGAATGATGACGGCAATTGAAAGGGTGAGGGCGGCCCGCAACTCCGGCGTAATCTCGTTCCTGACGAAGAGCGTCCCGACTCCGACTCGCACATCGCAGAACGGCTGATTCGCAATATCCAGGTGCAACACGACTTCATAGACCGTGGAGGGGCCATAAATGACGTGGAGTTGCTTCATCAATCCAGCGCGAAGCAGGTCGTCGAAGCGCGGAGCCTGGGCCAACACCTGGCCGATCTCAGTAGGATCGTTGTGCACTAGGGCCCGCCGCTGGATATCCGTAATGGCGGCATAATAAACGGAAGGCGAATAGCCGACGGCAGATTCCAGCAGCGAGCTCAATCCCGTGTTCTTCGCGAACTGACCCTGCACCACACTGCGCAGAGCCTGAAAATCGAACGGGTTCGAGCCCCGCGGCATGCGCGCCTGCGACAAGACCGTGCTGGCCTGATGATAGATCTCGCTGGCCACATATTCGCCCCTGCTTTCTACCTCTGCGAGAGCCTGCCGCGTCAGATGCGAGAGGTAAAGCGTCGAGATGCCCAGCACCATGAAGAGGACCAGCAGGGTGTTGAGGGCGGTAAGCTTAATCTTCAGACTGAGCCCCATATTCCTTCAGCTTGTTATGGAGAGTTTTCAGGCTGATGCCGAGCAGCTCGGCAGCCCGCGTCTTGTTGTTCTGCGTGGAATCAAGGGTTTCGAAGATGAGGCGGCGCTCGGCCTCGGCAACCGTCATGCCGGAACGGAGCCGGAGTTGGTCTTCGGTATCGGTAATCCCGGCCTGGCCGAAGCCGCGGGGCAGATGTTGGACGGTCAAGTGATCGCCGGAACAAGTCACCAGCATGCGTTCCAGGACGTTGCGCAACTCCCGTACGTTTCCAGGCCAGTTGTAGCGGTGGAAAGCCTGAAGCACTTCGCTGTCCACGCCCATCACAGCACGGTCGTGCTTCTGGTTCAGGCCGTCAAGTAAGGTTGTCGTCAGCTCCTCCAGATCCTCCAGGTGGGCGCGCAACGGGGGCAAAACGATATTGACCACGTTGAGGCGGAAGTAAAGGTCGCTCCGCAACTGACCCTTGGCGACCGCTTCCTCCGGCACTTTATTGGTAGCTGCGAGCACCCGCACATCGACGGAGATTTCCGACTTGCTGCCCAAGCGGCGCACCTTGGAGTCTTCCAGGACGCGCAGCAGTTTGGCCTGCGTGCCGGAAGGCATTTCACCGATCTCATCCAGCAGCAGGGTTCCGCCGTCAGCCAGTTCAAAGCAACCCACCCGGCGCTCGAGGGCCCCAGTGAAGGCTCCTTTTTCGTGGCCGAACACTTCGCTTTCCATCAGCGTCTCTGGGATGGCGGCGCAATTCACGGCCACGAAAGGCTGGGCCCGGCGGGGGCTCAAGTCGTGGATCGTTCGGGCCACCAGTTCCTTTCCCGTGCCGCTCTCGCCGGTGATCAACACCGAAGCGCGCGAGGGCGCCACCTGGGAGATCAGTGTCGTCACTTCCTGCATCTTCTTGGATCGCCCCACGATGTTGCCCAGGAAGCCCAGGTCGCGCAGCCTGCGGTGCGCGGCCTCGAGCTGCCGCTCACTATCCTGCCGTTCCAGACAATTGCGCAGCTCCACTTCCAACCGCTTGGTGTCCACCGGCTTTTCGAGAAAATTGAAGGCCCCCAGCTTTGTAGCCTCTACCGCTTCCTCGATGGTTCCTTGGCCCGTCAACATGATGAACGTCAAACCCGCGTGGACTTCGTGGACCTGCCTCAATAGCTCCATGCCCGTCACGCGCGGCATGCGAAGATCTGAAATCACCACTGCAGGGTTGAACGAAGAGATCTTCTCGAGGGCTTCCGAGCCATCGTCGGCGGTCTCGGTTTCGTAGCCCCACAGAGAGAGCAGATCGGCGAGCCCTTGGCGTTCGTGGGCGTCGTCTTCGACGATCAAGATCTTGGCATTCTTGGCCACAGTATCAGGGTTTCCCTTCAGCACTATAATACACCGTATTCCTCCTCACCCATTTTGGCAATACCCAGCCATCTGGTCATGTGAAGGGCCGCCCCTGCGTGCGTTCTCCCTTTTGACTAATCAGCTTCCCGTGGGTATATTAGCGCGTGGCTCTCGAAGTTAGAGGAACAGATGGGAATTCCGAGGATTGAAGTGCGCGGTGGCTTCCCTGAACATCGGGGCGACTACGCGGGGATGTGCGGCGCTTCGGCGCGCATGCGGAAGGTTTACCACGACATCGCCAAGGTCGCCGAGACTCGGGATCCTGTCCTGATCCTCGGAGAAAGCGGCACCGGAAAAGAACTGGTGGCGCGCGCCATTCATGCCCAAGGCCCCAGTCCGGAACGGCCTTTTGTGCCGATCGACTGCGGCGCGCTCACGCCCACCCTTATTGAGAGCGAAATGTTCGGCCATGTGCGTGGAGCATTTACCGGCGCGACGCAGGGCCGGCAAGGTCTGCTCGCTGCGGCGAGCGACGGGACGGTGTTTTTGGACGAGATCGTGGAGCTCCCTGTGGAGCTTCAGCCGAAACTCCTGCGCGTTCTCCAGGAGCATGAAATCAAGCCCCTGGGGAGTAATCAGCGGATCTCCGTGAAAGCCCGAATCATCGCCGCCACCAACCAGGACCTCGCGGCTGCCATCAAAAGCGGAACCTTCCGGAAAGAACTCTACTTCCGCCTTAACGTGGTTTCCATCAGGTTGCCGCCGCTGCGCGAGCGGCGCGAGGACATCCCCGGTTTGGTTCGGTTCTTTCTTGCCAAACATCGAGCCAGCAAGGCCGGCATCACGGACGTATCCGAAGAGGTCATGGCGCGCTTGGTGAACTACGATTGGCCGGGGAACATCCGGGAACTGGAGAATTGCATCCAACGCGCCCTGGCGCTGGGAAGCACCCCACAAATCCGAGTGGTCGATCTGCCCTCGAGCCTGGTCTATTTCGTGGGCCAGCAGGCGCGCGACCCTGTGGCAGTGGCTACGCTTCGCGAGCTCGAGCAGCGCCACATCCTTCAGGCCCTTGAGGCAACTAAAGGCGACCGGCAGCGCGCCGCGAAACTACTGGGCATTGGGAAGACAACGATCTACAGGAAGATCAAAGAATACGGATTAGAGGAAGCAGTGGATTCAACGTCTGCGGGCTGAAGCCCAGCGACAGGCCTTCCGGGGGTCGTTACCAAGCTTCTCTGGTTGACCATTATCATGGCCACGCTAGCCTTGGATGCTACTTACACGGTGGACCCTGAACCCTCGGGTATCGCCGTATATTCGCGCAAGCTTATCGAAGCCCTCGCCGGCCTCGAGACTCCTCACCGGTTTTTGCTCTGCTATCGCCTGTCACGGCTAGGCCGGCGTCGGGAATTCTTGCATCCTGCGACTCGGGCCGGTTCTGCGGAACCGCAATTTTCGGTCAGGCTTTATCAAGAACCGTTAACTTTCTGGTTGCCCTGGCAAGCTGACCTATTTCATAGTTTGGCGCAGCGCCCTCCCGCGTTTCGATTTAAGCGGGAGATTGTCACCGTCTTCGACATCTTCCCCATCACCGGCCATAACTATTCCACAGCCGAGTTTCGACGCAAATTCTCGGCTTTGCTCCGTGAGGCCGTTGCTCGCGCCGCTTTCGTTATCACCGCGTCACGTTACACGGCCGGGCAATTGCTCGCGCACACCTCGCTTCAACAGAACAAGCTGCGAGTTATCCCCTTGGGCGTCGACCTGCCTTCGTTGAGCTTATCCGCTAACGAACGGATGCGGGCCCGGGCCAGGTTCGGGGGGGAAGGAAAGCAGCTTATTCTGAGCGTTGGCGTTATCCAGACACGCAAGAACACGCTAAACTCCCTGCGGGCTCTCGAAACTTTGCCGGAGCAGTATCGGCTGATTCTTGCAGGCGGGGACGGTCATGGGAGCGAGATCGTTCACGATTATATCCGCCGCCAAGGGCTTGGCTCCCGCGTGCAAGTGCGGGGATATGTGACCCCCGAGGACTTGCGGGTTCTCTATCAGGCGGCCAGCGTAATGCTTTTCCCTTCTTTGGAAGAAGGCTTCGGTCTCCCGGTTTTGGAAGCCATGGCGAACGGCTTGCCTGTCGTGGCCTCCCGAACGGCTTCGCTTCCCGAAGTGGGGGGAGATGCGGCCCTTTATGTTGATCCCCACGATCCGCGCGACATTGCGGAAAAAGTCCGCCGCGCCGTCGAGGATGCCGAGTTAAGAGAGAAGATCATTCAGCAGGGACTCGCACGGGCTCAGGAATTCTCCTGGCAGCGAGTGGCAGAGGCGACGCTTCAGGTCTACAACGAGGCGCTTGCGAAATAGCATTGACGATTGTCGATGGTGGATCGTTGCTGCTGAATGCGGATTTTCGATGACAACCGCGCGTGCCGTCACCCCCGGGCAAGCGGGGGTCCATGTTGGACCGAGGATGATGGATTCCCGCTTTCGCGGGAATGACCCCAACCGGCAGCTTTTTCGATAATCAACAATCACAAATCGCAAATCACCAATCACCAACGATCATGATCCGGTGCTGCTGTAATTTGCAACTCCCTTGTTCCAAGCAAAGACGGCCAGCAGGAAGAAGCCTGTCGCTACAACCGGAACAAGATAAAAGTAAGGCGTGAACACTCGCCGCCCGAGGAAATGCGTTGTCGGATAGAAAGAGGCAAATGCGAAAGGGATGATCCAGCTAAGCAGGAATTGCAAGAAGACGTTGTAGATGGTCAGGGGATAGCGGCCGAAGGTGAGCATGTTGAAAACCGGCGGCACGATGCCCACCCGGTCCTCGAACCAGAACGACACCGCAGTGAGAATGAGAAACACAGCCAGATAAATCACCGCCCCGCAGAGCACCATCAACAAGAACCAGAACGAGTCCACTGCGTGCCACGGCAGGTGCAATCGCCGGACGCAGATGCCGACCACCACAGCTCCCGTCACCACTTCCTGCAACGATTCCAACCGGAACTTTTCGAAGACCACTTGAAACAGCGTCGACGCGGGGCGCAGCAGGAGGCGGTCGAACTTGCCCTGAATAATGTAAATGTCCCCGAACTCGTAAAGATTCCAACTGATGACGTTGAATATACCGAGCGGGATCAGCGAAAAACCGTAAAGAAAGAGAATCTCGTAGAACGACCAATCCTGAAGCTTGGGAATCTTGGAGAAAAGCACCAGCACAAACCCGAACCCCAGAACCGTCGCCGTCATCGAGGAAAAGACCGCAATGAAGAAATCCGCCTTGTAGGCCAGGCGAACCTTGGCGTACTGGGCGAAGTAGAGAGCGAAAAGTCTGAGATGCCGTTTCATCGGAATAACAGGGGCTAGGGGCTAGGGACTAGGGGCTGGGGCAAGAACACGGCCAACCCGAGTTCCCAGCCCCAACCCCCAGCCCCCAGCTCCTAACCCCCTTGGATGGTGATCTTTCTACTCGACCATCGCCACATTGCATGTCCGATGGCGAAGAGCACGACGACCCAAGAAAGTTGCAGCGCCAGCGCCCCGGCGATTGACTTGCCGTTGATATTCCCCAAGTACAGCAGCACCGGGATATAGCTGATGTACTCGAAGGGAAGAAACTTGAAGACCTTCTGAAAGACTTCCGGGAAATAGGAAATCGGCAGCAGCAGGCCGGAGAAGAGTTCGAGCAGAAAGTACTTGGCGCGCAGCAAGCCAAGAATCGATTTCAGCCGGACCGCGAGTGTCCCGACTGCGAAATTGATGGCAGCCACGAGGAAGAAGCTGAAGAGCACGCTGACCAGGAAAGCCAGGAAGTGGTGCAGGCTGGCCGGGCGGCGCAAGGGATAAATCAGCATGAGCACCAAGGCCGAGGGCAAGCTCAGCATCCCGGCGCGAAACAGGCACTCGCCGAAAGCCTGAGCAACGTACATGAACTGAATGTTGACAGGCTTGATCAGGTCCATGGCCAGTTTGCCTTCGATGACCTGGTTAGCGATGTCCTGGTCGACGTTGTTGAAGTAGAAAGAACGGATAATCCAGCCCACGGCTATGTAAGTGAGGATGTGGCTGAAGTCGAATCCTCCGATCTGCGAACTGTGAGCGTAAATCGCTTTCCAGATGAAATAATAGACCGTGACGTAGATGAAGTATGTCACGATCCCGGTGTAGTAGCGCAGGCGGTAGGCGAGAGTGTTGACGAACCCAACGCGGATAAACTCCGCGTACACACGCCCGCGCTTAGCGAAATTAGTTCCCCTCCACGGGTGCGGAGGGGTTAGGGGTGGTGCGTGTTGTGACGAGGGCGTCTGCCAACCACGCCCGAACCCGCCCCTTAACGAAGGAGGGGAGACTTCTGCATCGCTCATTCCACTTCTCCGCTCAAGTAGATCCTCTTGACGATGTCCTCGATCGGTTCTTCCTCGACGAAGATATCTCTCACTTCGAGTTGGTTGACAAGGTCGCGAATGACTTCGGCGGTGGAATGTTCGTCGCGGTCGAAGCGCATCAGGTAGGTCAGCTCGTCAACACGCTCGCAGGCGATGCCGTTCTTGGTAATCTGCGCCAGGTGCGCAATCTGGGAACGGTCTTTCAAAAAGAACTTCACCTGGTTGTATTTGGCCAGGCGCTTCTTCATGGATTCGAGATCGCCGTCGAAGAGAATGCGGCCCTTATCGATGATGATGATGCGCTTGGAGAGTTCCTCGATGTCGGAAAGGTCATGGGTGGTCAGCAAGACCGTTGTGCCTTGGGTGCGGTTGATCTCTTTCAGGAATTCGCGAATGCGGTCCTTGGCCACCACGTCCAAGCCAATCGTCGGCTCGTCGAGAAAAAGCAGGGGCGGGTTGTGAAGCAGCGACGCCGCCAGGTCACAGCGCATCCTTTCACCCAAGCTTAGCTTTCGCACCGGCGTATGAAGGTAGTCTTTGAGATTGAGGATTTCGCAGAAGAAAGCCAGCCGATGGCGGTATTGCTCTTCGGGCACTTCGTAAAGTTCTTTGAGGAGTTTGAAGGATTCGATGACCGCGATGTCCCACCAAAGCTGAGTGCGCTGGCCGAAAACAACCCCGATGTGCTGGGTGTAGTGCCGCCGGTCGCGGTAGGGTACGTAGCCGTTCGCAATCACCCGCCCGCCGCCCGGAACCAGAATTCCCGTCAGCACCTTGATGGTGGTGGATTTGCCGGCGCCGTTCGCACCAATGTACCCGACCATCTCCCCGGCGTTGACGGAGAAACTGACGTGATCGACGGCGCGCACGGTGACGTACTCACGCACAAACAGGTTTTGGATTGCTCCCTTCACGCCTTCGCGACGGCGGAAGGTGCGGAATTCCTTGGTGAGATCTTCGACTTCAATAATGGGCGGCATGGCTGGAAGCTACGACACATTCAGTGTCAGGGCTATGCTGCGGCTCACCGCGGCGGAGCCGGAAGTGAATGTGCCGGTCACCTTCAGGTTGTATATACCCGTGGGGGTTCCATGGTTGCTGCCGGAAACCGGGCCGCTTCGACCGCAACTCACAAGCGCCACGGCCAGCAACAGTCCTAGCGCGAAGGGCACAACTCGCCATCTGGCCCGCAGGCGTCTCGAGGCGGTCACCATCCAGACGAAGCAAATCAGAAGTATGGCCAGCGCCAGCAAAACTTTGGGGCCCGGCGAGCGGGGCGGAGGAATCGTCCGGGGTAAAGTGACGGACGGGGCGGTGGTGGTGACCAGAAGCAAAAACTTCGTGCCGGGTGTCACGGTGGAGGGCGAAAGCGTGCAGTTCGCCACCACAGGAACCCCCCCGCAGGCGAGGGCAACGGATCCGTCGAATCCCGACTCCGCGTTGACGATTAGTTGATACGTCGCTGTCTGGCCCGGCGAAATGGTTGCCGACGGGGAAGAGCCGTTCGACGTGGCGAGCGCAAAGTCTTGTCCCGTCCCGCTTAGCGTCGCCGTTTGGGGACTGTCTCCGGCGTTGTCCATAACCGTTAGCGTGCCGGTGCGATTGCCCGTGGCAGTGGGTGTAAAAGTGACGCTGATCGTGCAACTCGATCCCGCCGCCACGGAACCGGCGCAGGTGTTGGTCTGGGCGAAGTCACCCGAGGCGTTGATGAGGAGCGGAGTGAGGGCGCCACTGCCGGGATTGTTCAGAGTGATGGTCTGAGGGGAGCTGGTAATTGAAACCGTTTGGGCAGGGAAGCTCAGGGCAGTCGCCGAGAGGCTGACGGCCGGTGCCACCCCCGTCCCGCTCAGCGCAACGGCTTGGGGGCTGTTTCCGGAAAAATCCGTAATCGTCAGCGTGCCGGTCTGGGGCCCAGTCGCATTAGGCAGAAAGCTGACGTTGATCGTGCAACTGGCTAGGGCGGCGACGGTCGGCAAGCAATTGTTGTTTTGCTTGAAGCCGCTCGTGACCGCCACGCTGCCCACGGTCAACGGCACCGAACCTATGTTCAGGAGCGTTACGGGTTGCGAAGTGCTCTCGGTGCCCACGTTCTGACCGCTGAACGTCAAGCTCGCGGGGCTGACATTAACAGCGGAGACGATTCCAACGCCGGTCAAGGGCACCGAGAGAGGGCTGCCCGCGCCAATGTAGGTGATCGTCAGGTCGCCGGTCCTGGTGTTGGTTGCGGTAGGCATGAAGACGACATTGATCGTGCAATTCGCGCCGGCCGGCATCGTGCCGCCGGTGTAAGGGCAGGAGGTGGCCGTGGTGGTGAGGGAGAAGTCGCCGCTGGCGGTAATGCTGGTGATGTTGACCGCGGAATTGTTGATGGAAGTCAGCGTCACGATCCGCTGCTGGCTCATCGTGTTGCCCGCCACGGTCCCAAAGTTGAGGCTGGCTGGGAAGAGCGCCACCGCCGGAGGTGGCGAAACCTCGCCCACAAAGGCGCCCCCCGGGGTCGCCTGCAGCGGGCTGACGGTGGGAAAGTCGGGTGAGGTCGTCTTTCCCGCGACGTAAGCATCGTCGTCGGCGTCCACGGCAACGCCGTTCGCCTGGTCGTCTCCCGCACCGCCCAGGTAGGTAGAGTAGCCTAGTTCAGTACCAGCCGAGTTCAGGCAGGCGACAAAGGCCGTGAATTCAACCTGGGAATTGTTGCTGCTCTGTAAGGCGTCGACGGAAGGGAAGTCAGCAGAACCGGTAAGCCCGGCCACGAAGGTGACACCCAGAGGGTCGACGGCGATGCCATAGGCGGCGTCACCTCCAGAGGAGGGGGCGCCGTTCGTTGCATGACCGCTGCCGCCAAGATAGGTTGAATAGAGGAGGGCTGAGCCGGCGGGGTTCAGTTTGGTGACAAAGGCGTTGGAGCCGGCGTATTTGGCGGCAATGCTGGGCTGCAGCGGGATGAAGGTGGGAAAGTCGCTCGACCACGTCGCTCCGGCCAGATAGGCATCGCCCGCGGAGTCAACGGCCATCGCCTCTCCGGAGTCCATCGTGCTGCCGCCTAAGTAGGTGGAGTAGACCAGGGCCGAGCCGGCGGGATCCATTTTAGCTACGAAGGCGGTCCCATAAGTAGTTGCCTTATTACTCGCCTGGAACGGGCTCACGGTGGGAAAATTGATCGAGAGGGTGAACCCTGTTACGTAGGCGTTGCCGGAAGAATCCACCGCAATGCCATTGCCTTGGTCCTGGGCGGTTCCGCCCAAGTAAGTGGAATAGACGAGGGTTGCACCCCCCGCGCTGAATTTGGAGAGGAACGCGTCCTCACCGCCTCCATAGCTCTGGATCGGGGCGACGGTGGGAAAGTCAGTCGACCAGGTTCCGCCTGTCACGTAAGCAGCGCCGGAAGAGTCGACGGCAATGCCCAATCCCTCATCGCTCAAACTGGTTCCTGACTCAACCGTTCCGCTTCCCCCGAGGTAAGTGGAATAGACGAGACTTGATCCGGCCGCGTTCAATTCGGCGACAAACCCGTCGCAGACGCCCTTCAACCCGGCTTGAACTGGCGTGACAGTGGGGAAGTCGCTCGAGCAGGTCGAGCCGGTCACATAGGCATCGCCGGAAGGATCGACGGCGATGGCGTTCGCCTGGTCACTCACGCTCCCGCCCAGATAGGTGGAGTAGACGAGGGCGGAACCACTCGAGTTCAGCTTGGAAACGAAGGCGGTGCCACTCTTGGATTTGTTGCTCGACTGCAACGGGTTGACGACGGGGAACCCCGTTGACACTGTTGTTCCGGTCACATAGGCATTGCCGGAGGAATCCACGGCGACCCCTTTGGCTTGATCGCCGGCACCGCCAAGGCAAGTGGAGTAAGTGAGAGAAGGGTCGATCACCAGGGGGCGGGAGTGATCGTAGGGGCCGAGCGCAAAGCGGACGTGGTTCAGCGCGTCGAGAGTGAAGCGCCCTTGAACAAGTGATGAGTGACGAGTGACAAGTGACGAGCCTGACTCAGACTGGTAGACGTGCGGTTTGTCGAAGCGAATCTCTCCGCGCCCGGTTGAGATTACGAGGCTGCCGTTGCGGTCGATTCGTAAAGGCGGTTCGCGAAGCGCCCCTACCTGCAAGGTGATGGCGTTCGGATCGCCGCCGGGAGCGACGACGAAATCATATTCGAGCCGCCCCTCCTGATCGCCGTGATAAATCAGGTCGATGCCGGGATAAACGTTCCGATAGCGAACTTGGGCGAAAGTCGGCAGATTGCTGCGCCACTGGGCGGGGTCATTGCCCAGGAAATAGTTGACCTTGCCGGGCAGTTCGTGGGCGCCCAGCACGGTGGCGTTCTCATTCGCGTTGACGAGCCTCAAACGCACAACGTCAGTTGTCCGTGGTCCGTTGTCCGTTGCAGGACCGCCGCTGACCGTGGAATCCGTAGCGCGCCCGGCTCCGAACTTCCCTGTTCTGGCCTCTGACAACGGACGACGGACCACGGACGCCGTCTGCAGTTCCAACACCGCCTCATCGCTGGTCAGAAATAAACCATAGCCCTGCCCGTGCGAGAGGAAGTTCACCTTTTCGAGGGCTTGACCTTGATTGGCCTCAAAGCTTAACGGCAGTTTGGCAACGGAGAGTTTTCCGGCGGGTGGCGCACCGGCGCGCGCCGGCTGTCTTAGGCGTTCAACTTCTTCATTTCCTAAAGAATATCCTTCCCGTTGGACGCGTGCGCCGGCAACTTTCGACTTGGGGCGAATCCCTGTCGGTCCAGCCAGGGTTTGCCAGCCTGCGGCAAGTAAGAGCATGAGAATACATAATTTCCAGCGAGCTTTGCGATGCTTCATAGGGGGCTCATGAAATGGCGATTAACCTGATTTGAATACCACGGAATCGGAAGGGCGGTCAAGCCGTGGAGGGCGTGGTGCGGGCATCTTGCCCGCTGCGGCCGGAGCGTCGCGGTCCTGACTGCGGGCAAGATGCCCGCACCACGGCTTAGGTCTAGCCGACAGGGTGTCGTATTCAGGCCGTGCCCGGCACCCGAACTGCTTAGCTTCGTTTTCGCAAAATGCGGTGTTTCTTGCTCCTTTTGGGGTGCAAAGTGTGTTGTTTTGCGCGTAAAAAGCGCAGAATATGCAGCATTCAAAACAGTGACTTCCTTTGTTTTCAAGTAGTTCTTAGCTTCGTTCCCACTATTTTCCATTTTTTGTAGCGTGCTGCTTTCCGCTGTCCCAGGGGATTCTCGCTTTCGCCTGAGCGCCGGCGCGTCCTGGCGCCAGGCTACGACAATTTGTCTCGAACACGACCACAATTATAGGCTATCATGCGACCTCGGATTTGTCAAGCAGAAAATTGCACAGTCTCTTAGAACTTAGCTTGAGGCACGGGGTTGCCCCGCGGGACGAAACGCCGGCACGACGGGTCGCCTTTTCCTGTTGATTCGCCCTCCAAGATGGGCCAGACTAGCGGACTCACGGTCAGTCGAAATCCGGCGGATTGGAGTGTGTCTCCTATGACTCAGCGTGGCGTTCAGGTTCTGCTTCTGGTTTTCGTTCTGGGCGTTGTCCAGTCGGGGGCCCAACAGTCGAAAGTGCCCCGGCTGGACTTCAGCGACCAGCGGCTCGATAACGGGCTGCGCGTGCTCATCGCGCCGGACCATAGTGCGCCGGTCTTCGCGATTGCGATCACCTACAACGTCGGCTCGCGCAACGAGCGCCCGGGACGGACCGGGTTCGCGCACCTCTTTGAGCACATGATGTTCCAGGGCTCAGAAAACGTGGGCAAGGGCGAGCACTTCATTCTGATCCTGAACAATGGCGGCGGAATGAACGGCACGACCAACGAAGACCGCACGAATTACTTTGAGGAGCTGCCTAAGAACCAATTGGACCTGGCGCTGTTTCTGGAGGCGGACCGCATGCGCTCCCTGGCCGTGAACCAGGCCAACGTGGACAATCAGAGGAATGCCGTGCAGGAGGAGCGCCGGATCGGCGTTGATAACCAGCCTTATGGCAAGTCGGATCTCGAGATCGAGAACCTCGCCTACGACAACTTCGCCTACAAGCACTCGACGATCGGCTCAATGGCCGACCTCGACGCCGCCAGCGTGGACGACGTGAAGGACTTCTTCCGGATTTACTACGCTCCCAACAACGCCGTTCTGGCCCTGGTCGGTGACCTGGAGCCGCAGGAGGCTTTGGAGAAAGTGAAGAAGTATTTCGGCGATATCCCATCGCAGCCTGCGCCCCCCAAGGTTGATCTCGCGGAACCGGAGCATTATGGCGAGAGGCGCGAGGTGATCTACGACCCCCTGGCGCGGCTTCCCCAGCTCCAGATCGCTTACCACATTCCGCGCGGCGACACGCCCGAGAACTTCCAGGTCCAAGTCTTGGCGAATATTTTGGGCGGGGGAGGATTTGGCGGCGGGTTCGGTGGAGGAGGGGGTGGGGGCGGGCAGAGCTCGCGATTCTATCAGCACCTGGTGAAAGAAAAGCAACTGGCGGTTTCTATCCAGGTCTTCCCGACGGCGCGGATCGGCCCCAGCCTGCTCGAGATCGTCGCCACACCGCGGCCGGGCGTCAAGCCGGATGTGCTCGAGAAGGCCATTTACGAGGAGATCGGAGCCGTACAGAAGGACGGCGTGACCGCCCAGGAGATCGAGAAGGCGCGAAATCAGTACCTGCGAAGCCAGATCCAAGGCCGCCAGTCGTCGATGCAGACGGCCATCCGGTTGGGGCAGTATGCTGTCTTTTTCAATGATCCCGATTTGATTAATACGAGTTTCGATAAGTTCAACGCTGTTACCGAAGAGCAGGTCAAGCAGGCGGCGCAAAAATACCTGGCGCCGTCGGAGCGGACGGTGGTGACGACACTGCCGGAAAAGGCCCAGGCGAGGGCGGCGGTGGGGCAGTAACGTGTGGTGAGAAACAGTCGCGGGTTGCCTGCAATACCTAAGAGGAGGAACTGGATGAAACGCCCAGTATGGATTCTATGTGTTGTACTCTGCCTCGCAACTCTAACGCCTGGCCGCGCGCAAGGCCCCGGCGGGGAAAAGGGAACTGCTAGTTCCGAAGTGCAGCGCCTCAATCGCGCACCCGTGAACAAGGAAGTCCTGCGCGTCAAGCTGCCGAGGCCGCGCCAAATAAAGCTGGCCAACGGGTTGACCGTCCTGGTGCTCGAGCAACACAAACTGCCGACGGTGGCGTTCACGCTGTGGGTGGAAACCGGAGCCTTGGCTGACCCCAAGGACCTGCCGGGACTTGCCAAAGCCACGGCGGAGATGCTGCGCGAGGGTACTGCTCACCGCTCCAGCGCTCAGCTTGCGGCAGACGTTGACGGCCTAGGGGCGAGTCTTGGGGCCTCGGCTGATTTCGGCGCCGACACCTCCACGATCAGCGCTTCCGGGCTTTCGGAAAGCGTGGATCGCCTCCTCGAATTGATGAGCGATGTCGTCCTGAATCCTACCTTCCCACCCGACGAATTCGCCATCTACCAGAAACGGCAACTGGCCCAGGTGGAGCAAATGCGTTCGCGCTCCGCTTTCCTGGCCCAGGAACGGCTCCACCAGGTGCTCTATGGCGACTTTGCGGCGGCGGTGGTTTCCGCCACGCCCCAATCGCTCAAAACCATGAGCCCGGCGCAGCTCAAGGATTTTCACGACCGGTACTACGTTCCTAATAATGCCCTCCTGGGAGTGGTCGGCGACGTGCAGTTCGATCAGGTTGTTTCACTCATTCAGAAACACTTCGGCGCCTGGAAGAGCAATCCCGTGGCTCCGCCGGACCTGGGGAAGATTTCGCCTCCAGCGGCTTCCAAAGTTACTCTGGTCGATCGCCCTGACTCTGTGCAGACCAACATCCTCGCCGGAGCTATTGCCCTGCGGCGCGCTGATCCGGACTTTATCCCTTTGACTGTCATGAACCGCGTAGTGGGCGGTGGCGCCAGCGCCCGGCTCTTCCTCAATCTGCGCGAAAAGCATGGATACACCTACGGCGCCTACAGTTCCTTTACTTCCGACATTTATCCGGGCGTCTGGCGAGCCAACACCGAGGTTCGCAACGCCGTGACCGACGGATCGCTGCATGAACTGATGGAGGAGTTCAAACGGATTTGCACCGAACCGGTACCGGAAGCGGAACTCGCCGAGGCTCGCGGGGCGATCGTCGCCAGTTTCGCCCTCTCTCTCGAGCAGCCCTCCACCCTGCTTAACTTCTGGATGACCGCCGATTATTATCGCCTGCCCCAGGATTACTGGGACCGCTATCCTGAACAGGTTGCGAAAGTAAGTTCCGAAGTTGTCCAGCGCGCGGCGAAGAAGTACGTGGACCTTGACCACTTGCAAATCGTCTGCGTCGGCGACGGCAAGCAGATTAAGGAAGCGCTGAAAAAGTATGGTCCCCTCGAGGTCTACGACGCGGACGGCAAGCGGCTGGAATGACAGCAGGGGCTAGGGACTAGGGAAATTGTAAATTGCAAATTATGAATTGGCAAGTCGGGCGACCGTACCCAGCGTGCGTGCGGCGCAGGTAACTGCTACGGATTGGTAGATTTCAAGTACCCTTGCCACCAGGTCCTAGTCCCTAGGCCCCAGTCCCTAGGCCCTATTCGCCAATAACTTTGATGAGCACGCGCTTGCGCCGCTGGCCGTCGAACTCGGCGTAATAAACCTGCTGGCAGGGGCCGAAATCGAGTCTGCCGTTGGTGACCGGAACCACCACCTCGTGCCCGATCAGGAGATTCTTCAGGTGGGCATCGCCATTGCTCTCGCCGGTGTGGTGGTGCTGGTAGTCGCGGCGGAAGGGCGCCAGCTTCTCAAGCCACTCCTCGATATCGGCGATCAGTCCGCTTTCCGCGTCGTTCACGTAGACGCCCGCGGTGATGTGCATGGCCGAAACGAGAATCAGGCCTTCCTTGATTTGTGACTTCTCCAGCGCCTTCTGAACTTCGTCCGTAATGTTAATGAACTCGCGTTGCTTTTTAGTGTTGAACCAAAGGTATTCAGTGTGTGATTTCATAGTCAATCCTGTTGGGTGCGACGGCCAGCAAGTCGATATCGCTGTTGTCTTGCAAGTCACCACGCGTTGCAGACCCGAAGAGAAACACCTGTTTCGCGGAAACGACCGACAGAATTCTGCCGACAGTGTCTTGAACTAACTTGTCGAGCGCCGCCGGAGTCAGCATAATTAACCAATGTTACTACGTTTTACTGACTACGAGGAAATGGTCAAGGCCGAATATATCGTCGCTCTCGATTCGAATTTGGGCATTGACCGCGGAGGCCGGGAGGAAATCTAGCGTTATGCGGTTTCTTTGTATTTGTCTTGCCATACCAATGCTCCTCGCATCGGCTGAAAAGCCGCAGCAGGTGGCGCCCGTAGGACCTCTTGTTCATTTGACCAGCGGCACGCTCGGGGGAGCGCTGCGGGACAATATCGCTGTATTTGAAGGTGTCCCTTTCGCGATGCCTCCGGTAGGGGCTCTGCGATGGCGCGAGCCTCAACCGGTTGCTTCCTGGCAGGGCGTCCGCGACGCGACCAGGCCGTCGCATCCATGCATGCAGAACGTTGCGGGCACCGACAACTTCATCGAGCCGCTCGCAGCAGCCTACGGCGTCGCATTCAGCCATCAGACTCTCGATCCCTCGGAGGATTGCCTGTACCTCAACGTATGGACACCTCAATTACAGCCGGGCGCGCACCTCCCTGTCATGGTATGGCTGCACGGTGGCAGCAACAGGGTCGGCAGTGGGACGGAAGCCGCCTACGACGGCGCCATCCTGGCGTCTCACAGTGTCATCGTTGTCACGGTCAACTACCGTCTAGGAGCCATGGGTTTCTTCTCTCATCCCGAGCTGACGGCGGAATCTCCCCACCACAGTTCAGGAAACTACGGCCTTCTTGACCAGATCGCCGCGCTCGAGTGGGTGCAGCAGAATATCGCCGCATTCGGCGGCGACCCGACCAATGTGACACTCTTTGGCGAGTCGGCGGGATCCGTCGACGCGACGACGCTGATGGCTTCTCCCCTCACGAAGAGCCTGTTTCGCCGAGTCATTGCGGAGAGCGGTCCTGCGTTCGGGCTCGGACCCGCACGCACTGTTGTTCAGATGCAGCCGCTGGGACTGGCCGTTGGAAAAGAAGCGGCAGGTGGCAAGCCCGGATCGCAACTTCAAGCCCTGAGGAGTTTGCCGGCCACCCAGGTCGCCGACATTGAAGACCGCCTGATTGCTTCGCAGTTCAAGGGCTACGACCCCAACGCCTCGATCGTGGATGGATGGGTCCTTCCTGAGTCGCCAGCAAGAGCCTTTGCCTCAGGAAAGATTGAGCCGGTCGATTTACTCGCGGGGTTGAATGGCAGAGAGTTTGCCGCCTTTCGAGTCGTTGCAGCGGCGGCGACCAAGAAGTCGCCTCAGCCCGCTGCCAAACCGGGCTTTGGCGAAACGTTCAAGCAATTCGCGGGTGTAGCGCGCCCTCTTTACGGCAACTGGACAGACATTACGGTCGCGACGTACACGGTTCGAATTCTCCTTCACGGCAACCCCGCCATCGATCAGGCGGCCAACGACATTCTGGTGGCATGTCCGGTTGGAGCGGAATCGGCACTGACAACCAGCGCTGGGCGGCGCGCATTCGTCTACCGGTTCGATCGTTCGGTTCCAGGAAAGGGTGAGTCGGAACTCGGCGCCTTCCACGCGCTGGAACTTCCTTACGTCTTCGGCACCTTTCAGGCTCGCACGTTCAGTTGGCTGCCGTTCACTTCAACGGACTACAAGCTCTCGCAAATCATGCAGACTTACTGGACGAACTTTGCGAAATTCGGAGATCCTAACGGGCCAGGTCTTCCGCACTGGACTCCCTGGAACACTCGTCAGGAGTCTTACCTTGTTTTCAGCCAGAGTGGTGATGCCGTTCCGCAGCAGAGCTTTTCCCCGATCTACTGCCATCTCTCTCCGGATCGTTTGAAACAACAGCTCGCCGATTTCTAATCGCAGCTACCGATCTAGTTCCCAGTGCCTTCTGCCTACCGCGCCCCAATCACCGGTGCCAAAGATAAGCAGTAGGCTCAAGGAATTAACCCAGCATTGATGCTTGGGGGATGGCGGAAGAGTCGTCATGAGGCCTTCGCGGGGGCGCGCCTCCGGAGGAACGCGGGTGCTATTCATCTTCGATCCTTCGGGGGCGGGCGACAACCTCGTATCGCGGGGTTATCGAGTAGGGGGAGGGACCCCCTCACCCGTCCCGCGACGGCTGGTGAAAGCGCCGTCGCGGGCCACCCTCTCCCCCAAGGGGGAGAGGGGTGCCTCATCACAAGGACTGCCCACTGCCTACTGCCCACTGCCTACTGCCCACTGCCTACTGCCCACTGCCTACTGCCCACTGCCTACTGCCCACTGCCTACTGCCTACTGCCTACTGCCTACTGCCTACTGCCTACTGCCTACTGCCTACTGCCTACTGCCTACTGCCTACTGCCTACTGCCTACTGCCTACTGCCCTTCTCCTACCCCCCGACCTCATCGAATCGCACCGCCCGAGTGTCTTGCTCTTTTCCTGTCGGCATAATAAGCGGCTTGTAAAGTTCCGGGCGGCGGGTCTTGATCCATCGCCGGCCAGTGCTTTGTTCGAGCAGGGAAGCGTCCAGATCGGCCACCACCATATCGTCATCGGCCTTCCAGGTTTCTGCCAAGATGCGGCCGTAGGGATCGAGGATCATGGTATTGCCCGTACGGACCTCGTCGTCATCAATGCCGATGCCGTTGCTGAATACCAGGAAGAGTCCGTTGTCGTGCGCGCGGGAGGGGAGCCAGCGCATCAGCCAGGCGCGTCCCTTATCGCCGCGGAGTTCAGCCTCAATCGCCTGCGGATCGGTATGGCGATTTTCCCAGAGCTTGCGATCGATCCGTCCCATGAGATGAGGATTCTTGGAGGTGACGCCGCCCGTCTGGTGAGGCGCCAGCAGGACCTCCGCTCCCTGCAAGGCGACGATGCGAACGTTTTCGTTAATGTTGACGTCGTAGCAGATCAGGACGCCCACGCGGCAGCCGTGCGGATCGTCGAACACCGTAAATTCGGACCCGGGGATGACCTCGTCATGCTCGAAGGCGTGTATCTTCTGGTGCAGTCGCCAGTCGCCGTTGGGCATCGCCACCACGTAGGTGTTGTGGAGTTCGCCACGCGCGTCCACTTCCAATAGACCGGCGCCGATGGTCAGCCCTGACTGCCGAGCGAGGGCCAGCAGCGCCTGGGAAGATGGGCCCTCAGGTACCGGTTCGGCCAGTTCGTGCAATTGCCGGTGCAAGAGGTTGCGCAGGAACCAGTAGCCGACGATGCAGCACTCCGGGAAGGCGATGATTTCCACTTTGCGCGCCGTGGCATCCTCGACAAATCGATGTATCTTTTCCAGATTCTTCATCTTGTCGCCCGGCGCATGCTCAAATTGCACGGCGCTTACCCTGATGTTTCTCATAGGAGTCCTCAGTGGTCAGATCACCACTCCCTCCAGGCGGAAACGCCGCTTGACGGGAGTGAACGGAGGGACAGGTTTAGGTTGAACTCGTGGGACCTTGTCGCGCCAGAAGGTGCGGAATTCACGCTTTTCTCCCGTGCGATAGTAATGCAGGAGATATGCCTCATCGCACGCCGCATAGTCGGAAAACCATTGGTCAATGTCTGTGATGCCGATCTGGTGAAGCATCTGGAGCGCATAGGCCGCCGCCTCACGCTCGTAGTCGAGGATGGCGGGAATAGCACTGTTCTCGACCGGGGGCTGATAACGGGTCGCCAGTTCGAACGCGTGCGGGTCGACGTTCCACTGGGCGGTGTGGCCGAAAAGATGGGCCACGAGAAAGAGGCGCTGTTCGGCATCACAGGCTGGATCGAGGTGAATTTCCACGCCGTCTAAATCGCCGATGAGCGGGTCGGGGATATCCCTGATGGCGACGCGAATGCCATAGAGATGTTCCAGGGATTCTTGGGCTCGAGCAAAGTATTCTGCGAAGGGAATCGGCACACAGACATTCTACTCGGAATTCACCATTCCTTCTGCTTCTTGGCAAATCACGCGGACTTGTGTACGCTCATTTCCATGCAGCGAAAATTCACCATTGGCCTGATCCAGATGATATGTAGTCCTGATCCGCAGGAGAACTTGCGTCGGGCGGAATCGAGTGTCGACGAGGCGGCGGAGGAGGGGGCGGAGGTTATCTGCCTGCCGGAGCTTTTCCGCTCCCAATATTTCTGCCAGCGGGAAGACACGAAGCTGTTTGACCTTGCGGAAACCGTGCCAGGGCCCAGTACGCAGGCGCTGGGAAAGATCGCCAAGGAAAAGCAAGTTGTGGTCATTGCGCCGGTTTTCGAACGGCGCGCGGCGGGGGTTTATCACAACAGCGCTGCCATCATCGACGCGAATGGCGAAGTGGCGGGCGTCTACCGCAAAATGCACATCCCGGACGACCCGGCCTATTACGAGAAGTTTTATTTCACCCCCGGCGATCTGGGTTTCCGGGCTTTCGACACGCGCTCGGGACGCATCGCGGCGCTGATTTGCTGGGACCAGTGGTATCCGGAAGCCGCGCGCCTGGCGTCGCTCCATCGCGCGAGCGTTTTGTTTTATCCCACGGCCATTGGCTGGCACCCGCACGAGAAAGCGCAGCACGGCGAAGCACAGCGCGATGCCTGGCGAACCATCCAGCGCAGCCACGCCATCGCCAACGGGGTGTACGTGGCGGCGGTGAATCGCGTCGGATTCGAGAAGCCGGCCGATACGCAGGGAGCGGGGCTGGAGTTCTGGGGAACCTCCTTTGTTGCTGATCCGTTCGGCGCGGTGCTTAAAGAAGCCTCCACGGATCGCGAGGAACTTGTGCTTGCGGAAGTGGACCTCGAGCGCCTTGAGGAGGTACGCCGCAATTGGCCATTCTTCCGCGACCGGCGGATCGACGCGTACGCGGGAATAACTCAACGATTCCTGGATCAAGGACCGTGGCGCAAGGAGGAATGAGGAAGAGACTGCCTACTGCCCACTGCCGACCTGCCCCGCAAGCTGTTGCCGAATCTGCTCGACGAGTTTTCCCAGGTCCACAGGACGAAACAGGAGCCTCTCGAAGCCGCGGCCGTCGAGGCCGCCCGTCACGCTTGAAGTGTGGCTGGCGATGATCCAGATCGGGATGCGTGTTGCCCAACTCGCCAGGGAATCGACGTCTGCGGAGGGGTGGTCGCTGGCGGAGACATCGGCGACGAGAAGCGCCGGACGAACGGGGTAAAACGCGAGCTGCGCCAAGCCTTCTCGAACGGTCTCGAAAGCTTCGACGCTGACGCCTTCCTCGAGCAATTGGGCCCGAAGCAGGGCGCGAGCTTGCCAGTCCTTGCCGGCGAGAAACACTTGAGCCACGAGCACATTATAAGAGGATTCAGGATTCGGGATTCAGGATTCAGGACCCCATCCACCACGGAGAACACAGAGTTCTCAGAGACGACCCCATTGTGATTCTCCGTGATCTCCGTGCGCTCTGTGGTAAAGCCGAATCTCTTCTCTTCCACGGCGCTTGACGTCCATCGGGCCTGAATCCCGAATCCTGAATCCTGCCTTTGCCCTGCCTTTATGTTAATCTGATGAATGGGGCGGCGAGCCGCGAGGCGACGGCATGCGCATTATTCTATACACAGGAAAGGGCGGGGTAGGGAAGACCAGCATCTCTGCCGCCACAGGCCTGGAACTCGCGCGGCGCGGTTATCGCACCCTCGTAATGTCCATCGACCCGGCCCATTCTCTCAGCGATGCCTTCGATCTCGAAAAGCGCTTGATGGATCACGAGGCCGGAAAACTGGTGAACATCTCGAAAAACCTCTGGATTCAGGAAGTGGACGTCCAGGAAGAGATCTCGCGGCACTGGAAATCTGTCTACGCCTATGTTTCAGGCCTGCTGAATGTTTCGGGGCTCGAGCAGACATTGGCCGAAGAGCTGGCTATTTTTCCGGGCATGGAGGAAGTCAGCTCGCTCTTATACGTGAATCAATACGTGCGTGAGAAGCAGTTCGACGTGATGTTGCTGGACTGTGCGCCCACGGGCGAGTCGTTACGCTTCGTCAGCATCCCGACGACGCTCGAGTGGTACATGTCCAAGCTGTTTAAGATCGAGCGGCGCGTCATGAAGGTGGTGCGCCCCATGATGGGCACGGTGGCCGGCGTGCCCTTGCCACAGGAGGAGTACTTCGAGAACCTGGAGTCCCTCCACCGCAAGCTGGCCGGCATCGACCAACTCTTGGCCGATCCGAAGATCACCACGGTACGCCTGGTGACCAACCCGGAGAAGGTGGTACTGAAGGAAACGCAGCGGGCCTTTACCTATTTCTGCTTGTTCGGGTTGACCATTGATGCCGTGATCGTGAACCGGATTCTGCCCGATAAGGTGCGCGATAGCTTTTTTAATTCCTGGAAGGACACGCAGGAACGCTGGACACAGTCTATCGAGGAATTCTTCGCGCCGGTGCCGGTTTGGCGGGTACCCCTGTTTGAGGACGAAGTCCTGGGCACCGAACGTTTGAGAAAGTTGGGCAGGGCACTCTATGGCGATCTGGACCCGTCGAAGCGGTTTTTCAATGAATCGCCGTACCGCTTTCGCAAAGTGAACGGCAAATACGAACTTCACCTCAAATTGCCTTTCGTGTCTAGCGACGATATTAACCTTCATAAGAAATTAGACGAGCTCATCATCCGAGTGGGGGGAGTAAAGCGGCATGTGTCATTGCCGCAGAGGATCGCCAACTGTGAACCTCTGAGCGCTCGTGTCCAGGAAGGTGAGCTGGTGGTAGTCCTGGGGAGGAACAATGCCGAACACGAAACGAAATCGCCGAACCCGCGCCCGGCGTGAGCCGGCAAGCGCGGGGATTCCATCCTGCGCCGTCTGGATGTTGCGAGAACTGGGTCCGCTCCTGAGCCGGTTCAAACCGCCACGCACCCGGTCGACGAAGCACTTGCGTAACGCCGCGATTGAAGTTCTGGAGGCCATGCGCGCGATGCTTGACGAGAGCATTGAATGGCTGCGCAAGGAGGGCCGGTCGGAGGCGGAGTTGAAGCGGATTCACGTGAGTGGATAGCAGTTGGCGTCAGTTGTCCGTGGTCCGTTGTCAGTGGCTACGCGTCCACGAGGTGTTGTAGGCGCTCACACGTGGACGCCTAATGATCAGTACGTTCTGATGAGCAGGCAACCCTCTGCGCCCAACTGAGCACGGACGACGGACGACGGACCACGGACGGCTGACACCTGGTTTTCCCATGAACATTCTTATCAGCGGCTCAAGCGGGCTGATTGGGCAAGCGCTTATTCCTGTTCTCAAGAGCGGCGGGCATAGCGTGGCTTCTTTAGTGAGATTCAAGCCGCAACCCGAGGCCCCCCTGGTGTACTGGAATCCGGCCGGAGGGGAAATCGACAGCTCGAAGCTGGAGGGATTCGACGCGGTCATTCATCTGGCGGGAGAATCCGTCTCCGGCCGGTGGACGCCCGCCAAGAAGCAGGCCGTCCGCGAGAGCCGCGTGCGAGGCACGCGAGTCCTGAGTGAAGCACTCGCGAAGGCTTCCCAGCGGCCAAGGGTGCTGGTGGCGGCGTCGGCCAGCGGTTACTACGGTGATCGAGGCGATGAGGTGCTGAGGGAAGACAGCGCAGCAGGAACGTCCTTTCTTTCCCGGCTGTGCCAGGAATGGGAAGCTGCGACCAAGCCTGCGGCCGAATCGGGGATTCGAGTTGTGAATCTCAGGATCGGATTAGTCCTGAGTCGCGTCGGCGGAGGGTTGGCGAAGATGCTGCCTGCGTTCACGATGGGTGTGGGTGGCAAGATCGGATCGGGAATGCAGTACATGAGCTGGATTGACATCGATGACCTGGTCCGAATATTCCTGTTTGCGGCGACCACCGAGACGCTTAGCGGTCCCGCGAACGCAGCGGCGCCTAGCCCCGTCACGAACTCGGAATTCACCAAGGCGCTTGGCCGGGTTCTCGGGCGCCCCACTATCGTCCCCATGCCCGCCTTCGCGGTACGCCTGGTATTCGGTGAAATGGGAGAGGAATTGCTACTGGCGAGCGCTCGCATGGAGCCTGGGCGGCTCCTGGGCGCAGGATATCAGTTCCAATTTCCGCAACTCGACGGCGCGCTGCGGCATATACTGCAGAGAATATAGGGCCACCTGAACCCGTGCCGTGATCGAGTCGGCTGTTCCGCTCACTCCCCGGCAACCATAAGCAAAGGTATTCCTTGGCGCCCTCTGTGCCTCAAAAGACTAAACACAGAAGACACGGAGTCTCTGCGACCTCTGTGTTCAGTCTTTTCTTAGCCATGGAGAACACGGAGAAGTGATTTCAACGGCACAACACGGTCGCACGAATAGGCGCTGCTGAGTGTCCAGTTCTGCCTACTGCATCTCGACTACTGCGCCTCCGTGGGCGGGTTCGAGTATCAACGCCAGGACTAACCCCGTCAGGAAACCTCCCACATGAGCCCACCACGCTACCCCGCCGCCAGTTGCGGATTGAATAGCCAGCATCTGGTAGCCGGTCACGAACTGAATCAGGAACCAGTAGCCAAGCACCAGAACGGCAGGTAGCTCGACTCTCCAAAAGAAGAAGATCAGGAAGAAAAGGGTGGTAATTCGGGCGCGGGGAAAGCAGATGAAGTAGGCGCCGAGCACTCCGGCGATCGCGCCGCTTGCGCCGATGCTCGGCAGGTGCGACCCCGCGTTGAGGAGAATGTGCAAAGTTGCGCCGGCGAACCCGGAAAGGAGGTAAAGCAGAAGGAACTTGAGGTGGCCATAGCGGTCTTCCACGCTCCGCCCGAACACAAACAGGAACAGCATGTTCCCGAGCAGGTGGAGCCATCCCCCGTGCAGGAACATCGACACGAGGACCGGAACAAAAAAGCCACCCAGGGTCAGGTTCTTGAATCCATGAAGACTGACGTATCGCGCCGGAACAATTCCATAGAGGAAAACCAGGCGGTTAATGCCCCGGCCCTGAGCCAGTTCAAGCAGGAAGACCCACACATTGGCGATGATGAGCGCAAGGGTAATGGTCCAGAAGTTCCGCCGCCGGATGTGGTCGGTGAGGGGGAGGGGAACCATAGAAAAAGCAGTTCAAATGGCAAAAGGCAAATGTGAAAACCCTTTGAATCTTGCCGTTGGCCACTTGCCATTTGAAATCGACTTCCAAGACGGTCGTGGCTTAGGGAAAAGGAAGGTGCGCCAGGAGACTAGGTTGTCTGCTTTGCCTTGGTCTTTTCCAACTCCAGCTCCATCTCCTTCATCTTTTCTTGGTGCGCCATCTCTTTGGTGCGCATCTCTTGCTGGATCCGGAGTTCCTTCTCACGAAACTTAAACCAGCCACCAATCGCCACCACCGCGATTATCATCACCCAGATACCGTTATGGCCGATCACCGAAATGATATCGTGCATCTTGCCCTCTCTGCTGAACTACTGACCGGTTGACGCTGACCAGCATTACTGGCATGCGGGTTCCCAGACGAACCACTAAGCACATGCTCGCATGCCCCGGACGCCTCGGTCGTATGAATTATACGCCGAGCCTTGATCGAAGTCGAATGGACTTTTCGAACTGGATAGGCTATGAGGCGAATCTGGGCAAGAACCTCAGCATGCAGTAAACAAGCGCTTGGCGGGCCGCACGAACGGCCCGCCAAGTCAGCCGCCAACCTTCAGCGGAGAAGCTCAGCCTGACGTGTTACTGGTTGAAAACCAATATCTTGTTTGAAGCTGCCAAGTGAATCTCGACCAGGGACATGGTTCCATCCGGCGCCGTGTTATAGACAACTGCGAGCGGGTCGGAGACGTTGGCTCCTTCAGATGCCTTGTCGGGCGTTACCAGCGTCATGCTGCGGTAGTTGCCTTTGCGGGTCAGAACCGTGCCATCCGTGGAGAGGACAACCTTGCGGTGCTGCGAGAATACCACTGTGGCCCCAGGGTCGCGATCATCCCAACGGACAGTGTAGTGGCCTGCTGGAAGAGTGGCCCCGTTCACAACGATATTATGAGAAAAGGTGACACTCTCGGAGTTCTTGGCTAAGCACGAAACCCCGGCTACCAGAACCAGTGCCACTGACAGAACCGACGTTCCGATATACTTTGTGAAATTCATTTTGTTCTCCTCTCCATCTCCATTTGATTTTCCGCGATCCGGCCCGTTCCGTTTCAGGCTGCACGAGTCATCGGCCGGGGCCTCGACTCCTTCTCCGATCTCCCCCCGCCCATTTGGTCACGCCGTCTTTCCCGGTCGAGCCCTGTCTTATGCATCCACTCTCGCCCCCCTGCCCCTGCAACGTCAATGGACGGGGGATGAACTCGTGTTGAACTTTGCATGAACAGGTAATCTCAACAAAGTAATGGAGTTGCTTGCACGAGCTGCTTGCACCGGCTTTTCTTTCCGCAAGAAAATTGCTAAAGTTGTAACGGGCTGCATGGTAAAAGAAACAAACCACGCGAACGAGGTCCGCTTCGCGGCGTTCGCGGTGGATCTTCAATCAGGTGAATTGCGCAAGCACGGAGCGAAGGTCAGGCTCCAGGAACAGCCCTTTCAGATTCTCTCGGCGTTAATCGAGCGCCCGCGCGAGGTTGTGACGCGGGAGGAATTGCGGAAAAAACTGTGGCCCGGCGACACGTTCGTGGATTTCGAGCAGAGCCTGGCCACGGCGGTCAAGAAGCTCCGTCGAGCTTTAGGCGATTCTGCCACGCATCCGCAATTCATTGAGACTCTGCCGCGCCGCGGCTATCGCTTCGTGGGAAACCTGGAAGCAAGACCTGACGCCGACAAACCGATTGTGGCTGTGCTGCCCTTTGAGAACCGGAGCGGCGATGCCGGACAGGAATACGTCAGCGATGGCATAGCTGAAGAGATCATTGCGCGGCTGGGACGCTTAAACCCGGAGCGGTTGGGAGTCATCGCGCGAGCCTCGGCCGTTCGATACAAGAATGCAGACAAGGATGTCAACGAGATCGGGCGCGAATTGGGCGCGGATTATGTCCTACAAGGCAGCGTGCGCTGGGCGGGCAAACGGATGCACGTGGCGGCGGAACTCGTCCGGGTCAACGACCGAACCCATCTGTGGGCCGATCACTTCGAAGGCGGTCTGGACACCGTTCCGGCTTTCCACGCCGCCATTGCCCGCCACATCGCGCGCTCTTTGCAGATTGAAGCGCCCCCCGCCAAGCGCCTGTTCGCGACCGGGACGTTGACCGTGACTCCGGAGGCGCAGGGAGCATTTCTCCGAGGCCGCTACTGTCTAAACAAAGGAACCGCGGAAGGCATTAAAAACGCGATCGCCTACTTTGAAGAGGCTGCGGCGCATGACTCCGGGTATGCTGTGGCGCACGCGGGATTAGCGGTCGCACTGAACCTGGCGGACCACTTTCGAATCCTTCCCGGGAGCCGCGCATTCCCTCGAGCCAAGGCGGCGGCCATGAAGGCGCTGGAGCTAAACGATTCGCTTCCCGAAGCCCACAACGCCTTGGCTTTCGCCACCCACTCTTACGATTGGGACTGGGACGGCGCCGAGCGCGAATATCAACGAGCCATGGCGCTTAACCCGAACTTTGCGACGGCCCGCCATTGGCATGGGTTCTATCTGGGAATACTGGGACGAGTTGACGAGGCCATCGCTGAGTTGCGGCGCGCGCAAGAGCTGAATCCGTTGTCGATCATCATCCGAACTCACCTGGGGCTGATGTTGTATAGGGGGGGACGTTACGACGAGGCGATCGGACAGCTTGCTCAGACACTCGATATGGAGCCGTACTTCGCCGCGGCACACTACTTCCTTGCTCTGGTTTTTCAACAAAAGGGGAAGTACGAGGAAGCGATTGGGCACCTGGAAAGGGCGCTCCGAGTTTCTCCGGGCAGCCCGGATCTGGTGGGAGCGCTCGGCCATGCGCATGCCGCGTTCAAGAGAAAGGCCGAGGCGCGCAAGGCACTTAAGGAGCTATACGTGCTGGAGGAGCTGAGATTCGTTTCGGCCTTCGATTTTGCGATGATTTACGCCGGCCTGGGCGAGGCGGAACAGGCCTTCGAGTGGTTGGAAAAAGCTCGTCTGGAACGTTCCTTCTCGATGCTGTTATGTCTCAAGGCAGAACCGCGTTTGGACCCGCTGCGTGCGGACTTGCGTTTTCAGGATCTCCAGCGCCAGGTGGGTTTGCCGCCTTAGCTCCCAGCAGCAGTTATCAGATTGCATGCCCCGCACCCTCACCCGCGTTTCTCCTCGTGGAGAGAGGCGGGTGAGGGGTTTCAAACCGCGAGGCTTCAATTAACGATTGTGGCTTGCGTTGCCACGTCTCATTCGCTGAATACCAGCACCTCGCTTGATCCGGCGAAGCGGATTTCGCTGATGGCGTTGGATCCGTTCGGGTTGGTGGCGTAGATCACCGTGCTGGAATCATATTTCTTGCCACGGTCCTCGAGTTTGCAAGGCGCGGACGCAACGACCTTCTTGTTTCGGACAAATTCGACGCTGGCTTGAGGGTTCTGAGCCTCCCATCGCACAGCGTATTGACCTGCAGGAAGGGTTGTGCCGCTCACCACCACCGCGTGCTCGATGTCCACATTCCGCGCGGTCTTCGCAAAGCCGGAGATTGCGTAAGCCAAAACCAGAACCACCAATACAAAGAATATGCCAATATACCTTCTAACACCCATAGAGTCCCCCTTCGAAGTTGATTAGTCTGCCTGGCGGCGTCTTCATTTGACTCGTAGCGCCTTGGCGCCTCGTGCCCTCTGCCGGCCCGAAGTCCGGCGGTACCTCCAGATTGAAACGCTGTCGGTTGCCTCTTGCATTTGAGTTGCAACTACTTTTAAAATCAGATGGGGTTAAATGAAGGGCCGGGACTGCACAATACCCAGCTTTTCCAGGGGGATTCTCTTCGCCCAGGCCCCTAAACCTACAGCGAGGAGAATCCGTTTAACCCCATCCGTTTCTTGCTCGCTACCATTCTCGTAGACGAACGGAGCCTGTCCGGAGTTACCGAATTGCCAGCCACCCAATGCTCCGACTCGCCATTGTTAGACGCCCGCTCGACAGTTTAGTTAGCGTTTCTCTTGGCTCCAGGCCGTACTAATCGAACACGAGGACTCGGTTCGAGTTGGCGAAGCGAATCTCAATGATGAACAGCGATCCGTCGGGCGCGGTGTCATAAACGACTGAATTCTGTTCGTACTTTTTGGCGCGCCGTTCGACCCTGCCCTCGGCGAAGAGAGAGACCTTGAAGCGCTGCGAGAATTGCACGGTCGCCTGCGGGCTATGAGTCTTCCATTCCACCGCGTAAGTGCCTGCCCGGAGAGGTTTTCCATGTAGGGACGCGTCATGGAGAAGGGTTACAGTTCCGGAGTTCTTGGCGAAGGCAGGAATGCCCGCGGCCAAGAGCAGCCCCATTACCAGGATCTCACTACCGAAATACTTCCTGAAATTCCGTTTCAAGTCTTCCTCCTCTCTGGTCTCGTTAGTCTCCGTTCGACCTTGATGGATCCTGCTTGTACAAGCCGTCGACTGGCCGCTCCGCATTTGGGCGTTCGCACCTCGGGCAGAATGAGTTATGGATTGTGCCCGCCCAATCGTCCGGCGAAACTCACGCCGCGCCGCTCCCGATCAGTGATTGAGCACCAGAACTTTGTTGGAGCCGGCGAAGCGAATCTCAAGGAGGGACACGGACCCGTCTGGCAGCGTTTCGTATACGACAGCGTCGCTGTAAGACGTTTTGTCGCGCCGCTCGACTCGACCCTCCGTGGAGACGACGAGTTGGCGGTTCCGCGAGAATTGCACGGTTGCCTCAGGGCTGTGGGTTTGCCACTCCACCTTATACCTGCCGGCGGGCAAATTCTTACCTTGCAGGAAAACCGCGTGGTCGATGTTGATTGTCCGCGAGTTCTTTGCCGCAGCGGGAATTCCGGCGGCCAGTAGCAGCCCCAAAGACAGAACTCCTGTTTCAAACCACTTTCTGGTCATCGTTTTCATCATTTCCTCCTTTTCGGTTCCCTCTTTTGTTTGTTTAACTTGGTTGAATCAAGCCTTCCGAGCCATCGGAGGCTGTGATCATTTCCTTTGCTCGTCTGTTGAGTTGCGGATCTCTTGGGAGTCTTCGTCAGCGTTGTTTTGCGCATGATTGTGCCGGTCCGAGTTCAGCGCAGACACCTCGGCGTACATGCGCTTGGACTGCTCATCGGTGAAGAACAGATGCGCTCTGGCAATGGTGTTCAGTTCCTGCCGGCGCCAATTGGCCCGCATAATTCCTTCGGAACTATGGGAGTTCGCGCCCAGCAGCAGGTGGCCGATCTCATGTGCCAAGGTGTGACCCAGGAGTTGCGATTCGCTCGCGTCCCACGCTTTTGCCAGTTCCTGAACATCGCGATAGAAGATGTAGGCCGAGCATCCGCTGTAATCGCCCAGACACTCCAGAGCCTCGCCCAACGCGCCTCGATGCATGGCGATCCGCTGCGCGTTTCGCACGGTGAGAATCCTGATGGTGAATTCAGTGCGGCCCATGGTGTTCAGACAAGCGGGATACGATGCGGATTCTTCTGCGCTTAGTGGACAATCGACCCAGCCTACCGCGAGTCCGGCGTGGTTCAAGATGGCCGTAGCTTCGCCTTCAGACCGCAGTAGAAGAGCGCGTGAGATGCTGTAGTTGTAGATTCGCAGTTTGATCGTTGGCCTGACTCGCAGAACGGTGGGTGCATGCGCTCGCGCCTCGGCGCGCTGGCTGACGCCCACTATGGTCAGGGTCAAGATGGAACTCCAAAGCATGTCTCTCCCTCTTCCGCCTGCCTCCGGCCTGGACCGTTTCCCGCTCATATCGGCCTCCTCGTCGTTCGTCGGCTGATCTTGGCTGCGGTACCGCGTTTCCCGAACCGCCCAGAGCATTCCGGTTGTGACCCTCAAGTCGCGTCTTTGGAGACACCTATAGCGCCCGGTTCCTAGCCTTAGTGCGCCCTTGTCAAGGCCGAAACTAAGTTTCCAAACTCACTTGCATTTCAGTTGTGAAAGCCCTTACAATCAGGTGGGGTTAAATGAAAACGCCGGGACCGTCAGGTCCCCAAGCCTTTTCCCCGGGATTCTCTTCGCCCAGGCCGCCAAACCTTCAGCGGAGAGAATCCATTTAACCCCTTACTTCTTTTGTGCCGCTTCCCTGATTAACTCTTCTTGCTCGTTATGCCCCTTAGACGCGCAATGTCGCGTGTGGGTTTTCTTGCTCCGCGTAACACCTCTGTAAAAGCGATGTCACATATCCATGAACCCTGCTCCATTGCCCCTTAAGACGTCCGAACGATGCTTTTGTTAGCTACCATTCGTTAATACGTACATGCCCTGCGCAGAGTTCCAAAAAGGGACGAGACACCCTCGATATGCGGCACGGGGCAATCCCAAGCCGTCTTTGCGCACTCCCCACTACTTGCTGCTTTTTGCAGCACCTTTAATTTCCGGCAATTCGCGTGCCATTCGAACGTACCGGCCAATGAACTGAATCCGTAGGTTTTTGGCCGCGAATCTAATAAACAGGGCGGCTTCGGAGTGTCCGCTTTTGAGACGCTGTTTCCCAAGATCGAACAGTGCGCGGGCGGAATTGGTTATGCCCCATTTTACAAATTTCACATGGCTCATCATCTAGATTGATGCCCCATCAGTGCGAATCCTGTTCCATCATGGGTTACGAAGGTGCGCGCGAACAACCCGATTCTTGCTACCGAGTGTAATTCGGGCGGCGAACCGCACCCGGGACGATGCCAATCCGGCTGGTTAAGGGCCTGCGGCCCCTCGATCGAAATGAGAATGAGGTTTCGTCACCCTCGCAAGAGCGGAGAGCTATTGCCGGTTTTCAACGCCATGGACTCCCACTTTCGCGGGAATGAGTTGATTTTAAGAGCCTGCGCCACGCGGAATACCGGGACACCGCGCGCTTGTCTGGCGCGTTGACGCTCCCCGGGAACGTCGATATACTCAGTTTGCGGGGCCAATCGATTGCATATCGCCGAGCGGGATCTTTCTTTCCCTGTGCGTTCATGCAGTTTCCGCAGGCTTCCCGCGGGATGCTTTTCCATGAAGCTCGCCGCTTTGGTCCGCAAATTGGAGAAAATGTTGGGACGCGAGGCTGTGCTGTGGCGGCCTAATGACGTCATGCTCTACGAGTATGACGGCCTTTCTTCGTTGCGCCCACCAGATGTCGTGGTTTTCCCACGAAATACGGCGGACGTCGTCCAGATCGCGAAATTCGCGGCGGATCATAAGCTCCTGGTCGTTCCGCGAGGCGCAGGAACGGGCTTGAGCGGAGGCTCGCTCCCTTGGCAGGGGGGTATCCTGATTGCTTTCGCGCGGATGAAAGAAATCGTCGAAATCGATCTTGAGAACCAGCGTGCCCGAGTCCAACCCGGAGTGGTGAATCTCGATCTCTCCCTGGCGGTGTCAGACGCCGGATATTACTTCGCGCCCGATCCATCCAGCCAAAAGGCCTGCACCTTGGGCGGGAATGTGGCCGAGAACGCGGGCGGGCCGCACACTCTTTTGTACGGCGTGACGACCAATCATGTCTTAGGGTTGGAAGTGGTATTGCCGAGCGGAGAGGTGATTCATACCGGCGGCAAGTTTCTCGATCCTCTCGGCTACGATCTCACCGGTTTGTTCGTTGGCTCTGAGGGAACGCTCGGGATCGTCACAGAGATCACCGTGCGCTTGATGCGCAAGGCGGAGGCTGTGGCAACTTTGCTGGCTGTCTACGACCGGATCATCGACGCCACGCGTACGGTGGCGGCCATTACCGCGCGCGGCATCACCCCTGCCGCCCTGGAAATGATCGACGGTTTCACCCTGCGCGCCATTGAAAAAGCTACACACGCGGGCTATCCGATGGATTCCGCCGCCGTTCTGCTCATCGAGATTGAAGGGCTGAAAGAAGCCGTGGAAGAAAACGCCCAGCACGTTGAATCCGTGTGCCAGGAAAATCGGGTGCGCCAGGTACGCCGCGCAAAGTCGGCAGAGGAGCGCGACCTTTTCTGGAAGGGCAGGAAGAACGCGTTCGGAGCTCTCGGGCGAATCAGCCCAAGCTATTACGTGCAAGATGGAGTGATTCCCCGCACTCGTCTGCCAGAAATGCTGGAGTTCATTGAACAGACGGCAACCAAGTACGGCGTCAAGATCGGGAATATTTTCCATGCCGGAGACGGCAACCTTCATCCCATTATCCTCTTTGATCGCCGCGACGAGAACGAATCCAAACGGGTCCGCCAGGCCGCCGCGCAGATCCTTGCCCGATGTATTGACATGGGCGGTTCAATAACCGGCGAGCACGGCGTGGGAATCGAGAAGATCAACCTGATGCCGTATCTGTTCTCGGCAGACGATCTGGACATGATGCGAAAGATCAAAGAGGTTTTCAATCCGGAAGGGCGCTTCAATCCTGGGAAGGTGCTTCCGACCGGCAAGATGTGCGGCGAACTTCGAGCCGAGGCGAGTGTGGGAGGCGTGTTGTGACGGTGGCCGCGGATTCCGTACCCATGGCGCTTGCCGCAATCCTGGGTGACGCGCAGGTTGTTTCAGAACCTGCGGCCTGCGCGGCGTGGGCGGTGGGAGGCAAGGTTCCCAAATATGGCGTGGAGCCGGCTACGGCGGAATGCGTTGCTGCCGTCCTGAAGATCGCCGCTGACCATGATCTCGCCGTGATCCCTCGCGGCAATGGGACTAAACTCGGCCTAGGCAGCGCGCCCACCCGCTACGATCTTTCCCTGTCACTCCAGAAACTGAATCGAGTTCGACATTATGAACCCGCCGACCTGACGATCAGCGTGGAAGCGGGAATGAAACTGGGGGAGTTACAGGATTTCCTGGGCCGCGACGGCCTATGGCTTCCTCTGGACCCGCGGGGCGGGGCGGCCGCGACGATCGGCGGCATCTTGGCTTCGAATTCCGCGGGTCCCTTGCGGCTTCGTTTCGGCTCGGCTCGCGACATGGTGCTGGGGATCCGGGTTGCCACCACGGAAGGGAAGCTGATCAAGAGCGGCGGACGCGTGGTGAAGAATGTGGCGGGGTACGATCTGTGCAAGCTGCTGGTGGGCTCGTACGGGACGCTGGGACTGATCGTGGAGGCCAGCTTTAAGCTGTTTCCGCGCCCCGCTTCGCGCGCCACCTGGGTGCTTGAACCCGGGACGCTCGGTCGAGCTCGCGATTTGCGCGGACGAATCTTGAACTCGCCGTTAGAGCCCTTGCGCATGGTCCTCCTCGACAGCGGGGCATCGGGCCTGTTCCGCCAGGGGACGCACCCGGGAGAAGAGCCGGAACTTTGGATCGAAGCCGGAGGCTCGCCAAGAATTCTCGAAAGGCACGCTCAGGACCTGGCTGAAATAGGACAATCCATGGGTGTTGCGAGCCGCCGCATGGACGAGCAAGCGGAACTCCGCTTATGGGATCAGTTAATAAACTTTGAACAGCCGCTCGCAGCCTTGCACACTGAAGTGATGGTTTTGAGGGCGTCTCTGCCCATTGCCGGCAGCGAGCGGTTTCTCAGCCTGGCGAGACAGGCGGCCGAAGGCGAGGGAGTCCGGATGGCCGGTATTGCCCAGCCGGGAGTCGGCATCGTGCATTTGGGTCTGTGGGCAGAGAGGCTCGGGGATGTCACAGAGCGCTTGGTTACGAATGTCCGCAAGTCTGCTGCGAGTTTGGGGGGCGCCCTGGTGGTGGAGCGGTATCCGGCAGGCTTTCAGCGCGAGCGCGACGTTTGGGGCACACCGGGCGACGTCCTGCAATCGATGCGAGGATTGAAGGCAGTGTGGGATCCTCGTGGCATCCTTTCGCCCGGGAGGTTCGTGGGGGGAATTTAGAAAGCAGAAAGTACAAGGCAGAAGGCCGAAAAGAGCTTCGCCACAGAGGTCACGGAGTTCACTGAGAAGAGATGCTGTTTATTCTCTGCGCTCTCTGTGGCCTCTGTGGTTGGTCTTTTTGCGCGGCCGAAGGCTGATAGCTGACGGCTGAGAGCTGATAACTACTCATGGACACAACCGCAAAAGTCGAGCCCAAGCGCAGCGGCTACGGTCCCGGCGAGGCCCCGCGCTGGGCGGACTACTCACGGTGCATTCGCTGCGGCCTTTGTTTGAATGCTTGCCCGACTTATCGCGAGCTTGGCCTGGAAATGGATTCGCCTCGCGGGCGGATCTACCAGATGATTCAGGTGGAAGCGGGCCGGCTGGCTCTGGGTGAGAGCTTCGTGCGGCACATCGACCTCTGCCTCGATTGTCGCGCTTGCGAAACTGCCTGCCCATCGGGTGTCGAGTACGGAAAGCTGGTGGAAGCTGCGCGGGGGCAGATAGAAAGATACTACAAGAGGCCGCCACTCGCCGGGCTTCTGCGGAAGCTTTTCTTCCGCGAGATTCTCCCGCACCGCCGACGGCTGGAAATGGCGGGGAAGATTTTGCGCTTTTACCAACGCTCCGGTTTGGAGAAACTAGTGCTTGCGTCCCGGCTGCTGAAGATTATGCCGTGGGGCATGGAGCGCGTGGCCGGACTGGCGCCACGCATGGAAAAGCCGTTTTTCACGGAGCGCCTGGGCACCGTGGTTCCGGCCGTTGAGACGCGCCGCTACCGGGTGGCCTTCTTCGCGGGTTGCATCGCCAACCTGTCCTTTGCGCGTTTGAACGATGCGACGGTGCGCGTGCTCGCCAAGAATGGCTGCGAAGTGTTCATACCTGCCGAGCAGGGATGTTGTGGCGCGCTGCATGTCCACGCGGGGATTCGCGACATAGCCCGTGAGCTGGCCAAGAAGAACATCCACGCTTTCCGAACCGATGAGTTCGATGCGGTGATCACGAACGCGGCGGGCTGCGGCTCGGTTTTGAAGGAATATCCGCTCCTCTTTGAAGAGGAGGAGCGGGATTATTTGGAACCCGCGCGAGCCTTTTCCGCCAAAGTCCGCGACATCACGGAATTCCTGGCGGGTATTGAGCTGAACAAGGACTTCGCCGTCACCCGAGCTCGCGTCACTTATCAGGACTCCTGCCACCTGGGTCACGCGCAGAAGATCCGCGCCGCCCCGAGGAAGTTGCTGGCGGCGGTGCCGGGGCTGGAGTTTGTGGAATTGAAGGAATCGGAGATCTGTTGCGGCAGCGCCGGGATTTACAACGTGGTGCACAACGATCTGGCGGAAAAAATCCTCGCCAGCAAAATGCGGCGGATCGAGGAAACCAACGCCGACCTGATTCTGACGGCGAACCCCGGCTGCCTGCTCCAGTTGCGGGCCGGCGTATCGCGCGCGGGTGGCGACCGCCGCGTGCTTCACGTGGTGGAATTATTGGATGAGGCGTATCGGGCTTGTAAATGACCATCAGGAAGGATGACGATTATGGCTACCAAAGCGCAACTGAATGCGAACCATGTACTGGAACCCACGGAAGCTCCGGAGAAGCATCACCTGGCGGATTACGACGCCATCTACAAGGGTTTCAAGTGGGAGGATGTTCATCAGGAGTTCGACTGGAGCCGCACCGGCAAGGTGAACATGGCGCATGAGGCCATCGATCGGCATCTGACCCGGGGGCGGCGGAATAAGCTGGCCCTGATTTACACCGACCGCGAACGGACGTCGCGTTTCACCTTTGAGGACATGGCGCTCCAGTCGAATCGCTTTGCAAACGTCCTGAGGAAGCTGGGAGTTGTGAAAGGGGACCGCGTCTTTGTGTTCTTGGGGCGGCGGCCGGAGCTCTACGTTGCCATTCTCGGCATCTTGAAAATCGGAGCCATTCCCAGTCCGCTCTTCGAGGCGTTCATGGAGGACGCGGTTCGGGATCGCATGTCGAACGCCGAAGCTGTGGCCCTGGTGACCTCTCCCGCGCTGCTGGATCGGGTCCCGCAATGGGAATTACCGACGCTCAAGCACGTGCTCCTGGTGGGTGCGAGCGCGGATGGTCTGCCCGCGGGACACTACAGTTACGATGCCTTGATGGACGGGGCGGAGGACAAAACAGAAATCGAGTGGTTGACGCTGGATGATCCGTTGATCATCCACTACACGTCAGGGTCCACCGGCAAGCCCAAGGGAGTGCTCCACGTACAGCGCGCCATGCTCGGCCATATGATGACCGGCCGGTGGGTGCTCGACTTCCAGGAAGACGATGTTTATTGGTGCACGGCGGATCCCGGTTGGGTGACGGGCACCTCTTATGGAATTTTCGCGCCCTGGCTGAACGGAGCGACGAACCTGATTCGCGGCGGCCGCTTTAACGCCTCGGAGTGGTACGGCACGATCGAACGGTTCCGGGTAAACATCTGGTACAGCGCTCCCACGGCCTTTCGGATGTTGATGGCCGTGGGCGACGAGGTGGCGAAACGCTACGATCTTTCGTCTCTCAGGCACGTCCTGAGTGTCGGCGAGCCGCTGAATCCGGAAGTCGTGTGGTGGGGTTGGAAGACCTACGGACGAAGGATTCACGACAACTGGTGGATGACGGAAACGGGTCATATCCTGATTTCCAATTATGCGTCCATGGCCATCCGGCCGGGCTCGATGGGCAAGCCTGTCCCGGGCGTGGGGGCGTGCATTGTGGATGACGAGGGGAAGGAACTGCCGCCCAACACCCTGGGAAACCTGGTGGTCAAACCGGGTTGGCCCGGCATGATGCCGACCATCTGGAGACAGCCGGAGCGATACCGTGCCTATTTTCGTATTCCGGGATGGTATGTAACCGGGGATAGCGCCTACTACGATGAGGATGGCTATTTCTGGTTCCAGGGTCGAGTGGATGACCTCATCATCACGGCAGGCGAAAATGTGGGACCCTTCGAGGTGGAGAGTTGCCTCCTCGAGCACCCGGCCGTGGCGGAGGCGGGCGTCATCGGCAAGCCGGATGCCCTGCGCGGCCACATCATCAAGGCCTTCATTTCGCTCCGGGAAGGATACGAGCCCAGCGACGAACTGAAAGACGAAATCCAGAAATACGTTCGCCAGAAGTTGGCCGTGCACGCTGCGCCGCGTGAAATCGAGTTCAAACAAAAGCTTCCCAAAACGCGCAGTGGCAAGATCATGCGGCGGGTTTTGAAGGCGTGGGAACTAGGCTTGCCCACGGGAGACTTGTCGACGTTGGAAGAATGAGGAGTTGGCAGGTGGTAGATCGTAGGTGGTAGATGGGGGAAGATCACCTCCCCTCGTTCCGTTTCCCACCTCCCATCTACCGTCTACGACCTACCTTCGCCCGATTGATTTGATATGCCCGGTCAACATGCGGCCACCGCGTTGTGCGTCAGTGTTCAGGGGCTCAAACGGAACTTTGTAACCTAAGTCGCGACAGAGGATGAAGTAATAGCGCAGTTCTTCCAGCGAACCCTGGGCGATGTTGTAGAACCGGATCTTCTCCGCGCCGCTGAGGCGCTTGAAGCCCTCGGCGATGTTAGCGGGAACAGAAACGGCCGCACGTTGCATCTGGGAGACGAGGCCGTATTTTTGACTTGGTGG
Organism: uncultured Acidobacteriota bacterium; assembly: GCA_963831905.1. Lineage (GTDB taxonomy): Bacteria > Acidobacteriota > Terriglobia > UBA7540 > UBA7540 > CAVROP01. The sequence goes on along the minus strand of CAWHRX010000010.1, from coordinate 1,422,147 downwards.
TAATCCATCCGTAATCCCGTAGACTTGAAGCGCAAGGCGATGCGCCCACTGCCAGACTTCGAGATCTTCAAAACTCGAAATTGGCATTTCCTCGATACTCCCTTTTGAGCCAGCCCAACGCACATTCGTGGCATGCGGGACGGTGGGTGGCAAATCGCAGGTGGGGATGCGCTCGTTCCCCACTTACTACCCACCACCCACCGCCTGCAGTTCTTCCCAACCTGCCACCTACCACCTGCCACCTACCTCTTCGACAGTCCAACGCGGCGTTCCGCCAGGACGACTGGCGACCAGGGCTCCGACGCGGTTGGCGAAATCTGCGATAGCGAGCGGACTCCATCCGCGCCCCAGGCCGTGGACGAACGCCGCAGCGAAAGCATCGCCGGCTCCAACCGTATCGGCGACACGAACCTTGAAGCCTTTCGCTTCAACGTAATCGTCACCCACCGCCAGCGCGCATCCGGATTCTCCGCGCGTCACGCAGACGGCCTCCCAACCGAACTTCCTGGCGACCCCTCGACAGAAGTCCTCGAGCGATCGATAAGACCAGCCAAACAGGGCCTGAATCGTCTCAACTTCCTGGTCGTTGAGCTTCACGGTGGTGGCGTGAGACATCAATTCATTGACCAGCGCCGCATTGTGGGAATTCTCACGCAAGTTCACATCGTAAAAGCGGCGTGCATTCGGTATGGCGTCAATCAGCTTCAGAGTCAGAGCCTTCGCTTGAGGGCTCATCTGGAAGAGCGTGCCGAAGTAAATCCAGTCCGGCTGCTGCGAAGTGAGTTCCTGCAGGTCCGCGTCGGTGAGCTCAGGGAAGTCGTAGGCGGCCGGCCGGTGGATGGTGAAGTGCGGCTGGCCGGAGGCGTCGAGATTGACCGTAACGATCCCGGTGGGATGTTCTTTAACTTGGTGGAGGAAGCGAGTCGGGAGGCCCATGGCTTCCATCTTCTCGACGATGCGCTGCCCTCGCAGGTCATCACCCACTGCGCTGATGAAGGACACCGAGTGGCCCAGGATTCTGGCGTGCGCGGCAAAATTAAGGGCGGCTCCGCCCAAATGTTCTGTGTCTCCGAACACGTCCCATAACACTTCGCCGATACTGATAATGTTCATGGCCGCTTCAAGTTCTTTCAATAGAATTTGATTTCGTCCAGGTCCACGGTGAAGTCACCGGGCGGGCCGGTCACCGAGATTTGCAGTATCCATGGTCCTGCCGCCATTCCGCGGTCCGTGGGGTTGGCCAGCCACGCAATGGGTACACGCACGTTTTGCCAATCATCGCTTGGAACAAAACTGATGGCAGGCAGAGGGCAGGGAAGAACCGAAGGTCCGACCGCCGCAGTCACCGGGGCTGCCGGCGCTGAACAGCCAAGCTGTGTTACGTTGGGCGGCTGAAACGCTACCTGGTAGACGCGTGAGTCGCCCCGAGTTTCGAATTCGATGCCTCGCAGACCTTTCGAACTCGCCGGGACTTGCACTTCGCACCGAGCCGAGACGTAGCCTTGGGTGTTCTTCGGGCCGGGCGCCAACCGTCCTTCGAATCGCATAGCGTGGCGAGTGCCCTCGGCGCCGGGCGTCAAAAGGTGGATTCCCGCCACGGAGTGGTCAACGGCGTCAGAATCGGCCGAGACGCGCCAGCGGCGCAAGAGTTCTTCGGAAGTCTGAATACCGTCGAAGTCTTCGATCAAATTCAGTTTCGCCGCTTTGGAGTTCGGACCCGTAGAGGAGTCCTGCTCCATCGCGTTGTACGAGCGGGACCATGTGGCCGTGGGGTTGGCGCGCGTATTCATCCACACGCCCATCACCAGGAACGGCAGCACAAAAACGCCAGACCAGAGTTTGGCCCGGGTTGAGATCCGCTCCTCTTTTTCCCAACGAAAGAGTTTCATGGCAAAGAGCAGTCCGAAGAACCCCGAAACCACCAGCACCAGCATCTCCGGCCAGTGCTTCCGCAGGGGTTCGCCTTGCGCCGTGATGCTTTGAAAGGTGCTTACGAGATAGGTGGACGGGAAGAACATGGCGAGCCGCTGAATGGTGCGGGGAAGCATGGGCAGGGGAAACGTGACGCCAGAGAGAAACAGCAGCGCAAACCAGACGATGTTGTTGTAAACCTGCGCCTCCTGCATGGTGTTCGCTACGCTGGCAATGGTCAGTCCGAAGCCCGCGAAGGCGAAAGTCCCGACAGTAACCAGAACCAGCAGCGTCGCCCATCCGATTTTCATCGGCATGTGGAAGATGGCCACCGCGCAGAAGAGCAAAAGGCCGAGGGTGGGAAGTTGAAGCAGGTAATTCGCCAGCAGGTTGCTCAGCAGTATGGTACGCGGGCCTAGGGGCGCCAGACGGTAGCGCCGCAGGCTGCCCCGCTCGCGCTGCATCACGGATTGTATGCCCAGTCCAAAGAAGCCGCTGCCCATGATGTTCAGCGTGACCACGGGCCCAAACATGTAAGCCACCACCTCAGGCTTGCCGTGAGCGATCAGTCCGGCATAAGCGAAGAGGAAGACCAGAGGGAAAAGGAAAGTGAAAAACAGGGCCACCTTGGTGCGCATCACCAAACGGATGGTCAGCAGCGCAATGTGGATGGCGGCCATAGTCAGTGCTCCATCCTTCTGCCGGTCATTTCCACAAAGACGTCTTCCAGGCTGGGCCGGGCGATGTGCAAATCGAGCAGGGCATTATCATCAGACTCGAGAAAGCGGACCAAGGCGGCAATGGTCACGGCCGGGGGCTGGGCGCGAAGAAAATAGGCGCCCTCCGCCTCGTGGCAATCAATTACGCCGTCAATCACCCTCAAGCGCTCGAGGCCGACCGGCTTGGCCAGGCGAAGCTCCAGTCGCGTGCCCTGGCCGGAGCGCGTGATCAACTCCCGCGGGGTGCCGAGGGCCACCAATTGGCCGCGATCCATGATGGCCACGCGGTCGCAGAGCCGTTCGGCTTCCTCAATGTAATGGGTGGTCAGGAGCACAGTCCGCCCCTCACCTCGAAAACGCTCGATGAGGGCGTAAATATCGCGCCGCAATTGCGGATCGAGGCCCACCGTGGGTTCGTCCAGCAGAACCAGTTCGGGATCATTCACCAGCGCCAAGGCGAGCGCCAGGCGCTGCTTTTGCCCGCCGGAAAGCTTCTCGAAGTAAGTGTGACGCTTCTCCACGAGGCCGAACCTCTCCAGGAGAGTTTCGACCGAGGCGGAGCGTCGATAAAAGCCCGCAAACAAGCGGAGGGCCTCATCCACTCGCATTTTATCCGGCAGTACCGTGGACTGAAGTTGCGCCCCGATGCGCTCTTTGAGCGACATGCTCTCCTGCGCAGGGTCGAGGCCGCACACACGCACCGACCCGCTGTCGGCTTGGCGCAGGCCTTCAATGATTTCGATGGTGGTGGTCTTGCCCGCCCCGTTGGGACCCAGAAGTCCAAAGACTTCGCCTTGAAAGATGTCAAAGCTCAGGCCGCGAACTGCCGCCAAATCCCCATAACGCTTGTGCAGATTCTGCACACTGACGAGAACCGTCTTCTCCGTCGTCTGGGTCATGAGCGAGTAGCAACATGATAGCACAGGCGGGGGAAGCCTCCCCTCGCACCAATCACTCCTAGCCCCTCCTGAACCAAGGAGCGGAACCACCAACTCCCATCGTTGAGCAAGCGGAGCCACGTGCTCCCCTCCTCAATTGAGGAGGGTTCGGGGGTGGTGAGTCGATGCGCTCACGCTGACACGTGGCTTGACGAATGTCAAACGCAGCGTTAACTTTCATTCTATGGACAACAATACCAACGGTTATCTCCCCATCGCCGGATTCTACCTTCTGGAACGTACCCGGCCGGGTCTACCGAAACTGGATGATCTGAAGGGCTCAATCATGGAAATCCTGAATGGGTTGGGCGTACCGGCCGAGAAGTTGCGCGGCAAGCGCATCGCCGTTGCCGTGGGTAGCCGTGGCGTTGCCAGCTTGCAAGAGACTGTAGGCGCCGTGTGCGGTTGGCTGAAGTCGCAGGGCGGTAAGCCCTTTGTCTTCCCCGCCATGGGGAGCCACGGAGGAGGAACTGCGGAAGGGCAGCGTAAAATCCTCGAGGGCTACGGTGTTACAGAAGCTGCGCTGGGGGTAGAAATTCGCTCTTCGATGGAAGCCGTGCCGGTGGGAACAACCCCGGAAGGGTTCAACGCCTACATGGATCGGAATGCCTGGGAATCCGACGGCGTGGTGGTGGTGAATCGCATTAAGCCCCACACGGATTTTTCAGGGAAGATCGAAAGCGGCGTATTAAAGATGATCACCATCGGCATGGGAAAACTCGAGGGGGCCCGCGAGGGTCATCGGCAGAGTTGGAAGTACGGGTTTGAGACGACCATTCGCAGCGTTTCCGCCAAGGTCCTCGCCAGCGGAAAAATCCTGCTTGGGCTGGCGGCGGTGGAGAACGAATTGCACCAGATCGCCACGGTCCGCGCCGCGCGGCCCGAAGGCCTCGTCGAGCAGGAGGAAACCACGCTCAAGCTTGCCCGCACCTTGGTGCCGCGCATTCCGTTCACAGAGTTCCAAATGCTGGTGGTGGATGAAATGGGGAAGAACATCAGCGGCACGGGAATGGATACCAAAGTGATCGGGCGTGGCGTGGAACTGCCGCGCGGCGAAGCTCCCGAGATTTCCATGATCTACGTTCGCGACCTCACATCCGCGAGCGGCGGCAATGCGGTTGGCATGGGCTCCGCGGATGTCATCCATGATCGTTTCTTCCGGAAGATCGACTTCGAGAAAACCTACCTCAATGCGCTTACCGCTTTGAGCCCTCGCGGGGGGCGGTTACCCATTCACTTGCCCACGGACCGCCAGGCATTTGACCTGACCCTCGGCCACTTGGGAAGCCCGGAGCCCGCCGAACAGCGCATCGTGTGGATTCGGAACACGCTCAGCCTCGACAGGATTGCAATATCAGCTCCGTTGGCCCGCAAGGCCGCGGCGCTCGAAAGCTGGGGACTGCTCGAGGGAGTTCATTCCGCTGAGTTTGATGCGGCGGGGAATCTTGAATCACTCTTGTCGCCCTCCCCCATGTCATCCTAAGCGTAGCGGAGGATCACAGCAGTTCCTTCCTTTCACAACTGCAGAGGTTTTTCGCTTTGCTCGGAATGGCAGGTGGAGAGCGCTTTAAAGACCTGAAGGTCGGCGCTACAGGTTTGCCAGGCCGGCGTTCAACTTGACTCCCTTCATTTAAGGCGTCAGAATATTCTTTGGAGTGCTTGAGACCTCCTATAGGGCATAAGGCTTGAAAAAATGACCAGTCTCCTTCGGTGCAGTCACCTGAAAGTGGCCGCGCGTTGTCTTGCGGCCGCCTTCGTCTTCGCGGGCGCGGCAACCTTCGGCGCTTCGCCCCACCCGGAAACTTCCGCCAAAACCGAGTGCGCATCCATTTCCAGCGCCATTCTGGGGCGCTCCGTGGATTATTGCATAGCGTTTCCTCCCGGCTACGACGCGTCATCCGGCAAGCGCTACCCAACCCTTTACTTCCTTCACGGGCTTTTCGAAGACGAGCACAGTTGGCTGGACCGGGGGGGCGAGCAGATTTGGGCAACCCTCACGGAGCAGGGCGCGATCGGGAATTTCATTATGGTCCTGCCGGCCGGGGGGCGGACTTTCTACGTCAACTCCCAGGACGGCCACGACCGTTACGAGGATTTTTTCATTCAGGAATTGGTGCCCGAAATCGACCGCAAGTATCGCACCCGGGCCGTCGCGAGCGAACGCGGCATCAGCGGAGTGTCCATGGGCGGCTATGGCGCTCTGCATCTGGCCATGCGTCATCCGGACGTATTCGGCTCAGCCAGTGCTCACAGCGCGGCTTTGCTCCCGAAGTTCCCCGACCCGCTTCCCACCGAGGGCCGCTGGGGCTTTTACGCGCGCGTGCTGCAGGGGCCTTTCGGCTCGCCGCTCAATGAGAGCTATTTCGATGCCAACAATCCTCTTACCTTAGCCGAGCATCCCGAGCGCTTTTCCCACCTGGCGCTTTACTTCGATTGCGGCGACCACGACCGGTATGGCTTCAACGAAGGGGCCGAACTGCTGGACCGCGTCCTTTCCCAGAAGAACTTCCCTCACACCTTTGCCATCCGCGCCGGAGGTCACGGCTGGGACTACCTCAACGAGTACATGCACTTCTCTCTCGAGTTCGAATCCAAGTTATTCACGCAGGCCGAGAAAGCCAGCTTGACGGCTCACTAAAGGAGACCAGGTTATGACGAAGACTCGCCCATTTCTGATCGCAATCTCTACGGCAGCACTCGTGTTCCTAACCACCAATGCAGGCGTTGCTCACGGGGCCGAACGGGGCAGCGTGAAGCTCACCATCAACGGCGCGCACATTACCATCGACTATGGTCGCCCAATGCTGAAGGGCCGCGACATGCTTGGGCAGCTCAAGCCGGGCCAGGTCTGGCGAATCGGCGCGGATTCGCCGACCACCCTTGAATCGGACAAGGACCTGGATTTCGGCGGGACCGTCGTTCCGAAGGGCAAACATATTTTGCTGGCGAAGTTGGTCGAGCCGGGAAAATGGACACTGGTGTTTTCAAGCAAGTCGGTCTTCCAGTACGAGGCAAGCGCAAAAATAGCGGAAGTTCCGTTGACGATCGAGGAAGCTAACGACTCCGATGAAATGGTAACCCTGAAACTCACCGACCAAGGCGGGTCGGGTGTTCTCGAGATCGCCTGGGGAAAAATGCGGCTCACGACCTCGTTCAAGCCTGCGTAGGCGTCATCTCGCAGCCGCCCATTCACACCGTTCAGCTCAAGGAATCGGCGAGAGAGTCCTCACGGGAGAGTCGCTGCGGCGCAGAAAGCGCCTGTGGTTTTCACACCTCCGCGGCTCTTGACTCTTCACTCTCGACCCTCGACTTCTCAATTCAGCGGAGCCTGACATGTCTGAACCACTTCGTGTGCTGGCACTCTTCGCCCACCCTGACGACACGGAATTTCTTTGCGCCGGCACGTTGTTTCTCCTGGCGGATCGCGGCGCCGCCATTCACGTCGCCACACTGACCGCGGGCGATTGCGGGAGCACAATTTTGCCGTCAGCGGAGATTTCGCGAGTTCGCCTGAAGGAAGGCAAGCGAGCCGCAGCCCTGCTGGGCGCGCAATTCACTTCTCTGAAGGAGAAAGATCTGCTGGTCCTTTACGATCGGCCGACATTACGCAAAGTTATGGAATTGGTCCGTCGCGTGGACCCTTCCCTGGTGTTCACTCACTCGCCGTCGGACTACATGCTCGATCACGAAATCGTGAGCCGCTTGTGCCAGACGGCTTGTTTCGGCGCCATGGCGCCCAATTTCCGTACCGGCGCTAGGAAACCGTCAAGGCCGCTGCGGGCGATTCCGCATCTTTATTACGCCCAGCCCGCCGGATGCACCGATATTCTTGGGAAAGAGGTCATGCCGAGCCTCTGCGTCAATATCGGCTCGTCCCTCGAGCGTAAGCAGCGGATGTTGGCCTGCCATGAGAGCCAGCAGGCCTGGTTGAAGTCACAACAAGGGATGACGGGTCCCGTCGACAACATACGAAAAATGGCCGCCTGGACGGGAGAGCTCGCCGGTTTCGAGTGGGCCGAAGGATTTCGCCAGCATCTTGGGCAGGGCTTCCCATCGGACGACAAGTTAAGCGCGCTGCTGGGTGACTCGATTATCAGGAGAAGAGAAGTATAATAAGCTAGAGGGCTGGAGTTCAGTTCGCACCCATTCCCTCCATAACAGGAGTGATTGCGAATGGCTGGGGAAATGACGCGGAATTTCCAGCCTCGGGCAAAATCCAGCGCACGAGAATTTTAGCTTGTCATCCAACCCTGTCACTTTGCTTGCAAACTCTTGGCGTGAGCTGAGAGAGATAACAGTCGAGGGTACAGTTTTCTGCCTCGCACTTTGGGTCACCCTCCCCATGGCACTTTGGCTTGCCTTCCCGGCCCGCGTCACGGCACAGACCTCCGAATCTGAAGTCAAACTCTGGGGCCAGCCGGTGTCGGACATCCGGCTGCGTTGTGACGCGAGCCTCTCGATGGCCGACTTCCCAGGCATTGTTACCCAGGAGACCGGCCAGCCTCTCGACCGTTCGAAAGTGAGCGACAGCCTGAAACGGCTTTACGCAACCGGCCGCTTTACCGAGTTGCGCGCGGAGGGCGAACCTGGCCAGGGAGGTGTTCACTTAGTTTTCGTCGCGCGGGCGCAGTATTTTGTGGGGGTCGTGCGAGTGGAAGGAACTCCCGGCACCATGGAGCCTCGAATCTTGCTCACTACCACCCGCCTGCGGTTGGGGGAGCCGGCATCGGAGGAAATTCTTGTCGCGGCCCAGCGGCACATCTCGGAGGCGCTCGCCTCCAACGGGTATTATCGCGCGACCGTCCGATACCGGCTTCGTCCTGACCCGGCAACCCTGGAGGCAGGTGTGATCTACCTGATATTCCCGGGCAAGCCGGCCCGAGTCAGTGAAGTGGAGTTCCAGGGCCAGCCCGGATTCCCAACTTCCAAGCTTGCCAAGGTGGCCGGCTGGAAGCACGGAGTCCAGCTTACTTCCGCGCGCGTCGAGAGGGGTGTGTTTAAGCTCCGCCAGTACTACGTATCGCGCAATCGCCTTCAGGCAACCGTAAGCGTCCAGAGGCGCCAATACGATTCAAGTCTCAACACCGAAAAGCTGATGGTGAAAGTTGAAACAGGGCCCTTGGTGCAGGTGCATATTCAGGGCGCAAAAATATCACGCTCCCAACTCAAAACCCTCCTACCCGTCTATCACGACGGAGTGGTGGATGGGCCGTCTCTCGACCGCAGCAACAGGATTCTGGAAGACCATTTCGAGCAGGAAGGGTACTTTTCCGCTGCCGTGACGGCGAAGCAGGAGTTTCATGCCGAGTCTCAGACGCTGGACCTTACCTTTCAAGTGAATCGCGGCCGGCAGGGAGAGTTTGATGGATATGGCTTCGAAGGCAACAAGGCCATACTCGCTGCGCAGCTCATGGCCGCGGTTTCCCGCCCCGCGCGGGGAATCCTCACGCGCACGCCGCTCTACAATCGCACCCTTGTTGACAACAAGGTCAGCGCGCTGACCTCGCTCTATCAATCCCGAGGCTTTCTGGATGTGAAAGTTTCTCCGCTCATCAACGATCATTACCGCGATCAGTCCGGTCATTGGTTTGTCGCGTTCCAGATTGAAGAGGGACTCCAAACAACCGTTCGCCAACTCGAACTGCAAGGAATCTCTGCGGAGATGCAAAAGGCCCTCTGGCCTTCCTTGCAGACCAAGCCCAACCAGCCGTATTCGCCCGGCCGGGCCGCGTCGGACCGCGACGTCATCTCGGATTACCTTGCCAACCTCGGGTATGTTCAGGCGGAGGTGAACTGGTCCGCCTCGCCGCTGAGCGAACAACACCAGGTTGATGTGGACTTCAGAGTGGAGCTGGGGAGACAGGAGCGAATCCGGCGCATCGTGGTGCTGGGAAACCAGCACACCCGCGCGGGAGTCATTCGCCGCGAGCTCGCGATCCGCACGGGTCAACCCTTGAGCCAGGACAACGTTGCCGAGTCGCAAAGCCATCTCTATGAGTTGGGGATGTTCAGCCAAGTGCAGATTGCGCCTCAGGACCTGCCCAGCTCGGAGACGGAGAAGACCGTTCTGGTGGCCGTCGACGAGACGCGACGATGGACCTTGGGGTACGGCGGAGGGCTTGAAGTCCAAAGGTTGGGCAGTAACAACCCGCAGGGTACCTTCAAAGCCAGCCCGCGTCTCTCTCTGGACCTTCGCCGGATCGATGTCGGCGGCCGCGATCAAACCTACACGTTGTGGGGCCGGCTATCGTACCTCGAAACCGGCGCGGGAACGGCTTACGTGATTCCTAACCTGCTTAATCGACGCGACCTAAGCTTGCGCATCAATGGAATCGCCGACGTCAGTCGCGACGTGCTCACCTTCACGGATAAACAAGAGGGCGCTGCCCTCACGCTCGAAAAGCGCTACAGCCCTTCTACGGCCATCTCGGCGCGCTATAGCTTCTCTTATGTTCAGGCTCTCGACCTTTCGGGCCGCATCTCGCCGGCAGAGGTTCAGTTGCTCAGCAAGCCGGCGCGCGTGGCAGGATTTGGTGGCAGTTTTATCAGCGACCGTCGCGACGATCCTCTGGACGCCACCCGCGGCTCCTATACCCTGGCTGATGCTGGCATCATGTACAAGGATTTTGGCTCGCAAGCCCCGACACAGGCCTGGCCCTATTTCGCGAATTTCGTTCGCCTCATGGCTCAATATGCCAGTTACCACCAACTGAACTCGCACCTGGTCTTTGCCGACAATACGCGCGTGGGGTTGGATTCACCCTTTGGCAACAACGCCAACATTCCTTTGCCCGAAAAGCTCTTTATGGGAGGCAGCAATTCAGACCGCGGCTTCTCGATCAACCAAGCGGGACCGCGCGATCCTATAACTGGATACCCCATCGGTGGCAATGCTCTCTTCTTCAATTCGGTTGAGCTTCGTCTGCGCATGGCGCAGCAAGGGCTGGGCTTGGTTCTTTTCAACGATACGGGAAACGTGTTCACATCTTTCCGCCGCATGCGTCTGCTGAAATTCAGCCAGACTCGCCCCCTTGCCGACGTTGATACACTGGATTACGATTCGGACGCGATAGGGATCGGTCTCCGATACAAGACGCCTGTTGGGCCCTTAAGTTTCGATGTGGGCTACAATCTTAATCCCCCGCGGTACAACGTGACGACCAACGGGGTATTGGGGGTGCAGCAATTAGCTCGCTTTCAGTACTTCTTAAGCGTCGGGCAGAGCTTCTAGCCGTCCCTACGCGGATGTCATTCCGCGCGGAGCGAGGAATCTCGCTCTGCTCTCGCTGGGATGCGTGCGCAAGGCAGCCGGGCCAAGGTGTGTGCAGAAAAGAGAGTCAGAGCGGGATTCCTCGTTGCGCTCGGAATGACACGGGGGGCACACCGCGGCTCTCGAGCGGATCACTGGCGGTCCTGCTGATGGTGTTGTGCGCCTCACTCTCCCATGCCGAAGTGCTGGATCGCGTGGTGGCCTCGATCGGCGAGGTCGCTATCACCCGGAGCGACGTGGAGCGAGAATACCGCCTGGAGCGTTTCCTCGACGGGCAATGGCCGCCTCCAGCCCCCGACGCTAAGGCGCTGGACATGGCTCGTGAGCGGCTGACCTATCAAAAACTCCTGCTCGAGGAAGAAACTCAGGACCTCTCCCATGAACCCGCGCTGGAAAAGACGGCCGCCGAGGAACTGGCCGGAGTTCGCCGGCGCTTCGTGTCTGAGAAGGACTGCCAGGCTGCTCTCAGCTCTCTGCGCATGGACGAGAAACAGGTTCTTCAAACCCTTGTCGATCAGCAGAGAATATTGCGAGTTATTGAAGACCGGCTGCGGCCGGAGGCGGCGCCGGCTACTCCCCAAGTTGAATCCTACTACCGCGACGTGTTTGTCCCTGAATATAAGGGCACGCGCGGGCAGCCCGTACCACCCTTGACGGACGTGCAAGGTCAGATCCAGGAAATCCTGGTGCAGAAGAAGATCAACCAACTCCTCGCCGAGTGGCTGGCGGAGTTAAGACCCAGCCGCCGGGTGCGGTTTTACGGAGCAGTGACGAGTGACAAGTGACGAGTGACGAGGAAAAACGCTAGTGCGCAAGGCTCGCTGCCATGATCGGGCCTGGCTCGTCACTCGTCACTGGTCACTCGTCACTGTGTTTCTTGTATGTCGAAGCCTTTTCGGATCACGTTCGGTTTGATCTTGATAGCGGTCGCGCTGGTCTCGGTGGCGATTGCTGTCATGAGCACTCCATGGTTTCGCCAAACCCTGGAGCGCCGCCTGCTTGTGGCACTCGAGGACGCGACCGGGGGGAGGGTGGAAGTTCAGAGTTTCCGCTTTCATCCCCTCGCCTTGCAAGCGGTCTTTCAGGGGCTTGTCCTCCATGGCAGCGAGCCGTCCCAAGCGCCTCCTCTCTTTTCTGCCCGCACCATCGTGATTCGTCTCAGCCCCGCCAATTTATTGCATCGCGAAATTCGCATCATGACGCTGGATTGGGATGGAGCCGAACTACACCTCAGCACGAACCCGGATGGCTCGACGAACATCCCCGGTCCCCTGACCCGGTTTGATCCCGGCCGGGTCATGGGGCAATTGCTCGATCTGCGCATTGGAAGGGTGACGCTGGCCCACTCCACATTCTTTTGGGACAACCGGGCGCTCCAAATGGATCTGAGCGCCCGCGACGTGGCGCTGCTCCTCCACCTGCGAAGCGGGCGTCGCTACGAGGGTAGTCTGGCGGCCTCCGCCGTGAATGTGCGGATGCCGGGACGCGTGATGCCGACCCTGGCATTTTCAGCTCGCTTCGGATTGTCGCAAAAGGAGTTGGCGGTGCAGTCCTTGGCTTGGCAATTTCACGGCATGGCGGGACAAGGGTCGTTCACGTTTCACCCGCTTCCGGCGCCTCAAGCCTATTTCTCCTTTCAAACCGGTCTTGACGTGGCGATGCTCAAGCCGATGCTGCGTCTTCCCGGTTTGCAGACGGGGATCGTGCGCCTCGAAGGTCAAGGGATCTACCGCGAAGGGCATCTCTCGGCGCGAGGCAGGCTCCAGTCGCGTCAATTCCTCTACCGGGACGCACAGTTCGATTCCGGGCCGATCGAGGCCTCGGCTGACTACTCCCTGGACCAGTCGCGAGTGACGGTGTCCAATTTGAAGGTGGCCGGCTGGGGCGGCAGCGCGCAGGGCGATGGCCAAGTCCGTCTCACCGGCGCCGTGCCTCAGGTCACCTTGCGCGCTCGCCTCCATGATATGAATCTGGCGGCGTTGCTTCAGAGTTCCCAAAGGCAACCTCGGCTGATCGTACAACTCCGCCCTGCCGCGCGTGTCGATGGGACCGTCGAGCTGACGTCGACCGGCAAATTCGACAACCTCAAGTCGAGGTTCGATCTCCATTTGTTGCCTCTCGCCGCCCCTCCTTCGGGCGCCCTTCCCATCGGCGGCGACATGCAAGGATCACTCGAAATCAACCATGGCTTCTCCGTAAGCCTTGCGAGTTCGAGTTTCGAGGCTCCTCACTCGCTCCTCAAAGCCAAGGGAACGCTGGTCGAGTCCGTGGGACCCGGCGAACCGCCGGGTCGCCTGCAAATCCAGTTTGAGACGACGCAACCTCAGGAATGGCGTTCCTTGCTGGGAGCGCAATTTGTGTCAGACTTTCGACTTCCACTCACACTCGGATCGCGGGCCGCCGTTGAGGGAGAAGTCTTGGGCTCGATGCGGAGCCCCGAAGTGCGCGGCTCGGTGCGTGTCGGCCGGTTCGAGTATCGCGGTGGAACCTGGGATGGCCTGAAGGCAAACATCGCCGTTTCGCCGGACTCCCTGCAAATATCTTCCGGACAGCTTTCACGCGGACGCAGCTCGCTCAACCTCGAGGGCTCCGCCCGGCTGGAGGACTGGGCGGTTTCCGAATCTTCTCAAGTGCGTTTGTCCGCCCAGGCACAGCGCACGCCCTTGGAAGGCCTTAACGCTGCATTTGGCATTGACTACCCCGTCTCCGGTGAGCTGAGCGGGAAGGTTAACTTTGCGGGGACAGCCTCGAATCTCCTGGGTAACGGCGATTTCAAGCTGGAGAACGCCGGCATCGCGGGCGAGAGTTTCAATTCCGTTTCGGGCAGCTTTCGAATCCACGGGTCCTCGGTGGATCTCAGCTCGATCCAGGCGGTGAAGGGCCGCGGCAGGATTACGGGAAAAGCGCAGGCCGATCTTTCCACTCATGCCGTGTCGTGCGAACTTCACGGAACGGGTTTTTCTCTTGCCGACTTCAAGCGCTTGGAACCGCTCGTAGAGCCAGGCCGCATGCCTGCCGAGGGTGGCCAGGAGTCCCACGCGTCAAGCTCACTGGATGGCCAGGCTAGCTTTGACCTGGAAGGCACCGGCACTCCTGACCATATTCACTTTCACTCCGCGGGCCTCGTCAAGGACATCCGCATTGGCGGCGTTCCAGTCGGCGACCTCCGCCTGCAAGTGACCGGCGAGGGCCGGGATGTTCAGTTTCGAGGCGTGGCTTCCGGATCCGCGGGCCTGTTCAGCCTGGAGGGTGATGCCCAGGCCGCGGGAGACTGGCCGCTTCATTTGCAAGGCCAATACGCGTCTCTTCGCCTGGATCCGTGGGCCCGCCTGTTCGCGAACAACAAGTTCGACGCTCAGGTCACCGCCAGCGGCTCTTTCCAGGGAACCGGCTCTCTTCGTGATGCTTCGAAGTTCGATGTGCATAGTAAGATCCAGACCTTGGAGGTGAGCTTTCCCGCTCTGAAGTGGTGGAACGAGCACCCCGTGGAAGTTCGCTACGCAGACAACCGGCTCACCGCCCAGCCCTTTCGCATGCAGGGCCCCTCGACGAGCCTGGTCGTGGATGGCTCTCTTCTCCTGGCGGGCCCGCCCTCGCTTTCCTTAAACCTTCAAGGGGTTGCCGATGCCTCAATCCTGAGGCTGGTTGAGCCCGGCTTAGAGGCTTCCGGGCAGTCGCGAATCAAAGTGACCGTTTCGGGTTCGCCCGGCAGGCCTCAGATGAATGGGACGGTCGAGATTCGCGACGTGGGCCTCGCCTATCCGGGCCTTCCCTTTCGTTTGAGCGCTCTGAACGGCGAAGTCCAACTGGAAGGAGAGCGGGCGACCGTGAAGTCTTTGCGCGGCGTCAGCGGCGGCGGCCCTGTCACTTTGGATGGGTTCGTGACCCTGGCCTTGCCGCCCCGCTTCGATTTGGGCGTGCAACTCGACCAAGTCAGGGTGCGCTACCCGGCTGACTTCACTTCCATTCTCAGCGGAACTTTGCGTTTGGAGGGAACCTCGGAACGGGCGCAACTCCGCGGCGACTTGGCTCTCAGCCAGGTGCTGGCGACTGGGAACAAGCCCTGGCTCAACCAGTTTATGCAGACCGCGAGCCCATTCGAAGCCCCGGCGTCGGCCGCGACTTCTTCCCTGGCCAACTCCATTCAACTGAATGTTCGAGTAGCCACGCCCACGCCGGTGCGATTACAAATACAGGATCTCCGGCTGACCGCCGACGTTGAGGTGCGCTTGCAAGGGAGCCTGGCGAACCCCGTGGATCTCGGCGCCGTGCACTTCCTGAATGGCGAAGCCATCGTGCGGGGCAATCGCTTCACCCTCACGCGGGGTGACCTCAGTATGACCAATCCCCTGCGAACCCAGACCACACTCGATTTGGAAGCTCAGACGCGCGTCCAGCAGTACGACCTCACGGTCAATGTGGCGGGCCCGCCGGGACGATTGAAGATGACCTACCGTTCTGATCCGCCGCTCCCCACGGAAGAAGTTTTCTCGCTGCTGGCGCTAGGATATGCGCCCCAACAACAGCAAGGGTCCACATCGGGAATAGTCAGCTCCTTCGCCGCCGGTAACGCAACCCAATCCGTGGGAGAAAGCGCCCTGCTTTCTCAAGCCCTCTCGACGCAGGTCGGCGGTCGCATCCAGCGGCTCTTTGGAGTGAGCCGGGTCCAGATCGATCCCAATGTGGGACTGCCCGGGTTCAACAACGGAGAGCGCATCACCGTGGAGCAGCAGGTGACGAAGGACTTGACCCTCACCTATATTACCAATACTGCTTCTTCACAATATCAGATTATCCAGTTTGAGTATGCCTTCGGCGAAAACATCTCGCTCCTCGGCGTTCGCGACCCCAACGGCATCGTGGGAGTGGAACTGAGATTCCGCCGGCGATTCAAGTGATCCGGCCAGGGCCGGAATTTGTGATTGGTGATTTCTGATTTGCGATTTTTCTGGTCCGCGGGCCGCGAATCGATCTCGGGATTTCGAGTTCTGGAATTTGAAATTTTGAATTTGAGATTCCCGTCCGGTCCCAGCTCAGTCCGCTATGCTATACTGCCCATGGTGGCCAGGGAGAGGTGTCCGAGTGGCTGAAGGAGCACGCTTGGAAAGCGTGTTTGGGGGAAACTCCAACGTGGGTTCGAATCCCACCCTCTCCGCCAGCCTATTTCCTTGTTGCTCAACGACATAGCATCCTGCGATTTTTGGTGTACATATGGCGTCCCCTTCGCAATTCTCACCCGCTACGTCGAATTTGAATCGAATTTGAAAAGCTGGGGTCGAGCGCCTCCACGCTTACCTGGATGGCACGCAGCAAAACTGACTTTGCGGTCAGCCAGAATTTTGACGAACCACAACCGGCAGTTCGAGGCGTCGCCCGAGGGCAAGGGCTAGATCAATTATGCTGCCGTGGAGTTTAACCACATTTATTAAATCTCTCTAAACTAGCCGGTTTACCTTGACAAAAAGAGTTAAGTGCGCTATCTTGCTTGAGAGGATGAGCCCATCCACTCTCACCTTCGGGGCTGCCTGAACCAAATCAGGCAATCTGCAGACGGGCCTTCCAGACGAGATTCATTCAGGTACCCATGCAGGCTCGCAGTGTTTACTTGTGTCCACGACGCTATCCTGTGGAGGAGTTCATAGGTACCCTTGAAGGCGAAAACACTCCGGGGATGTGAGGAGAGTTCACAAAGGAGGGCATTATGTCGGTACGAAACGGCGACAAAGCCAGATTCGGCCGTTTACGAAAGCACAGGATTCTGCTGCGGAAGCGCGCCCGAGAAATTCGGGATGCAATGGGCAGTAAGACAGCAACTCCAGCCATTGCCGCGTCCGAGCACGACGGCACATCTTCGCGGTCACTCAAGCCCATGGGGTGAGGGCGCGGGAAGGCTGAAGTTCGACAGGCGGAACAAGCCTCGCCATCGCTCAAATCGCTGGAAAGAGCCCGGCAAGCAAACAAGCTCAACTTCCGCCCTCAGCCTCCCGCCACGGCCCAAAGGATCGGCGCTGCCGGCAGAGGAAAAACCCGTTGCCGGTCGACGGACCCGAAGGAGGTCCCATGAAAGAAAAAATCTCAGCACTCCTGTTGCACCAGTCCACGGAATCGCAGCGCCTGCTGAAACAGTCTTTGGAAGGGCGGTCGATCAAAGTCAATTGGCTGAAAACCTGCAAAGAGGCGTTGCCGCTGCTCCGCGAGGCTGATCCACCGCATCTGGTTTTCACGGAAGCGCTGCTTCCTGACGGCAACTGGGCGGACGTCGTCAAGCTGGCGCTTGCGGCCTTGAAGCCCGTGAAGGTCATCGTGGTGTCGCGTCTCGTCGATATCAAGCTCTATGTGGAGACGATCGTCGGCGGGGCATTTGACTTCATTGTGCCTCCCATGACGAGCGACGAACTCGCTCACGTCCTGGCGTGCGCGGTAGAGAGCGTTTCGAATCTGCGGCGAACCCAGGCCCTGGCGATGGCCGTATAGCCCAGCCGGCACTCGCGATGGCACAAGAACCCCTCCGCGCCCTCAGGAGTAACGGAAGGCGAGGGTTAACCTGTAGTAGAATCTAGCATGCGTATTTGAGGAGGCTTTTATGCAGGTACTCGGGGAAGGCCAGTTCGTCAGGCACGCTCAGTATGGTCTCGGCGCGGTGACGCAATCGGACGCCGAGCGCACCTCCATCGACTTTCACCTCCACGGAATCAAGAAATTTGTCACCCGGCTCATGACTGTCGAACTTACCGACGAAGCTCCTCCGCCCAAAACTCGTCCCGCGCGCCGCAAGAAGCTCTCAACCCAGACTCCTCCGTTCACGATAGCCGTCATTGGGAAGTGAGCGAGGTGAGGCGATGCCCTGGTGGGACGATTGGGTGCGCCGAGCCTGGGGGATCAATTTTGAGGCGCCGACTCGGAGGGTTCGGCCGCGCTTGCTGTCAAGGCTCCGTTGCTCGCGGGGTTGGCGCCGCCGGCGAGAAGCTCTTTCTGCCGACGGCTGGCAATCTTTCTCTGGGTGCGGCGTTCGGCCTTCTCGCGCTGCTTTTCCAATCGTTTCATTTCCTTCCGACGTTTCTCGGGGGTAGTGGCCATCAAGTCTCCTTGGAATACGAGTGTACGCTGACAATATTCCCAACGCGTCGATTGGGACTACCAGCGGGGTTCGCGCGGCTGGCGTGCGGATTCGCGGTAGTCCTCATTTGAGAATTTACCCTTCCTCGGCCCTGCCCCGCTGCTGTTGCGGGTGGGAGTTCGCTCCGCCCTGGGACGCGCTTCGTTCACTTTAAGGTTGCGGCCACCAAACAACTTTCCTTCGAGGCCGGCAATCGCCTTGGCCGCTTCTTCATCGTTGGGCATTTCGACGAAAGCAAACCCGCGGGCTCGGCCAGTTTCCCGGTCCGTGGCAACTTGGACCCGATTAACTTCCCCGAACCCTTTGAACAGCGCGGTCAAATCGCTTTCCGTCGTCTGGAAGCTCAGATTACCAACAAAAATGCTTTTCATTTCTCTCCTTGGCCTAATATTCATTCCCGGAGGCGCCCGGTTTTGACGGCCGGTGCGGTCTCCAAACTGTCTCAGCAAGCGTCCTGGAGGAAAACCCGAAAATGGCTCGAGCGCAACGGATGGCGGAGTTTCCGCAGCGCCTTGGCTTCGATCTGGCGGATCCGCTCGCGAGTCACGGCAAAGATCCGGCCGACTTCCTCAAGAGTGCGTTCGCTGCCATCGTCCAGGCCAAACCGCATCCGGATTATGGCTTCCTCGCGGGTGGTGAGCGTCTTCAACATGGCAGCCATCCGCTCCTTCAGGTTGAGTTTGATGGCCGCGTCGGACGGCGAAACAAGAGCTTTGTCCTCGATCAAGTCGCCCAGGTCCGACTCGCCGTCCGTCCCAATGGGCGTCTCCAAAGACATGGTCCGCTGAGCCACCCTCTTGGTGCTGCGCACTTTCTCGACGCTCACCTCCAGGCGCCGGGCGATCTCCTCGGCGGTAGGCTCGCGTCCTAGCTCCTGGACGAGTTGTTGGGTGGTGCGGCTCTGTTTGATGATGGCGGCGGACATGTGCACCGGCACTCGAATCGTGCGCGCCTTATCGGCGATGGCACGGGAGACCGCCTGGCGAATCCACCAGGTGGCATAGGTGGAGAACTTGTAGCCGCGCCGCCACTCGAATTTGTCGGCCCCCCTCATCAGGCCGATGTTCCCCTCTTGGATCAAGTCAAGAATCTCCAGACCGCGGTAGGCATACCTCTTGGCGATGGACACCACCAGGCGAAGGTTGGCCTCGGTCAACTGCTTCTTGGCTCGTTCGGCTTCGGCCTCGCCGCGCAGGATCAGAGCCAGCGAACGCTTCGCGGCGGTGAGCCCGATCAGGCTCGATTCCTCGATTTCCCTTAGCTGGGAGCGAAGCGCACGCCGATCCTGGCGCGCCGTGGCGACCTTGCCGGGCGCGGCGCCCGCGCGCGGCACAAACCGGGCCGTCCCACTCTCCAAGAAATGAATCCGCTCGACCTGGCGCCGCAACTTCTCAACCAGGCGCTTCTTTTCGAGCGAGTGCAACCCCATCGAGCGGGCCAGTCGCGACATCTCAACCCGCGTCCGCGACAATCGGCGCCGCGCCCGGAGATGAGCGCGTTGCTTTGAACCCGGAAGGTTGCTTAGCCGAGCGGCCTGCTGGAGTCCTGCACCGTAGAGTTGCTTAATCTTGTCGATAGTCCTGAGCGTTTGGCGGGTCTTCTTGGCGATTTCTTCTGCCGTCACATGTTCCTCATCGAAATGGACGACCTCTCGAATCGAACGTGTACCGTCGCGCAACTCCCTGCCCATTTCGATCAGCTCTTCGAGCACAAGCGGAGAACGAGAAACGGTCTTGAGCACCAGCGCACGGCCGCGCTCCATGCGCTTGGCGAGGGCCACTTCCTCGTCCCGCTTAAGCAGTCGCACAGTTCCCATCTCGCGAAGATAGAGCAGGACTGGATCGCTGGTCTTGTCCGGAAAGGACGCAGTGGGGTTGAGTTCAGGCTCTTCAAGGTGAGCGGAATCTTCTCCCGTCTCGCTTTCTACGTGTTCAGCAATCCCCGGCAAACCGCTTGCCGGCATCGCTACAGGAGCGTCTTCGTAGATGCGGATGTCCTGGCCCGCGAAGGCGGAGAACAGCCTGCCGACCTCCGAGGCGGTGTGCGTCTCGCCGGGCAGGATTTCGTTCACTTCGTCAAACGGGACATAGCCCCGTTCCTTGCCCATGTTGATGAGCCCGCGAAGCCGGTCATCCTGTTCCTGAAGTACAGGCGACAAATGTTCCTCCCCTAAACGAACAAGAGTCTCAAAGGCGGAGACTCTGCGCTACCCATAATGTCTGCCAACCTGAACGGCGCCGCCACACCTTCTTCCGCAGCCTGTTACGATGCGAGCTGAGTATTGGAACGGTCAGCATTTTGCGGAAGGGCTGCGGGCTCCGGCGCGCCCGATACTTGCAAAACCGGACCTCGAAAATGCAAGGGATCGCGAAGATTTTGCAATTCACGGTAGTAGTAGAGCGGAGTGGGGTGTCTCCCCCTAAATCTCAGAGCCCTCAAGAACTCGATTTCTGCTTCGGTGGCCCCACTACTGAGAGAAGCATCGTGTAAGAATTCTTTCAGCCCCCGCTCCTCCTCGCCGGCAGTTTCAGGTTGTTCAACGAATGCGAACCTCCGGATGTGCCGAGGGGCCATCCTGCGGTTCAAAACAATCTCAAGGCTAAAATTCGCAAGATCGATATCCCAAGAATCGATTAGGGGATCCAGGAAAGAAGTGCAATGCTCACTCGACACATTGAATACGTCCGTATCCAGGAATTCGAGAATCGCCACCCGCATCTCCTCGTAACTTCGATCACTAACCCTTACGACCAAGCGGAGCCAGCTCTCGCTCCCCAGTTCTTGCTTGGTAACTCCCTTGACCACGTCCACTAGTTTTTGGGTGATTAGAAGTTCAAGTTCACCGAAAGGTTGTCGTTCGAAAATCATCCTGACTTGCTTCTGTTTGTCAAGTTTGCACTTACGAAGGACCAATTCGCGAACTTCTTTAAACCAAGGGGCGGGTGGATCGGCCAGTTTCCGCTTCAACTCTTCCTGGCGCTGCACCTCAACCAGCTTAGTGAGCTCTCCGCGTCGGAACTTCAAAAATTCTTCGATCTTGCCGTAGATATCTGTCCGCTCAGGAGCGGGAGGTGCTTTTCTCCTCGTAAGTAACTGCGAAATATAGGACTCTGTGACTTGGGCGGCAACCGCCAAATCTCTCTGCTCATGTCCTAGTTGCTCAAGCCGTTGTCTGATGATGAAAGGCAGATCCATGGAAACTGTCCCCTCGCTTAACTTAGAGAAGTTCATTACGATTTGACTTTAGAAGGTTCGCATAATTGTCTTGACAAGTAAAGTAAATTCACCCATGATGGTTACCGAGAGGAGCCTCTCTTAGACACGCCCTTAATCTCCCGAACTAAGTCTGGTCATCTCACGCTGCAGCTCGGTTCGACGAACACTGCCGAGTTGCCCTCGTTTGAGTTTGGTGAATACGAAACGACCTTCAGCAAGAAGGAACGAGGATTTCATTGATGGTTAGACTCTTGATAACCAATCACAGGGGGCGAACCGAGTCGCGCTGAAGGATTCTGGCATGTACATTCAATATGTGGGCTTCGATACTGCCCCCGGTTCTCGCACTTATAGCTTTCATGTGATTGATGCGCCCCATGCGGTACGCGATTTCACCGTCAAAGTCGAAGCCGAGGCGTTTCGGCCGGATCGTCTAGGCCTTCAAGATGGTCCGTGCATCTGTTACGCGCGCCTGGTCAAGGAATTACAAGGACAGAATTCTGAATCGCGCGCTGAGGCCTGCCTGAGCATCGGGGAGCGGGACATCAAGGATTACTTGGAGGAGCACAATCCGAAAAAGCCTCAGGCAAAGAAGAAAGACGGGCGCGTCGTGCCGACGGCCGACAGGCCGGAAGATCGGTGGGGCGGAGATGAACCCATTTGACGTTCTGCGTGACCCGCCGAAGGCTGCCACGGTCACACAACAGGCTTCGGGATCTTCATCCCCGGAGCGCCTCGGGAATCGTCCCGGGGAACTATAAACTGAAGTACAACCTAATGGAGCAGGCCCCAAAGGCCGTTCCACCTTGGAGGATACAGAGAGAAACATGCCAACTAAACTATTCGTAGGTAATTTACCCCATAGCGCTACCGATGCGACGCTCGGCGAATTTGTGACCAATGCAGGCTTTCAGGTGGCCTCGGCGGTGGTGGTTCGCGACAAGATGACAGGGACGCCACGAGGCTTCGGCTTTGTCGAACTCGGCGAGGGTGAAGATATTCAGCGCGCCATCGCAGGGCTGAATGGACAGTCCCTCGAGGGCCGTCCCTTAACCGTCAATGAAGCTCGTCCGCCGCGCACCGACTTCTCGCGCCCCCGCGGCGGGGGGGGTGGCGGTCGTGGTGGCTTCGGCGGCCGCCGGCGAGATTATTAAGGCCGGGAACCCCCCGGCAAGACGAGTCGGCGGGCTTCTGAAGAACCATCGATTGCTCTTTGTGGCGGACCCCCCAGGGCGGAAATCCCTCCGGCGGGTAATGCCGGGGGGTACCCGTCCGCGCCTGCACGGCGAGATACGCCCGAAAGATAAGGAATCGTGGTCCCGATTCTGGCGGGATATTCAAACTAAAGACCTAGCGCATCACTTTTCACTAAGCCCGAGCACGATCCATCGTCGCAGTGATCACATACTGGTTAAGGTCGGCCTTCGCAACAAGATTGAACTCGTGTTCTTCATGATCGCCCGCCAGCCCTCTGCCGGAGCGCAACCTTAACACTCCTCCAGTTCCGCATGGCTTGATTTTATGCGACTCGCCCTCTTGCGATGAGCAGAGTGGCGGCGAGCGTGGGGTGGGGGTGTGGAACCTGCTCGATCCTGCGGCCGGTCCGCGCATGGCTCCCGGCGTGACCGCCCCGGCCGCGCGTCCGTACCCAGAATTGTGGTGACTTTAGCCAGGGATTGATCTAGCATAAGGCGTTTGCAAGAGTGCTGTTGGCGAACACGGTCCGCGAGGCAGTGCCCGGTCGTTACCAAAACCACCTATTCTTGATACGAGGCGTCTGCTTTGACGGGCGAAAGGAGGGCTGTCGTGGCGCGGAAGAAAATCCAGCCGGCTGATTGGGAGTCCCTGCTCACCGAGGTGTCCTACGGAAAGTCCATTACAAAAACCGAAAGAAAACGCCGCATCTTCAGGCAGGGAGATCCTGCCGATGCGGTGTTTTTCCTCATCCACGGCAGGGTGAAGCTGGCGGTGACGTCCAAACAAGGCAAGGAAGCCATTGTGGCTATTTTGGACCCTGGTGATTTTTTCGGTGAGGGTTGTCTCGCAGGTCAGCCCTTGCGCATGGCGACGGCGATCGCGATGACGGATTGTACGCTGGTCAGGATAGAAAAGCCCGCCATGGCGCGCATGCTTCACGAAAAGCACCACATCTCAGAGTTATTCGTCACCCATCTGCTTTCACGTAACATCCGTTATGAGGAGGATCTTGTCGACCAGCTTTTCAACTCCAGCGAGAGGCGGCTGGCTCGAATTCTCTTGCTGCTTTCGCATTTTGGCAAAGAAGGCCGTGTGGAGACAGTGGTCCCCAGAATCAGTCAGGAGAGTCTGGCGCAGATGGTCGGCACCACCCGGTCGCGCGTCAGTCATTTCATGAACAAGTTTAAGAAGCTTGGCTTCCTCGACTATAACGGTGGGCTCACCGTCAACAGTGGCCTCCTGAGCGTTATCCTGCACGACTAGCCTGGATTTCTCAGAGGGTTTCACAAAACTCTAAGTGGTTTAGCTGCAAGTAGTTACAGGCCTCTATTGCGCCGTTATCCTAATCACCGCAAACCCTTGTGCTGCAAGGACTTAGTTCTTGACTAGGCTATTTTCTTGCCGAGTTAGGGGTCTTTTGCGACCCGTCCAAAAGCCTGGTTAGGAAAGCCCCGGTTTCGTGAAACCCTGCTATTCGTCGTCATGAACTCTCTGCCTCCCTTGCTTTTGCTCTTCCTAACCCTCCTCATAATGGGTCATGCTCGGGGCGTTCGAAAAGGCACGTTTCACAAAACCGCGAGGCCAGGATGGAACCGCCCCGACTCTTTCATGCCGAGCATCTGTCGGTCCGACTTGCTTATCAGAATTTGTTCTCTCACCTACCCACCTTCCCACCGCACGGCCCAGCGATTTCGTTCCCAGGGGGACGACCACCGATTGATCGCAATGCTTTACTCCGCGCCTTGATCTACCGCGCCCTTCGCCGGCTCGCCTCGCTGAGTGATCTGGTGCAAGCCCTCCGGGAAAATCCCGCCGTGCTCGAGGCTGTCGGTCTGGACCCGCTCGGTGAGATCCCCTCCGTCGAGCGCTTCTCGGACTGGCTGCGCTCCGCTCCGCAGGAGTCCTTGCAAAATATCCGCCTGCGGCTTCTGCAAGCGCTCTTCGCGGAGGGCGCTTTCACCGGTCGCATCTTGGCACTCGATAGTTGTCCCCTCCTCTCTCCCGTGCGGGAGAACAATTTAAAAACCGCCGTGCGTGATCGTTTCAACAAGCAGCGCTTGCCCAAAGGTGATCCCACGGCTCGTCTCGGCGTACTGACCAGCTTCGCGCGCGGCGACTCCCGAAGAGTTATTTACTTCTGGGGCTACCGCAATCATGTGGTCGTCGACACCGAAACTGAACTCCCGCTTTGGGAGCAAACCGAACCCGCCGATCGTAAGGACAGCCCGCTCGCCGTGCCTTTGCTTCGCGCCTTGCTCGACCGTCTCCCCTTGCCGGTCGAGGCGGTTTGTGGCGACACCGCTTATGATGCCGACGCCCTGCTGAAGTTCACCGTCGAGGAACTGCACGCTCAACCGGTCGTCGCACCGCATCCTCGCCGCCATGCCAACCCCGACTTCCGGGTGCAGGGCGCTGCCGTCGTCTGCCCCGCCAACCTCGAAATGTTCCGCCGCGGTAAAATGACACCCCGGCGCACCGGCATCAGCTATATCCAGTTTTCGTGCCCTCTCCACTATGATCGCACCCTGCAGCAACGATTCTTGATGTGCCCCGCTGCTCACCCCAAATTCCTTCAGCAGAAGGGCTGCAATTACCTGCTGCGGACGAGCCCCAATATCCGCTCACAGATTCCGTATGGTTCAGAATCGTTCCGGCAACTGTATCGAGAGCGGACGGCGGTGGAACGGGTCTTCTCGCGCCTGCTCACCATCGCCATGCAAGACCTGCCGACGCGCGGCCTCGACTCGGCTCGTAACCTCTGCACCATCGCTCACATCACGGTGTTGCTCGTCGCCTTGGCCGCCCACCGAAGCGGGTGCTCCGACCAACTGGCCTTTGTACGATCCTTCCTCCCAAACCTCGTAGCGACAGGCCCGGAAAAGCTAGTTTTGTGAAACCCTATTTCTCACCGCGACAAGGAAGGGCGGAACTTTGCCGTCTGCCCGGCCCAAAACCCTGACTTGCGGCGAGCGGACCCGCCTCTGGCAAAATTCCCAATGTGAGCAAAATTGAACAGTCTTGACCCCACGGCTGAGGGTAGCATTGCGTGTCGCGCTTGTGGCGGGGTGGCGTGGTGCCGTTCAGAATCGCCCATACGCGCCGGCAGTGGAGTTATGCATGAAGAAGAGTCGAAGTCCCGCCGCGAGCTTCCGGCAATTCCTCGAAGAGATCGGCCCTCAAGAAGAAACCCGGGAGTACCTAAGCCGGCAAACCATCTATTCGCAAGGGGATCTGGCGGATGCGGCGTTCTACATCCAGGGCGGCAACGTCAAGCTCACCGTGACATCCGAGAGCGGCAAGAAAGCGGTCCTCGCCGTTTTGGGGCGTGGTGACTTCTTTGGAACGGGATGCCTGGCCAAGCGATCTCTGCGAATCACGGGAGCGGCGGCGCTCACTCAAGCTTCGATCGCCCGGGTGGAAAGAAGAGTCCTTTTCCGCATGATCCATCAGCAGCCTGACTTCGCCCGGCTTTTCATCTCCTACTTGACTTCACGGGCGGGCAGGATTGCCGAAGACTTGATCGACCAACACTTCAGTTCGAGTGAGCAGCGCCTGGCGCGCGTGCTCTTAAGGTTGGCTCACTTCGGCGAAGGCCGCAAACCCGAGCCGGCAGTTTCTGCGATCAGCCAGGATACCCTGGCGCAAATGGTTGGAACCACCCGATCGCGAGTCAGCCACTTTATGAACAAGTTCCGCAAGCTCGGCTACATTTCCTACAACGGCGGACTACGGGTCCATGGTTCCTTGCAGGGCGTTGTCCTTCACGACTGGCGGTCGCCGCGTTCCGATACTCCCGGCTCTGCGCCCGATGCGCGCGTCTAAGAGAATTTCAAAAGTGAGCAGAATTGCACAGATTTCCATATCGGCTGATGGCAGCCTGTTAGTCCGTGGGCGGACGGTTGAACACTCGGTTTCAGGGCCGGCATCAAGTTCTTGGCCGTTTCGATTGCATGATCACGTTGGAGGCGGCACGCACCCCAGGAGAGCATTTTTGCCACCTCCGGCTTGATCGGTGGGAGTAATCTCGATGAACATACTGCTTTACAATCCGGATAACGAAATCACCAACAATTTCATGCCGCATCTCTGGATGTTTCTGCTGCGATCGCTGACGCCTCCGGGCCATGAAGTCTTCCTGGTGGACGGCAACGCGCAACGCTTGAGCGCCGGCGAGTTGGCCCACTACGTAACCGAGAACCACATCGGGCTGGTCGGAATCGGCGCGATGACGCGCATGATTCGCAAAGCGTACGTCATGGCCGATGCGGTGCGCGCCGTGGGAGTGCCGGTCGTCATGGGAGGCCCGCACGTTACGGAGGTCCCCGACGAGCCGCTGGGGCGCGACGGGGGGCCGCGCCATGCTGACGCGGTGGCTCTCGGCGAAGCCGACAATACCTGGCCGCGAATTGTAGCCGATGCGGAACGCGGGGAATTGAAGGAGATTTATTCCCCTGTCGATGACGCGGGCAAAGAGGTGAAGCCTTCTCTCTCGAACTATCCCGAGATTCCATGGGATCAGATGGATTTGAGCCAGTTTAACCTGGTGGGGCATTTTCCCAAGTGGGCGCGACGGTTGCTTTCACTTGCGGGCATGACGTGGCAGAGCTTCCACATGGTGCCGATTGAATCCGGCCGGGGCTGCCCGTACGGTTGTGAGTTCTGCACGGTGACGGGTTTCTTCGGAGACTCCATCCGCTTTCGTT
The DNA here is from genome assembly GCA_963831905.1 of uncultured Acidobacteriota bacterium. GTDB lineage: Bacteria > Acidobacteriota > Terriglobia > UBA7540 > UBA7540 > CAVROP01. Next base: position 1,395,076 of record CAWHRX010000010.1, on the reverse strand, counting down.
CCAACGCCAGCGTGGTGGACGAACTTCTGAAACTCAAGCAACTGGAAAAGCGCCAGAAGGGGAAAATCTCTGTCTTCTTCATCGACGACAACTTCGCCATCAATCCCAAGCGCACCAAGTCGCTGCTGCGTGAAATTATCGCGCGTGATGCCCAGGTGCCCTGGGTGGCCCAAATCAGCATGAACCTGTTGCGGGACGAGGAACTGGTTTCGCTCATCGCCGAGAGCGGCGGCAAATATATCTTCATGGGGCTTGAGTCCATTGACCCCGAGAACCTGAAGAGCGTACGCAAGGGATTCAACAAGCCGGAAGAGTACAAAGGGATTCTGGAGCGCCTCCAGCGCTACGGTCTTTACGCGATCACGTCTTTCATCTTCGGCATGGACAGCGACACCCCCGGAGTGGCGCAGCGTACTCTCGATGTCATACGCACCTGGCCGCCGGGGCTCCCCGTTTTTGGACTTCTGACGCCTTACCCGTCGACGCCCCTTTACGACAGACTCTTGGCTGCGGGCCGGCTGACCAGGCCCAAGCACTGGTTAGAGTTCAAGCCTTTTACGATGGATTTCTCGCCCCTGGGGATCTCTCCGGAACAAGCGGAGGACGAAGTCAGGCAGGCATGGGGTGCATCCTATAAGTCGGAAACTAACGGCGCCGCAATTGACCGGCTGGAATCGGGAACCCTCGCGGACCGAATTATTCATTTGCTGGGTCGCCTGGCCTTCCGCGGAATTTACTTCCCGCAGATGAGGAAGAGAGAATGGGTGCGGGTACTTTTTGAAAATCGTCGTTCCATCCTTCAGGTCATTTGGGAGGCGTTAAGATTCAGGTATCAGCCCCGGTCCACGGAGCCCCTCTCGATTGAAGTGCCGGAAGGCGCCGAGCCGTCCGCTTGATAGGAAGTTTTGCCGAGCCCTCAAGTGAGGCAGTGGACTACGCTCCGGCCGTAGTGCCAGGCAAAAGTCTGTGGAACCCGCACTTTCAGTTTCAACGCACTTTCAGAACACTACCCGCCTGCTTGCAGACTTGTTCACAACTCTCGATCTATTAAACTCTTCGCAGGTTGGCGCCTGGGAAGAGACCCGCCCGGAGTCCCCAGATTTGATCTTGTGTTGTGCGTAGCGACGGCACGGCAAGCGTCTGCCCTCTTGCTCCTCGACAAACGCGAACGTCCATAAGACAAGCGACACACCCGAGTTGCACTTCCGATTAGACCTTGCGAATCGACGTTCCGAGACGAGGAAGGGAATTCCATGTTATGCGAATAGAGACTCCGCCTGGAAAGTCGTGTATAGTTTTCGAAAAGGCTTCTTGCGGCAAGGGAGGCGTAACTTAATGGTTAAATCGATCGCTGTCGTGGTGGGCAGCTACGTGCTGTCGATCATTCTTGTGCTGGCGACAGACCCGTTGCTCTCTCGCCTTTTCCCGGGGGATTTCGTCAAGGGTCGTATTCCCTCGAGCACGGCTCTTCTGGCAAGCACCGGGTGCTTCGTGATCGTCTCAATCCTCTGTGCGTGGCTCTGCGCCCGCTTCGCTCCCAGCCGCGCCGGCCTGCACGTGGTCTGGTTTTTTGCAACTGGGGAAGTGATGGGAATCGTCGCGACAGTTCCGAACTGGAGCAAGGGCTGGCCGCACTGGTACGGGCTGTCCTGGCTGCTCACCTGGCCGATAAGTTGCTGGCTGGGTCTGATGTTGTCCGGGCGCCGGGGTGGTCAGCCGTCTGCGCCATCGGCCGGCGCGGCAGCATGACCCGCGAAGTCTGCCCGAGTGACCCGCGAACTCAAGTGTTCCCGGAGGTATTTCCCCGGCGACTCACTTATCGCCTCTGTACCTTTAAGAGTGAGTTTCTTCGCGGCACGCGAAGAAAAGCAGATCCTTCGCTTCTCTCAGGATGACAGACGGGGGACTTTTTCCGCAGCCAGCCGGGGGTTTCTTTCAACATCGCAGCCAGGGCGAGAGATCCCGGTCGATGATCTGTTGCAACTCTAGGATGTCCGGTTTGAAATCAGAGACAAGCTGCGCTCGCACGCCGGGCCGGAATTCCGGTTTAGGAGCCCAGATGAGCTTGGAAAACCTCTGGAACAGACTCGATCGCATTTTCAAGGGCACAGTTCCCCGGATCGTGCGCTTCGCCGGCCCGGCGGCACTCAGCAGGCGGCGAAGGATGAACGTGCGGGGGATCCCAACCGTCACGTTATCGTGCTCCGAAGTGTCGAACGAGCGGTTCTCATCAACCCCCAGGAACGAGCAAATCCTTTTCACAAACCCCGGGCAGTCGGCAACCATGTCGTCGTACACCAGGATCAGCATCTGCTCGCGCGGGAAGAGCTCCAGGTAACGGCGGAGCTGCCGGGCGTAGTATCCGTGATTGCGGTAGTGGTATTTGGAGTACCAGCCTTTCGCGATCCGTGTATCTTCGGCGTCCAGCGCCGCGGCGAAATCCGCCAGCGGCTCGAGTCCATCCCTGCGGTTGTGGCAGAAATGGGAGTAGGCCCGCTCCGCGGGGTCGCGGAGAATGGCAATCAGTTTGGCGTTTGGAATTAGCTTTCGAATCGCGCCCGGCGAACATTGGTGGTAAAGATACAGAGGACTCATTTCCCCAGCCACCAGCTCTGTGGTCCTGGCCGCGAACAGCCGGCGATAGTCTTCGATTTTCCAGACCACCGGAAGGGTCCGGTGCGGCCCCACAAAAACCGGACGAGTGTCGGGAAATGCAAAATACCTGGGCTCCTTGATCGGACTCAGGTAAATCTCAGGATGGGTTTTGAGATACCGGTAGAGAGAAGTCGTGCCGGCCTTGGGCGCTCCGATCACCAGAAAATCAGGCAATTGCGATGCTGTCTGCGTCATTCACCGTCCGCCGGCAGGCTCCGTCGGAAGTCAGTCCCGCCGCCCGGCGCTGTAACCGAGCGCTCACGCCTCCGGGAATCGCCCAGGGGAGCCGTATAGACTAACCGGAATTTCCATTATGGGCTTTCTGCCGGGCCGATAATATACACCGGGCCACCGCTGAACGCAATTGTCATGGCCGCGACATTGTCATGGCCGCGACTCGAGGGCCGAAGCGCCGTGGCGCTGCGTGGCACGGGTTATTCAGCAAACCCCTGGCACTCACCCCAGGCGCGGGCGCAGAGACCTGCAAAGACTAGCGGCAGGCTGCGAAAGAACTGCCCGTGGAGACTGTTGCTGCGCATCACCCGCAGCCCCGTCGCTCCGAACAGCAGGAAGGGCAGAATCGGGGTCAGGAGGAGTCGGAACAGGCGCTGCCGCTTACTGAGCTGCCGCACTTTCATCTGAACCTTGGCATAGCAGCGGCGATGGAAGGCAACGTGGCGCAGAAACTCGCCGGCGGTGTAGAGGGTGCGATGAAAGACCTGTATGGCTGGCTCCTGGCGCACTACCTGTCCATCCGCCCGCGCCCGCAGATGGAATACGGTATCCGAGCTGTAGGTGCCTGTGAGGAATGGACCGTACCGGTCAAAGGCTTCTCGCTTGAAGGAGAGACAGCAGCCGGCGACTTCGCGGATCGGCCCGGCCTCCCGGCGCGGCAGCCACAGGCTGAACTCGCAGAAGTAATATGCCCACGCCACGGCGCTCTCGGGCGTGCCATTCTGAATGACGCCTCCGATCAGCAACTCCGGCCTCCGGTGCGCCTCCAGCACCCGGTTGACCCAGCCGCTTTCGACGTAACAGTCGGCATCGATGAAGGCGATGATTGGCGCACGGGCAGCGCACATTCCAAGGTTGCGTGCGTCGCCGCAAAAGAGGCGCGTGGGTGAGGTGATAAGATGGACTTCGGGATAGTGGGCACTGACGAACTCGGCAGTACCGTCGGTGGAGCTATCGACGAGAATAATCTCAAACCGCCTCGTGGTCTTCTGGTTGCAAAGCGAAACCAGGCAGGACTCAATTGTCCGGCGGGAATTGAACGAAGCGATCAGGATCGAAAGCTCGGGAACCGCCTCGTCCATCATTTAGCCCTCACCCTCCCTGTTCACTGAAACCCGCTCGTTCAGCAACTCACCCACACTAATGGCACGGACAGCTAGCCGATGTCAAAGGCATTTGTGACGCACTAAATTAGATCGCCCGGCGAAGTTCGCGTGCCAGCTACGCCTCCGGCAATCCCCCCGGTGAGCCGTATATACTAATCTGCTTGGGCGGAACTACCAACGGAAACTCTCTGCCGGCATAAGTCTTCTGGTCTGTTGGTCTACCTGGGCAACGACAAGATTCACCACAGAGCGCACAGAGACCACGGAGATACCCTCTCGCCTTGTCTCTGTATGCTAAAATCCTTCTGCCGTTTCGGAAAAACCGGCCATGCAAACGCCAGAAGACCTGACGATTGAGCGCGCGGAAGAGAGTGATTACGACTGGTGCGAGCGCCTGATGGCGGGGAGCGAGCCCTGGATCACCTTGCGCCGGGGTCTCGATGGCTGTCACGCGGCGTTGCGCCGCCCCGGAAGCGAACTGTTTGTGGCCCGCGAGCGCGGCGGCCCCGCCGGGTTCATCTTAATTCACCCCTACGGCTGCGCGGGATCCCCTTATATCGCCAGCGTCGCGGTGGCGGAGGGCGCGCGAGGGCGAGGCATTGGAACTCAACTGGTCGCCTTTGCGGAACGGCAAATGACGGGGCGGCGCTTTGTTTTTCTTTGCGTTTCTTCGTTTAACCGGCGCGCTCAGGAGCTCTACCGCCGCCTCGGCTACTGGCGCGTAGGAGAGATGCCGGACTACGTCGTCGAGGGCCACTCCGAAATCCTGCTATGCAAAAGGCTCCCCTGAATCACTCCCCAGGCGCCCCCGGCCCGGGACAGGTTTCCGCAAATGCGGCGGGGGGCCGCCTGGTGTTCCTGCTCGCCCTGGCCGCCTCAGTAGGCTATATGTGTAGGGTTGACCTCACCGTGGTGGCCCCGCGCCTGATGGCGGAGCTGAACCTCTCTCAACTCCAAATGGGCAAGGTCTTTAGCGCTTTCCTGCTGGGCTACACCCTGTTCCAGGTGCCTTCCGGATGGCTCGCCGGCCGGGCGTCCACGCGGCGCCTGTTTGCAGCCTTGGCGCTCGGCTGGGCGGTGGTCACCTGCGCGCACGGCCTAGTGGGCAAGACTTGGTTTGGCCTTTCGATCGGCGCACTGCCGTTACTGCTGGGCTTGCGCTTTGTGCTGGGCATCCTGGCTTCGCCCACCTACCCGGCCGCCGGGCGGGCCATTTCGGTGGCCCTGCCTGCCGACCGGCACGGGAGCGCCAACGGCATGGTGCTGGGGAGCATCGGGATCGGCTCGGCGGCGGCGCCGCCCCTGCTCGGCTTCGTCGCCCTGCATTGGGGATGGCGCGCGGCGCTGCAGTTGGTGGCGCTGCTCGCCGCCCTGGTAGCGGTCCTCTGGTGGCGGCTAGCCCCGGGGGTGCAAGCGGCGAGTGCCGCTCGCCCGCCATCCGGGGGTGGGGTGGCTGCGGCCGGCAATCACCGCTGCGTCTGCGCAGCTTCTGGTTCCTGACGGCGAGCTATAGTCTGCAAGGCTACGTGGGGTATGTGTTTGTGTTTTGGTTCTTCCTGTATCTCGTCCAGGTGCGCCGTTTCGAACTCCTTCGGGCCGCGTGGTTGACCACGCTTCCCTGGATCGCCAGCCTGGTCGTTATTCCGCTCGGGGGCGTGGTCTCAGACCGGGCCGTCAAACGTTGGGGGTCGACGTGGGGGCGCAGGAGCCTGCCCCTGCCGGCCCTGATCCTTGCCGCAGGCGCGCTCCTGCTCGGGGCCCGCACCGGCAGCGCCTGGCTGGCCGCGTTGAGCCTGACGGTGGCGACGGCGCTCGTCCTCGCTACCGAAGGCCCTTATTGGGCTTCGATGACCCAGCTTTCCGGCCCGCAGAGCGGCATCGGCGGCGGAGTGATGAATTTTGGCAGTAATCTGGGCGGCCTCGTCTCGCCGGTCCTCACTCCATGGCTGGCAGCCCGCTTGGGCTGGGAATCGGCTCTCGGCTTGGCTGCGCTGATCGCCGTCGTGGGGGCAATCCTGTGGATGGGCGTCAGCATTGACGTGGGTGCGGTCAAAGAGTCCGGTACGGTGCGATAGAACCGTGGTGCGAGGAAGAAACAGAAAGTGTCATCCGTCGCTTCGCTCAGGGTGAGGGTGGCTTTACCCTGATATTCGCCGGGCACGTGGCGAGACAAATAGTCCCACCGCACGGGTCCACGGGCCACAAGGCCCGATTCGCGACGGGATGGGCTCGTAGAATAGGCTTCCTTGGCGTTAGGAGCCGAAATAAGGCGTCCTCGGGGCGTGGGTGGGGGTAAGGTAGCCTCTATTTCGGGGATGCCCCATTTTTAGCGGCTTTTGTGTAGGCCCTCTCGAAATTTGCCCTTTCCTGGGCCGCTAAGGCACCTAGCTGAGTTTTCTGACAATTCGACTGCTGGAGTATCGGGCCTTGCGCCGCCCGGGTTCAGAGTCTGTGGCGCGGGTATTCCTTCGCTCCGCTCACGACAGGCTTTGCCCGTGAGTTCTGCAGGGGGGCGGGACGCCCCCGCGCCGGCGGGCGAGACGCCCGCACCACATCGATGCATCGCCGGGGCCGTTCATCTCCACACTGCTCGTGAACTAGAGTCCCTCGGGTATCTTCTTCACCGATATGGCTTCGCCTGCGTAGAGCGTAGGCGCGCCGAGGGCGAAGGCGTCTTTGTTATAGGCCGCCACGTCGGTTTGAATAAGCTTATTGAACTCCGCCAGGTGCTGCTCGAGCTCCTTGGTCAGTTCCGCTTTCTGATCCAGGGCCAACGGATTGGGAGGCTCGCCGTAGCCGAAGCCTCCGAAGCCGCCTAGGCCAGCTAGCTTGCTGTTGAACGCGGCCAGGTAGTGAAGGTCGTCTTCCGAGCCGGGCTGGACCTCCGAGTTATAGACGGAATCCTTGAGGGCCCGGAGCTTGCGGCCAAGCTGGGCCGTTTTTCCCATGAGCGGCTGGAACTTCTTCTTCAAATCGTCGTCGTCGCTGCCCCGCACCATGCCTTGGAAGGCGGTCAGAGTCTTCTGCATCGCGTCCACACGGTTGAGCAGGGTGTTGAGCGCCGTCGTCGCGTTGCGCGCTTCCAGCGAGAAGCGCAGCGAGGCGCGGAAATTCTCCGGATCGATCTTGAGGTTGGGATCGGGCCGGACGCTGACGTCGGCTTCCGCCTTGTGCTCGCCCACGGTGATCACCAGGTGGTACTTGCCGGCCAGAACCTGCGGGCCGCGTCCGCGTCCGAAGAACTCCGCAAACTCGCTTTGTTCCTGTTGGCGCTCGAAGGTCAAGCGCTGCGGGCCGTCGTAACGCATCGACCAGACAAAGCGGTTGATGCCGGCTTTGGATGGACCGTGCTCGGTGGCCACCAGGTTGCCGTGTTCGTCGGTGATGACGATTTTCACCGGGCCTTCGCGCTGGCCTTCAGGACCCTCGGCGCCGGATTGGCCGGCTTGACCTGCCTGCTCACCTTGCCCACCCTGGCCTGCCTGTGCCGCTGCTCCGGCGCGACCGCCACCTCCGCCGCCGCCTCCTACAGCGCCGCCCGGCCCGCCAGGCCCTCCGGGGCCGCCGCCACGGCGTTGTTCAATCTCCTTCTTCAGGAAGTAATCGACCACGACTCCTTCAGGAGCGTTGGGAGTGGAGTAGTCCGACGCCATTCCGAACATCCCGCCTCGCCAGTGATGAAACAGCGTGCCGGGCGCGGTGCTGACCAGGTCGAAGTCGCTGTCCTGAATCTTGGAACTCATCTGCTCGAGGGGGCGAATGTCATCCAGCGCGAAGAGGCCGCGGCCGTGCGTGGCCACCACCAGGTCGTCGCCGGCCTTGACGAACTTCAGGTCGTAGATGGGCACGGTGGGGAAGTTGGCTTTGAGCGGCTGCCAATGCTCTCCCGCGTCCTGAGAGTAAAACAAGCCGGTGTCCGTTCCGACCACCAGGAACCCGCGCTGGTTGGGATCCTCGCGGACCACGTGCGCGGGAGCGTCGGCCGGCAGGCCAGCGGAGATAGACGCCCAGGTCTTGCCGTAATCGGCGGTCTTGTAAACGTAGGGTTTGGGGTCGTCCAACTCGTGGGCGTCGTAGGTGATGAAAGCCGTTCCCGGGTCAAACGGCGAGACGCCGACCTGATAAACGCGAGCCCATTCGGGCGCCCCCTGCGGAGAAACGTTAGCCCAGTTCTTGCCGCCGTCGCGCGTCACTTGGACTAGCCCATCGTCGGTGCCTACCCAGATCACCTTGGGGTCGGTGGGGGCCAGGGTGATGGTGAGGATAGTGTCGAAGCTCTCCGCGCCGCTGATGTCGTGCTGGACGGGGCCGCCCGCGATATCCTGCTTGGATTTGTCGTTGCGGGTCAGGTCGCCGCTGATGGGCGTCCAGTGCTTGCCGCCGTCGGTGGATTTGAATACCACGTTCCCGCCAAGATAGACCTCATTGGCATCCGTCTCGGAGACCGCGATGGGGGAAGTCCAGTTGAAGCGGTACTTCAGGTCGGCTGGCTTCATTTCCTCGACGCCTTCAAGATAGGGGCGAATATAACGGGTGAGATGCGTCTTCTTTTCCAGGCGATCGATGCTGCCGTTCTGGGAATCGACATAGATGATGCCGGGGTCGCTAGGGGCGAACACCGCGTATTCGCCGTCGCCACCCGTCACCGAGTACCACTCAGCGCTGCCCACCGAGCGTCCGCCCAGGTTGCTCGAGGGACCGCACCAGGCGCTGTTATCCTGCAAGCCGCCGCACAGCGAGTACGGAACCTCGCTCGAGGTCGAGACCATGTAGAACTGTTCGATGGGGATGTTATTCAGAAAGCGCCAAGTCTTGCCGCCGTCGGTCGTCACATTGACGCCCCCGTCGTTGCCCTGAAACATCCGCAGCGGGTCCTTCGGGTCGATCCAAAGGGCGTGATGGTCGGAGTGGACACCTCGGTCCGCGGTGTGCGAAGTCTTGCCGCCGTCATCCGACTCGACCAGGTTGAGTGACATGAAATAGATCTTGCTCTCGTTCTCCGGCGAAACGATGAGCCGGGAGAAGTAGAAGGGGCGAATATCGTAAGCGTGATTGTCGCTGACCTCTGTCCAGGTATCGCCCAGATCGGTGGATTGCCACAGCATGCCTCGCTTGGCCGCCACCAGCGCGTATACGTGATTGGGGTTGGTGGGCGCCACGGCCACCGCAATGCGGCCCAGCGGGCCATCCGGCAGACCTTTAGTCAGCTTCTTCCACGTGTCGCCGCCGTCCGTTGACCGGTAGAGGCCGCTCCCCGGGCCGCCATCCACCAGCGTCCAGGGATAGCGACGGAACTCCCACATCGCCGCAAACAGCACCTTGGCGTTGCCCGGTTGAATCGCCAGGTCCGCCGCGCCGGTGGAGTCATTGACGAACAACATCTTGTTCCAGGTCTTCCCGCCATCGGTCGAGCGAAACACGCCGCGGTCGGGATTGGGAGCCCAGGCGTGTCCTGTGGCGGCCACGTAAACTACGTCGGAGTTGCTGGGATCAACGATGATCTGCGAGATCTGTCCCACATTGCCCAAGCCGGCGAATCGCCAGGTGTGCCCGGCGTCGCCCGAGACGTACACGCCGCGGCCGTCGATGACGTCATTGCGAACTTTCGATTCACCCGTCCCCACCCAGACGATGCTGGGGTCGGAAGGCGCCAAAGCGAGGGCGCCGATCGAGGCTGTGGCTTCGTGTTCGAAGATCGCTTTCCAGGAGATACCCCCGTTTTCGGTCTTGAACACACCGCCTGCCGCCGCGCCCACGTAATAAACGTTGGGGTTGCCGGGAATTCCGGCCACCGCAGCCACGCGGCCGCCACCCACGGCCGGACCCAGGTTACGAAACTCGAGGTTTTTGAAGACGTCCTTCTCGTTGGCGTCAGACGCCTGCGCAGGTGATTGCCCTGCCATTGCCTGGCTGGAAACCGCGACGGCCGCTGCAAAAACCCACACCATACCGAATCGGGCCACTATCTTTTTCATGGGACTCCTCTCAGAGGTGAGTTCAGACAAACCGCCATACTACCACAGCGTCCGCCCCTTCGGGTGTCATTCTGAGCGAAGGAATCGCCCTGAGCTGTCATTCTGAGCGAAGCAAAGAATCTGGATGCGGTTTGTCTTGGGCCGGAACTGCAGATGCTTCGCTGCGCTCAGCATGACAGTGTCGGCGCCCTGAGCTGTCATTCGGAGCGAAGCGAAGAATCCGCATTTGTCCCCGTAACCAACTGAATACTTACCATTGCGGTACTGCCTTGTTGTCAAAAAGCAGAACGTATATACTCTCGCACGACGACGTGCAAATCCGAATCACAACCATTACTGCACAGCGGCTTTCTGTTTTGGCCCTGTTGCGCGGCCGGTGGCGCAGGCGGCCAGTTGGGATTACAGAGGTCTTTTAAGTATGTCCAGATTTTCCCTTGTTGGCGTGGCCCTGGCCATGCATGGGTGGCTGGGACTGGCCGCCGGATTGGCCCAAGTCAACGTGTTGACCCAGCACAACGACAACTTTCGAACCGGGCAGAACATCAGCGAAACCGTGTTGACGCCTGCCAACGTCAACGCCGGCAGTTTCGGCAAGCTCTTCTCCCAAACTGTTGACGGAGCCATCTATGCCCAGCCGCTTTATATGTCCGGTGTAAACATCCCCAGTCAGGGCGTCCACAATGTGGTTTACGTGGCCACCGAAAACGCCAGTGTTTACGCCTTCGATGCCGATAACAACCAGGGGGCTAACGCCAACCCGCTCTGGACGGCGAGCCTTGCCGACCCCGAGCATGGCATTACGGCGGTTCCCAGCTCCGATCAAGGCTGCGGCGACATCGCGCCGGAGATCGGGATCACCGGCACGCCGGTCATCGATCCCTCCACCAATACGCTCTACGTGGTGGCCAACACGAAGGAGAATGGAAGCTACGTTCAGCGCCTGCACGCGCTCGACGTGACCACGGGCGCTGAGAAATTCGGTGGACCGGTGGAGATTCAGGGCACCTATAACGGGCAGACGTTCAATGCGCTCATCGCGAACCAGCGGCCGGGATTGCTCCTTCAGGCGGGGGTGGTGTATATCGGCTGGGGCTCGCATTGCGATTTCGGCCCCTTCACAGGCTGGATCATGGCGTACGACGCCCAGACGCTAACCCAGAAACACGTGTGGACCGTCACGACCAATTATGGCGACGGCGGCGTGTGGATGGGAGGCACAGGCTTGGCCGGGGACGGTCAAGGAAACATCTTCTTTGCTACCGGCAATGGCACCTTCGATGCCGCGATGTGGGGCTGCCAATTCGGAGATTCCATCGTCAAGATGGGCATGGTGAAGGGCAGACTCCGGTCGGCCGCCAGCAGCACGTTCCGGGTGAAGGACTACTTTACGCCGGAGGATCAAGATTATCTCGACAAGAATGACTTCGACCTCGGCTCCGGAGGGGTTGTGCTCCTGCCTCCGCAGCCGGGAACCTCTACTCAACTGCTGGTCCAGAGCGGCAAGGAGGGCACGATCTTCCTGGCCAACCGCGCCAACCTGGGCGGCTACAGTCCCACTTCCAACAACAATCTCCAGACCCTTCACCTGGCAGTAGGGGGCATCTACGGCGCCCCCGCCTATTGGAACTCCACTGTTTACTTCTGGGGAATCAGGGATTATCTGAAGGCTTACAGCATCACCAACGGGCTGCTATCGCTCGCGCCTGTGGCCATGGGATCCGTCGCCGTCAACTATCCGACCACGACGCCGTCGGTTTCCGCCAACGGCAACACGGACGGCATCGTGTGGGGCCTCGACCCAAGCGCGTATAGCACGAACGGCCCCGCGGTCCTGCGCGCCTTTGACGCCGTCAGCCTGGGCGACCCGCTTTATGATAGCAGCCAGACCTCGGGGCGCGATAATCCCGGCGGCGCCGTGCAATTCGCCGTGCCCACCATCGCCAACGGCAAGGTGTACGTGGGAACCGCAAGCATGCTCAGCGTCTATGGGCTGCTGAATAATTAGCGCTCGGTCGGCCTCAGCCATTGCGGTCCTGAGCGCAAGGAGCGAATTCAAACTGAGATATTACCGGCGGGAGAAAATGCCGTATTAAAAGTTTGTTTGCAGCCTGACGAAGGCGCTCGAAGGCGGCGCAATCGCATTCCCTGAGAAAAGGCCGGCAAAATCGATCACGTTTAAACGATTATTGATGTTCTCCACGTCCGCTTCGAGATGCAAGTCCAGCCGATCGCTGTGATACAAGCTTACGCCGGCGGAAGCATCGAGCGAAAAATCAGGCCGAACGCGGCCATGCGCCAGATCGACGCGATCCACAACCTCCGAACCATACTCAGCCAGCGCCTCTTGAATCGTGCCTTCAAATTCAACCGGCAGCCCGCTTCCGTACTCGCCGCCCATGCCCACCCACACCCGCCGGGTGAGTTGATAACGATAGCGGGTGCGCAGAGTGTTGCGCTGGTCTTGTGAATCCCAGAAGCGCCCTCTGCCCTGGGTGTTGGAATTAATGTCCTGTACTCCCAGGAAAAGTCCGCCGGTGACGGGAAGATATGCTGATCCCACCTGATACGAGTAGCTCACATACCCGGAGAGCCGCCCCCAGTTCGGCAAATCCAGCTTCGTCTCGGCCCCGTAGATTTCGGCCTTCCGAAACGAGATCGGAAAGCTGACCGAGGTATTCAACAGAAGATCGTCGTCCGCATAATTGTCGAAATAGCGCCGGTAATAATTCCCTTCAAGCCGGAATCTGTTGCGCAGCGCCGAAGAGAATCCGCCCTCGTAGTAGTTGCCATGAGAGGGTGGCACGGGGAGCCGGAGAACGTCGGGATCCAGGCTTACGACCTCGGGCGAGCTCGAGAGGAGGATGTTCTCGAGCGCCGGCGTTTGAAAGATCCGGTCATACGAAATGTGAAAAACGGTGTTGGCTCTCTTCCAATATCGCGCCAGTCCGAGCCGCGGGCTGAGGGCCTGCTGGTTGAGCAACAACTGATAATGATCCCATCGCAGCCCGGCGCTCACACTCCAATTACCCAGGCGGAGATCGTCTTGGCAAAAGGCAGCCTGCTCGTAGTCGTGGCCCCTTCCGAAAAAGCTGAAGCCGGCAGGGGTGCCGGGATCGAACTGGGAAAGATCTGTCATGGCGTCGCTGAAGGCTTCGTGAAGCGGTGTAAAGTCTGCCTCCACTCCGGCCTTCCATTCCTGGCGGCCGTGGTGAACGGCCGCAGTGGCTTTCGCGTATCCTTCCCTAAACCCATGATTTTGAAAAGTCACCACGGGCGTGGAAAGGGAGTTGGACCAGAAGCCATCGGAATCCTGCCGCAGCATGGCATGGAAATCGCCCAGAATCTCGGGGGAAAAAATGTGCTGAAAAGAGAATACCGCCAGGCTCTCCTTGTTGTTCCGATTTTGCCGCTGGCCCGCTTGCTGCTGGACTTGTTCGTTCGGCACGTCAAACTCCGTCTGTTCGCGGCGGACGATCAGCCCGACCCTGTCACGGTCCGTCAAGTCACGCTCATAGTGAGCGGAAAAATCGGAGGTTGTACCGGTGTTGGAGTAGTTCTGCGGAACGACCGGATTTTCATACCAGCTTGTGGCTGCGCCATCGGCGGTGAAGCTGAGCGCATTCTTCCCCCACCCGTATTGCGCCTGGCCGTATCCATCGGCGGTCCCAAAGCTGCCGCCCGTGGCGACCAGTTTTCCATGCCATCCCCGGCGATTGTCCCGAGCCGTGTCCACCTCCACCACGCCCCCCATCTTGCGCCCATATTCGGCCGGGAAGTTTGCAGTGTAGATGCTCAGAGACTGAACATCATCGGCTTCAATATCAGGGCCGAAACTCGGCGAGCGATTATCGGTGAGTGGAACACCATCCACCACAAACTGCACTTGGTATTCTGAGCCGCGTGGATGCAGCACGTCATTGCCTTCGTACAGCCAACCGGGTTGCGTATCGACCAGGTCAACGACTGAACGGCCGGGTATTGAGGACTGGCGATTCTCGATTGCCTGCGAGCCGATTCTATCGATGTTGCCAACTCGGTAGGGATCGATCAGTGTGGGCTGACCCATGACGACCACCGACGTGGTCGCGACCGCTACGCTCAGCCCGACGTGGTAGGCAACCGGAAACACCGAGCGAATCTCCAACGAGCCGGAAAAGGTCGCGAACCCCTCGCGGTGAACACGCACCTGGTATACTCCGAAAGGCAATCGGTCCACCTGCAACTTTCCCTTACCGTCCGTAGCATACGAGTCGTTGAACTGATTCACTTCACTGATCAGTTCGACTGCGCTCTCAACCCCAAGTCCAGCCGGATCGGTGACTCGAAGGCGCAATTGACCCACGTTTGCCTGACCAAAGCCAGGGAGGACACAAAGAAGCAAGACGGCGAGGCATTTTTCGATTGACTGCCTGAGGTGATCTTTGCCCATGGAATCAGCCCGAACGCCGGCATCCGCGCCGCCTGAACCAGGCCGCACAACGAGGATGAAGGGCATCAACCGGGTCACCTGGGCTTGCGATCGGACCGTGGACTCCAGGGATCTCTCAGCGTCCCTCACCCTGCGCCCGAAGCCAGTCCCCTCATCCGGTTTCCCCTGCATTCAGCTTAAAAGGGCCCGCGGGGCTAAGTCAATCATGGTCGCGGAGGGGCTCGAAGGTGGCGATAAACCGGCGGGGGGGGCCTCCCATATATCACACTTGTGCTACACTAGAAACCAGTCACCGGTTCCCGCATCATACTAACCTGCACCTGGCCTCGCGGGGGCAGGCACCGGCGGTGAATCTGAAGGGCAACGAGCGGCGCGAAGGCACTCTTTCCCAGGGCAGGATCATGAAGAACCTACGCATTCTGATCGTTGACGACCACGAAGTGGTCCGCCGGGGTTTGCTTGCCCTGCTGGGAACCCAGGCGGGTTGGGAAGTGGTTGGGGAAGCCGCCAACGGACCGGAGGCCGTTAGAAAAGTAGCCCAGGTCAAGCCCGATGTCGTCGTCATGGACATCACCATGCCGGTGATGAGCGGTTTGGACGCAACCCGCCTGATCATGGAAACCGCTCCCCAAACCAAAGTGCTCATCTTTACCATGCATGATTCGGAGCAAATGATGCAAACCGCCCTGGGGGCCGGAGCAAGAGGATATGTGCTGAAGTCGAAAGCGGCGAGTGATCTGATTGCCGCCATAAGAGCTTTGTCGAAGGACGAGACTCCTCTAATGTCTCGAACGGCGGGACACACACCGAAAATTGTCTGACGGCCAGCCCACCGTGTGGCGAGATTACACTCCCGACGTTGCCAATCATTGCCCTGCCAGCCGGCACTGGCGGGTCCAGGGGAGGATCCAATGGCCAGTTCAAATTCCCCCAAGCCGGTGGCTGAGCGTTCGCAGCCCTCAAGACGACGTCCCCAGGCCAAGTCGGTTCCCGTCGTAGGCGTAGGAGCCTCGGCAGGCGGGCTGGAAGCCTTCCAGCAGCTCCTCAGCCATTTGCCGGCCAGCTCCGGCATGGCCTTCGTGTTTGTGCAGCACCTGGCGCCCCGGCATGAAAGCATGCTGGCGAAGCTGCTCTCGAGGAGCACCAAGATCCCCGTCCAGGAGGTCAAGGACGGAATGAAGGTGGCGCCGGACCACATCTACGTGATTCCTCCCAACCGCAACATGGTGATCTCGGACGGCGTGCTCCACCTCATGCCGCGCCGTGAAACCGATTTGCAGCACATGCCGATTGACTGTTTTCTGACTTCGCTGGCCGAGGACCGCAAGGGCCAAGCGATCGGCGTGATTCTCTCCGGCACGGCTTCCGACGGAACTTTGGGGCTCAAAGCCATCAAGGCGGAGGGCGGCATCGCCTTCGCACAAGATGAGAAGACGGCGAAGTACGACAGCATGCCGCGCAGCGCCATTGCCGCCGGTTGCGTGGACTTCATCTTGCCGCCGGAGGGCATCGCCAAAGAGCTGGCCAGAATCGGCCGCCACCCCTACCTTATCCAGGCCTCGGCCGCCGAGGCGGACGAGGCTCTAGCTGCGGGGGAGGATGAACTCAACCAGATCCTGGCGCTGGTGCGCGGCGCCACCGGCGACGACTTCACCTGGTACAAGCAGAACACCATCAAGCGGCGCATCAAGCGGCGCATGGTCCTGCAAAGGATGAATAAGCTGGCCCAGTACGTCCGTTATCTGCGCGGCAACAGCCAGGAATTGCAAGAACTGTATCAGGACTTTCTGATTAACGTGACCGGCTTTTTCCGCGACCGGGAAGTTTACCAGGCTCTTAAGAAGAAAGTGCTCCCCGTGCTTTTGAAGAACCGTCCCGCGGACTCTCCGCTGCGGTTTTGGGTACCCGGGTGTTCAACCGGTGAAGAAGCCTACTCGATTGCCATCTGCACCCTGGAATTCCAGGGCGCCGCAAAGAGCAATATCCCCATCCAGATTTTCGGCACCGACATTAGTGAAGGAGCCATCGAGAAAGCGCGCGCCGGGAACTACCCGGAGAGCATCACCTCCGACGTCTCGCCCGAGCGATTGCGGCGTTTCTTTTCGCCCGCGCCGGGAGGTTATCGGATCGCCAAGTCGATTCGGGACATGTGCATTTTTGCGCGCCACAATGTGCTCCAGGATCCTCCTTTTTCAAGGATGGACGTGATCAGTTGCCGCAATCTTCTGATCTACCTCGAGGCCGCAGCACAGAAGAAGATCATACCTACCTTCGGTTACGCCCTTCGCACTCCAGGCTTTTTGGTTCTGGGCCCGTCCGAGAATCTCAGCGGATTCTCGGAGCTGTTTGCCTCCGTCGACAAGAAACTCAAGGTCTATGCGAAGATCCCGAGCAGCTTCGTGCATGTTGGGAGGGATTGGATTCCTAAAATTGCGTGGGAAAAAGCTCAGCCTGCGAAGAGGAGCGCCCAGGCAACGCCGACCTTCGACGTGCAAAAGGAAGTGGAGCGGCTTTTGCTGACTGAGTATGGGCCTGCCGGTGTCGTCGTCACGGGGGACCTGAGCATCATCCAGTTCATCGGCCGCATGGGCAGTTTCCTGGAGCCGGCGCCCGGGCAAGCCAGCCTGAACCTGGCGAAGCTGACCCAGGGGAGCCTCTCCCTGGACATCCGCAGCCTCATCCATGCGGCCAAGAAGCAAGATGCGCCGGTTATCCGCGAAGGCGTCCGCATCAAGAGCAATGGCCGCAGCCGCGCAATGACTCTGGAAGTGGTGCCGATTAAAGGCGCCAGTGCGCGCGAGTCCTATTTCCTGGTGATGTTCCGCGAGGAAGCGCCGGAGGGCCAGAGAAAGCCCGCTCTACTGGAAGCTAAGGGAGCCAGGCGCAAAGCCGAAGAAGCGGAGAACAGCCGCCTGACGAAAGAGCTCGAGTACACGCGCGCCCATGTGCAGTCGATTATGGAGGAGCAAGAGGCCACGAACGAAGAATTGCGCTCCGCCAACGAGGAAATCCAGTCCAGCAACGAAGAGCTGCAAAGCACCAACGAGGAAATGGAGACCGCCAAGGAAGAGCTGCAATCCTCGAACGAAGAATTGACCACGCTGAACGAAGAGCTGCAAAACCGCAATACCGAGCTGAGCATGCTCAACAACGATCTTAATAACCTGGTTAATAGCATCAACCTTCCGGTGGTGATGCTCTCCCGAGACTTGCGTGTGAGGCGCTATACGCCACTGGCGGAGAAGGTACTGAACCTGATCCCCTCCGATATCGGCCGGCCGATTACCGACCTGAAGCCCAACATTGAAGTCCCCAACCTGGAGAACCTGGTGGCCCAATCGGTGGATAGCATGAGCCTCAAGGAGTTGGAGGTGCAGGACCGGTACGGCCATTGGTATTCGCTGCGCATTCGCCCTTACAAAACGGCCGAGAATGTCATTGAGGGAGCGGTGTTGGCCCTGATGGACATCGACGCGCTGAAAATGGAGGTGAAGGAATTGCACCTCTACGCGGAGGCCATCGTCGAAACGCTCCGCCAACCCCTGATCGTGCTGGACGGCAACCTGCGCGTGGTGACCACCAACGCGGCCTTTTACGAGACGTTCAAGGTGTCCAAGGAAAAAACCGAAGGCCAATTCATCTACTCTCTTGGGAACGGCCAGTGGAATATTCCGGCGCTGAGAGAACTCCTGGAACGAGTTCTTCCCGCGCAGACGGCTTTCGAGGGATTCGAAGTGCGACACAAATTCCCCGACGTCGGGGAACGGACCATGCTGCTGAACGGCCGGCAAATTCGCACGCGCAAGGGCGGCGCGCCGCTCATCCTGCTGGCGATCGAGGAGATCACGGAGCGGAAGAAGGCCGAAGCGGTTCTGCGAGCCTTGCCGGCGCAACTGGTGGAGTCTCAGGAAGAGGAGCGCCGGCGCATCGCCCGCGAGTTGCATGACAGCACCGGACAGACCATGGCCGCGCTGGCCTTGAACCTCAGCGTGCTGGACGGGAAAGCCGGTTGTCTTGACGAGCGGGGCCGGGCCGCCCTGAACGACAGCCTGAATCTGGCCAGCCAGGTCTCCGAGGAGTTGCGGAATATGTCCTACGTCCTGCATCCCCCGGCGCTCGACGAGATGGGCCTGGACGGCGCCTTGCGCTGGTATGTGGATAACTTCGTGAAGCGAACCGGGCTGGAAGTCGAACTGGTTCTGCCCCGCCGGCTGCCTCTTTTGCCGGAATCGGCTCGCCTGACGGCATTTCGTTTGGTCCAGGAAGCCCTTACCAACGCCCACCGCCATTCCGGGAGCAAGAAGGTCAAGGTGGCGGTGGCGCAGGGTGACAGCGCGCTGACCCTCGAGGTGGCCGATGAAGGCAGCGGTATTCCGCCCGATCATGTGCGGGGGTTGGGCCTGCAGAGCATGCGGGAGCGCGTCGCCCAGTTGGGAGGACGATTGGAAATCGAGTCCGGCGACGGGGGCACTTCCATCAAGGCGGTCCTGCCCATTACGACTACGACGGAATCGGTAATCCCTTGATCACCCGGAAGGTGTCGCGGGCGATCAGTAACTCCTCATTAGTCGGAATGACGAAGATGCGGATGCGGCTGGAGGCGGCGGAGATTTCGCTCGACTTGCCAATGGCCTCCTGGTTCCGGGCCGAGTCGATCTCATAACCCAGTTCCGCCAGTCCCTGGCAGGTTTTCTCGCGCACCAGGGGCGAGTTCTCACCGATGCCTCCCGTGAAAACCAGGCCGTCAACGTGGCCCAGCACCGCGGTGTAGGCGCCAATGTATTTCCGCAGGCGATAACAGAACGAGTCGATCGCCGTCTCCGCCTGCGTGTCGCCTTTTGCCGCCGCGTCGATCAGTTCCCGCATGTCGTTCGAGTCTCCCGATATGCCGTACAGGCCGCTGAATCTATTTAATAGTGTAGATACATCGTGAATGGTTAATTCATCTTTTGACATTATATAGAGAATGATGGCCGGATCAAGGTCGCCGCAGCGGGTGCCCATCAACAATCCCTCGAGCGGGGTGAAACCCATCGAGGTGTCAACCGACCGGCCCTTTTCGATGGCAGTAATCGAACAGCCGTTGCCCAGGTGAGCCGTAATCAGGTTGGCCTCTTCTTTGTGCTTGCCCAGCATCTGCCGGCAATAGTGCGCCACGTAACGATGCGAGGTGCTGTGGAAGCCGTAGCGCCGGACCTTGTAACGCTTGTAATAGGAATAGGGCAGGCCGTAGAGATAAGCCTTGGGAGGCATGGTGTGATGAAACGCCGTGTCAAACACCGCGACTTGCGGGACCAGGGGGAAGACTTTTCGCGCTACAACAATTCCGCGCAGGTTGTGGGGATTGTGCAGGGGGGCCAGTTCGCTGCACTGCTGGATGACCTTCTCCACTTCCTCGTCGATCATCACCGAGGCCGAATAGCGCTCACCGCCATGCACGACGCGATGTCCCACCGCTTCGATCTGGGAAATGTCACCCAGGGCCTTAGCTTCTTTAAGGGCTTGAATGCAGCGCGTAAGAGCCGTCTGGTGGTCCAGCATTTCCTCCCTGACGGTCTGGGCAGGGTTGGGCGGCACAGCCAGATGCAACACCGCTTCGTCGGTTCCGATCTTCTCGACGCTCCCCTTGGCTATGCAACGGTCCGCGTTCGCCGCGATCATCTCCACACTGGTCTCGATCAGTTGAAACTTGATCGAGGAGCTGCCGCAGTTGAGCACCAGGATTTTCATAATGAACCTGCCTTCTCCTTCAGTTCAGAATGACATCGGCACGCCGATTTCCGCAACCGGATTTCCGCCGTTGTGGTGCGGGCGTCCCGCCCGCTGTCGCGGGAGCGTCCCGCTCCCGCGCACGGGCAAGATGACCGTGCGACGGCGGGCGGGACGCCCGCACCACACGCTTTGAAGACACCGCCGATTTCTGTTTTCCCGCGAAGCTCGTGCGGGTATAATCCTCTATCGTAAGGCAGTCATTTCGGAGGCTCGCTTTTAGTTCGGCGCAAGAAACGGAAGAGAGCGGGGAGGAGTCTACCATGACGAACGGGACTCGAATCAAACTGTGGCGTGCTGGCATAGTCAGCTTCATCGCGTTGCTAGCCAGCGCCGCAACGTTGTTAGCCGGCGGCCCTAACAGCCAGGGTAAGATTCTGGCGGGGTTCTTCGAAGAATGGAGCATTTATTACGCCAATTACAACATCGCGGATTTGCAGAACAACGGAGCTGCGGACAAGCTCTCGCACTTCATCTATGCCTTTGCCAATGTGTCGGCAGACTCGACCAACCCGTCGTTGGACGCATGCACCATTGCTGACAGTTGGGCTGATTACCAAACTCCGTACCTTCCGCCCGTTGGCAATATCCCGGATACAGCGCCACTCTACGGGAATTTCGCGGAGATCCTGAAGCTCAAACAACTTCATCCCCGTTTGCGGACCCTGATTTCTCTCGGCGGCGCGAATGCGACGAACACCACGGCGTTCTCGACCGCAGCCACCACGCAGGCCGGCCGCCAGGCGCTTGCCTCCTCCTGCCTCAACATGTTCATCACCGGCAACGTAGCCAGCGGCATCAGCGCTCCGGGCCTCTTCGATGGGATTCACATCGATTGGGAATTCCCCACGGCGACCGACACGCAGAACTTCACGCTCTTGTTGCAGGAATTCCGCAAGCAACTGAACGCGCTGGGGAAGGCCAACGGCAAATACTACGAACTCTCCTTCGACGGGCCTGCAGGCGAGCAGAACTATTCCAACATCGACCTCGCAGCGACGGCGAAGCTGGTGGATTTCATTACCATCGATGGCTACAACTACAATGGGACCTGGGAGAATGTCGCCAATCACGCTTCGCCGCTGTTCGATTCCAGGAAAGACCCTGAATTCGGCGAGGGTCTTTGCATCGCCTGTACCGTGAACGCCTACCTGAGCGCCGGCGTGCCTCCCTCCAAGTACGTCATGGGCGTGCCTCTGTATGGAGCGGGGTGGACCGGCATTCCGAACGTGAATCATGGCCTTTATCAAACTTCTACGGATACGGAGGATGGTTCGTGGGCGGCGCCGGTCCTGCTGGCGAACGGAAGCGGCCTGTGCACCGACCCGTCGGCCGCCCCTCCGGGATGCGACGCGTTGTTGGCTGCGGGCGCGGCCACCTATTCCACGCTTTCAACCCTCCCCGCCAACGGTTACAGCCGCTATTTCGACCCGGTGAGCGTTGCGGCGTGGCTCTACGATCCCACCACGGGAACCTTCTGGTCCTATGATGATCCCTTCACGGCGGCCCTGAAGACGGTTTACGTTCAGACGCGCGTACCGGGTGGACTGGGCGGGAGTTTTGTCTGGGCCCTCAAAGACGATGACGCCAACGGAACCATGGTGAAGACGCTGGCCGTGGGGCTCGGACGCTGAGCTACACTTAATCCGTCATCCTTGGCTTCGCTTTCCTGACAGGCCCGTCGTGTATGTCATTCCCGCGAAAGCGGGAATCCATTGAACTGACAATGGGCCCCCGCTTGCGCGGGGGCGACGATACCGACTTTCATTTCGCTAGATGGGCTGCACGCCCATGACCACCCAGGATGAGGGTCGGCGCTACGCCTTCTTGTTGGCGGGGCTTAGGCCTTCGATCGGCCAGGCGAAATCTCTGAACTCACCGGCGTAATCGAAGCTGCCCTCGGCAATGGGCTTTTCCGGTTCTACCGCAATTCCCGCCTTGCGCACCTGCGCCAGGACCTCTGCTTCGTGCATTCGCGAGGCGTCATATTCGACAATCAGAACCGGGCCGTCAAAAGAAATTCCTCTAATTCCATAAAAGGTGGAGAGGGCCCGCAGGCGCTCAAGGTCGAGAGGAGTCAACTCCCGTTTGAGCTGATAACGCGTTGTCAGGAACGTCATGGTTGAACCTCGATGGGAGAGTTCTTTGTCCGTGGTCCGTCGTCCGTGGTCAGTTGCCTCTGCCCATTGGTTCCCACCTTTACGGGGAAAGGAATCGGGGCGGGTAAAGATCTTGAATCTTCGATGACTGCCTGCAACGAACAACTGACAGCGGACAACTGACTGCGGACCGATTTTCCGCCTACAGTTGCAGCCTGCGCAACCGCAGCGCGTTGCTGATGACGGAGACGGAACTGAACGTCATGGCCGCGGCCGCGGCCATGGGGCTCAGAAGCAGGCCCAGGAGCGGATAAAGAACTCCCGCCGCCAGCGGCACTCCCAGACCATTGTAAACCAGCGCGAAGAAAAGGTTCTGGCGGATGTTGCGCATGGTGCCTTTACTCAGGCGGCGCGCCCGCACGATGCCGCGCAGGTCTCCTTTCACCAGCGTGATCCCGGCGCTCTCGATGGCCACATCCGTTCCGGTTCCCATGGCGATGCCAACCTGCGCCAGCGCCAAGGCGGGGGCGTCGTTCACGCCGTCTCCGGCCATGGCCACCACGCGCCCTTCCGCCTGAAGCCGCTGGATGACTTTGCCCTTCGCTTCCGGCAGAACCTCTCCTTCGACTTCATCGATGCCCAGTTCTCGCGCCACGCTCATGGCGGTTCGGCGCGTGTCGCCGGTAAGCATCACAACGCGGATGCCGTCCTTCTGCAACACTCGCAAGGCTTCCGGGGCAGACGGCTTGATGGGATCGGTCACCGCCAGCAATCCACAAGCAACCCCATCGACGGCCACGAAGACCACGGTCTGGCCCTCGGCGCGAAGTTCGCCGGCTTGGGCGTCCAGGGCGGCCAAGTCGATCTTCAGTCTCTCGAACAACCGGTGGTTTCCAAGGGCCACGGATTTGCCTTCGACGGCTCCCGTCACGCCTTCGCCGCTGAGGGAACGGAATTCTCGAGCCTCGCCGAGCAAGAGTTTTCTTTCCAGCGCCCCGGCCACGATGGCCGCGGCCAGCGGGTGCTCGCTCCCCCGCTCGAGAGTTGCGGCTAGGCGAAGCACTTCCGCCACGTCCCATCCGGGCTGAGGATGAACCGAGGCAAGGCGCGGTTTACCCTCCGTCAGCGTGCCGGTCTTGTCCACCACCAGCGTGTCTACTTTCTCGAGGACCTCGAGCGCCTCGGCGTTCTTGATCAACACCCCTGCCTGCGCGCCACGGCCCGTCCCCACCATAATCGACATCGGCGTGGCAAGCCCCAGCGCGCAGGGGCAGGCGATGATGAGCACGGCCACCGCGTTCACCAGCGCATAGGCGAACCGCGGTTGCGGGCCCACGGTTGCCCAGATGACAAAGGTGAGCACGGCAATTAAAACTACCGCCGGAACGAAATAGGAAGAAACCACGTCCGCCAGGCGTTGGATGGGCGCGCGGCTTCGCTGCGCCTCGGAGACGAGTCGCACAATGTGCGCCAGCAGGGTGTCGCTTCCGACGCGCTCCGCCCGCATCAGAAAGCTCCCCGAGCCGTTCACCGTTCCGCCCGTCACCCGATCCCCGGTTTGCTTTTCGACCGGAATGGGCTCGCCGGTCACCAGCGATTCGTCAATCGAACTCGAGCCTTCGACGATCACGCCATCCGTCGCGACCTTTTCTCCAGGACGGACGCGCACCCGATCTCCCACGGCCAGGCGCTCGAGCGGCACGTCTTCCTCGCTGCCGTCGTCGCGCACCACGCGCGCTGTCTTGGGCGCAAGTCCTAACAACCCCCGGATCGCGCTGCTCGTCTGGGCTCGGGCGCGAAGCTCCAGCACTTGGCCCAGGAGGACCAGGGTGGTGATCACCGCCGACGCCTCGAAGTACACCGGAACCTCGCCGCCCGCGCCGCGTAACGATTCCGGAAAGCTGCCGGGAATGAGCACCGCGGCCAGGCTGTAAACATAGGCGGTGCCCGTGCCTAGGGCGATCAGGGTGAACATGTTCAGGTGGCGATTGACGAGCGAGGCCCAGCCGCGCTCAAAGAACGGCCAGCCGCCCCAAAGGACTACCGGCGAGGCCAGCGCGAATTGCGCCAGGCTGAGCAGGCGCGCGGAAAAGGCGTGCTGGAGCGGTTGCCCCGGGATCATGTCCGACATCGCGAGCAGAAAGACGGGAAGCGTCAAGGCCAGGCACACGCAGAATCGACGGGTCATCAAAACCAATTCAGGGTTCGCTTCCTCCGCCGCGGCTACGGTGCGCGGCTCCAAGGCCATGCCGCAGATGGGGCAAGCTCCAGGCCCGTCGCGCACCACCTCGGGGTGCATCGGGCAGGTGTAGATCGCAGTTGCCGCCGCACCGTAGGGCCGAACGGCGTTCGGCCCCGGGCGAGCGCCGCTCGCCCCTACGCCGGAGCTCAGATATTGATTTGGATCGGCGCGGAACTTCTCCAGGCAGGAAGGGTTGCAGAAAAAGTATTCTTTCCCCTCGTGGACGTAACTGCCCACCGCATCCTCGCGGTTGATCTCCATTCCGCATACGGGATCGAGCACGGCGGCGCTTGCCGGCGCCTGTGGCGCTGCGCCGTCGGACGAGCGATCTCGGCAATCTTTTTGTTCCATCGAATCAAGCATACGGCGGTCGCACGGAGCGAGCAAGAGCAGGGTGGAAGCCCTGGCCACGGGAATAGGCCGGCAGAGACCACCGCTCCTGAGCGGCTGCGATCTTAACCCCTGAGCAGCTCAATCTTGGCGCGGTGGCTCGGTGCGGAGGCCAGTGCGCGGTCGCAGGTGAGAAGCGGCGCATCCAGAACTTCCGCCAAGGCGACGTAGGCGGCGTCATAGGCGGTGAGGTTGCGGCGCAATTCCCAGATACGGCCGAGGAATGGCCAATGGGGATGGCGCTCAATCGGCATCTGGCCAAATGTCAGGAGCGCTTGACGGGCGCGCTGCGGGGACAACTCGCCGATCGCCTGATAGCGCCGCAACGTCTGAGCGATCTCGAGGTCGATCAGGTGCGGGGCATGGAGCGCCTCGTCAGGATCGCGCAATCGACGCGCCAGGCGCGCCGCGGAGGGCCGGTTCAGCAAAAGTTCCACCACCACGGACGCATCGAGTACGATCACCGGCCATCCCTCTCGTCGCGAATGACCTGGGCAGGAGGCACGCGAGGATTGACGGGTGAGAGGCGGGCCAGCCGCTCCATGATCTCCTCCATGGTGGGCCGCTCGGCGACGCGCCGGATTTCGCGCAGCAGATAGTCGGAGAGAGACTTGCCCTCGAGGGCTGCTCGCGCCTTCAGCTTGCGGTGCAGCGGGTCAGGCACATGGCGAATTTGAATCATGGTCGACATGTGTATAGCATAGTTGCATGTGCTGCACATGTCAACCCTCATGTGTCATCCTGAGCGAAGCGAAGGATCTCTGCAGTTGTTCGAGCTCGTTGTACCACGGGCGACTGCGGAGATCCTTCGCTCCGCTCAGGATGACAGGCGGTTCCTATTATCCCCCCGCGTGCAATTTCCGGAAGGCGGCAAGACACTTCTGTGCCGTCTCCATTTCCGGGTAGTCGCTGCCCTCCTGCTCGATCAGGTAGTACTCGATTCCACCTGTCGTTTCAGCGGCAGCAAAGAGCTTCTTCCACGGTGCAACCCCTTCGCCAGTCAGCACTTTGTATCCCCGTTGGGGAGACCAATCCTTGACATGCATGGAGCGGATGCGGCCGGGGTTTTGCTTGATCCAGGCGATGGGGTCGCCGCCCGCCTCAAGACACGTCCCCACATCGAATTGCAGCATGATGTCTTTCTCCAGCGTCGCGGAAAGCACGTCCATGGGTCTCCGCCCGTTGACGGGTCGCCATTCGGCATCATGGTTGTGATAGCCCGCGTGCAGGCCCTGGCGTTTCATGGTGTCGTCGGCCGTGTTCAGGGTTTCCGCCACACGTTTGTAGTCATCCAGGCCTTTCAATTCCCCGGGACTCGCCAAGACGATGTAGCGGCACCCGAGCGTTTTATTGAGGTCCATCGCTTTGCTAAGGCCCTCCGGGGTAAACGAATTCAAACCGTTGTGAGTCGAGTAACAATGGATGCCGAGTTCATCCAGTTCGGCGCGCACTTTGCCGGCATAATCGGTTGTCCAGTCATAGTAAGGCGCGTAGAATTCCACGCACTTGTAGCCGATGCGTGCCACGCCGCGAACGGTTCCCATAAGGTCTTTCTTCAGATCGTCGCGAACCGAGTAGAGTTCCAAGCCCACCGGAATAGATTTCGAAGCTGACGCGGCCGCCGCCAGCGGCGCCGCTACCATAGCACCCAGAAAAGTACGACGTGAAATGATATTTGTGTTCATGATGGGCGAATCTTATCACATAATGTTGCACCAAGGAGCATGACCATGAGAAACAACGATTCACGATTTTTCGGTCGTCGCGAGATGGGCAAGGGCGCTTTGCTTGGCGGCGCATCTTTGCTCTTCGGAGCGCAACAAACGGCGCGGGCAACGGTCTATGCCACAGCTAGGGACCGCGCGGATGTGCACGACTTCGGCGCCAAAGGAGACGGCAAGACGGACGACACGAAGGCCATTCAGCTCGCTTTGGACTCGGCGGAAGGCGTGCGGGGAGCGGTTTACGTGCCTCACGGCGTTTACCTTTGCGCGGACCTCAAGATGCGGCCCAACACTGCACTGATCGGTGATCCAACGTGGGACTATCACAAGGCGGGGGGAACGGTCTTGAAGCTCTCGACCGGAGATGCGAAATGCCTGCTGAATATCGGGGATGCACAGGGCGCCACGATTGACGGCCTGGGGTTCGAAGGCGCGCGGCTGGGAAAGGGAGTGCACGGAATTTTCCTCGATAAGCCAGACTACGGAAAGCACGAAGACGCCTTTCGCATCGAGCGCTGCCAGGTGCTCCGCTTCACGGGCGATGGGGTGTGCCTTGCGCACGCCTGGTGCTTCTCCGTCCGACAGTCGATGCTGGGTTACAATGGCGGCGACGGTTTGAGCCTGCGCGGCTGGGACGGGTTCCTCAGCGACAACTGGTTTTCCGGCAACGGGCGCGCCGGTTTCGGGGCGCGTGACGAGAATGCCTCCGTGACCTTCACCGGCAATCGCGTGGAATGGAACGGCGAGGAGAATATGGTGATCGACAGCTCGGACGGGTACCAGATTACCGGCAATTTCTTCGACCGCGCGGGCACTTGCGGAATCGCCCTGCGCAACAGCCGCCGCGGGTGCTTTTCGATCACCCTCAGCGGAAATTACTTCAAGCGGAGCGGCAAGCTGGCCGAGGCGGGCAGCCACGATTCGTCGCAGATTTGGATCGAGGGAGCGAAGGGCGTCACGTGCGTGGGCAACACCCTCTGCGCCGGACGCGACGACGGAGGCACGGGCGTCTGGAGCCCGTCCTTTGGCATCGTGTGCAAGGGCCTTCAGAACTGCGTCATCTCCAATAACGTGCTGCACGAAGCCGCCCTGCGCGAACTCATCGTGGATCAAGGCGGGCACGGCGAAGGCGTGGTTCTCAAGGATAATCCGGGGAGCTTGCTGAAGGTTTAAGCCTGGTAGCGCGGCCCCCGGTTTTGAGGTCCGCGGCCTTTTCTAGGGCTTAGTACGATTAATAAGCGGACTTATTCGTCGGAAATGGAAGGGCGGGGCTTTAGCCCCGCCGCTGAGTTCGGCTGGCTCATAGGGGCTTTAGCCCCTGAAGCGATGTGGTTTCAGGGCCTGAAGGCCCGTTGAACCTTGCTCTCCTTGGCAGCGGGGCTAAAGCCCCGCCCTTCCGGAGGTCATTTGATAGTGCGCTCTTTAAACTGACTAGGCACTAGGGCCGCGGCAAACCGCGGACCCCAAAACCGGGGGGCCGCGCAACCCGGTTCAATTGCGTGGACAACCGGCGGCCGATCACGAACATCAAATGCAGCAATAGCCGGAGGTGATAACGTGAACAACGATCTTCATCGCTTCCTAGTGGCTGTGTGTCTTGTCGGACTGGTTTTGATCGGTTTGCCTTCGGCAGCACAACAGGCAGCGCGGACCACTTCATCAGGGATTACTGCGGGTGCGACGGACGCCCAAAGCGCCCGAGGTGAGACTCCTTACTCAGCCGATGAAATCACCGTCAGAACCCAAACCTTAGCGGATGGCACCAAGATCACGCACCACGAACTCATCAAGATTTACAGGGACAACCAGGGGCGCACGCGGCGTGAGTACTTTACCCGCGCATGGGAGTCTCCGGGCGAGCCTGCCTCACTCGATTTGATCACCATCGAGGACCCTGTCGCAGGCGTCAACTACGATCTCTATCCTCGCGATCACACGGGGCGAAAGACCGAGATACAAAAACCAGCGCCTTCGCCTCGTCCTCAGCCGACCGGTGCCTCGGCAAATGTCATGCCCGCGCATCCGGTTCGCCTCCCCCGGCCGACCCACGAAGATCTCGGAACACAAGTGATCGAGGGGATGGAAGCGAAGGGGGAGCGTATCACGACCATCATTCCGGAGGGCTCCCAGGACAACGATCGGCCCATAACGATTACAAGGGAAATGTGGTATTCGGCGACGCCCC
Organism: uncultured Acidobacteriota bacterium; assembly: GCA_963831905.1. Taxonomy (GTDB): domain Bacteria; phylum Acidobacteriota; class Terriglobia; order UBA7540; family UBA7540; genus CAVROP01. Next base: position 1,366,268 of record CAWHRX010000010.1, on the reverse strand, counting down.
GCCTGCTGCTGATGGAAAACTACAACGACCCGCGGCACGGCGAGATCGTGATGCATCTCACCAATATCGTGTTCGACGAGCCGCCCGCCGAACTCTTCCGGGTGCCCGCGGATTACACGGTTAAGGAGCTACAGCCGGCGGTGAAGCCTGAGCCGGAATCTGAATAGCTCAGAAAGTGTGCGATAATTGGAGACAGGAGCCGATATGAAACTGGTGATCGTAATCTACCCCGACGAGGACGGAGTTTTTATTGCTGAATGTCCGTCCATTCCGGGCTGCGTAAGCCAGGGCAGAACGGAAGAGGAAGCCGAGCAAAACATTCGGCAGGCCATCAAGGAATGTCTTGAGGTTCGCGCCGAAAGAGGCCTCCCTCTCACGGTCACCACGCGCGAAGTGGAAGTCGTAAGCTGATGCCGCCCGTTCCGTTGCTCCGGCCACGGGAAGTCGTCCGGGCCTTCCAGAAGCTGGGCTGGGAAGAAGCTCGGCAGCGGGGCAGCCATATTATTCTGACCAAAAGTGGCCATGTCGCCACGCTCTCCGTCCCCAACCATTCTCAAGTCGCGCGTGGAACGTTGCGTGCCCTGATCGCAAAAGCGGGATTAACTGTGGAAGAGTTTCTGGATGGAATTTCCCGGTAGGGCGTGCGTCACATGGCACAACCGCACAGCCTGGAGCCAACTGCCTACTGCCTACTGCCCTCCGTCCTGCCAGAGAGTTCCCTCACGAACGCGACAATGCGGGGGTCTTGCCAATCCATGGGCCCGATCAGTTTTTCGGCGACTCGGCCGTCCTGGTCGATGATGTAGGTTTCCGGGAATTGGAATGTTCCGTAGCGGTGGGCGAGGGAGCGGTCGGGGTCGCGGAGGATAGGAAACGAGAGATGTTGGTCAGCGGCAAAGTTCTGCAGGGCAGTTCCGTCCTGGTCCACGCTGACGCCGAGCACGGTTATACCCTGCTGGCGCATTTGCTCGGCGAACTTCTCGAGGCCCGGAGTCTCCTCGACGCAGGGGGGGCACCAGGTGGCCCAGAAGTTCAGCACCACCACTTGGCGCGGGTAATCGTGAAGTGAAACGGAGCCTTGCGCGAGACCGGAAAGCGTGAAGTCAGGCGCACGTTCTCCGATATCCACGGCGTGCGGCTGCCGCATTCGCCACGCCACGACGATCGCCCCGCCCAGAATGATCGCCAATACAAGGATCTTAACCGCGTTCTTTTTGCTCATCGTCAAGCCCTTTATTATAATATCAATAATGAGTGAAAGCGATCCCGGCCAGGTTTCCGTTATCGTGCCCGCACGCAATGAGGAAGCCAACCTCGAGCGCGTGCTGCGTTCGCTGGCGGGCCAGCGGAGCATCCGGGAAATTCTGGTCGTCGATGACAACTCGGGGGACCGGACGGCGGAGATTGCCCGGGCTTTGAAAGCGGAGATTCCAACGCTTCGCATCCTGCGCGTAGGTTCTCTGCCGGAAGGCTGGTTGGGCAAGAACTACGCGGTGGCGCTGGGGGCGCGCGAGGCGACCGGTGATTGGCTGCTCTTCACCGATGCCGATACGGAGCACCTGCCGGGCAGCCTGGTGGCCACGCTGGAGATTGCCGAGCGGGAGGGCGCCGATCTGCTCTCTGTTTCGCCCGGGCAAATAACTCCGACCTGGTGGGAGAAGGCCGTCATTCCGCTTGTCTATGTGAATCTGGCGCGCCTTTACAGGTTCGAAGATGTGTCCAACCCCGCGTCGCCGGCGGCGGCAGCGAACGGCCAGTACCTTATGGTCCGGCGCGCGGCGTACGAGCGCGCCGGCGGGCACGGCGCAATCCGCAACCGAGTCCTCGAGGACGTGGAGTTGGCGAAGCGGGTGAAGGCAGCGGGCGGCAAGCTGATTTTTCTGCCTGGAGCGGAGTGGGTGCGGACGCGCATGTACCGTACCTTTGGTGAGATGTGGCGCGGCTGGACGAAGAACCTGTTTCTCCTCTACGGGCAAAGCCTGGTCAGGATCTTCAAAGCCCTGGCGGAACTTTGTGCAGCGGACCTGCTGCCGCAGGTTTTCTTCATCACACTTTTGATGTGTTTATTATTTGGTCGAAGAAGCGTTATCGTCGTGGTCGGGGCACTGTCGAGTCTGGCCGTCATCCTGGCACGACACGCGCGCTACATGCGGGCTGTCACTCTGCTGGGATTCGACTCGCGAGTGGCGGCGTGGAGGCTGGAGGGCGCGGCAATCTTCTGTTTGCTATTAATCAACTCAGTTATAGCTTATCGGATTTCACACCATGTAGAATGGAAGGGACGCCGTTATTCAACGGGGAGCAGCGTATGATCCATGTTACACGCCGCGCGGAGTTCTCCGCGTCGCACGTTTATCACAATCCCAAGCTCTCGCCGGAAGAGAACCGGCGCATCTTCGGCAAATGCAATAATCCCCATGGCCACGGGCACAACTATACGCTGGAAGTCACGGTTGCCGGTTCGATTAACCCCACCACCGGTATGGTGGTGGACTTAAAAGAGCTAAAGACGCTCCTGGAGCGTGAGGTGCTGCAGGTGATGGACCACAAATTCCTCAACCAGGAAGTGGCGGCGTTTGCAAGCAAGATTCCGACCACGGAGAACATCGCCGTCGAGATCTGGAGGCTGCTGGCGCCGAAACTTAGTTTTGGCAAACTGCATCGTATAAGGTTGTACGAAACACCGGATCTTTACGTGGATTATTACGGCGACTGACGTACGGGCACGCCATGGCGCGCCCCTACGGAGAAAGGCGCAGACAAATCAGAGAGTTGTCATCCTGAGCGAAGCGAAGGATCGCTGCAGTTCCTTGTTCGTCGCTGAACTCAAAACCAAATGCCGGGATCCTTCGCTTCGCTCAGGATGACAGCGTGGCGATGATGACAGCATGGCGATCGTCACGCGCGTTGAGGAAAATGGTTTATCTGACCCGCCGCTACCGCTTTTGTGCTTCCCATCGGCTCCATAACGAGGCGTTGACCGATGAAGCCAATCTGCGGATTTACGGCAAATGCGACAGCCCGTTTGGCCACGGCCACAACTATGTGCTGGAAGTGACCGTGAAAGGGCCGATTGACCAGGAAACCGGCATGGTGTTCGACCTCGTGGCGCTGGATGGCATCGTCGAGAGGGAAGTGCTCGAGCGCTTTGACTATACGAACCTGAACCTGGATGTGGAAGACTTTTGCAGCCGGGTGCCTACCACGGAAAACGTGTGCGAGCGGATCTATCATCTGCTCGACGACAAGTTGCAGAATGGCGGACCTCTGCACGCTGCCAGCCTGGCGCGCGTGCGGCTGGAGGAGACGAGTTCGAACTTCTTTGAATACGAGGGGCCCGGAATGATGGACGCGGTTCGTGCTTAGAAAAGAGCCGCGGACCCCAAAACCGGGGGTCCGCGCTACTTGGCAAGTGGTGGCGGGGTAGGGACCGAAAGGATGAGAATGACTGAAGACCCAACTGTAGCCGTAAACGACATTGATAAAGCGAGCGAAGGCGACCCGCTGGAGTCGGTTATTCACAGCATGCTGCGCGAGCTGGGAGAAGATCCGGGGCGCGATGGGCTGATTCGAACGCCCAGCCGAGTGGCCCGGTCGCTGCGTTATCTGACCAGCGGCTACCGCCAGGAGCTGGACAAGGTCCTCAACGGGGCGCTCTTTTCCGTGGCTTACGACGAGATGGTGATCGTGAAGGACATCGAAGTGTTCAGCCTCTGCGAGCACCACCTGCTGCCGTTCTTTGGAAGATGCCACGTGGCTTACATTCCCAAGGAGAAGGTCATCGGCCTGAGCAAAATTCCGCGCGTGGTGGACGTATTTGCCAAGCGCCTGCAAATCCAGGAGCGCCTGACCATGCAAATTGCGGAAGCGCTCACGGAGCGGATCAAGCCCCAGGGAGTGGGCGTCATCATCGAGGCCAAGCACCTCTGCATGATCATGCGGGGGGTTGAGAAGCAGAACTCCGTCGCCGTCACCTCGCACATGACCGGAGTTTTCAAGGACAGCGAATCGACACGGGCGGAGTTTCTGAGACTGGTACGGGAAAGGCAGTGACGAGTGACAAGTGACGAGTGACGAGCCGGAAAGCGGAAGGGTTCGTGTCATTCCTCGCTCCGCTCAGAATGACAGGTCTTCGTTGGCGCTTGTCACTTAACACTTGTATTTCCGCCGGTCACTCGTCACTCATCACTCGTCACTTCTATGAACAAACTCGAAGGCAAAGTCATCGTTGTAACCGGTGGCAGCCGGGGTATCGGCCTGGCGATCGCGCGGCGTCTCGGAAGCGAGGGCGCCAGGCTCGTGCTGGTGGCGCGCCATGAAGCGGCTTTACGCGAGGCCGGTGAGGAAGTTCCGGGTGGCGCGACGGTGATTAAGGCGGATATCACCGAGGCCCGGCAAGTCGAGCGACTGTTCCGGACGGTGGAGCGCCGCATGGGGCAGCTTGACATCCTCATCAATAACGCCGGCGTGTTTACCTTCAAACCCTTTGCGTCCACCTCGCTCGACGAGTGGCGATGTAATGTCGAGACGAACCTGACTGCCCTCTTTTTGTGCACTCATGCCGCGTTGCCTCTGCTTTGCCGCAGCCGCTCGGCTCACCTGGTGAACATCCTTTCAGTGTCCAGCATACATGCCTATGCGAATTGCTCGGCCTATACGGCGTCCAAATTCGGCGCGCTCGGCCTGACGCGCGTGCTCCGCGAGGAGTTTCGGCCTTTGAAGATTCGCGTCACCGGAATCCTGCCGGGCTCGACGAATACTCGCCTCACTAACCAATTTGGATTCCCCGTCTGCCGCATCGATCTGATCCAGCCGCCGGATGTGGCGGAGGCGGTCTTCAGTGCCCTGACCCAGCCGCCCCGGACCACGGTGGAAGAAGTCCTGCTGATGCCGTCGCAAGGGAGCGTTGGGGAGAGTGAGTGAGGGAGGAAAGCAGAAGGCTGTCGCTCATGCCCGTCGGCTGACGGGTACCCGGAAACCAAGAGGTACCCGGGAGCGCGGGCATCCTGCCCGCAGCGTGCGTGCAATTGCGGCGCGAAAGGCGGGCAGGATGCCCGCGCTCCCAGATATCTCCACTGCCTACTGCCCCTTGCCTGCCTTTTTCTAGCCCCTAGCCCCTAGTCCCCAGTCCCTAGCCTTGGGTGGTTCGATTTTCCTTTGCCAAGCGCCGGAGTTTCATGATATTGTGTAGGAGTCGAAAAGTAGAGATAAAAAGCGAGGAGAGAGGCGGATGCCGTTAACGAGCGAATCCAAAAGCAGCCTGATTGAGAACTACCGAGTTCACGGGAAGGACACGGGTTCGCCGGAAGTGCAAGTAGCCCTGCTGAGCGAGCGGATCAACTATCTGAATCAACATTTCAGCGTTCATCGCAAAGACCACGCCTCGCGTCGTGGCTTGCTCATGATGGTGGGCAAGAGAAGGCGCCTCTTGGAGTACCTTAAACGCCTGGATACAGAGCGTTATAAGCGAGTCATCGAGAGGCTGGGCATCCGCAAGTAGCCGGGATTGAGTAGACAGATCGGGATTTCTCTAATACACAACTTTTCAACGTCAAGCGACCCCCCGCGCTGCGGGTGTAGGTCGCTTTTTTGTTTTCAGCGGAGGATATTGAGATGCAAAAAGTAGAAATAACTCTGGGTGCGAATACCCTGAGTATCGAGAGCGGCAAGGTGGCCAAGCAGGCCAACGGTTCCGCTTTGGTCCGTTACGCCGACACGGTGGTTTTAGCCACGGCGTGTACCACGAAGCCGCGCGAGGGAATCGATTTTTTCCCTCTGACGGTTGACTACCGGGAATATAACTATGCCGCGGGAAAGATTCCCGGCGGCTTCTTCAAGCGTGAAGGCAGACCCACGGAAAAGGAGATCCTTACCAGCCGTCTGATTGACCGGCCGGTGAGGCCGCTTTTCCCGGAGGGCTTCAACGACGAAACGCAAGTGATTGCCATGGTTTTGTCCGCGGATTCGGACAACAACCCGGACGTGATCGGAATGGTGGCCGGAACGGCCGCCCTATATCTATCGGATATCCCGTTTTATACGCCCGTGGGAGCGGTGCGGGTAAGTCTGGTGGAAGGCAAGCTGGTAACCAATCCCACCTATGCGGAAACCAAGGCCAGCCTGCTCAATCTGATTGTGGCGGGGACGGAAGACGCCATCGTGATGGTGGAAGCGGGAGCCAAAGAAGTCTCGGAAGAGTCCATCCTGGAAGCGCTCCAGTACGGTCACGCCGAGATTCGCAAGATCGTGGCCCTGCAAAAGGAGCTTTTCGAGAAGCTGGGCATCAAGAAGCGCGAGTTTGTTGCGCCCACCCTCGACGAAGCGCTGTACCAGGAAGTGAAGAGCAAGGTGGAGGTTGAACTCCACGACGCCATGGACACGTCTAAATACGCCAAGCAGGAAAGCCAGCGTCGCATTGTGGAAATCCGTGAGAAACTGCTCGAAGCCTACCCGGAGGGTGAGGAAGAGAATCGCCGGCTGGCCAAACAGTATTTTGGGCGCTTGGAAGAACACCTCTTTCGCGACGACGTGGTGGAGAAGCGCCAGCGGCCTGACCACCGCGCTTTCGACCAGGTGCGTGAGATCTCGAGCGAAGTCAGCATTCTGCCGCGCACTCACGGTTCCGCCTTGTTTACTCGAGGCGAGACGCAGGCGCTGGTGACCGCGACCTTAGGGACCGCCGAGGACATGCAAAGGCTCGATGTGCTGGAAGGGGAGGCCTTCAAGCGCTTCATGCTTCACTACAACTTCCCGCCTTTCAGCGTGGGAGAAGTGGCGTTTCTGCGCGGCCCGGGCAGGCGGGAGATCGGGCACGGAGCGCTGGCGGAGCGCGCCCTGATATCCATCATTCCGGAGGAGACGGAATTCCCTTACACCATCCGGGTGGTTTCGGACATCCTCGAATCCAACGGATCATCCTCAATGGCCACCGTCTGCGGCGGCACACTTGCACTGATGGACGCGGGAGTGCCCATCAAAGCGCCCGTGGCGGGGATAGCCATGGGACTGGTGAAAGAAGGCGAGAAATACGCCATCCTCACCGACATCGCCGGCAGCGAGGACCACTACGGCGATATGGACTTCAAGGTTGCGGGAAGCAAAGACGGCATCACCGCACTGCAAATGGACATTAAGACCACCGGCATCAGCACCTCGACCATGGCAGAAGCGCTGGCGCAGGCCAAGACGGCGCGCCTCCATGTGCTGGGAAAAATGCTGGAGACGCTCACCGAGTCTCGGAAGGAGATCTCGGCGTTTGCGCCCCGCATTTACACCCTGCACATCAACCGGCAGAAGATCGGCGAACTGATCGGGCCGGGAGGCAAGGTTATTCGCGGCATTATCGAGGAGACCGGCGTTAAGATCGATGTGGAGGACGACGGCAAAGTCAATGTCGCCGCCACTGACGAAGCGGCCGCGAAGAAGGCCCTCAAGATGATCAAGGACCTGGTGGCCGAGGCGGAGATGGGCAAGACTTATCTTGGCAAGGTGGTCCGGCTGGCGGACTTTGGCGCCTTCGTGGAGATTTTCCCCGGCACGGACGGTTTGCTGCATATCAGCGAAGTGGCTGAGCACCGCATACGGGACATTCGCGAAGAGCTCAAGGAAGGTGACCAGTTGCTGGTCAAAGTGATCGCCATCGAGGGTAATAAGATACGATTGAGCCGCAAGGCGGTGCTGCGCGACCAGAGAGCCAAGGGCGGCGCAAAGCAAGAACCGCAGGCACACCACGAGCATCAGGAAAAGAACTAAAGCAGTTCCCGGTAGTCAGTTCTCAGTCGTCAGTTGTCGGTAGTCAGTTGCCATTTGAGGGCGGGCGCCTTCGTGTCGGCCCCGCCTTCTGGCTCCTGCCTCCTGAATCCTGACTCTTGAATCCTAACAGGTGAAAACATGGGTTACCTCGACAAGCTGGATCTCGACAAGAAGCTCGAGTCGAAGGAAGAGTACGAAGAGTTGCTGGAAGAGTACCAATTCAGACTCCTGAAGCTGCAACGAAAGATCATTGAGAAGCGAATCGCGGTCTGCATCGGATACGAGGGAGAAGACGCGGCGGGGAAGGGCGGCAACATCAAGCGCTTGACGGAAGCCCTTGACCCGCGGGGACTCGAAGTTCACTCGATCGCTGCGCCCTCCGCCGAGGAACTGTCCCACCATTACCTCTGGCGCTTCTGGACGCGGCTCCCGGCGCGCGGCCGCATCAGCATTTTCGACCGCACGTGGTATGGCCGGGTGCTGGTGGAGCGCGTAGAGAAATTTGCCCGGAAAGAGGATTGGCACCGCGCCTACAGGGAGATCAACGAGTTCGAGCGAACGCTCACGGACGACGGCATGGTGCTGGTGAAGTTCTGGATTCACATCTCCAAGAAAGAACAGCTCGACCGCTTCAAGAAGCGCGTGGAGGATCCCTGGAAGAGATGGAAATTGACCGAAGAGGATTGGCGCAACCGCAAAAAGTGGGACCAGTATATCGAAGCGCTGGAAGATATGTTCGCAAAGACGGATACGGATTACGCTCCGTGGACCATCATCGAGGGAAACTGGAAATGGTGGGCGCGAATCAAGGCGCTGAAGACCGTTGTCAACCGAATCGAAGCGCGGATGTGAGGCGGAACCACCCAGAGACCCAGCCACCAAGAATATGAGGTCTTTTTATGCCCCTTCATCTTGGTGCCTTGGTAGTAAGTACTGGTGAAGCAGGGATGAGTCTGGAGACGGCGCGCAGGGTTTTGGAAATCGAGGCGAAGACCTTGAGCGAGTTGGTGGAACGCCTCGACGAGAATTTTGTGCGGGCCGTGGAGATTCTCTATGCCTGCTCTGGGAGGGTCGTGGTCGCTGGTATGGGGAAGTCCGGCCTGATCGGCCAGAAAATTTCCGCCACCCTCTCGAGCACCGGCACGCCCTCGTTTTTCCTTCATCCTTCGGAAGCCTTGCACGGCGACCTGGGACGGCTGGTGCGCCACGACGTTTTGGTGGCGCTCTCCTATAGCGGCGAAACCGCGGAACTGCTTCAGTTGCTGGATACCGTCAAACGTTTGGCCATCCCCCTCATCTCCCTCACGGGCAATCGGAACTCCACCCTGGCGCTGGCCAGTGACGCAGTGCTCGACGTGGGAATTCGGCAGGAGGCATGCCCGCTCGGCCTTGCTCCCACGGCCTCGACCACGGCCATGCTGGCGATGGGCGATGCCCTGGCCATGGCCCTGCTCGAGAAGCGCGGCTTCGCCGAGGCGGACTACGCTGCGCTCCATCCGGGCGGGGAACTGGGCTTCAAGTTGCGCCGCGTCGAGAGTGTCATGCACACCGGGGATCAGATTCCGCGCGTCGGCCCGCTCACGCCCATGCCGGACGTGATCTATGAAATGAGCAAGAAGGGCCTGGGGCTCGCTACGGTGACCGGCGAGTCGAACCACCTGCTGGGACTCGTCTCCGACGGCGACCTGCGCCGATTCTTCGAGCGGGAAGGGAATCGCGCCCTGGACCTGAAAGCGGCCGACGCCATGACGCGCAATCCCGTGACCATCGGCAGGCAGGAGTTGGCCACCAAAGCCCTCAATCTCATGGAGGCCCGGAAAATCACCTCGCTTCTGGTTGTGGACAGTGATGGCAAACTGGAGGGCGTCGTTCACATCCACGACCTCTGGACCACACAAATGTTCTGATGTCACCACCAAGACACAAAGGCATCCGGCCAGAGGTAAGAGCTAAAAGAAATCAGAACTTTTCTTGGCGCCTTCGTGTCTTGTTGGTGAACCCCCAAACCATCGAGGACCAACATGCCTTTGACCACTAAACAACTCTACGCGCGGGCGCGCAAAATCAAACTCCTTCTCATGGACGTGGACGGCGTTCTGACCGACGGGCGCTTCTTTTTCGTTCCCGGCGCAGGCGGCAGGCTCGTCGAGACCAAAGGATTTCATTCGCGCGACGGGCTGGGCTTTCGCATTTGGCACCGGGCGGGGCTCAAGACGGGCTTCATTACGGGCCGTCAATCACCTGTCGTCGAGTACCGGGCCAAGGAGCTGGGGATTCACTACCTGAAGCAGAATGCGCGGGAAAAACTCGAGCCTTACAAGGAAGTCCTCCGCGAGGCGCGCCTGAAAGATGAGGAAGTCTGCTACATGGGCGACGATATCGTGGACCTGCCTCTGTTGACTCGAGTGGGGCTGGCCGTGGGCGTCGCCGATAGCCACAAAGTTCTGCCCCGCTACGTTCATTACCTGACCAAACAACCCGGCGGCTTCGGCGCCGTGCGCGAAACCATCGAGCTGATTCTCACTGCACAGGGTAAGTGGGAAGCGGCGCTCGAGCACTATCTACGATGAGGCTGTCTGGTAGTGTCCTAAGCGTGCGTGAAGGACCGGACTAGGCCTTTTCTCCGCCATGCAGCCACAAGAACTTATCGATCTCTTTGAAGGTGAATGACCCTAGCCCATAATGTTCGCGGAAGCGACTCATCAGATTCACGAAGTCTTGATATCGGGTCCAATCATCTGGGCGCGAAAACGGAGTGCCCTGAAGAGATCGCAGATACTTGGCAACCCGCGAGTCCCAGATCGGGTAGGTGGATAGATTATGCCAGCTACAGTACTTCGTTGCAAATGCCCAAAAATTGCGCTGTTTCCCTGTCGCGACAATCGTCACCTTGGCGATTTTGTCAACGATGTCAGCTGATCCTCCGGCTAAGCCACGGTCAACATCTCCAGCCTGCTGATAGATGTGGCCTGCAACGTCATGCACGGCGAGGATTCCGCAGGAGTACAGACGATTTAGCGCGACGACCTTCAGCAGGACGTGAGACTGCCTGTCATTGCGCGGGTATTGCTTGAACAGATCATGCAGGGCTTGTTCGGTAACGGCATATTCGTCGTCGAACTCAGCGCATGCAGCTCGGACTGCGTCACTGCTAGGCGGCACAGAGGGGACTGCTCCAGCGGCGGTTTTCATGGGCGTGATCATACCACGTATATCCAGACGCGAAATAGGCCTTACCATCGGCACATCTGATAGGATATCGTCCCAGTAGAGGCGTGGTATACTAGACGGAAGACCATGAGCATCGAGGATTACAAGACGGTTCTCTACCGGCAGGAAGATGGCTCTTGGGTGGCCGAGATTCCCGCTATACCCGGTTGTTACGCCCTGATGCCCAGCCGTGAAGAAGCACTCGCCGAACTGAGCTGCGTTTTTGAAATGATCTCTGAAGAGTACCGCGATAAGCGCATGCCCCTGCCTGCCGACACTACCGAGATTGTCCATGCCTAGCGCAACGGCCCGAGACTTCCAAAGAGTGGCCCGCGCACTGGGATTCACCAAGACACGACAAACGGGAAGTCACGAACGGTGGAATCATCCCGACGGCCGCGTGGTGACTATACCTGTTCATGCTGGGCGCGAGATCGGCCCGCCCCTATTCTTTAAGATCGTGCGCCAGTTAGGAATCTCTTTGGAGCATTTCGCGAGATTGAGATAAGACATCTGGAATCTCGTCGCTGACGGAATAGACAAAACCGCTCGCTAGAGCATTTTTAGTTTAAGTATATACATTTATGTGCGATAATGCCTCTTCCGGTTGAGGGGAGGCGGAGGATGCAATCCTATTCACAAGATTTGCGGGATCGGGTGTTATGGGCATTGGATCGCGGAGAACGTCCGACGGCGATTGCGCAGCGGCTGGAAGTCAGTCGCGTCTGGGTTTACCAGGTGCGGGGTCGGGAGCAGAAGACCGGACAACGCACCAGCTTTCAGATTGGAGGCCATCGCCGTTCGCGGATCGCGGAGATGGAGCCCGTGCTGCGCGCCTGGATCGAACAAGCGCCGGGTCTGAGCCTGGCCGAGTTAGTTGAACGTCTCGCCGAGCAGGGCATATCGATCAAGATCGGTGCCTTGTGGCACCAGTTGAACAAATGGAACCTTACCTTCAAAAAAAACCCTGCACGCCAGCGAGCAAGAACGCGAGGACGTGCAGCAGGCAAGAAAAGCCTGGCAGCAAGCGCTGCCCACGATGGAAGTCGAAAAGCTCGTCTTTATCGATGAAACCTGGATATCTACGAGCATGACGCGACGCTACGGACGCGCCCCCCGAGGTCAGCGTTGCCTCGACTCGGCACCGCACGGACATTGGGAGACGACCACCTTTGTGGGCGCTCTGCGCCGCCGCCGGTTGACCGCACCGATGGTTACCGACGGGCCCATGGACGGCGAGACGTTTCTGGCTTATGTGCATCAATTCCTGTGCCCAACACTCCAATCGGGAGACACCGTGATTCTCGACAACCTCAGCAGTCACAAGGTGACCGGAGTCGCGAAAGCGATCACCGCGTCCGGAGCTACCCTACTCTATCTGCCCCCTTACTCTCCGGACCTGAACCCGATCGAAAAGTTCTTTTCCAAACTCAAGGCGCTGCTTCGCAAAGCCGCCAGGCGCGATATCGATACCCTCTGGAAGGAAATCGGGGAGTTGCTCAATACGGTCTCCCCAAGCGAATGCACAAATTACTTCGCCTCCTGTGGATATGTAAATACTTAAATCGAAACCGCTCTAGCGGCGTCCCTCTTCGATCAGTTGGCGGATCGAGACGCCTTTCAATCGTGCTCCGGGGCGTAAGGCGCGAATCCGTTCAGCGACCAATTTTGGGTCCTTATAGCGGCGAACGGCGACTGGCCCCAACACCGCTACAGCCACGCCGCGCTTAGTGATGGTGATCTCCTCTCCCCGAGCGACGCGCTCTACTAGGGCGCAAAAATGGGTTTTGGCGTCAGACAATCCGAGGATCATCACGCAAGAGCCCTCCAAACCATTATCTTAACAAATTCGAGTCGTCGAGAACCCTTCAGCAAGGAAAATAACCCCTCACCCGTCGCGCGACGGCCAGTGAAAGCGCCATTGCGTGACATCCTCTCCCCAAGGGAGAAGGCTTCCTCCTTTACGGGCCACTGACGACTGACAACTGACGACTGTATACTGAAATCATGGACACAAGCAGGGAAGAAAAGGAACGTGTACTCGACGCGTTCCGCCGCTGGGGATACCTTCAGGCGGACCTTGACCCCGTCGGGTACCTCGAGCCGGAGGCAGTTCCGGAACTCGACCTTGCAGGGGAAATTGCGGACTACGCGCGACACATTTACTGCGGCAAGATCGGCGCCGAGTTCATGCACATCCCGCTGGCCGAGAAGCGCCGCTGGGTTGCGGAACGGCTTGAGGCCGACGTACCGGCGCCGGACCGGCCGCACATCATGATGCGCTTGATTGAGGCGGGACTGTTCGAGCAGGTTCTCCAGTCGCGTTACCCCGGAACGAAGCGCTTCTCGCTCGAGGGCGTCATCGCTTTGCTTCCGCTTCTGGACCAGGCCTTGGACAGGGCGGGGCAGTTGGGCGCTGAGCAGATCGTCATGGGGATGAGCCATCGCGGGCGGCTGAACGTCATGGTCCTGGTGGCGGGAAAGTCGCCGACGGATATCTTCGCTCGCTTCGAAGATATCGATCCGCGACGTGTGCTGGGCGGAGGCGACGTCAAATATCACTTAGGCGCCACCGGGGACTATGAACCCAGCATGGCCAGACTCTTCACATCCACCTGGTGTCGAATCCCAGCCACCTCGAGGCCGTCGATCCTGTGGCCGTGGGCCGCGCTCGCGCCAAGCAAACGCGGCTGGGCGAGGAAGGTCCGCGGCGGGTTCTGCCCATCCTGCTGCACGGCGATGCCGCCCTGGCAGGGCAGGGAACGGCCGCGGAAACCCTGAATCTCGCAACCCTGCGCGGTTTTTCGGTGGGCGGCACAGTGCACGTCGTGGTCAATAACCTGATCGGGTTTACCGCCAACCCTGAGGACCTTTACGCCTCGCGTTTTGCTTCCGATGTGGCGAAGCGGCTGCCCATTCCGATCTTCCACGTCAACGCGGAGGACCCTGAGGCAGTGGTGCGGGTGGCGCGATGGGCGGTCGAATACCGCTACGCTTTCGCGAGCGACGTGGTCGTGGACCTGATTGGCTACCGCCGCCACGGGCACAGCGAATTGGACGACCCTACGGTGACGCAGCCTGTGCGCTATCGCAAAATCGCTGAGATCCCGCCGCTTTGGGAGTCCTACGCGCGCAGGATCGGAGTGGACCCCGCCGGGACGACGCAGAAGATCCGCGCTCAATACGAAGCTGATCTGAAAAACGCCCGCACCATTCGCAAGATTCCGATGTTGCGCGGGCTGCCCGCTTATTGGGACGCCTATTCCGGCGGCGCGTACGATGCCGCGTTCGAGGTTGATACGCGCGTCGCGGCGGACGAGCTTCGCCAAATCGGCGAATCACTGGCGCGCCCGCCGCAAGGTTTTAACGTTCACCCCAAAATCAAGCGCCTCATCGAGCAGCGGCTGCAAATGGCGCGCGGCGAGCGCCCCGTGGATTTCGGAATGGCGGAGGCCCTGGCCTTTGGATCGCTTTTGCGCAAGGGGATTCCGGTTCGCCTGAGCGGGCAGGACAGCCGCCGAGGCACTTTCAACCAACGCCATGCGGTGCTTTTCGATACGGAAACCGCAACGGAATATACACCCCTCTGCCACTTGCAAGCCGGGCAGGGCCGCTTCGAGGTTTACGACTCGATCCTTTCAGAAGCTGCCGTCTTGGGATTCGAGTATGGGTTCAGCCGTGACTTCCCTGAAGCGCTCGTCCTTTGGGAGGCGCAGTTCGGAGACTTTGCCAACGGCGGGCAGGTGATGATCGACCAGTTTATTGCCGCCGGTGAGGATAAGTGGGGACTGTTGTCCGGACTTGTTTTGCTCTTGCCCCACGGCCTGGAGGGACAGGGGCCGGAACACTCGAGCGCGCGCCTCGAGCGCTTCCTGCAACTCGCCGCGCGGGACAACATCCAGGTCTGCCAGCCTTCCACCGCCGCGCAGTATTTCCACTTGTTGCGCCGCCAGGCCCTGCGCGCCTGGCGCAAACCCCTGGTGGTGCTCACTCCCAAGAGCCTACTCCGGTACTCAGGCGCCGCATCGGGTCTCGAAGCCCTGACATCGCGCTCGTTTGCGCCCGTCTTCCCTGATCAGGAAACGGCCCGCGCGGAGCGCATCCTGGTGGCCACGGGCAAGATCGTGCACGAGCTGCGCGCCGAGCGCAAAAAGCTGAACGACCTGCGAACAGCCATTGTCTCCCTCGAGCAGCTTTATCCTTTTCCGGAGAACGCCCTGACGGCGGCGATTAACCAGCACAATGCGGCGCGGGAAATCGTGTGGGTGCAGGAGGAACCCGCCAACATGGGGGCGCTTTTCTATGTGATGCCGCGCTTCCGCCGGATTTTCAGAGGTCGGCCGGTGCGATCCATAAAGCGCTCCGCCAGTCCCAGCCCTGCCACAGGTTCCGGCAAAGCGCACGAGCTGGAACAAAAGACGCTGCTCACGCTCGCCTTCTCGACAGCGAAAGTGGCGGCGCGATAGAGCAGCTATCAGCTTCCCAACGGCAGATGGACTGTCCTCCTAAGACCGATGAAGTGCCCTCTCCCTTGGGGAGATGGTGTCCCGCTGCTGGCCTTTTCATCAGCCGGAGCGGGACGGGTCAGGGGTTAGTTGTACGACTGCCAGAGCCGGCCGAAGGCCGAATCCCTCGCGTGGACGACCAAGGCGGTACTATCCTCGTGAGCTATTGCGGTACCTGGAAAAACCAGACTGCTGTAAGGGACTGCCCAACCGCGAACGGCGAGCCAGACACAGGCGTGAGAGCGCCAGTACTATGGTCGATAGAATAGGCGGAGAGGGTGTTGGAGCCGTCGTTGGCGACGTAGAGGAACATGCCCCCCGACGACACGGCCACCGGCAGAGGCAGAACTCCCGTCGGGGAAGGGGAACCTGCCAGCGCCGTCAGAGTACCTGTCGTGTCGTCAATGCTGTAGCCCGAAATGTCGTTTGACTGCGAGTTAGCCACATAAACGTACTTGAGGGGTAGGTAGTTTCCCGTGGCGCTCGAAGAGGGCGCTGCGCCCGCTGCGAAGGGCGATCCAGGAACCGGAGTGAGACCGCCCGCGCCACCTACGGCATAAACAGAAACGTCATTCGAGGACATATTCGAGACGATAACCAATGTAGGGCCGAACCCGCTCGGGTACACTGGAGGCGCGACCTCAATCGAGCTCGGGCCACTGCCCGCCGGAAAGGGAGAACCTGGAATCGGCGTCGGCACTCCTGTGTTCGGATCCAGGGTGTAGCCGGCGATGTTGTTGGATTGTGAGTTGGCAACGTAGAGCAGTCCAGGTTCCGAGGCCGCCACCGCTACGGGTCCGGAGCCCGTGGGAAACGGCGATCCCTGTAGCTCGGTCACAGTGGTCCCATCGCTTGAAAGCTGGCAGGCGGAGAGGTTCCCCTCGGCGTTCGCGACGTAAGAGTAATTCTGCCACACGGCCACCGCCACGGGCGTGTAATTCGAGGTGACGCTGGCGACCGGTCCAGTGAGATTGCCGAAGATGAAGTCCAACTTAAACAGCCAAACCGCTTTCTGTGGAGAGCTCAGGACGATCAGATCGTTTATCGCGCTGCTTGGCGCAGAGTCGCCCCCGCCGAGGCCGGTTGGTGGGCCGGGCATTTGGAACGGTGACCCGCAGACGGGAGCAAACCCCTCGCCGTTGCCCCCGAGCGAAAACGCGGAAATGCTGCTCGACGCCGTGTTCGCTACGTACACGGCGTCGTGGTTTAAGGAAATCACTCCTGGGGACAGTGTGTTGCTGCACGGCGGGGCGTTAGTACCCGTGCAGCCGAACGCCAGAAGAGCTACAAGGACGAAAGGACCAAGCATTCTCCTCATCTGGCACCATCCGCCACGCTATCGAATGATCACGCCGCAAGCCACCCGCGCGCCAGCGTTGCCTGCCGGATCGGTTTTCCCGTCGTCCGGTTTGGCATGGATAACCAGCGCGGTGCCACCCTCGTGAAAGAGCGAGTTCGCCCCCTCTCCCAGTATTACCCCGGGGACCATTACGCGGACATGGGCTTTGCCGTCCGGGCCCACCTCCAGGTTTTGCAGATCACCCAGGTGATGGCCCATCGGATTGTCCCAGCCGTGCTGCTTGCCTTCCGGATTGAAGTGCGGTCCTGCCGACACAAAATCGGGCCCCTCGCAGCGTCCCACGTTATGAACGTGGAACCCATGCAGCCCTGGGGTGAGGTTCGAAACCTTCAGGTCCAGTTGAACCCCATTGGCTTTCTGGGTGAATATGGCAGTGCCCACGGGCGCGCCTTTGGCGTTTAGCAGGTCGGCCTTAGCCTTCTTGGCGGCTTGCACGTAGATTGAACATACGAGTAAACAGAAGACTGCAGATAACAACAGCAATTTCTTCATCCTTTGAATATCCTCCAGCGAAGATTGAATGAATAGGCTTTCTGTAACCTGGAGACGCGCTTGCGAGGAGCAAAGTCTATAGCTTTTCTGCTCCGTCAACTTTGCTCAGTTCGCGATCAAACGTGCCCATAGGCAAATGCCCGGCCTTCCGGGCGAGTTCCAGCAGGAGACAATCCGCAAGACCTAATGCCGGCCGCTTACGGAAACACCGGAGCGCTGCCGCAACCGCGTGTGAGTCTTGTAGCGTCAGATCCTTGTGGTTGAGAAGACCTTCGACCGCCGAGGCAATTTCGCCGGGGCTGCGTCCGTACAAAGTGGCAAGAACCCACGCCGTTTCTGCGAGGGCTAACTAAGGTTGAAACCCAGGCGCCAGTTTCCACCCAGCGGTCGGCCAATTCTGCCTGCCCTGCATCGTCTCTTGTAATCAGCCGCACGAGGACGTTGGTGTCAACGGCGCGCATGACGCTCCCGTATGTAATCTCGGATTCCCTGTTTCAGTTCATCAAGGGTCCGACGTTCCGGAGTCCCCTTGGGGAAAAGCATCCGATGGACATCCTCCGAGCTATACCGGGCCGACCGCCGCACGACGATCTTCTCACCTTCGTCGCTCCACTCCAGAACCGATCCGGGGCCGAGGCCAAGCCTCCGCCGAACTTCGGCGGGTACCGAAATCTGTCCTTGCGCCGTAACTTTGGATCGCGCCAATGTCATGATCCTATATTACCACGGTAATGCAAGCGGGAAGCGCGGGCTCCGGGTGTTGAAAGCGGCGTCGTCTGGATTTTCTAATCGCGTGGAGAGCACTGGTAGCTTTGACTTTTGCTTTATGTCCTCATAGAATGAAAATCCATGAGCTGGATCGACGAACGCGTAGAACAACGACGCAGGCTGGCGGAACGCAACAAGGCTGTGGGTGAGGGCGCCGAGGTGCTGTACAGGGATTTATGGGAGGAGATTACTGCCCAGACCAAGGAGGCCCAGGAAAAGTCTGTCGCGGTTGGAACCAACAACGGCTCCGCGCATGAGAGGATTGTGTGGGCGCCGAATGTTGCCAGTTTGGCTCAACCCACGAATCGCCGGGAGTTGAAAATAAGCCTCTCCAGGGAGCGTGAACAAATATCTGTCTCTGGGACCGAGTTTTCAATGATTCTATCAATCGACGTCGGCGAAGACGGAGTGGTTTGCCTCAAGCACAACGGAAAACCCGTCCTGATCCAAGAAGCCGCCAGGTTAATCCTCGACCAATTTCTGTTTCCTGAATTGCAGCCCAAAAAACCTTAGCATGAATTTCCTCTGAACTACATCTGAGTGGCTCTAGCCGCCCCTACAAGCGATTCTTTCAGGGCGCGGTTACGGCCGGCAATTCAACGAAGCTCGCGTGGCCCGGCGCGTGGTAGACCCGCTGCGTCGCCTTGTGAAAATCCTCCGGCTTAGCCCAGAAGATATTGGTCACGAAGGTCTGGGGATTGCGATCGTAGAGCGGGAACCAACTGGACTGAATCTGCACCATGATCCGGTGGCCCGGCAGGAAGACGTGGTTCGCCGTCGGCAGCGCGAAGCGGTAGAGCAGCGGCTCACCGGACGCCAGGGCTTTGGGCGTTTCGAGGCTTTCGCGATAGCGGCCGCGGAAGATATCCGCCGCAATCATCAGTTGGTAGCCACCCAGTTGCGGCTCGCCTGCCACCTCGTCGGGATAGACATCGATCAGCTTCACCACCCAGTCCGAGTCCGTGCCGCTGGTCGAGGCCACCAGGTTCGCCACGGGCTGCCCGCTGATCTTGGTCGGGGTCGTCAAATAATCGGAAACGAACGCTAGCACGTCCGTGCGCCCGGAGGCTTCCCGCTGGTCCTCGACAAGCCAATGCGGCCACGGGTGTTCTTCATCGTAGCCCATGGGCCGAACCGGCCGCGCAACGTAGGGCACGGGTTTGGCAGGGTCGGAGACATATTCGTCGAATACCGAATCGCCGGCGCCGGGCGGCGCAAATCCCAGCTTCAGCCCGGCCCCGAGATAAAGCGGCGTGGGGCGGATCGCGCAGCCGTTGGCGCAGGCCGCCGGCCAGCCCGGTAGTCGGCGCCACACATTCGTCCCGGTTTCAAAGATCGTGACGGGCGGGGTATCGGTGGGGGGCGCGCCATCTTTGAGGAAATGGTCGAGAAACGGCCGCAGAATTTCGCGGCGGAAATAGAGTCCGGTATCGCTCCCGAAATGCAGCGGGCCGAGAGTGCTGCCATCGCCTTCCTCCCCGCCGTGATTCCAGGGGCCGATTACCAGGAAGACCTTGTCGTTGCCGGCGTCTTTCGGCTTGAGCGCTTTGTAGACGGCGGCGGCGCCGTAGATGTCCTCCTGGTCCCAGAAGCTGCCCACCAGCATCATCGGTACTTTCAGCGGTTGGCCTGCCAGGATGCGATCCATGGCCTGGTCGCGCCAGAAGGCGTCGTAGCTCGGATGCTCCAGAAGTTTGCGCCAGAAGCCCACCTGCTCGACCCCGTGCCGCCGCCCCAGTTCGCCCGCCGATCCGGCCCGCAGGTAGAGGTCGTAGTCGTCAAAGGTGTCCGTCCACCACTTCTCCTCGCTGGATCGCGTCGCCTCCTGGTCGTAAACGTAGGTGATGTTCTGCTCGCGGAAGGCGCCGTTGTGAAACCAGTCGTCCCCCATCCACCCGTCCACCATGGGGTTCATGGGAATCGAAACCTTGAGCGCCGGGTGAGGGTTCACCAGCGCCATCAGGGGCAGAAAACCGTCGTAGGAAATGCCCAGGATTCCGACCTTGCCGTTCGATTCCGGAAGGTTCTTCACCAGCCAGTCGATGGCGTCGTAGGTATCCGTGGACTCATCGACAGGAGTCGGGTTCAACGGGCCGTGCAGCGGGCGGGTCATCACATAATCGCCCTGGGAGCCGTATTTGCCGCGTATGTCTTCAATGGCGCGGATGTAGCCGCCCTCTACGATGACTTCCGTCAGGTTGTCATAGCCCTCCAGGATCGGGCCGAGGTGAGAACTGTCTGCGTGGGTCACCATGGCCGTCGCGTTGTACGGCGTGCGCGTCAGCAGGATCGGCGCGCCCCGCGCGCCCTTCGGAATGACGATCACCGTGTGCAGCTTCACCCCGTCGCGCATGGGGATCATCACGTCGCGCTTGCTGAAGTCGAAGCTGGTCGTCACCGGCGCGAACTTGGCGGGCGTCTCGCTGGGAAAGTCGGGGTACTTTTCCTGGGGTGCAGCGGATTGCGCTACGGCAACAGCGGCGAGCAGAAGGATTCCGATTGCCACGGCTGAAATACGGAGCAGTTTGATGATCGACATGGGACTGACGCTGGCAACAGCTTCTCCTCGGCCTCTTAGGGATGCCACCTCTTGTTCCTCCTGTAATCCTTAACCCTTTGATAACCGTTCCGCTGTAGGGGGATGGCTTGCCGCCCCCGCATTTCCGCTGGCGCCGACGAGGGTAGGGCAAGCCCTACCCCTACCCCACTGACCTTGAAAACCGTTCGAGAAGACTCGACAGCTGGCTCGAAAAAGCCGAGCGCGCCAACACGAGGTCGCAGCCGGCGTCTCGCGCCGCAGCAATCAGTTCGTTCTGGACGTGAGATACAAAACCCACGGCCGGGATGTTTTCGGTCCTGGCCTCAGCCTTGAGGGCGCGCAAGATCTCCAACGCCTTCCCGGAGCGATGGTTAAGATCAATAATCAGGGCGGTCGGGCCGGCCTCGACTGCCAGTTCCGGCAGGCCATCAGGCTGCGCCGCTTTCACTTCGACTCCCAGGTGTTTGGCCGTCTCCTGGATTTTGGAGAGAAACAAAAGGTCGTCGACCATCGCCAGAATCATCGCTGACTCTCAAGATCGGGAAATCTGTTGATCGGGAGATCGGGTGAACAAGAAGCCATCGTAACACAGTTGGCAGCGCACAGTCTCTGGTTTTGAGACTCTGCGGTTCTTCCGGGATTCGGATACAGGGTAAGGCGCGTAATCTAGCCTATAACGTCGAAAAATCAAAAAGCCGCAGACTTTGAAGGGCACAAACTCTGCGCTGCTCCGTGAACGCTAACGCATCAGACCGATGCGGTTCATGAACCGTTGGAAGCGCGGGTCGGCACGGAGGTTGTCGAGTCCAGGCTCGCGACCAAGGTAAATGACGTAGTCACAGCGGTCCTCGGCAGCCTGATCCAGCCAGCGGAAGGCCTCATCCTTATCGTTCAACCCCGCCGCGATCCCCACCATATAAACCGCCGGCACATATCTCTTCTTTGAGAGTTTCATGAGCGCGCTCAGGTAGCTCCGAGCTTGTGCCTTATCGCCCGAAAGGGCGTAGACAGCGCCGAGCGCCATCATCAATGTAGGGTTGCCGGGATAGAGGGTGCTTGCCCTCCGGAACTCGGCGAGGGCTTGCGGGAGCATGCCCTTCCGCTCGTAAGCGCGGCCGCGAAAGTAATGGGCCAGAAAGAAGTTCGGATCGAGTTCCAACGCCCTTTGGCACTGCTCGAGAACCCGATCATACTGGCCGGCGTAAAGGAAAACCTGGGCAGCGGTCATGTTCATGATGATCGAGAGCGGATCGAGTTCTTGGGCTTTTTGTATCTCTACAATCGCTTTATCCATTTGGTCTGTCGCCACCAGGTACAGCGCGTACCACTCGTGACCCGTGGCGTAGCCGGGATTGAGTTCCAAGGCTTCTTGAAACTGTTGCTCCGCCTCCCGCCGTTTCCAGTCGTAAGCGAGCCGGATGTAAGCCAGGGAGACGTGTGCCTCCGCCAGCGAACTGTCAAGCGCCAGAGCTTTCTCGGCGGCCTCCTCCGCCTTGGGAATGGCATGCCGGGGAGGTAGCGCGTCGTTGGGAACCGAGCCTAGAAGCTCATAGGCATCCGCCAGCCCCGCGTACGCCGGGGCGTAATCGGGATCGGCCGCGATGGCCTGCTGAAATTCCTGGATGGCGTCGGCAATGGCGGTAGGAGTTCGTTGGCTCCACTGATAGCGGCCGCGCAGGTACGCGTCGTGAGCCTTTGGGTTCACAGGATGCGCAACCGCAAGGCTGGCCTGCTCTTGGGGCGTCAGCGTGAGTTTGATTTGGCGCGCGATGGCTCCTGCCACGTCACTCTGTAGGGCAAGCACGTCCACCTCGCTGCGCGAGTAGCTGTCAGCCCAAATCTGGGCCTGGTCGCTCACCTGAATCAGTTGTGCTGTGATGTGGACCTCATTGCCGCCGTGTTGCGTTACACTCCCTTCCATAATGTACTTCACCCGCAGTTCGCGTCCAATCTGAGCGATGCTCTTAGCTCCTACATTCCGTGCCGAAGTGGGTGCGATGACGCCCAACCTCTCCGGATGCAAACGCGCCAATTGGGTAGTCAGTTCCTCCGTGAATTCCATGCAGAAGTATTCCTGATTCTGGTCGCCACTTAAATTCTGAAAGGGGAGCACGACCAGCATCACTTTGGTCAGTGGTGGATGAAAGACCGGCCAAACGAAGTAGGCTGCCAGAGCGACGAGCGCCACTGAAACTGCCGCAAGGCCTGCGTGCCGCCTTAGGGCCTCAAACGCTTTCCCTGTCCAAAACCCGCGGTCAGGCTGCGGAGGGTTTGAAGGGTCCTGGTGCTCTGGCTGCCAAGCTTGCAGCTCAGACTTGCCGGCGAAGCCTCCTCCCTCCCCAACCCCGCCTGTTCCAGCCGCTGGTAGAAGCGCGGTATGCCCCGCAGGTACTGTGCTGGCGGACTGCCCCGGAAGCCTGTCACGCTTCAAGCGCTCGAGGTCGGCACGCAAAGCCGCCGCGCTCTGGTAGCGCAACTCGCGGTCCTTCTCCAGAGCCTCGTTGATGATCTCTTCCAGCTTGACGGGCAACTCCGGATTCAATTGCACGGGCGAGGTGGGTGTTTTGTGGAGAATCCCGTCGAAGATGGCCGCCGTGGTGCTGCCCGAGAAGGCTTGCAGCCCGGTGGCCATTTCGTAGAGCACGACGCCCAGACTGAAGAGATCGGTGCGTGCGTCCAGCTCCTTGCCCAGCGCTTGTTCGGGCGACATGTAGGCCACTGTCCCCATCGCCGTCCCCGGGCTGGTCAGGTGTCTTTCACTCACCCCCATGGTCGGCATTGCCGCCGCGTCAACGGACTCGGCCACCGGCGAGTCTAGCGGGGAGAGCTTGGCCAGTCCGAAATCCAGAATCTTCGCATGTCCACGCGTGGTGATGAAAACATTCGCCGGCTTGATGTCGCGATGCACGATGCCCTTGGCGTGCGCGGCATCGAGAGCCTCGGCAATCTGGATGGCAAGGTCCAGCAGTTCGTCCGTCTTAAACGGCTTGGCAGCGATGCAATGCTTGAGGGTTTTCCCCTCCAGATATTCCATGTCGATGAAGGGCTGGCCCTCGTACTCCGCAATAGCGTGAATGGTGCAGATGTTGGGATGGTTAAGGGCGGAGGCGGCCTGGGCTTCGCGCTGGAAGCGCTCCAAGGCTTGATGGTTCTTGGACATTTCTTCCGGCAGGAACTTGAGCGCCACGAAGCGGTGGAGCTTGGTGTCCTCAGCTTTGTAGACGACACCCATTCCTCCGCCCCCGAGCTTCTCCAGGATGCGATAGTGGGAGACGGTTGTGCTGGTCATCTCGCTAAGCCTCGGCCACGCTGACGGTGGATTACCCTGATGGGAAGGTATCTTACCAAGAATTACCCTGCTGAGCAATCTCCCGATGGGCCACATCTATGGGCCACATTTCCGGGGCCAGCCTGCGGCGGAGAAGCCGGCATTACCCAAAATGACCGTTGGCCAGGGTAGACCCTGTACCACCAAGGTTGCGTTTCGTCTCGGCGCGAGAAGAAAAGCAGATCCTTCGCGCAGTTTACCCTGAGCGAAGCGAACGGGCTCAGGATGACATGTCATTCCCAGGATTCCATGTCATTCTGAGCGAAGCGAAGAATCTGCATTTTGCTGCGATATGCTGCCGCCGGGACTCTCGATAAGCGGCAACGCGAAAACGTCTTGGTCATCATTGGAAATTCTTGATCAACACCGCGTCGGTCGTGTCGGTGCCGCGGGAGAGGGCCAAGCGGCCATCTCGGGACCAGTCGAAATAGAAGATCTTGTCGGAAGTGAAACGGGTAACGGCCCTTGGTGGGCCGCCCTCCACCGGTTGTTCCCAGATGTTACTCACCCCATCTACGGTGTTGATGAAAGTAATGGCGTGGCCATCGGGGGTCCAATGAATGGGAACACTGCCAGTAGTAGTAGCAGTCGCGGGCAGCGGGAAAACCTTGGCGGGTTGGCCGCCCGCGAAAGGAACTATCGCCAGGCTGGCTGGCTGATTCTGGTTGGGAAAGTACACGCAAGCGATCCACTTGCCGTCCGGCGAGACGGATGGCACATATAAGGCATAGTCCGTCAACTGGGACGCTGGCCCGCCTTCGCTCGGAATCTTCATCAAAGTTTGCTTGCCGCCCTCGTGCCGTTGGAAAACCACCCAGCGGCCATCTGGGGATATGGCGGGATTGAAGTCCCCCTGACCCTGGGTAAGCTGTTTCAGGTTGGTGCCGTCCACATCCATACGCCAGATGCTTGGCTGGCCATCTCGGTCCCACTGGGTAAAGGCAACGAAGCCGCCAGAGAGAGAGACGGCGGGGTAGACGGAATACGAGGATGCGTCGTTGCTGGTGAGCCGCAGGGGGTTCGAGCCGTCTGCGGCCATCTCCCAAAAATCAAGACGCCCATTTGGAACCGAGACATAGACGATTTTCCCGTCCGGCGTCCAAGCCAAACCATAATAGCCGTCGCGGTTCTGGTTTCCGGCGCTCGCGGTCCTGGTTTCGGACTCCTTGCCGGGACTGGTGAATTCGATGGCCTCGAGAATCTGGTCCTGCAGGGCCAGCAACGTCTTTCCGTCCGCGCTCGCCCGGACTCCTGCATACCTGGAAAGGTCGTGAGTGATCTGGCGAAGGTCATCCCCCTCAAGTGAGACTTGGTATAGCTGGGATCTCCCCACAGCTCCCCCGCGCTGGACGCCTGCAACGAGTAGGTACCGCATTCCAGGGAGCCACGTGAGGTCCGAGATGAAGCTCCACTGTGCGCCAGCCACTGGCTGTGCTGGACCTCCTTCCGCCGGGATGATGGTCAAAACCGTCGCCGGACTCTGATGAACAAAGGCGAGGGTCTTGCCATCTGGAGACCACACGACGCGTTCCGGGTCAATGTCCTCGGGCGGCTTGTAGGACGCCAGCAGCCGTTGGTTAGAGCCAGCCATCAAGGCGGTCAACAAACTGCTGTCGCTAGAAGCTGTTCCGCTCGAAGGCTATCCGCTGGCCATCGGGTGAAAATGCCGGCGGGCTGGAGATCCCCGCCAGCACTTTCCTGGGAGTTCCGCCCAGGGACGGCAATTGGTAAAGATCGCCGCTGAGTTTCAAACGATCCTTGCGGACGAAGTAGACATAGTTGCCATCAGGAGAGAATGCCACGCCGGGGCAGTCTTCGTCCAGCGTGGCAATCTGGACATCGCTGCCGGTGGCCAGTTGCTTCAGCCATAGACTTTGCTTCCCTCCCGTCTCCCGCACATAGGCCACATACTTGCCATCGGGTGAGATGTCCGCCTGCCGGACGTCTCCGCTGCCGGTCACGCGCGTAAATTCCAAGGCGGAGGGCGGCGCGGGCGCATGGATCGAGGCGCGATAGAGGGCATAGATTATGACAGCGGCAAGCACGATCCCGCCTCCCGTTAATGCCATGATGCTTTTCATGTGGCGCTTCAACAGGCTCGCGATGATCTGCGAATCGGAGCTCTCGCCCGTAGCGCCGGCATCCTGCCGGCTTGCTTTCTCGCTGTCCGACCCATGGGCGGGTGCAGGGCCTTCCCCTATGTCACGCCCAGCCGCCGGGACGGCAGCGGCGCCACGACTCGAATCCGTATTGCGCTTCAGGCGCTTCAGATCGGCGCGCATTTCGGCAGCGGTCTGGCAGCGCAGGTCGCGGTCTTTCTCCAGCGCCTTGTCGATAATCCTGTCCAGCTCGACCGGCAATTCCGGATTCACCTGCGATGGCTGGGGCGGCTGGTCGCGCAGAATGGCGGTGAAGACGGTGGCTGAAGTTGCGCCGCTGAACGCCTGCCGGCCGGTCGCCATCTCGTAGAGCACCGCGCCCAAGCTGAACAGGTCCGTGCGCGTGTCCACCTCCTCGCCCCGCGCCTGTTCCGGGCTCATGTAGGCCACCGTCCCCACGGTCGCGCCGGGGCTGGTGAGATGCTCGGGCTCGAGGGTGGCCGTCGGCGTGTCCTGTAGGGGCGAGGCGTCACCTCGCCCTCCCTGGGCGACCCGCCGGGTCGCCCCTACGGTCAATTTCGCCAGTCCGAAATCCAGAATCTTCGCCTGCCCGCGCGTGGTGATGAAAACATTCGCCGGCTTGATGTCGCGGTGCACGATGCCCTTGGCGTGCGCGGCATCCAACCCGTCGGCAACCTGGATGGCAAGTTCGAGCAATTCGCCGACAGCAAGAGCGCCTGAACTGAATTTCGAGTTTCGATTTTCGAATTTCGTGCTTCCCAGGCGCTCGCGCAGCGTCTGCCCCTCCAGCAACTCCATGGCGATAAACGGGTGAACCCCGTGCTCGTCAATATCGTAGATGGTGCAGAGGTTGGGATGGTTAAGGGCGGAGGCGGCCTGGGCTTCGCGCTGGAAGCGCTCGAGCGCCTGATGGTTCCTGGACATTTCTTCCGGCAGGAATTTGAGCGCCACGAAGCGGTGGAGCTTGGTGTCCTCAGCTTTGTAGACGACACCCATGCCTCCGCCCCCGAGTTTCTCCAGGATGCGGTAGTGGGAGACGGTTGTGCCGGTCATCTCGCTGAGCCTCGGCTACGCTGACGGTGGATGCCCTGATGGGAAAGTATCTTAACATGAATTACCCTGCAGAGCGAGTTGGACAGCCACCGCTGGGTGTGCTTAGATCCCCAATCAGCATCCCATTACGTCGCCCCGCGGGAAAAGACTTGACGAGCTGCCGCCGACATGATAGGCTACATTCGGATGTTAGGTTGCCCCTCAAGGTTTTGTCGGACTCAGCAGGGACCCCCCCAGTCTGAATTCGCGAGCGGACAACTTGGCACTGGTTTTTGTAGGGGCGGACCTTGTGGCCACCCTACAGTCGAGCAGTCGAGAAGTTAAGGAGTCGTGAAGCCGAACCAGGAAGTCAGGCAGTGGGAAGCCGACGGTTTGTCACTCTTCGACTCTCAACTCTCGACTTCTCGACTTGAATTCGACGGAACAAAGCGAGAGTGTCTATGAAAACAAACAGTCGAGCAGTTGAGAAGTCGAGAAGTCGAGGAGTCGTGAAGCCGAACCGGAAAGTCAAGCGGTGGGATGACGACGGGTTGTCACTCTTCGACTCTCAACTCTCGACTTCTCGACTTGAATTCGACGGAACAAAGCGAGAATGTCTATGAAAACAAACAGTCGAGCAGTCGAGAAGTTAAGGAGTCGTGAAGCCGAACCAGGAAGTCAGGCAGTGGGAAGCCGACGGTTTGTCACTCTTCGACTCTCAACTCTCGACTTCTCGACTCGAATTCTTACGAACGATCCGGGAATGTCTATGAAAACAAAGGAAGGTTGTGGAAAACTCAGGTGCGGGACGATTGTCTTATCCCAGAGTTGCCTGATCTCCCGATCTCCCGATCACCCGATCACCGGATCTCGGATCGCGCTGGGCACAATGGCCCACCTTCCGAAGTCGCAAGTGTTTCAAATGCCACATTGTCGAGTCCTGCGCCGCGCCCGCCGAAAGTTTGTACAGCGGGGCTGCGCGGATTGATAAACCTCGGAGGTTGCGAAATGTCGCTTAAAGCGCGTGCAGGGTGTTGCGGAAGCGCCCTGCGGCTACGAGCTGACGAGGCCGGCTCGTCCCCGGAATCTGTCAAAGGTGACAGGCTGGCAAGGGAATTGCAGTTCATTTTTGGATATTGGAAACCGCAAGTCTGACATTATGTCGCTCTTAAGCCCACGCTTCGGAATCTCCCCCAGGTTCAATCGCACACCGTTTGAAGGAGGCTGACCTTGAGCACCCAGAACACGACTACCGTAGGAGCCCCGGCACCGGAGACCCGGCCCCGAGTGAAGCCCAATCCCAAAGCGCCTCGCCAAGCCTTGCCGTTGCTTTTGCCGGAAGAGCGGCTGCGCGGTCCGCAAGAGGTCGCTCTGGGTTTCTCCCTCGCTCAGGTCCAAGTTGAGGCGCTTCGATGCCTGCAGTGTAAGAATCCGACCTGCGTCGATGCTTGCCCATTGCATATCAACGTCAAAGGCTTCATTGGCTTGATGTCGGTGGGCGATTTTGCGGGGGCCTTCGACAAGATCAGCGAGGAGAGTCCTTTTCCGGGAATTTGTGGCCGCGTGTGCCAGCACGAACTCTTCTGCGAACGCGCCTGCCTGTTGGGAAAGAAGCTGGAACCGGTGGCCATCGGCTCGCTGGAGCGTTTCGCGGCGGATTACCATCGTCGAACGTCCTCTGCACCGCCTCCAGCCCCGGCGCACAGTGGGCCGCGGGTGGCCCTGGTGGGGAGCGGCCCCGCTTCCCTGATTGCGGCCTATGATCTGATTCGGCACGGCTACCGGGTGACGGTTTTCGAGGCCTTGCATGGCCTGGGTGGGGTGCTGGCTTACGGCATCCCGAATTTCCGTTTGCCGCGGGAAATTATCCGCGACGAAGTGAATCGCCTGCGCAGCATGGGCGTGGAGTTTCGCACGGACTTCATCGTGGGCAAAACAGAAGCAGTGGACGAATTGTTCGCGGAAGGATTCCAGGCCATATTTCTCGGCACCGGCGCCGGCCTTCCGCATTTGATGAACATTCCCGGCGAGAACCTTATTGGTGTCTACACCGCCAATGAATACCTGACGCGACTGAATCTGATGGAGGCATTCCGCTTTCCGGAGTCTGACACTCCGATTCGCATCGGTAAGCGGGTGGTGGTGGTGGGCGGCGGCAACTCCGCCATGGATGCGGCCCGCTGGTCGCGGCGTAGGGGCAGCGAGACTACCGTCATGTTCCGGCGTGGAAGGGCGGAGTTGCGCGCCCGGTTGGAGGAGATCGAGCACGCGGAGGAAGAAGGAGTGCACTTCGATTTCCTGGCCGCCCCGCTGCGCCTCTTCGGGGACGAGAAGGGTATTCTGCGTGAAATGGAGTGCATCCGTATGCAGTTGGGAGAGGTTGATGAATCCGGCCGCCCCTCTCCGGTGCCCATGCCGGGTTCGGAATTTCGCATGGAGGTGGACACGGTGGTGATGGCGATCGGTCAAAGCCCCAACCCGACCGTACAGCGCGCCACTCCCCAGCTTGTGACCAAGCGCGGCAAGGTTGTGATTGACGCCAGCGGTATGACCAGTATGCCCAACGTTTTTGCGGGCGGCGACGTGGTGCGAGGCGGATCGACAGTGATCCTCGCCATGCGCGACGGCCGCGCGGCCGCCGCGGCCATTCACAACGCCCTTAATTATCAGCCACCCGCAGCACAGCCACTCTCAGACGTGGCGTCCGAGATCGCACCTGTAGCACCGCCACTCTTGGCTGTGCCGTCCGACAGCGCACAGGCAGGAGTGCCTGTGCCACCGGCGGGCAACCTGATTTTGGCGAAGCGGCTGCTCACCCCGGAGATCGCCTGGTTGCAGGTGGAAGCGCCGGAAATTGCCAGGCGGTGGAAGCCCGGCCAGTTCATCATTACCCGGCCGACCCAAACCAGCGAGCGCATTCCGCTGACGATCGTGGACGGGGATGCGGCCCAGGGGAGCATCACCCTGGTCGTGCAGGCGCTAGGCAAGACAAGTAGGACTACAGTACGGCTGGAAGCCGGCGATCGCCTGGCGGACCTGCTGGGGCCCCTGGGTGAGCCGGCCAGCATCGAGGACGTCGGCAACGTGCTGTGCCTGGCGGGAGGAGTAGGTGTTGCTGAGCTGCTGCCGGTGGCGCGGGCCTTCCGCAAGGCGGGCAACCACGTCACGGCCTTATGCGGGGCGCGCTCCTCGTCACTCATCATCCTGGACGAGGAATTGCGCGCGGCGGCCGACGAGGTCTATTGGGCCACCGACGACGGCACCGCGGGCGTGCACGGCACGGTCGTGGATCTGATGCGCGTCTGGCGGCAGAGCCACGATGATGAGATCGGCGCGGCGCATGTTATCGGGCCGATCCCTATGATGCGCGCGGCAGCCGAGGTCACTCGGGAGTGGGGCGTTCATACCTACGCCAGCCTTAATCCCATTATGGTGGATGGCACCGGGATGTGCGGAGGATGCAGGGTCACGGTAGGCGGGAAAGTCCGGTTTGCGTGCGTGGACGGGCCGGAGTTCGACGCCCATGAAGTGGACTTCGATGAGTTGACTCGCCGCACTCGAGCTTACCTGGCGGAGGAACGTGTGGCCCGCGAGCAGCACGAATGCTCGGTGGGTCTGGGAGCATGATCGCGGAATAAGAGCCCGGAAGCGGAAAGCCCCAAGAGCAACCATTCCCAGGCATCCGGTATCTTAATCTTAGAGGGAAGGAGGTTCGTCGCCTTCAGACCCTCAGGTCTTTGAGTTCGGCGCGAGTATGAACAAATCAACACGTCGCGAAACGAACCACGATAACTACTATGGCACAAGAACCAACAGCCAATCAGAGCCAAGAAAAACGGGTAAGGCTGATCCGCCCTTCGATCGTTCTGCTTTGCGGACCGGCTGCCTGCGGCAAGTCTACTTTTGCGCAGCGCCACTTTCGCCCCACGCACATCATCTCGTCTGACTGGGCGAGAGGCCGGGTGTGCGACGACGAGCGGGACCAGCGATTCAACACCCAGGCGTTCGCGCTGGTCCGCTGCCTGACGGAATTGCGATTGGGGTTGAACCGCCTCTGCGTAGTGGATTCCACGGCGCTCACCCCGCCCCACCGCCGGGAGTTCGTGGAACTGGCCAAGAGGTTTCAGGTTCCGTCTGTGATCTTCCTTTTTGACGTTCCCCTGGAGACCTGCATCGAGCGCGATCGGCTGCGGGAAAGGTCGGTCGGCGCTGCCGTAATCGAGCGTCACTACCTGGCCTTTGGGCAGACCAAGACGGACATTCCGCACGAAGGCTTTGACCAGATCGTTGAACTCGGTGATAGCGATCTGGACAAAGTTCAGATTGAGATTGTCTTCCGTCCCATTTCGCAGGCTGCTCCAGCGCAGGGGCGACGCCCTCAAACGGAAGGCCGATCCGTTCCTCGGCCTTGGCCGCCCAGGGCTCCGCAGGCGCAGGCGCCGCGCGAAGTGGCGCCTCCTTCGACCCCGCAAGCCCAGCCGGCGGCAGGCACACCCGCAAAGCCGGAGTCCAAGGCCCCAAGCGTATTGCCCAAGCCGCCTTCCGCGCCTGAACCCGAGCGCGTCCAACCCGCTCCTGAGGCGAGTCCTGGCGGCGCGGCCGCGACTCGTTCCTCGACCGCGAGCGCCGCAGACAAGATGCCCCCGAGTCCAAAGACCGCCTCTCAATCCTGAGCAGCGGTCGCTCATGCCTTCACCTGCTTGTAGGGGGACGGCTTGCCGTCTCCTTTTGCCGGGCTCGCGGCGGGCGGGTAGGGCAAGCCCTACCCTTACACGTTTTCAAAGCAGGTTTGGTTAAGACGCTGAAGCGCCGGTCAGCGGTCCGGCCTGCCTTCCAGCCGGTCGTAGTCGGTTTGCGCGCAGGTTGAGCCCAGGGATTCATTGTAGAGCGACGGCAATCGGAGGATTTGGCGGACTTCCTCGTCAAAGCGGTGGAGTGTCTGGAGGTCAGTTTTGCGAATGGGGAAGCGGGTGTCGCCGTGGCGCCAGAACTTCTGGTACCCCTTGTCCTCGAGTTCGCAGGCGAGGCCGCGGATTTGGAAATAAGGCGGTCCTAGAGCAAGCCAGCGTTGATCAGCCTGCGGTTCAAGGTAGCGAACACATCCGTACTTCCTCACGCCGAGTGAGCCGGGGACGGATCCGCCTTCGACGATCTCAAAGCCCGCCGCCCTAAACTGTTCTCGCAGATCGCTCATTGCAGTTTCCTCATGTTCAGCCTAGAATTTGAATCTAATCCATAGAGGGCTGGAAGCGCAAGGTAATGTAGGGGGACGGCTTGCCGTCCCCGGGTAGGGCAAGCCCTACCCCTACACCACCGGGGTGCACCCATGGTCTTACGGATCACACAAGCACAGACGGAAGCGATACGCCGACATGGCGCTCGGGACTATCCCAGCGAGTGCTGTGGGGCGCTTCTCGGCAAGGTCGACGGCGAAGCGAAGCAGGTGATGGAGGTCGCGGCGCTCAAGAATCTACGGCACAATCCAAGCTACGCTCAGGAACTCCTGCCCGTTGATGACCTGGCACGCGAAACGGAGCGCAACCGCTTCCTGATTGACCCGCTCGAGCAATTGCGGATGGAGAAGGATGTACGGTCCCGCGGCTTGGATGTGCTGGGATACTACCACTCACATCCGGATCACCCCGCGCGGCCTTCGGTTTATGACCGCGAGCACGCCTGGCCATGGTATTCTTATATCATCGTTGCTGTGGAGCGGGGCGTCGCGAAAGACCTAACTTGCTGGGTGCTGGCTGAGGACGGGGGAGTATTTGACCCCGAGTCGGTAGAGGTCGTCGAGTAAGTCAGGGCATCAGCCGAGCGATGAGACGTGTAGGCGTAGGGCTTGCCCTACCCCGTCGGCCTAGTAATCATGAGGGGACGGCAAGCCGTCCCCCTACAAGAATCGCCGACTTCCCTGAAGCATCACATACAATTGGGGCGGGCTGTAACGACACTCAGCGTGAGGAGATGGAATGGCAGTCAAGATAATGATCCCGACTCCCCTTCGACAGTATGTGGGGAAGAAGGATCAGGTTGAAGTGGAGGCGAAAACGGTAGCGGAGGCG
The DNA here is from genome assembly GCA_963831905.1 of uncultured Acidobacteriota bacterium. Classification (GTDB taxonomy): domain Bacteria; phylum Acidobacteriota; class Terriglobia; order UBA7540; family UBA7540; genus CAVROP01. The sequence continues at coordinate 1,333,097 of CAWHRX010000010.1, read as the reverse complement.
CTCTCGAGACTCGCCAGCGAGTATACGGAGCTAAGACGGCATCTCTACAACCAGGAGGGCAAGCTACGCAGCTTTGTCAACGTCTACCTGGGCGATGAAGACATTCGTTTCCTGCAGAAGGAACAAACGCCTCTGAATGAAAACGACGTGCTCAGCATTGTTCCCTCCATAGCGGGCGGCAAGGAGGCCGGGGTCGTGAAGGCGTAGACTGGCGCGCGCCTCCGGCGCGCTTGTGCGGGAGCGGGACGCTCCCGGGACAGCGGGCGGGACGCCCGCACCACAGTAGGAGAGCCTGAGGCCAACGAGGAAATGGCAACAGCGACTTTGACTTCTAGTTCCGATTTGAGCAAAGACGAGATTCTTCGCTATAGCCGTCACCTTATCATGCCGGAAGTGGGCATGGACGGGCAGCTTAAGCTGAAGAACGCGAAGGTGCTCTGCATCGGGGCAGGAGGGCTGGGCTCGCCCTTGCTGCTTTACCTCGGCGCGGCAGGCGTTGGGCGGCTGGGCATCGTCGACTTCGACGTCGTGGACTTCACGAACCTGCAGCGCCAGGTGATTCACGGCACCGCGGATGTAGGGAGGTCGAAGCTGGAGTCGGCGCAGGCGACCATCCGCGAAATCAATCCCAATGTAGAAGTCGTGGGCTACGATGTGCGCTTGACTTCCGAGAACGCCCTCGAGCTTTTCCGGGATTTTGACATCATCGTCGATGGCACGGATAACTTCCCCACACGCTACCTGGTGAACGATGCTTGCGTGTTGCTCGGCAAACCGAATGTCTACGGAAGCATCTTCCGCTTCGAAGGCCAGGCGTCCGTCTTCTACGCCCGCCAGGGGCCTTGCTACCGGTGCCTTTATCCCGAACCGCCCCCGCCGGGCCTTGTCCCCAGTTGTGCGGAGGGCGGGGTGCTGGGTGTGCTGCCTGGAATCGTCGGTTGCCTCCAGGCCATGGAAACGATTAAACTGATTATTGGACAGGGTCAAACGCTAATCGGGCGCCTGCTGGTATTTGACGCGCTGGGCATGAAATTCCGGGAGCTCAAGCTACGGAAAAATCCCGACTGCCCGGTTTGCGGAGCCCATCCGACGATTACCGGGTTGATCGACTACGAGCAGTTCTGCGGAATTCGCGGGGAGGAGCACACATCGGATATGTCTGGAGTTCCGGAAATCGGGCCGCGTGAAGTCAAACAGATGATGGACGAGAAGCAACCCTTCGTTCTGATCGACGTGCGCGAACCGCACGAGTTCCAGATTTGCCGCATTCCGGGTTCCACACTGATCCCGCTCGGAGAGATTCCGAAAAGGATGCACGAGCTGGATTCGGCGAGTGAAATCGTTGTCCACTGCCGCTCCGGTCAGCGTAGCGCCCGGGCCGTGGAGTTCTTGATGAAGGCCGGATTCCAGAAGATTCACAACCTGAAGGGAGGCATTCTCGCCTGGTCTGACCAAGTTGACCCGAGCGTGCCGAAATACTGATGGTCGATTCCAAAGAGTTGCCCATTCCCGAGACGCCGCCCAGTTCGCGCGAGCGCAGTGCCTTTTTGAGCCTCCGCTGTATCTGTACCTAGCCTGGGCTCCTTATGGTTTCGACCGTAAGGCGCGCCAGGGGCAAATCCAAGATCATCCCAGTGCCATTCTGAGTCCACACGTTGTCGTTGTGACTACTTCGAATCTCAGTACACCAAATTCCCTATGGAGAGGATATCGAATGTCGAACATTTTCCAAGATAATTCGTATAGCATCGGGAAGACCCCGCTCATCAAGCTCAACCGCATCGTCGATGGAAGCAAAGCAACTGTCTTGGCCAAGATCGAGGGGCGTGGCCCCGGTTATTCGGTGAAGGACCGGATCGGCGCGGCGATGATATGGGATGCGGAGAAGCGCGGCGTGCTAACGCCCGAGAAGGAGATCATTGAGCCTACCAGCGGCAATACGGGCATCGCACTGGCCTTCGTGGCTGCTGCGCGCGGCTACAAGTTAACCCTGGTCATGCCCGAGACCATGTCATTGGAGCGCCGGCGCGTGGTGGCGGCCCTGGGCGCCACCCTGATCCTCACGCCCGGGCCGGGCGGAATGCCGGGCGCAATCAAAAAGGCCCAGGAAATATATGAATCTGACACCAACCACTATTTCCTGCCCCAGCAGTTTGACAATCCTGCCAACCCGGATATCCATGAAAAGACCACCGGTCCCGAGATTTGGGAGGACACCGATGGCGCCATTGACGTGCTGGTGTCGGGTGTGGGCACCGGCGGTACGATCACTGGGGTCTCACGCTATATCAAGAAGACCAAAGGTAAACAGATCTTGTCAGTGGCGGTCGAGCCGACGGCCAGCCCTGTGCTGACTCAAACCACTACGGGTCAGCCTGTAAAGCCCGGCCCGCACAAGATCCAGGGTATTGGAGCGGGTTTTGTACCTAAGGTCCTCGACTTGTCGCTGGTCGATCGCATCGAGCAGGTGTCGAATGAAGAGGCGGTCGAGTACGGACGCCGCTTGGCCAAGGAAGAGGGTATCCTGAGTGGTATCTCCTGCGGCGCCGCTGCGGCTGTGGCCGTTCGATTGGCCAAGCAGCCGGAGTTTGCCGGGAAGACGATCGTAGCTGTCTTGCCGGACTCAGGCGAGCGGTATTTGTCGACGGTGCTCTTCGAGGGCATCGGGTAGCGCAGCAGAGTTGAGGAGTCGAAGAGTCGAGAGTCGAAAGTCAAAAGTCGAGAGTGCGAAACCCGGCAAGGCACAGGGTCAGAGCATTCGAACCCTCGGGATTGATCTGGTCGACTCCTCGACTCCTTGACTCTTGACTTTCGACTCTCGACTAAGAAAGGCAGGCCCATGGATCAAAAACGTCTGGACGACCTTGCAAGCGAATTCAAGACAGCGCTGGATGCGCAGCTTGCCGGCGATTATGGGTGCGAGTTTCGATTGCCCAGCCGGGAGGCCGCCGCGCAGATCTGCCGGCACTACCTTGGCCTGCTATTCCCTGTTTTTTATCGAGGGACAGGCGCGGAGTTGGAGAGCGCTCCGGCCGAGTCCCGGCTTTATCTGGCTGAGATTGACACGCTGTTGCGTGAGCAGTTGTGCTCTGCCATACGATTCGATCGGCGCTGCCAAGGGGAGGATTCGCCCGTCGACATCGAGGATCGCGCCCAGGAAATGACCGAACAGTTGTTCGGCCAATTCCCGGAGTTGGCCCGCTTACTGGCGTCGGATATCGGGGCGGCTTTCCGGAATGATCCCGCGGCTGCCACTCCTGAGGAGATTCTGCTCAGCTACCCGTGCATGGAGGCCATTACCGTGCAGCGCCTGGCGCACCGCCTCTACCTGATGGGGGTGCCGTTCCTTCCCCGCATGATGACCGAAGTTGCGCACAGCCACACGGGGATCGACATTAACCCCGGCGCTTCGATTGGCGAATCGTTTTTCATCGATCATGGGACGGGCGTGGTGATCGGCGAGACCGCCACCATCGGCAAGCAGGTGACTCTTTACCACGGCGTTACGCTGGGAGCGTTTAATCCGCTTCGAAAGGATGAAGAAGGCCAATTACGCCGCGGGCACGACAACAAGCGGCATCCGGACCTCGAAGACAGCGTGACCGTTTATCCCAACGCCACGATCTTGGGGGGACAAACCCGCGTCGGCCATCATAGCGTCATTGGCGGCAACGTCTGGCTTACGCATTCCGTCCTGCCCTTTAGCAAGGTGACGCTTAAAGACCCGGAGCTGGTCATCTACAACGGGCAGCCGGCAGCCTATGTCGGAGATTTCTCGATCTGAAGATCGTGCCGGGTCAAGATGCGGGTCCGCTGCCGATAATCACGCCAACTTCCGCGCCTCGGTTCGCCCTTAGCAACTTGGCGGCAGAGCCTCGGTTCGTGCAGATTTCGATGTAGCCGGAACTCCCCACGATTGCAAATAGCTCGGAGGCCCGGCCCATTGAGTAGGCCAAATTAAGCCGCGTAATCTCCCGGTTATTGACGATTATCCTGAAAGGCGGTGGATTATCCGCAAACAGCTCCGGAACGTCTTGCGGACCGATGTTGGTAATAAGATTCCCAAACGTGTCGACCTTCAAAGCCATGCCCTTGATCAGATTCTCACCCACGCGTTTCGGTTTGGGGGACATGAACTGCGCGTAGTCCGTGATCAAGTCGCCGAATTTCTCTTCCTGCACTCCTTTGCTCAACCAGCCGGCTACCGGGGCAAACACATCGCGACCTTGAAAAGTGTTGCTGACGGGGTTCAGAAAATAGTGATCCGCGGTAATGTGGCGGACTTTGACGTTTTCCTCCCGCCCGAAGAGCAGGGAGAGCGCTCCGTTGTCGGGCGCGACGAACCTGTGATGGCCAGCGCTGGCCAAGATCGGCCGGCGGGCGGTTCCTACCCCAGGGTCGACAATCACCAAATGGATCGTATCGGGCGGGAAGAACCGGTAGCTCTGGACCAGGGCATAAGCCGCCTCAAAAATATCGTAGGCGGCGACTTGGTGGCAGATGTCGACGATCTGGGCGTCGGGGTTGATACTCAGGATGACGCCTTTCATCGTTCCTGCATAATGGTCCGTTGTCCCGAAGTCGGTGATGAGAGTGATGCAAGGTGTGCGAGGCAAGGGTTCCTCCTTGACTGCGAAACTCCGTCATTCCCTCGAACGCGGGAATCCACTTGGCTGAGGTGGTCACCCGTTGGCGCGGGGGTGACGAGGGCTTGACCTTCAGTTCCCCTGCAGAATGGCGCGGAATTGTTCGAGCGTCATGGGTTCGGCCAAGGCCGTGCCGAGATTCTCCTGGACGTGTTCGAGATTGCTCATGCCCACCAGGGCGCTAGTGATGCCGGGCGTGGATCGCACGAACTGGATGGCGCGCTGCGCGTCCGTCTGCATGCGCGGAAACCAATTTCGTAACTCCGGCGGCAGGCCCTGGGTCAGTTGGCCTTGCAGGAGAGCAGCGCTCGCGAACACCATGAGTCCCTGCGCCCTCGCTACCTGCAAAAGCGGCCCCGGTTTCTGGCCCGCTGGCTGAGTGTTGGCCATGGCCGCTTCCGGCATGGCGAGGTTGAAAGGCAATTGGATGGCCCGGAAGCTGTGATCTTTGCCACCGACTTCTTCCGCCACGCGCAGGATGTCGGTTAATGAAAGGGCCTCGGCGGAAGTCGGGGTCACTCGGTAGGCGTTCCAGGTCGCCGTGCCGTACCTCCTTATTTTGCCTTCCGATACCGCTTTTTCGAGAGCCGCAAACGCCGCCCTTAGTCTGCGAAAGAACTCCTCGCGGCCCACATGGCTCAGTTGCGTCTCCGGGTTATGAACGTAGTAAATATCGATGGTCTCGAGGCCGAGGTTCCGGCGGCTGGCTTCAATCTGGTTTTCCAGGTATTTGGGGGACATCGACGTGGCAGCCGGCGACAACCTCCTCCATGCGAAGAACGCCGGGGTCCAAGAGCTTTTCCTGGAAATAGGCGGAAGGGTCGGCCGGTTCTTCACCGTCGAAACTCAGGAACCCGCCTTTGCTGGCCACCACAATTTCATCACGCCGGACTTCACCCGAGGAAATCAGCGCGGCCAGAGCCTGGGCGATGGCGCGCTCGCTGCGCTGGTGCCTATAATTGATTGCCGAATCGATGACGTTGACGCCCAACGAAACTGCGCGCCGGATGGCCTCCCGGTATCGTGCGTCCTGATCGTCGGACGGCTCCCCCAGATAGGTTCCAATGCCGATGGACGAAATCCAGAGCCCTTGAGCCGCGCGGAAATGTCCCGGCAGGCGCGCCGCAAAGCGATCGCGCAAGCGCGCCGTTCCCTCCGGCGTAGCGAAACCTGGAATCAGCATGCTTAGCCTTCTTTCACCACAGAGGCACTGAGACGCAGAGAACATCAGAAGGTCCTTTTCTCTGTGTCTCAGTGGTCGGTCAATCCGGCCTGGCCTTGACAAGAAAAATCGGGATCTCGCTTTCATGGCGGACCTTAGTGATGGTAGTTCCGTGGATCAGGTCCGCAATCAATTTGTGTCCGTGGGCCGCCATGGCGATGAGGTCGCAGCCCTCGCGGCGCGCAGTTTTCAGATATCGCTTGCGCGGGCTCGCCCCGATCGTGCCGCGTCGTCACGCTGAAGCCTTCGCCCCGCAGTGTCTGCGCTACGCTTTCCAAATACTGGCGGTCCTCCTTTATCTCCTGCGAGTCGGAAAGATTCAAGTTGTCCTGCCATTGCGCCGCCCAGCCGGTGGAGACGTGGAGCAGCAGAACCTCCGCGTGGGTGAGCATCGCCAACTCCCGGATCTGCGGAAGCAAAACATTGTCGGCTTTGCTGTGATCGAGCGCCACGAGAATCTTCTTGAACATGAGGACCTCTGCCTAGCTGCCCAAGCCTTTGATGCTCAGCACCAGGAGATAAGCGTTCAACGCGGCAATGATCCCGGCCGTTACCCAGGCGAGAATCTTCAGCCAGAGCGGGTTGACGAATTCACCCATGCGTTCACGGTTGCCGGTGAACTGAACCAGCGGCACCACGGCGAAGGAGAGTTGAAGACTCAAGATGACCTGGCTGAAGATCAAGAGCTTGGCCGTTCCGCTTCTTCCGAAAAACGCCACCGCAATAATCGCGGGTATAATCGCCAGGAGCCGCGTGATCAGCCGCCGCAGCCAGGGCGCCAGGCGGATATTCAAAAACCCTTCCATGACGATTTGGCCGGCCAGCGTCCCGGTCAAGGTGGAGTTTTGACCGGAACAGAGCAGGGCGATAGCAAAGAGCAGGGCGGCCAATTGCGTGCCGAGCAGCGGCGTCAAAGTGTAATAAGCATCCTGGATCTCCGCCACTTGATTCAGCCCGTGTCGATAAAACGTGCCGGCGGCCATGATGAGGATCGCCGCATTGATGAAGAAAGCGAAATTGAGCGCCACAACGTAATCAAGCAGGTTAAATCGCAACGCGGTCCGGATTCCCTCCTTGCTGCGCTCGATGGCCCGCGTCTGGACCAGCGAGGAGTGGAGGTAGAGGTTGTGCGGCATCACCGTGGCGCCCAACATGCCGATGGAAATATAAAGCATCTCGCGGATTGGTCAGAAGCTGCGGAGTTGGAACAAATCCCTTCCCAATTTGAACCAGATCGGGTTTGACCAGAATTAATTCGACCAGGTAGCAGCCACCAATCGTTCCGATGAGGGCCACCACCAGCGCTTCGAGGTACCGGAACCCCTTGTGCTGAAGGTAGAGAATGGCCAAGACATCGAGCGCCGTCAAGCAGACGCCGATCAGGAGCGGAATATGGAAGAGCAAGTTCAGGGCGATGGCCGAGCCGATCACCTCCGCCAGATCGCAGGCGGCGATGGCAATCTCACACAACACCCAAAGGAACAGGCTGGTGCGGCGGGAATAATAACGGCGGCAAGCCTGCGCCAGATCGAGCTGGGTGACGATGCCGAGGCGCGCGGCAAGCGCCTGAACCAGAATCGCCATGAGATTGGACATGAAGAGAACGAAGATGAGTTGGTAGGCAAAACTCGACCCGCCCGCGATATCCGTCGCCCAGTTTCCAGGGTCCATGTACCCGACCGCCACGAGAAAGCCGGGCCCTGAAAACGCCAGCACCTTTTTCCAGAAGGACGCACCCGTGGGAATGCCTACGGTCCTATGGACCTCAGGCAACGAGGGCATCGAGAGTGAACGGTCACCGGAGGTGATGCGCGGTTCGTCCATGTTTGGGGCCGAAAATGATTAGTATAGACGAGTTCAACTAAGTCGCGAATTCTTCGTTGGCCCTTTTCAAGAGCGCCTTCATGTAAGCGATGCTGTAGGCCGTTCCAGCCCTGCCGCCCAGCATTTCCGGGACATGATCCGGGATCATCACGCCATTGAAATTTACCTCGCGCAGCGCCCGCATCACCTTGTACATATCGAAGTAACCGTCATCCACAAAGGTTTCCACGAAGTGCGGCAGAGGCGCATCCACGTTACGAAAGTGGATTTTGAAGAGTTTGCCCTGCTGGCCAAAATAACGAACAGTCTCCGCAACGTCCTTGCCCATCAATTTCCCACCCTCCAGCCACGTACCGCAGCAAAGGCACATGCCGATATTGGGGCTGCCGGCAATTTCAAAGGCCCGCTTGTATCCCTCAAAGTTCCCGAAGATACATCGCGGAACCCCGCCCAGTACAGGCACCGGCGGGTCATCGGGATGGATGCCGATTCGCACCCCTTCCGCTTCCGCGACCGGCGCCACGGCCTTGATGAAGTAGGTGTAGTTATCCCATATCTCCTGCTGCGAGTAGACGCGGCCGTGGGTCAGCGGGGCTTTGAACACTTTCTTGTCCCAATAACCGGCGTCAGCCTTCGCCAAATCGAAACCGCGAGCGCTGGCGCCGCCACGAGTGGTCTCCCGTTGCGTGCTCCAGATGCCATTCCCCATATGCGCGTAGGTGGTGTAGTAGATCCCTGCTTTGCTCAAATTGCGCAGGTAGGTCTGATATTCTTCGATCTTCCGGTCGCGCCCGGGAAGGTTGAGGGTGACCTCCTCCATATTGTGAACATTGAGGTTCCCGATATTCCACACCTTCAACCCGGCCGCTTCGACCTTGGTGCGCAGACGCACGAAATTCTCCGCGGTCGCCTCATTCGCATGCACCCAGATCGTGACGTATTCCACTCCCAATTGCCTGACGAATTGGAGGTCTTCGTCCGTGGGATCGGCGCTCAACTGCACGGCGATCTTGATGCCAGGAGGAATGTCGTGGAGTTTCGCATCGACATGCTCGCCCTGGGCCAACCAAGCCGCCCCCCCCAATGCACCCGCAAGTGCTAGCTTGGCGAACCGCCTCCTCTCGGGGTCAAAATCTGCTTCCCCTTCCTTTGGAAACAACGGCCTCAAATTCGTTGGGTTCGACATCGGGTAACTCCTTCCTTGGTGGTGCGGATTCCGCTGTTGGGGTCCGTGGTCTTTCCGTGACCCGTCGAAAGAGAGGCGGACCCCAAAACCGGGGGGCCGCCCTACCCGGCTACTTCGGCAAGCCGGCGCTCCACGTCCGCAAGAAACTCCGGGTCTTTAATCGAAGGCAAATTGGCGCGGACGTTCTCCATCGCCGCGCGCTGCGCCGTGCCGGCAAGTTCGAGCGCGACGGCAAGGTCCGGGGCGGCCAGCGGAATTGTGATGCCGCGCAAGCTGGAGATCATCTTGGAAACTTGCACGCTCATTTCCGCTGTTTCGAGCGGCACGGAGGTCGCGTGCTGGCTGGCCGCTTCGATGGCATGCGCGCGCGCGGATTTCTCGCTCTCCGTGGATTTGGGCAGCTTGAACGCCGCCATCACTTCTTCGTAGCTGCGAGCGTCGGCGTCAATGTTATCGAGCAGGCGTTGCCGAAGCGCGGCGAGATGGCGCTGCGATTCCGTTAGTCGTGGGTGATGCGCTTCGAGCGCCTGGCGCTTCAGCGATATCCCGCAAACCATTTCGCCGAGGGCGGCCGCCAGACCCCCAGCCAGCGCTGCGATACTTCCGCCGGCAGGCGTTGGCGTCGGCGCCGCCACGGCGTTCGCGAAGGCCTCGACCATCGAGCGGAAGGTTCGGATCCCCTCTCCCGCCGACGCGGCCTGCTCCCGAATGATCTGCTCGAGGCGGTTTTCAAAAACCAATTGGGGATGGTAGTTCTCTACCTGGAGATACTGCACGGCAGTGTCCTCAAGGGCTCGCCGGGGGACGAGCCCAACAATTTCGCTGCTTAATACTGCCACGCCCTGTGCCGCAGCCTCCCTGCTTACGGTGTCGAAAACGGTGGCGATGGATGTGGTCTCGAAATCCGTCAAGTTCATGGAGACTTGTCCCAGGTGGCGCGTTTTCAATTCCACGCCCATGGCCTTCACACACGGGAATCCGCCGCTCGAGGCGCGAATCTTCTTGGCAATCGCCTTGGCCAGTTCCACGTCAGGCGTCGTCAAGTTGATGTTGTATGCAATCAGGAATTTTCTGGCGCCCACCACGGTTGCGCCCGCTGTGGGGTGGAGCGCCGCCTCGCCGAAATCGGGCAGGCGCTCGGGGTTGGAGCGCACTTCCTCACGCAAGCCTTCGAATTGGCCCCGCCGGATATTCTCGAGATTGCGGCGTTCCGGCCGGCGCGCCGCCGCTTCGTACAAATAAGTGGGGATTTTGAACCGGAGCCAGGCCTGCTCCCCCACCCATTCGGCGATGCGCACGCAGTCCTCGAGGCTGACGCCGGAAATGGGTACGAAAGGCACAACGTCCGTAGCGCCGAGACGGGGGTGTGCGCCTCGTTGCTGGTTAAGGTCAATCAACTCCGCCGCCTTGCCGATGCCGCGCAGGGCCGCTTCGCCAATGCTCTCCCGCGTCCCGACCAGGGTAATCACGCACCGGTTATGGTCCGCGTCCATCTCCCGGTCCAGGATATAAACGTCCGGGCCGTTCTTCAGCGCCCGAACGATGGCCTCAACGCTTTCGGGATTGCGTCCTTCACTGAAATTGGGAACACATTCGATGATGGTTTGCATGGCTTGAAAATTTAGCACGGCGGACTGTCAGTTGTCAGTGGTCCGTTGTCAGTGTCCGTTGCCCGTTGCCAGTCGTCCGTTGCGTGTAGTCCGCAGTTCGTTGCCTATCGTCCGTCGTCCATGGTCTGTCATGCTGAGCGTAGCGAAGCTTCGCTGCAGTTCTTCGTAGGCCGTTGAGCGCAACGCCACTGCGGAGATCCTTCGCTCCGCTCAGGATGACAGCGGGTGGGAGGTTCGCTCAACGGAATACTGACTACGGACAGCTGACTACGGGCAACTGACTACGGACAACTGTCCCCGCCTTCACCGTCATCCGGCAATGATTCACTCCGAAGTAGTATGGAATCTCGCGGTAATCACTAACGTCCATCACAATCAGGTCGGCCTGCTTGACGGGTTCGAGCGAGCCAAGCCGATCGCCCCGGCGCAGCGCCCAGGCTCCGTTAAGGGTGGCCGCGGCTATGGCCTCGGCCGGCGTCATGCGCATGGCCGAGCACGCCACCGAAAGGATGAATTGCATATTTGGAGTGGGGCTGGTTCCGGGGTTGAAGTCGGTCGCGAGTGCCACAACGGCCCCAGCCTCAATCAGCTTTCGGGCAGGCGGGTAGTGCTCGAGGCCGAGATGGAAATTCACGCCCGGAAGCAGCGTTGCGATCACATCGGACCGTCCCAGCGCGCGGATGTCGGTGCTGGAGAGCTTATCGAGGTGATCGGCGGAGGCTGCTTCGAACTCCATCGCGAGGCGGGCCGCCCCGGTGCGAGTGAGCTGTTCGGCATGCAGGCGCGGAATCAGGCCTTGCTGCTTTCCCGCCACCAGCACTCGCCGGCATTGCTCCACGCTGAAAGCGCCCCGGTCGCAAAAGGCGTCGATGAATTCTGCCAGCTTCTTGCGGGCCACCGGTGGAATCAGGTCCCGAATCACGGACACGATGTAGTCGTCGGATCGTCCCGAGTATTCGGCAGGCAGGGCGTGCGCGGCGAGCAGTGTGGGCACAAGCTCAAGCCGGGAACTTTTGCGCAGCCGGCGAATCGCTTCAAGGATCTTCAGTTCCTGCGCCACTTCCAGTCCATAGCCGCTCTTCACTTCTAGAGTCGTTGTGCCGTGGGCCGCGAACTGTTCCAGAAAGCCTTGCGCCTGCCGGACGAGCGAATCTACGGACGCCTGGCGGACTCTTTGAGCCGAGAGCTTGATCCCTCCGCCGGCGCGAGCGATTTCTTCATAGGTTTGGCCTCGCAGCCGCGCTTCATAGTCTCTCACGCGGCTTCCGGCAAATACCAGGTGGGTATGCGAATCCACGAAGCCCGGCATCACCACCGAACCCCGGCAATCGATGGCCTCGGCCTTCAGCCTCCGCGCCTTTGCTTCGAGAGCGCGCGTTGGACCGACATTAAGGATATGAACCCCTTGGGTCAGTATGGCGCCTTGGGGGATGATCCCGAGCTCCGCGAGCGCCTTGCCGCGCCGAGGCCCGGGCGGGCCCGCGAGGGTGAGGAGTTGACTTGCGTTGCGAAAGAAGAGTGAACCTGGGGCTGAGTGTCGCATCGGTCTCTTCGAGTTACACAGCGTTCAGATCAGCGTCTCTGGCGCCCTTCCTTACCGGAATGCTTTCGAGGCTGTGAGCTGACCTGAGTACGGCGAGAACGGATTCACGCAAAGCCGCAAAGTACGCCAAGGGCGCAAAGAAAAGCAAAGATGCCCGCGTTGCGTTTCCTTGTGCCTTCGCGCCTTGGCGTGAGCCGTCTTTCTTATGGGCCGCATTTTCTGCTAGAATCACGTTCGATAACCTCGGAGGACAGCGGCGATGCCCCAATACGAATATCTCTGCAAGAAATGCAACAAGACGTTCAGCATGATCATGACTCTGGCAGAGTACGACAAAGGGAAAGTGGCCTGCCCGAAATGCAAGAGCAAGAAGGTTGAGCAACAAGTTGCTTCAGTTTTCACCGTCACTTCCAAGAAAAGCTGAGAAAAGCAGTGACGAGTGACGAGTGACAAGTGGCGAGCAAAACACCAGTCACCTGAAACCACCTTGTCCTCCCCGGCTCGTCACTTGTCACTCGTCACTGGTATCTGCACTCCTGCCTTCCGCGCGAACGCTGCCGCCTCTTCATAGCCTGCGTCCACATGCCGGGCCACCCCGATGCCGGGGTCGTTGGTCAGCACTCGGTTCAGGCGCTTAGCCATTTCCGGCGTGCCGTCCGCCACGGTGACTTGGCCCGCGTGGAGTGAGTAACCGATGCCGACTCCCCCGCCCTGATGGAAGGAAACCCAGCTTGCCCCCGAGGCGGTGTTCAGCAGCGCGTTCAACACCGGCCAGTCCGCGACGGCGTCGCTTCCGTCCTTCATGCCCTCGGTCTCACGGAAAGGCGACGCCACGGAGCCGCAATCCAGGTGATCGCGGCCGATGACAATGGGGGCCTTCAACTCACCCTTGGCCACCAGATCATTAATGCGCTCCCCGAACAGCGCCCGCTCACCATAGCCCAGCCAGCAGATTCGCGCCGGCAGTCCCTGAAACTTGACCTGTTTGTGCGCCAGCCGGATCCAGCGGTCGAGAATGGGATTGTCAGGGAAGAGCTCGAGGACCAAGTCGTCGGTCCGGTAAATATCGGAGGGCTCGCCGGAGAGCGCGGCCCAGCGGAACGGCCCGCGTCCTTCGCAGAAAAGAGGGCGAATGTAGGCTGGCACGAATCCAGGGATGCAGTACGCGTCCTTTACTCCCCCATGCTCGAACGCCATCGTGCGGATGTTGTTGCCGTAATCGAAGGTGGCCGCGCCTAGCTTTTGGAGTTCGAGCATGCCCGTGACGTGATGGGCGATGGACTCATAGGAGCGCTTCAAATATTCGTCGGGGTCGGTCCGCCGAAGCGCCACGGCTTCTTCGGGTGTCAGACTCGACGGAACGTACCCGTTTAACGGGTCGTGCGCGCTGGTCTGGTCCGTCAGCAGGTCGGGCACCACGCCCCTCCGCGCGAGCTCGGGGATCACGTCCGCACAGTTCCCGACCAGGCCCACCGAAACAGAGTTCTTCTGGCGGACCGCGTTCTTCAGGATGCGGAGAGCTTCGCCTAAATCGTTCACGCAGATGTCGCAATAGCCGCCCCGGATGCGGCGCTTGATTTTCTCGGCATCCACTTCCACGCCCAGGAAAGCCGCGCCATTCATGGTGGCCGCCAACGGCTGGGCTCCTCCCATGCCGCCCATTCCTCCGGTGACGACCAGCTTTCCTGCGAGGTTGCCGCCGAAGTGTTTGCGAGCGGCCGCGGCGAAAGTCTCGAATGTGCCCTGGAGAATTCCCTGGGTGCCGATGTAGATCCAGCTTCCGGCGGTCATCTGGCCGTACATCATCAGGCCCAGGCGTTCGAGTTCGCGGAACTTTTCCCAGGTGGCCCAGTGTCCCACCAGGTTGGCGTTGGCGATGAGCACGCGCGGCGCCCACTCGTGAGTGCGGAAAACGCCCACCGGCTTGCCCGACTGCACCAGGAGGGTCTCGTCGTTCTCGAGCTTCTTCAGGGCCTCGACGATGGCGTGATAACACTCCCAATTCCGCGCCGCTTTGCCCGTGCCGCCATAGATGATCAGATCCTGCGGCCGCTCCGCCACCTCTTCATCGAGGTTATTCATCAGCATGCGCATGGCGGCTTCTTGCGGCCAGCCCTTGCAGGAAATCCGGCTGCCGCGCGGCGCGCGAACGGGTTGATAGGCGGTTGCTGGTGACTGGGCTTTCTCCAGAATGGCACGCTCCGACATAGGTTGCCTCCCCTGTCTAATCTTAGCCCAATGCGCGGCGAAGGAATACTGGTGACGCAGGTGAGTCGCAGTTTAGTTCTGGGTCGGCGATCGCTGCCGAGCCTTCAGCCGCCGGTACTGCAAATAAAATCCGAGACCGAAAACAAGGACCGCAATAATCCAGACGGTTGGAGATCGCGCTGCGTTTATGGGATCGAAGCCTATCGCCTCGTTTTGGGCCGGGTGTACCGTCCAGGTAAGGTAAGCGCAGACACTCATCGGGAGGACGATTGCAGCGATGAGCAGCGCAAGCAAGCCCGAGAGAATGCACTTCCCTATGATCATGGCATTTACCCCTTAGTGCGATGTCGGACTGGAGTCTTGACCTTTCGGGACCGCTTCGCTGGGCTCGGCCGGTTTGATAGTACTCTCTACCCGGAACAACCTGTAGTTGGTATAGCGATGCTCGTTGCGCAGGGTTTCGGCGTTCAAGATAGTCGTTACGACAACCGTTCGGGGCAACCAAAGCGGAGTGGCTACCTCCGGGAGGTGAACTTCGCCGAATTGGACTTCGGTAGTCTGCTGTTTCAGACCGACGTCCCAGCGCGGCGCCAGCAGGTCAGTGTGCATGCGGATGATTTGAGAAGTCGACATATCAATCCATGCGATCCCCTGATAGAGGATCACGACTGATCTCCCATTCGCCACAACTTGACCGAGAACCGTCGCCCATCCAGGCCGCTGGGCAAAAGCGACCAGTTCGATCATGTGCCCGTCGAGTTCTTCTTCTCCCAGCAATTTGAAATTCGCACCCGATCGATTGCCCGGATGGAACAGAGTCCATATGGTGGAAAAGCCACTGGTCAGGAAGAAGTCACGCTCCAGTTGTTGCGGCCCGGTGCGCGTTCCTTGGGAATCAGTTCGATACTCCTCAAGAGCGACGTTCCCGGTGCTTTCACGAGCCAGGATCATATAATTGAAAGGTCCAAGCCGCCGGGTTTGGGTAGATCCCGAGCGCTCAAGTGGGATCGTTTGCTGTGTTACATCCTCCTGGGAAATCAGGTTCGGAAGACCGTCAACAGCCGTTTCGACGTTCGCTCCCACCTTGCCCAGAATCCTGGGGAGCACTTCCTGGCTCTCTGCAAATCGGAGCCGTCGAAGTTCCGGGAAGGAGCTCAGCAGTTCAGCCTGTGAATAGTCAATGATCGTCCTGGCCCCGTCATACACGTGCTGCTCCCTGGTGTCTCGCTCCAGAAGTTGGGCCGCGAGAGGCGCAGGATCGCCACTCACTGCCCAAAACGCTGCTCGACCCACTATCAGAAGGAGCACGCCTGCCAGAATGGCAAAGCTGTGCCTCCCGGGCCCCTCGGCGTTAATCTCAGTGTTGGACGAGTGACGAATCTCAGAAGACCGCGGACGTTCAATCCTCGTGGGCGGGTTCATGCTTTACACCCTTGCCTTGGGCGATACGATGGGTGTCGGCCCCACGGCCGGAACAAAGCGTAGCACGGCGACTGACGAAACGAAAGGGGGCGTTTTGTCTCGCCCTCCCGTAGTCGCGGAGGAGAGGTTTCGCGGGAATGACTTGAATTATCCTTCGCTACTCCGAAAATCGAAGACCACTTTGACGGCGCGGTGCTTCTGCTTTTGGCGGCCGACAACCAAGGCGTCTTTGTACTGGTCGAGGCGGAAGTGATGTGTTATTAAGCGCGCGGTATCGAGCCTCTTCTGCGCCATCAACCGCAAGTAAATCTCCATGGCGTGCAAAGACTCGCCTTCGAAGCTCTCGATGCCGAAGGCATTCGAGCCGACCAGAGCGATTTCTTTGAAGTAGAGGGGAGTCCACTCGAATCGCGCCGGCTGGTCCACGCCGGTCACGACAATTGTCGCCCGAGGCTGCGCCACTCGCACCCCGACCTCGAACGATTCCGCAGAACCAATCGTGTCATAGATCACGTCGACTCCACGCAAGAGCCACGGCGCGCCTTGGTGGGGTCGTAGGATCGCCGCGCCGACCATTCCTGCGATGATCTCCACGATCTCGGCCCGCTTCGCGGGTTCGGATTACACGTTCGGCGCCCAACTCACGGGCTAACTCTTCTTGATGCGGGTAGCGCGCAATGGCAATCACGCGAGCGGTGGGGTAGAGCGCCCGCAGAATGGCAATTGACAAGAGTCCCAGTGTTCCGCAGCCGTAAACCAAGGCCAGCCCGCCTTCGGGCGGCGGCGCCCTAAAAATGGCGTGCAGGCTGACCGAAAACGGGTCAGCCAGCACTGCCTGGTCGAAGCTCACGCTATTCGGAATCGGGAACAGTTGCGACTGGTGAGCGGCCAAAAGCGGCGCAAAGCCGCCGGAAACGGCGCGGCAATTGCCGATATGGATTCCTGGCGGCAAGTGGCCATCCGTAAAGTGCCGGCACGAGAAATACTGCCCTCGTCGGCAGGCATCGCAGGGCGGCGTGATGCCCCGCGGTCCGCAGGACAGCCAGGGATTCAGCACCACGCGCTCTCCCACGCGCCGGCTGGTCACCCCCGGACCCACGCGTTCAATCGTGCCCGCCACTTCGTGCCCAAGCACCGCTGGAAAAGAAATGAGGGAGGTGAGGGGATTGTCGAAGCTGCCCTCGAGGAAGATTTCCTTCAGATCGCTGCCGCAAATCCCGCACAACTGGGTTCGCACAATAGCCCAGTCGTCGGCCGGGAGCTGCGGTTCAGGAATCTCTTTGAAGGCCACGGGGCCCGGGGCCGCCAAAAAGGCGCGCGGCGTGACGACACCCCCGAGGTAGGCGAACGCGAAGCGCGCCAGACTATATCGGAATAGTATGGCCTTCATATTATCAGCCTAAGCATTTTTATCGCGCAGGAAAGAGTAATGCAAGATTAAATTAAAGAAGATATGCTAAGATGGCGGGGCCAGCGAAGGATTCGACGCCTGTGCATTATACGAGTTTGTTGCGTAGCGCCCCGACCAGTCGGGGCACTTGTCGATTTAAGGGTCGGCGCTACGCTCGAATTGGGACGCTACCTGCGCCCTACGGGACAACGCCTACGGGATATGACTGCCAGCGATTTCAGTACTCTCAACGAGTTGTTTATCAAAGCCATTGAAGAGAAAGACAGGCCTGACTGCTTCCTCTACAAATCGGAGGGCCGGTATCAAAGCATCTCTTCCCGCGAAGCGCTGCGCAAGGCTGCGGCGCTGGCATCGGCCCTAGAGCGCCTTGGGGCCAGGCCGGGCGAGCGCATCGCGCTGCTTTCCGAGAATCGGCCGGAGTGGGCGCTGACGGACTACGCGATTCTCGGCATGCGCGCGATCACCGTCCCGCTCTTCCCCACGCTTCTCGAGCCCGACCTTGAGTTCATCCTGCGCGACTCGGAATCCAAAGGCATCGTCGTGGCTACGGATGCCCAACTCCGCAAAGTCCTCAACATCTGGAGCAAACTGCCGGCTTTGAAGTTTGTGCTGGCCATGGGCTGCTCCACGGTGGCGGGGACCAAGGCGGATTGCTGGGAGGGAAGCGTCGAGAGCGAGATGGGCTGGGCCGGTCCAATGCTCATCGACGCGTTTAAAGCCAAGGCCTTGGATGCGAAGCCTGACGACACCGCCACCATCATCTACACCTCCGGCACCATGGGCCAGCCGCAAGGCGTCGTGCTGACTCACGCCAACATCGTTTCGAATGTCCAATCCACCGCGGAGGTCTTCCCCCTCGGCCCCACCGATGTCCTGCTCTCATTCCTGCCGCTTTCGCACGTGTTCGAGCGGATGGTGGAGTTCTTCTGTTTCTGGAAAGGGGTACGGATCGGCTATGCGGAGGGTCTCGACACCCTGCCGCAGAATCTGCGCGAGATTCGGCCTACGGCCCTGGCGGTGGTTCCGCGCGTCCTGGAGAAGATCCAGGGTAAGGTCATGGATGGCGTTCGCCAATTGCCTGACTTGAAACAACGGCTTTTTTATTGGGCCCGCGCCGTCGGCAAGCAGCGCATTCCCTTTCTCCTCGAAGGGCGAACCCCGCCGCTGGGACTGAGATTGAAGTACGGTCTTGCCGATCGGCTGGTGTGTGCCAAGGTCCGAGAGCAGCTCGGCGGCCGGGTGCGCATGCTGATTTCGGGTGCGGCGCCACTTTCCAAGGATATCGCGGAGTTTTTCTACGCCTTGGGGCTTCCGGTCTACGAAGGCTATGGCTTGACGGAGACTTCACCGGTCGTCGCGGTGAATTGCCCGGGGAAGACCAAGTTGGGGACCGTAGGAAAGGTCATACCGCGGGTCGAGGTGAAGCTGAGCGACGAAGAGATTGACTCGGAAGGCCGTGTGGGGAGGGAGATCCTGGTGCGGGGGCCAAGCATCACGCGCGGCTACTACCACCTCGAGGAAGTCAACCGCTCCGCTTTCGTCGACGGCTGGCTGCGCACCGGCGACCTGGGAATGTTTGACTCCGGCGGCTACCTGAGTATCACCGGGCGCAAGAAAAACCTGTTCAAGACTTCCGGGGGCAAGTACGTGTCGCCGGAAAAACTCGAGAATCTTTTCCAAGGCGATCCGTACATTTATCAGATCGCCGTGCTGGGCGACGGGAGGAAATTCGTGGGGGCCTTGATCGTGCCGGAGTTCCGCCGCTTACAGGACTATGCGCGCAGCCAGGGCATCTCCTTCGAGAACCGCCAGGTACTGGTTGCCCATCCCGACATTCAGGCTCTCATCCGGCGCCAAATCGACGAAGCAACGCGCTGGCTGCCTCGTCACGAGAAAATTCGCCGCTTTGTGCTGCTTCCCGAGGAATTCTCCATCGCCTCCGGAGAACTTTCCGCTACCCTCAAAGTCAAGCGTCCGGTGGTGAGAGAAAAATACCGGGCGCAAATCGAAGAGATGTTCAGTTACCACGCACCACAACAATCCGGGACTGTCGAGAAATGAGAAGGGTGCAAATCTGAGTTACACGACCCCCTCACCCGGCGCTGCGCGCCACCCTCTCCCCCAGGGGGGCGAGGGGGAGACAACTTGATTTGAAGCCCTCTCCCCCTTGGGGGAGAGGGTGTCCGTCGGCCGACGGACGGGTGAGGGGGTCCCTCCGTCACGTACTCAAATCTGTGAGATCCGCCGTCACATTCGACCATCGTCAATCGTCCATCAGTTTTGCTTCCGGTACACAACTCCGCCCTTCATCACAAAGCTTACCCGCTCGAGCGCGCCGATGTCGTCCAGGGGATTGCCTGAAACGGCGATGATGTCAGCCCAATAGCCGGGCTTGAGGGCGCCAATTCGGTCTTGCCAGCCGAGCAGCTTCGCACCGTTGAGCAGGCCGGCCTGGAGCGCGGCCAGTGGCGTCATGCCGTTCTTCGCCATCAGCACGTATTCGCGCGCCTGGGTACCGTGAGGGAAGGGGCCGACGTCCGAGCCGACGGCCATCGGAACGCCGGCCGCAAGCTGCTTGTGAAACTCCTCGGCGTGCAAGTCGGCGATCTTTTGCTCGTGAGCGGCCTGCGTGGGCGTGGCAGCGTGTTGCGCGAAGTATTCCAGGATGGTGAACGTGGGCACCGCAAAGATCTGCTTCTCGTGCATGATCCGCATGGTCTCGTCGCTCAGTTGATCGGCGTGATCGACGGAGGCCACGCCGGCCCGCGCGGCGTAGAGCGTGCCGGGCTCGCCCGTGGCATGCACGGCGACGTGCTTGCCGACCCGGGCAGCTTCCTCGACGGCCGCGCGCAGCTCGGCTTCGTTGTACTGATACGGCGTGGAGAGCCGGCCGTCGCGAATCGAATCGGGGCCGGTTTCGTAAATCTTGATGAAGTCGGCTCCCTCCTTGAATTGCTGGCGTATGACCGTGACCAGTTCGGCCGCATTGTTGGCGTAGGTGGCGTTGGAGAAGATGTGCTGCGCGGGGTTATAGCGGAGGGCATCTTCGTGGCCGCCGAGGATGTCCACCGCGTTGCCGCTGACGCGCAAGCGCGGGCCGGGGATTAAACCCTGATTGATGGCATTGCGGAGCGCCGAGTCGGCCGAACCCGCGCCTTCCGTTCCCATGTCGCGCTCTGCCGTGAATCCGGCCATCAGGTCATCTCGCGCTGCGAGGACGGCATAAATCATGCGCTCCGGCACCGACTCCTCAATGGTCTGCAGATCTTCGGCGCCGGGATGCAGGAATAGATGCACGTGAGCATCGATGAGGCCGGGCATCAGGGTGCTGTCGCCCAGGTCGATGACCTCCGCTCCTTCCGGACGTTTGACCGCCGAGCTGGCTTCGACAATTCGATCACCTTGCACCAAGACCTCGCCAGGCGTCACGATCTTCCCGCTCTCGATATCCAGCAGGCGCGCGGCGTGCAACACCACAGCCTGCTTCGGCTCAGAGCGCGGCGGGGCCTGAGCGAAGGCGGCACAGAACGGGAGGCACAATACGAAGAACGCAGACAACGTTCCGAAGGTGTTCGCATGGATGTTCATAATGCTCGCCATCATACCATTTTCTTAAGCCTGCCGGGCCGGCGACCCGGTTTCACGCAAAGCCGCAACGAAATGCAGATTCTTCGCTTCGCTCAGAATGACATGTCATCCTGAGCGTAGCGAAGGATCTGTCTTTTCTCTGTGCCTCAGTGCCGCGGTGGTGAGGAGTCTGCGCCAGGTTCGTGGTACCATATCCACCTCAACGTTGCAGATGCCGTTTTACACACTGTTCTGGTTGCGTTCCACGGGGGCGGCGGGCGTGGCGGGTACAATTTCTAATCTCGCGGGAGGGAGTCAATGGACGAAACTCGAGTGAGGGACGCCATAAAACTCAAGGCCTGCATTTGGATGTTCATCGTCGCCCTCGTGGCGCTCGCCTCCCCAGGCAGACTGATGGCCCAGGCCGAAGATATTACCAGCAAGCTCCAGGGCTTCGATGCCTACATGGAGAAGACGCTGAAGGACTGGAACGCGCCGGGAGTGGGCGTGGGCATTGTCGTCAAGGACAAGCTGGTTTTTGCCAAGGGCTACGGCTATCGTGACTACGGAAAAAAGCTGCCGCTCACTCCAACAACGCTCTGCCAGATCGCCTCCAACACCAAGCTCTTCACCGCCGTGGCCGCTGGCATGCTCGTCGAAGAGGGCAAGCTCACCTGGGACAAGCCGGTGCGCGACAAGGTTTCTGCCATTGAGTTCTATAACGACGAGCTGAATAACAACGTCACCCTGCGCGACATGCTTTCTCACCGCACGGGAATCACGCGCCACGATATGATCTGGTATAAGGCGGATCTCAGCCGCAAGGAGCTCTTCGAAAGGATCAAGTATATGGAGCCCAAGGAGCCCCTGCGCACGACCTTTCTCTACAACAACATGATGTTCGCCGCGGCTGGCTACATTATCCAGCTCAAATCAGGCAAGACCTGGGAGGACTTCGTCCGCGAGAGAATCTTCCAGCCGCTGGGCATGAACGCCAGCGTTTACTCGGTCGCGGACATGCTTAAGCAGGACGACCACGGCGTGCCGTTCACGGAGAAGCGCGACACCATGGAGCTGTACCAGATCCCCTATTATGAGGACACCGCGGGAATGGCTCCTTGCGGCGGCATCATTTCCAACATCCAGGAGATGTCCCACTGGCTTATCGCTCTGATGAACGAGGGGAAATACGAAGGCAAGCAGGTGCTTCCCCTGAACGTACTCAAAGCCACGCTGGAGCCGGCCATCGCGCTTCCCAACACCTTGGCGGAAGTCCGAGGCTTCTGGGAGTTGCTTAATTCTGCCTATGGGATGGGCCGGGACACCGCATCGTATCGGGGTCACCTGGTCACCTACCATGGCGGCGACCTCGACGGTTTCCATTCCCAAGTTTCCTTCATGCCGCGCGAGCGAATTGGCGTGGTTGTCTTTGTGATCGGGGATCACTGCGCCAGCCTTTACAACACCGTCAGTTGGAACGTGTACGAACGCCTTCTTGGCCTGGACCGGACTCCCTGGAGCGAGCGCCTGCTGGCCATAAGGTTGAAAGCGAAAAAGGCGGGGACGGAGGCTCGCGCCAAAGCGGGAGAGGATCGCGTTCCAAACACCCAGGCTTCACATCCCCTCGCGGATTATGTGGGCGAATACGAGCATCCCGCATACGGCGTCTTGAGGATCGGGATAAAAGACCAACAGCTCCAGTTCGATTTTCACAAAATCCAACTGCCCCTGACTCGCTTTCACTACGACCGCTTCGACACGCCGGACGACGAGATCAACGGAAAGTGGTCGGTGAACTTCATCACCAATCCTCAAGGCGACGTGGCGACCGCGGTGATGTCCCTGGATGAAGCTGAGGCAAGCTTCACGAGGCGACCCCAGACGCTTGAACCCCAGCTCCTCTCAAGGCTCGCCGGGACCTACGAGAACCCAACCGGCGTAAAGTTTCAGGTCGTACTGAAGCAGGACGGCAGTCTTTATCTGGTGATGCCCGGAGCGCCCGAAGACAAGCTGATCCCATATAAAGGCCTGCAATTCCATGTCAAGGAATTCTCTGACCTGGTCTGGGAATTTGTGATGGAAAACGAGCAGGTTAAGGCGCTCAAACAAAGAGACCCGTCCGGCGAGGTGGTTTTTCCGCGAAGGTAGGAGCTGATTGCCGATTTCCGACAGCAGATTGACCGTAGGCGAGTGGGATTCGGCGCACATCTCCGTCGAAAGTCTCGTCATTCCCGCGAAAGCGGGAATCCACCGGAGATGGGTCCCCGCCTTCGCGGGGACGACGACGTTGGTTACCTTCATCCCTAGATGGGATACTTCAAGCCATAGGAGGCGAAAATGGCAAGTGAAAAAGCAGGCGGCAAGGTATGGATTGTTCCTGATTGTTTCCTGCCGGAGCAGAGCACCGGCGATCTCAAAAGTCATGAGTCGGCCTGTGTTCTGAACGTCGGCAAAAAGCCGGCGATATTGAAACTCACGGCCTATTTTGAAGATCGCGAGCCGATCGAGGGACTCCAGGCGACGTGCGCGTCGCGCCGCGCCAATCATATCCGAATCGGTCCGCTCAAGAATCGTCGAGGGGAGTCAATTCCGGTTGGAAAACCCTTCGCCCTCAAGATCGAAAGCAACGTCAAAGTGGTTGTGCAGCACACGCGGCTTGATACGACTCAACCCGCCCTTGCGCTCATGACCACGATGGCGTATTTGGCCGACTGACTTGGGGGGCGGCGGCCCCTCAAACTGCGCTCTAACTGTGCTGCCGCGCCCAATGGCTTTCGTGATAGACTGCGGCTGACGATCTCGACCTCGGGCAGTCTCAACTCGCCCCGAGAAATCTCTAAGGAGGAAAAGACCATGAAGAGATTCGGCGGACTGGTTTTCGTCGCCTTGGCCATATTCATTAGCGCGCCCCGCAGCGCATCTGCCCAGGGCGCCTTCACGCAGCTCACCGGCAAGGCCTTTGAATCTGCAATCCCCAACGACTTTTACCTGGAAGGGAACAGAATCCCTGTTGAGCACCGCAACGCCGTGCTGCTGAAAACCCCTGGGGGCGTTCGATTGGTTCTGGCCCTGATCGACACTACAGGATACAGCTCCCAGATTAAGCAGAAGTACGTCGGGATGGTCATTACGGAAGGGGCAGTGTCCGTATGCAGTGTTCCTCTGAATGTGGGAAGCTACGGGTTCGGACTCGAGAAACCCGCCGCTACCAGCAGCGAGGACGCGAAGTTTCACCTTTACAACCAGGCCGGCGAGAGGGTGGGGGAATGCGGAGCCAAGAAAGACAGCGCCGTCAAACAGCCTAAACCACTCGAGGCAGTCTTGAGTAAGGAAGGCGGCGCGCGCCTCTACTTGGGACGATACTATCTCGAGCTGAAGTAGGTGCCGGGTGAGGGGTCACTCCCTTCCGCTCCCCGTGAATGATGGCGAGAATTCCAGGCTAGAAGTCTTTTCTCTCAAACCCAAATTGCGCCACAAAAGGCAATGCCGCCGTGACGGCGAGCATCAGCAGAAGGAGGAGAGTGTTTACGTGCTGGTGGGTCAAAAGCCAATCATAGGCGCCCTGCGCGTAGATCTGACCTGCTTCGTCCCATCCGCCAAGATAACCCCAAAGCTCAGCACGCCACGTAACCTCCCGCGCCGTATAATAGATGATCAGCAGGCAACAAGCCAGCTCGAAGCCGCTGCGGTTGCTTCCGGTCGCGATCGTTAAAGCAAAAGCGCCACTGAACACCAGCACACCCAGCTCGAATGCTCCCAGGCCTAACGCCCAGAGATGGTGCATGTAGAGCTGTGAAGTCAGGCAAAAGAGAGTGACCGTGGCAACCGTCAATGGAATCAGCGCCAACAGGCACAGTTGGGTGAATCCCGCCAGCCACGCGCTCCACACAAAATGCCGGCGCGCGCGCGGCCGCGTCAGCAGGAAATCGTATTCCTTGCGGGCAGCGGACTCTCCCACCCCCAGGGAGCCGAGGTCGGCAGAACAAAAGAGCAGGAGAAAGATCAAGGCGAGCACAACGTGCTCGACGCCGTAGCGCCACGCGTCCATCGCATCGGCGATGCTGGCCGGGTGCACCCATACCCAATGCCCGTGCACGAACTTCATCGTCACCGGTAACGTGGCCAGCAGCATCAGCGCGCAACCCAGCACCAGATAAGCCACCAGCCGGAAACGGTTTCTCAACCAGCAGTTCCAGAAAAACACAACCTTCTCCTTTCCTCGAGGCCTCCATCATCAGTTTGTCATTCTGAGTGAAGCGAAGAATCTCAGCAGTTCCTTGCCGACGAACAGCAACTACTGAGATTCTTCGCTTCGCTCAGAATGACAGCGAAGGGTCGTACGTAGGGGCGGCCCTTGTGGCTGCCGTTGCGAAACCATCCCGCGTTGGGGTCAGTACGCGCCCTTCGGGCAACCACACAGGTTGCCTCCACGGCGAATTACACTTCGCGATACCGTATCCATGCCAACGACGCTCCTAGAAAGCTCGCCGCCACGGCCAGCCAGAATGCGGTCGCACCCCATTCAAAGGAGGTCAATGGCCACGCGTTGTTCTTGAAGGCCTGCAGCGTCCACTCCGTGGCCCTCAGCAGCGTATCGGAGTGCCACCACTCGTTCAGAGCCGTGGGGAAGAAGGAAAAGGTCAAAAGTACGGCTACGCTGAGCGTTAGACCCTTCGCGGCGCTGCCAGCCGCCAGGGTCGTGAAATACGACAGGCCATAGACCGCTGCTCCCAGAACCCATAACGCAGGCAAGCCGGCTAGAATGTTCCCGGGCCCCTTGGCGTGAACCAGGGCGAGGAAAGGAACCAGCGGGAAGGCCAGGCCGCCGACGATAATAACCATGGCCGGCAGACCGACTTTCCAGTCCGTGAGAATGAAGTTCCTCCTCGCGTCAGGCCGCGTCAGGACGAAGTGCATCGTCCCCGCGCCATATTCCCCGCCGACGCTGCAAGCGCCGAGGCTCAATCCGGCCAGCAGGGCAGCAGTTTGGCCGCAATCCCGAACAACCCAATCAAGCATCCAGAACGGCAGATCCATACAGAAGTCGTAATTGAGAAAGCGGCGGCGACTGGCCGCATAGAGTACCGCCCAGTACCCGTGCAAGTTCGCATCGGCTATCACATTCAGGCCGAATAGAATGCCGCCGCTAAGCGCCGCCAGGATATAAAGCGTTATGCGTGCGCGGGAATCATGCCAGGCTTTCCACTGATACATGGCACCTCTTTTCGCGTGAGCCCCAGGAAAACTTCCTCCAGGCTGACGGGCAGGATTTCGAGGATGGTCATACCCTTGGCGCGCAGCATGGCCGCGAAGTCATCCGCCTGGCGCGTCACCAGGTAGCTCCGGAAATTCTCCGAACTCTGCACCGCCATGAGATCGGGGGAAGAGATGGCCGGCGCCGCATCACCGGCGGCCCGGATGAGCCGGTAGTTTTGCCGGACGTCTTCGAGGCGCGTTTCCAGCAGAATCTTTCCTTTGTCGATAATTCCTACCCAGTCGGCGATGCGCTCGACTTCGGCGAGTTGATGCGAGGAGAGAAAAACCGTCTTGCCCTCGCTGACGTGATCCTCCACGAGCACGCGCAGCAACAAATCCGTGATGACCGGATCGAGGCCGATGCTGGGCTCATCGAGAATCAGCAAGTCGGCGCCCTGGCAGAGCGCCAGCAGGTGGCACACCTTGGTCTTGTTTCCCAGCGAGAGTTTGGAGAAGGGCGTCTGCATGGGAATCTCGAAAAAATTTGCATAGCGCGCCACCAACTCGTTCGACCATTTGGGGAAGTATCCCTGGTTGAAGTGGGCAATCTGCGCGGGCGTGAGCGAGCCGAAGAGCATCTTGTTTTCCGGAACGAAGCCGGTGCGTTCCAGGATGGCAATCAAATCCCGGCCAATGTCAAATCCGAGAACTTGGGCAGCTCCGGCGCTGGGGCGCAATAAGCCAAGAAGGGTTTTCACGGTGGTGGTCTTGCCGGCGCCGTTGCGCCCCAGGAAACCGTAAACTGAGCCGCGCGGAACTTTCAGGTCCAGGCCATCAACGGCGCGGGTCTTGCCGAACAACTTCACCAGGCCCTCAGTGTGGATTGCCAGATCGTTCATCGCTTTCCTCCCAGTCCGTCCAGTTCGTCCTCCACCAACTTCACCACGTCGCCGGCTGCAAGGCGCAACTGAGTGCTCTCGACCGCGAGCTGCCGTGCCACAGGGCGTAACCGGCGCACCTTTTCGGATTTGAGGAGTCCGGGGCTCGAGTCCGCCACGTAAGTGCCGCCGCCCGGCACGGTGCGGATCACCCCCTCTCGCTCCAGATTCTGATAGGCCTTGGCCACCGTGTTGGGGTTAATGCGTAACTGCGCTGCCAGCTTGCGCACGGAGGGCAGGGCACTGTCCTGTTGCAGGGCGCCGGCGGCGATCGCCTGCTTCATTTGGCTTTCGATCTGCAAGTAAACGGGGAAGCCCGAAGAGGTGTTGATGTGCAGGAGCATGCTGTACTAGTACAATAATACAGTTGAGCGGTCAACAGTACGATGGTACCAGCCGCCGCCGCGGCGCCCGGTCAGGCAGGCCGGAGCCCGAGCCCCGGGCCATTCGGCAGGATGAGTTTTCCATCTTTGACTTTAACTCCCGCAAAGGGATCGTTGGAGATCAGCAGATTGCCGTCTAGGTCTGCGTAATTGACGCCGGGGGAGAGGTGGGCTGCGGCAGTGACACTAACCGAGCTCGAAACCATGCAGCCCAGCATGGTCCGCAGGCCCAGGGCGCGCGCCGTCTGTAGCATCTCGAAGGCTACAAGCATTCCGCCGGACTTATCCAGTTTGACGTTGACGCCGTCAAAAATGCCGACCAGCTTGGGGACGTCGCTGAGGCGCTGGCAGGCCTCATCGGCGATCAGGGGAAGATGGACACGCTCGTGGACCCAGCGTGTTTCCTCGAGCATCGAGGCGGGCATGGGCTGCTCAACGAACTCGACGCCTTGGGTTGCCAGCCAGTTGATTTTCCGCACTGCCTCTTCTTTATCCTTCCAGCCTTCGTTGGCGTCCACGCGCAGGGGCTTGTTTGTAACGCTGCGCACCGCAGCGATCGTCGCTTCGTCCGTATCCAGCCCGACTTTAATCTTGAGCACCGGGAATGCCTCCGCCTCGCGAACCTTTTGGCGCGTAATTTCCGGTGTATCTATGCCAATTGAGAAAGTGGTGATGGGAGTATCGTCGGGGTCGAGGCCAAAGTACCGATAGAGTGGTATGCCCAGCTTCTGGCCGACCCAATCCATTACGGCGATATCGAGAGCGGCTTGAGCTGCGTACTGTCCCGACGTGCGGTGTGCGATTTCCGCATGCAGCTTTTCGAACTCCCAGGGGTCGGCGGCGGTCACCAGATCGCGGACTGATTCCGCGGCCTGCCGCGCTCCGGCGGCGTTTTCCTGATAGCGTACGATCGGTGCGCCCTCGCCGTGGCCGGTTATGCCGTCGCGAGTGTAGCGCACCTGGAGCGTGTCCCGATAGGCGCTCGAGGACATGGTGGTGGTCCAAGTGTGGCGCAATTGCAGGCGGACAATTTCCGTTTCGAGTACGGGTAGCACAGGCACTCCTGCCTGTGCCCTCACAGCCAGGAGTGGCTGTGCTACGGTCAGCGCACTGCCAGCGGTCTTCATCCAATCGCGGCGGTTCATTTCAGCCTCCGGCAGGCAACGAGAAGTTTCGTCCAATACGGATCAGCAAGCCGGCAGATCTGCACTCCGGGATGGTCGTGAGTCGTGTCGTTGATAAACTCGCCGTTTCCGATGTACATGCCCGTGTGCGTGATGTGCTGAGGCGATCCGCCAAAGAAGAGAAGATCCCCCGCCTGAAGCTGGTCCGGCTGCACCGCCGTCACACCTTGCCACGCTGCCTGAAGATCCGCGTCACGAGGCATTACGATTCCCCGGCGGCGCACCAGCATCTCGCTGAAGCCCGAGCAGTCGAACCCGAAGCTGGAAGTCCCGCCCCAAAGGTAAGTGAGACCCAGGAAGCGCTTGGCTAATTCTATGGTCTCAGCCACGCTGAGAGGCTTGGGGTCAGGATCGATGTCGCCGCGTTGAATCCATGCGGCGCGCTCGTCCGGCAGGCGGACCTGGATCCAACGATCTGCGTTATTGTCCTGCCCAGGGGCCACTTCCAGGCGTGCCTCGAAGGGCAGGACCAGCACGGGTTCGTGCTTGGTCACGGATTCTTCCCGGTAGACATTCGCGAACACGCTGGCCACTTGCACAACGCTTCCGGTTGCAGCGTAGTTATGCTCACCGGGCTTGTAGCGCCGCAGCGATGCGAGGGGCATCCAGCCGGGGTAATCATCGGGTGTGCGAAGCTTCACCCACTCGCCCTTTTCTTCGTCCACAACTACGCTGACGCCACAGATGGCTTGCGACACCACATCGGCGTCCTCAGTCGGGGCGGAGTACATGTTCGCGACCGGCTTTATGACGACGGCCCCAGGCGAGGACAGTGCGGTTAACGCTAGGACTAACAATAGGCTCATGGAACTCTCTCCTAAGTCGCGGAGCCAACCCCTTGTCATCCTGAGCGAAGCGAAGGATCTCTGCAGTGGTTCGCGGGCCATTGAAGCGTCGGAAACTACGCAGATCCTTCGCTTCGCTCAGGATGACAGCAGCTGTTTCTTCAGAGCTGCTTCACCATTCCACAGAGCAGTCGCTCATGTTCGTCAGCCGACGAACACCCAGAAACCATGAAAACGACTCCCCTCCTTGACCTGCTTGTAGGGGGACGGCTTGCCGTCCCCGTTTGCAGGGCCCTCGGCGGGCGGGTAGGGCAAGCCCTACCCCTACACGTTTTCAAAGCGCGGCTGCGGATCACTTGAACGAGATGACCCGCCCGTACGAACTCGAACCGCTCAGCCGATTGAAGTAATCATAAGCCAGCCGTGCGACCGCCTCAACGGCGCGCTCACCCTCGTCGCCGTTGGCATCGTAGGTTGTCGTGATCGACATGATAAACGGATGGCCGGGTAGTTCGATCAGGCCAGTGTCGCAGCGCACACCCTCCAGAGACCCGGGCTTGTCCGCGATAGAAACATCTTCGGGCAGCGCTTTGTGGAATTCGCTTTCCTTCGGCAGCCGGAGCAGGTCAAAGTATTCCTTCGTATGAGCCGCGTCAAGCGCCTGGCCGGCGTGGACCTTCTCGATCAGGGTTAGCAGCTCGCGGGGTGTGGAGACGTTTTCGTTCCCTTTTTTGGCGGCCTCGAGGTCGATCATGCGGCGGCGCAGTTTGGTTTCTTTGAGGCCGAGTCGTGTTACGCCTTGATTGATGTTGTCCATGCCCAGACGATCGATGAGGATATTCGTCGCTGTATTGTCGCTGAGCACGACCATAAAGATGGCAAGATCGTGCAAGCTCAGGGTGACCGTGCCGTCACCGAGCATGGTGAGGATCGGCTCCGTGTCACCCACGGTCATCTCACTGCGGCGCAAGGTATGCTTCTCCTCAAGAGACAGCTTTCCTTCTTGCGCCTGGCGCATCAATTCCAGAAGGATCGTCAGTTTGATGGAACTGGCTTGAGGAAAGACCGTGTCGGGAAGGCGCAGAAACGTCTCGCCGCTTGACAGGTCCATGATGGCATAGCCCATCACACCGTTCAGATGCTCCGCGACATTCGCCAGTTGAGCCTCGAGTTTCGCGTGCAGGGCCGTCTGAAGCGTTTGCTGCGCGCGTAAGGACGACGTCAGAGCTAAGGCAATCGTTAACAAAGCAAGAATACGGAACCGAAATGGAATCTTCACGAGTGCGCTCCTCGAGCCGGCGGAGGAATGGTAACCCAGGGTGAACCGCCGATCAATCAGTTAGCGTGCTAGCACCGCCAGCAGCGCCTGGTAATTATCCACGAGCATACCTTCGTAGCCGTGGGGCCTGCCATCCCAGGATTTCCAATCGTAAGACTTGCCGCCCGGCCCGAACCCCTGGAAGCCTCCCTCCTCATAGCCTTTCAGCAGCGGAAACAGAATTGCGTCACCTTCGGCGCGGCGGCCCAACCGATACAAAGGCTCGAGGGTGAAGTACTCGAACGATCCCGTCGCGCCGCCATTCTGGTAAACCTGGAAGGGATCGCGCGTGCCCCAGACGTAGTCCTCCGGGCGGACCGGAATCAGCACACCGGGCAGCCCGTATTCGAAACGGCTATAACCTACCTCTTTCATCTTGGCGAGCAGGCGGTCCAGGATCGGATTTGCCTTGTCGGGCGGGACGAGGCCATAAACGATTGCCGCGCCGTTCACAAACGTGAAGTAGTAGTCGTGGAGCTTCCCGTCCGCGCTCTTCCAACCGGCAATCAGACCCGTTTCGGGATTGAAGAAGGTCCGGAAGTAGGCAGACTGCAATTTCTCAGCGCGCGACGAATACAGTTGCGCGTCTGTTGGCTGGTTAGCTTGGCGCGCCAAGCCGGCCATTTCCTTCAAGGCGTGGTAAGCCAAGGCATTGGAGTAAGCGTCCTGATGACCAAAGCCGATATCGTCCCACCAGTTGGCCGGACGTACCGGGACGCCGGAGGCCCAGGAGCCGGAATTGCCGCTCATGGGGTATTCGATCAGCCCGTCGCCGCCGCGATCCATAGCAAGCATCCTGGCGGCCCAACCCTTCAGGCCGGCATAGTTGCTCAGCAGCCAAGCGTGGTCCTTGCTGCCTCGAATGTAGTCCGCGGCGGCGATCAGCAGCGAAGGATAGGAGTCCAGAAAATCGTACGGGACGTTGTGCTGGGCTCCTGCCAGGCCGTAGGCCTTCATCCCGTTCAGGTAGCGGTCCAGCGTCAGGCGGACCAGGTCCAAGGCGGTCACGCCCGGCGCCAGCGGCGGGGTGCGCACCGCCATGGCAGAGTACTCAAACAACGTGAAGGCGCAAGGGTCACTGGAAGCATGGTTGGCCAGCACGCGAAGGCGGGGGTTCAATTGAAAGATATTGAGCCAGTCGCGCCGGAACCCGTCAAAACGCGGGTCGCGAGCGAGGTCTCGAGTCCCGGGATGAATCTCGACAACCTCCAGCGTGTAGTCGACCTGGCGGGCCGCTGCGGTGGCAGCAGGGAAGGTCACCTTAGCAAAGTCGTTGTCTCCCAGCGGTTCATCATGTGGACCGCGATTCCGGAACGCATCGTAGCCTAACGCCTGGCCCTTGCCCGGCGTGCCGGCAATGCGAAAGGTTCCGAGGTCGGGCAGGTGGAGAACGGCCGGAAGCCGCACGCTGCCGTCTGCGTTGATAAGCCCCAGCAAGGTGGCGTGGTTGACCCGAGAGTCGAAGTTCAAGGTTAGGGAGGGCGGAGGATTCCCTTCCGCGAAGCGCGAGCGCAGTTGAATCTGGCGAGGTGAAAACTCGAAAGTCCAGGCAGGCGGCGCGTCCGGTGGTTCTCCCGAGGAGCGGTACTCAAACCTGTTGCCCTCGCGCCGCAACTCGTAGGCCCGATCCGCCTTGCCTGGCGGCCGAAGCGGATTTACACTGAGCTTGTTCTTGCCCAGCGAGTCCACTGCCAGCGTCACCAGGGCGGGTTGATCCGGAGCGGCTTCCACGCGCAGGAAGGCGGACTGGTATTGGAGCCGGGTTTGAGCAGGCGTGACCACTCCGATGGCGAGGAGAAGCGCCGTCAACAGGAATAAGCGGGCCAGCCTTCTGTCTGCCGCAAAGGCGACGCGGTTAAGCCGGTGTCGGTCAAATCGTTGGCGCATGTTAGGCGTTGTACCCCAATCCGTTACGGGGCGTCAAGGTATACAGCCCGCCGACGGACGGGCTTCCCCCCTCCTGCTTGTAGGGGGACGGCTTGCCGTCCCCTCACGACCCGGGTAGGGCAAGCCCTACCCCTACGCGTTTTGAGAGCGGCGTCATCAAGTGGGTCATTTGTCGCAACGGCCGGTTTGGGGTAGTGAGGCATTGCCCCACCGCGCTGCCAGGCAGTTGCTCCGGTCTGGTAGGATCAACATAAGCCATTTGTTTTGTTGGCGTTATCGGCCCTCCGGGGAGCGGCAATTTGGTTCAAGGATTGCTCTGCGAAAATCAAACCGACTGGGAGAGGAAACGAACATGAATGAACACGGGTGGCAGGGGGGATTTCTGGAGAGGTTCTCCCCGCAGGTACGAGAGAAGCTTCTGTCTTTCGCCGAGCCTTTTCGATTCAAGGCCGGGGAAGGCATCATCGGTGAAGGCGACCACAGTGAGTATCTATACATTATCAAGAGCGGCCGCGTGGCCGTGGAGATGAGCATGCCACCCAAGGGACGGAGCACGATCCGCACCGGCGAGGCTGGGGACATGATCAACTGGTCTGCCTTGGTCCAGCCGCACCGGGCCACCGCCTCGCTGCGAGCGGTCCAGGATACCGAGGCTTTGGGCATTCGAGGCGAACTGCTCATCGACGAAACCCGTAAGGACTGTCAACTGGGATTCGAACTCTACCGCGCCCTGACGGAAGTGATTGCAGGCCGCCTGAACGCCACGCGCCTGCAATTCGTGAATATCTACTCGGTCGGCTAATCTCCCTCCGACTTGCCAAGTCTGTTAAGCCTAGCCATGGAGGTGTAGGCGCCCGCTTCCGGTTGGTGAGCTGCTTGCTCTGCCCGCGGTCGCGGGGGCGTCTCGCCCCTTGTGGAACGGCCATCTTGGCCGTGACTTTGCACGGGCGGGACGCCCGTGCCACTTGTCATGCGGCGACCCCCTCTGCGGCCGGTCCTTTGTTTTCTAGGACATTCTCGCTTTGTTCCGGCGATTTTGGTGTTTGGGCGGCGTTTTCCTCTACCGGACTTTCTGTCCCAGCGTCGAGCCCCACCACCTTACTCAGTTCCTCGGCCGCGCGGTCGTCCGGCTCAGCCGTAGGGGCGGTTCGCGAACCGCCCCCACCCCGGCGTGCATGTTCCTGGCGCATGGCCAGGATAATCCTCACCTTGCGGTCAATCGACCGGTCGAGCGCCGCTTCCTGCCGCAGCAGCATTTCCCAAGTCTCCCCCGCCGGAGCCAGGCAGGCATCCCGCGCAATCGCGTCTTTCCGTTCCTGCGCCTTCATCTCCTCCGCGAACACCGCCTCCACCGCCGCCATCTGCTCCTCCAGCAGGCGCTCCAGTTCCTGGCAGCGGCCCTTCCGCCCCGCCTCGTCCCCGAAGGTATCCTTCACATACTGGTCGAGACTTGCTTGGTCCTCGTTGCGGAAGAGGCGCGCCCATTCGTACAAGAGCGCCAGCAGGCGGACGATCTGCCGGGGCCTCCACCCCAACTCACCCTGGTAGTAGCTTTCGATCTGTTGGTGGTGGGGCTGCGAAAAGTACCGCCGCCGCACCTGCTCGCGAATCACCCCCCAAAGCGAAATCAGCAGGCGCAGCCGCACCAAGGGGTGTGTGGGCTGGGGCAGGTTGACCGCCACCGCGTCGCACTGGGAGGGTTCGAAGGTCACGTCAGCAAGGTCCCGGGCAAGCCGGCGCCGACGCTCCTCGACCTCCTCGAGAGCGTCCCGCATCAGGCCCGTCTCCATCCGCTCGATGCGGTTGCGCCGCCAGTAGAGCTTGCCCAAGTCGGCGACTTGCTGATCCCAGAAGGCGTCGCCGGGGCCGTAGGTGGTCGAGAGTTCCCGTTGCAAGTCTGCATAGCGTTCGGGATCTTCGCCCAAGGCGCGCATGACGGCGGCTTCGTTTTCGGGCGCGGCATCGCAGCCGTGCTTGAGGGCGTTCATTTTCATGCGCTCTTTGCCGGCCTCGCTGCGAGGCCCGGTGGAGTGTTGAGAATTGTGCCGAGCGGCGTCGAGCCGCTGGGGAGTGAGACAAGTAGATTTTCGTAAGGACATAGTAACTCCATGAATTGGAAGATTGAGAGCAGGGGCGGCAGACAAGCCGTCCCCACGAGAGATGAGACGAACACTCACAACCCTCATAGCATAGCAGAAACAGGACTAGGCTGTCAAGCCCAGAATGATAAGCTATTCCGCCAAGTCAGCAAGGCAAGGCGTAGGGGCGGTTCGCGAATCGCCCTACCGAGGCTGGCACAGGGCGAAGCCCTGCGTTGCGTGGAGCCGGAATGAACAGAGAGACCGCAGAGCTGGGCTCTGCGCCAGCCCGCGAAGGTAAGAAATGAGTAATCTGACTTACATAATGACCCATAGTAGGATTTTCATGGGGAGGTAGTCCTATGAAAATCGAGACCGGCACCGTAACCGTCAAGGGACAGGTGGTCATCCCCGCGCCGCTGCGTCGCCGCCTGGGAATTAAAAGGGTTACGGTTGTTTCGTTCCTCGAGGAAAACGGGCGCATCGTGGTTCAGCCCATCACCAGAGAATTCGTTCGCCGGCTGCGTGGCTCGCTCAAGGGCGGCCCTTCGCCGCTGGAGCACTTGATCGAGGAACGCAGGAGAGAGCGTGTCCTGTGAAAACCCACGTCCTTGACGCCAGCGCTCTGATGACATTCTTCGAGGATCGCGGCGGGGCGCGAACGGTCGAAGATCTGCTCGGCAAAGCTGCGGAGGCGAAATGCCCCCTGCTGATGTCGGTGGTCAATTGGGGTGAGGTGTACTACTCGGTCTGGCGCACGCGCGGCGAAGGGGTGGCGGGCGGCAAACTCCGTGAGATCGCTCAATTGCCCATCGAGATCGTAGACGGCGATTTTGAA
Source organism: uncultured Acidobacteriota bacterium (assembly GCA_963831905.1). Taxonomy (GTDB): domain Bacteria; phylum Acidobacteriota; class Terriglobia; order UBA7540; family UBA7540; genus CAVROP01. The sequence goes on along the minus strand of CAWHRX010000010.1, from coordinate 1,297,851 downwards.
CTTACCCGCCTGGCCGCAAGTCTCAAAGCGGTACACGGCCTTCCTTATGCAGACTGCTTCGCCGCGGCACTCGCCGAGAGCCGCAGGGCTCCATTGGTCACAAGTGACAAGGACTTTGACAGGATTGAGTCTCTTCTCAAGATTGTCTGGGTCTGAGCGAGCGTGGCGCAGAGATGCAGAGCGGTGTGTGCGCACCCGCGACTCTATCCTACCGATGCTGGTAGGACGCCATGGCTGTCGTTAGGTATCCCAGTGAATCGTCAGAGATCAGGCGGTAGTGAACTGCTTTGGGATGTTGAATGGCGCCGATCGCTACCGAGTCCGCGAAAATCAGGTCTGCCGCGCTCAGGGTTTCGGAACGATCGAGCGGTAGCAGAAGTTCGCGCACGGTGTGGCGCCCTTCCAATTCGCGCGCCACAACCCCCCTCGCGGTCTGCAAGAATGACTTACTAATCGAAATCACAAAGATCAGCGACGGATCGCGCAATTGTCGAATTCGCTTCAGATGTTCGTCGGCCCTGGAAAAGGCCATGGATACCGCAGGCCGGTCCTTGGGGACTAAGCTTGCGGCATCGCGGGCGGCATACTCCGGCACCACCGCAAGGGCGCCGATCGAAAGGCCAGGATTGAACGCTAGTTCCAGGCGAGAGCAAGCATGTGCGGGCCAACGAAGCGAGGCGCGGATCTCCTCCGCCAGCAGCCGACGCAGCCCCGGTTCTTCTTCCACGATGAGGAAGTGGTCGGGCGGCTGCACCAGCAGCCGTTCGCGCACGCGCTCACGCAGCTCCTGCAACGAGTAGCCCTGCTCCCGGGCGGTGCGAATCGTCGCGTTGATCAGGTCGTCGAGGTCCTCCTTTCGCTGGATTTGAGCTTTCTCCTCCCCTGAACGGACCACCACACGGCTGCCACGCCGCCCCACGAGCCAGGTCCGGGCGACGAGGTCCTTATAAGCTTCGCTCACCGTGTTGTGATGGATTCTGAGCCGTCGCGCGAGTTCGCGAACGCTCGGCAGGGCCTCGCCGGCTTTGAGTTGGCCAGTCGCAATCAGGTAGATGAAATGCTCGGCCAATTGCTGGCGGAGGGGAACCTCGCTTTCCCGGCTGATGCGAATTTCCATTTGCGCCCTTCAACCCTGTCTAGGGCCGCCCAACCCTCGTTCTCCGACCAACTTGAACGTACTTCGAGGCACAGCTACCGGGCTGGGATTGTATCGCATCCCTGGTGTCGTGACACTCTCGAAACTGTCACCCCGACCGTAGCCGAGCCTCCACCCTCCTCGCTATTCTGCACGTGGAGGGCGACGATCATGCCAAATAACATAGCTCGGCATTGCCTTGCAGATGGGGAGGTGTATATGAGCCAAAAGGGCGTTGTACAAGCGGGTTTCGAAGGCTTACAATACAGCCAGTCTGTTAGTCAGGGTTCAGTCGCGATCAAGGACCGATTTTCGGAGCGCACAGCCGCTCTGCCGCGGAACGCAGAGCCGTGGGGCCGCGGTGCGAAGCATGCTCGGGAGGAATCCCGGGGGAGGAAGCACGTGCCGAACCCGTCGCAAGGTTACGTCCAACTGTTGAGGCGTCAACCGGGGCTGGCTTATTTGCTGGCGGCCCAAGCCCTCAGCGTCTTCAACGACAACGCCTACAAGACCATTCTCATCTTTTACGCCCTCGCCCACGCTTCGTCGCCCGGCGAACTGGCATGGATGATCCCGGCGGCCGGCGGGCTGCTGGTGACTCCCTACATTCTTTTCTCCTCTTATGCCGGTCAGGTGGCCGACCGCTTCTCGAAGCGCGATGTCATCATCACCATGAAGGGGCTCGAGATCCTGCTGATGACGCTCGCGACGGCGGCCGTCTACTCTGGCCACCTCGGCCTCATGATGGCCGTACTTTTTGTGGAGGGTACGCACAGCACGTTCCTTTCGCCGGCCAAGGAAGGCATTCTGCCGCAGATGCTGCCGGACGCCGATCTCTCGCGCGCCAATGGCCTGATGCAACTGACGGTCTACTCGATGATCGTGGCGGGACCGGTGGCCGCAGGATTCCTGGTGCCCGCGTTTCGTACCCGGCCTTATGCGCCTCCAGCATTCCTCATCCTGGTGGCGCTGGGAAGCTTTCTGCTGAGCTTGGGAATCACGCGCGTTCCTCCCAGCGGCTACAAGGAAAGTCTTCATTGGAACGCGCCGGCTGATTTCTGGCGCAACTTCGCCGATATCCGCGCCAGTCGTCCCTTGTTCCTGACTGTTCTGGGCATTGCCTACTTCTGGATGCTCGGCGCCATCTACCTGATGAACGTTTACCGTTACGGCCCGGAACTTCTGCACCTGGACGAGCACGGGGTCACGTATCTCAACGCCTGCCTCTCAATCGGAATAGGGTTAGGCGCGGCAATCGCCGGAAAGCTCTCGGGCGATCAGGTCGAACTCGGTCTCCCGCCCGTCGGCTCCCTCGGCCTCGGGCTCTTCGCGATCTATCTGTTTTTCGCTAAGCACTCTTTCCCGCAGGCACTCGTGGGCCATAGCTTGCTGGGAATTTGTGGCGGCATGTTCATAGTGCCGCTCGAGGCTTTCCTTCAGCAGCGCGCCGGCGAGCAGTCGAAGGGCCGCGTGATCGCTGCCTCCAACGTATTGACGTTTAGCGCCGTCATCGTTGGCTCGGCGATCCTGTGGCTGCTCTCGGGTCCACTCGGCCTCAGGCCGGACCAGGTGCTTCTGGTGATGGGGCTGGCGTCTTTCGCAGCCACGGCCTACATCTTGACCATCCTTCCCGACTTCACGGTGCGGCTCTGCCTCTGGATTCTCACTCATACTTTCTACCGCATCGACGTACGTGGCATCGAGAACCTGCCCAAAAGCGGCGGGGCGCTGCTGGTGTGCAACCACATTTCCTTCGTTGACCCTTTTCTGATCGGCGCTTGCACGCAACGATTCATCCGCTACTTGATGTACCGCGGGCTGTACGAGAACGTCCGGCATTCACTGGCTAGGCAAACTGATGGGCGCAGTTCCGGTATCGGAGAGCGACCCGCCACGCCAGATTGTTGAGTCGTTGCGCACAGCCCAGCAACGCCTTAAGGAAGGCGACCTGGTCGGCATTTTTGCCGAAGGGTCGATTACGCGTACAGGGAATCTGCTGCGCTTCCGTCACGGTTTTGAGAGGATCATGAAAGGCGTTCAAGCGCCGATAATCCCGATTCACCTTGACCGCGTCTGGGGCAGCATCTTCAGTTACTCCCGCGGGCATTTCTTTTTCAAGTGGCCGCGCCGCATCCCCTACCCGGTAACCGTCACCTTCGGTGAACCGCTACCGGCCAGCGCCGGCGTATTCGAGGTGCGGCAGGCGATCATGAACCTGGGTGCGGAGGCTTTCGGCCGCCGCGATGCCCGCCAACGGCCGCTGCCGGAGCACTTTATCGACACTGCCAAGCGCAACTGGGGACGGCGGTCCATGGCCGATTCCCTCGGCCGCGAACTGACCTTCGGAAGGGCGCTGGTCGGGGCAATCGTTTTCCGCGGCTTGGTGGACAAGTGTTGCCGAGGCGAGAAAACGGTGGGTGTGCTGCTGCCGCCCATGGTGCCCACAGCCCTGCTGAATGTTGGCATCAGTATGACTGGCCGGGTGCCGGTGAACCTGAATTATTCCGCCGGCGCCGAAGCGCTCAAGCTGGCAAAAGCGCAGGCTGGAATCGAGACCATTTTCACCTCCGCCAAGCTGCTCGAGCGGCTTGGCATTGAGAAACAACCCGGCATGATCCTGGTGGAAGATCTGGTGGGACAGGCTTCGGGTCTGGGCAAACGGACGGCTCTGGTCGCCGCCCGCGTCTTGCCTCGTCCCATACTTCGACGCTGGCTCCTCTCGCCTGCACTCAGGCTGGACGGGGTCGCCACCCTAATTTTCTCGAGCGGCTCGACGGGCGTACCGAAGGGCGTGATGTTGAGCCATCGCAATATCGTCTCGAACATCGAAGGCATGCAGCAGGCGCTCAACGTGGATCGGCAGGATTGCCTGCTCGGGGCGCTCCCCTTCTTTCACTCCTTCGGCTTCTCCGTGGGCCTGTGGCTGCCTCTGGTTGCCGGCATCGGCGTCGCCTATCACACCAATCCGCTGGAAGCGCGCAAGTGCGGGGAGATGTGCCGCAAGTACAACGTGACCCTGCTGATCGCTACGCCGACCTTCGCCTGGGAGTACGTGCGCAAGTTCAAGCCCGAGGATCTGCACGCCTTGCGAGTGGCCATTGTGGGCGCCGAAAAGAAGAAGCCGGAGCTCGCGGACGCCTTCCAGGAGAAGTTCGGCAAGCCGCTCTTCGAAGGCTACGGGGCTACGGAACTTTCCCCCGTGGTGGCCGTGGAGGCGCCGGGCTATGAAGATCGCCGCAATCGGCAACCCGCCTCGAAGCGGGGCACCGTCGGGTGCCCCATCCCCGGAGTGGCGGCGCGCATCGTCAATCCGGAGACCTTCCAGCCTTTGGGCGTCGATGAGGAGGGGCTGCTCCTCATCAAAGGCCCCAACGTCATGATGGGCTACCTGGGCCAGCCTGAGAGGACTCGCGAGGTGATTCGCGATGGTTGGTACGTCACCGGGGATATTGCCAAGCTTGACCAGGATGGGTTTCTCACCATCACCGACCGTCTGAGCCGTTACTCGAAAATCGCCGGCGAAATGGTGCCCCATTTGCGCGTGGAAGACGCTCTGCACGAGGCGCTCCGGTGCGCCGAGCCTACACTGGTGGTGACTTCCGTGGCCGACGACCAGAAAGGCGAGAAACTCGTGGTGCTGCACACCGCGCTCGCCATGCCGATTGAGGACCTGCTCAAGCGACTGCGCGATTCGGACCTGCCCAAGCTGTGGCAGCCGCGGAAGGAGAACTTTTACCTCATCGATTCCTTGCCGGCGTTGGGAAGCGGCAAGCTGGATCTGAAAATGGTCAAGGACATGGCCAGGCGCCTGGCCACTGCGGCGCCGGCAGTTCCACCGGCTGCTTTCCAAGAGGGATGAGCCTGCGAACTGAGGTGTGGGTGACTGGTAGATATGTGAACGGGTCCCGAATTGCAGAACAGCCTGCGGAGCCGAGGACCACGCGGAAAAGGCGAAAAAGTATGTGAGACCTCTTCTCCGTGGTTTTTACGCTGAATTCAGGTAGCAGTCTTTACATGCCGCATGGTCACCCGGCCTTCTCATGAAGGCATCGATATCCTTGAGAATGTCATTGTGAAATTTCTTCAAATCTTTGATCTTTTTGTGGAGTTCTTCACTGCATTCGGCAACCACCTCGATAGTCTCCCCAAGATACAACTGGGTTTTCACGAGATGGTGCTTTAACCTGTAAAGCTCGTACAGTTTCGCCATGGCTGATCCGCAGACATCACCCTCAGGAAAATCTACTTGCTCCTTCTTCAACTCCGCCAACTTATCTTTGACCTGGAAGAACTCCCAAAGGTGGATCGCAGCCTTTTGAATGCTCTCTTGCCCTTCTTTCCCTGCCTTCGTACCCCCGGCGCTACCCTTGTGTCCGGCCGCTGCGGCCCCCGCCTCGGCCGCTTTGTCGACGGCTACGTCGGTCCCTATGTCAGCCGATTCGTGAGCGTACTCAATCAAAGCCTTAATTCCTTCTCCCAGTCCTTCGGGAACATGGGCCGCGCCCCCGGCAGCTCCGGCAGCCAGGCCCACGCTTGCGACCTGTGAGATTCCAAAAGCCCACTTTTCGCTCTTCGTCTTGCGGTCCCAGGTGTTGGTCACGGAGTGCTTCACCTTGGTAACAACGCTCCGGTGGAGATACTTCGCCTTAGTATCCGTGTACAGTTTCTGGGTGTCCGCATCGAGCCCATCACTAGGGTCGGGGACCTCGGCCACGGGGTCTTTTTCCAGGTGTTCCTCTGCTTCCTTAAGTTTGTCTTCTCTGTGTTTGAAATCCATAGCGCTCCAGAGCTTAGGCTCCGCTGCGGGAGTAAATTCGTTTTTTTCTCCATCTTTACCGCTTTGCCAATAGCATTTGTCGCTTCCGCAAGCGTCTCCGTACTCCTGGTGCTTCTCCATAAGACCCTTGATCTGCTCGCTCACCGCATCCTCAACCTTCTTGTTGACGTGGACCCCCTCCCAAACGCTCCAATAGGTTTCGTAGACTTTGAACAAAGCTTGCGACAGAAAATAGGCCGGGTGAATGTAGAGCCAGGACTTGTCGAGGTGGCGCTTGGCTTGAAATACAGAAGTCAACCGTTTCGCGGCCTCATCGCAACTCGTCACCTTCGGCTTTGCCTTGACCTCAGTCGTTAGCTCCTTTAATTTCTCCACCGCGGTTCGATAGTGTTGGCAAGCGCGCCGAATCGTCTTGTGGGCCCGCGAGGAGAGGCTTTTCGACTTTTCCTCCGTATCGAAGTCCACCAGGTTATTCTTCATATGTTCGACAAAATCCCGGGTTTTCGCGCCGCCGGTGTATTGGCGTCCGTAGAGTTTCGCGAACATGGTGTCGTTCATCTTGCCCACCGCATAGCTCCCGGCGGCGAGGGCGGCAACGACAGGAATAGCTGCCCCGTGAGTGGCAACGCCCACGGCAACGAATATGGTGGTCAAACCTACGGTGACCGCCAACTTCGCGGCTTTCTTCTTGCCGTCTTTGTAGTGCCAGGACCTCTTAATTGCCCTGTTTAATCTCTTGATTTTGTTTTCACGCCCCTGCTGCATCAAGTAAAGTGCATCGTTCTTCATCATCTCAGTCTCGGTCCTGAAATGGGGTGAAGGCATAATCCGCCCATCCTCCGTTGGTCAAATTGAGTTTTGCGTTTGAAACCCTGCCTCTCACACTATACACCAACCGCCTCCGCCACGTGAACTCTTCCTCAGCAGGTCTGCTTTGACAATGAACCGACCGCAGCTTGCGCAGGGCGAAGTCCTGCGAAGCGGGGAGGTTGCATTGTTGCCAGCGATGCTTGACTCGCTATGCAATAATGGTTGCCCGTTTGGTTTGGGAGCGCGGGCTTCCAGCCCGCACCGCAGGACGGCGGCCAGGATGGCCGCGCTCCCAGGGCAGGTCAGGAGGCCCGTTTATGGCCGAAGTCGAGACCCAATCGCTTTCGGAAAAGGCGTACCAGCCGTTGAAGGACGGCGAAATCTATGTGCCGCTGGTGCCCGCCGGCGCGGCGCCCCCGGAGGCGACCTGGCGCGCGGTGCTGTGGGGTACCTTGTTCTGTATCCTCTTCAGCGTCGCCTCGGCTTATTCCGCCCTCAAGGTCGGGCAGGGAATGGAGGCGGCGATTCCCATCTCGATCCTCGCCATCGGCCTGGCGCGCGTCTACGGGCGGCGCTCCACGGTGCTCGAGAACATGATCATCACCGGCATGGGAGGCGCGTCGGGCAGCGTGGTGGCGGGCGCCGTCTTCACCGTGCCGGCGCTCTACATTCTCCACCTCGACCCGCATCCGTTGCAGACCATTTTCATCTGCCTGAGCGGCGGCTGCCTTGGCATCCTCTTCCTCATTCCGCTGCGGCGCTACTTTGTACGCGAAATGCACGGCAAGCTGCCCTTTCCGGAGGCCACGGCGATCACGGAAGTGCTGGTGACCGGCGAGAAGGGCGGCTCCCAGGCCAGACTGCTGATTCAGGCCACGGTCATCGCCGCGGTTTACGACTTCCTGGCCAGCACGTTCCACGTCTGGAAGGAGTACCTGAACTTGCAGTTCGTGCCCGCGGTGCGGGCACTGGCCGAGCGCGGGCGCATGGTCTTCAATTTCGACGCCATCAGCTTCGTCCTGGGCCTGGGCTACGTGATGGGGCTGCGCGTTTCCCTGATCTTCTGCGCCGGGGGCATTCTGGTGAATTTCGTGCTGGTCCCCATCATCTGGTTCATCGGCAGCCACATGGGCGACGCCACGGTGTATCCTGCCACCATGCCCATTTCGCACATGGCGGCCTCCGACATCTACCGCAATTATGTGCGCTTCATCGGCGTGGGCGCCATCGCGAGCGCCGGCCTGGTGGGCATCCTCAAATCGCTGCGGGTGGTTGCCGGATCGTTCGGCATCGCGTTGCACGCCTTCCGCCACGGCGAAACGCCGCAAACGGAACGCACCGACCGCGACATTCCCATCATCACCATCGTCCTCGGAGTGGTGCTGGCGGCCCTCGGAGTGGCGGTGTTCTTCAAACAACTTCATGTGTCGTGGACGGTGGTCGTCGTGGGCCTGGCGCTGACGCTGCTCTTCTCATTCTTCTTCACCACGGTGGCTGCCAACGCCATTGCGACCACGGCCAACAACCCGGCGAGCGGCATGACGTTGATGACCATCATCGTTTCGGCGGTGGTGTTGCTGAAGTTCGGGCTCTCCGGGACTACGGGCATGTTCTTCGCCATGGCCCTCGCCGGCATGGTCTGTGTGGCGCTCTGCTCCTCGGGGCAGTTCATCACTGATCTCAAAGCCGGCTACTGGCTCGGGTCCACGCCTTCGGCGCAGGAAAAGATGAAGTTTATCGGAGTCGTCGCCTCGGCCATCACCGCGGGCTTAACCATTATCCTGTTGGCCAAGGCCTTCCAATTTGGAGAGGCGGCGCCCGGCGACCTGCGGCAGGTCCTGGTGGCGCCCCAGGCGTCGGCACTGAAAGCCGTGGTGGAGGGGTTCATGAGCGGCCAGCCGGTGGCCTACATGTTGTTCGGCATCGGCGCCATGATCACGGTGGTTTTGGAGATGCTCGGCGTCTCCTCGATGGTCTTCGCGCTGGGAGTCTACTTGCCGCTGCAATTGACCACGCCGATCTTAGTGGGCGGATTCCTCTCGCACCTCGTGAACAAGCGCGGGGAAAGAGTTGGCGGCGAGCACGGCAAGACCATCCGCGAGCGCGGCATCATCATTGCCGGCGGCTTGATGGCGGGCGGCGCACTCGGCGGAGTGATTGGCGCGGCGCTGCGCGTGCTGCCGCACTTCAAGGAAGAGTGGATTCAAACGCCTTTCTACGCCCACGAGGCGGTGTCGCAAAGCCTTTCCGCCCTGCTGTTCGTTGGCCTGTGTCTGTATGTATGGTTCAGCTCGCTGAAGAACCCACGGCCACAAGGGCGGTGACCGTGCAGATACAGAAGGGAAAAGGTGGATGTGTTGACGCATATGCACAAAACATGCATACTACCGCATATGAGAACAACACTCGTGATCGATGAAGCTCTGCTCGAACGGGCTCGAGAATTGTCGGGCATCCGGCAGAAGACGGCCTTGGTACGTGCCGGGCTCGAGGCCTTGATTGCTCGGGAGGCTGCTCGCCGTTTGGCCGCTCTTGCCGGCGCAGAACCGGGCGCCCGCCCCGTGCGCAGGCGTCGACCGGGAACCGCGCGATGATTCTCGTTGATACCTCCGTGTGGATTGCACACTTCCGCGAGCCCGGTTCAAAGCTCGCCCACTTGCTCACTGAAGGCCTGGTCATGGTTCATCCGTTCGTCGTGGGGGAGCTGGCGTGTGGCAATCTTAAGAACCGAGCTCGCATCCTCTCGGATCTCGAAGCCCTTCCGCCCGCTGTGTCCGCCACTCACGAGGAAGCGCTACGGTTGGTTAAAGACCGGCGCCTTTGGGGCATGGGTATTGGCTGGATCGACGCGCATTTGCTTGCTTCCGCGCTGCTTTCCGAGGCTGAGTTGTGGACGCTGGACGAGAGGCTTCGCCGCGCCGCGGCTGCCGCAAGCGTCAAACGCTATACTTCCAGGTAACCGCCGGCTGGCGCTGCGAAGCGGAGCTCTGCATCTTCGCGGCATGGGTCTGAGCATCGCCCATCTTATACCCGCTCCTAATGTCGCCCCGGCAGAATATACCCCATGAGACTGCGAAACGCACAGCTTGCGCTGTGCTCCAGCCCCGAGCGGTATGGGTGGGATTGAAGGGGGTTGTGCCGCCCCTTCAGGGCTTGCGAAGGCTAAGGGTAACGTCTTTGGGGCGTTGCTATGGGCTTTGCTGGTGCGCCCCCTTGGGGCTGCGACCGCTGTCACCGCTTGGGCCTGCGCACAGCGACAGAGAAACATCGATCATAAAGAAAAGGACGCCGGAGTTTCGACACCGCGATAGAATGGGGCACGGTAGCGATAATAGCCATGGAAAAGACGCGAACCGCAACACCAGCGGTCCGCGCTACTTGCTTTTTTATGTGGCGCTCGCCTGTGGCGGATTCAACCTTTCCCCAGCCGGGCGCAAAGCCCTTACGCATATCCCACAGCTCTCACATCCTAGAACAAGCGGGCCGTAATGCGTTGCGCGGCTGGCGGGTCGGTAGTAATATCCAAAACCACTCCACATGTTCAAGGAGGAATAGCCCATGAAAATCTTAGCGATGTTTCTTCTGTCCGTTTTTTTTATCTTCTCCGCCGGAGTCCCTCTCCGGGCACAGGTTTGCAGTCGTTCCAAGTTCGGCAATGTTACGGTGAAAGATATAGTCGATTATCTTGACTGTGTTGGTCAAAAAGCTGAGTCGTTGGAGGATGACAAATACTATCTTGAATCCAAGATCGACGACTTGCAGCGCAAACTTGACCAGACCAAACTCGAACTCCACACCGCCGAAACAAAGATTGAAATGCTGGAAAGCACGCTCAAATCTGACGAACACATGACCGAGGCAATGTTGTCGCTATTCGCCCGGACTGGCAACTCGAAGCCTGCGGCTAGCATACCAAAGGCTCCGGTTAGCAAACCGAAACCCGCAGTTGACTCGTCGAAGAATCAGTAAAGAGGGGCCGGCCACTAGCAGTTCTGAAAGGATGAATGGCAAGCCATGAGTGACCGATTGAAAACCATTTCTTACACCGATGAAAGAGCAAAGAAGATCGTCGAGAGGTTTTGTGGTCATGTCCACTGGCTGGTAAGAGTGCGAAACACCTACAGAGTCCTTTTTGAGGACAAGCAGCCGTCCTGCCAGACTCTTATGGAAAAGACAGCATCGTCGTTCTTCGCTGATCTAAAGAGGATATTGCAGGAATACCTGCTCTTAGAATGCGCCAAGATTACTGACCCTGCCGAGACTGGCGGGCGCGAAAACTTCACGGTCGATTGCCTCGTTCGAAACATCTGCTGGCCAAATGATGATAAGAACATTCTGAAGGAATTGGAGTCATTGCAGGCCAAAACAGAGGGCTTTAGGAGCTATATAAAGTGCGCGAGGAACAAGCTTCTTGCCCACTTGGACAGGAGAGCCGTTCTATCCGGCGAGCCTCTTGGTGCATTCCCCGAGGGCAAGGACAGGGATTTTTTTGACGCGTTACAGAGAATTTGCAATATTACCCACGAAGCCTGTTTCCCTACGATCTACGGTGACATGATCCCATGGGGCCGTGGAGATGTAATCAATTTGAGAAAAACACTTGCATGCGCAGTCGCATTCGAGAAGGCGCTATCAGAGAGTTCGGGCCAAAACAAGACATGGCTATACTCATGCCTGGAGAAGGCGCGGCATGAACCGAAGTCTTAGAGGGGAAGGACCAAGCAAGCAAGTAGCACGCGCAGACATTGGTTTGCATGTCTGCGCCGCAGTTGGAGGAGGGATCCATGGACGCGATAGGACGATTTGTGGCAGATGCAGTTCTCGGTACCGACACGCTTTGGGGCGGAGATGTCATGTGTGCCTCGGGCACGGGGCGATTCATTGCGGACTCGTGGTTTTCGGATGAGCCGTTGCCGGCGGCTTACAATGCTCCGGCGGCGGCGCGAGTGCGGGCGAGCGGCGGGGTTACAGGCAAGACGGCGGATCGACAGGCTGTCGAGGAGTATCTCGCCGAGGTGGACATCCCCCAGGCTATCGCGGGGGTTCGAGATGAGGCAGCCCAGATTGGCGGCCTGCGCGGTCAGTATCTGCTGGGCCTGGCGCTGTGTCTCGAGACCATGTGGGATCTTGGCATGGAGGTGCTGGGGAAAGGCGAAGCGGTTCCTTACGTCCGGTGTGTGGAGGCCTCGACCGGGCGTCCGCCGGAAGCCTCGAACCCCGAAGCCAAGCGGGAGCGTGTGGCTGAATTGTTGGGCCGGGCAGGTTACGCGACCTCGGGGTCAGCCGGCCTGCTGGGGGCGGTCGATGCCTGGCGGCGGGATCGGATGGTTCCGATGGCTTCTGTCCGCGCCCTGGGCGCAGCCATGATTGCCCACTTTGACCGCCTGAGCGCGGTGAACTTGCTTCCTTATCTACCAAAGGAGTTCGTCTCCGTACCTCGGGCCAATATTGAATTCCTGCCCATCAAGGACGCTTGGTTTTCGGGCTCGATGAACTACCTTGGGCGAGCGCGGGAGTCGGATGGCAGGCCGCGGTACGAAGCCACCTATGAGATTAACGCATCGCTCAAGATGTCCGTGCCGGAGTTCGAGCAACTGGTGAGTCATGAAGTCGTGCCCGGACACGTGACCACGTTTGCCTACTTGCAGAATCTCTATGTGCGCGGGAAGGCAGGCTTCGAAGTCACGGTACCGACCATGAACTCCCGCTCCGGCACCCTGTACGAGGGGATCGCCAACAATGCGATTCTCATCGCCCATGGCGTAACCGAAATCGAGCAACTGCCTGACGAGGACCTGCAGATCGGCGTGTTGCTGGCGCTGCTCCAGGACGATGCTAAGAATCAATCTTCCTACCTGACCTGGGGAGAAGGAGTGCCGCGCGAGAAAGTGGCTATCGAGCTTCGCAGGGATTTTTTGGTCACCGAAGAGCGCGCGGACAAGCTCTCCGGCGCGTGGGGTCGACATCCGTTGCTAGGCCGAATGTACCTTCCGGCTTATCGGGCGGGAACGGAGAAAGTTGCGCAATTGCGGCGCATTCACGCGGCGGATCACGTTCTACCGGCAATCTATGGCTGTTCCGGGCTGGCCGATATCGTGACCATCGACCAGGTGTTAAAGCAAGAGTAGTAAGCTGTCATGTTGAGCGAAGAGAAGGATCCCGGCTGTTTCCCTTATTTGGGTAACGCAACACCAGTGTCCCACTGCTCTGAAATACCTGGGAGCGCGGGCATCCTGCCCGCATTTCGCGCCGCAATTCCGCACATTCTGCGGGCAGGATGCCCGCGCTCCCAGGCGCTTCATGGTTTCTGGGTACCAGTCAGCAGACGGGCATGGACAACTGCTCTGCGTAAGGAGGAGACGCCACAATGAACTCGGTTGTTGGGCCGTCCGTTCTACCCGCTAAGGTGACATCACGAACCACCCTACTCGAGGTCTCGCTGTTTCGCCTGTACACGTTGCGGGCCGCGTATTTTGTGATGGCCGCTGGGCTCGGCGTGACTATCTGGCCCGCCGTCATCCACCACTCCAACGAGTTCGCGGCAAGGCATGGGGTCCAAATCGCTTTGCTGGCCGGCCTCGGCGCGACCGCCGCATTAGGACTTCGATACCCCGTGCAAATGTTGCCGGTCTTGCTGTTCGAGCTGATCTGGAAGGCGATATATCTCACCGCCTTTGCGCTGCCGCTATGGTCCGCCCACGCGATCAATGCCGCGACGGCAGAAGATATCAAAGCGGTCCTGATGGTGGTTATTTTTATCCCCCTTATTCCATGGCGCTATGTGTTCGCGCATTACGTCCTGAAGCAGGGTGATCGGTGGAAATAAGCCGTGGCGATAAGCGAGGTCCCCTGTTGGCCCGCCAAGCATGAAACAACAGATCGCTTCAGAGCTCCCTTCCGCGCTCTCCGACCTTCGCTTCATCTCTAAGTGCCTCAGCTACCCCCTTTTCGGGCAAGCTATCGAGCAGCGATCGAGCCACTGCGCCCATGGAGAAAAGTACCATTGACACTTTGCCTCAGAGTTGTAGAGTACGATAGGCAAACGTGTTGCCGTCCGGCGCGAGTTTTCCCGGCTCGGTTTGGTTGCGGCTCTGCCGCGCCGTGCTGGTATCACAGCCGCTCCAAAGCCCGGGATTTCTTACGACGCAGATCTGGAGGAATCCGTGGAAGCCTTGTTTGCAGTCCTTCTGGTGATCATTCTTGTGGCGATTGTAAGAACTCTGCAAGAACTGGCTGCTACCTATAAGAGAAAGCAGGTGGCAGAAGGAGCCGCCCTTGAAAAGCGCGAGGCGGAACGAAGGCAAGCAGCACAGCGTCAGAAGGATTATGCGGACAGTCTGGTACGTAACTGCAAAGAGTCGCTCGACGACTTTGAACTGCTGCCGGGACATCTTATCGCTGCAGAGGAATCCCTGGATCAGGCTGAGGCCAGATTCCGCGAGGGAGCTTTCGCCTCGTTCTGGGATTCCATCGAGCAGGCGGTTCAGCAGTTGGGTGGTTTCGATACGCGCGTCCAGTCGATCACGAGCCGCCTCACCGCCTATGACACGCTGGTTAAACAATATGAAGGCCAGCCCCCGCAGTTTCCCATCGACCGTGACTGCGTTGCCAACCTGGCCGTCAGCGCAAAAACGGCCGACCGACTGAGGGCGATAGTTTACAAGGCTCAATGCGACTTCGAATTCTCCTCAATCTATGAGCAGCGAAAAAACCATCAGGTTTCCATTGCCGGTTTCGCGACCCTCGCCAACGCCTTGGCGTTGATGTCATCACAGTTACAGTCATCGATTGGCAATTTGGCGAGTTCCCTAGGACAGATGAGTTTGCAGGTGGATGACTCCTTACCCGCGATCCCTATGAACGTGGCGAATCCGGCTTCACCAAGCGCCCAGCACCACAGTGAAATAATGCTGCAATTGAAAGGTGCCACGACTCAAGGCAAGGCTCTAGCGCTGGGCTTACTGGCGGACTGGGTACACAACGTGCGAAGGCACTTCTCGTAGCCCCAGGAAACCGTGTCCAGCCAATCCGAACGGCTCGTCCTTCTCACCCCCCTCGCAAGAAGCAGAGGCCGCGGCCGGGGGCCACTTGTGATCGGTGGAGATTTCCTTCTGGACAACTCTGCGCGTGACACACTTTACAATTTCGTGCTACCATGCGCAACGGGTAGCACGTTTTACAAACGTGTAACACCACCTGGAATCGCCGATGACCTTGAAAATGGTGGCGCTCACGTCGATGTTTTTCGCCCTCAGCCCCTGCGTCTGGGCGGCCGATGGCCGCATCGTCGGCCGCTTGACCGATCCGCAAGGCGCGGTGGTGGCGGGGGCTAAGTTAAGGCTCGCCACCCTATCCGGCGCACCTCCCCTCGAGGCCGCAAGTGATAAGAATGGGCGGTTTGTTTTCACGACGGTGCCGCCGGGCGATTGCGAAATCCGCGCCTCGGCTGCCGGCTTCGACGAAATCAGGCGGACCGTGCACGTCGGTGACGGCGAGGCACTGCGAGTCGATCTTCAATTCGCTCACCTCGCAGCGCGAGTCGAAACCGTAACGCCTCAGCTGTCA
This sequence comes from uncultured Acidobacteriota bacterium, assembly GCA_963831905.1. GTDB lineage: Bacteria > Acidobacteriota > Terriglobia > UBA7540 > UBA7540 > CAVROP01. The sequence continues at coordinate 1,282,564 of CAWHRX010000010.1, read as the reverse complement.
GGAACCGTCGTTGACACGTCTGGCGCGGTGATTGCCGGGGCTACCGTGCAGGTTCGAAGCGCGAACGGTACTGTACAAAGAACGACACAGTCGGACGCGAACGGCTCCTTCGTTATTTCTGGACTCTCGGCAGGTAATTATCGACTCGTCGTTTCTAATCCCGGTTTTGCCACCAAAGAAACGCCCGTCACCATAGGGACCACCGGGGCGCCGGCCCCGCTGCGCATCTCTCTGGCCGTGAGCCCCGTGAGCACCACCATAACCGTGAATGGCCGGGCGGATGACCTTGTCGGAATTGCCGTTTCCGCCACCCAGGGAACGGTGGGCGCAACGGAAATCCAAGATCGGCCGATTCTTCGTTCGGGAGAAGTTCTGGAGACGATACCCGGTCTCATCATCACTCAACACGCCGGCGGCGGCAAGGCCAACCAATATTTTCTTCGCGGCTTCAATCTCGACCACGGCACAGATTTCGCCGTTTCCCTCGACGGTATGCCTCTTAACCTGCCGTCGCACGCGCACGGCGAGGGGTACTCGGACATGAACACCGTCATCGGCGAGTTTGTGCAGCGGGTGAATTTCCAGAAAGGTCCTTATGACGCTGATGTCGGCAACTATGGCTCGACTGGAAATGCCGATCTGGTGTTTTTCAAGACCCTGCCCGAGACCTTCGTCGATTTTGAAGGCGGCATGTATGGCTATGGGCGGGCCGCGTTCGGCGCGTCGGAAAAGCTTGGCTTGGGCACTTTGCTGGTCGGTGGAGAGGCCTATTACGATGACGGCCCCTGGAAGCATCCGGATGGTTATGCCAAATTCAACGAACTTGCAACCTATAGCCGAGGCGGAGAGGCCAATGGTTTCAGCATCACGGCCCGCGGTTACCATGGAAAATGGAACTCCAGCGATCAAATCCCCGATAACGCCGTGCCCCTCGTGGGTTTCTTCGGCGCCCTGAACCCGGCTGACGGTGGCAATTCAGGGCGTTATAGTTTGCAGGGCGAATGGCATCACACCGGCGCAAATTCCGTAACGCAACTCATGGCCTACGGGTTTTATTATGATCTCGACTTGTTTTCCGATTTCACTTACTACCTGTATGACCCCGTCAAGGGCGACCAGTTCGAACAGCAGGACAGGCGCTGGGTGGGTGGGCTGGACGCACGCCACATGGTTTTCAGTCAATGGTTTGGCCGTAGGGTGGAAACCACGTTCGGCCTGCAGCTCCGCAACGATTGGATCAACAACGGCCTTTACCGGACGGATAATCGCGTGCGCGTGGACAAAGAAGATGTTCTGGCTCCCTACCCTGGCGAGCCCAATGGTTATTTGCCCGCGGACACGACCGTGAATAAATTTACGGACACGCTGGGAAGTTTCTATGTGGAAAATAAAATCCAGTGGACGGAGAAATTCCGCTCGGTCGCGGCCCTGCGCGGCGACGACGACAGAGGTGTCCTCACCAGCTTTACTGACCCCCGCAATTCCGGCTCTTCCACCAAGTTCCTGCCCAGCCCAAAATTAAGTTTGATTTCCGGCCCGTGGTCCGATACTGAGTTCTACGTACAGGGCGGATTCAGTTTCCACAGCAACGACGTGCGTGGCGCAACGCAAAACTATGAACCGATCTCGCCGGACTATCCTTACCCCAATACGCTCACCGCAAAAATTCCCCTTCTGATCCAAACCAAAGGCGCGGAAGCCGGCGTGCGCACTCTGGCCGTCCCACATCTGCAAAGCACCCTTTCGCTCTGGTATCTCCACAGTAATTCCGAATTGGAGCAGGATGGCGACACCGGAGGCACGGTTCCCTCAGAACAGTCGAGCAACCGCTATGGCGTTGAATGGGCGAACTACTACACGCCACGTGGGCATTTGGCTTTTGATTTTGACATGGCGGACTCCCGCGCCCTTTTTACCGCAGTAGACCCTGATGATGGGACGTTCCTCAACGCGGACGGCAATCTTTGCGCAAGAAACTCGAACTGCCCGGTCGGCGCCAGTTTTGACCAAGGTCCGGGTGGCAGGTGGGTGCCCGAAGCGGTTGGTATGGTGATTTCATCGGGCGCCACACTGCACGATCTCAAAGGCTTTTCGGGGAGTTTGCGCCTGCGCGACTTCGGCCCGCGCTATTTGACGTCCGACGCAATTTATCTCTCAAAGACAACGGCGTTGCTCAATGCGCAGGTCGGTCGTAAAATTAACAACACATTTCGAGTTTCGGTCGTATTTTTGAATTTGCTCAACCGCCGCGATCACGACGTTGACTACGCCTATGTGTCCCAAGTGACGCCAACAGCCACGCCGGCATTCACAGACGTTTTCCACCCCGTCGAACCGTTTCAGGTGCGAGTAAAGATAGAAGTAACCCCACATTTTCGTCGTTGATTCCACCTACGAATCACCGGGGTTTCGTCCGCAGTTCGGCCGCTTTGTGACCCTGACCGGCGATTATCAGGATGCTGACTTGACAGCGGGATTTGCGCCAGCGAACCCGTCGAAGAAAGAGTGGCTCGCGCGGCCCTGAGGCCGGTGGAGTCGGGAAGGGTTGTAGGGGCGGTTCGCGAACCGCCCCTACGGCTTGATGCATGGCGTCGAGTAGTTTACCCCAGGATCTTTCCGAAAACTCGGCATCGAATTGAGGCAATAATAAGAATTCCAAAAGGGGAGTCCATTCCAAATGACACCAGTGCCGGAACTCATCTGGACATTGAATTCAGAGGCGCTCGGGTTTACACTACGAGTGGGGCGAAAACTAAGAGCGAAAACTCCGGCTTGGGAGGTCACAAACAATGAACGTGGAGCACTGTGTTCGCATTCTCAGTTTGACCGCAGGGTGCGTCGGACTTGCCTTTTCGCTGGCCACGGCCGGAGATCTTCCGCAAGTTGGCCAACCGGCGCCCGAGGTAACTCTGCCGTCGCAGGACGGGAGTAATGTAAGCTTGAAAGATTTTCGCGGCAAGTGGGTGGTGCTGTACTTTTATCCCAAAGACAACACGCCGGGCTGCACGATCGAGGCGCACAACTTTCAGCGGGACCTTTCGAAGTACGCCGAAAAGAACGCCGTGATTGTCGGTGTGAGCGTGGACACAACCGAGAGTCACGTGGATTTTTGTGCGAAACAGAGCCTCACTTTCAAGCTTCTGTCGGATACCGACAAGAAAGTCGTGGCCGACTACGGCTCACTGAGCGATAGGGGGCTTGCCTCCCGCAACACCTTCCTAATTGATCCAAATGGCAAAGTCGCTAAGGTCTGGACCGGTGTTAAACCGCCTGGCCACAGCGAAGAGGTGCTGGCGGCGCTCAGTGAGTTACAAAAGTAATAAATGCATCGTCATCACCCGAGAGTGCCATTGGGTCGAAGCAGGGCCCAAAACTATGGACAGTCAGGAGAGAAGTATGCGACCGATCATGGCGTGGTTCCTTGTTTTGTTGAGTGCATCACCGGTTTTGGCCCAGGACTGGGCGCGGGCACGGCTGGAAAAGTCCCCGCGACATCGTGAATGGGTCACCGTAAAGCACGAGGGGCGCGCGGTGGAGACCTTCGTCGTCTACCCCGAGGTAAAGGACAAGGTACCCGTAGTGCTGGTCATCCATGAGATTTTCGGGATGACGGATTGGGTACAGGATCTGGCTGATCAATTGGCGGAGGCTGGTTACATCGCAGTAGCCCCCGACCTTCTTTCCGGGATGGGGCCGAACGGTGGCAGGAGCAGCGACTTTCCCCAAGGGAGTGCGGGTGGAGGCATGAGTAGTCCTGCGGTTGAGGCGGTGAGCCATCTTAATCCTGATCAGGTCACCGCGGACCTCAACGCCGTCGCCGATTATGCCCTGAAGATTCCCGCCTCCAATGGCAAGCTGTTCGTAACTGGCTTTTGCTGGGGCGGAGGCCAGAGCTTCCGCTTTGCGACGCATCGCACGGATCTTGCCGCCGCATTTGTTTTCTACGGGATGCCGCCGGCGAAGGATGCGATGGCGGCAATCACGGCACCCGTGTACGGTTTCTACGCGGAAAACGACTCGCGCATTGGAGCGACGATTAACGATACTGGTGAGCAGATGAAAGCGGCCGGCAAAACTTTCGAGCCAGTCACCTACAAAGGCGCCGGCCACGGTTTCATGCGTGCCGGAGAGGCTCCGGACGCGAGCGATGCCAATCGCCAAGCCCGCATCGATGCTTGGGCGCGCTGGAAGAAGATTTTGGGGGGCAGTCAATAGGGGCACATTGGCAGGTTTTTCTCCCCGAACCCCCGCCCGAAGAAAATGCAGCGCCAGGCCCGCTATTCGGCCTTGCGGCTTCTCCACCGCGATGCGCATTGGGCGGCGGGGATGAGCGGAAGTTTTGAGGTCGCTTGATTCGAGGCGGTCGGGCAATTCCAGCGCCGACCTCGCCCAGCGGGGTCCCGATCGGCGCTGTCCGGGTACCCGAGGTTGATCTGGCTCCATATCGAAGGCACGCCGAATCATGCCTCGACAGCGAACCGCGGATGGAATTCGGACAGGTGGCGAGGTATACTGGAAGCTGGGGCCCAGAGGGTTCTGGTGCCGTTCTCTGGGCTTATTCTCTTGCTTCCTTGGTCGTTTTTACGTGCTCGCGGAATCAGCTTTCTGGCTGAGGAGGTGGGCCGAACTCGGGCTTTCTACGTTAAATAAACGGACGACGCCTTGCTTCGGTACTGCAAGACGTATTGCGGCTTTAGTACCAGGTGCCAGAATTGTAGCCGTGGCGGTGCCTACGAACCGTTTTGTAAAACTGGCCCGCTTTTCGAATGCCCAAACTCGAGAGCCAAGTTGATCCTGAAGCCGAGACCTACCGGCTCAACTTCGCGCGCAACCAGCAACTTGCTCGCGAGTTGCACGCACGAGTAAGTGACGCTGCCTTGGGGGGTCCCGAAGCCGCGCGCTCGCGCCACATTGCCCGGGGCAAGCTCTTGCCGCGGGACCGCGTAACACGCTTGCTGGATCCCGGAGCGCCCTTCCTCGAAATTGGTCAGTTGGCCGCCTGGGATATGTACCGGGGCGAAGCGCCCTGTGCAGGCATCATTACCGGCATCGGGCGCGTCGCAGGCCGGGAGGTGATGATCGTTGCGAACGACGCCACCGTCAAAGGCGGCGCCTACTTCCCCATGACAGTGAAGAAACACCTGCGCGCGCAAGAGATCGCGCAGCAGAACCGCCTGCCCTGCATATACCTGGTGGACAGCGGCGGGGCCAATTTGCCTCATCAGGCGGAGATTTTCCCCGACCGGGACCACTTCGGCCGCATCTTCTTCAACCAGGCGCGAATGAGCATGCAGGGCATTGCGCAAATCGCCAGCGTCATGGGTTCTTGCACAGCAGGTGGGGCCTACGTGCCTGCCATGAGCGACGAAGCAGTGATCGTTCGCCATCAGGGCACCATTTTCCTCGGCGGGCCGCCGCTGGTGAAAGCTGCCACGGGCGAGGTGATCAGCGCGGAAGAATTGGGTGGCGCTGAAACGCACGGCCAGCGCTCAGGCGTCGTGGATTATGTGGCGGAGAATGACGAGCACGCCCTTTCCCTGGTCCGATCCATCGTTGCCAATCTTAATACAACGAAAAGGGCGGATCTCGATCGGCGCAAACCCAGACTTCCCGAGTACGATCCCGCGGAGGTCTACGGCATAATTCCCACCGATGTCAGGGTTCCTTATGACGTACGTGAGGTCATAGCTCGGGTGGTGGATGCTTCGGAGTTTGATGAGTTCAAAGCACTCTACGGGACGACGCTGGTCTGCGGCACTGCCCGTATTTGGGGGTTTCCAGTCGCCATCCTGGCGAACAATGGCGTGCTATTTTCCGAAAGTGCCTTGAAAGGCGCCCACTTCATCGAGCTCGCGGCGAAGCGCCGGGTTCCGCTGTTGTTTTTGCAGAACATCTCGGGCTTTATGGTGGGGGGTAAGTATGAGGCTGGAGGAATCGCCAAGGACGGAGCCAAACTGGTGACCGCGGTGGCCTCGGCCGAAGTGCCAAAGTTCACGGTAATCGTCGGAGGCAGCTTCGGCGCCGGCAATTACGGCATGTGTGGAAGGGCCTATTCGCCGCGCCTGCTCTTCACTTGGCCCAATAGCCGCATCAGCGTTATGGGCGGCGAGCAGGCGGCGAGCGTCCTCGCCACCATCAAACGCGACGGAATCGAAGCCAAAGGTGAAACGTGGAGCGCGGAAGACGAGGAGGCCTTTAAAGCGCCGATCCGCGAACGCTACGAGGCGGAGGGGAATCCGTATTTTGCCACTGCGCGTTTGTGGGACGACGGCATCATCGACCCGGTCGAGACGCGAGACGTGCTGGGACTCGCACTCAGCGCCAGCCTGAACGCTCCCGTCCCCGAGACGTCTTTCGGCGTCTTCCGAATGTGACCCCATGATCGGCAGCCTCCTGATCGCTAATCGCGGTGAAATCGCGCGTCGCATTATACGTACGGCTCGCCGTCTGGGCGTGCGGACGATCGCGGTGTACTCCGACGCGGATGCCGGCTCTCCCCATGTGCGCGAGGCGGATGCGGCGATCAACCTTGGGCGGCCTGCCGTACGTGACAGCTACCTTGCGCACGACAAAATCCTGGAGGCCGCGCAAAGATCGGGTGCGGAAGCCATACACCCGGGCTATGGCTTCCTCTCGGAGAACGCAGACTTCGCCGAAGCCGTCACTGACGCCGGGCTCGTGTGGGTTGGCCCGCCACCCGCCGCAATCCGCGCCATGGGGCTTAAGGACGCAGCCAAACGGCTCATGGACGCGGCGGGTGTGCCGACCACGCGCGGGTATCTGGGCGAAGACCAAACAGAAGCCGGCCTCGCCCGTGCGGCCGCTGCCATCGGATGGCCGGTATTAATCAAAGCCGTCGCCGGGGGCGGGGGTAAGGGGATGCGGAAAGTCGCGACGGCGGCAGAGTTCGGCGCCGCACTTGCCTCGGCAAAGCGCGAGGCCGCTGCGGCCTTCGGCGATGACCGGGTTTTCCTGGAGAAGTATATCGACCGGCCGCGACATATCGAGGTGCAAATCTTTGGCGACCGTTGCGGTAATGTCGTTCATCTCTTCGAGCGCGATTGTTCGATCCAACGGCGCTACCAGAAAGTCATCGAGGAGGCGCCGGCCCCCGGCATGGATGTGGCCACTCGCCAGCGAGTGTGCGCGGCCGCGGTTTCAGCCGCAAGGGCGGTCGCCTACGAAGGCGCTGGTACGGTCGAATTCATTGCCGATGCGAGCCGAGGCCTGAGCGCCGATCGCATTTGGTTCATGGAAATGAACACACGCCTTCAGGTGGAACACCCGGTCACCGAGGCCATCACGGGTCAGGACCTGGTGGAATGGCAGTTGCGTGTTGCCTCCGGCGAGCCCTTGCCGCTGCGCCAGGAAGAGCTTGCGATTTCGGGCTGGGCGATCGAAGCGCGGCTTTATGCCGAAAACCCTGCAACGGGTTTCTTGCCCTGCACCGGGCCGCTGACACACTTCCGGCTTCCCCAGGGCGTTCGGATCGATTCCGGCGTGGAAGAAGGCGGCGAGATCACCTCCTTTTATGATCCGCTGATTGCGAAAATCGTCGCCACTGCCCCCACGCGCGCCTCGGCTGCGGACCGCCTGGCAAAAGCCTGCTCGCAGGTCGAGGTCTGGCCCCTGAAGACAAACGCTGGGTTCCTTGTACGGACTCTCGCCGATCCCGATTTCGTCGCAGCCGACATCGATACGTCGTTCATCGAAAACCGCTTGGACCGGTTGATCCCGCCGCCCGAACCGTGGGAAGAGGTCGTTCAGTCAGCCGCAAGCGCCCGTCTTGCGAGGGAGCGCGATCCGAGCGAACCGTGGCGCGCCCTGGAAGGCTTCCGGCTCAACGCCCCGCGCCACATCCACGTCAGCGTTCAGTTGGGTGATACGCGTTACCAGGTCGAGTCGGATGCGTGTCCTGCGGCTACACTGCCGGCCCGCGACTTCGCGGACGCTATCGTCGTCTTCGCCGCCGGGGAGCCTTACACATTTACGGATCCGAAACTCGCGGCCAAGGCTACAGGCCCGGCGTCAAGTGGCGCAATCGCTTCGCCCCTGCCCGGGCGCATCGTCGCGGTTTACGTCCGTCCAGGCGACCGGGTAGCCAAGGGCCAGCCGCTGGTGGCTGTGGAAGCCATGAAGATCGAGCATGCTCTCCGGGCGCCGTGCAGCGGCATTGTCAGTACAGTTTCCGCCATCGAAGGTCAGCACGTCAGCGAAGGCGTGGTGCTGGCGCGAATCAATCCTGAGGGGTGATGAATATGCCCGGCCGGACCTACGAGCAATTCAACATCGGGGACTACATGGTTCACAGCATCCGCCGCACTGTGACGGAAACCGACAACCTGCTGATTTCAGTGCTCACGCATAATCCTCAACCGCTCCACCTGGATGCAGAGTACGCCCGGACCACCGAGTTCGGCCGCATCCTGGTCAACGGCATTTTTACTTTCGGGCTCATGATAGGGCTGTCGGTTAGTGACACCACGGAGGGCACGGCGATCGCCAATCTTGGCTATGACGCTGTGGTGATGCCTCATCCGGTATTCATCGGCGACACACTGCGCGCCGAGACACGCGTGGTTGACAAGCGCGAGAGCAAGTCGCGCCCCACGGCAGGCATCGTCACTTTTGAGCACAGAATGCTTAATCAGCGCGATGAGATCGTCTGCCAGTGCCGCCGGACGGCGCTCATCAAGAAATCGGCGGCGTGACGGTCGCGCGCTTTCAGCGGTTTGTTTCGGCGGGAAGGATCGCACAGTGGATCGAGATAGATCTCCTCGTGGAAGAACCAGCGCGGTCTTCGACCGCAACCGAAAGGGCCTCTCCGTGTACTCCGTGCCTATAGAAGCATCAACACAGAGCACACAGAGACGCTCAGTGGTCTCTGTGTTTCATCTCTTTTTTGGCGCAGAGAGCACGGAGAAAAATCTTCACGGGTCGAGACGGAACTCGGCATTAGTAACCCGGGGATGGGAGGTTGCATGACGCCACGGTCCTGGTTGTTTGTGCCGGGCGACCGCCCGGAGATGGTGGCGAAGGCTTTTGGCTTGGGGGCAGACGCCGTTATCGTCGACCTTGAGGACGCTGTTTTACCCCAGAATAAGGCGCACGCGAGGAAGTTGGTTGGGGAATTGGCGAAAGACCCGAAGCCAACGTCATCGCAGTTGTGGGTGAGAATCAATCCGCTCCAAACGCCCTTCCAATCGGAGGTCGCACTGCGCGATCTCGCCGCCGTCGTACTACTCGGGCCGGCCGGAATTGTCCTCCCAAAAGCAGAATCGGCCTCGGCGGTGGTCCAACTCGATCATTATCTGAGCGCGCTGGAGGCCGCAACGGGCCGGGCCATCGGTGAAACCAAAATCCTGCCGATCGTGACCGAAACGCCAAGGTCGGTGTTCGAACTTGGCTCCTATGCCGATGGCCTCGATCGCCTTGCAGGTTTTACGTGGGGCGCAGAAGACCTGTCCGCCGCGGTGGGCGCCACGAGCGCTCGCGATGAGCATGACGCCTTTACTCCTCTCTACGAACTGGCAAGGTCGTTATGTATTGCCGGAGCCGCGGCTGTCGGCGTCGCGGCAATCGAAACCATCTACCCCGCTTATCGGGATATCGAGGGCTTGCGCGCCTATGCACAAACCGCGCGCCGTGACGGATTCCAGGGAATGCTGGCCATCCATCCCGCCCAGGTCCCTGTCATCAACGAGGCCTTCACACCAACCTCCGCTGAATTCGCATACGCGGAGCGCGTCGTCGCCGCTTTCGATGCGAATCCCGGTTGTGGAGCAGTGGCGCTTGACGGGAAGATGCTGGATGCTCCGCATTTGAAGCAAGCCCGGCGGATCCTCGCATCCCGGGAGCGATTGAAAGCGTGACCGGGCAGCGGTCTGAATTTACTGCCACGGTCCGTGCGATGTAGGGGTAGGGCTTGCCCTACCCCCGTCGCGACCACGGGAATGCGGGGACGGCAAGCCGTCCCCCTACGGCGGCACTGACGGATCACGGAGGCTCTTTGCTTGTTCGGCCGCTCGACGAATTTCTTCTATGGCTTGAGGATTGGCAAGGGCTGCAGTGTTGCCGGGAGGTTTTCCCTCATAAACTCTGCGGATAAGACTTCTCGGGATTTTAGCAGATAGGTTAACAGGAAGATCATTTACCACGTGGATCTCTTCGGGCTGCGCCAAGGGATCGTAGGTTTGCTTGATGTGAGCTTTGAGACGCGCCGAGAACCCTTCAGGCGGCTGCGCTGCGTCCGAGCCAAGCACCACAAAGCAAACTATTCGCTCTCCCTTGATTTCATCTTCGGCGCCGATGGCCACTGCCTCTCTGATGCGCGGGGGGCCCGGGAATGCGAGCAGCGTCTCCTCAAGCTTGGCCGGATCGTGCTTCACGCCACCTTGAACAATCAGGTCGTCGCTGCGGCCCAGCAAGTACCAATACCCATCCTCATCGACCCGGGCCAAGTCTCCATGGATCCAGCAGTCAGGCCCCTGCGGGAAATAGGTTTCGAGAAACAGCTTGGGATCCCCCAAGAACCCGCGGGTCATGGAGGGAAACGGTTTGCGGCATACGAGGTAACCAGTCTCATCGCGCACTGTCCTCCCCTCGGAGTCGACGACTTCCACCGCCATACCTAAACCCGGACCGCCCAGCGTGGAGGGTTTCAGGGGCATAACTGGCAGGGGTGAAAGCATGCATCCGATAAGTTCCGTCCCACCCGAAATGTTCATGATTGGACAACGCGCGCGGCCAAAGGTTCTGAAATACCACTCCCAGGTTGCCGCATCAAGAACACTGCCGGTCGAGCCAAGAATCCGAAGCGTGGAAAGGTCGTGGCGCTCGGAATCCACCTTCAGGCTAGCGAGCTCTCGCAAGATGGAAGGCGTGCAGCCGAAGATGGAAATGCCGTATTTTTCGATGATTTCAAACAGACGGTGCGCTGTTGGGAACAGGTGCGTTCCCTCGTAGAGAACTACTGCAGCTCCGAAAAAAAGCGCCCCCATGAGCTCCCATGGCGCCATCATCCAGCCGAAGTTTGTGAACCAGTAAAAAACGTCGTTCCCTTGGCAATCAAACACATAACCGATTTCTTTTGCGACTTGCGCCAGTGCTCCAGCATGAGTGTGAATCACCGTTTTTGCTTTGCCGGTTGTACCGGAGCTATACAGAATCAGCGCCGGATGTTCAGAATCGACAACTTCGGTCTCCACATCGCCGTCTGCCGGTGAGCGATGCATGACCGTGTTCCAGGACAGGCATTTCGGACGGTGCGCCAGGCCGCTACCCGTGCGTTCGTTGACAACGACCCACTCCACCGAGGGCGCTGAATTCAGCACCGCTTCGTAAACACACTCGGTCCTTATCACCTTGCCGGCACGCGGGTAGCCGTCATTGACGAAAAGCAGGCGGGACTGGGCCTGCTGGATGCGAAAGGCGATATCCTCCGCGGCGATTCGCGCCGGTATTTGGACGCAAGCAGCCCCTAATTTAAGGGCTGCGAGCATCACAATAACAGCCTCGGGGGAAATGGGCATGCACATCGCAACCCGATCTCCCTTTCGAATCCCCAGATGCTTTATCGTTGCGGCAAGGCGGTTTACGGACTCGTAGAGTTGGTTATAACTAAGTGATCTTTGCGATCCGTCATCCGACTCAAACCATAAAGCCGTGGCTGCTCCTCGGCCATCCCGGATGTGCCGGTCGAGGCAGTTATGAACAATGTTGAGCTTCCCCCCCGAAAACCAAGTTGTCCACGGCATCCCGCGGGAGTCATCGTACAGGCGCGTGTATTTCTCGAACCACTCGACTCCAAGGTGCTCAAGGGCGGAGTTCCAGAACCATTCGATATCGAGGGTCGAGCGGCCGGTAAGCTCCTGCCACGAGCGGATTCCGTGGACATCCATGAAGTGCCGCACCCTTGAACGGTTGAGATATCTGCCGCTCGGTTGCCATGCAAAATCGCCCATGGGCCTCCTTAGGTCGAAGTTCTCGCCGCAACTCCACTGTTTTAGGTGATGTTCCGACAGCCCCGAAAGTTGTGTATAATTACAACTTAGGCTTTTCAAGACATAACTGGCCGTACGCACTCATCGGACGGGCGCGGAGGATTCACCGCGCCACGGCCCGATCGTGTCGCCCCCTGTAGAAGCGGCGTAGGGGTAGGGCTTGCCCTACCCGCGTCGGGACGAGCTGCAACGCGGGGACGGCAAGCCGTCCCCCTACATCGAACCATTCGGCCAGGATATGGTTCTAACCTAAAGAGGGGCTGAGGACAAATGACGGGACGTGAGATTTTGGCGGAACTCCATGAGGATGATGACTTCTTTCTCTTAGCCAAGTCTGTAGGCGAGTTTGGGGATCGCGAACTTGTACCCTACCTCAGCCGACTCGGCGCAGAGGAATTCCCCGGGAGGTTCATTTCGCTGGCAGCCAACAATGGTTTTGTCGGCTCAGCCGTCCCCGCCGAATACGGCGGTCAGAGCGGAACTCTGGTAGGTATATTGTCTATCATTGAGGGCATCGCAGCGTGTGACGGTTCGCTGGCGCTTACCCTCGCCGCACACGAATCCCTGGCGACATCGCATATTCTTCTAGGTGGCAACGATAGGCAGAGACACAATTACCTTCCAAGGCTGACCAGCGGCGCAGACATTGGCGCGTGGTGTCTGACCGAACCCCAGGCAGGCAGCAATATTTTCCATGATATGAGGACCAGGCTCGAGAGGTCCCCCGCGGGCTGGAAGCTGAATGGCGAGAAGACCTTCATTACGAACGGTCGCCGCGCCGGCCTGTTCGTGGTGCTTGCCCGCGCCCTATGGGAAAACGGCAGGGACGACGGCATAACCTCCTGCGTTGTGGAAAGCCGCGGCAACGAGGAGCGCATTGCCCGAACGGCCCTGCACGGCAAGATGGGCATGTTGCGTTCGGACACGGCGGCGCTGAAGTTTGACGATGTTCCTGTTGCCGGTGACGCCATTCTGGGTCCAATTGGAAGCGGCGGCAAAGTGGCTCGCCAGGTGCTCTTACGAGGAAGAGTGGGGATCGCCGCTCTTGCCCTGGGTTTGGCGCGGGACTCGCTCCAGCGCGCTGCGGCTTACTCCAAAGAGCGGAAGGTGGCCGGCGGATCGCTTTTTGACCAGCCGCTTACGCAGGCCAAGCTGTCCGGCATGGAAGAGAGCCTCTGGGTGGCATGGCAAGGAGTGCGCAGCGCTGCCCAGCTTGCCGACGCGCTCAAGCCTTTTAAGGTGCAAGCATGCATGGCCAAAGTGTTCGCGACCGAGACCGCCCTGCGAATCACCGACGAGGCGATCCAAATAATGGGCGGCTACGGTTACATGCGGGATTACAAAGTCGAGCAGAATTACCGTGACGCGCGGCTGTTAACCATTGGAGAGGGGGCCTCCGAGATTCTGCGCTTCGCCATTGCCAGAAATCTATTGGATCAGGATCGCGGCGACTTGGAGGATGTTCTTCCCCATTTAGATAGCCTGGAAGTTGCTGCTGGGCCCGGCCAAGGCTCCATGGGTTCCCTATGGGGGCCGGGCTGGCGGACCCTTCAACTTGCCTCCGAAAGTGTGCGCATGGTGCGAGAGGCAATCCTGCAGGGAGGCGAGCGGACTGGTTTGGTTTCGAGCCGCCAATGCGAAGCGGCGAGGGTTGCAGACCTTGCAACAAGGCTATGGATCTCAATCCAGGTGGTCCTGACTGGCGCAAGGCTCGTTGACCGTGGCAGTGCTTCCCAAAAGCATCTGCGGCTGGTCAAAAACTTTCTCATCCATTCTTCGATCGAAATCTGTCACCGAGCCTCGGAGCTTCTCCTGACGCTGGGCCTCACCGATGCCACGCTCTGCCGCAATTACATCGAGGCGCTGCAGATCGGTGCTGCTGTCAATCCTCTCTGCCCTGTGCCGCTCAACGTGGAACATTCATAGGACAAGCGCATGTCTCGTATGGGGCGCTCAATGGGCCCCTTGTACGAGCGGCGAGCGGCGGCGCAGGAAAAAACACCCGTCAATAGGAATTGCTGCTCACCAGCGTGCCGCAGCATTCAGGCCGGTCCGGTAGACTCGATCGGTCCCATCCGCCACCGAGCGCCTGAATCAGCAACACGGTGTCGGCCATACGACGACCCGGGATATTGACCGCGGTCACTCGATCCGCGAGTGCGGCACTTTGTGCGGTGATCACCTCGAGGTAACTGGTGACTCCGCGCCGATGTGTCGTGGAAGGGCGGCTTCACCCCAGTCATGAAAACGGCCCACCTGGCGGACCCTTCGGGGTCAAATGCGAACTGCATACCACCATTGATCATTCCCCGGAAGTCGTCAACCAGCGCCGATCATCGTTCTCGTTACATGCTCTTGAATTTCAAATCTTAAATTCTGAATTGCGGCTCTGCGGCGCTGTGTTCGAATTGAGCCACACCGCCAAGGCCAACCTTCCCAGTGCACCTGAGACATTAAACCTCGCGATCCCCGGAACCGTCGCCCCGAACCGGAAGCTGCCGCCGAAGATTTACAAAATGTAAAACAGCGCGTCAAGTTCGCGCCCCATGCATAAACCACAGACCAAAACGTTGGGTATCTTCAGGGGGCGGCGAGACGCTGTTGGGAGCGCCTTTCGCGCGGAGTAGTTTTTTCCACTCGCGATTGTGGGACTCCGGCCTTGTCCATTCCACAGGAATAAAGCCGCGGATCCATTCGGGCAGATCCACTCCTCTAAGCATGAGCGGTATAAGCGCCACCCAACGAACCGTCGACCTGAAGTGGGGCAGGCAAGACTATTCAACAGGACCGCCCGAAACCTATGCGGGTTCGACCGCATCTATTCCTCCTGAAGGAGTTCGTTACGTACTTATGAGCCTTCAGCCCATTGAAAACTACGCCGTTATCGGCAACATGCGGTCCGTTGCGCTGGTGGGCATGGACGGCTCGATCGATTTTTTCTGCTACCCGGATTTCGATTCTCCCACGGTGTTTGCGGCGCTGCTCGATGACAAAGAGGGTGGCCGCTTTCAGATTGAGCCCCAGCTCACGAGCATGCGGGTCCGCCAACTCTATTTGCCGGATACAAACATTCTGCTGACGCGATTCCTGGCCGAGGAAGGTGTCGCCGAGCTGACCGACTACATGCCGATTGAGAACGACACGGAAGGGCCAAATGAGATCGTTCGGATGGTCTCCGTCATCCGAGGCAAAGTAAGTTTCAAGATGTGTTGCCAGCCAAGATTTAACTATGCAGCAACAGCGCACCGGACGGAAATCTCGGGCCGGTGCGCCACGTTCTTCCCGGCCGACAATACTTGTCAGCCGATGGCTTTGTACTCCAGTGTTGTTTTGGCACAACAGTCTCAAGACGCGATTACACACTTCAGCTTGGAAGCCGGCGCAACAGCGACCTTCGTGTTCGGAGGACAGCGTCCGCAAGGACAACCACCTGAGATGGAGCTTCTAGGAGAGCGCTTCCAGCGAACATCGCGCTTCTGGAAGAAATGGATTGCGAAATCGAAATACCGGGGTCGTTGGCGAGAAATGGTCAACCGCTCAGCCCTGATTTTAAAGTTGCTCACCAGCCGCAAGCACGGCTCATTGATTGCGGCGCCTACGTTTTCTCTGCCGGAGAGTATTGGGGGAGTGCGTAATTGGGACTATCGCTTCACCTGGTTGCGGGATGCAACGTTCTCGCTGTATGCACTGATTCGACTCGGTTTTGTGGAAGAAATGGAGGCCTTCATTAACTGGCTGAAAGGACGGCTGAGTGACGACGCGGAGCGGGGACCGTTGCAGGTAATGTATGGGATTGATGGCAGGCAAAAACTCGACGAGATTACCCTCGACCATCTGTGCGGGTACGAGAATTCGCGTCCCGTACGCATTGGAAACGCCGCTTATCAGCAACTGCAACTGGACATTTACGGCGAAATGATGGACTCCATTTACCTGGCGAATAAGTACGGCGATCCCATTTCATATGCCGGATGGCAGGATGTTCAGCGCATCCTGGAGTGGCTGGGGAAGAACTGGCAGCGGCCTGACGAGGGGATATGGGAGGTCCGCGGTGGGGCCAGAGAATTCCTGCACTCTCGCGTCATGTGCTGGGTGGCCTTCGATCGTGCTTTGCGCCTTGCACAGAAGCGCTCGCTTTCGGGACCTCTCGATTTATGGCAGCGCACGCGAGACGAAATTCGGAATGATATCTTCACCAGCTTCTGGAACGACCGGCTGCAGTCGTTTGTGCAGGCTAAGGGAACGGAAGATTTGGACGCTTCAGCGCTGCTCATGCCCATGATGAGGTTCATTAGCCCCGTCGACCCAATGTGGCTTTCCACGATGAAGGCCATAGAAACAAGACTGGTCGAAGGCACGCTTGTCCGTCGCTACGAGGTGGAACGCACCCACGTGGATGGCCTTCCGGGCGGAGAGGGCAGCTTCACCGCCTGCGCGTTTTGGTATGTGGAATGCCTGGCCCGTGCTGGCGACTTGGAAAAGGCGCAGTTGTTGTTTGAAAAACTCTTGGGATATGCCAATCATCTTGGGCTATATTCGGAGGAGCTGGGTTCGAATGGGCGACATCTTGGAAATTTTCCCCAAGCATTCACGCATCTCGCACTGATTAGCGCGGCAACGTATCTGGACAGGGCACTCTCAGGGACGGGGGAGGCAGTGTGGCGCTAGATTCCAGAAAAGTCGACGCGGGTGGTGCATACATTGTTTTCCATGCACGCGTCGCCGACCTCTCTGACGAAAAATGGCCTACCCGTCGAACTGCGTCACCAGACTCCCTGCTTACATGACGCCGGAGCAACTGGCGGGCAGGGACGCCAGCATCCAGAGCGACGTTTACGCGCTGGGTCGGGTGCTCTACGAAGTATTCACGGGAAAGCGCGCCTTTGAGGCTACCGCGGTCGCCGAGCTGCGCCGGGCGCATGAAAACACGCCGCCTACAAATCCCTCGCCGCTGGTGAAGGACATCGATCCCATCGCCGAGCGCGTGATCCTGCGCTGCCTTCCCCTGACGACCCAAGGGTCTGCTTGGTATGCGGGCATCGGTCTGGCCGGGATTCTGCTGATGGCCGCGATGGCGTTCTATGGCTTCTACACCTCGCTCGGGGGCCGACCGGTTTTCGGAGGCGCCGCGTTCGAGGAGTGAGCTTGTTGCCGCCAATGCGCCCGCCTCGCCGCGCAGCAGCCACATTTGGGAAGCAGTGATCAACTACCGCGCCAGCCATCACATGCCCTGCCTGTGGAAGCGATAAGGCCAGATCAGCCCTATGGTGATTCGACTGACAGATTCGCGAATGCTTGAAGCAAAATGAAGCCCGCAGAAACGGGCTGGAATGCGGCACAAGGTTTGTTATACGGTATGGGGATAGCCTCGGGCCAAAGAATTAAATGTGAGAAAAAGTAAAGGAAAGTAAAAACGATGAATTGCAGTCGAGTGTCACTTGCGGCGTCTCCGAAGCATAACCTTCCGTTGATTCCTACCAGCTAGGCGTGGCCGCTTGGCGTACTGGGGTACCGTTTCTGCGGTGAGGATGAGGGGCCGTGCAATAATTTTTGCCGCGAGGGTTGAAACGTTCCCTCCGGCCCTGGCCGCCTCCTCCAGGTCTTTGTCTTTTGCGTATGTGAGTACTCTTTTCCCGACGAAATCTCTGCGAATCTCAGTTGGGCCGTACTCCGTTCCCTCGTCGCGCTTCGCTTTGGCAACGACGGAAATCTGCCAGAGTTCACGCTGAACCAACGCATAATCAACGGCGACGGAGGTCTCCGTCGAGTTGCTTAGCTTGGCCAAGACCTTCTCGCCTCAGATTGTATCGATTTCCAGATCTGAGAACGGTTCCGGTCGCGGCTGGCGTCTCACTGATTTCATATCGTTGAGATTAATCGTGAGAGCCTTCAACGTCAACCCTGTTATCAATGGCAAGCGGAACGGCACACAGCCGGTGAGCAAGGTCCGTGGCGGCGCGTCCTGGGCGCTCAAAACTGCGTGATGCCCAAAGTGTTTCCATCCGGGTCTTTGAACCACGCTACCCTCGCCCCGCTAGGCGAGATCCAAATCCCAAGTTCGTCTTGCTGCATTCCCGGATAGCGTTTCAGGGTGACATGAGCCTTTTGGAGGTTCCTCGCCGTGCAAACGATGTCTGGGACCTGCCACCCTAAAACGGTATATTTCGCTGCTGCTACTTCTTGAACGCGTGTAATTCGCAACATCGTTCCTGCGGCATCGAATACGAGCGCAAATTCGTCCTCGCTGACCAGGCGCAGACCAAGCGTGTCACGATAGAACGCTTTGGCTCGACCCGGGTCTCGGGTGGCAACAAAAGCCACAAGCTTTTGAGACCCCAGCAGAGATTCCCTGTGCACGTCGAGAGGCATTTCCTGTCTCACGTTCCCTGATGTCTGTTTAGCCATGCCGATAGTATCTACCGAATTGGTGCTGTCGCGTAGCTCCCTGATACGCCATAATATAGCTGTCATGCGACACAGCATGGTGAACCAATACGATCCGAGGCCGGGCGTTATGATCTCCACGCTCGCCTATGAATATCCCGCCACATACAACGTCCCTGAACACGCTCACAATTCTGACCAACTGATCTACGCAACGCGCGGAGTGATGGAGGTTGCGGCCGGCCAAAGCCTCTGGCTGACACCTCCTCATCTTGCACTATGGATTCCCGCGCGAACGAAGCACCGAATCCGCATGTCGGGCGCGGTTTCGATGCGGACTCTCTACCTAAGGCGAGGACTTGTCCCACGTGCCCCGGAGGTCTGCACTGTGCTTTACGTCTCTCCCCTGTTCCGAGAACTCGTGCTAGAGGCGGTGAGAATCGGTCAATTGCAGATGAAGAATTATCTCCACTGTGGGCTCCGGGATCTCATCATCTTCGAATTACAGAACGCTGCGCCAGTTCCTATGTCGGTTGCGCTGCCTGAAGATTCGCGAGCGCTGGGCGTAGCTCAATCCTTCATGGCAAACCAAGCCGATGCACCATCGCTAGATGAACTGCGTAGAAGGGTCGGTGTAAGCGTCAGGACAATCCAAAGGGCTTTCCGCAAAGAGGTTGGGACAAGCTTCGAGTTTTGGCGGCGGCAGGCGAGGCTGATGAAAGGGATAGAGCTGCTGGTTGAAGGAAGGTCTGTAAAGGCAATTGCTGCCGAGGTCGGTTATCGGCAGACGAGCGCGTTCGTCGGACTGTTCCGACAGACTTTCGGAATGACG
Organism: uncultured Acidobacteriota bacterium; assembly: GCA_963831905.1. Classification (GTDB taxonomy): domain Bacteria; phylum Acidobacteriota; class Terriglobia; order UBA7540; family UBA7540; genus CAVROP01. The sequence goes on along the minus strand of CAWHRX010000010.1, from coordinate 1,263,346 downwards.
CCGAAAGCATGGGCTTCTGCGCTGCGGAGCCAGGAGAACCGAACGACACCTAAGTCGCTGCCGATGTTCCCCGCTGCGACAGTGGCGAACTCGCGAGGTCCGAGATGATTGGCGCACCATCCTGCCGATTACGGCCGGGTCACGGGGATCCGGAAGTTGCACCCAGCGGCGCTAGCGCTGACGCATGGCTCAGACCGGAAAACGATATCTGTCGAGAACAGCCCTTCCCACCACTGACAGGCGCACCGCCGAGAATGTGTAGCACTCCAGTCCGAGGTACAAAACGGGCGCGGAGTCACAGAAGGCTGAAAGCCCTCCTCATGGCCGCGGAGGCGCTGCTGCAAGCCTGGTCGAGTGGCATGGCACGCAAGGCGGCATTGAAGGGTTCGGCCTGGATGGGACCGCCGTAGCCAATCTGGACCAGCGCGTTCAGGAAGTCCTTTACAGGGATGACGCCCGTCGCGACAGGCAGCTCACGGTGATCGTCCTGGTATTGATCCAGCGAGAGGCCGCGGGGCGCATCGTTCAGGTCCACCGTCACCACATCCGAACCGCGGAGGGCCAACAGGTCCTTATCCGTCTCTTCCGCGTTGAACCAGTGCCAGCTATCGAGCTGAATGCCCAGGTTGTTGGTGCCGATTGCGACAATTAGTTCCTTCGTCTCGCTCAGGGTGTGGAGGAAGGGATGTCGCTGGCTGCGCCAAAGGGTTCTCGGCGCAACGTACTCCAAGCCGAGTTTCTGGCCCCTATCGGCGAGAATCTGCGCGCACTGGCGTAGGCGGTAGGCGTGCTGGCGGAAATTCTGTGGGTAGGTGAGGTCATTGCTGCAAGGGAGAACCCAGGTGCTGACGCTCGAGGCCCCAGCTCGCTGCAGGATGTCGGCCGTAGCCGGAAGCTTTTTCAACCCGTCGTTAAACGTCGCCTCATCCTTGCGAAACTCCACCGGCAGACCGGCAGCGCCCAACTTGAGATTCTTCGCCTGAAGGTCGTCCCGGAGACGCTTGATTCCCTCATCACCCAGGGAAGCGAAGTAGTTTGGATCAGGATCCAGGCCCTCGAAGCCGTGCTTGACGGTGAGTTCAAGCGCTTGAGGGAAACCGGCATGAAAACCGAGAACGTCCGAGGCTCAGAATTGCGTAGAACCTACGCTTGGGCCTCTCAGCGGGCGCTTCAACTCCGGCGAGCATTCCTGGAGCCGGCCGAGCAGCGATGTTGGCCGCGGCTCCGGCGGAGAGGAATTGTCGGCGAGTGATTTCGTTGGTCATAATCGGCCTCCCAGCCGTGCAGTGTAGCACGTGGGCGTGTCGCGTGGTTGTGGGAAGCTGGCCTATGGCGAGTGCCGATGGGCCTTCGACGGCCTGCCAAAGAGCCTTGTGTCCTCAGCTCAATGATTCTGCGAAAGTGGTCTCGACGGTTTTCGCGGGCAGGGCCGCTTGAGGATGCCGAGAGGGCCACATTGGTGGGCGACCCGGCGCGTACTAGAGCGTTTCCATAAATAATGTAGCTTGCTGAGAGCGGACTTTTGTGGCAGAGTCTGCTCATGCGAGCCATACCGATTCCGATCCGCAAGCGCATTCTGGAACTCTACGAACGAGGCCGGGGCACGCGGGAGATCGCGCAGTTTTCTGGTTTCTGCATGGCGGCGGTGCGTCGCGTGCGCCAGCAGTTTCGTGCGCGCCGCACGTTGGAACCCCGGACGTATTTATGTGGGCGCAAGACGCTACTCACCGAAGAGCGAAAACAGTGTCTTCACCACCTTCTATCGGAACAGGCCGACGCCACGCTGGCCGAGTTGGGCGCGGGCCTGGATCGCCCTTTCCGCACCTCCACGATCGATCTCTGGCTGCGGCGCCTGGGTTGGAAGTTTAAAAAAAACTCTGGCCGCCGCCGAACAAGAACGCCCCGACGTCGCCGAAAAAAGGGCGCACTGGCATGAGGAGTTGGCGGCCGAGCTCACGGCCCATCTGGTGTTTGTGGACGAAAGCGGAGCCAACACCAAGATGACGCGCCTGCGGGGCCGCGCGCGGGGTGGGCAAAGACTCTTGGCGCGCATCCCGCACGGACACTATCAGACGAGCACCTTGATCTCCGGCATTCGTCTGGAGGGTCCCTGCGCTCCTTGGCTTTTTGAAGGGCCCATGAACGGCGACATGTTTTTGGCTTGGGTGACACAGGGACTTGCACCCGCCCTGCGCCCTGGTGAGGTGGTGATTCTGGATAATCTGGCCACGCACAAAATCCGGGGAGTCCGGGAAGCCCTTGCCGCCGCCGGCGCCCGGCTGCTGTATCTGCCGCCTTATTCGCCGGACTTCAATCCCATCGAGCCCATGTGGAGCAAGATCAAACAAGTCCTGCGCGGCCACGCTCCTCGGACCGAAGAACAACTGCTGCAGGCAGCGAAAAAGGCCTTCCAGTCCATTTCCGCCGCAGACTGCAAAGGCTTCTTTTTTAGCGCCCGATACGCTACATAATAAATGGAAATGCTCTAGCCGTGAAGCCGACTTATCAGGCCGGAAATCGGCGGCGGATACCGTGGATAAACACACGCCGTCAGGGAGGATCGATCCAAATCCGGTTAACTTCCCGATGCGCCGTCAAATCGTGGATAGGGCGCCTTCGAGCGCCCGAAAAGGCGCACACTCCCCGATGAACCTTGTTTGCGCCTGCTGGAGAACTGCTCCGGCAGGCGCCATCGAAGTTTTCAACTTATGGAAAGCGGTAGAGCATTACCCGCAGAATCGTGCCCGGATGCAGCAACAGGATCTCTCCCTGTGCATCATCATCGCCTTCGATCCAACGGGTAAGGTCCCACTTCCCGTCCACAAACGTGCCTTGCTGCACGATGCCGAGTCCCACATTGGACGGTCCGGGCGTGTTCGCCGTAAAGTCGACGCGCATGCCGCCTCCGCCGAAATAAAACTCGTCGGGACCGCTGGCAATCACAACTGCAGCCGCTTCCAGCGGCTGCAGGGGTTCTGCCGGCTGTGTTCCAATCGGCTGTCGCGGAGGAGGCGACACCACTCCCCCTTTGGCTTGCGGGGCAAGGCCCCTGATCCGGCCAGTAAATGTAAATGTCAGGGTGTAATTGCCCAGTTTGACCTGCTTGGGCGGGTCTCCCTGGATCATCCGCACCGCGGTCATGGTGTCACTCCCCTGATGCGCAAGGATCATCGGCGATAATTGGGAGAGCATTTGATATGTGGCTGCAAGCTCCGGGGGAATCGGCCTAGCCCCGTCAACGCCAAACGGAGAAAAGCCGATCGCATTGTACTTGCCGACTGCCATGATTACGTTGGACTCATCGGTGCTCGTCTCTGGAATAAAGAGCGGGTTCCCGTTCCTGCTGAATCTTTCGCAAACTTCGTCGAAATACGGCAGGTAGAGATCCGGTGCAAGGATATCCACGTCCGGAGCTCCGGCCCGCCAGACGTCGTGCACTTGAGGCAATGGACCGCCGCTGGGATACGTTCCCGGCCAGGCATGATTCGGCTGCTGTAGCCACCCGTTCACGTAGATGGGAATGTCATAGACTGCCTTGCCCGCCTGGACCACCTTCTCTACGAAACGCGCATAGTTCCAGGCCATGAATATCTCATCCGAAGGCCAGTGCAGTTCCTTCCAACTGACTTCATGTTCGTACGCGCTCATCGGCGGGCTCGTCGTCTGAATCGGAATCTTCACGTCAGCCGGCTTGCTGCGACCGAAGACCTCTTCCCAGGTTCCGGATTTCTTGTAGCCATTCGCCGCCCAGACCGCACGGAACTCCGGAATCAGCGTATCCTTGTGCGATTCCAGGTAATTCATCAGCTCCGCCGGCACCGGCCCGGCAAACGCGCGGTTCGCTGTTGGAGATCGATCTCGCGAATCCCGCAGCGCGCCCACTTCGTTCTCTACCTGCATCATCAGTACGGTGTGTTCGGTGCCATCGACTTCCTTGATATGCCGCATCAATGCCCCGAACGCGGCAGCGTCCGCATCCCTCGTGGCATCACCAAATGTGCTGAGAAGTTCGACGGGACCCGAGATCGAAACGGTGCTGCCATCGTCGATCTGAATGCGCGGAAAGCGACCGTAATCCTTCTTCACCCAGTACGGCGCAAAACTGGAAGTGCCATTTTTCCAGCTAGCGAACCAGAGAAAGACGATATGCAGGTTGTTCTCTCTGGCCTTGGCGATTACTCCATCCACCTGGGTGTAATTGAACTTCCCTTCTTCGGGCTCAAACTGCGCCCAGGAGATAGCTACCAGCACGGTGTTCAGGTTGTCAGCGACAAGCTTTGGCCAGATCGGCTCCATCATAGGGAGACTGGTGGCTGCGTTGTTGGTAAGTTCTCCCGCGAGAGCCAGAAACGGCTTGCCATCCACGATCAGCTGGGTGGCAGTACCCTGTTTCTGCAAGTGTGGCGTAGCGGCGGCCTGTGCCTCGGCCGAAATCGACAGCGCAGCGGTACACACCATCAAACCTAACGCGGACACCGCATTCATTTTCATTTGCATACATTTCTCCGGTTTGATTTACTACGTTACGCGCAAGAGATCACAAGTCAAGCGGAATCGTGGGGTCGAGGGAGCCCACCATGCCATCAAACCAAGGAAACTGTATGAACTTGGAAAATGCATTTCTGAAACTGGTTTTGGCCGCCGTCAGCGCGGTTTCAGCCTTGAACGGGTACTCAGCCGATTCGCCATCGCCAAGCGCAGGTGATTTCCCCAGAGCTGGCCTCCAACTATGGCTCTCGGCCAGCCGGGTGGAGCAGACCGAGGGCGGCGGACAGGCCGTGGAGAAGTACGTGATCGCCCAATATCAGAGGAATCCCGGCGCAAACCCGCCTACCGCTGCCACCGCCACGACTCCAGCTACGTTGCCGGGTAAGGGGCCAGCGCAGCATCCTTTCCTCTACGCCGGGGAATGGGATACGCGGAAGCCCCTGGCGCAGTCCATCTTCATCGTCCGTGCAGGCAAAATCGTCTGGCAGTATTCCATGCCGATAAAAACCCCGAGCGGCGGAAACCAGGAGTTCGACGACGCCACGCTGCTGTCCAATGGCAACGTCATCTTTTCCCGCATGTCAGGAGCGGGAATGGTCAGCCCGGCCAAGCAACTTCTGTGGAATTATTCCGCTCCGCCCGGAACCGAAATTCACTCGTGCCAGTCCCTCGGCAAGGACCGCGTCTTGATCATGCGTAACGGCAATCCGGCTCAGGCAATGATTATCAACACCGCCACGGGAAACATCGAAAAGGCGATCCCCATTCCGACCACCGTCGCTGGGACGCACGGACAGTTTCGGCACGTTCGCATGACCAAAGCGGGCACGTTGCTGGTGCCACACCTCGGGGAAGGCAAAGTTGTCGAGTATGACCTGGACGGCAAGGCGCTTTGGTCGGTTCCGGCCAAATCGCCCTGGCAAGCGGTCCGGCTCAAGAACGGCAACACCCTGATCGCGGGAGACTGGAGCCGCTACGCGCGTGAGGTCAACCCCCAAGGAGAGACGGTATGGGAGTTCACGCAGGCGGACGTGCCCGAATACAAGTTGGGCAACATTCAGACGGCTGACCGGATGGCCAACGGCAACACCATAATAACGTGTTGGATCGCGGGGGACAGCGACGCATCACACTGGCCGGGCACCGTGCAGGTCCTTGAAGTGACTGCGGACAAGAAAGTCGTTTGGGCTTTGTCTTCCTGGAAAGATCCGGACCTTGGGCCGGCCACCAGCATACAGCTTCTCGATGAACCAGGCGCGCCCGAAGACGCCGAGCGTTGATTCGTCCGCGGAGGGTCAGGTAAAGCAATCTCCACTCAGTTCGCAACGGGAAGGTAGAGGCTACATACTCCATTAGATGTAGGCAGCACAATGCTTACTCTCTAGTAGGTGCCAAGCGTGACGCGCAGCACCACGGGCTCCGCGCCGAAGTTGAGGCCCCAGTCCGTCTCGTCGCCATTCCAGATGCGAAGGAACTTGAAGATTCCGTTTTCGTACGCTCCCTCTTCGACACGCAGGAACTGCCGGTGCTGCCATCTACCGTCGATCATGGCAGACGGAATCTGTCCCGTTCCCTCTTCGACAGGCCGGTGGTGCTCGGCATCGGTCGGCCGGAAGTCGACGCGGCAAAAGAATCCGGCCACGAGGAACTGATTGTCTTTCAGTTGAGCAACCAGAACGCGCCCCGTCGGCTCCGGATTCCCCACGGCGCGATTGTTGCGGGACGCACCATATGACACTACCGCCTCCCAAGGTCCGAACGGCAGGGTCTCAGTGACCTTACCCGCTTCCTCGGCGGTGGCCTGGAGCTTGCCCTCGAAATTGAGGCGGGCGATCGCCCGCTGCATGGGGCCGATCAACCGGTAATTCATGGCCCAGGGAGTCAGGAACTCCTCGCGTGGTCGGGAACCCCCGGCAGCATCGGCGCGGTTGCGGGTGTAATCCATCCCGAACGGCGAGAATCCTATGGCCTGAAGGCCGAGCGCCGAGAAAAAGAAACGGGCATTGCCGGCGCCACCAGTCTCGGGGACGAACAGGGGATTGTCGTTGCGATGGTAGAGTTCGAGCACCTTCAAGTACGCGGCGGGGTCGTTCTGGTAAATGTCGGGCGCCAGAATATCCAGCGCGGGCGCCGCGACTTTCCAGATGGCGAGCACATTGTCCGTGGGGCCGCCGCTCTCGTAACTGCCGGGAGCGCCCGGCTTCAGCGGGTCGCGCAAAGCCGCGTTGGCATAGAGCGGCAAGCGGATAAACGGCCTTCCCCGCGGCGGCGACTTGCCCGACATATCTCGCTACCGACCAAGCGTGGAAGCAGACTTCGGCTTCGGGGCCAAAGGCTTCCTGCCAGTTCGGGGATGGCGAAGCCGCCTTCACCTGCATGGCATTGAGGACCTCGGGCGGCACCGGCGCTTCGAAGAGTCTCTGGGCGGCGGGCGAGTAATCGCGGACGCTGCCCCAGGTGCCGGGTTCGTTCTCCACCTGAACCATGATGGCGGTGCGCTGCGGATCGGCTGTTTTCAGGTGCCGCATGAATGCGGTGAACGCACTCTTGTCCGCGTCGAGCGACGCGGTGGCATAGGGTGAGGGCGAGTCCACAGCTTGCCCGTTCTGATCGACCATGTGCGGATAGCGGTCGGGGGCCAGTTTCATCCACTCGGGCATGAAGTGCTGGCTGCCGTTTTTCCAGGTTCCGAACCAGAGCAGCACCAGGCGAATGTGATGCTTGCGGGCCTCAGCGAGAACCGTGTCGATTGCCGTGTAGTCGTACTGTCCCTGCCGTGGTTCGAACTGCTCCCAGTAAACCGGAATTTCCACGGTATTGACATTGAGGTATTCCATGGCGGGCCACACTTTCGGAAACATGGCCGGCCAGTCGCTGGAATTGTGCACCTGTGCGCCTAACATCAAATAAGGCGCATCGTCAACCAACAGGGCGAAACGCCCATCTTTGTTGATTAGGCGAGGAATTGGGCGCTCCTTGAGTTGGGCATGGAGCGTACCGACGACGAGTGTGGCCGCAAGAGCGGCTAGAACGGCGGAAGTTACTTTCATCCTTGGCACTCCTGCTTTAGGGCAGGCGAAAACGCCCTGAATGTTAATGTGGCCTTCGGGCCAGGGCATCGGCCAGCACGGGCCAGCCTAGATAACCTTTAGTGCGGTGTCAAGGGCTCCGTAAATGTAGGGTCTGCCGCCTTTCCGCCAGCGAAAAGTGAGGGTGGCAGTTTGGTCTGCGCAAATGTAATCGGCCTTTGTTGGCGAGGGTTGCACCGGGCCATGATGGAATGCGCTGCTCTCAGTTCCTTATATAGGGGACAGTCTTGTGAAGACTCTTTTTGCGCCACAGGATTCGGAAGCGCCGGGGCCGTCGACTTCGACAATAATATATCAAGTGAATAAAAGGACAGTATCAAGCGGAAAACTTTCGACGTGCAATGCTGCGTCACTGATGTCTTTTGGGGGGACGGATTAGGTGCATCGCGAGTGGCTCATCCATTGGCGCTAGAGGACGCCTCCGCTATGCAAGGGCGCCAGCATCCCCTCGACTTGGCATCACTACCGAGTAGTCGCCAAGGCGTGTTCACCACTAGCTGTCGATAAATAGCCCAACCCACCATTTGACCCGGATTCCGCCTGGGAAACGCCCCTCCACGCCGGAATCCAGTCGAACGCCAGAATTGTTGATGGGAAGCCGACTTCTCAGGCCGAATCCTGTACCGCGCAAGAACTAGCTGGAAGGGGCAACCTGCTGTGAGACGACAGAATGGCTTCTTCGTTAATAGCGTGCGAGTGCTTTCCGAGCGTGCGCCCATGCATTGTCATCCCAGCCAGGCATCGTCCCATCAAATCGTGGGCCGAGGGACGTGCGTAATGTGCGACCCAGTTGAAGAGTGCAGGTGGGGGACTATTTGGGTAGGCGTCGTAACTTAGTGACGTGTCACGCGAGTTGGGCGGCGGCCTCAAGCAGATCGCTGATTAGTTGGACACTCTTAGCGATGAGATTCAGAAGGTCTAGATAGTCGTTACGGTGCCAGTTATTCGTCGGGAGACCGAGGTTTGCTGCGTCAATTCCGGTCGCTACTCTGTTTGGCGTGTGCGCCAGCCCAGCGTAAGTTCGCAGATCATACAGGAACGCCAGGGGGGCAAACCCATCACGGATCCATTTACGCAGCCTTTCCAGTTCAGCCTGCAAATCAGGTTGCACGTCTTTCGCGGCCTTAAGCTGCTATCGCGTGTATGTTATCGGTCGGGCTGAAACTCGATAATGGAAATTCCAGCTCGGTACTTAAGTGCCATTGCGCCAAAGTTTTGCAGGGGTAACGTATTTAAGCATAAGCTAGTTGAGGGTGTAGATTGTTGTGCGATGAGGTCGTCATGGTAGGGCGCTTGGCTCAGCCCCCCAGCGGCGAGGGTTCGCCCTCCTTGGGCTACTGTTGAGCTGCCCACTTTCCTTGTCTTTGAACGAGGAAATCTCCACTGGTATCTTCAAGGACAGAATCTACATACCTGCTGGCGGAAGATCGGGCGGCTAGCTCTGCCGTTGCCCATCACGGCAAAGGCAGGAGCTCTGCCCATTTCGGGCACGGGAAAAAGCGCGAGAGCCAGAGCTTTCAGCGTTAACACGGCCATTCATCGGCGGCACATGAGAAGCGTGAAGACAAGAAAGGAACGTCGCGCATTACTCGTCGGTATCGTCTTCGCTCTGACGTTCACAAGCACAGCGCTGGGGGCTCAGCAAGACGGGTCGCCCCCTAGCCAGCTTGAATCTCGGCAGGCCTCCGCTGTTGTGGGCCGCGAAGGGTCAAAGCCAAGAATTCGACATCAGGTGGAATGCGATGCCACCGTCCTGCCAAACCAATTGGTGGCAGCCTTGTCCGTACAACCTGGCAGCGCCGGAGTGCCGAAGGAGAAGCGGGCCTGGTTTGATTGGGCCGTCATTTGCCTCGGTTATTCTGGTGGGAGGAACCGTGTTCAGCGTCAAAAGACTACTTGGTCCGCGCTCCTACAAACTTGAACTTCAAGCGCAAGGAAGCAATGCCCCTGGCAGCGATTCCGCATTCGTGCTTTCCTTCCTGCTTTAACCCTTTGAAATTGCTATTGCTTTGCCCAGTCCCCGCTGATCGAGCAGATTCGCATTCGTTTTTGACTTGACAGCACCGATTCTGTCTGATATAGTAGAACTATATCAGATGAAAAACCCTCCAATATCCCGCTCCAGGCTTCCGGTAGGCGAGCGCAAACGCCGCTCGCGCCTGACGCAGATCGTCTCTGGCCGGCGCTTTCTCCGCGGGACGTTGGCGCCTCGTTTGCGCCGCTGCGGGAAACCGAACTGCCGCTGTGCCCACGGCGAACTGCACGCGTCGCTGTACCTCGTGCAGAGCCAGGGGGGCAAGCCGCGCCAGGTGTTCGTGCCCAAGGAGTGGGAAGAGCGCATCCGCCAGAGCGTTCAGGGCTATCAGGAAATCCAGCAACTGCTGGAGGAACTCTCGCAGGTCGAGTGGCAGCGACTGCTCGATCGCAAGGAGTGATCCCGTTCTCCGCCGCCTGATCCGGTATGGCGAGACCGTCTACGGTCTTTCGGAACGGATCGTCGCGGCGGTCCACGATCCCCGACGACAACCCCGTATCCCGGCGGCCGTTCTCCTGAAAGCCAGCCTGGTGATGTTCTGGTCCCGCTTGGGCAGCTTGAACGCGCTGGAAGAGCACCGCCTCTCGCGGTTCTGGAAACAGTGGCTGGGGTGTTCGCCCGGAAGCAGCGACACCCTGGGGCGCGTGCACGCCGGCCTCGTCGCCCACGAACTGCGCGAGGGACTGCATCACGTCTACTTCCGCCTGAAGCGGAACAAAGCCTTGCCGGACATCGGCGGACTGGGCGTGGCGGTTCTCGACGGTCACGAGACCCACGCCAGCTATCGCCGTCGATGCTCGGGATGCTTGCAGCGGACGATTCACACCGAGCAAGGCGATAGGATTCAGTACTACCATCGGAACGTCACTCTGCAGTTGTTGACGGGTTCGGAGTTGCGCATCCTGCTCGATCTGGAACCCCAGCGGCCCGACGAAGACGAGGTGACCACGGCCCGGCGCTTGCTGGATCGCGTCCTGGCCCGTTACCCCCGTGCGTTTCAGTTGCTTTTGGCCGATGGTCTCTATGCCCAGGCCCCCTTCTTCAATCTCCTGCTGGCCCACGGTAAGCACGCGCTGGTGGTCCTCAAGGACGAGCGGCGCGACCTCTACCAGGATGCCTGCGGTTTGTTTGGGGTGACGCCGCCCGAAGAGGGAAAGTATCGGTCGCGTCACTGCCAGTGGTGGGACGTCTCGGACCTCGCCACTTGGCCTCAAGTGAACGCCCCCGTGCGGGTCATCCGTTCGCGAGAAACCTATCAGGTGCGCCGTCAAACTACGAAGCAGGTCGAGTCGATTACGACCGACTGGATTTGGGCCACGACGCTACCAGTGACGCAGGCAGCGACCGAACAAGCCGTCGGCTTGGGGCATCGTCGCTGGGATATTGAGAACTATGGGTTCAACGCACTGGCCAACGAGTGGCACTCCGACCATGTGTATAAACACCACCCCCAGGCCATCGAGTCCTTTCTGCTCGTCGCCTTCCTGGCCTACAACCTCTTTCATGCTTTCTGGGTTCTCAATCTGAAACCGGCCGTCCGTCGCGGCCGAACGCAACGCTACTGGGCACGCCTCATGGCCCGCGAACTCTGTCAGGACCCCTGCTTCCCCGAGGGCTCATCCCCCTAAGAGTCTTCTCCTCCCCTCCCGGAGTTCCACCCCGCGCTTCGGCCCGAGGTTCATGCGGCCTGCGGCGGGTTGCGCCCATCTCGCCGTGGGGTCGACTTCACCGGGTCTATTTCCCCCCCCTGCCCCCGCCCACAAAGCCTATGCGAATCTGCCCGACCGCCTTCGGTGCGCCCGCACTAACTATTTCGACCCCCTCCAACCTCGGATGCGGAATCGCTGTGCCCCTGGCGCAGGCCACGGCGCCGCAGTCGCTGTCGATCCGCACGAACCTCCCCTCGAAAACCAGCCAGTTCACGAAGCCCCCACCAGTGGTTTAGCGGGCCTTCAGGCCCCTGGCTTCTTCATGGAGGCGATGGACGAGGAATGCCGGGTTTCTGCTCGTACAGGCCGCCCGTTTTCCGTGATCCTGATGGAGCTCGACGGCTTTGAGCAAATCAATGAGCAAGGGAACCATTCGGAAGGTGATCGGGTCCTGGCCCTTGTTTCCAAAATACTCGAAGCCCGGTCGAGGCAGCCCAATCTGGCGGCTGGGTGCGGGAGGGGTGAGTTCGCCATCCTGACGCCTGAGACAAACACGCACCAGGCAGAAATTCTGGCGGAGAGACTGAGAACCTCTGTGGAAGCGCACCCCTTGCTGCGCGCGCGCCACTTTACCGCAAGCATCGGCATCGCGACCTTTCCGGACCACGGCCGCATTCCCGAGGAGATTCTCAAGCTGGCCGGTTCCGGAAGGCAACTCGCCAAGGACTGTAAGGGAAACTGCGTGAGGGTGGCTCCGCCCCTCCCCGACCCAGGAAATGCGGAACGTAATGAGCGACTGCTGGAAAAGTATCTGCAAGGAGCGGCGAAAGTGGGGCTACCCACTGCGCCTGATCCGGCTAGCCGCGATTCGGGAACTGTTTCCACGACAGCGCCGCAGAAAAACCCGCTCTTAGACACGCTCACAGCCCTGGCTTTCGCCGTTGAAGCCAGGGGCCCCTACACGGCGGGTCATTCTAACGCGGTCTCCAGGCTGGCAGCCCGCATTGCCATCCAAGCGGGATTACCTGTGGCCGAAGTCGAAGAAACCCGCTTGGCGGGACTTGTTCACGACATTGGCAAGATCTACATGCCTGAATCAGTTTGCAACAAACCCGATCGGCTTACAGCGGAAGAGTTCGATGTGATGAGCAGCCATTCGGCCTGTGGCGCGAAGATGCTGGAACCCCTGAATGTGAAAACGATCGAGCGTATCGTGCGTCACCACCACGAGCGATTCGACGGCAAGGGTTACCCGGACGGACTGGTTGCGGATAAGATCCCCCTGGGTGCGCGCATCGTGGCCGTAGCGGAGTCTTTCCACAGCATGCTTTCCGAGCTGCCTTATAAGAGAGCCCTTACGTTTGAGGATGCCCTTGCGGAACTGCGCCGTTGCTCAGGCATGCAGTTCGACCCCAAAATCGTGATGGCGTTCCTCGACTGGATCCAAATCTACCATCTTGAGCGGTCACCCAAAACCGGCCAATAATGGTCACCTGACAACCGGCCGACGGAGACCCTCTCCGGGACATCGACTTGGGGCACGAGGCGTTAACGCAGGGATTGTACTACAACAGGCGCCAGTCTGGGTGGGGGTGTTTTAATCTGCGCATCAGGCACCTTTGGCACCCACTCAACGTGTACGAATCCAGCAATCGAAGTCGGCATTCTGTTGCCAAGATGAGCTCTGAGACCGCATTGACAAAGTGCAATCCAATTCGCGATGTTGGATGACCTGGTGATCTTCTTGCGGTGCAAAAGCACGGCAGAGAGGCGAGCATTGGGTTGGCTAAGAACAGTTTGATAAGTGCGCGTCGGAGCAAAGCGAGATCCTACCTAGGGTACCTTAAGATCCCTCTTGTAGCGAATGCGCATTCACTCTAGGTCGACCCTGGTATCGGCATTCTCTGCACTTTGAGGGGCTTCAGATTTGTCAGCGGCTGAGCCTTGCCAGACAAACCACTCGTGGGTTCCCGGCCGGTCTTGAGCACCGATACCTCGAGGGTCCAGATCAGCGTAGGCACAGCGACGAGGTACGACACAGTTGAGGAGTTTGACATTCCGCAACTCGAGAGTATCTACGTGAGGGCTCCGGAAACAGGAATGGGGATTTGCCTGCGGGGTCACGTGCGTTTGCCCGACTTTCGCTCTACTTCGTCCAGTTCAAACGACATCGTGTACCTCTGCACGGTTCGTTAGGAAGCTCAAATCAGAACAGTCTTTTCTCGCTCTACGCTCGGACGGCGAGTAAAGCTGGCTTCAAGCGTTCCAGTTGACACTCCAACTCCTGCAGCAGACTTTCAGCATCCGCCAAGTCCCCAGCGCGAGCGAGGCTTTCGAGCTTGTGCGCAACCTCCGAGGCCGTCTGCGCAGCAAGGTTACTGGTGCAGCCTTTCAGAGCATGCGCGGCTCTTTCCACGGCCTTGGCATCTTTCCTGTCCAGCGCGACCCTGAGTTCATCCACAAGACGCGGACAGTCCTCCACGAAACAGGTCCACGAGGTCCCTTAGCAATTGAGGATCGTTGTCCACCCGAGACATAAGCAGCGCTTCATCCAGAACCTCCACCGCAGGTTCTTCAGGAGGCGCATGGGTGGGAATGTTGGGCACGTCCAGGACGAGTCCTTGGATTGTCTCAATCAGGTCTTGGTGTCGGATGGGCTTGGGCACATAGCCGTCCATGCCTGCCGCCAAGCAACGTTCACGATCGCCTTTCATGGCGTAAGCGGTCATGGCAATGATCGGGATGTGCTTACCGCTGACCTTTTCCTTCTCACGGATGATAGCTGTGGCCTGAAAGCCATCCATGTCCGGCATTTCCACATCCATCAGTACGATGTCAAAATTCGCCGCGTCCTTATCCAATAGGTCGACAGCTTCTCGACCGGTCGTGACTGCCATAACGGTGTGTCCGTGCTTCTGCAGCAGGCGCGTCGACGAGCTCCCGGTTGATCGCATTGTCCTCCGCCACAAGGATGCGGAGCTTCCGCCGCGCTTCTCGAATCGTGTGACGGGTGACAAGGTCAGGGTGGTCTTTTCGCTGGGAGGACTGGCCAAGAACGAGCAGGATGGCTTCCAAGAGTTCGGACTGCAGGATCGGTTTGACGAGATATCGCCGAGATGCCAAGCTCACGGCAGCGGGCGGCGTCACCGCGCTGTCCAGCGGAGGTCAACATCATGATCGCGCTTCCGGCGAGAGTTGAATCTTCCTTGAGCTTCTCCACGACCATGAAGCCGTCCATACCCGGCATTTGGGCATCGAGCAGAATCAAAGGAAAGGGTTTGCCCATGTCCCTGGCGCGCCGCATCGCGACCAGACCCTCATGCCCGCGTCTCCACCAAGGTGGGCTGCATCGACCAGCCCTTGAGCATGGCCTCCAAAATACGCCGGTTGGTAGCATTATCGTCAATGACGAGCACCGGCGTACCTTGCAGGTTGACCTTGGCCAGGGGAGCGGGCTGTGGCTGCGTCCCTTTCACCAGGCCAAACTTCGCCGTGAAATGGAACCTGCTTCCTTTGTTCGGTTCACTCTCCAGCCAAATTCGGCCTTCCATCAGCTTTACCAGCCGGGTCGAGATAGCCAAGCCCAGACCGGTCCCACCATATTTACGTGTGGTTGAGCTATCAGCCTGCATGAAGGCTTCAAAAATCCGCTGTTGCTTTTCCCGCGGGATGCCGATGCCGGTATCGGTAACGCAGAAATGCAGGGTGGCCCAATCTTTACCTTGCGACTCGATCTCGACTCGCAAGTCCACCTCCCCGCGTTCGGTGAACTTGATGGCGTTCCCCACCAAATTCACGAGGATTTGCCGCAGCCGGCCAGGATCTCCGACGAAGCGGGCTGGAAGCTCGGGCAGGGCCTCCCATGTCAATTCAAGCCCCTTCTCATCAGCCCGGGGGGCGAGTGCCCGCATGGTGTTGCTGAGCGTATCTTGCAGGTCGAATTCGCCAACGTCCAGCGAAAGTTTCCCGGCCTCAATCTTGGAGAAATCCAGGATGTCATTGATCAAGGTCAGGAGGGTGTCGGCGGACTCCTTCACCACTGTTCAAGTACTCTCGCTGCTCACGTGAAAGGGGCGTGTCGAGGGCCAATTCCGTCATGCCAATGATCCCATTCATGGGGGTCCGGATCTCATGGCTCATCATCGCCAGGAACTCGCTCTTGGCCCGGCTGGCAGCTTCCGCAGTCGTCTTTGGCGTTGCGTAACTCTATTTCCGCCTGCCGGCGATTGGATATATCAATCAGGCTCCCTTCGATGTAAGGGACTTCCCCCTCCCCACTCATGACCAAGGTAGCATTCTCCAGGACCCATAAAGCGGTCCCGTCCTTCCTCCGCAAACAGTGCTCGAAATTTGTTAGACTCCCATGCTCCTTCAAGCTACCGAGAAACTCATCGTGGGCCGTGGAGTCGAAATACAAATCTCCGGCCCTGTGCTCCAGCATCTCGGACGCTGACTCGTAGCCAAAAATGCGTGCGCAAGCGTCATTGCAGTCCAGGAGACAGCCATCCACCGTGACACTATACACTCCTGCCAGGTTCCTCTCGAAAAGCAGCCGGTATCGTTCCTCACTTTCCTGCAACGTTTCCTCCGCCCGCTTGCGCTCCGTGATGTCACGGGCAATGGTCGAGGCGCCCACCACGTCTCCCGCGGCATTCCGGACCGGAGATATGGTGAGGGAAACATCAATCCGGCTGCCATCCTTTCGCTTTCGGACGGTTTCAAAATGGGTGATTTTCTCACCCTGCCTGAGCGACTGGAAAAATCGCCGCGAATTCGTCAACGCGGTCCTCGGCCGCAAGCACTGATACGGACTTTCCCATCATCTCGTCGGCCCGATAGCCGAAGAGCACTTCAGCGCCCTTGTTCCAGCTGGTAATCGTGCCGTCCAACGTCCTGCCGATAATGGCATCGTCGGAAGACTCAACGATGGCAGCCAGCTTCGAGCGCACTTCCTCGGCCCGTGTTCGCTCGGTAACGTCCCGGAATCCCCAGACCCTTCCCACGTTCTTCCCTCGAACTTGCTGAGGGCTGGAGTGCCTCTCGAAGATTCTTCCATCTCTGAGTTCAATGACGTCATCACTTTGCTCGTTGGGATGGGCGTAAAGCTGGCCCACTCTCATATGGAACCTTACTGGGTCCTTCAATCGAGAGGACAGGCAGGAAAACACGTTGTCTTCATCCCGAGACGCGAGAATGGACTCCGGAACCGGCCAAAGCTCTGCGAATTTCTCATTGAAAGCGGTGATTTTCCCTCGTTCATCAACAACCAGGATTCCCTCCTCGGTGGACTCGAATGTCGCCCGAATCGTCTCCGTTTGATTCTGCACGCGCCGTCTAAGCATGACGACCCAAACTAGCACCGAAAGTACGCCCAATGCCGTGAAACCAAACAGGGCGAGCGAGCGTTCAAGGGTCCACCACGGAGGCTGTTGAATAACCACCACATCTTCCGGCGCCCGAAGCAGAAGTCCGAAGTCTACGGGGGCCATGTTCTCATCCACACGAATCTTGCATATCCCGGTCAGTTGCACCAGGCCGCCAATACGCACGTGGGCCAGAGCTTGCTCTGCAATCTGCTCCTGAAGCTCAGCTCTAAAACTCAGGTTGTCCGTGCTGATGGAAAGTGTTCGCAGGCCCGCTTCCCTGCCGAAGTCCAACAATCGTCCTTGGATTCGAATCAGTTCAGAGTCAAAGCTCCCTGTGAGCGCCTGCTGTGCCGTCACGGTCACAGGTTGGGGTGGGGGGCCTGTTCCGGTTTTTCTGAAGATCGCATCTTTCAAGATAGGGCTGTAGCTACCCACCGCAGGAAATCCAACTACCTCAACCTGATCCCCTGCCTTGAGCACCGTTGTCTGGCCCGTTTGGACTTCCACGCCCTGTTGTCCATCACTGATAAATATCGATCTCCCCGGCCGCTGAAGAGTGACTACCCCCCGAACCCTCACGCGCTGGCTAAATGCTCCCTGTGAACTGAGCCGGAGAACGACGTGAATGGGACGCAAAGGAATCGAGAAAAGGTCGGTCGGTGCAGGGCCCTCCACGGAGAGATTCTTAAAGCCAGGGACCATCAGCGCGGCGCCGGTGAACTGGAGCTTGGCATTGTAGATGCCACTGGACACTCCCCTCAGCCGCACTGCTGCTCCTACCAAGTTCTCCGCGGCGGGCTTTTGGCCCAAGACGTAGACCGGGAATTCAACTGCTTTGGAAGCAATGTGCAGGAGTAAGCGTCCTTCATCCTCGCCAGCAGACATGACAATGCCTTCCACTTCAACAAACTGGCTGTCCTGTACTCCCGACGCCAACTCCTCTCCAGAAACCCTTCGTGGCACTGGCAATGGAGCTTCGCCCAAGATGCGCACGCGAGGGTTGTCGATTTCAGAGGCGAAAACCCCTGGCCCCGTTGTGCCCTCAACCTCCACGTACTGGCCAGCGCGCAACGGGAGCGCCAAATTGGCAGGGTTAACATAGATTCCGGCGGTTGCATCCTGGACAAACAAGTCTGCGTTCCTGGAATCGGAGTACGTGACCACCGCGTGCAGTTGAATGGGGTAGCCAAGCGTGGCCTTTTCTGAAGACAGTTCTCTGACCTGGCGAGCTTC
Organism: uncultured Acidobacteriota bacterium; assembly: GCA_963831905.1. Lineage (GTDB taxonomy): Bacteria > Acidobacteriota > Terriglobia > UBA7540 > UBA7540 > CAVROP01. Next base: position 1,245,486 of record CAWHRX010000010.1, on the reverse strand, counting down.
TTTAAGGACGGGCAGGGTCCCGGATGTGCCGCGCCCCTCCTTCTGCGCCAAGGCAATCCCAGGCAGGAGGGGGAAAACGAAAACCAGTAGAATTAGATGTCCAAACCAGTGATGCCCCACGGGTTGCGAGTTGCCGGTAGTGGTGAGTGTCCCAACCGACATCTTGTCCAGAGGTTAAAGAGTAGTGACACGATTAGCTATAGTACGCGAGTACCGACCTGCCGCTATCGAGGGAGAGCACCCGCGATCAAGGAGAGGCAAGCACGAGGAACATCGCTTGCAGAAGTTTCCTCACAACAACCTCCGACAGCCTGCTTCGGGAGACCCATCATGAAGGAAGCCAAGGCGGAATACGCAAAGCTGAAACAACCCTGCGTTCCGATTCGCATTACCAGGATCTGCGGATGCGATTCCGTTCCGCACATACGCTGTTAGGGGATCAACTGGCATAGATGCCAACAGGCCCTTCCGACCACCTCTGCCAGATTGTGCCTATGAAACGCCCCTCCACGCCTGAATCCCACCGGCCGCACCTTGCAGTGAGACGGGCGAGTAGATTCTTCTGCCCCCGCGTGAGAGTATTTTCCGAGTGCGCGATCCATCCGGAATGTAGTGTATACTTGGTCGCAGCTTGGGGGCGCAAATGGAAATTCCAGGCCAATGAAGGGAGTATTTCATGCGACCATTTTGCCTAGCATCTGTACTTACAGCAGGGATCGCGATGTTGGCGTCCTTGGGATTGGCCCAGCAGGCCCCGACCGCAGGCCCTTATAAGGTGTTAATGACAGCCAAGGTTGGGGGCGAAGGCGCTTTTGACTATATTTTCGCGGACGTCGAAGACCGTCGTTTGTATATCCCGCGTGGTGGTCCGACGGGGCAACTAACGGTCTTCAATCTGGATACGCTTGAATCAGCCGGCATGATTGCTAATGTCAGCGCCGGGGGCGCTACGGTCGATCCCAAATCCCATCACGGGTTCTCAACTACAAAGCCGATGACGATGTGGGACGCGAACACTTTGAAAGTGATCAAGACCATTGACGTGGACGGCCGTCCCGACGGGATCCTGTTTGATCCGTACAACGAGCGTGTGTGGGTGCTGAGCCACATGCCGCCGTATGCCACGGTAATCGACGCGAAGGAAGGTACCGTGGTTGGGACGCTTGACTTGGGAGGAGCGCCGGAGCAGGCCGTGAGCGACGGCAAAGGCACGATCTACGTGAACATTTCGGACAAGGCCAACATTGCCGTCGTGGACGCGAAGAACATGACCGTTACGGCGCACTACGACGTTAGCTCGAAGGGCACCGGCGGAAGCGGACTGGCATTGGACGCAGAGAATCACGTCCTCTTTGCGTATTACCGCCAGCCGTCACCTACGGTGGTGATTGTAAACGCCGACAACGGCAACATCATTACCACCCTCCCGACGGGCATGGGTGTGGATACGGTCGCGTTCAATCCCGCCACGATGGAAGCCATAAGCGCGGAAGGCGGCGGCTCGATGACGTTCATCAAGGAAAACAGCCCCACCAACTTCGTGGTAGAGCAGACGCTGCAAACCCTGAGAGGCGCCAAGACTCTAGCCCTCGACACAAAGACGAATCACGTGCTAACCATGACGGCCGAGTTCGGGCCACCTCCGGCTAACGCGCCGCCACGACCAGGAGGACGCCCTCCTCGCGGTCCCATGGTGCCGGGTTCGTTTTCAATTTTGATGGTGGGCAGGTAGTAAACAGCCTACGCGAACTGAATCCACTAGACGAATGACGGCGTCCGCTGGCACTTGGCTGGGAACGCCGTCCTTTCTGACCGTCCCAGCCTAAGCCACGGATTGAGAAGTCGACAGGCCAGGCATATGAGACTTACCAGACCACTGAAGTAACTGGAAGAGAAGTACGGTACCCATACGCCGGTCTTTTCCGCCCGAGATCAGCGGCACAACCAAGCGCTAGCCCTGCATGCCTTCCTCCGGAGAGGCGAGTAACAGCTATCGAAAAACGCCTTCCCCACAGTCCGCTGCGGCAACGCCGGCCCTCGCTGGAGGTTCATCTCGTTAACCGCCCACCCCTCTACACGGGTGGAGCCATGTCCCGCTTCCACACGCTGCGCAGCACCCCCAATGCGATGGGTACAGCACCGACGAGGATGAAAGTCATATCCCCCGCCATGCGCGCCCATTCCAGCTTGTGAAAGAGGCCGCCCATCAGAAAATTCAGGCGACGCGCGTGCCAGTACCCATGGACGATGGAGTCCCAGAGTTGGAGAACGCCTCCGGGAAACAGGTCCAGGAGGATCATGAGGGCGAGACCTCCGTTCGCCCCCCAAAACCCTACCCGGATGAACTTCTCGGTTCCCTTCCAGACGGCGTCGGACTGCATGGCCCGCAGGCAAAAGACTCCAACCGCCAGCGCCAGCATCCCGAAGACTCCAAACAGGGCGGCGTGTCCGTGGTTGGGGGTGAGAGTGGTGCCGATTTCGAAGTAGGACACGATGGGCAAGTTGATGAGGAAGCCGAAAATCCCTGCGCCGACAAAGTTCCACACCCCGACCGCCATCAGGAAATAGATGGCCCACTTCTGCGTGGCGGCGAACTCACGGCCGCAGACGGAGCACTGCTGGTTCTTCAGTTTAATGAAGTCCCAGGCGTCCAGGGTTAGGAGCGTCAAAGGCACGACTTCCATCGCGGAGAAGCACGCCGCCAAGCCCATGTTAAGCGTCCCCTGACCGGTGAAATACCAGTGATGGCCAGTACCAATGATCCCGCCGCTTAGGTAAAGGATGGCATCGAGGTAGATCAAGCGCGTGGCGGTCTTGGTGGTGACTACGCCCATCTGGTGGAACATGATGGCCACCAGCACGGTGGCGAAGAGCTCGAAGAATCCTTCCACCCAGAGATGGATGATCCAGAATCGCCAGTTATCAATGACCGCGAAATTGGTCTGGGGTCCGTAGAAGAGCGCGGGCAGGTAAAAAACCGGAATGGCCACCGCCGCATAGAGAAACAGTGCAGATAGCTCACGCTTGCCGGGGCTCTTCATGGCAGGTTTCAAGGCCCGGAACATCAAGAAAAGCCAGAAGACAAGACTCACTGCCAGCAGAAGCTGCCAGAACCGCCCGAGATCCAAGTACTCGGAGCCCTGATGCCCGAACCAGAACCAGAGGCTCCCCAGCTTGTCGTTGATGCCCAGGTATTCACCAAAAAGGCTGCCGAAAACCACTACGGTTAGCGCGCCAAGGAGCGCGTAAACGCCGACCTTTTGGCCATTGGGCTCTTCGCCACCCACCCAGGGGGCCAGGAAAAGGCCTCCGCCTACCCAGGCCGTGGCGATCCAGAAGATGGCGAGCTGGAGGTGCCAGGTGCGTGCCAGAGTGTAAGGCAGGAACCTCGCGATGTCGAAGCCGTAAAAGCCTCCCGGCTCCACTCGGTAGTGGGCAATCGCACCTCCTAACAAAGATTGCGCCAGGAAGAGTAGCGCCACCACAGCAAAAAACCACCCGGTGGCCCATTGGCTGGGCGTCAGTGTCAGCGGCGTGGGAGTGGAGTGGGTGATGTGGGCAGTGTCGCCCTCACCCTTCCAGCCCAGGTAGTCAAACTTGCCGACCACGAAGAGGATCAGGCCCAGACCCCCCAGAAGGGTGATGAGACTCAAGGCGCTCCAGACATAAGCCTCGACGGAGGGGCGGTTGCCTACCAGGGGCTCATAAGGCCAGTTGTTCGTGTAGGAATAGTCCTCGCCGGGCCGGTTCGCCGACGCAGCCCAGGCGGCCCATGCGAAAAAGGCGGTCAGCGCTCTAAGATCGGTGGGATCCTTGATATAGCTGGCAGGCAGTCCCGGGGCGGCGCCCTTCTCGGTAAAGTAATCGCTCCATTCAGCCGTCTGGCTGCGAAAGGCCGCCACCTCCCCTGGTGTAAAGAGGAGCGTCCGCGAGGCCGGGTCATACCGGTTTTCCTTGAGAACACTCCGCACCTCCGCGGACGCGACGATTTGCTCATCCGGGGAGAGCTGCGCGAAGGGCTTGCCGTACTTCTCCGCGGCAATCGTATCCCGCGTCACCTCGCTGAGCCGGTGTAGATACTCGGCGCTGTAGTCAGGACCCAAATAAGCCCCGTGACCCCAAAGGGTCCCGTGTTCCATCAGGCCGTATTTAAAGAAGACCTCCTGGCCTTTTTCGACATCGGCTCCTGTGAGCACTACAGTTCCCGCTGCATCCACGGCCTTGTCGGGAATAGGAGGAGCGTTCGTGTAGGTCAAGACCGTTACGAAAGATAGAACCGAGAAACCACCGATCATGACCAGAATCGCCGCGTGTCGCCACCATGGAGAGAGACCTGTAGCACTACCGGACGTGTCTGCCATTTCTTACCCCCATTTGATTGTCAGCCAGAATCTCCATTTTCAATCCCGAATGCATTCCTCACCTGTCAGTTTGCATTCTCCAGCGCAATCGCCCGGGGAAACAGAATGTTGTTTTCAAGGTGAATGTGCTGGTGCAGATCAGCCTCAAACTCCGCCAGAGCCTTATAGAGGGTCTGAGAGCTAACGCAGGCGTCGGGGGGAGCGGTATAGCCCTGGCTGATTTCCCTCAGCGCGCGCAAGGCGTTGCCGGCGGAATCATGCTCGTGCTCCATCATCGACACCGGATTCCGCACGGTGCCGAAGGGCGCTGGAAGGATGGGCTCATTTTGGAGAACGGACTCTTCCATCCTTTCCACATACGGGAACAGGACCATCTCCTCCTTCATCAGGTGTGTGGTCAGCTCCTGAGCCAGGCTCTGGAAGATGGCGCGAAGTTCGAGAAGCTCAGGATGGCGCTCGCCATGAACCGAGCAAACCTTATCGAAGAGAGGGCCAAGACGAGCGATCGCTTCTCGGGTGTACTCGTGGTGTGTTGTCCTAATGTGGAAGATTAGATCACCCAGCGGCTCCTTTTGCCAATCACTGTCTTTTGCGTGGGTTTGACCCGAATGGTCTGCCACTTCGAGTGCACCCAATACGTCGTCGACAGAGACGCTGGCCGAATGGCAGGCTTGTTCGAGTGTCTGCTTGCCGCCGCAGCAATAGTCGATTCCCAACCTTTCAAAGACTCTTGCGGCGCCCGGCTTTCCCAGGGCCAATTCCCGTACCGTTTTTTCCGTGGTCACGTTCATCGCTTCCTCCTCGCAGGCCAAGGTCCGTGCCTTCTGGACCTGCTGATGTGTTGATGTTAGGGAAGCCATGACGGCTTGCCGATGACTTTTGTCACAGTTCTCTCAAATGGGCAGGTTACGGGGCGGGAGTTACTCTGTTGAGAGGTTTTCGTCTTCGAGAGCCTTCAAGTTGTAGATGAGGAGATTGCGCCCATCGATCTTCAGCATTCCTTCGGCCTGCAAGCGAGAGAGATTGCGGGATACCAATTCGCGGACCGTGCCAATCTGTGCTGCCAACTCCTGGTTGGTGATGGGGAGAGTGATTTCAACACCCTCCGCGGTCCGCTTGGCGGACTTCTGGGCGAGTCGGAAAATATAGGAAGCAAGCCTGTGGCGAACCGTGGTGAAAGACAGTTCTTCAATGATTCCCACCAAGCGCCGAAGGCGCGCGCCAACGACCCGCAAGACCTTGAGAGGAACTTGCGGATGAGCCAGGCAGAGCGCCTGAAAATCCTTCTTGCTCACAAAAAGCAGGGTGGCGTCGTCGGCCGCGGCTGCCGACGCCGGGTAGGCGCCTCCATCGAAGACTGGAATCTCGGCGATGGAACTGCCCGGGCCATCAATGCTGAGTACTTGTTCGCGCCCGGTGGGAGAACTCTTGTATATGCGGACGTTACCAGACTCAACCACATAAAGTCCTGAGCAAGGTTCACCTTCGCCAAATACCATCTCGCCTGCCGAGTAATGGCGGGGAACGGTACGCTGGGTCAGGAAACCCAATTCGCTTTCCGTGAGCACGGAGAAAATGGAAACCTTCGCCAGCGTTTGCCCCGGTTTATTCGCGGAGTCCGGCATGGCGAATATTGTACCAGAGCAACTCGGCCAATGAGGATTTGTGTTCACTTTTCCAGTTGGCCCCCTCTGGCAGCGCACCCGACCAACGAATGCGGCGGGACGTGTCCAGCTTGCCCCAAGTTTTAACCAGCGCATCAAGTTCATCCTGTGCCTGGCGGCAACTGACCCCTGGCTTCAGGCGTCCCAGCAAACAGAGGAAGTGCGAACTGCGAGAGCCGGGCTTGGCGGGATCGATTGGGAGCGAACTCCAGACTTCCGGCGGGTCAACTTCACCGGGCGGGAACTGGAAGCCCTTGGGCAGGACGCCGATAATCGTACACTTGCGGCCATTGAGCAGGGTATCGCGCCCGACGATGCCCGGGTCGGCACCCAAGGCGCGTTGCCAAAGGCCGTAGGAAATGTCGGCCGTTATGGGCGCTCCGGGGTTGTCATCGGCAGGTGTGATCAGCCGGCCCAGGAACGGAGTAACACCGAGCGATGGGAGCATGCCGCCATTGACAAATGAAGCGGTGGCGGGAACTGGCTCGGCTTGACCCGCAAGGTTTACTCCCGCGTTTACCCAGGCATCGAGGGATTCCCATGATTTGGCTTCACGCCGGAGGTCCATAAACTCCGGAGGGGAAATCCAAAACCTCCGGAGTCCGCCCCCTTGAAACTTCGGAAACTCGGAGTAGACCCGCACCAGCCGCTCGGGATGGGCGTAAGGCAGGGGCCTGAGAAGGACCGTATTCACGACGCTAGAGCATTTCCATAAATAATGTAGCTTGCAAACTGCCGACTTTTGTGGCAGAGTGTGCTCATGCGAGCCATACCGATTCCGATCCGCAGGCGCATTTTGGAACTCTACCAAACCGGCCGGAGCACGCGGGAGATCGCGCAGTTTTCGGGCTTCTGCATCGCAGCAGTGCGTCGTGTGCGCCAGCGGTTTCAGGAGCGCCGCACCCTGGACCCCCGGACGTATTTATGTGGACGCAAGACGCTGCTCACCGCAGAGCGCAAACAACGTCTGCGCCAACTTCTCTCCGAACGGCCCGACGCTACGCTGGCCGAGTTGGGCGCGGGCCTGGATCGTCCCTTCCGCACCTCCACGATCGATCTCTGGCTGCGGCGGCTGGGTTGGAGGTTTAAAAAAAACTCTGGCCGCCGCCGAGCAAGAACGTCCCAACGTCGCCGAAAAAAGGGCGCGCTGGCATGAGGATCTGGCGGGGGAGCCCACAGCCCATCTGGTGTTCGTAGATGAAAGTGGAGCCAACGCCAAGATGACGCGCCTGCGAGGCCGCGCACTCGGTGGACAACGACTGTGGGCGCGGATCCCCCATGGACATTATCAGACCAGCACGTTGATCTCTGGGATTCGTCTGGAGGGTCCCTGTGCTCCTTGGCTTTTTGAAGGGCCCATGAACGGAGAAATGTTTTTAGCTTGGGTGACGCAGGGGCTCGTCCCCGCCCTGCGCCCTGGCCAGGTGGTGATTCTGGATAATCTCGCCACCCACAAAATCCGGGGAGTCCGGGAAGCCCTGGAAGCCGCCGGCGCCCGGCTGCTCTACCTGCCGCCCTATTCACCGGACTTCAATCCCATCGAGCCCATGTGGAGCAAGATCAAACAAATCCTGCGCGGCCACGCTCCCCGGGACGACGAACAACTGCTTTCTGCAGCGAGAGAGGCCTTCCAGTCCATATCCGTCGCGGACTGCAAGGGCTTCTTTTTTAGCGCCCGATACGCCACATAATAAATGGAAATGCTCTAAAGATGGCGGTATTCGCGCCAATGCCCAAAGCCAGCGTCAGCACCGCCATCGCCGTGAACCCCGGACTCCTGCGCAACTGTCGCGCCCCATAGCGAAGATCCGCGCCCAGCTCGTCCCTCATGCGCAAGCCCAGGGATGCGCGCATGGCATCCTTGTGGGACTCGATTCCGCCGAACTCGAGCCGTACCCGCCGCATCGCTTCCGGCCTGGAAACGTGCGGCCGGCGTTTGGTCCGGCATGGCACGACTCAGCGACATTTTGTACTTGTCCTTTTTTTTCATAGACATTCTCGCTTTGTTCCCCCGATTTTTGCATTTTCGCGCGTTTCTCCCGGTTCGTGAGGGAGGGTTGTAGAAGACGAACGCGGTCAAAAGCCCTCTCCCGTGGGGAGAGGGTGGCGAGAGTAGCGAGCCGGGTGAGGGGTGGGTCAATGCCGGAGACCGCCCTTGACCGCTCGACTTTTTTACCTCTTTCTTTGTTTTCATAGACATTCTCGCTTTGTTCCGTCGAATTCGAGTCAAGCAGTTGAGAGTCGAGAGTTGAAAGTCGAAGAGTGACAACCCGTAGGCATCTCCTCGCCTGGCCTCTTGATCTGGCATCACAACTCCTCGACTTCTCAACTTCTCGACTGTTTGTTTTCATAGACATTCTCGCTTTGTTCCCGCGATTTGCAGTCGATGAGCTGCGGAACCGAGACGTTGGGGACCCCTCTGCCGCCTTCCGTCCTGCGGTCCGTCGCTTGCGGTCGGCAATGGGTGTCCAATTCCTCGACAACGATCTGCCCACCTGCCCATCTGCCTACCTGCCCTTGCTTTTGCACCCCTCGACTTCTCGACTGCACTTGGAGGCAGAAACCACAGGCAGGAACGCGAAAACAAAAGAGGACTTTCTGGCATGACCTTACCGGCAGGGCCTGACCCCTGCCCAACCCCACAGAACAACTGTAGCCTATGCCGTCCCGTTTGTCAAGAGAAAAATGCACAGCGACAAAGGGTCCGGCGTCACCATAGAACCGGCCTGTGATGGCTCGCCCCAGCGAGAGCGGCACACTCACTGGAACGCGAGAGTTTGCACCACTCGCTTTCACAAGCCGGCCTTTATCGTTTGTGGTAACATCTCACACCGAACGACAAGCCTGAGTACAGTTGACTTCGACGCTCAGTCGGCCTGTCGTCCCCTGTTCCACATGCCTTCGATTACTGAAGCTGACACTTGCCGGAAGTTTGTCCTGCCAAAGCTTTACAATGCGGGCTGGACCGACGACCAGATCAACGAGCAGCGGACCTTCACTGACGGGCGCATTGTTGTGGTCGGGAGCAAGGTCACTCGCCGGCCGCAGAAGCGCGCCGATTATGTCCTCCGTTACACCCGCGATTTCCCCATCGCGGTCGTTGAAGCCAAAGCCTCATTTAAGAAGCCCGGCGACGGCCTTCAGCAGGCGAAAGAATATGCGGACATCCTCGGGCTTAAATTCGCCTACTCAACTAACGGTCACGGAATTGTGGAACACGACCTCCAGACAGGGCAGGAGAGCGACGCGGAGGCGTTCCCGAGCCCCGAGGACCTTTGGAGACGCCTGCGCACCCGGGAAGGTATGAATACCGCTGCCGGCAGTCAACTCCTCACGCCGTACTACCACCTTTCCGGCAAATCGCCTCGTTACTATCAGGAAATAGCCATCAACCGAGTGGTGCAATCCGTCCTTCAGGGCAATCACCGGGTGCTTCTCACCATGGCGACGGGCACCGGCAAGACTATCGTGGCGTTCCAGATCTGCTGGAAGCTTTGGAGTTCCCGCTGGAATAGAACCGGCGAATATCGCCGCCCCAGGATTCTCTACCTTGCCGACAGAAATGTCTTGGTGGATGACCCGAAGGATAAGATTTTCACTCCTTTCGGCGATGCCCGCCACAAGATCGAAGGTGAGGCCTTGATGGGACGGGAGATGTACTTCTCGACCTATCAGTCCATCGCCGAGGACGAACGCCGGCCCGGACTTTACAAAGAATTCCCTTCGGACTTCTTCGATCTGATCGTCGTGGACGAGTGCCACCGGGGCGTCGCGAAGGACAAGAGCAATTGGCGCGAGATACTCACTTACTTCGAGTCGGCATATCAGCTCGGTATGACGGCTACTCCTCTCCGCCAGGACAATCGCGACACCTACCTTTACTTCGGGAATCCTGTATATACGTACAGCCTTCGGCAGGGCATCGAAGACGGCTTCCTGGCGCCCTATCGCGTCCACCGCATCGTCACCAGCGTGGACGCGGCAGGCTGGCGTCCCAGCAAGGGTGAGATCGATCGCTACGGCCGCGAAATTCCGGACGTCGAATACGGCACCAAGGATTTCGAGCGGGTCGTGGCGCTCAGGATGCGTACCGAAGCCATCGCCCACAACATTACGGACTTTCTGAAAAGGACGGACCGGTACGGCAAGACCATCGTCTTTTGCGTGGACCAGGAGCACGCCGAGGAGATGCGCAAGGCGCTGAACAACTACAATCTCGACCTGGTTCGTAAAAACCACAGCTACGTCGTCCGCATCACGGCGGACGAGGGCAAGGTCGGGCGAGGGTTCCTCGACCGCTTTATGGAACTGGAGACCACCGTTCCGGCAATCGTAACCACTTCCCAGCTTCTAACCACAGGCGTGGATGTACCCACCTGCAAGAACGTAGTGATTGCGCGCGTCATTAATTCCATGACCGAGTTTAAGCAGATCATCGGCCGCGGCACGCGGGTGCGCGACGACTACGGCAAATTCTATTTCAATATCCTCGACTACACGGGCAGCGCTACGCGGCTTTTCGCCGATCCCGACTTTGACGGCGAGCCTGCCTTGTTGACCGAAGAGGAGATGAACGAGTCGGGCGAAACCGTAACCGAGAACGAAGTTACACCGGAGCAGGACGAAGGCGAAATCATTATCGAGCCTCCGGCCGAACCGCCCCCAATACTTCCGCCGGACGACGGCGGTGAAAAGGAGCCGCGCAAGTTCTACGTGGATGGAGGCGTGGTCGAGATTGTCGCCGAGATGGTCCACGAACTCGACGCGGAAGGCAAGCAACTGCGTGTGGTCAAGCTCACGGACTATGCGGCTGAGAAGGTTCGGAGCATGTATACCTCGGCCGCCGAGTTGCGGTCCAAATGGTCGAACGTACAGGAACGCGGCGCCATCGTGGAATCCCTGGAACAGTGCGGCATCTCACTTGATGAACTGGCCAAAGCGCCCAGGCAGGCCGAGGCTGACCCGTTTGACTTGCTGTGCCACCTCGCCTACAGCGCCCCGCTCCGCAGCCGCCGCGAGCGGGCGGAGCAATTGCGGCGGGATAAGAAAGACTTCTTCGCGCGCTATAGCGAACCGGCAAGGCAGGTTTTGGACGACATCTTGGACAAGTACGTCCAATATGGACCGGGACAATTCAGAATCCCGGATATTTTGAAACTGGCGCCAATTTCCGAGCGCGGCACCGTGCCAGAGATTGCAGCGCTCTTCAACGGCGCTGAGAACCTGCGCGGCGCTCTGGGAGAAATGCAGGCTCTGTTATACGCGACTTGATACGATATTAAGGCCCAACTCTATGGAACCATTATTAAGCCCCAACGGGGCGAACTATCACAGCCCAGGCCATCGGCCTGGGTCCATGGTACGACCTTATGGAACCAAGCCCTGAAAGGGCGAACTAGACATGCCGCAATCCCTGTCCCAACTGTACGTCCATCTCGCCTTCAGCACCAAAAATCGCGAACCCTTATTGCCGGTGCGCTGGCGAGCTTCCATGCACGCCTATTTGGCCACCGTGCTCACCAATTCCGGTTCGCCGGCGATCCGCGTGGGGGGAACCAGCGATCACATTCATGCTCTCTTTCGCCTCTCCAAAAACCATTCGCTGGCGGACACCGTGGAGGAAATCAAAACGAGTTCCTCCAAATGGATCAAAACTCAAGCAACGCTCCTGGCCAATTTTCACTGGCAAAGCGGCTATGCAGGGTTTTCAGTGAGCCCGGCGGAGGTGCAGAAGGTGGCGGAGTACATCATCAACCAGGAAACGCATCACCGCGTGGTAAGTTTTCAAGAAGAGTTTCGAAAACTATTGGAAGGCCATGGGATCGAGTATGACGAACGTTACGTCTGGGATTAGGTGAGACGTGCGTATTTCGCCCTTACAGGGCTTCGCATTTGGAGGGGGGGCGTTCACCCAGGCCGCTGGCCTGGGCTGTGTTAGTTCGCCCCGTTGGGGCTTGACCACATGGCACACATTTGGACGCGGGACGTTCACCCAGGCCGTTGGCCTGGGCTGTGTTAGTTCGCCCCTTTGGGGCTTTTGACTTGTGGAGGATTCTTAGAGAATGGCACGCGCGAAACCTGCGAAAGCGCAAGCGCCGCTTAGCACTGCCCAACAGCTTTCGAGCCTCATCAAATCCTGCCGCGACATTATGCGGAAGGACAAAGGGCTGAATGGCGACCTCGACCGCCTGCCCATGCTGACTTGGATTATGTTTTTGAAGTTCCTGGACGACATGGAGCGGGTGCGGGAGGAGGAGGCGAAGCTCGAAGGCAAGAAGTTCCGGCGTGCTATCGATCCGCCCTACCGCTGGCGCGATTGGGCAGCTAATCCCCAGGGCATTACCGGAAGTGAGCTTCTCGCCTTTATCAATCAGGATGAGGCCACTCGCCCGGACGGCAAGCGCGGAGCGGGCTTGTTCGCCTACCTGCGCGGCCTGCAATCCTCGAATGGCGACCGCCGGGACGTGATTGCCAGAGTCTTTGAAGGCACAGTTAACCGCATGGTGAGTGGCTATCTGCTGCGCGACGTGCTCAACAAAGTGAACGAGATTCACTTTACGTCTCGCGATGAGATTCACACCCTCGGCTTGCTCTATGAGTCCATGTTGAAGGAGATGCGCGACGCGGCAGGCGATTCGGGCGAGTTTTACACGCCGCGCCCACTGGTGAAGTTCATTGTGTCAGTGGTTGATCCCCAGCTTGGCGAAACCGTCCTTGATCCGGCGGCAGGTACGGGCGGGTTCTTGGTGGAATCCTTCGAGCACTTGAGGAAACAGGCCAAAACGACGGAGGAATACGCGGCTTTGCAGCGCGGCACGCTCTCGGGCATCGAACCCAAGCCTCTCCCTTTGCTGCTTTGCCAGATGAACCTGCTTCTGCACGGCCTGGAATATCCGGAAATCGAATCGCGCAATGCCCTGGACCGGCCCTTGCGTGAAATGGGTGATAAGGACCGCGTGGACGTCATCATGACCAATCCGCCTTTTGGCGGCGAGGAAGAACGCGGGATTTTAGGGAATTTTCCGGAAGATAAGCAGACCTCGGAGACGGCGCTGCTGTTTTTGCAGTTGATCATGCGCCGCCTGCGCCGTCCCGAGCGCGGCGGCAAGCCGGGGCGGTGCGGCATGGTTGTTCCCAATGGCGTGCTCTTCGGCGATGGCATCTGCGCCCGCATCAAGGAAGAATTGCTGAAAGAATTCAACCTGCATACAATCGTCCGCCTGCCCAACGGCGTCTTTGCGCCTTACACCAGCATCCCCACGAATTTGCTGTTCTTCGATCGCTCGGGACCGACACAAGAGATTTGGTATTACGAACAGCCCTTGCCCGAGGGGCGCAAGAACTACACCAAGACGCAACCGTTGCAATTCGAGGAATTCGCGGCGTGCCTGGCGTGGTGGAAAAAACGCGAGGCCAACGAACGGGCGTGGAAAATTCAGGCGAGCGATGTGCTCAAGTACGATGAGGCGGGAAGTTTGGTTTCAGTGAATCTAGACATAAAGAATCCCAGCGCCAAGCAGGAATTTGAGCACCTGCCGCCAGAACAGTTGGTAGACGATATTTTGAAGAAGGAACGGCGCATCGCCGAGTTGATGGCGGAGATCAAGCAATTGTTGTGACGCCGGACCGCGACGCCGATTGAGCCCCGAAGGGGCGCCCTAACTCAGCCCAGGCCAAAGGCCTGGGTCTTTATCGCACCCCTTTCCTTTTTCCCTGAGCCCTGTAGGGGCGAAATAGCGCAGGTGGGACGCCCTTTTAGGGCTGGTTCTCGTGCGGGCGCGACTCGGTGACCCAGGCCGTTGGCCTGGGCTGAGTTAGAACGCCCCGTTGGGGCTGAAAGCGAAGACCTTGCACCGCCAGTGTCCAGACAAAGATATGGGTAACGATCAGCCCCAAGAGAGAGTAGCCATGTACCCGATTTGGCCGCCTGCGTAATTTGGACAAGTCTGGTTCGCGAGCCGCCCCTACAGGAAATGCCCATGCCCAACCCTTGGCCAGTAGTATCGCTGGGAGAACTGCTCACGCCCGTGAGCCGACCGGAACCGGTCAATGCCGAAAAAACCTATCACATTCTCGGCGCGCATTGGTATGCACAAGGTCTCTACACCAAAGAGGTAACAGCCGGAACTGGAGTCCGTGCCAACGCCCTGTATCGCGTTGAACAAGGCGACTTCGTTTACAACCGGCTCTTTGCATGGAAAGGATCTTTCGCCCTCGCTAATAAGCAAAACCACGGCTGCTACGTTTCAAACGAGTTCCCCTGCTTCGCAGTCAATGCATCACGACTCGATGGACAGTTTTTGTTTCGGTACTTCAGCCGAAGTTCCATCTGGGACGATGCCTTGTCGGAAAGCACTGGGGGGACGCCCACCAGCCGGAACCGGCTGAAGGAAGGCAAGTTCCTCGCCTTCAAAATCCCCTTACCGCCGCTCGACGAGCAGCGGCGGATTGTGGCGCGCATTGAACAACTCGCCGCCAAAATCGGAGAGGTCCGTGAACTGAGGGAGCAAATCCTCAGCGAATCTGACGCCCTCTGCCGCTCCATGATCTTTGGAGCGCCGGAAAATGGTGTCCGCCGTTCCCCGATGGCCGCAGTGGTCAAGCTGCGCCAACCGGACGTCCAGGTACAGCGGGAGGCGGTCTATCAATTCGCCGGGGTTTATTGCTTCGGTAAGGGCGTGTTCCGAGGACACGAGAAGTCGGGCATGGAGTTCCAGTACTCGAGTTTGACACGGCTTCGCACCGGAGATTTTGTCTATCCAAAATTGATGGCGTGGGAAGGTGCCTTGGGAGTGGTGCCCAGTGAATGTGACGGTCTTGTTGTGTCGCCAGAGTTCCCTGTTTTTGAGATTGACCAATCACTGGTGTTGCCCGAGACCCTCGATGTGTACTTTCGGACACCATCTGTTTGGCCGTGCTTGCGGAAATAAGCACCGGAACCAATGTTCGGCGGCGCCGACTACATCCGTCTGCCTTCCTCCGATTTGAGGTTGCTCTTCCCACGATGAATAGGCAACTAAAGTTCCGTGAGGTGAAGAGTCGGGTGGAGGCGCTGAAAAAACTCCAGGCCGAAACCGCCGCCGAACTAGACGCACTGCTGCCGTCGGTGCTCGACAAAGCCTTCAAAGGAGGACTTTGAGTTTATGGTCCGAAGAGCTAACCCCCTTGGCCAGCCAGTGCCCCCAACGATTCCTCCTCGGCGCGCTCTAGAGCTGCTCCGCGGGCAGCTATCGCAGGCCGGCCAGATTTTGAAGCTCCGACACCGCGATCCTCAGGTGGAGAAGTGGAAGCTCACGACCGAGAGCATCCTCAACGCTGCCTTTGGGAAGCCAGACGGCGAGAAGCACGACAATACACTGGCGTTCCTTCGGTGCTACTGCAATGTCACGTACGGCGGTATGCCCGAGGAGGAATATGACCAGGACCACGTTCGGAGCACCCAGGACGCCAAGGCAGTCTTGGAGTCGTGTTTCGAGCAGCTCGAAATGCTTGCTCCACCGGCGGCGCTGGCCGCCCCCGGACATTATCGCTTCCATCCTGAAATCGAGAGGGTAAGCGGCGACCTCTTCCGCGACGGCCATTACAAGCAGTCGGCGCTCGAAGCCTACATCCGCGTGATTGACGAGGTGAAGCGGAAGTCGGGGCTAAACCTGGACGGAGACCCACTGATGAACAGGGCATTCGGCTGCGACAATCAGACCCCGGTGATTCGGTTCAACAGTCTCCAAACCGATGCCGAGCGCGACGAGCAAAAAGGATTCATGTACTTGTTCAAGGGAATCGTAGCACTCCGTAACTCGAAGGCGCACAGCAACACGTTGTTCTACGACCCCTACCGGGCGAACGACTACTTGGCACTGGCAAGCCTCCTGATGCGCCTTATGGAGATCGCCACGATCAACCGGCCGTAGCGGACGCGCTCAAGCGCCTTCAGGCCGAAACCGCCGCTGAACTCGACGCCCTGTTGCCCTCGATATTGGATAAGGCATTCCGCGGCGAGCTTTAGGGGCACGTGGCACGGGGCGGTGGCAGAATGCGCTCTGCGGCAGCTGCAAGTACAGGTGCCTGCCCGAGAACTCACCCAATACCGCCGATCCGATGAAGCGCGAGATTCTCGACGCGGTCAAACGCTGGTATCAGTATGACTGGCTTGCCATCGAGAACAAGCACGATGTTGCCCCCGCGGTTTGGAAGCGTCCGAACCGAAATTGAGACAAACTTCAGCGACGGCGGAGTTTATTTTGTGACAAGTTGTGACAGAATCGTCTTTATTGTGGGTGTAAGTGGTTGATTTTATGGTGCCGCGGGACGGAGTTGAACCGCCGACGCCAGCCTTTTCAGGGCTGCGCTCTACCACCTGAGCTACCGCGGCGCAATCAATCATTCTGGGGCTGTTTTGAATTCCTGTCAAGAATCGTGTTTTCACAATGGCAGATGGGCTGGTCGGCAGGTGGGCAGATGGTCGAGTGACAACGCGCGGGAACGTAATCAGCAGCCAAGCGTGCGAGAGCCACTCACTCTACAGGCTAGCTGCTGGCTTTCCTCGGTTTCCAACAGCGATCTGCCCACCTGCCAATCTGCCCACCTGCCGATCTGCCCGGGGAGAGGCGCCACGAAGCGCTGCGATCTCGCTGGGCGTCAGTTCGCGCCACTTGCCGACTTCCAGGCCGGCCAAGGTCAGCGGTCCCAGACCGGTGCGGACCAGCTTCAAGACTTTAAAGCCCACGGCTTCGATCATGCGCCGGACTTCGCGGTTCTTTCCCTCCGCCAGCACGACTTCCAGCCAGGTGTATTTCCCCCGGTCTTCCAGGCGCCGCACGCTAATGGGGCTTGCGATATCTCCGCGCTTCATCTCGACGCCAACGTTGAGCTTGGCGATGGTCTCCTCGCCTAAGAGCCCGCTGGTTTTTACAAGATAGGTCTTCAGAACCTTGCTGAGCGGGTTCGTGACATGGTCGGCGAACTCGGTGTCGTTCGTCAGCAGGAGAAGCCCGGAAGTGTCCTTGTCCAGGCGGCCCACGGGCGAAACCCACTTACCGAAATCCTTCAGATACTCGTAGATCGTCTTGCGCTCGCCAGGATCACCGTGACTGGTGATAACGCCCTTGGGCTTGTAAAACACCAGATAGGTCTTGCGCGCCGGTTTCAGGCGTTGGCCGTCAAGATGCAGCGTTATCTGATCCGGCCGCACCCACAGATCCGCATCGCGCACCACCTTGCCATTTACCTTCAGGCGCCCTGCTTGAATAGCCTGGCGCGCGTCGGTGCGCGAGGCCAGGCCAAACCGCGAAAGCACGCGGTCGAGAGTCATGGTGGCTTTGGATGGCATGCCGGCTTCAAACCTGGATTTCCCTGCCTACCCCCTGCTGCACGGCGGCCTCGAGGACCAAGTGGGCGGCGACGGCGTCCTGCACGGCAACTCCCACGGACTTGTAGAGCGTGATCTGGTCTGGTGAGGCACGGCCCGGCCGCGTTCCCGAGATCAGTTCACCGATCTCCGCGTGGATGTGGTCTGTCGCGATCAGCCCATCACGGATTGCCAAATGCAAATCGTTCGAGCCGGAGGGCGGGGGAGCGAGGGCCGCCGCGCGGGTTTCCACCACCACCAAGGATCGCCGAACAACCTCGCCGTCCAGTTCCCGGCCGGTGGCGTGCAGCCCCACAGAGGTAATGTGCGTACCTGGGGCCAGCCATTCACCCTTAAGAACGGGATCAGGGGAGTGCGTGGTCGTGCAGATTATGTCAACGCCCGCCAACCCCTCCTTGCCTAAGCCGAACGCCTTGGTCGGGATTCCTTGGCTGCGAGCAATCTCTTCCGCCAAGGCGGCGGCCCGCGATTCATCACGCCCCAACACGTGAACCTGGTTAATCGGTCGCACGCGCGGGATGGCCTTGGCGTGAGCGCGTGCCTGGACGCCCGTGCCGACAACCGCCAGAACTCGCGCCCCCGGTCGCGCCAGCAGTCGAGTCGCAAGGGCGGAGCCGGCGGCAGTTCGCGCGGCGGTAATCGCGGTACCGTCCAGCAGGGCGCGCACTGAGCCCGTAGCGGGGTCGAAGACCAGGATTACGGCTTGGTGGCTCGGAAGGCCGCGCGCCGTGTTGCGCGGAAAAACGCTTACCAATTTGGTCGAGAGAACTTGCGCGGCGCCCAGGAAGGCGGGCATCGCTGCCAGCAAGCCTCCGTGCTCGGGAACCTGCGCGACTACGCGCGCCGGCATGGACACGCGCCCGGCGCTCAGTTCGGCCATCGCCGGACCAAGCGCCTCGATCAGGCGATCCAGGTCCAGCAGGGTTTCGACCTCGGGTCGGTTAAGAAACAGCATAGTTCAGAGTCGAGAGGCGAGAGTCGAGAGGCGAGAGTCGAGAGTCCAAGGCAAATCCCCCCTCACCCGGCCCGCGACGGCTGATGAAAGCGCCGGCGCACGCCACCCTCTCCCCCAAGGGGGAGAGGGCTTTGAACCTGTGTCTCGCCGTCCCACATTCCCTCTGGGAGAGGCGCCGAGCTTGGGGGTTACTGTCGACTGTCAACTTTCGACTGTTAACTGCTCTTTAGAAACGACACCTCGTCGAGCCAGATAAACGCCTGCACCATCGGTTCCTCGGATACATCGAGCTGATTGACCGGGCCGAAGAACCCAACCCGCCCGTCGACGAGGAAGACCACACGATCGGCTAGCTTGCGCGCCAGTTTCATGTCGTGAGTCACAACCACCGAGGTGAGCCCCTTCTTGCGCTTCAGTTTTAGAATCAGGTCCGCGATGGTCTGCGCCATCAACGGGTCCACCATGGTGGTGGGTTCGTCATAGAGAATGGCTTCCGGCTCGGCAGCCAGGGCCCGCGCAATGGCTACGGCCCGCTTCTTGCCGGTGCTCAAGTCGGAAGGCATGAGATCACCGGCGTCTTCGAGTTCCACCATCGCCAAGAGTTCCGCCACCTGCGCCTGAATCTTGGATTCGTCCAGGGCCAACCCCCGTTCGGCGCGCTCGCGAAGAGGATATGCAACATTCTCACTCACCGTCAGGGAATCAAACAGTGCGCCCGATTGAAAGACCATGGTCACTTTGCGGCGAATAGCACTCAAGTCTTCCTCGGACATCTTCGAGACTTCACGGCCGGCAACGAAAACCTGGCCCGCGTCCGGATGCAGAAAACCCAGAATATGCTTGAGGGTCACACTTTTCCCCACGCCGCTTTTCCCCAAGACCACCACCATTTCGCCCCGCCGGACATCAAAATCCACGTCATAAAGCACCGGCGTATCCTGGAAGGATTTGTAAACGTGGACGAATTGTATGTAGGGAGATTCGGAGCCTTTGGGTTCCGGGCTGGTCATTGAACCCATTTCTGTCGCACCCACTCGTATTCCTCCGGCGTATTAAGGTTACAAAAAATGCGGGTGGAGAATCCCGCCCGTGCAAACTGCGCCTTAGTGATGGGGCGCCGCGGGATGTGCAAGAAGAAGCGGCCCACTTGGTTCTGTCCGGACTCGAGGCAGGCAACAACCCTCGCGAGCGCACACCGGCGCAGCACGATGCAAAGTGGGTACCGCCCGCCAGCCCAGGGCGGGGGAACAGTTGCCAGGGCAGTTGTCTCCATGGCCTGCTGGCACAGGTACCGCAGAAACCGCGCCTGCATCAAGGGCATATCACAGCCCAAAAACAAACTGAACTCTGTGCGCACCCTCTGCAGCCCCGCATGGATGCCCCCCAGCGGGCCTTTGCCGGGAAGGCCATCTTCGTAAACCTGAACTCCTGTGTCGCCCAATTTGGCGGAAGGGCCGATGATGGCGACGGTACCACACACGGCGCGCAGTAAACGAATCTGCCGGTCCACTAGCCTCTCCCGGCCCACCGGCAAGCAAGCCTTGTCGGTTCCCATGCGCCGGCTTGCTCCTCCCGCAAGCACGAATCCCGTGACTTCGCTGAAACGCCCCGGCCGGCTCACGGGGAATCTCCTGTCTGATCTGTCCCGGGCATCTCGACCTTGCGCTCCAGGCCAGTCAATAAGAATTTGCCATCATTGCTCAGCGTGGGCCGGTAGACATAGTGCTTTTCGGAAAGCTCGAAGGCAAGCGCGTCCAGCGAGCCGGCTTTGGCTTCGCGGGCCTGGAAAACCCGGTCATCCAAGAATTCCTGCCAGTGCGTTTCGATCAGTTGGCGAAACTGCTCGAGGTTCGGCGTATTCGTTTTCAGGAATCTGCCGGGGTCGATCAGGGCGTAAGCGCTGCCAAAATCGTGAAGGTGCAGCGCCGCAATGAAACGATAGAGGGTGTTATCAGGTCCGGGTGAGTAATCCGTCTGGACGGGAACGTAGGCTTGTCCATCCCAGTGGTAGACGCATCGGGCCTTGAAGCCTCGACGCCCACCGGGCTCGAACTCCAGCAGGCCCGGGTCGGCGTGGCCGGTTTCGATCATCACTGTCTGGTCAAGCTTAGGGTCATCCACAAATTCGATCCGGCCGTGCTGGAGTGGATTATAGCGGTTGTCTCCCACTTGGCTGTCCCAGAGTAAGTCGGCCTCATGTTCGCGCACTTGAAATACCGCTGGATAGGGCAGGCGGTCCTCCCCGATCACATTCACCACGGCAATGCCTTGCGCCACACCTTTCCCCAATCGGACGATCCTGAATTCAGAATGCTGCCCCGAGGCGGCTAGGGACGAGGCCTTCCAGTGAGCCCCGTCCCAAGAGAGCAAGTAGAGTCCCAGCCAAGAAGACGGAGAGGCTGGCGACTGAACATCTGACTGGCGCTCTCCAACACCCGGTACCTTCATGACAACTTCCGGAACCCCATCGCCGTCCAGATCGCCCAATTCGATAAGCTCCACCGTTGGAATTTCGGCCGGGGCCGCATTCGGTTTCATCACCCGTGTGTCAAACGCTTGCCCTAAGGCGCCAAGATCCGGACTGGATACGTTTTGCAAAGCTGCCCGAATCCCAGCCAACGTCTCATCGGGCGGCTCCGTTGCAGAGGATTGCTGCTCAGACCCTGCCGGTGTCTGTCCTTGCGGACTCTCCGCGACGGCCTGGTTGGCTTGGGTTTGCGTTTCGCCGAGCGTTGGGACGGCTGCTTGCACCACTCGGTCCGATCGACGATCTTGGAGCGGGCGGCGCGGCGGCGAGGGTAGGCCGGTGACCGGGGTTGCAAGGACCGTCAGCAGACCAAGGAGCCATACTCGAAGGTGAAAGCCGTTTAGACCGTTGAGCTTTTCCGGGTTAAGTTGCATGACCATCAGCATTATAGAATATCGGCGTCTGTCTTACCAGCGGCGCCCAGCGGCACGATTGGCGATTTGAGGCTAGGGTGCGGGTTTAGCACTCACGAGGTACGAGTGCTAAATCATGACTTTTTGACGCTTGACAAAATCCCTCCCAAGAGGTACGCTAGCAGTCGGCAGTTAAGAGTGCTAACCGTCCGTGGAACATCCGATGGCATTGCCGCTCTGCGCCACAGTGCGTATGACACTTTGGGTAGAACCGGAGTTAGACCGCAGGAAATTCCTTGGACCGAGTAACCTAAAAAAAAGCGAATGAAAGGAGACAACTATGAAGGTAAAGCCCCTTCATGATCGGATTCTGATCAAGCGAGTGGAAGAGAAAGAAACCATAAAGGGCGGAATTATCATTCCCGACACCGCCAAGGAGAAGCCCCAGGAGGGTGAAGTAATCGCCGCAGGCACCGGGAAGAAGACCGAGGAAGGGAAGGTCATTCCTCTCGACGTGAAGGCAGGAGACCGCATTCTGTTTGGAAAGTACTCCGGCACCGAGATCAAGATCGACGACGAAGAGTACCTGATCATTCGTGAAGACGAAGTGCTGGGAATCATTGAGGCGGCCAAGCAGTCAGCCGCAGGTGGGAAGAAATAAAGTGGTCTAATGGCGCGACACGGCTGGCCCCAGGGCATCGCGTGCCGCGCGACCGATGATGGATTCGATAAAGTCCGCGATCCGTCAGACGACGGAGCGGAGCCAAAAATTTGGAGGGAGTAGAAATGGCAAATGCAAAACAGATTGTACTAGGTGAAGAAAGCCGCCAGGCTATTCTGCGCGGTGTCAACAAGCTGGCGGATGCGGTAAAAGTCACGTTGGGCCCCAAGGGCCGCAACGTGGTTCTGGACAAGAAATTCGGTTCCCCCACGTCCACCAAAGACGGTGTGACTGTGGCCAAGGAGATCGAACTGAAGGATCCCCTCGAGAACATGGGCGCCCAGATGGTGCGTGAAGTAGCCTCCAAGACGTCCGATGTGGCCGGCGACGGGACGACTACGGCAACCGTCCTGGCGCAGGCGATTTTCCGCGAGGGCGTGAAGACGGTTGCGGCGGGCGCTAACCCGATGGCGATCAAGCGGGGGATCGAGTTGGCTGTGCGCACGGTTTGTGGGTATGACGAGACCCAGAAAGACGGCTCGAAGAAGCACGTTAAGGGCGAACTCGAAAAGCTCTCGAAGCCAGTTGAGGGTTCGATGATTGCGCAGGTCGGGGCGGTTTCTGCTAATAACGACATTGAGATCGGGGAGATTATTGCGGAAGCGATGAAGAAGGTGGGCAAAGACGGCGTCATCACGGTCGAGGAAGCCAAGACCATGGAGACGGCGCTGGAGGTGGTTGAAGGGATGCAGTTCGACCGCGGATACCTCTCGCCTTACTTCGTGACCGATCCTGACCGGATGGAGTGCGTCCTTGAGGACCCCTACATCCTGATCCATGAGAAGAAGATCAGTTCGATGAAAGACCTCCTGCCCTTGCTGGAGCAGATTGCCAAGTCGGGCAAGCCGCTGCTGATCGTGGCGGAGGAAGTGGAAGGCGAAGCCCTGGCCACCCTGGTGGTCAATAAGCTGCGTGGCACCCTGCACTGCAGCGCCGTCAAGGCCCCTGGCTTCGGCGATCGCCGCAAGGCCATGCTGGAGGATATTGCCATCCTGACGGGCGGCAAAGCCATCACGGAAGACTTGGGCATCAAGCTCGAGAACGTGAGGCTTGAAGACCTTGGCCGTGCGAAGAAGATCACCGTGGACAAGGACAACACCACGATCGTCGAGGGCTATGGGAAGAGCTCCGCGATTGAAGGCCGCGTAAAGCAGATTCGTACTCAGGTTGAAGACACCACCTCCGACTACGACCGCGAAAAGCTGCAGGAGCGGTTGGCGAAGTTGGTGGGCGGCGTGGCCCAGATTAAGGTTGGGGCTGCGACCGAGTCCGAGATGAAAGAGAAGAAAGCTCGCGTCGAAGATGCAATGCACGCCACCAAGGCTGCCGTCGAAGAGGGCATCGTTCCGGGCGGCGGCGTGGCTCTGATTCGCTCGATTCCGGCGCTCGAGAAGCTGAAGGCTGCCGGGGATGAGCAGATCGGCATCGACATCGTGAAGCGCGCGCTGGAAGAGCCGCTGCGGCTGATCGTCCAGAACGCGGGCGAGGAAGGCGCGGTAGTGTGCGAGAAAGTGCGTGCCAATTCCAATCCGAACCACGGCTTTGACGCGCAGGCTGAAACCTACGGCGATTTGGTCGAGGCGGGCGTCATCGATCCGACCAAGGTCACTCGCACGGCGCTTCAGAACGCCGCTTCCATCGCTTCACTCATGCTGACCACCGAAGCGTTGATCAGCGAGATCCCGGAGAAGGAAGAGAAGCACCCGATGCCTCCGGGCGGCGGCATGGGCGGCGGGATGTACTGAGGTAGTTGACAGTCGACAGTTAACAGTCAACAGTAAGTACAGAGGGCGGGGAGAAGGTTTCCCCGCCCTTGGACTTTGGTGTCACTCTCCGTCGCGGGGATCTCTCATGGGTATATTCGGCACAAGTGGAGGAATGCGGACGGGCCTCAAACGATGGATGCTCTTCGTCGACGGTGAGAACCTTGTGATGCGTGCTCAGGAGTTCGCGGAGGGGCATGGACTCGGGCTTGAGGAAGGAAAGTACTACAATAGGGACGTGTTTGTTTGGTTTCCGGACAACCCTGCAACGCACTATTGGCCGTACTCATCGAATAAGTTGCCGCTTGAGCTTTCCGCCGTGAGGTCTTACTACTACACAAGTGTGACCGGCGACGACAAGCGTGTCGATCTGGTGAGGGAGCAATTGTGGAGTCTGGATTTTCAACCTGAGGTGTTCAAACGGACAATCAAAGGCGCAAAGGCGAAAGGAGTGGATATTGCACTTACGAGAGACATGCTCACACACGCATTCTTCAATCACTATGACGCAGCGGTGCTGATGGCGGGAGACGGGGACTACGTCCCTCTGGTTGACGAGGTGAAGCGCCTTGGAAAGATTGTGTGTGTTGCAGCATTCAGCAGCAGCGGACTGAGCCCAGCCCTCAGGCTGAGTTCCGACGCGTTTGTTGACCTCGAAGCATCATTTAAGGATCTATGGACCGCTTACAATGATCGCGCCCCTTCGAGGTGACCCCGAATGGCATGGCGGGCTGGTGCGAGGGGCTTCTGTCGGGACGCGGGAAACGCTTCGCCGGCTTTTATTTGCTGTGAGTTCGTCGAGGGAGGAACACAGATGGACCGGACGTTACAACTCAATGCATCGGAATTTCAACGGGCATACGCCCATCTTCAGGCGATGAGGTCTCACGTCCCAGACATTGTCACCGCGCCGCTCGTGGAGGAGTACAATGAGCTGGGGGACCGGGTCCGAGATTCCTGTGGCTTGGACGTTCTCGCAGTTTCGAATTGTGAACTCAGAGCTTCGCCGAGTCTGTCATTCTGGGGGCATGGTCGATTTCAACCGAGAGACGCAGAGGAACTTCTACGGTCCTCCGGAATGTGACCGAGACTTGTTTCTGCGACGCCTTGATGGCTTGCTAATGTGCCTGGAAGCCCAAAATCCTACTACTAAGCCAGCGATAGGGTTCGCTTAACCCGCTCGTTCGATGCGCACACTCCCGAATGCTCCAGCGAACTCGCTGTTGCCTTACCTGGCGGGCTTCATGCTCGCTCCGTTCGTGCGGAAAAGCCTGTTTTCAGGAAAATGGGTTCCGCTCGGGCAATGCATTCTTGCGGCCCAACTGGCCTACGAAGCCGGGGCTGTTCTAGGGTATTACTTCCGCGACCGAATGCCCGTCTTCGCAAAGCTGTTTTGTGAACCGGGCCGTGAGACCGAGCTAGTAACCTACCTGAAGGAAAGCGCTCGCGCCGAGATGGCATCCTGCCAAGGGGAAAGCGCGACGTTTTTCGACCTGAGTTGGGAAGCTGAAGTTGCTTTGGCGATGGAAGCGATGCGACGTGCTGGTCGGACAAAGCTAACTGATACGGGTGATTTCCATCTGATCGCAGGCGAAAGGATTCGAGCTGCCAACACCTCCCCTCGGCTGCAGACCGTGATGGCGAAAGGGATTGGGCTGGGTTGCGGCCTACCGGAACTCACGGAGAAGCTGTGGAGGAACTCTTTCGCGCTCCCTAGCGGAGATGAGAACCGCCGGCAATGGGCTGTTTGGCGTGCACATGGCCTCGACTTGCCGGAGATCCCACCGGCGCCAGAGAGCCTCAAAGAAGCCCAAGCGCGTGTCGTTTCGTATATCGTGCCGTACATCTCCCGCCGCTGCCCAGAGATGGTGCAAGAATTGGGGCTGTAAGTCATACCTTGCCGAAGAGAGAACGGCATGCGCCAGTTGAGAGACCGCATCTCGGGCGTTCTCGTCCGAGCACGCACACGAGGAGCCGGCGATGAGCGTCACGATTCTGAGAAACCTAAAGGCACCGCAGTTCGCCAGGGCAGTCGAAGCGGCCGTCCGAAGAGCGATAGCCGAAGCACCTGGGGACTGGAAGGTGTGGATCGAGGAGTCACCAGGCGCGGTGCCTTGGACGATCAGGCTCGAAGGTCCCGCTGGTTTCGATTGGAAATACGAATTCTTTGGGCAAGAGCAGACCCCGGCGTTTATCGAGCGCAAGATCAAAGAGAATGTCGCGGGACGGTAGCCCAGGTGACGACGAAACATGAGAATTCCCAAGAGGTTTCGCTTTCTGTCGAAGCAGGTCGAGATTGGGAAGCGCGGGATGGAAATCGTGCTGTGCGAGCGGCCAGAGAATCTCTCTGCCGCCTACGAGCTTCTGACCAGCTTCTCATCTGACTTCTTCAAGGGTCGCCGCCGCCAACCGAAGTTGGATCAACGCTTGGGTCGATAATGCAAAACTTCCCCGATCAGGCGCAGTCATTCCGGCGAAAGTGGGAATGCATTCGTAGGGCCGGTTCGCGAACCGCCCCTACTTTCCAACGTCGGAACGAAGCGATACGGGATCGACCGACTAAGACCTCGGCAGCGGCTCGATAACTACGGCAGTCCCGTAGCAGAGGACTTCTGTTGCGGACTCTCGTCCTACTACTTCTGAGGCATCATAGTTGAGGCCGACGACGGCGTTAGCGCCCACCTGCAGGGCATGCTCGATCATCAAATCGTAGGCCTGCTGGCGAGCCTGCTCGCACATTTCGGTGTAGGCGCCGATGCGCCCTCCGATAATGCTCTTCAATCCTCCCAGGATGCCCTGGGCGATGGTGGGGGCGCGCACGATGATGCCGCGCACAACTCCCTTATATTCTCTGATTCGGTAACCGTCAATGTTCAAGGTTGTGGTGACGGGGATGCTCATGGTCGACTCCTAGGTTTGTTGACCGCTCGATTCGTGCCCCCCAGGCGCCTCGACTTCCTGACTCGTCGACTGCTCGACTCCCATCAGTGTTGCTGTCGCCTTCTCTTTCAAAACCTTGATGCGGTCGCGGATCTGAGCCGCTTTCTCGAACTCAAACTGCTTAGCGGCTTCGCGCATTTGCTTCTCGAGGCTCTTGGTGAGTTCTTCGAGCTGGTCAGGGGTGACGGGTTCCTCCGGCAAGTCAGTGGGCACCTCGACATAGTCCGCCGCTACGATGGCGGCCAAAACCATATCAACCGGTCTGACAATGCTCTCCGGCGTGATGCCGTTATCTTCGTTGAAGCGAGTCTGCTTGGCGCGCCGGCGGTTGGTTTCCGCGATGGCCTGGTTCATTGACGCCGTCATACGGTCGGCATAGAGGATGGCCTTCCCGTGCAAATGCCGCGCCGCGCGTCCCATCGTCTGGATCAGCGCTCCGGCCGAGCGCAGGTAGCCTTCCTTGTCGGCGTCGAGAATGGCGACCAGCGACACTTCAGGCAGGTCAAGCCCTTCGCGGAGAAGGTTGATACCGATCAGCACGTCGAACTCGCCGCGCCGCAAGTCGCGCAGGATTTTCACCCGCTCGAGGGTTTCTATCTCGGAGTGAAGGTAGCGGCAGCGCACGCCGACTTCGGCATAATACTGCGCCAGGTCCTCGGCCATGCGCTTGGTGAGCGTGGTCACCAGAACCCGTTCCTTCGCCTCCACCCGGCTGCGAATATCGCCCAGCAGGTCCTCGATCTGGTGGCGCGTGGGACGAACTTCCACCTCGGGGTCAATGAGTCCGGTGGGGCGGATAATTTGCTCGACGACTTCGCCGCCAGATTTGGTCAGCTCGTATGGGCCGGGAGTGGCAGAGACATAAATCAACTGGCCCACCCGGTGTTCGAATTCCTCGAAGGAGAGCGGGCGGTTGTCCAGCGCGGACGGCAGACGAAAACCGTAGTCTACAAGCGTTTGCTTGCGGGACCGGTCGCCGTGGTACATGCCGCGCAATTGCGGCACCGTCTGGTGGCTTTCGTCGATAAAGATCAGGGCGTCCTGAGGCAGGTAGTCGAGCAAGGTCGGCGGCGGTTCGCCCGGCAGACGGCCGGAAAGGTGGCGCGAGTAGTTTTCAATGCCGTGGCAATAGCCGATTTCCTTCATCATCTCGAGGTCAAACATGGTGCGCTGCTGGACGCGCTGGGCTTCCACCAGCTTGCCTTGCTTCTCGAGATCGCCCCGCCACCATTCCAGTTCGCTGAGGATGCGCTGCACAGCGTCCTCTTTTCTTTCGGCAGGCAAGACGTAGTGCGTTCGAGGATAGATCGGCAGGCGAGAATAGGTCTGCTTCACCTGGCCGAACAGCGGGTCAATCTGGGCCAAGCTCTCCACCTGGTCGCCCCACATTTCGATCCGGTAAGCAACATCCTCATAAGTGGGAAAAACTTCAATCACGTCGCCGCGCACGCGGATAGCGCCGCGCCGGAAGTCCACATCGTTGCGTTCGTACTGGATCTCGACCAGCCGCCGCAGGATGTCTCGCCGCTCGATCTTCTGCCCCTTTTCCAGCAGCAGGACCATTCCGTAGTAGGCTTCCGGAGACCCCAAGCCGTAAATGCAACTGACGCTGGCCACGATCACGCAATCGCGGCGCTCGAAGAGCGAGCGAGTCGCGGACATGCGAAGCTTGTCTAGCTCGTCGTTGATGGTCGCTTCTTTCTCGATGTAAACGTCGGAGGCGGGGATGTAGGCTTCCGGCTGATAGTAATCGTAGTAGCTCACGAAGTACTCGACGGCGTTGCGCGGAAAGAAGGACCGGAATTCGTGATAGAGCTGGGCGGCAAGCGTCTTATTGTGAGCCAGTATCAGGGTGGGGCGGTTCACCGCCTCAATGACCTTGGCAACCGTAAAGGTTTTGCCGGAGCCGGTGACCCCAAGCAGAACTTGATGGGGTTTGCCTTCCTCAACTCCCCGCACAAGTTCCTGGATGGCCGTCACCTGGTCGCCGCGCGGCTGGTAGTCGCTGGAGAGATTGAAATTCCTGGAGCCGAGATCGTGTTCCATTGTGATTCAATTATATCAGTTGAGAAAAGAATTCTGCGACGTCACTAGTACCCGAACCCGGTTGCTCTCCGCAGCCTGTCCAGGCCGGCATCTGGCGACATGAAAGCCGGCCCTCCATTCGAGATTGAACGCTTATGATTCCGGCGCTGGGGCCCGCAGGGGACGGCGAGTTGTGTTAAGATGGTAGGTTTCGCGGCAGCTAAAAAGAATTGTGAGGCGGGCTCAATGGATCAAATCAGGTGGCGTCGAGCAGTTGGGTTGACAGGGGGGGCGCTGATCGCGGCGCTTGTCGCGGGTGTTGCGTACGGCCGGGCGGCAGGCGGGCAAGCGCCTGCCGGGACAACCCCGAGTCCGGCCCCTGCTGCCGCGCCGTCTTCGCCGGACAAGCTGGTGTTGAAGGTCGACGATCAGTCGATAACTCAAGAGCAAATTGAAAAAGCCATCCACGGCCTTTCTCCGCAGGCTCAGAGTTCTCTGGCCCGGCAAGGGAAGAAGCCCTTGGGAGATGAGTATGTTATGATGCTTGTTCTCTCCCGCGAAGCCCTTAGCAATCATCTTGATGAATCTCCCGACTACAAGGAGACGCTCGCCTTGACGCGACTCAAGATCCTGGCGCAGCAGGAGTACCAGCAAATCCTGCAACGGGCAGCCGTGACACCTGAAGAGACGAGCAATTATTTTGCCGCACATCAAAGCGACTTCGATGAACTCCAGGTGCTCCAAGTTACGGTTCGCAAGAAACCGGAAGGTGCCAAGGAAGGGACCCCGGGGTTTCCGCCGGAAGAAGCCAAGGCCCGAACGGAAGAGATCCGCCAGGCGTTCATTGCCGGGCAAGACCCAAAGCAATTGGCCGAGAAATTTCAAATGGCCAACGTCGTGCGGGTGGATAGCCAGCCTTTTACGATTCGCCGGGGGCAGGGCCCAGCGGACATGGTGAAGGCGGCCTTCGATCTCAAACCCGGCCAGGTAAGTGAAGTGTTTGACTTTGGGACGGCGTTGGGATTCGTGAAAGTTGTCTCGCACCAGGCAGCGGATTTGAAAAGCGCCACTCCAAAAATCGAAAGCATTCTCCGGCCTCAAAGGATCAACGCTGCGTTGGACGCGCTCAAAGCAAAATCCAAGATCTGGATGGATGACGCCTATTTTGCCTCGCCCACTGGGCCGCAAATTCCGCCCAAGCTGCCTTCGACGCCAAGTGCACCGACTGTTCCTAAATAGTTCAGCCCAAAGTAGGTACTAGTACCAGGACCGGTGTAGGGTACAGCTAACTTCCACTCACGGATAGGGGCGCGCGAAGTGTTGACAATCCCTTCCCAAGCCTCTGACATTCGTCAGACAGCTCATCGAAATTAATTTTCAACAGCTCTGTTGAAAACCTTGTGGAAAAGGTGGCTTGATGTTAAGGAAAGGTTAACGATTGGAAGAGCTTCTAACTCTTTGCACCAACCTGTAGCATCTCTTGTGCCGATCCCCTAACCCTCGAGAATTCTCTCCACTCAAGTCAGGATTTGGCATCCCATCGCGCGCCTTCAATACTAAAGTTGGGGCTGCGGTTTCTTGAGTTTGACTTCAATGCTCTGATTATCCTGTTCAAGCTCAATTTCTTTGCCAAAACTCTGATGACGTTCAGCCGTTACGAACAAATGAACAGTTCCTTCTGGAATATTCGTGAACCGATATTGTCCCTGTGCATTGGTTTTCGCACCGTAAGAGACAACACGATGGAGCTTGCCGGATTTGAAGGTGAGCGTCAGACGCGCCTGGCTGATAACTTCTCCGGTTTCGGCCTCTTTTACCACGACGTTGAAACTGAACTCGGGAGTTGGCGGCTGCTGCGAAGAGTTGCTAACCACGCCGGAAAGTAGAATAACAATCCCGATACATATCCAAATTACGGGCCGCGAATGATTCGAGCCAAACATACTGTGTCCACTCCTTCCTCGATCGCTCTCTTGTCAACTTCTCAAATGAATCTTCTCAACAACTTATGTTCGCCTGGGGTCGGCCCCTAACCGGTTTCCGCTGCGCCTGACGGCCTCACGGACTCGGATAACCACTGCAAGTACTTGCGGGAACCCTCGACAATTGGGAGGCAGATGATCTCAGGCGTTTGATAGCTGTGGAGCCTTCCGATCTCAGATTCGATCTCAGCAAACAATGCCCCGGCGCTCTTGATGATCAGCAGACATTCCCCTTCTTCGAGGGTTTGGCCTTGCCAGCGATACACCGAATCGATGGCCGGAAGGATGTTGACGCAAGCGGCAAGTTGAGCTTCTACCAAATGACGCGCGATCTTCCGGCCTTCATCTTGGTTTGCTGCCGTGACGAGGATGACGATTTTATCCGTCACAATTCCTCCCGCGCCGCCGGCATTGCCGCGAAGTTCCGCAAGTGCCCGGCCCACCCGGCGTTTAGGCTCACACCCGCACCTCCGGATAACTCGCTTGCTCGACGCTTCTGCTCAGGATACAATAGCGCGTGCAGGGTCGGCAATGCCAACCGGAATGTTGCCGGCCCATAACGCGGACTATTGATTTGCAGAGCGCGACAAAGGCCGCGGCGGGGCGGCCGGTGGCAAGACGCCGTTGCAGCGAGCGATCGGGTAGCTGAGCTTGCACTGCGGTAAGCTCCGCGCTTGGGCGATGGAAATGCTCCCCTGGAATACCGCAACTTTACGCCGTTACGCGACATACACACTCGTTGTGGTTTGTGTAGTGCTGATCGTCCACGAGATCTTAGGGGCGCACGGCTTCATGGCGTTGCGCCATGAACGAAATGAAATTGAAAGCCTGCGGCAGCAGATTCGCCAACTCGAGGATGAAAACGCGCAACTCGACAAGCGCATCAAGGAGCTTCAGTCCGACCCCAAAGCCATCGAACGGATGGCGCGCGAGGGTATGGGGCTGGCCCGTCCTGGAGAACTAATCTTTACCGGCGTGCCAGAAAAGGATCCCCGCAAAGAGCAAACTCCTCGCGCCGCGTCCGACCACACGGCGAAGTGAACCCGCCCACCCCCGGACAACACAATTCTCCTCTCGATCCCCTCACAGGCACTGTCGAGTGCGGGAGTGCTCGCGCTCGATCGCGTTGGGCGGAATGCTTCTCTTACCGCACCACACCTTCCAACGGACTGGAAGCTGCGGCGTAGAGTTTTCTGGGCATGCGGCCGGCGAGGTAAGCCTGGCGGCCGGCGATGATAGCGTGCTGCATCGCTTGTGCCATCAGGATGGGGTCTTGAGCGGCGGCTATGCCCGTGTTCATCAGGACCGCATCGGCGCCCAGTTCCATAGCTACGGCTGCGTCGGACGCCGTGCCAACCCCTGCATCCAGGATAAGTGGCACGCTGGTGATCATCTCCCGCAGGATGCGTATATTGGCGGGATTCTGAATGCCCAGGCCGGACCCAATAGGCGCTCCCAGGGGCATCACCGCCGCCGCCCCCGCGTCGATGAGCCGCCGAGCGCAGATCAAATCGTCATTGGTGTACGGTAAGACGACGAACCCTTCTTTGACCAGCACCTCCGTCGCCCGCACCAACTCGAAATTGTCGGGGAAGAGCGTCTTCTCGTCTCCGATCACTTCCAGTTTAATCCAGTTGGAAAGGCCTACTTCCCGAGCCAAGCGCGCCGTACGAATAGCCTCGTCGCCGCTGTAACAGCCGGCCGTATTGGGCAGAATGAAGTATTTCTGGCGGTCCACATAATCGAGCAAAGATTCTTTGCTGCGGTCCGTGAGATTCACGCGCCGGACTGCGACCGTTACCATCTCTGCGCCGGAAGCCTCGTGGGCCCGAGCCATTTCTTGAAAGCTCCGGTATTTCCCGGTGCCGATGATTAGTCGCGAACGAAATTCCCTGCCGGCAATCCGCAGAACGTCATTATCCATGTCTCGCTCCTTTCCTTTTGATTCTAGATGCCGACGCGTGAAATTGCAATGTACGCAGGTATCAGGTTTCGGGTGTCAGGTGTCTGTAAAGAAAGCTATCAGCGAGTAGCCGTCAGCGATCAGCAAACGCGCATCGACCGCTGCGCGCTGAGAGATGACTTTTTAGATCTGACATCTGAGAGCTAACGGCTGACAGCAGTGAGCTTGTTCCCAGCCACTTGGGTCGTGACTCATTTCCCGGGTGCGCGGGCATTCCTTCGCTGTGCTCAGGACAGGCTCTGCCCGTGCACGGTCACAGCCAAGATGGACGTGCCACATCAAAGGGAGTCACTACTGCCACCTGAATTGGCTTGTCTTGGGTCCCAATCACAGGTACAATTAGTCTGGTCAGGGCAAGGACAAACAGCTTGACTTCGGGCACGGGAGGACTTATCCGCTCAAGGCTTCGGCCGCCGCGGATTGATTGACTTCGACTCGACTTCAAGGCTGTGTCTTGCCACCGCAGGGGCGGACAAAAATCTTGGAGAAAAGCGAGGAGGAATACGATGATCAAGAGAATTGCCATGCTTGGGTTGATGTTGTTCGCTTTTGGCTGTCTGAGTTGGGCTCAAAACAAGACGTTCACGGGAACGGTCAGCGACGAGCATTGTGGACTCAAGCACGCCAAGGCTGGCGCAGCGGCTGAGACTTGCGTTGAAAAATGCGTGTCGGGCGGCGCCAAGTACGTTCTTGTCAGCCATGGAAAAGTGTACCAGGTTGATGATCAAGATAAGTTCAAGGGCATGGGTGGGAAAGCTGTGAAGGTGACGGGCAGCTTGAGCGATACCACGATTACGGTCGCTGATGTTTCTCCCGCCGGGGGCAAGTAGGCTATTGTAATCCTGGCTACGGAAGACAAAAACCACCAGCGACTGGGGCTAAGGGGGAGAGCGCTGGGGAGCGGGGCTGCGCGTAGAGGACTGGGGCAGAGAAGCTTGCCGTTCTGCGCTTGCGTTCCCGCCTCTTTCGCAGCCTGCTCTGAAAGTGATTCCCCTCCTCGTACGGAGGCGGCAGTAGGGGATGGTGGTTGCCTGCTTGCTGGCCCACCACCCCTGACCCCTTTCAACAAAGGAGAGGAATCGTTTTCAGGATTCCGCGGCGGAATGAGCGCATGCCGTGCATTCGGTGTCCTCGCCCGAGGCTAATCGCTGGTCCCATATCTTCTTTCTCGTGACTCTTTCTTTTCAGCTACAATAGCTTGGAGGTGACCAAATGCGGAGAATCGCAATTTATGGTGTGCTACTCTCGTTTGTCGCGGGCTTGAGCCTCGCCGGAACAGCGAGAGCTGCGGCCAAGACTTTTGTCGGGAGTATCAGTGACTCGATGTGCGGCGCGAAGCACATGATGCAGGGGCAGAGTGACAAGGATTGCACCCTGGCGTGTGTAAAAGCCGGCTCCAAATATGTGCTTGCCGACGCCAGCGGAAAGGTTTATCAGCTCAGCGATCAGAAGAAGCCTGAGGAATTTGCGGGGCAGAAGGTGAAGGTCACGGGAACACTTAAGGGTGACACCATTAACGTCAGTTCGATCGAACCGGCGAAGTAGCGGCGACGCCGCGGCTGCGGGTTCGCCCAACGGCGGCGTAGAGCCGACTCTAAACAAACAATTGAGAGCAAACTATGGATCCAGATAGCAAGGCCCCCGAGGCGGAAGAATGGAAGGTCCGTCGAGTGGGAACGGTTACGTTCGCGATTTCAAAACCCAAGCGCAAAGCCCACAAATTACGCCAATCACGGCTTAAGAACAGGCGCCGGGCGCGCTGAGCGCCCTTGGGCCCAGCGGTTGCGGCAAGGTCGCCGGCGAGGGCGGCCCCGCGGCACCTGGGGTACCCTTACAAAGCAATTCTCTCATACCATTTCGCCGCCAGGAGACAGTGACGGGTGTCTGCAAGTGTTTCCGTCTGTAGAGCGCCGGGGTAACTTCACTCCGCATCGCAGCTTCCGCCCGTCGTGTTTCATCTAATTGAGAGACGCGGCGCCGGGCGGCGAGGCATATACGGAGAATCTCTTTGCCCTTGTGCAGTTGCGCGGTAGGTCGGAATGGTCCATGTTTTGAGACATTGCGGGTATTCGTTCATCTTCCTCGTGGTGCTGGCAGAGAGCCTGGGGTTACCGGTTCCCAGTTTCCCATTTATCCTAATTGGCGCCGCCCTGGCGGCGGAATTGCATTTCCGCCTGGCAAGCGTTGTAGCGCTTAGCGTGCTCTCCGCGCTTTCGGGAGACTCTGTTTGGTACCTTCTCGGAAGACTTCGCGGCCGGTCGATTCTCCGGAAACTATGTTCCCTGTCCCTGAGTCCTGATTCCTGCGTAGGCCGCACCGAAGATTTCTTCGCCCGAAACGGTCTGAAGACGCTGCTGTTCGCCAAGTTCATACCCGGCCTGGCTACGGTCGCCTCCCCTTTGGCTGGGATGCTTAACACCTCCTACGCTCGCTTTGTGCTGTTCGATCTGGGCGGCATTAGCCTCTGGGTAACGTCCGCCGTGTTGTTAGGGCTGGGTTTTCGGGCACAGGTTGAGTGGTTGCTCGACTGGTTGGGGGCACTCGGAAGGACCAGTGCCTTGATTCTGTCCGTCCTCCTGGCCGGGTGGTTTCTTTTGAAATGGTTTGAGCGCCGGCGATTCTTCCGGCTGCTCGAAAGGTCGCGCATATCTCCGCAGGACTTGAAGCAGCGCCTCGCGCAAGGCGAGAATCTGGTCATCGTCGATCTGCGGTCGGACCTCGCCTATCAGCAACAAGGCTCGAGGATTCCGGGCGCGATTCACATTCCTCCCGGCGAATTCCATCGTCGCAACGGTGAAATCCCGAAAGACCGCCCGGTGGTCATGTACTGTACTTGACCGAACGAGGCTACCAGCGCCAGGATGGCGCTTCTACTCAAGGGAGAAGGGTACAAGGTTGTTTGGCCGCTGCTTGGCGGTCTTGACGCTTGGCTGGAGCTTGGCTACCCCACGGAATCCCCCAAAGCGGGGGAAGGCTCTCCTGATCGCGTCTCCGACCCAGGCCCCCAGGTCTCAAAAGGGCAAGACAACTCTTGGGCTTGAGGTGTACTCTATCTACTAAGGGGAAGTTGCCGCCAGGTTTGTGCGTGGGGCTCGAGAAAGGATCACCAACTTATGACCAGGAAAGCAGTTGTGGGAATACTGGCGGTGTTAGTTGCGGGCTTATTTGCCCTCCTGGCTGCGGCTGCGGATCAGCCCTTGAACGCCGACGACGTAACCCTGCTTCTGCTTGGGGGGTCCCCGTCCCAAAAGATCATTACGCTCGTTGAACAACGGGGCATCAGTTTTAGGATGAACCCCGATCTGGCAAAGAAGTTTCACGATGCCGGGGCCAGCGATGATCTGATCGATGCTCTGACCAAGGCAGGCAGGAAAGCGCAGGAAGCTCCTTCCAGTGTCGCAGCACCTGCGCCTGCCCCCGCCCCCCCACAGCAAGCCCAGTCCGCCAATCCGCCTGCTGCGAACTCCAATCCTGCGGAGGTGGATAGGAAAGTCGCAGAGACGTTGGGCAGCCTCCAGACGAAGCCGCCTGATAACGAGGGCAGGTCGTCTGACAATGGCCGTCCCTACGCTCCCCGATTCTCACTCGTGGCGCTGACGGGACAGAGGATCGACCTTGCAGACTACAAGGGCAAAGTAGTGATAGTTAATTTTTGGGCTTCTTGGTGCCCGTACTGCCGGAAATGGATTCCGTCGCTGGTTGAGTTTCAAAGGGAATACTACGGGGATGGGCTGCGAGTTGTCGGCATTGCCGTAAGAGATCAGAAGAACGCAGTCCGAAGTTATGTCCAGCGTGAGAATGTGACCTATCCGGTTGCCATGGCTGAGGCTGATACCGGAAGGCTTTTTGGGGGAATATCGGGTCTGCCCACCACCGTCCTCATCGGGCGGGACGGCCGCATTTACCGTAGATTCTCAGGGTCGCCGTCGGACCCCAGCCGATTCGAGGAAAGGATCAAGAGGCTGTTAGCTCGTTCCGCTGGGAGCCCGGAGGCTGGTCAGCAAGCTGTTGCCCAAGCCGCGTCTACAACCTCCCCAGCTGCGGATTCTCAGGAAACTGAGGGCGCTACCTCACCCTTGCCTGCGGCTGATGTATCTTCGGCAAGTCCTGCCCCTCAGGCTCCTGGACCTTCCCCTCAGGCGCCAGCCACCGATACACCCGCTCCCAGCTCCAAACCTGCGGACGTGAATCAGAAGGTCGCGGAGACATTGACCAAACTTACCGCGCCTGAGGCCACGACTGCCAAGCCGGCAGCCGCCAAAGACACAAAGGACCTGACTGATCCCAGCCCCGACCAAATACAGAAAATCATTCAGGAGTTCGCTGCCAAAGAGAAACTCTTCAGGGAGGCGCGCGACAACTACACCTACCACCAGATCAACAAGGTTGAAGAACTTGGACCCGACAACGAAGTTGAGGGCGTTTACGAGCAGGAGTGGGACATCCTCTTTGACGATTCCGGCAAACGCATTGAGCGCGTCACCTATGCCCCTGCGGATACTCTGAAGAAGATCATTCTGACCGAAGAGGATCTCACATCTTTCCGCAACACCCAGCCCTTCGTTCTCACCACGGACGAACTGCCGGAGTACGAGATCAAGTACTTGGGACATGTAAAGGTCGACGAGATTACCGCTTACGTTTTCTCCGTCCGCCCCAAAGAAATCCAGAAAGGGCACCAGTACTTTCAGGGCGTCGTCTGGGTCGATGACCAGGATTTGCAAATCGTGAAGTCGGAAGGCAAGCCCGTGCCCGAATTATTACACACCAAGAAGGGCGAAAACCTGTTTCCGCGTTTTACCACCTACCGCGAGCAGATCGACGGGAAATATTGGTTC
Organism: uncultured Acidobacteriota bacterium; assembly: GCA_963831905.1. Taxonomy (GTDB): domain Bacteria; phylum Acidobacteriota; class Terriglobia; order UBA7540; family UBA7540; genus CAVROP01. The sequence continues at coordinate 1,208,026 of CAWHRX010000010.1, read as the reverse complement.
CCGACTTACACCATGGCCGATGACACACTCTATTTTTCCTCCGGCTCCGTGCATATTAAAGAGGTCCTTCGTTACACTGACTATAAACAATTCAAGTCGAAAGTCCGCATCGTGAGCGCCACTCCGACGGATCAGCCCAACGCGCCGGCGATCCCGACGACACCGCATCAGTAGTGGGTTGTCTGCTCCGCGCCACCATGCTCACCACCCCTACCACTCTATTGTAAGGAGGGGGAAGGGAGTAGTAGCTGTCAGAGGTTCCCCTTTAACGCGGTGGTGAATACGATTGCGCAAGACAAATCGAACGGTTACGAGCAGATCGCGGAATCGTTCATGCGGGCTCGAAATCCCCTCATCGGGCCTGCGACGGTGCGGCAGTGGAGCAGAACTTTACCGCCCGGAACCGCGATCCTCGATCTGGGGTGCGGTCATGGCTATCCGATCTCGCAAGCGCTCTCCGACGAAGGCTTCGTCATCTACGGTGTAGACGCCTCCGCGACGCTGATCACTGCATTTCGCGAACGATTTCCCCAAGCTCGCACGGAATGCGCTGCGGTCGAGGAATCGGAATTCTTCTGCCGCACGTTTAACGGCATCGTCGCATGGGGCTTGATGTTTTTGCTTCCGCCCGATGCCCAAACGACACTCATCGGCAAGGTCGCGAGAGCACTGAATCCGGGTGGCAAGTTTCTGTTTACGTTTCCTCGCGAGGCCGCCACGTGGTCCGACTCGCTGACCGGACTCATTTCGATTTCGCTGGGAGCGGAGCGGTACGAGCAGATTCTACGGGTTCACGGCTTAGTCGTGGTCGGCGAAACAGTCGACGAAGGTGAGAATTACTACTATTTCGCTTCGAAGCCTCACCTCGCGCCCAAGTAGCACAGGCGCGGTTGCCTGTGCCGCTTCTGAATGCGTGAATCCGGCTCGTTGCACCACATAACGCTGTCGTCAGGAGGGCCAACATGGAACAGCGAGTGAGTCTCATCACGCTTGGTGTGGCGGATTTGAATCGCAGCAGGGAATTCTATGAACGCCTCGGATGGCGGCGGTCCATGGCGAAGGCCGAAGGCATCGTATTCTTTCAGCTTGGAGGAATCGCTTTCTCGCTCTACCCACGAGACGAGCTCGCCAAGGACGCCAACATTTCTTCCGCCGGCCACGGGTTCAGCGGGATTACTCTCGCATACAACGCCCGGACTCGCGAAGAAGTGGACTCAGTGCTGGCCCAAGCCACAGGCGCGGGCGCCAAGATCGTCAAGCCGGCAGAGGAAGCCTTCTGGGGTGGGTACTCAGGATACTTCTCCGACCCGGACGGCTTCCTGTGGGAAGTCGCCTGGAATCCCTCCTTCCAAATTGCGGAGGACGGAAGCGTTCGAATTCCCGAGTAACATCGTAGCGCTTACGTGCTTCTGAAAGACCTTGGGTCTGTCATCCTGACGAGCCCCGATCTGATCGGGGCGACGAATGATCTCGGCAGTTCGTTGAGATTACACCTTCAGGGATTCTTCGCTTCGCTCAGAATGACAGTTGACGAACGTCTTTTCAGCAGCCTGGGAGTTCTACACTATGCGGTCAAATCTACGGTGGGGAGAAACTGCGGAGCACGGCGATGCTGGGTAGCCTGCTCGAATGAATAGGCCAGCTTTATCAAAGTTGGCTCGCTGTAAGCTCTGCCGAAGAATGAGATTCCGACCGGCAGGCCAAAGATAAGGCCGGCCGGCACGGTGATGTTCGGATAACCCGCCACTGCCGCCGGCGTCGAACTGCCGCCGACGTCGTGATCGCCGTTGATGAGGTCCGTCAGGAAGGCAGGCCCCCCAGTGGGAGCAACCAGCGCATCCAACTGAAACTTCTCCATGACCGCATCGATTCCTTCCTTGCGGGTGAGGCGATGATCCTTCTCGAGTGCGTCCAGGTACGCCTTTTCCATCAGCGGTCCCTTGGCCTGCGCTTTGACGAATGTGTCCTGTCCGAAGTAAGGCATCTCCTTTTCGCGATTGTGCTCGTTGAACTTGATGATCTCCTCTAAGGTATGCACGGGTGCGCCGGGACCCAGTGCCGCGAGGTAAGAGTTCAGGTCAGCCTTGAGTTCGTAAAGGAGTACTTGGAATTCGGACTCCCCAACCTGCTCCATGGATTCGATGTCGGCCGGATCCACAATCACCGCACCCTGGCGTTTCATCTCGTCGATGGCTTGGTTCATCAATCCGTCCACTGCATCGCTTATGCCGAACGATTTGCGCACCACGCCGATCCGCGAACCGTGCAGCCCATGCGGATTGAGGAATCGGGTGTAATCCGTTAGCGCCTTTCCCTGGCTTGACCCTGTGGCCGGATCGTCGGTGTCGACTCCGGTTAATGCGCCGAGCAAAATCGCCGCATCGGCCACCGTTCGAGCCATGGGCCCGGCCGTATCCTGGCTATGCGCGATGGGAACGATCCCGGCGCGGCTGACCAGGCCGACGGTGGGTTTGATCCCGACAATCCCATTGACCCCCGAGGGGCAGACGATGGAACCATCGGTCTCAGTGCCGATAGCCAGCGCGCAGAAGTTTGCAGAAACGGAGGCGCCCGAACCGGAACTCGAGCCGCACGGATTGCGGTCGAGTGCATAGGGATTGCGGGTCAGCCCGCCGCGTCCGCTCCAGCCGCTGGTTGAGTGAGACGACCGGATATTGGCCCATTCGCTCAGGTTGGTTTTTCCCAAAATGACGGCGCCGGCTTCGCGAAGCTTCTTCGCCACGGAAGAATCTTTTGGCGCCCGTGCCCCCACCAGGGCGAGTGAGCCGGCCGTGGTCATCATTCGGTCGCGGGTGGCAATGTTGTCTTTGATGAGTACGGGAATCCCATGCAGCGGGCCGCGCGGGCCACGAGCTTTGCGTTCCCGGTCGAGCTTCTCGGCGATGTCGAGCGCCTCGGGGTTGGTTTCAATGACAGAGTTGACGCCGGGTCCGTGCTTGTCGGCCGCCTCTATGCGCGCCAGGTACTTCTCCGCAATGGAACGCGCCGTGAGCCGGCCCGATTGCATCGCCCGCTGAAGCCTCGCAACCGTGATTTCATCCAAGTCGAATGCCTTCAAGCGTGCCTGCGTTTCTGGGGGAGCGGTGGCCGCGGCCCCGGCAACCAGGGACAAGGAAGGCAGAGCCGTTGCCACGCCTGCGAGCATTCCGGAAGTTAACAGTCGTCGCCGAATCCGATTGGAAGTCGTGATCGTTTTATTTGTTTGGTCCAAGGTTTTTCACCTCATGCCCGACAGCAAAGAGTGTAGCGCACCTTTAGCCCGGCGCTTCGGTGCAGACCTGAAGGTCAGCGCTATGGCCCGAGTCTCTGATGGCCTCAATCAGTCCCTTAAGATCCTCGACTTCGGTGCGTGGATTCATAAGCGTGGTTCGGAGATAGGTTTTGTTCCGCAAAACCGTCTGCACCAGGAAATACCTTCCTGAAGCCACCACTCGTTGCCGTACTTCTAACTGATGCGCATCGAGCCTTTCCGGCTCGTTCCCGGCGTTCCTGATCCCCGGCGGAACATGGCGAAAACAGAGAATGTTGCTGGCCGGCTCCGCAGCCAGTTCGAAGTCGGGTTGGACTTTGAGCAGGGCCGCGAATTCCCGCGCCAAGTCAAACGTCCTCGCCACCAGCTCACCGATGGCTTCTGCGCCATGGACGCGCAGAGCCAGCCAGAGCTTTATTCCCATGGTTCTCTTTGTGCACTCGAGGGTACGAAGCGCGAGGTCAAAATCCGCTTCCTCGGGACGCCGGGCGAAGAGATAGCTTGCCTCTTGCGAGAAGGCTTCATAGCTGTATCGCCGCTTGGGGAAGAGCACAGCGGTCACCAGACTGGGGACAAAAAGCATTTTGTGCATGTCCCACACCAGCGAGGATGCCAACTCGATGCCGTCCGTAAGGCTACGATACTTTTCTGAAAAAAGCGCCGAGGCGCCGTGCGAGCCGTCGATGTGGAACCACACGCTTTTTTCCCGGCAAAACTCTCCTATCTCGCGCAAGGGATCGAAGGACCCGGTCGCCGTCGTGCCGGCGCTGCCTACGACGGCAACCACTTTCTTCCCTTGCTGTACTGTCTGACGGTATAGGCGGTCGAGTGCCGAAACATCGAGCCGGAAGCAATTGTCGGTGGGAATCGTGACAAGGGACTCCTCGCCCAGCCCGAGGACTCCCGCCGTGCGGGCCACCGAGTAGTGTGCTTGGTCGGAAACCAGCAGAGCCAGCGGCGGTCCTGCGCGGAGTCCCTGCCGCCACGCCGCGCCTTGCGTGGCGTGGTTGCGCGCGGCCAGCAGCGCCGTCAGATTCCCGAGCGATCCGCCGGAGGTCAGGACGCCATCGGCATCGTGAGACCAACCGACCGAGGCGCAAAGCCAGCGTATGACTTGCCGCTCGATCTGCGTCCCCGCCTGCGCCATTTCGTGGATCGCGGCGCTATTGTTCAACAGACTCGAGATCAAGTCGGCCAGCGCGGCCACGGGCAAGACGGCGGGAAGCTGATGGCCCATGTAACCAGGATGGTGCAGGTGAATGCTCTGTCCGACGATCTGCGCCAGGCAGCGCGCGATCTCAGCCTCAGAGTCATCGGCGGAGTCCAGCGGAAGCGGGCCCTGGTATTGCGTGGAAAGTTCAATAGGAGCACAGAGCGGAAGAACCGGCAGTTGACCCGCTCGAGCGGATTCAAGATAGGCTGCCAATGCCTCGACGACTTGGTGGCCATGGCGCCGGAACAACTCGGGGTCGTAAGGATCAGGATGCATAGGCCGTAATGGTAACTTAATCCGCGGGGTTTGGAACGGGCCATTTGCTTCGAGTTTAGTCGGGCCAGGGGAGAGATTCACCCCGGAGGGCACAGCGCGTCGAAGCCGCAACGAAATGCGATTCTTCGCGCGCCGCGAAGAATCTCACCCATGCCGCTGCGTCCTGATAGAATTCGAGTTATGAAATCACCTGACTTGGCTTGGCGGTTTGTGCTGGTGCGGCCTCGGAATCCGCTGAACATCGGAGCGGCGGCGCGAGCCATGGCTAATTTTGGCTTTCGCGAATTGGTGGTGGTGTCCCCGTATGGTCCGGTGTGGCAAGAGACGCGGTCGGCGGTGGGAGCGGAGGAGGTCGTCACCTCGGCGCGCGCCGTGGAGAGCTTGGTCGATGGAATCGCGGACGCACCCTTGGTTGTCGGGACGACCGCAGGCTCCCGGCGCAACCTGGACCGGGACCTTATTCCGCTGCCGGATTTCCCTGCCTGGCTCCGGCGACGCAAAGCGAAAGGGATTGTCGCCCTGCTCTTCGGTTCCGAGAAGACCGGTCTTTCGAACCAGGACCTGAGTTTTTGCCACGCCCTGGTTCGTATCCCTACCGTGGTGGATTGTCCTTCCATGAACTTGGGACAAGCGGTGGCGGTTTGCGCATACGAATTGTCGCGCGCCGGGCTTATGCCGGCCCGTCCCCTGCGGCCTGTTGTCCATTCGTCGGATCCGGCGGGCGCCCAGTCTCTCGAGCACCTCTTCGCGCGTGCGGCGCGCGTTCTGGACCAGGTGGGCTATCTGAAACCAAAAAGCCGTGACGCCACACTGCTGAAACTGCGCCGTCTCATCCGGGATCTCGAACTCACCAACCACGACGCCAAAATCCTGGGCGGGATCCTCGCGCAGGTGGAGTGGAAAATAGGGGTTAGGGGCTAGGGACTAGGGGCTAGGGGAAAACGCCTCAGGGGTTTGTGTTACGGTAGTGATCGGACTACTTCGCCGACAGGTTTCGCCAGGCCTCAATCTGTGGGACCTTCCATTGTTTGTTTTGCTTTTCCCTAGTCCCTAGACCCTAGCCTCTAATCCCTAGCTGTCTGCAGTTGCACCAGCGCATCGGCGGGGGTGAAGGCGGGGCGCGTTTGCGGGTCGCGCCAATTGTCGACCATGGCGACCTGCTGCACGCAGGAAATCGTGCAGCGGGGCGCGCACGACTTTTGAGTGTGATACTCGTGTTCGAGGTGGGCGCGCGTGTATTTCTCGAGTGGAATGGCGGGATATCCGCGCTGCTGCGAGCAGTAGTGCACCAGGCCATCCTCGCAGACATAAAGGTAGCGGCTGCCGGCGCGGCAGCGCCACTCATTGCCCAGCCCTTGTGAAATGTTCTTCTGGAACTGATTGAAGCGCGAATAGGACCGTTTGCCCATCTCCATAATCAGGGCAAAGAGCTGTTGCTGGCGTTCGCTGAGGGGCTCAAGTTGTCCGCCGTGGTCGTGGAGAATTCCCACGGTACTCGTGAAACCGAGTTCGAGCGCCCGGCGGGCCACTTCCAGAGCGTCGTCTGGGTTACGGACGCAGGTTCCCAAAACAGAATTAATATTCACCTGGAAGATCGCATAGCGCGCCAGCAGGCGCAGCTTGCGGTCCAAAACGCGCAGGCTCTTCTTTGAAATCTCGTCAGGTATGACGTTATCTATGCTGATTTGCAGGTGGTCCAGGCCGGCGCGATTAAGGTGTTCGATGCGCTGGGGAGTCAGCAGGTAACCGTTGGTGATCAAGCCGGCAATGATTCCGCGCCTGCGGATATGCTGAACTATTTCTTCCAATTCAGGGTGCAGGAGCGGCTCGCCTCCGCTGATCGTGATGATGGTTGTACCGAGCGCTGCCAGCCGTTCGACGCGGCGAAACATTGTCTCGAGCGGAAGCGGCTTTGAAACTTTGTCGAATTCGTTGCAATATGCGCAGGAGAGATTACAGCGGCGAATGGGAATCAGATGGGCGAGAACCGGATGATGGGTGGAGATTAACCCGCCCGCGATCATGCGCCATTCTCGGAGGCGCGTGTTCCAGAACCGCATTGTCCGGCGAAAACTAAGCTGGTCCATTCGGGTCAAGCCCGCTTTTACTTTCCAGCAGCCTGTCGAGTAAGGCCCCTGAAAACCCCGCGGGCACGAGGCGAATCTTAACCGTACCTGAAAGTTCAAGAGATGACAATCCACATACTATGAACGGTCGAAAACTATGATTGAATTGCGTATTCTGGCGGTTCAATGAGCATAGCTTAGTTCTTTGTTAGCTCAACATAAACAGCTTGCTCGTGGTGACTGACCGGAGTATGCTATCGTGTTCTCGGAACTTGGCCAGGCGCCAGGTTAGAGAACCAGGCCGGAGTTTGGCAGAACCCTCGCACGTTGCACCGAACCCTAGTGTGCAATCCACTTATTTGGAGTTAACATTGAAAGCAATACCTGTTGCACGAGCTGCTCGCATGATTGCCCGAGGCACGTGGAGTTTCTGCACCAATCGGCCTTTGGTGGTTTCATTTGAGTTAACTCACTCCTGCACGGCCAATTGTAAGCACTGCGACAAGGGAGGGATGAAACCCGACCCGGCGGGACTGCTTCGCGCGGAGGATTACTCGGAACTCCGCAGCACTCTCAAGCCCATGGTGGTTCAACTCTCGGGCGGCGAACCGTTACTGAGGAGGGATCTCGAGGAAATTATCCGGGCCGTGAAAGAGCCCAGTGGCCTGCCCTACACCATCCTGGTAACCAATGGACGGTTGCTGACGGAAGAGAAGTATCTGGCTTTGCGCCCCCTGGGCATTAACCAGATTTCCATCTCGCTCGACTTTCCCGACTCCAGGCACGATGAATTCCGCCGCTCCCCGGGGCTTTACGCGCACCTCGAAAAACTGGTTCCCGTGCTCGCCCGCCACGGCTACGATGACGTGGCGTTGAACACGGCAATCACCCGTGAAAACCTTCCCGCACTCGTGGAGAACTACGAACGCGCCAAACAGTGGGGGGTTTCCATCTCCTACAGCGCTTACACGCCTCTGCGGACCGGGAGCATGGATCATTACATTCAGTCGGCGGAGGACCTGGCGCTGCTGCGTAAGACCCTCGATCAATTATTGGAACTGAAGTCCAAGAACGGCCGCATTGCCAACTCACCCTGGACGCTGTCGGGTATCCACGATTTCTTCCGCGACGGAACCGTGCCGGGATGCAACGCCGGGAAGAGGTTTATGGTCGTAACGCCTACGGGCGGCCTGCGTCCGTGCTCGATGTTTGAGAACGAGTACACGTCGCAGAAAGCTATGTTGAGAGAGTTTGTCCCCACCAACCACTGCGGTGGTTGCTACGTTTCCATCCGCTCCTACCTCGATGCCGGGTTCTGGACGCTCCTCAAAGATAATGTCAGCACCCGCGTCCTCACGCGCAACGGGCACGCGGACAAGTGCTGAGCTCAGGCCCCGAAGGGGCCTCCCGTGAGTAGCCGCAGGTTTCAACCTGCGGGAACCATTCGAAACGAACTGCATCAACCCCGGAGGGGTTGACCTTCAGTTCGGCCCCTTCAGGGCCGAGCGGAGATTTGGTTCATGGGTCCGCAGGTTTCACCCACGGCTACTCATGGTTTGCCCCTACGGGGCAAGGCTCGCGGGCCGGTCGTCCCGCCAACTGCCGAACGCCAATCCCACCGGTTTCAGCCGGCCTTTCCCACTTTCGTTGCCTCGCTGACTTCGACAAGGCGGCCCGTGGCGACATCGTAGATATACCCATAGACAGGGATGTGCTTCGGGACCAGAGGATGGGCTTTGATCCGCGCCACATCCGCAACCACACTGCGAGCCTGGTCGCGTATCGTTAGCCACTCGATGAAATGGCCTTCGTAGGAACCAGGCCCTTTTCCCACATCCTTCCATTTGCCTCCCTCGAGCTGCGCAGTCTCGAGGCTGTGTTCCAGCAGGCCGCTCATGATCTCATTGGTGAAAGCTAACATCCCGCAATCGGTGTGGTGAATCACAAACCATTCCCGCGTCCCAAGCAGCTTGTGGGATATCACCAGTGACCGGATGGCGTCGTCGCTGGCTCGTCCGCCGGCATTGCGGATGACGTGGGCGTCACCTTCGCTCAGGCCGGCAAAGCGCGCCGGATCCAGGCGCGCGTCCATGCAGGTTAGGATGGCAAACCGGCGCGCCGGCGGCATTGCCAGCTTGCCCTTATCGCCAAAGCTTTTCACGTAAGCCTCATTGGCGGCGAGAACTTGCGTCAGAACATCGCCCATATCCTCTCTCCTTATTCGGTGGCCGCGTCATTCCCGCGAAAGCGGGAATCCATTTTCATCTCGGTCCACATGGACCCCCGCTTGCGCGGGGGTGACGAAGGGGCGATTCTCATTTAAGTGGGTGGGCCGCAAGCCTATCAGTACTCCGCAGCTCCTCCCTTTGCTCGTCACTCGTCACTCGCTACTGCCCTAGCTGCTTTTCGATTGCCGCCGTGACCTCAGGAGAGTCCGGCTTGACAGGGGACTCGAAACGCGCCACAACATTCCCGTTGCGGTCAACCAGGAACTTCGTGAAATTCCATTTGATATCGCCGGTCAGTTTGGGATTCGCCTGTTTGGTCAGGTACTGATAGAGGGGAGTGCAATCATCGCCTTTCACCGAGACCTTGGCGAACATGGGAAACGAGACGCTGTACTTGGTCGAGCAGAAATTCTTAATTTCGGCATTCGTGCCCGGTTCCTGGCCGCCGAAATTGTTGGCGGGGAAACCCAGGATCACAAAGCCCTGGTCCTTGTATTTCTCGTAGATCGATTCCAGTGCCGAATATTGCGGCGTGAAACCGCAGCGGCTGGCAACGTTCACCAACAGAACGACCTTGCCCTTGTAACTCGCGAGCGAAGTGGGCTCGCCATCAATGGACGGAAGGGTGAAATTGTAGACGCTTTCAGCCGCAAACAAAGCTGCCGAGAACAACATCATCGCCACCAGAAGTGTGAGATGCGAGCGTACACCTAGACGTTGGATGTCCATGTTTTTTCTCCTTAATGTTGTGTTGTGCCCTGACCCCTGGCCAATCATGCGGCCGGGGCGAATCTCCATGATAACCCAGTAAACGAGCCGTGAGCAACGACGTAGCACAGCGCCCAGGTGGTGTAGGGGTAGGGCTTGCCCTACCCTCGTCGGGGCCAGCGGAAATGCGGGGACGGCGAGCCGTCCCCCTACATTGCGGAACGTTATCGACGGATTTGGAACAGGCACTCCTGCCTGTGTGCCCGTGTCAGGTTGGGAACGATACGGTACAATAAGGGGCGCAGCGCGGACCCCTGTTTTGACGGAAGCGGGAGAGTGAAACCCGAGGACAGGAAGCGCGGCGGAGGAAATAAACTACATGAGTAATCTCCTACGGCTTTTGACGCTATTGGCCATCATTATCAGCTTTGTGGTTTCCGGTCTTTTAAACGCCTCGCAAATGCGCCCGCAGTCGACACCAACCCCTCGTGCGCCTTTGCCATCCTTCGAGGTTGCGTCAATTAAACCCAATCCCGGACCCTGGCATGTCCTGCTTGGTTATTCATCCTCCGGCCCGAGGCTCACGTTGGAGGCTTACACCGTGTCTGACCTCATTGAAGAGGCATACGGCCTGAAGAACTTTCAGGTAATGTTGGTGGAATCGCGTGCGCGGCCGGTTGCGTACGACACGTACTACAACATTGTGGCAAAGGCCGAAGGGGATGGGACTCCCACGAAGGGTGAATTTAGGCTGATGCTGCAAAGGCTGTTGGAAGAACGATTCAATCTCAAATCCCATCGCGAGATGAAGGAGTTGCCGGTTTATGCGCTCGTCGTTGGCAAGGACGGTCCGAAATTCAAGGAAAGCGCTCCCGATGCGGTACTAAACTCCAAACACGGCGTAAATGGGCGGAATCAGACCATGACGCTGGTGAAGGCCACCATGGAATCCCTTGCTGACGATATCAGCCGCGATTTCGGGATCGATCGACCGGTCCTCGACAAGACGGCGCTTACCGGAACCTACGACATCAAATTGGAGGCGACTCCCGAGTTCAGGATCAACCATGGCTCGGCTTCGGACGACATCAGCGTGTTCACTGCGGTTCGGGAACAACTCGGTTTGAAATTGGAGCCCGAAAAAGGCCCGGTGGAAGTCCTTGTCATCGATCATGTCGAGAAGCCTTCGGAGGACTAACGCTATCCGCACCTTGTCATCCTACTGCGGCACTTGCGGTACAATCGGAACATGACAACCTGGTTTGCTTTTGGCAAAAGCGGGCTGAACTTGGAATTGCCGGAGGGATTTCACTATCAGGTGCTGGAGGCGCGCTCGGCTGTCCCGCTGGCGGATTCGGCAGCGGCGATCGAGGGCGCCCTCGACCATCCCGTTGCGGGCCCTCCTCTCACAGAACTCGCAGCGGGGAAAAAGTCAGCAGCGATTTCGGTTTGTGACATCACCCGTCCCGCGCCGAATCGGAAAGTCTTGCCACCTCTCCTGGCCAGGTTGGAGGCGGCAGGGATTGCGCGCGAGCGCATAACAATCTTGATTGCCACGGGCCTGCACCGTCCGGCAACAGATGCGGAGATCAGGGAGATTTGCGGGGCGCCGCTGGCGGAGAAGTATCGCATCGTCAGCCACCGGGCCCGCCGGCTCGAGGAGCACGGTTTCCTGGGCGAGACCGCATTGGGAACGCCTGTTTATATCGACGCGCGATTCCTTTCTGCCGACCTCCACATCACCTTGGGGTTTATCGAACCTCACCTGATGCTGGGTTATTCGGGGGGAAGGAAGCTGGTCGCACCGGGCCTCGCCGGCGAAAGGACCATCAAGGTTCTGCACAGCCCGAAATTCATGCGGGACGCGCGCGCCGTGGAAGGTTCGATTGAAGACAACCCTTTGCACCGCGAGCTTCTGGAAATCGCACGCATGGCACGGCACGATTTCCTGGTGGATGTGGCATTGGCACGTGGGAATGGGCAGCGCCCCATTGCGGCAGTGTTTGCAGGAGAGCCGGTAGCGGCCCATGGCCAGGGAGTGAAATTCGTCTCGCAGGTGATGCTTGAAACTCTGGATGAGCCGGCAGACGCAGTCATTACCACCTCCGCCGGCTACCCGCTGGATCTTACGTTTTACCAAGCCCTCAAGGGAATCACCGCTGCTTCGCACATTGTGAAGCCGGGCGGCAAAATCCCGCTGCTGGCGGAATGCGCGGAAGGGGCCGGCGGCGCTGAATTCGCTCAGATGCTGGCCAGCCATCCCTCCGACCGCGCATTCATGGCTGAGATTGCCAACGCGGCCGTGGTGGTGGACCAGTGGCAGCTCGAAAAACTCGCGCTCGTGACCGCCATGGCAGAAGTGCTTTTCTACGTCCCAGGACTGCCTGGGCAGTATCATGAATCGCTGTGGGGGAAGGCCTATGACACGGCCGAGGCTTCCATTGGTGCACTCGCCTCATCCCTCCCGCGCGGCGCGCACATCGCGGTGATTCCGGAAGGGCCGTACGTCCTTGCGCGGGCAGTCGGCAGATAGGCAGATCGGCAGATGGGCAGGTCGGCAGATGGGCAGGTAGGTAGGTAGGTCGGCATGCGGGCAGATAGGCAGGTGGTTAGATGGACCAGTGGCCCCGCAGGTCGACATTCAGCTTGTTATGGGATAGATCGAGGAGAGCGTTGAATCCTAGCTACTGCTGACCGTTCACTATCTACCTGCCCACGGCCGACCTTCCGACCGCCGACCTGCCCACTGCCGATCTGCCCATCTGCCCACTGCCGACCTGTCTAGTTCATCTTCACGATCTTTGCTCCAGCGGAAGGTGGAATATCGAACGTGGAAGGGGGGAATCTCAGGTTCACCTTTATGGCGGTGTAGCGGGCAATCATATAGTCGCCGCCCGGCTCGAAGAACTGCTGCTGCGCCGGCATCCAGGAATCTTCGCTGACCCACATCTGGATTTTGGTAAGTTGAGCGGCGATGCTTTGCTTGCGTGGTATCAGTTCGAGCACTGCGGTAGTGTCGCCACCGAGTTCCTCTTCCTTCAAGTACTTCACGTTGTAGCTTTTTGTCAAATCTCCTGATTCCGCTCCGAAGCCCAGCAGCAAGAACTCCTCGACCAGTCCGGTTTTCTGTTCAAGGTTGTATTCCTGAATCTGATTGATCTTCGGAAGGTAGATCTGCGCCTTGTTCTTCTTGAACAGAACGACCTTGGACTCGGGTTGCTGCATCTCGATCCGGATCTCCTCCCCCTTTCCCTTGCTGCCCTTGCGGAAAAAAAGGCGGCCTTGTTCCGTAGACTTGTCGTTGACGAGGACTGTCACCTTGGTGTACTCGAGGTTCGCGGTTAGGCTCCTTAAGCGTTTGCCGGCATCGTCCATGCGCGACAGGATCTCGGAGAGATCGGGAGCGAGTTTTCCCTTGCGCGGCAGAGGCGCGGCGATGCCGCTGCGCATTGGCGCTGCAAGCACCGCGACGAAGGCGAGCAACACGAGAGTGAGTTTGAGACGCAAGAGCATCCTCCCGCTTCCATTGTAGAGGGAGCGGCGCGAAAAGGCTAGGGAGGAGAAAGCAGTGACGAGTGACAAGTGCTGAGTGATGAGCAGGGGTTAGAAAACAGACCAAACGCTGAAGAGGAACGAAGGGCGGGATGGCGGGCTGCCGTTTCGGACTTCCTGTCCATCCCTCCGCCGCCTGCTTTCCCTAGCTCCGGCAGCTAGCCTCATTACTCTTCTGGCTCCTGCTCGTCACTTGTCACTTCTGTTTACCAGCACCGAGTAGCCGAGCACGACTTTGTTCTTATCGGTGATGGGATCGATGGATAGGACGGTGAAAGGCTGGTGCAATTGCCGGGCGAGAATTATCGGAATGGCGTCCTCAGGCGTAGTTCCGGTGAACGATTCCACCAGTCTCGCATCAACCTGGTAGCGCCAGCCTTGTTTTCCGTGTCCCATTTCGACAAACCCTGGCTGGTGCCGAAGGTCCGTCAACTCCAGAGTGGGACGATCGTTAAACCAGGCACGCGGCGAAAGGAAAATGAAAGCCAGGATGGCCAGGCACAACAGGTCGTACTGCCAGGTCCCCCGCTCGTAAGCCCAGAAAACGGTACGTTTGATGCCGAGCTTAATTTTTTCCCATATCATTCCACTGCCACCACTGAGCGCGTGGTCCGGAGATTGCGGCAAGGAGGGATTCCGGATTTCCGTGCTGTGATCCATAGATGAAGAGTCAATCGGAAACAATGCGGCCATCCCGCATGTGAATGGTCCGGTCCGCCACCGCGGCGGCCTCGGGGTTATGGGTAATCATCAAAACTGTTTGGCCAAAGGTCTTGTTCAGGCCGCGAATCATGTTGAGAACCGTCTGCGAGTTCTCGGTGTCCAGGTTCCCGGTGGGCTCATCCGCCAGGAGCAGCTTGGGATCGCAGATGACGGCACGAGCGATGGCCACGCGCTGCTGCTCACCGCCCGAAAGCGCATAGGGGCGTTGATCGAGCTTGTTCTGAATGCCGAGCATCTCCACCACCGTCTGAAAACGGTGCGGATTAAAGCCGTTTCCCTGGATGTACTGGGCGATGGCGATGTTGTTGCGTGCTGACAAGGTGGGCAGCAGATTGAAGCGCTGAAACACGAAGCCGATTTTGTGCCGCCGGAAGCGTGTACGGTCAGCGTCCGTCATGTTCTTGAAATCGTTGCCATCCACCAGCACCTGCCCGCTGGTGGGGTTTGTCAAGCCGCCCAGGATGTGAAGCAAGGTGGACTTCCCGCATCCGGACGGCCCCACCACGGCCACGAACTCGCCTTCGTGGACAATGCAATCCACGCCCCGCAGCGCTTCCACCGCGACTTTGCCGATGCGGTAGACTTTCTTCAGGTCGTGAGTGGCGATTATGGGTTCCATTTACTCATAAGCCAGGGCGTCCACAGGGTCGAGACGCGCTGCCCGCATCGCCGGGTAGAACGCCCCCAGCATGCCTCCTGCCAGCGCGAGAAGGGCGGCATAAACGGCCCATTCCATGGTCAGCTCGATGAAGAGGGTCGGATGATAAGTGATGACGACCTTACGGACTACAGCCGCCATCGCGCACCCAGCGACGATTCCAACCACGCTAAGGAGGCCTGCTTCTCGCAAAATCACTGCAATGATATACCCTTTTGAAGCCCCAAGCGACTTCAAAATCCCGATCTCCCGGGTACGCTCGGTAATGGTCGTGTACATCGCCAGAAAGATGACCAGGAATCCGATCCCTACCGCGATGGTGATATAGGCGGCAGTGAAATCGTTCAAAAACGGCATATTATTGGATGTCATTAACTCCATGTATTCCTTCACCGGAAGGATCTTGTAGTTGGGGAGCAAATGGCGGATGGCATCGGAAACGTCATCGGTGTAATCGGGTTCGGTACATTTGATGAAAAAGATGGAGGCCTTGTCCTGGACTTGCAGAAGGTCTTCAGCCGTTTGCAGAGGAATAAAGAGCCGGGCCCCCTTGCCATGCTCGACGATCCCGCTGACGTTGAACTGGTGGTTGAGCAGGGTAACCGTTTGCCCCACCTTAACGTGGTTCGCCTTGGCATACAGGTCGTCCACGAGCAAGTCATATGGGTTCACGAACGGCCCGCCGGCGTGATAAGCGAATCCCCCCGACACGCGGACGAAACTTGGCATGTCAACTCCGTAGATGATGTTCAAGCCTCCGACGGAATTGACGTTGATGAGCACTGGAGCCACGGCCAGCACATGCGGCACATTCTTGAGCAGGTCCCCATACTTCATGGACATGGGCGCCTGAGAAAGAGCAAAAAAGAAGGAGGAACTCGCCGGTTGCACCATAATATCTGCGCCCACACCCTCCAATCGCCTGGCTGAATCATTAACGAGCCCATGAGACAGCCCTACGAAGAGCATCACCATGGCCACTTCAATCGCCACTGCCAGGGCGCTCACCGCCGTGCGGATGGGGCGGTGAAGGATGTTGGAGAGGATGAGCTTATTGATCACTTGGCTTCTCCTCCTTCTCGTCCAAGTCAATCAGTTGCGTGCCCGAAGGTTGTGTGAGGATGAATTTCTCGGCATCAATAGGTTGGTTGAATGTGGCCTTCAAAATAGTGATCGCGAGGCGGTAATCTTCGATCGGCCTGACCACCTCGATGTGGGAAGGATAGGTAACACCTTGAAAATCCTGATAATCGGAGTAGCGCACGTCCTCAACATAAAGGCCTTGCGCCTCATAGAATTGCATGCGCGCCAACTGGAGATCGGCCCGGTCGAACCAGGCCCTGCGTTTCAGGTGTAACTCCCCGCCTTCCACCTCCTCGGCGATTATGACGACATAGTATCGATGCCCAGCCTCCTGTGCCTCCTCCAGCAACCGCTTTTCAGTGGCGGGATCAACGGGCGGGACCAGCAAGGCTTCCAGAATGTGTTGGGGTCGCAGATTCTCCAGAGAGTTCTTTGCAGGACGCCGGAATGCCGTCTTCCCCACGACGAATTTCTGGAGGGGTGGAATGTACAAACGGAACTCCTCCCCGTTGGAAACCATGTCGAAAATGTCGGTTCGTACGACCGGGGCTTGGCCCTGCATTCGAATCTTGGCCGGACTTTGGATCAGGATGAAGCCCCTGACGTCGTGGTACTCCTTGATAACGCCGGAGTAAATGGACCCGGTTGTCGGCTCGAGGTCCACCGTCGCGGTCATACTCCGGACGTTTTGACTTAAGGCATTAAGCTTGGAGACGAGTTCAGCCAGCGACGCTTCGCGCGGTGGCGGGGCAACCTGCGACGGCGGAATATGCCTCTCCCGCCGCACTAGACATCCTGGAGTCACCAAAAGTGCTGCGGCAGCCACCAGCCTGACCAAGAACTTACTGGTTGTAATCAGATCTACGCTCCGTAAAGCCGGACCCGGTCAATCTAACAAACGGCTTGACGCCTGTCAATGTTCCGGAATCCTCGCTGACGTCATGATTTAACTCGTAGCGCTGGCCTTTAGGCCTGCATCTGCTTACCCTTACGCTTCGCTCGGGGCAGGCTCTGAAGGTCGGCGCTACGCCCAAAACTGAAAGCTACCGCACCTTCAGCGAGCCGACAAGGTCGGAAAGGTGAAGCCGCTTTCTCAGGCAATAGTCGCGCAGGCCTTGCACAATGCGAACCGAAGCGCCCGGATCGTAGAAATTCGCTGTGCCCACTTGCACAGCCCGAGCGCCGGCGATAAAAAACTCGAGGGCGTCCTCGCTGGTGGAGATACCTCCCAGTCCAATGATAGGGATTTTCACGGCCCGCGCGGCCTGATAGACCATGCGCAAGGCCACCGGTTTGATAGACGGGCCGGATAACCCCCCGGTTACATTCCAGAGCCGAGGCGTGCGCGTCTCGATATCGATCGCCATTCCGACCAGGGTGTTGACCAGGGACAAAGCGTCGGCCCCGGCCGCCTCGGCGGCCCGCGCAAACACCGTAATATCAGTAACATTGGGGGATAGTTTCACGATGAGCGGAAAACGAGCCGCCTTCTTGCACGCCGCAACCACTTCTTCCGTCAGCTTCGGGTCGCTGCCGTAGACGATGCCTCCGCAGCGCGTATTGGGGCACGAGATGTTGAGTTCGTAAGCGGAGAGGCCATCGCCTTCGTTGAGGATCTCGACACATCGAACATAATCCTCAGTCGAGTAAGCGAAGACGTTGACGATGCAGCGGGCCTTCAAAGTTCGCAAGAACGGGAGCTTCTCGGTCAGGAAGCGCTTTGCGCCGACGTTCTGAAGCCCGATGGCGTTGAGCATCCCGGATTCGCTTTCGTAGATGCGCGGTGAGGGGTTTCCTTCCATCGGTTCCGGCGATATTCCCTTTACGACGATAGCCCCTAACTCGTTCAAATCAATGAGCGAGGCGAATTCCTTGCCATATCCGAAGGTGCCGCTGGCCGTCCAGACCGGATTCTGGAAACGTATTCCGGCGAATTCGGTTTCGATTTGCGGCTCGAATTGCTCGACGGCCGCAGACGATATCGGGCCCTCGCTCGACGAAGATTCGCGCTTTAAGCCTCTTTGAGACATAAGAGTCTGCCCTACCCACTGCCAACTGCCTGCTGCCTACTGCCCACCTGCCGATCTGCCCATCTGCCGACCTGCCCACTGCCTACTGCGGGCCGTCCCAAACGACTTTGTCCGCCCAGAACACCGGGCCCTCCGTGCAGACGCGTTGATAGGCCTCGTGTCCGGAGCCATGGACGCGGATGCAGCAGCCCAGGCACACCCCGAGCCCACACCCCATGCGGTTTTCCATCGAGACCAGGCACGGATGGCCGAATTTTCCAGCCAGTTGCACGGCAGCGCGTAACATCGCCCAAGGCCCACAGACCATCAGCAAGAACTTTTTGTCCGAGTGGTGACCCAGGTAATCCTCCAGCGGCCTGGTGACGTAGCCGCGGTAGCCGGCTGACCCGTCCTCGGTCGAGAGCAGGCTCCCCCGCACCAAGGGCTTGAAATCCTCGACCCCGACCAGGTCCGCTTTGCTACGCCCGCCCATAAAAAGGCGTTGGCGAAAACCGGCCTCCGCCAATCGCTTCGCCGGCAAGAGCAGGGCAGCAATCCCAATTCCTCCCGCGACATGGAGAATCTCGTCCGACTCGTGGGCGCGGGGTAGGTACTCCTCTTCAAAAAAACCATGGCCGAGCGGCGCCAGCAGTCCGACCTTGTCCCCAGGCTTGAGTTCGGCCATCAAGCGGGTGCCGTGGCCCACAACCTTGTAGAGGAATTGCATGATCCTCGGCGAATCCGTCAGTTGACGGACACGCTTGCCGGCCGAATTCGCGCCCTTCAAATCATAGATGCTCATCGGCCGCCGCAGGAGTACATCCGACCGGCCAAGAATTCGCAGCATGGCAAACTGGCCGGGACGGGCGCTCTCAGCCTGGCGGGGAGATTCAACACTCAACAGAAAATGGCTGCCGCTGAGGGGCCGGTTTTCAGTGACGGGCACAACTTCGTCGTACATCGTTTTCATTTTAACAAAACTCTCTCGAAAATCACGTCATTCCCGCAAAAGTAGGAATCCTGATATAAACCGCCGGACGTCCATACCCGGGAGCGCGGGCATCCTGCCCGCCTGTCGCGCCGCAATTCCATCCCCGCTGCGGGCAGGATGCCCGCGCTCCCGGAGTGCTCGTCTAGCCGGCTTGTGGTCGTTTTCCCCGACACTTTTGCGACTCCGAAGCTTCGCTGAACGGCGCATTTTTGCTTGTTTTGCGGCGAATTTGCGTCTTTCCGTGCGCAAAGGACCACAAAATTGGCAACCTTCAGGAATGATATCTCGTTTGATTTCAAGTACTTCTTAGCTTTCTCACCACTAAACTCGAATAACTCCTTTGTTTTCAGTTATTTCTTAGCTTCGTTTCGATTATTGCGGTTTGCGATCCTGCGTTTTCAATAACATACTGGCTTCGATCGTACTTTTTTTGTATTATCCGCAAATCCCTACCTGCCCGTTTCGCTGCCACCGCCGCGCGCCTCTTTCGCGTCCGGGCATCGAACTCTCCCTCTGCGGCGAATTGTCCCAATTGACCATCATAATAGGCTATCACGTGCGGATCGGCTTGTCAAGTGAAAAATGCACGATGTCAACGCTCTTTAGAAATGTCCCCTTTCTTATCTCGTTAGAAATGTCCCCTTTTCGAACTTATTGCTGTGAGGTTGTTCTGGCTTTGGTCTTTCGCCGGCCTTGCCCGTAGCGGAGCCCTGCGGAGCCCGGAGGGCGGAGCGCTCAGGGCACAGCGGAGGGCAAGGCCGGCGACGCGCGCGGGGCCGCCCAGATCCATCAGGCATCCGCCGGGACCGCGCCCTTCCAACCAGGCATGAAAACTTCCGTCCATCTGCACCATCTCACCAAAATGCTCCCGTCGTTCCCGCCGCTGGCGATGCTTCCGCCACCGCCGTTCCCGACTCCACAGCCCCTCCGCCAGCATCCATCGCCGCAGCGTCTCCGCCGCCACCTCCCGCCCTTCTTCCTTCCCCAGATGCTCCGCCGCCAGCGTCGGTCCAAACCGCTCTCCTTCCCCACCCCCATACTTCTGCCGCACCAACTCCAGCACCTCGCGGCGAAACTCCTCCGCGTAGGCCCGGTTCGAGCGCCGCCCCGCATTCCCATGTTTCAGCCCTACCTCCCCTTCCTCCCGGTAGCGCTTCCACAAGCGCTTCACCTGCCGATAGCTCAACCCCATCAGCTCCGCCCCATCCACCAACCGCAACTCGGCACTCTTTACCCGTGCCAGTAACCCGCACCGCCTCAACTCCCTCTCACTCATCCCGGTTCGCCCCAATCTGCCTCCTTTCGGAGACTCTATTAGGGGACATTTCTAAAGTGGAGAAAAGGGGACATTATCATCGAGGTACAACAGTGAAAAATGCACGAAAGCGCGCAGGGCAATGTAGCGCTGGCCTTCAGGACAGCATCTACCGACCTAAAGGTCGGCGCTACCAACTGAAAAAGGACGCTGCCGCGCGCAGGGTTGGGTTGCAGTGGGGATTGAGATTTGCTAGACTGGGTGCATAGACTTTATGTCAGACGGAAGCCCCGGCTTTTCTCCTGGGGCCATCGGGAATCTTGCTGACGTACGGAGGTGTCGATGGCTGGGAACAAGAATCCTTGGCGTGACATTTTTTCCCCCGCAGAGTGGGCGCACATTCAAGCCAATGCCGCCCTCGCTGCGGCACGCGCCAATCCCGTGCTCGGCGGGGCCAGGGCTGCGGCGCGCCCCGGGGGAGGCGGATGGACTGTCGGCTCTACAGGAGGCCTGGTGAATTCCCCCGCCATGGCCCTGCAACAAATCACAAATCAGATCACTGCCTACGACGGCATTGCCAAGGACGACTACACGAAGTTTGACGAAAGGATCCAGAAGCTGAAGTTCATCAACATCTTGTGCGGAAAGTACATTCAGCTCCTTGGCCCTACGCACGTGCTCGCGATGAAAGCAGCCGCGAAGCAGCTTAACAACCAACTTGACCTATGGGTCCGCTCTCTCGGCAAGCGGGCCATAAAGAAGGCGGACTACCTGGCGACCATGAAGGAGTGGCACAAAACCGCCAAAGCCAAGTACAAAAACCGGGTGCAGCTTTCCATGTTCCTGCGGGGGCTTGCCGGCGACAACACGCGGGACGGAGGCGAAAAGCTGCACGCAACCCCTTACGCTACGATCGAGAAGATCGATCCCTATCATCGCCAGACATTCGTTTTTTTTGACCCGGCCGATCCTACCCAGGACAACAGCGTCAACAAGATGGGGGATGCCTTTCTCGACTACATCGTTGGACAACCTGCTTCGAACCCGGTCCGCGCGACGAACCCTAACGCCAGTTTCTACGAGTGGCTGGAATATCACCCGTTCTGCGTGGGAACGCCGGTGGTGACGGCGGGGGCTGATCAATTCAAGGACCCCAATACAATATCGTATGAGGGTCAGGACTTGGCTTATATCTACATGCAGGATGCGAGGATGGAGTACACGCGGATTATGACCGGGGGAGGCGTCCGGGCGGTCCTAAAGACCGCGAATTTTGGCGCCAGCGGCAAAGGTCCTGCCGGGTCCGTGGCATTCGTGTGGGACGCGGATTGCCACCTCTGGGCCCACGAGCACGGAGTGGACGGATTCATCCATGCCTCCGCCAAACAGGGCAAGAAGATCCGCTGTTCCGGGATGCTGCTCGCCAACAATGGATTAGCGCAAATCATCACGAACCAGAGCGGCCATTACGCACCGAATGCGCAGAGCATCTACTACTTCGTGACCTGGCTTCGACAACGCAACTGCCTGCACGCCAACGCCAAAGTGGAAATGGAGCACGACCAGGCACTCGCCGACGGCTCGTACAAAGCGGCCGAATTCATCACCTGGGCCACACCCAGGTATCCTGCCCCCGGGGCCTTGCAGTACCATGTGTGATTGATCCGCTCAAATCGGCGCACGGAAGTTTCCACATTTTGCTGGCTTCGCACGTGCGGCGGAGCCGCTGGCCGGACGAAGCGCAACGATGGCTGCGATACACTATTCTGGGCAGGCTCTGCCCGTGAGTTCTGGCGGGGGCCAGACGGCCCCGTGACAGCGTGCGGGACGCCCGCGCCACAATTCGTGCGCCCTTCACTTCTCCCCTTTTTGCGAAACTGGTGGATTTTATCCTACAATGCATCAGTTGTAGGTACTCTTGACGTGTTATTCCTACGCGGACTCATTATCCTCGGGCTGATCGGGCTGAACGCGTTTTTCGCCGCCACCGAATATGCGCTCCTCAGCGTGCGACGGACGCGCATCGAGCAACTGACGCGAGACGGCGATCCACGAGCGCGTCTGGTTCAGAAGTTGCTGGCGGACATCGGCTCGCTGATTTCGGGGACACAGCTCGGTGTGACGGTCGTCAGCCTGCTGATGGGCTGGCTGGGCGAGGGGTTTATCGCCCGGACCTTGCAGCCTTTGCTGGATCTGGGACTGCACGGGCACGCCTCCGCGGTGCTGGTCCACTCGCTGGCGGGAGCCGTCGCCTTTCTGCTCATCACGGTTCTTCTCATGGTGCTGGGAGAACTGGTGCCGAAAGCGGTGGCGTACGATCATGCCGAGATAGTTTCTCTGGCGGTCGCGCGGCCGATGCTGGGTTTCTTGAGGCTAAGCCGCTACGCGGTGGCAGCCCTGGTGGGAATGGCGAACGGTGTTTTGGACGCCCTTGGTCGCGCTCCGTTGCGGGGCTACAGGCCGGTGCACACGCCGGAAGAAGTGAAACTGATTGTGTCGTCGATCCGCAAGCACGGCCTGCTTCGGGAAGAGCAGGAAGATATCATCCACACGGTCTTCGACCTGGATTTCATTCTGGTGAAGGAGATCATGGTTCCCTGGACCAGGATCACCTGCCTGCCGTTTACGCAGGACCTGCGGAGCCTGCTGGAGCGCATCGTCAAAGACCAGCACTCGCGCCTGCCGATTTACGAGGGATCGCCAGACCACGTGGTGGGCATACTTTACACCAAGGACCTGTTGAGGGTTGTGTCGGAGCGGTTGAAGAGCGGCGTGTCGCTTCAGTCGCCGATGGACTTGCGCCCGATTCTTCGCCAGCCCATGATCGTCCCGGAGTCGAAGCCGCTCAGCCAGGTCCTCGAGGATGCGCGGCAGCAACATTCTCACCTGGCCCTGGTGGTGGATGAATTCGGTACTTATGTGGGCTTGGTGACGGTGGAAGATGTTCTCGAACAACTGGTGGGCGAAATCCGGGATGAATACGACCAGGATGAGCAGGCGATCCACCAGGTGAGCGGCAACGTCCTGGTGATGGACGCTTCGATTAACCTCCGTGACCTGGCGAATGATTACGAGATTGTGCTGCCACGCGGGGCCGGATATGAAACCTTGGCTGGATTTGTTCTGTCCTTCCTGGGCACGGTCCCTAAGGGCGGAGAGAGCATCGTCTACGAAGACCGGCGCTATACGGTGACGGAGATGGACGGCCGGCGGATTGCGAAGGTCAAAATTGAGAAGCTGCCCGTCGCCGCACCGCCGGCCAAGCCGGCTGGTGGAGTGAGAACCGGACCGTAGGGGCGCATCGCGATGCGCCCCTACAATAATTGGATCCAATTTGACCCGGGAGGACCAAATGACACTAAACATCGGAGACCTGGCGCCTGACTTCAAGCTCAGCTCGAACACCGGCGCCACGCAGGGTGAGTTTCAGCTTTCCGCCCATCGGGGTAAGAATGTGGTGATCGCTTTTTACGCGCTCGACTTTACCCCGGTTTGACAGAACGAGTTGTCAGCATTCCAGGCGGACCTCGCCCGCTTTGCTGACTTGAACGCCCAGGTCGTGGGCGTCTGCACCGACACCGTTTTCTGCCATATCGCATTCCAGAAGCACTTGGGCGGCCTCAAATACCCTCTGGCGACGGATCGCTGGCCTTATGCCAAGACGGCCGCCGATTACGGCATCTTTCCCCCCACGAAACATCAAGTGCCTTTCTTTAACGATCGGGCGGTGTTCATCGTGGATAAGGAAGGCAAGATTGCCTGGGTGAAAATCTACGAGCTGAGGGAACAGCCGGGTAACCGCGAGATCCTTGAGGCGCTGAAGAAAATGAGTTGACCGCTTTCATGGGTGGAACTGCCATTAAGCCACGGCAGTGGCGCCATCCTGTAGCCCACGGCGCAAACCGTGGGATACGTTGACAGCCAAGCGCTTCTCAGCCCCGTCAGGGGCGACATCGATGGCAAATGGGTTCGTGTCACGCTTTTCGGTGGATGGATGTCGCCCCTGGCGGGGCTCAGAAAGTCACTGGGACACGCATTTTCCCCACGGCTTGCGCCATGGGCTAAATGACTCCGCCCGCTCCGCGGGCTTCCAGGCGATCAGGCGCCGCAATGTCGTTCGACGGAACTTCGCCTTCTGGCAGCGCGTACATCGTGGTAGTGGGAGGCGCGAAAATGGAAACGAGGCGATGGAATCGTGTGGCTGGCCGGCAAACCGGGCGCGGGCCTTTTGGACTCATGATACTTGGGCTGATTGTTCTGGCTGCGTTACCTTTGGGGGCGCAAGACAAGAAAGGTTCGGGCAAATCCGATTCTGACATGGACCAGGAAGGTTTCGGAATTGTCGCCAGCAAGCGGGCGGGTGCGAAGGACGTGGGCTTGCCGATGTACCCGGGAGCGCGGGAGCACAAAGACAAGTCCGATGACAGTCCGGCTGTCAAGTTTGGTTTGTGGGGCGGGAACTCGGGGTTCAAGCTGGCCGTGCTGAAGCTCGAGTCGAACGACGGTCCCGAAAAAGTCGCCGCGTTCTATCGTAAAGCGCTGGCGAAGTACGGTAAGGTGTTGGACTGCAGGGGCTCATCCAAAGTAACCACTGGGGAGAATAAAGGAAGTTCCTCCGATGAGCTTGGCTGCGACGACGACCAGCCAGAAAACGGGGAACTCGTCCTGAAGGCCGGCACAAAGCAGGAACAACATGTGGTGGGAATCAAGAGCAGCGGCGGCCTCACGCTTATTCAATTGGTGTACGTCATGACGCGAGGGTCGGAGACCGAGTAGTAATCCACAACGCGGGCGCTTTGGAGTGCGGCAGCTTGCTGCCGCTTTTGCTCAGGCCAGCTTGCTGGCCTGGATTTGGGACCCGAACGAAAGGGCGCGAGCAAGCTCGCGCCGGGGAAAGCGGCAGCAAGCTGCCGCACTGCAAAGCCTCGCCCTTCCCGAGGCATGGCGAGAAAGCCCAACTAGTGGAGGAAGATGATGATCGCCGGGGTGCCCACCGGGGTGTAGTGGCCGGTGAACTTCAGGTTTCCGGTCTCCCGATCGACGCGGAAGGTCGTGATGGCGTCACTCCTCTGATTGCAGACGTAGAGGAAATTTCCTGTGGGGTCGATGTTGAAGCTGCGCGGATAATCGCCCCGAGTCCAGACTTCACTCACCCAGGTCAGAGCCCCTTCCGGTCCAATGGAAAAGACGGAGATGGTGTCGTGAAGCCGGTTGGCGGCGTAAACGAACTTGCCGTCGGCCGAGACCAACACCTCCGAAGTGAAATTGGTGCCCGCAAAGCCGTTGGGCAAGGTCGAGAGGGCTTGCTTCGCGGTCAACGTTCCGCGCTCGGAGTCGAAGTCATACACCACCAGCGTGGAGGACTCTTCTTGCAGCGAATACATCCAGCGGTGATTGGGGTGGAAGGCGAAATGGCGAGGCCCGTCCCCGGGCGGCAGTGAAACCGACGCGGGATCATTGGCGGTGAGCGTGCCTTTCTCAGCATCGAATTTCCAGATCAAGGTCTGGTCCAATCCCAGATCGTTGACCAGAACGAATCGGCCCGAAGGGTCGGCCTCGATCATGTGCGCGTGAGGAGCCTCGTGGCCGCTGATGGCAAAGCTTCCGGGCGGGGCGCTGGCGGCATGCGTCGGCCCCACCTTGCCTTCATCTTTCTTGATGTCAGTGGCAGAACCCAACTCGCCGCTCGGCAGGATGGGGAGTACCGCCACGGTCCCTCCTGCATAATTGGCGACTAGCACGAATTTGCCTGAAGGGTGGACGCTCAGGTGGGCAGGGCCGGCGCCGTGCGAGCTGACGGTGTTAAGGCGAGTGAGATGGCCGTTCGTCCGATCGATGGAGAAGGCGCTTACCGAGCCTGACTTCGCGCCTTCGAAGTTGCCCGTTTCATTCGCCGCGTACAGGTGCGTGCGGGAGGGATCGAACGCCAGCCAGGAGGGATTCGAGTCGTCCGCAAAGATCGCGGATTGCGAAAGCGCTCCCGTGGCGGGATCCATGCGAAACAGATAAATGCCTTGCCCGTACCCCTTGCTCCCTTCGGGGCCTTGCGGCGAGCTGTAAGTGCCCACATAAGCCAAGATTGAGTTGGGCATCGAATTCTCCTGCCCCTGCGCGGGGTGCGACGAATTCATCAGGGCCATAGCTGCAGCACCTCCCAGGAAATGACGACGCGATATTCTGCCAAGAAGATCGCGCGGGCGTGATGATTTATTGCTCGACATCGGAACTGTCCTTTGGCGGCCTGATTTACAAATTGGCACGGTCAAATTATGGGACCGATTCGTTTCGCAAAGCAAGGCCAGAGCGAGATTCTTCGCTCCGCTCGGAATGACATCCATATTAGGAAGCCGGCCAAACTAGAACACTACCGGCATCCGACGCTGGTTGCTCCGGCATGCCAGCCATGGTAAAGTTGAAGCGTCAGGTTTGCGGTTCGGGCTGATTTTGCTCAGGGAATGTAGGCGGCGCAAGCTGAGTTAAATGAGCTCTTTTGGAGGTGCTTCCGTGAGGCGAAGAGATTTCTTGGCCAGGTCGGTAGCAGGTGTTGCGGGGACGTGGCTGAGTTCGAAATCGTGGGCGGGGGCCTTGCCGCCGGCGGCAGGTAAGTTCAGCGCCTCAGACATCGTCACCCTTGGCCAGACCGGCCTCAAGACTTCGCGGTTGGCTTGTGGAACGGGGACGATGGGTTTCAATCACCGTTCCAACCAATCAGCCTTGGGCGTCCAGGGCCTCGCCGATCTGCTCATGCAGGGATACGATCATGGGCTGCGTTTCTTTGACACGGCGGATTCCTATGGGACGCACGCGCACGTAGCGGCGGCGTTGAAGAAACTGCCCCGGGAAAAGATCACTGTCATGTCAAAATCCTGGGCGCGCGACGCCGCGGGAATGCGAGCGGACATTGACCGCTTCCGCAAAGAACTGGGAACCGACTACATCGACATCCTCATGATGCACTGCCTCGAGGACGACGACTGGACTGAGAAAAGCCGGGGCGCCATGGACGCCATCTCGGAAGCGCAGGAGAAGGGAATTGTCCGCGCCCACGGCTGCTCCTGCCACACGATTGGCGCGCTGCGCGCGGCGGCCAAATCGCCTTGGGTCCAGGTCATGCTCTCGCGCGTGAACCCCATCGGATCGCATATGGATGCGGACCCTGCCACCGTCGTGGCGACGCTGCGAGAGGGACGCCAATCCGGCAAGGCGATTGTGGGTATGAAGATCCTCGGCCAGGGTGACATGAAAACGCGCGTGGACGAGGCGCTGAGATCCGCCCTCTCGCTCGACCTGCTGCACGCCTTCACCATCGGCGCGGAGAATCGCAAAGAGCAGCTTGACTTGATTAGCCGCATCGCCGCTGCGCACGCTTAGACGCAATCTGTAGGGGCAGTCCTTGTGGCCGCCCGCCACGGGCAACGACAAGTATTGCCCCCAACCACGATAAGTACGGACGAGACTTTACCAATCCAACCCACGGAGCTTAACATGAAAAAGTACATCGGACTTCTCGTAGCGTTGCTAGTGATTTCGCTCGCAGCTTTTGGTCAGCGAGGCGGAGAACACGCTGAAGCACGCGCCCCCCACGCCGCTCCTCCAACCAAGGGGCCGGCGCCGGTCCGCGGCAACCCGCATCCCGCCCAGGAAAACCGGAATTACAGTGACAAGGCCGGCCACCCGAACGTTCCGCACGTCGATAAAGGGAATAAGTGGGTCGGGCATGACACCGGCAAGAATGATCCCCATTACCATCTCGATCAGCCTTGGGAGCACGGACACTTCACCGGCGGCTTCGGCCCTAGCCATCGCTGGCGCCTGGGGGGAGGCGGTCCGAACCGTTTCTGGTTTGGCGGGTTCTTTTTTAGCGTTGCCCCGTACGATATTGGCTTCTGCGATGGCTGGCTCTGGGACTCCGACGAAATCGTCATCTACGACGATCCCGATCACATCGGCTGGTACCTGGCCTATAACGTGAGGCTGGGGACGTACGTGCACGTCATGTACCTGGGAGCGTAGGGGTAGGGCTCGCCCTACCCGGTCGCAAGAAGGGGACGGCAAGCCGTCCCCCTACAGTTCTCCCTCGACAATTGTCAATCACTCGTGCCGCAGCGCCACCAGCGGATCCACCTTGGTGGCGCGGCGGGCGGGGATGTAGCAAGCCACCAGCGCAGCAGCCAGCATTATTCCCGAAACACTGACGAGGGTAATCGGATCATAGGATGTCACGCCCACGAGCAAGCTGACCAACAGGCGGCTGACGCCGAGGGCGGCAAGGATACCGATCCCGATTCCGGCGCCCACCAGGACGGCGGCCTGCCGAATCACGAGCCCCAGAACGCTCCTGGGACGCGCGCCCAATGCCATGCGGATTCCGATCTCGTGTTTGCGCTGGCTCGCGCCGTAGGACACCACGCCGTAGACTCCCACCACGGCCAGGATCAGTCCGAGAAGGCCCAGGGATGCCGCAAAGCCGGCGCCCATCGTAAAGAGAAAATAACCGTTGGCGCCGGCCACTGTCTGCTCCATGGTCATCACGTCGAAGACAGGCAAATTCGGGTCCAATTCCCGCACCAGGGCTTCGACGGGAGCCTTCAGCGACCGGGGTGGTACCAGCGTGCGCACTTGCAGGACGTGGAGCGATTTGTAATTCTGCGTCTGAGGCACGTAGAAGTAATTGCCGGGCGAATCAAGGAGGCCTGTCAGCTTCGCATTTCGCACCACGCCGACGACGGTCCTCCACGGATTCGAACTGCCTTGAGCCGACTTCAATGGGCCCTCCGAACTTCCCACGCGAAATCGCTGCCCAAGCGCCCCGCGGTGGGGCCAAAGGCGCTCAGCCATCGTCTCATTGACAATGGCTACGGACGGAGAAGTGCTGGTATCGGCTTCCGTGAAGGCGCGCCCGCGCAGGATTTTCATTCGCATCGTGGAGAAATAATCAGGGGTCACGCAATTGTAGCCCGCGCCCGTGGCAGGCTTATCCGCCGGCTGGGCGGCCTGGCCCTCCGCCGCCACGCTGGCGCCGTCGCTGTAATAGCCTAGGGGAAGCGAGAACGCCAAGCTCGCCGATTCCACACCGGGCAGCGCTTTGGCGCGACTGAGCAGCTCGCGGAAAAAAGCCTCCCCGTGCTGTTGGTCATAGCCCTGGAGTTTCGGGTCGAGGCTCACGTTCAGGACCTGATGCGGATCGTAGCCCAGGTCGACGGCTTCCGCTTTGGTAAGGCTGCGGGTGAAGAGCCCGGCGGCGACAAGCACGATTAACGATCCGGCCACCTGCGCCATCACCAGCCCGTTGCGGAGCCAATGGCGCCGCGTGTCGCCAATCAGACCACGGCCGCCTTCACGCAAAGTCTCAACCAGATTCGTTCGTGAGGTGCGCAGCGCCGGCGCCACCCCGGCGACAATCCCCGCCACGAAAGCGACGCCCGCAACGTAGGCAAAAACACGCCAGTCGAATGTGAAGGCGAGCCGCAGCGCGAAATCGCCCAGCGGCCTCAATTTCTCCAGGCCCTTGATCGCCCAGTTTCCCAGCAGCGCGCCGCCCGCCGCGCCCGCCATGGCCAGAAGAAAACTCTCGGTCAACATCTGCCGGATCAGGCGTGTGCGGCCGGCGCCCAGAGCGGCGCGAACGGCGATCTCTTTCTCGCGCGCCGCCGCCCGCGCCAGGTGTAGGTTGGCGACGTTGAAACACGCCACCAGCAGAACCAGTCCGACCATGATCAGAAAGATCGTGGTCACCAGCGGCATGGCGCTCTCGACGGCGGGCTCGGGGCGGGCAAGCCGCTCAGGAATCACGCGCACGATTTGTCCCTTGTTGGTTTCGGGATACGCTTTCGCCAGCCGCTGTGCGATGACGTTTAAGGCAGCTTCCGCCTGAGTTGCGCTTATGCCGTGCTTCAAGGTGGCCAAAACGCGCAACTCCGTATCGCGGCGATCTGTGAAGAAGCTTCTATCCGCGGATGTGTCGTCGGCTCCGATGGGGGCGTACGCGTCCAATTCGATAAGGTTGTAAGGTCCGTTGAACTCCTTCGACACCACGCCGATCACGGTCACCACTTGTCCATCCAAGGTCACGCTGCGTCCGATCACGCCACGATCGCCGCCGAATCGCCGCTGCCAATAACTATGACCGAGCACCACCACCGGCGCCGTTTTCGGCGCGTCACCCTCGCCCGGAGCGATCAGCCGTCCGAGCGCGGCGTGAAGCCCCAGCATGGTGAAAAAATTGCTCGGAACATAAGCCATGATGATGCGGTCGGCATGCCCTCGATAACCTATTCCCGACAGGCTGAGGTCGTAGAAGGTCATGTCTGTGAACACATCAGCCTGCTTGCGGTAATCCTGGTAATCAAGGTAAGAGAGTTGGCCGGGATCGGCGTCGACACGGGATTTCACCGCCACCACCACCAGGCGATCGGCGTCTTTCACGGGCAGCGGGCGGAACATGAAGACATTCCCCAAGCTGAATATGGCCGTGTTGGCGCCAATTCCCAAGGCCAGCGTCACCACCGCAACGGCAGTAAAGCCGAGATCCTTGCGCAACATGCGCAGGCCGTAGTGGAAGTCCTGCCAAAGCGTCTCCAGCGAAGTCCATGTCCACATTTCCCTGCTCCTCTCTTGCGTCAGCGGCACGTTGCCGAACCGCCGCAGCGCCGCGTAGTAAGCTTCCTCCGGCGACAAGCCGGCTTCCAGGTTTTCCCGTTCTTCCATTTCCAGGTGCGCGCGAATTTCTTCCTCGAGATCATCCACCGGCTTCCGCCGGCGAAATAAAGCGCCGAGTTTGGAAAGTCCGCGTCGTAACCGCATACGGTTCTGTAGGGGTAGGGCTTGCCTACCCGCTCGCCCCATCCATTCGCAACAAGGGGACGGCAAGCCGTCCCCCTACGAGATGCCACTGGTTCATTCATGCCTCAGCGCTACCAGCGGATCGACTTTCGTCGCCCGGCGCGCGGGAATGTAACTCGCCAGACCTGTGACCGCAGCGAGCAAGAGAATCGTTCCTGCGATCGTCAGCGGGTCGGCTGGTTTCAACCCGTAGAGACGGCTCGAGATCATCCTCGCGGCGGCGATGGCCACGGGCAGCCCGACGGCCACGCCTGCAAGAATCAATAACGCTGACTCCCGCAGGATAGTTCCCACGATTCGCGCACGGTCAGCGCCCAGCGCCATGCGAATGCCAATCTCATTTGTCCGGCGCGCTACCGCGTAGGACATGACTCCGTACAAGCCGACGCAGGCGAGCACGACTGCCAAGATCGCAAAGAGGCTCGAGAGAGTGGCCATCAGGCGTTCGTGGCCCAGGGAATTGTCCACATGCTCTTCGAGGGTCGTGAATCCTCCGATTCGCAGACCCGCATCGATGGCGTGAACCTCGCCGCGGATTTGGGAGATTAGCGATGATGGATTAACCGAGGTCCGAACCTCAAAAGTGATGCCCTCAAGCGGCCTTTGAAAGCAATCGAGATAAGCCGTGCGGGGGATCTTCTCGCGCAATGTTTCATACTTGGAATCTTTCGTGACCCCCACGATTTCGAATTGCGTTTTGTTTTTGTCTTCACCAAACCAGCCGAACTTCTTTCCGATGGGATTGCTGTTGCCAAAGAAATACCGGGCCATCGTCTGGTTGATGATCGCGACCTTCGGGGTGGAGTCTGTATCGCGCCGGCTGAAGTCGCGGCCCAGCAGGAGCGTTGTGTGAAGAGTCTCGAAATACCTCGGCCCCACCGCATTTACAAAGACCGTCAGGTTTTCGTCCGGCCGTGGCGTGTAGCCCTCGACCGAGACGGAATTGTCAATGCCGCCGCCCCCGGTGATCGGCGTCATCATAGAAACACTTGCAGAGCTCACGCCGGGAACGGCATCAATATGCTCGATCACTTGCTTGTAGAGTGCGTTCACGGCGGGGCCCTTGTAACCGTTCTTGGTAGGGTCAAGGTCGAAGAGCAGCACACCCTTACGTTCGAAGCCAGGGTCGAGGCTCTCCAGGTTCTCGAGCGTGCGCGCAAAGAGCCCTGCGCCAAACAGCAACAAGAGTGAGAGCGCCACCTGCAAGACCACCAGACCCTTACCCAAATCCAGGCGGGAACTTCGGCCGCCCGAGGCGCCGGCGCCTTCTTTGAGGGCTGGCGCCAGGTTAACCCGAGTGCCGCGCAGCGCGGGCGCAAGTCCGAACAGCACAGTCGCGAGCAGCGCCACGGCTCCCGTGAAACCGAGAACACGCGGGTCAGGGTGCATCTCGAGGAATAGCGGCTCGCGCCCGACGGACATCAAGGCGACAATACCGGCGCTGGCCCAGTAAGCGCACAGGAGGCCCAGCGCGCCCGCGGCCACCGCGAGCACCATGCTCTCCGTCAGAAGTTGGCGGATCAGTCGAAATCGGCCGGCCCCAATGGCTACGCGTACTGCAATCTCCTTTTGCCGCGCGGAAGAACGGCCCAGCAAAAGATTGGCAACGTTGGCGCATGCGATCAGGAGGACCAATCCCACCATCGCCATCAGTATGTAGAGTGTCCCTGAGAATTCTCTCGGCAAGCCAAAGATAATGCCCCGTGCTGCTGAGTTGACCTCCAGCCGTGTTGAAAGCAGGGCGTTGCGTTCAGCCGGTGACCAACCCTGCGTTGACATGGCGGCTTGAACTTGACGGTGAATGACCGCAAGTTCAGCTGCCGCCTGCTCCTGGCTCACGCCGGGCTTAAGCCTTGCCATGATTCGCAACCAGTGATAGTCCGGTTGATCGAGCCACGACTTCTCATCGTGAAAGGCCGGCTCCATTGTCATCGGTACGTAGATATCCGGCGAGTAGCCGATTTCGATGCCTGAAAAGCCCGCCGGCGCTACGCCCACAATTGTGAAGACCGTCCGGTTGAGCGTGACGCTTCGCCCCACAACCGCGGGGTTCGAGCCGAAACGGCGCTTCCAATACGCGTAGCTGATGACGACCACCGCGCTCGTCTGCGGCGTTTTCTCGTCCCGACTCGTAAATGTCCTGCCGGCGCTGGCGCCCACTCCGAGAAAAGAGAAGAAATTGCCGGAAACGATCCGGCCCTGAACTGTTTCCGCCTGGCCGTCGATGCTGGCGTCCAGTTGATTGAGCCAACCGACGGCTGACATTTCTGAGCAGACATCGTTTTCATCGCGAAAGCGTTTGAATCCCGGGTAAGAGAAACTCCCCACCCCATATGGGCCCAGGGTCGCAAGTTGAATGAGCGCCTGGGGATTGTTCACGGGAAGCGGCCTGAGCAACACCGCGTCGATGACGCTGAAGATGGCGGTGTTCGCGCCGATGCCCAATGCGAGCGTCAGAATGGCAACGATCGTGAACCCGGGGTTGCGCCGGAGCTGCCTAATTCCGTAACAGAGGTCCTGCCAGAGTGTTTCAACAGTGCTCCATTTCCACATTTCGCGGCTCCTCTCTTGCGTCAAGGTCACGTTGCCGAAGCGGCGCAGCGCCTCATAGTGGGCTTCCTCAGGCGGCATGCCGGCTTCCAGGTTCTCCTGCTCTTCCATTGCAAGGTGCGCGCGGATTTCTTCCTCGAGATCATCCACCGGCTTCCCGCCGCGGAACACCGTACCCAGTTTGGAAAGTTCGCGTCGCAAGCGCATAGAGTTCCGTAGGGGTAGGGCTTGCCCTACCCGCTTGCCCCATCGATTCGCAACAAGGGGACGGCAAGCCGTCCCCCTACGAGATGCACGCCGGTTCTGACTGAAAACTGACCACTGAAAACTGACGACTTCCTTATTCGTATCTCAGCGCGACCATCGGATCCACCTTCGTGGCTCGCCGCGCGGGGATGTAGCTGGCCAGCAGCGCCACGCCGCCGAGCAACACGGCGACGGCGAAGAAGGTCAGCGGGTCGGTGGGTTTAACGTCAAAAAGCAGGCTGGACAAGAAACGAGTCAATCCCAGCGCCGCCACAATCCCCACGGCCACTCCGGCCAATGCCAGCTTGGAGCCATTCCCCAAGACCAGCCGCAGCACATTGCCGCGCCGCGCCCCCAGCGCCATGCGAATGCCGATTTCGTTTGTGCGTCGCGCCACGGCATACGACATCACACCGTAAAGCCCGATCGAGGCCAGCAGGAGCGCCAGTGCCCCGAAGCAGCTCGAAAGCGTGGCGATCAAGCGGTCCGTACCAAGCGACCGGTCCACAAGTCCGGACATGGTTGAAATCTCGATTTGAGGCAGAGCCGGATTGGCCTCCTGGACAGCCTTGCGGAGCGCCTTGCCAAGGCTCTCGGCGTTGCCGGCGCTGCGGATTTCGTATGAGATCTCCGTCTCCTCCCAAATCGGATGGAAGAGGGGAGCATAAATGCGAGGCCGAACCCGCTCGCGCAGGCTGTTAGGTTTGGTGTCGGCGACCACACCTACGATTTGCATCTCACCGGGGTTGCCCGGAAAGGTATCGCTCACGTGTTTTCCGAGAGGGTCGGTGTTGGGAAAGAACTCTCGCGCAAACGCCTGATTGATGACTGCGGCTCGAGGTTGGGCGACGATGTCCTGCGGGCCGATTTCCCGCCCACGCAGCAGCGGAATACCCACGGTGGAAAAATAGCCGGGCCCGACGTGATCGAACCGCGAGTGGATCTCCTCGCTCGACTTTGGCGTGTAACCCTCGACGGCGATCGGGTCCTGGGATTCCGAGCCTTGGAACAAACCATTGCTCGAGAGCGTGGCGGAACGCACGCCGGGAATCGTAGAAATTCTGGCGAGTAGGTCTTGCTCCATTCGAATGACGGCGGCTCCCTTGTAGCCGGCGGGTGCGGTATCCAGCCTGAATAACAGCAGCCGGTCGCGGTTGTACCCGAGGCTCACCTCGCCCAGTCTTGCCAGGCTGTGGATGAACAATCCCGCAGCCACCAGAAGGATCATTGAAATGGCCACTTGGGTGACCACGAGAAATCGGCCGGTGGACAGGAAATGGTGCGATGTTCCGCCGGTTCTCGCACTCGCAGCGGCCTTTAGAATAGGCGAAACTTGCATGGAGGTGGCGCGCAGAGCGGGAATCACCCCGAAAAGCAACGTAGTGAGCATCGCCACCAGCATGGTGAAGCCCAAGGTGCGGACGTCCGCTGACAGGGTCAATTGAATTGAATCAGGTCCCGCGGAGATGCCCACGACCCTTCGCAGCAGGAGCGCGTCGACCCAGCGTGCCAACACGGCCCCCACCGCCGCGCCAAGGAGGGCTAACAGAAGGCTTTCCACAAGCAGTTGCCGAATCAGGCGGGAGCGGCCAGCGCCCACGGCCAGGCGAACGGCAAATTCTTTTTGCCGGGCCGCGCCCCGAGCCAGCAGCAGGTTGGCGACGTTGGCGCAGGCGATCAGGAGAACGAAAGCAACGATGCCCATCAGAACTTTGAGCGGATTGGCGAAGGTTTCGTGAAGGGAAGAAGAACCGTGGCTGCCGGACTGCGGGTTAATCTGCTGATTGAGGTAACCATGCCGCTCTTTCTCAGTGCCTCGCGATCCCAATGTGTCGACGAGGAATGCCTTGAAGGCGACGTTGATGGCCGCCTTGGACTGCGGGAGGGTTACTCCCGGTTTCAGCCGGGCCATCACCTGCAACCAGGCATAATTATTTCCAAGGGCTACGATGGGCGCGAGCAGGTCCCGCCCGGGATAAACGGCGTCCTGCATCATCAGCGGCACCCAGATGTCGGGCTCCTCACCGACTGTGGTGCCGAAAAACCCGGGGGGCGCGACCCCAATGACTTCGAATGCGGTCTGATGAATCCTGAGGGGTTTTCCAAGAATTCCCGGGTCCAGACTGAACCGTTCCTTCCAGTAGGGGTAACTGATCACCGCGACAGGCGAACCCCCGCGCGCTCGGTCAAATTCGGGGGTAAAGGTCCGGCCTATGGCGGCACTCACTCCCAGCACGGAAAAGAAGTTCCCACTCACGAGTTGGACACGGGCAGTTTCCGGTTCTGCTACCAGGTTGCCGGAAAAACTGCCGATGCTGACTTCCATTTTCGGAGCGTCGCTGTCAGCGGCAAAAACGCCGGAGTAGACATCATTGTGATCGCGCAAATACTCGAACTCATTAAAACCCAGCAGCGAGCGGTCTCCGCCCTCCTGCCCATAGTCCCTTCCATGCGAGTCGGGGTCGGTAAGGACCACGAGTTGTTCGGGCGCCTTCACGGGGAGTAAGCGAAGCAGCACCGAGTCGAGGACGTTGAAGATCGCAGAATTAGCGCCAATCCCCAGCGCCAGCGTAATCACGGCGACGATCGTAAAGCCCGGGCTTTTGAGGAGCATTCGAAGGCCATAGCGCGCGTCCTGCCAAAACGTCTCGAGCGAATTCCAGCTCCACATTTCCCTGCTCCTCTCCTGAGTCAAAGGCACATTTCCAAAACGCCGCAGCGCGGCATAGTAAGCTTCCTCAGCAGTCATGCCCGCTTGCAGGTTCTCGCGCTCTTCCATCTCGAGATGAGCGCGAATCTCTTCCTCGAGATCGTCCACCGGCTTCCGCCGCCGAAACAGCGCGCCGAGTTTGGAAAGTTCACGTCGCAAGCGCATGCGAAGTTCTCAGTCCTCAGTTTTCAGTCATCAGTTCTGGCGGAGCCGGCTTAATCCCCGTAGGGGGTCGATTCAGTCGCCGGGGGCAACGCCCCCGGAGCACGAGCCCGACCTGAACGTGACCCTGAAAGGGTCGAATTCCGAACGGCGTTCTGGCGCGTTTGCGTCCCGCTGCTCCGGTAATGCGACCCTTGCAGGGTCGGGGAACAAGCCTGACGACTTCCGGGGGCGTTGCCCCCGGCTACTATCTTGTGCCCTCGGAGGGCGTGAAAACCTTCGTCGCGGTCCGACTGACAACGGACAACTGACCACTACCCACCAGCCACTAACCACTCTTCTTGGGTTGACGCCAGTTCCCGTTTGTGCTACGGTTCTGCCGTATGAGTCACACAATGAGCGTTCGTCTTACGCCGGAACTTGCCGAATGGCTCCAGGAGAAGAGCCGGCGGACGGGTTTGCCCGCCGGCCGGATCATCCGTCAGCAACTCGAGCGTGCGCGGTCCGAAGCGGGAAACCAGCGTTTCCTTCGCCACGCGGGAAAAATCAGCGGTCCTCACGATCTCTCCTCCCGGAAGGGATTTGCGCGTTCATGAAAGCCATTGCCGACGCCGGCCTGATCGTGGCCTTTGGCAATCGTACCGACCGTTTTCATTCTTGGGCGGTGGAAGTCGCCAGCAACCAAACGGAACCGCTGCTGACTTGCGAAGCGGTCTTGGCGGAAGCGGCGTTCCATCTTCGCTCGGTATCGTATGTGCTCTCCCTCGTCGAGGACGAAATGTTGCAAGTCGCGTTCGAGATGCCGAAGCATCAAAAGCGCCTGGCGGAACTGGCGGAACGATACCAGGACCGCCAACCCGATCTTGCTGATCTGTGCCTCATCCGCATGAGCGAGCTGTTTCCCCGGCACACCGTGATTACCGTGGACGAGGAAGATTTCCGTATCTATCGCCGGAACGGCCGTGAGACGATCCCGCTTCTGTGCCCGCCCCGGCGTTCACGACGCTAACCCTTCCATGACAATAACCGTGCCGAAGGCGCCGTGGAGAGCGGCAGCAGCAGCTACCGCCTTGCACACTTGCCGCATGAACCGAAAGCGATATCTGCTGCTACCGCACTCCAAGACCGCAATCGACAATCGGCAATCAAAAATCGCCAATCACTCGTATCTCAGCGCCACCATGGCATCGACCTTCGTCGCCCGGCGCGCGGGGACGTAGTTTGCGATCATCCCCACGCTGCTAAGTGCAAGGGCAACCACTCCGAAAGTAACCGGGTCGGCAGGCTGCAGGCCATACAAGAGGCTGGTCGCCAAATGAGATACCCCGAACGCTGCTATCAGGCCTGCCGCCTCTCCCACAAGTGTGAGGCACAACCCGTACCTGATAACCAGCCTTAGCACGTCACGCGGAGCCGCGCCCAGGGCCATTCGAAGGCCGATCTCGTTGGTCCGCTGCGTAGTCGAGTACGCCATCACTCCATAGATTCCGACTGCCGCGAGTGCCAGCGCTAGAATGCCCAGGACGCTCATCAGGGCTGCGGCTGAGCGGGCCGGTTGAAGGAATGGGCTTAAATAATCTTTGGCCGTCCGGGCATACGCTCCAGTCTCGCGCCCTATCAAGGGCACCATGCTTTCGGGGTTCGGTATTGTCCGCACCAAGAGAAACGCGGAACGCGTCCGCACCTGTGCGTTCAGGAGGTAAACATACGGCTGCGGAGCCTCGATCAGCGGGGAATACCTGATGTCCTTGGCTACTCCGATGATCTCGAAAGGCGCCCCTCCAGAGCCGATCTGGACGCGCTTGCCTATCGGGTCCTCGCCGGGAAATCCGTGCCGAGCCAGCGTTTCGTTGATGATTACGGCGTTTGCATCGTGCCGGTTGAAATCACGACCACGCAGGAGGGGAATCCCGGTGGTGGAAAAGTACTCGGCGTCAACGTCGTTTCTACGCGTTCTCAGGGGCGCGTGTCCCTGAATCAGTAATTCGGTGACATCATTCTCACCCCCGAGCGGGATGCTTGGGGTGAGGCTCGCAGACTGGACGCCTTGCAGAGCTTGAATGCGCTGTTGCGCCTGCCGGATGTACTCTGCCCGCTCGGTCTCCAGGTTTAGGTCTGCCGGCGGATACAACTCCACGACAAGCAGCTTGCTCGTATCAAATCCCAAGCTTGACGTTTGTAGGCGGATCACACTTCTGATAAACAGCCCCGCCAAGATAAGCACCGTCATTGACGATGCCACTTGTGCCACCACGAGGAAACCTCGCAGACGCTTGGTGGATAGAGCCGCCCCGCCATCATTCCTCAATGCCGTTAAAACTTCGGATCGCGAAGCCGCAAGCGCCGGGCGCAGGCCAAAAATGACGACACTCAAGGACGAAAGCGCGAGCGTAAAGCCCAGAACCCGCCAATCCAGTCGGTGGTCGATGGTGAATCCTCCACTGATGTTAGCTGGAATCAGGCTCGCGAGCACGTCGCCAGTCCAGTATGCCAGCAGGATGCCAACTACCATGCCTAGAAGGGCGAGCACTCCGCCTTCCGTAAGCAACTGCCGTATGAGTCGACCCCGGCTGGCCCCAACCGCCAGGCGAATGGCGATCTC
This sequence comes from uncultured Acidobacteriota bacterium, assembly GCA_963831905.1. GTDB lineage: Bacteria > Acidobacteriota > Terriglobia > UBA7540 > UBA7540 > CAVROP01. The sequence goes on along the minus strand of CAWHRX010000010.1, from coordinate 1,168,881 downwards.
GCAATGGCGCAACGAGGCGCGCACCGTGAGAAGATTGGCAAGGTTGGCACAGGCGATCAAGAGGATTAAACCGACCACCACCATCAGTACCACCGAGACGGGAACGAGCGCCTTCGAAATGGGCGACGACTGCATCAGGCTTCCCCCTTGAACTATAAGTTTCTCCCGCTCCCGAACCGACTCGTGGTTAAGCTGTTCGTCGAGAACAAGCATGGCCGCCTGCGCCTGTTGAGCGGTGAAGCCTCGCTCTAAGCGGCCGATGATTAATACTCCCCTTTCTCCCGGGTCATGTGGCGTCAACGGGATGATTTGGCCCTCTGTCGTGAGCGGAACCCAGAGATCCGTGCGCCAGGGCGACGCGAGGCCGGAAAAGTCCTCCGGCACAACCCCAATTACAGAGAATCTCTGGTTGTCGATGGTGATCGTTTGGCGGGACAGATCAGAATTGGCGTGCAGTTCCCGCTTCCAGAAAACTTGGCTGACTACAGCAACGAGACCATCCTCTTTCGGCAGAAAGGTCCGACCCAAAGCAGGTTTGACCCCGAGCACGGGAAAGTAGTTCTCGGATACCAACTCGGCGAATACTTTCTGCCGCCCCGTAGCGCTTCTCACATCCAAGCCGTACGGCAGGAATGCAGCCAAGCCGGAGAAGACCGTGTTGCGATCGCGCAATTGCCGGTAGTCCGCAAAGGAGGATGTTCCACCGCCGTTGCCTCGGCTGACGAATACGGTATCCCCCGGACGGTCAATGGCTGCCGGCCGGAACAGGAACGCGTTGACGAAGGTGAAGATCGCCGTGTTCGCGCCGATGCCGAGGGCGAGCGTGACGACGGCAACGGCGGTGAATCCGGGATTCTTCAACAGCATGCGGAGGCCGTAGCGCACGTCCTGCCAGAGCGTCTCGACGGAATTCCATCCCCACATCTCGCGGCTCCTCTCTTGGGCCAAGGTCACGTTTCCGAACCGGCGCAACGCGGCATAGTGAGCATCTTCCGGGGTCATGCCGGACTCGAGATTCTCTTGCTCCTCCATTGAGAGATGAGCGCGAATCTCCTCTGCGAGATCGTCCGCCGGCTTCCGCCGGCGAAACAGTGCACCGAGTTTGGAAAATCCGCGCCGTAAGCTCATACGTTACTGTAGGGGTAGGGCTTGCCCTACCCGCTCGCCCCATCCATCTGCAACGAGGGGACGGCAAGCCGTCCCCCTACGAGTTTCAAACCCTCAGCGGATATCACGCGTGGGGGCGGTTCGCGAACCGCCCTACGAACCTAAGTGTCGGCAGGCCGCAGAACGCCGGTGATGGCCCGTACGTAGCGCTCCCAGCGCGACGTCTCGGCCGTAAGCTGGCGCCGGCCGGAAGCAGTGAGGCGATAATACTTTGCCCGCTGGTTGTTCTTGGAGACGCCCCACTCGGCCGTGATCCAGCCTTCCTGCTGAAGGCGCTGAAGGGCAGGGTAGAGCGAGCCGTGTTCCACTTTGAGACTCTCTTCCGACAGGCGCTCAATGGATTTGGCGATTCCGTGTCCATGGGTGGGACCCCACTGCAAGGTACGCAGAATGAGCATGTCGAGCGAGCCGTAAACAAGTTCAAGCCGATCTTCCGAAGATTGCCTGGTCATAGTGGAAGGTAATCTACCACATCAGGTAGTAGATTGTCTACCAAAAAAATTAGGAGCCGTAAAGCCGCGCAGCACGCACGCACCGTGGCTCTCGGACTTCCTGTCTCTTGACAAATCGAAATCATAGGCTACAATTGTCGGGTGATGCCGGAATGGCCCCTTTCGCCGGTTTGCGGGGCGGACTTACTGTCCGCGCCAAGCTGTCTGCATGCCCTGCCGTTGATGCCCGACTTTTCTAGCGATTCCTCAACTCCCCGACTTCTTGACCCTGTCCTTTGTTTTCATAGACATTCCCGGTTCGTTCGTTCGATTCTGCTGTCGAAGAGTCGAGACGTTGGGGAATCGAGACGTCAACACCCGGGAGTAGGGGGGCAGCCGGGTTTTGGATCGGGCTGTGCCATTCGGTGGTTCGACTTCTCAGCTCCTCAACTCTTCGACTTTTTGACCTCATCCTTTGTTTTCATAGACATTCCCGGTTCGTTCGTTGAAATTCAGAGTCGCAGGCATATGCCTGGGAGATCGATGGCCCTCCTCTTTTCCACCCCGCCGGCCCCACGGGCGCCGCTCGGCGCCCCGGCCTCTCGATCTTCGGGAACAAAGCGAGAATGTTTATGAAAACAAACGATCCGGCTTCTATTTGTATTGAAAAACGAACCCAAAACGAACACAGTATTGAGCGAGAAAACTGCAAATTAGTGCACAAGAACAGCGAATTCCCGGAGGTGCGGCGATGAGGTTAACGGTCCTGTCAGTGGTTTTGATGCTGCTGGTTTCAACTTCAGTCTTGGGGCAAGATGTCGCTTTGTCCGGTTCACCCGGCTGGGTGGACATTCTGCCGTCCGCGTCATTTGCTGATTGGACGCGCGTCGCCATACCTCCGGACAAAGCTTTGGATCCTGTCTCGCAGTGGAGCGTCGATGTGCCCCGCCGGGTGGTGATCTGCGAGGGCAACCACGGGCACGAATGGCTGCGCTACGATCATGAGCTCGGTGACTTTATTCTTCACGTCGAATGGCGTTTCACCAAGCGGGAAGGGCTCAAAGGGTATAACAGCGGTGTCTTCGTCCGGAACGACGCCAACGGGCGCGTCTGGCACCAGGCGCAGGTGGGGGCAGGGAACGACGGGTACATTTTCGGGCAGACTCTGATCGGCGGCAAACTCTCTGAGATGAAGTTCAGCCCCAAGCCGGCGGTGAACCACATCAAGCCGCCCGGCGAATGGAACACTTACGAGGTTCGCTGCCAGGGGCCTAATATCACTTTGTCCGTCAACGGCGAGGCGAGCGCCGAGTTTACTGCTCCTGAGGTGCCCAAAGGCTACCTGGGCCTTGAAGCCGAGGGATTTCGAATCGAATTCCGCAATATCCGGTATAAGCTCTTACCTTAGGCAGGGTGCAGAAGAAAGGATGCTGACAGGAGGAGAATATGAAACGCAATTCATGGCTGATGTATTCGTTGCTGGCAGGGTTCTTGCTGCCTTCGGCCGCAATGGCTCAACTGGCTACTGAATACAAGCCGCCCAAAGCCAATTGTTGCCTGCAATTCGCCGCGCAGAACTTCGCCGACCAGTTGCAGGACTGGAACCAATTAGGCCGCTACCACGACGACGATGCGGCGATTCAAGCGCAACCGGAGCAGAAGGGACGCGTGGTCTTCCTCGGTGACTCGATCACCGACGGTTGGAAACTGGCGCAGTATTTTCCCGGCAAGCCCTACGTGAATCGCGGCATCAGTGGGCAAACCACTCCACAGATGTTAGTGCGGCTTTACCCTGACGTGCTCAATCTGCACCCTGCGGCAGTGATTATCCTGGCGGGGACTAACGACATCGCCCGCAACACTGGCCCGCAAACTGCGGAAATGATTGAGGACAATTTCCGAGCCATGTGCGACCTGGCCGAGAGGCATCAGGTGAAGGTAATCCTCTGCCTGTTGACTCCAATTAGCGACTACGCTGCACACAAACAGACGGAGCGCAGGCCGCCTTCCGACATTCTCAAACTCAACGACTGGCTGCGCAGCTACGCCACGGGAACCAAGGCGCAGGTTGCGGATTATTATTCGGTGCTCGTCGATGATAAGGGCATGCTGAAGGAAGGCTATTCGGATGATGGCTTGCATCCCAACGACCGCGGGTATGCGCTCATGGCTCCTGTGGCGGAGGCGGCCATCGCGCGGGCGCTGGGGAAGTGAGAAGCCAAGAAGGCGGCAGGCACAGGAAGAAGGACAAATTGACTCAGGTGCATCAACGGACCACGGACCACGGACTACGGACCGCCGTCAGGGACATTCTGTCTGTTGAAAACCTGCTCCGTCCAGCTTAACATCTCTCCTCGCCTCGCTCCGCGATGGCCTTGCCGCCTACGAGGTTCGCTGATGAATTATCCGGTCTGGGAACCCTTCCTGTTAGGTGGGGGATTGGTCATTGGGATCATCGCCATCTTCCACGTTTTCGTCTCGCACTTCGCCGTGGGCGGCGGTCTGTTTCTGGTACTCACCGAACGCAAGGCTTATCGCGACAACAATCCCGCCCTGCTGGAATACGTCAAGTCCCATTCGAGGTTCTTCGTTCTTGTGGCGCTGGTCTTTGGAGCGGTGAGCGGCGTCGGCGTCTGGTGGAGCATCAGCCTTGTGAATCCTGAGGCCACGGCGACCCTCATTCACGTTTTTGTCTGGGGATGGGCCATCGAATGGGTTTTCTTCATCGTCGAGATTGCCGCGGCCTTTGTCTATTACTACGGCTGGGACCGGCTTGACCGCCAGACTCACTTGCGGGTGGGGTGGATTTACTTCGGGGCAGCCTGGGCCAGCCTGCTGGTGATCAACGGCATTCTGACGTTCATGCTGACGCCGGGGAGATGGCTCCAGACGCAGACTTTCTCCTCCGCGTACTTCAATCCAGGTATGTTGCCTTCCTTGGTGGTTCGGACCTCCGTGTGCATCGCACTGGCCGGTGTTTATGCTTTGATTACCTCCTCTGCCGTTCGCGACATCGCCCTGCGAACTCAGCTTGTCCCCTACGCCGCCAAATGGCTGTTGCTGGGCGCTCTGATCATTCCTTTTGCGGGAATCTGGTACATCTCCACGCTCCCCGCCATGGCGCGCGAGATTTCGATGGGAGGAGCCCCGGCGGTCAGCGTCTTTGCCGGTCTCTCGATCTTCTTTTCAGCCTTGGTCATGGCTTTCACCTACTTTGGTCCCCTGCGGCGCCCACGCCCTTTCAACCTGGTATTCGCTGTCCTGATCGCTGTCCTCGCCCTCTCCACCACTGCTGTTACCGAATGGGTCCGCGAAGCGGTGCGCAAACCGTACATCATTTACGGCTACATGTACTCGAACGGGTTGCGCTTGGAAGACGTGCAGCGCGTTCGGGCGCACGGTGTGCTCAAGTCAGCGCGCTGGGTCCGCCATCGCGACCTTGATCTCCGGGACCTGGAGCCCGCCGGCGAGGAGATTTACCGCGTAGAGTGTGCGAGCTGCCACACCGTAGACGGATACAACAGCATCCGCCTCGCCGTCCGAGGTTGGAGTTGGGCGATGATTGACTACCAGTTGGACCATCTCAGCTCCTTGAAAGGCTTCATGCCAGCCTTTGCGGGGACCGAAGCGGAGCGTCAGGCGTTGGGCGCCTGGCTGGCGACTTTGAATCCGCTGCCCGCCAGCATTTCCATTGAGCCGGAAGCTGCGGCGGTAGAAATCCCGGCCCAGGACGCGATTGCTAAAGGAGCGCCGCAGCCATGAATCCCATTATCCCGGGACCAGTGCCAGTACCCCTGCCGGCGCCGCCGGGGCTGCTGGAGTTTCTCCTGGTGTTCACCTTCATCCTGCACCTGCTGGCAATGGACTTCCTGCTGGGTGGAGTCATAATCCTTGCTGTCTCCGGTTTCCTTGGCAGACGCGATTCCCGGCATCACGAACTGGCGCGGCGGGTTTCCCGCGCCTTGCCTCCTGTGACGGCTTTCACGATCACGCTCGGGGTGGCGCCGCTCCTGTTCTTGCAACTTGTATACGGCCAGCTCTTTTATACGTCTTCCGTTCTCATGGCATGGTACTGGCTGGCCGTCGTGTTCTTGGTTCTGCTTGGGTATTATGGCGTTTATTGGCATCACCTGCAGCACGACGCACTTGGGCCAAAGGGCGCCTGGGTAATACTGGTGACTGCCCTGCTCTTTCTACTTGTGGCCTTCATTTTTACGCAAAATACCACGGCCATGCTGCATCCTCAGGATTTCTATTTCCGCTTCATGAACGGGAAAGTGGGCAAAATCTTCGGCCCGGTGCCTCTTCTGAACCTGGCGCGGCTGGCTCACTTCGTAGTGGCTGCGGTGGCCTTAGCCGGCTTGGGGATAGCGCTGCTTTCCAGCCGGTGGCGAACGGATTCGCGGGAGTTCGCGGATTGGGCGAGACGCTACGGCGTGACTTGGTTCATGGGTGGAACACTGGTGCAATTTCTGGTCGGGCTGTGGTTTTTGTTCAGCCTTCCTGCGGAAATCCGCCAGGAGTTGGTGGGCAACAAGCTGGCTGTGGGTCTGCTCGTCGTAGGCATTTTGCTGGCTTTGCTTGCGCTTCTGGCGGCCCCTGCGAGCTTGGGAGTGGCGAGCGTAGCCATCCTGGGCACGGTCTGTGCGATGGCAGAGCTTCGACACCTCGTGCGCGTGGCTTATCTGCGCCCTTACTTCGATCCGCGCTCGTTGCCGGTGCAGGGTCAGTGGGTGGTTTTTTCAATATTTGTGGTCCTGCTGCTGACGGGGCTGGCGACGGTGGGTTGGATGCTGTACGTTTTTTATCGGCCCGCTGCCCATAGCCGCCGCGCAACCGTCTAACGTACGGGAGTGACGCAGGCAGAAGGCGAAAACGATAAGGTTCTGTAGTACCGACGGGTAGTTGTCCTTCCGGAACTTTCCCGGTAAGATGCGACTGGGTAGCAAATCGGCGTTGTAGGGTACCGAGCCGGCAGCGGAGGCAGAATGCGAAAACTCTTTGCAGGCGTGATGATAACATTTCTTCTGGGTTTTCCTGCGGCCCGATGGGCGGCGGGGCAGAACCGAGATCAATTCAGGACGGAAAGTAAAACCGTCAAGGCCCGCCAGAAGCGCGAACGGAAGACGTTGAAGGCACAGCAGAAGATCCAAAGACGTTCCTGGAACAGCGCTCATATGTCGAAGGCGAACCGAGTGCAAGCAAAGCACCAGATGAAGCGTGACCGGCAGAATCTTTACCGGCAACAAAAGAACGAACGCCAGGATCTAAGAGACAATCAGCGATTGGCCAAGGAACGGTCGAGGCAGGTACGATAGCGTTGGTCATGGGAGGTTGCCATGAGACGAATCGTTGTGTTATTGGTTCTAGCATTGTTGTTGGCGCCGTTGTTGAAAGCCCAGGAAGCGCAACCGCAGGGGGGAGATCAAGAACAAAAACCCACGCTCGGTCCAAAGCCCGGACCGGGTGAGTCTGGTCCCCGGACTGCCACTGTCACTGACTACCGGAAGCTGGCGCGAATCCGCACACTTTACGTCGAGAGAATGGACAATGATCTGAGTGGAAGCCTGATGGCAAGCCTTGGCAAACTGGGCCACTTCAAGATGGCTTCCAACGCGAAGGAAGCGGATGCCTTTTTGAGGGGCTCGTGTCTGGAATCGCGCCGGTTGAAACGATTGCACACTGAAGTGTCGATCACAGATCGGGGAGGCGGATCAATCTGGCAAGACATTGTCTTGCGGCCTTACAACCCGCCCTCCCTCGCCCAGGCCGTGAACGAAACTGCGCAAGCGATCGCTGAGCACTTGGGCGAAAGCATTAACCAAGCGGGATTGAAGTAAGACCAGGATTCAGGATTCGGGATTCAGGGCTAAACTGCCGGACTGTTCGAGATCAGGGCCAGTCACCCGGTGGCCCATGAACACAGATGGGCAGGGTAGTACGGAAAGAGGGCTGGCCCCTGGCGCCACGCATCGGGCTTCTTTCATGCGGCCCATGACTGCTGAATCCTGAATCCTGCATTTATGCACCTACGCGATTTCCGTTCCGAGGATCTCGAGACGCTTTACGGGATCGATCAAGCTTGTTTTGCGCCAGGGATTTCTTATTCTCGGCAGGCGTTGAGTGAGTTCATCGGCAATCGGCGAAGCAGGACATGGGTGGCGGAAGAGAAGGGAGCAGTCGTCGGTTTCCTCATCGCCGAACGCCAGGCGCACAAGGCTGCACACATCGTGACGATCGACGTGGTGGAAAGTTGGCGCCGGCAAAGCGTGGGGAGCTTGCTGATGGACGCCGCCGAGGATTGGGCCAGAGAGCAGAAACTGGAGTTGGTCTACCTCGAAGCTGCAGAGAACAACGCCCCGGCACGAGGCTTCTATGAGGCTCGAGGTTACAGGAAAGTAGATCACGTCCCGAACTATTATGCCGATGGCGCTGCGGCGTTGATTATGTTGAACTGGCTGAAAAGGAAAGAACGTGAGTAGGGGCACGCCGTGGCGTGCCCCTACTCTGACTACTGAGCGCCTGCTGTTGTGTTAGGGTTCGAATTCAGAGGAGCCCATGCCCACCAAACTGCAATCTTCCGACAACAAAACCATCGTCATTGCTATCCTTGTCGCGGCTGCTTCGCTGAGCATTGCCATCAAGTACTTCTCGCGTGCCTTTCCCGAAGCGGCGATTGAATTTCGCGTTAACCGGGACGACTCAGCCCCTGTGGCGCAGAAGTTTCTAGCCGACCGCGGCTTCAAAGTGGACGGCTATCGGCATGCCGCGAAGTTCGATTACAGCGATGAAGAAAAGGTCTACCTGGAGCGCACGCAAGGACTGGAACGGATGAACGGGCTGACCCGCGGGCCGGTTCATCTCTGGCGTTGGTCGCACCGCTGGTTCAAGCCATTGCAGGAGGAAGAATTCCGCGCGGACGTCACCCCCGCCGGCGAGGTGATCGGGTTCAATCACGAAATCGCCGAGGCCGCGCCAGGCGCCTCGCTCGATGAGGCTGCTGCCCGCACCATCGCGGAGACATTCCTCACGCAGGTGATGCAGCGGAATCTTGCCGACCTCGAGTTCGTTGAAACCGAGACGGAAAAGCGTCCGGCGCGCATCGACCACGACTTTACCTGGAAGCAGAAGAGCGTGGAGCTGGGTGATGGGAGCCTGCGCGTGGAAGTGCTGGTAGATGGCGACCAGGTGGGGGAATACCGGGAGTTCGTCAAGGTTCCGGAGCAGTGGACGCGCGACTACGAGAAGCTGCGCTCGCGGAACGATGCCGCGCAAGTCGTGGACGAGGTTTTCTGGATTTTGTTGAGCGTGGCCATGCTGGTGATCTTGATTCGCCGCCTGCGCGATCGTGATGTGCCGGTTTGGATGGCGCTGGCATTCGGCGGGGTCGCTGCCGCCCTCTACTTCCTTGGCGAGCTCAACAGCTTCTCTCTGGCTGAATTCGGCTACCTGACCACGGATTCGTATACAAGCTTTATCGCCAAGTCCCTGGGGGGCGCCCTGCTTGAGGCAGTGGGCACGGGCGCAGCGATATTCCTGCTCGTCGCCGCTTCCGAGCCCATGTACCGTGAGAGCTATCCGAACCAAATCTCCCTGCGCAGATACTTCACTTGGCAGGGTCTGCGCAGCCGCTCGTTTTTTATCGCCAACGTGGTTGGGATCACCCTCACGTTCTTCTTCTTTGCTTACCAGACCGTGTTCTATCTTGCCGCCAATAAACTGGGGGCCTGGGCACCCGCCGACCTTCCGTTCACCGACTTGCTGAATACAAAGTTTCCTTGGATTACCGTGCTCTTTATCGGCTTCTTTCCGGCCGTATCGGAAGAATTGCAGTTCCGGGCGTTCTCAATTCCATTCCTGAAGAAACTGCTGCACTGGGGGCCGCTGGCGGTGGTGCTTTCGGCCTTCATGTGGGGATTCCTGCACGCGGCGTACCCTAATCAACCTTTCTTCATTCGCGGGCTCGAGGTGGGAATGGGCGGAGTGGTGATGGGCGTGATCATGCTGCGCTATGGCATCATGGCCACACTAATCTGGCACTATTCCGTGGATGCGCTTTACACCGCTTTCCTGTTGATTCGTTCTCCCAATCACTACCTGGCGATCTCGGGCGCGGTCGCCGCGGGCATCATGCTGATCCCGCTGTTGGTGGCCGGGCTGGCCTACTGGCGGAACGGCACGTTCAGTGACAGTGAAGTCCTGACGAACGCACACGAAGGCATCCGCAGGGCCGCGCGCGAAGAGGCTGCCGGACCCGAGGCGAGGCTCGTTTATCATCCCCTGTCTCCGACTCGATTGACTGCGGCGGGGGTGCTCACCCTCGCCTGTGTTTTGCTGGCGCTGATTCCTGCTTACCGGTTCGGGCAGGGCTTCTCGTTGCAGATCACCCGCAGCCAGGCTGTCATCGCCGCGGATACCTACCTTCGTCAGCAACATCTGGACCCCTCGCGTTACCGTCGTGCGGCGTGGGTTCGCGATAACGTCGACCCGCTGGCCCTCCGCTATTTGCTCGAGCACAAATCCATCAAAGAGTCTGACCGCATTTACCGGCAGGCGACCCTCCTGGCAGTCTACGAAGTGCGCTATTTCCGTCCGTTAGAGAAGGAAGAACATCTCGTCTTTTTGGATCCCACCACAGGCCAGGTGTTCGGCTCCCGGACCTTGTTGGACGATAACGCACCCGGCGCCGCGCTATCTCCGGAGCAGGCTCAAAAGCTGGCGGCGAACTGCGTCGAAGAGCATGGCTACCATCTTTCGGATTTCGACGTTCAGAGTTCCGAGGTCGAGAAACGGAAGGCGCGGGAGGACTATACCTTGGTTTGGCAGGCGAAAGCCGGCGATGCACGCAATGTGGCGGAAGCGCATTTCCGTCTCGAGGTCGACGTGGCGGGCGATCAAGTGGTCGGATTTTCGCACTTGTTTAAATTGCCGGAGGAGTGGGAAAGGAAGCAACGCTCCTCGCTCCTGGTCAATACGGTGCTCTCCTTTACGGGTGTGGCGGTGGCTTTGGCTTTGGTAGGGGCCGGCATATTCTTGTTGGTCCTGCAAATCAGGTCCGGTCGGATGCCTTGGCGCCCTGCCGCCAAGGTGGGAGTTCTGATCATGACGTTGACGCTCCTGGCCGAGCTCAACCAGTGGCCGGTTCTGGACGCTCAGTATCCGACTTCGCTTCCGCTGACCACGTATCGGTTGTTTGAGGTGGTTAGCCTCGTAGTTGTTCCTTTGCTGGCAGGTCTGCTTTCCTGGCTGCTGGTTGGCCTTGTCGCGAGCCTCTATCCGCAGGCTTGGCAGGTCCTGAAAGTGAGTGCGCGGCGCCTGTGGCGGCGAGATGCGCTGGTCTGCATTGTATTGGTCCTGGCGGCCGGCGCGGCTTTGAACAAGCTGGCAGAGCTTTTCGCCGGTCACTTTCACGCCTTTGCACCGGTGGACACTGAAATCTTTCCGGCCATGCTCAACGCCTCTTCCCCCGGCGCCGGCTATTTCCTGAGAGCGCTTGGATTCAGCGTGGTGGATACTTGCGGGCTGGGTTTGGCGATTTATGTGATTCGTCTGGGATGGAGAAAGCGGGTTTGGTGGTTGTGGGTCGGAATTCTGTTGCTCCTGTCGGGGCTGGGGCCGGCGGATGCGCATTCGCTTCGCGAGTTCTTTGCCGGCTGGGCGGCGAACTTTGTTCCGCTTGCCGCCGGGGCAGCGATAATCTACTGGTTCTTTCGCGATAACCTCTTGGCCTATCTCGGCGCCATCTTCTGCCTGCAAATAGCTCCGCCCTTGATTTCACTGCTCTCGCAACAAGCGCGCGTCTACCGCTCGAGCGGATTGCTGTTGGCCGGGCTGGGGATTCTGATCCTGGCCTGGATGTTTCTTGGCGGCAGGGAAGGTGAGGTTCGTAGCGAGCCATGACAAAGCTGGACGCAGTCGAAGTACGGGTCCTCGGCGCGCTTCTCGAAAAGGAGATCACGACGCCCGAATACTATCCGCTCTCGCTAAACGCCCTCATTAATGCCTGCAACCAGAAATCGAATCGCGATCCGGTGATGGCGCTGGATGAGGGCGCGGTGCGGGATGCGCTCGATAGATTGACTGGAAAAAACCTGGTCGGCCACGCCTCGAGCGCGGATAGCCGCGTGCCCAAGTATACACACCACTTGCAGGAAGTCTTTAACTTCGATCGAAGAGAGTCGGCGGTGCTGTGCGTGCTGATGCTGCGCGGCCCGCAGACCCCCGGCGAACTGCGCGGGCGTACGGAACGGATGTACAGGTTCGAGGACCTGAGCGTGGTAGAGTCCGCGCTTCATCGCCTGATGGAGCGAGAGCCTCCTTTGGCGATGAAACTGGCGCGCCAGCCGGGTACCAAGGAATCGCGCTATGCTCACTTGCTCTCCGGCGAACTGGAAGAGTGGAGCGCGCTGGCAGAAATACAGGCTGCGGCGTTTCCGTCTGGCCAGGACGACGAGCGGATCACACGGCTCGAGACTGAACTTGAGAGCCTGCGGAAGGAAGTCGCGGACCTTCGACAACAACTCGGCGACTTCCGCAAACAATTTGAATGAGCTGCGTGTTCGAGTCTAGAACCGAGAACGACCGGGCAGAAAGAGGGTAGTACCCTTAGCTTCAGATAAGAGAAGGGCCACTAATCTCGGACCGAAGGCTGTCGTCTTTGGTGTTAGAATGGGGTCAGGAGCCCGTCCGAGTATCCACTTGACGCAGGGTTCCTGAGGTGGGTCCTTGACTGTCACTGCAAAGTACGAAGATGGTGTCTTTAAGCCCCTCGAGGATGTGAGCATTATCGAAGGGACCATTGTGGAAGTTCGTGTACCGTCGTACGCTGACCGCCTCAAGGGCAAAGCCCGCCCCGTTGGGGATTTTACGTTCTACGGTATGTGGAAGGACCGGACCGATATCGGCGACAGCGTCGAGTACATCAGCAATCTTCGGCGTGATCTGCGAGGCTGAATACTCTTTCCCCCGAGCTTACATGCCTTACCTGATCGACAGCGATGTCCTGATTGACATCTCGCGTGGCAAGCAGGCGGCGCGTGAATACGTCGATGCGCTCGCAGAGGGGTGGGCGATCTCCCAGGTTTCTGCCCTGGAACTTGTCGTCGGCGCACGAGATAAGAGGGACATGGCCGACATCGATACTTTTCTATCGGGATACGTGATCGTACCGCTTCGGGACTCTACGGGCAGGCGCGCTTACGAACTCCTGAAGCTGTACGCGAAGCCACAGGGCCTACACGTCTTTGATTCCCTAATCGCAGCAACTGCGATAGAAGAGGGCCTGACGCTGGTGACCAGGAACCGTAAGCACTTTGGCGCCATCGAGGGGCTGAGCCTGGAGATCCCTGCGTACCAATGAAGTGATCGCGCCCCACACCTCGTCCAACCTTATTGAGGAGAAGAGCGTGAGTAGTACGATTCGAGCGCGCGTCACCGGGGGCGTGTTAGAGCCGTTGGAGAAGCTTGACCTTCCAGAGGGAAAGGAAGTAACCCTGACGATTCTCATGGTCCCCTCAACTCTCGACTTTGAAGCCTTTGCCCGCGCAGCCGGCGGATGGAAAGGCACTATTGACGCCGAGAAACTAATCCGCGATATCTACGCTGATCGTTTGATCTCTACTCGAACACTCCCTCGCCTATGAAGCATCGGACATCCGAATAACAGTGCCCACCCCCTCATGCTTATTCTACTGCGCCGGTAGTTGCTGCTCGATCCACGGGGAAAACCTTCAGCGCGACCGGGTAACCACTCGGTTTCTCATTCGGCAATTCGACGACGAGGCCGTCGTCGGTGCGGGTCCACTTGAGTTGAGCCTTCGAGCCCACCATCTGGACTGTCTTAATCTCTCGCTTCGTCAACTCCGAGCCCGCGGCCAGTGACTTGATCTTCAGTTTGCCATCCTGCGGCGATGCCAGCGCAATCGCATAGAGCGTGTCGCCCTTGGCGGTAAAGCGGATGTCTTCTGCGGTGTATCCGCTGGTGGCAGTGTCTTTGAACGAGCCGCCCACCACTTTAGTCGGACCCTCGCCGTAGATTCTCCACGGCCGCGTCGCGTAAATCGCCTCGCCGTTGACGGAAAGCCACTCGCCCATGTTCAGCAGGATCTTCTGGACTTCGTCAGGAATAGTGCCGTCAGACTTCGGTCCGATATTCAGCAACAGGCAGCCGTTCTTGCTCACGATATCCACCAGTTCATCGAGCAGCGATTCCGGGGTGCGAAACTTCTCGTCCTTGATGTATCCCCACGACTTCTCACCCACGGAAGTGTCCGTTTGCCAGAAGATGGGGCGCAGCAAATCGAGTTGCCCGCGTTCAATGTCCAGCACGGCGGCGCTTTCGGGAAACGCCTTATTCTTGTAGTTGATGGCGACCGCACTCTTCCACTCCGCGGCGCGGTTGTAATAGAAGGCGCCAAATTTCTGGAGATAAGGTCGGAACACCGGCTGCTCGATCCACCAGTCGAACCAGACAATCTCCGGATGGTATTTGTCCACAATCTCGCTGATGCGCGCCAGCCAATTGTCCAGGTAGGCCTGATCGGGCTGATCCTGATCAGACTGTGCCGGACCATAAAGACCCGCATAGCGCGGATCGTTGACGTCGGAGTCGAAGTTCCTGCCGCCGTTGAAAAACCACCAGTGCTCGGCGCGGTGCGAAGACGCTCCGAAATGCAAGCCTTGTTTGCGCACCGCCACGGAGAGTTCGCCGACCACGTCGCGCTTCGGGCCCATTTTCGCGGCGCACCATTCCGTCAGATCCGAGGCGTACATCGGGAAGCCATCGTGATGCTCCGCGACCGGCACGACGTACTTTGCTCCGGACCTCTTGAACAGTGCCGCCCACTGGCCGGCGTCGAACTTCTCTGCTTTGAACCTGGGGATGAAGTCCTTGTAGCCGAACCGGGACTGCGGGCCGTACGTCTCCACATGATGCGCGAAGACAGGACTCTTTATCAGGTACATGTTGCGGGGATACCATTCGCTGTCGAAGGCCGGCACGCTATAAACGCCCCAGTGGATGAAGATTCCGAACTTCGCGTCTTCATACCATTTTGGAACTTGAAATTTCTCCAGAGAATCCCAGGATGCGCTGAAGGGGCCTTGGGCAATTACGCTGTCCACATTCTTGACCATGTCTCCAGCACTTTTATCCGCTGCTATAGCTGAAGATAGTATCATCGAACATAGCAACATTGAGAATATGACAACGGTTGTCCAAGGACCGAAGCGGGGGTTCGGCGCCTCCGATAAGACCCGTGTAGCGGCTGTCTGTTGACCGTTTTGCATATGAGCCTGCCTCAAGATGTGGTTTCGTTTCAACTCAAACCTGCCAACTTGCTGCGCTAAGCGAACTGTCTGCGGCTGGCCCTTGCGGACCCGTGGAGATAACCGCCAGCGCCCGGCAGAAAAATGCTGACGACGTTTGCCTTCCGCTTCTTAACCCGCAGGATTTTGCCATAAGGTAGTACTAACGGCTACTCCCAGGCTGCGAATTGGGAATCGTTTTTAAATCCATCATTCTGATTCTAAGAGACTTAGACGAATTCCGGTGGCTTGTCATAAAAAAGTAGTGGAAGTCGAAAAAAACCTTGACAAGAAAGGGACGAAAACGTATGTTTGTGGAGCAGAGTAGTCATTAGTGGAAAAAAGTGGCGCTCAGGGGACGTGCCCCTTACGCCCAGTGGCTTTTCGGGATTCCGCATGTTCCGTGGCAATTATCCCGCGACCGTCGATGGCAAAGGCCGATTGAAAATCCCGGCCGCCATCAAGGCCGTTCTGGACGACATCCACGCCACCGATTTCTACGTTACGAGTCATGATGGTCAATCAGCACGGATCTACCCCTTTCAGGAGTGGCTGAAGCTCGAGGAGAAGTTGAAGCAGCAGCCCTCCATGAATAAGTCAGTGAAAAAGTTCCTCGACAGAACCAACTACTATGGTCAGGCCGCGCACACCGATAGTCAAGGGAGAATTCTCATCCCCGCTTTACTGCGGGAATCGGCCGCCATGCAAGGTGAAGTCGCGGTGCTCGGTTATTTGAACTATCTCGAGGTTTGGAACAAGCAGCGGTATGTCGAGCACATGGAGAAGGAGCCGTTCACCGACGAGGACATGAAGGCCTTAAGCGATTTAGGGATCTAGCCCGATGCGCGCGCATGTGCCGGTGCTATGGCGAGAGGCGATCGAGATTCTGAATGTGCGGCCTGACGGATATTACATTGACGCGACCCTGGGGGCAGGGGGACATGCCGAAGAGATTCTTCGGCGTCTGGACAAAGGGAAACTGATAGGAATCGACCGCGACCCGGCGGCGCTTGCTTTCGCCGGGGAGCGGCTGAAGGACTTTGGGGAAAAGCTGATCACGATGCCT
Organism: uncultured Acidobacteriota bacterium; assembly: GCA_963831905.1. Lineage (GTDB taxonomy): Bacteria > Acidobacteriota > Terriglobia > UBA7540 > UBA7540 > CAVROP01. Next base: position 1,152,912 of record CAWHRX010000010.1, on the reverse strand, counting down.
GGGAACTTCACACAAATCAGCGACCTGTACGCGGCCAGCGGGTTTCCGCCAGCCGACGGCCTTCTGGCTGACCTGGGCATGAGCACGATGCAACTCGAAGACGCATCGCGCGGGTTCTCCTTCAGCACGCCAGGGCCTCTCGACATGCAGATGGGTCCGAATTCAGGACCCAAGGCGGCAGACCTGGTGAACGAGATGAGCGAGCAGGAGCTGGCCGATGTAATCTTCAAGCTTGGGGAAGAGCGCCACTCGCGCCGAGTCGCGCGAGCCATTGTGAAGGGCCGTCCGTTTCGACTAACCACCGAACTGGCGCAGGTGGTGACGCGAGCGATCCCCTCCCGGACGGCCCTCCGCCACATTCATCCGGCCACCCGCACTTTCCAGGCGCTGCGCATGGCGGTGAACCGGGAACTGGAGTGCCTGGAGTCGCTGCTCGCCCAGGCGCCGGGGGTGCTCAAGCCGGGCGGGCGAGTGGTGATCCTGAGTTTTCATTCTCTTGAAGATAGGCTAGTAAAATGGGCGTTTAAAGCCTGGCAGCGGGAAGGGCGGGCCAGGATCCTGACGCGGCGAGTGCTGCGTCCGAGCGAAGCAGAAATCGCCGCTAACCCGCGCTCGCGCAGCGCGAAGTTGCGGGCGGCGGAACGGTGTGCCGGGTAATTCGAGGGGTTGGGAACTACCCGGAACCACTTTTCGGGGCCACAGCGAGCGACCGGCGAAACGGGCATCCATCGGAAAGGAGGACGGGGGGAAGATGCGGCAGGGGCTTGAGCTTCCGCCTCTTGCTGATGAGCCCCCTGGGTCTGGAATATGGCGACAGTGGCAGTCACATTGCCGAAGCTAAGGCGGCGTCCGATCAGCGGATTGGCGGCAGGCCGTGCGAGTTTCCCCGAGATCTACTACACCAAGCACATTGACAACTCCCGTCTGGTGCGGGAGGCGGCTTTGGGGAAGTGGCGTGAGTACTGCAAGCTGGTCGTGTTGGTGGCGCTGGCCTTTGTCCTCGGTTTGCTTTTCTCGTGGCAGCATTTGCAGTGTGTGCAGGACGGATACGAGATACAAGGGCTGAAGAAGGAGTACGCCAAGCAGCAGGAATGGAATCACCAGTTGAGGCTTTCACAGGCCAAGCTGGCTGATCCGCAAAGAATCGCAGCCTTGGCCGTGAGTCTCGGCATGGTCTCGCCCAGCGCGAAACAAGTCATACAGTGGAGCAGGGCGAGCGAGCCGGCACAGTAGACTCCGGAAAGCGCGCAGGTTGCTTGCCTCTCCCCAACGTCGGCGACGGTATTCCGAGCGGGCTATAGTCTCATGGTGCTTCGCATAAGCCACTCGCAGCCGAAAAAAAACCAGAAGTCCCACCCCGCGAAACGCGATCTGATCTTGGGTGGCTTGCTGGTTTTCTGGATGTTCGGCCTGGCTGCCCAACTTTACCACCTCCAAGTTATTGATTATGCCGATCTCCTGGCGAAAGCACAGCGCCAGCAACAACACGTGATTGAAATCGCGCCCCGCCGCGGCGAGATCTACGATAGGCAGATGAATCCACTGGCCATGAGCCTGGCAGTGGACTCCATCTTTGCGGATCCTAGTGAAATGACGGAGCCCAAGACGGCGGCTGATTTACTCGCGCCGGCCTTGGGCCTCGATGCGGATGAACTCCTGGGGCGGCTCACAAACTCTCATTCGTTTTGCTGGGTGAAAAGGAAGGTCACCCCCGAGGAAGCCAATCGTGCCCGCGAGTTGAACCTGAAAGGAATCTACTTCCAGCCGGAGAGCAAGCGCTTTTACCCCAAAGACGATTTGGCATCCCACATCGTGGGCTACGTGGGTTTGGATGACAAAGGCCTGGCGGGCCTCGAGTACGGCATGGACAAAATCGTTCGGGGGCGCCCGGGCCGTGTGCTGGTGGCCGCGGATGCCAGGCGCAAGTCATTTCAATCCACAGAGTGGGCCGGGGCGCCGGGCAAGAATGTTGTTCTGACCTTGGACGAAAAAATCCAGTATTTCGCAGAGAAAGGCCTGGCGCAGGCAATGGAGAAATGGCACGCTGCCGGCGGCGTGGTCGTAGTCCAGAACCCTAATACAGGCGAAATCCTGGCCATGGCCAGCCAGCCCACCTTCAATCCCAACCAATTCTCCAAGGGCCCTACCAGCGCTCTGGAAAACCGCGGCGTGGCCTGGGTCTATGAGCCCGGCTCAACCTTTAAGCTGGTTACGCTGTCAGCCGTCCTGGAAGAGAAACTGGCTAGACCCGAGGAAATCATCGACTGCCAGATGGGAAGCATCGTTCTTGCGGGCCATGTCATTCACGATCATAAACGCTTCGGGGCGCTGACGGTGCAAGACGTGTTGGTGAATTCCAGCGACGTGGGCGCCATCAAGCTGGGAATGCGGTTGGGACAACAACGGCTCTACAAGTATATTCGCAGCTTCGGATTTGGCGAAAAGACGGGCGTCGAACTTCCGGGCGAGGAACACGGACTGCTGAAGTCCCCCACCTACTGGTCAGGACTATCAATCGGCGAAATCTCCATGGGGCAGGAAGTTGGAGTGACGGCCGTTCAGCTCGTCAGTGCGTACTCCGCGGTGGCGAACGGGGGAGTACTGTTCGAGCCGCGCATAGTCCGTGACCTCTTCCTCGGTCAGGCACACGACTCCATGCCTCCGGTTCCGGGTCACCGCGTGATTAGCGAACGGACATCAAACCTCATGAAGGAGTTTCTATCGGCCGTGGTGCAGAGGGGAACAGGCAAGCCGGCGCAACTCACGGGCTATACGTCCGCCGGCAAGACTGGAACGGCACAGAAGATTGATCCTTCCCGCGCCTACTCCCATTCACACTATGTGGCCTCTTTTGTTGGCTTCGCTCCTGTCGGGAAACCGGCGGTAACCATTCTGGTGGTTATCGACACGCCGGTAGGAGCAATTTACGGGACTGATGTGGCAGCCCCGGTGTTCAAGTCCGTCGCAGAGCAGACTCTAGGATACCTGAACGTTCCGCAAGACCTTCCCGCCCCAAGGCCGCAATTCATAGCCTCAACGCCCGCTAGGGTCCCGGGCCAGAAACCCGGAAACCTGGTTGGGAGCCCATCCCAGGGCACTGAGCACCGACAAGCTGCCACTTCACCCGTTCAGACCGCGTCATTCTCGACGACTGAGCTGGCCAGAGTTTCGAACGAGCAAGAGCCGGAGGCGGCCGCCACGCCCCCTACCGTGGTATTGGACAACGGCCCTCATGTTAGCGTGCCGGACTTCTCCGGGCTGGCAGCTCGCAATGTCGCCCAGGAGTGCCAGAAGTTGGGCCTCGAGCTGAATCTTCTGGGCAGCGGATTGGCCGTCGAACAGAGCATTCCCGCGCGTTCGCAGGTAGCGCCCGGAACAAGATTGGTGGTAAGGCTGTCAAGATTCGCGCAGTGATATAATGCGAGTGGGCAATGAAACTGAACGAGTTGTTGCGAGGGCTGGATGGCCTCGGATATAGGCCTGGAAGCCGAAGGCGAAGTCACCTCTTTAGCTTACGATTCTCGCCAGGTGCAGCGGGGAAGTCTTTTCTTTGCGATTCAGGGGGAGAAAGCCGACGGGCACACATTTATCCCCCAAGCCCTCAACCGGGGTGCAATCGCCGTGGTCAGCGAGCGTCAACCTCCCGGCGAACTGGCCTCGCGCTGGGTGCGAGTCTCTCAGCTCCGCCGGGCACTCTCGACAGCCGGACGCCGCTTCTACGGCCTGCCTGATTTACACCTGAAACTCGTCGGAATTACCGGCACAAACGGAAAGACGACCACAGCCTTTCTGGTGGATAGCATTCTGCGCGCAGCGGGAATTCGCACCGGCCTATTCGGGACTATCGAGTACCGAGTTGGCGGCCGGGTGCTGCCCGCGCTCAACACCACACCGGAGTCGCTGGAGTTGTGGTCTTACCTCGCCCAGACTGTCGAAGCTGGGGGCGACGGCGCAGTGATGGAAGTCTCGTCGCATGCGCTGGCTCAGGAGCGGGTTTGGGGGTTCCCGTACTACGTGGCCGTATTCACCAATTTGACCCGCGACCACTTAGATTATCACAAGGACTTCGAGCACTACTTCGAAGCCAAGCGTCGTTTGTTCGAGGGTCTTGGCACTGCTCCACCCGCCTCTGCGGTGATTAACATCGATGACCCTTGGGGCAAGAAGCTTCTTGACCTGCGCGGCTCGCGGCAGTTGACCTACGGCATGAACTCGAATGCCCAGGTCAAAGTGAAACGTCTCGACAGCCGGCACAACGGGCTGGAGGGCACGATCCTGACCCCGGCCGGCAAAATGGAGCTTGCGTCCTCACTGGTGGGCCGGGCCAACCTGGCGAATATCCTCGCCGCTACCGCAGCCTCGGTTGCCTACGGCATCCCGCTTGAGAAAATCGAAGAGGGACTGAGGAATCTGAAAGCGGTTCCGGGACGCTTCGAGCGGATCGACGAAGGCCAGTCCTTCCTCGTCGTGGTGGATTACGCGCACACCGATGATGCGTTGCGGAATGTCTTGAGTACGGCGCGCGAACTCACACGCAACCGGCTCATCGTGGTTTTTGGGTGTGGAGGCGAGCGAGATCGCGCGAAACGGCCCATGATGGGCGAGGCGGCAGGTTCGCTAAGCGATCTTGCCGTACTCACCTCGGATAATCCCCGCAGCGAAGACCCGCTGCTGATCATGAATGATGCCCTGATCGGCTTACAGAAGACCGGTAAGCCTTATTGGGCCGAAGTGGATAGGGAAAAAGCCATCCGCAAGGCTCTCGAAGAAGCCCGCGAAGGAGATGTGGTCGTCTTGGCTGGAAAGGGACACGAGACGTACCAGATACTGAAGGACGGGCCAATTCCATTCGACGATCGTGAGGTAGCCCGAAGAGTGCTGAGTGAAATGGGCTATCAAACTCCGAAATGATCGTCATTCGGAGTGTTGATGGGTCTTTGGCCCGACCGAGGGAATGAAAATCAGCGTCGTCCCCGCGAAAGCGGAGACCCATCGTCGGTCCAAATGGATTCCCGCTTGCGCGGGAATGACGTGACTTTCAGGAGCGAGGCGAGGAATGACATCGCGGCTCCGGTGGGGGATGACACGGGTCCTGTAGGGCTTGAGAACGCATGAAACTCAGCTTAGGCGACATCGCGACACAGCTTCATTCCCAGTGCGGCGTCCCGGAACGAATGGTGACGGGGTATTCGCTGGACTCCCGCTCGATCGCGCCGGGTCAGCTCTTTTTTGCGATGCGGGGGCCACGGTTCGATGGACACGAGTTCATTGCCCAGGTTATGGAGAGCCAGGCTGCCGGAGCGGTGGTCGAGAAGGGTTTTTTTGACCAGGCGCCGCCGGACCTCCGGCCGGCCCTCGTCCCAGTCGAGAGCCCACTCCTGGCTCTCCAGAGTTTGGGACGGGCCGTACGACGAAAGTGGGGGCGACCCCTGATCGCAGTGACCGGCAGCACCGGAAAGAGCACCACGAAGGAGATGATCGCGGTGCTGCTGGGCCGGTGCTTGGTAGTGCATCGGTCGGCCGGAAACTTGAATAACCACTACGGCCTGCCGCTAACCCTGTTGGAACTCGAGCCCCAGCACGAGATCGCGGTAGTGGAACTCGCCATGTCTGCCGCCGGCGAGATTGCGCATTTGGCATTGATCGCTGAGCCAGAGACCGGCGTGGTGACAAACGTCGCCCCCGCACATCTGGAGTTCTTTGATTCTGTGGATTCCATCGCCAAAGCAAAGCGGGAACTAGTCGAAAACCTCTCGTCTCGCGGCGGACCACCCACTGCCGTCCTGAACAACGATGATCCCCGCGTGCGGAAATTCGGGGAGGGTTTTGAGGGGCAAGTGGTTACCTTCGGAATGGGATCCGGCGCGGACTTTCAAGCCGCCTGGGTCAGGCCCGGCCAAGGAATCGGTAGCGAGTTCCGGGTCGTGGGGCCGAACTTGGATTGCGATTTTTTACTCCCCGCTCTGGGACGCCACAACGTCCAGAATGCACTGGCCGCCATCGCCGTGGCCTCGGAGTTCGAAATCCCGGCGCGGGAAATGCGCCGAGCCTTGGCCGAATTCCACAGTATGCCGCAAAGGGGAGAGAGTTTCACGCTGTCGGGACCCGTGACGATTGTGAACGATTCCTACAACTCGAACCCGCAGGCCATGGAGTGCATGCTTGAGACGCTGCGGGCATGGCCCGGCGCTCGCCGCCGGATGGTGGTCGCCGGGGAGATGCTCGAATTGGGTCCGCAGTCTCCGAAATTGCACGAAGAAGTCGGCCGCAAGTGCGCGGAGGCCGATCTGGCGTGGTTGATCGCGGTCCAGGGCGATGCGAGGTTCTTCCTGGAAGGCGCAGTGGCGGCCGGTATGCCGTCCGCGCAGACTCGCTTTTTCTCCGATGCGCCTTCGGCGGGAGAATTCTGCCGGTCCCAACTCGAACCCGGGGACGTGGTCCTGGTGAAAGGTTCGCGCGGAGTGCACTTGGAAGCTGTGGTCGAGATGCTGCGAAAGCAGTTGAGAGTCGAGAGTTGAAAGTCGAGAGTTGAGAATCGCGAGTTGAAAGTCTAAAGGTCAAACCGAGAGTGGATGGCTCGGGAGTCGAAAGGTCAAACGATGCGCGGTCGGAACTTTTGACTTTTGACTCTCGACTCTCGACTAGTCCGTGATCGCACATGTTTTACTACCTCTACATCAGATTTCACAACCAGTTCCACGTCCTCAATCTCTTTCGCTATATCACTTTCCGAACTGCCTACGCCAGCCTGACAGCCCTGTTGCTCTGCTTAGTGGTTGGACCGTGGGTTGTGCGGGTGCTCAAGCGGTTTCAGATCGGGCAGTACGTTCGAGAAGACGGGCCAAAGTCCCACATGTCTAAGGCGGGCACTCCGACTATGGGCGGCGTGCTGATCAATCTCTGCATTTTTGTTCCGACCCTCCTGTGGGCTGACCTGGGCAACGTTTTTATTTGGCTGGTTCTGGGGGTGACGGCAGCCTTAGCCGCGATCGGATTCTGGGATGACTACCAAAAGGTCCGCAAGCGTAACAACCTGGGCCTCACCGGGCGGACCAAGTTCCTGCTCCAGATCCTGGTGAGCTTTGTATTTGGCGTGGCGCTGATTTTCTTTTCGGCGCGTGGCTTCTACTCGACAACCTTGACTGTCCCCTTCTTCAAGCGCTTCCGGCCCGATTTCCTGATTACCGGTTTTCTGTCTCGAGTCTGGACATATCCGTTGGCCTTCATGCCGTTTCTGCTTTTTGTAATCCTGGTCCTGGTGGGTTCTTCGAACGCCGTGAACCTTACTGACGGCCTGGATGGATTGGCTATAGGGTGCGTCATCATTGCAGGCTCGGCCTTGACCGTGCTGACCTACGTCACCGGCCATGCCGTGTTTTCCGAATATCTGGATTTGCAGCACCTTCCGCGAGTCGGTGAGCTGACCATTTTCTGCGGATCGATGGTGGGGTCAAGCCTGGGGTTCCTGTGGTACAACGCATATCCGGCAGAGATTTTCATGGGCGATGTTGGTTCTCTGGCGCTGGGCGGCGCAATCGCCTGTGTCGCAGTGCTGATCAAACAGGAACTTCTATTGCCGTTCATTGGCGGAATCTTCGTGATTGAAGCGCTCTCGGTGATCATCCAGGTGGTGTCGTTTAGGTTACGGGGCAAACGGGTGTTCCGGATGGCGCCGATCCATCATCACTTCGAGCTGGCGGGGTGGAAGGAGTCGAAGATCATCGTGCGCTTTTGGATCGCCGCTCTGGTCTTTGCACTGCTGGCTCTGACGACTTTGAAGTTGAGATAGTTTTCCGTCGTCCGTAGCCCGTTGGGCGGCGTAGGGGTAGGGCTTGCCCTACCCTCGTCGGGGCCGGCAGAATTGCGGGGACGGCAAGCCGTCCCCTTACGGCGGCGCGGTTATCGACCGGTTGGGGACGCGCGACGGCGCTTGACGACAGACTGTTTTTGCGCATAAAATGCGCGATAATTCCTATGGGTAGGCCGAGATCCTTTCGCAATCCGAGGCGCGTGAGTTTGACACTCAACAGGGAGACGCTGGTGACGGCCCGGCGGCTGGCACGCCAGGCCAGGAGGTCGCTTTCGGAGCTCGTCTCCGAGATTCTGGACTCCCACTTTCGCAAGAGTATTCGCTCGCGGCCGAGGGGGTTGGCATGATTGACGTACGCAACAAGCGCGTGCTTGTTGTCGGCTTAGGAAGGAGCGGGCGCGCCGCGGCCTTCTTACTGCGACGGCAAGGCGCGATTGTGACGGTGACCGACATCAAGCCTCCAGCCACTTTCGGAGACTCGCTGTCGGAGCTTCTGGCGGAGAAGATCGGTCTGGCGCTGGGATCGCAGCCGGTTGAGCTTTTTCTCGCACACGATCTGGTGGTAGTCAGCCCGGGGGTGCCGTGGGAATTGCCGCAACTCGAGGCCGCCCGTGCACGCGGCATCGCTGTCGTGCCTGAAGTCGAAGTCGCCGGCTGGTACATGGATGCTCCCATCGTGGGTGTTACCGGCTCGAACGGCAAAACCACGACGACCACTCTGCTGGGCAAAATGCTCGAGGCCTCCGGGTTTTCGACCTTTGTGGGCGGGAACATTGGTGTGGCTTTGAGCAGCGCTGTGGAAACGGTCAAGCCCCTCTCGATCGTGGTCGCCGAATTGAGCAGTTTTCAGTTGGAAGCGATTCGTGACTTTCGCCCGCACGTCGCTGTCCTGCTGAATATCTCGCCGAACCACTTGGACCGCCACCCCACCTTCGAGGCTTATGCCCAGGCCAAGCGGCAGATTTTCCGCAATCAGCGAGCGGATGATTACGCCGTGCTGAATGCCGATGATCCCTGGGTGCGCAGCCTCGGTCCCGCCTTGGTGAGCCGCAAGGTGTTTTTCAGCCGGCTGGAGCAGATTCCTTGCGGCCTCTTTGTGTCGAATGGGATCATCGTTTACCGGACCGGGCATATGGAGCGGGTGCTCATGGAGACGAAGGAGGTGCGCCTGCGGGGCAGCTTCAATCTGGAAGACGTTCTAGGGGCCGCGGCGGCGGCCTGCGTCCTAGGGGCGGACTTCGACGCCGTGCGCGAGGCGGTGCGGGAATTCAAGGGCGTCGAGCACCGGCTCGAATACGTGCGTGAAATCTGCGGGGTGGAGTTTTACAACAATTCCAAAGCCACCAGCGTGGATGCTACGGCGAAGTCGCTCGAGGCTTTTGAGCGGGGTGTTCACCTCATTATGGGCGGCAAGGACAAAGGGGCTCCCTATGCTCCTCTGCTACCCCTCGTGAAGGACCGGGTGCGCGAAGTTCTCCTCGTCGGCGCGGCGGCAGATCGCATCGCTAGGGAGCTTTCCGGTGCTGTGGAATTGATTCACGCCGGCAACCTCGAGACGGCCGTGCCGGAGGCGTTCCAGCGCGCGCGGCCCGGCGATGTGGTGCTGCTTGCCCCGGCCTGTTCGAGCTTCGATCAGTTCCAGGATTATGAGGATCGAGGACGGGTGTTTAAAGATTTGGTGGGGCGTCTAGCCCAGGATGTGGAATCGGGTGCGGTCGAATGGAAATGGAAGCAACGGGAAGTGAAGACTGGGCGCTCGGAGGTGTCCGCCCGCGTTCAGACGGCGCCACCTGTCCCCGGCCAGGTTCGGGTTCAGCCTTCAGGGGGCTCGAGTCAAGAGGCGCCCCAGGTGACCGCCGAACCGGAAGTAGGGACGCCGGCGCCGGAGGTAGTAGACAGGCAAGCCGCTGCCCCTGCCGACGAGCACGCGGAACATCTCGCGGACAGCGCTCGCCCAGCGGAGCCGCCGACTCATGAACTGACCCTCGTGTATGAAACCGACGCCGACGAGTGTTTCCCGGCGGACGTCGAGCTGGAACAAGACTACTCGGAGCGGGCGGAAACGCGGCAACTCCGAACTCCGGCTACTCCTGAGAAAGTTGACGGCTCCCCACTGCCCTATGAGGGAGGATTCGAAGAGCAAGGTCCGGCCGCGGGCGAATCAACGGACGTCCATGATTCGGATCGCAGCATGAACGGGGCAGAACCGGGCCCGAAGATCGCGGAAGAGAAGAAGCCGAACTCGGCAGAACGAAGCGACTCGGCCCAACTAAGGCTGCCTCGAATGGATCAGTAGAGCATGTCAAGGCGACTCCAATCCGACAAGGTCCTTTTCGGCAGCGTCGTGGCATTGACCCTTTTCGGGGCCCTCATGGTTTTCAGTGCCTCGGCGGTGGTAGCTGCCGAGAAGTTCAGCAGCAGCAGTTATTTCCTGACTCGCCAATTGGCCTGGGCTGGGGCGGGGTTTGCCGCCTTGGTCGTACTGATGTATGTGGACTATCGCCGCTTGGCGAGCCCCCTGGTGGTGTTTTCGGCGCTGTCCTTGCAGATGTTGCTCCTGGTGGGAGTTTTATTCGCGCCGCGAACCCACAACACCCACCGCTGGCTCCATTTGGGGTCTGCCAGCTTGCAGCCTTCCGAATTCGCGAAGCTCGTTATAGTTCTCTTCATGGCCTACTTCCTCGAGCAGCGGGCCGGCAAAGTAAACGACCTTGTCCACACGCTGCTTCCTGTGGGCTTGGTGAGTGGAGCAACGATGGCTCTGGTGGTGGTGGAGCCTGACTTCGGAACCTCACTTGCCATCGCCATGATCGTGGCGGCAATGCTATTCGTCGCGGGATTGCGTCCCAGATATTTCGCCGGGATGGGGCTCGGGGCTGCTCCTGTAGTTTATTGGCTGATTTTTCACTCCACCTACCGGTACAACCGCCTGCTGGCCTTCCTGCACCCGTATTCCGATCCGCTCGGAAAAGGGTTTCACATCATTCAGTCCCTTATCGCGGTGGGCACCGGCGGGATTACCGGCGTGGGACTGATGGAAGGAAAACAGAAACTCTTCTATCTTCCGGAACCTCAGACCGACTTCATTTTTGCCGTCGTGAGCGAGGAGCTGGGGTTCATCGGGGCATTCCTACTCATCATCGCGTTTGGAATTATTCTCTGGCGAGGTCTGCGGGCGAGCGCCCGATGTACGTGTGAGTTTGGACGGCTGCTGGCCATAGGGTTGACGGTGATGGTGGTCGGACAGGCCCTCGTCAACATGAGCGTGGTGCTCGGCCTGCTTCCGACGAAGGGCATTCCGTTGCCGCTGATCAGTTACGGTGGGTCGTCTCTCTTCTTTACGCTGGCTGCGGTGGGCGTGCTCCTGAACATTTCGCAGGATGAAGCGTAGACGGGTAGTGTGTGATGCGATTTCTGATGGTCGCCGGAGGGACCGGAGGTCATATCTTTCCGGCGCTCTCTGTGGCGGAGGAACTGCGCGCCCGTGGCGCCCGCCTGGAACGCTCCGGAGTGAAGTATGTGATCGAGTTTCTCGGCACCCTGCGACCGCTCGAGGCGCGCTTGATTCCGGGAGCCGGTTTTCCCCTTCGCACCATCAGGGCGGCGGGGCTTAAGGGGATAGGTGGGATTAGGGGCTTGCGGAATTTGATGCTGCTTCCGCGAACGGCGGTGGCCACGGCGCAGGCCCTGCGTGACTTTCGGCCCCAGGTCGTCGTGGGCGTGGGCGGGTATTTGGCTGGACCGGTGATGCTGGAAGCCGCGCTCCAGGATATTCCGACCGTGCTCATTGAGCCCAACGCGTTGCCGGGTTTCACAAACCGCGCTTTGGCCCCGGTGGTGCGTTTGGCGGCGGTTGGCTTCCAGGAGGCCGCACGCTACTACGGTGAGAAGGCCCGGGTCACCGGCCTTCCGGTCCGAGCGGCTTTCTTTGCGATTCCTCCGAAGGAACACCAGGCCCCTTTTAGCATCCTGGTCGTCGGGGGCAGCCAGGGTTCGAGAGCTATCAATGAAGTGATGGTCCAATGCGCGCCGTTCTTGAAGCGTGAAACGGGGCGGCTCGAGGTCGTCCATCAAACGGGGGAAGCGGACGCTAACTCAGTGCGCGAGGCTTATCTGAAACACAACGTGGCTGCTCACGTCTGCGCTTTCATCGAGGACATGCCGGAAGCATTGGCAAAGGCCGATGTGGTGGTTACACGCGCCGGGGCGGCTGCGGTGGCTGAGTTGGCGGCAGCGGGGCGAGCCTCATTGCTGATTCCTTTTCCGGCAGCCACGGACCAGCATCAACTGGCAAATGCCCAAGCCCTCGAGCGCGCCGGCGCCGCCCGGATAATACTCCAGGCGGAGCTGACCCCGGAGCGGTTGATCCGCGAGATCAGTGAGCTGATCAGTGAACCGCCGAGATTGATCGAAATGGAGTTGGCCGCCAAGACCCTGGCGCGTCCGGAGGCGACCGCGCAGATTGCGGACTTGGTGGAAGGACTGGCTGCCAGGGCTTAGTGTAGGAGCGGCTTTATGCCGCCACGTGGCGAGATAAACTCGCAGCCACATATAGGGCATAGTCATGCTAGGCAAGATTCGAAGAATACACTTCGTGGGCATTGGCGGCATCGGGATGAGCGGGATCGCCGAGGTGTTGTTGAACCTGGGGTTTACGGTTTCAGGCTCCGACCTCAAGGTGACACCGGTTACGGAGCGGCTGTCCAAACTGGGCGCGCGGGTCTCGGAAGGCCACGCCGCGAGCCATCTCCTGGACGCCCAAGTAGTGGTGGTTTCTTCGGCGGTCCCTCCCGACAATCCTGAGGTGCAGGAGGCCCAGCGTCTGCAAATCCCGGTTATTCCCAGGGCCGAGATGCTCGCCGAATTGATGCGCTTGAAATTCTGCGTGGCGGTCGCCGGGGCTCACGGGAAAACTACGGTCACCTCAATGATCGCGGTGATGCTGGCCCAAGCCGGACTCGATCCGACGGCCGTTATTGGCGGACGCCTGGATGTTTTCGCCTCGAGCGCCCGCCTGGGCAAGGGCGAACTGATGGTCGTCGAAGCCGACGAAAGTGATCGCTCATTCCTTTATCTTCCGCCCTCCCTTGCGGTGATTACCAATATCGACCGGGAGCATTTGGATCATTACCGCGACCTGGACGAGATAAGTTCGGCTTTCCTTGCCTTCGCGAACAAGGTGCCCTTCTACGGGGCGGTGGTGGCCTGCTCTGATGCCCCTTGGGGCGAGCGCTTTAAAGAGCTACTGCCGCACATCCGGCGGCGCGTCGTTACTTACGGTCTCGAAGCAGGCGCTGGGGTGAGGGGAATCTCGCTCCAACTCTTGCCTCACGGATCGAGCTTCGAAGTGGATGCAGGAAAGAACCACCTGGGCAGCTTTAGCATCAACGTTCCGGGACGGCATAACGCGCAGAATGCTCTGGCGGCTGTCGCCGTGGGATTAGAGCTCGGACTGAGCACCGAACAGATTCGTGAGGGGCTGGCGAACTTCCGAGGCGCCGACCGCCGGTTTCAGGTCAAAATGGAGTTCGAAGGCATAACGATCGTAGATGATTATGGACATCATCCGACGGAAATTCGCGCCACGCTTGAGGCGGCCTGTCTTTGGGGCGCCCAACGGGTCATTGCTATTTTCCAACCCCACCGCTATACGCGCACCCAGTTCCTGATGGATGATTTTGCGCAGTGTTTTCAGGCTGCGGATCACGTTTATGTTCTGGACATTTATCCGGCCAACGAGAAGCCCATCCAGGGCGTCACAGCTCAGCGGTTGGTTGAGCGCATGGCCGAGTTGGGTTATCACCACGCCGAGTATGCGCCTTCCGAACAGAATGTGATCAAGGGCATTCTGGATGACTTAAGGCCCGGCGATCTGATTTTAACGGTCGGCGCCGGAAGCGTGTGGAAGATCGGAGAGGCCCTGGCGGTGGAAATCCGAAACCGCCCGGCTCGATTAGGGGTTGGTCAAGGCTAAGAGGTAATGAGGGGTAGAGGATCTACGAGTTCGAGGGGTCTGGAATCAAATGGCCAGGAAGTTGATCGAAGACGAAGCGACGCTCTCAGCCCAGGGGCTGGACGGTGAAGAGGAGTCTCCCTATCTCCGGCGACAGAAGGCCGTGACCGTTCGCCGCCGCGGGCTCTCCTGGACCCGGCAGTGGGCTATTTTTATCGTCACCGTTGTGGCGCCGCTCGGAATCGGCAGCTATTTCTTGACAACCTTCGTATTGACGTCGGCAAGATTCGAGTTGCGCTCCGCAGACGATATTCAGTTAATGGCAAATCACTTTGTTACCCGCGAAGACGTTGCCACCGCTCTGGGGTTGCCGGGGCGCGGCAGCAACGGTTTCGGCCTGAAGATTCTGCGCCTTTCTCTGGAGGATGTACGCAAACAAGTGGAAGGGATACCCTGGGTTCATAGCGCGACGTTAACGCGCGTTTTGCCCAACCACTTGGTGATCCGTGTGGTTGAAAGGCAGCCGGTGGCTTACGCCAATGTGGGCGGCCACGTGAGCCTGGTCGATAGCGAGGGAGTCTTTCTGGATAAGCCCGAGAGCGCCTATTTCGATTTCCCGGTAATTACCGGCTTGGACCCGAAAGCAGGGTCCGAGGAGTGCAAGACTCGTATCGCACTGTACCAGGATTTCATGCGCGAAGTCGGCGCTGAGATCGTCCACTCCGGATGGGCAATTTCGGAAGGCGATCTTTCGGACGGCGACGACCTTAAGGCCCTGCTCGTCCAGGGCCGAGAAACTTTGCAGGTGCACTTTGGGCATGAGAACTTTCTCCCGCATTTTCACACCTTCCTGGCGCTGCTCCCTGAGCTGCGCAAGTCCACTGCGCCGCTCGACTCGGTAGACTTGCGTTATCGGAATCAGGTTGTGGTGAATCCCCAGGAGAGAACTCCGGCTTCTTCCGCGGGTGAGGTTGAGCACCCGCAAACACTAAAGGAATAGGGACCTTGGCACGCAACGATCAGTTCTTCGTAGGCTTGGATCTCGGCAGTACGAAAACCTGCGCGCTCGTCTGTCAGCCGAAAGAGGGCGGGAAACTCCAGGTGGCAGGATTGGGAGTGGCGGAGTCGAAAGGCTGGAGGAAGAGCGTCATCGTCAACCTCGATCTTACGGTGGTTGCCCTGAAGAAGGCCGTAGAAGCTGCTGAATCCGCGGCGGGGGTTTCCATCGCTTCGGCTTACGTGGGGGTTGCCGGCTCGCACATTAAAGGCGTGACCTCGCGTGGCGCGGTGAGCTTGGCAAGAGGCTCGGAGGGCACGGGGACTGTCACCCAGGAAGACATTGTAAAAGTCCTTCAGGCAGCCCGTGGCATCACGCTCCCTGCGGACCGCGAAATCGTATACCTGGAGCCGCAGGATTACGTTTTGGATTCCCACGAGGGCATTCGCAACCCGGTAGGGATGAGCGGCGCGCGGCTGGAAGCCAACGTCCACCTGATTACGGGCTCTTCCACCGCTTTGCGGAACGTGGTTACAGCGGCGAATCTGGTTGGCATCAAGGTGCTCGACACCGTGTATGAGCCGTTTGCTGCGGCGGCCGCCTGCCTGACGCCGGACGAACGTGAATTGGGCGTGGCGCTGGTGGACATTGGAGGCGGCTCCACTGACGTGATCGTGTACGCCGAGGGCAGTGTCCGGCACACGGCCTCCATCCCCGTAGGCGGCGAACATTTTACCAACGACATCGCCGTGGGGCTGCGGACGACAATTCCTGAAGCGGAACGAGTCAAACGATCGTGGGCGGAGCGCGAGCTCGCCAATATGCCGGGCGGAGTTTTGGAAGTCCCCGGTGTGGGAGAGCGTCCTGGCCGGGTGGTCAGCTACGACGTGCTTGACGAGATCATTCAGCCGCGAACCCTGGAATTGCTGGAATTGATCCATGATGAACTCGAGCGTTGCGGCCATATTCGGCAACTGGGTGCAGGCGTGATTCTGGTCGGCGGGGGAGCAAAACAAGGAGGCTTGCTGCATTTGGCTGAGCAAAACCTCGGCACCCCCGTGCGCCTGGGTCGTTGTACAGGACTCGAGAACATGGGGGCGGAGCTCCCCGAGCCGGAGTACGCAACCCTGGTCGGCCTTGTGGTCTACGCGAATCGTCGCCGCCTGCTTCGGGACGCCAACGAAACCGGCTTTATGACGAAATTGTGGCGGGCCTTGTTTGGGAAGAGCGCGGCATAGCACAGAACCCCGTTGCGGGGCCAAGACCCTTGACGCTCACATCCCTTTCGCTTCATCCCTCTCCCTTGGGGAGTGGGAAGAGGAAGAGGGGCGTTGGGTAAGGAGTCGATTGGCTCCGACCGCGGAGGTGATAGAGGGAGAGGCAAAATGGAGATCGAAGAAACCGACAATAACCTTCGCGTGGACTTTTCCGACGAGCTTCGCGTGGGCGCCAAACTCAAGGTGATTGGCGTGGGCGGGGGCGGCGGAAACGCCGTGAACCACATGATCGAAGCCGGGGTGACGGGCGTGGACTTCCTGGTGGCCAACACCGATGCGCAAGCGCTCCGCCTGTCGAAAGCGCCGGTGAAAATCCAACTGGGCGCCAAGTTGACGAAAGGCCTGGGAGCGGGAGCGAATCCTGAAATCGGCCGGCGCGCTGCGCTCGAGGACACCGACAAAGTCATCGACGCGCTCGAGGGCGCCGACATGGTGTTCGTCACTGCCGGGCTGGGCGGGGGCACCGGCAGCGGAGGCGCGCCCATTGTCGCCAGCCTGGCGCGCGAACTCCACGCCCTTACGGTGGCCGTGGTCACCAAGCCCTTCGCCTTCGAAGGCAAGCGCCGAATGATGCAGGCCGAAACCGGATTGGCGGAATTAGGCCAGAGCGTGGACACGGTCATCTGCATACCCAACGAGCGCTTGATGCAATTCGTGGATAAGGATACCAGCTTCTTCGAAGCATTTAGAAAGGCCGACGACGTTCTGCGCCAGGCGGTGCAGGGAATTTCCGATATCATTACTATTACTGGAATGATTAACCGTGACTTTGCTGATATCAAAACTATTATGGAAGGAATGGGCTACGCGGTCATGGGAACCGCGGAGGCCGCGGGAGAGAACCGCGCGGTGGAAGCCACCAATCGAGCCATTGCCAGCCCCCTGCTGGAAGACGGCAGCATCAACGGCGCCCAGGGTATCCTGCTGAATATCACCGGGTCCAGCAAACTGACCCTGTACGAAGTCCATGAGGCCTCCAGCATCGTGCAGAAAGCCGCAGCGGAGAACGCCAACATCATCTTCGGCGCCGTTCTCAATGAGGCCATGGGCGATGCGGTCAAGGTCACGGTCATCGCGACCGGGATAAAATCCGAGAGATACGGCATTAAGCCTCTCAGCGGTTCCTCGATGGCGATGCGCAGCGCGCAGCAGAGCGTCAAGTCGGCCCTGGCGAAGAAGGACAAGCTCCCCGCGGAACCTGAACCGCCGGAGATGACCGCGGAAATAGCCAAAGATGACTTTGACGTGCCTGCCTTTCTGCGGCGGCGCAAGCCTGAAACGAAACAGTAGAATTGATTGAGCCATCGAGCCATCGGGTCATTGAGCCATTGACTCAATGGCCAAATGACTCAATGGCCCGATGACTCAATGAATCAATCCCCAAGAGTTCGCGCCGCCTATGCTGAGTGCCGGCGGTTGGCGCGCCGTCATTACGAGAACTTTCCTGTTGCTTCGCGCCTCGTGCCTCGCGACAAGCGCGACGCCCTGGCCGCCATCTATGCTTTTGCCCGCTACGCCGACGATGTTGCCGATGAACCGGGAGTGGAGGGAAGGCTTGAAAAACTCGCCGCTTGGCGCGAACTGCTGCAGGAAGGCTTCTCCGGGCGGGCACAACATCCGGTTTTCGTGGCGCTCGAAGATTCGGCACAGCGATTCCACCTCTCTCTGAGGAATTTCGAAGACCTGCTGCAAGCGTTTGAATCCGACGTGAAAGTGAATCGTCATCAGGATTTTGCTTCCCTGCTCGCCTATTGCTCATGCTCTGCCAATCCCGTCGGGCGGCTGGTGCTCGAGCTGTTCGGACACCGCGACCCGGAGCTTTTCGCTCTTGCGGATTGCATCTGCACGGCGCTTCAACTTACCAACTTCTGGCAGGACGTTGCCGTGGACCTCGAGCGCGACCGGATCTACTTGCCCCTGGAAGACCTCGAACGGTTCGAGTACACTCTGGACGACCTGCGCGCCCATCGTGCGGACGGGCGTTGGCGCGGGTTGCTGAAGTTCGAAATCGCTCGCACGCGGGCGTTGTTCGAGCAAGGACAAGCTCTGCCGGAGAGGGTCGTGCCGGAATTGCGCCGCCAGCTTCGCTTGACGTGGCTGGGCGGCACGACGGTGCTGCGTAAGATCGAGGCTGCGGGTTATGACGTTTTCCGGCACAGGCCGTCCCTCTCGAAGCTCGACTTCGTGCGCCTGTACTTCCGCGCCGGGAACGCTCTTCCGGCGGCGGAGCGCGGACACGCTTCCGTCGTCATGACGCCGCCTGGAGCGCCGCAATGAAAGAGTCCCGGGCTGCGGCGTTTCGCCGCACCAATTTCTACTACTCATTCGTATTTCTTCCTGGCGAGAAGCGGCGCGCCATCGAAGCCGTTTACGCTTTTGCCCGCCGCGGCGATGATGTTGTGGACAGCGGCCTCCCGCCGGACGAAGCTACTCGCCAGATGGCCCTGTACCGGCAGGCGCTGGACGCCTGTTACGCGGAGCGGGGCGCGGCCTTTGACGATCCTGCACTGGCGGCGCTTGCCGCGAGCATTCGGAAATTCCAGATTCCCCGCCAGCCCTTCGACGATCTCATCCTCGGCCTCGAGATGGATTTGGCAGGGACGCGTTATGAGACCTTTGACGACCTCTCGGTTTACTGCTATCGCGTGGCCTCCACCATTGGGTTGATTGCGATCGAGATCTTCGGTTATACGGACCTCCGCGCGCGCGACTACGCCGTGAATCTCGGCAAGGCCCTGCAACTCGTCAACATCCTGCGGGATATTCAAAGCGACGCGCGCCGCGGGCGCGTCTACCTTCCCAGCGCGGACCTCGAGCAATTCGGCGTGCGTCCCGATGAGCTGCTCTCGGGCGTTTATCAGGACGCTTTCAATCGGCTCATGGGGTTCGAGTCTGACCGGGCCCGCCGCTTCTTCGCCGAAGCGCGCCGTTTCCTTCCGCCGCAGGACCGCCGCAGGTTGGTTCCCGCTGAGATTATGGCGGCGATCTACTGGCGTCTCTTGGGGCGGATCGAGCAGCGCCGCTATAACGTGTTTGGTGAACGCGTGCGCGTGCCCACCCATGAGAAACTGTGGATCGCATTGTCCGTCTACCTTGGGGCGGAGTGGTTCAATTAGCATGGCAGCCTGGAATTCCCCTCCTTCGATAAGGAGGGGCTAGGGGTGGTTGAAATCTGCGCCGGTCCTTTGTTTTCATAGACATTCTCGCTTTGTTCTGTCGATTTTTCGCATTTCATAGGGCCGTCCTTCAGGTCGGCATGGCGGCGCTGCTGCCCTGAAGGTCAGCACTACTGGGCTGCTTGACTTTTTGACCTTATCCTTTGTTTTCATAGACATTCTCGCTTTGTTCCGTCGATTTTCGGCATTTCGTGGAGCCGACCTTCAGGTGGGCATGGCACCGGTGCTGACCTGAAGGTCAGCGCTACTGAGCTGCTTGACTTTTTGACCTTGTTCTTTGTTTTCATAGACATTCTCGCTTTGTTCTGTCGATTTTTCGCATTTCATAGGGCCGTCCTTCAGGTCGGCATGGCGGCGCTGCTGCCCTGAAGGTCAGCGCTACTGAGCTGCTTGACTTTTTGACCTTGTTCTTTGTTTTCATAGACATTCTCGCTTTGTTCTCTCGCTCTTTGGCAATCCGTAAGGCCGCACTTCGGATCGGCTTGGCGCCGCTGCTGAGTCAGCGCTACCTGGTGACACCGCACGGTTTCTGAAGGTCGGTTTGGACGTTGCGAAGCTTGCATGGATTTGGCTTAATCGAGGGCAGCGGAAGACATTTGGGCACCTTCACTTGCGCAGGAGCACAAAGGAGCGCCAGTTGAGGGGCCGAGGGTGTCTCGGTGACGGCTTCCATACCACGAGGCTACGTCCGGGGAAAGGTGCTTGTCAAGAAATGTTCATCCAACCGGAGCGGGCCAGCCCCGGAGTGCAGCGCCAGTGGCCTGAACGGTTGCGTAATGGTGACACCGGCCGGCGAGGCGCGGACTCTGCAGCGGCGGGAGTTGGTGGCTGAAGCGGCTTGCGCGCTGCGCGGATTTATTCCAATATGACGCTATGCGAATTACGATTGATCTACCGGATCCTCTGTTTCGCCAGGTCAAGTCCCTGGCAGCGCAGCGGGGGTCGAGTCTGAAGGAGTTCATTCAAGACGCCTTGCAGCAGGCGGTCACCACTGGTCGAGTGCAGCGCGGTCGCAAGGTCAGACTTCCTTTAATCCACTCCAAGCATCCCGGAGCGCTGCGCCTTACCAATGCCGAAATCGAAAATCACCTTGCCTGACGTCAGCGTGGGGTGACGCTGGCATCTGAGCGGTGTGTCCAACATTGAACAGGTCGTATGCGTCAGAGAGAAGACGTATCCCCGCGGGCGCGATGGCTGGTCCGTGCCCGAAACCGGCGAGCGCTCATCTGCACTGCTTCCAAATCTCGAGCACCCTTACGTAGTCGAGGACAGGGACCTGTCGCTCAGTGCACCGCTCTTTGAGTGGGCGGTCCTCGGTCAGCACAAGTGTGTCAAGTCGAGCAGCGAGAGCTAGGATCGAAGCGTCAGTAGGACCTAGCTTGGCGAGATCCCCCGGGTTCATTTCCCCTATCTTCACGGGGTGTTCCTCAAGCTGTATCTGGGTCAACTCCTCCGTTACGAAGCGCCTAAAGGACTCTCGGGTGGAACTCGTCCACTCCGGCTTCTTCTGAGTTTTCTTCTTTGTTAGCCCGTGAAGCTCCGCGATTACATGAAACACGGTTTGAATCGGCATGGCGGCGTTAAGGTACCATTTAAGCGCTTCCATGGGTTTTGAAGCCAAGTGGTCACGCAGCGATTCGTGAATGTCAGTGTGAGTCTCGGTGTGAAATCGCCATACCAGAAAATCAAACAGGATGTTCGTATCGACAATGGGGCTGAGCGGTGGCGAAGAAGAGGTTGACGACATACTTTCAGCGGCCTGGAATCGCTAGGCTTTCGTCGTAATAAGGAGCCCAAGGAATGTCGTATTCCTTTCCCATATCACTCCTCAATTTGCTGAGAACCGCAATGAGAACATGATCACTCCTCTCAAGTCCGGCTCCTGCCCGATCGGCGCGTTGAAAGCCCGGTCCCCGCCTGAACGGTATCAGCTCATCCCTGAATCTCGACCAGAATAGGTGAGGGCCATAATGGTCGGGTAGCTCTGTCATGTTGTTAACAATAATCTCGGCGACCCCCTCATGGGGCTCAATATTAGGGTGGAAAATCGAGGCGCGGTTGGCTGCAGTTTCGCTCACGAAGGCATTCAAGCACGCAGCGACCTTGTGCCGGAACTCTGAGAGGTTAACGAGTTCCTCGAACGCGGCGTTGCATGCCTTTCGTAGCTCCTCCCGTCGGGCCTCACGGTGCTCCACTCTTCCCCTGACAGTCGGATTAGAAGTCACGAAGTCATCCCAATTGGGACGGCTTTGGTAGTCCACGTAGGATGAGGTGGGACGGATAAACTCCAGGTCTCGGTTGTATCGGCGAAAGGTCCAGTTTTTCCTTACCAAAAACGACTTCTCGATCTCCAGTCCGCTAAGCAGGGGGTTGATAACGCTGTATATCCACGCCTTGGACCGTTCTTTGCCGGGCCTCATCGTCTAGGTCCCCGTCGCCAGTTCACGCTGTCCGGCGGCGCCAGAGCGCGCCAGGCTTCTCAACTGGACTCGCACCTCTTAGCTTAGGGACTCCTCCCGGTGGCGTCAAGCATGTGTTATGATAGAGGGCATCCGGAGGAGGTGCAGGGAGCATGCTCGACCAATACGGGCCCATTCTGATTTTCTTTGCGATCGCAGCCATCATGCCGCCTGCCTTGCTCTGGATTGCCAAGTTCTTCCGGCCCACCTTCAATCCCACGCCGGAGAAGGTCATGCCTTACGAGTGCGGCATGACGCCGGAATCGGATTCCCGCGGGCGCTACACCGTGCGATTCTACATAGTCGCGATTCTCTTCGTCGTCTTCGACGTGGAGACGGTCTTCCTCTATCCCTGGGCCGTGCAGTTTCAGGTTCTGGGGCTCTACGGACTGATCGAGATGCTGGTGTTCCTGGGGATTCTGATCGTCGGCTACATCTGGCTTTGGAACCGCGGGGCGTTGGACTGGATTTAGCTCTCGGTTTCACGCGCAAACGAAGACCACACCGGCTCGCTGAAACAACGAATCAATTCGCAAACCGTCCGCTGAGATAAGTGCATGCCCTGGGGTCCCTTCGGGACCGGCCGAACCTTCAGCGCAAAATCATCTCAAAATAGATCAGCGGATCTTGCTTATAGGTCACCCGGGCAACTTCGCGGAAGCCGCACTTTGCGTAAAAGGCTCCGGCTCCTGCGTCGGCGTCGAAGGCATCAAGGCGAATGGCATCCGCGGGCCAGGCGCGCGCGGCGGCTTCGGCCTCCTTCAGGAGAAGACGGCCTATTCCTTGGCGCTGGAATTCGGGATGGACGGCCATGCCGGTCAGATACAGGGGTCTTGTAACCTTAGTGAAGTACGCCGTGTCGATTGCCCAAGGCTTCTTTGTGGCCAAACGCAGAGTGCCGACGATGCGATCTCCGCCAGAGCGCGCGACCAAGATTCGGGAAAACTTCGGCCTCCGCAATTCGTTCAGGATGGCCCTCTCCGAGGGCGGTGATGACCAGAATCCCCGGCCGAACCGGCGGGTGAGATCCTCCGCTGCGGCGGTGTGGAGGGCGGCGAGGGCGGAGGCGTCAAAGTTGGTTGCGGCGGCAAATACCACTTTCATTCAGAGGCCTGGTGCTTGCTTGCAGAAGTAAGCGTTCTGGTTCGTTTGGCGCCGAAAGGGCGGGGCTTCAGCCCCTGAAACCGCGCTTCTTCAGGGCCTAAAGGCCCCTTCAACCGTGATTCGCGTACCGGCGGGACTAAAGCCCCGCCCTTCCGGGACTCAGAATAATTGCGACTATTAACGCAACTAAGCACTTGTATGCATTAGAACCAATGATAGGCCCCCGCTTTCGCGGGGGCGACGAACGTACCGCCTCCATCAGGCGGGATCGGGCTGGACGCGATACAGCATCTCCCCGGCGCGCGGGACGACGAGGATGCCCTCGTCTTCACGTCCCTCCCACTCCCTGGGATTCACGCTTGCGGGATCGAGGTAGCCCAAGTTGATGCGGCGGCAATGTTCCGAAGGGATGCCAGTGGCCAGCGTCACTTGAATGCGTGGGGTCTCCGTGCCAGTCGACTTTTCATACTGACCCAGACCCTTGACGTGGGTCGAGTGCGCCAGCACGCCGCCCGGATAGCCCTTGAATTTGTCCCACTGGGCAAGAAAATAATCGCGGCAGTGATATCCGACTTCGTCAATCAGCCTGCCGTGAGTGTAGCTGACCTCGTCGATGTGCGGCGCGAAAATCACCACCTCGCCGCCGTCGGCGACGGCCGGTTCCATTTTGTACATGCCTTTGCCGCCCGTCCATAGATCGTCGTAGAGGCGCGGCATAACAGAGAGCACGCGCCGGAAGGGTTTTCGTACATACACGATGTGCTTGCGGGCGGAGAGGGCGGAAGCTTCCTTCCATGCTTCTTGCGGCGAGCCGAAGAAAAGCCCCGCCAGCCCTTCGTGCGTGACGACCAGGGCAAAGCACGCGGCGGGCCGGTCGATCAGCGCGCCGGCTCGATCGATGATAGCGCGCACGGGCGTATAACCGGCGCCGATGATTTTGTAGTTCGTCATCAAGGCCCCAAACCAGTGGGTGAGGTTGATGATCTCGGGACCGGCAATGCCGGGGAAAAAATACTTGTTGCCGCCGGAGAAGCCGACCACTTCATGGGGGAATACGGGGCCGCAGATTATAAGCTGGTCGTAATCCAGAATCAGCTTGTTGAGGCGAACGGGCACCTCCTGGGCCAGCAGTCCTCCGGTCATCTCGCCAATTTCCTGAGCAGGGATGACACCCAGGGATAAGAAGTTCGTGGGGTCTTCCCAGTGGTGATTGAAGACGCGACTCCGGCCCGCTCGTCCGTTCGTTACCGGCCGCCCCACCAGCTTGCTTAATTGCTCGTCGCTCATGGGCGGGTGTGTGCCAAGCGCCACCAGGAAGTCCAAAGCGGCGACGCGCGGAGCCAGTTGAGCCTCGAAGAGCTCGAACATCAGGGGCATCGGCATGGTGCGCGTGCCGTCCGGGATGATGATCAGCACGCGTTTGCCGTCCACGGCGAGAGAACTCAGGGCCTGCTGCGTGACGCCGCTGATTTCCGCGCGGGTTAGATAACGGTCTGCGAACCCTTTTCCGATGACCATGGGTGTTATTCCTTTCGCTGGCCTGGACCCCCTCACCCGGCCCGCCCCGGCTGATGAAAACGCCGGCTGCGGGCCACCCTCTCCCCCTTGGGGGAGAGGGCTCAGGTCTTGGCGGGCAGCTTGGCGCATCTTGCCAACTGCCAACTGCCAACTGCCTACTGCCTACTGCCAACTGCCTACTGCCTACTGCCTACTGCCTACTGCCTACTGCCTACTGCCTACTGCCTTTGGACCTAGACGCCGCTAAACGCTGAGAAGCCGCCGTCTATGGGCACGACGATTCCAGTGACAAATGCCGAAGCCGGCGACAGGAGCCAGAGGATTGTCCCAAACAGATCCTCCGCTTGGCCGAAGCGCGCCATGGGGGTGTGGTCGATGATCGACTTGCCGCGCGCGGTCAGTTCGCCTGTCTTCTCATCGGTTAAGAGAAACCTGTTCTGATTGGTCAGGAAGAAACCCGGCGCAATGGCGTTGACGCGAATGCGCGGCGAGTACACCTGGGCCATGTGGACAGCGAGCCACTGGGTGAAGTTGCTGACGCCGGCTTTAGCGGCCGAATAGGCGGGGATTCGAGTCAAGGGCCGGAAGGCGTTCATGGAGGAGACGTTGAGGATGAGGCCCTCGCCTCTGTCCGCCATGGCTTTGCCGAACACCTGGCAGGGTAGCATGGTTCCCAGGATGTTCAAATCGAACACCCAGCGCAAAGCCTCGGAGGGAAGGTCGAAGAAGGAAAGGTTT
The DNA here is from genome assembly GCA_963831905.1 of uncultured Acidobacteriota bacterium. Classification (GTDB taxonomy): domain Bacteria; phylum Acidobacteriota; class Terriglobia; order UBA7540; family UBA7540; genus CAVROP01. The sequence continues at coordinate 1,127,880 of CAWHRX010000010.1, read as the reverse complement.
GGAGTAGTGGTTGCCCGAGGATTGTTGCCTCCGGCGGCGTTTACCAGGCTGTGAACGGCGCCGAACTTGTCCAGAATAATCTTAGAGGCCTCCCTCAGGCTTTCCACGTTCAACACGTCCGCGCGAACCGCCACGGCGTGGTTCGCCCTGGGTTCCATAAGCTCCAGGATGTGCTGGGCGGGGTCCAGGTTGCGGTCCAGGATAGCCACATTGGCGCCGCATCCTACCAGCGCGCAGGCAATTTCGCCTCCCAGGGTTCCCGTTCCGCCGGTGATCACAATCGTTTGTCCCCTGAAATCATACATTCGAGTTAGTTCCGATGAGTCCATTCAAAGCTGACCTCGCGTAGAGTTCAACACATTCGTCGCGATAATCCTAACATGTTTCCGGCGCGAGTGAGTGTGGTACGCTGGTGGCTGGCATCCTAAAACGTGAGGGTAATTGTGAGCGACTACCAAGGGCTGAGTTTAGAAGGCAAGCGGGCACTGGTGTTTGGCGGCACGAGCGGGTTGGGCCGGTCGATCGCCTTGGGTTTTGCGCAGGCAGGGGCCGATGTGGCGGCGGTCAGCCGCCGGGGCGGGGAAGTGGCGAAGACGGCCGCGGAAATCCGCGCCCTGGGCCGCCGGACTGTGGTAGCGGCCGCCGATGTGACGAGCCGCAGTGACATCCAGGGTGTTATTGACTTGATGATTGCGCAACTGGGGGGAATTGACATCCTGGTGAATTCCGCCGGCACCACCAAGCGGGTTCCCTCGCTGGAAATGGCCGACGAGGATTGGGACCGCATCCTGAACACAAACTTGAAAGGCACCTGGCTGGCTTGTCAAATGGTGGGCCGCGTGATGAAGGAGCAGGGAAAGGGACGCATCGTCAACATCTCTTCTTTGGGCGGACTGGTGGGCAATTACGAAGCCACGGCGTACTGCGCCAGCAAAGGCGGGGTGGTGTTGTTGACGCGCTGCCTGGCTGCGGAATGGGCCCGCTATGGGATCACGGTGAATGCGATAGCGCCGGGCGTGTTCGAGACGCCGCTCAATGTCAACATCGTCAATGAGCCGGGCCGTAAGTCTGCCATTCTCACCCGCACACCCATGAGGCGCTTCGGGAATCTGGACGAAATCCAGGGCGCCGCTATTTTCTTGGCTTCCGACAGCGCCAGCTTTGTTACTGGTGAGATTCTTGCGGTTGACGGCGGGTTTCTGGCGGCGGGAATCGGTGACCGAGTGGTTAATGCGTAGCGTAGCGCGGTAAAGTCGCAACTCAAGGGACTTCTCCGTGTACTCCGTGCCTTTAAAAGCACCAACACAGAGCGCGCGGAGAGGCCCAGTGACCTCTGTGTTTCATCTCTTCATTGGCACAGAGAGCACGGAGAAAAATCTCCACACTTCAAAAACGCGAGTCCGTTGAGAGGATGACGCCGTTGCCACGGATCACGCCCAGGCTTTGCGCGTAGTTGTAATGGGTGTAACCGAGCTTCAGGGAGAAGCGGTGGTTGAGTTTATACGAGAGAGTTGGGGTCAGATTCAGAGCCTGCGTGAAAGGCTGGTTCGAGTTGACCTGTTGGACGCCCACGCCGCCCGAGAAATCGTAACCGAGCGGGCCGCGGATGACGCCGTAGAGATGGGCAGTGAGTTGGTGCACCTGGTAGAAGGGGGGATTAAAGATCCCCATATATTCCTGCGGTTGCGACCCGGAAAAAGCAAACGCCCGGCCAGAGTATCCGATGTCGAGCGCGGCGCGTTCGAGGCGCACGATATTTCGCACCAGGGTCGCCGAGCCGCCGCGTGCCGGCTGGCGTATGGCGCCGATTCCGGCCATGGCCGGGTTTCCGTTCGACAGGCCAAGCTGCTGGAATCGGATGGAGGAGTAGCTGGCCGCGTAACCATCCAGCCAGAGATCAGTGTGCGAAGCAAATGAGTACCTCAACCCGCCTTCCACGCGGTCTTCCATGACGCCCATGCGCACCGAGAGGGGAGTGTAGGGAACCGGGTCGCGAGCCACAGTAACATCAAGATTGAGATTCTTCTTGAGGGCGTAAGTCGCGCTCACGAATCCCAACGGGCGGTAGGTGGCCACCGAGACGGCTTGGGTATCTTCGGGTATGCTTCGCAGGCCGCCCGGTCCGAATCGTATCACGCCCACGCCGGCGCGCAGAGTGAGATTCGAGAAGAGCGGTGTGCTCTGGCGGTAAACCACCTGGGAAGGGGCAACCGCTCCGCCGAAGGGGCCGGCGTTGGTCGCCGGCATGGCGTCAAGGACAACGGTGGAGCGTGTGCGCGGCAAGGCTGAGAAGTCGAGTGCGGATTCGTACACAAACCGGCGCAGGTCCTGACCAGCGAATCCGATCAGGTCCGGAGAGCTATTCCCGGAACTGATTTCACGCGCGTAGGAGGCTGAGGTGCGGAGGGCTACCGCTTTTTCCTGGCGAAGCGTCCGCTCGAGTTGGAGGGTCTCGGGATTGCCGGGGCTCAGTTGATCCGCCCGGGCGAGCAGTTCGAGGGCCTTTTTCGGATGTTGGCGGGCGCGCTCGAGATTGGCCATGAGGAAGACAGCGTCGTAGTCGTTGGGGCGATCTTCGACCAACTTACTCGCCAACTGATAGGCGTAAGTGATATTCCCGCGAAAATAATGAACGCGCGCGTTGCCGAGCAAGGCGTCGAAGTCCGTCGGGTCGGCCTTCAGCAATCTGGCGAAGTCCGCCAGCGCAGCCGTATACCTGCCTTGATAGAGCTTGACGTAAGCGAGTTGCAACTGCGCATCGCGCTCATGGGGGTGGAAAGTAAGGACCGCCGTCAGGAGCTGGCGAGCGTGATTAAAGTTGCCCAAGCGAGCCTCAACCCGCGCCAAGTCGAGCTTATACTCAGGATTCCCAGGGTGCTTTGCTGACAGGCGCTCAAAGACAGCACGCGCCTCGACGGGCTGACCAGAACGGAGAAAAGTGCTCCCTAAGCCCTCCAGCGCGTCAGCGTTATCAGGGGCTTTTGACAAAATCTGCTGGTAGACGCCTTTCGACTCCTCGTTGTGTCCGCCCAGGCTGAGCGCGCGCGCCAGGCCGAGCTTGAGGTCAGAAGCGTCAGGGTCAAGATTCAAGGCTTGTTTGTAGGCTTGAATCGCAGCCGTGAACTCGCCGCGGCGCATCGAGTCAAGGGCGGATTGTCTGAGGGAAGGAGAGTCTGCCGGTGGGGGCGCGCCGAGGCGCTCCCCCACCGGACGCGCGGAGGCGGGACGGGCAGCTTGTTTTGGAGAATCTTCCGAAAACAGGACTTGGCCTCTTAGGCCGATCGAGCCCTGCTGAAGAAGCACCACGAGCAGGAAGAGAACGGGCGGTGGGAGGGCTCGGAAAGGGCGAAATGACGGTGACTCGAACTGACGAAGGGCCATGTTTCCGCCTCGAGCAAAGGTTTTTGTAACGGCGGGCTTCGATGGGCACGAAGCCGCCGCTATTTCCCGGCGCTCCCTTGAACGGCGGCTGGACTCAATTCCGCAGGACCCGAAGTGAGGGACTGTCCGTCGTGCATGACCTTTTCCCAGCGATGCGATCCCACCAGGAATTTCAGTATCCCTTGAACACGGAAGAAAAGTATAAGTTGACGATAGCCGACGTTCTCGAGCATCGCGTAAGCAAGCAATACCAAAAGATCTTTGGGCCTGGGGTAGCGCCGGTAGGTCATTTCCTCGAGCAGTACAGCCCCCACCGACAGAAAACCGCCGTAAGCAAGGCCCAGTAGAATGAATAAGATCAATAGGGCCGGTGAGATAAGGCCGCCGAAAAAAGAAAGTGGCACCAGAAGGTAGCCGAGGAACTCCACAATGGTGCCGAGCGCTTCGATATACAGATGGAAGGGTAAGCTGAACATGCCGACAATCCCGTACCGGGGCCGGAAGAGCATACCGCGATGTTTCCGCAAGCACTGGCATAGCCCTAACTGCCAACGACGCCGTTGGCGGTTCAGCATCCTATAAGTGGATGGGCACTCGGTCCAGCAAACCGGATCGGAAGTGAAAGAGAATCCCGCGCCGGCATTGTTCCTGGCTGCATGCTCGCGCAGGGTGATGACGAGATCCATGTCCTCGGTGACGGTATCCGCGCTGAACCCGCCCACCGCTACGACGGCTTTATGCTGAAAGAGGGCGAGGGCCCCCGAAACAATGACAGTGCCTCCCAGCAGCGACCAGCCGTTGCGGCCTGTAAGGAAGCTGCGCAGGTACTCGACCACCTGAAAGCGCTCCAGGGAAGTCCGCGGCAATCCCAATTTCACTATTTGGCCATTGCTGCCGGTACTTCCATTAATTATCCTCACGACGCCGCCGCTGACGATGATCTCCCGGGGCGAGCTAAGGATGGGTTCCATCAGCCGCAATAGACAGTCGCGCTCCAGGATGCAGTCCGCGTCGAGGCAGCAGAAATAAGGCGTTCGGCAGAGATTGATGCCCGTATTCAGCGCGTCCGGTTTGCCGCCCCGCTGTTTGTGGACGACCAGGAGATTTGGAAAGTGAGGGCTAAAGTAGAAGCCCCGCACGGGCGAGGTGGGAAGAACGGGGTTGTAGCTTAGAGAAGTCGGGGCCAGCATAAAAGCGGTCGTCAGGCGCTTCAGAGTCGAATCGGTGGATCCGTCGTCGACCACGATGACCGCGTGCTGCGGGTAGTCCACCCCCAGAGCGGACCGAACCGTTTCGACAATGATGCGCTCCTCATTCCAGGCCGGCACGATGATGGTGACCGCGGGGGTCAGTGAAGATTCCCGCAGGTCGGTTAATCCTTGATACGCCAGTCGCCGGGAATGAAACCAGATGGCCCTTATGGATATGACCATCAGGGCGGTATAAACCCCATTCCCTAACACGAAATAGGAAAGGATCAGAAGATTGAAGAAGACGAGGGCGTGGTCGAAATACGCTCCCCACATGTCCATGGGGAAATCCTTTCAGGCGGCCACAGGGGCTTGGCCGCGACTGGTCGGATCCGTCTGCCGGGATGCCTTGAGAGCAGCGCAGACTCCGAGCCATGCATCAAGCTTCTGCGGGCTGTCGTCTTCGAGCTTCTCAAACAGGACTTTAAGCAGTTGATGGCCGTAGAGGTTGGTGAGGGCGGCTTGGAGATAACTGGTGGCTCCCATGCTTACGATCAGTTCCACCACCCGCGTTTCCAGTTTGCCGGCGCTGCCGTCGAGGTTCTGCAAGAGATTCGGAAGCAGGCCGGCGCGGTCGAGTTCCTCGAGGATCTGATCCCTAAGGGCTTTGTCCTCTGTCTTCAAGAATTCCTCGTAGAGTCTCGGCAAACCCTCGCGCCCTAGGGCGAGGAGCGCTCGCAACACGGCTTGCCGGACCGTTCGTTGAGGATTGGCGAGAAGGCGTGGCAGTTCAGCCAAGGGAAGATCTTCGAGGCTTTGTGGCGAGGTCCCCGGCGAGGCAGCCCGAACTGAGTCTCGATCTCGGTCAAGCTCTCGATGCGCGGTCGGCTGGCGGTTCGCAGAATCGAGAAGCGCCGCTACCTCGAAAGCAATCGCCTTGACCCCAGGGTCAACATCGGAAGTGAGCATCGCTATCTCGCGATCGAGAACGCTCTTGTACTGAATGAGGGCCGGCGCGTCCGGCGCCATCCGCTTTGCCATGGCTTGCAGAATTTCCGCCGCCGCGGCGCGGACGCGTGGGCTCGGGTGGCGCATGGCAGGAAGGAGTTGCAGGGCATCGGAAAGAGGGAACCTGGCTAAGGCGGTTTTTAAGGAATGAAGAGAGAGGCCGCAGCGGTTATCCGTAACTGCTCTGTCCATTTGAACGACAAGCGCCGGCAGGCTGCGCGGTTCGCAGAGCGCCGCCAGCGCGCGCAACGCCGCCCGCTGAACATCGGGATGCGGATCGTCCAGGGCCCTGGCAAGAATAGGCCAACTCGCCCGGTGGCGAAGCAGACCGAGGCTTCTGGCGCTGCGGGCACGAAGCAGGAAGTGCAGGCGGCCGAAGAAGTGGAGAGCCCCCTCGGGAATCGAACACGCTTGCCGGAGAGTAACGGGCGCGAATTGACCGAGAATGCGGCGCTGCCAAACATCGATTAATCCAAGCTCCAAGCAGATTTCCTGTAAGATCCCTGCGAGTGGCGGAGCGGAGGCGCATTTGAGGAGCAAAGGCTCGAGTAGGAATTCCAGGGTGGACGAAGGAAGCGCAAGCAACTTTGCCAGGCATTGCGGCGAAAATTTCCCCTGTAACAAGGCGGCCGGAGTGAGCCCGAACTGGATGCACAGAGCCTTGACCCGGCGATCAAAGCGGTCGTGATGCCAGCGGCGGAGCATTGCCAAGGCAGCCAAAGCCAGCGTGCCGCCGGTGACTGTGGCCAGTACTGAGCTTGCGAGGCTTGTCAGAAAGGAGAGGTTTGGAATAGGCAAAACCATTGCATCCTCCCGCATCTGCCTCGAGGCATTCTTCGATCAGCAGCTCTAATAAGATGATGAATCCGTAGAAATAATATTATTACGTAACATATAACTTTTGCCGGACTCTTGAACAGGCGTTTTCGGGAGATGAGATAGTTAGTACACAGAAAAACGCTTCTACGTCGGTGGGATTCTAAGAGGTGTGAAGTAAGAAGTTAATACAAGATAATCAATTCAGCACGGGTTTGTATACTCCGATTGCAACAGCAGAAGGATAACATCATCGGACTAGATATTCTCTTTACGATATCTCTGTAGTACACTCCCTAGCCCGCGTCCTCTCGTGTCGGGTCTTTCGGTCCGCTCCGGGCATGCCGCCATGATTCTTCGGAGCGCCAATTCGATCGATAGCCCACCCTTTGCAGGCTGCCGGATTGAGTTGACAGGGGTAGCTGAGTTTTCGCGAGCGCGAGGTGCTGCTCCCGTGATGGCAGGACCTTCGGGACCAGCTTCATTCCCGGTTAGCGGGACTTCGCCAGAAGCGCCTCGCCGATGACCTTGTCCCAGGCCGATTCGGTTTGCAACCCGACGATGATCCTGCCGTTAACGAACGACGTTGGAGTTCTGTTAACGCTAAGGTCGTTCCCCTCCTGGCGGCCAGCCTCAACTCGTGGCTCCGAGGCCTTGGAATCTATGCAGGTGGCCAGTTTTACGGCGTCAACTCCGGCCTGCTCGCCAAGGCTCAGGAGGCGCTCTCGGACATTGGAAGCATTGATGGCGGTCTGATCGGCGAAAATGAGAGTTCGATAACCTGAAAACGCCGAGGGGTTGATCTCATAGGCGCATTCATTGGCCACTGCGGCGGTGGGGGACCAGTCGTGGCCAGGGATCGGAAACTCTTTGAAAATGACTCGCACCTTGTCGCCATATTTGGGCAGGAGTTGTTTCTCCAGGAATTCCTGCAACCGGGCGCACGTTGGGCACTGAAGATCGGCGTACTCGACAACGGTTACGGGAGCGTTGGCGGGGCCCTGGCTCGGCATATCCTTGGTGTTGATCATGCTGCTAACCACGTCTTCCCGAAACGGCAGTACGATGCCCAGAATGCCGGTTCGCCGGTCCTTCGTCATGAAGACTTCTCCCGACTGTGTATGCTTTCCGTCAGTGGCCGTCACCACGGATTTGTAGAACTCGGGATAAGGAGTCTTGTCGAAAGCGCCGACTTTTAAATCAGTTTCGGATGGGATTTTGGCGGCTTCGTGCAGGCAGCGGATGAGATCCGCCGTCGAGCCATCGTGCAGGGCAAAGACGTTGCCCAGCACGAGACACCGGCCGTCCTTGGTGATCAAAACATTGTTGGTTCGTTTTTGCTTGCCGTCATCCGAGGTAACGACCGTCTGAAAGAACATGGGGAATTGCGACTTGTCCAGCGGTTCCACCGTTAACTTAACATTCTCCGGCACCTCGAAGCGGTCGCGAACGAACTGGGCGATTTTCTCGGGACTCGCAACCTGGGCGGGAGGTACGGAGCGTGCGTCGTCCTTCGTTTTTCCAGGCGTCGAACCTGTATTGAGGAGGAGCACGCAAACGCCGCACGCCAGAAGACCGTTACGAAGCGAACTGATTGACATTGAAGACTCCTTTGTCGCTGTTGTCCGTGGCCAGCTGTCCGTTGCCCATTGTCCATGGCGAGGGGCTAGGATTCCATTCGACAAGCGCTGGGGCCTGCAACCCGGAACTGCGGGCGACTGACCGCGGACGACGGACAACGGACCCTTAGCCGTCACTAATGCTGGACCGGTTGGCCGGCTTTCTGCCATCCCGCGAGCCCATCTTGATAGACTTTCACCTTCTCAAAAGGGAACCCACGCTCGAGCAGGGCGCGCCCTGCGGCACGGCTGGCAGCGCAGATATCCCCGCCGGAGGATTGTCCTCCCTCGTACAGCACGATGGTCTTGTCTTTGGGCAGCTTGCTCATGTCCTGAACGAAGTTGTCTGCAGGCATGCTTACGGCGCCCGGAATTCTCGCTGCGGCGTACTCTTTAGGCGGCCTGACGTCCACCACCAGAGGCTTCGAGGCAGCTTCGAGCAGTTGCCGCGTTTCCGCAGTCCCAATCAGCGTGGGCTGCTTCTTGTTGGCCTCGGCTTCGCTACAGCCGGCCAGCGACGATTGCGCGCCGCCGAGGAGGCCCGCCGCCGGGCTCGAGCCAAACAGATCGCCGGACCCTGTGCTGGTCTCAGTGCCAGTTCCTCCCTGAAGCTGCGCGGAGGCAGACAGGGAGCTTGGAGAAGATGGCTGCGCGGAGGCAGTTTGCGACGGTGTCGAGACGCCGGCTGCGGTTGATGATCGTGCGGCCAACTCCTGATTCACCAGCAGTGCAAAGGTGTCAAAATCCAATGGACGAAAGATCATCTTCCGGCCGATGAAAAAGGTCGGCGTGCCAACCACCTTCAGGGCGTGACCGTCGGCCAGGTCATGCTTGACCCGCGAAGCCATTTGGCCGCTGTCAAGACATTGGTTGAAACGATTCTGGTCCTGGCCAAGTTCCCCCGCATAGCGCTTGAGGGCGTCCACGCTCAGATCAGTTTGCCGGGAATAGAGCTTTTCGACCCCCTCCCAAAACTTGCCCTGCTCTGCCATGCATTCAGAAGCTTCCGCGGCCTTCTCCGCCATAGGATGAATCTTGGTAATCGGGAACTGGCGGAAGACAAAACGAATCCGGTCGCCGTATTGGGCGCGGATCTGCCTTGCGGCTTCCTCCGAGAGGCCGCAGGCCGGGCACTCGAAATCTCCGAATTCGACGACGGTGAGAGGGGCGTTCAAGTTCCCGGTCATGTGGCTGTCGGGGCGGACCAAGTGCTCAGCGAGCGCTTTCTCCGAAGCCTCCGGGGCGTCTGGGAGTTCTCCGTGCTTGGCGAGGAGGATAAAAGCGGGCGTGCCGAGGGCCACCGCCAGCGCACAGAGAACTAAGTGTGTTCTGACCCTCGCCCTTGCCCCGGCAGGATCCGGTGGGGCGAGCGGGCGTGGCAGATCAAATAGCGATAGGACGAATATGCAAGTCACGACAATGGCCGAGGTCACACACCACGCGCACCAGGCATGAATGACGAATGCCTCCAACGAAGTAAGATAGAGGGAAAAAAGGAAACCCCCGCCCGAGATGCAGATGACGGCGTATTGGAGGGCCCGCCCCAGGCGTTGCGAAGTAAGGTTTTCTGCAAGGATCAACAACCCCAGGAGCAAGTACGCGGCAACTCCAAAGACCGGCATGGGCACGCCAAAAGGGCGCGCGTACGAACTGGCGCGCACCGCGTCGCATCCCGTTCCCAAGCAAACGATGGGCCGGGAGGGTGAGGTATAAACCCAGAGGAGATAGAGGGCATCAAAGAGTCCAAGGAGAGAGAAGGCCAGCAACAGGTATTTTCGCATACGAAAGTATTCTAACAGAACAGCATTTTGAGATTTGAAATTCGAAATTTGAAAATCCAAAATCGAAACTGGAAACTGGAAACTGGAAAATCGAAATTGCGTCAGCGGACTCGGATAATTGAGAAACTGGACCTCGTATCGAGTCCGGTGACACGAGTGTCGAATTACAATTTTCCATTTTCTATTTTCCATTTTCCAGTTTCTTCTCGCACAGCCGCCAGGGCTCGCCAAACGTTGCGTCCCATTCCTGGGGAGTAAACGGCTCGAGTCCTGCATTAGGATAGAAGGTAACTTCACCAAATAAGATGCCTTGAGGCGCTGAGTATAAATCCACGCGCACAAAGTCGAATTGGGCGCCGATTCTCTCCGCTATTTCGATCATCCGGGCCAGGTTTTCCGGCTTGGGGACCGGCTCCGAGGTGCGCGGATATCTCAATTTCGCCGGCAGAAGATTCCATTCACGATCATAAAAGTTCAGCTTGAGCCCTCGAGTTCTGTCGAAAACGAATTGGATGAAATGGGCGCGTCCATGATAGACAAAGAATTTGTAGTCCGCCGGGAGGTCGCCGTCAGGTGTTTCGACCATGCGCTCGACAAGAACCCTAGGCGGAATCCCCAGATAGGCCCATTCGCGGAGCCGGCGCCCGTGCGACGACGTCAGTTGCTTGCGAATTGACGACGCAATCATCTGTCTCTTGACGTCCTGGCGCGTGCGTATGAACAGGCTTCTGCCGCTGCTGTGATTGACCTTGACGACGTAGGGCGGCACGAGTTCGTCAAAAGGAATAGCTTCCGGATCGTCGCCGCTCCACAGGGTTGGAATAATGTGTTGTTCGCCGATCAGTCCTGCCACTTCGGCCTTAACTGCGATCTTATCGGAAAAGACTCGGAACCGCGGATCATGCTGGTAGAGTTTTCTCCAGGCGATCTTCTCGTTGAAAGTCTTGGGATGCTTCAGGTTCGGCAAACTTCGAAAGACGTTGTAGTGCAACAGCTTGACCGCGACGTAATCGGGAAGGAGGTTGCGAAGCGATTCGCGGACTCTGTCTGTGAGGGATGAACTCATGACTTCCGTGGTTTCGGTGCCATTCTATATTCTCGCCCTGCCCAGATAGAATCTGTCAAACATTCGAACCATCGCCCCGAACACCCATCGGTAAGGATCCACTCCCAGCATTGAAAGCGACAATGCACCCAACAGAGCAGGCTGAAGGGGCCGAAGCCGGAACCCCTCCCACGCCAAGGCGCGGGCGCGCCGGGGATCGTAGTTGAGGAGCAGAATGGTGACTCGAGAGATGTGTTTTGCCAGGGTGCGAGGCTTCATGTCGGCCCGAAACTTCATCAGGATGTGCTCCCACCCCTCGCAGATGTTCCGTAGGCTCCCGGACATCGAATCCGAAAGCAGGTATCGCTTTACCACGAAGTACGGCACAACGGCGACCTTGCTAACCTTGGCTACTCTCAACCAGAGGTCGTAGTCCTGGCAGTTGACAAACGTCTCGTCAAACCCGGCCACGCGCTCGAGCACTTGCTTCTTCACCGTCACGCGGGAGGGCGAGCCGATGAAGTGCCGGTCCAGCATGGCATCATAGACCCAGCCGGATAGTGTGGGCATAAGCACCCGGAGGACTCGGCCGTTTTCGTCGTAGACCGTCTTGCCTGTGTAAACAAGCCCGACCTCGGGGTCGGAGTTGCGAAAGACCTCTACCTCTTTGGCGAGCTTTTCCGGCAGCCATTCATCATCATCGTCAAGGAATGACACATACTCGCCTTGAGCGGAGCGAATGCCTGTGTTGCGCGCCGCGCTGACGCGCCGGTTTTGGTGGTGGCGGATGTATGTGATCCGCTTATCGGAATAACTTCGCACCTCCCTCTCCGTGCCGTCCGTGGAGGCGTCATCCACGACCAGGAGTTCCCAATTCGGGTAAGTCTGGCCCAGCACACTCCGAATTGCGCGGCCCACGATCGAGGCACGGTTGTAGGTGGGAATTATCACTGTCACCAGCGGCTTGGCGGGCTGGTCACCAGAGGCTTCATTCATAGGTTTGGGTCACTCGACGCCTTCTTGCGCCAATACGCAAGCTAACGTTCCGCCAAGAAAGCCCGTGGCCCCGGTTATAAAACCGAGCCTGCGTTTCATCAGTCAGGTTGCTGATAAGACATTACGGGCCGGTAAAGGCATTGGCAATGGCGGCCTTGGGGGCAATCCGGCAGCGGCAGGTTTGGAGCCTGGTCGGGGTGGTAAACCTTCCCGGCGGGCAGCCTCCGTGCGGCGTCGCAACATTCCGGCGCCGGCTGAACCAGCACGCCCATGATGGAGCCCTTGGCTTTCATGCCCAGGCGGTAGGCGGCCAAAGTTTTCCGGGCATAGTCCGGCTCTTTCTCTAACCGGTGCTGGAATCTGTCCAACCAATCGAAGGCCATGTGTTTCCCTGGCAAGAAGTTGTAGGGGCGACCCTGGTGGTTGCCCGCGGACGGCCACCAGGGCCGCCCCTACACAGGCATCCCGTTCCTTCGCCGCAACAACTTTGCACCTACGCGCGCCAATGTTGCGAGGTCATGCAGCATGCTCGTGTAAGCGGCGTTGGCCAGGGGACAATGGCATTCCTTGGCCGCGATGCTCGAGCGCACTGCCTGGATCTTCTTTCCAAACCAGATTTCCTTGAAGTCGTAGTTGTGGTCGCGTACATTGCCCAGGTTATCGCCCCGCACACAACACGGCCATACCGTGCCATCGGCGTAGATATGGGCACTCACCCAGCCCGCGTAGCAAGCGATCACTTGGTCCTGCTCGTCCAGGATGCGCTTTACCAGTTTGTAATACTCCACCCGCAGGGCTTCCGTGATTCTGGAGACGCCTCGGAAGCGTTTGCTCTGCACGTAGCGGATCAGTCGATCGGCGGCCTTGGCGTAGCTCTCCGCGTCCGGCGTGATCGGCAGCCCCACCGTGTCCAACTCCACTCGCGGTTCGGCGATCTCGGTAATGAACTGGTCGGCGCCGGAGCGGTCGGCGTAGGCGATGATTTCATCCAGATGGTCTACGTTAAATATCGACACCACGGAATGGATTCCAACGGTCAGGTTCTTTCGCCGCCGGCGCAGGGAGCGCAGTTGCTCCAGGCAGTGTTCGAATTTCTCGAAATTCCCCGGGACGCCGCGTATGACGTCGTGTTTCTCGCCAACTCCGTCCAGGGACAGATTGATGATCACCTGAGTTTGAGGACATGACCGGGCAATGCGTTCCACAGTTTCCGGGATGCTGGGCAAGATGGCGTTGGTGGGGATGTTGATGACGCCCGGCCGGCACAGTTCATAGGCTGACTGTGCGAGTTCGACGACGTGCGGGTACATCAGGGGTTCACCGCCACTGATCGTGAACCAGTAGGGGGCCCGGCCCAGGGATGCCAACACCTTGCGCCATTCCTCCAAAGTCAGTTCGTTTTCCCGCTTTATCCAGATGTTGCAGGTGAGACAACGCGAATTGCACTTGGGTGACGGGGAGAGAGTCAGGTTGAGCGGCAGCATGTGCGGCCGGCCCAGGCGGCGAAAAAGCTTAAACGCGGGAATGCGCAGCAAAACGCCGAGCATGGAATTCATTTTGCCCCTAGACTCGAGAGGTGAGGTCTTTCGTGGTCTTGGCGATTTGCCAGGCGCGCTGGTCGCGACGCTTGGCGTAATCCTGGCTGCCGAGGAACCGTCCGTACAGTTCCAGTCCTGCCACTCCCCAGGTCCAGAGAAAAGGCTGAGGCCGCCAATTAAGCCGCGGCAGCAGGACCCGCAGGACTCGCCAGCCGCTCATGGTGCTGACGGTGTAGCCGAGAGTGTGCCGCACCGTGAGATGTCCGGCAAAAATGCGGCGGCGCTGGCGCAGAAAATCCGCGACCGTGAGCGGGCCTCTGTTGTACACCACGGCCTCCGGCACGTACCGCAGCTCGTAACCCTGACCGCGGATGACCGGCTCAATGCTTGCCTCGTCCACCGCGGTGGAGTAGGGAATACGCTCAAAGATGTTCCGGAATGCGATCATCTCTCCGGCCTTGAAGTGGCGCAAATTGATCTGGTGATGCAGTTCCCAGAGCAGATGGGCTGCAAACCCCATAAAAGTTCCGGGATCATTGACGGGTACAGGCCGTCCGGTAGTCATGCCCACCGCGGGGTCGGCAAACGGAGCCACCAACTCTTCGATGGCACCAGCTTCTGGCACCAGGTCAGCGCTGCAAATAACCACGATCTTCTCGCGCGCCTGGGGAAGAAACTCATTGACTGCGGAAGCCTTGCCCTCACGCTGCAACTGCACGATCAGGCGAATGCGCGGATCCCTGCGCGTCCAATCGTGCACGACAGATTCCGTACGATCCGTGCAGCCGCTCGCAACGACGAGAATCTCCGTCAAGTTCACGGTTGTCAAGCGCTGCGAGACCACAGCCCCCAGCATCCGGCCGATGTTGGCCTCTTCGTTGTAAGCCATAATTCCCAACGAGCACGCGATGGACATGACAGGATCCGTCTGATCGATTCGAAACCGAACTACCGCTGCGTCCCCTTCTCACTAAGGAGGGGGTTCACAGGGTAATGCGCCGGAACATTACCGCACTCCGCCCAGCACACGCTTTGGATGCAAGGCGGATGCGTGCCGAACCGACGAAATCACGCGGTTGCCTGATTGGTCCCACGTGCCCGCCGGGCTGTCCGGAGTAGGAGAATCCCAACTCCGCCAGATGGCCGGAACGTTAAAGAAGAGGTTCCAGACACCACCCAGCGCCACGCCGGCAGAGGATGCTAAAAGAAGCTGCACTCCTAGCCACTGCAACAGCAAGGTCGAAATCGCATTCAATGCAGCCCCGAGGGCACAGACCTTCGCGTAATGGGCCAACCGATTGAGAACTCCAGACCGGCCCTCCTCATCGGATGCGCGCGAACGACTAAAGGTAAAGAGCCAGTTCCACAAAAAGTTGTTCAGCAACGCGAGCGGGATGGCCACTGCCAGACCCCACCCGAGCGGCCAGAGCCTGCGCTCCACTAGATACGTCAAAGCCGCCACGTTCACCACTGCTCCGGTGAAGCCCACCACCGCGTAGCCAATCCAACTCCGCAATTGACCGGTGGAGCGCGCGAGCCGGGCAAGATGTTCCAGATACTGAATCGACTGACGCATGCCCAGTTTCGAGTTCCCCAGGCTCCGAGCCTTGAACATGAAAGGGACTTCTACAACGTCGCCGTAATGAGCTTTGCCGAGTACCTCCAGCAGAATTTTGTAGCCCGTCGGCTCAAGCCGGACTCCTTCCAGAGCCCGGGCGCGAACCAGGAACATCCCTGACATGGGGTCGCTTACTTCCGCCAAAGTCTGTGGGAGCACACAGGCCGCCAAGTGGCGCGCCGCCCACGAATTCAGCCGTCGCATCCATGACCACTCTTCCGAGGAGCCTCCGCCAGGGCCCGCGCGTGTGGCAATCGCTACGTCCGCGTTATGGCTGCGGAATGCGCTCGCAAGGCGCGCGAGGGTTTCGGGGGGATGCTGAAGATCAGCATCGATCACGCCCAGTGTGTCTCCCTGGGCGAGCCTCCATCCGTCCACTACGGCCGTCGCCAGGCCGTGTCGTCCGGGGCGCCTCAAAACTCTGACGGGAACCTCTTTGGCAAGGGTTTCCGCCACGTCTGCGGTGCCATCGGGGCTGGAATCGTCCACCACGATCAGTTCGTGGTCCTCCCCGGCGTTCCGCAGGGCTTCGGATGCCCGGCGCAGGGCTTCCTCGATGCTGCGAGCCTCATTGAATGTAGGCAGCACGACTGAGATCATGGTACGCAGAGTTTAGCACACCTCAGGGCTCGGAAGCGGAGTTGCCGCCTTAACTTCCGTGCAACCACAGCATCCAGTTAATTTCATTGTCCGGGCGGGCCGGCGCGCAGGGGCCCTGCCGGAGGTATACGCAGACGCCGCCTGAGCATCCTGCAGGTTCGAAGCCGTCCACCTTCCCAGGCAAATCTCCGTAGGTGACTATGGCGTTAACGCTCTGTGCCTGCTCGTCTAATTCGGACGCCCGCCCGAAGAGCAGCATGGGGACGTTCCGGTGCAGATGCGCATAGCCTCCGGTGTCATACCAGCCAATCTTGTAGAGTCCCAGTCCACAGAGAGATGAGTCCTGGCTAAGCTGATCGAAGGCCGCGAAGGCGCCGGAGCCTCGGGACCAATCGAATTGCCGGATGAGCAGGCAGGAACTGATCACGCAGAACGCCAAGCCGGCCAACACTACCGCTCGGGAAGACAGCGGCCTTTTCCGGTGTGCGTTCAACGCCGGCAAGACTTCCATAAAACCGAGAGCCGCCAGGGTGATTTCCAAGGGCACCATAGGGTAAAGAAAACGCACCTCTTTATGTGCGAAAAAGTTATGCGTGAGAAGCATGATCAACCCCATCCAGCCCAGAAAGGGGCTCCGGCGAAGTCCCATGAGGACGAGGAAGACCAGCGGGCCCAGGTGGACGCACAGCATCTCCAGATACCAAGACCAGGGCTGCACGCCGTAGCCGCGGCCCCCTTCAGTGAGGTCCGCCCGTATGTAGTTGATGTAGGAGTGGAACGGGTGTGCCCAGACCAGCTGGTCGACGAATCCGAAGGCAAGTAACGGCACGAGGGCCCCTGCCGCGAGAGGGATGATGCGCTTGCGCCAATTAGGATAACAAAAATAGAGAAGCGCGAAGCCCACCGCGGGCGCAAGCTGAATTCGGAGCGCCATGGCGAGTCCGCAGAAAGCTCCGGCCAGCAGCATGCGCCGGTTCTCTCCCAGTTTTTCACCATACATTCCCAGGTACAGGCCTGGAAGGAGAGCGGCGGTGGCCACGGGTTCGCTTAGCGTCTTAGGGGCGAAGTAGACCAACTCGTACCAGCAAGCGCAAGCACCAGCAGCAATCAGGGCCGCCTCGATCCCGGCGGCGCGCTTGGCCCAAGCGTAGCCGAACCCGATGGCGGTGAGGGAAATCAGAGAGAGCACAACGACGATTCCTCGCTCATAACCTGTGGATCCGGGGCCCATCCAGGCAGTGGCCCGCATCACGCCTGCCAGGAAGGCGGGATATACCCAGGACCGAATTCCGCGCCTCCATTCCCAGGTGACGACCCCGTAGCCATAGGCCAGGCGATGCGCCGGCTCCTGACTTTGGAAAATCTCGTCAGCATGAAACTGGGTTGGGAATCGCAACGCCGCCCCGACTCGCAGGAATAGGCCCAGGAGCAAGAACGTCAGCAAGAGAAGGTGCAGCGAGGTGGATGATTTCATTTCAAACCCAATAATATACATCTTTGCGCCCCGTTCGACATCTATCGCGCCCAAGGCGCTGTCAGCCCTGTGCCGGTTGCTGAAAAACCCAATTGGTGTGTCATCCCGGGGAGCTGTAGGCGAGGAGGAATCTCGGAGTGCCTTCGTTGCAGAGCGAGATCCTTCGCTTCGCTCAGGATGACGGCGAAGGGCTCGGAATGACAGTGTCAGGAGAGGTTTATCAAAAACCTGTCAGTGGCCGATACTGTTGACTGTGAATTGTCGACTGTCAACTTTTCTTTGCCCTGCTTGACTTCTCGCCTTCCGGACGGTACTTTCAATTCCTCGAATATCGTTGGTGAGGTTCGCCATGCTCGTCCCGTATTTTGACCTGAAAAAACAGTTCTCGGGCCTTCGCGATGAGATCATGCAGGCCCTGGAGCGTGCTTGCAGCAACGCGGCCTTTGTTTTGGGCGAAGAGGTCGCCGAATTCGAAAAAGAGTTTGCAGCTTATTGCAAAGTTGACTACTGCGTGGCCTTGAATTCCGGAACCAGCGCCCTGCATGTCGCACTGCTTGCTCTGGGAGTGAAGCCGGGCGACGAGGTGATTACCACGCCGAACACATTTATCGCCACCGCCTCGGCAATCTCTTACGTGGGCGCGACTCCGGTGTTCGTCGACATCGATCCCAAGACGGCCAATCTTGATCCAGCGCTTATCGGCCTGGCCGTCACGGAACGGACCAGAGCCATCATTCCTGTTCATTTGTATGGGCGGCCTGCGGACATGGAACCGATCCTGGAGATCGCGAGCAAGCACAACCTGGCGGTCCTCGAGGATGCCTGCCAGGCGCACGGCGCGCGCTACCGCGGCAAGCGCGTAGGAAGCATCGGCCACGCGGCAACTTTCAGTTTTTATCCGAGCAAGAATCTAAGCGCCTACGGTGAAGGCGGAGCGCTCACTACCGATGACGCCAGCATCGCCCAGTTGGCGCGATCGCTGCGCAACCACGGCCAGAGCGGCGCGTACACCCATGAGAGGATCGGTTTCAACTACCGCATGGAGGGATTCCAGGGCGCTGTACTCAGAATCAAGCTGAAGCGGCTCGAGCGGTGGAACGCGCGTCGCAAGGAAATTGCCGGCCTCTATCGCAGCGTTTTGCAGGGCGCCGACGTGGAGATTCTTCCTGATGATCCTCGCGACGAACGCGTCTACCACTTGTTTACGGTTTACGTCGAGCGACGCGACGCGGTGCGCGCGGCTCTGGAAGCTCGAGGCGTTCACACCGCGATCCATTATCCCTGTCCCATCCACCTGCAGCCCGCCTACGCGACTCTCGGCTGCGGACCCGGCAGGTTCCCGCAGGTCGAGCGGGCCTGCGAGCGAGTTTTGAGTATGCCTTTCTTCCCAGAAATGACCGACGAACAGGTTCGCTATGCCGGCGAACAACTCGCGGAAGTGGCTGGTGGCGCGGACCTCTGATTATGAGGCCGGCGGCTTTTGGGCCTTGGAGTGCAGCGGACCGACGAAAACCGTAAGGTCACTCCATCGCTTGCATCTGCGATCTTCGGGAGGGGGCTTGCCCGCGGCTCACGACTTGTAGCGCCGACCTTCCGGCCAGCACCGATGCAAATCCTAACCTTATCTAGCCGCCTAATTGTCACTGCAAAAGCTTGGCTGGAGGACTCGGAAGTTTCGGTTGGGTTTTGCGAAACGCGGCGTTTTTGCTCTCTTTAGGACCAAATGGGGCGTAATTTGCACACAAAACGCACGATATTTGCACTCTTCAAAAAGGTGATGTTCTTTGTTTTCAGGTAGTTCTTAGCTTCGTTCCCACTATTTTTCACTTTTTGTAGTTCCCTACATTCCCCCATAGCCAGGACCCTTCCGCAATCCCTTGCTTCTGGGCGTCGCCGCCGACTCCCAGCGACAAACTGTCCATAACTTAACCACACCCATAGGCTATCACAAACGCGGGGCGTTGTCAAGCGGAAAATGAGCAGCGACTCACTTTGATGTGGCGCGGACATTTTGGCCGCGACCGCTCAGTTCTTTTCAAAAAGAAGGAAACGGTTGCGCCCAGCCATTGAATTCCGGTCGCCGCTAGCCCCTTACCATAAGATCTTTCGTTGTCTTGGCGATTTCCCAGACGGAGTGGTCGCGTCCTTTCTTGTAGTCGCTACTCCCCAGGAACCGCCCGTAGGCTTCGAGGGCCACGACGCCCCACGTCCAGAGAAAAGGCAGCGGCCGCCAATCAAGGTTCTGCGTTAAAATCCTTAGTATCTTCCAGCCGCTCATCGTGCTTACGGTGTAGCCCAGCGTACCTTGCAAAGCCAAGTGGCCGGCATAATTGCTTCGGCGCCGACGCAGATAATCGCCGATGTTGAGCGGACCTTTGTTGTGGACGACGGCCGTCGGTACGTAGCGCGCCTCATACCCCTGGCCGCGAACGACCGGCTCGATGCACGCCTCGTCCACCGAAGTGCGGTAAGGAATACGTTGGAAGATCTTGCGGAAGGCGATCATCTCCCCGGCCTTGAAGCTGCGTAGGTTGATTTGGTGATGCAGGTCCCAGAGCAGATGTGCGGCAAACCCCATAAATGTCCCGGGGTCGTTGACTGGCACTGGCCGCCCCGTGGTCATGCCCACCGCCGGGTCGGCGAAAGGTGCCACCAGCTCTTCAATGGCGTCTGCTGCGGGCAACAGATCAGCGCCGCAAAGCACTACTATTTCCTCCCGCGCTTGCGGAAGAAACTGGTTGATCGCAGAGGCCTTACCCTCGCGCCGCGGCTGCGAGAGCAGGCGAATTCGCTGGTCCCGCGCTGCCCAGTCTTGCACGATAGATTCGGTGCGGTCAGTACAGCCGCTGGCTACGACTACAATCTCCGCAAGGGTTACCCTTGCGGTTCGTTGCGAGACCAGAGCCTCGAGCGTCCGGCCGATGTTGGCTTCCTCGTTATAAGCCATGATTCCCATAGAGCAGGTAATAGGCATTGAATTATTATACTCATTCATACGAATCTCAAATCCCGCCGCGATGACACGCCGCCTCCGGCCGCCGGAATTGTACCCGGCGGGAGGGTGTCTTTGCGAATAGTCCGCAGGCCGCCAGAGACCCGCAGGCAGCGCTGAGGCCCCGGGCTTTTCCGGCAGTGTCATGGGCGATAACGTTCATACCTCGCAAAGTCTAGCACACTGACCCTCAGAATCTTTCGGTACTTTGGTGCTAGGGATTGGCAGGGGGGACTGGCTTAAACTCCCTCCTTGGATGAAGCCACCAGCCGCTCCCAATGAGGACGCGACCCTGACACGGGCAGCCGCGCTCTGGACTTGAAAAGAACTAGGGGTTAATCTGATTGTGTCGATATCGATATGGATTTCCTGAACGCGAGCACTTCATGAACCCCGAAAGCATTTCTCCTCCCCGGCCGGTCCTCTCTGAGGTGGCTGGACCTTCACGCGAGGCGGCGCGGAACTCGTTTCTGAACCGAGCTTGGCCTGCGCTCGCCGCGGCGTTCGTGGTGGTACGAGCCCTGCCTCTCCTCAGCGTGTTACTCGGCCAGGACCAGGCCATTTACCTTTTGTTCGGAGAGGCCTTGCTGAAAGGCAAGCAGCCCTATCGTGATATCCTGGAAAGCAAGCCCCCGGGCATTCTGATCTTGTATGCCGGAATCGCCAAGCTGTTCGGCCGGTCGATGTGGTCGGCAGCAGTGGTTGATATCCTGTTGTTGCTGGTCATCTCCTACCTGCTGTTTCAGTTTGTCGAACCCTACCTGGGCCGCGCGGGCGCTGCCATCGCCGTGATGGTGCACGCCTCGATGTACGGCGAGATGACGTACTTCTGGATCGCCCAGGCCGAGACGTTCCAGCTCGTCTGCGTGTTGGCCGGCTTTCTGCTCCTGCGCCGCTCCGGACGGTGGTCTTCGCCCAGTTGCTTTGCCGCCGGCTTTTTGCTCGGCTACGCATGTTGGCTGAAATACAGTGCTGTGGCTTTCCTGCCCTTCCTGGTCCTTTTCCCCGATCTCGACGCGAAGGAACTTGACCGGCAGCCGCGGCGCTTTTCACTCTTGATCGCCTGGCGGAGTTGGCTCGGAAAGGCCGCCGCCCTGACGGCGGGACTCGCGACTGGAATTGGCATCGTACTGGCTTGGATCGTTTTCAAAGGGAACTGGCCGGCCATGTGGGACATGCAATTCCACGTCGTGCCGCGATACGCGGCCATGGCCGTTCAGCGTAATCCGCATTACCTGCTTGCGATCTTTGCTCGAACCAACTATCGAGTGGGTGTGGCGAACTTGTGGGCCGTCGTCGCCGCACTGCTCTTGGCGTGGAGTCGCCGGGATTTGAGGCGATTCGCCCCCCTCTTCGCCGGTGCCACCAGCGCTTACCTTGGGGCGGTCATGCAGCTTCGTTTCTACGATTACTATTTCCAGACCTGCTTCCCTTTCCTCGCCGCCGTCTGGGCCTATCTGCTCATCCGCTTCTATGAAGGAGCCCGCGCCTGGGCGAGAAGTTTCAGGCAGCAGGGCTGGCGCCTCGCCGCGGTGCTGGTTTGGATGGTTTTTGCCAATGTCATTTTCTGGCCGCTCCCTGAGGAGTTTGATCGATTGACGGAGCGCTACGAGGAATTGCGCGAATGGAGCATGAACTCCGAGTCTTTCTACCGCAACTACCCGCGACAAGTGGGGTTCGAGCATCTGCACGGCGAGTTCAGCGTCATTGATTATCTCCAGAAGAACGCCAAGCCCAGTGACGGCATCTTCGTATGGGCCGCGATGTCCCGCATCTATTATTTGACTGGTCATCAGCCGCCGACGCGTTTTGTGTCACACTATGGCATTATTTCCCTGTGGTCACCACCTTCCTGGCGGGTTGAGCTGATGCGAGGGCTGGAAAAGTCTCGGCCACGGTTTATCGTTGTCGGACGCGACGACAAGCTGCCCAGTATGACCTACGTGAATTTAGACTCGGAGCAGTACCTGGCCACCTTCCCGCAACTCCAAGGCTTTATTACCGGGAACTACAGCCCCGTTGCCAGCTTTGAAAGTTGCGTCGTTTACCGTCGAAATGGAGACGCTGGGACATCATGAACGCTGAAACCATCTTTCCAGCGCCAACCGTCCTTGCCGGCACGGCAGGAACTCTGCGGGGCAAGGCTTCAGTTTCGAATTGGGAACGGGCCTTGCTTCCCATCGCCATGCTTTTCGTCGTGGTTCGAGCGCTCCCCATCCTCAGCTTCCCGTTGGGCAACGATCAGGGCGCTTACCTCATGATTGGGAAGGGTCTGCTCGAGGGCAAGCGACTCTATCGCGACCTTTTGGACACCAAGCCGCCGGGCATTTTCATTGTGTACGCCGGAATTACCAAGCTGGTGGGCAGAGTGATGTGGTCGGCGGCCGCGGCTGACATTCTATTGTTACTGCTGATCTCGTATCTGCTTTTCCGTTTTACGCAGCCGATCCTGGGCCGCGCGGGGGCCGCCATCTCCGTGATGGTGCATGCTTCCCTGCACGCCGAGATGGGGTATTTCTGGATTGCCCAGCCGGAGACCTTCCAACTGCCTTGCGTACTGCTCGCCTACTTGCTCATGATGCGCCGTCAGCACGGGTCCAGGGCAGGTTGGTTTGCTGCCGGCCTACTGCTCGGCTACGCCTGTTGGCTCAAATACAATGCCGTGGCCTTCCTCCCCTTCGTTCTCGTTCTTCCTTTTCTTGACGCTGGAGGCCTGGACCAGGAGCCACCGCGACTCTCGTTGACCATCGGCTGGCGAGACTGGCTGGAGCGCGCCGGATTCTTGGTGGCGGGACTTGCCGTGGCGGTCATCGCCGTGCTTGCCTGGATCGTTTCGAGCGGCGCTTGGCCTGCCATGAAGGAAGCGCAATTCGGGATGGTGCCGCACTACGCCGCCCTGGCCGTGCAACGCCGTCCGCATTACTTTCTCTCCATCCTGGTTCGAACCAACTACTTCTGCGGTGTTTGGAATCTCTGGGCGACTGTTGCGGGCCTTGTGGTGGCGCGGCTGCGCCGGGATTTGAAGCGCTTCGCGCCGATCTTCCTTGCTGCGCTCTGCTCCTACGCCGCGGTCGCACTGCAACTTCGTTTTCATGATTACTATTTTCAGACTTGCTTCCCTTTTTTCGCTGTCATTTGGGCGTATCTTGGGATCAGCATTTATGAGGGGTCCCGTGCGCTGGCAAGGTATTTCCGGCAGCGGAATTGGAAGCTGGCGGCGGGGCTGGTGTGGATTGCGTTCGCTCAAGCCGTGTTTGCGCCCCTTCCGGGCGAATTCAGCAAACTGATATTGCGCTACGAAGAATTGCGCGAATGGCGAGCCGGCCCTCAGACCTTTTACAAGAGCTACCCGCACCAGTTGCCGTTTGAGCATATGGGCACGGAGCTCGCCGCCATCGACTTTCTCAAGAAGAACGCCGGGCCTTCCGATGGCCTCTACATTTGGGGCACTCGTGGGGTCATCTATTACCTGACGGGCCACATTCCCCCGACTCGGTACCACGCCGATTTAGGTCTCATGTCTCCCTGGTGTCCGGAATCGATGCGGGAAGATTTGGTACGCGACCTGAAGAACACTCAGCCGCGTTTCATCGTCGTAGCGCGCCACGACGCTCTCCCTATCATCACTTACGTCAATTTGGACTCGGAGCAGTTTCTCAAGATTTTTCCCCAACTCCGGATCTTCCTCAGCAGTTATTACACCCCAGTCGCTGATTTTGAAGATTTCGTGGTTTACCGGCGGAATATCGCGGCCAGCGCGATGCATGTCAACGCGGAAATCAAGGCCCCGGCCAGCAGCCCTTTTTGATGATAGTCAAAGCGCAATCTGTGCTGCCCTGCGGGAGAGTACACCGCGCGGAAAAGTTGATTGGCCCGCAGCACCGGGACTTCCCGGCCATCGAGCCAGGCATGCCAGTTGGAGTCGTAGCGATCGAGGAGGACGATATAACCAGGGCGGGAGAGATCAGCCCGCAGCGTCACGGTATTCGGCCGGCGCTCCGTGATCTCGACTTGGCCCGCCGCGCCTGAACCCTGGACCGCCGGCGAGCCGGCGGCGTCCGCAGCATCGGCCGCCAGGATGACGTTTCCGAGAGCGTCAAAATCCGGCGAAGCCATGCGGCGCAAGGTCTCAAGGGGGCTGGTGGTAAAGATCGAATTGCCGGCCACGTAGGCGCGCGGCACAAAATAACGGGTCTCATAGAGATAGCTCGGCGTCGGAGAACCGTTCGCGATCTCTCCCACGACCTTCACGGCGGCCGATTCACGTCCCGCCGAGCCGATTACATACTTCACATTGGTGCGGCCTAGCAGGCAATCCAGATGCAGCGTGTCAGGAGCTTGCCGCCGCACGTAGATCGACACGTCGTAGGCAAAGGGCGGCAAGGAGCGCTCCATGTCCAGGTCCAGACTACCCTCCGCGCGTTCCACCATCGATCCTATCGTCAATAAGAGCCTCTGCTGAAAAGTTCCCTGGGCTACCGCAGGCAGCGCGCTAATTCCCGGGATTGATTCGAAATTCACATAGCCCTGAAGGTTCTTTGCCGCGGACTCGCCATAGTCGAAGCGGACCATGGGAGCAACGCGGTAACTGCCCGGTTCATCTTCGAACTTGGAAATCACAGGCGGCCTGAAGGTGAGGAAGGTCTTCGGCACGGTGGGATTTGCTTCGTAATTGACCTGAATGAGCTGCGCCAGCCCCAGCAGGGCAAACAACGGAATTCCCTTGCGCGCCCAGGCCTGATCGTTACTCTTGCCGAACACCAGCAAGAGTCCGAACAGGGCGAAGCCTGCCACCCCAGGGGAATAAATTCGAAGCGAGGCTGCGAGGTAGTCCGCCATTCCCCGGGCTTCCAGGTTGGCACGTCCTTGCCAGACCAGCGCCCGTTCAATGGGACGGCTGATGACCTGCGGCGAAAGCCACGCGGCAGCGCAGATCGCGAGCGATCCGGCCAAAAGTAAGGCCAACGGGAAAAGCGCGCGGTCGCGCCTGAACTTCCACGGGCCGGCCTCCATCCGAAGGGCGTCCAAACCCCATCCCGCCAGAATCGCTACCAGCATCACCACCGGAACCAGTAATTTCACTGGGTAACGCACCAGGCTGAGCAGGGGGACGAGCAGGTAAGCCAGCGAGAAGACGGGCGTGAAGTGTCCAAAGGACAAGACTAGGATCAGCAGCGCCGAGGCCGCTACGAAATTTCTCCGCCGGTCCTTGCCCAATGCCCAGCCCGCCAGTGCAAAGAAGAGCGGAACGAATCCTGTGAAGACCGAAAGAAAATAGAGACTGTTCCCGTCTTTCACCATGGCGTTCCACGGTGTAGGCGCGGTCAGGGCAGGACCGTAGAACCCCGGCACCAGCATTTCCATCAGCAGAAGGGGGTGGAAGGACCAGTCGGATGTCTCTCCGTAACGCAGGCCTTGAGCGCCTCGGCGCGAGTGGCTGAGCAGTTCCGCGGAAGGTAGGAATTGCACCGCGCACAACGCGATCATGAGGCATCCGGCCAGCACGAACCCGATCAGGATGCGCAGATTCGCGGCCGAGACGAGAGGGCGCCGTGTCCCCCGTAGGTACAATGCATAGGCGAGACAGAGTCCAAATGTTGCGATCAGCGTGAGAGGCTCGCCGGCGAGGAACTGCATCGAAAAAACCAACGTCAGAAGAATCCATCCACGATACCCGGCGTGGGACTCCCGCGCCCCATGCATCGCCCGGTCCGTGGCTAGCAGCGCCCACGGCATCCAGGCCGCGCAGGCCGCATGATTGTAAAGATTGCAGAGCGAAAGCAAGGGGCCGCTGAAAGCGAAAACGAATCCGGCAAAGAACGCAGCTCCCCGGCTCTGCCCCCAGCGCCGCGCCAAAAGGAATGTGCCGATGCCTGACAACGCAACATGCACCACGTAAAACAGCGGGTATGCGAGATCAATAGGAAGCAGAATGATAAAAAGCGTGTAGGGGTAAAAGAACAGAAGGTTGGGGTTTTCAAGCAGGGGCTGCCCGTAATTGAAATAGGGATTCCAGTAGGGCAGCGCGCCGTGGCGGCACATCTCCTGGATGAAGCGGGTCGAGGGATATGTGTAATTGAAAACGTCACGAATGAAGAGCATGGAAGGAGTGAAGATCACCTTCCCGAACATCGCCAGCGCGCCGACCGCCAGGACGGCCGCAAGCAGTAAATCGATGCGATCGAGCGGCGGACCGACGGCGACGGAGCGGTCCGGCGCGGAACCAGCCTCGGCCTGAACCTGGAGCGACGTGCTAGCATTCATAAGCATTCGGACGCGTGAATAAAGCCGGCAAGGGCTTTACCACAGAGGCCACAGAAATCGCGGAGAAATCCAATCACACCGCCGTATCATACATTGTTTAGGCCGCTAAGGAATGGTACTTTTGAGCAACGGGGGTGACCCATGCAGGCAGTCCGATTCCACGAGCACGGTGGTCCCGAGGTGCTGAAATTCGAAGCGGCTCTGGACCCGAAGGTTGCAGCCAACGAAGTACTGGTAAGGGTCAAGGCCTGCGCCTTGAATCACCTGGATCTCTGGCTCCGGCGGGGCGTGAGCGATTGGAAGCTTCCGCTCCCTCACATCGCGGGCAGCGACGTTTCCGGGGAAGTAGCGGAGTTGGGCTCGCTGGTGAAGCGCGTGAAGACCGGCGAGCGTGTCCTGTTGTGCCCGGGGATCAGTTGCGGGCAGTGCGAGGCTTGCTCCAAAGGACTGGACAGCGCCTGCCGGAACTACACGGTTTTGGGAGTCTTCGTGGATGGCGGATATGCCGAACTCGTGAAGGCGCCCGAGGCGAATGTCATACCCATCCCCGGCGACCTGAGTTTTGACGAAGCTGCTGCCGTGCCGTTGGTTTTTCTTACCGCCTGGCACATGCTTTTCACCCGCGCCCAACTGAGGCCGGGCGAGGATGTGCTGGTCATTGGCGCCGGCTCGGGCGTGGGCAGCGCCGCCATCCAGATCGCGAAGGCAGTGAACGCGCGGGTGATTGCCACCGCCGGAGCGGATTGGAAATTGGAAAAGGCGCGAGCCCTCGGAGCCGACGAAGTCATCAACCACAGCCGGCAAGCAATATCCGCAGAGGTTAAGCGCTTTACCGAGAAGCGCGGGGTGGATGTGATTGTCGAGCACGTGGGCGCGGCCGTCTGGGAAGAGTGCTTCAACTCGCTTGCCACCTACGGACGCTTGGTGACTTGCGGCGTGACGAGCGGAGGAGAGGTGAAGCTCAACCTCCAAGGACTTTTTGGACGGCAACGAAGCGTAATGGGTTCCTTTATGGGTGGCAAGGCAGAACTCCTCGAAGCCCTTAAGTTGATTGCGCGGCGCAAGCTCAAGGCCGTGATCGACTCCGCCTTTCCGCTCCGGGAGGCTGCTGCCGCTCAAAGGAAGATGGAAAGCCGAGAGTTCTTCGGTAAGATTCTGCTCCACCCGTAAGGAGAGCGGAAATCAGAAACTGGAGATTGGAAACTGGAAACTCGAAAATCCTCAGTGGGACGCTGTCATTCTGAGCGAAGCGAAGAATCTCCGCAGTTGCCGTTCAACGCTACCCATGCAGGGATTCTTCGCTTCGCTCAGAATGACACCAATTTGCGACGTGAGAGGGTAAATTGGCGCTGGAAATTGAGGACTGAAAGGTCGACAATGTAAAGCCGAAACTGGAACTTGACAGCCCGGGGGGGCGTGAATTCTGACTTCGAGTTGCCAGTTTCAAGCTCGCACTTTCTATTTTCGAATTTCGAGTTTCGATTCTCGAGATTCGATTGTGAAGAAGAGGGGGACACCATGAGTACGACTATGCAAAGAACGATTCGTCTGGCCGAGCGTATGTCGCGGCTGGGCACCGAGACAGCTTTCGAAGTTCTCGTACGCGCGCGTGCCCTGGAAGCGCAGGGCAGAGAAATCGTTCATCTGGAAATTGGGGAGCCCGATTTCGCCACGCCGGCCAACATCGTGGAGGCCGGTGTCCGTGCCTTGCGCGACGGTTGGACCCACTACGGGCCTTCGGCAGGCTTGCCCCAGCTCCGGGAAGCCGCGGCGGAGTACACTGCCAAGCATTCGGGGATTCCGGTCGACGCGAGCGAGGTTGTCATCACGCCGGGCGGCAAACCGATCATGTTTTTTGTCATTCTGGCACTCGTGGAGCGCGGTGATGAAGTTCTTTATCCCAATCCCGGCTTTCCTATTTATGAATCTATGATCAACTTCGTGGGCGCGCAGGCTGTTCCTTACAGCTTACGCGAGAATCAGAACTTCGATGTGGACGTGGAAGAAATCCTCGACAAGATCACGGACCGCACGCGCCTGCTCATCCTCAATAGCCCGCAGAATCCCACCGGCGGTGTAATCAGCCGCGAGGGGCTCAAGGCGCTTGCAGATAAACTTGCGGGGCGCGAGATTGCGGTGCTTTCCGACGAAATCTATCATCAGTTAATCTACGAGGGTGACCACACAAGCATAGCCCAGTTCCCGGGCATGAAGGAGTCGACGATCATCCTGAACGGGTTTTCGAAGACTTATGCCATGACCGGCTGGCGAATGGGCTGGGGCGTGATGCGGCCGGACCTGGCAAAGTGGATCGCGCAATTGATGACCAATTGCAACTCCTGCACCGCCAGCTTCAGTCAGATCGCGGGGGTGGAAGCTTTGCGGGGCGATCAAAGCTCCATCGGAGTCATGCGAGAAGAGTTCCGCCGGCGCCGCAGCGTCATCGTTGACGGCTTGAATCGCATTCCGGGCTTCAGTTGCCGGCAACCCCGGGGAGCCTTTTATGTGTTCCCGAACATCAAAGGTACGAAGTGGAATTCCGGCACCCTGGCCGACGCCATCCTGAAAGAAGCAGGCGTGGCGTGCCTCTCCGGGACGGCTTTTGGGGCGTGGGGCGAGGGATATCTGCGGTTTTCATTTGCCAATTCCGTGGAGAACATCCAAAAGGCTCTAGACTGGATCGGAGACTGGGCGAAGAAGCGGCTTAGTTAGCCGGCTATTCTCTCAGCCCTGGTTATCGACTTTCTTATGAACTGGGAGAAAAAGATGCACCACAGAGGACACGGAGATCACTGAGACCGCCGCTCTTCTCCGTGAACTCTGCGGCCTCTGTGGTGAGATTCTTTTGGATTCCGGCTCGGGCGCCAAACAACAACCTGGAGGAAAGGTGACTGAACCACGCAGGCTCTTCCGCGTCTTTGCCACCTGCGACATCGGCAAGGACGCATTTGACGTTCTGAGAGAGCGCGGTTACGAAGTCGAGGTCTACCCCGGCCCCGAGCCGCCCGCGAAGAGCCTGATCGTGGAAAAAGTGCGCTCTGTGATCGATGCGCTCATCACCACGCTTCGGGACCCCATAGACGAAGAAGTTTTCGAAGCCGGCCGTGGCACCTTGAAAGTTGTGGCCCAGTATGCCGTGGGGTTCGACAATATTGACCGCGCTGCTGCCAATCGCTCTCGCATTCCTTTCACGAACACTGCCGATGTGCTCACCGAGGCCACCGCGGAATTTGCGCTGTTCATTTTAGGCAACGTGGCGCGCAGGCTCTGTCCCAGCGAGCGGCTGGTGCGCGACAATCGCTGGGGAATCTGGCACCCCTTCCTGCCGTTTCTGGGCGATGAAGTGACGGGCAAAACCATCGCCGTCATCGGCACGGGCCGCATCGGCCAGGCGTTCATCAAGAAAGCGATGGGCTTCGACGTCGATTTTCTCTGCTACGACGGAGGCGTCGAAGACCACGAGTTTACACGCAAGATTCAAGAGGCCATGGACGTGCGCTTCAGGAACGGCTTCACGCCCGAACGGCGCACCATCGGCTATGTGACCTTTGAGGAGGCGTTGCGTGGAGCGGACTTCGTCAGCGTTCATGTCCCTTTGGTTCGAGAGGGAGAAGGCAAGAATCCCACCTATCATTTGTTCAATGAAAACACGCTTCGCTGGATGAAACCCACCGCCTTCCTGGTGAATACCGCGCGCGGCGCCGTGGTGGATGAGAAGGCGTTGGTGGATGCGCTGCGAGAAGGGGTGATTGCCGGCGCGGCGCTTGATGTCTATGAACAGGAACCGCTGCCGGCGGATTCTCCCTTGCGCGACCCAAAACTCGAAAATCGCGTGCGGCTCTTCTCCCATTTCGCCAGCGCCGGACGCGTCACGCGCCTCTCCACGGACCCCGACAAAGGGATGGCCGGCCGCTGCGTGCAAGGCGTCATCGACGTTTTGGAAGGGCGCTATGGCGGCGACCCCACGAACATGCCTTACGTGGTGAACAAAGAAGCGTTCTCAAAAAGGGTAAAGGATGAAGGTTAAAGGCTGAAGGCTAAGATGCAGCCGGCTTTCGTCCTTTACCCTTCACCCTTTAACCTTTACCCTTTCATTGCATTCCGGTTGTATAATGCCTGCGCCTGACGGCGTCAGGATTTTGGTGCAGGGCGTGGCGGCAGGACACGAAGAGCCGCGGACCTGCAGATGAAGCAGTTCTGCGCGATCCAGGAGGTCATGATGGACAGCTTGAAGATGTCGCGTCGCGATTTTCATAAATCCGCCGTTCTGGGAACGGCGAGTCTGGCTGTTTCCTCAGGTCCGGCGGTGCGAAACGTCGTGGGAGCCAACGATCGCATCGGTGTGGGGCTGATTGGTTCGGGGAACCAGGGCCGTTATGACCTAGGCTCTTTTATCAGAACGGGTCAAGTCGACGTGGTCGCACTCTGTGACGTGTGGGACATGCGCCTGCGGGAGACGCTGATCGGTCTTGACCTTGTGCCCGCCAAGGTGAAGACGTATGGGGATTTTCGCAAGCTCCTCGAGCACAAAGACATCGATGCGGTGATTGTGGCCACGCCGGAGCACTGGCACGCCATCCCCATGATTGCGGCGTGCGAGGCCGGCAAAGACGTGTACGTGGAGAAGCCTATTTCCCACACCATTCTGGAAGGCCGGCGGATGGTGGAGGCGGCCAACCAGCACCATCGCGTCGTTCAGTGCGGCACGCAGCAACGCTCCGGCGAGCACTTCAAGAAGGTCGCTGAACTGCTTCGCGCGAAGCGCATCGGCCGGGTGACGGAAGCCGATACCTGGGTCTTGCGAGGCACGTCCGTGCAGTCGAGAATGCATACGCCTTATCCCGACAGCGAGCCTTACGAGGGCCTCAATTGGGACATGTGGCTGGGTCCGGCGCCCTACCACCCTTACAACCGCAATCGCCACATGGGGTGGGGCGGTTTCTGGGAGACGGGCGGCGGGGAGTTGACCAACTGGGCTCCTCATTTGATCGATATCGTCCATTGGGCGATTGACGTGGATGCGCCGCGCACCGTGGCGGCTTCCGGCGGGCAGTTTATTTCCTCCGGAGTCTTCGAAACTCCGGACACGATTGTGGCGACTTACGAATATCCCGGCACGGCGGTTAACGAAAACGGCTTCCTGGTGAAATTCTTCAATCGGGCCGGACGCGGACCCGACGATCATCAATACGGTATGCAGTTCTTTGGCACGGAAGGCACGCTGTTCGTCAATCGCGAGGGTTATACCATCTGGCCCATGGACCTGGTCCACGACGGCTGGGAAACGTTTGGACCCAGCGCCTTGGCGACAGGCGATGGGACGCCTCAGCATCAGCCTCACGTGGAGAACTTCCTCGAATGCGTCCGCTCGCGTCAGAAGCCTAACTCCGATATCGAGACCACCCATCGGGCGACTAGTGCCTGTATTCTTGGAAACATCTCTTATAAGTTGGGACGGAAGTTGCGTTGGGATCGGGATAAAGAGCAGTTCGTCGGCGATGCGGAAGCCAACAGAATGCTGACCAAGGAATACCGCAAGCCTTGGATCGTTTCGTGAAGATATTACGAATGTGTCATCCTGAGTCCTTCGCTTGTCATTCTGAGCGAAGCGAAGAATCTCCGCAGTTCGCTCAGGATAAACTCCGCGAAGGATCTCCGCAGTTGTGCGTGTGTTATTGAGTCATAAGAAACTGCGGATATCCTTCGCTTCGCTCAGGATGACAGGGGGCTGATCGCTTCACAGCTTTTCCGCCTTTCCACTAGCCAGGGTGGCAGAGCCGCTCGGCACCTCAAAATAGCACGGTGGGATAAGGCGTCAAGGGGGCTCGCTTATGAAATTCGGCGTCAACACAATGGTCTGGACGACGCGTATTAACGAAACCCACGAAGCGTTGTTCTCCTGCATCAAGGCGTGGGGTTTTGACGGAGTTGAACTGTTTCTCTCTCCGCAGGAGCCGGCGGACATACCAGCCGTCCGGCAAATGTTGGAGGCTAATCACCTGGAATGCACGACCTGTAGCGTGCTGCCGCGCGATTGCCATTTGCCGAGTCACGATCCCGAAATGCGGGCCCGGGGAGTGGAGTTTCTAAAGACCTGCGTGGACCGCACGGCGGAGCTTGGGGCGCGGCTGGTCTGCGGTCCGATGTACGCGGGATTGGGCGTGATGACGGGCCGCCGCCGCACCGTGGAGGAGTGGATTTGGGCCGTCGCGGGCCTGCAGGCGGTGGCACGGCACGCCGAAACGCGACAGGTGACGATTTGTCTAGAGCCGCTCAACCGTTTTGAGACCTATTTCCTGAATACCCTCGAGGATGCGGCCAGCCTGGTTCACGACATCGGCGCGTCCAACGTCAAGATCCATTTTGATACCTTCCACTCCAACATCGAAGAGAAGCATCCGGCGCAGGCGCTGCGCTCCATCGCCGAGGAGTTGGGGCACGTTCATATCTCCGAAAACGACCGAGGCATTCCCGGCAGCGGCCACATTGATTGGCAAGCCATTTTGAAGGTGCTGAAGGCGATGCGATATCAAGGCTGGATGACTATTGAGTCGTTCGCACAGCCGGAGCCGGACCTTGCCACGGCGGCAGCCATCTGGCGCGATATGGCCCCGTCCGGCGATGAGTTGGCGCAGCAGGGATTGCGCTTCATTCGACGCCTGGCCGCGGGGTTAGGGATTAAGTGAGGGGTACCGGGTGTCAGGTGCGGGGATACCGTCCGTTGCCCGTTGTCAGTTGCCCGTTGTCCCTTGCGCCCGCGCCAGGGTGTCATTCTGAGCGAAGCGAAGAATCTCCACAGTTTCGCGGATTAGCGGCACTGCAGGGATTCTTCGCTACGCTCAGAATGACAGATATTCCATAGAACACTCACCACACACAACGGACCACGGACCACGGACGCTTGACTTTGGAGGCCCTATGAACGCTTACCTTCATAACACCTCTCGCCTTCGGAGAGCAGGAGCGCGGCTGCTTCTACTTAGCGGGCTGCTTCTGACGGCTGCAACGGCTTTCTACTTCATTCCCCGCGCAGGCGCGCAAGGCTCCGACGAGATTCCGTTCCGCAAGCACACCATCGACTTGGGCCCCAGCGAGACCGTGGCCATCGTGGACATGAACCGCGACGGCAAGTTGGACATCGTGTCCGGGGAGAACTGGTTCGAGCAGGCGCCGCCCGCCGCTCCCGGCGAAGGGCCGCGTTGGATCAAGCACAAGTTCCGCAGCTTGCCTTATTCGGATTTCTACCTCGAAGACCTTAGCGACCTGGCGATCGACGTGAACGGCGACGGCTATCCGGATATCGTTAGCTGTTCCTATTGGGGCGAAACGCTGACCTGGTGGGAAAACCCTGGGGCGGAGAATAAGCCCTGGACGAAGCACCTGATCGAGTCGCGCGCTCCGGTCGAGTTCGCTTTCCTGGTGGATATCCTCAACACCGGCAAGCCGCAGCAACTCCTGCCCCAGTTTGGAGACGAGAAATTCCCGCTGACCTGGTACGAACTGTCAGGCAAAGGTGGCGACGCCGCCTGGATTCCGCACATCGTGAGCCCAAGGAGCTACGGCCATGGCATCGGAGCGGGAGACGTGAACGGCGACGGACGAACCGACATCATCACCCCCAAGGGTTGGTTCGAAGCGCCGCCCGACCCCCGCAACGGTCAGTGGATCTTCCATCCTGAGTTCGACCTCGGCGCCACGGGGTTCATTTATACGCTGGACGTGAACGGCGACGGTTTGCCGGACATCGTCACTTCACTCGGCCACGGCTACGGCATCTTCTGGCTCGAGCAGAAGAAAGATTCAGCCGGCTACCGCACTTGGGTCAAGCACATGATCGACGATAGCTGGTCGCAAGCCCACGCCCTGACCCTTGTTGATCTCAAGGGCGACGGCCACATCGGAATCGTCACCGGCAAGCGATACTTCGCGCACAACGGCCACGATCCAGGCAGCCGCGAGCCGCTGGGAATCTATTGGTACGAGCCCATCAAGGTAGGAACTGAAATCCAGTGGCGGCGGCACGTCATCGACTACGGCGGCCGTACCGGCGGCGGTATGCAGATCCCCGTAGTCGATATCGATGGCGACGGAGACTTGGATATCGTCGTGGCAGGGAAGTCAGGGTTGTTTCTGTTTGAGAATTTGACTATTAATCGCTGAGGGTGCGAGATCCTGAATTGCCGACGGGAGCCCGAAGGGGCGGCCTGGCCCAGCCTAAGCCAACGCCCTGGGTCTAAGACATCGTCCCGTTTTTTTCGCGGGCTGGCACAAAGCGAAGCTCTGCACCAGCCCGCAGAAGATAGACCGTCTGCCTTCAGGAGATTCTCAGTATCGTTCCAGGTGCGATCTTATTGGGATCGGGCAAGCCACGGAACTTCTCAATATTTCTAAAAATGAGCACGTCCCAAAAGCCCGGACTGCCATAGTAGTGCTTGGAAATATCCTGCAAGGTTTCACGGGGCTGGACAGTGTGTACAATTCCAGAGGTCAGGTGGGGCAAGCCTTTAGGATTATCCAACTCGAAATCGGCGCCCGTAAGTAACCCCTCTTGCCGCATGGCATCCATGAAGGCGTCAAAATTCGCCGGCGTGGGAGCTTTGCGAAACTGGCTCTCGGAGTTCTTCCGCAAGGTAACAGTAGCATCGGTCACGGCCTTCATTCCCGCCTGGACGGCCAGTTCGTTGCCCAAGAGGGCCGCCTCCTTCGAGATCATCAGGACCATCTGAACGTTTTGGAGTTTGCAATCACTGCGCAACATACCGATGGCGAAATTGACGCGCTTGCCCGCTGCTACTCCAAGTGTGGCCCAACCGCGCTGCGTATCCCCGCCCGTGAGTGACAGCAGCTTCATGGCTTCGAGAAGATCGTGCATGTCGTCGAAGTGTGGCGTCGGGCTGCCGTTCACCGCCTTGATTCCTTCGTCCTGTAATTTCTCACCTGCCGTTCGGACTGCGGCCCACGCGCGTGAATCGTCTCCGCCGGCGCGCGCGAGATTCTTCATGGCCTCGATCACCTTGCTAACGTTGTCCATGGATGCGTCGCCGTTCAAAACGTCAATCGCTTGCGTCAATGAATTATCGAGTCCCTGCACTTCGGGGTTAGGCGGAACGGAGGCGGGCTTCCCGGTAGTAATCGGGACGCTCGGTTTCGCGACTCCGCCACCCTGCGCGGGGCCGGCGGGGTGTACGAGGACAGGCCCCATCTTCACTGGCGGCGCCTGTTGTCTGAGTTTTGCCACCTGCAACTCCAACTGCACCGCCCTTGCGTGCTCTTGCAGCTTTCTGATGTCGTCACGCAATGCGTTTCTCAGCGGGACGCGGGGCGCCGCGAGTTCCTCGATCTTGCTGACGGGTTTAAGAGTGATGTAAGGCAGGGAATCGGGATCTTTAAACCGCTCGAGTTCTTTTAGGCGCTTTTGAATGCCTTCGATCTGCGCGCGAATTCGGTCTCGCGCAGTTTCCAGTTCGCGTATGTGGGCAAGGTTGGTCTGGGACGCTGCGGCTACGGCTGCCATAGGTAGATCTCCTGTTGATAGGACCACACCGGCCCGGCGCAATGGAGTGGCAAAACGGCAGTCGCCGAACCAGTGCTTTGCGGCGCATTCTAGCACACGACGCGGCCTTTTGCCAAAAGCAGATAACGCATCAAACCTGCCTTCTCAGGTCTGCAGCTTTTCGTCCTGAGGAGGGACGAGCCGCGGACCTAAAGAGCAGGTCCGAGCTCGCTCCGTTGTCCTTTAAATTGCGATATGGCTTTGACATCATATGGATTTTATGCCATATTACGGGCGTGAGCTAGGTTGTTGAGATCGGCGACGATTTTGTGGCAGAGTTTGACGCGTTGCACGAAGATGTGCGAATAGAAGTTCTCGCATTGTCCCGTCTGCTCCAGCGGTTTGGCCCCCAGTTGGGTCGGCCACGGGTCGACACGCTCAAAGGCTCCCGTCACCCGAACATGAAGGAACTGCGCTTCAGCGCTGCCGGATGAGAATGGAGAGTGGCCTTCGCGTTCGATCCCAGGCGACGGGCCATCCTCCTTGTGGCTGGGAATAAGTCGGGAACCAGCGAGAAGCGATTCTACCGCCGATTGATTCGCGTGGCGGATGACCGCTTCGATGCCCATCTTGCGAGGCAAAGGCAAATAGGAGGTTGAGCATGCCTGTCAACGTCAATGACAAAATCCGGCAACTGCGCCCTGCGCAGCGCAAGAGAGTGGAAGCGCGAGCGGCAGAGTTGATGGCGGAAGAGATGACCCTGCGCGAGCTTCGAAAAGCTCGCAAGCTGACGCAAGTCCGTATTGCAAAGACTCTGGGAATCAACCAGGACAGCGTCTCGCGCCTCGAAAAGCGAAGCGATGTGCTGCTCTCGACGCTACGGAAAACAGTGGAGGCGATGGGCGGCACGCTGTCCCTCGTCGCGCAGTTCCCAGACCGGGACCCTGTTGTGCTGTCGGCGCTCTCGGAGGACCCGACGCCTACCAAGTCGGCAGGTCGAAAGTCGGCGCATGCCTGGCCCACGAGGGGCGCATACATCTCGACAAAGAACGTCGTGACGTATGCGCCACGCGAGTTCAGGATATGCTGCAATGACTTCATCCGGTTCTAGAATACAGGGAAGGCCGCCGCGGATTCGCGGCTGGCGCAGAGCGAAGCTCTGCGGCTTGAAATCCGGTGAGGCGCCAAGCTTGGTTCTAATGCGTGCCTGCCACAGCAACGCCTCACCCATCGTGCTCCGGCTGATGAAGTGGCGCAGGCACTCTTGCCTGCCAGGAGGCGCGCCATGCGCCACCCTGAGAGACGGGCAAGAGTGCCTGTCCTACACCGTTCACCAGGGAACTTTCCCTCTTCGGCGTGTCCGTTTATCACGCTGCTTTCGTGTGTTCCTCGCGGCTCAGCCAGCGCTCTCGGAGCTGCAAGACGCGCTCGGCGATATGTTCGGCGCTCAGGCCGAACTCCTGCATCAGTTCCCACGGCTTGCCGGAGAGGCCGAAGCGGTCCTTGACTCCGACCATATCGAACAGCAGCGGGTGCCTGTAATTCTTGCGGTGTTGAAGGATGGTGCCTGCCACGATGTTGCCGAAGCCGCCTACCTGGTGTTCTTCGGCGGTGACGATCAGGTGCGTCTGCTCCGCAGCCTGGATCAACGCGCCCACGTCGAGCGGCTTCACGGTGTGCATGTTGATGACGCGCGTTTCCAGCTTGTATTCTTCCTTGAGTAGCCAGGCGGCGCGCATGGCCTCGGGGACCATGGGGCCGCAGGCGACGATGGAAACTTCCTCGTGCTCGCTCGTGTACTGAGAGGAGAGGAAGGTCTCGAAGGCGTCTAGGAAGCGCGGCGTCTCACCCCGATAGCGGATGATATTTGCCTCGCCGTAGCGGAAGGGCGTCCAGGCAGTTGTCACCACCGGCGTAGCCTCGCGCGCAAAGCGGATGTAGGTTGGCCCGTTCAGGTCGAGCAGGCCGAAGAGCGTGGCTCGCTCCGTCTCGAGCGAATCGCAGGGCGCCAGCACGTGCATATTCGGCAGGACGCACATCAGTGAGAATTCCTCCAGCGCCTGATGCGTCGCCCCATCTGCGCCCACGGAGATGCCCCCGTGCGCACCGGCGATTTTCACATTCAAGTTCGAATAACAGATGGTGGTGCGAATCTGGTCCCAGCAGCGGCCGGAAGCGAACACGCCGTAGGTCCCTGTTACCGGCACTAAGCCTTCCTTCGCCAGTCCCGCGGCCACTTCCATCATGTTTTGTTCTGCGATCCCCACGCTGAAGACGCGATGCTTGCGCTCGGGATGCTTGGCCTCGAAATCCGTGATGCGGATCGACCCGGAAATATCCGCGTGCACCGTCACCACGCGTTCATCATCACCGCCCTTCTCGAGCCCGCGCCCGAAGCCCATGCGGGTGGGTTCCATATCCACTTTCATGGTTGGATCGGCGTTCCACCAATAATCGCGCCGGAAGGCGGGCAGCTTGCCCCTTGACTTAAGAGCGACCTCCGCACCGTAGTCAGCAGCTTTCGAAAGCAAAGCTTCGACCCGCGCGGCAGGGACCGAGGGCGTCGCCAGGTCCACCATGGCCTTTTCGAACTGGGCGCGATTCGGCGCTATGCCGTGCCAGCCCGCTTCGTTCTCCATGAAGGACACACCCTTGCCTTTTACGGTGTGGGCAATGATGAGGGTCGGCAGTCCCGTGGCCGCCCGCGCGCTTTCGAAGGCCGCGAGGATCTGCTCCATATCGTGCCCAGCGATTTCCAAAACGTTCCAGTTGAAGGCTTTGTACTTTTCCGCCAGCGGGTCAATGTTCATGACGTCGCACACCCGGCCGTCGATCTGGAGGTCGTTTTTGTCAATGATGCCGCAGAGGTTATCCAGTTTGTAATGGCCGGCGGCCATGGCCGCTTCCCAGATGCTGCCTTCCTGCTGTTCGCCGTCTCCCATGATGCAGTAGACGCGGTAGGCCTTGCCCAACAGTCTTCCCGCCAGAGCGTTGCCAACCGCAACTCCCAGCCCTTGCCCCAGCGAACCGCTGGAAACTTCTATACCAGATAGTTCAAGCCAATTGGGGTGGCCCTCGAACCCCGAGCCAAGCTGGCGAAGCAGGACCGTGTCATCCAGAGGGAAGTAGCCTGCCTGGCCGAGCGCGACATAAAGCGCCGGCGCCTTATGGCCGGTCGACCAGAAAACCCGGTCGCGTTTCGGCCAGGTTGGATTGCTTGGGTCGTGATTCAACACGCGCAGGTAGAGTGCCGCGGCGATATCCATGATCGAAAGCGTGCCGCCCGGGTGACCTGATCCCCCGGCAAAAATGTCGATAATATCGAGCGCGCGCATCTCTGCGGCGGCCGCCCGTAATTCGTCCAGGTTCAGGCGCGGACCACGCTGCTCACAATTCGTGTTCATACTGCGTTCCTCCCTTTACTCGGCACTGTCCCAGCCTGGCGCGTAGAACTGGTCTTGAGGCCAGCATTGCCGACCCTTCGCTTCGCTCAGGGCAGGCTATGAAAGTCAGCGCTACGTTCAAAGTGGGATACTACCCTTTCACTGCAAGCGAGCATAAACGCCCAAAAGTGCGAGGATTGGCGCGGCGGAGAGGGCGGAGAGGCTTAGCCGGATGCTGCCGCCCAACCCGCAGTCCAAGTCTTGGCAACGACATAAGTCCTTTTGTTTCAGTGCAGTAAGGCATCTCTGAGAAGTTCTTGCGCCAGATTCTCGAGGCCTCTTTTGGGCCGCCGGCCAACCGTAAACCTCGCTCTCGCCAGCCTCAATATGCACAATACAAGCCGAGGCAGGAGGCAAAAATGAGAGGGTGCTGTGTTTTGCGTGAACCCGGCTTTTTGTTCCTTGGAATGATCCCCGGACCCCAATTATCGCCGGCCGGCGCCGCCTGGATCTCGCTTAAGCACAAGGCGTAAGGGGCCGCGACGAATCGGCGCTCTGGTCTAACGTGGCAAACGGCAAGGAGAGTTGGGGATGCCGTGCGGCGGGAGGCGGTTCGCCCTGGTTGCCGTCCAGGCCGTAGCGCGTCCTGAGTTGCGCCAGGAGTCTCGTCATCTTCTGCTTGTACTCTCCGTTCAGATACGCAGAGTGCGCGTAGAGTTTGCGATAGCTCTTGGCAAGGCGCGGAAACTCCTCCTGGAGAAAGGGCATGAATTGCTTCATGGCGGAGGAGGTCAGGAAAAGAATATTTCCGTAAAGGAACCTTGCGCCGGCCCGTCGCGCGGCTTTCACCAGACCATCAAGAGATTTCTCGGAGTCGTTCAATCCAGGCAGGATGGGCATAGCATTGACACCCACCCGAATCCCGGCCTCACCCAACAGTTTTACCGCCTCGAGTCGTTTTGCGGGCGGAGGAGCCTTGGGTTCAAGCAGGCGCGCCAGGCGTTCGTCCGTCGTGGTGATGGTCATGTGGACGCTGAAGCGATGCCGGCCGGATACTCCCGCTAACAGATCGAGGTCACGCAGAATCAGGATAGATTTCGTGGTTATCGAGAAGTCCAAGCCTTCAAACTCCAGGAAGACTTCGAGCATCCTGCGGGTGATCTCGAACTGTTTTTCTGCCGGTTGGTAAGGATCGGTTGCCGTACCCAGGGCAATCGGCAGACCCTTGTCCTTGGCTTGGCGCAGTTCAGCGCGCAACCATTCTGGCGCCGCCCCTTTGGCGTAGATCTTACGTTCGAAATCCTTGCCGTCCCACATCTCCATGAACTCGTGGGTGTAGCGGGCGTAGCAATACTTGCAGCCGAATTCGCACCCTCGATAAGGGTTGAGGGTCCACGCGAACGGCATGCGGCCGCTCGACTCCCGGTTAAGCGCGGAGCGGCAGGGAAGTGCGAAGTATTCGACTTCAGCACGCTCGCGCACCAGGGGGCTTTCGGCGGCCATGCGAGCGATGCCCACCAAGTGATCCGGCGAAGCGGGCGAAACGGAAACTACGGGCGCGGAGGCCATTAGGCACCTCACAGTCAGGATGCGAGTAGTTTCGCTTTTTGTTCGCCTTTTGTCAAGCGCCAAGTTGCAATCCGTGCTGAACCAGTTTGAACATAGCGTCGGCGCTTAGGTCGGCCAATGTCACCACCAGTCGGAGTGCTGCGCTGAAGCTTAGGACGCTAATCTGCAATCAGGCGGTCAACAGAGAAGAAGGGGCGGGGGGCAGGGAGGGAGGGGGATGGGGCCCACTCGGGTCAGCCGCATCCCCTCATGGTTCAGGGACGAACCCGCGATAATTGAAGACTTCCAGGCTAGGGCCGGCCAACAACCTGGCCCTTTCCTTGGCCAACTATGGTCCCACTTCAAGCGCCTTGTGGGCTTCCTCGAGCGCTCGGTTTACGTGCTCGATCGCCTTCACGCGGTGGCCGCGGAACTCTTCAGGAGCTGCCTCGAGTTCATGCTTAGCCTCCTCGAGATGCCGGATGGCCGCCTCGATCCGGGGATGGTGGTGTTGGGGCGCCGGACTTGCCGCCGGGACTGGAGACGGGGCGGCCGCGACTGCAGCGGCGGGTTGCGGCGACCTCGGCTGGGCGTGAAAGACCAGGGGTAAAGAAGCTGCTACCAGTACTGCCAATCCTAGAGCCAAAACGATCAGTCTTTTTGTCATTGTTCCTCCATGTACTAAGGTTATTGAATTGTGTAGCTATCATCGCGCCAGATAGAATCCCGAGGCGCGACCCATCGGTAGGACAAATTTACTCACAATTCAAAACTCTTTGTCAAGGACATCGCTGAAAGCCTCATGCTACACTCGAAATAGCTAATGCTCCCAGTCGATTGACCGATTTTCGGATTTCGAGGTTTCGCTCTCTGGGGAGGGTTCATGAAAGTCGCTGCAGTGCAGATGGACATCAAGATTCTGGAGAAAGCGAAGAACCTGGAGAAGGTCCTAGACTGCCTTGAATTTACAGCACAGGCTGGCGCGGGGATTGTGGTATTCCCGGAATGCGCCCTCACAGGGTATTGCTTCACGGGCTTGGAGGAGGCTGCCCCGGTGGCCGAACCGGTGCCCGGCCCGGCTTCGGAAGCGTTGGCGGCAGCGGCAAAGAAGCTCGATTGCACCGCCGTGGTCGGCATGCTCGAACGCGACGGCGACCGGATCTACAATGCCGCGGTGGTGGTGACGCCGCAGGGAATTGCGGGGACTTTCCGCAAGCTCCACCTTCCGTACTTGGGGATCGACAGGTTCGTGGCACTGGGCGACAAGCCGTTCCCTGTTTTCG
Organism: uncultured Acidobacteriota bacterium; assembly: GCA_963831905.1. Taxonomy (GTDB): domain Bacteria; phylum Acidobacteriota; class Terriglobia; order UBA7540; family UBA7540; genus CAVROP01. The sequence continues at coordinate 1,085,851 of CAWHRX010000010.1, read as the reverse complement.
AGACGACGCATGGAAAGATTGGAATCAATATCTGTTTTGATTGCAGCTTCCCGGAAGCGGGTAGGGTATTGAAACTCAAGGGAATTCAACTCCTGGCGATCGCCACGAATTGGCCCATAGGCTCAGATAGCTGGCAGCATACTCCCAAGGTCCGGGCCGCGGAGAACCATTTCCACGTAGTAGCAGCGAACCGCGTTGGCGAGGAGCGTGGATTCCGGTTCGTGGGCCACTCGCAAATTGTGGACTTTACGGGCAAGACGCTAGCCGAGGCGGGTGAAACCGAAGAGACAATCCTGTTCGCGGACCTTGACTTGGCGGGCGCGGACCGCAACCGGGTGGTGCGGATGCCGGGACAATGGGAGTTTGACCGCATCGCCGCGCGCCGCCCTGAGATGTATGGCGCCCTGGCAGAGCCGCCTTCTGGTTCGTAAGGTTGCTGGATGGCGAGGATCACCCGCCCCTGCAATTGAATACTCAGGCTGGAGGTGGCATAATAATTGAGGGGCTAACGGCTAATGCCAACCAATGAATCTTCGGGTTTTGAAGATTTGATCTTTGCCAAGCTGGACCAGGCGGTGAATTGGGCGCGCAAATCGTCGATCTGGCCCATGAGTTTTGGTTTGGCTTGCTGCGCCATCGAGATGATGTCAGCGGCAGCCTCCCGATTCGATATCGCCCGCTTTGGAGCCGAGGTCTTCCGTGGCTCACCGCGGCAATCGGACTTGATGATTGTGGCGGGCCGGGTCTCGCAGAAGATGGTGCCGGTGATCAAGAAGCTCTACGAGCAGATGCCGGAGCCCAAATGGGTTATCTCGATGGGCGCTTGCGCGACCTCGGGCGGAGTCTTCAATAATTACGCGATCGTCCAGGGCGTGAACCAGGTCATTCCTGTGGATGTGTACGTTCCTGGATGCCCGCCCCGGCCTGAAATGCTCCTGCAAGCTATCGTCTTGCTGCAAAAGAAGATCATGCAGCAGAGGGGCACTTTCAAACAGGCCGTCCTGCACCTACCTGCGTAGATAAGCGGAAATGAAGATGACCACCACCGAAATGCCGACGGCGATGGCGAGCCAGATTTGTCGCCGGGCGCGCACCCAATCGAAAAGCTTGAAGGGAAGAGTCAGTGCCAGCGCGATGGCGAAGACGACACAGGCGAGAACGATTTTCCCAGTCAAAAGTTCCCACGACTTACCCCAGGCGACTTCCCAGTAGTACTCGCGAACGTTGTACAGCCCTGAAAGCAATATGAGAGCCATCGAGGACCATAGCACCCATCTGAACCGGTCCGTCACCTGTTTGGATAGCCGCTCGCGCTGCTCGGGCTGTAAGTCTCCGATCCCAGGTGTCAGGACGATCAGCAGAAATGCCATCCCTCCCACGCCCAGGACAACCGCAGTCAAGTGAACCCATTGCAGGATTGTGAACATCCGCTTATTCCCCAACGCAAGTCACGGGGATTCTATGCGCATCGGAGTTGAGGAGTCAAGAAGTCGAAGAGTCGAGAGGTCGGGGAGTCAAACAGTCGCGAAGGTTAGAAGTCTTCGAGTTGACAAGTTGAGGACGGAAACTTAAATTGTCAACTTCTCGACCCCTTGATTTCTCAATTTCCAGCCGCGTAGATCTTGTCGATCGTATCCGCCAGTTGAGAGTCCTTCTTCGTGACTCCTCCATCGCTGTGCGTCGAAAGGCTGATGGATACCTGGTTGTAGTTGATGATAATGTCCGGATGGTGATTGGCCCGCTCAGCAGCTTCGGCGATCTTGTTCACAAATGCGATGGCGGGCATAAACGACTGGAACGTGAACTTTTTGTGGATCGCATTGCCGGCGTAAGACCACCCCGGCATGCTCATCAGCGTCTTGCGAATCTCATCCTCGGTCAGGACTGCCATGCTAGCTCCTTTCTTGATTTTGTGTAGGGGCAACCCTTGTGGTTGCCCCAGGGCGGCCACGAGGGCCGCCCCGACAGCTAGGAGAGCCGTTCGCTAACGAACCGGTACAGCTCTTGATTCGACCACTCGCCCACCGCGACCGGAAAGACAGGCTTGTCTTCAGCGATGTGCAGGTACGTTGCCGGACGGGGGGAGGGCCCAAGACGAGGCCGCACGCTGACCAACGCATCGGCGCGCGCCAAGAACTGCCGGGCTGAAGCCTTAACGTCCCGGCTCAACTCGTCAATCACCATGAGGAAGACAGCGGGTTGGAGGAAGCCAAGCAGGCTATTGCTTTCGACGATCACATGCTCGTCGCCCGCCAGAGCCTCGAGCAGGCTGGACAGCGACCGAGACAACCCTTCGTCCCGAGTTCGCAGCCAGAGTGCCCGTCGCGCCCCCGCCGCCAGGTACAGCGATGTGTCGCCGTGTCCCTGGGCGTCGCGCTCTTCGCTCAGCAAGAAGTCGAGATGCGGCGGAAGTTCGTCGGCCGAGGGCGCATCGTGCGAGTCGGCCTCGCGGCTGTGATAGCTGACCTTCACTGCCGTCCAAGCAAGCATCTTGAGCCCCCGAATCATACCGGCTATCACCGAGGTCTTGCCGACCTTGCGAGCCTGCCCGCCTACGATCACCAGTTTCATTTGTAACCGCGCACCCTGCTCACCTTGGGTCGAGTATAAAAGAGCGGCACAGAGTAGTCAACGACACGTGGACGAAGTGTCGCAGCAAAGTGAGAAGTTCCTATTCCAGCAAAGTAGAAAGTTCCTGTTGAAAGTCGGCAAACTTGCCGGATGAGCAAACAGGAGCTGCTGGTGATGAACACGAAGGAACGGGATCGGCTAAAGGTATTGCATGAGCTGCAGCAAGGACATTTCACGCAAGGGGCGGCGGCGCAGCAGTTGGGCGTAACGGACCGCTGGGTGAGGAAGCTGCTGGTACGGGTGAAGAAAGAAGGCGACGGCGGTATCGTGCACCGACTGCGGGGCCGGGCGTCGAATCGGCGCTTAGCGGAGAGTCTGCGCGCCCAGGCGCTGAAGCTGGTGAAAGCGAAGTACGGAGACTTTGGCCCCACGCTAGAGCATTTCCATTTATTATGTGGCGTATCGGGCGCTAAAAAAGAAGCCCTTGCAGTCCGCGACGGATATGGACTGGAAGGCCTCTCTCGCTGCAGAAAGCAGTTGTTCGTCGTCCCGGGGAGCGTGGCCGCGCAGGATTTGTTTGATCTTGCTCCACATGGGCTCGATGGGATTGAAGTCCGGTGAATAGGGCGGCAGGTAGAGCAGCCGGGCGCCGGCGGCTTCCAGGGCTTCCCGGACTCCCCGGATTTTGTGGGTGGCGAGATTATCCAGAATCACCACCTGGCCAGGGCGCAGGGCGGGGACGAGCCCCTGCGTCACCCAAGCTAAAAACATTTCTCCGTTCATGGGCCCTTCAAAAAGCCAAGGAGCACAGGGACCCTCCAGACGAATCCCAGAGATCAACGTGCTGGTCTGATAATGTCCATGGGGGATCCGCGCCCACAGTCGTTGTCCACCGAGTGCGCGGCCTCGCAGGCGCGTCATCTTGGCGTTGGCTCCACTTTCATCTACGAACACCAGATGGGCTGTGGGCTCCCCCGCCAGATCCTCATGCCAGCGCGCCCTTTTTTCGGCGACGTTGGGACGTTCTTGCTCGGCGGCGGCCAGAGTTTTTTTTAAACCTCCAACCCAGCCGCCGCAGCCAGAGATCGATCGTGGAGGTGCGGAAGGGACGATCCAGGCCCGCGCCCAACTCGGCCAGCGTAGCGTCGGGCCGTTCGGAGAGAAGTTGGCGCAGACGTTGTTTGCGCTCTGCGGTGAGCAGCGTCTTGCGTCCACATAAATACGTCCGGGGGTCCAGGGTGCGGCGCTCCTGAAACCGCTGGCGCACACGACGCACTGCTGCGATGCAGAAGCCCGAAAACTGCGCGATCTCCCGCGTGCTCCGGCCGGTTTGGTAGAGTTCCAAAATGCGCCTGCGGATCGGAATCGGTATGGCTCGCATGAGCACACTCTGCCACAAAAGTCGGCAGTTTGCAAGCTACATTATTTATGGAAATGCTCTAGCCTGCGAGTACTTGGCGAAAGAGCACGCGGTGGAGGTGAGCAAGGAGACGCTGCGGCAGTGGATGATGGCCGCGGGGTTGCGGCGGGGGAAGCGGCGCCCAGTCGAGGAGGTGCACGTGTGGAGGCAGCGCCGGAGTTTCCGGGGAGAGTTGGTGCAATGGGACACGTCGGAGCACGACTGGCTGGAAGGGCGGGGACCGAGGCTGTACCTGGTGGCCATGATCGATGACGCCAGCAGCCAAGCCTATGCACGTTTTGTGGAGCGGGACAGCACGGAGGAGAACCTGCGCGTGCTCTGGGGGTACCTGGAGGGTTGGGGTCGGCCGGTGGAGTTTTATACGGACAAGAGCAGCCTGTTTACGGTGAACCGGCCGGTGCTGGAAGCCGCTGATGAAGCGGTGAAGGAAGAGTTGACGCAGATCGGGCGTGGCCTGCGGGAACTGGGGATTGGTTGGATCCCGGCGCATTCACCCCAGGCCAAGGGTCGCATCGAACGCTTCTTCGGCACGGCGCAGGACCGCTTGGTGAAAGGGTTACGTCTGGCGCGGGCTGAGACCCTGCCCGCGGCGCAGACTTATCTCGAGCAAGAATACCTGCCGCACTGGAACCAGACCTTCACGGTGCTGCCGGCGAGCAGCACGGATGCGCATCGTCCCCTGCGCGCGGAGCATGAGCTGAAGTCGATCTTGAGTGTGGTGGAAGAACGGATCGTGACCTCCGACTACACGATTCGCTATCAGGGGAAGATCTTCCAGATCGCACGCGGTGATATCCGCCCCGGACTGCGGGGCGGTCGGGTGCGAGTGGAGCAACGGCTGGACGGGAGCATGGCGGTGAAGTTTCGTGAGTACGGCCTGAGCGTGGCGGAGTGCCTGGCTCAACCGAAAACGCCCTCACCCCGGAAACCGGCAAGCGCGCCGAGGATTCGTCCCAAGGTTGTGCACAACTGGATGAAAGATTTCCATCTCCGGAAGAGTCCTCCTTTAGGAGTAATTCTGCCGGACGCGACACGGGGCGGGTCGCCGACGTTCTTTGGCGGCTAACCTCCGTCGCCCTACGGGCTCCTCCGGTTAGCCGCCAAAGAACGAAAAGCGGAACTTTCTACTTTGCTCAGATTAGGAACTTTCTACTTTGCCTTGACACGACACGTGGACGAAGGCGACGTCGAGCCGCACTCAGGGCGCTTTCGAAACGGCGATCCTCAGGCAGAGAATGGCTCGCAGTTGCATTCGAGGGCGGCCGGTTGTATCTTCTTGTCACTGGAAATCGTGGTTGAGATTCCGTCTGACGCGTATCCCGTGGAGGTGTGCCGATGCCTCGTTGGATGGCGTTTTTATTCAGATTCATTGGCCTTGTAAATATCGTTTTGTGTTCGGCGGGCCTATACTATCTGCTTGAATCCGTTGTTTTTTGGCGAACCCCTCCCATTCAAGACCCCGGGCAACCATAGTTCTACTATGCCTTTTTCGCAATGGGCGCAATCAACCTCGCTTTCATAGCTTTGCTATCTCAGGACGCAGTGGACCTTCTCCGGTTGAGCTTGGCGGGGGCGAAACGGTATATGTGGATTGTTCTATCCCTGATTGGTTACGACCTAATCGGGGCGATGTGCTGGTTGTTACCGCATCGGTTGGGCATGAGTATTGCGGGCGCAACGGGAGTTGGGAATATGGGAATTGCGCCGTTTGAGTTCGCTCTATTCTTCCTACCCTTCGGCCGTCCATTACTCAGCGTCCCCTTGGGCTACCCGGTAATCTCTGCGGCCGCCTTGTACTTTTCCTGTCGCAGGCTCGCCGGATTCTCTGCGGCCCATTAATCGGGCGAGTTGTGCAACTGCGTGCCTCGCGCGGAGCGAAGCTCCGCGGGTTACAGCCAATGCATATCCACAGGCCGGAGAGCTTCGGTCTGCGCCAGTTGGCGTCTTCAAACTGAGCTGTCAGTTGCCCTGCCGGGATCCTCGACAGGTGCCAGGCCGATGAATGATGTCTGGGCGCAGGGCGCGCCAGGGGTTTCGCGGTTTGGGCCGCGTGCATAACTGCCGTCAGCCTGCAAACAGCGCGCTTTGACCTCGTCGGAGAGGTAGATGTCGAGAATTTCTTTCAAGCGCCGGACCAAGCGAGGGGATTCCACCGGGAAGATGATTTCCACGCGGTGGCTCAGGTTGCGGTGCATCAGATCAGCGCTGCCCAGGTAAACTTCCTCAGCTCCGCCGTTTTGAAAATAGTAAATCCGGCTGTGCTCCAGGAACCGTCCCACAATGCTGATCACGCGGATGTTGTCACTTACGCCCGGCACTCCAGGACGAAGGCAGCAAATGCCCCGAGCCAGGAGATCCACCTTGACTCCCGCCTGCGAAGCCTGATAAAGCAGGTGGATCATATCAAGGTCTTCGAGCGCATTCACTTTGAAGATCAGCCGCGCCGGCCGCCCCGCCTTCTGGTGGTCAATTTCCCGGCGAGTCATTTCGACCAGCTTCTCGCGCATATTAACGGGAGCGACAAGCAGCTTCTGCGGTTCTTGGCGCGCCGCATAGCCTGTAAGAGCATTGAAGAAGTGGGTGGCGTCGGCAGCAATCTGTTCGTTGCAAGTCAGCAGGGCCAGGTCAGTGTAAAGACGCGCCGTGATGGAGTTGTAGTTTCCGGTGCCCAGATGCACGTAGCGGCGAATCACGTCGCCCTCGCGGCGCACCACGAGCGCAATCTTGCTGTGGACTTTCATCCCGGCAATCCCGTAGATGATGTGGACCCCCGCGTCTTCCAGAGTCTTTGCCCATTCAATATTGCTTTCCTCATCGAAGCGAGCCTTCAATTCCATAAGCGCGGCTACCTGTTTGCCGTGCTCGACGGCGTCCAGCAGCGCGGCCACGATCGGCGAGTTTCTGCCCACACGATAAAGGGTCATTTTGATGGCGAGCACGTTCGGGTCACGCGCCGCCTGGCGCACAAACTCCACCACCGGCTGAAACGAATCGTAGGGGTGGTGAAGCAGGAATTCCTCCTGGCGGATCAAGCTGAAGAGATCACCCTGGCAGTCCGCGCCCAAGTTGGCGGGAGTCATCGGCACAAAGGGCTTATCCTTCAAGTCAGGGCGCTCGAGGGCATAGAATTCCATAAATCGGTCCATTCCCAGCGACTCGCGGGCGCGATACACGTCCTGAACGTTAACTCCGATCTGGCTGGTCAAGATATCGAGTATTTTGTCCGGCATGTCCTGCGCAACTTCCAACCGTACGACGTTCGAGGAAGCGCCGCTCCCGCATCGCCTCTTCGATGGTTTCAAGCAGGTCATCGCTCTCCAATTCCTGGATCGCCACTTCCGCATCGCGCGTCACACGAAAAGGCGACGACTCCACGATCTCCATGCCCGGGAACAGCAGGCCAAGGTTCGCCGCGATCAGTTGCTCGAGCCAGGCGAACTTGAATGCCTTGCCCGCTGCGGGGGCAGCCTCGGACTCTCCGCGAGTGGAGGTTATCGGAACAAGTTGTGGCAGGATGTCAGGAACTTTGACACGCGCGAAGTGCTCTTCCCCCTTTGGGTCGCGAACTACCACCGCGAGGTTCAGGCTGCGATTGGAGATGTGAGGAAAGGGCCGCCCAGGATCGAAGGCCAGGGGTGTGAGGACGGGAAACACGTGCTGCTGAAAATAGGCGTCCAAAGCCGCGCGTTCGTCATCCGCCAGACAGCAAAGATCAACCAGAGAAATGCCTTGTTCCTCTAAACACGGTTGAACGTTCTTTCCCCAGAGATCGTGGGCTTGCGTTGTAATCTGGCGGACCCTTTCCCTGATTAGCTCGAGCTGTACCGACGGAGGCCGCCCGTCGAGCCCGACCTCTGCCGTGCCGGTGGCGACTTGCTTCATCAATGCCGCCACCCGAACCATAAAGAATTCGTCCAGGTTGGACCCCAGGATGGCAAGGAATTTAACTCGCTCCAGCAGCGGATTGCTCGCGTCTGCGGCCTCTTCCAAAACCCGGCCTTGGAATTCCAGCAAACTCAGTTCGCGATTGATATAGAGATCGGGGTTGTTCAGGCCGGCGTCGCCCTTGAGGGGAGCCGTCGCCGGCGCAACGGAGGTTTGTTTGGCGGCCCTCGCCGCCCCGCGTTGGGAATGAGTTTTGGAAGCCATGAACACTTCTATAATAACTAATTCCGTCGCGCTCGGCTAGGCCTTGGCTTGCTATCGACGGAGGGGACGGCAAGCCGTCCCCCTACGGACTCGGAGGATCGGGTACAATGTTTCAGGGCGGAAGGAAGGATGACTGAGGATGATTCACGAGATTATCCCTGTGGGCATGCTGGCTTGTAACTGTTCCATCGTGGGCGATGAAGCGACCGGCGAGGCCGTGGTTATTGATCCCGGAGACGAGGCTGACCGCGTTCTGGAAGTTCTGGCCAAGCACAATTTGCGCCCCAAATACATCGTCGCCACGCACGCACACATCGACCACGTGGGCGGCCTCGAACAGTTGAAACGCGCCACAGGAGCCGCGGTGCTGATGCACGCGGGCGATCTGCCGCTCTACGAGAACGTAGCCGTGCAGGCGGAGTGGTTGGGCCTGATTCCTCCGGACGTTGTGAATGTCGATCAGTTCCTGAAGGAGGGTGACGCGCTACGCTTCGGCGCCTATGTTTTAGAAGTCCTGCACACACCCGGGCACTCACCCGGCAGCCTCTCGCTTCACCTTGCTAGTCCGCAACCAAAGATCTTCAGCGGTGACACGCTCTTCCAACAAAGCATCGGCCGAACGGATCTGTGGGGCGGATCTTATGGACAAATACTGGACTCCATTCACAACCGGCTGCTGATCTTCCCCGATGAAACGCCCGTCTTTCCGGGACATGGCCCGTCAACTACGATTGGAGATGAACGGGAAACAAACCCGTTTCTAAGAGGGGGCTAGGGGCGGGGAACTGGGGCCAATGCCTGCCTGACCGCCTTCCGCGCACTCCGCACCGCGCGCTAGCCACTGCCGACGGCCCACTGCCGACCTGCCCACCTGCCGACTGCCTGTTCTTCTTCCCTTGCTCTTGGTCTGTTCGCCAATTGGCCCACTTGGCTCTTTACAATGGCTCGCGAATGGCCCAATCTGGTCTGATAACGCAATAAAGGAGATTTGGCTGCGGTGCAGGTGACCCTCGATTCCAGTTTGCCCAAGCCGCTCTACATGCAGATTCGCGAGCAGTTGCGCGCGCGGATTGTTTCGGGTGCGCTGAAGGCGGGAGACCGGTTGGAACCGAGCCGGGAGTTGGCGAAGCGTCTGGACGTGCATCGCACCACGGTTGGCAACGCTTACGCCGAACTCGAGGCTGAAGGGTTGATTCAGGGGACTGTCGGCCGGGGAACGTACGTGACGAGCCTGGCGGAGACAGTGCGCTCCACTACCCGTCCCATTCGTGCGGCAGGGGCCGATGTGTTCTGGGAGAGTTACTTTCCCGAGGACCTGCGCGACGATTCCCTGGGACGGTTGATGGCCAGCACCTATGAGGCGGGGATCATCTCTTTTGCCGCGGCCCACGGCGCGGATGAGATGGCGCCCCACGACTTGGTGCGGCGCGCCACCGATACCGTATTGCGCCGTGAGGGCGCCAGGGTGCTTCACTACGGTTCGAGCGACGGCTACCTGCCGCTCAAAAACTACTTGCGAGCACGCTTGCGTCGTGACGGCATTCCAGTGGAATTGGACGAACTGGTGATTACCAACGGTTGCCAGCAGTCCATCGATTTGCTTCGCCGTACCTTGGTTGCTCCCGGCGACCCGGTGGTTTCCGAAAACCCTACTTACACGGGGCTTTGGAATGTTTTCGAGTCGCCCGGCGCCCGCTTGATCGGCCTTCCGGTTACGGCGTCAGGGATGGACCTGGACTTTCTGGCAGCGGTGCTGGAGCAGACCAAGGTGAGGCTGATTCTAAGCAGCCCGAATTATCAGAACCCCACGGGCGCCACCATGCCGCTCGAGGCCCGAAAGAGGTTGTTGGAGCTTGCGGCGCGCTTCCAGGTTCCGGTGGTCGAGGATGATATCTACGGCGCGCTACGCTACAGCGGAAGGCAATTACCCCCCTTGAAAGCTCTGGACACCGCCGGACTGGTGATTCACCTCGACAGTTTCTCAAAAGTGGGGTTTCCAGGCCTGCGGGTGGGATGGATCGCGGCCTCACGCCGGGTGATCGAGCGCCTGCGCTGGGCCAAGCAGCGCGCGGATCTTCACACCAACCTGCTGGGACAGGCGGTGATCGAGGAACTTGGCAGGCGTGGCTGGCTCGATAAGTGGATCCGGCGCATTTGCAAGGTCTACGAGCATAAGCTGGAGGTCCTGCGGCGCGCCGCCACGCGGCACTTCCCCGGGGCTGTCCGCGTGGTTTATCCTGAGGGTGGGATGTCCGTCTGGGTCGAGTTGCCGGCGCACCTCGACACGTCGGAGATTCTTGTGAAGGCGCGGGAGCGGGGCGTGATCTTCGCCCCTTCGAAGTATTTCTATTTCCAAAATCCGAAGCACAATGCCCTGCGTTTGTGCTTCACCGGCCCCACCGACGCGCAAATTGAAAAGGGAATCGGTATTCTGGGCGACCTGTTTAAGGCGGAAATCCGCAAAGCCAAAACAGGCCGAAAGCAGTCGACAGAAGGGGCAGGGGTGGCGTTGGTGTGAAGCGCAGTCAAAAGTCGAGAGTCGAGAGTTGAAAGGCAAGAGCAACAAGCCGGAAGCTTTCGACTCCCGACTTTTGACTCTCGACTACGGAGGAGGTCAACGATGTGGGAATACGATCAACAAATGAAACTGAAAGTCGGCTTGGCGGAGATGCTCAAGGGTGGCGTGATCATGGACGTCACCACTGCCGAGCAGGCCAAGATCGCCGAGGACGCGGGCGCGGTGGCGGTGATGGCGCTGGAGCGCGTGCCGGCGGACATCCGCAAGGAAGGCGGCGTGGCGCGCATGGCGTCGATCAAGATCATCAAAGAGATCATGGCCGGAGTGACGATTCCGGTGATGGCCAAAGCGCGCATCGGGCATTTTGCGGAGGCGCAGGTGCTCGAAGCGGTGGGGGTGGATTACGTCGATGAAAGCGAAGTGCTGACGCCCGCCGACGAGGAGCATCACATCAATAAATGGCCGTACAAGGTGCCTTTCGTTTGCGGTGCACGCAATCTGGGCGAGGCGCTGCGGCGCATCGGCGAGGGCGCGGCCATGATCCGCACCAAGGGCGAGGCGGGTTCCGGCAACATCGTCGAAGCGGTCCGCCACCTGCGCGCCATCACCAGCGAAATCCGGCAACTCACCACGCTGCGGGAAGAAGAATTGATGGCCAAGTCGAAAGAACTCGGCGCGCCCTACGACCTGGTGAAATGGGTGAGCGAGCACGGCAAGCTGCCCGTGCCGAATTTCAGCGCGGGTGGAATCGCCACTCCTGCCGATGCTTCGCTGGTGATGCAATTGGGCGCCGAGGCGGTGTTCGTCGGCTCCGGCATCTTCAAGTCGTCCGACCCCGATAAGCGCGCCAAAGCGATTGTGCGCGCTACGACGCACTTACAATGAGCCGGAAGTCGTGGCCGAGTGCTCTGCGGAAGTCGGCGAAGCCATGCGCGGGCTGGATGTTCAGAAATTCGATCCCAAAGAATTGTTGCAGACGCGCGGCTGGTAGGCGTCCGTCGGGCGGCGAACGTGAAATTTCGAGAGGTGATCAGGCTGATCGAACAAGACGGCTGGAGACTGACGAGAACCGCCGGTAGCCATAGGCAGTACGCGCACTCTGTTAAGCCCGGCACAGTGACTGTTGCAGGCAAGCCCAACCTCGATGTGCCGGCGGGCACAGTGAACAGCATCCTCAAGCACGCCGGATTGAAAGGACGGCAACCCCAATGACATATCTTGTGGTTATAGAAAAGGGTGAAAACAGTTTTGGCGCGTACATACCGGATCTGCCAGGTTGCGCCGTCGTCGGCGAATCGCGAGAACAGGCCCTTCAGCTTATCCGCGAAGCTGTGGATCTGCACGTCTCCGCCATGCGGGAACGGGGCGACGCGTTGCCGGAACCGGCCTCCTCTATGGAGTATGTTCAGGTTTGAGCTGGCTCGGCTGCCCCTGTAGTGAACTAACATAGGCAGCCACGGCCTTGCGGACATTCTTCAGCGCCGCCTCAACGGTTTTTCACTGCGACATGCACCCGGGGAGCTGTGGCACATCGGCGACGTAGCCGTGGTATTCAGGATCGAAAATCAGGTTAACAAGGAATTGCCGAGTTTGAGCCATCAAGAATTCTACAACAAACGGGACAGGACTGGCTAGAAGGTTAGGACCTCCTTCAGGGGAAGAGTGACACAGGCAACGGACAACGGACGACTGACGACTGACGACTACCCATGAACAACGGCCACAAACCCATCGGAGTCCTCGCTATTCAAGGCGATTTCGCGATGCACGCGAAAATGCTGGAGCGCATTGGCGCGCCTTACAAGCTGGTAAAGCACTCGTCAGAACTGGCGGGAGTAGGCGGCTTGATCATGCCCGGCGGCGAGAGCACCACGATGCTGAAGTTTTTCTCGAACGAAGGAATGGGCGAGGCGATCAAGGAATTTGTAACGAGTGGTCAACCGGTGTTTGGAACGTGCGCGGGCGCCATTCTGCTGGCGAAGGAAGTTCTGAATCCCGCGCAGGAGCGGTTAGGCCTGCTCGACATCAGCATCGAGCGGAACGCTTACGGCCGGCAGGTAGACAGTTCCGTGCGCCAGGGTGAATGCCCCGAGCTTTCGCCCCGCCCCATCGAGATGGTGTTTATTCGGGCGCCGATCATCCGCCGAGTAGGTGAGTCTGTGCAGGTGTTAGGCCGCTGCGACGGCCTGCCGGTGCTGGTCGAGCAAGGAAACGTTCTTGCCGCTACCTTCCATCCCGAACTGACCGAGGACGAAGCAGTCCATCGGTACTTCATCAAGAAATCGAATCATTAACTCATTGAGCCATTGAGTCATTTGGCCGCGAGACATGGCTCGTACAGACCTGCGACTCTTCGAGCAAGGCTCAACTGCGGGGCGGCTTCTCTCCTGCTTCGACGCTAAACACCTTATAGTCGGAATAATGGTGGTGGTTTGTGTAGAGGTTGCCTTTCCAGACGACTGCGACGACTACGTCCCGCGGCAGCCAGAATGCCAAGGAATTATGCTTGAAGTGGACCTCGCCGAAATCGACGGTAGTAGTGACGTCCGCCAGGCTCGATTGTCCCGGCAACAGCCACGTCTTCATGCGCAGGATCTGGTAGGTTGTGGTGTCAACCCAGGCCACGCCCTGAATCAGAAAGGTTGTCCACTGTCCTGACGGGTTCATGCGGATCGAAAGCGGGGTGGCGTCGCGCTGCGCAAAGCCGATCACGTAGGTGTCGTGTCGCTCCAGGGCTTGCCGCCCCAGCAGCCGAAAGTCTGACGCTGTCCGGTGCTGGGGGTGAAAGAGCAGCGGCAAGGAAATAAAGCCGCTCGTCACAATCGGAGACCCTCCCATCAGGCTCTGCGTGTCCACTTCGCGGCCCTTGGAGTCCCGGCGGAACTCGTCTAGCCCGGCGGCCAGCGCGCCCGGTTCGGTGAGCGCCAAGTACCGGAAGGTGTAAGAGGCAGAATCGTTCGCGCTATTTAGAGCTTGCAACTGAATATCTTCCGTGGAAGCAGTGTTCGGGATATTACGAACAAACGATTCAACGGCGTTCCCCAGTTTCTTCAAGATAAGTGGCAGTTCGTCTTGACCCGTGGCGGGCGTGATTCCCTTGAGTTCATGGGCCGTTCGTACCAAGTCATTCAAAGGCGTATTGAGCACCGACGGGTTGCCAAATCCTCCGGTTGGACGGCTTGGCCAGGATCGCGTGGCAATGCCGGCCGGGTTTTCGTTACTTCCCAACACGAAGGCTTCCGGCCCCGGCACTGCTGACTCCGCTCCCGCTGAGGGGCGGACGATGGCGAAATCTGCCGATTGGCTTGCCGCCGCTTGACCGCTGGAACTCTCCGCGGTCACAAGCAGCGTGTACTTGCCGGGGCCGAGGGAGCTCAGGTCGACTTGCTTCAGTACCAGCACGAGGTTTTGGCCCGCGGCTCCCATCACGTGATCGGGCGCGAGAGTGGCCATCTCTGCATCCGCCTGGCGAATGCTGAACGAAAGCTTGAGGTCGGGCTTCCCGGTTGAGGCATCCTGCGGCACATTCGACGCGCCGAGGATCGCTGTGAGCTTCTCGCCAGGAGCGAATTGGGGTTTGGCGGGCACTTCGAGCTGAAATCCTGCCCCGCGCAGCGGATCGCTCGGGTCGGGCGCCCCGGCTTCCGCCTGCACTCGGTTCGTCAGCAGAAGGCCGGTGAATTGAGGCCCGCTCGAGCTGCCCGCGAGCGCCACCAGTCGTTTCCCGATCCCGAGAGTTCCATCGGCAAACTGGAGGATCACTTCGAGCGTTAACGGTTCCAGTTTCGGAATCGCCATTCGAGCGTCAATGGAGAGCACCTGTCTCTGGAATTCCGCGAGCTGCCGGGAATCGAATTCGAGGTTGATGAAACGCTGGTGGGCGGAGGCGAGGCGTCCGGCCGAATCACGCGCCAGCAACAGAAAGGTGATTCCACCGTGATAAGCATCCCGGACCGGGTCCTTTTCAAAACTGACATCTTTGGCCGGGAGCGTCACGCGTACCGGAGCTGCTAATCGCCCATTTGGCGCGAACAGTACGGTCCCGTTCAATTCGGGAGCAAAACTCGACCTCAGCTCGCCACTCGCCACACCAGCCAGCAGTTGGGCCGCGGCCGGGCTCATGAGCATTTCTTCTCCGGGCGGAATGGCCCAGTAGCCGAGGCGGTAACGAAGATGGCATCGCTGCTTTGCAACCTCCACCCGGATGTGCCGGAAGGCGCCGTCATAATTTGTGTTCGCAGGCTGGTAAACCAGCGTGTAAGCCTCGCGCAGGTCGTCGTCCACGCGCGAAAGTCCCGCGAGGAGGTCGTTCTGGTTCTTGATCAGGATTCCACCCGTGCCCGTGGCAAGCTGCTGCAAATCGTCGTGGATATTGTCTTTTCCCAAGCGTCCGATCCAATCGAACTTATTGGAGCCAGGTCCCGCATTGGCTGCTACGAACGCCTCCTCGTTGTCAGTAACCTCCATCACATTACTCTGTGCCCCGTAAGGCGCTGCCAGCCCGGAGGCATCAATAATGTAAAAGGTCACGTTGGCGCGATTGGCAGCGTCGATAGTTGAACTCAGTTGAGCTTGCGCCTCCGGGGAATGAATAAATCCCTCAGAGAAAATCACCACGTTCTTGCGTCCGGGAACGTCGGCGTAGGATTGCGCGATCGCCCGCAGGGCCACAAACACCGCCCGCGCCTGCATGAGGCTCAGGTTCCAAAGGTAGTCCTGGAGCGTTTTCAATCCCCGCCAGTCGCAGCCCGCGTTGCTCAATCCCCTTCCAAAGCCCCCCTGTTGGCTCGCACAAGCCTTCACAATACCGTTGACTTCGTCCTGCGTTTCGATTCTCTGCTGAGCCGTGAGGCGCCCCGAGGTCACGTGCTCGCCGACTTTTCGCAAGGCTCGGGCGGCCTGATCTTTGTCCTGGGTGAAGGGTTGCGCAAGGTGCAGGCTGCTGTCGACCCGGTAGATGGCCACGAAGTCTTCCGGGGCAACCTGAGTCTTCAAGTATTTTTCCGCAGCCTCGCGGGCACGTTTCAAGTTGCCCGCCTGGATGTCGGCGATATCAAAGACGATGGTAATGAAACGGACATGGGCAAGCTTTTCGGCAGCAGTGATGTCGGCCGGACCCCGCTCTCCGCCTCCCTGCGCAGCGGACGCGGGCGCGGGGGGAGGAGCGATTTCGTCGGGATTTTGCCGGCCCACGCTAGCTTGCCGCGCAGCCTGCGCTCTCGTCTGAGTTTGCGAAGCGTATGTGGCGTCCGATTCGATTGGCGGCGCGCCGCCCTGAACTTCCAACGGCGCTGCTTTGGCGGGCTCTGTCGGAGGGGTGAAGGAGACAATCTTCTGCGGGGCGTCGTTCTCGTAAACTCGGAAATCACTGGCGGTAAGACCGCCAACGTGGCGGCCCTTATTGTCCGTCACAATCACGTCGACCGCCACGGACGTGGCTGTGACCTTGATGTTGGCGGTCGCGCCGGGCTGTTGTCCGCTGACGTGCGATCCGTAAGGTGCTGAGAACGTAAGGAGTAAGGCTGGGATTAAAGAAGCACGCCGGGCGAGTTGCGGGCGCCAACGTCGCTGCCCACCGGGGCACAGGTTCGGGAGCGCCTCTCCCTGCCCTCCCGTGAGTTCATCGGCTTGCATCCGGTGGTTGGCACGCATTCACATCCTGACCTTTCGGTGGCCAGGATTATACCACCGCTTGAATTAGTGACGTGTTCTCGGAAATTATGGTATCAATTTGTAAAGGCAGGAAGCGGTGAAAGGGTACTGAGTGCGCATTCTTTTCGTTTGTTACGGCAATGCCTGTCGCAGCCAGATGGCGGAGGCGCTGGCCAACCAGCGCGGCAACGGAAAAGTCCAGGCTTTCAGCGCCGGCACTCACCCGCTGGGTGCGATAAGCTTTGACACGCGCGCGGCCCTGGGCGAAAAAGGGATTACACTGGCGGGGCACTGGTCAAAAGGCTTGCAGGATGTTCCCGTTTCCGAGATGGACGTCGTGGTGGAGATGGGGTTCGGAGTGAAATGCAAGCTCCCGGCAGATTTCAAAGGGCAACTGATCAAGTGGCAAATCCCTGATCCTTTCTCGCTAGGTCTTGAGTATTTTCGGGATGTGCGTGACTTGATCGAAAGTGAGGTTCGGAGGCTTTTGGCGAACCTCGAGGTCCAAGGCTCGAAACTCGAAAACGGCAATTCGAAGACCGACGCTGGAAGCACAAAGGTCGAGGGAGGTTAATGTGCGAGAGAGTGCTGATAATTACGACGCTGAGCTGCTGCTGCGCCTTTATGAACTCCGCCGGGAAGAGAAGCTGCGCCGGGCGCGCGAGTGGTTGGTCGGGAAGTTTCATGCGGATTCGATGGAAGAAATGGAAAAGCAATATCCAATGGGATCTGAGGAGAACGCCCTTTTCCGCATGGCGGTGAGTTATTGGGATATGGCGGCTTCTTTGGTCAACCACGGCCTCATCAAGGAAGATTTGTTTTTCGAGAACACCGGGGAACTGTGGCTGGCGTGGGAAAAAGTCAGGCATCTTGCGCCTGGGCTTCGAGAGGCGCGCAAGAATCCGCTCGCCTGGAAGAACCTCGAGACGCTTGCCCGCAAGTATGAACAGTGGATGGCGACGCGCGCCCCCGAGGCTTTGGAAATGCAGCGCAAGAGGCTTAAGAAGTAGGGATCAGTATATTTGTGATTTGCGATGGGTGATTTGTGATTGGCCGGCTCCCTGCGCCGGCTGAGTCTGCCCAAATCTCGGCGAGTTGAAACACGGTGGCGTCCTGCCGTCGCGGAAACGACCTGGACCGGACGATTTGCGGACCTGCAGAGCTTTTTAAATCACAAATCACAAATCGCAAATCACCAATCGAAAACCGCCTATCGCAGCCGGCGTTTGCACTCCTCGAGGATGGCCGAGGTCCGGCTGGCGCCGACGCGGGTAACGCCTAGAGTTCGGACCTCGAGCAGCTTGTCAAGATCGCGGATGCCTCCTGCCGCCTTCACCTGGACGTGCGCCGGCGAATGCGCTCGCATGAGTCTTAAATCCTCGATCGTAGCGCCCCCGCTGCCATAGCCGGTGGAGGTCTTCACCCAGTCCGCCCCCAACTCCCCGCAGATTTCGCAAAGTCGAATCTTGTGTTCGTCCTTGAGGTAGCAGTTCTCAAAGATTACCTTGGTTTTTCGCCCATGGGCGTGAGTGAGGTCAATGACGGCCTTGAGGTCCTGGCGTACGTAAGCCCAATCGCCGCTCAGCACCTTGCTGATGTTGACGACCATGTCCAGTTCCTCGCCGCCGTCTTCCAGGGCCTGCTTCGCTTCCGCAAGCTTGACCGCGGTCGTATGCCCGCCGTGCGGAAAGCCAATTGTGGTGCTGGGCTTGACTGTGCTGCCGCGCAGTATCTCCGCGCATCGCTTCAAGTAATAAGGCAGGATGCAGACACTGGCGCAGTTGTAATCCACCCCCTCCCGGCATCCCCGTTCAAGTTCTCCGTCGGTCATGACCGGATTCAGCAGAGAGTGGTCAATCATTTTGGCAATATCTTCGTAGGTGTAATCCATTTCATTCTCCATAGTCGAAGTCCCAAACTGCGGGACTTGTTGCAATTGAATCAAATTATCACAATACTTAATTGCTGTCCGCACTCGCCTTCGTCCCCTGAACGAGAGTGCGCAGTCCTGCGGGCGCGGGAGGATACCAGCTGTCAAGAAACAGATGTTAATCCACATTTAACAATAAGCCGATAGTCTTAGAGTGCAGATTCAGAGAGTGAGGACCCTATGATTCCCCCTTTCACGCCCTCGCGCGTTGCCTATTTCTCCATGGAAGTGGCCCTTGACCCGGCCATGCCCACCTACAGCGGGGGCCTGGGAGTGTTGGCCGGCGACACGTTGCGCTCCGCCGCTGATCTGGGCGTGCGCGTAGTGGCGGTGAGCCTGCTCCATCGCAAGGGTTATTTTGCGCAGCGCCTGGACGAGCGCGGAAATCAAACTGAATCTCCCGCCACCTGGAATCCGGAAGAGAAACTGGAGCTGATGAAGCCTGTGGTCTCCGTCCGAATCGAAGGGCGCGAGGTCAAAGTGCGCGCCTGGCGTTACCTGGTGGAGGGGATTGGGGGCGACGTCGTTCCAGTTTATTTGCTGGATACAAACTTGCCGGAGAACCCACCTTGGGACCAGACACTGACGGATCACCTCTATGGCGGCGATCTCCGTTACCGCCTTTGCCAGGAAGCAGTGCTGGGGATGGGCGGCGTGGCTATCCTTCCCAAACTCGGCCATCACCACATCTCCAGTTATCACATGAACGAGGGGCACGCCGCCCTGCTGGTGTTGGCCTTGGTGGCCCAGCGGATGGGGGGCCGCAACATCTGCGAGGCAAAACCGGACGACCTCCTCGCGGTTCGACATAAGTGCGTGTTCACAACCCACACGCCAGTGCCCGCCGGCCACGATCAGTTTCCCATCGACATGGTCCGCCAAGTGTTGGGCGATGACCGGGCCGCGGCTCTCCAGTCTTTGAACGCCTGCCTGGACGCGCATTTGAACATGACTTACCTGGCTCTCGCCGGTTCCCGCTATGTGAATGGCGTGGCCATGCAGCACGGCGAAGTTTCGCGCCACATGTTTCCGAGCTATTCGGTTCGTGCCATCACCAACGGTGTTCACGGGCTGACCTGGACGTCGGCTCCTTTCCGCGACCTTTACGACCGGCACATGCCGGAGTGGCGGCGCGACAATCTTTATCTTCGCTATGCGATCGGCATTCCTCTCGAGGAGATTCTCTCCGCGCACGCATCGGCCAAGCGCGCGCTGCTTGAGGAGGTCCAAAAGCGCACGGGTGTGCAACTCGATGAAAAGGTTATGACCCTCGGCTTTGCCCGGCGGGCAGCAACCTACAAGCGGGCGGACATGCTGTTTTGGAAGCCCGACCAATTGAGGTGGATTGCCAGGAATGCCGGCCCCCTCCAGGTCATTTACGGTGGAAAAGCCCATCCCAATGACAATGGAGGAAAAGACCTCATCCGCCGGATCTTTCAAGCCGGCGAATCCCTCAAGGAAACAATCAAGGTTGTGTATGTCCCCAACTATGACTGGACGTGGGCGACCTTGCTTTGCAGCGGTGTTGACCTTTGGTTGAACACCCCCAAACGGCCGCAGGAGGCCTCGGGAACGAGCGGCATGAAAGCCGCGCTCAACGGCGTTCCCAGCTTCAGCATTCTCGACGGCTGGTGGGTGGAAGGCTGCCTGGATGGCTTTACGGGTTGGTCGATCGGCTATGGCCCTGAAACCCTGGAGAATGAAGAGGCTGAGGCAGGTTCTTTGTATGCGAAGTTAGAAATGATTATCCTCCCCATGTTTTATGGCCGCCCCAAGGCCTACGCCGCGGTTATGCGATCCGCAATCGCCGTCAATGGTTCGTTCTTCAACACCCAGCGAATGTTGTCGCAATACATTTCGAACGCCTATTTCCAGGACAGCGAGTTTTGAGAAGACCGGAGTTAGAAGTCAGGTGGCTGGCTGCAAACTACGGAGTCTCCTCCAGGCCGGCACGGTATATTATGACACGTGGCACCTGACACCTGGAGCACACTTTATCGCCACCAACCCTGATCCCGCCGGGCCGACAGAGGACGGCATGGTGCCTGCCCGCGGAGCTATGGCAGCCCTGATCGAGCGCGCCAGCGGAGTCAGCCCGTTCTTCATCGGCAAGCCGAACCCGCTCATGGTGCGGCTGGCGTTGAATTACCTGGGTGCTCACTCCGAGCACACCGTCATGATCGGCGACCGCATGGATACCGATATTGTGACGGGGATTGAATCCGGGATGGAGACAATCCTCGTCCTGAGCGGGGTCACGCGCGAGCAGGATGTCCGCCGCTTCCCCTACCAGCCCGCCAGGATTGTCGGAAGTATCGGAGAGATTGAAGTTTAGGAAAGGCAGAAATCAGAAATTAGAAGTTAGAAGTGCCCACTGCTTCCTACCTTACCCCACACCTGCCCACCGCTGATCTGCCGACCTGCCCATCTGCCGACCTGCCCATCTGCCGACCTGCCCACCTGCCGACCTGCCCACCTGCCTACCTGCCCACTGCCACCTTCCACGGCGGGACTTCCGGCAACAACTTCTCGAATTCCTCGATGAGCGATGCCTCATAGCCAACTGCGTACGTTTCATTGAAGAAACGTTCGATGCCTTCGCGATAGAACCTCTCCCAGGACTGCTCTTCGTATCCTGGGTTAATGGGGAAGAACAAGGCCCCGCTGGCGCGTGCGGCGGCCAGGTCCCCGGGTGCATCGCCGATCATTAAGACGCAATCCTTCTCGTACCTGCCCGCCAAGGCGATCTTCAGGTGTTCTTTCTTGCTTCCCATTTCCTGCCCGGCGAGGACAGCCGCGTATTTTGCGATGTCGTGCTCCTGCCACTCGCGTTCCAAAGCCTCGACTGAAGCTACTGAGACGCAGATGATGTCAGCTTTCGGTGCAAGCTTCTCCAAGCAAGCGCGGAACCAGGGGAAGGGAGGCACGCCTTTGACCCGATCGGCGATCGAGCGGTTGGCGGCTTTGCTCCACTCCAAAGCTTGCTTCAGGACCGGATCCCCGGTTTTCGAAACCTCTGCTTCAAGCGCAGGATTGCCCAGTGCTGCGCCGGAATCGATCCAGGCCTGGAGACTTGTGAGATCCGGAATTACTGCTCCGCTCCGTATGGCCTCCGGCCAATCGCGCAGCAATTCGATGGTCTTGGTCAGGGCAGGGAAGCGGTTGATGCCCCGCCACTTTGAATGGAGGTTGACGAACTCCGCCGCGGCGCGCACGTATTTCGAGGCGGCTTGAAGTTTCCAGTACTTGATGATGTTGGGGATGAAGCACTCTCTCTGCTTGATCTCCATGGTGTCGAATACGCAGCCATCCGAATCGATCCCCACAAAAAACGAGTGCCGGGGTTTGAAAGCGTAGAGTCTTTCTTTGGCCGATGACTCCATTATTCCTCAGTAGGGTTCCGGCTGGACCAGATGCAGCAGCATGATCGCGGGCCGCCCGTCGGTCAATCCCGAACGCGTCATCTTACCGCAGATTCGGTACGGATGTCCCTGGGATCGGCATGCGGCACTTTGGAATTTTTCGCTTGACAAACTCCCGACTCTATGCTACAATTGTAGCTTACGCTGGGGACGGAATGTCCGCACGAGCAGCCGTCCCCGGGCCGGTCGTACGGGAAAGTCGATGGGAGTCAGAAAGTCGAAGTCGAGGCAGCAAGACCACAATGAGTCGCAAAGCCAAAGTGACCGTTTTTTCTTTGCGGCCTTGGCGTGAAACCGCTTTTCCCCCAGTGCGCGCGGAAGAACGCAAAACAGTGGGAACGAAGCTAAGAAGTCGTTGAAAACAAAGGAAGTCAGGTTTCATGAAGTGCGCAAATGAAGCGAGGACGAACCCACTTATGAGCACTAAACCGGTGTTTTTCACTCAAAGTTCGGCATTTCGGGGGACGTCACGCGTCGCTCTCATTTCGAGCGGAGCCACGAGTCTCGCGCCGCCCGGAATGACATTGCGAGAAAAATGCAAAACAGTGGGAACGAAGCTAAGAAGTCATTGAAAACAAAGGAAGTCAGGTTTCGTGAAGTGCGAAAACGAACCGAAGATGGGGCTGCTTTTGGGTGCCAAACGCATCCTTCACCACAGAGACACGGAGGTACAGAGACCTAAGCAGAACGGGTCCTTACTTTGTGCCTCAGTGGTTCCAGCAACCGGGCTGGCGGTGCTTGACAATCCAACGGAGCATCCTCTAACTTAGCTGAGGGAGGCGCGGCAGGATCTGAAATCTCCAAACTACTAGAAGAGAGGGTAAGTGATTGCGTATTGTTTTTGTAGCTTCTGAAGGTGTGCCTTTTTCGAAGACTGGCGGGTTGGCCGACGTCGTGGGGGCGCTGCCAAAAGCTCTGGCAAAACTGGGACATCAACTCGAGGTCATACTGCCTCGCTACCGGATGACCAAGCCCGGCAAGCCCGAACCCACCATGCGGAGTCTCACTCTCCCGTTGGGTGAGGGATTCAAGTTTGCCTCGATTCAGGACGCCGGTGCAGCAGACAACGTTCAAACGTATCTGGTCGAATGCCCATCCTTATTCGACCGCCCGGGCTTGTACCAGGAGGATGGTGAGGATTATCCCGACAACGCCCAGCGTTTTGCGGCTTTTAGCCTTGCGGCGCTGGAGCTCGCGAAGCGCTCGGCCACGCCGCCGGATATCATCCATTGCCACGACTGGCAAACGGCCCTAGTCCCCATCTATTTGCGCAACCTCTACCACCAGGACGAATTCTTCCGCAACACCTCCGTGGTTTTCACCATCCATAACGTGGGGTACCCGGGGCTTTTCCCGGCGACAATCCTGCCGCAGATTTCGTTGGGCAAAGATCTGTTCACGATGGATTTCCTCGAATATTACGGGAAGGTCAATCTTCTGAAAGGCGGAATCGTCTTTTCGGATTTCATTACCACGGTGAGCCGGAAGTACGCCCAGGAGATCCAGACCAAGGAGTTCGGCAGCGGTCTGGAAGGCGTCTTTCGTTCGCGAAGAGATCGCCTGCAAGGTATCTTGAACGGCGTGGATTACGACTTCTGGGATCCTGCCACCGATAAGCTGATTGCCGCGCACTTCAGCCCGGAGAGCATGAGTGGCAAGACGGTTTGCAAGAAAGCGCTGCTCGAAAGGATGGGGGTGAGAACGCCCAGGCTGGAACGGCCGGTCTTGGGCATCGTCTCTCGTTTTGCGCCCCAGAAAGGCTTCGACCTCATTGCGGAGGTCGCGGAGCGGCTTGCGGCGTTGGATATCTACATCGTCGCGCTGGGCGCCGGCGACCCCGTCTACGAGGAGCTTTTCCGGGTCATGGCCTCCCGGTATCCCGACAAATTTCTCGTGGCGGTAGCTTACGATAATACGCTAGCGCACCAGATCGAGGCAGGCTCCGACATGTTCTTGATGCCGTCGCGATACGAACCCTGCGGATTGAACCAGATTTACAGCTTGAAATACGGGACGGTGCCCATCGTGCGCGCCACCGGCGGACTGGATGATACGATCGAGAACTTTGACGGCAAGTCCGGCACCGGCTTTAAGTTTAGCGAGTACACAGGCGCGGCGCTGCTCCGCGCCATCGAGCAGGCCATCGCTGCCTATCACCAGCCCCAGGTCTGGCGCCAACTGGTGAATAACGGGATGCGCAAGGACTTCTCGTGGGGAAGGTCGGCAGAGCAGTATTTGGAGATCTATCAAACGCTGCAAGCGCGAACGGCCGCTCATGAACCGGTGGCCAAAACGTTGCACGCGTAGTAGGCCAGGCAGCACTCATTGGGGGAGGATTGATACGATGGCAGGTGGTAATATCTTGGAGTTCTCCGAGAAGAACTTTGAACAGGAAGTTTTGAAATCCGATCAGCCGGTTCTGGTGGATTTCTGGGCCACGTGGTGCGCGCCCTGCCGCATGATGGAGTCGGCCGTCAACGCGGTTGCCGAGGCGTATGCCGGCCGCGCCAAGGTTGGAAAACTCAATGTGGACGAAAACCAGTCGTTGACCGGCCAGTACAGGATCCGAGGAGTTCCCACTCTGCTTCTTTTCAAGAGCGGTCAAATCCAGGAGCAAATCGCCGGCGCCGCATCAAAAGAGGCCATCATCAAAATGCTCGACAAGCACCTGTGAAATGCAGTGACGGGTGACAAGTGACAAGTGACGAGCAAAAGAGCACGTACCGGTTCGTCGCTCGTCACTCATCACTTTCCTAAGGGATCAATATGCCAGCAAACGTAGTTGTCGTGGGCGCTCAATGGGGCGACGAAGGCAAAGGCAAAGTCGTCGATACTCTGGCGGAGCACTTTGACATTGTGGCTCGATATCAGGGAGGCGCGAATGCGGGCCACACGGTTTACGTTTGCGGCAAGAAGTTTATTCTTCAGCTTCTCCCAACAGGCATCGTGCGGCCGGATAAGACGGCGGTTATTGGGAATGGAGTTGTGGTGGATCCCGAGGCCCTGCTTCGCGAGATCAAGGCCGTGGAAGGAAACGGTGTGCGAGTGGATGGGCGCTTGATCATCAGCGATCGGGCGCACCTGATTCTGCCGTACCATCGGGCTCACGAAGTCGCCGCGGAAGAGGCGCGAGGCGTGGGGAAGATCGGCACGACGGCCAAAGGGATCGGCCCCACTTACGAGGACAAGGCGGGCCGCCGCGGGCTGCGGGCCGGCGACCTTCGCCACCCGGAGTTGTTTCGTCGCCGCTGCAGCGAGGTCGTGGCAGAGAAGAACCGCATTGCCTCCGCGTTGTTCGGAGGCACGGCGCTTGATCCGGTCGCGGTGGCTGACCAATGCCTGCAAGCCGCACCGCGCATCGTCCCCTTTCTTGCCGATGTTTCTGCGTATTTGAACGCTGAGATGGATCGTGGAAAGCGGGTGCTCTTCGAGGGCGCGCAGGGAACGCTCCTGGATCTGGATCACGGTACCTATCCTTTCGTGACTTCCTCGAGCGCTTCGGCGGGCGGCGCCTGCACGGGCACCGGCGTAGGACCGACGCGTATCCAGTCCGCCGTGGGCGTGTCGAAGGCTTATGCAACGCGGGTGGGGAGCGGCCCCTTTCCCACCGAGGCCAAAGGTCCCGAAGGTGAGAAGATTCGCGAACGCGGAGGCGAGTACGGCGCCGTCACCGGGCGGCCGCGGCGCTGCGGTTGGTTTGACGTGCCGGCGGCCCGCTATGTCGCCCGTTTGAATCACCTTCAGGCGCTCATCATCACCAAACTCGACATACTGGATAACCTTGCCGAGATTCCCGTGGGCGTGGCGTACGAGTACGAGGGCAAGCGGTCTACGGAATTCCCCCAGGACGTTGACATTCTCGAGAGGGTGCAAGTTCAGTACTGCGTCTTGCCGGGCTGGCTCGAATCAACCTTCGGCATCAAGGACTTTTCCAAGCTGCCGCAGAAAGCCAAGGAGTATTTGCGATTCCTATCCGCTCAGGCGGGCGTGGAGATCGCCATGGTCTCGACCGGCCCGGAACGTGACCAGGCTCTCTGGCTCGAAGACAGCCGATTTGCGGCCCTCATCGCGCGTCCTTCGTAGCCGCACGGCCCTCTCCCGAGGGGAGAGGGTGGCCCACGACGGCGCCTTCATCAGCCGTCGGGGGTCGGGTGAGAGGTGAATTGCACGGGAAGAGAGGACAGCCTATCCTCTCGACTGATCCTATCCTCCATTTGCAGGCACCTTGCATGGTAGTCACCTACGAGCAGGCCCTATCTCTTGTCCACGACAGAATCCGCGCCGCCAATCGCGTGCCTGGAGCGGAGACCGTCCCCTTAGACCAGGCGCTCTGCCGGGTTTTGGCAGAGGACGTCGCCGCGGACCGCGACCTGCCCCCTTTTCATCGCGCCATTCGCGATGGCTATGCCGTGCGTGCTGCTGATCTCACCGCCCTGCCCGCCGTGCTTCATTGCGTGGGCGAAGTGCCCGCGGGCCGATCGTTTGAGGGCGAGGTGCGCCCCGGCCAATGCGTCTCGATCATGACTGGCGCTCCCTTGCCCGAGGGTGCGGACGCCGTGGTGATGGTTGAACACACCGTTTCGCGCGCCGGCAATGTCGAAATCCAGCGCAGCGTTCAGCCGCGGGAGAACATCGTGCTTCGGGGGAGTGAAGCGGCACAGGGTGCGCGAATCGTGGGGTGCGGCGGGCGCCTGCAAGCTGCGGAGATCGGTCTGCTGGCCTCGGTGGGCAAGGCAACCGTTGCGGTTTACCGAAAGCCCTGCGTGGCGATTCTACCTACGGGCGATGAAGTGGTGCCCATCGAGCAGCCGCCGCAATGGTTTCAAGTTCGGAATAGCAACGCGGCGGCACTGGCGGCCCAGATTAAATCCGCAGCCGGCGTGCCGCTGCAACTGGGTATCGCTCCTGATCGCAACGACCTCCTCAAAGAAATGATCGAACGAGGGCTGAACTCTGACTTGCTGCTGTTGAGCGGGGGCGTGTCGATGGGTAAGTTTGATCTGGTGGAAGAGGTCCTGGCCGAACTGGGAGCGGAATTCTATTTCCAGGGAACGGCGATCCGTCCCGGCAAGCCGTTGGTTTTTGGCCGGGTTCGCGGCCTTTTCTTCTTTGGCCTTCCCGGTAATCCGGTCTCCACTTTCGTCACGTTCGAGTTGTTTGTCCGCCCCGCGCTCGCGCTGTTAAGTGGAGCGGCTCTCGAGCCTACGGTTTTTCTCCGCGCTCGCCTGGCAAAGCCCCGCCGCCAGAAGTTGGGCCTCACCATGTTCATACCGGCGTGCGTCCAGATGCGGGACCGCGAACCGGTTGTTGAGCCCGTCGGCTGGCAAGGTTCCGGGGACCTGGTGGGCGTTGCCGCGGCCAATTGTTTCTTGGTGATTCACCCCGACCAGACGGATTTGGCGGCTGGGGATTGGGTTGACATCATGCCGAAAACACAGTGACGAGTGATGAGTGACAAGTGACGAGCAGGAGACAGAATTCAGAAGTCAGGAGTCAGAATGAAGCCATCAGCTTTCAGCTCTCAGCTATCAGCAAGCGGCTTCCTGCGGATCGCTGAAAGCTGATAGCTGACGGCTGATAGCTGAGCATTCTGACTCCTGACTTCTGACTTCTGACTCCTTGCGGAGTTGACAGCATGCGGAAGAAACTCACGCATTACGATTCCTCCGGCCGCATCCGCATGGCGGATGTTTCCGGCAAGTCTCCCACGCTGCGCCAGGCTTCCGCGAGTGCGTTGGTGAAAATGAATCCCCGCACGCTGCGAGCTGTAAAACGAAATCCCAAAGGAAATCCGCTTGAAATCGCGCGGATTGCCGGCATTAGCGCCGCCAAACGGACTGCGGAACTGATTCCCCTTTGTCATCCGCTCTGGTTAAGTCATATTGATGTGCAAGCAGGTTTCACCAAGAATGGCGTTGTCGTCTCGTCTTCGGTGAGCTCAACCGGCCCAACCGGGGTTGAGATGGAAGCGCTCACGGCGGTGGCTGTCGCGGCTCTCACGGTCTATGACATGTGCAAGGCCATCGACAAGGGAATCGAGATCACTGATGTCAGGCTCCTGGAAAAGAGCGGAGGAAAGAGCGGCACGTACCGGGCCGCTTAGCTGTCAGCTCTCAGCCATCAGCTTTCAGCAAGCAGGTAGGTGTTGCAGTTCTTGCTGATAGCTGACGGCTGACAGCTGAAGGTTAAAATGCCACTTCGCGCCAAGATTCTCGTCCTCAGCGATGCCGCGGCGGGCGGCAGGCGACAGGACCGCTCCGGTCCGGCGGTGCGCGAACTGGTGGAGAAACGAGGCTGGCTGGTCACGGCGCTCGAGGTGCTGCCTGATGAGACGGACCGCATTCAAGCCGCGCTCGTGGCCTGGACGGAAGGAGACGATTGTGATGCCGTCTTCACGTCCGGCGGCACCGGGCTGGGGCCGCGCGACGTCACCCCGGAGGCAACGCACGCGGTGGTTGAGAAGCAGGTTCCTGGCCTCGCCGAATTGATGCGCGCCGAGGGGGTCAAGAAAACCCGCATGGCGGCTCTGGCGCGCGGGATTGTGGGAGTACGCAAGGGCAAGCTGATCGTCAATCTGCCAGGCAGCCCACGCGGCGCCTGCGAATCGCTCGAAAGCATCATCGAGCTTTTGCCTCACGCCATCAACCTGCTGCACGGCCACACCGAACACCCGCAGTAAGCCGCAGCCAAATGCAGATTCTTCGCTGCGCGCAGAATGACATGTCATCCTGAGCGCATCGAAGGATCTGCTCTTCTTCGCGCGCCGCGTCCCGCTCAATTCTTGACAACGGCGTCGAACCTCTAGCCACCCGCCGGCATCTATTCTTCTGAGGGCTTCAACACAAGGATACGTTCACGCGGGATCGCACCAGGCGATTAAGAAGCAGGTTGGTCCCTGCTGTCGGCCACTGAGATTGGCTTCTGGAAGAAGACTGCGGGAGTGCCGCAGAAGTTCTTACGATCAGGCCGACCGCTGGGATCAGTTGCTTTGAAGGGAGGCTCGAACATGTCGACGGCAGTGCTCGCGGCCCCAGCAGTTTCCAAAACAACCCAGACCAAATCAGGCTGGATTGTTTCTGAGCGAACCGATCTGCTCTGGTTCACCTTGGGCGGGGCTGCTTCGGCGTATGCCTTCTGGGGCTTGTGGCGTTTCACTCACATCCCGCTTTTGCTGCTAGTGGCAGTTTGGGCAGTTGTCTTCGATGAGACCCACGGCTTTGCCACACTTTCGCGGACTTACTTTGACGCCGAGGAACGCGCGCGCCGCGGACGTTGGCTCTGGGGAAGCATGGCGTTTTTCTTCGCCGTAGGACCGGTGCTCATCCTGCTCCACTTGGGCGACTGGTTGGAGTTGGCCACCGAACTCTGGGGCTACTATCACATTTTCAAGCAGCATTACGGCTTCATGATGATGTACAAGAAGAAGAATCGTGACTTCGGTCCCGTGGATATGCGGCTTGATAAGGTGGCCTTCGCCGTCGCCTTCTATTACCCATTCCTGACTTATCCCCTGCACAGCCGGGAAGCGGCGGAATTGCTGCCTTTCCCAATTCCCGTCCGGCTCGGCGCCATTTACCAGTACATGCTGCTGAGCGTTACCGTAGCAGTTGTCGCGCTCTATCTGCTCCGCCAGATTCAGAAATGGCGGCAAGGGCTGCCGCTCAATTGGCCGAAGCAATTCCTTTTCGCTGCGGCGGTTCCTGTGAATTACCTGCTCTTTCGCAGCGCCATGCCGCTTTTGGGCGTCTACGCTGCCGTCACGATTTACCACAATGTTCAGTACCATCGGCTGGTATGGTTCTTCAACCAGAACAAATACGGGCATGAAGCGGGGCAAGCGCGCCGCTTCGGGCTGGCAACCCTGATCAACAGCCGGTGGATGACCTACGTCGCCTGTGCCGCGCTCTATGCCATCATCTTTGACGTTGTCCCGCGATTCGTCCTGAAGCAGCAATTCAGTTTGATGCCCATTAACATCCGCAACCAGGTGGTCTTCTCCTTCTTCGCCGCTCCAGGCCTGCTTCACTATTGGCTCGACGGGCACATCTGGAAAGTACGCTCCGACCCCGACCTGCGAACCTACCTGCAGCTCTGAATGGGCTCTGCCCACTCGCCGCAATCGAAAAGCCGCACGCCTGGGAGCGGGTAGGGGGACGGCTTGCCGTCCCCAACTGAGCCGGGGTAGGGCAAGCCCTACCCCTACACGTCGTCAGAGCAGGGCTCAGCAAGTCTGACGTGGCTATGCCAATAGCTGAAGAGCTTGGAGAGAAGGTCCGCTCCAACCTATTCCGGCGTGCCCAAGGGGGAGTTGTGGCTCTCACCGATTGCTTGGCCGAGGGTGAAGTAGAAAGTTGCGCCTTTCCCGACCTCGGCTTCGGCCCATACCTGGCCGCCATGCCTGTGAATGATCTGCTGGACGGTTGCCAGGCCGATTCCCGTGCCTTTGAATTCCTCCTGCCGGTGGAGCCGCTGAAACACGCCGAAGAGCTTATCGGCG
The DNA here is from genome assembly GCA_963831905.1 of uncultured Acidobacteriota bacterium. Classification (GTDB taxonomy): domain Bacteria; phylum Acidobacteriota; class Terriglobia; order UBA7540; family UBA7540; genus CAVROP01. The sequence goes on along the minus strand of CAWHRX010000010.1, from coordinate 1,055,692 downwards.
TAGCGCATATCGAAGCCCACGCCGTTATCGCGCACATAGTAGACCCAGGAATCCGGGTCCAGTAACCGTAGCACATGCACTGGCGCCTGTGCCGCCTCATGAGCCCTCAGCGCCCCGATTTCAATTCGAGCTTTCTCCTGTTTCCGCGAAAACTTAAGCGCGTTGGACAGCAAGTTTACGAACACCTGCCTGAGCAGCAGCGGATCAGCATTGCAGGAAGGCAAACTTCCCACCACGAACTCGGCGGCGGTCCCTTCCACGTCCGCACGCAGATCGCCCATGGACTGCTTCACGAGCTCCGCGACCTCCACAGGCCTCCTCTTCAGTTCCTGGCGACCCAGGCGCGAAAGCGCCAGCAGGCCATCAATCAGATTTCCCATATGGGACGCGCCGTCCCGAACGAAGTCGAGGTATCTCTGCGCTTTCGACGGAAGCTGGGACCGGTACTCCTCCAGCAGGATGCGAGAGAATCCGTCCAACGCCCTCAACGGGGCGCGTAAATCATGGGAAACCGAATATGAAAAAGACTCCAGCTCCTTGTTCGAGGCTTCAAGCTGCGCAGTACGCAGCCGAACGCGCTGTTCCAACTCCTCGTTGAGCCTGCGGACTTCTTCCTCGGCCCGCTTGCGCGTGGTGATGTCGCGCGCGGCCGCGAAGACGCCGACCGCTTCGCCGCCCTGGTCGCGATAAACCGACGCGTTGTAAAGGACTGGCGTGGTGGAGCCATCCCGGTGCCTTACCTCCAGTTCGTAGTCTTGCACCAAGCCTTCCTTGAACACCTGTTGATAACCCAAGCGCGCTTTCTCCGGGTCAGTGAAGTAGTCGGAGAAGTCGGCCCCGATGAGTTCTTCGCGCAGACGGCCCGTGACCTTCTCGGCAGCACTGTTGACGTCGGTGATCTTCCCATGGGGCGAGATGGTCACCAGCGGGTCGAGGCTGGCCTCCAGCAGGCTGCGGTTGTACGCGTTGGCCTTCTCGAGTGCTTCCTTGGCCCTTTTAGCCTCGGTGATGTCGATGTCCATTTCGAGAATCATGGGCGTGCCATCCGCGTCCTTAAACGGGAAGTCGTAGACGTCAATCACGCTACCCTCCGGAGTGCTGACTTCCCAATGGCAGGACTGGCCAGTTTTGAGCACGTCGTAGGTTTGGCAGAACTCGCAGGGCGACGAGTTCCCGAAACAGTAGTCGTAACAGCGACGCCCCTGAGACTCGCCGAACCTCTCGCGGAAAGATCGATTGGCAAAGGCGACGTGATAATCCGGCGTCAGCAGGCAGATCATCGGCGGCAGTGTTTCCAGAACCGCAAAGAACCGTTGCCGCTCGGCCTTGAGGGCCTCTTCCGCCTGTTTGCGCGCGCTGATATCGAGGTTAACCTCGAGGTATCCCGTGGGCTTCCCCTGTTTGTCCCGCCGCAGGACTTGGCGGCTGACCACCACGACCTCCTCCCCGGTACGCTTGCGATGAGAGAGCTCACCTTGCCAGGCAATCCCGGAGAAGATTTTCGCTTCCATTTCAGACAACGGCTCTGGAAACTTCGTCTGCAGCAGGTTGTGAGTGACCTTTTCTGAAGCCTCGGTGCTGCTCCAGCCATAAATCTCCTCCGCCCCGCGATTCCAGTAGGTGACCCGGCTCTCCAAGTCACGGACCAGTACGGCGACGGGCGCAAGTTCCAGCAGACTGGCCTGCTGCGCCAATTGAGCGCTGTGTTTCTCGAGAGTTTCCATGGCCTGCTGGCGCTCATCGCGTGTGTGTAATACGTGAAAGCCGTAGGAGATGTCGTCCGCTAATTCTGCCAGCAGTTTTACTTCCGCCGCGTCAAAGGCGTCCGAAGCCGGGGAATAAACTGCCAGGACTGCCACGGTTTGATCATCCAGCGTCATCGGAAGCGCGCAGATTGAAGCGTACCCCCTTTGGACCGCATCTTCACGCCACGGGGCAAGTTGCGGGTCTTCCATGGTGTTGTTGCAGACCGAGGGTTGGCCCGTGCGGATGGCGACGCCGCCCGGTCCCTGCCCCCGTTCTGTATCAGCCCAGGTGAGATTCGCGGCCGCCAAGTATCCTTCTTCAATCCCCGCAGACGCGACCGGGCGCACCGTCTTCGCCGCGTCATGCTCGGCAAAGCCCATCCAGGCCATCCTATAGCCGCCCTCTTCCACCAGAGTCCGGCAGATTTCCTGCGGCAGTTGCGACTCGGCCTGGGCGCGCACCAGCGCCTGGTTGCTCGAACTCAGGATCCGCAACGTCCGGTTCAGCCGGCGCAGTTCCGTCTCCTTTCGTTTGCGCTCCGTAATGTCGCTTGTGATGCCCCAGAACCGCAGGAGTAAACCGTCCTCCACTATCGGGACTTCCGTCCGGAGCAGATCCCTGAGTTTTCCAGTGGCGTCACGAGCGCGGAGCTCGATGGTCCGGGTCTGGAACCCGCTTCGAACCATGCTTCGAAATGAGTCGATCCGAGCCTTATCCCAGGCGGGAACCAACTCTCCGAGTTGTTTCCCCACCAATTGGTCCGAGTCGGGGCTGCCGTAAATGGCGGTATAGGGCGGATTGCATTCGGCCATGTAACCCTGTTCAAAAAGCCACTTCAGGCTTTCATCCTCGGGAAGCCCGAGCGGAAGCGGCTTCGTCAACTCGATTCGCCATATACCGTCGGTCGTGTGCGAGATGAAGTTCTTGTAGCGCGATTCGCTCCTTTGAAGTGCCTCCATCGCCTGGTGTCGCTCGGCGCGGGCGCGCAGCGACTCGATACCAAAGGCAACGTCTGCGCCTAACTGGGCAAGCAGATCCGCCTCCGCAGTATCGAAGGCCTCTTGAAACCTGGAGTAAACAGTCAGGGCCCCAATGGGCTTGCCGCCCACGACTAACGGGAGAGCGCAGGAGGATGCATAGCCCCTGCGGGCTGCTTCCTCTCGCCAAGGGGCAATTCGCGGGTCTTCCAGCATGTTCTGGCAAACTGAGGGTCGGCCCGTGCGGATGGCAGTCCCCGTCGGCCCGCGTCCCCGTTCCGTGTCAGCCCAGGTAATCTTCACTGTCTCCAAGTAGCCTTCGCTGATTCCCGCATGGGCGACCAGTCGCACCGTCTTCTCCGCGTCCTGCTCGGCGAAGCCCATCCAGGCCATCCGGTACCCGCCCTCTTCCACCAGAATCCGGCAGGTTTCTTGCAGCAATTCCGATTCGTCCTGAGCGCGGACCATCGCCTGGTCAGTTGCGCTGAGCGCACGCAGCGCCCGGTTGAGGCGGTGCAGTTCCGCCTCAGCCCGCTTCAGGTCGTCGATATCGGTGCAGGTCCCGAACCACTTGACGACGTTCCCCGTGGAGTCGCGCAAAGGCACTCCACGGGTGAGAAACCAGCGGTAGATACCGTCAGCCCGCCGCAAGCGGCACTCGATGTTGTACGTGTCAGCGGTCTCGACCGCATGGTTCCAGGCCTGCCAAGCGGGCTGCTTGTCGTCGGGATGGAAGGGGGTGTTCCAGCCTCTACCATAACTCTCTTCCAGACTCAGCCCGGTGTAATCCACCCAGCGTTGATTGAAGTAGACGTTCAAGCCATCGGGCGTGCACATCCAGACCATCTGCGGCACCGACTCAGCCAGCGCACGAAAAGCTTCTTCACTCTCTTGCAGTGCTTTCTCAGCCCGCACACGCTCGGTGATGTCCTTGCCGAAAACTGCCACGCCAGTCTTACGGTTATCCTCGACGATTGAATTGAAGGATAATTCCAAGGTCCGGCCGTCAAGCAGCGGATACTCAATTCGGTATGGGCCTTCTGACAAAGCGCGCTCGTACGCTTGGGGCCACCAAGTCGCTCTGGCTGGCGTAAGCAATGCCTTCGGCCCCATCCCCAACGCTGCCCGGATTCCGTAGTTCTGTTCGATGTTCCTCTCCAAGGCTTTATTAAACGTGAGCAGCCTGTGTTCGAGGTCCACCGACCATATCAGGTCATCCGTGCTTTCGAGTAAGGCGGTGAGTTTGGCCTGAACATTTAGTAGCGCTGTCTCCGCCTGCTTGCGCTCGGTGATGTCCTTGCCGAACACGGATATCGCGAATACTTTGCCATCGCGTTTGAGGAGATTGACAGTCACCAGCATGAAGCCGGCGGTTGGAGAATTGTACTCGGTAGTATAAGAGCCGTCCGCGAGGGCTCTCTGATACATACCGCGCCATCGGGCGGCGAGCTCCTGATCTGCAAACGCAGCCTCCGGACCCATGCCCTTCTGGAGGCGCACCCCGCGCTTAAGAAAGTGTTCGCTAAGGCCCCCGTTAAAGGTCAGAAGGCCAAATTGATCGGGATCGACAGTCCAAATGAGATCAGATGTACTTTCAACAATTGCATTCGTCAAAGCCTGCGATTCGCGCAACTCCGCCGTGCGTTCCGCGACGCGCCGCTCGAGTTCCTGCTCGGCCATCTTCTGGTCATGAATGTCAGTGGCAGTGCCGATCCATTGGATTACTGCTCCTTGGTCGTTTCGAAGCGGCACGGCGCGGGTCAAGTGCCAACGGTACTCCCCATCGGCACGACGTAGCCGGTGCTCGATTTTATGAATCTGCCCGGTTGCGATTGCCTGGCGCCAGGCGTCCTGCGTCGCCTCCCGGTCCTCCAGATGGATGATGGAGGTCCAGTTCCAGCCGGTAAGGTTACTCGGGCTCGCGCCCGCGTACTCGAGCGCTCTCGGGTTGTAATAGTCGCGGGCGCCCGTGGCTTCCGCGGTCCACACGATTTGCGGCATGGCCTCGGAGAGCCCCCGGAACCGTTCCTCGCTCTCGCGCAGTGCGTCTTCGGCTCGCTTCCGCTCGGTGATGTCGTTGTTGATTTCCATCACTCGAGTCGAGCTGGCGTTGGTGCGCTGCAATGCCCAGCGACTGGCCACGACGATAAGCGCGCCATCGCTCCGAGTGTGCCGGAGTTCCCCATCCCAGCGTCCCTCTCGCAGGAGAGTCGCTTCAATTTCAGCCAGCGGTTGCGGAAAGACAGTGCGCAGCAGTTCGTGCGAGATTCGCCCGATGGCTTCCTGTTGAGAATATCCATACATCTCCTCGGCCCCGCGGTTCCAGAAACGGATCGTCCCATCCATCTTCCGCACCATGATGGTGTCGTGAGCGAGGTCCATTAGCGCGGCGCGTTCCCGCAGGGTCTCCTCCGCCCGCTTGCGGCCGGTGATGTCGAGGAAAGTCCCAACTGCACCGCGCTGGCATCCCTTCTCGTCCAGAAGCGGCACGACGTTGCCGAGGATGTTCACGGTGACGCCGTCCTCGAATACAAAGTCCATCTCGTGATTCCGAACCGCTTTCCCGGTGGCGGCCGACTTCTGCATCGGCAACTCTTCGAGTGGAATCTGTCTGCCGTCCTTCAAAGCCCGGAAGTTCACGGGTTTCTCTTCCTCGGGCCCGGACTTCGAGAGATTGCTGCCGCGCGGTCTTCGCAACAGGTCGTAAGCCGCCTGATTGCCGCTCATCCAGCGACACTCAGTATCCTTCGACACGAAAATGCCCACCGGCGCCGCGTCCATGAGAGCTTCAAATTCCGCCGCCCGGGCTCGCTCCCGGATTTCGCTCTCTCGAAGGGCTTCCTCCGCCTGCTTGCGTTCAGTAAGGTCGGTGAGGAAAGAATAGTAGAAGGCAGGCTGCCCCTCATCATTCCTGCGGAGATGAACTAGAAGCTCGATCGGGACGCGCGAGCCATCCTTGCGAAGATATTCCTTCTCGTAACGGACCGGTTGACCCGTGCGGTGAAGTTCCTCGAGCTTGGCGCGTTCGATTTCCCGCCACTCGGATGGGGTAAGCGCGCGCGCCCAGTCCATGGTCGTCAATTCCGCGCGGCTATAGCCGGTCAGGCGTTCAAACGCTCTGTTGAGGATTCCGAGGCGCCCATCCGGATAGCCGACTGCGAAGGGCTGATCGGAGTTTTCCAGGAGGTCGGCGAGAAGGCGGTTTTCTTGTTCGCGCTCGCGCAGAGCCTCTTCCGCCCGCTTGCGGTCCGTAATATCTGTGGCGTAGAGGTTGACGTAATCCCATTGTGGAATCGGGGCAAGGCTAAACAGGTACGTTCGGTCCGAGTACGTTTTCTCGATCTGGCGGGGGACTCCGTCCTTTAAGGCTGCGACGGCCGGCTCCGCGATTTCTGCCGGAGCTTCGCCGGCAACGGCGCAACCCCGCGACCTCAGCAGTGCCTGCGCGGCAGGATTGGCGAAATCCACGAGGTGGCCATGGCCAAGGCGCATCACCGGGTTTGGATTCTCGCCCGGGAAGCGCGCCGCCATTTCCAAGCCCGTCTCCAGGCGTTTCTGCTCGTCCAGGTGGATCTCCAAGAGATGATTAGCTTCCTCTAACTGGGCCGTCCGCTCTCTCACCCGCTGTTCCAACTTTTCGTTAGCCTGGCGGAGTCCGTCCTCCGCCCCCTTGCGGCCTTCCAGGGCCTCGTTGAGGGCGCTGAGGACGTAGAGCACCGGCACTACGGTTCCAAGCGTGGCCATCGCCACGGAGCTCCAATTGCCGAACGGCGCGCCCGGAAAGTAGTGTGGCAGGACATACCCGGTCTGCGCCAGGACCGCCAATATCAGCGCGCCTCCCAGGCAGATCGCCGTCATCACTCCCGCCGCAGAGGCGCCCAGGAGCCAGGCCGCCAGTATGGGCAAATTCACGTAGTGGACAAGCGCAGTGCTTTGGATTCCTCCACCAGAAACAATGAACACGCTGGCGGCCACCCAGGTTCCTGCCAAAAACACCAGGCTGGCCCGCCGCAGCGAGCCACGGCGCAGAAGCGCCAGGGTAATTCCATACATTAGGGTGAGGTAAAGGTTGGCGAGCGTGGAGCCGGCTTTCCTCACCACGAATATCGGCACGATGACCGGGATATGAACGATCCAGATGTAAAGCAGCAGTCCGACGACCAGACCATGCAGAGTTCGGGCCCGGACGTTGCCCGCGAGAGGGCCGCGCAAACGCAAGGCGTGGCCTATTTGAAACAGGAACGATTTGATTCGGTTTGGCATGGTTGCACCACTTTCAGGCTGATCTGAATCGGGCGCGAAAGACAAAACCTTGTAGGGGGCCGGCTTGCCGTACCCGGTTGGTCTTAATGACTATCGACGAACATGCGTATTCACCCATCTGGCTCCTATCACCCCGGCACGCGATCCCCCACGCCGCACAGTCGGTGTGGCAGGAACTCTACCAGATACGCAAGCCTGTCTCAACCCCGGGTCCTGCGGATTCCTTTTCGCGGGGCACTCCACCGGAATCGCGCCCATGATACACTCTCTTAGAGGTTTCGAGACGGACCACTTATCACTGACAACAGAAACTCGCCATGTTCTATGCCGCGGTCCTCATCCTGGTTGTCCTTGTGCTTCTGACGGTAAGTGTGACACGCATGGTAAAGCTCAAGAGCCATGCGGATTTCATGGTGGCGGACCGCAAACTCTCGGCGGCGGTGCTGGTCTTCACTCTCTTATGCTCGTGGATCGGAGCGGGCAGCCTTTTCGGGGGCGCGGAGTTCGCTTATCGCCGTGGCTTGGCTTCCCTATGGCTGCCGGCGGGAGGCTGGGCCGGCTTGTTGGTGGTCTATTTCATTGCCGGGCGCGCGCGGGCCTTCGCACAGTACACCGTTCCTGATCTCCTGGAGGTAAGGTACAGTCCCATCGCGCGTGTTTTGGGAACCCTGTGTATCATCGTCTCCTACACCGCCATCGTCAGCTACCAGTTCCGCGGTGGGGGACGAATTCTGAATCTCGCCTTCGGGGTCAGTGAGAGGACAGGCACGTTCATTCTGGCCGGATTTGTGATCTTGTTCACAGCGCTGGCGGGAATGTCATCGGTGGCCTATACGGACGTGGCTATTGGGCTGCTCGTCACGGCGGGATGCATCATCGCCTTGCCGGCGATGCTCCAGCGCGTGGGCGGTTGGAGCGCCTTGCATACTGCGTTGCCGCCCGAGCATTTCACGCTTCGGGGCGGCATGACGTGGGGCGAAGTTCTCGGCTATTTCTTTCCCACCTTCACCCTCATGGTCGGAAATCAGAGTTCTTACCAGAAGTTCTTTTCAGCCCGCAGCGAACGTGACGCACGCCTCTCGGTGGTCGGTTGGATTGTCGGGACATTGTTTCTTGAAACGGTCATCGTGCTTTTGGCCATGGTGGGGGGAGTGCTATTCCGCACTGAAATCGAATCCGGCGGGCTTCCGGCTTGGGGGATCGTGCCCTACGCCGCACGCCATGGAGTCACACCGCTGGTCGGGGCCATATTTCTCGGCGCCGTGTTTGCCAAAGTGCTGTCGACCGGAAACAACTACCTGTTTTCACCCGCCACCAATGTTGTTCATGATGTGTTTCAACGCTTGTACTCGAAGGGCGCGAGCGACCGGACCTTGCTGTTGCTTTCACGCATGAGCGTGGTGGTTCTCGGTGTGATCGCGCTCGCGCAAAGTTTTCAGCCCTCGGTCCTTGCCACAGCAGTCTATGCTTACGATGTCTATGGAGCAGGACTAACGCCGGCGGTCGTGGCGGCCTTCTTTTGGAAGCGTACCACCACCGCCGGCGGCCTCAGTTCGATTGGCGCCGGCACGGGGGTGGCAGTGGTATGGAAGGTGTTGGGGATGGATGCGCGTGTCCCCATGATTTTTCCTGCGCTGGCGGCTTCGCTGATATGCTTGATTGGTGTGAGCTTGCTTACCGCGCCGCCGCGAGGTGAACAATGGAAACCGTTTTTTAAAGAGCAGTGACGAGTGATGAGTGACGAGTGACGAGCAAATCAAGCTGTCGGCCGTCGGCTATCAGCCATTAGCTTTCAGCGCTTGCAACTGATGACTGACAACTGACAACTTCTGCGAGGAACCATGGATCTCGATCAGATTCAATCAACGCTTCGCCAAAACGGCCTGGACGGTTGGTTATTTTACGACCACCACCGTCGCGATCCTATTGCCTATCGCGTGCTGAAGATTAATCCGCCCATGTGCACGCGGCGGTGGTTTTACCTGATTCCGGCGGAGGGCGATCCCAGCAAGCTTATTCATCGCGTGGAGCGGCACAACCTGGACGGTTTGCCCGGCCGTGAGATTGAGTACTCTACCTGGCAGGAACAGCACGAAGGGCTGAAGGAAATTCTGAATGGCAAGAACCGTATCGCAATGCAGTATTCGCCTCTGAACAACATCCCGTACGTGGGCCTTGTGGATGCCGGAACGATTGAGCTGGTGAGGAGTTTAGGGGTGGAAGTGATCTCATCGGCTGACTTGGTGCAGTTGTTTGAGGCGCGATGGTCCGAAGACGCTCTGGCGTCGCACCTGGAGGCGGGCAAGGTGGTGCACGCCGCGGTCCGAGCTGGGTTTGCCGCCATCCGGGATGCGGTGCGGTCCGGAAAGGGAATCAGTGAGTACGACGTGCAGCAGGAAATGCGGCGCGTCTTTGACGCGGGCAGCGTGATCACGGATGAAGGGCCCGTGGCGGCGGTCAACCGAAACTCCGCGAATCCTCACTATATGCCGGAGCGCGAGAACTCGGCATCGATTGGCGCTAATGATTTTGTGCTCCTGGACGTCTGGGGAAAGATGAACAGGCCTGGCGCGGTCTATTTCGATATCACCTGGACGGGTTTCGTCGGCGCGGAAGTTCCTAGCCGCTTTGTTGATGTGTTCGAGATCGTGAAAGAAGCGCGGGACGCCGCCGTTGACTTCGTGCAGACTGCCATGACAAGCGGGCGGACCATTCACGGCTACGAAGTGGATGATGTGGCGCGCCAGGTTATTACGCGCCGCGGATACGGGCCTAACTTCGTGCATCGGACGGGGCACTCCATCGGCGAGGATGTTCACGCCAACGGAGCCAACATCGATAACTTCGAAACGCGCGACACGCGGCCCATCATTCCGGGAATTTGTTTCTCGATCGAGCCCGGCATTTACCTCGAGGATTTCGGGGTGCGCAGCGAGGTGAACATGTTCGTAGAGGAAACCAGCGCGCGCGTGACCGGCGAAACTCAAACGGCCATCGTTCCAATTCTAGGCTAGTACCTGCTGACGAAAGTTCGCGTCATGTTGCGGCGTGCCGGGAAGGGCGGGGCTTTAGCCCCGCCGTAGAGAACGGCTTATGACTGGGGGCTTTAGCCCCTGAGGCAACGCTCCTTCAGGGCCTAAAGGCCCAACTCGTGGGGTTGGCGCAGGCGGCGGGGCTGAGACCCCGCCCTTCCAAGGGTGGTAGGGGCGCTCGGGAAAAGCGCGGACTATGTCCAATTCTTGTACCCGCCCCCGCAGGTGTGTTAACTTGTTTGTTTAGCAGTTCGTCAGTATCCCGCGCTTGGCGCGTGACTTAGGACTATGGCCGGAAAAGTTATCGCCGAAGATCGTGCCCCTGAGAAGGCCAAAGTCTCCCCGGGCCACCCACCTACCTTCACCCTAGTGCGGTTGTGCGTCGCAGCCTGGCTGGTCCCGGGATTGGGTCACCTGCTGGTGGGAAGGCGGTGGCGGGCACTGATCATCTTCGCCTCGATCATAATCATGTTCGCGCTGGGTTTGGCGATGCAGGGGCAAATCTTCTCGACCAGTTCCGCCTCTTATCTTGAAGTCCTGGGCCACTACGGCGAATTGTGCGTGGGCCTGGCGTTTCCCGCGGCGAAGTTCTTCGGCTACGGGGGCGGCGATCCGTTCTTCGTTAGTTCTGACTTTGGCACTGCCTATCTGGTGGCCGCAGGCATGCTCAACGCCCTTGCGGTTTTGGATTGCTTTGACATCGCCATGGGACGAAAGAAGTGACGAGTGACGAGTGACAAGTGACGAGCCAAAATCAGAAAGCAGAAATCAGAAACCAGAAACAAGGAGCCGGAGAATTGAAGTCGGCAGGCTGGGCGCAACGGAGTTCACACGTGCTCTCCCCCAGCGCATCTTTTGTTGCTCGTCACTCGTCACTCGTCACTCATCACTGATTTTGTTATGGCTTTGACACACTTTCCCGCTCTCGTTATATTCTCCTTCCTGGTCTCGGTAGTATTCGGAGTTCTGGCCAAGGATACGCCCCGCGAGCGGTTGGTTTACGGCGCGAAGGTGTTCGGCGCATTTGTGGGCACCGCGTTTGTGCTGGGCTGGTTGATGTACTTCTTCCCCAGGTAGTTTCGGCCTGATGCAGACCTACACACAGATTGCCTTTAATGGCGCCATGGCGCTGCTCATGGGGTTGTTGATCGGCGTCGAGCGCGAGCATGCCCACAAAGACCTTCCCTGGTTCGCGGGGATACGGACTTTCCCTCTTATCACCCTTTTCGGTTTTCTTTGCGCTCTGGCGGCACAGGCGGGTGAGAAGTGGATGCTGCCCGTAGGGTTGGCGGGGGTCAGTGCCGTCGCCGTGGCAGCCTACCTTGTGAGGTGCGAGGGGCCGAACAAGGGCGCCACGACAGAGTTCATGGCCTTGCTCGCGTACGTCTTTGGCGCCCTGGCGGCGTTGGGTTACGTCATTCCGGCAGCCATCTTCGCCGTCGTGGCCACTCTATTACTTTCCATCAAAGCCCCGCTGCACCATTTGGCCGAGGCCATCCAGGAAGATGAGATTTACGCCATCCTGAAGTTCGGGGTAGTCAGCGTTATCATTCTGCCTCTCCTTCCCAACCGTACGCTCGACCCCTTCAAGGTGCTGAACCCCCGCCTCATCTGGTGGGTCGTGGTGCTGATCTCGGCTCTGAGCATGGTCGGTTATGTTCTGATGCGATTCCTGGGGGCGAGGCAGGGAATCGCCGTGACCGGCCTCCTGGGCGGCATCGCCTCGAGCACCGCGGCCACTTTCGGCCTTTCCCACCAGGCGCGCACAGAGGGGGAATCTCTCGCCAGGTATTTCGCGCTGGGCATCACCATCGCCTCTACGATCATGTTCATCCGCATGTATATCATTGCCGTGGTGGTCGATCATGGCCTGGCAAAGTCATTAGCTCTGCCTATGGCGGTTCCATTCGTGTTGGGCACCGGAATCGCCGTCTTTCTTTGGGAGCGAAGGACCAGTGAACGAGAGGCGGCGCTGCACGTGAAGAATCCCATGGACTTGTGGAGCGCCATCAAGTTTGCGATCGTCTTCGCCGTGGTGATGTTTGCCTCGAAGGTCGGCTACGAGTACTTCGGAACTTCCGGGATCTATGTGACCAGCATCCTCGCAGGCCTGGTGAACCCCGACGCTTTCATCATCTCCGCCGCGCAACTCGCCTCCGTAAAAACTCTCGCGCCGGGTACTGCCAACGCCGCCATTATCGCCTCGTGCGCCAGCAACACTCTTGCCAAGGGCGGAATCGCCGTGATGTCCGGCGGGCGCCCGCTTGGCCGGGTCATCATTCCCATCTTTACAGCTCTCACCCTTGCCTCAATCGCCGTCTGCTTTTGGGCTGCCCGGTAGCGCAAGCCTGCCATTCGGCGGCTTGAGGGGAAAACACCATGCGGAGCCCCGAGCGTTCCGGAAACGGCGTCTGGCAGCGTTTTTTCTCCCTGTCCCGGTCTTCCAAAGGTAGTATGATGGTAGTATGAAAACGAAAATGAAAACCTCGCTCACCCTATCCCGCGAAGTCGTAAGAGGCATCGACCGCGTGGCGGGAAAAAAGCGTTCTCGGTCGGCGGTGGTTGACGATGTGCTGCGCGGATATCTCTCCCACCGCGAACGCACCGCCGCCAACGCCCGCGACGCGGAGAAAATCAACCGCTTTGCCGACGAGCTTCACACCGAGATGCAAGATGTGCTCGCCTACCAGTCACTCGACCACCTCTGGGAGGAGCGATGAAGCGCGGAGACATGTATCTGCTCCGCCATCCCGGAGGCGGAGACCCCAAGAAACAACGTGTGATGACCGTGGTCAGCCGCCAGACCGTCGTTGATTCCCGTTTCCCCACGGTCGTCTGCGCTCCGGTGTTCACACGCGGTCACGGGCTCGAAACGGAGGTCTCCGTAGGGCCGGAAGATGGATTGAAACATCCGAGCTGGGTTGGTTGCGACGGCCTGGTCAGCATCCCCAAGTGCCGGCTGACCGACTTCGTCGGTAGCCTCTCGCCCGAGAAGCTCTCGCGCCTCTCGCACGCATTGAGAATCGCTCTGGACATATAAGGGCGGCACAAGAACGGGAGCGGTAGCGCAGAGTCTCTGGTTTTGAGACTCTGCGGTTCTTCCGGGATTCGGATATCAAGCCGGCCCAGGTGTTCTGCCTACAAAAGCATATCTACAAACTAAAACGCCGCAGAGTTTGAAAGGCACAAACTCTGCGCTGCTTCCCTCAATTGGCATCATCGACCCCACTTCGGGATGGGGGAAACGGCCAATCCCGGGCTGGCCGAAGGTTGGACCGGGGGCGGGTTGACCTCTAGTGTTCACCAGCCTGGCTCGCGGCCTGCTGCTTCGCAAAATCGAACGTGCAAGGTCGGCCTACGATGCCGAGTCCTTGGCTCCTGGTGCCTGTGCCCTCTTTCTCTTTGAATTGGGCCTTAATGTCATAGCTATAATCCTCGCCCTGATGGGCGAGGACTCCACGGGCATATTTCCTGGACGCGACTATGCCGTTGGCCGACAGCTTAGCACTGCCGTCCTCCTTGATCTTGCCTTCAATCAGCAGGTAACCGGGTTGCCCCGCCGTGCCGTGCTCTCCGTGAAAATTGCTGTTCTGGATGACGCTGGGAAACTCCCAGGTGTAGCCCTCAGTATTCCCTTTTGCAGGGCATCTGAACTTCGTGAGCCAATTGCCGTCGAACCGCTCCTGTGCAACCGAAAGCCCTGGCGACAGCACCACGGCGCAAACCACTACCAGTCGGACCGTTTTCCGCATTTCCTTTCCCTCCTTGGGGCGCACAAATTAGCACAGTTTTTGCGCAACGGTCAACAACCTGCGGCGAGAATTGGTGCCAGAACCCGCAGCATTGGGCGCCTGCGTGTTTCCGGTTTATGGAACCGGAGGGCACAGGATGGGCGTTCGATCCAGGTCTGCGCTCAGAATGTCCGGACTGCGCTTCTGCCTCCCGACTTCTCGACCCCTGGACTCCTCGACGCCTTGCCAGATCGACATTTCGACCCCCTTCACATTTTTTGCTTGACAAATTCCGGGACCTATGATAGCCTACAAATATGGTCATTTTGTGCACACATTGTCGTAGGCGAGGGCCGGTTCGACAGGCGGCGCAGGGATGGCGGGAAGGTTCCGGCACTCGGGGAAAGAGGAAGTGAATATAAATAAAAAAAGATACGATCGAAGCCAGTATGTCATTGAAAACACATGAGCCCGTCCGAAACGAAGCTAAGAAGTAATTGAAAACAAGGCAGTTACACGTTAACGAAGGGATAGAAGCTAAGAAGTACCTGAAAACAAATGAGATAGTTTCTTAAAGGCCGCGGATTAGGCGCGTTTTGCGCGCCAATTAGCGCCAATCGGACACCAAATGGAGCAGAAAAACAGCGCATTTTGCGAAAACGAAGTCAGGCTCGGGAGTCGGCTACACAAGGATTGGGTTTTTCGTGGATGTCGGCAAACGGACGTTCGGACTGAGACGAACTATGGACTTGAAGAGAACGCCCTCGTTACACGGAAAAGAACGCGAGGTAAGGTTCGCTCTTTGTTTCGCGCAGCAGCAACAGCGCCAATTCGCGAGCGTGATAGTCGCCCCACAGGGAAGACTCTCCGCAGGGAATGCGCCGGCCGGGTGGGATGTAGTCCCAGCCGCGGGGGCGATGATAGACGCTGTGAAGGATCAAACCCTGGTGCTGTGGCTTACTCGAAAGGTAAGGCTCGTCAAAGAGCGTATTCGCAATGGTGAGGGCGGCCTGGCGATAGCCAACCGCCTGCTCGGCGTTTTCGTGGCGCCCTTGAAGATAATTTCCCAGGCGCCAGAGTCCCTGCGCCGCGATGGCTGCGGCGGAACTATCCACCGGCTCGAAGTCGTTGAACGGATCGGCCGGTTTATTAGCCCAGTTATCTAGCTTATGAAGCTGCGGCGCGCCGGTATCCCAGTAGGGGATGCCATCTTGCGCGGCTTGCTCAAGGTAGTAGTCGCAAGTCGCTTGACCGGCGCGGAGCATCATCCTTTGAACCTTTTCGCGTCCCCCCAGCGGTTCTAACTCCTCCTCGGAAAGCGTCTGGAGAAACTCGAGTTCTTCTGCGTAGCCGCACATGATCCAAGCCAGGCCGCGCGTCCAGGTGGTGAAAGGCGAATAGCCCTGCTGGGTGGCGGGGCAACGGTAAATGCCGTTGCCGAAAATCGACTCGTGCGCCACGCGCCCGCGCACGTCGTACACGTCGCGCGCTTCACCGTAATAGACGGAAAACTCCGCCGTCACCGCGGCATGATGCACGAGGCGCTGCAAGAGCGAAATGCGCCGGTCATTCTCGCCCGCCAGCACATGTCCCAGGCGGTGCGCGAGAGCCAGTGAGCGCAGGGAGCGGATGGTGTCTGCGAAGAGCGAGTGCGGGCCGTTGAAAGAATAGACGAAGCCCCGGCCGTCGTGAATCTGTGACCACCGCGACGCCTGCACGGCGCCGCTCACCTTCAGTGCCAGGGCGTAAAAGCGGCGTTCGTCCGGGCCGGCCGCGATCTTTCCTTCGGAAGCGAGGCGCAGCAGGTTGCCGTAGGTGCTGACGCAGTTGAACCCGTGATCGTGCACGCCGGTGTGGGTGAGGTGTGGTGTCATGCGCTCCAGGGTGTTGCGGCGTCCGTAGTCGAGGAACAACTCGTCGCCCGTGGCGTCGTACTGGAGGAGTGCGGACCCGTACAGGAAGCCCTGCGTCCAATCAGTCCACTCGCGCGCCGCGTAGACACCCTGGATTGTAAAGACGGGTGATCCGCGCGTCGCGTCGAAGGTCTTTTCGATGGCGCGGATTTTTCCGGCGGACACTTCGAAGAGGCGTTCGATTCGAGGCCGCAAGTTTTCAGGTGTGAGTTCTGTGTTGATGCGGATCATGGTGGATTCGTAGATGCAGCCCGTGTGACCGCCCGCCGTGCAACCACGAGGGTTGCCCTAGGGCCGATTAGAGCCGCCGCACGTGAAAGCCGCCGTCCACGTTGATGACTTCGCCGGTGGAAAAGGGCAAACGGCCCTCGGCGATGACGGCCACAGCGCGGCCCACATCCTCCGGCGTTCCCCATCGAGCGAGGGGCATTAAGCCTCCGGCAATCATGGCATCGTACTTCTCTTTCACAGGGCCTGTCATGTCCGTAAGCACAATCCCAGGGCGGATCTCGTACACGTTGATTCCGTACTCGGCCAGACGCGTGGCAAAGAGTTGCGTCATCATGGAGAGCGCGGCCTTGCTCATGCAATAATCGCCGCGGTTCACACTGGGGGCATAGGCGGAGACAGAAGAGATATTGACGATCTTCGGCTTGCGGCTTCTCTGCGGTCTCGAGCCTAAACCTCGAATCCAGATATTCGCCATCGCCTGGGTGAGGAAATAGGGCCCGCGCACATTGATGTTCATCAGCCGGTCAAAACTCTCTTCGCCGGCTTGTAATAAATCGAGTCTCGCCTGCGGGGCTACACCGGCGTTGTTGACCAGGAGATCGATCCAACCGAAGCGTTCCTGAGCCGCTTGCAACAGACCCACGCGATCCGAGGCGTTTGAGATATCCGCTCGGAAAACTCCGAAGCGCGTCGAAACGCCGGTCTTCGGAGCGGCGGGTGTGCTTTCAAGCGCTGCCTGCTCGCACATCGCTGCGCATTCGATGGCCGACTCGCGGCTCTGGACGTAGTTGATGGCCACGCTGAATCCCAGGCGCGCGAGCTCAATCGCGATGCCGCGCCCGATTCCGCGCGAAGCGCCGGTGATGAGAGCCACGGGTTGAGCTCCCGCCGCCGCAATCCGTTCCTCGGCCTTTCGAGCGGCTGGGCGCGGGGGTTGAGGAGTCTGCCCTCCGGCCGCTGGAGGTTTGGCAAGTTGTGCTTTCTTCGCTTGTAGTTCCTTCGCTTCCGGACGCCCTTTGTAGAATGGGTCGAGCGGATAACATCCCGAGACCAGCCCCTGCCGCGGGCCATTGGTGCAGTCGCTGAAAGTCCGGCAGATTCTCTTTCGATCCAGTCGGCCTTTCTCCAGGACGTCAGCAGGGAACTCCGGGTAGGACAGCATCATCCGGCCCAGGCCGACGAAATGCGTCCATCCCGCCCTCACCACCGCTTGCGCGAAGTGCGGGAGGTAGTCTTGAAGATACGTTCCGCCTGAGGAAACAAAAACCAACTCGGGTACAGAAGCCTTCAATTCCGCAGCCGCGGCCCACATCCGGACCGCACCCTGGAGCGGGTCTTCGGGAGGCAGATAAGCGTCGCACGGTGGAAACAGGGCCGGCCGCTGCAAATGCGGTGAGTAATAGGGGCTGCCGGCGCTGATGTTCACCAGATGCACATTCAATGAACTCAGCAGAGTCAGCACCCGCCTCGCCTCCCCAAGGTCGGAGCGAGACGGGTTTTGCGCGTCGACTCCAAAGCCCCAGGTATATGGCTGTTGGCTGGGAGAACTGGCCGGTACACCCCGCTTCGATGGAGCATCCGGTACGAAGGGAATCGAGTCATAGACGCTCAGACGGACGCCGATCTCGAGCCCGGGGGCTGAGGAGCGAACGGCATCCACCAGCCCGCGCAAGAAGCGGGTGCGATTGTCAAATGAGCCCCCATAGGGACCGGCGCGATGATAAGCGCCCAAGAGTTCGTGCCCGAGGTAGCCGTGGCAGTGCTTCAGGTCTACAAAATCAAAGCCGCTCTCTTGGGCCAAATGCGCTGCCCGGCCGAACGCTCCCACGATGCGGATGAGTTCTTCGTCAGAAACCGCAGGCACGTTGACGCAGGCTGGGTACTTGATATCCAGAATCGGATGGTGATAGGCAATGATCGGCTCCAGACGCGCTTCCTCGCGCGGCCGGCTGAAACGTCCGGAGTGGGTAAGCTGAAGGCCGATGACAAGGTCCGCGCTTTGGCCGAAGCGTTCATGGTGAGCCTTGACCATCTGGCGGCGCAATTCCGCAAGAGCGGGGGCGGTTCGCTCGTTCAAAAGCAATTGACGTGGGTTGCCCCGCGCTTCGGGAAGCACCGCCACGGCTTCGCATCCCCAGATCAGTTTGGCGCCGCTCACTGCGAACCGCATCCAGCGCCGGCGGGTTAGGTCCGAAGGTGCGCCGTCCGGCTGGGCGTCCCAGCCTTCCATGGGCTGCACGGCAAAGCGGTTTCCAACGCGGCGCTCTCCCTTCAGCCAGGGCACCACAATAGGGGCGGCGAGCGGCGAAGCCGGGGCGGAGAGAATCGCCTCGTCCACAGGCAAGTCCCATCCCAGCCGCTTGAGATGGTTCGCCAATTCCAGCGCTGTGCGAAAAGTTGCTACGCGAGGATAAGGCTGATCGGGCATGCGCGTAAGATAATAGCACGGAGAGAGAAAGCAGAAAGCAGAAAGCAGAAGGCAGAAGGCAGAGAAGGCTCCCGGCTGCTACTCGCCGACCTGCCTAGCCGCCAACCTGCCCACCTGCCGACGTGCCCACCTGCCTACAGAAATCTCGTCGCGAAGATTCTGCATCAATACTGGGGACAGGTTTCCCGGAGCTGAACCGATTATTGGAACTTTTCGCAGGTGCGACGGGAATCCCGAACGAGGGAGCCGTGAAAAGTTAGTGTATCGGGCTGAAATCCTCTACAATAGTAGGCACCTTCATTAGATCATTGGGGGCTGTGAGTAATCCGGCTGCAGAACAGCGCTAAATGGGCGAAACTGACAAGATAGGTCACGGGAGGAAGCATGAGGAAGCCACGGGCTGCAGGCGTACGAGCGGCATTGGTATGCGCATTGGTTGTTTCATTCAGTTTGATGTCTAAAGGGCAACAGAGGGATCTTGTGCCGGCGCGCGTGACGCAGGCTGTGGATCCTGAGAACCGGGTTACGCTGCGGGGGAACACTCACCCATCGGCGCGTCCCGAATTCGACCAAGGTGCGGCGCCCGATAGCCTGGCCACGGAACGCATGTTGCTGGTTTTGAAGCGCTCGACTGAGCAGGAGACCGCGCTGCGGAAAGTTCTGGACGCACAGCAAACCAAGTCGTCCCCCAACTATCACATGTGGCTCACTCCCGAGCTGTTTGGCCGGCAGTTTGGCCCGGCCGATGCCGATATCCAGGCGGTGACGGATTGGCTCACGTCGCAAGGCTTCCAAGTCAATCGTGTGGCAGCGGGCCGCACGGTGATTGAGTTCTCCGGTACGGCCGGCGCGGTGCGGCAAGCCCTGCATACGGAGATCCACAGATACGTGGTGAACGGCGTAGAGCACTGGGCCAACGCCAGCGATCCGCAGATTCCCGCCGCCCTGACGCCCGTCGTGGCGGGTTTTGCCTCGCTGAACAATTTCCCCAAGAAGCCCATGCACCGCCAACTGGGCCCCTTTACTAAGTCGCAAAGCACCGGGAAAGTGCAGCCATTGCTGACGGTGAGCACCGACGGGACGACCTACTACGCGCTCGGCCCGGCGGATTTCGCCACGATTTACAACGTTCCGAACTGGAGTTCCTTCACGGGCGGCACTGGGCAGACGATCGCCGTGGTGGGCGAGACCAATATCAACCCTCAGGATGTGGCCGACTTTCGGGCCCTATTTGGATTCAAGCAGCAGTCCCCAGCGGCCAACTCCCCATGCCCTGCTGTTCCCGCGCCTTTAGTCAACGGGAGTTCATTCAATATTCCGCTCGGCATCTGTTTGAACGGCCCCGATCCGGGGATCATCCCGCCCGACTTCTCTGGAGACGAGAGTGAAGCAGATCTCGACGTCGAGTGGAGCGGCGTGGCCGCACCGGCCGCCACCATTGCCTTCGTTGTTTCGGAGTCCACCGAGGTGACTGCTGGCATCGATCTCTCCGCCCTATACATCATTGACAACAACCTGGCGCCGGTTATGACGGAGAGCTACGGCGGCTGCGAAGCTGAGCTCGGCAATGGCGGCAATGCTTTTTACAGCACCGTGTGGGAACAGGGCGCCGCGCAGGGAATCACTATCCTTGAGGCGGCAGGTGACACTGGCTCCGCGGCCTGCGACACCTACACCCCTTCGAATCCGGAGACCGCCGCGGTGAATGGGTTGATGGTCAGCGGATATGCCTCCACACCATTTAACGTCGCAGTGGGCGGGACGGACTTCAACGATGTGAACACCTGGACTACCTACTGGTCTTCGTCAAACAACTCCACCACCCTGTCCTCTGCCATGTCGTACATTCCCGAAATGGCGTGGAATGATACTTGCGCGAATTCCGGGTCAGTGAACGGCTGCTTGACTGGAGTGTCCGACACAGGTTCGGACCTGGTCGGCGGGGGCGGGGGAGAAAGCAACTGCTCCTCATCCACAACTATTGAGACTGTTGAAGGTCCGGAGACAGAGTGCGTTTCCGGATACTCCAAGCCTTCCTGGCAGTCGGGAACCGGGGTGCCCAATGATCAAGAACGGGATCTGCCGGATGTCTCCCTGTATGCGGGCGACGGCTACACCAACAGTTTCTACGTGCTTTGCGAAGCCGACGCGCTTCCGGCTGGCACAAGCTCCTGCGTCGAGAGCGGAGGGAGCTTCAGTTTCTTGCCCGTAGGGGGAACCTCTGCGTCGGTACAGGCGTTCGGCGGCATCGTGGCGCTGGTCAACCAGAAGTACGGCGCGCAGGGGGTTGCAAACTACGTTTTGTACCCGCTGGCGGCGAAAGCCGGCGCGAGTTGCGCCTCGACCGCGGCCATGGCTCCCACGGCCAGTAGTTCGAGTTGCGTCTTCTACGACACGCAGACCGGCAACAACTCGGTAGCCTGCGTGGCTGACTCAGCCAACTGCAGCGATCAATCGGTTTCCGGCACCGGCTACGGCATTCTTGTCAACAACACCAATCAAGCGGCTTGGACAACCAACGCCGGCTTTGACCTGGCCACCGGGTTGGGCACGGTGAATGCGGCGAACCTGGTCTCGCAGTGGAACACGGTCAGCTTCACGCCCTCCACGACGACACTCACGATCACCCCGCCGGCGGGTTACACGTTGTCTGACATTCCGCATGGCCAGGCGGTGACCATTGGGGTCAGCGTCAGTCCTTCAGCCTCCACCGGCGACGTCTCGGTGCTCGGCGGGCCGGCCGGCTACAACGCCTCGTGCACGTCAACTCCCTGCAACCTCGGCATTGATTTCGCCACTCTGTCCGGCGGCACCGCCTCCGGGTCCACCACGCTTCTTCCGGGTGGGACTTATGATGTTACGGCGCGTTATGCGGGCGACGGAACTCACGCAGCGAGTACTTCTGCGCCGGTCAAAGTCACCGTAGCCGCGGAAAACAGCAATACGATCCTGGTATTGGGTACTGGAGATTGTAGCGGGGATGTCACCTATGTCACCACAGGGTCTTTCGCCTATGGGAACACCATCAGTTGTGGCGGCGTTCTTTACAGTCAGTATTGGCTGGTCATGAATGTCACTAACAGCACCGGCAGCCTTAATACTTCCGATCCCTACGGGGTCGCGGGCGCGTGCTTTGAGAGCCCCGCGTACCAATGTCCCACCGGGGAGCAGGTAACGGTGACGCTCAACGGGGCCAAATTGCCACCCACGGCAGACGTTGGCGGGCCCTCGGATTACAACGGGACATACAACTTGAACAGCCAAGGCACTGCTGAAGATGTGTTCATTCAACTTCCGGTAGGGACGGACTCCCTGGTTGCGACCTACGAACCTCACCCCGTCCCGCCGAATAACAGTTACAACGCGAGCACGTCTAGCGCCATTGGGGTTACGATCAGCAAAGCTACCACCGTCACCAGCTTGGCGGCTTCTCCGTCGACCATCGCGTCCGGTGCCGCCGTGAGCTTGACCGCCACCGTGAACACCAGCAGCCTGGGTCTTGCGCCCGCCGGCACCGTGACGTTCTTCAACGGGAGCAGCCAGATCAGTGGCACGCCGACTTACACATATGCGGCGGGCTCGATGGCAGGTCCAGCTTCGCTGACGGCAACCCTCTCCACGAGCTCTTTCACCGCTACCGCGACCAATATTACCGCTCAATACAGCGGTGATGTGAACTACGGCAATTCGACCTCGTCGCCGGCCACGGTAACTATCACGGCCACACAAAACTTCAGCCTGACCGCCTCGCCGAGCAGCTTTACGATTTCGTCGCCCGGCCAGTCCGGGACCACCACCGTTTCGGCAAGCGGCATCAATGGTTTCACCGGTACAGTGAGCATTACTTGCGCGCTGCCAGCGAACCTGACTTATAGCACTTGCACCCTGACCACCAGCACGCTTACCCCGGGCGGCACTGGTTCGCTATTGACTGTGGCCACCACGGCCGCATCCGCTGCGTTGCGCCTGCCGAACCGGCCGCGCTGGTTCCTGCCGGGCGCGGGGGTTCTGTTGCTTGCTTGGTTGCTCCTCCTGTTCGCGGCGGGAAAGCATCGCCGGGTGAAGCTGGCCTTCGGCCTGCTCGTCTTTGCGATGCTGGCCGCAGGTTTCGTCGCCTGCGGTGGTGGCAGCAGCGGCACAGGTTCTCAGGGCAGCCCCGGCACTCCTACGGGGAGTTACGCTGTCACCCTAACGGGCACCGCTACGATCAGTGGCGCCACCGTTACCAACCAGCTCAATATCCCGGTGACCGTGCAGTAAAGAAACCTGGGGCTCGAGGGGCGGCCAAAGGGGCCGCTCCTCCATTGCAGTTTAGCCCTCCGACACGGGCGCAACCTCTGCTTCAGCCGTAACTTCCTTGAAGCGGCGGCCTTCCTGCGTTATCATGTGATGAGTCAGCAAGCTTAAGAGGGGCGCTTCGAAGGTGGTTGTGTCAGACTCAGCGGGTCCGCACTTGCAGTTCTTGCTTGAGCGGCACGCGGCAGCTTGATGGAGATGCGACGATGGTTGTTGGCCTGCCAAAAGGAAGGGAACGCGAATTTCTGCGGCGCGGTTTGTCGCGCCGCGACTTCACACGCCTGTCGTTGTTTCTGGGGGCCGCAGCCGCCTTGCCGTTTTACAACGAATCGGCTTTGGCGCAATTATCCGACATCGGCCCCATACCGCCAGATGCGACAAAGCTGAACGCCAACGAGAACCCCATGGGCCCGTGCCCGGAAGCTGCTGAGGCCATTCGCAACGTGGTGCAAAAGTGCGGACGTTACATGTACCAGGAAGGCTTCAAGATGGCCCAGACCCTGGCGGAACAGGAGGGGTTGCAGCCTTCTTATGCTATGGCGTTCCCGGGATCGAGTGACCCGTTGCATCGCGCCGTGCTGGCCCACACTTCTCCCACGCGGCCGCTCGTGATCGCCGATCCAAGCTACGAAGCACCCGAGAAAGCGGCGGGCTTCATCGGCGCGCCGGTCATCCACGTCCCTCTGCGTCCGGATTATTCGCACGATGTGAAGGCCATGGCGGCGGCCTCCCCGGACGCCGGGCTCATTTACGTCTGTAATCCGAATAACCCCACAGGAACCCTCACCAGCAAGGCGGATATCGAATGGCTGGTGGCCAACAAGCCGGCCGGCTCGGTGGTGATGATCGACGAAGCCTACATCCACATCAGTGGAGAACCTTCGTCGGTGGGTGTGGTTGCCGCGGATAAAGACGTGATTATGCTGCGCACTTTCTCCAAAATCTACGGCATGGCGGGCCTTCGAGCCGGTGTGGCGCTCGGCCGCCCCGACCTGCTGGTGAAACTGAAAGAGTACGGCATGCCGACCATGCCCGTCACCGCCATGGTGGGAGCCACCGCCAGTCTCTGCGCCAAGAACGTGGTCCCCGAGCGCCGCAAGACTATCGCGGACATCCGCAACGACGTCTTCGATTGGATGACCGGGAAGAACTACTCTTTCATTCCGTCGGTCTCGAACAAGTTTATGGTGGATGCGAAGCGTCCGGGGCAGGAATTCGTGGCGGCCATGGCCAGGGAAAACGTCTACATCGGGAGAGTCTGGCCCATCTGGCCAACGCGTGTCCGCGTCACAGTAGGCTCGCGCGAAGATATGGAGAAGTTCAAGGCGGCGTTTGAGAAGGTGATGAACGGGTGAAGACGCGAAGGTTAAAGGTTAAAGGTTAAAGGCTAAAGGCTAAAGGCTAAAGACTATCTACCTTCTACCCTTAAACTTTAGCTTTTAACCTTTACCCTTTAACCTTCCCCTATTCCCTCTTAAGTGCAAACGCCACATACGTCCCTCCGGGCGGCGAACCCGACTTACCCCCTCCCGCCGCGATCACCACATACTGCCTGCCGTTAACCTCATAAGTTGCGGGGGTAGCGTTGCCGGCGGCGGGCAGAACGTCTTCCCAAAGCAACTCACCGGTTGCCTTATCAAAGGCATGGATCTTACGGTCATGATTGGTGGCGGCGATAAACAGGAGCCCGCCCGCGGTCACCAGCGGCCCGCCGTAGTTCTCGCTGCCCGTGTTGGGCATTCCCTTCGCGACCAATTCAGGAAACTCGCCAAAGGGCTTCTTCCAGACGTAGGCGCCTGTGTTGAGGTCAATGGCGTTGAGCGTTCCCCAGGGGGGTGCGACGGCAGGGTAACCTTCCGCGTCAAGGAATTTGTTATACCCATCGTGCGTATACTTGAGTGGTTTCGGTAGCTGCTCAGTTAAGGGCGTTGCGAATTCAACGTCTTTACCCGTAGCCAGGAAAAGAGCCATCGCCTCGATCACGTTTTTTCTGAGGTAGGCGAAGCTCGGCATACGGCCGCGGCCCTCCCGAATGACCTTGGCGATCTCCTCTTGTTTGTACTCCTTTCCCAGTTCGACCAGGGAAGGGAACTCCGGCGGCGTGCCCCGCATGTCTGCTCGGTGGCAATTGGAGCAATTAGCGGCATAAACCTGTCTGGTACTCGACAGATCAGATGTTCCGGGTCGTGGCACGAGCCTGAGGATCCAGGCCATTTCGTTCGAGTTCACGTAGAGCACTCCGGTTTCAGGATCGAACGCCGGGCCGCCCCATTCGCCCCCGCCATCGAGGCCCGGAAAAACCACCGTGCCTTGCAAGCTGGGCGGCGTGAATTGGCCGCCGCTGCGAAGCGTTTGCAGTTGTTCCAGAACGGCCTGGCGCGCCTCGGGAGTGCGGGTGGTAACGATGTCGGGCGTGAGCATCTGGCGCGCGAATGGCGCGGGGCGCAGGGGCAGCGGTTGCGTCGCCGCCGCCACTTCACCGTCCACATCCGAGACGGGCACGGGACTGTATTCGATGGGGAACAGCGGCCGGCCGGTCTCCCGGTCGAAGACGAAAACAAAGCCGGACTTGGTGATTTGCGCCACCGCATCGATCGGCTGCCCATCTCTCTTGACGGTGACCAGCGTCGGCGCGGCGGGGAAATCGCGATCCCACAGATCGTGCCTGACACCCTGGAAATGCCAGATCCGCTCTCCGGAGTCTGCTTTGAGGGCTATCACGCAGTTGGCGAAGAGATCGTTGCCCAGCCGGTTGGCGCCATAGAAGTCGAACGACGCCGAACCCGTGGCGGCGAATACCCAGCCGCGCTTCTCATCCAGGCTCATTCCTGCCCAATCGTTGACGCCGCCGATGTAGGTCCAGGCGTCCTTCGGCCAGGTTTCGTAACCGTATTCACCAGGACGAGGAATGGTGTGAAACGTCCAGCGAATCCTTCCGGTGCGAACGTCGAAAGCGCGAATGTCCCCGGGAGATGCCGGCAGGTCTTCGCTGACGATGCTGCCCAGAATGAGCAGATCTTTGTAAACCACGCCGGGTGTGGTGGCGGAGACGGATTGCAGCTTGGGATCGCGGCCAAGCCCTTCCCGCAAATCCACTCGCCCGGAATCGCCGAAACTTGCGATCGGCTTCCCGCTCGTTGCGTCAAGGGCGTACAGAAACTGCTGGGCAACAAGGAAGACCCTGCGGTCGTCCCCCTGTTCCCAATAGCTGACGCCACGGTTGCGGAGCTTGGTTGCGACCGACTCGCCTTGATTGGGGTCGAAGCTCCAGCGCAACTGCCCGGTGGCAGCATCGAGGGCGACGAGGCGCAGCTTGGGCGTGGTGACAAACAAGACGCCATGCTCCACGATCGGGTTGCACTCCATTTCCGACTCGGGAAACTCATCACCTGAATCGTAAGTCCAGGCAACCGTCAGATTGCGAACGTTGTCGCGATTGATCTGGCGCAGGGTTGAATAATGAATGTCGTCCGGAGTTCCGCCGTAAACCTTCCAGTCAGCGTAGTCCGAGGAGGAAGACGCCTGCTGCCCGGACCACGCCAAGTGAACCACAAACAGCACGGCGGCCGACAACGCAACCTTTGAAAGATGACCTGCCATCCTCCCTCCCATTCTTAAGCGCACCGTGGATTTTATCACTTGTATTGAAGCAGGGGTCAGAAGTCAGAAGCAAGAAGAAAAGCCGCACTAGGAAGCTAGGGTGAGGGGGCACTTATGCACAAATGCGGGCCACTCGGCTTAACCTTCGCCTGAGATTGAGTCCGCTTGACCGACGGCTATTGACGCCGACGGGCGAGCGCAATAGAGTGTTACTATTCGTAGCGCCGTTCAGCACGTCATTGCTGGGAGGTGCACCATGGAAAATTTAATTGACAGACACAGAATGTGGGCTTCAGCTCTGCGCTGGATTGGACGAGTGTGGAGCGTCGCCACCATCGCCTTGGTCTTGGCCTTCATCGTGGGCGAGCGCTCCCTCCCCTCCGGGCCGAGAGAGTGGCTCGGGTTTCTGTTTTTCCCGTTTGGGATTTGTGTGGGAATGATCGTGGCGTGGAAGAAAGAAAGCCTGGGTGGTTTCATAACAGTGGCAAGCCTGTTGGCTGCTTACGTGATTCACTTCGCGACAACCGGCACGCTCCTGAGAGGCTGGGCATGGTCGGCGTTCGCAGCGCCCGGGTTCCTGTTTCTTCTGTCGTCGCAGTTGTCGCGCAGGGCGCGGGTTCGGGCGGCTTGAGAACATTAACCCCTTCCTGCCAGTAGCGGGACGAATGCGCCGACACGATCCGAGTTGTCAGCGCGAGAGTCGCAACGCCCCGCGAGAGGAGACAGTATGAGGAAGGTTCGCCCTAGGCGCGACGCCGACGAGATGCTACCGGAATACGATTTTTCGCGCGGCGTTCGCGGCAAATATGCCAACCGCTTCGCCGAGGGCACAATCATGGTGGTCCTTGACCCCGACGTGGCTGAACTGTTTCCCGACCTATAGTCGGTGAACAGCGCACTACGAGCGCTGGGTCAGATCATTCGGGAGCGCGGTCGGAAGACCAGCCGACTCAGGCGGAGTTGATGTTGTGGTGATCTTGGAGGCTGGTGAAGTGACCCCTCACCCGGCCCGCGGCGGCTGGTGAAAACGCCGCCGCGGGCCACCCTCTCCCCAAGGGAGAGGGCTGATTCTCTAAATTCCTGCCTACTGCCTACTGCCTACTGCCTTCTTCCTACAGCGGTACACCCTTCATCGAATACGAGCTGAGCACGCGAACGTAGTTAGCGCGCTGGAAGGCGGAGGGGTCAGCGACGGATTTCTGGCTCATGCTGCCTTGCATCTGGCGGATGGATTGGTACTCGTGTTCTTCCATCCATGCGAGCATATCGTTGCGGAGAATGGCGAGGTGGCCGATGCCGTTGCGAAGCAGTGCGGAAGTCATCGCCACCACGCGAGCGCCGGCCATCATGGCTTTCAGTACATCCGCGGCGGTGTGCACGCCGCCGGTAACGGCAAAGATCGGCCTTGATATGCCCGAACAGAATTGCCACCCAGTTCAATCGCAGCAGCAATTCATGCGAGGTGCTGAGCATGAGGTTGGGCACCACTTCCAGGTTGTCGATATCAAAGTCGGGCTGGTAAAAACGGTTGAAGAGCACCAGCGCGTCGGCCCCGGCATCGTCCAGGCGCTTGGCCATGTGGGCGAGGGAGCTGAAATAAGCGCCGATCTTGACGGCCACCGGAATCTTCAGGCTGGACTTCACTGTGGCCACCAGGTCGCAATAGAGCTTCTCGACTTCACCGCAGGTCTGATCGATGCTGGTGGGAATGTAGTAGATGTTGAGCTCGAGGGCATCTGCTCCGGCGTCTTGAATCTTTTTGGCGTAGTCGGTCCAGCCGCCGATGGACGAGCCATTGAGGCTGGCAATAATGGGGATACCGACCGCCGCCTTGGCGCGCCGCACGTGCTCGCAGTAGCCTTCCGGGCCCAGGTTGTATCCCGTCATATCCGGGAAATAGGTGAGTGATTCGGCAAAGCTTTCGGTGCCTTGTTGAAGAAACTGGTCGAGCACGCGGCTTTCGATATTGATCTGCTCCTCGAAGAGCGAGGGGAGAACGATGGCCGCCGCGCCACTATCCTCCATGCGGCGGAGGTTCTTGAGTTCCTCCGCCAGCGGGGAAGCCGACACGACCAGGGGATTCTTCAAATTGATGCCGTGATAAGTCGTGGAGAGATCAATCATTACCTCACCTCCTTCGCCGCGCCATTGACAGGCATGGCGGCCAGGTTTTGATAAACGCGCCAACGATTGCGAACGTCTTCCTCGGCAAATTGCAGCAAGATCTTGGCAGCCTGAGGGTCGCTATGTTTCAACATGGTATAACGTGTTTCGTTATAGATATATTTCTCAAGAGGCAATGCCGGGGGCTTGGAATCAAGCTGGAAGGGATTTTTGCCCAGCTTGGCCAGGTCCGGATTGTAGCGGTAGAGAGGCCAGTAACCGGACTGGACGGCAGCCTTCTGCTGGTCCAGGCCGTAGACCAGATCGTAGCCGTGGGCGATGCAATGAGAGTAAGCGATGATGATTGACGGGCCGTCGTAGGCCTCCGCCTCGAGGAACGCCTTGAGCGTGTGCATGTCGCTCGATCCCATGGCGACAGCCGCCACGTAGACGTTGCCGTAGGTCATGGCCATCATGCCCAGATCCTTCTTCGGTCGCGGTTTTCCGCCCGCCGCGAACTTGGCCACCGCTCCGCGCGGGGTGGCCTTCGACATCTGGCCGCCCGTGTTCGAGTAAACCTCGGTGTCGAGGACCAGGACGTTGACGTTGCGGCCAGAGGCCAGAACGTGATCGAGGCCGCCGTAGCCGATGTCGTAGGCCCAACCGTCGCCACCCACAATCCAGACGCTCTTCTTGACCAGGGCGTCCGCCAGGCTCAGGAGGTCGCACGCCTCCGCGCCCGCGAGGCCGGCCAGTTTGGATTTCAGTATCTGCACGCGCTCTCGCTGCTCCTTGATGCCGGACTCGGTGGTCTGGTCGGCGGCCAGAAGGGCGAGGACGAGATCGTCGCCAAGCTCCGCAGAAAGGCGAGTGAGCAATTCGCGCGCGTACTCGGTTTGTTTGTCGACAGCCAGGCGCAGACCCAAGCCGAACTCGGCGTTGTCTTCAAACAAGGAGTTCGTCCACGCCGGGCCGCGCCCTTCGGCGTTCTGGGCGTAAGGAGTGGTGGGTAGATTGCCGCCGTAGATCGACGAGCAGCCGGTGGCGTTGGAGATGAGCGCGCGGTCGCCGAAGAGTTGGCTCATCAATTTGATGTAAGGCGTCTCGCCGCAGCCCGCGCAGGCGCCGGAGAATTCGAATAAGCGGTTGCAGCAACTGCACATCCTTCACCTGCCCCAGGCTGAGGGTGCGCCGGTCGACTTCGGGGATTTTGAGGAAGAAGTTCCAGTTGTCGCGTTCCGCTTCGCGGAGGGGCGGTTGCGCGGCCATGTTGATGGCCTTGTGCTTAGCCTCGCTCTTGCTCTTCACGGGGCAGACCTGCACGCACAGGGTGCAGCCGGTGCAATCTTCCGGCGCCACCTGGAGCGTGTATTTCAATTCCTTGAATTCCTTCCAGCGCGCCGCAGTGGATTTGAACGTGGCGGGCGCGCCTTCTAAAAGCGCGGGAGTCGTAAATCTTGGCGCGAATCACGGCGTGGGGACAAACCAGGATGCACTTGCCGCACTGGATGCAGATTTCTTCGTCCCACACCGGAATGTCGAGCGCGATATTGCGTTTTTCCCACTGGGCGGTGGCGCTGGGGAACGTGCCGTCTATCGGCATGGCGCTGACCGGCAGGTCGTCGCCTTCGTTGGTGATCATCTTGGCGAGCACTTTCTGGACGAACTCCGGAGCTTCTTCCGGCACCGGACGGCGTAGATCGAAGCTGCTCGAAACGCGCTCCGGGACTTTGACCTCGTGCAGTTCGCTGAGCGCCTGGTCCACGGCGGCGAAATTCTTTTGCACCACGGCTTCGCCGCGCTTTCCGTAGGTTTTCTCGATGGCATGCTTGATGGCGGCGATTGCCTCGTCGCGAGGCAGAACGCCGCTGATGGCGAAGAAGCAGGTTTGCATCACCGTGTTGATACGCCCGCCCATGCCGGCGCCGCTTGGGCCACCTTGACGGCATCGATCACGAAGAAGCGGAGTTGCTTCTTGATGATCTCTTCTTGGGTGGTTCGGGGAAGGTGGTCCCAAACTTCTTCGGGGCCAAAGGGGCTGTTCAGCAAGAACGTGGCGCCAGGCTGCGCGGACTTCAACACGTCGAGCCGCTCGAGGAAGCTGAACTGGTGGCAGGCCACGAAATTGGCCTTCGAAATCAGGTAAGTGGAGTGGATGGGTTTAGGGCCAAAACGCAGGTGCGAGATGGTGACGGCGCCGGACTTTTTCGAGTCATACACGAAGTAACCTTGCGCGTAGTTGTCCGTGTCCTCACCAATGATCTTGATCGAATTCTTATTGGCGCCCACGGTGCCATCCGCGCCGAGGCCGTAGAACATGGCTCGAACCGTCTTGGGATCTTCGGTCGAGAAAGCCGGGTCGTATTCGAGGCTGGTGTGGGTGACGTCGTCTTCGATGCCGACGGTGAAGTGGTTGCGCGGTTTGTCCTTGAGCATCTCGTCGAAGACGGCCTTGACCATGGCAGGCGTGAACTCTTTCGAAGATAGCCCGTAGCGCCCGCCGATGATGCGCGGGAATGTCTGGAAGGGGGTAAGGCCGGTTGCCATGCCTTCGCTCACGGCCGTGGTGACATCCGTGTAGAGCGGTTCGCCGAGGCGCCGGGCTCTTTGGTGCGGTCCAAAGTGGCCAGAGTCTTCACGGTGGCGGGAAGTGATTTGACGAAGTGCTCGAGCGAGAAGGGACGATACAAGCGTACTTTCAGGACGCCGACCTTCTCTCCGCTGTGCGGTGAGGTGCTCGACGGTTTCCTGGGCTGCTTCGGCGCCCGATCCCATCATGATGATTACCCGCTCGGCATCCGGCGCACCGACGTAATCGAAGAGCCGGTAGGAACGGCCCACGAGGCGCGCGAATTTATCCATCTCTTCCTGAACGATAGCCGGGCAGGCGTCATAAAAGCGGTTCACGGTCTCGCGGGCCTGGAAGAAGACATCGGGGTTCTGAGCGGTGCCGCGGATGAAAGGATGATCCGGCGACAAGGCGCGCTTTCGATGCGCCTTAACCAGGTCATCGTCAATCATGGCGAGCATGTCTTCATTCGTTAGTTGTTCCAGCTTGGCGACTTCATGCGAAGTGCGGAAGCCATCGAAGAAATGCAGGAAAGGCACGCGCGCGCGCAGGCTGGCCGCCGAGGCGATAAGCGCAAGATCCATCACCTCCTGGACAGAGTTTGAGGCGATCAGGGCAAAGCCCGTCTGGCGGGTCGCCATCACGTCGCTGTGGTCTCCGAAGATGGAGAGGGCGTGCGCGGCCAAAGTCCTGGCCGAAACATGAAACACCGTGGGAGTGAGTTCCCCGGCGATCTTGTACATGTTAGGAATCATTAACAGCAGGCCTTGCGAGGCCGTAAAAGTGGTGGCCAGAGAACCGGCTTGCAATGCGCCATGCAGGGCGCCGGCGGCCCCGCCTTCGCTTTGCATCTCGACCACGCGCGGGATGGTACCCCACAGGTTCGGCTTATTCTCTGCCGACCATTGGTCCGCCCACTCCCCCATGGGAGAGGAGGGTGTGATGGGGTAGATAGCAATGACCTCGCTGACCCGAAAGGCCACGTAGGCCGCGGCTTCGTTGCCGTCAATTGTTACCTTGCTCCTATTCATTGCGTTGCTCCATTCAGTTTTAATCAGAACATGTTGTTTAAAGCAATCTTAGTGCCATCGTTCCGTACAAATGTCATCTGGACTAACCCGCCTCGTTGTATCGAGCCTACGCGGCACGCGCGTCTCCCTGGCGTGCGAAGTTTGCCCCAATGCACAAAGCTTCTGAAACATCCGCCCGGCGTTCGATGGAAAGCGAGTCAAGCACCGAATCCCACGCCGCGTCGGGGACTACAGGCTCATTGCCCAGCCAGAACCCAATCGCGGCAAGCGCGGCCCGCTTGGGTGTCGCGTCACGCCGGAAGGGCTGACGGAGCAGTCGGCCGGTGGGACTGTCCATCTCGATTTCTGAATCGATGATCAGCAGCGTGCCGGGGGCTAGTGCGGCCAACGTCCCATTGGCCTGGAGTTCGTTCCACCCGTCCTGGCTCACCGCGATTACGGCATCTGCGCTTTCCATTCCCGTGTACTCGATGGGCTGGGGGCTCAAGCAAATCTCGGAGAGCGAAAATCCCGATCCCTGCGTCACCGGATTGTCGTTCTTTTGCGTCGCGTAAAGGCCCGCGCTGAGCGCCGCACGGCAAAGCAGCGCTGCCGAGGACTGCACCCTTTCACCCGCAGTGCCCGCAATCACGATGTGCAAGGGTTTAGAATCTTGAATCTCTAATCTCGAATTTGCCGGGGCCGCGTGTTGCAGCGAGGCAGGGCGAGATTCCTCGCTCCGCTCGGAATGACAGTTGGCGGGCTGGCGCGGTGGCCGGGCTTCAATCTCATGGCGATAGAGTTGGGCAAATGTGGGGCGGGGCCGTTCCGCTTCCGTGCGGCCGATCGAGTGACCCTGGCTGTCCGCAACCTCGCGGAGCGCGGCTCCCTTGGACTTGTTCTTGAGGCCGCCGTAGGCGGTGCAAATCTCCAGAATTTCGACCAGAGAAAATCCCGGGTAGGCGATCGCGTCGGCGATAACGGCGTTCAAGTCGCCGTCCGTCGCAAACTGGCGGGCTAAGAAGCCGGCGTGCGCGGCGCGCAGGAGCGCAAGAATATCCAGCGGAGGCACGCGGTTGCCTTCGGGGGTCGTGGACGTTGACCAGTCGAGCGGCGTGAAGGCGGAATGCTGGCCTCCCGTCATCCCAAACAGGAAGTTGTTGTGAACGAGGACGGTGATGTCCACATTCAATTGCGCGGCGTGAACCAAATGCAATAAGCCGATCATGGCCCCGCCGTCGCCAATCATGACGATGGGCTTGAGTCCCGAGGCGGGAAGCACAGCTTCTGCCATGGCCATGCCGATGGCCATGGCAGTCGATCGGCCGTGGGTGGTGTGGACGGTGTGAACGTAAGGGAAGAGGGAGTCGGCAAGCCCCACGCAGCCGATGTCCGTGGTGAGCACAACCGAGCGGGAGGGGAGCGCGAGCCCTTCGAGCGCGCGGCTGAGTTGGCGGACAACCAGCGCGTGGCCGCATCCCCGGCAATAGGGGAGCTTGGCGTCAGCCGCAAGGTAGGAGGTGTTTTCCATCACACTCCCGCCTTCCTTGGCCGCGGCGGTTCGCAAACCTCCGCTTCGGGCGCGTGCTCGCCAGGCCAGTCGCCGCGCGGAATTGTGCCGCCCGCCCGGCGAATGGCGCGCACAATCTCGGCCGGGGAGATCATGCTGCCGATCTTGTTGATCCCCAAAAGGCGCCTGCCGTTGAGCAGAGGAGCCAGCGCCGCGCGGTATTGGCCAGTCAAATTCTCCTCGGCGACGAAGATGGTGCGTATTCCGGCCGCCGCGCCGTGGAGCGCCTCAGTAGGCACCGGAAAGAGGGTCTGGATTTGGAGGAACGAGATAGGGAAGCCTTCTTTACGAAGCATGCCGACCGCCTGGCGCGCGGCGCGCGCCGTGATTCCATAACTGACCAGCAAGCAGGAGGCCTCGGGATCCAAGTCGGAACGCACCATAGACATATCGGCGGCATGCGCTTCGATCTTGCGTTGTAAGTGAGCAAGCAATTCGACAACTTCGGGCGAGGGTTTTCGTAGCCGCCCTTGCCGATCGTGGGCGGACCCTGTCACCGTCACTTTGACTTCGCCGCCGGCGGGACCAAAACACGGCACGTCTTCGACCCGTTCAATGTCGTAGGCCGCGACGGGTGCGCTGGCGTCGCCCCAGGTTCGCTCGACATTGGCCGGCTTTGCCAGAGCGGCTTCGTCAATGGTTTCGGTGGTCATTCCCACTTCTTTGTCGGAAAGCAGCACGACCGGCGTGCGCAGGCGTTCGGACCAATTGAACGCCTGGCGAGTCAGTTCGTAACACTCGGCGGCGTTCGAAGGGGCGAAGACCGGGATGGTGTAGCCTCCCGAGGTGCAGAATTCGGCAAGGAAGATATCGCCCTGCGCCCCCTGCGTTGCCCCGCCCGTGCTCGGCCCAAGCCTTTGAACCAGCGCGATCACTACCGGCGTCTCACTCATCAACGCATACTGGACAGTCTCGATCATCAGCGCCCAGCCGGGGCCGGAGGTTGCGGTCATCGCCTTGAGGCCTCGAAGGCTCGCGCCCACGCAGTAGCAGAGCGAGGATATTTCGTCCGGGGCCGAAAGCGCCAAGCCTCCCCAGTTGGGGAGTTCGCGCATCATGACTTCGTAGATTTCGGAGGCCGGCGTTATTGGGTAGCCGGCAAAGAAATGGCAGCCCGCTGCGAGCGCGCCTTCCGCTACCATTCGATTTCCAGAGCAAAGCCTGAAAGACATCACTATTGGCCTGCGTTTAGACGGTGCAACACGAGGGCCAAGAGTTGACGTCGGGTCCAAAGAATAAGTCTTTTATTTTCAAATATATAGGTAGGCACTGGCATTTCCCTGCGAGCAACCGGAGGGCCAGAATACGCGCCGGTGGGTGGAAATCCACGATTCCTTCTTGGTGGGAACGGGGATGGGTAACCCTTGTCGGTGTCCCGGAGGGCGGCCGCGAAGACCGTCCCCATTCGCGATACCGCGATCCTTTGTTTTCATAGACATTCTCGCTTTGTTCGCTCAAAACTGCAGTTCAGCAGTCGAGAAGTTGAGGAGTTGAGAAGCCAACCGGCGTTTCTCCGACTGTGACTGGGACTTTGTATCGGCTCTTGCCTTCTGCCGCTCAACTCTTCAACTCCTCGACTCCTAGACTTCTTGTCCTCATCCTTTGTTTTCATAGACATTCTCGCTTTGTTCCCGTGATTGTTGCATTGTTGGGCGCTCTGCGGCGCGGAGTTTGTTGGGCCGAACCGTACGGCTCTCCACGACGGGCGGGCACATGGGCCGTCCCTCTTCCGAAGCTTACGGCGGCGAATTGGAGCGAGTAACGGCGCCGCATAATCTCGTTCCCGCAAAAGAAACCCTACGGCCAACCCCAGGGCAAGATTCTAGCCTATCAAGGTTCGTTTGTCAAGAGACAGAAAGTCCGTGGGACGGAAAATTCGCAGGCGCGTTGTGGCGGGTGGCAAACGGATCAGCAGATCGGATGAGCAGGAGGCGCAGGCGTTTTGTCCACCCGGCCTCCCGATCACCCGATCTCTTCTATTGCGCCGCAGGTTGTTGTCCTGCGGTGGGGGGTGCGTTCGAGCTGACAGGGTTAGCCGGCGCTCCGCCCTCCGGGGGCTTCGGCGGCTCGAATTCTTCGGGCCGGATTGGCTTCCGAGGCAGCATCTCGTCGAGCATGGCGGCGTTGTAAACGAAGCAGGCCTCAATCACCGCAGCCTGCTTGAGGTCCTCGGCGCGGATGTGCTCGTAGACGTCCAGGTTCGAGTGATGGGTCAGCGTGTCGTAGTCCATCGGGTCCTGGATAAACTGGAAGCCGGGGATGCCCACCGCATCGAAGGAAAGATGGTCGGTGCCTCCGGTGTTACGCATGGTGAGCGTGGTCACGCCAAGGTCGCGGAACGGTTCCATCCATTTCTGAAACATGGCCGCCACCAACTCGTTGCCCTGGAGGTACACACCGCGCACCTTGCCGGTGCCGTTGTCCAGGTTGAAGTACGCGGAGACCAGTTTCTGTTCCGGCTTCAACTCCAAGGGCCCCCTCGCTTGGCGCATAAACGAAGGGGTGTTGTCGTCCCTGGACGGAGGGGGCTCCGGACGCCCGCCGAAGTGGTTCTTCACATATCCGCGCGAGCCCAGAAGTCCCTCTTCCTCGCCCGACCAGAGCGCCACGCGAACCGTCCTGCGCGGCTGTACGCGGAGCTTTGTCAGCAGCCGCACAGCCTCCATCGCTACGGCGCTTCCCGCGCCGTTATCGGTGGCGCCTTCGCCGGCATGCCAGGAGTCGAGGTGCCCGCCGAGCATCACCAGTTGCTCTTTGAGCTTGGGATCGACACCCGGGATCTCCGCGAGGGTATCGTAGCCCTTGTCATCATCGTCATAGAACTGAGTCTGGACGTTGACTTCCACTTCCACCGGCACCTTCTTGGCCAGCAGGCGCACCATGCGGCCGTAATGTTCGACCGCGACCGTGATGCGCGGGAACGCGACCGTCTTGCCTTTGTCGTAGCTTCCGCCCGACTGGACAAAGATGGTGCCGTCCTGGCCGGGTTGCCGGGTAATATCCAGCGTGGCGGCTACGTGTTCATCCGTGAGGAACTTTACCAAATCACGCTGGAAGCGAAAGCGCTCCATGAACTGCTGCCGCATGGCGGGGTTGGGGCCACCAGGCCCGCCGGGTCCACCGCCGGGAATCTGAAACAGGGCAAGCTTCGCCATTTCAGCATCATCGATGCGTTGGAACATCGGCTTCTCGATAGGTTCGGGTGTGCGCGGGTCGCCGATCAGCACGATCTTGCCTGCCAGTTTGCCCTTGTACTTCTCGAGGTCGGCGGAGGTTGTGGCCACCAATTGCACCACCTCTCCCCGGAGCGGGCCGTTCGTTCCCGGGGTCCAGGCTTCCGGCAGAGCAAGGAACTGCATGTAATCCGGCGAGACCATGCGGACCTCGCAAAGTTGGTAAGCCCAACCGCGGCCGAAAGTGCCCCAGGGCTCCACGTGGGCGTTGACCATGCCCCATTTGGCGAACTGGTCGCGCGTCCACTCGTTGGCCTTCTTCATATTCGGCGAGCCCGTGAGGCGTGGGCCGATGTCGTCGGCGATGTAACTCATGATGTTCATCACCTCGCCGTGGTTGAATTCTTCATCGCGCAAGCGCGTGATGAATTCAAGGTCCGGGATCTCCGGCTTCACAACTATGGGAGCCGCCGGTTCGCTGGGCGGAGCCGGTTTCGGTTTCTTCGCGCCGAAGAGATTGCCGGCGAGAAGAAGAATTGTGGCTGCTGTCAACCCTGCGGCCACTATACTGTAATTTCTTGGTTGGATTTCCATGGGATTGGTTGCGCCTCCATGCTAAGGGAATAGCTCCTGAGAGTAACCGACTGAGCCGGGAGATGCAAGCGGGCAGTCGAAAGTCGAGAGTCGAAAGTCGACAGTCAAAGGCCAAGAGTGAGGGGGTGGAAGGATCGGGGCCAGTAGAGAGTTGAGCCTTTGCTGCTCCTGAGTTTCCACCTTTGACTTTCGACTCTGCGATTCAGACAGTGGAAGTGGATTCCCGCTTTCGCGGGAATGACGATACCGGGGACGCGGCCCTGAAGGTCGTCATTCCCGCGAAAGCGGGAATCCACCGTTCGCACTCGTCGAGTGTCTGAATCGCAGATTTTCGACCCTTGACTCTCGACTCTTAACTCTTGACTCTAAACTTTTTTCCGTCAACGGGCCTAACCGTGCACGAGGGTGCCAGTCTAAAGGTGCGAATGGACGAGAGCGACGCAGCGGCTGTGGCGCGAGCATGCGCGGGGGAGACAGAAGCTTTTCGTGTCCTCGTCGAACGATACAGCCGCAAGGTCTTTCGTCTGGCATATCGCATGACGCGAAACGAGCAAGACGCCGAGGATGTGGTGCAGGAGACCTTTCTCAGAGCCTACCGCCGGCTGAAGCAGTTTGAATTACGTTCGAGCTTCGGCACCTGGATCTTCCGCATCGCGGTGAACGTGGCTCTCGACCTGACGCGCAAGTTGGGGCGGTACCAACAGGTGGAGCAACCTATGGGCAGTGACGAAGACGGCGCGGAAAGAATCGCACGGTTGCCTGCGGCCGAGCCCGCGCCGGATCGCATCCTGCTGAGTGGCGAATTGAAGCACAAGGTGGAGAGCGTGCTGGCCGAAATGAGTCCCCAGGTCCGTGCCGCGTTCGTGATGCGCCACTACGAGGGGATGCCCATTGAACAGATCGGCAGCGTGCTGGGCCTCAAGGCGAGCGCCACCAAGAACAGCATCTATCGGGCTGTGCAGAAACTGCGGAAGGAGTTGGAGCCATTGACCATGGCCTCGACCCCTGTAGGGGGACGGCTTGCCGTCCCCAAGGAAGGGACTGCGAAAGGGTAAGGCAAGCCCTATCCCTGCAGCAATACGAAGGTGCGGAACGTGAAACATGCGAGTGATGAAGAATTGATTCTCTACCATTACGTTGAGGCAGGAGAGTCGCCGCGAGCGGCTCTAGCGGAACACCTGGCAGTGTGCGAATCCTGCCGCGCGCGCTACCAGCGCCTGCAGGGGGTTTTGGCGGCGGCGGATGTGATCGAGTCACCTGAGCCAGGCGATGACTTCGAGGCCAAAGTCTGGCGGCGTCTCGTTCCACACCTTGAAGCTGCCGCCCCGGAGACGTTCTGGGAGCGCTTCTTCAGTGGTTTCCGGGCTTCACGGTCTTTGGCGCCCGCCAGCGCGGTGGCGCTGGTCGCCGCTCTCGTGGTAGGAGCGTTTTTCGCGGGGCGATTCTGGGCAAGCCGGCCGCGGACCGCGCAGCAGGTAGCGCTGCAGCCGGTTTCGGCGCAGTCGCGGGACCGAATTCTGCTGGTGGCCGTAGGCGACCATCTGGAGCGTTCGCAGATGGTGCTGGTGGAATTGGTCAATACCCGCCCGCAACGGATGGTGGACATCTCCGCTGAGCGTGAGCGCGCGGAGGATCTGGTGGCGGCGAACCGCCTGTACCGGCTTACGGCGGAGCGCGCGGGCGAGGCGGGGGTCGCAAACCTGCTCGACGAACTGGAGCGAACCTTGATTGAGATCGCCCACAGCCCCTCCAAACTATCCTCGCCGGAATTTGAAGATCTCCGCCGGCGCGTCGAGGCGCAGGGAATCCTCTTCAAGGTCCGAGTGGTCGATTCGCAGGTGCATGAAAGAGAAAGGAAGTCGATTGAAGATTTGAGCCGGCGGGGGTCCTAGAGGCGGGCTTCGTCCGCACTCAGGGAGCGACTGGTAGCCGCCAGGAGGAAAAGGATGACCGGGACTTATAGAAGTTTATTGAGGTTGACCTGGGCCGTAATCGTCACCAGCGCAATCTTGGCGACGGCGCCACGCGCTGTATGGGGTTCGCCTCTGCAAGAGCAGACAGATAGCCAAGATGCACAGATGAGCGCGATGACCTCGGTGGCGGACCAAGATGCTCAGGACCGCGAGCAGGAGCAGCGCGACCGTGAGCAAGAAGCACGCGATCGAGAGCAGGAAAAGCGCGACCGGGAGCAAGAGGCGCGCGACCGTACCCAGGAACAGATTGATCGTGAGCACGGTCTCTACGAGCAAGCCGAGGAGCAAATCGACAGCGGCAAACTGCAATCGGCGATCGAAAAGCTCAACACGCTTATCTCTGAACACGCTGCCCACGCCGAAGGAGCGTTGTACTGGAAGGCCTACGCTCTGAACCGGCTCGGGCAGCGGTCGGATGCACTCGAGGCGCTCGAAACTTTGCGCCGCACTTTTCCTCAGAGCCGGTGGCTGGACGACGCCAAAGCACTCGAGGTTGAAGTGCGGCAGTCGTCCGGGCAAAGCGTGTCGCCCAACGCCGAAGGCAATGAAGATTTGAAGCTGATCGCCATCAACAGCCTGCTGGGCAGCGATCCCGAGCAGGCACTACCCATGCTCGAGAAGTTCCTCAATGGGCCCCAACCGCTCAACCTCAAGGAGCGGGCGCTGTTCGTTCTCAGCCAGAGCGGATCTCCTAAGGCGCGCGAGATCGTGGCGCACATCGCCAGCGGCAGCCGCAATCCTGAGCTGCAAATGAAGGCGCTCCGCGACCTCGGCCTCTTTGGAGGCAAAGAGAGCCGCGCCGCGCTGGAAGAGATCTACAAGTCGTCGCATGACATGGAAGTGAAACGCGCCATCTTGCAGAGCTTCATGGTGGGCGGCGAAAAGCAGCGCCTGCTGGAAGTGGCGAAAAGCGAACAGTCGCCCCAGTTGCGCGCTGAGGCCGTGAAGCAACTGGGTGTAATGGGGGCGCGCGGGGAACTCTACCAACTCTACCAGAATGAGACTTCCGTTGAGGTCAAGCGGAACATCCTGCAAGGGATGTTCATCAGCGGTGACGTCGAGCACACACTGGAGTTCGCGCGCGCCGAGAAGGACCCCGAGCTGCGCCGCCAGTCCGTGCGGAATCTCGGCCTGATGGGCAAAGAAAAGACCGCTGATGCTCTCATTTCCATTTATGACAGCGACAAGGATCCGGAAATCAAGCGCAGCGTAATTCAGGCCTTCTTTCTGCAAGGGAATGCCAAGCCGCTTATCCAAATCGCGCGGCAGGAGAAGGATGCGTCTCTGAAGAGAGATGCGGTGCAGAAGCTTTCCTTGATGCACAGCAAGGATTCGACGGACTTCATGATGGAACTGCTGAACAAGTGAAGTCGAGGAGTCGAGCAGTCAAGAGTCGAAAGTCAAGAGTCGAAAGTCAAGAGTCGAGAGGCAAGAGGTGACCGTTTAAGACTCGTCCATCGGGCCTCGACTCTTAACTCTTCGGAGGTCAACATGCGTATAGGAAGGCACCGGTTATTGGCGAGGCGCGACGGCTGGCTTTCACTGCCGGTCTTCTGCTTTTTGACTGCCTTCTGCTGCCTGTCGGCCGCGGCGCAGGTGCCGCACGTGGTCAACGCGAGGATGCGCACGGTTTCGGCAGCCGGAGGCTTGCCGAACACCTTTCGCTCGATCGAATCCGGCGAAAGCGGTCCTGCATGGATCGGGTACAGCGTGCCGGTTGTTCCCGGAGAGCACAAGATGTGCTGCAA
This sequence comes from uncultured Acidobacteriota bacterium, assembly GCA_963831905.1. Taxonomy (GTDB): domain Bacteria; phylum Acidobacteriota; class Terriglobia; order UBA7540; family UBA7540; genus CAVROP01. The sequence continues at coordinate 1,014,735 of CAWHRX010000010.1, read as the reverse complement.
CGGTTCAATCGGCGACAACTCCGAGGAGGGGTGTGGCCGCTGCCGCCTTGAAGACCGGGGTGGAGAGTTCATCGGCCAGTCAGCGCATACCGAAGGTGCGAAAGAAGTTAAGCTGGAACCCTCGCCTTCCTTTCTCGTGCTGTATCGCGCCGCAGCGGGAAAAATCCAGAAGATCCGCACTTTCTCTCCTGAGTGCGAACTTGATGCGGGCGGACTGCCCTTGATCTGGCTGACAGGAGTACGACCGGCAGAGAGCGTGGCTTGGCTTAGCACTTTCGTGACGGCTGGAGGGGCAAGCGCAGAAGGCGAGAGCGACGACGAGAATCACCTCGGCAATTCGGCGCTAACGGCCATCGCCTTTCACGGGGACAACTCCGCCGAGCGCGCGCTGGAGGGTTTCGCCGCGAACGGCCAGCCCGAACGCGTGCGCGAGCACGCCGCCTTCTGGCTGGGAGCGGCGCGAGGGCGGCAGGGCTGTGAGGCTCTCACTCGTCTGGTGCGGGACGATGCGGACGAGCACTTCCGCGAGAAGGCCGTATTTGCGCTCTACGTCAGCAAAGAACCCGAGGCCGTGGACGCCATCATCGGCGTCGCCCATCACGACTCCAGCGCCCATGTGCGAGGTCAGGCGTTGTTCTGGCTGGCGCAAAAGGCCGGCAAGAAAGCCGAGGCCACCATCACTGAAGCCATCGAAAAAGACCCGGAGACCGACGTGAAGAAACGCGCCGTGTTCGCCCTGAGCCAGCTTCCCAAGGATGAAGGCGTGCCCCTCCTGATCCAAGTAGCGAAGACGAACACCAACGGCGTGGTGCGCAAGCAGGCCATGTTCTGGCTCGGCCAGTCACACGACCCTCGTGCCTCGGCGTTCTTCGAGGAAGTCCTGTCGCATTAAACACCAAGACCTCCCTCACCACAGAGGCACTGAGGATTGAGAAAGCCGTACCTCTGCGCCTCTGTGGTGAAAACCAACTTTCCACGCCTCCACCCGCGGGTCGTGCGAAAGAGCCGCCCCTACACGATCTCCCAGCGCAGGGGCTTGCCTTGCTCACTACTGCCCGCAAAGCGGATTGTGGAGTCGGCTGAATTCGGGAGGGCCTGACGCTTCCCATCAAGGCTTAGTGTTTTCAAACGCGATGCTTCGCCGGCAGGCAGGCGCAGCTCGATCTCCCAATTTCCAGCTTCCACCGGAGCATACCAGCCGCTGTAACCATGCCCTGTCTTCTTGAAGCCCAGCAAGGGCGAAGTGAACTCGTATTCTGCCAACGGGAGGCTGGGAGCAAATCTTACGCCGCTTTCATGGAATTCCAGGCCGAGCAATTTGGCGGCGCTGTAAAGGGGCCAGGCGTGCGGATGCATGTTCATGACGGGAAAGTCCGTCCAGTTTACACCGAGGTCAATTTTGGGCCTGCCCTCGGAATCCGTCTCAGCAAACATGGTTTGACCGGGGTACTTGGATAGCACGGAGTTGTAGGTGTCAGGGCCGCTCCAAATTCCGTACCAGACCTCGGGGTAGGCTTCAGCATGAAGGGACAGAGTGTTTTTCTTCCACTCGTCCCAGGCTTGCGCACCGTTTACAAGAGATAGCGCCCAGATCAGAGTTCCGTTGAGAGACGGCCAGATGCCACCGTTCGTCACGGTTCCGAGGGGGGTGGTGAACATATGACTAGTTGCGAGGCCCTTGTTCTGGCAAAGCGCGCCGATGGGCGAAGGCTTGCGCAGCAGTTCGTCCATTGCCTCGACTAAAGTCTTGCTCTGCTCAGGCGTGGCGGCGGCGCCGATGATAGCCCAGGGTTGCGGCTCCAGCCAAAGCTGCTCCTCACCGAGCCATCCGAGTTGTGAGTTCAGCCAGGCGCGGCGAAACCATTGGCCGCACCACTGCGCGCGAACCGCCTGGCGCTGGGCTTCGGCCTTGGCTTGTGCTTGTCCCGCCCTCTGCGGATCACCGATGTACTTGAGCAGTCGCCCGTAATAATCCAGGACGTAGCAGGCCATGGCTGCATTCAAAACGCTTTCCCCATGCTTGCGAACCTCAGGAAGCTGTTGAGGCGGCACGGGGCTCACCACCACGGCGTCGTTCCAATCTCCGTGCAGGAGTCGCATAAGTCCATGCTCACCCACTCCGATCTCCTCAACCAAGTGGCGGAAGGAGCGGGCCAGAAGTTCCCGGATTGTCGCATCGGCCAAATTCGCCTCGTGCCGCGGGTAAGCCGGAATCCTCTCTTCCAGGAATGCCGTGTCACGCGTGGCCAGGACGTATTCGCTGGCCACCCACAGCAACCACAACTCGAGGTCGCTGGGATGGAAGATGCTGGGCATGGGCACGCCGCTTCCCACAATCCCGTAAGGGATCGATCCGTCCGGCTGCATCTCCTTTAATGTGTAACGCAGGATTTCCCGCACCAACTCCGGACGGCTGAAAATGAAGGGCAGAGCGTGTTGCAGAGGGTCGCGGGCCGCGCCTTGGAAGCCCATGATGTACTGGTAGACGTGGCCCTGGGAGAGGATGTGCTCGCGGAAGAAACTGTCGTAGGTGAGGCTGCTGCGGAGGTAATAGTTGTGCCAGATAGTCTCTCGTTCGACCCAAGGCTCGGACGTGACGCCGAACTTCACCCCGTCGGCTTTCCATCGCGCGCTGGATTCCCGCCACAAGGAGGCCACGCCGGTCTGGTATTTTCTCATCAACGCAGAGAGTTCAAAACCCTCCGGCAGGTAACCGTACATGAAGTAGATCGTCCGGGTTTCGCCAGGCGCCAACTCCAGTTCGCGTTCCAGGAGCAAAGCGCTCTCCGGACCCGTTGAAGCAAGATCATTGCCAAGCTTGTTGGCAAGACCCGAAGGGAGCTCAACGCCGCCGGAGCCGAAGAACGCGGTCCCGTTGGTCGAAAAGCCGTCGGCCGGAGCGTCCAGCGAAACCAGGAACGTTGGGGGAGGATTCAAGTCGTCCATGGACGCGTTGGGCGCGAGTTCAGGCACGGGAGGCCCGAAGAACGTAGTCGGGTTGGCCTTCATGTAAGCCTGCAATCCTTGCCAGGTTTGTTCTTCCCGCGGCGTCCTTCCCAGGAACTTCTGGCTTTCCAGCAACCCTGCGCCCTGCTCGATCGCTTCGAACTGGTGCTCAAAACGCTCGGCGAACTCTCGTCGCAGCGCGGCGGCCTTCGGCATTCCGCCCAGCACCGGGGCCTCCATGAAGGAACGGTAAGAGAACTGGTAATTGTGGCATCCCCAGTACTCGACCCAGCGGGCTTTGGCGGCAGTGTTGCCATGATGGGTAACACTGACCTGAGAAATCAAAACAGGGTCATCACCGAAGGGGGCGAAGATCACGTGATCGACGCTGTAACCCTTGCCGGTGACGGTCTTCCTCAGGTAACCGGCGCCCAGGAATCGCTCGAAAGAGTCGCCGCCCCCCGGAAAACAGGTGCTTAGTACCTTGTTGCCATCGGTGAGATATCCGATCCCGGCCCCGTAGCGATTGTCCTTGGGCGAATAATCGTTGAGGAATTTCGGCGCGCCCTCGTCCTGCCGCACTTGGACATAGCCGTAGTTGGAGACCGCCGCCACCAGACGATCATTACCCACTTGATGCGTGTGGTCGGTGGGTGATCGCCACTCCGGATGGACGGGCGTGCGGGCCTTGGGGTCGGCCGCTTGATTGCAGGTGTAGCGATAGGCCGGCAGGCCGTGCTGATCGGTAATCCATTCGCCAAAGTAGCCTGAGCCGTACGGCTTCGCCACGTTGGCAGGCTCGCCCTCCGAGCGCGCTTGGCCGCCGCTGCTCGCGCCCGCCATCTGCAACGGGCCCATGCCCGTTGATGCGCCCAGGCCGAGAAGCGCAACGAACTCACGACGATTGACCATGACCATATTCCTCCGCCGAAAAGGTACATCCTGCGCCAAGTCATTTGCAATTAGCAAATTGCAAACGGCGGCGGTGGTTTGTAGCGCCTGTAAAGCGCAGGCGGCGGCTCCGCTGCCGCACACCGAGGCGATTCGCGCATTTCTGTGTAACGCGGCGACGGACTTGGTGGTTGGCCGGAATTGTCGTACAATTGTTAAGGTAATAAGTTCAGCCAACACAACATCAGCAAAGAGGAGTAGCTATGTCAACCCGCCATTCGTCCGGTGAGATTCGCCTTGATGTGACTGCAGGTCGTGAGCAGGCGCAGGCAAGGCCAGAGGCAGAGACTCCTTTCCGGATTGCGATCCTGGGGGATTTTAGCGGCCGCGCGAACCGCGGTTTGCCCGAGACCGGGGAGGCTCTCGCCAGCCGTCGTCCGATCATAGTCGACCGTGACAACGTCGATTCCGTGCTGGCCAAGCTCGCGCCTCGCCTGGATTTAACGCCGGGTGGAGAGGGTGACCTCTGCATCTCTCTAAAGTTCTCGGATCTGGATGATTTTCATCCTGACAGACTTTTCGAGCAGGTTCAGATATTCCAAAAGTTGCGCGAGACGCGCCGGAAGCTCGGCGATTCGGCGACCTTCGCCCAGACCGCGGCGGAACTGACCTCCGCAGCGGCGCCAAGTGATGCGCCCCCACCGCAAGCCACGCCCTCGCAGGTGCAGGGGCCGGCGCCCTCGCCTCGAGCTTCCGCACAGGACGTACAAAGCTTGGTTTCGGGAAGTTTTCTGGACGAGATGGTGGAAGAAACCGAGAGCAAGGCACAACAAGATCAGTCAGCCCAGCGTCCGGACGAATGGAGTAGGTTGTTGAACAAGCTCGTTGCCCCTCATCTGGTGGCTAAAGCAGATCCTCGACAGGCGGAGTTGATTGCGGTGATCGACAGAGCCACCAGCGCGCAGATGGGAGCGTTACTGCACGCCCCTGCCTTTCAAGCCCTCGAGGCTGCGTGGCGCGCGGTCTACTTTCTGGTGCGAAACGTGGAGACAGATACTCAACTCAAGTTGTTTCTGATTGACGTTTCGAAGCAGGAACTTGCCCAAGACTTGTTGACGTCCGGTGATTTGAGATCGACGGGAATGTACAGATTGCTGGTGGAAAGGACCGTCGGCACGCCGGGTGCGGATCCTTGGGCAGTGATTGCCGGAGATTTTACCTTCGGGCCCAGCTTGCAGGATAGCGAATTGCTGGCGCGAATCGGCAAAGTGGCCGCAAGCGCCGGCGCACCTTTCATCGCGGGAGCGAGTCCGCGCCTCCTGGGCTGCGATTCCGCAGTCGCTTTGCCTGAAGTGCGAGAATGGAAAGTTGCGCTGTCTGGCGAGGCAGCCGCATCCTGGCAGAGGTTGAGGAGTTCGCCTGATGCTCGCTTTGTGGGCCTGTCATTGCCGCGTTTTCTTTTGCGACTGCCCTATGGAAAAGATACCGAGCCCATAGAGCGTTTCCAATTCGAAGAAATGCCGGATCCCGACGCCCATGAGAATTACCTGTGGGGCAATGCAGCGTTTGCCGGTGCCCTGTTGTTGGCGCAGTCTTTTGCAGAGCAAGGCTGGGATCTACAGCTGGGTATCCATTCGGAAATAGACGGCCTTCCCGTTTACGTCTATAAGGTCGGCGGCGAGACGGAGACCCTGCCGAGTGCCGAAACGCTTTTGACGCAGACGGCGGCGGAAGAAATCATGGAAAGAGGTTTCATGCCGCTTGCCTCGTTGAAAGATCAGCCGGCGGTGCGGTTGGTTCGGTTTCAGTCGATCGCTGACCCCGTCACGGCCTTGGCCGGACGCTGGGAGTCCTGAGACCGCCGCCAACCCTAGGGTTTTGTCAGACCTAATTGTGAACGGCGCTCTCGCAAACTCCGCAAAAGCATTTCATGGCAAATGGCAAACGGCAAAATTCAAATGGTTTGAGATTTGCCACTTGAAATCGTCTTTCCCTGTGACTGGGGCGAGGCGCTGAAGGGCAGAGAGTCAACCAAATATGGCCAGTCCCGAGTTGAACCCTTACGACAAAGTTGCCTACCCATCGCTTCCCATCTCGTACACGCATCCTGACCGACTGGCGACCGTCGGGATGCACTTCGGCATGCGGCCGGCGCCGGTGGAGCGCTGCCGGGTGCTGGAGTTGGGCTGTTCGAGCGGCGCCAATTTGCTAGGCATGGCAGTGACTCTCCCGGACAGTGAATTTGTGGGAGTCGACCTGGCAGGGAAACCCATCGCTCGCGGCAAGGCCATGGTGGAGGCACTGGGGCTGAAGAATCTCACCCTGCGGCAGGCGGACTTGCTGGAGATGGCCCCGGACTACGGCAAGTTCGATTACATCATCGCCCACGGCCTTTACACCTGGGTTCCCGCGCCGGTTCGCGACCAGATCCTGGCCATCTGCAAAGCCAGCCTGCAACCCCAGGGGATCGCTTATGTCAGTTACGACGCATTTCCGGGGAGTTATTCGCGGCTGATGGTGCGCGAAATGATGTTGTTTCACAATCGCGATTTCCGCGACCCGCAGCAGCAAGTCCAGCAGGCCTTGACCTTGCTGAAGCTACTGGCAGATTCGCGCAAGCTGGATGAGCCTTACAGAAAAACTCTTCAGGACGAGCATGAACGACTGACCAAGCGGTCAAAGCAAGCCCTTTACCACGATGAGCTGTCGAAGGATTTTCAGCCCTTCTATTTTTACCAGTTCATGGGGCACGCCCGACGCCATGGACTGCAGTTTCTGGGCGAGGCTTTATTCTCCGAGATGCACAGCGGAAGGCTCGAGCCGCAGGCAAGAGAAGTGCTCGACAAGATTTCCGACGACATCGTCCTGAGGGAACAGTATCTGGACTTCATGTGCGGACGAGCCTTCCGAAGAACGCTCTTGTGCCACGACGATGTGCCACTCGACCACTCCATGGAATCTGTTTCAGTGAGGTCATTCTACGTATCGACCCAAGCGCGTCCGATAGCACAGCTTGCGGACCTAACCCCAGGGGCGAAGGAGACATTTCGCAGCCCCGATGGAACTGAACTTACGACTGGGAATCCTCTGGGTCGCTCGCTGTTCTGGTATCTCATCGAATCACTGCCGGAGCGAGTTCCGTTTGAAAAGCTGGCGAGAGAGGTTGAGTGTAGAGCGCGTCAGAAACTGGGGTTTGTTCCGAAACCCGGGCTTGACACCGCCTCCGAACTCGCAGATTTCGTCTGGTCCACCTACCTGGTAGGGTTGCTCGAATTGCATGTTCACGTTCCCCCGTTTGTTACTCAGGTCAGCGATAGGCCGCTGGCAAGTCCCCTGGCTCGGCTGGAGGCACAAGTTGGAAACCTCGTAACCGCGCTCAACTCCAAAAGCTTGCAATTGAGCGATGCACTGCAAAGAGGATTGGTGATGCTGCTCGACGGCACGCGCGATCACGCCGCTCTCCGGAAAGATCTCCTCGAGCTTTTCAAATCCGGGAATCTGACCTTGCAGGAGGGCGACCAGCCGGTCACTGACATGCAGATTGTGGAGAAGAGGATTGACTCCGAGACGGAGCAGTTTTTGCAGGCTCTGGCACGCTCGGCGGTTCTGATGAAGTGATTGGGGAGAGCGCGGAAGCCTGCGGCGCCCTTATGCGTAAGGTCGCTGCTCCAAAGCGGGTAACACAGGAGGTTAATTTGGGGCCGCAAACCGAAGAGCTGAGAGGTGTGTCGCCGTTGCGATTGCGGCTCGAACCTTCGCCTTATTTCGCTCTCTTGCGTGATTTTCTGCGCAGTTCAGACTTCTATGAGCCGCCCATTTGCCGCCGCGTTGGCATCACCGGGCTCAACAAGTTTCTCGCTGCGGACCGAATGCGAGGGATCCTTTCAGGCGAATCTGACCGGCTGGCAGTCTTGATCTCTTTGTTCCTGCTTGGGGAGTCGCTGGAGGCCAAAGTGCTGGAGTCCGCCATCCCGGCGGGCGCAGTGGAAGCGATGAAAGAACTAGGCCTGCTGATACGAGATCCAACAGACTTCGCCCCACCCCTTGCTCCCCTCCCCAACCGGGGAGGGGAAACAGTGGCGGGCGAGCCTACAGATATATGCGCTAGCGTGGCGCTTTACCCGGTTGGAGAATTATTCATTGCTTCAGATCGCTGGACAGTGACGCAGGGTGACGACGGAGAACTGTGGGAGGACTTTGTTATTCCCGCGATTAGCCCGAACAGCTCGCAGTTCGTTGCGACTTTGCCGCAAGAGCCTTGTGAGAGTTGCCTCGACCTTTGTTCCGGTACCGGCGTGGCAGCGCTCGACGCTGCCCGGCGCGGAAGCCATGCCTCATGGGCAGTTGACATTACCGAGCGATCTACGCAGATGGCGGAGTTCAATCGCTTGCTGAATGGACTCGACAACGTCAGGACGATGCAAGGAGACCTTTATGATTGCGTAGGTGACCTGACATTCGACCGCATTGTCGCTCATCCACCCTATATGCCCGTGCTGAGGCGCGCCCAGGCCTTTTACGACGGAGGCGTGGATGGAGAACACGTGACCCGGAGCATCGTCATCGGACTGCCTCGGCATCTGAGTCCCGGCGGGCGGTTTTATTGTTTGACGCAGGGATCGGACCGGGAAGGGGCGCCTTTCGAGAAGCGAGTGAGGGACTGGCTCGGTGAAGCGGAGTCGGAATTTGATGCACTCTTCATTGTCCGGCAAGATCAAGCCCCTCGAGACGCCGCATTGCAATACGCTGTGAAGTCCAAAGGGGGTGTTGTGGCGGTCCAACAAATGCGCGAAGGCTTGAAGGAACTCGGCGTCCAGAATATGACCTACGGATCGCTGATCATACAGCGCAGGAACGAGGCACGTCCTGTTTTCACCGCCAGGAGGACCGTTGGACGCAATTCGACCAGGAAGGAGATCGCCTGGCTGTTAAAGTGGGAGACGGCTGCTGTGAAGCCCGAGTTCATTGACAGACTCGCCGATGCGCACCCTGTCGCCACGCCTTACTTGGAAATGCACACTGTCCACCGCATGAAAGACGGAGAGCTGCAACCGGAGGAGTTCAAGCTGCACACGGACTATCCATTCGAGGTTGAATGCCGAGTGCAGCCTTGGGTAGGTTTCCTGCTCCCGCAATGCGACGCGAAGTCGTCGATGCGCGAGCTCCTCGAATTCTGCAAGCGGAACAATTTTGTCCATGTGGAGACGCCTCTGCCGGCGTTCATCAAGCTGCTGGCAGTTTTTATCTCAGCTGGCTTCCTTGAAGTGGAGGAGTTTAGATTGCCGGAGGGCGCCGCAGGCAGGTAGAGACGGCGTCGGAATGCAGGTAAGCACTTTTTTGCACCACTCGCCTTACCCTAATCCGTCGATAACGTGTGGGTAAACCGCGAGGACGTAGGGGCGAGGCGGCGGCGCCTCGCCCCTACAGGCAGCACCCTGCAGGAGAAACCGGACGCGGCGACTGGTGGCCATGGCCATGCGCCCCTGCCAGTCCCGCCCGCCGCTACCGACGCACTGGGGACTTCAAGTTTTGGGTTGACATGAACTCACTGACGTGCTAACAATATAGAAGTTCAGGAAAATCAGCAAAAAAAGAAATTCCAATAAAGGGGTGCCGAATGCCACAGAGCGTCCAGAAGAAGCTTGAGAGGGTACGTCCGCCGCGTGTCCACGTGACTTACGATGTGGAAACCGGTGGAGCCATAGAAATCAAGGAACTTCCATTCGTGATGGGAGTTCTGGGTGATTTTTCAGGTCAGCCTACAGAACCATTACCAAGGCTGAAAGACCGGAGATTCGTGGAAGTGAACCCGGACAATTTCGACAGTGTTTTGGAGAGCATGAAGCCTCATCTGGCCTTCGCGGTCGAAAACAAGCTCAGCGAGGACGCCGAGGCCGGACAGTTGAAGGTCAGTCTGGACTTCAAGAGTATGGACGACTTCTCGCCGGAGAATGTGGCCAAACAGGTTAAGCCTCTGCGCGAACTGCTTGATCTTCGTACCCGCCTCAACGACCTCAAAGGAACCCTGCAGACCAACGACAAGCTCGATCAAATTCTGCTTGACACGGTCAGCAACACAGAAAAACTGAACCAACTGAGAGCGGAAATGGGTAGCAAGAAGGAAGGGGAAGAGAAGGAGGGATCCAATGGCTAATCAGGAAATGGCGAAAACGCCGGCAGCGGCGACGGAGCAAGTAGCGGAAAAGGGATTGCTCGACCAAATCGTTGAACAAGGCAAGGTAGGAACGGATGTGGCCACCCGAGAGCGTGGCAAAAGCCTGGTGAAGGAGTTTATCAACCAGGTGCTGGAAGGCCAGGTCACGATTTCGAAAGATACCGAGGCGATGATTAACTCCCGGATCGCCCAAATCGACCATCTGGTCTCCATTCAACTCAATGAGATCCTGCACCAACCCCAATTTCAAAAGCTGGAAGGGAGCTGGCGCGGCTTGAAGTATCTTCTCAGCCAAAGCGAAACCAGTCCCATGCTGAAGATCCGCGTCATGAACGTATCGAAGAAGGATCTGCTGCGCGACCTCCAGCGCGCGCCGGAATTCGATCAAAGCGCCTTATTCAAGAAGATCTACGAAGAAGAGTTCGGGGTTTTCGGCGGCGATCCCTTTGCGGCGATCGTCGGCGATTACGAGTTCGGCAAGCATCCGGAGGACCTGGAGTTGCTGGAGAAGGTGTCGAACGTTGCGGCCGCGGCGCACGCGCCGTTCTTGACGGCGGCTTCCGCGCAGCTCATGAATATGGAGAGCTTCACACAACTTGACCAGCCGCGCGACATCGCCAAGATTTTTGATACCACGGAATACGCCAAATGGAAAGGCTTCCGCCAGAGTGACGATTCGCGGTATGTGGGGCTCTGCGTGCCGCACGTCTTGATGCGCCTTCCTTACGGCCGGGACACGGCGCCCGTGGACGCGTTCAATTACGAAGAGGGAGTGGACGGCACCGATCACTCCAAGTACCTTTGGGGGAACGCCGCCTATGCCATGGGAGCGCGCTTGACGAACGCCTTCGCCCAATACGGCTGGTGCGCAGCCATCCGGGGCGTCGAGGGTGGAGGCTTAGTGGAAGGCCTGCCCGCCCATACTTTCCGGACCGACGAAGGCGACGTGGCCTTGAAGTGCCCCACGGAAATTGCCATTACGGATCGCCGTGAGAAGGAACTGGCCGACCAGGGATTGATCCCGCTGGTGCATTGCAAGGGGACGGACAAGGCGGCATTCTTCAGCGTGCAGTCCGCCAACAAGGCCAAGTTGTATGATAGCGATGCGGCCAACGCCAATGCTCGACTCTCCTCGCAGTTGCCCTACATCATGGCCACCTGCCGGTTCGCGCACTATTTGAAGGCCATGATGCGGGATAAGATCGGCAGTTTCACCACCCGCGACGAGATTCAGAAATTCCTGAACCGTTGGATCGCACAATACGTGACCGTAGACGACAGCGCAACCCAGTCCGTGAAAGCTAAGTACCCGTTGCGTGAAGCGCGCGTGGATGTTGAAGAAGTGAAGGGCAAGCCAGGCGTGTACCGCGCCGTGGCTTTCCTGCGCCCGCACTTCCAACTCGACGAGCTTACTGTTTCATTGCGGTTGGTGGCATCATTGCCGCAGCCGGCCGGTAAGTAGCAAGTTTGGGGGCGGGCTTCGCGCAGGGGGCCGCCCCATATTCTTTCAAATTCAAAATCTGACGAGGAGAAGAATATGGCGATTGAGTACTTTCTGAAAATGGACAAAGCGGATGGCGAGAGCCAGTCGTCGAAACACAAGAGCGAAATCGAACTCCTTTCGTGGAGTTGGGGTGCGAGCAACCCGACGACTATCGTAGGCGCCGGCATGAGCGCGGGAAAAGTCTCGATGTCCGATATCAGTTTCACCAAGAGGGTGGACAAAGCGAGTCCCAAGCTGCTGGGATTCTGCGTCACAGGTGATCACGCGGCGAACGCGACCATCACTTGCCAAAAGCAAACCGGCCAGAAGACTCCGGAAGATTTCCTCACCATTAAGTTGACGGAAGTCTACGTGTCGAGTTACCAGTGCGGGGGGTCCTCAGGCGAAGATACGGGGACGGAATCCGTCTCGGTCAGCTACGCGACCATCGATTATGATTACAAGGTGCAAGACAAGGACGGTACCCTGAAGTCCGGCGGCGAGGTCAAGTATGACCTCCGGACGAGGGAGGAGTCGGGGGGCAAATAATAGCCCACTGCGCTGACCCCGCGGGGCGGGGTCAGCGCGACACTACCATGGAAAACGCGAATCACCTCTTTCAAGCGGGAAAGCTCAAGGAGGCGATCGAGGCGCTGGGGGCGGAGTTGCGCAATAGCCCGGATGACGCCCGGCGCCGGACCTTTCTCTTTGAATTGCTCTGCTTTGCAGGAGACTACGATCGAGCAGAGAAACAACTGGACTTGCTGGCGGACGCCGGTCCCAATAGCGGCATGGGAGCGTTGCTTTACCGAAGCGCCCTTCAGGCTGAGAGAACCCGCCAGGACCTGTTTCAAAAGAAGGAATACCCCAAGCCTGCCGGAGAGACCACCCCAGGCGCAGAAACCGTCACGGGGACTTTGAATGGGAAGCCTTTTCAGACCATTGCGGACGGCGATCCTCGGATTGGACCTCGCCTGGAGGTTTTTGCCGGCGGGAGTTATCTCTGGATCAATTTTGAACACCTGGCCTCCGTCAAAATCGAGTCGCCCCACCGACTGCGCGACCTGCTGTGGACCCCAGCCGTCGTTCGCGCGGGCCCCGCTTTAAAGGGGACTGAACTCGGCGAAGTCTTGATACCTGCCTTATCCCCCTTTGCCTGGCAGAATTCTGATGACGCTGTCCGGTTGGGCCGGATGACAGTTTGGGAAGAAGACGAGTCGGGGGCGGCGGCGCCCATCGGCCAGAAGATGTTGCTGGTGGACGGCGAGGAATTTCCACTTCTCGAGGTCCGGCAACTGGAGTTTAATTTACCACAGGCTACGGTCTAGATGCCTCTTCCGGATAACCTACTCAACCCGATTCCAGGCGAAAAGCCCTGCGGCGAAGACCTCCGTTACGCACCCCTCTACGACAAGATCAAAGAAGCCCGTCGTGAAGAGGAAGCAGTCCAAGAGGGTGAATGGAGAACCGAGGGCAAGAAAGCGGATTACCCCCAGGTCGTGAAGCTGGCAGTTGAGGCCCTTTCCACGAAGACCAAGGACCTTCAGCTTGGCGCTTGGCTCACCGACGCCTTGCTGCGCACCGAGGGTTTTACCGGGCTAAAGCAGGGCTTGGATCTCCTTCAAGGTCTTGTCGGCACTTTCTGGGACGGCTTATACCCGCAACTCGAAGATGGCGATGCGGAATTGCGCTCGGCCCCGCTTCAGTGGATCGGCTCAAGCCTTGTTCTCCCTCTCCAAAATGCCCCCATCAACAAGGCGAGGCACGGCTGGCTGGAATACACCGAGTCCAGGAAAATCGGTTATGAAGAGCAGGCTGATACGCCCGAAAAGAAAGAGGCGCGCGCCAAACTGCTCGAGCAGGGGAGGGTGGCGCCAGAAGATTTCGACAAGTCCTTCACTGAAACTCCCAAGGCTTTCTACGTCACCGCTGAAGCAGCCCTGGACGGCTCCATGGCGACGGTCCAAGCGATGGATAAGCTGTGCGAGGAGAGGTTTGGGAATGTTGCGCCCAGCTTTTCCGATTTGAGGAAAGGCCTGGAGACCGTACGACATACCGTTCACCTGCTCCTTCAGAAAAAGCGGGAGACCGAGCCGGACGTTGTGGAAGCGGGAGCGGAAGGTGCCGCTGCCCCGGGCGCTGAGGAGGGGGCAGCAGGTGAAGGAGCGGTCGCAACTGGCCGGGTTGCACCAGGGGTGGCCGGCATCGTCATCCCGCTGGCGGATGGGGAGCCCCCCCAGCGCCGGGATGCGATCGCCGGCGTGGTTCGTGCTGCGGCGGCCCTGCGGAAACTCGATCCTTACAGCCCGGCGCCTTACCTCATGCTGCGAGGACTGCGGTGGGGTGAGCTGCGCGCCGCACTTCAGGCGCCGGATATGACCTTGCTGGAAGGGCCGCCTACGGTGTTGCGGCAGCACATCAAGCGGCTGGCGATTGAGGGAAAGTGGGAGGAGTTGCTCGAGGCGGCTGAAAACGCCATGTCGCTGCCGTGCAGCCGAGGGTGGCTGGATTTGCAGCGCTTCGTCGTGGATGCGTGTGTAGGATTGGGAAACAAGTACGATGGAATCGCTATCGCGATTCGCTCCGAGCTGAAAGCACTCCTGCGGGATCTGCCGCAGCTACTGGAGATCAACCTGCTGGACGACACGCCAGTAGCGAATAATGAGACTCAAGCATGGTTGAAAGAGCTGGTCGCCGAGGCGACAACGCCGCCCGGCGACGCCGCGCCTGTGGATGGCGCAGCTCCGGAAGGTGCACCGTCCGTAGCGCCGGTGGTGCAGGATCACTCTGCTCCCGGATGGCACCGTAAGTTCGTTGACAGTTACGACTTGGCCCGCCAGGCGATCAGCGCCGGACAGACCCAGAAGGCCATCGACTTGATGCGTTGCGAGGTGGAAAGGCAGCTTTCGGGAAGGGGCCAGTTCTTCCGCAAATTGCAGCTTGTCGAGATCTGCATCGCGGCCGGCCAGGCTCAAATTGCTCAGCCGATTCTCGACGATCTAGTGACGATTTTCGATAACAATCACGTGGATCAGTGGGAGGAGAAGGCAGTTGTAGCCAAAGCCCTGGTGACGATTATTAAGAGCAGCCAGCGGGTACAGGGAGACGAGTCGGAAAAGTATAGACTTTTCCAGACCGTAGTTCGCCTCGATCCTGTCCAGGCTATTTCCTGTCTTGAAACCTGATGCCGACAACCCAAAAGGAAGGCCCCGTCACGTTGTCGGTGATAGATCGACTCATCGATCTGGAGCCCGAGCGCAAACTGGAGATCCCCCTCAGTAGAGCCCAATCGGTGCGTGAGTTGAAGGCCGCGGTGCGGCGCGATCTGGAATGGCTATTGAACAGCCGCCGGACGATCGAAGAATCTCCGGCCTCTCTCAAAGAAACAGGACGCTCCGTTTACAACTACGGGCTGCCGGATGTTACAAGTTTGTATCTACGGTCGTCCAAAGACCAGGCCTTCCTGCTCGAATCGATCAAGGCGGCGGTCAGTATCTTCGAGCCCAGGCTGCTCAACGTCAAGGTGCGGATGGAAGCGGCGACGGAAGATAAACGCGTCATCCGCTTTGCTATAGAGGGATTGTTGCGCATGGATCCGGCGCCGGAGCAAGTGTTGTTCGATACCATGCTGGAGCCGATGAGCGGACAATATCAGGTCAAGGGTTCGTAGCATGCGCGATGATCTTCTGGAATATTACGAGAGCGAACTGAGCTTCCTGAGACAGATGGGAGCGGAGTTTGCCGAGAAGCATCCCAAAATAGCTGCACGCCTGCAATTGGAAGCCACCCGCTGCGACGACCCCCATATCGAGCGGCTGCTGGAGGGTGTTGCCTTCCTCGCTGCTCGGGTTCACCTGAAGATTGATGATGAGTTCCCCCAGATCACGGAAGGCCTGCTGAGCGTGATCTACCCACATTTCCTCAGGCCCATCCCTGCCATGACGATCGCGGAGTTTCGTCTGGACCCGGCGCAAGGCAAACTCACCTCGAGCCTGAAGATACCTCGCGGCTCAGCGCTTTATTCGCGGCCCGTCGAGGGCGTGCCCTGCAAATTCCGCACTTGCTACGATGTGACGCTCTGGCCCGTCGAGATTGCCGAGGCGAAGTGGTTGACGCCGGATAAGCTGAATCCTCCCTTGCGCGCCCCGGAGGCGGTCGCGGCCCTGCGCCTGGAGCTTCGCTGCCTATCCGACTTGACCTTCGATAAACTCAATCTCACCTCGTTGCGCTTCTACCTGCAGGGCGAAGGGGATATCGTCCACACGCTTTACGAATTACTCAGCAACAACTGCACTCAAATAGTGCTTAGAGACCCGGCGAACACGCGCAAGCCTCCCGTGGCTTTGCCCGCGAGTTCCTTGCGCCCCATGGGCTTCACCGAAGATGAGTCCATGCTGCCGTACCCTCGCAGGTCGTTCGTGGGTTACCGGCTCCTTCAGGAATACTTTTCGCTGCCGGAGAAGTTCTTTTTTTTTGAGCTCAGCGGGCTGGAGGCGCTGGCGCGCGCAGCTCAGGGCGGCCGCGCTGAAATGATCATTCTCATCTCGCCCTTCGAAGCCGGCCACCGGCAACAGCGGTTGGAAGTGGGGGTCAACGCCAAAACGCTGCGCCTGGGGTGTTCGCCCGTCATCAACCTGTTCGCTCAGACGGCTGAACCCATCCTCCTGACTCAGAACCGGTCGGAATATCCCATCGTGCCGGATGCACGGCGCAGGAATGCCACGGAAATATTCTCGGTTGACGAGGTCCTGAGTTCGAATCCCCAGACTCACGAGATTACTCACTACGAGCCGTTCTACGCTTACCGCCACAAGACTCTGAGGGACAAGAGTCAGACCTTCTGGCATACTTCGCGCCGCCTCTCCCGCCGCAAAGGCGATGAAGGCACCGAAATGTTCCTGCACTTGGTTAATCTCGGCTCGCGCGACTCCCTGCCCGAGGCCGAGACCATCACAGTTCGCTGCACGTGCAGCAATCGCGACATCCTGGCGCGCTTGCCGTTTGGGAATGAGAGCGGCGACTTCGAAATCGAGGGCGTCGGCTCCATTAAAGGTGCGATAGCCCTCCGCAAACCTACCTCAACCCTCCGCCCGCCCCTGGGGAGGGGCGCGCTTTGGCGTCTTATTTCCCACTTGGCACTGAATTACCTATCGATCGCGGAGGAGGGCAAGGAGGCATTCCAGGAAATCCTCCGGCTGTACAATTTTTCGGGTTCGGTTGACCTCGAAAAGCAAGTGGCGGGAATCATGAATCTTCAAAGTCAACGTCACTTCGCGCGCATTAATTCAGACAATGGCATAACCTTCGCCCGCGGGACGCGAGTCCAGATGGAGTTTGACGAGGACGAGTTCGCGGGCGGGGGAGTGTTCCTGTTCGCTGCCGTGATTGAACGATTCCTGGCGCTCTATGCAACGCTGAACAGTTTCAGCCAGCTTGTTGTTAAAACGCGCCAGCGCCGGGAGGTGTTGAAGGAATGGCCACCGCGAGCCGGCCAAGCGATCTTAATGTAACGAAGACGTCCCTCGAGGAGAGGTTACGCAACGAGCCGCAGATCTTCGAGTTCTTCCAGGCCGTGCGCCTGCTCGAGCGGTTTCTGCCTGACCGGGTCGAAGTGGGCAAGTTTGCTCCCCCATCGTCAGAGGTGGTCCGTTTTAAGGCGAATTCAACTCTGGTTTTTCCCGCCAGCGAGATTCAATCCCTGACCTGGCCGGCGAACGGCCCGGTCGAGATGATAGTCAACTTCATGGGGTTGACCGGCCCGCAAGGCGTGCTTCCGGTTGTTTACACTGTCTTCGCGGCGGAAAGGGCGCGGACGGGGGATACCGCGGCCGCCGATTTCTTCGACACTTTCAACCACAGGATCATTTCGCATTTCTTTCAAGCCTGGGAAAAATACCGCTTTTGGATTGCTTACGAACGCGGCCAACGAGACGACTTCTCGCACCATGTGATGGACTTGATTGGTCTCGGAACCGCCGGCCTCCAGAATCGGCAGACGGTGCCCGACGACTGTCTGCTTTTTTATTCGGGTCTGCTGGCGCAGCGTCCGCGCTCGGCCAAGGCGCTGGAACAGATTCTCAGCGACTACTTTGATGTTCCGGTTGAGGTGGAGCAATTTGCGGGCGGTTGGTACAGCCTGGGAGAGAGCGATCAGTGCAGCTTTGAAGGTACAAATTCGTATTCCGAACAACTGGGTGTCGGCGCCGTGGTGGGTGACGAAGTCTGGGATCAAAGCGCGCGAGTGCGCATCAAGATCGGGCCTTTGTCACTCGAGCAGTACATGGAATTCCTGCCTACTGGCTCGGCTTTCAAACCATTGCAGGAGCTGACACGCTTTTTTTCGAACGACGAGCTGGATTTTGAAGCTCAGCTTATCTTGAAGCGGGAAGAAGTCCCGCGCTGTGAGCTGGGCGTCGAGCAGGGAATTGCACCACAATTGGGTTGGACCACGTGGGGCCGAACTAAAGAAATGTCGACGGACGTGGCGGATACGATACTCCCGCTTTGGGAGTAGCGGCAGAATCCAAGCAAAGATCTACCCCAGAGATCGCTGAGTTCTCAGAGATGAGTCAACCGGATTCCTCTGCGATCTCTGTGTGCTCTGTGGTGATTTTGGCATCGCGGCAGAACCCCGTCGCCTGAATCAGCGCGACGGTCTGATGTTCGCCGCTAGTCGGCGAGGGGAACTCGCCCTTACAACTAGGGAGGGAATAGCATGGCGATAAATCTCAAGTCGTTGATCGGGAAACTTAATGACACCACCCGGAACGCGCTCGAATCGGCTGCCGGCTTCTGCGTGGCGCGGAGGCACTACGATGTCGAGGTCGAGCATTATATGCTCAAGCTTCTGGACCAGACGGAGGGCGACTTCGCGCGCATCGCCAGCCACTTCGGCGTGGACAAGTCGCGCCTCACCGGTGAACTGAATCGAAGTCTCGACAAGCTCAAGACCGGCAATGCTCGCACACCTGCCATCAGCCCGCACGTCGTAAGGATGATGACGGAGGCATGGACCACCGGGTCGATTGATTTCAATGCCGGCGAAGTACGGACAGGTTTCACTATCCTTGCCCTGACGGGAAACGACGACCTGCGCCGCGAGATCCGTGAGGTAAGCAAGGAGTTTCAGAAGATTGACGGCGACGTTCTACGCAAGGACTTCCTCAAAATTGTGGAAGGCTCGGAAGAGGAGATGGCGCCCGTCGAGGCCGCTCCGGCGGGCGCTCCCGGCGCGCCGAAACCAGCAGGATCCGGCAAGTCTGTCAATCTCGACCAGTTTACGGTCAACCTCACCGAGAATGCCAAGGCCGGCAAAATTGATCCGGTGCTCGGAAGAGATATGGAGATTCGCCAGATCATCGACATCCTGATGCGCCGCCGCCAGAACAATCCTATTCTTACCGGCGAGGCCGGGGTAGGGAAGACGGCGGTGGTGGAGGGATTTGCCCTCCGGGTGGCGAAAGGCGACGTACCACCGCCGCTCCGCAATGTCACAGTCCGCTCACTCGATCTAGCGCTCTTGCAGGCGGGAGCAGGTATTAAGGGCGAATTTGAGAACCGGCTGAAAGGGCTCATTGAGGAGGTCAAGTCTTCCCCCATTCCTATCATCCTCTTTATCGACGAAGCGCATACGATGATCGGGGCGGGCGGCCAGGCCGGCCAGAACGATGCGGCAAACTTGCTTAAGCCGGCCCTGGCGCGCGGCGAACTAAGGACGATCGCCGCTACAACCTGGTCCGAGTACAAGAAGTACTTCGAGAAGGATCCGGCCCTGGCGCGGCGTTTTCAGGTGGTCAAGGTGGAAGAGCCGATCGAAACGCAGTGCAATGTGATGCTGCGCGGCATCATCCCGGCGCTCGAGAAGCACCATAAGGTTCGCATCCTTGACGAAGGCCTGACCTCCGCCGTCAAGTTTTCGCATCGCTATCTGGCCGGCCGTCAACTTCCCGACAAGGCAGTGAGCGTTCTGGATACTGCCTGTGCGCGCCTGGCACTGGGTCAGAGCGCTACGCCTCCCGCGATTGAGGATGCCACCCGGCAACTGGACGATCTGGAAGTTCAGCAGCGAATTCTGGAACGCGAGGGAGCGATCGGCGCGGATCATCGGGAACGCCTCGAGCAGATCGCAAAACAGAAAGCGGAGGTCGAGGCCAGCCTGAAAACCTTGCGCGAGCGTTGGACCAAAGAACACGAGCTGGTCTCAAAGATCCGGGATTTACGCACCCAACTGGAGGCGGCTGTTGCCGGCGACGGCCATGGAGCGGCGCCGGCGGCTCAACCCGCGCCGGAGGCGCCGGCCCAGGCTGCCGCGGCGGCTGCGGCCGCTCCTGCTGCCGCCGCCACTGCGACTGCCGCAGCACCTGCTCCGGCTCCAGACCCCGCTGCGATGCGAGCGGAACTGGTGAAGCTGGATGCGGAACTGGCGGCCTTGCAGGGCGAAACTCCGATGATGCGCGTAGCTGTTGACGCCCAGATTGTGGGCGAGGTGATTTCCGCCTGGACGGGTATTCCTGTAGGCAAGATGCTTAAAGACGAGATCTCGACCGTCCTGACGCTTAGCGATCACCTCGGGAAACGCGTGATTGGACAGACCCATGCTCTGGACATCATCGGCCAGCGGATTCAGACTTCGCGGGCCAGTTTGGATGATCCCAACCGGCCCATCGGAGTGTTCATGCTGATCGGGCCAAGCGGCGTGGGCAAGACGGAGACCGCGCTGGCCCTCGCCGATCTCCTTTACGGCGGCGAACACAATCTGATCACCATTAACATGTCGGAGTTTCAGGAGCCGCATACCGTTTCCACTCTAAAAGGCTCCCCCCCGGGATACGTCGGCTATGGGGAAGGAGGCGTGCTGACGGAAGCCGTCCGGCGCCGCCCTTATTCCGTGGTTCTGCTGGATGAAGTCGAGAAAGCCCATCCCGACGTTCTCGAACTCTTCTACCAGGTTTTCGACAAAGGCATGATGGAAGACGGCGAGGGGCGCGAGATCGACTTCAAGAACACCATCATTATCCTGACCACCAACGCGCAAACGGATAAAATGATGAAGCTGTGCGCCGATCCGGGAACGATGCCTGGTCCCGAGCCCCTGGTGAAGGCGTTGAAGCCGGAGCTGAATAAGACCTTCAAGCCGGCATTTCTGGGCCGCATGGTGATCATCCCCTACTATCCGGTCCGCGATGAAGCGCTGAAAAAGATCGTGGTCCTGAAGCTGGGCAAGATCCAACGGCGCATGCAGGAGAACCATAACATCCAGCTCACCTATGACCCCGCTCTGATCGACACGGTGGCCAGCCGCTGTACCGAAGTCGAGAGCGGGGCGCGCAACGTGGACAATATTCTGACCAATACCCTGCTCCCCGATATCTCACGCCAGTTGTTGGGAAAGATGTCGGCAGGCGAGAAGATAACGACCCTGCGCGTAAGCGTGGGGCCGGACGGGGCGTTTGTGTATAATTAGTTGACAAGTCGAGGGGTTGAGGAGTCGAGAAGCCAAGGCGTCAAAGCGTCAGGAAGCGAGAGGTGCCGCTTTGTCGGATTCGGCTGTTCAGCTGCTCAACTTCTTAACTCCTCGACTAATAGGAGAGTCATCCTATGCCCGAATTCACACAAGAAGGTGGACTGTTTAAGATCGACACTCCGCTCGGTACGGATGTCCTCCTGTTACGAGGTTTTCACGGCGGCGAGGCAATATCGCGCCTGTTCAGGTTCCAGCTTGACCTCCTTTCTGAGAATTCCTCCATCGCATTTTCGGACATCATCGGCAAGAACGTTACCATCTCTTTGCTTCAAGAGAACGGAACCTACCGCTACATCAACGGCATCATCAGCCGCTTTGCACAGCACGCGACAGAAGAACAATTCACGGCCTACACTGCCGAAATGGTGCCTTGGCTCTGGCTGCTGACCCGGGGTGCGGACTGCCACGGGTTCGTGAACAAGAGCATCTCCGATATCATCACGTCAGTGTTCACTGACCAGGGGTTCAACGACTTCGAGAACAAGCTCCAGAATTCCTACCCGACGCGGGACTATTGCGTGCAGTATCGGGAATCGAGTTTTAATTTTGTTTCCCGCTTGATGGAACAGTACGGCATCTTCTATTTTTTCAAGCACGAGGAGCACCGGCACACGTTGGTGCTGGCGGATTCTCCAACCAGTCACGATGCCTGTCCCGGCCGAAGCGAGATTCTCTATGGCAGCGTCGCGGGCGGGCCGCACGAAGACCTCATCACCTCCTGGCAACTCGAGCAGGAACTTCGCCCTGGAAAATACGTCCAGCAGGACTACAATTTCAAAACACCCTCCGCCAATTTAATGGCCACCGAGCCCACCATGTACGAGGTCGGCGGCAACGCGAAGTACGAGGTCTACGATTACCCGGGAGAGCATTTGACCCAGGACGCCGGACAGGGGCTCTCGAAGATTCGCATGCAGGAGATCGAGGCCGGGCACCTTCTGGCTTCCGGAACGAGCACCTGCCGCATGTTTATCAGCGGCTACAAGTTTACTCTGCAGGGTCATCCTGCCGGCTCGATGAACAAAGACTACGTCCTGACGGAAATCCAGCACCATGGCGTCACAGACGCTTTTCGCACCTCCGGGAAGGCAAAAGGCGAGTCTTACTCGAATGCTTTTACGTGCATCCCGGAGTCAATTCCTTTCCGCCCCGCCCGGGTGACCGTGCGGCCTCACGTTCATAGCCTTGCGTCCGCTGTCGTCATCGGCCCCGCCGGTGACGAAATTAACACGGATGAAAATGGCCGGATTCAGGTCATGTTTCAGTGGGACCAGCACCGGCATGGTACTGGCACAGCCTGGTGCCGCGTCTCCCAGATCTGGGCCGGAAAGAACTGGGGAGCGATCTTCCTTCCCCGCATTGGGCAGGAAGTCTGGGTTGATTTCGAGGAAGGCGATCCCGACCACCCGATTATCGTTGGCTGTGTTTACAACGCGCAGCAGTTGCAGCCTTGCAGCCTGCCCGATACACAGAACATCAGCGGCTTCCGGTCCCGCAGTACCAAGGGTGGAGGTGAGCACGACTCCAACGTTCTGACTTTCGACGATACGATGGGCTCCGAGGTTTTCTATATGCGCGCCCAAAAGAACATGGCGGTGCGGGTCGAACACGATGAGGACTATCATGTCTACAACGACCAGTCCGTTACGGTGGACCACGACCAGGATATTACGGTTAAGAACGACCGTACGATCCTCGTCCAGGAAGGCAACTATCAAACCACCGTTTCACAGAAACATCGCACTGCTTTCATCCACCAGGGAAACGACAACCTCTCGATCAGTATGGGCAACCAAACCACCAAGCTTGACATGGGTGCCAGTTCCACCGAGGCCATGCAGTCCATCACACTCAAGGTAGGCGAAAACAGCATCGTAATTGACCAGACCGGTGTCACCATTAAAGGCACTATGATCACCATCGAAGGCCAGGCTATTACCCAGGTGAAAGGCGACGGTTTGCTGATCCTGAAGGGTGGATTGGTAATGATCAACTGACCTTAGGGAAGGAAGTTCGTACCATGGGCAGCACTACGCCGGGAGTTAGACCTGTCGTCACGGTAAGAAGTCTCTGTGAGCAAGCCAAGCTGGGAGACCCTGCCAAGGCGTTGCTGAAGGACGAGCATACTTCCCGGCAGTTTCTCGAGTTATTACTCGGGAAAGGACTTTTCCCGGATGCCACTCGCCTTCTCGCCTTCGCCCTTCCCAAACGGGAAGCCGTGGGGTGGGGTTGCCTCTGCGTGCGCCATAGTCTAGGGACGGAGGACGCCGCGCAGATTTCGAAGACGCAGGTGGCGGCGGAACGCTGGGTCTCGAATCCGGATGAGGAAAACCGCCAGGCTGCAAAGGCCGCGGTCGCTGAAGATGGGCCGGAGAGCCCCTCGGATCTGCTGGCCCTGGCGGCGTTTTACAGTGGCGGGAGTGTCGTTGCACCGAATCTGGAGCCTGTCCCTCCCCCGGATCACATAACCCCGCAGTTGGTGGCCGGCGCGGTGTCGATCACCGCGGTCCAAACCCAGCCGGAGAAAGCGGCTGAGAAGTTTCGTGTCTTTCTGCAGAAAGGCATGGCCTTGATGGCCAGGATCAAACCCGGCCCGAGCCAAAGTTAAGAGGTAAACCATGGGAATGCCTGCTGCCCGAACGACTGACATGCACGTCTGCCCGATGCTGACCGTGCTGGTGCCGCACGTCGGCGGTCCCATCATTCCGCCCTGCTGCCCCACCGTCCTGACCGGCAGCCTACCTCAGGCCCGCGTCACCGACATGGCAACGTGTGTAGGTCCTCCCGACGTCATCGTGCTGGGCTCATTCACCGTCCTGGTCGGTTCTCTGCCCGCTGCCCGCTTGACGGACACCACGGCCCACGGCGGCAAAATCATCCTCGGGCTCCCCACCGTCCTGATCGGGTAGATCTTGCAATTCCATTGGAGTCGACCTCCGAGTTCGCCCCTCGCAGGCAAAGTCATTTCTGCGCGAAAAGCTTCATTTTACGAGAATTCTCAAGGTTGCTCCGCCCGCCGAAATGTGATAGCATGTGCCCATCGAGTTGGGACTTCAATAACAGGTAAGCATACGCAGGCCGCATCTGCATCAGAACGTGAGGGGACGCCTGATCTCAAGACTTTGGAGATATTTCATTGCGCTCAGGATGACCGTGGCTAGACAGCGGCCCCCGGTCATGGGAGGCAAGGGATGAGTTTCAAGATCGGCGACAAGCTTGGGGACTACGAGATTATCGGCATATTAGGCGCCGGCGGCATGGGCAGGGTTTATAAGGTTAGAAACCAGATCTCCGACCGTGTCGATGCCATGAAAGTCCTGCTGCCTGATCTTGCCAACGCACCCGAACTCGCGGACCGTTTTCTTCGCGAAATCAAGGTGCTCGCCAGCCTGAATCATCCCAATATTGCCGGACTTCGCACCGCTTTTCGCCTGGAAAATCAACTTCTGATGATTATGGAGTTTGTGGAAGGAACGACCTTAGAGGAGAAGCTCAAGGGAGGCCCGTTTTCCGTCCCCGATGCGATTGACTACGCCTCCCAGGTGCTTTCCGCTCTCGGTTACGCGCACGCGCAAGGGGTCATCCATCGCGACATCAAGCCTGCCAACATCATGTTGACCCCACAGAACGTCGTCAAGTTGATGGACTTTGGAATTGCGAAATCCGCCACGGATCGCAAGCTGACGATGACCGGCACCACCATGGGTTCCCTTTACTACATGCCGCCCGAGCAAGTTCAGGGCCTCGCCCTCGACCTCCGCTCCGATCTCTACTCCTTTGGCGTCACTCTCTACGAGATGGTGACCGGATCTCGCCCGTTCAAAGGTCAAAGTGATTACGACTTGATGGTCGCCCACTTGCAGAAAACTCCAGCTCCTCCCATCGACATTCAGCCCGAATTGCCCAAGGCGCTGAACGACATCATCATGACCGCGCTCGAAAAGGAGCCGGCTCAGCGGTTCCAGTCCGCGGAGGCATTCCGCTTCGCATTGCAATCTGTACACGGAGCAGTGGCGAGCTTGCCGGTCGCTCCGGCGCGAGCAGTTGAGCCAGACTTGGGCGGACAAGTAGCCGGTTTGGGCGCAGCGCCTTCCGCCACAGCGGTCTTGGCCGCGCCATCCGGCCA
Source organism: uncultured Acidobacteriota bacterium (assembly GCA_963831905.1). Taxonomy (GTDB): domain Bacteria; phylum Acidobacteriota; class Terriglobia; order UBA7540; family UBA7540; genus CAVROP01. Next base: position 989,591 of record CAWHRX010000010.1, on the reverse strand, counting down.
GCCGTCCCAGGCGCAGCCTCAGCCCACTACGCCCTACCTGAGCCCCGCCGTGCCGCCCGTTGCGCCTGCTGTGATTCCGCCTCCAACCACCTCTAGGAACAATCGCGCTGTTTTTATAGTTCTCGGAGCGTTGGCGGTGATTGCCCTATTTGCGGTGGGGGCAATGCAGTTTTCGCGCCTGATGAAAGCGAGGTCGCGAGCCAGCCAGGTTGCGCCGGCGGCGGAGGCGACCGCGGAGAGTCCCACGACACCCCCACAGCCGGCGAGTACCCAGAACACCAACGATGCCTCTGCTTCAGGCCAGTTGCCCACCGCTTCCACGGACCAGCAGCCTGCTGCCGGGAGTGCGCAGCCCTCAGCACCGTCAACCGCGAATTCGACGGCCGGCGCGGCACCATCTTCCGGGGTTCTAACCCCGAAAAAGCGCAAGGCGCCTTCCCACGTTGAGGCCGCGAGCGATGCGGCGAACAGTGCCGCCGTGCCGCCATCCCCGGTGCAGAACATGGCGCCGGCTACTACCGGTGGCCCACCGGCCAAGCTTTGGCTTGATCCCGCGGCCCGCCTTTTCATTGTGGTGAGTTCCATAGATATCAAGCCGGACGGGAGTTTGAAATTCCACGGAAAACTGCTTCTTCCGGTCCCGCAGCCTGGACCCATTCCACTCGACCGGGGTACGGAAGTCGTCGGTACAGGATTGATGAGCGGCGGCCAAACGTCGCTGGCCGTTACAGAGATCCTGGCTGGGGGGGCACGCTACAAACTGAAGGGGGGAAGTGGTGCAGTGAGGGCTGAGACACCGGGAGGTGCAGGCGGTGTGCATCTTGATCGGAACCAACTGCTCGATATGTGGCCGACGGCTACTGCGGCCTATGAAAAGGTCTCCGGCCAGGGCGCACAACCGTAGGCGAAGAAGTGAACCGGTCAGTGTTTTCGTACAGGATTAAAGGATTGTGTAATTCCCAGGGGGTTTTGCTTCGGCCGATGAAGTCGGCAATCAACCATAGACAGGACAAAGCAGTTATTTGGAGGAAACATGTCTGACCATCGAATTCCCAGGAAGCTGATAGTGCTTTTGACGCTGATATTGACTTCTGCGCTGGTTTGGGGCGACCAGAAAAAGGGTTCATCTCCGCCGCCCAAACCTGCGCCTGCGAAACCTGCAGCGCGTCCGGCGACGAACACTTCCAAGCCAGCGACGAACGCCCGGCCTGCCAACAACACCGGGGCGCGGCCTATGACGAACACGGGCGCACGGCCCACAACCAACACAGGCGTTCGGCCCACGACCAACACGGGCGTTCGGCCCACGACCAACACGGGCATGCGGCCAACAACGAACACGGGCGGACGGCCAACGACGAACACGGGCGTACGGCCGACGACGAACACGGGCGTACGGCCGACGACGAACGCGGCGGGTCATCCCGCGACGAATGCGGCCGGTCATCCCGCGACGAATGCGGCAGGTCACCCCGCGACGAATGCGGCCGGTCATCCCGCGACGAACGCGGCGGGTCATCCCGCGACGAATGCGGCGGGGCGGCCTGCGGCCGGCGGGGCGGGCGGTCATTCGACCGTGCCGACGCGCACTACGTCGAACGTTTCCCTAAAAGGTGGCGGCACTGCGCAGGTGAGCCGTGCTCCTAACGGCAGAATAGCCGAGGTCCATGCCAATGGAATGACTATTCATCAGGGTCTTCACGGCGGAGCGCGAACGGTTGTCGCGGAGCGTAATGGCCGCACCATTTACGCCAACGGGCACGGTGGCGGTTACGTGCAGCGTCCTTACCTCACTCGCGGTGGCCGCAGCTACTATCAGCGGACTTACTATGATCACGGTCATGCTTACGCGCGCGCCTATCGCGGGTACTACTACCATGGCGCGCGCTTCTATGGGTATGCTCCCGGCTACTACTACCATCCGGGCTTTTACGGTTGGGCCTACAACCCTTGGGTGTCGCCGGTTTACTACAGCCCGATGGCCTGGGGCTGGGCTGGTTCGCCTTGGTGGGGCGCCTATGGCGGATTCTTCACTCCCTATCCGGTGTACGCCACGGCCGGACTCTGGCTGACGGATTACCTGATCGCGGCCAATCTGCAAGCTGCGTACCAGGCACAGGCAGCGGCCAACGCTGCTGCGGCTCAACAGGCGGCGGCCAACGCTCCGCCCCCTGACCAAGGCGCGGCCGAGGCGAGTGCCCAGACCCCGCTCACGCCTGAAATCAAACAGGCCATCGCGGACGAGGTGCAACGGCAACTCGCGGCCGAGAGGGCTGCAGCGGCTGCTCCGCAGGGAGCTGCGCCCGCGGCCGCGGCCGCGGCCGATCAGGTGCCGGACGCACTGAATCCGGCCGAGCGTGTTTTCGTGGTGTCATCCAGTCTCGACGTCGCGGTGCCCGCGTCCGGCCAGGAATGCAGCCTGACCGCGGGTGACGTCGTGATGCGACTCGCGGACACGCCGGACGCCAATCAAACCGTCACGGCCAGCATCCAGAGCACCAAGAAGGCGGATTGCCCCACCGGACAGACGGTGGCCATCAACGTCCAGGACTTGCAGGAAATGCACAATCAGTTCCAGGCGCAGCTCGATTCAGGACTGAAAACGCTGGCGGACAAGGGTGGCCAGGGCGGCTTGCCCAAACCTCCGGACACCGGGACGACGGCTGGAGAAGTTCCACCTCCGGCCCCTGACTCCAGCGCCGGGGATCAAGTTGCACAGCAGCAGCAGCAGGCTGATCAGACGGTGGCTCAGGTTTCGCAGAACCAGTAATAGTCTGGCGATCCCTTTTTCGCTGGCCGGGGGCCAGTCGGACCTGGCAGCAGGTTCACCGTTTACATGCGGGGAGGGCCGGGCTCGAAGATGCCCGGCTCTTTCCTGTGTGTGGTCGTCCGCGCGCTCCGCGAGAGTCTCGAGTAAGGGGCAGGACGGCCAATCTCTGAAGGAGGACATAACCATGCGACAGAAACTCGGAACGCCCGTTTCAATTCTCTCCATGCTTGTCACGGCGTTCATCCCGTGCTCCCTCATGGCCGGACAAGCGCCTGATCAAGCGGCCGCCCCGCCTGCCTTGCAAGAGCAGCTTCAAGCACAGTACAAGGTCGTGAAAATGGGCTCTGATTCGAATGGTCCAACGGTGATCGAGGAAGGCACCGTGCTCGCCATCCAGAAGGGCGGAATCCTGGGCGTACCGTATGCGAACCCGAAAGGATGTCCGGCCAAATATGAAAATGCCAACCTCAAACCTCCGAGCGGCTGGTGCACGCAAAGCAGGGCAGGAGGTGGGAAGCTCGGCGGCTTCCTGAAAAACAAGATCCCTGGCTCCAGCAATGTGTCGGATTCCAAAACGAGCACAGGTGACACACGCTACTTCAAGAAGGGCGAAAAGGTGTACCCCTCGAACATCGCAATCGACTTGAAGAACGAGAAGATCGCCTTTGGCGTAGTGGCCTGCGACACTTGCAACAAGACCGATCCGCCGACCTATTACAAGGCGGAGGTTGACTTCCAGTTTCCGTCCGGCTTCCTCGAGAAGGGCGATGTCAGCAAGATCGAGGACACCATCGCCGAGGTGTTCCAGCTCGACAGCGGTGGTGACGCGCAACAGAGCCAGGGGCAGCAGCAGGGCGGGCAAGATCAACAGGCCCCCGCTGGCCAGGGGCAGGACCAGGCTCAAGCGCCGGCTGCCGCTCCCGCCGCCGCCCCGCCGGCCGCTCCGGCTGGGCCCACGCTGACCAACGACGACGTCCTCAAGCTGGTGAAAGCCAAGTTGCCGGAGAGCGTGATCATCAAGAAGATCGCCAACAGCAATTGCGCCTTTGACACCGATCCTGATGCGCTCATCAAGTTGAAGCAAGCGGGCGTCAGCGAAGGCGTGATCAACGCCATGGTGGACAAGAAATAACGTCAGCTTGGAGTGCGCCAGCGGAGCTGCAGCATTGAAATAGCACAACATTTGGAAGGCCGCCGCTCTCGAAGCTCCGCGGCCGCACTCCAAGCCTCAGCGTGTCCGGCTGCGAAATCGTCCCGTCCTCGGCACTGCCTCTGTGCCTCCCATAATTCGATCTTTACACCTGCTTGCGTCTGGTTGCCGATTGAGTTAATCTCGAAACGCCAAAGCGGACGCCCGTCTCTCGACGGGCGCCCTCCGGGAACGGGCTAGCCCGGCGGCTAGCCAACGATCGACAAGGTAACTTCACATGGACTCTCCACCGATTCTCAAAGGGCGTTATCAGATCAAGGAAATTCTGGGCCGGGGCGGGATGGGAATAGTGTATAAGGCCTTTGATTCCGTTTTGCGGCGCGACGTCGCCATCAAGACCTTGCTGGACGTCTCCGATCCCGGCTCGCTCCAGCTTTTCCACCGTGAATACGAAGTTCTGGCCCACATCAATCATCCCAACATCGTCGAGATCATCGACATTGGCGAGTTCGAATTCGAAGGCGGTCTCAAGCCTTTCTTCATTATGCCCATGTTGCCGGGAGTGTCTTTGGGCCAACTGATCAAGTCCGCCAGTCATCGTCTCACGGTGGAGCGGGCCGTCGACATCATCTCCCAGACTTGCCGTGGACTCCACGCCGCGCATGAGAAGGGCCTCGTCCACCGCGATATCAAGCCGTCAAACATTATCGTTTTGGAAGATGACTCGGTAAAGATTATTGATTTTGGAATGGCTCACACGGCGGACAGCCACTCGCGCACCGGCCTCAAAGGCACCTTGCTTTACATGGCTCCGGAACAAGCCGAAATGAAGGCTGCTTCCTCCCTGTCCGATATCTTCGCGCTGGGCGTGGTGGCCTTTGAAACTCTGACGCGACGCCGCCCGTTCGAAGGCTCGACCGAGCATGACATCGTTCAAGCCATTCTCCATCACATTCCGCCCCCTGCCTCCGACCTCAACCCCATGGTGAATCCGACCGTCGCCAGGGTCATTCACAAAGCCATGGCGAAGCAGCCCTACCATCGGTTTGCCTCCGCCCGCGACTTTGGCGATACCTTGCAACGCGCCATGCGCAACGAGCCTATCGAGATCTTTGACCCGGCTAAAATCCGCCCGCGCCTGGAGCGAGCCAGGAAGGCTTTCGAGCAGGCCGACTTTCAATTTGCTGCCGAGATCCTGGCGGAACTCGAGGCGGAAGGCCACATCGACCACGACATGGCGATGCTTCGTGTCAAAGTCGATCAGGCCGTGCGCCAGAAGCGCATTCAGCAGCTTCTGGAAAGCGCTAAAACCCGTATGGAAGGCCAGGAATACCCCCTGGCCTTGCAGAAGGTGCAGGAAGCCCTCGAACTTGATCCCTCCCACGCCGGGGCTCTGAGCCTGAAGAATGAAATCGAGGAGAAAAGGAGTGTGGGAAAAATCGAGGACTGGCTGAGTCTCGCCCGCCAACACTTGGCCAACCATGCCTATGCCCACGCCCGGGAAGCGCTGAAGAACGCCCTGCAACTCAAACCCAAGGACAACCGGGTCGGCCAACTTCTCAACGAAGTCAACTGGCAGGAGCAGGAATACCAGCGGGTCCACGCTGAAAAGCACCAGCTCTACCAAGGGGCTGTCGAGGCCTGGAGCCACGGCGAAGTGAGCGCCGCCCTCAGCAAGTTGCAACAGGTCATGGCCCTTGACGAGCAGGCTCCGGATTCTTCCGCCCCCGAAAGGGCGGCCTCTTACCGATCGCTCTACAACCAGGTCCGTTCCGAGCACGACGCCATGAACAGCGCTTACGCGGAGGCCCGAAAACTGCTCTCCGAAGGCAAGTTCGCAGCCGGCCTCTCGGTTTGCGATCAGTATCTCTCCAAGTACCCTGGCCATGCCCTCTTTCAGGCTGTAAAGTTTGACATCGAGGAGAAGCAGCGGCAGGAGCTTTCCGCGCGCATTGCGGAGGTTGACCGCAGCGTCGAAGCTGAGCCGAACCTCGACAAGCGGGTTGACATCCTCAAAGAAGCCCTCGATCTTCATCCCCAGGAGCCGCACTTTGAACGCGCCATGCGTTTGACGCGCGAAAAACGCGATTTGGTGAATTCCATCGTTGCCAAGGCGCGCCTGCACGAGGAGCGCAGCCAGTTCACGGACGCCTTGGCTCAATGGGAAATACTGCGGACCATTTACAGTCAATATCCCGGGTTGAGCTTCGAGATCGACCGCCTGGGTAAGCGGCGTGAGCAGCAGACTCGCGTCGAGGGCAAATCGCGCTGGGTGAAACAGATTGACCAGCAGATGGGCGCTGGGGACTACGACCGCGCGATGAGTTTGCTGCGCCAGGCCGACCTGGAGTTTCCCGGCGATGCCGAGTTGACGGAACTCGAGAAGTTGATCCAGCAAGGCAAAGACCGCGTGGGCGAGGCCTCGCGCTTGCTTGCGGAGGGCCAGGAAAAGTTGGCCGCCGGGCAATTCCAGGAGGGCGTCGAGGTGCTGCGAAAAGCCCATCGTCAGGATGAGCGCAGCTCGGTTGCCCAGCAGGCCCTCGTCGAGGCGCTGGTGGAACGCGCTCGGAACCTTCTGGACACGGACTGGCGCGCTGCCGAGCCGCTCATTCAGGAAGCCCTCGATCTCGACCCCGGCCACGGCCTTGCCAAGAGTCTTCGCACCTTGGCTCAGGACCGCAAGAAAGAAGAATTCATTCAACTCTGTGTCACCCAGGCGCGGCGCGCCCAGGCCCAAGGCGACCTCAGCGGGGCTCTCACTCAAGTCAAAGATGCTCTAACCAGCCATCCCACCGATCCCCGCCTCTCGCAACTTTTCAACACTTTGTCCAAAGACTTTGAGGACACGCGTCACCGCCAAGACCGCCATCGCGACCTGGAAAAACTGCACCGCCTCAACAGCGAAGCCCAAAGGGTTGCGGAACCTGCTGTCCTGAAGACGCTGGCGCGGGAGATTCAGTCGCTTTCCGCTCCTTACCGCGGAGATTCCGAATTCGAAGCCGCTGTCGCCAGCGCCTCCCGCCGCGTTTCCACCAGGATCGAGGCGCTCGAGTCAATCGGGCCCGCTCATACGCCGGCAGTGGGCGGTGATGCTTTAACGGTGAGTACAGTGCCTGGAGAGGTTTCCGGCGCGCCGCCTCTCCCGACTCCCCCGGCTCCGGCCAAACCGCCGGTCTCGCCGGACAAGCCGGCTGCGGCGATGCCTTCTTCTGCAGGTCCCGCCCCTGTCCCCGACCTCGGCGGGTCAACCGCGCCGGTTGAGGCCTCGCAAGCCCGAACCTGGCCTGCGGTCTCTCCAGCGCCGCGCGCGCCCGTGACGCCGCCGGCTCCCCCGCTCGTACCGCCAAGTCAGCCGGAGGTGCGGAGGCGCGAGCCTCCGCCTCAGGAGCCTGGGTTGGAGGAATCCGTCCGGCCGCTGGGAGGCCGGAAGGTGCCGTGGCTTGTTGTCGGCGCGGTGGTTGTGGTTGTTGCGCTGGCAACACTGCTCGTGCCCCGCTTCCGCAAACAGCCTCCGGCCCAATCGGCCGTGGCGGTGACCACACCCGCTCCCGCGCCGGCTCCTCCGCCGGTGCCCCAATTGCCGGAGTTGAGGGTTTATACGGACCTGGAAAAGGCGAAGCTGACACTGGACGGAAATGAAGTGGGCGAACTCGAGGGAGGCCAGTTCAGTCTTGATAAACTTTCAGAGGGCCAGCACGCGCTTGAAATCGGCGACGGCACTTCCCAGGTGAAGATCACCGTGACCAGCGCGCCGGATTCAATGCCGCAGATTCAGGGAACTCTCGAAACCCAAAACCTCAAGGCCGTCGTGGTCACGAGCGGCCGCCAGAACGGTGAGGTTGTGTCGAGCTATGGCCCCATCGCGGCTTCCTTGGATGGCAAAGACATCGGCTCGCTCAGCTCCACTCCCTTGCCGCTTCCCGGTCTCGCTTCAGGAACACACGACCTCGACGTGGGCACAGGGACGGACGAAAAGAAAATCAGCTTCCAGTTGAGCGCCACGCCGTCTCTGATGGTTTTCCTGAGCGCCGACCGCGACGTGGGCAACCTGCTCGTGGTGGCCGGCCAGGACGGCGCCACGGTTCTTTTGAACGGCAAGCCTTACCCGCGTCCCACCAGGCACGGGCAACTGGTCATTGCCAATCTCGCGCCCAAGCAGTATGCGGTCTCGGTGGTTAAAGACGGCTTTCAACAAGCGCCGGCCCAAAACGTCGAAATTCTGAAAGGGCAGGCCTCGAAACTGATTTTTGAGCTCCAACCCGCTTCCTCCGCAGCTTCTTTGGTCATCGCCGGAGCCATGCCCCAGACGGACGTCCTGCTGGATGGCGCTTCTCTTGGCGCAGTTCAACAGGATGGCAGCTTTACCGCCCCCAACATCAAGCCGGGAGCGCACACCATCGGACTGCGGCGGGACCAGTTCAAGCCCAAGGACCTGCAAAGACAATTCGCGGCGGGCGGAAGCGTTCACCTGAGCGCCGCCGATGTCGCCATGGCGAGCGCGGCTCCGTCAGCTCCAGCCTTGCTCCCTCCCAAGCTGGTGCTCCAGACGGTGGCCGGGGCCCAGGTCATCATCGACGGCCAGGCCGCGGGGCAGACGGATGCAAAAGGACGCCTGGAAATTACTCCTCTGGCTGCGGGCGATCACACGGTCGAAATCGTTTTGAAGCCTTATAACAATTTCAAGCAGACGATAAGCTTTTCGGCGGGGCACATCGTGAGCCTTGCCCCCAAGCTGCTGGCCTCGATGGCCGTCGAACACAAACACCTGGTCGGCGGCTGCAACGGCACGCTCCTCGTCGGAGAAGGCAGAATTGAATACCGGGCCAGCAGCGGAAGCGATTCGTTTGATCATCCCTTGACCGCGGTGAAGAAGACCGGCGCGGCGGAATCCGGTAAGGGCTTCTTCGTCGAGATCACTGGCGCCAAGCGCTACACCTTCCACGCCGCCGACGCCGCCACCGACTTGCAGATCATCCAAAACGCCCTGTCGAAGGGCGCCGGCGACAACTCCAGCGGCGACCGCCCGAGCCCGCTCAAGAAGTGATGAGTGCAGCGCAGATCCTTGCCTTTTGCGCCAGCGGCTGAAATCGCCCACTGTAGCAGGCAGCCTTCTCCCTTGGGGAGAGAGTGTCCCGCTGCCGGCGTTTTCATCGGCGGGAGCGAGACGGTTGAGGGGTCGGTTGCGGGGGTGGCGCAGGCTTCCATACACCTGAGGAAGAAACAGTCTCGGCCATCGTGTCAGTTACATTTTTGGCTTCTTTCCTGAAAACGGCTCATTCACGCCGCTTCCTCAAGGAACGATTTGAGCCTTTGCACACAATTGTCCTGATTGCGCTTGTCACGCTCCTTCTGGTTGTGTTCGTACCACCTGTCGAACGCCAGCTTCAAGTTTTGGCGGTTCACAGGAGTCTGGTTCGCGTCGAAGCTCTGTAGCGCGCGGTCGACCGTGTTCAGTTCGCTCGACCTGAAATGCAGAAGGTTGCGGGACGTTTTCGAGATCCATTCCTGGTAGTGCACTGCCTCAGGCTTGAACAGGTCGGCTACACCCTCGAACTGACCTTCGTCTGGTTCGTTCTGCTTCCAAATTGCCCGAACGCTTTGCTCCACTTTGTGGGCATCGGCCTCCTCGGGAAGATGCCGGTAGTTGATAAAATCCGCATGCGTATTGCTGGCAAGTACCCTATTGCGCTCATCAGCGCCTGTGCCGTAGATCGATACGAACCAAGTCCGGACCAGCGGCACCATAGGGGCTGGTACGTGCACGTTGAAGAACCGCTTCTTCTGTTCCATATCCTTCGCGATGGCGGGTTCGAGGCCCAGCGCCAAGGCGATCTGGTGTGCCGAAGGGCCGAATCGGTGCACCGTACCCATACCGCGGGGCACGAACTGGCCCGCGGCAACCCCCTGCCCGACACGATACCATTGTTCGGCGTGGCGCGTTTCATGATAGATCGTTTCACAGAACTCTCTCATTTGGTCCAGGGAAATACTCCGCCGGCTCCACAGTCTAAAGTTCAGTTGAATCGTCCAAGTCGAAAAATCCAACTGCCCGCAAGTCGTGTCTCCAAGGTTCTCACCCATATTGGTCTTCAGAGCCGGGATCTGAAGGTTGTTGGTCAGGATGCTGTTTAACTCGTCGGTGATGACTCTGGCGCGTTGATTGGGCACGAGCGTACTCCACTGCTTGTAAACCTCCAAGCCCTTCCTCACGTACCTGGTTTGGAGTGGGATATCCGCAAGGTTTGCCATGGCAATGCTCCTTTCTTAAGCTGGCGCGCCCCTCGCGGTGTCACAGGGAGTGCTCACCAAGGCTGGGAGCCGCCAGTCTGGGGGCGATCAATCGCCTTAGCGGGGCAGATTCTAGTCAGGACGACGGGTCGAGTCAAGCCGCAAATCGAGGCATGTTAAATGGGACCGCGGATGGCCATACGTCGCGACGCCTGTTGTCGCCATGTCTGCGCCACATCTCCCGATCGGGCATATTCTATGGGCAGCCTCTTCATTGGCAGAGTGGGCCCTCCACCTTCCAGTGGAACCTGTTTGCCGAAGATGTTGTCCAGCATCCTTCGTCCGAGGCGGCACACGGCTTCCGAGGTCGCAGGTGTCTCGTAATGGCGTGACGCAGGTCCCGAAAGAGTACAATGGTTGTATTGACCGGCAAACCGTCTCCTGCCTCGCTGGGAGGGGATTTCAAAATCTCGAATCGGTCACTGGCAACACACCCAGGCCGGGAGGCTTCTAGGTGATGGACATCGACCATATACTGGCGGACTGCCGCCCTTCCTTGCCGCTCTCCGAATTGGTGAGGGCTTTGAACTTGATCTATCACGAAATTGAGGCTAAGCACTATGACCGGAATCACGATGAGATTTGGGAACAGGAACTTCCAATCTTCCGTGAGTTGATCGGTATTGCCAGCCGAGACTTGAAGGGTCCAGGCATTTCATTACTCGATTATGGTTGCGGAACGGGTTTTGGCTGCTACCAAGCTGCGCGGGTCCTTGAGCCTTCTGCGATCGGCGAGCTCGTCTGCGTAGAACCGTCCGAGTCGATGTTGGCGAAATGTAGGGAGCGGTTGTCGAACTTAGTCCCAGGTGTCCGGTATTTCACCGATGGCAAGGCATTTTGCGGCGGTGAGGAGTGGGTCGATCGTTTCGACTTGGTAATTACCAACTCCGTGCTCCATCACCTTTATGAATGGCAGGCTGTGCTCCGTGGGCTACTTCGGTTTGTGAAAACGGGAGGTTACTACCTCATGGGTCACGAACCCTCATCGAGATACTACGGTAACGCGGCATGCCAAATGCACTACGGCGCCTACCTCCGCGAACGTAGCTGGCGGCGGTTTCTGACGTTGCGCAATTGGAGACGCCTTGTGCGGCGTAAGCTTCGGCTCGAAGTTGACGTTCTGCGTGAGACGGCGTCGGCTGCCGTGCAAGCCGGCCTTACCGCCTCACCGCTGCCTGGGCAAATTGTGGGTGAACTGGTCGACTACCATGTCCCACACGCGAGAGGCGCACGATCTGCTCAAGCGTTGGAGTTCGAGGAAATCGCAAGGGACTCCTCGTGGGGACTCACGCTGGTGGCGGTGAGAAGCTACGGCCACATCGGCGGTTTGTCAACCGCAAGCCTGCCGCGAAAATGGAGACGGATCGCTGAACTTCTGAGCAGCACATACCCGATCGATGGGGCCAGCTTTTGCGCCCTGTGGAAGAAAGTTGTGTAGAATCGTCTAGTCCGCCGCGACGCAAGGTAACAAAGGTCCAGGCGTATTAGAACAACGATCGAGCGGGTCCGCGCGGCCTCTTTCCTCAAAATGCGTACCTGACCGTTCTCCTTGTGCCGCATCGACCACTTCCTGTGAACCGGCTCCCTCGGCGGCATCGAGCGATACACTCGGGTTGTTCCCTGCAACACCCGATTCCCCGTGAACCAGCCAAATTGCTATTCAGTGCGGAGAGCGACCATCGGGTCGATTCGTGAGGCGCGGCGCGCCGGGACGAATCCGGCGACGGACGCGACCGTGCAGAGCAGGAGAGCCATGCCCGCGAAGGTTGCGAAGTCGGTGGGAGCGGTGCGGAATAGCAGAGATGCGATGAGCCTGGCGACAGCAAACGACGCGACCAAACCCAGAGCGATCCCCATCAGCGCGAGCCTCAAACTGCGGGCCAGCACGCGCAGCAGCACGTGTTTTTGAGTCGCTCCAAGTGCCATGCGGATGCCGATCTCTTGCGTTTGGCGTGTGACGGAGTACGAGACCACGCCGTAGATGCCGAGCGAAGCCAGCAGCAGGCCCAGCCCCGCAAAGATCGACACCAGCAGCATAAAGAAGCGCCGTGGCGAGGTCGCATGGTCGACAAGATTCTGAATTGGTTTGAACTGCGTCGCCGGCTGCTCCGGATTGATCTCGCGCAGCGTCCTCATCACGCTCGGAGCCAGCGTAGCGGAAGGCAGCTTCGACCGTACCGTCAGATAAGCGCCTTCCGGCCCGAACTGGCTCGCGGGCAAGTACATCTGCCATCCGGCGCCGTCCTCTGCATTGGTTTCATGCACATCAGCAATCACGCCGATCACGCGCGCATCACTGCCGCCCGCTTCCGCAATACGGCCAATCGGGTCTTGCCCCGGCCACAGTTTCCGCGCAACCGTTTCGTTGATGATTACTACTTTTTCCCTTTTGGGAGAATCCTCCCAACTGATGTCGCGGCCCTTGATCACGCGCATACCAATCGCCTTGAGGTAGCCTGGCGAAACGATGTAGACAAAGACGCCCTGAAATTTTCCGCCGTCATAGTCCCCACCCTTTGCGCGAATTCCCCAAGAGCGGTTCCGGCTCATGGGCAGGTTATCCGAAATGCCCGCGGCTTCGACGCTCGGAATCATCGAAATCCGGCGCACGATTTCCTGCCAGATCGCGGCCCGCTTGTCAGAATTGCCGCCATCTTCATAGTCCACGCTGATGGCGGCTGCGTGGCTCGGCTCAAAGCCGAGATCGACATCCAGCACGCGCAGAAAACTGCGCAGCAGCAGCCCGGCTCCGATCAGCAGCACGCACGCCAGTGCGACCTCCGAGACCACTAATGTCGCGCGCACGCGGTCGTGCGTCTTGCTATCGCCTGATCCATGGCCAGACTCTTTCAGCGCCTCTTGTATATTCGTCCCCGACATCCTAAAGGCCGGTGCAAGACCGAAAAGGACAACGCTCGTGACTGCAAGCAGGAGTGTCCATACGAGCGCCGCGCCGTCAACTCGCAAGCTACTCAGCAAAGGCAACGCAATAGACCCTTGGTGCGCCAGATAGAACGTGGTCGCGAAAGCAAAGCCCAACCCGAGAATTGCGCCCGCAAGCGAAAGCACCAAGCTTTCAGTGACCAATTGGCGGACCAGCCGTCCCCTTCCCGCGCCGAGCGCCGTCCGCATGGCGAATTCCTTGCTCCGCGCCGCCGCTCGAGCCAGCTCGAGATTCGATAAATTCACGCACACGATGAGGAGGATCAGACCCACCGCGCACCAAAGCACCAGCAACGACCGCCGTAGTTTGCCGCTCACGTAATCCTTCAACCCCGTAAGCTGGCCTGTGTAGCCTTTTCCGTATTCAGGATGATGATGCTCGAAATAGAGTTGTGGAAAGAGCTCATCGGCCTCGCTCTGTGCCGCCGTAAGACCGACTCCGGGTTTCAGGCGGCCAATCAGCGCCAGGTCGTTTCCGTCATCGCGGAAGTCATCCATGATGTAAGGAGTAAAGAGGTCGACCTTTGCGCCCGGCGAAAAAACCGAGCCAAAATCCCACGTTTCCGGCAAGACACCCACTACCGTCACGGGCATGCCGCTCAGGTTAATGGCCTTTCCAATGATGCTCCGATCGCCGCCCAACTGCCGCTTCCAGAACCCATAGCTCAGCAGGGTCACGGGCTGGGCGTGTTGCAGAAATTCCTGAGCGCTGAATAAACGCCCCAACAACGGTTGAACGCCAAGCGTTTGAAAGAAGCCTTCGGCTACCAGAATGCCGGTGACAGGCACTGGCCGGTCCTTTCCGATCAGCTTGAAATTATCGGGTCCGGTAAAGGCAAAGTAGCCGCTCACAGACTGAAAAGAACGGTTTTGCTGCTGGAAGTCCTGGGTTGCATCCGCCGTATACGTCATGCTCGATTCGCCGGACGTTGGGTTTTTCTCCACGATCCGCACCAGTTGCTGCGAATCACGGAACGGCAGCGGACGCAGAAGAATCGTGTTCACCACACTGAAGACCGTGACGTTTGCGCCGATACCGAGCGCGAGAATCAGCACTGCGATCAATGTGAAGGAACGCTCCCGCCGCAATCTGCGGAACGAGAAGCGCAAGTCCTGAATAAGGATATCGAGCGCCGGCAATCCGCGCACCTCGCGATGCAGTTCTTTGGCCTGTTGCAATCCGCCGAATCTGACCAGCGCCTGGCGGCGGGCTTCTCCGGGCGACATGCCGCGCTGGAGGTTCTCTTCGACGGCAAGCTGAAGATGAGCGGCCATTTCTTCGTCAAGGTCCATATCCAGGCGTTCCTTACCGAAGAAAGCACGCAGGCGGTTCAGCGCCTGGCGTAGGGAATCGGTCATTTGTCACCGCCTTTGGGAGTGCGGCAGCTCGCTGCCGCTTTGTTCGGGCCAGCTTGCTGGCCGCGCGCCGCCAGCCTCAATCTACCGGGCGAGCAAGCTCGCCGGGCTGAAAGCGGCAGCAAGCTGCCGCACTCCAAAGTTCTACCTACATGGCGAGCACGCGCCCCATCACGGCCGAGAGCCGTTCCCAATGGGCCGCATCCTTTGCCAGTTGTTTGCGGCCCTGTCTTGTAAGGGAATAAAACTTGGCTTTGCGATGGTTGTCCGAAGTTCCCCACGCGCCTGAGATCCAGCCTCGTTGCTGAAGCCTCACCAGGGAAGCATAGATAGTCCCCTGGTTCAGCAGGAATTCATTGCCGCTCACCTGCTCGATACGGCGGGCAATACCGTAACCATGCAGCGGGCCAAGGGCATCAAGCGTGCGCAGGACCATGAGATCCAGCGTCCCCTGAAGAAGGTCGAGCTTCTCTTTACTCATGCGTCCTCCAGTGGAGATATCGCAGTTCATCGCGCCTCTGATGTGGTATCACCACATGTGTCGTTAGACGGACGTAAGCAACGGTGGTTAGCATCCACGTGGTGTCTTCTGCCGCTGTCCAGCCACGGGAAGCAGGTGATATCGATTCTGGGATTGAGCGTCAGGCGGTCCGACACGAAGGTCGCTAATTATGAAGTGCCACACGCCCTATGAGGAGGATTAATTCACATGCCTCGACCCTGGCCGGTGGCGCGCGACAGTCCCTCGAGCGAACCGCGTCGGTTCGGCGTGCTTGCCAGAGCGTTCTGAAACTCTTTGACTGCCTGATCGGGCTGGTGCTGCAGCAGCAGGAGGTCTCCGAGCTGTTCTCGCGCCGGGATGATCGGCCCAGGCGTTACGGGCAGCTTCTCGATCGCATCCTCTTCGTCCGCCGCATTGCGAAGCAGACGCTGCGCGTCGTCCGACCTCGCTTGCGCCTGCGCCAGCCACGCTTCGGCTTCCATGGCCTGGATCCGCACTTGTTGTGCCCAATATTCATTGCCGGCAGCCCGGAGCTGCCGTTCCAGCTCATGCAGATTATCGATCTCAGGGCGCACCTCCGCGGGGAGCCCGCTCCTCGCCAGACCTAGCGCCCGGGCCCAGACTGCAATTGCGACGACATGAGGCGGCGCACCCAGCGGGGACTCGATGCGTGCGGCTTCTTTCCATTGATGCCGTTCAACGGCATAGCGAACGGGCATCGCCGTGGATGCATAGCCCACTTTGAAGTCGCGCTCATCCAGATTCTGCATATGCCCGAGCTCTTGGATAATTTCGGCAGCTTCCCGCTCGCGGCCCTCCTGCAGATAGGCATAGACGAGGTAATCCATCGCGTGCAGTTCTTCGCCGGTGTCGCCCTGTTCATGCGCGGCAACTCTCGCCGCCCGGTTCGAGGCAATGGAATCGCTCCACATGCCCAGCCGAGTGAAGATATGAGAAGGCATGTGCAATGCGTGCGGAGCCGAAGGCGCAATTTTGGCGTATGCCCGAGCCGCGGCAACCCCCCTGCCGGCAAGCTCTGCGTTGTCATAAGCGTGGATCAGATAATGTGCGATCCCAGGATGCTGCGGATATTTGCGGTATAGAGGCTCCAGTATGTCAACGGCTCGCTTCTGCCTCGCATGTGTTTTGTCGAACGGTGACGCCGCGGCCAGCAGCGCCAGAGCATAGAACACTTGAACTTCAGTATCGTCGCCGTAGGCTGCCGCCAGTTTCTGCATCGCAGCTTCATAGCTCACAATCCGAGTTTGGTACGGAGCAGCGTTGTCGTAAACCAAAGCCAGGGCCTGGATGAGCCCACCCTCGCGATCTGACGGTGCGCCAATCTCTTGAGCTCGGCGGAGCTCCTGCTGACCGAGGCTGAACCCCTCAGGCGGGAGCGGAGGCTCCCAAAGCTGATGGAAGTGCGTCATGGCGATGCCCCAATGCGCCATTGCGCACTGCCGGTCTCGCGCCGCAACATCCTCGAATGAAGCCTCGGCAGCGGAATAGGCAAATGAGTGAAGCAAGGCGACCGCTCGCTCAAATTCTTTCTGCACGGTAGGCGCGCAGCTTACCGGAAACGCTACGGTTCCCAATTTCTCCGGAGCAGGATGGTTGTGGACCTGCTGGCCGGCTGAAGGTCCCGGGAGAAGTACGAATAGTGTTCCGCACAGCACGGCATAGACAATGCTCCGCAACATGGAAAACATTCTACACGGAAGTCTTGGCTGATATATAGGGTGAAACGTGCCGGGGGCTTTAGCCGGATGGAATTGAGTATAATCCTGAAGCTCGTTGCGGAGCATCGCGAACGACTAATGAGGAGTTCCCATGGGCTCACGGCCCACCCGCGTGAATGAAAATCCGTACGTCATCCCCGCGTAGGGGCACGCCATGGCGTGCCCCTACACTGGCTGCCGGGAGTGTGATCGAGCACGAAGCCATGCTGTTCTAGGAATCTGACGATTCTACCCTAACGCCGCCATCCCGCGGGGTCAAATTCGGCGGGCAGCGAGCGCAGAGCCGCGGGTGTTGGGACCCTACGCGCTAAGGTAAGAGCCGCCTTCAGTCAATCCGGCGCTGTGGGTTGCGTCCCGCGAAGCGAAACACCGTGAGTAGCCGTAGGTGAAACCTACGGAAACTGGAGCGTCCATCAACATTCCGGCCCTGGAGGGGCCGACCCGTCCGAGGTCAACCCCGCTGGGGTTGGACAGACTTGGGGACGCTCCCGTCATCCGCAGGTTAAAACCTGCGGCTACTCACGGTTGGCCCCATTCGGGGCCGCTCGGTCAGGCCGTATCTTAGCGCCTATGGGTGTGGGATCATGCGGCTCTTCTCCTCGCGTCCCCGCCAGCCCTCCCAAGACGCCGTTGGGGCACGCAAATACTCCACTACAGGGAAATCCCTTGGCAAACTACACCTAACCTTATAGGCTAAAATCGGGCCGTGCGCCTGCTCGAACGGACCGGGCGGTCAAATTGTGCCGCTCGGCCTGACCTGTCCCTTCGGGACATCGCAGACCCCACACACCGGGGTCTGCGTCATCCGGGAACGGCGTGGCTGGGAGCTGAAAGGTGATCGTCGAGCGAAGTTTCTTGGCGAACAAAGCGAGAATGTCTATGAAAACAAAGGATAATGACAATATGTCGCTAGTCCGACTCCTCGGCTCGTCTCCCCCAGCACGGCACGGCAAGAGCGAGGGCACCCGCCAAAGACACGCCGCGAGGAAAGACCGCAGATGAGGGCAAAACGAGCCCACCTCTGCGGTACTTCACTCGAAAAATCGACGAGCGATCCGGGAATGTCGATGAAAACAAATGACAAGGACAATTAGTCGATGATACCAAGGGAATCGAAAAAGCCACGCGCTTGTCATCCTGAGCGCAGCGAAGGATCTCCGCAGTGTTCCTGGTTGAACGATTCAAGAACAACTGCAGAGATCCTTCGCTGCGCTCAGGATGACATGATCCATCCTCTATTTGGCCACGCTCGAAACGCACTGCAAGGACGACAGATAGCCCTTCTGGAGAATGGGCGGTCCGCCCAGCGTGTCGAGGTCGAACTGGACAGTCACCGGCTTGCCGCTCGGCGCGGTCACCGGCCTGCCGCCGGCCACGCGCAGCACCCACTCGATGTTGTAAGTGGACCCGGTCTGCTGCCACTTGTCGGCATCGGCGAAGAAGTGGAAGACCCCCCAAGCGCCGTCGTAGCTCGGGAAGCCCAAATCCGAGCCCCCCGAGATCTTCACCGTCAGGGTCACACCCTGGGCGGTCGTGCCCGGCCAGGTAAACTGTTTGAAGTCGGCGTTGCCGGCGGTATAAGTGAGGGGCTGGCCGTCGATGCTCATGGTAAGCCCGGCAACGGTGTCCGTGGGATGGGGGCGAAGCGCGTACTTGTAATGGATTTGTCCCGGTCCACCCGAGTAGAGAGCGCGCTGGAGATTCATCGCCCGGGTAAAGAAGTTGAGAAAGCCCGGACTCACCTGCTGAGTGCTCGAAGGGTTGGGGATGTACTCATTTCCCTGGGCAAGCAGCAGGCTCTTCAACGAGGCATTGTAAAACTGGGACAGCGCGCCGCTCGAGGAATCGAAGACTTGGGCAACTTCCTGCGTGGTGGCGTCCTGAGTGGCCTTGGGATTAAACGGGAACTTGGCCATCAGGGGGTTCAACTGCGCGCACAATCCGGCGCCGCTCACCGGCCCGGGGCGCAAGGCTCCGGAGACATACACGATAGGAGCAAGCAGCAGGTTCTGAACCGTGTCGTCGATATGCGCCTGCGGGTCAGGTTTGAAGGCCTGGCCCATCTGCCGGGCGGCCTGTTGGGCGGTCATGGAAGGCGCCATGCACTGAGTCTTGGCGGCCTCTTTCTGCTCGGCCGGAGCGTTGTTCACCCCATCCAGGCAAGCCTGGATTCCGGAGAGGTTGGTGACGTAGGCGGCGTTCGGCTGGCCGATAACCTGGTCCGAGCAATTGGGCGGAACGACGGCCTGAACGGGTTGAAAAGCCTTCGAGATGTCGGGCTGGTCAACGGACGTGTTCTGGGCGGCCAGGCAGAAGAGGGCGAGCAGGGGCGACTGGTTGCTGGAGGTCTTGGCGAGTTTTTGCGAGGCCTCCGGGAGGCTATTGTAGTGGACTACATTGGCGCTCTTCAAAAACGCCCGCCACTGGTTGATGAAATCCTGCTGGTAGCGAGCTTGCAGATCCTGAGCGAGTTTGCCGGTGTCCACGGTCTGGCCCGTCTTCGGGCCGAGCACCCACTCCTCGCCGCTAAGATACTTGGGCAGGTTCTTGAACTCACCCTGCATGAAGGCAAAGCCGGCTTTCGTGAATGCTCCCTCAATTTCCTTTCCGTCCACCACCACTTCCGCGGAGCCGGGGTACTTGCGGTTGAAGTTGAGGGAGGGGCTGGCTTTGGAAGCTTCCGCCAGCATGAAGCGATAAGTGCGCTCGATGCCGGAGAATTGCGAGAGGTAATTGCGGGCGCGCGACACCGCCAGCGTGTCGTACTCGGAGGAATAAGGATTCTCGTCCTTCAGTTGGTCGCTGTAAAAATCGAACTGCTTCTGGGCCAACTGCAACCGTGGCGTGTCAATGTCCCGGCCCGCCTGCCACGCCTTCATGAGCACCGGCGAGAGGAACAGGCGAGTGCTCTTGTCGTGATTGGAGGTGGTGATCAGATAAGCCTTCAGAGTATCGTACGCCGGGCCGTATTGATCGTTTGGCCCCGGCGCGCCAGGCATACCGGAGAGCGTCTGACGAAGGGCGCCCTGCGTTTGCGCGAAGAGGAGGGAATTGAAGTGTTGAAAGTAGATCTGCCGCACATCCGGATAGAGGTCATTTCCCGCATACAATCCCCAGCGCATCCAGAACGGAGCTCCATCCTGTTTGTATTGGGCCAGCGTCTCGACCGATTGCCGGAGAGTCTCGAGGCGGGTGAGCGCATCGACAGCAGGGAGTTGTTGCCCCGTCAGTTGCACGGTGGAAATGCCCTGGGCCGCGTTCACCACTTGCGATTCCAGGTCCTTGTTCTCGACGAAAGAGACAATGAATCCAATCATGACGATGAGCAGCAGACCCAGCGACGCCGCCAGCAGCACTCGCCGCCACAAGCTGGTCTTCGAGCTCGAGGCGCTTTCGGTCAGGGCGGAAGAATCCTTCAGCAGGACGTCGTTGAAAAGGTGGGGAAGGAAGGTCCACTGCGGAACCCGGCGGGTTTCGCCGCCCTCAGTCACCACGGGGGCGCGCGCGGCTTGGGCGGCAATATTGCGGATATCGAAGATCCCTGTGGCGCGGATCGCTCCTTCGCCGGCCCCGGGTGCGTGCGGTTCCTCTTTGATCAGCGCGGGCCCGGGAGCATTGATGACCACCGGGCGAACTCCGCTGAAGTAGAAGCCGCGAAGGAATGGTCCGGTCCTCAACTGGCTCGGCCGGCACAGATCGACGAGCAACTGGACAACCATCTGCCGGAGCTTTCGGAACTCACGCGGAAACTCGTACATGGAGGGACGCTTGGCCATGTCAAATTCGCGTGGAAGAAAGGTGAGGCGCTTGTCCGACAGGGAATAACCGAGTTCATCGAAGGCGGCGGAAACGCGAGCCGTCTCCTGCTCGGCATACACTTCACCGGCGAAAGAAACCATGGGGAATGTCGCGCCCAGCACCTGGGTGGCTTCTTCGTTGCTCAAATTACGGACGTAGTCCTGGAAGAACTGAAGGCGGTCGGCGCGTGTGAAAAGTACGTAAACCGGCAGGCTGATCCCCAGGATGTGGGAAACCTCGCGCAGCCGCGTGCGGATCCGTTCCACGCTGGCGGCGATCGCCTCCGCCGCGCCGGGCTTCATGAAGGTCTCGCAGTCAATGCAAACCAGGGCCGCGCGCGGCGCCTGCGTTCCCTTGCCGAACACGGAGTGCAGACGTCCGGGAGCGAGCCTCTTGACGAACTTGGCCCATCGTCCAGGTTCGGAAAGGACCGGGCCGCCTGCCTCGGCGAGAATGAACTGGCGCGCGAACCAGAGGTTTACAGCGCGGGTGGGGACGGGGACCTTTTCTTGCCCCGTATGCCCGGACAGCAACTCTGCCTCGAGACCGGAGTGCTGAACCACACTGGTCTTTGCCGAGCCGCTCTCACCCAGCAGGAAGAGCGCCGGGAGATTGCCGAGCCTGGCATGGCGTCCCAGCGACGAGGCCTGCAAGCGCGATTCGGCTTCCCGCATCAGGACGTCGATTTCAGCAATTCCGGAGGCCCCTTGAGCGGTTTCCGCCGCACGCTCTTTGTCCTGCGCTCTAAACCACCACACGATGGTAATGAACGCCGCAACGCCAATCACGGCCAGGACAACGCGCAGTATCCAAAGGTGGTTCCCCTGCAAATGCAGCCAGGAGGGGACAAACCAGGATAGAACCAGCCAGGCGATGAGGCCCAATGCTGCAAGCCAATACTTTAAGGTGTGTTTCACGGCAACCCTCTAGCGAGCAATGGTGGAGGCTGTGGAGTGCAATACGGATGCCCCTGACATCAAACTGAACTTGAAACCGGCAAACAAGAGCAGAGCCAAGACGAGAAACCCGAGCGCCCCAAAGGCCAGACGTCGCGCCCACGGGTCATAGGCTTTGGTTCGCACCGGGTCCTGCGGGGGAGCCCAGTGCGGCGACAAAGGACCGGGTCCGCCGCGAATTCGCTGCATCTTTTCCGCCATCGCGCCCAGAACCGGTCGAACGCCCTCTTGACCGCTCAGGCTATAACGGCCCCGGTATCCCAGCTCCAGGCATAGGGCGAAGACCTCCATCACGTCGGCGACCTGTGGAGAATCGCCGCGAGCCAGAAGGCGGTCGATGCAGTGAAAGAAGATCTCTCCCGCTGTGTGGCCGCCGAATAACTCTTCCTGCAAAGGCATCCGAGGCCAATCGGCGAAGACAGGATTACCCGAGTTGAGAATCGACTCGTCCAGGAAAGCCACCACGGCAAACGTGCCGAGACGAGTGTCTTCCACAGGGTAGCCACTCGCCATGGCCGCACCCTCGGCGGCACGAATCGCGGCCTTCATCTGATTTCGGAATACTCCTGCATCCGACGCCACCTGGCGATTGGAGCGGAAGCGCGTGATGGCCGTCAGCACCTCCTGGTAGATCAGGGCCAGATTCTCGCGGCCTTGCGCCGGCGCGGGCCGGGGACTTTGCGGAAGCGCGGACTGGTTTCCACCCATGTTAGCAACCTCGTTGCTTATTCAGTTTCCAAGAGCACCAGGAGTTCGACCTGCGGGTTGGGAATGTCTCCCGGAACATAAACCCCTACGCGCCGCGTTTGAGCGATGTGATCCCAGCAGGGACCCGTCCTGCTGATGGCGAAGTATTGACTTTCCACTCGCGGCGAAACCGCGGCAGGAGGCACGGGCAAATGCGTCAGCTCCATGCCCGGGAGAGCTCTCTTAACCAATTGCGGCACAAACTGGGCCGAACAGAATTTGACGACTTGCGTCGTCCTGGTAATCAGTTCCGCGTCGCCGATTGCCGACTGAACGGCGAGGATCCAACGCGCCCGGTCCAAACACCGCTGGTCGGTGACGTCGCCTTCGTAAAAGTAGTTGGCGGCGGCGCGGAGCGGAACGGAAATGCAATTCGAAGGCGCCAGCAACTCGAGATGCGCCCGGATGTGCCGCTCGAGCTCGCCAAAGCACTGGTCAAGCGAAAGGTGATTGTAGAGAGGAAGATTCTGCGGATGGGAATCCAGAGCGAAAGTACACAGCGCACCGCCCAACCGCAGCAGTTCCGTAAACAGCTCTGCCGGGTGCGCGCTGGGCGATACGAACATGTGGCGCAGCGGCCCCAGGCTGGAGTTGACGGCGTGGAGGAACCAAAAGCGGCTGACTTCTTGAGCCGAAAGCCCCGTCCGAAACTTGCCGCGCCCCCGGCCATCCAAGGCGACCGTGGCGCTCTTCTCCTGAAGAATCTCAATCAAGCGGCGGGTCATCTTCATCAGCGTTTGACTGGCATTGATCTGAAGGCAGGGCGGGATGAAGTTCTCGTCGTAAATGTAGTTGCCCGATCCGTCCCTTTTGACGCGGCCGATCGGCAAGGTCTGCATTTCTCCCGCATCTTCCGTTTCGAGGAGCAGACGAATGTTCTTACGTCCCAGTTTCAGCGCCTTCTCATCCAGGCCGGTATTATCGTCGGGCAGGGTTTTCTCTTCCGCGACGTACCTTGTGCCCCCCTTGTCTTGCTCTACGGTAAGAGCGCAATTCGCTGCCCCGAGCTTGTGGGGCGGGACTGTCAGGAGCACCGTCAGGCTCTCGCTGGTGGGAGGAAACAGTTCGCTGATGCTGCGCGCCGCGGGAACCGGATCGTTCTCCGGGATGTTGAAGGTGAGCCCGTCCTGAAAAATGCCGCGCGCATGGACCAGCGCGACCGTCCCGTTCCGCAAAGCCTCTGCATCGAGTTCGAGACCGGCCAAGCCGTAGGGCTCAAACCACAAATTGGAAATCTGAAAATGCGTGACTTCTTCAAAAAAACGCCCCTGCACTTGAAAGTGGTGGGGGCCGAGGTGCATGCCCTCCGACCAAACGACTTTAGAAAGTTGCTTCATGGATTTGATCCGATAGATCGGGGTAAGGTCAATCTATCATCTAACCCCTTACTTTTTCAACAGAATTCCGGTGGCGATTTCGTGATAGAATGCACTGAAAAGGCGAATGGTGGGTCATCCATGGAATTTCAGGGACGTTACCAGATACTGGAGCTGCTGACTGACGGTGAAGCGAAGACTTTCCGTGCGCGCCAGACTTCATCCGGCCGCGCCGTGCTTGTTCACCAGCTTTGGCCGGAGCGGACCCCGCCCAATCAACCCGATCTGTCCTCGATGTTTTCCAGCTTTCTTCGCCGCGCCACTGCCGAGGAGATGAAGGTCTTGATCGACATGGGCGAAGACGCCGGCCGGGTTTTTGTCGTGACCCAGGATCTGCCCATCTTTCTCGATCTTCGGCAATGGCTGCAATCGGCGCCGGCGGCTCGGGAAGCAGCCCCGAGGCCGAGCGCGCCTAGACCCGGTCCCAGCGTTGCACCCGCGCCTGCCAAACCGGCCGTTCAGTTATCACGTGAGGCTAGTCGAGAAGGTGTGACATCCCTGGAAGCAACGCAAGCCGTGATCACGCCGAAAGTCGTTGCGCCCCCAACTCCTCCGCCTCCGAAAGCGAAGGAGGAGGCCGGCGAGTTTACCAGGGTTTTCTTCGGCAAAGAAATGACGAAGCCGCCCGCGCCTGCGCCCCCGCCGGCGCAGAAAGTAAAGGAAGAGGCGGGCGAATTCACGAGGGTGTTCTTTGGCAAGGAGATGCCTGCGCCGCCAGTCACACCCACAACCCAGAAAGCTGCTGCGCCCCCCGTGGCCCCGCCACCGGCAACGAAAGCAAGGGAAGAGGCAGGCGAGTTCACGAAGGTCTTCTTCGGCAAGGATATGCCGGCGCCCGCTGCGCCTGCTGCGCCTGCACCTGAGAAGCAAACCCTACCACGCGTTGCGCCCCCACCGGCACCGAAAGCAAAGGAACAGGCGGGCGAGTTCACCAGGGTCTTCTTCGGCAAGGATATGCCGGCGCCCGCTGCGCCTGCTGTGCCTGCACCTGAGAAGCAAACCGCACCACCCGTTGCGCCCCCGCCGGCACCGAAAGCAAAGGAAGAGGGGGGCGAATTCACGAGGGTGTTCTTCGGCAAGGAGATGCCTGCGCCGCCAGTCCCACCCGCAACCCAGCAAGGTGCTGCGCCCCCCGTGGCCCCGCCGTCGGCACCGAAAGCGAAGGAACAGGCGGGCGAATTCACCCGGGTTTTCTTCGGCAGCGAGATGCCCACGCCTCCCCCCGAGCCGAGGCGCGCGGCCCCCCCGCCCCCGGAGCCTGACCAGCCCCGTTCACCCCAGGGACCGGGAGAGTTCACCAAGATCTTTCGGCCTGATACTGTGAAAGCACCGGCCGCACCTCCGGCTGGGGCTACGCCGCGGCCACCCTCGCCGTCTCCGATCCAGCCTGCTGGGCAAACGGCCCCTGGCGAGTTCACTCGGCTATTCCGTCCCACTCCCGAGGCGGGACGGCCGGCGGGAGCCTCGGCCCTGCCTGGTTCGCCCCAATCGGCGGTCCCCTTACCCGGTTCCTCGAGCCAGCAAGCAGCCGGAGACTTCACCCGGTTGATCCAAGGATACCAGCCAGGAAGAAGCGCGCCGGCACCTCCGATCATGGAGCAACCGGCAGCAGCCTCAGGTCCGCCTCCGGCGAAGGTCGCGGGAACGGGGCCGGGCGAGTTTACAATGCTTTTCCGGCAGCCGCAGGACCAGGCGTCGAGCGTGGCAGCGCCGCCCCCCGCCGCGCAAACCCCACCGCCGGCACCACAGCCCACAGAGCCGGATGAGTTCATGCGCATGTTTGAGCTTCCCAGCGGAGGCGCCGGTGGTTCGCCACAGGGCGCAACCGCTGGCCCGCCACCCGCGGCGCCACCACAAGCTGCCGGTCGTCCGGTTCCGGCGATTCCGATGCCATCCGTCGTGCCTCCTCCCGCTCCCGCCATGCCGCGCGTTCAAGTTCCCGTGCCACCCATGCCGGCGGTGCCGCAGCCACCGCAGTACCGGGTCCCCGCGCCGCAGGTTCAACCGCCCGCGGCGCCTCCCGTGTTCACGATGCCGCCCCAACCCGCGATGCCGCAAATTCAGCCGGGGGCGGTTCCGGCGCCCGCACCTCCGCAGGCCGCTCCCCCTCAAGCCGGCAAACGCAAGTCCATTTTGCCACTCCTTATTCTGGGCGGCCTATTGGTTATTGCCATAATAGTTGTGGTTGTCTTCGCGCTAAAGCACTAGTCGAAAGTCAAGAGTCGAGAGTCGAGAGTCGAAAGTCGAATCTCCCGAATCGAGTGTAGGGGGACGGCTTGCCGTCCCCTCGCGGACAGCGGGTAGGGCAAGCCCTACCCTTACCCCGTCGTCATCGAGGGATTAAGAGTCGAGAGTCGAATCTCGCGAATCGAGGTTTGGAGTTTGAGTGCATCGGTGCGTCAGGAGGAGATCCTTGCCCAAAGGGATGCGCGCGAACTGGAGCGCCTGGGCTATGCGCAGGAACTTCTCCGCGGCATGGGCAGCTTTTCCAACTTTGCCATCTCCTTTTCCATCATTTCAATTCTAACCGGCGCCGTCACCCTGTTCGACTACGGCCTGACGATGGGGGGGCCGCTGGAAATGACTCTCGGCTGGCCCCTAGCCACAGCAGGGACGCTCTTGGTGGCGCTGAGTATGGCGGAATTATGTTCGGCGCTTCCCACCTCGGGAGGCATGTACCATTGGTCGGCGGAATTGGGCGGGCCCACCTGGGCGTGGTTCACAGCTTGGCTGAACATCGTCGGCTTAGTCACCGCCATCGCCGGGATTGACTATGGATGCGCGGAGTTTCTGGTCCCCTTGCTCGGACTCGGTTCGCGGCCCTCTACGCTCCTGCTGATTTACGGCCTGCTCCTGTTGACCCACGGGGCAATCAATCATTATGGGATCCGCTGGGTGGCGTACCTCAACGACCTCAGCGTTACGATCCACATCGCCGGGGTTGCGGTGTTGATGGGCGCCTTGTGGTTTCTTGCCCCCAAACGGCCCTTGACGTTTCTGTTCTCCGGCTTTTCCTCGAGCACAATTCGCGCCCCCTATTTCTGGCTCTTCTTGCTGGGGCTTCTCCAGGCTCAATGGACCTATACCGGTTTCGACGCCTCGGCCCACGTGGCCGAAGAAACCGTGGACCCACGCCGCCGCGCGCCCTGGGGGATGGTGATGTCCGTCTTGGTCTCGGGGTTCTTTGGCTATCTTCTCATTCTCTCGTTGACCTGGGTAATCCCTAATGTCGGCCACGTCCTCAATACCCGCGACTCCAGCGGCCAGCCGCTTCCGGCGGTTTTGGCGATCGTCGAGGCGACGCTGGGTGAGTCGGCAGGAAAAGCCGTGCTGATCCTCACGGTCCTGGCCATGTGGTTTTGCGGCCTCTCCGCCGTGACTTCGATTTCGCGCACCTTCTATGCCTTCGCTCGCGACCGGGGAGTGCCCTTCGCTAAAGTCTGGAGTCGCATCAGCCCCCGCCATCAAACCCCGGCGGCGGCCATCTGGCTCTCCGTGGGATTGGCCTTCGCGGCTCTGATTTATAGCGAAAGCTATTCCGTGGTGACTTCGCTAAGCGTCGTGGGGTTCTATCTTTCCTACATTATCCCGGTGTTTCTGGGTTGGCGGCGGAAGAAACTGTGGCAAGCAAAGCGCGGTCCCTTTCATCTGGGAAGGAGCAGCAATCTGATTAACGGATTGGCCGTGGCGTGGACGGTTCTGGTTTGCATTTTGATGGTGATGCCGCCTAATACCCGCGCGGGGCTGGCTATCCTGGGCGTGCTCGCCCTCCTGTTCGCGCTTCACCGGCTCACCGGGCCGCACGAGATGCGGAAACCGCTCTGGGACTTTGCCCAGGAAGCCCCTGCCGCTTCCCTGAAATCAGTCAAGACGAAATGAGTTCATTTGGTGAGGCGCCGCACAAACGCAGTTCGCGAACCGGCGTGAGAGGCAGGTCCACCAATTCGTGACCAAGACTGCCAGTGCACTCCCCCTTCGGTCTTCCGTGCCCATTGGATCGGTAATATAGGTGCTGTCCTAATTAGGTCGTAGCGCCGCCATCCTGGCGGCTCCATTGCCGGCTGGAAGCCGGCGTTACGGGCCAGATTAGGACACTACCGTAATATGACTGTCGCTTGACTGCCGGACGCACTAAGGATATATTCAGCATCGTACCCAAACCCATGCCGGAGTCGGGCTTACCACGACATTCTGATCAGGAGAGGACCCATGCGGAGAAGTAGTTTGTGGCTGATATTTGTGCTTGCCGTCGGCGCGGTCGCGCAGGCACAGGACATTGACATTCCTTACCAGAAGTTCGTTCTCGATAATGGGCTCACATTGATCGTGCACGAAGATCACAAAGCGCCCATCGTGGCGGTGAACCTTTGGTATCACGTTGGCTCGAAGAATGAGAAGCCGGGGAAGACGGGATTCGCGCATCTGTTCGAGCACCTGATGTTCGGCGGCAGCCAGCATGCCCAGGGAGTCTACATCAAGGCGCTCGAAGCCGTTGGCGCGACCGACCTGAACGGCACGACTGAGTTTGACCGCACCAACTTCTTCCAGGACGTTCCCACTTCGGCGCTCGACTATACGCTCTGGATGGAATCGGACCGGATGGGGTACCTCGACCTGAGCCAGAAGACTCTGGACTTGCAGCGGGGGGTGGTTCAGAACGAGAAGCGGGAAGGAGAAAACGAACCCTATCAGCTCACCGAGGAGTACATTCCGGAGAACACCTATCCCGCCGGGCACCCTTACTCCTGGGACGTCATCGGAGAAATGGCGGACTTGGACGCCGCCTCGTTCAAAGATGTGGAAGAGTGGTTCAAAACGTATTACCGGCCTTCCAACGTGGTCCTGGTACTGGCCGGGGATGTCGACGTGGCCACGGCAAAAGCGAAGGTTGAGAAATACTTCGGGAACATTCCTCCGGGACCTCCCGTGAATCACCAGCAAGTCTGGATCGCTAAAATGACGGGAACTCATCGCGAAGTCACCCAGGATCGCGTGCCCCTGCCGCGGATTTACATGGTTTGGAACGTGCCGCAGTTCGGCAGCGCGGATGCCGATTATCTTGATCTGGTCAGCGCCTGCCTGGGCCAGGGCAAGACTTCGCGGCTCTACAAGCGGCTCATTTACGACGACCAAATCGCCAGCGACGTGGACGTCCACAACGACTCGCGCGAAATCGGCGGCCAGTTTAAAATTCAGGTGACGGCGCGGCCCGGACATGGCGTGGATGAGCTGGAGAAAGAAATCAACGAAGAGTTGTCGCGATTTCTCAAAGAAGGGCCGACGCCTGAGGAGTTGCAGCGCGTTGAGACGCAGTACGTGGCGGGCTTCGTGCGCGGCATCGAGCGCATCGGCGGATTCGGAGGAAAATCCGACCGGCTGGCCGAGTACGCCGTCTACACCGGGAATCCGGACGGCTATAAGGTCGCGCTCAAACGAGTACGAGAGGCGACGGCGGAAGATTTGAAGGCTGCGGCGAACCGCTGGCTTGCTGACGGAGTCTACATTGCCGATGTTCAGCCCTTCCCGGAGTACAAAGCAGCACAGGCGGGGGCAGATCGATCGAAGGCACCTGTGCTCGGGACAGCGCCGGAGTTGAGGTTGCCTAAGCTGCAGCGGGCCACGTTGGCCAACGGACTGAAGGTGGTCCTGGCCGAGCGTCACGACGTCCCCCTGGTGAATTGCTGGATGGCCACCGATGCCGGTTCTGCTGCCGATCAGCTCGCCATCCCGGGCACCGCCAAGCTGATGGGAACTTTGTTGATCGATGGCACCGCAACTCGCAACGCGCTCGAGATCAATGACCAGTCCGCCGTGCTGGGAGCGCAGTTGCGCGGCTACTCGAATTTGGACTTCTCTTATGTGCGCCTGTCCGCCCTGAAGGCCCGCCTCGATCCTTCGCTTGAACTGTTTGCTGATGTCATTCTCAACCCCTCGTTTCCCGAAGCCGATTTCAAGCGGGAACAGAAGCTCCAACTCGATGCCATTGAGCAGGAACAAAAAGAGCCGTTTTCGATGGCCTTGCGGGTCTTCCCCAGACTGCTCTATGGAACTGGCCACGGGTACGGCAGCGCCTTGACTGGCTCAGGCACCGCCGCCAGCGTGCAGAAAATGACGCGGGACGATCTGGTGAAGTTTCATGAGACATGGTATCGGCCAAACCACTCGACGCTGGTCGTCGTGGGTGACACGACGCTGGCCGAAATTACTCCCAAGCTGGAGAAGCTGCTTGGCGGGTGGAAACCAGGGGAGGTTCCGAGGAAGAACGTGGCGTTGGTCCAGCTTCCGTCCAAGCCTGTGGTTTACCTGGTGGACAAGCCGGGCGCCAGCCAATCGTTGATCCTGGCCGGCCATCCCGCAGTGCCGCCCGACACCCCGCAGGAAATCGCCATCCAGGCCATGAACGATGACGTTGGCGGAACGTTCAGCTCGCGCTTGAACATGGATCTGCGAGAGGACAAACACTGGGCCTACGGCGCATACAGCTTCCTTGTGGGCGCTCAGGCGCAGCGGCCATTCCTCATCTTTGCGCCCGTGCAGACGGATAAGACGAAGGAATCGCTAGCTGAAGTGAACAAGGATCTGAGGGCGTTCTTGACAGACCGGCCGGTGACGAGCCAGGAGTTGGCGCAAATCCAGGCGAATGAAACACTCAGCTTGCCCGGCTCGCGTGAGACTCTGAACTCCGTTGGGGGTTCTATTATGGATCTCATCCAATTTCGATGGCCGGACAACTACTACGACATCATGGCGGGCAAGATCCGCGCCCTGAAGACAAGCGATTTGGACGAGGCCGCCAAGCAGGTGATTCACCCGGACCACCTTGTTTGGGTGGTGGTGGGTGACCGAGCCAAAATCGAAGCAGGTATTCGGGAATTGGGTATCGGAGAGATCCGTTACATCGACGCCGACGGAAATCCGATTTGATAAGTCGTCGCGGTCTTCAGCCAATTGAAATGGGATCAGAGGACAAGTGTCTCGACTTTGGTCACACCCCGCGCTTGCCGCGCGAACTTTCGGTTGAAGGTAGCAAACTGCTTCGCATTTCCCGCACTCGCTAAATGCAGCGCGTCGGCATAGTCAAGGCCTTGCTCAAACCAATTTAAGGCTTTGGCCACGGCTCCCGCGTCCTCCAAGAAAATCGTCTCGAGTCCGGCCAAGGCTCTCAGAGCGCCTGCCACCCTTTGCGGGGAAAAGTCGTAGAGGCTGCGGAGGACCCACTCGGTCTCGAGCAGCACGGTCTTGGAGATCCAAATCTCGCTGCTCTGAATCAGTTCCGCCGCACGGGCGGCCTGGCCTGCGTCGTCTCGCACCAGAAAACGAACCAGGACGTTAGTATCGACCGCGATCATGCCGCGCCCTCACGCCTTTCGCGATAGCTTTCTCCATTTGACGAAGAGTTTTTGGCCGGCCGGTATGCTTCAGGCACCCGTACACCTCGGCGATGCTGGTGGGCGGGAAGGGGCGCAACGGCCGCAGCAGAACCCCGTCAGAAGTTTCATCCACCGCGAACTCAGTGCCTGGCTTCCAACTCCGCGCCTCGCGCACCGATTTTGGCAAGACGATCTGGCCTTTCGAAGAGAGTCTGGTCGTTTCCATGTGCAATCCTCAGCCGCAACCGGTAAGATTTAAGTAAGATATTATACCCCGATCAACCCCCCATTGCAGTCGTGTCTCGGACAGGCGAGGCGTGCCGTCGTCTCTGGCGTCAGGAAAAACATTTGGCGAACAAACCGAATCATAAGAGTCGATCCCCGATTTTGGGGTTCGTCGGTCCATCCATCTTTAAGGGAGAAACGGCTATGGGGGGTTCGCGCGCGAACTCCAGCGCGTAGTCGACTTGAGCCATTGCGGTGATAGTGCAGTAGTTGCATAACAAATAGCAATGAGGTAAGTTGGGATCATGAATAACCTAAAGGTGGAAATATCGGCGGAGTTAGCTCTGGCGGCGGGTTTAGATAAAGCCAAGCCTTCGGAAGGAACGGCTCGGTTGCTTGCCCTTGAGCTCTATCGCGAGGACAAGGTTTCGCTCGGGCGTGCCGCCGAACTCTGTCAGACGGCAGTCGAAGAGTTTATGGAGTACGCAGCCCAGCACAACGTTCCGCTTCATTATGGCGCCGATCAACTGGAAGAAGATCGCCGAACTTTGCAGCGGCTCAACCTGTGACTGTTGTTTCCAATTCCTCGCCCTTGATCGCCCTCGCCCGGATTGCGAAGCTTTCACTCCTGGCCTCTTTCTACAGAAAAATCCTGATCCCCGTCGAGGTTCAGTACGAGGTAACTGTCGCCGGACGTGGACTTCCCGGCGCCGAAGAGGTAAGGAGCGCCAAATGGATAGAAGTAATATCCGAAAAAACCGGCGTACGCCCATCACTTGCGAACGCTTGCATGAATCTAGGTGCGGGCGAGCGTGCTGCCATTTTTCTGGCGATGAGCCGCAACGCCGATTTGATCCTGCTGGACGATTGGAAGGCTCGCCAAGTCGCGAAGGACGCCGGCCTGTCTGTAGCAGGATGTCTGGGCATACTTGAGGCTGGTGCTCGCAGCGGACTGGTGCCCGACCTGCGTCAAGCGTATGCAGACCTCCTCCGAGAGGGGATCCGATTTGACATCAAGCTCCTCCAGGACAGTCTGGTCCGGCTGCGGTTACCAAAGCTGTAAACAAGTTGCTCGAGGTAGGCGTGGATAGTGGGTAGTGCAGAGTTCGTGCTCTTCGAAGTCTGAGGCCCTTTTGGTGGCGATGCATGAAAAGGCGGAGACCAACACAAAGGGCGCGTCTGCGGTACCACTACTTCAGGATCGGCAGGGAAGCGGCAGATTCGGCAGTAGGTTGGGCGGTGATTTCTTTGGGTGACGTATCGATTCCGGCAGTTTTGTCTGCCACGAATCGCTCAATCTCTTCAAGCAGCGCGGGAACGATCTCTTCTTCGCTGACTCGACGGATGGCTTTGCCTTCGCGGTAGATCATGCCGTTGCCTCGCCCAGCGGCCACGCCGAGGTCTGCTTCCCGGGCTTCTCCCGGCCCATTCACGGCGCAGCCCATGACGGCCAAGCTTAGAGGCATCTTAATGTGCGCGGTGGCCTGCTCGATTTCGGCGGCGATCTTGAAGAGGTCAACTTCCAGGCGTCCGCAGGTGGGACAGGCAATTACTACCGGCCCGCGGCTACGCAACTCCAGAGCCTTGAGCATTTCGTAGGCGACGCGGACTTCCTCGACGGGGTCGGTGGCCAGGGAAACGCGAATCGTATCACCGATTCCATCCGCCAAAAGCATTCCCATGCCGACGCATGATTTGACCGTCCCCGTGAACTGGGTTCCCGCCTCCGTAATTCCGAGGTGGAAGGGATAATCAACCTGTTTGGCAAGCAGGCGATAGGCTGCAACGCAGAGTCGTACGTTGGAGGCTTTCAAAGAGATAATCGTATCCGTGAATCCGAGTTCTTCGAGAATGCCGATATGATAGAGAGCGCTTTCAACCATGGCTTCCGGCGTCGGATAACCATACTTCTCGAGCAACCGGCGTTCCAGCGACCCCGCATTCACGCCGATGCGGATGGGCACCTTCCGCTCCTGCGCGCGGCGCACCACCAGGCGAACTTTATCCGCCTCGCCGATGTTCCCGGGATTAATCCGCAACTTATCGATTCCGGCATCGAGCGCCATCAGAGCGAACTTATACTGAAAGTGAATATCCGAGACGAGGATCGAGTCTGGGCAGCGCTGACGAATCTCGGGTAAGGCCTTTGCTGCTTCCAGGTCGGGGACCGCAAGGCGCACGATCTCGCAGCCCGCCGCCTCCATCTGCTGGATTTGCTCGACGGTCTTTCCAACCTCCCGCGTATCCGTCTTGGTCATCGACTGTACGACAATGGCGGCGTCGCCACCGATGGTGAGCCGGCCGACGCGCACGGCACGCGTCTTTCGCCGAGGAGGGAAATGTTCGGTGTCACTAAAATTCACGAAAGCCTCCTAAATTCTAGAGGGAACAGGGAATAGGGAAGAGGGAACAGTAAGAAGTGAACAGTGAATGACGAATACTAATCAGCCCCTAGCCCCCACAACTCCAGCCACTAACCCCTAGCCACCAACCACCAACCACTTCTGCCTATTCCCTGTCCCCTATTCCCTAATACGGCCTCAGTGTTCTCATGATGTCGTTGCACATGAGAAACACCACCAGCAACAACAAGAAGACGAAACCGACCTGCAGGAACCTCTCTTTCACCTTGACGCTCAGGTCGTGGCGAATCAGACCCTCGACGACCAGCAGGAGGATTACACCGCCGTCCATGACCGGAATGGGGAGCAAGTTGAAGATACCCAACTGCAGACTGATGAATGAGATCAACATGAAGAGCTCAGGGAACCCCGCGCGGTAGGCTTCTCCGGAGGCTTGCGCGATGCCGATGGGTCCGGCTAGAGAGCGCGGTGAGAGCCGGCGAGTCAGGATCTTGCCGAGCACGTCGAAAGTCTCCAGACAATCCCGCGAATTATCCTGGACGGCCAACACCAACGCGCCCCCCCAGGCCAATTTCTTTACCATCATGTCGCTATGAAAAGTAACGCCGACACGCCAGCGTTTCTCTCCCATCACATCGGTGAGAACCGGCTTCAACGTGGTCGAGAATTCCCGGTCGCCACGGAGAATTGAAAGCTGGACAGGCTTCCCCTTGCCGGACTGAATGAGAAAGGCGACGTGGGGCCAATACAGGACAGTTTTCCCGTCTACGCCGACTATTCGGTCCCCAGGCAAAAGCCCCGCTTGGCCCGCCGGAAGCCCCGGTTCGACCTTGTCGATAACACCCGGCGCGTAAGGGTACAAGCCTGCATCCCCGACGCGATCCGGCCCTGAGGGACGCGGCGTAAGCGCCATACTCAAGGTTTTGCCGTCCCTCTCGACCTCGACAGGCATAGCCTCGCCCACCGTCGTCAGGATTTTAATCTGGAGTTCTTCCCAGCGAGGGTTCTGAAGGTTGTCAAGGCGAACCACAAGATCGCCGGGCTTTACGCCGATCTGGCTGGCCGGCGAGTCGGCTTCCACGTCCCCCACGCGTGCGGGCTGCTCTTCGAACGCGGGTTTCTGGAAGTGGAACCTGTAGAGCCCTGCCAGGACGACCACGGCCAACAAAATGTTCATGGTCGGCCCCATTACCACCACCACGAACCTCTGCCAGCGAGGCTTGGTGAGAAACTCCCAGGGCTCGCCCGCCCGATCCGCGGAGGGATCGTCCCCTGCCATCCTCACGTAACCACCGAAAGGCAGGGCGCTGATGCGGTAATCGGTATCGCCCTTTGTCCAATGCAGCAGCCGTTTGCCGAAACCCAATGAAAAAACCAGCACCCGGACGCCAAAGAACTTAGCCGCCAGAAAGTGGCCGAGCTCGTGAACGAAGATCATGAGCCCCAGAACCAGCACCACCACCACTACATCCGTTATGAAGCTTCCCGCCATATTGCCGTTCACTCTTCCTAGATGAAGCCTGCCAAGAAACGCCTAAATTCTCGTTCCTAACCAAGCCACGAATCTTGCTCAGATCCGGTTCCCGCGATCCGCTCGACGCACAGCCGGATTCCTCGCGTCGTCTGGAATGACAGCGCCTACGGAGGCTAGTCAGAGCCTCGCCGGCGCGCAAGCCGGGTCACAACTTCCCGCGCACGATCACGGGCTTCGTGATCACAACTCAGGACATCTTCTAGAGAAGAGAATGCGCCCGCCTGAGTTGTCTCTTCCAAAACCTTCTCGATCACTCGAGGAATATCCGAAAAACGTAGCCGCTCGCCCAGGAACGCCTCGACTGCAATTTCATCAGCAGCGTTCAGCGCACAAGGCATGGAGCCCCCACTGCGCAGAGCCTGGCGTGCCAAATCCAGACAGGGGAAGCGCCGCGTATCCGGCGCTGCAAACCGCATTCTGCTAAGCACGTTAAGGTCCAAGCGCGGCAATTCACCGTCCATGGCCAGCCGATCCGGATAATTCAGCGCATACGAAATCGGCAGCCGCATGTCAGGAACCGACATTTGGGCCATAACTGACCCGTCCCTAAATTCTATCATGGAATGGACCGCTGATTCGGGGTGAATAACCACGTCGATCTGATTGCATGGGAAGCCAAATAACCAATGGGCCTCAATGATTTCCAACCCCTTGTTCATCAACGTGGCAGAGTCGATGGTGATGCGTCCGCCCATCTTCCAGATTGGATGCTGCAAGGCCTCTCCGGGAGTTATGCGGTCGAGGTGTTTTCGAGGGGTCTTCAGAAAAGGGCCTCCCGACGCAGTCAAAATGAGGCGGCGGACTTCCTCGTGGCTGCCTGACCGAAGGCATTGATGGATGGCACAATGTTCGCTGTCTATAGGGAGGAGTTCTGCCCCCCGCTCTTGCACTGTGCGGCTCACCAGTTCTCCGGCAGTGACAAGAACCTCTTTGTTCGCCAATCCGATGCGTTTTCCCGCCCGGATCGCCTCGTAGGTTGCAACCAGCCCTGTGGTTCCATGCGAGGCTGAAACTACGATCTCAACCTCAGGGTGCGTCGCGGCCTCAATTTGTCCGTTAACTCCAGAGGCTATCTTAACCGTCCGGGCAACCCCGAGGCGTTCGAGCCACCCTCGCAGAGGCGCAACGTGAACAGAATCCGCGACGACAACTAGTTTCGGCGCGAATTCAAGGACCTGCTGGGCAAGCAACTCAACATTCTTACCGGCGCAGAGGGCGGTGATGCGGAATCGGTCAGCCAATTTCCTGACGACTGACAGACTCTGCCGTCCAATCGAACCCGTCGCGCCTAAAATGCACAAACCCTTCGTCATCGCCAGAGATCCCAGATCGCCAGGCTGAGCCATAGAGCCGGCGCACCGAACAACAGGCTGTCCACCCTGTCGAGCAAACCGCCGTGACCCGGTAAGACCGACCCCGAGTCCTTCACGCTGGCGCCCCGTTTGATCGCCGATTCCGCCAGGTCGCCAATCTGCCCGAACAACGCTACTATGCCTGCCAACAGCATAACTTCTTTCCAGCTCGCTGTCTGCCAGAACAGGCTCGTAAACCCCCAGGCGACCAGCAGGCTGCCCCCCAGCCCCGCGACCGAGCCTTCCAAGGTCTTCTTGGGAGAGATCGAGGGAAACAGCCTGTTCCGTCCTATCGTGCGCCCGACAAGATAGGCAAAAGTATCATCGGCCCAGATCACCAGGAATAATAGCAGGAGGAGATTCCGGCCTCCAGCCGGATCTGCCGCGCCGGGGACGCGAAGGACTCCCTGGCTCACCTGCGAAAACCGCAGAGGAAAGACACAGGACATCGCGAGCCCTATATACATCACTCCGAAAATGGTTGTGGCGGCCGTGCCCAGGTAAGTTCTCAAGTCGCGGCTGGTCGCCAGCGCCGCGGTGAGAGTGATCAGGACCAACGCAATCAGCAGCAGAAAAGAATACGACTTGCTTCCAGCGGCTTCCACTGCTTGCGTCGCGCAAATCCCCGCGCCTGCCAGATATCCCAAAGTCGACAGCGGCTTGAATTCCGCGTGCCGGCAAAGCTGGAAAAACTCGTAGAGGCACAACTCAACCACCGCGATCACTGCGGCCAGCAGGAGCCATTTGGGTGACCAGCCGATCAGGTATATGACGGGGGGAATTAATAGTAAGGCGGTGAGAAATCGGAGTTTCATTGAGAAAGGGTGACTATCCCAGCCCTATTCCTCCGTAGCGGCGCTCCCTTTTCTGATAGTCGATGATCGCCTGGAACAAGTCCGCTTGGGTAAAGTCGGGCCAAAGGGTTTCCGTCACCCAAAGTTCCGAATAGGCAGCCTGCCAGAGAAGGAAGTTGCTCAAACGCAACTCCCCGCTGGTGCGGATCAGCAGGTCCGGATCGGGTAGATCGCGGGTGTAAAGGTGGCTGCTTACAGCGGGTTCGTCAACGACCACGTCCCCATTGCTCCTGGCCAATTCAACCAGTTCGCGCACCGCATCCACCAGTTCAGCGCGCGCGCCATAATTGAGCGCCAGGGTTAAACGCAGCCCGGTGTTCTGCTTTGTATTTTCCAGCGCCGTCTCCAGATCGCGTTGTACCGGCTTGGCCAGTTCCTGGATTCTGCCGATGACGGAAAGGCGAATATTCTGCCGGTTGAGTTCGGAAATCTCCTTCTTGAGGTACTCACGCAACAACCTCATGAGGAGCGTGATCTCGGTATGGGGACGCTTCCAGTTCTCAACGGAAAAGGCGTACAAGGTCAAATAAGGCACGCCCAGCCGGGCACAAGCCTCTACAGACTGGCGGACTGCCCTGATTCCCGCCCGGTGCCCCGCAATCCGAGGCAGCCGGCGCTTCTTCGCCCATCGTCCGTTGCCATCCATGATAATGGCGAGGTGGCGAGGCAAGCGGTCAAGATCGATTTGGGCCAGAAGGCGCGATTCAGAAGATTCTGTCGTCACGGGGGCCTGGAAGCGCGACTGCACGCTCGGAACTCAAAAAACGTAACACAGCGGAGGGAGAACTGCAAGAGCAGCCGGCACGGGTCGGGAGTCACGAACCAGATTCCCTGCACTTGGCAACGATGAGCGTGATGTCGTCGTGCTGTTCCTGGGGGCTGAAGCTGCGAACGGCGCCGACGATCGCTTCGAGCAGGTTCTGGGCGGGCATCTCAGAATAGCTTTGCAGCGCCGCACACAGGCGTTGTTCTCCAAACTCCTCGCCGGCGGCGCTGAACGATTCCGTTATGCCATCCGTGTAGAGAGCCAGTGTGTCTCCCGGAAGGAGCCGGCATTCTGCCAGCGCACAGTCCCACTCTTTGAACAATCCCAGGACCGTGCAAGTGGAACTGAGCCGTTCGAGAGCGCCGTTACCTCGGAGGAGAAAGCCGGAGACGTGTCCGCAATTCGCGTAGCGCAAACGCCGCTCCACATCGCAGTATTCGGCAAAGAAGAGGGTGGCATAGGCGCTATCGACCGTGTTTTCGTAAAACAGTTGGTTGGCCGAATGCAGGAAACGCTCCACCTGATCCGACGCCATGACGCACTGGCTGCGCAAATTGGCCTGTAGGTTGGCCATCAAGAGCGCGGCGGCGATACCTTTTCCTGCCACGTCCCCAACCACTAGCCCCAGCCGATCATGGCCGAGATCAAGAAAATCGTAATAATCGCCTCCCACCGGGCGAGCCTGAAGGCAAATCCCTGCATATTCGAGGCTTCGAAGAGGCGGTAGGCTCTGCGGAAAAAGCCTGGCTTGCACCTGCATGGCAATTTCCATTTCCTGGGCCGCGCGGCGTTCGGACTCGAGCTGCTCGGCCCGGGCGCGACGCTGCGCTTCAATTTCCCGGCTCACCTCGTCGAAGCTCACGAGTGAAAACGAATTCCCGTCCGGATCCTTGAAACGTGTGAAGATTCCGCCCCAAATGGGCGCCTCTTCCGGGTTCGGCGAGCCGCTTGCCGCCACTATCACGCGATGCCGCAGGCGTCTTAAGCGTGGCGTGGACAGAAACTCGACGCCGCACCTCCGCCATTCACGGAACTTGGCAACTACGTCGTCGGTGACAAACGCGACCTGGGTGGCCCGCCCTATGAGTTTGCACTCTGCTGAGCCAGGTTCGGGCACGCGCAGCACCAGGGTCGCATTGCCGTCCGGAGGGGCTACCACAACCCAGGGGCGCACGTTCTGGGAGCGGGCGTCAAAGACCAGGCTGAATCCTAACTGGTCCACGTAGAAAGGCAGGCTCCGATCCAGGTCGCGCACGAAAATCGCCACGGACTGAAGGCGCAAATACGCGCCCTGCGCTTCCTGGCGCGAAAAAGTGTTTTCTGTCTTAAGTGGCATACGAGCACTGGACATCGATTCATTATACTTCGCAGACGGCGCGTCTGCTGCCTGTAATGTGGGAGCTCATCGACGGTGTTGTGTGAAACAAGATCGTTGGGTTATTCAGGCTGGACACCTCGCAGGATAGGCGGAGCGGTGGATACGAGGGGGGACACCGAGACGGTTAAACCTGACCTGTGAACGATTTGTTGAGCCTGGAGATCATCGGCTTGCCCTGGGGGCAAAGGTAAGTAGGACGTCCACTGTCTTGGTGTCCTTGTGCACGGTTGGTTTTGCACTGGCCTTCCAGCCTGACGCGTTGCGCGGCAGGGATGGGAGTGCCTGCTGTATCAGCGAGTTCCAGTACCCAGGCTCATAGGGGTCTCCGTGATCAAGCCGGCACATTTTCTCTACCGACCTCATGTGCCCATCATCCAGCCCTGCAATTTCAAGTTTTCCCAGCCTGTAGAGATCTCCCTGGTTGATCTGTATTTGATAGGCAGCCGTATGAGCGGAGTCATCGAGGGCAGGCTTCATGCGGGCGTCGGCATCGAGGTAGCCATTGGCGTGAAAGAGCAGGGGCAGTGCCAGAACGTCGTGCTCGAGCTGGACCGCGTCCACCGCCGTGTCGGGAGTTTGTTTGATCGTTCTTGCGAGTTCGCTATACGGGATCGCGCTCTGTCCTGACCAGGTGATCTCCTTCAACTTGTAGAGCTCCCCTTCCGATACGGGGATGGTAACTAGGACCGAGTTGGGAGGCCCTTCTCCCTTCAAGAGCTCTGGAATCGGACCTCCGAAGCGCGCTTGAAGGTAACCTCGTTGCCTGTAAACAGAGACAATGCCTGCATTGGAAAAGGCCGCAATGAACGACGATTCAAAATCCTTGCCAATCAATGGCCGCCCAGCGGCTTGCAACAAGGCTGGATCGACCTTCTGGACGCCCGTGAAGTCGATCCTGAGAACCGGAATTGGCAGGCCCGTCACTCTGTACTGTATGGCTTCCACGGGACCTCCCGCCGCCCCTGTCGGCGAGAATGCGACCTTAGCCTGGATGCCGTGGTCTTGCAGCATTTCCTCGAGCGCCGACGAAACTCTCTCGAGCAGATCTCCACTGACAGGCACCTGGTCGTAAAACAAAGGCACGCGGGAACGCAGGCCGGCGAGCAGTTCGTCCCTCGACATCCACACAAAGTTTTCGAATGTGCACGGGAGGAAAGGCCCTGCATCCTGAACTGTGAATTCCGCTGTCAATGCTTCGCCTCGGGTGCGATATCGATAATTGACTTCCGCAAACACGCCAGCGCTGCCGAGGCGGGTGGCAGCTTCTTTCAGCGTGTCCACGCTCACGATTTCTCCTAATTTCAATCCGCTGGCCTGGAAGATTTCTGATTCTTTGTATCGGGCCGATCCAACCACCGTTACACCGGCCAGTTTGAATTGGCACGCACTCTGCGCCATCGCAGGCCCGGCTGTTACGAGAACCATAGCCAACGGGAAGAAGAGCAAGAAGCAGGCGGTTCGCATTTCATACTCCGAGGCGGTGCGCATCAATGGCCCAATGACTCAATGACTCAATAACCTAATTTCCATGCTTCAGCATGGCGGCGGCGTGTTTGAGCACGGCATCGGTGATCTGGCTGCCGGAGAGCATGCGGGCTAACTCACGCGCTCGGTCTTTTTCGGTGGCGAGATGCGTCACGGAGGTCAGGGTGCGGCCGGAGCGTTCGAATTTCTCGACATAATAGTGCTGATCGGCGAAGCAGGCGATTTGCGCCAGGTGCGTGACGCACAGCACCTGCCCGTCGCGCGCCAGACGCTTCAGCCGCTGCCCGACGGATTCGGCCACTCGCCCGCCGATCCCGGAATCGACCTCGTCGAAAATGAAGGTGCGAGCAGTGCGGCGCGCGGCGCCGGCGCCAGGTCGATTGGTCCCCACCACAGTTTTGAGCGCCAGCATGAGGCGCGAGATTTCGCCGCCGGAGGCAATCTTCTCCAGCGGCCGCAGTTCTTCGCCCGGATTCGGGGAAATTCGAAACTCCACTTCGTCGATGCCGCGCGGCCCCGCGCGCCCTTCCAAGAGGCTTTCGAAATGAACTTCCAGGCGGGTTTTCTCCATGCCCAGTTGGGCCAATTCTTCGCGCACCAGGCGGGTGAGCTTGCGGGCCGCCTCGCGCCGCTTGGTGGAAAGCGCCTCCGCCGCTTTGCCGTAATCGCCCGTCACCTTTTCAAGATCGCGCTGGATCGTTTCGCGGCGTTCGTCGGCGTGTTCCATTTTCGCCAGCTCCTGCCGGGTTTTTTCTCCGTAGGCAAGGATTTCCTCAAGCGTCTGCCCGTATTTGCGCTTCAGCCGATCGAGCAGGGCCAGCCGGTCTTCGATCTCCTCCAGGCGTTGCGGGTTGGCCTCCAGCCTTCCCAGGTAGTTGCGCAGGAAGTCCGCCGCGTCCTCGATTGTGGCGCGAGCGCCTGCCAGCGGTTCGACGTAAGGTTCAACCGCCGGCTCGTAGCGCCGCAAGTCCTCAATTTGGTACATGGCCGCTGCCAGGCGGGAGTAGGCCGCGCCCTCGTCTTCATAGAGTGTGGCGAAGGCCGCCGAGGCGGCAGCGCGGACTCGCTCGAGATTCGCCAGGACTCGCTTCTCGTCCTCGAGGCGTGCGTCCTCCCCGGGCTCGATTTTGGCGTGCTCGAGTTCCTGCACCTGAAAGCTCAGCAAGTCGATGGTACGTAGCCGTTCCTGCTCATTTTGGCTGAGGCTGTCGAATTCTGATTCCAGTTCTCGGCGTCGAGTGTGGAACTCCCGGACTCGCTGCAACTCCTCGTCCACGCCTGCAAACTGGTCGAGCAAATCGAGTTGGGCGTCGCGGGCAAACAGCGCCACGTGCTCGTTCTGCCCGTGCATCTCGACGAGCAGGCCGGCCAGCGACTTCACCGCCGCCAAGGTGACGGGCTGATCGTTCACCAGCATGCGGCTCTTGCCGCTCGCCAGGATTTCCCGCCGGAGGATAAGCTCCTCCTCCCGGGCCAGGCCGCATTCTTCCAGCCAGGTTGACCAGGGCGGTCGTCCTTCGGCGCGGAACACCGCCGTAACTTGCGCCCGCTCCTGCCCGGAGCGGATGACTTCCGCCGAAGCTCTTCCCCCAAGGGCCAGGCCCAGAGCATCCACCAGAATGGATTTTCCCGAGCCGGTTTCGCCCGAGAGCAGGTTAAGCCCGGGAGCAAATTCGACTTTGAGGGAGTCGATCACGGCATAATTCTGAACGTGGATTTCATGGAGCATAGTC
Organism: uncultured Acidobacteriota bacterium; assembly: GCA_963831905.1. Classification (GTDB taxonomy): domain Bacteria; phylum Acidobacteriota; class Terriglobia; order UBA7540; family UBA7540; genus CAVROP01. The sequence goes on along the minus strand of CAWHRX010000010.1, from coordinate 946,906 downwards.
AGTTGTCAGTGGTCAGTCGTCAGTAGTCAGTAACTGCTCGTGGTTAGTCCGCGACAGTGGATTCCTACCTCAACGATTATACGCCACGTGGGGGCGGCCACAAGTGTCGCCCCTACGAGGGAGCCCGTTGCAATGGCCATCGAGGTCGCGTAGTCTATGCGATACAGCGCACCAGCAATCCAAGGAGGCTCATACGAAAACAACGAATCGAAGGCGTTTTTTGCGGACAGGAATTGCGGCGGGAGTCGTGACGGCTGCGGCGGTCCCTGCTGTCGCGAAGGAGAAACCGACCAAGAAAGTACTTGTCAACAACTCCAAGAACGGAAACACACCACTGTTCAACAGCGTGGTCGCTTACGGCAACCTGGTCTTCATCGCCGGCGTCGGCTACCATCAGGCCGGGGATATCAAGGTGCATACCAAGGGAGTCCTTGACCAAATCCAGCAGGAGCTTGAGAAAGTCGGTTCTTCGATGGATAAGGTCCTCAAGTGCAATGTTTACCTGGCCGACCTGAAGGACTACGCGGGCATGAATGAGGTCTTTCAAGGGCGCTTCGGCACTGAACCTCCAGTGCGAACCACCATCGCCGCCGCCGGAGTCCCAGGCAATTCGCTGGTGGAAATCGATGTGATCGCATTTATCTAACTGGGCGCGGATTGTGCGAACGGAAATCGCGGTTTCACGCGAAGGCGCAAGGTGCGCCAAGGCCGCAGAGGGGGCCCAGGACTTCACTCTGGCGCTCTTCGCGGCTTTGCGACTTTGCGTAAGCTGGGTTGGTTCTTCCAAGATCCTAGCAAAGGCCGTTCCTCTTGGACAGCGTCCCGGCCACAGGAGGCGAAGTCGTTTTCTTGACTCTCCAATAATCCCCGAGCCAAACGAACTACGCTCCACGCCCTCAACAGGATGCGTTACATTGACTGCCCCAAAAGTGCTATGTTAGGTTGAAGACTTGAAGGACTGGGCAGTTCATTGTTTTTCAAGGAGGCGAATTGCTCCCTGCACTACTGGCGCAGTTACAGGGTTTCTACCAAGGTGAAGTCTGGCAGTTGCTGTCGAACACGGGGACCGTAGCCCGGATGGTCTTATTGCTGCTGGCGGGATTTTCAGTCCTATCCTGGGCAATTATTATTAACAAGTATAGGAGCTTCAGAGCGGCTCGCCGGGAGTCGCGGGAGTTCTTGAAGGTATTCCGCCAAAGCAAGCGGCTTTCGGAGATTCGCACCTTCAGCCGAGGTCTCAAGTTCACCCCGCTATCGGAAGTTTTCCAGGCGGGATATCGTGAAATTGAAAGCCAGGCGGTGGTGAATGAGAACCCGGGCAAGCCCCACATCCGAAGCCTGGAAGCTGTGCAAAGGGCCTTGCAGATGACCTCCTCCAGCGAACTGACGCGCATGGAGCAATGGCTCACCTGGCTAGCCACTACGGGGGCCGTGGCGCCGTTCGTCGGGCTGTTTGGAACGGTCTGGGGAATCATCGACGCTTTTCACGGAATGGGAACGGCAGGCACCGCGTCGCTGCGCAGCGTCGCGCCGGGGATTTCCGAAGCCCTCGTCACAACTGCGGCCGGCCTTTTTGCGGCCATTCCTGCGGTTATTGCCTATAACCAGTTTGTGCAGCGCATCAAAGAATTTGGCTCGATGATGGACGATTTCGGACTCGAGTTTCTTAATTTGACCGAGCGGTTTTTCACTTAGTCCGTTGTCCGTCGTCAGTTGTCCGTGGTCCGTCGCCAATGCTAAGGGTTGCACGACCTATGGCAACGGACGACGGACAACGGACTACGGACAGAGCGAGGTAGTTCATGGCATTCACGACGCTGAAAGGTCGAACCCATACATCGCTGGCGGAGATTAATATCACGCCGTTCGTGGACGTGGTCCTGGTGCTGCTGATTATCTTCATGTTGACAGCCCCCATTCTCGAATCGGGGATTGAGGTTGACCTGCCGAAGACCCACACGGTGAAAGCGATTTCCGAGGAGAAGGTCGTGGTGACCATCGACAAACACCAGGATATTTATGTCGGGAACGATCCGGTAAACATTCACAAGCTGGGGGGCTACGTTTTGACCCATCTGAAGGGCGCCGGCGGCACTCCGGTGTTTATTCGCTGCAGCCAAACGGCGCCTTTCGGCACGTTTGCAACGGTGGTGGACGCCCTGAAACAGGCCCAGGTGACCAACATCAACGTAGTGACGGAACCGCTGGAAACCAAATAAAGCAGTGACGAGTTACAAGTGACGAGTGACGAGCAAAAAGACTCAGCCGGAATCGCATCCTCCCGTGAATACTACGTCATTCCCGCGCATGAGGGAATCCATTGTTTATGGTCCGGCACGGGTTCCAGACGGCGCGGGGGCGACGACGATTGTTGGTGCTGAACGCTGAGAATTGAAAGCTGAAGGCCAAGATGAGCGGTCAGGCCGTTTCCATAGTCGTTACGCATGAGCGGCGCGAGAAGCTGGGCGGCACGCTGGTGGCTTCCGTCGCGATGCACGTTGTGCTATTCGTGCTGTTGATCGGCTACACGAGCCTGGGCTCGTCGTTCGGAGGCGGCTGGGGAAAAAACTGGGGCAGCGGCAATTCCACGCGCATTGGCGCGGTTGCCTCCCTGCCGGGCGTGCCGCTGCCTGCCCCAATGCTAGCGACGCACAACACCTTGGCCAGTGAGAATCCAGGGTTGCACCAAACGGAACCCGCGCCTAAAGCCCCGCCGGAGCCGAAGGCCATCCCGATTCCCAAGTTTAAAGAGGCCGTGAAGCCGGAGAAAGCCGAGCGCATCAATACGCACATTCAAAAAGACAAACCCGTGCAGGCGGACAATGCCGTACCCTACGGGCTGGGCGGCCAGCCTTCCATGAACTACACGCAGATGGCCAACGCGGGGGGCCAAGGCGGTCTCAGCTTTGGCGAAGGCGGGGATTTCGGCGAGCGCTATGGTTGGTACGTCGCTTCCGTCCGAAGCCGCATCAGCGGGAACTGGCTGCTCTCCACGGTCAGCCCGAATATCGTGAGCGCTCCGCGCCTCTATATGACTTTTACTATTCTGCGTGACGGCAATGTTAACGATGTGGAGATCACGCAGTCCAGCGGTTTGCCCGAAGTGGATCGTTCCGCCCTGCGGGCCGTTTTGGCCTCGAACCCGCTTCCCCCGCTTCCTCCCGATTATGCCGGGAACAAGGTCAAAGTGAATCTCTATTTTGACTTTCACCGGTAGCGGGAAAGGGCCAGGGCCGATACCGCTTCCGGGCTCGTGGGCCCTCAGATAATATGTCACACCGCGAGACATCTATGCGGATGGGCGCACGCATCTAAAAACCAGGGGAGTTGAAATCCAGCCATGCGCTTTTTCTTGCGGCGAATCCGACTTTGCAGTTTGTTCTTTGTTATTACCCTCTCGCTGTTGTTGATAGCTTTTAACACCGGTTGGGGTCAAGACTGGTTCAGCATCGGGATCAATCTTGGCGCGGCCAGAATCAAACTGGCCGTCTCTGACTTCACCGCCGCTTCGGGCGAGCAGAACCTCGCTCCGCTCACCCAGGAATTCAACCAGGTCCTGTGGCACGACCTCGAGCAGGCGGGTATTTTCGATCTGGCCAGCAAGAGCTTCTACCCGACCACTCCGCTTCGTGAGCCGGCGGATGTAGACTTCAAGACCTGGAGTTCGCCGCCGATTTCCGCGCAGATGCTGGCTTTCGGAAAGACCGAAGTGACCAGTTCCAATCTGGTGGTTACAGCGCGGCTGTTTGATCTGGGCAACACCGCCAATCCGAGCGTAATTGCCAAGAGGTATGTGGCCGCCTTGAACGAGATCTCAGCGCGCGAAGCCGCGCACCGCTTTGCAAACGAGATTATACAGACCCTGGGGGGTGGCCTGCCCGGCGATTGCCAGACCAAAATTGCGTTCGTGAGGGGCGGCGGGGGCCGCTCTGAAATCTGGGTCATGGATTACGACGGCTTTAACCAGCATGCGTTGACCAATTTCGGTTCGCTCTCCACAACCCCGCGCTGGTCGCCGGACAATGCGAAGCTTGCGTTCACGAGTTACGCCTCCGGCAATCCGGAAATCTACCTCTTCTCTCTCGAAACGAATCACCGGGCTTTCTTCCCCAGTTACAAAGGACTCAACACCACCCCTGCCTGGTCGCCCGATGGGAAGAAGATTGCCTTTTGTTCCAGCATGAGCGGCGATCCGGAAATATATGACTCGGACGTCAACGGCACGAATCTTCAGCGGCTGACCTTTTCCCGGGGAGTGGATATTTCGCCGGCCTGGAACCCCAAGACGGGAACCGAAATGGCTTTTGTATCCGACCGCAGCGGGACACCCCAGGTTTACATCATGTCGGCCGACGGCACCAACCTGCGGCGCGTCACGACCGCGGGCGGGGGCGGTGATGCCAGCGGGCCCGCCTGGTCTCCCAACGGATTGTTTCTGGCTTTCCATTGGAGGCTCTCGGAAACCGGGACCTACGATATTTACATCATGGAAATTGCCACCGGAAGGATTATCCAGTTGACGCACGACGCGGGACGCAACGAGCATCCCTCCTGGTCGCCCGACGGCCGCCACCTGGCTTTCGAATCCACTCGTTCCGGCACTCGCCAGGTCTGGACCATGCTCGCCAATGGAGCCGAGCCAGTGCAGCTTACCCGCACCGGAAACAACTGGAACCCGAATTGGTCGAATTAGTTTTCAGGGTCGCAAGAGAATGTGCCGATTTCTTCCTCGAAAGCGCAGAACGCCTGCTGAGTTCATTCCGAAGTGTGACCTCGGAATGAATATCGCGGCGCGATCTTTTGACGGGTAGCTTGTTTTTTTTCTTGCATTGATGTTAGTATGCACGGTTTCGAAAAGCACGAACCCCACTGGCGCGGGTAATTCTGAGGCACTTGTCCTGCTCCAGGGGGCATTCCAAGATATATTGGCCTATTCAAGGAATCGCGAGGTTCCTTTCTTTCCGACCAAGGAGGATGAAGAAATGCAACAGCAGAAACGCAGTCTTGCGCTTCTCGCCGGTTTACTGGGAATTGTTCTTTTGGCAGGTGCGTGTCACAAGAAGCAGGTGGCCACAGCGCCGCCCGCAGCGCCGCCCGCCCCAACCCCGGCGCCAACCTTACACTTGACGGCCGAGCCGAGCACAATTGAAAGAGGCCAGTCCGTCACGTTGAGTTGGACTTCCCAAAACGCCACTGACCTTACCCTCGACCCCGGCGTGGGGAGAGTACAAGCGCAGGGCTCCACGACCGTTACCCCTCAGGAATCCATAACCTATACTCTTACCGCCTCCGGCCCGGGCGGTTCAGTAACCGAGACCGCCAGAGTCACCGTAACTGCTCCGCCGCCGGCAGCGCCGCCAGAGGCGCCCAAAGCGGAGGTGAGCGAAGAAGAAATATTCGGACAGGGTATGAAAGATGCCTTCTTCGACTACGACAAGTCGGATATTCGTCCCGACGCACAGCAGGCTCTGACCACCGACGCCGACTTGCTGAAGTCTCATCCGAATATCAAGTTCACGATCGAAGGCCACTGCGACGAACGAGGGAGCGAAGAGTATAACCTCGGTCTGGGCGACCGCCGCGCTACCGCAGCTAAGAGTTTCCTGGTCAATCTGGGTATCAACGGCGACCTTATCAACACCATATCGTACGGCAAGGATCGGCCTACCTCCTGTACAGATCACGACGAAACCTGCTGGCAGCAGAATCGTCGCGCTCACTTCCACTACGGTACGGAGGCAAAGTAATACGGACTGGCCGGAAAACCTTGCGGCTCCCGGCCTGTCTTCCCCCTCGGCTTCCACACCGGCACCGGGAACCGGCGCAGCACAAGGGGGAATTGCGCCCATGCCCGCGGGGCACGAGACCGGCCCGGCTAGAATCACAGCGCCGGCCCTTAGCAGGTGGATGAAGAACCCTTTTGGCGTGTCCACTCCGAGGGGGCGTGGGCGAAGAGGTATCTCGCTGCGCGCAGGCAAGAACGCCACGCCAATAGGCGGCGTGAGAACGCCGCTGCAATTGTGTGCATCTGCTGCCGCCAGTTGACCCCAATATAGAGGGCAGGGTACACTGGCGTGTGTTTACTTTAAACAACGAGGGTGACTCCCCTTGAAAAAGCATGCCTTACTGATTCTTCCTGTCCTGGGCCTTCTGGTTGCCGGAGCACAGCCCTTTTACGCGGTCAGCAGAGAGACGCTGCAGATGATGCAACAACTCGACGCGTTGCAGCAGGCTGTTCAAAACCTGCAAAAGACCGTCGATACGCAAGGCGCGGTGTTGAGGACCTTGATCGAACAGGCCAGCGACAACGTCAACAAGCTCAAATCCAACATGGACGATTTGCGCGACGCCACGCAAAAGAACCTGGCGACGTCCAACGCTCGCCTCGATTCCATGACCACCCAGATTCAGGCGCTTAGCGAGAGCCTCGATGAGGCCAAGGCGCGCATTGGCAAGCTGGGCGAGCAATTGGCGCAGACGCAGAATATTATCCAGACCATAACCGCTCCCCCGCAGCAACCTGCGGGTTCAGCGACAGGCACCGGGACTCCTGGAATCCCAGGCACGCCGGGCGGCGAGGCGGCGCCCCCTAAGCCGACCATTCCCGATCCCGACAGCCTCTATAATTCCGGCCTGACAGACTACAACGGCGGGCAGTACGACCTTGCCATTCAGGCCTTTCTACAATACCTGCAGTACTACGGCGAGACGGACCGGGCCTCGAACGCCGAGTTCTATATCGGGGAGATTTACTCCTCTCAGAAGAAATATAACGACGCGATCGCAGAGTACGATAAGTGCCTTGAACGAGGGGGCAACAAGGCCGCGGGCGCGCAGCTCAAGAAGGGATTTGCGTTGCTCGAGCTCGGGGAGAAGAGCGCAGGGGCCAGAGAATTGCGTTCCCTGATTCAGCAGAGCCCGAATTCTCGTGAGGCGGACCTGGCGCGCCAAAGGCTCAGAAAGCTCGGTTATGCTGTGTCAGGTCCGCGCCGTTAGCGGGCCTCGCACTCACGGCTGATGAGGTTGTTCTCCTTTGGGGAAGCGGCCGAGTGATGGAGGGAGGTTCTTATGTCTGGCTCGGTTAACAAAGTGATCCTTGTCGGCCGCCTGGGGCGGGATCCGGAAGTGAAGTACACGCCTAGCGGGGCGCCTGTAGCCAAGTTCAGTGTGGCCACCGACGAAGCTTTCAAAGACCGGAGCGGCGAGCAGCAGAAGCGCACCGAATGGCATAACATTGTCGCTTGGAACAAGCTGGCTGAAATTTGCGGCCAGTACCTGACCAAAGGCAAGCAAGTCTATATCGAGGGAAGCATTCGAAGCCGGCAGTGGGAAGACCAGTCGGGAAACAAGCGCACGTCCTACGAGATTATCGCCAGTCGAATGCAAATGTTGGGTTCGAGGGCGGATAATGAGCGCGCCGGGGCAGCGCCTTCGCCCATGCCGGAGCGAACTTCAGCGCCGACGGCAGAACATGCTTCCTTCGACAGGCCGCCGGCCTCCGAACCTCCCGCCGAACCTCCCGAAATCACGGATGAAGACGTGCCGTTTTGATCTGTGGGGTGGCCGCGCGAAGCGCCTTGGAGTGCGGCAGCGAAGCTGGCGCCGCGGATCGCAAGAAACTCAACGGCTGGCCCGTCTTCGTCTCTCATCCCAGCGGCGCACCAGCTCATCAAACTTCTGGCTTTGCTCCGGCGTCAGGATCTGCCGAATCTGATTGCGGGTTTCCTGGCGGATGGAATTGAGCTGGGCATCGCATTGTTGTTGAGTAGCTCCGAATTTGCCGGTGGAGCCTTCCAGGATCTGCTCGAGTTGCGGGACTTGCGTATCGGACAGGTTGAGTTCGCTTTTGACACGTTGCACGAAGCTTTGTCGATTGAATGGGCGGTGCCAGTGTCCGGTGCTCCAGGCATAGTAGTAGATGGAAGCTCCGCCGACGATCACTCCCAGCAGGAACGTCAGGGCGAAATAGATGTAGGCTCTTCGACTCATGGCTTTCTCTAGCCGACTAGGGTTACTTCGTCGGCCCTCCCAGATTCAATTCGTGTGTATCACCGATCTCGCCTCCGACCACGTCGGGCTGCGAGGCTTGATTGTGGCTTTGCAAGCCAAGGAAATCAGCCCCGGCAACGCCTCGTACGGGACCGGTGGTGGGCAGCGCCAAACTGAGCAGCAAGGCCAGGGTGAGGGCAAGCGTGGCATAAACGAACCGCCGCCCAACGGTCTCGAAGAACTCGCTCCGCGCGCCCGTCGCCTCCCACTCTTGCAGCCGTCGAACCAGCCGCGAGGCGAAGCCAAACGACGCATCGGGCGGCGTCTCCTCTGCTAAGGCTTGGAAGCCGCTCTGCAGGAAGCGGGCGTTGCGCCAATACACTTCGCAGCCCGCGCACTTGCTCATGTGCTCTCGCGCCTCCGCAGGCAATTCCTCGCCCCAGCGCTCCCCGACCAGATCCCGAATCTCTTTGCAATCCATGGCCTATTTTCCTTCTTGGCGCCAACGCTCCAGGTCTTCGAGCATTCGCTTCCTGGCGCGGTGGAGACGCACTTTGACGGTGCTGGTTTTCAATTTCAGCAAGTCAGCAATTTCTTCCACAGAATAGTCTTCCAGCTCCTTGAGAGTTAGAATCAGGCGGTCATCTTCCGGCGCGCGTTCGAGAAGCCTGCGAACGAAATCCGTCAGAGCTAGCTTCTCGCCGTGATCCAGGCCTTGTGGCGGCGGACTCTCCGCCTTTCGTTCCAATTCGTGCGCGCTTTCTTCCGTCATCTCCGAGTAGTAGCTGAGGTGCGAGGCGCGCACTTTGCGCAAGTAATCGTAGCAATGGTTCACCGCAATTCGGGACAACCATGTGGCGAACGAAGATTGAAAGTTGTAACTTCGAATGGCCCGAAAAGCTTTGAAAAAAACTTCTTGAGCGAGGTCCTCGACTTCGTCCCGGCGGCGAACCAGATGGAAAACGATGGAGAAAACACGCTGCTGGTATTTTTCCACCAGCAGGCCGAAGGTTTCACCGTCCCCTTTCTGGACACGACGAATGTACTCAACTTCCTGGCTGACATCAAACTCCGAGCGTGCCATTCGGGTTCCATCTCTGGACTTCCCTCAGTAGCAGGGACGAGGGAGGTTGCCAATTGGTTACAGACCGCCGTCCGGATATCTCTCCGCCATTCCTATATTAATAGTTGACGGTCTTGATACTTTGTGGAAGAATGTCCCCCATGGTCATCGGAACACGTCTTAAAAAGTTAAGAGAAGATAAGTCACTATCACAGGGTGATATTGAAAAGCGTACCGGACTCTTGCGTTGTTACATCTCCCGGGTAGAGAACGGCCACACTGTGCCGTCTCTCGAAACCCTGGAGCGGCTTGCGGCGGCACTGGAAATCCCCCTCCATCAGCTTTTCTACGAAGGAGACGGAGAACCGGTTTTGCCCAACCTGAGCAAGCGTGCAGAGCACGGAAGAGTTGGTACTTGATGCCGAGCAGGAAAAGGAAGTGCGTTTCTTTGAAAAAGTGAAACGCCTTCTCGACAAGATCGACGAGAAAGACCGGCAACTCCTGCTCTACATGGCTCAGAAACTGGCAAGTCGATAGCCCTGTAATCCTGTCCTGTCTCAAGCTGCCTCGGTGGCGGCCGGGGTGAGTTATTCCCATTCGATTGTCCCCGGCGGCTTCGAGGTAATGTCGAATACTACCCGATTAACTCCTTTTACCTCATTGACAATCCTGGTAGCCATCCGTTGCAGAAGCGGCGCGGGAAGGTTCGCCCAGTCAGCCGTCATCCCGTCCTCAGATTCCACGGCTCGAACGGCGATGGTCGAGGCGTAGGTTCGCGCGTCACCCATCACGCCCACGCTCGAGACCGGAAGCAGGACGGCGAACGCCTGCCACAAGCGCTTGGCCAGACCCGCCGCTTCAACCTCTTCCCTCACCACGGCGTCGGCATTCCGGACCATTTCGAGGCGCTCTTCCGTGACCGCGCCCAGGATCCGTACCGCCAGACCTGGGCCGGGGAATGGCTGCCGGTCGATCAACCGGTCATCCAACCCCAATTCCCGGCCTACTCTGCGCACTTCGTCCTTGAAAAGCTCTCGCAGAGGTTCGATAAGCCGGAACTTCAAATCCTGCGGTAACCCACCCACATTGTGATGGCTCTTAATGGTTGCGGCCGGACCCTTCACGGAAACCGACTCGATCACGTCCGGATAAAGCGTCCCCTGCACCAGAAAGGGTATGTCCCCAAGCCGGCGAGCCTCCTCTTCGAAGACACGGATGAATTCTTCTCCGATGATTTTGCGCTTCTTCTCCGGGTCGGTTACTCCCTCCAAGCGGGTCAAGAAACGAACCGAAGCGTCTACCGTGCGCACGTTCAGGTGGGCTTGCTCGCGCAGCATGCCGGCCACCTGCGCGAACTCGTTCTTGCGAAGCAGACCGTTGTCGACAAACAGACAGGTCAGCCGGTTGCCGATGGCTTTTGCCACCAGAGTCGCAGCGACCGCGGAATCCACCCCGCCCGACAGCGCGCACAACACGGCTTCGCCCTTAACCTCCCGCCGCACTCGGTCCACCGTTTCCTCGATGAAGGAGCGCGGGAACCAATTCGGCCGGATGCCCGCCACGTCCCGGACGAATCGGCTCAGGATTTCCGAACCGTGTGCGGTGTGGCGAACTTCCGGATGGAACTCCAGTGCGTAGATTCCGGCCGCGGGATTCTCAATCACTGAAATCGCGTTCTCCGTGCGCCCCGTTATGCTGAAACCGGGCGGAACCTCCGCCACGTGGTCGCCGTGGCTGTTCCAGACGCGCAGCGGCGACTCGATGCCCTGGAGGAGCGTTGTGGAGGGATAAATCTCCAGTTGGGCGAATCCGTATTCCCGGCGCCGGGCGGGCTCAACCCTTCCCCCCAGTGTCCTCGAGATCCATTGCAGCCCATAACAAACGCCCAGAACCGGGATGCCCATCTTCAAGACGCGTTCGTCGCACACCGGCGCGGACGGGTCGTAGACAGAGGACGGGCCGCCGGAAAGCACCAGCGCCTGCGGGTGCATCGCGGCTAGTTCGTCAAAGGGTGTATGACACGGAACGATCAGCGCATAAACCTGCATTTCGCGAATGCGGCGCGCGATCAATTGCGTGTATTGAGAACCAAAATCGAGGACAACTACAGGACGAGTATGTTCCATGTTAGAAAGACGAAGAACAATTCAAATGGCAAAAGGCAAATGGCAAAAGCCAAAATTGCTTACCCCAGCCACGGCTGGTCCGCTCCCCTAAAATGATCGCGGGTGAGGGGGTTCGGTCCGCGCTCTCCTATCTCGCCACAATATTAATCAGCTTCTGAGGTACGAAGATGACTTTGACAATTTGCTTGCCTGCGAGGTGCTGAACCACCTTTTCCTCCGCCTGCGCTCGTGCCAGAATCTCTTCCTCGCCGGCGTCCACCGCCACCCGGATTCGCGCCCGCAATTTGCCATTAACCTGCACTGGCAATTCAAGTTCATCCGCGGCGGCGAGTTCATTGTCAAACCGAGGCCAGGGAACTCGGAGCAGTGGTCCTGCATGGCCGAGGCCTTCCCAAAGTTCATCGGCGATATGCGGCGCAAAGAGCGAGAGCATTATGACCAGCAATTCCAGAACCGCCTTATGGGCTTCGGGGCGAACTTTGCCGGCCTCAATCGCGCCCTGATGATCCGTCAATTCGTTAATCAGTTCCATGCACAGAGCCACGTCGGTGTTGAAGTGCCATCGGCCTTCCATGTCTTCCGTAACGTGGCGGAGCGTCTGGTGCGCCTTCCGAAGCAGGCTCCTCTCCTCTTCTGAAATCTGGAATTTTGAATTTGGAATCGCGCTTTCTGCGGAAAGCGCCTGCACCCCTCGTAGACTGTCCGCATGCTTTGAAACCAGCCGGTAGACCTTGCCCAAAAAGCGCGCTGCGCCTTCAATATCCCTGTCGCTCCAGTCAAAGTCTTTCTCGGGAGGAGCGGCGAACATCGTGTAAGTGCGCACGGTATCGGCGCCGTACTTCGCGCACATTTCCACCGGATCCACGACGTTGCCCTTCCTTTTTGACATCGCCGTGCCATCCTTGAGCACCATCCCTTGGGTGAAGAGACGCGCCACCGGCTCCGCGAACTCCACCAGGCCGATATCCCGCATGACCTTGGTGAAAAATCGCATGTAGATCAGGTGCAGGATGGCATGCTCGATTCCACCGATGTACTGATCCACCGGGAACCAGTACTTGACGATCTCCTTATCCACCGGCGCAGCGTCGAAGTGGGGCGCCGTGTAACGGTAGAAATACCACGAGGAGTCCACGAACGTGTCCATGGTGTCCGTCTCGCGGCGCGCCGGCCCCGAACATTTGGGGCACGTCGTGTTGACGAACTCGGGAACGTCGGCGAGCGGCGAGTGTCCCCGGCCGGTCAGTTTGATGTTCGGCGGCAAGACGACCGGCAACTCTTCCTCGGGAACCGGCACCACTCCGCACTGGGCGCAGAAGACGATGGGAATGGGCGTCCCCCAGTACCGCTGGCGCGAGATTCCCCAGTCCTTCAGGCGGTACTGGACTGTCGCCTTCCCAAACCCTTTTGCCTCCGCGTCGCGTGTCATGAGCAGGATGGCTTGCTCGGAAGTCAATCCGGAGTAATTGCCCGAACTGAACAGAATGCCGTAGTCAACGAATGCCTCTTTCAGCTTTACCGCTGCCAGCGGCTCGTTGTCTTCGCGCCAGACTTCGCCGTCCTTCTTGGCGATCACGACTCGGATGGGCAGATGGTGCGCCGTGGCGAATTCAAAGTCGCGCTGGTCGTGCGCGGGGACCGCCATCACCGCCCCGGTCCCGTATTCCATCAAGACGAAATTGGCAATCCAGACGGGAACAGCTTCGCCGCTAAAGGGATTCCGCGCCCGGAACATCGTATCAACTCCGACCTTTTCGAAGTTCGCCTCCCCCCGCGCCCGTGCAGCGGAAGCTTTGATCCGCTCGACCTCCGGCCGTAACTCCTTGCTGACCAGCCTTTCGACCAGCGGATGCTCCGCAGCCAGGAAAACGGCCGTGCAGCCGAAGATAGTATCCACGCGAGTCGTAAAGACACGCAGTGGCTCGCCCGACTCCAGAATCTGAAAGTCCACCTCCGTGCCCGTGGACTTGCCGATCCAGTTCTGCTGCATGGCCAGCACGCGTTCCGGCCAGCGCACCAGTTCCTTCATGTCGTCAAGCAGTTGCTCGGCGTAGGCGGTGGTTTTCCAGAACCACTGTTCGAGTTCGCGCTGCTCCACCGGCGTGCCCTCGTGCCGCCAGCAGCAGCCGTCCACCACCTGCTCGTTGGCCAGCACCGTTTCACATAGCGGACACCAGTTCACCCGGCTCTTCTTACAGTACGCCAGGCCGCGCTCGTACATCTTGAGGAAGAACCACTGGTTCCAGCGGTAATACTCCGGAACGCAGGTGGCAATTTCGCGCCGCCAGTCGTAGCTGAAACCCAAGCGCTTCAACTGCTCGCGCATGTTGGCGATGTGATTGAAGGTGAATTCCGAGGGATGCCGCTGGCGCTTGATGGCCGCGTTTTCCGCAGGCAGGCCAAACGCGTCCCAGCCGATGGGATGAAGCACGTTGTAGCCCTTCATCCACTTGTAACGCGCCAGCGCATCCCCGATCGAGTAATTGCGCACGTGCCCCATGTGGATGTCGCCGGAAGGGTAGGGCAGCATCTCGAGCACGTAATACTTCTGCCGCGCGGCGTCCGCCTCGACATCGAAAACCTTCGCTTCAGCCCAGCGCTTTTGCCATTTCGCTTCGATCTGTTGTGGGTCGTAGTTGGAATCCATAGGAACCGTCGAAAGTCTAAAGTTTAAAGTCTAGAGTTCAGCTATCAGCCGTCAGCTATCAGCTCTCAGCAAACTCGAATATGCCGTCGCTCTCTGCTCCGCGGTTCTAGATCCCTCTCACTCTTGTGGGAGAGTGTGGCCCGCCGCCGGCAGTCCGATGGATTCCCGCGTTCGCGGGAATGACCGTAATGCGACGTCTGCTGAAAGCTGACGGCTGAGGGCTGACAGCTAATTCTCCCGCCAGCTTCCTCATCATCCGGAGATTCCGCCGGTCGTCCCCCGGCTTGTCAATCGGCGTCTCACAGATGAAGGGAATCGACTTGAGTTTGGGATGACAGACGATGCGGCGGAAGCCCTCCTTGCCGATCTGCCCTTTGCCGATATGTTCGTGCCGGTCGGCGTGCGAGCCAAAAGCCGTCTTCGAGTCGTTGGCGTGAATCACGCACACATTCGCGAGCCCAACAGTCGACTCCAGTCTCTCCACGGTCTCGGCCAGGCCGGCCTGGGTGTGAACGGCGTAGCCCGCCTCGAAACAATGCGCCGTATCGATGCACGCGCCCATGGGCAGGTCCTGGGCTGTGCCGCCTAAGATTTCCGCCACTTCCTCGAAGGTGCGCCCGATCGACGAGCCTTGCCCGGCCGTGTTCTCAATGAGAATCCGCACACCGTCGAGCTTCAGCCCTTTCGCGGCTTGCCGTACCGACTCAATGCACGCTGTGATTCCCTGCGTCGCGGTGCCGCCTTTGGCGCTCCCGGGATGCGTCACCAGATAATCCGCACACAAGGCTATGGCGCGCTCGAGTTCTTTTCTGAACGCCGCGATGGACATACTACGAATCAAAGAATCCGTCGAGGCCAGGTTGATCAAGTAGTTGTCATGGATCACCAGCGGCGCGAGGCCGTAACCAGCGCGGGCGGCGCGGAGCCGCTCGCACGCTTCCGGGGCCGGATCCTGCGCCTTCCACCCGCGCGGATTGGCCGAAAACATCTGGAACGTGTCGCAGCCGATCTTCCGGGCGTGATGCGCCGCGTTCTCCAGCCCCCCGGCTATCGAAGTATGAACACCCACTCTCACGCGAGTTTCTCCCGGCTGTTGATCGTTCATGTTAACAGAGCCGTCCGAATGGGGTCAAATGAAGCGGGGCTGGGGGCTAGGGGCGAGGGACTAGGGGTTAGGGACTAGGGGTTACGGATTAGGGATTAGGGATTAAAGGCCTCTTCTTCGCTTGGCGGCCTTGGCGGGCTTTGCGTCTTGGCGTGAAACCGGCAAGTGCGGTCTCCGGGCGTCCCTCCACCGGGGCCATGCAAGGCCCAAACTAGTCTAGTCGACTTATTGTCACTTGTCCGGCCTTGCCTTTTGGCTTGGAAGTCTTGACTTCGTTTCCGCAAAATGCGCTGTTTTTGCTCCTTTCAGGCCCTATTTAGTGCTAATTGGTGCGCAAAACGCGCAAAATTTGCACCACTCAAAAAATTGATGTGCTTTGTTTTCAAGTACTTCTTAGCTTCGTTCCCACTATTTTTCATTTTTTGTAGTTTGCTACATTTCCTCATAGCCGGGACCCTCCGATTTCCCTTGCGGCTCGGCGCGCTCTGGCCCTCGCCTGCGACAATGTGTCCACGAAAAAGACCACAACTATAGGCTATCACACCTCCCCGGGGTTGTCAAGTGAAAAACGCAAAAAGTAACGGGACTTTCCCGAATTTCCTCGCCCTGTCTGGCCAGACCACCCGAGGAAGAATGACTACGACGAAATGTCATCCTGCGGCGCGCCCCTTGCTGCCAACGAGACTTGGCCCGGTCTGCCCGGCTCGCTAAATATCGTCTTTGCCTTACGCGTGCCTTTACTTACTACGTCTACCAACGGAAATGGTCCACCAGCATAACGCTGATGGTATCTTGGTCTTCTTGAGCCATGAGAATCCAACGGCCATCGGGCGAAACTGCGAGGCCTTCCACCACTCTTCCTGGCTTGGCAAACAGCGTTATTCTGTGCGTGGCAAAGCTGAAGAATTCGATGTCTTGCGTGCGGGCGTTGTAGAAATAGATGCCCTCGTCAGTCGGGCCCCAATAATATTCAAGAAAATTCCACGTCCTGAGCTTCTCGAGAACCACGGTCTCTTCCCCACCTTCCACCGGAACCTTCCAAAGACCGAAGTCCTTGACGTAGTAGAGGACCTTGCCGTCAGGAGATTCGAAGGCTGCATGGCCGCTCTTCTTCGTCACCTGCGCTGCATGACCTCCCTGGGGCGGGGCTTTCCACACCTGGCTGTCGCCGCTTCTCATGGAGGTGAAGTAAATCCATTTTCCATCCCTCGACCAGCTCGGGGCCCATGCGTCTGGAGCATCCGTCGCCAGGCGACTCGGCTGGCCGCCTTCTACGCTGACCAAATAGACGGCGCTATGACGACCTCCGGCACTGGCTTCGAAAGCAATCTCCCGTCCGTCAGGAGACCAGTGCGGCCTGCGCGCTTCGGGGCCGCCAAAGAAAGTCAACCGGCGCGGATTTGAGCCGTCGCTTTCACAAACCCAGATCTCCCGGCTTCCAGACCGCGTGGATTCAAAGGCAACCGTCTTTCCATCCGGCGAAAATTGTGGCGCCGTGTTCCCTCCCGTCGAGGCGATCAACTTCGTGGGTGGCGCGCTCGGGCCAGTGGTGCGGGATACCTCATACCGCCAGAGGTTGTAATTCTGATCCCACTGGGTGTACGCCAGACGGCGCCCGACGCGGGAAAGTGCGGGAGAAACAGCAGCGCCCAGGCCCACAGACAACGGTTCCGGTTGGCCGCCGGAGGCTCGGACTTTCCATAGGCGGGCGCGGCCGCCCAGGCGATCTGAGGAGTAGACGATATAGGCCCCGTCCGGAGTCCAATCCAAGCCCCAAGTCCCTTCGTTGTCAAAGGTGAGGCGCTTCGGTTCTCCACCTGCAAGGCGGACCAGGAAGATGTCGTTGACGTCTTCGGGCGCCCAGTGGACGAAAGCCACAGTCTGCCCGTCGGGAGAGAAACGAGGGACATAATCCCCCGACAGCCCGGCTGAAGTGGTCAAGGGCCGTATGTCCTCGGGGTTATCTACGGCGAGCAAGAAGATGGTCGGGGACTGCTGGTTTGCCGGGGCGTCAACATAGGCCAGGTATTTCCCGTCCGGCGACCAGTCGAGCCCCGCACCCATGTCCCCCCAGGCGCTCAGGCTCGGCGTGCGCAACTTGCGCTCCGGGCCACCCAGGGCAGGAACAACATAGATTCCGTCGTCATGCTCGCTCCTGCTGCGGCGAAAGGCAATGTAGCGGCCGTCTGGCGACCAAGTCGGTGTGTCATCAATGGCTGGTCCGCTGGTGAGTTGCAGAGGGTCCCCCTTGCCGATCCGTTTCACGTATATATTCCAGTTGTATTGCTTCCCTCCGTTCCATGAGAAAGCGATCTGACTGCCGTCGGGGGAAAACCGAGCGGCTTGTTCGCGGGAGCCGGGGAGGTAGTTGGAAGGATAGAGGTAAGTGGGCGGCGCGGCGACTTTCAGGACGGGGCAAAGGGAGCGATACCAGACTACACCAATAATCACCGCAACGAGCGCGACGCCAACCGAGGCAATCGGTCCCCGGATGCGGTAATGGGAGAAGGTCGTGGCGGCCATGAGAGTGGGCCCGAACGCGCTAGTATCTTAGGCCCGAGGCAAAGCCAAGTCAACACGCACGCAACTACGGCAAAACCACGCGGGTGGCGCATCTATAAGGTCGTCGGCTCCGTCAAGCAAAATCGCGTTGTCGGTCCTGGTTATTCGTTCGCCTCGATTCGGTGGCCAGGTTCCACCACACATCTATTCGATCCCAGGCGGGGACCATGATGGCTTTTTCTGACTCCCTCCTCTTTGGGGGAGGGAGGCCGGGAGCTCAATCATACGTTCGGTCATGGTTAGACCAGCGCTACATCCTCGAGCATCCCGGCATGCGAACCTCGCCGACAGAATTCTGCGTAATCGATCTTGTCCCTCAACATGATGTAGAGCCGGATGGCCAGCTTGCGCGCGATGGCGACTTTGGCGATCGCCCGGCCTTTGCGGAAGGTCAAGCGGCGGTAGGCACGGGCGAGCCGAGGATCATAGCGGCTGGCGGTCTGCGCCGCTTCCACCAGCAGCCAGCGCAGCAGCCGGTTGCCTTGTTTGGTCAGGTGGCCAAAGCGCTGCCGTCCGGCGCTGGAATCCTCCTGGGGAATCAACCCCAGGTAACTGGTCAGGTGGCGATCGTCCGGGAAGCGCTCCACGGGGCCCAGCACCAGCACCGTGGCCAACGCCGTCTGCGGCCCTACCCCCGGATGGGTCATCAGTCGCTGCGCCTCCTCCCGTTGCGCCGCTTCCTGCTCGATCCGCCGGTCCAACTCCTGGACCCAGGTGTCCAACTGCCGCACTAGGCGTAACAAGTCTGCACGCCGCCGCTCCATTCCTTCTCTTAGAGGAAGCTTTTTGAGTTCTTCCTGCCCGCGCTCGCTCCACAACCGTCGGCGCCGCCGCAGTCCGTAGCTGAGGGCGATCGCCTGCAGTCCGTTCTGAGCTCGGGTGCGCAGTTCCACCAACTGATGGCGATGCTCGAGCAGTACCCGCACATCCCGCTCCTCCGCACTGGGCAGCCAGATCTTGGGAAAATCACCCCGCAGCAACAGATTCAGGATGTGCTCCGCGTCCCGCCGATCGTGTTTCTGCTTGCGCGTCTCCTTCGCCCGAATCTTCCCCGCTTCCCCCACCACCAGCTCGTGCCCCAATTCCGCCAGCATCTCCGTGAACCAGCGCGTGTACCCTGTGCTCTCGATCCCCACCAAGGCCGGCTCCTTTAGCCCCGCGTAGAATCTTCGCGCTTCCCCGTCTTCATGTTCCAACCGCCTCTCTTCCAACTCCCCCGTCTCGGTGTTCAGCATGGCAATCTGTTCACTCCGCGTATGCAAATCACAGCCTATAATGATCATGTCTCGGCTCCTCCTCGCTGAGAGTTCCTGGTTTGCTCACAACGCCAGTTTACTCTCCCCGTCCAGGAGCCGACGACCTTATGCCATCATACGTCCCGACGCCTTTCGTCGGGATGTATGCGCCTCTCGCCCGGATTCCGGCAACTACGTGGCGCAGACATGCCAGACGGCGGCACGTCTGCGCCACCCGTGGGGACATGACCCTGACGGTGCGCTTTGATATCGGCTCTGCTGGTGTGATATCATTGCAACTTAGACAGGGAGTTCTGATATGGCGGCAATTGTTGTGCGCAATATTTCCGAGGAGACTCACCGCGCCCTGCGCGCGAGGGCAAGGCGGCACGGGCGCAGCACGGAAGCGGAGGTTCGCGCCATCCTCGATGGCGCGGTGCGGCCCGCCCAGCGCGTGAGGCTCGGCTCCGCACTGGCGGCGCTTTCGAAGCCCTTCGGGGGCTTGGACCTCGAGATCAAGCGGGACAAGACGCCCGCGAGAGCCTCGGATTTCTCGTGATTCTGCTTGATACAAACGTCGTCTCCGAGGCGATGCGGCCAAAGCCTGACCGCAACGTTTTCGAGTGGCTCGACGCCCAGGCGGCCCAGACCCTCTACCTCTCGACCGTCAGCCTTGCGGAGTTGCTGCTCGGCATCGAGAGCCTGCCTACCGGCAAACGGCGGAGAGCGCTGGCCGCTGCCTTTGCTGAACAGGTCGTCGCCCTTTTCGCCGAGCGGATCGTGCCTTTCGACCTTCCTGCGGCCCAATCCTACTCTGAAATCGTCATGCGCGCCCGCCGATCCGGCCATGCGATTGCCGTGGCGGATGCGCAGATCGCAGCCATTGCCGCGTCTCGCCACTTCAGCGTGGCAACGCGGGACGAGGCGCCTTTCCGGGCGGCCGGCGTGGAGGTCCTGAACCCCTGGAAGATTATTCCGCCCGCTTGAATGGCCTGTGCCGCTGTAGGGGGACGGCTTGCCGTCCCCGCATTTCCGCTGGTCCCGACGAGGGTAGGGCAAGCCCTACCCCTACTCCACCTGGGTGCATGAACACTTGACACTCAGTGTCCGGCGCACATAGACTGGCCCGCCTGACTGGGGGCGCGCCTTTCGGGCGCCCGAAGGTGCCATTCGGGCCACTGCAATAATTGAGGGATTCGCTAATGAAGAAGCTTGCCTTGAGTTTGTTGTCGATTCTGGCACTGTGTTTATCGGGCCACGCCACCGACGTCCGCGAGGAGAAGCAGACGATCAAGACCTATCCCTTCTCCGGCCCGAACCCCATCGCTGTGCGGGCTCGGGGCGGTGTGATGCAGAAGATCTATCCGTATTATTCCTTCGACGACCTGGCGTACGAAGGCGCCCCCCAGATCTGGAATGTCATTCACCTCGAGAACCCGTATATTGACGCGTTCGTTTTGCCGGCTACGGGTGGAAAGCTGATCGGCGCCGTCGAGAAGAGCACCCAGAAGGACTTCATCTACTTTAACCACGTGGAGAAGTTTCGCAGCATCGCCATGCGCGGGCCGTGGACTTCGGGCGGGATCGAAGCCAACTTCGGGCTGATTGGCCATGCGCCCTCGACCGCTTCTCCCGTGGATTACCTCATTCGCAAGAACCCCGACGGCAGCGTAAGCTGCATCGTCGGGACCATGGACCTTCCCTCGCGCACCGAGTGGCGAGTCGAGTACAGGATTCCCGCCGACAAAGCTTACGTCGAGGCGCGTTCGCTCTGGTACAACCCGCAGCCTTTCAACCAGTCCTACTACGTCTGGATGAACGTGGCCCAGAAACTGCGCGACGACTTGGAATTCGTGTTGCCCGGAGACAAGTACATCACGCACAATTACGCAGTTCCCTCAGCGCCGTGGCCGATCACCGGCGACGGCCGGAACATGGCCCTCAACCGCAACCGGAAAGATGCCGATGACGACAGCCTCTTCGTGCACGGCAAACTTCAGGATTTCTCCGGCGGATACTGGCACGATTGGCAATTCGGGTATGGCCATTGGGCACGGCATGAAGAGGTGCCCGGCCAGAAACTGTTTCTCTGGTCGATGTCTCGCGCCGGGGCCATCTGGCAGGACCTGCTGACGGACAGCGACGGGCCGTACCTTGAGGCTCAGACCGGCCGCCTGCTCGACCAAAGCGATCACGAATTCTTCGCGCCGGGTTCTACCGACCACTGGCGGGAATTGTATTTTCCTTACAAGAAAATCGGTCCGATGGTGAAGGCAACGCCCTACGGCGCCTTGAACGTTCGCAACCAGGGTGATTCCCTGACCGTGAGCTTCTGCGCTCTCCAAAGCCTTGCTGAAGACCTGACCGTCTCCGCCGAGGGCAAGACGGTTGCCCACGATCGAATCGTGCTCAAACCCATGGAGGTCTACCAAAAGACCTTTGCCGTCTCCGTCCCGAGCGGCCAACTCCATGTGAATGTGGGTGACAAACTCTCGTACACGGACGACCCGAACGCTGACCTTCTAAGCCGCCCGTTCCACTTTCACAACGCCGACGAGAGCAGCGTCGAGGGCCTTTACCAGTCGGCCGAGCGCGAGGAGAAAGAGCGGAACTACCAGTCGGCTTTGCGCAAGTATCAATCCGTGGTGGAGCGCGAACCGCTCCACGTGGCGGCGCTGACGCGCCTGGCCGAGCTTTATTGCCGCCGGGCTCAGTATGACCAGGCGCTCGATTACGCGCGCCGAGCGCTGGACATCGCCATGTACGATGCGGATGCCAATTACATTTACGGCATCATCGCCGCCCGGCGGGGCGACCTGGCAGACGCCAAAGAGACGCTGGGATGGGCGGCCCGCTCGATGAAGTATCGCTCCGCGGCCTACGGCGATCTGGGCGGAATTTACCTTCAGGAGAGTAAGCTTGATCTGGCGGAGGATTATCTCCACCAGTCCCTCTCTTACGATGCCTATAACATCCGAAGCTACCAGCTTCTGGCTACGGCTCTCCGCTTGCACAAACAGCCTGATCAGGCGCGCGAAACTCTGAGCAGAATTCTCGATATCGACCCGTTAAATCATCTGGCGCGCTTCGAGCAATACCTGCTCGATCCCAGTCCTGAGGCGCTCGCCAATTTCAAATCCCTGATCCGCAGCGAATTCCCGCACGAGACTTATCTCGAGATCGCGGCCTATTACGCCAACCTCAAGCTCGACGACGACGCGCTGAAGGTGCTGGAAGCTGCTCCCGAGCAGGCCACGGTGCGGTATTGGCAGGCCTACCTGTTGCGCAATGAATCGCCGGAGCGCAGCCGGAAGGTGCTGGAGCGCGCGGCCGCGCTTTCGCCTTACCTCGTGTTTCCCTTCCGCGAGGAGTCGATTCCGGTATTTCAGTGGGCTGCTACAGAGCGGCCGAACGATTGGAAGCCGAAGTATTACCTGGGATTGATCTACTGGGGAATGCGGCGCGACGAGGACGCACTGAAAGCGTGGGCCGAGTGCGGCGAGCGACCTGACTATGCGCCGGCCTATATCTCTCGCGCAATTCTCGAGCAGGCTATCAATCCGCAGCAGGCCCAGGCTGACTTCGAGCGGGCCTATTCCATCGACAAAAAAGAGTGGAGAACCTGGTATCACCTGGCGAATTATTATTTACAGGCCGGAATGAACGAGAAGGCGTTGCCGTTGGCCGTTAGCGCTTCCGAACAGTTCCCCAAGGAAGACGCGCTTCGAATTCTGCTGGCCAGGACGTATTTGAATAGCGGCAAGTATGCGGACTGCTACGCCGCGCTGGCAAAGGCGTCCATCCTGCCTTACGAAGGCCAGAGCGATGTACACCGATTGTATGTGGAAAGCTTGGTCACCCAGGCGCTGGCGGAGATGAAGAAGGGCGGCTATCAGCAAGCGGTCGGGTACCTCGAAGCCTCGCGTGAGTACCCGGAGCGATTGGGCACGGGCAAGCCCGCCGATCCTGATCACAGGATCCAGGATTATCTTGAGAGCTTCTGCTACGACAAGCTGCGCATGGCGGGGCAGGCCGGGGAAGCGCATGCCAGGATCAAGGCCTGGCTTTCCCGGCACGGGGAAGGGAACTCCGAAATTGAGAGCCAGCGAGTGTCGGCGTGGTACAATACGGTACTTGGCCAGGAGAGTGAACTTAAAGCTTTAGAATCACTTGCAAGACTATTGCGAAGTGAAACTTGAGATTAGCCGCCAGCCCTCTTTCCAGAGGAAACGGCGGTTGAGCGATGAATGCGATGAGGCGAAAACTCGCCGAATCGCGCGTTGAAACCCACGATGACGCTTTCGCAGGGAGCAAAACTCGGTTCGTATGAGATTCTCGGTCCGCTGGGTGCGGGCGGAATGGGCGAAGTGTATCGCGCGCGGGACAGCAAGCTGGGGCGAGAAGTGGCGCTAAAAGTATTACCTGAAGAATTTGCCCGCGATGCCGAGCACATGGCACGCTTCGAGCGCGAGGCGCAGGTTCTGGCCTCGCTCAACGATCCCAACATCGCCTCGATTTACGGAGTCGAGGAATCCGGAACGATGAACGCCCTGGTCATGGAGTTAGTCGAGGGATCGACGCTTGCCGAACGCATCGCGAAGGGTCCGATGCCGATTGACGAAGCACTGGAGACCGCGCGGCAGATTGCGGAAGGGCTGGAGTACGCGCACGAGCGCGGCATCGTCCACCGCGACCTGAAGCCGGCGAACGTCAAGGTGACGCCCGAGGGCAGTGTTAAAATCCTCGATTTCGGCCTTGCCAAGGCGCTCGAGACGGAGGATTCGGCGAGCGACATCACAACTTCGCCGACGGTCAGCATTGGCGCGACGCACGCCGGCGTCATCCTGGGTACGGCCGCTTACATGAGCCCCGAGCAGGCAAAGGGCAAGAAGGTCGATCGCCGCGCTGATATCTGGGCTTTCGGGTGCATCCTCTTCGAGATGCTTTCGGGCAAGTACTGTTTTCAGAGTGACTCGGTTTCGGAGACACTGGCGGCGGTGCTGATGAAAGATCCGGATTGGACGGAGCTTCCCGAATCCACGCCTCCGCGACTGAAAGACTTGCTGCGACGCTGCCTGACGAAGGACGCAAAACAGCGCCTGCGCGACATCGGAGAGGCTCGCATCGCGATCGAGGAAATGTTGAACGGTCCGAAAGCCGGGCCGGTTTCTTCCCCGCCTCAACCGCCAGCGCCCGCGGCAGCCGGGCCGCGGCGAAACCGGCTCGCGGCGCTTGTGCCGGCGATTGCGCTCGTGGTGCCGGTTGCAATCGCGAGTTGGCTGGTGGGGCGCAAGACTTCGGTCTTCGTACCTCCGGAATTCCATCAGCTCACCTTCGATTCCGGGTTGATTTACTCCGCACGCTTCGCGCCCGAAGGAAACACGATTTACTACAGCGCTGGCTGGAATGGCCGCGCCGTGCAGCTCTATGTGACCTACCCGAACGGACCCGAGTCGCGCCCGATGGGCGTTGAGGACTCATCCCTCTTCGCTGTGTCGCCATCGCAAATGGCGATTTCAATCGGGTGCAAAGACATGTTCATCGGCGACTGCAGCGGCACTCTGGCCGTCGAGCCCATCTCCGGCGGCGCTCCGCGCGAGTTGGCGGAGAATGTGATCTCGGCGGATTGGGGAGCGGATGGGAACGAACTCGCCGCGATTCGCCAGGTTGGCCAGAAGTTCGAGGTCGAGTTTCCGCTCGGGAAGGTGCTTTATCAATCTTCGAGCTGGCTGGGTTTCCTGCGTATCTCGCCGGGTGGGCATGCCGTTGCTTTCGTCGCCTACGACACGCTGGGGGGCGACGTTGGGAAGGTGATCGTCCTCGGCCGTGACGGCAGCGAAATCATTCGCTCGAAAACCTTTGTCAGCATAGAGGGGCTGGTCTGGACGCCGCGAGGGAAAGAAATCTGGTTCGGAGCGGCGACCAGCACCGGTTGGGCAAACTCCATTCACGCCCTCAGCCTTTCCGGCGAAGACCGCATCGTTTTGCGGACGCCCGGCCCGCTTCGCCTGCACGACTGCTCTCGCGACGGGCGCGTGCTTCTTACGCAGGAAATGTGGCGGGACTCGACCAGATTCCGCTCCGCTGCCGACGCGAAGGAGGTGGATCTCTCCTGGCTTGACAGTTCGGATGTTGCAGACCTGGCGCCTGACGGCAAGGATATTGCCTTTTTCAATTGGGGCTTGGCCAACGTCGAGAGCGCTGCGTACATGCGGCGAACCGATGGCTCGCCGCCCGTGAAGCTGGGGAACGGACAGGAGTCCGTATTTTCTCCGGACCGGAAATGGTTGCTGGTGACGGTGCCGGGGAATCCGTCGCGGCTGGCTTTGTTGCCGACCGGGGCAGGAGAACGTCGCGAGTTAGACATCTCCGGCGTTCACCAACTCGCCGCGCCCGGTTGGCTCCCGAGTGGCGAAGGAGTCTATTTCGCGGGCAATGACGGCCACGATTGGCGGTTGTATACGCTGGACCTTGCAGGCGGCGCGCCGCGGGCGTTTACACCGTCTGTTTCGCTGTTCGCCAATCGGTACGAGTCGCACCTGGTTTCGCCGGATGGCAAGTGGGCCTTTGCACGCGATTTGAATGCAAAGGGGTGGCTTTACCCGCTGGCCGGGGGATCTCCGGAAGCCCTCGAGGGGTTGACTCCCAGGGATGCTTGGATCAACTGGTCTGGTGACGGACGCTGCGGCTACGTCTATGACAACGACACGACACGCGCCCAGGTGTTTCGTATCCAGATCGCGAATGGCAACCGGCAACTGGTTACAGAACTGGGGCCGAGCGACCCGGCGGCTCTGACCAGCGTGCTTCCGGTAAGAGTCACCCCGGATGCCAGGTTTTTCGCGTATTCTTTTGATCGCGCTCTTTCGAATCTATTTCTGGTGACGGGAGTGAAATGACCGTCCGAATGACAGGCGCGGCTGTTCTGGCCGATCTCGCAGAGAGGTACTGGTGGCGCGAAGAAAACAGAACAGACACAGGAGATCACCAAGCCATTGGATGAGCCCACGCGGCGACGGTTTCTCAAAGAGCTGAGCCTTGGCGCGGCCGCCTTCCCGGCGTCTTCGCAAGGCGCCCAGACCAACCCAATGCCGGGACGGCCTCCTTCCGGTGATGCTCCGCAATCCTCTCACCCGGCGAGTATCATGGCGATCGCCGCACACCCCGGCGATGCTTTTTTCGCCATGGGCCTTCCCGTCGCGCTCCAGGTTCATCTAGGCGGCCAAGGCGTCTTTCTGAGCCTGTCACTCGGCGAGCGCGGCTCGGCGCGGATTGCTCTGGCGCAATACGGAATTCTTCAGCGGCAAGCGGCGGAAAGCGCGGCGCAGACGCTCGGCGCGAGGGCGGAATTCCTCACGTACCCGGATGGAGAGATTCCAGTGACCGAGGAAGCCAAGTTTGCGGTATGCGATTTCATTCGGCAATACCGGCCCGGGATTATCGTAACGCACTGGCGAGGGAGCTGGCACAAAGATCACGAAGCCTGTTACAAGATCGTGAATGACGCTTTGTTCTATGCGGGCTTGCCCGCCCTCGATCGCGAGCAACCGCCTCACGAGGTTGGAAAGCTATTCTTCGCAGATAATTGGGAAGATGCCAACGGTTTTACGGCGGATATTTATCTTGATATTACCGGCGTCTTCGAACGCTGGCAGGAAGCCTGCGCCACATTCCCCATGTGGCGAGGCGAAAACGGCTTCCGTTATAACGACTATTACGGGAGCCTGGCCGTGACCCGCGGCTGCCTGAGCGGCTGCAAGCACGCCGTCGCCCTGATGTCGCCTCCCGAACAGCTCACTCGCAGAGTAAAGGCACTATGAGCTAGCAGACGTACGTGCCCCCGCCTGGGGAGAGGGTGTCGCACGACGGCTGAAACCGTAGATTTCAAATTTCAATTTGGAGTTCCGCCATGCCTGAAGAAAAAACAAGAGGAACCGTCTGGTGCGCCGCGATCGGCTTGGCCGCCTGCGCCCTGGGAGGCATGTTGTTTGCCGCCTCATCCTCGGCCCCGCCAAGCGATCAGTCGGTTTTGTCCGGCCTCGGCACGTTTCTCCTGGTGGTCGGCGGCCCGATGTTCGGCATTTCTGTCCTCGTTGAGCTTTTCGCTATCCGCCCCGCCCTCGCCCGACTCGATCAGAAGTTATCCTCATTATGCGAGAGCCGAAAGCCCGGAACTTCCGGTGACCATCCCCGCGCCGCATAACTTCCCAAAATCATGTGCCCCCGTCGTACGACGGGTGAGGGGTCACTTCCGCGCCCGCCCGATCCTCACTCCACATGTCCTCGCAGCACCGTGACGGACGCTTTGGGAAGCGTGAAAGTCGCCCCTTCTCCGCCAGGGGTCGCCTTTCCCACCGGAGGGCCATCCGGGTCAGCGTAACTATTGGGGCCTCGATCCTTCCACACATATTGTTCGCTGCCGAAGCTCACCTGCGTTACCAGGTCTGCGAAGGACGCTGCCCGCTGGCTCGACGAATCCTCGAAAAGCACGCGCACGGTATGCGGCTCGTTCTGATCGCGATTCACCAGCATCACGGACCAGTTGCCGTCCGGGCGATGCAACGCATACGAGGTGACGAGCACGTTCCCCTCGCTGTCCTTGATATTGGTCGAGGAAGGGAACATCTGATGCACGCCGGAGCGGTGCTGCACCCATTCCAGGTTGAGCGTGTGGGCGGCGTAATAGAACGACGTGTAGCCTTTGATGTTGAAGTCCCGGTCCGCGACAAAATTCGACCACGAACCCGGGCCGAGGCAACTCTGCTCGACCGGCTGAGGTTGAATTGGGGAATGATAATAGGCCGCGCCGCCGGCCTCAAGAAACGCACCGATGCTATCCGAGAGCCAAAGCGCGGCGAAGACCTGGCTCATCGGTCCGGTAAGTTCCCAGGAAATGCTGCTCTCGGTGACCATCAGCGGCACGTCTTTGGGAACGCCATCTTCTCTCCAGACCTGAAGAATGTGCTTGATCAATTGCGGCTCGCGGTAGAGCGTCTTCCAGGTGATTTCGCACGGCTCCAAGGGGTAATGCTCGAAAGAGACAAAGGCGAGGTCGCCGGGCCGGCCGTGCGCCCTCAAGTAGTCAATGAAGCGGCCCAGCCACGATGTTCGGCCCTGAGCGTCCGGCCACACGCGGATGTCCTCGTCCACACCTTCGAAGATCGGTCCGCCGAGCTTGAGTTTGGGATCGACCTTGTGAATCGCCGCGGCCCACTGGATGTAGAGCGCGCCGTAGTCTTCCGGCATCGCGTGCTTGCCGTCCGGCTCCTCTCCCATCTCGACGTAAGCAATGGGGTAGCCCCGCTTCTCGATGTAGGCGATCTGTGCGGCAGCGTCGTCGGGCGTGCCGTAGAGCAGCGTGACGGGAATCATCGCCGGCAGGTTGTTGGTGATTCCGCTGGTGAAGAAAAGGTCGAAGCCGGTGTGCTGGTAGCGCCCGCCGGTATTGACGTCTGCTGCCGAGTGCCAGGGATCGATGGATGACGAACAATAGGTGGGCTTCTGGCGACCGCTTGCAGCCTTGGCGACATCCACGAAATCGCCGCTCCCGTTCACGACACCCGCAGTGAGGGATTGGATCGCGTACCCGACGCAGTTGCGCACATCGCCCGATCCGTGCAGATCGCAGGTGTCGGAAGACTCGGTCATCCAGACGCGCACGTAGCGCGTCGACACCGGCGTCTTCCCGAATTTCAACGTGACCGTGCCGCCGCGCCCATTTTTCACGCCGCCTGAGGAAAAAGTCTTCCACTCGCCTTGAGGGCCTTCGTCGAAACTGAGGGCGTCCTTTCCAACCCAATATTCCACCTGATAAGTTCTGGCGAAGGGGTCGGCCCAGGCGATGCGGACCGCGTTGACGGTAGACTCTTTTTGCAAATCCATAACCACCCATTGCGGGTGGGCGGCGTCACTCTCGCCGGTGAACTTGCTGGTGAGATACGGGTTGCTTTTCCAATAGCTCAGGTTCGGCCCTTGTAGCGGCCGATCGCCGCTCGTGGAGAAACCGCGATGCGGCAAAGCGTAGGCGAGAATGTAACGGATGGGTTCTCTGAGTTCCGTGCTGCCGGTAAAGTATCCACTCTTATGGGCTGTATCGCTCCAACTCCCGTTCTCGGTCCAATGCCATGCGGCCATGCGCAGCTCGGTGTTATTACGATAGGTGATAGGACCCCACCCGGCCGACAGCGATTCCTCGAGGATGTGGGGGGTGTAAATCCTGTCAATTTCGGTGTGAGACAAGACATCGACCGAGCTGCCGAGCGCGCGATCGGGATCGAAGGAATTGAGCAAGTGGCTGGGGGTGACGTCGACGCGCACCGTCCCCGTGGCCTCAGTCGTTTGGGCAGAAGCGGGTACAAAAACCCACAGCAGCGCGGCCAGGCCTCCCGCCGCAACAACGCCTCGTCGCATGAGCGATTCTCCTCGCCAGGATGGATTTCGAGGCAGAATTATAACACGCGGCGTGCCAACCCCCTCACCTGTCCGTCGGCTGACGGACACCCTCTCCCCCAAGGGGGTGAGGGCATAAGCTCGGGTTATTTCTCCCCTCGCCCCCTTGGGGGAGAGGGGTCGGGGGGTGAGGGGGTGATGTCAGTTAATTCTTGCAATCCGCAGCAGGAGGCTATTCATCCAGTCGAAAACCCACCGTGATGGTGGTCTCGACCTCGACGGGTTCGCCGTTCAACAGCGTGGGTGTGTACTTCCATTGACGGACGGCATCCATGGCGGCTTTGGTGAGCGCGGGTTCAGGGTCGCTGAAAGGTGAAAGGGACAGAATCTGGCCGCTGGTTCCGATCACCGCGCGCAGGATGACGGTGCCTTCGATGCCTTGCTTCTGGAGCGCTTCAGGATATTCAGGTTTTACCTGGGAGATGAGATGGGCCGCTTGAACATTGCCGCCCACGCGGATGCGTCGCGGCGTTGGCCGTGGTGTCGCAGGGCTCTCCGCCGGCTTATGCCCGTGTACGACGACTTCCTCCAGCACGCCCCCAATGTCCAACGTGATGTTCTGATGCAGGTCACCGCCTGATTGGAGATCGAGTTCCGCGCTCTTTGTAAAGGCGAATCCGGGACAGGCAATCTCGAGCCGGTAACCGCCTGGAGGTATGGCAGCAAACTTGAATGTGCCATCCGCGCCGGAGGTGCCCTCGATTTTGACCTTCTGATCCCCGCTGACGAGGGTGACACTCGCGCCGGGGATGACGGCGCCGCTCGGGTCGTGAATTGTGCCGGAGATATTTCCGGAAGCATTCTTGGCTGCGACGCGCATGGCGGCCACGGGAAGCAGCAACAACACCGCAAGCGTGGTAATCAGCAAAGCTCGACTTGCCGCCAAAGGCTGGTGATTCAGTTTGGGATCAAGCAACGCTTTCATTCGAGCCTCCAATTGAGAAGATTGGGCCATGGCAACGCTCGTTGACCATGCCCCATTCGAAGGTTGCAGGGAACGGCTCAGCACGAGAAGGAACTCGGCGTAATCCGCTGCCGGATGGCCGAGACTCAAGACTGCGTCGTCGCATGCCCGTTCTCTCTCTTTACGCATCGCGAACGCGGCAAGCCAAACCAGCGGATGAAACCAAAACAGAGCGCCAGCGAGTTGAGCAGCCAACTGGGTCAAATAATCATTCCGGCGCACGTGGGCCAGTTCGTGGGCAAGCACCCACTCGAGTTGCTGGCGCGACCACTGCTCGGCCTCCGCCGGCAGAAGCACAGCCGGACGCAACACGCCGCGGGTGAAGGGGACGACGATCTCAGCGCTGGTTCGAAGCCGGACCGCGCGAGACAAGCGAAATGATGAGCGAACGCCCTCGAGCACGGCTTTTGCCCGGGGCGTCTCGAAAGGCAGTGAGCGTTTTGCAATTCGCAGGACACGCCCCTCCCCTACGGCCATTCGCGCCGCCAAAAGCCACGAACCGATCGCCCACAAGAATAGAATCCAACCGGCTCGGATCCGATGGTCTGCCGGAGCGACAGCCGCGGGGGACACGCGCGCGGTGTCGTCCCCATGGATTTGACTGCTCGCCAGGAAAACTGCCGGATCCTCCTTCGCAGCATTCCTCTTGCTTGTGGTGCCGGAAAGCCATGTCGTGATGACGGGCACGTCCCAGGCCGGCAGGGTCAGAGAAATGAACGGTAGAGCCAGCATGGCGCCCAGCCCCAGGCTCCAAACCAGGTGCCGCGCCGCTGCCGAGGCGCGCCGCAGAGTTAAAACCAACACTCCGCAGAGCAGGAGAAGACAGGTGCCCCTAATAACGGTGTCGAGGAGAAGTGCCAGGCTCTTCCCCGAAAAGCCGTGGAGAGAATACAGTGCCTGGAGAAGGGACGAGGCTAGGGCCGCCATCAGGCGCCTCCTTTCCGGGCCTTCGCGATTAACTCGGAAATGCGATCCAGTTCGCTCTCGGACATGCGAGCCGTTGAGGAATCGAGCAGCGTTGCGACGGTTTGTGCAGCGGAGCCATCGAAGAAGGTCTCAACCAGATGCCTGAGGGCCGCGCGCCGCACGCGCCGGCGGGACACGGTCGGAAAGTAGACGTAGCGTAAATCTTTTTCCGCGTGCCGGATGTGGCCTTTATCTTCGAGGATGCGCAGCAGCGCGCGAACCGCGGAGTAGCTGGGAGGACTGGCCAAGGACTCTCGAATCTCCGCCGCGGACGCCCGCTGGCGCTGATAGAGCACATCCATAATCTGGCGCTCGCGGCGGCTCAGCTTGTCTTCTGCGGGTTCAGCCATGAGTTGATCTCCTGCTAATTCTTAAGCACAATGCTAAATTATTAGCATAGTATTTCTGAATGTCAAGCTTTTGTTCGACGGGCGCCTCGCTCCGCAGGGGAGCGTAGACTGTCCGGAGCCCCTGATTCCGGTTGCGGCAGCGCCTCGTCGTGCGCCTGTCGAAGAACCACGTTGCGTCTTGACGGCGAGACCGCATAGAATGCAAAGGTTCGGCTTGCGAGGTAGAACCGGTTGCATTTCTTCAATTCGCTTTCCTCGAGGATCGGACATGCGCTTGCCCTTTACGGCGGGGGCCTCTTCGTTTTGTCCTTCCTGGATTCCTCATTCATGCCGCTCCCGGGCCTGAACGATGTGGCGCTGATTGTTCTGGCCAGCAAGCACCCTGCCCGGTGGCCCTTTTATGCCTTGTTGAGCACCCTCGGCTCGCTCTTGGGGTGCTATGCCATGTACGGAATCGCGCGCGGAGGAGGACGGTTGGCGGGCGGCGGCAAGCGCGCCTCGACAAAAACGAATCGGGCCCGCCGCTGGCTGGAGCAGAATGATTTTGTGTCCATGCTGGTGATGGCTTTGTTGCCTCCCCCGGCTCCCCTGAAATTCTTCGTGATCGCCGCCGGGGCACTGCGGATGAATATGGTGAACTTCGGAGCCGCCTTGCTGGTTGGCCGCAGTCTGAGGTTCGCTGCTATTGCCTGGTTGGGAGCCCACTATGGTGCTGAGGCAGAAGCGTACTTAAAGAAAAACCTGGCGTGGGCTTCTCTGGTGACGATTGTCCTGGTTATCGTATTGACGCTGATTTTCCGCTGGTGGAAGGCCAGGCAGCCCGCCACGGATGATTCACCCTAGCCTCACCTTCGCAGTTCCACACATTTGTGAGGGGAAGGTGACCTCCCTATCGGTCTAACGTCTTATCCATCAAAGCAGGCTTTGCAGAAAGCCGTTGTAGTGCCGACCTACCCTCTTTACAAACTCTGAAGGAAGCTGTCAGGATGCGCGCTGACGATGTTTCTGCGCAGCAAACGGCGATGCAAGGACGGCAAGGAACACCGCTACTGGAGTGTCGTGGAGAACCGTCGGGTGCGTTCGGGGCGGGTGGTGCAGCGGCAGGTTTTGTTCTTGGGAGAGATCAATGACCGCCAGCAGGGGGCCTGGCGACAGACGTTGGAGGTGTTTGATGAAGCCGAGCAGCGGGCCCGCACGCTGAGCTTGTTTCCAGAAGATCGTGCGATCCCCGCCGAGGCGCTGGATGGCGTGCAGGTGAAGTTGCGGGAGATGGAGCTGCGGCGGCCACGGGCGTTTGGGAACTACTGGCTGGGCTGCGAGCTGTGGCAGCAGTTGGGACTGGGGGCGTTTTGGGGAGGGCGGTTGGAGGTCGGTCGCGAGGAAGTGCCGTGGGCGAAAGTGCTGGAGTTACTGGTGGTGAGCCGGCTGATCGCGCCGGGCAGCGAGTTCCGTTTGCACCGGCAAGGATTTGACCAGAGCGCCATGGGAGATCTATTAGGCAGCGGTTTCGCGGTGGCGGAGAAGGATCGGCTGTATCGCTGTCTGGACCGCATCGTGGAGCACAAGACGGCGTTGTTTGATCACCTGCGGCAACGCTGGCAAGACCTATTTCAGGCGCGCTTCGACGTCTTGCTGTACGACCTGACGAGCACTTATATCGAGGGCGAAGGAGAGGAAATTCCCAAAGCGAAGCACGGCTACAGCCGCGATCACCGTTTCGATTGCCGGCAGGTGGTGATCGCGCTGGTGCTGACGCCGGAGGGATTTCCGCTGGCTTACGAAGTGATGGAGGGCAACACCTCGGACCGCACGACGCTGCGGGGCTTTCTGGCCAAGATCGAAGCGCAGTACGGCAAGGCGCGGCGGGTGTGGGTGATGGATCGGGGGATTCCGACCGAAGAGGTGCTGGAAGAGATGCGCGGCCCGGGGCGGGAGATGTTCTATCTGGTGGGCACGCCGCGGGGCAAGATTCAGCAGTATGAAAAGAAGTGGCTGGAGTTGCCCTGGCAGAAAGTGCGCGAGTCGGTGGAGGTGAAGTTGTTCGGGGAGGACGGCGAACTCTATGTGCTGGCCAAGAGTGAAGGGCGGCGAGCCAAGGAGCGCGCCATCCGACGGCGCAAATTAGTGGGGTTGTTGAGGACCTTGCGCAAGCTGCGCCGCAGTGCTCCGACGCGGGATCAACTGCTGCTGCGCCTCGGGGCAGCGAAGAGGCAAGCGGGGCGGGCCTTCGGCTTCGTATCCCTGCGCTTGCCCCGAGAGGGGGAGGAAGTCACCCCCCAGACGTTCACCTTTCAGTTGCACAAAGAGAAGTTGCAGAAGGCGGAGCTTCGCGACGGACACTATCTATTGCGCTCCAACCTGGTGGGGGAGAACCCGGAAGTACTCTGGGAACGCTATATCCAACTGACCCAGATTGAAGCGGCCTTCAAAACCTTGAAGAGCGAACTGGGACTGCGTCCGATTTATCACCAAGTGGAGAAGCGGGTGGAAGCCCACATCTTCGTGGCCTTCCTGGCCTACGCCCTTTCGGTGACCCTCAAGCAACGCCTGGCCGCCTTAGCGCCGGGCCTGACGCCCCGCGCCGTGCTGGAAAAACTGGCCACCCTGCAGATGCTCGATGTCTGCCTGCCCACCACTGACGGCCGCTGGCTAATCATGCCCCGCTACACCCAGCCAGAACCGGATCAGTCGTTGATGCTGCACCAGCTTAACCTGACCTTGCCTTCTCAGCCACCACCCCGTATCAAGGCCCCCCAGGAGACTGCCCAAACCCCGCCACCGAGATTGAAAATGTAGTGCCGACCTTTGAGATCCCTTCGCTAAAAACAAAGCACTTACCCTTTACCTAACCCCTCAACTGCGAAAGTTCGGCTAGTACCTGCTGACAAAAGTCCGCGTCATATTGCGGAGTGCCGGGAAGGGCGGGGCTTCAGCCCCGCCATGGAAAACGGCTCATCACGCGGCGCTTTAGCCCCTGAGGCGACGCTGCTTCGGGGCCTAAAGGCCCAACTCGTCAGGTTGGCAGAGGCGGCGGGGCTGAAGCCCCGCCCTTCCCAGGGCCACGTTATCACGGCGTCTTCCGTCGTTAAGTACAGGCTTCATCGGGCAGCCTCATCTGTCCTCCGCCCGAATTGACGGGGCGCGGAAGCTGAAAGATTCCGACCTCACTCGCAGGGTGCTATCCAGTTCAATCTCCGCAAGAAAACCTCCGCCTCCAGCGCTTGTTGCGAAGCGCAGATCGCGGATCTGCACGTCGAAACCCTCCTCGCTTTGCTCAGTCTGGGCCCAGGGGAAGCGGGCAAAATCCATGAATATCCGGCCCGTGCGCGACTTCAGTGCACTGTCGAGAGCGGGCGAGTCCGGGGGCTTATGAAATTGCTGTGCGGACCGGGGATCCACGTCGTTTTCGAGGGCACGCGCGGGCAGGACCTCGTAGGTGGTATCGGTCTCGACCACACAGGCCCATTCGAACGGGTTGATGGGGGAGGGAAAGGCCCCGACATGGAGCGGGTTTTGATCCGAGTAAGTGTGCCCTTCGAGGAGCCCCAGAACTCGACGGTGGGCGACATCGCGCAGGCCCCAAAGAAACACAATTGCACAGAGTGAGAAAATGGCGCCCCACGCCGGGCGGGTCTTGCGGCCCCCGACCTCTTCTGAGACCATCCGAAATAGCGCCGGCAGGCCAAGGCCGAGCCAAAGCAGGAGAAGCAACAACGGGTCGAAGATAAACATGATGTCCCAGGCGTACCAGCGCGCGCTGAAGGGCAGAAAGGGCCTGACGCCGTAGGAGTTCGTGAAGTCCATGAGAAGATGGCTGGCCGTTCCAATCCACGCCAAAATCAGCAGCCAGACCAGATTGGGTGGCGGTCCGGATTTGGGCTTCGCCTTGCTCCCCAGAA
Source organism: uncultured Acidobacteriota bacterium (assembly GCA_963831905.1). Classification (GTDB taxonomy): domain Bacteria; phylum Acidobacteriota; class Terriglobia; order UBA7540; family UBA7540; genus CAVROP01. The sequence goes on along the minus strand of CAWHRX010000010.1, from coordinate 911,551 downwards.
AATAGACGGTCCACCCGACCAGCAAGGCGAGCAGGCTGACTCCCAGAATCGAATGGGTGAGCCCGCGGTGGTATTTGAGGTAGGTGGCGCTTCCCCAGAACCGGGAAATAATATCGATATCCGGCAGGTTCGCAGCGACTATCAACGTCAGCGTGGCAAAGCGGGTTTTGCGGTGCAACCCGGCATGGCTAAGTGCAACGGCGGTGAGGGTGTGCGTGAGATTGTCCAAGAAAACCTCGAAACTGGAAACTGGAAAATGGAAAATAGAAACTGGAAAATGGTGAAGGAGGAATCAGACCTTCATTCCACGGTCTGGAGAGCGAGAGACGGAATACCGGGATTGTAACCCCGAAAACCTGAACTCGAATTTGGCAAAGCTGACTTCTTTTTCAACGTTCAAGTTTCCAATTTCCAGTTTCCGATTTCCATTTTCCACTTTCCATTTTCGCTTTGCGGAATCACGGAACGAGGAGCGTCAGCGCGTCAGGCACGATCTCAAAAGTTGCCGGGAGTGTGCCCGCCAACTCGCCGTCGAGTTCGAAGCGAATAATATCCCTGGCGGCCAGGGCAACGCAGCAGAGCTTGCGTGCTTCCACAAGTTCCACATCTTCAAGCCGAAAGTGCTGGCGCGCCAGGACCAGTGCGGCATACAGGAAGTAGCGCGCGCGATTCATGCTCTTGAAAAGACACAAATTGAAGCGGTCATGAAAGTAGCGAGCGTTCGGAGTGAGGTGAAGCCACCCTCCGTAATTGCGTGCTCGCTGAGCGGCGGCAAAGGTGGCAAACCGCTCCGGGCCATCGTCCGTACGGCAGGAGAACCCTTGGAAGGGGTAGCGGAAGGCTTGCCGTAGCGCCTCCACGATGTATCCTGCAACTCCCCATGATAACTTCATTTTAAGTGAAAGTTTATAGACGACCTGAGCGTCATACCCAACGCCCGCGACGCTTATGAAGTAGCGGGTAGATGACCCGTTTTGAGATGGCTCTCCGTTTGGCGAGACGCCGTCCGTCCGCCAGGTGGCTTTCCCCAAGGGAATCCTCTGCGGCGACCACCGGGCAAACTGCGCGGCGGCGCGAACCGGGTCAAGCGGAAGTCCGACTTCCCTTGCCAGGATGTTGGCAGTGCCCCCCGGCAGAATCCCCAAGGGTACCTTGCGGTTGGCGAGGCCATTAAGAACCTCATTGATGGTACCATCGCCCCCGCAAGCGAGAATGAAATCGGCGCCGTTCGCAGCCGCCTGCTCCGCCAGTTCGTGCGCCATGGCGGGCCCTGCCGTGGGAGTCAACTCAATCTCCAGTCCCGCCGCTCGCAACACGGCCGCCGCTTTACGAATCTCGCGCTGTCGCGCCGCCGGGTGCCGTCCCGCAATCGGATTGTAAATGAGGGTGCCTTTTTTCAAAGAAAGGCCCATGGCCGGGGAAGGGAAGTAACCGTCGTGTGAGGGTGTAATCCTATCACCTTATAACCGAGCTGATGTGTGCCGGCAAGCAATTCGATTACATGATGGAAGTCCCACTGACAACTTTCCGGGCGATCGAGTCGCCGGTTTTCTTGTCCTCGTGAGCGTCCACCCACACCTTGTCGCCTGCTTTCACGGAATCGGGCGAACTGCTTTTGCCGTCATGGATAAACTTGGTCTTCTTGTTGAGTTTGAAAGTCTCATCCATGCCTGCGTCCGTCTTGGTTAGGACGACCTCGTTGCCACTGATCGACTTGACGACGCCGTAGCGATAACCCGCGTAATTACCCCCCGCAGAGCCCATGCCGGTGGAGGGAACTGTCATCGGGCTTCCCCCAGTTTCCGTTGCAGCATGGCCACCGCGTTGCGCGACGCACGGTGAGGCGAACCCTGCTATACACAACACTAACATCCCTAAGACTGTTCGTGGCACTTTCACGTCCCACCACCCCCACGAATTATCCGCTTCCGAGACTACACTAGCAGCCGTGATGCAGCCGTGTCAAGATTGGGTCCGGAAGCCTCTTGACGGGTCCCGAAGGGACCCAAGATCATTAGTCCGTCGGCTGACGGGTGAAACCTACGGAAAGCGCCAGCTACAAGAAACAGCCAACCCCGCAGGGGTTGAATTCGACCCCTCCAGGGTCGGGGCAAGCACAAGGAAAGGGGCATTTCTCCGTAGGTTTCACCTACGGCTAATGATATTAATGCCCTTCGGGCATTCAATCTGCACAACCTCCGCTTCGGTTAACGCTACCGGGCAACCCATATTTAGGACAGTTGCCCGTGCCGACAATGTTCTGACAACCTCTAGGTTATAATTCCACAAGGCAGCAAAAAAGCCTAAACGGCGCGCCGGAAGCATTGCCTGCCCGCGCCGGGCTGGGGGAGAGCGTGGCCAAAGATATTGAAAAGGAAATTGCGAAGCTGCGAAATGAGATCCGCTACCACGAACATCGGTACTATGTTCTGGATGACCCCGAGATCTCCGACCTCGAATTTGACAAGCTGATGAAGCGGCTCCAGGAGTGGGAGGAGCGGAATCCCGGACTGGTCACGCCGGATTCGCCCACCCGGCGGGTGGGCGGCACGCCTGCGGCGGAATTCCCCAAGGTGCGCCATTCCGCGCCCATGCTAAGCCTGGATAACACCTACTCGGTTGATGAGCTGCGGGACTTTGACCGGCGGGTGCGAGAACTTTCGGGCCGATCGACGGTTGAATACGTCGGGGAGTTGAAGCTCGACGGCTTGTCCATGGCCCTGACGTATGAAGACGGTTTGCTGAAACACGGCGTCACGCGCGGTGACGGCGTGACGGGTGAAGACGTCACGGCCAACGTAAAGACCATCCGCTCATTGCCCCTCCGCATTGACCGCAAAAAGCTGGAAGTGATCGACAATCCAAAGCGTTTTGAAGTTCGCGGGGAAGTCATCATGCCCCTCAAGGCGTTCGAGCAGACGAATGCGCAGCGAGAGGCGGCGGGAGAGCCGCGCTTCGCCAACCCGCGCAACTCTGCGGCGGGGTCCATGCGCCAGCTTGACTCCCGCATCGTGGCCCAGCGCAAGCTCGATATTTTCCTCTACTACCTGTTGGTGGACAACCGCGAGCCGTTCAGCGAGCACTGGCAGAACCTTGAAGCGCTGAACAAGATGCACTTCAAGGTAAATCCCCATCGGCGGCTGTGCAAGTCACTCGACGACTTGCTGGCCTTTATTCAGGAATGGGAATCGAAGCGCGACGGCTTGGATTACGAAATCGACGGCATCGTCGTCAAGGTGAACGACATCCGCCTGTGGGACGAACTGGGCACAACGGCGAAGTCGCCGCGCTGGGCCATCGCTTACAAATACGCCCCACGGCAGGCCAAAACCCGCCTGGTGGCGATTCGCGCGCAAGTAGGCCGCACCGGAACCCTTACCCCGGTGGCGGACCTCGAGCCGGTGGACGTGGGCGGAGTCACGGTAAGCCACGCCACGCTGCACAATATGGATGAGATTGAGCGCCTCGGAGTCAAGGTCGGCGATACCGTGGTCATCCAGCGGGCCGGCGAGGTTATCCCGCAGGTCGTCAAGGTGGAAGTTCATGCTGAGGACGGCGTCGAATTCAAAATGCCCAAGCAATGCCCTGTGTGTGGTACCGAGGTCCACCGAGTCGAAGGCGAAGTCGCCTACCGCTGCGTTAATTCCGCATGCCCAGCCAGGCTTCGAGAATCGCTCCTCTTTTTCGCCGGCCGCCGCGCCATGAGCATCGATGGCTTGGGAGAAGCCTTGGTGGACCAACTGGTGGAAAAGGGGCTGGTCCACGACGTCGCTGATCTTTATAGCCTCACCCTCGAACAGCTGGCAAATCTGGAACGGATGGGAGGCAAGTCTGCAAGCAACCTGCTCTCAGAAATCGAGAACAGTAAGAAAGCGAGCCTGGCTCGCCTGATCTTTGCCCTGGGCATTCGCTTCGTGGGCGAGCGCACCGGCCAGCTCCTAGCCGATCACTTTTCATCCTTGGACAAACTCGCCAAGGCCACCGAAGCAGAGCTTTTTGAGGTTGAGGAAGTAGGACCGCGAGTAGCCGAATGCATCCGTGAGTTTTTTGCCGAACCACGCAATCTTGAGGTCATCAAGAAACTCCGCAACGCAGGCTTGCAGTTCGAACAGGAGAGGGTCCGCAAGGCCGAAGGCCACTTGACGGGGAAACAGTTTGTGCTCACCGGCGCCCTGGTTCACTATTCTCGCGATGAAGCCAAGGCGTTGATTGAAGCCGCAGGCGGGCGCGTCGTCGGCTCGGTCAGCAAGAAGACGGATTACGTGGTGGTGGGCGCCGATCCCGGCTCAAAGCTCGAAAAGGCCCGAACGCTGGGCGTCAAGACCATCGGGGAAGATGAATTGCTCGAATTGTCGGGCCGGAGAAAGTAGCGTTTTGACATCATGACGCTATGACTCTATAATTCTCTTATGAAAAACCTGCAAAAGCGAGCCACCGTGTATTTCGATTCAAACCTTCATCGCGCGCTGCGAATCAAGGCTGCTGAGACTGACCAGCCGATATCGAGAATTATCAATGACGCGGTTCGGCTGAGCCTGGCGGAAGATGCGGAGGACTTGGCAGCATTCGAGGAGAGGGCCAGGGAACCAAACCTGCCTTTCGAACCTGTGCTCAAAGACCTGAGGAAGCGTGGGAAACTATAGGATATTGATGAAGCCTTCCGCGGTGAAAGAGATCGAGGTCCTTCCCCAAAGGGATCGCCGGCGTATAGTAGGTCGAATCCAAGGGCTTTCCAGCGATCCACGGCCACCGGCCTGCGAAAAACTATCGGGGCAGGACAAATATCGCGTCAGGCAAGGTGTATACCGGGTTGTCTACTCGGTCGACGACGAAGAGCTGTCCATACTGGTTGTCAAAATCGGGCACCGCAAAGAGGTTTATCGGTAGCGCCACGCCTTGGGTGTCCTTCAGACCGACATCCTGCGGTTCCGAGGGTGACAATCTGCACTGCTTTCGGCCGACTCTTCGAATTTCCGTGTCGAATTTCCGTTGTCCTAATCCTCGATTCGCGGTACTTTATCACCCGCCTGATTGCCCGGTTCTTGGGCCCGATGTGGCCCCTAATCTATTCGGGGGTGACGTCCGATGATGAAGTGGCGCACTGTCTGTATAGCCTTATTGCTGCCCGTTTGCCTTCCTCTTTTTGCTGCGGACAAGAAAGAACTGGAAGAACGTTATAAGGGAAAGTATCTGCTGGTGCTTCGAGAAGGCCTGGCAGTGGGTATGTGTGAGGGGCGTCCCGAGGTCCCATCGGGAACCGCGCTCGATGTAAGAATCACGGGTGAGACGGCGGAGTTCGGCCGGCAAGCCAGTGCGGGCACAGGGATGACGGGATGCGGCGAGATTATCCCGGAACCTCTGCACAAAGGGGAGATTGTCTTTGCCAAATACACTTGGTTCCGGCGGTTAAAAGGCGGATACTTCACGATCACGGTCGAAACCGTGACGCCACACCAGGTAAAGCGGAGTGAACGCGTCTCCAGGCATGAGGGTTTGAAATTTGGCAAGGCCGACCTGATCTTTGAGACGAGCGATGCCAAGGACTACGACGCGGTGGCTTCAATGGTCGAAACCTGGCTGAGGCCTTTTGACACGCGTTCGGAGGCCGCTCAACACGGGAACACCGCCAGCGGCGTGTACGTAAAAGAGGTTAAGCTGGGCATGACCTTCGCGGAGGTCGAAGCGGCGCTCGGCCCGCCCCAGACCCGCGCCGACTTGGGCGAAAAGGTCCTTTACAAGTACAAAGACATGACAGTCGAGTTCCACGGTGGAAAGGTCACCGACGTCAAATAGACGCCTGCTTTCTCGACTATCGCGATTTCAGCCAATTCAACACAGCTTCGGCCTGAGCTGCGGGGACGCCTTCCGCCCAGAGGCAGTCGGCGTCTTTACGGAGCATCGCGACTTGCCCGTTGTTCGCCTTGCCGATGAAAAGATCGCTCGTGGAGCGGGGATCGGGCGCCAGCTCGGGGTACTTGTGCTCCAGGATGGTATGGTAGTCGTGGAAGAAGGTGAGAGCCGATTCAGGACTCGACCAGCGGGTTTGCGAAACCAGGGCGTATTGCTTTTCTGCCTGGGTAGATCCGGAAGCCACAGCTTTTTCATAGAGCAGATAGCGGTCGGCGAGCCAGTTTGGGGTTACTGACTTTGCCTCGTCCTCGGAAATAAGCTGCCCGAGCAACGAGTAGTAGCCCATCTCTCCCATGATGTTTTCGGCCAGAAAATTCACCCCATGAACTCCCGCGAGAGCCGCCGGTTGAGGCAGAGAAATCTTGGGCAAAGGCTGCTTATCAAAATACACCTCAGGTTGGAAAATCTCCTTGGTGGTATTGGGCGGATCGTCGAATAACGAGTTGAGCCTTTTCCATCCGCCCGCCTGGAGCCCGTGCTGCATAAAACCGACGCCCTCGATATAGGGAAAGAGGGCCTGAAAGCGAAAGAAGAAGGGAGCCTTGGTGAAGGCAGGAAATTCTTCGAGTTGCTGCTGGATGATGGGGGCCATCAGCGGCTCGAGCGAGGGCATGACCTCCAATTTCATCGGCGCAATCATCTCCTGAATCATGGCGGCGGTGGCGTGGCCTTCCACCACGGCCTCACGAGCGGCTGAGGCATCATCATCTTCACGGGCAGCTTTGAGAAATTTCTCGAGGTCGTAGCTTTGGTCCTGGAGCGCGTGGGTCAGTTCGTGGGCCAGTACTGTGCGCTGCATGTCCGGTTCGACCCAGTCGGCGATGAACATGGTCTTGCGAAGGGGATCGTAGAACCCCGCAGCCTGCTCGGTGTAAAAGCTGACCAGGAACTTCTCGAGATTGAAATCCGGCGGAACAAGGCCGAACGCCTGAAGCGTTGCCTCCTGAACATGCATCTCTTGCGGCGTCATTTCCGAGTGCAGAGTTTCCGAAATATACTTCGACACTTCCGGCCGGCTGATCACTTGCTTCTTGAGCGAGGACTTGATGGGCAGGCCGGTGAGTTCGCTCATCTGCTGAAAGACGGAGTCGGCTTGGGCCAGTAGGTCGGGTAGGGCCTGCGCGGCAGTCACAAGCCAAGCTGTCGATGCCGCACCCGCCGTCAAGAGGAAGGCGAAGATAGTCAGCATCTTCACCGTCGGCCGGCGTCTTGGACTTGTCTTGCGGGCGCTGTTCATGATGTCTTGATGGCCTCCACAAACAGTTGATTGGCTCCCAACTTGAAGGGTTCTTTGCTCAGTGATGCATAACTTACGACTTCAGCAAAGCCTGCCTCCTCGAGCATCTTTAAGATCTCCCGATAGGTGTAGATCCGGTGCGACCCCGTGCGCTTTTCCTCTTTGCCGCCACGGATGAACGTGTAGTGGGTAATCATCCGTCCCTGCGAGTGGTCGTACTCGTTCTCTTCTAGAAAAAGAATATCGGCAATTCTGTTCCATTCCCGCTGGCAGAAGTTGGGCAGGCGCGACTCCGCGTTGCTGCTGGCGTCGAGCACTAGCCGTCCGCCCGGCCTGAGTGCGCGCGCCAGTGACTGGAGCAGGCCGGCATTTCCCGCGTCGTCGAAAAAGCCGAAGCTGTTCCCCCAGCAAATTGCAGCGTCGAACTCCGACCTGAAACTCAGTGAGCGCACATCTGCCAGCTCGAGGTTCATTGTGAGGTTGCGTTGTTTTGCCGCGGCTCGCGCCACGGCCAGGAATTCCTCTGCAATGTCCACCCCTACTAGTTGGTAGCCCTTCGCCGCCAGTTCCCGAGTTATGCGTCCTTCGCCGCAAGGGGCGTCCAGAATGCGGGCGCCGGGCAGCAGGCGAAGGAGCTCCGCGATGAACTCGGCCTCGACTTTCGTATACTCCGGCGGGATGGCCTGCTGCCACATGTCCAGAACCACGCCGGAGAAAAACGTCTGCCACCATTCAGTTGCCACCATCGCTCCCAACGCAGCGGCGCACCCGCCCCTGCAACTGCCCAACCGAGGTCAGGATTGGTTTGACCCCATGCTAATCACAAGACTATCATGATTCTGCGCGAGCAAGCCGGGTGATCGCTGCCTCGCCCGAGCGCCCCAATCTATCGGGGCAAGCATGGGCGGGGGAGAGGAAAGTCCGAACTCCGCAGGGCAGTGTGCTCGCTAACGGCGAGGGTTGGAGGAGGATCCCTGATCGAGGGGCGTACGCCTCCAATACGGAAAGTGCCACAGAAAATATACCGCCCGTCAACCGACGGGTAAGGGTGAAAAGGTGCGGCCCCGTTGGCTCGGGGCTTAAAGTAAGAGCGCACCGCTCCGGTGGTGACGCTGGAGGCATGGTAAACCCCACATGGAGCAAGACCAAATAGGGGAGGAGGAGCTGCCCGCTCCGTCACAACTCCCGGGTAGGTCGCTTGACCCCGTCAGCAATGACGGGGCTAGAGGAATGATCGCCATCCCGCCTGCGCGGGATACAGAATTCGGCTTACAGGCTTGCTCGCGCGAAGCTCTGCGCCTCCGCGGATAGCACGCGGCTGGCGCACACCTGCGATCCGCCATCCCTCAAAACGCTATGCCTGAGAATCGCATAGTTTCGCTATGCTCCAGCCCTGAGTGGCCCCGAAGGGGGCCAACCGTAACTAGCCGCAGGTTTTAACCTGCGGATGACGGGAGCGTCCCCAAGTCAGGCCAACCCCAACGGGGTTGACCTCTGGCGGGTCGGCCCCTTTTGGCCAAGGGTGGTGTAGAGGTAGGGCTTGCCCTACCCCTCGTCGGGGCCAGCAAGAATGCGGGGACGGCAAGCCGTCCCCCTACGTCTGGCTAATATGCAGTTTTCTGAATATATGTGTCAAAATGCCACAGTCTACCCCCTGATTTCCACAATGTGAAAAATCTTCGCCTCGCCAACCTCTTGATTCCATTGCACTAAAAATAATTAGTCTCAATTTTCGCACTGTTTCCCATTTTTCTATCCCCGACCTGATAGGCTAGAAGCCGTAGGGGCGCTTCGCGAAGCGCCCCTACCCGTCGAGTTTGAAGGGAGAACTTCTATGCAAAGCAGAAATCCAAGTCCGGCGCAGACCGATGCGCGCCGGCAGAATTCCCGACGATCCACCGGCCCGCGCACCTGTCGTGGCAAGGGGCACTCCCGCCGCAACGCGCTGAAGCACGGGCTTTACTCCGATGTTCAATACTCTTTCCAGGAGGCGGCCATAGAACTGGGCGAGGACCCGGGCGAATTCCGGCGCCTGTACGCGGGCTTGCTGGCGGCGCGCCCGCCGGCGGACGCGCTGGAGCAAGTGCTGGTGGAAGACCTCACGGTGCTGATCTGGAAGAAAGCGCGCCTGGAGCGCTCCGAATCGGCCGTGCAGGTGTGCAACCTGCGCAAGCACGATCTGGAGCGGCGCAAACAGTTCATGCAGGTGGGCCGCGACGGGACCACCATGTCGCAGGCGGAGATGCTGGAGAAGGGCCTGCGGGTGACGCTGGACGCTCCGGGGAAGTTCGAGAAGGTGATCGAGATGCTGGGCATGCTGGTGGATCTGCTGGAGCGCAACGAGTTCAGCGACAACATGCACCGCCTGCTGCTGGCCCTCTACGGCCAGACGCCGACGCTACGGGGCGCGGGCCTCTTGAACGGCTATGTGAAGCTGCGCAAGCTGCGCTCGGAGGGGCAGAACTTCGGGGAGGCGAAAGAGGTGTTCAACCTGGGGCTGCTGGAAGAGACGGAAGAGGTGTTGGGGGAGTACGATCTGTTTCTGCACGAACACGTGGAGAACACGCGGGCGGCGCGAATCGCGGCGATGGGGCCGTCGCACGCGCAGTGGGCGGCGATTATCCGGCAGCAGAACGCGCTGCACCGGCAGATGGAGCGGAAGATCCGGCTGCTGGATGAGACGCAGGAGCGGAGGAGGAAGATGGGCAGCGCCACGGACCTGCTGTCAAGGCTGGCGGGGATAAGGAATCGCCTCGACGAACCCGACGACGGCGGCGGCCCGGCGCCCACCAGCCCCAACCCCGACGTAGGGGCGGTTCGCGAACCGCCCCTACCCGAACCCACGGCGAGCCGGTTTGAACCCGCGCCCAACGATCCCAGCGCGGACGTAGGGGCACGCCATGGCGTGCTCGTACCCGAATCTGCGGCCGGCGCGGGCGGTGAGGGCCTGTCAGCTGACGAAAAAACACAAAATCGTGGGAACGAAGCTAAGAACTTATTGAAAACAAACGAAGTCACTAAAACAAATTGTGCAAATCGCACGCATATTGGAGCGCGAAAAGCGCCAAACGAAGTGAAGAAAGCAGGGTTTGGGTGCACGAGTCGACAGTTTCGTAACCGGAAACTCCGGCCGCTGACTGCGGCGGTTGCATGGAAGCCGCGAACGGGGATGGTCTGGAGGTCACGAATGCGACGAAGTGTCGCTTGACAGGTTGTGGGAAAATGCCTGGACATTGTCATTCTGAGCGAAGCGAAGAATCCCCGCAGTTGTAGTTTCAATGAACTGCCGGGATCCTTCACTTCGCTCAGGATGACGGCCCGACGGGTTTTTCCGCAGCCTGCCAGGGCCCATTGCGGGGGCAATTGATTCATGGTATGTTCGTGGCCCCAGCGGGAACTGTAATGCCTTGCGGTTCGACACCTTGGCCTCAACTGACCAAGCGCATGAGAGATGAGAACGGCGCAGTGGAGGCGCTGATGCCAAGATCCGCATTCGGTAATGAAATAGGAGGATTGAATGACACCGAAAGAACGCTGGCAAGCAGTGCTCGCCGGTAGTCGGCCGGACCGCGTGCCTTGCGATTATGCTGCCACGGCCGAAGTCACGGCGCGTCTTTTCAAAGACCTGGGATGTTCTTCAGAGCGTGATCTCTGGGAGAGTCTGGGCGTGGATAAGCTGATCCTCCTGGGCGCCAAACATCCCGGCGCCAAAGAAGACACGTGGCACATGCAGTCGCTTTGGAGTGTCTGGCGCATTGAGGTTGCAAATATCTCCTACGGCGAGAGTCTGGGCACTTACGAAGAGGTGGTCAGCAGCCCGCTTGCCACTGCCGAGACGGCGTCGGACATCGAGCGGTTCGATTGGCCGGACCCCATGGCCTGGGACGTGAGCCACCTGCGGGCGGAGTGTGAGCAGTGGCCCTCCTACCCCATCCTGGGCGGTTGCTACGAGCCCTTCTACCTTTATTGCCGCATGCGCGGCATGGAGCAGGCACTCACCGATTTGACTGAGAATCCGGCGCTCGCCGAGGCGGCCATGGAGCGCATCCACTGCATTCACGATTCGGTCATTCGCCGCAGCCTCGAGGCCGCCAAAGGCTTGGTGGATTTTATCTATGTGGCGGAGGACCTCGGCACGCAGAACGCTCTCCTGATGAGCCCCGCGACTTTCCGGCGCTTCATCAAGCCCTGGCTGCGGAAAATGATCGATCTCGCTCACTCGTTTGGCGCCAAGGTTCTCCACCACGATGACGGGGCGATCCGGCCTCTCCTGCCGGAACTGATCGAGATCGGTATCGACGTCCTGAACCCGGTGCAATGGCGCTGCGCGGGCATGGACCGGGAAGGCCTGGCGGGGGATTTCGGCAAGTCGATTGTGTTTCATGGCGCGGTTGATAACCAGCAAACGCTTCCCTTCGGCACGCCGGAAGACGTGAAGCGGGAGGTGGCGGAGAACATTCGAATATTCAGTAATAGCAAAGGATATATTGTAGCTCCGTGTCATAACCTTCAGCCGAACACGGGCACCGCCAATATCGTGGCGCTGTATGAGGCGGTGCGGGAATGCGGCGCCGCTTGACCCAGGCGGTGTAGGGGTAGGGCTTGCCCTACCCTCGTTGGTGCCAGCACCAACGAGGGGACGGCAAGCCGTCCCCCTACGCAGGGATCGGCAACGATAGACTGAAAACAGTACTGTCCGGTTGACAGCCTAGCACCGTATTTCCTAAACTGGCAGACATGGAAGTTCATTTCTCACCCCATACCGAGGCGCAGCTTAAGGCGTTTGCGGCCAGCAAAGGTAAGGACGCCGCACAGGTGGTGGAAGAGACTGTCAGTAACATGCTGCAACGGCAGGCACGCTTCGTCGAAGGCGTTGAACGCGGCATCGCCGCCGCCGACCGTGGCGATCTGGTAGACCACGAGGAAGTGGTTAGCCGTATCGAGCGGCTCTTTCGATCGTGACTCGCATCCGCTGGACAACCGACGCCGCCAACCAGTTCGAAGGGATTGTCAGGCGCATCCAAGACAGCAATCCCGATGCGGCCCGCAAAACCGCTGAGACGATTCTCGGACGTATCGTGGACTTGCAGGCCTTTCCCAACCTCGGCCGGCCAGGCGAGGAAGTCAGAGGAACTCGGGAACTTGTCTGCCCGCCTTACGTCATTATCTATCGCCTCAAAGATGACGTTGCCGAAATCCTCTACATCTGGCACGGTGCGCAGGACTGGCGCTAGCGAACCCGGTAACTCAGGACGGAGAAAGCAATGCGAAAAACACATCTGGCAATCATCGCGCTTATCCTCGCCGCGCAGGCGGCGTGGGCCGCATCAGCCGCGCCTGTCACGCAAAGCAGCAACGGTTGGACGGTCACCGCAGACGGCGAACACGGAGTGCTGGCCGTCAGCCGCGACGGCCTGGGCACGATCCTGAACGAAGTTCACCTGAATTTGCAGGACGAGCATGGACTCAGACGGTTGAAGAGCTGGTCGGCGGAAAAGCAAGGCGAGGATCGAATTGCGATTCGAAGTTCGGAACCCCACACGGCCTGGGTGCTCGAATTGAGCCTGGAGGCGCTCAGGATTTCGACAACGTCTTCAGAAGGCGTGCTGACCGCGGAAGCCCCGGCCCCGCCGGATCGCATTGTGGCGCGCCTGCTGGACCCGCAAGGCACGCCGGTGAATTGGATGATGACACCGGAAACCAAGCACGGTTACGGGGGAACCGAGTTCAGCGCTCCGTCGTTTCTGCCCAGGCACAATCCCGATGTGATGTACTTCGCGCTGGGGCAGGTGTCGGCCTCCAATTTGCACAGCCTCTTCGATATGAAGACGGACACCGTCATCGAATTCTCCGAGCAGACCGTAATGCAGCGCAAGCCGCAGGATGCGGGTCTTTTGGAGGTTTCCATCCCCGTGCCGGGCAACAGCGTGGTCCGGATCATCCCCGATTATTTCACCAAGGTTTTGGGCGTGCCACACTACGTTCCGTTTGATGACAGTTATTTCAGCCGCGCGCCCATGGTTTGGGATAGCTGGAGCAGCTACTACGAAGCGGTGCGCGAGGACGACGTGGTCCGCAACGCGGATTGGATTGCCGCGAATCTGAAGGCTTACGGGTACGAATACGTGCAGCTAGATGACGGCTACGACCGAGGCCCCAAGGGCGAGCACTCCTGGATCGGGAAATGGAGCCCGGAGAAGTTTCCGCACGGGCCGAAGTGGCTGACCGATCACATCAAGTCGAAAGGCCTGCGCGCGGGAGTCTGGCTGGTGCCCAGCGCCTATGCAGGAGCCGTCGAGCAGCATCCGGACTGGTATTTGCGCTACAAGAAAAATGGCGCAATTATCCTGGACTACGATACTCCTACCTTGGATTCCACCAAACCCGAAGTTCTGGATTTTCTGAAGAAGGAATTCTCGACGCTCGACGATTGGGGATTTGACTATTACAAGTTTGATGGCGAGCACGACTTTCTGAAATACGTTCCGGGTGTGGACCTCGATAAAGTCGCGGACAAAAATGTGGACCCCCTCGTCGCTTACCGGAATCGCCTGAAGCTGATCCGGGAAACGATCGGCCCGCACCGGTTCATCGAAGGCTGCCCGGCGGGAACGCCGCTGGATGGAATCGGGTATTTCACTTCCGCCTTTACCGGAGAAGATCCCTATAACAGTTGGCAAGGGATGTACTCGGTCTTCAGTTCGATCAATGCCAATGCGTTCATGAATCACTTGGTGCTTTACGTCATGCCCGGCGAATCGGATGTGGAGCCGCCCATGAGCGTGGCGGAGGCCACGAAGCGGAGACCACCGTCGGTGGTTGAGGCGGAGCGCAGCCGCGAAGAGCCGATGAAAGGTTTCGGAATGACTTTGGCGGAGGCGCGCACGGTGGTAAGCCACGTCGCGTTGAGCGGGGTTGTCTATTCGCTCGACAGCGTGCTCTCCGAACTGCCGGAAGAGCGCGTTCGTCTTCTGAAGATGACGCTCCCCACCATGCCCATCTTTCCCATCGACTTGTTCAGCCGCGGCACCGACATGCCCATGTGGGACATCTTCAAGCACACCACGCCCGACGACTACATCCACAATTATCCGGAGATCTTAGATTTGAAAGTGAGCACGCCGGCGGGTGCTTACGATGTCGCAGCAGTGACCAATTGGCGAAGTTGGACCACCACCCGGCCGCTCGCGTTCGCGGATAAGCTGGGATTGAGTTCGCAATCTTCCTACGTGGTGTTTGATTTCTGGTCGCAGAAACTCCTGGGTGTGTTCAAAGGAAAAACGGACGTCAGCATTGAGCCGCACGATACGCGAGTTCTGCTGATCCATCCACTGATCACCAGGCCGCAACTCGTGGGGACTTCGCGCCACATCTCCGGCGCGTATTCCATTGAGGACCTGGCGTGGGAAGGCACGAATAACCGCCTGCGCGGCACATCGGACACTGTTCCGGGCGATGAGTATACACTTTGGTTCTACGTCCCGGAGGGAATCACGGTTTCCCACGTACACGCGGCGTCCGGCGCCAGGGGCGAAATCGCAACACGCCATGAATTGAATGGGAATTCATTGCAGGTCACTTTCCCGGGACAGCGGGAAGCTGTGGACTGGGATATCGTGTTCTCGGGGAAATCAAACGAGTGAAGTGGCAAGCCGGTGCATGCTGATGGCCGTGCGACCTCCGCACTGCGGCAAAGGAATTCACCACAGAGGACACAGAGAGCACAGCGAAAAGCACTGCTGTTCTTCTCTGTGCTCTCTGTGTCCTCTGTGGTGATGAGTCTTTCTCTTTTACGCGGGTGGACTCGAATCCCCAAATCTGGGATAATTGCACCATTGCGAGTACAAAATGTTCAAATCCTGGGAGCGCCTCGACTGGCTTCGCCGCGTGTCGGGGGCCAGTTCGATAGAGAGGCGGCTTGGCCCGTCAGCCGACGGTTCAATGACTGGTCCCACGGACTCGTGATCAACCTAACCAACCTATCGTGTGGAGAGCTTATGCGTCGCATCCAATGGGCATGTGTCTTCGCAGTTTTGGTTTTCAGTGCGGCGGGGTCAGCGAATTCCGGCCCGCTGCTTCTCCAGAAACCTACGCTCAGCAAAACTCAAATCGCTTTTGCCTATGGTGGGGACATCTGGATTGTCAGCCGCGCAGGCGGCGTTGCCCAGCGCCTGGTCACCGGCACGGGCATGCTGATGGACCCGCACTTCTCGCCGGATGGCGCCATGCTGGCCTACACCGGAGATTACGAGGGCAATCTCGATGTGTACGTGGTCCCTGCCGGCGGGGGTCAGCCGAAGCGATTGACGTATCACCCCGGGCCGGATGTCGCCGTCGGCTGGACGCCTGACAGCAAATCTGTGCTCTTCGTTTCGCATCGTCTCGCCTATGCTGATTCGAATCGGCTTTTCACCGTCCCCATCGACGGTGTATTCCCGACTGCGCTGCCGCTTTCGCAGGCCGAGGGGGGAGCCTTTTCGCCTGACGGTTCGCATATCGCCTACGTTCCGTATTTCCAGTGGGAGCCCAATTGGAAGCACTACCGGGGCGGGCAGACCACGCCCGTCTGGATCGCCGACCTCGCCGATTCCAGTATCGTCAAAGTCCCCCGTGACGGCTCCAACGACCGCAACCCGCTTTGGATTGGCGACAAAGTCTACTTCCTCTCGGACCGGAACGGCCCCGTGACCCTTTTCGAGTATGACTCGAGATCGCAACAGGTGAAGCAACTCATCAAGAACGACGGGATCGATATCAAGTCGGCGTCGGCTGGACCGGGCGCCATCGTCTACGAGCAGTTTGGCGCCATTTATCTGTACGACCTGCACTCCGGCAAATCCAAGCGCGTGAATATCACGGTGAATGGCGATATGCCGCAGGTCCGGCCGCGCTTTGACAAGGTTGACAAGCAGATTGAGAACGCCCAGATTTCCCCCACCGGCGCGCGTGCGGTTTTCGAAGCGCATGGCGAAATCTTCACCATTCCCGCGGAAAAAGGCGACGTTCGCAACATTACTAATTCTCCCGCCGTTGCCGACCGCGATCCCAGTTGGTCTCCCGACGGTAAATCCATCGCCTACTTCTCCGATGAATCCGGCGAGTACGCCCTCCACATCAGCCCCCAGAACGGCCTCGGCCCGGTCACCAAGATCGATCTGGGCAAGCCTCCGACGTTCTTCTACTCGCCCACCTGGTCGCTGGACAGCAAGAAGATCACCTACTTCGACAAGCGGCTGAATCTCTGGTACGTCGACCTCGAGAAAAAGACCCCGGTCCACGTGGACACCGATCTGTTCGACGGCTCGAGCTTCGGCACCGTCTGGTCGCCGGACAGCAAATGGCTGGCCTACACCAAGCAACTCGATAATCGCATGCATGCGATATTCGTTTATTCTCTCGAGACCGCCAAAGCCACTCAGATCACCGACGGCATGAGCGACGCGCAATCCCCGGATTTCGACAAGGGCGGTAAGTACCTCTACTTCACCGCCAGCACGGATCTCGGCCTGGTGGCGGGTGGAGACATGTCGGCCATCGACCGACCTATATCGCGGTCCGTTTACGTCGTCGTGCTGAAGAAGGGAGTGGCCTCGCCGCTGGCCCCCGAGAGCGACGAGGAAAACAAGAAAACCGACGCTGACGCCGCCAAGGAAAGCTCAGGTGACAAGGCCGCTGCGGATAAGTCCAAGGAATCCGCGGAGGCCAAAGATAAGGACAAGGATAAGCCGAAGGAGCCCGTTAAAGTCGAGATTGACTTTGACAGGATCAACCAGCGCGTCCTGGCCATGCCCATCCCCGCCAAGAACTACTACGGCCTGAGCGCCGGAAAGGAAGGCGAGATTTTCCTGTTGGAAGGCCCACCGACCATCAGTTTTGAAGGGCCGCCCAGCCTGACCGCCTCGAAGTTCACACTCAAGACTCGCAAGACGGACATGCTCGTGGGAGGAATATCAGCTTTTACCACTTCCTTCGATGGCGAGAAGATGCTCTACAAACAAGGGCAGGCATGGTTCATCAACCCCGCCGACAAGCCGCCCGAACCAGGCAAGGGCGGTTTGAAGACAGCGGACATGGAAGTGCGTGTGGATCCGCACGCCGAGTGGAATCAAATCTATCACGAGGTTTGGCGGATCGAGCGGGATTTCTTTTATGATCCGCACCATCACGGCCTTGACCTCGCTCAGGCCGAGAAGACCTTCGCGCCTTACCTCGACAACGTCGCCAGCCGCGGCGACCTTAACTACCTTTTCCGCGAGATGCTGAGCTACATGTCCGTCGGCCACATGTTCGTCGGCGGCGGGACGGAGCCTGAGATTCCCAGGGTCAAAGTCGGCCTGCTGGGTGCGGATTACAAAATTGAGAACGGCCGTTACCGCTTCACACACGTTTACGACGGCGAGAACTGGAACCCCCGGCTTCAGGCCCCTCTCACCCAGCCGGGCGTGGATGTGAGGGAAGGGGAGTACCTGCTGGCCGTAAATGGCCGCGAGTTGAACGCCACGGACAACATCTTCAGCTTTTTCCTGGAGACCGCCGGACAGCAGGTGGTTCTAAAAGTTGGTCCGAACCCGAATGATACCGGCTCGCGCCAAGTGACCGTCGTGCCCGTCGACAACGAAGAGAACTTGCGCAACCTATACTGGGTTGAAAGCAATCGCCGCAAGGTTGACCAGATGACCGGCGGCAAGGTGGCCTACGTCTACGTGCCGGACACCGGCCCCGGCGGGTACTCGAATTTCAACCGCTATTTCTTCGCTCAGGTCGGCAAGCAGGCAGCCATAATTGACGAACGCTTTAATCATGGCGGGTTCCTCGCCGACTTCATCGTCGATTACCTGCGCCGACCGCTTCTGAACAAGGTGATGACTCGCGAGGGTAAGGATCAATGGGAGCCCGCAGGGGCGATCTACGGTCCCAAGGTCATGATCGTTAATCAATTCGCGGGCTCGGGCGGCGACGCCTTGCCCTGGTATTTCCGCAAGCTGGACATCGGCCCCATCGTTGGGGAGAGAACCTGGGGCGGTCTCATCGGCATCGGCGGCTATCCGCCTTTGCTCGACGGCGGCCGCGTCATGGCGCCACGCTGGGCCATTTACGGCTTGAAGGGCGAATGGGAAGTGGAGAACCATGGCATCAAGCCCGACATCGAGGTGTCGATGGACCCCAAGTTGGTGCGCGAAGGACATGATCCCCAACTCGAAAAGGCAGTCGAGACGGTGATGGAGTTGCTTAAGCAGCATCCCATTCCCGACTACGCCAAGCCCGCGTACCCCAACTACCACCCCGTGATGCCGTCGCTGCCATGACAAGGTGTAGGGGCGGCGTCTGGTAGCGCGGACCCCCGGTGTTGGGGTCCGCGCTACCTAACTGCGGACCAAGTGAAGGGGTCGTTGTACCGGATCCGCCTCGGGGATATACTCATCGGGTCGGGGCAGGGCCGATTCCATGAAGAGTTTTGGGCTTCCAGAGACGATCTGGCAGGATGCACGGTTCGCGTTCCGCACTTTGCGCAAGAATCCCACCTTCGCTGTGATCTCCGTAATCATGGTGGCGCTCGGGATCGGGGCCAACACCGCCATGTTCACGGTGATCCACGCGGTTCTGTGGAAGCCGCTCGCGTACCCGGATCCCGATCGCCTCGTCCACATTTCGGGGGGCGCCACTCCGACGCGATTCGCCGAGATGAGGGCCGCGGCGCACTCGGTCACCGATCTTGCCGCTTTCGCCGGCACAGAAGACATCACTCTGGCCGGCGGGGGAAAGCCCGAGGTCCTAGCTGCTGTCCGGATCTCTGCGAGCTTTCTCCACATTCTCGGCGTCGAACCGCTGCTTGGCCGCGGCTTTCTCCCTCAGGAAGATTCGGCGGGCGGCGCGCCCGTCGCGATGATCAGTTTCGAGTTGTGGCAGCGCCGCTTCGCGGGAGATCCGCAGATCGTCGGTAAGGCGGCAACGCTGGCGGCCACGCCATACACCATCATCGGGATTCTTCCTCCGCACTTTCATTTTCTTTTCTCGAATGTCGACATCTGGTTGACCGCGCCGCAGGAAGCGCCGTTTTTCTCTCCCCGGTCACGAGCCCTGAGCCCCTACCTGAGCGTCTTCGGTCGTCTTAAGCCCGGCGTGAGCTTCGAGCAGGCTAACGCCGAGATGACGGTGATCCGGCGTCAATACGCACAGGCGCATCCCGCCATGCTCGACGCCAAGCCGAAAATGGCTGAAGCGGTCACCCCGATGAGCGATGACCTGGTGCGAAACGTACGCTCCATGCTCTGGCTGCTCTTCGGGGCCGTTGGATTTGTCCTGCTGATCGCTTGCGGCAACCTGGCCAGCCTGTTGCTGGCGCGGGCCACCGTACGCTCGCGGGAGTTCGCGGTGCGGTCGGCGCTCGGTGCAGCGCGCACTCGCCTCATCGGCCAACTGCTTGTCGAGAGTCTTGTCTTAGCTGTCACAGGAGGTGCGCTGGGAGCGCTGTTGGCCGCTTGGAGCCTGCGCGCCATCCCCTACCTCACGGTTTTTCAACTGCCGCGTTCCGGTGAAATTGGCCTGGATTGGGCCGTGCTCGGGTTCGCTGCCCTGCTTTCCGTTGCCACCGGCGTACTCTTTGGCTTGGCGCCTTCGCTGAGCGCCTCGCGGCCCGATCTCATGGCCGTATTGCGAGGCGGCGGCGAGAGCGGAAAGCTGGGATCCTCGCGGGGGATTTTGGCCGGAGTCAAGCTTCGCAGCCTGCTGTCCGTCGGACAAATCGCCCTCTCGATCGTGCTCCTGATCGCCGCAGCATTGCTGATGGAGACTGTTGCTCGTCTGCGCGGTGTCGATCTCGGCTTCAACCCGGCGCATCTGCTCACCATGAGGGTTTCTTTGCCGCCTGTGCGCTATGACACGGATCTAAAGAAGACGTTGTTCTTTCTGGAATTGGTTCAAAAGGTCAGCGCCTTGCCGGGCGTGCAAGCCGCCACGGCTGCCCTGTCGCTTCCCATGACGGGCTACCCGGGAACGCCCGTGCAGGACGCGTCCAAGCCGCCGTTAAGACTCAACGAACGCCCGATTGCGAAAATCCTGCCCGTCACGCCCGGGTACTTCCACACCATGGGTATTCCCCTAAAACGCGGTCGCGACTTTACGGAACGTGACAAGGATGATACGGAACGAGTGGCCATCATTGATGAGAACCTGGCTCACCATTTTTGGCCGGAGTATCCTGCGGGTCTCGATCCTGTCGGCCAGCGCCTTCTGGTGGGAGGCGTCAACCCCAAGCCGGCAACTATCGTCGGAATCGTCGCCAACGTGCGGCAGAGCCTTGATGATACCGCCTGGCCGGACTCCGTGTACGCAACCCTTTCTCAAAATCCTGTGCCCTGGACGCTTCTCGCCATCCGCGCCACTGGCGCACCGCTGTCGCTCACCCGAGCCGTTCGCGCACAGGTTGAGGCCTTGGACCCCGATCAGACGGTCGCCTCCGTACAAACCATGGACGATCTGGTGGAGTCGGATATAGGCCAGCGGCGTTTGTTGGTAATGCTGCTGGGGTCGTTCGCGGCGGTGGCGCTGCTGCTTGCTCTGGTCGGCATCTACGGAGTAATTGCCTACTCGGCGGCGCAGCGCACCCAGGAAGTTGCCCTCCGGCGCGCCTTGGGAGCGCAGCAAGCTGACATCCTGCGAATGATCGTTGGGCATGGCCTGGCCTTGGCACTGGTGGGAATCGGCTTCGGGCTCGCAGGAGCCTTCGCCCTGACGCGGCTGATGACGAGCCTGCTCTTCCACATCAGCGCCACCGACCCTGCCACCTTCGCCGGCGTCGCAGCGCTCTTCCTGCTCGCCGCCGTTGCTGCCAGCTACCTCCCGGCCCGCCGCGCGATGCGGACGCACCCTATGACCGCCCTGCGCGTCTGATCTTGAGGGCGAGCCGGTTCCGCCTGCGCAAGTGCGGGCTTTTTGGCACCTTCGGATCGGGCAGCATGGCGCCGGCACCCGCTTTTTCGCGCATTTTTCGCTTGACAAGCCCACGAGTCTTTGGTAGCCTACCATCGTGGTCGCCCGGTGAGGCCGGGATAGTGACAAACAGTCGGCGACACCACTTCATCGTTATCGGCGGCGGGCCGGCGGGCGCTATGGCCGCCGAAAAGCTCGCTCGCGCCGGTTGGCGCGTCAGTGTCTTCGAGGAGAAGCTTGGCTGGGAGAAACCCTGTGGTGGCGGGGTGACGCCTAAGGCGCTCGCCCGCTACCCTTTCCTGTCGCGCGGCGCGGAGGGAAGCTAAACTGGTGCGGGAAGTTGAATTCCTGGCTTCCCATAATGCCTCGTTTCGATTCCGGCTCCGTAAGCCTTTAGCCATCTATCCCCGCTGCGGCCTGAATGGATTGCTGCTTCGCCGCGCCACGTGGACCCACTCTATGTCCGCCCTGCGAGTTTGATGAGGTCCAATTGCACCAAAATCACTGATCTCGCTGCCGTAAGGTGGGGAAGTGTATAATGACACCAGCGTGTGACGCAAACGGCGTTTCTGGATCTGAGTAGATGAGACTTGTGAGTACGAATGACCTCAGAGACTAATGCTGATGTCCTCGTAATAGGGTGTGGTCCGGCGGGTTCTGCTGCGAGTTGTGCACTCGCGCGCCACGGACTTAAGGTAGTACTGGCCGATAAGCACGAGTTCCCGCGCGACAAAGTCTGTGGCGACGCATTGATCCCCGATGCTCTAAACGCGCTCCAGAAACTCTCATTGAAAGACGACGTGCTCCACAAGGCATCGCGCCTCAAAACTATCAGGATTTACGCTCCTAACGGCTCCTACGTCGCCCTTCGGGGTGAATTTGCATGCATACCGCGGTTCGATTTCGATGAACTGCTGAGAAGAGCAGCAGTTGAGTCCGGGACGTGTTTTATGGCACCCTACGAAGCCGTTGCACCTTTGCTCATGGACGATATGGTTGCGGGCGCCACCTTGAGGAATACGCTCACCGACGAACGCGTGCGCATCAAGGCACGGGTCACGGTGTTAGCGACTGGTGCGGCTGCGGAAGCACTCTTGTCATTCGGCGTTTGCCTCCGTCCGCTACCGAGCGCCATTGCTGCACGTGTCTACGTCAAGACTGGCCCGAAGTTCCGAGAGGCGTTTGATCACCTCTGCATCTCGTACGACAAGGCGATTTGCCCAGGTTACGGATGGATCTTTCCTGGGCCAGCCGATGCGTTCAACGTAGGAGTGGGAGTTTTTCGCGACACCACGGCAAAGCTCCCCCCTCCAAACCTTCGAGCAGTTCTGGAGACCTTTCTCGAGACTTTTCCGCCGGCGCAGCAGGTAATCGCCAACTCCAAGTCAGTGACCCGGTTACAGGGTGCACCGCTTCGCACGGCATTGCAGGGAGCGGAGTTTGGCCGCCCTGGCCTCCTGGTTGTCGGTGAAGCTGCCGGTCTCACTTTCTCGTTCAGTGGAGAGGGTATCGGCAAAGCCATGGAAAGTGGGCTCATGGCGGCCGATTTGATCGCGAGCGCACTGTCCGAACCGGCCCAAGATGTCGGCAGGCTTGCCGAAGTCTACGCGAACCAGCTCGTGTCGACCTACCAAGACCGCTTTAGAGCCTATGAGATCGCTCAGAAATGGCTATCGTCCCCCGCCTTCGCGAATTTCCTTGCGTGGCGGGGGAGGTCAGGACAATATGTTCGGCGACACCTTGAGGGGCTGTTGACCGAGTCATCGGATCCTCTGACACTGTTCTCGGTGATTGGCCTGCTAAAATCGCTCGTTCACTGAATCAGACAATGGCAAAGCGACACGCCGCATACGATAATCTCCGGTTCGCCGACCTCGAGTACCGTCCCCCCTCCTATATCGGGTTGTTTGGCTGCTTGCCGATTCTGCGTAGCCATCATCCCATGTTTTGCGTGTTTCTTATCGAAGTCATTCCGTTGTTGGTCTATGAGGCAATTCGAATTGTCAGTAGACATCAGCAGAATCTGAATGAAGCGCTCATTGCTTACCTCGGAAGTGCGATTACCATGCTCGGAACTTTACTGCTCATTTCTGGGTACGGTCGAGTCAAGGCTGCTTTTGAGAAGTTGGAGAAGGTGCTCGAGCGTGAGGAATCGCGGAGGCAGTTCGCTCTTGATGTGGCCAGGGTCACCGGAGGCATTCAAGACATTTGGGCCGCTGTTTTCTGCATGGGCGGGCTTCTCCTGGTGGCGCTCCTCGGTCCTCAGCTTTCAGGCTTGTGGGTTGCCGTAGCAGTAGTCTTCGGGGGGCCCTTTTTCCTTATTTCCGGCTACGGTTTAGGATTTGCGGTCATGACGATTCGCTTGATCTACTCTCTTCAGTCGTACGGCCAAATGAGGATGTTCGTGCTCCCCGCCAGGACTCCTGCCATCCGGGCGCTGTCTCGTGTTACGGGCGTGCTCGCACTCTATTTCTCCATTCAGTTGTTCTGCGAGTCAACGCTTTGCGTGCTCATTCACTGGAAGAATATCTGGGCCCTCCATGCTACGCTTTACACAATAATCTTGCCGATATCCATCATAGCCGCGTTCTTTTTTCTTTACCCGCAAGTGGGTATCCGTCGCTTGATTGGAGCACGGAAGATTAAGGAACTCGCGGTCATCGAGGCTGCTTTGCAGGAGCTCGACTACGACGCGACAGCGACTTACAGCAGGCCCAACGAGGTCGAGCGTATGAACACCCTCTTAACGTTGTACCGCCAAATCGAGGAATCGCCTTCCGTACCTATCGATATGGCCACTGCTCTTAGTGCGATGGGGTCGATCTTACTCCCCATCCTGGGTTCGCTCGTCGAAGGGCTCACTCTGGAGCGTCTTCGATTCAAGTAGTCCTCATGCTTTACGTGATGCGTCATGAAACCCACGCACACGGTTATCATCGGTGGCGGGCCAGCCGGCGCGATGGCCGCACAGTGTATTGCACACGGTGGAGGGCGAGCCACGCTTTTCGAGGAAGCGCCTGGTTGGGAAAAACCTTGCGGAGGCGGAGTATCTTACAATGCGCTCAGACGTTACCCTTTCTTGTTACCTGCGATGGGAGATGCAAAGCTCGTAGAGGAGATTGAGTTTTTTGCTGGCGATTGTGCCTCGCTCCGCTTTCATCTCCGCCATCCGTTGGCTATTTATTCCCGTCGTAATCTGAATGGACTCCTGCTAGCCCGCGCCCAATCAGCAGGTGCGGAAGTAGTGGAGGAGCGGGTGGTTGAACTGCGGCCGGCCGGCTCAGGCTGGGAGTTGGAGGGCAAGCGCGGCCATTACAGGGGCGATTTTCTTATCCTCGCGGCGGGTGCGCGAACCCGCCTGCGGTCCCAGTTGACAGAGGACTTTGGGCCGCGCGATTTCATGCTCACTTTTGGCTATTACGTTCCCGGCCGGGACGACTTGCTGCGGGTGCAATTCTTCGAGGACTTCGAGGGCTACGCGTGGGCGTTTCCGCGTGCGGCCCACCACTCGGTGGGCGTTTGCGGGAAAGTGGGCGAGGATCGGATGGCGGGCTTGCGGGAACGGCTTCATGGCTTTATGCGCCGGTTCGGATACTCTTGCGAGGGCGCCAGAATCTACAGCCACCTGCTTCCCGCGCTGAGCGTGGATACATGGGCAGGCCTGCGATTGGCCGGTCCGGGGTGGGCGCTGGCGGGAGATGCCGGCGGCCTGGTTGACCCCGTCACAGGTGAGGGTATCTATTACGCGATGCGCTCCGGCGAACTCGTGGCGCAGTCGCTTCTCGAGGGGCAACCGGAGCTCTACCCGGCGCGTGTGCAGGAAGAATTCGGCAAGGCGCTGGCGCTCGGGGCGCGGCTTGCCCGCACCTTCTATTACGGAGAATTCCTGGGTGGTGCGGTCTCTACTCGCATGGTGGAGTTCGGCGCGCGCAGCCCCAGATTCCTGGAGGTCATTCAGGATAGGATCGAGGGATCGCAGTCCTATTTGAAGCTGGCGGCGAAACTTCATATCGGCTTGGCCGCGGCGCTTTGGGACATAGGCCCACTCCGGCAGATGTTTGCCAGCGGCCCTAGGGCCGACCTTTAGAGCCTGCCCTGAGCCGGGCGAAGGGCCTGCAGATGCTGGCTCACGGCCAGCACTACGAGAGAAATCATATGCCAACGAAATCCCAAGAACTTTTTCAAAAGGCCCTGACGTTGATGCCTGGAGGAGTGAACTCACCGGTTCGCGCCTTCCGTGCGGTGGGTGGCGACCCGGTGTTTATTGCCGGCGGCAAGGGTTCTGCCATCGTTGACGTGGACGGCCGGAGTTACCTCGATTATGTCATGTCCTGGGGGCCTTTGATTCTTGGTCACTCCCACCCGGAAGTCGTTGGAGCATTGGCCAAGGCCCTCGAGCGGGGAACGAGCTTCGGCGCTTGTACCGAGGGCGAGGTCGAGCTCGCAGAGCGTATTTGCGACGCCTATCCCTCCATCGAGCGCGTGCGCCTGGTGAATTCAGGGACGGAGGCTACGCTTTCCGCCCTGCGGGTGGCGCGCGCCGCCACGGGCCGGGAGCGAATTCTCAAGTTCGAGGGTTGTTACCACGGCCATAGCGACAGCTTGCTGGTGAAGGCCGGTTCGGGCGTGGCCACACTGGGCTTGCCCGACAGCCCCGGAGTGCCTCGGGCGCTCGCGGAACTGACGGTCACTGTGCCCTTCAATGATCCGGCGGCGCTCGAGGAGGCGTTCCGGATCCATGCCAATCAACTCGCGGCTGTAATCCTCGAGCCCGTGGTAGGTAACGCGGGCTGCATATCGCCCCAGGCCGGATTCCTCGAGAAACTTCGCACGCTGACGGCGGGGCAGGGAACTGTGCTCATTTTCGATGAAGTGATGACGGGATTTCGCGTGGCTTACGGAGGCGCGCAGGAACTCTTCAAAATTCAGCCGGACCTTACTACCCTTGGCAAGGTTATCGGAGGCGGGTTGCCGGTGGGAGCCTATGGCGGGAGAGCTTCGCTGATGGATTGGGTTGCGCCAGCGGGTCCTGTTTATCAGGCCGGAACGCTTTCCGGAAATCCGCTCGCGGTTACGGCGGGACTCAAGACCCTTGAGATTCTTCGCCGCCCCGGCACTTACGAGCGCCTCGAAGGGGTTTCGAACCGCCTTGTCGGCGGGTTAGCAACCGCGGCGGCGAAGGCCGGCGTGCCGCTCACTGTTAACCGAGTGGGGTCGATGTTCACCTGCTTCTTCACGAACGATTCGGTGACGGATTATGCCTCGGCCAAGAAGGCGGACACAGCCAGATTCGCTCGCTTCTTCCGCTCACTCCTCGTCCGGGGTGTTTACTTCCCGCCCTCGCAGTTTGAAGCAGCATTTGTTTCCACCGCTCATCATGAGAGTGACGTCGCCAGAACCGTGGAGGCGGCCACAAAGGCTTTTGAGGAAATCAGAAATTAGAAATCAGAAACGAGAAGTGGACACTGGAAACAAGAAACTGGAAAACTGATGACGAATGACAAAGGACAACTGGCAACCGCTCACTGGCTCGGAGTGACCCATGCAACTTTACCCTGGAGCTTACCGCATTCAGTCGCTGTTCGGCGATCGGAACCTTTTTCAGTACCTGTTGGTCGGCGAGAATGTGGTCTTGGTGGACACTGGTATCGCGACTACTCCCGAAGCGGTGATATTTCCATACCTTGACTCGATCGGAGTGGCCCCCGCTCGCCTTACGCTTGCCATAACCACTCACTCCGACGTGGACCACCAGGGCGGCAACCAGGCCATCAAGCAGCTCTCACCGGGTACCTGGCTGGCTTGCGGCGAAGCCGACCGGGCGTTGGTTGAGGACCCGCGCACTCTCTACGATGTGCGTTACAATTTCATGCGGGAAGAACACGGAGTCGGTTTTGAGGCGGACCCGCCGCCCGATGCAGGAAAGGCGCGAAAGACAGATGTCACCTTCTCGGGTGGCGAAAGGATTCGCTTGCGCGACGACTGGGCGCTTGAGGTGCTCCACGTGCCGGGGCATTCGCATGGTCACCTGACGCTCTACGACCGGAAGCATCGTGCTGCATTCGTCGGCGACGCCATCCACGGGCGCGGGTGTCCGAAAGCCCAGGGCGGCCTTTCCATACCTGTTACTTACTATTACGTGGATATCTATCTTTCGACGTTGCGATATTTCGAAAGCCTGGACCTCGAAGTTCTTCATTCCGGGCACTGGCCGACTATGCGCGGGGAAGAGATAAGGGATTTCATTGCCGAGTCGCGGCAAACTGTCGAGTTGTTCGACCGGGTTATTTTGGGAAGCCTGGCGAAAGTCCACTCGGGCCTTACCATGAGAGAGTTGATTGACGCAGTTTCGAGCGCGGTAGGAGATTGGCCCAGGGAGACCTGGCAGTTGGCCATGTTCCCCGTCCGGGGCCACCTGGACCGGCTCGAGGAGCAGGGCAAAGTCCGCACGGTTGCGGGCGCAAAGCCCGGCAGGTGGCAAATGGCATGAGAAGGAGTCGCTGACGATGAACTCACGCGAGCGAGTGAACCTGGCACTTCAACACAAGGAACCCGATCGAGTCCCCTTAGACCTCGGTGCAACGACGGTGACAGGCATGCATGTCAGCGCCGTTTACAAGCTTCGCCAGGCGCTCGCACTCGACCCGCCCGGCACGCCGGTGAAAGTCATCGAGCCGCTTCAGATGTTGGGTGAGGTGACGTTGGACATTGTCGAGGCGTTGGGAACGGACACCGTCAGGCTGGCAGGCACAGGCACTTCTTTCGGATTTAAGTTGGAAGGGTGGAAAGAGTGGAGGACTTTTGACGGAACTCCCGTCCTGGTGCCGGAGGGATTCAACACCACTCCCGAGCCGGACGGCGATCTCCTCATGCACCCGCAAGGAGACGGCTTTGCTCAACCGAGTGGAAGGATGCCGAAGGGGGGACTCTACTTTGATCCAATTTTCCGACATCACCCTATCGACGAAAGCAATCTCAAAGTCGAAGACAACCTGGAAGAGTTCGGTCCATTCTCCGACGCGGAACTCGAACATCTTAATCGGGAGTCCCTGAGACTTCATGCCGAGACGGACAAAGCGATTGTCGTGAACCTCGGCATGCTCAGCTTGGGCGACATTGCCAAAGTCCCGGGCCAAATGCTCAAGGACCCCAAGGGTATTCGCAGCGCTGAAGAGTGGTACATCAGTTTGAGCGCCCGGCCGGGCTATGTCTACAAGATCTTTGAACGTCAGACTGAGATTAATCTGGCAAACCTGGAGAGAATACATCGAGCCGTCGGCGACCGCCCTTCCGTGGCCTATGTTACGGGCACGGACTTCGGTACGCAGAACGGCCTGCTTCTGGCGCCCAAAGCCTACCGCCAACTGTTTTTGCCTTTTCACAAGCAAACCAACGACTGGATTCATAAGCACACCGCCTGGAAGATATTCCTCCATTCCTGCGGGTCGGTCTTTGACCTGATTGAGGATTTCATCGGCGCGGGTTTCGATATTCTCAATCCGGTTCAAACCTCGGCCGATCGCATGGACCCCGGCGAACTGAAGAGGAAGTTTGGCGGCCGAATCACGTTCTGGGGCGGAGGAGCGGATACTCAACATACCTTACCTTTTGGCTCAGCCGAAGACGTTCGCAAGGAAGTGTGCGCGCGCCTTAAGCTTTTTGGACCCGGCGGCGGCTTTGTCTTTAACGCCGTCCATAACATCCAGGCCCAGGTGCCGGTGGCCAACGTACTGGCCATGTATGACACCGCGCTCCAGTGCGGCCGTTATCCGCTGCAGGAATGAGTCAATAAGGATTATTCAAATAGATGATGCCACGTATACGATGAGTGAGAATGGCATGTCATCCTGAGCTCGCCGGTTTGTTCAGCGGGCGAAGGATCCCAGCAGTTGCTCAGAACCTTCGGGGTGAACTTAACACAGGAGTCAGAGATGAAAAGCTTCTTGGCAGGCGTAATTATCACCCTAGTTTGCATTGCGGGCGGAGTGTACGCCTACTTCTCGCGCGGTTCGGCGCCCGTGGCTACAAGCGCACCTCCGATGCCGTTTGAAAGGCGGCTGGCGCATATGGCGCTGGATGCGAGATTGCAAAAGGAGATGCCGAAAACTGTCCCCATCGAAGCGAGCGAAGCCAACTACCTTGCCGGCGCCCACCAATATCTAACCCATTGCGCGGTGTGCCACGGTGTCCCGGGCAAGGAGCCGACTGCTATTGCGCGCGGGGAGTTTCCGAAGCCGCCCGAACTGTTGAAAGGAACGGGTGTCACCGACGATCCCCCCGGCGAGACCTATTGGAAAGTGGCGAATGGAATCCGCCTGACCGGAATGCCAGGTTTCAGTCAGAGCCTAGCCACCACCGAGATGTGGCAGATCTCGCTGCTGCTGGCGAATGCCGACAAGCTTCCGCCTTCGGTCGCCGCGGTGCTGAAGGGCCAGCCGTGATGAGAAAACCGTACGAAAGGATCGCGCGGAGGAATCCGGAAGCTGCGGTCGACGCTACTTGTTCCGATCCTTTTGGTTCTGCAAAAACTCCGTGAGCGCCCGCAGTTGCTCATCGGTGAGATTCTTGAAGGGCGGCATCACAGAGCCATGCACGTAAGCGGGCGGGTCCTTGAAGTGGCCAACCAGCCATTCGGCGGTGCGGCCGCGCGTTCCCTCCATGGTCAGGTCGGGGCCGACAGTGCCGCCCTCGCCATTGAGCCGGTGACACGTGAAGCAGCCTTCTTGCCTGTATAGTGTTTTCCCGTATTTGACCAACGCAGCGTCAGCGTTCTGAGTTGCCGCTTGAGTTTGCAGAGTGGCAACTGGAGCGGGCGGGGCGGCATTGAGGCGTGGAAGGCCGTGGATGAATCGCACGAGCTTCCAGGTGTCCGTCTCGGAAATGCTGGATTCCCAGGAGGGCATTCCGGTGAGGCGAACGCCGTTCTGAATGATCCAGAACAGATCGGCGTCACTCCAGTGCTGCACGTGCGGCGAGTTCATGTCCATCGCCGGAGGGTACATGTTTCGCCCGATATACGTTTCACCACGACCGTCAGCCCCGTGGCAGATGGCGCACGATTGAACGAATAATTCGCGGCCCTGGTGCGCCACGTCCTGCGAGTCAGGGAGCTGGTCTTTCTTATTCTCAGCCACGATCGGAATAACGACATCCTTCGCCGCATTGGCTAGAGCAGTTTCGACTCGAGAAGGCTGTTGGTGCGCGGTACAACCGAGCATCAGTAATCCCAGCGTCGCTCCGAGCAGTCGAAGCGTCAACCTTAGTTTGTACGGAACCATGCAGCGGCCTCCACTTTCACGCCGACTCAAACCGCAGCTTTCAAGAGCCGGCTACACGCGCCAATCAGCTCGATGTGCACTTACTAATTACTCGACGAATTGACAGCGCGAAGGTTTCCGTTGAGAATCTTCCATCGACGCTGGTGCGCGCTTCCGCCTTCATGTGCCGCAGAAGCCCGCGATCGTTTAAGAGCTGCTGAATACGCTCAGCCAGAGCCGCCGAGTTCCCGGGCGGAAAGAGATAGCCATTCAACCCGTCGCGGACGACTTCCGGAATTCCCCCAACGTTGGAGCCGATGACAGGAATCCCCAGTTGCATCGCCTCGATGGCCACCATCGGAAGCCCTTCACTAACTGTCGAGGGAATTACAATGACATCGCAGGCACGGTAGAGTGGGTTTGGATCCTCCTGGTAACCGGTCCAGGAGATTTGGTTATCTAAACCCGAGTTCCTGACAAACGACTTCAGAGAGCTTAGGTAGGAATCGTCGTCGGGGCTGTGTGGGCCCGGAGCACCGACGAGGATGACGCGCGGTCTCTGGCCTCGGCGGGCAAGCTCCAAGGCAGCATCGAGCACCACGTGCTGTCCCTTTTGCGCCGTAATGCGACCCACGACGCCCACGACGAAGGCTCTGCTGGCCGGCGCATCGGCACTTAACTCGCCGGCTGGGGGCGAACCAGGCTTGGCGTCACAGGGCAAGCGCACCGGGTTGTATATGACCTGCAAGATGCTCTTGAGTTCCGGATGGCTTGCCAGCAACACCGCTGCCGTGGTCTCCGAGCAAGCTAGGATCTTGGCCATGTGCCTTGCCGCCCTGGCCACGACCAAGATGTCGGTCTTACGGGTCATGGTGAGGTGCAGGTGAAACACCGCAGGCGTGCCCGTTAGGCGCGCCGCCAGCGCCCCGGCGATGAGGGAACGCGGGCCGTTGATATAGACCAATCTGATTCCTCTGCGGCGAATGATGCGTGCCAGCAGCCATCCGCAATAAACGCTCCGCAGCGGCAGCTTGGCCATGTCAGCAACCGACTTTCGGCCGGAGCTATAGCGACCGAGCGGGTAGA
Source organism: uncultured Acidobacteriota bacterium (assembly GCA_963831905.1). Lineage (GTDB taxonomy): Bacteria > Acidobacteriota > Terriglobia > UBA7540 > UBA7540 > CAVROP01. The sequence goes on along the minus strand of CAWHRX010000010.1, from coordinate 880,132 downwards.
GAAAGGTCTCGGTGCCGCGGCGCTTGATCTCTCCCACATAGGGTCCATTCTCAGGGAAACCCACGATGGGCAGATAATCGGGTTCAACTACGTGCAACACCTCGCCGAGAACGCGCTGGGCGCCTGCGCGATGGGCCTGCTGTTCGAGAAAGAGAATCGGTATTGGCGAGGTCGGGGTGCCAGTCATCAATTGTACCTAACGGCGCGCGGTTCGGGTGCGCTCCCATTGAATCGACGCCCACGCGTATTGAGCCGCAGCGATCACATGATGTGACAGGCGCCTAGCCACATAGGTGACTTGTTTCGAGATCGCCGTGATGCGAGCAGAAAGGCCGGCAGTCGGCCCGCCTGCGGCGCGGTTTGGCCGGTGTAGAGGGAAGAGTCGTCTTCTTCGGATCTCCCGCCAGGTCGCGTCATCCGGAACAAACTCGCGGTAGAGCAGGAGGCTGTACTTGCTGCCTGTGAAATTGGCCAAGGCTGAGTCGCAGCCGTAACGGTTTACCCAGAGAAGCAACCGATGGCGCATATTGCGAGGCACCCAGGCATCAATCGTGGCTGGAATGGGCGCACCAAACAAGCGGGCAGCGAGCGAGGAAACCACGCCCGCCATCTCCGGCAGTCGAGGGCTAACACTGATTCGGTCTGCGAATCGCTGCCAGAAAGCCAAGTCTGATTGCCGGCGTTCGAGGAAGTGTGCGATTTCGAGGAAGGTGTAAAGACGGCACCAGCACTCGAGGATATGTCGAAAGGCATGCAGAACCTGGAACAACAACTCATCCTCTTCCGAAAGTGAGTAATAGCGATGGCCTTGCCAGTTTCGCAGGCGTTTTCGTGCCAGGAAATCGTCCGGTAGCGGCAGCGGTATCTTGAGGGCATCCGGTTCCCAGAGGCGAGTGTGAATCTCGACGCTGCGGTGCAGGTTGGCGGAATAAAGGTCTTCACGTCGCGACGGAATATATGGGGTGCGCGAGGAGTGAACATACACGATAGGATGGTCAACCCGTTCGCGACGCTGAATATACCCAGCACTTCCCAAGGCGTGCGACACTCGTTCCATCGACGCCGGCTGCACCAGGTAGTCATAATCGTAGGCAGGCCGCAAGCGGGCGTCAGGGGTGTACTCGGGAGCCAAAGCAAAACCCTTGAGCACGACATGATCGATCCCGGCTGCCTCGAATACGCAGTTGATCGAATCGAACTCTTCCGCCATGGCCGCCACGCGCGAGTTATGGTCCGCCATGTTTTGTTCGAGGCGCGCAGCGATTCCGGGCGGCACGGCGCCTTGAGCGCCGGAAGCTTTCAACCGATCCCAGAGCCGGAGTGCGAGGCCGGTCTGATCGAGCCATTCCAATCCACGCTGCCAGTCTCCGTGACCAAAGCTCGCCAATATCACCAGGTGTTCTCCAGGCCAGCTCGAAACAGTGAGATAGCCTGTAATCGCGCGGGCGAAATAACGATTCACCGCTCGGCCTCCTGCCTTTCCCAGACCTGGTCGAAATTGGAGAACGTCTTCGCCACATGGTAATGAGCAGAGAGGCAGAGACGGAGCGGTGCAAGGTGATCTCCGGACGGGCCTGACGCATCAACACCGTTGTACCAATTCACGAAGTGAACTTGACGTTTTTCCAGAATTCGGACTACGTCCTCGACCTCTTCCGGTCTGGTGTAGTCCGTGGGCCTTACGAAAGGCACCCGGGCAGGATTGCGGAGTCCAAGCGTAAAGCAAAGGAAAGGATCGCCGAAGAAGTATTCCGAAGGCCGGGTTCGCTCGGAAAGCCATCTGCACTTCTCATAGAGTGCGGGATCAAAGAAGGCCGTGCGGCCCGTCGGGAGTTCAAGGCAGGCTCTCCAACGCACCTGAGCGATGACCGGTCTCACAATCCCCACAACCAGTACTGCGGCCCAGCCGATCCGCTGGAGAATCCGTTCAGTCCGGAGAGGTGAATCAAGAAACCAAGAGAGTACGACGAGGCCGGGAAGCGACACGCAGTACAACCTGACGTAGGAAGGCGCTGGGGCCACGGCAAGGAGCATGAACACTCCCGTGACATTCACCAACATCAGGCGCGCCCATGGCTGCTCTGGCCGCAGTCGAGACTGGACTGCATAGCGCACAAAGAACAGAATGTAAACCAATGGAATCAATGCCTGGATAAAGAACCAGGCGCTCAAGTCGGGCAAGTTCGCCCAAAGGTGAACGGAAGGCCAATACGCCAGGTAAGCTCTCCAGTTGTTGAATCGGTCGGCGGGATAGTACTTTGTGACAAACACCACCGTGTAGTAGAGATACTGCCTCAAACCCACTTTCCAAACGTAATATCCGTTCCAGGCCAGAATCGCGGCCAGAAAGCTCGAGACTAAATACCCTTCTTTCTTAACTAGTGAGCGCCAGGGTTCGTGGTTTCGACGCCGTTCCCAGAGCAGGAACAAACCGAAACCTACAGCGACTAATGCCTGGGTTTGTGCGATGGACGCCGCCAAGCCACAAAGCGCGCCTGCCCAGGCCAGGCGGGCAGCGCTTCGCTTCTCCAGCAAGACCGCCAAGGCGGCGGTGACGGCGAGCGTGCCGTACCAATGATGTGTGGCGTCGAGAAAACCACTGAAGGGAAAGACCAGAAAGAGAAGGCAAGCCAGATAAACGACCGGGCCGGTCATAAGCTTTCTGGAGATCGCGATGCTGAGCCACGCCAAACCAGCGCCAATCGCAACCAGCATGGCCTGGGGGATCCACGCGCGGACCCCAAACACCCTGAAGAGAACCGTGTAAATCAGTTCGGTACCGGGAGGCGTGAAATGGCTGAAGTCCCGGTAGATCACGTCCCCTTGCAACATTCGCGTGGCGTGCTGCAGATAGATGGCCTGATCACCAGACGCGCAGCGCGGTATGTCCGGGAATATGAACACCTGCAGATAGAGGAAGAGGATAGCGAACAGCAAAGTGAAGGGGACCGCGCTCGCCAGCGAATCCTCTTTTTGGACAGCCTGTGCCCGTGTGTTCATAAAGCAGCTTCAGAAAGAACTCGCTCCTCAGTGAAACAGGGCTGCAGAGCCGCAACCAAATGCAGATTCTTCGCTTCGCTCAGAATGACATGTCATCCTGAGCGAGGCCTGTCATCCTGAGCGAAGCGAAGGATCTGCTTTTCTTCGTGCGCCAGTGAGCAATTGTGGGAAGAAGGCGGCGGCCTCAGCCGGATCGCCTCCGTAGGCGATGAGCGAGGCAGGCAGTCTCTCAAGCGCGGATAGAACGACACCGCGCTGAGCCTTGAAGCGCGAATCTTCCCTGAAAAGCAGGCTGCGCTCCAACTTTTGCGACAGTTCACTTCCTTCGAGGGGCATAAGACGCGCCGGCCACGCCGAACTCCTTTCGAGAAACACGCAACCGACCAGCGCCACGCTGGCGGGGCGGTTCAGGCCAGGTATGGCGATGTCAAGCTCCAGGTAAACCGAGTCACCGTATCGGAGCGGGCGAGTCACGTCGCGAAGCTGTGGAAGAAACTGGAGCAGGTCCTCACGGACAAGCGCCGGCAGAAATCCAGTCCAGGCGCGAATTGCATCGCCTTCCACTTCCAGGAAAGTCGCTTGATCAGCGCAGAATTCGAGTCCGAGCTTTCCCGCCAGGTAGCTTGAACTCGTTTTGCCACTACCGGGCGGACCGAAAACCAAGAGCCCTCTGTCGTCGTGCGCGACACATGAGGAAAACACGGCAGTCAAACCCAAAGCTTCTGCAGTCATGCAAAACAAAGGGTCGAGGAAGAGGTTGCAAAAGCCCGGCTTGTCGCTCGCCAAGCCCTCCGTAAGGAAACCCACTGCTTCTCGCTTCTCAAGATCAACGGCAACGAAGTTGCGTTGCCCAATACTGGTGTAGCGAAGACCCTGATCCGCGAATGCAGACCGGCATGACCAGGGCGGTGTTGCCGTCGGCTGGGATTCGCTCACAATTCGCCAGCGAAACTCCGGAGGCCCAAGGGCAGGACGAGCTGGAAGCTGTTCCGCGCTGTTATCGAGGTTTTCATAGCAATGAAAGAGCCGCCGTGTCTCAGCAAGAACCGTCGGACTATTGGTTTCGAGCCGGATCATGCGTCCCATGACCTGCAAATCGGAGCGGTGTGGCGTGGGCGTCTGGCGGCGAAAGGGATCTTCAGGCTTTGTCACCCCTTGCTGCCTTCCGGTCGTCACAGCGGCTATAACCGATCCAGTCTCGAAGCCGAATTCGACCGACCGTGCCAAAAGTTGAGAGGCCTCCTGCGGCGTACCTCCCCAGCGAAGCAGCCAGCATTCGCGCTCCGTCAAGCGCCGGATCGTTTCCAACTGTGTCTCCGCGACGCCCGGCGGTTCAGGGAGCAGGTCTTGTCCCAGGCGCGCAACTGCCTCGTCGGCTGGCATGCGGATTAGTGTGCTCGTTGAGGATCCAGAGCGCTCGAGGAAAACCAGCCAGTGAGGCTCGCAGTGCAAGACGCGATGAAGTCCGAGTTGACTTACAACATCCACGGCGATTGCGGCTCTGCCATCCCGAGGGACCGCCGGTCGAAAGCGACGTAGCTCAGGGAAAAGCGCGACAGCGTCAGGGCGAAGCTTGAGGAGGGTGGGAAGGCCCCAAGCCTGCAGCCCGCCGTCACGGTTTGAAATCCATGTGCGATCGTCGGACAAGAACGCGAACCCTGCGCGCGCCAGGGCCAAAGCAAGCGTGGACTTTCCTGAGCCAGAGCTGCCGGACAGAAGAAGCCCTTTTTCACCCCTTACAGCGCAGCCGCAGTGAAGCTCGGTCACGCCAATTGAACCACCCAGCGCCGTCAGCAGATTGGAGAAGATGACGCGCTTCCAATAGTCACGGTCGGCGCCGATGCCAGGCGAAAAGCGGCCCACGGCGCGCCGCGCGTTTCGATCAATGAGGATTGAGTTCTCGGAGTCGAAGGCGCCAAAGATCAGGTGGCCAAGTCCCCTGAAGTGTGCCTTCGGCCAAGGCGGCGCTGACTGAGCAGATGCGTCTACCCAGAGGCGTAATTGGAAGTCAACTTGGCGGCGAGGACCCTCCAGCGGCAAGAAACTCTCATGCGCTGCTTCAAGAATGTTCTGGAAATTCGTCGACAGCTCACAAATTGCGCCAGCCGCCACGTACAATCCGGAGAACGGCGTTTCGGCATCGGTATGGAGAAAATCTCTCGAGCCCATTATAGACCACGCTCTGTTTGTCGGTTGTTCGCCTGAGGTGCTCGTCGGCGGTTTCGCCCGGCCGCTCGCTCCGGACAATAGCAACCGGCCAGTCCGAACACACTAGTATGGTGCATCTGAAATGCCGATCTTGTCACCGATTTGTAAAAATCTCCGTTGATTCAAATAACAAACACAAAGAGGATAACGACCTTAGTATTACAAATTGTTTACAACAGAATGAGCCGCTTTAAGCGTCTTAAGGGCATCGTATTCGTAGCAAGAGTTTTGCAGGGCAGAGAAGCAAAATCGGATTTGAACCAATTCCGAGTCACGTGTCACGACTTTGGAAAGGGGAGAGGAGTGACAATGAGCAAGCGGCTTGCGCTAATTGTGGCCTTCGTGCTTTTTGCTGGAATGAGTACTGTCATCACGCCTTACGTGCTCGCCATAGAGGGGAACTCTGTTGCGGCCATGCCAGGCCTGCCCAGTCCGCAGCCCAGCCCTTTGGCAACGTACTTAGGAGTCGAGTTTGTGAAGGACTCGACGACGACTGTCGTACTGGAGCGAGATGGGAAGAGATATCTTGTCGATTTGGCAGCCCGGACGGTTCGGGAAGCCGAACCCTTGGCAGTCGCGCATGCTAGCAGCGCGCCTTCTGCACCTGCCGCTGAAGCGGCTCGTAAGGACCCGCCCGACGGAGCGAGCATCTTCAAGAGCAACTGCACGCTGTGCCACGGCCCCGACGGCAAAGGAATAGCCGCGTTCAAAACGCCCGATTTCACCGATCCGAAACTGCTGGCGTCCCTCTCTGAACAGCAAATGATCGAAATCATTACCAACGGAAAGAAAGGCACTGCGATGCCCGCGTGGCGCGACAAGCTTTCGGAGCGGGATATTCAGGCCGTTCATGCTTATGTTCGCTCTCTGTCGTCGGCCAAGGGGCCTCAGGCTGCGGCTCTGATGCCTGCGCACGAGGGCACGCAGTCCAAGGTCTACCAGCCGGGCGACGACCGGCTGTTCACTTTGCCCACCGGACGCCGCCTGGACCGCCATGGCGTGTACGTCAACTTTACCCACAGGTTTGCTTACGATCCGGCGTTTTCAGGCACGGCTCGCGGCGGTGCGCTGTTGGGCCTCGACGGGGTTTCGATTTCGTCATTCGGCCTGGCATACGGAGTTACGGACAAGCTAAGCGTGAGCATTTACCGCTCGCCAACCTTGATCGGTAGGCCGATTGAGATGATGGCTGCCTATAACTTCCTCGATGAGCATGACGGGCAGCCGCTGAATGCCGCAGTTCGCGTCTCCCTCGATGGTCTGAATGATTTTGACAGAATGTTCAGCGAGAACATCGAGGGCGTGTTTTCAAAGAGCATCAACATCCACCCGGTGAAGGCGCAGATCTACTTTGTGCCCACCGTGTCATTCAACGACCGCCGGTTGTTTTCCCCTTCTTCCTACGAGACCAGTTCGTTTCCGTCTCTGCCCGGATACAATGCCATCTCCATCGGCATAGGAGGGGCCATCGATATCAGGCCTACGACGGCCCTGATTGCCGAAGTAATTCCGACTGTCTACAACGGACGGCCTCTGGGCATTCACCGCGCCGCGTACTCTTTTGGTATCCAGAAGAAAATCTGGCGGCATGCCTTCACTTTTGGCTTTAGTAATAGTCCGGGCACCACCGTTTCACAGCGTGCAGGAACAGACGCCAGCTATCTCGGGGAACCATCCGCGGACACGCCCAGTGGCCTTTTCATAGGATTTGATCTGACGCGCCAAGTTCACTGAACGAGGCGCTTGCATCCGGAAATGCGGTTACAGGCACCGGTCTGGAACAGTACCTGCGGCGGGTCCGTCTTTTTGCAACTTTGTTACAAGGCCGATACAAGTGCCTGGGGCTACCTATATTACGATAACGTTTCGGTAATGAGCTGCGCACTCAGGGCGCACGGTTCCAGTTCGTCACGATCCTCGAAAGCCGCACCCACTGCGGCGCCGCAAGGGATCGGACTTTGTCTCGGCGATTGGGGCATTGCTGTGGGCGTTGTCCGTGAACCTTTTCAAACGTCCTAAGCAGTGGCTCGAGGAGGTTTCGAGAGATGAGAGCCTCAAAGAAAGTCGTATTCTTTATTCCTTCTTTTTCCAGCATTGAAGCCACGGCCCCGCTGGGCCTGCTCGCCATCGCGACCCCGCTGCTCCGCGCCGGTTACGACGTCCGCATCATCGACTCCACGATCTGCCCCGATTACAAGCTGCGAATTGCGGAAGAGGTGAAAGACGCCCTGTGCCTGGGCATTTCGCTTGTCACCGGACCGATGATCAGCGAGACGGTGGAGGTAGCGCGTGCTTTGAAGCAATGGAACCCGGAGTTTCCGATCATTTTGGGCGGATGGCATCCTTCCTTGCTACCCGCGCAAACCCTGCAAGCTGAATATGTGGACATCATTGTGCGCGGTCAGGGTGAGGAAAGCATGCTGGAGGTCGCGGAGCGCTTGCAAGACGGTGCGCCGCTCGATGATGTGGCAGGCGTCGGGTTCAAGAGGAACGGGAAGCTCCAGTTCACGCCCGAGCGCCCATTGAAGGGGCTCGAGCTGATGCCGCCCAAGGCGTATCACCTGGCGGATTTCGACGCCTATGAACGTGTGTGCGGCCGCCGCTGGGCCATGTATGTTTCCAGCCTGGCTTGCCCTTTCAACTGTGCTTATTGCACCAACGCCGGAGTTTATGGCCGCAAGTGGAATGCGCTGCCCGTGGACCAGGTGGTGGAGGAGACGGTAGACCTCACGCGGCGCTATCGGTTGGAACTGCTCTGGATGGCGGATGACAATTTCCTTGTGGACCTGGACCGTGCTCTGAAAATCGGAGAGGGGTTGATAAGGGCGGGCGCTACCTTCAAGTGGAGCGTACAAGCTACCACCAACCTCACGGCCCGCTTAACCGTCGAGGAATTGCGCCTACTGCGCCGCTCGGGCCTGCATCAGATCTGCCAGGGCATCGAGACCGCCTCGCCGGCTGTGATGAAGCTGATGAACAAAGGGTTTCAGGACATCGGTGATATCTACCAGTCAATTGCGCGTTGCCTCGAGGCGGAGGTCATCCCGTCGTTCAATATTATTTTCGGGTTCCCGGGGGAAGGGGCGAGGGAACGTCAAGAGACCATTAGCTTCATGATGGATGTTTGCCGCCGCTTCCCTGGGGCCGAGTTCTGGACCAACATCTTTACGCCGTACCCAGGTTCCCCGGTCTTTTATCGCGCCAAGGAACTTGGTATCGAGGTGCCGGTGTCGCTCGAAGGCTGGGTGGACTACTTCCCACGCTACACCGTTCTCCCATGGCTCAGAGGAAAAGAGCACGAGCGCGTTCAAATCATGCGGGACTATCTGCGCATTGCGTTTGACCGCAAGCCGATTGCCGAGACGAAGAACGGAAGGCTCGCCAGGACCCTGCAGCGGCTGACGGCTCTTCCTGCACGCTGGCGCCTCGACCACGACTTTTACGCTCTGCCGTGGGAGTTGTGGGTTAACCGTAAACTTAAACATATTCGTAATGCCCCGAAGCCGAAAGTCGACGCGAAGCTGCTCGAGCCGGCAACTTCGCCAGGCTAGATAACTCGTAGCGGCGGCTTTATGCCGCCACATGGCGAGATGAACTCGCCGCTACGGACGGCTTGGTCGAGTCATCCATGAAAGACAAAGTTGTCCTCGTCTATCCGCCCTACGCCGGCCCGCCGCTAGGCGCGCCACTCTGCTTGCTGTCCCTCGCGTCGCCTCTGCTCGCGGCAGGCTTCCGGGTAGTGCTGATTGATGCGGCTATCCAACCGGAACTCGAACGCGCGGTCGCCAAGGAGCTCGATGAGGCGCTCTGCCTCGGCATATCGTTCTTTACCGGGCCCATGATCGGTTCTGCAATCAGGATCTCGCAGATGGCCAAACGGATCAGGCCGGACTTGCCTGTCGTATTTGGCGGCTGGCATCCGAGCTTGATGCCGGACCAGACCTTAAGGCCGGACTTTTTGGATGTGGTGGTGCGCGGCCAGGGAGAACTGACGCTCCTGGAGCTTGTGCAGCGGCTGGCGGAAGGCAAAAGTCTGGACGGTCTGCGCGGCGCTTCGGTCAAGGTCGGCGGCAGGGCAATTCACAATCCGGAAAGGCCGGTGGAGAATATCAACAACTTGCCGACTCCGGCGTTCGACTTGGCCGACTTCGGCGCCTACGAGCGGGCGAGCGGCTTGCGCGAGTTGGGTTACGCCTCCAGCGTCGGCTGTCCTTACGCCTGCAACTACTGCACGGACCAGGTGTTTTACAAGCGCCGCTTCAACGCTTACAGCGCCGAGCGCGTCGTGCGGGAAGTGCCCGATTTGGTCTCGCGTTATCGCCTGACGGACGTTGCCTTCTTCGACTCGAACTTCCCCGTCGATGTGAAACGTGCCCTGGCCATTGCGCGTGGTTTCGTGGAAAGCCGAGTCAGGTTCCGTTGGTCGGTTCAAGCCTCGACGGATCTTCTCTGCCGCATGAGCGATGAGGAGGTCAGGCTGCTGGCGGAAGGCGGCTTGTACTACTTGGGTTTCGGCACCGAGTCAGCATCCCAGGAAGTGCTGGCGATGATGAACAAGAAGCATCAACGCGTGGACGACATGTTCGAGACGGCGCGCAAAACCGAACAAGCGGGCATTCGCGTCACCTATAACATCATCCTTGGATACCCTGGCGAGACCGAGGCTGATCGGGTTGAGACGTTTCGCGTTATGAGCGAGTTGGCTCGGCAGCATTCCAATGTCAGCTTCTCCCCCAACATTTTCACTCCTTACCCGGGAATTCCGATTTGGCCTCAGTTGCGGCAATTGGGAGTGCGCGAGCCAGAGTCGCTGGCAGAGTGGGAGAGCCTGCCACTGGGGAAAAACGTGCTGCCTTGGCTGAGGGGAGATGAGCTCGGGCGGCTTCAGCGAATGCTCGAGTTTTTCTTGTTGAATAACCAGATTCGTAAGGCAACTTCCGGGGTTCCCTGGTTCAGGAACAGCGTGCGCAAGGCGATGGGGGCGCCGCTTCGATGGCGTCTGCGAAAGAGTTACTTTTCGTTCCCGTGTGAACTTTGGCTGGCTCGTGTTACGGAGCGCTTGGTAACCCGACGGTCGCTCCTGACGGGACAGGCCCTTAGCCACAGTATGCAAGAAGTGTGTTGAGCACCGTGGTAGGCAAATGTCGCTCCGGGCGCAGCGAGGAATCTCGCCCTGCCTCTACACCTAAGGCGGCCTGGGTGGTTGAAGAGAGGAATTGAGCGAGATTCCTCGCTGGGCTCGAACTGGCGAGAACGGTAGGCGGCGATTCGGGTGGGAAGTCGTTGGAGGTAACCTCTTGGTAGACGTTTTGCTCACGCACTCTTACCATCTCTTCTACGATCCGAAGCAGATTCGCAAAATGCAGCCTTACCCCCCGTTGGGAACGCTCTATGCGGCAGCTTTACTCAGGATGCATGGGTTCTCCGTGGCCGTGTTCGATACGATGCTCGAAGATCCAGGCAAGGGGTTTGCGGAGGCGCTGCACCTCTGTCGCCCTCGCCTGGTTGCCCTTTACGAGGACAACTTCAACTTTCTCTCGAAGATGTGCTTGACGTGCATGCGCGCAGTGGCTTACGGGATGCTCGATGCCGCCGCCGCGACGGGCTCCAAAGTGATCGCCAGCGGTTCCGATGCCTCCGATCATACCGAAGAATACTTGCGGCGCGGTTTTGACTATGTCCTGCGCGGAGAGGCCGAATGGACATTGGTGGAACTGGTTAAGGAGCTACTGGGGAACTCCGATTGCCGCCCCGAGCAAATCCCCGGCGTTACCTTTCTCGATCCCGCAACGGACGAGCTGGTGCAGAGTCCTCGCCGGCCCCTTCTGCGAGATCTTGATACGCTTCCCTTGCCGGCTCGAGACCTTATCCGGCCGGAGTTGTACCGAAATGCCTGGCGCGAGAGACATGGCTACTTCTCGATGAACCTGGTCGCCAGCCGCGGCTGCCCGTACCGCTGCAACTGGTGCGCGCGGCCGATTTATGGCGACTCTTTCCACGTGCGCTCCGCTGAGGGCGTGGCGGAGGAGATGAAGGAGCTCAAAGAGCGCTATGGAGCCGATCACCTCTGGTTCGCAGACGACGTGTTCGGACTGAGGCATCGTTGGGTGGAGGAGTTGGCCGAAGCGGTTGAACGACGCGCTGCGCTCATTCCGTTCAAGATTCAATCTCGTGTCAATCTGGTTACCGCGGAGGTGGCGTCCGCGTTGCGCCGGGCCGGGTGTACTGAAGTGTGGATGGGGGTCGAGTCCGGATCGCAGAAGATTCTCAATGCTATGGAAAAAGGCTCGCGCGTGGAGTTGGTGCCCGTGGCGCGCGAGAACCTGCGCCGCGAAGGAATTCGCGCCTGCTTCTTTCTCCAGTTCGGCTACCCGGGCGAAACCTGGGAAAACATACAGAATACCGTCGAACTGGTGCGTGAGACACGCCCTGAAGATATCGGAGTCTCCGTTTCTTATCCTCTTCCCGGAACCAGGTTCTACGAGCGGGTACGCGCGGAGCTGGGCGCGAAGAGAAACTGGGTGGACAGTGACGACCTTTCGGTAATGTTCAACGGGACCTATACCAATGTTTTCTGCCGCGCCCTGCGCGATGCCTTGCATGCCGAGGTTGACATGTGGGCTGCCCAAGTACCTCGGGGAAACGAGAATGGTCGGTCTGAAGGGAATCGGACGCAAGGGAAACCGGCAGAAGTCGCGCGGCTCTGGCAGACAGTGGAACGAATGGAAAAGAGCTGCCGCAATTCCGAACCGACGCTGGTGTGACGCGGGCGTGTTCGTCGGAAGCGGAAGGGCGGGGCTCCAGCCCCGCCGCTAATCTGGCGAGGTCGTTGCGGGGCTTTAGCCCCTGAAGCAGCTTGGCTTCAGGGCCTAAAGGCCCTTCCGACCCTGCAAACATAGACGGCGGGGCTAAAGCCCCGCCCTTCCGAGGCCGCTTGAGATTGCGCTCATTAAACCGACCAAGCGCGAGCCCACGCTCCGGCCCGCGCTACCTAACGACCATGGACCTTCTCTTAACCCACGGCTACTTCCTTCATGAAGATCCCAAGGAGCTTCAGATCATGAAGCCCTACGTGCCTCTTGGGATCCTCTATATCTGCTCGCACCTGCGCAAAAAGGGCGTGGAGGTGGAAGTATTCGATACGACCTTCTCCTCTTGGGCAGAGCTTCTTGAAGTGTTGCAGACTGTGCCGCCGTCCGTCCTCGGCGTCTATGCAAACCTCATGACGCGCACGAATGTGACCGAGATTCTGAGGCTCGCGAAAGAAACAGGATGGCACACCGTGGTGGGCGGGCCCGAACCAGGCGCGTATGCAGCCGAGTACCTGGATGCAGGCGCAGACATCGTGGTGATCGGGGAAGGCGAGATCACGATGGAAGAATTGCTCCCGACGCTGCGTGCATCGCGGGCCGGGCGTCGCGATCTCGCCGCCAGGCTGGAGAATATTTGCGGGATCGCCTTCCGCGGTGAAGATGGCTCTCTGCGCCGCACTCCTCCGCGCCCCCAGATCGCGGCTCTCGACGCGCAACCATGGCCGGAGCGTGAGGCTGTGGACGTGGATCGGTACGTCAGAGTGTGGCGGGAGCACCATGGCATGGGCTCGGTTTCTCTGATCACCGCGCGCGGCTGCCCGTATCGTTGCCGGTGGTGTAGCCACGAGGTATTCGGGAAGACGCACCGCCGCAGACGACCTGCCGCTGTGGCCGACGAGTTGGAGTGGCTGCTCAAACGTTATCAACCGGACATGGCGTGGCTGGCCGACGATGTTTTCACCATCCATCACGGATGGCTGTTCCGATATGCCGCGGAGCTGAAGCGCCGCGGACTGAGGATTCCGTTTGAGTGTATCTCCCGCGCCGATCGGCTGAACGAGCAAGTTGTCGATACCTTGGCTGAGCTTGGCTGCTTCCGCGTCTGGATCGGTTCGGAAAGTGGTTCGCAGCGAATTCTCGATGCCATGCAACGTGACGTGACGGTGGAGGAGGTTCAGAAAGCCGTGTCTCTAGCCAAATCGCGCGGCATCAAGACGGGAATGTTTCTGATGTGGGGTTACCTGGGCGAAGAAATCGAAGATATCGAAGCCACGGTTGACCACGTCAAGAAGACAGACCCCGATGTGTTCTTTACGACGGTTTCGTATCCCATTAAGGGCACGCCTTACTTCGGTGATGTGGCGCAGCAGGTTGTTCCTTTGAAATCCTGGGCCGGGGGATCGGACCGGGACTACCGCATTCGTGGAAGGCACTCCCGCCGCTTCTATCAGAACGCGGACCAACTGCTTCGTAACGAAGTCGAATTGAGCCGGCTCTTGAATGGGAACGGCGCGCCGATCGATCCCGTGGTGGTTGCCGAGCTTCAGGGAAACATTACAAAGGCGCGCGAAGGGCTGCGCGCCTCTGGCGGGGAAGTGGAGGCTTGATCTTGATGCCGGCGGCACTTGCCACTCCAGCCCCTGAAGCGCCATTCGACCATGTGGCGGAAACCTACGATGTGGTCTTTACCAATTCCCTCATCGGCCGCGCGCAACGTGACTCGGTGTGGGAGGAGTTAGACCGTTGTTTCCGTCCCGGCCAACGCATTCTCGAACTCAACTGTGGCACAGGCGTGGACGCCGTGCACTTGGCAGAGCGAGGTGTTGAGGTGCTGGCCTGCGACGTCGCTCCCCGCATGATCCAGGTGGCGCGGCGGCGAATCGCATCGAAAGAAGGTCCGGCGCGAGTTGACTTTCGCGTGTTGGCCACCGAGGACATCGCCGTCCTGGTTCGCGAGGGCCCGTTTGACGGGATGTTCTCTGATTTCGGGGGACTGAATTGCGTCCCGGACCTTTCGGCGGTGGCTCGCGATTTGGCGAAGCTTCTGGCGCCTGGAGCCAGAGCCTTGCTGTGCATGGCCGGACGCGCAGTGGCCTGGGAGATTATCTGGTACCTGGCAAAGGGAAACCCTCGAAAGGCGCTGCGGCGATTTCGGCGCGGGGGAACGGTCGGGAGGCTTGTTGAAGGCGTGACGGTCGAGGTTCACTACCCATCGGCGCGCGCGATGGCTCGCCGGTTCGCCCCGGATTTCCGCTTGCTGCAGCTCAAGGGGATTGGCGTTACGGTGCCGCCGTCTTATATGGAGCCGCTCGCGCAACGCTTTCCAGGAGTACTGAGATCACTGACTGCCGCTGACCGACTGCTGAGCAGCGTTCCTGTGTTTCGCGCCTTGGCGGATCATCTTCTTTTGGAATTCCAGCGGGTGGCGTAGCGAAGCACGGCATCACAGGAACAGGGGAGATCGCATGATCGTGCTCTACAACCCTAAGGCGACGAGGCCCGGCAACCGGCGCTTTCCGCTCTCGGTGCTTTCCATCGCAGCGATTCTCGAAGGCCGGGAAGAGTACGAGATCGTGGATGGGAATCTTGATCCCAATCCCCGGAAGACGCTTGCGACGTTGATGCGGGAGAAGCCTGTCGAGTTGCTGGCGGTCACCGTAATGCCCGGCCCTCAAACCAGGAGCGTTGTGGAGACCTTGCCCGAACTCAGACAAGGCTTTCCCCACATCCGGACTGTCTGGGGAGGATACTTCCCAACCAATTACACGGAGGCGGCGCTGAATGCGCCCTACGTCGATTTTGCCGTGCGCGGTCAGGGGGAAGATACGTTCCTTGAACTGTTGAGTGCGCTTCGCGAAAAGCGCAGCCTGGAGGGCATCCGGGGCCTTTCCTATAAAGACGCAACTGGCAAACACATTCACAACCCGGAGCGCCCTTTGAAAAGCCCCGGAGTGTTTCCGTGGTATCCCTACCACCGTCTTCCCGTTGAGACGTACCTGCTGCCCACTTATCTCGGCAAACGGACAGCCGTCCACCAAGCGAGCATCGGCTGTCCTTACAGTTGCAATTTCTGCGGTGTGACGACTTTTTCCGGGAGCCGGGAGAAGATGGAGCCGCCCCAGCGAACCGCCGCCATTCTTCAGCATTTGGTTGATACATACCGTGCCGACGCGGTGCAATTCTACGACAACAACTTCTTCCTGAGGGAGGATGATGCGCGGGAGTTGGCGGAGCGCATTCAACCACTCAAACTGCGGTGGTGGTGCGAGGCGCGGATCGACGCGATGCTGCGCTATTCCGATGCAACGCTCGAGGCGATCCGCCGCGCAGGACTGACAATGGTTTATGTGGGCGCCGAATCGGGCTCCGATTGGGTGCTGAAGGAGATGAAGAAGCAGCTCAAGGCGGAGCAGATACTTGAATTCGCGGCGCGCATCCGGGAATTCGGCATCATTCCCGAGCTTTCTTTTTGCATGGGCAATCCCAAAGCTCCCGAGCAAGACACGCAGGAATGCCTGGCCTTTATCCGCAAGGTCAAGCGGCTGAACCCGGAGGCGGAGATCGTGGTCAACACCTACACGCCCGTCCCGCAGCGGGAAGCAATGTACGGAGGCGTGGAAGACCAGGTCCAGTTTCCTGGGACCCCGGAAGAGTGGGCCACGGACCGGTGGCAGCGATTCACCACCCAGAAAGATCCTGCGGCGCCCTGGTTGCGACCGCCCACAAAGCGGTTGATTGATAACTTCGAAACGGTCGTCACCTCGCGCTGGCCGACCATGCAGGACTTCAGGCTTCCGCGCTGGGGCCGCTGGCTGTTGAAGTTCCTGAGCGACTGGCGCTACCGGCTCCGTTTCTACTCGTTCCCCTTTGAATTGAGATGGACGCAGCGCTACTTCAAGCTCCGCAAGCCCAAAGAGGAGAGCCTGTGAAAGCAGTCGAGAGTCCAGAGTCGAAAGTCGAGAGTCCTGACACAGCTCGGGTTTCCGCAAAAGAAGGTTACGAGCTTTGGGCTGCAACCTACGACAAGGATCTGAACCCGCTGCTGTCCCTCGAAGAGCGCGCGCTGCATCCCATGCTGCCTGAATTACGCCACAAGGATGCCCTGGATATCGGTTGCGGGACAGGTCGTTGGCTCTCGGCCCTCATTAACCTCGGCGTTCGTTCAGTGATAGGAGTGGATGCCAGCCCTGAGATGATCCTGCGTGCAAGAGCCAAGCAATCCCTTCGCGGTCGCCTCGTTATGGCTGACACTTGTGCACTTCCGTTTCGGCCACAATCGGCGGACGTGATGGTCTGTTCTTTTACCATCGGCCATGTCTTCAATATCGGCGCGCTCGCAAGCGAATTAGCGCGCGTGGCGCGGCCGGGCGCCGATGTCTTTGTCACCGACATGCACCCCGCGGCTCGAGCGCAAGGATGGCGGTGCGCCTTCCGGTGCGCCGAGCGGACCGTGGAGATCGAGACCTTCGTCCACGCTATGCCGGATCTCCTCGGGTCGTTCGAGCACGAACGTTTCCGCCTCGTGAAGTCCGGCGATTTTCGCCTCGGTGAACCCGAAAGGGGAATCTTCCGGGCAGCGGGCAGACACGCCATCTTCGAGAGGGCCCGCGCAACGCCCGCGGTGCTGGTGCTTCATTTCAGGCTGACTGGTTACGGGTCTTCGACCCACCCAATAGAATGAAGACCAGAGTCGTCGCCCCCGCGGAAGCGGGGGCCCATTGTCAGCCCAATGGATTCCCGCTTGTGTGGGAATGACGTGAGTTTAGAGAGAGCATTTGATTGACGGACCCGGAGACCATTTCGAATTCCGCGAATGGCGCCGCACTAAGACTCGATCCTCACGTTTACTCGCTGCCGATCCTCGTTCTGTTCCCGCACAGTCGTTGCAATTGCCGTTGCGTGATGTGTGACATCTGGAGGATCAGTCAGGTCAGGGAGATTACCGTCGAGGACCTTCAAGCTCACCTCGAGTCGCTGCGAAGACTTCAGGTCCGGTGGGTCGTGTTCTCCGGGGGCGAACCGCAGATGCACACGGATCTTGCCGCGCTCAGCCGCTTGCTTCGAGCTCACGGCGTGCGGCTCACTCTGCTCACCGCCGGCCTGCTATTGGAAGCGCAGGCCGCGACGATCGCACAGACGATGGATGACGTCATCGTCTCGGTGGACGGCCCGCCCGAGATTCACAATCAGATTCGGCGGGTGCGCGGCGCATTCGAAACCCTCGAGCGTGGCGTGCGCGCTTTGCGAGAGGTCAGGCCACAGATGGAAGTTCGAGGGCGTGCGACCGTGCAAAAGGCGAATTGCACCCAACTCCGAGCCATCGTCGCATCAGCCCACCATTTGGGGTTGAATTCGATTTCGTTCCTTGCGGCCGACATGACCTCGGAGGCATTCAACCGTCCCGGGGGCTGGCCCGCGAAACGCCAGGAAACTGTCGCCCTCGGGCGTGAAGACGTTGCCGCACTCGAGCAAGAGGTTGAGTTGCTCATTCAGGAGCATCGGGATGAGATCGCAAGCGGGTTTGTGGCGGAGAGCGCGGACAAGCTGCGCCGGATCGTGCGCCATTTTCGAGCCCAGCTTGGCGAAATCGCTCCGGTGGCCCCGACGTGCAACGCGCCCTGGGTCTCTGCCGTCATCGAAGCGGACGGTACGGTGCGGCCGTGCTTCTTCCATCGCCCCATCGGCAACGTGCATGAGAAGCCGCTGATCGAAATCGTCAACGGCGATCCCGCTGTCGAATTCCGGCGGCAGCTCGATATCGCCGCCAACCCGGTCTGCCGGCGCTGCGTCTGTTCGCTATACTTGCCGCCGGAGGAGACGCCGCCGACATGATGCGGCGGTGGGCTTATCCCGCCTGCTGCTTCTGGTGCGCGTGCATCTTCTCGAACGCGGCGCGCCCCCGCTGCTCGATTTCCGCCGGCGTCAGGTCTTCCTTGTGCGTCCCGATCGACCATTTATGGCCGAAGGGATCGACGAGCGCGCCGTAGCGGTCTCCCCAGAACTGATCCATTACCGGCATTACCGCCTTGGCGCCGGCCGCAACGGCCTGATTGAACACCTTATCGACGTCTTCGACGTAGAGGTGAAGATTCACCGGTGAATCTCCCAGCGAAAGCGGCGACTTGGAGCCCATAGCGGGGAACTCTTCGGCCAACATCAGAATCGAATCGCCGATCTTGAGATCAGCGTTCATGATCTTCCCGTCCGGAGCGTAGTGGATGCCGCGAACTGCGGCGCCGAACGCCTTCTTGTAAAACTCGACGGCACTTGGGGCATCTTTCACGGTCAGATAAGGGGTCAGAGTGTGGAACCCTTCCGGAATTGGTTTCGCTGCCATGTTTGTCTCCTCCAAAGCAACAGTAGGAAATTAGAGCCGAAGCCCTGAAAAGCATGGGGCAACCCGCTCAATCGGCGTTCTCAACCGGCAACATCGTTCTCTCTGGTTTAAAGCCCCTGCTTTCTTTTCATCTTATCACGGGCGGGCGTGAGCGATGCAAGGCGTGGCTGCTGGGTAGTGGTGCAGTTTGATATGGTAGCGGCGAGTTAAGCTCGCCAAACGGCGGCGTCCCGATCAGATCGGGACAAGTTCTGCCGCCTCTAAATCAAACTGTAGCTGTAATTCATGGAAAGTTGTCATTTTGCGAAGATCTCTTCTTGAATCTGGAATCTTGAATTTGGCATCGCGGCTCTGCCGGGCTGCGGCGCTAATTCATGTAACGTAGTGATTTTGCGACGATCTCTTCTTGAATCTGGAATCTTGAATTTGGCATCGTGGCTCTGCCGCGCCGGCTGCCTTCGGCCTCATTGACCTGTTACTGCCCGGCCCACGCGCCCCATCCACGCCAACTCCTCCGCACTCATCGGGCCGAGTCGTAGTGCTTCGACCGCCGCTTCCATCTGTTCAGTATTCGCCGGTCCACTTAAACAAACATCAACCTCCGGCCGGCTCAGGACGTAACGGTAGCAGTCGCCAGCCGTCGGGGCCCTCTCTGACTTGGGGAGGGGATGCGGGCCCGTGAGAAGTCCCTGTAGCGTCGGCTTGCCAAGCAGTTGTCCCCAACTGGTGGCCGTGAAGGAAACCATGCCGGGCCGGTCGGCGCGCGGCAGTTCCGGAAAGATCTCCTTTTCGGCTCCCGGATGGGCGGCGTTATACCGGAAGTGTACCACATCAAAGTTTCGACCCGCCGCGATCTGGGGCGCCAAGGTACGCTTATGCGTTGATACCCCGAGAAATCGCACCAAGCCGCGTGCTTGGAGTTGCTGGGCCGCGTCGAGAATTCTAGGAGACACGGGCTTGTTCCATAGCCCCAAAAGCAGGACGTCCGCGTACTCAAAGCTTAGTCTGCGCAGGGCGCGCTCCAGGCTCCAGCTCATCAGGCTCGCGACTCGAGTGTAGGATTGGATAACCAGCGCGAATCGCTCGCGTTTTGTTCGCAGGTTCTTAAGTCCATCCCCGAATGACTCGCTCCGCCGGCTGCCCCAATAGATATAGTTAACGCCACGCTCGAAGGCCCACTCGAGCGCAGTTCCGGAAACGCCGTAACTGGCGGCCACGCCAAGCCGTCCAACCTGTAGACCGGTTCGTCCCAGGACCGTGCGCTTGAATCGGTCAGGCTCTGCTTCCCACGCGCTCGTCATGATGATGATCTAGCTCCTTTCCATGTTTCCCCTACTGATTCTATTTCCAGGACCGACCCCGTTCACTTCCGCTGGTGCTGGTACAGGTTGATGTAGAGGCGGCTTTACGCCGCCATTTGGCGAGCTAAACTCGCCGCTACAGCATCAAACTGTACCACCACCCTTCCGCTTGTATTGTTCGAAGAATTCTACAGCACTAGTCCATGAGACGTTGTTATTTTGCGAAGATGTCTTCATGAATCTGGAATCTTGAATTCCGCATTGCCGCTCTGCCGCGCTGTGCCACCAGCTTGTCGGACGTTGTTATTTTGCGAAGATCTCTTCTTGAATCTGGAATCTTGAATTTCGCATTGCCGCTCTGCCGCGCTGTGCCACCAGTTTGTCGGACGTTGTTATTTTGCGCAGATTCCTTCTTGAATCTGGAATCTTGAATTTCGCATCGCGCCTCTGCCGCGCTGTACGACAGAGGCAGCACATACAGTTCGAAGTAACAGCCACTATACACCTGACGAGCCGCCGGCTGGAGTCGCTGCCTCCAATCTCAGTGGAAACATATTCACTTCACCTGAATGTTGCAGGGAGAGCTAGTACTTAATGACGGAATCCGCCGTGAGAACGTGGCCCCATGGAAGGGCTGGGCTTCAGCCCCGCCGACTCCGCGTACCCAACGAGTTGGGCCTTTAGGCCCTGAAGCCACGTTCGAGGGGCTAAAGCCCCGAATGACGAGCCGCTTTCCGTGGCGGGGCTGAAACCCCGCCCTTCCCGGCACTCCGTAATATGACGTGGACTTTCGTCAGTAGGCACCAGGCCGCAGTTGGGAGACCCTCGCGGTTCTCGCAATCGATCCCGAGCCGGCGCACGCTAACATGTTTCGATTCGAACTATTGGCAGCTATACGTTTCTAACGTATAGTGAGCCATGGCGAAGAAAAAATCGACCGCGGGACAACGCATGATCGCGAGCGCCAAACAGGCTCTGGCCTTTGCCAAGGGCGGGACCCAAGCCGGCGTTGCCCACATCCCCAACGAAATCGACACGGCCCGGATTCGGAGAAAGATACACATGAGCCAAAGCTGCTTTGCGGAGTATATCGGTGTCAGCGTCCGCACGATCCAGGAATGGGAGCAAGGACGCGTCGTGGCCGCAGGAGCTGCGCGCGCGTTCCTGACGGGGATCGACCGGGAGCCGGACGCCGTGCACCGCGCGCTTTTGCATCCTGCCCCAACCGCGGCCGCGCTATAGGACATCAGTCCGCGCATCCGTAAGAAAGGTATGCAGTACAGCCAGCCCAGAAGAAAAGGGTACCTGGAAGGTGTGAAAAAATCAGCCGCCTGTCATCCTGAGCGTAGCGAAGGATCGCGGCAGTTTCTTATGCTTCAGCGGCTTACGAACAACTACAGAGATCCTTCGCTGCGCTCAGGGTGACACATGCCGAATTTCTTCACACGTTCCTGAGACCCTTTCTCCGACCCCTTTCTCCCCCCATCGGCACGCCTCCCGCGGTAGCGGTTCGACACTTACGCGCCACCCGCGTTTCTCCCAAGCATCACCAGATCCGGCACTGGCTGTTGGGTGGCCTGACCAAAGCGTCGCCAGGCTTGCAGTGGAAAGCTTGAGCGAACGCCGGCATGTTGGAAAGCGGGCCGTTCACTCGAAACCGCGGTATCGGGTGCTCATTGGTATTCGCCATCAAACGGGCATATTCGGGGCGCAAATTACTAGCCCAAATCTGAGCGTAGCCTAAGAAGAAGCGTTGTTCGGGCGTAAACCCGTCGATACTCTCGGGGCGCGGCTTCCCTTCCATTGTTTCTTCCAAAGCCCGGTAAGCGATGGCCAATCCTCCCAGGTCTCCAATGCTCTCACCCACCACCAGTTTTCCGTTTTCGTGCAGGTCCTTTTCCACAAAATACCCGTCGAACTGGTTAATGACGCACGCCGCGCGGCTATTAAAATCCTTCGAATCGGCGGGCGACCACCAGTCTTTCAGATTGCCTTGCGCGTCGAACTGACGGCCCTCATCGTCGAATCCGTGGGACAATTCGTGGCCGATCACCATTCCCATCCCTCCATAATTGATCGCATCGTCAGCCTTGGGATTGAAGAAGGGTGGTTGGAGGATTCCGGCCGGAAACACGATCTCGTTGAGCTGCGGGTTGTAGTAAGCGTTTACCGTGGGCGGCGTCATGCCCCATTCGTCGCGGTCCACGGGCTTGCCGATCTTTGCAAGTTGGCGGTTGAACTCAAAATGCTCCGCCCGAAATGTGTTTTCGACGTAAGGGCCGCGGTCGATTTTGAGCGCCGTGTAGTCGCGCCACTTATCGGGGTAGCCGATCTTGTTCCGGATGGCGGCAAGTTTGATCAAAGCCTGTTTGCGGGTTTCCGGTCCCATCCAGGTCAAAGTCGAAATATCCTCTCGCAGGGCAGACTCGAGATTATGAACCGTCTCAAGAGCGCGGGCCTTCGCTTCCGGCGGAAAAGCCTTCTTGACATAGGCCTGACCCAGCGCTTCTCCCAACCCCCCATCCGTGGAGCGGACGCAGCGTTTCCAGCGCTCCAGGTTTTGCGCCGTGCCCGTCAACACGGTGCCCTTAAAGTGAAAATCCTCATCCACAAATCTCTGAGAGAGCCTGGGGGCGGCGGCATTAATGAGATGCCAACGCAAGTAAGTCTTCCAATCGGAGATGGGAACGGACTTCAGCATTTCTCCCGTCTCTTTGAAGAAATCGGGCGCGTCAACGTTCAGATCACCCTTACCCAGCAACGAGTTGGTGGCGAAGTAATCGTCCCAGGAGAATGCGGGAGCAAGCGTCTTGATGGCCGAGGGGCTCATTGGATGATAAACCGCTTGAGGGTCGCGGCGCTGAACCAGGGTCATCGAAGCCTTGGCAAGCCTCGTCTCGATGCTCATCACAGGCTGGGCTTCGGCGGCAGATTGGGTTGCACTATCGCCCATCAACTCGAACATGCGGGCAACGTGCTTCACGTATTCTTCCCTTACCTGCTTCGATTTTTCGTCCTCCCGTGTGTAGTAATCCCGGTCCGGCAAACCCAATCCACCCTGATCGAGGTCCCCAATGACCTGGCTGCTGTTCTTGAAATCCTGGATGGACCCTAGTTCAAACAAAGCGCCAACGCCATAACCTTGCAGCCGGGCGACTTCGTTTTCGAGGTCCTTTACGTTTCCGATCTTCTCAATTTCGTCAAGGTCCAGCTGAATGGGACCGATTCCCGCGGCTTCGATACCTTTTTCGTCCATGCAGCTCTCGTAAAAGTCGCCTATCTTCTGCTCGTTGCTGCCCTCAGGAGCTTGGACCTTCGCGGCGGATTCGAGAATCTCACGCAGAACGTCCCGGTTTCTTTCCTGCAACTCGTTAAAGGTGCCCCATTCCGGATAAGCGGGGGGAATGGGGTGGTGAGCCATCCAGCCTCCGTCCGCGAACTGGTAAAAGTTCGTACAGGCTGCCACGCTCTTATCCAGGTTTCCGAGGTCGAAGCCATTGTCTGCATTCGAGCCCGCCGGGGCCGCAGAACACAATGGCAAAGCTACTGGGAGCAGTACCGAAAGGAACAATCTAATGTTTTTCATCTCTGGTCCTCCTGGGACCTTCCCCTCACGACCAACATTATCGGGAATTTTCGTCTTTGATTCTCAGCGCCACGGTCATTGTACCTTTGACCTCCTTCGCGTGCAATGGCCGCTTGGGTTTGGTGCACGAACAAGTGCGACTCGCCGCAAAGCGGAGCTCTGCGGTCTTGATGTGCGAAGACTCAGCAATACGCACAGCTTCGCTGTGCGCCAGGCAGGTAGCAAGATCAACCGCCTGCCATCCCGAGCGGAGCGAAGGATCTCGGCCGTTACCGATGGTTCAGCAGATGACGAACGACTGCAGAGATCCTTCGCTGTGCTCAGCACGACTCATTCTGGGTTCTTTCAGGCCTTCTCGCCATGAATGCGCCAAGCGCGCGTGTGTAGGGGCGGTTCGCGAACCGGTCAAATCCCAGCAAGTCGGACGATCAGGGGGGACGGCAAGCCGTCCCCCTAGAGCTTGTCGGGTTTGCCCTACTCATCGGTAGCAACAGAGTTAAGTACTCCGTCGATACTTGACAACAATTGTCTTATCATGGTAAGGTATTAGGGCTGTGAAAGGCTCTCTCACCTTCGGTGGGGACGGCTTGCCTGCCGCCCCTGCTCCTAACCTTCCAATTTATGGAGTTACTATGTCTTTACGCAAATCTACTTGTCTTACTCCCCAGCGGCTCGACGCCGCTCGGCGCAATTCGCAGCGCTCCACCGGGCCCCGCAGCGAGGCCGGCAAAGAGCGCATGAAAATGAACGCCCTCAAGCACGGCTGTGATGCCGCGCCCGAAAACGAAGCCGCCGTCATGCGCGCCTTGGGCGAAGATCCCGAACGGTATGCAGACTTGCAGCGGGAACTCGCCACCACTTACGGCCCCGGCGACGCCTTCTGGGACCAGCAAGTCGCCGACCTGGGCAAGCTCTACTGGCGGCGCAACCGCATCGAGCGCATGGAAACGGGCCTGATGCGGGACGCTCTCGAGGGGGGCGAGGAGCGGCGGCGCCGGCTTGCCCGGGACCTCGCTGACGTGACCTTTGAACCCTCTCAGTGCGAGGCGGTGGCGCCCCACCTGCCCCAGCCCGCCCACCCCTTGGTGCGGCTGCGCCTGCTGATTTCGCTTTGGGGGGTGATTCGCGCGCAGGTGCAGCGGCGGTACTTCTCGCAGGCCCACCACCAACAGATCGAAAGCTACTACCAGGGTGAGTTGGGGTGGAGGCCCCGGCAGATCGTCCGCCTGCTGGCGCTCTTGTACGAATGGGCGCGCCTCTTCCGCAACGAGGACCAAGCAAGTCTCGACCAGTATGTGAAGGATACCTTCGGGGACGAGGCGGGGCGGAAGGGCCGCTGCCAGGAACTGGAGCGCCTGCTGGAGGAGCAGATGGCGGCGGTGGAGGCGGCGTTCTCGGAGGAGATGAAGGCGCAGGAGCGGAAAGACGCGATCGAACGGGACGCCTGCCTGGCTCCGGCGGGGGAGACTTGGGAGATGTTGACGCGGCAGGAAATGGCGCTCGACCGCTCGATCGACCGCAAGGTGAGGATTATCCTGGCCATGCGCCAGGAACACGCACGCCGGGGTGGGGGCGGTGCGCGAACCGCCCCTACGCGTGAGGCGGACGACCGCGCGGCCGAGGAACTGAGTAAGGTGGTGGGGCTGGACGCTGGGACAGAAAGTCCGGAAGAGGAAAACGCCGCCCAAACCCCAAAATCGCCGGAACAAAGCGAGAATGTCCTAGAAAACAAAGGACCGGCCGCAGAGGGGGGCGCCGCATGAGGCGTGGTGCGGGCGTCCCGCCTGAACTGGCACGGGCATTTTGCCCGTGCCGATTCCCGGCCAAGATGGCCGTACTACAAGGCGCGGGCAAGACAACTTGGATTGGTGCTGGAGGGGGGAGTTGAACCCCAACAGCCTGCTGAAGACCCGTAAGTTATTGATTCTACGTGGTCGCAAAACCGCCAAAAACGCAAAATTCGCCCCAGTTGGACACGTGTAGGGCACACGGAAAATGACGGGTTCCAAAGCTATCACAGTTTACGGGTGGCGTCACTGGATTTTGATCCTACCTCGATCAAGGTCGCGAAGGGTTCCTTCGATGCCCCGCACGGTGTCGAGTATTGCCTTCGCTTCAGCATCGCGTTCGCCAAGTTCTTCGGCGAAGTCAGGGTCAGAAGGATACAGGAACTCCATGTAATCGCGTTCGTCCAGTTCCAGGATGAACTGACGGATGTTCTCGAGGCTCACCTGCGTCCGGCCTTCGAGTCGGGCAATGATTTCAGCTTTCGTGGTTGTTTCGTTTCGCATATCTACTCTCCTTCCGATGCGACCTGAGGCGAATCGGCTGCTTCACCGAGACGGGACTTTAACGAACGAAGCCAGATACGAGGATTCGATCCGTGAACGACGCGCCCTAAAAAACCCAGCTTTTCCGCCGCGTTGGCACGATTCTGTCGGATAGCTTCCTTCGTGGTGGCGACGTAGGCACCCAGGAAGGCTTCGATGCTCTGGGGCTTGGAAAACAGGTACGTCGCGTGACCCAATTGTGGTGTCTCGACCGCGATCGCCCTGGGCAGATCGAAGATATACTCGTCGCGGAAAAGGTAGAGCCGTCGCGCCCGCCGGCAGAGTTGCTGGTAGAAGAAGCCATCGTAATCCGGTTGGCAACTGATCTGCGCGACGTCGAAGTCCCCAGGCATTCCGAGGTCCCAACAGAGGCTGCGTAGTTGTTCCCTTTTCATCGGATCGCGTTCGATGCGGGCACTAATCTGGCCCAAGGCCTCCGAAAACTGGCCAATTCGGTGGTAGCTCTTGCGAGCTGCTTCGATTTGCTCCGCGATGTTCGACGGAACCTTCACGTGGAGGCAGCTCGGCAAAGCGGTCTCCCATTCATGCAGGCTCCATTTACCGTTCCGGCGCTGGTACTTGCTCGTCCGAACGAACGTCCCCTGTAACTCGACCTTGGCCCCCAGCAGGTGTCTCCACAGGTTCCAAGAGGCATCCCAAATAATCGGCATGGCTGACTGGTCGAGTGTGGCCTCGAGTTTCCGCCGAGCATCGGGGTAGATAGCACGGGCATCATGGAAGTCGAAATCCCGCAATGGCGCGTGGAACCGGCGCTCCTGCAACTCGGGCTGGAAATGCAGGATTTGGCTCGCAAAAACTGTCTGGCCATCCCGCGAACGATCTCCGGCGACCAGAATCGAACCGAAGCCCCCGTAAGGGACGAGTGCCGGCGCCGCGGGATCCTTCAGCAGCGAATCGTAACAAGCCCTCAATTCCGGGCCCGCCAGGATGTTGAAGGCGCGCTCTAAGGTCGCACTGTCGCCGTTGCGTGTGGTGGCAGCGCGGAGCTCTAATCGCCTCAGCCTGAAGGCCACTCGTAACTCTGCAAGCGAGGCGACGGAAGTGGTGCGAAGAACCTCATACAGGCTCGTCTGGCGTTCCCGGCTCCGGCTCCGTGTGCTGACATAGAACTAATCGCGTATAACCTCACAAGGCAGATGAATGGAGCAAATGCCCAGCCCGCCTTTTGAAACTTCTGCCCAGACGTAAAGCCGGTCCCGTTTATCGGCTCTAGGCTGCGTGGCATAGCTGATGGGAGCCTGGTAGAGATCGCGACTTCGCCCAGACAGCGAGGTCTTGTGGACGTAGGCTTCGGAACCTGTTTCGGCGGAGTCAGTGGGCAGGGTGAAGTCAATTTCATCCCCCGACTTTGTGGCAGGTGGTTCTCACATTTGTCGACCGGTGAAAAAATTGCGAATTGCCCCCAAGGGTGCTACGCAAGCCTAAGCCTCAAGTAAGCAGCGGCGAGGGTGGGCACCCACGGCCAAGCCGCGGGCGGCCATGCTCCTCATTTCCCGCCACCGGTTCTTCGATCTCATCCGCCTGCCTTCGGAACCGCTCCTTCTTTGTCGGTTCTGCCCAGAATTTCGCAGGCTTCCAACTGTTCCGATGGGCACCGGCGCTATTGCGCTTATTTTATCCCGTGAAACATGTGGGGCCGTTTGACGCCCTTGTTTTACCATATGCCGCTATTGTAAAATAAGGTTGGTGGAGCTGTCTGCTCGGATTCGTGCTGTAAAATAAGCAGCTGAACACTGGCTGCATGTTATGCGCGCTGGAACTTATGTAAAACAAGCAAACGGTTACCAAGCCTTCATCCCTGCTCCGTTGCCGCCTGATCCACCCGTCGTAATCGATGCGGAATTGGGCCGGCTCACGTCGGAAGCGGATCGAGCCCTGGGCCGACTGGACGGGGTCGCGACCGTTCTCCCAAACCCTGACCTCTTCGTCTCCATGTATGTCCGCCAGGAGGCAGTGCTGAGTTCGCAAATCGAGGGCACCCAAAGCACCCTTGAGGACGTTCTCCAATTTGAAGTGGATTCGAAGGGGCGGGAATTCCCGAAAGACATCCAGGAAGTCGTCAACTACGTGCGCGCTATGAATTACGGCCTGGAACGCCTGAAGACCCTGCCCTTGAGCCTGCGGCTAATCCGCGAAATCCATGGCAAGTTGCTCGAAGGAGTCCGTGGCTCGCACCGCACCCCCGGCGAGTTTCGCACCAGTCAGAACTGGATTGGCCCACCGGGATGCACACTCAGTGCCGCAACCTTCGTGCCTCCTCCTGTCCACGAAATGCATGAGGCGCTGGATAATACGGAGAAGTTTCTCCACGACAACTCGCTCCCGTTGCTCATCCAATGCGGGTTGGCTCACGCGCAGTTTGAGACCATCCATCCGTTTCTTGATGGCAATGGCAGAGTCGGACGCCTCCTCATCACCTTTCTTCTCTGCCATAGACAGGCGTTGGGACGACCCCTGCTTTATTTGAGCCACTATCTGAAACAGCATCGCGCCGAGTACTACGACCGGCTGATGGCCATTCGCAACGACGGTGACTGGGAAGGCTGGCTGAAGTTCTTTGTCCGCGGTGTTTTTGAGGTCAGCCAAAAGGCTACTGAGACGGCGCGAAACATTATGCGGCTAAGGGAGGAGCATCGCCGGGTGCTTAGTGAAAAGCTGCTACCGGAAAAGCCGACGACTGCGGCGCCCGACTCGCTCCAGTCGCGCCGCCGGAAAGCACTGGCGGGGTACTCGCGAGAAGAGGTGACGGCTACGCACTATGACCTGCTCTTGCTTGAATACTTATTTGAGCAACCGATCGTTACTATTCGCATGGTCGAGCAGCGTCTGAACTGCGTCTTCGTCACCGCGAACAAGGCCGTCAACCGATTCGTGAAGCTCGGTTTAATTGAAGAGGTCACCGGATTTCAACGCAACCGGCGCTTCCGATACGCTCCTTACCTTGCTTTGTTCGAGCCGGCCCCTGCCGTGCCGATCCCTGCTTGAGCCGCCATGTTGGTTCAGCCTGGAATGGAGAGAAAGCGCTCTCCGTTAGTAAGTATTCCGCCCCGCAGGCGGGGATTTTCAAGGCATCGATGCGACCACCGGGCTACCCCTCAGCATGGTTGCGTCGCCCCAGAGCCCGCGTCCGTTTCGCCCGGTGAGATCGTTGTAACTCCACCACGCCCATTGGTCCCAACTTCCGGATGGTTGTTTACCCGTCCGGAACCTCTGCTTCAGCTCTGCGAATACGCGATTTTATGTTTTCGCTTCGCGAACTCCATGTCGCTGCGCGGGCTTCGTGGAGCGGCCATTTCGTCCGATTTGAAACCGGCCAGTAGGGCGAGATTGCGCACGGAACAGGTAGTATTTCGAGAAACGGATGTCATTCATCTTCGGCCTCCAGACCGAGGCCCAAGCAGCGGCGCAGCAGCCGACGCAACTGCGTACTCTCTCGTCCCCGCACCCACCCTCAACTATCCGCCCGGCGGCCGGAGCCTGGTCCGATGGATTACCAGTACTTTATCAGTGGACCGTGGATTGATTGGGCCGTTGCGGCCCAATCTCCGCCAGCACGCTGTTGATCGCCGCGAGAACCGCCGCGGGATTCTCGAGTTGAATAAAATGCCCGGAATCCGGGACAAGCTGGTTGTGTCCGCGCGTGGATAGCGCAGCGTAGGCGTCGTGACCGGACGCGAGAGCCCGGAAATACTGTGCCGCCTGCTCACGCACGTCGGCGGGCATATTCGGCGGCATGGGGTGACGGCCCGAGGTCAGCACGATCAACGGCATGTCACCGTAGCGGCGCTGAGCATTGATCACCTCGCGCCCGCTCCGGGAGGAGGCATTTTCAATCGCTGAGGCTTGGGTCAGTAACCTGGCGGGATCGGCATTGAGTCGAGCAAGGGCCACCGACAGGCGTGAAAAGGCGGCCGGTAGGGGCTGGGCCGTACACCCGTCGAACCCTGGCGTACCGGCTTTCAACGCGCCGCTCTGAAGTTCGGCAGCGCACTGGCGCAGCCGTGTCACCTCAGCCCTCGGCGCCGCGTCGCCTAAAGCAGCGAACCTCGGCGCGACACGTTCCCTGACCGCAGTTTCGTCGGGGATGGAGGGATCAACCAAGACCATTCCGCCCACGGTCTTTCGATGCTGGTCAGTGAACCGTAGGGTGACGTAAGCCCCGGCGGAGTGCGCCACCATCACATAGGGGCCCTCGATGTGTGCTCCTTTTAGTGCTTCTTCGAGATCTTCGGTTTCGTGTATGGCGTCTTGCGCTTCGGGGCTCGGGCTGCTGAACCCGAGTCCGGCGGGGTCCCAAGCGCAAACGCGGCTTCTGGGTGAAAGGGGACCCTGAATCCGGTTCCAAATAAACGACCAGCCTCCCAACCCGGCCGTCAGGATAACGGTCGGCGAGCCCTGCCCGAGGCAGACGAGATTGATCGTGCGCCCTCCCGCGATACGGATCAGTCGCTGTGGCTTCATATATGGAGCGATTTGGTCGGAAGAAACCGCGCGAGGTGGCGCTGCGCCCTGCACGACGGCCGGCGCAGCCGAAATGATGGTCAAAAGAATCAAGTTCACGCTCGCAAGAAGAGTAATGGCAAACCGTGGTGAATTCATTTTTTTGACCCCATAGTTTTCACTTAATCTTGGAATCCCTTGCGGTAAAACAATAATCCTGGCCCCAGCCCTTTTAACGGGTTGTGGAATGACTCCTGCCCGCTCCGTAGCGCCACCACCGGATCGATCTGTATCGCACGTCGTGAGGGGAGGACAGCAAGGTTGCTGGCAACGCTGCCCGGTAGGCCCTGTCCGGAATACTCGGCGACACAGGCAAAGATCCGCCGACCGAATTCACTGGACCTTTTCCAATACGAGTCGTACGTGAGCACGGTGCTGTGTAGACTCAATCTCCCGGGTTACAAGCAAGGTTCCTTCGGGCGTGATGCTGTGCACGTCGGTACCGTGCATCACTGTTTCGCCATCCCGCTCGAGCTTCCATTCCGTCACGAGTTTCCCGCCGTTCCAGCTGCTGGTCGCAATTCGGACAACGCCGGGCGAGTCTGGTATAGGGTCGGAGACTTCTTTGCCGCTCGGTTCGATTGTATAGACCGCTGTGGTTCCGGCTTCGCCGCCTGAGATTTTGAGGACGTCCCCGGATTGCCTGATCTGCTCAAGGGTATACTTGTGGTCTGATGGCGGTGGGGGCGGAGTCTCCTGCGCATCTGCAGCGTTGTTAAGAAGAATCGCCTTCTCCTGAACCTTTGCCGGGTCGACTTTCCATGTCCCGGTGAAATCCTGAAGTTTTTGTGCGTTGACAGCCCTCGTGGCACATAGGCACAACCCTAACGCTAGCACGAATGTTCGCATATTCCTTCTCCTCACTAAGTGTTTAAAGCAGCCTCTTCGGGAGCGCGATCGAGGAGGCTAGTCTGACTTTTTCATCGCCAACGCTGGATACATCTTGACACCGCCTCGAAGAATAATTTCCAAGGTTCCCCTGTCGCGGGTTTCGAGGTTCAGCCTGTAGTCCGCTTGCCCTTTGCCTTTCAAGGGTTCAACCGCGAACGTCAGAGTGTTGCCTAGGAGCCGCGGATGCACGACTCTACCGTCAGGTGGAGGGGGTGGAGGAGGAGGCGGTGGAGGAGGGGGAACCTGATTAAGATCGAGTCGCAGTTTGCGCTGTGGAGGCGGGCTTGGCACAACCCAGCTCGAGACTTTCCCCGTCAAGTTTCCGCGGTTCTGTTTAAGCTCAACCCTTATTCGGATCGGGCCAAGTTCGCCCTGCCAAATTCCCGCCAGCGAGGAAAGCGTCACATCATTCAGACGAGTTGCTTCTGGCGTAATAAGCGAGACTCGACTGATCGCTCTTGCAGTCGGCTCCACCACTGCCAGTGCAACGGTAAGCATCGAGCCGAGCACGAACAGTAGCGCTAGCGCAATCTGAGTGAGTCTCAGCGAAGATGCGGGTCGAGCACTTAAGATCCTCTCAATACGCTGGCTCATGGAAGTGCGTCCGGCCATGGCAAGACCCTGCCAGCGAACCCGGCTCCCGGCCGCGTGCACGCGGGCGGCGAAGCCTAGGAGAAGGTCGGCATATTCGTGGCGGTCTGTCGCGTCCAGGGCGCAGTCATCGCTAACCTGCTCGGCTAGTTTCGCCAAATGCGTGTCAAGCCACCAGGCCAGGGGGTGAAACCAGTACAAGCATTTGTTCAGAGCGGAAAGATTCCTGATGAAAAAGTCGTGCCGCCGCACGTGGGCGAGTTCGTGGGCAAGGACCGCCTTGAGTTTGTGGCATTCCCAGTGGCGCCAGTCTGGCGGCAGGATGATCGCCGGCCGGAAGAACCCAGCAGTCACTGGCACGTGGACCTGACCCGACTCCCGCACACTCACTCGACTCTGCCGCTCGGACGACATTTCATGTGCGAGAACTGGGATCTCGGTAGCCGGGATTTGTCGCGAACCCCGAATCAGCTTCCATGTGAAGTAATACCCTGCGCCGTGCCGCAGCAATAGAGCGAGCGCCACTAACGCGTAGACCATCAGAGTCAGCAAGGCCCAGCCTGGCCAGGACTTCTGACCCGCGCTAACCTGAACTCCAACGTCGGCAGAGCTTTCTTGCCTCACTTGGCTCAACTCTGCCGCAACAGGGGGCGGAGGGGTCTTTAGGGAAGCTGCAGCCGCCGGGAGCACTACTACCGGCAATTGGGGCAGGGCGGTCCGGAGCACCGGCATCAGGATCATGCCTGCAAGCATGGCCGTCCAGATGGCATGGACGGTGCACGCGCTGCGAATTCGAAGTATCCAAACAACCGCCCAGCACAGCGCCGCTAGCAAGATCCCCCGGATGCTGCTGTCGAACAGCAGCAATAGAACTTGCGACGACGAGTTAACGTTCCAATGTGCCATCAGGCCTTCTCCTTCCGTCGAGACTCGGTTACCCGCCGCGCTAGCCGCTCCAATTCACGACGGTCAATGAGTTCACTCTCCACCATTCCAACCAAAAGTCGCTCGACTGACCCGCCGCAGAACTTGTCAATGATCTGTCGAAGGGCTCGAAGGGCGACGTTCTGCCGTGCCTGCACGCTGTGATAGATATAAGTTCGGCCTTCAGTTTCGTGTCTGACATAACCCTTTTGCTCGAGGCGTCTAAGAATCGTCCGGACCGTTGACTCCTTCATAGGCCAGCCGGATGCGAGCGCCTTTCGGACCGCCTCGGCGCCGCACGGTCCATGAGCCCACACGTAGTCCATCACCAAGTGTTCCAGTTTGCTGAGCGGCTTCGGGGTCTGTCCAATATCGCTACACATTGTACCGTTACACAATGTAGCATCAACTCGGACATGTTGTCAAGTCGTTTTTGGCAACAGAATCCGGGAAAGAGCCACACCGACCGCGCTATACGCTCTGCCTTGCAAGCCACGTGGTCTTGTACTCGGCACGTCGGTCAAATGCGGCAGAATCTGCCATCCCAGGATCACCGGCGAGAAACAGCCCTTCCAACCAGCGATTAGAGTACGGACCCTCATGACGCGTAAGGGTGACATGCGCCGACCGGCTCCTTGATGGTCGGCCAACCGGAAGTATCCCGTTTCATCCGTCAGGCGGCCCGCTGGCGGCGATCCTTCCGGTACTGTCTCGCCGCCTCCAATTTCCGATCCCGCTCGGCGTGAATCTCCGGCTGACGCCCTCCGAGCGTGCCGTTCTGGTTCTCACAATCATCGACCCGCAAAAATAATTTCTTAAATCAGCGTACTTCGCCGAAAAGCCCGTGGTGCTTGCCTTTGCTGCCTCTTTGCGATTGACGCGGGTGCCGCGTACCGACCTCAAATGGCCGCTTCAAGGAAGATTGCAGTGTATTTTGTGCCTTCGGGAGGCGCTGGACGTGTTTCGATCAAGAGAGGAGCTCTCCGGCAAGCTGCGCGAGGCCAAGTATGTCATCGACGAGGTGACCCTGGAAGTGGTGTATCTCGCCTCGCGCATACAGAAGCCGCTGCTTGTCGAGGGGCCGCCCGGCTGCGGCAAGACACAACTGGCATACGCAGTGGCTGAGGCAGCCGGAACGTTCGTGGAGCGCCTACAGTGTTACGAAGGCATCACCGATGACAAGGCTATCGGTAAGTTCGACGAGGCCTTGCAGAAGCTCTTCCTCGAAACTCAGGGAGATCAATTGAGGAGCGACTGGGACTCTATTCGCAAGCGTCTGCATTCGCTTGATTTCTTCGCGGAAGGTCCCCTGCTGCGGGCTTTGCTGTGCCGGGACCGACCCTGCGTGCTGCTGGTAGACGAACTCGACAAGGTGGATCACGAATTTGAAGCACTGCTGCTGGAGATCTTGAGCGCCTGGCAAGTGACGGTTCCAAAGCTAGGGACCATCAAGGCGGAAACGGTTCCTTTTGTGGTTCTGAGCTCGAATGAGGAGCGCCGGCTGGGTGATCCCCTGCGAAGACGTTGTTTTTATTTGCGCGTGGAGTACCCGACCGTGGAACGGGAGGCAGAGATCCTCGCCGTGCACAGCACAGATATGGACCCCGCTTTACGGGGACAACTGGCCGGTCTGGCGCGGGCGCTGCGCGGGTGGAGTCTGGAATAACCGCCGTCCATTGCAGAAATGCTCGACCTGGCAAGAGCTCTCGAGATCATGGGGGTAAGCGAAATAGAACCCGACCAACGGGACGTACTGCTTGCTCTCTTGGCCAAGACTGAGGCCGACCGGAAGCGACTGCTGCTGCGTGCCGGATTCGATGGCTTGGTCGCGGACTCGAAGAGATATCGTGACGAGTTGACGAGGGTGTTGCCGGAGGCGCCCCGATGAGGTCGGCCGCCCTCGAACAGAGCGATTTCGTCACTTCGTTGCCTCCTGGCGCCCGCCTCGTAGCGCGATTGGAATCGGCGGTCAGCACGGGCTTGAAAGAACCGGTTGTGGCGGTGATCGAGTATAACTCCGAACGTGAAAGTGAGATTGTGGTGCCGGCGGGAGCAAAGGCTATCGGCCACTTGCGTCAAGCAGACCGTTCGGGGAACGTCGATATCAGGTTCGACAGGCTGGGAATGCCGGATGGAACCACGCAGAGGATGGATGGGATAGCTATGGACCTGGCGTTTCGGCCGCTTAAGGGATCCGTATCCGGAAAGAAAACAGGGACCAATTTTTTGGTACGGACATTCACAGGTCTTGGAACTGTCGCCTCTTATCTGGTCGGAAACGGGGGCAGCAGCGGATTCTACGGCCCGCTTTCTGAGAGTGCGCTACTCCGGGAGGCTCGACCAGCGAGCGCCGTGTTGACGTGGCCCCTGTGACCGGAAGGGGCCGAGAACGGGTCCTTCCGGAAGTGCGCCCCGAAGCGGTCATCTATACCGACCTGCATGCTAGGTGTCACGTCGTGATCATCAGGTTGCACTCAGCGCAAGAGCTGAAGCGGTCAGCAACAGAAGGTCGCTCTCAATGAGCCGGATCGACAAAGACGAGGGGACGACTCGTGAAGCACTTCGCCGCTAGCCGGCTCCATCAAAATGGGTCTCTGGGAGTACTTGCGACAGGTAGCGGTGAACGCTCGCCCGAAGCGGAGGTCTGAGACTGGGAAAGATGGCACGCGCAGGATGCCCAAGCAGGGTACAAGATCTGTACAACTTGATTGTTCCGAACGTGCTTTTGAGAGACTTAGCATTGCCAACCGTGCCGCAAATTCAACGAAATACCCTTACTGATGTAGTTTGTTAAACCGTGGGTCAGAGATTTCAATCGCCCCACTTCTAATATCAGTTTCACTTGTTTAGCCCTAACCCGATTGACCGACCAAGTGCTATGGGTACAACCAAACAGACGTTCGTGCGGTCAGGCGCAGTTCTTTCACGCCCTGCGCCGTGTCGGGGTTAAACAACATCAGCCACATAAACAGGAAATCGTAGCCGCTCTTATGCTGAAAACCGTAGACCGCCAAGGCTTCCTGGCTGACGGGCATGAAGTCGCGGGCTACGATCATCCCGGCCAGGGCGAAAAGGCCGAGCGAGAAGAGGACAAACTGCTTCGTGAACATCCATCCCAAAAACCTGTCCAGCCGTTCCAGCGTCCGGTCGGGATCGAAGGCTGAGAAGTAGATGTAAAGCAGGCTGGCGTGGTTCAGCCGCTCGCGACGCTCGTCGCGGATCTTTTCCAGGATGCAGGGGTTTTTTCCGCTGCTCCGCGCTCCCAGAAGTTGGGATCCACGGCGTCCAGGTACTCGATCACTTCCTGTTCGCGCAGGTTTTGGTCTTGGTAGCGTTCGTTGAGCGCCTGCGCCACTTCAGCCGGGGTTCGACCGCCATCGCAGAGCGAGAGCAGTTCCCAATCCAGCTCACCCAGGCGGCTGAAAGAGTCCGTCTCAGGCACTTTGACGACGAAGCTGGTCTCCCCGGCAAACGTCTGCTTGCCGACTTTCAAGTCGGCGCGCAGCTTGGGACGCCGAAGGCCCTCCTTGCCCCACTGGGCATGAGACCGACGCTAGCACTTCAGGAACGCGGAGCTAAGCAGCGCTGCCGATTAACCGGCCAATCTTTCCTTATTTTTCTTCCCCTGTGATGTTCTGGAGCTGTTGAGCGATGTCCAGAGGTGCCCTCGACCGGCCCATCTTGCGGTAGTGCTCACGAGCAACCTGGATGGCGTGCTGCTCAACGCTCTCATCCACGGTGACCTCGACTTCAAGTGTGATTGTCTTTCTCAGTACACATTCTCCCTGCAACGACTACGGAAACTGTTAGATCACGACGCTGTTCGCCGAAAGATTCACGTCGAATTCAGCGCCAGGATCCCAGGCGCACTTGGTCCGGGACCAAGAGGTCCGCAGCTCAAATTCAAAAAGCCAAATCAGATTCATCGGTTCGTCAAAGATTCGAGTCTCAAAGACTCTTAGCGACCTCTTGCGCCCAAGGCAAACGCGCTACCAGGCTGCGCCACGCCCCGAAATATTTGATTACAAACAACATAGCACAAGTTTCGCCATTCCGGAAAAGTACAATTTCGTACAACCGTTGGTTCAATTCTTCCACAAGACACCAACACCTTTGAAGCCGCCTCACGCTTGGCTTCTGACACCGCCTGGGTGTAAAGATTCAGCGTGGTCTGAATGTTAGCGTGGCGAAGCAGTTCCTTTTGAACGGCCGACGTCGTCCCCAGCGCGTGCAGCAAAGTGGAGTAGGTGTGCCTCCTATGTCGCTGAAGACATAGACGCCACACCTATCGTTCGTGGCTCGATGCCTCGGGCGCTCCGCTGAAAGTGCAACAGGAGCTGATGCGCCACGCCAGCATCACGACGACGATGAATGTCTACGGAAAGGCAATGCCGAGTATCAAGCGCAAGGCGAACAGCAGGGTCGTGAGCATGGTGTTGAAGAAACGCAAAAGGAAGCTACTTGTGGCGGCTTCCTGAGAGTTTTCCTCTTATTGGGGGTTTTTGGGGGTTTGTGGTCTTCCTGAAATTCCCCGTAACCTTAGGAAAGGGTTGGTTGCGGGGGCTGGATTTGAACCAGCGACCTTTGGGTTATGAGCCCAACGAGCTACCAGACTGCTCCACCCCGCGATACTAGCATATCCAAAACCGGAAGATTTGGCAACAAGCAAATAAGTGGGAGTGACGGTTAGATTGTTATGTAAAAGACGTCTCGTGGGCAAGAGAACCGTACTTTGGTGCGGCGACCGTTTTAGCTCGCCCGCTCAAAGCGTAATCCCACCTTTACATTCAACTGCACGATGGGACGCTACACCGTCCAGCCGGGTACGTCCGCGCGGAGTGGAAGAGCCGTTCAGTTTCCAGTCGAGAGTTTATTGGGGCAAGCGGAGTATCGATTCCGTCAACTGCGGAGTCGCCGCAGGGGCATCCAACGCAGGCTGGGATGAAAGTTGGTCGCGGAGCAAAAGGTGCCTTTCGCGGAAATGGCGCCGCGCCCTGCGTCCCCACCCGCGCACGAAGTAATAATTGAGTGTGCCGCCCATGACCAACCCCAGGACCGGCACCAGGCGGGCGAGTCCGTTTTCCGCAATCTCTCCCCCGGCCTGAATTGCGATGCGTTCCACGATGCGCGGGACGAACCGTTCGATAACCTGTTTGCGCACCAAGTCCTTCCCCATGTCGACGCCGGCTGCGCTGGCGGCCGCGAGCAACAGATCGGCCTTGTCTTCCTCGCTGGCATATTCGAAGCCGTGTATCAAACTCAGCTTCTGAATCATGCGCCAGGTGATGCCGCCCAGAAAGCCGACATCGGGGAGAACCGACAACACACCGCCCAAGCCCGTTCCCGCCCCTTCCAGCATCGCCATCTTCATCGAAGCGCGAATGGTCTTGTCGGCAAGATAATCTACGACCGCCAGCGGCAAGGTGTTCATGGCGTGGAAGGAAGTGATGGGCAGGCTATAAGCGCGGCGGAGTTGGTGCAGAAATTTATCGGGATTCACGCCCACGCCGCGATAGGCGCGGAGCAGGCCCGCCGTCATTCCCTGCTCGACCCTGCGCCGGACCCAGGATTTACTTGAAGGCGCCATGTTGGTTTCGATGCCTTACCGGCCGAATAGGATGCTGAAGGGACGCTTGTGTGTTCGCCTTCAGCAAGCACACTTCACACCTGATAGCGGTGCTGATGAAGCAGCCGGTTTCACGCAAAGCCGCAAAGGGCGCCAAGATCGCAAAGAAACGAACCGTCGGGTTCTTACTCTCCGTGCTCGAGAGCCAGCACAGCGTAAGCCGTGGCGGCATCACTCATGAAGAGGCCTGTGTAGGAAGCGAGGTCACGCTGCTTATTCAGCGAATAAGCCAGCCAACGGCCGTCCGTCTTTTCTTGATTCTGCGCCAGCCATGTAAGGCCCCTTTTCAGCTCGGGCTGGTCGCGCTTCATGCCAATCTCCTCGAGCGTCAGCGTAACGACTCCGGTGGCATAGCCGTCGCTCTTGGTTTCGAGAGGCGTGTTGTCATGACGCTTCCAATCCCCTACAAATGCCGACAAGCTGAAGCCTCCGTCGGCCTGCTGTTTGCCGAGGGCCTCGTCCATGATGGACTTTTGTTGTTCAGGCGTCAGCAGTCCCGGCACCTTCGTCGACGTCCAAACCAGAAGCACGCGGTCAATCAGCTTTTGCGATTTGAACCCCTCAACAAGATACTCACGAAGCAATTTCACCTTGTCTTGAATCTGCGGGGAGTTTTGATAGCCGCCGGGTGCGCTTCCCACGGCAATCGCGGCCAGAACCGCGCCGTAGTATTGGGAATCACCCTCCCAGGGGGAATTGTGGAACTGAAGCCAGGACCAGGCGCCTTTGGCTTCACCCGTCTTCAGTTGCTCTGCCCACATGTTCTCGAGCGCCAGCCGCGTGTCGCCGCTCAGCTTGCCGGCGGGCGCATCGTAACCGACCAGAATCAGAGCGTTGAGAACGGATTCAGTTCCGCGCGATTCCGACGTTTTGGGGAACCCTCGCTTGGCGTCAGGATAAAAGGGCTCGGCCTCCTTCCACATTCGAACCCGCTTAGTAACGTTTTCCAGAAGCCGGCGCTCCACCGGTGAGGCGCCCTGCTCACCGAGCGTCGCCCGGAGCGCTGGCCGCGCCATCGCATAAGGCACCACCGTGTGGCAGGAGACGCAGAAGGTTCCATGGTCACGAGCCGCCACGTCCCAGCCCATCCACCAGGTCATTCGTCCATCGAGGTAGCCGGCGGCCGCCTTGCTACTCCAGGAGGCGGAGCCGGCAGTCGAGGAAGGGCCATCCGTGGCGAGCATGGTCACGGCGAGACAGGCGACGGAGATGCAGATTGCGAAGGTAACTGTCCTCATGAAGTTTCTTCCCCCTCAGGTCTTTGCCCCTGCCCTAAGTATAAAGCCATTGGGATTTCTTCTCCACTGCTAATGCGCAGATCTCACGCACGGCAAATTAAGTCGCGCCTCTTCGTCGGGCCGAGGATTGCTGTACACTCATAACCATGAGCATCAAAACCCTGAGTAGCCGCGAAGTGTACCGCAACGCGTGGCTGCGCGTCCGTGAGGACGAGGTGGAGCGCAGCAACGGCGTCCACGGCATCTATGGCGTGGTGGATAAAGACGACTGCGCCATTATCTTGCCCATTCAAGGAGAAAGCATCTACCTTATCGAACAGTTCCGCTACACCGTGCAGGATCGCTGCCTGGAGTTGCCCCAAGGGGGTTGGGAAACCGCCGGAGTCGACCCCGAGGAACTGGCGCGGGGAGAGCTGCGGGAAGAAACGGGCCTGACCGCCCAAAGCATGACCCGACTCGGGGCGCTTTGGATCGCTTACGGCTTCACTCATCAGAAGCAGCATGTTTTCCTCGCTACCGGACTGGCGCCCGCCATAGCCGATCCTGACCCCGAAGAGCACGATCTGATTCTGCGAGCGGTCTCGATTTGCCAGTTTGAGGGGATGATGCTCAACGGCACCATCCGCGATTGCAGCACCCTCGCCGCCTGGGGTCTCTACAAGCTTTGGATGGAACGACGGGAGGATTGCATCAGATAGGGGCGACCCTTGTGGTCGCCCGGGGCGTAGCCGCCCTCCTGACGGCGAGGGGCAGCCACAAGGGCTGCCCGGCAAGAGACGCGCCGAGACAAATTCCCGGAACCCACATTAGTGTGTCGGCGTATTACTCATCAGGGCGATTGCGGGCGTGAGAGGGCAGAGATGTGGTGCGGGCGTCCCGCCCGCGCTAACTGGTTCTCGCGGCGCTGCGTCTAACGCAGTAAGGAGGTGGTCTATGGGGTTCTTGGCCGCTCAACTCAGACAGGTGCTCAGGAGGCTCGGGCGCGCGCCCTTTTTCACAGCCGTCACCCTGCTGACGCTGGCGGTCGGAATTGGCGCGAACACAGCCATTTTCAGTGTGCTGGAAGGTGTTCTGCTCAAACCCTTGCCTTATCCCCATCCTGAGGAATTGGTCGCCGTCTGGCTGACTGCACCGGGCATTAACCTCAAGGAAGTGAATCTGTCGCCCTCAACCTACTTCGTATTCCGCGAGCAGAGCCATACCTTCCAGGACATCGGTGTCACTACCGGCTACTCTCTGAACATCACCGGCCTTGGCGAACCAGAGAAGGTGACGGGACTCATCGTCACCGACGGAATCCTTCCGATTCTGGGGGTCTCGCCTATGCTCGGCCGCTTGTTCACCCGTGCAGACGATTCTCCAGGCGCCGCGGACACGGTGATTCTGACTTACGGATACTGGCGCCGTAAGTTCGGCGGCGACCGCTCCGTGATCGGAAAAACCATCACAGCGGACGGA
This sequence comes from uncultured Acidobacteriota bacterium, assembly GCA_963831905.1. Classification (GTDB taxonomy): domain Bacteria; phylum Acidobacteriota; class Terriglobia; order UBA7540; family UBA7540; genus CAVROP01. The sequence goes on along the minus strand of CAWHRX010000010.1, from coordinate 839,309 downwards.
AAGCTGCGCCAAATCATTGGAGTCCTGCCGGAGGATTTCCGTTTTCAAGACTGGAGCGACCTGGCCCTCCTCATTCCTATGCAGTTTGACCGCGCCAAAACCACATTAGGCCAATATAGCTATGACGGCATCGCAAGGCTCAAGCCGGGAGTCACTCTTGCGCAGGCCAGCGCCGACGTGGCGCGGATGCTCCCTATTGTCGACCGGAGTTTTCCCCCTCCGCCCGGCTTCAGCGTACAGATGTTTCAAAGCGCGCGAATCGGATCGAACCTCCACACCCTGAAGCAATTTGTGGTAGGCGACGTAGGCAAGGTCCTGTGGGTATTGATGGGCGGCCTCGGTTTGGTGCTGCTGATTGCCTGCGCTAATGTGGCCAATCTGCTTCTTGTCCGCGCTGAAGGGCGCGAGCAGGAACTCTCCATCCGTGCCGCACTGGGCGCCAGCCGTCTACGCATCGCGGCGGAGTTGTTTCTCGACAGCCTCGTTCTAGCACTGATAGCGAGCGGCCTCGGCTTGGCCCTTGCATACGGCGCCTTGCGGCTCCTGATCGCCTTGGCGCCGTCGGGCCTGCCTCGTCTCGAGGAAATCGGCATCGACGGCACGGTGGTCCTCTTCACGCTAGCTCTATCATTTGTCGCAAGCCTGCTTTTTGGTTCCATCCCCGTCTTGAAGTATTCGGGCGCGCGCCTCGGAACCGGACTGCGCGAGGGCGGGCGTTCCATGAGTGAAAGTCGGCAGCGCCACCGCGCCCGCAGTGGGCTGGTGATTGCTCAAGTGGCGCTGGCGCTGGTTCTGCTGATCAGTTCCGGACTGATGATCCGTACCTTCCGTGCGTTGACTGGCGTCGATCCGGGATTCGTTGCGCCTTCGCAGCTTCAAACATTTCGAGTCAACATTCCTGATACACAGGTCAAGGAACCCGAACGCGTGACCCGGCTTCAGGAAGGGATCTTGCGTAAGATCGAGGCCATTCCGGGCGTCTCCTCAGCCAGCTTCTCGCTGAGCATCCCCTTGGATGGCAACGTGTGGGGCGACGCACTCTTCGCCAGTGACCGCACTTATTCTCAAAGCGACATTCCGCTTGTGCGATACCGGTTCATTGCGCCGGGTTTTTTCAAAACTCTTGGCACGCCGCTCCTGGCGGGACGCGACATCACCTGGAGTGACATTTACAATAAGCTGCCTGTGGCTATCGTTTCCGAAAAAGTGGCGCGGGATTACTGGCACGACCCTTCGAGCGCCTTGGGCAAACAAATCCGAGGTAACAGCAAGGACGACTGGCGAGAGATTGTCGGCGTTGTCGGTAACACTCGCGATGACGGAGTGGAGAAGGCGCCGCCCAGTTCGGTGTACTGGCCGGTTCTCGCGGCGAACTTCGAGGGTAACGACATGGATGTGCGCCGTTTTGTGACTTACTCCATCCGCAGTGCGCGGGCCGGCTCGCCCAGCTTCATGAGCGAGGTGCAGCGGGCCGTGTGGTCGGTGGACCCCGACTTGCCACTGTCGGACGTCCACACGCTGGACTATCTTTACAGACGATCTATGGCGCGGACTTCTTTCACGCTTGTGATGCTGGGCCTTGCGGGTGGCATGGCTCTCCTGCTGGGCGTCGTAGGCCTCTACGGCGTGATCGCCTATTCGGTGTCGCAGCGCCGGCGGGAGATTGGAATTCGCATGGCGCTTGGGGCCCATAGTCATCAACTGACGGGAATGTTCGTCCGCCATGCGTTGCTGTTGACCGGCGTCGGAGTGGTCTGCGGACTGGCCGCCGCGCCCGCCCTGACGCGCTTGATGTCGTCTCTGCTGTTTGGAGTGCGGTCCGTTGACCCGGCCACCTACGTTGCGGTGTCGCTGGGACTGGTGGCGACGGCTGCGCTCGCTGCGTATCTTCCTGCGCGACGCGCCGCCGGTGTAAACCCCGTCGAGTCCCTGCGAGCGGAGTGATGTGCCGTAGGGGCAGCCCTTGCCGCCCCTACAACCCCTGCCACGTTGAGTTTTTTCCTACCACGAAGAGCCCCATCAGCGTTATTCTCATTTGCTCTGAAAACACGTAGGGGTAGGACTTGCCCTACCCAGTTCATTAGGGGACGGCAAGCCGTCCCCCTACAAGCAGGCGAAGGAGGGGAATCGTTCTCATGGTTTCCAGGTGCCTGTTAGCCGACGAGTAGCCAGGCTACATTAGACAACTTCTTAGAATCGATTGAAGGGGGTGGAGGATGGCGAGTGGTTTTAATCGAAGGGACTTTCTCAAGGCGGGCAGTGCGGTGACTGCTGGGACTTTTATTGTCGATGGATTGAAGACCCATCTGCTGGCGGCTGAGGAGCCGCCTGCCGCGCCCATCGCGGCGAACGATCAGATTCAAATTGCCCTCATTGGCGCTGGAGGCCAAGGGTCGGGAGACACCCGAACGGCTCTGCTGGTGCCGGGCGTGAAGCTGGTGGCCGTGGCGGATTGTTACGACGGCCGCCTGGCGCGCGCCAAGGAGATTTGGGGCAACGATATTTTCACCACGCGCGACTACAAGGAGATTCTCTCGCGCTCCGACGTAGACGCAGTCCTGATCGGCACTCCCGATCACTGGCACAAACAGGCGGCTGTCGACGCGATGAATGCGGGCAAGGACGTCTATTGCGAAAAGCCCATGATACACGTATACCCGGATGGTCCGGAGATCATTGCCACGGCGAAGAAGACGCAGCGCATTATTCAGATCGGCAGCCAGCGCGTCAGTTCGCTGATTTATAAGAAGGCGCAGGAGATCATGCAGTCCGGAAGCCTCGGGCATATCACTGCGATCAGCGCCTGGTGGGACCGCAATTCGAGCATCGGCGCCTGGACCTATTCCATCGCCCCCGACGCTTCCGAGCAGACCATTGACTGGCCGCGCTTCCTCGGCACGGCGCCCAAAATCCCCTTCAATCCGGAGCACTTCTACCAGTGGCGAAAGTGGAAGGCTTATGGCACCGGCGTGGCCGGCGACCTTTTCGTTCACCTCTTCAGCGGAACGCATTTCGTCACTCAAAGTACGGGCCCCAATCGCGCCATGGCCACCGGCGGCCTGCGATTCTGGAAGGACGGGCGCGACGTTCCCGATGTGCTGCTGGGGCTGTTCGATTATCCGCAGGGATTCAACCTGGCCCTGCGAGTCAACTTTGCCTGCGGCGGCAACGAGAGCGAAGGATTTGTGTTCAACGGTACGGAAGGCTCGATGACCATCGGCGATGGCGTCACACTGTATCGAGTACCGCGCGAGACCGAGCCGGGGTACAACATCGAGACCTTCACGCAGGCGATGCAGGATAAATTCCTCGAGGAGTACCGCAAGAAGTATCCACTGACGCAGCCCTCGGCGGGGTACTCTGCCGTGGAGAAATTCGAAGTGCCGGAGGGGTATAGCGACAGCTACGATCACCTGAAGAACTTCTTTGCGGCGGTTCGATCGCGCCAACCGGTGGTGGAAGACGCGGTCTTCGGATACCGCGCGGCCGGTGCGGCACTGTTGAGCAATCTGAGCTACGAGCGTGGTGCGGCGGTTCGCTGGGATCCGGACGCGATGAAGCTCCTGTGATCGTCGGCTGACGATTGTCGATGGCGCCAGGAACGGCGCGAACCTTCCGAGTTCCTCCCCTTGCCCCCTTGGGGGAGAGGGGGGCCCGCGCCGGCGTTTTCATCAGCCGGTGCGGGCCGGGTGAGGGGTCGGGCACGACACGCGACCCCCAGCGTTACCTTGCAATCGCGGCGGGCGACGACAAGGGTCGCCCCTACTTCGAATCGCTCATTGTAACCGTCTGGCTAAGTGGCGTGCTCCTCGACGATCCGCCCACCTCAATCTTGTACTCTCCGGTTGGCAGTTCCCACCTTTCCTTGGCCGCGTTGAAGATCGACAGAAACTTCGGCTCGATCGTAAGGATGATGGTCTTGGCATCGCTCGGAGCAAGGGAGACCTTTTCCCATGCGACCAAGCGTTTGAAGGGTTCACCGGCGCTCGAAGGCAATGTGGCGTAAACTTGCGCAACTTCCGCCCCGGCGCGCCCGCCGGAATTGGCGACACGGAATTGTACTCTGAGGTATTTGCCCGCGGTCGCTTCTAGCTCAGAGTAGACGAACGTGGTGTAGGAAAGGCCGAATCCGAACGGGAAGAGGGGCTCTTTACCTTCCGACTCGTACCACTTGTAACCAACTTTCAAGCCTTCCGTATAGTTGATGTCGAATGGCTTCTTCTGCTCTTTTGGCTGACTGTTCGCATCCAGCAGCATTCCCGCCACGGACGCGTGGGGCAGGTCAGCTTCGCTCTTCGGGAACGTAACGGGCAGCTTCCCCGAAGGATTCACGTCTCCAAAGAGAATGCGGGTGACGGCCTCGCCTCCACGGATCCCCGGATACCACGCCTCGAGCACCGCGCTCACTTTGTCGAGCCAGGGCATGGTGACCGGGCCGCCGGTTTCAAGCACCACAATGGTGTGGGGGTTCGCGGCCGCCACTTGGCTCACCAGTTCGTCCTGGTTGTCAGGCAGGGAAAGGTTCGCCACGTCGCGCCCTTCAGAAGTATGTTGCCAGGTGAAGACGATCGCAATGTCGCTGGCGCCCGCCAGTTTCGCCGCGGCTGCGGGGTCGGTGCCCGGATCGAAGCTCACCTGCGCGTTGGGCGTGCGGGCCTTTAGCGCGCGGAGCGGAGAAGAGGGATGCCACACGATCCCGCGGTCGTACGGGACGGTTTTGCCTCCTGCCGGATTGACCTGGTCGGATCCAGAGCCTGAAAGCACTCCGGCGTCGGCGTGCGCGCCAATCACGGCAATCGATTTGATCGCCGAAGCCTCGAGGGGTAACTGACCGTTGTCGTTCTTAAGCAGCACCATGCCGCGCTCGGCGGCGCGTTGCGCGACGTCCGCGCCCGTGAAGGGATTAACCGGATGTGCTTCCGGCGGATTATCAATGATGCCGAAAGCGAATTCCGTTCGCAGAATGCGATGCACCATATCGTCCAGGCGTGAGACGGGGACTTCTCCTTTCTCCACCGCCGCCTTCAGCTTATCGCCAAAGTACCGGCCGCTGGGCATTTCCTGATCCATCCCGGCCACTGCTGATGGGACCGCACTGTGCGCGGCCCCCCAGTCCGTCATCACCCAGCCTTTGTAATCCCAGGCCTTTTTCAGAACGTCGCCCAGCAGGTAGGGATTCTCACAAGCGAAGACACTGTTCACCCGGTTATAGGCGCACATGACGGTGCCGACATTCGATTCCTTGATGGCAATTTCGAAGGCCAGCAGGTCGGTCTCCTGCATGGCGCGCCGATCGATGACCGCGCTGCCGATGAAACGCCCCGTCTCCTGGTCGTTCACGGCGTAGCGGTTGATGTTGCCAATGACCTGCTGGTCCTGGGTGCCTTTCAATTCCCGGCCAAGCATTTTCCCGATCAAGAGAGGGTCCTCGCCCAGGCATTCGAAGTTCCGGCCGTTGCGCGGCTCGCGAATGATGTTGGAGGTCCCGCCCAGCGAAACGTTAAAACCGAGTTCGCGAACCTCTTTGCCGAGTTGAGCGCCATATTGGTACGACCCGTCGAGGTCCCAACTGGCGGCGTTGGCCAGCGCGCAGGGCAAAGCGGTGGCGTAAACCCCGCGCGGGCCGATAATCACGACGCCCGATCTGCCGTCGGTCATCTGCAATTCGGGGATCCCCAGCCGCGGAATTCCCGGGACGTAGCCGGCGCCGCCCAGCCAATGCTGCTTCGCCAGCGGGCCCTCGACACCGTGAACCAGGGTGATCTTCTCGTCCAGCGTCATCTGCTGGATGACCAGATCGGCCCGCTTGTCGGGCAACAGATTCTTGTCCAGCCACGGACCTTTGACTACGGGTTTGGCCGCGTCCTTCGCATTCTGCGCGGAAGCAGCCGACAACAAAGCGGTGATTATTAATAGGGCAGAAATTCCCGCCATCCTTATTACCCGTAAAAGACAGTATCGCGCTTCACTCTCGTTCATTGCCGCTCTTCTCCGTATTATTCGAATTTCTAGCGCGGGCCAGCAGTTCGCTCGTCCCGCGAAGGCGAAGAGTATACCAGCAGGCGAATGCTTACGTGCAACAACTTGGTGGGGCCGGATGCGCGTGGGAGGAGAAGGTACGAGAGGGTTGATTAATCCCGGGAAAAGCCGGTTTCACGCCAAGGCGCAAGGTGCGCAAAGGCCGCAATGCAGACTGCGCAGTTAAGATGGTTCGCCGGAACCCATCCTGCGCGGCTGCGCCGCTCTGTCGTGCGGAAAGGCTGTGCCTTTCCGTGTCCGGGCTCGGTCTCTCGGGCGAGGCTGCGCCTCGCCGCTTGAGGCGCAGCCTCAACCTGGAATCGAATTCAGGGGCGTATCCCGGGAAGGCAAAGCCTTTCCGCAAGACGGGGCGGCGAAGCTGCAACACCCGGCGGAATGATACGGCAGCAGTCAGGGGAGTTACAATAGTGATGCACGGCCGTGCCTACTTCTTGGCTTTGAGGAGCGCGACCGCACCGGCCCGCAGTTGCACCGTCGCGAGTGTTCTGCCTTGCTCGCGCGTCACCTGAACAGGCTTCCCATTGAGCGCCTCGGAGACTGCATAGCTGCCGCGAAAACTCACTGTGACCGTCTCCGCATCGCCCCAATTCGACAGAATAGCAATAGGCCCTGAGGGATGGGCGAGGCCGCGGAAGCAGACCTTATCCGAACCTTTGGTGAGTTGCACCAGCGCATTGCCTTGGGCCTCGAGCGCCGGCTTGACGATGAGCCGCTCGACAAACGGATTGCTGCGCTTGAAATAGGCGAGCGTTAGCGCCGACTCGAAGTAGAGCGACTGACCCTTGCCGAGCCGATGGCGCGTGGCGAAAGGCTTGCCCTCGCGGTCGCGTATTGCAACTTCCGCACCCTTCAGTTCCAGGGGAAGTTTCCATAACTCTCCCGCGCGCTCGTTCTGGCTGGTGACCGAGTAGGGCTCATCAGCCTTGACAGGGTAGATATCAGAGGCCTCAACGCCGAATACGTCGCTCAGCCCGCCGGGAATCGTGGGCCGGATTTCGCCCATTTCAGTCTTCCACGCAGTCAACCCATCCGCCCAAAGCGTGCCGCCCCGATTCACGAAATCCCGCAGCGCAGCCACGCCCCGGTCGTCGAGGGCGTAAGAATAGGGCGCGTAGAGTACGGAGATATTATCAGAAAGGGTCTTCTTCAATTGATCGATATCTACAAACTGAATAGGGACGTGGGCGCGATGCAGCGCCAGGTAGCATCCCATCAGAGAATCTTCCACTTCGTCGCCGCGATGCTGGGGCCTCTCATCCAGGCTGTTGAGGATGGCGGATTCGCGGTTGTAGAGGATGGCCACCTTGGCCGGCTGGGGTTTGGCTTCAGCCAGGTAGGCATTGCGGTTCAAACCGTCGATAACAGATTTGACGGCGGGAAGCCTTATGGAAGGCTTTCCCTCCAGACTTACCAGGCCCCACTCGCCGGCTTCGGTGCCGCCCACGCGCGGATGCCACAGCCAGAAGATGACGGCCTTGCTGCCGGCGCCGAACGAGTCCCAGAGCCAGCGGGTCATGTCGTCGGGAGTGGGGTTGAGGGGAAAGCCACCGGTGAAAACGGTGGGCCCGCTTTGCAATTCCGTGACCCACCACGGCTGGTCGCCCGCCGGCGTTCCGATCAGGTCGAGCCGGTACGCGTAGCGTTCGCCGTATTCGGAATGCGCGGCAGAACGGGGGAAGATCCAGGCAGGATGAATCGAAGCGCCGAGGATATCAACAAGGCGTTTTTCCTTCCAAACGTCCTGCCCGTTGGCGCCGCCCGTGGGCGCCGTGACATTGATGTGGGTGGGGTGGACCGTATCCACGGCTTCGATTTGACCCTTGATCCAGAGGAGTTGATCCACCAAGTTGTCGATGTTGAACTCGCGCCAGTCCACCACCCGATGGTAGTCAGTCCAATACTCGGAGAGTTGATCGGGAGTGATCTGCGCGCCGGGAAACGCCTCCAGGGGTTGAAACCAGTGACGGTTCAGTTCCGCTACCGTTCCGTACTTCGCCTGAAGCCACTTGCCGAAGGCTTGGAGGGTCGAGAATTCCGTGTCGTACTTCGCAGGCTCGTTCATCAACAGCCACACGCCTTGCGCCGTGTGGCCCCGGTAGCGGTTGACGACTTTCGAAATGTAGGCCGCCGCGTGGCGGCGAATCTCGGGGTCGTTCAGGTTTGTGCGGTTGTGATAAAAGGGCGTTTTCCGGATCCATCCCGGCGGGTCTTCGGCGCAAAGTGTGGCCACGATCTTGATTCCCGAGCGGGCCGCCGCGTCGTAGATCCAGTCGTAGCGGGTGAAGTCCCAGTTGCCCGGGGTTCGTTCGACGTCGTCCCAAATAATGAAAATGCGAGCCAGTGTCAGCCCGTTCTGGTGCATCAGGTCAAAATGGCGCTGAACGCTCTCCTGGGTCTCGGTCGGGTTCAGGAAGAATTCGGCTCCGACGCGTAGCTGTTGACTCAACTCAGCTAGCCGAGCATCGGCACTCACGTCCGGACCTTGCGTCCCCCGTGCACTGCGGAAGGGCATCATGATTGTGCAAATCAATGCCGCGAGAAATAGCCTGTCCTTTGTTTTCATAGACATTCTCGGTTTGTTCTCTCAAAACACGGCTCTCAGCCGTCAGCTTTCAGCCGACAGCCACGCATGCGATCGAGGCGACAGCGGTCGTCTGTAGCCGACGTTTTGTCATTTGCCTGGCCGCGCCTTGCCGCTCCGAAGCCTTGACTTCGTTTCCGCAAAATGTGCTGTTTTTGCTCCTTTCAGGCTCTAAATTGCGCTAAATTGCATGCAAAACGCGCATAATTTGCACCACTTAAAAAAGTGATGTGCTTTGTTTTCAAGTACTTCTTAGCTTCGTTCCCACTATTTTTCATTTTTGGTATTTCTCTGTATTCCTCCGTAGCCGGGCTCGTTCCGCTTTGCCTTGCGGCCCGGCGCGTCCTGGGGCCGGCCTGCGACAATGTGCCCAGAATATGACCACCATGGTAGGCTATCACAAGTCCGCGAGGCTGTCAAGTGGAAAATGCAAGAAAGTGAGCGGACTTTCCCGAATTTCCTCGTCCTGCCTGGCGGAACCACGACAAAAAGACCGACTACGACGAGATGTCGTTTCGCGGCGCGCCCGGCGGCGGGAAATGAGCCGGTGCTGGAGTCTGAGTCTTTCAAACTCTGGCGCTTTTTGATTTGTAGATCTGCTTTTGTAGGCAAGACACCTCGTGCGGCGCGGCATCCGAATCCCGTAAGAACCGCATCCGAGTCTCAAAACCGGAGACTCTGGTACCCACGAAGTAAACAATTAACTAACAACTAACTATTAGAGCACTTTCGCCTGGCCCCCCGTCGAGAAAACCAGCTATAATCGCAGTGCATCTATCGACTTGAAGATTCCAGGATTTTCCGACCTCGGCCCCAAGACGGAGGAGAATATGCGCAAAGCGACTCTGGCGTTATTCGCTACCACCATCCTTCTTTTCATGACAGGATGCGGCAGTCAATCACCCGTTAGTTCTATGGCGCCAACCAACCCGGTGCCCGGTGTGGCCCCGGTCGGACTGACCGTAACAGACGACCCGCCCGCCGGCGTGGTAGTTCTGTTTTTCCAATTGAACATCACGAGCGCTTCCTTCCAGCCGGGAAACGTCTCGCTGTTGAGCAGCTCCAATCCGATCCCCGTCAACGTGACCCAGCTACAGGCGGACTCGGCCTTTCTGGGCAGCACCAACGTGAACGCGGGAGCTTACAACAGTCTCACGCTGACTTTCGCTAATCCCCAACTCACAATCTATAACGGCACGGGCGCGGCAATGGGCAGTTGCGCGAACAACGCTGTCTGCCAGCTTACGCCCACCACCACGCCCTTGACGCTGACTTTTTCTTCGGCGCCTTTTCCCCTTACCGTCACCGCGAACCAGCCCGTGGCCTTGCAGCTTGACATCCACCTCAACAAGATCATTCAATCCGATCTCTCAGTAAACCTGGCCGCAACGAATGCCGTCAGCGTTGCAGAGTTGCCGTCGTTTCCGGCCGGGCACCCGAGCTCAGGGCTCGGACGGTTGTTCGGAACGGTCCAGAGTTTGGGCACGAACCAGTTCACGCTTCAAACGGCCTGGGGTCGAACCGTAACCATCGATGTCAACGGCAGCACGACTTACAATATCCCAGCCAATGCCATCTGCGGCGGATTGTGCAACATCGCTTGCCAGGGTTTTGGCTGCCTAATGGTTGGAGACATCCTTAAGGTGCGGGTGAGCCTGCAATCCAATGGAAGCCTGCTCGCGTCTGAGGTTGACTACATCGAAGGCCCGGGACAGGAGACTTACGAAGGCACCATCGTCAGCCTCAACGCGTCTGGCAGTAATACGACCATGAATCTCATCCTGCAGAACGCGGGAGACGCGGCCACTACGTCTAGCGCAACTTCCTTGGGCGGTTTCGCCAGCGTCACGGTGCCAACAACGGGAGTCACCTACTCGGTTGATTCAGGCAGCTTCACAATGCCGTCCGTGCAGACTATGGGAACCTTCACCAGTGCCGGGAACCTGCTTGCCGGACAGGAGGTAACGGTCACCCCCAATGGATCTGTGAGCACATCGACCGGCAAAGGATCCAACTGGGGTCTGCCCACCCTCACTTTCACCGCCAATAGCATCGCCTTGGAAACCAGTCAGCTCACGGGCAAGATAACGGGCGTAGACGTATCGAGCTCCAGCTTCGGGATCTCCCCAATGGCGAGCTTCCTCATGAGTTTTCTAAATGTCCCAATGTCTCCCCTGAACCCCGTTGGGCTATCTGTAAATGCCACGTCGCAGACAAGCTACGAAAACCTGAGTCCGGACAGCTTTTCCGGACTGGCCGCGAATAATTTCGTTTCCGTACAAGGCTGGCTCTTCCAGTTCACGGGTGCGAATCCAGACTGTGGGGGATGTCTCCAAACTTATGGCGTGGTCGTAGCACAGTCTGTGCGTGGCCAGCAGATGGGTTCCTTGTAAGCAGGGGGCGCAGAGTCTCAAGACCCGAAACGCTGCCTGCCGTGGCACGAGGTGGCTGATTCCGCCACCCCGGTTCGCGGGCTACGAATGCGACCATGGCGAATTTGCTCCGCGGAGGCTCAAGACCAGAGACTCTGCCCTACCGTTCACCTGACGGGATTAAGGTATCGAAGAAGAAAACCGAGCAGCTGTTCGGACTGGAAGAATTCGGGTACCTCTTCATGGCCCTTGCCGGGAACAACATCGACCTCGGCGCTACCTCCCAGGGCCTTGTACCGGCGCGCCAGTTCCAGCGTGTTCTGGTCGAGGGGGACGACCTTATCAGCATCCCCGTGAATGTGGAATATCGGGACCTTGGCGCGCGCCAGGGGCGCCAGGCGATCAATGGGGTCGTTCTTGCCCAGGTGCTTTCGCATTTCCGCTTCGCTCATCCCGTAGGCCTTCAGGATTCGATCTCCTCCCAAGTGGGGCCAACCCGCCAGGTTAGTGACCGGGTAGATTCCAACGATGCATCCCACCTCACGCGGGTGTTCCACGGCCCAGTTGTAGACCATTATGCCCCCTCGGCTCTGCCCCACAAGGCAGGGCCGAGGCGACAAGGCGTATTCCTTCCGAACGTATTTGTAAAAGTGCGTGAAGGCCTTCCGCCCTTGAGCGTTCCCCCAGGATTCTCCCACGTCGACGCCCGCGATCCAGACCCCCTTGTCCAGCAGGCGAGTGAACAACCAATCGAGGGATTTATTAGGGTACCGCCCCATCTCGGGTCTCGCCTTTACAAACGTGGGCGCATACCAAACCCACGGCTTCTTCCCTGCGGTGTCAGGCCCATTCGGCTTGATGACGAACCCGCTTCCTCCAGGCACGGTAAAGTCGAAGCGAGTGGCGCCATACTCTTTCGACTCGACCTGAGCCAAGGCGCTTTGTAGCGGCAGAACCAGCAAGGCGAGGGGCAATGCCAAGGCCAAAAGCCACCAGGGTGTGATCTTCAAAGACGGAACCGAATGTTGATTGGAGCCCATAGTTCACGCGTCGGGGAAGTATAACCGCGGCCGCAGCGCGAAGGAAAGAAATTCCGCAGGCTTCCAGGTGGCAAGGTGTAGGGGTAGGGCTTGCCCTACCCTCGTCGGCCCAGTAACCCGCTGGGGACGGCAAGCCGTCCCCCTACATTGCGGTCGTTATCGTGGGATTGGGGAGGTGGATTCCCGCTTTCGCGGGAATGACGAACCTGAGATGCCGGTGAGGCTTATTTTGGACAGCCGGGCTGAAGGCTGAAAGCTGAAAGCTGATGGCTGATAGCTGAGAGCTTTTCCCCTGACACCCGACACCTGAAATCTGCCCTCTGCGCAAGATGGAACGCAGTTTGCAGAGTGGAGAGAGGGATCAAGCTTTTACGCAGCGACAGAATGTCTGATCCTTGCGAGGGTTTTATGGACACTATGGTTCTACTCTTTACCGTTTGGGGCGTGATTACCTTCCTCTTCTTGATTCTGGTCGTTTACCGTTCGCGTCTGACCAAGAAAGAAACGGATTGGATTCCCCTGAGTGACGACGCAAAGGAAGACCAAGCCATTGAGGCGCAAAAGGTTATCGAGGTGAAGAGCCGCAAAATCACCATTCCCATCCGCGCCCTGGGCGTAGCCTGGATCGTCTTGGCGGTCGTGATTCTCGGCTTCTGGTTCTACCACGGAATTACGACCCCGCCGCCGATTAAATAGGCCGCGGCCCGTTGATTCCCAAGTGGCGGCCAGCCTGCGAATTGCCGGCGCTTGCTTTTTCCACCCTCATCGCCGGCTTCTGGGGCTTTTGGGGCAGAATCGAGAACTTCCACGCGGGCTGTTACATCGCCAACTTGAGGAAGAACCTCGCGCTGACGGTGGGCCGGTGCGTGCCTCCAAGGACCCTGGTTCTTGAGCCGAAGGTTGGGCTTACCGGTGGGTCCGAGAGTTCTCCCCCTAGCAGGGTCCTGACTGTGTTGGTGGTATCCCCCACAGCCGCCACCGGACAACCGAAGGGCCGCCCCCACGTGACTGGTCCCTTACCCCATAGAACCACAGAGCCTTGCACAGCAACTGAAGCTGAAGGCTGATAGCTGATGGCTGGGAGCTTGTAACTTCCTACAATCCCAATTGCTGCTTCAGGTCTTCGGCGTCGAAAGGCGAACAGGAGAAGACGCGGCTGTCCACGTCGAAGGTGGGAACTTTCCGTTTGCCGTTGTTGGCGACTTTGACGAACTTCGCTGCCCGAAGGTCCTCGTCGATATCGATCTCTTCGAAAGCCAACTTGTGCTCCTCCAGAAATCGTTTGGCCTGGCGGCAGTCCCCGCACCAACTCGTGGTGTAAACACGGATATTCATGGACGACCAAAAACGGAAACTGGAAAATGGAAATTGGAAAATGGAAGCTCTGAAATAACGCCATCGTCCCTAACGGGGTTTTAGTGATTCATTTTCCAGTTTCGAATTTCCAGTTTCCAGTTTCCGCTCTCACCCTTGGCCGTGGTGCGCCGTCTCGAGCCGGGCGATGGCGCGGCGCAAGGCTTCGCGAGCCCGTTCCATGTCAATCTCCGGGTCGGAGAAGCGTTTTAGCCGGTCCTCAGCTCGCTCCTTGGCTTTTCGGGCGCGCTCGACGTCAATCTCTTCGGCGCGCTCAGCGCTTTGCACCAAGACGATGACGCGATCAGGAAGCACCTCAGCGAAACCCCAGTTGACGCACAGGCGGTGCTCCGCGCCTTCACGAGTGTAGGTAAGCGCGCCGGGCACGAGTTCGGTCAGCAAGGGAGCGTGGCCGGGCAACACTCCGATATACCCGCCTTTGCCCGGCACAGTCACCGCGCTTACGGCGTCGCGCACCAGCAAGCGGTCCGGACTCACGATGTTCAGTTGCAGTTCAGTTGGGAGAAGATCGCTCATGGGATTGAGTCATTGAATCATTGAGTCATTGGGACATTGAGCCACCGGGTCAATCGGAAGTTCATTTAATGACTCAATGACTCAATGACTCAATATCTTTACGCTGCCGCCTTCAGTTTTTCCGCCCTCTCCATCGCCTCCTCGATGGTCCCCATCATGTAAAAGGCCTGCTCGGGAATATTGTCGTACTTGCCTTCCACCAGCTCTTTGAAGCCCTTGATGGTGTCCTGGAGCTTCACGTAACGACCCTCGAGACCCGTGAACTGTTCGGCTACAAAGAAGGGTTGAGAAAGGAAGTTTTGAATCTTTCGCGCTCGCGCCACCGTCAACTTATCTTCTTCGGAGAGTTCATCGATGCCCAGGATGGCAATGATGTCCTGCAGGTCCTTGTATTTTTGCAGGATTGCTTTCACGGCCTGCGCCACCCGGTAATGCTCTTCGCCGATGATGCGCGGATCCAGCACGCGTGAAGATGAAGCCAGCGGGTCCACCGCCGGGTAAATGCCGATCTCAACCAGTTTCCGCGAGAGGACGGTGGTGGCATCGAGGTGGGAGAAAGCCGTGGCCGGAGCGGGATCGGTTAGATCATCGGCGGGCACGTAAATGGCCTGCACGGAAGTGATGGAGCCCTTCTTTGTCGAAGTGATGCGCTCCTGGAGTTCGCCCATTTCGGTTGAGAGGTTGGGCTGGTAGCCGACCGCCGACGGCATGCGCCCCAGCAGGGCCGAGACTTCCGAGCCCGCCTGGGTAAAGCGGAATATGTTGTCGATGAACAGCAACACATCTTGTCCGGCCACATCGCGGAAATACTCTGCCACCGTGAGGCCCGTCAAGCCGACGCGCAGGCGGGCGCCGGGCGGCTCGGTCATCTGACCATAGATCAAAGCGGCCTTGGATTTATCCGAGTTTCCCGGCACCACCACACCCGATTCCTGCATTTCCAGCCAAAGGTCGTTGCCCTCACGGGTGCGCTCACCCACGCCGCAAAAGACGGAGACGCCGCCGTGTTTCAGGGCGACGTTATTGATCAGCTCCATGATGATGACGGTCTTACCCACGCCGGCACCGCCGAATAAACCCGTTTTGCCGCCTTTTAAATAGGGCTCGAGCAGGTCCACCACCTTGAGACCCGTCTCGAACATTTCGAGGCTGGTATTCTGTTCCTCGAGTTCGGGGGCGTGGCGGTGAATGGGGTACCGTATTTCCGACTCGATCGGCCCCAGCTTGTCTACCGCCTCGCCAATCACGTTCATCACGCGGCCCAAGGTCGCCTTTCCCACGGGAATAGTGATGGGTTCCCCGAGGTCAATCGCCTTCATGCCCCGAACCATGCCATCCGTGGGCTGCATCGCCACGCATTTCAGGCGCCCTTCGCCCAAGTGCTGTTCGACTTCCACGGTGACGTTAATGGGTTCAGGAACATCAAAGCCTTCCGATGTGATCCGCAGGGCATTATAGATAGGCGGAAGATGATCGCCTTCAAACGCCGCCACCACGACGGGGCCGGTGATTTCAACCACTTTGCCGATGTGTTGCTCTGTTGCCATGAGAAGTCCTTTCGACCAGCTCTCAGCCGTCAGCTTTCAGCTATCAGCAGGCAAACTTGAAAAAGGCTACCCGCTGAAAGCTGAGGGCTGAAAGCTGACAGCTAGGTTGCTGCCGCCCCGCTCACCACCTCGATGATCTCGCGAGTGATGGCCGCCTGGCGTACGCGATTCATATGGAGCGTCAGAGAGTCGATCAGTTCGGCAGCGTTGTTTGTGGCCGCGTCCATGGCGGTCATTTGAGCGGCCAGTTCCGCGGCCCGCGACTCAAGCAGGGCGCGGTAAACTTCGATCTCCACGTAGCGCGGCAGCAACGCGTTGAATATCTCCGCCGCGGGCTGCTCGTAAATGTAGTCGATCAGTACCTCATCCGACGCCGGCTGCACCGGCTTGACGGGCAAGTACCGCTCCAACCGGACGCGCTGGGTCATGACGGATTTGAACTCGTTGTAAACGAAGTCGACCGCGTCCACCTTTTGTTGCGTGTAGAGATCGACGATCTCCTTCGCAATTTGTTGGGCGTGCGAAAACTCCAGGTGCGCGAACAGGTTGATGTGCTCTGCAAGCATCTGAAGGGAGCGCCTCCGGAAGGCGTCCCGACCTTTGCGGCCGACGGTAATAATCGAGACTTGCTTATCGCTATGGGTCTCGATGTATTCCTGGGCAGCGCGGATCAGGTTGGCGTTGAACGCCCCGCACAGGCCGCGGTCGGCCGTGACAAGCACCAGGAGAACCTTTTCGATGGGCCGCACGGCAAGCAAAGGGTGATCTCGCTGCTCGGTGCGGGCGGCTATACTCTCGAGGAGCGTCATCATCTGATTGGCGTAAGGGCGCGCATTGAAGATTGCATCCTGGGCGCGCCGCAGACGAGCCGCCGCAACCATCTTCATGGCGCGGGTAATCTGCTGTGTGTTTTTCACCGACCGAATGCGACGCCGAATATCAAGTAAAGTTGCCATGTTCCTAAAGACTTAACTCGGGTGTCATTCTGAGCGAAGCGAAGGATCCCCGCCGTTCGTAATGAGCCGCCTGCCACTCGAACTGCCGCGATTCTTCGCTTCGCTCAGAATGACACGCCAAGGGGCGGGGTGACAGGAGGTCGACCCGCTTCCCCCGCTATTCTAAGCCACCTTTTCCTTTTCCTTCCGTTCCGCCCGGAACTTGGTTTTGTATTCCTCCAGCATCTTGCGAATCTCTGCGCGCAAAGGTTCGTCGATCTGTTTTTTCTGAACAAGCTCGCTTCCCACCGAGGGGTAAGAGTTATCCATAAACTCGTAGAGCCCGCGCTCGAAGGGTTGGCAATCCTCGATCGCCAGATCGTCGAGGTAGCCGTTAGTGCCCGCGAAAATGATGAGCACCTGCTTTTCCACGGGGAGGGGACTGTACTGCTTCTGCTTCAGGATCTCGGTCAAGCGTTGCCCGCGGTTGAGCTGGGCTTGCGTGGCTTTATCGAGGTCGCCGCCGAACTGGGCAAAGGCGGCCACGTTGTTGTACTGCGCCAGGTCCAGGCGCAGCGTGCCGGCCACCTGCTTCATGGCTTTGATCTGGGCGTTGCCGCCCACGCGCGATACCGAGAGGCCTACATCCACGGCAGGCCGGACGCCGCTATTGAACAGGTCGGTCTGAAGGTAGATCTGGCCGTCGGTAATCGAGATGACGTTGGTGGGAATATAGGCGGAGATGTCGCCGGCTTGCGTCTCAATGATGGGCAGGGCCGTCAGCGATCCGCCGCCCAGCGCATCGCTCAGTTTTGCGGCGCGTTCGAGCAGGCGCGAGTGCAGATAGAACACGTCGCCAGGATAAGCCTCGCGCCCGGGAGGACGGCGCAGCAGCAGCGAGATTTCGCGATAAGCGACGGCGTGCTTTGAGAGATCATCGTAAAGACATAGCGCGTGCCTGCCGATGTCCCGGAAGAATTCGCCCATGGCGCAGCCCGCATAAGGCGCGATGTACTGCATGGGGGCGGGGTCCGAGGAGCTTGCCTCCACCACGATACTGTATTTCATCGCGTCATTCTCTTCCAAAGTTTTAACCACCTGCGCGATGGTCGAAAGCTTCTGGCCGATCGCTACGTAGATGCAGATGACGTCGCCGCCGCGCTGGTTCAGAATTGTGTCGAGCATGACGGCTGTCTTGCCGGTCTGCCGGTCGCCGATAATCAGTTCGCGCTGGCCGCGCCCGATGGGGATCATGGCGTCGATGGCCTTGATTCCGGTCTGCATTGGCTCGCGCACCTTTTGCCGGTCAATCACGCCGGGGGCCAGTCTCTCGATGGGGAGATACTTCTCAGACAGGATGGGGCCCTTGTCGTCGGTCGGGCGGCCCAGTGCATCCACAACCCGCCCCACCAACGCTTCGCCCACCGGCACCGACATGATGCGCTTGGTGCGCTTGACCGTGTCGCCTTCCTCAATCTTGACGTAGTCCCCGAAGAGCACCGCGCTCACCCGGTCTTCTTCCAGGTTCAGCGCCAATCCGGCCACCTCGTGCGGCAGTTCGAGCAGTTCGCCCGCCATAACGTTGTCCAGGCCGTGGATGCGCGCCACACCGTCGCCGACGGAAATGACCGTGCCCACTTCGCTGACGGAGACGCCACGGTCGAAGTGTTCAATCTGCTCGCGAATAATTTTCGATATTTCGTCTGTTCTAATCTGTGGCATTTGCTTGCATCTCCCAAGGAGTCCAGAGTCGAGAGTCAAATGTCGAAAGTCGCTGCATAGTTCGTCCTACGGATTCAACGCCGTTCTTTTCACTCTCGACTTTCGACGCTTCCTTACCGCGCCATCAACTGTTCCCGGATGCGCGCCAGACTCCCTCGCACTGAACCGTCGTAGACCCTACTCCCGATCTGCGCCATCATTCCGCCCAGCAACCCGCTCTCGATTCGAAAGTCCAGTTCAACCTGTTTGCCGGTCAACTGCCGGAACCGCTCCGCCACGCTTTCGCGCTCGCTTGCGGAGAGTTCCGACGCCGACGTAATGGTTACTTGCACAATTCCCTCTCGGTCGTTGGCGATCTTCCGGAAAGCCTGGGCGGCTTCTTCGAGCAAGGGCATCCGGTAATTGGCGAGGAGAACTCGCAGAAAATTCAGGATCATCGGAGATTCGCCCAATCTCTGTCCAATCGCCTTCAGCACCTTCATCTTCTCCGGCAGCGTCACGGCGGGCGAATCGAACACTTCGCGCAATTCCGGGCTCTCGCGGTAAGCCCGCTCGAAGTCCTCCAGTTCCGCAAGCACCTTGCGGTAATCGCCGCTTGCCTCTACCACGTCAGCCAGCGCGCGGGCGTATCGGTTTGCTATTACCATCGGCATAGGGAAATCCCAGTCGAGAGTCAAGAGTCGAAAGTCGAGAGTCAAAAATCAACGGCCGGCTCTCGAAAGCCAACAGTTCCCAAACTCTTGACTCTCGACTCTTAACTCTTAACTCTTAACTCTTCTCCACTAGCTTGGCCGTTCGTTCTTACTTTCGACTCTCGACTTTTGACTTTCGACTTCGCTCAAGAAATCTCCCACCAACTTCTTCCGCCCCGCATCGTCAAGGCGCTGGCGAATAATCTCCTCCGCCAACTTCACCGCCTGTTGAGCAGTGTATCTCTTCAATTCCAGGTTTGCAGCCCGCGCTGCCACGTCGGTCTGGGCGCGGGCGGACTGGAGGATCTTCTCGGCCGCCTCGGCCGCCGCCACTTTCAGCCGTTGGCCCTCGGCCTCCATTTCGCGGGCGGCAGAAGCCTTGAAGTCCGCAATCTCTTGTTCCAGATGCTTCAGTTTCTCTTCTACGGCTTTGAGCTGGGCCTGGGACGCTTCCAGCGCCTTTCGGCCTTCTTCAAGCGCGGTGCGAATGGAGGCGGAGCGCTGAGCGAAGAAATCCGCCACGGGCTTTCGCAATAGGTAGGCAAGTGCCCCCACGAGTATTGAGAGGTTAATAACCTTGTAAATTAACTCGCGCCCCTCCTTTTTCCCCTCCTCTTCAGATTCGGGCGCGGGAGCGTAGGCGAGGCTGCCGTTCGAAGCGGGAGTGCGGGCGGGAACCTGCAAGGTTGCCAGCCCCAGGCAACAAGCGGGTAACAACCCTCCGACCAAGACGCGACGCGACGGAACCCTCAAGGCCTTATCCCTCCCCCAACGGCGTCCCCAGCACGGTGGCGGCGATCTGACGGCCAAGAGACTGGCATGCGGCCAGGAGGTCCTTTTCGCTTTGAGCCACTTCTGCCGCCAGCCCGGCTGCGGCTTCTTTGGTCAAAGCCTCTGACTGGTCTCGCGCCTTGTCGAGGGCGGCTTGCCGGTCCTCGAGCATGGAACGCCTGGCCGCCTCCCGCTGGCGGTACACTTCCTGTCGAGCCGCCTGGAAAGTAGCATCGTGTTGACGCGTTTTCGCCTCTGCCAAAGCCGCCTGCTCTCGGGCGCGCGCCATCGCACCCGTGGTTTCTTCTTCTCGCTTCTTCATCGCGGCCGTCAGTGGCTTATACAGGAATCGGTTGAAGATTACGAAAAGCACGAACACAAAGATGACCGTGGGAACGGTCGAGGCAAAAAGATTCGCAAGTATGGACAGTAAGCCGCCCATTATTAAAGTGCACCCTCACATGTATCTATCGGCAGTCTCGTCAAAGACAGGAAATTTAGCACGCCCTTTTCAGGGGTGTCAAGGAATCAGAGCGCGCGGTAGTGGTATAGTTTGAAATTCAAGGCTATTGACTCGTTTCCCGCCAGTGGCTATTGTTGACTTATGAGCAAACCATCGAAGCCGAAACCGAAGCCGACGAAGCGACGACCGAAAGAGGACTGCATCCAGGCAACCCATCGGGTCATGCAGGAAATTATCAAGAGAAGCGAATAGAAGTCCCCATCCACGAGAAAGTCAGATAGCCTCACCCTCAAAACATCTGTAGAATAGGTGTCCTGAAACGAAAAGCCCGGCGCGATGGCCGCGGCTCTTCGATGGGACCTAGACACCCTCATCGTAGCCCCTTGCCGCGCCTGAATGCAAGGGGAACGATGGCGAAAGATTCGTATGCAGAGAAGGAAAGACTACTTAAACTCAAACACCATCTTGAGTTAGAAAAACTCGCAGCTCGACGGGAGAAGGCACGGCTCAGCACAACAGGTATTTTGGGGCAGATGATTGTCAATCTTGGTCCCGACCCACTTGATGTGGAAGCGGCAGAACTCAAGGAAAAGCAGAATAATGAACTGATCGCTTTGGTCGAAGAAAGGATGGCCAGTGCGGGCCACGTGCCTAAAGGCAAAACTCAGTCTGCACCTGAATCGATAAGAGCGAACGCAGAAACCTTCGCACCCGAATCACACCTTAAAGTAGAAAGGCAAGAGTCTATACCAGAAATCCGAAAGGCGTTATTGGCTGCCTACAAGAGCAACGCGAGAGAAAAGGGCATTCGCATCACGGATGTGATGGTCGCCAAGGCTGCGAATCCAGGAAAATGGAATGATCGAACAATGGTCACATGGTGGAAGCGAAACGACCCAAGATGTAAACAGCCGCACGATAGAAAGATTAGGGCGGTCCTAGCCCGTGACCCATGTTCGGTTTGGCCAACCAAGTAAGATTTCTCCCGCAAATACCGCAAATACCGCATTTCGATACCGCAAATACCGCAATATTTTTCGTTTGACTTCCGCAATGTAGGCTGTCCGATGATCGGGCATGACAAGGAGGGCAAGCGCCTATGCTGCCAGCCGCAAGACTTACCGGGTCGCATAGGCTCAATTAAAGACAAGGGCCGCGCCAACAACCTGTAAGGGTAGCTGGGCGGCCCGTGGTAAGCAATTCCAAGGCTATACCGGTAATCGTTTCCGGTCAAGCGTCATTCACAACTGCAAGGATTAGACTGTCTTAGCCTTCACCTTTGCCCAACGTGCCAGGACGGCCTTCCTCTCACGTCTGGACAATCGAGGAAATGCTGAGTAAGATTGGCCTGCAATTGGAGGCTCGAATATGGCTTCACTGCCCGGCCAATCTGACCAGAGATGGTCGTTGGCGCATCGCTTACTCATCAGCAAGTTCTTGAGGCCACACAGAGTGTATCCAGCTTCGACAGGAGATTTGGAGGGGCGCTGGAAAGCAGCACTCGGAGAAAGCGAGGAAGAGGCACTCCATCGTCTTGTCACGGCGGGTCACCTCATTCAGTGCTGTGTGGCGGAGAAGTTGGTAGGCTGCTTTTCCGCCACTCAGTTGAAGCAGATGTTGAGGGACCGGCAGCAAAAATTGTCCGGCACAAAAGACCAGATGGCGGAGCGGCTTTGCAGCGCAGACCCGGGTGGCATGGAGAAGGCCGTCACGGGGATCATCTTGCTGCGCTGTTCGGAAACTGGGGAGCAACTCGCAAATCAGTTTCTAGCACGGAAGGAAGATGTACTTCGGAACGCACTGGAGGCACTCAGGCAAAGGAATCTCGAGTTGGCCGTCTCCGTGGTGTCTTCGTTTAATGACGAACTGGGCTTCCCCATAGACCCCATGTTCAGTAGTTCTCGCGAGACATTGAGCGAGCAATTGAGGCGCACCTTCACAACGAGTCCCAAGATTCTATCTGGAGTTGACGAAAAAGTTTTGGAGTGTTGCCGCATCGCCGCTGGCATGTCATTCCTTGGGCTAGGTCTCGTGTGGCCTCCGTGCGATCCTGAAACTGAACGCAAGCTGGAAGATGGAATATTGGACGTGCCAAGCATGATTATTTCCAGCGTTCAAAGCGGGATGAATTTAGAAGATTGGCGGACCTCAAGCTTTGTGAAGAGTATCAAGATTGTCGGCTCAAGTGGAGGAGATTCCTGCCCCGCCTGTAAGGCCGCACAGAAAGCGCCGTGGCCAATCAAAGACGTGCCGGAGTTACCCATTCCCAATTGTACTTCGGAAGGAGGGTGCAACTGCTCTTACGTACTTCACGAAATTTCAGAATAGAAGATTCTCATTTGAAGCGACGAATAGCGCAAAAAGTACTCTACATCTTCCCCTAAAAGCAAAATACCCGCTGGCGGGCGGGTTCTTTGCTGAACTTGATTTTTAGGGAAATCAGGACGTCGGATGCGCTCGCTCCCTAGAGGGGAGTGTTGCGCATTCATGTACCGAAGTCAAGAGTGTTTTCCAATTGGTCCACCTGAGGCTTTTCTGATGACGTTTCAAATAGGCTTGTTCTGTCATGAGGGAATGGTCTTGGCTGGCGATACGAAACCAACTGAGTTCGCAAATCAAATGCATCTGCCTGAGCATGACCCCGTAGGCTGGAGCACAGTTACATCGAAATTCAAATATGATGATGAATTTAATACCGTTATCGCTATCTGTGGTGGTCCACTATTTGGCGAGGCTGCGGACGCATTACTAGGACAATGGGATACGGCGCATCCTCAGGAACGTATCCGCATCGCACAAGCACCGTTCAAGAAAACGCTTACCGATGAGCGCGGAGGACTCATTGTAGTAAGGACGCGAGAACGGAAAATGTTCCGTTTCATTCTCGGGGCTGGCAACAGTTCGACTGAACATACCTCCGACAAGATCATTCAGGGAGATTGTGCTACAGGAGCTGTATTGATTGTTGAGCATTACGCTGACTTAAAGAATTGCTCGCTTGCCAAACTCAAAGAGGTGGCTGCCTATACCGTCTGGCTGACCGGTCAGATAAATCCTCGTTATGTTTCTGGGCTTGAGATGATCGAATTCCCATTTAGAAAAAAAGCCCGGAGATTGGCTATGGATGAATGCGCTGATCTGGAGAAGCAAGCAAGTCGTACAGACGCTAAAATTCAAAAACTGATTATGCGTTAGCCTGGGCAATCTGCCTGCCAAACTTTTGCGCCTGAATTTCAAACTATACCACTACCGAGCGCGCTTCACCACAGAGGACACAGAGTCCGAAGAGAAACGCAGATCCTTCGCTTCGCTCAGGATGACATGTCATTCTGAGCGAAGCGAAGAATCTGCATTTGGTTGCGGCTTTGCCGCACTGAGGTGCATCACTTCCGCCTAAGAGCGCTTCGCACGCCGGCGCTTGGCGGGGCAGCCGGGGACGACACGGCGGTCGAGGACGTTCCAGCGGCCCAGGCGATACTCGCGGTGGTAGTCTTGCGACAGATTGGAGATGCGCACCACCACCGCTCCGTTGGAGTCGCAGGAGTAACTCTCTTCGATCTCCTGGTCCCCGGCAAGGGTGCGCGCCACCTGCGAGTCGCTGAGCGAGGAGGCGTCCCGCAGCGCCGGATCAAAGGGGAAGAGGATGTCACCCCAGGCTGCGATATCGCCGGCGGGGCGAGCCTCATCGGAAAGTTGCGCGCATTCGAGATAACGGAAGTGGCCGATGTTATGGGCGGGCGTGTAGCACCGCACCTCGCGGAGGGCCGGCTGATTGGGTCCGGGAAGGACGACGCCCTTCTTGAAGATCGGGTCGAAGATGGCCGTACGCCCGGCCTCGGCCTCGCGCCACACACCGAAATACCGCGTGAAGCGGTCGCGAAGTTGGTAACCCGCTTCGGCGTCCGCCTGAATGGCAAGCCCGATGGCGGTAGCAAAGCGCGTATAGGCAGAGCGGCGCACGGAGCGCCCAAATACTTCGCGCAGCATGCGGGAGACCAGCGGCAGTTCGCTGGCGCCGCCCGTGACGTAGAGCGTATCGATGTGGGCTTCGCCGCCCGAAGAGCGCGGGCCCAGCCCCTGCGATTCGATCAGGCTCTCGACAGCGTGAATGGTTTCCTGAACGGCGGGACGGCAGTTCCGGTAGAAATCGGGGGTGGTGACGGTGGTGGAAGGCCATTGCGGGCGAACCTTGTCGAGGTCCACGTGGATCAAGCGCGTATTGGGATGAAGCGCTTCCTTTTTCTCCCGGCACTCTTCGTGCAGGCGGAAAAGCTCAGCCTGAGTGAGCGAGTCGCGCTCCGCCGCCGAAATGGCTGCAGAGTCGAGGGCGAACTCGGCGAGGTACTCGTCAAAATCATCGCCGCCCAGAGATTCGATTCCTTCCGATGCCAGCACGGCATGCTCTCGCCCGCAGAGTTTCACCAGCGAGGCGTCGAAAGTGCCGCCGCCCAGGTCATACACCAGAATGTGTTCTTCCTCTGCGGAGGATGAATCCCGGCGGCGGTGGCCAAACTCAATGCTTGCGGCGGAGGGTTCGTTCAGCAGGCCCAGAACTTCGAACCCGGCGCTGCGAAACATGTCCGTGGTCAGGAATCGTTGATTGCTGTTGGCGTTGGCAGGAACACCCAGCATCGTTTCCAGAGGCTCGGTCTCCTGGACCGGCAGATTGGAGCGTTTCAACAGGCTCTGGCGGAGCGAGGAGCACAATCCCACCAGCAGCGTATTCAACGGAATAAGCTGGCCGGCAATATCGACCTCGCTCGTAAGGCTGGCCGAACCCAGCACCCGCTTGAGCGAGCGAATGACGGTCCAGCCGGGCTCCTCCTGAACCGCCCAGGCGTCCCAGCCGAACAACATGCGAGGGCCCTGGACAGCGACTAGCGGCGGAAACCAGTCGCGCGGCTCGCCGTCCGGCGTTTCGAATGTCACCACCGGATAATTGCCGGCGTCAACAAATGCCACCACGGTCCGGGTTGTACCGAAATCGATTCCCAGTCTCATCGTTTTGCCGAGTGAAGCAGCTTCATAAACATTATAGTGGGATTTGCGATTCTGACCAGCAGGTTTCACGCAAAGGCGCAAAGGACGCGAAGGTCGCAAAGCCAGGACCCCGCGAAATCTGCGGCGTCGCGATGTTGACCGGAAACGCAATTTCGGCAATCATCTACGCACTTGTAGAGGAGAGATCATGAGCGCGCGTCCGAAGATTATGGGTGTGATCCCCGCAAGGTTGGGATCGACCCGGCTGCCGGGTAAAGTGCTGCGAGAGATCGCGGCCAAGCCAATGGTTTATTGGGTGTATCACCATTCCCGGCGCTCACCGTTGCTGGATGAACTGGTTGTGGCCACGGAGGACGAAGAAGTGAAGACGTATTGTGAGTCCCAGGGAATTCCCGTCACCCTCACTGGACGACACCCGTCTCCTACCGATCGCGTGCATGAGGTCATGGAGCGGACGGATGCGGATATCTACGCGAATATCCAGGGAGACGAGCCGATGTTGCGGCCCACCCACTTCGAATTGCTCCTCACCCCATTCTTCGAAGCAGACGTTCAGGTCACCACCCTGAAGGTTGCCATGGACGCGGCGGCGGCGCAGGAACCCGGCAATGTCAAAGTCGTCACCGACCACGCCGGCCGTGCGCTTTATTTCTCCCGCTATCCCATCCCCTACGACCGAGACTCTCAGGGCGGGATTCAGTATTACAAGCACATGGGAATTTACGCTTACAGGCGGGCGGCGCTAGCCGCATTTCACTCCTGGCCGCAATCCTCGCTGGAGCTGGCGGAAAAGCTGGACCAACTGCGCTTCCTCCAGAATGGCGTGCCCATCCTTGTAGCCGAGACGCCCTATGACACCATCGGAGTGGACACCGAAGCGGACATTCAACAGGTGAATGCCCTGTTTAGGGATGGACGATTTCCGATTGTCGATTGACGATTGCAAGGCAGAATCTCTGCAATCGACCATCGACGACCGTCAATCGTCAATCCTTCTGCCGCTTGCGCTCCTTCACCCAGCCTTGCTTGGTGACTTGGCGGCTGCGCGCAATGGCCAGCGACTCGGGTGGCACGTCTTCGCTGATCGTCGAGCCTGCGGCCGTGTACGATCCTTGTCCGACCCGCACCGGGGCCACCAGCATGTTGCCGCTGCCGATGAAGACTCCGTCTTCCACGACGGTAGGATACTTCTTCACGCCATCGTAATTGCAGGTGATCGTTCCCGCGCCGATGTTGACGTTCTGGCCAAGGGTGGCGTCGCCGAGGTAGGTCAAGTGCTGCGCCTTGCTGCCTCGGCCCACGCGCGACTTCTTCACCTCCACAAAATTGCCGATGCGCGCGTTCTCTTCGATCACCGCGCCCTGCCGCAGGCGCGCGAAGGGACCGAGGGCAGCGCCGGAGCCGACCTCAGAGTCCGAAATCACGCAAAAGGGTCGCAGGGTGACGCGGTCGGCGAGCGTCGAATCGGTGATCACGCAGAACTGTTGGATATGGCAGTCGCGTCCCAGGCGCGTCCGGCCCAGGAGGCTTACACCCGGCTCAATCACTGTGTCCTGGCCCACTTCCACGTCGGCGTCGATGTAAGTATTCTGGGGATCTACTACGGTCACGCCTTCCCGCATCAACCCCGTCGCCTTGCGCAACCGCAGCAGTTTCTCGATCTGCGCCAGTTCTACGCGGTCATTGGCGCCCAGCACTTCCCGCGAATCGGCCGTCGGGAAGGCGGTTACCTTGAGTCGATGCCGGTTGAATATCTCGACGAGGTCCGTCAACAGAAACTCCTTCTGGGCGTTATTCGCCGTGAGTTCGCCGAGATGGTTCAGCAAAGGGGTTCGCGAGAAGCAAATAATGCCGGAGTTGATTTCGTGAATTCGCTTCTGGTCAGGCGTCGCGACTTTCTCTTCCACGATGGCCCGCACGCGGTCGCGATCGCGTTCGATGCGTCCGTAACCGGTAGGGTATTCAAGGTTAGTGGTCAAAATGGTTGCGGCGGCGCGCGCCTTGCGGTGGATTTCGACCAGATGAACGAGCGTTTTCGGGCGGAGAAGGGGAGCGTCGCCCACCAGCACCAGTACCGTATCGCTGGGGCACTTTTCCAGTTCTTCGCGCGCCATCATCACCGCGTGGCCGGTGCCCCGTTGCTCGTTCTGCTCGATGAAAACAAGGCCCGGGCGGGCAAAGGCTTTGCGTAACTCTTCCTTCTCGTGCCCGATCACCATGTAGAGGCGGTCGGGATTTGCGGCCTGCGCGCTTTGCAGAATGTGCTCGCCCAATAACCGTCCCGCCAGCCGGTGCAGCATCTTCGAGTGTTCGGATTTGAAGCGCGTCGCCTTGCCCGCAGCAAGGATCAATATGGAAAAGTTCTGACCGGACATTTCACTCTCCGTTCGGTGCATACCCAGCAAGTGTGTGAAACCAATCGAGCCTCATGGCTTTTGTACTTATTATACACGCAGCACGCGGCAGGACCCGGGCTGCGTAGGGGTAGGGCTTGCCCTACCCACGGCGATTGCAGCGGAACAGCGAGGGGACGGCAAGCCGTCCCCCTACGGCGGGGCCGTTATCGACAAGGTGCCCGTTCTGCCTTGCGTCTGGGGTGCGCCCGCAGTATAACAGTGCGGCAGGCGTAGGGGCGGCTTGCGGGCCGCCCCTACCTCAAGTTCAGGAACGAGGATTCCTACATGCCGACAACTCGACGAGAGTTCGTGAGAGCGGCGCTGCTGCTTCCGGCAGGCGCCTATCTGGTCAGATTTCAAGCCCTGGCTGCCCCCTTGCGTGGGGCGGTGAAGATCACCGCCATCAAAGCGCTGCAATTGGACTTTCAAGGCGACGGCTGCTTGGTGAGAATTGAAACCGACGCCGGAATTACCGGCTACGGGGAAACCGGCGTGGACGTGAAGACAGCGCGCGCGCTGATCCCGCGGCTGAGCTTGATTGGCGCCGACCCGCTGGCCATCGAGCGCCATTTTGAGACGATGACCGGGACAATCCACCCTTATCGCCCGAACTACCCCTTCATCAGCGGGATTGACATCGCTCTGTGGGACACGGCGGGCAAGCTTCTGGATTTGCCCATCTACAGGTTGATGGGCGGGCCGCTGCGTGACGCGGTCGAAATGTATTCGCACGGCGATACACTCAAGGACATGGGCAGCCCGGAGTCGTGCCGCGAGTGGGCGGAGTGGAACCGTAACCAGCCCGAAGGTTTCAAGACGTTCAAGATTGAGCCGCTGCAGGCCCTGCGGGGCGAGCGCGTGGGGCCCGAGATCTCCACCGCGCAACTGGGGAAGGTCGCGCGAGGCTTTGCCAACGTGCGCGAGGCGGTCGGGGAAGACCTCGACATCGCTGTCCACTGCCACAACCAGTACAACGTCCCCAGCGCCATTGCGGTGTCCAGAGCCACCGAGGAAATACACCCTGCCTGGATCGAAGACCCGTTAAACAGCGTGGAGTTTTGCGAAGGCTGGATGGCCGTAAAGCAGGCGACGCGCACTCCGGTTCTGACCGGAGAGAAGGTTGAAATGGTGAAAGAGTTCAGGCCATTCGTCGATAATATGGCGGTGGATATCATTCATCCGGATATTTCTTTTGCGGGCGGCTTCACCGGCTGCCGGAGAATTGCCGAGTACGCACAACTGAATCGGGTGCCCATGGCTCTGCACAACGTCGGAACGCTGGTGCGGACGTTCGCTTCCGCTCACCTCGCCGCCTCGATTCCCAATTTCTACCGCTGCGAAAGCCGCCTGGGGCACGCCGAGCGCGTGGTGGAGAACATGGCGGCGGGCAAGCCGCAGCTCATCAAGAACTCAATGTTCCGCCTCCCGGAAGGTCCGGGCCTCGGCCTCGAGATCGATCCCGGCTTCATGCGCGACCATACGCCGCGGGGAGAAGACTGGGCTTGACCGCAATGGCTGGCCGGGGCCGGGGCGAATCTTGTCCACCGCGTGTTAATGCGGATCGTGAACCAACACAAAAGGGCCGCTACGATTCGGATTCATGATATGGTGGATTACGGGAAGAGGAGCGTTCGTCAATGAAAGCGTCGATTAGACAACAGATTCTTGACCAGGTGGGTAAGCTGCCCCTGAGTCAACAGAAGCTCGTCCTCGACTTTGCCTCAAGCCTGAGGCGTAAGCCCTCTCGCGGTGTACCGGGGAAAGATCTCCTCACTTTCGCCGGAAGTATCGAAGCTTCTGACGCCGAGGCAATGACAAAGGCGATCGAGGAAGGTTGTGAAAGAGTCGACGTGAATGGCTGGTAGCCTGCTGCTGGACACCAACGTCGTTGTTGCCCTCCTGGCCGGAGATCCTGAGACCCGGGATTTCCTTTCCCAAGCTGAAATGACCTTCCTGCCGAGCATTGTTCTCGGGGAACTCTATTATGGAGCCTGGAAGTCGAGGCAAAAAGAAGCGAATTCGTCCAGAATCGATGCGCTGGCTGCCAAGAGCGCTGTGCTACCTGTTGATGCGGTTACAGCTTGGCACTTTGGGCGGATTAAGTCGGCTCTGGGGGCCAAGGGACGGCCCATTCCCGAAAACGACATTTGGATTGCGGCGCTGGCAAAGCAATATGGCCTGAGCATCCTCACTCGTGACCAGCATTTCAAGGAAGTGGACGGCATCGAGATCGTGAATGTGTGACTCCAATGTGCGGGACGCCACACATTGAGGTTTGAGTGGGGACTTTCCGCCGCCGCACTCCAAGGTGCCTTCGGCACAGCGCCAGGGTTACGCCCGGACCATATCCAGGGCCGCGAAGTCGACTTCCAACGATCCGCTTTGAAAGACCTTGAGGAAAGACTTGACCACAGCAGGGTCGAAGTCTGTCCCCGCACCCTTCGAGATGAGCTCTTTGGCTTCCAAGGGCGACATCGCCTTGGCGTACGGGCGGTCGCTGGTCATAGCGTCGTAAACGTCTGCGACCGCGATGATGCGCGCCTCGAGCGGAATGTCCTCTCCTTTTGTCGGATGGTATCCTGAGCCATCGAATCGATCGTGGTGGGCCAGAATAATGGGAATGATGCGGTTCAGCCTCCCTTTTACGGGCTCCGCCCACTCAGTTCCTTTTTCCACATGCCTCTTCATCTCTTCGTACTCGCTGGCGGTGAATCGTTCCGCTTTGTAAAGCAGTTCCCGGGAAGTTTCCAGCTTGCCGAGATCGTGCAGTAAGGAGGCGTCCCAAATATCGTCCACCCGCTCCGAGCCAAAGCCCATACCCTTGGCAATCGTGGTTGCGTAGGCCGCCACTCGGAAAGAATGGTCGTGCGTGTATTTATCGTGTGCAGTCATCTGGCGGAGGATGACAACAATACCCTTGTAGGCATCACGCAGTTCGACGATCTGAGATTGCTTCTTCTCGTACAGCGTGCCCATGGCGTAAGCGATCACCAACAGGGTTCCGCCCCAGACCGCGATGTCCCACCACTTTTCTGCGACTATCCTGATCGGGCCTTGCATGGTAAACAATCGCGGATTCGTATACACAATCAAGACCACCAACAAGAGGCTGAGCAACGCGGTTAGCGTCGCGTGACGGCGCCCACGAAAGTAAGCGGAATACACCGAAGGCAAGACGTAGAAGCCCAACATCATTCGGTCAGAAGCGATCAGGTAGTTCACTCCCGCAAGGATGGCGAACATCATTAACAAGAGCCATAGCTCTTTGTTCACCTCCTGGAACTGACGTACGATTCTCGACCACATCGAATAGAACCTCCTCACGAGACGGGTAATCTACACACAAATACCTTTCAATGCAATGGTACTAAAGGGCCCTCAGCCTTCGACAACAACCGGCAATGTAGGGGGACGGCTTGCCGTCCCCGGCGGGGTTACTAGGTCGACGCGGGTAGGGCAAGCCCTACCCCTACGCCAGTTGAACTAGGGCACTACCGAAAAGGGCTTGACAAGGCAGGTCCACAATAGTACAGTGTACATGTACATTAGACTATGAGCGACCATCCCCCCGTGCTTCAGATCGACTTAGCCTCCGACTTGCCCGCCTCCGAACAAATCGTTCGCGGCCTGCGTGCTACACTCTTGGCCGGCCAGTTCCGTCCCGGCGACCAGCTTCCCTCGGTCCGTCAACTCGCCACGGATCTCGGGGTTCATCACAACACCGTGGCCGGGGCTTATCGGCAATTGGCGGAGGAAGGCTGGCTTGATCTGCGCCGCGGTCGCGGCGCAACGGTGATTGAAAGGCCTGCTCCGGCGCCCACACCGCGCGCCGAAGCAGAGTTCCGCCAGCGGTTGGACGAAGTGGTCGTCAAAGCGCTTGCGGAAGGCGTGCCGGCGGGAGGGGTGGTCCGCGAGCTTACGGCTCTGATTGAGAAGATCGAGCAAGGAGAATGACGATGAATCGGTCACAGGTATTGGTTGTCGCATCGCTGGCTTTGCTCTCGGGACCGGCTCAGCAGCTTTGCGCGCAGGACTTCGAAGCGCTGGCAAAAGACGTCGCTCAGGAATTGGCGGGCCGGCAGTACGACAGCGTGGAGGCTCGGTTCGACGCAACCATGGCCTCTGCCATGCCGCTCGAGAAGCTCCGAACTGTCTGGGAGGCAACCGCCGCGCAAGTGGGCGCGTTCAAGATCGTGAAAAGTGCGAAATCGGTCGAGATGCAGGGCTATCATGTGGTCACGCTCGCCTGCGATTTTGAGAAAGCGCCGCTCAACTTGAGGCTCGCCTTCGATAAGGATGGCAAGGTCGCCGGCTTCTTCCTCGTACCGCCTGCGGCTGCGTGGAATCCTCCCGACTACGCTAACCCGAGCGGCTTCCACGAGGAGCACGTGACGATTGGCGCCGAGCCCTGGCAACTGCCGGGCACGCTCACCGAGCCGAATGGCGCGGGACCTTTCCCCGCCGTTGTGCTCGTGCAGGGCTCAGGCCCTAACGATGAGGACGAGACCGTCGGGTCGAACAAGCCCTTTAAGGACTTGGCCTGGGGCTTCGCCAGCCGCGGCATTATCGTGCTGCGTTACGAGAAAAGAACCCACAAATACGCTGCGCAGTATAAGAAAGAAATGGGGAACTTGACCGTCAAGGAGGAAGTCATCGACGATGCGCGCGCGGCAGTGGCGCTCCTCGCCGGCCGGCCCGAAGTGCAATCGGCGCGCATCTTTGTTCTCGGCCACAGCCTGGGCGGCATGCTGGCGCCACGCATCGCGGCGGGGGACAATCAGATCGCCGGCATTATTATCATGGCGGGCAGCACGCGGCCGTTTGGGCAGATCGTTGTGGAGCAGATCAAGTATCTGGCTTCTCTGAGCGGTCCGGTGGGCGACGGAGCAAAAACCCAGATCGGGGCGGCCGAGAAGTTTGCCCAGGATTACGATAGCCCTTCGCTGAAACTGGGCGACACAGTCAGCATGATGGGAATTCCGCTGCCGGCTGCTTACGTGCTCGACCTGCGCAGCTACGACCCAGCCGCGACGGCAGCCCGCCTGACGATACCGATTCTGGTGATGCAAGGTGAGAGTGACTATCAGGTCACGGGCAAAGATCTGGAGGGCTGGCAGAAGGCGCTGGCCGGCCATAAGAACGTCACGATCAAATCTTATGCGGGCCTGTGCCATCTCTTTATACCGGCCGGCAACCCGCCCTCGCCCGCCGATTACGACAAACCGAGTCACGTGGCCAGGGGAACGCTGGATGACATTGCGAATTGGGTAGCGGCTCAGCGAGCACAATGAAGATGCGCGAAGCGCCTGGGAGTGTCCGTCAACCGACGGACACTCCAAGGTGCCTTCGGCACAACGGCTTTGAGAACAGCGAAGAGGGAATAACATGGCTACCGATTGGCTTTTAACGCCGAGCCTGATCATGGCTTTCGTGATCGTGGTCTGCCTGGTCTTGTATTACATGATGCCGCGCATGACGCGTCCGGACGTCTACTTTGCGGTGACGGTTCCCTCAGAATTCCGCGATTCGGCAGAGGGTTGGTCCATCCTCAAACGCTACCGCATGGAAGTGACGATCGGCGGCGTTTTGGCGCTCCTCGTTGTCCTGTCACCGGTGAGGATGGGTGAGTCCATGTACTCCATGGTTGCGACGCTCGGCGGGCTTTTGTTACAGGGAGCCGGCGTCTTCCTTGCTTACTATCGGGCCCGAGGGCGCGTGTTGCCCCACGCTGTCGCTCCGGCAACTGTCAGGGAAGCAAAGCTCGAGCCGCGGCCGACGCGCTTGCCGGGTGGGTGGCTTCTCCAGTTTCCACCTTTCGCCGTGTTGGCGGGGGCGGGAATATGGTTGCACACGCACTGGGGGCTGATTCCCGAGTCATTTCCAATCCACTGGGGGGCGAATGGGCGGCCCAACAACTGGAGCACTCGTACGTTTACCGGCGTCTACGGGTCACTGCTGATGGGCGCCGTGTTGTGCGCCTTTATGGGATTCCTCGCTTACGCCTTCCTTCGCTGGTCTCGGCCCGTCCAAGCGGCTGGACCAGCGGGCGAACGCGAGCGCCGCTTTCGGAAAATGATCGACTCGATACTTGTCGCCACGCAATATCTCCTGGCACTCCAGTTCACCTGGATTGGGCTGATGCCCTTGTCGAACCCGCGAGCAGGCCCGCCGGGTGTGGTCCCCTTCCTTGTTATCGCTTTGGGCTTCGTGGTGGTGGTCTCAGTGTTGGTGGTAAGTTACGGCCAGGGCGGAACGCGCTTGGCAGGCGCCGCAGGCTCTGCCGCTGGCGGCACAGCGCCGGTCGGCGACCGCACGCCTGACAAGTACTGGAAGTTGGGCTTGTTTTACGTCAATCGAGACGATCCGGCGGTGTTCATTGAAAAGAGGTTTGGAGTTGGCTATACCCTCAACTTCGGTCATCCCGGCGTTTGGATAGGATTGGCCGTATTGGTGGCGGTCACGGTGGCGATAGCCCTTCTTGCCCCGTCGCGGCACCATCCTTAGGAGTCGAAAGTCGAAAGTCGAGAGTCGAAAGTTGAGAGTCGAAAGTTGAGAGTCGAGAGTTGCGGTTGAGAGTTGAGAGTCCGGAGTCAGGGCTTCTCCGCTGCTCGATCCAGGGCCTTTTGACTTTCGACTTTCGACTCTCGACTGATTCAGAGGGGACCTATGAAACAGCAATGCTACATGGCTGTGATCTACTTGAATTGGCTCGTGCTGGCGGGTGGATTGCTTTACTGTGTCATCAAAGGTCATTATGGATTCGCATTACTATGGTTGTTGCTGATCCCACTGGCGATGTGGGTTTACATCCGTGTATTCCCGTCGATCTCTTCGCTCATGGGCTACGGCCGGATTGACGACCAGCCGGCGCAGAACCCCGGGCACGTTCCGGCCAGAGTCACACTCTACACAGCGTTAGGTTGCCCGTTCTGCCCGGTAGTGAAGCGCCGGCTAATGGCGCTGCGTGAAACCATGCAGTTCAGCCTCGAGGAAATCAACGTCACGCTCAAGCCTGGAGTGTTGATGGACAAGGGGATTCGTGCCGTGCCGGTGGTTGAGGCCGGAGAACGCCGCTTGGCAGGAAATGCCACCAGCGAGCAACTCGCAGAGCTGATTAGCGGAGTTGAGAGTCGAAAGTTGAGAGTTGAGGGTCCAGGGTAAGGATTTCTCCGAGCCTTAACTCCGGACGCTTTGACTCTCGACTTTCGACTCTCGACTTTCAACTAATCTCAACAGCAACCTCGCCAGTTGATCCGAGTTGTGACGGGCAACTCGGTCTTCGACAAGGACATCCGCGAGCACCGGAACAACCCCCAGAGCACGCACTTCCGCCAGGTCATTCACCACGGGCGCCGCTCCATCTGCGGCGTATCGTCGGCGCAGCGAGGCCGAGACTTTACCCGTATTCAGGATCACGGCATCAAAAAGCCTGCGCCCGGCATGTTCGTGCAGAGCGCGCAAGTGGTCGGCGGCAGAGTAGCCGCGCGATTCTCCTGGTTGAGTCATGAGATTGCAAATATAGACCTTTAGTGCTTCGGAGCGAGCGACCCGTTCGGGAATCCCACGGACCAGCAGGTTGGGGATGAGCGAGGTGTAGAGTGACCCTGGACCGACCGTGATGAGGTCGGCATTCTCAAGAGCGATGAGCGTTTCCCGCAGCGGACGGCAGCGGCTGGGGACAATGTGCAAGCGCGTGATGGGAATGGCAGTCTTGGTGATGCGCGATTCGCCGTAGATTATGTTGCCATTGGCTTGTTCCGCCTTTAACCGGACGTCGGAAAGTGTGGAAGGAAAGATCTCGCCTCGGATGGCCAGGACTTCGCTCGACACCCGGACAGCTTTCGCAAAGTCACGTGTCAGGTGGGTCAGGGCCACGAGAAACAGGTTGCCGAAGCTGTGGCCGCGCAAACCGTGTCCGGTGGAAAAGCGGTAGTTGAAGAGTTTCGTGAGGAGCTTTTCGTCTTCCGCCAGTGCCACCATGCAATTGCGGATGTCGCCCGGCGGGAGAACGCCCATCTCGCGGCGCAGACGTCCGGAGCTTCCGCCCTCGTCAGTAACCGTGACGACTGCAGTCAATCTGAATATCTTCGCTTGCCGACCGATTGGATTCGTGATTCCCGGGAGGTAAGGCTTCAGCCCCCGCAAGAGGGTGGACAAACCTGTACCACCACCAATAGCAACAACTTGCATGAAACTCCCGTGCGGAGGTGGCCGCGCGGCGCCTCACTCATAGGATAGCGTCGGGAAATCGCCGCTTTAACCAGAGCTAAAGCTCAGGATTGAAGACTAATTCCCGAAAGCGAGCATCGGCTGCCAGCGCCTGGAAGTCTTCGTCACGCTTGGCCTGGAGGCGGTTCTGAGGGCGCAGAGCTATGGCCTCCTTCAGAGTCTGCAAAGCGGGTTCCGCATCTCCCCGGAGCGAATAAGCAGCGGCCAACGCGTAGCAAATGTGCTCGAGCTTGGGCGCCGACTTCTGAGCTTTACTGAGGTATTCAATGGCGTCATCAAGACGGCGGGAGTTTAGGGCTCCTACCCCCAGCGTATAAAGATCTTCGGGCTTCTTTGGCGCCGGAACGCGGCGGCTGAGTTTGTGCTCGCATAGACGTAGATGAACTCGCGCCCTCTCCGCTATTCCTGCCACTCCACTCGATGCCAGCTTTTCGAATATTTCCTTGGCTTTCTCAAAATTCTGCCTGTGGACAGCGCGGGCGCCGAGTTCGTAATTCTTGACTGCGCTTTGAAACACTGCTTCGGGTTGCCGAAGATCGGTGGTTTGTGGGCCTGATCGATGACCAGCAGAACGGGCCACTGAATTAGCGGATGCGCTTAATGCCACTCCTGGATACGCGGTTCCAGCCGAACGAGCGCGGCCGGATCGGGCAGATGAACGAACCGCACGCATCCTCCGCTTGCCTGAAGTTCCGAATGTCGCCTTTCTTTGTCGGCTAAGGCTTTTCATTTCAGAATGTTCCAACCAAAGATGGAGGGTCCGATGAGGCGCTTCATCGGATGCCTCATCTCTATCTATAACAAAAGTAGTGGCATGTAGTCAAGTGGAGAGCAGCAGGCTAGGCCATGGCGGGTTCGGGTCACCCCAACTCACTGAAAACAACATTCAATTTTGTAGAACGGCACTCCAGTGCAGGGATTCGGCAACGATCCGTAGGGCGTGATCGACTCCCCATCCTTCGGCGCAAAGTCTGGCGGTGAGGTGCGCATCTTTCAGGCACTCCCTTGGCTGTTCACAGCGACAGAAAGCAATTCTTCTGCGGTGGGCCGCGACTTCATCGCCGTCTCACGTCGCGCCAGGGCATTGTCTGCGGCGCAGCGCACCACGTGAGCTAAATCCACACCCTCGAAGGGAGGCGCAATATAGTCGAAAGCTCCGACCTCGACGGCCGAAGCATAAAGGTTGGCGCTAATGGTTTGTCCCACGACAATTACATTAACCTGCGAAGATGCCTTCTCTGAGAAGGACACAATCTCAGTCCACTTTCCGTCGGGCAACTCGCTCTCTGTGAAGGCCAATAAAGGCGGATTTGCGTCTGACAGAGCAAGTTTCGCTTCGGCCAGAGTTTGCGCCCGCTCCGTCGGGACAGCGATTTTCCCTAACGCAGCCTTGATTTCATCGAAAGGCTCTGTTTGATGAAAAACTAGTAAGGCAGTGACTTTTGCGCTCATCGGTGGACCCCTAACTGGTCGTTAAGTTCGACTGCAACACTGTCTTGTGGCCTCCGCCGGCCAAACTTATCATCAGGCTCGGCAGTAAAGCCAGACGATCCCGTGCGCTTCTGTAGACCGGCCCCCCAGACTTATCTGAGTGCGACCGTAAAGACCTTCTTTTGTTGCGTAATGTCAACTTTGTCTTCCCGTGCAAGCCAGCCCAAGGCGAAATTGACAAGTTCGCCTGAGCCATTCAGTTTCTTCTTGAGTTGCGAAACTGAATGAGGTCCCTCCTCGCTAAGTAAGTGCCAGATCTTGCCGGCTGTTTCGCCAACCTGTCCATTAAGTTCCATCTCTTGCATCCTCCCGCTAGTTTCCAGATTAACTCGTTCAGGGCTCGCCCGCTTCTGGCGCTGGCGACTCACAAAACACTGACGTTTAGTCGCAACGACACACGCCGATCACTTTTCTGAGTGCCCGATGATATTATCTACGCCCCGAAAGAGGGTCGCTTGCTGGGTTCAAATCGCAATTCGGAAACTTGTCGAGGGTCAGTGCCAGCTTCAGACAATGAATCGTCCGGCTACCCCCAAACCGAATCGCCAGCAGAAGTATAGCCGAGGGAGTTGGCTTTGGAGAAGTAAAAAATTACTATCGCGGTGATAACCAAGTCGTCCAACCCAGACGTTGGGCCAAACTCTCTCATTTGTGAAAAGCGAAGACTGCCTTCGCTGGCTGTTTTCGCCTTTAGTTAACGGCTACCGCGACTCCTCACAAAAGCCACTAATTCCATGAGCCCGTAGACCACGAGACATAGCCAGAAATCCACCAGGGTACCGAGGTCGAACTTGAAGGGGTGATGTCTGGCAGGTTCCGGCAGATAGGGGTTGAGGGCAAAATACAGGCCATTGCCAACCAAGATAGCGACCAAGTACTTTAACCACTTAGCGGTTAAGGGCTTCATTTTGTAGTTTTAAGGCAGACGCGCTGCAAACACCAATACCGCGGCCTGTCCTGCCGGAAACTGTATAATAGGGAACGCCGAACCGCGATGCCAACTTCAACCCTCACGCCCGCTTCGGAAGTGAAGTACCTGAAAGGTGTGGGTCCGGCACGAGCCGAACTCCTGGCCTCGCGAGGCATCCGAAGCATCGAAGACCTTCTTTACTATACGCCATTTCGTTATGAAGACCGTACCCGCATAACTCTGATTCGTGACCTGGTTCCCGGTCAGGCCACAACGATCTTGGCGCAGGTTCTGACTTGCGGCCTGACCAGGACTCGGAAGGGCGTCTACATTTACGATCTCGCGGCACGAGATTCCAGCGGAATGATCCGCTGCCTATGGTTCAACGCAGTCTACCTGGAAAAGGCCAAGGTTTTCCGGGCAGGGCAACGGGTCTTCTTTTACGGCAAGGTGGAGCGCGATTTCTACGGCGGGGGCAATTTGCAGATCGTTCAGCCGCAGTACGAAATACTACCGGAGGCGGAATCCGAGGGTGGGAACTCCATAGAAGTGGAACGGGTTGTACCGATCTATGAAAGCACCGGAAGGCTGGGCACGCGGGTCATCCGGCGGCTGATCTGGACCGCGCTGTCCGCCCTCGGGGACAGCATCCCGGACCGGCTGCCCTCGTCGGTGAGGGAGAAGAACGGGCTGATGGGTCGTGCCACGGCTTTTCGCCAAACCCATTTCCCTGACTCCGGCCAATCCCTCGAACAGTTGTGCAATTTCCGCACACCCGCGCAGGTGCGGCTGATCTTCGAGGAATTCTTCAACGTGGGCGCGGGCCTTGCCTTGCGACGGCGCAAGGCCAAATCCTTGCAAGGAATCCAGTTTGAGCCCAAAGCCAGCGCCCGCACCGCGATTCGCAGCATTTTGCCGTTCCATCCCACCGCGGCGCAGAAGCGGGTGCTGAAAGAGGTGGTGGACGACATGTGTTCTGCCCGGCCCATGAATCGTCTATTGCAGGGCGATGTGGGGTCCGGGAAGACCATCGTTGCTCTCCAGGCGGCGATCCTGGCCATTGAGAATGGCTATCAGGTGGCTTTGATGGCTCCCACGGAGATCCTGGCCACTCAGCATTACCTCTACACCAAGGCGCTGCTGCGGACGCTGCCGTACCAGATTGACTTGTTGATCAGCGCGCGCAAGGCATCGGAGAAGGCTGAGATCAAGGAGCGAATGGGGAGGGGAGAGGTCAATCTCATCGTGGGCACCCACGCTCTGCTGGAAGAGGACGTGGCGTTCTCGAAGCTCGGCCTCGTGGTGGTGGACGAGCAGCACCGGTTTGGAGTCCTGCAGCGCTTCGGGCTGATGCGCAAAGCGGTCAACCCTCACGTCCTGGTGATGACCGCGACGCCTATTCCTCGCACGCTTGCCCTGACCCTCTACGGCGACTTGGATTACTCCATCATCGACGAATTGCCGCCCAACCGGACGCCCATCGAAACTCGCCTGGTGGAGGAAGACGCTCGCGCGCGGGCTTTCGAGTTCATTCGCGAAAAGGTGCGCCAGGGGGGGCAGGCTTACGTGGTTTATCCGGTGATCGAGGAAGGCGGGAAACTCGATTTGAAGCCCGCCGTGCGCATGTTCGAGCAGCTTTCGCACAGCGTCTTCCCTGAGTTGCGTGTGGGGTTGTTGCACGGGCGCCTGCCCAGCGACGAAAAGGAAGACGTGATGCGCCGCTTCAAGCTGGGCGAAGTTAAGGTGCTGGTATCGACTACTGTGATCGAAGTGGGCGTGGACGTTCCGAACGCCACCGTGATGCTCATCGAGCATGCCGAGCGATTCGGCCTTTCCCAGTTGCACCAACTGCGCGGCCGCATCGGCCGGGGCGCGCAGAAGTCATACTGCCTTCTGGTCGCTTCCCCGGCGCTAAACGAGTTGGCCCAGCAACGTCTTCAAACCATGGTGGACACGACTGACGGCTTTAAGATTGCCGAAATCGACTTGCGGCTGCGCGGCCCGGGAGAGTTTTTCGGCACGCGCCAATGGGGCATCCCGACCTTCCGGATCGGCAACCTGATCCGCGATCAGGAGATTCTGGAGTGGGCGAAACGGGAAGCCTCGACCTTTGTTGAGCACCCTTCGTCTCGCCAGGAATTGGAAGCGTTTGCAGACTACTTGCGGGTCGAGTGGCCGCGGCGGTATCGCCTGGCCAGCGTCGCGTGAGGGAAAGCAGAAGGCAGAAAGAAACGCTCGGTGGCTGGCGCGCGAGAGTGCTCAAATTGGCGGCAGCCACTTAATGACGGAAATCGCCGTCATAACGTGGCACTTTGGAAGGGCACTTTGGAAGGGCGGGGCTTCAGCCCCGCCGCCTTCGGCAGTCCGACGCGTTGGGCCTTTAGGCCCTGAAGCCACGTTGCCTCAGGGGCTAAAGCCCCAAATGGTAAGCCGTGTTCCATGGCGGGGCTAAAGCCCCGCCCTTCCCGGCACTCCGCAACATGACGCGGGCTTACGTCACCAAGTACTAGCACGCGAGCTTAAGGCAGCGGTCCTCGCTAGCCGACTTTTTGTCACTTTCACAGCATCGCGTTGGAGTCGCAAGCCCTGACCTCGTTTTCGCAAAATCTGGCGTTGTTTGGTCCTTTTGGGGTTCGATTGCGCTCAAATTGCGCGCAAGAGACGCAGAATTTGCAGCATTGAAAAAAGTGATGTCATTGATTTTAAATAACGTATTTAGTTCGTTCCCACGATTTTCATAATTTCTCGCGGTCGTCTGGATTACCCTGTCCCGGGCGATTTCGAATCGGTGGCATTCGCCGACCGACGCCCGCGCCAAAACCTGCAAGTTGTCACAAAGCTCGAATCCTGCCTTTAATGCGTCCATTTCGACACTCAATTACGGTTCGTTTTGAGTTCGTTTTGAGTTCGTTTCAAATGTGAATCCTTTGTTTTCATAAACATACTGGCTTCGTTCGTATTATTTTTTGTTTGTGTCAGTCGTCTGTTCTCCCGCATGGCCGGCGTATTCCGTTTTCTCGTACAACGCGTCCCAGCTCCGTCGCTTGCCTACGACAATATGTCCACAGAATGACCACACCTATAGGCTATCCTAACGGGCTGGGCTTGTCAAGCGAAAAACGTGCAGTGGTGCAGTTTGAGGATGGAGCGGCAAGTTTACCTCGCCAAATGGCGGCGTAAAGCCGGCCGCGGCATTCGCCCGACACTTCTACTGCCTTAGGCCTAACTCGCACCCGGCCTACGGCAAGTCCCACTAATAAGAAAACTTTGGGCGGCACGTCTGTTTGCTGAGGTAGCAAAGTGGCTGCGCTTGGTGGCCCGACAGGTTGTTGCCTCCTTACTCACGTGGGCATAAGGCACTTGCGCGGCAACGCCGTTATACGTCCAAGTCAAGAGGAGCGCAGATCCAGACATCCCAGAACCCCGTTTCAGGGGAGTCTTGACGGTTGCTGGCACTTCTAGCGCAGAGACTTTACGACTAGGTGCGGCGGGGCAGACCCGCGGCTCAAGTTGCTTCTGTGTAGATCGTGTCAGTTCATTCTGTTGCGGAAGTGATGGCGCTTTTCGTTAGCCAATTTCGGGCCAGAAAGCACCCACACGGTTCAGGTTGCCCGAAACTCGTTGGCCTTGAGGGCGGTGCTTCAAGGGCCCGTGGTCTTCGCAGCGTTTTCTGTAATTTGTTGGATGGCCGCGTCAATCCACCAGCGTTGATCCGGTCCTGCCTTCTCGCGGGCCGATTGCAGCAGGGGAAGGGCGAGTGCCGGTTGACGGATTAGCGCTGCCACCGCTGCATCGCGCCGGGAGTAATCCGGACTTTTGAGTTGCTCGATCAGCGCGGCAACCTGCCTCTGCGAATCGATCTGGATTGCCACCTCGGCGGCAGCCGGTGAGGGATCGATTTGCAGGCGCTCATTCAGCGCCGCGGCTTCAATCCTGTGCTTGCCATTCGCCAACCAATTTACGGTCGTTTCCGCGCTTTCCGTGGGTGAAGTCCATGCTCCGCCGTCGACTCTCCAAGTGAACCATACCTTGCCTCTCACCTGCGTCTCGAAATGTAACCTGACGATTCCTGATGCCTCCACGCTGGCGTGGATCTTCGTTTGCTGCAGTAACGGGCGGGCGTCCACGATAACGTACTCGCCAACGTCGGGGTGGGCGCGAAAGTAAGTCTCCAGGAAAGCATTTCCTTGCGGGTCGATCAAAGCGTCTTTTATCGTCCGCGAGTCGCCAAATGGCTGACGCTGTTCAGAGGAGAACTGCAGTACGCACAGTCCCGGAATGGCGCGATACAACCGGCCGTGCGAGGTCAGCCAGTATGTTCCCAAGCGATCTTGAGCCACGGATTCGGGATTGCTGATTTCGCAGCCAGGTGGCGGCGGTGGAGCGTGTGGAGCCAACCGTTCCTGGTCCGTGCCGAACCCGCGCTCGAAGCTCGTGGTACGCCACCCAGTCGTTTGGGTGTATTCCCAGGTTTTTCCGGCGATGTTCACTGCAAAATTGCCTGCTCTATCAAAAAAAGCCGGGCCATCAAATATCCCCCTTGAGGTCGGGTCAATATCCTGCGGCTTCCACATCTGCCAGGCTTGGCCGTTGAAGTAATGGGCCAGCCCACACGGGTCGCGGTAGCCAATTCGGCCACCGGGGGTAAAGGTTGAAACCGTAAACAGATTTCCTTGGACATGGAAACTTACGCGGTGGGCTAGTTGCGCCTGGAGGGCGACGGAGAAGTCCGGGTAGGACTCGACCTTTCCCCGCCGCGGGTCGAGGATCGCGACCGGTCCGCGACAGCGCGTGTAAAGGAGCCAGATGCGGTCCTGGGAATCCACGCCAAAGTTCCAAAACTGGAGGGGGTCAAAATCCTCCGGCAGGGTGTGGTCCGTCCAGGTTTTTCCGTCCCACTCGCTTATCACTGGGCTGTCACCAGAGAGGAAGCCCCAGATGTGACCATGTTGGTCCGGAACAAGCACCCGCAGCGGGTTAAGCGTTCGAACCTCGGAAGGCGACTGGAAGGCGGCCAACAAATCCGCCGGCATGACGGCCGTGCTCCCACAGTCTATGCTCCCACTCGTGGCAGCGACCACGAGCAGTCGCCCGTCGGGAAGCGCCATTAGACCTTCTGAGTCGTCGAGGGAATATCCATACCTCCAATCGATGTGCGTCGGCTCGCCCGGCCCATTCGGGATGAACCAAGGTCCCGCGCCATAGGCGCCGAGCCATAGCCCCGCTGGGGTCACAAGGAACGGACGGGACGGATCAGTTATCGTTTGAGGCCGCATATCGATTCCGTTGATCACACGCTTCCATCCGCCGTCCTGCCGCCAGAGGACGCCAATCCGGCCCTCGCCATTGCGCTCCGCCACAGGCATCGACCCGTTGGCCGAAACGACGTAGGTTGCCCGCTGCACATGGAAGATCCTCTGCACGAAACGGAAGGCGTTGGGCGTCGGCTCTGGAACCACCTCGACTGCGAGCGTCTTGGTGTCAACCGTATACAGGTGATCCGCTGCCGCCGCGATTAACATGTGCTCTGCGTCGTCGGGTTCGACAGCGGAAAAGCGCTTGACAGGCACACCCGGAATAACGCGATGGTGATCGAAATTCTTGCCATCGTATATAAGGATACCCTCGAGCGAGGGCACGCCGCCGCCACCCCCAAGGCCGCCCGACCAAAACCAGATTCGCCCTTGCCCATCCGCGGTCGCATAGACGGGGTCGAAGTTCAGGCGTGCGCCTTTGGGGAGATTTTCATCGTAACGATGGTCGTATTCGACAGTGTAGACAGACTCGGCTTTGCCTTCCGGGGTAATCCGATAAATGTGTATTCCTCGCCCGGTAATCCAGACGTTTCGGTTGGGATCAACGAAGAGGGTCGGGGCGTCGGCGACGGCGCCCGCAAATTGCACCAGCGCCTTCGAGACGCTTCCTTGGTGCCACGTCAGTGCATGCGCGTCCTTGCCGGCGCTCCAAAGACAGTAGACCGCGCCATCCGGCCCGTCGGCCAAGGCGAAGGGCCGGGAGTTTTCAGGAATCCCGTTAACGGGTACGGAGTTCCAATTACTTCCTTCCCAGCGATAGAGGTCCGCGCTCATGAAAGCGCCGATTGCCCAAACCTGCCCGGTGGAGTCTTGCGCCAACGCGTTGAGCCGGGTCGGGTCCACCCGCCAGGGTTGCGCGACGAGGCGGGGGGCGAGACAAATGACGCAGAGGAGCAAACGTTGCAAGATGCGCATGGAGGAGCCTCATTCACCAGGTGTAATGCGCCGTGTAGGTGACAACTTTTTCGGAATCGGGAGCCACCTGGACTCGAAACTCCATGGTCTGGCTCTCGGTCTTAAGATAGGTGGAGGATTTCTCGGTAATCTCCCAGTTCATCGCCGCGATAGAGGTGTTCGACCACGCGAACCTCGACGGGTTCCTTCTTGTGGTTGCGCAGTTTGATT
The DNA here is from genome assembly GCA_963831905.1 of uncultured Acidobacteriota bacterium. Classification (GTDB taxonomy): domain Bacteria; phylum Acidobacteriota; class Terriglobia; order UBA7540; family UBA7540; genus CAVROP01. The sequence goes on along the minus strand of CAWHRX010000010.1, from coordinate 794,790 downwards.
TCAAAGGACTCGTCCAACATGCGTCGGGCCATATCGATGCGGTAATCCGTGCGCCGGCGTTCTCCCTTGATGTCGAAAGCGTCGCCCGTGTAAACACGAATCGTTTCATCGCGCGGCGTATGCTTAATATCATTCTCACCGGTGAATTCCAGTTGGCCGTCAGCGTCTTGCCGATAGAACCGTAAGCGGCCCGCGGGCAGGGGCATGCCCAGGTGGTTCGCCTCGGAGTTCACGAACTCCCTCATCACGGCAACGTCGGGATTCGATTCCGTTCCGTATTCGACTATTTTGCCGAATGCTTTCCATGTTCCAACCCTGGTACTGGTTCTGGTTGATCTTCACGCCGTCGTAAACGTAAAACCGCTCCGCCTTGATTCCGGCGGCGCGCACAAACTCAACCTGTTTGGTCTCCTGATCGTGGAGCGTGGTGGGGCGATGCAATTCGTAGAGATGGTATTCTTCAAAAGTCTTTTCGGAAACCTGAGGAACCATGCCCCCGATTGTTCCTCCGACTGCCATAGCCTCGGTCATCATGAAACGGCCGTTCATCGGGGGTTGTATCTTATTGACGTTTCCAGCCATCAGTTTGATCCGGGCATTGTCGAAAGTTTTTCCGGTTTGATTGTTAACGGTCACCCAGCCCACCAAGTCAAGTTGGTCGCCCTTCTCGGGAGCGACGAGGTTGTAGTCGGCACTCCAGGTGATCTGGCCGGTCACGTAGCTGAACTCGGCGTTCATCTCGCCGGGCTTATCGGATTGCAAAACCCAATTGAGTGTGGGCTTGAGGATGGTGTCACCGATGAGAGCCGGGAAAACCGGGATCCCGGGCAACCCAAAGTGCAACTGGCCGTCCACCTCGATGATCGGCTCCTGCACCGCGCCGGAGTAGCCCATCCGGGGCGAGATATATCCGCTGCGGATGATCTTGCCCCGCACCACTGACTTGGGGTCGTTTGGTTGCAGCAGAAAGTCGAGTGTTTTTCCTTCGTACAGCGAGAGAAGGAGCGGCTGCGAAACGGGGTCAGCCCGGTAATTCTGCTCCAGAATCTGCAAGGTCCGCGCTCCCGTGGGGTCGCGGAGAATCACGGATTCGGGTTCCAGGTAGGCGGTCGTGTCGGTGAACTGAATGCGATTCTCGCCCGGCTTTAGATCGAGGGGAATCAGCATTCGAACCACCGCGAAATTCTGGTTGTAGATCGTGAGTTGGGGATCGGCCGCCAAGGTGTTGACTGCCAACAAACCCATTGCGACCATGACGTGGAATGCGCGGATCGCTTTCATGTATCTGCTCCTGGGGAAAACCGTCGGGATTTACTATGAGATGAGAAACAGACTACCGCAGCTAAGTTGTATCATACCGGAGAAATATATCTACCGTTTTTGGAGTGCCTTCATTTGTTGGAGCTGGTCATTCACGACTTGTGCACTTTGAACGGCAATCCCCGAATTCGCCTCTTGATCTCGTGGAGAGCCCCCTCGCTCCGCACTGGTGAGTCAACCTTGCACACCGATAACGAGCACTAAATGACATCGCAGATATTCCATTTCGGGAGGGACTCTCCGTGGGGGGCTGGGTGACTCCTGCCGTGACCGCCCCCTCCCGAGGAATCAGCAGGCAGTATCGAATGACCAAAGGGGGACTTCGAGGGGCGGTGCGAAACACGCCACTTGGCCGTGAAGCGCTGCTCGTAGAAGTGCAACCCAGACCCCCCAGAAGTCTTAGTGCTGTATCGGAAGCGCGCCGACGGTGCGAAGTTGCGGAATAGCAGACACTCTGGCCGGCGCGCTTTCGATACAGCGACTTGAAGGAAGCCGCCCGTGTTTGCGGCGGACGCGGGAATTATGGGCTTTGAATGGCGTAGGTGGGGCCGAAGGTTAAATGGGTGAGTCGGCGGAATGAGTTTGTGAGGGCCAGGAAGCACGGATGGAGAGTGAACCCAGGAGGGATCGGGTGCGGTGTGCGCTGTTGAGCTGAGGTCGGAGGGTTTTTGGGTAGGTGGTTAAGCACACCAAGGCGTGTGCGTGGTGGGCACGCGTGGTCTTTTCGCGGGAGGGAGCGGTACTTCATGAGAACCTCGCGGAGGGGAGGGGTGGAGAGCGTAAGCACATCTCCGCCGCCGTCAGGCGCTGCAAGATGATCATCGGACCGCCGCACCGGGGGCAGGACCAGGTGGAAGTGGAAGGCGGTGGGGTCGAGCAGCCTTCTTCCTCTCCGGGTGGCGGTCCTGGTGCGGCTGGCAGATCGGTCGGTCGTCCCAGGAACTGGAAGCAAAGAGGCAAGAGCGCGGCGCGCCGTCGGTGGGCCAGAAAGCCGAAATGACGGATGCGGACGAAGCCCGGGGGAAGCACGTGAAGCAGGAAGCGGCGCAAGAATTCCTCGACCGCCAGAGTCATCAGGCGCTGCTGGTTGCCATGCGCGGAGTCTCTCCAGCGAAAGGTGACTTGGCTGCTTTCCAGGGCGACCAAGCGGTGATTGGAGATGGCCACGCGGTGGGTGTAGCAGCCGAGATAACGGAGAACATATTCGGGGCCACCGAAGGGCGGTTTGCAATAGACCACCCAGTCCTGCCGGAACAGGGGGCGGAGAAAGGAAGCGAAAGCCTTCGCTTCCGCCAGAAGCTTTAAGTCCCCGTAGAAGCCGAGTCGGCCGTCGGCGAAGGCCCGTTTGAGAGCGTCGACAAACTTGCCGCGGAAAACAATAGCCAGAACCTTTCTGGGGAGGAAGAAGCGATAGCGAGGGTGGATCCAGCGCTGGTGATCGGGGGAGAGGCCGCCGGCCGGGACCACACAATGGACATGGGGATGATGCTCCAATTTCTGATTCCAACTATGGAGCACGCCGAAGAAGCCGATTTCGGCGCCCAGGTGGCAGGGATCACGCGCGACTTCGAGCAGGGTTTCAGCACAGGTCTGGAACAACAGACCGTAGATCAGCTTCTTGTTCTGCAAAGCCAGTGGGGCGAGCCGCCGAGGCAGGGTGAAGACGACATGGACGTAGGGAACAGGCAAGAGTTCGCGGCGGCGAGCCGCTAGCCACTGGTCGCGAGCGTGGGCCTGACACTTGGGGCAGTGTCGATTACGGCACGAGTTGAAGGAGTGGGCACGATACCCGCAGCGGGCGCAGCGATCACGATGCCCGCCCAGGGCGGCGGTGCGGCAGCGCTCGATGGCCGCCAACACCTTGAGATGTTGGCCGCTGATCCAGCGACGACTGGCTTCGATAAATCTCTGTCCCGCCACCCGGATGAGATCGGCCACTTCCAGCGGTGGCCGACTCATTTAGGCGTCTCCGGGCGGCTCGTCTTTCTTCCCCGTGGGCGCCAGCGCCAACGCGTCCAGGGGACTGGCGGTGGCACTCAGATGGCGGCTGGAAAGGTGCAGGTAAATCGTGGTCTCTTCCAAATCGCGGTGACCGAGCAGCACCTGGATGGTGCGCAGGTCCGCCCCCTTTTCCAGCAGATGCGTGGCAAAACAATGCCTCAGAGTGTGCGGGTGTACGCGTTTATGAAGACCCGCACGCAAGGCAGCCTGGTGGCAGGCGTGCCAGATCACCTTGGAAGTAATGGGACAAGGGGCCGTGTGCGCACGATTACCGGGGAAGAGCCAGGTTTTGGGCTTCCACCGGCGCCAGTACTCGCGCAAGGCTTCCAGCAGGACGGGACTGAGCATGACGTCCCGATCCTTACGCCCCTTGCCGCCCTGGATGTGGACGACCATCCTTTGGCTGTCGATATCGCTCACCTTTAAGCGAGCCACTTCGGCGCGGCGTGCTCCGGTGGCGTAGAGGGTCATCAACAAGATGCGGTAGAAAGGATTGGGAGCTGCGTTGATGAGCTGGGAGACTTCTTCCTGGCTCAGTACGGAGGGCAGGTGCTGCACTTTCTTGGGATAGGGCGTTTCCGCCACGCTCCAGGATCTCTTCAAAGTTTTAGTGAAGAAGAAACGCAGAGCGGCCAGCCGTTGGGTAACGCTGCTGGGAGCCAGCTTTCGCTGGCGGAACAAATAGGCTTGGTGCTCGCGGATGTGCTGGGGACCTAAGCGGTCGGGAGAACGATGAAAGTAGCAGGCAAAATCTTCCACCGCATGAATGTAACCTTGGATCGTTGTTTGAGCGTAGTTTCGACGCTCGAGTTCTTCGAGCATCATTTTGCGTAAACGGGTCATAGAGAACCTCCTTATGACCCGACAATAGCTTGATTAAGGCAGTCCTGTGGGCAACACGCACGCGCAGCGTCCGCCGCACGGGCGGCTTCGTTCAAGTCCGCATCGAGGAATTTACCGTCCCTGCTTGCGACGACTTGGACGTAGAGTCGGCTTGCCAGAGACTGACCGCTACCGGTACAACAATCACCCAAGATACGTCCTTGCTGGTCGTGTTGTTCATGAACGCCCAGGTTTGCGATTCACTTCGGAGTGACCGACTTCCTGGAAACCTATAGAGCCTGCTAAAGAGTTCTTACCGCGTCTCCGCCGACCGACTAATCGCCTGATCTTCCAACCCTTCCCCGCCCACGCTCTATGATCCAGCGGCGTACGGGAGGGCATAGCGCCCGAAATGGCTCGATTCGGACATACTTTCATTCACCATCCGACGGGCAGGGATATCGAACCGTGTGTCGAGGGTGGCATGCTGGGGTCCGCGACATAAAAGCCGTGTCGCCGCCACCCGCCGCTCAGCCGATGCGCGACATCGGGTGAGAAACAACGTATGAGTGATAAAATGAATCAGTTAATTTCATGAGAGTAATCTCCGGCACATATCGCGGGCTGCATCTCGGGACGCTGAAGGGCGGCAATCTTCGGCCCACCTCCGATCAAATGCGCGAGACGCTGTTTGATGTGCTGGGTCCGGAAGTGGAGGGCACAGCCTTCCTGGATGCCTACGCGGGAAGCGGCGCGGTAGGGATTGAGGCGCTGAGCCGAGGGGCAGGCGAGGTGGTGTTTATCGAACATCACCGTCCGGCCCAGCAGCTTATTCGCAAGAATCTCGAGACCCTGGGCATCGCGTCCGGCTATTACCTGATCCGGACCACGGTCGCAAAGGGGCTGGAGCGGCTCGATCAGGAAGGGTCGAGGTTCGATTACCTTTTCCTGGATCCGCCTTACAACGAGATTAGCGAGTACCACCACGTCCTGCGCCTTCTTTCCCGCTCGCATTTGCTGGATTCCCAATCCCTGGTGATTGCGGAGCACTCCCGGCATTGTTTGCTCGAAGAAGCTTACGGAAGCCTGCGCCGGCAACGGCTGATTCGGCATGGCGATGCTCAACTCGGCTTCTACCGCATGGCATAGCCCTCTGGATAAACCACCAAGACACCAAGATAAAGATGCGGAACCTGCCGGAAAGGCGAAGAGCCTGAGAGGGAATTCGAAATGTGTCATCCCGAGCATTGACATCCGCGGGGGCTGCCCTTGCTGATGACAAGCGAAGGACTCAGAATGACAAGCGAAGGACTCAGAATCACAGGCTCCCGATTTTTCCGGACCTTTGAAGCGTCGTAGGGGTAGGGCTTGCCCTGCCCCCGTCCGGGCCGGCAGTAGTGAGGGGACGGCAAGCCAGCGATTCCGCATTCGTGCTTTCCTTCCTGCTTTAACCCTTTGAAATTGCTATTGCTTTGCCCAGTCCCCGCTGATCGAGCAGATTCGCATTCGTTTTTGACTTGACAGCACCGATTCTGTCTGATATAGTAGAACTATATCAGATGAAAAACCCTCCAATATCCCGCTCCAGGCTTCCGGTAGGCGAGCGCAAACGCCGCTCGCGCCTGACGCAGATCGTCTCTGGCCGGCGCTTTCTCCGCGGGACGTTGGCGCCTCGTTTGCGCCGCTGCGGGAAACCGAACTGCCGCTGTGCCCACGGCGAACTGCACGCGTCGCTGTACCTCGTGCAGAGCCAGGGGGGCAAGCCGCGCCAGGTGTTCGTGCCCAAGGAGTGGGAAGAGCGCATCCGCCAGAGCGTTCAGGGCTATCAGGAAATCCAGCAACTGCTGGAGGAACTCTCGCAGGTCGAGTGGCAGCGACTGCTCGATCGCAAGGAGTGATCCCGTTCTCCGCCGCCTGATCCGGTATGGCGAGACCGTCTACGGTCTTTCGGAACGGATCGTCGCGGCGGTCCACGATCCCCGACGACAACCCCGTATCCCGGCGGCCGTTCTCCTGAAAGCCAGCCTGGTGATGTTCTGGTCCCGCTTGGGCAGCTTGAACGCGCTGGAAGAGCACCGCCTCTCGCGGTTCTGGAAACAGTGGCTGGGGTGTTCGCCCGGAAGCAGCGACACCCTGGGGCGCGTGCACGCCGGCCTCGTCGCCCACGAACTGCGCGAGGGACTGCATCACGTCTACTTCCGCCTGAAGCGGAACAAAGCCTTGCCGGACATCGGCGGACTGGGCGTGGCGGTTCTCGACGGTCACGAGACCCACGCCAGCTATCGCCGTCGATGCTCGGGATGCTTGCAGCGGACGATTCACACCGAGCAAGGCGATAGGATTCAGTACTACCATCGGAACGTCACTCTGCAGTTGTTGACGGGTTCGGAGTTGCGCATCCTGCTCGATCTGGAACCCCAGCGGCCCGACGAAGACGAGGTGACCACGGCCCGGCGCTTGCTGGATCGCGTCCTGGCCCGTTACCCCCGTGCGTTTCAGTTGCTTTTGGCCGATGGTCTCTATGCCCAGGCCCCCTTCTTCAATCTCCTGCTGGCCCACGGTAAGCACGCGCTGGTGGTCCTCAAGGACGAGCGGCGCGACCTCTACCAGGATGCCTGCGGTTTGTTTGGGGTGACGCCGCCCGAAGAGGGAAAGTATCGGTCGCGTCACTGCCAGTGGTGGGACGTCTCGGACCTCGCCACTTGGCCTCAAGTGAACGCCCCCGTGCGGGTCATCCGTTCGCGAGAAACCTATCAGGTGCGCCGTCAAACTACGAAGCAGGTCGAGTCGATTACGACCGACTGGATTTGGGCCACGACGCTACCAGTGACGCAGGCAGCGACCGAACAAGCCGTCGGCTTGGGGCATCGTCGCTGGGATATTGAGAACTATGGGTTCAACGCACTGGCCAACGAGTGGCACTCCGACCATGTGTATAAACACCACCCCCAGGCCATCGAGTCCTTTCTGCTCGTCGCCTTCCTGGCCTACAACCTCTTTCATGCTTTCTGGGTTCTCAATCTGAAACCGGCCGTCCGTCGCGGCCGAACGCAACGCTACTGGGCACGCCTCATGGCCCGCGAACTCTGTCAGGACCCCTGCTTCCCCGAGGGCTCATCCCCCTAAGAGTCTTCTCCTCCCCTCCCGGAGTTCCACCCCGCGCTTCGGCCCGAGGTTCATGCGGCCTGCGGCGGGTTGCGCCCATCTCGCCGTGGGGTCGACTTCACCGGGTCTATTTCCCCCCCCTGCCCCCGCCCACAAAGCCTATGCGAATCTGCCCGACCGCCTTCGGTGCGCCCGCACTAACTATTTCGACCCCCTCCAACCTCGGATGCGGAATCGCTGACGGCAAGCCGTCCCCCTACCGCTGGGTGGTGATTAATGTTAGGATGGGTTGCCCCCGGACGTTGCCCGGGTGCGCCCGTGGAAATCCTTCTCATTGTTTTGGTCTTCGCCCTTGCCGTGGCGACCATGGTGGTCGCCAAGCGCGCCTTGAACCTCGCTCGCCAGGAGGAGGAGCACAGGGGCGAACTGACACGCCGCATCTACTCCCTTGAGCGGCAAGTCCTCCAACTCGTCGCTGAGATCCGCCGACTGGAAGTCCAGCGACCACTGACTCAGCAGGCTGCCGACGTCGTCACTCCCACAGTGACGAACGTGCCCGAGGCTGCTCGGGCCTCGACTGGCGACGAGTTGCATGTGCCAACTCCACCCGTCCGGTTTATCGCACCCGCCCCGACGCCTCCTCCAGAAGCTGCTATTGGATCTCCAGCTCCCACGAATGCTGCGCCTGAATCTCGGGCAGCGGGCGGGACGCCCGCACCACAAAGCCCTGAGCGAGCAGCGCCCTCGCGCTTGTTCTCATCGACCCTCACGGCCGCTGAGACGTCGAAAAAAGTCCTCAGCATGGAAGAGATGCTGGGCGCCAACTGGCTGAACAAACTGGGCGTGATCATCCTGGTGATTGGCGTGGCGCTCTTCCTCGCCTATCAATTGAAGACGCTGGGACCGGCGGGGAAAATCCTGGTGGGGTACGTGGTTGGCGGGGTGTTGCTTGGGGCCGGCCTCCTGTTCGAGAAGCGCGAAGCCTACCGCGTCCTGGCCCGCGCGGGGATTGGAGGCGGGTGGGCGCTGCTCTATTTCACCACCTATGCGATGCACCATGTGGAGGCGGCGCGCATCATCACTTCCCAGGCTGTTGACCTGGTCTTATTGCTGATCGTGGCGGCGGCCATGGTGGCGCACACCCTCCGGTATCAGACGCAAGCGGTGACGGGTCTCGCCTTCCTGCTGGGCTTTGCCACGGTTACCATCAGCCACGTGAATGTCTACAGCCTGTTGGCGAGCGCGATTCTTGCTGCAGCTCTGGTGGTGATCGTTCAGAGGCGGGGCTGGTTTGAGATGGAGATCTTTGGGATTCTCGCCGCCTACCTCAATCACTGGTACTGGCTGCGTCCTATCATCGAGCCGATGGGAAAGCATCATCATCCCTTTGCGGAATTTCCCGCCAGCGCAGGACTGCTGGTTTTCTATTGGGTAGTGTTCCGGGGCTCGTACGTTCGGCGGAGAATCGCCGACGCCTACCAGGAAAACATCTCGACCGTTGCGGCGCTTCTGAATACCTTTCTGCTGCTGGGCGTGATGAAGTATCAGGCCCTCCACCCTGAGTGGGCCTTCTGGTTTTTGCTGCTGCTGGGCGGGGTCGAACTGGCGCTGGGCCAACTGCCATTGCTGCGTAATCGCAGGGCAGCCTTCGTTATCCTCTCGACATTGGGCGCGGGCCTGCTGGTGGCCGCATTCCCCTTCCGGTACTCGGGCTACCGCTTGTCGATCCTCTGGTTGGCGGAATCGCAGACGCTCTTTCTGGCAGGAGTTCTGGCGCGCGAAATCCTGTTTCGCCGGCTTGGAATGCTGGCGGGCGTGGTTGTTGCCGGTCAAATGGTGAGCGTGGACGCCGCAAACGTCTTCGGCGCGAGGATGGATAACGCCCATCCGGTTTCTGAGTGGCGATTGGGCATCATATTCGGATTTGCAGCGGCGTGCTTTTATGGCAGCGCGCACTGGGTTTACCGTCGCTGGAAAGAGCTGATTACCACTGAATTCGAGGAGCTATGTTTTAGCCGGCTCTCCTATCTTGCGGGCGCGATGGTTCTGATTGGAGCCTGGCTCGCCTGGCCCTCCGCCTGGACGGCCGTGGCGTGGAGCGTCCTGGCTCTTGCCCTGGCAGTTGTAGGGGCACGCCATGGCGTGCCTGGACGACATGAACTGTTGCACCAGGCGAACGTGCTCGCCGCGGCTGCGCTATTGCGTGTGTTTGTTGTCAACCTGCACGCCGTTGAGACTTATCATCACCTCACGCTGCGATTGATTTCAGTTTCCCTGGTCGCGGTCCTGCTATATCTCTGCTCACGCTGGACGGGCATGCAGGAGTGGGTCGTGACCCGGCGCTTGCCGGCCGTTTATTCCTGGGCGGCGTCTTTTCTAGTCGCTTTGCTGATGTGGTATGAATTGCGCCCCGCCAGCGTGGCCCTTGGCTGGACATTGTTCGGGCTAGTCCTGTTCGAATATGGCATGACGCGCGGGTGGTTCTGGCTGCGCCTCGAAGGCTACGTGGCGCTGGGTTCCGCGTTCTTACGCTTGTTCTTTGTCAACCTGAATGCTTCCGGCAACCCGGGGCAGTTAAGCCCCCGCGTCTACACGGTTCTTCCCGTCGTGCTGGCTTTCTATTACGTGTATTCGCGTCTGGAGGGAAACGGGCAGTTCGAGCACGACCGGCGCGTCAAGGCGCAGGACTTTTCGAGTTACGGCGGCACGATTGCCTTGGCGGCATTGATGCGGTTCGAGCTTGGGCCGGATTGGGTGATTGTGGCCTGGTCGGCACTAGCGTTGGCCCTGGCGGCTGTCGCTTATAAAGCCAAACGGCCTGCATTCCTGCACCAGAGCTATCTAACGGCTTTCGCGGTCCTCTTTCGCGCTCTGTTCCACAACTTCTACGAGCGCAGCTATTTTGCGGCGGATTTCTGGCATAGCCGATGGTGGTCGGTCGGTTCGACGGTCGCCATTCTGTTTCTGGTGCTCCCGGCTGCATTCAAGCTCCGCGGCGTTAGCGGCCAATCCGGCGAACGCGGGAATCGATTGATGCGAATGTTTGCGGCCCTCGACCGTCACCCTGAACAGATCTTCTTTTTCATCCCGCTATTTCTACTCACCGTTCTGCTGGCTCTGGAGATGAGAAGCGGCATGGTGACAGTGTCGTGGGGAGTGGAGGCCGTGGCCGTCTTTGTATTTGCGCTGTGGGTGGGGCAGCGAAGTTTTCGCCTCACGGGTCTGGGGCTGCTCCTGCTCTGCGTCGGTAAAATCGTGGTGGTGGACATTTGGGGATTGACACCCCGCGATCGCTACTTGACGTTCATTGTCCTGGGCACGTTGCTGCTGTTCGTTTCCTATCTTTACACTCGTTACAGGGAGGCGCTTCGGCGGTACTTATGAAAATACCGGTTTCACGCCAAGACGCAAAGCGCGCAAAGCGCGCAAAGGTTGGTAAGAACGTCGCAGATTGCGGGAGAAACTCCACTAGCTGTCATCCTGAGGAGCCGCAGGCGACGAAGGATCTCCGTAGTTCGTTGAGGCTACAACTGCCGAGATTCTTCGCTTCGCTCAGAATGACAGACTTCCTAAGGGACGTATGAAACATAGGCTCGTGCTTCTATCGGTCATCGTCCTCACCCTTGCGGCACTCATTGTCACAGAGAAGCGCAAGGTGAACGCGCCGGTGAGCCCCGACCCGATCTTGTATTCTGTCGCCGACACGGAACGGGAACTGGGGCGACTGCCCGTAGCGGCAACTCGGCTCTCAGACCGGGAAGAGATTCAAATCGGCGACGAGTTGGCCCGCAAGGCTCTCGCGAATTTCTCGTCCAGAACCAGGAAAACCGACCCAGCGGTTGAGGAGGTGGAGACTTACCTTAATCAGGTCGGGTCGCGCGTCGCAGCTCATGCTCATCGCAAGCTGCCTTATCGTTTCCATTACATTCGCAGCTCCGATTTCATTAACGCTTTTGCGCTGCCTGGCGGGCACGTGTTCGTCGGAGCGGGAATGCTGGACTTGATGGACAGCGAGGATGAGCTTGCCGACATCCTGGGTCACGAGATCGAGCACATTGACCATTACCACTGTGCCGAACGCGTACAACTCGAGGCGCGTCTCCGCCACCTGCCGCTTCGTGGATTGATCGAGTTGCCCGTTCAGCTTTTTGAGGTGGGCTACTCGAAGGACCAGGAGTTGGAAGCCGATCGCGAGGGCACGCGGCTGGCGGTATGGGCGTCGTACTCGCCGCTGGGGGCCATCCGGATGTTCGAGGCGTTCGACCGGCTCTACCGGGAACAAACCGCCGCAGCGCACTCGCCGCAGGAAGAGCTTACCCAAGTGGCGCTGAGTACTTTAGCGGGCTACTTCCGCTCTCACCCACAAACCTCGGAACGAATTGACCAAATCAAGCGCATGATTGCCGATGAGCATTGGGGTAACCTGACGAGTGAGCGGCCGCTTGAGGTCGCCTGGGTTTTCTGGACCAGACGCGCCCACCGTGCTTACTCCGCGGGGCGTTACCAGGAGGCGGTGGCGCTGGCAAAGCGCTCGGCGGAGGCGCACCCGCAGCAGCCACTCGCGTGGGAAGTCCTCGGCGCTTCGAATTTCGCGCTGGCTAATTTCTCGCAGGCTGCGGCGGAGTATCGCGCGCTCCTGGATTCTGCCCCCACGAGCGACGTCTACCTGCGTGCTTACGCCGATGCCCTGGCCGCTCGCGGCGACCCATCGACGGCCGTGATGGAATTGCAGGCGTGGCTGACCTCGCACGTTCAGGGACCGGCGCCGGCGGCGAGGAGCGTCGAGCTTGCCGGACTCATGATGCTCGCCCACGACAAGGTTGACGCGGATCGCCTGATTGCTCAGCTCAATAAGGTATACGGCACAGCGTTTTTGCCCCCGGAGGTCGATGGCCGGATGGGGTGGTGGAGCTACCGGGCAGGGGATTACGCCGCCGCATTCAGTCGCTTGGCACTAGCGACGCAACAGCGTCCCGGTATTTCGGAGCTTAATACACGATTGGGCTGGGTCCTTATCGAGCAGCATAATTACGAGGGCGCTCTTGCCAGGTTCGATCAAGGGGCCACGTATTCACCGTTGTACGGTGAATACGTGGTCCCTGGGTCCCAGCCCATTGCAGAACCTCGCATGGGCGCCGCCGTTGCCTTTTGGCTGGCGCAACAGAAGGATGAAGCACTGCGTCAGTTCTCGCTGGCCATAAAGGTGCGGCCGGACTGGCTGAATCCGAAGTGGACGAGGGCACTCTATTCCCGGACGGTTGTCAACGCGATAACTGAAATGCAAGCTGAGCAGAAGAAGCGGCGAAGTGCGGCGCGGCAGCCGTAGGGGCGGCGCGGGTGGAGCCCCGACTTTCCCGTGACGTGGGCTAACGCCGGATGCACTCGCCAGCGGGACGACGATGGCTACTTGCCTCGTGAACTAGACTATGAAACCGGCCTGACGGTGACGAAAGCAACCCACTGGAAAGGGACGCGAACAGTTCGTAATCTTGACCGCGCGGGCGCTCCTACCCTAGTATGATGAGTACGGCCAGCGTCCCGGTTCGTGCTGTGGCGGGGTAGCTCAGTGGTAGAGCGAGGGTCTCATAATCCCTAGGTCGGGAGTTCGATCCTCCCCCCCGCTACCAATAAATTCAACTACTTCCAGGTGCATTGCGGGGGGCAACTCTCGAATTCGGTCCGCATGTCCCCAAGTCGAAACCGCTCCAGCCATCTAAGTGATCTGCTTGGCATCGCTGTTTTCATGCATTGCATTTGGAGGCGACTCAATTCAATCCCACCTGAGCGTGCGTGGGTCCGCGGATTGTTTAGAAATCTCGGTTCCCGACTTCCGCGATCAGTGTCACCCCTTCAAAACCTCGTTGAATCCTGCTCCCCGCCGCAGTTGTGTGCCGGCAGTGTGCACCGGCCGACAAAAGCCTGGCAACGCAAACGCCACAGTCATCCCATTTTCCGGGAAGGGCGTTCAGGCACAATCTGGCAGAGGCGGCCGAAAGGGCTGTTCTCCCTTGTTGTCATGCATGCCAGTCGATCCAGCAACTGCGTACGTGCGGAACGAAATCGCACCGGAGGCGCACGGAAGAAAAAGGGGAGCAAAAGCTGTGGGCGACCTTAGGGCGGAAAGTTGATCCGGAGCAGGGGGTTCTGGAGGCGCGGCTCAGAGCGCGGCTGGGCAGACGAGAAGACGTCCAGGTGAAAGCTGATGGGTGAAAGCCAGCGCGTCACTCGTCACTGGTTTCAGTAGTTCTCCAGCAGCCAAACGTTGCTATCCCACGTCAGCGCCTGGAAAGCCAGGTATTTGCCATCGGGGGAGGGCCGCGGCCGGTTCATCCATTGCCTGTGAGCATTGTTCAACAGGGGCTGCACCTTGCCCGATAACGTAACGTGGACCAAGTTGAAAGAAGCCGGCAACCAAGTGGTAAGAAAGAAGCCCTTTCCGTCAGCCGCCCAGGCCACAGACTGATAGTCGCCCCAACCTGGCTCCACAGCGATCTCGTGCCAGACCCGGTTGGACCCGGATAAGGTGAGGATCTCGATGCGGTCCTTGTGCCTGTCGTCAACGAAAGCAAGCTGCGAACCGTCGGGGGAAACCTCCCATCCGAAATAATAATGCGTTTTCTGAAACTCGATCTTGCCTAACGGATCGCCTTTCCCTCGCACTGGGTCAAATGCATAGAAAACGAGATTTTTCCCTTCCAAGAGGCTAAGCACACACGGATTGCCAGGCTGCTTCGGGCAGAAGAAGTCGCTCACTTCTGTGTCGGCGTAGGTAAGCTCAAGAACTGTTTCCGGCGGTCCACCTGCAGTGGGCTGGCGCATTATCCGTCCCGAGGCGGGCGGAGCCTTGCCCTCAGCACGGGCGAATTGCCAGTATAGAATCCACGAGCCGTCCGGACTCAGGCTGTTTACGCCGCCAACTTCGCCTGCCGCACTCGACACGACTCTTTCGGCAACATTGTCGTTCAGTCCCTGCTTAAATAGCTCACGCTTTCCATTTCGGTTCGAAACAAAGAAGAGGCTCCGACTGTCGAGCGTCCATGTGTCCGGGTAGCTGTCGTGATTGTCCAGTGTAAATCGGCGGGGCGTACTTAACACGCCGGAGCCTGGGTCAATCTCTCCGACGTAGACATCTTGGTTCGTTCTCACCTTATTGAAAGCGAGAATTCTGCCGTCGGCCGTAGTCGTCATATCCCAAGGTTCGAACTCGCCCAACTGAGCGAGTCGCCGCGGTTCTTGGGAGGGCGATGCCTTGTCTGGATCCAGGTGGACTTGCCACAGGCTCCCATTCGATTTTCCTGACTTCGTCCCGGCTCGCTCCTTCACACCAAACTCAAGGTCCCAGTTGGGCGACCAGCACAGGCATCCTACCGCATCGCAAAGGAGGGTGCTTGATGAAGGCAAGCTCGATTCTGACACGACGGTTTTCGAGGGACCGCCGGTCGCAGGCTGGATTACGATGGAATCCTCAGTGGCGCCAGAGCCCTTGGTTTTCGAGCGAACATATGCGATCCAATGGCTGTCGGGAGACCAAACCGGATTTAGAAAGCTCTGGCCCTCCTCCGCTGGAGCCAGCTTCCGTGGCGCCTCGCCGCTCAGTCCGGAGACCCAAATCTCCTTCGGCAATTCCCCGCCGCCACTACGGAAAACCATCGACTTTCCATCCGGCGAGATCGCGGGAGATGATCCTTCCTGGCGCAGTCGCTGCGGAGCGGCTTCGCCGAGGACTGCAACCATCCAGATGCTCGTCGTGACGCTCATCGTGGCTTCGGAAACCGAGGGAAGCCCGGTGATAAGCAGTTTCCCGCCTTCCGGGAACCAACGAATTTCCCAAATCTGCGTGGCTGGGAAATCGGCTGGGAGAGAGATAGGGCGGATCTCTCCCGAATCCACGGAACGCACCAGAAGCCCTGTCTGATCCACGTAGGCCACATATTTGCCGTCGGGAGAAATCGCCGAGGCCTGCACCCAGTCTTCCGGAGGATTCGAGGTTAGCTGTCGCTCGGTCGCTTGGGCTGAAGGCTGCGAAGGTCCGCGCCTCCATTTGTACCACCCGAAACCGAGCGCCCCTAGGACAAGCAGGACGATGCCACCGAGTAGTGCCAGACGCTGCCAGTTCGTTCCCGCCGGATTCTGCGCCGCTTCCAACGCCGCCGCAAAGCTGCTGGAGCGCCCTGAGTCGGTGTCGCGTTTCAATCGTTTCAAGTCGGCCCTGAGTTCGGCGGCAGACTGGCAGCGCACCTCTCGATCTTTCTCCAAGCACTTGCCGATGATTTCCTCGAGCTTGGGCGGAACCTCGGGGTTGATCCGCACCGGAGGCACGGGCGAGCGTTCCAGAATGGCGTGGAAGATTATTCCTGAAGTGTCGCCTGGGAACGGCAACTGCCCGGTGGCCATTTGATACAGCACCGCCCCGAAGGAAAACAGGTCGGTTCGCGCATCCAAGTCCTGGCCTTTGACTTGTTCCGGCGACATGTAGGCGACGGTGCCTAGGGTCGTACCGGGACTGGTGAGATGCTCCTCTGCGTCGAGGGTCGCGGCGTTCTGCTCCATTCCCGTAACTGGTTTGAGAGAGAGTTTGGCCAAGCCGAAGTCGAGGATTTTGGCGTGACCCCGATCCGTGACAAAGATGTTCGCGGGCTTGATGTCGCGATGAACGACGCCTTTGGAGTGCGCGGCATCCAGCGCATCGGCGATCTCGATACCGAGCGAAAGCAGCGTGTCCAGTTCCATGAGACGGCTGCCGATGCGGTGCTTCAGCGTCTCACCTTCCAGAAGCTCCATCGCAATGAAGGATCTCCCGTCCTGCTCACCGATGTCATAGATTGTGCAGATGTTGGGGTGATTAAGCGCAGACGCGGCCTGCGCCTCGCGCTCGAATCGGGCAAGGGCTTGCGGATTCCGGGCTACATCCTCAGGCAAGAACTTGAGTGCGACGAAACGGTGGAGACGAGTGTCCTCGGCCTTATAGACGACACCCATCCCCCCACCCCCGAGCTTCTCCACTATGCGGTAGTGCGAAACCGTTGTTCCAATCATGATTTGGGAGGTCAACCGAACACCAAAGAATGTTAGCACGACACGTCGAACACTAGGGCAACAAATCAGAGGGTCTCGATAGCCGCCTCCGCATCGCCGGTCGGACGAGTCCCGAACGTATTTCGACCACTCGGAAGATACTCGAATACGGATGCAGAAGCAACTAATCGCCTTGGCAATGCAAGTGAACGACGGTCAGGGAGTTCTGCCGATATTAATCGGAAATGATAAGTCGCCACCTCGCCAGGTAAGTCCCACATGGTTCAAACGGCCACTACGCCGACTCGTTGTACCAGCGAGGTGGTCCGAACCGCAAGGGAATCCACTACACCTCTGGCGACCTGGCTGCGGTCGATTCCGCGCGCAATAAGTCCCACCACTTCCGATTCGGCGAACACCGTGCAGGTGCTACTGATCGTTTATCCTCTTTCTGCTGATTGCGCGAGCGCGCCGAACTCAGTGAACCGATTACTGTCCCGAGGTCCGCACCGAGGCCCCGAACCCGTATCTCGGGAGTTTGCATGACTGCTGATGGGAAGGGCTGTTCCCAACAGTTATCAGCAAACCTTGGGAGGCAAGGCGCAGGTAATCGGTTGGATTGTGGCTGGACTGGAATCGGTGCGCGATACGCGAGGGGGCCGAGATTAAGCTCCCAGTCAGAAACCGAGACTCCTACACCTCACGTGGCGTTTCGCCGACGCTGGACCAAGGCAAGCTCTGCCTCTGCAAGATCGGGGTCCGTGCGCTATTTGGCAATCAACAACACCAGCCCGCGGCCGCAGAGGCCGTACACAACACCGTGTCCGCCAATCGCGTCCTCTGACCCGGGGATGCGTACCTGGTTGGGGCCTTCCGCCCAGCCGCAGGTATCGGTGACCCGGTACCAGTTCAAGCCATTGCCAGGCAATGGCAGCGTGAAGTTCACGCTGGCGCTCCAACCATTGTAAGCAACGTAGATGGACGAAGAACTGTCCCCGAGGGCGCTGCCGGTTAACTGGTAGGCGATCGCGTGATTGCTGCCGCTCGACCAGTAACCCTCGTCCGGCGTTGTGCCCGCCGGCGTCCACCACGCCAACTGCGCACCCGAATAGAAGTTTAGTGGGCGCAGAGCCGCGTGCGCCTTCCGAAAGGCGATCATGCCTTGCACAAAGGCGTTGAAGTTGGATTGATCAGGGTTCCAGGTGTAGTTGAGCCAGTTCGCAATCGAGTCCACGTCGTAAGGATTGTTGTTGCACTGGAGGCTGCGGAGGTATTCGTCCCCGCCGGCCATTAAGGGTGTGCCGGCGCTCAACATGAGAAAGGCAAAGCCGAGGCGTGCGGCAGCCCGCTCGTCCGCAGTGCCGCCGCCTTGGTCCCAACTGTAGTTCGTCGCGTTGCCTCCGTCGGACGGCCCGTAGGGCCAAGGCTGGTTATTATTGGGGCCGTTGCAGCTATAGAGGTCCTTGAGCGTGAAGCCGTCGTGCACATCCATGAAGTTTATCGAGCTCCACGGCGAACGACTGCCAAAAAGGTCAGACGAACCAGCGAAGCGCGTTGCCAATTGGCCGGTGGTAATGGTCGCCATGCCCAGGTCGTTCTGCGCCTGGCGCAGCGTGTCGCGATAGCTGCCGTTCCACTCTGACCAGCCGGCGGGGAAACCGCCCAACTGGTAGGAATTGCCGCCAATGGCCCAGGGCTCGGCGAAAAGGTCAATGCCGCTGCCCCCGGCAGCGGGACGCTGAGGTAGTTCGCGCAGGATGCGATTGAGCGCGGTGTTGCTGTCGGTGCTGCTGAAGTTGAAGCAGCCCGCCGTACAGGTGTTGCCCAGCACCGAAGCGAGGTCGAAGCGGAACCCATCCACGCCCATGGTGTCGCGCCAGTAGGCCAGCGAATCGACAATGAGATTTTGCGCCACCTGGTTATAGGTGTTGTAGTTGCCGCCTACGCCCGTGTTGTCGTACGAGGACTGCATGTCCGACGTCAGTTCGTAATAAGTGGGATTATCGAGTCCGCGCCAGGAGAGGATCGTATAGGTGGACGGATCGTTTGGGTTCCACGCCCCGCCCTCCGCCGTATGGTTGTACACTACGTCGATGTAGACCTTCAGGCCCAGATCATGGAAGGCCTTTACCATGGCCTGGAATTCACTGGTGGGCCCGCCCGCAGCCTTATTTGACGAGTAGCGCCGATCGGGCGCGAAATAGTTCAAGGTTGAATATCCCCAGTAGTTCTGTCCAGCAGTGGAGTTCGCTGTGTTGTCGTTGGCGTCGTTCTGCGTTTCCTGCACGGGCAGAAACTCCACGGCCGTGACGCCCAAGCTCGCAAGGTAGGGCGCCTTGAGGGCAGCGCCGGCGTACGTGCCCCGCACGGCCGCGGGTACGCTGCTGTCGTTCTCAGTCAGGCCGCGCACGTTCACCTCATAGATCACGTCGTCTTTCTGCGCGCCTGTGGGCTTGGCGCCGATGCTCTGGGCCGCCGGCGACCATAAGATGCTCTTTGGCGCCATATTCCCCGTGTCGATGTTGCGATGCGCAGCCCCTGAGGCGTACACCGTTCCGTCCGTCCAAGCGGCATTCACCGGGTCCTGGCTGATCTCGCGGGCATACGGGTCGATCAGCAGCTTATTGGGATTGAAGCGGTTGCCTTGGGCGTCCACGTCCGAAATAAAGCCGGCACTGGAACCCTTGGTCCAACTGCTCGAAAAAGGCCAGTTCGGCCCCCAGGCCCGATAGCCGAAATATACCGGCCCGGTAATGCCGGCTGCCTCGAGCGCCGCAGCCGGTAGGGAACCGGAGAAGATGTTGGTGTTGCTGCCAGCCGCGAGGGTAAGGCGCAGCACCTCTGCTGAACCCATCGGGGAAGCGTAGAGATCAACCTCGATCTGCGAGGCGCGTGAAGAGTAGACGCGAAAGATGACGTTGCTTTGTGTGGAGTCGTAGCTCGCGCCCAGCCCGTAGGCGTTGATCGCCCCCCCAGTTGGCCGTGCCAGAAACAACAGACAGCCAAGGGTCAGCAGGGCGTGCGTGAATGCAACGCGTGAACGCATGGTTCGAATCTCCATTAGAATCGCGTCTAGAATCGTTCCAGTGAATCAAACTTCATTTTCCGGCGCCCGATTTTCGCCACGACTAAGAAAGTGTCGCGCGCGGCGAATTCGTTTCGCGCGTCGGAGCACCACTTGGTCGCATCGTCGGAATGTCCCACACCTTCTGCTGGACGCCGAAGGCAATTGCTGCGCTTAGAATCTCCGAATGCATTCATTCGGTGGCAGGTATGAGCCCATCCTTCCCCCTTCTGGGGCCCTCGACGGGCTCCGCTCCCTTATCCAACGGCTGTGAAGGTGTAAGAAAAACGAATTCCAACGGCAGTCTCTGACTGCCCTCTGTGTATTCTCAAGAACATCGACGCTCGGAGCGCGCCACAGCCCCTAGAAGCGATTTTCTCACACCTTCGGAGTCTCGGGAAGCGTCGTCGTGATCGGGACTTTTGTCGTAGCGTCCCGTCTTTTTTTGCGGCAGGACATCTGGGGCTGCGATTGTCAGGCCCTTTGTTTGTGCGGCTGAGGACAGTATTTTGAAATCGATCAACTCCGGTGAATGCGACTCGGAGGGTTTTTTCCCCGCTGCTCTCGGACCATGTGGATGGCCTGGAGTTTTTTGACAGTTCGCTTAGTGATACCAAACTTTGGGAGGATTGACTCGACCGACACGAAGCCTTGGCTGATCAATGGAGCGTGCGCGGTCTGGGCAGGCGGGAGCCGAGCGCGGCCCCAGAGATGGTCAGGTCGGGAGAGCTGAGACGGGCTCGACCGTATCTGCGGTAAAGGTAGATGCATTCTCCGCCGCCTTTACCAACGTCGGCATCTGGGATGCTATCGGAATGTTAAATCATTTGTTTTCAATGACTTCTTGGGTTTGTTCCCACGACTTTTTGTATTTTCGCGCGCCGCTCCAGGTTTCCGAAGCCAGCTCGCTTCTGAGCCCTGCGCATTCCGCGGCACGATCCACTCGCGTGGACGCGCGGCTCACGGCAGAACTCGCTTCTGGGGTTTATTCTGCCCATTTGATGCTCAAAGGTCGCTTCGTTCTGCACAGCCTATCTTTGTTTTCAGTAACATACTGGGTTCGATCGTACAATTTTGTATTTTCTTCGCAACTCGTCGACTCCTCGATTCTCTGCCTGCGACGAATTCGACCTCGCGTGTCCAGGGGGAGTAAGAGGAAATCGGAAGCAGGAACCACAAACGGGTCTACAGACGAAAAGAGAGGAAGACATAACGTATCCGGCAAGGCCTAACCGCCTGCCCAACCCCACTAACGGATTCTAGCCTATATTAGACCATTGGGCAAGTACCAACAAAGTTAATCAATTTGTCGGAACTGGCTTGAGCGAGGCCACTCCGAAATGCCCTTGCCTCTGGACTTCAGCCCATCTTGGGGCAGGTCGGTAAGTCCTGGGCCTGCCGACGACTCTGCCCGGAGGTCTCGATTATTTCTCTGCGAAGGCCAACCAAAGGCCCGCTCTATCAGTTCATGGGGGGGTCTCAGCCTGTGCGGGATAGGTCTCGTTGGTAGGAGCAGGCGATTTAGGAGGAGGGTTGGCGGCCCGCCTTGACCAGTCGAACATGACGCGCCCGCCTGCCTCCTCCTCGAATTCGCCACCGCCCGGCTCGAGGCTCAGCCTGATCCCTTCCGTCTGACGTTCTTCAGGCACCTTGCCGAGGGTGCAGTTCACTTGCGGCACCGCATTCCTCGATGGCCCCCACATGGGCAAAAGACGGATGCGGAGCACCGCCAAACCGCCCTCGGGCATGGAGGGCGCGAGCATGGGCAAACGCCGGGGGCCGAAGCCGGGTGGGCCGAAAGCCAGTCCGTGCTGCACCCGCGCGCCACATCAGCGGATTTGGCTCACGCCTCGTTTCCGCCAGCGCCCAAGTGGTTTCCCGGAGGCCCCGGCTGGCACGGTGGGCGGCGAGATGGCGTCGTCGTGCGGGTTGGTGGCCAAGCCGAAGGTTAAGCTGTAGTCGCAGCCTTCGACGTCGAGATGGTGCTCATCGCAGGGAACGATCAGCATGGCATGTTCGCCGCCGTTGGGAAGGCCGCCGTAGCCGAGCATTTCGCCAAGATCGTTAATGCAGCATAAGCCGCCCAGCGTCAAACCATTCGGCAGCGGCGGATACAGCGTAGTGGGGTCGACCGCTGGGCCGCCGTTCTCCCAGAAGAAGGGGTGGCCACCGCAGAGCGGTCCAGGCCCTGCCGATTGACCTGAAAATCCGACCACTTGGCCCAACGAGTTGAGGGCGTATGCCGTGCTGCACGTATCGCCCGGGTCCGCCCCCAGGTCGGTCATCCTGCCGTTTTCCCACAGGAAAGCACTGGGCGGCGCTGCTTGCGCTCGAGCGCCTGGGCGCAGTCCGCGACGCGGGCGAACTGCCTGCCCGGTTGGGCAACCGGTTCGATCCTGACGTCCGGCGCCGCCAGGCCTACGAGCAGGCACTCGCAAGGCAGCGCAAACTATACTCGAAATTGGCTGAATTAAGTTAGTAAGGATGAAGGGAGAACGCGTTCCCGCACCCGTAGCCTCCGCATCCGGTACCGTCCGTGCCGCCGCCGGAGGTTGTGCCGTAGAGTGTACCGCGGGCGTCCAGGAACAAGTTTTCGAACGGGAAGCTCCCGTCCGTGTAGTCAAAGGTGTGCAGCACAGTCTCCATCCCGGTCTTAGGATCCAACTTGAACACCACCCCGTTACCAGAGCTTCCCTGGCCGGAACCGCCGATTGCGGTGGTGCCATAGAGGTTGCCCTCCTTGTCCAGCACGACGCCTGCCCAGGGAACTCCTCCGTCCGCCCCGCCAGTGAAGGTGTACAGCATGGTCTCCTTCCCTGTCTCGGGGACCACCTCGAACACGACGCCGCAAGTGCCGCAGCCGGAGCTGGCGAACGTGGTGCCGTAAAGTACGCCCGCCTTGCCAATGCTCAGGAGTCCAGGGTAACCCCCATCCGTCCCGCCAGTAAAGTTATACAGCACCTTGTATTCGTCGGTTTTGATTCTCAGACTGAACGCGACGCCGCAGCCCGCGTCGGCGCAGCCAGTACCAGAGGTGGAACCGCCCACGATGGTCGTACCGTACAAGACGTTTCCGGTGGCGTCCACGGTTAGACTCCAGTCCGGATGAGCGCCGTCCGAGCCCGCGAAGGTGTGGAGCACGGTTTCCGTCTTCTCATCGGGGTCCACCTTGTACACCACTCCGCACCCGATGGGGCAAATTGCGAAACCGCCGCCGCCGAACGCGGTGGTGCCGTAAAGGTTGCCCGCGTCGTCCCGGACCAGGCCTGCATACCAGGGGACGCCCCCGTCCGCTCCCCCCGTAAAGCTATAGAGCACGGTTTCGGCGCCGGTCTCGATGTTAAGCTTGAACACGACTCCACAGCCCGAGCCGTTGTAGATGTTGCAGTTGAGATTCCCACCATAAGTGGTCGTGCCGTAGAGCGTGTTCCCCGAAAGGATCACGCCAGCTTGGGGATTTCCTCCGTCCGACCCGCCAGTGAAGGTGTAAAGCGTGGTGAGCGTGCCGGTTTTGGTGAGCTTGAAGACGGTTCCGCACCCGGAGCCTCCGCAGCCGGAGCCGGCGCCCTGGTAGGTGGTGCCGTAAAAACTGCCTGCCTTGTCTTGGATCAAGCTGCCGTTGGGCACTCCCCCATCCGTCCCGTTGGTGAAGTTGTATAACACGTTGTAAGTTTGCGCTTGCGCCCGTGGCGCGGCCGCGAGCGCCGCGAGAAGTACCATCCCTAACGTCAGCGCGATGCTTTTTGCCGCGCGCCGGCGTGATCTCGATGCTTGCTCTGTCGTAGTCGACATTGTAGCGTCCTCCTTTTGTTTTGAATTGCCTGGCTACATGGGGCCTGGCTACATGGGGTGCTGCCCGTTGGCGCCAGACGACGCCCGCGACTCCTCCAGCTCGCCGCGAGCATTAACGTCCGCGCCGTCTATCGTCTTTATTCTTGATTCCCTACTTATTCACGCGCGGAAAAGGGATGAAATCGATCATGGGCGTGATAAAATACCGGAGGGTAGGGATTAACTTAACAATTAACCCATGCGCTCCAACCACGAAGTCACGCAACTTCTTGGGGAGTGGGCAAACGGCGACCAGCGAGCGCTGGAGCGGCTCACTCCGCTCATATACGGAGAACTCCGGCAGCTTGCCGCCGGGTATCTGCGCAAGGAGCGCCCTGACCACACGCTGCAACCCACGGCGTTAGTCCATGAAGCGTACCTGCGCCTGGTCGATCAGCGGAACCCTGACTGGAAGAACCGGTCTCACTTCTACGGCGTGGCTGCGCGCCTGATGCGCCGGATTCTGGCGGACCACGCGCGGCGGCGGCACGCCGGCAAGCGAGACGGGCAGAGGGTGTCACTGGAAGAGACCGTGAGCTTCGCGGCCGAGCGAAGCGCTGATCTCGTAGCACTGGATGATTCCTTGAATGCTCTGGAAAAGCTCGACGCCCGCAAATGCCGGGCTGTTGAGCTTCGTTACTTCGGAGGGCTCTCGATGGAGGAGATCGCCCAGACGCTCGAAGTTTCCGTGGTCACCGTCCGTCGCGACCTGAGGATGGCGGAAGCGTGGCTTCACCAGCAATTGCGCAGCGCCGATAGCGCGTAGCGGCGGCTTTACGCCGCCACTTGGCGAGGTAAACTCGCCGCCACATTCGACACGACCGGCAATCCGGTTGGTGCTCAATGACGCCTGAACGTTGGGTCCAGATCGAGGAATTGTTTCACCGCGCTGTGGAGACGGCGCCGGAGGAGCGTTCCCGCCTGCTGGAGGATTCTTGCGCGGGCGATCCCGAGCTGCGGCGGGAAGTTGAGGCGCTGCTTTCGGGCGCGCGCAGCGCCGACCGGCGGCTGCGGCAGGCCGTGCGCCTGGCGGCAGATTCCGTGGGTTTCCCGCTGGTGGGACAGACGGTCTCCCACTACCGCATTCTGGAAGGGCTGGGCGGGGGCGGGATGGGTGTGGTCTACAAAGCCCAGGACACCAAGCTCCCTCGCTTGGTGGCTCTCAAGTTCCTGCCCGAACACCTCAACCAGGACCACCTGGCGCTGGAGCGCTTCAAGCGCGAGGCGTACGCCGCCTCCTCGTTGAATCATCCCAATATCTGCACGATTTATGACGTTGATGAATACGAAGACCGTCCCTTTATTGCCATGGAGTTATTGGATGGGCAGACGCTGAAGCACTGCATCGGCGTAGGGGCGGTTCGCGAACCGCCCCTACCGTTGGCGACGCTGCTGGAGCTGGCCATTCAGCTTGCGGATGGACTGGAGGCGGCGCACGCGCAGGGAATCGTTCATCGCGATATCAAACCCGCAAACATCTTCGTCACCGCGCGCGGCCAGGCGAAGATTCTCGATTTCGGGCTGGCAAAATTGACCGTAGGGGCGACCCGGCGGGTAGCCCACGGAGGGCGAGGCGACGCCTCGCCCCTACAGGACACGCCCACGGCCACCCTCGAGCCCGAGCACCTCACCAGCCCAGGAATTGCTCTCGGCACCGTGGCCTACATGTCGCCAGAGCAGGCGCGCGGGGAAGAGTTGGACGCGCGCACCGACTTGTTCAGCTTCGGCGCTGTTCTCTATGAGATGGCGACCGGCCGTCTACCATTTCCAGGCAAGACCTCGACGGAGATTTTCGCTGCCATCTTGCACGAAGATCCCGTGCCGGTCTTGCAGCTCAATCCCCAATTGGCGCCGAAACTGGAAGAAATCATCAACCGCCTCCTGGAAAAAGATTGCGACCTGCGGTATCAGGGCGCCGCAGACCTGCGGAGCGAACTGAAGCGTTTAAAGCGCGACGCGGATTCGGGGCATGGCGGTGGCGCGGCCGTCCCGGCCCCGGTCGGAGGAGCGTCCCGCTCAAGCGAGGGAGAAAGGCAGGGCCGGGACGCCCGTGCCACCGCGGGCGAGACGCCAGCGTCACATCGAGCGCGCCCACGCCGCTGGCGATTCGCCGTGGCCGCGGCAGCCCTGATCGTCGCGGGGATTATTGCCTTCCTGTTCCGGCCCACGTTGCCGGCACCCAGGATGACCGGCTTCACTGAAATTACCCATGACGGCCGTAACAAGCAGGACATGGTCACCGATGGCTCAAGGATCTATTTCTCGTCCTGTTCCCAAGGAGTTTGCTCGCTTTATGAGGTCTCTACGTCAGGTGGGGATGTCGTCCCCTTCCCTACGCCTCTTCGGAGCCCTGAAATTCTCAATATCTCGCCCGACCGCTCCGAGCTTCTGGTCGGAACCTGCGACGAAAGGTCCCAGGCTCCCTGTCCGATGTGGGTAATGCCCGTTCTCGGCGGCTCCCCGCGACGGCTAGGCGATTTTCTCGTGTCCGCCACACCTGCATCAGGAGGAGTTGCCTGGTCTCCGGACGGGAAGGAGATCGTCTACGACCAGGGAAAGACGCTGTACCGCGGGAAGATCGACGGAACCGAATCAAGAAAAATCGCAAGTTTTGCCGATAACCAGTTTGCCTCCTGGCCGCGTTGGTCCCCGGATGGAACTCGTCTGCGATTCAGCCTGAATAGTGTTGTCGGCAGTTGGGTCACGAGCAAGCTCTGGGAAATCTCCCCGGACGGACGAAATCTTCACCCAGTGCTTGCCGGATGGAATGAGTCGCCCTCCTGTTGTGGCAGTTGGACGCCGGACGGCAGGTATTTCGTTTTCAGTTCTTGGATTAGCGGAATCGAGAACGTCTGGGCGGTTCGGGAAGAAAGAAGCACGCTGAGGAAGGCCAGCTACGAGCCGGTGCAGTTGACGAATGGTCTTACGGCACCCGATTACCCGCTCCTGAGCGCGGACGGGAAGAGAATCTTCGTGCACACGAGCCAGCAACGCGGCGAGTTGGTGCGCTACGATCCTGCCTCACACGCGTTCTCACCTTATCTTTCGGGAATATCGGCCATCCATGTGAACTTCTCTCCCGACCGCAAGTGGGTGACCTATGTCGCTTATCCCGAGTATACGCTGTGGCGGAGCAAGGTGGACGGCAGCGAGCGGCTACAGCTAACGACCGTGGACCTAATGGTCATGCAGCCCCGCTGGTCTCCCGACGGGACCCGTATTGCATTTAAGGGCCTTAAGGCGAAGGCTGACAAGCCTTGGAGCGTTTTCGTGATTCCGGCCGAAGGCGGCCGGCCCGAGCAGCTCATACCAGGAGACTACCGCGGGGAGCCAACCTGGTCGCCTGATGGGAATTCTCTGCTTGTCGCTCATCGCACGACTCAAGACGCGCCCGATTCGCGCAGCCTGGATCTCGAGGTCGTCGATCTGAGGACGCGCGCTGTTTCGAAGATTCCAGGCTCACAGGACTTGCGAGGTCCCCGCTGGTCACCCGACGGGCGGCACATAGTCGCCCAGTCGCGGCACGCAGACCGGCTTATGTTATTTGATCTAAGAACAAAGAAGTGGACCGAATTGCTGGGCAAGATCAGCGTCGGTTGGGAGGAGTTCTCTCGAGAGGGCGATTACATCTATTTTGCCGGAGGTCCCGCGGCGGGCCAGCACGGCATATACCGCGTTCGGCTCAGCGATCGTAAGCTGGAGCAGGTGCCCGGCTTGAAAGACTTCCGCCAAGAGCCTGAAGCGGGAGACTGGATCGGCATCACCCCTGACGGCTCTTTGCTTCTCCTTCGCGACAACTCCAGCCAGGATATCTTCGCGCTCGACGTCGATTTTCCCTGAGCGCGTTGGCCGCGAGAACCGCATATTGGCGACTTCGGTCTTGATCACGGCTGCGGGGATGCTACACCCCACGACGACATAGAGTACGCTGCACCCGGTGGTCAGCGGCGCTCAACTTGCCACGACGCCGCCCAGGCCGACTGACCCACCCATGAGCGCCTGATATCCCCCAAGTACTTCAATCTTAGCTCGGAAATCCTTTGGCAGCCGTGAGCCGGTGCAGGTATACTGGCGGGCACGGAAATTGAGGAATGAGAATCTACGGCCGGTCTTGCCGCGCGGCGAAAGCCTGGTACTCCGCCGGTTGGGTGTGGTTGTGGCTCGCGCGCCGGTTATCGAGAGGGCATTGCGACCGGGGAATTTCCGAATCTCGCAGTTATGGCATTGGATGCAAGATCGACGATGAAGCCGGCCACCGACGCGCCGGGAGGCGCCATTCCGTCGCCGACTGACAAGAGTAGCCCAGTGCCCAGGGTGCGGGAGAGGCTCGCGGTCATCATCCCGGTCCATAACGGCGGAGAGGAGTTACGCCGCTGCCTGCAAGCCGTGATGAGTTCCGCGACCCGGCCGGACGAAGTGATCGTTGTGGACGACGCCTCGACGGATGGCTCTGCGGAGGTGGCCCAACGCGCCGGAGCACAGGTTGTCCGCCTATCGCCTCCAGCGCGCGGCCCAGCGTTCGCCAGAAACCGCGGCGCGGAAATTGCCCAGGGCGAGATTCTCTTTTTCGCCGATTCCGATGTCCTGCTGCATCCTGATGCGCTGGGACTGGCTTTAGAAACTCTGCGTGGAGACGCTGCGCCGGATGCCTGTTTTGGGTCGTACGACGACGCGCCGGCGGCCCCGGGGTTCGTGTCGCAATACAAAAACCTGATGCACCACTACGTCCACCAGCACGCGGCGGAAAGCGCCGCCACTTTTTGGACCGGCTGCGGAGCCATTCGCAAGACGGCGCTCCAGCAGGCAGGTGGCTTCGGCGAGGACCACAAGAAGCCCAGCATCGAAGACGTCGAACTGGGAATCCGCTTGCGCCGGCAAGGCAAGAGAATCCGGCTGGTGAAAGGGATGCAGGCCACGCATCTCAAACGCTGGACGTTCCTGAAACTCCTGCGATCGGACATCTTGCAGAGAGCGGTTCCGTGGTCACGTCTGATCCTCGCCGAAGGTGGAGCGCCGAAGGATCTCAACCTGACTGCCTCGGCGCGCTGGAGTGCGATCGCCGTCCTGCTACTCGTTCTGACCGGCATCGCGGGGTTTCACTTTCCACTCTTCTTCCTCGCCGCCGCCATCCTGGCGTCGGTTCTGCTTTTCTTGAATAGGGATCTCTACGGGTTTTTCAGGCGAAGGCGCGGATGGCTTTTCTTGCTCTGCGCTATCCCCCTCCACTGGTTCTACTTTTTTTATAGCACGATAACGCTGGGCTTTGTGGCTGCGGCGTCGATTCCAGTTGGGATTTTCCGGCGCAGGGTTCATGGCGAGCGCGAGAATCTGGCAGGAGCCGCAAAATCTTCCGAAGCGGACCGAGGCGAGTAAACAAATGAAATCATCTTCATCGGCCCGCCTTCTTCTGCTGGGCTTTATGCTCATCGGCCTCTGTCTTCGGGTGGGCACGGCGTTAAAACTCCCGAACGTCGCGCACACGGACCAGATTCTGGAGTTGCAGGAGCCCGCGCATCGCCTGGCCTACGGTTTCGGGGTCGTGGCGTGGGAATGGCGACGCGGAGCGCGCTCCTGGGTGTTTCCGGCCTTCCTGGCGGGCGTGATGCGGAGCACGGACTGGATCGCCACCGGATCGACAGGGTATCAGGCAGGGATGGCCATCGTGCTCTCACTGATTTCTCTTACCACCATCTGGTTCGGCTTCGCCTGGGGGAAGCGGGCGGGCGGGATCGAGGCAGCGATTATCGCTGCGGGAGCTTGCGCAATCTGGTATGAGTTGGTCTATTTCGCCCCGAAAACCTTAAATGAGGTGCTGGCCACCCACGTCCTGCTGCCAGGCTTATACCTGGGCGTCTACGGAGACAGGTTCAAGGAAAACCACCGCATGTTGTTGGCGGGATTGTTCTGCGGACTCGCCGTCGCGCTGCGCATCCAGTTGGCTCCGGCGGTGGCCGTCGCAGCTTTTGGCTTTTGCTACTCCAACTGGCGAAAGCGGGTAATCCCTCTGGCTGCGGGACTATTCTTGCCGGTGTTCTGTTTTGGCATGGTGGATGCGGTGACGTGGGGGCATCCCTTCCAGTCGTTCCTGGAGTATTTCCGGGTCCACGCCCATGAGGTGTCGGTTCCGAAGCTCACCAGCACCGAAACTGCGGGACACCTCGAGAGAGTCGCACCATGGATTGGATATCCACGGGTATTGTTGGCGCATCTTGGTCCGGTAGCGCTCCTGGTTATTCTGGGCATTCGCCGCAGCCCGCTCCTGGGCTGGATGGCGCTGATCCATCTCCTGTTTCATTCCCTTTTCCGCTTTGGTGATTTGCGGTACCTCTATCCCATCATGCCCCTTGAGATCACGCTCGCCGCGCTGGGCGTCGTGGAGCTGATCCCGGTCTTGAATTCCTGGCGCAAATCGGCCCTGTCATCCAAGACGATCGCAGCCGGCAGTTTGGCGTTCTTCGCGCTCTGTTCCTGTTTACTCGCCCCGGAGATCGATTGGTACCGATGGTCCGGCAACTTGCGCGCCTTCGATGAACTCAGCCACGACTCGACGCTCTGCGGAGTGGGGATCTACCGCATCCCGTGGTTCACGCTTGGGTTCGATGCGCACCTGCATCAAAATGTCCCGATCGTTCTGCTGGACGATGCAGAGGATATGAAAGCGGAGTGGAAGAGTTTTAACGCCGTCGTCATTGGCGGAACTCTCGCCGACCCCACCCACACTTTCACCTCAGCAGGATGCAGGAATGGCGTCTGTCTGTATCGTAGGGAGGGCTCGTGCGAAGCTCCCCGGGCTGACCATGAGATCAACGCGGTGCTCCAGCAACATGGCTGGTAGCTGGGGGCCGATCTGGCTCTGCAAGCTGCTGTCAGAAGGTGGGAGAGAATTGACCCAACCTGTCATTTGCGAGTGGTCATGGGCCTGTGGCCCACCCATCGAAATGAAAACCTGCCGTCGTCATCCCCGCGGAAGCGGGGATCCATTGACCGCGCGGGGGGGCAATCGTCTCCCGCTTCCGCGGGAATGACGTGATTTTCGAAAGAGTTAGCATCGGCATTTCACTCGAGGCAGGTAGGTTTTGGGGCGCCCACCTGCGGTGGCTCCTCATACGCGGGGCGCGGCAGTTCGCCTCCACCGGGCGGCGTCTTTTCTTCCTGGTATTCGGGTTCGGTGTTGATCGCCCATAAGTCGCAATGGGCGCCCAGGATGTTGCGCGCCGCGCCCAGGGCGGTCATCATGGAGTGGTCCTGATTATTGTATTTGTGCATGCCGTTCCGACCCACCAACTGGAGGTTGGTGAGGTTCTGCTCGACATAATGCCGAATCGTATTCACCTCTTCGAGGTAGCCGCGATCGTAGACGGGATAGGCCTTCGGCATGCGCACCACCACTCCGTCTTCGATTTCCTCGGGGCGCACCAGACCGAGTTGGGCGATTTCCTTGCCCGCCAGATCGATGAGCTGGGCATCAGCGCTCGACCAAAGGTCATCGTCTTTGAAGACGAAATACTCCATCCCCAAGCACGTCTTGTTCGGGTCAGGAACCATCGCCGGGGACCAGTTCTTGAAGTTTTGAATGCGTCCCACCCTCACGCTCGGGTCGTGCACATACACCCAGTTGTCCGGCACCACGTCCTTACGATTGATGATGAGGCTGACAATCAGAAAATCGCGGTAGCGGAGGCGGCTGGCCGCGCGCCGAACCTCCTCGGGCGCCGGCTCTTCCAGGCAGTCGATCACCTCCCGCAGGGGCGCCGAACTGATGAAGTCGGTTCCCTCGAAGTGTTTCTCGCCCTCAGGCCCGGCGGTTGTCAGCCCTGTCAGTTTCCCATTCCGGTGGCGGATTCGAACCACGCGATGGTCAGTCAGGACCGGATAATTCCGGGCTCGCAGCCGGGCGGCCAGGGTTTCCCACATCTGGCCGGGCCCGCGTTCGGGGTAATGAAACTCATTCATGAGAGTCTTCGCCCCCGGCCGTTTTCTTCTCCATAATGCGTTGCGCAGAGCCGATGCGAGTGAGAGCCCGCGAATGCGCCGGGCGGCCCACTCAGCGTGGATTTCGCTGCAAGGTATGCCCCAGACCTTCTCGGTGTAGGTTTTGAAGAAGTTCTCAAACAGGCGTCGGCCGAAGCGATTGCACAGCCATTGCTCCAGGTTTTCTTCTTGAGGCGACGGGGAGAGCCGGGCGCGCAGATAGCTTGCCACAGTGCGCAGAGCTTCCAGGAGGCCCAGGCCGAAAAGGGCGTTCTTGGCTACGAGGGGATAAGAGAAGAACTTCTTGCGATAATAGATCCGCGATAGTCGCGGCCGCAGAAGGAAGCTGTCCCCCAGGATTTCCTCCCATATCTTCTGCACCTCATCCCATTGTGTGTAAAAACGGTGGCCGCCGATGTCAAAGGAATACCCCTTGTAGTTCACCGTGCGTGCAATTCCCCCCACCACCGAATCCGCTTCCAGCACGACCGCCGGAACCGAATGCTTGCAAAGCTCGTAGGCAGCCGTCAAACCCGCAGGGCCAGCGCCGATAATGATGACGCGCCTTCCCTGGGAGTTCGCGGACTTCGGTTCGGACCCGTTCTTGTCGATCAACGCCACCTTATTTTCCAGTCTGTTGCTGTAATTGCCGGACGGCCTCGAGGGCCTGCGCATTGGTCGGATCGCCAACCAGCCCGGCTTGGTATTGACTCAGGGCCTCAGCCTTGCGGCCCGCAGCTTTATAAATATAGCCCAATCCAAAATGCGCGTTGCTGTCAAATTCCGTCAGACCCAGCGCGGCTTGAAAGTCGCGCTCCGCTGCTTCCATTGCTTGGCGACGGATTTCGAGCATTCCGAGGAAGTTGTAGGCAAGTGCATTCGGCTGATTATGGATGGAGGCGCGGAACTGCTCCTCGGCCTCGCTCGAGCGGCCCTCCGTTACGAGAGTCTGGCCAAGCTCATTGCGAATGCGGTAGTCGAGAGGTGAAAGCGCGAGCGCTGTCCGAAGCTCGGCCTCGGCGAGCTCCAGATTTCCCATGACTCGGTAGACCCTCCCCAGGTTCAAATACGGGTCCAGAGACTTCGACCTCAGGTCCTTCGCCCGCTCGAAGAAGTTGATGGCCTCTGTGTACTGCTTCCGTTTGCCTGCCACCATGCCCAGATTATTGAGCACAACTGGATTGTTAGGATTGATGGTGAACGAGCGTTTCCATAGGCTCTCCGCTTGGTCCACCGCACCTTGGTCCCAGTAGACGGTGCCCAGGTCATTTAAGATTTGGTACGCCTCCGGTGAAAGCTCGAGAGTCTGAGCGAAGAGTACGATGTCATTGTTCCAGTCGCGATTGCGGCTCACGATGCGGGCGGCGAACAGGATGCCTATCACGACACCGGCAAGCACCAGAATCTGCCGCTGCGCCGGCTGGCGCGCCGCACGGGACCAGAGCTTCGATGCGCCCAGGCCGGCGAGCCACGCTACACCTACGGACGGAAGATAGAGGTAGCGCTCGGTGAACACGTTGGCGCCCACCCAGTGAGCGTTGAGGACGGGAGCGAGCAGCGCCAGGAACCAAACGATCCCGAAGGAAACGAAGCGGACGTTGGGATCACGGCTGCGCCAGCAAGCGACGAAGGCAGCGGCGAGCGCGGCGAGAACCAACAGTCCGGCGAAAACCCGGAAGTCGAAAAGGCTCTGGCTCGCGTGAAATACGTAGAAAGCGCAAAGCTGCAATGGCCAAAGGAGCTTGCCAACGTATTGCCCCACCAGGGCGACGGCAGAAAGCAAAATTGACCAGAGGTTTAGCTGAGGATAGTTCTCGTGCGGCGCGAGCCCCCCGAACACGCGCATGCGGAACAGAACGTAAGCCAAAGCCAGCAGCCACAGCAAACCATAACGACTCAACTTCCGTGTGAGAGTGGTATCGTCACGATCCTCACGATAGAAATGCTCATAAACCGTGGCAAGGGCAGGCAAAGTCATCGCCTGTTCCTTCGACAATAAGGCAAGAATAAACGTGCCGCCCATCGCCCCAAGGAGAGCCGCCGAACGCCGGCCTCCAGGCTTCGCCGCCGCGAGAAAGAACCAGAAGGTGAGGAGGTAGAAAAAAGTCACCTCGAGGTCCGTTACCGCCGCAATCCAGTCCACAGACTCGGTATGGATCGGATGCAGGGCGAACAGGGCGCCGGCCATAAAGGCCGCAAGACGGTCGCCGGTTATACGCTGGGCCAGCCAATAAACCAGACAGACCACGAGCACGTGCAACAAAAGGCTGATCAGATGGAAGCCAAAAGCCCGCATACCAAATAACTTATAGGTAGCGAGGTATCCCAGGGTCATCATGGGCCGATAATAATTCGTGACATCGGTGACTTCTTTGAACGACCAAACGTTGGTGGTGAAAATCTCTTTCAGGTATCCGAAGCTCCGCACGTACGGGTTCTTCAGCACCTGAGTGTCGTCGTCGTAGACAAAGCCGTTGAACAATATGTTGAAATAAGGCAGAACGGCAAGGGCCACGAGAGTGGCCGTTGGGAGTGCGCGCTTTAGCCGGGATGCAGCCGGCTCAACTTTGGGGGTTGGCGTCTGAGCAGCCTTTCCCGGTTGCGCCGATAAGGCTGCGGTTGGGCGATGGGTCGCCTTTCGCGACCGCCTTCCGGAGGGGCGCGCCAATTCGAAGCTCCTCGAACGGGTTCTTTGCCCGGACGCCTGCTGGGCCGATAGCATGCCGTTAATATACACCACCACGCCGCTGGTACCTACATCTGAGGTACTCTGGAATGCAGGACGACCGGATAAGACGTGGTTCAGCGCTCTATGCGAGGGAAATATCGGGCTCAGCGCGTAGTGATGGAGGGCGATGTGCCCAGTCCCTTTAATGACAGGGGATAGCGTCCGAATTCTCTTGTCGCCTTAATCATCGCCAGGTAATTCTCCGGCTTCACGGAGGAGTGGATGGCATTGGATGAGCTAATGATGTGCCCTCCGCCGGCAGAAGCTCTGAGGATGCACTCTTTTACTGCCGCCTCGACTTCAGATGTAGAAGCCTCGGAGAGGATATACGCGCAGTCGATGTTGCCTATCAGGCATAACCTTTTGCCGTAACGCTGTTTTATTTTGCCTATATCCATTCCGGCAATCGGTTCCATGGGGTTCAGCCCGTCCACGCCGGTATCGACTATCATATCAAGGATGGGCCAAAGGTTCCCGTCCGAGTGTTTCACCACCCTGGCGCCTTCTTCGTGAACAGCATCCACCATTCGCTTCAACCTGGGAAGAACGAACTCTTTGAACACGGCCGGAGAAAAGAAGGGGCTGTCGTTGCCGGCGTAATCATCGGCAATGACGATGACGTTGGCTCCCGCCCGAACCGCGTTCCGGGCGATGCGCAGCGTCACCTCGAGCACGGTATCCATCAACCGGTGAGCGAATTCCGGTTCGACAAGGAAATTCGTCAGCAGGTTTTCGAATCCATTCAGGAAGACCGACCACATGAAGGCGGCGCGGTGCCGGAAGAAGATGGCTTTCTTCCCCTTGAATCGCGCGACGAGTTCCGGGAGCTTACCCAAGCGCTGCGGCGCATCGGGATCAGGAGGAGCGTACTTCTTCAGATCGTCTATCGTCCGGATGGGGCCGCGGATGGGATGGTCGATCTCTTCCGGCGTCGGCCTATACGTTACCCCCCATTCGTCAACATAGCTGCCGTCTGCATTCTCGAAGACCTTACCGTACTGGGCTACTGTCGATACCCCGTCCAGATCCAACATCTCTTCGATATCGGTTTGGTCCTTCGCCGCGGGGCACAACGCCTTGATGACCTTCCGGCTGATCGCCCATTCCACGATGGGAACACGGTCGGGCTCCCGGCGTTCCATGGCAGTCATTACGCGCTGATATGAGTTCACGGGCCACCTCTCGAGAGGTTGAGAAGTCTAGAGTCGCGGAGTCGAGAAGTCAAGAAGATGACTGCTTGACTCGTCGACTCCCGGGCTCCTAGACTGTAAAGTCCTAACTCTCAAGAAAAGGCGGTGAACACAGCATGCCGAAAGCCCATCAGCTTGTTTGCTCGAAAACCAAGTGGCAGGGCAGGGAAGCGTACACGCTGAGCAATGGTCTAATTCAAATGGTGAATCTCACGGGTGGTGGCCACATTGCCGAGCTTCGTTTCGCAGAGGGCGGTGGTCTTCCAACTCTGAATCCACTCTGGACTCCCCCATGGAAGAGCATGGAGCCGTTTCAGTACAGCGCGAAGTCGCACGCCAAACGTTACGGTCCGTTAACGGAAGGAAAACTGCTTTCCGGAATCGCCGGGCACAATATTTGCCTGGACTACTTCGGACCGCCCTCAGAAGCAGAAATGGCGCAGGGCTTGTCGACTCATGGCGAGGCGCCCAGCTTGAAATGGCGCAAGTCCGGCGAACGCCTTCGCGGCGGCCAGCTAAGCATAGCGCTTTCTCTTCGCTTGCCCGAGGCAGGGCTCGAATTCAGCCGCGAGGCCAGTGTGCGGGCCGGAGAGCCGGTGGTCTATCTTAAAGAGACCGTCACCAACGAACGTAAGCTCGATCATTTCTTCCACTGGACGCAGCATGTCACCTTGGGCCCGCCCTTTGTCTCGACGGAAGATACTCGCGTGTTTATGTCCGCCACCCGCGGCATAACGAGCCCTGAGGCTTATGGCGCGCAAGCGCTGCTGGCCTTCGGTAAGGAATTTGAATGGCCCCTGGCGCCGGCCAACGCGGGTGGGGAAGCTGACCTTTCACGCTGCCTGATTCGCAAGGGATTTGGGGTGGTGGCTTCGCTGCTCGCCGACCCGTCGCGTGACGTGCAGTATGTTGGGGCGCTGAATGTTCGCGAGCGGCTTCTGATTGCATACTGCTTCCGCCGCGCCGATTTTCCCTGGGTCACAATCTGGGAGGAAAACTGCTCCCGCGAAGCTCCCCCTTGGAACAGCCGGACTGAAACACGCGGCTTGGAATTTGGCTCGGCCCCATTACCGGTCACACGCCAGGAGGCGTTCGCCCGAGGGCCGCTCCTAAGCACACCGACGTTTTCAACGGTGCGCGCGCGCGGCCGAGTGACTGCCAACTACGTCGCGTTCCTGGCCGAATTGCCGGAGGGATTTCGTGAGGTTCGCAACATCAGTTTCGAGGAGGGCGCCATCGTCGTTCACGGCGGAGAACCGGACCAGGAGGTTAGAGTTTCCGCTTCAGGACTGAAAGCCTCGGGATTGATGTAAGGGCCCAGAAACATCTATCGATCTCGATCCCTCAGAAGCCGGGACAACCCTGAAAGTGTCATCTCTGAGAGCGCAAC
This sequence comes from uncultured Acidobacteriota bacterium, assembly GCA_963831905.1. Lineage (GTDB taxonomy): Bacteria > Acidobacteriota > Terriglobia > UBA7540 > UBA7540 > CAVROP01. The sequence continues at coordinate 758,353 of CAWHRX010000010.1, read as the reverse complement.
TGTCGTCCTGAGCGAAGCGAAGGATCTCCGCAGTTATTCGCAAATCGTTGAATCATCGGGAACTGAGGAGATCCTTCGCTTCGCTCAGGACGACATCCGGTTGATTTCTTTTCACCTTCTCAGGTTTCTCCCCCGCCACAAGTCTCCAAAATTCTCAGTTCCTCTGCACCACCGGCAACCAAGAGCAGTGCCCCAGCATCTAGCCCGACAATAGCGTAAGAAACCAATGAAAAGATCATGGCGCGTTAAAACTCGGGGAACTTTTCGCGCTCTCACAGCATTACCGGTAATGGAGGAGCTGAAAGCCAACCCAGGCAAGACACCATGTCGACTTTGCCTCGAGACTCGGCAGTGATAGAGGAGAACGCCATGAACGGGACGCCCGGGAATTCCGGCCTGGAGAGGCCGGCTACCGCTGAAACCGACGAACAATTGATGGTGGCGTTCTCGCGAGGTTCCATGGATGCCTTCAGTGAATTGTTTTTGCGTTACAAGCAGCCGCTGTACGGGTTCTTCCGACGGCGTGTTACCGATCAGGCGCAAGCGGAGGAACTGACACAGGACACTTTTTTCGCCATCGTTCGCGCCTCGTCGCGCTACGAACCCCGCGCCCTCTTCCGAACTTATCTTTACGCGATTGCCTTCAAGATTCTCCGCTCCTATCGACGAAAAACGGCTCTTCGGGCCACGCTTTTCGGAAACGAGGCTGGGTCTCGGCAGCCCGTGTTAGAGACTCACTCTGACGCGGAATTGTGGGTGCGGCAAGCGGTGGCCAAACTGGAACGACTGGACCGGGAAATCCTGTTGCTACGTGAATTTGAGCGCTTGAGCTATGCGGAAATCGCCGATCTGCTGCGATTACCGCTTAACACAGTACGCTCACGGCTGTTCCGCGCCCGGATGGCTCTGCGCGACCTGCTCGCCACCTCGGCTCCCAAGTCGTCACCCACGAAACTGGCGGAACGCGAGGAGTGCGTATGAACACCGTCCCACACCCTGTCGTCCCCGAAAGAATCATGGCTCTTTTGGATGGCGAGCTCCCAACCCTCGAGGCTCGAGTTATAGCCACTCACCTTGACGCTTGCGCCGAATGCGCCCGGCTCGCCGAGCGCTTGCGCAGCACGTCGCAGCAATTGTCCGCTTGGAACGTCCCGAATCTCCCAGCAAAGGTGGAGAAGTCCGTTGCCGGCTTGATCGATGGAACGGGTTCAAACCTCAAAACGGACGGTCCAGCCCTGCCTATGGGCCTTGGCCGATGGACCTGGGGGCGGCGGGCCATTTTGTGGGGAGGGACGATGCTAGCGGTCATGGTAGCGCTGATTTTAGCCCTGCCGTTCCGGCAGCGCTTCAAACAAGAAACCATGTCTCGAGAGGAAGCGTATGACGGTAAGCTTTCTCAATTGGCTGTCCCGCGGCCACAGAGCGAAGCCAGGAGTCAGGCTCTGCCACTGAACTCACCCGTTACACTAAGTTCACCGGGTGTGGCCGCAGATTCGAACGGCCTTTTTCATGGACTGGGGGATCACGTCGGGAGCTCGTTTTCGGTGAATGGCCAGCCGCTGACCGACCAGCAGAGTAAAATCTTTTCGAGCGCTATACCGGCCCCGATGATCGCCCGAACCGTCTCCCTCGTGATTGTGGTGAAGGACTTCGCCGCTTCCCGCTCTTCTCTCGACGCCATCCTCGCACGACATCGCGGGTATTCGGCGCAACTGGGTGTCAGTACTCCCGAGAATGCTCCACGCAGTCTCCAGGCCTCTCTCCGCGTCCCCGCGCCCGAACTCTCTGTGACTGTTAGCGATCTCAAAACTCTTGGCCGAGTCGAAAATGAATCACAGACCGGTGAAAACGTCACACGCCAGCACGTCGATCTGGCCATTCGACTGAAGAATGCCCGGGAAACTGAACAACGCTTCCGCTCCATACTCCAGCAACACACCGGAAACGTTGTCGAGGTTCTTCAGGTCGAGGAGGGCATTGCGCGAGTCCGCGACGACATTGAACGCATGGAAGCGGAGCAGACAACTCTCGAGCACCGCGTGGACTTCGCCAGCATCGACCTACAGCTCACCGAGGAGTACAAAGCGCAGCTCAACCCACCCGGCGCTTCCGTTTCGACTCGTTTACACAATGCCTTCGTGGCCGGCTACCAAAACGCAGCGGAGACGGTAGTTGGGATCGTGCTGTCTCTTGAGGAGTACGGTCCCAGCCTCCTAATCTGGCTCCTGATTCTCGGTTTGCTGGTGGGCCTTGTGGCACGGAGGTACCGTAGGAAAGCCGCTGCTATGTAGGAGATGCGTCGTGCTGAGAGCAGGGTTTCCGCAGCAGGTTGCCGGCTCTCTGCCTGCTGCCTGCGGAGTTGTGACTCCTGTCTTTTATCGCACTCATAAAAACTTTTAATTTAACCTGGCATGCTCGGTAGGGCAAACTGAAGCATGAGCCCGAAAGGGCGGAGTGTTTGCGAAGGGGGCCACGCACCGGCACACCCTGGCGCGGCGAGGGCGAAGTTCGAGGTATCTTGTTAAGTCATACTAATCACAAGAGATAACGAGCAATGAGCAGCAGCATGACCCCCCGGGGATTGCCAGAGCCCCAGGGTCTCTATGATCCGCGCAATGAGCACGATGCCTGCGGGATTGGTTTCGTGGCCGACATTTCGGGGACGAAGAGCCACGACATCATACTGAAAGGTATCGAGATTCTCATCAATCTTACCCACCGGGGCGCCTGCGGTTGCGATCCGCAGACCGGTGACGGCGCTGGTGTGCTCATCCAGATTCCTCACGCCTTTTTCGAGGCGGAGTGCACACGGCTCGGTTTCTCCCTGCCTTCGCCCGGCGAATACGGTGTGGGCATGATGTTTCTTCCCGTGGAACCGCACGAGCGCATGCGGTGTGAGGCCATTGTGGAAGAGATCGTTATTGAAGAGGGCCTCACGGCTCTCGGTTGGCGCGACACCCCGGTGAACGCCAATACGATTGGCCGCCTGGCTCGCAGCACTCAGCCTTACATCGAGCAAGTTTTCATCCGGCGAGCCTATGGGATGGATCAGGACGCATTAGAGCGGAAGCTCTACGTGATCCGCAAGCGCGCCGAAAAGGAAGTGGCCAATACCGACCTGCGCGAGAAGAGTTTCTTCTACGTTCCCTCGCTCTCTTCCCGGACGATCGTCTACAAAGGACTGCTGCTGGCTCCTCAGATCGTCAACTTCTACCTCGAACTGTCGAACTCGGAAGTTCGCAGCGCCATTTGCCTGGTTCATCAGCGGTTTTCCACCAACACATTTCCCACCTGGCATCTCGCTCACCCCTATCGATATCTCTGCCACAACGGAGAAATTAACACGCTGCGCGGCAATGTGAACTGGATGCAGGCGCGCACCTCACTGCTCGCATCGCGCCTTTTCGGGGACGATATCAAAAAGCTCGATCCCATCATTGCCCCGGGCGGAAGTGACTCCGCCAACCTCGACAACGCAGTCGAACTTCTTACGCTCGCCGGGCGCCGGCTTCCCCACGTGATGGAAATGCTGATTCCAGCGGCGTGGGCTAGCGATCCTACCATGCCCGAGGATGTGAAGGCGTTCTATGAATACCACGCCTCGCTGATGGAGCCTTGGGACGGTCCGGCGGCTGTATGTTTCACCGATGGGCGCGTGATTGGGGCCAAGCTCGACCGCAATGGGTTGCGCCCTGGCCGCTTTCTGGTTACGCAAGGCGGCCTGGTTATCATGGCTTCGGAGGCGGGAGTGTTGCCGGTGAATCCCGCCGAGGTTCGCTTCAAGGGCAGGCTTGAGCCGGGCCGCATGCTCCTGGTTGATACAGAAAAGGGAAGGCTCATTCCCGATGAGGAAATCAAACAGCAACTGGCATCGCGGCGTCCGTATGCCAAGTGGTTGAAGGAGAACCAGATTTCTTTGAAGCAATTGGCGGACCCGCCGCGCGTCCAGCCCACCGACCACGCCACCATCCTGATGCGCCAACGCGCCTTCGGGTATACGGACGAGGATCTGCGCCTCATCATGATCCCCATGGCGCAGAACGGGGAAGAACCGGTGGGTTCAATGGGGACCGATACCCCGCTGGCCTGCTTCTCGGACAAACCCCAATTGCTATTCAATTACTTCAAACAAATGTTCGCCCAGGTCACTAACCCGGCCATTGACCCTATTCGCGAAGATCTGGTGATGTCGCTTTACGACTTCATCGGGCGAGAAGGCAACATCTTCGAGGAAACCCCGCAGCTTTGCCACACTCTCAAGAAACGCCATCCCATCGTCACCAACTGGAACCTCGAGAAACTTCGCCGTGTCAGCCAGGGTGATTTTCTGGCGACCACGCTGCCGATGCTTTTCCGCGTGGAGGGCGGCGAGAAGCGCCTCGAGGAGGCCGTGGATAGCCTTTGCCGCTCTGCCTCGCTGGCCATCAAGTCCGGTTATACGATGCTCATCCTTTCGGACCGTGGGGTGGATGAGGAGTACGCGCCGATCCCGAGTGTTCTAGCTTTGTCCGCCGTGCACCATCACCTGGTGCGCGAGAAGACGCGGAACCAGGTCGCCCTCATCGTGGAGACAGGCGAGCCGCGCGAGGTCATGCACATCGCGCTTCTGATGGGTTATGGGGCCAGCGCCATCAATCCGTATCTGGCGATCGAGACACTCGAGGACCTGCACGCGCGAGGCTATTTTCCTCCTGACTATACGTTTGAAAAGCTGCTGAAGAATTACATTAAAGCGGTCGACAAGGGGCTGCTCAAGGTCCTCTCGAAGATGGGGATCTCAACCCTCCAGAGCTATTGCGGCGCACAGATCTTCGAGGCGATCGGCCTCAACCGGGCGGTCGTGGATCGCTACTTCACAGGCACAGCTTCCCGGATTGAGGGCGTCGGCCTGGGCGTTCTGGCGCGCGAAGCTCTGTTGCGGCACAAGTTCGCCCTCCAGCGGCCGGTGGAGTCCGACACCGAACTCGAGATTGGCGGCAGCTACCAGTTCCGCGAACGAGGGGAGCGGCACCTGCTGAATCCGGGTGTCATCAGCAAGCTGCAGCACGCGGTGCGGCAGTCAAGTTACTCGACGTTTCAAGAGTACGCGAAGCTGGTGAACGAGCAGAACCGGAATCTCTTCACGCTGCGCGGGCTGCTGGATTTGAAGCCTGCCGGGCCGCCGGTGCCGCTCGAGGAAGTCGAACCGGCGCGAGAAATCGTCAAGCGCTTCGCCACCGGCGCCATGTCTTTCGGCTCCATCAGCAAAGAAGCGCATGAAACTTTGGCCATCGCCATGAACCGCATCGGCGGCCGCTCCAACACCGGCGAGGGCGGGGAAGACGAAGCCCGCTTCCGCCCCGACCCCAACGGCGACTTGCGGCGCAGCGCTGTGAAACAAGTGGCGTCCGCTCGCTTTGGCGTGACCACGAACTACCTGGTGAATGCCGAGGAGTTGCAGATCAAGATCGCGCAAGGCGCCAAGCCGGGCGAAGGCGGCCAGCTTCCCGGTCACAAGGTTAGTGATGCGATAGCCCGGGTGCGCCACGCCATTCCCGGCGTCGGCTTGATCTCTCCGCCGCCACACCACGACATTTACTCGATCGAGGATCTGGCTCAGCTCATCTACGATCTCAAGAACGTGAACCCGCAGGCGAGAATCTCTGTGAAGCTGGTCGCGGAGTCCGGGGTGGGAACCGTGGCTGCGGGCGTTGCCAAGGCGCATGCGGACGTCATCCTCATCTGCGGCTATGACGGTGGCACAGGCGCCTCGCCGATCTCTTCCATCCGGCACGCCGGCATTCCCTGGGAACTCGGCCTCTCTGAGACTCAGCAAGTCCTGGTGATGAACGACCTGCGCAGCCGCGTGCGGCTGCAGGTCGACGGGAAGTTGCAGTGCGGCCGGGACGTGGCCATCGCAGCGCTGCTGGGCGCGGAGGAATTCGGATTCGCCACGACGCCGCTCATCACTTTGGGTTGCATCATGATGCGCAAGTGCCACCTCAACACTTGCCCCGTGGGCGTGGCCACGCAGGACCCCGAACTGCGCAAGCGATTCCAGGGCCAGCCCGAGCACGTGATTAATTTTCTGTTCTATCTTGCCGAAGACCTGCGGCAAGTGATGGCCGGTCTCGGCTTCCGCACGGTCAATGAAATGGTGGGGCGAGTGGATTGCCTCGTTCAGCGCCGCGACGTGAATCACTGGAAAGCCCGGGGGCTGGATCTGTCGGCGGTGCTCTATAACCCTGCTGCGCCCGCCCGAGTGGGGCGGCGCTGCCTTACGAAGCAGGATCACGGGCTTGAAAGTTCGCTCGATCATAAAATGATTGATCATGCGCGCGAGGCGCTCGAGCGCGGCGCGCCGGTCTTCCTAAGCCTGCCGATCTCGAACACTCACCGCGCGGTGGGCGCCATGCTGAGCGGTGAAATCGCGCGCCGCTATGGGTCCGAGGGTTTGCCGGATGACACCGTCCGGTTCGACTTCACCGGATCCGCCGGGCAGAGCTTTGGCGCTTTTCTCGCCAAAGGGATCACGATGGTTCTCGAGGGCGAGGCTAACGACTACGTCGGCAAAGGGCTTTCAGGGGGCAAGCTGGTTGTTTATCCGCCCAGGACTTCGTCGTTCCAGCCTGAGGAAAATATTCTGGTGGGGAACGTGGTTCTATACGGGGCCACGAGCGGGGAAGCCTATTTCAACGGAATGGCGGGCGAACGTTTCGCGGTGCGCAATTCCGGAGCTACGGCGGTCGTCGAAGCGGTCGGCGATCATGGCTGCGAATACATGACCAGGGGAACGGTAATCGTCCTGGGCAAGACCGGCCGCAACTTCGCCGCGGGCATGACCGGCGGGATTGCTTATGTCCTCGACGAAACAGGCGAGTTTGCCAAGGTGCGCTGCAACCGTGCGAGCGTGGACCTCGAGCCGGTGACCGACGGTAGGTGTAGGGCTTGCCCTACCCTCGACAAGGGGACGGCAAGCCGTCCCCCTACGGACGCGGATTCGATTGCGTTCTTGGTCGCGCGCCATGCGGAACTGACCGGAAGCCCGCGCGCCAAGTGGGTCCTGGATAATTGGGCAACGATGCTTCCGAAGTTCGTTAAGGTTTTCCCGCACGAGTATAAGCGCGTGTTAGCTGTTTCACCCGCGTCTGCTAGTCTAGCGCCGGTCTTCAGCTCGGGAGACTCTGCGCCGACGGGTGCCGACCTAGAGGTGGGCACGTCGGTAGGCGCCGGCCTTAGGGCGGGCGCGGCGTCGGCTAGCCGGGAGGCGCTCGGTGGGTAAACCGACCGGATTCATGGAATACACGCGCGAGCTTCCGGCGCGCCGGCCGGTCGCGGAGCGGGTCAGTGATTTCCGGGAAGTCTACCAGGATTTCCCGGAGCAGAAGCTGCGCCTTCAAGGCGCACGCTGCATGGATTGCGGCGTGCCCTTCTGCCAAACCGGCTGCCCGCTCAACAATGTCATTCCGGATTGGAATGACCTCGTTTATCGCGATCGCTGGCGCGAAGCCGTTCGAGCCCTGCACGCCACCAATAATTTTCCCGAATTCACCGGGCGCATTTGCCCGGCGCCCTGCGAGGCTGCTTGTGTTCTGGGTATTAACAGCCCTCCTGTAACCATCAAGAATATTGAACAAGCAATTATCGAGCACGCTTTCCGCGAAGGTTGGATTCATCCCGAACTGCCTTCGCACCGCACCGGCAAGCGAGTGGCCGTGGTTGGCTCCGGGCCGTCAGGCTTGGCCGCCGCACAACAATTGAACCGCGCGGGACATTGGGTGACCGTATTCGAGAAGGCCGACCGCATCGGCGGCTTGCTGCGCTACGGCATTCCGGACTTCAAACTCGAGAAGCGTGTCCTTGAGCGCCGGCTCGAGCAGATGACGCGGGAAGGCGTGATCTTCAAAACTCGGAAGCACATTGGGCAGGACGTTCCCGTGGAAGAATTGGGTGGCGAGTTCGACGCCATACTGCTGGCCGGAGGCGCCGAAAGCCCGCGCGATCTCAAGGTGCCGGGACGCGAGCTTGCAGGCATTCATTTCGCCATGGAGTATCTCCTGCAGCAGAACCGCCATGTGGCCGGTGAGGCGGTGGCCGGACAGATCCTGGCCACAGGCAGGCAGGTGGTGATTATCGGCGGGGGGGATACCGGCGCGGACTGCCTGGGCACCGCCCACCGGCAGAAACCGCAGTCGGTTCACCAGTTCGAGATCATGCCGATGCCGCCGCCCGAGCGCTCAGCCAGCACGCCTTGGCCGCTTTGGCCGCTCCAGTTGCGCACCGAAAGCGCCCACGAAGAAGGCGGCACTCGCGAATGGGCTGTGGCCACCACCCGGTTCAGCGGTGACGAAAATGGCCGCGTGAAGCAATTGCACGCTATTCGGGTAGGGCCGCCACCGAAATTCGAGCCGATCCCCGGCACAGACTTCACAATCGAGGCGGACCTGGTGCTCATCGCGATGGGGTTCCTCGGTCCCGTGAAAAATGGCATGCTCGAATCGCTGGGCATGCAACTCGATGCGCGAGGCAACGTCGAGTGCGATGCCAATCACATGACTTCCGTCCCCGGCGTCTTCGCCGCCGGCGATATCCGGCGCGGCCAGTCGCTGGTCGTCTGGGCCATCAGTGAGGGCCGCAAAGCCGCCCGAGGCATCGACAAATATTTGATGGGTGACACCCTCCTGCGGTAGCTCCCTGGACAAACTCGGTAGCACATCAACTAGCGGACCTGCCTTTACGATCTGTGGTTCTGGCGTGGGGCATTTGGTATCACCGGCCACAGACCCTGGAAAGCAGGTCTGCGCAACACGAGATTGGCGCGTGTTAGCCTCACCTTCGCAGTTCCACACATTTGTGAGGGGAAGGTGACCTCCCTATCGGTCTAACGTCTTATCCATCAAAGCAGGCTTTGCAGAAAGCCGTTGTAGTGCCGACCTACCCTCTTTACAAACTCTGAAGGAAGCTGTCAGGATGCGCGCTGACGATGTTTCTGCGCAGCAAACGGCGATGCAAGGACGGCAAGGAACACCGCTACTGGAGTGTCGTGGAGAACCGTCGGGTGCGTTCGGGGCGGGTGGTGCAGCGGCAGGTTTTGTTCTTGGGAGAGATCAATGACCGCCAGCAGGGGGCCTGGCGACAGACGTTGGAGGTGTTTGATGAAGCCGAGCAGCGGGCCCGCACGCTGAGCTTGTTTCCAGAAGATCGTGCGATCCCCGCCGAGGCGCTGGATGGCGTGCAGGTGAAGTTGCGGGAGATGGAGCTGCGGCGGCCACGGGCGTTTGGGAACTACTGGCTGGGCTGCGAGCTGTGGCAGCAGTTGGGACTGGGGGCGTTTTGGGGAGGGCGGTTGGAGGTCGGTCGCGAGGAAGTGCCGTGGGCGAAAGTGCTGGAGTTACTGGTGGTGAGCCGGCTGATCGCGCCGGGCAGCGAGTTCCGTTTGCACCGGCAAGGATTTGACCAGAGCGCCATGGGAGATCTATTAGGCAGCGGTTTCGCGGTGGCGGAGAAGGATCGGCTGTATCGCTGTCTGGACCGCATCGTGGAGCACAAGACGGCGTTGTTTGATCACCTGCGGCAACGCTGGCAAGACCTATTTCAGGCGCGCTTCAACGTCTTGCTGTACGACCTGACGAGCACTTATATCGAGGGCGAAGGAGAGGAAATTCCCAAAGCGAAGCACGGCTACAGCCGCGATCACCGTTTCGATTGCCGGCAGGTGGTGATCGCGCTGGTGCTGACGCCGGAGGGATTTCCGCTGGCTTACGAAGTGATGGAGGGCAACACCTCGGACCGCACGACGCTGCGGGGCTTTCTGGCCAAGATCGAAGCGCAGTACGGCAAGGCGCGGCGGGTGTGGGTGATGGATCGGGGGATTCCGACCGAAGAGGTGCTGGAAGAGATGCGCGGCCCGGGGCGGGAGATGTTCTATCTGGTGGGCACGCCGCGGGGCAAGATTCAGCAGTATGAAAAGAAGTGGCTGGAGTTGCCCTGGCAGAAAGTGCGCGAGTCGGTGGAGGTGAAGTTGTTCGGGGAGGACGGCGAACTCTATGTGCTGGCCAAGAGTGAAGGGCGGCGAGCCAAGGAGCGCGCCATCCGACGGCGCAAATTAGTGGGGTTGTTGAGGACCTTGCGCAAGCTGCGCCGCAGTGCTCCGACGCGGGATCAACTGCTGCTGCGCCTCGGGGCAGCGAAGAGGCAAGCGGGGCGGGCCTTCGGCTTCGTATCCCTGCGCTTGCCCCGAGAGGGGGAGGAAGTCACCCCCCAGACGTTCACCTTTCAGTTGCACAAAGAGAAGTTGCAGAAGGCGGAGCTTCGCGACGGACACTATCTATTGCGCTCCAACCTGGTGGGGGAGAACCCGGAAGTACTCTGGGAACGCTATATCCAACTGACCCAGATTGAAGCGGCCTTCAAAACCTTGAAGAGCGAACTGGGACTGCGTCCGATTTATCACCAAGTGGAGAAGCGGGTGGAAGCCCACATCTTCGTGGCCTTCCTGGCCTACGCCCTTTCGGTGACCCTCAAGCAACGCCTGGCCGCCTTAGCGCCGGGCCTGACGCCCCGCGCCGTGCTGGAAAAACTGGCCACCCTGCAGATGCTCGATGTCTGCCTGCCCACCACTGACGGCCGCTGGCTAATCATGCCCCGCTACACCCAGCCAGAACCGGATCAGTCGTTGATGCTGCACCAGCTTAACCTGACCTTGCCTTCTCAGCCACCACCCCGTATCAAGGCCCCCCAGGAGACTGCCCAAACCCCGCCACCGAGATTGAAAATGTAGTGCCGACCTTTGAGATCCCTTCGCTAAAAACAAAGCACTTACCCTTTACCTAACCCCTCAACTGCGAAAGTTCGGTTAGAATATGCGGGGAAGACACGGCTGATCTCTTCTAGAAGAGGCCAGGTTTGGTTATGGGCGTTGAGAAGATATTGACATTAGACCGGGCGTATGAGGTTGTGGCGGACCTAAAGCAGCGCGGCAAACGAGTGGTATTCACGAACGGATGTTTTGATCTGCTGCATCCCGGTCACACACGTTATCTGGCCGAGGCTCAGAAACTCGGGGATGTGCTGATCGTGGCGGTCAACAGCGATCGCAGCGTCCGAGCGCTCAAGGGAATGGAGCGCGCCATCCAGCCCGAAGCAGAGCGAGCAGAAATCCTGGCGGCCCTCAAAGTCGTGGACTACGTGACGATTTTCGATGAGCTCACGCCCCAGGCCGTGATTGCCCGAATGCTGCCGCAGGTTCTGGTGAAGGGTGGAGACTGGAGGCCGGACGCGATTGTGGGCCGCGCAGAAGTGGAGGCGGCGGGTGGGCAGGTGGTTTCGATTCCTGTGGTTGAGGGGTATTCGACGTCATCCATTATTCAGGCGGCGTTGAAAGGCAGGAATCAGGATCCAGGATCCAGGAATCAGGCGGCGTCCGCCGGCACTGATGAGGATCGAAGGGCAGCTCACAGCACACCACTGGCAACTGACCACTGACGATTGACGACTGACTCATGTCTAAGCTGCGATCCTTGTTAAATCCCATTCTCGATCATGCGGCTTTTCGCGGCGTGTTGCAGGCTTTGACGGAGGCTGCGCCGGGCGAGGGTGCGCGGGTTAGCCTATCCGGGCTGACCAACTCCGCCAAGGCATTAGTGGTGGCAGGAGTCGCTTGCCAACTGGCTCGCCCGGCGATTGTCCTGACTGCGGACAATGAATCCGCCGCCAACCTTCAGCGGACTGCGTCAACATTCGCAGCCTGGCTCAACACGGGGTCTAACCAGGCGGTGCTGACTTTTCCCTCGCTGGATTGTTCTCCCTACGAAGGGCGTTCCCCGCACGGCGAAATTCTGGAACGGCGCGCAGTGACGCTGTGGAACATAGCTCGAGGACGGGTGTGCGCGCTGTTGACGCCGGTCATAGCGGCGCTGGGGCGGTTTCGGGAACGAGCTTTTTATTCTTCGCTGGCGCTCGAAATCAAAACCGGCGACGAACTGGCGCTCGACGATCTCGCAGAGCACCTCAGCGGAGTGGGGTACGAGCGGGAAGAGCCAGTCTCCGATGTGGGGCAGTACTCCGTGCGGGGCGGGATTGTGGATGTTTTTCCGCCCGAGGCCAAGTGGCCGTATCGCATTGAACTCTGGGACGATCGAATTGAGTCGCTGCGAGAATATGATCCGGACACGCAGCGCTCGCGCCAGCCCGTTCCAACCGCCATGCTCCTCCCGCTTTCGGAGGTGACGCGCTCCCGCGAGTTTTTTGACAAGCTCGTCAGCGCGCTCGATAAGCGCGCGAATCCGCGCGGCGGGCAGGAGGTTGCGCCGCGATTCGAGAGGGAACCGGAGTGGGCAGGCGAATACGGGAATCCCTTCCCCGGATGGGAGTTTTTTGCACCTCTCGTGGAGCCGCACCCTCGCAGCCTGTTCGCGTTGTTCGATAATCCTGTGGTCCTTTGGGATGAACCTCTGGACCGCGACGCACAATGGAGGGGCTTCCTGGAAAAGCTGGCGGCGGAGTACGAGGAAGTCCGCGACGTTGTTCCGCCGCGTCCCCGGCCGTCGGATATATGCCTCAATGAAATAGACTTCCAGGGGATTGTTAAAGGACTGCCTCAGATTTATTTGAAAGAGCTGGCTTTGACACGGACAGTTGAGAAGGCTGAGCGCGGCGAAGGATTGCCGCAGGTGGCTTCGGTTCAAGGATCACGACCGACTGCGGAGATCGGTCGCATCGCTCAAGATGACAGGCCTCCGGCTGTTAATGAGACCCCTCCGATTGTTTCAAACCTTGAAGGCCTTTCCGCAACCCAGGAGGCAGAGCCCCAACGCGCAATGGATGGTGCGGAAACTGATCTGAGCGAGCCTGAGCCAAGTCTGCCCCTACCTAGTCACGAGTTCGTTCTTCTCACCCAGCCTTCGCCAAAGCTCCAGTCAGGTGTGAAGGGGTTTGCGGATAATCTGCGCGGCAATCTGGAGCGTGGCATGTCCGTGGTTCTTGTCACGCCCAGCAGCGGAAAGGCGGAGAGGCTGCGGGGGATTCTTACCGAGTACGAGATTCCGTTTGAAACGGCAAGCAGCGCCGGCGCTCCTGCCAGTGCTGGCGCAGAGCAGGCAGGTCGCCGCTGCGCGTTGATGGTTCGCGGCGACCTTGCCGAAGGTTTTGTCATTCCTGACCTGGAACAGATGTGGCTGGCGGATAGCGACCTGTTTGGAGGATTCGACTGGGCTTCGCGCCGGCGTGAGCACTCCGGGGCGTTGAGTTTCATTTCGGACCTGGGCGATCTGAAGGTGGGAGATTACGTGGTGCACGTTGACCACGGAGTGGGGATCTATCAAGGGCTGCGGCAATTGAGCGTCAGTGGTTCGGAGCGTGACTTCATGCTGCTGACGTACCAGGACGAGGCGAAACTGTACGTTCCGCTAGAACGGCTGGATCTGGTGGAGAAGTACCGGTCCGGAGGAGAAGGTGCGAAGCCGGTGCTGGACCGGTTGGGCGGGGCTACGTGGGAGCGAACGAAGTCGCGCGTCAAGCGGGCCTTGCGCGACATGGCTCAAGAACTACTTCAACTTTACGCGCAGCGGAAGATGACGGGAGGCTCAGCCGCCAGCCCAGACACGCCGTGGCAGGAGGAGTTCGAGGAGGCGTTCGAGTTCGAGGAGACGCCTGACCAGTTGAAGGCGCTGGCGGACATCAAGAAAGACCTGGAAAGTCCGGAACCGATGGACCGTTTGTTGTGCGGTGACGTGGGCTACGGAAAAACTGAGCTGGCAATGCGCGCCGCTTTCAAGGTCATTCAGGACGGCCGGCAGGTGGCAGTGCTGGCTCCCACCACCGTGCTGGCGTTCCAACACTTCGAAACTTTCCGGCAGCGGCTGGCATCGTTTCCGATGCGAGTGGATATGCTCAGCCGGTTCAGGCAGCCCGCGGAACAAAAGAAGACCGTGGCAGAAACCGAGGCGGGCAAGGTGGATGTGCTGATTGGAACTCATCGCCTGCTGTCGAAGGACGTCCGCTTCCGCGATCTGGGATTGTTGATCGTGGATGAGGAGCAGCGGTTCGGGGTGGCGGCGAAGGAGAAGCTGAGGAAATTCAAGGTGGGAGTGGACGTGTTGGCGATGTCGGCCACTCCCATCCCGCGGACGTTGCACATGTCGCTGGGAGGTTTGCGCGACCTCTCGGTCATCGAAACGCCACCGCGCGGCCGGCTGGCGATTCAAACTACCGTCGCATCCTTCAACCACAACCTGATTCAGTCCGCCATCCTCCAGGAGATGCAGCGTGAGGGGCAGGCGTTCTTTGTACACAACCGGGTTGAGTCCATCTTCAGCATCGCGGCCCTCGTGCAGCGCTTGGTGCCCACGGCGCGAATCGGCGTCGCGCACGGGCAGATGAACGAGAAGGAACTCGAGAGGGTCATGCTCAAATTCATGCAGGGGGAATATGACGTGTTGGTGGCGACGGCGCTGATTGAGAATGGGCTGGACATATCGCGCGCCAATACCATCATTGTTAATCACGCCGAGCGCTTCGGCTTGGCCGATCTTTACCAGCTTCGCGGCAGGGTGGGGCGGTCGAATCGGCGCGCTTACGCATACTTCCTGGTGGCTGCCGAAGAGGCCTTAACGCCTATTGCCCGGAGGCGGCTGGCGGCGCTGAAAGAGTTTTCGGAATTGGGTGCAGGCTTTCGCCTGGCGGCCCTGGACCTGGAGTTGCGCGGCGCGGGCAATCTTCTGGGGGCTGAGCAGCACGGGCATTTGAATGCTATCGGAATCGACCTCTACCTGAAAATGCTTGAGCAGACGGTGGAAGAATTGAAAGGGGCACCGCAAAGGATCGACGTGCGCACCTCGCTCAACCTGGGTCTCGATATCAAAATTCCAGACAACTACGTCGCCGATGAGGGCCAGCGCCTACGCCTGTACAAGCGAATCTCCAGCTTGGCCGCACCGGAAGCGCGCACCGAACTGGAGTCCGAGCTCAATGACCGTTATGGGCCCATTCCTCCCTCCGTGTCAAACCTCCTCTCCTACGGCCTTTTGAAGTCTGCTGCGGAGCAGCTGCTGGTACAATCCATCGAGAGAAAAGCAGACGAGATCTGGATGCGGTTTCACGAACAGACTCCAGTAGAACCGGGAAGGATTACGACGTTCGTGCGCCGGCGGCGGGAAGCCAGCCTACGGCCCGATGGAATGCTGCGCTTCAAGCTGCGGAGTGGCGATGAGAAGACACTCGAAGAAGTCCAAAATGTCTTGCAGGAGCTGCAACCCAAGCATTAAGATATTTGCATGTACGGACAACCCTTGTGGTTGCCGTGGGCGGCCGAAATTACCGCCGCCAAGTGATCTTTGCAGGACGGGTTAACGGAAATGAATAGACGGGCATGGGTCATTCTAGCTGGCGTGGTTTTGGTGGCGGGGTCGGTGGGCGCTACGCGCGGGGGGGCGAAAATAATCGAGCGCATCATTGCGCGCGTCAACACTGAGATCATCACGCAACACCGGTATGATGACGAACAGGCGCAACTGCGGAGCAGGTTGGCGGAACAATACTCGGGCGCCGAGTTGGACGCGCAAGTGCGCGAACAAAGTAAGAATCTGCTGCGCGACCTCATCGACGAATCGTTGATGGTGCAGAAGGCCAAAGACCTGGACATCAACGTGGAGACCGATATCATCAAGCAGCTTGACGACATCCGCAAGAAGAACAACCTGGCCACCCTTGAGGACCTGGAGACGGAAATCGAAAAGCAGGGGATGAATTACGAGGACTTCAAGGACAACATGCGGCGCAACTTGCTGATGCGCGAAGTCATGGAGCGGGAAGTCGGGTCGCGCATTCAAGTGTCGCACGAAGACGCGAGGAAATTCTACGAGGCTCACAAGAACGATTTCAAATCGCCGGGCCTGGTGCACTTGCAACAAATCCTCGTCTCAACCGATAAACGGAAGCCGGAAGAAGCCGAGAAGCGGGCGAACGATGCGTTGGCGGAATTGAAGGCCGGGCAGAAGTTTTCCGAGGTTGCAAAGAAATACTCCGATGGGTCAGGAGCCGACCAAGGCGGCGATTTGGGCATGATGAAAGAAGGGACGCTGGCCCCGGATATTGCTGCCGTGGTCGGGAAGCTGGATGTTAATGAGTTCAGCAACCCCATCCAAACCAAGTACGGGTATCTCATTCTGAAGGTGGTGGAACGATACAGCCCGGGTATTCCGAAGTTTGAAGAAGTCGAACAACGCGTCAACGAAACCCTTTACAACCAGAAAATGGAGCCGCGTTTGCGGGAGTACTTGACACAGCTCCGCAAAGAAAGTTACATCTACCGGGCCCCCGGATACGTCGACACGGGGGAGCAGTTGCCGACGGACACTATCACCCCCAAGAAAGGACAATGAAAGAGCGCTTCGTCACCGATCTCCGCCCCGACAGTCCGGTCCGGACCACTTTCCTGCTGCAAGCACGAGAACGGAAGATGGCCCGTACGGGAAACGCGTATCTCGACCTGGAGTTGCGCGACTCGAGCGGCGTGATCCGCGCCAAACTGTGGGATTGCGACCGGGCGCCGCTCGATTTCGACGTGGAGGATATCGTTGAAGTCGACGGGATCGTGGAAGATTACCAGGGGACGCCGCAGATTCGAGTGCGGCGGATTTCGAAGAGCGCGGCGCAGAATGTGGACCTGTCCGATTACCTGCCGCATTCGCGACGGGACCCTGCGGAAATGTACGCCGTGCTGCTCGACCGTTTGAAGCGCATGGCCGAGGGACCGTTGCGCGTGCTGTTGCTTTCCATTCTGGAGGACCCCTCGATCGCGGAGAGATACAAAAAGGCGCCGGCAGCGATGAGTTATCATCACGCCTTTCTGGGTGGGCTGCTTGAGCACGTGTTGTCGCTGGTCGAATTGGGTGATCAACTTTGCGACCACTATGGGGATCTGCGCCGTGATCTGTTGCTGGCGGGATTGGTGCTGCATGACTTGGGGAAAGTGGATGAGTTGAGCTTCACTTCGGGATTCCGGTATTCCACCCGGGGGCAGTTGCTTGGCCACATTGCGATGGCTCTGGAAATGGTGCAAGATAGAATTCGCCAGATTCCTGGCTTCCCGCCAGAATTGAAGAGCCAGCTCGAGCACATTATTCTTTCTCACCACGGCAAATTGGAGTTCGGATCTCCCAAAGAACCCATGTTTCCGGAAGCACTTGTGGTGCACTTCCTCGACGAGATCGACTCCAAGCTGGAAGCGATGCGCGCCCAGTATGCCAGCGATCAGGACCGGAGCGGAGAATGGACGGCACGCAATCCGGCGCTGCGAAGAGAATTGTTGAAGGTCGAGCGGTCAGCGCCGAGCCATGCTGACGAGAACGTTAAGAAGAGGTCCGCGGAGGCTGCGACGCAGCAGGGCTCGAAGGCCGGTTCCGCCCGCAACGCGTAAACAACCGTGAGCGATGTGAATTCACTCCCTGATATCCTTAAGGTCCTTCCGCATCGTTACCCCTTTTTGTTTATCGATCAGGTCACCGATTTCGTTCCGGGGAAGCGAATCGTGGCCACCAAGCGTTTCTCGGCGGACGACGAAGCATCTCGAGGATTCCTCCCTGGATCACCGGTCATTTCAGTCGGCTTGCTGTTGGAGTTGGTCACCCAACTGGGAGCCGTCCTGGTTATGGAACGGCCGGAGATGGCCGGCAAAGTGGCGATGATTTTGCAAATTCCCGATGCGCAACTGACCCAGCCGGTGGAGACGGGCGATACGCTTCGCGTGGAGGCCGAGGTGCTTAAGCTCGGCGAGCGCCTGGGCGAACTTCGCGGCGCGATTTATCGGGGCGGTGAAAAGGTGGCGGAGGGAAAAGTGCGGTTTGCCATCGTTGAAGAGGCGCAAATCAGGAGTCAGGGGTCAGGAGTCAGAAGTCAGAAGGCAGAATAAGGAACAAGATTGGGTCTCAAAGGTTAGGCCGGTTCAGAGCAACCTGGTGATGGGCCTTCATACTGACCCCAGGGCGCGAGTGGTTTCATTCTGGCTCCTGACTCCTGAACCCTGACTCCTGCTTTTCATGCTTTTCGAAGAACTGCGAATTCGCGACGTGATGATCCGGCCGGCCCACCTTCTGGCGCCGATGGCGGGCGTCACCGACACGGTGTTTCGCCGCTTCATCAAGCGCCTGGGCGGGTGCGGCCTGATTATGACGGAGTTTGTTTCCAGTGAAGGGATGCTTCGTCAAAATCTGCGTTCGAAGCGCTATCTGTATTACACGCCCGAAGAACGGCCCATTTCCGCGCAGCTTTTCGGCGCCGACCCGGACCGGTTGGCAGAAGCTGCGCGCATGATCGAAGATCTCGGATTCGACCTCGTCGATCTGAACTTGGGGTGCCCTGCCAAGAAGGTCGTGAAGTGTGGCGGCTCGGGCTTGCTTCGCGACTTGCCGCTGCTGGAGAGAATTCTGCGAACGATTCGCGGCGTGGTGCGTATTCCGTTTACGATAAAGCTCCGCTCCGGGTGGAGCGATACGGAGATTGTGGCGCTAGAGGTGGCTCGACTGGCGGAGGAATGCGGCGTGGAGGCGCTCGCCGTGCATCCGCGGACGCGCCAGCAAGGCTTCAGCGGACGGGCGCGGTGGGAAATCATTCAAGAGGTGAAGTCACGGGTTCGCATCCCGGTCATCGGAAACGGTGACGTGGTGACGCCGCAGGATGCCCTGGCGCTGCACCAGCAGACGGGATGCGACGCGGTGATGGTTGGACGCGCCGCGTCCATCAATCCCTGGATATTCCGCCAGCTTTCCGATTATTTCCGAACCGGAACGTTCACGGAACCGAGCGATGCGGATCGCTACCAATTGATCCGCTCTTATTACCAAATGTTGGTGGGTGAGGAAGCTCCAGGCGCCATCGGCAAGATGAAACAATTCGCAAGTTGGTTCACCCATGGGATCCGCGGGGGGGCCGAGCTGCGCAGGTCGATTCAAAGCGCGGCTGGCACTCAGGAGGTTCTGGATCGAGTGGACAAGTTCTTCAGTGCGCCTGGGATTTATTCACTGAGCCATTGATTTGGGGTAGCAGATTCGCAGTTGTAGCCCTACCGAAAGGTCTGTGTATCTGGTATTTCGATGGATGTGACTCTTCACCCGGCCCGCGACAGGTAACGGAAGCACCGGCGCGGCCCACTCTCTTCCCATGGGAGAAGGCTGTGACTTTGACTCGGGTCGCCCCCTCTCCGGGGAAGAAAGCTATGACCCCCTCACCACGGGTGGACTGGCACGCGCGGGACTGCCGGCGCATTGACAATGAGCGGGCGCTCGGCCCGGCTTTGGAAAAGCAGGTCGCGCACTAGATCGGTAGCGCTGAGCCTTATCCAAACATTGTCTGCACACCCTGCCACGCGGACTTCTCGAGCCCCGAACTTTATCACCTCTTGCCGCGTTGCGCCGGAAATGAGGGAGGGTTCAAGCGGCCCAGAGATCTGGTTATCTTCCGAAACACGCCGCCGGTACAATGCGTCGAGCGCCCTTTCGACTTGCGACTCCTGGGCAACACAGGGTTGGGTGCGGAATTCGAGCATCTGCTCGATTGCATAAAGCGCTGTGTAGTCAACCCGGCTGGAAAAGGCCACGTAAAGCAGCCCGCTGGCGGGCAAGTAGTGGACGGGCAGCATTTGAAATGAGAGTAGCAAGCCGAAGGGGAGCAGGTGAGCCCAGTTCATCAGCCGCTCCCACCTATCCAAGGGGTAGATCGGAAGGGACCACTGCACGGCCAGCGCTTGTGTGATCTGCGGTTCTGTCACCGCGCCTTGGCGTCGCAACCAATCGCCCACGCGCCCTTGCCCAGCTTCTCGCTGCGCCTGCAAGGCCGATTGTAAGGACTCCTTGGTGACCAATCCCAACGAATGCATGACCAAACCCAAGGGGAAGCGATGCGACTTGGTTTCCCGGTTGGCCCGCGTAGTTTCGATCACCGGCACCAAGGATTGTTCGAGCATTTGATTGAGACACTCCGGCGAGCAAAGCCATTGTTTATGCAGGAATACGCCTCGAGGAGGTTTAAGAAACGTGCGCCATACACTGTGCTGCAGCGGGCAGCGCGGGTTTGCACACCTCGGGCCGAGTTTTATCATGTCAATACTCTCGCTGGCCTCTCTACGAGCGCTAGTGTCCTGGAAGCAGCTTTCGTAACATAAGTCAGTCGGCCTTAGCGGCGACAAGGCTTGGCCAGCGGCTTGCCCTGTGGGCCACATTATGCCGCCGCCGCGGTTTTTTAAGGCGCCGACTGCGCAGTTTCACGCCAATGCCCTCTTCTCGTCGCTCTCCCGCCCCTTTCGGCGCTGAGGATAGATGATGCGATGAGCCTGGCTTAACCAATGAATCTGTGTTCCCAGAGCTAGCGCCGCAACGACTCGAGGCGCTCTAAGGGATTCAAGACCTCGGTGACCCTTAGAGCGTAATGGCCGTCCAAGACAACGACCTCCCCCTGCGCGACGATCTTGCCGCCTACGAGGAGTTCCACCGGTTCCACGATTTTCTGATCCAGCTCAACCACCGATCCGGGGCTGAGCTCAAGAATGCTGCTCAAAAGAATGTCAGCCTTCCCGAACCGCAGAGCCACGGGCAGTTCCACATCGAGAAGCAACTCGATGTTTCTGCTGTTTTTGGAAGTCGCGGGCGGAGATCCTGGGGCGGGAGGCGTGGGCGTTGCGAGTTGCGGCGCAGGTCTTACCGGAGACCCAGATGCCAGCGACCCGCCGAGATCGGGATTGAGGAGAATCAGCAGCGGGAACTGCACCTCCTCCGCGCCCTTCAAGCGGTAGCCCCGCTGAAGGTGGGGCTTCCAGGATCCCGGCCCATGGTCAACTAAGGCGAGGTTTATGTCGCCGCCCATTCGCGGTTTCATTGCCAGCGCGGCCGTCCCTGCGAACTGGCGGAAGAGTTCATCCAGTGCGTCCTGGTAATCACTGGAGAAACCCTGAGCGGCATTGAAGGGTTCGCCCATCAGTATCTGTGCCAAGCGCAACGCGTCGGAACGCTCAATCCCGAAGGAGTGTTCTCCATTCAGAGGGGAGGGAATCTCGCCCGTACTGCCGACAGTGAAGCGCAGCCACAATCCCTCTTCCCCCAGAATTCCCGCTTCGTTGGCGGCTTCTTGGGGTGAGAGATCTGAGGCCGTGAAGGCAGACCCGGCAATCTTCCCGAGGACGTTGCAAACGCCGCTCATCCAGGCGCTCAGGTAGCTTTCCGTACGATTGAGTGCAGGGGGTGGAGTTTCACTGATCACTGTTTTCACTCCGGCGGGGATCAGGAATACTAAACAGCTTCACAATTTGACCGGCCCGACGGGTTCCACTACGGACCGGCTGGGCGATAAAGAGCGGCTGGTTTTCCACGTACAAAACCGCGGGCTGGTTCGATTTCAAGTGCAATGCGAGGATGCTTCCCTCCTTAAGATCGAGCAGCTGCCGGCTACTAACGGCGCCGCCCGGCAGAACCAATTCGATGGGAAACGTACATTTCCCCAGCTTCTCACGGAGATTCGAAGTTGCGCTGGAGACTACCCGGTGCTTCCTGTAGGACCCTTGTTGGGCGAGCTTCCGCATTAAGGCCGTGGCGGCAACTGCCGGGAATGCTGCCATTAACATGCCGCCGGCTTTGCCAACGCGTATTTCGAAACTTAGGGAAAGAACCTTCTCGTTGGGAGGCATCAAGCGCACGATCTGGGTTTGTCGCTGGCGCCCATCGAAGTTGATCTCCGTGTCGATGGCCGGCTGCCAGGTGGATTGGAGTTCGCGGCAAATCGTCTGCGACATGCCTTTAAGGATCTCCTCCTCGACCTCAGTGATTTCGCGGAGTTCGGGCATCAGGATTCCCGGCCCTCCCAACAAAAGGTCGATAATTGGAAAGGCTATCTGCAGATCCAGTACAACTGCGGCCATCACATCGAGGGCTGGCAGGTGGGCGGAAACCACATAATTGATCTCGGGTACTCGTTGCAGGAATTCACCGTACGTCATTTGCTCCGTGGACACCAGGTTCACTTCAGCGGCTACCCGAAGCTGAGCGGCCAGTGAGCGCGCGAGGCCACGCACAAAAGAATCGTGTAGTTCGTTGACCGCGCTCAACTGATCGCGCGTCATCATCCCGGCCCGGCGGAAGTTGCAAGCGGTTACCGGTCTGTTTTGGCCTTCCGCTTGTTTTCTGCGGCCGGCGCGGTCTTGCGCCGCGTGGAAGAGGGCGTCGATTTCCTCCTGGTTGAGGATTTTTTCCATTCTAGCCTCGCGCCTTTTGAGGGCGACTTTAGCCGGCGGGTGAGAAAGTCCTCGCGGCGTCATTCTGAGGCGTCGCAGGCGACGAAGCATCTCGGCAGTTCTTCGAAGTTAAAAGTGCCGGGATTTTACGCTTCACTCAGAATGACATCGTACCGGCGTTCTTCAGCAGCTTGCTACTGGTTGTTCACGGGTGACCACAAGGGCCGCCACTGCAATGCGATAGTTTCACACTGGTTCAGGTGTCGGTTCCTTCCGAACCTCCGCGGCTTTCCGCACGCTCAGCAACTCGGACATGCGGGCGCGCAGCCGGACGATTGCGGCGGAGTGCAATTGTGAGACTCGCGCCTCGCCAATGCCCAAGACCGCACCGGCTTCCTTCATGGTCAGTTCCTCATAGTAGTAAAGCGCCAACAGTTGGCGCTCGCGCTCTGGAAGTTCTTCGACGGCTCTGGCCAGCAGTCCTTTCATTTCGGAACGCAAACAAAGGGAGAATGGATCTTCGGGCGGTTCGGTTTGGGTGTTGTTATGGGTCTCTCGCCCGGAACCCTCCTCCATGGTCTCTGACTGTAGACTTCTCAAGTCGAGGCCTCGAAGCTCTCCCAACAGGTGTTGGAACTTATCGAGGCCCATGCCTAGCTCTTCTGCCAGTTGAGACTCCGATGGGGAATACCCCAGGCGCGCTCTTAATCTCTGCTGGGCCTCTTCAATTCGACGCGCCTTCCGACGCAGAGGGCGAGGGCTCCAGTCCAAGTCTCGCAGGCTGTCGAGGATGGCGCCATGAATGCGGTGTTTAGCGTAGGACTTGAGCTCGACATGACGGGCGGGATCGTACCGTTGAACAGCTTCGATCAGGCCCAGGATGCCCGCATGGATCAAGTCTTCAAGCAGTACATGAGGCGGGAGCCGATCATGAATCCGCTTGGCAATATACTTGACCTGCGGCAGTTGCTCTACCAGCAGCTGCTCGCGCTCCGCTGAATTCAGCCCACTGAATGTTTCATAAGCTGACTTCACGCTACGGAGCACCGGGCCGCGGTGCTCTCTTTGAGGATGTGTCGCTAACGGTCCACTCATCGCAGTACCCCCACGGATTGAACGGTCACGGCGGCTGGAATCTCAGCGGGTGATAGGACTACCAACCGGGGCATAAAGGGCTCCAGCAGTCGTCGGAGATGAAACCTTGCCGGGCTATTGCACAACAGGATGGGAGAACTCGCTGATATGTGTTCTCCGACAAAACTCCGCAAGCCGTCGACGATCCTGCGGAGCAAAGCCGGCTCAAGTCCGCCGGCTCGAGCGCCTGAGACCTGGGGCTCGAATGCTTGGTTGATTTGATCTTCGACGGTGGCATCAACCTGCACCACCGTCAGCTTCCTGTCGTCACCCAAAAGGGAGGGAACTAGAGAGCGCCCCAGGGTTTGACGAACAGCTTCAACCCACAGCACGGGGTTTTTCGTGGCCGTCCCGGTGTCCTGTAGGGTCTCGAGAATGCTTGGAAGGTCGCGGATGGAAACCTGCTCGCGCAGCAACTGTTGCAGGACTTTCTGAATTTCTCCAAGGCTCATCAGTTTCGGAACTAACTCCTCGACGAGCTTGGGCTGCCTTTCGCTCAGGGAGTCCAACAGACGCTTGGTCTCCTGCCGCGTCAAAAGCTCATGAGCATGCTGCTTGATCAGTTCCGCTAGATGCGTGGCCAGAACTGAAGTCTGGTCAACCACCGCGTAGCCGGCCGCCAGAGCGCGCTCGCGGCGGCTGGGCAAAATCCACTTTGCAGGCACCTGAAACGCCGGCTCAAGAGTGTCCTTTCCTTCCAAGAGCTGCGCAGAAGCTTCGGAACTGATGGCGAGAAGCCAATCCTGGGCCATTTCCCAGCGAGCGATTTCAACGCCGCGCAGCCGGACCACATACTCGCGAGGATTCAATTGCAGGTTGTCGGTGATGTGGACTGAGGGTACGATGAAACCCAACTGCAAAGCCAAGTGCCGGCGCAGGGCCCGAATGCGGCCCAGTAGCTGCCCGCCCTGCTTCTCATCGACGAGGGAAACCAGGCCGGATCCCACCTCCAATGCCAAGTCATCAAGGTGAAGCAGAGCCTCGAGCTTTTCCTGTGTGGCGGCCTTGGAGGGCGGGAGCACTTCCGCCGGTTGGCTCTCTTGGCGGGCGGAGGCCCGGCGTGCAAGGCCCATGAGCAGCGCTGCCATGAAGAAGAACGAGGTCTTAGGCAGCCCTGGGATCAGTGCCAACAACAGCATCACTCCGGAGACAATCCACAAGGGCCGGCTGCGAGGAAACAGCTGCCGGGCGATGTCGAGACCTACGGTAGATTCCGATGAAGCACGTGTGGCCACCATGCCGCCCGCCACCGACACCAGCAGGGATGGGATCATGGTTACCAATCCGTCGCCGACGGTGAGGATGGTGTAGGTCCGGACGGCTTCGCTGAGAGGAATATTGAGTTGAAAGACTCCGATCAACAAGCCGGCGATGATATTGATGGCGGTCACGAGAATAGTAGCTAAAGCATCGCGCTGGCTGAAGCGCGCCGCGCCGTCCATAGCGCCATAGAATTCCGCTTCACGGGCGACTCGTTCGCGACGCGTCCGAGCCTGGACCTCATCAATCAGGCCGGCGCCCAGATCGGCGTCAATGGCCATCTGTTTCCCGGGCAGGGCGTCGAGGGTGAACCGAGCCGTAACTTCCGCGATGCGCACCGCGCCGTGGTTAATGACCATGTATTGGATGGCGATCAATGCGAGGAACAAAACGAAACCGACAACGTAATTGCCGCCCACCACGAATTGACCGAACGCCTCGATGACGTGCCCGGCGGCAGCCGAACCTTCATTCCCGTGCAGCAGAATGCGACGGCTGCTAGCTAAGTTGAGCGACAGCCGGAAAAGCGTAAGCAGCAGCAGAAGGGAAGGGAAGACGGAGAATTCTACCGGCTGCAAAATGTACATCGATACCAGCAGGACGAGTACCGAGGCGGAGATGCTAAGAGAGAGCAGAACATCCAGCACAAAGGAAGGAACGGGAATGAGCATTACGAAGACCGTGGCGACCGCAGCGGCCGGCACGACCCAGTCGGTGGGCGACTTATCGCGCTGCGGGTTCGGTTTGGAAGTTGCGGGCATCCCTCTTCCTTATTCCCTTGCTCTTGGAACGTGGGTCCGCCCCTGGAGGCGGTAAATGAAGGCCAAAATCTCCGCCACGGCCGCATAGAGTTTGGCGGGAATGGCCTGGCCGACATCGACAGTGCGGTAAAGCGCTTGGGCAAGAGGGGGATTCTCAATGATTGGAATCCCATGCCAATTGGCTTCCCGCTTGATGCGCTGTGCCAGCAGATTGCGGCCCTTGGCCACCACGCTCGGAGCCGCCATTTCCTCGGGCTGGTATTCGAGGGCCACGGCATACTCTGTAGGGTTGGTAACCACCACGCTGGCGCGCGCCACGTCCTTCAACATGCGCCGTTTGCGCATTTGGCGTTGCAGGCGGCGCACGCGGGAGCGGATGAGCGGCTGGCCTTCCGTCTCTTTGGCCTCTTCGCGGATCTCCTGGCGGCTCATGCGGAGTTGCCGTTCAAAGCTCAGTCGCTCAAGCAGGTAGTCGAACAGGAACCATACCGCGAACACCAATCCGGCTTTCCAGGCCATTCCATATGCCTGCTCGAAAATCCAGCCCGACGCGGCACGAGGTGTCAGGAAACAAGAGCGCAAGATTTTGTTCCATTGAGCTGTAATCAGTGTGACGCCGAGATACACCAGATAGGCCGCGGGCAGGAGGGACTTCAAAAGCGTTCGCAGAGAGTTCAGCGAAATAAGCTTGCCCAGGTTCGCGGCGGGGTTCAGCTTCTCCGGTTTCGGTCCCAGCGCTTCCGGCGCAAAGACAAAGCCCCCTTGCGCCACGATTCCGCCGGCAGCGGTCAACCAGCTCATCAGCAGCGGTGGCGCGCCCCAACGAATAACGAGCATGGCGGTACGCTGCAAGAGCGTTAAATAGGCTTTCAGGTCATCCGAAGGCAGAGGCAGACCGTGAGCGAGGAAGTCGCGCCATTGGAGCTTCCAGACTTCCGCCTGCCACCACACCAGGAAAGTAACGGTCAGTAACGCCAAGGCGGAAGGCAACTCACGGCTGCGCGCCACCTGGCCGCGCTCGCGAGCCTTCTCGCGTCGTCGCGGTGTTGCTTGTTCAGTTTTGCTCTCATCAGCCACGGCAAAGCGCTCTCATCGAACCAGAACTGAAGCCGGACCTCATGGTTGCCCTTGGGCACCGCAGCAACGCCTCTGGATGCCTACCGCGCAAGGTGTAACAAATGCTCCGCGGTCTGGAGGGCACGAAGGAAATACCTGTCCATCAGTACCGGCCAGTACCGCAGTGAGCCCATGAGCACCAGGAAGCCCACCAGAGCCTTGACGGAGAGCCCAATAAACATGACCGGGAGTTGGGCCGAGGCCTTGCCGATCAGCCCCAAAATGATGTCGGCGAGCAGAGTGGCGCTAAGGGCGGGCGCGGCAATTTGAACTGCGATGACCAGCATGGCGCCGGCTGCGTGAATCAATCCCTCCGTCGCCTGAGGGGTGGCGGTCGCCACGCCGGGAGGCAAATACTCGAAGCTCTTCGCCAAACCCCGCAACAACCAGTGGTGGACTCCAAGTTGCAAAAACAGAAGCACGACGATGGACTGGTGAAATATGGAAAGAACCGGCGTGTCCACCTGCGTCTGGGGGTCGATCACGTTCACCAGGGAGTAGCCTAATTGGAATCCCAGGATCTGCCCGGCTAATTCCGCTCCCTCGATGACGAAAGTCAGCGTTAGGCCGAGCAGTAGGCCCACAATGACCTCGCCGCCGACGACTCTGCACCAGTCAAGATTGGCGAGATCGATCGAGCGAGGCGCATAGACGGGATAGAGCAGCGCGGTCAGAGCTACCGTCAGTCCGAGTTTGACGCGCGCTGGAATGCCCAAGCCCCCGAAGAACGGGGCGAAAACCATCAGCATGCCGACGCGCACGCCGACAAAGACCGCTTGGGCTATCACCTGTTCCAATCCTGCACCCACTGTCTCGCCTTCCTCACTGTTGCTTCTGCTCGTCGTGCGCCTGCAGCACCCCTTCCCACATTAAAACCACGGGCAGCGTCGCCCCCGCGAATGCGCGAATCGCGGATTCCCCCCTTGCGCGTGAATGATGTGACGCCCGGACTGATAGCTCTGCTTTAGCTACCCGTTCGTTTCTTCCTCATCCCAAGAAACGGCGGAAATCGGTCAAGACTTCCAGCGTGAACCTCGTCACGACTCGCAGTGACCAAGGGAGAAGCAGAAACGTCGCGAGTGCCACAGCAAACAATCTGGGTACGGTGGACAGGGTCATGTCCTGGACGGAAGTCATAACTTGGAGCAGGCTGACGAGCAGCCCCACAACCGTCGCCACGACAAGGATTGGAGCACTCAGCAGAAACGCGGTCTCCATGGTCCTACGTGCGAGTTCAACTGCCATCTCTGCAGACATCGTCACTCCTCAAGAGAAACTCTTCATCAAAGACCCCACTACCAGGTTCCACCCGTCGACCATCACAAAGAGCAGGATTTTGAGCGGAGTCGAGATCATTACCGGAGGCAACTGGAGCATTCCAACTGAAGTGGTGACGGACGCCACGACCAGGTCAATGACCAGGAAGGGCAGGAACAACACCATTCCGATTTGAAACCCCGCTTTCAGCTCCGAGAGAATGTAAGCCGGAACGACCACGCGGATGGGAAGGTCTTCCGGTTGACGCGGGCGGGGTATCTTGCCCAGCTCGACAAACAATGCCAGATCTTTCTCGCGCGCGAATTTGAGCATGAATCGCCGCACTGGATTGGCGCCGAGTTCCACGGCCTGGAGTGTATTTATGGTTCCCTTTTGGAGCGGAACGGCGGCAACCTTGTAAACATCCAGGACCACGGGCTGGATGATGAAATACGTCAGGAAGAGAGAAAGACCAATGAGCGTCTGGTTTGTGGGTGTGGTCTGGGTGCCCAACGCCTGGCGAAGAAAGTGAAAGACCACCAGCAGCCTCACGAACGGCGTCATCGCCAGCAGAATCGCGGGCAGAAGCGTCAGAAGGGTGAGCAGGATGAGGATCGTCCAGGGAGCGGAGTGCCCCACGCTTTCGAGGCCCGGTATTCCCAGACCCTTAGACTGTTGGGGAAGAGGAGCGCCCAACGCTTTGGCGCTCAACGTTCCCGTCAGCAGCACGGTCATGAGGCCTTTCCTTAGCATCGACGTGGCTGTCAACTTCTCCCGAGATCCATGAACTTAAACGCCTGCTGGCTGCGCGGCGTCGTGACTGTCCGGCGCCTCTGGTCCGTTCAGTTTGGCCAGAAGAGCGATGGAGTTTCCCGTACCGCCAACCAAGAATTCCTGCTGCTGGAATTGCACGACCGCCAGGAATCTCTTTTCGCCGAGCGAGAGAGTTTCCGACAATCGCAAGCGGCGCGCCGAGCGGCGTTGATCGAGGTTCTTCCGGACTCTCGCCGCGAGGGCGGTGAACATGCTGCCCACAGCGGACCAAAAACTCTCAACAGCGGCTTCACTCATACTGCCCTCTCCCATGTGGAGATCCTTCCACCCCGCGGCGGGGTGCGGCCGCGCTGTCGCGGAGGGTTATGTGTTCCGCAACCGCGCCCCAGGGTTTGACGCGGGCGAAGCAAAAGGATCAGCGCTTGAAATCCCGCGGGACGCCTTCGCCACCTCAGCTTCAAGAGACAAGTTCCGTCAGCCGAATGGCCAAGGTCTCTTCCACCACGTCGAATTCTCCCCAAGCGATCAGTTCTCCATTCACGATTACCGGGACGTGAGATCCTTCCTCGTAATGGGTATCCAGGATGGCGCCCGGCCCCAGGTCAAGGAGTTGCCTGACGGTAAAATGCCGGATCGGGATCTCAACGCTGAGCCTGCACAGGAGTCCCTTCACGTGATTCCAGGCAGCCTCGGTGCCGGGCGACTGGCCGGCAACAGCTTCAGTGCGGCTGGGTTCCATGCTCTTCACCGTTGAACGAGGAACTCAGTGAAGTAAATCTCACGAACACCGAGTTCCGGGGCCCGTTCGCGAAGGGCCGTGGCCAACCGCTGCTTGAGGATTGCCTTTCCGTTGGGAGACACGAGGGCCTCGGCATTGCAGGTGGTTAAAATCGACAAGATGGTGTCACGGGTGCGCGCAAGCGACATGGCTGCTTCGGCTGGGTGTCCGTGCTCCTCCGCCTCCCGGTCGAGTCCAAGTTCAATTCCCACTCGAAGGAAGCGATCCCCTTCCGCGTCCGCCAGATTCACCACAAACGGATCGAGGTGCATTACGTATTTCGCTTTAGGCTCTGCCTTGGCCTTGTTCTCCGCCCCCGATGCCGAGCGATGAAACAAAAAGCACGCCGCGGCGGTTCCCAAGGCAATAACCAATGCTGCCGCTACCACTAGCGTGCGCCACCTGTTGCCGGGCGCTTGACCTGCTGTCACTTCCTGATTAGGCGTCTCATCCATGGCGATATACCAGGGAGCAAGTGGAGAGCCAAAAACTCGCAAGCTTCGGCGGAAGGTGCGGCGCGCACCTGCGGCGCCGGGAAGTGGTTGCCTATTCAGGGAGTTTTCTGAACGCCTGGGGACGAGTTTATCCGCGGCTGTTCAGCAGATTGTTTCGTTCTCATTCTGCTATTAGGAAAGGCTAATGGAATGATTCTTAGAACCCGCAGGGGGCTCACTCTTTGCGTTGGCGCTGCAAAGTGTGAACCCCAGAGAAGCACGCTACGAGCCCTTACAATCCGTGTCGATAATCCGCGACAAGCGCTTACTACGGCTGCATCGTGAGCACGTAATTGAGCATTTGATCGGCGGTCGAGATGGCGCGTGCGTTGGATTGGTAATCACGTTCCGCCACGATCAGGTCCGACAGCGCGGTGGTCATGTCGACATTCGAGGCTTCCAGCGACTGGCCCACAATCGTGCCGCGTCCACCAGAATTAGGTATCCCAATGCTGGGGATCCCGGCAGCGGGTGTTGCTAGGAACATGTTGGATCCGTTGAGCTGCAACCCTTGCATGTTTTGGAAAGTGGCCAATGCAACTTGCCCAAGCGTGAGGGTCTGGCCATTTGAGAAGACCCCTTGGATGGTTCCGTCAGCGTTGATGGTGAAAGATTGGAGAGCGCCGCTCGTGTACCCGTCCTGCATGGCGCTGGAGACGTTGGACTGACCTGCCACCTGCGTGATGTCGGGCGAGTTTGTGGTGGGGTTAAAGAGTTGCCAGGTGAGGCTTAAGTTCTTGGCACCGTCCGTCAGCCCTGTAACATTGATGCCGGTCACATCGGCGCTCGGTGAGATCAAGTTTCCGCTGGCATCAAACTGCAATGTGCCGGTACCGACCGACACCGGAGAGCCGGTTTGCCCCACGTCCGCAGCCGGAATCGTGATGTTATAGCTCCACGTGTTAGACGCGGCCTTGGTGAAAGTGAAGGTGACAGTGTGGCTGTTCCCAAGTGAGTCATAAACGACTACGGGCTCAGCGAAGGTACTGCCTGCCGCAGCGCTCGATGCCGCCGTTCCCCCTGTCAAAGTGGTTGCGCCAAACGAGCCCCAGGTTGAGGTGGTGGCGATACTGTTGCCGCCCGTCCCCGTCTGGGATGCCGTTAACGTCAAAGTTGATCCACTTGCGGTTGCACTCACTGAGGAATTGGCAGTGGTTCCCAAGCTGTAATTCGTGCCGGCTGTACCCGTACCATCGATGGCGTCGGCCAGGTTGGTGAGGGTATTAGCCGCCGAGGTTGAATCGATTTGAACTTCGTCCGGCGAAGTGCCGAGCGTCGTTTCGAAAGTATAGGTCGTGCCGCCGATGGTGACGGTTTGGCCGGCGGTCGCATTCGCCGTCACCGTGAGCGAGCCGGTAGCCGCTGTGCCGCTGCCCGACCCCGCTGTCCCTCCTGAAAGCGAGGTTCCTCCAAAGGCGCCCCACGTGGCCGTCGTGGCGATGCTGTTGCCTGCAGTTCCGGCTTGGGCGGCTGTTAGGGTGAGGGTGCTTGATCCCGCAGTCGCGGTGACGGAAGTGTTGGCAGTAGTTCCCGAGCTGTAATTTGTGCCGGCTGCGCCGGTGCCGTTGATGGCGTCGGCCAGATTGGTGAGAGTATTGGCCGCCGAAGTTGAGTCGATTTGAACCTCGTCGGGCGAAGTGCCAAGCGTGGTTTCGAAAGTGTAGGTCGTGCCTCCAATGGTGACGGTTTCACCGGCGGTGGCATTTGCGGTCACGGTGAGTGTTCCGGTTGCTGCAGTTCCGGCGGTGCTGGCAGTTCCGGCCGACGCGTTCAAGTTCATGGTCAGTTCGACGTTGGCCGTGGCATTCGGGGCGCAGATTTGGCCGCTGGCGATTTGAAGAGGAGCGAGCGTTTGAGATGGGCTTATAACTCCGTTGACGGCGGGGTAGCCCAGCACGTAACCGCCGTTGCTGGTCACAAGGAAGCCGGGGTCGTTCTGAGAGAAGTCACCCGCACGGGTGTAAAGGGTCGATCCGCCATCCTGCACGACAAAGAAGCCTGAGCCTTGAATGGCCATATCGGTTGGGACACCTGTGCTGCCAATAGTGCCCTGTGTAAACGCCGAGATTACCGAATCGACCACGCTGCCGGCCCCGATCTGGGTGGGATCGCCGGCACCGTCCGTACCTAACGTTTGATAGAAGAAATCTTTAAAGTTCGCCTCCTGGTTCTTGTAAGCGGTCGTATTGAGATTGGCGAGGTTATTGGAGATGACAGCTAAGTCTTGTGAAGCTGCCTCCACACCCGACAATGAAGTAGAAAAAGATCCCATAACGTTCCTCCTCCTCAGATAAGTAGTCGAAGATTATTTAGGAGACGCGCTGCCGAGCGGAGGACAGCCGCTCCTGTGTTACCGGAATCGCTAACGGTCTGCTTTCCGGCCGGATCGCGACGGCTTCGGCCGGCTCCACGTCAGCTTGAAGCACCGCCGCTAGTCCCCGAGGCCTGATTCGCCGCCACCGAAGCCGCAATCTGGCTAACTGACTGCTGAATCTGCGTTACCGACTGAAGTTCGGTCAGTTGGGCAAGTTGTGTGACAAACTCAGTCGGGTCCACGGGTTGAGTAGGATCCTGATTCTGAAGTTCCGCCGACAACAGTGTCATAAATGAGGTTGTGCTCAGATCGTTGCTGATTGAACTTGTCGAACTTGACGAAGAACTTGTTGATCCCGAGGACGCTGATGTTGAATCCATAGGTCTCAAACCAAGAGTGTTAATCACGTTCATATGAACATCTCTCCTTTGTTTCGATAGGCGAAGGAAGCTCGCCGCTAATTCACGCGCGCAGGTTGATTCGAGTCGTTGACAGCCCGAGCGACCCCTCTTCGTAAACCGGCGGAGTCTCGGGTAAAGTTGGATATGTCCCGTCCCCGGTATAGCTTGCAGAGCCCTGCCGGGATCGTGACGGATTTCCTTGGTAGCTGCCGGGCCCTGTTCCACTCGACTGGCCTCCTGACACAGAGCCCTGAAGAACATCCAAGCGCTGCACGCGAAGGCTTCGCTCGCTCAGAGCCTGCTCCAGACGCGAGATTTCGTTGGACATCATCATTTGAGTTTCGCGAGCTTCTACGCGAATTGATGCGCCAATATCACTCCCTCTCACTATGGTTCGCACATCAATCGGGCCCAGCGACTCGGTGCGCAGCTTGACTTGCATCTCCGCACTGCCGGCTTGCTGTGTGAGACGTGCAGAACTTACTGACTCGCGGACGGCCGCCTGGTAGCCGGTGGGAAGGCTCGTGTTGGCGGCTTCGGCGCGGCCCTGCGGCGCTCCCACAATCTGGGGAGCCGCGCGACCTGTTGGAGGCGGCCCCTGGATGCTGAACTGCGGCGAAGCAGGAGAATCCAAAGTGGTCTTTGGCAAACCGGGTTTTGCGTCCACTTCTTTCGTCGGGTCCCGCACTGCATCTCCATCGTTTTTGTGGCCGGAAGCTGCCGGCTGCCTGGTGTCGCGGACTGAGGGATCCGCTTCATCCTCCTGGGCTTGGACGGGAGCCTGCGCAAGCGAGTCTGGAATGGGAATCGGTGCACCATGGCCGCTTGGCCCTTGCGCGGTGCCAGATGCCGCCTGGGGATTTTCGCTTCGACCCGAACTCACAGGTTCGCCCTCGTTGAGGGATGACGTAGCCTTGGTCGATCCAAATGACTGCGCGAGCGAATAGTCCGGTACGACGAAGAGAGTCATTGTCTCGTCATCGCTAGCCCGCTTTATTCATGAACGGCATGTGAAGGTTGGTTCTGGCTCGTTTTGCTTGGCATGAGACGAACCCGGCAGCCCGAACCGAAGTGCCAGGGCATGCAGTTGGGTTCGTTCCTCCCGTCAGCGCAGGAATGCGGCGGTTTTTGAAGACACCTCGGCGAGAGTCTCGTCGCAGAAGAAATGGTTCGACATGATCCCAGTAAGAGGAATTGGCTATCCGCTCGAAGCGCCAAAGCTGAGGGCGATCTGGCGGAAGCTGCCCAGGAACGGGAACGAGACAGGAAGATGAATTACCACACGACGCACCGAGACGATCACACTGGCCCCCAACTTCAGCAACCGCTCGCGCAAGGTCCACACCTGCGCCCGCGCACAAGCGGTGCGTGCAGCCCGCAGACGCAACTCCTGCATCAGGACGTAAGCCGCCGCCGTCATCAGCACCCGGAACTGATTGGCCAGAAACTTCGTGCAGCTCGTCCGGTCGATCTCCAATCCGTAATGCAGTTCCTTGATGCGATTCTCGATCTCGCCTCGCTCACAATAGACGTGCTCGTAAATCCCTTGCGGGCTCTGCTTCAGGTTGGTGATGACGAAGCGCGGATTGTCTTTCGGCTCCTTACCTTCTTGGCGCACCACTTCCGCCTTGAAGATCACCCGCCGCTGCGAAGACCAGCTCTCGGCCGCGTAGCCAGTTTCTCCGTAAATGTGCTCCGTCTTCGCCGTCTCTTGCGAAAGCCGGCGGGCTGCTTGCATCTTGGGCTCGGCCAGGCGGTTCAACACCGCATTTTTAGCCATGGCGACCACGTATTCGACCCCCATGACATCCAGGAAGTCCAGCAGCCGCGGATCAGCGAAGCCGCCGTCCAACCGCACTCGGACGCGCGCTTTGGGGAAGGCTGCCCACACCCGCTTCAGGATGCGCCAGAGTATGCCGATCGCTCCCTCGCTGGCTGGCGCATTGCCCGGCCGCAGCACCGCCGCACACAGGTATTGCTCCTTCTCGTCGTTGAAGCTCAAGAAACCCAGCAGCGGCAAATAGCACCAGGTATCGTAGTGGCTGTTAAAGAAGCTCAACTGTTGGGCACCGTGCGTGGGATCGTCGGTCACATCGAGGTCGAGGGTGATCCGCTGGGCGCGCCCATGCAGCCGGCGGCCATGGCGCTCAATAACGCGGTCGGCCAGCGCCTCACCCATCCGGTAAAGCTGCTTGCGGTCCGGGACATTCTCAAAGCGACTCAGGGTCGGTTGCGAGGCCAAGTCCGCTCCCTCCACCGGATCGCGCCCGATCAGCATCTTGTGCACGGGGTCTTCGCCCAATCGAGCCGCGTCGTTGGCATCGGCATAGCCACAGGCGATACCGAAGATACGCTGCGCCAGCAGTTCCTCGATCGCATGGTCGACTTTGCCCGGCTGCCGCTCGTCCTTCAAGCAGGCCGCCAGCGCCTCCGTCAGTTGCATCCGACGGTCGGCAGCCTTCAGCAGGATCGCGCCGCCATCGGAACTGCTCTGGCGCTTATCAAACTGCGCAACCACCGGCTTCGGAAAAATATTGGAAAACAACAAACACTGTGCTGTACTATTCTCGGTCAACCGAAAGCCTCCTCGTTTGGTTCAAACCCGCATGAACACCGTGTTTGTACCACAGGAGGCTTTTGGTGTCTTTAGAAATGTGAATTATTCAGGCTAGGGGCCACGGAGTCGTAGGAGCCGCCAGCGGACTCGCCGGCGCCGGCCGCCTGTTGAGGTACGGTTGATTGGGGAGGGCCGGTCGGAGCTTGCGGTTCCGAATGCGTCGCGGTCTGCTGGATTGGCGCTCCCGCGCCGACGGCTCGCACGCTAATGCGTGGGTTAGCCATCCCTAATTGAGTCGCGGCATTCTCTAACCCACTGGCCGGGCCGTTAGACTCTATTGCAGTGACCGACGCCTTCGAAGAGAGATTTAATCCCCCGCCAGAACCTGGCTGCGCTTGTTTCGATGCGATGCCTCTAGCTGTGCTTAGCGGAACAAGCGCCGGATCTTCATTGAAAGGCGTTCCTTGGTTCCGTGGGGACGCCTTTGAGTCTTTCTCTTGGGGTGCTGCAGATTTGGGATTGTTGAGGCTGGAGGTACTTTGCAATTCTGACCCTGTTGTTGCGCTGCTCAGTGACGATGCGGTTTTGATTGCTGAATTAGATGATGTATAGTCTGGGCCGCTGGTGCTCTCTGTGTTAACCGGGGCTTCTCCATTTGCGGGACCCTGGACCTGCGCGGGTGTCGATACAATGGATAACCAAGTGGTTGTCTCCGCTAGCGCGCTTCTTGGTCCGTTACTCAAGTGGTTCATGTTCGGCGCGTCGGGAGCAGCGGTCCAGAGAGGATTTAGGTCATTTGGAAGTGCTGCTTTCGACCCTCTAGTCGAGGCGGATGCAACTGTGGCATTACGGGAGGGCGCTAGCGGCTCCGGCTCCGCAATGACATACTGAGATGGAGAGAGTGCCGCTATCGCTGGTTCTTCGGTTACTTCACTCGACTGGATCGGATTCGCTCCGAGAGCAGCGGGAACTTGATCCGATGCGTGTTCTGCAACGTCTACAGATTTATGTTGCTCGGATGCGTTGGTCCTCGCCGGGTTTGAAGGCTGCGGCGGTGGATCGACGACGTTCGGTGTGGCCTGGCTTAAGGCGGGATCCTTCGAGCTCTTGGATGGAGAGGCCTCTATTTTGGGACCGGCGCCGCTGGGAGGTTGTGGAATCCCCACGCCTGCGAGTACGTTGTGGAGCTGCGCAGGTGTTTCCCCTTCTGCGGGCCTTGAGGATTTGCTTATGCGGCTCGAGATTGTCGAATCTGCGCTTGCTGGCTGCTCCAGAATCGTCATTGTGACTGCGGGCCGTTGTTGAGTCACGGCGGAATGCGGCGTAGGGCGAGATTGGGTCAAGGACGAACCGGATTCGGCCGGTAATGCATTGTTGGGTGAAGCCGATTTTGCACTTGAGGCCGATGTGGGCCGTTTTTGAGGCTTTGGAGGATCCTGAGACGGGAGTGTTGGCGACGAGCTCGCAGCAGCCTGCGTCGGCGCGACGCCGACCGCCGAAGGGGCTTGTAACTTGTCTTTCAGCGTAATTTTAGCAGGCGTCGAGGAGAAGTGAAGCGCGGCTGCCTCGATGAGAGTAATAGTGGACGGGGTGTTGTCCTTTGGG
The DNA here is from genome assembly GCA_963831905.1 of uncultured Acidobacteriota bacterium. Lineage (GTDB taxonomy): Bacteria > Acidobacteriota > Terriglobia > UBA7540 > UBA7540 > CAVROP01. The sequence continues at coordinate 721,710 of CAWHRX010000010.1, read as the reverse complement.
CTGGTTGTTGTGGGGAGGGAGCCTGGCGGCGCAGTCACGTCCTGCAGTCCTGCCGAGGGACCGGCAGCTTGGCGACTATGGTCCCAGTCTTCAGACGGTTTCCCTATCCCCAGCGCACCTCCCCGCACGCTGGCCTGCGCCGGATCAGTCGGGCTGGGCTTGAAGACGAGCCTACTGCTAAGTTCGGTTGCAAAACCCACTTTCGCCTGCGTATTCGAAGCTGCTTGCGCGTTTGCGGTGGCCCCAGTCTGGCCTTCTACGCTGACCATGTTAGCGGCGAGAACTCTCATTGTGTCTGCCCCTAGAGGGCAACTCTAATCGAGCATACGCTGGTCCAAACCTGACTCGAGCCGGGAATTGGCCCAAGGTAATGGCGATCTTCTGCCGCCTCAACGGGTTTCGGGACCAGGAAGGGAGAAAGGTAGCGTGTTAGGATGGTTCAGCCGGGATTTCTTGGGTGGAAAGTTTTGCCGAGTCTCCAGGCAACTACTGACCTTCAGCAGGAGTTTGAGAACGAATGAGGAACATGTCGGTTGCCTGCTGCTGTTCGCGGCGCGCCTGAGCGCGTCGATAGGCGGCAAGTTGGCGTTCGTAAAGGCGGGTAATGACCTCCAGGTTCCGGCGCGCTTCCCGGTATTCGGCCAGTTGCCCTTCGCGTTGCCGGCTCAAACTCTCGACCAGTTGGGCTAGGACCTTTATTCGCTTGAGACGCGAGGCGGAACAGATGACCTGAAATTGAACTTCGGCTCCCGTCATTCCCCGCTTTAGGCTTTTGGAAAGAGATCCGGCCTCATCGATCTGCCCCTGCTTCAGAGCGGCAAGCTGCTTCTGAGCGGCGAATAGTTGAAGTGTGACGGCTGCGAGACGCTGCCCCTCGCGCCGTTCATAAATGGCGCGCAGACGTTGAAGGGCCTTCAGAGGAAAACGAAATGCCATAATGGAACCCTCTACGTTGGAATGGCCTGCAAGGCCGATACGGTCTGGTCAAACGGAGCTTTCTCGTCAGGCCGCTGCTGAAGAAACGAGGTCAACGCCGGGATAATCGCCAGGGCTTGGTCCAGAATCGGGTCGAGACCTTTCTGGTAAGCGCCCACTCGAATCGTGTCTTCGGATGCAGCATAGGCGGCGGCCAGACGACGCAACCGGCTGGCCTTCTCCATGTGGGCACGCGTGCTGACGGCGGGCATGAGACGGCTGAGGCTGTCGAGAATCCCGATGGGCGGGAAATGGGTTTGCGAAGTGAGTCGCCGGTCGAGCACGATGTGGCCGTCTACGAGCGCCCGGATGGAATCTACCAGCGGGTCCAGTTGGTCATCCCCTTCCATCAAAACCGTGTAAAAGGCGGTAATGCTGCCTCCATTGAAGCGCCCGGCGCGTTCAATCAACTGCGCGAGGAGACTGAAAACCGAAGGCGTATACCCCTTGGCGGTGGGCGGCTCACCGGCTGCCAATCCGACTTCGCGCTGCGCCATCGCAAAACGCGTCAGAGAATCAACCACCAACAGCACCTGCTTGCCGCGGGCGCAGAAGTACTCCGCCACCGCAGTCGCGGTCAGAGCCGCTCGTATGCGCAGCAACGGAGACTGATCCGAGGTCGAGACCACAACCACTGACCTTTTACGCCCCTCCACTCCCAGCGTGCCCTCTAGAAACTCCCGCACCTCACGGCCGCGTTCGCCCACCAGGGCTAGCACGGCAAGGTCGGCCGCATTGCCGCGAGTCATCATGCCCACCAAGGTGCTTTTGCCTACCCCGCTGCCGCCAAAAATCCCCAGCCTTTGCCCTCGGCCGCAGGTGATGAAACCATCGATCGCCCGAATGCCCGTCGCCAGCACCTCTCGGATGGGCAGTCGCTCGAGAGGGGCAGGTCCGGACGCATGTAGCGGTTGATGGTCGCGAGCGCGATAGTCCGGAAGTGAATCGAGTGGCTTTCCCGCAGCGTCGATCACTCGGCCTAGCAATTCCTCGCCTACGCGGACGGCAGGTTGGGCGCCCCAGGTCGTGATCCGATCGCCGTATCGTATCCCGCCCAGCCTCTCCAACGGCATGGAAAGCACATTCGGTCCCCGGAATCCTATCACCTCGCCCGGGGCGACATTCCCCTCGGAGTCCGCGATCTCGCAACACTCGCCGACACAGCAGAATGGGCCTTCGGATTCAACCAGATAACCGATTGCTTTGGTGACGCGGCCGAACCAGCGTGCGGTAGAGCACAAATCGAGATACTGGAAATATGGGGCTAGTTGTTTCGCAGCGTCCATCAGGTTGCCGCCGGGCGTTGAGCCAACAGGTCAAAGAATCCTCGCTCAATCTCTGCCAGTTGAGCCTCCAAGGTAAGCTCCGTTGTCCCCAGGGCCGTCTCCAGAACACATTGTCCCATCCCGAGCGTTGCGTCGCCCAGCAACTCCGGAACGACGCGATGCTCCTGCTGGTTCGAAAAGAAGTCGTGCCACGCATAGACATGATCGGGATGTACTCTCAAACGCACACTGGTGCCGGCAGCGATTTTATCGAGCGCCACACGCACCACCCCGGCCAGAAGTAAGGGGTCGACTTGCACTTCCCGATGCAGGATTTTACGCGCGATCCCGATGGCGAGCTTAACCACTTCGGCCTCCACATGGCTAAAGTATTTCTCACGATCGCGCGCAAAATCCTGCACCGCCCTGGCCAAGACCTGGCGCTCCGCGGCAATCTCCCGCTCGAATCGGGATCGGGCTTGCGTTTCACCCTCCCTGATCCCAACCGCGCGGGCTTGCTCTTCCTTTGCCCGCACTTCGTCCTCGTTAAAGGTAGTTTTTTGGGAGGGCCTCGATTCACGAGGGGCTTGCGGGTCAGTATTGGGATTCGGGGCAGTCGGGCCTCCGGGTCGACCTCCTTGCTCTGCTCCTTCACCCATCGCGTCCAGCACGGCACGATAGACATAAGGCTGAATTGCGGGCGGCACAACTTCGTCAACCGCAACCTGGGGCCTAGACCACATAGGCATCTTCTCCGCTACTCTTCAAGGCAATCTTGCCGTCTGTCTCGAGCTTGCGCGCCAAATTCACAATCTCCTGTTGCGCTTGCCGCACCTGACTGGAACGAACGGGGCCGAGAGCTTCGATGTCCTCTTTCAACATTTCCACAGCGCGCGAAGACATGGATTTGTAGAAGTGATTTTTCAAATCCTCGGATGCGCCCTTCAGGGCAGTCGCTAATGTTTTTTTATCTGCCTGGCCCAGCACCTCACGAATGGCGGCCTCCGGAACCGTGCTCAGGTCTTCAAAAGCGAACATCAGGTCCCGGATGGCCAGCGACAGTTTGGGATCCTGCTGCTCAATGCTGGAGAGGATCTGATCGCTGTATTTCCGGTCCACACTATTGAGCATCTCGGCGACTGCACTCACGCCTCCGTAGGCACGCCGGCTCTGTTCGCCCACCGAGGCCAGCTTCTTATGCAACACCGCCGAGATCCTCTTCACCATTTCGGTGGAGAATTGCTGCATCACCGCCAACCGCCGGACAGCTTCGCCGCGCAGCTTTTCCGGCAGCAGGACCAGCAGGGAAGTCGAGGCGCGGGCTCCAAGATGAGCCAGTAACAGTGCGACGGTCTGAGGGTGTTCGCCTTCTACAAACTTCGCCAGTTGTTCAGGATCCGCCTTGCGCAATGTGTCGAAACTCAGAGCGTTGGCCTCCTGCGCCTGCAAAACTTGTTCGAGCAGCGTACTCGCGCCTTCCTTTCCGAATGCCTTGACCAGTAGTTGGGTGGCATACTCCTGCCCGCCTTGGGCGAGATAGTCTTGAGTCAGCGACAAACGGTGATACTCCTGAAGGACGTAAGCTGCCATCTCGGACGAGATAGAAGAGAGTTGAGCGATTTCTGCCGTAAGCTGCTGGACCTCGCCAATATTGAGGTGCCGGAAAACCTCGCTAGCCACATCATCACCCAAGAGGACGAGCAAGATTGCTGCCTTGCGGATTCCTGTCACGCCGGGACCGTCCAGGTGAGACCGGACCTTGTGACTTCCTTCCGGCGCTGACACGGAAAGAGCTTCGGTCATGCTTCTACCTCGCCTTGCCGGACCCAGTTTTGGATCAATCGGCTTGCGGCTTCAGGATTCTTTTTGATTCGTTCAACCAACTGGTTCTTGAGCACTACGGTTCTCTTGACTTCCGTGTTGATTTCGGTCAACTCCCCTGCTCCCTCGCCTCCTCCAGTTTCCGCGGTTAGCTCACTTTGCGGTGTCTCACCTTTACTTAAGGCCCTTTGCTGCCTGGTTCCGGGGGGAAGTTGCGGTTGCTCAACCGCCAAAGCAGCCACGACCTGTCTCTTGACAGGCCGCACGACCATGAGGTAAATCAACAGAAATAAAACCGCCAAGCCCGCGTAGCGGACTACTCCCATCCATTCCTGAATAAGTGGAGCAAGGCGCTCGGTCAGGTTGGGCGGCGGGCTGGGGGCGATTGCGACGAACGAGATATTCTGGACAGATAGGTGATCACCCCGGGCGGAATCAAAGCCAATTGCCGCCTTCGCGAGTTCTTCGATCTGCTTCATCTCCTCCGGTGATCTTTTGCGACGACTCTCCGTATTCGCTCCGCCTTCGGATTTGGTCTCCACAGCGTCATCCACTAGGACTGCTGCGGCGATCTTTTTGATCGCTCCCGACGGCTGCACCACATGGCGGACCGCCTTGCTGACCGCGAATGTCTTGCTTTCACTCCTCTGGCCTGTTTCCTCGGGCGTGCTGTCTGCCGCTGCGGCGGCAGTTCCTTTGGCGCTCGAGTCGGGCGCGTTGCTGGGCGTGCCAGGGATTCCTTGCGGGTCCGACTCTGAAGATTGATCCTGGGAGACCTGTGATGTTAACACCACCGAACCGTTCGGATCGTAGGTTTCCTGTGTGCTTTCGCTGCTCGCCAGATCATTTTCCACCGTGACACTGGCCCGCAGCCCCTCGCGTCCCACTAAGGGCGCCAGGGTTGAAACCAGCTTCTCGGTCAAGCGGTTCTCCATTGCCTCAACTTCGTCGTGGTCCATCCCTTGTGTGTGTCTTCCCGACAAGATTGGGATGTTGCCGTCGGCGTCAATCACTGTAACGTTCTCCGGTCGCAGGTTGTCCACAGCGCTGGCCACCAAGTAGGTTATGGACCGGATGGCGCTGTCCACCAGCCTGCCTTCACGCAACTTGACCACTACGGATCCCTTGGCCTCACGTTCACGCTCGCTGAAAAGCGAATCGTGCGGCATAACCAGGTGGACGCGCGCAGACTGCACTTGCCGAATCGCCCGGATGGTTCGTTCCAGCTCTCCTTCAAGCGCCCTCTGGTAGTTCACCCTTTCCGCAAAGTCGCTTCCGGCCCAGTTGGGTTTGTCGAACAGCTCCAGGCCCAACCTTCCGGTTTGCGGCAATCCCTGCGAAGCCAATTCCAGCCGCACCGAGTCAACCTTGCTGGCCGGAACCCGCAAGCTCGTTCCATCGCTCGAGATTTCGTAGGGAATATTCTCAGCAGCCAGGGTTCGTGCGATGAATTGTGCCTCCTCAGGCTGAAGCCCCGAATAGAGCGGTTTCATATCGGCCCTGCCGATCAGGAACACGAACCCCGCAAGACTCGCGACGACCAGAGCCGTTCCGCCTGCCAGCGTGATTTGCTGCTTTCGACTTAGCCCCCACAGATACTTCTGAATCTGGTCGAAAGCCTCCTTGGAGTGCAACGCCATACCTCACCTATCAGAAAGGCGTTCCTGAGACGTCACGGTACGCCTGGACGATCTTGTTGCGGACTTGCATCATAAGTTGAAAGGAGAGATTCGCCTTCTCAACCGCGATCATTACCCTATGGATGTCCTCGCCCTGCCCGCTCAGAAGCCCCGCGATTTGTTGGTCGGCGTCGGCGTGGAGTTTTTCGATGTGGTCGAATGCCGTCTGGAGCTGGGATGCGAAACTCGATCCCCCATCGGTCGTCTTTTCAATCTCGACTCCGGCTGTAGCCGGGCCAAGCTGGGAAATCCCTGAGATCGGACTGCCCATCGCTCACCTCCGATTAGCTAAGGATCTCAAGCGACGTGCTGATCATATTCTTAGTCGCCTGCACGGCGGCGACATTGACCTCATACGATCGAGCCGCTCCCATCAGGTTCACCATTTCCTCAATGGGATTGATGGCGGGGTAAGACACGTACCCTTGGCTGTCTGCGTCCGGGTGCGCTGGCTCATAGCGCTGCACGGGAGGCGTCGGGTCAGCCACTACACGCGTCACCTCCACTCCCTGGGCAAATCGGTCGCTGAATCCCGAAAGGACTCCGGCAAATCGACTGCGGCCGGCCGGGTGCGTTTTGAAGACGACCATTTGCCGTCGGTAGGGTCCGCCTTTCGCCGTTCGAGTCGTCTGCGCGTTAGCCAGATTACTGGCCAGCACTTCTGCCCGCTGCCGCTCGGCCGTGAGTGCCGACCCACTGATATCCAGTACTCCCAAGAGGTTCATGTTCCTAGCTCCCTTCTTTGACCGCAGCCGATATCCGCTGGAACTCCTGCCGCAGCAACTCCACTCCGAGGCGAAACTGCAACTGCGTCCTCGCCAGCAGGAGGCCTTCGCGTTCCAGGTTAACGTTGTTCCCGTCCGGGCGCTCGATCAGGCCTGAAACCTCAAACACGCGCGGCTTCGTGGCCGTATCCCCGGCTTGGACTGTAGCGCGACGCATCTCGCCCTCAAAGTTAATGTCGCGAGTCCGGTAACCCGGCGTATCCACATTGGCCAGGTTGCTGGCAACCAGCCGTTGCCGAAATGCCGCCAGGTCCAAATACTGGCAGAGTTGCTCCATCCGGCTCATAAGGTCCTCTTGGGCGGAAGTCCGAACTCACGGATTTTGTTGCGCACCGTACGAAGGCTGACCCCGAGGATTTCTGCAGCGCGCGTCCGGTTGCCCCCTGTCGACTCGAGAGTCCTCTCCAGAAGTTGCCTTTCCATGTCTCGCAGAGTTGCACCCTGGGCGGGCAATCGGGCGGGTGAGAGGTTCTTCTCGGTTACGTCCTTGGCCTCCAGGACTTCGAGACCTGCCACCGGGTTGCGCGAAAGGACCAGGATTCGCCGAACCACATTCTCGAGTTCCCTCACATTTCCCGGCCAGTCGTATTCCGTCAGGCGCCGGAGAAGATCGTCGGTAAAATGCACCGCGCGCTCCGGCGGCGCGTGTTTTCGTATGAAATGCTTGACGAGCTCGGGAATATCCTCCCGGCGTTCGCGCAGCGGAGGTAAGGTGAGGGGCACAACGTCCAGCCGGTAGAAGAGGTCAGCCCGGAATCTGCCTTCCTCGACCAGGGACGGGAGGTGTCGATTCGTGGTGGCGATGACACGCACATCCACGCGCCGTGGGCGCGTGTCGCCCAGCCGGTCGACTTCACGTTCCTGCAGTACCCGCAAAAGCTTGGGTTGCAGACTGACCGGCATCTCGCTGATTTCGTCGAGCAGCAAGCTCCCACCTGAAGCGAGTTCAAACTTGCCCGAGCGCGTCGCCACCGCCCCGGTAAACGCGCCGCGGACGTGTCCGAACAACTCACTTTCCAAGAGGGTCTCCGGGAAAGCCGCGCAATTAACGGCCACGAAGGGATAATTGCGGCGCGGGCTGGCCCGGTGAATGAACTGCGCGAGCAGCTCCTTGCCCGTCCCACTTTCGGCCATAATCAGAACATCTGCGTCGCTCTTGGCCACTTGGCAGGCGCGCTCGATCAGTTCGCGCAGGGATGCCGAATGGCCTACGATCCCTTCCGGATGCGTTCCTTTTACGTTTGCCGCCGCATTCCCCAACACACGCGCCACAGTCTGCCTTAATTGTTCGAACGAGACCGGCTTGACCAGATAATCGCAGGCCCCTTGCTGCATGGCGAGGACTGCCTCGGGCACGTTTCCGTAGGCGGTCAGGAAAATGACGGCGGTCTCGGGCGCCAAGGAGCGGACGTGCTGCATAACTCCCAGGCCATCGCCGTCCGGCATGCGCATGTCCGTGATCACCAGTGGACAGGGAGCGGAACGAAACCGTTCCATTGCCTCGTGCGTTCCCGAAGCGGTCGTCACTTCCCACCCGTGCCGCGTGAAGTTCGCCTCCAGTGCGGCCCGCATTGACGGCTCGTCATCAACAACCAGAACTCGATTCATCGACAGCTCCTGTCCAGGAGCGGCTGCGCGCCGCTGCCCGGCAATATGGCTTACGCCGCTAATAGGCGATCCCGCGGAGCGGGGGGCATCTCTACGACGCCATGCTGGTTTACAACGCCTGACCGTGGAAAGCTCAAAGTGAAAGCTGTCCCTTTTTCGGGGTCGCTCTCGACCGAGATCTTTCCCTGGTGTTGCTCGACAACTTTCTTTGCCAGCGCCAGGCCTAGGCCGGGGCTCCCGGCGATGGTGGTGAAGCCTGCTTCAAAGACCCTGGCCAGATGCCGTGACGGAATTCCCATCCCGTGGTCGCGGAAGACCACGCGAACCGGCAACTCCTCCGGCGTATCGCCGCACTGCACCGAGACTCGCAGTACGCCGCCACCCGACATGGCGCGAAATGCATTTAACGCCAGATTGATGAACACCTGCTGGAGGCGATGTGGATCGGCGCGCATCAGAACCTCTGACTCCGGCGCAGTGAAGTCCATGCGCATGCCGCGCTGCCGGGCCAAGGGTTGGAGGAAATCCATCGTCTGGGCAAGCAGGCTCACAAGGTTGACGGGCGAGAGCTCCGAGCGCGGTTCGCTGTGGAATTGCAAAACATTGTTGACGGTTGCTGACAACGTCCGTAACCCTGATTGCACCTGCTCCACCCATTTGTGGAGCACCGGCCGCTCCTCGGTTGCATCGGCCAGAAGGCCCGCGAAGAGTTCCAGGCTTCCGAGGGGGTTTCGGATCTCGTGGGCGAGCAACATCGCCATCTGCGCCAAGTCCTGTGTGCGCCGGGCAGCCTCCCTTTCCTTCTCAAGCCGCTTGCTCTCTGTGATGTCACGAAGGATGAGAATCCACTCGCCGGCGGATTCTTCGTTGCCGCTGAGTGGCGTGCGAGACACGGCAAGAAAATGCTGCCCGTCTTGAGCATCCACCGGCCACTCCTGCTCGGCGCCGGCGGCCGGCAAACTCGAGGTCAGCTCGAGCTTCTCAATGACTTCCCTTGCTACGCCCATAGCCGTTTGCCTCGCAGCTTGATGTGTGCCCAACAGGCTAAGAGCGGCAGAGTTTGCCAGTTTTAATTTGTGCTCCCCATCAACGACCAGAACTCCGCACGGCAGGCATTCCAAAGTGCGGCTCAGGTGAGCTCTGATTCGCTTGTTTTCCTCAAGGCTCTGGTTCAAATCTCGATTGGCCCGCTCCAGTTCCCGCCGCAACCGCGCAACCTCCGCCTGCAATTGGGTATAAAAGCTCTCCAGAGAACCTGCCACATTCGCGAAGGAGCGGAATGCATCCGCCAGCGATCGCTGGGTCGAGCGTTGGCGCACCGGACTACCGGGTTTCAGGACAGGCCTTTCTTGCCGGGTTTCAGGAAAAGTTTGCATAGCAAGGGTGGCAATTGCAGGAGAAGTGCCATCTCTCGGGCCCCAATCTAAGTTTCTTCTCAGCTTGGTAGGTCGATGTGCTCCGAACGAAGGACTGCCGAGGTCTCCGACAAAATGAAGGCGCGCTCAATGACGTGTTGCAGTTCGCGAACATTTCCCGGCCAGGCGTAGGCTTCCAACACCTTGCCCACCTCGAGGGCGATCGACTTACTGGGGAGAGAGGCGTCGCGACAAAGTGATTCGAGAAAATGAGTGGCCAGAGTGAGGATATCGTCCCGTCGTTCCCGCAGCGGTGGGAGCTTGATGGGAAAGACGCACAGTCTGTAGTAGAGAGCGTCGTTGAACTGTCGTTCCGCCAGCGCCCTCCCCAGATCCAGGTTTGTGGCCGCAATGACCCGCACATCCACCCGGAACACATCCGGGCTTCCCAAGCGTTGGACTTCTCCCTCCTGTAGGAAACGCAGTAACTTTCCCTGCATACCCGGAGGCAGGCTTCCGACTTCGTCCAGGAAGACCGTTCCACCGTGCGCCGCATGAATACGCCCTAGCCGGGACTGGAAGGCTCCGGTGAACGCCCCCCGGCTGTATCCAAACAACTCAGACTCCAGAAGAGATTCTGGAATTGCGGCGCAGTTTACGATGATAAACGGTTGCCGCGCACGTGGGCCCAGCCTGTGAATGGCCCGCGCCATCAGTTCCTTGCCCGTCCCTGTCTCACCCATAATCAGGGCCGTCGTGTCACGGGGGATTATCAGCCGGGCCAGATGATAGGCCCGCTGCATTGTTGCGCTCAACCCGATCATTCCCGGCAGTGGCTCTACCGTCTTGGCTGACGTCGACAATCCCTGAGCACCGCCACCGCCGCACCTCTGGTCCCCCTCCTCGCTGGGTGAAGGAATCGAGAAGCCGGACCCGGACTTCTCAGCCACTTCCTCTGCGTCGGGGAATCCCAGCGGCAAGGTTGCAGACTGCGTGAGTCTCTCCAGGAGAAAGCGTTCCTCAACTTCCGAGCCAAGCAGCAGCACCTGAACTTGTGGATGGCGCGCTTTCACAATCTCCACCAATTCCGACACTTCGAGGTCAGGCAACCACCGATCCAGCAAAAGCGCTCCCACCACGCCGTCCTCGACCAGCGATAGTGCTTCGGCTCCCCCCATCGCTTCCTCAACGGTCCATCTCTGGGCTTGCAGCCGTCTGAGAATCCGCTTCCGCAGTTCCTTGTCAGCGCTCGCCACAATCGCCGAACTCGGAACGCGGCATGCCTCTCGAGAATTCCCTTGGCTCATTGACTGCTCCACTCGCAGGCATTATAGGGATGGGAGAGTTAGAGGGACGTTAACTACTAATTAGATTTTTTTAGTGTCGATGCCAGTATCTGGAGGTGGTGCTTTCTTCCCGGACCGAGGGACATGATCCGGCGAGTTTTCGGACTACCGTTCCCGGGTCGCGCTGCTCAATCTCATTCGCCAGACCGGCCGTTCCCCACTTGGGATTCCGCCCTGTATGCCTTGAATAGCTGGACCAGGCCCTCTGCTTGTACCAGTGACTGCTGGATCGCCCTGCGATAGTCTTGCGCATCGCAGTCAACGAGAAGGGCCAATTCAAGCGTCCCGTGCAGGGAGGTCAATATCTGGCTCAGTTGATGGAGAAAGGCGCCGGTCAGATCATTCTCCGGCTGCGGAGTATCCGCCGAGTCATGACCGGCTGGGCAGGGAATAGATCCGCGGGCGGACGAGGCGGACAGTGTTTCGCACTCCTGAGGGCTCCGCCATTTCTCTTGACCAGGTCTCGGCGGAGGTTCCACGCTGTTCATGGCCTTTTCTCCCCTGTCCCAAGCTCATAACCGACGTTTCGGACTGTGTGAATGAGTTTGTGTTCAAAGCCCTGATCGACCTTCTTGCGCAGGTAATTGATATAAACATCCACCACGTTCGTCATTGTGTCGAAGGAGAAATTCCAGACATGCTCGATAATCATGGCGCGGGTCACCGACCGTCCGGCATTGCGCATCAGGTACTCGAGCAAGGCGAATTCGCGAGGCGTAAGATCGATGCGACGGCCGGCCCGTCTGACCACCCGCTCCGCGCGATCCAATTCCAGGTCCTCTACGCGTAGAATGATGTCAAACGATTTCGGATTTCGCCTCAGTAAGGCTCGAACGCGTGCGGATAGCTCGCTAAAGGAAAACGGCTTCGTTAAGTAGTCGTCCGCCCCCAGGTCCAACCCCTTGACTCGATCTTCGACGCGCGCGCGACCGGAGAGAATCATCACCGGGGGGGAAGGCTTTCGTTTGCGAATGTACTTCAACACGTCCAAACCATCGACTTTGGGAAGCACCAAATCCAAGATGATTAAGTCAAAGCTGGCTGCTTCAACCAGCGCCTGAGCCTCCTCACCGTCTGCCGCGACATCCACCGCATACTGTTCCGATTCCAGGCCTCTTTTCACGAAGCTGGCTACAGCTTTGTCGTCTTCGACAACCAGAATTCGCACGCTATTTGCCTAGGGGGTGGTCCACAAATCGATAATGCGACACTACTCTCCAACCCCTCTCTCATTAACTACTTCTTACATCGGCGGAAAGATTGGGGGGGATTAAGAAAAGATTGGATCGAGGCCTGTCTTGCCGCGTGGGCTAAGGCAGAGATTAAAGCCGCGTGGTTGAGAATCCGATTCTCATCTTGAGAGGGGTACGAATCCCGCTGGCGCTAACTCGGAGATCATCTTTGGGACTCTGAGGAGGCGCTTGCTTGGAAGCCGCTCATGTTTGAGACTCTTTTACCCAAGGTGCTGGTGGTTGATGACGAGGCGCCGGTCTGTGAATTCCTGAAGGTCGCGATCGCACCCAAGGCGTCGAGCGTGGCAGTTGCAGAAAACGCCGCGACGGCTTTGGAAGCTATCGAGCGGGGGAATTTCGACATCATTCTTTGTGACATCTTCATGCCGGGATGCTCGGGCATGGAACTGCTCTCCCTGGCGCGGCAGTCGAAATGGGACATCGCGTTCATCCTGACCACCGGTAGAGTTCACGTCAACCAAATCATCGAAGCCTTGCACTTGGGGGCAAGCGATTTTCTTCTCAAGCCCTTTACGCTCGAAACTTTAGACCAGTCCATCTCCCGGGCCTTCCGCCTGCTGCAAAGGGAGCGCGAATCCCGCGCCTACCGTACCTCGCTTGAAGCCAGCATCGAGCGACGCACTCGCGATTTGATGCGGGCATTGCACGAAGTGGAGGAAAACTACCAGACCAGTCTCGAGGCTCTGGTGCTTGCGCTGGACGCGCGCGAGCACGAAACCTACGCGCATTCCCTGCGGGTGCGGGCCTACACACTGTATTTGGCCCGTTTGGTCAGTTATCCGCTGGCGCTCATGCCGGCGCTCGGTCATGCCGCGCTCTTGCACGATATCGGAAAAATTGCGGTGGCAGACGCCATTCTGCTCAAGCCCGGAAAGCTCACGGAGGAAGAATGGGTCCAGATGCGACGCCACGTTATGGCGGGAGTTCAGATCCTGAATCGAATTCCGTTCCTTAAGCCTTGCGCTCCCATCGTGCAGCATCACCACGAACGATACGATGGTAAGGGATACCCGCACGGCGTGGCTGGGGAACAAATCCCGCTGGGCGCACGATTGTTCGCACTGGCTGATACTCTCGACGCCATGACCTCCGACCGAGCTTACCGAAAGGCCGTGGGCCTCTCAGAGGTTCGTGCTGAGGTCAAACGGCAGCAAGGCACCCAATTCGATTCCCAGGTGGCTGATCTGTTCCTCAAGGTGCCGGAAACGGCGTGGCTCCAAATCCGGGACTCCGTCGAAAATCGGATTACGGAATGATTGGGAAGCGGGAAGTGGGGAGTGGATGGTGCTGAGTGCGTCCGGCTCCGATCAGGCCCACACACTTAGCGGGCCGGCCCCCTGGGCGCTAACCATGGGTCGCCCCTTATTTCTAACCACTCGGCACCGGCCGCTAATCGCTTTCTTCCTGCATTTCTTTCCGCCTATGCTTGGGGGATTTGAGTTTTCGGCTCTCATGACGTTGCGTCGGGGGCGGAGACCCGAGGTCTCGACGCGCCTGCCGCTTGACTTCCTTGCTGGCTTGGAACCGCTGTTGCTTTCTTCGACTCATCGAATGTCATCCGCCGGCTGCATGTCTAATCTTCGGATCCTTCACTTTTGAAGCCTCAAGGGCGCAAGAACGTCACAACAAATCGGCTGCCCCGTACCCTTGACGTGAGCACCTCAACAACAGGCAAGCTGATGAGCCTTCTTCGCCGATTCTAGCATGCTCACTCTTTGCCGTTCAGTTACGTTCTGTGCCGTCCTCCGCGTTCCCAGCTCAGGGAGCACCTCGCACTCCGAACGTTCGTCCGGCAACGCCACCCGGGTATAGGATTGCAGCCCGTTAGAAACTTGAATCAATCCCCGTGCACACGCTTGTCCAAGAACGACAAAGGGGTGACGAAAAAGAAAGGCCTGGACCAGGCGGTCCAGGCCTTTTAGCTCTTCAGCCTGCGGTGGCAGGCGAACTGCCTTCGGCGCTCAAATTACTGAGATGGTTAGAGTGACTGTCGCCGTATGGGTCTTGCCTCCGCCCGTGCCGGTTACAGCAAAGGTGCTTGTTCCCGTTGTGGCGCCTTCGCGCACCGCGATGGTCATTGTCGATGTCCCGGAACCCCCGGCGATCGAGGTGGGACTGAAGGTTGCAGTCACGCCACTCGGCAGTCCGGACGCCGACAAGGAGACGTTAGAGCTAAAGCTGCCGGAGGGGGTAACCGTAATCGTGGAACTACCGGAACTTACCCAGGTCAAATTGAACGAGTTGGGCGACGCACCAATTGTGAAGTCGCCGCTACCACCGCCACCACCCGTGGTGGAAATGGTCAAACTGACAGTGGTAGTCGCCGTGAGGACGCCGCTCGTCCCGGTGACGGTGATTGTGTAGGGGCCCCCGGCGGCGGTTCCTGCGGCTACGGTCATGGTCATCGTGGATGATGAGGAGCCCGCCGCAATCGGATTAGGACTGAAGCCCACCGTCACGCCGGTCGGCTGGCCTGTGGCGGACAGCGTGATCGCCGAGTCAAACCCGCCAGAGCCAACAGAAGTGATCGTTGATGTTCCGCTGGAACCCGCTGCCACAGAGACCGAGGCGAGAGAGGGAGAAATGCTGAAGCTCGGACCGGTAGTCACAGTTAAAGAGACAGTGGCTTGGTTCATGATGTCGCCACCCGTCCCGATGACGGTGATCGTGTAGGTCCCGGTGGAGGTTGTTGAGGCTACGGTGACGGACATCGTGGATGTTCCGGACCCAGGAGCTGAAATCGTAGCCGGATTGAAGCCCACCGTCACGCCGGACGGCTGGCCCGAGGCGGACAAGGCGATCGCCGAGGCAAACCCGCCATTGACGGCGGTCGTGATCTTTGATGTTCCGCTGGAACCCAGGGCCACGGAGAGCGTACCAGGAGAGGCATTGACGGAGAAGCCGGTAGTCACAGTCAAGGTGACAGTGGCAGTCTGCGTGATGCTGCCGCTCGTCGCCGTGACGGTAATCGTGTAGGGCCCCCCGGGGGCGGTCGTTGTGGCTACTTCCACAGACATCACGGATGATCCGGACGCGGGCGTGGTGATCGTAACGGGATTGAAGCTCACCGTCACGCCGCTGGGCTGGCCCAAGGCGGACAAGGTGACCGGCGAGTTAAACCCGCCCTTGACGGCGGTCGTGATCTTTGATGTGCCACTCAAACCCGGAGCCACAGAGAGCGACGTAGTGGAAGCAGAAATGGTGAAGGTCGCAGCGACAGTCACGGTCAACGCGACTGTGGTGGTTGCCGTGGCGCCGCCTCCCGTTCCGGTGACGGTGATCGAGTACTTGCCGGCGGCGGTGGTCGCGGCCACGGCCATGGTCATGGTTACGCTTCCCTTGCCTGGCATGGGAATCGGGTTCCCACTGAAGCTCACCGTCACGCCGGTAGGTACGCCGGTGGTGGTCAATGTGATTGCCGAATCAAACGTTTCGGAGATGGCACTCGTGATCGTTGAGGTTCCACTGGAACCCTGCGCCACCGAGACTGAAGTGGGAGAGGCAGAAAGGGTGAAGGTCCCAGGGGGGGTCACAATCAAACTGAAAGTGGCGGTATGCGTGATGGCGTTGCCGGACCCGGTGACCGTGATGGTGTACGTGCCGGGCGTGATCGTCGAGGTGGTGTCCAAGGTCAGGATCGAGTCTCCAGAGCCTGGCGCTTGTGAGGTGACGGGATTAAAGCTCGCCGTCACGCCGGTGGGCACCGAGGCAGACCACGTGATCGCCGCGTCCCACCCGCCCGTGAGGACAGCCGCGACCGTTGTGTTGCCGCTGCCGCCCTGTTGCACAGTGACGGAACCAGGGGAGATGCTGATGCTGAAATTCGGAGTTGGCCCCGTCGTCTTGGAAAGAACATTGAGCAGGCCGACGCCGTTGGGACTGCCCCAGCCCGTCACCAGGTCGTAGCCCACTACGGCCGGATAACCGTTGTCGCCGCTGGTGATGTCGTGAAAATAGGTATTATAGTTCTCCCCAAGGCCCAGGGGATAAATCAGCGGATTAAGGAATCCCAGCAGCCCATGGCCATTGGTCTTAGACTGTTGGTTGACCAGGGCCATGTAGCCCGCCCAGAGTGGGGCCGCAAAACTGGTTCCGCCTTCTATGTTCGAGGTGCACGCAACCTGGTCGGCGCAGACATAATAGGTGTAGTCCGCGTTCGCCGCAACATCAGGTCCGTTCCGATAGCTCGTGGACGCCCCCCCGTCATAACTAGCATTGATCGCGGCCGCCGCCGTTTGCCAGGAGGGAATCGGAGTATCGATCTGCGAAACGCCACCGCCGCTCTCAAACCAGCCGGTTTCGGAGGCCCAGGGGCCCCCCGCGGATTCGGTGGTCAAGCTTGTGCCCCCTACCGAAACGACATTGGGATCCTCCGCGGGCCAAGCGAAATTGCTGGCAGTCCACGAACCGGAGTCGCCTGCCGCCACAAACAAGTTCTGACCCTGTGCTGCAAACTTCTCAAAGTACGGATCATCAGTTGCGGGGTCCGCCGGGGTCCAACCCCACGAACAGCTCAACTGCGCACTCAGCGGGGTATGGGTACTCATAGCACTGAGGATGGCTGTACTGTTGAAGCCCACGTAAACGTAGATCCCGCTCATCCCTGGGGCCATCGAGACCGCCTGGGTGATGTCGATTGTCTGCTCAGTATCGTCGCAGGGGTGAACCCCCGATAACACACAGCTCGTGCTGGCCCCACCGACGGAGATGAGCGTGATCGGGACCTTGTTCGTTTGCTTGACGTTTGTGAAGTACGTGTCTACGTCGGCGAGATCGACGCCGTCGAATTCGAACAGCCCGATCGACTGGCCGGTGCCGGTGAGAGTTCCCCCATAGTAGGCCTCGCGCATGTCACTGCCTAGAAACGAGGCGTCGGGTCCTGAACCGGTGGAGGCGGCAGGCGTTGAACCAGCCGGCCTCTTCACCAGGGCGGGACGTGGGATTGAGAAATCATCTAAACCCGAGACATGCCAGAGCGGGAATCTGAGAGACACGGAGGGCTCTCGATCCGGAGCATAGAAGGTGCGATTCTCCGTGGGGTGCTGATAGACGCCCATGACCACATTAAAAGCAGCTTCAATCGCCGTTACGGAGCCCTCGACCTGCACTTCCATGCCGTCGCGGGTGCCGCCCACTACCTTGAAGCCGCTGCCTCTTGCGAAAGCCACCACCGCATCATAATCCTCCTGGGTGGGGCCAAACCGCTCGGTGAATTCCGGCACCGTAAGGAACTGCCTGTAAATCGGGCTGGCAGGATCGTAGACCTCTTGCAGGAAATCTTTTAGCCCAGCCTGATCGCGCAACGGCAGAACAATGTCGAGGCTCAAGACCTGAGGGCCAGGCAGTCGGCTCACAAACTTCGCCTGACCGCTGGTCACTTCCCGACGCGTATGCCGCGTCATCATGGATTGGCCTTGCGCACTACCCACCATGAACAACAAGAGCGCAGCCGCGCTGGACAGCATCCGACACGGACCAACTAGACTCCTGGTTCGGAATCGCATAGTCATGAACTCCTTTACACTCTGTTAGCACGGATATTTGTTTACTACCTTCGAGAATGGGACTGTACACCCGCTGACCCAGTTAGTCAATAACCTTTCGAGGGATTGTCGCAGCAAAGTGAGAAGTTCCTATTCCAGCAAAGTAGAAAGTTCCTGTTGAAAGTCGGCAAACTTGCCGGATGAGCAAACAGGAGCTGCTGGTGATGAACACGAAGGAACGGGATCGGCTAAAGGTATTGCATGAGCTGCAGCAAGGACATTTCACGCAAGGGGCGGCGGCGCAGCAGTTGGGCGTAACGGACCGCTGGGTGAGGAAGCTGCTGGTACGGGTGAAGAAAGAAGGCGACGGCGGTATCGTGCACCGACTGCGGGGCCGGGCGTCGAATCGGCGCTTAGCGGAGAGTCTGCGCGCCCAGGCGCTGAAGCTGGTGAAAGCGAAGTACGGAGACTTTGGCCCCACGCTAGCCTGCGAGTACTTGGCGAAAGAGCACGCGGTGGAGGTGAGCAAGGAGACGCTGCGGCAGTGGATGATGGCCGCGGGGTTGCGGCGGGGGAAGCGGCGCCCAGTCGAGGAGGTGCACGTGTGGAGGCAGCGCCGGAGTTTCCGGGGAGAGTTGGTGCAATGGGACACGTCGGAGCACGACTGGCTGGAAGGGCGGGGACCGAGGCTGTACCTGGTGGCCATGATCGATGACGCCAGCAGCCAAGCCTATGCACGTTTTGTGGAGCGGGACAGCACGGAGGAGAACCTGCGCGTGCTCTGGGGGTACCTGGAGGGTTGGGGTCGGCCGGTGGAGTTTTATACGGACAAGAGCAGCCTGTTTACGGTGAACCGGCCGGTGCTGGAAGCCGCTGATGAAGCGGTGAAGGAAGAGTTGACGCAGATCGGGCGTGGCCTGCGGGAACTGGGGATTGGTTGGATCCCGGCGCATTCACCCCAGGCCAAGGGTCGCATCGAACGCTTCTTCGGCACGGCGCAGGACCGCTTGGTGAAAGGGTTACGTCTGGCGCGGGCTGAGACCCTGCCCGCGGCGCAGACTTATCTCGAGCAAGAATACCTGCCGCACTGGAACCAGACCTTCACGGTGCTGCCGGCGAGCAGCACGGATGCGCATCGTCCCCTGCGCGCGGAGCATGAGCTGAAGTCGATCTTGAGTGTGGTGGAAGAACGGATCGTGACCTCCGACTACACGATTCGCTATCAGGGGAAGATCTTCCAGATCGCACGCGGTGATATCCGCCCCGGACTGCGGGGCGGTCGGGTGCGAGTGGAGCAACGGCTGGACGGGAGCATGGCGGTGAAGTTTCGTGAGTACGGCCTGAGCGTGGCGGAGTGCCTGGCTCAACCGAAAACGCCCTCACCCCGGAAACCGGCAAGCGCGCCGAGGATTCGTCCCAAGGTTGTGCACAACTGGATGAAAGATTTCCATCTCCGGAAGAGTCCTCCTTTAGGAGTAATTCTGCCGGACGCGACACGGGGCGGGTCGCCGACGTTCTTTGGCGGCTAACCTCCGTCGCCCTACGGGCTCCTCCGGTTAGCCGCCAAAGAACGAAAAGCGGAACTTTCTACTTTGCTCAGATTAGGAACTTTCTACTTTGCCTTGACATAACCTTTCGAGGGATAAGACGAAAGGTCAATGGTGAGGAAGTGAGAGGGACTATTTGGCCCTGACCACCGACGTCGCACCCTTTCACTCAGCCTGCCCGCCGCCCGGCCACTTGGCCTTGTGGCCACTGATCTCCCCGTGCTCTTTTCATCGACGGTTCTCGCCGGGACATGATAGCGAAGTTCATCTCTTGCCCTCGGCTTCACATTAGCCTACAACGGGAAGCTCAGCAAGCAAGTTTGCCGGAAGAAGCGTCCCGAGTGGATTTTGTACTTCAGGTAGTTTATTGAACGAGAAACAATCAGCCTGGCGGAAGTGTGTCGGAATCGAACCGACCGTCCCGATGTAATCGGGACCGCAGGATTTGAAGTCCCGGACGGACACCAGCCCGCATGCACTTCCGCACTGATTCTAGATAACTTTCGCTGGCCCGTCAACTTGGCCTTCCCTTCGCCATCGTGACACTACTAATCAGTTATCTTGCGGCGCGCTCTGCCGTCTCTGATTCTGTGTAAGTCCATGCAGCCCGCCCGTTGGTGCGCGAGGCCTTCCAGGGCTCGCGCACTGGATTGCGGCGGGTAATGCCGGGGGAGGAAAGGCGCCGGCATTGAGAGGCAACGCAAGCAACGACAAAGGGCCGAGGGATGAGCGGTGAAGCTAAGGCACGGTTGCTGAAGCTTCCGTGGAGTCGGCGCTCTGGGTCGTGCCATTCGAGCCCAGGGCGGTCACCACATAGTAGTACGTCTGGCCGGCTGAAACATTCGAGTCTGCATAGGAGTTCCCGGCAATCGGCGTGGAGTTCAGTGGCGTTGTGCTCTCCGTGCCCGAGGCTGTGCCGCGGTAGACGTTGTAGCCCAGAACTCCCGGCGTTGCGCTGTCGTTCCAGGTGAGAACCACGTCGTGGCTACCCCCTCCCGAAAGCGATACGCTCTGCGGGCTGTCCGGGGCGTCGTCCGTCACGGTCAGCGATGCCGAGAGGTCCCCGCTGGTCAAAGGTGTGAACAACACCACGACCGTGCAGCTACCTCCCGTAGCCAGCGACGCGCCGCAAGTGGTGGCTTCGGAGAAGTCGGTGGGATCCGCACCAGTCAGGCCGATGCCGGTGATGCTCAAGGCCACGCTGCCCGTGTTGGTCACGGTGACTGTCTGAGGCGTACTGGTCACGCCTACGGGTATGCTCCCAAATGTCAGGCTTGTGGTTGAAAGACTGACTGCGGCGCTTGGGCTCGGTGGTGCACCAGGGCTCGGTGGTGCACCAGAGCTCGGTGGTGCACCAAAGACCGGTGGTGAACCATAGCCCGGTGGTAGACCAGAGATCGGTGGTGCACCGGTGGGGGAACGCAAATCTGGCTGCTGGACCGCCTGCATCACGCGACCGAAGTGCGCAGTCACCGTCGCTGTGTGCTGGCCCGGGTTCCTCTCGGTCATGTCCTCGACGCGATTGGAACTGAAGGTGGAGCGGGCCGCGAAGTTAGAACCCGCCGTGCAGGCCCAGTCCGCGACACATAAGGCGTCGATAACGTCGCCCGCCGCTGTGGTCGTGGCAGCGCCGCTCGATACTGCGCCGACGGTGCCCGAAGCGCCCGCTTCGGCATCGATGGGATTCGTTGGATTGATGCCTGAGTATTCGCGAAGATGAACTTCAAGGTGGCTGGAACGTCGCCGACAGGGTAATCGTCACCTTATCCGGACCTCCCTTGATGTTCTTCGCACAGTAGACGCTTCTAATGGCTCCCCCTGGAGCGGTCAACGGGGATCTCACTAAGGTGAAGGAGTTCCCCTGAGAGTCCGTGACGGCGGAAGGTGTGGCGCCCTTAGCGTAGTCGAAAGCCACCAGGAGCAGATCGCCCGCCTGGGTGTTGGCAGGGAAGGAGAGGCTCAAGGAACTGGAATCCCCGTGAGCCGCGCCGGAAGCTTGCTGCACAAAGGACGCTGGGCTGGAGGCGCCAATCGCCAGAATTGAACTGAAGCACTCGGTGAGGATGATGACTATGATGACGAGAACTCCGGAAAGGCTGCGTCGGACGCAGAGGCTAAGGCACGAGGCGGTTTTGCTGTTATAAGATCGGCTTAAAATAGGCATACTTGTCCCTTCGGGTTCGGCGGCAATTCGGATCCGCCAGGAGATTTATTCGACAGTCTTCGGCTTGGTTTCCGAGGCTATCAGCGTATTTTCAGGGGACCACGAACCTTCCCAAATGCAGATATGACATATACATATTTCAACTTGGGCGCCGCGAGCGGGTTGTTTGAGATTTTCTCGATGGACGACTGCCACCACAGGCCCTCGAGTGAAAGATCCCAAGCAAGTTGATTAGGTCGCGGTCGCCTCCTGAATTAATCCGCATCGGCGCCAGATTGCGCCGGTGCACACGGCAGACCTCTGCGCTGCCGCGAATCGCAGTTTTATGAAATTATTCACTGAGCGAGGACTCGGAGCGCGGTCGGATTGATGACCGCTTCCAACGGAAATCAGTGACTGCTCAACAGTGCACACCTCTTGCCAAATGACAGTGCGATCGCGACCTTTGAGTTCTACAGCTTGGGGGCAACTGCTCCTCAAGGGCGTCCCGCAAAATGTAAGTGTTACATGGCCAACGTAGAATTTACTTCCCGCGCAGAGTGGACGCGAATTACGAGCTGGCATAGACCGAAAGGCACTACGGCTAATCTCATGGCGAGCCGTTACTAGGTAGTTCTTATCACCCGGGTGGGCGCTCCGCGCATAGTTCGTTTCCCTCCGGCGGACCCATGTCGGCGGTGGGAGCTTGACATTATGACGTTTTACCAACTCGCCGCTTTCACTTGTTGTAGCGAGCCCGTGGCGTCATTGAAACACAAGTGGCCTCAAACGCTGAGCGCTTCCACAGAAGCTGTCGGGCCGAGTAACGACGTGTTGCCGGCGATCGCAAAGATCAGGCCGGACGGTCCTACCGCGACGGCGAGGTTCGCTCTGGCGGTCGCGAGTAAGACTCTTGGCCTCCCTGGCTCTGGTGACACTCTGAAAGCAAAGTCCGACATCGCAATTCTCCTTCCTCGGCTCGCGGAGACGTAGCGGTTCCCACGGAGGCGGTAGAGGATGTCTGCGACTCCAGAGAACAGCTCCCTCGTGAGCGGAGAGTACTTGGTTTATGGTTCGAAATTGACCTTGCCCTCGTACCATACACCGTGAGCGTTCAGTTGGTTAAGTGATGTGTGAGTTAACTTGGCTTCCAGGGATTCGCAGCCCGCCAGAGCGCAGCTCTGCGGTCGCTGTTCATTCCGGCTCCGAGTTGGAGGTTTTATTTCCTGAGTGACGCTGCACTGCTGGCGATGGACAGAGTGCGGTTAGAAGGGCGCGGGGACCCTAGCGGCGCGAGGAGAGCATACATCCCAACAAGAAACGTCGCAAAGTATGACCCCGCGCGGCTGGCGCAGTGCAAAGCTCTGCGTTTCGGGTCCCGATGCGCTATACTGACGCTGCCATGCCTGTCTCCCGGCGCTATTTCGCGCCCGCCGGCTGGCACTAGGTGAAGCCCTGCGAACAGTGGAATCGTAATGCCTGGAGATCGCAGGCCTTCGCTCTGATGCGTCAACCCGCGGCTTACGACAGGGTGGTCGATGCGTTGGTGAACGCGCTGCTGATCGCACTCGCCAAGCTCCCCATCGCTGAAATAGCCGCCAGACCAATCAAAACCAGGAGCAATCCGTATTCCGTCAAGTCCTGGCCTTCCTCATTTTGCCATAGGTGTCGTAACATGTTCCTCATGCCTTCCCCTCCTTAAGCAATCCTTGTACTGTGCTTGTGCTGCTACGTTAACAAGCCGTTATCGTTGTTTTGAACGTAATTGAGAATCTAGACCAGCTATAACATTATGGCGTGGCAGAGAAGGGTTGCAAGCGAAAAAGGACTGGGGTAACCTCGATAGGTACACAGACACTTTAGTTTACTAGACGGTAAGCCTTGCCTAAGGAATCCGCCAGCAGCAACGCAAGATTATATTACTGCCAGCACCTACCGCGGCTGGCGCAGAGCGAAGCTCTGCGGTCTCTGTTCATTCCAGCTCCACGCAACGCAAGGCTTCGCCCTGCGCCAGCCCCGCATATATAAACACCAATGTATGCGCCAACCGCGCGCGGCACTTATTGAGTGTTGAATGATATAGTGACATTTTGGCTTCCTTGTGGTACGGTTCCACCTGGGAAATGCCGAAGGATCAGCGGCAGCTAGCCGTCATGCTGCGCTGATATCCTGAGATTGATCCGCAGCAAGGGTGTCCACGCTTATGACACGACCGGCCACGCAGGCGATTTCACCCTGCTTTATCGTCAGCAACGTCGACCAAACCATCGCCTTCTACTGCGATAAGCTCGGTTTTGAGACGAGATTCCGGGCGCCGGATCGGAATCCTTTTTTCGCCATCATCGGCCGCGACGGAGCACAACTCTTCCTCAAATCCGACAAAGACGTGTCGCCGCTGCCGAACCACAAGCGACACCCCTACATGAGGTTGGACGCCTTTGTCTATGCACCAGACCCCGATGCGCTTGCCGCCGAATTTGCCAATCATGGCGCAGCATTCAGCGCACCGCTTAAGGATACACACGACGGTCTGCGCGGCTTCGAGATTTGCGATCCTGACGGCTACGTCTTGTTCTTCGGGCGGCCAACGGTCGAGGAATGAGATGTCCACTGTGCCAGTTCACCGTGTTACGCACCTTACCGGGATAGCCCCGCAGTTTCTTGTCGATGATCTTGACCGCGCCATTGCGTATTACCGTGACAAGCTTGGCTTCGAGCTCGATTTTAATTTTCAATCGTTCTACGCGAGCGTCAGGCGTGACGGATTTGCCATACATCTCAAGCATGCGCCGAAACTGGCCGCGGAAAGAGAACACCGGAAACAGAACGAACATCTGGACGCGTATATTTCCGTGTCGGGCATCCGAGGTTTGTTCAGCGAGTTGGAAATGCGTGGGGCTCAAATGATCAAGCCGCTGGAAGAAAGACCCTGGGCATGCCTCGATTTTTACGTCGAGGATCCTGACGGCTACATTCTCTGCTTTAGTGAACAGAACACGTGATGCCGGCCCGCCCTGCCTGGTGGCGGCCCCATTGATCTTCAGGGCGTCAAGTCGAGTTTCTCGGTGAGGGCTTTTGCTTCCTTCGGAGAATGCGCATCTTTGATGGCGGCTCGTGCGTGCTGGATCTTTTCCTGCAATTTGGCGGCTGCATCGTGCTGGGCTTTTGCTGCCTCCGCTTGTTCTTTGGGCGCCGTCGTGTCTTGTGCGGCCGTGTCGAGACAGCTTACCAGTCCTCCCAACATACTGTCGTGAACGGCGAGTTTGTTCACCAGACTCTTCTGGTGGTTAAGGCGTTGAAAATCCTGGAGGCTTTCCTTCTTTACCGTCTCCGTCAGTCCAATCAAGGCCTGCTTGGATGTCTCCACCATGGATGTTTCATCCTGGCAAGCCTGCGCGAGAACCTGGTGCGGCGCAAGAAAGAGCCCGATGCCGGCCCCCGCCAGAAGGGTCATTCCCCATGCCCGTCTCATGGTTGAACCTCCTCGATTCGATTGTGGTCTTGCCCGGAATGCGCTGCTCAAGGGTAGTTATCTCCGCAACCCGCGATTGGACCCGCCTCTGAGGTTGGCACAGCGATTTGGAAATCCCGTTGCGCAGGGCTTTCGCTAGCTCCGTCCGCGACGATCAGCCTTCGGAAGGCCGGTTCGTCGTCTGCCAACAAGAACCGACGGCTCGGTCGCCCTACCATGGCCGCCCCCTCAGCATTACACGAGACCAGTTTGGATACTGTGCTCCTGGACAGAGCCTGTCTGTTCAATATTGCTCAATTGGAAATAATTATTCGCGAGCTTTGATGAAACACCGGCCTCGCGCGGCAGACGGATCATCCGGATTCTGAAATCTCAAATCTGGAATCTGCAATCCGCAACCTTGCGACAAAGCAGCGCAGAGTTTGTGCCTTTCAAACTCTGCGGCCTCTGCATTGAATAATTCCTCTACTGCCAATGCCCGCGCACGAATACCCCACACTACGGACCGCAGAGTCCCAGCACCGGGTTGTGCCCTGAATGTGGGTCGGTCATCGCTCACGCGCGCTCAGCCCCGAAGGGGCGGGCTAGCAAGGCCCAGGCCAAGCGGCCCATGAGCGTTAACTTAATGGCTCAGTTCGCGCTACGCAGCACTCACTGGCCGCTTCCAAAGGCCCGGAGGGCCGACAGAGCGTAGCCCCTGGCGTAAGCCGTGGGATCAAGGAGCGGCCCCGTGTTGTATAAGCCCCGGAGGGGCGACAGAATCCCCGGCACGATCTCTGTCGCCCCTCCGGGGCTGCGGGTATGAACGCCGCGCGGGGTCCCACGGCTTACGCCGTGGGCTACTTTCTGGCGCCGCTCCGCGGCTCTAGTAGCCCTCGCGTCTTTAGGTTAACGCCTATGGGCCGTTGGCCTGGGCTTTGCCAGGCCGCCCCTGCGGGGCTGTGGGTTGCAGGTGAAGATCAGTTTTGAACTTGAGACGCCGGGCCAACGCACATTTAGGACACCGCCCAACACCGGGGACTCTGCGACGTAGGGGCACGCCATGGCGTGCCCGTACGTGGGGATGGCGTGCTGATTTTCATTCCCTCGGGTGAGTTCGCCCGGCGATTGGTTGTGGCCGAGTTGGCGGCTTTATTTCCCGAGGGACGCTTCACTGCTGGCGATGGACAGTGTGCCGTGAGAAGGGGCGGGGGCCTCAGCGGCGCAAGGGGCGAATACATCCCGACAAAGATCGTCGCGACGTATTCGCCACCCGCGACGCCCTTGCTGCCTCTGTCGCTGAGGGACTGCCCTGACAGCGTCAGATTTCTCCAGCCCAGAGCCTACTGCTCATTGGGGGTGGGCGATGACCTCCTCAATGACGTAGGCATCGCCCGAGATAGTGAAATAGAAACGCCAGTTGCGGTTGACTCGCGCCTGCCACAGGCCCGCCGGCTCGTCATATTTCTTGGCGCGGAGGGAAGTGTGCAAGAGGTTGTTGAGCAGGAATCGCAGTTGCTTTTCAAAGGCTCGCCGGACATAGGGCGGGGCAACGCTCAGAGAGTCGAGCGCGCGGTGAGATAGGACGATTTGCATCAGGGATACTTACGATGCACGCTTCATCCGGCTTCGCTTCTTCACCTCTTTACGGACAAAGGCAATGGCTTCTTCGGCGGTCGCGAAAGGCCCGTGGTAAGGACCCTTACGGGCTTCCTGTAAACGGGTATCTATGACCCGCCGCTGGGCCGGCGTGTACTCGTCATCGGCGACCGGCAGTTCGGGAATAATGCTGATCACGCCACCGGAAACCTTGAATTCCACTTTCTGGCCGCTCCTTAGGCCCGCACGCCGCCGAACGCTGCGCGGCACCACGAGTTCCGACTTGGTTGATACGACAACGCCCATGATGAATGAAACACTCCCCGCCTTAACCCAAATTCAATCTACACCGAGAATGTCGGTTCGTCAAACTTCGCTGGAATAAATGTCGAATACGGGCGAAGCCGAAAAGGGTTCTATGAAAGGGGATGTCAAGTAAAAACACTCCTCCTCTTACAGGAGGGTTTGGTTTTTGTTGGCATCCAGCCCCCTGCTGATGAACTCGACGATTTTGAATGCAAGGGTTCGGCCGTTGTTTTTCCATTCGCGAGCGTGCGAGTCGAAAGTAGTTCGGAGCTTAGGCAAGCTTGGGGTCGGGATTGATGCCGACCATGGTTCTATAAGAGGCTCAAGGCCTATGGCTTTTTGAGGTCGTGCGAGGCGGCATAGCGTACCTGAGGAGGCGAGCCCCGGGTGGGGAAAACCTCGCCTAACCGTTTCATAGATGCTCACCCTCGTGGAAGAAGTTCCGCCTGGAACTTCTCCGACCCGAGCGCCGGAACACTCCCTGCCCCCTCGCCGTGGAAAAACCTTTTCCCGGCCGAGCTTGGAACTCCCGGCACTAAGCTTGCTTCATACCTTCGGCTCGATAGCGCCCTCCTTTCTTCCACAAACTCAGCACCAGCGCCGCCAGCTTGCGCGCCACGCTCACACGCAGGATGGCCGGATCGACTCCCCGCTGCAGGCGCGATTGGTAATAATCCTTAAAAGGTCCGGGCTGACGAATGGCCGCCAACGCTGCCGACTTGAAGATCTCTTTCAGCCCGGCTCGGCGGTTGCGATTCAGCCCGCGCAATTGCAAGGCACCTGGCCGACGCACCGCGCGTCCCTCCACCAGCCGATACTCGCTGCTGCCCTTTTGCACCAGCCCCAGACCGGCGTAGCTCCACAACTTGCTCCGTGTGCGAAAGCGGCAAGGAGTCTGCATCCCCGCGATCAGCAAGGCCACGCGCACCGGTCCGAAACCCGGAACCCCGCGCAGCCGTGCCGCCACCGTGTACCTACGGCTCTCCGCCAGCAGTTCGTGCCGAGCCCTCCGGCGTAGGCTGCGCAGTTGCTCCAGTTGGTCGTGCAGCAGTTCGCCGCGCACCCGGCTCGCCCCCGCCGGCAGGCGCACCAGCCAACTCTCCCGTTGTTTCCGGCTGTACACGCCGCGGCCCGCGCAGTCGATGCCGTGGCTGCGATAAAACGCCTTGATCCGATTCATCACCCGCGTCGTGTCCTGCACCAAGGCCTGATAGCAGTGTGCCAGCTCCTGCAGATTCCGCAGACTGCGCTCGCCGTGATAGACCGCGCGCAGCATCCCCGTGCGCAGCAGGTCCGCCAGCTTGCGCGCATCGTGGCGGTCCGTCTTGCTCCCTTCCTTCAGCAGCGCGTTGCGCCGCGGATCGCAAACCACCAACTCCCCCACCCGCCCTTGCAGTAGATCGTACAACCAAGCCGCATACGTTCCTTCTTCCAAAGTCAAATGTAACCTGCCTCGCAAACCTTCCACGAACCCCAGCAGCGCTTGCGCCTGCGTCGGCAGAATCGCCGTGTTCACCTCTCGCCCTGCTGCATTGACCACCGACACCACCGTCGTCGCCTGATGCACGTCAAACGCGATATACTTGTCCTCGCTCATAAGGGTGCTCCTTTTGGTTAAAGTTGGATTCCACCACAACCCAACCTTACACAATCAGGGGCGCCCTTTCATAATGCGTACCTGGAACATGTGAAAAAATTGATTTTACTGATTTCCGCACCCAGCATTTTCAATGATTTACATTGTGGATAACAGGCTTTAAATCAATTTTTTCACATGTTCCTGACACGCCTTACTCCCCGGTTGCGCTGACGGCAAAGTGCTTCCGCACCCAAGGCATCCAAAGCGGCAGCAGTGCCTGCAGGCGGATCGACCAGGGGTAGCCGGCGGCCTGCCACACCGCCGCCAGCACCGAGATCACGGTCGAGCCGTAGCTCAGCGAACGCTGGCGACGACGGCGCCGCTTGGCCCGTTCCGGGGGAGGCCCGTTCAACAGCCGGATGGCGTATTTCCGGTTGTACCCTGTGTTGGCACAGAATTCATTCAACATCGCCTGCTTCAGTCGAAGGTCCGCCTGGCGGTAACGCCCATAGACGGCCCGAAAGTATTCCCATCGCGATCGGTGGCTCATAGTAACCCCCCAGATCATCGGAATGGGGTTACACGCTAAAAGGCGCGACGGATTACATTCTTAAATGTCTCGACGGCTCCTTATCGGTTACATTTAACATGTCTCGACTCGGGGCGTGGAAACACATTTGATTTTGTAGTATTCTTTAAATCGATGGCAGGACTGGCACAAATAGACTGGCAATCGCGGGCGAACGAAGCCAACGTTCGAGCGCTCCTCGAAGACCTGGTCACCTATTACAAGGGTGTGTATGGGGGACAGCAACTCGCGCTCGCGGTTTGGTTTCACAAGTCGCCACAAGAGTCGGAGCACAACTTGCTCGCCCTGTTTACAGGGCCTGAACTTGGTAGGATAGCCATCTCAGAACGCCAATCGCTACTATGGAAAACAGGGGTTAATCAGCCGCCGTTCGCTAATATCCATGGGGCAATGGTCGGTGATTTTGTTAGTCTGATGCAATCAGCCCCCGAGTCCTTAAACCAATATCGCGAGAAGTCCGAGGCGATCTATTTCGATAGCCGCCTCCTGCCCCCCCGCGTTCTCCACTTTTTTGGGATCGTTACGAAACCTCCGGGTCTTGTCGAGGTTTGGTGTGTGTACCACAACGAGTACGGAGAGGGACGGAATGTTCAAACCTTGCTGGCGTCGCGTCGGGGGAGACCGGAATCCGGCATCGTCAAGACCGAGGAGTCGAAGGACTTTGAGACCTGTAAAGCAATTTTCCACGTTGAGGTTGGCCAACAATGGCGGCCTGCAAACCCCGAAGGGATCATGCAGTCGTCCGGTATCTACTCCGACTGGTTGAGCGGCCGGCCATGTTACCTTCTCGAAGAGACTGGGGTACTCTACCAAATCGTTAAGTTCGAAGTGATATACGCACCTGATTACGCAAGCCGAGTCATAGAGAGACGGCCCGATGACAGATACGTTGAGGTCTATCTGCGAGCAGTCCACCCACCTGAACAACCCGCGGCTTGACTTCATTCCCGCCACCTTGGCACGCCATAGAGAGATCATCTTAAGGGACCTGCGGGAACTCGTTGCGGTCGCGTCGGGCGAGCACGAAAAAGCCTGCGCTACCCTAGCTGGCAGTATCCTCGAGGCTGTCCTGTTTAGCTTTCTCCAGGGTCAGGAGGCGCAAATTGCAATTCGCCGGGGTATATTTAAGTTTGACCCAGAGCAAGATTTGCAGAATTACTTGAGCATCTTCAATAGGTGGTTCCGAAGCGATTTTCCAAACCTTCAACTCCCAGATATCCTCGTCGATTGCCGCGATCTCGTCCACTTTAACCGGGAGCTGAGCGCGCCTCCGGGCGAGTGCAGGAAAGCGGCCCAGACTCTGTTGAGAACCCTGGATGCTCTATTAGGTGAGCTCGCGGCCTTTGGTCGTGTCGGGCCGTGAGGAGGAGCCGGTAGTGCAGAGTTCGTGAAGTTCAAACTCTTCGGCTCTTATTTTGATGATTGTCAACTCGTTTGTTAATATGTTGAATTTATGCTGTTTTACGAATCTCGTTCTCGCTGAGCGTCACGCATAATGACCGGGCCTTGCCCGCCAAGGGCAGAAAGCTGCTTGCACGTGCTGGGTTCAGAACGGACTGAGCTAGCCATCTGCCGTTATGTGAACAAGGCACCGAGCGAAGAACTGAGGTTACCCCGGTAGCTACCGCTGTTGACAGCACAATCCCTCTCGTGATCGAAAGACTTAAGGGCTTGGATCTCGCGGGCTGGCGGAGAGCGGAGATCTGCGGCATCTGTTCATTCCGGCTCCACGCAACGCAGGGCTTCGCCCTGCGCCAGCCAGCGTTCATCGTAAGGGATGCCGTAAGCCCGCAAGGCGGGCGGAAGCTCGTAGCCCACGGCGCAAGCCGTGGGGGGATCGGCCCGCCCCCGCGCAAGCCCCTTTAGGGGCGAAAGTAATCACGACCAAATGTAACGTTCATGGTAAGGGATGCCGTTTTTTTAGAAAGGCGATCAATTCCTCTTGGAACGTCATGCGGCGGTGACGCTTCTCTTGGTCACCG
Organism: uncultured Acidobacteriota bacterium; assembly: GCA_963831905.1. Lineage (GTDB taxonomy): Bacteria > Acidobacteriota > Terriglobia > UBA7540 > UBA7540 > CAVROP01. The sequence goes on along the minus strand of CAWHRX010000010.1, from coordinate 690,944 downwards.
ATATATCGCGTCACCGATGGCGCCAGGGAATGGCTGACGCTGAATGCTCCGTAGCCGGTTTGCCAATCGAAACCGGCAAGCCGCCTTTCGCGATGCACCCAGCGAGACGAATTGGTCTTTGCCAACCGCAAGACGTCAGATATCGCCACCGTCGGCGGTAACGAGCAGAGCAGGGGCACGTGGTCGGGTCTCGAGTTCGCAGCCCGGAGCGTACCGCCTATCTCGCGCACGATTCCGCCCATGTAGGCGAGCAAATCGTCATGAAGCGCAGCGGTGACAAGAGGCCCACGGTCCTTGGTGCTAAAGATAACGTGCGTCAGGAGGTTCGTGTAGGTGTGGGACATGTTCTTTCGCCCCTCCGGGGCTTGGGGGGATTTTACTCGAACTCCTCACCCACGGCTGGCGCCATGGGCTACGATCTTTCGCCCGCTTCGCGGGCTGCGAGGCTGGCGCATCTGCGGTCTCTGTTCATTCCGGCTCCACGCAACACAGGGCTTCGCCCTGCGCTAGCCTCGTCCAGGTGCTTGCTGGTTGCCGAGAAACCTGCCAATATTCTGAGCCCTCAGCGCGCCGTTGATTAAGCCCCAAAGGGGCGATCTAACGAAGCCCAGGCCAACGGCCTGGGTTTAGATGATCCGCCAGTTTTGCCGTCAGCCCTGAAGGGGCGAGATAGGTGTTCCCCCCTGCCGCAATCGCTTTCGCAACTCTACGTCCACCTGATCTTCAGCACCAAACATCGCGCGCCGATGTTATTGTCGCCCGTGCGAGAAGACCTCCACGCCTACCTGGCGGCGGTTCTCAATAACCAGGACTCTGAAAGTCGGAGGCATGAGCGACCACGTTCACGCTCTGTTTCGATTGTCGAAGAACCTGGCGCTGGCAAAAATCGTGGAGGAGGTGAAGACCAGCTCATCGAAATGGGTCAAGACGCAAGGGCGCGGCTTGGCGAATTTCCATTGGCAGAGCGGCTACGGCGCGTTTTCGGCGAGCGCGGCGGATGTGGAAGAAGTCGCGGAGTACATCGCGCAACAAGAAAGCCACCACCGCGTGGCCAGCTTTCAAGAGGAATTCCGGAAGCTCCTGGACGCGCACGGCATTGCCTACGACGAGCGGTACGTGTGGGATTGAAGAGCATTGTTCCGCCCTTTCAGGGCTGAGGGGTCGATTCGGGCCCTGTTGACCCAGGCCTTCAGCCTGGGCTTCGTTAGATCGCCCCTTCGGGGCTCAAGCCGTAGGCCTAGGCTGCGTTAGATCGCCCCTTCGGGGCTCAAGCCGTAGGCCTAGGCTGCGTTAGGTCGCCCCTTCGGGGCTCAAGCCGTTGGCCTGGGCTTCGCCCTGCGCCAGCCGGCGCGGCGGTGTTTCGCACGTAGGGGCGGTTCGCGAACCGCCCCTACGCCTTGCCTTGCTGACTTGGCGGCATAGCTTATCATTCTGGGCTTGACAGCCTAGTCCTGTTTCTGCTATGCTATGAAGGTCGTGAGCGTTCGTCTCATCTTTTGTGGGGACGGCTTTCCTGCCGCCCCTGCTCTCAACCTTCCAATTCATGGAGTTACTATGTCCTTACGCAAATCTACTTGTCTCACTCCCCAGCGGCTCGACGCCCAGCGGCGTAATTCGCAGCGCTCCACCGGGCCTCGCAGCGAGGCCGGAAAAGAGCGCATGAAAATGAACGCAGTGAAGCACGGCTGTGATGCCGCGCCCGAAAACGATGCCGCCGTCATGCGCGCCCTGGGCGAAGATCCCGAACGCTATGCAGACTTGCAACGGGAACTCGCCACCACCTACGGCCCCGGTGACGCCTTCTGGGACCAGCAAGTCGCCGACTTGGGCAAGCTCTACTGGCGGCGCAACCGCATCGAGCGCATGGAGACCGGCCTGATGCGGGACGCTCTCGAGGGGGTCGAGGAGCGTCGGCGCCGGCTTGCCCGGGACCTCGCTGACGTGACCTTCGAACCCTCCCGGTGCGAGGCGGTGGCGGCCAACCTGCCTCAGCCCACACACCCCTTGGTGCGGCTGCGCCTGCTGATTTCGCTTTGGGGGGTGATTCGCGCGCAGGTGCAGCGGCGGTACTTCTCGCAGGCCCACCACCAACAGATCGAAAGCTACTACCAGGGTGAGTTGGGGTGGAGGCCCCGGCAGATCGTCCGCCTGCTGGCGCTCTTGTACGAATGGGCGCGCCTCTTCCGCAACGAGGACCAAGCAAGTCTCGACCAGTATGTGAAGGATACCTTCGGGGACGAGGCGGGGCGGAAGGGCCGCTGCCAGGAACTGGAGCGCCTGCTGGAGGAGCAGATGGCGGCGGTGGAGGCGGTGTTCGCGGAGGAGATGAAGGCGCAGGAACGGAAAGACGCGATTGCGCGGGATGCCTGCCTGGCTCCGGCGGGGGAGACTTGGGAGATGCTGCTGCGGCAGGAAATGGCGCTCGACCGGTCGATTGACCGCAAGGTGAGGATTATCCTGGCGCTGCGCCAAGAACATGCACGCCGGGGTAGGGGCGGTGCGCGAACCGGCCGTACGGAACCAGACGAGGCTGGCGCAGACACGCCGTCCAGTGTCTGCGACTCGGGGCAGGATGGTGAAGCGCGGCCTTCCCTTCGGGAAACGCAGACCCCAAACGGCAGGGGTCTGCGCCAGCCGGCCCAAGGCGATGGGACAGAATGTCCGATAGAAGAAAACGGCGTCGAAACCTCAAATTCGTCGGAACAAAGCCAGAATGTTATAGAAAACAAAGAACTGGCCGAAGAAGGGGTCGCTGCATGACAAGTGGCACGGGCGTCCCGCCCGCCGTGGCACGGGCATTTTGCCCGTGCCGATTCCCGGCCAAGATGGCCGTACCACAACTCGCGGGCACAATGCCCACTCCGCAGCGGGCAGGATGCCCACTCCACAGCGGGCAGGATGCCCGCGCTCCAGCGGGCGAGACGCCCGCACCACAGAAGGGAAGCGCCGAGGTGATTCGTTTGACCAGCGCAGGGCAGGATGCGACGACATCGTCCTCAATCCTGAGGCCTCGACGATCGTCCCTAGAGCGACCGCAAGAAGTTGATAATGTCTTGTTGTTCCTGAGCTTTCAGTCGATTGAAACGCTCGATGACCTTATTGGCCTCGCTACCGGGGCTCCTGTGGTCCTCGATCGCCTCCACCAGATTGCTGGTGCGCCCGTCATGGAGGAAGAAGACGCGTTGCCCAACCCCCCAGAGCGGCGCAGTTCGGAACTCATCGGGGCCGGCGCTGCCCTGCGTGATGCCGTCCGCGAGGCCTCTGCCCATGTGGTGGACGAGGATGTCGGAGAAGAGGTTCACCGTCTGGTTCGAGAGCGCAGCGCTCGGCGAAGTCCCGGAGCCGCTGGCAATCATCTTGCCCGTGGTAAACGAAGGCGTGTGGCAGTGAATGCAGCCCACCTTTGCGAACGCGGCCCGTCCATTCACAATCGACGGCGTGTCGGGCGCCGGGGTGGGCGGGGCCAGCATCCGCAGGAAGTTGGCAAACGACTCGATGTCGGAGATGACGGCCGGATTGGAGGTGGCGGTGGTGGTGGGCGACGTCGTGAAGTTGAGAGTGTCGTTGGGCGTGGCAGTGAAGAGACAGGTCGGGGTCTCGTCGCGCTCCTGGGGAAACAATTGGTTCGAGATTCCCATCTCGACGTTGTAGGCTTCGCCCGAGAACATCAGCAGGGACTTGTTCTGGGCCTTCCATCCGAAGCGGGTAATTGTCCCGTCGTTGGCGCTGAGGTTCGCGTTGCCGCTCAGGTGCGCGTTGGGGTGGCCGGAGATGCCCAACTCCGCCTTGGCCGAATTATTGGCCTGCATGTTCGCGAGAATTGCCGAGTCGGGAATCGCTTCGATGAGCCCACCGCCAAACAGAGGCGTGGGGATGCGAAAGATGATGTTCGCATTCCCCCCCTGGCCGGTGAGCGGGTTTCCAGCAGGCAGGAAGTCAGGTTGGGCGATATTGCAACCCGCGGCATCGCTGCGGCCGGTGATGACGAAGAGGTCGTGAACCCCGCCGTCGTTAGTTCCGTTCGGATTCCGCTTAAAGCGGGCTTCGCGAATCGGACCATTCTGCACAATGAACCAGGGCACCACATTCTTTGCACCACTGAGAGTGGCGACTTGGATCAAGGGGTTCTGCGCGGGACTCGTTCCGCCGGGAGCCGGCTGCGAGTGGCAAGAGAGGCATTGGTTGGAGTTGAAGCGCGGCCCGAGCCCGGTGTTGTTGCCTCCCTGCACGGTCTCAATTTCAGCGAACCTGCCGAGTCCGTCCTGGAAGAACACGGTTTCGTCCGCGGTAAGGTTATTCAGAGGACCGCCCGCGCCCGGCGCGCCGCTCCGCACCCCAGGATCTCGAACCCTTTTCAATGTTCCATCCGACGGGCGCCGGCTCGACATTGCCAGTACAGAGACAACGAGTATGCCGAAAACTTCTAAAGCGAATAGTCGTCGCCTTTTCATGATCTTTCCTCCATTTTCTGGAAAAACAGAGCGTGGCTCAATACCAAGAAGAACGCGGGAGCTGTCATGCTCATCGTGGGAAGTCCTCGCTTTCAGGCAACCCAAGGGCCAAGTTTTCAGGGGCTTGCCGGACCGAGGCATCTCGTGCTTATCGTACATTTTGTCCACTTCAGAGTCAATCCTGGTTGTGCCCTGCCTGCGTCGCGCGGCGGGCGACCTCCCAACGCGCCCCCGCTTCACTCTGCAGTTCACACGCGTTTGCCCGGGTCCAACAGCCCGGACAGGTGAAAAAAGGCTACCAGGTAAATTCCCCTGGGCAGCTTGGGTTCCGGCAAAGGCTCAAGCCGGCAAGTGGCGTACTTGGGACCGTTTTGGGACGGCTAGGTTGGGAATGATGTCTTGGTGCGTCGTAAAGTCGCCACCCGGCCTACAACCTGAGACCCTTGCAAGGCGCAATGTCAGTTGCGCCCCAAGGACAACGATTACAGGAGGATTGAGTAGGCATCTGTCCACCGAGTTTTCCCTCGCATGCACGTGGGTGGGGCGGCAGGCGAGGCGTGCGCGGACGCTTGCCATGTGCTAAGATTTTTGCTCCGGGAGGCGTCGGCAAATCTCTAGGAGGGTGTGGTGGGCAAAGCAGCGGATCCTGCCCCAAGAAACTTCGCGGTTAACCGTCAGGCGCAACATCTCTATCACTTGCTCGAACGGTTCGAGAGCGGCGTTGAGCTGACGGGGACGGAAGTGAAATCGGTTCGCGAGGGCAAGATCAATCTGAAGGACAGCTATGCCGTCGTCAAGAATGACGAGGTGTGGTTGATCGATTGCCACATCAGCCCTTACGCTGCCGGCAGCCGGTTTAACCATGACCCGCTGCGTGACCGGCGCCTGCTTTTGCACCGGCGGGAAATCGACAAGCTGACGGGGCGCACGCAAGAGAAGGGTTTCACGCTCGTCCCCACCCGCGTTTATCTGAAGAAAAACATGATCAAGTTCGAAATTGCCCTGGCCAAAGGCAAGAATGTCTTCGACCACCGGGAGACTTCTCGCCGCCGGACCATCGAAAGGGAAGCTCAGCAAGACATCCATGAACATCGGAGGCGACACCAGTGAGCAGGTGTCGGGGCAGGGAGAAGACGTGGCATCTACCGGTGGACGAAGATTATCGTGATCTTCGCAAAAGCTCCGTCGCGGACCTCGCAAACACCGGGGGCAGGTTAATGGCTGAGGAGCGAGGAGAGTATGGCAGGGCGTCACACCATGGGGAAAGCCACTGACATCGTGCACGGAACGATCGAATTGCTGATTCTGAAGACCATAGGGATGGAACCCATTCAAGGCTGGGGCGCTGCCAAGCGCATCCACGAACTCTCCCATCAAGTGATACGAGTGAGGGAGGGCTCGTTGCACCCCGCGCTGGTTCGACTCCATGCACAGGGACTGATCCGGCCTCACTTGGTCCAATCCGGAAACCGGACGAAGAGGCTTTATTCGTTAACGAACGCTGGCCGCGCGCAACTGCGGAAGGAACTCGCCCGTTGGGACCGCCTCTCGGACGCCGTGGATGCGATCGTGCACCCGGAGGGAGTGAAGGTCGACAAGGTATGAGGGGCAAAGCCATCGACATCGTGCAAGGCACGCTCAACATGCTGATCTTTCAGACCCTGGCGGAGAAGCCATTGCATGGCTGGGGTATCCGCGAGCGCATCCACGAACTTTCGAAGAACGCGTTGCAAGTGCGGGTGGGCTCCCTGTACCCGGCTCTGAGCCGGCTCCAGAAGAGGGGCCTCATCACGTTTCGTCGGGTGCGCACCAAGAAGGGCCTAATGGGCAAGCGCTACAACTTGACGCGCGCCGGGCGTGCCCAACTCAGGCAAGAGATCGCCCATTGGGACCGCCTCTCGGCCGCCGTGGATCGGGTCGCGCACTACGCGAAAGGATACGCGAACGAACAAATCACGAGTCAACCCGCGCCCCGCCCTACATCCGTTCCGGCACCTCAATCCCCATCAAACCCAAGGCTGATGTGAGGGTTTGATTCAAAAGCTGGACCAGGTACAAGAGAAAATGCTGCCGGTCGGCGTCGGGTTCGCTGAGAATGTGGAACCGGTGATAGAAATTGTTGAAAGCTTGCGCGAGACGGAATGCGTATTTGGCAACTGCGGCGGGTTCCTGACTGGCGATGGCCTGCTCGACCGTCATCTCGAGTTGCGCATTGAGCAGGGTCAATTCCCAAAAGGCAAGTCCATCCTGGCCGGCGAAAAATCTCTCGAGCACCTTGACTCCGACTGCTTGGTCGAGGTTTTGGGGTTGGAAGTCCGGGTGTGTTTCCCGGAACTTGGTGAAGATGTTCCTGGCGCGCACAACGCTGTATTGCAGGTAGGGCCCAGTTTCGCCTTCGAAAGCGAGAGCTTCCTTGAAATCGAAAGCGATGATAATGCGCCGCGAGAACTTGAGCAGGAAATAGCGCAAGGCGGCCACGGCGATCATACTTGCATAGGCTAGCTGCTCCTCAGGGTTCTGGGTCATCTGGCGAGAGCGGACTTCCTCGAGCGCCTTGGCGATCAGAGTGTCGATGAGATCGTCTGCCTTCACTCCCAAGCCTTTGCGGCCTGAGACCTCCACGTAGGGCCGTTGCCGGTCCTCCGCGCTCAACTCCACTCCCAATTCCTCGGCGCAGCGCGGGGAGAGTCCCACGACTTCGTAAGCAAAGTGGTGCAAGTTATTGGCCTGCTCGTGAAAGCCCAGAGCGTGAAGCGCGGCTTTCACAAGGTTTTGGAGATAGGACTGGCGAGTATCAATCACCGCGTAGGCGCTCGATGCGTGGCCGTGGGAGGGGACGTCAAGTTCGCCCTGCAAGGCCGTTCGCCAGACCGGGTGGCCGTCCGGGTAGCGATGAAAGAGGGTGTAACCGAAATCTTTTCCCAACAGGGCAAACTTCCACAGGTGATAAGCGATGTCTTTGCCTACGTAGGTGACCGTGCCGTTGGAACGCACGATGATTTTGACGTCTTCCTCGACTGCCTCGCCCTCGGACTCGTCAGCCGCGGATTCCGCCAGGCTCATGACCCAGCAGCCGGCGTTCTTGCCCGTCTCCTCGAAGCGAATGGCCCCGTTCTTCTTCAAAAGCTCGAAGGCGGATTTCCAAAAGTCGAGACGCAGAATCTCGCTTTCCTGGACGAGGAGATCGTATTGCACGTTGATGCGCAGCATGGTCTCCAGGTGTTGGCGCACGATGGCGGTGGAGACAAGGTCGGCCATGCGGGCCGGCTCCCCGTGGCCTTCTTCGATCTCCTTCAGGGCTTGTGATCGAAGGTTGAGAGCCTCGGGATTCGTCTGGTAATAGTGAAAGACCTTTGCGTAGAGATCCCAACAGAAATAGTCGAACCGCTGCTCGGGATTCCGGATCAATCGCTCCACTTCCGCGAGCCCTTTCTTTTCGAGGTGTATGAACCCCACCACCACATCCGCGACTTGCACGCCCGTGTTGTCGATGTAGTTCTGCACTTCCACCTGGTTGCCACGAAAATAGAGCAGGCGAAGGAAAGTGTCGCCGAGAATCGAGTTTCGCAAATGCCCGATGTGGGCCGCCTTGTTCGGGTTGATGCTAGTGTGCTCCACCAGAACCTTACCCTGGAGGGACGACCGGGGAGGCGGGCCGGAGGCGCGCTGGGCGAATAATGCGGCAGCGGCTTGGGCGCGGTTGAAATGAAAGTTCAGAAAACCGGCGCCGGCAGCACTGACTCGCTCGACCCCTTCCACAGGCAGAAAGCGTTCCGCGAGGGCCTGGGCGATTTTTCTCGGCGGTTGCCGCAGCTTCTTCGCCAGTTCGAAGCTGGCGGCCAGAGAGAGATCGCCCATCTCGAGCGAGGGCGGGGAATCCAGTGCGGGGGATTCCAATTCCAAACCATAGACCTCGCGAACCAGTGCCACCAACCTCTGCTGAATCCTTCGCTGGATTTCCAGATACAAGTGCGGCCTCCCTCGAAAGCTGCAAGTGCTGCTTCCTGCCCGTGCGGTTCTAATCCGATTGCAGCGCCGACCTTCAGGGCGGCGCTTCCTGGCCTGATTTGATTGTAGCGCCGACACAGCGCTTGTGGGCTGGCAAGTCCCGGCCAGAGGGCAGCGCGGCAAGTGAAATCAGGACAGCACACTTAAGCCTGAATCGCGATTATAGCAGACTCCCGAGGAGTGAGGGCCGGTGCGGGCATGGTTATACACTTAGTGCCGCCTATAATCGGGCATTTCCGATTCGGATAATATGTTATGATTTAACGACTGGGACGCTTCCGCCGTTTGGCGTGGTGGTCGAGCCCGAGCTCTTCTCTCTTTCGGCTCAGAGTGTTGCGATGAATTCCCAGGGCCTCGGCGGTCTTTGACATGTTCCCGTTGTATTTTTCAAGCAAGCGTTGGATAAAACGCTTCTCGAATTCGCTGATGGCCTCGGGGAACTGAATTCCGTTATCAATCATGCGGTTGATGAGGGCTTCTAGCTGGTCTTTCACGACAGCGCTCCCGTGCGAAAGTATTTGCTCCGCCTGCCTAATTCTTAATTGCTTTCTTGTCGTTCTGGCTCAGTGCTTCCTTGAACCTCTCAAATCCCAGGTGAAATTGGGCTTTGAGATTGGTGGGCATGGCCAGGGAAATAATATGTGCTCCCGTGGTGACGTAAGGAGCCAGGGACGATTGCTGCACTGCCGCCGGCTTGATGGCGAAAGCCACGAGGGCCAGGAGGAGCACGCAATCGACAAGCATTCCACGAACCAAGCCGAAAACCCCGCCTAAGAAACGGTCGAACCATTCAACGCCGGCCGTCTTAATCAACTTTCGGGCCAACAGCGATACAAACGCGCCCAGGATCAGGACTGCCACGAACAGGGTCAGGAAACCCAGCCCCAGGGCGACATCGTGCGACTTGGTCAGATCTTCAAACCAGAGGGCCGCCCTCGGGTATGCCAGCGCGGCCACCACGAGCGCGGCCACTAGGGACGCCAGGGAGACCAACTCCCGGACGAAACCTTTCAGGATCGCAAAAAAGACCGAGCCCGCAACAATGGCGGCAAATGTCCAGTCGAGCCAGTTCCAAGCACCCATGAGCGTCAGCGCAATCCCGCGGCCGCGGGATGGTTTCAGTTAGGAGTCCCTTCCAGTTAGCAGACTGTACGCCTGCCGGTACTTCTCACTCGTCTTTTCCACCACCTCAGGCGGAAGGGAAGGTGGGGGAGGCTGTTTATTCCAGTGCAGCGATTCGAGGTAATCGCGAACGAACTGCTTGTCGAACGAAGGTTGTGGCCGGCCGGGCTGATAACCTTGCCGGGGCCAGAAACGAGACGAGTCCGGGGTAAGGACCTCGTCGATGAGGATGATCTCATTCCCGCTCCGGCCCCACTCAAACTTGGTATCGGCGATGATGATGCCGCGTTCCGCCGCGTAGTCTCGCGCCTGGGAATAAAGCTCGAGGCTCAGGTCGCGGAGCTTTTGGGCGGTTTCGCGCCCTACAGTGGAAGCGGCTTCGTCCCACGTAATGTTTTCATCGTGGCCAGTAGTGGCTTTGGTGGCCGGCGTAAAGATCGGCTGATCGAACTTAGAACCTTCACTCAGACCCGCGGGCAATTGGATTCCGCAAACTCTTCCCGTAGCCCGATATTCCTTGAGTCCTGAGCCTGCCAGGTATCCTCGCACCACGCATTCGATGGGGAAAGCTTCGGCCTTACGCACCAGCATCGAGCGGCCTTCCAATTGATCGGCGAACGGTTGGAACTCCGCCGGGTAGTCGCCCAGCCTCAAACTTAGAAAGTGATTGGGAAAAGTCTTCCCGAACATCTCGAACCAGAAGCACGAAAGCTGCGTCAGAACCCAGCCCTTGCCCGGAATACCCTCGCCCATGACAACGTCAAACGCTGAAAGGCGGTCCGTGGCGACGACCAGGAGCCGGTCTGTCCCGGCCTCGTAGACATCTCGGACTTTGCCTCGAGAGAAAAACTTCGCTCCGGGCAATCTGGTCTTAGTGAGAACAGATTGATGAGTTATTTTCATGTCGGTGGCTCAGAGCATTCGTCATTCTAAAACATTGGCAGAAGTTGTCAACGAAAAAAAGGAACGCAATGAAAAGAAAGCAATTTCAAAAGCTACCACTGGATGTGGGGTGACAGTTTCATGAAAGCACAAGCGGAAGAAGGTAGGCCTTTTCATAGGGTGAACAGTCAGAACAGCAATTTCAGTGAGAACTAAATCTGTCGGGAAGTTCCAGCGGTATGGTTGACCAGTCCGAAGCCCGAGCCCCGCAGGACATTCACCGGCAGTCCGAAGTTGACCAGGTTAAAAGCGTTGAAGAATTCTCCGCCAAACTCCAGGGTCGGCGGCTCGGAACCCGCGCGGCTGCTGAGGGTCGTATCCTTGATCAAGGCGAGATCGAGATCGTGCATGCCAGGACCGCGGAACGTATTGCGGCCCAACGTTCCGAAGCGTCCCGAATTGGGCCCGGTCCCCCCGGCAATATTAATCGGGACAGAGAAGAACGAGGCGTTGTCAGCGCCCCGGCCGAAATAATCTTCGCGAATCGTCCGGCTGGTGGAAAAACCGGGACAGCAATTTGATCCGGCCGGTCTCCGCCCCCCGCGCCCGCGCCGGTCTGTTGAATTCCGGAATAAACCGTGAATGGCGAACCACTCGTGAGGGTCGTGATGTTCAGCAACTGCCAGCCGGTCAAATCATCGCCCCGAATTCGTTGCTCGAACCCCCTGGATCGAGCGTAGAATCTACCTGCTCGTCGTGATAGTGCCGGAGGCCACATGGAAGCGTCTTCTGAGTCGGTACCTGACAATTCAAAGGTAGCAGCGGTTCTCGTTTTCCTGATGCATCAGTTTATCGCTACGGGGATGATGATTCTTACGGCAACTGCGGCTATTAGCATTATTGCGGATTTGCCCAAGATTATCGGCATCGGAATTCACCAATCGTCCATTAGGATCGTGACTCGCCCGCCGTACTTTCCCGCGCAAACCCTCTGGGCATTCTTCCTCGGATAGTCACTTGCGGTAATCTTCACCGTCTCGACGTACCTCTTCACGGTGGCCATAGGTCTGGTCGGGAGGCGGTTCTGTGTGACGCGCTGGTTCTTGAGAGCGCGCCCTGCATCGACATTGCCTGATCCAAGCGGACAGACTGCTTCAGGAGCGTAAACGCGCGATTGGTCATTGCGACACTCAAATGAGACGGCCGGTGAAATTCCTGGGAGCGCGGGCATCCTGCCCGCAATTCGAGCCGCAATGCCACGCACGCTGCGGGCAGGATGCCCGCGCTCCGGTCTTTTCGGTTTCCACTAGTCAAACTAGGAGAGGCGTGGTACACTCCTAGACAGACTAGGAGCCGAAGACGATGGGCAAAACCGCAGAATTACTCCCCGGAACACTGGACTTGCTGATCCTCAAAGCCGTGTCGTTAAGACCGCTGCACGGATATGGCGTATTGCTGCGCATTCAGCAGATTTCGCGCGACGCTCTGAAGATTCCGCAAGGATCCTTATATCCGGCGCTCTACCGGCTGGAGCATCAGGGGCTGATCGCGGCGGCATGGGGTCAGAGCGACAACAACCGCCGGGCGAAGTACTACACGTTAACCGCCGCGGGGCGGGCGCGCCTGCGTGAGGAGACGGCGGGTTGGAACCGCCTGGCGTCCGCGATTGCCGCCGCCTTGAATACGAAACCGGAGGAGGTGTGAGATGCTGGCCCGCTTGCGGTCGTTCTATCACGCGCTCAGGTCACGACGAGATTTCGAAGCCGGAATGACGGAAGAGCTGCGCTTTCACATGCAGCAATACGCGGAGGAACTTGTTCGCTCCGGAGTAGCCCCGGAAGAAGCGCGGCGGCGGGCGCGGATGGAATTCGGCGGCATCGAAGCGGTAAAGGAAGAGTGCCGCGGAGCGCGCGGCCTCCTCTTGCCGGCTGAGCTGGGCAGGCAGTTTCGCTATACGGCCCGCTTGCTGAGGAAGACGCCGGCATTTGCAGCGACGGCCCTTCTGACCGTCGCGCTTTGTCTGGGGGCCAACCTGACGATCCTGGCCGTGATCGACTCGATCCTCCTCCGTCCTCTGCCATTTCCTGAGGCCCAACGGCTGGTTACTCTATTCAATACCTACCCGCGAGCGCGAGTCGAGCGCGATGGTTCGACGCTCACCAATTACTACGAACGCCGCGGACGTATTCCTGCTTTCAGCTCACTTTCGATTTACGCCTACGACACGGCCATGGTGGGAGAGCCGGGCTCCGTCACGCGGGAGCAGATCACGCGAGTCTCCCCCGATTATTTCACCACTCTGGGAATCGGCCCTGTCATGGGGCGTGCGTTCACGGAACAGGAGACCACGTTTCAAACCGATAACGTCGTCATTCTGAGTGACGATTACTGGCGCCGGGCGTTCAACGCCGATCCGCATGTGATTGGACGATCTGTGCGGGTTGACGACACGCCGAAAATCGTGGTCGGCGTCCTGCCTCCGGGTTTTCGGTTCCTCTCCTCCGAGGCACGGTTGTATTTGCCGTTGGCATCGCGTCCTGAGGATCGCGGGCCATCGCGACGGCATGCCGGCGGAAATTTCATCCAGATGATCGCGCGGCTCCGGGCGGGCTCGACTCTTGCCCAGGCCCAGCAGCAGATCGACGCGCGGAATGCCAGCCTGGAACTGGATGACCCGCAGGCCAAAATGGTGGCGGATGCCGGGTTCCGCTCGCTTGTGGTGCCGTTGCACGCCGACCACGTCGCCGCGATTCGGCCTACCTTGCTGTTGCTGCAAGCCGGCGTGCTCACGCTGTTGCTGATTGGCACGGTCAATCTTGCTAACCTGCTTCTGATTCGGGCCAACCATCGAGCCCGGGAACATGCGATTCGGCAGGCGCTCGGGGCCAGCCGCGCACATCTCACCGGCGAAGTACTGGTCGAGACCACGCTGCTCACGCTTGCCGGCGGATTGCTGGGATTGGCTGTGGCAGCGGCGGGAATCCGCCTGGTGGCGGCGCTGGGGGCGGATCGTTTGCCTTTGGGGGCGCACATTGTATTCGATGCTCGCCTGGCGGTGGCCGCGGTGTTGGCCGCCCTCGCCATGGGCGTCGCGCTCGCCGTGCCTGTAGTGTGGTTCCATCTGCGCGTCTCCGGCAACGCCCTCCGGTCGGATTCCCGCACCGCTACCACGGGCCGAGCAGCTCAGACTCTAAGGCAGAGTTTCGTTGTGGCACAGTTTGCTTTGGCATTCGTTCTGTTGGCCGGCGCGGGGTTGCTGGGGCTCAGCCTGGAGCGGGCGATGGCGGTTTACCCAGGATTCCAGCCTGATCACGTGCTGACCGGCCGGATTTCGATGGTGGGCAAGAAGTACGCTTCGCCGTGGGACGGCCTGGCATTTACGGAGAGCTTAATGGCGGCACTCGGCCGTCAACCGGGAGTTATGTCTGTGGGGATCGCCAATAACGTGCCGTTCAGCGGCGGCAACGGCAAAAGCTCCGCTACGGTAAAAGGGTATGTCCTCCCGCCCGGTGAAGCCCCTCGCGGGATCTACTCATACGGCGTGGGTGGAGACTATTTTCGCGCCATGGGCTTTCGGCGGCTCGCCGGACGGTTCCTCACCGCAGCCGATTCGCGGCGCCATGAACGGGTTTGCGTGGTCGACGAAGATTTTGCCCGCCGTTATTGGCCTCACACGAGCCCTCTGGGCCGGCAATTGTTCGAGGGCTCTCAGCCCGGTCCCGACAGCGAGGCCTTCACGGTGGTCGGTGTGGTCGACAGCGTCAAACAAGCCGGCCTCACCGAAGAGGCGGGGCAAGGCGCGGTCTACTACCCCTATATTTATCGGGCCGAAAGCAACATCTTCCTGGTCGCTCGCGCCAGTGTTCCGACGGAATCGCTGCGATTCACGCTGCAACGGGTTGTTCGGGAAATCGACTCCGGGCTTGCCGTTAACGATATTCAGACCATGAATGAGCGCATCACGGACAGTCTTGTGGCGCGCCGCTCGCCGGCACTGCTGGCCGGAATGTTCGCCGCCATCGCGCTGCTACTGACCGGGATTGGTACTTACGGGGTGCTGAGCTATGCGGTGGCACAGAGGAACCGTGAGATCGGCGTGCGCATGGCTTTAGGAGCGCAGCCGAGCCAGATTCGCGCCCAATTTCTGGTTCTTGGCCTGAGGTTGGTCATTGCCGGATTGGCGCTGGGAAGCGCCGGGGCCTGGCTGATGGGAAGAGTGATGCAGGCAGTTCTGTTTCACGTGACTGGTTTGAGCCCTTTGGTGCTCGGTTGCGCCGCCGGCATCATGGCGCTGATCGCCCTTGCCGCATGTCTCGTGCCCGCCCGGCGCGCCGCCCTCGTCTCTCCGATGCGGGTTCTCACGGAGCAGTAGGAATAACACGGGTCATTGGCCCGGCGGAGTGGGTTGCTTACTGCTTCGAAAGTCCGGACGATGGCGCAAGGCGCTCTGACGGGAGCTACTCGGCATACTCGTACACAGGCGTCTCGATGGTCATAGTTGGGTTCTGGGAGTGGAGTATTACTCTCTGCAACTTCTCGACGATGGCAGGGGAGAAAAACTGCTCACCCGTTTCTTCGTTTACACGGGCCGGAACGTTGTGCACGATGTAGAACTTCCCGTCGTGCTCCAGCGTGTAGGTGACGCGACGCTCAACCAATTGCTCTTCTCTCAGGCTCATGACGCTCTCCGGATCCTGACATCTCTACCATCATCATTTTAAGCCAGCAGCGCGATTCGTGCTTGACTTACTGCTTCCGGGGGCCAGGATCGAGCCTTCCGGGACATCGGGGTTGGGCTACGGGGGTGCCGCACAACGAAACTCTGTGCCAACGGGGGAACGGGAGCAGCCTTGAAACCAATCCCTTGTTTGTGTTAATACCACCTGGTCATCGTGCTGGTTCTTGACTGCACAGATTGTGCGGCGAGCATACTGGGATGCTCTCTTGCCTCTATGGCGGCAATACCGAGCCTGGAAGGAGGCGAGAACAGCCTCGGGATGATTTGAGCCCGTTCTGAGCCAGCGACCTCTGTAGCGTGCAACTTTCACCCCCCAGTTCGCCTGGCAGTCGCGCGAGCAAGATCGCTCGCGTCGGCATCTTTGCCGTAACGATGTTTGTGAGCGCGGCGCTGCTCTTCCTGATGGAGCCCATGTTCGCCAAGATGGTACTGCCGCTCCTGGGAGGAACGGCGGCCGTCTGGAACACGAGCCTGATGTTTTTCCAGACGGTGCTGCTGTGCGGATACTCTTATGCGCATTTTTCGACAAAGCTTCTGAGCAGGCGTGGACAGGCGAGGCTGCACCTGGTCGTGCTCATTGCCGCGCTGTTGACCTTGCCATTCCGCGTTCCCGCAGGGTGGGCGCCGCCGGCGCGGCACAATCCGGTGGTTTGGCTGCTCCTCGTGCTGGCGGTGGCGGTGGGTGCGCCTTTTTTCGCCCTCTCCGCCAGCACACCCCTGCTTCAGAGGTGGTTCTCGCATTCCGCGCACCCCTCGGCGAGCGACCCTTATTTTCTTTACGCGGCCAGCAACGCCGGGAGCCTGCTTGGTCTATTGGCTTACCCGCTGCTGCTCGAGCCTGCTTTGGGCCTGAGCGCGCAAACTCGGCTGTGGGCATCGTGGTACCGATTGCTTGTGCTGCTCGTCGTGGTCTGTGCCGCGCTTGTGCGGCGCGTGTCTGACACGGCAGATTCTTTTGTAGGCGAGCCTCCCCTCAACGACGCGGGTCAGGATAGCGCCGGCGAATACCGTGACGATTTAGACTTGCGCCGCCGGGCGCGATGGGTCGTCCTGGCCTTTGTGCCCTCGAGCCTGATGTTGGGTG
The DNA here is from genome assembly GCA_963831905.1 of uncultured Acidobacteriota bacterium. Taxonomy (GTDB): domain Bacteria; phylum Acidobacteriota; class Terriglobia; order UBA7540; family UBA7540; genus CAVROP01. The sequence goes on along the minus strand of CAWHRX010000010.1, from coordinate 674,659 downwards.
TAACCAGCGAACTTACCACGGATGTCCCTCCGATCCCCTTGATCTGGGTTCTTCCTCTCTCCCTCTATCTTCTGAGTTTCATTCTCGTCTTTGCACCCAGGCCCCTGCTCGCCCACCGCTGGCTCGTCCGCCGGCTGCCGTTTCTAATTCTTGCAGCTTCAATACCCGTTCTTACCAAGACGTATCTGTCCTTAATCGCGGTGATGCCGATCGACCTCGTCACGCTCTTTGTCGCCGCCATGGTTTGCCACGGTGAGTTATGGCGGAAGCGGCCGTCAGCGCGGCGCCTGACCGAATTCTATCTTTGGGTATCGGTGGGAGGCGTGCTCGGCGGAGTTTTCAATGCGATCATTGCGCCGCTGGTTTTCCACTCCCTGGTGGAATTTCCCATAGCGCTGGTGCTGGCGGCGGCGTTGCGCCCACCCATCGACATCGTCAAAGATTCGCCGCGCGCCCGTAAATTGGATTACTTGCTTCCTGTGGCGCTGGGCGTTGGCGTTGCGATGCTGATCCTCGCGCTCGAAGCTGAGGGTCTGAAGGCGGGCCTCACCATGAATGTTATGATTTTCGGCATCTCCGCGGTCTGGTGCCTCAGCTTCGGCAGGCGGCCCCGGCGCTTCGCCTTGGGACTGGCGGCGCTGATGCTGGCGAGCGGAGTTTACACCGGCCACTTCGGTCATGTCCTGAGCACAGAGCGCAGCTTCTTCGGAGTTTATCGGATTGCCAACGAGGACGCGAACGGGCTTCGCGTACTTTTCCACGGCGGCACGGTGCACGGAATCCAAAGCCTGGACCCGGCACGCGCCTGCGAGCCTCTCGCTTATTACACACGCAGCGGGCCGATGGGGCAGGTATTTGCCGCCTACGCAGGGAATGCACTGGAAAACCAAGTGGCGATCGTTGGGTTGGGAGCGGGTGCGTTGGCTGCCTACCAATCCCCGGGTGGACAGTTCACTTTCTACGAGATCGACCCTCTGGTGGAGCGAATTGCACGCGACCGGCGATACTTCACCTACCTGTCGAACTGCGCCCCACAGGCACGCGTGGTGTTGGGAGATGCGCGCTTGTCGCTGGAAGACGCCCCCGATCACACCTGCGGCATCATCGTGCTCGACGCCTTCAGCGGCGATTCCATCCCGATGCATCTCCTCACGCGTGAGGCCCTGCGAATTTACCTCCGCAAACTCGCCCCCGGCGGCTTGCTGGCGTTTCACATCAGCAACCGCTACCTCGACCTTCATCAGGTACTTGGCAACCTGGCACACGACGCTGGAGTGGTGTGTCTGCTGAGTGTCGATACGGCGACTGGCGAGGATGATCTGAAGGCGGGAAGGTACGCGTCAGTCTGGATGGTGATGGCTCGCAAAAGCGAGGATCTTCAGGTGTTGTCGCAGGACGCGCGCTGGATGCCAGTTTCTCCCGTTCTGGGCGCAAGAGTGTGGAGCGATGACTTCTCGAATGTCCTGAGCATCATCAAGTTGCACTGACCACAGGCTGTCATTCTGTAGCCGGCTTACGCCACGGCCACCGGCTCAGCCCGCAGCGCATCGAAACGCACTGAAACTAACTTCGACACGCCGGGTTCCTGCATGGTGACGCCATACATGACGCGGGCGGCTTCCATGGTGCGCTTGCTGTGGGTAATAAGGATGAACTGGGTGTGGAGGCTCATCTTTTCGACCATGCGGCTGAAGCGTTCGATGTTCGACTCGTCGAGTGGAGCGTCCACTTCATCCAGAATGCAGAAGGGGCTTGGGGTGTAGCGGAAGATAGCAATCAGCAGCGCCAGGGCGGCCAGCGCCTTTTCGCCTCCCGAGAGCAGCAGCACGTTCTGAAGGCGTTTGCCGGGGGGTTGAGCGGCGATGTCAATGCCGCTGTCTGCATCGGACTCATCGCTCAGCCGCATCTCGCCGATTCCACCCCCGAAGAGACTGCGGAAAGTTTCGGCAAAATAGCCGTTGATGGCCTTGAAGGCTTCCAGGAATTGCTGGCGCGAGACCTGGTCGATTTCGCGGATGGCCTGGGTGGTGTCCTCGATCGAAGCCAGCAGATCCTGGCGCTGGGTGTCGAGGAAGGTGAGGCGCTCCTCGGCCTCCTGGAGTTCTTCGAGGGCCATCATGTTGACCGGTCCCAGGTTCTCGATGCGCGTCTTGAGCTGCCTCGCCTCTTCCTCCGCAGCCTGCAGAACTTCGCCCGCCAGTATGGAGTTCGGGGGCAACTCGGCCATCACTGCAGACGGTTCAGCGTGCAACTCTTCGCGGCATTGCTGCTGCTGGTGAGTGCGGTCGGAATCCGCGCGGGCAAAGGCAACTTCCGCCTCCGAGCGCCGGGCGCGATGGGCTTCAAGCTCGGCTCGTGCCGCGTCCACCTGCGGACTGAGCGACGCCCGTTGCGCTTCTTCCGCCGCAGATCTTACCTCGCACTGGCGGAGCTCGCTCCGCGCCGTTTCCAATCCGGCTTCCAGCTCACTTAAGCGAACCCGGTTGGCTTCGCCTTCGCTCGCCAGCAGTTCCTGTTGTTCGCGCCAGCTCTCAGATTGTTGCCGGAGGCGCGCCATGCGGGCGCGGACTTCCTCGCACATGCCCAGCAGGCGCTCGACTTCGCCGCCGGCGGCGCGGGTTCGTTCCTCGAGAGCGCTACTCAAGCCGCTTGCCTCGGCGAGCTTCTGCCCAAGTTGTTCCATCTCGGAGCGGAGCTCGCGAAGCGCGGCCGTTGATTGTGCGACGGTTTCTTCGCGCGCAGTCTTTTCCTGCCCTGCCGCTTCCAGTTCCGAGCGCAGGCCGGCTTTACGTTCTTCGGCTGCGGCGAGGTCGTGTGCGAGCTGTGCGGCTTCAGACTGAAGGACTTTGAGTTGCGCGGCCGCTCTCTCGCACGCATCGCGGGTCTGGCGCAACTTCTCATCAGCTACCACAGCTTTCTTTTCCGCTTCCTGCTTGGCCGCAGTCAAATTCGCGTGGTCCTTGGTGAGTTGCGCGGCGCGGCCCGCAGCATGGGCCAGGTCCGCCTCGCATGCCTGGATTTTGCCCTCCAGTTCGGCCGTGCGTCGCTCGAGTGCCCGGAAGTCCCGCCGCAAGGCCAATGGTCCGGCGCTGGAACCCTTGCCGCCGGACACCAGGCGATGCTGATAGTGCTCACCCGAGCGAGTCAGGAAGTGGTATTCAGGGTAAGACCCTGCCAGACGCTGGGCAGTAACGGAGTCCTCAACCAGATAGGCGTGGGCGAGCGCCGGCAGCGGCAGGTCGCCATTGAGCCCAAGAGACTTCTGAAAAGTCATCAATTCCCGCACTGGCGCCACGACGCCCGTCTCCGCCAGGAACTCCGTGTGAGTTTCCCCGTTTGCATGGTCCAGAGAGGGCATCTGCGTGACGAAGAAGGTGGAGCGCCCTCTTCCTTCCGAGCGCAGCAAGGCGATGCCGGAGCGGGCCTGTTCGTGTTGTTCCACAACCACGCACTCGAGTTCCTGCTTGAGGAAATCTTCCACCACTTCCTCGTAGCCGGCCGCAACCTCGACAAAGTCCGCGAGCACGCCAAGCGGGCGGAAGCGATGCCCGTTCATGGGGATTTCGTCCGACAGCAACCGCCGGACGCTTTCCGTACTGTACGCGTGACGCGCCAAGGACTCTTCCAGCGCCTGCTTACGCGCGGCGGCAGCGGAGTGCTCCCGGCGCAGCGTTTCTAGACCGGACCGCAACGAGGTTTCCTCGGTCCGAGCCCCCTCGAGGTCCGCCGCAGTTTCACCGAGCGTCCGCGCCAGATCGGCCAGCGACGTCGTGCCTTGCCGTTGAGCGGCGATGGAAGCCTCCAGTTCAGCCGCCCAGCGCTGGTCTTCCTCCTCCGCGCGCTGCCTCTCAGACTCGGTGCGCGCCGCTTGCCGCGAGAGCGCCAGGCTTGCCTCTTCGGCCTGCACGAGCTGGTTGCGCAGTTCCGCCGCATGGCTCACCGCAGCCAACAAGGCCTGGCGGCATGATTCGACTTCCTCCTCCGCTGCCATCACCTGGAGTGTGAGCGATTCCTGCCGCGAGACCAGTTGGGCCAGCGCTTCTTGAGCCGCAGTCCAATCCTGTTGGACCCGCTCGAACTGAAGGTTTCTCTCTTTGGTCTGCTCTTCCAGTGAACTCAGTTGGGCTTCAAATCCGGCCTGTTCCCGCGCTGCGTCCGCGGCCCGCGCCTCGAGGCTTGCCGCCTGCTGGCGCGCTTGTTCGCAACGCGAAAGTAACCGCTCGCGCTCCAGGCCGCTTTGCGAAATATGCTCGCGCAGTTGCGTGAGGGCGCGCTCCCACTCTTCATGCTGGTGTGTAGCGGTCTTCTGCTCCTGCTCAAGGGCTTCGAGCCTCTGCGCCGTGAGCCGGCACGCATCCTGTGCCTGGGTCACTTCGCCGCGCAGCCGGGCGCATTCCGCCTCCAGGGCTGCCCAGCGCGAAGTCAGAACCACTTTCAGCCGGGCTCGCAGCTCTTCGTGCAGTTCCTTGTAGCGGCGCGCCTTGGACGCCTGGCGCTTCAGCGAGTTCACCTGCTTCGTGACTTCTTCCAGAATGTCGGCGATGCGCGAGAGGTTCTGCCGCGACGACTCGAGCTTGGCTTCCGCCAGCCGTTTGCGCGTCTTGAACTTAGAAATCCCCGCTGCCTCTTCCAGGATCAAACGCCGGTCTGACGGCCGGGAGCTCAGAACCTGCCCGATTCGGCCTTGCTCGATGATGGCGTAGGATTCCGGGCCCAGCCCCGTGCCCATAAACAAGTCTTGGATGTCGCGCAGACGGCAGACCTGGCCGTTAATCAAGTACTCGCTCTCGCCAGAGCGAAACAACCGGCGCGTTACCGCAATCTCGCCGGCGCGATGGCGAAGCTTGGACGCCGGCTTCTCTCCGTTGCCGTTGCCATTGCCTCCAGCTATAACTTCGCCGTTGTCGCTTGAGATCACTACAGGTTCCTGGGCTTCCGCCTGCAGCGGTTCTTCCTCTGGGAAGCCGGCCTCGTTGTACTCCGGGTCGATGAGCGTCATGCTCACTTCCGCCATGCTCGTGGGAGGCCTGGTTCCAGTGCCGTTAAAGATCACGTCGGCCATCCGCTCGCCGCGCAGGCTTCGCGCGCTCTGTTCCCCCAGGACCCAGGAGACGGCATCCGAAAGATTAGACTTGCCGCAGCCGTTCGGCCCCACAATCGCGGCCACACCATCCGAGAATTCCAGCCTCGACCGCTCTCCGAACGACTTGAAGCCCAACAACTCGAGTTTCTTCAGTTTATACAAGCTACACCCCTTCCCTCTGGTCCTTCCGAGGAGGTGCAAACCCAAGCGCGTGTTGAAACGGATGCCAGAAGCATTAAGCCGTACCCTGTGGTGGGCCCGTTATCTAGCCGACACTGACACAGCAACATAGTCCGCCACCCAGTGTGGCAAAGGCGTTCCCGTGCACAGCACGCTCGATCCGGCCCCAGCCAACCTTCTGGCGCGGGCTGCCAAGGCGGAAGCGAGCAATCCCCTGTAACTCCAGAATATAGGTAACATGAAAAACGAGGGAAGTAAAGCGAAAACCACAAAAGGTGGGATTTTTCTAAATCCGAGGCACTATATGTAGGGGCCTGGGGTTGATCGTTCGGGCGCGACTAAATGACCGGTTAGTAAACTGCCTGTATTCGCTACGATCATCGCCAGTCCTGGCGCACGGCGGCAGCCCGCTCTCGAAGCTTCTTGGCTTCTCTCAACTTCAGGGAGCCCTGAAGGGAGAGGGCCTTCCTACACCGATGTTCCGATTCGGTCTGGGCGTCGAGGTACGCGTCCAATGCTTCCCGGAGGACGCCAGAAAAGCCTTTATCGCCCCTTCTGGCCGCCATCGCTAACAAACGACTCCGGTGCTCGGGCTTCAGCTCAACGGTTACTCTCATGAAGTCAATTCCAGCCTCTTAGCGGGCAATGTACCAAGGTGTCTCAACCGCGATTGGTGGGTTTGGACCCCAGGTTCCTGGCCACGATCTCCGCCACATCGACAATCTCGAGGTCGTCGCGCTGGGCGCGGTTGGCGGCGTCGCGAAGCATGGTGGGGCAGTAGGGGCAAGCCACGGCCAGCGTTGATGCCCCGGTTGCGGCGAGTTGGGCAAACCGTAATTCGTTCACCCGATGTTTCGTCTGCTCGCGTTTGTCGTCAGTAATGAAAAGCCTCGCGCCGCCGGCGCCGCAGCACTGGGTGTTCTGGCCATGGTGTTCGGGCTCTGTCAACGCGACGCCGCAGGAATGCAGGATCTTGCGCGGTTCAGCCGTGATCCCGCGGCCGCGGGCAAGGTAGCAGGGGTCGTGGTAGGTCGCCAACAGAGCTGCCGGCGCGATGGGGAGGCGGGGAAGCAGTTTCGCGATGAGCTCGGTATGGTGCACGACCTTGATGCCCAGTTCCGCGTAAGATGAGATTTGCCGGTAGTCCTTATCTAACATGGTGGTGCAGTGGGGATCGCAGAGGACGACCTTCTTCACGTGGGCGTTCGCAAACGCCTCAACCACTTTCTCCGAAAGTTGCATGAACAGGTACTCGTTGCCCGCGCGCCGCGCCGGCTCACCGCAGCAGGTTTCACGCGCCAGCACGCCCCAGGAGACGGAGGCGGCATCGAGAATCTGCTTCATGGCCGTGGCAACTGCCTGGCCGTGCGAATCGAAACTCAATCCGCAGCCCAGCCAGAAAAGCCATTCCTGGCTGCCGTCGAAAATAGGGAACTGCTTCGAGGCTAAAAGGTTCTGCCGCATCTCCTGCGCGATGCCCCAGGGATTGTGGGGAGAGCGTTCCATGGTGGTGAACAGCTCGGCCACTTTCTCGCTGCTGATGCGTCCCTCGCTGACCAGCCCGCGCCGCAAATCCAGAATTTTCCTTCCCACATGTTCGATGCTCACCGGACAGACGTACTCGCAGGCGCCGCAGGAGAGACACTGGAAGAGGTCCTCTTCGGAAACGTAGACTTTCCCGTGCTCTTTTTCTTCCGCAGTTCCTGCCACCAAACTGCCGCCGCTGCGCAGGCCTTTTTGCAGATCGAGGATGACTTCCTTCGGACTCAGCGACCCACCGGCGAGGTTGGCAGGGCAGAACTGCGTGCAGCGGCCGCATTCGACGCACGCGTTAACGTCCAGAACGTCCTTGCGCCCCAGGTCAGGGAAGCGGATCATTCCCAGATCTTCGCCCTCCTGCCGCAAGGCTCGCATGGTGCTCGTGGTCTCGGAGCCCAGAAAGATCGTGAACGGTGCGAGCACCAGGTGCAGATGTTTCGAAACAGGAATCACGTCGAGCAGCGCAAAAAACGATATCGTATGCGCCCACCAGTTCACTTTCCAAGCCATAGTTCCGACGGGAAACACTCGCCAACCCAGCAGATACGTCACCATCAGCGCGGAGATCAGGAACGCAACAATCCCGGAGGTGGCGGACAGCTTTCCGAGCGGTTTGGGCCGCAATACAAATCGCCGAAACGACAACCCGACCATGGCCACCAGAACTGCCACCGCCCATACTGCAACAAACGCGTTGTACCAGCTTCGTGCCTCGGTGGCTTTTGACAAACCCCGCAGGCCCAGCAGCATGTGTTGCGCGCTGACCCAGGCGAAGGCAAGAAATCCCCACAGCACAAATGCGTGCAGTATGCCGGCAATGGGCCGGTCGCGCACCACGCGATACTGCAATATGACTTCTTTGAAAACGCGCCAAAGACGCTGAGGAATATGATCGTGAGGAAGATCTCCAGGCGCAGCGAGCACCGAATACAGCCGGCCTTTAACGATCTTTAAGAATAGCCAGATGCTCGCCAGGCAGATTGCGACGAAGATCGCTCGCGCCAGGCCATCAAAAAGGAAAGCGGCGCAGAAGGGCGCCGCGAGGGTTGCCATCATCGTTTCCTCATTCACCTTTAGCCACGGGATAACCTTTGTCTTCCCAGTCCGTCCCCAAATTATCGGCGACGTAAAGCACCTTCAGCTTCTTGAATCCCTGGTTGTGCAAGGCTTCGTAGGCCGGCCTGACGTTCGGGCAGTGGCTCCAAGGGCAGCATCCGCAGTAAATGACGATGAATCGGTCTCGGTCGACCCCGTTCGTCCGCTTGACGAGTTGTTGCAGCGCCGCCTGGTTAGCGGCCGGGCCAAGGTTTTCGGAATCCGGGATGTGGGCCTGGGTGTAGGGAAGGCGGAAGCCGACATAGATGAGGAGGGGCCTTTCGCTCGGGAGTGAGGAGAGGACTTTGGCAAGGTCCTTGGGATTGATTAGCGCGGCAGCAGGAATGGGAGAAGGCGCCGCTGGTTTATCTGGCGGGGGGCCCATCACAGGGTCGGCGTACGCGACCTGGACGCTACGGCTTCCGGTACGGGCGAATAGAATAAAGCCGAGAACGAACAGCCCCGCTGAGGCGGCGACAAATCTTCGAAGTTTCAGAGATCTCATCACGGTCCGCTCCTTCCCGATTGCTGGTGCGAAGTCCCTGCCTGCCCGACGACGAAGACAACTTACCGGTGCGCTCTCTCTGAGGCCACTAGCCCTGGGTGACCTGCACTTCGGTCTGAGCAGCAATATACTCTGGGCCGGAGCGGCGTTCAAGGGTTTGCGGACCGCTCGAGGAATTCTCTTCAGGGCGCAAGGCTTGCAGACACCTTGGCGGGCGGCGCATGAACTTCGTCGCCCCGGAAGAAGCGCCCCGGCGTCGCGCGCATCTCAGCCATGGCGGGGAACAGCTTCGAATAATCGTTGCGCGCGTTCCAAAAGAGGAATCCTATTCCCCCTTGTCCTTTTGCAACGCTGACCTGGGTTCGAATATACGCTTCGGAAAAGGTTTTGGTGTGCCAGGCGAAGCCCTGAAGCCAGGGCCGCAATACCACTTTGGAATCCCTCGTGATCTCCGCGAAGCGCTGCATTGACTCAGAAATAAAGTGCTCAGGCGCATCGCCCGGGTGCGCGTACCCATCCATGCCAAAGAAGTGCGAGGGATAGATCATGGGCGAGAGCACGTCGCACGACTTTGCCATGGTGGGGATATCTTGCCCAGTGTGCTCGAGGTCAACATTGCGCTGCCACGCCATGACTCCGAAAACATCCAGCGAGAACAAGACGCCCAGCGGATGGAGTTCGCTGTAGGCGCGGGCCACAAACTTGGCGATCACGTCGGTCCGCGCCCAATCCGGGTGCGCAGCCTGGTAGGCGAATCGCGCATCCTTCTGGTCGCCTTCTGCGGGAAAGCGTACGTAATCGAACTGGATTTCGTCGGCCCCGGAATTCGCTGCCATTCGGGCCAGCGCCAGGTTATAGTCCTGAACCTTGGGTTCCGAGGGGTCGGTCCACACGAGCTTCCCGTTTTCTCTCCACGCATGGCCGGTGCGTCTGGACTGTACCGCCAGCTCGTTGTGGTTTGTGACCAGCGTTTCATCACGGAACACCGCAATGCGGATGATCGCATGGAGTCCCAGCGAGTGGACGTAGCGGATCAATTTGGGAAGGTTGCGGATGGGCACATGCTTCCCCTGCGGCGCAAGGGGATGCTCGAAGGGCACGTTTACCAGGCCGTCGAAATCCTTGACATCGAAAACGATAGTATTCCCTCCGGCTTCCCGCCAGCGGCGAATCAAATCCAGGCCTTTATCGCTTCCCGCCATCCAACCGGTGAGATAGATCCCGCGAGTCTCGAAACCCTTGGGGACGGGAACCGAATGCTCAACCAGAGGCTCGGCGAAAATGCCGGGAATCGTCAATTGGGTGCCGGGCTTGAGATATTTTCCGATCTTGCCGACATTCGCCTGCTGCATGGCAGCCTCGAGTTCGGCCCTGGTCATATAACAGGTTTGCGGCAAATAATGGAGAGCCAAGGAAGGAAGGCTCTCCCCTTGCGCCACGGTGTGGAGTTCGGTCTTCGTCGCGCCTTCAAGCGGGCCGGGCGGCGGGAACTTTTCCTTTTCTTTGGATTTCTGAGGTATATTCTTCTTCGCACCAGCAGCGGGCGCTGGCGGCAAACTTGCCTCAGGGTTCGCAGGTTGCGACTTAGCTTGCATCTGGCCCGGCGCACCTACAACGACCGGCGTGGCGCCGAGCAGTAAGGTGGCTAGAACTACTGAGGGTCCGTTGGAGAGTAAACTGCGTCTAGAAATGGCAAACACGTTTTTTCCTTTTGCGCTGACAAGGCCGAGACGATGACAGCCTCCCGGGAATTGTCGAAACACGATTGGTCGATGTGGACATTTCGACTCATGCGCGCAGCCCCACGGCTCGCAGCTAGCGCCGAGCTTTAACTGCACGCCAGTTGCCAACGTGGTAACTGGCGCTCAAGATGGAAGATTCTCACCTGTCATTCCTGGCTTCGGCTCTGCTTAAGGTTACAGTGCGGAGGGTTTTCCTGCGCCCTCTCCGCGGGCGGACGCCTGCGTTGCACTTAATCCGGAGGTAACGATGAGAGGAAAGCTACTCAGTCTGCTGTACGCATTCATGGCCGTTGGCCTGTTCTGGGCTTTTTCGGTACCAGCACAGTCATCGGCCCCTGAGCACCAGGTAGTGCTCCTCTGGCCGGAAGGGGCGCCGGGCGCAATGGGCACCGACGACGCGGATCGGCCCTCGCTGACGCTCTACTCGCTACCCAAAGGCCAGGCTGGCTCGCAGCGCCGTTGTTGTCTGCCCGGGCGGCGGTTACGCCGTCCTGGCTTTGGATCACGAAGGCCGCCAAATAGCCGAATGGCTGAATGCCCTGGGGGTCGATGCTTACATTCTGAAATACCGGCTTGCGCCGCGTTACCATCACCCCGCTATGATCAACGACGCGCAGCGCGCCTTGCGCTGCGTCCGCCGGCACGCGCTCGAGTGGGGAATCGCCCCTGACCGGATCGGCATTTGGGGTTTCTCAGCGGGCGGTCACTTGGCATCCACGGCCGCCACGCACTTCGACGCCGGGAATCCCTCTGCCGCGGATCCCGTCGATCGGGTCAGTTCGCGGCCGGATTTTGCCATCCTGGCTTATCCGGTGATTACCTGCAGCGAGTCATTTATGCACCAGGGCTCGTGCAAGAACCTGTTGGGCGGCAACTCTGATCCTAAACTGGCCGACTATCTCTCAAACGAAAAGCAGGTGACCGCCGAGACACCGCCCACTTTTCTCTTCCACACTAACGACGACGAGGGGGTGCCTGCTGAAAACAGCGTGGCCTTTTATATGGCCTTGCGAAAGGCAGGCGTGCCGGCGGAACTGCACATTTATCAGCACGGCCCGCATGGCGTGGGCTTGGCGCAGAAAGACCCTATCTTATCTTCCTGGCCGCAACGGCTGGCGGACTGGATGAAATTGCGCGGGTATTTGATGTAGGGGGACGGCTTGCCGTCCCCTTTTGCCGAGCCATCGGCGGGCGGGTAGGGCAAGCCCTACCCCTACACGACTTTCTTCTTTGCTGTCGGCCCACACTCGGCGTATGATAGACGCACCCAAAGTCCTTTGCCGAGCGAGTTTCCTTCCGCCGAAAGGAGTGCAGATGTCGCCCAAGTATAGACAGCGGGGATACATGGATTCTGACCGCGACCGTGAGAGGCCCGAGAAGAAGCCGATCCACAAGCGGGAACAAATCGGGCCGAAGACTCCCAACATGCCGGGAAAGCGCGAAGTGTCGCGGTGTGCTTCCTGCGCCCTAATACTGCCGGTCGGGATTGACCTTCAAGGACATTGTCCAAAGTGCGGCTTTGAGCTGCACAGTTGCAAGCAGTGCGCGTTTTTCGACACGGCCGCCCGCTTCGAATGTACCCAGCCGATTACGACCCGCATCCCAAGAAAGGACATTAAGAACCAGTGCAGCTATTTTTCCCTGCGAACGACCGTCGAGCGTGAAACCTCTTCCTCTAAGCCTTTGGACGCGCGCCAAGCCTTCGAGAATCTCTTCCGAAAATAATTACGCAAACGCTGACGTTTGGAATACGCGGAGCGCCTTGGAGTGTCCGTCGGTTGACGGACTTGACGCCGCCTTCGGATCACCCAGGGCCTGGGCTGGGCAAAGGCGGCGTCAAGCCGCCGCACTCCCAGGTGCCTTCGGCACAAAGATCGTCAAAGCGGCGAGGCCGGGGGAGGTTGAAAAAACCGACAAAATGTCACTATCTCCTTTGTTATCAGTTGGTTACACTTTTCCATTCGACCCCCTTTTATCCCCATTCGCTGCTTTTTTCTCCCCTTCCGCTTTATTCGCATTGCTCACCGAGGATTGGAGTGGTCTAATTTGGCCTCCGGTGGGAGGACCTTCTTCCGTGAGCCCATGTGCTCCTCGCCCCTTGGCTCGACGATGAAGGTTGCCGGAGTTTCCCGCGCCCTAAGTATCTGATTCTGCTTAAATGCGCTGCGATAAACCTTAAAGGAGACACAATGGCCACTGTTACTATCAGTCCAGACATTCGATCCCCGCGACGGAAGGAATTTCAGCGCGTTCAGCCCCCTGCGACTTTTACCGGCGCCCCCATCGAACCCTTGCAGAAGGGCCTTCCCAAGACCACCCAATCCGTTTGCCCGGAATGTCTGAGAGTGATAGACGCCCGGCTCTTCGAGCAGAATGGCGCGGTTTACATGGAGAAAAGCTGCGCGGAACATGGCGACTTTCGTGACTTGATCTACTCCGATGCCAGGCTGTATCTCAAGATGGAGGAGTTCGAATTCGGCGATAACCGGGGTCTCGAGAACCCGCAAATCGCTGACTCGGCCCGTTGCCCGGAGGATTGCGGTTTGTGTTCACTGCACACTTCCCACACCGTGCTCTCCAACGTGGACCTCACCAATCGCTGCAACCTCACCTGCCCCGTCTGCTTTGCCAACGCCAACGCCGTGGGATACTTGTACGAGCCCTCCTTCGAGCAGGTGCGTGGGATGCTCAAGACGCTTCGCGAACAGCGCCCCGTGCCCAACCGTGTAGTGCAGTTCTCGGGCGGCGAGCCTACCATTTATCCCCGCTTCCACGATGTGTTGCGCATGGCCACGGAGATGGGCTTCACCCACATTCAGTGCGCCACGAACGGTATTGAATTCGCCGACGCGGAATTCGCTCAGAAGTGCAAGGAAGCCGGCCTCCATACGCTGTACCTGCAGTTTGATGGCGTCAGCGACGAAGTTTACCTCCGCACGCGCGGCCAGCGCCTGCTGGAAAAGAAGTTGGCTTGCGTTGCGAACTGCCGGAAGGCTGGTTTGAAGATCATCCTTGTTCCCACCATCGTGAAAGGCGTTAACGACCACCAGATCGGCGACATGATTCGCCTCGCCATCGACAACGTCGACTGCATCAGTGGTTTCAGCTTCCAGCCGGTTTGTTTCACCGGCCGCATCAATCGCCGGGAACTCGAGAGCAAGCGCTTCACGCAATCCGACTTGGCGCACGCCGTGGCCGACCAGACCGGCTTGACCGACAAATACGAAGATTGGTACCCGCTGTCCTGCATTTCGCCCTTCTCCAAGCTGTTGTCAAACTTGCAGAATTTCAATCGCCCGAATTTGACCTCTCACCCGCATTGCGCCATGGGCACCTACCTCTACGTCCACCCGCAAACGAAAACCGCCATCCCCATCACACGGTTCTTCGACATGCCTGCCATGCTACGTGACATCGACCTGCTTGCCCGACAAGCTGAGGGCGCGCGATTCAAGATGTTCACCAAGATCAACGCCTGGCAAAAGCTTCGCCGCCATTTCAAGCAGCAGTTTGCGCCGCAGGGTTTGAGCTTCGAGCGCTTCCTGCAAACGCTTCAGGGCATGACCGACCACGAGTACGGCCGGGGCAAGGGCGACGGGACCTTCACTTATAAGACTCTCCTGGTGGCGGGCATGCACTTCATGGATTCCTACAATTACGATTTCGCCCGCGTCAAGCGCTGCGTGATTCACTACTCTGCCCCCAACGGCTTGGTCTATCCCTTCTGCATCTACAATTCCGGCCCCTGCATGCGTGAGAAGGTCGAGCGGCAGTTCTCCGTGCCACTCGAGCCCAAGGCCGCAAAACAGAACGGCAGCGGCTTGGTCCAAGTCGAGAACTAATCACTGCTGGCGTAGGGGCGGCCCTTGTGGCCGCCCTCGGTGCCACATGAGTACTGACCTTCCTGGGCGGATCGACCTTGTTGTGCTTGCTATTGTGACGTTGGGCGTTCTTTGGCGGAGGAGGGCCATCTCCGCACGCAGGAATGAGCCCAGGGGCGGAATCTCCCGAACACTCGATTTCCTGACCGCCGCGGTTTGCGCGCTTTACCTGGTTTACTGGGTTGGAATCCTCCTGCGTCTCTGGGGATCGAGATAAGCCGCGGGCTGGCGCATCAGACATCAAAAACCGAATGTCTGATGTGCGAGGCCAGGCAGCACCATAGTGTCGTGTCGCAGAAGGACGTTGAGCACGGCAGCCCGTCAGCTGACGGGCGTAAGCGAGTAGCCCACGGCGTAAGCCGTGGGTTCGTGCGGCCATCCCTCCCCCGTCCCCTCTCCCGCTCGGGCGGGAGAGGAGTGTCCGTCAACCGACGGACGGGGTGAGGGCGGTCCAATCCAGGGCTCACGCCCTGGGCTAGAATATGCCGCCCCTGACGGGGTTGCTGGCGCGTGACTTGCCAGTTGAAACCGCTCCGCACTCTTGCTACTGTATTCGGGCGGGCCAGGATCGCTCGCGGGAAAACTACATTTTCGAGCTTGGAGGACGAATCAAGATGAAGAATGCTGCCATACTCCTTACACTTCTGGCGCTGCTCTCAGCCGGAGCATGGGCCGGGCAGGATCAGACGACGGCACCGAAGGCCGCCCCTAAGGCGGGAACGGCGCACGCGAAGCCTGCGGCGCAAATGACCACTACTCCCTCGGGATTGCAATATCGGGACCTGGTGGTTGGCAAAGGCGCGCAGCCGAAAGACGGCGACACGGTCGTGGTGAATTACAAGGGAACTTTCTCGGATGGAAAGGTCTTCGACTCCACCGAAGGCAAACAACCGTTCAAGTTCCGCCTGGGGCGCGGCGAAGTCATCAAGGGTTGGGATGAAGGTGTGGCTTCGATGCACGTGGGCGGAAAGCGCAAGCTGGTTATCCCTCCCGATCTGGCCTACGGCGAGCGCGGCTACCCGGGAGCGATTCCTCCCAACTCCACGCTAACGTTTGTGGTCGAACTGCTCGACGTTAAACCACCGATGTAGGGCGAGCCGTTGTCATGAGTGGTGTAGGGGTAGGGCTTGCCCCACCCTCGTCGGTCTAGCAAACCCCTGGGGGGACGGCAAGCCGTCCCCCTACACCGCGGGTTGTTATTGGGGGATTAGGTTTTGAGCGCCGCGCTACTCCCTACCCCCGAACTGTGGTAGGCTGGACTTTCCCTCAGCTCGCACCTTCGCCGTGGGACCTTACCTTATGGCTCTGATCGCTCCCTCGCTGCTGGCGGCTGATTTCGCTCGACTTGGCGAAGCGCTCCGCACCATCAAAGACGCAGGCGCGGGCATCGTCCACGTCGATGTGATGGATGGCCATTTTGTAGAGGATATCAGCGTGGGGCAACCAGTCGTCCGCAATCTGCGACAAGCGACCGACCTGACTCTGGACCTACACTTGCTCATTGAACGTCCGGAGCGCTTCATTGGGGAATTCCTGGCGGCGGGCGCAGACCGCCTCGCGGTTCACATCGAGGCCACGACGCGCTTGCATCAGGTCTTGGAGGTGATCCGTAAGCAGGGTGTCCAGGCTGGGGTTGCTTTAAACCCATCGACGCCCGTCGATTCATTAGTGGACTTGGTGGGAGAATTCGACTATCTTTCAATCTTGGCCTGTGATCCAGGGTTGAGCGAACGAACCTTCATCCCCAGATCGGCGGAGAAAGTGCGCGCCGCGGCCGCCTTGCGAGATGAGCGTCGCGCGGATTTTGTCATCCAAGTGGAGGGCGGAATTCGCGTCGAGCATATGGAGCGACTTGTGCAGGCGGGCGCAGACATCCTAGTGGCGGGTTCAGCCATCTTTAATAGCGAGGACCCCAAAGCACGCCTTGGAGAGATTCTCCGCCTCGTCTCCGGTTTGCCGCGGACGAGCAGAGTGTGAACGGCCGACAGGTACCGGCGGCCGTGGTGGTAGCCCTGGGCAACCTCAAGAGTTGCCTCGGCGTGAGGATCAGGAGTTAAGGCACTGTCAAAACGAACTAATAAGATGGGCTGGAAGGGCCTGGGCGGGTTTTTGTGCGTGGCTGTGCTGGGTGGGGTGTTTCTTCCCGGATGCCTTTTTCATCGCAAGCGCCACGCCGACTTGGCCGCCGCCGTCAATCCCGGCGATCAGCCTGACAAGATCCTTTACGATAAAGCCAACAACGAGATCGTGCACGGGCGCTACGACGTAGGCCGTCTCACCCTCCAGACCATGATTAATACTTATCCGGATAGCGAGTATCTGGCGAAAGCTAAGCTCGCCATTGCGGATTCGTACTACCAGCAGGGAGGAATCTCGGGTCTCACGCAATCCGAAGCTGAATACAAGGACTTCATCACCTTCTTCCCCACCGCGCCCGAGGCTCCGATGGCCCAGTACCGCGTCGGCATGGCGCATTTCCGCATGATGGCTAAGGCTGACCGGGACCAGACGGAAGCGCGCCTTGCGGAGGTCGAGCTCAAGGAGTTTCTGGTGAAATACCCCGAAGACCCCTTGACTATCCGCGCCAAATCCCGCCTGCGCGAGGCCCAAGAAGTTCTGGCGGAAGGCGAGTTCGAGACCGCCAGTTTTTACTTGACGAGGGGAGCGTACAGAGCGGCGCGAGGGCGGTACCGGGAGATTATCGAAAAGTACCCGAACTTTAGTGATGGCGATCAAGCCCTGTTTGGAATGGCGCAGTGCCTGGAACACCTGAAGATTCCCAAAGAGTCGATTCCCTATTATTCGCGCCTGCTGCGTGAATTTCCTCTCAGCCCGCATGTGGACGAGGCCAAGGCGCGCCTCGTGGCTATGGGCCAGCCGGTCCCAAAGCCCACCAAGGCGACGCTGGCGCGTGCCCAGGCGGATGCCTCCCGACTGCGAAGCAAGAGCTTCCTTGAAAAACTTTCGCTCTCTATGTCCGGGACGCCAGACACCAGCGTCACTTTACGAGGCCCAGTTGAACTAGGGGCGACGAGCGGGGTTGAATTGGCGAAACGAGTGCCCAATGCTCCCGGGATCACGAACGCCTCGATCGTCGCTCAGCCCGTGAGTGACTCCAGCCTGGGTTCCGGAAAGATCGACGAATCCAAACCGGCTGCCGGCAACTCCAACAGCACCGGCACTTCAGTGAACGAGGCCCCGGTAAAGACTGAAGAGACTCCGGCCGCCAACGGCAACCCGAGCCCGAATCCGGCTGCGGCGCCACCCGAAGCCAAGACTGCGGAAAATCAAACCCCGGCGAAGACAGATCCCGCCAAAGCCAAGTCCACATCCCAAGACCAGTCCGCCAACCCCGCCCCTCAAAAGAAGAAGGGCAAATTCCACATGCTCAAGAAGCTCGTGCCGTTCTAAAGGCAGGAGTCAGAACTCAGGAGTCAGAATAAAGCTCTGAGCCTTCAGGTATCAGCTTTCAGCATTCAGCGAGCAGGAAGCAGCCATCCTTTCGGAGGCTCGCTGAAAGCTGAACGCTGAACGCTGATAGCTGCACATTCCGACTCCTGACTTCTGACTCCTGCCTCCTTGACTTCCTCCCCCCCGTGGTGATATTTGTTTCGCACCACATTTGGCGATTCAACCTTTGAAGGGAGGCTGTGTGGCTAGGTTGATCCTCATCGCGGACGATAGCCCTATCATTCAACGGAAGGCCCAACGAATTCTCCAGGACGCAGGCTTCGAGGTTCAGACAGTCTCGAACGGTGTCGCCGCCGTCAAGAAGTTGCCTGTGATGCAACCGATTCTCGTGCTCGCCGATGTTTCCATGCCGGGCAAAGATGGGTACGAAGTCTGCGAATTCGTGAAGACCTCGCCGGGTTTGCGCCATGTGCCGGTGCTCTTGGTAGGCAGTGACCTCGAACCTTACGACGAGCAACGGGGCGAGCGAGTCCGAGCTGACGGCATTATCAAGAAGCCCTTCTCGCCTCACGACTTGATTGCCATGGTGAGGCGGTTCGCCGCCCTCGCGAAAGCGCCGGCATCCCCAGCCACTCCTGAGGAGACGCCGGTTGCTGCCCCGTTCGCACCCGTTCAAGCGGCTGCCACCGAAGGCCACCCTGCTTCCGACCAACAGATGGCTGGCGACGGCAAGGCGGAGGAAGCCCCGTCGGCAGAAGTGGCTGCGCCAATTCACCTAGCGGATGACATAATGTCGAGCATCGGACAGCACCACCCTGAACACCCGCTGGATACGATGGGCATTTTGCCTGAACCATCCCCTAGCGAGCCCTTTCCCGGGTTTGTGCTCGAGCCCGCCCCTGAGTCAGGTTCAAAACCAAGCCACGAAGGTGCGTCTGAGCCGGCGCTCGCCGCACCCGAGACGAGCGCGGAAATTCCAAGTCCTGCCGAAACAGCGGAGTTCGTCTTGCCTCCTCAACTGGTGGACTTAACTGCCCCGGAGGGCGTGCCGGAGCCCATTCCGGCGTTGGCCGAGTCTGTCCCGGAGCCAATAGTTGCGGCTGAACCGGAGCTGGTTGCTGCCGAAACGGCTCAAGGCGTCGAGGAGTCGAACGCTCAACAACTTGGCGAGCCGAGTTTATCTCCTCAACTGGTCGACCTGACGTTTCTAGAAGCTGTGCTCCAGCCTGCCTTGTCGATCACCGAGCCAGCCCCGGAGCCCTTCCCCGTAGTCTTGCGTGAGTCGGCTGCTGCCGGGCCTGAGAAGATACGAGAGGCCCAGGACTTAGTTCCCTCACCGCAGCCTCTTGACGAATCCACCTCTTCGGCGGCAGCGCCGGATTCCCCTCCGGTTGTTGCTGAGCCGGTTCCAGAATCCAATCCTGGCGCAGCGTCGGAGTCGGCCTCGGCCGGTCCTGAGACGAGTCAAGAATGGGGCGATCTGATATCGAATCCGCCGGCTCTGGAAGCCCCAGCCGCTCCGGACGTGGAGTGGGTTCACAAGGTGGTCCACAAAGTCGTCGCCCGGATGGCCCCTCCCGTACTTTCCCCGGAACAGGTTGAGGAATTGGCGCGCCTGCTTACGCGGGAGATTGCGGCGGAATTGGGCGGAGCCGGCGGACAAATGGACTTCCCCCGGGAACGGCCACCCTTCGAGTAGGCGCGGAAACTACGTCCACGCGTAGTGCCGACCTGCAGGCCAGCGCTATGCCGGCTTGAGAAAGCACCCTCTTTCGCATTTTTCGCTTGACAAAACCCGATCCCCATGATAGCCTATAGTTGTGGTCATATTGTGGACACATTGTCGTAAGCAATTGCCTGGGACGCCGAAAAACGAAACGAAGCCGGGCAGCGCGGGCGATGGGGAAAAACAGGTAATTACAAAAAATGGAAAACAGTGGGAACGAAGCTAAGAAGTACTTGAAAACAAAGGAAAGTCGCTTTTTGAATGCTGCAAAACTAGCGCGTTTGGCGCGCAAATCAACACCGATCTGACCCCAAAATGGCCAAAAAACGCTGCATTCTGCGAAAACGAAGTCGGGACTTGCGCCTCGAACCCGATGCTGTAATAGTGACAAGTTGTCGGCTAGGCAGCCTTCGAAATCTAACCCAGGGCTTATACTCTGGGCTACTCTATGCCGCCGCCACTGACGAAGTTCTGAACCAGCATGGTTTTTCGAAGGCGACCAGGGAGCACGATCAGGCGGCGGGCTAAGTACTGAGAACTGAAAACTGAAAACTGAGGACTAATAACCATGCGTTGGAGTCAAACGTTCATTCCCACATTGCGCGAGGACCCTGCCGAAGCGGAGGTTCCCAGCCATCGCTTGCTCTTGCGGGCAGGTTATGTCCGCCAGGTGGCGGCGGGGGTCTATGCGCATCTTTTTCTTGCTCAAAAGTCGCTTCTCAAGGTAATGCAGATCATCCGCGAGGAGATGAACGCCATCGGAGCCCAGGAGTTTCATTTGCCGGCTTTGAATCCGGCTGAACTCTGGAAAGAATCCGGCCGCTACGAAGTCTACGGCGAGACCTTGTTTAAAATCACGGACCGGAACCAGCACGAAATGGTCCTGGGTGTGACGCACGAAGAAGAGATGACCAATATCGCGCGCAGCGAATTGCGCTCGTACAAGCAATTGCCTCAAATGTGGTATCAAATCCAGGAGAAATACCGCGATGAGCCGCGGCCCAAGTCCGGGCTCTTGCGCTTGCGGCAGTTCTGGATGAAGGATTCCTACACGTTCGACTTGGACGAAGCCGGGCTGGACGTCAGCTACAAGAAGCACTATGACGCCTACCGGCGCATTTTCGACCGCTGCGGTCTGAAGTACGTGATTGTCGAAGCCTACTCCGGGACGATGGGCGGCACCCAATCGCACGAGTTTGCGGCGCCGACGGACGCGGGCGAAGACTCACTGGCCATTTCGGAGTGCGGTTACGCGGCGAACTTGGAGAAGGCGGAAGGCCAGGCGCCGGCGGTGGAGGACCTGCCCGGCGACAAACCGCCCGAACCGTTTCCGACACCCGGGCAGAAGACCATTGGCGATCTGGCAGAGTTTACGGGTGAAAGCCCGGCGAGGTTGATGAAAACGCTGGTTTACGTTGTGGAAGGCAAACCGGTGGTCCTGCTGCTGCGGGGCGACCACACCCTGAGCGAGACGAAGTTGACCACCGCCCTGGGCACAAATGTATTTCGGCCGGCGACACCCGAGGAGGCTTTCGCGCTGCACGGCGCCCACGTGGGTTCACTGGGGCCGGTGGGACTTAAGGGGGTTCGGATCCTGGCGGACCGTGCACTTCTGGGGAGGAAGAACCTCATTACAGGCGCCAATCGTGATGACACGCACTTCCGCAACGTCACGCCGGGGCGTGATTTCGAGCCTGAATATCATGACCTGCGGGCGGTGGCGGCGGGAGATCTCTGCCCGCGCTGCGGACAGCCGATGCAGATTCGCGTGGCAGTGGAGTTGGGGCATATCTTCAAGCTCGGCAAGCGTTATTCTGAGACCATGCATGCGACCGTGTTGGACGAAAACGGCAAGGAGATGCCGCTCGTCATGGGGTCCTATGGAATCGGAGTGGAGCGCATCCTGAGCGCGGCCGTGGAGCAGAACCATGATGCCGATGGCATGTTCCTGCCCCGGGCGATGGCGCCTTTCGACGTCATTCTGACGGCGGCCAACATGGACGATGCCCAACTGGTCGCGGCGGCCGAAAAGCTTTACCAAGAGATGCTGGCCAATTCGATTGACGTGCTCTTCGACGAGCGGGCGGAGCGGCCGGGAGTCAAGTTTAAGGATGCAGACCTGATTGGTGTGCCTTACCGTGTAACGTTGGGCAAACGGAAGTTCGCGCAGGGACTAGCGGAGATCTTCCAACGCTCGACAAAGCAGGTTTGCGATGTTAAGCTGTCAGAGGTTGTGGAGCGTCTGCGCGCGGAGTATCTTGCCTAGTGGGACGCTGAAGCGACTGGGGACGTTGCCATTCCGTTCCTGAGCGTAGCGCAGGGGCGGGATCTCGGTCCGGAACCGGGTGGGTCTCAGGATTCCTCGCACAACTCACTCGCAACGGGCGGAGTGAGGTTCCTCGCCTTGCAGGGAATGACAACGAAGGGTTGACATGCGGCGAGGAGAAGCAGCTTCGGGACGTTTGAAGGCGCTCTTGTCTTTGGCGCTCCTGGCGGCGTCGATCTTTTTTGCTTTTAAGATTTTCCCCGCGTACGTGGACAACTATCAGCTTCAGGACCATATCCGGCAACTCTCGACGCAACTGGCCGTACGATCCACGCCCGCGACGCCGGGTGAAGTAGTCAATGAAGTGGTACAGTTCGCCCAAGATCATGGGATTCCACTCGCTCCCGAAAATGTCAGGGTCACCATCGGGCACCACGTCAAGATCGACTTGGACTACACAATTCCGGTGGACCTGAGCGTTTGTACGCTTCGGCTTCACTTTACGCCGTCGGCCGATAGCCTGTCCTTATAACCCGTGGAACGATCTGCGCCAGCACCGCGCTCGAAGCCCCGTTCGTCCCGAAGACGGAGGTGGTCACGCCTGGCCGCGATGGCGGGTTGGAGGAAAGGTGTGATTGCCGGCGCCCTGCTGTTTCTGCTCTGTTTTACCGGCATTCTCCTCTATTACTACGTTCGGTTCTCCCGTCTTATTGACGCGCGCCTGAGCGGCGAAATCTTCAATAATGCTTCCCTGGTTTTCGCCGCCCCCACGCCCATTGCCGTCGGCGAGGCGGGCAGTCCCGGCGAAGTCGCCCAGCACTTGCGCCGCGCCCTCTATGCCGAAGGTAGTGCGGCGTCGGATGTGGGCAATTACACGCTGGCGACGGATTCGATCGAAATCACCCCCGGCCCCCTTTCGTATTTCGGCGACCCGGCAACTCGAGAGGACCCTGCCCGCCTGACCTTTCGAGATTACCGCCTGGCTTCCATCACCTCGACCGAGGGCGGCGCGAGCCTGGAGACTTACCAACTCGAGCCCGAGGTGATCACCACGCTGTTCGACAACAACCGCTCCAAGCGGCGGCTGGTGCGTTATCAGGACCTCCCCAAAGTGTTGATTGATGCAGTGGTGGCGGCGGAAGATCATCGCTTTTTTTCCCATCACGGCGTGGATATCCTGCGCATTCCGGGCGCGGCACTGGCCGATATCCGCGCCGACCGCAACGTGCAGGGCGGCAGTACCTTGACCATGCAGTTGGCTCGCGGCTTCTTCTTGACGCCTGCCCGCGTTTGGCGGCGAAAAATCGAGGAGACTTTCCTGGCATTGTTGCTTGAAAAACGCCTGAGCAAAGAACAGATCCTCGAACTGTACGCCAACCAGATATACCTTGGCCAGCGAGGGAGCTTCTCCATCTATGGTTTTGGCGAAGGCGCGAACACCTACTTTAACAAGGACGTTTCCGCCCTGACCCTGCCCGAGGCTGCCCTTTTGGCAGGTCTGGTTCGCGGCCCGAATCTTTATTCGCCTTATCACCGGTCCGGCAGGGCTCTGGATCGGCGCAACTATGTGCTTCGGGAGATGCTCGAACTGGGAATGATCAAGCCTGTGCAGGCTGCCGAAGCCACCGAGTCGTCCCTAGGAGTTGTCAATCAGAACGTGGAAGGCCTCGAAGCGCCCTACTTTGTGGATATGGTGCGCGACCAGTTGCTGACCCAGTTTTCCGACCGGGATTTGAATTCGCAGAGTTATCGCATTTACACCACCCTCAATCTCGATTTGCAGAAGGCGGCGTCGGAGGGGGCGCGGCTTGGCATCGCGGAAGTGGACCAGACGTTGAGCAAGACCAAGCGCGGCAAGGAAGCAAAGGCCCAGGCCCCCAATCAACCCCAGTTGGCGCTTCTGGCCCTGGACCCCCACACCGGCGAGATTCGCGCCCTGGTGGGGGGAGGGACTACGCTACTAGCCAACTGAACCATGTGATGGCCAAGCGGCAGCCCGGCTCCTCGTTCAAGCCCTTCGTCTACGCGGCGGCCCTGAGCACGGCGGTGAACGGCGGGCGGCCCCTGATTACACCGGCCACCCCGCTCAACGACGAACCCACCACCTTTCAATTCGGCGACATCACTTACGAACCCGAAAACCTGAAGCAGGAATACCACGGGCGGGTCACCCTTCGCGAAGCCCTCACACATTCTCTGAACGTGGCCACGGTGCGTTTGGCGGAGATGGTGGGTTATGACAAGGTGCGGGACCTGGCGATCGCCGCGGGAATCAACAAAGACCTGTTGGCCACGCCCGCCATCGCCTTGGGCTCCTATGTGGCAACGCCGCTCGAGATCGCCGGCGCTTACACGATTTTTTCCGACGAAGGCGTGTACGTCGAGCCGAGGTTTATCCTCGCCGTCAACGATTCCTCAGGAACGAACCTCTGGCGGAGTTCTCCCGTCACACGCCCTGTGCTTGACCCGCGCGTGGCCTACTTGATGGTGGACTTGATGGAGAGCGTGATCAACAACGGCACCGGGGCGGGAGTCCGCAGCCGAGGTTTCGAGGCCCCGGCGGCGGGGAAGACGGGGAGTTCGCACGATGGCTGGTTCGCCGGGTTCACCTCGAATTTGCTGGCCATCGTTTGGGTCGGCTACGATGACGACCGCGATATTAAGCTGACCGGCGCGTACTGCGCACTGCCGATTTGGACAGATTTCATGAGGCGCGCCGTGGAAATTCCGGCTTACAAAGACCCGCGGCCCTTTTCAATGCCGGAGGGCGTGGTTTCCGTCCCTCTAGAAACAGACTCGGCCTCCAGCGACGCAAAGATCGTCCGAAACGAATACTTCATCGCCGGAACCGAACCCCAGCCCGCACAGCCGGCCAGAGGGTTCCTGGGACGGCTTTTCCACCCTCAGAGCCAGCCCAGTCTGCCTCCGGCCTTGGTGCTTCCGCCTGGCCCCCCCGGCGCGCAGCCGCCACAAGGCAGCGCCGCGAAGCCGCCGGAGGCTCCCGCGAATGCACACAAGCCTGGCCTTATAAAGAAATTCTTGTCGATTTTTAAAGGTAAGAACTCGAAACAGGCGCCGCCTCAGAATGCCACGGCGCCCCAGCAATAGGAGCCTGTTGGAAAATGAGGCCTGCCCGGCGAAGGAGGGGTTGGGGGAGGCCGGCACAGCCAAGCCCAGGTTCAACCGCACCCTCAGTATTCCGGTAAGAGGGGCGAATCACGCGGCCGGTGGTTGTCTCTTCCCGTTGCGAGGTTTAGACATGAAAGATGAAATGTTGGCCCAACCCGTGATGGAGCGGCTTATAGTACGAACTTTTCTCTTCGTGCTTTGCCTTTCTGCTGCGCACTCATTATTTGCCTATCAAGGGGGGCAGTTTTCGCTGCCGCCGCCCGGGCCCGGCAAGGTGGAGCCCCCGCCCGCCGCCGGCCATCCGCTCACCTTCGAGGAACGCGGCGACATCTTCATGGCTCGTAAGTCTTACGACGATGCGGTGGATTTCTATAAACGGGCCTTGAGACAAACCCGCTTTGCTAATCCCATCGTCTGGAACAAGCTGGGTATTGCCTACCAGCAGTTGCAGGATTACGCGGCCGCGCGCAACGCTTATAACAAGGCGGTCCAGCGTCAGAAGGACTATACGGAGCCCATGAACAACATCGGAACCACTTTCTTCATGCAGAAAAGGTACGGGAAATCCGTAAAGTACTACCTGAAAGCGATCAAGCTGAGTCCTGAAGCCGCTTCCTACCATTTGAATCTGGGAACCTCCTACATGCAGATGAAGAAGTACAAGGAGTCGGTGGACCAATATCGCACCGCCTTGAGCCTTGATCCCAATATCTTCTCTCAACGTTCCGCCTTTGGCACCACGATGGAAGCGCGCGGCGCCGATCCGGAATACTACTTTTACTTGGGAAAGGTGTTCGCTTCTCTGGGGCGTGCTGAGGACGCGGTGCGCAGCCTGCGTCGCGCTCTCGAGGACGGGTTCAAAGACCGAAAGAGGATTCTCGACGACCCGGACTTTATGAAAATCAGCCAGAACCCCGCCTACGTTGAATTGATGAACAACCCGCCGGTGGGGATCAAGGATTAGCCCGGGCCGCTCGTTGGGAAGGGGCTCCCGCTTGCCCTGGGTGTGATCCCGAGCGCAACGAAGTGTCTCGGTCCGACCCCCCGTCGGCCCGTCGGAATCGGTTCGATGCTATAATGCACATTCTGGATCGATTTTTGATGCGAACAGTCCTTCAAATATTCCTGCTCCTGGTGGGTTCCTGGCAAATCGCCGTCGCCTCCGAGGTTCATGCCGTCCTGGTCTTTCCCTTTGAAAACCGCAGTACCAGAGCAGATCTGAACTGGGTCTCGGAAAGTTTTGCGGAGACTATTTCCTCCCGGCTCTCGGGGCCAGACTTCTACGTTTTGAATCGAGCTGAGCGCGATGTCGCCTGCAGCCAGTTGGGCATTCCCTCCGATACCCCATTAACGGTGGCCAGTGAGTATAAAGTAGCGCAGACTCTGGGCGCAGATTGGGTTGTCTTCGGGAAATTCAACGTGGAAGGGGCAGGCCTCACCGCCACCGCCCGCCTGCTTGACCTCCACAAGTTAAAGCTATCTCCACCCATCGCAGCCACCGGTGAACTGTCCGAATTGGTGGACCTCCAGACACGATTAGTATGGCTGCTGGAGGCAGCGCACGATCCGCATTTTACCGTCGGAACAGAAGAGGACTTCAGCCGCAAGTTTCCAGAAGTGCGACTGGATGCCTTTGAGAATTACATTCGTGGCGTCCTGGCCACCGATGATCCCGCGCGCATTCACTTCTTCGAGGAATCCGACCGGCTCGATCCATCCGATCACCGGGCGGCATTTGCCTTGGGCCGCTTCTATTTTGATCAGAAGGACTACGCCAACTCGGCCAAGTGGCTTAAGAAGCTGAATCCGGGCGACGCTCCCTACCTGGAATCACTCTTCTTCTTCGGAGTGGACGAGTACTTTCTCGGCCATTACCCCTCGTCAAAGACGGCCTTTGAAAAGATCGGGAGAGAAATTCCTCTGAACGAGGTTGCGAACAATGCGGGCGTGCTGGCGGCCCGGGCAGGAGAGGATGAGCAGTCCCTGGAGGAATTCGAGCGAGCCCACGCGGGTGATCCGACCGATCCGGACTATTGTTTCAATCGCGGCGTAGCACTCTGGAACCTTCGCCGGTACAATGCCGCGTCAAATTCACTGGAGGAGGCCATCCGGCTGAAGGACGATGATTCGGACGCCCACACGCTTTTGGCCGTGGTGTTGGAGAAGCAAGGCGATGCGGCGGGGGAGCGGGCTCAGGTGGAGTGGCTGAACCAGCACCAGATGGGGCTGGAAGCTCACCCCTCGCGTGACGTGTTGCCCCAGCCGCGCCTCAAGAAGAACTTCGACGAGCGCGCGTTTCTTTTGCTCTCTCTGGCCGTGCACAATGCCCTGGAGGAGCGCCTGGCCGGTATGCCCGCCGACCAACACGCCGCCTTCCACAAATCCCACGGTAAGACTCTGTTCGGCGCGGGACGCCTGGCGGAAGCGGAACGTGAACTGGCGGAGGCAACCTCACTTGCCCCCGGCGACAGCGAGGCGCACCTGAGCCTGGGCGAAATTCTGGAAGCGGAAAGCAAGCCCCAGGAGGCCGTGGTGGAATTTCAGGCGGCGCTCAAGCTTCAGGACAGCTTTGCCGGCCACCTCGGCCTGGCTCGGGCATATCTTGCCCTGAACCGCCGCGAGCAGGCTCGCCAGGAGGGAGAGGCGGCCCTGAAAATCAACCCGGATAACCGCGAGGCCCAGGAGGTTGTCGGGCACGTCATCTCGGGCATGAAGTAGCGGCGACTGAATGAGGCCCTTTGCAGGGCCAGGCCAGGGTGCAGCGATGTCAAATCAACACAGCAGAGAGAAGGGAACCTTGAGACTGCGACGTTACCCGTGGTTAGCTGCTCTGGTGTTGCTCTGCATGGCGGCCGGAGGCGGTTCCCCCGCGGCGAACGAGCAGGGCCGCCCTCGTGTGGTCGAAATCCGCTTGGACATGATGATTCACCACGTGAGCGCCGAATACGTGCTGCACGGCATAAAGCTCGCCAACGATACGCACGCGGATGCCATCGTTTTGGAGTTGAACACCCCCGGCGGCCTCGAGAGTTCGATGCGCGACATCGTCTCCGCCATTCTTAATTCCAGCGTGCCCGTTATCACTTTTGTCGCGCCCAGCGGGGCCAGTGCGGCCTCGGCGGGATTCTTTATTCTGGAGGCCGGTGACCTGGCGGTGATGGCTCCTGGGACAAACTCAGGCGCAGCCCACCCGGTGGTGTTGGGCGGGGCCGACGTGGGCAAGACGATGGAGGCCAAGATCGAAAATGACGCGGCCGCCTACATGCGGTCCGTGGTGTTGAAGCGCGGCCGCAACGTGACCCTGGCTGAGGACGCGGTGCGCAAGAGTTCCTCGTACTCGGATAAGGAAGCCCTGGATGGGAAGCTCATTGATGCCGTGCTTAGCACTCCCGCCGCAATTTTTGCAAAGTACGACGGCCAGACCATCAAGCGGTTCAACGACACCACCACAACCTTGCACTTGAAGGACGCGGAGGTTGTGGCTTACGCCATGCCCGGCCTCGAGCAGTTCTTTGCCTGGGTGGCGGATCCCAACATTGCCTTTATTCTGGGCGCGCTCGGATTGGCTTGCCTTTACATTGAATTCACCCATCCGGGGTTGATTGCGCCGGGAGTGGTTGGCGCGGCTGCCATCATCCTGGCCATGTATGCCTTCAACCTGTTGCCCATCAATTCCCTGGGCGTGCTGCTG
Organism: uncultured Acidobacteriota bacterium; assembly: GCA_963831905.1. Taxonomy (GTDB): domain Bacteria; phylum Acidobacteriota; class Terriglobia; order UBA7540; family UBA7540; genus CAVROP01. Next base: position 646,411 of record CAWHRX010000010.1, on the reverse strand, counting down.
ATTCTGCTGGGAATCGGGCTGCTGGCCCTGGAAGTGAAAGTGATGTCGCATGGAGTCCTGGCGGGCGTAGGCGTTCTGGTCCTGGTTTTAGGGGCGCTCCTCCTGGTAAACTCTCCCTGGCCGCAGGCCCGCATTCATCTCTCAACGGCGCTGGGTGTAGCCGTACCTCTGGCCATCATCGTTGTGGTTCTCCTGCGCTTTGCCATCGCGGCGAAAATGCGCAAGGCGGTGACAGGAGAGGCCGGCATGGTTGATGCCTTGGGCGTGGCCAAGACTGACCTCGGACCTTCGGGCAAGGTTCTTGTCCACGGCGAACTGTGGGACGCGCGTGCCCGGCAGCCGGTCCCTAAAGGGGCTCGAGTGCGCGTTCGGGAAGTCGAGGGACTGACTTTGGTGGTCGAGTTGGCCCCCGAACCCGAGTAGTGTTCATCGTTCGCAGAAACGCCAGGGGCAGGTGAAGTTCCTAGAACCGCTGGGGTCGGCCCCTGTGGCCGCCCCTGCGAATCAAAGCGCGGAAAGGAGTATTCTATGGACCCGGTCGTCATCACCGTCGTGGTCATTTTCTTGCTATGGGTCATGAAATGTTTGAATGTGCTGCGGGAGTATGAACGGGCAGTCACTTTTCGCTTGGGCAGACTTTTGGCGGTGGACAAAGGCCCAGGGCTGATTTTCATCCTCTGGCCTATCGACACGATCATCCGCATATCTTTGCGAATTACCGCTTGGGATGTTCCTAGTCAGGACATTATCACCCGAGATAACGTTTCCGTGAAAGTGAATGCGGTCGTTTATTTTCGCGTGCTGAGCGCGCAGAAGGCCGTCGTCGAACTTGAAAACTACCGCTACGCCGTCGAGCAACTGGCGCAGACCACCTTGCGGTCGGTGCTGGGCGAGGTCGAGTTGGATGACCTGCTCTCACAGCGCGAGAAGTTGAACGCGCGCTTGCAGACCATCCTCGATGAGCATACTGAGCCTTGGGGCATCAAGGTGGCTAAGGTGGAAGTGAAACAGGTGGACTTGCCCCAGGATATGCAGCGGGCGATTGCGCGCCAGGCCGAAGCCGAGCGCGAGCGCCGGGCGAAGATCATCAATGCCGACGGGGAATTCCAGGCCTCCGAAAAACTCTCCGAAGCTGCCCATATTCTGGCCAGGGAGCCCATCACCATCACGCTGCGCTACCTTCAGACGCTGGCCGAAATCGGGACTGAGAAGAACACCACCATCGTTTTTCCAATTCCGGTCGAGCTGCTGAGCGCCTTGATGGGGAAGTTCGTCCCCCCTGCTGCCCCGGACGCTGCGCCCGGCGCTACGCCGAAGTAGCCTCGGGACGCAAGGCCCTATGCTCCTCTTGAGTGAGCGTGGCTTCTCTCGGTCTCCCTCTCCCCCTTGGGGGAGAGGGTGGCCCGCAGCCGGCGTTCTCTTCAGCCGGGGCGGGCCGGGTGAGGGGGTTGGCAGGCTAACCGTTTGCATTTGATTTCTCTTAATCGGTCATGGTCATGAATACGGATTCTCGTGGTGGCGGCAAGGGTCTTTCAACGCGGCATCTGATGCTGGTTTTTTTGGCGGGAGTAGCTGTTTGCGGGGTTTTCTTTTCGCTGGGTTTCCTGGTGGGTTACAACGAAAGGTCGGCGCGCACGTCGCCTGCGATCGAGCGTGTCACAACCTCCGGCGCCATTCCGCCCACGGTTAATCCTCCTCTGGAGACCGTTCCGATTGGCGGCAACAGCGTGACGCCGTCTTTATCCTCAAGCCAGCAAATACCGGAGACGACGGCCAGAGTTGAACCGCCGGTGACCTCCCCACCCGCACTTTCAGCCAAGTCAGGGCCGGAGCCGGATACCGCCACCACCTCTTCTGCCGAGCCCAGGACTGCCGGAGGCGCATTTATTGTTCAGGTTACGGCGATGAGGACAAGGCAGGATGCCGAATCCGTGGTGAGAGTCTTGAGAGGACGCGGCTATCACGCGCTGCTCGTGCCGCCCCAACACGCGCACGCCAAAGACATCCTGTACCGCGTTCAGGTGGGACCGTTTGCCTCGCGGGAGAGCGCGGAAAAGACGCTGGCCAAGCTCAAGCACGACGGCTTCAAGCCTTTCATCCGCCGCTAACCAGGAAGCGAAAATCGAAACTCGAAATTCGTTCGAGATTTGCTCAATGGCTCAATGGCCCGATGGCTCAATGATCCAATGATTCAATGACTCGATTCCACAGGTGGGTCGCCAGCGTTCTCAGTGGTTTCCTGTTGGTGGCCTGTTTCCCGAAGCTCAGCCTACATCCCTTGGTCTGGATTGCGCTCCTCCCGCTGCTGCTTGTATTGGCGGGCGAATCGAGCCTCCGGAGCGCCTTCGGTTGGGCATATCTGAGCGGAGCCATCTATTTTGCCGGGAGCTGTTACTGGTTTGTCGAAGTCATGCGACAATACGGCGGGCTCAGCTTGGGCCTTGCCGTAACAGGTCTGGCGGCTTTTGCGGTGGTTTTCGCAGTCTTCTTCGGCGCGTTCGGCTTGCTGGTTGGCATGTTGGCGCGCAAGTCGCCTGCTGGAGCTTTGCTGGCCAGTCCCTTCCTGTGGGTTGCCATGGAAGTGGCCCGGACCTATCTCATCACCGGCTTTCCCTGGAACCTCCTGGGTTATGGTGTGCCGTCTGCCGGCTTGCGCCAGGTCGCTTCGGTGACGGGGGTTTACGGCCTGTCGTTCCTGGCGGCCGCGACGAGCGCGCTGGCGGCCTGGTCATTCAGGCACTGGAGGGAGAAAAGGGCTTGGCTAGTGCTGGGAGGCTGGCTGGTGCTCCTGCTGGTGGGCAATTGGGCGTTTGCCCCTCCCGTGTCCACTCCAGGCCCGGATCTCGCGGTCCTGGTGCAGCCGAATGTGCCGCTCAACGAGCAAGCCGCCGACACTTGGGCGCCCTGGGTGAATCCCGGCAAGCTAAACCAACTCGTCGATATGTCTTTGGAAACGCTGGCCAGCGCAGAACGGAAAGAGGGCGTCCGGCCGGACGAGCAGGGCCGCCCGGGCCTGGGCGTTCCGCCGCTGATTATCTGGGCTGAGAACCCCGCCCCTTTCTATTTCACGCGCGATCCGATTTTCCGCAGCGCCGTGGAGCGGATGGCCAGGCAAGCCTCCGCCTTCGTGGTCGTGAACACGGTTATACCGTCAGCCACTGGACGCCCGCGGATCACCAACAGCGCCGTCGTCCTGGACCCTGAGGGGCGCCAGATTCTGCGATATGATAAAATGCATTTGGTGCCGTTTGGGGAGTACGTTCCAGCCTGGGCCTTTCCCGACCTAATCGGAAAGATTACCACCGAGGCGGGGAATTTCGTCCCTGGCTCAAGCTATGGTGTGGCGCCGACGCCGCAGGGCGCGCTGGGTGTGTTCATCTGCTATGAGGACATATTCCCGCAGTTGGTCCGACGGGTCACTTTGGCGGGCGCCAAGATTCTGGTGAATATCTCCAACGATGCGTGGTTTGGCCGCTCCTCGGCCCCCTTGCAGGAATTGGAAATGGCGCGCTTGCGAGCCATTGAGAACCGCCGCTACCTGCTGCGCGCCACGAACGACGGCATCACCGTGATGATCGATCCCTATGGGCGGGTCGAGAAGCAGATCGCGCGCTATCAAACGACGGCCCTGCCGGTTAATTTCAGCTACCTTGGGGCCGAGACTTTCTATACGCGGCACGGCGATGTCTTCGCGTGGCTGTGTACGGCGCTGGCAGGAGCGATGGTTCTTGTCGCGACCCTGTCATTCCGAGCGAAGCGAGGAATCTCGCCCTGAAGGCTCGCGCGGCGGACGATGAACGGTAGGGGTAGGGCTTGCCCTACCCGGCCCACGAGGGGACGGCAAGCCGCCCCCCTACAGGTCAATTGCGGCGGGAAAAGTAGCCAGATCAGGAGCAACCGTGAACGAGGAACTGCAAAGATCGTATGACAGCTTGAAGCAACGCACCATTGAACTGCGGAGTTTTCTTTGACGCCCCCCAGCGCCGCAAAGAGCTCGAAGCCCTCGAGAAGCAAATTGCCCAGCCCGATTTTTGGCAAGACCAGAACGCTTCCCAAAAAACTCTGACCGTCCGAAAGCGCCTGACCGAGAAGATCGAAGAGGACGACAAGCTCGCCAATCGCTTGGCCGACGTTGAGGCCTATTTCGAATTGGCCGGGGAAGGGGAAGCGGTCGAGAGCGAACTGGGGACCGAGCTCGAGACGCTTCGCCAGGAGCTCGAGCGCATCGAGACGGAAACCCTCCTGGCCGGCGACAATGACCACCTGAATGCAATCGTGGCCATTCACCCCGGCGCGGGCGGAACCGAGTCGCAGGATTGGGCGGAAATGCTGCTTCGCATGTACAAGCGATGGGCGGAGCGGCACGGTTTCGTTTTTACGCTGAACGATTACCAATCGGGAGAGGAGGCGGGGCTCAAGTCCGCCACCTTCACGGTCGCCGGCGATTATGCCTACGGCTTGCTCAGCGGTGAGACGGGCGTACACCGCCTGGTTCGGATCTCGCCTTTCGACCAGGCCGCCCGCCGCCACACCTCTTTCGCCTCCGTCTTCGTCAGCCCCGAGATCGACGATACGATCAACATTGATATCAAGCCGGACGAACTGAGGATCGAAACCTATCGTTCCGGCGGCAAGGGCGGGCAGCACGTCAACACAACGGACTCAGCCGTGCGCATCACTCACATCCCCACAGGCACCGTGGCCCAGTGCCAGAACGAGCGCTCCCAGCACCGCAACAAGGATATGGCCATGAAGTTCCTGCGCTCCCGGCTGTATGAGTTAGAGCTGCGCAACCGGCGGGAAGCCTCGGATAAACTCGAGGCCTCCAAGGCCGACATCGACTTTGGCAGCCAGATCAGGTCCTACGTCCTGCATCCCTACCGGCTCATCAAGGACCACCGCACGAAGTTTGAAATGGGCGACACCGACCGGGTGCTCGACGGCGACCTCGACCCCTTTCTTAAGGCCTATATGCTATCCCGCCGCGGCGTCACGAAGGCTGCATAGGGCACGCCGGCCCTCGAATGTCAGCGGGCCGTCACAAGTGGAAGTATCTTGTCGTCCAGGTAAGTCGCAGCGAAGACTAGGGCTTGGCGGATATCCTCGTCTTCGAGTTCTGGGTACTCGCGTTTGAGCTCGTTGCGGTCAGGGTAGGTGGCGATCGCTTGCAGCACCCGTCGCACCGTCAGTCGCAGGTTTCGGATACACGGTTCCCCGTTCAATCGCGCCGGGTCAGTCGTGATGCGATCCAAGTTAGCCATCGACTTCACCTCCCCACTTGAGATTCTACCTCACCCCGGCCAGGAAGGGATAGCGCAGGCCGGCTTTCCAGGGTCTTCCCCTCCAGCACGCGGAACTTTGCCAGTTGTCGATGCTCAGGAGCGTACGTCAGGAGGCGGCCGGAGTGCTGATCCCAGAAACGAGGTGGCGGGCCCCTATTCCACAACCTGCTCCTGCGGATGTGGCTCGGTAGGCACCGCCCGTGGAGTGGCGCGCCTGGCTCGCACGCTGGCCAGGACCAGAAGCAGATTGGTCAGCAAAATAATGGCGAAGGCCACGCCGCGCAAGAAGCCAAAAGAAGCTCCCCGCGCGTCGATCACCTGGATGGCGAGCACCGCCGTGATCAGTCCGCGGGGAAGCAGCAGGATGATCAGCTCCCGTTCCTGGGGCGAGATTCCCTTCCACGTCCAGCCACTGACGTTCACAGCCATCCAGCGGGAAAACAGAACGGCGCCCGCAAATCCGAGAATCGCCACGGCGTTCGCGCGCAGTCCGGAGAATTGCACCACGGCTCCGATCATGACAAAGAAGAAGGTGCGAATCAGGAAGGCCAGTTCGGAGTGAAAATTCAGAATCTGGTGGTGAAGATTCTCTTCCGGCAAGTCCTCGCCGACACCGACAGGGAAGAGTTGCTTTCTGATTTGCGACACGTTGGCCAGCACAATGCCAAACACCAGCACCGCGAACAACCCGCTGGCCTTGATGGCGGTTGCTCCAGAATAGAGCAGCAAGACCGCGGCAAACGTCAGCGCTTGCCAGAACCGCTGGTCGGAGAGGAGCGGCATGAGCCGGGACCATGCCAACCCGGCCGCCACCCCCAGCACCAGCGATCCGGCCACCTCGAAAGCAAATCCGCCGACCAACCCCTTGAAGAGCGAGCCGTGCGGCTGCGAGAGGTTCAGCAAAGCACCCACCGTAAGCACGGCCAGCACGTCGCCAATCGAACTCTCCACCAGCAGAGTGAGCTTCACCGGCTTCCGCATCGGAATTTGCTGGAGTGCCGGAAGCATGACGGTGCTGCTCACGCACCCGAGCACCGCGCCGACCAGCAACGCCCCGTCCCAGGAGAGCCCCAGCGCCCATTTGGCAACCCCCGCCACCAACAACGCGGTTATCACGTAAGCCGACCAGGAAAGCGCCAGGCCGCCGCCCAGGTGCCGCAAGGTTTCGTCGACGTTGAGCTCCAGGCCGGCCTCAAAGAGAATCAGGATCAAGGCTAGGGTGCCGAAGCCGCGGGTCACATTCTCATATTCTGCGGCGTTCACCAGATGGAAAACCGGACCCAGCAGCAACCCGGCCAGAATCAGCACCACAGCATCCGGCACACGCGTCCGCTGCGCCAGACGATTGGCGACAAAAGCCAGAACCAGCAACCCACCCAGCAAGGCGAAGAACGCCTGCAAGCTCATGGGGCTCATATCGCGCGAAGACCCGCCGCCCTCCAACCGTAGGACAATCGTGACGGGCTGCTGCGGAATTGTCAACCTAGGGCTTCGGCGGGTGGCGCTACAGTTTGATGCCGTAGCGGCGAGTTTATCTCGCCAAGTGGCGGCGTAAAACCGCCACTACATAAGACTGTACCACCACCCCGAGCGCAAATACGTTGACAGTTTTCCGCCGCCTATGATAGCTTGAACTAATCGTGCTAGTCTTTATATCCCCATCCGAAACACCAATCAAGGAGGCCCTGCGTGTCTGGTTTGAAGCAACGTCACTTTTTTACGTCTGAATCGGTTACGGAGGGTCATCCGGACAAACTTTGCGACCAGATTTCGGATGCAGTGCTGGATGCCGTGCTTTCGGCAGACCCGTTGGGCCGGGTCGCCTGCGAGAGTATGGCCAAAGATCGGGACGTTTACGTGGTGGGTGAACTCACTACAAAGGCCAAGCTCGATATTGATCCGCTGGTTCGGGAAACGATCCGCGAGATCGGGTACACCCAGGCAGACGCTGGGTTTACGGCGGATACGTGCCGCATAACCTCCAACCTGACTCGACAAAGCCCCGACATCGCTATGGGAGTTGACATCGGGGGCGCCGGCGATCAGGGGCTGATGTTCGGCTATGCCTGCGACGAGACGAAAGAGCTGATGCCGTTTCCCATCATGATGGCGCACAAGTTATGTCAGCAACTGGCCGAAGCGCGACGCCGGGGCGTTCTCGATTTCCTCCGTCCGGACGGCAAGTCCCAGGTCACGGTGGAATACGAAGGAACGAAGCCCGTACGTGTTGACGCCGTGGTGGTTTCGACGCAGCATGCGGGGAGCGCGAAGATTGAAACCGTGCGAGAGGGTGTGCGGGAATGCATTATCAAGACGGTCATCCCAGCCCACATGCTCGATCAGAACACCAAGTACCACATTAATCCCACCGGGCGGTTTGTAACCGGTGGCCCCGTGGGCGATTCCGGCCTGACGGGCCGCAAAATCATCGTGGATACTTACGGCGGCACGGCTCACCACGGAGGCGGATGTTTTTCCGGAAAGGACCCCACCAAGGTGGACCGGTCCGCGGCCTACATGGCGCGTCATATTGCCAAGAACATCGTCGCTGCCGGGCTTGCGAATTGTGCCGAAGTGCAGCTCGCCTACGCGATCGGAGTCGAGGACCCGGTTTCGATTATGATCGACACGTTCGGCACAGGCAAAATCGACAACAGCGCTCTGGAGGCGCTGATTCGCAAGCACTTTATGCTCACACCCAAAGGAATCATTGAATCCCTCGACCTGCGGCGCCCGATCTACAAGAAGACCGCCGCCTACGGACATTTCGGCCGCTCGGAGCCCGAATTCACCTGGGAACGAACCGATAAAGCGGCTCTACTGCGAAAGGAGTCTGGAATCTAAATGCCTGGTACGCAACAACTTGCTTGTGATGTAAAAGATCTCGAACTGGCCGCCAAAGGGAAGATCCGGATTGAGTGGGCAGGGCAATGGATGCCGGTTCTGAACCTCATCCGGAAGCGGTTCGCCGCCGAACGCCCCCTCGAAGGGATTAGGATTGCTGCCTGCCTTCATGTGACCACGGAAACGGCAAACCTTGCTATCGCACTCCGGGATGGCGGCGCACAGGTTGTGGTTTGCGCCTCGAACCCGTTGAGCACCCAAGACGACGTGGCGGCGTCTCTGGTGCGGGATTTCCAGATTCCCGTCTTTGCCATCAAAGGTGAGGATAAAGACACGTACTATTCTCATATCTCATCGGCTCTGGACCACAAACCCCAGATCACCATGGACGACGGCGCCGACCTTGTCACCGCCATCCTGAGCAAGCGGCAGGAATTGGTTGCGGGCGTCATCGGAGGAACCGAAGAAACCACCACGGGCGTCATCCGGTTGCGCAGCATGGCCAATAATGGCGTGCTCAAATATCCCATCGTTGCGGTGAACGACGCCGACACCAAGCACCTTTTCGACAACCGCTACGGCACCGGCCAGTCCACCATTGACGGCATTCTCCGCGCCACCAACCTGCTTTTTGCCGGATCTGCACGTAGTGGTTTGCGGGTACGGCTACTGCGGCCGCGGCGTCTCCATGCGCGCCAAGGGCATGGGAGCCCACGTCGCTGTCACCGAGACGACCCCACCCGGGCCATTGAAGCAATTATGGACGGATATGCGGTGATGCCCATGGCGGAAGCTGCCAAGTGGGGAGACGTTTTCGTCACCGTCACCGGAAACAAGTCGATCATCCGCGGCGAGCATTTCCGCCTGATGAAAGATGGCGCGGTGGTGGCGAATTCCGGGCACTTCAACGTCGAATTGGACCTGCCTGCCCTCGAGGCCATGTCCGTGAGCAAGCGCCAAACGCGGGACTTTGTGGATGAATACACTCTGCCGGACAAGCGCAAAATCTACGTCCTGGGTGAAGGCCGGTTGATCAACCTGGTGGCTGCGGAAGGTCATCCGGCGGTGGTTATGGACATGAGTTTCGCAAATCAGGCGCTCTGCGTGGAATACCTGATCAAGCATGCCGCGCAGCTCTCGCCCAAGGTTTATTCCGTCCCGGCGGAAATCGACAAGAACGTGGCGCGCCTCAAGCTGGATTCGCTGGGCGTAACCATTGACAAGCTAACGCCGGAGCAGGAGGAATACCTGGCCTCCTGGGCGGAAGGAACGTAGGGAGATTGGGTCATTGAGCCATTGAGTCATTGAGCCGTTAAGCAAGTCGTACGAGGGAATCAATGGCCCTATGATTCAATGGCTCAATGACCCAATTCGTTCCAATGGCAGTGAAATTATGAAGGACATTGCTGGATGGGCGCTGGACACGGCCAAAGCACAGGGCGCCACGTATGCAGATGTGCGAGTCGTGGACCTGCGGCAGCGCTACCTTTCCACTAAGAATGGCCAGCCTGCGCAAGTGAGGGAATCGCAATCCCGAGGAGTGGGTGTACGAGTAGTGGCGGAGGGTGCGTGGGGTTTTTCCGCCTCCGACGATCTGACCCGCGCCAGCGTCGACCGCATAGCTGCTCACGCAGTGGAAATAGCGCGCGCCAGCGCTACCGCCAAAAAGCGCGACGTTCGCCTGGCGAAGGAACCTAAGATCATGGATCGCTGGGAAGCCCCCTGCCGCATCGATCCCTTCTCGATTCCCGTGTCAACCTGCCTGGAACTGCTGCTCGATGTGGATCGGGAGTTGCGCCGCGTGAAAGGTGTGACGCTGGCCGAAGCCGCGATGGATTTTCGCCGCATCGAACAACTCTTTCTCTCCACTGCCGGTTCTGAAATCGTGCAAAAGAAGACTCAGACCGGTGCGGGTTTCGTCGCTACCTCGTTCGCCGACGGTGAGATTCAACGGCGCTCCTACCCCAACTCTTTCGGCGGCCAGTACCAGACGCGCGGATACGAGCTGGTGGGCGAATTGGACCTGCTGGCAAACGCGCCGCGCATCGCCGAAGAAGCGGTGGCCCTCCACAAGGCCGACCAATGCCCGTCCGGCGTAAAGGACATCATCCTCGAGGGCTCGCAACTCGGCTTGCAAGTCCACGAGTCGATTGGCCACCCCATCGAACTTGACCGCGTGCTGGGTACGGAAGCCAATTTTGCCGGCCTGAGCTTCCTTACCCTCGACAAGCTTGGGACTCTCAAATACGCCTCCGACATCGTCAACGTGGTCGCGGATGCTACGCCCGCCCACGGACCCGGCCTGGGAACCTTCGCCTACGACGATGAAGGCGTGGCGGCCCAGGCCACGCCGATTGTGAAGGATGGATTGTTCGTGGGTTACCTGACCTCGCGGGAGACCGCGGCCGCCGTCGGACAGGCCCGCTCGGGAGGCGCCATGCGCGCCGAAGGCTGGAATCGCATTCCTCTCATTCGCATGACCAACGTCAGCCTGCTCCCCGGCGCCTGGAAACTGGAGGACCTCTTCGCCGACACCGATGACGGCATCTACATGGAGACCAACCGTAGCTGGTCGATCGACGACCGGCGCTATAACTTCCAGTTTGGGACCGAAATTGGCTGGGAGATACGCGCCGGTAAGAAGACGCGCATGCTTAAGAACCCGAGCTACGGCGGCATTACCACAGAATTCTGGAATTCCTGCGACGCCATCTGCGGCCCCGAGTACTGGACGCTGTGGGGCGTGCCGAACTGCGGCAAGGGCCAGCCCATGCAGGCCATGGGAACCGGCCACGGCGCATCCCCGGCCCGCTTTCGCAAAGTGCAGGTGGGAGTCGCGTACTCAGGAAATTGATTCATTAATTGGTTGACAATTTGTGATTTGCGATTTGTGATTGACCAGCCAATCTCGCCTGTCGTTGTTGAGAGGCGCGCGGTGACTTCCGGGAGAGAGAATCAATCACAGACCACTAATGGAAGTTCCAGTCACAAATCGCAAATCGCAAATCACAAATCACAAATCGTCAACGACTCAATGGCCCGATGACTCAATGAGCAAATCCTAAAATGCCCCTTTCTCGTCAACAAGCGGAACAGATTTTCGATCGCGTTCTCAAGTACTCCACAGCCGAAGAAACGGAGGTTATGATAACCTCCTCCAACTTTGCGCTCACTCGTTTTGCCAACAACATCATTCACCAGAATGTTTCGGAAGAAAGCACGGTGGTCTCGATTCGCGTGGTGACGGAAGGCCGGATGGCTCGCGCCACCACCAACAAGTCTGATGAGAAGTCCACGCGCCAGACTTGCGAGGACGTTCTAGCGCTTGCGCGTTTGCAGCCGCCTGACGCGCAGCTTTTGCCCATGCCGGGACCGCAAACTTACCGCGCCGTCAACCGGTATTTTGCGGAGACGGCGGAGTTAAGTCCCGCCACCCGTGCCGCAACAGTGGCCGGCGTCATCAAGCTCGCGGAAAAAAACAAGCTGACCGCCGCGGGCATCTTCTCGAGTGGCTCAAGCGCGTACGGACTTTTCAATTCCCGCGGCCTTTCCGCCTTCCACGAGGAAACGCTGTCGGAGTTCTCAATCACCATGCTCGGCCCGGACGGTTCGGGTTGGGCGAAGAAGACTTCACCGTACTGGCCCGAGGTTGAACCGCTGGAACTGGCGGAGCGCGCGGCCCAAAAAGCGCTACAGAGCCAGAATCCGCGGGAGATTGCGCCGGGAAAATACACCGTCATCCTGGAACCCGCGGCGGTGCTCGATCTGCTGGGCTTCCTGGTGCTTGATTTCAGCGGCCTTGCGGTGCACGAGAAGCGCAGTTGCCTGACCGACCGCGTGGGTGAGAAGGTTTTTGGCGAGAACATCAGTTTCCGTGACGATGTCTTCCACCCTTCCCAGACCGGCGCTCCGTTCGACGGCGAGGGCATTCCACGCCAGCGCGTGAACATCGTGAAGAAAGGCGCGGTGAAAAGCCTGGTTTACGCCCGGCAAACCGCCCACAAGCTGGGAACTCAGCCCACCGGCCACGGCTTCCCGCTTCCCAACGAGTACGGCGAAGCTCCCTTGAACATTGTGATGGAGGGCGCGCGCTCCAGCATCGAGGACATGGTGAAGTCCACGCCGAAGGGTTTGCTCGTTACGCGCTTCTGGTATATCCGCGAGGTGGACCCTTACCAGAAAATACTCACCGGCATGACGCGCGACGGAACCTTCTGGGTCGAGGATGGACTGGTAAAGCATGGTGTGAAGAACCTGCGTTTCAATCAGAGCATCGTAGAGATGCTCCGCCAGGTGGAGATGCTCGGCCAGCCTCAGCGAACCGCCGGGGAAGAGTCGTTCGAAATGGTGGTTCCCTCCATGAAGATCCGCGAGTTTAATTTTTCATCCCTGACCAAATACTAGCTTCATGGCGAGGCGCAGACCCCGTGGTGTGGGTTCTGCAGTTTCCTCGGGAGGGAACTATGATCGATCTGCTTGGCAGTGGAATTCGTTCAAGGGGCCGCAGGAATTTCCTGCGAGCTATGGCGGTTCTGGGCTTTGCACAAGCCGGGTTCGACGGATTGATTGCAGAGGTTCGGGACGTCCTGCCGAATCCCATCGGATACGCCACGATTGCCTGGCCTCAAAAGGATTTCACCCATGCGCTCGATGTCGTCTCGCATTTGGGCTATCGTGGCGTGCAGATGTTGGGCTGGGTGCGCGAGGCATACGCAGGCGGGAAAACCCCGGAACTCAAGCAACAGCTTGCCTCGCTGAAATTGAAGCCTGTGGCGCTTTCCTGCTCCGCCGCGCGCTTGGCCCCGGGGAAGCAGGGAAACGAGACGGCGGAAGTGCGCGGTTATGCTGAGTTCTTTTCTCACCTCGGCGGTACCTTCTTACAGGTTACCGATGGGGGAGACCCCACGAAAGAGTATTCAGCCGAGGATATAAGAACTCTCGGCGCGCGCATGAATGCCGTTGGAAAGATGGCGCAGGATTTTGGATTAACACTCGGCTACCATCCTCACTTCGGCACCCTCGGAGAGACTCGCCAGGGCCTGGGGCGCGTCCTCGACGCCACGGACCCGAGATACGTGAAACTGATTGCCGATGTCGCTCATATGGTGCTGGGCGGCTCAGACCCCGCCGAGGTTATTCGCACTTACGGTCAACGGTTGTGCTTTCTGCACCTCAAGGATACGCGCAAAGAAGTCGCCGCCGTGGCCCGGCAGGATCGCAATCGCGTGGAAGCGATGGGCCCGCCCTTTTGCGAAATCGGGCTGGGCGTGGTTAATTACGTTGCCGTGGTCCAGGCTCTGCGCGCGGTTCAATTCACCGGCTGGGGAATCGTCGAGTTGGATACCGGCAATTCGACCGTGGGTGGCCCCGACGCCGCTGCGGTTGCGAATCGCGACGCCTTGCGAAAGCTCGGTTTCAACGTGTGAGATGCTCTGCGCCTTGACAACATCCGCCGCTGAATGCTAGAAGAATTGAGTGGCCTCTTTGGCGCTATCGTCTAGGGGTTAGGAACGTCAGATTCTCAATCTGAAAACCCGGGTTCGATTCCCGGTAGCGCTACCAAATCTTCGAGTTAGCAGATAATCTTAACAAAGTGAAGTAATTAGGAGACGGTTACGGCGATTCCATCTTGTCTATCGAGTTCTCTACAGTCTCTGTCTTCCCTTGCAAAAGTGGACACCAAATGGACACCACGAAAGGCGTAAAAAGTCCTTTGAGGAGCCGGGGGCGTCTCGACTGATGACCCGCACCCTCACCAGACTCCGCGCCCCTGCCGCCCAAGCATCTGTCATCAGCGCCTCAATTAGCCAGCCCTACCGAAAGCTCACGAAGCAAAGCAGGCCCGCGCTACCCTTCTAAGCGAGCGGAGTCGCACGGAGGTCGGCGTCTCGTCCGCTGTGGAGCGGGCAATCCTTCGCTCCGCTCATGACTGGCTCTGCCCGCGGGTTGTGGCACGGCCATCTTGGCCGTGAATCGGCGCGGGCAAAATGCCCGTGCCACTGCGGGCAGGACGCCCGCACCACTTCTCATGCAGCGACCCCTTCTTCGGCCAGTTCTTTGTTTTCTATAACATTCTGGCTTTGTTCCGACGAATTTGAGGTTTCGACGCCGTTTTCTTCTATCGGACATTCTGTCCCATCGCCTTGGGCCGGCTGGCGCAGACCCCTGCCGTTTGGGGTCTGCGTTTCCCGAAGGGAAGGCCGCGCTTCACCATCCTGCCCCGAATCGCAGACACTGGACGGCGTGTCTGCGCCAGCCTCGTCTGGTTCCGTACGGCCGGTTCGCGAACCGCCCCCACCCCGGCGTGCATGTTCTTGGCGCAGGGTCAGGATAATCCTCACCTTGCGGTCAATCGACCGGTCGAGCGCCGCTTCCTGCCGCAGCAGCATTTCCCAAGTCTCCCCCGCCGGAGCCAGGCAGGCATCCCGCGCAATCGCGTCTTTCCGTTCCTGCGCCTTCATCTCCTCCGCGAACACCGCCTCCACCACCGCGATCTGCTCCTCCAGCAGGCGCTCCAGTTCCTGGCAGCGGCCCTTCCGCCCAGCCTCGTCCCCGAAGGTATCCTTCACATACTGGTCGAGACTTGCCTGGTCCTCGTTGCGGAAGAGGCGCGCCCATTCGTACAAGAGCGCCAGCAGGCGGACGATCTGCCGGGGCCTCCACCCCAACTCACCCTGGTAGTAGCTTTCGATCTGTTGGTGGTGGGCCTGCGAGAAGTACCGCCGCCGCACCTGCGCGCGAATCACCCCCCAAAGCGAAATCAGCAGGCGCAGCCGCACCAAGGGGTGTGTGGGCTGGGGCAGGCCAGGCGCCACCGCGTCGCACTGGGAGGGTTCAAAGGTCACGTCAGCGAGGTCCCGGGCGAGCCGGCGCCGCCGCTCCTCGACCCCCTCGAGAGCGTCCCGCATCAGGCCGGTCTCCATGCGCTCGATGCGGTTGCGCCGCCAGTAGAGCTTGCCCAAGTCGGCGACTTGTTGGTCCCAGAAGGCGTCGCCGGGGCCGTAGGTGGTCGAGAGTTCCCGTTGCAAGTCTGCATAGCGTTCGGGATCTTCGCCCAAGGCGCGCATGACGGCGGCTTCGTTTTCGGGCGCGGCATCACAGCCGTGCTTGAGGGCGTTCATTTTCATGCGCTCTTTGCCGGCCTCGCTGCGAGGCCCGGTGGAGGGCTGCGAATTGTGCCGAGCGGCGTCGAGCCGCTGGGGAGTGAGACAAGTAGATTTGCGTAAAGACATAGTAACTCCATAAATTGGAAGGTTGAGAGCAGGGGCGGCAGACAAGCCGTCCCCACGAGAGATGAGACGAACACTCACAACCCTCATAGCATAGCAGAAACAGGACTAGGCTGTCAAGCCCAGAATGATAAGCTATGCCGCCAAGTCAGCAAGGCAAGGCGTAGGGGCGGTTCGCGAACCGCCCCTACGTGCGAAACACCGCCGCGCCGGCCGGCGCAGGGCGAAGCCCAGGCCAACGGCTTGAGCCCCGAAGGGGCGACCTAACGCAGCCTAGGCCTACGGCTTGAGCCCCGAAGGGGCGATCTAACGAAGCCCAGGCCAACGGCTTGAGCCCCGAAGGGGCGACCTAACGCAGCCTAGGCCTACGGCTTGAGCCCCGAAGGGGCGATCTAACGCAGCCCAGGCTGAAGGCCTGGGTCAACAGGGCCCGAATCGACCCCTCAGCCCTGAAAGGGCGGAACAATCCTCTTCAATCCCACACGTACCGCTCGTCGTAGGCAATGCCATGCGCGTCCAGGAGCTTCCGGAATTCCTCTTGAAAGCTGGCCACGCGCTGGTGGCTTTCTTGTTGCGCGATGTATTCCACGACTTCTTCCACATCCGCCGCGCTCACCGAAAACGCGCCGTAGCCGCTTTGCCAATGAGAATTCGCCAAGCCGGGCCCCTGCGTCTTGACCCATTTCGATGAGCTGGTCTTCACTTCCTCCACGATTTTTGCCAGCGCCAGGTTCTTCGACAATCGAAACAGCGCATGAACGTGGTCGCTTATGCCTCCGACTTTCATCGCCGGGGATTCCTGGTTATTGAGAACCGCCGCCAGGTAGGCGTGGAGGTCTTCTCGCACGGGCGACAATAACATCGGCGCGCGATGTTTGGTGCTGAAGATCAGGTGGACGTAGAGTTGCGAAAGCGATTGCGGCATGGGGGAACACCTATCTCGCCCCTTCAGGGCTGACGGCAAAATTGGCGGATCATCTAAACCCAGGCCTTTAGCCTGGGCTTCGTTAGATCGCCCCTTTGGGGCTCAATCAACGGCCCCTTGAGGGCTCAGAATATTGGCAGGTTTCTCGGCAACCAGCAAGCACCTGGACGAGGCTTCCGCAGGGCGAAGCCCTGTGTTGTGTGCAGCCGGAATGGACAGAGACCGCAGAGCCGCGATCTGCGCCAGCCCCGGCTGAGGCGGTTCCTGCCAACTTGCTCACCGCATCGCTCACGGCGATTTGTGGTATGCTCTCCGGCAATGAACTGGAAAAACCGACTCTACTTTGGCGACAATCTCGACATTCTGCGCAGCCAGGTGCCGGATTCAAGCGTTGACCTTATCTACCTTGACCCGCCCTTCAACTCGAACGCCTCTTACAACGTCCTCTTCAAGGAAAAGAGCGGCGAAGAATCCGCCGCGCAGATCACCGCCTTCGAGGACACCTGGCAGTGGAGCATGGACGCTGAGGCGGTATACAAGGAAATCGTCACCAGCGGCCCCCGCAAGCTCGCTGACCCGACGAGTGCGATAAGCTCTCGGACCCCCACTGCTTGCGTTCCTCCCGCTCTGCGAGGATGACATGCGTCGACCCGAACTCCTCCGATATCATCCAAATCGCTTCACTGCTTCGCGGGATTACTTCAGGGCTTTGTACGATCATTATCGAAGTATCGTGCGGCCCGATGGGATTATGTCCGTCGATGAATACCAGGACCTCTACACCAGGTTTGCCAGGGGTTATTATAACCTGCATCTCCTCGAAGTGCCGGTTGGCAAGCGACCTCGGAACACCAAACGCCTAGGTGACGAGTTTGACCTATTTTGTCACGTTGCGAGGTTTTTCCTTTCAGGGAGAAACGTCTTTCATTTTTCGGCGTCCTTAACCGGTCTTCTGAAACTTACTGACGTAGACGACGTTCTGTGGAGGTCAATTAAATTCCCATACCAGTCCTTTCACATACACTTTGGTGCGCAAGATCAGTGGCTCTTGGGAGATTCAGAGCACCTTGTCGACGGAGCATATCTAGGCGAGATTCCCTCCCCGGAATTCAGAGCCGTTGATGTCATGCTTACTACCCGATCTGAGGTCCCTGGGGATCCGTCCTCATGGAATTACATTCTGAACGCCGATCCGTATTTCTACTTCCCGTTTCAGGTCGAAGCCGATGATGCTACTGTCGGCGACACTTTTCGACAAACCCTCGGAACCGACGCTGACTTCGACCAGGCATGGGTCCCAACCGAGACTCCAGATGAAGCCAAACGGGTGGCCGCCGAGCGTGGCATAACCCTCGTTAGCTTGCCAGCAGATTCCACGGCACAAGGCGAAAAGATAAGGGAAAATGCGAAAAGACTCCCAGCCTTCCGCGAAGCCCTCAAGCTGGTTGTCAATTGCCTGTGCTACCTTTCCTCGCCAAGCCGCGAAGTCACTGCAAGGTATCCAGACTCAGAAATAACCAGAGCAATCACAGAAGGTGGCACAGCACTCGAACGTGCGCGAGCCCGAAATCGAGCGTCCCGCGAGGGCTACACACTGATACATTTTTGCGGGGATTCCCTTGAACGCGATCATTCAGCCTCTCTCAGTGATCGTCAATTGTCAGCGCATTGGCGGAGGGGGCACTGGAGGAATCAGGCGGTCGGGCCTGGCCGGACAGAGCATAACTTGATCTGGATTCGACCCACCCTCGTACGGAAGGACAGAGTAGCCGAGGGCGTTCCCGGCCACGTCTACGATGTCATCCAAGGTGAGCCTTCGAAAAAGAGGTAAATCGGAAAATGGACAATGCGTCGAGAAGCGATGAGTCAGTACACACCAAGTGGGTGGCGGAAGTGGACAAGAGAATTGGCGAACTGATTGCCACAGGAGCCTTCCACCCTCTGGACCCGAATTGGGTCCCCATGAGGCTACTAGCTCTGGCTACCGGCTATATGCGTGAAGTACCATCTCGTGGCAGACGTGGGAAGCGCATTGAATTCAGGGTGGAATTACTCCAAAGAGACCTTCGAGCGTCGCTGCCGCATGGCTCCGAATGGCTGACTATTAGACAAATCGCTGAGCTTACAAAGAGAAGCCGATCAGCTGTTGCAAGTGAATACGAGGAATGGGCAAGCCGCCTATATGCTGACCGCGAGACACTCGCGGTCGTTGATGGAGAACTCGCGGCCAGTATCGATTGTCTTTCACCGACGGAAAAAGCTAGATACTACGGAGAAAAATGGCGACACTGACAGCCCTGCGATTGCGGAGCAAGAACCCACCCGCCGCTGTCGTGCTTTTCGCTGCACCCAGAGCACCCATCCGCTTCATCGAATCTCAACCACGCGTTCTCCGCTCAGGAGAGCCTGCTCGATGCGCGGCCACAGCCGGTCGAAGGAGTCGATCAAGGCGTCGGTGGGGCAATGGCCCAGGCGCACCCGCATTGAAATCAAAGCATGCGCCCCGAAAACTTAACCTCAATCCGCCGCTTGTTCACAAGCAGAGGTGCGTGGTAGCATAGCGGTAGTATGGTGTTTCACGTTACTCTCACTCCCGCAGAAGACGGCTGGATCGTGGCGGAGTGCCCGGCCTTGCCGGGATGCGTCTCGCAGGGCAAAGACGAACAAGAGGCCATAGGCAACATCAAAGAAGCCATTGCGGCCTGGCTGTGGGCTGAGGATCAAAAAGCCACAGCGCGCCTTCCACGCACCAACCAGCCCGAAATACTAGTATCTGTCTAATTGCGTGGCACGCCTTGCCAACATTTCCGGCAAAGAAGCAGTAAAGGCCTTCGCAAAGGCCGGGTGGAGTGTCATCGGCCAAGTGGGAAGTCATGTGGTCATGACCAAGCCGGATGCGCGCGCGAATCTTTCTATTCCTCAACATAAAGAGCTTTCGGTGGGGACCCTTCGCGCTCTCATACGGCATTCCGGAATGACGGTCGAAAAATTCCTTGGCTTGCTCTGAACGGAGCCTCGTGTGGCTGGCCCAGAGCCTCCGCTCTACGTTTGCCGAGCAACCGATCCGCCGCAGCCGTGCTTCTCGCGGCAACCAGCACGACTCTCCCGCTTTATCGAATCTCAACCACGCGTTCTCCGCTCAGGAGAGCCTGCTCGATGCGCGGCCAGAGCCGGTCAAAGGCCTCGATCAAGGCGCTGGTGCGGCAAGTCCCTGCGATCGGCGATTTGAGATTCGAGATTTGAAAAGCCTACGTCGGGTGGGGCAGACGTGCCGTTTTTTTGGCATGTTTGCGCCCCTGCTCGTCGATTCAGAGCGGCGCATACATCACGACAAAGCGCGTCGTGACGTATTTGCCCACGGTGGCCACATCCGTGCGGCGGGTCTTTCGCCCGTGGTATACTCAGACACGAAGGAGCTTTGCTATGCTGGCCATTCGGCTTCCTGCTTCCATCGAGAGGCGTCTTGAAGAGCTGGCCCGACGCACCGGTCGCACGAAAGCCTATTATGCTCGTGAAGCCATCCTCCAGCACCTGGACGATCTCGAGGACGTGTCGATGGCGGAACGCGCCTTGGAGCGAATCCGCAAGGGTGCAGAGCGCACCATTCCACTTGAGGATGTCGTGAAGCGCCATGGCGTGGAAGGTTGAGCTATCTGTCCAGGCCGACCGGGAACTAGGTAAACTCGACCCGCAACATTCGCGGCGTATCGTGAAGTTTCTTTCTGAACGACTGGCCAAATTAGACCATCCCCGCGCGCTTGGCCAGCCCCTGAAGGGGTCCCACCTGGAAGAATTTTGGAAGTACCGCGTCGGCGACTACCGGCTTATCTGCAAGATCGAAGACGACCGCCTGCTCGTGTTAGTCCTCCGCATTGGGCATCGTCGAGAAATCTATCGCTAGCGGTACGCGGGCTGGCGCAGACTCCTGCCTGTTGGAGTCTGCGATGTCCCGAAGGGACAGGTCTGTGCTGCCCGGTCAGTCCAGTCGATCCATGCGGAGCACGGACACGTCATGGTAATACCGCCAGCATGACCACGTTCAATCGCCAGGCGAACTCACCAGTACCTGCTGACGAAAGTCCGCGTTATATTGCGGAGCGCCGGGAAGGGCGGGGCTTTAGCCCCGCCATGGAAAACGGCTTATCACTGCGGGCTTTAGCCCCTGAGGCAATATTGCTTCAGGGCCTAAAGGCCCAACTCGACGGGTTCGCGGAGGCGGCGGGGCTGAAGCCTTGCCCTTCCAAGGGGCCACGTTATCACGGCGTATTCCGTCATTACGTACGTGCCCGCTCCGGACCGGGTTATTGCAGTTCAGTTTCTCCCGGCGCTTGTTTTCGGTGTAGACGTTGAAGGGGTGAAAGCGCCGATTGCAGAGCAGTCGCTCATGTTCGTCGGCTGACGGGCAGCCGGAAACCAGGAAAATGCGCGAAGCGCCTTGGCGTGCGGCGGCTCGACGCCGCCTTAGCGCTGCGCCGACCGAGATTCTTGTGAGAAGAGCCTTAAAGGGCGCCACTGGTGCGTCGTGTAACTCTGCCTCCCGCGATAATTCCAAGGCGGCGTCAAGCCGCCGCACTCCAAGGTGCCTTCGGCACACAGATTTTCAAAGCCGGAAGTGGGACTGGTCATGGACGCTGGGCGGCGATCGGACATTGCGGACTCCAAAAGCCAGGAGTCCAGCCACCTTTAGCTAACGACCCCCGGAACTGATGAATTGCGGAGAAGGATGTACATTTGTACAGGGTGGCTTCTCTGGTCATCGATATGTCGGCTGTGGTGGCGGTGCTTCTGAACGAGCCAATCCGGGCGGCGCTGATTGGCGCCACGGAGGGATGCGCTCTAGTCGGGGCGCCCACTCTGCCTTGGGAGGTCGGCAACGCTCTGGTGACTGCCGTGCGCCGGAAACGTCTGGCAGCCGCGCAGGTGAGCCAAGCCTGGAGTAGTTACCAGTCGGTGCCGGTTCGCCTGTCGCAGATTGATCCTGGCCGCGCCATCGACCTGGCATTCGTGGTGAGACGATTAGATACCCCATCTTCACTGATTGCGCCAGCGTAGCGAAGCATCCAGCAACCCTCCCTGAAGGAGGTGTTGGAGGTGTTTGACCCGGATGTAGCGGCTGGACTCTACATCCTCGCGTGTAAGACCCTCAGCGCGATAGGCTTCGTAAAGTTCCCGGGCGCCCTCGCGTGCGGTCCACTGCGGCTTGAAACCGGGCACCAGCCGGTGGATCTTGTCGAAATTGATGCGGTAGCAGCGTTTGTCCGGGCCTCCCCCGGGAGCGTATTCGACGCGGGAACCCGGCACGGCGTCTGTGACGATGGCCGCCAACTCGCGAACGCGGTAGTTCTCCTCGCTCCGGCCAACGTTGAAGGTTTGATTGTGGATGGCCTCGCGAGGCGCTTCCAGTACGGCGAGCGCCGCCCCCACGATGTCGCGGATATGGACGATGGGGCGCCAGGGCGTTCCGTCGCTCTTGACGTACACCCGGCCCGTGGTGTACGCGGAGGCGACGAGGTCATTCAGCACAATGTCCAGCCGCAGGCGCGGAGAGACGCCATAGGCGGTGGCGTTGCGCATGTAAGTCGGCGAGAAATTCTCATCCGCAAGCAGCGCGATGTCTCGCTCGGCCAAGACCTTCGACCTGCCGTAAGGGGTTATCGGATTAAGTGGAGCCGTTTCGTCGTGGAGTTCGTCTCCGGCTGCGCCGTAGGTGCTGCACGACGAGGAAAAGACAAAGCGCTTGACGCCGGCCGCTTTGGCCGCTCGCGCAAGACTAACCGAGGCCAGGTGATTGATGTCATACGTAAGCTTGGGATCGAGGTCGCCTAGCGGATCGTTCGAGAGCGCCGCGAAGTGCGCCACCGCGTCGAAGCCCTCGAGGTCCGACTTTGTCAGGTCGCGCAAGTCCCTGCGGAGTTCCGGAATCGCGAATGCCGCTTCGCCGAACTCGCAGCCCGCGAAGAGATCGCTGTCCAGCCCAACAACTTCGTGGCCGGCTGACCGGAAAAAGGGTGCGGCTATGGCTCCGATGTAGCCTTTGTGCCCCGTCAGGAGTATCTTCATCAGCTCGTATCCTGCCTCAACGCAGATTGACTTCGATATCGAAACAACGTGAAGTCTATCACAGACGCGGGAAGTCCGGTCCAGGAACGAAAACTGTGTTTGAGGACGGAGTCCGAAGCGGCCAGAGAACTGGACGGTAGTGGTGCACTTTGATATTGTAGCGGCGAGTTTACCTCGCCAAATGGCGGCGTAAAGCCGCCGCTACATCAAACTGCACCACTACCAGCTCTTTGTCAGTTGAGGCTAACTTGTGGAGGTGGGGCTTTGCCGCTCGAAGATTCCTTCCTATCTCGCCATTCCAATAATCGCCCGACTGAAGAATGAAGAATCACATCAGTAGAAGCCTATATATGGACATTTGGCGGCAAGTGCGCCTTGGGCGGCGCTGCAGCACCATGGACTGGTCCTTACTCTTCTTGACGGGGGACACCGTGGGCGAGGCGGCGGGACGAGGAAGGATCGCGTACACATGGCTCCGTTGAAGCCCTACCTACGTGACCGGGTGTCCAGCAAAAGTAGCGGGACACGCTACGACATAGGAGTTGAGTTGACTGGTTCTTCGAGAGTTGAATGAGGAGGTCTTAGAAATTGGCGAGGAAGCTAGCGTGGAGAAGGGAAGTCCCCTTACGGGCAGAGGGACACTGGCAGGGCGGGTAGTGCGGGTACCTGACGAGCGGACCTTGGACTCCTGTGTCCTTTCGACAATCCTGGGTAAGTGGAGGCCCCGTTGATGAGACTGGAATGAAGCGGCGGCTGGCGGAGCATGAAGACACTGGACAGTCCGGTTTCACGATTGCTCACGGTGAATTGGGTCCATTCCCAGCCATCGGGCTCTTGCGCGACATAGCAGAAAGAGAGGCAGTGCCCGAGAAATCGTGTAGTGAACTGGACAGCGTGCCACCGGAGGCCATTCCGACGCTGTGTCAGTCGGCCAATGGATGACGCGCTGGGCCTGTACGGCGAGGCCGCTCAGTCTGCGGTTTGAAGACTCCGTAATCGATCCGTTCAAGGAGTTTACCAAGATCACCGAAACTCCCTCCGTTCAACTTGATCGAGACCGGTTAGGCATATCTCCTCCCGAAGCGAAGGCCTATCGCCATTTGACAGTCAAGGAAAGGGTTCCGCGATTCAGGGAGTTCGTTGATAGGCTGGAAGCGGACACGAAAAGAAGGATTGAAAAGATGGATTACAGGTTATGAAGCCGGCTGCTTCGTTACGAATCGCGGTCGGACCGGCCATTCGACCGCCCACCAGTCAGGTGTCTACGCGGGAGTATCCTCGAGCACCAGTTCTCCGCGTCTTACCATATCCTCGTACAAAGCCACGTCCTGGGGATTGTCGACTTCGCCCCATTGCCCATCGCTGCCGAAAGTGCTGATACTGAGTTCGTTCCCAGCCAGCAGCCGGCGTAGCAACCCAGTCACGTCAAGTTTATCGCGGATCGGCGCGTCAAGAGTCGCGAGGAGCGCCTCGACGATGCTCCAGGCCGGGGGAGTGAATTTGAAGAGGCCCATATACTGCCCCTGGATGTCTTCGATCCGCGTCGTCCTGCCGCCGATCTCCAACAATTGGCCGTGGGCATCGATTCGGAATGTTTCAGCGTCCGCCAAGGGATCGGCAAACCGCCGGGTCCAGAGACGGCGCCAGTCACGGTCGTAACTGATGACCAACCGCCCCGGAGCGCCGGCTAGCCCGCGCACCAGTTCGCTGCGGTAAAAAATGTCGCCATAGCTGACGATAGCCGGTCCCGAGCGCAGCCAGGCGGCTGCCGCGGCGAGCGACATCACCATATTGGTTTCCGCCCAGCGTTCGTTGGCGAAATAGGTGAGTCCCGGTAAATCGATCATCTCGGCGCGATAGCCGCGGACGACCCCGATTTCGTCCGCCCCTCCCCGACGGAGGGCCGCGATCTGGCGCTCGATCAACGGCTCGCCTTCGAGCTTGACCAAGCATTTGGGGCGGTCGCCGCCGAGATGCCCCAGGCGGCTGCCACGACCGGCGGCAAGAATGACTGCGCGCATCATTCAACCTTGAAGACTTTCCGGAATAACGCCACGTCGGCGGGTGAAAACGGGGAGAGCCGCTCAGGGTGCCACATAATCCCCGTGAAGGGCTGCATCGAGTGGCGAATGGCCTTGACGACGCCATCGTCAGCGACCGCCCAGACATCAAGCGGCGGCCGCGATTCGCAGGCGGCAAAGTGATGAAAGCTGTTGACTTCTCTTGGCTCGCCCTCGATGCGGATGACTTGGCGTCGCGCCACGTGCCGTTCTACGCGGTGCAAACCAATCCCAAAACGCTGCTGAATCACTTGCATGCCGCGGCAGACGCCCAACACCGGAAGCCCGCGCCGCTCTGCCCAATCGAGCAGGGCGAATTCCACGGCGTCACGTTCCGGGGCATCGCCCCCGCACGCCGCAAGGTCATTCCCGCCGGTCAGCACCAATCCGCTAGCGGCCGCCCCTGCGCACAGCTCCAGCGCTACTTCGAGTACATTCGGAAGAGCTAACGGCGCGAGGCCGCACGCTGCCAGGAAGCGTGGCCAGGCTTGGTCGAGACAGTCACGGCGCTCGCCATATTCCGGTACGATCGCTACCCGTTGGGTAATGGCTACCAGCGTCATACAACTTTCGGCCCCTTCGGGGCTGGCAGAACGTAATCTTACTACCTGACCTTTTGGGCGAAATAGATCCGAGTCGTGTACGGCACCTCGATGACTTCCGGCAACTCGTCCAAATAGCGTGCGATCTGCCCAACGATACTATCGAACAACGAGTCGCTGCCCGCCTGGCGCTTCAGAGTGGCATGCGATTTCCAGGCAACAATGACGTCTGCCTTCGGCATCTTCCATTCGAAACGGCTTTCTATCGATTTCGTATCCGCGAAGTAGCCGCTGGAGTTGATGACGTCAGTCGGATCTTCTCTTCTTGATCCGTACGAATAGGCCGGAATCGCGGATTTGATGATTGATTCGATCCGTTGTTGAACAGGATCGTCCAAATCTCTGTGATTCCACATGCAGGCAAACCAGCCATGGGGAACGAGTATTCTGGAAGCTTCCGCGAGCGCAGCCCTTTGATCGACGACATTGAATGAGCTACCGAAAAAGACCGCATAGACACTGGCTGCCGGCAGGCCTGTCGCCTCGCCTGTCCCCACGGACCAGGTCACCGCCAGATCTTTTGTATTTTGAATCCCAAGGGTTCGCATGGCGTCGTTAGGCTCGACGGACCTGACCGTCAGCCCCTGCTTCAGCAGTTCTTTGGTGAGTTTACCCGTACCCGCGCCAATATCGGCCACGGGCCTGGAACTGTCGCAGCCAATGGCCTTCAACAGGTTCCCAATGGCCTCGCCGGAGTAGTCCGCTCTCTTATCGTAATGAAGAGCATGCTCGGTATAATCCCAGGTAGTGTTGTGCGGGGCAGTGGTAGCGCCCATCGATATTCTCCCTCCGTTACGATGTTCGATGATTGTGTCTTCGCGCTGGGTGAACTCGGCCATGCTCACGCGATGATCAAGACTTTCTGGTTCGAGCAATCCAGGCAGAGCTTGCGCGCCGTCCGCCATCGCCGGTACAGGTCTTCTCCGGCGCCGATGACAGCAGGTATGCCGAGCTCACCGGCCCGGATCGCCATGTGCGAATTGGCGCCGCCGAACTGAGTGACGAACCCGCTGATATCCCGGCTGAATATCCAGTCAAAACCGGGGTCCGCGCTGGGCACGAACAGAATCCGGCCGGCAAAACTCTCCGGGGGCTCGTCGACAGAGGCAACCGGCGCGGTCACACTCTTGTGGGTAACGAAATTCGGCCGGCTGGGCGGAAGGTGAAAGGCGAAAGCCTCGTCGGGCGACACGATGACAGGCGGAAGCACCAGATGCCGCGTGAGCCCATGATGCTCCCTGCCTTGCACCACGCTCTCCCGCAACACCTCTCCTACCGACCCGCTCTCGCTATGCAGCTTACGAATCGCTTGGCAGTCGAGAAATGCACAATCCTCCGCGGAAAGACCGTGTTCTTCTCCCAAGTGCTTGACCAGCGTCAGAGCGTCGCTGAGGCTTCGCGTGAACACGAACTTGGCATATTCCCGGCCCTCAATGCCTGCCTTGATGAACTCCATCAAGCTCATAGCGTCGATGTCGAGCTCATGCTGTTTCAGCAGCCGCTCAATGTGGCGCAACTGCTCGATCGAGAGGGCGAAGCGCGGTGGCGGGGAGGCTGGCCGCCGAGGGGCCGCCCAATCGAAATAGAGATCGGGGGCCTCATCGTAGCGCGGCGAAAGGATGTCGTAAGTCCCCGGCCTGAGATGACCGTAGCGCGCCAAGAATTCAGCCTTGGAGAGTTCGGCAAAATCCCTGCCAATCCGCGACCCGATGGCATCGACGCTCGCCATGAACGTTGCCTTCTCTTCCAGCGTCAGAACGCCCACATCCACCAAGGACTGCAGCATCTGAACTGCGATAAACCCCGCCCGCGCCAGACCGGCAAAGGGCAGCGTGCCATAGCGCTTACAGTCCTCGAGCAGCCAATAGATGCGGCTGATCTTGTCGATCCCCGCCTCCCAAATGAGCGGCATTCGCTGAACCAACAGGTCGATCTTCTCACGGTCGTGCCGCCATAGCGCAGTCTCGCCGTACATGATGCGATTGGTGAGGCGTCGCAGAGCGCTGGAAAGCTCGGCCAAGTCCTCTTGGGAAAACCCGTTCTCGGCCAGCCTGGCCATTCGCTTGGGTAGATCAAGGGTGTAGCAAGAAAAGATTATCTCAAACTCAACCTTGTCATGGAGATGCGGCTCTGCCAGCAGCCGATCGATGTAGTAATTCACCAGACGCCCGGCAAGATCGTCGCATACGTCGCGCGGGATAAAGGAGTTAAAGTCAACACGCACGTCGATGTAAGGCAAGCCGTGGAAACTGACCAAAAGTGGAAAGCTGCGCAGGTTTTTGTACCCGTAGTTGTCCCTCTGATAGGCCCAGATCGCGTCAGTGATGAGTTCGCGATAGAGCGATAAGGAGAGCGGCCAGGGCCGTAAGCCGATCATTTCCGCGGGGTTCCAGTCGGGCATCACCCCGAAAATAGCGCGGTTGCCGTGCAGGTAAGGATGCGGACGGCTGAGCAACTCGACTTTGCAGGAGATCTCGGACAGCGCGGCCTCGACCTTCGCGTCCATGGGTGCCCCGGGGCGATCCACAGCAAGGGGGCGCACTTGCAAGAGGTAGAGTTGCCCGTCCTGGCCGATGGCAAATTCGACGTCAATCGCATCGCAGCCTAGAAGGCCTTCGAGTTCCCTGACCAGGGCAATGACCGGCTCGAGCGATGCCGGGCAGGCATCAGGGCGCGACTTGAGACAATAAAAGGTCTTGAGATCGTCGCCGGCGCCGCCCGTCACCCGATCGGTCCTGCCGGAACGATCGTCGTAATTGACAATGAAATAGGGGCCTCCGCTGGGGCTGCGTGAAAATACCACTCCGGCCATCGCCACGCGCTCGAGCATGGGCTGCACGAAGATTTGATCGTCGTCGCTACGTTCACTATCAAACGAGGCGATCACCTGCTGAATGGCTTGCGCCACTGCTGTGCTGCCGGTCACGCCGGGTACGGAATCATACCTTCCGGCTTGGCTCTTCACAGGACCGTCTTCACTCCGTGCACTGCTGCGTACGATGACTCGGCCTGAACCCCAGGGCTCTGACGCCAGGGCGGCAAGCACACTTGTGGGGTCAGAAAGCCATTCGCCAACCGAAAAACGAACTTGCGGCAGGACGCGCCCGAGCCGCAGTAACGGCGCCACGGCTTCCAGAGACTCCGCCTTCGTCCTGAAGGCAACTGCGGGAACCGCTTGGATCGCTCCGACGCCCTTCTGCTTCTCGCAAACCGCCAGGATTCTGTCAACCGCCGTGCCAACCTCAAATCCCCCATAGTTGTCGAGAACCAGATCGGGCGCCTCTGGAGGTTCCGCCGGCAAGTCGATGCCAACCACGTCGCACGTCTCGGCCCGTGCAGACTCCGCATAGATTCCCTTGCTGTCTCGGCGGCGCAGTTCGTCGATCGGGACCCGGAGGTAAATCTCAAGATATCCGGGGATGTTCTCCCGGTTCCAGCGCTGCACCTCGTGAAACAGGGAGATGGTCGCACAGACGACATCGAACCCCTGGCCGGTCAACAACTTACACAGTCGCGCGTTGCGCATCGCGGATTGCCGCCGATCACTCACTCCGTGGCCAAGGTCCTCCGCAATCGTAGCTCGCAGCGCGTCGCCGTCGAGGAAGATAACCCGATGCCCGGCGGCACGCAGCCGGCTCCACAATTCTCGACCTACCGTAGTCTTGCCTGAGCCGGATAACCCCGTGATCCAATAGACTTTAGCCGGCGAGTTTACTTGCTCAGCAACCGTGCGCGAACCTAGGTCGGTGGTGTTTGTCGACATAGTCGAATTGTAATGTGTCCGAAACAATAATCTTAACTGATGTTAACATCTCCGTAACAGAATTGCAACGGGTGGGTATTTACCCCAGCGATTCCGCATCCGAGGTTGGAGGGGGTCGAAATAGTTAGTGCGGGCGCACCGAAGGCGGTCGGGCAGATTCGCATAGGCTTTGTGGGCGGGGGCAGGGGGGGGAAATAGACCCGGTGAAGTCGACCCCACGGCGAGATGGGCGCAACCCGCCGCAGGCCGCATGAACCTCGGGCCGAAGCGCGGGGTGGAACTCCGGGAGGGGAGGAGAAGACTCTTAGGGGGATGAGCCCTCGGGGAAGCAGGGGTCCTGACAGAGTTCGCGGGCCATGAGGCGTGCCCAGTAGCGTTGCGTTCGGCCGCGACGGACGGCCGGTTTCAGATTGAGAACCCAGAAAGCATGAAAGAGGTTGTAGGCCAGGAAGGCGACGAGCAGAAAGGACTCGATGGCCTGGGGGTGGTGTTTATACACATGGTCGGAGTGCCACTCGTTGGCCAGTGCGTTGAACCCATAGTTCTCAATATCCCAGCGACGATGCCCCAAGCCGACGGCTTGTTCGGTCGCTGCCTGCGTCACTGGTAGCGTCGTGGCCCAAATCCAGTCGGTCGTAATCGACTCGACCTGCTTCGTAGTTTGACGGCGCACCTGATAGGTTTCTCGCGAACGGATGACCCGCACGGGGGCGTTCACTTGAGGCCAAGTGGCGAGGTCCGAGACGTCCCACCACTGGCAGTGACGCGACCGATACTTTCCCTCTTCGGGCGGCGTCACCCCAAACAAACCGCAGGCATCCTGGTAGAGGTCGCGCCGCTCGTCCTTGAGGACCACCAGCGCGTGCTTACCGTGGGCCAGCAGGAGATTGAAGAAGGGGGCCTGGGCATAGAGACCATCGGCCAAAAGCAACTGAAACGCACGGGGGTAACGGGCCAGGACGCGATCCAGCAAGCGCCGGGCCGTGGTCACCTCGTCTTCGTCGGGCCGCTGGGGTTCCAGATCGAGCAGGATGCGCAACTCCGAACCCGTCAACAACTGCAGAGTGACGTTCCGATGGTAGTACTGAATCCTATCGCCTTGCTCGGTGTGAATCGTCCGCTGCAAGCATCCCGAGCATCGACGGCGATAGCTGGCGTGGGTCTCGTGACCGTCGAGAACCGCCACGCCCAGTCCGCCGATGTCCGGCAAGGCTTTGTTCCGCTTCAGGCGGAAGTAGACGTGATGCAGTCCCTCGCGCAGTTCGTGGGCGACGAGGCCGGCGTGCACGCGCCCCAGGGTGTCGCTGCTTCCGGGCGAACACCCCAGCCACTGTTTCCAGAACCGCGAGAGGCGGTGCTCTTCCAGCGCGTTCAAGCTGCCCAAGCGGGACCAGAACATCACCAGGCTGGCTTTCAGGAGAACGGCCGCCGGGATACGGGGTTGTCGTCGGGGATCGTGGACCGCCGCGACGATCCGTTCCGAAAGACCGTAGACGGTCTCGCCATACCGGATCAGGCGGCGGAGAACGGGATCACTCCTTGCGATCGAGCAGTCGCTGCCACTCGACCTGCGAGAGTTCCTCCAGCAGTTGCTGGATTTCCTGATAGCCCTGAACGCTCTGGCGGATGCGCTCTTCCCACTCCTTGGGCACGAACACCTGGCGCGGCTTGCCCCCCTGGCTCTGCACGAGGTACAGCGACGCGTGCAGTTCGCCGTGGGCACAGCGGCAGTTCGGTTTCCCGCAGCGGCGCAAACGAGGCGCCAACGTCCCGCGGAGAAAGCGCCGGCCAGAGACGATCTGCGTCAGGCGCGAGCGGCGTTTGCGCTCGCCTACCGGAAGCCTGGAGCGGGATATTGGAGGGTTTTTCATCTGATATAGTTCTACTATATCAGACAGAATCGGTGCTGTCAAGTCAAAAACGAATGCGAATCTGCTCGATCAGCGGGGACTGGGCAAAGCAATAGCAATTTCAAAGGGTTAAAGCAGGAAGGAAAGCACGAATGCGGAATCGCTGTATTTACTTGACTCAGGTGACCCCAAGATATAGTGTAGCTGGCCATGGAGAATTTCCCCCGAGATTTGGCCGAGTTCGAGGTCCGGTTTGCGACCGAGGCGGCTTGCCGGGAGTATCTGGCACGGCGGCGATGGCCCGAGGGGTTCCGCTGCCCGCGTTGCTGTGGGTCGAAGACGTGGCCGCGTGGGGGCCTGGTCGCATGCGCGTCGACGCTTTATCGAGGCGGAGAGCACCGCACCCGAAATCGCCCGCGCCGTCGTCGCCGTGCTGCGCCGCCTGTTCACGCTGGAACAGCAGGCCAAGGAGTTCTCCCTCGAGGACCGCTTGCAACTGCGCCAGCAGCAATCGGCGCCGCTCTTGGCCGAACTGCGCCAGAAACTGCTCGGCTGGAAAGAGCAACTGTTACCCAAACACCCCATGGCCGAGGCGGTCAACTACACACTTGGCCAGTGGACCGAGCTTAGTGTTTTCTGTTCCGATGGCGCCGTGCCCATCGATAACAACCAGAGCGAGCGGGAGATGAAGCGCGTCGTACTCAATCGCAAGAATTCTCTATTCGTCGGTAACCCGCGCGGCGGCCGCACCGCCGCCATCCTCGCCAGCCTGACTTCCACCTGCCGACGGCACGACGTCGATCCGCAACTTTACCTGACGCAACTGCTGGTGAATCTGCCCACCTGGCCCGTGCGCGACCTCGACGTTCTGGCTGCCCGACCAGTGGAAACTCCGCCACGCAGCTCGCCTCGGCAACCTGCCGTCACCTACGCCCGACTAGAACCTGTGCTCTACGCAGCGCTCACCGAAATACGCGTGTCCCGCACGGCGAAATTGCGGAAGGTTCTTGGCCACCCCCCTCACCGGGCCAAAACACCGTTCCGGGCAGGCCTTTACGCCCGCGTTTCTACCCAGGATCAGCAGACCATCCCGATGCAGACCCGTGCCCTGCGGGAATACGCCACTCGCCGAGGTTGGACGATCGCCCTGCAGGTCAAAGAAATCGGCTCGGGCGCTTCTCAGCGGGAGCGGCGAGAGCAACTGCTGGAAGCGGCACGTCGCCGTGAGATCGACGTCGTGTTAGTCTGGCGGTTGGACCGTTGGGGCCGCTCGGTAACCGACCTGCTGGCGACCCTCCAGGAACTGGAGCATCTGGGCGTCGGCTTTGTGTCGCTAACGGAAGCGCTGGACCTGACGACCCCGGCCGGTCGCGCCATGGCTGGCCTTTTAGCCGTGTTCGCGGAGTTCGAAAGGGAGATTCTGCGGGAACGAGTTCGGGCCGGCCTGGCCCACGCCCGCCAGAACGGCCAGCGCTTGGGCCGGCCGCTAACCGCGGGCCTCCACGCCGACGAGGTACGAAAGCTCTACCGTGCGGGCTTCAGCAAATCCGAGATCGCCCGCCGATTGAAGACCGGTCGAACGTCGGTGCGGCGCATACTGACAGCGAAGGAGCAGTAGCGAAGATGGCGAAGCGCAAAAGGGCCCTAAGCGCGGCGACAAAACACCTCATCGCAAGGCAGCTTACGTCGCAACGCGCTTGGTTGCAAGCGATGCTCGCCTTGCGTGGAACGAATCCGCGACAACGGTTGTGTTATTCCCGTGTATGCAGCCAAGCGGTTCAAGTGGCTGGTCTTGCCAGCAGGGTAAGCGCCGACGGAGCGGATGGCGAACTCGACCACTTATGTGGCGAGTTACAGCTCTAAACCCTGAAAACCCGGCTCCCTTCGCCCTTTTGCATTCGGAGGCAGTCGGATGTATGTTGGCGGCCGTGCGGCAGCTCATAATGGAGATTTGTGATTAAGTGAGGTGGCTCTTGACCCTTCTCCTTGCATTGATTCTGGCTTCTTCCGATGTTCAACCGGCTTCCCCGGATGCGCTTGTGGGCAGTTGGATCAACCAAGCCGCGACGCCGAACATTACACAAGTGGTGGTCCGGCGCGACGGCGCGGACCTGTTGGTTCATGCTTGGGGGAAGTGTACCCCCACGGATTGCGACTGGGGAGAAACGAAGATCGCGCTCTGGAACAACTTGCCGACTTGCACTTGGGATCACGGTTTCTCCGTAACTAAAATGGAACTCATTCTTTTGCCGGACCAGGGTCTGCTGGTTTCGTATCATGTCGAATATCATGACAACTCTGGTCGTCGCGGTAGGGATGAGGCAGAGTTCTTCCTTCGCGAAAAACCGGAAAACGCCGATGCGGTAACCGCAGACGCCAAGGCTTTGCTCACCAAGGTTGCTGAGAGCTACCGCAATCTCAAGACAGGACGCTTTGAGTTTGGACAAATCACCGAGCGAACCGGGGAACACAGCGCGTCTCGCAGGACGACGCGTTGCAAAATACTAATCTCACAGCCGGGAAAGCTGCGGTCTGAGACGACCGGCTGTGGGGAGGCGACAATCCTAATCTCTGACGGCCAGACGACTTGGCAGTACTACCCTGAAGCGGATGAATTCACGAAGGTGCCGACCGGCATGCAACCTCTGGGTAGCTCACTGCTCGGCGCATACGTCTGGCTGGGGGAGACAAGAGAACCAGCAAGGATCGTCCGCCAGGAGCGCCTCGGCGCCATAGATTGCACGGTTGTCCGAATTGGTCGCGAGGGAGGATTTGCGCGGACTCTTTGGATCGATCCAAAAACAGAGATGGTGTGGAAAGAAGATTGGACGGACACTTCGACCACAGGAGGTGCGCCGTCAAATAAGACCGAGATAACGTACACGGTGGTGGATACACAGTCGGTGCTTGCGCCCGAGTTGTTTGTCTTTGACCCTTCCAAGACCCAAGCCAGAGACCGCCGTGAACGGCAGCAGAAAGCGCCGTTGACCAGCCCAGGGACCGTTGCGCCCGATTTTACATTGCGGGATTTGGGCGGCAAAGAAGTCAAGCTTAGCGATCTTCATGGGAGACCAGTACTCCTCGACTTTTGGGCGACCTGGTGCGCGCCTTGTCGTGCCGTAATGCCGGTGGTCGAATTGCTACATCGGGAATTCAACGACAAAGGGCTCGTCGTACTCGGCGTGGATGACGAGGACCCCGAAGTCATAGTCAAGTTTTTGCAGAAGTCCGGATACACCCTGCCGACGCTCCACGATCCGGATAGGCAGGTCTATAACAGGTACGAAGTGGGTGGTATTCCCACCATGATCCTCATCGACAAGCAAGGGAAGATTGCGCTGTTCAAGGTTGAAAGCGGGACCTATGAGGAACTGCGTGACGCCTTGCGGGCCCAGGGAATCTGGTAGCGTAGGCCTGCAGCTCTTAGTCGGGCGACGTTGGGTTCTTGTCGGCGGGCGCGTGTTGATCCGATGGCATGGCCGAAAGTGGCAATTCCATTGTCCCAACTGACTCGCCTCAACGCCGACGAATCAAGCGGTAAAGCTATTGCCGACCGGCATTACTGGCTGGCGCAAGGCTACTGTTTCTGAGTCGCCGTTCAACTCACCCCGCTCTACGCAGCCCTGCCGGAAGCTCACGAAGGTTGCGGCGCTCGACGGGCTCCGGTTTTCCAAAGTTATGCTGTCCGCAAATTCCGGATATAGATTATCTCCATTTCAACGATCTCGCCCGGAGTCTCCATAATGGACTCCGGTGCAACCGACGACATACACCTGGCATCTACTTTATGCAACGGTCTGCCAACCCGAGATGGACCGCTCGGAGCATCAATGAATTACGAGAGAGCTTCGGCTTGCCTCTCTTGAGGCTCCAGGAACCCGAAACGGGCTCTCTTTCAACCGATTCGTCGGGCACCCTTCCTTGCTATGCTTGTTCGGTGCTGGTCCGGCCGCCCTTTGGAGCAGTGACGCGGGGCATTGAGCTGCCCCCGTGGCCGGGGAGCAGAGTCCATTCCCAGCCACTGGGCTCTTGCGCGACATAGCAGAAAGAGAGGCAGTGCCTGAGAAATCGCGTCGTGAACTGGTCAGTGTGCCGCCAGCGGCCATTCCGACGCCGTGTCATTCGGCCACCGCGGATGAGACGCTTGGCCTGCACGGCGAGGTATGGGGAGGTGGCTTCATGGAGGCACCTTTGGAAATTCCGGACTGCATATTTCGCCGCGCTAAGTCCGTGGCGCTCGAGCAGGGGATCCCGCTGCGTAGGTTCGCGACCGAAGCGTGAAGGACATGCTGGCCGTGAATGCCAAGACAGGCAACAACCCATGGGTGAATCTTCGGGGGCAGACTAAAGCATCTGCACCCACACTCCAGCAAGATGCGCTTCAGATATGGCTCACGATGTTTTTTCATACCAAAGGCTGCGGATTTTGCGGTACGCTGCGGCAATGGGTTCAGGGGTCCAATCGGTCGCGCTGCGGTGTAAATGCAAGCGGAAAGCAATGCTTCCGACGACAGTCAACGCCACGTAATACCTCGGCACGTCAGTTTTCTGGAAACCGTTACGTCTTTTGAAGTCGGCCAAGCTATCTTGCTGCTTTTTTCCGTAAGAGAAATTCGCGTACCAGAGGTGTCGGATGGCCCGATCTGCGCACGACCGCACGGCTTGGGCGATCAGAGCGTTGGTGGCCGCTTTGTCCCGGTGCTGAATCATTGAGATGATCTGCATTAGTCCAGCCTGGCTCCACTCCTCGTTAGCGACAAGCTTCACAAAGCCGATCAGACTGTCGCGGAAGTAGGCGCCCAGAAAGATGCTCCGATCAAGGAAAGTTCCGTTCATGCTACGCACGGCTGCAAGGTCCTTGCCGTAGTTCCAAAATTTCTTGCCCTGTCTTACGGGCGTCTCGTTGTAAATGGCATTAATGCCGGCCACGAGCGCATCGTCAAAGGGCACTTCGCGAACGATCACACCGCTCTTCTCAGCTTTCTGAACCATGTTTCTAACTTTCTTGTTGACCTGGTGTGTCGTCCATTCATTAAAAGTCGAAACAGGCAGAGCGGCCACACTGTCCCATTCCATGGGATAGTTGTACTTTGGCGAGGTTTCTGAGAGCTTCTGGATAAAGGTAAACAGGTCGGCGCGAACCCGAGACCTTCGGAGCTCTGCCAGCGCGATCTCCGGATCCTCAAGAAACTGGTAACCCTCTCCGTCGAGGTGAGCTACGCGGATCAGCCTACCCTTCAACCGAACTTCCTTGCCGCAAATTTCCATTGTTCACTGACTTCCTAACCCGCATTGCGCAGAGGGTTTCACAAAACTCTAAGTGGTTTAGCTGCAAGTAGTTACAGGCCCCTGCTGCGCCGTTATCCTAACCACCCCAAGTCCTTGTGCTACAAGGACTTAGTTCTTGCCTAGGCTATTTTCTTGCCGAGTTAGGGGTCTTTTGCGACCCGTCCAAAAGCCTGGTTAGGAAAGCCCCGGTTTCGTGAAACCCTGCCATTGATCGTCCTGAACTCTCTGCCTCCCTTGCTTTTGCTCTTCCTAACCCTCCTCAAAATCGGTCATGCTCGGGGCGTTCGAAAACGCACGTTTCACAAAACCGCGAGGCCAGGATGGAACCGACCCGACTCTTTCATGCCGAGCATCTGTCGGTCCGACTTGCTTATCAGAATTTGTTCTCTCACCTACCCACCTTCCCACCGCACGGCCCACCGATTTCGTTCCCAGGGGGACGACCACCGATTGATCGCAATGCTTTACTCCGCGCCTTGATCTACCGTGCCCTTCGCCGGCTCGCCTCGCTGAGTGATCTGGTGCAAGCCCTCCGGGAAAATCCCGCCGTGCTCGAGGCCGTCGGCCTGGACCCGTTCGGTGAGATCCCCTCCGTCGAGCGCTTCTCGGACTGGCTGCGCTCCGCTCCGCAGGAGTCCTTGCAAAATATCCGCCTGCGGCTTCTGCAAGCGCTCTTCGCGGAGGGCGCTTTCACCGGTCGCATCTTGGCACTCGATAGTTGTCCCCTCCTCTCTCCCGTGCGGGAGAACAATTTAAAAACCGCCGTGCGTGATCGTTTCAACAAGCAGCGCTTGCCCAAAGGTGATCCCACGGCTCGTCTCGGCGTACTGACCAGCTTCGCGCGCGGCGACTCCCGAAAAGTTATTTACTTCTGGGGCTACCGCAATCATGTGGTCGTCGACACCGAAACTGAACTCCCGCTTTGGGAGCAAACCGAACCCGCCGATCGTAAGGACAGCCCGCTCGCCGTGCCTTTGCTTCGCGCCTTGCTCGACCGTCTCCCCTTGCCGGTCGAGGCGGTTTGTGGCGACACCGCTTATGATGCCGACGCCCTGCTGAAGTTCACCGTCGAGGAACTGCACGCTCAACCGGTCGTCGCACCGCATCCTCGCCGCCATGCCAACCCCGACTTCCGGGTGCAGGGCGCTGCCGTCGTCTGCCCCGCCAACCTCGAAATGTTCCGCCGCGGTAAAATGACACCCCGGCGCACCGGCATCAGCTATATCCAGTTTTCGTGCCCTCTCCACTATGATCGCACCCTGCAGCAACGATTCTTGATGTGCCCCGCTGCTCACCCCAAATTCCTTCAGCAGAAGGGCTGCAATTACCTGCTGCGCACGAGCCCCAATATCCGCTCACAGATTCCGTATGGTTCAGAATCGTTCCGGCAGCTGTATCGAGAGCGGACGGCGGTGGAACGGGTCTTCTCGCGCCTGCTCACCATCGCCATGCAAGACCTGCCGACGCGCGGCCTCGACTCGGCTCGTAACCTCTGCACCATCGCCCACATCACGGTGTTGCTCGTCGCCTTGGCCGCCCACCGAAGCGGGTGCTCCGACCAACTGGCCTTTGTACGATCCTTCCTCCCAAACCTCGTAGCGACAGGCCCGGAAAAGCTAGTTTTGTGAAACCCTATTGCGCACCAAGAAATTGAAAAAGGCCGTCTCTTCTGGCACAAGCAGAGAAAAACTTGCGCCAGGGAACGAGGGCAGCCTTATGAACGGAGTGTAGCAGAAAACTCTTTGAGTTTCATCCCCTGGTATCGCGCAATCTAAGATGTTACCCGGGGAGGATTTGGGTAACCCCTGAGTCAGAGTTCGAAAAAGGAGTATTTGAGGAAGATTTATCCCCCAATATGGCCGCACCAAGCCAGGGAGCTTGCTCAAGCACCACATCCTGGTGAAAACCGATCACGCCGATTGAGGACGGAGGGGTGAGCTGGTCGGTGGGAACGGTGGCGCGGAGAAGGGAATTCACCTCGCCGTCAGACTGCTATGTCATCCTACTGCTTTTTCCCGACACAGGCCGCCTCGAGCTGGCTCATGACACTATAGGAGACGCGCCGCTTGCTCCTTCCCTCGATAAGGGAACAATTTCCATGCCCGCCATGCATCTCCATTTTTGGTGAATTCTACGTCCCTTATCGCCCCTGTGCCCCCACACCTTTTTCCCACGTAACGCGCTCCCTAGTACTACTACGTTACGTAAATGTTGACTTCTCAAACGTTCGCATATATGCTTCGGAAGCATGAACTCCCGACAGATGGAAGCCTGTGCGGATCGGCTGGAAGAGTTCCTTTCGAAGCTTCTGCGGCATGTTGGCCGCTCGGAGCGCCG
Source organism: uncultured Acidobacteriota bacterium (assembly GCA_963831905.1). GTDB lineage: Bacteria > Acidobacteriota > Terriglobia > UBA7540 > UBA7540 > CAVROP01. Next base: position 608,170 of record CAWHRX010000010.1, on the reverse strand, counting down.
ACACCATGGCGCGTTGTACGTGCAAGGCTTGCTGCTGGACGGGGAGCGCAAGTCGATCGAGCCTTTGGCCGAACGGGTGCCGGGCGGCAACGTGCAGGCCTTGCAGCAGTTTGTGGGACAGAGCCCTTGGGCGTGGGAGCCGGTACGGCGCCTGCTGGCTCAACAGATGGAAGAAGAACTGCTGCCGGCCGCGGCCTGGATTGTCGACGACACCGGGTTTCCCAAGCAAGGGCACGAGTCGGTGGGGGTGGCCCGCCAATACTCGGGGACGCTGGGCAAAGTGGGCAACTGCCAAGTGGCGGTGGCGGTGCATTGGGCCACGGAAGAAGAGAGCGTGCCGCTGGACTGGGCGCTGTACCTTCCCCAGGCTTGGATTGAGGATGGCGAGCGTTGCCGCAAGGCGGGGATCCCCAAGGACACCCCGTTTCGCGCCAAAGGGGAGTTGGCTTTGGAGCTGGTTGACCATCTGCTGGGGTGGGGTTTGAAAGCGCAGCCGGTTTTGGCCGACGCGGGCTACGGCAACAGCGCCGAGTTCCGCCAAGGCTTGGCCGATCGCCACCTGCTTTATGTCGTAGGGGTGGAGTCGAGCACGGCAGTTTGGGACCGGCCGACCCAGCGAGTCCAGCCCCGCCGACGAGGACGCATGGGTCGCCCGCGTCGACCTTATTATCGAGGCGAACCGCAGGCCGTGAGCCAGCTGGCGATCACTCTGCCGCCTGACCGTTGGCGGACCGTGACGTGGCGGCAAGGTAGTCGAGGTCCGCAGCAGAGCCGCTTCGCAGCTTGTCGGGTGCAACCCGCCCACGGCCATGCTCACGACCGGCCCGAGTTGCCACGGGTCTGGTTGTTGATCGAGTGGCCTCGGGAGGTGGAAGCTCCCAGCAAGTATTGGTTCTCGAACCTGCCCGAGGGTCTCTCGCTCCGACGCCTGGTGCAACTGGCCAAACTGCGCTGGCGCGTGGAGCAAAACTACCAGCAGTTGAAAGAGGAACTCGGCTTGGACCATTACGAGGGGCGGGGCTGGCAGGGCTGGCATCACCATGTCACCCTGGTGTGCATGGCCTACGCGTTCTTGCTGCTCGAAAGAGAGCGGAATAAAAAAAACTCCGCTTCCGACCTTGCCTGAGGCGCGGCGATGTTTGCAAAAAGTCTTAGTCCGCATGTTCGGCGTCTGTCCCACGTGCCGTCAGTCGTTCCGCGGACGGGGATCTTGATCACACTTACTTAACGTAGTAGTACTAGTGTCCCGTATCTAAACTCTCTTTATATTTCTTGAGCTTTCTCAGGATCGATTTAGCGGTCGTTGTCCAAACGAAAGGCTTAGGAGTTCGGTTGGTCTCGTGGATGTAAGCTTGGATAGCGCGGGTAAGTTCCTTGACGCTGAGGAAGGTACCGCGGCGAATGCGCTTGGCGGTGATTTCCGCAAACCAGCGCTCGATCTGATTCAACCAGGATGATCCTGTGGGCGTGAAGTGTACGTGATAGCGGGGATGTGCGGCGAACCAAGTCTTCACTTTGGGGTGTTTGTGGGTTCCGTAGTTGTCCATGACGATGTGTACGTCTTGACCACGGTCGGCGACGGAGGCTGCCAGGCGATCAAGAAAACCGAGCAACTCTTGATGTCGGTGCCGGGGTTGGCAGTGTCCAATGACCGTTCCGTCTAATACGTTCAGTGCCGCAAACAGAGTGGTTGTCCCGTGTCGCTCGTAGTCATGGGTCTGTCGTTCTGGCAACCCTGGGCGTAAGGGCAAGAGCGGTTGGGTGCGGTCCAAAGCCTGGATCTGGCTCTTTTCGTCCACACTGAAGACCAGCGCTTTGTCAGGCGGGTTCAGGTACAAGCCGACAATATCGCGCACCTTGCGGACAAACTCGGGATCGGTACTGAACTTGAAGTGCTCGACGCGGTGCGGTTGGAGATGATAGGCGCTCCAGATACGCTGCACGGTAGCCGAACTGACCCCTTGATGCCGGGCCATGCTGCGGACACTCCAATGAGTAGCGTTTTTGGGTTTGGTGTTCCGGGTGGCTTCGATGATGGCCGCCTCTTTCTCCGGGGTAACGGAGCGGGGGCGTCCGGAACGAGCCTTGTCCTGCAAAACGCCGAGCAATCCTTGCTGCCGAAAACGACGCCGCCAGAGCAGCACGGTCGGCAAACTGGTGGACAGCTGGCGCGCCAACTCGTTATTCGCGGTCCCCTCGGCTGCCCCAAGCACTACTCGACAACGGAGCACGATAGATTGCGGCGTTCCGGGGTAGCGAGTGACTTGGACAAGTTCGTTGCGCTGAGAGAGCGTCAGACGAAGAGCGGGTGCGGCAGGCAACGGCATAGTGAATCCAGTATGCAGCAACCCTGTCGATTAGTAAAGACATTTATGATACAGGACACTAGCACCGGACGATCTTTTCCCTATGTTCTTCCACGCCGTGCGTCGCATTGCGAGTGTCGACGACCAAGCGCGCGTGCCGCACGATGGCTTGGTAGTCGTAGGCGGAGTGGTCCGTGACAATCACGACCGCGTCGTAATCAGCGAAGACCTCCGGGGAGAGGTCTACGCTTTCGAGGTCAACGCGGTAATGTCGCATTTTGGGAAGGCGCGGGAAGTAAGGGTCGTGGTAGTCGACTCGGGCGCTCGCATGCTGAAGCAGTTGGATAATTCTCATACTTGGTGACTCGCGCGCATCGTCGATATCTTTCTTGTAGGCGACCCCCAAAACTAATATTCGGGCGTCATGCAAGCATTTTTTGCGCTGGTTCAGTGCGTCCGTTATGGCTGCCAGCACATGCTCGGGCATGGAGGAGTTGATTTCGCCTGCTAGCTCAATAAAGCGAGTCGGGAATTCGTATTCGCGCGCCTTCCAAGTCAAATAAAACGGGTCAATGGGGATACAATGGCCTCCCAGGCCTGGACCCGGATAGAAGGCGGTGAAGCCAAAGGGCTTCGTCTTTGCCGCCTCAATCACTTCCCAGATGTCGATCCCCATTCGCAAGCATAGAAGTTTCAGCTCATTGACCAACGCGATGTTCACGCAGCGGTAGGTATTCTCCAGAATCTTGGTCATCTCCGCGGCGCGTGCGGAACTGACCAAGACGATCTTTTCGAAAGCCTGTGCATACAGCGCCTGGGCCGCTCGGGCGCTGGAGGCATTGATTCCTCCAATGATCTTGGGGACTTGATGAGTTTGGAATTGTTTGTTGCCAGGATCCTCCCGCTCGGGGGAGAAGGTCAGAAGGAAATCAGATTCCTGTTCTTTTCCCGCCGCGACCTCTAACCCATTTGTCGCATATGAGCATACTGGGCACTGTAGACCTGATCTCTCTAAAATCGGCAGTACCAACTCCTCGGTCGTGCCGGGGTAAGTCGTGCTTTCCAGCACCACCAGTTGGCCACGCTGCAAATGTGGCGCGATTGCCTCTGCGGTACCGCGCACATAAGAAAGATCGGGCTCCCGATGCGAATCCAGCGGAGTCGGGACACAGATGAGAATGGCATCCATCTCCTTGAGGTGAGAAAAACTCGTCGTTGCTTCAAGGCGTTTCTGCTCCACCTGATCCGCGATAACCCTTGCGGGGATATGGTTAATGTAACTCTCACCCCGCCGGAGCTTAGCCACCTTGTCGGGGTCCAGATCAAAGCCCGATACTATGAACCCGTTACGAGCAAACGAAAGTGCGAGCGGTAAACCCACATAACCCAGCCCGACGATACCCACTCTTGCAGCCCTCGACTCGACTTTGGACCGAAAAGCTGACAGCACTTCACCTACTACTGCCGTCTCGTTGTTCATGGTTTCCTCCGCCTGGTTCGGAATGTTAGTTGCCCCCGGTTATCTGACGAAATCCACCGCTAATGTGGTAGACAACGACCATCCTGCGCTCGCATATTGCTGACGGTCCACCGAGCAACTTGCGCTTCCGGTTCTAGGGACTCGGGGTGGCGGATGTAATCCAAGCCTTGTGCGGGTCCTCCGCTTGACTCCGTTACTGGCTCGGAACTGCTTTAGCCTGCGTGGCCTCACCCGGCATCATCCGCTACCGAAGGCGATTTTCGGCGATTAGACTGGCGGAAGCGTGTGGGGATGGAGCCGGCCTGCCATAGGCCGACCCGCAGGATTTGAACTGCCGACCGGACACCAGCCCGCGTGCACTTCCACGCCACTGCCTTTCAAACGCTAACGCACTTCGGTCACCGAAACTAATTCTACTATGGTGCAACCTTTGGCCGCAACTCATGCGATACGCTCGGAAGAGGCGTCATTTATACCTGAATCCGGCGTGAAAAGTATGATCAGGAGTAGAGCGGCTTCAGTCGGTAGGTCTTTCGGAGTATATCGTGCGCCAGGTTTTGTAAGATCGGGGATTCTCTGAGGCGGAGGATTGGGCGGTTCTGCGGGCTAGCCTTAATACTGTTCACTTAACCAATTTTGCGGTATCCTCTCCTCATTAACTGTGAGAGGAGGATGCCCATGGCCCGGACGATCGCGGAACTTCCCAAGGGGACGCGAATTACCGATTACATGAGTCTCGGCGTATTGGCCACGACGTTTCCGTTGTCTCAGGTGCAGGCGGTGCTGGCCGCCCAGAAGAAGACCAGCCGCCGGCAGCGCGAGTTGCCCGCGCACGTGGTCGTGTACTATGTCATAGCTCTGGCGTTGTTCATGCAAGTGTCCTATCGCGAGGTGCTGCGCTGTCTGTTGGAAGGCTTGACTTGGTTGCTGGGGCCGCAACAGGCGGTGAAGATCACTGGCAAATCGGGGATCTCGCAAGCGCGCACCCGGCTGGGTTGGGCGGTTCTGCAGCAGTTGTATGACGAGGTGGTGAAGCCCGTCGCCGTGAAGAACACCCGCGGGGCTTGGTACCGGCACTGGCATTTGGTGAGCCTGGATGGCAGTACGCTGGACGTAGCGGACGAGCAAGAAAACGTGCAAGCCTTCGGCCGCCCGGGGATGAGTCGTGGCGCCAGCGCCTACCCGCAAATTCGCTTCGTGGCGCTGGTGGAAAACGGGACGCACGTCTTGTTTGGCACCCGCCTGGGGGGCTCTGGGACGGGTGAAATCACCCTCGCCCCGGCGGTGATGGCGGCTCTGCAGAAGGGGATGCTGTGCTTGGCCGACCGCAACTTTTTTGGTTTTCGGCTGTGGAATCAGGCCCGTGCCCAGGGCGCCGATCTGCTCTGGCGGATCAAGAAGAACCTGCGCTTGGGGGTGGAGAAGCGCCTGCCGGAGGGTTCGTATCTGAGCCGTATTTATCCCTCGGAGCGGGAACGGCGGCATCAGACGAACGGCGTGGTGGTGCGGGTGGTCGATTACCGCCTGGAAGGAGTCGCCGACGCCGAGCCCCTCTACCGCTTGGTGACGACGATCCTGGATCCAAGCGCCGCGCCGGCCGAGGAATTGGCGGCGCTCTATCATGAACGGTGGGAGATCGAGGGGGCACTGGACGAGCTGAAGACCCACCTCCGCGGCGCCAAGATCGTCCTGCGCAGCAAGACACCGGACTTGGTGCGGCAAGAATTTTATGGTCTGCTGCTGGCGCATTTCGCCGTCCGCGGTTTGATGCATGAGGCGGCCTTGAAGGCAGGAGAAGATCCCGACCGGCTCTCCTTTCTGCACTCTGTGCGGGTCCTTCGTCGCAAGCTCCCTCTCTACGGTGCCGTTCCCCCCTCGGGAGAGGAAGGCCTTCCATGAGGCGGTGTTGGAGGAAATCCTGCAAGATCGCGTGGTGAGCAGTCGCGGCCAGCGACGTCCGCGCGGGGTGAAGCGCAAGATGAGTGGTTTTCCCCTGCGTCCGCGCGCAGCCTGCTGTAGCCAACGAATTGAGTTCTCAAAGTGCATTAGAATCGTTAAGTGAACAGTATTAGGGCTAGCCTGGATTCCCACGCCGTTTTCATGCCTAACAAGATTTGTTGGCAAAGCCAGTGCCGACGCGGCTTTTCCGGCTGCGTTCGTTAGTACTGCGTTTACATAATGTCTTTAATCCACTAGGTCAAAGTAGACTTTCTCCATGAAAGCCAGCCGCGCTACGGAGCGGGTCAACTGTTCTTGCCCGTGGACAATGTGCACGAACTTGTTGTAAATACTTGGCAGAATGGCGCTCCACCCCCGGGATGCCCCCTGGAACATTTGCCCCTGCTAATTGTGGCTTGACATGGAATAGATACATGATATTGTTGCTATATGTTAAACAGTGCCGATTTAGAGCTAAAGCCCCACCGCCTCGCCCAGATCTTCCTGGTGCCCAAGAACTCCCTCCACCGCCAGTACGAGGCGCTCCGGGCGTTTTTCGTCGAAGGCCTCCCCTCCACCCAAGCCGCCCAACTCTTTGGCTACACCCCCGGCAGTTTCCGCCTCCTCTGCCACCAGTTGCGGCAGAACCCGACGTTGTAATTCTTCCTCTCCTCTCGCCGCGCACCCCGTCCCCATCCTCCCAAGGATCGAGTGCGAGAGCTGATCGTCACCTTGCGCAAACAGAACCTCTCCATCTACGACATCAGCCGGGCCTTGAAGGAGAAGGGAGAGAAGCGAAGCCCGGTGGCCGTCTCCTTGGATCCTCAAGGAAAAAGGCTTCGCGCGGCTGCCACGACGCCAGGATGACGAACGGCCCCACCGCCCGGGCGCTCTTCCCGCCGCCGTCGCCGACCTGCGCCAATTGGATCTGTCCCCACGCCAGTTTCGCACCGCCTTCGGGGGGCTCTTCCTTTTCCTGCCCTTCCTGGCCCGCATCCCCTGGAAGGAGATCGCGCAGGGGGCGGTACTTCCCGACTCCGTGATGATCCCGGCCGAGCATGCTCTGCGCTCCCTGCTGGGATTGAAGCTGTTCGGCTCGCGCCGTCACGGTCACGTGATGGCCGACGTCTTCGACCCCGGCTTGGCCCTGTTTGCCGGGCTGAATGTGATCCCCAAGCGCTCCTTCCTGACGGAATACAGCTGTCGCATTGATCCGGCCTCCTACCCCCAATTGATGCGCCGCTGGTTCGATGCGGTAGGGCGCCTGGGCCTGGATCGAGGCGTGTCGTTCGACCTCGACTTCCACACCATCCCCTTTCACGGCGAAGACGCCCTGGTGGAAAAGCATTATGTGTCCAAGCGCAGCCGCAGGCAGAAGGGCATCCTGGCCTTCCTCGCCCAGGATGCCGACCAGCGCGTCTTCTGCTACGCCAACGGGCAGGTGCGCAAGCAGGATCAGAACGACGAGATCCTGCGCTTCGTAGCGTTCTGGAGAGAGAAAACGGGGCATCTTCCCACCGAACTCATCTTCGATTCTCGGCTCACGTCCTACGCCAACCTCAGCCGCTTGAACCAGCAGGGGATCGCGTTCATGACCTTGCGCCGGCGCTCGCGGAAGCTGCTGCAGGCGCTCTACGCCACCCCTCCTTCGGCCTGGCGGCGGATCGAGCTGGAGGGGGTGGGACGGGCCTACCGGACGCCCCGCATCCTCGACCGCCGCATTACCCTTCCGGGCTATGAAGGTTCCCTCCGGCAACTGAGCATTATCGACCTCGGCCACGAAGAGCCTACCCTGCTGCTTACCAATCAACTCCAGCGCGCTCCTTCCCAGCTCATCGGACGCTATGCGCGACGGATGGTGATCGAGAATAGCATCGCCGAAGGTATCAACTTCTTCCACATGGATGCCCTCTCTTCGGCGGTGGCCATGAAGGTTAACTGTGACCTGCAGTTGACGCTGATGGCCAGCAGCGTCTATCGACTCCTCGGCTCGCGCGTGGGCAACGGGTATGAGGTGGCCAAGGCGGACCACCTCTTCCGCGATTTCGTGGATGCCACCGCTCAGGTTACTCTCACCGAAAAGAATCTGCTTGTCCGATTCCAAAAGCGCGCTCACAACCCGCTGCTCCTCGCCGCCCGCTTCGAGCAAACTCAGGTGTCGATCCCCTGGCTCGGGGGCCAGCAACTTCGCATCGAGTTCGATTAGGGGCTCCCCTCGTTAGGCCGAACAGCCGCCGTGGAAATCCAGGCCAGTGTAAGTAGGACCAGAACAAAGTCGCGAGATTTAGACTTAAAGAGAACCACTGGTTCGTTCGACTACGAATGCTTGGAGGTCTGGCCGTTGCATTGTGAAGCGGTTAGGGGTACCTTATCACTCGATCAGGGAGTCATAATGGAATTTCCCGATGATAGAGCTTGAATCTCTCAGACGGGTTCTCTTGCTGGATAACAATGAATCTCCTGCTTCGCAGCGTTTGCCGCCGAAGGCCTGGAATCGTGACGTGGGTGCTGGTCCCTCTTTTCTGTTCGGACCGAAGGTGGCGGCAAGCCAGAACTTCCAACAGCAACCAACGGCTCCAGTGGATTCCGGCAACAGGCTTGCGCAGGCTGAGGAATCTCCGCCTCGCATGACTCCGCGGGAGATTCAGCACTACGATGAGGCGAAAACCCTGATAGATTGGACGCCCGACCAGATTCGGGACTTTCCCGACCTGAAGGATTTGCAACCGGCGGAAAGCCAACAGAACCTCCCGGCAATCCTTGGCGCAGTCGGCCAGCGCGTGGCCGCGTTGTTCGATCAGTTTCCCAACATGGCCTCCGCGGAAGAGGTCCGGTCGGGGCCCTGTGACGAGGGCCTGCGCAAGAAATGTCGTGTGACTTACAGAGGCAAGTTCAATTATCTGGTGGTGCGCCGGACAGAGGCCGACCCCTTGATGGGCGAGTTCCGCACCGATCTGAAAGGGCGTCCTATCGATTATCGAAGCCTCGGCCACGGGCGGATCTTCCTCACCTACGGCTTCGCCACTACTCCGCTTCAGCACTTCCACCCGCAAAATCAAGTTGCCTGCCGGTTCCGCGATTTCGGGCGCCAAGATGTTGGAGGGCAGCAAGTCGAGGTGGTGGGCTTCGTTGAAATCCCGGGAAAGTATCCCTGGCCAACCGAGTTGCGCCGCGGAACGGCTGTTGTGCCGCTGTGTTTACAGGGTTTGGGTTGGATCGATCCGGCAACGTACCAGATTGTGCGCATCGAAACCTTTTTGTTGGCGACGCCTCCTGATAGCGAACTGGAACGTGAGACGACGCGGGTCGAGTTTAGCGAGATTCACCTGCACCAAGCCTCCGTCGCATTATGGCTGCCCACCGAAGTCGTCGTTGACGTGTGGCTTCACCAACGGCATTTCCAGAACGTCCACAGGTACTCTGGCTTCAAACTTTTTCAGGTAGAGACTCGCATCGGCCCGGTGATGGAAAAGTGAGTTTAAAGCGGCTGCCTATGAACTCTATCGCCAGCCACGAAAGGGACCCGATCTGTTGGGTGATGGCCTGGATGAAAGACCCAAACCAATTCCGCACCCGGCCGCGAACCCCTCGCTGGTACCAATCGCCCCGGCCCCGGTTAAACCGGCCCAGGGGCCACCGGCCCCGGTATCGCCCGTGCCGGAGGATAAGTCAAAGTCGGATGTGGGATCGGATCCGCCCTCCGATCCCAAGCCGGAGCCACAGGCTGCCCCCAAACCGTCGTTTACACCCCGCGGAGTACCGCTGAGTGGAAGCAGGGGCGGGTGCGGACCCCGCCCCCGGCTGGCTCTGAGTCGTCTCCGGCTAGTTTCCCGTGCCGGAGAGGACGACGATCTGTGGACTCAGCAGTGCGTTATCTTTAATCGTCAGGCTGCCCAAGTGGATCCCTTTGTTTTCAGGCGTGAAGTCCGCGTTGATCACGCAGCTTCCCCCCGCCGCCACCGCCCCACCGTTCACGCAGGGGGTGGTTCCGGAGGCAAAGGCGAAGTTGCCGCTGAGGTTCAACGTGGAGAGCGTGAGCGTGGTGGCGCCCGTGTTGGTGAGCGTTACTGTCTTGACCGCGCTGGTGGTGCCCACCTTCTGAGTTCCGAAGTTCAGACGGTAAGTACTCAGCGTGGCCTACGGGTTAATAGGCTGCGCGTTCAATGGTACCGATTGGGGGCTCCCCAAGGCGTTATCAGTAACATTCAGCGTGGCCGTTTGTTGGGTGTAGCTCTTCCGGTTGGGGATGAAGGTCAGGACGATCTCGCAACTCTGCCCCGCCTTTAGCCGAACTTTCGCAGTTGAGGGGTTAGGTAAAGGGTAAGTGCTTTGTTTTTAGCGAAGGGATCTCAAAGGTCGGCACTACATTTTCAATCTCGGTGGCGGGGTTTGGGCAGTCTCCTGGGGGGCCTTGATACGGGGTGGTGGCTGAGAAGGCAAGGTCAGGTTAAGCTGGTGCAGCATCAACGACTGATCCGGTTCTGGCTGGGTGTAGCGGGGCATGATTAGCCAGCGGCCGTCAGTGGTGGGCAGGCAGACATCGAGCATCTGCAGGGTGGCCAGTTTTTCCAGCACGGCGCGGGGCGTCAGGCCCGGCGCTAAGGCGGCCAGGCGTTGCTTGAGGGTCACCGAAAGGGCGTAGGCCAGGAAGGCCACGAAGATGTGGGCTTCCACCCGCTTCTCCACTTGGTGATAAATCGGACGCAGTCCCAGTTCGCTCTTCAAGGTTTTGAAGGCCGCTTCAATCTGGGTCAGTTGGATATAGCGTTCCCAGAGTACTTCCGGGTTCTCCCCCACCAGGTTGGAGCGCAATAGATAGTGTCCGTCGCGAAGCTCCGCCTTCTGCAACTTCTCTTTGTGCAACTGAAAGGTGAACGTCTGGGGGGTGACTTCCTCCCCCTCTCGGGGCAAGCGCAGGGATACGAAGCCGAAGGCCCGCCCCGCTTGCCTCTTCGCTGCCCCGAGGCGCAGCAGCAGTTGATCCCGCGTCGGAGCACTGCGGCGCAGCTTGCGCAAGGTCCTCAACAACCCCACTAATTTGCGCCGTCGGATGGCGCGCTCCTTGGCTCGCCGCCCTTCACTCTTGGCCAGCACATAGAGTTCGCCGTCCTCCCCGAACAACTTCACCTCCACCGACTCGCGCACTTTCTGCCAGGGCAACTCCAGCCACTTCTTTTCATACTGCTGAATCTTGCCCCGCGGCGTGCCCACCAGATAGAACATCTCCCGCCCCGGGCCGCGCATCTCTTCCAGCACCTCTTCGGTCGGAATCCCCCGATCCATCACCCACACCCGCCGCGCCTTGCCGTACTGCGCTTCGATCTTGGCCAGAAAGCCCCGCAGCGTCGTGCGGTCCGAGGTGTTGCCCTCCATCACTTCGTAAGCCAGCGGAAATCCCTCCGGCGTCAGCACCAGCGCGATCACCACCTGCCGGCAATCGAAACGGTGATCGCGGCTGTAGCCGTGCTTCGCTTTGGGAATTTCCTCTCCTTCGCCCTCGATATAAGTGCTCGTCAGGTCGTACAGCAAGACGTTGAAGCGCGCCTGAAATAGGTCTTGCCAGCGTTGCCGCAGGTGATCAAACAACGCCGTCTTGTGCTCCACGATGCGGTCCAGACAGCGATACAGCCGATCCTTCTCCGCCACCGCGAAACCGCTGCCTAATAGATCTCCCATGGCGCTCTGGTCAAATCCTTGCCGGTGCAAACGGAACTCGCTGCCCGGCGCGATCAGCCGGCTCACCACCAGTAACTCCAGCACTTTCGCCCACGGCACTTCCTCGCGACCGACCTCCAACCGCCCTCCCCAAAACGCCCCCAGTCCCAACTGCTGCCACAGCTCGCAGCCCAGCCAGTAGTTCCCAAACGCCCGTGGCCGCCGCAGCTCCATCTCCCGCAACTTCACCTGCACGCCATCCAGCGCCTCGGCGGGGATCGCACGATCTTCTGGAAACAAGCTCAGCGTGCGGGCCCGCTGCTCGGCTTCATCAAACACCTCCAACGTCTGTCGCCAGGCCCCCTGCTGGCGGTCATTGATCTCTCCCAAGAACAAAACCTGCCGCTGCACCACCCGCCCCGAACGCACCCGACGGTTCTCCACGACACTCCAGTAGCGGTGTTCCTTGCCGTCCTTGCATCGCCGTTTGCTGCGCAGAAACATCGTCAGCGCGCATCCTGACAGCTTCCTTCAGAGTTTGTAAAGAGGGTAGGTCGGCACTACAACGGCTTTCTGCAAAGCCTGCTTTGATGGATAAGACGTTAGACCGATAGGGAGGTCACCTTCCCCTCACAAATGTGTGGAACTGCGAAGGTGAGGTTAGCGTTGGCGGGCAGAGGCTCAACCGGTAGAACTCGCCGCCGCTACTGCCGGTGGCCGAGATCGAGATGTTGCTGATTGACATGGAGGCGTTGCCGATGGTGGTGAGGATGACGGTCTGAACGCCAAGCAGCCCCAGATAGACATTGCCGAAATTGACGCTGGGGGGCGACAGGCTAGCCAGCGGCCCGTTTACCATCTGAGTGACGCCAGCGGACGAACTGCTAACAAAGTTGACATCTCCGGAGTAGTTGGCGGTCAGCGTGCGGGAGCCCACGGTGACAAACGTTAGAGAGCAGCTTCCAGTTCCGGCGTTGAGGGTTCCCGCGCAGGCTTCACCCGAGATGGCGCTTACCGTCACGGTGCCGGTGGGCCTACCGTTGCCCGTTACCTGGAAGCTCGCCACTACCGCCTGCCCTGGGGCCGAGGGGTTCGGTGTGTTAGCAGTAATCAGGGTCGTGCTGCCAGCCTTATTCACCGTCAGCGTGCCGCTGACGGAGCTGGCCAGGAAGTCCCCCTGTGCGGCATAGCTCGCGCTAAGACTGTGGGCACCACCGGTCGCGCCGGTCAAAGTGAAGACGGTCGAGCCGCCGGAAAGGTCCTGGCTCAAAGGAGCGCCGCCATCCACGCTAAGCGTGACCACGCCCGTCGCGGTCCCGAAGGAGGAGGTCACGCTGACCGTGACTAGCCCATCCGCACCGTAAGTGATGGGCGGCGCGGCAATGGTGGTTGTAGTCGCATCCCCGATTGAAGCTATCTTGGCTATGAAGGCGTTGTAGACTCCACCCCCATAAGTTGGCTGCACAGGATTCATCGTCGGAAAATCGGTTGAAGAGGTCATCCCCGTGATGTAAGCGTTGCCCGAGCTGTCCACCGCAATGTGCTGGCCCCAATCGTTCCCACTTCCTCCAAGGTACGTGGAATAAACCAAAGCCGAGCCAGTGGGGTTGATCTCCGCCACGTAAGCGTCGTCGATGCCACCCCCATACGTTGGCTGCATGGGATTCATCGTCGGAAAATCGGTTGAAGACGTCAACCCAATGATGTAAGCGTTGCCCGATTTGTCTACGGCGACGCCGTAACCTCCGTCATCCCCGCTGCCGCCAAGGTAGGTGGAGTAAACCAAAGCCGATCCCGCAGGGTTGATCTTGGCCACGAAGGCGTTCGCATATGGGCTGTGGAGGGCCGTTTGGAAAGCACCGGACGTGACGGGAAAATTGGTTGATCCTGTGTAGCCCGTGATGTAAGCGTTGCCCAAGGCGTCCACGGCGATGTCATTGCCACCGTCAGATCCGCTGCCACCTAGATAGGTGGAATAAACCAACGCTGATCCGGAGGGGTTGATCTTGGTCACGAAGGCGTCGCCATTCGATTCGGTGCACTGGTCGCACAATGTCTGGAAGGCACCTGGCGTGACGGGAAAGTCACCGGAGTTGGTTAAACCGGTGACGTAAGCGTTGTGTGAGCTGTCCACCGCAATGCCGAAGCCACAATCCTGCACGCTGCCGTGTAGATAGGTAGAGTAAACCAGCGCCGACCCAGTGGGGTTCAGTTTGGTCACAAAGGCGCTGATACATTGGCCGGTAGGACTGAGATTGCAGACGGTTTGGAAGGCGGCGGGCGTGACGGGAAAGTCGGTCGATTCGCTAATGCCGGTGACGTAAGCGTTGCCCGAGTTGTCCACCGCAACGCCGTAACCTGCGTCACCCCCGCTGCCGCCAAGGTAGGTGGAATAAACCAACGCTGATCCCGAGGGGCTGATCTTGGTCACGAAGGCGTCATTGCCGCCGCCATTGGCGGGCTGCAACGGATCCATCGTCGGGAAGTTGGTTGAGCCGGCTTGGCCGGTGACGTATGATGGCATAAGGTCGTCGGCTCCTGGACGGGGAGAGTAAACTGGCGTTGTGAGCAAACCAGGAACTCTCAGCGAGGAGGAGCCGAGACATGATCATTATAGGCTGTGATTTGCATACGCGGAGTGAACAGATTGCCATGCTGAACACCGAGACGGGGGAGTTGGAAGAGAGGCGGTTGGAACATGAAGACGGGGAAGCGCGAAGATTCTACGCGGGGCTAAAGGAGCCGGCCTTGGTGGGGATCGAGAGCACAGGGTACACGCGCTGGTTCACGGAGATGCTGGCGGAATTGGGGCACGAGCTGGTGGTGGGGGAAGCGGGGAAGATTCGGGCGAAGGAGACGCGCAAGCAGAAACACGATCGGCGGGACGCGGAGCACATCCTGAATCTGTTGCTGCGGGGTGATTTTCCCAAGATCTGGCTGCCCAGTGCGGAGGAGCGGGATGTGCGGGTACTGCTCGAGCATCGCCATCAGTTGGTGGAACTGCGCACCCGAGCTCAGAACGGACTGCAGGCGATCGCCCTCAGCTACGGACTGCGGCGGCGCCGACGGTTGTGGAGCGAGCGCGGGCAGGAAGAACTCAAAAAGCTTCCTCTAAGAGAAGGAATGGAGCGGCGGCGTGCAGACTTGTTACGCCTAGTGCGGCAGTTGGACACCTGGGTCCAGGAGTTGGACCGGCGGATCGAGCAGGAAGCGGCGCAACGGGAGGAGGCGCAGCGACTGATGACCCATCCGGGGGTAGGGCCGCAGACGGCGTTGGCCACGGTGCTGGTGCTGGGCCCCGTGGAGCGCTTCCCGGACGATCGCCACCTGACCAGTTACCTGGGGTTGATTCCCCAGGAGGATTCCAGCGCCGGACGGCAGCGTTTTGGCCACCTGACCAAACAAGGCAACCGGCTGCTGCGCTGGCTGCTGGTGGAAGCGGCGCAGACCGCCAGCCGCTATGATCCTCGGCTCGCCCGTGCCTACCGCCGCTTGACCTTCCGCAAAGGCCGGGCGATCGCCAAAGTCGCCATCGCGCGCAAGCTGGCCATCCGGCTCTACATCATGTTGAGGGACAAGATCGATTACGCAGAATTCTGTCGGCGAGGTTCGCATGCCGGGATGCTCGAGGATGTAGCGCTGGTCTAACCATGACCGAACGTATGATTGAGCTCCCGGCCTCCCTCCCCCAAAGAGGAGGGAGTCAGAAAAAGCCATCATGGTCCCCTGCGTGGGATCGAATAGATGTGTGGTGGAACCTGGCCACCGAATCGAGGCGAACGAATAACCAGGACCGACAACGCGATTTTGCTTGACGGAGCCGACGACCTTATAGATGCGTTTCCCAAGTCGTCCACGGCGATGCCCAAGCCTTGGTCATTGTCGTCTCCTCCCAGATACGTGGAATAAACAAGCACTGGATCAATGATGAGTGGCTTGCTGCGGTCATAATCATCGACACGAAAGCAGATTGTGTTAGCCGCTGCCATCCAGTAACGACCTTCGACGGTTTTCCGCGTCCCGTTGGCCTCCTGGTAGACCTGCGGCTTCTGAAGCCGAACTTGTTCACCTTCGGCTGCCAGTAATAAATCGCCTTTCTTATCGATTCTCAGGTTTTCCGCGTCGTTAAATTTGAGGCGAATGGAAGTGAGGTCGGTGCCAGGAGCGACTACAAAGTCATACTCAAGCTGGCGCTGGTTGCCGTAATAGACCAAATCCACGCCGGTATAGACGCCCTCGTACTTCACCTTGGCGTAACTCGGAACGTTGGTGCGCCATTTCTTTGGGTCGTTGCCGATGAAGTAGTTGCTGTGGCCGGGAAGATCGCCGAGCCCGACGACACTCCCTTTGGCGTTGCCACCCAACAACCTCATCCGCAGCACCTGCGGCGGCTGAGATTCGGGTCCGCCCACCATGCCGCCTTTGCCTCCGTTCGGCTCGGGAACCATCTGGCTGAGGTCGGGTATCAGCGACGGCCACAGCGATTTCAAGTCGTCGGCGAGGCTCGGCCAGCGTCTGCCGCGTCGGTCAAGTCGGCCAAACGGCTTGAGCCTGCCAGAAAACCCGAACTTGCCAAATCGGCTCATGCCGGGCTGGGATTTCCGCAACGTCAGGACAGCCTCGTCGTCGGTCAGAAAAATCGTGTAGCCGCCACCTCGCGCCAGGAATCGCACCCGAGCGTCGGCCTGACCCTGGTTAGCCTCAAAACTGAGAGGCAGCTTGCCGTAACTCGCGACGAGCTTCGGCTGAATTTTTGCGGGCGCGGCAGAAACCTGACGGACAGAGAGCTTATTTTCTGCGGCGTGTGCCTTCTGAAGGAGGCGAAATCCTTCTCGCCCGCAAGCGGGGGGTTAGCCAGTCACATGCCTGTTCATTCCTTCATATTTCGAATGGAACAGCAACCAGGTATTGGAAACATTACTTGCAAAATGGTCAAGCACGGCTCCTTGCCCCCAGGGAGAAGACCGGAACAAAATGCAAAAACGATGACATCAAAAGAGCAGTAATCGGGCTGGTGCACACGCCCCCATCGGCACATGGCATCAACCGATCAACCTGGAGGCTCCCCGATCTGCAGAAGGTATTGCGTAGCCAACGGCAACCGCTCAGCCTCGATGTGGTTCGAGCGATTATTCAGCAAGCTGCTTATAAATGGCGCAAAGCGCGGATTGTACTAACCAGTCGGGATCCCGAGTACGGAGGCAAGGTCGAAGCGATCAAGAAGATGCTTTCGGAGTTGAAGACGGACGAAGCGTTCTTCTCGATCGACGAAATCGGCCCCTTTGCAGTGAAAAAGAGAGGTGGGCGAAAGCGTATAGGGCCGGAGGAGAGCTACACGGTACCGCAGTGGGAAAAGTCAAAGGGTTATCTGATTATCACCGCCGCACTGGAGGTCTCGCGAAACCAAGCAACCCATTTCTATTCAAAAAGGAAGAATACCCAAGAAATGATCAAGATGATGGACCTGTTACGGAAACAGTACCGCGGGTGCAGAACAATCTTTCGTGAGCGCTGCGTAGAGCACAGGTTCTAGTCGGGCGCAGGTGACGGCAGGTTGCCGAGGCGAGCTGCGTGGCGGAGTTTCCACTGGTCGGGCAGCCAGACGTTGAGGCCGCGTACGGGCCAGGTGGGCAGATTCACCAGCAGTTGCGTCAGGTAAAGTTGCGGATCGACGTCGTGCCGTCGGCAGGTGGAAGTCAGGCTGGCGAGGATGGCGGCGGTGCGGCCGCCGCGCGGGTTACCGACGAATAGAGAATTCTTGCGATTGAGTACGACGCGCTTCATCTCCCGCTCGCTCTGGTTGTTATCGATGGGCACGGCGCCATCGGAACAGAAAACAGTAAGCCCGGTCCACTGGCCAAGTGTGTAGTTGACCGCCTCGGCCATGGGGTGTTTGGGTAACAGTTGCTCTTTCCAGCCGAGCAGTTTCTGGCGCAGTTCGGCCAAGAGCGGCGCCGATTGCTGCTGGCGCAGTTGCAAGCGGTCCTCGAGGGAGAACTCCTTGGCCTGCTGTTCCAGCGCGAACAGGCGGCGCAGCACGGCGACGACGGCGCGGGCGATTTCGGGTGCGGTGCTCTCCGCCTCGATAAAGCGTCGACGCGCATGCGACCAGCATCCCGCGCGGGTCAGCGCGTTGCCCGCCACCACACCGTTGTAGTCGGGTGAGAGAGCGTCATTGCTGGCGCTCCCTCCCCTAAGAACCGGACATGAAAGTTTCCCTTCATCCGGCTCAAGCCGTGGACAAGCCCTCCGGTTGGGAGAGCCGGTCATGCACGACGGTGTAGGGCATTGTTGAACCACTGGCGCTTGGCCCGTTCCGCGAAGTACGAGTACCATTGGGGATCGAAGGGGTTGGCCTCTCCTCTGATCTTGCGATGGCGTCGTATGGGCGTGTCACTCGCATAAACCAGCCGCTGCCAGGAAGACTGGTTTGGCTGATGCTGGACGCCGGTTGGCGCCGCAAAGGCCCACGTGCGTCCGCCGATTGCATGAAAGTACCGAGCTCTCACCCAACCGGCATTCTTAGTGGGATGTCTACGACGACTCCAACGCCACAGTTTGCGCCAGATTTCGAAGTCCATGCGGTCGAACGCGCGGCTGGCCACACAGCGACAATGATAATTCGCCCACCCACGTATGATGGGATTGAGCTGAGCGATCAGACTGCCCTGTGCCGCCGACTTGTTCTTCACGATCACTCCCCGGACCTTTGTCAGCAACGCTTGCGAGTTCTTTTTCGAAGGCGTTACCAACAACTTGCCACCATACTTGCGCAGGTGCTGTCCGAGGAAGTCGAATCCATCTTGAATGCGGGTCACGCGAGTCTTTTCAACTGACAGGTTGAGCCCCCGTTCACGCAGGAACTCTTCCACCAGCGGTTGAACTTCGTTAACCAGCAACGAGTGGCTGCTGCCGGTGATAATGAAGTCATCGGCATAGCGCACCAAATGCACCTTGGGATGGACCCAGCGTCCTTTTTCCTGACGACGCGGAAACATCTTCGTCAAAAGAACCTCAAGGCCATCCAAAGTCAGGTTGGCCAGCGTAGGCGAAACAATACCTCCTTGCGGGGTACCGGCCTCCGTGGCGTACCAATTCGCATTTTCGAGGAATCCGCATCGCAACCATTTCTCAAGGATGACTGTGTCCATGGGAATATGGGCGAGCAGCCATCGATGACTGATGTGGTCAAAGCAGCCCTTAATGTCTCCTTCAAGAATCCATTCCGGAGCATCACGCCCTGACAGAGCGGTGAAGCCCTGTTCGATGGCATCTGCCGTGGAACGGCCTCGCCGGAAACCATAGGAGTTGTGGTCAGCATAGGTTTCAGCGATAGGTTCCAAGGCCATGCAATACAAAGCTTGCATGGCCCGGTCCTTCATCGTGGGAATACCCAGCGGCCTCAACTTGCCGTTGGATTTTGGGATGTACACCCGTCGTAATGGCAGCGGGCGATATCCCCGGCGCTGCAGCGATGCGATCGCTTGGAGTTTCGATCGTGGTGTGGACCAGAGAACGCGGTCCACACCCGAAGTTCGTTTGCCCTTGTTCTCCGTCACTCGTTTCACGGCCAGAACTTTGCCGCTGAACGAGCAGGTGAGCAGCCGTTGCAAGGCTCTGACCTTGCCCCAACGTCTCGCCTGTGATGCCTTGACGATACGCGCCTGCAGCCGTTCTACCTGACGTTCGCACTGTTTCCAGTTAATCTGGCCCCAGTTCGTAACGCCGGCTGAGGATGCACACACGGGGTATCCCGCGTTCATTTGCGTTGTCCTCATAAGAAGGTTCTGCCTGTTCTCTCGTCAGTCACGACCCGCTGGAAGTCTGCCTGTTTTGACAGGGAAGTTGGCCTGCTTCCTATCCGTCCCATTACAGGACGGCTTTGGCCTTTTCCAGCATCCTCTGCCCGCAGCCCTATCGGCGTCTCTTACGAGGCGCTTTCCCCGTCGAGCGGGGAGAACCACGGGGTTACCATGTTTCGATTCAACGACCGGATTGATTTAGCCCCCGCCTTTACACCGGCAGTCGTAATGTCCGTGTGCTTCCTACCGGGTCTGAGAAGCAACCGACTGCACGCCTTTTGGCTTCAGCCTATCAGCGTCTTTGGTTGGTCCGCTTTAACGATGTGTGCGGCGGTTCACTTGCGTTGGGCTTGTCATCCAGCCTAACCCTCTGACCACCTTGACGCTGGTAGTCAAGGAGACTTCCTCGCGGCTGTCCCCCTCGCAAAACTAGCGGAGGATATTGTCTCGGCAGCTTCCGATCCGGCCGTTGCCGACCGCTATGGTGCCGATAGGCTACTGTGGACGGAACCACAGGTTCGCTTCATGAGGAATCCATGTCGAACAATCGTTGAATCAACTTCATGTCACACGCCGCCGTAGGCGTCGGCCAGCAGCACCCCGGTAAAGTTTTTCAGAAACTCTTGCGGTCCGTCGCGGCTGCGGCGCAGGGTGAAGTCGAAGACGTTGTAGGGCTGGGCGGCGTCACCCACGTACACCCACATGCGCGTCGGCTGGGTCTTGCCCACGCTGAGCATGGGCAGCACCGTGTCGTCGGTGGCCACCACGTGGGAGGCCCGCAGGCGCTCCGCCATGCGCCGGTACAAGGGCTCGACCAGGTCGGCCACGTCCCCGCACCAGACCGACTGCGTGGCCCGCGAAATCTCGAATCCCTGCCGCGCGAAAATATCTTCGAGCCGGTAGAGCGGCAGATAATCGGCAAACTTACTCGCCACGATATAGGCCAACAGCCCCGGCCCCGCCAGACCCCGCTCGATCGGCGAATCGGGCCGCGCCGCCACCCGAATCTGCGGCGTTTCTCCCACCGCTTCGCAGGGCGTACAGGCGTACTTCTTGCGGATATGCTGCAGGCGCACGAAGTGGCCCGGCACGTATTCGATCTGCCAGCTTTCCTCGGCGCCGATCTCTTTTCGTTCCGCGCCACAGCTCGGGCAGGCGCGCTCTTCCGGGCTCAACTCGTAGACGTGCGTGGTGACCGGGAGGTTCTCAAAGTTCGCCAGGGCGCGGCGGCCCCGGCGCCGCTTCACTCGCTGCAGTTCGTAGACCGGCTCGCTCGTCGCCACCTCGTCGGCAGGCAGGGGTTTCTGCACCCATTCCTCGCCGAAGGCCAGCAGCGCTTGCCCCAGCTCCTGGCGGGTTTTCAGCCGGTCGGCGCGTGGACCGTAGTACCACTTCTGGTAGCGCTCCAACTGCAATTGCAGACGGAGATTTTGGAGGTAGAGCTCATCAGCGCGCTGGGTCTGTTGCGCGGCGAGTGCGGCTTTTTCCTGCGCCAGGGCGGCTTGCGCTTCCGCGCGCTGCGCGTGCTCGGCGGCACGCTGCTCGGCACGATCGCGCTCGGCCTGCACCGCCCGCAACAAGGCTTTCAGCGCGGCCGGGTCTTCGGGCAGGTTCGTGGTTTCGGAGGTAGGCACACCTCTTTGCATGTAGTAATACTAATGTAGTTTCTTGTCCGAGGAGATATTTCTGAGGAAATGCTCGCCGCGCCGGGCCCAGTGCTGCCACACCCCACCTGTCACCCACTCCCGGCCGCCTGACCCGCGGGGCGTGCATAACGTGCCAGGCGCGCCAGCCGCGACACGTCGATCCCATCCAGGATCATCGCCAGTTCGCTGCCCCGTAGCTCCACCGCCCTCGCCGCCCCTTCCGGTCGGGGCAGCTTGAACACCCCAACCTCTAGGCGTTTGTACCACAAGACAAAACCGTCTTGATCCCAGGTCAGAATTTTCAGGCGATCGCCCCGCCGCGAGCGAAAGATGAACCCGTGGCCGCTGAGCGGATCCTGGCCAATCACCATGCGCACTCGCTCCGCCAGCCGGTCAAACCCGCAGCGCATGTCCGTCGGCTCGAGCGCCAGCCAGAGGCGCGACCGCGGCCCGCCCGCCGCGTCTTCGTCCAGCGCGCGTAAACTCGGCAGCCCCCTCATGCCTCGCTCTCCAGCACCGCCGCCAGCGCCCGCACGTGCCCGGCATCAAACCCTGGCCCCACCCACAGGCTCCGCCCATTCTGGAGCACCACTTCCACACGCCCCCCAGCGGTTGGCGGCGGGTCTGCCGCAGGTCGCGCCAGGACTTCCGCCTTCGACCCGGGCCCCGCGCCCTCCCGCACGGTCGGGGTCAGTTTCACTTCCACGAATTTCGTGAGCGGCGTGCGCAGCCGCTTCTTCCACCACCAGAAATGCGACCTGCCCAACTCGTGCTCCCGGCAAAACGCCGCCGCACTTTGCCCGCTTCGCGCCTGCTCCGATATCAGCTTTTGCCACTTCCGTCGCGCCTTCCTGCTCCGTTCTCGCCGCGTCATCAAAGACCTGCCTCCTCACCAGCAAGCCACGATGCTACACTCCCCCACACTCCAGCAAGATGCGCTTCACATATCGCTCACAATCTATCTGTCGTGGGATGCTGCCTCTTGGCACATTTCAAAAGAGCTCTTTTCACAGATTGCGGTCAGGAACGAACAATGTCCACCCCAAAGTTATCCGATCGTGAAAAATGCCCCACTCCTGCGCTGGGGCACAATTTCTCAACGTTATCGAGTCAGTCTTCAGTGGTATGGCACGAGCGATCATTCACAATAGCGATTACCCTTCACTCGATGCGGGAAGGCTGCCATCGACCGGCATTTCAAGAACAGAAATGAGTATTTTCGGGAACATCCCAAGCGAGCGGGGCGAAAGATTTGGGGACCGGAACGAATTGAGAGTGCGTTCCAGGAAAGCAACAACTGCAAGGATCCACTCTACCGATGAAAGGTTGCGCAGCCTTACCGAAAGCTCACGGCCCTGTGCTCCAGAGAGCGCTCACGGAAAAGTGGGAAGGCGAACGTCGAACAGGCAAGTTAGCCTACGGCAGGATTACGATCAGCGAGGCTGGATGTGGCTTGTCGAGGAACAGCGGGCTGGGCATTACTCAGCCGGCGGTGCGCCAAAAGGCGCAGGCCACACGCAGTGCGTGAGTCAAGACCAAACGCACGGGCCGAATGAGGTGGTATAGGAACTCAAGTTTCCGGGGCAGACGGATCAGGCCCCGATCCTTCGGGCCTATCTCAACGAGGATCTGCCTGAACAGGCTTTCGGGGTAGTGGGCAAAGCGACCAGCTCGGTATTTCACTCGTGCCACGGAGCGCCCCTCGAGAGCCAACAGAGTTGTGTGCTCGTCGCCGCTCGAGTAGCCGCGTGAGAGCAATTCTTGACGTATGGCTGACGCAAGGGCTGGGGTCCGATCTGTCGCCGGCAGGATTTGCGCGGCTTGGGCGGGCACGGGCACTTCCAGCAAGTCGTGCGCGAGGCTGACTGCCACACTTGCGGCGGCGCCGCTTCCGGGACGGATCCTGGTCATTTCTTCAACGCGGGACCAGTCCAAAGCATCGGCCTTGCGTAGAATTTCCGCCACGTCGAGCAGCCACTTGAGACACCACCACCGATGCCTGGTCGCATGTGCACAGAGCGCAAGGAATAAATCTTCGCGACCTAGTGTATAAAGACTTCCCTGCGGAAGCTCCTGCCTTACGGCTCGTTCCCAGAGCTTCTCGACGTCGGGAGTGAAGGGGCGCCAAAAGCGATCGGCGAGCTGCCAATGGAGATCGACGTAGAAGGTTCCATCCGGTGAGAGGTACTGAATCTCCTTGCCCCGGTCGATGTGTCGAGGGTTCTCCGGGCGGCACAGATAAGGACTGAGTTGTGGCCGCGCCGGCGTGGGCGTTGGTTCATAGCCCCAACTCTTCATCAACTGCGCCCCCTTCACTAGTTGGTCAGTGCGAATGATCAAATCGAGATCCAGGCACTGGCGAAGAGAGAGGCCGCCATAAACCGCCATGGCCAGCGAAGGTCCCTTGAAAGTCAGAACAGAGATGCCTTCGCTTTCAAGCATCGATGTCAAGCTGACGAGCTTCGACGCCAAACGATAGCTGTTGGAGCAAGACTCGTGAAAACGTACTCGCAGATAATCCAGCAGCTCAGTCGGAACGGTGGGCGCGGCGAGCTGTTGTAGGCGACAATAAACAAGCGGAGCTAACTGATGGTTAACGCAAGTCTCCGCGAAGGTTTTCCAGTCCGAAGCAGCAGCAGGAGGCCCACCCTCATCCCCTCCGTCTCGCTGCACAAGCAATTGGAGGAGACGCCGAGTCGCATCGCCCCTGCTGCTCTGCAGATCGGACATGGTTAGTTCCTGTTGATTCCGAAGCCGGCGCTTCCTGTTTAGTGTTCTTTGTGGCCCCCGGACGGCGGCTTAAAGCCGATCGGCGGCAGCGGTTGCGGCGGCGGATTGTGAGGAGTCGGCAGCGGCGGCGGGTCCCCACCCTTCGGCGGATCTTGGGAGGCGTGCGCCTTCGGAGCTGCAGCAACGATCGTAGCTACCAAGGCCGAGCCTGCCATGACCATCTTCCCCACCGCTTCGCGGCGGGAGGGCAGTCCTGCCTCTCGAACCACGCCGGCTTCCATGAGGCCCGCCTCTTCCAGTTCATCAAGGGCCTGAAGCACCAACTTGCGGTCCGCTGGCGCTCCAGACTTCGCTTCGACGGCCCGCGTCAGTTCGTCGACCGTCTTGCTGCCATCAGAGTTTTCCCAAACTGCGGCCGCTGTTTTGTTTAAGCAATGTACTTTGTCATGGGTCTTGTCGTAGAGAACCACCTCTTCAGGCAGGTTCTCTGCAAATATTCCACTCTTCCTTGCCAACGGCTTCATTATCCCCTCCACTCGGTTGATCTAACATTCAATCACAACGAAGCTAAAATTTGATCGGCGAAATCCGCCGCCTCCCCGCGCATCCCTTCAAAGCCCTGGGCGTTCCTGACTGCCCTGGCCAAGAACTTCACTGACTGCTCCGGCCGGCAGCGCAGAGGAACCGTGTTATCAAGCAATCCCAGCAGCGTCCTTCCGCAGCTAAGCCGCCGGGGGTGCCACCGGCTCCCTGCTTCGTACCTGCTGATTAGAACCCATCCCAAGGGAATGGGTTTGGGAGGCGCGCCACCTAGCGTGAGCCCCAAGAGACTAATCGCCACTCTCTGGTCGGAGGCTACCCTTAGCTTCGGGAGCCGCCAATATGGATGAACTCGTCCCTCAGAATCGAAAACTGCGTACTCATCTGAATAATAATCCGCTCCTCTCTCCACGAACGAGAGCACTAAAGTACTCTTACCACTCAAGGACCGTCCTGGTACCACGACCGCTCCATCTTTCCACCTAACGACTCCGGCGTGTACGAAAACTAGATCCTTGGCCAACGTCGCGACGGTCAGTTGCGCCCACGCCTCAAGTGCGGACGCAGCAGCTTCAAGGCTGCTCACCACGCTCGAAACCGCGCGGTTTTCGGCGATCTCGTAACGGGTCTCGCCTTCCGGAGAACGATCCCCGCGGACTGAGAGCACGGCATCTGCCTGGCCGCCGTCGGCCACCTCGGCGCCGGGCACAATCGGCCACGCCAGTTGCGAAAGAAGGGCATCGGGAGCCCGGAGTTCTAATTTGACGCCGTAAGCGAAGAAGGAGAGCAGAGAATTGTGCTCCCCTAACTTGAAGGAGGAACTGGAAACTACTTGGTTTCGCGAAGAGACAAGCATTCAGCTGTTCGGCTGGGGGGAGAGTCAACTCTAACGTTGATCCACCACCTAGTTAATAACACATCTATAGTCTACTTTCTCAATATCATTGTCAAGGGCTAATGTGCGAAAATATCTAAGTCAGTACGTGCCGAAGTTGACGTGGCGAGCACTGGGCTGGTTGAGACATATTGTCCTATTCACGCGCAGCCGTTACTTTCTCCCTGGGAACATCGGCATGAACGCCGGACACATTGTCTCCGCCGGGGATGCCCACGCAATCCTCCACCTTATCAGTGAGGTTGCCAGAGCACTCGCGAACTTGTTCAAATGGGAGGGTTTTCCCGCCTGTGATGCCGCCTCTTACCCTTGGCTGGCGGCATTTCTCCGATCGGAGGTGGCTGGGGGGTCCGTGACGGATTGGTGATGGTGGGTCCTGCGGCTCTCCCGAGGAGGCGTGCGCCTTCGGAGTTGCAGCAACTATCGTGGCTACCAGGGCCTAGCCTGCCCTGGCTGAAGCCTCAACTGACTTCTCCAGTCTCTTCTTTCCCTTTGTTAGACACCCGAAGTGGCCGCAACCCGCGGACAAAATCTCTATGATTTGCCTCTAATGTATAGGGCACCGTGACCGTTGCTACCGCACGGACTCTCGGCCCGGCGCAGAGAGTGAGAGAAGGGAAGTCGTTTGTCACCACCGACCCCGCCGAAAAGACTGCGGCTTCCCCAATGGTCAGCGTCCGGCCCGCCGAGCAGATAACAGTACAACAGGACATAATAGCCGCATTCTTCCCGATTACGATCTTCCCTCGCTCCCCCGTGTCACCGGAACGGGCTATGATCGTGACGAACCGCTTTGCGCAGCCATCCGGCGACGTAAACTCGCCACCTCAATCGTAAGCCCACTCAGGGCCTCAGGCGGTGTCAACCTCTTCCACGAGAATCGGAGCGGAATGGACGTAGAGGCTGGCTCGGCGCTTGGACTCGATGATACCGTACGTCTTTTCCACCTGGGCTTCCGTCATTCCTGTTGCCGGAGCCAAACTCGCTGGACTTAGGCCATGGTCCTTGCCGTAAAGGCACAAGTCCAGTATTTCCAAGGGAAGCATGAAGTAAAACTCCTCTTGGGTTTGCTCGAGCGGATATGTGTCGGTGGTTGGCGTTCGACTCTGAATCTCTCCAGGGACATCGAGATAGGCTGCCATTTGGTATACCTGCGACTTATAGAGATGCGCGATGGGTTTTAAGTCAGCCGCGCCATCGCCGTTCTTCACAAAAAAACCCTGGTCGTATTCCAGCCGGTTGGGCGTTCCCGCGACAGCGTAATGATACCGATCTGAGTAATAATATTCCATCATTTTACGCGTTCGTTGTTTGAAATTCATCGCCGCCAAGATACTCAGGTAGGTCTCGTAAGTAAGGCGGGTTTTCTTCTGAGAGCCGTCCGGGAGTTGGACCACCAGCGAGAAGAGCGGATAGGTCGCAGGATCCAGCAAATCCGGCAAGACAAGCTTGAACTTAAGGTCCTCTTGATAGTCCGGGTACACCCTACGAATTGCTTCCGCGGATCGCTGGTAACACCCGGTCGCCTTGAGGATAGGGGTAATGTCCTCCACCTGCGTGCGGATGCCGAGCTTGGAGGCATGGAGGTTGGCGAGGCGCAGGCTATCGGGAGAAGACCCAGATTCAGGAAGCATTAGCCCCAAAACACGCTCTTTTCCCAGCGCACGGCAACAGAGAGCCACCACGACGCTGCTGTCAACCCCGCCCGAGAGCGCGACCACAATCCCTTTTCGACGCAGCTTGTCGAACACAATTTCTCGAATTGCGCCTTCGATCTTAGCAGCCGTTTCAGCGGGGTCAATCCGCAGGCAATCGCGGGATGGAGCGTTGCTGGGTCTCATGCATCCTCGTCTGTTGATGCTCCCGCTATCATTCGCTTGTTGATCTTTCCGCTGCCGGTCTTCGGCATGGAGGCTACGAAGACTACGGATTGAGGCACCATGAAGTTCTCCAGGAGCTCTGCACAATGCCGCAAGACGTTCTCGTTCCGTCAAATGGGTCCCATCGCGCAAAGTGACGACGGCACGGATCGCCTGCCCGAGCACTTCATCAGGGAGGCCGACGACCACTGCCTCGGTGATCCCCGGCAGGGAATACAAAACGTCTTCGATCTCCTTCGGGCTTACCTTTTCGCCCCGAGTCTTGATGATGTCATCCTTACGGCCGATGAAATAGAGGTAACCTTCCTCATCCATTCGAAACAGATCGCCGGTGTAGAGCACCTTTTCGCCAGGGAACGGACCGGGTTTGAGCCTTTCTTCGGTCTCCGCCGGCAGCTCCCAGTAACCTTTCATCACATTGGACCCGCGCACCACCAATTCCCCAACCACACCAGGCGGAACTCGCTGGCCATTTTCATCGACGATGTACACCTCTTCGTTCGGCATGCCGCGTCCGACCGAGGTTGGCCGAATATCAATCTGGTCAGGCGGCAGATAGGAAACTCTCTTGCATTCCGTCAGACCATACATCGAGTAAATTCGCACGTGGGGGAAGAGCTGGCGCAAGCGCGTGATGTGGTGGGTGGGGAGGGCTGCTGCGGTATTCGAGATGTATCGCAGATGTGGGAATTTGTAGGGCGAGAGATCGAGCTGCAAAAGCACTGCCGAGATAGTGGGCACGATGGGGAGGCCTGTGACTTTCTCGCGGATAATCGTTTCGATCACGGGGTGGGGGTAAGCAAAGGACCGCTCCAGCACAACAGTACCTCCAATCTTGAAGGCCATCAGCACTTGGTATAATCCATAATCGAAAGACAAGGGCAACAGATTGATGATGATGTCATCCGGCGTGTTTTCGAGGTAAGTGGAGATAGAGTTGGCAGCGGATACGATGTTGAGGTGAGTCAGCATGACTCCCTTAGGCCGGCCGGTCGAGCCCGACGTGTAAATGAGAGCCGCCAGGTCGATATCGATATTTCTCTTTGGCGGCGCGTAGTCCTTGCCGTTCGACGCCTCGATAATTGCGTCCAGTGCAAACAGTCGCCCGTGGGGCGGGAGTTCCTCGTCCTGGGTGCCTCCAGCGATCCAGACTCGTCGAAGGTGGGTCGCGTTGGCAAGCCCTTCCCGCACTGCCCGGAATTTGCTCGCGGGCAAGATGAGGCCCTTGGCCCGGCAATTGTTCAAAATGTACTTGAGTTTATCAACCTTAATTGTGGGGTTGACAACCAGGAACACACCACCGGCTTTCAGTATGGCAAAAACCGAAACTACCGCTTCCACGGAATTTTCCAAAAAGACGGCCACTCGGTCCCAGCGCTCAATCCCTTCGGCGATCAGGGAGTGGGCCAGGCGATTGGCGCGCTCTTCGATTTCTCGGTAGGTTAACCTTCGGCCTTGGTAGACGAGCGCCGTCTTTTCCGGGTAGCGCTCTGCGCTCTTTTCCAAGAACGACTCGACCTGCATTATGTGGCTCCCTGGCGGGCTGCCAGCCGCCTGGCGACCAGTGCCGTGGCTTTGTCGATAGAGTCGAGGTTGTCGGGAGTAAGTTCGTTCTCAGCCAACTTCAGCCCGAAGTGCTCTTCGATAAAGGAAATCAGCTCGAGAACACCTGTTGAGTCGATGATGCCGTTCTCGAGAAACGAGTCTGCATTGCTAAGTTGCCCTTCTCGGCCAAAGAGGAAGTTGTCAATTACGAATTGCCTTATTTCTTGCTGGAAGTTCATTCCTGTTTATTCCTCGCTGCTGAATCGAACCTTCGCGGTTGCCTAGTCCGAATAATTCGCGTTTCCTAAAGACACGGAAAGCCTCCTATGGTACAAACACGTTGTCGAGACGTTGTTTGAATGACCAAAGGAGGCTTTCGCTTGGCTGACGATACCACAACAGAGTGTTTGTTGTTCCCAAATATTTTCTCGAAGCCGGTGGTGGGGCAGTTTGACCAGCGCCAGGGCAGCTCGGACGGTGGCGCGATCCTGCTCAAGGCCGCCGATCGCCGTCTGGGATTGACCGAAGCCTTGGCCGCCTGTCTGGTCGATCCGCGGCAGCCGGGCAAGGTCGAACATGAAGTGGAGGAGTTGCTGGCCCAGCGCGTTTACGGCCTCGCCTGTGGGTATGCCGATGCCAACGACGCCTCGCGGCTGGCGGCCGACCCGGTGCACAAGCTGCTGGTGGGGCGCGACCCGGTCGAGGGCGCGGACTTGGCTTCGCAGCCCACGCTCTCGCGCTTTGAGAATGCCCCCGACCGTAAGCAGCTTTACCGGCTGGCGGAGGCGCTGGCCGATCGGGTGGTGGAGCGCCATCGCCGCCGGCTGCACGGCCGGGCCCGGTGCATCACCCTGGATCTGGACCCCACCGACGATCCCACCCACGGGGCTCAGCAATTGACTTTCTTCAATGGCCACTACGACACCTGGTGCTATTTGCCGGTGATGGGATTCGTCAGCTTCAACGACGAAAAGGAGCAATACCTGTTCACGGCGGTGCTGCGGCCCGGCAATGCCGTGGCGAGCGTGGGAGCTATCGGTATCCTCTGGCGCATCCTGCAGAAGCTGCGGCGGGCCTTTCCCCAGGCGCGCCTGCGAGTGCGACTGGACGGCGGATTTGCGGACCCGCTCCTGCTGACGTTTCTGGACGCGATGGGTGCGGAGTATGTAGTGGCGATGGCCAAAAATGCGGTGCTGAACCGTTTGGCCGAACCCGCGATGCAACAGGCGCGGAAACTCTCGGAAGAGAGCGGCCAGACCGAGCACCTCTATGGGGAAGGCCGCTATGCCGCCGAGAGTTGGCCGGCGGAGCGGCGCGTGATTTTCAAGGCCGAGGTGGTGCGAGCCGAGGGCAAGGAGCCCAAAGACAACCCCCGCTTCCTGATCACCAACCTGCCGCAGAGCCCACGCTGGATTTACGAACAGGTCTATTGCCCGCGGGGCGAAATCGAGAACCGCCTCAAGGAACTGCACCAGGGCCTGGAGATCGACCGCACGAGCTGCTCGAAGTTCCTGGCCAACCAGTTCCGGGTACTGATGACGGCGGCTGCCTACGTTCTGATGCAGGAACTGCGGCTGCGGGCGGCGCGGACCGGATGCGCGCGGGCGCAGGTGTGGACCTTGCGCGAACGGCTGCTGAAACTGGGCGCTCAGGTGGTGGTTTCGGTGCGCCGGGTGGTGATTCATCTTCCCGTCTCGTTTCCGTTCTTCGCCAGCTTTCGTCAAATCGCCCTGGCCTTGGGCGCCTTGAGCGGATAGCCTCTCAACTCTCTTCCCCGTATCCTTTCCCTCTTGGGCGCCGCGCCGGATCCAGGCAGCAGTGTCGACGGAATCAGCCAGACTCTCGCCTCCAGCCGGTCCGCAACTGAGGAAATGCGCCTCCGGCGGCCGGCCGACCTCCAAGGCCACGAACATCCGGCTCCGAACGCCTCAAATCCGCGTTGTCCGGCGCATTCATGAATAATAGGGTTTCACAAAACTAGCTTTTCCGGACCTGTCGCTACAAGGTTTGGGAGGAAGGTTCGTACAAAGGCCAGTTGGTCGGAGCACCCGCTTCGGTGGGCGGCCAAGGCGACGAGCAACACCGTGATGTGGGCGATGGTGCAGAGGTTACGAGCCGAGTCGAGGCCGCGCGTCGGCAGGTCTTGCATGGCGATGGTGAGCAGGCGCGAGAAGACCCGTTCCACCGCCGTCCGCTCTCGATACAGCTGCCGGAACGATTCTGAACCATACGGAATCTGTGAGCGGATATTGGGGCTCGTGCGCAGCAGGTAATTGCAGCCCTTCTGCTGAAGGAATTTGGGGTGAGCAGCGGGGCACATCAAGAATCGTTGCTGCAGGGTGCGATCATAGTGGAGAGGGCACGAAAACTGGATATAGCTGATGCCGGTGCGCCGGGGTGTCATTTTACCGCGGCGGAACATTTCGAGGTTGGCGGGGCAGACGACGGCAGCGCCCTGCACCCGGAAGTCGGGGTTGGCATGGCGGCGAGGATGCAGTGCGACGACCGGTTGAGCGTGCAGTTCCTCGACGGTGAACTTCAGCAGGGCGTCGGCATCATAAGCGGTGTCGCCACAAACCGCCTCGACCGGCAAGGGGAGACGGTCGAGCAAGGCGCGAAGCAAAGGCACGGCGAGCGGGCTGTCCTTACGATCGGCGGGTTCGGTTTGCTCCCAAAGCGGGAGTTCAGTTTCGGTGTCGACGACCACATGATTGCGGTAGCCCCAGAAGTAAATAACTCTTCGGGAGTCGCCGCGCGCGAAGCTGGTCAGTACGCCGAGACGAGCCGTGGGATCACCTTTGGGCAAGCGCTGCTTGTTGAAACGATCACGCACGGCGGTTTTTAAATTGTTCTCCCGCACGGGAGAGAGGAGGGGACAACTATCGAGTGCCAAGATGCGACCGGTGAAAGCGCCCTCCGCGAAGAGCGCTTGCAGAAGCCGCAGGCGGATATTTTGCAAGGACTCCTGCGGAGCGGAGCGCAGCCAGTCCGAGAAGCGCTCGACGGAGGGGATCTCACCGAGCGGGTCCAGACCGACAGCCTCGAGCACGGCGGGATTTTCCCGGAGGGCTTGCACCAGATCACTCAGCGAGGCGAGCCGGCGAAGGGCGCGGTAGATCAAGGCGCGGAGTAAAGCATTGCGATCAATCGGTGGTCGTCCCCCTGGGAACGAAATCGCTGGGCCGTGCGGTGGGAAGGTGGGTAGGTGAGAGAACAAATTCTGATAAGCAAGTCGGACCGACAGATGCTCGGCATGAAAGAGTCGGGGCGGTTCCATCCTGGCCTCGCGGTTTTGTGAAACGTGCCTTTTCGAACGCCCCGAGCATGACCCATTATGAGGAGGGTTAGGAAGAGCAAAAGCAAGGGAGGCAGAGAGTTCATGACGACGAATAGCAGGGTTTCACGAAACCGGGGCTTTCCTAACCAGGCTTTTGGACGGGTCGCAAAAGACCCCTAACTCGGCAAGAAAATAGCCTAGTCAAGAACTAAGTCCTTGCAGCACAAGGGTTTGCGGTGATTAGGATAACGGCGCAATAGAGGCCTGTAACTACTTGCAGCTAAACCACTTAGAGTTTTGTGAAACCCTCTGAATAATGCAGACTAGGGCAGGCACGAGGGCCGCTCTTACTGTTGGGTAGCGTGAACAAATTGGTGCATAAGTAATTGAGTGGAGACAACCCCCACCAGCGCCATGTTATCCCGAACGCTGATCGGTCTGCCCGAGCGCACTTTCTCAAATAGCTTCGCCACAAGGCCGGGATCAAAAACGCCGTACCGGCAGAGGCAATCCGCCGAGAGCAGCTCATCCATATACTCCCGGGCCTCCGGTTCCAAGAAACACAGGGCGTCGGGCGCACGATAAGGCTGTTTTGGCCTCGCTTGAACTGAACCTGGAATCAACCCCTGCGCGCATCGTCTAAGTAGATACTTCTC
Organism: uncultured Acidobacteriota bacterium; assembly: GCA_963831905.1. GTDB lineage: Bacteria > Acidobacteriota > Terriglobia > UBA7540 > UBA7540 > CAVROP01. The sequence goes on along the minus strand of CAWHRX010000010.1, from coordinate 575,820 downwards.
CTGGAGCACCTTCATTTTCATTCGGATCGGCAACTTGGCAGCGAATTCAACTACCCGATAATCCAAAAAGGGAAACCGGCCTTCCACAGCGTGGGCCATAGCTACACGGTCGCCCTGTGACGATAGAATGTACCCGGGCAGAAGGTAAAACGTTTCCAGAAGCTGCGCCTGCAAGAAGGCTTCGTAAGAATAGTAGCGGTCGGGCAACAGGCCCCGCAACTCCTCGATGGCGTCGTAGCCTTCGAGATCTGATTTGGCGGCTGCTGAGAAGAACAGCTTCGCTTTGGCAGTAAGCTGCCAGCGCGGCTGGTGAGAAAAAAATGGACCTGGGGCGCCCTCCTCGATTCGAAAGAAGTTTGATAAATAGGCCGAGGACTGCCGTTGGAGACTTTCCATGTAGGGATAAAGCCGGTGAAGCAAAAGGGGCCGGGTGGAGGAATGCGGCCGGCGCTGCCAGAATCGTCGAATTTTGGTCTCTTTAAAAATATCGTATCCCCCCATGGTTTCATCAGCGCCCTCGCCCGTCAGGACAACCTTGAAACCATTATCTCGGACCAGCTTCGACAGAATAAACAGCGGGGCAGGCGCGGTACGCAAGATCGGTTGTTCAGCGTGCCAAATCACCTCTGGAAACGCCCTGGCAATGTCCCGGTTGGAACAACGCACGCTGTAGTGCTCTGTTTCCAGGAAGCTCGCAGCGTCTCTTTGATAGTTTGCCTCGTCAAACTGGGGATCCTCGAAACTGACCGAGAAGGTCTTCAGCTTCTGCCCGACAAGCTTTTTCGCCAGGGCGGTCACAAAGGTGGAGTCCAGCCCCCCGCTTAAATACGCTCCAACAGGAACGTCTGCACGCAAGCGTATCCGCGTGGCGTCCTTGAGCAAGGCCAAGAGCTTTTCCGAGATCTCCTCCTCGCTGCCCTGACCTATTTCGCTGTCAGGTTCGTAGTCTAAATGCCAGTAACGCCAAACGCGAAGCTGCCCGTTCTGCACAGTCATTGAGTGGCCCGGCGGAAGTTGGTAGACGTTCTTGAACGGAGTGCGCGGCGGAAGGGCGGTCCAAAACGTGAATACCTGATCTAATGTGTGCAGGTCGAGCTCGCGCCTGATCTCCGGGCACACAAACAATGCCTTCATCTCGGACGCGAATAGAAACATGCCGTGAGCCCGGGTGTAGTAAAGCGGTCTCACCCCTAACCGGTCACGGGAAAGGAAGAGTCTTTGTTGGGGGCCATCCCAAATGGCGAAGGCCCATTGCCCGTTAAGGCGCTCCACGCACCTTTCCCTTTCCTCCTGGTATAAATGTAAGATCACTTCTGTGTCCGAATGACTCCCGAACTGGTGTCCCTTCTTGGTTAACTCTTCCCTGAGCTCAAGGTAATTAAAAATCTCGCCATTAAAAGTGATCCAAGAGGTACGTTGTTCGTCAGGCATTGGCTGATGGCCGCCCGCAATATCGATGATGCTCAACCTGGCATGACCAAGGCCAATCTGACCATCGGTATAGATCCCGCAGTCGTCGGGGCCGCGGTGCCGGACTGCGCCAATCATGCGCTCGATCAACTGGGCATCTGCTTGAACGTTCCCGTATTGTACCGTGCCACAAATCCCACACATATTATGGATTGAGGGACAGCCTGCCGTGCCACCCCGGCAGCAAGGCAGTTCTGAAACGCGTTCAACTCACTCGGCGCCGCAGGCCTCGAGGCAAGTATTCAAGTGCGCGCAAAGCAATCGGCCTGAGTGCGCGGGGCATCAGTCGTCTCAATAGCGCTTCAAAACGACCTCGACGACGATATTGGATGCTCGAGTCCAACCAATCGATCTGCTCCGCGGTTAAGCGCCAGTCCGAGGCGGCGCAGTTTTCAAGGATGTGCTCCACCGAATTACCTTTGGGAATAGCCACAACCATGTCTTTCGACAGGCACCAGTTGAGGGCGATTTGAGCCGGTGACACGCCGATCGCCTGTGAAAGCCGGTCAAGTACACCGCTCGAGTCGCAATCCTCGAGGCGATGCAGCCCTCTTGCCAGCGGGCTGTAGGCGATCACGGTTATATGATGTGCCCGACAATACTGCAGGAGACCGTCTTCGATAGTCCGATCAATCAGATTGTACCGGACCTGATTCGATACAATAGGGTACTTGCGCAACGCCTTCTGAGCCTCTTGGAGCTCTGTCACGGAGAAGTTGCTGACGCCGATGAACCTGACTTTCCCTTCATCCACGAGGTCGGCCAACGCATCCATGGATTCCTGGATAGGAATAGCGGGGTTCGGTTGATGGAGTTGCAAAAGATCAATTGTGTTGACACCTAACCGCTGCAAGCTCGAGTCGACGGAAGCCTGCAGGCGGGCGCGGCGGAAATTTCCGGGTGACACTTTGGTGGCAACGAATACGCGGTCTCGCACCCCCTTCAGCGCTTCGCCCACCACGGCCTCGGTTCCATAAGACTCAGCAGTATCAATGAAGAGGGCGCCCGCCTCGAAGCCGCGCTTCAGCGTGTCTGGGCCGCCGTGATAATCCCACGTACCGATGCCGATCTCCGGCAGAAGAACTCCCGTCCTTCCGAGTTCTTTGAATCTCATGGTGAATGGCGCTTACTTTCGTGGTCTTATGCCCCTAATGAATCCCTCCGAAGGATGTTGGGCAGTCAAAGGAATGGTAGCGATTCCAGGGTCCTCCGCGGGCGGGTATCCCCAGAGAGTGCGTGGAGGCACATTCCTGCTCACCACGGTGCCCGCGCGTATAACCGCACCTTCACCAATCCCCACATTCGACAAAACAACACAGGGCGGTCCCACGAACACGCCCCTTTTGATAATTATCTTTGCCTCGTTCCAGGATCTTCTCGGCCCCCAGTAGAAGTGACAGAAGACGGAGGCTCTAAGCCCAATGGTGGAATTGTCTCCGATTGTCACGTTTTCGGGATGGAGCTCGTCAATGTATACAAGCTGTGTGATATAAACGTTCTTTCCGATCTGCACACCTCGCAGGCGACGGAGCCATGGCCGAAGCGTCCCTCCACCGGGGATAAAGAACGCCACTTTATGGATTATCCTTGCGAGGATGTTTCGAAACATCGGAACAGACCTCAAAAGCTCCGTTTGATTGCCAAATAGGGAATCAGAAACAGCTCCGCTACGCCGGGCATGGGATCCTCTCGACTGAAAACTGCCTCGACGTTGAAATTTGCTATCGATCGCGCGTACGATCGCCAATCCTGGCCTCCGGCAAGAATCTCCAGGATCCCGCTGGGCACATCGGTAACCAACCGTATCCATTTGACCCCAGGTCGGCCGCGACGGGCCTCCACGAGTTCCCCCACTTGGTCGGCGTACAGCATAAACGGGAATTCCACGCCGGCCCCAAGACCCAGGGTGTGATAGCCCCAAGTACGTCCGTTGACGTCAAGCAGTTTGTACAGTTGGTCACGCGAATCAAACTTATACTCCAGCTCCACAAGTCCGTAATAGTCGATTGCCCTCAGAAAACGTTCTGAAAGATCCTCCAGAAGCGGGAGTTCAATGGTTTCAACGTAGGTGCTCGAGCGGCCGAATTCCGGGGGGTGTTGGCGCGCCCTTCGAGCAACCATGCTCCCCAGTGCGCGCCCCTCTTTGAAGAATGCCCCGTAGGCGAACTGCTGGTTGCCACTGCCCGGGATCATACTCTGAATCATCACTTCATCCGGTCCGACGAGTTGCGCCGCGCGCAGGAACAACTCCCGCAGTTCGGCGCGGCTGTTTGCGCGCCAAGCTTTGACCTTGGTGCTATAGATAAAGTGCTCTTTGATAGCGGGCTTGATGACGAAAGGAGGGTCGGAGTCAATCTTCTCCAACTCCGAGACGTTCTCGAATATACCAGGTAGAGGGGGTGGGAATGCCGAGCTCTTTGGCGCGGCGGTAGGTATTGCGTTTATCCCAGAACCATTGCGTTGTGTTCCAGGCTGGCGTGGGAACGCGGAAGAAGCTTTGCAAAGTCGATCGGTGGCGCGCGAAAGCAGCAACCGTTTCTTCTCGAGTCGGGTAAAGTACCCAGCCCTCGAGGCCCAACCGGCGACCTATCGCCAGAATGTGTTCGACCGTCCGCTGCTCATTGCGCAGGCTATCCACGCGCACAGAATAGGTTGTGTATTTGGAGAATCGCGCGATGGAGCGCTCATCGTCAATGACGCAGACCGGCACCTTCCGCCGTCCGAGGCTGCGAACGATCCCGAGGCCCTGGTAATCCCCGCCCACCACGACCGCACCAATGGTTCTGTTCGAGCGTTCGGACGGAACGTTGGCAGTTTGAGAGGGTTGGGTCGTTGCGGCCGGCATGAAGATCCTTTACGGCTGTGGAGGTGGAGGGTTGGCAGCTTTCTCCGTGATGCAGCGGAGCAACGAGCGGGAGGCATAGCGCGTACCAGAAACAAATTGCATCAGGGGGCCGAAGCTCCAGGCGCCGGGCGCGCCTAGAAAATGCATCCTAGGTACTGAGGATTCGAGTCCGTCTTTGAGCACCGGAAACCCATTGGAGCGACGCAGGGACCGCACCAACTCTGGTGCAAGGAAGCCATACTTGGAGATATCCATTTTGTAGCCGGTACCAAGAAGAACATGGTCTACGGTTCGCTCGCTGCCGTCGTCGAGATGGACTTTCACCTGCTCACCGGCCACATCCACGGAAACGACTGAACGCCGCAGCTTAATTGGAACGCCTTTGAGCCGCTCCACCAACCAACGTGCCCCGGCCGGCCGGGTGGCGCGCCTTCGAAGTTTGTCTTGCAGAGCGCGCGGCAGCCGCCGGACGATTTCAGGCCGTGCCAGGAGTTGGCTGATGCCCGCCGGCCCAACGTCGGTGGGCGCGTAAAGCAGTTGCTTGGTAAAGGCCCCCAACCTATAGTGAAGCGCGTGGGAGAGCCACCCTTGCAGCCAGTGGAGGCGCGAAGCCCGTGTGACAATTTCAACATCCGCGCGCGCCTCATGAAGCAGCGCGCCCGATTCAAGCGCGCTTTGTCCGCCTCCCACCACCAGGACGGACTTCCCGCAGAAATCTCGGAAGTCATAGTGCTCAGAGGTGTGAGTTGCGACCGATGGTGGGAGCCCGAAGAATTCGGGCGGCCGATAAGCGAAAGCGCCAATCCCTGCCGCAATAATAACGCGGCGCGAAACGAGTGCTTCGCCATCTTCGAGGTAAAGGCGGAAACCCCTGGGGGCAGGCTCAACCTTTGCAACCGCCCTCTGGTCGACGTCGGGAACCGCCTGCTGCTGGTACCAGAGACCGTATTGGACGAACTGGTCGAGCGGTACAGGAGTCGAAAACTGTTCGCGGCTTGCTGCTTGGTATGCTTCTAGGGTCAGCCAGCCGGCCGGATCCGCGATGTTTGTCGCCGTCCAAGCGGAACGGAGAAACATACCCGCCGGCATGTTTCGGTTCCAGAAGGACATGGGAACGCCAAAAACACGAAGCTCCAGCCCCTTGACCGTGCGCAGGTGGGCAGCCGCAGATAAGCCGTAGGGGCCGGCGCCGATGATCGCCACGTCGCAAGTCGTCATCGCGGTTTCACTCTCAGAATTCGCTCTGGCGTCGCCTGAGCTACCGCGACACAGTCCCGAAGATTGCAGGGAGGAACCGGACGGTCCTCATTTAGCCAGGATCAGCAGGCTGTAGCCACCCAGGATTCGAACTGCCAGGTCCTGGTGAATTGCGAAACAGATCTTTCTTGGCAAGATGGCGATCTTCTGGATAAGCTGCTTGGCGAGTTCGATGCATCGAGGCGTGTAGCAATAGTCCAGAATCTCGTAGCCCACGTCCTTCAGCGTCTCCAGGGCTGTTTCCTTGGTGAAGTACTGGATGTGTCCATAGAGCTCGCGGCGGATCAGGAGGCCTCGTTTCCGAAGCACAGCCTGCACGCTCAAATCCAGAGGGAAGTGAAAAATCCTCAGTTTACCCCTGGGCAAGATCAATTTCAGAAATCCGTAGTAGTCTTCGACATGCTCGATAACATCGAGCATCAGAATCATGTCGAAGAAGGCGCCTTCCTCCTGGCTGATATCGGAGAGCTTGAACTGAAGCCTTTCGTTCGCCTTGCTCTTGCACATTTCCAAGGCCCGGGGTGAGATTTCGTAACCGCAGAAACTACAATCCTTGTCCATTTTCTCCTGCAACAGCCTGGGTACTTCCCCTGCGCCACATCCGACTTCGCAGACCGTCTTCGGATGCAGGCTGTTTTTCTGCAACATGCGGAGGATTTGAGTACTTTGAAGGGGGATTCGTCGGCGTGCCAAAGAGGGTTTTTCTCCAGATACCCCCCGTCCACGTACATGTTACGGTCAAGAACCTTACCGCTGATTTTTGTCATTTTGAGCGGTCCGGCTGAGGCAAGGATTCCCGCTCGCCTGGCAAGCGATAGACCACTGTGTCTCCCGTCAACATAGCGTAGGCTACGCAGGCCCGCGCGCTCCCGGGTCCTTCCACGCGCCACTCGCCGTTTCGGCACACCAGCTCCATCCGGCTCCTAAGTCTCCACCAATCCGCCACTTCCCTGGGCAAGGCAGTCCAAAGCACGTCCTGAGCCCGCAAGCTGGCGAGGTATTCCAGCAAGGCCTTGTATGTATCGAGCGCCCGTGGCTCGAGAAGGTAGTCAGGATGGGCAATAAAGCTGATCAAGCCATAATTCTTGCGAATCAGGGCAATTTGCTTTTTCCACAGGTTGATCGAGTAATCACCGAGAATCTGAAAAAGCGTGTAGTCCTGCGTGCAAGTAAGCGGCAGTTCGACAATCTTCCCGATAAAGAAAGGCATGGCCGTGCAGCATCCGCCCCGCTGCGGGTCAAGATGCGCCACATTGGGGAGCGACATATCATAGGAGAATTCGAAGGCGTCGAACCAGTCTGCATTGCGATAAAGGATGCCGGAACGGAACCCCTGCGCGCCATATTCCCGAACGTAGCTATTGATGCGTGCTGCCCGGCGCTGAAACTCTGCATGGTCAGCGTAAAGGCGGCCATCGTGCTTCAGGTCGTGAACATTCACTTCAAAGCCCCGGGCAGTAATACTGTCCCGGAAGCTTTTCGAGACGTCATAGTTGTTCTCGGGAACTAGCTGGAAGGCGCTGCGAATGCCAAACGACTCATCCAAATCCATCAAGCTGGCGCAAAAGTTTCTGCCGCGTTTATCCTCCACGTCGTGGGTGATGATTGCACAACTCGTGTAGCCCCGCGGCCAGAACCATATGAACGGAGTCCCAGCCAGTCCCTGAGTTTTCAATAACAGGGCCAGCAGCTTGCGATGCACGCGATCGACAGTGTCGTCAACGGGCCAGGTAGGGAAGGGAATCCGGTCCCAGCCACGCAGGTAAATCTTCTGGAGGTGCCGGCGTACCGAGACTCTCAGAAGCGGCCGGATGAAGTAGTACGTCCTTCGCAAGATTTCGTTGAGAACCCTCCCCTCTTCGCGGAAATGAGCGGTGTAGCGTTCCCGCCGCAAGTTTTCAATTACTTCGTCAATCCTGAAGGGAAGGTCAATCCCATCCGATTCCAGTTGGGTACGATCCAGGGCGTCCTCCAACACACCGACCGGAGTTCTCGCCGTATCACCGCGAGAGAGTCGTCCGTAACAGGTGGTGTCCGGTCCTAGTCGAAAGTACCCTGGCTTGTCACCTAATTGGCTGGGGGAACGGAAAAGCACAGAACTCGCCGGGCAGTGAAAGTAATCAGCTAGTACCCGATTTGCAGATTCCGTGCCCACAGAGTCTGTCCCCATTTTTGCTGGCACATCGGTAATAGTCTTCATTCCAATCTTGTGTGATCCTAGGCTTCTTCCGCCGGTCCCGAGAGTCCGACCCTAAACCCATCTTTCACGTTGACAATCCCCACTCAATAATATCTCATCAAGGAACGATAGGCACGCTTCGCCTTGTAGCGTTATTTTTCCACCACCACCGGTTATTGAACTTCAACAGGACCTGCGCAAGAGTACCTTGGTAAGGGGAAGCACGAGAGGCTACCACCGAGCGAATATGCATTGCTCCCCCTTGAGACCAGACATACGGTCTGCGCTCGATCCTCTCACCGCCTCTCCTCTGCGGTCGTAACGGGCACGTTCGTGGCCAAAGTACTTGCCCCACTGTCACCCGTCGTTTGCCGGCTTCTCGTCAGACACTCTTGAACCACTTTGCCAACGGTGTTCTCAAACGACTCCCACGTCCATCGCTCCAGAAAGCGCTTGCGAGCTTTCTCCGATATGGCCATACCTAATTCCGGGTTACTCAATAGACGAATACACGCCGAAGCAAAATCCGCAGCGCGATCCGCCACCAGAATCTCTTGTCCATTCTTAACGTCAAAACCAAAGGCGCCCATCGCAGTTGCAACTACCGGACACCCGCGCGCAAACCCGTCCGCCAGTTTCACTCTCGTACCGCTTCCCATCTTGATCGGAACAATCATTGCTGACCAGGAGGCAATTTCATCGCCAGGGTCCTCCAGCCAGCCGAGCCCGACGATATCGGGGCCGAGGTGGCTGAAATCGCCATCGCTTCCGCGGCCCACCAGGCGAAGCTGAGCGCTGGGGACTTCGCGCTTGATACCAGGCCACGTGTCGCGAATGAACCACCTGAGGCCCTGATCGTTGGGCGCGAACGCGCAGTTTCCGATGAAGCCAATTCTCGGCCGGTCTGGGAAGACTCGAGAGCGGGCAGGGTGTGGAGTGGACCCATTCGGGATGACGTAGATGCTCTCCCCGCCGCCAAGGTACCGGCGGTCTTCTTCACTGCACACGGTCAAGACGTTAAAGCGCTCGGGGAAGAGTCGCTCGCGCCGACGCCAGATCCACACCCGTCGCAACTCAAGCAGGCGTTCGATAGGGTTGCGCTCGTTCTGTGCCAACGAGTGCTGCTGCCGGCTGATCAGGTCATCCACGTCGAGCACGGAATGGGGCCACCGGTAAATTCGAAACCAGTTCGCGGTCCGGATGGTGTGAACCCATACAATATCGTGCTGTTGGATCATTTCCAGCATCGCCATGCGGTCAGGCGCGCTAACTTCGTAATGGTCCGTTGCCATGTAGGTTGGATCAATCTCATGGCGGAGCCTATCGCGAACCCCGCCAGAGGAAGTTCCTGGAGCGACAAGCGATGGGTGTATGATTCTGCAAACTTCAAATTCACGTTTGGTTCGGCGTGCTGCCCCTTCGTCTTCGGGATCGGTGGGAACGATCACGAAGGATACATTCCCAACGCGGCTGAGCAGGGTTGCGATATTGAGCACGCGCTGCTGTGCACCGTAGGCTAAAGCCAAAGGCCAATGAGCGGTCACAAATAAGATTTTTGGCCGCATTTTCATACCCTCAGAATCCTTCTCTACTTCCGTGACCATTTATAGCAAGCCACGCCGGTCCCGGCAAGGTAGCACACGTTGAGAAGGCAATTGAGGCGACGTGACGCCCCTCTCGTGAATATCCCTTGCAGCGTCCACCTCGCCAATCTGCGGAACAAGTAAAGCGGAACTCCGCAGATGTGCCAGCCCGCGTTGGGCGGCGGACCCCCGTCCGCGACCTCGGAGCGACCGTACCAGAACCACCATCGCATCACGAAACTCTTCTTCAGCCGGGACTCCGGCACCACGTGATGTATGACGGCACATGGTTCATACCGCAGCTGTTCCCCCGCAGCCAGAAGTCGATTGCCAAACTCGACATCCTCACGGCCCAGCAGGTTGCTGCCGGAGCGCCCGAGGTCAGCTCGAAAAACACCGAATTTCTGAAACACTTCACTGCGGAACGCCATATTGCTTCCATAGGGAGGGCGGGTGAGGGGGCCGGCCCCAGTGCCCGGTTCGAATCGTCCGAACGCCCCGAATGTGCGAGGGTCATCGGTCGACAGCCAGCCAGGAATGGGCTTCGTCCAGAATGGGACGATCTGACCCCCTGCCCCGGCACATTCCCCTTCCCACAGCGCGGAGGTTAGATTCCACAACCAATCTGGCTCAGCTATTGCGTCATCGTCCACAAACGCCAGGACCTTGCTCCGTGAGTTACGAATCCCGCTATTGCGGGCGTACGATAGTCCTTGTTGCAACTCAGACACGTAACGGAACCGGCCGGGATATCGGCGGGAATATTCCTCGACTACTTCATGTGTATGATCGGTTGAATTGTTGTCCACAACCAGGACTTCCCATTCGATCGGCTCGGGAACGGTCTGGGCGGCAAGACTAGCCAAAGCGTTGGGCAAGCTCTGACTGCGGTTATAAGTACAGACGATGACTGTGATGCTCTTGCTGCTGCTTCCAGGTCCGGGCGCGCCGCTTGTCACAGTTGACCGCCGCGCGCGACTAAGCATTTGCGCCCCCTCTTTAAACGTGACGACTTCTGCGGCGCCAGACATTCGATACTCCGCCAGTTCTGCCATCTGCCTGGCGAACTCAGCAAGCGGGATAGCCCACCAGCCGTCATTCACGGTGCCAATACCGTGAAACATCAGGACATGCCAGCAACCGGGGCGTATCCAGTCGCCGACATTTTCGGCACCGTACTTGCCAACGAAATCACTGCCGACAATGTCAAAACCGGACTTACTGATTTGACGACAGTCCACCTTGAAGCGATCTACGGGATTCTGCAGAGGATAATAGGACGCATTGGCCCCCCAGCGTGCTTGTTTGTACCCCGCATGGATGACCGCCTCTTTGATGGGGTAGGTGAAATGGCTAAGCGGGTAGCAGTACGACGAGATTTCCGCTCCCACTCGATCCTCAATCCACTTCTTCGACCCCTCCGCTTCGAACTTCGGGTCCTTGTCCAAATATGCGCGTGTGTGGTGCACGCCGTGCGCGCCAATTTCATGCCCACGCTGAACCATGCTCCTGAAAAGCTGGATGTCGTTCGTGCTCCAATCAGTCTTCCTCCAATCAGGATGTGAGCATCCGTCCATGAGGATTGGGTCGGTGTTGGCGACCAAGAAAAACGTAGCGGGCAAGCCGTGCTGATTGAGAATGGGAAGGGCTTGTTCAAACTGGCATCGCAGTCCGTCGTCGAAAGTTAGTGAGATTAGCGATCGCATGATCTATTCTAACTGCCTCCAGCTTTCGCAGAGTACCCTTTCTTTGAGAGTTGCGCATCTCGATCGTCCTGCTGCTGTACTTCGAATTGCAGTGCCCGGGGCGCTGGGTCTACATGCTCCGGTTTCGTCGCTTTAGCGCTATTAAGGGCATTGACGGATGATTACCTTCTTACGAGCCTCACAGGTTGTACAAATCCGCGGGTCGGCGAGGGCGCGTTGAGCCGGAGGACCGTGCGCAGCCAAGATTTTCAGTTAGGCGGAGTTTCCGGCCGATAGACGAAATTGGCGTCGGTGCAATTGAACGTGTGGACTAAACTGTAATTCTGTTCAATTGCCTCCGCCACCGACTTCGGCCATCGATCCTGAATGGGTTGATTAATTATATCTTTCACATCCGATCCCAAGACAACCAGGTCGATCTGACGCGAGCGAAGAAGACCTACGATTTCAGTGTCGGACCAACCGCCATGGGCAACCATCTGGGTCCAGCTGAATGGGTCTAGTACGACAGGGGGTTTCCCAGCCAGGACCACAGCACCAGGATTCTCGGAGAGGATGCGCCTGCCAGGGTAATCCTTCACGTATTCGTAAACCTGCCCGCACTCGGTATTCCTCATGTCTGGATCCGAAGCGGGTCTGTGAAGATTGAGAAACACCATCAAGGCCAGTGTACCAGGCATCAGCACGGAAACAAAGTTCCGAATATCGGAGGGCGTTCGCAGACAGCTATAGGCCACCCCCGCACAGCAGCAAAGCACCGCTTCCCATTCCAGGAAGTAATTGGAGGCTGCTCCTATCTTCCCCCGGCTGAGTAGCGTCAGAGATGACAAGCCGAGATAGAGAAGGGGAAGGGAGAGTTCAGGTCGAGAGCGCAGGTAATACAAAAGCACCAGCGCCAAGACCAACAGGAAGTACTTGGATATTAGCTCACCGTGCGTTCGATTAAGCGCGATCGTCAGACTGTAAGGGTGAACCGCGGTTGCCCACACTGTGTCGAAGGCAAACCATCCGTGGGTCGCTCGCTGAACCCACAGGAACACGATCGCCCCCAGAGCCAGACTGCTTGCGGCGAACCACGAGGCTTTCCGAGTCTCCTTTCTGAGGACAGAATACACGAAGCAGGCCAGAGGTGCCGACACCAGCAGGAACTTACAGAACAATGCGGCCACGAAAAACGGAACCGAGAGGTACCAGCGGCGGTGTTTCGTGAAAAGATACAATCCGGTCAGTGAGAGCGCGAGTCCGATCAAGTCAACACGAAACAAGGGAAACCACTCCGTCACCACTTGGCTTGACAGAAAGAGGAGGCCAAATCCCAGGCTGACGCGTAGTTCGCCGCCCCAGTGAAAAACCAGAAGGGCGATGAACGCCGCGCACCAGATGCCCGAAATTAAAATCAGAATCCTGGGTGCGGTGAAGCCGACGCCGAAGAGTCTTACGCACAGACCCGCGATATAGTATGGCAGCGGGCCGTAGGCACTGATGACGTATGGAAGCTCAGTTGCCGGCGGGTAGGGAGGCAACCCGTGAGCCACCCGGATGCTTCCGTCCAAAAGGGGCCCTTCGACGAAATCCAAAGCATAAGGAAGTGGAACTAACATAACAGCGCGGACGAGTGTAACAAGGCATCCCGAAGCCGCCGCCAACAAAAACAGAATTTCGACCCTTTCAAAAAGCCCGCGGCTTCTCAAAATATACACCTCTTGGGTCCCATATAGGCCACAGCTTCGACAGAGTGTCGTGATTTACTATCGTGTTGAATGGCGTTGCTTCCACCAAGCGCCAATTCATCGTGGTGAAAAGCGAACACTAGGCCAAAAGAGTCTGGAGCGTAGTTTGCTCAAGGTCAGGCTTTGCCATTCTTCGGGGAGACAGGTCCGCTGAAAAGCCGTGACCAGGTTGTAGGCCAGCCGAACGACCTCCAGATAGAGTGCGTTGGCCGCAAAAGCACGAGTGGGAATCTTCCTCAACGCATAGTCTTCACGGAGCTCCCGGATGCGGGGTTCCATTTCAGCACGGCCAGGCTTGCAAGCCATGGGAACGCGTGGGGTTAGTCGATCCGGTAGATCCTAAGGTCTCCGCAGTTTTGCTGCTCAACCAGCCAAGCGGGCAATGGCCTTGGCAGCGATATGTCGGTGCCGGGATGGGCGACAAGCCATCGGACACGATAAGTTTTAGCAATGCTCCGCAGCGTTTCCGGGTCGGTAGTACTGAAGAGCAAGTCGCTGTCGTGAAGCAGAGGTTTAAACCACGGGAGCAAATTTTCGCCTCGAGCCAAGTATCCCTCGAGAAGCACGGGACGCTCGGACAGCGCAGAGTAGCCGTAGGAGCGCTCGTTGGGTGGCGCAAGGCTTTCCATATCTAGAGCATGTTTGTTCGTCGCAAACCGCTCGTCCGGCGTCATGAGTTCGCCGAGACGCCGCAGCCCGCGAACTTCGCCAGGCGAATAAGTTATGCCCGTCTTGACCATTCCGATACCGTATCTGAGCCAATTCGTAGTCCAGGCCAGAAAACCGACCAGCAGCGCACCCATGAGAATTGCGGAACCGACCGTGGAACAGCGGCGGCTGCGCTTCATCAGCGCTGATATGCCGGCCAGGAGTAAGATCAATAGGACGCATGGGAGGATCTGGTAGCGAACGGATGCTATCGATAATTTGATATGAGTCGCATAGACGACGATGCGCGCCAAAACGCCGCAGGCGACAAGGAAGATCATGCCCTTTGTCGCCAGCCCGAGCCACTCCGCGATCATTTGTGAACGTTCGACGCCGTGCCAACACCCAGAGGTCACCCGAGAGAAGGCAAATATGCTGAAGATGCTCTCCAGGAAATATATGCCGTACATCTGGTTGCCATCTCTTAGGTTGATCAGGAACGAAAACGCCAGTAATCCCAGGACGCTGGCTAGGACTAGAGCAGAAAGAGGTTCCTTCAAGGGCTTTGAGATCCAACGGAAGCCCACGATCCGGAATCCCAGGCCAACCATGAACCCGACCACAAGCGTCCGCCATTGCCAACCCCATTCCAGGTCCGCTTTGATGGTTGCTCCCGCTGCGTCCGGGGCGTGACTATAACCCATAGTTTTCCAAGCTCCGAGAAACAGGCAGAACATAACAACGATCGGCAGCCAGGACAGTGTTTCCCCGAGACGCCCCCAAAACAAGAGAATGCCCGCTACGCCGAGGCAGTACAAGGCAGCCGCCGAGTTCACTGGCACCACAAGTGCTGGCAGCACCAGCAAAATGACGCCCCGCCAGGTGAGTGCCGATTCCCTCCCCCTTTTCGCCAGGCACAGGCCCATGATCGCCGTAATGGCGACCAAGCCGTAAAGCATCGAATGCCCGATAAGCAGATGGTCAAAAGGCCCCCCATCGGCGGGCACCTCCACGCCGGGTATATTGAAGAGGATAGCTCCGGCCACATGGCCGGAGCCGGTCTTTTCGCCGGTGAAAAGGGAAAGCAGCGAACCGTAAAAGAAAAGTCCTGCGACGGATATTATCCCCCCGAATGCTCTGCCAGTGGCCCTGAGTGACAGGAGCGTGCCAAGTCCAAAGCATGAGAGCACGAGCGCCCAGAGCCAAGCGCCGTGCGTCAGGCGGGCCACGGCGTCCCCAAGGTTGAGTCCGTCAAGCTTGGAAATGGCCGCAGCCGGTGCATAGGGACCAAAATGGTAAAGAAGTTCGGCGGTAAATGTTCCGGGGGTTCTCGGCGGGCTCCCGCCATTTTTTATGCTCGCCGCTATCGAGTGGAAGTGTTGCGAATCCACGAACCTCCAGTTGAAGCTCCCGTCGCGGCGCTGGACGAGGTCGTTGCGAGCCGTTGGAAGGAAGTACACCGCGCAGATCAGCGCGGATAAGAGGGACAGCGTTAAGCCGTAGGCAACGGTGCTTTTCGCCCAACAGGCGCGATTCCGCCAAGCACCCAGCAATCCAGCCGCCGTCAGTCCGAGCCAAAAAGCCGGAGCCCAAATCAGTGGAAGGCCCAGCCTCACCCAGAACGCGGTCAGAGCCGAGATCGCCAGGATGCCGACCGCTGGAGCGAGAACGAGAATCTGGGTTTGCGCAGGGACAGGCAGCGCCGCGGTGACGATACCGTAGCCGGCCGCAAAAACCAAGATCGCGTACGCGAGATAGTTAATGGCAGCCCAGACTCCCGCGGTATAAAGCATTGCCGCTATCCAGGGCAGGAACACAAGCGGCATGGTGACGGACATTTTACGTTCCGAGGACAAGAGAACACTAAGGCTCATTTAAACACCTATCAAGCGTTACAGACCTCTGCAGGTATTCCGAATCGCCCCGTTTGAACACGTATGGCTGATTACATTCGCGTCAGATCGATTATCTCTGTGCGCCCACGCCGCTGCCGATATTAGGGAGACCAGCCACTGGCGCGCCGCCACCCACTGCGAAGAGAAAGTTCACAACGTCAACGATCCATATGAAGTCTAGAATCTGCTGCCCCTGATCTTCATCGTCTTCCGCTAAGAGGGCTCATCTTGCCTCGACGCCAATCGCTGCCATCGAACACTGTACTCCCGCCTACGCGTCGCAGCAGATCATACCAATCCGAGCCGCCGTATCAACGCCTTCAAGGGGCGTCCTAACACAACAGGGTACTTTGCCACCGCGCGGCCCGCGGCGAGGAAGCTCTTCCCGAATCTCTTATGCCTCCAATAGAGTCGCGCAACCGTAAGGTGCAGATCGGCGACTTGCCATTGCTCACAGTACTCTAAATCAGAGCACAAGACTTCGAGTGCCACCTTGAGGGCGGCCTCGTGCTCACCCGCCATGGACATGAGTCGGATCCAGTGCCGGCAGTCGGAAGCGAGTTGACTCTGCTGCCTAGCTTCCGTCACCCCCAATGCGGTTAAAGCTTCGGGCGTTATTTCCTTCACCGCGTTCAATGGATCCAGCATCCCGCTCTTCCTGTAAGACGCAGAGGCTTGGGCAGCGAGTGTGCTGAGAGTCTGTTGTTTCCGCTTGTGCATAGACTCCTGGTTCGGATGGATCCTGTATTTGAGCACCACCGCCTCAAGGTTGGCCAATTGGAAGCGGTCCGCTATTCTCAACCACAAGTCGTAGTCCTCAGCGCCAACAACACCACTCCTGTACCCCCCTGCCCAGGCAAACACCTCTCTGCGGAGGACTATAGTCGGATGCCAAAACACACAACGCGCCTGGAGGAGGTCTGCTTTGATCTCGCGGTCCTTGGCAGGGTTGGGGTAGACTCCCAAGGATTTGCCGGTCGCATCGATCCACTCGACGGCACCTCCCAGGACGCCGGTTTCCTGGTGAACCTCCATAAAGTCGACCTGCCATCCCAGGCGGTCCTTAATGGCAACGTCATCGGCGTCCATCCGCGCAAGGTACTTACCTCGTGCGAGCTCGAAACCTCGATTCAAAGACTTAATCAATCCGGCATGCTCTTCGTGGTACACCCTCAAGCGAGCGTCGCAGTTCTGATAAGAATCAAGTATTGAGGGTGAACGGTCTGTCGAACCATCATTAATTATGATGAACTCGAATTCCCGAAAGCGTTGGTCGAGAATACTCTCGACCGCTTCAGGCAAGAATCGCTCGCCGTTGAAGACACTCATTACGACTGACACCATCGGAATTGTCATGGTCCGCGAACGGTCGGTTAGTGCCGTGGCGGCGTACCGGCGCGATTAGTGGTGGTTGCCATGAAGTAAACCTTGATTCACATCGAACGGATAGCAATCAATGACAAACTAGCCAGCCGCACGGCATTCATAAACACATTGACTGGAACAGTCGGTACGCTCGAACAAACTCAACACCAGCCGTCTCGCAGGAAGAGATGGCTGGCGTACTCATGAAGGCGAATCTCATTTGCTCAAATTATGCTGTGGTCGGTCAGTCACAGAATTAGCTCTAAGAAGGCGTTCAAAGAATGTGCCGCTGAGATCCAGATTTGTCCCGTTGGCGTAGTATTCGCGCGCATTCTGCAACGCCTCCGTTCGTGTCTCGGCGTATGCCTGCTGATCAGTCAGAATTCTCCGGATCTCGCAAAATGCGGCGTCAGGCCGCAAAGTTTGGCGGGGAGAAAAGCACGCCAGGTCACCGGTCGTATAGCCGTACTCGGTCTCCAGAAAGACAGTCGGGAGACCGCAGGCAGAGGCGACAGTAAGGACGCCGCTGAATATACCGACGACGACGGACGAGCGGCGCAAATCGTCCTCCAGCGACCACGCGGGATGTGACAGCTCGCAGCGGGTCGGATGTTCCCGGACCAGGCGTTGGCAATCCTCGAAGTCTAGATCACTCCAGTACGGATGCGGTCGGATCACCAGGCGGCGCAGCGGAAGGTCCGTGGCTAGCAGTCTCTCGGCCAATTGCAGCAGCGCTCGGCACTGGCTTTCAAGGCCGTAGAAGTCTCCTTGGCCGTTGGGCGCGGGCACATCAACCATGAGCAGTGTCTGGCGGTCAAATTGGTTGGGCAGAGGGCTCACCGTATCGTAAAGGCAGCCGCCGTGGACGTATTCGACTGGCGGCTCCGACATTTTGGCCGCCCAAAAAAACGCATGGTTCAGTCGCGCCAGAAAGGACGCGGAGGATTGACCGAACGCGACATACGTTGAAGCTGTGACCGGAACATCCAAAGTATGGCTGATCACTCCCTGTTGAAAAGTAATGACCGGTTTGCCTCGCTGCAACGCCGTCCGGCAGACGGGACCGCAAAGCGCGTGCCAGTGGCAGCGGGAGACCGCCGCGTCAAATTCCACCCAGGGTGCCAGACGCTCCCATGCCTCAACGAAGTGAGCGATGTAATAGAAGTTGCGTAGGACTTCCAGTCCGGGGCTTAGGCCATGCGGCTCAAGAATCTGGACCGTCTTATCAAAAGCCGCGCGCGCCTGCATCCGGGCGACTTCCGAGCTCAGGCGTGCGTCCATCGGATTCAAAGGGGTGGTTGGATCAATGAATGTGACCTGACCGCTTCGCCCTGCCGTTGCCAATTGAGCATCTATTTCATCCCGACACGGGGCATCGGCCGGGAGTAAGCAAAGAATTTTGGCATCCGTTTGCGCGATCCCGAGAAGACTCCTGATAAGAAATCGGGTTTCAGTTTTTCGGCCGAAATCCGGCATCGGGCAAAAGAGCACGTCGGTCTTGATTTTTCGGCGCGGGCAGAACTGCCTGACCTTGTCGGCGCCGTGAATAGCCCAATTGATAAGCCGGCTGGAAGTGCGTTGACCACGGAAATTGGCGCGGGGGGTGATCAGCGTGTCCAACTGAAGCATCATGAAATAATCCTGAAGACTGACGTCGTGGCGGTATAGATGCAGTTGTATCTTCGCAAACGCCGCAATCCGGTCCACTGGCGAATGAAACAAACCATCGAGATCCATGTGCATCGGGATTAAAGGCTCGGGGGGCGACATCGGCGTGCCCAACAGGTCAGACCGGCTACCGTAAATCAACCTACCCTTGGCGACCGGTTCTGTTTGCCGAGGAGACGCGTGATAATCTCGATTACGTGGCCCTGGGCAGAGCGAGTCAGTCCGACCGAGCATGGCAAGCTGATCGCCTGGCCATAGAGTGCATCGGAATTCGGACACGAAAAACTGCCGTGAAGTTTATGGGCCGGCGAGTGATGAATCGGCTGCCAAAGGGGACGGGTCTGGATTCTGCAGACGGCCAGTTCGCGCAGAAGCTCCCGCGAGTCGATGCGTGACTCTTTTTCATCGATCAACGCAGTATACATCCAAAACGTGCTAAACGCCCAGTCCGCCTCTTCCTGCAGACGGATCCCCGGGAGAGAAGCCAATGACTCCTGATACCGTCTTGCGATCTGCCGCTTCGCATGCACAAACGTGTCGAGCTGTTCCATCTGCGCGCAACCCATCGCCGCCAGCAGGTTCGTCAGGCGGTAATTGTAGCCCACGGCATTGTGCACATATTCGATCGGATCATCTTTCGCCTGCGTGGTAAGGTATCTGGCGCGCGAGGCCCACTCGGCGTTGTTGGTGACAAGCATGCCGCCGCCGCCCGTAGTGATGATCTTGTTCCCGTTGAAGCTGAAGCAGCCCGCGTGCCCAAAGCTACCCAGGCTCTTCCCGCGGTAGCGAGCGCCCAGGCCTTCGGTGGCGTCTTCGATTACCGGCAACGAGTATTTCGCCGCGACCGCCATGATCGGATCCAGGTCGGCGGGATGGCCAAGGATGTGGACCGGCAGGATGGCCTTCACGCGTCGCCCGGTCCGCCGGTTTCGCAAAACACGACCATCCCACTCGCACTCAAGGTCAAGGAAATCAGCGACTCTTGCAGGGTCGATTTGCCAGTAGCGCGGTTCGGCGTCAATGAACACCGGCCAGGCGCCAACGTAGCGGATCGCGTTGGCCGGGGCGATGAAGGTGAGCGATGAAACGACCACCTCGTCGTCCGCCTGCACACCCGCCAGCATCAGGGCAATGTGCAGCGCCGCAGTGCCGTTGACCGTGGCGATGGCGTATTTTGTCCCTGCCTGCTCCGCCACTATTCTCTCGAACCGGTCGACGTAGCTGCCCACGGAGGAGACCCAGTTTGTATCGAGGCATTCCTTGACGTACTTCCACTCGTTGCCGCGAATCTCAGGCACGATCAAGGGAATGAAATCAGCGGGTGGCGGCGCGCCTGGAGCCAGCTTTTCCGTGGGATTCAATTTCGATATCTCCAGTCGTCGAAATTGCCAATCACATTATTGCGCACAAGATGCGCCACTTCCTCGATGCCGTCGGCCACCGTGCGGGTGATCTTGAAGCCGAGCCGCTCCGTGATGAGGGTGAACGACACGCGGTAGTCCCGCGGATCTTCTTCCTTGTGCACGAACTCGACCACGGCCTCGGGGGCATAGGGGCGGATCATCTCGACGAGTTGCTGCTTCTGGAAGTTCTGATCGGTGGCTCCCACGTTGAATACGGCCGCGTCGACTTTTGCAGGCGGCGAACTGAGGACGAGTTGAATGGCCCGGGCGGCATCTCGCACATGCACGTAAGGGCGCCAGAATTGCTCACCGAACACCTTGAGGCGTTTTTTTGTCAGCATCTCCATAGTGAATTCGTTCACCGTAAGATCGAATCGCATGCGAGGCGATACACCAAAGATAGTCGCGAACCGCATCGGCGTCGGACACCATTTCCCAGCGCAAGCACTCTGCAATAACGCCTTTTCCACCGCGACCTTGGTCTCGGCGTAGAGGGATACGGGACGCAACTCGGTCTCTTCGTCCACGTATTTATCGGCATCCTTCATTTTTCCATAGTTACTGCACGTTGAGGCAAAGAGGAATCGGCTGACCCCGGCCCGCTGACTCTCCTCGATGAGTGCGAGCGAGGCCTGAAGATTGACGGCGCGCGCCCGCTCGGGCTGGCGCGCACACGCGGGGTCGCCGACCACGGCAGCGAGATGCACTACCCCCTCAATCCCGGCCACAGCGGCCTTCACACTTGCTCGGTCACAAATGTCACCGCGGACGAATTCGAAGCAGGGGTGAGCCCAAATACCTAGCAGTGGCTCGCCCCCATGTAGAAGGGCATCCAGAACTCGGACCCGATGTCCCTCGGCCAAGAGCAGAGGCGCGAGACTCGATCCAATATAGCCCGCGCCACCGGTGACTAGTATGTTCATGGTGAGCTCTTTTCACGAAGTAGCGCGGGCATCCCGCCCGTGTTACTGACCTTGCGATCAAAGCAGATCAATCAGTCCCTTATCGGCCCATCGCCGAAGGTATTCGAGAGTCTCTTCTTCGGGCAGGCCGACATGATCGGCGACAGCCTTGACGCTGACAGGGTGATCCAAAGCGGGCACGAAATCCATAAGGCAGCGCATGCGCCGCTGATGGTCGGACAAAGAGTCCCCGAGCGCGATCTGACCATAGTCGACGTAGAGGTCATATTGCGGATTGGACAGGCAGATGTTGCCTTCGAATTTTTTTACGACCATCGGCGATTCTTCCAGCCGATCCATTGTTTCCATCAGTGCGCCGACAGCCTCATTAAGCGAGGCTTCCTTGATGATCTCCATGTTGTCCCGGCTGGAATGGTACTCGGGGTAGGGAAATCGTGAAAAGGAAATCATCGGGATGCCGTAATTCTCCCAGACATACTCGTCGTTGACTATGATGCTTTCGAACTCGCCGGTCCGGTAGGGTAGGCCGAGTTGGTCGAGGCTGGACTTCAGGGCATGCAGGGTGCTGACCATGCTTCGGCGGGATTCCTGGACCGCGAGCGGTAGTAGCGGATCCAAGCATTTCGAGGAAGATGCCTTCCAGTATCCGGCTACGTCCGGAGTGGCCCAAGGCCGGCAAGATAAAGCTCCGACCCGATGATACCCGGCGAGAGAACGAGGGAATACGTGAATTTGGTCTCGCGGTCTCGCAGACGGCGCATGACCTCCAGGCCTACCACGCAGCCGGCCAAGCCATCGTTGGCCACGCCCGCATGATCGAGGTTGCCGCCTAGGACGATCGTGAAGTCGAGCGCCCCCGCGTGCTTATATTCGAGAATCTTCACCGTGCCGGGAGCTTCCGCCGTGCGGATTACCACCTCATAATCGCCCGGGACGAGTTGGTCGAAGAGCCGCTTTGGCACGCAAAATCCCCAATCCCGGCTCCAGGTCCGGAATTGCTGCCGGTAGTGGAAGGGAATCGAGTCGTCATATCGATGATCGTAATGGAGGTGACGCCGGAGTTCCTCCAGACTTACCGTTCCGCAGAAGCTCTTTGAGAGCCCGATCACCCCGAGCGGATGGGCGGCGCCGTCATAAACCGTGCGGCCGTCTTTAGTGATTCTGGCCTCCTCGACATCCCAGGAAGGAGGAATGACCCATCCGTTGTGCCGGCAGGAACTGGGCACGGCGATGACGCGAAAAGGAAGCACCTCGCGCAGATAATCCACAGCCTGATCGTAACCGCGCGAACAAACGGCCCGATTGAGCGGCGTAAGGTGCCGCAAGATTTGCATCATGGTATTCACGGCTAGCAGGGCAAATCGTTTGTATCCACGCGCGGCAGGGTCAACGGATCGTCGACGCCCAAATCAGCAATGCGAGGTTCGGCGGTAAATCCCAGCGGACACTGGCGGGCCCGGAGAGTTTGAAGGAGCAAGTCGTTGAAGCCGCCATAGGGATAACACATGCTCCACTCGTGACTTCCTACACCCAGCTTTTGCAGGAACTCCAGAGATAGATCGATTTCATCTGCCTGGGCTTGCGGAGTAACACGATCCAACCAGGCGTGAGTATACCCATGACTGCCAATGTGCATGCCATGGCGCCGCAGGCAGGCGATCTGGTCCACCGACATATACAATTCGCAGGCGAAAGCCACCTCGTGGGTGGTAACATGCTCGGCGAACAGACGCCGCACGATCTCAGTCCGGACCGGCTCGGGCAGTTCGCGTTGAAGGAGGCGTTTGAGCACGGTCGACCTCGCGAGTATCGTAGCGATGCTCCTCGGTCACTTCACGGAGATACTCCTCCCTAGTCTTGAGCGCATATTCGGCAGAAAACTCGGCAAGGAAAGAGAAAACCTGGTCGAGCAGGACTCTGGCGTTGGGGACGGCCGCGAGGACAAAGTGGATTTTGTTGACGTCCAATACCTTGTGCTCGAGGATGGCCTGGGCCGGGGGAAAGAAACAGCCTCGAATGCCTCGCGCGTCAAGGAGTGGAAACACGGTTGCGAAGTGATCGCTATAGCCATCGTCGAAAGTCAATAGGATGGGGTTCGGCGGCAGTTCCTTTTTGGGGGATGACAACGCCTCCAGCAGATCTTCGACCATGATGGGTGAGTAGCGGGCCTGAATGTGATCAAGCTGCCGGCAGAAGCGCTCGACCGAAAGGCCTTTAATCGCCGGGAACCGTGAACGCCCCAAATCTCGCACATAGTGGTACATCACGATGGTTACGCGTCGGTTCATACTGACAACCTAGTGCCCATCTCGGAGCATCAGCTTACCTCCAAGAACGCTCAGGGCACTGTTCAACTCCGCAGAGTTGTGCGAGTCCTCGCGCTTAACGCGCAGCCAAAGGGATGACAGCGCTGCCAGTGCGTCCGGAGATTGTTCCAGTACAATGTTGCTTATATCCACTGCCGTCCGATGCCTATGAGTCCTCGCATAACCTTCGATAAATGGAAGCCACTCAGACGGATCGCTCGGCTTGTATTCTTGCTTCATGACCTCATCCCCCAAAATTGCAACCGCGTCCCACTGCTTAAGTTGTCGTTCAAGTTCAGCCTTCTGGTAAAAATACAACCATTGATGCTTTGGCTCCGAACCGAAAATCTTGAGCGGTGGCCCATCGGGAAGGCCAGCAGCGTTGCTAATTACCTCTCCCGGCTGCGATAGGTATGAAAGGTCTAAGCAAAGCGTAGGGCCACGCAGAATTTCATTTGCGTAAAGTTCGGTAATAATTCGGAAAGTCCCGCTTGGTGATATCCATGACACCAAGGACTTCGCCGTGTTTCCTTGAAACTGATACGGACGAATGTGTCCGAAGATCGGGGCGCCAAGTTTGTAACTCAGTTTCGCCCCAGCCCAGGACAAATCCTCGGCTGGGTACCGCAACAAGTCGAACATGAAGTAATCTAGATGACCTCCACGGCCATTCCGGTCATATAGCATATCGAGAAGATCAGCACTGTGGTTTCCGTACAACGATGGCGGCGTACCGTCTACGAAACACTTGTGCCTTGCTTGAGAGCGGGAGCCCGCCAGGAAAACTGCCAAAAGAGCGACTTCTGCGCAAGCCATTCCTAGTGGTATAGACTCGCGTTGTGAACTTGGAAAACGCTGAAGGCGAATAACATTAGCGACGCCAGAAGCACCTTCGATCGCCGGGTAGTGCCAAGAAATGCCAGAAGGCTCGTCAGCGTGAGGTAAGATGCGAGCATGAATGGAAGAGTGATTCGGTCATCGAACGACGATTGAGTTGAGAATTCCGCCCTCTGGCCAGAAATCAGGAGTGGCAGCCCGGCAACGACGAGTCCCACAATCCCCAACAGTATGCCCATTTCCGGAAAAGAAGGTGGCTTCTCATCCGAGGTTTCGGACGCCGGCACGGGCTGAGGGCTGTTGGTGAGCCGTCGCAGCATATAGTAACCAGTTGCCGCCACGATGGCAGCAATTATCCAGGAAATTATCCCTGAACGTGAGTTGAGCGCGACGAGATCCGGGCTGAAGGGCCGCGCCCATGCGAGGAGGGTTGCCATCAGAATGTTGTAGATTTCGTCCCAGGCTCGGGCCGCTGCCTCGTGTACCGGGCTGCTGAGGATCCGGGAAATGTCAGAGCTAACGTCCAGGCGGCCCGCTCTTCCGTAAAACGCCACCGCTCGAAAAATGAACGCGCGCCAGAAAAGATAGGCAATCCAGAGCGTTGCGTAAGGGCACCACATGATCAAGGCCAATCTAAGCTTCTACTTGAGGTCCCCCGTTACGCATTCGCGGCCGGTGAGGGCTACGATCACCAAAAGGCGGAAAAGCTCCAGGCCTGAGAAATACTCCGAGATCAAGCAAGAAAAAACTCCCGTTACCAGGGAGGTAGGGAGGAGTAGCCAGCGGTACCCAGGATTAGTAATGGAGAATATGGTCGTAGCCAGAGAAACCACGAAGAGGAGAAAACCCAGATGGTGGGTGAGCGAGATTAGAGCGACCGGCTGCAAGGTAAAACCGGGATAGAGCAGCACAAGCCCCCCCACAAGCCACGCGACATCCTTGCGCTTGGGCCAAAGTCCGCAAAACGCGACAAACAAAACAGCAGACGAAGCGCAGCGGACCATGAGGGCTATAATCTGCCATCCTATAGGGGACAATCCAAGAATTTGGGCAAGACCCGCGTATATCCAACCAGACACCGGACGGTCAGCGGAAAAGTAGTTGGCGACGCCACGGGGTCCGAGAGAGCTGTAAACCCATATGACCGGCCAGTCATCCCAATAGAAACCCAGGAGGGGAATGTAAACGCCATAGACCAGGATTCCTATTGCGAAGAAAGAGATAATTGCCACAGCATCTGCCGACCCAAAATAAAAACGATCGTGATGAGACGTTTCACTCAGAGTCGGTGGTGTCATCAATTGCCTCCCGGGTTCAACCGGAACTAGCTTTTGGCAATCCAGCTGGTGCAAGTATAGACTCATTTGCGCCCGGCCAAGCCGAGGTTCTCCGGGAGGGCCTTCGGCTCGCACGCCTCGTCGGATCGAAACTCGTGGCCATCAGGCCTTGTCGGCGAGGGCCCGTTCAGTCGGAGGACGATGCACAGCTAAAATCATCGTCTGGGCGAAGTTTCCGGCTGATTGACGAAATTGGCGTCGGTGCATTTGAAGGTGCGGACTAAACGGTAATTCTGTTCAATGGCATCCCCCATCGACCTCGGCCATCATTCCTCAATGGATTGATGACTTAGAGCTTTCGCCTCTGACCCCAAAATAATCCGGTCGATCTTACGCGAGCGAATGAGATCGACGACTTCAGTATCGGGCCAACCGCCATTGGCGACCATTTGGGTCCAGCTAAAAGGGTCCATTACGACCGGTGGTTTCCCGGCCATGACCAAAGCGCCAAGATTCTCGGAGAGGATGTGCCTGCCAGGGTAATCCTTCACGTATTCATAAGCCTGCCTGCACTTATTATCCCTCCGGTTAGGATCCGGACTGGGACTGTGAAGATTGACAACCACCATCAAGGCCAGTGCCCCAGGCATCAATGCGGAAACCAAATTCCGGGTATCGGAGGGCGTTCGAGAGCGCTATAGGCCACTCCCGCACATCAGCAGAGCAGCGCGTCCCATTCCAGGAAGTAATTGGAGACTGCTCCTAACTTCCCAACGGTGAGAAGCGCTAGAAATGACAAGCCGAGATAGATGATGGGAAGGTAGAGTTCAGGACGGGAGCGCAGGCTATACACAAGCGCCAGCGCCAGGACCACGAGAAAGTAGTCGGATATGATCGCGCGGTGCATCCAATTGAGCGCCCACGACAGATGGTAAGGGTGAACCCCCATTGCCCACACTGCGTCGAAGGCGAACCAGCCGTGGGATTCCCGCTGAACCCACTGGAACGCCATTTCCCCCAGTGCCAGGCTTCCTGCGGCCAACCACGCGGCCTTCCGAGTCTCCTTTCTGAAGACGGAATACAGGAAGCAGGCCAGAGGCGCCGACACTAGCACAAACTTACAGAACAAGGCGGCCACGAAGAACGGGATCGAGAGGTACCAGCGGCGGGATTTCACGAAAAGATACAAGCCGGTCAGGGTGAGCGCCAGACCGATCAAGTCAACGCGAAAGAGGGGAAACCAGTCCGTCATCAGAGGGAGTGACAGAAAGAGAAGCCCAAATCCCGCGCTGACGTGTCGTTCGCCGCTCCGGTGAAAAACTAGAAGCCCGATGAGCGCCGCGCACCAGATGCCCGAGATGAAAATCAGAATCCTGGGTCCAGTGAAGCTGACGCCGAAGAGTTTTACGCAGAGCCCCCCCATATAGTATGGCAGCGGGCCGTAGGAATTGATGACGTAGGGGAGCTCAGTCGGCCGCGGAAAGGGGGTCAACCCGTGAGCCACCCGGATGCTTCCGTCCAAAAGGGGCCCTTCCACGAAATCCAACGTATAGGGCAGTGGAATTGCCATAACACCGCGCATGAGTGTAAGAAGGGCTCCCAAGGCCGCCACCAACAAAAACAGAATTTCGACCTTTTCAAAGAGCCCGCGGCTTCTCACAATACACACCTCCTGGGTTCAGCACTGGCCCCAGTCCATTCGTCTCGGATGAGGTAGCTTCCACCGCGCCATTTCATCTTGGTGGAAGGCGGTTACAAGGCTGAAT
Source organism: uncultured Acidobacteriota bacterium (assembly GCA_963831905.1). Lineage (GTDB taxonomy): Bacteria > Acidobacteriota > Terriglobia > UBA7540 > UBA7540 > CAVROP01. The sequence continues at coordinate 548,962 of CAWHRX010000010.1, read as the reverse complement.
CCGTCCTCTGCGGACTGCTGTGCCAGATTGCTTTTTGCTTGAGCCAGTGCTCCCATTGTATGCTGTTACCTATCTCACCCGGGATTTCTTTTATCGATCTCAGGCCCGGCCCATGAGGTACTCCTGGTGAATTTCCAGTTGTCGACCGTTTTGGGCAGGACCAACAGTCGCCTCAGATTCCCCCGCTTGTTAGCGATTAGACTCAACCACAGCCGCTCAAAATGAAAGGGATCCCTCTGCATTTCGGCAGCCCAAGCTGTCATCCGTTGCCTCCCCGGGGTTCAATCCAGAAAGACGATCCTCTTCTTGGAGATGAAATTCCAACAAGTCACTATAATCAAACTCGCGGACTTCGCCAGCAGGTAATTGATGCCCGCAATTCCAACCAGCGCCCACATAGTGGACTGGTTCAAGCCCAGCCCCACAACGGTGGTCACCATAAAAATAGTGAATTCAGGGCCTCTGCCGAAGCGGCCGGCCAGAAAGACATATCGCACGCTCAATAGGTAGTTTAGGGTCGACGCCGTAGTGAACGACACCATTGCTGAAATGAAGTAGTTCACATGCGCGAAGTTGACCAAGACATACAAGAGTCCGAAGTCGAGCGAAGCCGTGCCAGCGCCGGCGACTCCAAAACGGGCCAACTGTGTTGCCAAAGGCAACCGCCTGACGGCAGTTTCCGACTGGGTGTGCATTTCAGCGGCTCCCCAGCAGCAGGCGCCACACTAGCAGTTGACGCAGGCAGCGTGATCCGACCCTGATCCACTTCCACAATCCACTCAGCGACTGTTCGCCGCCCCTCCGCGGCAAGTGCTGTACAACAACCTCCGTGACACGATATTTCATCTTCCGGCAAAGGATGGATAGCATGACCATGGGAATGAACGAATCACGCGGGATGTGGATCAGTACCTTTTCCATGGCCTGGCGTCGCATCAGCTTGAAAGGGCAGTTCGCGTCGCGAATCCACAATCCCCAAACGACGAAGTTCGCCAGCCGCATGACAGTGGTGATGAGGATCCGCACTGGTCCGTCAGCGCGCGTAGAACGTACACCCAGCACAAAGTCGCTCGTTTCCCGCTTTTCCCAAACTCTCCAGAAGTCCGACGGTATGTGCTGCTGGTCACTGTCGGTTTGAAACACCCAGTCCTGGGTGACTCGGTCAAAACCGTACCGCAACGCCCTTCCATGGCCGCCATTGCGCTCAGGAGTCAGCGAGCGAAGAGGCGGAATTTCCTTAGCGAGCCGAGCCAGCACATCGCCCGTCCTATCTTTGCTGCAATCATTGACAACGATTAATTCGGAGCCGGGAATTCGCGAGATCACTTCTTGATGCCACTCACGCACCGTTTTCTCGATGATCTGCTCCTCGTTATAGGCGGGCATGACAATCGAAACCATTGAGCGAATCTCACGATCACTGCCGGCGTCCGTTGACAACCGCTGGAAACCAATAGGTCACCTCGGAAGTCCCGAAGGCCAGGCGATCTACCAGTTCGACGCCCTGCATCAAGGAGTGGTCTTGATTGGATACTTCATACTTCCACCCTCCAAAGCGTCCACGGCTATAGATGTTGACCTTCTCGAGTTCAGCTAGAATCGGTTCTATCAAACCGTCGCGGCCTAGAAAGGGAACCGGATATCCGTGCACCGCGGTTTGCGTCCAGACGCTAGCGACTTGGTTGGTCGACTCGATCAGCTTTGTGGCCAGCAGTCCCGCAATGACCGTGTCGAGCAAGCCGCTGTGATCCACGGGCTTGCTGGGCGACTCCGAAACTTCCACCATCAGCGACCAGAACCGAGTAATGTCCGGTACGTTGTGGGGCGAGTAATTGGAGAACACCGTGGCTCGGTAGAAGGGGCAATTGTCTTCCGGAAAGTACATCCAGCACTTCGTCTGCAAGTGCGGCGGCGCTGTTCCTTTCAAGCCGATGCCGATGACATGCACGGTCGAGTAACGTAGCTGTCTGGCACACGGTTTCAGGAAACCGATATCCACCAAAGCAATGAGGTCGTCGAGCGGTATCGTCGAAATCAGCCGATCATACTGCTCGCTGGAGCCGTCTTCGAAATAGGCCGTCTGTTTTTCGGCGTCGATCCGCATACAACGGCGGTTCGGCCGGAAAACGCCGTCTGGGAGCCGGCGGGCGAGTGTCCGCCAAATCTGCCCCGTCCCGCCCCGCAGCGGAAACCGAAACCGGTTGTTGGGCCCCCAACTCTTCTCTTCTTTGCCGTCCAGCGCATTGTCAATGATACGCATCACGTCAACAGTGGCCACTCGCTCCCCCACCCATTGGTAGGACATCGAAGCGGGCGGATGCGCCCAGACTTTGAAGTTATACGGCAACAGGAAGATCGCCGCCAATCCCGAACCAAAGCTGGCCTCAATCCATTCGTGGAAGTTCCCCGGTACGACGTTCCTGCCCCTCATCGCGTCAAACAAGCCTTGAAGACACCGCCGGAAATCACCGCGAGGCAGCAAGTGAAGGTTGTTCTGAAGCGGATAGGGAATGAAGCGATCCCGAATCCATACCCAGGACTCCCTCATATGTTCCAGCCACTCGTCACCGAGCAAATCGTCCATCAGGTGGTCAAAGTACTGGTAGTGCGAGAACTGGACGTGTCCCCCAACGTCCCAGGTAAAGCCATGCTCATCCACAAACGAAGAAGCGAGCCCTCCCGCGTGCGGATTCTCATCGTATACCCGGAGGCTTACCTCGCCAATCTCCGTCAGACGGCGGGCCGCACCCAAACCGGTCGGTCCTCCGCCGAGAATCACCACAGACCGATTGGTGAGGTTATGCACGTTGGCCGTTGGCAGTCAAATACTTCATGATGTCAGCAATCCTCTTCCCGGCTTACCTCTCTACACGCCGGTCCATCGTGGGTACGGCAAATTAATTCACTCGGTAAATCTTCAGGTCACCGCTGTCTTGCTGCTCAACCAGCCATGGCGGCAAAGGTCGGGGCAGAGCGATATCCGTACCGGGACGCGCCACCAGCCATCTGACATACCATACTTTGGCGATGCCGCGCAGCGTTTCCGGGTCGGCCGTCGTGAAGAGCAAGTCGTTATCGTGGAGCAGCTTCTTAAACCACGGGAGCGCTGACACACCTTTGTACTCGTATCCTTCGAGCAGCACGGGACGCCCAGACAGCGTGCCGTAAGCGTAGGAGCGCAGCGGGTTGATCGGTATCGTATCCACGGCGTGTTTGTTCGTGGCAAAACGCTCGCCCGGCGCCGCCAATTCGCCGAGACGCTTCATACCTCGAACCTCGCCCGGCGTCAGCGTTATGTCCATTCTCATCCGTCGCTGACCGAAATTCAGCCAAGGGGTAATCCAGGCTGAGAAGCCTATCAGGAGCACTCCCATGACAAATGCGGAACTGACCGTTGAGAAGCGGCGGCTCCGCTTCATGAGTGTCGACGCGCCGGCCAAAAGCAAAATCAATAGGCCGCAGGGCACGATCTGGCGGCGAACGGACGCTATCCATGCCTCGCTGTGAACCAAGTGGACGACGATCCGCATCAAGACCGCAGAGACGAAAAGAATGATCAGGCCCTTTGTCGCCACCCTCAGCCACTCCGCGGCCCACTGGGATCGTTCTGTGCCGCGCCAACATCCGGACTTCAAGCGGGAAAAGGCCAATATGCTGCACATGCTCTGCAGAAAATATAGGCCGTAGCGCTCCTCGCCGTGTTGGAATTGGAGCAACAGGTTGAACGAGAGCAGCCCTATGACGCTCACTAAAACCAGTAAGGAAAGGGGATCTTTCAAGGGCTTGGCGATCCAGCGAAAGCCCATGATCCGGAATCCCAGGCCGACCAGGAACCAGACGGCCATCGTCCACCAATACCCACCCGGGTTCTGGTTGATCGTCGTTAACCCCGCGTCCGGCGAGTGGCTATACCCCATGATTTTCCACGCTCCGAAAAACAGGCCGAGCATCAGCAGAATAGCCAGGCACGAGCGCGCCGTCCCCAGTCTCTCCCAAAATAACAGGATACCGACCACGACGACGCAGTAGAGGGCCGCCACGGTGTGAACAGCGACGGTGAAGGCCGGCAGCGCCAGCAAAATGAAGCCCCTCCACGGCAGGACCGCTTCCTGCTCCTTCCGAACCAGGCATAGACCCATGATCGCCGTAATGGCCCCCAAACCGTGAAGCACCGAGTGTCCGAGGATCAGATGGCTGAACGGCCCTCCCTGTCCGGCCACCTCCACCCCGGGCATCGTGAAAACGATCGCCCCCGTCACGTGGCTGGAGCTATTCCGCTCGTCAGTGAAAAGTGACAGCAAGGAACCGTAAAAGAAGAGCCCGGCCACAGACATGATTCCGCCAAATCTTCCCCCTGTGGCCTTTAGCGATAGGAGTGTACCAAGTCCGAAGCAGGAAAGCACCAGTGCCCATAGCGATGCGCCACGCGTCACGCGGGCGAAGGCGTCGCCCAGATCGATTCCGTCGAGGCGGGCAATCGCCGCAGCCGGCGCATAGGGTCCAAAATGATAGAGAAGATCCGCGGTAGCTGTTCCGGGGGTTGTCGGCGGGCTGCTTCCGTTCTTGATATCCGCCGCAATTGCCTGGTTGTATTGCGTGTCAACGTAGATCCAGTTGTAGCTCCCGTCGCGGCGCAGAACGGCGTCGTTGCGTGCGCCGGGCAGGAAAAATACGGAACAAATGAGGACGGAAAGGGCAATAAGAGCGCCACCGTAGCTGACCGTGCTTTTCACCCAATGGGCGCGATCCCGCCAGAGACAATATGTGCCAACCGCCATCAGCCCAAGACAAAGGACGGGGGCATAAACAGCCGGAAGCCCGAGCCTGACCCAGAACGCCGTCAGAGCCGACACCGCCAGGATGCCGGTGGCCGGCGCCAGAAGTATGACTTGCGTTCGAGTCGCAGCCGGCAGCGCTAAGCTAATGATGGCGTAACCGGCCGCCAGCACCGCGATAGCGTACACCAATGAATTGAGCGCCGCCCAGGTTCCGGCCGTGAACACCACCACGGCTACCCAGGGGAGGAACACGAGGGACATTACGATGGCCATACGACGTTCAGAAGCCAAGAGATTGCTGAGGTTCATATCCGCACCTACCAGGCGCTGAGGCCGCCATCCACTACCAGACAATGGCCGGTGACATAACTCGAGGCGTCGGAAGCCAGATAAACCAGCCCGCCCACCATTTCGTCGGCTTGGGCCATGCGGCCGAGCGGGACACGCGCCGAATAACGCGCTTTGAAAGTTTCGTTTTGCCCGCTCTCCACGCCGCCGGGCACCAGAGCGTTAACTCGAATCCGCGCGTCACCCCAGTTCGCCGCGAGGTAACGCGTCAAGCCCGACCACCGCGGCTTTCGATGTTGAATAGACGGCAGGGTTGCTGATCTGGCGGCCGAGGTAGAACGACCCTTCGTAGATTCGCTTGTCCGATGAGAAGAGGCCGTAAATGGAAGCCGTCTGGATGATGCTGCCGCCAGTTCCCTGTTTTTGCATTTGGCTGCCCACAGCTTGGGCGACGAGGAACATGCCGTCAATATTAACGGACATAATTCTCCGCCATTCGGGCAGGGAATACTCTTCCGTGCTGGCGAAAAACGCGTCAAGGTCACCGGACTTCGAAGCGGCGTTGTTGTGCAGGACATGAAGAGCGCCCAAGCGTTTGACCACCCGATCCACCATGCCCGCCACCGAGGCCGGATCGGACACGTCGCAGGCGATCCCGAGGGCTTGCCTGCCGTAGTCGCGCTCGAGCTCGCCGGCGAAGGCTGTGCATCGGTCCGGGTCCAAATCCACCACAGCTACCTGCGCTCCAAACTCGGCGAGGCCCCGGCAGAACCGCTGGCCAAGGATGCCCACTGCGCCAGTGACAACGGCCGTCTTCCCGTTTAATTCAAAAAGGTTTCTATATTGTGATTTCATCGAGGAGTACTTCCCGGTTTTCCTGCCGCGCCATACGGCCGGCGATAAGGACGCGCATAATTTCGAGTGTGCGTTCGGGCGCGATGGCCGGCTGGCCTGTGCGAATGGACTCGGTGAACTGCCAGAGCATGCGGCGGAACATTGAGAAATTGTCGAAGATATCAAACGAGCCCGTGCGCTCGGTGCCAAAGAGTTCGAGATGAAACGTCCGAGGGCACTCCCCCAGGGCGTCAATTTCAATCAAGGCGCCGTCGTCCAGGCGCACGACGGCCGAAGCATGTTCGGCAGGAATCATCTGCACGGAAAGCGGATGCGCTGGAGTAATGGCCAAAATCGCCTCGAGCAGGTGGACGGCGTATTTTTCCCAGGACAAGACTATGGCGCCCCGGATCAGCTTCAATCGGCCGTATGCAGCCAGGTCGGCGCGCGGTTCGTCCAGCTCGCGGGAGTAACGCATGCCGGCACAGGACATCAATTGGCCTTTCTCCAGATAGGGCTTGAAGGCGCGCAGTTCGGAGACTTCCAGGCTTAGCGGCTTGTCCACGAACACCGGCAACCCGGCCTGAAGAAATGGCCAGGCCATCTCGAAATGGGTTTCGTAATCGTCTCGGGCGACGATGACGGCGTCTACCGCAGTCAAGAACTCCCTGTAGTCGCCTACTCCGTTGGGAATGCGGCAGGCGGCGCATAACCTCTTAGTTGTTTCGGGATCTTGCGTCCAGGCGTGCGTAATCGTCCAGCCGTGCAGGCCGAATTCTGATGAGTGGCGCCGACGCACGTACTCGTAAATGCCGGGCCAGCCGGAAGCCGCCAGCCCTTCCGGCGAGTAGCCGTTGATGATGGACCCGTAAGAAAAAGGGTGGCCGTTCCCTTCGCTAACTCCGATGATGCCGAGTGACTTCACCATATCGCCCACCCGCCGTCGACACAGATATTCTGACCGGTAATGTAGGCCCCGGCGTCCGAGCAGAGCAAGGCCACGGCGCCTTTCAGATCGTCCGGTTGGCCAATCCGGTTCAGCGGATTCTTCGCTGCAAGCCGTTGCATAAAACCCTCGTGCTTCTGGGTCGCCGGATGCGGGTAGGCGCCCGGGCTGAGGGCGTTCACGCGAATACCGTACGGCGAGAGGAAACTGGCGAGGTATTTGGTGAACTGAATGACCCCGGCTTTGGCGGCGCCATAGCTCGGCGGATTCGCGAACTCCTTGCCATCGTAAATCCGATAGTCAGGTCCGATGTGACCGTACATCGAGGCGATGTTGAGGATCACGCCGCGCGTCGTTTTGAGATCGGGGAAAGCGGCCTTGGTCATCCGGAAAACCGAGCTCAGGCTCATATTGATGTCGTGGTCCCAGTCTTCATCATTAATGGACTCCCAAGAGTTCTTATTACCTGACCAGGTGTTGTTCACGAGAACGTCAATGGCTTTGAAATGCTCGTGCACCCGGTCGAAGAACTTCGTGGCGGCGCCCTTCTCTAAAACGTCAAGTTCCAGGCCCATCGCCCGGATTGAGCCCCCGTTCATGCTGACGATTTCCTCGCACTTTTTCTCGCATTTCGCTTTATCGCGGCTCGCGAGCACCAGGTTGGCGCCCAATTCGGCCAGCGTTTCGCTGATGGCGGTGCCCAGATAACCGGCGCCGCCTGTGACGACCGCCGTTCGGTCTTTCAAGGAAAGCAATTGTTGCAGAGATTTGTTCATGAGCTCCACTTTCTACGCGTATTAAATGTAGTGGCTGCCGAGATCCCCTCCCGCCGTCATCCTGAAGAGCCGCAGGCGACAAGGGATCTCGCACTCGCTTTGCTTGCCGGGCCGGATTCCCGGCCACGCCCAGAATAACGCCGTGGGGAGAGGCTTCTCGGGAACTTGCTGACGGCCGCCGGTCCGAGTCAAGTCACCGCGCAGCCGATTTATTCAGCAATGCCTCGATGATGATGAAATCGGTGCTGTCGTCGATGTCCTGGGATCTCTCCCTGGGCATCACCACGGCTCCCAGCTTCCCAACCAGCAACGACTGGGCTTCTTCCGCAAGCAAACTGGAGCGGAATAGATAAACCGCACCGTTCAACTGGTAGGCCTTGGGCTGCTTCTGCCGGGGCAGCCACGGGACCGCGCCTGGGATAAATACCTCCGGGACACCGTCGACGAGCCGCCACGCCCGGTGGGGATTCAATTCGGCATCCTTGAAGGTGGCCACCGAATCGTAGCCGCCTTGGACCGCGAGTTTCAGGCAGTCGCGCACATCGTCGGCCGTGCGCAAGGGGCAAGTCGCTTCAAGCAGAACCACCCATTCCGGACACTCGCCCTCGGACCGCAAGGTGCGAAGAAGATCCTTGAGGGCATCGATGACCAGAGACTCGTCGGTGGCGAGATGCGCCGGACGGGGATACACTGCCGCGCCATAAGCCTTCGCGACTGCGGCAATCTGGGCGTCGTCAGTGGAAACAACGATGCGGTCGATCTCGCTTACCTGCCGCGCGACGTTGATCGGCCAGGCCAGCAATGGTTTTCCTCCCAGAGGTTGGATGTTTTTGCTGGGCACGGATTTACTCCCGCCTCGCGCGGGAACGACTGCAATGACTCGTTTTCCGTTCAGCATTGTCAGGATAATGGGGCTGCCCTTATCGTCGCGCCTCGGGCAACCACGCGGGTTGCTCCCAGGTCATTCGGCCGGCGGCCATGTGCCCAATCTGCCAAGGGCTTCGACCGCTTTGCGGTATTCGGTCCATTCACCAGTGTCGATCCACGCATTCTCGCCAATAGGGAAGACGCCAACTCGTCCACCGGCCTCTTTGATCCGTTCGATGAAATCGGTCATGTCGCAGCGAGCTTTCTCCGGAATCAAACCCAGCCGGTCGCGGCGCACAACATACATTCCAGTGTTTACGAGGAAGCTATATTGCGGTTTCTCCTGGATGCGCGCGAGACTGCCCCCCTTTTCCAGCTCGCAGACTCCGTACGGAATGTGATAGTCCTTCAGGGATGCGACCAAGGTGAGGTCGTAGTTGTTTTCGGTATGAAATGACACCAACTCGCCGAAGTCCGCCTGGATCACGACATCGCAATTGGTAACTATCAAATGCTCCGGCTCGGGCAAATAAAGGGCGCGAAGACTGCCCGCCGTGCCGCGCGGCTCATTCTCCTCCAAATAGGAAACGGAATAGCTGGGAGTCAATTCTTCAAAGAACGATTTGAGAATCTTCGCCTTGTAGTTGACCGAGAGGAAGAACCGGTGGAGCCCGTAGGGTAGGAATTGATCGATGATGATTTCGATCACAGTCCGGTCACCGACGGGGATAAGCGGCTTGGGAAGAACGTTGGTGAAAGGCGCGAGACGGGTCCCTTGCCCGCCGGCCATGATCACGACAGGCAGATCGAGCCGGCGCTTGGGTTTGGTCGCCACTGCACCCTGAAACAGCTCCTCCCAGAACAACAGCCGCACAATTGCCCTTGATGCATCAACCACCGGAACGCAGCCAAAATTACCCCCCAGCATTTCGGCGCGAACCCGCTCGATCCCAAAACTCTCTTCGGCGACAAAGGGCGTGCAATTACAAACCTGCGACACCTGTGCCTTCAGGTCGCCGTCAGACAGTATCCAGCGCCGGATGTCGCCGTCGGTCAGCGAGCCGATCAATCGAGACTCGGCATCGACGACGAATACGATCTTTTCTTCGGTTTTCTCGAGCTGCTCCATCGCTTGGCGGATGGTGTGCGTTTGTGGGACCAGAAAAGGCCTAACGTCGTCGTTCATGGTTCTCGTCAATGCCTGTTGTTCCGAGGGTGTTGGGCAATCTCGCATCGTTTACGGAGCGAAGCGGGACTCCCCCCGCTCTGGCAAAAACAACCTCGGGAAGTATAGCGGCTATTTCAAGTCGTGAAAGTTTTTCTTCAACAAATCCTCGGAAAGCTTGACATTTTTTAAAACTTCCTTGATTCGCTCGCTGGTCCGTCCATCGTGAAAGCGGTCGTAGGGGTTTTCCATGTCGCGCAAGGAGGCCCGAAAACGGGGAGAAAGCGCGCGCCTGATTGCTCGTAGAATCGCCTGCCGTTTGCACGGAACGTCAATTACGTTCGCCGCCCCCACCCGGCCCCGCTGCCGGTCGCCGACGTTGACCACCGGAAGTCGAAAAGACGGGGCTTCGGTCAAGCCGCTGGAGGAGTTTCCCACCATAACAGCGAAATGCGCAAGGCAGCTCAGGTAACGCCGATGGCCCAGGTGGGGTTCCCATCTGAATCGTCCTGGAGCTTGCTTGCACAGGGCGCGCAACAGGGCGTTGATACGCGCTCCCTGAGCGTCCGCATTGGCCATAGTGAATACCGCGTTGAGCCGGCTGGCTTTGATAGCTCCCACCAGTTCACGGACTTGCGTGTCGACATCTCCAGGGTCATAGGTGGCAGGATGATAGGTAACGAGGGCCGCCGGGTCTTGGAGTGATAGTCCCAGCTGCTGTTCAAGCTCGGTGCGGGTCAGCACAGGCGTCCGGTAGATTTGATCCAGGCCCGGGGCGCCGAAATTGAATACGCACTCGGGAGCTTCTCCCATCTGGATGATGCGCCGGCGATACGCTTCCGTGGCGGGGAAATGCAGAGAAGCCATCTTGGTGATGGCGTGGCGCACCGATTCGTCGATGGCGCCTTCGCTGCGCTCGCCCCCGTGGACATGCGCGATCGGAATGCGCAGCATTAACGCAGCGATGGCGGGCGCGAACAGCTCGAAGCGATCTCCCAACAGAACCATCATGGCGGGCTTCAATTCCGCCAGGGCCTCGGCAAAGCCTGTCAGTCCCAGGCCGATGGATTTGGCATTGGCCACGCCGGATCCGCCGGCAATTCGCATATCGATTTTTCGTTTGATCTCGACGCCTTCGGTTTCGATCTCCTGCACCGTAAGCCCGAACTCCGGCGCCAAATGCATGCCGGAGGCGATCGCCTGGAGTTGCAGGGCGGGATCAGCCTGGATGCACTTCAGGAGCTCGCGAAGCAGCCCGAAATCAGACCGGCTAGTTGTCACGACGCAGATTTTACGTCGCTTCATGCTCATAGGCTTGGCAACCGACAAAGCCCCCGTGATATAAATAGAGCTTGTCTATTCTCAGACAATTAACTAAGAGGCTGTGAAGAGACTTCATTATTCGAATCCTGGCAAGGAGGCCCGCATGGCAAGCTTTCTGGTTACTGGCGGCGCGGGGTTTATCGGTTCGGCATTGGTTATGCGACTCGTGGAAATGGGCCATTCGGTGAAAGTGGTGGATAATTTCAGCACCGGCTTCAGACGCAATATCGAAAATTGCCTCGACCGCATCGAGTTTGTTGAAGGCGATCTCGCGGAACTTGCGGTCTGCAAAGCCTGCGTGAAGGGAGCCGACTACGTGCTCCACCAGGCGGCAATTCCTTCCGTGGCGCGCTCCGTAGAAGATCCAATCAGCAGCAACCGGGCTAACGTCACCGCCGCTCTGAACATGCTCGTGGCGGCCCGTGATGCTCAGGTGATGCGCTTTGTGTTCGCCAGTTCATCCTCCGTATACGGAGAGAGTGAAAAGTTGCCAAAAGTGGAAACCATGCCGGAGAATCCCCTCTCCCCCTACGCCCTCGCCAAACTCGCGGGTGAGAAGTACGGCGTGATCTTTCATAGGATTTACGGCACGCCGGCGGTTTCCCTTCGATACTTCAATGTATTCGGCCCGCGGCAGAATCCTCATTCGCCCTACTCTGCGGTCATATCACGCTTTGCCGAAGCGGCGTTGAAGGGCGTTAGCCCCGTAGTTAACGGCGACGGAGAACAATCTCGGGACTTTACGTATGTTGATAACGTCGCGGACGCCAACCTTCTCGCCTGTTTTGCGGAGGGTGTCGACGGAATGGTCTTCAACATCGGCACCGGCCAGCGACACACCCTCAACGACCTCCTTCGCTCTCTTTCCGCCATAGTAGGGCGCCCGTTGGAACCTGAGTACTCCAGTGCCAGGGTGGGCGACGTACGGCACTCTCAGGCGGGAATTGAAAAGGCTCGCCGCTTCCTGGGTACGATCCAAAAGTGGGTTTCGAAGAGGGGCTCAAACGCACTGTGGAGTGGTTCCTAAACAGCGCCAGGGTGTGAATTTGGGACGAAAACACTCGCTGCTCAGGCCGAACGCAATTCCCTCGCTGCATCGAAGTGGCACTAAAGGTTAGATCAATCCCCCGTCCTTATACACCACCGCGACCTGACAGTAAAGTGCCGGGCAATGCCGGGAAACGGCTTGCTGTCTGCTGTCTGCGTTTGAGGAGGGCAAGCCTTCCCCCTACAAATTTCACGCCAAATGATCCCACTTGATGATCTCATCTTTCGCGAGGCTGACTCGCAGGGTGCGGCCAATGAACGCCGGCAACATTTTCGGCGCGATCCCACTGCCCGGCCGCTTAATTTCCAGATCCTCGAGCACAAGCTGATGGCCTGCTTGGAGCGAGCGGGCGGCCACAACGCTTTTGCGGGCGATCCGAAGGTTGGCCAGTTCACACGGGGCGGGAGCCTTGACGCCGTTGCCGAGCGCCGCTTCGACGTGCCGGATCGCCGCCACCATCTGCCCGAGTTCTTCGGGCTCAAGCGACGCGGCGTGGTCAGGGCCGGGAAGGGAACGATCGAGCGTAAAGTGTTTCTCGATCACTTCGGCGCCCAAGGCCGCAGCCGCAACGGCAATCTCGATGCCGGGCGTGTGGTCCGAATGACCCACGGGCAGGCCGAACGCTGCCTTAAGGGTTTGCATGGCGCGGAGGTTCACCTGGTCGTAGGGTGTCGGATACTCAGTGACGCAGTGCAGCAAGGTGATCTCGGTGGCGCCGGCGGCCTTGAGTTCCCGGACGGCTTCTTCCACCTCGCCGAGCGTCGACATTCCAGTGGAGAGAATCAGTGGGCGGCCTTTGCCGGCCAGGTGGCGGAGGAAAGGCAAATTAGTAATCTCGCCCGAAGGCACTTTGAATAGCGGTACGTTCAACGTGGCTAGAAAGTCGGCGCTCGCGGCGTCAAAGGGGCTGGAGAGAAACTGAATGCCGATCTCGCGGCAATGCGCGATGAGTCGCTGGTGCGCCGCGGCGTCGAGTTCGAGCCGCTGCAGCATCTCGAATTGCGATTCCGCATTGGCGGTCGTACGCTCCTGATAGGGCGCCTTGCGCGCAGAACGAGTGGCGAGCAAATCAGCCCGGAATGTCTGGAACTTGACGGCATCAGCCCCGCTTGCTTTGGCCGCATCGACCAGCCGCAGGGCAAGGTCCAGCGAGCCGTTGTGATTTACGCCTGCCTCGGCAATGATACAAACGTGTGGCACTGGAATCCTATCTTATTCGTCGGGCGGGACTGCCGACGTAGACACCCGGCTCTATGATATCGCGTACGACCGTCGCCCCTGCGCCGATCATGCAGCGCTCCGAGATCTTAATCCCTTCAATGACCGTCGCGCCGGCGCCAATCATCGAGAATCGGCCTACGGAGGCACCTCCGGATATTGTGGCGCCCGGAGCGACATGTACCCAGTCTGCCAGCGCGACGTCATGCTCGATGGTACTGTTCGTATTGATGATCGCGCCCCGCCCCAACTTCGCGCCACTATTGATGACTACACCGTCCATCACCACTGCGGCTTCGCCACCGGATACTCCCTCGTTGACGATTGCGTCCGGGGAAATGATCAATGGAAAGGGCAGTGCGAAAGGTTGCAATCGAGCCCACAAATCGCACCTCAGTTCGCCTAGGCCAATCTGGCCTACGGCGAGAACGGCATTCGGCTTCTCAGGCCCGGCGGCAAGCGCTGCCAGTTCACGATCAGATCCAAGGTAGGGAACGCCCTCCACTGTGCCATTGTCCTTCAGGTCGGTGTAGCCGAGGGTGCGGAAGCGTTTCAGCTTTCGAAGAATGGTGATTACGACCTTCGCGTGGCCGCCGCCCCCAATTGCGATAATTGGTTGCATGTCTCGCCTTGATAGCCGCTCCAAGTCGCGAGTCCCTTATCGCGGCTGGACCTTGGCCGTTGATTCGGACCCGTGGCGCTTGACTTCGCGCATGGCATAGATGGGCTTCTTCTGGGACTCGTAATACGTGCGCGAAAGCATCTCGCCAATGAGACCTACCGAAAGAAACTGAATTCCAGCCAGAAACAGGAGCATGGCAACGAAGAGAAGAGGTCCGTGTTCGAGCATTATTGTTTTGTGGAGCACCAGCTTTTCGAAGAACAGAAAGCAACCGACACCCGTGCCGGCGCCTATGCCCAGCAGGCCCAGAAGCCCAAAGAACTGCAAGGGCTGTGTGGAATAGTCGAGAAGGAATTTAACGCCGATCAGGTCCAACAGAACTCGAAACGTCCTCGAGAGGCCGTAATGCGACTTCCCCTTTTCTCGAACGGTGTTCTTTATAGGGATTTCCTTAATCCTTGCTCCGGACCAGCTTGCCAGGGCTGGAATAAAGCGATGTAATTCGCCATAGAGACGAATATTTTGAAGGACTTCGCGGCGGTAGGCTTTGAATGTCGTGCCGAAATCGTGGAGCGGCATGCCGGAGAGCTTCGCCATCAGCCAGTTGGCGACGCGGCTGGGCAGGCGCCGCGTGAGCCATGCATCCTTCCTTGCCACGCGCCAGCCGCTGACCACATCGTACCCTTCGGCCATGCTCGCAAGGAACTCCGGGATGTCTTCCGGGTCATGCTGGAGGTCCCCGTCCATCGAGATGATGACATCGCCCTGGACAGAGTCGAATCCAGCCTGGAGCGCTGCCGTTTGGCCGAAGTTCCTCCTCAATTGGACCACGCAGACGTGGCTATCCATCTGGCAAATCTCATCCAGTATTTCCGGGGTCTAATCGCGGCTTCCGTCGTCCACAAAAACCAGTTCGTACGGCAGGCCAACACGATTCATTACATCGGTAAGGCGTGCGTAGAGTGGTCTAACGCTCTCCCGCTCATTGTAAAAAGGCACGACAATAGAAACTTTCTGGAAGTTAGTATCCGCTCCTGGCTGATTTAGCTGCACGGTGCCGCCGGCACCTTGGAGAAGGGCTCCCATGGTTCAAGCGGGTCATGATTCATGTGACGCTTCAGAAAGGTGGGTAAAAAGATGGCCTCATCGCAAAGCGATTTCGCCACTTGCCTGATGCTGGTGCGCAGAGTTTCCCCTTGATCAAGGTACTTCCGCGCAGTCGACACAATCCCTGCGATGTCAGAATCGGCTGGAAAGGCGCTGAACTCCTGGGATCCCTCATATCCAAGCAGGCGCGAGAGACTGCCCATCTTGTGCGCGTGAGTGGCCAGAAAAATACAGGGAGTCCCGCCCAGCGAGGCAAGAATCGACGGGTGATATCGTCCGGAGATGAATAGCCGGGCATGAGCCAATACGGCCCCGCACATCAGGATCGGGACATCCACCGGAACGATGCCGACCTCCTTTTCCCGGGCGACTCGTTGCAGGAATGAATCCGGCCAATCGCATTCCGTCAAGTAGACGCGATAACCGAGTTGTTTTATTGCATCCACGAGCCGCGAATAGCATTGCACCGACCTATCGGGTCGGTAGCCCGCCAAAGCGCCCCCTCCAATGCATATGTACGGCTGAGAAAAATCAAGTTTGCCCCAATACTCCTCATTCTCGGGGTGGGTCAGCAAGAAGTCCCCGTTCGAGGGCGGGCGGGATTCGTGGCTCGCGTAGAGTGAATACCAGGCAAAGAGTGAATCAGGGATAAGAGTCGAGTTAGTCTCCGGAATTTCCGATCGGACGTACTCAAGGGACACAGGGTCGCGCAATGACACAGCTCGGCATTGCG
This sequence comes from uncultured Acidobacteriota bacterium, assembly GCA_963831905.1. Taxonomy (GTDB): domain Bacteria; phylum Acidobacteriota; class Terriglobia; order UBA7540; family UBA7540; genus CAVROP01. The sequence goes on along the minus strand of CAWHRX010000010.1, from coordinate 533,257 downwards.
CAAATAATCGCCTGGCCGCCGCGAGCGTGGAGTTGTTCCTGCCGGTCAATGGACAATCTGAAATCATCGAATTCACGACGAAGACCGGCTTTTTCAGCCGAATGCCCAGTTCGATCATCGCCAGCAGAAACAGCGTTGATCGGCGTGGCGGGGTGGAGAAAATGATATCGCCATTTCCGTCGACCACGAGCAGGTTGGCTTCCTTGGCTTGATCGTAGATGCGGCCGAGAGCGGGATACCGGCGTTTGTGAGCCAACAGATTGTCAATGCTTGCCGCCGGATCTTCAGCAATGAAATCCCTGGCGCCGACCATTTGTTCCAGCCTGATGTACCAGGAGAAAGGCCGCCGCGCGCGCCTTAGGAACAGATACCGAAAGTGCTGGTAGTACTTCGAAGGCATCAACGTGCCAACGTAGCCAGCGTCGGCCAGAGACAGATTGAACAGGTCACAGGCAACCCGGCCGGTGATTTCGAACGGGCCGGATAATAACTGATGCAGCGCCAGGCTGGCGGCCCGCCCCCAGTTGATGGAAGTTCGATTGTCACCGACGAGAAAGACTTTCATGCGTGTGAATGCGGCTAATCAGGAATGGCGGCCTCTCATCTAATGCTCTCTCGGTCAATAAGCGCCGGACGGTTCAATGCCACGGCCACGGCGGTGCCGTCGGGGAGCCGCCACTCATAGGGCACGACGACGGGTGTGGAGTATTGTGCATACGAAATAAACTGTCCCTTGTAACCGTATGCGGCGAGATCTCCGACCACGGCGAAAGAGGCTACATCTTGATAAGGAACGATAAGGTCCTTGACCGTTGCCGCACGAACGATCATTTTGACTGTGTAGCTTTGCGGAAGCAGGGGAATAGACTTGAAGGTGCAGGTTATCTGCCCGTGGCCTTCCAAGCGATCAGGCCTGTGCCCATCCAGCAGCATATTGGAAGTGAAGCAGGCGCCATTAATTCCCAACACCCCCAGCGCAATGATGGGCTTCTCGATGCGCCTCTGTGCATCGTAGGTTATTTCCACCACCAAATCGTCTCCTGGGCAAAACTGACTGCTTTCCTCCCCCCGGGCGTTTTTTAACGTGACTTTCTGAATGGTCAGTCCGTACTCAGTGTTTACGCAGGAGAATGAGCGCTCGCTGGAGAGGCTATTAAAGTAAGCCCCCACGATTTCAGAGGCTTCTCCGTCTTGATGCAGCCGACCTTCCTTCAGCCAGACACCCCTGTGACATAAGCTCCGGACGGCTTCCATATTGTGGCTAACAAAAAGGACGGTTCTTCCGCTCTGAGCGAAGCTTCCCATCTTCCCGAGACATTTCTTCTGAAAGGCAGCGTCGCCTACAGCGAGCACTTCGTCCACGATCAGGATCTCGGGATCAAGGTGGGCGGCCACAGCAAATGCCAGGCGGACATACATGCCGGACGAGTATCGTTTGACGGGGGTGTCAAGAAATTCTTCAATTTCCGAAAAGGCGACGATATCGTCGAATTTGCGAATCATTTCGGCGCGGGTCATCCCTAGAAGCGCGCCGTTAAGGAAGATGTTCTCTCGCCCCGTGAGTTCCATGTGAAATCCTGTACCGACTTCAAGGAGGGAGGCGACTCGGCCGTCAATAAGGATCCGTCCCTCGGTGGGAACGGTAATCCGGCTCAGGAGTTTCAACAGGGTGCTCTTGCCCGCGCCGTTGCGCCCGATGATGCCGACCACCTCGCCGCGCTTGATTTGAAGAGAAACATCGCGAAGAGCCCAGAAATCCGCCTGCCGAAGCCTGTTTTGACGGCGCGACCGAAGCCAGGCAATCGGCGCACGAATCGCGTCTTCAATCGCATGGCGCATGCCGTCATTCCTGGTCCGCTGATGGCCGATGCTGTACCGTTTGCCAAGATTTTCAATGATAATAGCGAAATCAGGCAAGCAAAAGGCTGATGAGGGGGCGTCGGACATCGCTCAGATCACATCTGCAAAAGTCTGTTCCGTCTTTCTGAAATACCATATTCCAGACGAGACGAGGATGGTCACGTCAATGACCGCAATGGCCAGTCCCAACCAGTAAGTGCTGCTTTGCCCACCCAACAGGCACCAGCGGAAACCATCTATAACTCCTACCATCGGATTGAGCGAGTAAAGGAGGCGAAAGCGCGCGGGAACGACGCCGCTCTGGAAGCCCACGGGCGAGACATAAAGGCCAAATTGGGCTACGAAAGGGACGATGAAACGGAAATCACGGTACTGAACCATGAGGGCGGAGATCCACAATCCGACCCCAAGCGAGGCGCCGAACACCAGCAGTACGAGAAATGGCAAAAACAGCACGGTCGCAGGAGGCGCATATCGGAACCAAACCATAAGAACAACCAGGAAGGCCGAGGAGATCAGAAAGTCCACAAAACTCGTGATGACGCTGCTGACCGTAACCACAACGCGGGGGAAATACACCTTGGATATCAGGCTGGAGTTGGAAACGAGGCTGTTACCGGTTTCGGACATGGCTGTGGAAAAAAACTGCCACGGGAGCATGCCACATAACACTAAGAGCGGGTACGGCACTCCCCCGGAAGGCATCTTGCCCAGCTTGCCGAAAACCACCGTAAGCACAATCATCGTCAGGAGGGGCCGGATCAGAGACCAGCCAACTCCAACTATGGTTTGCTTGTAGCGCACCAGCAGATCGCGCCAGGCGAGAAAATAAAACAGTTCCCGGTAGCGCCAAAGGTCCCGCCAGTACTGCCTCTCGGTGCGGCCAGCTTCGATAAGGAGTTGACTCATGTTAGACGGTCTGGCCAGATACTCGCAACTCGCTGGCTAGCCCCCTGAGTGACATGACTTCCTTGCGCACCGGGCGAGCCACCATTGAAAGCAAGTAAGCCATCGCGAAACCAAGGGCGGCAACTAAAAGCTGGGGAACAATCCGTTGCGGAGCGAAAAGGCGCAGGGTTAGTTCGGCTAAGCAAATGCCCGCGAAGGAAAGTGTAATAGGGCATAGGATGGCCTGCCCAAGACGCGTCAACGTCAATGGGGTACCGCGGAAGGCGTATTTGAGAATCCAAGGGAGAATGGCAAGCAGAGCTAGCGAGCCAGAGAGGGCCACGCCCCGAATGCCAAAGGGTAGGCCGACTGCAAAGCTACCTACAATAATCGGAGAAATAACCAGCAGAAGTTTGAAAAGCTGCGCCGATTGCCCGCGGCTCACAAACAACCAAACGGTGGAGTCAAGAAGCAGTTGGCCCAATGCCGAAATGACAAGAATTTGAAAAACCGGCGCCGCCGCATGCCACTGACGCCCAAGTACCAGGACAATCACCGGTTGCGCGGCAACGAAAAGATAACCGAAGACCGGAGTTGCGATCCACATGATCAAACTAGCGGCGCGAAGATAGAATCGCGCCAATCTCTCCGGATCGCTGTGAAGTCTGCTGAAAATCGGGATAGCAACACTGCTGACCGGTATATTGAGTTGACGGACTGGCAGCATCAGCAGATTGTAGGCCCTCGAATACAATCCGAGCGGATAAACTCCCAGATGCCAGCCTATCAGGACGCTGTCAGCGCCACGATTCAGATTATATAAGAGGTAGGAGGCGGCAACATTTCCACCAAAGATGACCAGCGAACCCACTTGGGCGTTACGCCGGGGCAGGCCTGGAACCCATCTGACCATCAACCAGGAAAGCGCCATTCGGGTAAAGGTCCAGGTCAGAGGGAGAACGATTATCCCCCAATATCCGCCACCTTTCAGCACCACTAGGATGGCAAGAGGAACGGCCAGCGCCAGGGATAACACATCTCGAATGGCCACGGACCAAAACCGCATCTGTCGTTTGAGAAGAGCATCGTGCTGCACTCTCAGACCGCCCATGAGGAAGTTTAGAGATAGTAGCAAGGTGATGTCCTTGAGCCGCGGTTCTCGATAGAACCAAGCCAAAAACGGAGCCAGAGATGCCGTGATCAGTGTGAGGCCTAACCCTACGCCTACGTTAATCCAGAACAAGGCGGTGACTTGATCCTGGGTGATGTCTTGGCGTTGGATGGTGGCCTCCGAGAGGCCGAGGTCCGCAAAGGCGGCGGCCAACCCCGTAACGGCAGTGACCATGGCGACCAACCCGAAGTCGGCAGGAGTGAGTAACCGGGCGAGGACAACAGTGGAGATAGACTGGAGAACGAACTGAGCGCCCTGCGAGGTGAGTGTCAACAACCCACCCCGAACGGACCGGCCTTTCAGGTCCGTGCGCAGATGGTCGGTGCGGAGTGCGTCTAGCAATTGCTGTTGGGTGGACATTCCAGGTTACTGCTTCGTAGAGGTCCCGGAGGCGCGGGATCGTTGGCCTGGGGCGGCCACAGGCGCCGCCCCCACCATTCGTGCGAAGGCGGGATCTCCGCTTCCGCTTTCTAAGGCGCTATAGACGTTCAGGGTCGTCTGGCTGACGACGTCCCAGGAATGGCGCGCTACGGCGTAATCACGTATTTCCTGACGGCGGCTGTTCAAGGCCCTGTATAGATCACTCGCGAAGTACTGTTCAATGGCCCTCGCGAGATCGCCCGGGTCCTCAGGTCTGAATAAAAACCCCGTCTTGCCCTCCACGATGTCATCCTTAAGGGAGCCCACATCGGCCGCGAGGGCAGGCAGGCCGAAACTGTATCCCAGAAATAAAACGCCGCTCTGATAGATGTGCCTGTAAGGCAATACCAAAACATCCGCCGCCTTGAAGTACATTTCCGTGTCGTCATCTGAAATGAAGTCTGCCCTCACGAGTATCCGCGCCTCCGCCCGAATCGTCTCCTGGATGGAGGCCCAGTATTTCTCCTCGCTACCTGGACTTCCTGCGATGATTAACCGATAATCCTTTCCCCGGTCCAGGATTCGCCGAAATGCGCTGGTAAGGTATTCCAGGCCCTTATAAGGCTTGATGTTGCCGAAGAACAGAATTGCCTTTTCGCCCTCTCGGATGCCCAGTCTTTGCCTTGCCTCGGCCGGCGTTAGGCGCGTGTTCAGGACAGCATTATTGATCCCAAAAGGGACGACGGTGATACGGGCCGATTGCACTCCAAACCCGTCGATGAGCTCAAGCTTCATCTTCTCCGTATGCGTGAAAATATGGGCGGCCTGCCAGTATTGAATTCGGAGTGTAAGCCGATTGAGGAGAGTGTCTCTAGAGTCCCTTCTGCCCGCATTCACATTGTGGACCGTGAGGACGATCTTCTTCCCCAGGAATCGGTAGTATAGCATGAGCAGGGTTCGGTCGATGAGCTGGAATTTGTTATTCCAAAGGATGTGGAAGATTCGTGGCCTAGCTGTGGCAGCGTAACGAATTAGCCGGGCGTAATACGCCAGTATCCTGCGGATTTTTTCCTGCACGCCTGCATCCGGTCGTTGATTACCTCGCAGGTTAAGAAAGTTTATTCCGGGCTTGCCCTGGAAGTCCGGACAATCGAGCTCGTCGTTGCCTATCAAGTCCATGGTCACGCCCCTGGACATGAGCGACGTTGCCAAGCCGAACGCGTAGGGTCTGTCACCGCCTCCGGTAAGGAGAGCCAGAAGAGGTATCGACCTTTTGGTTTGGGGTTTTGGATTCATTTGCCCACAGTCGTTCTGCGATAAGTTTAGTTAGCGTCCTAATTGGAGTGTAGTCCCGGCCGCGCAGGTGGATTGTTAGCAGATGCCGGCCTAAATGCCAACACTAGGGCTCAAATTACTATCTTGGACCGCTTCCAGCTTCTGATTGGCAACTCTTGCCGCCGACAATTGGCGCTCCACCGCCGCCTCGACCATCCCGGTAGTGATCAGATCCATGCAGTTCGGGACAAAATCGCAAGTGGGCTTATAACAGGCGAGGCAATCGATCTTCGGCACAACCTTTTCACCGAGTCCGTACATTTCAATCTCGGAGGAGCTCGTCGGACCGAACAACACCACGGCCCGCCGGCCCAAAGCCAGTGACAAATGCATCGCCAGCGTATCTCCGGCAACAACCAGAGTACACGCCGCAACGATTGCTGCGAAGTGCCTTACAGAGTTGTTGCAGCCGCTATCAATTAATGGAATTCGGGAGCCGGACACTAGCCGCTGGTGTCGAGCATGTTCTTCCGGTCCGCCCAGAAGCACAAATTGTGCGCTATGCCGGCTTGCCAAGCGTTCGACCAATTCAATGTAGCCTTCTTCACGCCACTGCTTGAGTTGCCATCGGCTCCCAGCTCCGGTGTTCAGGCCAATGACGAGCTGAGACAGATCGACGCCCAGCGCCTCGAGATGTCCGCGCCCGCGGGCCCTCTCCTCCTCGGTTAATTCGAAAACGTACCGGTGCGGCGCTGCGGGGAGGCCGATAATCTCCAACATATGCTGCTGGTAGGTCTTGGTCCCCTGGCGCTTAAGATCGTCGAAGACGCCCATCTCAAGCCATCTTTGCGCCGCAGCATTAGTAGGTTGAACGCACCCTCGCCTGTCGAGAATAAACCCATCCTTCTGCTTGGAAATTGCCATGCTGGCCAATGCGGCGCTGGTTTTGCCTGCATCGAGGTTGATCAAGCGATCGAAGTTCCGCGCCTGCAACTGCACCAGAGCGTCTTCTCCGTAATTGAGGATTTCACTGACATAAGGATTGAGCTCAAGGAGGGGGTGTGACTCCCGCCGGGTGATCCAAGTGATTGCGGCACGCGGGTGTGCCTCCGCCAAGGCGGGAAGCAACGACGTGGTCCGCAGCACGTCACCCATAGCGTCCAGCTTAATGATCAGAAGGCGCCCCTCGATCCGCTGGTAGTAGTCGCAAGTGCAAAGAACCCCCTTTACCTTGTGCCACACGCAGGGGCGGTCGCCAATGAAAAAACGGCAGTCGAAGGCAATCTCGCGGGGCGCTGCTTCGCGGCCGCTCTCGCCTGAATTTGCATGACTTCGTGTCGTTCTAATCTTGTCCAAATTACACCCAGATGTGGTGCGCGATCATTGGTTTGGAGTGCGGCAGCGGAGTTACAGCACTCCAGGCTGTCATTTTTCTCCGAGCCTCTCTTCCAGCAGTTCGCAAATTGCGTGGTAGATCATGATGTGCATTTCCTGGATTCGAGGTGTTGATTTGGAAGGAACGCACAGGCAGAGGTCGCACGCGGCCCGCATCCTACCTCCCGAATCCCCTGTAAGCCCAATGACCGTGACTTTGCGCTGGCGCGCCGCCTCGATTGCGTGCAGGATGTTGGCGCTGTTGCCGCTCGTCGAGATCGCGAGCAACACGTCGCCCGGCCGGGCATGGGCACCAAGTTCGCGGGCAAAGACCTGGTCGTACCCGTAGTCGTTCCCAATCGCGGTGAGAGCCGAGGTGTTGACGTGCAGGGCCATGGCTCGGAGCGGCCTGCGATCGCGCAGGAAACGGCCTGTAAGCTCCGCTGCGATGTGCTGAGCGTCGGCCGCTGATCCCCCGTTCCCTGCAATGAGGAGCATGCCGCCTGCAGCCAGGGAAGAGCGGATCGTATCAACAACGGTAGAAACGGCTGCGGCAAGCCCCGTAAGATTCCTGGCAGCCTCGAGGTGTTCCTCCCAGATAGCCTTGATCCTGTCCAGTTGTTGAGTCGCCGCCACTCAATCCCCCTTCCTTACCCCACCGGGTGACGATCTCCAGGTTATCAGCCTATCGAATGACCTGTCGACCGCTTCCAAGTTGAACATAGCCTTGTCCCATTGCCGAAGGCAAAAGGCCCTGAACTGCGGGAGTGTCGTCTGAGCCCAAGTCGCAGCGTTCCGCCCGAACAGTGGCGCCATCCAGGCGTATTTCCACCGCAAGAGAGGCGGTTCCAGTCGCCCCCCAAGTTGCGCGGCAAGGTTCTGCAATTCCGCCATTATATCCGGTCGGCCCGGCCAGAAGTCGATGCACATGATTTGGAGGTACGCTAAACAGGCCTTGCGAACACGTTCGCTCTCTTCGAGCGAACGGAGGTATCGAACATGCAATTTCATCGAAAGCAGCAGCGACTCTCTCTTCTTGTTATCTGACTTGGTAATAACACTCACACTCTTCCTGCCTGAAATCCTGTAGAAGACCCCTGTATCCGGTACGAATCGCGTACCTTCGGATGCCAAGAGGACGCGGCAAAAGTATTCGCCATCTTGATCGTAGGCAAGACTTTCGTTCCATGGTCCTGCGGCCTCGGCCAGTTCGCGGCTCACCAGCCAGGTCGCGTTTTGCATGTGCACGTGTTCTCCCATCTTCGTTAAGAGCCAATCGACAGGAGAAAGGTCCTGGCATAGGGAGTTGCGAATGAAGCGGGCATTGCGAGTCCGAAAGTAGAACGGAGCCCACTGCGAGGAAAGAAGCATTCGACGGCTATCGCGTTCGTGAAGCGCCTCGAGTTGACGCTCGATTTTGTCCGGCGCCAGAATATCGTCCGCGTCCAGTTCCTGAATATAATCCCCTTGGCTGCGTCGGTAGGCGTGATTTACAGCCGCCGAAAGGCCCCCGTTCTCAGTGGATACCACAGCTACCCTTTTCGAGGCAAACCGCCCGGCCACTTGCGCCGTCTTATCCTTGGACCCGTCGTTTACAACGATGATCTCTTTGCGTGGCCAGGTTTGGTCAACCGCGGATTGTAAGGCGGAAGCGATCCACTTCTCGGCGTTGTAGGCAGGAATTAGAATCGAGACCAGCGGTTTCATTGCGACCCCCTCTCTGACCCTAAAAGACCCGACGGTACCTAGGTACCATTGACAGAGCCTGTTCTTTGTCAGATATTGGATGCTTATGGTTTCGGGTGCGACAGCTTTCGTGAAGTTCCTGGGCGCTCATTAAGCGGAATGACTTGGGGAGCCCGGTAAGAGGAAGCGGCTGTCGAGCCCGGAACCGTCTGGAACGATGATATTCGTATATTTTATAAGGAGGATCGGTATTAATGGCACGAATTACAACAGCGATATTCTTCGGACTGATTCTCAGTGCGCTATTGAGTACAGAAGTGCAGGCAAGCACCATCAATGCAGCGTCTTGTTCGTCTTCGGACGTCCAAACGGCCATCAGCTCGGCCGGCAGCGGGGATACGGTGAACGTCCCGGCAGGCACTTGTACTTGGACCGCCCAAGTGTCGGTTCCCACGGCAATCACGTTACAAGGCCAGACCGTTTGCACAGGCAGCGGAGACCCCTCTGTGGGTAGCATATCGTGCACGGACAACACAGTCATAAACATTGGCATTGCCCAAGGCTTGCATGTGCAGGCGCCCTCGGGTGGTGTGGTTACGGTAACGGGATTTACTTTCATTGCTGGGTATGCCACTTACAATGGAAACATCGATCTACAAGGTCAGCACGGGCAGGTGGGATTTCGCTTTCATCATAACCACGTCCAAATGCCCACCAGCAGCGCGGTGGCGGTCACCGCCTACGACGGGTATGGGCTGATCGACAATAACTATTTCCAGGATAACGTTTCCTCCGGCGCGGGCGCTGTTCCTCTTAATTTCGGCGGCGATTTTACTACGCGTGGTTATCAGAACTGGAATGATCCTACGAACCTCGGCACAAACCAGGCTATCTATGCTGAGGCAAACTATTACACGACTTCACATCAGAGCACCGAAGGATTCTTTGACGCTTACTACGGCGCAAAAATGGTCGTCCGTTACAACACCATTGTGGGAAATGAGATGGGCGGCTGGCACGGGACGGATAGTGGGCAATACCGGTCGCCGGTGCTGGGCGAGATTTACAATAATTCGATAAGCGACAGTTCCGGAACAACCATGGGGTTAATGGGCATTCGCGGCGGGATGCTGCTTTTCTATAACAACTCCATTGGGGGATCAAACTCGTGGACCTCAATTGCGTTGCAGTACTATCGTATTGCAGAACAGATTAGTGCCGAGACCTCGACATGGGGGATCGCAGCGGTGGGGCTTGACTGGACTCCCGTCTCGGCAACTCCGACAAGTGTCAAATCTGACCTGAACACTTTGAATGCACCGGACTTCCAAGCCGGACATTCCTATGCAGCGGGAGCCGTGGTGGGACCTCTCAGCAACAATTCCGGCGCCTTTAATTTCCAGAACACTAGTGCCTGCACCAGTGGAACCTATCCCTCGTCCTGGAACCAGAGTGTCGCCGGGACGACAACAGATAGCGGAAATTGCGTTTGGGAGAACGTCGGGGGCAGCACGGCGGCGGCGCCCGGAGGCATGGGCTTCTGCGCTGCGAACCCTGACACGGCTTGCTCCTCCGACTCCACCTGCAGCCTCTTGAGTTCTGGGGATACCTGCAGTCGCCATTTCGATACCAATGGAGGAGTTTATCCCTTTCGGGACCAGCCGGGACGTGTCCACAACCAGGTGTTGGCTCCGAACTACGAGTGGGGCAACACCGGGGCAAACCTGCCTAGCTGCGTGCTGGCGACGGACAATGCAACGACAAGTGTCATAGTTGCGAACAGGGACTATTATAACCATGTAACTGACTTCAACGGCACGAGCGGAGTGGGCATCGGCACTTCGGCATCCCTACCCAGTTCTTGCACTCCGAATGCTGCGTATTGGGCTACGGACACCCTCACCCTCTACCAGTGCACAGCTACGAACACGTGGACGTCGTACTACACGCCGTACACCTATCCTCATCCGCTCGCCCAGACGGGAGCACTCGCTCCGCCAACCAACATCAAGGCGGTTGCTCACTGATGCGCCCCGAGGCAAAGTGTCGTGGCTGCATAGCCAGTCTGGCATCGAGCGCTCTGAAAGAAAAAGCCGCGGCATGCAATAAGCGTCTCTTCTCGGGCCTGATGCGGCGTACTTTCTGCTCCGGCCCGAGCTTTTCTGCCAGGCCCGCTCGCTGATTGGTCTCAGTGGCGGGCCATTTTTTGCATACCGCAGGCTGCGTATTCTGCGGTCCGCGGCAGCCAAGGGCTCGGGAATGTGATCAAGCTGCCTTACGCGCGCGATACGGACCAGATTGCCTGCAACTGTGACATTTCTGTCGCGAACTCCCACAGACTGGCTCACTCAATCGTCCTCGGGCACTCCACTTCATATTCTCACGGCAGATTCGGGATTAACTGCTTCCGTCTGAACGTGTACCACAAGCTTCTGATCCTCAGGAGTTGCCTGAGTAAGGATTCAGGAATTCGGCGGCTGAGCTCGCCGTGGAGTCCCAATCTCAGAGCGATTTTCCCTTTACGGGTCAGGGAAATGAAATACCGAGGAAGCAGCACCTGTTCAAAGCCGTTTCGCCTCTTAAACTCCGTGAGCGAACTCTTGGAATCGTTGTAGATGTATTTGCCGTACGTCAAATAACGGATTCCGCTCTGCTCGCACAGCTCAACGGCCCTCGCCATGAGGGCATTGTTCGGTTTCTTGTTGGAGTATTTCACTTTGCTCAGCAACTGCATCAGGACAGCGGTTTCTTTGACGCAGATGAGTCTCACAAAACCGATTAGTTTATTCTCATAGTATGCGCCCAGAAAAACGTTTCTTTCTGGATAAGTTGAGTTCATGCTCTTGATGACGTCAGAAGTCTTCCCGAAGTGCCAAAAGGGTTTTCCCTGTCTGAACGGTGTCTCGTTATAGATGCTAGCTATACCTTCCACAAACTCGTCGTCAAAACCCGCCCGCTTGACAACAATTCCAGCCTTCGCCGCCTTCCTGACAGCCGCGCGTACATCGGGTTTGGTACGCTCCTGTAACCACTCAGAAAACGTAGTGATGGGAATCGCAGCCACGTTGTCCCACTCGAAGTGGTATGCATATTTCGGATGGGTATCTGGAAGCTTCTGGCCAAACGTGAAGATGTCGGCGTTCAAGCCTGATGCCCTCAACTGGGAAAGAAAGGACTCTGGGTCCTTGACTGTTTCGCCCTCCACCAATTCTTCGTCCTGGACTACCGCAATTTTGAGCCATCTGCCCGCAGCGATCACTGTCCTGCCGCCAATCTGCACCGTCTGAACCGACAGGCTCTTGCCCTTTACGCGAATCTTCGTAAGCCCGGAGGACGAAGTGGCGGTTTCAGATTGTAAGCGAGTACTGGAAGTTGATTCTTGTGTTGTATTGACTGTGTGCATCCTCAACCCTCCAACCTTTTTGTTTCCAAGGGAAGATCCTGGAATATTGCGCGGGTTCCTGCGATTTCAAATTCAGAAATACTTGTGGCATGGTCCTGAGCACGCCCAGGTACGGCAAGAGCTGCAATCAGAAACGTGAGCCACATCAAATGCGCTTTGAAGGCCGCCTCGGTTACGTTGTAGAAAAGCGTAACGGTCCACAGTGCCAAACTGAGGGAGGCGAAGCTGGAAAAGGGCTTGAGTCTTCTGCAAATCGTGCGGAAGCTGGCGATCAGGAATGCACTCAGTAAAAAAAGCCCAATTAGGCCCAGGTTCAGGTACATCTCGAGATAACCGTTGTGTGCTTCATTAATGCCGCCGAAGCCGGATTTTTCCCAAATCAATTCGAGCCGAGACCCTAGCCAGAAGGATTCGTAGCCTGTGCCAACAAATGCATTCGTGTGCATGCTGAGAAGGAAGGACCAAATCCCCGTTCTGGTGGTGAGCGTCGGGTCCCTGCCCACGGCTGCAGCAAGCTGGCCATTTATGTTGAAGCCTACGGCCAGAATCAAATACAAGCAAAACGCCGCCGGAATGAGCGTGGTGAGGAAAGCGGGTTGACGCTTAACCAGTCTGGTGCGAGCGGCCAGGATCACCAGGATGCCGAGCGCCAAACAGACGCGGGAGGTGGCGCTGTCTGAACGTTCCAGCAACCAGAGTGTCATGGCGAGAAACGCGAGGTTCAACACAATGATCTGCTTCGTCCGCCGCCGGCCGCGATCAGGCCAGCGCGTCACTAAATCCCAGAAAAAGAAGAGCCCACTAACCAGGCACACGGCGCCAAGCGAGTTCTTGCTCAAGGTCGCTCCCACATACATAGCAGCGCCCGTCCAGTAAGAGTATTGTCTGCCGATCTCGGGGAAGTACTTGATGAGCACAACGGAAAGCGGAATTAGTAGATAGCCAAGGCGTCGAAACAGCGTACGGACAGCCTCCAGCGGGTGGGGGTCAGACAAAACGACTAGAATCACCAGATAATTGCCCAAGTCCCGAAACCAGCGCTTCAAGGCGACGAAGGGGAAGTCGGACCAGCAGACGCTCAACAAAGCGAATGAGAGGAGAGCTAACAGGGCAACATTGCGGCTGAAAAATGAACCCCATTTGAAAGACCGCGAAATCAAGATGCCGATCGCCAGCAGGATCAACACAATAAAGATATTGCGGTCAATGGAGTTTCCACTTTCAATAACTTCGGCCGCCGACCGTTCCTGTTCGGCGCCAGAGAGCCATTGGGAAGGCAGCCGCGATCCAGCGATAAACATCCAAATCACAGCCACCCACACGGCGGGAGAGATCCCAGGCTCTCTTGCGGGGTCGAAAACCAACAGTGCCAGCAAGAGAATCAGCCAAATAAGCAGCGCTAGTGTTGGAGGCATAACTCCAGTCCCAACCCTGATCTTGTGTATTCAACGGAGGCCGCGCGGTGCACTTAAACACGGCCTCAACTTAAAGGGGCATACCGAGCGGATTCAGCCCTTCCACGCACGGATCGGCTCGTGGCGAGCATCTTCAGTTATTCTCAGAGGAAAGTTGGATTCCAGGCTGAACGTCTCGAGGTGGAGGTGATTTCCGGAACGGTCGTGGTTGGCCCCGACCAACCTCCGCAGGCTCCGGCCTGGCACAACAATGGTGTTACCCCGCTGCCACCTCAGCTCAAACTCTTTCGTTGCCGCACGTAAAGAATCGCTGCATCCTTCCCTGAACCGAAGGCCGCTATTCTCTTTCCAGGGTAGTGTGCTAAATGTGCGTTGATGAATTTTCAGGGGCGCCGTTGTGCCGTGAAATAAATTCGCTTTGCTCCGTTGAGAAACTGGCCGTCAGCTTAAGGTGGTTAAACGCTAGCCGCGCGGTGCCGAACCAATGCCTAGATGGTAACAAATGGATTGGTAAAATACATACGGAAAGTCTCTCGCGAGCCTTCCGAGCGTCGGTGTTTGGTGTAGGGCCTGCTCGTATAACTGCTGGTGAATAATAGTGTGGGGTTTGGGGAAGTTTTTGGACAACAAGGGATGTTTTGGCTCGACGAACATCACTGTATCCTGTTGGTAGAACCATTCTACTGAATCGTTGCCCCAAATCAGCGGTCTAATTGGATCGATTGCTTTATATCCTTGTGCCTTAAAGAGCTTGACCCAATAGGGCAGATATTGCGGGTTTATGTGACCCGTTCCTGTCGGACCTGGAATCGCCGCCGAAAACAAAACACAGGGCGCCATGGAGGTCAAGTCGGCCACGAATCCCTCAGCTCTCGACTCTGGAAGGTGCTCAGCAACTTCTAGACAGATCACCAAATCAAACCGACGCTCGAATCGCAGAGTTTTTGTTAAATCACGGGCCATGAACCGATCGGGAGGGATACGCAACTGGGAACGTTGAACGTAATCGCCGTCGACGCCCCATACATCGGCAACCCCGCGAGCCAGAAATTCAGCTGCCCATGGCCCAACGCCGCACCCTACGTCGATCACGCTCTTAACCGGCAAGATGGTCAGCACCAGCGGCACGACCACGCTGGCAGATCGAGTTGAGCGTTCCACTTGCCCGGCAAAAAACTCGCTTGAGTAGAGTCTTCCTGTATTCATAGATTTCTTCGGTTCCAAAGCATGATCGTAATTTTAATCCCGTACAGTTTCCCCTGAGCGGATCTAGAAACCCCATTTGCAAACCTTCGGCATCTATGTGGAGGTTAACTCTGGGTTCGTGTCAGGGCTTCCTTATTCCTGACGAAGCGGCTTTCGCCTGAAAGGCCGAACGACGGCCCGGCCTCCCGGCGCTAACCTGTTCGAAGATAGCATCCATAATTCGGGCAGTGAGCAGGATTTCTCGATAAGGAATGGGCACAGGAGCACCCTCGCGGATCGAACGGTAAAAGGACTCGATGAGATGCTTTGTGCCGGACTCCATATGGAAGTCTCGGGCCAGGAATAGTTTCATGTTTCTGACAAAACTCCCCATATGCTGTTTCGCGAACAGCAGAGGGGGAATGAAGTGGTCGGCGTAGCTCTTGAATTTCGAGCCGGGAAGCCTTATTAAGATTTCGTGATCCTGGTCAAGAACCAAACCGTTCTTAGGTCCATAGATTCGAAATTGGTGGATCGAGGGCCGCATCTGGGAGGAGAAAGTAAAATAGGCTGTGGTCCGCTCGTCTTCGCTGATGATCACGCGGAGCTCATCCACGATCTCGTTTTCGCCGATCCCTTTCAGAAGCGAGCTGACAAAACCATAGGCAATTATCTGAGGATCCTCGCTCGTCAGGAACTCTGCTATTCTGGCGATTCCATGGCTGATGATGTTCTGTAACAACTTCCCCGGCAGTCTGCGGACCCAATGATTCTTATCGCCTAGTATGGCCCGCGCGTAACTGGGGTCCCCGAGGTCGTAGCCAAAGTAACTCTCCATATGTACGGGAGGCCCGGCCAGGTAACCGCTTTCCACTAGCGCTCTCATGCGTCGGGCCACATGTGTGAATTGTTCGTTGTGTCCGACGGTTAGCTTGAGCCCTTTTTGGTCGGCCAGGTCCACGAGGAGCAATGCTTGGCCTGCATCGAGGGTAAAGGGCTTCTCAACATACACATGGCAGCCTTGCTCGAGGCAAAATCTGGCAATAGCGAGATGACTTTCCGGCGGTGTTGTGATGTGGACAACATCCGGGCGAGCCACGCTCACAAGTTCAGTCACGTCGGTGAAGAAGCGCCTGACCGGGAATCGTTCGAAGAGCTGTTTAGCCAGAAGCGGCTCACGGTCGCACACGCCCACAATCTCACACCCCGCGACCTTGCCGATCTGGGAGGCGTGGACATCAGCGATCTTACCGCATCCCACTATGGCGACCTTAAGCATGCTGATTTTCCTGCCTGCAACTCTGGAAATATCGCCGCAACCCCTCCTCTGTGGGGATGCTTGGCCTCCAGCCTAGCTTGGCCTTCAGTTTCGCGTTGCTATAATTCGTTCTCTTCCACTCGACGTGCCATCTTCGCCGATTAAAGACCGGCGGCAATTGTCCCTTTGACCAGCGCGAGTACTTCTCCCACAAGTGACAGAGCGCGCGGCTAACCAGGTGAGGCACGTAAACCGATCGAAAATGTCTTACGTTCTTCTTATACTGACGCAAGAACTGGCGGCTGGAGGGAAGATCGTCGTCCACGACGTTGAAAGCCTCTCCCTCGACTCCCTCGACTAGTCCGGCCAGAACGATCGCCTGGGCACAATTGTCGACATAGGTGAAAGGTACGGTATTGGAGCCGCCCAGATGAAGGAAAACCCCGAATGTGCCTAGGCCGACCCGACCGGTCATTTCACCCTTACTTTTGCCGTAGACCGCTCCGGGTCTCACGATGACGTAGGGGATGCCGAAATTCTTGCCATACTCAGCGACCAGCTGCTCTTGCTTGACCTTCGCGAAGCAGTAAGCGTCTCCTCGCTGCTCAGGGTGTTCTTCGACTGGGCACGATTCGTCCAGGAGCCTTCCGCGGGGCTTTTGGCGGTTCGTGTATACAGTGAACGAACTCACGAGGACGAACCGTCGGAGACGGCCTTGGTTTAAAGTGGCGTCGAGCAGGTTACGCGTGGTCACAACAGAGTTCATAACAGCGTCGGGAAAAGATTTCCCGCCCGTGCCAGCTGCCAAGTGAAGGATTACGGCCACGTCTTTGCTTACCGCCTCGCAATCCTCGCGGGAGGTGAGATTGCCTTTGAACACCTCGATTCGCGACCCTGCCGGCCGGAGCCGGACAATCTTTTCGAGCTCCGCCAAATCGCTGGAGGGGCGAACGAAGCAGACGAGATTGCGAAACCCGTGATCCTCCAGACTCGTTATCACGCGGGATCCTATGAAACCCGCTGCTCCTGTTACCAGTATCCGGTCGTCCGGAGTGATAATGAAGGGACCATGTGCAGCGGGCTCAGATGCGAGGCTTCCCGGTCCTCCGGTCTCCTGATTTGTAACGGTAATCCCTCGCTTAACCATCTATTGACCTCACAGTGACCTTGCAAGTCAGGGCGTTCACCGGAAGCCAAACCGGTCGCGACAGTCGAGTCTCTCGGAAAAGTGCGGTTTTTTCCGGCAAGTTTTCGACTTTCTGCACTTCTTAATTTCGCTTCTTGAGCGCGCTTTTCAGGCTGGCTGCAGCATCGGTCAGGAAGCGGCTCCTGGAAAGGTAATCGTCTCTCAACTCGGAGAGCATCTGTCGGGTGGCGACCGATAGCTCGAAGCGCAACGCGCTGCCCTCAAAAATGGCCGGTCGGTCATCACAAGAAACCCCAGCAACAACTTGGGGTTGGTCCTCCCTTTTAGTAACGCGTACTTCCAGCACCCGTTCCGACAGGTTATC
Source organism: uncultured Acidobacteriota bacterium (assembly GCA_963831905.1). GTDB lineage: Bacteria > Acidobacteriota > Terriglobia > UBA7540 > UBA7540 > CAVROP01. Next base: position 515,871 of record CAWHRX010000010.1, on the reverse strand, counting down.
GACCAGCAGTTCGTCCACGAACTTTTCGTGCATCGTTTCAGTTTTTCCCTTACCCTTTCCTTGAAGAATATTCGGGACACACCGTCCAAAGTTCGCAGAGAAAAATACTGCGTCTTTTCTCTGCAAACTCAGGGTTCTCTGTGGGGAGGATTTTGGAATTTCGGAGGGGCGGCGGTGTGTTCTCTGTAATCAATCTGTCATCGGATCCCCAGCCAAGGGCGGTGGTTCCGAATTAGCGCCGCAGCACAATTCGCTGCTATTAATCTCGTTTAATGGCACGTCAATGTAATCTTCCCGGTCAGGAGCGACATGCCCCTCAGCGGTGCATGCTTTGTGAATACGTAATCGCAAACCCGGTAGATTCTCGCCTCGCTGGGGCGCAACCCTGACGCGCGCCGCGCCCGGCCCCATTTCATCCGTTTCAAACACTGCCGAGCGGCGCTTACGAAACCAGGCGACCGTTTGACCTGCTGGCGCAAACCAGGCGCCTCGCACCTTCAGATCCAGAAGCACCTCACGATAAGAGTCTCCCCAGAGCCTTTCCGGGGCGAGGCTGCGATCATGCCAATTGATCGTGAGGCAGCCGCCGAACTTAGCTGCATTGTCTGCCATTCGACTGAGAAGTGTTTTCGCCTGTCCTGGAGAGAGGCCGAGGTAAACCGGATAAAACAGGGCCGTATCCATCACGTGTAGGGGCAGTTCCAGCAGCCGGTCTGCTCCGAGCGGTTTATAGGCTTGAGTTGTGCCGGCGCGATATCCCACGGTCTCGTTATAGCCAACCGTGGAATCATAGTCTGCTCCGGCCTTTTCGACAGCCAAAGGTGATTGCCGGTCATAGCAGAGCCAGTGCATCCGCACCCCGATCTTGGAGGCGTGCGTCAGGCGTCGGACCTCTCCCAGTTCCTCGCACCCTCGAGCGGTGTCCAGCCAAGCGTCGATTCCGTGCAGCCCGATCTCGCATCCCGCAGCAAGCAACTTCTCGATCTTGTCGGCGATATCCCGGGCGCCGTAACGCGCCGCGCGCAAGCTGGGCGAGCGACGATAAACGTTTTTTCCCGAACGGTTCTTAAAAGGGATGACAAAAAAGGTCGAGTGAAGGCCCTTTTCCATTTCCAGGTAACGACCATCGAAGTCCCGCCAAAAGTCTTTTGCAAGCCCCAGGTGAACAAACGGCAGCTTCACGACCGCGACCCAGTTGGTAAGCAGGCCCCGAGTTCGCAACCTTCCCCGGAGAAGATTGTGCAAAGAGCCCAAGATGGCACGCCGCAAAAACCCGAACGTCGTACGGTCCCATTTGTGTTGGCGGATCGAGGGATGGTCGATATCGTGGGTCAGGCAAGCTATGAACCGGTATCCGTTCGGAACCGCCGGGATTTCAACCAGCGAAACTCCGCACCCGGTGATTAAGTCTCTCAGGAACGCAATATGCATCTCGAGGGTAGGCATATCGGCATTGGCATGCGGCTGTCCTATCGACAGGAGGGTGCGGACCTCGTCAAAAAGGTCATAGCCGATCCGGGCCAGCACTTGTTCCTTGGAGCGGTCCAGAAACGCCACGCACTGTCGGGAGTCTTCGTGTGTCAGTAGGCCGCTCCCTTTTTCCGGAAACGTGATTGAATCTCCGTAGATGGGGAGCCTGTTTCCTTGTAGAGCGAGGATCCGCGCGCGCTTCGGCGGGATGCTTGTTTTGATCTTCTGCTCGTCGTCAAAATGTGTCCTTGTGCTCGCATAAAAGACGGTGAGCCTGGCGGTCCGGTCGAATTGGCCACCGCCTGCACAGAGCAGGACTTCGTAACGCCGGCCGCTCCGGTAAAACTCCCACGGAGTCTTGAACAACTCGAAGAACTCGCGAATCACATCCTTTTCCGATGCGTCCGCGATTACGCCGATCATCGGCAGGGGGTTCCTGTCATAATTCACTGCTTTCCATGAGACGATTGAATCGAGCCTGCAGAAATTAAGCGGCTACGGGGACCTTCTGCGCCCGCAGCCACTCTTCAAAGACTACCAGGCTGAATAGGATTTTATGATTGTCCTGGCGGCCGGAACTATGCTGCTCGAACAGATGGCGTACGGCGCGGGCGCTGAGGTACTGAAAGATCCTGGAGCTTCCGTCGAGGAGAGTTTCGCTCATCTTGCTGTCCATATCGCTGCGGAACCAGCCATCTACCACGTTTGTGGCGAAGCCTCGTTTCGGCCGGCTGAGGATCGAAGCGGGAAGGAATTCCCGGCACACTAGGCGGTGTAACCATTTCCGGGAACCACCCCTCACTTTGAAGTCGGCGGGCAGTCGTTCGACATATTCCACTATCTCTTTGTCCACGTACGGGACGCGAAGTTCCAGGCTGTGAGCCATCGAGAGCTTGTCCGCGTACATGAGGAGTTCGTCCGGGAGGGTTGATCGCACCTCGAGAAACTGAAGCCCACCGAGTTCGTCCGTCTCAGACATGAGATCCGTCATACTCGCCCAGCAGTCCAGTATCGCGTCGCCGGAGTTTGGAGCCAGGAGGCCGTCCTGGAAAAGCTGGTCAACCTGGTCACCCGGCAGGAGCGACAGAACATACTGATACCTGCGCAAGCGGTCGGGGATCGCCAAAGAGTAGACTCCGCGCTTCAGGGTCTCGTTTCGCGGTAGACGCGTTATGATGGAAGAGAGGCTGCTGCGCATCCAAGCCGGCAGCCGTGCCCAATGGGTGCCATAGCGCACGCCCAGGTGGCGAGTATAGCCTCCGAACAGTTCGTCCGGCCCTTGTCCGACCAGAGCCACTTTCACGTTCTGGTGGGCGCGTTGACACACGAAGTACATCGGCACAATCGAAGACGTTGCGATGGGTTCTTCCAAGCAGGCGACAATCTTGGTTAGCGTCTTTTCAAAGAGTGATCTGGAAAGCAAGACGCTGTTGTGCTTCGATCCTAGGACGCGGGCGGTCTCGGAGGCGTCGGCCAGTTCATCATCGGGAAAGGCCGCGCCGTATCCTACCGTGTAAGTCGGCCACCCACTCCCGTTAAGATTCATCAAGGCCAGCAGCAATCCGGAGTCGATGCCGCCGCTCAAAAGCAAGCCAACCGGAACATCGCTGATGAGCTGCCGCTTAATAGCTTGTTTATAGAGCGTCGCCAGCTCTTCCAGAGCTTCCCCGGGTGACTTTGGAGGGGTGAATGGGGTGGGCTTGAATCTGTACCACCGATCCACCTGGCAAGTTCCGTTCTGTACCGTCAGTTTGGTGCCGGGAGCGAGCTTGCATACACCCTTGAGCATTGTGTACGGCGAGGGTGTATAGCGGTAGCGCAGGAAGAGATTCAACGAGGTGGCATCAATGTCGGCCTTTTCTCGCATCGCAGCGCATATGGCGCGCATCTCCGAGCCAAAATACAAGCGATCGCCGTCCATCAGGTAATAAAGCAGCTTGATTCCGAATGGGTCTCGAGCCAGAACCAGGCGGCGCTTCCGGACATCCCAGATGGCCAGGCCAAACATACCATTGAGGTGATTCAGGACCTCGTCACCCCACTGTTTATACCCGTGGATGATGACTTCGGTATCCGATTTCGTCCGGAAAACGTGGCCGTACCCTTCCAGCTCACGTCGCAGTTCGGGGAAGTTGTAGATCTCGCCGTTGAAGACCACCCATACGGATTCTTCGCCATCCGACATGGGCTGATGACCGCCCCCGAGGTCGATGATGGAAAGCCTCCGGAATCCGAATCCGAGCGGTCCGGCGAGGTAGTATCCCTCGTCATCGGGCCCGCGATGGCGGAGGGTCTGGGTCATCGCCACCAGAGTCCGGCGGTCGACTGGCTCCAATTTTCCGAAATTGTACTGTCCGCAAATCCCACACATAGGCGATCAGCAATCGTTATCGTGCCGGCGTTCGTGACTCGCAGGGTCTGCGATGTAAACAAGATCCACAAGGCTCTGGGCTTGGCGGAGACGCGACGGAACGGTTTGAAAGTCCGGATCCCGGTTCCCTATCACGATGGTATCGCCGTGACTCAGAACCGTATCGATATTGTTCACCATCAATTTGGAAAGATGGGGAACGCGATTCAGGATATAGTCGCGATTGGCGCCGACTAATTGCGCCATCTGCACATTCTTATCGTAGATCCGCAGGTCATAGCCTTTTCCGGAAAGCCGCTCGATGATATCAATCATAGGGCTCTCGCGGAGGTCGTCGGTCCCTGCTTTGAAACAGAAGCCCAATACGCCGACCCGCATATGCCCCTTCTCAACGATGCGCTGCAGACCTTTGGATACCTGGAGTTTATTGCTCCTAAGGATTGAGTTCAGGATCGGCAACTCCAGGTCATGCATCTTGGCTGAATAGGCCAGCGCGCGCAGATCCTTGGGCAAACACGACCCGCCGAAGGCGAAGCCGGGCATCAGGTAGGCGGTGGAAATGTTCAGCTTCTTGTCTAAGCGAAAAATCTCCATTGCCTTTTGTGCATCGACGCCGTATGCGCCGCAGAGATTTCCCATCTCATTCGCAAATCCGACCTTGAGAGCGTGCCAACTGTTATCAATATACTTGATCATCTCGGCAGTTTCCAGGTCGGTCCTGATCAGCAGGGGATCGAGCTTGGCGTAGAACGTAGCCAGCAGGTCGCCGCCGGCTCGATCGGACTCACCAATCACGGTTTTGGCAGGGAATCTGAAATCCCTAACCGCCGATCCTTCGCGGAGGAACTCCGGGTTATAGCAAACACTGAACTCAACGCCGGCGAGTTTTCCAGAGAACTCCTCGAGCAGGGGGATGATGATCCGACGCGTCGTTCCAGGTAAGATCGTACTGCGGGTTACAACCACGTGACGGTCGGTCTTGCTTCCGAGAGCACGACCAATCTGCTCACAAACCCGCCTCACATCGGTCAAATCCAAGTTGCCATTGACTTGGCTTGGGGTGCCGACGCAAACAAAGGACAAGTCCGTGTTGCGGATGGCGTCGGATGTGTCGTGGATGGCTCGCAGTCGGCCGGCCTTAACCGCCGCGGCAATAATCTCGCCGATCTGGGCTTCGACAATCGGGGACTGGCCGGCATTGATCAGATCGACTTTTGCCGGGGCGAGATCTACACCGATGACCTCATGCCCTTCGTGTGCCAGACAGCCCGCGGATACTGCTCCTACGTAGCCCAAGCCGAAGATGCTGACCTTCAGAGGCAATCCTCTCTTCCCTGGCTGATAAATTCCTCTCTCCAAGATTTGGAAACTCGATTTTGCGTGTTTGCGTAGAGGAGGAAGCAAAGGCTCCTGAACATTTGTGATTGAGCCCAGCGGTGCATCGGGACATTGTCCCAGCCGGCCAGAAGCCGGCGTGCGCGAAACGAGCCGTCGGCTTTTTGCCAGTGCAAGAGCAGCTCCGCGACCACTGCTGACAAAACCGCATCGAGTTCCGGAAAACGGCCGGACAAGAGGACGGCCAGGTTTACACACTCTGCACAATCATACAGTTCCTGCCGATACACGGTGAGCCGCGGCGCTTTCGAAAATGGCCTGGGAAGACCGTCGGCGTCAATCAGGTTCTTCAGGTAGTAACAGATTCCGCGCTCGATGGCGCTTCGGCATCGCGGACACCCAGTGAGTTGTTCGATCTTGGTAAGTGCCTTGAGCACAAAGCAAGTGTGAAAGTGATCGACAAAGTCCCTTGAGCCATCGATAGAATAGCGCCAGAAACCTTCCTCGTCTTGGGATGCCAGCACGAAATTCAGATTTCTTTTCGCCACCTCCTGGTAGCGTGGCTCCGAAAGTTCGATGCCTGCCTTGGTCAGAAGGAATGCCCGGTAGGCGCTTGCGTTCACGACGCCGCAAGGGTCGTCCGGCGCCGGTGTGTACGCACAACTGGCGGCATCCGGTGCGGTTTCGAGGTCCCGGTAACTAGTGCAGGCATGTTCGGCGATGGAACGCATTATGCCCAACCATTTTTGCGCTTCATCCAAGGAATGGACCTGGGAAAACGCCTCATAAACATAGGGTAGCGTCGTGATCATCGGCGTACCCTCTTTCAAGGTGCCGGTTCTCGTCTCCCAGTCAAAGGGATATCCCCAGCAAAACTCCTTGTAACCCCGGCAGTGAGTCTGCTCGAGCACTTCCAGGAAGTGCACCGCGCGCAGATAATACTTGTCCGCGCCGTAGATTCTCGCAAGAAATGCGAAACCCATGGCATAATGTGCGTCAGCGATGGGGAAGCGCTGCGGTTTCCAAAAGAGTCTTCGGGACGAGGGCGCAAAGGCCTCGCAAAAGACCATGGGAGCGACGGCGAGGGTGCCTAGCAAAGGCTTGCGGTAATAGAGCGCTTTGGCGCTGCGACCCAGCTTGCTCGCGAAAAAGCTCTGGTGATCGTAAGAGGTCTCTCCGTAGCGCTCGAGCCAGGCACAGAACCGGCCAATTGCGGGTGCGATTTTCTCAACTATAGCTTCGTCCATGGGACTGAATTGGTAAGGCAGTAAAGAGACGGCTAATCCGGGAGGACCCTAAAGCTATCAACCTGTTTAAACATGAGGATAGCCTTGAGGATGAGGCTTAACTTGCGCATTTGTTCTTTGCGATGGAACATCATTAGCTCATTCGAGACAGGCCTCTTTATTCTTCGCAGCATCGCCCACGAATAGCCTAGACCCAGCGCAAATCCTCCCAACAGATACGGTTGTTTGGTCACTCGATAAGCGACTCGGAATAGTTCCCAAACCGGATGTCCGCCCAGGTAGTAATCTTTTTCGCCGTAAGAGAATTGTGCGGCAAGGGCCTTGCGCTCGGCCATTCCCAAATGCCTATGGTGGAAAAACGACTTCTCCCGAAAGGACTTGGTCTTCCAGCCCAACATGCGGGCGCTCGTGACCGCTATCCAATCGACGCCCCCGGCCCTATTGGGGATGAATCCGCCGATCTCCTCAAAGCAACGCTTTCGAAACAACTGGCAACCGCCTGCAACGTGGCTATGCCCTTCGAAGCTCTGGCGATCAGAGCTGTATCCCTCCTCCTTGAAGACCGTTCCCGCGACCCCGAGTTTGCCGTCTTCACTGAACCTGCGCAGGAGGAACTCAAGGTAATCCGCATCGAAGGAAAGGTCGGCATCAAGATTGCCCACGACCTCATAGTCGAGGTGCTTCACTCTTTCATAGCCTGCGTTAAAAGCTTGCACTTTGGCGGCAAAGCTACGATCTCGTCCTTGAGGAAGCTGGACCAGGTCGATCCAACGATGCTGGGCAAGATAGCGTCTTACCATCGCGGCTGTCCGGTCAGTGGAGCCGTCGTCTACGATAACCCATTTCACCGGCAGGGCCGTCTGACGAATCATCGACTCGAGTGTGTTCTCGATGAAAGCCGATTCGTTGCGGGCAGGGGTGATCAAAACGTAAGGCGGGCAAGAATATTGCCGATCCATAACATCCTCTTCTGGTTGTTTCAGCGGGTAACCGCCGCTCCCGCCGCGATTACAATCCCCTTCGCCTCGTCTGCGCCGCTCGTGCGCGCGTTGCGCTCGATCTTTTTAGCATTGGAGGACCGTATTGCCTGCAGCAGTTCCGAAGGAGCCAGCCGGTTGAGGATTTCGATGTTCGGCATGACGCAATGGCCCCCGATGATTCCTGGAAAGAATTTAACAGGTGGGAGGTAGTGAATCTCCTCGTAAATGGACACGACTTCGTTGTAATCTTCGCCCCACAGATCACAATACCTCTCCACCTCTTGCGCCCAAGCAATGATGAGCCCGAAGTAGGTGGTCTCGGTGAGCTTCGCCAATTCGGTGGCTTCCGGAGAAGAAAGGATCTTGGTTTTCATTCCCAGTGACTGGAAATGCAGCGCCGCCTGCTCGCCAGAGTCCTGATCAATAGCTCCTACAAATTTCGTGTACTTCAGGAGATCGTCGAGCATGCGCGCGTGTTTTCCTCGTACGGGGCTGTTAACCACCACGGCGCCTGTTTGCTCGGCGATCCGGCGCGTCGTCCCGACTGCGACGGTGCTGTTGATGATTGTCATGGCGGGGTTATAAAGAGCGATATAGCGAGCGGTTTCGTCAAAAAAATCCCTGATTGCGAAAGGATAACAAACGTGCAGGACGTCCGCCTGATCGATCTTCTGCGCCGGAAGTGAAACGTCTACTCCCACTGCGTGATGGTGTCTTGAAGCGAGCTCGAAAATGGGCTTGCCCACCTCGCCGAGGCCCGCGACAACAACCTTTTGTGTTTTGAGCACTAGCAGATCCTCCTTTAAAGAGTGCCCGCCCACTGGGCGGACGATCTTCCATCGTGCGAATACTCAGCACCCTGCCGAGGCTTATTGAACGCGACCGCCCGAAGGCTCGTGCTGGGAGGAAAACGCCTTTTTGAGAATGGCTGTTGTGCTGGCACCGGCGACGACGGGAACCAGCGTCACCTTCCCCCCCCAACTCTTCATGTCTTTAGCCCCAACAACTTCTTCTTCCGAATAGTCCCCGCCTTTGACGAGAACATCGGGCCGCAGCGCTCGGATCAGTTTTAAGGGCGTGTCTTCGTCGAAAAGCACGACGGCATCGACACAGGGGAGAGCTGCCACAAGCTTGGCGCGGGCATCTTCGGAAATAACGGGACGATTGGCTCCCTTGAGAGCACGTACGGAAAGGTCTGTGTTAAGAGCGACGATGAGGCAATCTCCTTCTCGCTTCGCGTGCTCGAGAAGGGTCAAATGTCCCACATGAAGCAGATCAAAACAGCCGTTGGTAAAGACAATTCGCTCCCCGGCGAGGCGCCAATGCGCGACGCGCTTCAAAAGAGTTTCCAGAGAGCAGATTTTCTCCCCTTGACTCGTCTCGCCGTCCGATGCGAGGCCTGCCAGTAACTCGTCTCTGGAGATCGGGACTGTGCCCAACTTTCGGATCACGATTCCGGCAGCCATATTGGCAAGACGAATGGCGTCGTGGAAATGCACGCCGCTTGCCACGGCCGCACCGATTGTTGCGATCACCGTATCTCCGGCGCCGGATACATCGAAGACTTCGCGGGCCAGGGCAGGGAAACGATGAACGCCGCTGGGGTCCAGCAGTGTTATCCCAAGTTCGCCCAGAGTAACGACGAGGCGCCCAATCTCGAGTGTCGAACGCAGTCGCTCGCCTTTTTGCAACAGTGATTCCAGGTCGCCGTAATCAGCCGATGTCGCCGCCGCGAGTTCCATTCGGTTTGGGGAAATCACGTCGCATTGGGCGTATTTTTCGTAGTGAAGGCCTTTGGGATCGACTAAAGCGGGGATGCACAGTTTGCGCCCACGGCGAATTATGGCCTGGCATAAGGCATCTGATAGCAAGCCCTTCCCGTAATCAGAAAGGACAATCGCCGAGCAGCCGGAGATCTGCATCTCGATGCGGGAAAGCAGCAGGTCCTTCAACTCGGAACTGAGTTCGCCGCCTTTCTCCACATCGAGACGCAGCATTTGCTGCCGGCCCCCGAGAATACGGGTCTTGCAGGTGGTCGGCCGGTCCGGCGTCGAAAGGACGGCGGTTGTTTCAATGCCGGCGGAATGCAAAAGCTCAAGAAGTTGGTGGCCGTCTTCATCGGTTCCTAAGACGCCTGCCGCCGATACTTTACAGCCGAGCGCGCTCAGATTGGCAGCGACGTTCGCTGCTCCTCCCACAACGCAGGTCTTGTGGTCCAGGCGGACGACTGGAACAGGTGCTTCGGGCGAGATTCGCTCGACCGCGCCCCAGAGGTACCGGTCCAGCATAAGGTCACCGATAACCAGCACGCGGTGGCGGTGGAACCCAGCTTCTACTGTCTCAAGGACCCCATGGAAATCCTTAAACATGCCTACTCCAAGCCTGAAGTTAGAATCGAGGCGTTCGATTCGGAGTGGTTCTCGTCGTAGGTAGGATCGATTGGGGCGACCTCCACGTTCAAGAGCTTCGCGACCAGCGCTAAGAGCCGCTGCTTCTCTTTGCGCCAGTTATGTTCTCGGCAGACCTCCTGCCCTCGTCTTATTGTCTCAGCCACCTCGCCGGGATGAGAAAAGACGTATTCGATTTTCTCGGCGAGATCCCGCTCGTTTCCGAGCTCGAAGAAGAGCATTCCAGCGTCGTCGAAGTAGTCACAGATGCCCGCAGCGCGCGGAGCGATCACAGGCTTACCCAGCGTCAAGTACTCAAATATGCGAGTGGGAGTGTTAATTTCGGTGAATATGTTTCGCCGGTTTGGTATGATCCCCACGTCACATTCCTCGATCGCTTCGACGATCCGCTCGAGCGACCGGGGCCCCATGTATTGAACTGCCTCTTCCACACCTTTAGCTCGGGCCAAATCCATCATCCGTTTCAGATAGGGGGTCTGCCATCCGTAGACCCTCAATTTCGCAGAGGGAACCGAAGGCAATGCCCAAGCAAGTGCGTTGATACCCAAATCTAGACCGTTTCGCTCGACCAAAGATCCGTGGTACATAATTATAAACGGGCTAAGCCGAGCATCGTTTGCTGTAGGTTGAGTTTGCGGGGGACGCGGAGTGAAGATCCGCTCGTCGGGTGAGTTCATCACAACCTGCATTTTTTGCCCAGGGCAACTACGCGAAGTAAATAGTCTGGCGCAGGCGCGGTTGACAGTAACCACGGAATCCGCGATTGCGATACTCCACTTCTCCAGCAGCCGGATGAGGCGAACGGCAAACGCATCGGGTCGCAGTCCGAAAATGGTAATCATGAGCTCCGGCATCGGATCATGCAGATCCAGAATCACTTTGGCGCCGAATAGCTTGGGGATTAATCCGCATAGAACCAGGATGTCCGGCATGTTGTGTACGTAGACCAAATCGTAGCGACGGGCCTGGCAGCGTTTTGCCAAAATCGCGGCGGAAGCCAGAAGAAATGCGATGTACTCGAAGCAGTATCTGAGAACCGAGCCGCGGTTGCGAGTGACGGGAAGACGCCGGATGGCAATGCCGTTTAGAACTTCGCGCCGCGGATCGCCGTCTTTTTCCGCCAGGCAGATCAGGTCAACTTTCATCCCCTCGCCGGCGAGAGCCTCCGCGGCGCGCCGCGGGCGGGGATCGTCCGGGTAAGACGAGAACACGACCATAGCCACTCGTTTGCCCTGGAGGCGCCGGGCGGTTGAGTTGTTCATGGCAGGCTTGGTCGACGTGGGAGGCGGGGACGAGTTCGCGGAGGGCCGATGGCCAGGCCGCTCCGCCGTGGAATCTACACCCTTACCTGCGAGCGGTGAGTTGTAATCCGACTGCGGGAAGCTTGACTTCATGCGGAGCTTGAGGAGACGGATAAGACATTCGGTTCGCCGTGCTCAGAAACAAAGCTCATAATCGTCTTGACCACACGAGTTTGCTGGTCAGCGGAAAGATTTGGAAACATCGGCAACGATACGATTTCTGACGCCACCTTCTCAGTTACTGGAAAATCTCCTGACTTATAGCCAAAGGAGTCGTACGCTTTCTGAAGATGAAGGGGTACAGGGTAGTGGATTCCGGTGCCGATGTTTTCATCAGCCAGACGCCGGAGGAATCTGTCGCGGTCCCGCACCCGAATCACGTACAGATGGTAGGCGGGTTTCGACCAATCCGGCTCATAGGGTGGAAACTCCGAGCCATTTGCCGCCCTGAACAATTCGCGATAACGCACGGCGGCCCGGCGGCGACTCTCATTCCACTCCCCAAGGTGCGCGAGTTTCACGTGGAGGATTCCGGCTTGAATGGCGTCCAATCTGCCGTTGTATCCCTCCATGTCGTGATAGTATTTTCGCGACTGTCCGTGGTCCCGGAGCATGCGCACGTGGCGAGCGATTTCATCGTCGTTTGTCGTCACAGCTCCGCCCTCACCGCAGGCTCCCAGGTTCTTGCCGGGATAAAAGCTGAACGCTGCTGCTCTGCCCATCGCCCCAGCCTTCTTCCAAACCTTCTCTTTCCGCGAATAGTACTCTGCCCCATGCGCTTGGCAGGCGTCTTCCACCACCACCAAACCGAAGCGATCGGCGATCTCCGCGATGGAATCTGTATCCGCGGGTTGGCCGTAAAGGTGAACCGGGACCACAGTTGTCACCGGTTTCCCAAGCCTGCGGTTGTAAACGCGGCCCGTGGTTCCGTCGACGCTGCATTGGACCTGAAGGTACTTGAGAAGTTGTTGAGGGTCCATGTTGTACGTGCGCTCGTCGACGTCAACGAAGTCGGGCGTGGCTCCCGTCTGGGTAATGCCTTCTGTTGTGGCGATGAAGGTGTTCGGGACTGTCAACACGACGTCGCCCGGCTTGACGCCCGCGGCGATGAGTGCGAATCGGACAGCGTCTGTGCCACTCCCGACCCCAACGCAATGTCGAGTGCCGCAGAATCGGCTGAATTCCTGCTCAAAATCGGCCACCATTGGACCGCCGACAAAGCCCGCCGTCTCCAAGGCCCGCGTGAAAACTCTTGCCAGTTCGTCTTTGAGCTGTCGATGCGGAGTAATGAGATCCAGAAAAGGGATGCTGGGGCTATTCACGAATGGATACCTCCATGATCGTTGGCTCCAAGAGGCGCAGGACTCTGGCCGGCACCCCCGCCACAATTGTGTTCGCGGGGACATCTCGCGTAACTACGCTGCCCGCGCCCACGATGGCGTTCTCTCCGATTGTCACCTCAGAAAGAACCGTAGCTCCTGATCCAATTGAGGCGCCCTTCTTAACTCGAGTAGGTACGACTTTCCAGTCTTTGTCGGTTTGTAACTCCCCGTCCGGCTTGGTCGCGCGTGGGTAGGTATCGTTGATGAATGTCACATTGTGTCCGATAAACACATTATCTTCTATGGTCACACCTTCACAGATAAAGGTGTGGCTTGATATTTTGCACCTTTTCCCAATCGTGGCGCCCTTCTGGACTTCCACAAACGCCCCGATCTTTGTGTCGTCTCCGATTTCACAGCCGTAGAGGTTGATGAATTTTGAGAGCTTGACGTTTTTCCCCAACCTCACGTCTGGCGCGATGCAAAGGTGTTCGTTCATACCAGAACAGTCTCCCCCCTCAGTTTGAGTGATTGACCGGCCGCTTCCAACATTTTGACAACACGCAATCCAGCCACGCCGTCATTGAAGGGCGTTTCGTCTTTCTCAATGCAATCCAAGAAGTATCCCAACTCGACTCTCAGGGCCTCAGTCTGTTCGATTTTGGGCACCCACATGTCTCCAGAGCGGTAGCTAACTAGTAATTCGTAGACGCCCTCATTGCTGGCGATCTGTACTCCACGGTCATAGACTTTCAGCTTCTCGTCGGCCTCCAGGTCATTCCACACTAGCATCTTCTTCTCGCCTCCGATGAGCGTTGTCCGGACCTTCACAGGAGACAGCCAGTTCACATTGATGTGGGCGATTGTTCGGTGCGGGAAGTAGATCGTCAAGAAAGCCACGTCGGCGTGCCCATTCAAGTGTGTCTCTCCGGTGGCCACGATTGCCTCAGGTTCCTGCCGGATGAGATAGTCCATGATGGACAAGTCATGAGGAGCGAGGTCCCAAATTACATCGATGTCGTGTTGGAAAAGGCCCAGGTTGATCCTCATGGAATCGTAGTAGTAGAGATCCCCGAGCTCATCTTGATCGATGAGTTGGCGGATCTTTCTCACCGCGCCCGTAAATAGAAAGGTGTGGTCGACCATGATCTTGAGGTTCTTCCGTTCCGCCAACTCGATCAGTTCCTCAGCCTGCGCCGATGTGGAAGTGAACGGCTTCTCAACGAACACGTGTTTCCCGTTTTCCAAGGCGGCCTTGGCGAGTTCGAAATGCGTCCACACGGGAGTGATGATGGCCACGGCATCAATATCCGGTGAACGCGAGATTTCGTTTGCGTCGGAAATGACCGTTAGACACGGGTAGGCACGCTGGGCGCGTTTCTGTGCACCGGCGCTCCGATCGCAGATGGCGACGACCAGGGCCGAATCCTGGCCCTGTAGATTTCTGACTACGTTCGGACCCCAGTAACCGTATCCGAGAACGCCCACACGAATCATGTTCCCCTCCCTAACTTATGTTTGTAAGTGGCTTCGTACGAGTGAATGGGACAAAGCAAGTACGTTTTGGTCAGTAAGCACCGTCTCCCCGCAGCACGGCCGTGGGAGTTCGCAAAAGGATCTTGATGTCCAGCCAGGGCGACCATGTCCTCGAGTACTTGAGATCCAAGCGAACCATGTCGTCGAATCTTGTCCTGCTTCGGCCTTCGACTTGCCACAACCCGGTTATTCCCGGTTTGACTTCCAGGAAGCGACGGCGATGCCAGAGTTCATAAGTCTCGATTTCATAAGGAATTGGGGGCCGCGGTCCAACCAAGGACATTTCGCCCTTGAGTACGTTCAAGAATTGCGGCAACTCGTCCATGCTGGTTCTCCGTAGAAATCGTCCCACGGGCGTTACGCGTGGATCGTCCTGGATCTTGAATATACCCTTGCGACCACCCGGCTGCTCCGACTCATTCTTCCCTGAAATAAACTGCTTGACGTAATTCTGGTGAATCCTTGGATCGTTTTGGTAGTACATCGATCTGAACTTCAGGAAGGTAAACCGAGTTCCGTATTGCCCCAGCCTTTGTTGTTTGAAAAGGATAGGCCCTTTTGAGGTCAGCTTGATTACAATTGCAATAACGATCAGGAGAGGAGAAAGCAGGACAAGAGCGAAAAGACTCCCGGTTATATCTATGCTCCTCTTGATCGATTGAGAGGTCTTTGAAGCGATGTCGTGGGGAAACAAGTCGGGGTAGAGCCTCTTGTCTGCTGGACGACCGCCGTTTTCCACGTCGAGTTCATCCGGAAATACATGGAAAGAAACGTGGATTGCGTTCATCTGCTCCAGTGTGAGGCTTTTCCGCCAGGCATCGCTAATCCTCGACTGCAGGGTGCTGAGTATGGAGTCCGTGCTCCCTGGCCCGATCTCGGTCCAGATGACTCCCACCTGCGTGGCGTTTTTGTACCAGCCAAGCAAGTCCGTCTCCCGAATTGCATGGACAAGTGCCTTGGTCATCGACCCGAGAACTGCATCTCGCCCTTCACTCTGAAGAGCTTTGGCCACATGGAGCAGCATGAGGACGAAGCGCTGGCCAGAGCGCTCACTCCTCTTTCGCTCCAAGGTTAGCACTCTCCTGAACATATCCTCAGAAACAACCGTAGAAGTGTCACCCTTGGGGCCGTCTGCCCTTCCGTGGCTGATTTGCAGACTTGACCTGGGATCTAACCTTGCCTTCTGGGTACTTGGTCGAGCGAGAATTCCCCTGATCATTTCATTCATCCTGTTTTCTTGGTTTGGCGAGGTAAAGTGACCGGGAAAGGCCCCCTGGCGTCTTGCTTGGTCTACCGCCCCAAGGGAAGGGGTTTGAATTGGTAGTCGATACCCGCCGCGATTTGATTGCGGTCCAGGTTGACGAAGATGGGCAGAGTACCGCTGGATAACTGGTGATAACTTTCGTAAGAAACGTGGAACATGGCGCCGCGACGTAAGGGCCGCCTGATGATGACTCCTCCGAACAATCCGTCAGTCCTTCCATTGGCAAGCTTAAAGAGCGAGGCGGCCTCTCGTGAAGCGCCGGCGTGCAAGTCTGCCTCCCAACTTCCAACCAAACTTCGGCGGACGGCAAAGTTTGCAAACGTGGATATTTCGGAAGTGTACAGCCCCCCGCTGCCAGTAACAGACCTTTGGAATGTTGCACTAATGGCAGTCTTTCGAACTTCCTTGGTGACACTCCCTCCTCCAGAGGCTTGAAAGTGCGTAGCCACCCTGCCGGTTGCAGAAACTTGCCCAACTGTGTCGATGTATTGCGGCCCTCCAAAAACGGTGACTTTGACAGTCGGAGATGGGGCAAATCCCAGGGACAGGTATGAGCTTTCAACTTGAGAGCGCTGAAAGTGACCAAAAACCTCACCGCCTTGGTACGTGCTGTCTTGGTGAAGCAGGAGAATACCGAAACTTGTATGCTCAGACAGAAAGTATTTGAACGCGAGGCTCCCGCTATATTCATTAACGTTGTACAAGGGCAAGCTAGCGGTATGGGCGCCATAATTAAGCAGGCTGTAACCTCCGGAAAAGGTTACCGAGGCGCGCCGGCTCTTTACATACGTCAAATCCAGGCCGGATGCGTCGGAAAGAATTCGTGTCGTGTACGTGTAAAGATTCGAATATATCGAGCTCGGCGAGGGGGGGCCGGCCGTAATAGATAGCACCGTGGGAAAAGCATATTCCTCACCGTTTTGATAACTGGCGGTATCGTGCAATCCCAGAACGAACTTGGAAGTCAGTCGATAGTCCAGGGTCAAATTCCCGAAATGGTTGGCCCGGTCAAACACATCATAGTGATGGTACAAAAGAAAAACAGGTGTGTAGTCGACACTGACGTTCATGCGAGTAGACTG
This sequence comes from uncultured Acidobacteriota bacterium, assembly GCA_963831905.1. GTDB lineage: Bacteria > Acidobacteriota > Terriglobia > UBA7540 > UBA7540 > CAVROP01. The sequence continues at coordinate 499,555 of CAWHRX010000010.1, read as the reverse complement.
CTTCGTAATGCCAAGATGGGCGTCAAAAGAAGCCGCTTCATCGCTGACGCGATCGGCATTCGTTCCAAAGACGTTATCGTCATAAAAAGTTGTGGCGCCCATGCTGAGGGACACCTGATTGACCGGCACAACTTCTCCCTCAAAGAGAAGCGGCACCTGAACCCCTCCGCCATAGACAGGCGTCGCATCGGTGCCCTGCGGAGCAGTCACGGGGGCCTGCGCTACTAGAACCACGGGAAGCAGCGCGAGGAGGCTCGAGGTAGAAAATAACGCACGCCAAGCTGCCTTACAAAAGTGGCCGCACCGCTTTCCGTATTCTAAGGATTTAGAATCGCAGTTTTCCTTTAACATTTTAGCTCGAGGACCCAGTCGATTTCGAAGCGCTATCCATTTCCCTGGGGAGAACACTACCATCGCGAGCGGTTTATTTCCCGGCAGAAAAACCTGATGGAACGTGGGAGGTTACTTTGCTTGCTCCTCCGGACCCAGGCCCACGACGGAGTTGGGTCCCGCCGATTTTGAACGAGCATCCGATTTCCCATATCCATAGTACCTGGAGTAAATTCGATTGAGTCCTTCCACGCCGTTGAGGATGATTCCAATGATGCGGTCGCGGCCCAGGCTTCGTGCTGATTCCTCTATGGCTTCGCGCGGTGTTTCCGCCGCCTTGGCTACAAGCAGAGTAGCGTCGGCGTGCGCGTTGAGGGTTAGAACGTCTGCAACCGGAGTCGTGGGAGGTGCGTCGATCAGAACCCAGCCGAACGAACTTGCAGAAAGGCTCTTGACCAGCTGCGAGGTGAAGGTTGATTGGAGGATGTTGGCGTCGTCATCCACTGGCCGCCCGGCTGGCAACAAGTAGAATCCCAGGGGATTGATTCGCCGGATTGCCAGCATCGGGTCTTCGCCACTCCGGCAACACTCACTGAGTCCTGCCCATGGTTTCAATCCCAACCTCTTGAGTACTGAGGGTCTGTACACATCGGCTTCCAGCAAGAGCACGGGAACTTTGCCATTCTCAGACAAAACCGTGGCCAGGTTCAAGGCAGCCGTGGTCTTCCCATCTCCCGGCATCGGGCTGGTAATCAGGATGCTTTTCAATCCGCGCGACGCCTGGAGGCTCTTGAGCCTGATTTGTGCCAACCGGAACCGATCCGCTCCGGCACTCGTCGGGTCGTGGTAGACAACCACGCGGCTCTCTGGTGAGATGGTGCATTCTTTCGTTCCCACGGGAAGGCAAAAATCAACCCTCTCCCATTCCGGGAGCAGCCCCTCCGAAGAAAGTGACCTAAGGCTCGTATTCATTTCAGTTTGTTGCTTAAGAACTCGGTCGGGCATGCTCGTTACCAACTCCCTTTAGTGTTTCGCAATGTGAATTCCTGGGAAGGCGTTGCAAGTCCGTCCCTAACTCCGCCAATAAACGTAGAATTCAGCCATCCCTACGAGTACGCACATCAGAATCCCGCATGTCCATTCGAGCGCCGCCAGCCGTACCCGCCTTCGTTCTTCTGCTGCACTCAGCAACAGGGGAACTCCCAGCATCAAGGGGAAAGCAAAAGCCCGCCTTAGCTCCTCCTCATTCCGAAGCGAGTGGTCTCGGGTCTCCACGAAGAACGCCAACCCCAACCCAATCCCAAGTCCTGCTACTAGACCCCCCAAACTGATCTTAATGCGAGCCGGACTAACCGGCTTCGAAGGCAAGCTGGGCTGGTCAATGATCCGGAAACGTCCGCCCTGTTGCCGCCTGATCAGGCTCGTGGCCAACTCGGATTCCGTCTTCTTGGCCATCAGGTCATCGTAGTTCTTTTTGGACAGTTCATAGCCGCGCTCCAAATCCGCCAGTTGTTGCTCACGCACTGGAGTCAGGTTGATGCGGCTGTGATACTCTTCGATGCGAGTTTGAATTGCCTTTTGGTCCGCCAAGTCATTTTGGATTTCGATCGCGTTTGCTTTCAGTTGGCTTTTGAGCTGCGCCGTGGCCGAATCTCGTTCCGTCGGCTTGGCCTGACTCGAAGTGTCCTGGGTAGCATCATCCTTGCTCGAAGTCGAAGGTTTGCTTGCGGCCGCCAGCAAGACCTGTGCCTCCTTGATTTGCTCGTCGATTTTCACCACGTCCGGGTATTTCTCGGTGTACCGCGCCAGAAGGTCGGCCCGTTCATTTTGCAGCTTGATCAGCTCCGCTCTCATTGTATCGATCGGGTTGGCAGGCGCCGAGCCGGAAACTGGAATCCCGGAAGCGGCAATGTCCTGGTACTGGGAGAGAAGGGATTGCAGGTAAGCTTGCTGTTCGCGCGCCCGACCCAGGGCAGACATTGAGTTCTGGAGTTGGTTTTGCAATGAGGTAAGGATGGCGAGATTTCCCGATTGCTGTTCCGGCAGTTCACCAAGGTTCTTCATCTTGAAGTCTCGAACCCGGATATCGTGTTCCTTTAAGTCCGCCTCGGCTTCCGCCAACCTGTCGGCCAGGAACTTCGTCGTATCTGTCGACTGTTCTTCGCGCGACTCATTGTTCTCTCGAATAAAAAGGGTGGTAAGCCGGTTCGTCACCGCCTGCGCCGAAGAGGGGTCACCAGCCGTGAACGAAATCCTGAAGGCATTTAGGCCTTTGGGCTCGGGGCTCTTTTCTGTCGGTTGAATGGTGATATTGCTCCGCATCAACTCAACCAACTGCTCGGGGGAGAGGCGACTCCGCGCCTGGGAGTAAAGGCCAAATTCGTCGATAATCTGGAGAAGTTGAGTGCGCGACAGAATCGCGTCAGTCATGAGCAGGAGCACTTCCCGGAGATCGTTGTTCGTATTAGCAGCGACGTACCGCTCAGGGACCTGCTGGCCTTCGACGAGGATCGTAGCCTCTGACTCGTACTGCTTGGGGAGCAGGAAAGTGACCAGGGCGGCGGCGACAGCTATGACCGTCGTAGGCACAATCACCCACCAGCGCCGCCTTCGTGCGACTTCCAACGCTCGCTCGAGGGTGATGTCTCTGTTTTCGTCTTGTTGAGCCAATGCCTTCTACCTCCACAAACTGATGGCGAGCAACTCCGACTCAAGGAACCACGATGGTGTCGCCATTCTGGAGTTGCACATTCTGTTCCGGATTCTTCCCTTTGATGACTTTATTGTAGTCAAAGTAAAGCGTCTCAGACTGGCCGCCCTCCCGCCGCCTTATGATTTTGACCTTGTTGGCCTTGGCGAAGTCTAGAAAGCCTCCGGCAATGGCGACAGCCTCGAGCACTGTTGTGGGCTTTCCCAACTCATACGATCCGGGCTTAGTGACTTTGCCCACGACCACGTAGGTCTGGCTTTTAACCTCTTGCACCATAACGGTGACTTGGGGACTGGAGATGTACTCCGCAAGTCTTTGGCCTATCAAGCGCTGCACGCTCGCGGCTGTCAAACCGCTAACCTCCAACTCCCCGACGAGAGGCAGAGATATCTTGCCGTCAGGACGGACGGTGACAGTCCGCGTGAGTTCGGCATCCTTCCAGACGTTGATCGCCAGCACATCGGATGGTCCGATACGGTAGTCATCAACCACCCGCTTAGCATCTGGGGCGGCCTGCTGACCCGGTGATCCTTTTCCCCCTTGGACCGGCCCATCGGCCGCCGTGCCATCGGAGTTCCTGGCGGGTCGGGCGGAAGCCACTCCCCACCCCCGGCCGATAGAACATACTAGGCCCACCAAGAGAAGGAACCACGCGCACAGCTGTCTAGTTTTCTGAGTGCCCATCTTAAATAAGCCGCTTTCTTAAGGATACGCTTAACGAACCAAAAGCACAATGCAGGCCAAGGAGGTTGGCGCTTACAGGCTCACGACTCACGGCCATTCCATGGGGCTGATGTCGGGTCAGACTAGCCCTGCCATCCAGCGCCCAGAGCGTAGGAGCGATACGACCCGAGATTCCGAGTTCCCAGGCCCGCCCCCGTCCTGACAACGCCATTTGCATCCCCACAGCTCACGCGCTCCACCATGCTTGTGTCCACTTCAACGGAAGCGGACTGCGAGAGCATTTCCACGGAGAGGACCAGTCGATATCCGCGGGTCCTGCGGACTAAGATTCCCTCGATCCCTTCCAGTGCTCCCGACGTGACCGGGACGCGGTCCCCGCATTTGAGAAAGGGATGCGGCTCGACTTGATACGAGCTTTCGACCAGCCTGCGGACCGCTTCGATCTCTTCCCATGGTATATTCGCAGCACGTCCGCCCCGGCTCACAAGGTAGTGGACACCCGGCGTTGTCACGAGCACCAACAATCGGTCCAGCCCGCCGTGAAGGAAGACGTAGTTGGGGAAAAGCGGAAGCAGCAGCTCCTTATCGCGATCCTTCCAACGATGGACGGTCCGATATTGGGGAAGGAAGACCTCGAATCCCCTGCTTGATAGAGCTTGCGCGACTACGTTCTCGTGCTGGTGTCGAGTGTAAAGTGCATGCCACCAGGAAACGCCTGCCGGTGTCACGTGCTCGCTTCTTGCTGCAATGCTTTCCATCGAATGCTACCTTCCGTGCTGGTCAAGAGACCCGCGCGGGCAACACAAATAATCTCCCCTCGCGCATCCATCCCTCGACATCGGGCAGTTAGTGCTCGCGTCGCCGCGCTTTCGGCGCTGTGTTAGTGCTCTTGGCCAACCCCATCGAGCCGCCCCTCAACATGACTTGGCGGACAATTCGATAATCGCTGATCGACACGGCCAGAGCGACTGGAGTTTCCGGAGCATTTCTTTGCTCCACGCGGACAACGGCGCCTTTACACCGAATCTCCGAGGCGTTGTTCAGTTTGGGTCCCGTCGCGAGCTGCAACTTCAACTCGAGAGTGGTGTCAGGAACGAAGGGATGTGTTGAACGCAATAACAGCCCCGTATAGCTGATATTCTCCGTCGTCCCTTCCAACCATGTAGGACTGTGCGGTGGGCGAAAGTACACGGGAAGATGAAGCGCGAAACGCCTTGCGCGCTCGGCGTTCTCATGTAATGTTTTAGTGCTCATGGTGACCGCAGGTATAAGAAGGACGTGCGACAAACCTTGCGCCTTTCAGCGCAAGGCGCTTACTCCCCCAGGCGGGGAGTCCGAAAAGTGGATCGGCCGTCCCGACCGCTACCGTCAGGCAGGCCAGGCTTAGAGGTCATGCTGGAAAACATTCGCAAGTTCGAAACGTTGGCTGTTGTTTGTGGGTTGCAGCAACCGGCGGTTTGGAAAGTTCCGATAGTATAAAGCTCCGCCCTGTGACTTACAGGCGGCCTTACTCTATAAGCCGCACTTCACTGGTTCGAGGATGAATCCCGTAACCTGCCCGAGCCCGCGTCGCAACCAACTGGATGACTTTTTTAACGCTCCCTGGCTCCAGTTGACGTTCCGTTGTGTAAACTCTACCGCGTAACAGCGGGTTCGGACGCAAAAGCCGCTATTCCCACATCGATGACGGCTTTAATCTTCCAACCGTCGCCCATCTTTGGGCCGAATGAGCCGATAATGCGAAATCTGGATCGCCATCAAAGGGCCGCCCTCCTCGATTCCGCGCCGTTCCGAGCGCGTGACCGTGCCCCGACAGATCACCTCGGCAGCCGGGGCTACGCCCATCTGCCGCGGAAGAAGCAAAGTCAATTCGATACGCGTGCTTGGCTGAGCCCAATCCTCACCGTGGAATAGCATACCCGACCGGCTGATGTTTCTGGTGGTTCCCCTGTGCCAGCTTTGTCCGCTGTCGCTCCGATAGCGCACCGGGATTTGTAATTCGAATCGCTGCGCACGTGTCTTACTACTTAGGCTAACGCCACCGCTTGCGTCGGACATCATTCGTCCCAATCCTCGATGGTTTCTTGCGACCGCACCAGGGACCCTTTACGGTCTCTTGGTGCTATCCCAACTCTTGCTAATTTATAATCTCAGTCTACGCTGCCCTGAAAACTTGACAATGGCCCTATGGTATCATTGAAATAGCACTATTGGTAGCCATAGTGCTAGCACCGTCCGGTGCCATACCCTGCCGCCTACGATGTGGGCTTAGTTGCCGGCGACCAGACCATGGTCGACGGCATAGAGAACGAGTTCCAAACGGTTGGAAACACCCAACTTATCAAATATATTGGTCAGGTGGTGTTTTGCAGTGTTTTCGCTTATTCCAAGCTCCCGCGCCAGATCCTTGTTCGTATAGCCGGCCACAATCAGTGCGATGACTTCCATCTCCCGCGAGCTTAGGCCGAAGTTTCGCGGGGCCTCTGATACGCCGCGAGCCGGCTTCATTCGGCGAAGCGCGTGGATAAGGTCCGAAACGCCCTCCTGCCCAACCCAGTACTGACCTTCGTTGACGCAACGAATGCTCTTAAGAAGAAGCTGCAGTGCTGAATGCTTCAATACAATCCCGCGCACGCCTAACTGCAACGCCTCAATGACTTGCTCTCTCTCGATCGCTGCGGTCAACATAATCGTGCGCGTTTGGAGTTCCAGCTTGCTCAATTCTGCAAGCACTTCGAGGCCACTCAACTTGGGCAACGAGAGATCCAGCAGGAGCACATGCGGCTTGAGCTGGCGAACCACCGTTACGGTTTCTTCGCCATCCACGGCTTCGCCGACAATATGCATCCCTGGCTCAGCCTCCAGCAGCTTCCGCAACCCTTCCCGAAATAGTGCGTGGTCGTCCGAAATGACGATGTTAATTGTAGGTGCAGACTCTTCCATGGGCAGCCGATGGTACGCGAGCCACGTTAATTCCCTTAGCCCAATCAAACAGCCTCAAAACCTTATTCCTCAGGTTGTTATAGATTCGGCATTTGGATTGGCTTAGCCTTGCTCGAGGCGTAGAGTCACCTGCGCACGCTCATTCACGTGCACCCGTCACTCTGCCGAATCGAGATTCTCTTTCTAGGACCCTCACAGGTTACCTGAGAGGCCACGGAATGTCAAGTAAACACAATGAGTAAACAGAATGAGTTCACAGGAACTTCGCACGGCAGAGGTCGAGATGGCTGAACTGCCACTCCAAGCGTCGCTCTCTGGTTTGGGAGGGGAATGGCAGGGTGCTGGGAGGGTGGAGAGAGGCGTGTCGAATAGCCGGATACCTGATTCGGTGCGCGCGTTTGAAATAACCCCAGGGCATCCTGATAGAGATCACGCTTCCCTTATTTGAGGCTGATCACCACGTCCCATCCGATTTGCTCCGCCAACTTCAGCACGGCGGCTTGCGCGTAGAGAGAATCGAGCAGCAGGATGTCAAAGAAGCGGCTGCTGTACAAATCCGGCAGGCGGGCCAGGAGACGGAGGGTCGCCTTATCTTGCCCTTCGCCCGGGCGGAGCCATTCCAGCACCAGGAAAGGCTTCACCGGGCTGTGGATCATCTGACAAGCCGACGGCGCGATGATAGTACTGCAGGCGCTCGCAGCTCTGGCCGCTGGCCGCATTTTTGAGGGTCACTCGGCGCTGTAGGCAACTTTCAGAATGACGGTTGATACTGGACACTGCCTAGATACCGTCCAGGGCCGCCACCCGCCGGCCCTGCACGTGTCCTGCATCCAGGGCTTTGCGGCGCTTGAGTCGAGAAGCGGTGTCGACCAGGGTTTGCTCCAGCGTTTCCAGGTTGAAACTGCACAAGCTGTAGCGCAGCGCGGCAGAGCCGCAGTCAAACAGGGCCGAGAGCAGCCGCTCACCTAGCGGCAGTTTACTGTGAAACTACCAAAGCGAGCGATATCCGCTTTTGTTCTCGTGGGTTGCGATGAGCGCCTTGTATTACCCACTGGGCGTACTACGCGAGCTGCCGCAAGCCCAAGGTATCGACCAAGCCTTTTTGGACCAAGCTCTGGGTGGCGAACACGGTAGCGGTGCGGTGCGGACCTCCGCCCAGGGCCGGGTACAAAAGCACGAACTGCTGAATCTGTTCTAACTCCTCCTGCAACTTTTCCACGCTGAGCTGCGGCCAGAAGGCGCGCGCTTGTCGCAGCACGTAGTGCAGCAGCGACAGGCCCAGCAGGCAGTAGAAAGCATGCACGCGGATTTTGCTGTCTGTCCAGTGATGCAGCGGTTGCCAGTTCAGCCAGTCGCCTTGTTTGAGGCCGCGGAAGACTTGCTCCAACTCTTGCTGGCTGGCGTAGGCGCTCACCACCAGCTCGGCCGTCCAATCCCCATGGTTGGTCAGCAACAGCGTGCGGCCCAAGCGATGGGTGATGAGTTGTTGGAGAGCAGCGTGATCGACCTGGAAGGACAAACGCCATTCGCCGGTCTCCTGGCGCAACTCGTAACGTACCAATTCGGCCAGAAAGGGTGCGCTCAACCAGCGGGCGATCTTGGCCTCGATCCCCGGCGGGGTGAGGCGGCTGGTGGGCCGTGCCACCTCCACGGCCAGTCGCTTCATCGCGCCCAGCACCTTAGCGAGCGAGGCCGACAGGCTGTGCAGTTGCTCGGCGGCAAAGGTGGCCGAGTATTTCAACACACAGAGATACTCTTTCCCATGCACCAGCAGCTTCTCCGCCACCCCGCGCACTCCGGGCTGAGCGCTGCTCAATGCGGGCAGGTCTTCCACCGGGCGCTGGCGGAATTCCGCCGGCGCTTGGTTCCAGGGCAGCGCTGAAATCCACCCCAAGCCCGCACCTTCCAGCACCACCGTGTTGGCCAGCGCCGCCGTGCCCTTGTCGAAAATCAGGGTGACCGTTTCCGGCAGAATCTGATGGCGAGCCAGCAGACGCCGAAGGCGTTCCAGGGCCACGGGGAACTCCTCGCTGTCGGCGACGTTGCCGGGATAGACGTGATGGCAGAGAGCTAGTCCCGATTCTCCATCCCGCACCAAGCACAGGCCCACTTGCCGCAGGTCATGCCGCCCTTGCTTGTTGTGGCCGCGCTGCGCCAGGTGATTGCGGGTGTTGGTGGTAGCGATGTAGGTGTGAAAGTTGGTGGTGTCGTAAGCCAGTAAGCGCTGGCTGACGAGCTGCTTTTCCTTCCACAGCCCCAGCAGGTGGGCCTGTGCTTCCTCCAGCGGATCGCGTTCTTCCTGGCGTGCCGCCGCTTCCTTCTCGGGCAAGAGCTGCTCGAAGCAATCCCAAAAGGCTTGGGAGGAGAAGCGCTCCGGCTCAAAGCCCCAAAGGGGATAAAGAATGGTCTGCCGATACCAGTCGCGCGCCTCGGTTTTGGGGCCAGGAGCGCAGATGCGGTGGAAGGCGGCGAGCAGTAAGTAGTGAGCGGGGGACGGACCGGAACGGGGTTCACCCCACAGAGACTGCAACCGAGCGAAGACCCCCGATTGCTGGGCGGCCAGCCAGAGGGCGCCGGGCAGACCTAACTCACGGCGAGAAGCCGCAACGGGCAGCGGGGCGGTGCGATCCTTGAGCAGGGCGGCGACCTTCTCGGCGTTGCCCAGGTAGGTCTGGTGGACGATGCGGGGGCGGCCGTCGCGGCGGGCCGACTCCACCACGTAATAGTAGAGCTGATTTTTCTTGCGTTTGGCGATGAGGGTAGCCATGACAGGGTAATACATACAATAACAAATCGCGATTGTCAAGCACATTTATTGAAAACAATCGCATTACATGCCAACAATAGTAGGGTAATACACAACAGACAAAGTTGCACCTCTGGTAAGGGCTTTGATTCGAGGGGATTACCAATCGGGAAGGTTCACAACAAACTACTCTCGCAGTAAACTACCGCTAGAGTGTCGATGTGGCCAGACCCTTTATTTACAAGGCTGTCGCGCACTAGCCCAAAAAAAGCTTGCTAAAAAAACAAGGATTTACGAACTCGCAATGCAGGGTATCGTTGTGGAAGGGTAAGCGGCCGAAGCTGGCCGAATTGACAAGTCACCGGCGGCTGTAGGTAGATTGCCGACGCTCCCCTCGTCGTTCGGCAGGATTCTTCGTCGGCCCTAGTGATGATGGCCTACGCACTCTATATGCGAGGGAAAATGGGCGAGACACTTCAAGAAGCAGCACGAGACCGATGGTTGATTTTGAGGAGAATGTTGTTGCCTAGTCCCAAATGCTTGGGGTACCCAAAAGCGTACAAAACTCCCTGGGCGACCACCTGCAGCCCATGGTCCTGCGCGAGAGCGTCAAGAGATTCAGGCGTGTGAACCGGTGGGAGAGGAGGGCGCAGGAAGCTTCGGTCACTGGCGGGCCCGAGAATGTCGCCCGCCATGATTCCAGTTTGCTGGAGGCGGTGACGGACCATTTCAAACAGTTGATGCATTGTTTGCTCGTCGAAGTAGTAAAGCACTTGCGACATCCAGATAAAATCAAAGGTGGAGTCAGCTAGTTGGTCGTCGCCGAAGTTGCGAGAAATCAGCAAGCGAGGGCTCTTCCCCGTAAGCCCATGGCTGGAAATCTCCTCACGGCCGGTCTCGATGACGACAGGGTTTTGGTCGACGCCAACGTACCGCCCGGGCTGCAGATAGCGGATGAAGGCGATGCCACCTTGAAGAGGACCGCATCCGATGTCAAGGAGGAAATGGTCTGGCCGCAACCCGAGATGAGTAACAGCTTGAAGCTGATACCTTTGCAGTTGGTTCCAGAATCCAACTGGTCCTACCATCGCCTCAAGCTTATGGCGTCGCTGCCAACCGGGCACGAACGCCCGCAGTCCGTAAAGTTGACGACGAAACTTCTTCAGCGTGCGTTGTACGTTCATCACAAGGCCTTTCAACTCAACCGCCGAGGTGAGCTCCGCGGCAGGGAATTGAGCGCCCGGACGGCCAAGGGCCCCAGTTGGCGGGCCATCCAACGCCTTACCAGCGTATCGAAGCGACCGCGGCGACGATACTGAATAGCAGCATCCAGTAAGCGGAGGTGCTCCGCACTTAAGCGCCAACCCGATGCAGCGCAATTCTCGAGGATGTGCTCCTCCGAATTACCTTTGGGGATGGCCACAACCCCGTCCTTGCACAAGCACCAGTTGATGGCAATTTGCGCGGGGGATTTCCCTATCGCGTGCGCAAGTTCGTCAAGCAGGCCGCGCGGAGCACAATCCTGGATGCGATTGAGGCCTCTTGCCAGCGGACTGTAAGCAATCACGGGGATGTGATGGGCCTGACAGTTTAGCAGGAGGTTCTTCTCGATGGTTCGATCAATGAGGTTATATCGAACCTGATTGCACACGATGGAGTACGTGAGAAGTGCCTTCATTCGTCCTTGGAGCCGCTGACAGGGATTCTCGGTTGCGACCGAATTCGCATTCTAAGCCCCCGAATAAATTCTTCGCGAGTGTGCTCAGAGGTTAGTGGGGTCGTGACGACCCCTAAGGCCTCGGCCGAGGGGCATCCCCATAGGGTGTGCGGCGCAACATTCCGGCTCACAACGGTCCCCGCCCTTATGACCGCCCCTTCTCCGATCCGTACGTTCGGCAAGATAACGCAGTGCGGCCCTACGAACACGTTATTCTCGATGGTCACCTTTCCGTAACTCTTTGCGCGCCTTGGCCCCCAGTAAAAATGCGCAATAATCGACGTCCTTAAACCGATGGTGCAATTGTCGCCGATCGTTACCTCCTCCGGGTGTATTTCATCGATGTAAACCAACTGGCTTATCCATACATTTTTCCCGATCGTAACGCCACGCAAACGATGGAGCCACGGCCGCACACTCGCCCCACCTGGAGCTATGAACGCAATTTTATGGATTAATCGGCCGAAAAGTCCTGCAAACATCGGCAGCCATACCCGATTTCGTGGTGAAGCGAACCAGTTTTACCATCGCACCCTCATGCCCGTGCGCATGTGTATCAGCAACGGAAAGCGCATGGCCACGAGAGCACTGCATCGCTACCCATTATAACCGGGATTTCCGGTTTGGACCCGTTGCTCGTCTGGAGCATACGCCTCTCCTGCCCTCAACACAACGAAATTTGTCATAAAAGCAGGCCCCAGCCAAGGTCGCGGGTTCCAACGGCTGGTTTTGCGCGCCTGACGGGCCCCGCTTGCCGCCGCGTCATCGATTTCTCGGACATCTCACCGTCCCTTCTTAGGGGTCCCCAGACTTTGCAGCCGCAATCGGTGTGCTAGCCGTTCGGCACCGGCGGCGCCTAGATCCGCCGCAGCATCTGGCCAAACCAGCGCCGGTGCAAACGTCCCTCGGCCAGCAGGAGCCAATAATTACGGGCATGCTTGACCAGCCGCCCGCCCGCATTGACCAGCCGCTCCTGCAGGCTAGTGAGCGACCATGCGTCGACCCTGTTCGGCAGCACGAGTCGGCGCCACAGGTTGCCCAGGTTGTAGGCCAGCAGGCTCAATGGTAAGCGCGCTTCATTGGCCCGGAACCGATGACACGATGACCGGGTCCAATGCGCCGCCTGCTTGCCTTCTTCGATCCATTGCTCGGCCGTGCCTCGCTGACTGAAGACCGCGCGCCTGGAAGAAAACATTGGAGCAGTCGCCGTCGAACTTGCACCGGACGATCTCCGCGAAATCGAAGCCGCCGCCTCAAAGATTAGGATCCAGGGCGCTCGACATCCCGAGAGCATGGAGCGAATCACGTATCGCTGAGCGATGGGCCTTTCCCCATAGGCATTGCTAACATCCCACGCCGCCCTAGGGGTTGGGTTGCAGCATGAGGCGCTCGCAGTTTTGCTGATAGTTAGAGTTCTTGGGGTCGAGGGTTGCGGCAGTGCGGTATTCCTGAAGGGCGCCGGCTCGGTCTCCTTTCTGCTCGAGAGCGTCGCCGAGGCTGGCGTGGAATGCGGCATTATTGGGGCTTAGGCGGAGGGCCTCGCGTTTTTCCGCAATGGCTGCATCCAAGTTGCCTTGGACAACCAACACGATGCCGAGTCCGGCATGGGCCGAGTCGTTGTTCGGGTTCAACTGCAGCGCTGCGCGGTATTCCGCGACGGCGTCGTTCCAATTGCCATTCTTTCTGAGCGCATCGCCGAGGTTGGTGTGTACCTGATCATTATTGGGGTTCAAGCGAAGCACCTCGCGGTCCTCCGCCATGGCGCCGTCCCAGTCTTGCTTGCCTCCCAGCGCCGCAGCCAGGCCGGAGTGCGAAGCTTCGCTGCTCGGGTTCAGTTTCAACGCTTGCTTGTATTCGGAAACCGCCCCGTCCAAGTCACCCTTATGCATGAGCGCGTCCGCCAGGCTGTCATGGATCAGATCGCTCTTGGGATTTTCTTCCAGCGCCTTGTGATATTCGGCGATGGCGCCGTCCCAGTCGCCTTTATTCATTAGTGCGATTCCCAGGTTGGCACGTGCGAAGTCGTTGTCGGGATTTATCTTCAGCGCCTCACGTTCCTCGGTAATCTCACCCGTCCAGTCGTTCTTTCCGCCCAGAGCAACTCCCAGGTAGGCGTGGGCGGCATCGCTCTTTGGGTTGATCTTCAGGACCTCGCGATCCTCATTCTCTTCACCATCCCAATCCCCCTTGCCTCCAAAGGCCATGCCAAGCATCAAATGCGCCTTCTCGCTGTTGGGATTCAGCTTCAAAGCCTGACGGGCAGCGGTGACATCATCATCCCATTTTTTCTGCCGACCCTCGGTAACCGCCAGCGCCAGATAAACGTCGGCGTTGGAGGGGTCCACCGAAAGGGCTTCGTGAAATTCCTTTTCCGCGTCGGGATACTGGCCTTTGATTTTGAATTGGGCCCCTTGCGCCACGTGGAAAGCAACCATGTCCAGGGTAGCCTGCGTGGAGTCGGACTCGGCTGCGGGGGTTTCCCCTTTGGCAGGCTTGGCGCCGCCAGCACTCGGAAGGCTTGGAGCGGAGGGAGCGCTGGGAGCAGAAGGCGGGCTTGGTGCAGAAGGTGCGCTGACGGATGGTGCGCTGGGCGCGCTGGGTGCGCTGGGTGCGCTAGGTGCGCTTGGGGCACCGGGCGCTTTGGGTGCACTCGGGGGGTGGACGCTGCCTGCTTTCTTTAAGATGCTCTTAATCTTGCCGGGCTTGGGTTTGTCGCTCGTTGCAGTTGTACTGACGGTGGAAGGCGGTTTCAACTTGGCGTTCTTGAGCGCCGCGATCAATTCATCGCCGCCGCCGGCGTTTCGCACTTCTTGAAGGTACTCGTCCCTGACGGTAAAGCTGACGCCGCGATCCGTCACTATGTCCGAAACATCTGGAGTGGAAGTATCCGAGGCGAGTTCGGCGACCACCTGCACTTGGTTGACCGCCGTTTTATCTCGCACCGCTTTAATAAAGGAGTCTTTCGCTCCGGCTTGCTTTAGGGAATCAAGATAAGGCTCGTTGGGCGTAAAGTTGAGGCCGCGCTGGGTGATGGCCGCCGCGCCCGAATCATCTCCCAGCCCGGCTTTCACCATGTGGCTGACCTCGTCCTGTGTGAAGGGTTCGTTGGCGCGCAGCGATTTCAGGAACGGATCTTTGGCGCCCTCGGACTTCAGACGCTTGATGAACTTCGCGGTGGGCTCGAAATCGATTCCGCGCTTCAAGACCATTTGCGCTCCCTGGTCGTTTCCGAGCCCGGCCTTCACCATGTCGAGAATTTCCTGTTGGGTAAAGGGCTTATCCTGCGCCTGGAAAGGCGGGGCAATGGCCAAACCCATCGCCAACACGATAAGTGTCAATATCTTCCGGAGTTTCATGGCAACCTCGCGAGGATCATGAGGTTTTGCTATTCTACCGCAATATTACCCTAGGCGTAAGGGTCATTCTCCATGCGGTTCCTGATCCTCCTTATCGCCGTCCTCGATATCGCGTTTGGCGGCGACCAACAACCGAAAAAATAATCAGCAACTCACATTTAGGACACTACCCAATATGTTCGCCGGGGTCACGAGTCGAGTGCTGGAGCTTGGTTGGCCGTCGTTCGGCACTCGCCGGCCCGCACCCCACCGCCTTGCACAAGGGCCCCCTGCTGCTGATGCGCAGAGAACTGGTGCCGACAGTTCGTCTGGGGTCACGGCCCTTCGCCAGGGAAGGGAAACGGCCGTCAGGAGATCGGAACGTTGGCGTTTGTCTCGTTCGAGGCTGGGCTCTGCACGCCATTGGCGGCTATGGCCCGAAGGACATAGTAGTAGGTCGTTCCTGCCTTCACGTTAGCGTCCACATAAGTGGTGGTGTTGACCGGCGCGGAGTTTATGGGCGTCCCGCTTTCCCCCCCCGAGGCGGTCCCCCGGTATACATCGTAGCCTATAACGCCGGGGGTTTCACTGGCGGCCCAGGATAAGATTACGTCCGGGCAGCCGGTACCCGTAAGGCTTACTGTTTGAGGGCTGTTGCTGGCATTGTCGGTGATGCTGAGTGTGGCTGTGCGCTGTCCGGTGTCGGAAGGCGTGAACGACACCTCGATCGTACAGGTGCCGCCCGCCGCCGCTGAAGTGCCGCAACTGTTTGCAATCTCAGCGAAGTCTCCAGGGTTGGCGCCCCCGATCGTCAGCCCGGCAATGCTCAGTGCGGCGCCGGTGTTGTTGGTTAAGGTGATCGTCTGGGCGGTGCTGGAAACAGCAATGGGTTGGTTTCCAAAAGAAAGGCTCGTGGAGGAAAGGCTGGGCCCCGCCGACGGATTGCCCGAACCGGAAGGAGGTCCGGTGGCGATCCCCAGAAGGCTGACCGTCTGGGTGCCCCCGCTGGCATTGTCGCGCAGGGTGACCACTGCCGCACGACTGCCACTGGCAATTGGGGTAAAGGTTACGCCGATGGTGCAACTCCTCCTCGGCCCAACCCACTTCCCGCAATTGTTGGTTTGGGCGAAGTCACTTGCATCGGCGCCAATGATTGCGAGGTTTCCAATGAGCAGCATTCCGGGACCGATATTACTGACGGTTATGTCTTTTACCGCACTGGTTGTGCCGGTCGGACGACTCCCGAAAGAAATGCTGGGAGGAGAGAGGTTGACCGTCGGAGCTATGCCTATTCCGGTGAGGTTCACTGTCTGACTGCCGCCGGGACCGCTGTCCACGAGGGTGAGGCTCGTATGCCGGGAGCCGGCAGCAGTCGGCGTCATCGTCACACTGAATGTGCAATTCGCCCCGACGGCAACCGAACTGCCGCAGTCGTTGCTCTGAGCGAAATCGGTGGCGTTGCCGCCCGTGATGATGATGCCTTGAATAGCTAAGGCCGCGTTGCTGGCGTTCTTCAACGAGACGGTGCGCGCGGCACTCCTCATGCTGACGGTTACGTAGCCGAAAGATAGGCTGGTGCTCGAGAGGCTGACAGTGAGTGTGGGGCCAGGGTCGGCAAACCCGCTCCTGCACAAAACCGGCATTAGTGCCAGCACGGTAATCGCGGGTGCAAGAATTGCCCGCTTTAGTCGTGTTCGGGGGAACCTTCCGGCCTCAGCGCTGAACGCGTCAAGTTGGCGTGAGAGTCTATTTTCAGGAGGAGCCTTTTTGGCACCAGCAAATTGAGCCTGTCGGCAATTAAGGGGCATGTCAATTATAGACCTTATATGTATAAAATAATGAATATTTAACTTTACAATCGGAAGGGGCAACCGTTAGCGTCACAACGCATCGTGAGGAATAGACAGTCAGACGCATCCTCGGCGCACTCACTTGCCGCCTAAACTGGTTCTGAAAATTGGAATCCTAATCCTGCAAACTCCAAGAAATGACTGCGGCCAAGTCACTGCAAATATGTCTCCACTCCCCGCGTGTCCTTAATCTTTGCGGAGAACCCAATAACCTTGCGGGTCTCCTCGTTGCGGCCTGCTACGAGGCCGACACGTCGATCACGAGCACGAAATGCTGGTGGGTTTTTTTGCCCATGAGTCGCCCTCGCCCTGGGTGAATAGACACGTGGACATCATGAAGGTCACTTAGTTCGCGCGTTTGGTTCTGGACTATTTGGCTGGAGAGAGGGCCCTCCTCAAACTGCCTGAAAGAAGTGGCAGATCAGAGGGCCCGGTTCGTTTCTACGGACGATTCGCTCTTTCAGGCGAAAAGCGAGACGGTTAAGTGGACGGAACGGTCGTCGATGATTCTGCTGAGGCCGGACTCTGCGTGCCATCTGAGCCGACGGCCGTCACCACATAGTAGTACGTCGAACCCGCGGTCACGCTCTCATCTGTGAGGTTCGTTCCAGCCGCCGGCGTGGAGTTCAACGGGGTCGAACTCTCTCCTCCCGGGGTGGTTCCGCGGTATACGTAATAACCCACGACCCCGGAGGTTGAACTGGGGGTCCACAAGAGACCGACATTATGGATTCCCGATCCGGAGAGGCTTACCGTTTGCGGGCTGCCCGTGGCGCTGTCCGCGATCGTGAGAGACGCGGTTTCGGGGTTGGATGTTGACGGAGTGAAGGCAACGCCGATTGAGCAATTCGCCCCCGCCGCAACTGAACTGCCACAGGTGTCCGCAACCTCAGCGAAGTCCGCCGCGTTCGTGCCGGTAATCGTGAGGCCGCTGATACTCAACGCCGTGTTCCCGCCGTTAGTCAACGTGACGATTTGAGTGCTGCTGGTCACGGAAATCGGCTGGTTCGTAAAAGAGAGGCTGCTCGGTGACAGATTGACTGTTGTCGAAGTGCCTGTCCCACTAAGGCTGAGAGACTGGGGACTCCCGTTGGCGTTGTCAGTAAAACTGACCGAGGCCGATAGACTGCCGGTGGCCGCCGGATCAAACGTGACGCTGATCGTGCAACTGGCGCCAGCCGCAACGGAGCTGCCGCAAGTGTTCGTTTGGGCGAAGTCACCGGGGTTGGCGCCCGTAAGCGCGATGCTGGAAAGGCTCAAGGCCGCGTTGCCGCCGTTAGTCAGGATAGCTGTCAGAACCCCACTGGTGGTGTTGACGGATTGGTTGCCGAACGAGAGGCTGCTCGTCGACAGACTGGCTGTTGCCGAAGTGCCCGTCCCACCAAGGCTGAGAGATTGGGGACTCCCGTTGGCGTTGTCAGTAAAACTGACCGAGGCTGATCGGCTGCCGCTGGCGGTCGGGTCAAACGTAACGCTGATCGTGCAACTGGCGCCAGCCCCTACTGAGCTGCCGCAAGTGTTGGTCTGCGCGAAATCACCAGGGTTGGCGCCCGTAAGCGCGATGCCGGAGAGGTTCAAGGCTGCGCTGCCGCCATTGGTCAGGGTGGCTGTCACTATCCCACTCTTGGTATTGACGGACTGGTTGCCAAACGAGAGGCTGGCCGGAGAAAGGCTCACGGCTGCTGCAGTGCCTGTCCCTGAGAGGCTTACCGTTTGGGGACTACCGGCGGAATTGTCCGCAACACTAAGCAACGCCGTACGGCTGCCGCTAGCCGCCGGTGTGAAGGTGATGCTGAACGTGCAAGTCGACCCCGCCGGAAGCGAACTGCCGCAATTGTTGGTCTGGGCAAAGTCACCGGGGTTAGCCCCAGTGATCGTCACGCTCGAAATGCTTAGAGCGCCGGTGCCCGCGTTATCCAAAGTGGCAGTCCCGGCCCCACTGGTTGTGCCAACGGGCAGGCTGCCAAGGGCGAGGCTGCCAGGCGAAAGGCCGGCTGCCGGAGTGGCGCCTGCGACGCCAACGCCCTCAAGGCTCACGCTCCTGCGACCGCCCCAACCGCCGGTCGAGATGTTGAGCGTCGCAAAGCGCGTTCCGGTTGTGTTGGGGCAGAAGGTCAGGCTGATTGTGCAGCTTGCTCCCGCTTTCAGCGAGCTGCCGCAGTTGTTGGACTGCGCAAACCTACTGGCATACGTGCCGGAGATGGCCAGACTTGAAATTGACAAGGATCCGCTGCCCGTATTCTCCAGAGTGACGTGTTGGGCAGAGCTGGTCGTATTGATCACCACCGAACCGAATCCAACGCTGTTGGTAGAAACCCCGACCGCTCCTTGGCTGTTTACCATAGAAAAAGCCACGGTGCTGGAAGCGGAGAGAACTGCCAGCGCGATCATGGTCGTTAGAAGAATCCCTGTCTTCAGGCGAGCTTGGCGCAATGCCCAGGCTGGAACGACGAATTGTCCCAGCTTGTGGAACTTGCGGGATTGAACGGAAAGTAAGGTGTGACAATCTGTTTGACGTATTATTTCGATTAGATTCATTGTGTTTATAACCCTTTACAAAGATATTAAGCGAGTAAGATCGCCGGCTATCCGCAGCCAAAACTCGCAGAGACTCAATCGGCCCGGAGGGCGGGCTGATAAATCGAGGGGAGGCGCAGAAAGCCGGATTGGGAGAACTTGTCCAACAGCCAATTCGTCGAAGCCTGTGAGCGTTTTATAAGGGTGTCCCTGTTTCCACGAGCCACTGCGGGGGAAAGGGGCGATGAGCGGGCGGGAGTCAAAAAGTGATGCGTGTTTCATCTTTCCTATCTCTCGAACCGGCTGAGCCAACCGGGAGCAACCGTTGGACTGACGGCTGAAGGTACCAGTACCCCCGGGGGGGGTCTATAGTACGAGGGTACTGTCAGATCGGTTATGTATGCTTTAGGCGCTAAACATTTGAAATCCGTGCGGACGCCGTCTATAGCACCAAGGTACTGCCCGACGCCGTGAGCCTGCTTTTCATGGCTCCCCGATTTTGACGCCTTGGTCTCCGTCTTGGGCGAGTGGGTGCTGCGCTCTCCCGTGCCGCCAACGGATGGCGCTGTTGACCGCCTTGTTGGTTCAGAAGATTGCTGCTAGACTTGAATTCCGGCGGACGATTGCAAGACTTGCGAGACGCGGGAGGCAGGGCAGGGAGGTGCGCGATGGCCAAAGAGGAGGACAGTTCATCGGGGTTCCGAGTGGTTGACCGTCGGCCCTTTGCCGCCGACGGCTCAAGAAAAGACGATACGGTTGCGGATGAAAAGCACGAGGCGGCTGCGCGGCCGACGGAGGGGAGTGCGCCGCGCGAGGTGCCCAGCGAGCCCCGCGGCCCATTTGAAGAGGATTCCTCCGGGTTTGAAACCCTGGTTTCTTATCTCAGCACCACGGCCATGTTTCAACTTGGGTTAATAGCTGGGCCGTCGGGAGAGCACATTCCTGCCGACATGCCCAATGCCAAGCGCACCCTCGATCTGCTGGAAGTGTTGCAGGAAAAGACCCGGGGCAATCTCAGCGCCAATGAATCTCGACTGCTCGAGGATGTCCTTTACGAACTGCGCGTGAGCTTTGTCGAGATGCAGAAACGACAAACGCGAAAGAGCAAATGAGATTGACCTTCTTGGGGACCGGGACTTCCACCGGAGTTCCAACCCTCGCCTGCCATTGCAGGGTTTGTACTTCTCGCGATCCGCACGATCAGCGGACCCGACCTTCGCTGCTGGTTCAGATCGACGGCCGCGTCCTGGTGATCGATACGACGCCGGACTTCCGTACGCAAGCTCTGCGTGAGAAGCTGGACCGCCTGGACGCTGTCCTCTTTACCCACTCCCATGCTGACCATATCCTGGGGCTTGATGACGTCCGTTGCTTCTACTTCCGGCAGCAGAAGCCGATTCCGATTTACGCTGACGCCCATTGCATGAAGGAAATCCACCGGACTTTCAAGTACATCTTTGACGGCGACTACCCCTACGGCGGGATCGCCCGGCTCGATCCCCACCTCATTGACGGACCCTTTGAAGTGGAGGGCCTCAAGGTCCTTCCGGTGCCCGTGCTGCATGGCAATTTGCCGATTCTGGGATTTCGCATCGAGGGCGTCGCCTATTTGACCGATGTGAGCGAAATCCCTGAATCGAGCTACGCGCTGCTGGAGGGCCTCGAGGTACTGATTCTCGATGCTCTGCGCCCGCGTCCCCACCCCACTCACTTGACGGTCGAGCAGGCCCTCCGCGTGATGGAGCGATTAAAGGTTCCCCGAGGCTACTGCACCCACATCGCCCACGAATTGGGCCACGAGGAAACCAACGCCCGTCTTCCCTCGCATGTGCGGCTGGCATACGACGGGCTGCAACTGGAGGTTTAGAAAGTCAATAGTCGAGAGTCGAGAGTGGGGGATTTCCCAAGCCGTCCATGCTCGATTCTCGACTTTCGACTGTCAACTGTCGACTGTCAACTCTGTATGCGCGTCATTGACAACCTCGGCGGACTACAACCCGCGCCTGCTTCCTGCGTGCTCACCATCGGCAACTTCGATGGAGTCCATCTGGCGCACTACAAGCTCCTGGACCGGGTGGTGGAAGTGGCTCGCCCTCGAGGTGCGATCGCCGCCGCGATCACTTTCGAGCCGCATCCCATCAAGTTTCTTGCCCCCGCTCGCGCCCCAAAGCTCCTCACGCCCTTCGCCAGAAAGGCCCGGCTGATCGCCCAGAGCGGCATTGACCTGCTGGTGGTGCTTCCCTTCAACCGCGAACTGGCTCACCTTTCGCCCTTGGAATTCGTGCGCAAGATTCTGGTTCAACCGTTGCACACCGTGGCCGTTCATGTGGGACCGAATTTCCGCTTCGGGTATCGTCAAGCGGGAGATGTGGAAATACTGGAAGAGTTGGGCCGCCAGGAAGGCTTCAACGTGGAAGTGCTGCCCCTGCTGGAAGTGCGCGGCCAGCGGGTTTCCAGCACACGCATCCGAGAATTGCTGGTCGAGGGCAAGGTCCAGGTGGCCAACCGGCTGTTGGGCAGGCCCTTCTCGGCCTATGGACCGATTGTGGCCGGCATGGGGGTCGGCCGCAAGCACACCGTCCCGACCCTTAACCTCGCGCCCGTTGAGGAACAACTGCCCAAGACAGGAGTGTACGTCACTCGCACCCGGCTCGGCGAACGGCTCTGGGACTCCGTCACCAACGTTGGCCATAAACCCACGTTCGGTGACAACCAGAGTCTCACCGTTGAGACTTTCCTTCTGAGCTTCCCGGGCGGCGAGATCGAGCAGCCCGACATGGAAATCGAGTTCCTCTACCGCCTGCGGGATGAAATCAAGTTTCAGAACCCCGCCATCCTGAAACTGCAAATTCAGGAAGATGCCCGACGTTCGTTGAAGTTCTTCCGCCTCTTCCGGGCCTTCGCGTCACCGGAGAACCGCAATTCCATCCCAAAACGCCTGGCGCCGGAGCAAGCCTAAGCGAGCGGAGTCGCACGCAGGTGAGAATTTCGCCCGCTGTGGAGTGGGCATCCCTTCGCTCCGCTCAGGACAGGCTCTGCCCGCGAGTTCCTGCGGGGGCGAGACGCCCCGCGACAGCGGGCGGGACGCCCGCACCACGCCTCATACGGCCACCCCGGCTGCGGCCGGTTCTTTGTTTTCTATGACATTCTCGCTTTGTTCTGGCCTAGGGCGAAGCCCGGCGTTGCGTGGAGCCGGATTGAACAGAGACCTCGTTGTAGGGGCGAGGCGGCGCCTCGCCCCTACCGCGCGTGGCGCCCGCATGGGGCGCCCCTGCGACCGCCTCGGAGGGGGTGAGGCGGATTAATAGGCCCAGAACCCGTAAGGGACGTTCGAGACACCAGTCACGGTTTGACCCGCAATTCCTACGAACACGTTACGGCCGTAAAAGAACGGCACTCCGAAGTCAAAGTAGTCGGTCGAAAGGCTGTTTCCGCTGTCACCTCCAATGTCGTTGAACGCCGCGTAGCCGGTAGGATACAGATTATCGAAATTCTCGATGCTGAAAGTAAGCGACCCGGAGGTCCCGTTCGTGCCGGTATTGGTGACGGTGAAACTGAGGGGCGCGGCGGGGCAGTACCAACCCGTGTTATCCGCGCAGTCGAGGCCGCCGAGGGTGCCGGAGTCGAGGAAATAGTAGGCGTTCGATCCGCTGTCAATGAAGCTATCGCTGTACTGGGTGCCGTTGTAAGTGGTGGTGAAATACGCCTGGTCGGACACCCCATAAATCTGGGCGCTGCCGAGGGCATTGTTGGTTTGTGTGCCGATGCCGAAGATCAACGAGCCCGCAGCGGTGGCGGCCCCTCCCGCAGCAATCGAGGAGGGAAAAGAGATCAGCACGCCGTTATTGTCCGTGGAAAATAGCGCCACGGGGTTCCAGACCTGGCCCTTGGTGGCGGTTTTGGGCACGGCCGTAATGTTGCAATTGCCGCTCGGGCAGGAATAGTACTGAGGGGGGGCGGTCGAAGTGTCGGTGCATAATGAGCCGCAATCCTGGGGGAAACCGCCCACGCCCAGAATACCGTTGGCTCCCAGGGTCGAGACGGAGTTGAGGGCCTCCGGCGTGCCGACAGGGCCGGTAGGGATGCAACTCGAAGGCACCGGATACTGTGGCGTCTCGCTGATAATATGGATCGACGCCGAGGATGCTGTTTCCCCCGACAAGTGAACATCCGCTTGCACGACCGGCCCCCAGATGTACGCCAGGCTGACGAACCCGATGCACTCCTGAACGGCATTGCCGCCCGAGTCCGTGACCGCGGGCAGCGTGAGTCCGCTCACCGCTCCGGAGAGCAGGCGCAGGCCGTAGGAACCCGTATCCACAAGGACGTTGGGAACCGTGGCGCAATTCGTGGTGCTGCCCGGCTCGCAGACTTCCACGGAAGCAAAAAGGCCGTTGATGTAGTCGTCGGTGGGGCCCAAGTTGACGGCGAGGTCGACGCTGTTGTTCGTCGTCGGAGGCGGAGGCGTGGTGGTAATGGAGGTGCTGCTGCTGCCGCCACAATTTGCCATGAAGATCAGGCCGCCCACTACAGCCAAAAGACGGGCCGGAGGAATTACCGATTGTCGCTTGAGCGTCATCGCACCACCTCCGCCGAGACGTTTTTAGGCAGCAGGCTGGGAACGTAGGCGCTCCCATGGAAGCCCCTCATGTGGCCGCCGCTCACAAAGATCAGATCGCTGGCCCGCACGATAAAGGGGCCGCCGCGCCGGCGCGTCTGCGCCTGCGCAGCCTGCTGGACCGGCGTGATGTAAGATCCCAGCAGTTTTTCCAAGTTCGGTGTAACCGGCGCCCGCCAGGAGACTCCGAACACTTTGCCCTCCGGTGAAACATACTCGGTCACCACCGCGCCGACTGGAGAAGTGATCTGGTGCAGCTTGTAGCCTTGCGCGGAGGTCACGCGATCCTCCCCCCGCATAAACTTCGTATCGAGACTCACCGACGACTCATACTCTCCCAGGACCGCCCATGCCGGCGCCGCTCCCAGGGTCAGAATGAGCAAGACTCGTGCCATGGTTTTCATGTGTCTGTATCCTTGTTCTGAGTTGCTCTCCCTTGTCCCTAAGGATATGGACGGGAATCCCGATCAAAAGGTTGCAAGCGCTCTACGCCGCCTGGCCAACCGGGACGAGTTCGATGCCTTGCGCCTTGCCGAGATTCCTGCTGTACTTCTTGTCCTTAGGGTTGTTCCAGTGCTCGTGGACTCCCAGGCTTTCGAGTCGGGTTTTGCCGGAAGCGTGATCGGGATCGTAGAACGTGCCAGAGGGCGGGCGGTCCGCCAACGCCGCTTCGTGCAGATAGTCGTCGGCGCCCGACATATGCGGGTAATCGTTCCATTCCGCCCTCAGGAAATCGAGCGCCACGGAATCGATGGCGACCGGGTCCTGGGAAGCCAGGAGGCTCGAAGCCCAGTGGCCGTCGAAGGGAGCTTGCAAGAACTTGCGCGGTGTGTGCTCGGTGGGATGCACGCCCGGGTACAAGCCGTCAATTAGACAAAGCAAGGTCTTGCCGCCCGTCTGCGCATGTCCCAGCAGGTCAACGAGGTCCCTATATTTTCCGGTGCCCTTGAGCCACATCGGCAGGCTGGTATGCATGTCGTAGTAGCCCTTGTCGGGCGGCCTCCTGATCAACGACCCGAAGTGGTTCTTGGCGCAGAGCGTGACACCCGCTCCGGTGTGGGCCTTCAGATTCGCCATGTTGATCAGGTATTTCGCTTCCGCATAGTGAACCGGCACGTAATCCTGAGCCGCTCCTGGCGGACGCAAACTCCAGTGGAAAGGAATGGAAGAGGGCTGCACGCGAGTTCGGGGGTAAGTCGCGTTTCCTCCGTCATGGTCGAGATAGTGAACGTTGGGAAACTCGCCGTGCAGCGGGCCAAAGAACTGGTTGGGGAAATTGGAAAGCGGGTCGCCCACAGAAATGTCCTGCTCGCGCACGCCGGCCTCGTGGACGAGTTGGCGCAGTAAGGCGAGGATCATCTGGGGCGAAGCGTTCATGTAATCCAGGTCGTGAGCCATGTCGTAAGACTTGGGATCGACCGCTCCTCCCGCGATGCAACCGACCAGGTTCACTTTTAGGGTGACCTTTTCGCCCCTTCGATATCCCGTCTTGCCGTAGCCATGGGTCTGGTTGAAGTTTTTGATGATGGCGTCCCAGGCTTTGGCATCGCCACCCTTGCCGCCCAGCGCCTGAATTGCCCCCGACATCATGCTATCAACAATCGTCTGGTTGGTGTGATCGCTTTCCCACCAATGTCCTTGGCCTGGCCCCGCCCAACTGGTCGCCAACGGATCGCGGGCCCAGACGACGCGCCCCGGATGAAGACCCTTGGCGACGCCCACCGGCTGGTTAGAAATGGGGTCGGCCCCCAATACCAAGGGATCGCGGGGTAATGCGAAGGCGCTGCTGAAACCCAAGCCCAGCGCACCTGCGGCTCGGAGCATGCAAGGTGTAACGGCTGCGCTCCCAATGGATCTCAAAAACTCACGGCGATTGCTACGATGTCCCACGTGTGAATCCCTCCGTACTCAACGGCGTCACTCTGTCAAACGTCACGCTAAGGCGGTGCAGATCAACTGTCAAGCGGTATTTCGGGCGGCACGATGGGGGAGCGTCGTGTAGCGAAAGCCGGTTCACAAAGTCAGCCCGCGAAGCGGGCGCCAGAAGGTAGCCCACGGCGTAAGCCGTGGGTTCCCGAGACCGTCCCTCACCCCCCCCGCCCCCTCTCCCGCCGGGAGAGGGGGACAAAGGGGGAGAGGGCCGCGTTTTCCCCAGGGCTCACGCCCTGTGGGCTACTGTATTTCGCCCCTTCGGGGCTTCAGGCCCCCCTCAGACTTCATTGAAGGCCCAATCCAGAAACGAAGCGATGTAGTAGGCGTCCAGGAACTTGAAGGGCGTCTCCCCCATAGTGTAGTGTCCGCAAGGCAGAACGGCAACCTTAGTGTCGAGGTGGAGTCGATGGGATTCCGCAATGATCCGCCGCGAAAATTCAGGGAGGAATGTCAAATCGTAACGGGCGTAGATGAACAGCGATTTCTTGGGCCAGCGCGCCAGTTTTTCCGCATAGGCAATGGGGCTGATGGCCATCCAACAGCGGCGCAGGCGCTCCAGGGTCAAATCGGCGTCAAGCCCGGCCCGCACGTGACGTGTGGCCTGCCCGGTCCAAACCACCTCCGCGAAAGTCGTGGAGCAATGATTGAACACATTGACCCTCAGCCGCTCGTCATGAGCGCTGGTCAGATAGGCATAGCAGGAACCCAAACTGCTTCCCAAAATGCCGAGCTTCGAGTAACCCCGGCTCTCTAACCAGTCGAGGCAGGAGCGCGCGTCGGCCACCGCCTGGCGGCCGGCGTCGAGGGTGCGGCAGATGTTCGAGGAGACGGCGTAATCGGCGCGCTCTGTCTCCGCAGGCTTGCGAACATCGTGATACGGCAGACTCAGCCGCAGCGCCGAAATGCCAACCATATTGAAGATTCGGCACAGCGCGTTGTGGCTCTCCTGGTCGGCATTCCACTGCGGCAGCACCACCACCGCCCCGCGCCGCCCCGCCGGAAACCATCGAGCGCGTACGCGATTGTTCTCTGCAACGGGGGTCTTGACCGGCGACGTAAAGAACAGGCAGTCGCCGTCCTGACGAAAGTCGGAAGGCGTCTGGTATGAATAAAAGATGTCGCTCTGCGCGACGATGGCGTCGTTCAGCGCTGCGATCAAGTTCTCAGGCTCCCGGCCAGAAGACGGCGAACTCTCGATCGGCCATTCTCTCGACCATTCCAATCCCCAATCGAGCGGGCGCACCACCCGGTTCTTGTCCCGCTCCGCCAAACGCGTCTCCCACCGGTAGATCGAATCTTTGTAGTGTTCGGAAATAGTCTTCATGGTATAAAGTCAGCAATTATAACTGATAGGAGTCAGGAGTCAGTAGTCAGGAGAAAGGGACCTGTCGCAGCAAAGTGAGAAGTTCCTATTCCAGCAAAGTAGAAAGTTCCTGTTGAAAGTCGGCAAACTTGCCGGATGAGCAAACAGGAGCTGCTGGTGATGAACACGAAGGAACGGGATCGGCTAAAGGTATTGCATGAGCTGCAGCAAGGACATTTCACGCAAGGGGCGGCGGCGCAGCAGTTGGGCGTAACGGACCGCTGGGTGAGGAAGCTGCTGGTACGGGTGAAGAAAGAAGGCGACGGCGGTATCGTGCACCGACTGCGGGGCCGGGCGTCGAATCGGCGCTTAGCGGAGAGTCTGCGCGCCCAGGCGCTGAAGCTGGTGAAAGCGAAGTACGGAGACTTTGGCCCCACGCTAGCCTGCGAGTACTTGGCGAAAGAGCACGCGGTGGAGGTGAGCAAGGAGACGCTGCGGCAGTGGATGATGGCCGCGGGGTTGCGGCGGGGGAAGCGGCGCCCAGTCGAGGAGGTGCACGTGTGGAGGCAGCGCCGGAGTTTCCGGGGAGAGTTGGTGCAATGGGACACGTCGGAGCACGACTGGCTGGAAGGGCGGGGACCGAGGCTGTACCTGGTGGCCATGATCGATGACGCCAGCAGCCAAGCCTATGCACGTTTTGTGGAGCGGGACAGCACGGAGGAGAACCTGCGCGTGCTCTGGGGGTACCTGGAGGGTTGGGGTCGGCCGGTGGAGTTTTATACGGACAAGAGCAGCCTGTTTACGGTGAACCGGCCGGTGCTGGAAGCCGCTGATGAAGCGGTGAAGGAAGAGTTGACGCAGATCGGGCGTGGCCTGCGGGAACTGGGGATTGGTTGGATCCCGGCGCATTCACCCCAGGCCAAGGGTCGCATCGAACGCTTCTTCGGCACGGCGCAGGACCGCTTGGTGAAAGGGTTACGTCTGGCGCGGGCTGAGACCCTGCCCGCGGCGCAGACTTATCTCGAGCAAGAATACCTGCCGCACTGGAACCAGACCTTCACGGTGCTGCCGGCGAGCAGCACGGATGCGCATCGTCCCCTGCGCGCGGAGCATGAGCTGAAGTCGATCTTGAGTGTGGTGGAAGAACGGATCGTGACCTCCGACTACACGATTCGCTATCAGGGGAAGATCTTCCAGATCGCACGCGGTGATATCCGCCCCGGACTGCGGGGCGGTCGGGTGCGAGTGGAGCAACGGCTGGACGGGAGCATGGCGGTGAAGTTTCGTGAGTACGGCCTGAGCGTGGCGGAGTGCCTGGCTCAACCGAAAACGCCCTCACCCCGGAAACCGGCAAGCGCGCCGAGGATTCGTCCCAAGGTTGTGCACAACTGGATGAAAGATTTCCATCTCCGGAAGAGTCCTCCTTTAGGAGTAATTCTGCCGGACGCGACACGGGGCGGGTCGCCGACGTTCTTTGGCGGCTAACCTCCGTCGCCCTACGGGCTCCTCCGGTTAGCCGCCAAAGAACGAAAAGCGGAACTTTCTACTTTGCTCAGATTAGGAACTTTCTACTTTGCCTTGACAGTCAGGAGAAAGGGACACCACTGAGGAGAATCCGCAATGAAGCGACTACTTCTGGCCGTAATGGTGGCTTTGGCGATCAGCGGGTCACGGCCGGCGGCGGCCCAACGCTACGCCGCCACCTGGGAGTCCATTGACCAGCGCCCCACCCCGCCGTGGTTTGATGAGGCCAAGTTCGGAATCTTCATCCACTGGGGTGTTTACTCCGTCCCGGCCTTTGCAGACCCGCAGTCAAAGATCGGCGAAACCTACGCGGAGTGGTATTGGAACCACATGCAGGACAAGAATGGGCCAACCTGGGCATTTCACCTGCTCCACTACGGAGAACATTTCAAGTACCAGGATTTTGCCGGAGAGTTCAAAGCCGAGCTGTTCAACCCCGCTCAGTGGGCCGACCTGTTTCAAAAGTCCGGCGCGCGCTACGTGGTGCTGACCTCGAAACACCACGAGGGCTTCTGTCTATGGCCCTGCCCGGCGAGTTGGAACTGGAACAGCATCGACGTAGGCCCGCACCGCGACCTGGCCGGAGATCTGAGCAAGGCCGTGACCGCCCAGGGGCTGACCATGGGCTTCTATTACTCGCTCTACGAGTGGTACGACCCGCTGTATCTCGGCGACCTGCACCGCTACGTGAACGAGCACATGATCCCTCAGATGAAGGACCTCGTCGAGCGCTACCATCCTTCGCTCCTCTGGACGGACGGCGAGTGGGAGCACCCCAGCGACCAGTGGCAATCGACGGAGTTCTTGGCGTAGCTCTTCAACGACTCGCCGGTGCGCGACCGCATCGCCGTCAACGACCGCTGGGGAAAAGACACGCGCAGCAAGCACGGCGGGTTCTACACCTCCGAGTATCAGACGTTTCTCCCGGAGGGAGCGCAACTCGGCCCGGCGCACAAGTGGGAGGAATGCCAGGCCATCGGAAAATCCTTCGGGTACAACCGCGTGGAAGACCTCACGGACTACAAATCCTCGAGCGAACTGATTCACCTGCTGGTGGACGTGGTCTCGCGCGGCGGCAACCTGAATTTGGACATCGGCCCCACGGCGGATGGGCGCGTTCCGGTGATTATGCAGGAACGGCTGCTCGAGATCGGCGCCTGGCTGAAAGCCTATGGCGAGGCAATCTACGGAACGCACCCGTGGCGGGCGGCTTCAGAGGGGAAAGTTCATTATACCTCGAAAAGCAATGCTGTATATGCCATTACTGAAATGTGGCCTGGCCCGGAACTCGTGCTGAGCGCGCCGCGAACCACCGCCGCTACGACGGTGGAACTGCTGGGCGGGAGCGCGCCGCTCCAATGGCGGCAGGAAGGCGGGAAATTGCGGATCCAGGTTCCGCCCATTCCTGAATTCGCGCTGTCGTTGCCGGAAGCTTATGTCTTTAAGCTGACTGGCGTGCAGTAGTGGCAACCCTGGTACTAACATTGGCGCTTTGGAAGGGCGGGGCTTCAGCCCCGCCGCCGCGTGCCCAGCTCTTGGTGGGCCTTTAGGCCCTGAAGCCATGCCGCTTCAGGGGCTAAAGCCCCCGAAATCTCAAGCATTTCCTACGGCGGGGCTGAAGCCCCGCCCTTCCGTGCGGTCCTTGATGTGGCGCGGAGTTTCGTCAGTAACCAGGCCCGAGGAGGATTCCATGAAATACCTACGGTTGTTCCCGCTGATGTTCGTGCTGATGGGCGCCGGCGCCGCAGTCTCGGATGCCGCTGACCACGCGGCGCCGATCGCTGAATCCTTGGGTCATGTGGGCTTGGATATCTCAGACCTCGCGCCGGCCTTGCACTTTTATGTTGACCAGCTTGGTTTAAGAGAGGCCTTCCGGCTCAAGCGTCCGGATGGCACGCCGTGGTTGATTTATCTGCGAGTGGCCGACAGCAATACATTCATCGAGTTGTTTCCCGGAAGCAAGAAGCCCTCGGCAGCGGCCGCGTCCTCGTCCAACCACCTCGGCCTGTTTGTAAAGGACCTGCAAGCCACACTGCATGCACTGAAAGACAGAGGGTACCCGCTTCCGGCCGATGCTTTCGAGAAAGCAGCCAAAGTTCAGGCGGATAACACGCTGCTTTATTTCATCAAAGACCCGGACGGAAACAAAATTGAGCTAAGCCAACTGCGGCCCGATTCGCTTCAGGTTACGTCGCGGACGAAGAAGTAACTCGAATCATCGCGAGAGCACGGCCAGCAGCGCCTGGTAGCCATCCACGAGCAGGCCCTCGTAACCGTGCGGGCTTCCGTCCCAGGCTTTCCAATCGTAGCTCATGCCGTTGGGCGCGGTGCCCTGGAAGCCGCCCTTTTCAAATCCCTGCAACATGGGCAACAGAATCGCGTCCGCGTCCTGGTGACGCCCCAACTGGTATAAGGCCTGGAGGGTGAAGTAGGCGTAGCAGGCGGTGGCCCCCCCGTTTTCGTAAATCTGGAAGCCGTCGGACCCGTCCGCCTTTTCCGGTCCTCCAAAGCGCTTGTCGTGATCGACGTAATCCTCGCGACGAACGGGAATCAGGTTGCCGGGCAGGCCATACTCAAAGTGCGTGTAGCCAACCTCTTTCATCTTGGCCAGCAGGCGGTCCATGATCGCATTCGCTTTATCCTGCGGAATCAAACCATAGGTGATGGCCGCGCCGCTGACGAAGAGGAAGTAATAATCGTGCAGCTTCCCATCGGCACTCTTCCAGCCCGCCAACACTCCGGTGGCGGGATTGTAGAAAGTGTTGAAATAGACCGAGCGGAGCTTTTCGGCGCGCGCGGCATAAAGCTGTGCGTCTTCCGGCTGGTTTGCCTGGCGCGCCATTTCGGTCATGCCGAGCAAAGCGTGGTAGGCCAGGGCATTCGAGTAGGCGTCCTTGTGAGCAAAGCCGATGGTATCCCACCAATTCGAGGGGCGCAAAGCGATCTGCTCGGGCCAGGAGCCGGAATTACCGCTTGCGGGGTATTCGAGAAGCCCGTCGCCATCCTCGTCCATGGCGAGCATCTTGGCGGTCCAGTTCTTCAGCCCGGCATAGTTGGTTTGCAGCCAAGCCTCATTCTTGCTGCCGCGAACATAATCCCACGCGGCGATCAGCAGAGAGGGATAAGTATCCAGGTAATCGAAGCGAGTCGTCGGGTCATTCGGGGCATAACCCGCCATGCCGTAGGCTTTCATCCCGCTGAGGTAGCGGTCCAGCGTGGCCCGGAGCAGGTCGAGCGCCGTCAGGCCAGGCGCCAAGGCAGGCGTGCGCGCCGCCACCGAGGAGTATTCAAACACCGTGAACGCGCAAGGGTCGCTGGCCGCGTGGTTGGCCAGCACTCGCAAACGCGGATTCAGTTGAAAAATGTTCAGCCAGTTGCGGCGAAAGCCGTCAAAACGGGGGTCTTGCTCAAGTTCCGGGACGCTGGGATGTATGGCCACGACGTCCCAGGTGTAATCAACTCGAGGCCGAGCGGCGGAGGCCGCGGGGAAGCTCACCTTCACGTAATCGGCCCCCTGCTGGCCCTCGGGGTAGCGAAAGGCGTCATAGCCCAACGCCAGTCCTGCGCCCACGCTGGAAGTGATTCGAAACGTCCCCTGATCCGGCAGGTGCAAGAGCGCCGGCAGGCGGACGCTTCCGTCGTCATTCATCACGCCCAGAAGCGTTGCATGGTTAATGTGGGGATTGAAATTGAGCACCAGGGCAGGGGGAGGGTTCTCTGCGGTATAAGAGGAGTGCAGATGCAGGCTGCGTGTTGAGCATTCGAAGGTCCAGGCGGGCGGCGCAGCCGCCGGCGCGCCCACAAGCCGGTATTCAAACTTCGAGCCGGTGTGGCTTAAGGCATAGTGATCCCTTGACGGTGAGATGGGCCGGAGCGAACTCACGCTCAGTTTGCTCTTGCCCAAAGAATCCACGGCCAGCACCACGATGGCAGGCTGGTGCGGTGCGAACTCCACGCGCAGGAAGGCGGATTGGTATTGGCCCGGTGCCTGTCCGGCAAACGATGTGAAAACGATGAAGAGGGGTATTAAAACTCTCTTGAGCATAGCTTCTTCTCCCAGTGTAGATGATAAGCGCGCAGTCGGGCTTACTGTCCTGCCATGATGAGCAGCGCCGGCCTTCACATTCCGCCGCAAAACCCTTCGAACTGCCATCCTGAGGAGTCCCGGTCCGATCGGGACGACGAAGGATCTCGGCAGTTTCTTGAAACATCAACTGCGGAGATTCTTCGCTTCGCTCAGAATGACAGCGTTCATGGCTCAGCATGACAGCGTTCAAGGGTTTGTCCTGCCGCCAACTAAGACAGTACCCACTCCTGCGTCGCGCCGTCAATTAACCTGGATTTGAACTGAATAGTGGCGGAGGTTTAAGGCTAGGGGTGGCGCGTTCGCGGCCAGTAGACGAACGCCGCGTGGGCGCCGATGAAGGATGCGCCCACGCGGCGGCAAAATCTCCCCTTATAGGGTCGGCGCTGGCGGGGGAGGCGCGGTTATCGGCTTTACTTCTACGGGCTTCTTAACGGCCTTGACGGTTTTCTTGGGTTGCTTCTTGGGCGCTTTCTTCACCTGCTTCTTTTTCCCTGCCATGGTGCGGATGCCTCCTGTTTGGGATCTCTACTTCAAGCTGATGTTGGATTGGCGATTCCGCGTCTTCGGGATCGCCAGGTGGCGGCGCAAAACCGCCTCTCGGTCAGACTTTTCTTGCGACCCCCTACGTGTGATGCAGACCTTGGGTTGAGGTGAAACTCGACTACCGGGATTGATTTTAGAGGCGTGAGGGCCGGTTGTCAATGCATCTCTGCGGCCGGCAGCGATTCCGCATCCGAGGTTGGAGGGGGTCGAAATAGTTAGTGCGGGCGCACCGAAGGCGGTCGGGCAGATTCGCATAGGCTTTGTGGGCGGGGGCAGGGGGGGGAAATAGACCCGGTGAAGTCGACCCCACGGCGAGATGGGCGCAACCCGCCGCAGGCCGCATGAACCTCGGGCCGAAGCGCGGGGTGGAACTCCGGGAGGGGAGGAGAAGACTCTTAGGGGGATGAGCCCTCGGGGAAGCAGGGGTCCTGACAGAGTTCGCGGGCCATGAGGCGTGCCCAGTAGCGTTGCGTTCGGCCGCGACGGACGGCCGGTTTCAGATTGAGAACCCAGAAAGCATGAAAGAGGTTGTAGGCCAGGAAGGCGACGAGCAGAAAGGACTCGATGGCCTGGGGGTGGTGTTTATACACATGGTCGGAGTGCCACTCGTTGGCCAGTGCGTTGAACCCATAGTTCTCAATATCCCAGCGACGATGCCCCAAGCCGACGGCTTGTTCGGTCGCTGCCTGCGTCACTGGTAGCGTCGTGGCCCAAATCCAGTCGGTCGTAATCGACTCGACCTGCTTCGTAGTTTGACGGCGCACCTGATAGGTTTCTCGCGAACGGATGACCCGCACGGGGGCGTTCACTTGAGGCCAAGTGGCGAGGTCCGAGACGTCCCACCACTGGCAGTGACGCGACCGATACTTTCCCTCTTCGGGCGGCGTCACCCCAAACAAACCGCAGGCATCCTGGTAGAGGTCGCGCCGCTCGTCCTTGAGGACCACCAGCGCGTGCTTACCGTGGGCCAGCAGGAGATTGAAGAAGGGGGCCTGGGCATAGAGACCATCGGCCAAAAGCAACTGAAACGCACGGGGGTAACGGGCCAGGACGCGATCCAGCAAGCGCCGGGCCGTGGTCACCTCGTCTTCGTCGGGCCGCTGGGGTTCCAGATCGAGCAGGATGCGCAACTCCGAACCCGTCAACAACTGCAGAGTGACGTTCCGATGGTAGTACTGAATCCTATCGCCTTGCTCGGTGTGAATCGTCCGCTGCAAGCATCCCGAGCATCGACGGCGATAGCTGGCGTGGGTCTCGTGACCGTCGAGAACCGCCACGCCCAGTCCGCCGATGTCCGGCAAGGCTTTGTTCCGCTTCAGGCGGAAGTAGACGTGATGCAGTCCCTCGCGCAGTTCGTGGGCGACGAGGCCGGCGTGCACGCGCCCCAGGGTGTCGCTGCTTCCGGGCGAACACCCCAGCCACTGTTTCCAGAACCGCGAGAGGCGGTGCTCTTCCAGCGCGTTCAAGCTGCCCAAGCGGGACCAGAACATCACCAGGCTGGCTTTCAGGAGAACGGCCGCCGGGATACGGGGTTGTCGTCGGGGATCGTGGACCGCCGCGACGATCCGTTCCGAAAGACCGTAGACGGTCTCGCCATACCGGATCAGGCGGCGGAGAACGGGATCACTCCTTGCGATCGAGCAGTCGCTGCCACTCGACCTGCGAGAGTTCCTCCAGCAGTTGCTGGATTTCCTGATAGCCCTGAACGCTCTGGCGGATGCGCTCTTCCTACTCCTTGGGCACGAACACCTGGCGCGGCTTGCCCCCCTGGCTCTGCACGAGGTACAGCGACGCGTGCAGTTCGCCGTGGGCACAGCGGCAGTTCGGTTTCCCGCAGCGGCGCAAACGAGGCGCCAACGTCCCGCGGAGAAAGCGCCGGCCAGAGACGATCTGCGTCAGGCGCGAGCGGCGTTTGCGCTCGCCTACCGGAAGCCTGGAGCGGGATATTGGAGGGTTTTTCATCTGATATAGTTCTACTATATCAGACAGAATCGGTGCTGTCAAGTCAAAAACGAATGCGAATCTGCTCGATCAGCGGGGACTGGGCAAAGCAATAGCAATTTCAAAGGGTTAAAGCAGGAAGGAAAGCACGAATGCGGAATCGCTGTGCGGCCGGCGGTGTCCTAAATGTGTGTTGGTTTGGCTTGCACAGGAGTATAATCCCGCCCCATGGAATGGCTGTTCTCATGGGAAGTCACGAGTTGGGTTATTGCGGGCACACTCGGTATTGCATTTGCCCTTTTAGCCTTGGACGACTTTAGATGGGCTAAACTGTTCTTCCTATTGACGGCAGCCGACGCGATAGGAGGCATAGTGATGTGGGGGATAAAAACCGACCTTTCGCCTTGGCAAAGAAGTACAGTCGTCTTTGTTTTGATCGGGGGGATTGGCGTTTTGTGCGCACAGGCATTTAGATATGTTGATAAAAAACGCCAGTTGAAGGAAAGCCATAAAACTTCTGAACCCCTTCTACCAGAGGTCACAAAACAGCCGTCTATTAGAGCAGTTCTTGTAATTGATTCAGTAACCCACGACAATATAGCCTTTCACGTTGATCTTGAGAATGGCCCAACGTTTCCTCTAAAAGATATTCTTTTCAGGATGCAAACTCCCGACGAAACACGTGTGGAAGCTCAATCTGCGATGCCGAGGGAGTTACTCCCGGCCGAGAAGCTGTCACTGGCTTCTGGACCGCTTGCTCTTAAGCCAAGAGATTATAATAGCGTGACGCTGGTGACGTTCTATACTGCAACAGTGGAAGGATTGGAAAAGCGCTTTTCCTGTACGTACAAGTTCTTGTTCGGCCTAGAACAAGCGAAAACACATCAGTTCATAGATCCTGAAGCAATTAAGCGTGGCGATGAGAATATTATCGAAAGACAGCAAGATATCAAGAGCACTACGCTAGGAGGAATAACCAAACCTGCGGGCACCATAATGTTTGTCGTTCCAGAAGTAAAGGACGGGCACCCAAACATGACGAGCTTTGGTAACGAGAATCGGCAATTTCTTTTCGATCCGGTTGCTCGAATCGTGCTCTTCAGAACTAAAATTAAGTCAGGAAAGATAGTGGCGTTTTCTCAACAGCTTCGACCGACAGAAAACGGCACACACATAATTACCATAGTGTGGGACGATTCAAAAGGCGGGGCCTTAGCTGTTGATGGGATAGAGAAAAGGAATATGTCCGACAATTAGGGCACCCTGCGGCCGGTAGCGGGCTACTTTGAAAAAACTGGTTAATAGTCGCTCGCAGCGTTCTTTAGAACATGCAGAGGAATGTCATCAAGGTTCTTATCGTCATGTCGGGAGGTGCCTATGAGTAGGTACCTCTTGTGGCCGCACGCTTGGCAGCGGAAGAAGTAGTTACTGCCATCAATCGACTTATCGCGGCGAAGACCAGCTTCGCTCTTGATATCGTCTTCTTCGATCTTTAGTTTGGCCTTGCAGTGCTCGCATTCCACTTCACGAGACCACTTCTGCTCGTTCTTTAGGGTTCTCATTAGCCCCCCTAAAACAGTATCACGCGACCGCTCTTTCGTCCTGTAGCTCTTCGCTCTCCCATAATGCCACAAGATCAGCCACACTCCAAAGCCGATCTGTTACCCCACCTTTCCAGCCAAGTGCATATTTCGTCCGTCCGCTTGGCGCAGACACCTGGGGTTTGTCATCTGCGGGGAAGAAGGCGCGTCGGGCACCGCCTCGCCCCTACGTCGCCGGCCTTGGTGGGCGGTTCGCGAACCCGCCTTATCAAACCCCGGCAAGGCGGACGAGCACGGGGACGGCAAGCCGTCCCCCTACAGCTTGTCGGGCTTGCCCTACCAGGTGTTGCCCACGGTGTAACGTTACTTTGTCAACACTTGACATAAGTTCTGTTATCATGGTATCCTATCAGGGTTGTGAAAGTCTCTCGCACCTCGTGTGGGGACGGCTTGCCTGCCGCCCCTGCTTCCAACCTTCCAATTCATGGAGTTACTATGTCTTTACGAAAATCTACTTGTCTCACTCCCCAGCGGCTCGACGCCGCTCGGCACAATTCGCAGCATTCCACGGGACCCCGCAGCGAGGCGGGAAAAGAGCGCATGAAAATGAACGCCCTCAAGCACGGCTGTGATGCCGCGCCCGAAAACGAAGCCGCCGTCATGCGCGCCCTGGGCGAAGATCCCGAGCGGTATGCAGCCTTGCAACGGGAACTCGCCACCACCTACGGCCCCGGCGACGCCTTCTGGAACCAGCAAGTCGCCGATCTGGGCAAGCTCTACTGGCGGCGCAACCGGATCGAGCGCATGGAAACGGGCCTGATGCGAGACGCTCTGGAGAAGGTCGAGGAGGAACGGCGCTCGCTCGCCCGGGACCTTGCTGACGTGACCTTCGAACCCTCCCAGTGCGACGCGGTGGCGGTCAACCTGCCCCAGCCCACACACCCCTTGGTGCGGCTGCGCCTGCTGATTTCGCTTTGGGGAGTGATTCGCGAGCAGGTGCGGCGGCGGTACTTTTCGCAGCCCCACCACCAACAGATCGAAAGCTACTACCAGGGTGAGTTGGGGTGGAGACCCCGTCAGATCGTCCGCCTGCTGGCGCTCTTGTACGAATGGGCGCGCCTCTTCCGCAACGAGGACCAGGCAAGTCTCGACCAGTATGTGAAGGATACCTTCGGGGACGAGGCGGGGCGGAAGGGCCGCTGCCAGGAACTGGAGCGCCTGCTGGAGGAGCAGATGGCGGCGGTGGAGGCGGTGTTCGCGGAGGAGATGAAGGCGCAGGAACGGAAAGACGCGATTGCGCGGGATGCCTGCCTGGCTCCGGCGGGGGAGACTTGGGAGATGTTGACGCGGCAGGAAATGGCGCTCGACCGCTCGATCGACCGCAAGGTGAGGATTATCCTGACCCTGCGCCAAGAACATGCACGCCGGGGTGGGGGCGGTTCGCGAACCGCCCCTACGCGTGAGGCGGACGACCGCGCGGCCGAGGAACTAAGTAAGGTGGTGGGGCTGGACGCTGGGACAGAAAGTCCGGCAGAGGAAAACGCCGCCCAAACACCAAAATCGCCGGAACAAAGCGAGAATGTTACAGAAAACAAAGGACCGGCCGCAGAGGGGGTCGCTGCATGAGGCGTGGTGCGGGCGTCCCGCCCGCAGTGGCACGGGCATTTTGCCCGCGACCCGCTGGGGCGGGACGCCCCAGCCACAGCGGGCGAGACGCCCGCACCACAGCTCTCGGGCAGAATGTCCACTCCACGGCGGGCGAGACGCCCGCGCTAGCGGTGGCGCTCGGCGACAATGGTGACCTGGATGTCGTGGGCCAGCCTCACCACGCGTTCCACCAGGCCACGGCCGAAGGCCAGGGGCCATTTCTGTTGCTGAGGCCGGGCGATGAAGATCTGTGTGACTTTGTGGGCGCGAGCGAATTCGACCAAGGTCTGGGCCACATCATCGCCCTGCAGCATGCTGGGCTCAATTTGCAGGTTGCGGGCGAATTTCATGTGCTTTTCGACGGCCTCGCGCTGAGCCGCGTCAATATTCTGAAGGTCGCCCTCGCGCAGGATACAGACCGCGAGACATTCCGCTTGCACGTAATCGGCCACACGCTTGCCGCGCCTGATGAGGGCTGCGGAAGAGGGGTCTTCGGTGATCAGAATGAGGATGCATTCGGGGGAACGTGTGCGCGGAGATGCGGCCGACCCCTGGTCTGCGCCGCTCGTTTCTGCGGCCTGGGTTCCGTCCTGGACGGATTGGCGAACATCGACTTCATGCGCTGTCTGCCGGATCGCCAGTTCGCGCAAGGCGACCAGAGTCGACTCCTTAAAGAAGTTCTCCATCGCCTGTTGGGCTTTTTCGGGAGTGTAGACGACTCCGCGCGTCAGCCGGTTGAGCAGAGCCTGCGGAGGCAAGTCGACCATGACCACTTCGTCGGCTTGCTTCACCACCCAGTCGGGGATAGTCTCGCGCACCCGGATGCCCGTGAATTGCCACACCTGGTCGTTGAGGCTCTCCAGGTGCTGCACGTTCATGGTGGTCAGCACGTCGATCCCCGCGTCCAACAAGATGCGCACGTCTTGCCAGCGCTTGGCGTGTTCCGACCCCGGGATGTTGGTGTGGGCAAACTCGTCGATGACGCAGACCTGAGGCCGGCGACGCAGGATGGCTTCCACATCGGTTTCTCCGAACGCCGCCCCGCGATACTCGACCTTGCGCCGCGGAATGACTTCCAGGCCTTCGGCTTTGGTGATCGTGGCTTTGCGGCCGTGCGGCTCAAAGTAGCCCAAAACCACATCCACGCCCTCGCCCTTCAGCTTATGAGCTTCGTCCAGCATCTGGTAGGTCTTTCCTACGCCGGCAGCATAGCCCAGGAAGATCTTGAGGGTGCCTCGATGAGGGGAGTCGGACATGCGCGGAATCCTATGCTGGAAACACTCTCAGGTCAATGTTCTCTGCCGCCCGGATCAGGTGGTCGAGCGGCTGGCCAAAGATTCGATCCCACCAACTGTTGTTCATTCGGTTTCCCACGAAGATCTGGGTAACGCCATGGGCGCGGGCAAACTCGATGATGGCATCGGCGGGGTCGTCTCCATCCAGAGCTTCGATGCGCGCGTTGACAGCCCGCGCCTCCTCCAGGTTTCGCTCCAGCACACTTCTCTCTTCCGGCGTGGCGTCGGGCCGATTGATGTAGGCGACAAACAAATCACCGTGGAAGCGGTC
This sequence comes from uncultured Acidobacteriota bacterium, assembly GCA_963831905.1. Taxonomy (GTDB): domain Bacteria; phylum Acidobacteriota; class Terriglobia; order UBA7540; family UBA7540; genus CAVROP01. Next base: position 460,021 of record CAWHRX010000010.1, on the reverse strand, counting down.
GGCGTTGCGCCTGCCACTGGCGATCATCTTGGCGGCGTCGATGTGCGGGGACACGCAGACGAGAAAACGCTCGCAGGTTCCCCATAGCTGCTGAATCCCATGCCGCACCAGGTAAGCTTCAAGCTGGAAATCGACGACATCCGCGGCCAGCAGCAGTGCGATCTCCCGCAACTCCGAGAGCTGCTGCGGAGAGAGAGCTGGCGAGCCCGTTCCATTGACGAACAAGGGATTGGAACCGCGCTGCAGAGCGAAATCCGGAGGCGCGTCCACGATTTCGATTTCGTCGGCATTGCGTAAGAAGCTCTCCGGCACGGTCTCCGTCACGTGCTTGTGCGTGATCCTCTCCACCTGCTCGCGCCGCTCCTCGATGTGTTGGAGGTTGACCGTGGCGATCACGGAGATGCCCGCTGAAAGCAGGTGCTCGACGTCCTGCCAGCGCTTGGGGTGGGCGCTGCCCGGGGGGTTGTCGTAGGCAAGGCCATCCACAAGGCAAACTTGAGGACGACGGCGCAGAATGGCCTCGACGTCCATCGTGGGTACGCCTCCCACGCTGCCCTGGGGGATAACCAGCATGCGTTGCAGCAGAGCATCCACTTCCGGCGAAGCCTTGGGTTGGATGGCGCCCACCACCACGTCTTCGCCCCGTTCCCGCCGCCGCCGCGCCTCATCCAGCATGCGGAACGATTTGCCCACGCCTCCCGCATATCCGAGGAAGATCTTCAGGCGGCCGCGCCGGAAATACTGCTCTTCGGCCTGAAGTTGACGCAACAACTGCTCGGGATCCGGACGACCTTTGGTTGACATGTTTCTCTCAAAACAGGTGAGTATACAACATTCACTGTCTATTATCGGCGAGAATGACGGAAAACGGAAGTCTTCTGGTAATATGGGTTCGATGAATCCACCGGCTGCCGAGAAACTGCAAGAACTCTTGTCCCAGGGGCGCGCTGACCAGGCGGTGGCGCTCCTCCAGCGTCTCGATCCCGACGCCGCTGCCGAGTCGATCATACGCATCCCTTTCGAGGAGCAGCAGATCGTATTTCGCGCTCTACCGGTGGATTACGCGGCAACCTTAGTCAGCCACTTTCCCTACTATCATACGTATGTCCTGCTCCACTCCCGGACCATCCAGGACCTGCGCGCCATCATCGACAAGACGCAGCCCCTGGAGCGTCATCAGTTCTTCGACGAGCTGCCGGAGGAGGCCTGGCAGCACTTGACGGACGAACTCTCGGGCGAGCGGGTCGCCGCAGCACGTGGGGAAGCTCCGGGTGCGGCAACTGCGCGGGCGCCGGCGGCGGTGGAACCCATCATCACGGCCTCGCAGATTCAGAAGTGCTTTGTCCAGCCGGATGGCAGAGAGATCCAGGTCATCGCTCCCATCGACCTGTCTATCGAGCCGGACTCGATCGTGGCGTTGCTGGGCCCTTCGGGAAGCGGCAAATCCACTCTGCTCCGGATTCTCACCGGGCTCACCCCGCCCTCCGCCGGCAAAGTCCTCTGGCACGGCGTGCCGCTCAGCGAGAGCAGCCCAAACCTCGCGATTGTGTTTCAGAGTTTCGCCTTGTTCCCCTGGCTTACGGTATTGGATAACGTTGAGGTTCCCTTGCTGGCGCAGGGCATGGCGCACTTCGAACGCCACCATCGCGCCTTGCGATCCTTGGATAAAGTCGGGCTGAAGGGTTTTGAATCCGCGTACCCCAAAGAACTCTCCGGCGGAATGAAGCAGCGGGTGGGCTTTGCGCGCGCCCTGGCGGTGGAGCCTGAAATCCTCTTCATGGACGAACCGTTTTCGGCCCTCGACGTTCTGACGGCAGAGAATCTGCGCGGCGAACTGATGGAGTTGTGGCTGGGGAGGAAGATACCTACGCGCAGCATTTTCCTGGTGACTCACAACATCGAGGAGGCTGTGCTGCTTGCCGACCGCATCATCGTCCTGGGGCGTAACCCGGCGAGAATCCGGGCAGACTTCAGAGTGCCGCTGCGCCAACCCAGGGATCACACTTCCGCAGATTTTCTTGTCTATGTGGACTACATTTACAAACTCATGACTCAGCCCCAAATGGAATCTGCGCCCCTGGCCGCCGGAGGCCTGCCGGCCAGGAAGCCTTCCCTGATGCTGCCCCACGCGCGCCCAGGCGCCATTGCGGGGCTGCTCGAAATCATGAATGACCACAGCGAGAAAGAGGATCTTTACCATTTGGCGGATAAGCTCTTGATGGATTTTGCCGACTTGGTGCCCATCGTGGAGGCTGCCACGCTGCTGGGCTTTGCCAAATCGGATAAGGGCGATGTGGAGATTACTCCCGAGGGAAAGGCCTTTGCCCAAGCCGATATTTCCGGCCGCAAACTCCTTTTCCGTCAGGCCGCGCTTGCAAACGTCCCGCTGCTTCAGCAGATCAACCGCAGCCTCACCGGCAAGTCGGACAACTCCATGCCATTGGAGTTCTTTCGGGGTATTGTCGAGGAACACTTGTCCGAGGAAGAGGCTAACCGGCAGATTGACACAGCGCTCGATTGGGGCCGCTACGGGGAGATTTTCACTTACGATTCCGAAAGCGACAGGCTCACATTGCACGGCGCAGCAGGGGACGGGAAACCGGCGTAAAGGCAAAGGTTAAAGGGTAAAGGATAAGGCCAGAGGATAGAGATCACCGCTTTGACGCTAATGGATTGCATTTACCCTCTGACCTCTATCCTTTAACCTTTAACCTTCTGAAACATGCCACAAACTGAAAAACCCGCTCGTGCGCTTCCGCCCTGGGGAATCATTCCGGGCAGCATTTCATCGCTCCTAAGAGATATTCCCATTTTCCTGGCTGCTCTGGCGATTTTCTATGCCGTGGTGTCCTTCAGCCGCTACGGAGTTGGGCCGGTCAACACTCAGGCGGAGATTCAACTTCATCCCGGAGCCTTACCCAAGTACGCGGTGTTCTCGCTCATTCGTATCGCCATTGCTTACCTTCTCAGTTTGTTGTTCACATTTGTGTACGGGTATATCGCCGCCTACAACGCGAAAGCCGAACGGTTCATGGTTCCACTCCTGGACATTCTTCAATCGATTCCTGTACTCAGTTTTCTCCCCACGGTAATGGTCGCGATGGTAGCCCTGTTCCCCACGCGCCAACTGGGCGTGGAATTGGGTTGTATCGTGTTGATCCTCACCGGGCAAGTGTGGAACATGACCTTCAGTTTCTACTCGTCCCTGAAGAGCATTCCGCGCGAAATGCGGGAAGCGGCCATGATCTACCGCTTGAGTTGGTGGCAGAGGTTCACCCAGATGGAGTTGCCTTACGCGGCCATCGGGCTGATTTGGAACTCCATGATGTCGGTGGCGGGCGCCTGGTTCTTTCTGATGGCGTGTGAGATGTTTGTCCTGGGAAACCGCGACCTGCGCCTGCCGGGCCTTGGTTCCTATCTTCAGACCGCCGCCAATGCCGGAGACACGCGCGCCATTGTTTGGGGACTGGCCGCCATGGTGGCGGTAATCGTTCTCGTTGACCAGGTCATTTGGCGTCCCACGATCGCCTGGGCGGAGAAGTTCAAATTCGAACAGGTGGAAGCGGCCTTCCCGCCGCGCTCACCGGTCCTTGATTTGCTCCGCCGCTCGAAGGTTCTGCATCTTGCCGCCCGCCTGTCGTTCTCGCCTCTGCGCGAACGCTTGAATCTGTTCTTCGCCCGTCCACACGGATCCCTATCTCCGCATCAACTGGGACGCAGGGTAGGGAAGTGGGGACTGTGGATACTGCTGATTGGCTGCTTCCTGAGTGTCGGCTACGCGCTGGTGAAGATGATCGGTATGCTTGCAGCGCTTTCGACCTCAGAAGTAGGAGAGATACTTCTGGGAGCCGGCGCCACCTTTCTTCGCGTCGAGGCGACTCTCCTGCTCGCGGCGCTCTGGACCATCCCGGTGGGGCTTTACATCGGGTTGAGGCCGAGGCTTTCGGCGTTCGCCCAACCCATCGCCCAGATTGCCGCCTCCGTGCCCGCCACGGCTTTGTTTCCCATCATTCTGTTGGTGCTGATCCGGATGGGCGGCGGATTGGGAGTCGGCTCGATTGTTCTGTTACTGCTGGGCACACAGTGGTACATCCTTTTCAATGTCATTGCGGGGGCCAGCGCTATTCCCACGGATCTGAAGGAAGTGTGCGGGGTGTTCCGTTTAGGCAACTTCGAGCGTTGGCGCACCTTGCTGCTGCCCGGGATATTCCCTTACTTGATCACCGGCTTCGTTACTGCGTCCGGCGGTGCATGGAACGCCAGTATCGTTGCGGAATACTTTCACTTCCGCAAGCAAACCTTTGCAACCACGGGGCTGGGCGCGCTGATCAGCCAGGCGACCGACAGCGGAAACTCACGCCTGCTCCTGGCGGCAACGATCTTCCTGGCGGCGATGGTCGTCACCATCAACCGCCTGGTCTGGCGCCGGCTATACTATTTGGCCTCAACGCGCTTCAAGCTCGAGTAGGTTGTAGGGGTACGGCAAGCCGTACCCCTACAATCCTTACGAGACACTAGAGTCCCACAATTCCCCTCCAGATTCGCGCCGACCAGACTTTCCAGAAACTCCACCGATAAATCCATACCCCGATGCAAGTTCCCAAGGTATTGGTAATGAGGTCCGTGGTGCCGGAATCACGCGTCGGCAGGAAGGCCTGAAGGCATTCGATCGTGAGGCTGAGTGCGAACCCGAGAAGGACGGTCGCCAGGGCGGGTCTGCGGATTTGTCCTGAGAGGGAAAAGTAGGCGCAGAAGAGGAAGCCTAAAGGCATGAAACCCACAACGTTGAGCAAGACAACGCCTTTCCAGTAGCCCCAAGTTGGATAATACTCCACCCAAAAGGGGCGCAGGAAAGCTTGATCCACAACTACGTAATGGTCCGGGATATACAAGTCAGTTCCCCGGGGCACTTGGTTGTGAATCACGTTGCCTGCGTGCTCGTCAAACAAATAGAGCGCCACGGGCCGGGCTGTTGCGGAAATGTCCGGCCGCCCCTTCCTCGACCATGTCTCATAGTCTTGACGGACCTGTGCCGGAGGGAGAGCATCGTCATAAACGGCAAGTCCTCGCACTTGACCGCGCCAGCTTTCTCCGGCTCGGGGCGGGTTGCCGATGATTAATCTGCCGTCGAAGTCCCGACTGGAGATCTGAAAGCTGGCACTCGGAATGACCGGCGCACCGTTAAGATAGACCGCTGTCCGGCCGCCCTTTGACGCGATCGTCACGAAAGCCGGCTTCCCCTGCCAAAAGACGTTCTGGTACATCCAGTTTCGAGGTGAGGGTTTGGTAGTGTTCCTCGAGAATGTCACTTTGCAAGCGAAGATCCGTCATGGATTGAAGAAGGGAGAATTGTCGACGCCTTTCTGGAGCATAGAAGGATAAGAAAGATGCCGAGTCCCAAGTGCGGGCTGGGTCGAACCAAATCTCTAAGCTGCAGGGGCCGCCCGAGGGAGAATCCGTAGCCCGGAGTCTGCCGGAGCTGAGGATCACCCCACGACGACTAAACTCTAGACCATTGCCACCGCTAAGCCATGTCACTTGATTCCTGGGAGAATGAAACGGCCAAAGCCCTACCGCCAGCATGCCTGCGAGAACCAGTACACAAGTTAGAAGGAGGAGCTTGGGTCCTTCCGTCCGCCAGTTAACTCGGCCGATCAGCTCCTGAACTCCGGGGCCAATGCTCGAGCGGCCAGAATCAGTGTCGCCTGGTTTGTTTTGTAGCATCCGATTCGTCGGTAAACGCCGAAGCCTGCGGAAAACAGGACTACAATCCCACCATACCACGAACCGGTCAGCGGAAGCAGGATGTCAATTGTGGACCCGGCCTCCGGACTGCTCCGCCCTTATCCCCATTTGGAGGCGGCATTGAGCGTAGCTCCCCTTGACAGCCTACCGTCCGAGGCCTATACAATTCTACCTGTTGGTCTAGCGAGTCGGTTGGCGAGACTACGCTTGACGTTGCAGGTTCAGAAGTAGACATTCATTGACGCGGACGAGACCTCATCTGAACACAAAGTGCGATTCGGGAGTTGGCACGTGGCCAGAGTCAGCCGCCCATTCTCTCCGCCCGTCGATAACTGTCTTGCTGCGGATGGGAGACGAGTTGTTCCCCGCGCCGCTCGCAGACGCGTGGTCCCCCGTTTTGGTTCTGGCAACCTAGTTCGTCGGCGAACGCTCCAACGGTATAAGGCTTTGCAGCGTGCGGCAACTTCCTGCCGCTCCCTTTGAGGCTAATTGCAAGGCGGATCGCAGCAGAAAGGCGACTGCAAGCCCGCCGCAAGCGAAATGGCCTGAAGCGCTCGTGGTCGAGTCTTGTGTCGCCGTTCGCGGTTGATAGTTTGCGTTCAATCAGGTGGATAATGAACTGGCGTATTCCCATAACGATTAGTTTGGCGTTCATCGCCGCGCTTGCTTGTTGCCTTCTTTTGGGCTGCAAGGGGCGGCAAGCTGACGCCGCGGCCGAGGCTCCGCCGCCGGCCGAGGTGGAGCACGAGCAGGATGGCGGCGCATTCAAAGTAGATCATCCCGAACAATTTGAGCTTGCCACGGCCGGCGAGCGGGAAGCAGTCCCCGAACTCGAGGTGACGGGCACTGTCGGGCCGGACGTGTCTCGAAATATCCCGGTGATTTCTATTGCTTCGGGGCGTGTGGTGGAGATTAACGCCCGCCTGGGCGACACCGTCAGCAAGGGGCAAGTTCTCATGCGCATTCAGAGCGCGGACATTGCTCAGGCGTTTTCCGACTATCGCCAGGCCGTTGCCGATGAGACCTTGGCGCGCACTCAACTCGAGCGCTCGAAGCTGCTCTACGATCACGGCGCCGTGTCGCTCAACGACTTTCAAGTAGCCGAGAACTCGGAAGCGAAAGCCAAGGTCACCGTCGAAACCGCGATCGAACACGTGCGGGTTTTGGGCGCCGACATCAATCATCCCGCCGCTATTATCGACGTTCGAGCGCCAGCCTCCGGGGTCATCACCGACCAGCAAGTTACGAACGCAGCGGGCGTGCAAGGCTTGGCGGGACCCAACCCGTTCACCATCTCCGACCTGTCACAGGTCTGGGTACTTTGCGACGTGTACGAGAATGATCTTCCCTTCATTCACCTCGGCCAGTACGCGAACATTCATTTGACGGCTTACCCGGACCGGCTGCTGAAAGGCAGGATCAGCAATATTGGACCGATCCTCGATCCCAATCTGCGCACCGCGAAGGTCCGGCTGGAGGTTCAAAATCCGGGAATCTTGCGGCTCGGCATGTTCGTTACCGCGACCTTCTACGGACTAAAGAAGGAAGTCCGCGCTACTGTACCAGCGAGTGCGGTCCTGCACTTGCACGACCGCGACTGGGTGTATGTCCCTCTGGAAGGCGGCCGTTTCCGGCGCCTCGAAGTCGTGGTGGGGAAAATGCTTGTCAGTGCGTCCCATGCGGGTCTCGCGGGGAAGGTGCAAAGCCCGCCGCCGCAGGGTAACAACGAGACGCAGGAAATCACCTCCGGCCTGCGCCCCGGCCAACAGGTTGTGGCGAACGCCCTGATGCTCCAGACGACGGTCGAGCAGTAGATAAGACCGAAATTCGAAAAGCGAAACTCGAAAATCGTCTTGTGGAGTGTGGTTCATATTCTGATTCTTGATTATCCTGTCATGCTGAGCGCAGCGAAGCATCTCTGCAGTCCCTGGTGGCCTGATCGGCCCAGAAACTAACTGCCGAGATCCTTCGCCCCGACTTGTCGGGGCTCAGGATGACATCATCCGGGGATGGGTAAGAAAAAGCGCATGTCGAAAGGGTTTTCCCATTTTCGAGTTTCGACTTTCGATTTTCGCTTTTCGTCTTGACTGAGAACTGACGACTGAGAACTGACAACCAAGATGATCCGTGCGGCGGTTGATTTCGCTTTAAACAAACGCTTGCTGGTGCTGGCGGGGGCGCTGGTGCTGTTCGGCTGGGGCATCGTCTCGTTTCACCGGCTCCCCGTGGAAGCCTACCCTGACGTGGCGGACAACTATGTTGAGATCATCACCCAGTGGCCGGGCATTTCCGCGGAACAGATCGAACAGCAGGTGACGATTCCGCTTGAAAACGTGATGAACGGAATCCCGGATATCGTGCACTTACGATCGTTTTCCCTCTTCGGGCTCTCGGATCTCAAGCTGATCTTCAGCGATGATTCCGTGAACGCCTGGAACCGGGAAAGGGTGCTCGAGCGCCTCTCGCAAGTTACCCTGCCGCCCGGCGTCGTACCCCAAATGGGAACGGATTGGAGCCCGGTCGGTCAAATCTATTTCTTCACCCTCTACAGCAGCAATCCTCGCTACGACGTGATGGATTTGAAGTCGCTGGAAGACTGGATGGTGGAGAAGAATCTCAAAGCCGCGCCCGATATCGTTGATGTAGCGAGCTTTGGCGGGCCCACGCGCGAGTACCAGGTTCGCGTCGATCCCAACAAGCTCATAGCCTACGGGCTCAGCATCGGCCAGGTGGAGCAACAACTCACCAACAACAACGTCAACGCGGGCGGCAGCTTCATCGAAGCCGGCTTGCAGCAGATTAACGTGCGGGAAGTGGGCCTGGTGAAGAGCGTGCACGATATCGAAAACACCGTCGTCACGACCAAGAGCGGCACGCCGCTGCGGGTGAAAGATATCGCGGTCGTCGAGCAAGGCCCCAAGATCCGCCTGGGCCAATTCGGCCGCGCCATTCACCGCGAAGACGGGAGAATCATCGACAATGACGACGTGGTCTCCGCCTGGGTGCCCATGCGGAAAGGAGCCGAGCCCGAGCAAGCGCTGGAAGGTCTGCACCGGAAAGTGAACGAGCTGAACGATCGTATTTTGCCTGTGGGTGTGAAGATCGTTCCGTTCATCGACCGCAGTGATCTCGTGCATTTCACCACCCACACCATCATGCACAACCTGACCGAGGGGTTCATTCTTGTCACCATCATTTTGCTCTTATTTTTAGGCAACGTTCGGGGCGCCCTTATCGTGGTGGTGACGATTCCGTTTTCACTATTGTTTGCCGCGATTTGTCTGGACTTGAGGAAAATTCCGGCCAATCTGCTCTCGCTCGGCGCGTTGGATTTCGGAATGGTTGTGGAGGGCGCGGTCTTGATGATCGAGAATATCGTTCGCCACATCGGCCAAAGGGAGGAGGTGTACAAGTCAATCCCTGATAGGATTCGGGCGGCGGCGCACGAAGTGCAAAGGCCCGTCTTCTACGCCATCCTCATTATCATCACCGCCTATCTGCCGATCTTCACGCTGCAGCGCGTGGAGGGGCGGCTTTTCCGGCCCATGGCCTGGACCGTCGCATTTGCACTCCTGGGCGCAGTGCTGTTCTCGATGACGATCGCGCCCGTGTTGGCCAGCTTTGTGTTCCGTAAAGAGGTCCGCGATTGGCACAATCCGGTGCTCGCTTGGCTTACCGAACACTATCAGCGGGCTCTGCGCTGGTCGATCCGGCGCCGTTGGGTCATGGCCGCCATTGCGGTGCTCGCCATGTCCGGCAGTCTCTATCTGTTGGAGAGCGGCGCGGTTGGATCGGAATTTCTGCCCCACCTGGATGAGGGCTCGATCTGGGTGCGTGGCACCCTGGCGCCCAGCACCGGCCCGAGTGAGAGCATCCGGCTCGCGAATCGAGTCCGAGTGCTGCTGGCCTCTTTTCCCGAGGTCAGTGAGACGACCAGCCAAGTGGGACGGCCGGATGACGGAACGGACTCCACGGGTTTCTTCGACACCGAGTACTTTGTCGGCCTGAAACCCGCACAACAATGGCGACCTGTTTTTCGCCAGAACAAGGACGAGCTGATCGCTGCTATGGATCGCGAACTGGAAAAGATACCCGGGGTGCTCTGGAACTTCTCCCAGCCCATCGAGGACAACATGGAGGAGGCGGTCAGCGGCGTCAAAGGGGAACTGGCCACGAAGGTCTATGGCGATGACCTGCGAACTTTGGAAACCACGGCCGATCAGATCGTGAACATCATGCGCGGGGTGAGAGGCGTAGAAGATCTCGGAGTCTTTCGTGTACTTGGCCAGCCTAACCTGAATGTAACCGTAGATCGCCAGCAGGCTGCCCGCTACCAGATCAACGTCGCTGATGTGCAAGATGCTGTCCAGACCGCCGTGGGCGGCAACGCCCTCACGCAGGTGCTTGACGGCGAGGCTCACTACGATCTGGTGCTGCGCTATTTGCCGAAGTACCGCAATACCCGAGAGGCGATAGAGAATATTCGACTGGTGTCACCTGCCGGCGAACGGGTTTCGCTCGCCCAACTTTGCAAGATCGAAGAGCAGGACGGCGCTTCCGAGATTTACCGGGAAGCAAATCAACGATATATTGCCATCAAGTACAGCGTGCGCGGCCGTGACTTAGGCGGTGCGGTCGAGGAAGCGATTCAGAAGGTCAGCGCGCAACTTCAACTACCGCGAGGCTACCACATCGACTGGGAGGGTGAGTACGAAAGTCAGAAGCGCGCGTCGGCGCGGCTCTTCGTCATTGTGCCCCTGACGATCTTCATTATCTTCATGATCATTTATGGCGCTTTCAGCTCCGTCAAGTGGGCCTGCCTGAATCTGGTTAATATGATGGTAGCGCCGCTTGGAGGTCTGGTCGCACTCTGGGTGACCGGGACGCACCTGAGCGTATCCTCGGGCGTGGGCTTCCTCCCTTTGTTCGGCGTTTCGGTTCAGATCGGCGTGATCCTGGTGGAGTATATCAACCAACTGCGGGCGCGCGGCCGCACGATCGAGGATGCGGCTGTCGAGGGCTCCGTCCGTCGGCTCCGGCCCATTCTGATGACCGTGCTGGTAGCTACGCTAGGTCTGCTGCCCGCGGCTATGTCTCATGCCATCGGATCGGATTCGCAACGCCCCTTTGCCATCGTTATTGTCGGCGGATTGACCGCCGATCTCCTCATGAGCATCTTCCTGCTGCCCACTTTCTACGTCTGGTGGGCTCGACCGACCGACCCCCTGCCCAGCCCGGAGGAAGCGAAGAGCGTGTACGAGTAGTCCGGAGTTATGCAAATCGCAGATCTCAAATTTCAGATCTCAAATCGCAGGTCTTAAATCTCAAGTTTCAAATCTCAAATGTGATGTCCCGCACTTATTAAGGCCAGCTTTACATGAAATCGCTCACGCCGAACTTATGGCCTATGGTCGGTCTTGGCAAAACGGCCAATCGAGGGCAAAATGCTTCTCAGCCGAGCCTCAACGGCTCCCAGGCAGGAGGTGAATGATGAACAGAGAAGAAGTTCGCGCGCGCATCGAGGAAATAGGCATCATTCCAATTGTTCGCGTAGCGACTGCCGAGGAGGCATTTTTTGCCGCTGAGGCGGTGGCTTGCGGCGGCATCCCCATCGTGGAAATGGCCATGACAGTTCAAGGCGCGGCGGACGTAATCTCTCAACTGACTCGCAACGCGCCGCAGATGATCGTTGGGGCGGGTTCCGTGCTGGACGTGGAGATGGCGCGCGCGTGCGTGGGTGCGGGGGCAAGATTCCTCACCAGTGAAGGATTCGATGCGGAGGTCGTCGAGTTCGCGGGCAAGGCCGGGGTGGTGGTTTTGCCGGGCGCTCTGACCCCCACGGAAGTGATCAGGGCGTGGAAGGCGTCCGCCGACTTCGTCAAAGTCTTCCCCTGCGCGGAAATGGGTGGCGAAATCTACATCCGTGCTCTGAAGGTGGCATTATCTCAGGTGCCCATGGTCGCTGCGGGTGGCGTAACTTTATCGACGGCCGGAAATTTGATTCTGGCGGGCGCTGCGGCGGTAGGCGTGGGTCGAGAGTTGATCCCCACCGAGGCAATCAAGGAGCGGAGGGCGGGGTGGGTTTGTGAATTAGCACGAAGGTTCCTGGGCCACGTTCAAGACGCCCGCAGCAGGACCGCCGCGTGGAAGGGAAGTCTTTCGGCGCGAAGGTGAACGAAGGTGACGGGCGCGGTTAGATTCATGGCATGACATTGAAGATACCGACCCGAGTCGCCGCGAACTGCCGCAAGACGCCCGAGGGTGCGGCGTGGCTCGACCGGCTGCCGGAAATTCTGCGGAGCGTCGAGCGACGTTGGTCGTTGCGTGTCGGCGCCCCGTTCGATAACAACGAGGTGAGCTGCGCTTGGGTAGCGCCGGCCGCACTCGCCAATGGGACCGAGGCGGTGCTCAAGATTGGCATGCCTCATCTGGAGGCGGAGCACGAAGCGGAGGGGTTGCGATTCTGGGACGGCGAGCCGACGGTGCGGCTGCTGGCGGACGACAAGCTTGGCGCCATGCTGATCGAGCGCTGCCATCCTGGAACTTCGCTGCGCGCGCTACCGGAGGCCGAACAGGATCTGGTTGTCACGGGATTGTTGCGCCGTCTCTGGCGCTCGCCCGTGGCGCCCCACCCCTTTCGGCCACTTTCCTCCCTCATGAAGTTCTGGAGCGACGAGACGCTGGCAGACATCAAGAGTTGGCGAGACGCCGGGCTGGTGCGTGAAGGTCTGAGACTCTTTGAAGAATTGCCTCGCACCGCGCCCAAGGAAGTGCTGCTGGCCACGGATCTCCACGCCGGCAACGTCCTCCGGGCAGAGCGGGCGCCGTGGCTCGTCATCGACCCGAAGCCGTTCGTGGGGGATCCGGCCTATGATGTGACTCAACACCTGTTCAATTGTTCTGAGAGGCTGCGGTCGGATCCGGTCGGGCTCATCCGCCGGATGGGAGATCTCGCAGGCGTTGACCACGAGCGCATTCGACTTTGGTTCTTCGCCCGTGTCGCGGTGGACCCGGCTGATGACTGGAGTTACGAAGATTGGATAGCCATCACCAGAGCAACGGCTCCTTAAGAAGCAATTTCGCTGCTGATCAGGCGCCGGCCTTGTAAACGAACCTTGTCCTCGATAAGCAGGCAAACAGCTTCCGAATAGATCCGGTGCTCCTCCTTCAAGATTCGCGCGGAGAGGGATTCCGGTGTGTCCTCATCCAGGACGGGGACGACGGCCTGGCAGACGATGGGGCCGGAATCGATGCCTTCATCGACGATGTGAACCGTGCAGCCGGTGAATTTCACGCCGTAATCGAGAGCCTGCTTCTGCGCGTCGGTTCCAGGAAAAGCCGGCAGCAGTGCGGGATGGATGTTCAGAATGCGCCCCGGAAACGCGCGCACGAAATAGGGGCTGAGAATACGCATGAATCCTGCCAGGCACACCACATCCACTTGAAAGTCCTGGAGGACTGAAACGACTTCGCGATCGAAGGCTTCGCGTTCTTTTCCCTGGGAGGGAATGAAGCAAGTTTCGAGGCCCATCCTTCTCGCCGTAGCAAGGCCCGCCGCATCCTCTTTGTTGCTGACGACGATGGCGATCTTCGCGGGGATTTTCCCTTCCTGAACGTTGCGGGCGATAGCCTCGAAATTCGAGCCGCGTCCGGAGAGCAGGATTCCTAGGTTCTTCATGAAGACCGTCCATGGGTGATTGGCGATTGGTGATTTGTGATTGCAACTGCAGAGATCCTTCGCTCCGCTCAGGATGACAGTGAAAGATCACAAATCTCAAATCTCAAATCACAAATCGCCAATGTACTTAACGCCCGGCTTCCCCTGCTGGATATCGCCGATGATCCAAAACTTTTCCCGTGCTTTCGACAGCAATGTCGTGACACGAGCCAATTTTCGCCTGGCCACGATCAGCAACATGCCAATTCCCATATTGAAGGTGCGGAGCATGTCAGGCTCCGGCACGTGCCCCAGCCGGGCAATCAAATTGAAGATCGGCAATACCGGCCAGCTCCCCAACCGGACAACCGCGCGGGCCCCCGGGGGAAGTACGCGTGGCGTATTATCGGTAATGCCCCCGCCGGTGATATGGACTAATCCTTTAAGCAAGCGTTCGGCAAGCAGTGGCCGCAGGACATTCCAATAGCAACGGTGCGGGGCGAGCAGTTCGTCACCCAGGGTCCGGCCCAGTTCCGGTATTTGCCGGGTGAGCTTGATTCCTGCCTTTTCGAGCAGGACCTTGCGTGCCAGGGAATATCCGTTCGTGTGTAATCCCCAGGAGGGAAGCCCCAAGATGGCGTCTCCCGGGCTGATGCGGCTGCCGTCGATGATCTCGCGCTGCCGGACCCAGCCGATGATGCAGGCCGCCAGATCGTATTCATTGGGCGGGTAGAAGCCCGGCATCTCCGCGGTTTCCCCGCCAATCAATGCACAGCCCACCGACCGGCAAGCCGAGGCCACGCCCCGCACCACGTCGGTGACCACTGCGGGGTGCATTTTTCCTGTGGCCAGGTAGTCGAGCAGGAACAAGGGCGCCGCGCCGTGAACGGAGATGTCGTTGACGCAGTGGTTGACCAGATCGGTGCCAACCGTGGTATGCCGGTTCAATCCGAAGGCGATTTTGAGCTTGGTTCCCACGCCGTCGATGCTCGAGATAAGGACGGCGTCACGGGGAAGGCCCTTGATGGAGAAGAATCCGCCGAAGGCTCCGACTTCCTTCAGTACGCGCGAGTTGAATGTCTTTCGCGCCAGGAGTTTGATGGACGCTTTGGCTTCGGTAGCCGCGTCAATGTCAACACCCGCATCACGATAGAGCATAGGTTATTTGTGATTTGCGATTTGTGATTTGTGATTGGTAACTGCTGCACACCAGCCACGGTCGCGAATTCACCGCGCTAGAGAATAGCACATTTGCGATGGGCGATTGGTGGTTTGTGATTGGATCCAGCGAAGGATGTCAGTGGCAATCACAAATCGCAAATCACCAATCACAAATTCAAAACGTTTTTCCGGTCCTCGACCAGCGAGTCTTGGCGAAGAAGTTCCAAAGGATGGAGGCGTCAAACTTGAGCCGCGACGTCAACTCCTCGCTCGTCCAGTCCCGGCTGGGGGCGTCGTAAGACCAGTAGACAAAGAGTGGTTCGCCCACCACGTTTTCGAGCGGAACGAAGCCCCAGAAGCGGCTGTCCAAAGAGTTGTCCCGGTTGTCGCCCATGCAGAAGAGGAATCCCTGGGGCACGTGCAGTCCGTCTTTCCGAATGAAGTTGGGCATTTCGCGCGCCCACGACGGGTCCAGTCCCCAGGCGGCAGGCAAGGTTTCCAGCACGTTGAGGGGCGGAGGGAAGTTGTCCCTTAAGGGCAGAGTTGAGGAGTATTGGAACAGGCTATAAGGCTCCTGGAGCGGCTGGCCGTTGACGAATACTTTGCGGTCTTCGATCCTGATCACGTCGCCGCCCACACCAATCACGCGTTTCACAAACATCACGGAGGGATTTCTGGGATAGCGAAAAGCGACGATGTCCTGCCGGTGGACGCTGCGCAGGGGCGGAATGCGCAACGACGTGTAAGGAAGCCGAGGCCCGTAGAGCAGCTTGTTCAGGAACACATGATCGCCGATCATGATGGTTTGTTCCATCGACCCCGTGGGAATCACCGTTGCTTCTGCGATGAATGTCCGGATGCAGAACACGCCCAGCAGGACCACCAACAAAGATCGAACGGTCTCCCAGGCGCTTTCGCGTCGCCTTGGCCTGGCGTCCTGATTCCCGCCTGCCGCCTCCGGCGAAGCGGACACGGCAGGTTCCGAAACGTGCGGTCCTGCCACAGGCCCTTCCGCAGCTTGCTTTTCAAGCGGTTCCATATCTCTCAGTCCCGGTTTCGAATCGCAATCAGAGGCTCTTGAACGGTGGTCGGATAACTCCCTGTGTAGCACGCCAGACAAAAGCGTCCCTGCGTATCGCCAACCGCTCGGCGCAGACCCTCGAGCGACTGATAACCTAGGGAGTCAGCTCCCAGGAATTGTCGTATTTCCTCGACATTATGAGTAGATGCGATTAATTCCTTTTTCGTTGGCGTGTCAATGCCATAAAAGCACGGGGAGGTCGTGGGGGGGCAACTGATGCGCATATGTATTTCCTTCGCCCCGGCCTCCCTTACGATCTGAACGATCTTCCGGCTGGTGGTGCCACGTACGATCGAATCGTCCACCAGCACTACTCGTTTTCCCTCCAGCAGACTGCGCACGGGGTTAAGCTTCAACTTGACGCCAAAATCCCGGATCGCCTGGCTGGGCTCGATGAACGTGCGGCCTACGTAATGGTTGCGGATCAAAGCGATCTTGAGCGGGATCCCGGATTCCTCGGCAAAGCCTGTGGCTGCGGGAACGCCTGAATCCGGCACCGGAACCACCAGGTCGGCGTCCGCGGGGTGCTCGCGGGCGAGAAAGCGCCCCAGCATTTCGCGGCTGGCCTGCACCGAGCGCCCGAACACCAGGCTGTCCGGGCGGGAAAAATAGACGTGTTCGAAGATGCACTGGGCGGATGAAGCAGGCGGTGCGAAATGCAAAGAAGTTACTCCGCGCCGATCCAAAATGACCATCTCGCCCGGCTCGACGTCGCGAATGAACTTGGCGTTGATCAGGTCGAAAGCGCAAGTCTCTGAGGCCAATACGTATGCATCGCCAAGCTGTCCCAGGCTCAGGGGGCGGAAGCCACGCGGGTCGCGGATGCCGTAGACGCTGTCCTTGAAGAGCATCACCAGGGAGTACGCCCCCACCACTTTATCGAGCGCCTCCGCCACGGCCTCCGGAATGCCGGCCTGGCGGGAGCGGGCAAAGAAATGCAGGATTACTTCCGTATCGCTGGTGGTTTGGAAGATGTCGCCCCGGCTCTCGAGGTCGCGCCGGATTGTGCTGGCGTTCACCAAATTCCCGTTATGAGCCAAGGCCACCTGGCCCTTATTGCAGCTCACCTTCAAGGGTTGAGCGTTCTTAAGGTCAGTGTCGCCTGCCGTCGAATAGCGCGTGTGCCCTATAGCCAGATAACCGGGCAAGCCTTTAATGACCTCGGAGGGAAAGATCTCGTCCACGTGGCCCATCCCTCGTTTGCAGGTCAATGAGTCGCCGTCAGAGACAGCGATGCCGGCGCTTTCCTGTCCCCGGTGTTGGAGCGCGTAGAGACCTAAATATGCCAGTTTGGCGGCTTCGGGGTGCCCATAAACTGCGAACACGCCACAATGGTCGTGAAACTTGTCTTCGGGTAGAGAGAATACTGGGAAGAAAGAAGACGCGAGCTGCAAAAATCCTCCTCCAAAACAGGAAGGATGACCGTGCTGAAGAGGCCGCTAACTTCAGTTGAATCAGTACGTTCAGTGCGAAATCCGTCCCCCACGCTCATGCGGTTTTCGGCACGCCGGCCTCAATTCCCGGAAGTCACTACAGGCGTTTCGGAATTCACACCGCCAACGCCGGCAGTGACGGCACGTTCTATTGTGCGCCTATTCCCGAACCGGCGCAACAGGATTGTGCGGGAACGGCAAGCTCTACCGCAACACAGCTAAGTTGCGGTAGACTATTAGGTTTGCGGGAGCAGGTGAATCGCTTTCTGCGGGACTTTATCCGGCAATTTACGCCCCGCCAAAGTGACCCTATGCGGCAAGGCCGGAGACAGTTTCCGACAATCTACGGAGGAGCTATGGCCCAACCCTGGAAGACGAAGAAGTGGTTTGTGAGCCCCTGGTGCTATTTGCCCGAGGTGAGGAAAGGCTTCAAATTCGCGCCCAA
The DNA here is from genome assembly GCA_963831905.1 of uncultured Acidobacteriota bacterium. Lineage (GTDB taxonomy): Bacteria > Acidobacteriota > Terriglobia > UBA7540 > UBA7540 > CAVROP01. Next base: position 442,499 of record CAWHRX010000010.1, on the reverse strand, counting down.
GATCAAGATCCATGATGTGACCTTGCGGGATGGCGAACAGCAGACGGGCGTGGTGTTTCGCCGCGCGGAGAAGGTAGAAATCGCCAAGCGGTTGGATGCGATGGGCGTGCACCGCATCGAGGCCGGAATGCCCGCGGTCTCGCCGCAGGATCAGGGGGCGGTGAGCGATATCGCCAACCTGGGTTTGAAAGCAGAGATTTTCACCTTTGCCCGCTGCATGGTCAGTGACGTGGCGGCCGCCAAGGCGTGTGGGTGCAAGGGCGTGATTGTCGAGATTCCGTCCAGCGAACACATCATCAAGAATGCCTATGGATGGCCCCTGGCGCGCGCCGTGCAATCATCCATCGAGGCTACGCTGGCTGCGAAGGAGGCCGGCCTTTACACCGTCTTCTTCACCATCGACTCGACGCGCACGGAAGTGGAGAAGCTGCTGGACCTCGTTCAGCATGTGGCCGAGGAAGGCCATATGGACTCCTTCACCATCGCCGACAGTTTCGGCGGATGCACACCGGAAGCCATCTTTACGGTGGTCAAGAAGGCGATCAAACGGCTCAAGAAGCCGGTGGAGATTCATTGTCATCAGGATTTCGGATTGGGCGTGGCCAACACCATCTATGGCCTTGCGGCAGGAGCCTCCGTCGCGCACACCACGGTGACCGGCCTGGGCGAGCGGGCCGGCAACGTTCCCATGGAAGATGTGGTCCTTTCGCTGCTCTGCCAGTACGGGGTCAAGCTGGGGATCCGCACGGAGAAGATGTGCGAGGTCTCGCGGTATGTCCTGGACCTTGCGAAGGTCAAGATTCCGGGCAACCGTCCCATCGTGGGCGACATGCTCTACCAGGTGGAGTCCGGGATCGTAGCGGGGTTTGTCCGCAAAGCCCGGGTGAAGAGCCCTCTGGAATATGTTCCGTTTGCGCCCGAGCTCGTGGGCCAGGCGCCGGTGACTATCGTGCTCGGCAAGAACAGCGGGCTGCCGTCCATTCAGGAATGGTGCGAGAAGCTGGGTGTTGACGCCAACGAAGAGGACATGATGGAAATGGTGCGCCTGGTGAAGGAGAAGTCGTTCGAGAAGAAGGACCTGCTCACGGAGGACGAGTTCAAGACCATCGTGGGCCAGGTTCAAAACCGGGCCGCAGCAGCGAGCTAACGTCCACTCGCGTTGTCGAAGACGACCGTCTCCGTGGTCTCTGTGTCTCCAGGCTTCAACACAGAGGTCACGGAGCAACTCGGTGACCTCTGTGTTAGATCTTTCTCTAATCACGGAGGACACGGAGGCGCCAACGATGGCGCTACCTGTCCTGGAGAAACGTAGATGATCCGCAGCCTAGAGGAGTTGATTGCGCGCGCACGGCAACTTGGCCCGGCGAAAATCGCGGTGATCGAAGGACACGATCCTGACGTGCTCGAAAGTTTGGCGCAAGCCGAGCCGCTGGGACTGGCGCTGCCCACGCTGATCGGCAACCCTGCCAAGATTGAAGAGGCCGCTCGCAAAGTGGGCTACAGTTTGCGTCACGAGTCGTTGATCGCAACCTCCGGGGAAGACGCCTCGATTCGCCAGGGCATCGACCTGGTACGGGAAGGCCGGGCCGACCTGCTCATGAAGGGCAAGGTGACTACGGCCAACCTGATCCGGGGGGTTCTGGACAAAGAACGTGGCTTGCGCGCCGGAAGACAGTTGAGCCAGGTCATCGTTTTCCAGACGCCTCGAATACCCCGCCTGATGGTCATGTCCGACGGGGCGATCAACATTGCGCCCACCCTGGAGAACAAGGCGGAAATCTGCCGCAACGCCATCGAAGTGGCGCACGCGCTGGGCATCGCGGAGCCTAAGGTGGTCTTGCTGACGGCGCTGGAGTTCGTCAATCCGGCCATGCCGGCAACAGTGGATGCGGCGGCGCTGGTGCAGATGAACCGCCGAGGACAGATCACGGGCGCCTACCTGGAAGGCCCGCTTGCCCTGGACGTTCCGCTCAGCCGCTTTGCCGCGGACCGCAAGTCTATTTCGAGCCCTGTCGTTGAGGCTACTGACGTCTTTGTCGCTCCCGACATCGAAGCGGCGAATATCCTGTATCGGGCGATTACCTACTTTGCCGGAGGCCAGTCCGGCGGAATCATCGTGGGGGCGCGCGTGCCGCTGATCGTGCTTTCGCGGGCGGAACCGCCGGAGACCAAGATCCATTCCATCTCATTGGCACTCCTGGTGATGCACCAACAGCGCCGGGCGGCTTAGAGGCAGCGAAGGGAAAACCAGGGATACAGCGAGTGCCAGTGGCGGCAAGGAAAAGAGTTTCTCTGTGTCCTTTGTGTTATAACAGCTTAACACAGAGGACACGGAGTTTCTCAGTGATCTCCGTGTTTAAGCTCTTCTAGCACGAGAGCACGGAGGCGGAACGACTGGCGCAGTTCGGCGAGGCCACTGGAAGCAGAGTTGCACGGTCGCCAATTCCCAAGTCATCGAAAAGCAAACTGACCACACGGAGTACTACTTTGCGGATTCTGGTTCCAAACCTCGGTTCCACGTCGCTGAAATATCAGCTCATTGAAACCGAGGGCGACAAGGTACTGGCCCGCGGCAAGATCGAGCGCATCGGAAGCGCAGAGTCTCCGATCACCAGCTGGGACGAAGCTGGCGGACGGGAATTGAAAGAGGCGGCGCCGATCCAGGACCACCGGGCTGCGATCAAACTGCTGATTGACAAGCTCGCACATCGCCACTCGTCTGCCGAGGCCAAGGGCGCGATTGCGGCCGTAGGGTTCAAAGCGGTGCATGGCGGCCCGGGCTACTGCGGAAGTTTCCTGGTCGATGATGAGTTGCTGGCTGCGATGCAGGAGTTCGTTCCCGTGGCGCCCGTTCATAACCCTATTTACATCCAGGCCATGGAGATCTTTCGCGAGGTTTTGCCCGGAGTACCGATGGTGGCGGTTTTCGAAACGGGTTTCCACGCCAGCCTGCCGGAGAGGGCTTTCACTTATGGCGTTCCCTACGAGTGGCAGGAGAAGCACGGTGTGCGCCGCTACGGTTTCCATGGCTCTTCGCACCGCTACGTGGCGCGCCGAGCGGCGGAGATGTTGGGCCGTCCCGCGTCTGAGTTGCGGATTGTCTCGTGCCACCTGGGCGGGAGTTCGTCGATTTGCGCGGTCGAGGAAGGGAAGTCCGTGGACACGAGTTTCGGCTTCTCCGCCCAGTCCGGAATCGAGCACGCCACGCGCTGCGGCGACCTTGATCCGTTCATCATTCTGCACATGATGGAGAAGGAGAAGTTGACTCCCGCGGAAGTTCGTGAGGTCCTGTGCAAGAAAGGGGGCCTGCTCGGCATCTCGGGACTGAGCAGCGACCTGCGGGATCTGGAAGAAGCGGCCTTGAAAGGCCACCGGCGGAGCGCTTTGGCTGTGGAGGTGCTCGTCTACCAGGTTAAGAAGTACATTGGGGCTTTCGCTGCCGCCATGGGCGGGCTCAACGCCGTGGCTTTTGCGGGCGGCATCGGCGAGAACTCCTGGCGGGTACGGCGGGAAGTTTGCCGCGATATGGAATTCCTCGGAATCCACCTCGATCAAGAGGTGAATTGCCAGCCTGCGCGCGGCGATCGCGTCATTTCCAGCCCCGCTTCCGGCGTCGCGGTGTTGGTGGTGTACACCAATGAGGAGATCGTGGTGGCGCGCGAAACAGAGCGTGTATTGGAAGCGTAGGGGCGGCTCGCGAGACGCCCTTACTGTTGTGGATGGAGGATTGTCGCAGAATGAGACTTGTCACATTTGAGACCAGCAATGAAATCCGTCTGGGCGCTTTGCAGGACAATTCCGTGATCGACCTCGAGCTTGCCATCGGCATGCTTCGCGGCGATACGCTCGGCATCGAAACACGGCCTGAGCTGCAAGAGGCGGCTGACACGGTATTGGCCCCGGGAGCCGCGCCGCGCGACATGCTCGAGCTGCTGGCGCGAGGCGAAGGGTGGCGGCAGGGGTTGGACGTAATCCTGGGCGCCGCGGCGGCGTTTCCAGAACCGGCGCGCCTGCCTCGAGGCCTGTTCACGCCGCTCGGAAGCGTGCGCCTGCGCGCTCCCTTGCTGCGGCCCGGAAAGATCGTATGCGTGGGGCTCAATTACGAGTCCCACCGCGCCGAACAAGGGATCCAAACACCCGCGCGGCCGATCTTCTTCCTCAAGTCGGATAACACCATCTGCGGGCAGGGCGATCCCATTGTGCTTCCGCCCAACTCGCAGCAGGTGGATTTTGAAGCGGAGTTCGCGGTCGTGATCGGGAAGCGAGGGAAGGCGATACCAGAGGACAAGGTCCTTGAGCACATTGCCGGCTACACCATTCTCAATGACGTGAGCGCACGCGACCTTCAGATCGGCGACAAACAGTGGTTCCGAGGGAAGAGCTGCGACACCTTCGCGCCCCTGGGCCCGTGCATCGTCACCAAGGACGAGATACCCGATCCGCACTCGCTGCCAATCTCGCTGACCCTCAACGGGCAGACGATGCAGGATTCCAATACCAACGACCTGATCTTCAAGATTCCGTTTCTGGTCAGCTACCTCTCCCAATCGCTCACCTGGGAACCGGGTGACCTCCTCTCTACCGGCACCCCCGGCGGCGTGGGGCATCACCGTAAGCCTCCGGTTCACCTCCATCCGGGCGATACGGTCAGCATCACGGTCGCGGGCATCGGAACGCTCACGAACCCGGTCGTGGGGCCGTGAGTAGCCGTCAATTCTCAGTCAGCGTTGGTAGGATAACTCTTGTGGTTTCAGTTGGATAGGTGAGAGTATCAACTAACTGCTGTGTTTTCAACAACATGCGAGAGTCGATGGGAGGCTCTCCGTCGCGATCCTTTCTTTTCATAGACATTCTCGCTTTGTTCGCTGAATCTTGCAGTCCAAGAGTCGAGAAGTTGAGGAGTCGAGAAGCCAATCGGCGTTTCTCAGACCGTGATCGGGACTTTGTGTTGGCTCTTGCCTTTTGCCACTCAACTCTTCAACACCTCAATTGCTTGACTCTTCGACTTTTTGACCTCATCCTTTGTTTTCATAGACATTCCCGGATCGATCGTTCAAAAAGCAGTTATCAGGCATTCCACTCCTGGCGGAGGCACACGTTCAAGAGCAACGTCCGCGCCACCCTGACCGTGTGATTCTAGCCTATAAATCTGCGTTTGTCAAGGGACAAGAAGTCTTGGTAGTGGTGCAGTTTGAATATTCTGAGCCTTGCGGACAAGCCTATCGTGTGTCAACCTAGGGTCATGGAAAAGAAACGAACCCCGAAACCGAAGGCCAAGAGCAAGCCAAAGCGACAGCCGAAAGAGGACTTCAATCAGGCTGCCGCGCGTGCCGTGCGAGAAACGATTAAGCACTCTTCCTGATCTGACCAATTCCTCCCCGCCTTTTAACTTCCATACTTCCATCGCTTAACGCAGAGACACCGTGAAAGGTGTTGACAGGTATACTCAGCTTTCTTTTATTCTGATTGCCGATGGATATAAATTCACAACGCGAGATTCTGACCGTCCCTCAAGCTGCGGATTTACTACAGGTTTCCTCTATGTTTGTATACCGGCTGATTCATAGAGGCGACCTGAAGGCCGCTCGACTCGGGAAGTTCTGGCGCATTTCCAGAAATGAAATCCTGAGAGCCTGCGGGAATTCAAAAACGAGAGGGAGTAGAAAGAACTAAAACAGAACGGCCAGCGACTGGAGATCGCTGGCCGTTTATCAATCTTGGGCCTAGCAGGTTCGCCGGGAGGGCCTGTAAAACCATTCCCGGAGAGTTCGACTCTCTCTAGGTCCATCTGGAGCGAAGCCGTGAAGCATCCGCTACAAGTGTCTTTGTACCCCATTCGGGGGCCACCAGTCAAGCGCCAAATTCACAAGCGCAAGGCTCAGGCCGTCTTAGCCTTCACCTTTGCCCAACGCGCCAGGACGGCCTTCCTTGCGCCTTCACTGCGCTGCTCGGAGGTGAGGCTCTTGGCGCGTGCCTTTCCGCCTTTCTTTCCAAGCGCTACCGCATGTTGATTTTTCATGCCTCGATTCTATACGTAGCGCTAGGAACATGTCAAGAAAATAATTCGGCCAACCCGCATTTTTCCCTTGACATTGTACGTAGCGCTACGTATAATAGGGTTGTAAGTGAGGAGACGTTATGAACAGATTGACCCGCAAACAACAGGCTCAAGTAATCGGAGCATTGGTGGAAGGCAATAGCGTCCGCGCGGTCGAGCGCATGACGGGCGTAGCGAAGCATTCAATCCTGAAGCTACTCAAAGACGTGGGGATCGCCTGCGCCGATTATCAGGACCGCGTGCTGCGCGGCCTGAAATGCAAGCGGATTCAGGTCGATGAAATCTGGCAGTTTTGCTACGCGAAAGAGAAGAACGTACCCAAAAAGCTCAAAGGCAAATTCGGCTACGGAGACACTTGGACTTGGACCGCGATTGACAGCGACACAAAATTAGTTCCCGCATTCCTGACCGGCAATCGTGACGCGCGGTCTGCGAAGATGTTCATTGACGATCTGGCAGAAAGGCTCGCGCATCGCGTTCAACTCACCACGGACGGGCTGCGCGTTTATCTTGATGCCGTCGAAGGCGCTTTCGGAGCCGACATTGATTATGCCCAACTGGTTAAGATTTACGGCGCGAGTCAAGAGGAAGTTAGGTACAGTCCAGCCGAGTGCCTCGGCTGCGAAACCAAGATCGTTCAAGGCAACCCTGACCCAGACCACATTTCAACGAGTTTCGTGGAGCGTCAGAACCTCACGATGCGAATGGGCATGAGGCGATTCACGCGGCTGACCAACGGCTTCTCAAAGAAAGTCGAGAACCACGCTTATGCCGTAGCCCTTCACTACATGCACTACAATTTCGCCCGCATCCACCAGACCCTTCGCTGCACACCGGCAATGGAAGCCGGACTCTCCGACCACGTTTGGAGTTTTGAAGAAATCGCCGCTCTGATACCGGAGCCGACCTTCGGGCCGCGCGGACCTTATCAAAAAAAGAACTCAAAATGAGCCGCTGCACGAGATGAAATCTTGAACAACCTAACAAGCGTGGACAATTTGTAAAATGCTTGGTAAAGTCGGCCTCTGATAATTTACTGATTGGAGTTGCTGACATGATTCGAGAAGATGCTCTCCGAGAAACCCTTGTCCAGCTTGCTACGGCGTGCAAGTCTAGCGCTCAAGAGAACGCGCATTTAATGATCGAGGTCGCTGCTTTGCGTGAAACCGTAAGCGTCTTAGACCCAACTTTTTCTGAGACGCTTGATAATTATCGAGAAGAAAAGAAAAGCCAAGTACTTGAGCAATTTCGTTTCGCGCTTCGGTCGCTTGACGACCTAATTCAGAGATTGAAGGCTGGCGAGATTTGCTGATTCTTCCTATATCGGAATCTCTCAGGGTACGCATGGACATTTGGCTCACATCCTAATTCAGTAGCACAATGGCAAGGCGACAAGCAATACCTATTCTTCAGAGAGATGGCCTTCACATCCTCGCCAAAGTGGAGTACCATCGCTGTCAAATCCGAGGTGTCACATGAGCCAAGAATTTTGCGTGAAGTGCGGCAGGCCCTTACCTGAAGGAGATGCCTTTTGCGGGAAGTGCGGACAGCCCAGGCGCAGCCCAACGCAACCAGTGAGCGTATTTTCGCCTCCGCCCATCTCCAAGCCCAAGCGGACAGGTCTGGTTTGGAAAATCCTCATAAGCATCATCCTCGGCTTCATATTGCTCAATTACCTCCGCCAATTGATAGAGATTCCTGAGAGGAAACGGTTGGTTTCCAGCGAGACGATAAAGGTGGGTGAGCGGGGCAAGCTATGTGAATCCAGCCCCGAGGGGAAGCCCACTTCCGCGCTTGTCGCTGATTCTGTCGAGAGTCTCAATGAATTCTTTGAAGCAACCAATAAAGACGACGTCAATGCGGTTGCCGACCTAGAGCAAGCCCGTGCAATCTGGAATGAAGATTGTGGCACCAAGGTTTTGGTGCTAGCTGATAACGTTCAATTGTCTACCCGTGATCCCAAGGCTGTAGAGCCTGGAATCGCATACGAAGAGGTTAGGATTCTTTCAGGCCCGCATGAGGGACAGGCAGCTTGGACAATGAGCCGTACGCTTAAAAAGGAATAAACACAGCAAGCTGCTTGCCATCCCTCTCGCCCTAGAATTCAAACTGCACCACTACCGAAGTCTTGGTAATGGTACATTTTGCGTTGCTGCTGCCGGATTCCCGAGGCAAAGCTAACCGTCTGGTAAACAAAGTGTACCTATCGAAGTAACCGCAGTCCTTTTGTATCCGTCCGGTGAACCCACCTTCCGCTGTTGAAGCTCCCGCCTGATAATCTCCTGACAGTTGATCTGAAAGACCGACATGCGGCTTTCCGGGTGCGCATGTATGAATTCGGAGGCGGAGGTGTCAGATGAGCAGCAGGAGGAAGGGCGACGAGGAGAAGGCACGTTATTGGCAGCGGACGATCAGCGAGGCGGCGCGGAGCGGGATATCGATTCGACAGTTTTGTCGGCAGCGCCGGTTGAAAGAGAGCCAGTTCTACTGGTGGCAGCACAAGCTCCGGGCCGGTCGGCGAGCTGGAACGACGCCGCATAACAGCGCCAACGGCAGGCCCGCCAGCTTTGCTCTGGTGAGCGACGAAGCCGCAGCGAGGGACGCGGGTATCGAGTTGGTGCTCGGCGACGGACGGAAGTTGCACATCCGCCAGGGCGTGGATGAGGACACCCTGCGCTCGGTCCTGGCGGCCTTGGAGCATCCGCGATGCTGAGTTTTCCGGCGGCGATCAAGGTATACCTGTGCACGGTGCCTTGCGATATGCGTCGTTCTTTCGACGGGTTGTCGATGCTGGCTGAGCATGTGATCGGGTGCAATCCTTACGCTGGCCACCTGCTGGTGTTCTCGAACCGGCGAACGGACCGCGTGAAGATTTTGTATTGGGATCGCGACGGCTGGGCGATCTGGTACAAGCGTTTAGAGGCCGGAACATTCGAATTTCCCTTTGCCGAGACGGGCCGAAAGGAGATCGCGGCTTGGGAGCTGGCGGTGCTGCTGGAAGGGATTGATTTAACCAAGGGCAGGCGGCGGAAGCGTTATAGCCTGCCGGCCGTAAGGGAGGAAGAACGCGAAAAGGAAGAAACTGAGACGAGCATCCCTTGAAGATTTCTGTGGAAAAACACATTTTAGCTCTTGACAGCGACCGATAGCTTTATTATAGCTATCGGCATGATGAATCTCGCTCAAGTTCAGCGGCGCCTCGTCCACCTCCAACAGCAACTACTTTCGCTCGGCCCTGTGCACCCCGGCAGCATCAGCGAGCAGTACAACGTGTGTGGTCAGCCGGGCTGCCACTGCAAGGATCCCAAGAAACCGCAGAAGCACGGGCCGTACTACCAATTGAGCTTTACCTGGCGCGGAAAGAGCAGTACGCGTTTCCTGCGGCCCGAACAGGTCGAGCCCATGCGTCAGAAGGTGGCCAACTACAAGCGACTGCGGGAGCTGATGAACGAGTGGGTGAGTCTGGGAGTGGAACTGGAAAAGGCCGAGCGCGCGGAGGAGAAACACGCGAGTGGACATTGATCCCAACCAACTCCCGAATGATCCGGTAGCCCTACGGCAGATCGTGGTGGGGCTGCTCGGGGAAGCGGCGGAGCGGGAACGGAAGCTGCAGCAACTGCAGCATTGGATTGAGCAACTCCTGCGGGCGCGCTATGGGCCGCGGCGCGAGCGGGTGAACGAGAACCAGCTTTTTCTGTTTGCGGTCGCCCTGGTCAGTGCCGGTCGAGAGGCTCCCGCCGCGCCCGCAACCTCGGCGGCGCCAGAAGAAGCTCCAGCCGGGAGGGGAAAACGGAAGGGCCATGGCCGGGGGGTGCTGCCGAAGTCTCTGCAGCGTCAACGGGTGGTCCACGATCTGGGTGGGGACTCCCGGCTGTGTCCGCAGTGCCAGAGCGATTTGAAGCGGATCGGAGAAGAGGTCAGCGAACGGCTGGAGTATGTGCCCGCCTCGCTGGTGGTGATCGAGGAAGCGTGTCAGAAATACGCCTGCCCCAAGGGATGCACCGTGATAACGGCGGCGAAGCCCATGGCGCCGATCGAGAAAGGGTTGGCGGGGCCGGGGTTGCTGGCGCAGGTGGCGGTGAGCAAGTATGGGGATCACTGTGTGCCACGAACACACCGACAGCGATGGAGGTGTGGAGCTGTGTGAGAGATGAGGGGAGGCCCCTCGGAGCCTGCGATCAGGAGCCGGCTCCAAACCACCGCGAGCTGCTGTCGTTAAGAGCGATGGTGGTGAGCGTCGCGGAAACGACGGGACTTGATCCCGTCAGGTAGGGTCCAGAGAGACGAGCGAAAGCGAACCGTCGATGAACTGCCGAAATCGTACAGTCGATGTCAAAACCGGGGGTGGTGGTCACTCCGGGACCAGCCAGGGCGGAGACCTGAAGTCCGGCCCTTGCGGCATCCGGCTCGAAGGCGGCGTGAATCTGGATCAGGCTCTGGCATGGAACGTGGGAACCTGTCGCCCTGATGCAAAGGGAGCGAGCCGAGCGGGTGATCCCCGCCAGGCTCTGAGTACCGAGGCGGGGCACAGGGACAGAACAGCTCGTAGTAGGGATGAAGGCGCTGTAACGGCGTTGGACCGAAGGGGCTGTGGTGTTTCAGCTTGGGCAGGTGGCCAACCAGCAATGGGAGGAGCTGCTTGAACCAGGCAAAGCCGTTTGACATTCCGAAGCGGGAAGTCTGGGAGGCTTTCAAGAGTGTGAAAGCCAACCAGGGAGCGGCTGGAGTAGATGGGCAGTCGATCGAGGAGTTTGAAACCCAGCTTGCTGGGAATCTTTACAAGCTCTGGAACCGGCTGTCGTCGGGCAGCTACATGCCTCCACCGGTGCGTCGGGTGGACATACCGAAGGCCAATGGCGGAACGCGGCCGCTGGGAATTCCCACTGTCGCGGATCGTGTTGCGCAAGAGGTGGTCCGACGATATCTGGAGCCGCTGCTGGAACCTGTGTTCCATGCGGATTCCTACGGGTATCGACCCGGACGCTCGGCGGTCGATGCGCTCCGGTCAGCACGGCAGCGATGCTGGCGCTATGACTGGATCCTCGACTTGGACATCAAGGGCTTCTTTGACAGCATCGATTGGGAACTCCTCCTCCGGGCAGTGCGTAAGCACACGCAGTGTCGGTGGGTGTTGCTCTACATCGAGCGCTGGCTGAAGGCGCCGGCGATGCTGGAAGATGGAAGCCTTGTGCCTCGGGAGCGGGGTACTCCGCAAGGCGGGGTGGTCAGTCCCATTCTTGCCAACCTGTTCCTTCATTACGTGTTCGATGTGTGGGTGGGGCGTGCGTTCCCCGTGCCGTTTGAACGGTACGCAGATGACATCATCTGCCACTGTCGCACTGAACGCGAGGCTCTGGCATTGCGCCGGGTCTTAGATCGGCGGTTCTCCCAATGTGGGTTGGTGCTCCATCCAGAGAAGACGAAGGTGGTCTACTGCAAGGACACAAACCGCAAAGGTGAATACCCGAACTGCCAGTTTGATTTCCTCGGCTATACGTTCCGGCCGCGGAGGGCGAAGTGGCGGGGTGAGCTGTACGGGTTGTCGTTTCTTCCGGCAGCCAGCCCCAAGGCCTTGAAGGCGATTCGTCAGGCGATCCGGGGCTGGTCACTACAGACCCGGAGCGACAAGGCGCTGGACGACCTGGCCCGGATATTCAACCCGTACATCCGTGGCTGGATCAACTACTACAGCCATTTCTACAAGTCAGAACTCTATCCGACGCTCCGTCGGATTGATGCCTTTCTGGTACGGTGGGCACGCCGCAAGTTCAAGCGTTTGAGGCAACGGCCGAAAGTCGCGCGGGCTTGGCTGGCACGGGTGATCCGGTCATCGCCGGATCTGTTTGCCCACTGGGCGCTTCTGTATGGACAAGGGCTGAACACTGGGAGCCGTATGAGCTGAGAGGTTCACGTACGGTTCTGGGAGCGCGTGGGGGTGCGATTCCCCCGCGCGACTCGCTTGCCCCTGCACCGGCAGGCGGACATCTTTCGCCGCCAGGGGGTGGAGATATCACGCCAGACGATGTGCGACTGGATGCGTGCCTGCGCCGATCTCGCCCGCCCGCTCTACGAACTGATGAAACAGGGCGTGTTGGGCTCGAAAGCGGTGCAAACCGATGACACGCCGGTCCCCGTGCTGGACCCGGCGTTGCCCCGCACGCGAACGGGCCGGATCTGGACGTATGTCGGGGATGACGACCATCCCTACACGGTATATGACTACACCCCCAACCGCAGCCGAGACGGACCCGAAGCGTTCCTCCAGGAATTTCACGGATTCCTGCAGGCCGATGCGTACTCGGGGTACGACCACTTTTACGAGGACAGCCAGCGCGGGATTGTCGAGGTCGCGTGTTGGGCCCATTCGAGACGGAAGCATTATGAAGCTCAGTCTTCGGACTTGATGCGATCGACCGTGATGCTGGCCTATATTCGATTACTTTACGACGTGGAACGTGAAGCTCGCGATCAGAAGCTCGGTTCAGACGCACGCCGGGCCTTGCGGCAGGCAAAGTCGAAACCGGTTTTGGAGGACATCCGCGCTTATTTGGAGCGCGAACAGCTCCAGGTCCTGCCTAAGAGCCCGGAGGGACAAGCCATCGCCTACACGTTGACGAACTGGCAGGCGCTCACCCGCTACTGCGAGGACGGCGATCTGGAAATCGACAATAACGGCGCCGAGAGGAGTCTGCGCGGAATTGCGGTAGGTCGGAGAAATTGGACCTTCCTGGGGAGCGACAACGGCGGTCGCACGGCGGCGATTCTGAACAGTCTGATCGCCACCTGCAAGCGAATGGCGATCGACCCCTTCGCCTACTTGCGCGACATCTTCACCCGCATCAGTGATCATCCCCAAAGCCGCTTGGCCGAATTGCTCCCCGATCAGTGGAAGACGGCCCGGCACCGAACTGCCGAACATCCTAGCTTTCCTTGACGGAAATCTTTCCCCAATACCACGGTCATGAATCCGAGGCGGACAAAAGCCACGGGCCTTGGAAGGCAGGCTCATGTTTGCCACTACCACTTAGTAGCCCACTTCGGGGCCTTCAGCGATCTCGGCTTTGAGGCGTTGAAATCAGCCAACTGATCCATGACCATCCCGCTACTCTTTAGGAACGCAGAAAAGAGCTTGCCCCCCGAGGCGAATACCAAGCGCCCACCTTGGTCGAAGTCTGCCCATGTTCCAACACCGATCTCAAATTCCTTTCCTTTTTTGGTCACAATTGAGCAGAGCCATTGTTCTTCGGGCTCCTGGTAAATTTCAACTCGTAGCTTGAGATTCCCTTCGCCGCTCAATTTTTCCATGATTACCGGCTTGAGAGTTCGATGTCCATAATAGTCGTAGTCCAACCATTGTTTGAATTCCCATCCGTCACGCTCCATCCGCGGAATCTTAATCGGGTCGTCTTCTCCGCAAGCCTCAGGATTTGGCATAACCCGAAGACCTTGCGGAGGATGCAGCGGATGTGATTTGCCATCAGCAGGCCGATGATTGAGAAAAACATCATGCGGTCCCCTGAACAGCCCGCCGCCGTGCCAACAATCGCCCTTGGGCCAAAGCGCCAGCGCGGTCAGGAATGGAGGCTTGCTCACAGCGGTCCAAGCATATGTGTACTCTTTATCCGTGACCGTTTTCTTGTTGAACTTGTTCGCAAAGTAGATGAGCAGCGAACCGCTAGGGGATAGATCGGAGCGGCCAACATAAATGTGTCCGTGAAACCATTGCCCCTCCTCAAACACATCCTTTCGTGTGTCCCATTTTATGAGTTGAATCCACCGTGTCGGTCCGCGGCGGAAAATGACACCCATCGGCGCGGAGCGCGCCAGAAGAACTTGTAACCGGCAAGGGGCTGCGGCTAATTTCATGCTGAAAGCATTATAAGCCTCTCCGGATGGTTACCTGAAATTGGAAGGTGGGTTCACCGGACGGATACGTCAGAACGACCTTGTCTTCGGGAAGCAGCTTAAAACTAAGATGGCTGAGACACGGGCCTCCGCGGATCCGCCTCGAATCGGTGACCGCGGAGTAGATGGGAATGTCCGTTATTAAATCGCCTTCCGCAATGACAGAAAGCTCATAGATGGACCTCATCCGGCCGTGTTGACGTTGCCACTTCATCTTATTAACGACATGCTCTAATGGACTAAGGAGGGACTTGCCATCTGAGCTTGGAAGTGAGCGTTTAAGCATGCGTCCGGCGTACGTTCCCCAACCTTCACGGAATTTCTCATATGTTATGGGGAATCGCTCGAAGACCTCGGCAGCCCCTCCATGGAGGTACTCGCTACCAGGAAATATCGTCGAAGCAACTGTACTGACCGCAAGTGCTCCGTGTCGTGAAAAGAAATCCTTTGCCCGTTCGTAAATCTGAAAGTCTGTCGGACTTAAGTGGAGAGGCTTCTCAATCCCAAGGACTACGTTGCACGCTGGTTCGTGTGCGACAAGGTAGTTCACCGCCTGCAGCCAGACATCACAACAGCTCGCTCCCTCAAGCAGCGTAACTATTTTTCCCACTGTCACACCATCCGTACTAAAGATATGAGCCGGGCGTTCAAATAGCTCTCGCTTAACCAGGCATGTCCACCGTCGGCCCATTTCGCGCCCCAACTATTTCGAATTCTCACGCAGCGTCCGGCAGGGTGTTCACCAACACCAACGGCAACGACTGCGTGCGGCATCAGGACTTGGTCGGTCGTCGAGCTCTCGACAGGCGTCGTTGGCTGCGCCATGATAAATTGCAATGTTGAAGAGAAGACTACCATTGTTGCTCGGTCCGACTCGAGTTCCTTCTCTATTTCGTCAATTGACCCGGTAAACCTTCTGCCTGGCCTTCGATAAATCGGGGCAGTAATTGGCGGCGGTTTGTAATCTTTGAAATCCGCTGGCAAGTTCACAAGATATGGCCAGTGCACTTCATCCGGCTGGCCATCGTGCTCCACCGCACCCAGAATCTGAGGCAATGTCACACCACCAGAAGGGTTAAACGCCGGAGCTCTCAGGCATGCATGGTAATAAAGATACTCCACTGAAAGCGGGGCGAAAGTGGCTGATCGATTGCACGCGTGCAGATCACTAAGCGCAAAAGCCACGCATGTGGGGCGTTTGCCTTGATCGCGCACCGGGCCGAGACGTGGGGAAATATCTCTTACGCTTTTTATCTTCATGCGGCGAAAAGCCTCTCTCTCGCCGCTCGCGGTAGTCCGCTTTCCTTTCCTCTAAAATCGTATGCGAACGAGAATCGACCGAACGACTCTGCCGGGTCCCACGGTCGTCTCTCTGCGAGTTCTATATTCCCGATCACACCTTTAGGGGATTGCGCGGTCAAAACCCGTTCAACCTCTCCCCCAATTTCCCCCCTATTTCCAGTGGCACGATGCTCATCAGCTACAATTGTAAACCCAGCAGCGGAGACTTGGTCAACATTCCAGATGTACCCTGACCCAGTGTGCTCGTTCAGCCGAACAATGAAAACGTCGTTGGGTTCTCCATAAATTACGGACCCTTCATCTTTCTTGGTAAGCAGCCAAACATTCGGGAACCAATTCGAGAGAGTACGGCCTCCTAGTAGTTGCTGTTTGATCTTCTTTCGTTCGACACTCAACAAGGATGCCGAAGAGGATCTCGAGAGAATGCCGTGTCTCTCTAGAGTTCGGCAAGTCGCCTCGTAACTTGTTCCGACGCGTAGCGCAAACTGGTAAAGCGTAGCGGGCTTGCAAAGGTCTGTTCCGGTCCACCGCTGGCGCTCGGCATGGTAATTGACCAGCCATTCAGGTACTAGGAACTCGGAAGCGAAGGCGTCCGCAGCAATTTCATTAGGACCGTAGGTCCCTGACAAGACTGGCGATCTTTGAAGAATCGTCTCGTCATCAAGAGTGCCCTTGTGTTTCATATAGAAATGCCCTAACTCGTGCGCTGCTGTATAGCGCTGAATTGCAAGGGATCGCTCTGCTGTCACGAGGATTCCTGGATATGGAGTTGGAATATACGCTCCAAGCAGCCCGTCAAGTGGTTTGAAAATGAGCTCTGCACGTTGTTCGATAATCGCGGCAAAAACGTCCACTCTGCCACCATAGACGGCGATTTTGTTTCGAGTCCCCAAAGTGCGGTGGAGACGTGTGGCCTCCAGCGTTCCGTGCAAGACAGCGTCGCGTCTACTTTGCATTTTCAGTTCTCGATCCCGCCCGCGAGCTTAGAAACTCTGCAAAGCGAGTGAGTTCCTCGCGATCGCGCCCGGAGAGTTTCTTTGCTGTACGTGCTAAGTGTTCCACGTCTTTAGGAATTGCCGCTGCTATCACTTCTCCGGTGAAGTAGGATACGGTCCGTTGATACAGCTCTGCGAGCTTCTGGAGTTCAATCGCATCCACTTTTCGCTGGCCGGATTCGATGAGCGAAACGGCTGACCGAGGAAGCGACATTTTCTTAGCTACTTCATCTTGCGAGAGATCAAGATATTCACGTGCTTCTTTCAGACGTTCTCCGAGCAATGTGCGATCTAGTTCAGACTTGAGCATGTAAGTTAGTCTCCTTTTTGTTCGGCGAATGCGAAGGCCCAGGGGCATAGTGCTGCGTGAATGCGTCTTCGGCGCAATTAGTAAGGCCTTGTACGAACTCCTGTTTATTAGCATAGCCGCCCTTCTTGATTACACTTTTGGAGGGCTCGAACCCTAAAATGGCGGCAAGATCGAGAAGTACATTAACAGCCTTTGTCGAAGACATCTCAGGCTGTATATCGAACACTGTGCCGCCTTTTTTCCGGGCGTCTGCCGGCGCGCGCGGACGCCTGAGAGACGAGTTCATCTCCGCGTCATACCAACTATTGAGCAACGCTGACACTTGAGGTTTCGGAAATGATGGGTTGGGAGTTGTCGGCATAAAGCACCTTCCGCTTACGTTCGATCTTCGAACATTGTGACCTAAAAATGTTAGATTGTCAAGCATTATTTTAGTTTCGGTTCGAATATCGAACGCCTCGGATCAGTGGACTATCGCGACTGATGATTGGCTTGAAAATCCGCGCGCATCACCAGGGAGCACATCGACCTGAAACGCGACGTATGCGCGGAAATGCTGTCGCGCGGTTCCGAGCGGATTGTCGGCCACTCGGACAATATCCGGGCGGTCAGTTGACGGTATGTCGGCTTGCCGGAAGCTGGCCGCTGCGGGTTAGACGTACCCGCCTGAATGCATTCTCGCTTGTCGCCTCGATCATGAACGCCCTGTGCGATTCGGTTCGGAGTGACCCACTTCTAAAGAATCTATAGAGCCTGCTATACAGTTCTTACCGCGGCCCCGTCGACGTGTTCATGACGGTGTCGGTCGACTCGGCCTTCCCTTCGAATGACCCACTGGTCAACCTGGTGTGACCGGCAGAGAGTAGCGTGGACCCGCGGTGTTGGGGTCCGCCGTTTGTCGATGCGCTGGAGAAAAGCCGCGGACGGCAAAATCGGTGGCCCGCGCTACCCCGGTGGGT
This sequence comes from uncultured Acidobacteriota bacterium, assembly GCA_963831905.1. Taxonomy (GTDB): domain Bacteria; phylum Acidobacteriota; class Terriglobia; order UBA7540; family UBA7540; genus CAVROP01. The sequence continues at coordinate 424,970 of CAWHRX010000010.1, read as the reverse complement.
GTCAACAGGGATGGTCCTTCTCCTCGTTTTCGTTCAGTTGCCGGATCATCTGGGCGATGAGCGAGCGCACCTGCTTCAGGCGCCAGGGGCTCGAGTCGCAGCGCACCTCGACCACCACGTCCTTGCTGACCGGGTAATTCCACCAGGCGCTCGGTTCGGGCGGGCGTACATCCTTCTGACCCTCGCCCAGTTGCCAGGCGATTTGCGCCAAGGTCTGCCCCTGCCCCTGGAGCGTCTTTATTCTCTCCAGCTCTTTCAGGTGCTCCTCGCCATAGCAGGCTGCCCGCCCTCCGACCAGCGGCGGCGGCAGCAGCCCTTTGGCGATGTAAAAACGAATCGTGCGGGCCGGCACACCTGACACCTCGGCCAATGCGACCAATGTCAACGAGTCCCGTTCGGTGCGATCATCGTCTGCCACCCTCGAATTCCCCCTCGGTAGTAAGTCGGGCGGCCCTGTTGGCCACCCATGGGAGATTAGCGCTGTTATATTACAGTGTCAACTACTGCTCACTACCGCTCTCGACCGGAGGGCCGCCTCCGAATATGACAGTGGCAAGTACTGTAATATTCGCAGCCTGCCACCAGACAGTTGGAACAAACCTGGAATGTCTATGAAAACAAACGACGAGTACAAAGTATCTCTGAGTCGCCAGGTGGTGTTGACGTACTTAGCATGTCCGCTCGTGCCAGTCCGGAGGAGCGCATCCGTGCCGAAGAAATGCGTCGGCGCGTATGCGCCATCCACGGTCCGCCACCCGCCTGCCGCAGCGTAGGGCTTGTAGTTTCGACCTCAACCGGCGCGGCGACGACGGTCACGCTTTCGCTTGTGTCACTTTTCACTGAATTTGCGAACTTCGCGAATTGGTGAACAATCCGCGACATCTTACGGGAGTAAAGGGAGTTTGGAACCACATTACCATCAAACCGAAGGTGGTGCCGACCGAGGTGAAGGATAAAATCGAAGCCGCACTAAGGTGCAACGCTATTCTGGATGCGCAGCGGATCAAGGTGCAGGCTGAGGGGGGCAAGGTCACCCTGACCGGCAGTGTGCGCTCCTGGGCCGAGCTCAACGAGGCTGAGGACGCCGCCTGGGCCGCGCCCGGGGTCAGTGAGGTCAAAGACCTTCTTACGGTTACGTCCTGAACAATGACGGCTTCAGGCAGCCCTGGTCAAAGCCGAGGGAGAGAAGATGGCCTGCGCTAGGCTCTGCTGGCGAAACCTACTCGCTTTGTCCGGAGTGAAGGAAGGAGGCGCGCCGCGGATCGCGTAGGCGACCAACGCCGGCTGGCACTCCAGAGACCGTCATTGGGGAGGATCGCCGGCCCTCCGGTACAGTCTTACTGGCGCTCGATGTCGCCGCAGCCGTGGAGGTCGTCGAGAAGGACACCTCGATTACCCTTCGGTATATTGCTGCGCGCCTCGCCACACGTCCCGAAGACACAGACTTTGATCGGGGTTGGCGAAACCTTAGCCACCTCCTGCCACGAACCGCACTCTTCTCGGTCCGCTACACGAGCCACTTACGCCTTCGCCGCATCTGCACCTCTGTCCGGTGGTCGAACTTGAAATCAACTTGATCCATGTACTGCCGAATAAGGAATATCTCTCTGCCATGGTTGGCCAACAAATTCTCTTGAGCAGTGGGGTTCGGTATCGCGCTTGGGTCAAATCCTGGGCCAGAATCCTTAACGATAATGACGAGATCATGGTTCTGGCTAACGCCTACGGAGATCTCTACCGTTTTCTCCGGGTCGCAGTCGTCACCGTGGAAAATAGCATTGGCGAGCGCCTCGCGCACCGCCAGGCACATGCCCTCGACTTCGCCCCAACAAGTGGTGCCGTCTATCGCCTTGGCGAAGTCCTCCACGGCATCGTCCACAAGCCTCGGGTCCGAAGGGATGGACATCTCAAGGAAAGGCAACAGATTCTGCGTTTGAGAGCCGGCAGTATCCAGAGTTCGGTCTGGAGCTTTCAGGTCGATAATGTCAGGGGTCATGGCGTTCGTCCGATTTCGAAGGCAACAGAATAGTCTCGACTTACAAGTCCCGCGAACCCCATGCACGTGAGGTGCCATCCGCGCTGCTGCGCACGCGATTCGAAGTCGGTCTGTCGGGACATTAGAAATTGCCCGACTACAAGAGTGCACACAGTTTGCACACAGGCGCGCTGAGGACTAGGGTTTATCGTGGTCCTGGAGGGCTGCTATTGATCAGGAAGTCAATGACATTTTCTCCGGAGTTCCCAAGGACAGCAGACCCATCATCTTAAGGCATGATTCCTTCCACGGGCTGCAAAGCGGACGGCATAATCTGGCCGTCAAAGGGACGGGCAGAACTTAGCTATGATCGTGCCCGAGTTCCCTTTCCGGACAAGGTCTTGCTCCGTTCTCGCTGCAGGAAAGCGACAACCCCTCGCAGAAACCTTGGATCGAGGAGAAAACGCCCTCGACCACTTGTGCCTACGTTTGTGCCTACGGCAGATCACGATACGCCCAAGGAAATGATCTACCACGCTGGCAGAATCGCGCCCCGCAATCCCGTCATAGGGCACAACGAATGATCCGTAAGCGTTTGATGGTGAAGACGTTACCAGCCTTCGGCGTCCTTCCTGCATAATCTGACAGACACCCTCGGGGCAAGAGCTTCGGGGGCTCGGAGTAAACCCCAAGCACATCTCCGACAGTCAAAAGGAGGCCAAATGCAAAATGGATGCCTAATGCAGGTGCCCCGCCAACAGGGGCCAAACGTTTGGGAGTTTCGATGGAGAGAACCGGGATCGGATGGACGGAGGATACACCGACGTCTAGTGATTGGGACGGTTGAGCAGTTCAAGGACGAATCGGTTGCCACGAGAGCGATCGTTCCGCTACGGCGTGAAATCAACTCTCCCGCTCACTGGCTGAGAGCAAGACTGCTGACACTCGCTCAACTGGTCGAGCACTACAAGCAACGTGAACTCGCTCCCGAAAACGAGCGGACGACGTACTCAACAAAGGAAACGTACAAGGGCTACCTGCGAAAGTGGATTGTGCCCCGATGGTGAACTTACACCCTATCGAGCATTCGCCCCATCGAGGTGGAGTGTTGGCTTCGGAAGCTGCTGCTCTCGAGGGCTAGTTGCGCGAAGATTCGTAATCTCATGAGCGTCCTCTTCAATCATGCGCGAAGGTACGATCTTTTTGATCGCAATCCGATCAGTCTGGTCCGGCAGAGTGCGAAGCGCCGAACAATTCCAGAGGTACTCAGCGTCAACGAAGTTCAGCGACTTCTCGCCGCGTTGACAGGGAGGGAACGGACGCTCGTGCTTTTGGTTCTGGGAACGGGTTTGCGGAGGGGAGAGCTGTTCGGGCTCAAATGGAAGGATGCCGATTTCGAAGCGAAGCAGCTCAGTGTAACTCGATCGATCGTCAACCAAGTCGTTGGCCCGTGCAAAACTGAGGCGTCACAAAAACCTGTTCCGCTTGACGCCGCCTTGCTGGAGGCGCTTCTGACTTGGCGCCAACAAGCTAAATGGCGTGAACCAGAAGACTGGATATTCGCGAGCAGGATAAATAAGGGCAGGCGTCCCTATCGAGCGGAAACGTTGATGCGCAAATACATAATTCCGGCTGCCCAAGGCGTCGGTATCAACAAACGAATTGGGTGGCACACATTTCGACACACCTATTGCACTTTTCTGAAAGCCGTCGGGGCTGACATCAAAGTCATGCAGGAACTCCTTCGGCACGCTTCGAGTCGAGTAACAATGGACACCTACACGCAAGCGGTGACATCGGCGAAGCGGCAGGCACAAAGTGCAGTCGTCGGTCTTTTTCAAAAGGGACCGGAATCCCAACCAACGCCAGGGGTTCCGAAACCAGTAACCACGCCAGACCCGCCGGAAGTTGTTCCTTTTTGTGCCTGCGTGAAATAGCGCATCTGCCTGTAAGTTGCCGGATGTAAATGGCGTCCCCGGCGGGATTTGAACCCGCGTTACCGCCGTGAAAGGGCGATGTCCTAGGCCGGGCTAGACGACGGGGACCACAAGTGTCTGAAGGCACAAAGCAGAAGGCTGAAAGCAGCAAGTACCAGCAACTGCAAACGCGATATCCATCCCTCTGCCACTCGGGCTGCTAGGCTCAAAACATGCTATCAGTGAGAGTTGGATAGTGTCAATTGCTCTTCTGCGCTGATTCTTCGGAGCTGCCCGGATTGCCTGAGGCAAATAGAAGGTCGGACTGCTTAGGCAGGGTGAAGGGTGTTTCCGGGGCGGCGATTTTTTCCAACTCAGGGTAGGACTCGAGCATGGTTTCGGGTACGCGGACGCGCTGGTTTCTGAGCAGGGCGATCAACTGGAGGGCGTTAGCGATGGCTTTGCCCTCGAAATGGTTATTGGTAATAACGAAAGTCAGCTCGGCACTGCGGGCGACATTTTGGATGCGCGCCGCCCATGGTTCCAATTCAGCTTGGTTATACAAGTAATTATAACGTTCCTCGGGATGCTCGTTGGAGGTGAACCAGTGGTCATAGTTGCGGCCGTGCAGGCGGACATATCCCACAGGGGCGGTGGCGTGGGCGCTGGGAGCGATCGACTGCCCGATGACCGGCTGGTCGATGTTGCAGAAGCCCACTCCCAGGTCAACCAGCCATTCAAAGACCTCCGGCTTGTTCCATGAGCCATGGCGCACTTCCAGCACCAACGGGTATTCCATGAATTGCATGATGAGGCCGCTCAGGTACTCATGGTTTTCAGGCGTGTTCTTGAACGACCAAGGCAGTTGCAGCAAAAGCGCCCCCAGCCGGCCGTCGTTCATCAACGGCGCCAGTCCGTGCTTGAACTCCTTCTCGTCCTGGAGGTTGGCGTTGCATTCGTGCGTGAAGCGTTTCCACAGCTTAGCGCTGAACTTGAAGTTGGGGTTAAAGGCGACTTTTGCCGCCCAAGATCTTACGATCTCGGCGCGTGGGGGAGAATAAAAGGAGGTGTTGATCTCGATGGTGTCAAAGAACTGGGCAAGGTACGCGGCCTCGTGAAAGCCGCGCGGCTTGTGGTGCGGGTAAACGATTCCCGCCCAATCGGTGTACGACCAGCCGGCAGGGCCCACCAGGATGGCGCTCTTGGATGTGGCACCCATATTCGCCTTTTCTTCGTCACTTACGAAGTTAACCCGTGGGCGACGTTTTGTCAAGGGGCTTTTGCCTTGCCAAGTTCGGGCGTCTCTTCTCGATCTAGCCAGACGACAGCCAGCCTAAGCGAAGATTTTCGGCTTACTTGAACGCGGCGCGGATGGCTTCCAGGTTCACGTCTGAGAACCCCGACGCGACCCAATCGGCGTGTTGGAGGTCGGCTTGGTGGCGGCTGTGGGCCAGGGCCAGGCACTTCATTCCGGCGGCCTGCGCGGCCACAACTCCGAGAGGGGCGTCCTCGATGGCCAGGCACTCGATCGGTTCGAGCGCCGGTTCGCGCAAGATGGGAAGCTCTCGCAGGCGGCTGAGGGCTTTAAGATACACTTCCGGGTCAGGTTTCGAGCGCTCGCAGTCGTCCGCCGTCGCCAGCACGGCGAACTTCTCACGCAAGCCCAACTTCCGAAGAAGGTGCTCGATTTCCGCTCTCAGACTTCCACTGGCGATCGCCAGCGGGAAGCGGTGGGCGGCGTCCAGGACAAACTCCGCTGCCCCGGGAATGGCCGGCAGGCCATCCTGAATAATTCTCTCATAGGCGCTGGCTTTCCAGGCCAACAGTTCGTTGCGGCGGGGGATGCTCAGGGGGCGTCCGTGAGTACGCCAGAGGTGCTCGATGACTCCGCGGTCATCGAGAGCGAGGTAGTCGCCAAAGTACTCATCTTCGGTGAGGACCCATCCTTCACGGGCCGCCATCTCCTGGATGAGCTTCATGATTAGCGGTTCGCTGTCGACGAGGATCCCGTCAAAATCGAAGATGATCGCGCGTAGCAAGCGTTGCGGACTCCGGTCGTCTCCCTAATCCTGACTCCACAGACTGTCGTCATGATACACTTGAGGGGTCGAGAAGTCGAGGCGACTGCTTTCCGCATCCATTAGATTGGAACCGCGTCGCGAGGCAGGCTGAAACCATGACTCATGAATTGAGTATCCCGATTGCGTTGCTGGCGGGTCTGGTGTCTTTTCTTTCCCCCTGCGTCTTGCCCCTGGTGCCGGGCTATATCTCGATGCTTTCCGGGGCGACCATCGAGGAGTTGCGGACCTCCACGAGCCCAGCGCTCATGGGCCGCATTTTACGCAATTCGATTGCTTTCATAGTGGGCTTCTCGGTCGTATTTGTGGCTCTGGGTGCGTCGGCAACGGCAGTGGGCAAGTTTCTGCTGGCACAGCGCACCACTTTTAACCTGGTGGCAGGCATTCTGGTGATCGTGTTCGGATTGCATCTAACTGGATTGGTGAAGATACCGCTGCTCTACCGGCAGGCCAAGCTCGACACCGGTGAGCCGCGACGAGGACTTGTGGGCGCGTTTCTTCTCGGGTTCGCATTTGCCTTCGGATGGACGCCCTGCATCGGTCCTATCCTGACTGCGATTCTGGCGTTGGCCGCACAGCGGCACACGGTTTTCCAGGGGATGTTTCTTCTGGCTATCTACTCCGCGGGGCTGGCGATCCCGTTCCTTTTGACCAGCCTCGGTTTGGGCCAGTTCTTGAAGCTGTACGGCGGCTTCCGGAAGCACCTGCAGACGGTCGAGATAGCTTCCGGCGTCCTCCTGATTGCTCTCGGCGTCCTGATGGCGACCAATAAGTTCACGGTGATCTCGCGGTATTTCTCGTTCCTGAACCGCTTCACGCTGTAAAGAAGCTGTCAGCTTTCAGCTCTCAGCTTTCAGGCCGCAGGCACTAAGGAGCTGAGAGCTGATGGCTGATAGCTTGTTTTTGGAGTTACTTTGCACCCCATTCTGTTCAGCATTGGTTCGTTTCATTTCCCCACTTACGGGGCGATGATGGTGCTCGCCATGCTGGCGGCGATTTGCACCATACTCCGTCTGGGCCGGCGGGAGGGACTGGATTCAGGTCTTTTGCTCGACTTCAGCACCTGGCTGCTGCTGGTGGCGCTGGTGGGCGCGAAGGTGTTGATGGTGCTTTCCAACTGGGGTTACTACCGGGAGTATCCGGGAGAAATCTTCAGTCGCGACACGTTCTTGGCGGGCGGGGTTTTTTACGGTGGATTTATCGCTGCGTTGTTGTTTGCGGTTTGGTATATCCGGTTTCATCATCTTCCAGCCTGGAAGGTGGTTGACGTATACGCTCCGGCCATCTCGCTGGGACTTGGCCTTGGCCGCGTTGGCTGCTTTGCAGCCGGGTGTGATTACGGCAAGCCCACCACCTCCGCCTGGGGCGCGGTGTTCACAGACCCTTTGGCCCACCAGGTGGCTGGAACACCGCTGGGTATTCCGCTGATCCCGACTCAGCCCATCATGTGTTTAGCCTCGCTCTCCATCTTTGCAATTCTGATCTGGAGATATCCGAGGAAAGCCCGCGATGGCGAGATTTTCGTGCTCTATCTTGCTCTTTATGCCGGAGCCCGCTATTTCATCGAGTTCCTGCGCGGCGATGAGGACCGCGGGTTCGTCTTTAATCATCTTTTGTCAACATCGCAATTCATTGCGATTCTGGCCCTTGCAGCGGCGGTCTGGCTAGCGCTTATTCTCCGCCGCAAACCCACGCTGCGGCAACTGGTCACCGCCGTCGCCACGGAGGATTCTGGGAGTGTGAAACCCGCAAACAAGAGAGTGGGTGACCGGGTGGCGGTCGCGGCAAGGGTCAAGGCCGCTTCGATGCCTCATGCGGAGAGGAAGGGCTAGGAGTCAAGGGAGAGGATATGGACTTGAATCAACCTGAAAGTTCTGCGAACGGAGGGACGCCTGAGCCGCTCGACCCGGGCGCCCAGCCCGCTCGAACCGCGAGCCGGGGCAAACTGCTGGTCGGTGCAGTCTTGGCGGTAATCGTCGCCGCGGGGTTGTACTTTGTCAACCGGTACTGGATCCATCCGGCCGTGATGATCCAGGCCAACGGAGACAGCGAACATCCTGACGCTCCGGGGATTTCACTGACTGACATCGAAGGTAAAAGGCTGGACTTGGCCGACTACAAAGGCAAAGTGGTGGTGCTGGATTTCTGGGCGACTTGGTGCGGGCCTTGCCGGGCAGAGATTCCGGGATTCGTTGTCATGCAGCAGAAGTACGCCAGCCAGGGCTTTTCAATGATCGGCATTTCGATGGACGACGAGCCCGGACCGGTTGTGGATTTCTACAAGGAGTTCAGGATGAACTATCCGGTCGCGGTCGGCAACCAGCGGATCGGGGAACTTTACGGAGGAATTCTTGGGTTGCCAACCACGTTCTTGATCGGGCGTGACGGCCGCATTTATGCCAAGCACACTGGCGGCATCAATCCCGCCATCATCGAGGAAGAAGTGCAGCAACTGCTGGCCATGAGTCCTACCGTGGAGAAATCGGATTTCAGGCCGGCCATGGTGGTGGGAACCGAAACTAAAATCGCGCTGGGCGATCCCGCCGCCATCGATTCGGAAATCCCCGGCTTGAACTTGAGCAAGCTGACCGCCGAGCAGAAAGAGGCTTTGAAGAAGCAGCTCGGCGATCAGCATTGCCCGTGCGGCTGTAATATGACGGTGCTGAAATGCCGCCACGTGGACCGGCAATGCCAAGTCAGCTTGAAGCTGGCGCGAGCGCAGATGGAGAAGCTGCCGAAGTCGGGATCGTGAACGGGGTCGGGTGATCTGGAGATCGGGAGACTAGTCGATCAGGCGAAGAAGGCGGCCTCCCGATCTCCCGATTTCCCGGTCAAGGGAATTCGGAAAAGGCGAATATGAAGACTTTCGTTGTGTTCGTTTTCTCATTCGCTCTGGTCTGTGCGGCGGTTTGCGCCCAGGCGCCGGAGCAGGTGGTAAAAGCCAAGGTCGCGATGGCGCCTGGAGCGGCGCGACCCGATTCCGTCGTGAAGGCGACGGTGGTGGCGGAAGTTCTTTCCGGCTACCACATCAATGATCATCATCCTACTCTCGACTATCTGATTCCTACAGAAGTCAAGCTCGACCCGAATAAAGCAGTCACCCGGAATGATATTACTTACCCGAAAGGGGAACCGAGGAAGTTCGCCTTTTCGGACGCGCCCCTTTCCGTTTACGAGGGAACGATTCGTGTTGATGTCGCCTTTCAACTCGATCCCAAAGCGCCGCCCGGCGACTACGAGGTCAAGGGGAAGTTTGCGTATCAGGCCTGCAACGACCACGCCTGCCTTCCGCCCACCAGTGTGCCGATATCGTTCCCGCTGAAAGTGGCGCGCCGCGGGGCTTCTGCAAGCCGCTCGGAATAGTATGTCGACCGACGAAACGAGCTCCAAGGAGTTGGGAAATCCCCGCCCGCCGGACAACTCTCGTGGACCGGCGATTTATCTTATCGTCACTCTGCTGGCGCTGGCCGCCTTGGTTTGGGAGTTGAGGCCGGACCGGCCGAACGTCCAGCCCGCTCCCTTGCAGCCTCAAGGCACAACCTGTCCGCAAGTGGCCGGCCCCTTCACCCCTACCAGTATCACCGACCTCCCCGGCCTCGATCTGGCCTCGCTCAGCAAAGAGCGCCGGAACCACGTGCTGCTGCGGCTGAACATGGAGCCCTGTTCGTGCGGCTGTAATGCAAGCATAGCCTTCTGCCTGGTCAGCCATGCGCGTTGCGGGGAGTGCAGGCAACGGGCCAAAGAAATCATCGCGGAAGAGCAGGCAACAACCCGATGAAGATCGGTGTGGTTTCGGACACGCACGGTTTCTTTGACGCGCGCCTGGCGGAGTTGTGGGCGGGCGTCGAACTGATCCTGCACGCTGGAGACGTGGGAAATCTGGAAGTGTTGGACGAACTGGAGAGAATCGCTCCCGTGCGCGCGGTGAAAGGAAACGTCGACTCACTTCTGGCTGGTCTTCCCCTCAGCTTGAGCTTAAGCCTGGGCGAGACAACTCGGCGCGGCGCTTCGCGGCCCGCCGCTTCGAGGGACGCCGTTCAAGTAGAAATGCTTCATGAGTTGCCGGCGGCGCAAGCCGAACTGGAAAAATGGGCTAACCAGGCACGGACCGAGTCGCTCGCGCCGCGAGGACGGGATGCCTTCCTGCGAGCTTTCGAACCAAACACGCACGTCGTGATTTTCGGCCACAGCCACGTGCCCTGCGCCGTCACGCTGTGCGGCAGGCTGTTCTTCAATCCCGGCAGCGCCGGCAAGCAGCGTTTTTCCCTGCCACGATGTTGTGGGCTGTTGGAACTGTCGGCGAAACGGGTCGAGGCGACAATACTCAGCTTGCAACTGTATAATAGGAAGCTGCCGGAGAAGGTGGCGATGCAGCTTGATCGAGGGGCGGCATTACACGACCAACAGGCTGGTGCTTAGCAGAATTAGTGGGCGACCTTATTCGTCGGAAGCGGAAGGGCGGGGCTTTAGCCCCGCCGCTGATCAGGGGAGATGAGTAAGGGGCTTTAGCCCCTGAAGGATCTGGTTTCAGGGCCTAAAGGCCTTTCCAACTCTGGACTTCTCCGCGGCGGGGCTAAAGCCCCGCCCTTCCGAGAGCCATTTGAAATTGCGCCTATTAAGCCAGCTGCGCACGAGGGAGGTTCGCCCCGTTTCACCGAGCTGTAACGGCAGACTGGGGTGGTTGACCCTCGGAGGTTAACACCGATGCGGAGATTTCTGGAGATTTTGAGGAATACGAGGGAAGTTCTCATCACCGTGGGGGCCGTGCTTGCCGCGGCCATCGTAGCGGTTGAGGCCTACGAAGCGCTGCGCAAGAAAATCGAAACGACACGTAACTCTTAGTCCGGAATACTCACCACAGATCGGGAAGTGCGGGGCTTCTCAGGCCGCAGGAAATCCCTCTGACTTGTCATTCTGAGCGAAGCGAAGAATCTCGCTCTGAAATCCTGTAGGGGTAGGGCTTGCCCTACCCTCGTCGGGGCCAGCAGAAATGTGGGGACGGCAAGCCGTCCCCCCAACAATGACGTGAAGGAGGGGAGCTGTTCTCATGGTTTCTGGGTGCTCGTCAGCGGGCGGGCATGAGCGGCTGCTCTGTTTCCAGGGCAGGGCGAGATTCGTCGTCGCCTGCGGCTCCTCGGAATGACAGGCGAGTCGGTTTTTCCGCGCCCTGTAAATCCCGCTCTTCCGGCTCAAGCCGCTCCGCGCAGATGTATCGCGGCTCGATGCAGCCGCTCCACGACTCGGCTTTGCCCTAGAACCAGCATCACCTCGAACAGGCCTGGAGCAACCGCCTGACCGGTGAGCGCCACACGCGCAGCATTAATCAGCAGGCCCGCCTTGAGGCCTTTCTCTTCCGCCACCGCCCGCAGCGTGGCTTCTGTCCCTGCGAGATCAAAGGGTTTCGAAGCCGCAAGCCGCAATCCCAGCTCCTCGAGCAGCTCCGGTAATCTTGCATCTTTCCAGAATTTCTTCTGCGCTTCGGCGTCGTACTCGAAATCGTCGCTGAAAAACGCGCGTCCGGACACTGAGAAATCTTTGATGCTGCGCGCGCGAGTTTGCAGCAGGCGGGTGGAGGTTTCGAACCGCTCTTTTTCCGCGCCAGAGAATGTGTCCTTCCAGAGCCCCGCAGATTTCAACTCCTCTTCAGCGAGCGTGAGCAGGTGTTCAGCGGGGAGATGCCGGAGATATTCACTGTTCATCCAGGCAAGCTTTTCCGGGTCGAAGACGGCATTCGATTTGGAAACCGCCGTGAGCTCGAACCGCTTCACCATCTCCTCGACTGGGACGATCTCCTTCTGGTCGGGCGGCGTCCAGCCCAGCAGGACGAGGAAATTCACCAAGGCCTCCGGCAGGATACCCATCTCGCGATAAGCGCCCACGGAAGTTGCGCCGTGGCGCTTGCTCAGCCGTTGTTTGTCCGGACCGAGGATCAGCGGCAAATGCGCGAACTGCGGTTCCGGCGCGCCTAGCGCGCGGTAAACCAGGATCTGCTTGGGCGTGTTCGAGAGGTGATCGGCGCCGCGCACCACATGGGAAATGCCCATGTCGAGATCGTCGGCTACAACTCCAAGGTGGTAAGTGGGGTGACCATCCGAGCGGAGTAAAACAAAGTCTTCAATTTCCTGGTTCTCGAGCTCAACGTGGCCAAAGACCTGGTCTTCGAAGCTGGTGCGGCCCGTGGCCGGAACTCTAAACCGGAGCGCCCAGGGATGCCGTGCTCTGCGTCGCAACTGCCGTTCCTCGTCGGAGAGGTTGCGGCACGTTCCTTCGTATTTCCAAGGTTTCTTCTGCGCTTCCGCCCGGGCGCGCTTGGCCTGGAGTTCTTCCAGCAGGCAGAAACACGGATAGGCATGATCGCGCCGCTCGAGCTCCGCGGCCACTTCACGGTATCGCTCCAACCGCTGGGATTGATAGAACGGCCCCTCATCCCAATCGAGCCCCAGCCATTTCATGCTCTCGAGAATTGCCTGGCTGAGCTCGGGTTTGGAACGGTCTGCGTCCGTATCCTCAATGCGCAGAATAAATGCGCCGCCGTGGTGCCGAGCAAAGAGCCAGTTGTAAAGCGCCGTGCGCGCCCCGCCTACGTGCAGATAACCTGTCGGTGAAGGTGCAAAACGAACTCGGATGTTGGACATATTCGCGTGCCCTCAATTGGAGAACCTATGATGGTAACATGGCGGCGCGGGAAGGGAAGAACCAGACTGATGCCGAAGCCGGAGAGGCAAAGCCTTTCCGCAGGGCGGGGCGGCTGAGCCGCACTGCCTACTGTCCACTGCCGACTGCCGACTGCCCACTGTCCACTGCCTACTGCCCACTGCCGACTGCCTACTGCCGACTTCCGTTTGTTCTGCGAAGGAGGGTGCCTTGGCGGCCAGCGTCAATTATCAACTGAGCCCAAAATTCCAATTCCTTGCACGCTCTCCGCCAAGGTCTCGGCGTCGCAGTGGCGAGGGACATATCGCGTCGCCGGCAGGAGTTGCCGTTTGGTCCTTCTATCGGCACGACCCGGCAAAACTTGAATTCGGATCTATCAGTGCGACGCCGAATCTGCCGTAGTAAAAGGAAAGTCTAAAGTCTAAAGGGTAAAGTCTAAAAGCCAAGGTGAAACACCGTCCATCGTTTTCCACCAGCCTTTATCTTGGAAGCTTCAGCCTTTACCCTTTACACTTAAACCTTTAACCGGCGCTTGCAGCGCAGCGACGCATCGGGTCTAATAGAATGCATGGACGCCAAGCGGCAAGCCGCTGTGGATATTCTCCGGAGGTTGCGCAGTGAGGGCTTTCAAGCCTTCCTGGTGGGTGGCTGTGTGCGCGACCTGGTGATGGGCTTGACGCCGAAGGACTACGACATCTCCACCGACGCCACGCCCGAGCAGGTGACGCAGCTTTTTCCGGAGAGCATGGGCGTGGGCGCGCAATTTGGCGTGATGCTAGTGCCGCACTCCGAAGGCAACGTGGAGGTGGCCACGTTCCGCAGCGACGGACGCTACACCGATGGGCGCCACCCGAGTGAAGTTCGCTACTCAAAAACGCCTCAGCAGGACGTGCTGCGGCGCGACTTCACCATCAACGGCCTTCTCTACGATCCGGCGAAGGGACAGCTGCTCGATTATGTGGGCGGCCAGGCCGACATCCATGCCCGGCGGGTGCGTGCCATCGGCAATCCTTACGAACGCTTCAGCGAAGACCGCCTGCGGATGCTGCGGGCGGTTCGCTTTGCGGCGCGCCTGGCCTTCACTCTTGACGGGGGAGCGGCGGAAGCCATTCGAAATCAAGCGGCGGAGATCCGCCAGGTAAGTTCGGAGCGCGTGCGCGACGAGATCCTGAAGATCCTCACCGAAGGCCATTCCCGGCAGGGCTTTGAGCTCCTTGACGCTACAAACCTTCTTCAGGAGGTGCTGCCGGAGGTCAAGCGAATGCAAGGGGTGGCCCAGCCTCCCGAGTTTCACCCCGAGGGCGATGTATGGGTCCATACCATGATGATGCTGGACGGCCTGCGCTCGCCCACGCCCACCCTGGCCCTGGGGGTGCTTCTTCACGATGTGGGCAAGCCCCCCACATTCTCCGTGCGCGAACGAATCCGCTTCGATAATCACGTCGAGGTAGGAGCCAAGATGGCTGAGGAAATCTTGGGCCGCCTGCGACTTCCTTCTCGCGACACGGAGCGAGTCGTTGAACTGGTTCGACACCACTTGCGCTTTATGGATTTTCCACGCATGCGCCGTTCAACCCAACTGCGTTTCCTGCGCTTGCCCGGCTTTGCCGAGCACCTCGAACTGCATCGACTGGATTGTCTGGCCAGTCACGGCGATCTGAGCACTTATGATATGGCTAAGCGTCTCCTGGAGGAGACCCCCCCGGAGACCGTGCGCCCCGCGCCTCTCCTGCGCGGCGATGACCTGATCGCGCAGGGGTATCCCCCCGGGCCGATTTTTAAGGAAATCCTTCGGGCAGTGGAAGATGCGCAATTAGAGGGCAGGGTACACAACTCCGCCCAGGCTCTAAGCCTGGTGGTTGAGCGATTTCCCCTGCCGCCTCAAACTTAGTGCGCTGAATAAAACGCAAAGAGGTAAACCACACCTCCCAGGACAACGAATGCCGCTAGAAAAAGGCCGATCTTCTCGAGCAGCACCTTCCGGTCCTTGGGCTCCGTTTTTTCCTCGTTGACCAACTCGAACATGCCGGCCTCCTTGCTGCGTCTCGGCACGACCGCTGCGTCGAGGCGAAACCGTGGAGGTTAAACAAGGCCGCACTGATCGGTCTCCGGAGGGGATCTGCAAGGTCGTCAGGTGTGAACGCGTGGTCTCTGCACCGCGCCCCGAACTGACCGACACTGCGGCGCGACCGAATCACTCGTCTTCCGTCTGGTGCGGATTGTAGCACAAGCCGGAACCTTTTTCACTTCGTCTAAATAATATTCTGTTATGATCCCCGAAGCAGGGATGGTTCGCGAACCACCGCTACGCGTAGACGCATGGTTGTGCGCGCGCATCGAAGTAATATGACGTTATTCGGGAGCACGTGACGGCGGTTCACGAACCGCCCCTGCCCGACGAGGAGAATTCATGAATACAAAGCTATGTTTAAAGCTCATGTCTTTGCTTGGCCTGCTGGCCTTGACGATGCTGGCACTGCCCGCCACGGCCCCGGCACAGGACCTGGTGAAGGAAGCATTGAACGGATTTCCCACCCAGACGATCCGCCTGGAGTTTTCCAGCCCCGCGAAACTGCGTGGGCTCCCGAATTACGCCAGCCTGCGCCAACGTTACATAGGACCGAAGCTGCGCAAGCTGGTTGACGAGTTGGGGCAACTGGGAATTCGCGAGACGGATATTTCAGGGCTGGTCCTAGGGTGGCAGCCCGGCAGCGCAGAAATGGCATTGTACGGTTTCGCGACCGGCAACTTCAGCGCCCAGGCGATTGCGGAGAGCGCCCAGGAGCGGAATATGGCGCCCAATGCCATAGCCGGGAAGCAGGCCTACTGCCTCGAGGCGGGAATCGCCGGTACCTGCGTGGTGGTGCTCCAGGACTCCGTCGGCGCCTTTGGTTCCCTTACGGCGCTCACCGCGATGCTCGAGGCACGCGGCGGCCAAGTGCCCAGCATCGGCTCAGACAGCCGCATGGCGGGCCTGGTGGAACGCGCCGATAAAGACGCGCCCATCTGGGGCGTAGCCGTGGGTCCTGCCATAGCCGATTGGTTTCGGGGCTGGATGCCGAATCAAGGGAGCGTGAAATTGGATTGGCAGAAGGTCTTTGGCGATGTCAGTTCCCTTACCTACAGCGTGGCCGCCGCCGATAGCGTCACCCTGGGCTTGAAGATGGATTGCAAATCTTCGGATTCTGCCGCGAGCCTGCGCCAAGTCTTCGACGGGTTAAAGTTGGTGCAACAGATGGCCTGGGACAGCCAGAACCCGGGCAAGCCAAATCCTTTCCAGGCAATGACTGTGGGGTCGCAAGGCAACCAGGTCTCCATGAGCCTCACGACAGGATATGCCGAACTGGAGCTTGCCAGCGGAGCCAATTAGGTTGGGGAACTCCGCAGTCGGTTGCGGCCCCACAGAGCCTCGACAAACTGACCGATTCGCAGACCCCCTCACCCGCCCGTCGGCTGACGGACACCCTCTCCCCCAAAGGGGAGAGGGCCCAATGACCCAGCCTTCGCCCCATGGGAGAGAATCCCGCATTTATATCGAAAAGCTCGACGATGTGCCCCAGCCCTCGCGTTTTGGGGGAGAGTCCGCATCTCTATCAACAAAACTCGACGATGTGCCCTGGCCCTCGCCCCCTTGGGGGAGAGGGTGCCCGAGGTACGAGGGCGGGTGAGGGGGCGTCCGTCACTGCAATCTGCGAGGCTTATCAGTTGGTGTGCCGCCGGCAATGATCTCGGACAGTCCGTCCTCCTATTCCGCATTTTCCGCTGTTGCATTTTCCACTTGACAATTTCAGGGACGTGCGATAGCCTATAATCGTGGTCTTGTCACAGACACATTGTCGCAGGCGAGCGCCGAGGCGCAGGGAAGCCGAACGGTCCCGGCTATGGGGGAGTGTAGGGAACTACCAAAAATGGAAAACAGTGGGAACGAAGCTAAGAAGTACCTGAAAACAAAGCACATCACTTTTTTGAGTGGTGCAAATCATGCGCGTTTTGTGCAAGAATTAGCACAAATTCGAGCCTGAATGGAGCAAGAAGACGCACAATTTTGGCAAACGAACCGAAGCTCCGAAGTCGCAAGGCAAGGCTAGAACAATGACAAGCAGTCCCCCGCTGTGGACTTGTTTCTCCGTTCGAAGCCTGCTTTGGGTGGCTGTGGCGCTGGCCACGGCCTCAGCAGTTCTCCCCTGCCGCTCGAGGGCCCATCCGCAAAATGCCGAGTCGCCTTCAGGCGCAAGCGGGCAGGCGGCTGGCGCGCAAGGCGAGCAGGTTATCAAGGTGCAGGCCCCTTCGGTCGTCGTGGACGTCATCGTCACTGACAAGAAGGGCCGTCCGGTGCCCGGTCTTAAAGTCGCCGATTTCGCGGTCTACGAGAACAACCGGCTGCAAAAGATCGTGACCTTCGTTCCGCCCATCACCCCGGCTGCGGTTCCCCGGCCACCCGGACTCAGCGCTACTGACGTAGGGTCGGTTCGCGAACCGCCCCTTCCGCCTGCTGCGCCCTCCAAGCCTGGGGAACGCGAGGCGCGCGACCTCGCCAGCGTTCACTTCATCACGCTGGTTCTGGACTTCGGCGATCTCCAACCCGCGCACATCAAGCGCTCCTGTGATGCCGCCGCCCGGTACTTACAGAAGGACGTCGCCCCGGACGATTTTATTGCGGTCTACGGCATCGATCAGAGCTTGCACCTGGCGCTGGCCTTCACGAAGGATAAGAGACAAGCTCTCATAGCCCTCGACCGCCTGAGCGGACGCACTCCGGGTGGGCGGCTCACCACCCAAGCGCGCGTGGAGACGGAGCAGGAGATTCAGGACCTCAACCAGGAGATTTACGGCCTTCAGGCTTCTTCAACCCTTGGCGTCGGCTCTACCGCCGCGGCGCCCGGGAACGGTGCGGGTGGCGGGGGGACCGGGGCGGGGGCACAAGCCGCGCAAGTCCAGATGGAGAAGATCGAGTTGGCCACCCTGATGAAATTCCTGTGGAGCCAGTCTGCGCTGCAGGGCCGCTCGGTGCTGGTGGCTTTGCGGGCCCTCGCCCAGGCCTATCAGAGCCTTCCGGGACGCAAAAACGTGGTGGTTTTTTCGGAGGGCTTCCTCCACTCGCCGGAGGTTGAACCGGAAATGCAGGCCGTGGTCGATGCGGCGAATCGCGCTAACGTGGCGTTTTACGTCATCGATGCCGGCGGACTTGCCGCCGAGTATTACGACGCCTCCAATGCCAATCCGCCTGACCCGTCCGGCACGCGCGAGGCTTTCCGCATGACCAATTGGAGCGCCTCCGACCGGATTTCTACAGGGCTCAGCAATTTCGATTGGGCCGCGCACATGGGAGGAATCGACTCCCGCCACGAGGACCTGGGGCAAGTGGCCGTGGCCACCGGTGGCTTGATGATGAAGAACCAGAACGACCTGCTGGCGGGCCTGGAGAGCGTGGACCGCGATTTGCGCGAGTTCTATACCCTGGTCTACCAGCCCACGGACACCCACTACGACGGCTCTTTTCGCCCCCTCAAGGTCGAGGCGCTGGCGCCCGGGCTGCATGTGCGCTACCGGCAAGGCTATTGGGCTATTCCTGCCGGAGAGGAGATGATGATGACGCCCGCGGCGGCGCAATTGGTGGCGGCGCTCGCCAACGGTTCTCTCCGTCCGGCTTTCGCGTCAACCGTGAACGCCGCGGAACTCTTCGCCCCCGACGGGAAGTTTACCGCCCCGGTGCGCGTGTCGCTGCCGGCCAGGATGGTCACACTGGAGCGCGTCAGCGACCATTACCGTGGCGGGGTCACGCTGGTGCTGCTGGCCCGTGACTCGAGCGGCCGGCTGGTTTCCGTGTACCAGCGATTCTTGACCCTTGACCTCACTCACAATCAGTGGGAAGAATTCCGTAAGAAGAATCTCGACATCAGCGCGCGGCTCGAGCTGCCGGAACTGAAACCCTTGACCATCGAAGGCATACTTCAACTTCCCTCGGGGACGGTGGCCCAAGGGCACTGCGAGGTCGTGCCGTCGGCCCCGCCTCCGGCGCCGAACCCTGACATCGTCTCCGGGCCCGCTCCGAACCTGGGCGAGGGGCCTGCGCTCACCAGCCTGCTGCTCTCCAATTCAATTGTCCCCCCCCAGGGAATCGCCGATCCGGGAGACGCGCTGCGGGGAGAGAACTTTCAGATTGACCTTCCGGTGGCCGCTCGCTTCGCCCCCAGCGACAAGCTCACCCTCTATTACGGCATCCTATTAGCTGACACATCTGGCCTAGTACGAAAGTTCCGGGCCTCCTACACGATCCAGCCCGTGGCCGACGCCGGCGCTCCCCCGGCGGCGGAAGAACTGACCCTCCGCCCGCCCCAAAACCGCCTCCTCGTCCTCAAACAGTTCGATTTGAATCGGCTCGCCCCCGGCAAATATACGATGCAGGTGACCGTCGCCGATGCCCTCACCCACCGCTCAGCGTCAACCAGCGCCGGTTTCAGCATCCAGTAGCGTGGCACCGGTTCTTGAGGTCCGCAGTTTCTTTGGTGATGCCGGTCGCTCAACGGCCTAAGGGTTTGGCGCAGGACGCGCGCGCCAACGGCTGGGAGGGGAAGGCTCTTGGTGCGGTTGGACACGAGTCAACATCTTCTGCGCGCAGTGCGCAAGGTCGCCTGGAGAGTAAATGGCGCAAACCGTTCCGTCCAGACGTTTCGTAAGACTGCTCAAGACGTTCCGGGGGTTGACTGAACCGGAGGGCGCCAGGAAAGTATTCGAAGTAGAAGAAGCGCGGATTGGGGGTTTCGCGCTCCTTAAGCTCCGAGCGGGGAATGTCGGCGGAGTAGCGTGTCCGCGGCCCAAGAATCACCACGGCATCTGCCGGATCGTGGGCAGTCAACTCCTGAATAGCGTAATTCAACAACAGCTCGAGCCAGCCTTGCCGCTGTTGCAGCACGCGGTAAGAGACCGTTCCCAATTCCAGCGTGCGGAGTGATTCGGCAAGTTGTAGGAATCCCGCATCATCAAACTCGTCCCGTTGGAACAATTCTCTTTGCTGCTCGAGATTGAAGGCTCGCAGGCGCACCGAGTCGCACGGGATCTGCTTCAGCAAAGTGGAAAGCGAACCCAGCAGGAAGGCCCGATCCCAGGCGCGCAGGGCCGGCGTGCTGGGGTTCAAGGGCGCGGCGTCCAGCAGAACCGTCAGGCGCAAGCCTCTGCCGCTTTTGTCCAATGTGATGGGCCACGGCCGAACTCCCATGGGGATGACGGACCCGGGAGAGACGGCCACTTGCACACCCTGCTTGCCGCCGGCGTGGCCCACCTGCGCCAGCCAGTTCTTGCGCGACGTGTGGCCCGTTTGCTGGTCCATGACAAGGACTTCCACTCGATACTTCCCCTCTCCTGCTGCGAATCCTCCACTCATCTGGAAATCCTGTTTCAGTTGGCTGGATTTTGTCACATCCGTTGCCTCCGGCACCCGGTAGTCCTCGCCGAACAGAACGGGCCGGCCGCCGTCCGGCGTAACTCGAGCGTAGATGAAGACGTCAGTCGCGCGCCCTGCAAATGCGGAAAGCGAGCAACTGACGATGTATCCAAGGTCGAACCGAAACGCAAAGTCGAGCCTGGGCCGTTGCGCTTGGATTGAACAATGCAGTGGGATAGGAGAGCGCTCGAGGTCGAAAATACGCCCGACCCGCTCCCCATCGGCAGCGCTCAAGGGTTCTTGCGCTTTGGCAGGAGAGACCGTAAGCAGCCAGATCGACAGGCCAGTCAGCAGCAGGCGGCTTTTAACAGGAACGGACGGCATAGAAGGCGGCGTTTCCGTTTTTGACTTCGGTACAAGGCAGGTATATACCCACCCCGCCACCGCGTCAACCCGTAGGCTTGGCACGGCGGCGAAACTGGGGAGGCTCGGCGTATAGGTGAAAGGGAGCGGTTGCGCGCCCGGAACGACCGCACGAAAGTACTATGGATCGCGGAAACAAGTGGCCGTATACATTGTGGTGTCCCGGCGTACAGCCTAAGATATTGTATGAATCACCGAAGATAATGGGAAAAACACCTAAGAACTTTGGAAGAATCCCCTGCAAACACCTCAAATACATGTTGACAGCACAGGAGCCCAGGGCGTATATGCATAACCCAGGAGAGTGCAACTATTCCTTTCCCTGAGAGGCTCGGCTTCCGAAGCCATCAGTGAAAGAACTCAATTTGCGGGGTTCAGCGTATGGTAGAAACCAGAGAGGTTATGGACATCCGGGAAGCGTCGGAATACTTGGGAGTCTCCCGCGAAACGCTATACAAGTACGTTTTTGATGAGAGGATCCCCGCCTTCAAACTAGGGAACAGGTGGAAGTTCAAGAAAACGCTTCTCGACCGCTGGATGGAGATGCAGAGCACACAAGCCAATCACCGTTCGACGCGTAGAAAACGCCTTATGGATCAGTAGGGAGCAAAGCGGATGTTTGGAAAGGGGAAAGGGAAGGGCTTAGTGGGGTTGGATATCGGGTCGAGCGCCGTCAAGGCCGTGGAGCTCAAGAAGCACGGAGATTCCTACGAACTGGTTAACTTCGGCTTAGAGCTTCTGGGACAGGACACGGTGGTGGACGGCGCGATCATGGATGCCCTGACGGTTTCTGCCGCTATCGAAAGGATTTTCGAGGGCAACAAAATCAAAACCCGGAATGTGGCGACGTCGGTTTCCGGGCACTCGGTGATCGTGAAGCGAATCACGGTCAACGCGGCCGCCGACGAGGACCTGAGTGAGGTCATGCCCTACGAGGCCCAGCAGCACATTCCCTTCGACATTTCGGATGTGAACCTGAGCTACCAGCCGCTGGGGGATTCTCCTTCGGGAGAGGGGACTGACGTCATGCTGGTGGCGGCAAAACGCGAGAAGATTCTCAACCACACGAATGTCGTGAACCAGGCGAATAAGACGCCCTTTGTCGTGGACTACGACGGCTTTGCCGTGTTCAACGCCTTCGGTGCAAACTACGACGTTCCTCCCGACATGATCGTCGCCCTGCTCAACATCGGCGCCAGCATTACCAACATTGTTGTGGGACGGGGAGAATTTCCCCTGTTTGCGCGGGATGTCTCGGTCGGCGGCAATCAGTATACGGACATTCTGCAGAAAGAACTCGACCTGAACTACGAAGATGCGGAGAAGCTGAAGCAGGGTGAGCAAGTTGGTGGCATAACGCGCGAACAGATGATTCCTCATCTTCGCTCCGTCTCGGAGATCCTGATGCTGGAAGTTCAGAAGACTTTCGACTACTTCCGGCAGGCCTCTTCTGCGGATAACACCCAGGCGATTTACCTGGCCGGAGGGACGGCCGCGATCGATGGCTTGGTGGAGCAATTGAAAGAGGAATTCCGTGTTCCGGTCGAAATCATCGATCCTTTTCGAAAGGTTAAAATAGATTCGCGAAATTTCGACGAGGCTTTGCTGCAAGACATTGCTCCCAGTCTATGCGTAGCGACCGGGCTGGCGCTGAGGAGCTTTGATTAACCATGTCATTCATTAAAATCAACCTGCTGGGGTTGGCGGCGCCGAAGCCGAAGGCTAAGCCTGCCGCGGCGCCTGCCCAGAGGTCGATGCTGCCGGTGTGGATTTTTCTCGGTGCCTTGGGGGTAAGTTTTGGGATCGTGGGTCTCTTGTACTTGATTTGGAACGGGTCGATTGCCAAGCTGAATGTGGAACTCAAGAAACAGCAGGTCGAGCAGACGCGCCTGGTGGCCATCCGGCAGGAGAACGCCAGATACGAAGGCACGCGGGCGCAACTGGAGCAGCGAGTCAAAGCTGTGCAACTGCTTCGAACCAACCGCCTGGGCCCGACGGAATTCATGAGCGTGCTGGGCGATGTGGTTGCCAAAACTCCCACGGACCTCTTTTTTGCCTCGGTGACTCATGAGGGTGGCCGGGTGACGATCCAGGGGCAAGCGGGGTCTGCTAATTCGGTTGCAACCCTGCTGGCTTTGTTGAAGAGTTGCGGGTATTTTGATGATGTTCAGCTCCGACAATTCTACGAAGACGACAAGCCGAATCTAGTTAACTACAAGTTTAATCTGGACTGTGCCTATAAACCGCCTTCCGGGGCCACGACGCTCACCCAGGCTAGCGCTGGGGCGGCCGCCCCTCAGCGGCCGGGAATGTGAACAGAGTAGGGGCGGCTCGCGAGCCGCCCCTACGAGATTGCCAAGGGGACTGTAAGCGGACTAGCGCAATGGCGATGCCCAAAACGTTCGGTGAGCTTCCGGTGCTTGCGCAAGGCGGGGTTTTTGCTTTGATCGCGGTAATTCTGGCGGGAGCGATTTTCTATTTCCTGGTGCTCCCCGTCCAGGAAACACGAGATACCCTGCACGCCAAACTCGAGAAGCTGAAGGTCGAGAACTTGCGCAATCGGACGATCGAACGAGAACGGACCGAGTACCTGAATCGTATTGCGGAGCTGGAGAAGCAGCTCGAAACGCTCAAGTCGATCGTCCCGGAAGAGCAGGCCTCGGATGATTTCCTGAAGATGGTGTTCGCCGACGCCAAAGCTGCCGGCGTCAACATTCGCACTTTTATACCGCAGAATCTCGTGCACAAAGATATTTACACCGAGATGCCGTTCAACCTGCGGCTCGACGGAACTTACTACGGACTACTGGCTTTCTTTGATCACTTGGATCATGAACAGCGCATCGTAAGCGTTTCCGGTCTTACTTTAGGCCCCCCGGCAGGGGGCGGTATGGGGTCGTTCAAAATTAGTGCCGACGAAACGGTGGGCGCGAATTGCGTGCTGACCAGCTACTTCAGCGCGGCTTCAAACACGTCCCCCGCGGCACCCAAGAGATAGGTCAGGACGAGGACTATGTCCAACGGCAGACTTGAGCTCAGGCGCGCGACCCTGGCGGTCTGTGTGTTTATACTGCTGGGGGCAATAACGGGGGTTTGCGCCGGGCAGGCCCCGTCTGAAAAGACGCCCGCGACCAACATGCCTGCCTCCAAAGCCGCGTCCTCCCCTGCCAAGGTTGGCGGCGGCACCTCATCGTCGGGGCCGGCATCCCAATCGACCGCAAAGGCAGGTCAGGCCGGATTGCCGAAGACTCCGTCTGCTTCGGGCGCCCACAATTCGGTGCCGCCCGCACAGTCAGGAACCGCTTCCGGAGGAGGGCCGGCAGTAGCTGCCCGGCCAGCCAAGTCGGCGACTCCGAGCGAGTCGTCTTCTGCGGCCGTGCGCCGGGATCCCTTCAAGGCCTGGGTGGCGCCAAGCGCGGCCGACCACTCGGCACTCGAGCCGGTACGGCTGCCGGCAGGCCCGCGCGGACTGGTGATCTCGGGCCTGCGACTCGAGGGGGTCGTACGCCAGCAGCCCGCCGACGAAATGATCGCGGTAGTCACGAATGATACGAAACGGGCCTACTTCCTGAGAGTCAACGATATCGTTTACAACGGCGTGGTTAGCAAGATCACTCCGGTGGCTATTCACTTTAAGGAGAACACACTCGACTCTCGGGGCCGGGTGGTTACGCGCGACGTGGAAATCAAATTGGGTTCAGCTCTTGGAGAAGGAAGATGAAACGACTATTCACCCTATGGTTGGCGACGGCATGGCTGTTGGTGGCAACGCCGCGCGCGCCCGAGAGCCGCCCAACAGAGGTTTCGGACGCGGGGGCGACCAAGTCGGTTGCTCTCGCTAAGGCAATCAAGAAGCCGTCGGTCTCTGGGATCTTGGTCACCCCCAAGCCGGCGGGGGACGTCACGATTGATGTGGCTATGACGCAGCCCGCGAAATTCCAAGTCTTCCGATTTGACCATCCGGACCGGCTGGTGGTGGACGTTGAGGGGACGACCAACGCGGTTCCCAGGAATCTCATTCCTGTGACCTCGGCAATTGTGAAGGAAGTGAGAGTGAGCCAGTACCGAGCGGAGGATCCCGAAGTGGTCCGCATTGTCGCCGATCTCTCGGGGAACCCGTCATTTGAGGCGCGACCCTCCGACGGTGGTCTACGCCTTGAGGTCAAGCCGCGTCCCACGGCCAACTCTCCAGTGACTGCCGCGGCAGGTTCAGCGCACGAAACCGGCGTCACTGGCGCGACGGCTCCGGAAGCAGCGTCATCCCGCCGAACTTCCGTCTCTGCGGGCGCTGCCCTGGCGGCTGCACTGAAGAAGGAGACGACCGAGAATCGCGCCACTGAGCCGGCGGCGCCGACGCACAAGAAAGCTGGGAAGCCAGCCGTTACTCCAGCCCCGGCAGCGACACACAGCACTCCCGCCTCCCTCGTGAGTGCTTCGCAACCGCCAACCGTTGAAACTTCTGCCAAGCGTGATGAACCGCGACATGGCTACGACACTCCGATCCCTGTTTCGGAGAGCCACCGCGACTTTGCCCCCGCCCCCCGGCAGACACCTCAGAACCCCACACCGGAGGCTCTTAAGGCAGACAAAGCTGCCCAAGTACTCAGCGCAGGGAACACCTCCAACCCTTCTGTAAACCCAGGCGCCGCTCCGGTCGCGCCAGCCCCGGCTGGTGAGGAGACACCGGCTTACACGGGTGAACAGATTTCGCTCAACCTCAAGGACGTTGACCTGAAAGATTTCTTCCGCCTTATTCACGAGATCAGTGGGCTGAACATACTTGTGGACCCCAATGTATCGGGTTCTGTGACTATGGTTCTGGACAACGTGCCTTGGGACCAGGCACTGGACATCGTTCTCAAAGACAATGGGTTGGGCAAGGTCCTGGAAGGAAATATTCTCCGCATCGCCAGGCTTGATGCCCTTATGGCGGAGCAGGAGACGGCCAACAAGATGGCTGCCGCGCGGCTGAAGGCGTCCCCGCTGGTCACAATTTTTCGTCCCGTGAATTATGCCAACGCTAACGACCTCATGACTCTCTTCAGGACCTGGTCCGGGGGCGCCGGAAGGACCGGGAGCGACTCCGGCGCAGGGCCGCTGACGCCGCGTGGTACGGTGCTTGTGGACAAACGCACCAACATGCTCATTATCTCCGACGTGGCCTCTCAGATCCCAAAGATCGAGGAGGCAATCGCCAAACTTGATACGAAGACCAAGCAAGTAGCCATCGAGGCCAGGATCGTCCTGGCCACCTCGACTTTTCAGAGGACTTTGGCGGCCGCCTTGGTAGGTTCGTCCTCGAATACTTCGGGTTCTACGACTGGCGCCGCGCAGACGGGGACGGGATCCAGCATTACTCCCCCGACCCCGCAGACGCCAACCTATACCATTCCGGCCAACGCCGCGACGGGCTTCGGCGTGGTGGCGATTACCAACTTTTCGGAGCGTTACCTGATTGATGCGGTGATCTCGGCGGCGGAGATTCGCAGCCAGGCAAAGACGATCTCGCGCCCGAGCATCATCACCCAGAACAACGCCGAAGGAATGGTCCAGCAAGGCACTCAGCTTCCGGTCCAGACCAGTATCAACAACACCATTTCAGTACAATACGTGGACGCAACCCTTAAGCTCACCGCCCTGCCGCAGGTCACCGACGACGGCCACATCTTCCTGAAGCTGGAAGTGCAAAACGCCACCCCTGGCAACATCGTCACCAATGCGGCAGTGAGCATTAATATGCAGCAAGCCACCACCCAGGTGCTCGTTCCGGACGGTGGGACCGTGGTGTTCGGCGGAGTCACGGTGACTCAACGCCAGAACTCCGTCACGCAGATCCCGTTGCTTGGCAACATCCCCCTGCTCGGGAATCTTTTCAAGTCGACGAATGTGCAGGACTCGGACCAGGAGTTGCTCTTCTTTGTTTCGCCCAGGATCCTGACGACCAGCTAGTGTTGCGTAACACCTAGGGTTTAACCATTTGCCAGTGGATCAGCGCCCCGGTTGTAGGGGTACGACTTGCCGTACCCTCTTCATCTTTATCGCGCCATCGGGCCAAGAGGGTACGGCAAGCCGTACCCCTACAACCAGTTTTCCCTAACGCATCACTTGAAGAGGAACAGGGCTCACCATACCCTTACAACGGCACTTCTCCATGAACAACACGTATGCTAAAAGGCAAAGCGCTCTCCGGACGGTGCTGGAAGAGCACCGGTTTCCTTTCTTCCTGATCACAAATCTGACCAACATCGCATACTTGACAGGCTTTCGAGGGACTGCGGGAATCGCGCTCTTCAACTCGCGTGAAGGAATTCTCTGGGTGGACCCGCGCTACACGCTCGAGGCCCGCGAGGAAGCTCGGGGAGTAGAAGTGATCGAGGAGAGGAAAGGCCTTCACAAGGTGGTTGCGTCGTGGCTGAAAGCGAATAAAGTTCGCCAGATCGGTTACGAACACGCGCACCTGAGTTGTGCTGACTTTTCACGGCTCGAGAAGGACGCCGGCCGGCGTGTCAAATTTCTCCCGGCGCGAGGACTGGTCGAGAAACTCCGGGCTGTAAAGGACGAGGAAGAAGTGGCAAGGATTCGTGAAGCCGGGAAAATCACCGCCGAGGTTTTTGTGAAAGTCC
Organism: uncultured Acidobacteriota bacterium; assembly: GCA_963831905.1. Taxonomy (GTDB): domain Bacteria; phylum Acidobacteriota; class Terriglobia; order UBA7540; family UBA7540; genus CAVROP01. Next base: position 397,920 of record CAWHRX010000010.1, on the reverse strand, counting down.
TTGAGATCACCAAGCCGGGAGTCAGCGAGTGCGACCTGGGCGCAGAGATTGAGTATCTGATGCGAAAGCGGGGCGCGGAGGGTGCGGCCTTCGAGACCATAGTGGCCTCCGGCCCGCGCGCCGCGCTTCCTCACGCACGTCCGTCTCGCAAGTTATTGACCGAAAATGAATTGGTGATCTTCGATCTCGGTGCTATACTTGGCAACTACACTGCTGATATGACTCGAACGGTGCACCTGGGGCCGCCGTCCCGGCGTGTGCGGCGAGTCTTCAACGCTGTGGCCGAGGCTCAGGAAAGAGCTGCCAGGTCGGCGCTGCCCGGAGTTCGCACCGGTGACGTCGACGCAGTCGCAAGGAGAACCCTGGCGGCGCATGGGTTGGCCAGCTTTTTTACTCACAGCACTGGACACGGCGTAGGCATGGAGACCCACGAACTGCCCCGTCTGGGTCGAGGAGAAAAGACTCGCCTTCAGGCAGGCCAAGTGGTCACCGTGGAGCCCGGAGTTTATTTTAAAGGCTGGGGTGGAATTCGCATCGAGGATACTATCTTAGTTGGGCCTGAGGGTCCGGATGTGTTGACCCCTGCCCCTAAGGATCGTTGGATTATCGCGGAGTAGGGGTGGTTCGCGAACCGCCCGTGCTGAACGGTCCGGAGAATGACGAAAATGGCTGGGAAGAAACCGGCGCGCGGCGTCGAAGGCAGCGAGAAGGTCTGGGGACTGAAGGAAATCGAGAAGCTCATCGACGCTCTGATTGAGCGGCAGGTGACTGAGTTCGAATTAGAGCAGAACGGCGCAAAGATAAGGGTTAAGCGCGGGACCTCTGTGGTTTCGAGCGTGGGTCCCGGTGAAGTTTATCTCCCGGAACCTGCCGCGCCCCCACCTACGCCGTTGCCCGCGGAGCCTGCCGCTCCGCTCAGCACAGCGCTTCCGGCGGAAGAGCCCCTGGCCCCCGAAACACCCGCAGAATCCGCGGAGGATCTGTACGTCATGAAATCCCCCATTGTGGGCACATTTTACGCGGCTCCGTCGCCTAATGCCCCGCCCTTCGTCAATGTCGGCGACACCGTGCAATTGGGTCAGGTCCTCTGCATCATCGAAGCCATGAAGCTGATGAATGAACTGGAAGCGGAGGTGGCGGGAGAAATCGTCCGCATTTACGTGGAGTCCGGTCAACCTGTGGAATACGGCCAATCCCTGTTTGCGATTAAACCCTCCAGGGGGAAGTGACGGAAAGCGGAAACTGGAAAATGGAAATTGGAAACTGGAAACCGGAAAATGGGACTTGGCATTTTATGTGACAAGTGAGGGGGGGCCCTTCCGGCTCATTGTCTTATCTTCCAGTTTCTATTTTCCATTTTCCATCTTCCAGTTTCGAATTTCCGTATGTTTAAGAAGATTCTCATTGCCAATCGCGGCGAAATCGCCCTGCGCGTGATCTGCGCATGCAAGGAGCTGGGCATTGAAACGGTGGCCGTCTATTCCGAAGCCGACCGTTACTCGCTCCACGTGCGCTTCGCGGATGAGGCGGTGTGCATCGGGCCTCCGCGCAGCGCCGACAGTTACCTGAACGTTGCGAGCATCATTTCGGCTGCGGAAATCACCGGCGCTGAGGCGATTCATCCGGGGTATGGGTTCCTGGCGGAGAGCGCTTACTTCGCCGAAGTCTGCGAAGCCTCCAACCTGGTCTTCATTGGTCCGAGTCCGGACGTCATGCGAATGATGGGAGACAAGAACCAGGCGCGCCGGGCGATGGCGGAGTTGGGCCTGCCCATTCTTCCCGGCTCCGACGTGATCCGATCGGAGGCGATGGCGCTGGAAGAAGCAGAGCGTACGGGATATCCCGTCATGGTGAAAGCGGCGGCGGGCGGCGGCGGGCGCGGCATGCGCATTGTGCGGACACCCGACGAGTTGCCGCACGCCATTCAAGCTGCCCAGAACGAGGCGGCGGCCTCGTTTGGCACTCCGGATGTTTATCTGGAGAAGCACATTCAATCGCCTCGCCATATCGAGTTCCAGGTGATGGGCGACCAATACGGCAAGGTGGTGCATTTCGGCGAACGGGAGTGCACCATCCAGCGCCGGCACCAGAAGTTAGTGGAGGAATCTCCTTCCACCCAGCTTGACCAGAAGACTCGGGAACGAGCGGGGTTACAAGTCGTTGAGGCCTTACAGAAGATTGGCTACACGAGTGCCGGCACGGTCGAATTCCTGATGGACGAGAATCGCAACCTCCAGTTCATGGAAATGAATACTCGCATTCAGGTCGAACATGCGGTCACCGAGATGGTGACGGGAGTCGACTTGGTTAAAATGCAGATTAACATTGCGGCAGGTGGTCATCTGAATTTTGGAGGGAAGGCGATAGGGCTGCTGGGGCACGCGATTGAGTGCAGGATTTGCGCTGAGAATCCGGAAACCTTCGCTCCTTCTGCCGGAAAGGTCACGGCCTTCCATGCCCCAGGCGGCATCGGGGTGCGTGTGGATACTGCCGCCTACGCCGAGTCCGTCATCCCCCCCTATTACGATTCTCTGATTGCCAAACTGGTAGTGTGCGGCAATGACCGCTCAGAGGCTATAACCCGCATGGCTCGGGCTCTCGAAATGTTCATCATCGAAGGCGTTGCCACCGGCATTCCCATACACCAGAAGATTATGGCTGATCCGGATTTTCGCTCAGGGGAGTTTGACACGCATTTCCTGCGACGCTTCATCAAGAACAGCGATGATATCATTTGATGTCCGAGGGTAGGGCAAGCCCTGCCCGTGCAACTTCTCAGCGGGCGGCGTGCCGTCCCGAGTGCGGTTGCTTGCCGTTTCGTTATTGCCCATGAGTGTCTCGCTTCCACGCCTCTACGCCATAATCGACCCGGCACGGTTGGGCGGTCGGGCGGCGGCGGCGGCAGCCAGAGCGCTCATTTCGGCGGGCGTGCGGCTTATACAATACCGTGACAAGCACGCTTCGTCCCGTCAACTCTACGAGACTTGCGCCGAACTGCGGGGGTTCCTTCACGAGTCCGGCTGTCGCCTGATTGTAAACGATCGAGCCGATGTGGCGCGGGCGGCAGATGCGGACGGCGTTCACTTGGGCCAGACCGACTTGCCGGTTGAGTTGGCGCGCCGGGTTCTCGCCATCGAGCAGTGGTTAGGGTTTTCCACTCACTCGCTGGAGCAAGTCGTGGAAGCGGACGGTACCACGGCGGATTACATTGCATTCGGCCCTGTCTTTCTTACCGGCAGCAAGGAAAACCCGGACCCGGTGGTTGGGTTGGAGGGGCTGCGGCAAGCGCGGCGCGCTACGAGGAAGCCCTTGGTGGCGATCGGCGGCATCAGCTTACAGAACGTCCGCGAAGTGCTTGCCGCGGGCGCAGATTCGGTGGCAGTGATTGGCGGACTTCTCGATGCGCCCGACCTCGAACAACGGGCGCGAGAGTTTTTGAGCACCCTGCAGCGCTAGAGCGCGCCATGCCATGAAACCGTGTCCACGCTCTCGATATCATTGCAGGTGAGCTTCATCATGGGGCGCTTTGATTCTCCGCTGGGGAATCCGCTCACAGCGCTGGTTCTGGAATTTGAAATCTGGAATTCGGAATTGCGGCTCCGCCGCGCTGCTCTTTTCGTGGTGAATTTGGCCTGACATGTCAGCATCCACGCCCCAAGCCGCGACTTCCCAGCCCTCGTCCTTGGAACTCGTCAAGGGCCTCCGCCTTTACGATTGCACTACCATCGTCATGGGCTCGATGATTGGCTCGGGGATTTTCATTGTGGCCGCTGACATTGCGCGCCAAGTGCAGTCCCCGGGCCTCCTTCTGCTCTGTTGGGTGGTCAGCGGGGTAATGACTGTTGCGGCGGCGGTGACTTACGGCGAATTGGCAGGCATGATGCCGACCGCCGGCGGGCAGTACATTTACTTGCGCGAGGCGTTCGGCCCGCTTTTCGGATTTCTTTACGGCTGGACCCTTTTCCTGATAATTCAGACCGGCACGATGGCCGCGGTGGCGGTGGCCTTCGGGAAGTTCCTGGGGGTTTTGGTGCCCTGGGTCTCAACCCGGAATCTCCTCATAAATCTCGGGCGGATTGCGGTTTTTCATCACACGGTTTCGTTAACGCTCTCCTCACAGCAACTGGTCGCGGTTGTTGCATTGCTTTTTCTCAGCGTCCTGAACGTATTCGGGTTGCGGCTCGGGGCTTGGGTGCAGAATGTTTTTACGACTCTCAAGGTGGCCACGCTCTTGGGGTTGGTAGCGTTGGGGGTCTGGTGGTCGAATCTTCACCCCGCGGCAACTGCACACCAGGAGGGACTCTGGAGCGGCGTGCATTGGAATCTGGCGACGTTGACCGTCATTTCCGTCGCTTTGGTGGGCCCGTTGTTTTCGTCCGATGCCTGGAACAACGTGACGTTTACGGGCAGCGAGATTGTCAATCCCCGGCGTAACTTGCCGCTGGCGCTGTTTATGGGCACCGTCACTATTTGCTGCCTTTACGTGGCCTGCAACTGGATCTATCTCCGCGTCCTGCCTTTCTCCGGCATCCAGCACGCCGCAGAAGACAGGGTTGCGACGGCTGCGGCACAGGTCATGCTAGGGGGCAGAGGCGCTACCCTGATGGCCGCAGCGATCATGATTTCGACCTTCGGGTGCATGAACGGTCTAATCCTGACCGGTGCCCGCGTCTACTATGCCATGGCCAAGGATGGCCTGTTCTTTCCTTCCGTGGCCAAAGTGCACCCGACACACCATACCCCGGCAGTTTCCCTCGGCGTGCAAGCCGTGTGGGCAGCCCTGTTGACTTTGAGCGGGACCTATAGCGAATTGCTAGATTACGTGATTTTCGCCGTGGTTTTGTTCTATGCTTTGACCCTGGCGGGTGTCTTCCAGCTTCGGCGGACTCGCCCCCTTGCGCCGCGATCCTACCGGGCCTGGGGGTACCCCGTGGTACCGGCGATTTACATCGCCTTTGCCGCGTTTGTGGAGTGGGCGCTGCTCACGCACAAGCCCGGACGCAGCCTTGCAGGCCTCAGTATTGTGGCACTCGGAGTGCCCGTTTATTTCCTTTGGCGCAAGAGAGCAGTGGCGAGTGACAAGTGATGAGTGACGAGCCGGAAAAGCAGGAGTCAGGGGTCGGCTGTCAGGCGGCGGGGATGGGTGGTGGCAAGTTTGGGTAGCGCAGACCTGCCCTTCAAGGTCTGTCCCCATGGGCCTTCGGCCCGCGAAAGCTCATGAAAAAGGTGTTGGGTTATGATAGGCACGGTCGAGAGCGGTGAGATCGTAGTCGCAGTGGAGCGGTTGAGGCCGTAGGTCTGTCTGATCCGGAGCGTGCGTGTTGAGCGAATAATTGGGCGTTGCTGTCTCCCTCAGGGGGGAGCGGCGATAGCCCGCGACCCTGCATAAGGTAACTTTGGGCACGCTCTCCGCTCCCGCCCAAAGGAGCGTGTGATGCCTTATAGAATAGCAGGAATTGACGTTCATAAGAGAATGTTGACGGTCGTGGTTTGCGATGTGGAAGTAAGGGGTGAATATGAGTTTGAGCGGCGACCGTGTGGCAGTACCCCCTCGCACCTGCGCTCACTGGCCGCTTGGCTGGTGGAGCAAGAGGTTGAGGAAGTGGTGATGGAGTCCACGGCACAGTATTGGAAACCGGTCTGGGCAATCCTGGAACGATACTGGAAGCCCCTCCAGCAAGGACGGGAAGGGGCTCGTCCGATGTCGGGAATGCTGCATTTGGCGCAGGCACAGTCGAACCGGGGACCACGGGGGCGGAAGAACGATTTCGCCGACCCCGAACGTCTGGTGAAACGACTGGTGGCAGGCGAACTGATCCTGAGCTTCGTGCCGAGTGCCGAGCAGCGTGTGTGGCGCACGGTCATGCGCACCAAGTACCAGTTGAGGTGCAACCAAGTGCAGTTACAGAACCGGTTGGAGGCTTTGCTGGAAGAGGCGCATCTGAAGTTGTCCAGTTTGGTTTCCGACCTGCTGGGCCTCAGTGGACGGCGTATGTTAACGGCCATCGCGGAAGGGGAGACGGATCCGGCAGCGGTGGCGGCACGAGCGGATTATCGCCTGCGCGCCACGCCGGAAGAGTTATGCGATGCGCTGGGTGCCTGTGGCGAGCTCCATCCCGTCTACCGCCGGTTGTTGCAGAGGGCGCTGGAGGAGTGGCAACGCGCCGAGGCACAGATTACTCAGCTCAGCCAAGAGATGGCCACGCTGCTGGCTGCCCACCAGGAGCAAGTCCAGCGCTTGGCGGAGGTACCCGGCCTGGGGGTGGATTCAGGACAGCAGATCCTGGCGGAGGTGGGCGCCTCGGCAGCGACCTTCCCTTCCGCTAAAGCTCTCTCCTCCTGGGTGGGTGCATGCCCAGGCGAGGAGGAGAGCGCGGGAGTCAACCACAACCGCCGCTCGCCCAAGGGCAACCGCCACCTGCGGCGCATCCTGAATCAGGCGGCCCACGCCGCAGTTAAACTCAAAGGCAGCGTCTTTGCGATCCTCTACCGCCGCTATGTGGCGCGCTTGGGGCACAACCAAACCATCGCGGTGATTGCACATCGGCTTTGTCGCTTAATCTGGAAGATTCTGCACCAAGGAGTTCGTTACGAGGAACGCGGCCCAGCGGTCAGCCAAAAGTCAAAGCAAAAGCGCACCGCCCGAATGATCCGCCAACTCCGCGACCTCGGTTATCGCGTCGAACTGCTTAAGCTCGCAGCGGGGGTGCCGGCCTGAGACAGGTTTTTCGACCCTGCGGCCAGTGTGCGCGACGTTAGCATTGTTCTTGCTGATGGCTGATAGCTGCAAAGGGAGATGGAATGCCAAGCATCTGGGCAAAGAAGAGCATCGAGGAGTTGCGGAAAGAGGCGGTCGAATCCGAGCACGGCTTACGCCGCGCGCTGGGTCCGCTCAACCTGCTGACGCTCGGCATCGGAGCGATCATCGGCGCGGGGATTTTCGTAATTACCGGGCAGGCTGCGGCGCAGTTTGCCGGCCCCGCGATCCTACTCTCCTTCATCCTGGCGGGAATCGCCTGCGCCTTCGCCGGCTTGTGTTACGCCGAGTTCGCTTCCATGATCCCGATCGCGGGCAGCGCGTATACCTACTCCTATGCCACGCTGGGAGAGTTGGTCGCGTGGATCATTGGCTGGGACTTGATTCTGGAATATGCCTTCGGGGCGGCCACGGTGGCAGTGGGCTGGAGCGGGCACCTGCGGTCTTTTCTCAAGGATATTGGTTGGGGCCTGCCGCCCATGCCGCATTCCGATTTCGTGCTCTTCGGCAGAAACATGCATTTGACCTATGACTATATTGGTTTTCTGGTGATCGTGGCGATTTCCGCGATTCTGGTGATCGGCATTAAAGAATCGGCCAACTTCACCACGGCCATCGTGATCCTCAAAGTTGCGGTTGTGTGCGTGTTCATCGCGCTGGCAGCCGCATTTCTACTCTCCCACAAGGGGTGGCCGGATTACTGGCATCCGTTCATCCCTCCCAATACGGGAGAACAGGGGCACTTCGGGTGGTCGGGCATCTTACGCGGGGCAGGGGTCGTGTTTTTTGCTTATATCGGCTTTGACGCAGTTTCCACGGCTGCTCAAGAGGCCAAGAATCCGAAAAAGGACATGCCGTTTGGCATTCTGGGCTCGCTCGTGATCTGCACCGTCCTTTATATTCTGGTCTCAGGACTGCTGACGCGCCTTGTTCCTTACACCCAACTGAACGTGCCCGATCCGGTCGTGGTGGGAATTCGCGTCACCGGGCAACACTGGGCGACCTTCATGGTTGAGATTGGGGCTTTGGGCGGGCTGGCCACCGTCATGCTGGTGATGCTGCTGGGGCAGTCGCGAGTCTTCTATTCGATGTCGCGCGACGGGTTGCTGTGGCCCTGGGCGAGCGCCATTCATCCCCGCTTCCGCACGCCGTACAAAAGCTCTATCGTTGCGGGCCTCTTCGTCGCGGTGTTGGCCACGCTGGTTCCGCTGAGCGTCCTGGATGAGATGACCAGCGTGGGAACGCTGCTCGCGTTCATGCTGGTGAGCGCGGGCGTGTGGGTCCTGAGGAGGACGCATCCCGAATTGAGCCGTCCGTTCAAAACGCCCATGGTGCCGCTGGTGCCGATCCTGGCCATCCTGTTTTCGGGTGCTCTGATCATCGGCCTCTCCCCAATGACGAAACTTCGTCTGGTTGTATGGTTGGTGATCGGCTTGGTGATTTACTTCAGCTACGGCCGCCGCCGCAGCGTTCTGCAAAACCCCCCAGTCCCTAAAGAAAGCTCGCCGGTACATTCCTGATGTTGAACAGGTTGCTCAAAGCGCTGCTGCGAGAGTATCGAACACACCGCATGGCCCGCTTTACGGTCTGGGTGTTGGCCTGCGGCGCCGTCCTGGACAGTGTGGACCGGCTTGCCGGCGGCGTTCCAGCGACGCTCTGGATCCTGTATGGGCTCGTGGCCGCCGTTTGCCTGTTTTACTATCTGGGCCGGCTTGTGGCCTTGATCCGGCCGTGGCGCCTTCGCTGGCGGTTGATCGTTGCTTACGTGTTTATCGCTGTTGTGCCGATCCTTCTGATTTTGGTGCTGTTATGGCTCGGCGCCGTCATCGTGGGCGGTCAATTCGCCACGCTCCTCGTCACCACAGACTTGCGGCATCGCCTCAGCGCGCTTGAGCAGGTCAATCGTGCCGTGGCTCACGAGGCGCGCTTCAATTCCTCTGCAAGCGCGGAAGAAGCTTTGGTTCGACTCCAGGGCTTCTGCGTAAACGAACTCAAGGACGCTGCCGCCAACTACCCTGGACTCGAAATAACTCTGCGGATTGGGTCGCAAGTCAGAGCTTTTCGTTTGCAGGGCACCAAGGTGCAATCCCCTTTGACAACTCCCTCCTGGTTCAATGAGGAGGAGTTCTCAGGGATTGTGACGGACAGGGGCCAACTTGCCTTACGTTCCATAGCGGGTGTGCCTACGGCAGCGGGAAGTCTGGTTACTGTTCTTTCCCAGCCTTTCACACCCGAGTTGCTTGACATGGCGGGCGAGGGCATTGGACCTGTCTTTATTATGACCACGCGGTCCGCGCATAACGAAGTTCCACCGTCGAATTCAAGGATGCACGCGCAGTTCGAGGCCGCCCAGGGATCCTTATATCAATTAGCGAGCCTTCACTCAAAGAGACTAAGGCTTCCTGAACCCACTAGCCTGGTAGATTTCACAGTAGTTGGCGCGTCGTCACTGGATCCTGTCCCGTGGCAAGGTGACACAAAACAAAAGCTTGCCACAGCCGCCGCCGTTTATGTGAGCTCGAGGGTTATGGCTCTGGACCGGCGCCTGCTGGAAACGCAGGGAGAGTATTCCGACGTCTACGTCATCGTGTTCAAAGCTGGGGCCGTGATACTCCTCATCATCGAAGTCATCGCACTTCTTATCGGCGTGCGCTTGACGCGCACCATTACGCAGGCGGTGGACAAGCTTTATGAGGCTACGGAGCAGGTCAAGAAAGGTGATTTTTCTTACCGCATCGGCGTTCCTTCCAACGATCAGCTCAGCGCGCTCGGCGAAGCTTTCGACAGCATGACCGCCTCGGTGGAGCGCCTGCTGCGGGAGTCCGAAGAGAAACTGCGTTTGCAGAGCGAGCTCGAGATCGCGCGCGAAGTTCAAACCCAGTTGTTTCCCCGCTCGGCGCCGGAAGTTCCCGGCTTGGCACTCTATGGAGTTTGCAAGGCAGCGCGCACCGTCAGCGGCGATTATTACGACTTCCTCACTCTGAGTGAGAACAGAGTTTGCCTCGTCCTTGGGGATGTCAGCGGCAAGGGGATTTCGGCCGCCCTGCTGATGGCCGCCATCCAGTCGGCTTTGCGCGCCCAGTTCTACGATGGCCTCGGGTCCGCCGGCGGATCGCAGGCAAAGGCTCTCTCGACCGCCGAGGTCGTCAGCAGGCTGAACGTGCAACTTTACGAGAGTACGCCGCGGGAAAAATACGTGACCTTCTTTTTTGCAGTCTACGACGCTGCCTCCCGCTCCCTGACGTATACCAATGCGGGTCACCTGCCTCCCGTGTTGCTCCGTCGCGGCAAAGTCGAGAGGCTTAACGTGGGGGGTACGGTGGTAGGTCTTTTCTCCCCCATGACCTATGAGCAAGCCCAAGTTCAAATTCAGCCCGGCGACTTGCTGGTGGCGTTTACGGATGGCATCACCGAGCCTGAGAATATCTACGGCGAGGAGTTTGGAGAAGAACGGCTGCTGCAAGTGGTAAGGCGCGCGCGGAGCGTTTCGGCACAGACCCTCACGGAAGAAATCTACCGGAGTGTAAGCGATTGGACCGGAAGCCCGGAACTTCAAGATGATATGACCATGTTGGTGGCAAAGGCGTCGGAGTGAGGGGGAGTCGAAAGTCGAGAGTCAAGAGTTTAGGAGTCGGGAGGTCCAAAGGTCTTCGATCTTAAACTTTCGACTCTTGACTCTCGACTTTCGACTTCGTTAGACTGCATCAAGTGATCACAATTCAGGGAGCTTCAGTTTGTCTCTGCGGAATCGAGTAGCCCTAGTTACCGGCGCCTCGCGTGGCATCGGAAAAGAGATTGCGCTCACTCTGGGCCGGGCGGGAGTGCGGGTAGCGATCAGCTACCGAACAAATAAAATGGGCGCCCAAAAGGTGGCCGACGAACTGCGCACCGTGGCCGCCGAAGGAGTTGTCTTCCCGACCGACGTTACCGATCCCAAGCGCGTGGCGGAGTTGATTGAAGCCATCGTGCGCCGATTTGGCGGCCTGGATATCCTGGTCAACAACGTGGGCGCTTTCGAATGGAAGCCGCTGGTGGATTCTACCCTGGAGGAATGGCACTCCGTTCTTGCCTCAAACCTCTACAGTGTCTTTTATACGACGAAGTTTTCCGTGCCCATAATGCGGCAGAAGCGCTGGGGGCGAATAATTAACCTGGGAGCGGTGGGAGCGGAACGCGCTTTCGGGCAAGCCAAGATCTCCGCTTATTCGGCTGCCAAAGCCGGACTGGTTGCCTTTTCGCGCTCCGTAGCGCTGGAAGAAGCACGCCACGGGATTACTGTGAACGTTGTTAACCCCCCGGTAATTGACGAAAAGGCATTATCGCTCGAGGAAGCAGAGAAGTTGATCGACGCCAGGTTTCCAGTGGGCCGCCCCGCAACCGGCCGCGACATCGCAGAGGCGGTGAAATTCTTTGCTTCTGACGAGGCCGCCTTCATTACCGGCCAGGTTCTTAACGTGAGCGGCGGTTGGATGCTCTAGGGCTGTCCGTTGTCAGTTGTCCGTCGTCCGTTGCCAGTAGTTGTTTCCTGGCCCCGGGACCACGGGCCACCGACAACTGACTACGGACAACTGACAAGATGAAAATCCTCACGGCTCAACAAATGCAGCGCATCGACCGCTTGACCACCGACCGCTACGGTGTGCCTGGCCTGACGTTGATGGAGAATGCGGGACGCGGTGTGGTGGAGTTTCTCTCGGAGCGTTTTGCCCCGCTCGCAGGGCAGCGAATCGCAATTCTGTGCGGCCGCGGAAACAACGGCGGCGACGGACTGGTAGTGGCTCGCATGTTGCGCGAGCAAGGTCTGAAGCCAAGAGTTTTCCTGTTCGCAGATCCTGCCAAGGTGAGCGGCGATGCGGCGGCGAACCTCGGGCGGCTGGCGGATTCCGCCATGCCCGAAGTCATCGAAAGTCCCGAAGCGTGGCAGACGATCAAGGCGGGCCTGCAAGGAACCACCTTGGTGGTCGACGCGCTTCTGGGAACCGGGCTTACCAAGCCCCTCGGTGGCCTGCTGCTGCAAGTGGTCCGAGAAGTTAACGAGGAGTTGGCCTCCGCGCAGGTGGTGGCGGTGGACTTGCCTTCCGGCATCTCCGCCGACTCCGGCGAACTGATCGGAGAGTACGTGCGGGCGGATTTCTCCGTCACTTTCACGGCCCCCAAGATCGCGCATGTCTTTCCACCTGCGTGTGAGCGTGTGGGAGAATGGGTCGTCCGGCAAATCGGGACGCCGCCCGAGACGCTCGAAAGCGATCCGGACCTCTTCTTGAATTTGGCCTGCCGCGAGGACTTTGCGTGGCTGGCCCGGCCTCGCAAGCCCGACTCCCATAAAGGGACGTACGGCCATGTCCTTATTCTGGCCGGGTCGGTCGGGAAGACAGGCGCAGCCGCTCTCGCGGCCAAGGCTGCTCTGCGCGCCGGCGCGGGTTTGGTGACCGTGGCGACCGCGGAAAGCGCCATACCGACCGTCGCATCGCTGGGCATGGAATACATGACGGAACCGCTGCCGCAAACCGAGGCTGGCACGATTTCGCTGCGCGCCCTCGATTACGGGCGGCTGGATAAGTTGCTTGATGGCAAGTCGGTGCTGGCCATCGGGCCGGGGATTGGCGCTGTTCCTGAAACTGCCGAATTGGTTCGCACCCTGGTAAACGCCCGCCGTCTCCCCGTCGTCTTGGACGCCGACGGCCTGAATGCCTTCGACGGCCGCATGGATCAGTTTCGATCCGGGGGAGACTTGGCAGACGCCATATTGACTCCGCACCCCGGTGAATTGAGCCGCTTGGTAGGCGTGAGCATAGCGGAAATTCAAGCGCGCCGCCTCGAGAACGCGCGTGATTTTGCCCGCAAGCATCAGGTAATCCTTGTCTTGAAAGGCTTTCGGACGCTTACGGCTGCGCCCGATGGGGAGGTTTGGGTGAATCCAACCGGCAACCCCGGCATGGCCACCGGGGGGGCCGGCGATGTTCTGACGGGCATCACGGCAGGGCTTGTGGCACAATATCGCCATAGGCCGATCAGCGAGGTCGCGGCAGCCGCGGTCTTCCTGCACGGCTTGGCGGGCGACCTGGCGGCAAAAGATATGGGACAGGCTTCACTGATCGCAGGCGATTTGATCGAAGCGTTGCCAAAGGCGTACCGTCTGCTTGCGGGATGACGGGACGTTGTCTGGCCGAGGGGCCTGTAGGGGGACGGCTTGCCGTCCCCTGGTTGCGACCGGGTAGGGCAAGCCCTACCCCTACATGTTTTCAAAGCTGTGCGAGTGACAGGTGATGAGTGACGGGCCAACCAACGATGCTCAGTTTCCTGGTCGTCACTTGTTAATGAGTCGCGTGACTCACTCGCCCGAAGAAACGGTCGCCTTCGGACGCGAGTTGGCGAAGGAAGTTCAGCCGCCTTGCACGGTGTTGTTGGAAGGGGAACTGGGAAGCGGCAAGACGACCCTCGTGAAAGGGATTTTGGCGAGCCTGGCTTCTGTCCCCGAGGACGAGGTGACAAGCCCCACGTTCACCCTGGTGCACGAGTACGGTCCCGAAGGCAGGGTTTATCACGTGGACCTCTATCGCATCGAGGGTGCGCGTGACCTGGCGACGCTCGGCCTTGACGATTTGCTGAACCGGGAAGCGACCGTTCTGATCGAGTGGGGCGAAAAGTTTGGTGAGGAGGTGCCGCGGCCCTGCCTGCGGGTTCGCTTTCAGCACCTGGGTCGCGATGAACGACGAATCACGGTCGAGCGCCTGACTTGATTGCCGATTGACGATGGTCGATTGCCGATTGGAACGGTAAACGGCCATGGTCAATCAGCAATCGTCCATCGACAATCATCAATCGACAATACTTTGGTTTTGGAGAAAAACATGACGGACGCAGCTCCTACGCCCTGGGCGTTGATTATTGGTTCATCGAGTGGATTCGGCGCCGCAGCCAGCCTCGCGCTGGCGCGCGCGGGGCTGAACATTTTCGGGGTGCATTTTGATCGGCGCGCGAATATGCCTCAGGTCGAGCAGGTAATTGCCGGCATTCAGCAGGAGGGCCGCGACGTCCAGTTCTATAACCTTAATGCCGCGGACCCCGCCAAGCGCACGGATGCTCTGGACCGCATGCAGGAACACTGGCGCAACCAGGGCGGCAGCCATTTCGTTAAGGTCGTCCTCCATTCGGTCGCCTTCGGGTCACTGAAGCCGTACCTTGCCGATTCAATTCAAGATGAACTGACTCAATTGCAGATGGACATGACCGTGGACGTGATGGGGAACAACCTCGTCTATTGGGTCCAGGACGTGTTTCGCCGCAAAATGCTGGCGCGCGGCAGCCGGGTTTACGCCATGACCAGCGCCGGCGGGCACAGCGTGATTCCTAATTACGGTCCTGTTTCCGCTGCCAAGGCGGTCCTCGAATCTCACATCCGCCAACTGGCCTACGAACTGATGCCGCACGGAATCACCGCGAACGCCATTCAGGCGGGCGTCACCATAACCCCGGGATCGAGCAAGATCCCTGGCATCGATAAGTTGGCCGATTTTGCACGAATGCGGAATCCTGGAGGCCGCCTGACTACTCCCCAAGATGTGGCCTCCGCCATCGTCGCCTTGATGGACGACCGCACCTATTGGATCACGGGAAACGTCATCCGTGTGGACGGCGGCGAGGATATCGTCACGTGACCAAAGGAGACGCCGGCCCTCGCTTTTGACCCTCCACTGGGAATCTGTTAGCATAATTGCTTACGAAGGACCGCTCGTTTCAAAGAGGGCATAACCTAAGGTGGCAATGAAGCTCAGGAAGCTGCTGCTCGCCAAGCCGCGCGGATTCTGCGCGGGCGTGGACCGGGCGATCGATGTAGTTCACATGGCCCTCGAGCTTTTCGCGGCGCCTGTGTACGTCCGCCGCGAGATTGTCCACAACAAGTACGTCATCCAGTCTCTTGCCGCCAAGGGCGCTGTTTTTGTAGACGAGATCGAGCAGGTCCCGGCGGGAGCCGTGGTCATTTTCAGCGCCCACGGAGTTTCACCGGAAGTTCGAACCCAGGCGGCGGAGAAGCACTTGCGAGTCATTGACGCCACGTGTCCGCTGGTCACGAAAGTTCATATCGAGGCGGTGCGATTTGCAAGAGAGAGCCGGTCCATCATCCTTGTCGGGCACGCGGGGCATGACGAGATTATTGGGACCATGGGTGAGGCTCCGGACTGCACTCAGTTGGTCAGCAGTGTGGAACAAGCGGAAAGAGTCCAGGTTTCGGATCCCGAACGGGTCGCCGTGACCACCCAAACCACCCTCGGCGTTGACGACACGCGAGAGATTATCGAAGTTTTGCGGCGCCGCTTTCCCAAAGTGGTGACCCCTAGCAGCGACGATATCTGCTACGCCACTCAGAACCGTCAAATGGCGGTAAAACTTCTCGCTAAAGAAGCCGGTGTGATTCTGGTCTTGGGCTCCGAGAATAGCTCCAACTCGAGACGCCTTCGAGAAGTCGCGGAAATGTCGGGTGCGCGCGCTTTCCTGATTGAAGACGCGGCAAAAATCGACCCGGCCTGGCTCGACGACGTTGAGTGTGTGGGTATCACCGCCGGAGCCTCCGCTCCTGAGCATCTGGTTCAAGAGGTTATCGCTTATTTCCAAGCAAGAGGAGTTGAGCAGATCGCGGAAATTGAAGCGGTCGAAGAGAAGGTGACGTTTACTCCTCCGCCGGAGCTTGCCCAAGCCATGGCGAAAGGGGAGTTGAGGAGTCAAGAAGTTAAGGAGTCGAGAAGTTAGAACGTCATCCGCGGGCGCTGACCCCTCCAATCCGCCGATAACGTCCCGCCGTAGGGGGACGACTTGCCGTCCCCGCACTTCTGCTGGCGTCGGCGAGGGTAGGGCAAGCCCCACGGCTGTCCAAATTAGCGGAGGTCCAGTGGTGGCGACGTTGCAGCACCGCGGCTTAGCAGGCTCGAAATGGCGATTTGGAAAGCAGGTTGGGAGTGAGGCGAGCCGCATGCTGTCCAATTTTAACCCCGCAGGGCGGGGAGCAGGGGAAGTTGCACGGTGCCCATCGTCTCCAAGCCTGGAGGTGGTTCGAAGGGCTGATTGAGCCAAGCGAGCAGATCGCGATAGACGAAGAGTTGCTGCCGCAACAAGGCCAGCAAGTTGGATAAGGACCAGCCATAGGAGGCGCGCAACTGCAAGTACTTGAGCAGCAGCAGGGCGATCAAGGCGGTCCAGATTTGAATCTTCAGGGCGTTGGCGCTGGTACCCACGAAGGTCTTGAGGCGCAGGTTCTGTTTGAGCGTGCGGAAGAAGATTTCCACCTGCCAACGCTCCTGGTAGATACGCGCCACGCTGGTGGAGCCGAGGCCGAGATGGTTGGTCAACAACACCAGGGGATGATCCCACCCCGGGACCTCCACCACGATGCGGCGCAAGGGCGAAGGCTGCTGATAGTGAGGGCTTCCCAAGCGAATGATCTGGTCGGACAGGATGTGACCCCGCTGGGGGAGGGGACGTTCTTCCAGCACCTGAAAGTGGGCGTCGTGCCGCAGACGGGTGACGAAGAACACCCCCTGCTGGGTCAAGCTCTCGAACCAGCGGTAGTCCGCATAGCCGCGGTCGAAGACCAAAATCGTCCCGGGCGCCAAGCGCAGACGGCGTGCCACCTGGATCTCGTGCGTCCGGCCCGGGGTGATGACCATAAACTGCGGCAGGAAACCCTGATGGTCGAGCAACAGGTGGAGCTTCACCGCCCCTTTGGTGCGTTGGTAGGCCGCCCAGTCGAACAGCGAAGCGCAGAGATCGATCAGCGTGGCATCCAGAGTCAGCAGGCGGTTGCGAAAACGGAAACGCCGGGGCGGATTCACCAGGCTCGCACAGCGCTGATAGAGCTGCGCGAAGACGCTTTGGAACAATTGCCAGGGACGATGCTCGTTGGCGTAGGCCAGGGTCGAGCGCTTGGGGGAGTCGGACAGGCCGAGATGGCGCAACTTGCCCTCGCAGGCCGCCAACCCCCCGCAGATCTCGCGCAGGGAGTGAGCTTGCCCCAACTGGCAAAACAGCATGGCAATGAATTGGCCCCAGCAGGTGAAGCCGCGCGCGTGCCGCTCCGCTCGGTGCTTCCGCACCAGGTGCTCGAACTCCAGGCGCGGAAAGAACTGGAGAAGTTGGGAGAAAATGCTGCATACTCGACTCACGGCGGAATCTCCTTTGTTTGAGGTTGAGCATTGGACAATACCCAACCTCAACTTAGCAGGGATTCCGCCTACTTTTCAAAAACCTAATTTGGACAAGCCTGGGCAAGCCCTACCCCTACAGTCCCTTCTCGATTTTCTCAGACCGTTTTATCGCGCGTGTCGCAGATCGACTCGAGAGGGCAGTCGGCGCAAAGCGGTTTGCGCGCCTGGCAGATTTTCCTTCCAAACCAAATTACCTGATGGCCGAAGGCGATCCACCGCTCCTGCGGAACGAGCTTCATCAGGTTCTGTTCAACCTTTTCCGGCGTCTTCTGATTGGAGAGTTTCAGCCGATGCGCGATGCGGAACACGTGCGTGTCCACCACAACCCCGGTGGGGAGACCGTAGGCTGTCCCTAGCACCACGTTCGCCGTCTTTCGCGCCACTCCCGGCAAAGTCAGCATCTCCTCCATCGTTCGGGGAACCTGGCCGCCGAACTCCGCAACCATCTTCTTGGCCATTCCAATAATGTTCCTGGCTTTGTTGCGGAAGAACCCGGTGGAGCGGATTTCCCCTTCCAGAACGGGCTGCGCCAATGCGGCAAAGTCCGGCGGCGTGGGGAATTTCTGGAACAGTCCGGGCGTGACTTTGTTCACTCTCTCGTCGGTGCACTGTGCGGAAAGTATGGTAGCCACCAGAAGTTGGAAAGCGTTATCGTGGCGCAGAGCACACGCGGCTTGGGGAAAGAGTTTGTCCAAGGCCGCAAAGATTTTCTGCAAGCGCTCCGGCGACGTATAAGCTGACTTCGGTTTGGCCTTGGGTCGCGCTACATCAACCGGCTTTTTAGTTGGCTTGAGCTTGCCAGGCATGGTCGCACCGCCTAACCTCCAAGGAGGTCCAGGACTTCCTTCACTTCGCGATGAATGCAGGTGAAGGTGGGAGTGTCGCGCACGGTATAACTGGTGGCTTCGCTGTGCCGCAGTTCCATCACCAGGTCGACAAAGTGCTCGGGCTTGTCGCTCTCGAACCCAAGCACGAATTCCTGATCGTCGAGCCCGAAAGAGTAAGTGGTGTTCAGCCGCACGGTGGGATACCGGTGGCCCATTTCGATATGCTCGTCCATCATGCCTTGACGGGCATGTTTCGTGAGCCGGTACCAGGCTTTGCTTTTCACAAAGGGATAAACGAACAGGAATCGGAACTGGCCGGGGACCAGCTTGAGGCGAGTTCCTTCCTGGCCTTCGTGCACGTGCTTATCGACATAAACCGAGCGCTTGGTCATCGACAAGTAGGAATAGGGAGTGGTCAGGTACTTGCCCAGGTCCGTGGCAAGAAGTTGCGCGCTCATTTCCTGGAGCTTGAGCGCATCGTAGCCAATTCGCCACAGCATGAAGTCGCAATCCCCTCGAATGCCCACCAGCGAATAGGCGGTCACCAGCACATCCTGTTCCCACTTCGTTACGGCGTCCAGGAACTGGCACTTCCCCTTCTGGCGTTCCTCTGCCGGCAGGCGGCGCCACGCCGGCTCCACCTTGTAGAATGCGAAATTAACATACTGGCGGCGGTCGTCGCCGCTTGCAACTTTTTCTTTTTGTTCCATGAGCTTCCAATATAGCACGAAACGCCATGGCGCGGGTTTGTTGCGTGACGCCGAGACGGGCCTGAACGCCGGCTCTGAAAACGTGTAGGGGTAGGGCTTGCCCTACGCTCGTCGGGATCAGCAAAAATGCGGGGACGGCAAGCCGTCCCCCTACCAGCGGGTAAAGGAGGGCCGTGCTAAAACTCGCTCTGCAGCACATGCTCTCCGCGCCGGAAGATCTCTCTCGCGTAGTCAGTCCATGCTCCCTGTCCCCAGTAACGGAAGTCGCTCGATTCCAGCAGGAGGTTGTAAAGCAAGGCGCGGCGATACCGCGGCTGTTGGGTAAGGTTGTCTTTCGACACCAGGGGGTCAACCTTCTGATGAAACAGCACGCTCAGTTGAACCATCGGAGTCAGCACATTCTCATACCCCTTGACCCAGCTACGATCGTTGGTCCACGAGCTGCCCTCCATGTGGAAATTGGGATTCTCCCGCTTTAATTGATTGATGGCTTCCTCCACCGCGCCGGGATTGAGCTTCCCGGAGGGAAGGCGCTGCCAGAGTTTATGCTGGCCGACGGGTTGGCAAGGCGGATAGCTCTCGGGACGGCAGCCGGCCGCCTCGATGAGTTCCAGGTATTCGGTGCCTGTCAGCCCCACAATTCCTCGCGTCCCGCCTCCCGCCTGGGCCATTTCCTGCCAGGCTTTCCAAAACGCGGGAACGAATTCGTTCATCATGACGCCGCCGTTTTCCCCGTCGCCAATCTGGGTCACCAGCGGCGGAACCGCAATTCCTCCCAGATTTTGGCGCGACAGGGTTTTGGCCTCGTAGTAGGGCTGCATCTGGGCCACCAGTTTGGTGTCGGACCCCTGAGTCTTGATCAAGGCGGTGAGGGCAAGTGTCTCGCCTTTTGAATTGCGCGCCACCAGCCGGTGTGGAACGTGTTTGCAGCCTAAAGCCTGGCCGGAGGGCGTTTCGACCGAATGCTCCTGAACCATGATCCAGCGGTATCCGCATTCCTTAAGCGCCTTGATATATTCATAAAGAGTGTCGGGATGATTGGGCAAGGCCATCTCAGGTGGCGAAAATCCCTTCACGCGCGCCAGGGCGTCCCAACCGAAAATTGCCGCGAAATCGTGCAGCCACGCCAGGACGTGGAGTTTGAGATCCGGGATCGGCGTCGAGGGCGCTACCGCGTGGCCCCACATGGTGCCGAGCCATTCAACATAAGGTTGATAGCGAGGATAACACGTGATACGCTTCAGATTATCCAGAATGTCTCCGCGCCCCATCTGGCGCAGTCCCCAAAGCAAAGCGCCCGAGTAATCCAACATGACTCGCGGGTTCAGGCCCTGATTGACCTGCTCCGGGATGATGTCCCCCATCCGTTTGTAGCAGTTGGCAAAGGGTCCCGCATCGTGATTGTCTCCTTCGTTCGGGTGCTCAAACATATGTTGCAGATTGCTGATGAGCTGCCCATCGTGTCCGGCAGGGATGATCGGCTGGTGCATGTGCAAGCCCACGGCAAACGCCGAGCTGATCTGGTCGAGGTGAATATTGGTGGCCGGCAGGAAAACCGGCTTCTGGTTTTGGACCACTTCGAGAACCGCGCTTTCCCAGCCTGAGAAGTCTGGCACTCCGTCGAGCACCTCGGCCAACGCAGGCAGTTCACTCCTCTGGTTTGTAACGCTCATGACTCTTACCTCCCATCGAAAGCCCTGATAATCTCTTCCCCAATTCTCATCATACCTTTTCGGGCAGCTTCCATCCAAGCAGACCGTTTGCCGGCGAAGGGAAAATTTAATATTGCGGTAACAATCTCTGGTACGCGGATCGCGCGCGCCATGTAGGGGTAGGGCTTGCCCTACCCGCGTCGAAACCAGCGGAAAACTGGGGACGGCAAGCCGTCCCCCTACGGCGGGCTGGGGCGCAAAGGATAAGTCCTTGCAGTTCTTTGTGAACTTTGCGTGCTTTGCGCCTTTGCGTGAAACCGTGTTCTTGATCGTTGCTGCGCAATGCTTTGTCATTCCCGGCAACGTAACAGCCTCAATGTTATCATGCACATAAACAAAACCTTGCGATCAGGCAGGAGTGCCCGTGGCGGAATGCGCGAAAATAAAGGCTCCTACAGAACTTTTTCACTCGCGAAGTCATCATATAAAGTGTCGAACAGAACCAGGGGAATGCTCAGACGCATAGTTCTTGGCTGATGCTCGCTCAATGTATACCAGTGCCTCCGAAAAATCCGGCCATCGTTGTCATGCTGAAAACCGAGCAAAGTCCCCTTTCCCAAATAGGCTAATAGCTGGTGGCGTGGCGTGAACTACGACACCCATTTGTGACGGAAGATCCACCTGGCTTTAATACTCAAGACGCTGATTCCATGCGAGTTTGAGGAGTCGGCGGCAGCGCCATTATTCCTAAAGTCCGGTGACCGCCTCCACAGAATCAGGGCAAGAGCAAATTTAATCTTCGCGAGGAGGAAGTGGTAATGCGTATCGCACTATTATCCTGGGAATCCCTGCATTCGATTTCCGTGGGAGGGGTTGCCGCCCACGTTACGGAGTTGGGAGCGGCTCTGCAAAGGAAGGGAAACGACGTTCACGTATTCACCCGCTTAGGTCCCGGCCAATCGGACTATCAACTTATTCACGGCGTGCATTACCACCGCTGCCCGTTCGTGTTGCACCCCAACTTTGTCGACGAAGTCAATAACATGTGCCGCTCTTTCGTCCATTACGTTTTTGAGACGGAGAATCTCCTGGGACCGTTTGACGTCGTGCATGCCCACGATTGGCTGGCCGCCAACGCCATGATCTGGATAAAACAGGGCCGCCGCCGGAAGTCGATTTTGACCTTCCACTCGACGGAGTACGGACGCTGTGGTAACCACTTTTATAACGGCCAGCCGGCCCGAGTTCGTTTTCAGGAACGGGCTGCGACTTTCTGGGCAGATCGTGTCATAACTGTTTCGCGCTCCTTGAAGAAAGAAATCATGTGGATGTACGAAGCTCCGGAGTGGAAAGTCCGTCCGATCTACAATGCCGTGAATCCCCAGCATTTTGAGGGCTGGCTGAATCCCGGCGAGGTAAAGGCCCGCTACGGAATCGGCCCCATGGATCCCATGGTTTTGTTTGTCGGACGCCTGGAATTTCAAAAGGGTCCCGATGTTCTTGTTGAAACCATTCCCGGATTACTGAAGCATCATCCGACAGCCAAGTTCGTCTTTGCCGGAGATGGAGAGATGCGGCGGGGCCTCGAACGTCGCGCCGGGCAACTCGGTGTGGCGCACGCCACGCGCTTCCTGGGATTCAAGAACGGACACGAACTCCCCGAACTTTACAAGGCCTGCGACATGGTGTGCGTGCCAAGCCGCAACGAGCCGTTTGGGATTGTCGTGCTCGAAGGCTGGAGCGCCGGCAAGCCGGTGGTGGTGAGCAAAAACGGTGGGCCGGACGAATACGTGTGGCACGAGGTGAACGGCCTTAAGATCTCCCCTAACCCGCAGTCGGTCGGCTGGGGGCTGGGCACGCTCTTCACCGACTTCGATTGGGCTCGCTGGATGGGACGCAACGGAAGGCTTGCGGTTGAGTCCGGCTTCACTTGGGATCACGTCGCCGACCGGGTCCTGGATGTCTACTGCCATTAATTGTGGCGCGCCTTTCAAATCACAGCCCTCTCTTCCCGTGATCCAACAACCCTCTCCCTTGGGGAGAGGGTGTCCCGCTGCCGGCGTTTTCATCAGCCGGAGCGGGACGGGTGAGGGGTCGTTTCCCCCGCCATGGTACTAGTACTACCCTGGCCTATCCTCAGAAACGATTTTGCTTGACAAACCCACCCTGTACTGATAACCTATAGTTACCCCACACCGTGCCGGGGGAGGTTTCTTTTCCCGGCAACCCATTCCTCTGCCCTAGGAGGGCTTATGTCTATCCGCAATTCGCCTCAGAGTACTCCTCAACTGCTCGACGCCGCCCGCTCCAACGCCCGGCGCTCCCACGGCCCGTGCACCGCGGCCGGTAAAGAGAATTCCAAAATGAACGCCCTCCAGCACGGCGAGCGTTCTGATCCCGAAAACCACTACGCAGTGATGCGCGCCCTGGGCGAAGACCCGGCCCGGTTCGACGCCCTGAAGCGGGAGCTTCAAGATTCCTTCGGCCCCGGAGACGCCTTCTTGGACAAGCAGGTCGACGACCTGGCCCGCCTCTACTGGCGACGCGACCGCCTGGAGCGCTCCCAGACCGGCCTGATGCGCCGCGCCTTGCTGGCACTCGAAGAGGCGCAGCACCGCCGCCGCAAGGAAATCGAAGACTGCACGATCGAGGTCGGCCAGGCCCTCAACGTCACGCTCGAGGCGCCCTCCGACCCCGCCGCGCGCCTGCGCCTGCTGCTTTCGTTTCTGGCACTGATTCGCGTGCAAGTGCACGCCCGCTCCTTCCTGGCCTGGCAGGCCGCCGCGCTCCAGGGCTTTTACCGGAACAAGACCGGCTGGCGAGGGCCGCGGTTGTGCTTTCTGCTGTCGCTCTTTGCGGGGAGCAACTTGCCTCTGCCGCTGGGTGATGCAGGCGCGCACGCAGCGGATGCCGAGGGCGACGAAGAGGATGATATCGAGGCGCCGCTTGTGGACGCCCAGCCCGCCCAGGAGGCCGGCCCCTTCGTCGCCACCGAACCGGCGGACGAACTGCGGTACAAGCAACTGGTCCTGCTGCTCGCGGACGAGGTGGCCGCCGTCGAGCAGGAGTTCGAGTACGAGGAGAAGCTGAGCGAGGAGAGAGCGGCGATCGAGCGCGACGCCTGCCTGGCGCCGGCGGGCGAAGAGTGGCGGATGATGCTGCGGCGGGAAGAGTCGCTGGACCGCGCCATCGACCGGAAGATCAAGCTGCTGCTGAGCCTGCGCAAGGCAGCGGCCCGAACGCCAAAGCCGCAGGGTCGAAAAACCTGTCTCAGGCCGGCACCCCCGCTGCGAGCTTAAGCAGTTCGACGCGATAACCGAGGTCGCGGAGTTGGCGGATCATTCGGGCGGTGCGCTTTTGCTTTGACTTTTGGCTGACCGCTGGGCCGCGTTCCTCGTAACGAACTCCTTGGTGCAGAATCTTCCAGATTAAGCGACAAAGCCGATGTGCAATCACCGCGATGGTTTGGTTGTGCCCCAAGCGCGCCACATAGCGGCGGTAGAGGATCGCAAAGACGCTGCCTTTGAGTTTAACTGCGGCGTGGGCCGCCTGATTCAGGATGCGCCGCAGGTGGCGGTTGCCCTTGGGCGAGCGGCGGTTGTGGTTGACTCCCGCGCTCTCCTCCTCGCCTGGGCATGCACCCACCCAGGAGGAGAGAGCTTTAGCGGAAGGGAAGGTCGCTGCCGAGGCGCCCACCTCCGCCAGGATCTGCTGTCCTGAATCCACCCCCAGGCCGGGTACCTCCGCCAAGCGCTGGACTTGCTCCTGGTGGGCAGCCAGCAGCGTGGCCATCTCTTGGCTGAGCTGAGTAATCTGTGCCTCGGCGCGTTGCCACTCCTCCAGCGCCCTCTGCAACAACCGGCGGTAGACGGGATGGAGCTCGCCACAGGCACCCAGCGCATCGCATAACTCTTCCGGCGTGGCGCGCAGGCGATAATCCGCTCGTGCCGCCACCGCTGCCGGATCCGTCTCCCCTTCCGCGATGGCCGTTAACATACGCCGTCCACTGAGGCCCAGCAGGTCGGAAACCAAACTGGACAACTTCAGATGCGCCTCTTCCAGCAAAGCCTCCAACCGGTTCTGTAACTGCACTTGGTTGCACCTCAACTGGTACTTGGTGCGCATGACCGTGCGCCACACACGCTGCTCGGCACTCGGCACGAAGCTCAGGATCAGTTCGCCTGCCACCAGTCGTTTCACCAGACGTTCGGGGTCGGCGAAATCGTTCTTCCGCCCCCGTGGTCCCCGGTTCGACTGTGCCTGCGCCAGATGCAGCATTCCCGACATCGGACGAGCCCCTTCCCGTCCTTGCTGGAGGGGCTTCCAGTATCGTTCCAGGATTGCCCAGACCGGTTTCCAATACTGTGCCGTGGACTCCATCACCACTTCCTCAACCTCTTGCTCCACCAGCCAAGCGGCCAGTGAGCGCAGGTGCGAGGGGGTACTGCCACACGGTCGCCGCTCAAACTCATATTCACCCCTTACTTCCACATCGCAAACCACGACCGTCAACATTCTCTTATGAACGTCAATTCCTGCTATTCTATAAGGCATCACACGCTCCTTTGGGCGGGAGCGGAGAGCGTGCCCAAAGTTACCTTATGCAGGGTCGCGGGCTATCGCCGCTCCCCCCTGAGGGAGACAGCAACGCCCAATTATTCGCTCAACACGCACGCTCCGGATCAGACAGACCTACGGCCTCAACCGCTCCACTGCGACTACGATCTCACCGCTCTCGACCGTGCCTATCATAACCCAACACCTTTTTCATGAGCTTTCGCGGGCCGAAGGCCCATGGGGACAGACCTTGGAAAGCAGGTCTGCGCCAGCCGAGGATCTAGGGGCAACCGCACGCACCGCAGAGCTTCGCTCTGCGCCAGCCGAGGATGTGGGATCGCCCGCCCCGATTGATGAAGAGCCCTCTCCCGAGGGGAGAGGGTGTCAGGCTCCGGCGGTGTCATCGGCCGGAGCATGACGGGTGAGGGGTTTCGTCCTCGCCCAGAGCCAAAGCGTCTGTTAACCGCGCCGCGATTGCGGCGGGAGGGAGAGGCGCGACAGAAATCTGGCCGCGATGAGAAGAATCAGGAGCAGAATGTCCATGGGAAACATATCTAGCCCATCGCCCGGCCCGCCCGCCTCGCGATCGCGCCGTCGCGGCTCACCCTCTCCCCAGGGAGAGGGCTTTTTGACCGAGGTTTTGTGTTGAAGGAGAAAACAACGAACGCTCCGCCCTGCTCGAGGTCTCGCAGTTGGTTATCTGCCGTAGTGAGCTGTCCTTTGTTTTCATCAACATTCCCGGATCGTTCGTTGGTTTTTTGAACCCGCGCGCCGTAGGGGTAGGGCTTGCCCTACCCTCGTCGCACCCAGCGGAAATCCGGGGACGGCAAGCCGTCCCCCCACAGCGCGATGGTTGTCGACGGACCGGGGCAGAGCTCCTCCGGTTGCGGCCAAAGCCCACGATGTACTACCATGGTCAGGTATATTCTCGGCGGGCGAAGATGCTCCGTCCGAGGACTCGCACTGACCGTAGCTCCCGGAATTTGAAATCTGGCTGCTGGGTGGGCTCAAGTGCTCAAGAAGGAGACCATTCTTTATGAAGTGTTGGTTTTGCGAACAAGAGGCAAGAGGAGTCTGTGCTGCCTGTGGCCGCGCCCTCTGTCATCAGCACGCACACATTCATGACGAGATGACGCTTGCCAAGTCCGATACGAGCACGGGCTACAGCACCTACTATAACGTCTACGGAGCGCTGAAATGCGGGGATTGTCGCTTGGAGTGGAAGTCTTTCGGGCCAGGCAAATAAGTGGCATTCGCCGAGGGCTTGGCAGAGCTGAAGCATCCTGATAGAGAGGCCACCGTGGACAAGAGTCAGGAGGAATCGAAGTTACTCCCCTGGGACAGTGCATCGCCTGACGTGATCCCAGACGAAGCAGAATCCGGCGAGGAGCGGGACACCCAGGAACTTTACGGGCGCACGCCCTTGGAAGACGAGGAAATCCCGGGCGGCGATGCAGAAACAAAGGTGGTCCTGCTGCCGGTCAACCCCCACCTCCTCTATGTTTACTGGGAGTTTTCGGCTCGTGACCTGGAAGAAGTGGGCGGGGTGTTCAGCCGGCTTGGTCCGCGGGCTCGACCGGTGCTGAGGTTTTACGAAACTACTCAGGCCAACTCTGACAGCTTGAATTCCGCGAGCTGTTTTGAGGTTGCCATTGCCCTGACCGCCGGAAAATGGTACGTCCGCATGGAGCATCCTGCCAATTCCTACTGCCTCGATTTAGGCCTGTGCTTGGGTCAAGGTTCGTTCCGTTTGCTGGCGCGGTCCAACGTTGCGGAGATGCCCAAGGCTTGCCCGTCGGCCAAGATGGAAGAGCGCTATTTCCGTGTCGATGCCAACCACTTCCCCGCAGAGGTGGTTGCCCCTCCGGCAGAGGGGCGGAGCGCATCGCATAGCGCCCCTTCGGAGGACAAGACGCAGGCCCCGCCGGGAAGATTGCTGAGATTGGGAGAGGCTTTGCGAACCGCGCCGGCCTGGGCTGAACCGCGAGGCCGGGAAGTGAACGGGCCGGAACATAGGGGCGCTTGGGGGCCTGACCCTGCGACCGCCGGACATCCAGGCGAGGAAGCGATGTTGGCTTCAGATCCGAGCGCTTCCCACAGCCGCCCTCGATATGATGAGTCCGAGGACGACGGCGGGATTGACCGGGAACTCGAGCGGACGAGGTTATCACGCGGCGCGCCGGACGAAGCGACGCAAAGGCGACTCGCAGAGTTTTACCGGCAGCGAAGCTGGGACCGGGCCTGGTGGTCGCCAGGAGCGGAAGACAGGGAAAAATCCCAAGCCGCAGCGGAGTTGCGCACCGACCTCACGGATTTGTGCGAAAGAAGCTTTCGTCTGTCGTCGGGGCGGAAGTCGTCATAAGGCAGAAAGAGTTGTCCTGCTTCCCGTTCTTGAGAAGGTGGGAAGAAAGTCGGAATGTGTCATCCTGAGCGCAGCGAAGGATCTCCGCAGTTGTTCGTGCCTCATCGCAACATAGGAAACTGCGGTGATCCTTCGCTGCGCTCAGGATGACAGACGGCAGATTCTTTCGCGCGGGTCCGTCGTCGGGGCAGAAGTCGTCATAAGGGATTTTACAAGTAAGCAAATGTCAAAGGGTTATCTCAGCATCATCTTTCACGCCCACCTGCCGTTCGTCCGGCATCCCGAGCATCAGGACTCCCTCGAGGAGAACTGGTTACACGAAGCTCTAACGGAAGTGTATCTTCCTTTGCTCTCTGTTCTCGAGGGCCTCGTCGAGGAGGGGGTGGATTTTCGCCTGACGTTTTCCTTTACGCCAACTCTCCTCTCGATGCTTCTCGATCCGTTTCTGCAATCTCGTTATTTGCAGCGCCTCGAGCGCCTGATTGCGCTGGCTGAAAAGGAGACGGAGCGAACGGCTCAGGAGCAGGAATTCCACCGCCTGGCTCAACTGTATCATCAGCGCTTCCTCAACCTGAAAGATGCTTTCGCTAACCGCTATGGCCGCAATCTGGTGGAGGCTTTCCGGAAGTTTCAAGAGCTGGGAAAGATAGAGATCTTGGGCAGCGCCGCCACTCATGCCTATCTGCCCCTGCTCGCGCTGAATCCCTCCGCGGTGCGAGCGCAGATCCAAACGGGAATCGCCTATGGCGAGCAGGTGTTCGGGCGAAAGCCTGAGGGTTTCTGGCTGCCCGAATGCGGTTATTTTCCGGAAGCGGGCCGAATGCTGAGCGAGGAAGGCATCCGTTTCACCATCCTGGAAACCCACGGCGTCACGCGCGCCGAGCCTCGGCCGAGGCAGGGTGTGTACGCGCCGATTTACACTCCAACCGGGCTGGCGGCCTTCGGGCGCGATCCGGAATCGTCGCGCCAGGTCTGGAGTTCTGTAGAAGGATATCCCGGAGATTACGATTATCGCGACTTCTATCGTGATATTGCGTATGACCTGGATATTGAATATCTACGTCCATACATTCATCGGGATGGCATTCGACTCGACACGGGGATCAAGTACTATCGGGTCACGGGAAAGACCAATCAGAAGGAACCGTACGATCCGGAGCGGGCGGAAAACAAGGCTGAGATGCACGCCGGCAATTTCATCGTCAACCGCCAGAGGCAGGTTGAATATCTGGCTTCGATCATGGACCGGAAGCCGTTGATTGTGGCTCCTTACGACGCGGAACTGTTCGGCCACTGGTGGTATGAGGGGCCGGCTTGGGTGAATCACCTGGTACGCCAGATCGCGAGCGGCGACGGATCCCTGCGCCTGATAACCCTCTCCGAATACCTCGAGGAATACCCGATCAACCAGGTCGCGGCGCCCGCCATCTCAAGCTGGGGGTACGAAGGTTTCAACGACGTGTGGCTGAACGGCAGCAATGACTGGATCTACCCTCATTTGCACCGGGCGGCCCGTCTTATGGAGAAACTTTCGGACGGGCAGTGTCGCCCAGGGCCGTTGGCCGAGCGTGCGCTGGCGCAGGCCAGAAGGGAACTGTTCCTGGCCCAGTCCAGCGACTGGGCGTTCATGATTAATTCCGGGGCCATGACGGAATACGCTACACGAAGAACCAAGCGTCATCTTTCTCGCTTCTTTCGGCTTGGCGAACAAATCCAAAACAACGCCATTGACGAAAGCCTGCTCCAGGGTTGGGAGGTGCAGGACAATATCTTCGCGGCACTGTTTTGAAAACGTGTAGGGGTAGGGCTTGCCCTACCCGCCCGCCGCGAGCACGGCAAAAAGGGGACGGCAAGCCGTCCCCCTACAAGACCGCTATGAAAACGTCACACAAACTCCTCGAGCATTTCCCGGTCATCGTCCCGCTTCCCTTGCAGTGGGGAGAGCAGGACGCCCTCGGCCACGTCAACAACATCGTATATTTTCGCTGGGCCGAGAGCGCGCGCATCGCTTATTCGACCCAAGCCAACGCCTGGGATGGGTCAGCAATTGTGGAGGCGGGGCCTATCCTGGCGGCGATCTCCTGCGACTACCGTTTTCCACTCACCTTTCCGGACACCATTGAGGTTGGCGCCAGTATAACCGCGCTCGGCAATAGCAGCTTCAAAATGGCGCACCGCATCGTGAGCGCCGGACGCGGAATCGTAGCGGCAGACCTTGACTCGACGCTGGTTTGGATCGACTACCGCAGCGGCAAGCCCGTCACCTTGCCTGCCCAATTGCGGGAGGCCATCGAGAAACTGGAAGGCAAACGGCTCCCCCTGCTTACCAGGAGTCGAGCCTAGCATGCGCTAACGAAAGCCCGCGTCACCTCGCTATGCGCCGGGAAGGGCGGGGCTTCAGCCCCGCCATGGAGAACCGCTTATCATTGGGGCTTTAGCCCCTGAAGCAATGTGGCTACAGGGCCTAAAGGCCCAACCCGTTGGGCTCCCGGAGGTGGCGGGGCTGAAGCCCCGCCCTTCCGCGAGCCCTGAAAGCCGCTCGGATCACATGCCCGCCCTTGCCGGGAAGGGAACCGCTTCGGCCCGGAAAGTAACGGGCCACGATTTCGGCCGGCCCCAGGTCTTCGATCTCGGCGAATCCCAGGGCCGCTAATTTGGGGTGGAGTCTCTCGGCTTCGAAGTATGTGACCCAGGCCTCCCCCAGGTCGGCTACGCGCCGAGCCCTCCGGTCGTGGTGGGCCCGCCCTTCCGGCGTCAAGGATGCCGGGGGATCGCTGTAGTCGAACACGACTTGCGCCCCGCTGGGCAGGCCGGCGATGAAGGCCAGGGTGGACCATACCGCTTCTTCCTTCAGGTAGGGGACCACTCCAAGCCAGGTGAGGAACGTCTGCTGCGTGCGATCAAAACCGGCCGCCGCCAAACGTTCCGCCGGAGTTTCGTGTTCGAAATCAACCGGGACATAAGCCAACCACCCGGGCGCCGGAATAGCTGCATCTCGCAGGAGTTCTTGTTTCCAGGCCTGGGTGGCGGGGTGGTCGACTTCGAAGATGCGCAAGCGCTCGCCGAACGGATTGCGGTACGCATAGGTGTCAAGTCCCGCTCCGAGCACCACCGCCTGGCGGACACCGTTCTCAAAGGAGACAGCCAGTGCATCTTCGGCGAAGCGTGTTCTGACGGCGATGAACAGTCGCATGCGGCGTGCGGTAGGGTTCTCCTCAGCCCGGCGCGCAACACTCTGCGCATCCATTCCCAGGATCCGAACCGCCAGTGGATCGGGGAAGATCCGGCCCTGCTCGAGCACCTGATGGGCGGCCCGGTGAAGGGCGGCGGCAAGAGCAGTCTGGCTGGGTTTTCCGGTCTGCATGCCATCTGAGTTTATCACGCAATGTAGGCGGACGGCTTGCCGTCCCCAGGGTCCCTAGGCCGACGAGGGTAGGGCAAGCCCGACCCCTACACCACCTGGGTACATCCGGGCGAGGCGAAAAAGCGCAGGGAACATTTCGGCGCGTTTGGGCGTATGATGATGATAGAAAGCGAGGTTAACGCCATGCAGTGCGCTAACTGTGGTACTCCTGTCGTGCTCGGTCAGAGATTCTGCAACAAATGCGGCCAGCCGGTCGCTGCCGTGGCGCCTCCCGTCGCGGTCGCTGCTCCTGTGCCTTTGCCTCAGCCTGCGCCGCCAATTCAAACCACCATGCCCGGCCCCGGCCTAGGATACACCCGGCCGTCGCGCGTGGCGCGGCACATCACCGCGCTCGGCCTGCTCTGGATCATCTTTTCCGGGATGCACTTGTTTGGCGGCCTGGCCTTGCTCGTGTTCGGCCATGTGGGATTCCCGTTTATGATGGCGGGGGTGCCTGCGCCTCTGCGCCTCTTCCTGGGTCCTTTCTTGGGCGGCCTGGGAGTAATCCTTTCGGGACTTTCGATCGCCGGACTGATCGCAGGTGGAGGACTGTTAGCGCGTAGCCCCTGGGCTCGCACGCTGACAATCGTGCTTGGTTGCATCATCTTGATCCGCATTCCAATCGGAACGGCCCTGGGGATTTACACCTTGTGGGTGCTGGCGCCT
Organism: uncultured Acidobacteriota bacterium; assembly: GCA_963831905.1. Classification (GTDB taxonomy): domain Bacteria; phylum Acidobacteriota; class Terriglobia; order UBA7540; family UBA7540; genus CAVROP01. The sequence goes on along the minus strand of CAWHRX010000010.1, from coordinate 366,787 downwards.
CAGGCTGCCTCTGCGGAATATCAGAGTCTGGCGAGCGCCCACTGACGTGGGTCGGAGACAGGCCCATGTCCACTCAAGATGACTTGGCGGTGGGGTGTTCGATCAGGTCCAGCAGTTGACGAAATGCCTTGCCTCGATGTGAGACGGCGTATTTCTCGTCGGGTTGCAGCTCGGCAAAAGTCATACCGAGTGGCGCGTAGTAGAAGTAGGGATCATAGCCGAAGCCTCCCTTTCCTCGCGGTTCAGCAAGGATCACGCCGTCTGCTCTTCCCTCGGTAACGCAGAGAATCCGGCCGCCCTGTGCCAGTGCGATAACGCAAAGGTAGTGCGCAGCTCGGGTGGATCGGGAGTCGGCCTCGCCCAACTCTTCCATCAGTTTGAGGTTGTTCTCATCGTCGGTCGCGTCGGGTCCTGCGAAGCGGGCGGAGAATAACCCCGGCGCGCCTCCCAGCGCGTCCACACTGATCCCCGAATCGTCCGCGAACACTGCGCCCGAGACGAAGGCGCTGTAGTGCAGTGCTTTCTTGCGAGCATTCTCTTCAAAGCTGTTGCCATCTTCGATGCAGGCCGGAAGGCTCTTGAAACCGGGTAAGGGTTCTACACGAATGCCGCGCGCTAAGGCCGCGGCGCTGAACTCCCGGAGCTTACCCGGGTTCGAGGATGCCAAATAGAGCGGAGAATCGGGAGTGATAAGAAGCATCACGGGAATCGAAGTTTAAAGTCTGAGGTGTGAAGTATAAAGTACGGCTGGTTTACGAACAACTACAGAGATCCTTCGCTTCGCTCAGGATGACAGGGTCTCATCAACGGACCTGCCCATATGCCCATCCGCCCACCTGCCGATCTGCCGATCTGCCCACCTGCCGATCTGCCGACCTGCCGATCTGCCCACCTGCCTATCTGCCCACCTGCCCACCCGCCTCCCGTGGTTCCAATTTCAGAATCGAGCGCTGGGCGGCCAACAGCTTTTCGATGCCCGGTCGAGCGACTTCGATCAGGGTATTGAGATTATCGAGGCTGAAGGGTTTGCCTTCCGCTGTGGCTTGCACTTCCACCAGTCGGCCGGAGCCGGTCATCACCACATTCATGTCCACGTCGGCATTCGAGTCTTCGGCGTAAACCAGATCGAGCAGGATTTCTCCGCCCACAATTCCCACGCTGATCGCCGCGACATAGTCCCGGATGGGATTGCGGCGCAGGGCCTTGAGTCCCGCCAGCCTCTGGAAAGCCAAGCCCAGCGCCACGAGGGAACCCGTGATGGAGGCCGTTCGAGTTCCGCCGTCCGCGCGGATCACGTCGCAATCGATCCAGATCGTGCGTTCGCCCAGCGCCTCGAGGTCGGTCACGGCGCGCAACGATCTTCCGATCAAACGCTGAATTTCCATGCTCCTGCCGCCTTGCCGTCCGCGCGTCACCTCTCTCGGAGTGCGGTCTTCGGTAGCGCGGGGAATCATGGCGTATTCACTGGTAATCCAGCCACGCCCAGTGCCTTTCTGGAAAGACGGAACACCGTCTTCGACCGTGGCCGTGCAAATCACCTGAGTTTCACCCAGGCGAATCAGCGCCGATCCCTCCGCGGAAGTTATGAAGTTTGGTACGATTTCGACAGGTCTCAGTTCCGTGGCGGGACGCCGGTCCGCGCGGACCAGCTTGCCACCGGAATAAAGCAGACCCGATAAGAGTTTTGGCGTCGAGGACATGCGATCTCCTAAGTGGTAGGGGCGGTTCGCGAACCGCCCCTACGCATTTCACGGGTTGCCTTTCACCAGCGATGGATCGGGAACGATAGCTTCGGTCAAGTCCGCGTGACCCTCGAGCGTGTCAACTTCCTGGCCCTGAATAAGGATTTTGACCCTTTTAACCGCAGGGATGTTGGTCGTAATTGAGTTCACGATGGAATAAACAGCCAGAGACTCGGCTTCAATTCCCGGATAAATGCCGCTGACAAGATCGCTCGAAAGGTCTACGTAAGCCGTTCCGTCCAAGGTTAAGAAGACGGCGCGAACTGTGGTTGCGGCCGCCAGCGGGTGGCCGAGGCGTTGGCTTGGCCCCTCCGCCAGCGCCAGCAGAACCTGGCGGACTCGGTCGGCCGCGGACGGCGCCCATTTGATCGGTCGGCTCTCCGCCACAAGGCCCCGGCCGCTCAGCGAAGGGAACAACAGGACAGCGATTTCATTGGGCCCGGCGCCGGACTGCAAGACCGCCTCGCTCAAGCGGGCTTTAGCGGATTCGTCACTATGCGGGGGAGGTTCAAAAAAGACACGCCGCGCCAGCGAACGCAGGTAGAAGAGCCCTCCGGCAAACACCACCATCACGGCAATCCAGAAAATCTTGGCGCGGCGGCTCATGTCTCAGGCGCCTCCAGCCTGCAAAGCGCTCAGCGCTTCAGCCACGATGGATGAAAGGTGGAGTTGAAATTCCGGATCGGTCAGCGGGCCGGCGTCGACATCGGGCGATAAGCTGCCGATCTCAATTGCCACGGCCGGCGAATTGACACTGCGCAAAGTGCGTTCCGGCGCAGGCGTAGCCGGATCGACAGTGACTCCAGCGAGTACGGCAAGGTCCCGCTCGATGGTCTGGGCAAGTTGGCGGCTTTGCCCGATGTGGTTTTCCTGGACTCGATCCCACGCCACGAAAAAGGGATTTGCCCCGCCTTCCGGGGAAGGGCTTGCCAAGCCAGGCGATTGGTAGGTGTAAATTGCCACCTGCGGCGAGCCGCCGCCTAAGTCGCCGGCATGAAAGGTGAGGAAATACGCAGCGCCTGCCACATTCGCGGCCACGGCGCGCTGTTCGAAGGTCACATTCGCGTCACCCGTGCGGGTCATGATGACCCGGAATTTACCCGTGGTAAGCAGTGCCTGGCGCACCCGGTCCACGAGTTGCACAACCAGCTCTTTCTCCAGAACGCCGTCTCGGCTGCGCGCGCCGTTGTCCTCGCCGCCGTGCCCGGCGTCCAACGCCACGACCGGCAAGGGCGGACCCGCCGGCGTGGCCGGCCCGGCTGGCGCAGCAGTGCCCGTGGCAGGCCCCGGTGCGAGGAGTGGTGCAGTGGCGGCAGTCGAAGACGGCGTGGCGGGCGGAGGCGCTTTCAGCGTTTGGGGCGGGGGCTGCGCCGGCGCGGGCTTGGAGACCTCAGCTCGCAATATCTTGTCACCTTCGGACAATTCGGGATAGAAGTTCAGGCCCCCTGCGGATGGAGTGATGACAAGCTTGGGAAGTCCGTCCTGATCGTCGAATCGGACGTCGCTGACATAAGGATTCTGGAAGTGAAATGATTGTTCAAGTGGTTGGATGGGGTGATCCCCCAGGAACATGACCCACTTCCCGTTGACCGACTCCGTGTGAACCGTCACCTTGTCTGTGAACTGAAAGGTGAGCCTCGCGCCGTTGCTCTCCTGTTCCATGCGCAAGGTAAACGAGCCGGGTTTGATATTGCCAATGAAAACCCGATTTGTTCCGATTTGATACTCCACATCCTGGCTCGTTAGCCTGGCCACGACGGTGGTCAGAAAGTCGCTGGGCACCATCCATTTCCCATTCGAAACCCGCACCGGAGCCGCAAGAATCAAGGTCTTCTTATCGAGACGAACTCTTGGATCGCCGTCATGAAGTTCGATGTGGCTGTCTCCAAAAGCCAGCTTGAGATTGTTCCGGCGTTCCGTCAGGCCGCTCAGGCTTCCCACCAAGTTGAGGACTGGAAGAAGGGGCAAATACTGCACGCTATCGATCACTTCCAGAGGAATGACGCGTCGCGAAGTAGGGAAGTAAAAAACAAAGTTATCACTTCGCAGAGTACGCGCAGGCCAGAAGAGCAGCCCCAAACCGCTGATTAGAAGGGTCAGGGAAAGCAGAAGCTTGCGCCAGGAGCCAGGCAGATGTTTTTTCAGCGACTGCAAGCGTTTTCCCTTCTCGTAGCGTTCAACGTCAATCTCCAGGCAACCTTGTCATTCTATAGCAATCGCCGTCAACCGTTCAATCAGCCGGATAAGTGGCCAACTCCAAATGTGCAAATAAATCCCCGATGTGAGCAATTTTGAACTGACCGTCTCGGTCAAGTGATGTTCAAATATCATATTGTGGACATCGTACGCGCTCTCGCTGTATTGTGGGAGGCTCAATTCGTGCGTGCTGTAGTCAGAAAGACCTGTGCAGTGCTGATGTCGTATAGATGAAGGGAAGGTGTTTCGGTGAAGAACCTGCGCGTTACCATTGTCGAGTTGCCCGCCACCGTGGATGGGCGGCTGGACGGCCGAATGGCAAAAGACGTCTATTCGCTGTTCCGCTATCCGGCTCGCGGCATACCCTTGCTGGCTGCGGTCTGCCGGCGAGCGGGTTACGAGGACGTGGTCACGCTCGACCCGCAGTACAACCACGCCGCGGGCCGCCTGGATGCGGATGATTGGAAGCGCTTAGCAGCCACTGATGTCTTGGGGCTCTCGGTCATCACCCGCACGGCGAATCAGTCGTTTGAATTGGCGCGTCGCGTTCGCGCTCTCAATCCCGGCGTGAAAATTGTCTTTGGCGGGCCCCACCCCACGGCGCTGCCGGATGAGTCGCTGCAGTTTGGCGATATCGTCGTCAACCACGAAGGGGACTTCACGCTGCCGTTGTTGCTTGAACGTCTGCAAGAAAGCCTGGAGCGGCCGCATCTCGACGATCTGTTGGGGGTGAGTTATCTCGGCCCAGACGGCGAAGTCATCAGCAATCCGGATCGTCCCTATCTGACGGGCGAACAACTTTCCGACCTGCCTTTTCCTTTGTACTCCGACCACGTCAATCGGGGCATTACTCACAACGTTGTCAACACGTCGCGCGGCTGCCCCTATGAATGCGAATTCTGCTCGGTGATTGAGAACTTTGGGCGCGGATTCCGCTTCCTCAGCGACGATGCGGCTCTGGCCTTGGTCCGCCACACCATCCAGTTGAACGGCAAGCCGATCTTCTTCGGCGATGATATCTTCGCCGCCAATCGCGCCCGCACCACCCGGTTGCTGGAGCGGCTGCTCTCTGAGGGAGACAAGATGCCCCGCTGGTTCGCCCAAGTGCGGGTGGAGACGGCGCAGGACCCGGAACTGCTGAGGCTGATGAAGCGAGCCAACTGTGCCATGGTTTTCATCGGCCTCGAGTCGGTGAACGAAGAAACTCTCAAACTCTTCAACAAACACTCCACCCTCGAGAAAAACCGCAGCGCTATCGCGGCGTTTGAGGAAGCGGGGATCCGGGTGCATGGCATGTTCGTACTGGGCTCCGACGCCGACACACCGGAGACCCTGCGCGAGACGCTGGAGTTCGCTCGAAACTCAGGCCTCACTACGACCCAGTTTTTTGCACTGACTGCCGTGCCGGGGCCACCCCTGACCCGCCGCCTTGCCGAGGAGAAACGGATTTTCGCCTGGGGCGACTGGCAGCTTTTCGACGCTCAGCACGCGGTGGTTTGCTCTTCGCGCATCAGCCCCTCCGAGCTTCAAGCGGGAATCTTCCGTATTTCCCGCCAGTTCTACTCCGTCAGTGATGCGCTCCGGCAACTGGTCCGCGGGCGCTGGTTCGACTTCGTCATCCGCCTTCAGGGGAATTTTCTTACCCGCCGCATCGAGCGAGACAACGCGTCGTACAGCCGTGCGCTGGCCAGGTTCGACAAGGTTCGCGCCGATCTCGGCACGGAACTCGATAAGCTAACTGAGAAGGCCCGGGCTAAACTGCATGGGTACGGAGTGGAACTCGAAGGCGGCCAGGCCCGCGCCAGAGCCTATTTCTCCGATCTGGTTCTCCAGTTCGAGTCTGCCTGCGATCAGTTCAACCTCGAACTCGTTCCTTACGGGCACGCGCTGCGAGAGATGGCGAGTAAGAAGCTCGAGAAGTACCTTCACGCCCTGGCCGTCACGAATGTTGTGACCCGCGTATGATTCGACCGCGAGGTCCCCGAGATCAGAATTCCCGCTACTTTATATAATCCCGGAATATCCTTCATGTCCCAAGGGACAGGGCGCCACTTCGCAGGAGTGGTGTGCCATGCGTTGTGGGCGCTAGGCTGCCTGATCGGCTTGCCACTATGGGGCCAAAGTGTGCGAGTTGATTTTCAGGCGGTCCCTCGCGAAGTTGTGGTGTCGCGACTTCACCGAATTCACGCGAAGAACGCCGAAAGAGAGGCTGATCTGAAGGAGATGTTTGACGAAGTAGGCTGCACAGGAGAACGCTTGGAGGAGCAAGTCGTGCGGCAAAAGGATCCCCCCAATGTCATGTGCACGCTTCCAGGGCTCTCCAACTCGCTGATCATAGTCGGAGCGCATTTTGATCACGCCGAATTGGGGTCGGGAGCGGTCGATGACTGGAGCGGGGCGTCTCTCCTTCCCAGTCTGTTTCAGGCGTTAAAAGACGCGCCACGGAAGCACACCTTCACCTTCGTTGGTTTCACAGATGAGGAAAAGGGACTCTTGGGGTCCGAGTTTTTTGTAAAGCACTTCGCGAAAGATCGGCTTGCTGCAGTTTGCGCAATGGTCAATCTAGAATGCTTAGGGGTTGGCCCCACAGCAGTCTGGGCGAAAGTGGCAGATAAACGCCTGCTCACGGCTCTTGTCAATACGACTCAATCCATGCACATTAACTTGAGGGCGTTCAACCCTGGAAATGGCGCTAATGACGACACACAAGCCTTCCGAGACAAAAGGCTGCAAGTCATTACCATTCACTCCATGACCGCTGAAACTTGGCCGATCCTCCACTCTCCACGCGACAACCTTGCGGCGGTCCATCCTGATGAGTTGTACGAGTCCTACCGCCTCGTGTCAGGATACCTTGCTTTTATCGACCAACTTCTTGAATAGCAGGTCTGCGAAAAGCCGGCGTGCTGTGAAATCGAACTCGCACTTGCAAGTCATCCGCGTTTGCCGATGATCAGCCCCGAGGGCCCTGGCAGGCGGACATGTCGCGCGTCTTCGAAGCCCGCTTCCGCGAGCCAGGCAGCATATTCCGCCTCGGTGTAGGTGCTTCCCCCCCGCGTCCCCACCAGCATATTCAGTGCAAATAACGCTGCCGATTTGGGCGCGGTTTTGTCGGGCTCGAGGATGAAGTCCTGGATTACCAGGCGGCCGCCTGGGGCAAGGGCCTGGAAGCAGCGCCTCACGAGATCTCCGTTCTCGTCGACGCCCAGCATGTGGCAGATAGCCGACACCAGCACAAGGTCGTATCCAACCCCAAGTTGGTCGGAGCGCAAGTCTCCCGGCCGCGTCCGAATACGACCCGCAAGACCTGCGTCTTCGATGTGTCCTTGCGTGATAGGGAGAACCTCCGCCAAGTCCAGGAGGTCAACCTCGAGATTCTCCTTTGCACTCGCAAAGGCGATGGAATAGGCTCCCGAGCCTCCGCCCACATCTAACATGCGGGACACCCCATCCGTGCCGACGGCGCTGACCACCAGCGGCGCTCGCGCGCGGGCGTTGCGGTGCATGGCTGCGATGAAGGCGGTCGTCCAATCTTCACCCCGCCCTGCCTTTGCCTGGCGAGTCACCGAGGTGCCGGCGCGAACGCACTCGGTGAGCGTGGACCACGTCTCCCACAGGTGCGCCACATGCAGCGTCGCGGCCCGCCAGTCGTCCGCGGACCCTGCCGCGAAATATCTCGCGCTGGCAGGAGAATTACTGAAGATGGCGCCGTGCTTAGCCAACCATCCCATCGCGACGAGGGCGTTCAACAGCATTTCCGTGGCGCGCGGGTCGCCGCCCACGCGGGCAGCTACTTCAGCGGCGGTCGCCCCGCTTCCCACGGCGGTAAACAGATCCAACTCGACGGCTGTCAGGACTACACGGCTTTCCTGAAATCCTCGCAGGGTGCGGTTCATTTCGTCGGGAAGGACGCCGGAGGCAGCTTGCGCGCGTTGCGCGGCTATGGCCTTGTCGCGGTTGGAGCAGATTTCCTGCTTGAGAGCGGCCGTATCCTTATTCGCCAACCGCTCCACAACCTGTCCGCCCTGCAAGTGCGATTTCACGATTTCCGGCACGTCCTGCGGCCCCACGCTTGAATACCAGACGCCGTCGGGATAAACAATCATGTTCGGCCCGCGATCGCAAAGGCCGAACGAGCCGCAGGGGGTGACCAGCACGTCATTCGCCAGTCCCCTCTGAGCCACCTCTTTGCGCAATGCCTCGAGCACCTTGGCAGAGCCGCGTGCCGCACAGCAAGGCACCCCCTCAGCCTTCTGCTGCTCGCAGACGAACACGTGATAACGGAAAGGTCCCATGGTCTCCACCTCGCAGCCAGATTAACATAATCCCGCAACCCCCAATCAATCGATAACGACGGCCGCTGTAGCGGGACGGCTTGCCGTCCCCTCGTTGTTCCGCTGCAATTGCCGTGGGTAGGGCAAGCCCTACCCCTACACCGCGCCGGTGCGATTCAAAACCCCTTGCAACCGGACCAACCTCGGTTTTATATTCAGTAAAATGCAACTCCGTGGGGGGAGCTATGACAATTAAAGATCTTATCGATTCCAGGAAGGATTTCTACTGTATCGCCGATGACGTTACCGTACACGAGGCTGCGCGCTACTTGCGTGAAAAGCAGATCCGATCAGTCGGCGTATGCGATCGCCAGGGCAAGCTCCTTGGTGTTGTGTCACAAAGCGACATTTCTAATAAGGTCGCGGCGGAGAACAAGTGCCCTGCCTGGATGCGCGTGTCTGAGATCATGACCTCAGAGCTTACCGTCGTGCCGCCCGAAACGGCTTTAGATGAGTGTGTGCGGCTCATGGAGAAGCACGGCTTTTTCCACCTGCCGGTCGTCGACCAGCAGGGACAGTATCGCGGCATGATTTCGGTAAGGGATATCCTCACGCTTATTGCCTTGGACGAGAAGGCCCGAGCAGACATGCTGGAATCGTTTATGTTCCCGCAGCGGTGAGAGTAGGTGTTAGGGACTTGGGACTAGGGATTAGGGACTAGGGATTAGGAGTGAAGGGAGGATCATTGCAATGCTGAAAAGCGCTCGCCACGCAGGCGCGCCGCTCTTACTCCGACGAACTCCGATCATCATGCCGGTACTTACTTTGGTGATGTTTATTGCTGTCGTCCCGGCGAAGGTGCGGGGGCAACGCGCTTCGAAGATGGAATTGAGAACCACTTCATTTGAACCCGGCGGATTCATACCCAAGCGCTTCACCTGCGAGGGCGCGGATGTTTCGCCTGCCCTGTCGTGGGGCGACCCGCCCGCCGGCACCCAGAGTTTCGCCATTATTGAAGACGATCCTGACGCCCCCTCCGGAACCTTTGTGCATTGGTTGGTTTATGATCTGCCGGCAACTTACCGTAGACTTCCGGAGGCGTTGTCGGGAAACGATCCGATGGCTGGCGGCGGACGACAAGGGACCAACGACTTTTCAAGAACCGGATACAACGGACCGTGCCCTCCGCCGGGTAAGCCCCACCGCTACTTCATTCGGCTTTACGCTCTGGATGGGAAACTCGATCTGCGCCCCGCGGCCGCGCGAAGAGATCTGGATAGTGCAATGCAGGGTCACATCCTGGCTCAGGCGGAGCTGATGGGCCGTTTCAAGCGGTAAAGCGGGCAGATCGGCAGATGGGCAGATCGGCAGTGGGCGGTAAGTAGATGGTGGAAGAAACTGCGGCGATTCAACGACCTAGAGCGGTTTCGATTTAAGTATTTACATATCCACAGGAGGCGAAGTAATTTGTGCATTCGCTTGGGGAGACCGTATTGAGCAACTCCCCGATTTCCTTCCAGAGGGTATCGATATCGCGCCTGGCGGCTTTGCGAAGCAGCGCCTTGAGTTTGGAAAAGAACTTTTCGATCGGGTTCAGGTCCGGAGAGTAAGGGGGCAGATAGAGTAGGGTAGCTCCGGACGCGGTGATCGCTTTCGCGACTCCGGTCACCTTGTGACTGCTGAGGTTGTCGAGAATCACGGTGTCTCCCGATTGGAGTGTTGGGCACAGGAATTGATGCACATAAGCCAGAAACGTCTCGCCGTCCATGGGCCCGTCGGTAACCATCGGTGCGGTCAACCGGCGGCGGCGCAGAGCGCCCACAAAGGTGGTCGTCTCCCAATGTCCGTGCGGTGCCGAGTCGAGGCAACGCTGACCTCGGGGGGCGCGTCCGTAGCGTCGCGTCATGCTCGTAGATATCCAGGTTTCATCGATAAAGACGAGCTTTTCGACTTCCATCGTGGGCAGCGCTTGCTGCCAGGCTTTTCTTGCCTGCTGCACGTCCTCGCGTTCTTGCTCGCTGGCGTGCAGGGTTTTTTTTGAAGGTAAGGTTCCATTTGTTCAACTGGTGCCACAAGGCACCGATCTTGATCGATATGCCCTGCTCGGCGAGACGTTCAACTAACTCGGCCAGGCTCAGACCCGGCGCTTGTTCGATCCAGGCGCGCAGCACGGGCTCCATCTCCGCGATCCGCGAACGGCGATGGCCTCCAATCTGAAAGCTGGTGCGTTGTCCGGTCTTCTGCTCCCGACCCCGCACCTGGTAAACCCAGACGCGACTGACTTCCAGCCGCTGCGCAATCGCCGTCGGACGTTCTCCGCGATCCAATGCCCATAACACCCGATCCCGCAAATCTTGTGAATAGGATTGCATCCTCCGCCTCCCCTCAACCGGAAGAGGCATTATCGCACATAAATGTATATACTTAAACTAAAAATGCTCTAAGGCTTGGGCGTAGAGAGACCTCCAAGTCTGGCCAGCGGGGATGGACTTAGCAGAGGCCTGCTATGTGCTGACGAAGCGTTTTCCCAAGTACGAACTGTTCGGGATGACCGCGCCTACCTGCCCAACTGCTGACCTGCCCATCTGCCCAACTGCCGACCTGCCCACTGCCGACCTGCCTACCTGCCCACCTGCCTACCCGCCCTCCTCGCCGGCACGCCTTTCGTATGGCAGTCCGTACATTTGACGAAGTGGACGTTGTGCGGACTCGTCGTGGAACGGAAGGTCGTGTCCATTTTCTCCACGTCCAGGCCGCAGTTCGACAGTTGCGGATGACAGCTCGAGCAAGAAGCGCGGGTGGTTTGGCCGTGCTTTTCATGGCAAGAGAGACAGCTCAGCCCTTCGTGCACGCCCACCGGCGTTCGATCATCTCCGGAATTCACTTCGAGACTCGCAAGCGGAGCGTGGCACTGGTAGCACAGCGCCTGGCGAGTGTCCGGACTGATTTTGACGGCGCGCGCCGCCTGATGCATCTGGGGAAGGGAAAGGCTCTGCAAGGGAACGTGGTCGAGTTCCCGCCGATCAAAAAGCGCCAGGGACGGCCGGGCAATCTCTTCCGTGGCGCTGGCGTTCGCGGCCTTGACGGCGGGCCGCACCAAGGGCAAGCCTTGGCGGTGCATTTGGTGGCAGGTCAGGCAAGGAATGACCGGGCGAGCGGCAAGTTCAGGCTTCAAAAGGCGCCAGGGGCCCGTGGAATCGATGGGAGCCACAAGGTCACGGATGCCGCCCTGGAAGTGCATGGCGTGGCAGCGCAGGCAATCGTCCATAAGGTGCTGCTGGCGATTGTGCTTCTTATCGAGGAAAATCTGGGAGTAAGTGGCGCTGTGCGAACTGGACGCCCAGGCGGCGTACTCGGCCTGGTGGCAATTCCGGCAGCTTTCGTTCACCTGGAAATTGTCCTTGGTGCGGAGCGCCACGCGTTCCGGAAGCTTACCCGAAAGATGGTCCGCCAGCCGCCGGATGTTGTTCAAATGAAAGCCTGCGTCCAACGTAAACACACTTCCATGACAGGCCGAGCAGGGGACATTCCGGTGCGCGGAGGTGTGCCAATCCGTGTAGGGCTGCCAGATTTCATGGCAGCGGGCGCAGGCCTTTCCCTGCGAGTAGTCGTAGTAGAGGCTGCTAGCTGGAAGAATGAGGACAAGAACTACTACCAGTCCAATCAGGAGCAGGGTGCGGTAACCGCGTGCGGACTTTTCAGTTGGCATATTCTAACTCTGGTCGAGCCTGGCGACCTGGACTAAGGGATGCGTAGTTGCGGTCCAACTGCCGAGATCCTTCGCTTCGCTCAGGATGACAATGTTGATTTTTCGCGGCATCGAAATCCCAGTTTCGAGTCTCGAATTTCGAGTTTCGAATTTCGACTTACCGCTTTCCTCAACCCCGAAACCTCGTGCCTTTCCACTCGCCCACGATATGAGCAGAGGCATAGTAGGCGATGGCCATAATGGTCAACACGGGGTTGAATCCACCGTTGTTCACGTGGACGCTGCCATCGACCACGAAAAGGTTATCCACGTCGTGTACCTGGCAGTAGCGGTTGACCACGGAAGTCTTAGGGTCGTTGCCCATGCGACAAGTTCCGGCCTGGTGTTGACCTCCGCTCAGGCCCACGCGCGGCGGACGCGGCCAGGTGGAGACGGCTCCGGCTTCCTTAAGCCAGGCGTCGGCCTTCGCGGCCAGCATCTTCCCCAACTCGACCGTGTGCGGGTGGTTCGAGCCGGACAGGCGCACCACGGGTATCCCCCAGAAGTCCTTGACGCGCGGGTCCACCTGCACCCGGGAGTCGAACATGGGCATCTCCTGCGCCGGGCCCATCACCACGACGGTCCGCCGGTAGGCCTGGCGCATGAAGTCTTTGTGCGCCTTGCCCCAGCGCGGCAGGTTGGGGGGATACATGGAAGAAAAATGAATGGGCAAACGGATAAACTCGTTGCACAGAGCCCCACCGCCCACCATGCCCGGGTTGCCGTGGTTGTAATCGCGAGATGGCAAGGGACGCGCCGGGGCCAACGTCGTCGTACACGTCATCGGCGAACAGACCATAAGCCCCCGCGTAGCCATGCCCCTGAAGATTCCGTCCCACCCAGTCGTTGCGGTTGCCAAGCCCCTGAGGGAACAGGCTGCTTTGGGAATTCAGCAGCAGGCGGGCCGTTTCCGTGGCGCCGCAGGACGCCACCACCAGGTCTGCCGGCTGGATCTCGAGCCTGTCCTGCGAGTCGAAGTAGGCTACACCTACTGCCCTGCCGCGGTTGTCGGTCACAATCTCCTTCACCACGCACTCGGCGCGCAGCTCGCAGTTTCCGCTGGCCAGGGCTTTGGGGATCACGGTGTTCTGCGTGCCGTTCTTGGCGTCGACCTCGCAGGCAAATCCCACGCACCAGCGGCAGCGCATGCAGGCCGCGCGTCCGTCGTAGGGCACCGAATTGCGCAGCATGGGAATGTCAAAGGGATGCAAGCCCAGCCGCTGGGCGGCGGGTTTCAGGATCGCGTGTTCGCGTCCGGGTGGGAGCGGCGGCATGGGCAACGGTTTCTTGCGCGGAGCACGGAAAGGATTACCCGTGTCGTCCCCCGAGACCCCGATTTCCCACTCCGCTTTCTCGTAGAACGGTTCGAGATCGGCGTAGCTGATGGGCCAATCGTCGAGAGTGCTGTTGGCGACGGGGCCGTAGGTGGAGCGCATGCGGAAGTCTTTTTCCATGTAACGCCACGCCATCGCGCCGTAGCTGGCTGTGCCGCCGCCCACGCAGGCGGCGTTGTTCCCGTAAACGCCGTCGCTCGGAAGCACCACTCGCTCGTGGCCTTGGGGGTCCACGAACACGCGGCGATTGCGCTCGTCGTCCGGGCCGAAGCCGCACCCCAGAACGGAAGTACGCTGATTGCGAAGATCGTCTTTGCGGCAGTCGAAGGCGGTGTACCACTTGCCGCGCTCCAGCAGCACGACGCTCAGGCCGGCCTCCGCCAGTTCTTTCGCCACAATCCCGCCCCCGGCCCCCGCTCCCACCACCACCGCATTTACACGTTTCATGACCATGTCAGCCTAAGCAAATTTCACCACCGAGGCACAGAGACACAGAGGAAAATGTTCATTGCTGCTAACCTCTCGGTGCCTCAGTGCCTCCGTGGTGATCCGTCAAGTCGTAGTGCAACCGCCCGCGAATGGGCGGGTAAGGCAAGCCGACCATTTTCCAACTCGCTCGCCCGCGGTTTCCCCCGTGCCGGGGGTCGCCGTAATAGCCTTGCATCGTGTGGCCCAGGATGAGCGTAAAGAAGTCTTTGGAGGAGATTTCCTTCCAGGCTTCCCCCGCCGCGCCGCCTCGTTCCAACTCCTTCAGTACGGCGTCCTGCTTTTCCGCGCTCAACTCGGTGAAGCGTTGTCCGTAGATCTGCCGGCTCGTCTGGTCGATGCCTCTCAGGCCTTGGCGATAGCTCGAGCGAAAACGCCTATACGGGCCCACAAGCTGAATATCAAGGAAGTTCACCACACCCACTTGCGACGCGCCGGGATCTTGATCCGCAGGAATGAGGCGCTCGCAAATCGCGTCTGCCGTCTGCCCTTCTTCGAGGGTGAAAAAACGCCACGGGCTCTTCCCGTTTGTGCAGCACACCATGGATCCGGCGGCCGCGACCGTCGCCACCTGCATGAACTTGCGGCGTGTTACTCGGTTCATGGTCGTTCCTTTCGTCGGAGCTTTCGCACCACAGAGGCACAGCGGCGCTGAGAGTGTTACAGCGAACAGCGCGTGCTCCCGACCCGCGACTAACCAGAGCAATCGAGGGTCCATTCGCGCCAAGGGAGAGGCAGTATAAAGCCTCTGCGCAAAAACGCAAGAGACACAAAGTCGCTTGCACTGCGCCCCCGCTGTGCGAGAATGAGAAGGGAAGGAAACTGGAAAATGGAAACTGGAAAATGGAAAATAGAAACTGGAAATCAAAAGTCCAAATCGACCCGCTTACGGCGTGTTCCAGTTGTTGCTTTCTGCCTTCTGCTTTTCTCCGGTGCCGCTCAAGCCCAATATGAACCGGGCTTGACGCCTACAAACTTTCCCGCGCCTGAATTCCCAACCCCCACCAACTCCGAGGCTGCCAGCTCCGGGCCGGTGGTCCCACAGACTCCCAGCCGGCCTCAGCCCGGCGTCGCGGTGAGCCCTGGAGGCCCTGCTGCCTCCCAACCGGTCACTTCATTGCCTTCCGGCGATCTCGCGGCTTCGCGGTGGATCAATTCCGGCCCTCTGACGATGGACCAACTGCGAGGCCAAGTGGTGCTCATCGACTTCTGGGAATACTCGTGCATTAACTGCATCCGCACCTTCGCGGAGAATAAGAAGTTGTACGAGCGCTATCATAAGTACGGTTTCGAGATCGTCGGGGTGCATGATTACGAGTTCGACATCGCCTCGCATTTCGAAAATGTGCGGGCTGCGGTGAAGCGGTTTGAATTGCCCTACCCGATCTTTGTGGACTCGACCTTCCAGCTATGGCAGGCCTATCATAACCATTCCTGGCCCAGCCTTTTTCTGGTTGACGCCAGAGGGATGGTTCGTTATCACAAGGACGGCGAAGGCAGCGAGGACGCGCTCGAACACACTGTCCAGAGCCTTCTCCTGGAAGCCAATTCCGGATTAAAGTTTCCTCCTGACTACTCGATCGCGCCGGAGCCCAACGCTTTCGCGCCATCCTGCGGCCAGCCGACGCCGGAGATGTATGTGGGCGACTGGTCAGGCCGGGGAATTCTCAGCAATCCCGAGGGCTACCGCGACGGCAAGACGATCCACTACGCGCTGCCGGCCAACGTCGATGACGGCCACGCGGCTATCTCAGGCCCGTGGGAAGCCGACAAGAACGGAATGACTTATCGCGGCAAAAAGAATGACGGCGAGGCGGGGCCTGACAAGCTCGAAATGCGCTACCACGCGCGCGAACTGTACGCTGTTATGAACGTGTCCCGCGGCCATCCTTCTTCCGTGTATATTCAACAGGACGGCAAGGATTTGACCGCCGACGAAAAAGGCGTGGACGCGAAGATTGATGCGCAGGGCCATTCCTATATCGAAGTGCGCGAACCACGCATGTATTATCTGGTCGAGAACCCGGCCTTCGGCGCGCACGCCGTCACCTTGACGCCCACCAAGCCGGGGTTGACGGTCAACTCGTTCACCTTCGGAAATGATTGCCAAACAAAGTTTCCGCACCTCTGATTCACCACTGAGGCACTGAGGCACTGAGAAATTCAGAGCTTTTTCCCTGTGCCTCAGTGTCTCGGTGGTTCATAACACCATGCGCTTAATACCCTGCCGTAATACTGGGACATTGAAATTCAGGATCAAGCCGGTACGAATTCCGGCAAGGCGCAGATAAGTCAGCAACTGCGCTTCGTGAATGGGCAGAATCTTGTCCACGGTCTTTAGTTCCACAATTACGCAGTTCTCCACCACCACGTCCAGGCGGTAGCCGCAGTCCAGGTGCACCCCTTTGTACGTCACTGGCAAAGGCTGCTGACGCGCGAAGGCGATCCCTCCCAGATGCAGTTCGTGGCACAAGCACTCTTCGTAGGCGGACTCGAGCAAGCCAGGCCCCAGCACCCGGTGTACCTCAATTGCTGCGCCGATAATCTTTTCGGTCAACGCATCGTTTTCAATCATATTCACCACTGAGGCACAGAGGCACTGAGAGCTTCAGAGTTTTTCTCCGTGCCTCCGTGCCTCTGTGGTTCAACCTCCCCAAAAGAAAAGGGGCCAAGACGGCTTGGCCCCTGAGTCTTGCATAGTAATTTGTTGATCGTCCTAGAACGACACGCGGGCGCCGATTTGAATAATCCGGCGATACCCGTTGCCGATGCTGCCGTACTCGCCGCCGATCACACCGAAGCTATTCGGACTCAGCAGGTTCAGGCCAGGATCGCCCCACTGCATGTGGTTGAAGGCGTTAAAGGCCTGCCCAAAGAGCTGGAGGCCCACCCGCTCGGTGATTCGGGTGTCCTTGGTGATGCCGAGGTCCACATTCCAGCGCCTCTGCCCGCGGATCGGGCCATTGTCATAGCTCCGGCCGTCAATGCCGACGTAGTTGAACCGGAAACTATTAAAGACCGCATTAGGATCCTTGAACATATTCATACCGATCCCGCCGTTCGCTGGGTTTGCTGACGTTCCAACTCCGGTGGCGCTGTCGCCGAAGTTCTGGGGGTGCGGGCTGTTGCCGTACTGGAGCACGTTACTGAGCGGCGTCATCCCCGCGCACCACGGGTCGTAGCCGTTCCCCCACTCGAGGCAGGAACCGCTAAAGGCCTCGATGGGCAGGCCGCTGGCCCAAGTGACGATCGGGTCAACGGACCAGCCGCCGATGATCCGGCTTACCAGCCCGTTGGTGCTGGTGAAGCGATGGCCCTTGCCGAAGGGCAATTCATAGGTACTCAGGAAGTTGATGACGAGCTTCCGGTCCCACGGATTGTCGCTGTAATCCGTACGGAGATTCCACGGATTCTCGACGGTGTCTAGGGTGTACTCCTGGTTGATGGTCGCCGTGCCGATGTCGTGACCATAAGTCAAGTTGCCGTTGAAGGTCAGACCGTGACCGGTGCGCTTGGTCACTGTCGCGACTAGGGCCTGGTAGTTCGAGAAGCCCAGGCTCGTGTCGTTGTAGGTCCAATCATCCTGATTCATGAAAGGGACAGTGTTCTGGCCGAAGACGAATGCACCGGCCGCATCCAGGTCCGTCCACAGGTCCGTGAGGTCATCGATGGAGATATGGGAAGACTCGTTAGCCGCCACGGCAGCGGTGCAGGTAGTGTACCCCGCGCAGTAACTCTTGTTCAGACCAGTCTCGAACCAAGGTTGGGTAGCGGGAGCCGTACCGGCCTTGTTCGCCAGGGAAAGTGCATCCCAGGCTTTGGCGAAAGTCTGTCCGCCCTGCTTCATCATCCACGGCACGTCGTTGATGTCGATGCCCTGGAAGATGCGCTTCGCCCAGCGGCCCGTGTAGCCGATCTCGACGATCATATTGCCCTTCAACTGCCGCTGAACGCTGAAGTCGATCTCGTCGCTGCTCCCGGGTTTATACGCCGAGTCCATCGTGGCGCCGAGGGCTACCCCGGGGGCGGTAATGCCCGGCTCGACGGGCGGCGTAAGGGTTGGCGCGATGGCCGGCAAGGGGGCCGTGTTGCCATCTACGCCGATGCGGAAGATGTTGGTGGGATTGGTGCCGCCCGCGCCGGTGCACGTGCCGCCGATATTGGCGCCGATGCAGGCAATGGGCTGAAGAAAGCCGTCACCCAGCACGGGCGTCGACACCAAGTCAATGCCCAGGCTGCGGTCGTAGAAGCGAGAGTAGCCGCCACGGAAGACGGTTTCCTTATTCCCGAAAATCTTGTGCAGGATACCGCTGTCAAACGCCGGGCTGTAGGCCAGCCCGATGCGCGGGCTCAAACCTCCGTAAAACGGCAGGTAAGGGTACTTGTTCTGCCCGTTTATTTGCACGTCCCGTATGGGCGTGTAGCCAAATGCCGGATCATAAATCCCTCCCATGTTCGCTGCATTCAGCTTGTTGGCAAGGTAAGATTCTGCGTTCATGGGCGTGCCATTGGAATCCACCATGATGTCTTGCGTGCCGCTGC
Organism: uncultured Acidobacteriota bacterium; assembly: GCA_963831905.1. Classification (GTDB taxonomy): domain Bacteria; phylum Acidobacteriota; class Terriglobia; order UBA7540; family UBA7540; genus CAVROP01. The sequence goes on along the minus strand of CAWHRX010000010.1, from coordinate 348,465 downwards.
GCTCGTAAGGCGGCATCTGGACGCCATAGTTGAGCCCGTAAGTGAGCGTCAGATTGGGCTTGATGTGCCAGGAATCGTTGAAATACAAGCTATAGGTCGGCACTTTATCGTAAGAGCCGGCTGGCGTTCCGAGAGCGTTCGGAGTCAAGTTCGGCCCAGTGCGGCTGACCACCACCGAAGTCACGCCGATCATGCCCAGGGTATTGGTGTAAAGGCCATTCCAGGAACCGATGTACTGATTGGGCAGGCAGTTGGTGGTGAGTGTATCGGAGCAAGGAATCGGCTGGTAGTCGGCCGTCATGGTGGGATTGTCGGCATCGCCGGCCATCTGAGCGATCGGTTCCGGCAACCCGGTCACAACGTCGTCATAGCGGTCAAAATGCCACCACTGATGCATGTGGTCGCCGCCGAACTGGAAGTAGTGGTTGCCCTTGATCCAGCTCAGGGTGTCGCGGAAGTCAAAGTTGTGCTCGGCCCAGAGGCGCTGTCGGGCATCCTGGGTATCCATATTGATGGGAGCAAACAAGCTGCCTGACTGGGCGCTTTGCTCGCCGAATTCCAGGCCATCCGGAATGCCTGAAATGTAGGGGATGCCGCCTGCCCTGTTCCACCGCCAGTAATTCCGTGTGTAGCTGAAGTGGAACTCGTTGGTCACGTTGGGGCTGAGGTTTCCAGTTATGCCGGAGACGAAGTAACGCGGTTTCAGCGGAGTGCTGGAAGCCGGAGCGGGTACACCCAGCTTGTCGCCCGGCAGCACGCCACCCCAGTCGATCTGGCTGGTGTTGGGATTGTTCTCGTTGAACCACCGGTAACTGACGAACCCCCGCCACTTCGTCCCGAAGTCGTGGTCGAGGCGGCCCACGAAAAAGTTATCCGTCAACGGATAAGTGATGTTGGCGACATAACCGTAAGAGTTTCCATTGACCGTGTCGCCGTAATGGAAGTCGTTAGGCTCGGGAACGTATTTGTTCCAAATCTCCTGCACCACGGGATTGATACCGATGCCGCGGGGGTCGCATGGCTCGCCGCCGTTGGCGCCGCAGGCCATGGAAGTCTTCAGGTTATACTGCACCCGGTTCCCCGTAGAGTCGACGAATTGCAGGATCCCAGCCCGCAACGAATCCGAAGGTACGCCCATTTCCACGGGGCTCGAGCGCGGGTAGCGGTTGCCTTCGTAATTGAAGTACATATAGGTCTTGCCGCCCCAGACCACCGGACTGATGGGTCCGCCGATCGAGCCGCCGAAACGGTTGGAGTGGGCGGTAGACTTCGGAAGGGCATGGAAGTTGTTGTACCAGTCGTTTGAATTGAGCGCGCCGTCCTGGTAGAATTCGTAACCCGAACCGTGCCAAGTGTTGGTGCCACGCTTGGTGGTGACGAGAATTTCGGCGCCGGAGGAGGCGTTGAAGTCGGCGGTCATATTGTTGGTATTGACCTTGAATTCCTCGATACTTTCCATCGGCATGGGCACCACGCCGTGGCCGCCGTTCACGTAGGCGTTGTCACCCTCGAGGCCGCTCGAGTTGTTCCCGCCGTCCAGGTAAATGAGGTTCTGGTCGCTGGTGGCGCCGGCAACTTGGCCCGCTGTCACGTTGCCCTCAGCGCCGTGGAAATTGGGCGCGGTGGTGGGTGTGTAGTAAAGCACGCCCGATACGTCGCGGTCGAGGGACGGCAGTTCAACCAGGCTGGCGCCTGTCACACTCGAACTCATCGTCGAGTTCATGGTTTGCAGTTCCGCGCCGGGCGTCGAGGTAACCTCGACCGTCTGCGTGGACGTGCCCACTTCGAGCGTCAAGTTCAGCGTGAGCTGACCGCCGAGCACAAGTTCCTGATTCGCTACCTCCAGCTTCCGGAAGCCCTTCATCGTCACTGCGACGTTGTACATCCCGGGCTTCACGCTGCTGAAGGTGAAGCGGCCCACCTGGTTACTGGGCTGGACCTCGTAAGATCCTGTGGAGCGGTCGGTAAGTTTTACCTCCGCACCCACAATAACAGCTCCGGACTGATCCGCCACCGAGCCGATAATCGTTCCGCTCCCGGTGACTTGTCCGAAAGCCAGGACTGGCGCCAGCGCTGCGACCGCCAGCGCGAACGAAAGCACAAGAACCATCCTCACTCTACGCATTCGCCATACCCTCCTTAGCTATACCTCCTGCGATTTGGCCAAGACGAATCCTGGCATGGGGCCGACGTGCCCCCACACGGCCGACAGTATGAAAACTATTTCGTTGGGGTTTGCAACTTTGCGTGGCATTCCTCCGTTGCACGTTATCTTGCCCCCGTGCGCAACGTAGGCCGCCAGACCGTTGCGTTTGCGACTTACCTGATTTTGGAAAAAACTCTATGACTACCCAGGGTCAACCGCTCTCTAATGTCCTGCAACCAGCTTTTGTTCTGTATTGCGACTTCAGGAACCGTTCCCCCCCTGGGAGAGGGAGGATTAAGGGGTGGTACTTTCGAAACTCCCCGAGCCTTCGGAATGGAGCAATCCGCATTCCAAATCGGAGAAGTTGTCCAACCCTATGATTTAACTAGCTAAAGCTCGTCCGTTCCCGCTTCTCAACTTATCGAATCATTCCAAAAAAAGTATGAATCTACAGAAAACTGGAGCCTCGGAGAATTTCTATCGTCGTTATACGTTTAAGTGCTAGTCAGATCTCAGGACGGTTGATGTTGATACATCCGCTTAACATCTTTGTCAAGAAAAAAATGATGCGGCTGCTCCGGGCCCCAGGTCTTGAACTCATTGGGTAATAGACAGTTAAGTAACGTGACCTTGCACAGCGTGCTGGCTCGGGCACGAGTGATAAGGTTTGCGAAATTCCGCCCGCCTTTTTTCACATTTTCCGCTTGACAAGCCCCGGTACCTGTGATAGCCTATTATGATGGTCCTGTGGCGGACAGTTTGTCCTTAGCGGGCGCCGTACCCGCCGAGGCGCAACAGAAGACGGCTGGCTTCGACAATCCGGGGAAAGCAGGTTGCTACGAAAAATGAAGAATAGTGGAAACGAAGCTAAGGAGTACTTGAAAACAAAGGACATCACTTTTTTCAATGCTGCAAGTTTTGTGCGTTTTGTGCGCCAATTGACAGCAATTTGACCCCAAAAGGAGCACGATACACCGCGTTTTGCTAAAACCAAGTCAGGACTCGCGAGCCCTGATGCGAGGCCGTGATGGTGACAAATAGTTGACTACACCGGGCTCCCGCCTGCAACCATTCCGGCCGAAAGAGCGGCCCTGCAATTCCTCGCCCGGGGCAAGCGCCTTCACCCCGTCCGTCCACCGAGGGTCGATTCGCACGGGGCAATCTCGTCCAGCCTCAGGATTTACTCATACGCTTTTTGGAAGTGAGTTTCCTTTTTTGGAATTTCGTTGCCTCGAGTTGGCCTCCTGGTTGGAAGCTATCCCAATGATAACAATCGGCTTAAACAACTTCCAGGTTTTGGAAAAGCAATTGCACCTGTTTCCATCGGCGGTGCCGGGGCACGTGTCCTCAAAGGCAATCGTTCCCGCCTTCCTAAAGTGAGTCTGACAATTAGTTGAAATCCAGAACGTGCAGACGAACGAAGCACAGAACGTGCTCTAGCGCGAGTTTCACCTCCAGCCCGGTTGGGCCTGGAGGACCTGCAGCATTCTCTCACAGCGGCTTGCACTAATTGTAATGTTTTGAAACGATCGACCCGGGTTATGCAGGATTGGTGGATTCTTTCAGCCGAGCCCAAAGTCATGCGGTCGTGGGGGCGCGACGCATGGTTATCCGAAGGACAACAATGAGATCCTCAGAATCTGAGGACAGGAGGAAATAAAGCATGCGAAAGACTCAGCGCATACGAATAGCCGGTATACTGGCCATTCTAGCAGTGGCTTTGTTCACCTTTGGACGTCCCACGTCAGCCAACGCCCAAGCGACCATTTCGACGGGCGGCATTGTCGGCACGGTTACCGACCAGAGCGGCGCCGTCGTTCCGGGCGCGAATGTCTCGATTATTAACAAGGCCACAGGGCAGCAGTTGAACCTGAGCACAAACTCGGCAGGGCTTTATAACTCCGGCCCCCTCACTCCGGCTGACTATACCGTCCGCGTCGTCGCGCCCGGTTTCACTACAACTGAAATCCACCTGACCGTGCAGGTGGACAACACGGCCAATGGTAACGTGGCGCTGCGCGTGGGCGAGACAACCACCACGGTCCAGGTCGAGGCGACAGGGGTCCAAGTGAACACGGAGCAGGCCGTAGTGCAGGGCGTTATCACCACCCAGCAGATTGAAAATCTGCCCATCAACGGCCGCAATTTTCTGCAATTGGCGCAGCTTGAACCTGGGGTTCAGATCCAGGACGGCGCCGTCTTTGATCCCACCAAGAACGGTTTCTCTTCCATCTCCTTCGGCGGCAAGTACGGCCGCAGCGCCCGCATCGAGGTGGATGGCGGCGACGTCAGCGACGAGAACGTCGGCACGACCACGATGAACATTCCTGCGAGTGCCATTCAGGAGTTTCAGATCGAGCAGTCGTCGCTCGACTTATCCTCCGGCATGACCTCCTCGGGCGCGGTCAACGTCACCACCCGTTCGGGCTCCAACCAGTATCATGGCGAAGCATTTGACTATGGACGCTGGCATAACCTGGCTGCGCGCGTCGCTCCGGAAGATCTCTTCTTCCGCCGCGAGCAGTTCGGAGGCAACGCCGGAGGCGCGTTTGTAAAGGACAAACTCTTCTTCTTCCTCGACTGGGAACGCAACCGTCAGGACTACCTGGCGCCTGTCGAATTGGGAGGAAATTTCGCCCCGCTCTCCAGTTCCATCAATCAGCCCTTCCGGGAACAGGAGGCCTTTGGGCGATTGGACTGGCAGGCGACGAAGAACCTGAAGCTTTTCTACCGATTCACTTACAACGAAAACAGTAACGTGGTTCCGTTTATTCCCAACACCTTTTCGCCCTTCAAGAATTTCGACCACGCCCAGGACCATTTGGGTGGTGTGGACTGGGTTACCGGCAATTTTACGCATAGCTTCCGGCTTGAAATGCTGACTTTCGCCAACCACATCACCGGCGCCTCGGAAGGCTTCGACCCGGCGCCGGGACTCGAGCTGGCCTTCGGCAGCGACCCCGACTGCCTTACTGGGGGCGCGGACGTCTTCTGCTCGGGGCCGAATTTCCTGGCCCCGCAAGTGACCCAGCAGCACGACCTGGAGTTCAAGTACGACGGCAGCACCATTCGGGGCAAGCATATGATCCGTTATGGGATGGAGGTGAACCGCATCCTGGGCGGAGGCTACGCGTCGTTTCTTGCCTCGGCCCCGGCGGTCGGCAACAACTACACTGCCGCGGACATCACCGCGGCCACGGCGGGGCCTTTTGCCGGCGGAGCAGCCAACCCGCTCAATTATCCGGTAGACGACGTGACGCTCGGCAACGGCGTGGGCTACGGCACTGCGATCCCGCGCTTCGGATTCCCTGGCGGAGGCCAATTTGATACGCGCTTTGCCGCTTATATCGGCGACAACTGGAGGATCCGGCCGAACTTGAACATCAGCATCGGCCTGCATTACATCAGGGATACCGGCCGCAGCGACACTTACCTGGGGCCCTCCCCGGCCATCAACGCTTTCGGACCGGGACTGGGCAATCAAGTCAACCAGCCTAACCTGAACTTCGCGCCTCAGCTCGGAATCGCCTGGGACCCCAGCAGGAATGGCAAAACCGTGATCCGCGCTGGGGCCGGGATCTATTACGAGAATACGGTGTGGAACAACGTCCTGTTTGACCCTGCGGCGCGGCTGCAAAAGGGCTTATTCCTGGGGTTCACGAGCGGCTGCGGGACCATCAGCCTTCCTGGAGGCGGGTCCATCAACGCCAGCAACATTTGCGGGCAGCCGGTTGGGACCGTCGCGAGTCAGATCGAGGCCGACCAGGCAGCCTACCAGGCGGCTACGATTGCCGCCGGCCCGGCCGCTAACGGCAGCTATATCGGGACGACCTTGGCGGATAACGCCTATACGAGCACGAACCTCTTCGCGCCCAACTTCCGTACGCCCTATTCCGAGCAGTTTAATGTCGGCGTCCAGCGCGAAATTCGCCACGGAATGGTGCTGAGCGTGGATTATGTGCGGAACCATGCCCTCCACTATCTCATGTTGTGGGACAGCAACCACGTGGGGGCGGCTCGCTTCCTGGAGAAGAACGCGGCGATGAACGCCATCAACACCACTAACTCGTCCTTCAATTGCCCGGCTGGACCGGGCGGCGTCCAATGCGCCATTAACGCCGGCGCCACGATAAATAGTTATGCAGTCAACGGCCTGGATTCGGGGGCTGCGTATCTTTTCGGCTTTCCCGCCTCTGGGTCCGGCCTCACTGCTGACACCGGGGCAGCCTTCCCAGGCGCCAACCCCGCGGTGGGCCAAAACGAAATGGATTTCCCCATTGGGCATTCCATTTACAATGGCCTGGATGTCAGTCTCAAACAGCAGGTGAAGAACCCCATGCGAGGGGTAAAGGGTATCAATTTACAGGTTTCCTACTCGCTCTCGCGCCTCAGTACGATGGCCCTCGACCAGGACTTTGGAGGTCTCGTGACGGACTTCGACAATTACAATCACTATATCGGGCCTGGCTCCCTTGATCGTACCAACCAGTTCTCGGCGGGGGGTGTTTTTACTCTCGCCAAGGGATTCCAGTTGAGCCTGATTGCCCATGCTGACAGTTCGCTTCCCCAAAACCTTGAGTTGTCTCCGGGGCAGTCGCGCGTGGTTGCCACCACCGGACAGATCTTCCAGACTGACCTCACGGGCGACGGCACCATGGGCGACATTCTTCCGGGAACCAACCTGGGAGCCTTCGGACGCAGCGTGAACCCGGGCAACATCAATAAGTACATCGATGCTTACAATTCGAAGTACGCAGACCAGCTTACTCCCGCCGGGCAAGCGCTGGTATCCGCCGGTTTGATGACCGCCGGTCAATTGCAACAATTGGGTGCGGTCACTCCCACGCTGGCCGACGCGCCTCCCGGACAAGTAGGCATGGGGGGATTGTTCACGGCTGATCTGGGGCTGACTTACATTGCGAAAATCCGCGAAAACGTCACCCTGCAACCCAGCATCACCTTCTATAACGTGACCAACTCGCAAAACTTCGATCAGGGTTCCAGCCTTCTCAGCGGTACCCTGCAGCCGGTCAACGCTCCGGCTGGAACAACCGGTTTCGCCAACGATACGACCTACGGTCAGCGCACCACCCGCGTCACGCTGGGCTCCGGCTTGTACGGATTAGGCGGTCCGCGCGTCATCGAGTTTGGCTTGAAACTCACGTTCTAGCCACCCCCTCTGAGCACAAGAAATCCGGCCCGTGTCGCAAGGCACGGGCCGGGCGGCCTCGGCCAGGCTACCGGCGGCTGGGAGTTGCCCAGAACTGATTTAGGCCACTACGATAGGCTAGTATGAAGGGGAGACTTCGCGGCACAACTGCTTCGAGAGCTTCTCGATCCGTTTCATGTTTTTGCCTGACTCCACGCCAGCCTGCCTACCGCAGCAACTGCTCTTCCGCCTCAAGGTGAGCGCGCATTTCACGAATCATGCGGCTGCCGAGGCTTAAGAGCACGGTGGGGTCCTTGGAAAGGCCGTAGGAAACCATCTGCCGTTCGAATTTATCCAGGTCCACTCCAAAACGCTCGTGCTCGGCGCGAAGGGCCGCCAGCTTTGGAGCGGCGCCGGCATCCTCGAGGAACGCAGGGAACGATTCCGATTCCTCGCGCCGGCAATGTGCGGTCAGGACCGTCTTGAAGTATTCCAGCGACTCGCGCAAGCAGGCGTCCGCCGCCCGGCGCTCGGCGGCTTGGGCGCCATTGGCGGAAAGCTGCAGGAGCGCTGTTTCCCATTCTTGTAGCCGCGCACGCACCTGAGCGTGCTCGTCCATCCGGCGCTTCATATCAATCGCGGTTCCCATGGCAGGCGCCGCTGGCGCGACCCGGCAAGGCGTCTCTTCGGCGAGGTACTGAGCGGTAAGTCCCCGTCGCTCGAGCCTAGCGGCCACCTCCCGGCGCGATGGATAATCGTGAGTCGAAAACTGGCCGGGGAGGTGGCTGCGCAAGTAGGCGCCGGGCAGCGTCTCGCAGTCCACGGTGAAGAGATCGCCCGCCGACACGAGCGAAATGTTCAGGTCGTAACTCTCCCGGGTGTTGAAGAACAGGCGAGAGGTGGGAAAGGCCATATGGTAAGCGCTGACCACGAGGCGGAAGTCGTCGTCGGAGACGGTGAAGCGATTGGGCTTCTGCGAGGCCAGCACGCCCCGCGCGGGCTTCAGGCGTGGGATGCCCAGGGCGTGCGGTTCAATTCCGTAAGTGCGCCGCAAGTAGTTCCCATGCTCGATAACTGCCAAGACGTCGTGGCGGAAATCGTAAAGCCCCAACAAGACGCCCATGCCAATCCTGGTAATGCCTGCGGCTATCACATGGTCCCAAAGGTCCAGGCGCGACTCGAAGGCGCGTTTCGGTGAGCTGCCATAGTGCCAGCGGTCGAAGTGGGGGCGATGATAGGTTTCTTGCCACTCGACCACCCAATCCAGTCCGGCCTCTCGCAAGCGGACGTAATCCTCTTGTTTGTAGACAGGGGAGCATAAAACGACCATGCCGCCGCCAAGGGCATCGAGCTTGCGGCGCGTGGCGGCGACATAGCGGGCCACCCTATCCGGGCCGAACTCCGGGTCGTCGGAGAGCACCAGCTCGATTTGGCGGTGTCCCCAAGAGAGAATAAGGTCGAGCTGCTTCTCGAAATCCTCCTGGCTCAGGCGAACCCGCTCGGCGATGGCATTGCTTTGGCGATAGCCGCAATAGAGGCATTCGTTCTGGCAGAAGCTGGTCAGGTAGACGGGGATGATGAATTCAACTGTTTTCCTCGCCCATTGCATTCGAATCCGGTTTGCCGCCGCCTGAAGCTCGGCTCGGCACGCCCGATCGCGTGCTGCGGCGTAGAGGGAGGCTATATCTTCAGCCTCGAGACCCCTCCCTTTTTCCGCATCGCGAATGACCTCCTGCGGCGGCCTTAGCGGCTCCGAGATTGCCGCCAGGCGTTCGAGGCGGGCTTGCTGACTTACGAAAATCTCGCTAAATCCAGTCACTTTCCTTTGTCCTCCCATAGCTTCTCAGTCAATCATCTTACTCCCGTCGCGCGTTCTGTTGGGGAACAGCCTGCCGTCCGCTCACACACACCCACTTTTGCGGGGACGGAAAATCCGCGCTGGTTCCTGAACGCAATTACTGCCAATGGAGCAATCGGTTTATCCTGCGGGCAGCGCTGAAGCCAACCACTCCGCCAATCACACCTCCCAGTGCGGTGCCAAAAAGGTAGGAGGCGATGACAACCCACTTGGCCCATGAGTTCGCGCTGTTCAGTATTCGCGGAGCAGCCCACAACACAAGGGTTGAGAGCGCAAGCGCGACGACAATGCCGGCCGTGGAACAGAGGAAAAAATAGGAGGAAAGAAAGCGCGAGTTCTTGAAACAACACAGGACCACGCCAGCCGCGAGGCAGAGAAACCACAGGGGAAGCAAGAGAAAGAACACCATTGGCCGTCCTTGAAACTGCGAGGAACAAGTATATCAGTAGGCTGAACGCTACTGAAAGCGCTGTCGCGAGGTTTTGCGCGCAGTTAATGGTCTCGAGTGGGCGGAGGCCTTCCACGACATCGGACCTGTCGAGTCGATGCTCGTCCGCTATATCGCGTAGCACGCCGTGCCGCTCTAGCGCTGTCGCGAACCGTGTGGCAAATTTCGCTCGGGAAGAGTATTATGCGGTGCCTGTAGAATGGCCGTCCCCGGTAGTTCAACACCGGACGAGGGCGGAGGGCCGGGCCGGCAGAGGCAAGAGCGCCGGTGCCACAAAAGGAAATCATGGATAAACCAAGAGTCTCGCGCAGAGAGTTTAGCAAGACTGCGGCAATGGCTGCCGCGAGCTTGGCGCTATCGGCGGGGCCGCTGGTGCGCAATGTACTGGGAGCCAACGAGCGTGTCGGCATCGGGCTGATCGGAGCCGGAGGAATGGGCCAGGCGGACTTGCGTGATTTCCTGCATACGGGCCAAGTCGACTGTGTGGCGATTGCCGATCCCTATCAGCCCCATCTGGATGACGCGGCGACGATGGCCTCTGGCCAGGTGAAAACCTACAAAGATTTCCGCCGGGTTCTTGATCACAAAGAGATCGACGCGGTGATTGTGGCCACTCCCGACCATTGGCACGCGATTCCCATGATCGCTGCTTGTGAGGCCGGGAAAGACGTGTACCAGGAGAAGCCTCTGTCTCACACTTTATTCGAAGGGCGCAAGATGGTGCAAGCGGCGAGGAAGCACAATCGCATCGTACAAGTGGGGACTCAGCAACGTTCGGGCGAGCACTTTCAGAAGGCTGTGGAACTGGTGCGCAGCGGCAAGATCGGAAAGGTAACGCTGGCCGAGACTTGGATTCACGGCAACCAGTACCCGGAAGGAATCGGCAACCCGCCCGACAGCGATCCTCCCCCCTGGTTCGACTGGGACTGGTGGCTGGGCCCGGCGCCCAAGCGTCCCTACAATCGCAATCGCGGGATTTACAACTTCCGGTGGTTCTGGGATTACTCGGGCGGGATTCTGACGGACTGGGGTACGCACCTCATCGATGTCGTACACTGGACGATGGGAGTTGAGGCGCCGAAGACGATTGTAGCAACGGGCGGGAAATACGTTCTCGACGATAATCGCGAGACGCCGGATACGTTTGAAGTCTTGTACCAGTATCCCGCGTCGGCCATGAGCGGAAAGGAATTTGTGGTCCGGTTTTCCAACCGTGTCGCCAACGATCGCGGCCCGGACGGCCACTCTTACGGGATTCAGTTTTACGGGACCGATGGAACATTGTTTATTGACCGGGGAGGTTACACTTTGTGGCCGGAGGCCTCGCGACTCGGCCCGGAGCGATTCAACTCGGAAGGCGCGATCAGCGCCGGGGGTTCCCCTCAGCACTATCCCCACGTGCTTAATTTCCTGGACTGCCTCAAGTCCCGGCAGAAGCCGAATTCCGATGTGGAAACGATGCACTGTTCGACGAGCGCCGGCCTGCTAGCGGGGATTGCGTACAAGTTGGGCCGCAAGCTCACCTGGGACGCAGAGCAAGAGCAATTTCCCGGCGATGCGGAAGCTAACAAATTGTTGACGAAGGAATATCGGAAGCCTTGGGTGGTCGCATGACGGCAAGAGCCTGCTGCCGCCACCGGGTTTGGTTTTGGTGGAGTGAGGCAGTCTTCACCAACTCCTGCTCGACCTCATTTCGAGGGCGTGAGTGAACGGGACAGCAGATTCAAAAATGCCAAAAAAGGTCTTGACAAGATTTCGCTGGTCATAGTACGCTGAATGCGAAATCGAAAAGATTGGAAAAACCACGATGGGTTAGGGAGGCGAGAAGCAACCCGGCCCACAAAAAAGGAGAACCAATAATGTTGAGCAGGAATTGCATCGCGCGTTTTTCGCTGTACCTGATCCTCCTGGGATTGGTCGCTGTGGCCCCGGTGTTTGCGGGATCGGCGGTCGTCGGATCGGTGGCGGGCACCATGAACGCAACAGTGGGCGGCCAGACTCTTCTTCCTAACACAACCCTCTTCAGTGGTGACAGCCTCCAGGTGAAAGACGGGGTGGCCGTGGTAGCCCTGGGGAATGCGAGCCGCATGGTATTCGGCCGTGACACCGTGGCCTCTTTCCTGCGGGATTCCGATGAGGTAACAGTACTGCTGGGCCAAGGCAACGTTTCTGTCTTCCACGATGTGTCCGGGACTCCGGTTCGAATGAAGATCGGCGACGTCTCCGTGGTTCCAGTTTCCGGTTTCAAAACTCTGGGTGAAGTGGCAATGCTGAATGGCACGGTCATTGTCACCGCGCAGGATGGTGCGTTGCGCGTCGACCAAGGCAACGGCAAAGTGGTTAACGTTGCGAAGGGCAAGACGCTGACGGTGACTCCGCAGATGAAGGCGCCGCAAGGCGGTGGATCAGCGGGGCGTTGCTGCGGTGGTGGCAGCGGAGGCGTTTGGCCCATCGTGGCTACGGCAGCGGCAGGTGCGGCAGCGGTGTTGGCAGGGGTAGCAGTGTCCCGCGCAGGGAACGCAAACACCAACGCGACGGATGCGGCTTCGGCAGCGGCAGCGGCGGCAGCGGCGGCAGCAGCAGCAACTTCAGCGGCTGAAGCAGCAGCCTCGACAGCGGCAGCAGCGTCGAACGCGGTAGGTTGCGCCTTGAACCAGCTTGCCTACGAGGAAGGCTACGCTAGTCCCTACGTGCCTCCGGCAGGCGAGAGCTGCTCGTAGTAGCTTATAAGTACAGGAAGAATACAGATCGGTAGATCGATTTGGCTGAGGGCGGAGCTGGCACAGATACCAGCGCCGCCCTTGCCTGTTTTCAGGGTCGCCCATCCTCAATTCAACACGAACCTGACCTAGTTTTTTCGGGAGGCTTCGAGCTGCGTTGCGGGAACGGAAATGCGCTGGACGTGCAGCTTGTCGTCGACCCAAAGATCGACGTGGGTGAGGTCGGTGGTAATGAGGAGATGGCGCAAACCGGCTTCCCCCGAGCTATCCGGTGTTGCAGCGACTCCCAGGTCTTCCACAGTCATAAGGCTGGGCAGTGCCTCCTGTGGAACAAATACGCGAAGAGTTTGTTTCCCGCCTCCCATCGCCTGCAGGCGAGCCGCAATCAACTGGAAATGATGAATTACGTTGTCGTCCAGAACGACCACGTCAGGCGCGAGGTCGAAGTCCCGGTCATCCTCGCTGCCGTTGATGGTGTGGTAGCGAACTTTGGCAGGTCTGGCGCGAAAGTCAACCTCCAGCCGTGAGGACTGCGGGCCGTGTAGTCTCCACGTATAGGTCAGCGGGCGGAGTTGGGAGTCGGCGACCAGGTCAGGGAAGCTTTGCACGCTCACCGTCTTGCCGTTCTTCTCGAGGTTGAGGCGAATTTCGCCCCGCGCCTCGATCCTGCCGGGCGAGGAGTGGATCCTGAAGGTCTCGCTGCCGATGGGGCGTCCCGCCATGGAAATCACAAAGACGCCTTCATCCTCCATGTTCACGGGAGTCGGGCTGCCGGCCGCCTCTTGCGGCCGGCCTCCCGGGTTGCCGGCCAACATCGCAGCCAGCAGTTGCCACAGCAGAATCATTGAGGTACTGTAGGCTAGTAAGGCGGCACCGCGGGTTCTTTTCAATCTTCTACCCTCTGCTCTTCCCCCTCACGGCGAAGAAGCGGCTTAATCCGTTCCGCTTAGAAGGTCCCCAGGCGTAGAATTTGCTCGGTGACTTCCTGTGCGCTCCGTCCTGCCGTGGAGACTCTGAATTCCGCCAGACGATAGTACGGAAGCCGGAGGTCGAGCAGGCGCTGCAAGGATTCGGGATCGCGGAACAGCGGACGGGTCACCATGCCGGAGCACCGCTCGAGCAGGATCTCCATCGGGCAATCCAGCCAGATGGTGGTTCCGCCCGTATCGCGAAGCAGTTCGACATTGGCCTCGTTCGCGAACGTCCCGCCACCCAGCGCAATCACGGCGGGCTCGCTTTTCAACACCTCGGTCAAGGCAGCGCGTTCCAGTTGGCGAAAGAAGGCCTCGCCTGATCTTTCAAATATCTCCCGGATGCTCACGCCTTGTCCGGCTTCGATGACTGTGTCGAGGTCGATGAAAGGCCAGTCCAGTTTCTCGGAGAGGATCTCTCCGACCGTTGATTTGCCACTGCCCATGAATCCGAGCAGATAAACCTGTTTGCGCCGGCGGCGGATCATTGTTCGAGGGAATTATAACAGAGTCGAAAGTTCAGAGTCGAAAGTCGAAAGTGCAGAGTCCAAAGCCGAGAAATGAACGACGCCAAGCGAAGCAGTTGAGAGGTCGGTGAGTCGAAGGGGCGAACGGTTAAGGTGTAACGAATCGAGAAGTTGAACAGTAGGGGAAACTGCGGATTCCTGGCTTTTTACCTTCGACTCTCGACTTACGACTCCCTTCCGCTATCGTTGCCGAATCCGGATTGTCCCGCTAAAGGACTTCAAACTCACCGTCGCTTTGCCGGTCAGGTGAGTGCCAAAGAGGCTGTTGGCGGAGGAGAGCGGGGTAGCGGGTTGGTGCCGGATGGTGATGGGCATTTCGTTCTCCAGCTTGCCCCGATCTGTCTTGGCATTGAGTTCGAAAGACGCCGAGGGCGGGCAAATTATATCCATATCGCCGCTGTATTCGGAAAGTGAGTAGTCGCCGCCATCCGGAAAATCGCCCTCAAAGAGAATTCTCCCGGAGGTTGTGGTGGCCCGGAGCTTGGAAGTTGCCGGAGAGACGAAATGCAGGTCTCCTGTGATTGAATACGCCTCCACGCGTCCCGCGGCGCGGATCACATCGATATTCCCTCCGATCGAGCGCACGAAGAGGTGGCCGGTGAAATCGGAGACAACAATGACTCCCCCCACGGTCTCCACGGTTGCATCGTCGCCTTGGAGCTTTTCAATCTTCACGCTTCCTTGTGTATCGCGGATTTCAAGATCGGTTCCCATGGGGACGTCCAAGCTGTAGTCGGCCGTCTGATCTTTTCCGGATACCAAGGGATCCAGGATGTGCGTGGAGAAGTGAACTTTGTCGGCGGGTCCGCTGGGCGGGATGACCTCGCTATCCACTTCCACACGGGGTGACATGACCGAACACACAATGTGCACCTGCTGCTTGTCCCATCCTCTGACAAGTATCAGCCCACGCGCATTCGAGACCGTAACGCGAGGATTGGGCGCCGCTTCGAAGGTCTTCTCGACCCGGTTGCCTTCGGCGGCAACTAACAGGCCAGGCAGTGCCAGCGAGCAGAGAAATATCCCCATGCCATAAGGGAAAGCCGTTGTTTTTATTGTTTTTTGTTGATGACGTTCAGCCACTGTCAAGTCCCCCCTGGGCTGGCCTAACGGCCTTCATCAATTTCCAATGCTGAAGATAATACCTCAGCTTTTTGGGAATACGCTGCAAACAAATATTCATGAGCCATCGAATTGCCCGGCTCACGTTGCAACGAATCGTTGCATTCCCGGATTGAAACATCAAGCGAACTCAAACTGTTCTCGTAGGTCGCCTTGACGTCGGGAGCGAGAGATCCCTCCCGCGCTTTGAAGGCTTCCTCCAACTCGCGGACCACCTGTTCCAGGCCGGTCCCGCCGCTTACAAAGGCCATGGATCGGACGGCGGCAGGCTGGCCCCCCGAGGCGGCTAGGGAAGCGGAGGCTTCCAGTTGCGGATAATTCCGGGGCGCCGTCATCCAGCAGCCGAGAGCCAGCATGCAGGCAAAGGCCGCCACAGGAACCGGACGGCGAAACAAATCCAGTTGCCCAAGCCAACTCCACACGCCTTCCTTTTCGGCGAACGCTCCCCCCGCCGACAGTTGAGCCCGCACATTTGCCCATACTGCGGGAGACGGTTCCTCAAGCGGAAGTTCGCCGGCCGCAGTCCGCAACGCCTGCAAATCCTCAGACACAACCTTGCAGAATACGCACTCGCGAAGGTGAGCCAGCACAAAGGGCCTGACTTCGCCTTCCATGTAGGCTTCCAACTCCAACCCAAAGCGATCGCACTCTGCGGTCTTATGGCGTCGAGTATCATCCATCTCGGTATTACCTTTTGGTCGGCGCCTGGTCGGAGGTTACCGGCTCGCCCGGAGCCATCAGCCCCTGATTCTGGCGCAACCAATCGCGCAGTTTCATTCGCGCTTTGTGAAGCTGAGATTTGGAATTACCGACAGAACACTTCATGATTTCGGCAATTTCGTTGTGCTCGTAACCCTCGACATCGTGCAAAACAAACACCGTCCGATATCCTGGTGGAAGTTCGGCGATGGCTCGCGTCAGGCTGATGCGATCCACAGACCCCATCAACCTCTGGTCATAGTCGCCGTAATCGCGCTTGACGGGCTCGTCCTGACTGGAGTCGACCTCGTCCAGCGAAACTTGTTGCAGTCCTTTCTTTCTCAAGTGCATCAGCACGACGTTGACAGCCAGCCGATGCAGCCAGGTGGAAAAAGCAGACTCACCGCGAAAGGTTGAAATTTTGCGAAAAAGCTGAAGAAAGGCTTCCTGTGCTAAGTCCTCCGCTTCCGCAGTATTTCCGGTCATCCTCAAGCAGAGCGAGTAAACTCGCCGCTTGTGCATCTCGAAGAGCGCGGCAAACGCTTCCTCATCTCCGCGCTGCGCGCGCGCAACCAGTTGAGTCTCGGAAGCGGCCTTGGGAGCCGCCGTCTTCTGTTGGCTCAAGGAATATCACTTCCAGCCGCATCCAGACTCGAATGGTGAGATGCGGTGGCCCATACGAGAGTTGTCTTCATGCCTGCCTGAAAAACATTGGCCCGCTTCGGTAGCAGCGGCGCCTCTGCCGCGCCCGAGGCCCACGGGCGGACACGCCGGCGCTCGCTCAGCGCGGGGCAACCCGCAGAACGGCCTTGCCGACACCAAGATTGCCAGCCGTGTCAAAGGCCCGGAGCGATACGACGTGTTCGCCGGCGTCCAGCTTGGAGAGCTTCACCGTAAAGGTCTCCTTGCGAGAATCGACGATGCCATCGTCAGACAGAATGTTCTGCCACTCCTTCCCGTCCAGCGAGGTCTCGGCGCTGCGGAGGGGCGAAGTGCTATCCTCGACCTCGAACACGACTTCAGTCTCACCATTACTGACATTTTGTCGAAGCACCCGGACTTCCGGCGGCGTATTGTCGACCCAAAATGGGGCGCTCAGCAACTCCGACTTTCGTGCCAATTCGGGCGGGTTGGACTCTTCATCCGATGCAACCAGCTTTGCTATGTATTTCCCATCCGGCAGAGAACCGGGCTCTATGGTGTAATTCGTCTGGTGCAATTTGTTTTTCAGGAGGTGCCATTCCTGTTCATCCGTCGCCTTGACGTAGAGCGAGTACAAGAGCTGGTCGTTGTTTGGGTCGTCGGCCTGCCAAGACAGCGTCACCGGCAACTTAGCTGAGGAACTTGCACCGGGCGCCCCCCCGTAACCGCCGGGCGGAGCGCCGACGGAAATGGCCGCTGCGGCGGATAGACCTGACGAGCCACTCCCGGCCGGACTGGTGCGTTCCCCCGCCGTGCTCACATTCAACGACCGAATTTGAGGGGGTAGATTCTGGTTCAAATAGGACACCGTGACGTCATTCAACGTGGGGCTGCCGGCGCCGGAGGCGTGGAAGACCGCCTTCCACTGAATGTAACGGGCAGCAGGGCTCCCCACCGGACTGCCATTGGATCCGTGATATGGGCCTGCCCAGTCGCTCCAGGTCTGGTCGGGCCGCTCGGAGTTTCCGGATCGCGTGAAGAATTCGAGGGTTGTCCCAGCAGGCGTTTCACCTCGCCAAGCGAGTACACCCCAGTGAGAAATGAACTTCGTGTCTTTGACGGGAGACTCGTAGCTTCCTTCTGCGGATACTCCCTGTTCAATCCTCAGCAGTTGGGCGATATTGCTGGTGGCTATGTAAAGGTCAGATCCCTCGGTCATCAGGCGCGTTGCAAGGGACTCATGTGTTTCGGTGACAAGGTTCAGCCTTTCTGCGTTACGCCCGGGGATCATGTCGAAGATGCGTCCATTGGAGTCCGTGGAAAAGAGGATGTGATTTCCTCGCACTGCCAAGCCGAAAACGCTCTCGTTGTTCGAATTCCAGATCGTCTCGGCGGTTGAGTCAGGAAGTATTTCGATCAAAGAGCCGCGACCCTGCGGGAGCTGAAAATTGGGCAGGGCAGTCACCACGGGGGTCTGGCGGTTAAAGCTAGGCGGGCTTGCTCCCTCACTGGGCGGAGTTTGCGCCGCAGATCCGCCGCTGAGTTGAACTTGGTCGGAGGCCATCACCGTGATGGTGGTGACCCCGCCGGGAACCGGGCCGGTAAGGGGTGGGACAAATAGTTCGGGGGAACCCTTACCTCCCGCTCCGCCCAAGGCTGCGGCATAGATACGCCCACTCGAGTCGGTCACCAAGTCATGAATTTCAGGCAGGTTGGCCTCATACAAAACGAAGCCCTTCCCCTTCGGAGTTATGCGGTAGATCAGGCCGTTCGGGACGCTTCCGGCAAGCAGGTCTCCGTCCCGTTCGAAGGCGAGGCACATGATGTGGGTCTGTTTGCTGTCGAAGAAAAGGGTGCCCTTTCCTGACGAGTCAACCTGGAAGATCTGGCCCTTGTCCCCGGTGGCGACATACAGCCTACCTGCCTGATCCAGAGCCAGGGCCCAGATGTACTTGGTGTGCGGATCGTAGAATACTTTGGACTGACCGTCGGGCGTGATCCGATACACCTTGCCTTCCGGCGAGCTTCCCACATACAGCGATCCATCAGGGCCGGCGGCCAAAGCGAAAATGTCGGGCTCGCGGGCGGCAAACAGAAGGTAGGAGTGTAGCGCGTTATCTACGCGAAAGACCTTTCCTTGATGGCCTGTGCCAATGTAGACGTTGCCTTTCTGGTCGTGAGCCAGGGAGAGGGCGAGGGCCTCCTCGGGATTGAAGACTACTCGTGCCCCGGGGGCGAGGTGTAGCTCCCCCTCTGTATCCAGCGAGACATTGGAAAGCGTCCCCTGTAGGAACTCCTCAAAGGAGCCAACCTGCCAAAACACAGTTTCCGTCCCCGTGCCGGGCAGGGAAAAAAGCAACGGAATGAACAGGAACAGGAGCTTCTTATTTGGTTTCATGCCTTACCTTTCGTGATTTCCTCACTGCCGCGGCGCGACTGGCGTGATCCGACGGCGCAACGATACAGACCCTGCCACCCTCCTCCTCCTTCTTCTGCGGGGAGGAGGCACTCGAACCCGCACTAGAGTCCTGGCGCCACGACCTTCAGAAGGAGCGTCTTTTGGCCATGGATCATGAACGAAGACGCCGCCCCCTCATAGTCTCCGACCACCGAAGTGGCGCTGAGGCTGACGCTGGAGGCCGCCGCGGGGTCGGACATGAAGGTTTGTATCAAGGAAGGAGGAGGGGAGGGGTATTCATCCCCTTCCAGGACAAACGAACGTTGCGGGGCCATGAGCAGCGCGTAGAGCCGGTTGTTGCGTCTCATGCGGTTCAGAGCCTTGACCAATTGATGGATGTCGCGCGCCGAGCTTCCGGGTTGAGCGAGACGGAATTGCAACATGTTGATCGACGCGCCGCCCCCCACCGCGAGCATCAATCCTTTATCGTTGGTACTTTCCGGTATATTCACAGGAATTTTCTGGGTTACCACTTGCCCACCGGGCATCCGCAGAAGACCAAAGACCTCGATGTGATCACCCGGTTTAACTTCTGACCGCGAGCTCCAAACCTGCTCGAGCGTGGCAACACTCTGCTCGTTCCGCGACCTCACCGAGAGTTCGACGCCCTCGACGCGCAAGTCAGGAAAGCCGCTGCCCAACAGGAAGTTCAAGGGCGTCGCCACCAGGTTACCCGCCAGCGCACTAATCCCCATCTCGCCCGACAGGACGTCCTGGAAGTTCACCGGATCTGCCCCCGCAAGGCGGATCTTCCCTTCAATATCCAACGTGGCGGCGCCTATGGTTCTTTCCGTGTTGCCGAGGGTTGAAACAAAACCCAGGTTTACCAGCAAGGGCGATAGGAACGTTTCCTGAATAACCTCGAATTTATAATTCTCCTGGGTATTCAAGGTACTTTGGATTTTTACACTGACCGGGATCATGGGAGGGGTTTTCTCCCCCACCACGCCGTAGACGGCGTCAAAACGGTCCTGCCGAATCGTTCCCATTACGGCGTCGCCAGACGCGTCCAGTTTAAAGGACGACGCGAGGCTCGGTACGGTGACTAAGACGTGGGCGGGCGCAAAAGGGATTTGAATTGGACCCACCGCAAGCAAGCGATGCCCGCAGGCGTAAAGATTGTTCCCTTGCCGGTAGGTGACAGTGCAGTCCGCACTCAAGTTGAGATCGCCCCGCACGAGCAGCATGCTGATCATTGAACCGGGGTTCAGTTCCGAATCCACCGGGGTTGAACTCTGTCCGCCTGCCAGCGCCCCGCCCATCATCGGCTCAAAGCCCATCTGCCGGAACAGCGCCATGTACGGCTCCACGGCCTCGGCGGCGAAACCGCCAAACCGCAGCGGTATCACCGCGTTGGGGTATGAGATCCCCGCTTCTGTCACCGGGAAGTGTGGTCGCAGAGTTTCAGGGCCGAAATCCTGTTCAGGAATCAAGCGCGCGTTCTCGCGAGGTTCGTTGGTGGTCCCGGCCAGACGAAAGTCAAGGGGAAGCGCCGCGTGGGTTGGTGTTTGGCCCTTCTCCTCCGGGACGACTTGCACCATTTGCTGGATGGGCGTGATACCCGCCAGGGGCTCTTTCGAAAATGGAAATGAAATGGCCACTGCGCCGACCAGCTTGCCATCAATGTAAACCGGGCTGCCGCTCATTCCGGCAATCACTCCGGTGTTCGCCAGCGGCCCCCCCGAAAGGCGTGCCAGGATGAGGTCGCGCTTTGGCGCCAGGACGTTTTTCAATACGCCTAGAATCTCGACTTGGAATTCTTCAACCTGCTCACCCTGGAAAATCGTACGTCCGACCCCCTTCAGTCCAGGCTTGATATCCGTCAGGGGGAAGAGTTCCATGTTGCTCTGGCACCGAGCGAGCGGAGCCAGCGCTAAAGCGAGTGTGAACGCAACGAAAGTCTTTCGTAATGACATAGTCTTTGATACCAGTTCCCAACTACGCAGGCATGTTTTAAGTCTATGGGGAAAGCGCAGACTCGTCAAGCAACGTGCCGCGGGCCCTAATCTGTCGATAACCGTCTCGCTGTAGGGGGACGGCTTGCCGTCCCCGCATTTCCACCGGCCCGCCGCGGGTACTTTGGAAGGGCGGGGCTTCAGCCGCGCCGACTCCGAGAGCCCAACGAGTTGGGCCTTTAGGCCCTGAAGCCACGTTCCTTCAGGGGCTAAAGCCCCCAATGACGGGCCGTTTTCCGCGGCGGGGCTGAAGCCCCGCCCTTCCCGCCGCTCAGCAATATGACGCGGAGTTTCGCCAGCAAGTACTAGCCGACAAATCGTCCTTGCCAGGCCTCGGCTTTCCACTCGGACCTTAGATTCGTTTTGCGCAAAATGCGCTGTACGTACTCCATTTTGCGTCCAATTCGCGCTAATCTGCGCGCAAAACACCCAGAATTTGCTGCAACAAAAACAGTGACTTCCTTTGTTTTCATGTACTTATTAGCTTCGTTCCCACGATTTTCCATTTTCCATAGAGCGCTGCTATTCCCTCGTGCCGGATTCACCTGAGCCTCGGCGCGACCTGGGGTCGGGCTAGACAATTTGTCCCGCGAACAACCACAATTATAGGCTATCATAGGTCCCGAAAGCTGTCAAGTGGAAAATGTGACTGAGGGGGGATGGTTGGTGTAAACCTTCCCACCTCAATTCCGTCTTGATGGAATGAGGAGCAAAGATGGGGCAGAATGGCCAAGCTGCTATGATGATTCCGGCTCAAGAAAGGGTTGGCCTCGGCATGTTCGCACTGGACGACTTTACGCCCCTTGTCCAGGCACACCAGCAACGCATCTATCGCGTACTTCTGGGCATGGTTCGCGACCCCGATGCGGCACAGACTCTTACGCAGGAGTGCTTTCTGAAAGCTTACCAGAAGCGCGCCAGCTTCAGGGGCGAAGCGAATGTGGGGGTGTGGCTGCTGAAAATCGCCGTGAACCTGGCCCGCGATCACCGGCGCAGCCGCCTGCGGGAGTTCTGGGACCGGCTGACGTCTTCATCGTCGGAGGTCGCAGAGATCGGGCAGAGCTTGGCGGACCCTCAGGCTTCCCCGGAGCGTGTAATTCTGGGGCGCGAAGAAGTGGCCGGTGTCTGGGCGGCGGTTCGAAAGCTTTCCGCGCAACAGCGCGCGGTCTTTGTGCTGCGCTTCGTCGAGGAGATGAGCCTGGAAGAGATCGCCGAGGCGACTTCCTTGAAGCTGGGAACTGTGAAGACACATCTCTTCCGCGCCGTCCATGCGGTTCGACAGCAGTGCAAGGGAAGGAACGTATGAAGAGACCCGTCAGTCATGTCATCCTGAGCCCCCGTCCGCCGGGGCGAAGGATCACTGCAGTTGCCTTTTGGGGTTCATCAGAGCATCACGAACTGCCGAGATGCTTCGCTGCGCTCAGCATGACAGGGATCGCGCCCTGAGCTGTCATTCTGAGCATTGACAGCCGTGGGGCTGCCCTTGCTGAGCATGACAAAAAGCAGTGCAAAGTAAGGGAGGCAAGGTCTGTGAACAACCATCTTAGTGAAGATCAGATTGCTGAGTGGGTGCTTGGCACTAGTGACGAAGACGTCCTTCGCCATCTCGAAACCTGCGCTGCGTGCTCTCGCGAGGCGGAAGAGTTGCGGAGCGCTTTGGCCGGTTTTCGGGATGCCGTTCATACGACCGCCCGGCGCGATCCGAGTTTCTGGAATAACCAGCAGCTCGCTGTGAGCGAAAGCCTCTCGACGGAAGATTGGTATCCGCTGCACTGGGGGTGGGTCGTGGCTATGGTGGCGGTTTTGATTACCGCCATACTTTTGAGTCGCACTCCCAACGTCCCGAAGAACTACCCCAGCGAGGACGCGGACAACGCTTTGCTCCAGGCGGTTCAAGGAGACCTCAACCGCGATGTGCCACAGGCGCTAGCCCCCGCAGTGCTGATCGCCGAGGAACGAAATGAAATCCTGAGCAAAAAAGGAGATTAACGAAATGAAAACAACTGTCGCAAGCGTGGCATTGGCAATCGTGTTTTGCGGACTCGCCGTTGCCCAGGAAATGCCTCCCCCGGCTGAGGGGATGCCGGCGGGCCCCCCCAAGGCGGTGCAGCATGGCCCCGGGCCAAACCGCCCTGTTATTCGGACGGACCATCTCGGAGTTATTCGGATGGACCATCTCGGAAAGTGGTGGAAAGACTCGGCCCTGATGAAGGATATCGGCGTCAGCGACGACCAGGTCACGAAGATCGAGAAGATCTTTCAGGATCATCGCCTGCGACTCATCGATCTGCACGCCGACCTCGAGAAACAGGAAGTGATCCTGGAGCCTCTGGTGGAGGCCGACCAGCCGGTGGAGTCGCAAGTGGCTGCCCAGATCGATAAGGTCGCCCAGGCCCGCGCCAACCTGGAAAAGTCAGATGCGATGATGCTGCTGGCCATACGCCGAGTTCTAACCGTGGACCAGTGGAAGAAGTTGCGAGACGTGCCGGGGGTCAACACGTTCCATTACGGACCTGAGATGAGGGCGACGACTCCAGGGCCCTCCGCTCCCACGCCTCCAGCCATGCCCCCGCCGCGTGAGTAGGCCGGACTGGATGTGTGGCGCGGGCGTCTCGCTCCTCTTCCTGCTTGTAGGGGGACGGCTTGCCGTCCCCTCGTTGTTCCGCTGCGATCGCCGGGGGTAGGGCAAGCCCTACCCCTACACCCGTTCAGAACAGCCAAGGAATGCCCGCGCTACGAGACGCGTCCGTTGCGGCCAGCACGGCACCGGCTAACGTCCATTTTCCACACCTCATTTTCGTTTCACCCCGCGTTTTTCTTGCTCCCAGGTTATAATGGGCGGCGCTGACTCGTATCCACGCATGTGTGAAAGATCTGCGTCGAGGCCCGCCATGAAGCTTTAGTCGATTACCTGCGGTGACGTGCGAAAGGACGGAACAGGCCATGGGATATGCACTCGTGATGCTCGCGGGGATTCTGCAAGGCGCCTTCATGCTGCCGATGAAGCCCCTGCGGAAATGGGTGTGGGAGAACACCTGGTTTGTCTATTGCACGGCAGGTTACCTGGTTTTTCCCTGGCTGTTTGTGCTCTTGACCATCCCCCATCCTCTGACCGTGCTGGCCACCACCTCCCTGCGCTCTCTGCTCTTGGTTGAAGTGTTTGGGCTCGGATGGGGCGTCGGATCTCTCACTTTTGGTCTGGGCGTTTCGCGGTTAGGCATGGCATTGGGATTTACGATCATCATCGGCCTCGCGGCAACTGCCGGAGCGCTGATTCCCATGGTCGTGCTGTCTCCTGAAAAGCTGACGCAGCCGCAAGGCGTGATGACGCTCTGCTCCTTGGCGTTGGTTCTGATCGGTCTTGCTCTCGGCGCCTGGGGAGGAAAGCTCCGTGCGCCGGCGAAAAAGGCCACCGAAGGTTCCGGCACCTCGGGTCTTGAGGTCCACGGCTCATTTGGCGTGGGCCTGGCGATCTGTATCGCCTCAGGTCTGCTCTCTGCCTCCGCGAACCTTGGCTTCACGTTCGGCGCGGAATACCAACGCAGAGCCATCGAGCAGGGCGCGGCGGCGACCATGGCCGGCAACGCTCTCTGGGCCCCGCTGACTTTGCCGCTCTTTTTTTGCAGCGCCGGCTACTGCGTTTGGCTGATGAAGAAGAACCGTACCGGCAGGTTGCTCGTCCTGGAGGGAACGCGCCACTATTGGCCTCTGGCGACTTTAATGGGATTTATGTGGATCGCCGGCTTTGCCGTTTACGCGCCCGGCGCGCGGCTCCTCGGGTCTCTGGGAACCTCGGTGGGCTGGGCGGTGATGATGTCGACCATGGTCATTACCGCCAACGTACTGGGATTCATAACCGGAGAATGGAAGGGCGCAAGCCGCAAGGCGTTCGGCTTTGCGGTGTCTGGTGTGACCACGCTGATCCTGGCCATCTGTGTGGTGGGCTACGCGAACCATTTGTGATATGTCGCGCGAAGAAATCGGTTCACCACTGAGACACAGAGACACGGAGAAGCGAAAATGAATGCCCTTCTCAGCGTCTCAGTGCCTCGGTGGTCAACCGATGTTTTGTCTTTCATTTCATTCTTAGGGTTGCGGCGTGCCAGCTTGCAAACTCTGCTGCAAGAACCCGAGCACCTTGGGAATTGCGTCCAGCGAGGATTGCGCGTCGCCCTCGACGTTCCCGCCCAAGTTCTGCTCTCGTCCTGAGGTAGGGTTCACGACCCTGCCGTGCCATGTCGGCACAATCTCCGGCCGGCCCGCCCGATGCCCGGCATGGGCGTATTTCAGATGTTCGACCGCATACGGGAAATGAGATTGTTTTAGCCTGGCCACCACCTGGTTGGCCATCATCGATGACGGCCATACCCCGTCGTCTTCTCCTGAGATCAACAATACCGGCCCATGCGTGTGCTCGACGGCGATCCCAGCGCTCGTCATGGCCATGGGGTTATTCAGAAAGCGCGGAAAGACAAACGAGAGCGGTTGTCCCTTCCATGTCCATGCGTACGGGACATGGGTATTACCGCAGCAGGCCGCGATGCGCGCACTGGCCGGCACATAAGCGACCGTCGCACGGATCTGCGGGTACATTGACCCCAGTTGCAACGCCAGTTCGCCCCCGCGCGAAGTACCCATCACCGCGATGCGGTCCGGGGCAATCTCGGGCCGTTGCATCATCCAGGCGAGCGCGTTGCCGAAATACTCCAGCGGGATTCCCTCCAGGAGAGGCGGCAGGTCCTCGTACCGAAAATAAGCCAGCGCCAGCGCCGCATATCCGCGCGAGGCCAACCAGGCGGCTTTGCCCAGCGGGGCTCCTCCTTCGGACCCTCCCAACTCCAGTACGCCCGGATGGGGCCCACTCGAGTTGGGAAGAAACAGCACGCCGTGAAGTTGCCCGTCGAGCTTTATGCGCTGCACTC
Source organism: uncultured Acidobacteriota bacterium (assembly GCA_963831905.1). Classification (GTDB taxonomy): domain Bacteria; phylum Acidobacteriota; class Terriglobia; order UBA7540; family UBA7540; genus CAVROP01. The sequence continues at coordinate 322,848 of CAWHRX010000010.1, read as the reverse complement.
CGTCAGCGATCCTCCTCTGCTCGAGCTGTGCCTTCGCCACTTCCCGGCCATTGCTGGCCAATCGGAATTCAATAACCTGGGCCTCCCAGTCGCGCGGAGGCCGATACGCGGCCACATGCTTCTCCGCCGGCTTCATGGACCATACGAGACCCATTGCGAACACGTTACGATACGAGCCGCTCACCGGAGCCTGGAGCGAGGTGTCGACCACACCTTGCCCGTCCGCGACAAACTCCGCCTGGGAAGCCCAAGTATGAGATTCGCCATCCACGAGTTCCGCATGAATGGAAACGCGCTGGTTGGGCTGCAACCCCGTGGCGCGGACTGCCGGCGATTCGTCCACCAATGCCTTATTGGGATTGACCTCCAGGGTTTGAGCGAAGGCCGCAACGACGCCGCTTGTCCCGAGGAACGCGACCAGAACAAGTTTTTGTAGCATGAACCTCCAATCCAGAGACACGGAGCGGTCGAGCCGGCGCTGGATCTCAGCCTTCATTCTTGTCCTCCTGCTCCAACACCAGCAGGCGTGCTTCGTGGTCAAGCACAATGGCGCGGATGTAGCGACCCAGGGTGCGAATCTCATTCTCTGTCTTGGCTTGCATCTGAGCAATCGATTCGACCGAACGGGTCAGGGTTGCAAGCTGTTCCTCAATGGTCATGGTCGTTTCCTCATTTAGAATAGCCGTATTTCTGTTCTGCGTTGTCCAATCGTCAATCGACAATCGTGACGGTGCCGGCATCGCCATCCACGCTGATGCGCTGCCCGCTGTGGAGACGTTCTGTTGCCACGCCAGTCCCCAGGACGGCGGGGATGTGGTACTCGCGCGCCACAATCGAGCTGTGGCTGAGCGGGCCGCCCACATCTGTGACCACGCCGGAGGCAAGCGCGAAGAGCGAGGTCCAGGCCGGGGTAGTGATTTTGGCCACGAGGATATCGCCCGGCTGCATTTCGTGGAACTCGTCGGGGCCGTGAATCACTCGGGCGATGCCGCTCACTCGGCCGGGGCTGGCGCCAATCCCTGCGATGGTTTTCCCGGCCTTCTGGCCGGTGCGGGCCGGCATCCAGCGAGTGAAGTCGACGCCCAGAAACCGGGTGCGGTCCTTGATGGGCAGAGCCACGGGCGGGGTCACACTGCGCTCGATTTCGTGCGTGGCACGCCGCTCGGCCACCGCGTGAGAGTAGCTCCCGACCGCCCGGCCTGCGTCGAGAGCGGCCGCTGCCGCCCGCGCTTCATCCAACTGCAAGCAGAACACATCATCGGGCTGCGCCATTGCGCCCGCCGCTACCATGCGCCGTCCGAGTTCACGCAACATGCGGCGCAGCATGGGCCAGCCCAGCCCGACATCCGCGAGAGCGTCCTCACGCAGCGGTGCGTAGCGCTGGGCGGTGCTAACCAGTGAGCGGAGGATTCGCAATCGCAGACCCTTCCGGCGAGCCAGGGTATCTTCGGTGGCTGCCAGCCGCGCCCGCGTCGCAGTCGCCTGCCGTTCATAAGGACTGCGCGCCTGCCCTGAGAGAAAGTACTTGAGGGTCTCGAGCAGCGGCCCGGGGTCATCCGCGGGGACGGTCGAGGCAAAATCCAGGTCGTAAATGGCGTGGCCGAAGCGCTCGAGGTGCTGCGCGAACCGGGCGGCGAACTCCCGCCAATCTTTTGCATCCGTAATGGGCGCGAGAGTGGAAGCGAACGCCTGCGCAATCTCTTTACTCGAGGCACGCTCGAGATAGGCGGCAAGCTCCGGCTGCGTACGCGCCCAGGAAGCCAGATCGTAGAGCGATTTTTCAGCCTGGATGGGTGCGCTGTCGAACCCGAGCAGGAAGGTCAACGCTGCCGGGTCGTCCTGCCGCTTAAAAAGTCGGTTGTAAACGGTCGTGAAGGCAGCCTCACTCATCATCGCGACCGGCAGAATTCCGGTTTGGATGGTGACGTAGTGGCTTGCTGCCGCCTTCACAATCTCCCTCGCGCCGGCCAGAAGATCGGTTGATGGAGTCGCGGCCAGGTCTCGCCCCGCCCACTCGCCGACGACCTTGGCGTAATGCGGCCGCGCGTCATCTGCCCAACGCGTTCGCCCCGAGCGCAACATCCGTACCAACCTGGGGGGTATCCGCAGCAGGGTGAAGAGCATCCGCGCCGTTTGCCAGGCGCTTAACCCGAACTCAATGTAGGCGTAATCGTTGATGGTGACCAGGCGGAATGTACTTGCCAGCCGGCGCTCGAACCCCAACCATTGCATCCGACCCGCCAGCGTTTCGTTCCACGGGGGCAGAGCGAGCGTGGCGAAGAGCGGTGAAAGCGGATTGGGCAGCAGTTCGATGACGCTGCTGCGCGCGTACTGGCTACCGGCGCGAGGCAGCTTCCATTCAAGCGTGGGGCGAGGTTCCGGCAGGGCGGTGATGGCACGGGCTTGCAGAATGAAGATGCGCCGGCCGCTGATCGCCCATTCGATGTCCATCGGCTGTCCGTAGAGCTGCTCGATCTGGCGGCCGAGGCGCGCCAATTCAGAGGCCTGATCCGGTTGTAAGGCAGCCTGCCGGCGCCTTTCAGCGGGCACGGGCTGGTCGCGGGTTCCTCCCGGCACGCGCACCGTCATGACTTCTTTCACGGCGATTTCCTGCGAGACAATATCGCCCGTCTGTTTTGCGACGGTGATGGTGTCGGGCGTAACTTGACCGCCCACGATCGCCTCACCGAGTCCCCAGGCCGCGCTGATGATGATCTGGCCGCGCGCGCCGGTGAGCGGATTGGCCGTGAATAGGATGCCCGCTACTTCCGCCGGAACCAATTGCTGCACCACGACCGCGATGCTGACGCTTTCCGGAGGAATGCCGTGCTGTGCGCGGTAGCTAAGGGCGCGCGCCGTCCACAGCGAGCCCCAGCAGCGCTTAACCGCGGCGAGCACCTCGGCGCCGCCGCGCTCATTGAGATAGGTTTCCATTTGCCCGGCAAAGGACATTCCCGGCAAGTCTTCCGCGGTCGCGGAGGAGCGCACGGCAACCGGCGGATCGTCTCCGCCCAGTTCGTTGTAAGATTGCTCGATCAGCGCGGCGAGGTCCTGGGGTATGGTGCTTTTCTCAAAGAGGGCCAGGATTTGTGCCGAAGCGCGCTCGAATGCTGTTGGTTCGTCGGAGCCGGTTTGTGCCGCGACGGACAGAATCTCCTCGTCGAGACCATTGGCGTCCACAAAGCGGCGATAGGCGTTGGTCGTGATATGAAAGCCCGCTGGCACGGGCAGGCCGGACACCGCCATGCGCGCCAGCGAAGCGCCCTTGCCGCCCACGAGGTCTAGCGTCGCCTCGGGGCTGTCGAGTCTGAGAATAAACGGGCGGGCTTGAGTTGGACCCATTTTCATCGTCTCCCGCTGCACGGGCGAGCGCAGTCTATCATACTCCCCGTGGCGCGTCCGTTGGGAATTCGTGTAGGGACACGCCATGGCGGTACGGGCACGCCATGGCAGTACCGACACGCCATGGCGTGCCCCTACGACAAGTCTTGTCACGGCGGCGGAGCCGCTCGCAGCGATGTTATACTTTCCCCGTGAGTTTCTACCGCAATCTGCGATACACGCTGCGAGTGCTGGGTAAGAATCCCGGCTTCCTGTGCGTGGCGGTGCTGTCGCTGGCGCTGGGAATCGGCGCCAACACTGCAATCTTCTCACTTCTCGATGCGCTGCTTTTACGCGACCTCCCTGTCCGGCACCCGGAGAGTCTTGTGGAGCTTTCGGTGGTCCGCCGAGGCAGCAAAATCATGTTCTCGTTTCCGATGTTCCGCGAGATTGAGCGCGGGCAAAAGGTTTTTTCGGGTCTGATTGGCTGGAGTTTCGGCGCGGCGACCGATATCGAAATCGATGGCGTGCTCTCGCAGGCGGAGGTGCGCTCGGTCACCGGGAATTATTACTCCGAGTTAGGCGCGACACCCCTTCTGGGACGGCTGCTGGCGCCGGAAGATGTGAACCTTGCAGGGGCCGGGACCTCGCCGGTGGCTGTGGTCAGCTATGACTATTGGCGGCGTCGCTTCGGTGGGGCTTCGGACGTTGTGGGGAAACAGGTCGCGATCGACGGGCAGCCCTTCACCATCATCGGCGTGTCCAAACGGTGGTTTACAGGAATGACCACCGGTGAGGCGCCGGACATTACGACCCCGATGAAGGCTAGCGACAATCGCGCCATGCTGTGGGTGTTCATTACCGGTCGTCTGAAAGACGGTGTCACCGTCACGCAGGCGCGAGCCCAACTGCAATCGTTCTGGCCGGAGGTGCTGCGTAGGACAGCTTCGACCGACACACCTGGCCTGCGCCGCCAACTCTTCCTCTCCATGGGCTTGGATGTATCCCCCGCCGCCACTGGTGTGAACGCTTCGTTGAGGTCCCACTTCACGCGTCCGCTCTACGTGCTGATGGGCATTGTGGGACTCATCCTTCTGGTCGCCTGCGTGAATCTGGCGAGCCTGATGTTGGCGCGCTCCGCCGCGCGCAGCCACGAAATGAGCGTGCGCGTCGCGTTGGGTGCGAATCGCTGGACGCTCGCCCGCCAGGTATTGACGGAGAGCCTCGCGCTTTCCGCTTTGGGTGCGATGCTGGGGATTGCCTTTGCCTACTGGGGGAGCCGCTTACTCGTCACGTTTCTGACGGAGGGGTACCTCACACCGGTCGTCCTCGATCTCCGGCCTGACTGGCGAGTGCTCTCACTGACTGCGCTCCTGGCCCTGGTGACTGGAATCCTCTTCAGCTTGGCGCCCGCATGGCGCGCGTCGCGTGAAGATCCCGCTTCGGTGATTCAACAGACTGCGCGCAGCCTGGCGGGTGGCACAGGGAAGCTGGGCAAGGCGCTCATCGTTACCCAAGTGGCCCTCTCGCTTGCGGTTCTGCTGGGGGCGGGGCTTCTGGTGCAAAGCTTTCGCAGGTTGTGTTCCGCTAATCTTGGCTTCGAGAAGGAAAGCATACTGCAAGTTGACCTCTATCCCCGGCCAGGCGGTTACAAGGACTTGGACATCAGCGGTTATCATCGGCAACTGATTGAGGGGACCTCGCGCCTGCCGGGCATACGTTCTCTTGCCTTTTCGGACGTCTCCCTCGGTAGCGACCGAAGCTGGCAGGACACGGCTTCGGCGATGTCCGATACGTCTGGCCCAGGCACTGGCGTGGCGACGTCTGCGGCGATGGTTTCGCCCGGTTTCTTTCGCACCCTCGGCATCGGTCTGCTTCGAGGGCGTGACTTTGGTTGGAGCGATGACGAGCACCACCCGCACGTCGCCATCATCAGCAGCGCTCTTGCCGGGCGCCTCTTTCCGTCGGGTGATGTTCTTGGCCAGCGCATTCGCTTCGGCTTCATGCCCGAACTTCAGAACCTCGAGATCGTAGGAATCGCAAGCAATTCGCGACTCTTCGATCTCCACAATGCAGCCCCTTCGGTTGTCTACGTTCCCTGCTTTCAATTTCCGCAATGGACTCAAGAGGGCCATCTGTTTGTGCGCACCGGCGAGGCTCCTGAAGCGATGGCTCGGCCACTTGGACACGAAATCGAGTCGCTTGGACACGAGTACGCCGAGAGTACGAAGACGATTACGCAGGAGGTCAGTCAAGCCCTGGTCGAGGAGCGGGTTATTGCCATGCTATCGAGTTTCTTCGGAGCGTTGGCGCTGCTGCTGGCTTCGATAGGTTTGTACGGGCTGATGTCCTACGCCATTACCCGGCGTACGCGTGAAATCGGGATTCGCATGACGCTGGGCGCAAGGCCTGCCACAGTTCTTGGCGGCGTCCTGCGAGAAGTGCTGGCGCTGGTCCTGATGGGATTAGCGCTGGGAGTTCCGTGCGCGCTGGCCGCCAGCCGCCTCCTGGCCAGCATGCTTTTCGGACTCTCGCCGCACGACTTGCCCACTCTCGCCGGCGTGGCGCTTTTGCTCGTCGTGGTGGCGCTGGTCGCCGGCTATCTGCCGGCGCGCCGGGCCTCGCACATCGACCCCATGACCGCAGTGCGCATGGAATGACACTGGGAGAGAGGGGATTGCGTCCCCTCGCGCCGATATTCCTTGCCTCAGAAACACCGCGTTGAGCGTAATACGCTTGTAACAATCAGCGTCTATCATGCTGCTGTTGTCTTTGCCCACGAGCATTAAATCAAAACGACAGATTCGCGACGCAAAGGAGATTTGGACATGTATAAACCACGGCAAGCCTGCGCTGCGGCCATCGCCACGGCTGCGCTTATCAGTTTGTTGCTCCTGTCTGGATGCGGCTCAAAGACCAGTACCGGCGCCACATCGGGAGCGGAGCCCACGGCCGTGCTGGGCGCTGCCGGCAGCACCTTCATTGCCCCGCTGATGGCGAAGTGGGTTGGCGCATACCAGCAGAGCCACCCCACGGTGCAGATCAACTATCGGGCTATTGGCAGCGGCGGCGGTATTGAGGAACTGAAGCAAGGCTACCTTAGTTTCGGAGCGAGCGATGCGCCGTTAAATGACGATCAACTCAAGGGAATGTCCAGCGTGGTGCAGATTCCGGTTAGTGCAGGGCCTGTCTGCGTGGTTTACAATCTGCCCCATCTAAGAGCCCCACTCCGGCTCAGCGCCAAGACCCTGAGCGGCATTTATCTCGGGAACATCTATACCTGGCAGGATGCCGCGATTGCAAAGGATAACCCGGGTGCCAGCTTGCCGAAGGGAGCGATTATTGTCGTGCATCGTTCCGACGGCAGCGGCACGACCAATATCTTCACTTCGTATCTCTCCAAGGTCAGCCAGGATTGGTCATGGAAATCGGGCCACGGTCTGTCCGTGACGTGGCCGACTGGCTTGGGCGCCGATGGAAGCAAAGGTGTATTGGCGATTGTCAAACAGACGCCGGGAACAATCGGCTATCTGGAGCTGAACTACGCCAAGGAGAATGGTGTTCCGTTCGCGTCGATCGAGAACGAGGCTGGCCACTTCGTCCAACCCAGCCCGGAAAGCGCTGCTGCCGCGATCTCCAGCTTCAACGATGCACTGGCGAAAGACGTACGCACGCCGATTGTCGACCCTCCCGCGTCCGCTCCCGATGCTTACCCGATCGCAGGGTTGAGCTTCATTCTGATCCCGAAAGACCGCTCGGATTCGGGCCAGCAAGAGGCCGTGAAGGAGTTTGTGGCATTCGCAATTACCACCGGCCAGGATTTGGCGGAAGAACTCGCCTACGCGAAGTTGCCGGATGCGGTTCAGAAACAAGGGCAAGCGCTGCTGAGCCAATTGACGGCCAACGGCCAGCCGCTGAAATAAAGGCAAGTCCAGAACAAGTGCCGCGCAGCCCCGGACGGGGCCTCGAATATGAATTGGGTCCTTACGAGGACAACAACTGGTCGATACGGGTCAGGCGCAGCAGTTCCAGAACGCGGGATGTCATGTTAACAAGTTCCAATATGCAGAGGCCCTGTTTGACTGCGGTGACCTTCAGTGCAACAAAGGCTCCCAGGCCCGTGCTGTCTACAAAGTGGATATCGCTAAGGTCGATCACGATGCGGCCACCCTGCGCGATGAGAGACTTAACAGCCGTTTTCAGTTCACCTGCGTTCTCCGCCGTCACTCGGCCATGGCACTTGACCGTCGTAACTTTGTTCCCTGCCTGATCATCGGGTGACTTTTCAACTTCAAAGTGGAAAGACGGCGTCTCTGCCATAGTTTCGTAATCTCCTTCGAGGGCGCAAACTCGCCGCCCTATCGAGCTATGCTGCGGAACGCCCAGAAGAGTGAAGCGGACAAAACAATGGACGCGGGCAGGGTCAGCACCCAGGCCATAGCAAGGTTACGAACCGTGCTCCACTGAAGTCCGGTGTGGTTGGCGGCCATGGTGCCCGCCACGCCCGAAGAGAGCACGTGGGTGGTGCTCACCGGGAGGCCAAACCAGTCTGCGGCGCCGATGGTGAACATCGCGGTCACCTCCGCCGCGGCGCCCTGCCCGTAGGTCAAGTGGTCCTTGCCGATTTTCTCGCCCACGGTCACCACGATGCGCTTCCAGCCGATCATGGTGCCCAGTCCGAGCGCCAGCGCGACGGCCACCTTTACCCAGAGAGGGATGAACTTTGTTGCGTTATCGATATAGGATTTATAATTCTTAACAATAGCTGCATCCGCCGGGGTGAACTTCGGCACGCCGGTCTTCTGCATGTAGCGCAGCGCTTCGCTGACCACGTACATGTCGTTGCGGAAGTTCCGCACGCGATCCTGGGGCACGGCCTTAAGCTCTTTGTACATCGCCATCTCGGTCCCCATCGAGCTGATCATATCGCGCATGGCCAGCATGGTGTTCGGGGTGAAGTTGCGGGTGCGAATGTACTCCGTCACATCCTCACGCGGGTCACCCACGACAGCGTCGGAGGTCACGTAGCGGTTGAGTGCTCCCGCCGTTTGTTCTGACGCCGCCGCGAAGTTTTGAGTCTGTGTTGCCGTCACGGCATGATTCAACGCGTAGGCCGTCGGGACGGTCCCGATGAGGATCAGCATGATCAGCCCCATGCCTTTCTGCCCGTCATTGGAGCCGTGGGCGAAGCTGACGCCCGTACAAGTCAGCACCAGCAAGGCTCGAATCCAGAACGGAGGCGGCTCGGAGCCCTTGGGTGCTTCATAGAGACGCTTGTCGTGAATCACCGCCTTGCACAGTACCAGCAGCAAGTACGCGCAGACAAACCCCACGACCGGGGATATCAGCAGGGATTTTCCCACGCCCAGCGCTTGCCCCCAGTCGACTCCGCTGGTTCCCGTTTTCAGCGACATCAACTGGTTGGCAATGCCCACACCGATGACGGAGCCGATCATGGTGTGAGAACTCGAGGCGGGCAACCCGAACAACCAGGTTCCGATATTCCAAATGATGGCGGCGATGAGCAACGCAAAGACCATCGCAAACCCGGCGCTGCTCCCCACTTTCAGGATGAGTTCGACCGGTAGCAAGGAAACAATAGTGAAAGCCACAGCTCCGCTCGAGACGAGCACGCCGGCGAAGTTCCATACCCCCGACCACACCACAGCGATGTGCGGTTCCATCGAATGCGTATAAATGACGGTGGCGACGGCGTTGGCGGTGTCGTGGAAGCCATTCACAAACTCAAAGCCCAGTGCCACCAGCAGCGCGATCCCCAGCAGCACGAAAGGCATCACATTGGTGGCATGAATCTTTGCGAGGTCGGAAACCAGGCTTATGGCCGCGTAGGCGAACCCGATGACCAGAGCCACTCCAAAGACCGCCATTCCGATCTTCGCGGACTTTCCCATTCCGCCGGTCATTTTCGCGTCTAATACCGATGCACTCGTCGCCATAACCTGTTCCCTCGGTTGGTAAGTATTGTCCTGATGTATGCATTCTAGAGACGTTGTGTTACACCAATGTGAACGACAGATTAAGCCTGAAGCGAGCCGGCCAGCGGCGCAAACCTAAGGTAAATTTTCGAGCAGAATGGGCTTTCGACGCCGCTGTGTCGGGGAAACCAGCGGTGATGGCGCCTGTTCCAGAATGAACATGTTTCGTGTACACTCCTAGCGTCCGGAGATTCCCGAACGCGCATTCCCAAGGAGGGAGGGACAAACTGTGGAGCGTCTCCCAGAGCTACTGAGACCTGCTCATTTCATCATCTTCTTCATCTACATTTTCTTGTTCATGTTTGCCGTGAACATTCTTGTCGTTTTCCTGCTGTACACGGATTTCGAGAGGATTCCTCGCAACTTCCGGAAGCTCGAGCCCGGCCTGGTTTGGCTGCTGCTGATCCCTTGCTTCAATGTGGTTTGGAATTTCTTTGTGATCCCCAGGCTCACCGAATCATTCAAGGCGTATTTCGATTCGATCGGAGACACCTCGGTGGGGGACTGCGGGCGGGTCTTGGGGTTTGGATATGCCATCAGTACAGCGTCTTCTGCGATTCCGTTTGTTAGCTGCCTCACCGGAATCGTCTCCCTGGTTCTGATGATTTTATTTTTGGTAAAGGCGAACGAGCTGAAGAACCGAATACCCCGAACTGCCTGAACTCGGGAGTGTCCAGGTGATGAACACGATCAAACTATTGCAGCGAGGCGCGGGCCTGGCACTGGCGGCCAGCATCCTGATACCGGCCTCACGACTTCCCGCAACGTCCCTCTGCCCTTTCCGGATGCTGACGGGATACCCTTGCCCGGGTTGTGGCCTGACTCACGCCTTCTGCAGTATCTCGCACGGTCATTTCAAGATGGCCTGGCAGGCAAATCCATTCGGGTTCCTGTTCTATGCGCTGGCCATTGTTTTCGTCGCCTGGCCATGGCCGCGAGCGAGATTCCCGGGAATAGAAGTTGTAATGGGCCGCACGCGGGCCGTGGTGTGGGCCCCGGCTTTGCTGATGGTAGGAATGTGGGTTTATGATGTGGCGCGGATTGTCCGGCTCCGTTGATTACTGGAAAAAGGGGCCACAAAACCCCCTCGCCCCCCGACCCCTCTCCCCCAAGGGGGCGAGGGGAGAAACAAAGCGAATTTATGCCCTCGCCCCCTTGGGGGAGAGGGCGGCGCGCAGCGCCGGGTGAGGGGGTTCGTGCGGCATCGTATTATGCAGCTTGCAATAATCGCGTTACGTCGTGATCGATAAGAGGAGAATGCACGATGCGTTATCGGCGTACAATTCAGTTCACCCTATTAGCGGTTGCTCTCTCTCTCGTTCCCCGCTCGATCTCCACCTCGCAAACGACGGGGGATGATCTGATGAACCACCTCTGGAAAGCCTCGTGGATTACGCATCCTGACGGGCCGCAGCGGGAGTTCGGGGTTTTTCATTTCCGCAAGACCCTCACACTGGACTCCGTTCCGCAGCACTTTGTGATCCATGTGAGCGGCGACAACCGCTATGAGCTCTTTGTGAATGGCGAACGCTTGCTGGCTGGTCCGGCGCGCGGCGATCTGGACCACTGGCGTTACGAGACCCTCGACATTGCTCCGCACCTTGCAGCGGGTCGAAACGTTCTGGCCGCCGTGGTGTGGAACTTCGCGGAACTGGCGCCTCAGGCGCAGATGATGAACGAAACCGGCTTAATCGTTCAAGGTGACGGCAGCGCGGAAGAGATCGTGAACACCGGGCGGTCCTGGAAAGCCTTCAAGAGCCAGGCCGAGCGCATGATCCGCCTGGACGCGGGCAGGATCGGCGGCTACCTGGTGCCGGGGCCGGGCGAGGAAGTGGATGGCGCGAAGTATCCCTGGGGATGGGAAACCAAGGATTTCGACGACTCCAATTGGGTGGCGGCGAAGCTGCTCACCGAAGGCGGTCCGCGCGGAATCAAGGACACTCCTTCGCGCTGGATGCTGATTCCGCGAACCATTCCCTTAATGGAAGACAAACTCGAGAGATTTTCTCGAGTGGCCCGCTCGAGCGGGGTCGAACCCCCAGCGGAATTCATCCAGGGCGCCAGCCCCGTCACCGTGCCGGCGAATTCAAAGGCCTCGCTGCTCTTCGATCAAAGTTACCTGACTACCGGGTATCCGGAGCTGGTTACCTCTGGCGGGCGGGGCGCGAACCTCAAGCTGACTTACGCCGAGGCGCTTTACAAGGGGCGTGCAAAAGGCAATCGGAACGACATCGAGGGCAAGGAGATCCGCGGCATCGAGGACCGCTTTCATCCGGACGGCGGCCAGCACCGGATGTTCCGGCCACTCTGGTGGCGAACTTTCCGATACGTGCAACTGGATGTCGAGACCGGTGATGACCCGCTGGTGATTGAAGACTTCAGATCGCGCTTCACCGCCTATCCCTTCGAGATGCGGGCCAGCTTCGAGAGCGACGATGCCGAACTCGGCAAAATCTGGCAGGTGGGCTGGCACACGGCGCGGCTCTGCGCCCACGAGACTTATATGGACTGCCCGTATTGGGAACAACTCCAGTATGGCGGCGACACGCGCATCCAGGCGCTCATTTCGCTCTACATGACGGGGACGACCGCCTGGTGAAGAACGCCATCGAATCGCTGGACGAGTCACGCACACCGGAAGGCTTGACCCAAAGCCGCTATCCGTCGTTTTTGCCGCAATACATCCCGCCGTTCTCGCTCTTCTGGATCGGCATGATGCACGACCTCTGGTGGTACCACGGCGACGTTGATTTCTTGCGTGGTTACTTGCAGGGTGTCCGCGGCGCGCTGAGCTGGTTCGAGCATGGACTCACGCCTTCGGGATTGCTGGGGCGCCTGGAATGGTGGAATTTCGTGGATTGGCCGCCGCAATTTGAAGATGGCGTGCCCGCGCAAGAAAGCGACGGACAGTCCTCCATGCTCAGCCTGCAGTTTGCCGCCGGGCTGCGCAATGCTGCGGACCTCGAAGACTCTTATGGCAGCAAGGACCAGGCGGCCCGCGACCGGGCGCTCGCCTCGAAAATCGCTGCAGCGGTCTATCGAAGCTGCTGGGATCCGGCGCGCAAACTTCTGGCCGACACGCCCGCGCACAAGTCATTCAGCCAGCACGCGAATATCCTGGGAGTGCTCGAGGACTCAATTCCCGCCGCCGAGCAACGCGCGGTTATGAAAACCGTGCTGGCGGATTCCAGCCTGATCCAGGCTACCTACTACTTCCGTTTTTACCTCTTCCGGGCCATGAAAAAAGTGGGCTTGGGAGAGGAGTACATCGCCCAGTTACAGCCCCTGGCGCGAGATGCTGGCGCTTGGCCTGACCACCTGGGCTGAAAACCCTGAGCCCACGCGCTCTGATTGCCACGCCTGGAGCGCTCACCCGAACTTCGACTTGCTGGCCACGGTTGCCGGTATCGAGCCTGCGGCGCCGGGCTTCCGCGAGGTTGCCATTCAACCGCATCTGGGGCCGCTGCAGCAGCTTAAGGCCACCTTGCCTCACCCGGCTGGAGACATCGTTGTGTCCTACCAAAGAAAAGGGCAAGGATTGGCCGCGGAGGTGACTTTGCCCGGGAAGCTTTCGGGTTGGTTTTACTGGAATGGCAAGAAGACTGCCCTGCACCCCGGGCAGCAGCATCTGGAGCAGTGACGAGTGACGAGTGACAAGTGACGAGCATCGGGAGCGCGGGCATCCTGCCCGCCTTTCGCGCTGCAATTGCACGCACGCTGCGGGCAGGATGCCCGCGCTCTCTGGTACTTCATGGTTTCCAGGTGCCAGTCACCCAATGGGCATGAGCCGCTGCCCGAAGGATCGTCAGATGCTTGGCGGTTTTGTTCACTCGATCACCTGAACTCCCGATTAAGGAGGTCTGATATGTGGATACTTAGGCGCACGTCAAAGCCTTTGCGCCGGATTTTACTGCTGATGTTGGTGCTGCTGCTCTGGGCCGCGCGCGGGCGGTTGGCCTGGCTGAAGGAGGGTTCCATGACTGTGAGCGTGGGTCCTGCGGAAGCGGATGTGGTGGGCACGGATAATGTCGCCTTACAAAAAGCGGTTGACCGCGTGGCTGCTGCCGGAGGCGGAATCGTTCTGATCAAGGCTGGAACTTACACGCTCAATAACTCCCTCCGGCTGGCCAGCCATATCACCCTGCGGGGCGAAGGGCCGGAAAAGACCATATTGAAAAAAGCGGCGGGAATCAAGAGCAAGCTGGCGCTGGACGCCGACTACGGAGAATTCTTCGCCACGGTTGAAGACGCGCGCGATTTTGCTCCCGGCATGGGAGTCACGATTCTCGACAAGGTCTCGCCTGGCGGTTGGACACCCAGCGTGCGCACCATCGTCCGCGTCGAGGGCCAGAAGCTTTACTTCGACAAGTTCCTGCACATGGACTATTCCGTCGCCAACGGCGGCGTGGTTTTCAACACGTTTCCGGTCATTGCCGGATATGAGGTTGAAGATGTGCGAGTCGAAGAACTGACGGTGGATGGGAACCGTGCCTCGAGCGAGGCGCTGGACGGCTGCCAGGCCGGAGCCATCTACTTCTTCCATTCGCAACGTATGACCATCAAGAACTGCGTGGCGCGTGACTATCCCGGCGATGGTATCAGCACACAATTCGTGGAAGATCCCGTGGTTGAAAACTGCGAAGTTTATAGGAATGCAGAACTAGGCATTCACCTGGGAACCGGCGCGCAGCGCGGCGTGGTCCGCTTTAACCGCGCCCATGATAACGGCGCAGATGGCCTGTACCTTTGCTGGCGGGTCCAACACGCGCGTTACGAACAGAACCAATCCTGGAACAACGGTCAGGATGGAATCTCCCTCGGGCACAAGGACACCGACAACGTCTTCTTCAAAAATGTGGTGTCCGGCAACGGACGCGCCGGAATCTTCTTCCGCGACGAGTTGGAAAACAATGCGGCCAGCAGAAACACCTTCAGCGAGAACACCGTGGAAGCGAACGGGCGCCCCGGTGGCACTGGCTACGGGATTCGCATTGAAGGTGCTACTCGCGACCTCAAGTTCTTCTCGAATACCCTCCGGGGAATGCGCAAGGGAGATCAGTCCATCCAAACGGTCGGCCTCTACCTCGGGCCGAAGACGGACGGCATCGTTTTCGCCCGCAATGTCTTCGAGCACAATTTGAATAAGGCCGTGGTGGATGAGTCGCAAGGAACCCACAACGCGTTGCAGGACACGGGGGACTAGCGACCTGCCGATCTGCCGCCCTTCCCGCCTGCCGGCCTGCCCCTGTACCCCAGGCGATATGAAATCTGGTCGCTGGCGGAGCAGACCAAGCGTGTGATATCCGGCATGCGCTGGACGGAGAGGCGCGTCGCAGGTCCGGCCACGGCGAACGCTGCAATAACACCTCCTGTATGGTCGAAGACCGGACCGCCGACGCCAATCATTCCCTCCATCGTTTCTTCCAGGTCCAAGGCATAGCCTTGCTCGCGGATGCGATCGAGATCCTGCCTCAGGCTCGCCAGATTTGTAAATGTCTTGGAAGTGAAGCGGTGAAAGCCTGAGGTGCGCGCGATTTGGGTCATCAGGCGGCGGGGTTGATACGCCAGCAGTGTTTTGCCGACGCTGCTGCAGTGCAAGGGAGCGGCGTCTCCCAGATGCACGTCGACGCCATCAGGTTGGGGATCGCCGTACGATCCCACCACAAGGGCCTGAGTCTCCAGGAGAATTGCCAGGTGGACAGTTTCTTCGGTTTGGACGGCGAGGTCCTCCAGGAAAGGTTCGGCGACTAGTCGATAGTCGAGGCGACTTAGAACCCCAAGCCCCATCCGCAATACTTTGAAGCTGAGTTGGTAGCTGAATGTGCCCGGAACTTCTTCGATATACCCTTCCCTGACCAAGGTCGCGACCAACCGGTGGACGGTGGGAATGCGAAGGTGCAGGTGACGGCTTAATTTCGTCAGCGTATGAGCCGGCTGCTCCCCCTCCGCCAGAGCATCCAGAATGTTCAGTGCCTTAACCAACGACTTGACATTGTAGACGCGTCCCGCCTCAATGGGTTCGGGTTGAGCTTTTTTCATAGGGTGAGAATTACGGCAGGAGGCACCCTGATGTCAAGCGGCAGATGGGCAGGCCGGCAGATCGGCAGGTGGGCAGGTCGGCAGATGGAAGTTGTCGTCCGCCCGAATCTGCGAGGTCATGCCGAAGAGTTCGTCCTCGGGAAATCGCCTTGTTAGTCCGGAGCAAGCCTCAGCTAAGCTCATGCCTTGCTGCCAGAATCGCAAGTCCTGGTAAGACCTGACCTTGGTCTGTTGTTCTGCCGTAATTCCGTCCACCATCCGCCCACCTTCCGACCTGCCGACCTGCCCATCTGCCGATCTGCCGACCTGCCAACCTGCCAACCTGCTATAATTCACGGGCATGGCCCAAACCAACTCCTCGCCCTCCGACTCGGCACAGCCGAAGCGCTATCTGATTACCGGGGCGAAGGGCTTCATCGGCGCGTGGATTGCCAAGACGCTCGTGGAAAGCGGTAACCCGCCCAGTGTTTATGACGTTGATCCCGGCTTCCAGCGTCTTAGCGCCATTCTGGGCGAGAGTCAGCTCAAAGAGATTAACTTCATTCAGGGAGACGTTACCAAATACCCTGACCTGGATCGCGCCGTCTCGGGTAATGGAATTACCCACATCCTGCACTTGGCAGGCTTGCAGGTGCCCGGGTGCGCCGCCGATCCCCTGCGCGGTGCGATGGTCAATGTCATCGGCACTCTCAATGTCTTCGAAGTTGCGCGGCGGAGGCGTGACCTGGTGCGGCGCATTGTTTATGCCAGTTCCGCGGCGGTTTTCGGTCCCGAGGAGTTCTACGGCGGCGAGACGGTCGAGGAGGGCGCGCCGTTGCTGCCGGGAACACACTACGGCGTTTTCAAGCAGTGTAACGAAGGCAACGCGCGCGTCTACTTCCTGAACGACGGCATCCCCAGTGTAGGCATTCGTCCCTGGGCGGTTTACGGCGTGGGCAGAGACCTGGGAATAACTTCAGGGCCGACGAAAGCCATCAAGTCCGCCGTTTTGCGCCGTGCTTACGTTATCGGCTTCAGCGGCTCGATCGACCTGCAATACGTCCGTGACACGGCACGAATCTTCATTCGTTGTGCGGAGCGCGATCTCCCAGGCGCCAAAGTTTATACCCCGCGCGGTAGCGTCGTGCGCGTCGAACAGTTTATTCAGACGCTCGAACAGCTTCTTCCCGAGGCCCGGGGGCTCATCAAAGCACGCGGCAATCAACTGCCCATTGCAGCCGACCTCGATGACAGCGCCCTGCGCCACGACTTGGGAGAAGACTTAAACACGCCCCTGGAAGAAGGCATAAAAGAAACAGCGAGCATTTTTGAGCGGCTGGAGCGGGAAGGACGTTCTCGAAATCAAAGACATTGAAAGCTAGGGTGTCCCCAACGACAGTGTAGGGGCGGCCCTTGTGGCCGCCCTGGACAAAAACAAGTTGGTAGCGCAGACCTGCACTCCAAGGTCTGCCGCTGTTCGCTGTCACGCGGGGACGAACCGCTGACCTAAAAAGGGATACTTACTTGACACATACGGCTGAATCCCGAATCTAAAGAAGCCCCGGAAGAAGAAATGACCGGTCAGGATGAGCGCCAGCAACTTCTTGCGACTATCGCGCGTGTCGCGAAAGAGAAGGGAACTTCTGTCTTGAGCCGCGAACAGTTCAGCGCGGCAACTGGTATCTCGCTTAACCGCATCTATCAACTTTTCGATGGGTGGCGGGATGCGTGCGAACAGGCCGGGGTTTCGGCGAACATCCGGAACCTACCACTGGACGACGCCACGCTGTTCGAGGATATGCGCCACGTTTTTATCGAACGCGGCGGAATCTGCACCCGAACCAAATTCGCCAAGCTGTCGAAGTATTCGGTGGACACGCTGAAGAAACGCTATGGTGCTTGGCTGAACATCCTCGCCGCCTTTCGGGCGTGGCTGGTCGAACAGAACATTGAGTTCCCGTACTTGGATTCTCTCCCAACAGGCATTCCGACCGCCACAGTCCGCAAGGGTACCGACGCACCAGCGCCCACTGCGCGGACAACATACCTGGTTCCGGCACAGCCGGGCAGAGGTCCGACGTATGGCGCTTTCCTGAACTTTCGTGGCCTTCAACACGCGCCCATAAATGAACAAGGCGTGGTGTTTCTGTTCGGAATGGTGTGCCACGAACTAGGGTTTGTCGTTGAGTTAGTGCGCACCGGTTTTCCCGACTGCGAAGCAAAGCGATGTATTGATCGTCGTCTCGACACATGGGAGCGGGTCCGAGTCGAATTTGAGTTCAAGGCCGCGAACGCGAAGGTCCATCCGATGAGCGGTTGCGACCTGATCGTCTGTTGGGAGAACGATTGGCCCGATTGCCCGGTCGAAGTGATCGAACTCAAAACGGCCATCCGCCACCTGGACTCCTCCGCATTCAGCCCCGAAGGGGCGAGCTAACACAGCCCAGGCCATCGGCCTGGGTCACTAGTCCGCACCGATGGGATTCGTAAGCCCTGAAGGGGCGTAACAATTCCGAGGGCAAAGCGCAGGTGGCTGCCCGCGAATCTGCGCAGCGGTATTTCGCCCCTTCAGGGCTTGTCGCGAGAAAGAGACGTTTCCACGACCCAGGCCGTTGGCCTGGGCTGCGTTATATCGCCCCTTCGGGGCTCATTTTGGAGATCCATTTATGCAGATCGCGACCGACAGCTCGAATCCCCAATCAGCGCCACGGCTGTTCCTGGCCGGATGTACGCTGCCGTTTGTTCTGGTCACGGCGTTGTTCCTGCTCTGGGGCATCCCGAGCAACATGAACGACATTCTGATCAAGCAGTTCATGAAGTCGTTTGAAATGACACGCCTCAAGGCGGGCCTGATCCAATCGGCCTTCTACATGGGGTACTTCCTGCTTTCCATGCCTGCCGCCCTGGTGATGCGAAAATACGGGTACAAGGTGGGTCTGGTGACGGGCCTGTTTCTTTACAGCGCCGGCACCATGCTGTTCTGGCCGGCCGCACACGTGCGGCTCTACAGTTTTTTCCTCGTTGCCTTGTTCGTGATCGCCAGCGGCGCGGCATTTCTGGAAACCGGCGCGAATTCCTTTATTGCGCTCTTAGGCGATCCAAAAACCTCGGAGCGGCGTCTGAATTTCTCCCAGGCTTTCAACCCTCTCGGGGCAGTAACCGGCGTGCTGGTTGGAACGGTCTTCATTTTTTCAGGGGTCGAGTTGAAGCCTGAGCAGGTCAGCGCTTTGAGGGCGGCAGGCAGGTACGACGCGTATCTGGCGAACGAAACCATGCGCGTTGTGACGCCCTACCTCGTGCTGGGCACGGTGGTGTTTATTTGGGCGCTGCTCATCATACGAACCAGGTTTCCCAAGATCGCCGATGAGGCGGAACCCGAAGGCAGCCGCCGGCACGGTAAGTTCAAAGATCTGTTCCACCAAAGCCACTTCGTTCAAGGAGTGATCGCGCAGTTTTTCTATGTC
Source organism: uncultured Acidobacteriota bacterium (assembly GCA_963831905.1). Lineage (GTDB taxonomy): Bacteria > Acidobacteriota > Terriglobia > UBA7540 > UBA7540 > CAVROP01. The sequence goes on along the minus strand of CAWHRX010000010.1, from coordinate 304,049 downwards.
GGCGCGCAGGTGGGAACCTGGAGTTACTTCATTCAGTACATGCAGGATTACACCCGCCAGCCCGAGAAAGTGGCCGGTTACTTCCTGACTGGAAGCCTGGTGGCGTTTGGCGCCGGCAGGTTTACGTCCACTTACCTGATGAAGTTCTTTCAGCCCAGCCGGCTGATGGGGATTTACGGGTGCGTCAACATAACGCTGGTGGGCCTGGGGATACTGTTTCCCGGCTGGGTGGGAGTTTGGGCGTTGTTCCTGACCAGCTTCTTCATGTCGCTGATGTTCCCCACGATTTTCGCCCTGGGCATCAAAGAACTCGGGCCCAATACCAAGCTGGGCGGCTCCATGATCATCATGGCCATTATCGGCGGCGCAGTGGCCACGCCCATCATGGGGTTGCTCTTTCAAATGACCCACAGCATGGCGTTGGCCATGATCGTGGTTTTGGTCTGCTACCTCTTCATCACCTATTATGCCTTCGTAGGCTCGAAGGTGCGGGAACCAAATGTCGCGGAATTGGTGGCAGGGTAGGTTCCGTCGGAAACGGTTTAAGCGAGATACCGACCGGCCACACCGGACGCGCAACCCTTCCCTGCATAAATCTTGACAATGCCCCCGCCCCAGAGGTTAGGCTACTTGTCTGGAGCTTCTGCATTCCCTGGGAGCGCGGGCTTCCAGCCCGCAGGGACCGGTCGAGGAGCGGGCTGGAAGCCCGCGCTCCCTCGGACATCGAAAAATTGACGAACGAACCGGGAATGTCTATGAAAACAAACAGTCGAGAAGTTGAGGAGTCGTGAAGCCAAACCAGGAGGTCAAGCGGTGGGATGCCGACGGCTTGTCACTCCTCGACTCTCAACTCTCGACTTCTCGACTTGAATTCAGCGGAACAAAGCGAGAATGTCTATGAAAACAAAGGAAGAGGGCAAAGTGTCATGGGCTGGCGCAGACGTTGCTGTTGAACGTCTGCGATGCGCCGAAGGCACAGGCCGGTCAAGTTGTGCTATTGGCCTCGATCTGTCCCTTCGGGACATCGCAGACCCCACACATCGGGTCTGTGCCATCCTGGGATGGCGTGGCTGAGAGCTGAAAGCTGACTGCTGAAAGCTGCTTTTTGGGAGAACAAAGCGAGAATGTCTATGAAAACAAAGGGTCGGCTCCTGGAGTGCGGCAGCGAAGCTGCCGCCTTGGAACTCCGGCGGAAAGGCGGGAGCTGGCGCTCCCGCACTCCACGGCGCCTGCCTGTAGGGGGGCGGCTTGCCGTCCCCAAATGGCCGGGGTAGGGCTTGCCCTACCCCTACGACTTTTCAGAGCGGTGAGGAAGGTTGATGGAACCGATATTACTTCTGGACGTGGCAATTGTCATAAAGCCCCGAAAGGACAACGTCGCCGTGGTGACGGCGGAGTTCATCCAGGCAGGGACCGAACTCAAGTACGGCGAGCAGTTGCTTACAGTATCGGGACGGGCCCTGCGCGGTCAAAGTTTCGCCATCAAGGACATTCCGGAAGGGTCAGCCTTTATCTCGCTGGGCGATCCCATAGGCTTGGCGTCCATTTCGCTTAAGCCCGGCGACCCGGTCAACGAGACGAACATCCAGCGGCGGCTGCCCCGCCTGCGGGTGCAATATCGCGATAACCCTCGCCCCACTCCCCTCGACTCTGACTTGTCGCGTCTGACGTTTGAGGGCTACCGGCGTCCCGACGGAGGCGTGGGCATCCGCAACCTGATCGGAGTGGTGACTTCCGGAATGTGCTCTTCGACGGAGGTGAAAGAGATCGCCCGGCGCGCTATGGGAGAAATCTACACGCGCGAGAAGTTTCCCAACGTAGACGGCGTGGTTCCCATCGTACACGAGTCCGGCTGCGGCATGCCGGATGGGCACGCGGTCGCAATGTTAAATCAGTGGCTCGCGAACACGCTGCGCCACCCGAATCTCGGTGCGGCGGTTTATGTTGACCTCGGCTGTGGGAAGACCTGCGTGGAATGCTCGGCCCCGGTGTTTCAGAATGCGGTGCCGGATTACAACCAGCGCGTGGTGAATATGACCATCCAGCACCTGGGAGGCAGCCGCAAGACGGTCGAGCGGGGCCTCGAAGTCGTCGAGAAACTGCTTCACTACGCCAATGGGTTTAAGCGCCAGCCGGCGCCCATCTCAGAACTTATCGTGGGAACGGAATGCGGCGGCTCGGATCGTTGGTCAGGGGTGACCGCCAACCCCGCCGTGGGAGTTGCTTCTGATATGTTCGTGCGGGCCGGCGCGGCGGTCTTTCTTCCGGAAATCCCCGAACTCCAGGGCGCCGCCATGGTGGACCTTGTGCGCCGCGCGCGCACGCGCGCCGTGGGGAAGAAGTTAATGGGGGCCTTGAAGCGCTACGAGGCTTATGTGAAGAAGTTCGGCGAGGACTTTCGCGATAATCCCTCGCCCGGCAACATCAAGGGTGGACTCTACAATATCTACCTGAAATCCAGTGGAGTGAAGGCCAAGGGCGGAACTTCGATTGTTGAGGACCTCATCGATTATGGAGAGTGGCTCGGCGACCGCAAGGGCCTCTACGTTCTCTATACCCCGGGATACGACCATCTCTGCACGCCCGCGCTTTTCCTGAGCGGCGCGCAGGTGTGCCTGTTCACCACCGGCCGCGGTACGGGTATCGGCTGCGCCCTCGGGCCCGTCATGAAGATCGGCTCGAATCCTCAACTCGCCCAAACCTACGAGGATTTGGATATCAATGCCGGAACGGTCCTGGAACGCAAGGAGACGATCGAAGAAGTAGGCCGCAGGATCTTTCAGCACACCCTTGACGTGGCCTCGGGACGTAAGCTTACACGCGCGGAACAAGCCGGCTTTCACCACGAGTTCAAGATTTGGGAACAGCTCTGGCCGGCGCTGTAGAAAGTCGTCAGTGGTCAGTTGTCAGTCGTCAGTTGGGGTGCTGTCATCCTGAGCGAAGCGAAGGATCCCGGCAGTTTACTTTTCGGCCATTCCCAACAGACTGCGGAGATCCTTCGCGGAGTTTACCCTGAGCGGACCGCCGAGATTCTTCGCTTCGCTCAGAATGACAAGCGAAGGGCTCAGGATGACAGATGGAAACCTTGTATCTCGGTCACACCTCACGAGGCTTGCTTCTCTTCGGCGGGCCGGAAGACTTGAGTGAGCAGGACCCCGATGGACACCAGGACTACACCCCCAAACACAAGCCCACTCAAATACTCGTGGAGGAAGAAGTGGGCGAAAAGCGTGGCCACCAGCGGCGTGAGCGCGGAGAAAGCGGAGACCCGCGCCACGGCCATCAGGCGAAAAGCCGTAAACAAGCAGTAGACGGCGAAAATGCCGGAAAGGACCCCGCTGGCAAGCAGGGCCAGGATCGAATGCCAGTTGGTGTCGAGCAACGCCGGCCCGCGAGCCAAAGCTGCCCATCCAACCAATCCAACCAGCACGCTGGTGGTGAACTGCAAGAAGATCGCGGTCGATTGATGCGCGCCTCGGAGTTGGCCGTCGCGCCATAAGACCCCGGAGATCCCGTAACTGAGGGCGGTGCAGAAAGCCAGGGGGATTGCCCAATACCAGAGTGGCGATGCGGGATGCCCCTTGGACTGCCCCCAGGAAAGCATTGCCAATCCGCCAAAAATCAGGAACACACCCACCAGCGCGTAGCGAGGAATGCGTTCTTGCAGGAAACGCCAGGCGATCAGCGTCCCCCAAATGACGTAGGTGTCTTGCACCGGAATGGTCACGGTAACGCCGCCCAGGCGGATGGCAAAGTAAAAGAGAAACAATCCTAGCGTAGAGACAATGCCCGCCCAAATGAAGGGTAAAATGGCGCGGCGGCCAATATAGCGGGGAGAAGCGGGCCTGAGTTGGTCCAGGGTGTGGTGCCTCCAGACCAGAAAGATCCCTAAGAACAAGCTCGGCACGCCCCGCAGAAAGGGCCCGATCAGCGGATCGGCATGAATGACGCCAAGGCGGTCGAAAATGTTGGCCGAGGCATAGCCCAGCACCGACCCTGCGGCCCACGGTTCCCCGCGGCGACGAGTGCTCTGATTTTGTGGATCAGCCATTCGTTTCCAGAACCATCACTGAATGCTTAACAAGACAAAGGGTAATTATAAGTCATGTAGGGGCGATTCGCGAACCGCCCCTACAACTGACGAGATTCCCTTGTAATACCTGCCGCGGAAATGCTAAGATTTCGATGAAAGAACCCGACCTTCGGGGCAGGGTGAGGGAAGAGATCGATTGCGCGCCTTCCCAATTCCCAATCGGCGGTATAGCCCGCGAGGGGTGGTCCGAAGCGCTCGAACCAGCGCAGGGATTCCGTGAAAGTGCGCCGGTGGGCAGGAGAGCCGGCCGGCGCAAGTTGCGGATAGAGCGTAGAAGAGCCTGCAAGCCCCAGGATCCGGTGAAACTCCGGGGCCGACGGTACAGTCCGGATGGGAGAAGGTCAGGACAGATGTGACCTGATGCGTGAGTGTGTGCCCACCTTCAGAGGTGGGCCGCGCGAGCACGCCTTCAGGGGCTCATCCCTGTGCCCTCCTGTTTGCCCCAACCAGAAACTTTGATGTGGAACCAGACCCTGAAAAGACTCACCACAGAGGCCACAGAGAAGGCAGCGCTTTGGAGTGCGGCAGCTTGCTGCCGCTTTCGGGCAGGCCAGCTTGCTGGCCGTACACGGGAGCGTGGTGCTCGAGGCGTTGAAGCTCGAGCAAGCTCGCGCGAGGAAAGCGGCTGCAAGCCGCCGCACTCCAAAGCTCCTGTGGCCGCGTTCGCCGGGCTCGTCGTGACGGCTCTAGTACTCTTTGCTGTCACAACGGCTCCCAATCTTCATGCACAGACTTGGAACAGTCACCTGGAAGGGATGGTGTTCGACCAGAGCGGAGCGGCGATTCCAGCGGCCTCGCTCGAGCTTCGCAATCCTGCCACCGGCCAAATTCGGCGGACTCAGACGGACGAGAACGGCTTTTACACCTTTCCTTTCTTACCCGTGGGAAGCTACGAAATGGAAATTGCCAAGGCAGGTTTTGCTTCCAAGGTGGCGCGCGGGTTGGTGCTGCGAGTGGGAGAGCCGGCACGCCTCAACATTCGCCTGGAAATCGCCCCGGCTCGATCTGAAATCCAGGTGGACGCCCGGCCGCCGCTGGTCGAAGCGGCTTCGCCCGCCATCGGCGATGAAATTGAGAATCGGCGGGTAGCCCTTCTTCCTCTAAACGGCCGGGAGTTCTCTCAGCTCGCATTACTGGCCGCAGGTGCAACTCCTCCCTATCCAAATGGCTCGACGCAGCAGTTCAACACTCCGGCAATGGGTCTGGGTTTTTCCGTCAACGGGCAGCGCTCCGAGCGCAACAATTTCTCGCTCGACGGCGTCACGTTGATGGAGCCTTTCGCCTACAGCCTGACGGTGAATCCCTCCATCGATGCCATCCGGGAGTTCCGCGTCGTCGAGGATTCTTACGGGACCGACCAGGGCGTTACTTCGGGCGCGCAAGTCAACATTGCATCTCGCTCGGGCAGCAACCGCTTTTCAGGCACGGCGTACGAGTTCGTGCGGAACAACGCGCTCGATGCAAAGAACTACTTCGATTACCCCGCGCTTCGCATTCCTCCTTATCACCAGAACCAGTTTGGTGCGAGCTTGGGCGGGCCGATACGGCATGACCGAACATTCTTCTTTGCGAATTACGAAGGCTTGCGCATTCGCCAGAGTGTTACCAACACCACCTTGCTGCCGACCGCCGCCCTCCGCAAGGGGAATTTCAGCGGCATTAATCCTGAAACGGGCAGTCCCTTTCCTGCAATTATCGACCCTGCAACAGGCCAGCCGTTCCTCGGCAACTTGATTCCGCCCTCGCAAATCGATCCGGTGTCCCGCGCTATTCTCGATCGTATTCCCTTGCCGGACAATACTGCGGCGCCGCCCGGCCAGAACAACGATATCAATGTAGGGCTGCGGAGCGTGACGGCGGACCAGGCCATGGCGCGAATCGACGAAGAACTGACCCCCAAACACCAACTCTTTGGGCGGTTTCTTCTGTTTAATCAAAATCAACTCTTTCCTTTCGTGCCGGATTCCTTCGCAAGTAACCCCTCCGCCCCGCCCGGCTTCGGCACCGACCACGATGACACGGGAAGAAACCTCGCACTCGGACTCACGTCGGTTTTTCGGCCTACACTGATCAACGATTTTCGGCTCGGGTACGCTTATTATTTCGGAACCAAAGAAGCTCAGAACATTCACAGTGGATTTCTGGAGTCATTGGGAATTGTGCGCGCTCCCGGCAGCACCAACGATGGGATTCCTGCCATTGATGTTCCCGGCTACGCGGACATGGGCGACAGCGACATCTTCCAACCCCAAATTCGAAAGGACAACACGTTCCAGTTCACCGATAATGTGGCGTGGGTCAGGGGACGGCACACCTTTAAGTTCGGCGCCGACGTGCGGCGCTATCGCCTCTTCTATCTGGTCGAGGATTTTGGGCAGGGTGTCTTTTCCTTCAGCGACGGCGCAAGCTCGGTTTCCGGCACAGCCTTCTCGGACTTTCTGCTGGGCCGTCCCTTCCTCTCTTACGCTCAGGCGGGAAACTCCGGCGGAAACGATCGCCTGGACTATCTCGGCGCTTACTTTTCCGACGAATTCCGCGCGACCCGACGCTTGACCTTCACCTACGGCCTGCGCGAGGAGTTTTATTCGCCCCCTACCAATGCCGATGGTCGCGCGTCGATTCTCGACCCTAGTGACGCGACGCGCTTCATTGTGCGAAACGATCACGAACAGGCAGCGGCATTAATTGCGAACCCGCTGATTCAGCGCCTCCAAAGCCTTTATGGGTTGTCGTTCATCACTTCTCAGCAAGCCGGCCTGCCACCCTCGCTGATCCGTCCGGATTGGGCGGGCTGGGCTCCGCGTATCGGTTTCGCTTACGATCTCAGCCAGCGGCACACTACTTCCTTGCGCGGCGGATTTGGCGTCTTCAATTCTCTTGGCGAACTCGACTATGCTTCCGAAACGCGCCTTAGCGCCCCTATCACCGAATTCCTTTTCGGCCTCGACACCTGCCGGTTTTACGGCGCTGGTGCGTGTGGGCAGTCTTTTGCTCCTCCCATCCTCACTTATCCGCTTGCCTACACGCTGGGTAATTCTGAGCCCACCGCCATTTCTTCGCCACCTGACCTTCGCAACGGCTACGTCTACGAATGGAGTTTGTCAGCCGATCACCAAATTGCGCCCAATACACTTCTCTCGATCAGCGTTGCCGGCTCCGACGGGCACAAACTTCCTCGCCGCTCGTTGCAGAACCAGGGGATCCCGAACCTGCCGGACGAGCGGAAGGGCTACCATCCGCAACCCGGCTCGAATCAGTTCATCCGGGCCACGGATGTTAACTCCAACTACAACGCCTTGATTGCGCGCCTGGAGCGGCGATTCTCCCACGGACTTTCATTTGTGGGTGGCTACACCTTCGGCAAGTCAATCGACACGGCCTCCGGGCTCAACGGCACCAATCAGGCTCAGAACGTCTATGATCTGAAGGCCGAGCGGGGGCTTTCCGATTTCGACGTGCGGCAGCGCCTCGTTTTCTCGAGCAACTGGCAACTGCCTTTCGGCCCGGGCCGCCAGTGGTTGCGTGGCGGGGCAGGAGCGCGCGTGCTCGGCAATTGGGACCTGTCGAACATTCTCACGCTTCAATCCGGGCAGCCTCTAACAGCCCTGCTGGCCACCGCGCTCAGCGGTACCGACTCGAACGGCACCGACCGGCCCAACATGATCGGCATCCCTAACTTGCCTGCCGGTCAACGCACGCCCACACGCTGGTTCAATACGGCGGCCTTTATTCCTCCGCCCATTTACACCGATAATCTCGGAGCTTTCAGCATCCCTGGCAATGAAGGCCGGAATGTTATTACCGGCCCCGGACTGGCAGCTTGGGATACGAGCCTCGAACGCCAAATGCGATGGAATGAGCGGTTTGGGATAATGTTTCGATCCGATTTCTTCAATCTTACCAACCATCCTAACTTCGACCGGCCCGGGCTCATCTACGGAACTTCGAACTTCGGGAACATAAGTTCCGCAGAGAACTCCCGCCAAATTCAGTTCTCGCTGCGGCTGAATTGGTAGCGCGGTTCATTCATACCTTAGAGCCACCATGGGATCGACCCTCGTGGCGCGGCGCGCGGGCAGATAGCTTGCCGCCGCGGCGACCACGGCGAGCAATGCGGTGGCTGCAACGAGCGTCAAGGGATCATAGGGTTTGAGGCCAAAGAGCACGGAACCTACCGCTCGGGCCCCGGCAAGCGCCAGCACCAGGCCAACACCCAGCCCAACACTCAGCAGGACTCCAGCTTCGCGAAGCATCATGCGTGTGATCTCGCCACGGCTGGCGCCCAGGGTCATGCGAATTCCTATCTCATTCGTCCGCCGGGCCACCATGTAGGACATCACGCCATAGAGGCCGACCGTGGCCAGCAGGGCAGCCAGGACGCCGAAGAAGCCCGAAAGCGTCGCCATCAGGCGCTCGCCGACTAGCTCGTCATGAATCATGCCCTGCAGCGATTTGAACTCAAGCGAGATATCCGGGTTCGCCTGCGCAATGGTCTGCTTGACGCGTGGGGTGAGGCCGGCAAAGGGGCTACTGGAACGAATCAGGATCGTGTCCGAATCCACGCATCCGCCACGGCAGTCATCGAGCTGGGACATTGGGACGTAGATCAAGGGCGGGTAGTCCTCGCGAAGATCCTGATACTTCGTGTTCCTCACCAATCCAACGATTTCGTACGCAACTTGCGGCTGTCCAAGCTCTGCCTTTTGCCATATCCTTTTGCCGAGTGGGTTTGCCCCAGTGGAGAATTGCCGGACAAAGGCCTCATTCACAATCGCGACCTTGGGGGAATTGGGAGTATCGTGATCATTGAAGTCACGCCCGGCGAGCAGCGGAGTTCCCATCGTTTTGAAGAAATCCGGGCTTACCCAGTCGAACCAGGGGCTCTTGGCTTGTGATGGATCCGAGCCCTCCAGCCAGACGGTGCGATTCGACGAGCTTCCGCTGATAGGGACAATGGCTGCGTCCGCGGCGGAATCCACTCCTGGCGTGGATCGAATCCGCTCAAGCAGTTCTTGCTTGAAAGTCAGGTGGCGAGCCGCCAGATGGAGCTGGGTGAAATCGAGATTGGCGACTAGAATGCCGGTGCGCTGAAATCCCAGATCCACGGTGAGCAGGTTGCGCAGGCTGCGGGTGAAGAGCAGCGCGACGACAATCAACGCCAGCGAGAAAGCGACTTGCGAGATCACCAGCCCGCGGCGAAGGCCGAAGCGCTGCCGGTCTGCCGTAAGCCCACGGCCTCCTGCCTTCATCGCCTCACCGGGGGCGATGCGCGTGGCGCGCAAAGCAGGCATTAACCCAAACAAAACGGTGGCCGCGCCCGCCACGCCGGCCGTAAAGGCAAATACGCGCCAATCAGGATTCAGATTCAAGAACACCTCATTGGACCCGGTGCTTAGGAACGAGGCAAGAAAGCGGGCGAGCGTGTGGGCCAGCAGCAATCCGGCGCCCGCGCCGGCCACAGCCAGCAGAAGGCCTTCGGCGAGCAATTGCCGGATAAGCCTGCGGCGGACGGCGCCCAACGCCAGCCGCACGGCAATCTCCCGTTCACGCGCGCTGGCGCGCGCCAGCATCAAATTGGCCAGGTTGGCGCAGGCGATCAGAAGCACCAGGCCGGTGATGGCCAGCAGGTAGGCGAGAGGATCCGAAGCACTTTCGCGCAATGAGGAAATGCCGCTCCCCGCGGGGTAAGCCGCCAGTTTGAACGCCAGGTATTTCTTGATATGCTCTGCGTCGTAGCCCGTCGGCAGCGTGGCCTCGAACGTTCCGGATGAGATCGAGCTCAGGTATGCCGTCGCCTTCTCGAACGTCCAGCCCGGCTTCAGGCGGCCCACCACCGACAGCCACCAATCGGAGCGCGTGTCGAGGTAATTGTCCTCGCCCCCGAGGACCGGCTGCGAGCAGATGGGAAGCGCCACATCGAAGGTATGGCCAACATCGAGGCCGAAAAAATCTGCCGGCGTTACCCCCAGGACTTCGACGGGATGATAATCAATCGTCAACGTTCTGCCGATGGCGGACGCCTCGCCGCCCAACTCGCGTTGCCAGAACGAGTAACTCACCACCGCGCCTGGACCGGCGCCGCAGCCACGCCGGTCGTCTTCGGCGTTGAACACTCGACCCAGCAGGGGTTGCACTCCCAGCACGTGAAAGAAATCACCGTTCACCCAAAGGCCTCGCACCAGGTGGACTTCGCCGCGAGGGGCAAGATTCAGGTCGTCGGGCGCAAAGGCGATGACGCCGGAAAAGGGTTCGTGATTCGCTCGGATCTGCTCCCAAATTGCATTGGTGAGCATCGCATGCCAGTTGAGGAAGTCCCCCATGCGGCCGTGGCGGTTCGTCAGATGCACTTCGGCAAGTTGCTGCGGGTTTTCCACTGGAAGCATCCGCAAGCGCACCGCGTCCAGCAATTGGAAGATGGCTGTGTTCGCGCCAATTCCCAGCGCAAGAGAAAGCAGTGCCACCGCAGCAAAACCCGGATTGCGGCGTAACTGGCGTAAGCCGTAGCGGAGGTCTTGCACGAAGTTTTCGATGTAGCCCACTCGGCGCATATCGCGACACTCCTCTTTGATCTGTTCCACGCCGCCCAACTCGCGCAGGGCTGCATATCGGGCGTCTTCCGCTGCCATCCCTCTCGCCACCTTCACCTCGATCAGCTTTTCCAGGTGAAAGCGGAGTTCGTCAGTCAGTTCCCGCTCGACACCCCTGCGAGCGAGCAGCGAACGGAAACGCAACGCGAGTTTGTAAACCCAGCGCATGGTTGAGGTAAAACCGCTACCCTGTCATCCTGAGCGAAGCGAAGGATCTCTGCAGTTCATGTTGATTTAAGCGAGCTACGACGAACTGCAGTGATCCTTCGCTTCGCTCAGGATGACAGTTGTTCGACTCTATCGTCGACCGAACTCCGAATCCTGAATCCTACTCGTACTTCAGCGCCACCATTGGGTCGACGTGTGCGGCACGGCGGGCCGGCAAGTAGCCCGCCAAAAGCGCCACACATCCCAAAAGCAACGCCGCTCCCGCTACGGTGGTTGCGTCGCGAGGGCCAAGGCCGAACAACAAACTCCGTAACGCCGTCGCAGCAGCGAGGGAAATGCTGATCCCTGCCGCTTCACCCACCAGCAGGATAATCGCCACGTCGCGAATCACCAGGCGCACAATGCCCGAGGCTTGCGCGCCCAGCGCCATGCGGATGCCAAACTCCGACCGCCGCAACGTGACGCGGTAATTCATCGTGCCGTACAGCCCGATCATAGCCAGCAGCAGCGCCACCCCTCCGAAGAACACGGACAGCATGGCGAGCAAACGCTCCTGCACCATGGCGTCGTCCACCAACCGCTCTAGCGTATTGAACTCGAGAGGAATCTCACGATTCACGCTCGCCACGGCGCGTTCCACGGCGTTTTCCAGGCCGGCAAGGTGCCCCGCGGTTCGCACTTCGAAGATAACCTTACCTTCCCGCTCCGGGTACTGCTGGATGGGGAAGAAGGCGGTTGGGGGCTTCTTCTCACGCAGTGACCGATAATCCGCGTCCGCGACGATCCCCACTACCTCGATGGGCGGGCCCGGTCTTAGGTTTGGGGCGATGTGAATCACGTGGCCGATGGGATTGACCGGCCCGAAGAATTTGCGCCCAAACGCCTGGTTCACCACAGCCACCCTGGGCGCCGTTGGCGTGTCGGATTCAGCGAAGTCATGGCCTGAGAGCATCGCCATTCCCATGCTCCGGAAATACCCGGGCGACATGAACATCGTCAGCGACACGGAATCGTCGCCGCTGGGCGCATTCGGCGTGTCCGCAAAAATGTGATTGGCGGAGCGCCGGCCGCTCAGCGGGACATCCTCGCTGCGGCCCACGGAGACGACGCCTGGAAGCGCGCCCAGCCGGGCTTGGATCGCATTTAAGATTGCCGGGCAGTCCCCGGCCTTGATGGTCGTGGACCATAGATTTGTGGTAACCAGCAGCACGTTTTTTCTTGCCAGGCCGGTATCGGTCAATGCTAAGTTGACAAAACTGCGAAGGAACAGTCCTGCCGTCACCAGCAGCGCCAGCGAGAGGGCGACTTGCGAGGCGACAATCCATCGGTGCCAGTTGCTGCTGCGCCCGGTCTGCGATACCGCGCTGCCGCGAAGCGGATCCCCAACGGGAACCCGCGCGGAGCGAAGCGCTGGTAGCATTCCGAACAGTGCGCCGGTAAGCACGGCGACGGCTGCCGTAAAGCCCAAGACTCTCACGTCGGGCGCAAGAACGAAAAACAAGCTTTCGTTATGAGTGGAGATGCAGCGCACCAGCAGAATTGTGCCCCAGCGCGCCAGTAAGACTCCGGCGGCGGCGCCGGCGATCGAGAGCATCACCGAATGAGTGAGCAATTGGCGGATCAGGCGCATGCGCGTGGCGCCCAGCGCTAACCGCAGGGCGATTTCTCTGCTTTGGGCGGCGGCCCGCGCCAGCATCAGCGCGGCGATGTTGGCGCAGGCGATCAGCAAAACAAAGCCGACCACGGCCATCAAAACTACCAAGGGCTGGCGGAAATGCTCGCGCAGATCAAACCCTGTGCCGCTGCCCGCCGGCACGGCCGCCAGGCTGGTTTTCAGGAAGCTCTGCTTGTTTTCCGTGTCCCAATCGTTGGGAAGGGACGCGGCAGCGACTTGCGGAGCTACCGCAGCCAAGCGAGCATTCAACTGCTGGGGCGAGAGCCCAGGCTTGACGCGGCCCACGACCGACAGCCACCACGACGCGCGATCGTCCAAACGTGACTTGGTCGGCCTGTCCAGTAGGGCCGTGGCGCAGCTCGGCGCGGCTACGTCGAATTTCGTGCCGACGTCCATGCCGTAGAACCCAGGTTCGGCCACGCCGATCACCTCAAACGGGTGTGAGTCAAGGTTGATTGACGTCCCGATTACGCTTGCGGCGCCCGCGTAACGGTCCTGCCAGAAGCTATAGCTCAGCACCGCGATGGCTGGGCATCCGCGAAAATCGTCGGCGAGAGTGATGAGCCGGCCAAGCACCGGAGGAACACCAAGCGTGCCGAAGTAATCGCCGCTCACCCAAATGCCTTCCGCACGCTTTGCCGCGCCGCCGCGCGCCAGGTTGAAATCCGTGTTTCCCCAGGCCGCCATACCGGAGAATACGTCCTGCCGTGAGCGGAGGTTCTCCCAGAGGGGATTGGTGAAATCTCCCGACAGCCTTTCGGGCACAATGGCGCTCACCCTCCGCACTTGATACAACTGCTCCGCCTTAGCGACAGGAAGGAGGCGGAGAAGAATTGCATCCAGGAGCGTAAACACCGCGGTGTTGGCGCCGATGCCCAATGCCAGCGTAAGGATCGCGACAGCCGTGAAGCCTGGCGACTTGGCCAGAATTCGCAGGCCGTACCGCGCGTCCTGGATGAGGTCCTCGAGGAGATTGGTCCTTCGCATGTCTCGACATTCCTCTTTGATCTGTTCCACTCCGCCCAATTCGCGCAGCGCCGCATAGCGGGCTTCCTCGGCGGGCATTCCAGTTGCGACCTTCTCCTCGATCATTCGCTCCAAGTGGAAGCGGAGTTCGTCGTTGAGCTCTTGCTCGACAGATCCCCGCCTGAACACGGAGCGGAACCGAAGCGGCAGTTTGTGAAACCAGCGCATGTTAAGTTCTCAGTTCTCAGTCAGCAGTTATCAGTCACCCGATATCATCCGTCTGTCCTCAGTGTTCAAGAAATCCATAAGAAGGGCGGGCAAAGGCGCTGCGCATAGTCGACAGGTCGTTGACTGAGAACTGACAACTGAAGACTGACGACTTCATTTTCTCCCCTCAGCTATCGACAGGTAATTATGAGACGCTCTCCTGTCAATAGTCAAGGGGAGATTTTCACTCCCCTTTTGGGTGCTGCTGGGGGCGGCCTTGTGGCTGCCCTCAGATGCCTGCCAGGGTTGCCCCAACGCGCCTGTTTCGCAAATTGTGTGATACCCTTTGGGGTTTGAAAACCGCCTGAAGGAGATCATGATGGGTAACCCACGACGCTTTTGCGTTTGTCTGATGCTTTTGCTAGCGACTTCTTCCTTGGCGTCATTTGGCGCGCCACGCGGCGCCCTTCAGGTAGGTGCGGCGCGCGTAGACATTACCCCGGCCCGTGATGCCGCACTCCCGATGTCCGGATACGGGGGCCGCACGCAGGGATTCCAACGAATCCATGACCATATTTATGTGCGCGCCATCGTGCTTAGCGATGGCTCGAGCCAGGCCGCCCTGGTGGCTTGGGAGCTGATCGGCGTGCCCAATCATGTCTGGGAAGAGCTTTCGCAGCGAATTGCGAAAGAATTGGCCATCCCGGCAGATCACCTGCTGCTTGCAGCGGTTCATGACCACAGCGCGCCTTCGCCGGCAAATATGTACGGACGAACTCCCCCGTCTACCGCGACAATTGCCTACACTTCCAAACTGGAGAATGACGCGCTCGATGCCGTGCGCCAAGCCAAGGCGAGTCTCCAGCCGGCGCAGTTCGGATTCGGGACCGGCAAGGCCTACGTGAACATCAATCGCCGCGAATACTTTCCTAAGAATGGGTGGTGGTGGCTCGGCTACAATCCCGACGGGCCGTCCGACAAGGCGGTTGCGGTCCTCAAATTCACGGACATGGCCGGCAGGCCCATCGCATTCTTCATAAACTACCCCGTACATGCGGTGGTCATGGGGCCCGACAATCTGGCCATAACAGGAGATTTGGCCGGGGCGACGTCACGCTACGTCGAGCAGTATTACCAGGGCAAAATCCCGACACGCAGCGACGCGGGATGGGAGTTGGAGGCTGGAGCGGAAGAGAAGGTTGGCGGCGAAGGTCCTGTCGCCGTCTGGACGAGCGGCGCGGCAGGAGATCAAAACCCCATTACGGAGGACCGTGGAGAAGACTTCACCATGGTTGACGGTTTGGGGAGAATTCTCGGAGAAGAGTCCGTACGCGTAGCGAATAGCATTACGACGATGTCGTCGCAGGCTCGAATCGAAGCCTCTCAACGCGTCATTGACTGTCCCGGGCGCCGAGTGGCGCCGGGACCTACGCCGCGCACCGAGTACACCTTTGAGGACGCAGACCCGGTGAGCATTCGACTCAGCCTGGTGAAGCTGAATAGCGTGGCCTTGGCGGGAGTATCAGGTGAAGTCTTCACGCGCATCTTTTTGCATCTGAAGAAAGACTCGCCCTTCAACGCCACTATCATGGTCACCCACGCCAATGGATCCAGCGGCTATATCCCCAGCGACGACGCGTCCGAGCCGATCAGCTATGAAAACACGGCTTCCCAGCTCAAGCCTGGCTGTGCGGAGAAGGGAATTGTGAACGGGCTGGTGGAGATGATGGGATCAGAATAAGTGGAGGCGCGGGTGAGAATCGAACTCACGCATAAAGGTTTTGCAGACCTCTCCCTTGCCACTTGGGTACCGCGCCGACGAAGAACAGTTGCTGGTGGTTAGTGGCTAGTGCCCAGAAAATCTGCTCGCTAACCACTCGCCACTAACCACTGAAGTCTTGGAGCGGGAAACGGGATTCGAACCCGCGACTTCGACCTTGGCAAGGTCGCACTCTACCACTGAGTTATTCCCGCTCGATCACCTCGCTTACTCCTCACGAGATTATAGAAAGCGGAGATTGGCGAAGTCAAGCCAAACAGTGGTTAGTGGCTAGTGGAGAGTGGCTAGTGACGGACAACTCAGATTGGCACAAACCACTACTAAGCCACTGCACTTTGACTACCTGCGACTAGCCACTCATCACTCGCCACTAGCCACTCCCCTGGTGCGTAGCGGTGGGAGTTTCCACCGGCCGGGCGGCTTCGCGAAGGAATTTTGCGGACTCCTCGGGCGAGGTGGGATTGATGTAGAAACCCGTACCCCATTCAAATCCGGCGACCTTCGTCAACTTGGGCATGATCTCGAGGTGCCAGTGGTAATAATCCTCTGCGGCTTCCCCAATTGGTGCGGTGTGGATGATGTAATTGTAAGCAGGGAATTCCAGCACGCGATCGAGACGCGAAAGCATATCCTGCAAAATCGGGGCGAGCTGCTCGAACTCCGCTTTGTGGGATTGCTCGAAGGCGCACTGGTGCGTCTTGGGGATAATCCAAATTTCGAACGGGAAACGAGGAGCAAATGGCGCGATCACCACGAAGGCGTCATTCTCCGCGATCAGGCGCACACTCTTTTCTTTTTCCTGGCGTAGAATGTCGCAAAAGATGCAGCGCTCTTTGAAATTGTAGTGCTCCCGTGCCCCATCCACCTCCTCGCGCACGCGCTTTGGCACCACGGGCAGCGCGATGAGTTGGGAGTGGGTATGCTCGAGCGAGGCGCCGGCAGCCTCTCCATGGTTCTTGAAGATCAGGATGTATTTGAAGCGCCTGTCTTTCTCGAGGTCCAGGATGCGGTCCCGGTAGGCCCAGAGCACATCCTCGACACGGGAGGTCGGCATGGTGGCCAAGGTCAGATTGTGCTGCGGCGTTTCAATGATGACCTCATGCGCACCGATGCCATTCATCTTGTCGTAAAGACCTTCACCCTGCCGGTTGAGTGTTCCTTCGATGCCCAGCGCGGGAAATTTGTTGGGTACAATGCGCACCGTCCAGCCAGGGGTATTGCGGGCGCTGCCGTCGCTGCGGTAAGCATGAATTTCCGGCGGCGTCTTGCTTTCGTTGCCGTAGCAGAATGGACAAAAACCTGAGCCGCGGATCTGGACTTTATCCCGGACGAAATCCGTTGGCCGAGTGGCTCGGCCGGTTGCAATGATCACCCACCGCCCGGTGATGGGGTCTTTTCTTAGTTCGGGCAAAGTTAGACTCCTTTTAAAGGCTGCACACGGTCGAGAGGCGCCGTTTCAAGCTTTGAAAGCATCCTTGATCAGCTTGACCTCCAGGCCCTTCGCCGGGTGCAGCGAGACGCTCACGACATCAAAACGGCAACTCAAGGGTTTCCGCCTGAGCTGCCGCAAGTACTGTTTAGCTCCTATGATCACCCGCTTCTGTTTGTTCGGAGTAACCGCTTCTTCAGGTGGGCCTGCAGCCTGGGAAGTTCTTGTCTTAACTTCCACGAAAGCCAGGGTGGGCCCTTCCCACCCCACCAAGTCGAGTTCCCCTCCGCCCGAGCGGGCGCGCCAGTTTCGCGCTACTACAGTATATCCTGCTTGGCGCAGATACCAATAGGCCAGAGTTTCGCCGCGGGCGCCAAGCTCCAGATTCTCCGATTCGCCTCGCGGTTGCGATTGGAAGGAAGCTACCCTGGAGGCACGTTGACGCTCTTTCCAAACCAGCGCGCGATACATCAATCGGGCTAACAGACTCATTATAACAACACCGGCGCACTTTGGGACGGCCCTCTGAAACTGCAGAGATTCTTCGGCCAAAAAGAACGCGGCTTCAGAATGACAAACGCCGCCTTCAGCTCAGTGCTCGACCTCAGAAAGGCAATGGTCGAGGATTTCGAGCGCCGTATCCGCATGTTCCTGCTCGATGACCAAAGGCGGCATCAGGCGTACCGTGCTTTCCCCGCAGCCCAGAATGAGCAAACCCTTCTGGAACGCTTCCTCGATGACCTTGTTGCGAGCCTCCGGGTTGGGCTCGCGGGTTTGCTGGCTCTTGACCAACTCCATCCCGATCATCAGGCCGCGGCCTCGCACCTGCCCGACCGACGGATGCCGGCTTGGCCAATCAGCCAACCGCCCGAGAATGTATTCTCCCATGCGCGCGGCATTGGCAACATACTTTTCTTCCAGCAGTCGGATGGTTTCCATCGCGGCCGCGCAGGCCACGGGGTTTCCGCCGAACGTGGAAGCATGCGCACCAGGGCCCCAAGTCATCACGTCCGCTCGCGCCACCGCCACGCCGAGCGGCAACCCTGAAGCAATCCCCTTGGCGGTGACGAGGATGTCCGGTACAACGCCGGAGTGTTCACAGGCGAACATCTTGCCGGTGCGGCCCATTCCGCACTGGACTTCGTCGAAGATCAGAAGAATTCCGTGGCGATCGGCGAGCTGCCGCAGCCTGCCCAGGAATCCCGCCGGAGGCACGATGTACCCTCCTTCGCCCTGGATCGGTTCTACAATGATCGCCGCCACCTCATCCGCAGGCACGGCGGTTCTGAAGAGCTGTTTCTCGAGAAAGTCTGTGCAGTCGCATTCGCATTCCTGAACGCCATGTCCCGCCGAACAGCGATAGGGATTGGGGTAGGGAAGATGCGTTACTCCGGACAACAAGGGGCCGAAACCGCGCCGCTGGACGGCTTTGCTGGCGGTGAGGGAGAGCGCTCCCAAGGTCCGGCCGTGGAAACAGCCCAGGAAAGCAATCAAGCGGTTGCGCCGGGTGTGGTAACGCGCCATTTTGATCGCGGCTTCGATGGCTTCGGCGCCGGAATTCCCGAACACCACACGCTTGGGGAATTTGCCAGGTGTGATCTCCGCCAGTTTCTGCGCCAGTTGAACCAGCAAAGGGTAGTAGAAATCTGTGCCCGACATGTGAATCAACGTTTCCGCCTGGCGCTGAATGGCGCGTACGACCTCGGGGTGGCAATGGCCTGTCGAGACCACCGCGATGCCCGCCGCGAAATCCAGAAATACATTTCCATCCACATCTTCAACCCTCGCGCCTTGCCCCCGCCGGGCGACCATCGGGTAGTCCCGCGTGTAAGAGGGCGAGACGAATTCCTGGTCGAGGGCCAGGATTTTGCGGGCCTCCGGACCGGGAAGCTGCGTCTTGATCGAAGGGACTTTGCTTTCCATATGAATCCTCCTTGGCGAATCTTGCAGGGCTGACCAGCGCTTGGCCGCGGGGCCAGCGGGCTCCTGCGCTCTATGTATTTATATATGGTATATTATGTTAGGAGGTATTAGTCCCCGCCAAAAGGTTGGGGCGGGCGGAATGGGGAAGCCTGAGCCGAAGGCTATGAGGATTGTGATCCATGGTTACTTCCGTTTCCAGCGAGTTCCGGCCTTGCTGTCTTCGAGTATAACACCGGCCTTCAGAAGATTCTGGCGGATTTCGTCGGCGCGAGCGTAATTGCCCTTGCGGCGCATCTCATCGCGTTCCGCAATCGACCGGCCGATCGCTTCGTCGGTCAACAGTCCCGGCATCGGGGCGCTTCCGTGGCCATTGCCGTCGATCGTGGCTTCAGCGCCGGTGGGCGCCGTTGCGCTGGCCGAGATCCCGGCAAGCGCGGGAGCCTCTACCCCCAAGCCGAATTGCCGCAGCTTGGCGCTGTCGTTATCTTCGAGGACGGCGAAAATCCGGTCCCAGCGCTCCAGCGTGTCCAGGAAGTCGGCACGATCTCCCGTCCGAAACTCACCGCGGTCGATGGCGGTATTGGCATCCCGCACCATGGCGAAAATCGCGCCGAGGGCTTCGGCGGTGTTGAGGTTATCGTCCATGGCGTCTTCAAACGCCTGGCGGGCAGCGCGGGCACGATCTTCGAGAGCCGTATTCTCCCCCGCCGGAAAGGACTCCTGGGCCAGCCGCAGCCGGAAATTCCTCAGCCTTTCGATGGACTGCTGCGCCTGGTGCAGACCGTCAAAAGTGAAGTTCAAATGCCGGCGGTAGGGGACGGCCGCCAATAGATACCGTATGGCCGAAGGTTTGTAGCTTTGGGTCAAGAGGTCGCGCAGCGTGTAAAAGTTCCCCAGCGACTTCGACATCTTCTCGCCGTTTACGATCAGATGCTCGGCGTGCAGCCAGTAGCGCACGAAGGGTTTGCCCGTGGCCGCCTCGCTCTGCGCGATCTCGTTCTCGTGATGCGGGAAGATCAGATCGACGCCCCCGGAGTGAATGTCAAAAGTCTCGCCCAGGTACTTCATCGACATCACGGAGCACTCGATGTGCCAGCCGGGGCGGCCTGGCCCGATCGGCGTTTCCCAAAAGGGCTCGCCCTCCTTGGGCGCTTTCCAGAGCGCAAAGTCGCGGGCATTATTCTTGTCGTACTTATCCGAATCAATCCGCGCTCCGTCGCGTATTCCCGTCAGGTCGATTTTGGTCAACTGGCCATAGTGTGGGAAAGCCGCCACACGGAAGTAAATCGATCCCTCGCTCGCGTAGGCGTAGCCTTTCTCCCTGAGGGTCTGGATCATCTTTACCATGTCGTCGATCGAGTCGGTGGCGCGCACCACAATTTCAGGATCTTCAAGGCTGAGCAGTTGGCGATCAACTTGGAAAGCCTCGATGTATTTCGCCGTGTAGTCGCGCAACGACAGGCCGGCGGCCTTGGATTTGCGGATGGTGTTGTCGTCCACGTCCGTCAGGTTCATGACGTGGCGCAGACCGTATCCCCGGTACTTCAGCCAGCGCCGCAGGATGTCCTGAAAGACGAAAGTCCGGTAGTTCCCGATGTGGGCGAAATCGTATACCGTAGGCCCACACGTATACATGCCCACCTGATGGTCGTGGAGGGGCTTAAACTCTTCCAGTTGCCCGCTCAAGGTGTTGTGAATGCGTAGCGACATACAGTCAGCCTTCCGGTCATGGGTACAGACTTTCAATTCTAGGTACCCGGTCAGCGCAAGTCAAGAAACGGAGTTCTAATATGGACGTCATTCCTCGCTATGCTCTCGCGAAAGTCCGTCATTCTGAGCGAAGCGAAGAATCTGCATTAGTTCG
The DNA here is from genome assembly GCA_963831905.1 of uncultured Acidobacteriota bacterium. Classification (GTDB taxonomy): domain Bacteria; phylum Acidobacteriota; class Terriglobia; order UBA7540; family UBA7540; genus CAVROP01. The sequence goes on along the minus strand of CAWHRX010000010.1, from coordinate 283,357 downwards.
TCTCGGACCGGAACTGCAGATCCTTCGCTCCGCTCAGGATGACAGCGACTTTCATCTTCATGAGTGGGCGTGCAGCAACCCGGCCGGCTGGGCTTCGACAGGGTGGTGCGGGGCTGGTGTAGCCGCCCCCCGAGCCTTACTTCGTTTTCGCAAAATGCGCTTTTTTTGCTCCATTCGGGTCCGATTTGCGTTAATTTGCGCGCAATACGCGCACAATCCGCGGCCCATTAAGAAACTATCTCATTTATTTTCAAGTAGTTCTCAGTATTTTCCCCTTCTTTAACATGTAACTTATTTGTTTTCAGCAACTTCTTAGCTTCGTTTCGAATTGGCTTGTGTGTTTTCAATGACATACTGGCTTCGATCGTATCTTTTTTTATTTGTTTTCACTTCCTCTTTCCCCGAGTGCCGGGACCTTCCCGCCATCCCTTGCGCCACGTGTCTAACCGGCCCCCGCCTACGACAATGTGTCCGCAAAACGAGCATCATTGTAGGCTATCATAGATCCAGGACTTTGTCAAGCGAAAAATGCAAGAAAAGCGGGCCGGCTTTCCCGAATACCGTCCCCCTCCGGCCAGTCCGCAACAAGGGGAATAGATGTGACTGCAAACATCGGCACCTCCACGTCGCGCGCCCGCTCGAGGCATTGAAAGGGATTTCCCCGCCAGCCCGTCGCAGAAAACAGGATGTTGGTGTCAAAAACGGCCGTAAGCGGCAAGGCTATTTCTCCGCCCGCGCTTCCGCTAAGGCGCGGCGACGAGGTACCTGTCCCCATCGGCCTCCGAAAGAAAGGGACGCCGCAACTTTGATCCGTCGGCTGACGGACGCTGCACTACAACAGTTTGTAACATCATGGCGAGAAAAGACGCGGACCCCGATCAGATCGGGGCGGTCTGCGCTACGAACTCCGTGCGGCGGGGGTTGGGCGGTCGGCTCTTTGACAATGCTCGTTGCGAAGAGGCTTTACAAGAGTGGCGTCAACGTGAGAACATATGGCTAGATTAGCTAGATTTTGGAGGCCCTGATGTCATGGCGACTGGCGGATGCCAAGAATCGTTTCAGCGAGGTGGTTAACCGCGCCTTGGCGGGAGACCCACAGGTGGTGTTGCGGCGGCGCGATGCCGTAGTGGTGGTCGCCCGGCGCGACTACGAAAAGCTGACGGGTGAACGCGTGAGCTTCAAACAATTCCTGCTCGGCAAAGGGCCCACCCTCCAGGGACTCGACCTAAAGCGCGACCGGTCACCGATGCGGAAGGTCAAGCTGTGAAGGTGCTGCTGGACACCTGCGTGCTCTCGGAACTGCGCCGCCCCAAGGGCCATCCGGGGGTCCGCCGCGCCGTAGTGGCCCTCCATGAAGAAGAACTCTTCATGAGCATCATATCCATCGGCGAAATCCTGAAGGGCATTTCCCTCTTGGCTGAAGGTCCGAGAAAACATGCCCTGGCAATCTGGCTGAACACCATGGAAAGGGACTATGGCGATCGGATCCTCTCCGTTGACCGTGATATCTGCCGCCGTTGGGGAGAACTCACCGCCCGTGCGCAGAGGGCGGGGCGCGCGGTGAGCGCCACGGATGGGTTGATTGCCGCTACCGCGCTTCATCACGGCCTTCAGGTCATGACGCGAGACACCGCCGATTTTGAACCGACAGGAGTCTCGCTCTTTGACCCTTGGAGGGCGTAGCGTGGAAACCGCGCATGTAGTGATTAGGGAAACCCGGGAAACCCAACGGCTGCAAGAAAGAACAGACGCGGACCGCAAAGGCGGCGGTCCGCGCTACGATCTCTGAAAGGCGAGACGCTACGCTACTTGCTTTCGGAAACCGTCGATGTGTGGCAGGCGCGGCACACGGCGGCTGGGCCGACCGGGGATGACCGGCAAGCGGCCATTGAGCGGCTCAGGAATTTCGGCAAGACGCACCACCTTTTCCTCGGCGGCATCACCATCCAGCAGCTCCGCGATGAGGCGCGCCCGTGAGTTGGATTGTCCGGGACGGCACTTGTCCACGTGTCCTATTACCCTACTTTCCCCCTTTGTTTGATACAATAATGCGAGGTGCGGGCAAGGGGCCAAATATGGTGAAACCGATTTCGGTAAGCGCGTTGCCGAACGTGCGAATCAAGGTCGTATTCTCGGATGGCGCGGAAGGCTCCGTGGACCTGTCGGAGCTGGCGGGGCAGGGCGTCTTCAAGGCGTGGGAGGATGAGAAGTTCTTCGCACAGGTGCACGTCGGGCCCGCCAGGCAAATCCGATGGAATGATGAGATCGAGCTGTGTCCGGATGCTACCTATCTGAAGTTGACCGGCAAGACCTCTGAAGACCTCTTCCCCAACCTCCGGCGCGAGCCCAGCCATGCCTGAAGTTAGCCGCTTTTAGTGCATTGTCATCCGAATATACTTTGCCGACCACTGGCCACCTCATTTCCATGCCGAGTATGGCGAGCACGAAGCTGTGATCGGCATCGAGGATTTGAGAGTGATCGCCGGAAGTTTGCCCGCCAGAGCCTTTGGTTTGGTGGAGGAGTGGGCCCTCATTCACCAAGCGGATCTGGCCGCTCTGTGGCTCACAGCGCGGCAGTCAAACCCATTGAACAAAATTGATCCGCTCCCCTGATACCCTTGCAGGTTAATGTGGCTGCCTCGAAACGTCGCGGCTCAACTCTTCGCCCAAGTTCTCGGAGTTCTGGGCATGAATCTGCGCTCATTGTCGGGTCCTCGACGTGCCACAGGGCCACTCGGAAGGCCCACGGCATGCAAATCGTGGCGTGGTAAACTCCTACGATCCCAAAGGGCACGTAGGATGCGCTACCCGCGTTCTATAGGAGTAAAATCCAGTCAGGATGGAGCGGCCGCGGTTCAGTTCCGGGTCGCGATCATCTTCCATTCCACGTGCGCCGGCTTGCCGTGGTGCAGAAAGTCGCCGATGATGGTGAGGCCCTCGACCGTGCGCTTGTAGGTGAGGTGTTCGCCGGCGTGCTCGCCCTGCCCGTCGAAGACGGCCGACTGCCCATCGCAGCTCGCCGCCGCAAAGATCATCGGCGCCGTGCGCTCCTCCCACGCTCGTCCCAGGTCGATGTCGAAATGGCGCAAGACCATGTTGATGGCCGCGCCGTCCTGCCGCACAGTCAACGCTTCGGCATAGCCTTTGCCGTCCTTCTCAAACTCAAAGGCAGAGCCCATAAGCACTCCGCCGGGCGCCACAGTCCAGCGTTCTTCCGACCCGTTGGGATCGGCGGAGTTGTGCCAGTCGCCTGCCATCCAGCTCAAGCCGGCCAGCGTGCAGGGCGCGGCGTGCGCGGCAACCGCACCCGCGGCCAGAAACGCTGCAACTGCGACAAATTGGAACCGAAAGTTTGATCTCATGGCAGAGACGCCTCCAGATTCAAGCCGGAATTCCCGTTTTGCCTTTCGGGTGCGAACCAATATATCCGCGGCTGCCTCCGCTCGCAATCTTTCTTGCATTGGCGGGTAGCGGCGACCTCGCTCTCTATGTCGCCGACCCCGGCATGCCACCCTCCACACACGGCAGGATATCCCTGCCCGTCAGGCGCAGACATGCAAGACAATTTCTGCGGCACCCGCGAGACATGACGCCGCATCATACGCGCGAATGCCTACCAAGGGCCGCAGAGCCTCGCAACATCCAGAGAGAGCCGCAGAGTCTCAAAACCAGAGGCTCTGAGTTACCTACTCGCTCATCTGTGTGCTGCTGATACCGCTTCACCTGTGCCCGTAATCCGTGAATACGTAATCTCTTGTCTTCACGATTGTGTGGCACGCGAACCCGCACTTGGCGTCGTTCCTCTGCGGCGGCTTGTCAGCCAAGGTGGCGGGTTTGAACGTATCGGATTTAGGGTCATAGTCGAACGCCGCCCATCCCCACCCGCCGCTGTCCTCGAACCGCTTGCTATCCTTCACCATGAAGTCGACGTTAGCCTGGGTGCCTGGCACCGTCGCTGCGGTGAACGTCTCCATCTTTTTAGGGTTCCAATGGATCTTCGCCATCTTGGAGCCGTCGGGGAAAGGCTTGCCGTCGCCGGGAACGCCGGCCAAGTAGGCCTTGATCATCACAGGGTTAGCGAGGATCGCAGCAATATGGTTTCCGTTCTGACTGATGGAGACAAGCTGCCAGGCCTCGTATCCTCTGAACTCAGAGAACGCGAGCCCATTCGGCACTTTCACGGTGTACTTGTCCTGCGCGGAAATGGCCCAGCCGCCCACGACGGTGAACCCTCCCAGAATAATCGCAATCGTCAGCATCCTTTTGTCCTTCATCGCAAGCACCTCGTTATCAAGATTTAGCGTCCATGCCTCTCCATTGACCTCATTTCTTTCCTGGCTCACTCCTGCGCTACCATCTGCAAGTCAAAATCAGTGGTCGTGGTCACGCAGAATACGACGCCTACGACAAAATGTCCATCCGTGACCTGCCTCCCGATCCGGTCGATCTCTGATGCGCTAGCTGCTTGTAATCTCTAGCGGAATCCCTATATAATGGTGGGCGAAGAAATAGCGAATGGTCGGGAGGCGGGAAGATGCAGGTCGCACTGGTGACCGGAGCCAGCCGCGGAGTGGGTAGAGGGGTCGCGACAAGCCTGCACGAAGCCGGTTTCAAAGTGTTTGCAACAGGCCGCAACATCGGCGCCGCACACCTGCACGGCGCGATTGTTCGGATTGCCTGTGATCATTTGCGAGATGAGCAAACAGCTTCGGTGTTTGCGCAGATCGCGAGGGAGGCCGGTCGCCTGGATGTACTCGTAAACTCTGCGTGGGGCGGTTACGAGAAGATGGCTGAAAACGGCGCTTTCACTTGGCAGCTTCCGTTTTGGGAGCAGCCTGCTCACAGGTGGACCAGCATGATGGAGGCCGGCGTGCGTGCTGCGCTTATTACCTCTTCACAGGCCGTGAAGATGATGTTGCCTGCTCGCAAAGGTCTCATCGTGAATATCAGCTACTGGGCCGCTCAGAAGCACATCGGGAATGTGATCTACGGAGTTGCCAAAGCCGCAACTGACAAGATGACAGCCGATATGGCGTACGAACTTCGGCCTCACGGGATCGCCGCGCTTTCGCTGTACCCCGGCTTGGTCCGGACGGAGGCCGTGATGGAGGCAGCTAAGGGCGGGTGGCTCGACGTGCCTAACAGTGAAAGCCCGGAATTTGTCGGGCGGGTGATTGCTGCACTCGCTCACGAGACAACGGTGTTGGAACGGACCGGCAGAGTGTTGGTCGCAGCCACAGTTGCTTCCGAATATCGTATAAAGGACATCGATGGCAGGCAGCCGATCCCGCTGACGCTGGAGAATGCGTGATTGCTTGTTCACTACCTTGCGGTACCATCTACCCGCTCTTGTAGCCGATCTCCTAAGTGTGTAATGGAAAACCGGCGAGAGGGGTTGTATAATCCCGGCGAGTCACGCCGGGGGTAATAAAAATGCGATTCCGCGCTTTAACTCTCGTTCTGCTATTCACCCTTCCGTTTCTGGCAAAAGCACAGGTGCAACTCAAGAAGGGTGACAGGCCGGTATTTTACACAGCCGGTGAGCTTGCCAAGGACTGCCAAACCGCCCTAACCGTCAACAACGGCGAGCCGCTGGATAATGACAAGACCTATTCACTTTCGATAGAGCAAGTCTCCGGGGTTGTCCATTGTCAATCTTACATTGACGGCATGTATGACGAGCGACTGGAGGCTTCCCGCGGCCAGCACTATCATCCCGTTCCGACAAACCTGACTTATCGGAGAACCCTTGTCGATACGTTTATCAAATACGTAGCGGAGCATCCCGAGGAACAGGATTTGGCGGCCACCACCGCCCTGGTTAAGGCAGAAAAGATCATCTTAGGTATTCGAAGCCCATCGCAAAAGACAACGCCTAAGGCAAAGACCACACACTAGAACTTAATCACGGAAGTCGCCGTGATATCGTGGCACTTTGGAAGGGCGGGGGTTCACCCCCGCCGCCTCCGGGAGCCCAACGAGTTGGGCCTTTAGGCCCTGAAACCACGTTCCTTCAGGGGCTAAAGCCCCCAATGACGAGCCGTTTTTCGGTGGCGGGGCTGAAGCCCCGCCCTTCCCGCCGCTCAGCAATATGACGCGGAATTTCGTCAGCAAGTACTAGCCTCACCTTCGCAGTTCCACACATTTGTGAGGGGAAGGTGACCTCCCTATCGGTCTAACGTCTTATCCATCAAAGCAGGCTTTGCAGAAAGCCGTTGTAGTGCCGACCTACCCTCTTTACAAACTCTGAAGGAAGCTGTCAGGATGCGCGCTGACGATGTTTCTGCGCAGCAAACGGCGATGCAAGGACGGCAAGGAACACCGCTACTGGAGTGTCGTGGAGAACCGTCGGGTGCGTTCGGGGCGGGTGGTGCAGCGGCAGGTTTTGTTCTTGGGAGAGATCAATGACCGCCAGCAGGGGGCCTGGCGACAGACGTTGGAGGTGTTTGATGAAGCCGAGCAGCGGGCCCGCACGCTGAGCTTGTTTCCAGAAGATCGTGCGATCCCCGCCGAGGCGCTGGATGGCGTGCAGGTGAAGTTGCGGGAGATGGAGCTGCGGCGGCCACGGGCGTTTGGGAACTACTGGCTGGGCTGCGAGCTGTGGCAGCAGTTGGGACTGGGGGCGTTTTGGGGAGGGCGGTTGGAGGTCGGTCGCGAGGAAGTGCCGTGGGCGAAAGTGCTGGAGTTACTGGTGGTGAGCCGGCTGATCGCGCCGGGCAGCGAGTTCCGTTTGCACCGGCAAGGATTTGACCAGAGCGCCATGGGAGATCTATTAGGCAGCGGTTTCGCGGTGGCGGAGAAGGATCGGCTGTATCGCTGTCTGGACCGCATCGTGGAGCACAAGACGGCGTTGTTTGATCACCTGCGGCAACGCTGGCAAGACCTATTTCAGGCGCGCTTCGACGTCTTGCTGTACGACCTGACGAGCACTTATATCGAGGGCGAAGGAGAGGAAATTCCCAAAGCGAAGCACGGCTACAGCCGCGATCACCGTTTCGATTGCCGGCAGGTGGTGATCGCGCTGGTGCTGACGCCGGAGGGATTTCCGCTGGCTTACGAAGTGATGGAGGGCAACACCTCGGACCGCACGACGCTGCGGGGCTTTCTGGCCAAGATCGAAGCGCAGTACGGCAAGGCGCGGCGGGTGTGGGTGATGGATCGGGGGATTCCGACCGAAGAGGTGCTGGAAGAGATGCGCGGCCCGGGGCGGGAGATGTTCTATCTGGTGGGCACGCCGCGGGGCAAGATTCAGCAGTATGAAAAGAAGTGGCTGGAGTTGCCCTGGCAGAAAGTGCGCGAGTCGGTGGAGGTGAAGTTGTTCGGGGAGGACGGCGAACTCTATGTGCTGGCCAAGAGTGAAGGGCGGCGAGCCAAGGAGCGCGCCATCCGACGGCGCAAATTAGTGGGGTTGTTGAGGACCTTGCGCAAGCTGCGCCGCAGTGCTCCGACGCGGGATCAACTGCTGCTGCGCCTCGGGGCAGCGAAGAGGCAAGCGGGGCGGGCCTTCGGCTTCGTATCCCTGCGCTTGCCCCGAGAGGGGGAGGAAGTCACCCCCCAGACGTTCACCTTTCAGTTGCACAAAGAGAAGTTGCAGAAGGCGGAGCTTCGCGACGGACACTATCTATTGCGCTCCAACCTGGTGGGGGAGAACCCGGAAGTACTCTGGGAACGCTATATCCAACTGACCCAGATTGAAGCGGCCTTCAAAACCTTGAAGAGCGAACTGGGACTGCGTCCGATTTATCACCAAGTGGAGAAGCGGGTGGAAGCCCACATCTTCGTGGCCTTCCTGGCCTACGCCCTTTCGGTGACCCTCAAGCAACGCCTGGCCGCCTTAGCGCCGGGCCTGACGCCCCGCGCCGTGCTGGAAAAACTGGCCACCCTGCAGATGCTCGATGTCTGCCTGCCCACCACTGACGGCCGCTGGCTAATCATGCCCCGCTACACCCAGCCAGAACCGGATCAGTCGTTGATGCTGCACCAGCTTAACCTGACCTTGCCTTCTCAACCACCACCCCGTATCAAGGCCCCCCAGGAGACTGCCCAAACCCCGCCACCGAGATTGAAAATGTAGTGCCGACCTTTGAGATCCCTTCGCTAAAAACAAAGCACTTACCCTTTACCTAACCCCTCAACTGCGAAAGTTCGGCTAGAGCTATTTCAGGATGTTTTCCGTAGGTTTCACCCACGGCTATTCGCGGTCTCCCGCTTCGCGGGACGCGGTTCTTCTAATGCCGCGTGGGCGGAGCCTCTCGCGAATACCCTGGCGGCGGTTGGAACATCGCGGGATCAGGTTCCCCGCGGGTCAGATTGATGAGTTCAGTTACCTGCTCGCCGGAGCGCGGGTCGCTTCTTCGTCGCAGCACGTCGACTCCCAATCGCTCCTCAAACCAGCATTCATCGACCGATTCAAAACTCTGCGGGTTGCTGAACATCCCTGCCGGAAAGGTGTGTAGGGTTCGTCTTCCCCACGCATTTACGCCCGCAAACTCTCTCGTGCCGAGTTTCTCGTTCTTGATGTGTTCTCCGGGCCGAGTCGCCTTGAGCGTCAGATACTCCAACGCATCGTAATGGATGGGTCGTTCAATAGGCCTGATGATGACGTTGTGGTTCTGCGGGTCGATGTGGATTCTTTGCTTCGCGACCGGATCGTAAATGTTCACGTAGTAGATTGGATTGTCGACGTCCTCCGTCCAGGGCAGGTGTTGCTCTTGATAGATGCGGCCCTTACTGTCGCGCGCGATGTGGTCCTCCACGGTGCGGGTCTTCTTCGTTCCGTCCGGCAGGACCTGGGTGAGAGTAGTTCGGGCCGTGGCCGTGAAGGGCTTTCCTTTCAATTCGCTGATTCCAATCTCCGCCGGCATGATGACGCGAACACCCTGCGCCCACAGGCTGAGCGTAAGCCCCAGCATTGCGACGATGACGCCGGACAATTTGTTCATATGAACGGTATCTTAGCACGGAGCCGTTCCTTTTCTGCATCAGGAGAGGCATTGAGGGAAGCGGGGCGGTTCGCGAACCACCCCTACGTTCTATTTTTGCGGCGCGGGCGGTGTAGTGGGTGTAGTGGGTGCAGTGGTCGAGCCCATCTGGTCATACACGCGCCGAATGGTGACAGGTCCTTGCAGGGAAGAGTTCTCAAGCCGCGAAACGACCGTGAGTTGTTTGCCATCGTCGCTCAACCGGAAAGTCTCGGTTAGTTTGGTGCCGTGCTCCAGTTTGGTTTCGGCCACGAGTGCACCGCCTTGCCACTCGGTTTTGGTTGAGGAGATCTTCTTTCCGTTGTCATCCTTGTCGTCGTGCTTCTTGCCGTCCAGGTAATAGGTTTGAGCATGGGCGGAGTCGTCGGTCACCACCAATTGGCCGGATTTTTGGTCGACTTGCAAGAGCTTCGAAGTCTGCCCAAGACGGTCCCAGTCCTCGGCGTTCACGGTGCTTCCGCGATTGGCCTGTTGCCCTCCACGACCCATGCCGCCACGGCCCATGCCTCCGCGGCCCATCCCGCCGCCTCCCGGAAAACCGACTCCGCCGCCGGGGTATCCGCCCCCGCCACCCGGATAGCCGCCCCCGGTCCCGCCGCCGGGATACCCGCCACCGCTGTTGGCGGAGGTGCGCTGGTTGCTCTGCGCATCGGTGATCTTCTGCTGTGCATCGTCGCTTTGGTCTTTGTTGAATTGCCAACGGCCACCCAGGTTCGGCTGGCTGTCACCTGCGCGGGCCACCCGCGGCAGTGAAATCGCGAGTAAGATCGCCGCGGCAGAAATCAGGCCGAATAGTGCAAGGTTATTGGTCCTTCGCATGGCTTGCTTACCTCCCAATGCTGAATGTCCTTGTCCCTTCTCCTTCGATTCAGGGCAAGGGGTGCTGGTTGTACGCCTTTGTGGCGCGGGCGTCCCGCCCGCGGCGGGACAGGCTCTGCCCGCGCGCCAGAGCGGGCGAGACGCCTGGGCCACGGATCTACCCGCCGCCGTGCGGAGTGCGCGGGGGCGGCTTAACGACCGCCATGGGCAAGCGCGTGAAAACCACGCGCGCTGCCGCCGGATCGAGCACGTTTACCTGCACGGTGTAGCGTCCCACTGGAAACTTCTCCAGCGGGATCTGCGCGAAATACGTGGTCTCCAGCGCTGAGCCCTTTTCCGCCTTGGCGTTGAACGGCCCGGCTTCGGCGAACTTCTTTCCGTGCCGGAGGAAGACGAACGCCACGGACGGCGACGTCGCGGCACTCTGGGGCGTCGCGGGTGGCTTCCCGGCGTATGACTCCAGGTAAACCGAAAGGGTCTGGTTAGTTCGAAACACGCGGGTGACGCTGGGCAGCACGGTGCGATTCCCCACCTGGAGCGGCGCGTTGCGGTCGCGATCAAATCGCGAACGCGGGAGTTGATCGGCGGGCCGCACTTCATTGGAGAACACCACCGTACTCAAGCTCAGCCCTTGATGGGAGACATCCGGCAAGACGAGGGGAGCTTCGAAGGTACCGATCTTGCCGCCTTCGTTCTCTCGAGCCACGACCTTCAAGTTGTACTTTCCCGGCGCCAGGGTGATTTCGCCCTCGTAGAGGAGGTTGCCGCCGGTGACTTCTTCGAAGGTCTCGTCCGTCATCTTCACGGGCAGGGTGTCATGCAAACCGCCCGCGACATGATTCTGCGCGTCGGTGAACCTCCAGGCAAAGTCAAATTCAGTCTCATGCTTGCCGGACTTCTTGAGGAAGGAAACTTCCGCGCCCGGAATTTTGGCGGCGAGGACCACGGTGTATTTCTTATCGGGGCGGAGGAAGTAGGCGGTGTCAATCGCAAAGGGAAGATCCACGAAGGGCACATCGAGATCCATCACCTGCTGGAGCTGAACTTCCTTATCCTCGCGTGTCAATTGCCGGAAATTCTTGGGAGCGAAGTAGCCGGGCCGCGCCTGCAACTTCAGGCCGGGCCGCGACACTTCCACGCGAATGTGCCGGAAGCGGCCGTCTGAGCGCTTGTTGGTGGGCGAATAGCCAATCAGATAGTAGCTGGAATTGTCTCTTTGGACCTCCTGGAAGGCGGGGCTGAAATCGTTGAGGTCGTAGAAGAACTTTCCGCCCGTGTCGGTGGAGAGCGAGGCCAGCGTTTCACGGCTTCCCTGTAAGGAGGAGACCTGCGAGGCGTGGGCTGAACCGGAATAGATGGCTGTGCCGGCCGGGCTGGACGAGGAAGCGTCGCCGCCCGGAGGCAGGGCCAGCAGGCCGCGCGCGTCCATGGTGTAAAGCGACACATCGGCTTGATTCGCCGCGTCGATGGTGGCCCGCAACTGCGCCTGGTTTTCCTGGCCGGTGCGCGAGATGCCGCTGGAGAAGTGGATCACGTTCTTGCGCCCGGGCACCTGGTGAAGCATGGTGGCCAGGGATTCAATGGCCGCCAACTTCTGGTCGGTGTTGAAGATGTTGAACTCGGTTTCATCCGGGGTAAACGCGTCCGAGACATCCTGAGTGACGACTTCCATGCCGTTGGCGTCCGTCCCACCGGCTTCACCGATCGCGCCCTGCGCGGCCAGGTTGGAGGATTCTTCACCGACCAGGATGGCGCGCAGGACGTTGGTGAGGGAGTTTCGGTTGTTGGTGAAATCCTGCACCACACGAAGGTTGGAGGAGTAGGTGACCACCGCGATCAGGTCTGCGGGCGTCATGCGATGGCCAACAAAATCGCCCGTGGCCTTCAGGGCGCGCATCAGCTCATCCGGTTGCATCGAACTCAAGTCAAAAAAGAAAACCAGCAGGCGATGATCCTGGAGCACCCGGTCGGCGTTAACCTCGGGCGGGAGCTTCGCAAGGTCAATCACCTGCGCGCGCTCCTCGCCGTTGGTGACCTGCGCCAATTTCTCCACGTCTTCCAGGCTGAAATCAGAAATGGCTTGCGAAACTCCGTCTTCGAAGACGCGAAAATCGGATTGCTTCAAATCCGTCACCGCTTTGCCGGTTTTGTCATACACACGCACGTCGACCAGCACTTCATTGGTCTGCGTGCGCAGGATGAAGGCCTGTTGCGGACTTCGAGAAGTGGGAGCGGAAGGCTTCTGCTGAGGGAGAAGGGCAGTGGGCAGGTAGGCAGATAGGCAGATGGCAAGAAGGACAGCGGGCAGGTGGGCAGGTCGGCAGATCGGCAGGTCGGCAGGTGGGCAGATCGGCAGGTGGGCAGATCGGCAGATGGGCAGGTCGGCAGTGGTATTAGCCTTGCTCGCCGTCTGTCTGCCAGAGCGTCTCGTTATCATCTTCGCCTTTTTCCTGTTACCTGGGCCTACGTGCCCTTACCTGTGGGCCAGGCAGTCCACTCTTCCCGTGCCCGTCTGTAGATCGCGCACTTCCGTAACCATCTGCCCATCTGCCTATCTGCCGACCTGCCCATCTGCCCACCTGCCTAAAAGTTAAACCGCAACGCTACGTTCAAAGAGCGCATGGCCGCTACGCTGGTCACCCAGCCGAAATTCTGCGCGTTGATCGTGGTCGCCACGCCGGCGTAATTCGGGTGGTTGAAGATGTCGTTGGCGTTGATGCTGAACCGTCCACGAATGCCCTTTTCGCGAGAGAAAGTGAAGAAGCGCCCCAGCGACATGTTAAAGGTAACTGAGCCTGGACCCGTAATCGTGTTGCGTCCCGCCGTGCCGGGTTCACCCGAGGCGGGCAGCGCGAACGCCCCGGTGTTGAAGAAATCCAAGGTTGTCCTTTGTGAGCGTGGCAGGCTGACGGGAAGGCCGGTGGCATCGGGGCGTTCGGAAGCAAAGACGCCCGACCCGTTGTTATTGGACTGATTGCCGGCCACCGCCGCAGTCAAGGGCAAGCCGGTTTGCAAGGTGGTCACGCCGCTAAGTTGCCAGTCACCAATGATGCGCGACCCAAAGCCGCCCCGGTTGAGGAAACGGCGCTGCTCGCCGAAGGGCAGTTCGTAAGTATGATTAATAACCAGTTTCTGCCCGACGTTGAAGTTGGAGAGCGCCCGCTCCGCTAAGAGGTCGAAGCTGTTCTGGGGCACGTTGTGGCCGTTGCCTCCAACGTTGGCCGCATCGTCAATCGATTTTGACCAAGTGTAAAAGCCGCTCATCGAGAAGCCGCCGTGAAACTGCCGGCGCAAAACGACCTGGAGGCCGTTGTAAATCGAAGCCGCGCCCGAGGTCTCGTAAAGAAATTGCTGAACGCCGGGAATCGAGGTTTCGTGCGAACCGGAGGCGCTGGGTTTCACGCTGTCGGGCGAAAGCAGCAAATCGAGTTTCGTTCCCTTGGTGCCGATGTACTGGACGTTAAGGACAACGTTGCGGAAGATCTCATCCTCGACGGCGAAGTTCCATGACTGCGCGTAGGGGCGGCGGAAATTGGTGTCGGCCGCGTAGGTATTATGAATCGTATTGGCAGCAGGGGTGGGGAACCCGTTCTCGAGCGTCAACACCTGCTCGGGATTTGTGGTCAGAGTGGACGCCTGCGCGAACGGAGGCTGGTCCACCATGTTGGTCACCATGCGCGAGTAGATGCTGCCGTCGTAGAAAACCGAATAGCCGCTACGCATCACCAGGTGGTGCTGAATCCATGGCCGGTAAGCGATGCCCAATCGAGGCGAGAAGTTATGCCAGTCGCTGTGAATAAGCGAGCCAGGCAGAGACCCAGGGCTGAGGCCGGTAATCACCGCGGGTGAACTGAAGCCGGGCCCAAAGGCCAAGTCGGAGAGATGTCCGTACTTCTCACTAAAGGGCAGGAAGTATTCGTACCGGATGCCGCCGTTAACCGTCCAGTGGTTGCTGGCACGCCAGTCGTCCTGAATAAAAGAGGTGGTGACCCAGGTCCGGAGGTAGTTGCTGGCCACGCCGTAGCGGACCGAGGTAGTCTGTGGAAGGCCCAGCAGGAAATCCGCGAAGTCGAAGCCCGTTCCCGGGACCGGATATCCATTGTTGAAATTACTGGTGCTGTAGCCCGTGAAGCTGAAGGTCCCCTCCGCCTTAGGATCAGTCTCGGTGTTCTGCTCGACGCGGCGCAACTCGCCGCCCAGCCGAATGTTGTGCTTGCCGTGGTTCCAGATCAGAACATCGTTAGCGCGGATGGTTTGCGGGCGAGTGAGAGAGGCGAGCGGATCGTTCAAGCCGCCGAAATTCGTAAAGCCGATGGTGGGGATTGCCCAATCGAAGGGATCGGTCGATACCCCGGTAATTCCGAGTTGCGCGGCAATGTTCTGTTGAAACGCAAAGTCGTTCAGCAAGGCGGTTCGCAAGCGATTGAAGTTCAAAGACAGGGTATTGACGAGGTGGGGATTGAAGGTATGCGATTCACTGGCGCTCAGATTCTGGCCGCGGCTCGAGGTCCGAGATTTTATGCCGGGAAAAGTGGCGGCCGACTGGCTGCTCGAGCGGTTGAAGTAGTACATGACGTTCAGACTATCCTTGGAGTCGATCTGCTGCCCGATGCGGCCCATCACACGGTCATTCCCCGAGGGTAAAGGAAGCTGCAGATGATAGTTCTGAATCTGCCCGGGGAGATTAGGCGAGGGGATGTAGGCCAGCAGACCTTGCGCGGCGGCGGAGATCCGCTGCGCGGGGATGGCGTTTTCCGGAAAAGGCGTGCGTGCGCCAGTAGCGCTGCTTAACGGGTCATAGATCGTTGTGTCTTGGCCGGACGCGAGAACGGCGTCAGAAAAATTTCCTTCGCGCTCTGCCAGGGTGGGGACGGTTGAGAAGTTGTCAAGACCGGTCCTGCCGCGCTGCAAGTTGTAGCTTGCGAACCAGCTTGTCTTGCTGCCGCCGTTGTAAACCTTGGGAATCACCAGCGGACCGCCCAAAGAGAAGCCAAAGGTCTCCTGGTAAGAGGGAATGCGAGGCGACTCGAGCACGTTGAGAGGGTAAGGGTGAGCGTCGAAGCCGGAGTTCGTGTATTGCTCCGTAAAATTGCCCCGGAGACGGTTCACCTGGGCGCGATTACGGCCCCAACCACGCGCTCCTCCTCCTCCGCCTCCAAAACCTCCGCCGCCCCCGCCAAACCCTCCACCTGGTCCGCCTCCGGCCGGACCACCTCCTGCGCCGAATGGGCTGCCTGCGCCTCCTCCAACACCGCCGGGACCACCACCAAATCCCATGCCTCCACCGCGCATTCCCCTCCGGCCGCCACGGCCTTCCCCGGGGGTTGCGACGTCACCCACCCCGCCAGCCAGCAGAAAAGAGGTGGCAGCACTGGCAGAGGCGTCGGGATTTTCCGGCACAGCCTCGCCAGAAGCAGCGTTCTCGGCACCGGCGCTTTCCCCGCTGCCATTCTCTGCGATCCGGACCACTCCTTCTTCTCCGCCCGCGCCATCGCCGAAGGAATTCTCAGAGGCAGCAGGGAATTGGCCACGATTCCGGGTGCCCGCCGACAGGGCCGCCAGGTTGCTGGCGCGGCGCCGCAAGGGCGCGTTTCCATCGCTCTGCGCCCGAGATGAGACCCCGCCCTCGGGCGTCGCAAGTACCATCGCCAGGTTTATTTTGAGCGGCTTATCAGCGGCCACGGGAATCGGCTCGCGGACGTTGGGGCGAAACCCCACGAGTGCCAGAGTCAGCCGATAATTGCCGGGCAGGATGCCCGCGAAAGTAAAGTTCCCGTCCTCGTCCGTCAACGTTTCCTTGCGATCGCCGGTTTGCGGATTGATGAGCTGGACTGTAGCGGCAGGCACGGAAACTCCGGCTGGGCCGCGCACGTGGCCACTGATTGATCCGGTCGCAGGGGCTTGGCCGTAAAGCGGCGAGGGCAGTATACAGGCTAACACCCAGAGGGCACAGGAAACGCGTACGGTGCTCTTAGATTCAGTTGACATTCCGGGGTCGTTAACCTGTTGTCGCGCTTCGTAGCTTACGGTGAATAAGCCACTATTATTGCGTCTTCGCCGTTTGCCACGGCCACCTCCGGAGCAGGAGAAAACTTCTCAGGTGGATCGACAAATTCTTGCCCGCGGGCTGCACTCGACAATCATTATACAGCGATTGGCGAAGCTCTTCTGCCCTGCAAGAATCAGCGCTGTGCCTCTTTTTTCCACAAATCGTGCGGGGCAAGCCCCGGCTCTGCAAGCTGGCGAGGTATCTGGACCCGAGCGCTAAAACGCGTCATACCCGTTGGTCACGCTCGAGGCGGCGGTCGGCGGAGCGGTTTCCCCGCTCGGTATTCTCTTGGTAGCTCCGTAAAGTTCCACAAAGCTGAGATTCAGGGCAGCCGACGCTCACCATGGACGCGGGATGCATGATTCGATGATTCAATTTGGGAGGCGGGCGCTGATTCGCTTGTCCAACCTTCTAGGTTGTTTTCCAGCAAAGCAAGCCATCCTGGAGCACTCCGGTACAGTACTTTTGTTGCATTGCGTTAGCCTGCCCACTCTGTTAGTATCCCCAGTCTGAAATCGGGGGGCTGGCAATGGCTTTCCCTCCTCCATCCCAGAATATCGTTGGTGGCCCAGAAGACCATGGCAGTTCCAACCGAAAATGCTCCCACAGAGACACGGCGACGTTCCCGCCATTATGTCGTTCTATTGCTGACGGCCTTGGCGCTCCTCGCCAGTGCCTCTCCTGCCCAGCAAGGGAAGGACACGCGTCCGCACGGCGTGAAAACACTGGAGACCATTCGACAAGTCAGGGATCTGCCTTCCGAGGACGCCCGGTTTGGATACCCGATTCATGTGCGCGGCGTGGTGACCTATGCCGACAAAACGCAGAACGATCTTTTCGTTCAAGATTCCACGTCTGGCATTTATGTGAACTCGGATGCCACCGTCCTGCAGCTTCACTCCGGCCAGATCGTGGAGGTCACCGGCATCAGCGGGCCTGGAGATTTTGCTTCCCAGATTGAAAACCCCAAGATCCAGGTGGTCGGTCAGGGTCCTTTGCCGGCTCCCAAGCGGGTCACGGGAGAACAGTTTGTTACCGGAGTCGAGGACAGCCAGTTTGTGGAGATCGAAGGGGTGGTGCGGTCGGCAGCGGAGAGCCAAGGCCGTTTGCTGCTGCACGTGGCGTCGGGGACAGTGATCGTTCCCGTATACGTGTTGGACTATAAACCCATTCCGGCGGGTCTCGTAGGGGCCAAGGTCGTTTTGCAGGGTGTTTCCGGAGGCACCTACAACCCACGATTCCAGTTTCTTGGCGCCCTTCTCCTTGTGCCGGGGCTGAAAAACCTCGCCATTGAATTGCCGGCCTCTGCGGACCCCTTTTCAATACCCTTACGTCCCATCCACCTCATCGAGAGGCTGGGTCCGGTCGGAGCTTACAACCAAGCCGTGCATGTTCAAGGGATTGTCACCCTGCAGTTGGCGGGCAATCGCATATTCATGCGAGACGCCCAAGAGGGCTTGGAAGTTGAAACACTTCAAGCAACCCCCTTGAGCGTCGGCGACCGGGTTGACGTCGTAGGTTACCCAGCGGTCGGTGACTTCAGCCCAGTGCTCAAGGACGCAGTCTATCGCAAGATCGGGAATGGCGCGGCGACTCCCCCTCTGGCAGCGACCGCTGCCCAGGCGTTGTCGGGGATCTATGATTGCGAACTCATCCAGATTCGAGGGCGCGTGCTAGGCGTCTCACTCCGCGGCAATCAAAGATCGCTCACGCTCAATTCAGACGGGGTCATGGTCGAGGCCCAGATGGAGGGAATTGGGCAGCAGGCGATGGCGGAGCACGCCCGGACGGGCAGCCTAGTGCAACTCACTGGAATCTGCGATGTCAGGGTTGACGAGAACCGGATCCCAGTGGGCTTCGCGATGCTCCTGCGCACTCCGGATGACATCGTGGTGCTGCAACAACCTCCCTGGTGGAACCTCCAGCGTACTCTTATTCTGCTGAGTATCACGGCCTTGAGCGTCGTCGGGGTCCTGTTTTGGGTGGGCATGTTGAGGCGGCGCGTTGGGCACCAAACGGAGACCATCCGGGCTACGCTGGAGTCCACCGCGGACGGAATCCTGGTGCTGGACGCTACGGGAAACATCGTAGCCCACAACACGAAGTTTGCGGAGCTTTGGAAAATCCCCGAGTCAGTTCTTGCCGCGGGCAATGACCGCAAGTGGATGGACTATGTTCTCCCCCAGTTGAATGATCCCGACGCGTTCGCCAAGACAATGCGCAGTTTGTACGAGGATTCGGAGGCTCTATGTGACGATCTGGTGGAGTTTAAGGATGGACGCGTTTTCGAACGCCATTCCGAGCCTCAGCGCGCCTGGGGGAGAAACATCGGGCGGGTCTGGGGATTCCGCGATATCACCGCGAGGAGGCGGGCGGAGGAGGCAATGGCGGAAAGCGAAGAACGTTACCGCATGCTGTTCCAACGCAATCTCGCGGGCGTCTACCGTGTCAGCCTGGCGGGGCGATTTCTGGATTGCAACGAAGCCTGCGCACGCATTTTCGGCTACTCCACCCCGCAGGAATTAGTGGGGCGGAACGCCTCCGACCTCTACACCAGCCCCTCAGCGCGGGTAGGGTTTACTTCCAGCCTCAAGGCGCAAGGGGGTCTGAGCAATTTTGAGCACTGCCTGTTAAAGAGGGACGGCACTCCGGTTTGGGTGCTGGAAACCGCCACTTTGATTAAAGACGGGGAAGAGCTGATCGAAGGCACTTTGATCGACATTACGGCTCGCAAACAAGGCGAAACAGAACTGCAAAAAGCGAAAGAGGTGGCCGAATCCGCGAGCCGTGCCAAGAGCGAGTTCCTGGCCAACATGAGTCATGAAATCCGCACACCCATGAACGGCATTCTGGGCATGACCGAACTCGCGTTGAGTACAGACCTGACCGGCGAGCAGCGGGAATTCCTCAGCATGGTCAAGACTTCGGCGGACTCGCTGCTGACGGTGATCAATGAGGTCCTGGATTTCTCTAAAATCGAAGCCGGGAGGCTGGACTTTGATCTGATTGAATTCAATCTGAGAGATAGTCTCGAGGAAGATGTTCGAATGTTCGCGTACCCGGCGGACCGAAAAGGTATCGAACTGATCTGTGACGTGGCTCCCGACGTGCCGGACGCGGTGGTGGGGGATCCTACCCGGCTGCGGCAAATCATCGTAAACCTTCTTTCCAATGCACTCAAATTCACGGAGCAGGGAGAAATCCTGCTGCGGGTTGAAGGGGACTCTTCGAACGAAAATGAGCCCGTGCTCCATTTCTCGGTCCGGGACACAGGCATTGGCATTCCCTGGGACAAACAGCAGTTCATCTTCGAGGCCTTTGCGCAAGTCGATAGTTCCACCACTCGGCGCTTCGGGGGAACCGGCCTGGGTTTGACGATCTCGGCGCGGCTGGTGTCGATGATGCGTGGCCGGATTTGGGTGGAGAGCGAATTGGGGAAGGGAAGCACGTTCCACTTCACGGCGCGCTTCGGGCGGGCCCGCGCCGGTGTGACGCCGAAGAAGACCTCGCCGGTGACCCTTCACGGCGTGCCGGTTCTGGTTATAGACGACAACGCGACAAATCGGCGCGTGATGGATGAGACGCTTTCTTTCTGGGGCATGAAAACCTGCCTGGCGGCGGATGGTTTTCAAGCCATGATGGCGCTGAGACACGCCCAGGAGAGTGGAAATCCCATTCCTCTCGTGCTGACCGACGCTCATATGCCGATGATGGACGGCTTCCGGTTGGCGGAGGAAATCAAGCACGACCCGCGGCTGGCAGGTACGCTGGTGACCATGGTGACTTCGGGCGGACAGGTCGGCGACGCGGCTCGCTGCCGCGAACTGGGAATAGCCGCCTACCTCACCAAACCGGTCCGGCAGGCGGACTTGCTGGAAGCGATTGTAAGAGTTCTGGGCTCCAAGGCACGGCCGGAGGAATCGGCACCGCTGGTGACGCGGCATTCCTTGCGCGAGAATCGCCGGGAGCTGGAAATCTTGGTGGTTGAAGACAACGTCGTGAACCAACGCTTGGCCGAGCATCTCCTGCGGAATAAAGGCCACATCGTCACCATCGCTAACAACGGGCGGGAGGCGTTGGAAGTTCTCGATCGACAGCGTTTTGACCTGGCCTTAGTGGATGTGCAGATGCCCGAGATGGACGGGCTGCAACTGACGGCGGCAATTCGAGAAAAAGAGAAAACGACAGGGGAGCATTTGCCGATAATTGCTATGACCGCTTACGCGATGAAAGGCGACCGAGAACGTTGCCTGGAAGCGGGCATGGACGGCTATGTTCCCAAGCCGATCAATTCCAAGCAGCTTTTTGAATTGATCGCCGGAGTGCGAACCGTCGAGCTCAAAGCGTCGCCCGGCACGCCGCTAGGGGTAAGTCACGAGATCCTGGATGAGTCGGCGCTCCTGTCGAGGTTTGAAGGGGAGGCTGACTTGCTTCGGGATGTGGTCAATCTCTTCATGGACGACTGTCCGAAACTGATGGACGGGATTCGAGGGGCGGTGGAGCGAAGCGATGCCCATGGGTTGGAGCGGGCCGCGCACAAACTGAAGGGCACCGTGGCGAATTTCTCGGCTCGAGCTACTTATGACGCGGCGCTGCGCCTGGAAGTGATGGGCCGGGAAGGACATATCGAGGAGGCTCGCGAAGCTCTGACCGCGCTCGACGCGGCCCTCGGGGAACTGGGGCCCGTCTTGATTACTCTAAGTGGCGGCATAAAACCATGAAAATCCTGGTGGCCGAAGACGACCTCATCACAGGGCGGATGTTACAAACCTACCTGGCGAAGTGGGGTTACGAGGTCCAAATCGTGACCGATGGCCTGCAGGCATGGCAAATCCTTCAACAGGAAAATGCCCCTCGTCTCGCACTCCTGGACTGGATGATGCCGGAGATGGACGGCATGTCGATCTGCCGCGAGGTGCGGCGGCTTAATATCCAGCCCTATATTTACTTGATTCTCCTGACCGCCAGGCGATACCAGGAAGACGTGGTGGCGGGGCTCGAGGCGGGGGCGGATGAGTATTTGACGAAGCCTTTTGACCCCTATGAGCTCAAAGCGCGTCTGCGCGCCGGCGCCCGGGTTGTGGAGCTGCAGGATAGCCTGATTCAGGCGCGAGATGCGCTTCGCGATCTGGCCATGCACGACGTCCTGACCCATCTTTTGAACAGGCGCGCCATTATGGATTTCCTGGCGACGGAATTGGGCCGCGCCGAACGCGAACAAAGACCTCTCACGGTGATGATGGTTGACATTGATCACTTCAAGTCCGTCAACGACAAGTTTGGGCATCCGGCTGGAGACGGAGTCCTCTGCGAAGTGTCCAGGAGGCTGCGGGCATCCATTCGCACCTATGATAATGTGGGGCGGTTTGGGGGAGAGGAATTCCTGGTGGTAGCCCCCGGCTGCGACGCAGCGCACGGCCTGGCCCAAGCAGAGCGGCTCCGTAACGTAGTCAGTTCCCAGCCTATAGCAGTCAAAGACAACTCCGTCAATGCTACGGTCAGCGTGGGTGTAGCCACCTCGCAGCAACTGAAACCGCCGCACATGGAGGCCCTCCTTTCTGCGGCTGATAAGGCCCTCTATCGCGCCAAGGAGAGAGGCCGGAATCGCGTCGAAGGGGAAAGTTCGCCGATTCCTCTCTCCGCTACGCCTGGCCTGCCTGTGGGTGTCCCTCCTGAATAGCCCAACGATCCGGGCATGCACTCCATCCTTTGCATTACAACGAGCCGGCAGGCAACTTAGCGGAGGACTTAGGGCTGATTCGGAAGGCCACCGCAAAGACGTTCTCGATGCGGCAACGCGGAGAAGGCGGATGATCTATTTGTCCATAATGCAATCTCTCTAACCGCTGGGAAGAGAGGTAATATTCTCCTGGCCTCTCAATTCACGCCGTGGGTCTTGGAAATTTCTACACGCGCAATGCAAGTCTGCCATAGTTCTTGCTCCGACTTGCAGTTGCCAAACCTGTAACTTATTGAATTGCAAAGGCATTCGAAGGCAAAGATTGGCATCATTCTTGCCTTGCCTAATAGTGAGCCTTTCAGACCACTGGGAGGTTTGCCAACTCTGTTAAATGCAAGAGCCGATGACCAAATTGCATGTTGTAATATTATCCGCAAGACCAACTGCTCGTACCTGCCATGCAGGGGGCATTTCGCCAGAATTCGAAGTGCCCCTCCCGCACCTTCTTTCTGCTTAGTCCACGCGCTTGGGCCCGGAAATTGCTCTGTGTCAAAACAGGTGGCTCAAATGAACCGGCAAGGTTGAGTATGCCTTGTCGCCTGACGTATTCGACGTGAGCCATCGTGGAGTGCGCGATGCCTATGAAACTAAAGATATTATTGGCAGCAGCGGCAATTCTTCTGGTTGCGGGAAGCTTCCTGGCGCAAGAGAAAAAAGATGAACCGCAAGCTCCCGCCGCCTCGAGTTCACAAGCAGCAACTGCCTCCTCACCGCACAACTACGCAATATCGCCAGAAGACGCAGCCAAGAAAAACCCGGTTAGATTTACCGATGCCTCAGTAGATCGCGGCAAGAAGGTTTTCAAATATCAGTGCGCGCTGTGCCATGGAGAAAAGGGAGATGGCAAAGGCGACTTGGCGAAAGAAATGTCACTGACGGTGCCTGATTTCACCCAGGCGGACTCTTTGTCTAAGCGCACCGACGGCGAACTTTTTGCCATCGTGGCCACCGGTAAGGAACCTATGCCTGGCCAAAAAGGCCGCATGCCCGAACCGCAGATGTGGAATGTGGTCAACTACCTTCGGGCTTTAGGTGGAAAGGTTCCTGCCAAGGCGACGTCAAAGGAAGCCGCAGACGAGAACGTGGTTTTGATTCCGCAGTAACGTCCCCGGTCTGGCCGGTATGGAGATGACCGTGCGACTTGGGCGGAACCAATCGCCATGGCGCCGGGGAGTCCTAAGTTGCCCGAAGGACTCCCTTAACGCGCGGCTAATCTCTTGGCCAAGCTTAAGATGACATCTCTATCGGGCTCGGCAAGCCGGCCCAAGAGGTTTCGAAGCTTCAACAGGAACTGAGCGTCTATTCCCTTATCGCCGTTGTCCCCTGTCAATTCGTCCAGCGTCCTCCGCGGCGTAAGGTTCGGAGTTGGCGGAGCCTCGTCCCCGGAGAAAAAGAGCTGGTACAGCGGAACATCGAGAACCCCGGCAAATCGCTCCAGGGTCTCCAGCGAAGGAACAGTATGACCGTTTTCGACTCGGGATACGTAGCACCGCAGTAACCCCGTGTGCTCCTCGATATCCCCTTGCGACATTTGCTTTTGCTCGCGAAGTTGGCGCAGGCGCGTACCAATCAACATAAGTTCACCCTCTTTCATTACGTGTTTTGCAAATACTGTTCACAGCCATAACCTAGATGGTAATTTTCGCCGCCTTGCTCTGCTGCGACAAGGGCACTGTGGTACCGGTACGGAGGTTGTGTTAGGGGAGTACCGTCGTTTTGAGTTTGGCTTCGATGCTCGGTTTCCGATGTGCTCGCGGATTCTGAGCAAGAGCGGGCATCGCGTCTGAGCGGCCGGTACTTGCCCAAGCGAGACCGGCGCTAAGCTGCTAACTCGGACGCCAATGTGATCAGAGAGTTAAGGCACCGCTCCACAACGGAGAGGATCTCTATCATATACCAGGAAGCGTTTGTTCCCGCTATCCCAACACCATGGTAAGCAGGGCCATCCGGACGCACAGGCCGTTTTGCGCCTGGCGGAAGTAGGCAGCCCGCGGATCGCTGTCAACTTCCTTGGCGATCTCATCGAGGCGGGGAAGCGGATGCATGACGATAGCGTCGGCTTTCATCAGTCGCAGGGATTCCAAAGTGATCAAGTATACGCCTCGGCATTGTTCGTAATCGGCAATGCGGTCACCGAAGCGCTCCTTTTGAATTCGCGTCTGGTAGACCACATTCACCTCAGGAAGCACTCTGTCCAGGTCGGTTTCTTCCGTGTACCAGACGCCTTTTTCGCGCAAATGGTCGAGGATATCTTCTTTCATTTTCAAAAGAGGTGGAGCAACGAAGTAAATGCGCACATCCTGATACTTACTCAACAAATAGGCCAGCGAGCGAACGGTGCGGCCCTGCGCCAAGTCTCCCACCATGGCGATCCGCAAGCCGTCAATCGAGCCGATCTCTTTATGGATGGTGTAGAGGTCCAGCAGAGCCTGTGTGGGATGCTGACCGGCCCCGTCTCCGGCGTTAATCACCGGAACGCGTGATACGGACGCCGCGCGTTTGGCCGAACCGACCTCGTGATGACGAATCACCAGGACATCGGCGTAACCGTTCAGAATGCGAACCGTATCCTCGAGTGTTTCACCCTTGGCAACCGAAGAGAATTCGGCGGCGTTCTCCGTTGAAACCACGCTCCCCCCGAGGCGTTGCATCGCCGCTTCAAAAGAGAAGCGGGTGCGCGTTGACGGCTCATAGAAAAGTGTGGCCATGATTCGTCCGCGGAATTGTGAAGTCCCGCCGCCCGAGACGACTTTCTCCATATCTTGGGTGGTTTGAATGAGGTGCGAAATTGTAGACACGTCGAATTGCTGGGCTTCAATTACGTGGTGCAACTTCATGGGAAAAGCCTCCGCAAAAAGAAGAAGTCAGGAGACAGGAGTCAGAAGTCAGAAGGCCCGCGACCGCGGACCGGATCCGGCGAACACCGCCTGCCAGCACTACTCTCCCTTTTCATTTAATGCAGCGAGCAAGATACTCCGAGGAAGCTCTTTCCGTCAACTCCACTTCCGCGGTTCAATCGTGCATTGCTAAGCCGCACTCCGGCACTTCGCCCGCTGCCCGCATCGGCACTGCTTGGAGTTGATGTCCAGGGTTCTGACTCCTGACTCCTGTCTCCTGACTCCTGCCTTTTGACTGGCAATTCTATTGCAAGGTGGTATCATTCTGGCGATTGACGAGATTGTACATGAGTTCCTTAAGTATGGAAACTCCCGCAGCCGGCAGCACGACCGCCGAGTTCTCACCGCACCTCGCGGAACCTTCCGATGAGTCGCGTGGCCACCTTTGGCATTACCTCCTGGCGTTCTTTGCCGGAGCCGTGATCGTCTCGGCCCTAACCGGATTTCACATTCTGGAGAATCGAAAGGCGACCATTGCCTACTGGCGGGATCAACAGTCGACCATTGCCGGAGACCGCGCGCGTTTGATCTCAAACTGGCTAGGGGAACGCCGCGCTGACGCCGAGTTGCTTTCATTGTACCCCTCCGTTCAACGACTGCTCTGGCCCGTTGAGGAGTCCGGATTGACGGGCGCCCTTCGTGAGGAGGAGGTTGGTCATCTTTCGGCGTTCATGGACCAGGTCGCCTTCACGCATGGTTATGCGGCTATTTACCTGATCAGTACGGAGGGACGAGTTGAGGCTCGATCCGCGACCTCGGAAAGTATGGCGCCCGCGGTAATTGAACGGGCGAGACAGGTGTCGCAGGGCCGCGCATTTTGGGTTGGCGCCTTGGGGCGGACGCAGGCCAGTAGTTATGTCTATTTTCTCTCGCCGGTTTTTCCCGGCGCTCGTTCCAAGGCAGAAGCCCCGTCTCCGTCCTCCGCCCTGGGCTTGCTGGTGTTGCAAATCGACCCCAGAAAGGGGTTGTTTCCGCTGCTGAAGGTGGAAAGCGTAGCCACGCGCAGCGGCGAAACGGTGCTCCTGGAACGCCAGGCAAACGAGTTGGTTTATCTCTCGCCGCTGCGCGGCGCACCACTTCCGCAGGGTAATCGGCAAGGTCCCCTGACAGTTCCCGCGGCCGAAGCCGGGCGAGTGGGAAAATCACTGAGCGGCGAAGGAGTCGACTACCGTGGCGTTCGCGTTCTGAGCGCCGTGCTGCCCATCCCTCTAACCGACTGGATACTGGAGAGAAAGATCGACCGGCAAGAAGCGCTGGAGGATTTCTCCACCCGAGCCCGGCTCGAAGCGTTGGTGGGGGCGTTGATCATTCTCGTTTATGCCTACCTCTTGATTGGATACCGTCGCACGACGCTGGGCCGCGCTCTGGAAGAAAGGGTGGCGCACCAGCAGGCCATCCTCGCTCTCCAGGCGTTTGCGCAGGAAATGGTGGACAACGTCCCGGTGGGCCTATTGATGCTGTCTCCCGACCTCAACGTACTTTCCGCCAACCGGGCTTTTCTCGAAGGATTTCATGTGCGTCCCGAGAAAGTGATCGGACGGCCCTTGCCGGAGGTCATCCAGGCAGAGGGGCCGCCTCGCCGCCTGATGGGGGCTACAGAGCTTGGCGCCGAACCGCACGATGTGCTTCTGAACCTCGCCGCGCTAGGCGGAATGGGGACTCGGCCAGCCCGGCTTGGTCTGACCCAGATCTCCAACGGTCAGGGTAAAGGCCGCCTGTTGCTGACCGTCGAGGACCAGACGGAGAGCGAACGCCTGCGGACGGCCGCCGAGGCTTCGGAGCGCCGCTTGCGGGAACTGGTTCAGAGCATCGATGCGATTGTGTGGGAAGCCGAACCGCAGACCCATCAATTCACTTTCGTGAGCCAGCGAGCTGAACAGATCCTGGGCTACCCTGTCGAGCAATGGCTTAACGAACCGGGTTTCTGGGAGCGGCATCTTCATCCGCTCGATCGCGAGCAGGTTGTGGCGGCGCGGCGGCAGGCGATGGGGGAGGGCCGGGATCACAGTCTTGAATACAGGATGGTGGCGGCGGACAGACACCTGGTTTGGCTCCACGATACCACGCATGTGGTGTTGGACGCGGAGCGGCGCCCCATCCACCTGCGCGGTGTGGCGATTGATTCCACCAAGGAAAAATCGGCGGAGGCGGAAAGAACCCTGCTGATCACCGCCATCGAACAATCGGCGGAGGGGATCTTCATCACCGACGCCATAGGCACCATCCAGTACGTCAATCCCGCCTTTTGCCGTGTCTCGGGGTACTCGCGCGCGGAAGCCCTGGGTAAGAACCCGCGCATTCTCAAATCCGGAAAGCAGAACGAGGCTTTCTACAAACGGCTCTGGACTACTATCCTGGGCGGTGAAATCTGGCAGGACGAAATCATCAACCGCCGCGGGGATGGGAGTTTTTACAACGAGCATATGACCATCACGCCGGTGCGGGACCAGCGCGGTGAGATCACGCATTTCATTGCCATTAAGGCTGAGGTGACAGAGCGAAAGCGCCTCGAGCAGCAGCTTCGCCAGGCGCAGAAAATGGAGGCGGTAGGCAGGCTGGCGGGCGGCGTGGCGCACGACTTCAATAACATGCTGACGATTATCAGCGGGTACAGCGGTCTTCTGATCGAGCACCCCGGCATTGTCGAACCGCTGCGCGGGTACGTCGACGAGATCAGGAACGCCTCGGGCCGGGCCGCCTCGCTGACGCGCCAGCTTCTCGCCTTCAGCCGGCAGCAGGTGCTGGCGCCCCGGGTGCTGGATCTGAACTCCGTGGTCTCCAACATCCAGAAAATGCTGAAGCGGCTGATCGGAGAGGACATCGACCTGGTCACCGCTCTGGGCGAGAGTTTGTGGCCGATCATGGCTGACCCCGGGCAACTCGAGCAGGTGCTGATGAATCTGGCGGTCAACGCGCGCGACGCCATGCCGGAGGGCGGGGCGGTCACCATCGAGACCGCGAATAAGAAAATGGATGCTGCTTCGGCGCAGGCCCACTTTCCCCTCAAGCCGGGGCCTTACGTTCTGCTGACGTTCAGCGATACGGGCATCGGAATGGACGCCGAAACGCAAGCCCGCATCTTCGAGCCTTTCTTCACCACCAAGGAGGTTGGAAAAGGCACCGGCCTCGGGCTGGCCATGGTTTACGGCATCGTCAAGCAGAGCGGAGGATACATTTGGGTTTACAGCGACGTGGGGAAGGGCACGACCTTCAAGATTTACTTGCCTCGCACCGAGGTTGAGGTTGACGATCCGAGTTCCGGTCGCGGGCGAGCCGATGCCCAACGCGGCACAGAGACGCTGCTGCTTGCGGAGGACGACGACTCAGTGCGCGAGTTGGTGCGCAATGTGTTGCGGGAGAATGGCTACAAAGTATTGGAAGCCAGCCGCGGGGAAGAGGCGCTGGAACTCTCTGAGCTGTTCGCCGGCAGGATCGATTTGCTGGTGACCGACGTGGTGATGCCGCAGATGAACGGACGCGAGTTGGCCCGCCGGCTGCTGAATCAGCGCCCGCAACTCAAAGTGCTCTACATTTCCGGCTATGCGGATAACTCCGTTTTCTATCCGGGCGGGCTGGACGCCGGCGGGGCATTCCTGCAAAAGCCTTTTACCCCTGAGGCGTTGGCTCGCAAGGTGCGAGAGGTGTTAGGCGGCCCGTACCGGCGATCCTAGGGAAAGTCGAGGAGTCGGGAGTTGAGAGTCAAAAGTCGAAAGTCGACAGTCAAGTGCCCCTCGCCCTCTTGGGGGAGAGGGTGGCGAGCGTAGCGAGCCGGGTGAGGGGGTCGCCACGGGCCACGATTGTCAGGAATTCAACGGGAGACCGCACTAGCATCGGATCGTCTTCCGCTTCTTTCCCACGCGGCCGGCAGCCTCGTTTTTGGCGATGTACGCACTCGCCAGAGGCACTTTGCAGGCCGTGTCGCCGACATCCACGGAAACTTCGCCAATCTTCTGAGCGGCCGCCTTGGCTTGTTTCAGCAAGGGTTTCACATACGTCCCGACCGCGATGACGAACCCGTTCATCGTAGATCGAACCCGGTTTGGCGCCGTATGGATTTCCTTGACAATGGTCGCGAGCAATCTCTCGATTTCCGCAAGATCCAAAAGCGTATCCGCTTTTGTGGCGACGAGTCCGGAATAAGTGCACCATCCTGACGCGGCCACAAACTCGTCGTTGGACGCCATCCACTCCATCGCCAGATCGCGAGCGTGCGGATTCTCCACCGCCACCCAAGGCACGGTGTATTCCGAAACCATGGGCACCCCCGAGGCGCCTTCCGCCCAAGCCTGCAACTGCTGCTTGTGCATCTGCGATCCGTCGGCCACCATTCCGGCGAGGTACATGGCGTCCATGTTCCCCGTCTCGTAAAGCTGGCAAGCCAGAGCCTGTTGCCCCTTGATGGTTTTTGCGACCTCCTTAAGACTTGCCACGCTCACTCCGAACATCTGCTTGGGGTGATTGCCGTGACGCGCATAAATGACGCGCGTCTTCTCATTGCCCTTGCTGCTCAGTTCCGCCATGACGGACTTGAGAGTAGTCATCGAGAACTCTCCTCCATTGGGAAGAACGATGAACCGCCAATACTCGTATCTATGCTGAATGACCCTGGTTTCATCGTAATCTGTCGAGGCTTTTGAAAGCAAGAAGGGCGGAGGCGGCAGGGCTGAAGCCCACCCCTCCCAAGAGCCCCTTTTCAGACGCCGATTTCCCGAAATGAGTACAAGCCACTCACTCGCTATTCTAAGGTTGACAGGGTGGCGGACATTTTGTACGATGGTTTCAGTTGGGCCACGAGACGACATCCAAGCGACACAGGGAGTTTCAGGGCGACTCATGCGGATCAGACGTCACACGAGGGTTCTTGCATTTCTGAGCTTGTCCGTGGCGTTACTGTTCGGAATTCGGGAACTTCCGGAACTGGCCTCGCTGGCAGACGATGTCTCGAATGATGGCGAGGTCATTGAGCTTGTCGTTTGCGACGCTTCTTCAGATAAGGCTTCAGAACGCGACCATGAGGAGTCCGCAGGCCACGACACTTTAGCGCAGGACGTAGCTCGGTTCCGGACATGCCATTTATCCCGCATTCTCCCGCTCCGGCCGGGCAAAAGCCTGCTGCAATTGCTCTCCTTACTCAGAGTCTGACCCGCCCTAACCCGCTGCGCTAATCTAGGCGCGCAGAACGCCATTCAGCAACACAAAAATCTTCAAAGGAGAACAAGTATGGACCAACCATCTTTGGAACAATTTCGCGCCAGCTTGCGGGGTGAGCTTATCCAGTCTGGTGACCCGGGTTACCACGACGCCCGCAAAGTCTACAATGGCATGATTGACAAGCACCCCCGCCTCATCGTGCGGTGCGTGGATACAGCCGACGTGATCTATGCCGTTAACTTCGCCCGCGAGAATGGCCTGCTGGTAGCCGTTCGCGGCGGCGGGCACAATGGGGCAGGACTTGGAACGTGCGATGACGGACTAGTGATCGACCTCTCGCGGATGAAGGGTATTCGCGTCGACCCTGCGGCAGGCGAGGCGCGCGTTCAGGGCGGCTGCGTGTGGGGCGACGTGGACCACGCCACGCACGCCTTCGGTGGGGCCGTTCCCTGCGGTTTCCTCTCCACCACAGGCGTGGGGGGACTGACGCTGGGGGGCGGCATCGGCTACCTGACGCGGACCTACGGATTGACCATTGACAATCTGCTGGCCGCGGACGTTGTATTGGCCGACGGGCGATTCGTCAAGGCGAGCGCCAAAGAGAATCCTGACCTCTTCTGGGCGCTACGCGGAGGGGGCGGCAATTTCGGTGTCGTCACTTCCTTCCTCTTTCGTCTGCAGCCGGTGAAGACCGTGTACGCGGGGCCGACGTTGTGGCCGTTGGAGCAGGCTGGGGACGTGCTGCGCGCTTATCGTCAGTTCATTGTCCAGGCGCCTGACGACATCAACGGTTTCTTTGCTTTCCTGGTGGTTCCCCCGGCACCCATGTTCCCGCAGCATTTGCACCTCCAGAAGATGTGCGGGATCGTTTGGTGCTGCACGGCGCCGCCCGAGAAAGCGGAAGCGGCACTGAAGCCCATGCGTAGTTTCGGCAAGCCGGCGTTCGACCACGTCGGCCCGTTTCCTTTCCCAATACTCCAGAGCTTGTTCGACGGGCTCTATCCGCCCGGCCTGCAGTGGTACTGGCGAGCGGACTTCGTAAAGGAGATCAGCGATGAGGCGGTGGCGCTGCATGTGGAGCACGGCTCTCGACTCCCGACCATGTTCTCCACGATGCACCTTTACCCCATCGACGGGGCGGCCCACCGCGTGGGCAAGGACGACACGGCATTCAGTTACCGTGATGCGACGTTTGCGGAAGTGATCGTGGGCGTTGATCCGGATCCGGCCAACAAGGAGAAGATCACCAACTGGTGCAAGGAGTATTTCGACGCGCTGCATCCCTACTCTGCGGGCGGCGCCTATGTGAATTTCATGATGGACGAGGGTCAAGATCGCGTTAAGGCCGCATTTCGCGACAGCTATGCCCGGCTGGCGCAAATCAAGAAGAAATACGATCCCAGCAATTTCTTCCGCGTTAACCAGAATATCCAGCCTGGAGGCTAGAGAGCCGAGGCCGTCACGCCGGATCCGCTCCGGGGCGAAAATGGGCTTGACAGGGGCGGAGAGGGCAAGTACATTAGGAACCGGGCATAAAGTCTAAATAAAACTGTTAGAGTTGAGTCTCCTATTCGCGTTACAACTGGATGTGAACCCCAGGTGCGGGCGCAGAGCCGGGCAGAGTTCCTGAATCTCTGCCCCTCACTCCCGCCACTCAAATCTCAGGAGGTGTTTCCATGGCTACACCGGCGATGACCCCCGGGTTCGATGAGGCGAAGCTTAATTCCTTTATGGAAAAAGTTGTGGGGGACATGGGCGCGGCAATGCATGCCGCCCTGATTGTGATTGGAGATAAATTGGGCCTTTTCCGCTCGATGGCCGGCGCTGGGCCGATGACACCGGCGGAACTGGCGGCCAAAACCCAGAACGTCCGAGCGTTACGTGCGCGAATGGCTGAATGCGAACGCGGCCAGCGGGTTTGTCACTTACGACCCCGCGACCAACCGCTACACACTGCCTGCGGAGCAGGCGTTTGCTCTCACGGCGATGGATATTCCCGGAGCCTTCCACATCATCTCGGCTTGTTTCAAGGATGAGCCGAAGATCACGCAGGCATTTCGAACCGGCGAGGGCGTCGGGTGGCACGAGCACGACGCAAACCTCTTCTTCGGGACGGAGCGATTCTTTCGGCCGAATTATGCCGCCAATCTGATGGCCAATTGGATTCCCGCACTCGAGGGGATGGAAGAGCGCTTGAAGCGCGGAGCGACTGTGGCCGACGTGGGATGCGGGCACGGCGCCTCGACGATGCTGATGGCGAAGGCCTTTCCCAAATCGCGTTTCTACGGGTTCGATTATCACAGCGGGTCGATTGAATACGCCCGCCATGTGGCCGGTCGGGACGGCTTGCTGGACCAGATCACGTTCGAGGTGGCCAGTTCGAAGAGCTACCCCTCAAACGGCGGCTACGATCTGGTGACTTTCTTCGATTGCTTGCACGATATGGGCGATCCGGTCGGGGCGGCCGGGCACGTTCTGAGCACCCTCAAGCCGGATGGAAGCTGGATGATCGTCGAACCGTTCGCCAACGACCTGGCGCACGAGAATCACAACCCGGTTGGACGGATCTATTACTCGGCTTCGACCATGATCTGTACGCCCGCATCGCTGGCTCAGGAGGTGGGCGCGGCACTGGGCGCTCAGGCGGGCGAAAAGCAAATCAGCAAGGTGGCCTCGGATGCGGGCTTCACTCGCTTCCGCCGGGCCGCGGAGACGCCGTTCAATCTGGTGTTCGAAGCGCGTCCGTAACGAAGAAGGCGGGTGGCGCGGGCGAGACGCCCGCGCCACGATTTTCAGAGCAGGTCGGCGCAACTAACTCAAAGGGGGAGACAATGCTTGGAGATAAGCTCGGCGAAGAGGTGGGGAAGGTGACAGTGCGGCGAGTGCTTCCGTGCCAGGGCTCAGGCCCGATGATGGAAACTTCGTTTCAGGCGGAAGGCTCGATTCTGGGGGTAGGTCATAGGACGACGGGCACGTATACTTCGACGATGCGGCTGGACGGCAGCCTGATCGGGAGCGGGCAGGGCATCGTCATGAACGTGGAAGGCGGCGCCGCAAGCTGGGTGGGCCAAGGCGTGGGCACGATCGGGAAAGATGGATCGGTTAAATATCGCGGAGCCATCTTTTACCAGACCGCGTCGCCCAAATGGGCGCGGCTGAACAGCGTGGCGGCCGTGTTCGAGTATGACGTCGATCCGCAGGGGAATACGAAGGCGCAGATGTGGGAGTGGAAGTAGGCGCGCGAAGACCCACAGACCTCGGAAAGCAGATCTGCGCAACGGACTCGGAATGTTTTGGAAGGACTAATAACAGGGTCGTTCAAAGGAGAAAGCATGCCAAAGTACGTGATCGAACGTGAGATTCCAGGGGTGGGAAATCTGACCCCGGACGAGGCGCAGGGGGTAGCGCAGAAGTCTTGCAGCGTGCTCAATAAGCTCGGGCCGAGCATTCAGTGGCTGCACAGCTATGTCACTGACGACAAGATCTACTGCGTCTATATCGCACCCAATGAAGAGATGGTTCGGGAGCACGCAAAACAGGGAGGGTTCCCGGCGAATCGCATTTCCGAGGTGAAGTTGATAATTGATCCTACCTCGGCGGAAGGCTGATCGCACCGCAGAGGCGCAGAGGCGCTGGGGATTGACGGCGCTTCCTCTGCGTCTCTGCGGTCAGCACTTTGCATGCGACCGCCCACGCTGCGTACACTCGAGGCACGCACGGGCGCCCTACACTGAACTAGCTGCGCCTAAGAGGTTCCCCGCCGCGAATCGAGGAGCTACTTCATCAGTATTCGAGCCGGATCCGTCTCGTAGCCTTCATCGTTCAGTGTTTTCTCGACAGCCAAGCGAAGGCTCTTTTCGTCGGCATCCTTCGGCGCATCGCAGTGCCGCCGGATCACCTCTTCGCCGGACTGGATCCGAACCAGCCACTTCGATTTGGCAGCATCCCATGAGACTTCCGCACCATCTGCACGCATGGCAGCCTCCTGTTACATCCTATATACCATTAGTGCGCGCCCAACGCTAGTGCCAAGAAACTACTGAGATCCTTCGCTTCGCTCAGGATGACAGGGTGGGCGATTGGCTCTGCCTGTCGGCGCCTCGTAAAATTGAAGACGGCACTCGCTCTCAGGATGACGGGCGGTGTGAAACGTGCAGTTCAGTTGTCAACGAGTGATTCCATGGTATAAGTTCAATTGAGTACCCAGCGCGTGCCCCAAGACCGTCGGGGGCGCGCCATTCAACTTAGGAGTGTGCCATGCAAACCCGCATCCTCGGCACCACCATGCCGGTGCTTGAAGTCGCGCTTGACCCCAACGAGTCCGTCATCTCTGAAGCCGGAGAGCTGTCCTGGATGACGAGTTCCATTCAGATGACGACGCACACCCAGTTCGCAGGCGGCGGAGGCATCTTCGGCGTGCTGAAGCGCGTGGCGGGCGGGGGATCACTGTTCATGACGGAGTACCGGGCCATGGGCGCTCCGGGCGGAATTTCCTTTGCTACAAAGCTGCCGGGGCATATTGTACCCATCGAAGTTGGCGGAGGACAGGAATACCTGATTCACCGGCACGGGTTTTTGTGCGCGACGCCGCAGATTCAGCTCAGCGTCGGCTTCCAGCAGTCGCTGGGAGCGGGGATTTTCGGCGGCGACGGTTTCCTGCTGCAGCGCGTCAGCGGCGTGGGGCATGCCTGGATCGAGCTTTCCGGCGAGTTGATCACCAAGGACCTCGCTCCGGGGGAAAACCTGCGGGTGCATCCAGGGCACGTCGGCGCGTTTCAGGCTTCCGTTTCCTTCGAGATCACGACCGTGCCGGGAATCAAGAACCTCATCTTCGGAGGCGACGGGATCTTCCTCGCTTCTCTCACCGGGCCGGGACGAATCTGGTTGCAAACCCTGCCCATCTCCAGGCTGGCGCACAAGCTCATGGAGTATATGCCCAAGCAGCACAGACAATCCGTCGAAGGCGGCGTAGTCGGTGGCATCGTGGGTTCGATTCTGGACGGGATGAAATGAAGAGCCAGAGGTCCGCGCTGTAGGGGGACGGCTTGCCGTCCCCGCATTTCCGCTGGCCCCGACGGGGTAGGGCAAGCCCTACCCCTACCCCTTATCGGCGGATTGGGGTTTACCGGCAATCGCTTGACATGACCGGCGGCGGGCTCCTAGTATTCTTACTAGGTTGGCGTGTGGCGGGCGAGGGCATAGGCCGCCGACTGGTTTGAGCCGGCGGAGAAGTTTACCTAAAGGCGGAGTGTGCCATGGACCAGACGAAGCGCGCGTTTTTACGCGCTGCGGGGCTGCTTCTTGCGGAGGGAGTTTTCCAGAAGCGCCTGGGGGGAACATGGGGCGCTGGAGGCAAGGCTCCGGCGCAGAAGATCGTGCTGGTGATCTTCGGCGGGGTTCGCCACGCTGAAACGTTTTCTCCGCAAGGACTGGCGAACATTCCCCATCTCGCGAAGGATCTCCTGCCGCAAGGCCTCTTCTACCCGCAAGTGCGAAATGACGGAGTGACCGCCCACTTCAATGCCACGTCCAGCATCTTCACCGGCAACTGGCAGCGCGTGGACGACTGGGGCAAGCTCCCACCGACCACGCCGACCTTTTTTGAGTACGTCCGCAAACAGTTAGGGGTTCCGCAAAGCGAAGTGTGGGTCGTCGCCAGTAATAAAGCCCTTACCAGCATGATCGGTTCGAGCGAGCTTTCCAATTATGGGCCGCGATTCGGGCCCAACGTGGTTTTCCCCAAGCAGCTTCTCATCACCGCCGTGGAGGCGGCCTTGCGGGAAGGGCGCAACCGGACCTTCGCGGATCCCGCGAAAGCGCAGGCAGAGCTCGAGGCGACCCTCGAGGGCAGCAATTACGAGGGTCTGGGCTGGACAGTGTTCGATGGCGTGCAGTCACTCGATTCCAGCGTGCGGCCGGCGATGCGAGCTGCGGTGGCAAACTTCGTTCAGTCCGGCGTCCCTACCACCGGGGATGAGTTGACCTTCTTCATCAGCCGGGAGATCATGCGGAAATTTGCGCCTTCGCTGCTGGTGGTGATCTTTTCGGATGTGGAGGCTGCGCACTTCGGGTCCTACTCGATGCACCTCGCCGGTATTCACATGGCCGACCGGCTGTGTTATGAACTCTGGCAGGAGATCGGGGCGAACGCCGAATATCGCGGACGCACGACCCTGGTGATTCTGCCGGAATTCGGGCGCGATCCCGATGGCTCGAGCACCAACGGCTTTTTCAATCACCGCGCCAATGACCCCAGCACTCGAACCACCTGGATGATGTGCCTGGGGACGGCCGTGGAGCGGCCGCAGACCGTCGAGAGGCCGATTCACCACATCGACCTTTGTCCTACCCTCGCTTCCCTGATGGGTTGCCAGATGCCGGACGCTCTGGGCACCAGGCTGCCGGAGTTTCGAGCCTGAACTCGAAAGCCGAAATTCGAAACTCGAAATTCGAAACTCGCGAAGGCTACTGGCTGAAAACCGAGCAGCCCGGGCTGGGCGTGGAAGTCAACGAGGAGGAAGCGCGAAAGCACCCCTTCCAGCCGGAGGCGATGCCGACCACCAGCATCCGAGCCGCAGATGGAGCCATCCTCGATTGGTAACACGACGTAGGGGTAGGGCTTGCCCTACCCGCGGGCCAGCGGCCCGCTCGATGGGGACGGCAAGCCGTCCCCCTACCTCAGCGGACCTTTCCTTATCCTCGCCACGAATCGTGCCTGCAATTAGGATATAATCCGTCACCGCGAATTGTGTCGCCTCGGGAGATGCTTCTCCGGCAGGAGGTCCATTTGAACAAGCTTCTTAGTTTTTGTCTCCTCTTTCTCGCGCTCGCATCCGGAGTGGCGGCCGGCGCGGAGGATACGCCTCCCGTACTGGTGATGGGGTCAAGCGCGCCTGACTTTTGTCTGCCGGGGGTGGACGGCAAGGTGCATTGTTTGCGAGACTTTGCTTCCGCCAAGATTTTGGTGGTTATGTTCACATGCAACCACTGTCCCACGGCGCAACTCTATGAGACCCGAATCAAGCAACTCGTGTCCGACTACCAAAACCGGGGCGTGACGTTCGTGGGCATCAACCCCAACAACGCCAACGCGGTCCTCCTGGATGAACAGGGTTACACAGACCTGGGCGATTCGCTGGCGGAAATGAAGATCCGCGCCGCCTATCGGCATTTCAACTTCCCGTATCTCTACGATGGCGAGACCCAGAAAGTCGCCCGCGCCTACGGCCCGGCGGCGACGCCCCACCTCTTCATCTTCGATGCCGGGCGCAAGTTGCGCTATGAAGGGCGCGTGGACAACAACCCGCGCGAAGCGTTGGTGACCAGGAAGGATGCTCGCCTCGCCCTCGACGAGCTTCTTGCCGGCAAACCCGTGTCCGTGGAGAAGACACCGGCCGTCGGCTGTTCGACCAAGTGGATGTACAAGGAGGAATCGCGCCAGGAAGAGATGCGCCGTATCGAAGCTGAGCCCGTGACGGTGAAGCCCGTCAGCGCGGACGCGTTGAAAGCCTTGCGCAAGAATGGCGCCGACAAACTGCTCCTGGTCGATTTCTGGGCCACCTGGTGCGGGCCTTGCGTCGCGGAGATGGCCAAGCTCGAAACTGTTTACCGCATGTTCCGCGCTCGCCCCTTCGACTTAATCATGGTGAGCACGAACTACCCTGATGAGCAGAAGGGCGTTCTCGCGGCGCTTCGCAAGGCACACGCCAGCAACACGAATTACATCTTTGGCGCGACAGATATCTATGGCTTGATGGCGGCCTTTGATCCGGATTGGAATGGCGCGGACCCCTACACTTTGCTGATTCGCCCCGACGGCGAGGTGGTCTACAAGGTTCAAGGTCCAATCGATGAGTTGAAAGTGAGGCGGCTCATCCTCGCCAACCTGCCGGATGACGACAGCTACCGGGGAATCCAAGCCTATTGGCGAAGTTCGGTCTACGGCAAGTGAGGGATTCACCAGTGATGCCAGGCGGTGTAGGGGTAGCGCTTGCGCTACCCTCGTCGGCCTGGAAACCCTCCGGGGACGGCAAGCCGTCCCCCTACATTGCGGGTCGCTATCGAGGGATTGAGGAGTGACATCCGATGAGGCAGAGAATCGCTTTCATGCTGTTGGCGTTGGCTATTCTTCTTCCGTTGTTTTCTTGCAACGAACGAGGGCCGGGGCAGAAGACCGAAATCAAAATCGATGGTTCCGGGGAGGGAAGGATATTCGAGGGAATCGGCGGCGTCAGTGCCGGGGCTTCTTCAAGGCTGCTGATCGATTATCCCGAGCCTCAACGGAGTCAGATCCTTGACTACCTCTTCAAACCGGATTACGGCGCATCTCTTCAGCACCTGAAGGTTGAGGTCGGCGGCGACACCAACTCCACCGACGGCTCTGAGCCGAGCCACATGCACACCCGCACGGACGAGAACTACGATCGCGGGTTTGAGTGGTGGTTGATGACGGAGGCCAAAAAGAGGAATCCCAAGATCATCCTGGACGCCCTGCCTTGGGGCGCTCCCGGCTGGATTGGCAACGGCAAATACTACTCGCAGGACATGGCGAACTATATCGTCAAGTTCATCCAGGGCGCCAAGAAGCACCACGGGCTTGACATCGAATACGTGGGCATTTGGAACGAAACCAACTACGACACCAACTACATCAAGATGCTGAAGAAGACGCTCGAAGCCAACGGTCTTCAGACCAGGATTGTCGCGGCGGACCTCTACGAGAATCAGTGGAAGATCGCCGATGACTTTAAGCTGGACCCGATTCTGAAAGAGGACGTTTATGCGATTGCCGTTCATTACGCGCGGGTTAGAGGAAACTTCTACGTCACGGGAGGCGCCTTAGAATCCGGCAAGCCACTGTGGTCGAGTGAGGACCAGCCCTTCGACGAGACGGGAGTGATCCTGGATCGCGATTGGAAGCCGGGGGCGAGAATCTGGGCCAAAGTTCTGAACACGAACTACATCGACGGCAAGGTCACCAAGACGGAAACCTGGAGCCCGGTGACCTCCTACTACGATAACCTGGCCGCGCCGAATTCCGGCTTGATGTACGCCAATACGCCCTGGTCCGGTTATTACGACGTGCAATCCGCCATCTGGGTGACGGCCCATACGACGCAATTCGCGCAGCCGGGATGGCAATACCTCGACAACGCTTGCGGGTATCTCAAGGGCCACGGGAGTTACGTCACCCTCAAATCTCCAGCCTCGAACGACTACAGCGTCATCGTTGAGACCGTCGACGCCACGGAACCGCAGGAAGCGGCGTTCAGCATTGCCGGGGGCCTTTCGGCCGGCGCCGTTCACGTTTGGCAGACGAATGCCTCGAAGTCATTTGAGAAACTGAGCGATATTACGCCGCAGAATGGCTCATTCAGTATTGCCCTCGAGCCCGACTCGATCTATTCGCTCACCACCACAACGGGTCAAGGCAAAGGCACTGCCGTGCCGCCTGCGCAATCGTCCTTCCCCTTCCCATACAGCGACGACTTCAAGAGCACGGCCGTGGGCAAGACTCCCAAATACTTCGCGGACCAGGACGGCGCATTCGAGGCGGCTCCATGCGCCGGACGGCCGGGCCAGTGCCTGCGGCAGGTGGTGCGGCAACGTCCGATCGCCTGGGGCCGCATCAGCCCGGACCCGCTTACTTTCCTTGGCAGTGCGGATTGGACTGACTACGAGGCCGGCACCACCGCCATGCTCGAGGAGCCCGGCAACATCACTCTGGTGGGCCGAATCGATTCCGCCGATTGGTTCCAGGATGGGAAAGCGCGCTGGCCGAGTGGTTACGTGCTCACCGTGCAGCAGGACGGAAGTTGGGAACTGGACAACGCAAGGTTCAAGACTCCCGCTGCCAAGCTCTCTTCGGGCAAGGTCGCGTTCTCTCTCAAAACGTGGCACCGGCTGGCGCTCGCCTTCAGAGGCTCGACAATTGAGGCCAGCATCGACGGAGCCCGGGTCGCAAGCCTGAGTGACGAAACCCACAAGAAAGGTATGGCAGGAATCGGCACGGGGTGGAATCTGGCGCAGTTCGCCGATTTTGCGGTGAAGTGATTTCACCACAGAGGGCGCAGAGTTCACTAAGGAAAACAGAAGGGCTTTTCTCTGTGGCCTCTATGGTAACTCTCTGCTTGACGTGGTACGAAGGAGGGCCGAACAAGGAGCCTTTTCTTATGAGTTCATCCAGGCGGCATTTTGTTAAAGAGGTGGGCCTTGCTGGGCTTGCGGCTCCGCTGCTTGCTCCGCAGGCTAAGGCCGATCCTCGGGACGGCGCTGGGGACTGCCCGGTCACGATCAAACATCCCCTCAATGGCGAATGGGAATTTCGCTTGGACCCGAATAACGAGGGCGAGGCGCAAGGCTGGCGCCTCCCGACCGCCGCGCACAATGGCTGGTCAACAGTTACTGTGCCGCACACCTGGCAGATCTCCGAGGACTCGGCCGGCTACCTGGGCGCGGCGTGGTACCGGCGCCGCTTCGAGGTCCCGGAGTCGTGGTCCGGCAAGCTTATTCGCCTCGAATTTGAAGCTGTGTTCCATAGCGCCTTGGTGTGGGTGAATGGGCAGCCGGTGGGCGGTCATTTACGCAAGGGTTACACGTCTTTCGCCCTCGACATCGCGGCTGCTGTTATCCCGGGCCGAACCAACCTGGTTACCGTCAAAGTGGATAATTCTTTCGACCAAAACATGCTGCCGCGGGGCAATTCCTATGACTGGACGCCGGACGGCGGGATCATTCGCCCGGTCAGCTTGCTGGTCAGCCCCGAGACGCTTATCGAACGGGTTGATGTCGATGCCCAGCCTGATTTGGCAGCCGAGCGCGCCAGCGTAGCGATTCGCGCGATCCTTCGAAACTCTTCTGTCGACCCACGGCAAGTTGAAATCGGTTACCAGGTTATGGAAGAGGAGACCGGCC
Organism: uncultured Acidobacteriota bacterium; assembly: GCA_963831905.1. Taxonomy (GTDB): domain Bacteria; phylum Acidobacteriota; class Terriglobia; order UBA7540; family UBA7540; genus CAVROP01. The sequence continues at coordinate 242,806 of CAWHRX010000010.1, read as the reverse complement.
AGGTGGCATTGCACGTCGATCGAGCGGCGATCGAAACACTCGGGGCCGGGGCAGGCGAGGAGGTGTCGCTGCCTACGGGCGCCTTGAACAACCCGCGCCTCTGGCATTTCGATCATCCGCACCTGTACCGGCTGGAGGTTACAATTGCGGACCACGGTGCGGCGTTGCATTCCTGCTCGACCACCTTCGGCGTGCGCAAAATCGAGGTCAAAGACGGCGGCTTCTATTTGAACGGCGAGCGTGTGTGGCTGATGGGCGTCGAGCGCATGGCGGGCAGCAACCCGCAGTACGGAATGGCGGAACCCGAATCCTGGCTGGTTCACGACCACGATGACCTGAAGGAGCTTAATTGCGTCTTCACGCGCGTCCACTGGCAGCAAGACGTGCGCGTGCTCGACTATTGCGACCGCCATGGGATTCTGCTCCAAGAGGAAGTACCAACCTGGGGCGGCGCGACCTTCAGTGACATGGGCGATCAGCCTTCGCCTGTAATCATGCAGAACGGCCTCGAGCAGTTGAGCGGGATGATCCGGCGCGACCGCAACCATCCCTGCATTATCTCCTGGGGGCTGTGCAACGAGATTAACGGGCAATATCCCGCCGCCTACCAGTTCGCCAAGCAGATGTACGCGGAGGCAAAGAAGCTCGATCCGGATCGCCTCCGGTCCTACGCCTCGAATTCGCTCGAGGAAACGCCGCAGAAAGACGTGGCCGGCCTGATGGATTTCATTGAATGGAATGAGTACTACGAATCCTGGTACAAGGGCGGAGTGCCGGAAGTGAAGCGGAACCTGGAAGAGATCCATCGCGCCTTTCCGGACAAGCCGATTGTGATTTCCGAATACGGCTACTGCGCGTGCACCGAGGACCGGCCGGAAAACGACTTGACTCGCATACGAATCCTCGAGGGGCACGACGATTCCTTCCGGCAGTATCCTTACGTAGGCGGTGCGATCTTCTTCTGTTATAACGATTACCGCACACACATGGGGGATAAAGGCATCGGCGTTTTGAAGCAACGCGTGCACGGGGTGGTGGACTTGTATGGTGCGCGCAAGAATTCGTTCGAGGCGCTGCGAAACCAGGCAAGCCCCGTGCAGTCGCTGCGCCTGGAAAGGGCGGGGAACGGGCTGACGGCAACGCTAGAGACGCGCCGCACGCTTCCCTGCTACGTGCTGGATGGCTACGCGGTGCGGTGGATTGTTTACGACCAGCACGATCTGCCGATGGAACAGCATGAGACTCCGCTGCCCCACCTCGAACCCGGCCAGTCCGCAACTGTCGCGCTGAAGTTCCAGCAGAAGAACCCGGCGTCCATTCGGGTCGAGGTCATTCGTCCGACAGGTTTTTCAGTGATTAGCGCGGCGTGGAAACCGTGATGTGATGTGGCGCGGGGAGAGCCTGTTTTGAGCGAAGCGAAGGAATGCCCGCGCCACAGCGGGCGAGACGCCCGCGCTACATCAACATCCGATTGTGAGGCTAGGGAGCACTTGATGAGCGATCATTTCTGGCTGGGCATGGCAGTCATATTCATCAGTGGGGCGTTGAACGGAAGCTTCGCGCTGCCCATGAAGTTCACGCGTCAGTGGAAATGGGAGAACACCTGGCTGGTCTTTGCCGCTTCAGCGTTGCTGGTCATTCCGTGGCTGCTGGCGGCTGGTTTCGTGCCCCACCTGGGAGAGGTCTATCACGGCGTCTCCAGCCGCGCGCTTCTGGCCCCGCTGATCTTCGGCTTTCTCTGGGGCATCGCGCAGGTGACCTTCGGCCTGGGAATCAGCGCCGTGGGCATGGCGCTGGCGTTCGCTGTGGTGGCCGGACTCTCGTGCCTGTCGGGCGCGCTCGTGCCCTTGCTGGTGCTCAACCCCGCGGACTTGCTGCGGCCGCGCGGCATCCTGCTGCTGATCAGCATGCCCATCCTCTTCGGCGGCCTGGTCCTTTATGGAATGGCGGGACGCCGCCGCGAGAAGGAGCAGACCCCCGCCGTCGCCGTGGCAGGCGCTGCCGCGATGAGTTTCATGACCGGGCTAGCCATCTGCATTTTCACCGGAATATTCGGGTCCAACATCAACCTTGGTTTCGCTTTCAGCGGCACGATTCTCGACAAGGCCGTGGCACTCGGCGCGCACCCAGTAACCGCAACCTACGCTTCCTGGGCGCTGGTGCTGGGCGCGGGCTTCATTCCCAATCTGCTCTATTGCTTCCTGCTGCTGTTCCGGAACGGCACCTGGCCGCTTTTCCTGAAGCCCGGCTCGGCAAGAGAAGCAGGCCTGGCCATCGCCATGGGTTTGCTGTGGCTTTCGGGGATGGTGGGCTATGGCATCGGCGCCACGCTGGTGGGAAAGTACGGAACTTCGCTTGGCTACACACTGTTCATCACGGCCATGATTCTCTCCTCGAACTTCCTCGGCATCCTGACGGGAGAATGGCGGGCCACTTCGCCGGCAACCCGTCGGGTGCTGACCGCAGCGGTGGTGGTGATTCTTGTATCCGTGATTGTGCTCAACCTTGGCGGGTTGTACTAGGATGAACAGCGGGACGGCTCTGTAGTGTATATATATGTATAAACATATTATTTATAATAGTATATATCATCTTGTGTGGTGGTATAGGTAAATTGGCGCAGCCCTGCGAAGCTTTGGAGTGCGGCAGCTTGCTGCCGCTTTCTTCTGCCGCGAGCTTGCTCGCGGCCCGTACGTCCGAAGCCTGGAGCACGGCCAGCAAGCTGCCGCACTCCAGAGCTTCGCGAGGGCTCTTTCAGTTGCCCGCCGAGGCCGCGGCGCTGCCGGCGGAGCGGTGGTAATTCGGATACGCCGGCTTGTGGTGAGTCGGAATGGGATTCTTCTCGAGCTCCGACAGCACCACCTCAACCGCTTTCTCGAGTTGCGGGTCGTGGCCCTCGCGCACTGCCTTGGGGTCAAGCTCGACCTCGACGTCGGGCGCCACGCCGTGATTCTCCACTTCCCAGGCATTATTCGGGGTCCAGAAGCCGCGGCTGGGCGCGGTCACCACACCTCCATCCATCAGCGACTCGCCTGGACCGAAGAATCCCACCAGCCCGCCCCAGGTGCGCTTGCCTACTAAGATGCCGATATGCGCCTGGCGGAAATGCCACGGCATCGCATCGCCGCCGGAGCCCGCGTATTCATTGATGATCATGGCCTTGGGTCCCTGGATCAGGCTGACGGGCGTGGTCATGTCTTCGCCGTCGCGCGTGGTGCGGTAATTCATCAGCGTGCGCCGCAGGTAATCGAGGATGTAATCGGTGTTCGTGCCGCCGTGATTGAACCGCTCGTCCACGATGGCGCCTTGCTTGCCGGCTTGCGAGAAAAAGTAACGGTTGAAATACGTGAACCCGCCGCTCGCCGTATCCGGCAGATAGATGTACGCCAGCCGGCCGTGGCTGAGCTCATTCACTTTCCGCCGGTTGGCTTCAATCCAGGCAAGGTTGCGAAGTCCCCGCTCATTTTCGACGGGAACCACGGTCACCTCACGCGACCCGGCGCCGCTCGGGTCCGGTCCCACGCGCAGCACGACAGACTTGTTCGCCATGGCTTCGAAAAAGCTATAAATATTGTCGGCGCCTCGCACGTCGCGGCCGTTCACCGCCAGCAGGTATTCGCCCTCGGCGGCATTCACGCCCGGCTGCGTTAAGGGCGCGCGCAGTTGGGGATTCCAATTTTCGCCGTCGTAAATATGCGCAAACCGGTACCGCCCGTTTTCGATTTTGTAGTCGGCGCCCAGCAGTCCGACGGGGACCGCCTTCACTTCCGGAACTTCACCGCCGGACACAAATAAATGGCCGACTGTGAGGTCGCCCATAGCCTCCTGAAAGATGTAATTCAGATCGGCGCGCGACGCCACGCCGGGCAGGTAGACCTCGTACTTTCTTTCCGCGGCCTTGAGATCCAAGCCGTGGAAGCTGGGATCATAAAAGAAGTCGCGCTCGAGGCGAAATGCTTCGTGGTAGATCTGCTTCCATTCGGCGGGCGGATCGACGCGCACTTCCATGGCCGCGAGGTTTAGAGCCTTCGCGCCCGAAGGCGCGGCCGGGGTGGGTGGGGAGGTTGCTCCGGGAACCGGCTCGGGCGGTACGGGCGCAATGGACCACAACTGCGCGGGGCGGGCGCCGCCCGTCTGGGGCGCGCCGGCCAGACGGTAGAGCATCTTCTCGCCGTTGGCGGAAATGTAGAACGCCAACATGTTATCCAGCAACTTGTCGGTCTTGCGAGTTTTCAGGGAAAACCGCTGCACGGTGAGAGTGCTGGGGCCGCTCGACGGCTCCACCAAGGGTTCTTCCAGAAGATAGAGCACGCCCTCCTTTCCCGACTTCAGCTCCGAGTAGTTCCGCGCCGGAATCGGCAGCCCCAGAATCCGTTGGCTGATCTTCTCGAAGTCCACTTTCACTTCCGGCGGCGGGCTGGCTTTGGGCGGCGTCTCCTTGCTCTGGCCTTCGGTCTTGGCAGCCTCGGGCTTTGCCTCCTGCTCATCGTCGCTTTCCGGGGCGAGCGGGGAAGGCAAGTCCTTGCGCAGAACCACAACATAGGCGCTGCTGGTCACCGGCCGGTCCATGCTCAGCATCGAGTCATCCATGGTGGGGCCGGCGTCGGTGCTGGCCAGAAAATAGAGATACTTGCCGCCCTTGTCGAATACGGGCGAGTAGGCGTCGCTCATCCCATCCGTGACGCGGTGGCTCTCGCCGGTCTCGAGAGAATACAGGAACACCGAACGCATGTGGCTCAGCTCCTGCTGCGTGTAGGCCAGCCACTTGCTGTCCGGAGACCATCCGGCACGGAAAATCTGCTGCGGCCCCGTGAACCGGTCGTGAAATACGCGCACCGGTGTTTTCTTCTCCAGGTCCACGTACCAGAGGTTCAAGCGTTTGTCGGTGTAGGCGAGCTTCTCGCCGTCCGGCGACCAGGTCGGGAAATAAAAGAACGACCCCGGACTGCCGAGATCGATCTTCTGCGTTTCGCCCAGGCCGCTCTGGTCTTTGATGTAGAGCGCGTATTCGCCGGACTCGTCTGAGAAATAGGCAATGCGATTGCCGTTCGGTGACCAGGCAGGGCTTCGCTCGTCAGCAGCCGGCGTGCTCGTGAGGTTGCGGATGTCGCCTTTATCGGCGGGAACGGTGAGGATTTCGCCCCGCGCCTCAAAGACGGCCCGCAAGCCGGTGGGTGAGATGTCGGCGTTCTCGATGCGGCTCGCCACGTTGAGATAGTGCGGCCGCATCTCCGGGAGATCACCCGTAACCCGGATATCGACCTTATGGGCCTGGCCGGATTTGAGGTCGTAGAGGTAGATGGCGCCGACCTGCTCGATGACGATGGCGCCTGGCCCCGCGCTGGCATATTTGAAGTCCAGCCCATCGTTCTTTAGCGCCGGGACGACGCGCTTCGAGCCCGTATCGTAACTGAAAAGAGAGATGGGTCCTGAGCGATCCGACAAGAAGAAGATGCGGTGGTCCACCCAGAGGGGGTCAAAGTCATTGGAATTATCGCGCGGGATTTTGCTAACGCTCGAGTCGGACAATTGCGCGATCCAGATCGGCGAGGTGCGGCCTCCCCGGTAGCGCTTCCAGATTTCGAAGGCGTGGTCGAGAGGCACGTAGGCGAGTTGGCTTCCGTCCGGCGAGTATGAACCCTCGGCGGCGATCGGCAGAGGTAACTCCGCGGGGAATCCGCCTTGGCGCGAAACCGTGAACAGACGGTTGAAGCCTTCGAAGCTCGAGCGCGTCGAGGCGAACAGGACCTGCTTGCCGTCGCGCGTCCACCCCATGACCAGGTCCGGCGAGGGATGATACGTGAGCCGTTTGGGCTCGCCGCCGGCGGCGGGAATGAGGTAAACGTCGGAATTGCCGTTGTAATTGCCGGTGAAGGCAATCTCGCTGCCGTCGGGAGAGAATGCCGGGCGAGATACCGTTCCAATCCCAGCCGTGAGCCGCTGCGCCACGCCGCCCGACCTCGGCACGCTCCACAAGTCTCCCCCATAGACGAACGCAATCTGTGTGGCGCTGAGCGTGGGGTGCTGCAACAACAGCGGCGCTTGGGCATGAGCCAAATTGGCGCTCACCGTGAAGAGGGCAAATAGTCCGGCAGCTAAACGCACCATGCCTGTTACCTCCTGTCCATTCGAGAATAAGGTTCGGTCGAGGCAAAGTATATCACGGGCAATAGCCGATCCTTTGTTTTCATAGACATTCTCGCTTTGTTCTGCCGATTCTCGTAGCGCCGAGGCTGGCGCAGACCCCGAAGTGTGGGGTCTGCGATGTCCCGAAGGGACAGGCGTGGACAAGCGGCACAATCTGACCGAACTGCGCCTTCGGCGCATCGCAGACGTTCAAGAGCAACGTCTGCGCCAGCCCACGACTTTTTTACCTCATCCTTTGTTTTCATAGACATTCTCGCTTTGTTCCGTCGAATTCAAGTCGAGAAGTCGAGAGTTGAGAGTCGAGGAGTGACAAGCCGTCGGCATCCCACCGCTTGACTTCCCGGTTCGGCTTCACGACTCCTCGACTTTTCAACTTCTCGACTGCTCGACTCTTTGTTTTCATAGACATTCTCGGTTTGTTCCCTCACTTTTGGAGTGCGGCAGCGGAGTGGCCGCCTTCTTCCGATGTGAACTGCCTCGCGCCCTGGAGCGTCCCACGAAAGTACGGGGCCGGCTTGCGAGCCACACCAAAATCCGTAGCGCCGAGCTTTAGGACGCTCATCGGCGGCGCAAGGATAGCACCCGGCTGGGAACCCGTCCGGCGAAAAAGCGGCAGCAAGCTGCGGCACTGCAAAGGTGGAATCACGGAGGTGGGATGGAGCGAGCACGAGCATTGCGACACAATGTCGCGGGAGGCCTGAACTCCCGCACGGAGAGAATAATGGTAGCCTATTATTCTCCGTTTGTCAAGAGACAAGGAGTCCGCCGACAGAAAGCCCGATACGGTGATCGCCGGTCCCGAGCGCGTGATCTGCGGGGAAAACCATCGGTCAGCAGATTGGAATCCATCGTCATGGACCATCTCGACAGGCCGACGGATCATTGAGGCCAGGTAAACGGACATCTGGGTGGCGCGTCAAACAAGACGTGGCAAATTCACGCTTTGAGAAACCCGCGCTGGCATCGGAAACAACCCCTCACCCGGCCTGCGGCGACTGGTGAAAACGCCGCCGCAGGCCACCCTCTCCGCAAGGGAGAGCGTGAGTCTTCGCCGGGGGCGAGTGCGTATTAGATACGACGTACGTTAGTAAAGAGGAGAGACCATGAATCCCAGCGAGTCAAGCCGATCCAGAGCTGCATTCGTACTACTTTCGGCTGCCCTCGCCGCAGTGGCTGTAATACTCGGTTTCCTGACAACCCTGCGAGCGCACGTGCAATCGGCACAAGCGACCGGCGAGCCGCGGCCATCCTTCGAGGTTGCATCCATTAAGCTATGCCGCGAGAGGGAGGATTCTCACTTGACCATCCTGCCCAACAGGCTCACTGTAAGAAACCAGCCGGTCGAGTTTCTTATTAAACTCGCGTACGGGCAGGACCTGGGCGAATTTGGTTTTAGGATGTTGAGAGATAAACAGCTCGTCGGCGGACCGGACTGGATGTATGGCCACCTATCCGGATACGACGGATACGACGTGGACGCCAAAGTGGAAGACTCGCTCGCCGCAAAACTCGCCAAACTTCGCTGTGGCTCGTTTTTCGGCGGGACCTGCGAGTATAGGGGTCAGATGCTCTTGATGCTTCAGTCCCTGCTGGCGGAGCGATTCAAGCTGAAGGTCAGGCGCGACATAAAACAGCTTCCCGTTTATGCCCTGGTTGTTGCCAAGGGCGGTCCCAAGTTCCTGCACGCGAAGTTTGAGACTTCCGACGACCCGGCACACCGGGCCGACCCAACCTTGCCGCGCCCCGCAGGCCCGCCGTGCCCGACAGACATGAGGTGCTGGCATAACTATGGGTCAATGGCTCTTGTGGTGGATATACTTTCCTGGATGTCGGACATCGGCCGTCCGGTGCTCGACCGGACGGGGCTCGAGGGCGGCTACTACCTTGAGCTTCAATATGCACCACAACGCCTAACGGCCGCTGCGTCAACCGACAACGCCCCACCGCCCGGACCTGTGGGGCCCTCTATTTTTACCGCGCTCGAGCGACAGCTTGGTTTGAAATTGAAACCCACAAAGGGTCCGGTGGAGTCCATCGTCATCGAACATATCGAGCGGCCGACGGAGAATTAGCGGCAGGCAAACGCAGCCCGCAATAAGGGCATCTGAGTTGAACGAAGCAGACTTACGTCAGAGTGTGCCGGAAATGACCCCTCACCCGGCCTGCGGCGGCTGATGAAAACGCCGCCGCAGGCCACCCTCTCCCCAAAGGAGAGGGCAAGTCTCCGTGAGGGGGATCGGGTGACTCTCATTCACGCGGAGAAGACTGCGAGCTAATGGAGAAACTATGATTCCGAACCTGGAAGACGGTTGCAGTTCCGCCAAGAGAAGAATGCGACTGGCTGCGATCAACGTCGCAGCCGTGACTGGGCTTATGGTGTTCGCATTCTTCGGCAGTACGCGAGCCGTGGCGCAATCGCCGCAGACCGCCGAGGGGCAATCGCCGGTGACCGCTGGCGCACCATCGGCGCCGATGTCCACCCTGCCCACCTCGGCTTCCTTCGAGGTTGCCTCGATCAAGCCCAATCACTCCGGCGAAATGCGTTTTTTCGTGGGCTGGCAGCCCGGCCGGTTCAACGCCACCGGCATGACGGTAAAGTTTCTCATTACGCTGGCGTATGACGTAAAGGACTTTCAGGTTTCGGGAGGGCCAAGCTGGGTCAATTCCGAACGATACGATATTGACGCGAAGGAACCGGACTCGATCGCCCAGGAGATGGATAAGCTTCCTCGCGAGCAACGGCAGCAGTTGGCTCGATCGATGCTCCAGTCGCTGCTCGCGGACCGGTTCCAGTTGAAATTGACACGAGGAACGAAGGAACTGCCCGCTTACGCGCTAGTGGTTGCGAAGAATGGCCCGAAACTTCAGGAGGCCAAGCCCGTCGATACGCCACCCGACGCGCCGAGCGGGCCTAACGGCCATCCTCGCGGACCCATGATGCGCATAGGAAGGGGCGAGCTTAACGCTCAAGGGGTTGGTCTCGGGTTCTTGGCAAGCGTGCTGTCGCAACAACTGGGTCGCCAGGTGTTGGATCAAACAGGGCTGAAGGGTAATTATGACTTGACGCTCAAGTGGACGCCCGAACAAGGCGAGGGCATGATGATGGGCGGGCCCGGCGGTCCCCCACCCGACGGCGCACCACCGCCGGATGCTTCGGGGCCGTCGATCTTCACGGCGCTCCAGGAACAGCTCGGGTTGAGACTGGAAGCCACCAAAGCACCCGCGGAAGCGCTCACGATCGACCACGTCGAGCGTCCTTCGGAGAATTAGATTGTTGTCACCGCCAAGACACTAAAGCAAGAGGAGGTTCCAATGAAGACGCGTATAAGTATTGGACTTATATTCGCTGTCGGCCTGCTCCTCGCAGCTAGCGCGATCCTTGGGCAGACGGCCCTCCGCAACCCTGCTTTCGAGGTAGCTACAGTGAAGCCCTCGCCTCCCCCTGATATGGCGAAGATGACAGAGCAGATTAGAGCCGGAAAGATGCCGAGATTCGGCCCGCATGTCAATGCGTCGCAAGCGGAGTTTACCTACATGTCGCTTAAAGAACTCATCGCCACCGCGTACACGGTGAAGGAGTATCAGATCAGTGGCCCGGCATGGCTCGCTACCGACCGCTTCGACATTGTGGCTAAGCTGCCGGACGGAGCGTCCAAAGATGACGCTCCCAAAATGTTGCAGGCGCTGCTGGCAGAGCGGTTCAAGCTGGTAACCCATCGTGACACGCAGGAGCACCCCGTGCTTGTACTGTTGGTAGGCAAGGACGGGCCGAAGCTGAAGGAATCAACCGCAACCGCCGAACCGATCGATGAGAACGCTCCGCCAAAACCCGGCGAGACGCAGATGGACGGTCCAAACGAGCCGATCCGCATGACGAGAAACGACGACGGCTCCGAAACAATGAATATGGGAGCCAAGGGCACGATGACGGTGAGAGTTGACGGGCAGGCCCAGACGATGCACCTGGAATCCAGTATGGTAACTATGGCCGGTTTTGCCGACATGCTGACAATGCACACGCACATCGCCGGGGGAGGCGGCCGCCAAGTTGTGGACATGACTGGCCTCAAGGGCAACTATCAGGTGGCCTTGGACATTTCACTCGCGGAGGTTACGGCGATGGCACAGGCAGCGCACCGAGGGGCAGGCATAAGCTCGCCGATGCCCCCAGCGGGCGGCGGAGGTGAGAACAACTCACCGGCCTCGGCGGCATCCGAACCAATTGGAGGCTCCTCAGTTTTCGCCTCGGTGCAAAAACTCGGCCTCAAGCTGGAAAAGCGCAAGGCTCCGGTGGAGCAGATCGTCATCGACCACGTGGAGAAGATTCCCGCGGAGGACTAGTGCTGCCCTAAAGGTCAGCGCGACAGGTAAACGCAATTTCCCAACGCAGCACTAGTTTGCTGTCACCATCCAGGCACTAAAGCAAAAGGAGGTTCCAATGAAGACGCGAATTAGTATTGGACTTATATTCGCTGTCGGCCTGCTTCTGGCAGCCGCTGCGATCTTTGGGCAGACAACCACCAGTAACCCTGCTTTCGAGGTGGCTACCGTGAAGCCCTCACCTCCCCTTGATATGACGAAGTTGGCAGAGCAGGTGAAAGCCGGAAAGATGCCGAGATTCGGCCCACATGTCAATGCGTCGCAAGCCGAGTATACCTACATGTCGCTCAAAGACCTGATTGCTACCGCATACGCGGTGAAGGACTATCAAGTCAGCGGCCCGGCATGGCTCGCGACAGACCGCTTCGACATTGTGGCTAAGCTGCCGGACGGAGCGTCCAAAGATGACGCTCCCAAAATGTTGCAGGCGCTGCTCGAGGAACGGTTCAAGCTGGCAGCGCATCGCGACACACAGGAGCACCCGGTGTTTGCGCTGCTAGTTGGCAAGGACGGGCCCAAGCTGAAGGAATCACAGGGGACAGCCGAACCGATTGACGAGAACGCTCCGTTGAAACCAGGCGAGACTCAGATGGACAGTCCAAGCGGGCCGATCCGCATGACTAGAAGTGCTGATGGTTCCATGACCATGAATATGGGGGCAAAGGGCACGATGACGGTGAAAGTTGACGCGCAGGCCGGGACGATGCACATGGAATCCAGCACGGTGACTATGGCAGGTTTTGCCGACATGTTGACAAAGTTCCTGCAGATGGGTGGGGGAGGCGGCCGCCAGGTCGTTGACATGACTGACCTCAAGGGCAACTATCAGGTGGCCCTGGATCTCTCACTCGCGGAGCTTATGGCGATGGCGCGGGAGTCGGCGCGCGAGGCAGGCATAAGCCTGCCGGTGCCAGCAGCGGGCGGCGGAGGTGAGAACAACTCACCGGCCTCGGCGGCGTCCGAACCAAGTGGAGGCTCCTCGGTTTTCGCCTCGGTGCAAAAACTCGGCCTCAAGCTGGAAAAGCGCAAGGCTCCGGTGGAGCAGCTCGTCATCGACCACGTGGAGAAGGCTCCCACAGAGGACTGACGCCGGAATGCATCGAATCATCCAATTGGCGATCGGCCTTGCGATGCTCGCACTCTGCGGCGTGGCAGCGGCTGCGGAGTATCGCGGGCAGGTCACTTTCGGCGGATTTCCGGTTCCGGGTGCGACGGTAAAGGCGACGCAGGGGAGCAAACAATTCGCCACAACTACAGATGAGCAGGGCCTCTACTCCTTTCCGGATTTGACGGATGGAGCATGGACGATTGAGGTCGAGATGACAGGTTTCTCGACCCTCAAGCAGGATGTAGTGATCGGCCCGAATGCGCCAGCGGGGAAATGGGAATTGAAGCTGCTGCCGCTTGATCAAATCAAGGCTGAAATACGTTCAGGGGCGGAAGTGGCGCCCGGCGCCACTCCCGTCGAAGGGGCAGGCCATGGCGCGGTAGGGGCACGCCATGGCGTGCCCGTACAAGCCAAGGGCGGAAGTGACGAAGGGAAGGCGCGCGCGAACGGGGAAGGTAAGGAACGCGCGAGCGAGGCAGGGAACAAGGGAGAAAACAACGCCGGAAATACCAACGAGAACAGTGAAAACGGCCAAGCCCCCGGCGACGAACTCAATCAGCACGCTGATGACGGCTTGCTGATCAACGGCAGCGTGCTGAACGGCGCCGCGACGCGATTCGCGCAAGCGTTTGCTTTCGGCAATTATCGCAACCGCGGTGGCGGGCTCTACAACGGCGGGCTGGGCCTTATTTTCGATAACTCCGCACTTGATGCGCGGCCATTCTCCTTGAGCGGGCAGAACACGCCAAAGCCGGCCTACAACCGCATTACCGCCGTAGCGACGCTGGGTGGCCCGCTCAGGATTCCGCATCTCATCGAACGGCACGCGCCAAACTTTTTTGTGGCCTATGAGTGGACGCGCTATGTTGACGACACCACGCAATCGGCTCTGGTGCCGGATGCTGCGGAGCGCGGCGGGGTTTTCTCCCAAGTGCTGAGCGCTCTGGGTCAGCCGGTCCAAATCTTCAATCCGGAGACAGGTCTCCAATTTCCGGGCAACATCATTCTTCCAAACCAGATCAGCCCGCAGGCCCAAGCGCTGTTGAATTACTACCCGCTTCCCAGCTTCGGCGGCGAGCAGCGATACAACTATCAGGTTCCTATAAGCACAGACACGCATCAAGACGCGCTGCAATCGCGTTTCGACGAGTACATTAATCCCAAGAACCAACTCTATGGCGGTTTTGCTTTCCAGCGCGCGCGCACGGCCACCCCGAATCTATTCGGCTTTCTCGATACAAGTGACGTGCTGGGACTCAGCAGCCGCATCAACTGGTCGCATCACCTCGGCACACGGCTATTTCTGACTCTGGGTTACCAGTTCAGCCGCCTCTCGACGCAGACCAACCCCTACTGGGCGGACCGCGAAAACGTTTCCGGCAATGCTGGAATCACGGGTAACAACCAGGACCCCGTGAATTGGGGGCCGCCGAGCCTCACTTTCTCGAGTGGGCTGGCGGGACTCTCCGACGCGCAAAGCTCCTTCGATCGCAACCAGACGGATGCCTGGTCTTATTCGCTGTTGTGGAGCCGCGACCGTCACAACATCACCACGGGCGGCGACTTCCGGATGCAACAGTTCAATTACCTGGGACAGCAGAACCCGCGCGGCATGTTCACCTTCACGGGTGCGGCCACGCAGGGAAGCGCGAACGGCACGGCGATTGGCGGCGACGATTTTGCGGATTTCCTGCTGGGGATTCCAGACACAAGCTCGCTCGCGTTTGGCAATGCGGATAAATATTTCCGGGAATCCGTTTACGACGCTTACTTCACGGATGATTGGAGAATCAGCCCGGAATTCACTTTGAATGCGGGAATGCGTTGGGAATACGGCGCGCCGATTACGGAGTTGTATGGCCGCCTGGTGAACCTGGACATCACGCCGGGATTTGCGGCCGCGGCGCCGGTAGTGGGAATCGACCCGCTGGGGCCGCTGACCGGCCAGAAGTATCCGAGTTCACTGATCCGCCCTGATAAAAGCGGTTTCGAGCCGCGCATCGGGGTCGCGTGGCGCCCCGTTGCCGGATCGTCGCTGGTGGTTCGGGCTGGATATGGCGTCTACTACGACACCTCGGTCTATCAAACTGTCGCGCAGCAAATGGCGCAGCAAGCGCCGCTTTCGAAGAGTTTGAGCGTGCAAAACAGCCCGGCGTGCCCGCTTACACTGGCGAATGGATTCATCACGTGTTCGGCAATTACTCCTGACACGTTTGCCGTCGATCCGCATTTCCGCGTGGGTTACGCGCAAAACTGGGAATTATCCCTGCAACGGGACCTTCCTGGTTCGTTGCAACTCAACGCCACATATTTAGGGGTCAAGGGAACGCGCGGAGTGCAGGAGTATCTGCCCAATACCTTTCCCGAAGGGGCCGTGAATCCGTGCCCGAGCTGTCCTACGGGATTTGCCTACCTCACTTCGAACGGCAACTCCTCTCGCCAAGGCGCGCAGTTTCAATTGCGGCGAAGACTGCACAACGGGCTCACCTCAACAGCCCGTTACACTTTCTCAAAATCCATCGATGATGATTCTGCTTTGGGCGGTCAGGGCGCTACCCTACCCACGCAGATCTTCGGAGTTCCTTCCGGCGGACCAGGAAACAGCGGAACTCAAGTTACCTTGACGACGACGGGTACGGGCGGCTCCGGCCCTGCCCTTGCGCAGAACTGGTTGGACCTGGAGGCGGAGCGCGGGCTTTCCACTTTCGATCAGCGGCACCTTCTAAACGTGCAGTTTCAGTACACCACCGGCATGGGATTGCGCGGTGAAACGCTCCTGCGCGGCTGGAAAGGAACGCTCTTCAAGGAGTGGACTTTTCTTAGCCAGATCACCGTGGGCAGCGGTTTGCCGGAGACACCTGTTTATCTTGCCGCGGTGCCGGGAACGGGAGTGACGGGAAGCATCCGGCCGGACGCTACAGGCACGCCAGTTTACGCGGCGCCGCCGGGCTTGTTTCTGAACCCCGCCGCGTACACACCACCCGCGACCGGCCAATGGGGAAACGCGGGAAGGGATTCGATTACCGGCCCTTCTCAATTCACGTTTGACGCTTCCCTAGGGCGAACCTTCCGCCTTCACGGCCGCTTCAACCTGGATTTTCGAATCGATTCGACGAACTTCCTCAATCACGTTACTTTTGCAAGCTGGGACACGAGCATTACCAGCACGCAGTTCGGATTGCCGGCTGCGGCCAACGCCATGCGCAGTTTGCAGGCCACGATGCGCGTGAGATTTTGAAGGCAGTGACGAGTGACGAGCGATGAGCGACGAGCGGAAGAGCAGGTGCTAGGTGTTGGGTGCAGGTTAAGAAAAGCGATGAGCAGTAAATCAATGAGCGAAGATCTTGTGGGATGGAAACTTGAGCTGGTTCCGCCACTGATCCCCGGAGGGGATCAGTACGGTAGCCGGGGGCAACGCCCCCGGAAGACGTGGCCGGTCCAGGGTCCGACCCTGAAGGGGTCGAATCTCGAGGCCATTCTACAGTCGGTGCCCCAGCGAAATGCGACCCTTTCAGGGTCGGTGAATGCTACGCGCGCTTCCCGGGGGCGTTGCCCCCGGCTACTATCTTGTGCCCTTCCAGGGCACGGAAAGCGCGCCTCTGCTGTGGCCACTACGTTGTTGTTCATTACCCTCGTACTGGCCCTCCCTGCCGCTGCCCAGCAGATCGGGCAGAACACGCCCGCCAACGCCAAGGAGACGGCCACCCTACGCGTTAGCACGCAGTTAGTGGTGGAGGCGGTGGCGGTGAAGGACAAAGCAGGGAATCCCATTCGAGGGTTGACCGCCAAGGACTTCACGATTACCGAGAATGGGACGCCCCAGACCATCAGTTTCTGCGAACCCCAGGAACTTGGCAAGGCCGCCAGCGCGTCCTCTGCGGCTCGCGCCCAGCCCGAAAACATCACCATCTACGATAAGTTGAGCCGGACGCGCATTGCCCCCGAAACCCCCGGCAAGTTTCGATACCAGGACCGCCGGCTGCTGGCACTCTACTTTGATATGACGACCATGCCGCCGGCGGACCAGACACGCGCCCTGGAAGCGGCAAAGCGATTCATCAAAACCCAGATGACGCCGGACGATTTGGTTGCCATCCTCAGATTCGCGGGCGGCGGTGTAGATGTTCTCCAGGATTTCACCGACGACCGCAACCGGCTGTTGAGCATCGTCGAAACCATGGTCGTGGGAGAGGGGCAGGGGTACGGCCTATCGAGTGACGACGCCGGCACGGCCGACACCGGGGCGGCGTTCGGCCAGGATGACAGCGAGTTCAACGTCTTTAATACGGACCGCCAGTTGTCCGCGCTCCAGACAGCGTCGAAGTTGCTGGGCCAGATTAGCGAAAAGAAATCACTGATCTACTTTGCCAGCGGCCTCAGGCTGAGCGGCCTGGACAACCAGGCGCAGCTCCACGCCACCATCGACACGGCCATCCGCGCCGGCGTCTCGTTCTGGCCCATTGACGCGCGCGGTCTGGTGGCCGAGGCCCCGCTCGGTGACGCCACGCAGGGGTCGCAGGGCAACATTGGGATGTACTCGGGAGCTGCGGCCCTGGCGTTGACGACGAACTTCCAGCAGTCGCAGGATACGCTCTATGCGCTGGCCGGCGATACCGGTGGCAAGGCGCTACTCGACTATAACGACCTTGCGAAGGGAATCGTGCAGGCGGAGCAGGCCACCTCGAGCTACTACATTCTGGGCTACTACACCACCAACGCGGCCCAGGACGGCAAGTTCCGCCGCGTTAAGATTACGCTGAACTCGGGCTTGTCCGCCAGCTTGGATTATCGCCAGGGCTACTATGCCGATAAGCAGTTCAGCAAGTTTACTCCTGCCGACAAAGAACGCCAGCTCGAAGACGCGTTGATGCTCGAGGACCCGATCACCGAACTCACCATCGCCATGGAGATCGATTATTTCCAATTGAATCGAGCCGAGTACTTCGTGCCTATCGTGGTGAAGATTCCGGGCAGGGAATTGGCCCTGGCCAAGCGCCGTGGCGCCGAGCACACACTTCTGGATTTCATCGGCGAGATCAAAGACCAGTACGGCTCAACCATCACCAACCTGCGCGACAAGATGAATATCAAGCTGAGCGACGCTACGGCGGCTCAGTTGGCCAAACGGCCGATCGAGTACGACGCCGGATTCACGATTCTGCCCGGGAAATACACCCTCAAGTTCCTGGCGCGCGACGACGAAACCGGGAGGATCGGCACGTACCAGACGAACTTCGTCATTCCCAACTTGAATAAGGAAGAGAAGCGAATTCCCATCAGTTCCGTGGTGCTGAGCAGCCAGCGCGTCGATCTGCGGGATGCGATCTACAACGCGCTCAAGAAAAAGGACCAGGAGGAGTCGGCTAACCCGTTGGTGCAGGACCGGCAGAAGCTTATCCCCAGCGTCACGCGAGTTTTCAGTCAAAGCCGGAATCTCTACGTTTACCTTCAGGCCTACCAGCAGGGCCTGCCCGGTTCCCAGCCCTTGATCGCCTTTGTGAGTTTTTACCAGGCCGAGAAGAAGGCGTTCGAAACGCCGCCCATGGAAGTGACCGGCGGCATGAATAATCGCGTGAAAACCATGCCGCTCAGCTTCAGTATCCCACTCCGTGAGCTTTCCCCCGGCAAGTATGTGTGCCAGGTAACCGTGCTGGACCCTGCCGGCCCAAAGACCGCGTTTTGGCGCGCTCCGGTGATGCTGGTGCCGTAGGGCAGTTGACAGTCGACAGTTGACAGTCGAGAGTTCCTTAACCGGTGTAGTATGATTTGCGTCTGATTAAAAGTCGTCATCCTGAGCATTGACAGCCGTGCGGCTGCCCTTGCTGAAAACGCGTAGGGGTAGGGCTTGCCCTACCCGGGGACGGCAAGCCGTCCCCCTACAGGGGCTGTGAGGCTGCGTTGGGAGGTTTCGCATGAGAGTCGGCAGGCGATGTTCTACAACAGTTATCCTGACGGCGGCCGTGCTGTTGACGACGTGCGCGACTGGGGGGCGAGCCGCAGCGCGAGGATCGCAGGCTTCAACTTCTTCGCACGCTCCGGCATCTCAGCCCGCCACCGCGCCGGCAGCGAATCCGGCGGATGTAAGCTCCATCGACGCCATTCTGCATGCCGCCTACGACACCATCTCCGGACCCGCCGGCCGGCAGCGCGACTGGGACCGCTTTCGCTCCCTGTTTGTCTCCGGCGCCCGCCTTGCCGCTGTGGTTCCAAACCACCAGGAAGGACTCCGTATCGTGGTGCTCAGTCCCGAGGAATACATCCAGCACGACGACCCGTACTTTCAGACCCACGGCTTTTTTGAGCGGGAAGTGGCGCGACGCACCGAACGCTTCGCAGGCATCGCGCAGGTGTTCAGCACTTACGAATCGCGCCACGCCGCCGACGACCCGAAGCCCTTCGAGCGCGGGATCAACAGCTTCCAGTTGATGAATGACGGCCGGCGCTGGTGGATTGTCACTATCTTCTGGCAGGGCGAGACTCCCGGAAGTCCGATTCCACAGGAATTCCTGCAAGGCGTGAAGTGAGCCGCTGCGATGGGGCGAGCTGATTCTCGCCTCCGTGTTCTCTGTGCCGGAAAAGATTAAACACAGAGGCCACTGAGGCTCTCTGCGTTCTGTGTGTTGAGGCTTGGAGCCACGAAGAACACGGAGTAGCTTGTCCGGGCTGCCGTTAACGGTCTGCACGGCGATGCCAGACTTTTCTCGGAAAAATGGACAGGCACGTCCAAAAGGTGTACATTCCATTGTTTCCGCAAGGCGCATTTTACTTTCGACGATGAAGGAAAACTATGAGACGAACACTCTTAGCCCTCGCAATGGTGTTTCTTCCTGTGCTGATTTTGGCGCAAGAACCGAGCGCTCCCCCGGAGACCAAACAGACACCGAAATCCTCCGCGCGGACGGCTGCCACCCCAGCCCAGACTCCGGCCGAACGGCCTCAGCGCGAGGAACGCGAAACCAGGCCCTCCACTCCACCTTCGCAGCCTGAAACGGCCCAGCCCGGCGCTCCAGGCGAGGGCATGCGGCCATTCCATTTCGATATGGCCGAAGTTCCTCCCGTGGAGACGCACCATACGATCAGCATCGGCGGAAAGGTTTTGCGGTACACGGCCACGGCCGGCCGCCTGCCCATCAAGGACGCCGAGGACAAGATTGAGGCGGAGATGTTCTTTGTGGCCTACACCCTGGATGGCACGGAACCCGCCACGCGTCCCTTGACCTTTGCTTACAATGGCGGGCCCGGTTCCGCCTCCGTCTGGCTGCACATGGGTGCGCTGGGGCCGCGTAAAGTGGTGCTGGAGCAGGAAGGATGGCTGCCCCAGTCGCCCTACCGCCGCGACGACAATCCCAACACGCCGCTGGACAAGACCGACCTGGTGCTGGTGGACGCCATCGGCACCGGCTACAGCCGGCCGGCAGACCAGGCTGCGGGACGCAAGTTCTGGAACATGAGCGGCGATATCGCCGCCTTTGGCGAGTTTATCCGCATTTATATTTCGCGCTATGAGCGCTGGTTGTCGCCGCTCTATCTTTTCGGCGAGAGCTACGGCACCACTCGATCCGCAGGGCTTGCCGGCTACCTCAACGAGCGCGGCATCAACTTTAACGGTATCGTGCTGCTTTCCACGGTCTTGAACTTTGAGACCCTGGAATCTTCCTTCACCAATGATGTGCCGTACCCCATGCTTCTCCCGTCGTTCACCTCCATCGCCTGGTATCACAAGAAGCTGACGCCGGACCTGATGGCCGACCCCAACCGCGCACGGCAGGAATCGATGCAATTTGCGCTTGGGGAATACACTCAAGCCTTGGCTTCCGGCGATTCACTGACTCCAGAGCAGCGGCAGAGCGTCATCGATAAACTGAATCGGTATACCGGCATCTCGAAGGAAGTCATCGAGTGGTCGAATCTGCGCCTGGATGTTGGCACCTTCACTCACTTCCTGCTCGCTGATCAGAGGCTACGCGTGGGCCGCCTGGACGGGCGCTTCAAAGGACCCGATCCGGATGGCTTCATGAACACCCGCTTCTTTGATCCCTCCAGCGCCGAAACCGGACCGCCCTTCACGAGCGTCTTCAACGACTATGTGCGCCGTGAGCTGAATTACAAAGTAGACATGCCCTACTACGTCTCAGGGCAGCAGTCGGGATTCTTCCAGTGGAGCTTTAGCGCTCCGCAGGGCGGCCGCGGGGGCGGCAATCCGTTTGAGATGGAGACTTCCACCCCGCTGCGGGAAGCCATCGTGAAGGACCGTTATCTGAAGATCCTCAATATGGAAGGGTATTACGACCTCGCCACTCCCTATCTCGCGGCATGGTATACCTTTGACCATCTCGACCTGTCGCCGGAGTTCCGCAAGAACATCTCGCACGCCCAGTACGAGTCGGGGCATATGGTATATCTGGACTCGAAGGCTCACGCCAAGATGAAGCAGGATTTCGCCAACTTCATCGACGCGACAACCAAGAGATAGGCGGTCTTCATGGCGGCGCCGCTTTTCGCGATCAGCAGGAGCGGCTGCAACTGGCGCATAGTTTTTACAGTGTAGATTCTACAGAGGCGTGTCAAAAGTACACGACCCCATCCCTTCGCGGTTCCACTCATAGGTCCCCGGGGTTAGCAAAGTATTTATTTTCATTCTTTTAAACACGGCGTAAAACTCTGCCTTTTGGCGAGACATTTGCCTACTCAAACCGGGGATTTATTTAGCCTTTCACAGAAGGAAAATCTCGAAGTTTGAAATCGCATATTAATCGGCAGGGCAGCGACGCGCGGGTGGACGCCCCTCCGGTTGCTAAACCTTTGAGGAGGAACGACCTATGCTGAGAAAGCGGCAAGAATCTAACGGTCGCGCGCGGCGTTTCCCAATTCACCTCCCGGTTCGTTACCGCCTGCCCCGCAGCCCAGAATGGCATGAGGCTTACACCGAAAATGTCAGCCGCTCCGGGGTCTTGTTTCGAACTTACCGTACGTTGGAGCCAACAACGGCTCTCGACCTCAGGCTCGAACTGCCCCCGGTCGACAATGGGGAAAGGGTGCGAGGCGAGGTCGTCTGCAAGGGCGAGGTGGTCCGCACGGACCTGTCCGGCGACGGAGATGGTATTCCATCCGGCGTGGCCGTCGTGATACACCGTTACCGGATGGCGCAGAAAAGGGAGCCAAATTAAGCTTTGCTCAGCGGACCGTCGGGACGCCCTCAAGGCGAACGGTTACAATCTGAAAAGGCTTAACTACGAAGGAAAACCGGTGGTCGGCGGTCGATAGCTGCTGCTGGTTTTCCTCCATGGCATTACAAATCCAGGCGGCCTGGATTTGAAGAATCGGAATCTGAATATCTACCTGGCCCGTTTGTCCAGCCACCTCGAGGAAGCGGAGAATCGTGCCGCGCCCGTCCTCCGCGTTTTTCCAATTCACCAGAACTACATTTGACTGGTTCACCTGGAGGAAGCTTGCCTGGGCTTTGTCCAGTGGCCTCGGCGCACTGACTTCCTTATCGTTCTCGGTGATCTCGTTGGTCTCGAGGGGCGTCATCTCCTCCCAGCCTAAACGGCTGAGGCGACCGGGATCGAGGTTGGCGCCGCTCGTCAGGACATAGCGGAAAGTAAAATCCCCTCCCTGCGCCGCCGCGTAGTTGGTGTGCCAATAGTTATTCATCACGTAGGAGAAAACCGTGCCCCGATGTTCATCCAACTCCATTGGCCACTTTCCGCGGACGATGTCGCCCAGCGCGAAGAGTTCAGCATCGGCGGGGATGAGAGCCGACGTGACGCCGCCCTGTTGGACGGCGATCCAGTGCTGCGCGGAAAACCATTCTTTGGCCGCGCCGGGCAAAAGATCCCGGGTGGGATCGACAAAGCCATCCTGCAGGTCGTAGCGGATCTGGGGATCGTCGGCAGCGAAGGGAAATGCGAAGTAGACGCCTTCCTTGGTGTAAGCCTTCTGTTTCCGGACGCGATTAATGAATTCAATCTTCTTCTGGGCGTCGAACAGAATGACCTCGGTTTGCACTTTGGGTGTGTTGGTGTTCGCGCTTTCCAGTGTCGCGACGACACCGAAGGGAGTGCGTTCGACCGAGACTAGGCTCCCG
This sequence comes from uncultured Acidobacteriota bacterium, assembly GCA_963831905.1. GTDB lineage: Bacteria > Acidobacteriota > Terriglobia > UBA7540 > UBA7540 > CAVROP01. The sequence continues at coordinate 221,084 of CAWHRX010000010.1, read as the reverse complement.
CTATGGGCTCCGTTGATGGTGAGTTCGGGGGCCGGCAGCTTGGAGTCGCCGAAGATCAGGCGGTTGTACGGCGGCTTGTCGCCGCCGCTGACGTACAAATACTGGTCGAAGCGATAAGGGCTGGCCGCGTTGACAAGTTCCTTGCCCAGTTCTTTATCGAAGATGCTCCGCACGGCGCCGCCGGCCGGGTCAAGATCGACGCGATAGTAGCTGTTTTCCAGCCTTGAATCGAGTTGCGCCTTCGCGGCCGGGGCAGGCGCTGAGGCTTCCTGCCGGATGGTGTAGGCGCGGTAGCCCATGGCCGGCACGTCTTGCGCCGCAAAGCGCACATGCTCGAAGCTGGGTTCGCCGGGCCCTGTGGGGTAAGCGGGCAGATCGGAAATGACCTGGTAAGGGGTCACCTTTCCGGTTTCCAAGTCGACCAGCTCGGAGCCCTTACGCAAGTCAGTTTCCACCAACCCGCTGCGCGGCCAGTTGAGAGTGTTGAAGACCACCAGCGTCCCTTTCGGATCGTTGATGTAATCGGAGATGGCGGCCATGCCGCGATCCAAAACGTATTCCAAATCCTCCTCGGCCTGGGTGGCAAAAGTATCCTTGACGGTTTGCTGGCGAACCGTCTCCTCGCTCAGCGGGCTCGAAATGCTCTGCCAGGCGCCCCAGGTGTGCTCGTCGAAGAGCAGCAGGTTTTGCCAGAGCCGCCGCAGCACGGCGGACTCGACTTGCACGTAAGGATGAACCAGCGAACCGATGGTGGAGAGTTTTTCAGCCGAAGGCGCCCTCTGCTCGGCGCTGCGCGCCAGAATAGCATTCTGAGTGTCGGAGTAGATTCCGTCCTCCCAATACGGTCCGCCGTCGCCCTTGATGACCGGCATCGATTTCCCCGCCTGCTCAGCGACTTCGCGAAGCGCATCCGCAAAACCCGCATAGCGCAGTTTCGGGTAAGCGTAAATCTTGTTCCACTCATCGGCGATCTGGGCTTGCTGCGGGAAAAGGTCGGAGTTCTCCCACTGCGCGCCAAACACCATCACGGTGCTGGGCTTGTACTCGGGGGACGTGTAGGTTTCGAGATACCCTGGCAAACGCTCCCGTCCCGTCTTGATTTCGGGAGGCATGCCGAAAACGGCGGAGATATGCCCGTAACTGTTCGAGTACCACATCACCACTTTTTCGCCATCCGGGCCCTCCCACCAGTAAGGAGACTGCTTCTCGAGGTTGCTGAGCACCACGATCGGTCCGCGATCCGGATTGCTGCCGGAAGTGAAATACTTCAGGCCCGAGGCCGCCAGCACCGTAGCGTAGGCCCAGGACTGGGAAGGCACGTCGGTGATGTTGGCGTAATCGAAATTGGCTCCGTTGGCGCGATCGAACCGATAGCTGGGATAGAGCGAGCGGATCAGGGTTTCCAGCGCGGGAAACTCCGTGAGAAGATTCGCATACTCCGCCGGAACCAGAATCTTGTGTTCCCGCACAAGTTGCAGAAGTCTCTGCCGGTCTCCGGCGTTGCGCCCAGCCAGGAATTCCTGAATCACCCAGTAGCCGTCCACGCTATAGCGGAAGTCCGGGTGTTCCTTGATCATGTCCATGGCTTCATCCAGAACCCGGCTCTGAATCTCGGAAACCTTGGCCTGATAGTCGGTGTAGCCCACGTCGATGTGCTCGTGCGGAACAATCAGCAGAGTCCATTTCCTGGCGGGCGATAAAGTCACAGGCAAGCGCTGCGGATGCTTCCCCAGCGTCATGGTAACTTCCGTTTTCGTATCGGCCGCGAACTCAGGCAAGGAGAGCTGAAGGCGCTCCTCGCCAAAACTCCGCTGGGAAGCGATAGGATTCGAAAAGGTTTGGCCACTTAGCCGAAGATCGAACCGTGCGTCGCGGAGAAGCGAATTGTGGCAAAGGTAAGCATCGACAAGCTCCAACAGTTGCTTGCCTTTTGTCTGGTAATAGATGCTGGGTTCGAATTGGACGCCGATCTTTCGCGGATCGTAGGCCTGGCCGGTGTCCTGATTGAGTTCCAGTGCATCGTACTCGAGGCCCGCAGAGTTCGCGTCCGATCCCGCCTCGTCGATCGCGGTCAAGACCAGTGTGTTCTCGCCTTGCTTCAAAGACGGCGTGGGAAGTTGGATCTCAAGCTCGTCAGACCAGTATTTGTCGCCGGGCACGTCGTGCCGCCGCGGATGGTGGTAAGCCCATCCTTGCTGGCCGTTGAGCTCCACTTGCAGGGTTGGGAAATAGGCCCGCTGGCCGATTACAAACCCCACCTTCAGGAAGTAACAACCTCTTGGCGAAGCCGCCGAAAAGAATTTGATCGTATAGGGATGGGGACGGCGGCCAGCGCGTTCGTTGCCCGAGCCCGGCTGGTAGGCGTACCAGTCACTCTGCGGGTCGCTTTTCCCAACCGTGTAAACCACCGGGGTTTGAGCAAGCGCCGCGCCGGGTAATGCCCTCTCCTCCCATTTCTGGTTAAACTCCGCCGAAGCGCGATCGAACTTGCCAATCTGCCAGAGGGTCTGCGACTGGGCCATCGCCTGGTGACAAGTTGCCAATGCGATGATAGCTAAGGCCAGGAACAGATATCCGGGAGCGCGGGCATCCTGCCCGCCTTTCGAGCCGCAATTGCACGCACGCTGCGGGCAGGATGCCCGCGCTCCCAGGTACCGTAAAGCCGGAACGCTGCCTCTTTTCATATGAGTCCCCCTCGAACAGGATTACGAGCGCCCGACATTATACTCATTTTGACCTCCGGGGGGAGTACCCATGGGCTCGCAGCCCACCCGTGTGAATGAAAATCCGCACATCCCCGCGTACGGGCACGCCATGGCGTGCCCCTACAGTGGCCAACTAAGGATTGAACCCAACGCGCAAAAAGCGCAAAAAGGCTGCCTGTTTTTGCAAAATTCGTGTCATTTGGGCGCAATTGTGGGAGTTCGTTTTCACGAATTGTGCAGGAGCCCTCGTGTGTTTTCATAGACATACTGGCTTCGATCGTATAAAAAGAGTCTCTTCTTCAGGATTCCTTTGGCGGGGGCAGTCTGCCGTATCGCAGGGCCACCCCGGCTTCCGCTTCGCGAAATATTTCCACCAGTTCCGCAAACAAAGGGTGTGCCATCTGGGCGGGCGTCAAAACCGCTCGGGCCGTTTCGAGGACCCGACAGGGCGGGGCATCCATCAGGGCCTTCAGGAGGTCGCCATAGAGGCGCGAGCGCCCCCCGCTCCGCAGACGATTCAGGCGCGACTGAGACTTGCCGCGCGCCGTGCGCGGCCCCCTGGATTTTCGAGCATTGCGGCGGTTGGCCTCGAGGCGGGCGGGAGTCATGGGGTTCTTGCGTAGGGACATAATGGCTCCTAGCACGCTAGGATATACTTGTTGGCTACATTTGTCAAGGAAATTCTTCCTCAGGCAGCGATTCCGCATCCGAGGTTGGAGGGGGTCGAAATAGTTAGTGCGGGCGCACCGAAGGCGGTCGGGCAGATTCGCATAGGCTTTGTGGGCGGGGGCAGGGGGGGGAAATAGACCCGGTGAAGTCGACCCCACGGCGAGATGGGCGCAACCCGCCGCAGGCCGCATGAACCTCGGGCCGAAGCGCGGGGTGGAACTCCGGGAGGGGAGGAGAAGACTCTTAGGGGGATGAGCCCTCGGGGAAGCAGGGGTCCTGACAGAGTTCGCGGGCCATGAGGCGTGCCCAGTAGCGTTGCGTTCGGCCGCGACGGACGGCCGGTTTCAGATTGAGAACCCAGAAAGCATGAAAGAGGTTGTAGGCCAGGAAGGCGACGAGCAGAAAGGACTCGATGGCCTGGGGGTGGTGTTTATACACATGGTCGGAGTGCCACTCGTTGGCCAGTGCGTTGAACCCATAGTTCTCAATATCCCAGCGACGATGCCCCAAGCCGACGGCTTGTTCGGTCGCTGCCTGCGTCACTGGTAGCGTCGTGGCCCAAATCCAGTCGGTCGTAATCGACTCGACCTGCTTCGTAGTTTGACGGCGCACCTGATAGGTTTCTCGCGAACGGATGACCCGCACGGGGGCGTTCACTTGAGGCCAAGTGGCGAGGTCCGAGAACGTCCCACCACTGGCAGTGACGCGACCGATACTTTCCCTCTTCGGGCGGCGTCACCCCAAACAAACCGCAGGCATCCTGGTAGAGGTCGCGCCGCTCGTCCTTGAGGACCACCAGCGCGTGCTTACCGTGGGCCAGCAGGAGATTGAAGAAGGGGGCCTGGGCATAGAGACCATCGGCCAAAAGCAACTGAAACGCACGGGGGTAACGGGCCAGGACGCGATCCAGCAAGCGCCGGGCCGTGGTCACCTCGTCTTCGTCGGGCCGCTGGGGTTCCAGATCGAGCAGGATGCGCAACTCCGAACCCGTCAACAACTGCAGAGTGACGTTCCGATGGTAGTACTGAATCCTATCGCCTTGCTCGGTGTGAATCGTCCGCTGCAAGCATCCCGAGCATCGACGGCGATAGCTGGCGTGGGTCTCGTGACCGTCGAGAACCGCCACGCCCAGTCCGCCGATGTCCGGCAAGGCTTTGTTCCGCTTCAGGCGGAAGTAGACGTGATGCAGTCCCTCGCGCAGTTCGTGGGCGACGAGGCCGGCGTGCACGCGCCCCAGGGTGTCGCTGCTTCCGGGCGAACACCCCAGCCACTGTTTCCAGAACCGCGAGAGGCGGTGCTCTTCCAGCGCGTTCAAGCTGCCCAAGCGGGACCAGAACATCACCAGGCTGGCTTTCAGGAGAACGGCCGCCGGGATACGGGGTTGTCGTCGGGGATCGTGGACCGCCGCGACGATCCGTTCCGAAAGACCGTAGACGGTCTCGCCATACCGGATCAGGCGGCGGAGAACGGGATCACTCCTTGCGATCGAGCAGTCGCTGCCACTCGACCTGCGAGAGTTCCTCCAGCAGTTGCTGGATTTCCTGATAGCCCTGAACGCTCTGGCGGATGCGCTCTTCCCACTCCTTGGGCACGAACACCTGGCGCGGCTTGCCCCCCTGGCTCTGCACGAGGTACAGCGACGCGTGCAGTTCGCCGTGGGCACAGCGGCAGTTCGGTTTCCCGCAGCGGCGCAAACGAGGCGCCAACGTCCCGCGGAGAAAGCGCCGGCCAGAGACGATCTGCGTCAGGCGCGAGCGGCGTTTGCGCTCGCCTACCGGAAGCCTGGAGCGGGATATTGGAGGGTTTTTCATCTGATATAGTTCTACTATATCAGACAGAATCGGTGCTGTCAAGTCAAAAACGAATGCGAATCTGCTCGATCAGCGGGGACTGGGCAAAGCAATAGCAATTTCAAAGGGTTAAAGCAGGAAGGAAAGCACGAATGCGGAATCGCTGTTCCTCAGGAAATTCTTCCTCTGTGTTCTCTGCGCCTGGAAAGACCGAACAGAGCGCGGCTGATCCGCAGTTCAGAATTCAAGATTCGAAATTCAAGAGCATGTAACGAGGACGATTACCACCTAGAATCTCGGCGCGCGCCGCGAAGAAATTCGAGAATAGTAGTGCAGCGCGGGTCGACCCCCTCAACTAAAACCAACATCTCCGTGTCCTCTGTGGCTTTACAGCCTCAACACGGAGCGCGCGGAGGGTCTCAGTGAGCTCTGTGTTCAGTCTTTCGAGGCACGAAGATCACGGAGAACGAATCCTCGCGCAACAGTTCTTTCGTCTAGAAGCCGGTAGCGCAGCGTTGCTGCCGTTGCGACTCCGCGGCTTCTGACGTTGAAGAATTCCTTACAGGAAGAGCCGCAGAGTCCCAACACCAGGGACTCTGCGATGACCATGTGTGGACAACTACGGAAATGTTAAGTAATATCGGCGTTTAAATGAGAACTCGCGGTCGATGCCGTAGATTCTGCGCCCTGGGAGGTTTGACGTTCGCGCTACTCAATGTCCTCTGCGCTTACGCCCAACTCCACCCAGGAGTAATCCCGCCCGGTACGGTTCGAGAGAACCCTAAAGATGGGCTAAAGTACGTCTGGATTCCCCCTGGAACGTTCATGATGGGCTGCTCGCCGGGAGACAGCGAGTGCCGTGAAGACGAGAAGCCTGCTCATCAAGTGACAATCACCAAGGGTTTCTGGGTGGGGCAGACTCCCGTCACCGCGGGCGCCTACAAACGCCTTGCGGGGGCTACGGGAAGGCAAATGCCTGTGGCCCCGAAGTTCAATAGTGTCTGGGCGAACGAGAACATGCCGATCGTTGATGTAGGCTGGGATGATGCGAAGGCATACTGCGAATGGATGGGCGGGCGTCTGCCCACGGAAGCGGAATGGGAATACGCCGCTCGCGGGAGCAGCACGGCGGCGCGCTACGGCAATCTTGATGAGATCGCGTGGTACAGCGGGCGCCAAACGCACGATGTAGCCCAGAAGCGGCCCAACGGCTTCGGGCTGTATGACATGTTGGGAAACGTTTGGGAATGGGTGAATGACTGGTATGACCAGAATTATTATCAGAACAGCCCGGCTCAAGATCCCACCGGGCCAGTGAGCGGTCAGGCCCGCGTTCTGCGCGCCGGTCCTTGGGTCATTCGCGTGTCGCTCCGCGTCGGGGCCGATCCGGGCGCCAGGGGCAACAGCACCGGCTTCCGGTGTGGTGGGGAAGTCTTCGTTCCTTGACCCCTTTTCGTGAAGACATTTGTGTTGGCCAGCGCACGGATATCACACTACCAATCCCTCCATACAAGAACATCTTGCCACCGGTGCCTCCGCGTGCTCGGGATCGCATCCAGCGCACTTTCAGGACGAGCAAAGGATGGCGCACCCGAGGCAATGAAGATCAGCGTCGTCCCCGCGTAAGCAGCCCCGTCAGGGGCGCCATAATGTAGCCCAGAGCGTAAGAAGGTGTGAAAAAACCACTGACTGTCATCCTGAGCGCAGCGAAGGATCTCCGCGGTTGCTTTTGCTCCAGCTACTTACCACGAACTGCAGAGATGCTTCGCTGCGCTCAGCGTGACAGATTCGAATTCTTTCACACCTTCTAAGCCCTGGGCTACAGGCTGCCGCCCACTCCGCGGGCTGCCATATTCAATGAACATCTGCGGCATGACGCTAGTGCTACAGAGACCACTGAGACCCTTCGCGTGCTCTGCGGTGAGGCCTTGGACCCACAGACGGCAACCTCCGCGCAACAGTTCTTGCGTCTAGAAGTTCCACGGCTTATGATAGGCCGTCGCGTCAAATCAGACCGAAGATACACGCCAAGGACCAAGGTACAAGCGGCGTTTGGGGCTATTCGACCCAGAGGGGGACACATGAAACGGAGCACGGAGAATTCTGAGTTGCGGAGAAAGTTAGACCCTTGGAAGCTGGGGGCAGTTCTTGCCTTCGCTGGGCTCGTCTTGATCCTGCTTCACGGGATGACCGCAGCCCAAACCGGCAAGGCCGGGGCCGAACCTCCGGCCAAACCACCCGCCACTGATCTCACGCACCAACCCACTCTTTTCGTAATCGGCTACGCGCATCTCGACACCGAATGGCGTTGGGAATATCCGCAGGTGATTCAGGAATACCTCAGCAAGACGATGCGGAACAACTTCGCCTTGTTTGAAAAGTATCCTCACTACATCTTCAATTTCACCGGGTCCAACCGCTACGAAATGATGAAGGAGTACTTCCCCGCGGATTACGCCCGCTTGAAACACTATGTCGCCGTTGGACGATGGGTTCCGGCGGGCTCCTCGGTGGAAGAAAACGACGTCAACTCACCGTCGGCCGAATCGATCATTCGCCAAGTCCTGTTTGGGAACGAGTACTTCCGGCACGAGTTCGGCAAAGCGAGTGAAGAATTCATGTTGCCGGACTGTTTTGGTTTCCCCGCGTCGCTGCCCAGCATCCTGGCGCATGCGGGCGTGCGTGGTTTCTCCACGCAAAAGCTCTCGGCAGGTTGGCAGCCGGCGCCGCACGTAGGCGGGCCCGACTCGCCGGAGAAGACGCCGGAAGGCATTCCCTATAACGTGGGGATCTGGGAAGGCCCCGACGGCAAGACCGTGATTGCGGCCCTCAACCCCAGCAGTTACGACAGCGATGTCTACACAGACCTCTCGAAGAACAACACTCCGCCCGCAGGCCGTCAAGACGAAGATTACGTGTGGGATTGGCCCGCCCGGGTGAATATCGACGGCACGGTCACCGGGATTTACGCCGACTACCACTACGTGGGCACGGGTGACATCGGCGGCTCTGCCAGGGAGGATTCGGTGAGGCTGATGGAGGCGATCGAGACCAAGGGCGAAACCTCGATCCCTGCCATGCCCACTTACGGCCCCTTTGGCGAGGAAACTCGTGGAAAGTCCGGCCCGCCCGTGCAGATGGGGACCGGCCCGCTGCGGGTGGTCTGGTCGGATGCGGATACGATGTTCCGCGAAATCAAGCCAAGCCAGACAAGCCGCATGCCGCGTTGGAAGGGCGATCTCGAACTGATCAATCATTCCGCCGGTTCACTTACCTCTGAGACATATCACAAGCGCTGGAACCGGAAGAATGAAGTGCTGGCGGACGCCGCCGAGAAGGCCTCGGTGGGAGCCGCCTGGCTGGGTGGCCGGGTTTATCCGCAAGCTCGCCTGAACCGCGCCTGGAGGCTGGTCATGGGCGGGCAATTCCACGACATCATGGCCGGAACCGCCACGCCGCAGTCCTACGTGTACTCCTGGAACGATGACGTGCTGGCGATGAATCAATTCGCGGGCGTGGTGACGGATGCCACGGAGGCCATCGCCTCTCTCATGGACACCCAAACCAAAGGAACCCCGGTCGTCGTCTTCAACCAATTGAATATTCCGCGTCAGGACGTGGTGGAAGCTCACTTGTCCTTCCCCAACGGCGCACCGGCGGGAGTCCGCGTCGTGGCCCCGGACGGCCAGGAGGTTCCCGCGCAGCTCGAGCCGGGAAGCGACGGTTCGGCGAAAGTGGTGTTCCTGGCGAGCGCGCCTTCGGTGGGGTACGCGGTTTACGATGTCCAGCCGGCCAGTGCCCAGGCTTCGGCCTCAACTCTCCAGGCCAGCAACTCTTCTCTTGAAAACGCCCGTTACCGCGTCAAGATTGATGAGAACGGAGACATTTCGAGCATATTTGACAAACAGATCAATCACGAGTTGCTTTCTGCGCCGCTGCGCCTGGCGATCTCAACGGACAATCCTGAACACTGGCCCGCCTGGAATATGGATTTTGAAGACGAGCAGCGGCCTCCGCGCGCTTTCGTTGGTGGACCGGCGCACGTCGAGGTTGTCGAGCAAGGGCCGGCGCGCGTGGGCGTCGAAATCTCCCGCGAGGGCGAGAATTCGAAGTTTGTCCAGACGGTTCGCCTTTCAGCGGGGGACGCGGGCAACCGCGTCGAGGTGATGAACGCCATCGACTGGGCTACCAAGGGCGTGAATCTCAAGGAAACGTTTCCGCTCAGCGCTTCGAATCCCAATGCAACTTACAACTGGGACATCGGTACGGTGCAGCGCCCGAACGAATTCGACCGGCAGTTTGAAGTTGCCACCCATCGTTGGATTGACCTGACGGACCAGGGCGGGCGGTACGGAGTGACGGTCCTGACCGACGCCAAGACCGGTTCCGACAAGCCCAGTGATAACACCCTGCGACTCACCCTCATCCGCACTCCCGGCACTCGGGGAGGTTACGAGGATCAGGGCACCCAGGACTGGGGCCGGCACGAATTCGCGTTTGGGTTGACCGGCCACGAAGGCGACTGGCGCCAAGGGCAGACCGATTGGCAGGCTTACCGCCTGAATGAACCGCTGATCGCCTTTGAGACCTCCGCACATGCCGGGGCCTTGGGCAAACAATACTCGATGCTGCAAGTCAGCAACCAACGGGTGCGCGTATTGGCGATGAAGAAGGCTGAAGAAAGCGACGCCGTGATCGTCCGCCTGGTAGAGATGAGCGGCCAGCAACAACCGGATGTTCACCTGACGTTCGCCGACCCGGTGGCGTCAGCCCGGGAAGTCAACGGACAGGAGCAACCGGTTGGGCCCGCGACGATCACGCACGGCGACGTTGTGGCTTCCTTCGGCGCCTACCAGCCTCGCTCGTTCGCCGTGAAGCTGGCGCCGCCGCATGAGAAAGCGGCCCCGGTGGAGTCGAAACCCGTGCCGCTCAGATACGACGTCTCCGTCGCCACTCTCGACGACAAGCCTGGCGAAGGTTGCTTTGATTGCGACCTCAACAATCAAACTGCGCAGCAGGGCTACGCCTTGCCGGCTGAAATGTTGCCCTCTCAAATCACTTATGGCGGCATCCAGTTCCGGTTGGCGCCCGCCGGCCTCGGCAAACCTGATGCGCTCGCCGCCCACGGCCAGGCCGTTAAGCTGCCGGCAGGCGACTACAACCGTTTGTATCTTCTCGCCGCTGCTTACGACGGCGACCAGCAAGGCACATTCGAAGTGGCAAGCCCTTCGACTTCCTCCCGCATCGAGTTGAAGGTCGAAGATTGGAGCGGTTTCATCGGTCAGTGGGATACTCGCACCTGGACCGAGAAGCAGGTGGAAGTCCGGGTGCCGCCCGAACCGGCCGCGGATGACCAGAGCCCGCGAGCCGAGCGGGCGCGGCGAATTCGCGCCTACGTGAAAGAGCACGGGCCGATCATCCGAACCGAGATGGAGTACACCGGGCTGAAGCCTGCCTACATCAAGCGCGCACCTGTCGCCTGGTTCGCCTCCCACCGCCACGCGCCCGGCGGCGGCAATGAGGCTTACAGCTACTCCTACCTGTTTGCTTACGAACTCGACCTGCCGGCCGGAGCTACAACCGTCACGCTGCCTGAGGATGCGAAGATTCGCATCCTGGCGGCCACGGTGGCCAAGGAGCAGCCAGCGGTCAACCCGGCGCAACCGCTCTACGACAGGCTGGATCGCGCCAATTTCGATTTGGCGCGCTGGAAGGCCTCGGCCGCAGACGAACGCAAATGATCGCTGACCAAGATCGATCAACAGTTGAGGGAACTGCTTTATCGGCGTCTATCTGCGTCAATTTTCGATAGGCAATTCCGCGCACTCCAGGGAGGACTCGAAATGGCGAACCCGGTTTCGCCTTCTGAAGTAGAGACCCTTGCCGAAGCCCCATCTCAGGGCTCTCAAAAACCGCAGGCAGGCGCGGAGCGCTTGCTTTCCCTCGATACTTTTCGCGGATTCACCATGTTTTGGATCGTCGGCGGCGAGGGGCTGATGCTTGGCATTCAGCACCTGGGCCACAACAGGGTTATTGACCTGATCGTCCGCGAGTTGAACCACACACCTTGGATCGGATTGCGATTTGAAGATTGCATCTGGCCCAGTTTCATGTTGATGGTTGGAGTGTCGGTGCCATTTTCTCTGGCCCGGCGGTCCCTCACCCAAACCTACAACCAGCAATTGGCGCATGCCGTCCAACGCGCCGGAGTTTTGTTTCTGCTCGGCTCGGTGCGCGAATCGCTGTTTCTTCATACCCCGTGTTTCATCGAGCTGAGCAGCGCCCTCCAGCCTATTGCCGTGGCTTACCTTGTCGCCTTCCTGGTGGCGAAGAAATCCTGGCGATTCCATGCCGGCGTAGCGGCCGGTATTCTTGCGGGATACGCTTGCCTGTTAGCCTTCGGGCCAGCGCCCGGCGTTCCGGCCGGCAGCTATGTACTGAATCATAATCTCGTTCACTCTGTCGATATAGCGCTGCTTGGACAGCATCGCTGGGACACCTGGCCGTACCGGGACGAAGGATGGGGAACTTTTCTCTCGACGATTCCCACGATCTCAACGACCCTCTTTGGCCTGGTGATCGGCAAACTGCTGTTGGCGGCGCGTTCCAAGGCGGAAAGCGCGAAAGCAATTGGAGGCATGAGCGTGATCTTCCTGGCGCTCGGATTCGGACTGAGTCCGGTGATCCCCATCGAAATGAAGATGTGGACAACCAGCTATGGCCTGGCCAGCGCCGGAGTGGCTTGCCTCGAACTGCTCTTCTTTTTTTGGCTCGTTGACATGGCGCGTTACCGGAAGTGGACCATCATTTTCAGGCCGTTCGGGATGAATGCTGTTTTTATCTATATGCTTACCAGCATTATCTCAATTGGAACCGGCGTGGATGTCTTTACAGGTCCAACGGCCGCGCACTTAGGTAAGGCCGGATTCCTCTTTCAAGCCCTCGCGATCGTATTCGTGGAATGGGCGATTCTATTCTGGATGATGAAGAATAGGGTTATTGTGAAGCCGTGAAGGCGTGTGGAATCGAAGGGGCGGTCCTTGTGGCCGCCCTCGGGCGACCCCGAGGGTTGCCGATCCAGGGAAAGGTGAACCGTTGTGTCACGAAAAGGAATATTAAGCGTTGTTGCACTGATGCTTGCAGTGGTGCGCTGGACTCCGGCTCAACATCGGCCCCTATTGCCGCGTCCCCAAGAAGTCAATTACGGAACCGGAGGGCTGGCACTCCGTGGACTGGCGATTTGCTTTGCATCGGCACCAGTCCCCGAAGACCTGTTTGCCGGGAGCGAGCTTTCGAACCAGCTTGCGGAACGAGGGGAAGTCTCGATTCCTATCAGGCAAGGGACTTCCTGCCCGCACGGAATCTTCCTCGAACGCACGGGAGGGATCGATCCTCTGCCGGTTCCCGGCGAGCATCCGGGCCCGGATTCGCGCGAGGCGTACTCTCTGAGAATCACGTCGGAGGGAGTCACGGCGAGCGCTCGCTCATCGGCGGGTTTGTATTATGCAATCCAGACCCTGGGGCAGTTGGTGGAGGGCAGCGGGGCCGGGGCGGTCTTGCCCGTGGTTGAAATCAAGGACTGGCCGGAGCTGGCCTATCGCGGCGTGATGGTGGACATGAGCCACGGAGCGCTGCCCACCGAGAAGGAAGTCGAGCGCCAACTCGAATTCCTGGCCCGCTGGAAGGCGAACCAATACCACTTCTACAGCGAGGACAGCATCGAGCTGAAGGGCTATCCACTTTTGAACCCCGGAGGCCGCTTCAGCCAGGACGAGGTGCGAAGGATCATCGCTTATGGGCGTGCGCGGCACGTTGACGTTATTCCGTGCCTGGAGCTATACGGCCATCAACACGATCTTTTCCGGGTTGAAAAATACGCCACACTTGCCGATATGCCTCACGGCACGGAATTCGACCCCAGAAATCCCAAGGTGAATTCACTTCTCACCGACTGGGTGACCCAGTTGGCCCAGCTCTTTCCGAGCCGCTTCGTGCATATCGGATTCGACGAAGCTTTTCAAATCGAGCAGGCCGCCCGGCAAGGCGGAATGGCGGCACAGCCAGCTCAACTCTTCGTCCGGCAACTCAACACCGTTGACGAACTTTTCAAGCAATACGGGAAGACGGTCATGGCCTGGGGAGACATCATGGTGAAGTATCCGGAGATCGTTTCCCAGCTTCCGTCCGGCCTCATCGCGGTGGCTTGGGAGTACGATCCCGGTCCCGAGTCGCACTACCAGCATTGGCTCGGGCCGCTGGCCGCCCAGCACATTCCTCACATGATCGCTTCCGGCGTGACCTGCTGGAACCAGGTCATGCCGGATTATGCGCGGAGCTTCGATAACATCGACACATTCCTGGCTTCGGGCCGCAAGTCGGGAGCCATGGGCTTGATGAACACTCTCTGGACTGACGACGCTCAGAATCTGCTGCGAACCGCGTGGCCGGGCGTAGCTTACGGCGCGGCGGCGGCCTGGCAGTCCGCGCCTGTGGATCGTCAAAACTTCTTTGCTGACTACTCCGAGTTGGCTTACCCCCCTGCGGCCGCTCCGCAAGTAACGCAAGCTTTAAAGGACCTGGAAGCTGCGGAACTGGCTTTGCAGAAAGCGATCGGGGACGACACCATGCTGGCGTTGTGGAAAGATCCCTTCGCCCCGGCGATGTTAAAGCAATCCACCGATCACCTGGGCGACCTCGGACAAACCCGCCTGCTGGCGGAGGATGCCGCGACGCGGCTCGAGCAGGCGCTTTCCGAGGGAGGCGATCCGGTTACTCTCCAGTGTCTGCTGGTTGGCAGCCGCCTGCTCGATTACGCGGGGGAGCGATTCCAAACCGCGCCGGAACTCGAAAAAATGTGGCGAAACCTCGGGCCACGACGGCCGAAAGACGACGAATGGTGGAACAACTTTGAATCGCAAGTAACGTATCAGGATCACTCGCGGATAATTGATTTGATGGACGCCATCACGGAACTGCGGCCCCAGTACCGGGCAGCCTGGCTCGATGAGTACACGCCCTACCGTCTGGACTCGGCGCTGGTCCGGTGGGATGCCGAAGCCGAATATTGGCGAGCGCTTCAAGACCGGTTCCGGGCGTTCTCCGACAACTCTCACGAGGGGCAGTCACTGCCGCCGCTCCAAACCGTGGTTGAAGGACATTAAACGTGCCTCCAACTGCGGAGCGTAGTCGAACTGGATAAGGCCCTCTCCCCCTTGGGGAGAGGGTGGACCGCAGCCGGCGCTTTCATCAGCCGGGGCGGGCCGGGTGAGGGGGTAGCAGGTGTTCACGGGCCTGCATGCGGCTGGCACGTGCCGGGGAAATGCCATGGCGAGGTAATCTCGCCTCTACAAGGGAGGAACGGCGCATGATAATTGTCGATTCACACCTGGATCTTTCATGGAACGCTTTGAATTGGAATCGCGATCTCACCCGCAGCGTGGCTGAGATTCGCGCCTGCGAGGCCGGGATGGTGGGGCAGGGCAGGGCGAGGAACACCGTGTCGTTTCCTGAAATGCGCCGCGGCGAGATGGCGTTGTGCCTCGCCACCGTATTGGCGCGGTCCAGCGGCCTCGGGGACCCGTTGCTCGATTATCGGACGCGGGAGGTGGCCTGCGCGATGGCCAAAGGCCAGCTCGCATACTACCGCATCATGGAGTCGCGGGGCGTATTGCGAATGCTCAAAGATTGGCGCTCCGTCGAGGCCCACCTCGAGGAGTGGAACGCAAGCAACTCGGCTTCTACTCCCCTCGGGTTTATTCTCAGCATGGAGGGCGCCGACCCGATCCTTGAGCCCGGTTCTGTGGGTAAGTGGTGGGAGGATGGGTTGAGGGTGGTCGGCCCCGCCCATTTCGGAGTGAGCGCCTACGCGCACGGCACGGGCACGGTGGGAGGGTTGTTGCCGAAGGGACGGGACCTTCTGCGCGCCATGGACGAGGTGGGCATGATTCTTGATATCAGCCATTTGTCCGACGATAGCTTTTGGGAGGCAGTGGAGCTTTTCAGAGGCCCCTTGCTGGCCAGCCACAACAATTGCCGGGCCTTGGTTCCCCGCGACCGGCAGATCTCCGATGAGCAGATTCGTTACCTCATTGGCCGTGGCGCGGTGATCGGCGCTGTCTGCGATGAGTGGATGCTCTATCCCGGGTGGGTGTCGGGCGAGACCCCGAACACCGTGGTTACGCTGGAAGCCGTCGTCGACCACATCGACCACGTCTGCCAGCTAGCGGGAAACTGTTCCCACTCCGCCATTGGCAGCGACCTGGACGGCGGATTTGGGACCGAGCAATCTCCGTGCGATTTAGACACCATCGCCGACCTGCAAAAGATTCCCGATCTGCTGCGCAAGAGAGGTTATAAGGAGCCCGACATTGAAGCCATCATGCACGGGAATTGGATTCGGTTCTTCAAAAATGCCTGGGCATGAAAGTCGGCAGTGCGACTGCCGCGTTGAGAGATGGCGCGCCTGGAGGGATTCGAACCCCCGACCTTCAGCTTCGAAGGCTGCCGCTCTATCCATCTGAGCTACAGGCGCGTGATTCGAGTTTACTCCAAGTTTCCGCTGGAGAGAAGTGGCAGGGCAACAATACAATTGACACGACCGTCCGACCGGTCGGACAATGGGCAGAATTGGGCCATTGAATCATTGAAAGGCAGGCGCAGAAACCGGCTCTTCGAAGCAATGGAGAAATGATTCAATGGCCCAATGACTCAATGATTCAATTCTGGAGGCGCGATGTCCGAGCAAGTATACGTATTTGACACCACGTTGCGGGACGGTGAGCAGTCTCCCGGATGCAGCATGGATTTTAAGGAAAAGCTGGAGATGGCGCGGCAGTTGGAGCGCTTGCAGGTGGACATCCTGGAGGCCGGTTTTCCGGTTGCTTCGCAGGGCGACTTCGACGCCGTCAAAGCCATCGCCTCGGAGGTCCGGACACCCGTCATTGCCGCCCTGGCTCGGGCCAATCAATTGGACATCGAGCGTGCCTGGGAGGCGATCAAGGACGCCGCGCGGCCGCGCATCCACACCTTTCTCGCCACCTCGGACATTCATCTGAAATACAAGCTCCACAAGACTCGCGAAGAAATCTTGAAACTGATCAGTTGGGCGGTGGCGCATGCGAAATCTCTTTGCGCCGACGTGGAGTTTTCGCCGGAAGACGCGGGCCGCACCGACCGCGATTATCTGATCGAGTGCTGCCACGCGGCGGTGGAAGCCGGGGCGACCACTCTGAACCTTCCGGACACTGTGGGGTATTGCCTGGAGCCTGAGTATCAAGGGTTGTTTGCCGACGTCAAATCGCGCTTGCCGGGAGCGGATAAGGTCATCCTGAGCACCCACTCGCACGACGACTTGGGCCTGGCGGTAGCGAATACGCTGGCCGGGATCCGGGGCGGGGCGCGGCAGGTGGAGTGCGCGATCAACGGCATCGGCGAGCGCGCCGGTAACGCCGCCTTAGAGGAAGTTGTGATGGCCATTTACGTTCGCAACGACGCCCTGGGCGTGCACACCAACATCTGCAAGGAAGAGCTTTACGCCTCCAGCGCGCTGCTGACGCGCCTGACCGGCGTTGCTGTGCAACGGAACAAAGCCATTGTGGGGCGCAATGCTTTTTCTCACGAGGCGGGCATTCACCAGGATGGCGTGCTCAAGAACGCCATCACCTACGAGATCATCACGCCTCAAACCGTGGGCCTGCCTTCCAACCAGATTGTGCTGGGCAAGCACTCCGGCCGGCATGCACTGGCCAAGCGCTATGCAGAACTGGGCTACCAATTGGCCAAGCCCGAACTGGAGCGCGCTTACCAGCTGTTTACCCAGCTCGCGGACCGCAAGAAAAACGTCTACGACGAGGATCTGGTAGCGATCGTGCAGGAAGGCTTCAGCCATATACCCGAGATGTACACGCTGAAACTCTTACAGAGTGTGACCTCGACCGAGGGCCGCAGCACGGCGACCGTCGAACTCGAAAAGGACGGCAGGGTCATTCACGATTCGGCGACGGCGGAAGGGCCGTGCGATGCGGCGTTCCGCGCCGTTGACCGGATTATCGGGATTACGGGCATCATTGCCGACTTCTCAGTCCATACGGTCGGCCCCGGGACGGACGGCGTGGCGGAGGTTTCGATTCGGGCGCGGTTGGAAGGACGCGAGTTCACGGGAAAATCCACCAGCCACAGCGTGGTGGAAGCTGCCGCCCGCGCCTACCTGCAAGCGGCCAACAAGGCAGCCTACGAGCTGAAACGGCTGGAAGAGGAAGGGGCGGCCGTCGCTTCCAGTTCCGTGCACGAGAACGAGGACGTGGACCGGCTTCTCCCCGGCGGGTACTGACACTTAAAGATTAAGTTTAAAGTGCAAAGGCTAAAGTATAAAGGCTAAAGGCTAAAGGCTAAAGGCTAAAGGCTAAAGGCTAAAGGCTAAAGGCTAAAGGCTAAAGGCTAAAGGCTAAAGGCTAAGGGCAGTCCTTCCCCGGGCGGTTTTTGGTTTTATCCTTCACCCTTTAACCTTTATCCTCGTGTTTGTAGCCTCTGGAGTTTGCAATCCTGCCTGTTATTCTTATATAATATAAACCAGAAGATATATGCAGAGTCTTCATAGGGTCGCGGTTCTCCCGGGTGATGGCGTAGGGCTGGAGGTCACGGCAGAGGCCACGAAAGTATTGCAGGCCGTCGAGTCGCTCATCGGACCGACCTTCAGGTTTCAAACCGGACTGATCGGGGGTTGCGCCCTGGACGCAACGGCCTCGCCTCTCCCTGCCGAAACTATTTCCATCTGCAACAACTCTCAGGCGGTATTGCTCGGCGCCGTCGGCGGTCCAAAGTGGGATTCCGTGCGGCCGGAAGTGCGGCCCGAGCAGGGTCTGCTCGAGATCCGGAAGCGTTTGGGTCTCTACCTCAACCTGCGTCCCGTCCGGGTGCTGGAGGCGCTGGTGGGGATCTCTGCGCTCAAACCCGACCGCGTACGAGGCACGGACATGGTGATTGTCCGTGAATTGACAGGAGGAATCTACTTCGGCAATCCGCGGGGAATCTTCGCCAAGGATGGGGAGCGAGTTGGGATCAACACGGAGGTCTATCGCGAGCACGAAATTGAACGCGTGGCGCACCGGGCCTTCCAGCTTGCGAAGGTTCGCCGGCGCAAAGTCACCTCCGTAGACAAAGCCAACGTGCTGGAGTCCTCGCGACTCTGGCGCGAGGTCGTTTCGCGCGTGGCCCAGTCTTATCCGGATGTCGAACTGGAGAACCTGTACGTGGATAACTGCGCCATGCGGCTCATCGACCGCCCAACCAGTTTCGACGTGCTCCTCACCACCAACATGTTCGGTGACATCTTGAGCGACGAAGCCGCCATGCTGACGGGATCCATCGGCCTTCTGCCGTCGGCCAGCCTGGGCGAACATCATGCACTGTACGAACCGATCCACGGTTCCGCGCCGGACATCGCCGGACGCAATCGCGCCAACCCCGTCGCCGCCATCGCCTCTGCCGCCATGATGCTCCGACATTCGTTTCACATGGAGACCGAGGCTCAGGCCATCGAAACGGCCATCGAAAAGGTCTTGAAACGGGGCCATCGAACACCCGACCTTCCTGGCAAATCCCGCGCCGTTACGACCTCCCGTATGGGCGATTTGATCGCCGAAGCTACGCAGAAAACCCTGAAATCTTCGAAGTCCTAGTAGCCGTTTTGGAGTGCGGCAGCTTGCTGCCGCTTTTGCTCAGGCCAGCTTGCTGGCCGTGTCTTTAAGCGGCCAACGCCGGCGAGCGATCTCGCCGCAGGAAAGCGGCAGCAAGCTGCCGCACTCCAAAGCGCTTGCGCCGAAAGATTCTTCCACGGTATATATGTCGAATGTTCATCTGGCCGGTAAAATCGGTGAATCGAGGAGCGCGCGCACTACTGACAGTTTGCTGCCTTTCCATAACCATGCTTACTAACATCACGCGAGCGCCATCGTCGGCGGAGGCGGGCGAGTTGTCCCACGGGGTTGATTTGATTCTCCTGCACGGCAAAGTCTGGACCGGTGAGCCCGCTCCCGGCTCATCTGCAACGAGAATCGTCGAAGCTGTAGCTATTGCCAACGGCCGGATCCTAGCCGTCGGCAGCGACGAAGAAATCGCCGCCTACAAGGGCCCGAACACGGCGGTGATTGATCTGAAGGGGCGCTTGGCGGTTCCAGGCTTGACCGATAGCCACGCTCATTTCATCCAGGGTGGCTTTCAACTCCTGTCGGTTGACCTGAAGGATGCGCGCAGCGAGGAGGAGTTCGTGCGCCGGATCGCGGAGAAGGCGCGGACTCTGCCTCCCGGAAGGTGGATGCAGGGCGGTGATTGGGACGAGGAGGCCTGGCCTTCGGAGAATTTGCCCACTCGCTGGCTGATTGACTCGGTTACGCCGCGCACACCTGTTTTCATCAGCCGGTACGACGGCCACGCCGTCTTGGCAAACTCGCTGGCATTGCAACTCGCCGGCATCAGCAAGGAGACGCCGAACCCTGCGGGAGGCGTGATTGTCCGCGATCCAGAGTCCGGCGAGCCCACCGGAGTTCTGAAGGATGAGGCGCAAGACTTGGTGGCGAAGGTGATCCCGCACCCCTCCGAGAGTGAAATGGAAGAGGCCTTGCGGGTTGCCCTCAAAGAAGCCGCGCGTGTCGGCTTGGCCTCAATTCACGACATCACGGTGGGCCCTGAAGCGT
The DNA here is from genome assembly GCA_963831905.1 of uncultured Acidobacteriota bacterium. Lineage (GTDB taxonomy): Bacteria > Acidobacteriota > Terriglobia > UBA7540 > UBA7540 > CAVROP01. Next base: position 201,230 of record CAWHRX010000010.1, on the reverse strand, counting down.
GGAACGGAAACTTCACCGGTGAAATCGAATTGCTGCGGGCCGCCGAACTCGCGGGCTGGCTCACTTGCCGCATCTACGCGATTACTCCCATCGCCAATTGGAAGAATCTGGAACAGGCCGGGATTTCTCATGACATGGGCAGCGACTTCCTGGAGATGGGAGCGGTAAAGGCCTTTGCGGACGGCTCGCTGGGTTCCCGCACCGCCTGGATGTTCAAGCCTTACGATGATGATCCTTCGAACAGCGGCCTGCCCATGCCGATTATGGCTCCTCCTGCAAAGCTAGAGGAAATAGCTGGCCAGGCCGACCAGGCGGGAATTCAGATTTGCACTCATGCCATCGGTGATCGTGCCATATCGAGCCTTCTCGACATTTATGAGCGGATTGGCGGCGAGCACCCGGCCGAGCACCGGTTTCGCGTCGAACACGCGCAGCACGTCCGGCCGGAGGACTTTGCGCGCTTTGGGAAGCTCGGAATCGTAGCCTCCATGCAGCCTTATCACGCCATTGATGATGGGCGCTGGGCCGAGAAGCGCATAGGGCACGAGCGCGCGCGGTCGAGTTACGCTTGGAAGTCCATGCTGGATGCCGGCGCGAGGTTGGCTTTCGGTTCGGATTGGCCGGTGGCGCCCCTGGACCCATTGTCGGGCATTTACGCCGCGGTTACGCGCGCCACGCTCGACGGTAAAAACCCCGGCGGCTGGTTCCCAGAACAGCGTTTGACGGTCGAGGAAGCCTTGCGCGCTTACACACTTGGCGCCGCCTACGCTGCTTTTCAAGAGAAGGAAAAGGGCACAATCTCACCGGGAAAGCTGGCGGATGTGGTGGTTCTTTCTGAAGACTTATTCCGAATACCACCGGAAAGAATCAAAGATGTGCGCGTGGAAATCACCCTTGTGGGGGGGAGGGTGGTCTACCAGTCAACTTTGTAGGGGCGCCACAGACACCTTATTTGACTGCATTTTTGAATTGCGCTCCAGGTTAATAGCATGTAGTATAGCGGGCGGTAATGTGCCAGAGAGTAACGACCTAAGCGGCCGTTACCAAGGATGGAGCCGAAATGTCAATGTGGCGGGACAAGAAAACTCAGCCGACGGAGCCGCGCGATGTGCAGAGCACGGCGCCTCCTCCGCCGCCTCCGCCTTCTCCCCGACAGGAAACGTCTATGAATGAGATGACTTCAAAGTTGTCAAGTACTGCGTCCGGCACTCCGCGTCAGACCGTCCTCGGTCCAAGCGTGGTGCTGAAGGGTGAAATAACTGCCGATGAGGACCTGCTGATCGAAGGCCAATTCGAGGGGACTATCGCCCTCGAACAACATTGCCTGACCGTCGGGGCGAATGGCCAAGTCAAGGCTGAAATCCGTGCTCGCCAAGCCGTGATCCTTGGCACCTTGACGGGCAAAGTTGCAGCGCGGGAGAAGGTCGAGATTCGCCGCAGCGGGCATCTGGTGGGCGATCTGGCGACCGGCGCAGTAGCCATCGAGGAAGGGGCCTATTTCAAAGGCAGCATTGAGATCCTTCGGGATGAGGCCAAGGAGAGCCCCAAAGCTGCCTCCGCACCTCGCCCCTTGGGTGAGGCCAAGGAGAGCCCCAAAGGTGCCTCCGCGCCCCGCCCCTCGGGAACGAGCGGATAAGCCGACTGCGGCTTTTGATGTTCCCAACGACAACATTCTTCGACTCTCAAGGCTCCCGCAAGACTACCCCGGCAGCACCGAGTCGTGCCCTCGAATGGTTGTGGCAGAACCTCCGGGACGTCAAGCGTCCGCATGTCCTTGATTGTGGTCCCGCGCAGCCCACCACGATCGATGTCCTGCTCAAGCGCGGGTCCAAACTTTACGTTTCCGACCTGATTGCACTTGCCCGGGAATCCGACCCCAAATACATCCGGCGGCTGGGGAAGACCACGACCTTTCTGATCGACGCTTTTCTCGAGAACATTCCTTCCATTCCTCCCGATTCGTTGTCTGTGATTGCCTGCTGGCATCTCTTGGACCTGCTTCCACGCGAGGCGATCCCTGGTTTATTGACGAGGTTCTGGTCATATCTGCGGACTGGCGGGGTAGTGTTTTGCCTGCTTCGCGAACCCAACCTGCCAAATGGCGCGGGAACGCGCTGGTGGCTCGACAGTCTTATGACGCTCCGCTCGGACCCGGAAAGTAAGCTGCCGTTCCCCTACCCGGTTCTCACCAATCGCGAAATCGAACACTTGGTCCCTGGCGGTAATGTCAAGACCTTCCTCACCCGGTCGGCACGCCGTGAGATCGTGGCGATCAAGTAGGGCAGTGGCTAGTCCCCAGTGTTCAGTGGCTAAGTGCGCTGTCATTCCGAGCGGAGCGAGGAATATCGGCTTGTAGTTCCTACTGACGGAGCCGTAATTGGCCATACCAGCCTTGTCCGAGCGAGATTCCTCGCTCCGTTCGGAATGACAGGTGGGAACTGATCCTTGATTCCTGAGCCTGACTTCCGGCTCCCGACTCCTGTCCGAAATTGGACAGTGGAATCCCAAAAGCGGACACTCCACCTCCGAGAGCGTCCTCGGCAGAACAAATAACTCCTTCCTATACAACGAGTTAGACTTATTCTGCGATTGGTCCATTTCGTGCCCTTGCCTAAGGTGACGGCTAAGACCTAAGAGCTGAGTACTTTGAAGAGGCAGAGCGATGGAGACGATTGTGTTGGATACCGAGACAATAAGAACATCTTCCACGGTGCGAATCCTGATCGCGGATGATCAGCCGGATGTGGTGGAGGCCCTTCGCCTCCTGCTGAAGGCGGAAGGCTACGAAGCCGAAGGTGTGGGCTCACCGACGGCTGCTTTGCAGGCGCTTGAAGCCCGAGATTTCGACCTGTTGCTGTTGGACCTGAACTATACCCGCGACACGACTTCGGGTCTCGAGGGTTTGGACCTGCTTTCCCGCATCAAGGCGACCGATAGCATTGTGCCTATAGTTGTGATGACGGCGTGGGGCAGCGTTGAGTTGGCGGTGGAAGCCATGCACCGCGGAGTGGGCGATTTTGTTGTGAAGCCGTGGAACAACTCACACCTGCTTGACATCTTGCGGACGCAACTCGAGTTGGGCGCCTCGCGCCGCCGCGAGTTGCAGGCCGAAGAGCGGGAGCGGGAGGATGTCGAAGCCGTACAGCGCGGATTTCTCCCCAAGGAGATCCCGCAAATGGCGGGCTTTGAAATTTCTGGTGCCTGGTTACCGGCACGTAATGTAGGTGGAGATTACTTCGATGTCCATGCCTTCAGCGAGAACAAGCTTGGCATGTCCATCGCCGATGTGTCAGGCAAAGGGATGTCCGCTGCGCTCCTGATGTCCAACTTGCAGGCGGCGCTCAAGGCTACGGCCTCCGAGCAAGTTTCCCCTGAAGATCTTTGTGGCAAGGTCAATCGGATCATCTGCGATAACATTTCTCGGGACAGATTCATTACTGCCTTCTATGGCTTGCTCGACAGCACGTGCAATCGTCTGGTCTTTACTAATGCGGGACATAACTCTCCCATTCTGGCGCGTCGCGACGGTTCGTGCATGCGCCTTGGCGAAGGCGGTGTCCCTCTGGGGCTTTTCCCCGATTGGAAATACGAAAGGGGCGAGGTGCAGCTCGCCACCGGTGACCGGCTGGTGCTTTTCACGGATGGGGTGACGGAAATCAGCGGCGCAAGCGGGGGAGAATTCAGCGAAGAGCGTTTGGCTGCCGTCCTCTTAGAGAACCGTCACCTGAGCGCGCGAGAGCTGCAAGAGAAAATCCTGGCCGAGGTCAACGAGTTCAGTGGCGGCCGATTCGAGGATGACGCCACGCTGGTGGTGGTAGCGGTCAAATAACTCGAAACTCGAAATCCGAAACTCGAAATTCCGTAATTAAGTAAGGACTCCCCATGCCTACTTTCGTTCAGGACGTGCGCTTCGGTCTGCGGACACTGGCCAAGAATCCGGGCTTCACCGCTGTGGCTTTGTTGGCCCTGGCCCTCGGCATAGGCGCAAACACCGCGATCTTCAGCGTGGTGAACGGCGTGTTGTTGCACCCGCTGCCTTACCCTCAACCGGAGCGGTTGATGATGATTTACGAAAAGACGGCTGATTTCAGCCAAAGCTCCGTTTCCTACCCGGATTTTCTCGACTGGCAGCGGGAAAATCACTCTTTCACGGACATGGCATGCTTCCGCAGGAATGACTTCAACTTCACCGGTTCCGGCCAGCCGGAGCACCTTGAGGGTGAACATGTATCCGCTGGCCTGCTGCCCGTCCTGGACGTGAATCCATTTCTGGGCCGCAACTTCCTGCCTCAGGAGGACCGGGAAGGTGCAGGCGGCGTCGTTATCCTCGCCTATAGTCTGTGGCAAAAGCGGTTCGGCGGCGACTCGCAAATTCTTGGCAGGACCCTGACTTTGAATGCCAAGAGTTACACGGTGATTGGCGTTTTGCCCCCGGATTTCCGGTTCCGTCGGCAGTCCGACCTTTACGTTCCCTTGGGCCAATGGGACTCCGTAGAGCTTCGTGATCGGGAAAATCATCCCGGACTGCACGTCGTAGGGCGGCTCAAGCCCGGCGTCACCATGGCTGCCGCGCAGGCTGAAATGACCTCCATCGCCCGTGCGCTTGCCCAGAAGTACCCCAAAACCAACGCGCGGGAGGGGGCGACGGTGGTCGGCATGAAAGAGGACATGGTGGGCCACATCCGGCCCACGCTGCTGCTGTTGCTGAGTGCGGTGGGATTCGTGCTGCTCATCGCCTGCGCCAATGTCGCGAACCTGCTGCTGGCACGCTCGAACGCGCGCAGCCGCGAATTTGCCATCCGCGCCGCGCTGGGGGCAGGCCGCCGGCGGGTGGTGCGGCAGCTCTTGACGGAAAGCATCATGCTGGCTTTTGGGGCTTCGCTCCTCGGCTTGTTGCTCGCCAGTTGGGGCACGCGCCTCGTGCTGGCTGCGGTCCCCGACGCTTTGCCGCGCAGCCAGGAAATCGGACTCGACCCTTACGTGTTGCTGTTTACGCTGTTAGTCGCGATTCTCACCGGCATTCTATTCGGCCTTGCGCCGGCATTTCATAGTTCGAAAGTGAATCCCCAAGAGGCGCTGAAGGAAGGCGCTCGGGGCAGCGGCGGGGGACGCCATCGCGCGGAAGGGATTTTTGTGGTTGTGGAGATCGGCTTGGCTATGGTGTTGCTCGCGGGCGCGGGATTGATGCTGCAGAGCATTTGGAGGCTGTTTCGGGTTGACACCGGCTTCGACCCCCACCACGTGTTGACAACCGATGTGGCGCTGTCTCCCAGCGTGATGGCCAGCCCGGCAGGCATCCGGCTCGCTTACCAGCAGTTGCTCGATCGCGTGTCCGGCATCCCCGGCGTCCAGTCGGTTGCGATTACGTCGTTGGTTCCCCTCAGTGGCGATGACAGCGAGATTGCATTCTGGCTGGGAAAAGGGCCTCAACCGCCGCAAGACCAGATGGCTTCAACTCTCATGTACATTGCGACGCCCGGCTACCTCCGCGCCATGGGCATTCCGCTCAAGGAAGGACGCTTCTTTACCGATCACGACACTCTCAGCTCGCCGCCTGTGGTAGTGGTTGACGAAGTGATGGCTAAGCATCTCTTCCCCGGCCAGGATGCGCTGGGCAAACAGTTCAACCTGATGGTCATAGGCCCCGTCCAGATTGTCGGTATCACCGGACACGTGAAGCACTGGGGTCTGGATGCCGACGACACGGCCAAGATCCGGAACGAAATCTACTTCCCCTTTCTCCAAATACCTGACAAGTTCATGTCCGAAGCCGTGGCAGGATTGACGCTCGTCTTGCGCACCGGTCCTGATCCCTTGAGGTTGGTTTCGGCCGTGCGAGCGCAGGTGGCAGGGCCTACCGAAGACCAGCCCATTTTCGAAGTCGCAACCATGGAGCAGATCATTTCGGACTCGCTCACGGAGCGGCGCTTTGCCATGCTGCTGCTGATCATCTTCGCGGCAACCGCCCTCGTCCTGGCCGCGATAGGGATCTACGGTGTGATGTCATACGCGGTCAGCCGGCGTACCCACGAACTGGGATTACGCATGGCATTAGGCGCTTCGCGCCATGAGATTCTGGGACTCGTGGTGCGCGAGGGCATGGTGCTGGCGCTGGCAGGAATGGGCATCGGGCTGGCGGCCGCGCTCGGTTTGACGAGATTCATGACGAGCTTACTTTACGGCGTCCGCCCGGCGGATCCGCCAACGCTGGGCGCGGTTTTGGCCGTGCTCGGAGCGATTGCTTTTCTGGCTTGTTATATTCCCGCCTGGCGGGCAACACGGGTCGATCCGCTGGTGGCGTTGCGGTACGAATAGGCGCCAGAGTAGGGAACAGGGAACAGGTGATAGGGAACAGGCGGACATCCGCTGCATTTCATGTTGGGGGTCAGGAGATTATGTCTCCAGTCACGCGGTTAGGAGCGAAGACACTTGCGATTTTCGCGATTTTACTGGCCTGGGCCGGCTTCGGTCAGGCTACTTGTAACGCTCAAACGTTTGCGCTCAGCGAGACCCAGGATCTCGCCCTGATTAACGTAAAGGCGGACGCCGTCGAATACAAGGGGCGCAAAGCTGTGCGTCTCATAAACGACTCGGAAAAGGACGGCTTCGCGCTTCTGAGGGGCACGGACTTTCAGGATGGAACCATCGAAGGGGATATTGCCCTGAAAATTACCACGCCGCCCGGGGTAAGAATGCCCGGCTTTGTCGGCATCGCCTTCCGAGCGCGGCCGGACGCATCACGGTACGAGCTCTTCTACTTGCGCCCGGGGAACTCGCGCTCAGATGACCAGGAGATGCGGAACCATTCGGTGCAATACGTCTCCGAGCCGGACTTCGACTGGTACAAACTACGCCAGAGGTGGCCTTGGGTCTACGAGGCCTATGCGGAATTACAGATGGAGACATGGACGAAGGTCAGGATCGAAGTTAAGGGCCGCTCCGCGAAGCTCTATTTAAACGGATCGGAACAGCCAAGCCTCGTGGTGGACGGCCTGAAGGGTGAGGATTTGCGGGGCGGCGTGGCGCTGTGGGGTGACTCCGGCGAGGAGGCTTATTTCTCCAACGTCCGAATCACGAAGTCGGCCCCGCTGCCTGTGAAGAATGGCTCGGACTCGAGCGGCACATGGCAGGTGAGGTTTTCGAGCTACGCCGGAAACTTTGACGGTACTCTACAGCTCACACGCGAGGGAAACAAGGTGATTGGAACTTGGTCCGGCGCTCTCGGTAATGCCCGCCCAGTTGCCGGAACGTGGCGGGATGGCTATGTCGAGCTCGGCTTCAACGCGGAATGGCCAAAGCAAGGTCCTGGAGACCCGGGAACTGGCGCCGTGGCGCTAGCAGGTTGGATTGATGGCGATTCGGCTGGCGGGCGCATGAGAGTCGAAGGCCTGGCCGATGGGCGATGGACGGCAACGCGCAAGCCGTAGCGGATCGAGGCAATCGACCGCCTAAGCGAATCAGGGAAGCCCGAATTCTTTTATGGAGGACTTCATCATGTCAAAGCGCGCTCTTCAGTTGCTGCTGGTCGCCTGTCTGGCTTCGGGCACATTAAGAGCAGCGGACGACCCGTTCGTAGGCAAATGGAAGCTGAACCCGTCCAAAAGCAAAGTCATCGACTATATGAAAGTTAAGAGTCTCGGCGCAAACAAGTACGCCCTCGACCTCGGCGGCGGCGATGTCGAGACTATCGTGGCTGACGGCACGGATCAACCTGGCGTAAACGGAACCACGCTGTCCGTCACCGTCGAGGGGCCCGTCAACTGGAAGGTAGTCCGGAAGAAAGGTGGGCACACTTTCATTACCGGGATTTGGACGCTATCCCAAGACGGGAAGACGCTCAGCGATCACTTTACGGCTAACCCGCCTGACGGGTCTACGTTCAGAATGGATTATGTGTATAAGCGGACGACACCCGGCTCAGCTTTCGTGGGCACATGGGTAAGCACCAGCGAGCCACAGTCGGCTTTCGAGCTTCAGATCCGGCCCTACGCGGGTGAAGGCCTTTCGTTCATCAACTCTGGCGACCGCGAGGCTCTAAACCTGAAATTCGATGGGAAAGATTATCCGGACCTGCGCTCGAACGTTGCGCCCGGCTCTGCGCGCTCCGGGCGCCGGGTGAACGAGCGCACTCTCGAGCTGACCGTCAAGATCAATGGCAAGGTCACGGACACCCGGCAGTTCGAGCTTTCTCCCGATCTCAAGACCTTGACGATGACCATGCACCCCGTGGGTCAAAGCGAGCCGAACATCCTTGTTTTTGATCGGGATTAGAAGGGGGGCGGCGGTTTTGAGGTATGAAATGAGGCTATTAGCCGTCAGCTATCAGCCGTCAGCAAGAGCATGGAAATCATGGTTCTCGCCGAATACTGAGAGCTGAAAGCTGACAGTTCTCGAAAGGAGGAGCCATGGCTAATGTCGAGCGAGTTCGCGAGGTTGTGGAAAAGCCGTTGGAGTCGGAATACTTCAAGCTGAAGTCTGCAGCGGGATGGAAGCTGGTCGCCGTAGAGTGGGAACGGGAGGTCGAAGAGCCCCACAAAGAACCCCGTCACCCCCGCGAAGAAATACCCTATGGTCTGCGCGTGAGCGATGACTGCTTGCACCTTGTTGAAAATCCTGCCGAGACTCAGGTCCTCATTCACATGTTGGATGGCATCGTGCAGGATTTGCCTTTCTCCAAAATCGCCGAAGAGTTGAATCGCAGCGGCCTTCGGACCCGCGGCGGGACCAAGTGGGAGCCCGTTCTCGTCTACAACATGCTCCCGAGACTTATTCAGGTTGGCCCGCGTATTTTCTCCAGCGAGCAATGGCAGGCACAGAAGAAGCACGTGGTTAATTATGGTGGCTAGAGTTTAAGGCTGAAGGGTTAAGGCTAAAGGATGAAGGCTGAAGGACTGCGGTTGAGGAGAACCGGAGTTGGTGGCGCTTGCTTAGCTGGCAAAAGTCGGCAACGAGCCGGCTCTTCGGGTTTATCCTTCAGCCTTTACACTTTACACTTCAGTGCCTGCCAACAGGAACCACCCGCTTCTCGGGGGGATGGACACGATGAGTTACCTGCTTAACGACTTACGCTATGGCTTGCGCGTGCTGGCGCGGAAGCCGGGGTTTACGGCGGTCGTTGTGTTGACCCTGGCGCTGGGTATCGGGGCCAACACGGCAATGTTTTCGGTTGTCGATAAGGTGCTCCTTAACTCGCTGCCGTTTTCCGATCCTGACCGTCTGATTTCGCTTCACGCCAGCAAGCCCAACTTCGAGCGGGGATCGATCTCCTATCCGAATTTCCTCGATTGGCAAAAGGATAACAGCAGTTTTATCGCCATGGCTGTCTACCGACCCGTTGCCATGACCTTCACCGGGGTGGAAGAAGCCGAGCGAGTGGCGGCGGAATTCATCACCTCGGATTTCTTCGCCTTGCTTGGGGTGAAGCTCGTTCTCGGCCGCACATTCACGGAAGGCGAAGATCGAATTGGCGCCGCGCCCATTGTGCTGGTTAGCGAAGGCTTCTGGCAGCGCAAGCTCGGGTCATCGCGGGAAATCCTGGGCAAGACGCTGACCTTGGATGGCCGTGGTTTCACGATTGTGGGCGTGATACCTGCGTCTTTCCACGTGGAAACAGTGTCGGCCGGCCTGCTGGATCGAGAACGTCTACATGCCGATGGGCCAGTGGAATAATAACGCGCTCTCGTATCGTGGAGCGGGCCTGGGAATCCACGGTATCGCCCGGCTCAAACCCGGCGTAACGCTGGCGCAGGCCCGGGCCGACATGGCTCTTGTGACGCAAAACCTCGCCCGAGCCTATCCCGACACCGACCGGGGCCTTGGCGCGACGCTGGTTCCGTTGAAAGAACAAATCGTGGGCCGCGTCCGGCCGTTGTTGCTGGTTCTGTTTGGTGCTGTTGGTTTCGTGCTTATGATCGCATGCGTGAACGTGGCGAATCTCTTGTTGGCGCGCTCCACCGGGCGAGCGCAGGAATTCGCCATCCGCGCGGCGCTGGGTGGCGGCCAGGGGCGAATTGTGCGGCAACTTCTGGCGGAGACTTCGCTGCTTGCCCTGGCCGGGGGCGGGCTTGGACTCTTGTTCGCTTCCTGGAGCACACGGGTTGCGCTCAAGTTGCTCCCTGCGGCTTTGCCGCGCTCCCAGGAAATCAGCGTCGACTGGCAAGCCCTGCTATTTACATTGGCCATCGCGCTGTTCGCCGGGATGCTATTCGGATTGGCCCCTGCGCTGAAGCTCTCGAGGGCCGACTTGCACGAACAACTAAAGGAAGGGGGCCGTGGCGCGAGCGGGACACGCCATCGCCTCCAGCGAGCACTAGTGGTGGCCGAAATGGCGATGGCATTCGTGCTGCTGATCGGCGCCGGCCTGCTGATTCGCACCCTGGCGCGGATCTGGAGTGTTGATCCGGGATTCGACGCGCACAATATTCTGACCTTCAGCTACGGCTTTCCACCCTCGATGAACACAGCTAGCGCCGACGCGGTTCGCGCCGCTTGCCGCCAACTCGATCATGAACTCGAATCGATTCCCGGAATTCAAGCCGTGTCACTCACCTGGGCCGCATTTCCGCTGAGTGGCGAGGATGACGAGCAATTCTGGTTCGAGGACCAGCCGAAGCCGCAGAGCGAGAGTGAAATGAACTGGGCGCTCAGTTACGTGGTTGAGCCGGGATATTTAAAGGCGATGGGTATTCGCCTCAAGCGCGGCCGCTTCTTCTCGGAACTGGACAACGAGCACTCACCGCCTGTCATCGTTATCGACGACGTGTTAGCGCAGAAGTTTTTCCCCGGCCAGGACCCGTTGGGAAAACGCCTGCACCTCAACGGATTCGATCAACTTGCAGAGATCGTAGGTGTGGTCGGCCACGTGAAGCAGTGGGGACTGGATTCCGACGAGGCCAATCCACTCCGTGCGCAGATCTATCATTCCTTCATGCAGCTCGACGACGCGCCGTTGAAGTTGTCCGTGCCGGGAATCGGCGTCGTAGTGCGGTCCGGGAATGCCGCTGCCGGCCTGGGGGACGCAATTCGGCGTCTGACCGGTGAAATGAACAAGGACCGGGTCCTCTGGGACTTCGAGACCATCGAAGAGATTATTTCCGATTCCCTCGCCGCGAAGCGTTTCGCCATGATGCTTTTGGGAGCATTCGCCGCGGTCGCCGTCCTCCTCGCCAGCGTTGGCATCTACGGCGTGATTTCGTACTTCGTTGGACAGCGAACGCACGAAATCGGCGTGCGTATTGCTCTCGGGGCGCAGAGGCGCAACGTTCTGGGGTTGGTTGTGGGGCAGGGTTTCGCGCTGACCTTGGTGGGCATTGCGTGCGGTCTGGCCGGAGCGGCCGGCATGACACGATTCCTCGCGAGCCTGCTGTACGGCGTGCGTCCCACCGACCCGCTGACATTTGCCGCCGTAGCGGCGCTGCTCGCGGGAGTCGCGCTGCTGGCCTGCTACATTCCCGCGCGCCGCGCCGCTCGGGTCGATCCCATCGTGGCGTTGCGGCATGAATGAAGCTCTCAGCTATCAGCCGTCAGCTTTCAGCTAAGGATTTTCGAAGGCTGCTTGCTGAAAGCTGATAGCTGACGGCTGACAGCTTCTAACTTATCGAGGTGAATGATGGGTACTCTGCTACAGGACCTTCGCTACGGCTTGCGCATGCTCACCGCCAATGCCGGCTTCACGGTGGTGGCGGTGCTGACGCTGGCCCTCGGCATCGGCGCCAACACCGCCATTTTCAGCTTGATTGACGCCGTCATGCTTCGCGCTCTGCCGGTGCGCGACCAGTCAAGGCTCGTGGTGATGAGCTGGAGCGCGCATAAAGCGCCTCGCCGTAATGGCACAAGCTCATTTGGCGATTGCGCGCGTAACGAAGGCGGGGACAAGAACCCGTCGGGCTGCTCGTTGCCTTATCCTTTCTTCGAGTTGATTCATTCGGAGAAGCAAGCGTTTTCCAGCGCGACGGCTTTTGCAGGGCCTGCTCGGCTCGTGCTCAGCGGCAACGGGCCTGCCCGCATGGCAGACGGCGAGCTTGTCTCTGGAGATTACTTCTCCACACTGGGCGTGAGCGCCCTGGTCGGACGCGCGCTAGGCCCGGCCGATGATTTGCCTTCCGCCCCTCCGGCGGTCGTCCTGAGCTATGCGTTCTGGCAAGATGCGTTCGGCGGCGACCGGTCCGCCGTCGGCCGAACCATCGTGCTGAATTCCGTCCCGTTTACGATCGTCGGGGTGACGGAGCCGAACTTTACCAGCTTGACGCCCGGGAAAACTCAAGACATGTTCCTTCCGCTTTCCACGGATTCCCGCCTGAGCATCCCCTGGATGGGCGGACGCGAAAACAAGGAGCGTAGCCTCGATGTCTGGTGGCTGGTCGTCGTGGCGCGGCTGAAGACTGGCGTGACGCTCGAAAGCGCGCAAGCGGCGGCCAGCCTGCTATTTCGCAATGAAATGCTGAATGCGCAGAATCCGCGATCGAAGGCTGCGGATGATCCCCGCATCCTCCTTAAGCCTGCACAATCAGGCCTTGACGGAAGGCGGAGCTCCATTTCAATGCCGCTCTACATCCTGATGTCCGCGGTCGGCCTTATCCTCCTGATTGCGTGCGCCAACGTGGCGGGCCTTCTGCTTTCGCGCGCTACGTCGCGACAGAAGGAGGTGGCCGTTCGCCTGGCGTTGGGCGCGGGGCGCCTGCGGATGGTGCGGCAATTGCTGACGGAAAGTGTGATGCTATCGCTAGCCGGAGGAGCGCTGGGAGTGCTCGTGGCGATTTGGGGCGTGCCCGCCTTGACCGCCCTCATGTCGGGCGATGGCGACCGCCCGTTTCCTTTTGTGATCGGGCCGGACTGGCGGGTTCTCGCTTTCACGATTGGCGTTTCACTCTTCGCCGGAATCCTTTTCGGCCTGGCGCCGGCGCTGCGCAGCGCGCGACTGGACTTGACGCCGGCGCTCAGAGAGAGCGCCTCGGGGCTTCCAGGAGGCAAGATGCGGCCCGGCCGCCGGTTCCACCTCGGCAACGCGCTCGTGGCCATCCAGGTCGCGCTATCGATCGTGGTGCTGATTGGCGCGGGTTTGGTGGTGCGGACGCTGCGGAATCTCCGCAGCATTCATCCGGGCTTTGACACCCGCAACCTCTTGCTCTTCAGCATTGACCCCACGCTCCAGAAATACTCGGACTCCAAAATTCAAAGCCTCTATCGCGACTTGCAGGAGCGGCTGGCGGCGCTGCCCGGTGTGATCTCCGTGAGCTATTCCTCGGACTCGCTCTTAAGCGGGAGTCTATGGACTAGCGACGTTCACGTGGAAGGGCAGGCGGAAAAATCGACTCAGGAGGTGGACATGCTCGCGGTAGGGCCGGATTTTTATAAGACCTTGCGAATTCCTGTGCTCGAAGGGCGCGCTTTCACCAGCGCCGACTTTGTGCAAGCGGCTCAGGCCGCCGCAGCCGGACAATCCCCGCAACAAACGGCAACTCCTTCCGGCGTGTTGTCGGCTGCCAAATCTCCCGCTCCGGCGGGCCCGCCGATCCCCGTGCTTGTGAATACCAGCTTTGTTCACAACTATTTTGAGGGCCAGAATCCGCTCGGCAAGAGGCTGACTCAAAGCGACGACTCCGAAACAACCGGCAACGCGGCTGAAAAGCCGAAGATCACCAAGGCCTGGGAGATTATCGGCGTGGCGGGCGATACGAAGTACGACAGCTTGCGGCGCGAAGTCCATCCCACCGTTTACGTTCCCGTAACGGGCGGCGGCGCGACTTTCGAGTTGCGCACGGCGTCGAGTTCATCCGCGCTGATTCCAGCCGTGCGCAGGACCGTGAGCGATACGGATAACAACCTTCCGATTTTCGGCGTCCGCACACAGTCGCAGCGGATCGACGAATTGCTGACCCAAGAGCGCCTGATCGCGCGCCTGGGCAGTTGTTTTGGCGGCTTGGCGCTGCTGCTCGCCTGCGTAGGGCTCTACGGCCTGCTTTCTTTTGAGGTGGCTCGCCGCACGCGGGAAATTGGCATTCGGATGGCGCTCGGAGCGGAACAGGCCGACGTGTTGCGCGGCATCGCGGTGCAGGGGCTTCGGATAACCATGGTGGGGGTCGTAGCCGGCATCGCCGCCGGAGCGGCCGTGACGCGTTTCCTCTCCAGCCTGCTTTTTGGACTCAAGGCGAGCGATCCGGTCACGTTCGCGGGTGTGTCGCTGATCCTGATTGCAGTGGCGCTGCTGGCCTGCTACCTGCCCGCCCGCCGAGCGACCAAAGTCGATCCCATGGTCGCCCTGCGATACGAGTAGCGGTCCGGGCTTACTGCCGGTTCACGAAGCAGTTAGAGCGGCCCTCGGCTTTCCGCGCAGCCAGCGCCGGGCGGGCTCTTCCACGAAGCGGTAAGCCAGCAATCCCACGATCATGGCCGTCATCGCGCCGCCTATCCAGCGCAGCAGCGTGGGCTTGCTCATGGCCTGCAGGCCGGCGTACAGGACCATACCAACAATCATGGCGTGCAGGAGATAAAAACAATAGCTGGATTCACCGAACAGCACCAGCCACCGCCACTCGAGAAAGCTCGCCCAGCGAGGCCTCAGTGCTAGCCCATAGATGATGGCCCCGAAGGCTGGCGCGAAGAGTCCAGTGTGCAGCACCGGATAGGGAATATATTGGCTGAACGCTGCCAGTAGGAGTGTGGCTGCCGTACCAGCCAAAACCATCCGTGTCGCCAACTTCGGGCTGACGCCGCCGCGCCTGAACCACAAGCCGCATGCGACGCCAATAATGAATTCAGGCAACCGCATGACGGGATGAAATTTCACGAGACTCAACCAAAACAGAAAATCGGTATCCGAACTTGGCTGCACGTGGTCTGGTTGAAGAACTGCGTAAACAACGTCCAGAGCGATGATCACAGCCCAGCCGGAGATTGCCACGCCCGCCAGCGTGTTGTTTGAGCTTCGGGCGAGACGGACTAGCAGGAATGGAAAAACCAGGTAGAAGAAAATCTCGACAGATACGGCCCACGCAGGCCCATTCCACCCCAGGGCGGCCAGTGGAGACCAGGCTTGAAGCATGGTGATCACGAGAATGGCTGTCGAGGTAAGATGAGATTTGAAGTGCCCCAGATAGGGATCCTGCGTCCGCAGCACAGCGTAGAAAAAGAACGGTCCGGTTATGAGCAGGGACAGGAGGTACACAGGATAGAGCCGCGCCAGGCGCGCCCGCCAGAAGCTGCCGATTTTGATGTCAATGCCCGAATAAGTATAGGTAAGAACGAAACCGGACAGCACAAAAAACATCGAGACCGCCACGTACCCAATGCTCGCGAACTGCCGCAGCCAGGCGGGCGCCCACCCGAGTCCCTGCATGACGAACGAATGGAACATGAGAACGTGAAATGCCGCAAAAAACCTTAGGGAAGTCAGGGCGGGCAGTCGGAGGCGTGTTGTTACTGGCACGGTACCTCGAACCTGTTTCGCACGAAGCGCGCTTAGTGTATCCGGTTTTGTCCTGTATTGCATCCGGTTTTTTAATTCCATCTGCTAACTTATTCGGGGGAAGAACGTCTACCCTCAAGAAACGAAGTATGGTAGAATGTCTACCATCATGAAAAAGGCAACTGCGGAACACATGGAATTGCTGCAGGGAACGCTGGACATGCTGATCCTTCGCACTCTCCTCTTGGGTCCGGCGCACGGCCATGAGATTGCCAAGCACATCCAGCGAACCACGGACGATCTGCTCCAGGTCGAGCACGGCTCTCTTTACCCGGCCTTGCATCGGCTGGAGCGCCAGGGCTGGGCGATCTCAAGGTGGGAAGCAGCCAAAGACAGGAATCGCCAGTTCAAGTATTACCGCCTGACGCCTACGGGCAAGAAGCAGTTGGCGCGCGAGGAGTCGAATTGGAAGCAACTGGTCGCGGCGATCTCGCGACTGATGGCGTTAGCGTAGGACCGGCGGTGTGGAGCGGGACGCTCCCGCTGACTGCGGGCGAGACGCCCGCACCACATGCCGTAACCGGCGGAGGCATCCATGAATCTCTGGCATCGTTGGCAAAGTCGGCAGCAGGCTCGGGAAGAAGACATGCGGAAAGAACTCAGTGCCGATCTCGAACTGGAAGCGGAGGAGCAACGCGCGGCGGGTGTTTCTGCGGAAGAGGCCCGCTATGCGGCGCAGCGTGCGCTGGGCAATCGAACCGTTGTCGAGGAGGAAATCCGCGATCTGTGGGCCTGGACATGGTTCGCGCATCTCGGGCAAGACATCCGTTACTCTTTCCGCACCTTGCGCAAGAACGCCGGCTTCACCCTGGTGGCGGCGCTCTCGCTGGCGCTCGGCATCGGCGGCAACGCAGCGATGTTCAGCCTGGTGGATGGCGTGCTCCTTCGGCCGCTTCCATATTCCGAACCGGACCGGTTGGTACGGCCGACCGGGTATTACCCGACGGGTGGTTTCCTTGCCTTACAGCAGTTGAGCCGGACGATGGAGTTCGCCGCCTATTCCGATAAACCCGAGAATGGTTCGGATTTCAACTTGACAGGACAAGGCGAGGCAGTGCACTTGGCGGGAAGCATCGTCTCGGCGAATATCTTTTCGCTGCTTGGGGCGGGCGCGAAGTTAGGGCGCACATTTCAGCCCGGCGAAGATCACGCCGGACAAGATAACTTGGTGATTCTCAGTCACCCACTATGGCGCAGCAAGTTCGGGGGCGACCCGGGCATAATCGGCCGCATGATCAAGATCAACGGCGTCGACCGGCGCGTGGTTGGCGTGATGCCACCCAACTTCAATTTCCTGATTCCCGAGGCTCAACTGTGGGTGCCTTTGCACATCGATCCGGGCAATCGGGACGCGATTTGGGAGCATGGTTTCAAGCCGGTGGTGGGCAGGTTGCGCCCGCACGCGACGCTGGCGCAAGCTTGTAGCGAGATTCGCAGCATGGTTCCCGAGATCATTCGCATGTTTCCGTATCCCATGGCGCGAAGTTGGAACGCCGACGCCACGGTGCTCCCCTTGCAGCAGGATCTGGTGGGCAACGTCCGTACGAAGTTGCTGGTGTTGATGGGTGCGGTCGGCGTCGTCTTGATGATTGGGTGTGTGAATGTGGCGAGCCTGCTGCTTTCGCTCGCGTCTTCGCGGCGCAAGGAATTCGCCTTGCGGACGGCGCTGGGCGCGGCGCGGGGAAGGATTGTGCGCCAACTTTTGACCGAGAGCGTGGTACTGGCCATGGTTGGCGGCGCGTTCGGTCTAGCGCTCGCTTTCGCCGCGTTCTCGGGCTTGAAGACCTTTCTGCCGGCGGATATGCCCAGCGGCGGGGAACTTGGCATGGACTGGCGAGTTCTTGCCTTTGTAACGGCCCTGTCCCTCGTCACTAGCCTGGCGTTCGGTCTTGCACCGGCGTTGCGGGCTTCGAAAACGGGCCTGGCGGACTCCGTGAAGGCCGGCGGGCAGCGCTCGACCGACGCGGCTGGAATTAGCCTTCGCAGGTCGCTGATCGTGGGCGAGGTGGCGCTGGCGGTGGTGCTGGTGGTCGGCGCCGGACTGCTGATCAGGACCTTGTGGCGGTTGATGGAAGTGAATCCGGGCTTCCGAGGCGAGCACGTTCTGAGCGTTCGCGTCACGCCGGACCAGTCGTCGTGCCGCGAGCGCGCCGCGTGCCTGGCGCTTTATGATGAGTTGTTGCGCCGGGCGCGCGAGATGACTGGAATTTCTGAAGTATCGGCCGCGAATACGGTGCCTTTGACGGGCGAGGCGCCCTACGTCGTGGCGGAGATGGAAGAACACCCGTTGAGGGAGGGGGAGTCTCTAGCTCCCCTGCTCTGGGCCGGCGCCATCACCCCTGACTACTTCCACGTGATGGGCATTCCCCTGCTTCAGGGCAGGCTATTCCGGGATTCCGATGCGGAGAAATCAGGTCAAGTGGTGATCGTAAGTGCGGCGACGGGTCAAAAATTCTGGCGCGGCGAAAACCCCATCGGCAAGCACCTACGGTTGGTTTGGGACAAAGACTGGCGAACCGTGGTGGGCGTGGTCGGAAACGTGCGCCAATTCAACCTTGCGGATAGGCCCCTGGATTGGATTGATGGGGCGATCTATATGCCCTACGCTCAATCGGTGGGTGCAGACCAGAAGTTGCCCACGGCGATGTACCTGATCGCACGAACCTCGGCCGGGGCGGACTCTTTTGGGGGCGAAGTTCGCGAACTGGTGGCGAGCGTGAGCCCCAATGTACCCGTGGGCGAAGTGCGGACTCTGGAGGCGATCGTGGTGGACTCCGCCGCGCAGTCGCGCTCCATGATGTGGCTATTCCTGGTTTTCGCCGCTACCGCTCTGGCCCTGGCTGCCATGGGCACTTATGGAGTGGTTTCCTACGCGACGTCCCAAAGAACCTTCGAGATCGGTGTCCGGGTCGCGCTGGGCGCTTCCCGCTCGAGCATTTTCGGGATGGTGATTCGCCAAAGCCTCGAATTGGTCATCGCCGGGCTTGGTTTGGGCGCGGCGGCGGCGCTCGCGCTCAGCCGATTGCTCTCCAGCTTTCTGTACGGGATCTCGGCCCAGGACCCCCTCACCTTTGTGGCCGTGGCCGGACTCCTAGTCCTGCTGGCGCTCGCTGCCGGATACATTCCCGCGCGCCGGGCCACCAAAGTCAATCCCATCACCGCGCTGCGCTACGAATAGCGTGGGCCATTTCATGCCCGGAAAGCCTGGGAGCGCGGGCTTCCAGCCCGCTTGCCGAGATGCCAGATGCGGGCTGGAAGCCCGCGCTCCCAGGGAACGTCATCGGCCGACAAAGATAGGGACAATTTTACATCTTGACAAACCTCTGTCTCTATGCTACAATGCTAGCGTACCCTGTGGCAAAGGCCGCAGGCGCCAGGGAGTCAAAAAGTTGAGGGGTCAAGAAGTCGCAGTCAACATCAGCGCAGGGTCGAGGCAGCTCTGTAGGCGGCCAGTCTCCGGGCCTCTGCGGTTCCTCAGATCGGCCATTTGTCCGGGGTTCGCGCCATGGGCTTGATCACTGAGGCGCCGGGAAGTCCGGGGAAAACACGCGAAATACTACGAACGAAGCCAGTATGTTATTGAAAACAAAGGAAGGCGTTTTTCAGTTGGCGCGAAAACAAACCCAAGACGACGTCAATATTGCATGCCAGGAGCGCAGATTAGACCCCGCGAACGACGCTTCAGTGATTTACTCTTTCCGCCCCACGGCCAAGCTGACAGAGTTCGGGCCGTTCGAATGCGGCCCGCCGGAACGGCGAACCGCAAATTCGCGAAAAAACACAAAATCGTGGGAACGAAGCTAGGAAGTCATTGAAAACAAAGGAAGTCAGTTTGAAAACGAACCTAAAATGTGCACGATTTGCGCATCAAGAGTGTGTGTTAAACGCTATTACCACAGCTTTCAAGGTGCTGGTACCAAAGGTGCCTTCGAGCGCAGTCGCGGCCCCTACCGTTTTTGCGCAAGCGATTCCAAGGCGGCAGCTTCGCTGCCGCACTCCAAAAACTAACGAACGATCCGGGAATGTCTATGAAAACAAAGGGACGGGGTTTAAGGTGGGCAGAGGAGTCTGCGGAGCTGCCAGTTTGGACTTCGCTGGCGTAGGCCCCCGCCTTCCAGTGTGGCTTCGAACTCCGCGGCTTCGCTGGGGGCTCCAAAAACAACGAACGAACCGGGAATGTCTATGAAAACAAAGAAAGGTGCTTTTAGAAGTCCGATACCAAAACCAAAAACACGGAAACAGCCCCTCACCCTCCCGCACCTCCCGCTCTCCCGTCTCCCCGCAGGAGAGGGGAGACGGGAACTCGGGTTTAGGGCTCATGGTGTACGCAGCCTCGTCTGTCCGCGGGAGAGCCGCACGGAGTGGGTTATACTGTGGAACGAAACTTCTGGCTTGCCGCCAGCGTATTGATGATTAAAGCCCGAAAGGAGTGCAAACTGTTATGAAGTTGCAATCAATTCGCAGTCTGGTCCTCATCTTGGGAATGGGGTTGTTGGCCGCTTTTGTTCAAACTACCGCCGTCTGGGGTCAACAGGCTGCCCAGCCCGCCTCGAATTTCTCCCCATCTGTGATGTCCCATGACTATACGAGTACCCACTCGTTTCCGAATATCTTCCAGTCCTTTACGACCCTTCCTGTCCCCCAGACCGGAATGGAAAACTCGCGGAGGCTGAAAGACTTGATTCGCGACGGGAAGCTCTGGCTCTCCCTTCAGGACGCCATTGCGCTGGCACTAGAAAACAATCTGGACATTGACTACGCTCGGTACCAGATCCCGATAGCGCAAACGGACTATCTCCGTACCAGGGCGGGTGCGGCGGCACGTGGCGTGAGTGGCGCATCGATCTCGACGGCGCTGTTTTCCGGGGCTATTGGCTCGACCTCGGGTGGCGGCGGAGGTGGCTCGGGCAGTGGCGCGGGCGGCGCAGGATATTCCGGCGGTGGCGCCGTTAACATTGGTTCGACCGGCTGCTGCGATCCCTTTGTCCAATTCTCTACGAGTTGGAACCAAGCTGCCACGCCCCTCCAAACAACTGTCCTCACCGGCCTTGCCTCCGTGGACACGCACACTGGCAGTTATTCGGCTTTTTACGGGCAGGGCTTTATGACAGGCACCAGCATTATCGCTGGCGTTTTCGGAACCCGCAGCACCACCAGCGCTCTAACGGCCCTCGTCAACCCCGAGATTCCCTCCTACCTGGGAATCAGCGTGAACCAGAACCTCCTGAATGGCTTCGGTTATCGAGCCAATGCGGCGAACTTGCGCATCGCGAAGAACGACCTGAAAGTGGCCGACAGCGTTTTCCGCCAGAATGTCATGACCACGATGGCAACTATCGTGAACGATTACTGGGATCTTCTATACGACCGCGAGAACATTCGCGTGACTGAAGAAGCGGTTAAATGGGCGCAGGCGGATCTGAATAATAACACCCGCCAGGTGGAAATCGGGAATATGGCGGCCATCGAGGTTACACGCGCCAAGTCAGAAGTCGCCAGCCGAAGGCAGCTTCTAATCGCCGCTCAGACGACCTACCAGCAGCAGGAAGAGAAGCTGAAAACCGAACTCTCGAAGCATGTGGACGGTGATCTGGCCGCGGTGCCCATCGAGCCCACGGATAAGCTGCCTGAGCCCGCCGCCAATGACATTCCTACTCTCGAAGACGCTCTCAATCTGGCAGCCAAAAATCGGCCGGAGATCGAACAAGTAAATTTGAACATGCGCAACCAGGAGTACACCATTCAGCGGGACCGAAACGCTTTGCTTCCGAACTTGAGCGTTTTCGCCACCTATCTGCCTTCGGGGCTCTCGGGGCATTTCCTTTGCGGGGGTAATCCCCTCTATGAGCCGTCTTGCCCTGCGGGAATGATAGGTTATATACCGGGAGGGGCCGGTGATTCGCTCTCACAGGTTTTCCGGAATGTTTATCCCAACTACTCTTTGGGCGTCAGTCTCTCGATTCCCATTCGCAATCGTCAGGCCCAGGCGGACGCTGCAAGAGCCCTGATCGAACAGCGTCAATTCCGGGTTGACTTGCAGCGGAAGACGAACCTGGCCCAGCAAGACGTGCGCGCCGCTGTGATTGCCGTTACCCAGGCCCGGGCACAAATTGATGCGGCCGTGGCGGCGACGGAGCTTTCCAAGGAAACCTGGGACGGAGAACAGAAGAAATTCCAACTGGGAGAATCAACGCCGTTCCTCGTTATCCAGGCAGAAAGGGACTTCGCGGCCCAGGAAGCCACTGAAGCCCAGGCGCGCGACACGTACGCCAAGGCGCTAACCCAGTACGCACAAGCCACAGCCACTATCCTGGAAAGGTTCAATGTTGAAATCTCGGAGGCCAAGACGGGACAGGCCACCAAAGCCATGAATATTCCGGGAACACCGGCCGCGCCGACAGGGCAGTGAGGAAGGGAAGAGGGAATTGTAAATTGTAAATTATAAATACTAAGAATGCTAATGCTTAGTATTGAAATAGGGCGCTCTTGTGATCCGGAAGCCCTTTCCCTCGGAAGGTGTGAAGAAATTCGGAATGTGTCATCCTGAGCGCAGCGAAGGATCTCTGCAGTTGTTCGTGAGCCGCTGAAGTATAAGAAACTGCGGGGATCCTTCGCTGCGCTCAGGATGACAGCCGGTTGGTTTTTTCACAGCTTCGTGGGGAGAGGGCTGTTTCGATAAAAGCGGGGCGAGGGCTGAAGTCTTAAGGGCCGCCCACCTGCCGACCTGCCCATCTGCCGATTTGCCGAGCTGCCCACCTGCCGACCTCACGGCTGGATGAGGCCCTTCTTCACCGCGAACAGAACCAGCTCCGCCGTGCGGTGGAGGTCGAGCGTCTCCATGACGCGGGCGCGGTGCACGGCGACGGTATTAACGCTGATATTAAGCAGTGTAGCAATTTCCTTATTGGATTTTCCTTGCGCGATTAACTGGAGGACTTCCTTCTCGCGCAGCGTTAGCCGTTCATATGGATCCTGGCTCGTGCCTTGAAACGTGCCCGCCTTCATACTCTCCAGAACGATGTGGGAAATGCCGGGGCTGAAGTAGGCCTGGCCTTCCGCCAGCGCCATGACGGCGCGCGTCAGATCGACCTCGATGGCATTCTTCAGGATATAACCTTTGGCGCCCAACTCGAACGCCTTGCGGACATAGGCCTCGTTCGAATACATGCTGAGGATGACGATCTTGATTTGCGGGTTGGCCTTGAGCACTTCCGCGGTCGCCTCGAGGCCGCCCAGTTCCGGCATGGAGAGATCCATGACGACCACATCCGGCTTGAGCTCCTTGCACTGGTCGATGGCCTCAAGGCCGGTGCGCGCTTCTCCCACCACGGTGATCCGGGGATCATCCTCGAGAATGCGGCGAAATCCCTGCCGGACCAGAGTGTGATCTTCTGCGAGCAGGACTCGAATCTGCTTATCCTTGCTGGGGGATGTCACGGTTCAACTCACCTCTTGGATGGCGTGGTTCAGCGAGGGCCTTTGCAAGGGAACCGTGACGCTGACCACTGTTCCCCTGTCGGGCGAAGAGCGAATCGAAAAAGAGCCCTTCAGGTGCTCTGCCCTTTCCCGCATTCCCATCAAGCCTATTCCTTGGCCCGCCACGCGATTGCTTTCCGGGCCGATCACGAAGCCCGATCCGTTGTCCCGGATTTCAAGGCTTAATGTGCCCGCTTCCTCTTCCACCTTCACCCAGGCTTCTTTGGCTCCGGAGTGCCGGGCCACGTTGTTCAAAGCTTCCTGAACAATTCGGTACAGATGAATCGCATCCTCGGGCAGGAAGAAGCCGTCTGAAAGTTTGCCAGTATAGTGTACCAGAACGCCCGTCTGCCGCGAGAACTGGTCCACGAACCACTCGAGAGTCTGCCCCAGTCCGAAATCGTCCAGAATCGCCGGGCGGAAAATCTGCGACTCGGAGCGCACGGACTGGAGAGTGTCTTCCACGATCTTCTTGACGTACTTCACATCCTCGACGAACACGGGGTCCTTGTCCAGCGCTTTTTGAGTGGCGCGGCCCAGCGTGACGCCGATGGCCGTCAAGATCTGGCCGAACTCATCGTGCAGGTCGCGCGCCACCTGCCGCAGCGTCTTCTCCTGCACGTCAATCAATTTCCAGGAAAGCATGCGGAGTTCTTCCGACTGGATTTGCAGCCGCTCCGCGAGGTGATGCAGGCGATCGAACGTCTTGCGATTCGCCTGGAGCGTGTAAAGCCCCGTGCCCATCGCTACCAGGAATAGAACGCCGATCAAAACAAGAATGTCCCACTTGACTCTGCCGTAGGTCAGGCTGACCTGCTGCCCAGCCTCAGTCTGGGCCTGATCGTTCAGCGCCAACAAGCGCGTGATAATCGAGGAAATAATCTCCCGCTTGCTTTCGAGTTGGGACCGGATCATGTAGCGCGCGGTCTCTTCGTGGCCCTGGTCGGCCAGTTGGAAGGCTTCGTCGGAGCTGAGCCAGAAGTCGTCCAATACGTCGCGCAACTGCCGGCGTTTTTCGTCTCCCGCGGAGGTGCTGGCGGAATACTGCCCCTCCAGTCGCAGGGCTTCATCCATGTCTTGATGCACCCGCGTGAATTCGCCTTTCCAATAGAAGATCGGGTAGCGGCTCTCGGGCAGCGTCATGTCTCGGAGGGAGACGGCGAGTTGGTAGGTGTCATCCTGTAGCCGCAAGAGCTGCAGAGAAGCCTTACGGTTCTGCTGCACGACGTTCACCTGAAAGTCTTCCAGCCAGCGGATTTCACGGATCGTGTAGCCGGCGAAAATCAGGAAGACGGCGAGAGTGACGCCCAGGCCCAACCACAAACGCGCCGAGGGCGACGGAATCGCGCTCAGCACATCGTGTTCAGTATTCGCTCGGACCATTGTGAATTCGGCGTAGGCTCAGGGACTTCCGCCCTTACAATCTTGTCACTGAATGTGGGGAGATTCAAGCGAGGCGTCGCTTCCTACTGAATTGTGCATAACAGGGCGACCTACGAACCCCCTCACCCGTCCGTCGGCTGACGGACACCCTCTCCCCCAAGGGGGCGAGGGCATGAATCCACTGAGTTTTTCCCCGCGTCCCCCTTCGGGGCGAGGGCATGAAGTCACCGAGTTTCTCCCTTCGCCCCCTTGGGGGAGAGGGGCGGGGGCGAGGGGGTTCTCGTCACCCAATTTCGCTGCGCTCGGATTGACAGGGTTCGATGAGGATTTGGAGACTAACACGATTCCTGATGCGACCGGACGTAATCCTTGAAGCACCGTTCAAGCGCCAAGGTTATCTTGCCCGGCGCGTCGAACCGCCACTTGGCGTCAATGCTTCCCACGGCCGCGACCTCACGGGTGGTGGAGCTGATGAAGACTTCGGATGCCGAAGTAAGGTCATCGAGCGTCAGGTCTTGCTCCCGGAGTTCGAAGCCCGCCTGAGGCACAACTTCGCGCAAAACGTCGCGCGTTACGCCGGGCAGGCAGCCCGAAGCAAGGGGTGGGGTTAGAACCCGGTTCTCGCGAACCAGGAAGATATTTGCCGAGGTGCATTCAGCAAGGTGGCCGTTCTCGTTGAGGAGCAGGACGTCGTCATAGCCTTCCGAGTGAGCCTTTTCCAGCAGCCCGGCGTTTTGAACCCAGGAGAGCATCTTGGCTCCCGCCAGCCGCGTAGCAGAGTAGAGGGCGTGCTGCTGCAGCTTGAGCCGATGGACCGCCGGCCACTGCACGAGTTGTCGCGTGAAGATCAGCAGATCGGTCTCGGGGGAGTCGCCCGCATCCGCCCAAAGTCCACCGTGGTTTTTCACAAACGACACCCGGGCCGTGCCCTCCTGACGATTGTTGGTTTCTGCCAGTTCGCTCACAGACTGGCAAACGCCGGCCTGCTCGTAGCCAAGACGCATGCCAAGCCGCTCGGCGTCGTGCGTCATCCGTGCCCAATGGCGATCGAAAGCGAAGGGTTTCCCTTCGTACACTCGCAAAGTCGTAAAAACTCCCCAGCCCATCAGCAATCCCATTTGACCTGGGGAGAGGCGCGCTTCTGACAAGGGGAGGATACGGCCATTATGAAAGATCAAGGTGTCCATAGGTTTGAGGAACTTGCATCGCACCGCTGCACGCCGGCCGGAACGGGGCCGGGTCAGGGCGCGCATTTTCCAGAGGCCGACGGTTTACCAGGAGACGCGGACCGTGAGCGGGTAGTTCAGGCGTACGCGGCATTGTGTTTCGGGAGGCAGATTCACCTCGTGCCCTTTCGGCCAGAGAAGCTCGTAACCCACCGCTGCGGCGCCCGCGACGGAGAGGCCCACGGAAGCGGCTGCGGCGCCGGTGGCCACGGCTCTGATGGCGCCGAAGCTGCCCAGTCCAGCTCCGCCAATGAACGTCTTCCAGGAACGTGCTCGGCCTCCGGTCAAATGGCC
Source organism: uncultured Acidobacteriota bacterium (assembly GCA_963831905.1). Taxonomy (GTDB): domain Bacteria; phylum Acidobacteriota; class Terriglobia; order UBA7540; family UBA7540; genus CAVROP01. The sequence goes on along the minus strand of CAWHRX010000010.1, from coordinate 175,388 downwards.
CTCAGCATCGAGGTGCAAATCGGGATTGCTGGACTTCTCCAGCGCCGCCAGCACGCCTGCCATGGGCTCGGCCTGGCCGTCCGGCAAGACGACCTCGTCAAAGCGCAAGCGCAGCTCTGCGGGACGGTGAACGTGGCCGGACTTGCGGATCATGGTGATACGTCCGTCGAGAATGCTGCCGGAGGGCAGTGCGATGTGCCCGTCGACGTATACAGTTTTCAGTACACGTGCCGTGACCAGATCGTTGGGGTGATTGACTTTGGTGTGAAGACCGGAAAGCATCTGAATGCTTACCTGAGTCTCGGCGGGGACTGTAACGCTTCCCCCGGGAGACACAGGACGAGTCAGCTCCGGACCGCTACGGTGCGGCAGCACCAGGGGTACCTCGTTTTCCTGCGCAAACCCTGCGATTGCGAGGAAGCCTATCACCGTGATTGCTGCAAATACCCGACGCATTTAGTTTTACCTCCAAGGCCGCGCCCGAAGGCGTTACGGATGCACCCTTCCCCTGACTACAATGGCATACCCCGGCCAAAATCTTGCAGTCTTCCAGAAACCACTGTCCAAGTTACTCGCTATTGTCCCGCTTTACGGCGCAGAAAGCAAGCACGCATCGCAGTGTCCTGATTTAACTCGTCGCGCTCGCCTTCAGGCCAGCCCTGGCCGACCTCAAGGTCGGCACTACTCTCAACTTAGGACACTTCCAGCATGTATTAATAGACGCAAAATGGGGCCTTTAAGTTCCATTTATTGGGGAGCGGTAGCGAGGCCAACCCTTACGATGGCAAGACCAGATGGGGACGGCAAGTGCCACGGCGCTTCAAATGGAGGGGGAAATAGAAAGGCCCAACCACTGGGGTTGGGCCAGGAAATGCACGAACGGATGCTGTTGTTTACCCGACTTTCGTAACCTTGTCGGCCTGAGGTCCCTTTTGCCCCTGAATAATCTCGAACTCAACCGTGTCGCCCTCTTGCAAGGTCTTAAAGCCCTCACCCTGGATGGCCGAGTAATGCACGAAAACATCAGCTCCGCCGTCCTGGCCGATGAAGCCATAACCCTTGCTGTTGTTAAACCATTTTACTTTCCCTTGAAGTCTTGCCACTTGCACCCTCCTTAACTCGTCTTTGCGGGTACCACGCAGACGATGTAGCCCAAAATGGAAAAAGCCGAGAATCCCACGGGACCTCGGCTGCTCCTTACGTGCACATATCTGGCGGACACCTCGCTGACTCCTTGACTTAACATATATATAGCTGGGTGTACTTGTCAAGAGAAATGTTGACCAGGGGTGAATTCGACGCTGGGTGGGGTGAGCCAGACATGCTCTGAACGCGGCGGCGTAGCCTTCGGTGGGCTGCGGCTTTGACGCCCGGCAGCGTATTACTAATTAGATTTCAGACAACTTGTTGAGCATTAACCACATGAGTCCCACCAAGGTCTTGCCGTCGCGGATTTCCCTAGACCGAATCATTTTGCGCAACTGGATGAGGCTGAAGTGCCCCACTTCGATCTTCTCATCGGGATCGGGCGAAGGCTTGGACTGCGTCAGACCGGTCGCCTCGACCAGGAACATCCTCTCCGTCAGGATTCCGGGACTGGGAAAGAAATCGAATAAGAGACGGCATTTCCCGGCTCGGTACCCGGTTTCTTCCAAGAGTTCGCGTCGCCCAGCGGCGAGGGGTCTTTCTCCATGCTCCAGGCCTCCCGCGATCAATTCCCAGAGGAATTCTCGCACAGCATACCGGTACTGCCTCACCAGGACGATGCGGCCGTCACTCGAATGCGCCAAGACCACCACCGATCCCGCGTGCTGCACCACCTCGCGAACCGCCTTCACACGACCCGGCTCGATGATGTTATCGACTTTCAGTTGGAGGACGCGACCCCTGTAAATTTCTCTGCTTTCGAGTACTCGAACCGGCTTGGGCACGAAGAACCTCCTGCTCGACTGCCTTCCGAAGGCCATGCTAGCACAGAGCCGCGGTGTTGGAGTAAACTAACTTTCATGAAGATCACGGCTTTGATCGTTGACGATGAACAGCCCGCTCGAGATGAACTGGGGTACTTGCTGGAAGAGTTTTCGGATGTGGAAGTCGTGGGGCAAGGGAAGAACGGCGTGGAAGCCGTTAGCCTGATCCGCGAATTGAGTCCCCAGGTTACTTTTCTCGACGTCCAAATGCCCGGCCTGGACGGCTTCGGTGTTATCAAGAAGCTGCTTGAGAAGAAGATCCGCCTTCCTCATTTCGTCTTCGCGACGGCTTATGACAACTACGCAGTGCAGGCTTTTGAGGTCAACGCTCTCGACTACTTGTTGAAACCCATCGCCAAACCCCGTTTGGAGAAGGCGATCGCCAAGTTGCGTCACATGATTGGGACTACCGAGCCGACCCATGAGAAGCTCGACCGGCTGGTGCAGATGATCGAGGATCGTCCCGCGGCGCAAAAAAACAAGTTAGTGGTGAAAAGCCAAGGACGGTTGTTCCTGGTCAATGCCGAGGAAGTCATCTTCGCCACTATTGAAGGCGGGGTCATTAGCATTTTCACGCGTGACCTCGAGGGGATCTCCAACTTCCGCACCGTGGAAGAGCTTCAGGGAAGTCTTGATCCCAAGGTTTTCTGGCGGGTTCACCGGTCCTACCTGGTAAACGTAAACCACATCAAAGAGGTCGTCCCCTGGTTTAAGAGTTCGTATCAGCTCAAGATGCAGGATCGCAAGCAGACTGAGATCCCTGTCTCCCGAGCCCAAACCCGCAAACTCCGCGAGTTTCTTAACCTGTAGGGGCGCGTCGTGCCGTCTCGAATTCCCGGTCTGTCATTCTGAGCGAAGCGAAGAATCTCCGCGGTTGCCATCGTTGCGAACTGCGGAGTTCTGCTTTGAAACCGTGTAGGGGTAGGGCTTGCCCTACCCCGTTCGTTAGGGGACGGCAAGCCGTCCCCCTACAAATAGGGACAGGAGGGGAACCCATTCTCCGTATCGAGTTACAGCACCGCGGTTTCCTCAATAAGCCGCCCTTCCGCAAAGCGATCGAGACTCAGCGTGCGCGGATCGATCAGCTCCGACGTCCCTTTCAGAATCAGGTCCGCTAAAATCCTTCCGGTTGCCGGCGAGTGCATTACCCCGTGACCGCTGAACCCGTTGGCGAGGAAGAAACCGGGCACCTCGGGAACTGGACCGAGGACCGCATGATGATCGGGCGTCATTTCGTAGAGGCCTGCCCAGCCCCGCGCCGGATTCACCTGCAGGTTCTCGAAGCAGGGCACTCGCTGCACAGCGCGGGTCAGGATTTTCTCCACGAAGGACGAATCGAAACTGGTTTTGAATCCCGGCTGCTCATCCGGGTCACTCCACGCCAGCAGCAGTCCCAACCCCTCCGGGCGGAAGTGGAATCCCGTCGCCATATCGATGGTCATGGGCGCCTGGTGCGAGATTTGTGGAAACGGTTCCGTGGGAACGAGCATGCGGCGCAGCGGTTCGACCGGTAACTGCACGCCGGCCATGCGCGCCACTTCCGCCGCCCAAGGACCGGCGGCATTCACCACCGCGCGCGTCTGGACGGGCCCGCGGCGGGTCTCGACGCCCGCCACGCCGCAGTTATCCCGCAGGATCGCCGTGACTTCCACGCCTTTGTCGATGCGGGCGCCACGCTCCATCGCCCGGGCCGCAAATCCGTTCATAACGCTGTAGGGGTCCACGAAGCCGTCGGTCGCGCAGAAGCTGCCGCCCACCACGTCGTCAGCCCGTAGTTGCGGCAGGATTCGAACCACGTCCCCCGCCCCCAGCATTTCGCACCCTTTGAAACCCAACTCCACCTGCTTCGCCTGGTTCGCCCGCAGGTACTCGAGGTGTTTCTCTGAGCTCGCGACAAACAGATAGCCCTGCGACCTGTAGCTCGAGGGATGCCCTGTCAATTCCTCGAAGCGCGCCAGGAAGGGAATCGAGTAGAGGGACATTTGGATATTGACTGCGGTGGCAAACTGAGCCCGCACGCCGCCCATGCTCTTGCCGGTTGACCCTAACCCCTGGCGCGTCTCCCGCTCCAGTACCAGGACGTTGCGGCAGCCCTGATCGGTCAAATGATAGGCGATGCTCGAACCGACAATCCCGCCACCGACAATCACTACATCGGCCGATTTGCTCAATGGCCCCCTTCCGTCTGTTTCAGGTTTCTGCTCTGGATCGTGTTGCTCTGCCCGTCATATCAACATTACAGCAGAATTCCGGAGTTGCCGAAAGGGGCCAGGGTGGGATGACTGCATGGAGTTTGGTTGTGTTAATCAGCGAAACTTTTCTGAGTCTCGGAGGGGCGGGGCTTTAGCCCCGCCGGTACTGAGGGCACGGTTGAAAGGGCCTTTAGGCCCTGAAGCAACGCGGCTTCAGGGGCTAAAGCCCCGAGGAGTGGCCTGTTCTCTGCGGCGGGGCTGAAGCCCCGCCCTTCCGACGCCAATCGAATAAGAACGCGTACGTCTGCAAGTATGCATCAGGCACTGAGTTCTACCGCTTCGTCGTCGCCGGGAGTGATCTGCCGCGTACGAACTCTTCAAAACGTTCGTGGGTCACGAGGTTGTGAAGGAGCCGCCGGCGTTCTTCGGAGTCAATGGCGAGCGCGAACAGGCCCTGGCGCTTCCGGCCGAGCGCCTCGAGCCAGGCTTCGTATTCAGGCCCGAACTGCTGCTCCAGTTCCCGGCGAAGGCGTTGGGCCAATGCCGGGCTCCGGCCGTTGGTGGAAATCGCAATCTGTAGTTCGCCTCGATTCACCACTGCCGGGTAGTGGAAGTCGCATCGCGGCGGATCGTCGACCACGTTGCACAAAACGCCGCGCTGCTGTGCTTCACGATAGATGCTGTCGTTCAACTCGCGCCACGGCGTCGCCACCACAACCAGAAAGTTGCCGTCCAGGTCGCCGGGCTCGAAGCAGCGTGGCTGCCAATCGAGCCTGCCGGTGCGAGCCCATTGCCTCACTGCTTCTGTCGCTTCCGGAGCGACGACTCTGACTGCCGCTTCCGCCGCCAGCAAGCTCGCGATCTTTGGCTCGCCCACCCGACCCGCTCCTACCACCAGACACGGGCGGTGCATCAGTTTCAGGAATACCGGGAATAAGCTCACTTCATCTCCGTGGGGCTACGGGCTTTCCGACATCTGCTAGGACTTAGCGCTGACCTTTAGGTCAGCATCGCCCGGATGCCGACCTAAAGGTCGGCGCTACGCCTCCAGGCCGCCCGCCGCCTACTTCGCCATGTGCAGCCCGCATTCGGTCTTCTGGAAACCGGCCCACCGCCCTGCGCGCAGATCTTCGCCTGCCTGCACCTGACGCGTGCAGTAGGTGCACCCGATGCTGGGATAGCCCTGGTCGTGGAGAGGATTGTACGGTATGCCGTTCGACCGGATGTAGTCCCACACCTGTTCCCATTTCCAGTCGGCCAAGGGGTTGAATTTGACCAGGCCAAACTTGGCATCCCACTCGAGCTTGCGCGCGTGGGCGCGGGTCGGCGCCTGGTCACGGCGGATTCCCGTGATCCAAGCGTCAAGTTCACTGAGCTTCCGGGTGAGCGGCTCGACCTTGCGAAGGTTGCAGCACTGGTCGGGCTGGCGGCTCCAGAGTGCCTCTCCGAACTCTGCCGCCTGTTCCTGGGGAGAGAGCCGGGGTCTGGTCCGCTCCACCTTGATTTGATAACGACGCTCGATGTCGTCAATAAGTTCATATGTCTGGCGAAACAGGAAGTCAGTATCGAGTGTGAAAACACGAAAGTCTTGACGCGCTTGGGCGGCGAGGTGAATCAATACGACATCTTCGGCGCCGAAGCTGGATGCAATGGCGATTTTGGGGCTGAACCGCTCCAGGGCAAAACTTACAAGGTCAGCGGCGCTGAAAGTCTCCGCATGGGCTTGGGTCAAGCCGACTTCATCAAGAGTAGTACTCATTCATGTCCTCCATTTGATGTAAGACTCAATTTGGGGTGCCATCGCCAGCTAGGCGCCGGCCTTGCGTGCGATCGTGTTGCAACTGAGCGATATCGGTCCTGATCATCCCTCCACACCGTGCGGGACGCGTCCGGGCGAGGGATCACGGGCGACAGCCATCACTTGGCCGCTGGCCAGAAAGGTGCGAAGTCCCTCATCGCTATAACGAGCGAAAAACTGGCGTAAGTTTTCGCCTTGAAGGCGCCCGTCAAGGTACGCACGAAGCAGTCGTTCGATGGCGTCCGGAACCTCGGTTGCCGTGCAGCGATAGCCGATGGGGCGCGCGAAGGCTTGGTGGGAGCCCACAGAACCCCCGACGCAGAAATAATAGGCATCCGTCAGCCTGTCGTTCACTTTGATCTTCTTGCCCTCGATGCCGATATCGGCAATCCAGTGCTGGCCGCAACTGTTGGGACAGCCGGTGACGTGGAGCCTCAGCGGCTGATCGAACTCCGGCAGGCGCTCCTCCAGTTCCTCGACCAGCCAGCGCGTGAAACTCTTGGTCTCCGTTATGGCGAGTTTACAGAATTCCGTGCCAGTGCAGGCAACGGCGCCGCGCGCGAAGCTCGAGCCGCCCGGCCACAATCCTATAGCCTCTAACTCCCGCACCAACTCGGCTGTTCGATGGTTGGGGACATTGGCGATCAGCAGATTTTGCATATTGGTGGCTCGAAGTTCACCCGAGGCGAAACGGTCCGCAAGTTCGGCGGCGCCGCGTAGCTGTTCGGCTCTGATGCGCCCCCGGAGCACTTCCGCGCCCACGTAACTGTAGCCGGCCTGTTTCTGGGGGTGAATCCCGACGTGATCGCGGTAGACATCGGCGGGTGGGTGTTCTTGCACCATGGGATCCAGCTTGAATCCGATGCGCCGCTCGAGTTCCGCCTGGAAACTTGCCGTGGTCCAGCCGTGGCGCAAGAAGAGATACTTCAAACGAGCGCGCTCCCGATTCTCGCGCAACTCGCTGGCATCGCGGAAGATCTCTGTCACGCCCTGTATGACGGGGATTACTTGGTCCCAGCGCACAAACGCATCCAGGCGCTGGGCAAAGGCGGGCTCGGTTGAAAGGCCGCCGCCGACGCGAAGCGAAAAGCCGACTTCGGAGTGTCCGTTCAAGTCGCGAGTGACCGCAGTCAAGCCAACGTCATTGATTTCGGGGTAGGAACACCATACGCGGCAGCCCGTAATGCTGACCTTGAATTTGCGCGGCAGATTATAAAACGCCGGGCTCCCGACCAGCAAGCGCGTGGCTTCCATCACGAGGGGTGACGCGTCGCAAATCTCGTCTCCGTCGATTCCAGCCAACGGGCAGCCCGTGATGTTCCGGGCGTCGTCTCCGCAGGAGCCCTTGGTAGTGAGCCCTGCGCGCCACAAAATCTCCAGCAAGTCCGGAAGCGCCTCGATGGTAATCCAGTGCAACTGCACGTTTTGCCGCACCGTGATGTCAGCCAGGCCGCGCGCGTAGCGTTGTGATGCCTCTGCGATCGCCCGCACCTGGTGCGAGGTCAACAGGCCGTTGGGGACGCGAATCCGCACCATGAAGTAAGGAACGGCCTTCCCTTCGCCGCCTCTGCCTCCCACCGCGCCCGCCCCATCGCCCTGCGTGTAGACGCCCCAGGGGCGGAAGTACGTGCTGAGCCAGTCCGAGGGAATCGACTCGTAGCCCTTGCGGGCAAACTCCCGAATTTCATCAAGGCGCTCCCAGGCGTTCTTCTCGCGCTTGAGTCGCTCGACCCGCTGGGTCTTCGTTTCTTGGCCCATGGTGGCCATTCCTTCTCCTTTGCTCGTCCGAGATGCTCCGAAAACAAAAAAGCCCACCCGCCGTCATCTGGCGTGTGGGCTTTGATCTCCCAATCTTGGGTTCCTAGGCTCTCACTACGAGGGCGCCCCACTGCCAGAGGACACGTGGATGTGGCAACTACAGATGCACGCGTTTTGGCAGCAGAACTTCATCTCATCCCTGGGCCCGCGGGGTTTGCTAAATCACCCGCCAGCCCTCAAAATGGCAATATGCCTGAACCAGTACTCTTTTGTCAAGATGACAAATTCTTATCACAACTATAAGTGTTTTTTGCGACTGAGGCGCGGAGACACCGAGAAATGCCCTCCTGATTTTTCGTTCTGCTGCTTTGAAAACGTGTAGGGTAGGGCTTGCCCTACCCTGTTCGTTAGGGGACGGCAAGCCGTCCCCCTACAAGCAGGTGAAGAAGGGAATTCACTTTCATGGACTCTGGGTGTTCGTCGGCTGACGAACATGCGCGACTGCGCTCGGATTTCTGAAATATCCTTCGATGGCACTTACCAGTCCTGCCATCGTGGAACTCTCGGCCTCTATCGTGACCTCGAGTCCCATGCCCCTGATTGTGGCTGAGGTGATTGGCCCAATGGAGGCGATAGCGACGCCGCGCAGCAAGTCAGGGACCTTGAGTTCTCCGGCAAGCTTGCCGAAGTTGGAGGCGGTTGATGAACTGGTAAACGTAATCGCGTCCGGGGCCGGAGTAAGCAGGCGCTGCAACTCCCCGGGGGCAAACCGGGGAACGATGGTCTCGTACGCTTCCACGACTTCCACCCGCGCGCCCTTTTCAGTCAGCACGCGCGGGAGAACGTCCCGAGCCACTTTGGCGCGAGGGATCAGAAAAGCTTTGCCGTGGAGGTCGCGATCGCCGAGCGCTTCGAGCAGACCCTCTGCGGTGTATTCTCGCGGCACAACGTCAGCTTTTGCACCGTTTTTTAACAGTTCAGCCGCGGTAGCTGGGCCGATGGCCCCTATAATCACGCCCTTCAAGTCACCCACATCTCGCCCACAGGCTTTCAACCGGCGAAGAAAACTGCGCACCCCGTTCGCGGAGGTCAGGAGCAAGTAGTCGAAGTCCTCCAAGCGCCGGATGGCCAAATCGAGCGGTTCCAAGGAAGCGGGGTCACGGACTTCGATGGTCGCGATTTCGATGACCTCGGCGCCCAGTGCCGTTAACTGATCCCTTAACACGCCGGCCTGCTCTCGGGTCCGCGTAACGGCAATTCTCTTGCCGTAAAGCGTCTGACGATCGGAGGAATTCAGGACGACGGGTCGGCGCGTCATAAATTCAGAATCTCTCCTGCGCTTTTTGCGAGCAGGTCTTCAGCTACCGCCGCTCCCAGGCTTTCCGGGTCTCCTTTGGGACCGATAGCGGCGGCTCGAATCAAGCGGCTGCCATCCGTGGCGGCCACGACGCCTCGCAAGTGCAACTGTGCGTCCTGGAAACTCGCGTGGGCGGCAATCGGGACCTGGCATCCTCCTCCCAGACGCTGCAACATGGCGCGTTCGGCTCTGACAGCCAAATGTGTGGGCGAATCGTCAAGCGGCGCCACGGTTTGTGCTAGCTCCCGATCGCCCTTCCGGATCTCAATCGCCAGCGCGCCTTGTCCCACCGCAGGGCAGATCTGATCGAAGCTGAAATACGCAGTGATGTGGTCCCGCAGGCCAAGCCGGTGGATTCCCGCTGCTGCCAGAACCAGCGCTGCGTAATCGCCGGCTTCCAGTTTACGGAGGCGTGTGGTTAAGTTGCCGCGCACGGGGACCAATTCAAGGTCTGGCCGGAGCCAACGGATTTGTGCCTGCCGGCGAGGGCTGCTGGTACCCACGGACGCGCCGGACGGAAGCTGCTCGAGAGAGATTGCGCCGGCAGAAATGAGCACGTCGCGAGCATCTTCGCGAGGCGGAACCGCAGCCAGAATCAGGCCAGCCGGTAAAGCAGTCGGAAGGTCTTTGAGGCTGTGGACGGCGAGGTCGACTTGGCCCGACAGCAAGGCCTCCTCGATTTCTTTGATAAACAGTCCTTTGGTTCCTGCTTCCGCGACTATTTGAGCGAGCGAGGCAGGCAGCCGTTCCGTGGGCGCATAACTTTGCAGCTTGTCGCCGCTCGTGCGGATGATCTCGATGGCGACCTCGTGGCCCGCCTCTGTGAGCCGGTCCTTTACCCAGTTGGCCTGCCAAAGCGCCAGTTGACTGCCGCGCGAACCGATCACGATATTCACGATTCCGAGACCTTTCACGAAGTGACGAGTGACGAGTGACGAGCTGAAACTCAGGTTCGAGGTTAAGTTGCCCAGCGGCAGCACTAACCCGACACTCGTCACTCGTCACTGCCCTTCAGGCCGAAGACTTTTCGGACGAACTTCACCAGATCTACCTGTTCCGGCTGACCCGCGCCGCTCTTAAGCTCTGTGATGGGTCCATGCAGGATCTTGTTCATGATCCCCCGCGTCAGGGCATCCACAGCCCGGCGTTGCTCCGGCGTCAGATTACCCAACCGGCTGTTGTAGCGTTCTATCTCCCCTGCGCGGATGGCGTCCAGCCGGTCTTCGAGCGCCACGATGGTGGGCACAAGGTCGCGCGAAGCGAGCCGGCGCATGGTTTTATGGACTTCTTCCTGGACGATCTCCTCAGCCCATACCGCCTCTCGGGCGCGCTGCCGCTTATTAGCCTCCACCACTTGTCCCAGGTCGTCGATATCGTAGACGAAGGCGTTGTCCACTTCGTTGACCAAGGGATCGACATCGCGAGGGACCGCGATATCCACGAAAAACACCGGCCGGTTCCGCCGCGCCGAGAGGATTTTCGCGGCGTGATCTTTGTTGATGATGTAGCCTGGCGCGCCCGTGGAGCTGATGACGATGTCAGCTTTGGCGATCTGTTCGAAGAGCTGATCGAACTGCACGGCGATGCCGCCGAATGCCGCCGCCAACTGCACGGCGCGCTCGTGAGTGCGATTGGTGACATAGATGGCGCTGGCGCCGCTGCGAATGAGGTGCTTGGCGGCAAGTTCGCTCATCTTGCCCGCGCCGATCACAAAAATGGCTTTGCCCTGGAGACTCCCAAAGATCTTCTTGGCCAACTCGACCGCAGCATAGGAGACCGAAACGGCGGCGCTGCCCAGTGCGGTCTCCCGCCGCACGCGCCGCGCCACAGCCAGGGCGTGGTTGACAACTTCCTGCAGGCTGCCGTTCAACCCGCCCGCCTCGCGCGACAGCGCATAAGCGCGCTTTATCTGGCCGAGGATCTGCGGCTCTCCCAGAATCATTGAATCGAGGCTGGAGGCCACGCGGAAGAGGTGGTGCACGACTTCATGTTGCTGGTAGCGATAAAAAAAGCGCTGGTAAGGGGCAAGGTCGAATTGATGGTGATCGGCGAGGAACTGCTGCATGATGGGATCAGCATCGACGCTGTCTTCTGCCGAGGTCACGATCTCGACGCGATTGCAAGTGGAAAGGATCAGCGCTTCGCGGATTCCCTGGCGATGAATCAGGTCAGACACCGCTTGCGCCAGATGCGGTTCGGGGATATGCATCCGTTCACGGATCTCGACCGGGGCGGTGCGATGATTGATGCCAATGAGAGCTAAATTCATGCGAAGAATTTCAAATTTGAGATTTCAGATTTGAAACCCAAGACCCGGAATCCGAAACCTGAAAACAAATCCCTTGCCGGCCGCCAACCTCCAGCCCCTGACCCTCCGCAGCTTCCTGCCAACTGCCTATTGCCGACTTCCGAGTGCCCACTGCCTGCCGCCGACTGCCAACTGCCTATTGCCGACTGCCAACTGCCTATTGCGGACTGCCAACTGCCTACTGCCGACTGCCTCTACGGTCCCTGCCGAAGCGTAGGCACATAACCGTGCGGTCCGCTTAGCAGGCTCACGCCCAGGAAAGTCACCATGATGGCGGCAAAGCCAAAGATCGCAACATAGGCTGCCCGGCGGCCGCGCCAGGCGCCGCTCACCCGCGTGGAAAAGAGCACGAGATAAATCAACCAAGTCAGCAGCGACGCCAGGATCTTCGGGTCGAATTCCCAAGGGCCTTTCCACGTCCGGCTGGCCCAGATAAAGCCGGTCAGGATCCCGACCGTCAGAAGCGGGAGGCCGAACAACAGCGAGCGGTAGTAGAGCTCATCGCAGAGCTCCAGGGAGGGCAGGCGGTAATAGAACGCCCGCGGAATCCTCGATTTCAGCTCTTTCTCCTGCATCAGGTACATGACCGCGGCCACAAAAGTGAGGAAAAAGCCCGTGTAGCCGAGGATAATTGAGCCGATATGAACGGCCAGCCAGCCGCCCCGGAACGCCGACAAATCAAAAGGCCGCACCGGACGGAACGCCGAAATCAGCGTGAGCACAAAAACAAACGGCAGCATGAAAAGGCCGAGAGAAGTGATGCGATAACGCAGGTAGAGAAAGAAGAACGCCAGGGTTACCAGGAATGCGTAAAAGGACAGTGTGCTGCGGACGTCGGTTACCGGCAAGCGGTGTATACGCGCTGCCTCGAGCGCGATGGCCCCCGCGTGGGCCAACAACCCCAGCCCCAGCGCCCCCAGCGAGGCAGAGGAGATCGTCGGGCGGCGGTTGACGACCGAGGGGATGAGGAGAAGTGTCCCTAACCCGTAAAGGACCAAGGCTATCCAGACAAGCGCAACTTGCATAAAGGCCTCAGGCTGAAGTTGAGAGTCGAGAGTCAAGAGTCCAGGGGCAGAACGTGCCTCTGAACTTCTGCCGTCCAGCACACCTCAGACTCCAGATTATAGCACCTGCACTCTTCGCCTTGGGCCAGGGGTGTCCACCAGAACTCCGATCAACGGATCTCCCGGTTAGTGCAGTTGCTCCTCCGCAGTGATCGCCTCCAACTGCACCGTTTGCGGCTGCTTTTCCTCGATGTGGACTCGTGTGCCACGGGCCTCGAACGCTTCGAAGAAGTCAGGATCGACGTAGTTAGTTCCCGGCACGAATTCCCAGGCGAAAAGCTTGAAGTCACCGGGCGGCAGGCCCAGCAAAGAGAACCGACCCAGACCGTCGGCCGTTTTCAAACTGTACATTTGTTCATTGTCTCGATGGGGCGGGTCGGGCACCAGCACCACTACGGCTCCACTCACGGGATTCTGGTCGTGTACGACCGTGCCGTCCACGCGTCCGCCATCTGGAGAGAGTGTGATCTCGAGCGCGGACGGAGGCATGCTGTGGCTGACGGTCAGCCCGGACAGTAGCACTTCAGTCCTCCCCTGTTGCGCCGATTTGACGTAATACTCTTCTGGAAAACCGAAAACCTGCACTCGATAGTTCCCGTCAAACACGTTCGGAATCACGAAGGTCCCGTCCGCTTTAATCCTCGCGCCGTCGCTGCCCGTCATACTGTCGTTGGATTGCAACGTCAGGCCCAGGCGCGTGAATTCGAATTGGCTGCCGCCTTCCACACGAAATCTGCCCGAGAGCGTCGTGGGGTTGGACAGCAGGACCGTGACATCATCGAGATTGGCGCTGCTGATCTCGATCGGGACCTTCGCGCCCAGTTGCCGCCTTCCATCATTCCAGAAGGCCACGACGTTATAAGGTCCGGGGGGAACGCCGCGGATTTCGAAGTTGCCTGAGTCGTCTTGCGCGGGGCTGCCGTAGCTGGCGGAATTCGAGAAGGATGAGCTTCCGTCGGGGCTGCGCGGTACGAGCGAAACGAAAATCCCCTTTAGCGTTTTCATAGGGGCATCCACCATGACGCGCCCGCGCACCGCGACGGCGTGCGCCTGCCTGAGGTCCACGTCGATGCCGGAGGTTTCGGAGCCGGGCTCAACATCCACCACGGTGGCCTGCGAAACATCGGGTGTGCTGGGGTGGAAGGTGGACAAATAGACCTGATCGGTGGGCTGGGGCTGTCCGGACTCCGGGGCCCGATAGGTTGCGGATACCAGGTACTTCCCCCGCTGTAGTCCCCAAATGCGGTACTCGCCGAGGTCGTTGGTCTGCTCGGAGCCCGATTCGCCAGACGGCCTGTGGGCCGCGGAACCACTCACACGCATCGCCCTGACTTGTGCCGACATCACAGGCTCTCCATCTTCGTCATAAACCGTCCCAGTAATGACCCCCGGAGGCACCAGGCGGAAGGCAAGTCCGCTGGTGTTCTCCCCTGGCGAGAGGTTGAGGATTCTCGTCTGGGAGCCTGCTTTGCCGTTCTCGGCAGCTTGCTCCACGTATCCGTTCCCTGAGGCATAGATTGCGTATCGGCCGGGGGCAATGTCGTGTATGACGAACCGGCCGTTATTCTCGGTGAGCGCAGAGTAGGATTGCTGACCCCCACCCAGAGGCGTAAGTTGAACCGTCACTCTCTTTATGCCTTCGCCGGTAGTGGACTTGACGACTATGCCGTCCACAGTACAGGGGTCTGAAGGTTTGAGGTTCGACTTCTGAGCCGGATTGGAGCCCTGACCCGCGACAGCACCAGCACACACCAGCAGCAAAAGCAGCACCCGGATGATCCACATAGGAACCTCTATTGTATCCGATGCGGGCGCGGCAACCGGAGTTGACAGCGCGCGGGCTTAAGCGATTCGACACCTGTCTTCGGACTCGCGTTCCCCTGGCCACACGAGAAACGGGCAACGAGGACTGCAGGGGAAACCCCTGTCGCCCGCGAGCGGCCAAAAGGGTCGGCGCCACAACCAAAGAGTCACACAGTCAGTTACTGAGGGGTTGCTGATTTCGTTCCGGTTTCACGATGAGCATCACGAGTATTCCCAATACCGAAGCCACCATGAGCGTTGCCATCATGTGGTTCGGCGAGGAATGCGAGAGGGCGCCTGCCACCGGCCCTCCTACGGCGCTGCCAAGGTACTGTGCAGTGTTGTAAATCCCCAGCGCCGTTCCGTAGCTGCCTTCGGGAACGGACTTGCTCACCATGCTCGGCAGGATGGGTTCGAGTCCGGTGAACCCGATATAGAACAGCGTGCCCGCGATCATCACCCCAGCAAGACGGCTGGGGTTCAGTCCGGCAACTTCCGGACGGAAAAGTAGGAGGGAGCTGGGAATGAAAGAGAGGTAAGCAATTGCAGCGAGCGGGCCCGCCCAGCCCCGGTCCGCGCCCCGTGCGAACCCGAACATCGTGACGGCGCTAATGAACATCATGGGCAACAACAGGGCGTAGTAGTGCTTCATGCTCACGTGGTGCTGGACGGTAACGATGAGCGGGAAGTAAAAGAAGAAAGCCGTCATGAAGAAGTTCATGAGGAATCCGCCGGCAGCCAGACCCCGAATCGGCCTGCTGCCCAGCGCCTCGGATACAGGCACTGGGGCAGCGGCGGCGGGCGGGGCGTCGGTAAGATACCTGGCCAGCAGGAGGTCCGTTCCGAAACCCAGGAATCCGGTAAGCCAGAAGAGAGACGCGGTGCCCAGAATTCCAGCCAGAATTGGCCCGCCCACGATGCCGATGACGAAAGCCGCCCCGATGGGAATACCCAAGACCGCCATGGCTGTGGACCTGCGTTGGGGTTCGATGAAATCGGCCACGGTCGCAAACGCCACGGAAACAATAGCGCCGCCGCCCTGCACGAGGCGGCCAAAGATCAGGGCGCCAATCTGTAAGGAGTGAGGAAACCAGTGAGGGATGGCGCACAGAAACGAACCCAGGCTGAAGAGCGTCATGCCCAGCATCAGAACCTTGCGGCGCCCAATTCGGTCCGACAGCCTCCCCATCGGAATCTGCAGGAGCGCCATGGTGAGTGCATAAGCGCCAAATGCGAAGCCGACCAGAAAGCGGGAGTTGGTAAACTGCAATCCGTAAAGCGTAAAAACCGGCAGGACTAGAAAGAGTCCCAACATGCGCAGACCAACAACGCTGGCAAGCGCGAACAGGACTTTCCGTTGCGTAGATGTGAACGGCACGCGGCTGGTTTTTGTGAGGGTCGTCATCTAAAAGCAGGAGTCAGGATTCAGGAGTCAGGAGTCAGAATGCGTAATTCCTTGGATTCCGGAGAGGGTCTGCCAGGAGTGAATCCGGGAAGCGATCAACCACCCCAGGCCCTCCTTACTTAAGGAGGGGAGTTTTCATTCTGACTCCTGACTCCTGACTTCTGACTCCTGCTGGTCACTTGTCACTCGTCACTCATCACTGTTCTTCCGCAGCACCCGGGCGGCATTCACCACTGCTTGCATTTTAGCGATCGCCTCATCCACGGTCCGCGTTTTCAATCCACAGTCAGGGTCCACCCAGATAGCTTCTTTGGGAATTACCTCCAGGGCTTGGCGCAGGCGCTCCTCGACAACGGGGTCGTTTTCGATCAAGTGCGAATGGGAGTCCACGACGCCAAAACTGATGTCTTTCGTGTAGCTGTGTCGCTTGAAAAGTTCGAGCATGTCAAGTCCGCTGTTGGACATCTCCAGATCGAAGTTGTCGACCGGTAGGTCCAGCATGCCCGGATAGATCTTCTCGAATTCCCCGTAGCAAATGTGGGAGATGAAGTACGCCGGCAGTCCGTCGGTCATGATGTGCATCGCCTCGATAGCCACGGGTAGTTCCTCGGGCCTCACGGAGATGGCCGGCTCGTCGATCTGGATGATTTTTGCCCCCTCCTCAATTAAGGCCTCAACTTCGTTGCGCAGTTCTTTCGCCAGGGCCAGACAGGCGGTGCGGCGATCCGGATAGTATTCAATAAATGACCAGTCCATGATCGTATAAGGACCCGTCAGCACGCCTTTCAGCGGCTTGGCGGTGATACCCCGCGCGTACCTCCACCACTCCAGGGTGATCGGCTCGTCCCAGTGAATCTCGTCGCTAATGATGGGCTTCGGGTAATAACGATTGCCGTATGAGCGGACCAGGCCGCCCTCTTCAAATCCCTCCAGGTTTTCAGCGAAATAGGCAACCATGTCGCCGCGGTACATTTCCCCGTCCACCAGCACGTCCACGCCAAGTTCTTCCTGCTTTCGAATCCAGAACTCCGTCGCCTGGCGTTCCGCTTTCTCCAGGGCGCCGCGACGAATCTTGTTGTTGGCGTAATCCGCTCGCGCCTTGAGCAGGAAATCGGGTTTAGGGAAGCTTCCCACGGAAGTGACAGGGAAAAGCGGCAGGTCGATTCCCAACCCTTGGAGCTTTGCTCGGCTCATGACAGGCTCCCCAGAAAAGTATTCCTGATGACGGCAAGCTGTCTTAGTTTTTGCCGCGCCCTGTCACGTGGAAGGTACTCCAGGCCGCAAGAAGGGCTTAGGTAAGCTCGATTCAAACCAGCGCCTCGCGCTATATTCTCGAGTTGCCGGGCCGTGGCGGCGGGATCTTCCAGCCGCGTGTTGCGACCGTCCACCAGTCCCAACATCAGGGTCCGCGCGGTGCCACTCGAGGCGACCCTGTCAACAAGTCCCGGGCTGTAAGTAAAATCCAGCCCCAGAATGTCCACCGGCAGCGTCTGCAGTTGATCGTAAACGGCGGCGGGATCCCCGAAGTAAACGGCCAGAGCCAGTTGCGACGAGTCCTTGTTCATCGCCAAGGCGGTAAGGCATCGCTCGAAGCGCGGGAAATCATCGAGGTACCTGAGCAGGGCCGGCTCCTCGATTTGGATCACTGCGGCCCCGCCTGCCGCCAAGGCAGCGATCTCCGCCGCCAGCGCAGCGGTATACCCTTCGAGCATCTCATCGAAGGCCCCCGAGCCGCCGTTTTCATCGACGGAATAGCGGGCCAACGTATAGGGGCCCGTCAGAACTGCCTTCACTGGAAGCGCTGACTTCTCCTGCGCAAATCTGAATTCTTCCAATAACAAAGGCTCTCTTCGTTCCGGCCTTCCCTGCACGACAGGCTGGCGGAAGTAAAAGTTCGTATCAAAAAACCTCGAGAGGCCGTTCACTCGCACGCCGGAAAGTTTGCCGGCGAGGTGTGAGATTGGATCGGCCCAACGTATCTGGCCGTCGGTCACGAGGTCCAGGCCCGCCTCCGTCTGCTCGGCGAGCGCCAACTCCGTCATGCGGTCCTGGGCGGCCCGAACGGCCTCCTCAGTTTTCTCACCCTTATCATATTGTGCAAGTGTGCGCCGCAGGAGTTGATGTTCCGGGCCGTCCCCGATGCGAGGGTAACTGCTGTGATTGCACAGCGTCAATTCCATATTAAGCGGTTTGCCCCTTGTTAGTTTTCGGTCGTCAGTTGTCAGTTCTCAGTCCCAAGGCCCTGATTATTGCTGATCGCTTGCACCCACCGCGCAGGATCATCGACCACGAGTTAAGGGACGCCCAAAACTGAAGGCTCACAACTGAAAACTGAGAACTGCCCTACTCCACGTACTCCGCCGTCACAGCCCTGGGCAGGATGCCCTTCTGGTAGCCGCGGTGGAGCAGCTCCTGGACGGCCCTGCGGCCGCGCTGGCCGTAATCGAGGGTCCAGTCGTTAACGTACATGGAAACGAAGCGGTCGGCAGTGGCGGTGTCCAAACCACGTGAAAACTGCTGCGCGTACGACAACGCCTCTTCGCGATGATGCAGGGAGTACTGAATGCTCTTTTTCAGCAGGCTCGCCACGGTGTGCTTCGTATAGGTGTCGAGGCTCCGGCGGATGGCATTTCCTCCCAGCGGCAAAGGCAGGTTGGTTTGCTGGTACCACCACTCGCCGAGGTCCAGGACCTTTCTGAGGCCGGTGCCGGAGTAGGTCAGTTGGCCTTCGTGGATGACCACCCCGGCGTCCACGGCGCCTCGAGCCACCACCTCCAGGATCTGGTCGAAAGGGGTCACCACCGCGTCCACCTCGGGCTCGTAAAGCTGTAAAGCCAGATAAGCAGTGGTCATTTTTCCGGGCACCGCCACGCGTTTCCCTTTCAAGCTGCCGGAGTTCCAGCGAGCATGCGACACCACGACCGGTCCATAGCGATCTCCGAAACTGGCGCCCGAGGGCAGGAGCACATACTTGTCCTCGAGATACGGATAGGCGTGGAACGAGATCGCCGTGACGTCGTAGACGCCCTCCAGGGCTTTTCGGTTGAGAGTCTCGATGTCCTCGAGGCGGTGAGTAAACGAAACGTCTCGGGCACCGAGCTTCTTCGTCGCCAACGCGTAAAACATGAAAGCGTCGTCGGAGTCGGGGCTGTGCGCCAGCGTTAGCTCGACGACGCGCGGCTCAATCTTCTCGGCCTTCTCCACAAACGGCGACGCCATCACCTTCCTCCAAGAGATTTGCCCGTGATTATGAATTCACATTGTACCATCCCGGGGGATTGTTCTCAATACGGGCAGTGTGCGGCCCTAATCCGTCGATAACGACGGGCGGGACTGGTAGGGGCGCACGGCCATGGCACCTGCGCCACATCCGGTATCACCCGGAGGGTGCTGCCTGTAGGGGCGAGCGCCGCCTCGCCCCTACTACTTTGCCGCCAACCCGCGCGTTATCGCCGGATTAGCGTGCGGTCGTTTGGAACGAGGGCATCCTTTGTCCGAGACTGCCTCAGCCAGGGCAGGCAGGCCTGACACATCCTGGGCTTTACCCAACTCACGCGCCGCCTTGGCGCGCGTCCCGGCATTGGGACTCTTCAACTCTTCGATCATGACGTTGCCTTCGGCCGCTGCGGCCTGGGAACTCGAAGGCGGTGTAGGGGTCGCCGTCTGAGCGAGGAGAAGGGATGCGTTGAAGAAGACCAGGAAAAGTGCGCTTGCCAAGGCCAGTTTCGGGGATCGCCTCATCGACTCAACCTCAGAACCTCTATGATCACAGCGGCCCAACGTCACATCTAGTGTATTATACGTCTAAGCCAAAGACACGAAAGCAGGGAGGCCCATGCAGTCCAATCGGTCGAAGACCCGGCGCAGAGTGCTGACGCTCATTCTCATTATTCTCGGCGTGCCGCTGATCGCTGCCGTCGTCCTGTCAGTCTATTTTTGGCGATCCTCGCCCTTCAGCCGCGAGTGGGTTATCCAGAACCTCGAAAAACGCTACCAGTGCGAGGTTGAGCTGAAGAGCTTCGACGTCGCGTTTTTTCCTGAAGTGAGCATTACTGGTGAGGGACTGGCGCTGAATCGTCAGGGGCGATCCGGGCCGGCGCCACTCGCCAGTATCCGGAAGTTTTCGGCCTCGGGGAACTGGCTCAGCCTGATGCGCCAACCGAGGCACTTCGGGCGGGTACGGCTGGAAGGTTTGGTGCTGGTCATTCCTCCTCGCTCGAAACAGGCCGTCACCAACCAGCCGCAGCGGCAGCAGCCGCAACAACAAGAAGCCTCCACAACCACTTTCGTGCTCGACGAGATTCTCGCCGCCGACGCCGTGCTGAAGATCGTCTCCTCGAATCCGCAGAAGCCCCCCCACGAGTTCGACATTCACAAGCTGAAGATGGAATCGGTGGGAGTCGGCCAACCGATGTCTTTCCAAGTTACCTTGACCAATCCTGTGCCCGTCGGGCAGATCCAATCCAAGGGGCGGTTCGGGCCCTGGAATTCGTCCGAGCCGTCTCTGACCCCAGTCTCCGGAAGCTATCGGTTTGCAAATGCGGACCTCTCGACCATTCGAGGCTTGGGCGGAACGCTCACCTCCCTCGGCAAATACGATGGTGTGTTGAGCGAGATCAAGGTGCAGGGTGAGACTGATACTCCCGATTTCGATCTTGGCATCAGCGGCAATCGAGTGCCCCTGAAGACTCAGTTCAGCGCCGTTGTCGATGGCGTCAGCGGCGACGTTCTCTTGCAGAGCGTCAACGCTCAATTGCTCGGGTCGAAGATCCTTGCGCGCGGCCGGGTGGCTCGCGTCCCGGAAGGGAAAGGTCGATTCATACTTCTCGATGTGACCGCGGGTCCTGCCCGGCTGGAGGACTTGCTCCGCCTGGCGCTGAAGTCGTCCACGCCGTCTCTAACCGGAGCCTTGAGCCTCCAGACGAAGTTAGATCTTCACCCGGGCGAGGAGGTCATCGCCAAGCGGCTGAAACTGGATGGCAGCTTCGACGTTCAGTCCGCGCGGTTTACCAACCCCCAGACGGAGGCCAAAATCACCGGCCTCAGCCGGCGTGGCCAGGGAAAGCCCGGCGACCAAGAGATCCAAAACACCCCATTCGATTTGCAGGGAAGATTCTTGCTGGCCCAGAACCAGGCAACGTTTCCCAAGCTCATCTTCAGTCTTCCGGGGGCTTCGTTACAGCTCCAGGGCGCCTTCGAACTGACCAACCAATCGCTGGATTTTCACGGCGATCTCCGCCTCCAGGCAAAAGTCTCGCAAACCACCCGCGGCATCAAATCGTTGCTCCTGAAACCGGTCGATCGGCTACTCGAACGGGATGGCGCGGGAACGGTCGTGCCCCTCAAGATCACCGGAACGCGAGCCAGTCCGTCATTTCAAGTTAACTTCGGCAAGGTCCTGAGGCGAGAAAACTAATCACCTGCGCCGCTCGCGCCAAAGCTGTGTCATTCCTCGCTTCACTCTCGAAAATCACGTCATTCCCGCGAAAGCGGGAATCCATTGTGCATCGGAGCAACAACGGACCCCCGCTTTCGCGGGGGTGACGACGCATGTAGTTTTCATCCCTTCCGGTGGGTTGAAGACCCATGATCGCTCGGAATGCCAAGAGAGGGAAGGGGCTCAGGACGATAGGAACGTCTCTTCCAGTTGCCGAGTGACTTCCTCGGGCATGGGCGCCAGCTCGCCGATGGCGCGGCAGTTGAGGATCGCTTCCGCGGTGGATTCAAGAACCTCCAGGCGGTCGTAGGCTTCGAGGATATCGGAGCCAATCACCAGCACGCCATCGTTCTCGAGGATCGCCACCGGCTGGCGGGGAGACACCTGCCGGGCCAGTTCCTCGTAATTTTGAAACTGTATTCCGTACTTCACCTGCCTGATTTGCCGCAACACCAGGTAGCTTTCCGGAATAGTCCGAGTGTCAAGGGGGACGCCCGTCACACTGAAAGCGGTCGCATTAACGGGATACGCATTGATGACGGCATGGACTTCGGGATGCTGCCGGTAGATGGCCTCGTGGTTGCCCGTAGCCAGGCTGGGCAGCTTGCCCGCCTCCGATTTTCCATGGCTCACCAGCACCAGATTTTCCTCATCCAACCTGCCGCGATCCACCTGGAAGGGGGTTATCAAGAACGAAAACTCGTCGAGCCGCACGGAAAAACTGCCCTGCGTGCTGATGAATAAGCGCAGGCGATAAGCTCTGCGCACGAACTCGCAAAGCCTCTGCCGCAGCTCCTTTTCGAGGCTTGTGGAAGCCGGTCTCTCCAACTCCGGCAATCCCGGTGCGCGCCGTGCCGCCAATTCGATCTCCTCGTCGGTCAAGTATCGAATGTCTCCAAGTCGCCGCGCTTCAATGATCGTCTTGCCCGAAAACTCGAGTGTCTCGAAGCGATGGAACGCTTCCCGGAGATTCTCGCCGGCGGTCACCACGCCGTGATTCTCGAGGATGACGCAGTAGCCGCCGGGTCGATAGGCTTCCGCCACATTCCGCGCTAAAGCCTCGCTCCCTGGCAGTGCGTAGGGGGCGAACCCCACCTTCCCGCAGACCGTCCTGGCTTTGTGAAAAAGGCGGGTGTTGGGCACATCATGAACCAGGCTGAAGGCCACCAGCGCCACCGGATGGGCATGAACGATTCCGCGCAGTTCTGGCCTCGACCGGTAGATGGCCAGATGCAGCGGAAGCTCTGAAGACGGCGCATGGCGCCCTTCAAGTCTCCCGTCGCCGCGCACCAGCACGATGTCCTCGCGCCGCAAGTTCCCCTTGTCGACCCGCGTCGGGGTAATCCAAACGTCCCCCTCTTCGGTGCGCACAGACAGGTTGCCCCCGGAAGTGGTCGTCATGCGGTAGTCATAGATCCGCTCCATGACGGCCAGGAGTTCATCGCGCGGATGCACAAATGTCATGTGGTTATGTTGAAGGGATCGAGGAACTCAAGCCCTGCCTGTCCTTGCAGTTCGGAAGCCGGATTTCCTACCCAAACTACCCGGGCCACCACGGGATCAGAGCCGTTGACAGGAACAACTTCCACCATCTGCCCCGGCGTCAGCGACAGCTCAGACCGGATTCTTGCCCCCAGCGTCGAGAACGTCCACGGTGTAAGCGTCGCTTCCTCCCTGCTCACGCTCGTGGTCGACAAACACGACTATAGCTATTTTTGCAATCTTCCGCTCGGACCGCCGATGCGTCGTTTGAGGCGAGGTGGCCACGCCGGGTAGCTTACTCCCATAGAAGACGAAAAGCAATCAAGCAAAAGTCTTTCGCACCTCTTGAGCATGGACGAGTTCCCTCAGTGGTCCCTGTTCAGCCAGGAGGCACAACCTCCCCCTGCGCCAGTTGGCACGTCGTCGAGCGGACTAAAAGTCCACTGCTGGAGTTTACTTCATCAGGGCGGATTGAGAGCGTACGACCACCCACTTGCCGCCGCGCTTCACAAACACATCCATCCACACCCACTTGCCGCTGGTGTCTTTTCCGCCCGTTGAGCTCTTTTCGGTGTCGCTGCCCTGAACTACCGCAACGTTCCCGAGCACCTTCACATCCATGGGTCCAAGCTCGTAGGACTCGAGCTTAGACTTGCCCGATTTCACGTCCGCCAGATCCTCTTGCTTCGTTGCCCTTTTGCCGTCATAGCCGATGCTCATCCAGTCGTCGGCCAGGATCTCGCCGAGTTTGTCAGCATCGCCCGCTTTTAACGCGTCCTCCCAGTCGTGTTCAAGCTGCTTGACCGCTTGCGACACGCTCGGGGCTTTGGCGGATGGCGCCGGTGCCTGGGCCAAGGCCACTGCTATCCCTGCGATCACCAAAAACGCTACCAGTGCTATTTTGTTCATTGTGTTCTCCTCCCCCTTTTGATCGGAGTTTTCCGCCTGCTACGCTTCGCTTCCTGCCCTTTGCGACACGACGAGTCGCTCCACAGCTTGTAATCAGCCGCAATGCTGCAGGACGAACGGAGTTTTCAGTGTTTGTACTACCTTGAATCGTAATATACGCCTCCGCCTCCGGAAATGCAACCGCGCCCTGCCGTGAGCTGGTCGTGCAGACCCTGATGCCTGGACCGGGGGGGGGCCTTCTGCGCCATCCGCATTTGCATTTTTCACTGTTGTATTTTTCGCTTGACAACGGCACTGGGCTATGGTAACCTGTAAAATTCGCCGGTCGGCGACGTTTTGCCGCCAGGGAGAGCCGGGATGCCTGTTCGGGGGAGTAAGACGGCTTCGATTTCTTGCGCGGTTTTGGCAACTCAGCGAGCTGGCTACTGCCGCACGGACTTATTGTCATTCCCCTTTGTTTTCATGAACATTCCCGGTTCGTTCGTTCAGTTTTACGATGCCGTGGTACGGACGGCTCCCGAACCGCCCTGCAAGCAACTAGCGCACTTATTGACCTCTTCCTTTGTTTTCATGAACATTCCCGGTTCGTTCGTTCATTTTTGCGGTGCCGTTGTACGGGCGGCTCCCGAACCGCCCTACAGGCAGCAAGTGGACTTATTGCCCTTCTCCTTTGTTTTCATGAACATTCCCGGTTCGTTCGTTTATTTTTGCGATGCCGTCGTAACGGCGGTTCGTGAACCGCCCCTGCAAGCGACGTAGCGAATGGCCGAAGAAACGGTAAATCGTGGAAACAAAGCCAAGGAGTACTTGAAAACAAAGGACTTGACTTTTTGAGATGTCGCAAAGCTGCGCTTTAGGTGGCATTAAGATAGAATCTCGATGGGGGTGTACTTGAGGCAAACGGATCGATGTGGCTCTTCCGGTCTCAATGCGGCGATTGCCGGAGTCGTGGCCTTGTGCGCA
The DNA here is from genome assembly GCA_963831905.1 of uncultured Acidobacteriota bacterium. Classification (GTDB taxonomy): domain Bacteria; phylum Acidobacteriota; class Terriglobia; order UBA7540; family UBA7540; genus CAVROP01. Next base: position 150,942 of record CAWHRX010000010.1, on the reverse strand, counting down.
CTGGTCGTGCCCGCAGGCGCGTCACCGGCGGCGCCGTCGTCGCTGAGATTCCAGATATCGTTCCCGGCTTCCGCTCACGCTGAGCCCGTCACCGGCCGCATTTTTGTGGTGATTTCGAACCGCGAAGCGCCGGAACCACGATCGCAGGTCGGATTCTGGGGCGACGCGTCGCCGCTGTTCGGCGCGGACGTCGACCAACTCAAGCCCGGCCAGACGGCCGCGATCGACGGCGCGACGCTCGGTTACCCACCCGCCACCCTCGCCGATATTCCCGCCGGCGATTATTACGTTCAAGCGCTCATGAATATTTATACGCAGTGCCGCCGCGCCGACGGGCATACCATTTGGGTCCACCTCGACCAGTGGGAGGGCCAGCAGTTCAATCGCTCCCCCGGCAACCTCTACAGCGAAGTTCAGAAGGTGCACCTCGACCCCAATGCCGGTTACGACGTCCAGCTCAGCCTGACGAAGGTGATCCCGCCGGTAGCAATCCCCAGCGACACCGAGTGGGTGAAGCACATTAAGATTCAGAGCAACCTGCTGACGAAATTCTGGGGCCAGCCGATTTATCTTGGGGCCACGGTGCTGTTGCCCAAGGGATACGACTCACATGCCTCCGTATCTTATCCGGTGCTCTACGAGCAGGGCCATTTCGGCCTCGGACCGCCCATGCGATTCACCTCTCACGATGAGGGATCGTCCGAGAGCGCCAAAACCCGGCTCGCTCAGTACAATCTCGAAACCGGCTACCAGTTTTTCGAGGCATGGAACTCCGACAGCTTTCCTCGCATGCTGATCGTGACGTTTCAGCACCCCACGCCTTATTTTGACGACTCGTACGCTGTGAACTCCGTTAACAACGGCCCTTACGGCGACGCGATCCTGACCGAACTGATTCCCTACCTTGAGACGCGCTTCCGCATGATCCGCAAGCCTTACGCGCGCGTGCTTTCGGGCGGCTCGACAGGCGGCTGGGAGTCGCTGGCGCTGCAGCTTTACCATCCGGACTTCTTTGGCGGCACCTGGACCCTTTACCCCGATCCTATTAGCTTCGAGCATTATCAGCTTGTGAATATATACAAAGACGATAATGCCTTTTTCGAGCCGGGCCGCACCTGGCTGCGGGCCTGGCGGCCGCTGATGCGAACCGCCGAAGGCCAGGTGGAGACGACCATGTCGGAGATGAGCCGGCTGGAAGCGGTGCTGGGCAGCCACGGGCGCTCTGCCCAGCAACTGGAAATCTGGGAGGCGGCCTACGGACCGGTGGGCGACGACGGTTATCCCAAGCCCCTGTGGGATAAGCTGACCGGCAAGATCGATCGCGGCGTCGCAGACTACATGCGCGACCACGGCTACGACCTCACCGCTTACCTCAAACAGAATTGGTCACGCCTCGGGCCGCAACTCGTGGGGAATATTCACCTCGACGTGGGCGATATGGACAACTTTTATCTCAATCTCGCTGTTTATGATTTACAGGACTTCCTCAAAACCACGCACGACCCGCATTACGAAGGCAGCTTTGAGTTCGGCCGGCCTGAGAAGGGCCACGGCTGGCAATCCATGACGCAGGAGAACCTGATTCGCACCATGGCTGATCACATCACCCAGAACGCGCCCGCCGGCGAGAACACCGCGGCTTGGAAATACAATTGAAGGATGAGTGGTGGAATTAATCAACCACCCCGCCCTTCCTTTCCAAGGAGGGGCGCAGAACCGAGAATTCCCCTCCTCTCTGAGGAGGGGGCCGGGGGATGGTGAGCGTAGCGCTCAAATCGGGTGTGTGAAGTACCAACCTGCCAGGAGCACGTCGTAGCCGATCGCTACGGCCACACAAATCCAGAACGTCTTCCCGAGGAATTTCCCGGTCACCTGCTTGCGCCAGGCTCGATAGCAAACCACGGCAAGCAGAATCTCCATCAGGATTGATAAGCCGTGGAGCGGAGTATCCATCGGCGGCGTAGGTTTTCCCGTCAGGGAGCCGAACAGGACACCGAACTCGCCAAAGAAGCCGCCCAACAGGATAGCCAGTACAAATCGCAGCGGCGGCGTGACGATCCCCAGCATATAACTGAAACGGTCTTCGCCAAAGAAGACGAGTAAGGCGATGGCCAGGTAGATCAAGGATTTCAAGATCTCAAAGCTGAAGTAGTGGGGCATGGCGAAAGCCCCGGCTACAATCACAATCACGATAAGAAATGCGATAAGGAAAACCCATCTGTCAGACATGGTAGCACTCCTTCGCGAGTCGATATGGAATTGGTATCCAAGCGGGCGAGCGGCGCTCTCATGGGCCGCGGGCTCACTCCGGGCTCGACTGTTTGGCGCTGACAAGTCCTCATAAGCTTATGCCGGACCTTGGGCTAAGCGTTCGATGGTTCGCTTTCACGTATACGATTATTCTAACACAGGAGTGCGGCCCGTCAGGCGAGCATCATCCGCGTCGGCTCCAAGGTGCGTGTGAAAGGATTGATAAACAGCCCAAGTTCTTCGAGAGTGATGGCGCCGAGGAGCGCGTCGTCACCGGGTTCTCCGAGAATGACAGGCGTGTGACCGTCGCCCTGGGGAAGGGAAATGAGACATTCGGAAGCTTGGCGTTCGATAACGCTCCCGTCCGCAAGTGTGAATCGAACCGAACGTTTTGGAACGAGCCCAAGCGGCGGCCAGACGTTGTGCGGAAGCAATGTGCAGGTCGCTCCGCTGTCGACCAGGAACTGCAATCGTGCATGCCGCCCGTTGGGCCCGGTGACCGTGCCCTCAACAAACACTATCCCCATAGCGATACTTCCCTTCCGCAAGCCTTTCAATGGGGTGAGTATAACACGCACACACAGAAACCATCCGCACCGCCCGACGGAGATTTGGCATCAAAGTAAATGAGCTGGGTTGAATAAGCGAAATCTTGGCGAGTTCTTGGTATGCATCTCGAAGCGAGGATTTGGTTAGGGCCGTTCGACGATGCAGTTGCAGGATAGTTGACCACAAGAATCTGGTGAGTAAATACGAGTTTCGGAGGTAGTGTTTGCGCTTCCTTCTAGGGCTCACGCTTGTTTTGTCGTCGGCTTGCGCATGTGCGCAACAAGGCAATCTGGCTTCCGATCTTGCCCCCGCGCTGCAGTCCGGCTCTGGGAGCGATCAAAGCCGGTCGGGTACGCCGCCTGCGCAGCCTCCAGCTTCCGGTCCACCAGCCGCTCCCAATCCGTCAACTTCCAAGCCCGCGCAGGGAACAGTTCCCGAGTCGAAAGTACAGCCCAAACGGATCCTCGGCATAATGCCCAACTATCGCGCGGTGAGTGCGGGAGCCATTCCGCCGCCCCCCACGGCGAAGCAGGCCTTCAAGATTGCCACCCAGAACAGCTTTGACTACTCGGCCTTTATCTTCGTGGGTATTACCTCCCTCTTGGCAGAAGGCAATGATGCGCACAAGCAATTGGGAAAAGGGATGGCAGGCTACGGGAGATATTACTGGCGCGGTTTCCTGGATAAGACCGACGGGAATTATCTGGTGATCTTCGCCTTGCCGACCGTCTTCCATCAGGACGAACGCTACTATACGATGGGCTCGGGCTCGATCTTAAAGCGTGGCGTCTATGCGGCCTCGCGTGTTTTGATCACTCCGGACTACCACGGGCACAACAGCTTTAACTTTTCGGAGTTGCTGGGCCGCGGCATGGCTCAAGGAATTTCCGCGGCCTACTACCCCAGCCAGAGCCGCACTGCGGGAGCGCTGGCGGAGAAGTTTGGATACGCCATAGGGCGCGACGCCCTTACTGCCGTCTTTCGCGAGTTCTGGCCGGACATCGCCACCCACGTGCCACATCGCCACCCGTGACTTGCCTGTTGCCAAATCACGAAACGCAAACTCCTTCTCGACGCTTTCGAAAGGCTGCCCATCAATTTCAACATAAGGGTAGACGAAGTAATTCAGAGGCGGACCATCCTGTTTGGGTTGGAGCATCACGTCTCGTCCCACGGAGAACTGCACGCGATTGTCGTCAAGCGACCCGAAGAAGTAGTCGAGTTTCGCGGGATCTTTCCAAGCCTCGGAAATGTCCACCGGAACCCAGCCCGGGCCATTGACAAAGAATTCGGCCCAGCAGTGATAGCCCGGAACCGTTCCTTCTTTCGCAGCAGGCAAAGGAAAACCGATTTCGAACCGGGCGGGAATTCCTTCCGCTCGCGCCAGCGAGATGAAAAGCGAATGGAAATCGGTGCAGTTGCCGTGCTTGCTGTCGCACACCCAGAGCGAATCGCCGCGTCCCCAGCCGGTGCCGGACTTGTCGTAGCGCACGGTGTGGAAGACGTAGTCGTAGAGCGCATGCGCCTTGCGGACCGCGCCCTCGATGCCGCGCGTGTTGTCGTCTGCCAACTCCTTGAGCTTCCCCTGCACGGGAACCAGGCGATTCGGTTGGAGGAAACCCGCGATGGACTCAGGGAGTGCGCCGCCGGCACTTTCCTCTTCCCTGAGCAGATTCTCGAAGCCGCCTTGCGAGTACTCCCTGCGTGTTACTTGGTACTCGATCCTGAACTCGGCTGAATCAGACGAGGGGTGAAGCATTTCGGCGTAGAGGATCTGATTGCCAAACACCGCTTCCCGCGTTTCGCGCAGCGGAATCGTTCCGGTCATTTTCTTCAAAATCACCGTCTGGTTCTTATCCGAAGCAGGGCGGGGCATCCAGATGCGCACCCGCCCTGCGCCCTTGGGAATCGATTTTAGCGACACGTGATACGCGAACAGAAAGGTCCGCGAGGGCGGCGAAGGCGTACTCGGCCGAGACATAACAACGGGCAACGCCAACAGGACGAACAGACAAGAAACCACAGCAACACGCTTCGGCTTCATACAATCCTCCGGGTCAGAAAACTGCGTTGAGATGTGGGGGTGGATAGCAATCGGCCCGCGATCGACGGGTCACGCTCAAGTGAAGCCGCTGCCGAAGCCGGCGGGTTCTACGGTCGGTTGAGACATCATTCAGCCCTGAGCCGCGAAGTCAGAGTGCCGCTTCGCTGGAGCATCTTTTCCAGTTGCCATCTTAACATGGCAACGGGCTAACCGGCGCGCGTGGAATCTGGTAGTATCGTTCGGTTGGCGAGCCAGGACGGACAGCCGCAAGGGGAAGGGAATCAAACCATGTCATTAACCAGGCGTAAATTCTTGGGAAGGACCGTTGGCGCCGGCGCGAGCATCGCGGCCTTACAAGTGTTGGGATCAACTTCGGCTCTCTCCGCGGTTCCCGGCAACCCCGCTGATTCGAACTCGCGGGAGGAGCGGATGGCATTCACGCCCGCAACCGCGTATCGCCCATACGAATCGAAGCCCGCCAACACGGCGGATGCGATGACGTGGGTGCAGGTGGACTTGCGCGCGCGTCAGCCAATCGAAGCGGTCAAACTATACCCCGCTGTTGTCCTCGGAGAAGAGAGCGGCTATGGCACGGGGAACAGTGAGGGTTTTCCCGTTCGGTTCAAGATCGAAGCCTCCGACGACGCAGAGTTCAAGGCTGCCCAGCTTATCGCCGACTACACCGGCGCTGACTGCCCTAATCCGGCCGATTGGATTATTCGCTATCCCGCGCACGGGGTTGAGGGTCGTTACGTGCGATTGACGGCTACCCGCTTAAGAGCCCGCAAACCCGATGTCTTCGATTTTTCCATTTCGAAGATTGATGTGCTGTCCGGAGGAAAGAACGCCGCGCAGGGTTGTCCCGTGACCGCCGACACGGTTTACGGCAACACGGGCCTGGCTGTTTTAACGCGTCCGCCGCGCCCCATGGGAGAAGGCATCATCACCGATCATCCCGAAAACGTCATCCCGGCGCGCGACTGGAAACCTGCTGCTTACCAGGCGAGCACGCCCTTGAAGGGAGTGCGCCTCGAGGACGGGTTGTTCAAGATGGCCGTGGAGAACAACATCGGCTATCTGCTCAACTCCTTTACCGTGGATGAAATGCTGCGGCAATTCCGCGAGCGAGCCGGTAAGCCGAATCCGCCGGGACTTCGAAAGCCGGACAAGTTCTGGGAGGAGGACCTTGCCGGATCGTGCGCGGGGCGATTCCTGATGGGCGCCGCGAATACGCTGCGCTGGGTCGATCACCCGGAACTGCGCCGCCGCATGGATGAGTTAGTGGCGGGCATCGCCGACTGCCGCCAGCCCAACGGCTATATCATGGCCTATCCCGAAGGTTCGATCTTCCATTCCGAGCGCGCCGCCTACACTCGCTCCTGGGTGACTCACGGACTCATCGAAGCCGGTTACACCGGCAATCCCAAAGCGTTCGGCCTGCTGCGCGGCTACTACGACTGGTACGATCGTTGTCCCTATTTGCCCAAGCTGCTTCGCGGCGCCGCCCAGGGAGTTCAGGGAATGATTGCGAACACGCGAATGTACTTCACCCCGGCGGGCAAACCTGAGGACCTGCAGGTTGTGCAGCGCTATTTCCAGGAGAATTACTGGCTCGAGGGATTGGCCCGGCGTGAGGAACTCATGGTGTGGCAGTACCCGTACGATCGCCCGCACTGTTATCTGATTACGGATTTCGAGGCCTACCTGGACCTTTACCGCGCCACCGGCGATCGGCTTTATCTGGATGCCATGCTCGGCGCGTGGGATTTATACCATGACAAATGGGAGCACGTCGGCGGCACCATGGCCATCTGCGAGATGGGAGAGTATCCGCCTGAATCCTACGAGTTATATACGAGCACCGGCGAACTATGTGGCAGTGTCTTTTGGACGAAATTCAACCAGCGCTTGCATCTGCTTTATCCCGAGCAGGAAAAGTACGTCAGCGAGATTGAGAAGTCCATTTACAACGTTGCGCTCGCCAACCAGGTGGGAACGAGGGGCATTATGTATCACGCCAAGCTGGTGGGCCCGAAAGACGACTCGGTGGGTATCTCCATCAACACCTGTTGCGAAGGGCAGGGGACGCGGATGCTCGGGTCACTGCCGGAGTACATCTATACCATTGCACCGGACGGCCTCTACGTTGATTTATTTGAGCCCTCCAGTATTACCTGCTCGGTGGGCGGAAATACACTCAAGCTGAAAGCGATGACCCGCTTCCCGTTCCATCCCGACGTGCAACTGCGTCTCGCGGCAGCTCAGCCCTCGCCCGCCAAGATCCGGGTGCGCGTGCCGAGTTGGGCGACACACGAAATGCCGATTCAGATCAACGGCAACATAGCTGCCAGCGGCAAGCCCGGCAGCTACGTCACCCTGGATAGAACTTGGTCCGAGGGCGATACCATCACCTTCCGCCTGCCCATGGAATTCAAGCTCACCCGTTATACGGGGGTGGATCAGATCGCCGGCCACGAGCGCTACGCGCTCGAGTACGGCCCGGTCCTGCTGGCGATTCTTGGTTCGTCGGACGCCCGGCTGGTGGTGCGGAAGGGCGAGCGTCCTGAGGATCTTGTGAAACAGCTTAAGCCGAAGAGTGGACAACCGCTGCACTTCACGCTCGAGGCAAACGCGGCACAAGAGTACATCCCGTACTGGGAAGTGCCGTACAAGGCGGCGTTCACTTGTTATCCGGTTGTTGATCTGAAAAAAGGCTAAAGGGTAAAGGCTGAGGGGTAAAAGCTAAAGAGTAAAAGGTAAAGGCTAGAGCCCCAATCCATCGATAAGCGTCCTGCTGTAGGGGGACGGCGTGCCGTCCCCTCATTCCTACTGGCCCCGACAACCGCCCTTTTCCTTTACCGTTTGTCCTTTAATCTTTACTCTTTCTTAAATCGTTTGGCTCTGCGCGCCAGCTAGACGGAGTTGCTGCTGAAGCCGTAGTTTGATTTCTTCCTGGGTTTGAGTCTTGCGCTGCTTCTCGAGTTGAAGCTTGAGTTGCTCTTTGAGCTGTCCCTGGACGGCCTGCCGATACTTCTGGGCGGCACGCTGCATTTGATCTGACAGCAGCCGCTGCTGATCGCCCAGGTGCTTTTGAGCTTCTTGCAGGGCGAGCTGAGCTTCCGCCATCTGTTTCTTCGCTTCCGCTTGAACGCTTTGCCACTCGCCCGAATCAATCCCGAAATCGGCCGTCTCTTTGCCGTGCTCGAAAAGCTCCGGTTTCTTCAGTTCTACCGGCAATGTCTGCTCGTGATGATCCCGCACGACAGTCAGGTTGAGTTTTCTTGTCTCTTCCCCGGATTTCAGTTCGACAGCCTTGCGCAATTCCGCAACCGTCGGCACGTCTTTCCCGTCCACGGCGACGATCACGTCGCCCGCCTTCAAGCCTGCTTGCGCCGCAGGGCTGCCGGCCACCACCTCACTGACTAGAACCCCTTTACCCTGCTTGACACCGAAATAGCCCGCAAGCTGGCTTGTCAACTCTTCACCGGTAACCCCGAGAGTCGGGCGCCCACTGAACATAAAGGTGAAGTTTCGGTTGTTAAAAGGCGCCATTAAGCCGGGATTGATTTCAATTTGCGGAATGTTCACGTCGGGAGCCTGAAAATGGAAGTTGTTGGTGTGAGCTTGCAGCTTGGCGTTCAGGGTTCGAGACTGCCCGTCGCGCATGACCTGCAGGTTGACCGTGCGTCCCGCGGGCGTCTCGCGAATCAGGCGGCGCAACTGGGCCGCGCTTCGCACGCGCTCACCCGCGAACTCCACGATCACATCGCCCCTTTGCAAGCCGGCCTTGGCCGCAGCGCTTTCCTCGTCAACGCCTGCCACCAGCGCGCCGTACTCGCCGGGCAGTTTCAATTCCCGCGCCTTCTCCGCCGTCACGTCTTTCAACTGGACACCCAGCCAAGCGTTTCCATCCAACGAGTCGGCCTGCACCAGGAGGTCCAGCGCAGTATCGGGCGCCTCGGGCGGTTCCGGCGGCTCAGGCGCTTCCTGACTGCGGCAGATGTTCACGCTTACCAGCAACAACGTCGACAGCAGCAACCCCATCGCGAAATTCCGTTTCATGATCATCCTCCCATTCCAAGTTCGATGTGGCGCGGGCGTCTCGCCCGCTGTCGCGGGAGCGTCTCGCTCCCGCAGCAGCAGCGCGGGCAGGATGCCCGCGCCACACCAACCACTAATTACTGCTCTTAGACGCGACTCCGCTCAATTCGTAATCGAAACTACAAGAGATCATCTCGCTCGGCGACGCGAATCGTGCCCCGCACGGTCCGCAGCGCAACCGTCACGCCGCCCAGGCCAAGACGCGTCCGGCGCGTCCTGTCTCCGGGCACGGCACTGGCCTGAAAGGCGTAGTTTCCCTGGATCGACCCGTCAAGTGTGCTAAGTTCGAGATCCGCATTCGGCCGAGGGGGAAGGAGAAGGTCGATGTTGCCATTCACCGTGTCCAGGAGCAAAGGACGCGTACCTGCGGGCAGCGCTTTGAGCGAGACCATGATGCTTCCCGTGAGAGTCCTGGCCGTAACGCGGCCCGTCACGCTCATCTCCACGATGTTTCCGCTCAGCGTGCGCGCGTCCACCGAACCTTCCACGCTGTGTACCGCGATGTTGCCCTCCAGGGTGCGCAGCGTAGCAAGATGGACCTGACGCGGCACGCGCAACCGGTAATCGACCCGCACGGGCTTGTCCATGTGGGGCGGGTAGACGGTCCTGAATGCCAGACTCTCAATCCCCAGTTCGGTCACCACGCGCACATCTTCCAGATGGTCGTCCGGATCTTTCCCGATTTTTGCCGCCGTAATCTCGACCTCGGCGCGATCCCATCCCTCGACGCTGATCTCGCCCTGAACGTTCTCGACCGACACGCTTCCTCCGGCGGGGAGAGGGTAGAGGCCGTACCAGGCGCGTTCGAGTTGCTGCGAGGCCGCGAGGCTGGCAGCGAATGCCATCCCGAGGCAGAGGAAAAGGCAGGTGATCAGAGGTTTTTGAAGCCGCGTGCGGTCAATTCTCGTCACGTTCGTCCTCCGTTTCCTTTTGCTTCTGCCGGCGTTGTTGCTGGCGCTCACGCTCTCGCTGCGCTTTTTCCGCGACGTGTTGCTGCAGGCGATTCCAGGAAGTGTCTTCGCGGCTCTTGATTTCCTGCAGGCTGCGCGCGTCGATTTTGCGAATCTCAATGTTCCCGGCCACGGTTCGAATGCGCAAAACCTCACCGCCGCCGTTCAAGGCTCCATGGCCGCGAATCGTGCGCTCACTGAAATCCTCTTTGTCGCCCAGAATGCTCAACGGAAAATCGGTAACAATATGATGGCCAGCGGCGGCGTCGATGGCTGCGTCGATCGTCAACGAGAGATTCATAGGTAGATAGACGTAGACGTCCCCCATCGAGCTCTCGAGTTGCGACGCCAGAAAGGTCTTGGTATTGGCATCGAACTCCGCCACGATTCTTCCCGCGGAGGTATTGGCCCGAGCGCCAGCGCCAAGCTGCAAGAGGTCGATGCTGCCCCCTGTCGTCTCCGCCACCACCCGCCCGCGCGCTCCGCGAAGCACGATGTTCCCTCCTGCGGTCTGCGCCCGCACGCTGCCCACGGTCGGCCCAACTTGAATCTGTCCGCCCGCCGTCTCCGCCATGACTTGGCCGCCGGCGCCTGCAATCACAATATCGCCGCCCGCCGTCTCCGCGCGCACGCCCCCGTCCACTTGCCCTACTTGGATTTCTCCGCCGCTGGTTTCAATGGTCCCATCGCCCCTGACATTTCCGACATGAATGTTGCCGCCGGCGGTGCGAACTTCCGCGCGGGCGCCCAGATTCCCCAAACCGATGTTCCCGCCGGCGGTTTCCACTCGAATAGGGCCGCTAATGTCCCCTGCGTGGATGTCGCCACCCGCGGTGGTCAACCGCGCTTCACCTTGCAGGGCGCCGTCGAGGTCGATATCTCCGCCCCTCGTCTCGAGGTCCAGATTGAAATGAGCGGGAAGCTTGATGTCGAATTCCACTCCCATGGAGTCATCGTGGCGCCTTAAGCCGGCAAACTCCGCGCTCACATAGACCCCGGTGCTTTCGATGGTTCGGGCGGTGAGGTGGAAGGCGTCGAACACGCGGCGCGCCCTCTCCTCGTTTCCTTTGTAAACGCGCACCACCGCGCGACCTTCGATCTGATTGCCTGTTCCCGGAGCGATTTCTACCGAGCCCATGTCGGCACGCAGAACCAGTCTTCCACCTTCGCGCGCCGGAGCGGTCCAGGTGTAGGTCTCAGTCCAGGCGTTGCCGCGACGTACGGGCGCGCCTCGCTGTTCATTGAGCTGGCCAAGGGCAGGCCAGGGCAGGGCCGCCGCCAGGCAGAAACCTATGGCGTATCGCCATAAAGGTCTATTTGTCGTTCGCTTGTAGGATTCCATCGCTTCCCAGCTTTCGCAGAGCACTCGCGCACTTCAATCGCACGTAGTTATTCGAATCGCTTGTGGCAAGACGCGCCAGGGCGCCCAGGGTGGCCTCGTCACGGCCTTGCCGCTCCATTTGGTCAACCATCAGGTCGACAGACTCGACCCTGACTCCCATGTTACGGTCATGCTCGAGGACATTAATCAGGGTTTGCTGCAAATCATCCCCGCCTTGCATAGCTCGAGCCGCGTCCATAGCTGCCAGACGGTTCCCAACGTTCGGGTCGTGTTGCATGGTATAAAGCAAGGCAGCCCGGACGTTGGGACTCTTGGTGCGAGCGCGCAAGGCATCCAGTGTGTCGCGGCGAATCCCCGCATTGTCGTAACTCTTCACAGCGTAGACCAGGAGTTGTTGGATGCGGGGGTCGTCAAGCGAGCCTTCGAGAGTGAATCGACGCTGTGCGTCCATGGTGATGCGCACGTCGCCGGTCTGTGGATCGGGAGCCACGCGGCTGATGTCGTTGATGCGCATGTTCTCCAGGTCCGCGTCAGCAAGGGAGGACGTGTTTACGTTGCTGGGGGCGGAGGGAACCACCCGCTCGGCACGGGGACGCAACGTCCAACCCAGGCCAAAACCGAAAACAACCAGGGTGAGAACGAAAGCCAGGCGGGAGACCACTCGCTGCGGCGGAAGCTGAAGGAAGGCCAACCACTCGCGCAGCAGGCCGTGCCATCCCAATCGCTCCTTCTCGAGGGCATCAGACAGGGCTTGGCGGCATTCCACCAGAAGATCGGGAGACGGTTCAAGACGTGGCCGCTGAGCCAGAAGCTCATGCAGGCCGCGGACTTGTTCGCGCGCCGCCCGGCACTGAGCACAGTTGGCAAGGTGTGCCTCGTAAAGCGCTCGTAGCTCAGGCGGAAGGTCGCCGTAAAGATCGAGCGTCATGTATTCCTCGAATTCCCGACACTCCATAACCGAATCTCCTAAAGGCAGTGACAAGTGACGAGTGACAAGTGACGAGCAAAACCCAAGCCAGCCGACATTGCTCTGTCGAACTCGCTGATACCTTCGCACGACTCTTGCAGCTCTCCGTTCATCACTTGTCTCGCTGCTTTCTTGCCTTCCAGGCTCGTCACTTGTCACTCGTCACTAAACAAGGTCTCCAAGATCCGTGCGCAGTTTCTGCGTGGCGCGGAAAAGGCAATTTTTTACCGTTTGCTCGCTGGTCTTACAAAGCTCGCCGATGGCTCGAAGCTTCAGGCCCTGGTAATGCCTCAATTCGAAGACCAGGCGTTCGCGAGGGTTGAGGCGCTGGAGCGCAGCCTGGATGCGGCGCCCGATTTCTCGGGAGTGCACGGCACGTTCCGGGTCCAACACAGGCCTTTCCTCCGGCACCGTTTGAAAGTATTCCGGTTGACCGTCCTCGCTTTCCGGCCCCTGCACTTCCTTGCGGGTGTTCTGGCGGCGCAAATAGTCCAGGCAAACATTCATCACCACGCGATAAAGCCAGGTTGAGAATCGAGCCTCCAGCCGGAAATAACGGATGGAACGGTAGACCTTCAAGAAGGCCTCCTGATAAAGGTCACGAGCCTCTTCCGGCGAATGCACCACTTGCAAGGCCAGGCGAAGCACGTTCTGATCGTACGCCCGCACCAGTGCCTCGAACGCTTCGGAGTCGCCCTCCTGGGCGCGGCGGATCAACGTCAACTCATCCGCCCCACTCAGTTTCGCATCTTCTGGTATGTGTCCGGCTAGCTCCAAGCAGCCTTCCATCACCGACTTTGCTTGACCTCTCAACTCGTTACGACGACTGGAGAGCAAAAAGGTAAGCGGTCGGAGGCAGAAATCAAGAATCCGACATCAGAAAAGGGCAGCCGGCTTGCAAACGGTCGCGGCCGTTCGACTCGGCGGACAGCCCCAGATAATGACATATTGACTGAAGTCCATCCCCGGCGGCAAGTCCGGTCGCGGTTTGAATCCCGGCTGAAGCGCCGCCGCAATGTGGTTTTCAGCTCTCATTTTCGCATTACTTGGAGCCTTGTGCGACCAAAAAGGTGGTCGGTACGCTTGACGCAGGATGGCAGTTGGCCTAGTATTGGAAGAAACAGGACAGTCTGTCAGCTTTGTTCCGGAGTCAAGGGGGTCGGCGGGATGCCGCCTTCTGCAAGCTGTAAAGATGAATTCAGGGCTTGTGGAGATATGTGACGGTGCCGTGTGGCGCCCACGTGAAGACTTCTTAGCCCTCCTCCGGTTACTGGCATTTGCAGGAATTGTCGCGTTAGGTCGCAGGGAAGGGAGCCCGATATGAAACCCCGCGTATACCGAGCATTTCCTCTGGCAATTCTTCTCTTCGCGTATTCCGGAGGGTTTGGTGGAAAAGGCGCGAGCGCGGCCCCGCTTCCCCAAGAGGACCAGCGAACCCAGGAGGCCGGGCAGACCCAGCCGAGCCCTTCCTCTTCGGGGACAGTCGATTTCATTCCCGGCCCTCTCCGCTCCTTCTTGCGCATGGCTGGCATCAGCCAGAAAGTACCTCCACAGGAAGTGTTGCCGCTTCTGGCGCGGAATGTGATTACGCACGGTTTTACGTGGCAAGATGGCGGGCGCAGGTCCACTGAGTTTCTGGTGCTCTTGAGGCGCTACGTCGACCATGCCCGGGAGCTCCAGGCGTTGGCAGGCCCGGAAGGAATCATCCGGGTTTCCACTTGCGACCAGGCGCAGCCGCTGCTCAATGCGCTTGGCTACCGGCTCTCGAGTGCTTGCGGGCCTCGAGTGGCACTCGAAACCGCTGACCAGAAGAAGGCGTTCATTACTGTCGATTCCGGATTTCCCTTGGCAGAATTGGAACAAACGCTTCAAGGGAGCAAGCCGTTCGCTTATCCGTTCCCGAGCACAAAGGTCCCAGTCCTATTCAGTCAGGCGGATTGGACGAAAAACAGCAGGACTAAGAAAGAAGACGTTGTCGACGTCCTTTTGCAGGATCCCGAAGCAGCCCGGCTCTACTGGGCGCTGTCACGGATGGATGACGGCACCCGGCGCGCCCTGCTGCGGTCCCCGGGACTCGAGAAGCTCGCGCCAGACGCGGCTACCCTGGATTACTTTGGGAATCACATTTGTATTCGGTCGAATCGCGTGGTAGTCCCAGGTGGAAACGCGGCTGAACCAGCCTGGAAGAGCTTGGTCGGTGCCAGCCCTGACTCACCCGCGGACTTCGTGCTTCGGTTGGTGGGGAGAGACGCCGGCTGGCTGGCAGCTTATTTCGACGCACTGTCGCGCATCAGCCCGGCTCAGCAGTCCTACTTCGTTGAGCCGCACCGATTGACTCGGTTTTATGCAGCTTTACGAGGGAAGAGACCCACCCCAGGACCGGCGAAGGGCGCGTTCAGAACGGACCCGGGCCTCATGTTGCTGGTAACCCGGCTCTGGTTTGAGCCAAGCGGACAACCTCATATTCCAGGGGGTTTGGGGGTGTGGCAAGGAATCCTGGGACGCAAAACCTATTCCAAAATCGACGCCGCATGGGTTCAGCGTTCCAGGGAGTGGAAGACTCCCGAAGATCTCGTCGCAGGCATGTTTGCACTCACGCGGCAAGTCTCGGCAGAGTCACCGCTCAAAGTATTCCTGACTTTGAATGAGATTGACCGTCGGCGCTCCCCGGGTGAGCGCTTGAGTCCACAAGTGCTGAGCTTGCTGGCCGATGATTTTCCACGCTTCGGGGACCACTATGCTATCTTCTCCGAGTTTCACGCTCTGAGCGACGAGTCGGTGGGCCGTTTTCTCACCGTAGCGGATGCGATCGACCGCATTCCTGACAACGGCGTGCGAGGCGACACCTTAGGCATTTATCAAGCCATCGTCGGACTTTGGGAAATTCTGGCGCGCCAAGGGGAAATTCAAGACCTGAGCCAATCCTGGCAGCGGATTATCAATCCATTCGGAAGCGTCTCGTCCTCAGTCCAACTTTTCGACGCCACGGAGAGTTCGTTCGGCGAACTTCTGCGGGCCGCTACGGGCGAAACGCAACGCTCCCAGGACGCCATCATCACCTTGCTTGCTGGTCCCAGGCAGTCCACCCCAGCGGGGCGGCAGGTCAGGCAGCTTCTGGCTGACAACATCCGCGCTGTTCTGGATGCGCAACGGCTCATTTCTCTCGACAACTTGTTCGCTCTGGGACACGGCTTGAACCAATCGGGGCGCGGAAAACCGAAGGTCGATACGCTGTTGATCTTGGCTGGGGAGTTGCGGGAATTCGAACTGCCGAAACCGCTCTTCACGACCGGCGAAAGATTGGAATGGGCCAATGGCCTTTATACCACCCCGCACATCAAATTCGAGCTGCAAATGAACCTGGCACCGCTCCTCGAGTCGCCGGCGACTGCCGCCGACTTGGCAGCGGCTCGTGGCCAACTGGTGCCCTTCCTCAGGGACACCTTAGTGGGACTGAACTACGCCTATTACGAGCCTCCCGGGGCGCAGATGCTACTCACTAACCCACTCTTTGTGCGCGCCCACGATCCCGTCGGAGAAAAAGTCAACGGAGCATACCATTCCTGGCAGAGCCCCACTCTGATTGGCGTTGGCGATGCAGCAAGCGGCGGAGCGCACCTTTCTGGCTCGCTGGCTGACCTGCCTTATGCTCTGGCGGAAGTGGAGCAGAACTTCATTGTGCCGGAAAACGTACAGGCTCTCATCTGGGAGGATCTGGTGCCATCTCTCCTGGTGGACGCCGTCCTGCCGCGGTGGTGGGGGGTGACTCGATCGGAACTTCGTTCCGTCAGCCTCTACCAGCGCGCCGGAGAAGAGCTCCTGGAAGCCGCGGCCAAAGATGAGAAGCTGCGCGAAACGGTGATGACGATTCTCTCCGATCGCATGCTCCCCCAGAGGGCCGGAGAAGTGGAGGACGATCTACGGCGCGGGGAGCCGGAAGCTGCGATTTCCAGAGTGACGCCGGCAGATGTCTTTTATTTGGCCGAGGAATACCGGCGACGATCCCCGGACCAGGACTCGGGACCCGCGGGGCGAGAATTGACTGAACTTAGCGAACAGCATCCGGCTGAAGTTAGTTGGGAACGCCTCTCGGCGGATTTTGGCGTGCCGCATCCGGCGCTGGAAGAAACGTATGCGCGCGAACTACTGAGCATGAAGCCCCTTCCCACTTTGATGGGGTACTCGAGCCGCCTGCTGGGTGAGTGTTGGGATTCCAACAACCTGTACTGGGCGCGCTTGGCGGACGAGAACGGTTACTCTCCGGAAATGCTTCACATTCTGGTGCCCGAGTTGACGCACCGAATGATTGAGAAGATTTCCGCCACCGACTTGGAGGATTGGCCGGCACTGCTTCGGGCGTTGCGGGAAACGGGTGAGGAGTTTCGACAGGGAAAAATCCGTACTTTGGCCAAAAGTGAGCTTAGGCCTGGGGTTTGAGGAGTCTGCTATGGCGAAATGGGGCATCTTGGTTCCAACACTTTTGCTGGCTACTTTCTCCGGCAGCGCGGCTCTGGTGAGAGCGCAGGAGGAGAGTGGTCCGGACGTGACGGTCTTTAAAGTCACAGTTAATATGGTGCAGTTGGATGTGGCGGTGACGGACAAAAAAGGGGATTACGTCACTCGCCTCACTCCCTGGGACTTCGCGGTCTATGAGGATGGAATCCCTCAGAAAATTGCGACCTTCGGCGAAGAGAACGAAGCACCGCGAAAGCTGGAGGATTACAAGCCGGGTGAGGGCAAGCCGGCGTTGGCGACATCTTCGGCTCCCAAGGGCCGCGGACATCGAAACAAAGATGCCGGGTTCGAGGAAGCGACGCCGGGCCAGGTGGCCTCGCTTGTGGCCGGCGCCAGTGTCTTCATTCTGTTCGACACCAGCAATTACATGTATCGGGGCTTTGTTTTTGCGCAAGATGCCATCGCGGAATTCGTGCGGTCGCTGCAAGATCCCTCGCGTGTGGCGTTTTATTCCTATAGCCGCAATTTCTCACGGGCCTCTGTACTTACCCCCGAACGGTCAGAAGTCATCCGCGCCATTCGCGCCAGCGTGGCAGGAGATGATGCCGCCCTCTATAACTCCCTGCTGATGACGCTCAGAGATGCCGCTCAGCTTTCGGGCCGGAAGGTGGTGGTGGTTTTCTCGAACGGTCCCGACAACGCCAGCGCGGTGGGGCCTGAAGACGTGCGCGAGATGGCGCAGACGGAAGGGATTCCTATTTACATGATCAGCACCCAGGAAGCCCGGCTGGACCCAGTCTCGACTGCCGTGTTCGAACGGGTTAGCGCCACGACGGGCGGCAAGGTCTATTTCGCGAAGAATTGGAAAGAACAGCAGGACGCATTCGCTTCCATCCGAGACGACCTGGCGCACTTGTATTCGATCAGCTACTACCCGGCAGCCAACCCTAATCGCGGCTGGCGTAGTATCACTGTAAAGCTGGTGGGTCAAGACATGAAGAGCTACCACGTTCGCACACGTAGCGGCTACCGCCCCAAAGCCGTCCGGCTCACCGAGCAGATTAAAGCGGCGTCATGACAGCAGGCGCCAGGGAAATAGGTTTCCACTCTCCCTTGGGGAGTAAGTGTGAGAATCTGTCATTCTCAGGATGACAGCCCGACGGGTTAGGGCGCTGCCTGTCCAGACCACGCAACAGACTTTCCGCGCTTACCACCCGTCACTCCGGACGTGTCACCGCTCTCCAGTGCTGGCCTCCGTCGTCGGATACCCACTGCGTCCCGGAGGCGGTTTTGACGTTGATCTGTTGAAGGTCGGATGGGGAGCAACTAATCGAGACGATGGCTTCTGTGGTGGGAGTGGCACCTGAAGCCGGGTTGACACGGGTCCAGGTCGCGCCGCCATCGCTTGAGTGATAGAGGGCTCCTCCGGTTCCGCCCGCCCAGATTTCCCTGCCGTTGACCTGGATCACTCGGAACTCGACTTTGTCGTCGACGCCCACTTCTTCCCAGTTCCTTCCGCCGTCCTCTGAGCGTTGTAGTTTGCCTTCCGGTGAAATGCTCCAAAGCGCGCCTGGCTGGGCCGCGGCGCCCTGCAACGGACTGCGGAATGCGTTCGCTGGGAGTCTGGCTTGCAGGGCTTTTGCGCGCATGGGCGTCGATGCCCCGGCCCCGCCCGCCAAGCTTCTCTTATCGTAGGCGGGGACTGGCGGGTGTTCCACGACGGCGCTCGGCTGGGCGGGAGCATGGATAAGATCAGTGTTCAGGCCCGCCGAGATTTCGGCGGATTGGGCACTCGGAGGGATAGCGGGCGGCGCCGCCGGGGGGCGAGGCTGGACCCTCGGCGGCGTTAGGTTACGTCTCTCGTTGCGGGGAGAGAGAGCGGCGAATCGTTGGGTCAGTGGTGTCGGGGCAGGATTCTGGAGTTTTGCCATCTGGCCGGCAGACTCGAGGGACTTTGGTTGAGCCCTTCGAGTGGCTGCTTTGGTAGTGGGTTGGGCTGGCAAGGGCTGCGGAGCCTGCGGGGCGGCTTCACTCGCCTTCGTCATGATGGTTGACGGCGCGGCATTCGATGCGGTTTGCACCCGGTTGCTCGAATGCTGTCGCAAAACCGCGACAAAAACGACGGCGCCCAGCGCCGCGGCCAGCGCGCCCCAGCGCAGTATTGGCCGGACGCTCCATCCGATTCCTAGAGGCGATCGGGCGGGCTCGGCTTCGGCAGGCTGTGTCAAGGCCGCAATCTCCCGGCATTCCGCACACTCGGCGAGATGGCTCAGAACTTGCGTCCGCTCGCGCTCCGTCAGCGTTCGCTCGAGGAAAGCTGCGAGGAGGTTGGCGTCCGGATGTTGGAATTGCTGACTGTCGATTGCCGATCGCCGACTGTCCGGCCTGCCCACGCTTCTTCCCTTGAGCCGGTCGAGCACGATTCTAGGTATTCCCCACATAGCTGATCCAGTTTACTACCCCACCCAAAGTAACCGAGAGCAAAGGGTATAACTGCCGGGTTCAAGTCCCTCTAATTGAACGTTCCGCTCACCGCTTTCTTGCGTGTTTTGGCCTCTGCAGGCTAGGAAAAGTCCCCGGGCTGTCATCCTGAGCGGAGCGAAGGATCTGCATTTGCTTTCAAGGACATACTGCAGATGCTTCGCTCCGCTCAGCATGACAGAATAACCCTTTCGCGCAGTCTCTCTGGCGCCTCAACCGCGAGCGAAGACTTTGAGCCTTTACACTTTAACCTTCAACCTTTATCACTTGCCAGTTTCTTTCCCCCATCTTCTCTGCTTGCCCCACTCTCCGCCAGCCTCCGGCGGACATCTAAGGACAACTCGCTGACCTCCACTTCCATGGTTTGTCGCGCTTCGCGTGAAGTCATGCCATGTTTTAGCAGCCGGACAAGAATGGATTTGCGAAGCGTCGTGGTGATTCTCTCCAGCCGACGACTGACTGTCGATTCGTGCACGCCGAGGAGGCGCGCGATTTCGGCTAGGGTACGTTCATCGAGATAATAACCGGCCAAAATGAATTTGTCTTCCCCTGGCAGAGCGGCGAGGGCTTGGTCCGTGGCCTCTTCCAAACGCGGGTCGTGCACCTGCGAAGGGTCACGCTCTGCGGCCCGGAACTGGGCTCCAGCGTCAGTCTGCTCCTCCAGGCTGACCAGGCGCTGCTGCCGCCGATAGCGGTTCACATATTCCTGCGCCAGGACGGCACGAAGCCAGCCCTCAAGAGAGCCGCGGCCGGTAAACGAGTCGAGTTTCGAGATTCGCCTGCCGTCCGCCGAGCGCGTTCCGTACAGGTCGGCGTAGAGCGAATCGGCAAGTTCGCGGGCAGCGGAATCCTCAGAGGCAATCGAGTGGGCGGCGCCGTAGAGCTTTTCGCGATAGCGCGTTAGAAAAACTTCCCAGGCAGCTTCGTTGCCCCGGGCGCAGGCGCGCGCCATCGCCAGTTCCTCGAGACGCAAACCTCCGATGAGTTCCAAAACTTCGGCTTGGCTGGCGTCTCGAGGGAGATACCTGGCAGCGATCTCTTGCAGGATGCTTGCGAAATCCCCGAGGTCGAGGCCGAATCGCTCCGCCACCGCCCGGCGGTAAAGCCGTGCGCACACCGATTCCGGGATAACGAACCTTGCGGAACAGCCGGCCTTCTCTTGAGTGGAACTCATCGAAATCGGGTGCGCCTCTACGCTGACATGCTGATCGCAGATTCGATGATACTTCGTCTCACCGCTTGTAGGGGGACGGCTTGCCGTCCCCTGGTTCGACATTGCACCCACCGGGGTAGGGCAAGCCCTACCCCTACACGTTTTCAGAGCAGTCGCTCATGCAATCCTCGCCGATTTTCGAATTTCGATTTTCAATTTCCGAGCTTCGAATTTCGCCAGTCTTTTTGATGCAAGAACTATAACCTGAGTCGTTCTCCCTTTAGACCGGTTTGATGCCCTCGGTCAATTCTTTGGGAGGAACGTGCGATGAGAGCAAAGCAACTTCTTGGCTTGAGCGTGATTGCAGTGATGACGGGTTTGATGGCCCTGCCGCTGGGGCCGGGTCTGGGAGCGGCCGGCGAGGCCGGGTCAAGTTACAAAGTGCTAGAGCCGATCAGGCACAACAACCTGACCATCTTTCCGGTGGTCGCCAACCGCACGCATGACACGAAGGATTTCCTGACGCTCGATGAAGGTTTGCGCTCGGGCGAGGTGGTGGTGAGCGAAGGCGGAATGATCCGGCCACTCATCCGCGGCCGCCAGCACCCCATGCCGCCGGGGCCACAGGTTAACCAGTTGGTTTTGGTGAACAATTCGAAACGTCCGCTGCTTCTGCTGGCGGGCGAGATCCTGACGGGCGGCAACCAGGATCGTGTGGTCGGCAAAGACCGCATCGTCCCGGCGGAGAGCGACCCTATAGACCTGGGCGTCTTCTGCGTTGAACCGCACCGTTGGGTAGGCGCCAAATCCAGCTTCGGATCGTTCCATTCGCAGATGGCGCAACCCAGCGTTCGAAAGAGCGCCATGGCCGACCAGGATCAAAGAAAGGTATGGTCGGAAGTTGGCGCTTCAGCAGCGAAAATGGAAGCGTTGGTGCCACGAGCCGCTCCCCAGCTCCAGGCGACTTCTTCCTACGCCGGCGTAATGGGTAACGATGAGGTAAAGCAACGCGTCGAGGCTGTGGCTGCGCCTCTCGAGCAGTCTTACCAGGAAGTCATGCGGGAGCTGCGCGACCGGAACGCCGTGGGCGTGGTGGTGGCGGTGAATGACCAGATTGTTTGGGCCGACCTTTTCGCCAGTACCGCTTTGCTGGAGAAATACTGGCCCAAGCTGGTCCGTTCCTATGCGGCTGAAGCCCTGACTCGGTCGACGGCCTCAGATCATCCCGATTTGAAGACCGCCCAAGCGTATCTGCAGAATTTCGAGGCGCGACGTGAGACCGTAGAAAACGAGCCCGGGCTCTACCGTCGAACCGAGCTTGACGGGGACGGATTCACGGCCTTCGAACTCACCACGCTGCTGCCCGGCACAGGCTTCGACATTCATATCGCTAAAATGGCGAACCAGTAAAGGCAGTGACGAGTGACAAATGACGAGCCTGGGTGCGTGGGCCCGATCATGTCGACCAGTAACCCAGCCGGACAAACCCAGCCGGAATATTGCATTCGAAGGGTGTCAGGTGTACATTAGCGCGCGGACAGAGAACGAGCATCGAAAGGCTTTATGGACCGAAGGGAATTCCTCACCGTGCTGGGGGCGACGGGGACGATGCGGTTGTCCCCGGCAGAGGGAGGAACTGAGTCGAACGAAGGGGATATCTACACGGAACTGGTGAAGGTGGCTGACCGGGCGGCGGAAGAATCCTTGTCGAAGCAGCAAGCGGAAGGGGGCGTGCTCGACGAGCACGGGATCCCTCAGCCTGGGGCCACGGCGGGATTTCTCGCAGGCTGGGCTGCTGTGTTTCTGGCCCCCGAGTCCCGCTATCACCGCCAGCCCGATGCCCTCGAACGGATGGAGAGAGCGGCTGAAGCCCTGCTTCGAGTTCAGCACCCCGACGGCTCTATCGACCTTCCCACCACCAACTTTGGCTCACCGCCGGACACTGCTTTTGTGCTCGAGCCGCTTTGCGCCACGATGGAGGTGTTGCGTATTCGAGAGTATCCAGAGACGCGCCGGTTGGAATCCGCGCTGGGAGCCTTCGTTCAGCGAGGCGCCTCCGCCTTGACCACGGGAGGCATCCATACTCCCAACCATCGTTGGGTGGTCGTTTCGGCACTGGCCCGCTGTCATCATCTTTTCCCAAATCCTCGTTATGTCGCTCGTGTGGAGGATTGGCTGGCGGAGGGGATCGACCTTGACGAAGAAGGTCAATTCACCGAGCGCAGCACCGGAATCTACAATGCCATCTCTGATCGCGCGCTGCTGACTGCCGGCCGGCTGCTCGACCGGCCGGTTCTGTTTGAGCCGGTGCGAAGGAACCTGGAGGCGATGATCTACTTCCTGCACCCCAACGGCGAGGTGGCTACTGACATCTCGCGCCGGCAGGATCGCTTCCAATCTGCCACGTTGCGGCCCTATTACCTTGTCTACCGGTATATGGCGAACCGCGACCGTAGTGGACGCTTCGCCACCGTAGTGACCAACCTCGGGCGTGACCACCTGGACCAATTGGGCGGCGAGTTGCTTTACTTCCTTGAGATTCCGGAGTTGCGACAAGCACTGCCCCCGTGCGAGGAGTTGCCCGTCGACTACGACAGGCATTTCCCGCTATCGGGGTTCGCGCATATCCGGCGCGGTGAACGCAGCGCCACCATCCTGGGAGGAGACTCGCGCTTCTTTTCTTTCCGCCACGGTGGAGCGGTGGTCGAGGCCGTACGCTCAGCCAGCGCCTTTTTCGGGAAAGGGCAGCTGTCCGCTCCTTTGACGCGCTCGGGAAGCATCTACCGTCTGGAACAGGAACTGGAAGGATATTACCTCCAGCCTCTGGCTCCGGCAGACCGTCGGGCGGATGGGAATTGGCAGGCGATGCAAAACTCTCACCGCGCCCACAGCAATCTCTGCTACCTGCGTTCTCAGGTGGAGATTAGCGAGCGCGAGAACGGCTTCGAGCTTTCGGTGGACGTTCGAGGCACGGACGGGGTCCCGCTGGCCGTGGAAATCACTCTGCGTCCGGGAGGACGACTTGCTGGCGACGCACTGACGCCCTTGCAGGGGATGTCTGATGGCTATTTGTTGGGAGAGGGTTTCGTGACCTACGAACTCGCGGGCCGCAGGCTGCGCATCGGCCCTGGCTTTCGTCGCCACTCATGGACCCAACTGCGCGGCGCCGAACCTCGCCTCCCTGGTGTTACGCTGTACCTGACCGATTTCACGCCTTTCAACAAAACCATTCAGTTCGTTGCTGTATGAAGAATCGTTTGGTTAGACGGTAGATCTCTTCGCGCCAAGGCTGAGGGCAGGGACAGGCCCCGCCAACAGAGCCGCAGAGCTGAAGAGCAGGTCTGCGCTAGCCTCAATCGGCAATCGTCAATCGACAATCCCCAGGGCCTACACCTCGACTTTCACTTTGCCGGCAAAGTTGCGATAGAGGTAGACGAAATACGTGGTGGCCAGGGCCATGCCGATGAACCACCACACCAGGCCGACGCGGAGTCCATAATCGGCGGCTTTGGCGTTGTAGATCGTCAATGAATAGGCGGGGCCGGTGCTGGCAGGCAAGACGAGGGGGTACAATCCAAAAACCACGCTGGTCAGCATCCCCACAAGGTAAAGGCAGGATGCGAGGAATCCTTTCAGGTCATCCTGGTGCCGGATAAACCATCCCATTGCTGCCAGTCCGGCCAAAGCGAGCAAGGGAAAGACGAAGCCCGCAGGATGCTCCAAGAGGTTCTTCAGGACTTGGGGTTGCACGCGGAAAGTGACGACGGTAACGAGGAAAGTCATCACCAATACAATCCACCAGGCCGCGCGCGCCGCGCTTTGCGATCGGTCGTGGACCGGGCCTTCGGTTTTTAGCGCCAGCCAAAGCGTGCCGTGGAGAGAGAGCGTGGCCAAGGCCGCCACTCCGACGAGAATCGTGTACCAATCGAGAATGCCGGTATCGGTCCCCAAACGGAAATTGGTCCACAAGGCCTCGAAAAAGTATCCGTTGCCATCCAGAGGAACGCCTCGGACTACGTTGCCGAGGGCGGCGCCGTAAAAGACCGCTAACAGCAGGCTGGCGGTGGCAAAGACCACGTCCCAGAACGTGACCCAGACGGGGCTGTCTACCTTCTCGCGAAACTCAATGGCTATGCCGCGAAGGATCAGCAGCCAGAGCACCATCATGAGAGGCAAGTAAAAGCCGCTGAATCCGGAGGCGTAGAGTGCCGGGAAGGCGAAGTAGAGGGCTCCGCCGGCGGCCAGCAACCACACTTCATTCCCATCCCAGACCGGCCCGACCGAGCGCACAACTAACTGGCGCTCCGCCTCCGTCTTGGCAACGAGAAAATGAACTGCACCTGCCCCGAGGTCAAATCCGTCCAGCACCACATAGCCGGCAATCATGATTGCCACCAACCAGAACCATACAGTTTCCATACCGACAGCTCCTGTGGGTTTTGCCCTCGCCCATGAGCGCAACCGTAGGGGCGATTCGCGAACCGCCCTACACCTTCGGCGGGACGAAAAGTGGCGGAGGCTCAGGCCCCTCCTCAATCACGCGGTAGACCAGGAACAAGAACAATATGCCCAGCACGGTGTACATTCCCATGAAGCCCAGCAGGGTGAACCAGGCGCTTCCCGACGAAACTAGCGGCGACACGCCCGCCTGCGTGCGCATCAGGCCATAGATTACCCAGGGTTGGCGTCCCACCTCGGCGGTCATCCACCCTGCGGTATTGGCGATGTACGGAAAGGGAAGAGCGAGCATGAGGACCCAGAGCATCCCTCGAGAGGCATACAAAGTCCCCCTCCATAACATCCAGGCGCAGATCACCATGATGGCTATAAAGAGTGTGCCGAGCCCCACCATGACGTGATAGGAGTAATAGACCAGGGGGATGTTGTCCGGCCAGTCGGACTGCGGGAATGCGTCCAGCCCTTTGACTTCCGACATCCACCGCCGGTAGGTCAGGAAGCTTAGTGTACGGGGGACCAGGAGGGGATTATCGAGACGCTGCTTCTCCATATCAGGCTGTCCGATCACCGCGATGGGCGCTCCTTTTTGCGTGTGGAACAAACCCTCCATGGCAGCCATGGTCACCGGTTGGTGGTGGGCCACCAAGCGGCCTTGGCCGTCGCCGCTCGGAAAAAGTTGGAAGACGGTGGCAATGACGCCGGCGATCACTCCCAGGCGGACAAAAGTCTGGCCGTAGCTTTGCTGCCTTCCGACGAGCAAATAGAATGCCCCGAGTGAGGCCATCACAAAGGCCGCCGTAATCACCGCTCCGCTCATGTTGTGAGCATATTGCCACAGCGCCCAGCGGTTCAGCAGCAGCCCCCAGAAGCTGGTCAGCTTTATTTCGCCGTCGGGGCCAAGGGCGTAAGCGATCGGGCGTTGCATCCAAGCGTCGGTGGCGACGATCAAGTACCCCGAGAGCCACGATCCAATGAACACCATCAAGGCAGTAAACCAGTGACCTTTGGGACCCAAGCGTTTTTCGCCAAACAGAAACAACCCCAGAAAACTCGACTCCAGGAAGAATGAAAAGACGCCCTCCATCGCCAGCGTCTGCCCGATCACGCCGCCGGCGGCTTTCGAAAATTGCGCCCAATTGGTTCCAAACTGGAATTCCATGGGGATGCCGGTCACCACCCCCAGGGCGAAGTTGATGCCGAAAATCCTCATCCAGAAACGCGCGGCGCGATTGTAGTGCTCTTCGCCAGTCCGCAGCGCTAGGGTTTTCAGGATCAGTATCAGCAGCGCCAGTCCCATGGTGAGCTGTGGGAAGAGATAGTGAAAAGTGACGGTAAAAGCGAAGTGCAGTCGGTGAACGATGAGGGCGTCTGGCATGACAGCTCCAAAATGGCTCAAGTCAAGGAATTGAGTATACACCGGTCGTGCGGCTGGACAAAGACAGCAATGGTTCAGGCACGTCGGCTGACGGCCGCCCAGCAACCATGAATATCCCTTGACGTTGCCTGAATGTGGTCCGGACGCCCCGGCGCCTGTCGCGAGGGACGTCTCGTCCCCGGCAAGAACTCGCGGGCAGAGCCTGTCCTGAGCGGAGCGAAGGAATGCCCGCGCCACCTGGGGCGAGGCACCCGCGCGGAATTTTTCAAAGCAAATGTCACTTGAGGAGAAGGGCGCACTTCAGCTTCCCCCATTCGAGGTGCTATAATGTCCTTCAAGTCTGAAAACTGCTCAATGTCGATTGTGGAAGGCGAGAATGCTCGCCCTCAAAGCGGGAGGTTACTGATGAGCCCATTTGAGGTAAGGATCGAGGACGTTTCAGGGAAGGCGTCTATTATTGTCACGGCGAATGTGGCTGAGGGTTGGAGGCCAACCGGGAACCACTTTGGGTTCTACGGGTTCGCCCGCGAGAAATACCTCGAGGACGGGCTGATCACAGTCCGAGCCTGGGTGACTGCAAGCCCGGCGCAGTCCAATCGAGCTCAGAATGGCTTCCCGCTTGACTTGCAGAGTATGGGATCCAGTCCCTCGAGAGCCTTGGCTTTCAGGCTCTTCAATGGCCGCTTGTCTCTAGGTGCCGCCCTGAGCACCGTGATCAACAGTCGCCGCAGCGACGGTAGTCCTGGCTATTATAGAGAGGCTGTCCTGTTGGCGCAGCACGCTGCCGTCTCCTACTGGCTCAGGTTTTATGCGGCCCTTAATGATGAGCATCCGGATATGCCGGAAATGTTGGAGCCAGACTTCCCCGCGTCGGACGAGGCAGGCTTGGCGCAAGTCACTGACATCCGCGAGCTGCGAGCCTCAAGCATTGAAGACAGGCTTTCGCGGGCGTCGCAAGCTTTGGACTCGTTGGAGGAGCGCGCAGGTGCGCTGGTGAGGGAGTTCCAGGCGCAGCCCAGCGGAGGTTCGGCGGCTTCGCACGGGAACGGGGCGGGTTCGGCGGCCCTTTCAGAAAAGACCGCACAAGACTTGAGAGAGCAATGGTTTAAGGAATTCGAGCGGCAGGCCCAGGCAGCGATGGAGAAGCTGCGGGAAGAAGTGACCAATTCCGGGCGGGCCTTCGAGGAGAGCAAGCAACAACTGGCAAGCTTGGCCGAAGCAAAACTGGCGTCTCTCAACCAGGCAGCAACTGTCGCTGCGGGGAGCCTTGAGGCGGCGGTAAAGCAACTGCGGGAAGAAGTCGGCAGTTCGGGGCGGGCCTTCGAGGAGAGCAAGCGACAACTGGCAAGCTTGGCCGAAGCAAAACTGGCGTCTCTCAACCAGGCAGCCACTGTCGCTGCGGGGGGCCTTGAGGCGGCGGTAAAGCAACTGCGGGAAGAAGTCGGCAATTCGGGGCGGGCCTTCGAGGAGAGCAAGCGACAACTGGCAAGCTTGGCCGAAGCAAAACTGGCGTCTCTCAACCAGGCAGCAACTGTCGCTGCGGGGGGCCTTGAGGCGGCGGTGAAGCAACTGCGGGAAGAAGTCGGCAATTCGGGGCGGGCCTTCGAGGAGAGCAAGCAACAACTGGCAAGCTTGGCCGAAGCAAGACTGGTGTCTCTCAACCAGGCAGCAGCTGACCCTGCGGTGAGCCTCGAGTCGGCGGTGAAGCAACTGCACGAAGAAGTCAGCAATTCGGGGCGGGCCTTCGAGGAGAGCAAGCAACAACTGGCAAGCTTGGCCGAAGCAAGACTGGTGTCTCTCAACCAGGCAGCAGCTGACCCTGCGGTGAGCCTCGAGTCGGCGGTGAAGCAACTGCGCGAAGAAGTCAGCAATTCGGGGCGGGCCTTCGAGGAGAGCAAGCAACAACTGGCAAGCTTGGCCGAAGCAAAACTGGCGTCCCTCAACCAGGCAGCCACTGACGCTGCGGGGAGCCTTGAGGCGGCGATGGCAAAGCTTCGTGAAGAAGTGGCCAATTCGGGGCGGGCGATAGCGGAGAGCAAGCGCGAACTCGCCGGCTTGGCAGAAGCAAAAATAGCATTGCTCAATCAAGTTGCATCGGACGCTGTCGCGAGTGTCGAGGCCGAGCAAAAACGGTTTCGCGGCCCGTTCGAGATCTCACCAAAGGGGCTCGGGGACGTCTCCACGCGACGATCGCCAAACCAGCCCCCTACTGTCGATGATCCCGGGAATGCCGCAAAGCGACGAGGTGTGGTGGCCATGCTGTCGTTGGCGGCGGGGTTATTTCTGATAGTGACTGTTGCACCGTTTGGCGTGTATCTCTCAACTCCTCCCCCGGTCCAAATGCACTTGCAATCTGAGATGCCGCCTGATTTCGCCGATCAAAGCCCATACTGGAGCGCCAAGCGTCGCGCCAAGGAGGAGGAAACGGCACGGGCCTATTGGCGGGCAGCGGCATCCGGCTTGCAGATGAGATACACGTTTGGCAGCGTACTGCCAGCCGACCCTCTACCTGAGTTTCAGGTCGACCTTCAATACGCGCCTACTGGGGGTGAGGGGGCAGCCACTGAAACGAGAACCCGCTACTGGGAAAAACTCCGCGCATACTGGGGGAAGCGTCGGTTCTGGGTAGCAAGCCAACCCGTAAACGAGACTTGGGGGGAACACCTGCGGCGCGTTTGGGAACAGATCGAGGCCAAACTCGGGTGAGAGAGTTCTGCCGACTCTTCTGCCGAAGATGATGGAAACCCGATCGGGTTTCCACTCGGCATCCTGCAAACCCACGAGAGTCGGACGCCCTCCCTCGCCAAGACCGCTGCACTTGCCGGACTGCTCCCTGCGATCACTCACCGCTTTTCGACAGATTCATGGATGTGCAGCAGGGCGCAGGCTCTCAAGTTTCCCAATCTCCGCTGCGCCGGAATCCCGAGGGCGGGAGAAGAGCTAAGCCTGTGTAGCCGACAATTTGTCATCTTCCAGCCTTGCCTCTCGACTCCCAGGTCTTCGCTTCGTCCTGCGTAAAATGCGCTGCTTTGCTCCTCTCAGCGTCCGATTTGTGCAAGTTTGCACGCAAAAGGCGCCGCGATTGCGCACTTCAAAAAAGTGATGTGCTTTGTTTTCAGCCACTTCTTGGCTTTGTTCCCGGTATTTTTGAATTCTCTCCCAGTTTCCTGGGTTTTTCCCAGGCGAGCAATTTCGTTCTCTGACCCATGCCCTACGGTCCAGACCCCCGCCTCAACGCGGGCGATGTCAAGAAGCTCGAATTCGGGGTCTATTTCACGCATTTGAGCACTCAATTGGGGTTCGTTTTGAGTTCGTTTCTGACAGCATCTCTTTGTTTTCAATAACATACTGGCTTCGTTCGTACTATTTTTTGTTTGTTTCGGACCCCGGTTATCCCGAGTGCCGGGACTATTGCGCTTTTCCACGCGGTCCGAAGCCTCCCCACGACAATGTGTCCACAAAATGACCACAATTATAGGCTATCATGTCTCCCCGGGATTGTCAAGTGAAAAATGCGCAAAAACCGTGAGGACCCTGACTGGTTCGGACAAGCTTAGTGCATCGGGAGTTGGAGGAGGCTACCCTCGCGGAACGTGAGTCTACGGGACGGGTAGGGGATTGCCGGTTGGCCGGTGGCCGGCGTCAGGCCATACGAGCCTGCCGTTACCGGCAACGCCCGCTGAGGGACGTTCCCAGTTTCACCGTTCATCCGAGTCGGTCGGCCACGCCGCGCCCTTGATCGCATGAGCCTGTCTGCTCGGCACTTCTCATGCTAGGCCGTTTACCGGCAACTTTTCCGCCCCTGTCCAACTTCCGGGTTGCGCGTGATCCGCCCGGAATATTTGATTGTCCCCGGTCCCGGTGATAAACACTCGGCGACAAGAGCGGACCTGTTTCCTCGAACCCCGTCTGGCCCGAGACAAACGTCCATGTGGCGTCTGAACGTACCGTAAACTCCGTGAGAACGTGCGCCCGAACGCCCTGTTCACCGCGACCATTTCCCGAGGGCGCGCCTCCGATAAAGCCCCTACGTTCTCTGTGCACAGAGAAAGACGGAACGCCGGCTCCGCTTTTTCCGTATAACAAAGGGATGACCTTTCCGAAGAGAGCGGCAAGCACCTTGCGTCAACTTCTCCTCATTGCCAGCCTTGTGCCTTTGGTGGGAACGCTTTCGCTGGCCCAGACTCGCGTCTGCCCGAATTCCGCTATGATCGGGCACTGGCAAGGCACGATGAGCCGCGAGGGTGCCGATGTCTCTGTGGCCTTTGACTTCGTCTTTGTCGATGCAGAACTGCGAGCCTCCTTCACCTCATTACCACAGCGGGTAATGGAGTATCCGTTCGATTCGGTTAAGCAAATTGGGAATCAGGTCGATCTGGTTCTCGGAGGAGATACATACTTTTCGTGTAAGCTCGACGATTCGGAACTGACAGGAACCTTCAAGGATGAAGACGGCTCCGGTACCTTCCGCCTGAAGCACTTCGCCGAAGTGCAGCTACCCTATACGGCAACCGATGTCATTTTCAAGAATGGCAACGTCGCCCTCTCTGGCTCGCTTTACGTTCCTCGCGGTGGGGGGCTACACCCTGCTATCGTTATGCTCCAGGGGTCAGGACCTGAGATTCGGTGGGGCGCAAACCGCTTCTGGGCGGACTACTTCGGGCGGAGGGGGATTGCGGCTCTTATCTACGACAAGCGAGGCTCGGGCAAGTCTACCGGCGACTGGCAAACCTCCGATTTCAACGCGCTTGCCGGCGACGCGCTCGCCGGGGTGAGCTTCCTTCAACATCAAGGTGGAATCGACCCGAAGAGGATCGGGATTCATGGTCATAGCCAGGGTGCTTCTATCGCACCGCTTGTCGCATCGCAGTCGAGTGCGGTGGCGTTCGTCCTGGCAGACGCTGCAAGTGGGATCCCCATGTGGCAGAATGAGATCTTTAGCCAACAGTCATCTATCAGGCACTCAGGACTTAAGGGGAACGATCTTGCAAATGCTGACCAGTTCGTTGAACGCTCGGTTCAGGTAGAGCGGTCCGGGAACGGGCGCGACACTCTCATTAGGGACTATAAAGCTGTCCTGCAAAGTGGGCAGACCTGGGCGAAAGAGACTGAACCTCCGGCAGAGAATTCTTACTTTTGGAAGTTCTTCCCGCTGATTGCAAACTACAACCCTGCGGACTATTGGAGACGAGTCAAGGTGCC
Source organism: uncultured Acidobacteriota bacterium (assembly GCA_963831905.1). GTDB lineage: Bacteria > Acidobacteriota > Terriglobia > UBA7540 > UBA7540 > CAVROP01. The sequence continues at coordinate 119,615 of CAWHRX010000010.1, read as the reverse complement.
TGTCCTGATCGTTGAAGCGGGTAACGACGAGCGAGTTCCGGTGGATTCGTCGGTGGCCGCAATTCAGGCGGCCTTGAGAGAAGGGCATAATCCCGATTACACGATCATCGTCTTCCCGAACGCCCCGCACACACTCGTAGAGCATCGCAAAGAGGGCGAACCCTTCCGCTGGCCTCTTATCACTTCCGGCTACGCAGACCTGCTGGCGTCTTGGGTTTTGTACCGAGAATCCGGCAAGCAGTGATCTTTGCAATCCCAGAAAGTCAGGTTTTCAGTAAGTTTTCCAGAAGTCAGTTTCGACGAAGTTTGTGCTGGTACAGCACTCGCCGGGTAGACCGCGAATAACGCCGCCGCGTTTACGAACCGCCCAACTCCCGTTTGGTCGGTCACTCGGACACAATTCGGGCGTTCAGTTGACGGTAAGTCGGAAATAACCGGCCAATCTTTATAATCACACCTCTAAGCGCTGTAGCTGAGAAGCGTTATTCTTCTCCAGTTGGGATTTTTCTCTTCAGGAGGAGGGGCCCGCTTCCGGCTGAGATCTTGGCGGGTCAACGCCGGGAGTGAGCCCCCATGAACTACGATTCTCTTTATCCCACTTTCTGCTACGACACACAAGCTCGAAACTGACTGGGCTTGCAACAGCGAGAACGTCATGCTGCGGCGATGCCCGGTTTGCGAATGCGATTCGATCATCGGCCACGGCCGCCGGCGCAAGCAGGCGCACGATGAACATCACGACTGGATTGGGATTCGGCGCGGCCTTTGCCCTGGGTGCGGAAAGACCTTCACCCTGCTTCCCCTGCTCTCTCCCCCCTACACGCACTACAGCTTGCTGGCTCGCGCTCAAGCGCTCCGCCGACACTTCCTGGAGCACTGTTCGTGGGAAGAGGCGACACCGACGCTGAAGGATCCGGATCGGGTGCCCGATCCCTCCACCCTCCGCCGCTGGTCGGGCGGCTTGGACCACTCCCAACCGGCGGCTTCCTTTCAGCGCCAAACGTTCGCCCGCCTGGCTCATTGGTTGGGGCGCGGCGCTCCCGCCGATCCCCAGCCTGAGCCCTTATCGGGGATGGCTCCCTTTCTGCAGGTGCTCTGGCCTTTGCGTCTCTGAAAAATTCTTTGCTCCCCCACCATCCTTGCCTGGGAACGCTGCCCCCTTGCTCTTAGGCTCGTCTCCAGAGGCAAAAACAGCGCCATGGGCGAGGATCTCGAACAGCTCAAACAACGACTTCCGCTGCTCGATTACTTGCGACAGCAGAATTGGACCGGCCGGCCAGCGGGTCAGGGCCCCGAGTTCGTGGGACTCTGTCCCTTGCACCCAGAGACTCGGCCTTCCTTTTATGTCAATGCACATAAGAATCTGTTTTACTGCCACGGCTGCGGCCAGGGCGGCGATCTGATTCGCTTTGTGGAGTTATCCCAGCACCTGTCCTTCCGCCAAAGCCTCGCCTACCTGGAACGGCAAAGCCCTCTGGCGGACCCCGCCGCCGTGTTGCAGCAGGCTTCGGCTTTCTATCAACAGCAACTCGATCACTACCCGGAGGCACAGCGGTATCTGGAACAACGCGGAGTGCGCGACCCTGCCCTGGTCCGGGAGTTGCAGATCGGTTATGCTCCCGGCGGAAGCTTGCGGCGTCACCTCCTCGCCCAAGGCTATTCCCTCGATTTGCTACGGCGCATTGGCCTCCTCAACCCCCAGGGTCACGACACCCTCTATCAACGCGTCGTCTTCCCCTGCTGCCAGGACAGCTGCATTGTCAACTTGTACGGCCGCAGCATCGGCGCCGCCTTCGCCCATCGATTCCTCTCCGGCACCAAAGGCGACCTGGTCGCCTGGGAATCAGTTCGTCAGTTCTCCAATGTGATTCTCGTCGAAGGTATCTTCGACCTCGCCGTGTTGTGGCAAGCTGGGTTCCGCCATACCACCTGTGCGTTCGGCACGCATCTCACCCCTGACCAGTTTCGCCAACTGAGTGACCGCCCACGCACCGTTTATCTCAGCTTCGATGTCGATGCCAACGGCAGCGGCCAGCAGGCCGCGCAAGCGTTATCCCATCGTCTCCGGACGCAAGGCATCACCACCCGCCGCGTCCTCCTGCCTCCTGGTCACGATCCCAACTCCTTCTTCGTGCAAGGCGGAGAGGCGCGACAGTTCCAATCTCTCTTGGAGGAAGCTCTATCATGAGGTTCCATGTGATCCACGCACAGACCACCAATCCCGCCCAAAGTCCCTTTCGCATGGTCGAGCACGAAACCGGCCGGGAGGTCGGGTGGGTCAAGCGTTACCTCGACCGTGAGCGGGTTCGCCGTCTGGCGGACACCACTCTGCGCAGTTGGGCTTTCGCTCTGCTGCACTTTGTGCGCTGGTGGGAGAGTCTTCATCATACCGGCGAGGTGCGCGAAGGTGACCTGACCAGGTCGACGCTTCTGGATTATCTGAAGTTCCAATGCAGCCACCAACCCCCCTTTTTCGGTTCCACCATCAATAGCCGCGTCGCCGTCGCCGATCGCGCCCTGCGCAATGAGTTCCCTGACGCCCCCGAACCGACGGCTCAGGGCTTTCAGCAAGCTTATCTGCGTCGTGGACCGCTGGGCGTGGGCCGGTCGCGGGTAGCCATGAGCCGCTTGCGCGTGAGAGTGCCCAAACGCCAACTCGTTCCACTTTCGGTCGACGAGGTGGCACGTTTTTGGTCCAGCTTCCGCACGGCGCGGGACTTGGCCATCGTGGGCTTGATGCTCCTGGAAGGACTACGCTCGGCTGAAGTGTTGAGCTTAAATGAGGATGACGTGTTGCTTTCGGAGGCGCAGCTGCGCGTGCGCGGCAAAGGCAACAAACTGCGTTTCCTGCCGCTGGCGCCGGAAACCGTCCAACTCCTCGATCACTATCGCCGGCTGGAACGGCCCCCGGTGGGCACCGCCGCACTCTTCGTTTCGCTCAAAGGACCGGCGCGCGGAACCCGCATGACCCTGGCCGGTTTACGATCCTTGTTTCGCTACCATCGCCAGCGCACCGGCATCAAGCTCGCGAACCCGCATCGCTTCCGGCACACCTTTGCCTCCGACCTGGTACGCGGCGGCATCAGCCTGCCGGCGCTGATGCAGTTGATGGGGCACGCCGACATCCAGACTACGCTGCGCTACGTGCAGATCACCCCGCAAGACGTTTACCAGCAGTATACGCGCGCTGTGGCGCAGCAAGTTCGGCCGCTGCCGAGGCTCTCCTCATGAATCGCGCCCGGCACCCCCCGCTCCTGCATCCGCTGGCCTCCGTCTTCCACCGCGCCGTCGATTCTCTCGCCGCGGCGCTGGGCACGGAAAGCCGTCGTCACTACCGTGGGGTCGTTCGTAACTTCCTCCGCTATCTCGGCTCCGCCCACCCTGAGGTGAACGCTCTCGAGCAATTGCGCCGCGAGCCCCACCTGCTCGGCTGGATGTCCCATCTGCGCTCGCAGGTGCCGCCGCTCGCCACCTCCTCCTATATCCTGCGGCTCATCGCTCTGCGCCCGCTGCTCACCGAACTGGCTTGGACCGAACAGCTTCCCCAACTCGCTCGCCTCATCCGTCGCGAAGACATCCCGCACCGTCCGCAAAGACTGGCACGCCCGCTCACTGCCCAGCAGGATCAGCTTCTGCAGCAGGAGTTCGTCCGCCGTAATGATCGGGAGAGTAACGCCTTTCTGCTGATCCGCCATACGGGCATGCGCATCGGCGAGTGCGCCGATTTATCCTTCGATTGCCTGCGTGCGACCGGCCCCCAGCAGTGGGCCATTCACGTGCCGCTCGGCAAACTCAAAACCGAACGGATGGTCCCCGTGGATGCCTTGGTGGTGACAGTCATTCAACGCTTGCGCTTCTTTCGCTTCCTCGATCCGCGGCCTCCCGATGGCTGGCTCTTGGCCCGGTACACCAGGAACGCCCTCATTCGTCGACTCCGCAGATATCTGCACCAGGTCTGTCACTCTCTGGGCCTCTCCACCCGCATTGTCCCGCACCAGATGAGGCACACCTATGCCACGGAAATGCTACGCGCCGGGGTCAGTTTCCCCGCGCTGATGAAGTTACTCGGCCACACTTCTCCGGACATGACGATGCTCTATGTTGAGGTGGTGCTGACTGATCTCCAGAGGGAGTTCCAACAGGCTCGTTCCAAACCTCGGCATATGGTTCCCCAGCCGAAAACATCTTTCGCCCTCACTCGAACTGGTCTGGATGGAGTTATCGATTCCTTGCAGGCCGCTCAACATGCACTGGAGATGTTCCGGCGGGGGCTGCCGACCGGTACTGCCCGCCGTTGCCTCGACCGGCTCTCCAACCGCCTCACCAAAATCACCACTGAAGCCCACAAACTTGTCACACCCTGAGAATGGGCAGAGATTGGCCGGTTATGTCGGCAAACCGTAGATGTGACCTCGGGGAGCAAATGGGATTTGGGAAGGAGGCAGGTTCTCGTTTTCCATTCGGGGCGGGTCGGCAGACGAGCGTTCGTCATAGCAAATCTTCTTGGCCTGCTGAGGCGAGGCAGCGCACGCGAATTTAGGAAAGTCGGCTGAGCTATTTGGGATTTAATGCTGCTGAGTTTCGGCGCTTGACACTCCCGACAAAATGTCCTATGCTCTGATTATTAACATGGGGAATATCCTCCAACTCGCCGCGCTCGAGTGTTGTTGTAGACGCTCAGGACCGGCGTGTGGAGGGTGCGCTTAGCAGGGAGCCAAATAGAATACCTGCATTCCAACCCACCGTCGGACCTAATCCGCCGGCGGGTTGTTTTGTTTTTGCGTACGGGTTAAGGGGCAGGAAGCTTACAAGAATCTAAGACCATTGCTTCTCGCAAACGGCTGAGTAAGAACATGCCGGGGGGCGCGGGAGACGGGGAGCCCGTGTATCGGGATGGAGACAAATGATCATGCGATCCATAACGCCCTTACGGTTTGAATCAGAAACAACAGGAGTAGGGTTTGTCCTAGCCTCTCGGCGGGGACGGCGCGCCGTCCCCCTACAGGTCGTGATCGTCCTCGCGCTTCTTGCGCTTGGCACGGCCCGATTCGGCTTTGGCCAAGCTGTTTCCGGCAGCATCTTCGGCACGGTGACCGACCCCAGCGGGGCGGCAGTTCCGGGCGCGGCCGTGACCATCCGGGATTTGGACCGAGGGATCGACTACCAGCTCAAAACAAACCCTGATGCCAACTACATCCAGACGCATCTTCTGGCAGGACACTATCGAGTGACCATCGAGGCGCCGGGCTTTGAGACGTTCACTGCCGATGCCACCGTGGAAGTGGACGCTGCGACGCGGATCGACGCGAAATTGCTGGTCGGGAAAGCCGCCACCACGGTGAGCGTCACAGATGAATCTCCTATCCTCAAAACGGACCGCGCCGAAATTAGCGAAACGCTCTCCACCAATGAACTGGCGAGCCTTCCGGTTCTCGACCGCAACATGACTTCGCTGCTGCTGGTGATGCCGGGCGCTTATGCAGATAGCTTTTCCGTCTCGAATGCTGAGAATCCTCAAGCCGGCATGCAGATCGACGTCAACGGCCAGAATTTTACCGCCAATGGATTCCTGCTGGATGGAACGGCCAATCAAAACCCCCTGCTGGCGCTCGCGATTATTAACCCCAATATGGACTCGCTTCAGGAATTCAAGGTCACCACGAGCAACTATGATGCGGAGTTCGGCTCTGTGTCGGGAGCGCTGCTGCAGGCGACGACGAAGTCCGGGACCAACCAGTTGCACGGCTCGGGTTTCGAATACCTTCAGAACAATGTCCTCAACTCCGCTAACCCTTTCACGGGATTGAAGCCACCGGTGCGATGGAATCAGTTCGGCGGCTCGCTGGGAGGTCCCCTCGAGAAGAACAAGCTCTTCCTGTTTGGCGATTATCAAGGAACACGCCAACGGAATGGCGGATCCCTGATCACCACGGTGCCGACTCTCGCCGAGCGCGGCGGCAATTTGCAGGGCCTGCTGGGGAATTACATTTGCGCGAACGGAACTGTTTTCCGCTAGCCCCTGCGGAAGCCCCGTCACGGTGCCCACCACGGAGGGCGGCTCGGTTCCGGCACAGGGGGGCATGGTATTTGACCCGAACACGGGAAACCCGGACGGGACCGGCCGGGAAGCCATCACCACCAACGGCCAAGTGAACGTGATCCCCGTTGCTCCCGCTGTAAGCAACATCATGTCGTATCTCCCGAAGCCCAATACCGGCAGCCCCGGGCAAATCTATAACAATTACATCGCCTCGGGTGTGGAGGTCTACGACACCGATCAGCCCGACGTTCGACTGGACTACAACGTCTCGGACAAGGCCAACTTCTTTGGCCGTTATTCCCTGGCGGACTTCACCATCAAAGCGCCGGCGGCCTTTGGAGCGGAAGCCGGCGGGCCGGCCTTCTTCAATTTCGCCGGCCAATCTCTGGACCGCACCCAGAGCCTAGCAATCGGATTCACTTACACCGTCAGCCCCACCCTGGTGGGCGAGTTCCGCTTTGGAACCTTCCGATACCGCATTCGGGTTGAGCCTTTCGGAGTCGGCACCTTTCCCGCGACGGAGGCCGGGTTGCCGGGGTTGAACCAGGGAACCCAGGAAACCAGCGGCATGCCTGCCTTCTACATCAACGGAAATGGCGGGTTTGATTTCGGATATGCGAACGGGGTCAACGCCTGCAATTGCCCTCTGAAGGAGACTGAGAATCAATTCGACTGGGTCACTAACTGGACGAAGGAGCACGGCAACCACACGATCAAGTGGGGCGGAGAAGTTCCACGCGACCAGCAGCAGCGTATACCCAGCGACGAGCACCGCTCCGGCGAAATCACCTTCACGGATACGGTGACCGGAAACGCGACCGTAGACACGCTGGCCGGCGGCAACGCGACCACGGGGGCGGCCCTGGCTTCTTTCCTGCTCGGCCATCCGTCGAATTTTGACCGCATCGCCAGTGGAATCTATTACCCCGGTTTGCGCGAGACGAGCATTTATCTGTATGGGCAGGACACTTGGCGAGTTACCCGGAAGCTGACGCTGGATTACGGGGTGCGCTGGGAGAATTACCTCCCGCAAAGGGCGGCGAAGCCCGGCGGCACCGGCATGTTCGATCCGGTTACCGGGATGGAATGGGCGGCGGGTATCGGGTCAATACCGCTTGACTTGGGCGTTCACCCTTACAATCTGGGGTTCGCGCCGCGTCTGGGGTTCGCTTATCAACTGAAGCCCAACACCGTGGTGCGCGCGGGCTATGGCCAAGGTTTCAACCGGGCAGGCTATGGCTCAGTTTTCGGGCAGGGAGCTGAGTACAATCCTCCCGCCACCACTGTTCAGTTCGTTCCCTCGGCTGATTCCTACGCGCCAGATTTCAATCTTCTGACGGGTCCACCCGCGCCGCCCAATCCACCGGTCGGCTCGAATGGCCAGTATCCCCTTCCGAACGGCGTTACCCCGTTCAACTTTTTCTGGCCGCTCAGCGCCTACAGAGTGCCCGAAGCCTATTTCTGGAACTTCACCATCCAGCACCAGTTCGGAAACGGGCTCTCGTTTCAGGTCGCCTATGTGGGCAACGTGGGGCGGCATCTTTATCTGAATCCGAATCTCAATCAGGCAGTCCCGGGCCCTGGCTTGACCGACCCGCGCCGGCCCTTCTACCCGAGTTTCGGCCTCGAATCGCCGGTCTACTACACCTGCAACTGCGGCAACAGCAATTACAACGGACTGCAAGTGAAAGTGGAAAAGCGCGCCTCCCACGGTCTGGACTTTACGCTCAATTACACCTATGGGAAGGCGATGGGCGTCGCTAATTTCGGCGGCGGCGGTTTTGACAACAATCGCGACTGGGGCGCCTCTTACGGGCCGCTCAGCTTCAATTCCATCCACGCCTTGACACTCATCAATGTCTGGCAAATCCCCTATGGGCATGGCCAGCATTGGGGCGCCAGCAGCAGCAAACCGCTGGATTTGATTCTGGGGGGCTGGAGTTTGAACGGCATCACCACGCTTCAGTCCGGACGTCCCTTCTCGCCTATGGTTTCCACCGCGCCATTGCTGAACGACCCCGACTTCAACGGGGTTCGGGCGGATATTATTGGCAACCCACACGACATCAAGCAGAGCGCCGCGGAGTGGTTCGATCCAGCCGCCTACAGCGAACCTCAACAACCCTATCGAGACGGTACGGCCTCAGCCAATTCACTCTGGGGACCCGCGATTTACGCGGTGAACCTGGCGCTGGCCAAGACGTTCGTTCTCAGCGAAGGCAAAACGCTCGAGTTCCGCTGGGAAAACTTCAACGCTTTCAACATTGATAATTATGGCCCGCCCGCCAACACCGTCGACGTCTCCGGCGCGGGCGTGATTAACTCCACACAAACAGCGATGCGCCAGATGCAATTCGGATTGCACTTTCGGTTTTAGGAAATTGACGGTCGCCGCAGGCGCTTTGGAGTGCGGCAGCTTGCTGCCGCACTCCCCGGGCGTCAGCCGCCCTGGGCAACTACAAGGGTCGTCACCACAGTCTACACATCAGATGAATGAAAAATTCCCAGCCCCGATCTACGATGAAACTGTCTTGGCAGTCAACTTCGAGGACGCCAAGAGGTATTTTCTCGACTCCTTGCTGGAGATTCATAGCGCTCACACCTTAATGCTTTGCCGGCAGCGAATCATCCGGCGCCGGGAGGCCAAGGCGTGCCTGGAGGCTCTGGCCCGTCTCGACCGCGGCACGCTCGTCAAGGCCAAGCGCGAGCGATCCTGCGAGGACCTGTTCTTTCATATCGAACAATGCTTGGAACGGGAATGCGGGTGTGACATCGCGGGTAAGATGCACACCGCCCGCAGCCGCAACGACATCGATGTCACGATGTACCGTATGGTATTGCGGCGAGAGATTCTCAAACTGGTGGCCGCGGTCGTGGAAGCCTCGCGGGTTCTTTTGGAGTGCGCGAGCGATAACGTCGCCACGCTCATGCCCGCCTACACGCACACCCAACCTGCCCAGCCCACGACCCTAGCTCATTACCTGATGGCTGCCGTCGAGTTTCTCGAACGCGACGGCGCGCGCTTGCGAGCGCTTTTCGATCGCGTCAACCGGAGCCCGCTGGGAGCTTGCGCCATCACTACCACAGGCTTTCCCATCGATCGTGAATACACTGCTCAACTGCTGGGTTTTGATGGGGTGCAGCCAAACTCGTACGGCGCGATTGCCGCCGTCGATTACCTGACCGAGTCCGCCGCGGCCATGGCCGTGGCTATGATCAACCTGGGACGGCTGGTACAAGACCTGCTGCTGTGGTGTTCAGCCGAGTTTGGTTTCCTGCGTCTCAACGATGCGTTTGTGCAAGTGAGCAGCATCATGCCGCAAAAACGCAATCCCGTGGCGCTCGAGCACACGCGCGTCCTGGCCAGCAAGGCGCTGGGCCAGGCTCAGGCGGTTCTGACCTGCGCGCACAATACGCCGTTTGGCGACACCGTAGACGCTGAAGACGACTTGCAGCCCATGATCCTCTCGATGTTCTACGACGCCTTGAGGGCTTTGCGATTGTTCGCGGGAGTGATGTGTGCGGCGGAGGTTGATAAAGAACGCTTGCGCCGCAGCGTCTCGGATAAGCCTCTGACGGTGACGGAACTGGCGGACACGCTGGTGCGGAAGGAAGGCATAAGCTTCCGCCAGGCGCATCAGCTTGTTTCACAATCTGTGGAGGAGGTGGCCGGCGCCTACACGCATCAGCGGCTGGTTTCCGCGCTGAAACGGCTGGCGCCCAAAGTGATCGAGCGCCGCCTGAAGCTCTCTGACCGGGAATGTATGAAGGCTCTGGACCCCAGGCACTTCGTAGAGATCAGAACCATCGAGGGTGGCCCGGCGCCCAGCCGGATGCAAGCGGCCATCGCGCGATCCCGAAAGGTTATGGCGTCAAACCAGGCCTGGGTGAAGAGGAAGCAGCAGTTGCTGCGAAGTTATCCGAAGCGCATCCGCCAGGCTGTAGCCGCGATTAATGCGACGGCGTAATAGGTCGGGGGGCACAAAACTATGCCATACGAGAACATCTGCTTCGATATCGAAGGGCCGTCGGCGATTGTTACGTTGAACCGGCCCAACCGCCGCAATGCGCTGTCGCTCGAACTCATGCTGGAACTCATCGACTGCTTGACGCATATTGGCGGCGACTCAAGTGTGCGCGCCGTCATCCTGGCGGCCGCAGGCAAGGTGTTTTCCTCCGGCCACGACCTGGGCCAAATGGTGGGGCGCGACATCAATGAGTACCGGCGCATCTTCGACGTCTGCACGGAGTTAATGACGAAGGTGCAGTCGATACCGCAGCCCGTCATTGCCCAGGTGCAAGGAATCGCTACCGCCGCGGGGTGCCAGTTGGTGGCGACCTGCGATCTGGCGATGGCGTCGGACCAGGCATCCTTCGCCATGCCGGGCGTGAAGATCGGATTGTTTTGCACCACGCCCATGGTGGCGCTGAGCCGGGCGGTGGGGCGCAAAAGGGCTCTCCAGATGTTATTGACGGGTGATCCGATCGACGCCGTTACCGCTGCCGAATGGGGCCTAATCAACGAGGTCGTCACCGATGCTGATCTGGCTCAAACAACGCGAGAACTGGCCGCAAGGATCGCGGCAGCAAGCAACCTCACGGTGACGCTGGGCAAACAGGCATTCTATGCTCAAGTCGACTTGGATCAGCCCAAAGCGTACGCTTACGCCAAAGAGATCATGAGCATGAATTCGCTTGCTGCCGATGCCCAGGAAGGCATTGCGGCCTTCTTGGGCAAGCGACAAGCTTGTTGGACCGGCAAATAGTCAACTTGAGTGGCGCGGCCTTTCACCTTAGCGGTCGGCAGTTTTTCTTCTACAAGACATCGACGCTCCAGCCTCACATACCCTGTTCTTTTTGGAACTCAGGGGAGCGCTTTCGCGTTTTCGTCATTAGGGGATCTCACAATAACGCGGGTCTCCGACAAAACGGGAGGGCGCTCAAAATGCAAACGCTCTGGCAAGACATGCGCTACGGCCTTCGCACGCTGGCGAGCAACGCCGGCTTCACGATCGTCGCCGTCTTGACGCTGACCCTCGGCATCGGCGCCAACACCGCTATCTTCAGTGTGATCAATGGAGTGCTCCTTCAGCCGCTTCCATACCATAATCCCAACCGGCTCATGATCCTGGGGGAGAAGACGCCGGAGTTCGACAACATGTCCATCTCCTACCCCAACTTGCAGGATTGGCAGAGGGAGAACCGGTCCTTTGAGAGTCTCGCCGGACTCCGCTGGGCCGATTATGACCTGACGGGCAGCGGGATGCCGGAGCATCTGAATGGGAGAATGGTGTCAGCCTCTTTCTTCTCCACTTTTGGAATCAAGCCCGTACGTGGCCGTGATTTCGAGCTCCAAGAGGATCACATAGGTGCGGCCCGCGTGGTGATGATCGGTGGTGGGCTTTGGAAGCGCCGATTTGGCTCGAGTCCCGACGTCATCGGGAAGATGATCACCTTGAGCGGACAGGGCTGCACCGTAATCGGTGTTGTTCCGGCTGATTTCCGCTTTTGGGGCGCAGCGGACGTTTTCACGCTGCTCGGCCAATGGGACGATGTGCTTGCGCACTCGCGCGAGGCGCATCCCGGGCTGCGCGCCATCGGCCGCCTGAAGCCGGGGGTCAGCAGGGAACAGGCTCAATCAGACATGAACAGCGTGGCGGCACAGCTCGCGCGGGCCTACCCTAAGTCGAATGCCCATCACAGTGTCAACGTGAAACCGCTGGCGCAGGATATCGTGGGAGATGTGCGTCCCGCTCTGCTGGTTCTGCTGGGCGCGGTGGGCTTTGTGCTTCTGATTGCCTGCGCCAACGTGGCCAATCTGCTCCTGGCCCGCTCCGCGACGCGGCGCCGCGAGATGGCGATCCGCGCCGCTCTGGGCGCGAGCCAGGGTCGCATGATGCGGCAGGTGCTCACTGAAGGGGTGCTGATGGCTCTCGCGGGCGGCGCTTTGGGATTACTCCTCGCTCACTGGGGGACCAAGGCAGTCTTGGTGGCCATTCCCGGCGGATTGCCCCGCATGGAGGACATCGGTGTGGACGGCTGGGTCCTGCTGTTCACTTTGGCGGCTTCGGCGGCCACGGGCTTGATCTTCGCCCTGGCGCCGGCTCTCCAGATGTCGCGGCTGGATTTGCAATCCACGCTGCGGGAAGGAAGCCGCGGTTCCACGAGCGGGCAACACCGGCTGCGCTCCGCGCTAATGGTCGCCGAGGTTGGGGCGTCAATGGTCTTGCTGGTCGGCGCCGGCCTGATGCTGAGAACTATGTGGCACCTCAGCCGGGTGAGCCCGGGTTTCACTCCGCGGAACATGCTCACCTTCTCCGTGGGCTTCAGCCCCGCCAACCGCGCCACGCCGGATCGAATTCGGAACGCTTATCGGGAACTCACCGAAAGCATTCGCGCGCTGCCCGGGGTCGAGGCGGCAGGGATGGTGGACGATGTTCCGATGTCCGGCAGCGACTCCGAGATGCCGTTTTGGGTCTCGGGTCGTCCTCGTCCGAACTCACAAAGCGAGATGCTGTGGGCGCTGAACTACGACGTTACCCCTGGGTATCTCCGCGCCATGGACATACCTTTGCTGCGTGGGCGCTTCATCAGCAATACCGACGTCAAGGGGTCTGCCCCGGTTATCGTCATCGACGAAATGACGGCCAAGGGCCTCTTTCCCCACCAGGATCCGATCGGCCAAACTATCAGGATCGCCATGCCGGAAGGATTTGGCCCGGGTCTCGACGCACCGCTTCAGATCGTGGGGGTGGTGGGTCACGTGAAGCACTTCGGGCTTGACACCGACGCTGCCTCCAAGATCCAGTACCAGGTTTACCTGCCGTTTCAGCAATTGCCGGATCAGATCGTACCGATCGCTTCGATGGGCATGACGATGATGGTCCGCGCAACGGCGGACCCCCTGAGTCTAGTCAGCGCAGTCCGCCACCGCGTCGCTGAGAGAGATGCACAACAATCTGTTTTCGACGTTCAGACGATGGAGAAGATCATCTCAGACTCCGTGGCGGGGCGGCGCTTCTCCATGGTGCTGCTCGGTGTCTTCGCGGGCCTGGCCTTGGTGCTGGCCACGGTTGGGATCTACGGGGTGATCTCGTATACGGCCACGCAGCGCACGCACGAGATCGGCATCCGCATCGCACTGGGCGCCGAGCGCGCGGACGTACTGAGAATGGTGGTCGGGCACGGCCTGCGGCTGTCGCTGATCGGGATCGGGGCAGGACTGGTCGCCGCTCTGGGTCTGACTCGCCTGATGTCCAGCATGCTTTACGGCGTTCGCCCCACTGACGTCGTGACTTTCGCCGCGGTCGCGCTGCTACTGGCTGGTGTTGCGGCCCTGGCGAGTTACGTGCCTGCTCGCCGGGCAACCAGGGTCGATCCGATAATCGCGCTGCGATATGAGTAGTGCACCGGGCTTTTCGTCCGGCAACCCCGCGCGTCTCCAGTTCTGGCAGCGCAGAGGAAGGCGTTTTTCGTGCTTATTAGCGGCTTTTTGTCGGCAGTAGTCACCACCCAGATTTTTTTCGCTGACTTTACCTTTTTCCAGATCAATTTCCGCATTAGTGTGTAGACGCAGGAGTGCGGGTGTAAACACGCGCCCGTCAGCGTCTGCAGGAAGGGGGGGAAGTTCGATGAATAATCGCGAGCGTGCTGTCACAGCAAGCACTGTGAAACGGCGTATGCGGCGATTTGTGTTTTGGGGCGCTTGGTGGGGAGTTGCTTTGGTCGGTGTGATGTTGGCTTTGCCGGTCAAGGGCCAGGATGCAGCTTCGCAGGTTCAGGCCGAAGTGGAACGCCTTCAGCAGTTGCTGGCCAAGAAACCGGTTTCTTTTCCGGGCAACCCCGACGCGAACCGAGGGGCGGGCGATGCGCTCAAATCGGCCCTCAAGGATCAATCGGCCGGCAGGCTCTACCGCAGCCTTGAACAATTCGGTCAGGTGACGGACTTCGTCCATGGCATCTGGACCGTCATGGACAACGGCGAGGCGGCGAAAGGCGGCATGCCTGCTTTCGAGGCAGCCTGGGAAAAGTCCAGCGCAAGCGTCAGCGCGCTCGACCGCCAGGCGCAGGCAGCGAATTGGAGTGACGCGCGGGCGGCCATCTTGGCGTTATCCGAAAGTGCGCAGGCCATGACCACCCCTCTGCTGGAGGGTGGCCGTGCCTTTGCAGTCTCGACCGAGCCTAAGGACGGGCTATTCAACCTCGGTGAGGCACAAGGCCAGGCGGAATTCGCGGCCTTTGCTGCTTCCCTGCGCCTTCCCCGTAAGGGGGCGGCTTACCCGCTCCATTCTCTTTTGCCGGAAATCGAGAGCTTCCAGCAAAAGGTGAACGCTGCCTTCCAGCCGCCGAGCTCCATTGACCTCCACGAGCAGTTCATGATGATAAACTCGGCGCTCAAGCAGGCGCGTGAACTCGACGCGACGAAGTGCTATGCCGGTGCGTTGTACCAGTACCTATTGGCAGTGGGGTACTACGGAATGCTCGATGCCGCTCCACAGGATTCCTCACAGCAAGCCGCGTTGAAAAGCGCCCTCGCCGCGGCGCGCCAGAAGCTTGATGCCTCCCAGCGCGACGACTCCATCGCAGAGCTCTTCCTGGAGCGCGCCGAATCACAACTGGCGCATGTTGACGGCTCCGCTCCCGGCGCGGACGACTGGAAAATCACGGCAGTCATCCTGAACCAAGTGTTGCCTGCGTATTTCGCTGCTGACCACGCGCTCGCCGCGCCGCAGCGAGCCTCCGGCAAGCCGGTTGAGATTACCCTGGTTCGCTGGCCCTACACTTGAAGCCTCTCCGATCCAGCAAGTTTGCTGGTCCAAGAAGTTTCAGCCAAGTACCCAGGCAAAGTGACTTTTGTGAACGAGAATTTCGGGACGTCCAAACTCGCCGAGCGTTTCGGCGTGAAGGGTTACCCGGCGGTGTTCGTGGATGAGGTCCTTGTGGCGTGCCCCAGGGACTTCGGGTATTTCCGGGAGAAGATAGGGCTTGGCCGCTATGCCCCCTGGCAGAATGCCGATAACCAGGCGAAGTTCAAGGCCGATCTCACCCACATGATTGACTTGATCCTGGCCGGCAAAAAGGACTCCGCGCTTCGTGAAAGCGAGGCCACAAGCGCGGCGCTCAACCAGCTTTTGACGCTCCCCAAGCTCGAGCTCAAGGACCTCGAAGGGCAGGCGCTGACGTCCGAACAACTGGCCGGTCGCGTGGTGCTGGTGGAGTTCTGGGCGACTTGGTGCCCGCCCTGCCGCTCGACGCTTGATTGGCTGGGCGAGCTGAAGAGCAAATACGGTGACAAGCTTGCCATTCTGGCGCTTGCTGTCGAGTCACCCGAAGACAAGATACGCTCCGTCGCCGCCTCGCTGAGCCCTGGTCTGCGTGTGGCCATCACCGATGCCGCGACCGCAGAGGCGTTCGGCAATATCACCTCGGTGCCCACCATGTTTCTGTTCGACCGTTCGGGAAAGACGGCGCGAGTGGTTTACGGGGCGCCGCCTGACCTGCACGCCCAGGTGGCCGAGCTGCTGGATTCGCTGGCCGATTAGTTTGCTTCTTGACATGAAGTACTTTGTATTATAAAGTACTTCAATGACGCTGCCGCTCACGACCCTCGCGCAGCCTCCGAAGCGCCTTTGGCGCCCCGCCGAAATGACCCGGCCCCCGCTTCTGGACGCCACGATCCCCGCGGGGCCGGTGCGGCCGCGCTATGCGCTCCTGATCATTCCGTTCTACCCGAAAGATCCAAATGCCAGCTTCGGCAAGCACGTTCTAACGCCGACACTGGCCTTGACCAGTTTTGCAGCGACCACACCCGAACATTGGGAGGTCCGGTACTGGGACGAAAATCTGCTGGACGGGCGGCCGCCTTTTGCGCCGATGCCTGAGGTGGTCGGGATCACCGTCCACCTGACATTCGCGAACCGGGCCTTCGAGCTCGCGCAATGGTACCGCAGCCGCGGAAGCAAGGTCGTGCTCGGCGGACTACACGTTCTGTCGTGCCCCTCCGAGTGCGCGCCCTACGCGGATGCGCTGGCCGTGGGCGATGGGGTGCAGCTTTGGCCACGGATTCTCGCGGATGTGGAGTCCGGCTGCCTGCAGCCGAAGTACACGGCGACCTATGAGAACGACTATCGCCAAGACCCCGTTCCAAGAAGGTCGATTCTGCCGCGCAAGAGCTTTCTCACCACCACCAGCTTGATCGCCACTCGTGGTTGTCACAATCGGTGCGAGTTTTGCTATCTGGCAAGTGATGGCTTGCGTATGCCGTATCGAATGCGAGATCCCGCCCAGACCGCCGCGGAGTTCGTGGCGGATGATCAGCCTTACGGCGTCTTCATCGACAACAACCTGGGATCGAACCGAGCGTACCTGGGCGAATTGTGCCGGGCCCTGCGGCCGCTGAACAAAATCTGGAGCGCAGCAGTCTCCCTGGATGTCACGGACGATCCAGCTTTGATCAGAGCCATGGCGCTCGCCGGTTGTACAGGGGTATTCGTAGGATTCGAGTCACTCACGGATGAGAATCTCGCCGATGCAAGGAAGAAAACACCAAAGGCCGGCGACTATGCGCGCCGGGTCCGCATGCTGCATGAGAACGGCATCCAGGTGAACGGCTCGTACGTTTTGGGGTTCGATCACGACCGGCACGACGTTTTCGCCCGGACCGCCGATTGGATTGAGG
This sequence comes from uncultured Acidobacteriota bacterium, assembly GCA_963831905.1. Taxonomy (GTDB): domain Bacteria; phylum Acidobacteriota; class Terriglobia; order UBA7540; family UBA7540; genus CAVROP01. The sequence continues at coordinate 102,897 of CAWHRX010000010.1, read as the reverse complement.
AGAACCGCCTGGAATGCGCGACCTTTCACATTCTTACACCCTACCCTGCCACACCGCTGTTCCGAAAAATGGAGTCGGAGGGCCGCTTGTTACACCGCGATTGGGCCCTGTACGACACCGCGCACGCGGTGTTCCGTCCGAAAAATATGTCTCCTGAGGAACTGGAACAAGGCTATGCCTGGATGTATCAGCGCCTTTTTTCACACGCATCGATTTGGCGACGGCGGCCCGCCGATTGGCGCGCGGTTGTTCCGTATCTGGGAATGTCCTACTTATATAAGCGGTCCAACCGGTTCTGGCAATTGCTCATTAAACACCATCTGGTGCACGCCGTGTGGCGACCGTTGGTTGAACTGACGCGACTCCGGCACGTGCGATTCCGGAAAGAACTGGCTGGCGGCGAAGCGCCAGGCAGGCCGGCGGCCGGCATCGTTACGGCCGGAGTGTAGTGGTGGCCGGGGAGGGGAGTCGTTTTCAGGGCAGTCGCTCATGTTCGTCAGCTGACGAACACCCGGAAACCATGAAAACAGGCTGGTAGGGGGACGGCTTGCCGTCCCCTGGCTGAATCGATCTTGCACCATCCGGGGTAGGGCAAGCCCTACCCCTACATATCTCTCAAGATTAAGCATGGCGCAATTGCCACCCGCGGCGCCAAAAGGCGGCAATGAGCAGGCTGGCGGCAAGTAGAACGTAGACGCATGCATACTCAACGGTATGCCTGCCATTGGCGCCTCCGGTGAAGTCCAGACCCGGAACCCGGTTCAGCGGTCCGCTATACCAAAGAGCCGTGAAAAGTCCTTCGAACGGGCGGCTGGATTTTGCCCAGACCCCAAGCGCCAAGGCCAGGCTGGGGATAAAAAGCGCGCCGGCGAACCATCCCAAAACGCCCGGATAGTTGGCCGCCACTAACAGCCGGGCGGCCACTCCCCCGCCCGTGACAACCGCAATGAGGACTCCAATCAGCCACTCAGAGGGGAGTTGCCGGGGCAGGATTCCCGGGCAGGCGAAGACGATCTGCTCCGTGCCATGACGAGCTTCGCGCGCTCCCATGGCTGACCACAGGAGTACGGGCCAGATCCACGCTGCGGTCAGAAGCGGGCCGCGCGAAACCTCGAGGGGGGCGGCACACTGCGCCACAAGAAGCCCGCCGGCCACCGCATACCACCACCAGGAATACCCTTTCAACGCCAGCCTTAACTCCGCCCTGAAGATTTCAGGCAAACCCCAGCTTTGGGCGCTGGTTAGCGGGGTCAAGTGAGTGACCGCAGAACTGCGAGAGTATTCCGCCGTTGCGGCAGTACTCCCCTCCTCGCCGAGGAGGGGACTAAGGGGTGGTGTGGCCTTCTGCTGGGAGCGCCGCTTGGTAGTCGGCAGCTTGCGACCGCGCGCCGGATCGAAACGGTCGAAGAAAAGAGCAGCAAGTAGCGCCAGTCCCGCAGCAACTCCAATCCATTCCAGGCGCAACAACACGCGCGCCACATCCCACCGAATTCCAGGCCAGCGAAGGCCCCCGGCCACAATCGCTTTGCGGCTGACCTCGATCTGGAATGCGAATTCTCCGTTGTAACCCGGGATAGCGGCTCTCGCCGCGCGCGTGATGCTTGCCATCACCGCGAAGAGGCCTGTGAAATCGAGCCCTTCGTGGCCAGTGATCACCGGCAAGGTGATCAGGAAGCTCCATGCGAAGAACCACACGACATTGCCGACGCCACCGCGCAAGACCGGCACAGACTCGAACAGCACCGCTAGAGCCCCCGTTACCACCATCGCCGGCAGAGCCAGCAACAGAAAGGGAGACAGCAAAGCCCAAAGGTCGACGTGCGGGTCTTCCGCCACCACGAATTGCATGACCACGGAGGCCAAGGCCAGCACCCCAACCTGCACACTGAGAACTGTGGAGTTGCTGAGCCATTTACCCAGAAGGTAGACGGCGCGTGTAAGCGGCGTGGCAGCGAGAATCTCACCCACACGCGTGGCGCGATCCCGGTCGATCGCATTCTTCACCACGTAGAAGCCGACTAACGAGAGGAAGCAGGAGGCCACCATGGCCATGTTGGCGCCGATCCAGGCCGAGGTGTAGACGCCACGGTAATCGCCAAGCCGCAAGGCGATCTTTCCCGTGGCCGCGGCATAGCCGAGGTAGACGGCGAAGAGCAGCGTCACGAGAAAGCTGTAGCGCCGCACCCGCTCTAGAAAATCAGCTCGGGCAATATGGTAGATGGCGCGCATGTTCAAGACGCGCCTCCGAGTAAGGCTGTTTGGCTGCGGCGGGCCGCGAGAGTGCTCAGATAGGCGTCCTCCAGCGTTGGCTCAACAGGGCGCGCCGACGCCGCCGGGGCGTGGTCCGCCACGACTCGGGCGTGGACTCCGTCGCTGCGGTGCGCGGTGTTGCTGACCAGGTAGCTCTTACGAAGTTCGCCGAGCTCCGAACTTGGAATTACAATCTCCCATACGCGCCGATCGACCGCTTGCAGGAGCGCCTCCGGGGCGCTATGAACCACGAGCCCGCCATGATCGATTAACGCAATATCCGTCGCGACCGCTTCCACATCGGAAACGATGTGGGTCGAGAGGATCACAATGCGCTCTCCGGAAAGCTCCGAGAGCAGGTTGCGAAACCGAACGCGCTCTTCCGGGTCGAGCCCGGCGGTCGGCTCATCGACGATTAGCAACTGCGGGTCGTTCAGCAAGGCCTGGGCAATTCCCACCCGCTGCCGCATGCCTCCGGAAAATCCCCCCAGCGGGCGGCGTGCCGCATCCGCGAGATTAACCAGTTCGATCAATTCGGAGATTCGCTTCCGAGCGGCGGAAGCATCGATGCGTTTCACTGCCGCCAGGTATTCCAGAAACTCCACCGCATTCAGATTTGGGTACACGCCGAAGTCCTGAGGCAAATAGCCCAGTACGGACCGCACCTTGTCCGGGGACTTCGCGATATCGGCGCCATCCCAGATCACTCGGCCCTCCGTCGCTCGCTTGACCGTTGCTAGGATGCGCATGAGAGTGGATTTGCCGGCGCCGTTCGGCCCCAGCAGACCCAACACTCCCCGGCCAAGTGTCAGGCTGAATCCACGCAGTCCCCAGACCTTGCCTTTGTAGAGTTTGCCTACGCCCTCAATAGTGAGCTGCATTCGCGTCTCCTGGTTCGCACCTGATTATACGCGTCCTTGTGCCTTTAGGTTCCGGCCGACTGGGGCTTGGCCAGGCGTCAGTATGGCTGGTGGCGGTGGCCTTTTTAGGCCAGCACTTGCCGACCTGAACGTCGGCGCCGGGTCCAGCATACGACAGATGCAGGCGAGCCTTGGCATTGTGAATCGTCAACGCCAGTGTTATATTAGAATATAATCGAAAGGAATGGCGATGCACAGGACGAATTTACGCAAGGTGGGCGGATCAGTGATGCTGGCCGTGCCGCGCGCCGTCCTGGATGTCCTCCACTTGGGGCCGGGAGCAAGCGTCGGCATCAGAGTGGAGCGCGATCGGTTGGTGGTGGAGCCGCACAAGCGTCCCCGCTACACCCTGGACGAACTGCTGGCGCAATGCAACCCCAAGGCCCGGCGCACCAAGGAAGAAAGGGAATGGCTCACTGACAAACCCGTGGGTGGCGAGCTGATCTAATGCGGCGTGGCGAAATTTGGCTGGTGGGACTTGATCCGGTTGAAGGGCACGAGCAAAAGGGCCGGCGCACGGTCTTGGTCATCTCGCCGGACGCTTTTAACCGGGTCACCAATGTGCCCGTGGTCCTCCCTATCACAAGCGGCGGCAGTTTCGTTCGAACGGCCGGGTTTGCGGTCTCCCTGGCCGGGGCTGGCACCAAGACAACAGGAGTTATCCGCTGCGACCAGCCCCGCGCGCTGGATCTCGGCGCTCGCAAGGGAAGAAGGTTGGAGCGTGTGCCGGATACCGTCATGGATGAGGTTCTGGCGAAGTTAGCGACCATTCTCGAGTGACTTCAAAGCCTGCCTCTTGCGCTTGTGTCCTGCCTCACCTAACCTTACATTTGGAGGTGGATCATGAAAAGGGCTCTCTGTTGGGCGGCATCGATCTTGGTACTGGCGGGGCTGCCGGTGTTTGCGGCGGATCAGTCGCCCCCGGACGTCGTGACCATCACCAGCGAGATCAAGCGCGTCGTGCTGGTGCGCTTGAAGTACAACGCCGATCTGTTGGACGGCTTGCAGCAGGCGGTGAAAAACGAAAAGATCAAGAACGCGGTCATTCTGAGCGGTGTCGGATCAGTCACCCGATATCACGTCCATGCCGTGAGCAACACCACGCTGCCGGCAAAATTGGCCTATACCGAGCGTGCCGCCCCCATGGATCTGATCGCCGTCAATGGGTACGTGCTGGGCGGCCGGATTCACGCCCACATCACTATGACGGACGACCAAAAGGCCTTCGGCGGACACCTTCACGAGGGAACCACCGTCTTCACCTTCGCCATCGTTGCGCTAGGCGTCCTCGACGACAAAGCCGACCTCAGCCGTTTCGACGATTCGAACTGGCGATAGGAAGAGCCGTGCATAAGGGCAGAATCCGCAAGGTCCGGTGCTACTTGTTCGCGTTAGTCCTGCTTCAGGCGGCTAATCATCCGTTCGTAGGCTTCGGTGTAGGCCGGGTTCTGGGGCGCAAGTTGGTGGGCCAACTGGTATTGTTCGAGGGCGGCTTCGTAATCGGACTGGGCCGTTTTGGGAAGAGCCAGGCTGCCGGGCTGCTTGGAGAAATCGTCACGTGCGTATCCGGCCGAAGCTCCGCGCGCCTCGAGTTGGGCGCCGAGCGTGAAATGGCACTCAGCGTTTTCAGGTTCCAGTTTCACTACTTCCCGGTATTCGAGGATGGCCCCGGCTCGGTCGCCCTTTTGCGCAAGTGCGTCGGCCAGAAGGCGGTGGCCTTTAATCTCGTTCGGCTGCGCCTGAACCGCTTGCCGGTACATGCCGATTGCCCCTTCCAAATTTCCCTCGCGCTTGAGTATCTCCGCCTGGCGTATGTCGGTGCCGTAAGACACCGCGGCGTCATTTGCGGAGGTGAGTGGGACACCCGGGTTGCCTTCGCTTGAAGCGTCCCGGGCAGTGGCTGCAGCAGTGCTTCCGGGAGCCTGGAGGCCGTGTTCAGTTCCCGGGTTCGCCATCTCGGCGTTCGCCTGTTGCGACGCTGCTGCGTTCATCATCCTGAGCGTTGGAGCTGAACTAAGGCTCTCGAGCTCCTGCTGGTCTGTGGCGAAGAGTTCCAGGGCGAGCAGTTGTCCGTGGACAATCGTCACGATGCGCGACACCCAAACATGTGGAGTGCTGTTTGAGTTGACAAGCTTCACGCGGAGAAACTCCTGGCCGTCTATGGTGAATTCTTCGGGATCGCCTGCCATGGTCACACCCGGCGGCAGGATTGCCTGAGCGCGTGCTTTGAGCTGGCCCAGTGTGGGGACGGAGCCGGTCGCAAGCCAAACGGAAATCCGTGCGCAGGGAAAGGAGAGTCGTTGCCCATCACCCTGACCGCTCCGGGATGCATAGAGGACTACACTGGGGAGATTAAGATGCGTTGACCCGCGTTGTTCCGGATGCTGCTCGAGGAACTTCGCCTGCAAATCGGCCTGAGCCTTCTCTGTGGCTGCCTGAACGATTTGCGGCGCCACCGCGGTCCAATTGGGCGGAAGTTGATAGCTGAAACCCAGTTCCTGGTTCCGATAGACGCCGCTCGAAACAACTCCCGCCGCCGCAGGCGCAGCGGTTTCCGGTAAAGTCGCCGGGAACTTCAGCACCCCTGGCAGGTTCGCGGCCGGCTCGGGCGCTGAATTCTGGGATGCGGAAGGCGCGGTCGCTGCGAGGAGTGCGGGGTTGGACGGCCTCTTGAGCGCTGTATTAATTGCCTGCCGTAGTTCCAACTGCAATTCGGGATACCACCCGGCTTGGTTGTACGTGACGACGCCGTCCCGGTCCACCACGACAAAAGTTGGAAACGCATTGATGTCGAACGCTTGGCGCACCGAGCCCCTGGCGTCAAGAAACTCCGGCCAGTCCATGTGGTTTAAAGCGATGAATTTCCTCCAGGCCTGCTCGTCGCCGTCCGCGCTGACTCCGACAATCTCAAATGGCCGGCCCCTGTACGCCCCTTGAATGTTCGTCAGGGGGGGGATTGACTCTCGGCAGGGCGGGCACCATGTGGCCCAGAAGTGGAAGAGCACCACTTTTCCCCGCAACCCCTGGTTGGAAATCGCCTCACCACCCTCCGTCACAAAGGAAATATCCGGCGCGACCGGCTCACGCCCCAGGATGGGATAGGCAATGATGCGGCGCGCTTCGAGCACCGACTTCGCATCCGCGCCTGGCATGGCAAGGTAGCGCTTCAGCTCGACAATGCCTTCGGAGTCGCGTTCCTGCCGGATCAGGATCCTTCCCAGATTAAGGTGTGCGATGGGCAGGTTTGGCGCCAGTTCAAGAACCTCGCGCACTTCTGATTCAGCTTCCTTCAGCTTCTTGTCGTTCGGCTTCGAGGCCATGCGCGCCAGCAAGGTGCTGCGAACCAGATGCGCCTGCGCGGCCTCGGATTTGTTGTCACCGGCCGCCTTGACAGCCTGCTTGGCGTCTTCGAGCGCCGCAGGGAGGTTGCCCAGTTCGCGGTTCAACCTGCACATGCCGAGAAAAGCATCGGCGCAGGTGTGATGCGAGAGCTTGTCGGCCTTGCGATAGGCGCTCATGGCCCTGTCGTAGTCCCGTTGCTTGCGAAAAGCATCGCCGTCTGCAAGAGCCTTGGCAACGGCGTCGCCCTGCTCCTGGCCCCTGGCCGGCTTCGAGCAAGTCGGAATGATGAAGACGAGAAGCAGGCAGAAGAGATAGCGAGGCATGGGTCGCGCTCCGTAACGATCGGCCCTTTATACGCCTTCGCGAAGGGTATTACAAGCGACAAAGAGTCATCCTAATCCGTCGATAACGACCCGCAATGTAGGGGGACGGCTTGCCGTCCCCCGAGGGTTCCCGGGCCGACAAGGGTAGGGCAAGCCCTGCCCCTACACCACCTAGGTGCGTCGAGGTAAGGCGTAGCGCAGAGGTGCGTGTCTTGAGCGCTCCTCTGCGGTTCTTGGCCCCGTGCGCAGAGCCGCAGAGGAGGGCAAGAAGCGCCCGCCTCTGCGCTGCGTGGCTACGATTCATCGATAGGAGTGAAGTTCAGGGCCGACCGCATTGGAGAAATTGTAATTACCGCGGCGGTCGTCGTTAATCGTCCAGAACATGGCGCCGATCAAGCTGGGGTACCCGCCGGGCGCGTGCAACTTGTATTGGGTACCTGCGGGAGCCCTGCCGGTGATGAGGTAGTCCATCGCCTCGGTAACTTCGGTTGGCGTCGCGTCTCCGGTGAGGAAACCGACGGCAATCTTGCTCGCGGGCAGAGGTGGAAAGAACTCTTCGCCCCCTACGTTGAACCCTTGCAGCAGAAGTTCGGTCATGGCGGCGTGATAATTCACTGTGCCGGGCTGATAGATTTCACCATCCAGGCCCTCCAGAGGCGGTGTGTTGTAATCCTGCACATCAATGAAGGAGAGAATATCGCGGATGGCATAGGTGATGGGCAGGTAAGAGCCGAACTGGCCTCCGTAGCTTGGGTAACCGGAGGGAATCTGAGTCCCTTCCGGCACCAGGCTGATCATGAAGTCAGGCCCGAAATGCTCGCGCAACTGGCGCAGGCCGGCGATGAGATTCACGACGGATGGCGTGGTGGGATTCTTGAAGTTCGTATCTCCGGGGGCGAGGTTGAGAGACGGACTCTCGAGGTCAATATCGATGCCGTCGAAGCCGTAATCAGCGACGATGCGCGTGACCGAGGAAACGAAATTCGGCACGCTCTGCGGGCCGTCGAGCGTAACGTACACGCCGCCGCCCCCCAGCGAGATCATCACTTTCTTCCCTTGGCTCTTCAGGTAGGTGATGTCGGCTTTGAACTGCTCGGCTGGGTAGCCGCCGGGCGTCTGAAACGTCAGGGTCCCTTCCGGCGCATTCTTTTCCGGCGTGGCAAAAGCAACGATGATTACGTCCCACTGCGGCGAGACCGCGCGGAGCGGCAATCCGGATCCAGGACCGCCATAGCCGGCCCAGTATCCAATAAGCCGGTGGCCGTTCGGCGAGCTGCTCAGCGGGACGGGCGTAGCTGTGGGTTGCGCAGGCGCGTCACGCCACCGGCCGCGTGCTGGGCACGGTTTGGCAGGGTCAGCAAGCGCTTGCGCATCGGGAAAGCTGTAGGTTGTGCCGAGTCCCTCCGCGGCGCCGGTGTACCAGGGAAGCAGGGCAACGTTCTCGAGGTTATACGTAATTCGTTTTTTCCGTGCGACGAAGGCCTTCGATGCCGGAAAGTTGTTTTTGGGGTTGGTATCCGTAGGTTCGAGCAGGAAGTACGTGGAGGCAACGCCGGAGCCGCCGCAAGGTCCCTCATCGCCTGGACGCATCGAAGCGGGACGCAGCCAGCGAGGGAAGTTGTTTCCCGGACCTTTGTGGTTGTGGAGGCCGAGCAACGAGTCGAACAGCGGGTCGTTGATGAACTCACCGAGCTGCTGGGTGAGCGGCTGCACGTCCTGGTCTTCGACGACACTTGGCGCAGTGCTGAGATTCGAGCCCAGTACGAAGGAGTTTCCGGTGGCCGAATCGATCCCGTGCGTGCCCCAAGTGCAGCAGACCGTTGCATCTCCATCCGCGAAGAACGTGGTGTTATGCGTCACGGCGATCACCAGCTTGCCTTCTTGTTTGGGAATCTGCTTGAACAGCTCTTTCTCGACGAACTCGAGATCCACAACGCCAAACGCCGAGCCGCTCTGCTTCGAGGTGAGAACATAGCCGTAACCGACGGGAACGGCGATCTTCACCGGATTCACTTCCGGCTTGGCCAGCAGCGTGTGCCACCCGCTTGCCGAGGGGAAGGTGGAGCGCAGCAACGCGTCCGCATATTGCGTATTGCCGCCGGAGGGAAAGTCAAACTTGGAAAAGATGGGCGATTGGAGGATTCCGTTTACGTCCCGGCCCGCATCCATGACGAATGGCTTGCCGCCCGCCTTCTTGGTTTCAAAAGAGAGCGCGATAGGAACCAGCACTGTGGGAATGTTAGTGATGCCGCCTTGCGACGGGTCGCGTCCGGCCAAAGTGTAGGTGCCCGTGCCGACCGTGCGCTGGAACGTGGGCACCGTTCCCTGTGCGCGCGCCAAAGGCACCGGCAGGGCGAGGAGAAAGAGTAAGCTGAGGGATTTGATTCGCATATCCTGGACTCGCGGTGAATGTAGCGCGGGCGTGTCGTCCGCGCTACGCAGTGTATTCCACGCGCGACCGCCACAGCAACTGGAGACTGTAGGGGGACGGCTTGCCGTCCCCTTCATGCGGGCCGGGGTAGGGCAAGCCCTACCCCTACAGTGGTTAACGGGCTGGACATCTACGCTTTGACAGCCCAATGCAGGCCGATGCCGCCAAAGATATAGGCGCGCGCATCGACTTGCGTATACCCAATCCGCTTCAACAAAAGAGAGAAATCCTTGATCGTAATGAAGCCTCGCAGGGAACGCGGAATATAAGTGTACAAGCGGGGGCGGCCGTGTAGCAGCAAGCCCCAGAAGGCGCCCTGGGCGTAGAGATATCCCAGATAGAGCGCGCGCCAAAGGCGATGGGCGGGCAGAAAGAAATCCAGGCTCACCAGCATGCCGCCCCGCCGGGTGACCCGGCGAATCTCTTGAATAGCGGTGTTCAATTCGGGGAAGTTGCGCAGGCCGTAGCCAACAAAAACGCAATCGAAGCGGTCGTCGGGGAAGGGAAGGACCATAGCATCGGCGCAGATCGCCTTACAACCGCACCGCCCTCGCGCCGTCTCCAGCATCGCTCGGGTGAGGTCGGCGGCGACGGCCGTTGCGCTCGGCAGCGATTGAAGAACGAGTTCGGAAAAGTCGCCGGTGCCGCAAGCCAGGTCCAAGACCAGCGCGCCAGCCGGCAAAGCGGCCCTGCCGACGGCAGTCCGCTTCCATCGACGATCCATGCCGTAAGAGAAGGCACTGGTGACAAAGTTGTACCGGGGAGCGATGGCTCCAAACATCTGGCGCATCAGGCGCCGATCAAGTTTTTCCGCGGGCACTATCATGGGGTACAGAAATCGTACCATTGTTGCGCCGGCGCTGTCGCAGTCATTCCCGCGAAAGCGGGAATCCAATCTGCAAGCCGGGAAAAGACCCCTCAACCGTCACGCTCCGGCTGATGAAAAAGCCGGCAGCGCGACACCCTCTCCCCACGGGAGAGGGCTGTTACCCCATATTGGTTTGCTGAAAGCTGATAGCTGACGGCTGACAGCTTATGCCGTTATTCTCGTCCCCGCCATGCCCTGCAACGCTTCGGGAATGTTCTCGGGAGAAGTGATGATGACCAGCTTGCCTCCGCGCTCGAGGTAGGCCAGCGCGGCCTCGATTTTCGGTCCCATGCTGCCGGGAGGGAACTGGCCTGCGCTGAGGTAGCCGCGAGCCTCTCCGGCGCTCAGCCGTTCGAGTTGTTGCTGGTTGACTGTGCCGTAGTTCAAGGCCACTTGCGCGACGCCGGTGGAAATCAGAAACAACTCCGCTTCCAGTTCCCATGCCAGCAAGGCCGAGGCGCGGTCCTTGTCGATCACGGCTTCGATTCCCACCAGCCGCTCGCGCCGGAACACGACCGGGATTCCTCCTCCGCCGCAGGCAATCACCAGCGCGTCGCTTTCGAGGGCTGCTTGAATGGCGGGCAGTTCCATGATCTCTTTCGGCTCAGGAGAGGGCACCACGCGGCGATATCCGCGGCACGCATCCTGCACCATTTGCCATCCCAGCGTGCGGTGGCGGCGCTCGGCTTCTTCCTGGTCGTAGAACGGGCCGACGGGCTTCGAGGGTTTGCGGAAGGCGGGATCTCGCGGCGAGACCAACACCTCAGTGACCATCGTCACCACGGGCCGCCGCAGGCCGCGGCGCGACAGGGTTTCCTGCAGCATCTGCTGCAGCAGGTATCCGATGCTCCCCTGGGTCTCCGCCACGCAGGCGTCCATGGGCAGCGGTTCCACCTGGCCGGCGGCGAGTTCCGAGCGCAGCATGGCGTCGCCCACCTGCGGCCCGTTGCCGTGGGTGACCACTGTGCGGTAACCGGCGGAGAGCACCGCGGCGATGCCCTCACAGGTGGTCTGGAGGTTCGACCGTTGTTCTTCGAGTGTGCCCTTCTCGCCGGATTTGATCAGGGAGTTGCCGCCAATGGCGACGACCGCGGTGGGCATAGCCGTCTCTCAACAGAGCAGTGCCGCCAGCATTGCCTTCTGGATGTGCAAGCGGTTCTCAGCCTGGTCATAGACAATCGAACGAGGTGAATCCATGACTTCGTCCGTCACTTCCTGGCCGCGGCGCGCCGGCAGGCAGTGCATGAAAAGCACCTGGGGCCCAGCGTTGCGCAGCAGTTCGGAGTTTACCTGGTAAGGGCGAAAGACGCGCATCCGCGTGTCGGTTTCGTCCTCCTGGCCCATGCTGATCCAAACATCGGTGTAGACCGCGTCCGCGCCCGCCACAGCTTCCAGGGCATCGTGAGTAAGCGTGATGTCCCCGCCTTCGCGTTTGGCGTCGGCCACAACGGAGCGGTCCGGTTCGTAGCCCGCCGGCGTGGCGATGCGCATGCGCACTCCCAGCCTGGCGGCGCCATAGATGAGGGAATGAGCCACATTGTTGCCGTCGCCCACCCAGGCGAGGGTTTTCCCCTCCAAGGGGCCTTTGTGTTCGAGCAGCGTAAAGTAGTCGGCCAGCGCCTGGCAAGGATGCTCGAAGTTCGAGAGAGCATTGATGACCGGGATCGAAGCGTTGGCGGCAAACTCCATCACGGTTTGATGGGCGAAGGCGCGGATCGCCACCGTATCCACCCAGCGCGAGAGATTCTGCGCCACGTCCTTCACTGACTCGCGCTTCCCCAACCCCACTTCCTGCGGACCGAGGTAAAGCGCCTTCCCGCCCAGTTGCTCCATGCCGACCTCGAAGGTCACACGCGTCCGCAGGCTGGGCTTCTCAAAAAGCAGCGCCAGCGTCTTGCCCTCCAGCGCGTGCTTGAAACGCCCCGGTTGGGCCTTCACTACCTGGCCCAGCTTGAGCAGGTATTCAACCTCCCCAGGAGCCAGATCGTGCAACGAGACCACGTGCCGATGGGCGAGCGTGGAAGGCCGTGCCGGCAATGGAGTCTCCTTGTCAGCCTGTGTAACAACCTTGAGTCTGCGCATGGTGAAAATCCTTTCTACTTCTTTCCAGAACACCGAAAATTCCAGCAGCTTGTCATCCTGAGCGAAGCGAAGGATCTCTGCAGTTGTTCTTGTTTCAACCTTCGGCGACAAACTGCGGAGATCCTTCGCTTCGCTCAGGATGACAAACGTTTCGTTTGCCGGACCTGGTCCCCGCTGCCCCGGCGCGTGATCCCTTCACGCCGACTTCGCCTTCCTGGGCGACGCCGCGTGCGCCGCAAATTCCGCAATAATCTCAGCGAAGCCGGGCTTGGTTCGTTCCACAACCTCGTATCCGATTCGCAGGCTCGGTTTGTTCAAATCTAAGAGCCGCGTCAGATCCACCGGAGTCGCCACCAGAACCAGATCGCTGGGAGTACGGTTGATGGTTTGTTCCAGTTCATGGCGCTGCGTTTCGCTGTAGCCCATCGCCGGCAGCAGGCACTTCAGGTGCGGGAAGCGTTCGAAAGTAGAACGGATCGATCCGACCGCATACGGCTTGGGGTCGGATTGCTCGGCGGCGCCATACTTTTGCGCGGCCACCACTCCCGCGCCGAACGCCATCTCCCCGTGGGTCAGCGTCGGCCCATCCTCCACCACCAGTACGCGCCGTCCTTTGATCCGTTCCGGTTCCGCCGCCGTCACCCGGCATTCCGTTTCGATCACCAAGGCGCCGGGGTTGATCTTCCGGATGTTCGACCGCACCTCTTCAATGGCTTCCGGGCTCGCCGTATCGACTTTGTTGATCACCAGCACTTCCGCGCGGCGGAAATTCACTTCCCCGGGGTAATAGCTCAGCTCGTGCCCGGCGCGGTGAGGATCGACGACCACGATCTCGAGGTCGGAGCAATAGAACGGAGTATCGTTGTTGCCGCCGTCCCAGAGGATCACGTCGGCTTCCCCTTCCGCCTGGCGGAGAATCGCCTCGTAATCCACGCCCGCATACACCACCACGTTTTGCCGGAGGTGCGGCTCGTATTCCTCCATCTCCTCGATCGTGCAGCCGTACCTTTCCATGTCCTCGAGCGTGGCAAAGCGCTCCAGGCGCTCCGCGGCCAGATCGCCGTAAGGCATGGGATGGCGCACCACCACCGGCTTCAAGCCCTGGGCGCGCAATTCCTGCACCACGCGCCGCGAAACCGGACTCTTGCCGCAGCCGGTGCGCACCGCACATACGGAGACCACTGGCACCTGCGCGGCCAACTGTGTGCGTTCCGTCCCCAGCAGCCAGAAATCGGCCCCGGCCGCCACGGCCCGCGACGCCAGATGCATCACCGTTTGGTGCGAAACATCGCTGTAAGAAAAAACCACCGCGTCCACACCATATTTGTGAATCGTGTTTTCGAGCTCAGCTTCCGGGACGATCGGAATCCCGTCAGGATAGAGCTTCCCCGCCAGTCCCGCCGGATAAGCCCGGTTCTCGATGTTGGGTATTTGCGTCGCCGTGAACGCCACGACCCGGTAGGCGGGGTCGTCACGGTATACCACGTTGAAATTGTGGAAGTCCCTGCCTGCCGCACCAAGAATGAGTACCTTTTTCATGGCCTGTGCCTCAATCGTGTCCATCGCCGCTAATCTCGTCCTTCGGTCAAACGGCGATCTGACCGCTTCCGTGAAACCGAACCGCTTCCACCACGCGAGTCAAATGGAGCAAGAGGCGGGCCAAGTCTGTAACATTCGCCGAATCGGTAACGTAACTTATTAATTCTAAATTGGTTATAGGTATGCGAAGGCTAGGGGTCGAATCGTTTATGCCGGGATTTGGGGGTTATTACTCTGCTTCTTTATGTCCCTAACTCATTGGATGCACAGCTGGAGCTAAAGCGGAGACGTTGAGGTCTGCCTGCATTCGGACGGAGCGTTGTCCTCTGGCATGTCCGCATCGTAAACACGCACGTTGAACCTTGGTGCGACGTGCAGCAGGTATGGCCAAAGCAGCGGATCCACGAAGGCCATCTCCTGAGCCGCATATTCCGTCCCTTCGCCGACAGGTTTTTCGCGAAGATAATATACTTGCGCAACTTCCTTCTCGGCGATGTGCACGGTCTTGGTCCCGTGCATCAGCTTTACGTCGTTGTCGGAAACGTCGCTAAACCTACCTTTATGACCGGTGCCGTCCTTAGTGATTAACACCACGGCCTCATGTGAACCAATGTGTTGGAGTGCCCGCACGTCAACCCAGGAGCTTCTCCCACTGTAGACGATATCTATAGCTTTTGACCCATCCGAAATCCGGCGTACGTCTGGGCGCTGTAGCGTGATCATCACGGGCTGGGGATGTTTTTCGTAAGACCAGTATCTAACCGCAACGCGATCACTTGTTAGACTCACGATCCGCCCATGGAAGCAACTCCCTTTCGCATCCAAGAATGTGTAATCCCGTTTCCAGGTCACGTGCCGCAGGGTGTCCCATGGGCCAGGATTGGCAGCGGAAAGTGCACACACAGCAAAGATCACGTGCGCCGCAATTAGCCGAGTGGCCGTCCACACCTTCATCACCGCCCTCCCCGTGTTGGCCCCGGCGAGTCACGCCAAGTCCCTGGCAATGGGACTTGGCAGTTCAGTCATATTCTCACCGGCACAATTATACGCTCCATCCTATTCGGTGGGTGGCGCATCATACGTCACGACGGTTTTTGTCGTGATGTATGCGCCCTTCCGTATCGACCGGAGCGAGCGCGGCTGGCGCACAGCGAAGCCATGCGTAGTGCTCAGCTATGATACATCAAGACCGCAGAGCTTCGGTCTGCGCCAGCCGCGTACCCCGCGCTATCGCTGACGGTCGGGTGAGCTTGGCGGAGCGATTTCACGCCGCGTGATGTCGCGGGCTGCGAACACCAAATCTTGAAAAACCCGGGCCCCGAAGGGTGAGCTTGCCCCGGCCCGTGCTTGCAGCTCGGGCAAGAGATCGGTGAGACGCCCGTAGATTTCTTCCATGTCTTTCGTACTGGGCTGAGACTTGAGCCGGACGAAGGCATTGCACAGTTGGGTAAAGACGCCGCGCGCGTTGCCATTGTGGATATAGACATCGGTGCCGCTGATATCGCTCAGGGATTTCTCAGCTCGCCGCGGCATCGCTTCGAAGACCAACCACGTGTGGTTCGGCCGCTTCAGCTTTTGCCACGAGACCGCGAGCCCGAGTTCGAACGGCATGTTGAAGCGCGGGGTTCTGGGTGGGCGGCGGTCAAGCTCTACGCGGGAAAGGTCGTGCAGAGAATAGGCGCAGTTCCGGATCAGGGCCAGGATCTGGTCCAGCCGCCTCTCCCCACCTGGGATTTCCAGCGTGGCACGAGGCATTAAGCCGAAGGAACTAACACCCGCAATATAGGCCAGCTACAAGTTGGTAAAAGACGAGTCGTAGGGGACGTTGAGAAAGAGACTTTCTTTTGCGCGCGGCAAGTCTTTAATGGCGCTGGGCGTTTCGCGGCCGCGCACTCTCCCGTTTGTTCCCGGACCGCCGGTTAAGAACGCGACCGTCCCCGTGCGCCTTGTAGTGTTCTTCTACCAAGCGCTCGATTTCCTTCGCACGCTCCACCGGGACCCCTAGCGTCTTGGCAACTTGACGCATGGACGGGAACGGCGTTTCGATTAGGACTGCCACAGTAAGACCTCCCACCGACTCCAAGTCTACGAGTTTCGGTCTGCCGGGACAAGTACATTCGTCTGAGCCAACGGCGGCAGGGCTGAGTGTGTACGTTCAGAACATCTCAGACCCTCCAGAACGCGTTCTGCTGCAACCTTCGCACACTTTGGCATCTTTCACTTGACAAGCGAGCTGGGCTATGATAGCCTATCGAGATGGCTGACGTTGACGTTTTGTCGCCGGGGAGCGCCGAGATGCTCGGCAGGGACGGCAAAATGGGGTGGTTGAGGCCAGCAGGTTCGGGCTTGGTGTCCGAGTCGACAGCGTACTGGCCACACGGTCACACCACCCCCTGGCCCCCTCCTCAGCGAGGAGGGGAGTTGCCGGGTCGGCTCCCCTCCTTGTTTAAGGAGGGGTGGGGGTGTGCCTTCACGTGTCCCTTCGGGACATCGCAGACCCCAGACAACGGGGTCTGCGCCATCCGTCGATTCGAAAATTGCCGGAACAAAGCGAGAATGTCTATGAAAACAAAGGAAGAGGGCAAACGGCCAAAGGCCGGCGCAGACATTGCCTTTGAATGTCTGCGATGCGCCGAGGGCGCAGGCCGGTCAGGTTGCCTGGTTAGCCTTGACCTGTCCCTTCGGGACATTGCAGAACCCCGACAACGGGGTCTGCGCCATCCGTCGATTTGAAAATCGCCGGAACAAAGCGAGAATGTCTATGAAAACAAAGGAAGAGGACAAAAAGCCAGAGGCTGATCCAGGCATTACTCTTGAATGTCCGTGGTTCGTCCCTGGGGTGACAGACAAGCCGCGGACCCCAACACCGGGGGCCGTGCTACCCAGCTCCGTGCGCTGCTCATCTGCCTCGGCGCGGTCCTCGCCGCCGCCTTCAAGAAGATCAAAAATCGCGGGAACGAACACAAAGATTTATTGCAAAGACAGGGGATAACTGAAATAGCGACCTCAAAACGAACTCATTTTCGCGCAGAAAAAGCGGCAATCGGCGCGGAACGAAGCGGCATTTCGAGAATTGTAGGGGGACGGCTTGCCGTCCCCTGGCTGGAGCGATCTTACACGATCCGGGGTAGGGCAAGCCCTACCCCTACGGGCCTGCGAAACTCCCGCCCCGCTGACTTAACTCGTTTCTGGGACAGGCGGCTACCCGCCGTTCGGCCCGTTCTCGACGAACATTCTGGCCATGGCGGGGAGTTCCTTGGCTTGGGCCTCATGTCGATGGGAGCGCGTCAGCCATTTTTGGAAGGAGTCCAAGTAGGTGTAGTAGACGGGGGTGATGTAGAGAGTGATGAGCTGGGAGACCAAAAGTCCGCCCACCACGGCGAGTCCGAGCGGGCGGCGGGATTGGGCGCCGGCGCCGAACCCGAGCGCGATGGGAAGCGTGCCCATGAGCGCTGCCATGGTGGTCATCATGATGGGGCGAAAGCGGACGAGGCAGCCTTCATAGATGGCCTCGAGCGGGCTCGATCCCTTGCTGCGCTCCGCCACGATGGCAAAGTCGATCATCATAATGGCGTTCTTCTTCACAATGCCGATCAGCATGATGACGCCGACGAAGCCGTAGAGGTTCAACTCGAGATGGAAAAGCTTCAAGGTGATCAACGCGCCCAGGGCGGCGGATGGCAAGCCGGAGAGAATGGTAAGGGGGTGAATGAAACTCTCGTAGAGAATGCCCAACACGAGGTAGATCACCAGCACGGTGGCTGCCAGCAGGATTCCGAGACCGGTGAGCGACGACTCATACTGCTGCGCCGTGCCCTGAAAAGTCGCGCTCATGCTGGCGGGCAAGGTGTTGCGGGCCAGGTCTTCGACGCGGGTTACGGCGTCGCTCAGCGAGAGACCCGGCTTGAGGTCGAAGGAAAGCGTCACGGAAGGGAGCTGGCCGGAGTGGTTGACCGCCAGGGGGCCCAGGTCCTGCGTCAGCTTGGAGACCGAACTGAGCGGCACGAGTTGCCCGGTGTTCGACTTGATGTAGAGCATCGAAAGGGCCTGGGGGTCCATCTGGTACTGGGGCATCAGTTCGGCGATCACCCAGTACTCGTTGTTGGGGGCGTAGATGGTGGAGATCTGGCGCGAGCTGTAGGCGGTGGAGAGGGCGTCCTCGATTTGGTAGGCCGACACGCCTAGCGCTAGGGCCTGGTTGCGGTCGATCACCACGTTCACCTGGGGGTTCGAGACTTGCAAGTCGCTGTTCACGTCCAGGAGGCCGGGCACTTGCCGCATCTTGTTCTCGAGTTCGATCGAGTCCTTGTAAAGCTCCCTGGTATCCGAGCCTTCCACGGTGAACTGGTACAGGCTTCGCGTGAGTTGCCCGCCGATCTGGATGGGCGGGGGATTCTGCATGAAGGCGATCACGCCGGGAAGGGAGAACATCGGCGGACGCAACTCGTTGATCACGTCGTCCGTGCTGATGTAGCGCAGGTTGGGATCGTGCTGGCGGCCGGGAAGATGGAAAAGCCGCCGGATCGAATCCATCATATCCTGGCTTGCCGAAGGACGATCCTTCAAGTGGACGAAGAAGAAGCCCGAGTTTCCGCCATAACCCGGCAGCCCTGCGCCTGCGAAAGACATCACGTCAGAGACATTGGGATCGTCGTTGATAATCTTCGTCACCTCGAGCTGGTGCTGCTTCATGGCGTCGAAGGAAATTCCCTGTGCCGCCTGGGTGATGCCGAACATTCCTCCGGAATCTTCGCTGGGAAGAAAGCCCTTGGGGATCTGAAGGAACAGTTGCACCGTGAAGATGACGATGACGAACGAGGCCAGCAGCGTCACGAGGCGGTGGCGCAATACGCCGCGAAGGGTCCAGTCGTAGGCGCTTTGGATCAACTGGAAGCCGCGCTCGAACAGAAGATAAACGTGGCCATGCTTCTGCTCTTTAGGCGAGCGCAGGAAACGGCTGCAAAGCATGGGCGTGAGCGTCAGCGAGACGATGCCGGAGACGATCACCGCGCACATGATGGTCACCGAGAATTCGTGCAGCAGGCGCCCCAACAATCCTCCCATGAAGAGGACCGGGATGAAGACCGCGGCCAGCGAGAGCGTCATGGAAAGTATGGTGAAGCTGATTTCCCGCGAGCCGTTGAGCGCCGCCTCGAACACTCCTTCGCCCATTTCCATGTGGCGGACGATGTTCTCCAGCATCACGATGGCGTCATCCACCACAAACCCCACGGAAAGCACCAGGGCCATCATGGAGAGGTTATCCACGGTGTAACCGAGCAGGTACATCACCGCGAACGTTCCGATGATGGACATGGGCAGGGCCAGGCTGGGGATGGTGGTGGCGGAGATATTCCGCAGGAAAATGAAGATCACCAGCACCACCAGGCCCAGCGTGAGCCAGAGCGTGAATTTCACATCGCTGATGGAGTCGCGGATGGAGACGGATCGGTCGTAAAGTGTGGCCATCTGAATCGAGGCCGGGATTTCGGAGCGGAAGGTGGGCAGCAGGGCCTTGACGTTGTTCACCACCTCAATCGTATTCGTGCCGGGCTGCCGCTGGATGGCGATCACCTGGGATGGCTTGCCGTTATACCAGTTCGCGATCTTGTTGTTCTGGACGTTGTCGAGCACCTGCCCCAAGCGAGTCCAGACGCACCGGCGAGCCATTGCGGTAGGCCACGATAAGAGGCCGGTAATCCGCCGCATTCGTAAGCTGCCCGGTGGCCTGCACAACGAAGGATTTGTGAGTGCCGTAGAGTGTGCCGGTGGGCAGGTTCACGTTGGCCTGCTGGATGGCGGCCATGGCTTCGTCAATTCCGATTTTGCGAGTGGCCAGCGCCTTCGGGTCGAACTGCACGCGGACGGCGTATTTCTGCGCGCCGAAAACCTGGACCTGCGCCACGCCGCTGATCATCGAGATTCGCTGGGCCATGAGTGTGTCCGCGTATTCGTTCACGGTCGAGGCAGGAAGTGTGTCGGACCACACGGCCATATAAATGATCGGCTGGTCGGCGGGGTTCACCTTCTGGTACGAGGGCGGGGCCGGCATGCTCGTGGGTAGCTCGCCCTGCGAATTGGCGATCATCGCCTGGACGTCCTGGGCGGCGGCGTCGATATTGCGGCTGGCGGCGAACTGCAGCGTGATCGAAGTGCCGCCTTGAGTGCTCGATGAGCTCATCGATTCCAGGCCGGCGATCGTCGAGAAATGCCGCTCCAGCGGCGTCGCTACCGACGAGGCCACGGTCTCCGGGCTGGCCCCTGGAAGGGTGGCGCTGACCTGGATGGTGGGGTAATCCACGTTGGGCAGGTCGTTAACCGGCAGATACTTGTAGGCCATCACTCCGAAGAGGAGGATGCCCAGCATGACTAGGGTGGTCATGACGGGCCGGCGGATGAAGAGTTCGGCGAGGTTCATGGAAGTGCAGAAGTCAGGAGTCAGGAGTCAGAATGCATAGACCCGGCGGCATCGCGTTTCAATCGTCAGGTAGGTTCAGTTACGTAGGCTGGTATTCTGACTCCTGGCTACTGACTCCTGACTCCTGTTTTTCGTCACTGTTTTCGGATCGCAACTTTCATGCCGGGCACCACGCGCATTTGGCCGTCGGTAATAAGTGTTTCACCTGCTGTAACACCTTTTTGGATAACCGTTCTACCGGAAAGAGTGTTGCCCGCAACCACGGGCCGGAGCTCGGCGGTCATATCCTGTTTCACCACAAAGACGTACTGGCCTGCTTGTCCGGTCTGAACCGCTTGCGAAGGGACGACGACAGCGTTGGCTTGAGTCATGAGGGTGAGCGCCACGTTCACGAACTGGCCCGGCCAGAGGCGGTTGTCGGGGTTTTGAAAGGTCGCCTTCAGCTTGATGGTGCCCGTCGTGCTGTCGACGGCGTTGTCGATGAAAGACAATACTCCCGTGGAGATAGCCTGTTCCTGATTCGGAGCGCTGGCCTCCACTTTGAGCGGGGCTTCTGCCTGATAACGTTTGATATCGGCCAGGTGCTGTTCGGGCACGGAAAACGTGACGTAAATAGGATGGATCTGGTTCAGCACCACCAGCGCGGCATCGTTATCCTTGATGAGATTTCCGGGGTGGACGAGCACGGCGCCCGTCCGGCCATCGATCGGCGACTGGATCGAGCAATAACTCAGATCGATCCGCGCTTTGTCAATGGCTGCCTTATCGGCGCGCACGGAAGCGGCCAGGGCGTCGGCGTTGGTGCGCATGGAGTCGTACTGCTCTTTCGAAACAATGCCCTCCTGGGAAAGCTCCTTGTAGCGGCCCGATTCCGCTGCGGCGTTCTCCAGTTGCGCCTGATCTTTTGCCAGATTGGCTTCGGCCTGTTGCAGTGCGACGTCATAAGGCTGGCGATCCAAGGTAAAGAGAAGATCGCCTTTGCGCACGTCTTTGCCTTCCGTGAAGTACGCCTTCTCGATCCTGGCCGCCACCTGCGCTTTCACCGAAACTGTTGAGTACGCCTCGACATTGCCGATGGCATGAACCTGAACAGGCACGGTCGCTAAAGTCGCCGGAGCGGCAGTCACCGGCGCTGAGTAGACGGGCGGTAGCCCTTGTGTTTCCGCCTTCTTTGCTGAGCACCCCGTTGAGAGAAAGACACACAGCCCCAACCCAACGCCCAGCGAGGCACGCGCCACGACCCGCCGCGCGTGGTCTTTGTGGCGAGAGAGGGCGTAGAAGGCGTCCACCGCAATTGGGCAGGCGTTTGGAAGCTGCCTGGCCGCTCCGCCGGGAACAACCACGCCGGCGAATGTCCATTCAGCGCAACGCTCCGGATCATCCATGGTGCTAGACTCCACGCCCGTGAAGATGTGGTTGGAACAAGCGCCCCTCCGGATTACTCCGCCGGCGGGCAGAGTTCAAGTGCCGCATACGCCTGTTTGACTGAGGGCGCAACGCCCGGCTGACAGGTGTCGTCCAGAAGAGATGTGCGGTGATCGAGCGAACCGGGAGAAACTCGTTAGTAATCGCGCCTGTAACCCGAGCGACCGCCACCACCACCCCGATGGGAGCCGCCACCGCCACCACCACCGCCGCCGAATCCAGCGCGTTGTGGCCGGGCTTCGTTTACGGTCAGGGGACGCCCTTCCAGGGCTTGGCCGTTAAGTCCCTGGATGGCTCGCTGCATGTCTTCTTCCTCGGTAAGTTCGACGAAACCAAATCCCCGGGATTCGCCCGTCATCTTATCACGGATGACGACCGCGGAAACAACTTGAAACCCAGCGTTGGTGACGAATTCACTGAGCACATTGTCGGTCACGCTGCGGGGAAGGTTTCCCACGAATAATCTCTGAGCCATTTACTCCTCCAGATTTTGGGCAGCCCGTAACGGCGGCCTCTTCATACAGCATTCCTCGAGCCGGGCTTGGGAGAGTCTGCTGAGGCCCTTGCGAGCCTCCTTACCCCCCTTTGCACCCCACGCCAAGGAGCGATTCCCCAAAACCTGAAGGGCTAAGGATTGAAACAGTTCTTGGACCGCATGTAGGGATTTAACGACCCTGCAAAGCTTCCCAGCTCCGAATCTTCACCCTGCTCCTTGACCCCGTAGTAACTACGCTATCCTTCTCCTCGATCGTCAGACCGGTTCTTTAGCGCGCGGCACCGACGGGCCGGGGCCGAAGAACCACTCCAGCACCGAGGGTCACCTGCCTGAAAAGCCGAGGGCAGGTGACTGCCTCGGGCCGCTATTTGGACCCGCCGGAAACACAAATCCGCCCGCGATTGAAACATATCACTTTTTCCCTTTAGAAACTATCAGAAAATACACTGGGTCTGGACGGCGGCCGGCATTGTAGGAGGGCCTTGCGGCTGCCCTGTGGCAACCCCAAGACTCGTTGACCGATATCAAGGTTAACTAGCCCATCCAAGGTCGCTTACCGAGCATTGCGGCGAAACCGCTTCTTGGCGGAACGCTTTTGAAGTGAACCCATGATCTTGAGGTTCTTCTCGATCAGCGCATAACGTTGTTGGACGCAGGCGTAGCTGCGCAGAGGGTCCTCGGGCGTGTGCAAGACGTGATCGAGGAGCTTGTTGACGGTAGTGGTGGCGACGTGCAAACGCGTGTCCGAGGAGCCATAGTAGATGAAGACTTGTCCATCCGGGCGCGCCACCCAGCCATTGCTGAAGACCACGTTCGACACGTCCCCCACCCGCTCCCCACCCTGCGGGGCAAGAAAGTAGCCGGCCGGGCGGTGCGTGACGACCCAAGGGCGGGCAAGTTCACAGAGGACGAGATAGAGCACGTAGCGCAACCCGGCCGCCGTATTGCGTACCCCGTGCGCAAGGTGCAGCCAGCCTTTGTCGGTCTTGATAGGTGCGGGACCGAGGCCATTCTTCACTTCCTTAATGGTGTGGTACTCGCGGTTATCGATGATCGTCTCCTCATCGATCACGGCGTTGTTCATGCTGGCGGCGAAGCCCCAGCCGATCCCTCCGCCCTTGCCCGCTTGAATGAACTCGTCCTGAGGCCGGGTGTACAACGCGTAGTGGCCATCCACAAATTCCGGATGGAGCACCACATTGCGCTGCTGGGGCGACTTGGTCTGCAAGTCCGGCAACCGCTCCCAGTTCATCAGGTCCTTGGTGCGGGCGAGGCCGCACTGGGCGATGGCTGAGGAAGTGTCCCAGAGCGGCGTTTTGGGGTCCTTCCGCTCCGTACAGAACAGCCCGTAAATCCAACTATCCTCATGGCGCACCAGGCGAACATCGTAGACGTTGATGTCGGGGTCGCCGGTCTCCGGCATCAAGACGGGATAATCCCAAAAACGAAAGTTGTCGACGCCGTTCGGGCTTTCGGCGACGGCGAGAAACGACTTTCGATCGACGCCTTCGACGCGAGCCAGAACCACGATCTTGCCGCCAAACTCCATTGCTCCGGCATTGAACGTCGAGTTGATGCCCATTCGTTCCATCAGGTGCGGGTTTGCCTTCGGATCGAGGTCGTAGCGCCAGAAGACCGGGGTGTGCTGGGCGGTGAGCACGGGAAACGTGTAACGGTCGAAGAGGCCGTTGCCGCCCTGCACCTTGTGGTTCTTGCGTGTGACCAGCTTCGCGTGCTGTTTGAACAGTGCCTCAACACCCTTTCTGAACTCAGCTTGGTTCATGTTCGATCCTCCGGTTTGTAGGGGCGACCGTTGTGGTCGACCGCGGGCGCCGACGGAAGCTGGGCCTACGTCCTAGCCAGGACCTCGAAGCACATCCGGCTGTTATGGTACGGGCATTTCCATTGGTCGACTTTGAACTTGTCGGGGCTGGGAACGCCTTCGCGCGATACCTTCGAAAACCATTCGCCGTGCCGCCGATCGACGATGTATTTCTCGATGAATTCCCAACTTCTCTCGGCGGCTTGACGAAAATGCTCGAGGCCGGAGAGTTGATAGGCGTTAAGGAAACCCACCACCGCTTCTGCCTGTGGCCACCACTCCTTGCCGGGGTCGATAATCCCACTCGCGTCTGCCTCATAGAGAAGCCCGCCATCGGGATCAACCGCCTGATCGAGCACCGCTTGCGCCATTTGGACGGCTTCTTGCCGCACCTCGGCGAGGATATGCTCATCGCCCAGTATTTCTGCCGCCTCGCAAAGCAGCCACGATCCTTCGATGTCATGTCCGAAGGAGATATGATCCGATTTAGAATGCCACGCTTCATCAAAGAACATTCTGAAGTGGTGAGTGGCGCGGTCCATGATGCGCTCGAGGAATATCCGGACGAGTTCCCGTAGGCGGCCGCGCAGGACGCCATTGTCCTGGCATCGCAACAGATTGGCGTAAGCTTCGAGAAGGTGAAGATGCGTGTTCATGGACTTCTTCTCGTCCATGTCGACCGCGCTCAGGCGCTGCTCGTGCGCCAGTGTCCAGTCGCGCTCGTAGGTCTCGAAATAGCCTCCGTGGAGCGAATCGTGGCTCGCGGATTCGATGCATTCGTACAGTGTGAGCGCTCGGGTAAGTGCGTCCTTATCGCCGGTGGTGCGGTGGTATTCCGCCAGCGAGTAAACGGCGAAGGCTTGGCCGTAGATGCGCTTTTTGGTCTCCACCGGGCGGGCCAGATGATCCACCAGCCAGTAAACCCCATTGAATTCCGTATCCCAGAAATGCTGCGCAAGGTAGTCGTAGGCGCGGCGTGCAGTTTGGCGGTAGACCTCCTCGCCGTACACGCTGAAGGCCTTCGAGAAGGTCCATAGAATGCGTGCGTTCAAGATCAGCCCTTTGTGGGCGAAGGGGTCGATGGTAAGGTCGTTGGCGATCTGTCCGCGGAAGCCGCCGTACTGCTCGTCAATGGCGTGCTTCGAGCCAGAATGGCAGGATGTTCGTTCGCAGTTCAGTTTCGACTTGTTCACGCAGGTAATCCATGGGAGATTTCCGGGGAGCCTTTGGTTGAAAAACCCTCTCCCCCTTGGGGGAGAGGGTTTCTGTGGCATGGGTTTCCTACAAGCGCCACAACGGGTTCTGCGCTCCCGTTCCTCTCCCCCAAGGGGGAGAGGGCTTCTGTCGCGTCGGCTTCCATTACGCTGCCGCCACGGGTTCTGCGGCCCCCTTCTGGCCGGGCGTCTTGCCAAAGGTCTCTCGATCCTTCAGGTGGTCATACCAGGTGAATTTCAGCACAATTGAGGTAACGGCTATGATTACCGCCGTGACGGCGGCGTTGCGGAATTTCTGGATCACCACGTATATCGGCAAAGCGACGAGGCTGACCTGCCATGTAATGCCCACCACGATGTTGAACATATCGCGATAGAAGTCCTTGTTGCGCTCGAAGTTGGGATCTTCGGCGCGGACTTTGGCCAGAACCGGCCCCCAAAAGCCCCAAGGCCGCACGCGCCGATAGAAGTCCTTCAAGATTCCGTCATCTTCCGGCTTGGTCAGCCATGTGCCGGCCAGGCAACCGGCCAGAGAGATCGCGAGGGTCAGAGGGAAGACAAGCGCCACATCGGAATTCACCGAATGCGCCTGCAAAAGCCCCGTGACCAGGGAGATTTTGGGGAGAAGCGAAGGCAGAATCAAGGAGCTGGCGATGCCAGTGACCATGCCCCAGAAATAGCCGTAGCCGTTAAACCGCCACCAATACCATTTGAGAACGTTGGAAGCTGTGTACCCGCCCCAGAGCCCGGAGACAATCCAGAGGACCACGGAGTTTACCGAGGCGACGTACCAGCCAATAGCGGCGCCCACCAACACGACGACGAATGAACTCAGATAACTCAAGCGGACGTATGTTCTGGGGCTGGCATTCGGGTTGATGAAGCGCTTGTAAATGTCGTTCACAAAGTAGGGCGGCGCGGCGTTCACGGTGGCCGCGAAGTTCGACATGAACGCCGCCAGTAATCCGGCGATCAGGAATCCGAGCAGGCCGGTGGGAACAAATCGGCCCAGAGCGTAGGGAAGCACCAACTCGAAATCCATGTTCGTTCCCATGCCCCGAATCTGGTCGCTGAAGAAAACCAGGGCCAGGACGGTCAAGTCCGGTGATCAGGAAGTAGCGGGGAAGGGTGAGCACGACGTTCACCCAACTGCTCATCAAGCATGCTTCGCGCGGATTCTTGGAGGAGAGTACCCGCTGCATATCGTAATTCGGCGCCGGGCCGGCCATGCTGATCAGCACTCCCTTGAACAGCAACATCATGACGAAGAAGCCGAAGATTCCGTAGCCATCTTCCGCGATCTTGGCGTTTGCGGAGGCCAGTAGCGAAGACCAATCGAGGTTCAGATGCCAGCCGAAGAAGATCTGGTCCCAGCCCGAGGGGACAAAATGCTGTAACGTGCCGGGGGCGACTTTGCGACATGGCAATGATGCCCACGGCAAACGAGGCAATGGAGAGAATGCAGAACTGGATAACCTCGGTGATGACCACGCTGAACATGCCGCCCTTGATGACGTAAATGGCGGTGATAGCAATCAAAATGGTGGCGTATAGGTTTGGGAGACAGGTGCCAGGGCAGGAATATCGCAGCAAACTTTCCGATCCCTTTGAATCCGTAACTGAAGAACCCGATGATGCTCACGAAGGCGTAGATCACCACGATCAAGTGGGAAAGCTGCGCGCCACGGCCGCTACCGAATCGTGTTTTGATCCACTCCGCGCCGGTCATCACGTTCGAGCGACGCAGCCACGCTGACAAGTAGACCATCAAGAAAACCTGGTTGAAAGTCGGCCAAAGCCAGGGAATCCATACGCTCTTCAGGCCGTAGATGAACATCCAGTAGACCAGCAGCATGGTTCCGCTGATATCGAACATGCCGGAGGCGTTGGAAATTCCCAGCACGTACCACGGCAAGACGTTACCGCCCAGGAAATACGCCTTGATGTCGCGAGAGGCGCGCTGGGAAACCCAATAGCCCACCAGCACCGAGGTGGCGAGATATGCCAGGATGATCGCAAGATCGATGGGGTGAAGTTTCATGGAACCTCGCTGATTATGACTTCGGGGGCCCGAAGGGACCCCTACTGTCTACTGCATAGTTCCGGCAAGCAAGAACACCAGCATCGCTTGCCAGTTGATGCAAATCTCGTTGCTGGCGTATGACCCTTGCTCGTCGCTATACACTTTCGCCGGCGGCAAACCCGCGGGCAGGGCACTAAGAACAGAGTCCTGCCGGTCGGCGTTAGGCCCGCCGGAGAGCAGCCCCGGCCAAGGCTCCGGATTCTTGTCCGCGCCGCTCGGGCGATGATGGGGATGACGGAAAGGATGCTCGCCCACTTGCGTCACCCATGAGATCGAGAAGGTGTTGCGGCCCAGCAGGTAGTGAAGGTTGTCGAGCGCGGCCTCCACGGCGGCGCGGTCCGGGGAGAGCGCGTTGGCAATCAGCAACTCCATGCCGTAATTCGCCACCAAGCCGTTCGAGCCCCAACGAAAATCCCCCTCACCCAGGCTGATGTAGTAGGGATTGCGGCGGGTATGCTCGACCGTCTTGCGGGCTGCTCCCAGCACTGCCTCGCGGACCGCGGCCAGCGCATGCGAATCCGAGTCCGGGCGCGCCGCGAGCACGTATGCCCACAAGCCCATCGGCGCCACCACCCGCCACGACTCCGCATCGAGCGCGCGCAGGGACGTCAGGTGGCTCGCATAATGCTCCACAAAGTAGCCGTTGTATTGGGTCTCGCCGGTGGTTCGCCATAACTCCGCGGCGGCCCACAACCGCTCATCCCCGCAATCCGGATCACCGTATTCGCCGGTGGAGATTCCGGGCGGGTTTTTGAAAGTCACGTCCGGATAGCGCTCAGTCCAGGCCCAGGCAGCCCGCGCAGCGCGCAGGTTTTGCGCGGCAAATTCCTTGTCGAAGGGCTGGTACACTCGCGCGGCGATGGCCGCCACTGCGGCCAGGTCAGCCGAGGCGCAGGTGCTTTTGTAGGGAGCCTTGCCCGTGCCGATGACTTCGCTCGCGAGGTGATCGTCTTCGGGCATGATGAAATCGCAAAAGTGCTCGCTGGTTTGTTTGTGCCAGGCGCCGCCGTCGTCGTCCTGCATTTTGAGCATCCACTCGAGATTCCAGCGGACTTCATTGAGGATGTCCGGTGTGCCGTTGCCGGTCTCGGGAATATTCAGCTTGAGGTTTTTCAACTTCGCGCTAAACAATTCGAAGGCCCAGAGGAGCGTGCCCGTGCTAATCCCGGAGTTCACCATGTACCGGCCGTAATCCCCCGCGTCGTGCCAGCCGCCAACGTTATCGCGCCGGCCCTGTTTCCCCGAAGATGCATGGTAGCTCCCTACGAGGTGACACGCCGGATGTTTATAGTTTGGAAATTCCGGCCCCAGGTCCACCGCCGTTCCGCAGCGCTGCCCGTAAAAGGCGCGCATGGCCAGATAATAGGCGCGGGAAAAGACGTCCGGTCCGATCGAAAAATCCCAGCTACGGCCGGCGCCGGGCACTTCGATGTAATACGTTCCCGCTGTTCGGAGACCGGAAAAATCCGCAGCCTGCACCACGTCCCCGGAGTTCGGGTCCGTGACGCCGGCGCTCAATGTTCCTTGGAAGACTTCGACATTGTCGCCGCTCCGCTTCACCCGAAAGGTCCGTGCCGGTACGCTCACCAGGGCGACCTTCGGAGCGTCTGTGGGATAACCCACCTGATCCAACTTGATGTTCAGGCTCTGGTCCTTCTGGCCGCAGGCGAGAGCCGGCAGAAAGATAAGAAGAGGAACGAAGCGGGCCAATTTCGTCGAAGGGCGACAGCACGGTGCGTAGGTGGAGGATCCGGTGGAGGAATCGCGCATGCCTGTGTCTCCATTCACAGCACGGGTGGTATTAAGGAGAATGAGTGTCTCAGTTTCCTTTCGTCTTTGCAAATGGATTTGGAGTGCCCAGATTCGG
This sequence comes from uncultured Acidobacteriota bacterium, assembly GCA_963831905.1. GTDB lineage: Bacteria > Acidobacteriota > Terriglobia > UBA7540 > UBA7540 > CAVROP01. Next base: position 73,817 of record CAWHRX010000010.1, on the reverse strand, counting down.
GTATAATGGCGCGTCTATTGAAAAGCAGTGATTCCCACGAAGGCGGGAGTCCTTTTCGCGAGACCGACACTTATCCCTGGAGCCCTCCATATGAAATTTGGATATTTCGACGACGCAAATCGAGAATACGTCATTACGCAACCGGATACCCCCTTGCCTTGGATTAATTACCTTGGATGCCAGGCTTATTTTGGAATTATCTCGAACACGGCTGGGGGCTACTCGTTTTATCGTGACGCGCGGCTACGGCGCGTCTCGCGCTATCGCTACAACAATGTTCCGTACGACTTGGGCGGCCGCTACATTTATCTGCGGGATGATGACAGCGGCGAGTTTTGGTCGCCCTCCTGGCAGCCCACCCGGAACGATCTCGAAGACTATACCTGCCGCCACGGGCTGGGTTATACCATCATCGGGTCGCGCTACAGCGGGATCGAAGCCCACACCACTTACTTCGTCCCCTTGGACGAAGACCTCGAAATCTGGCGGCTCACGGTAACCAACCGGCGTTCTCAGCCTGCCTCCCTTTCTGTATATTCCAGCATCGAATTCTGTTTGTGGGACGCCAACGACGACGCCACGAATTTTCAACGCAACTTCAGCATCGGCCAAGTGGAAATTGAGGACGGAGTCATTTATCACAAGACGGAATACCGCGAGCGGCGCAATCACTTCGCTTACTTCGCCTGCTCGCACCAGACGGAAGGATTTGACACGCAGCGCGAGGCGTTGGTGGGACCCTATCGCGGCTGGGAGAAGCCGCTGGCTGTCGAACGCGGAAAGCTATCGAACTCGGTTGCGCACGGCTGGGCGCCCATAGGCGCGCACCACGTGAAGCTCCAACTGGGTCCTGACGAAACGCAGGCAGATCATTTTCGTTCTTGGGCTACCACGAGAATCCGCAGGAGCAGAAGTTCGATCCGCCGGATTCGCAGACGTCAACAAGAAGACGGTAAAACCGGTTATCGCCAAGTACCTGGACTTCGCCCACGTCGACGCGGCGTTCGAAAAGCTGCGCCAGTACTGGAACGGGTCTGCTCGGCATTCTGCCAGGTGGAGACGCCGGATGTGCACACCAATCGCATGGTTAACATCTGGAACGCCTACCAGTGCATGGCCACTTTCAACATGTCGCGCTCCGCCTCGTTTTATGAGTCGGGCATCGGGCGCGGCCTGGGCTTCCGCGATTCCAACCAGGACTTGCTGGGCTTCGTGCAGATGGTTCCGGCGCGCGCGCGCGAACGCATTCTGGATCTTGCCGCCACGCAATTGCCCACGCGGCGGCGCCTATCATCAGTACCAGCCGCTCACCAAGCGCGGCAACAACGATGTGGGCGGCAATTTCAACGACGACCCTCACTGGCTCATCGTGGGCGTGGCGGCGTATTTGAAAGAGACGGGCGACTGGAGCATTCTGGACGAACCCGTTCCTTACGATAACCAGCCGGGCTCGGAGCAGCCTCTTTACGAGCACTTGCAGCGCAGCTTCCAATACACGCTCGACCGCCTGGGGCCGCATGGACTTGCCGTTGATCGGCCGCGCCGACTGGAACGATTGCCTGAATCTGAACTGCTTCTCCGACACTCCCGGGACAGTCATTCCAGACGACCACCAACAAGGACGGCAAAGTCGCCGAATCGGTTTTCATTGCCGGGCTTTTCGTGCTGGCGGGCAGGGAACTGGCGGACATCGCGCGGCGGCGTGGCCGGACCGACGAAGCGCAGCGCTTATCTCGCCGAAGTGGCGAAGATGGAAGATACCGTCCGCGAGCACGGGTGGGACGGCGAGTGGTTTCTGCGCGCCTACGATGACTTCGGCCGCAAAGTCGGTTCGAACGAATGCGCCGAGGGAAAGATCTTCATCGAAACGCAGGGCTTTTGCGTGCTGGCAGGCATTGGACTCGACGACGGACAGGCGCAAGCATCGGTGGAATCGGTCGCGAAACATCTCGCCACCGAGCACGGCATCATTCTCCAGCAACCCGCGTATTCGAGATACTACCTCGAACTGGGCGAAATCTCCTCCTACCCGCCGGGTTACAAGGAAAACGCCGGCATCTTCTGCCATAACAATCCCTGGGTGATGATTGCCGAAACGCAAGTCGGCAACGGCGATCGCGCCCACGATTACTACGCGCGCATCAACCCTTCCGCGCGAGAACCCATCAGCGAACTTCACCGCTGCGAGCCGTACGTTTATGCCCAGATGATTGCCGGACGCGATGCCGCTACGCACGGCGAGGCAAAGAACTCCTGGCTGACGGGAACTGCAGCCTGGAATTACTACGCCATCACGCAGTGGATCCTGGGCATTCGCCCGACTTTTGAAGGGTTGGAGATTCGACCCGTCGTGCCCAAGGGCTGGCGGGGATTCAAGGCTACCCGTTTATTCCGAGGCGTGACTTACCACATTGCCGTCACGCGCGAAGGGGAAGGCAATCAGGTGGCTCTGAAGGTTGACGGTGAGCCCCGGGAGGGCACAGTTGTGCCACCGCCCGCGGAAGGACAGCGCGAAGTCAGGGTGGAGGTCACGTTGAAGTAGCGGGGGGGGGGGTACGCGCCCTTTCGTTGTTGCAGCGGCGAGTGCACCTTCGCATTGCCGCGCAGGGCGCCAGCGCCCATCCCGCGGCCGGAAGCACATCGAGACGACGCGTCCTGAACTCTACGACACACCTACCGGCCCGAAGGAGTTGAACAACCTCGTTTCTGCCCGAGAGTTCTTGTGGGGGATCGCCCCCGCGACTGCGGGCGGGACGCCCGCAGCACTTATCATGCAGCGACCCCCTCTGCGGCCGGTGCTTTGTTTTCTATAACATTCTCGCTTTGTTCCGGCGATTTTGGGGTTTGGGCGGCGTTTTCCTCTACCGGACTTTCTGTCCCAGCGTCCAGCCCCACCACCTTACTCAGTTCCTCGGCCGCGCGGTCGTCCGGCTCAGCCGTAGGGGCGGTTCGCGAACCGCCCCCACCCCGGCGTGCATGTTCTTGGCGCAGGGTCAGGATAATCCTCACCTTGCGGTCAATCGACCGGTCGAGCGCCGCTTCCTGCCGCAGCAGCATTTCCCAAGTCTCCCCCGCCGGAGCCAGGCAGGCATCCCGCGCAATCGCGTCTTTCCGTTCCTGCGCCTTCATCTCCTCCGCGAACACCCCCTCCACCGCCGCCATCTGCTCCTCCAGCAGGCGCTCCAGTTCCTGGCAGCGGCCCTTCCGCCCCGCCTCGTCCCCGAAGGTATCCTTCACATACTGGTCGAGACTTGCTTGGTCCTCGTTGCGGAAGAGGCGCGCCCATTCGTACAAGAGCGCCAGCAGGCGGACGATCTGCCGGGGCCTCCACCCCAACTCACCCTGGTAGTAGCTTTCGATCTGTTGGTGGTGGGCCTGCGAGAAGTACCGCCGCCGCACCTGCGCGCGAATCACTCCCCAAAGCGAAATCAGCAGGCGCAGCCGCACCAAGGGGTGTGTGGGCTGAGGCAGGTTGGCCGCCACCGCCTCGCACTGAGAGGGTTCGAAGGTCACGTCAGCGAGGTCCCGGGCAAGCCGGCGCCGACGCTCCTCGACCCCCTCGAGAGCGTCCCGCATCAGGCCCGTTTCCATGCGCTCGATGCGGTTGCGCCGCCAGTAGAGCTTGCCCAGGTCGGCGACTTGCTGGTCCCAGAAGGCGTCGCCGGGGCCGTAAGTGGTGGCGAGTTCCCGCTGCAAGTCTGCATACCGTTCGGGATCTTCGCCCAAGGCGCGCATGACGGCGGCTTCGTTTTCGGGCGCGGCATCACAGCCGTGCTTGAGGGCGTTCATTTTCATGCGCTCTTTGCCGGCCTCGCTGCGAGGCCCGGTGGAGCGCTGCGAATTGCGCCGAGCGGCGTCGAGCCGCTGGGGAGTAAGACAAGTAGATTTGCGTAAAGACATAGTAACTCCATAAATTGGAAGGTTAGGAGCAGGGGCGGCAGGCAAGCCGTCCCCACCGAAGGTGAGAGAGCCTTTCACAGCCCTAATACCTTACCATGATAAGACAACTGTTGTCAAGTATCGACGGAGTACTTAACTCCGTTGCTACCGATGGGTAGGGCAAACCCGACAAGCTGTAGGGGGACGGCTTGCCGTCCCCCTGATCGTCCGACTTGCTGGGCTTTGACCGGTTCGCGAACCGCCCACCGAGGCCAGCGACGTAGGGGCGAGGCGGCGCTCGCCCTTACCGGCGAAACGCTGCCTGGATTTCCAATTACCCGGGGCGGCGGGCACAGGGCGAGGCACCGCCTCCCCCTTCCTGCGAAACACCGGCGCGCCGGCTGGCGCAGGCGAAGCCCGGCGTTGCGTGGAGGCGGAATGAACAGAGACCGCAGAGCTGCGCCAGCCCCGTAGGCAATGATAGGCCCCAATCTATCGAAAACGGCCCGGGCCAACTGGTCCAGGCCCTCTATACCGCGGCAGGCACGACCGATTCTACTGTCACTAAATCTTGACGGAGAGCACGACTGTAATTGTATGCGTCTTTCCTCCGCCCGTGCGCGAGTGGGCGCCCCTGCTAGCCGCGTTCTACGATACCGTAAGTGTGAGCGTCATGCTGTGGCTCACGGCGGTGGACCCGGAACCCACGGTGCCGGTCACCGTCAGGTTGTAGGTGCCTGCGGGCGTCCCCGGATTGGGCGGAGGACTACTACTCGAACCCCCTCCTCCGCCGCAGCCGATAAGCGCCAGGGCGAATAACAATCCCGCCACGAGGGGCACGAACACCCTCCGCCGCCGGCTTGACTCGACTTCTCTCCAGGCCCGCACCGTCCAACTGACGCCCGCCAAAAGCAGGGCAAGCACCAGCAAGACTGGTGGGCTGGGCATGCGCGGCGCGGGAAAATTGCGCGGCGCCAGCGCCGATCCGGCGGTGGTGGAGACCGTCACCGCGGTGTTGCTGCCGGGCGTGCCGGGATTGGGAGATACCGTGCACGTCGACTCCGAGGCGGAATCGGTACAAATGAAATTGACGCTCTGGCTCATCCCACCTTCACTCCCCACGGCTAGGGTGTAGGTGGCGTTCTGTCCAGGACTAATGCTGGCGGAGGAGGAAGAACCGGATGCCAGGGTGAGCGTAAAGTCCTCTCCCGTACCGCTCAGGCTTGCGGTTTGGGTACTGCCCGTCGTGTTGTTGCTGTTGTCGGTGAGGGTCAGGGTGCCGGTCAGGGCGCCGCCCTTGGTGGGCGAAAAGGTGACTTTGATCGTGCAGGAGCCGCCCACGGCCACGCCGCTGCCGCAGTTGTTGGTTTGCGCAAAATTGGCGCTCGCAGCGATGCCAGCCACGGAAAGCGCGGCGCTGCCGGTGTTGGACAAGGTCACGGTTTGCGAGCTGGTCGAGGAATTCACCATGGTCGCGGCGAAGGTCAGTGAGGCAGGGGAGATGCCGGCCAGGGGAGCCGGGGTAGTGCCTGTGCCTGTTAAGCTGACAGTTTGGGTGCTGCCGGTTGCTCCGTTGTTGTTGTCGGTGATGGTGAGCGTGCCGGTGCGGGTGCCGGCGGCGCTGGGCGTGAAGGTAACGCTGATGGTGCAGGAGCCGCCCGCAGTGACGCTGTTGCCACAGTTATTGGCCTCGGAAAAATCGCCGCTGATGGCGACGCTGGCCACGGAGAGCACGGCGCTGCCGGTGTTGCTCAGGGTAACCGTCTGCGCGGCGCTGGTCGTGCGTGTGTCCTGAGATCCAAACGTCAGGCTGGCCGGGGCGACCGCGGCAATGGGCAGGACGATGGTGTAAGTTGCCGTGGCCACAGCGCTTGTGGAGTAACCGCTGGCGACCGCAATGGCCTGGATGGTCGTCGTCGCAGAAACCGATATCGCGCCCGAATACGGAGTAGAAGCCGTCGTCGGCGTGCTGCCGTCGGTGGTGTAGAAAATACTCGCGCCTGACGCGGAATCGGAGATCGTTACACTCTGGGCAGAGGAATACGTTCCGCTTGGAGGAGATAATGTCGGCGTTGGGGTTGGTGGGAGGGTTAATGTTGCCGCCAGCAAAACGACATTTCGGTTATCTGGCAGCGTCAGGCTCTGCACGGTCTTGCTGGAGTTAAGCGCGAACGAATAAGCATAGAGGTAGTACGGATAGAGCCACGGACCATTTGGCTCATCCATATAGGCCGTTACCACCGCTACCGACTCCCCGGGGGCACAAGGATTGGAGGCTGTGCAGCTGAGATGAGCGTTCCAATTGTCAAAGGTCTGCGTGAACTCCTGCGTCGTACCGTCGGTGTAGGTCACGGTGATGGTTTGCGACTGCTGCGCTGCGTCCACGCCAATCGCCAGAATGTTCAGTGAGGCGAATTCCCCGCTTGGCAAAGCAATGGAGTTCGCACCCGTACCATAGACCGAATCCGGCTGATTGGGCGGACCGAACGTGAATTGTGTTCCATTCAAGTTAAGCCCCATCGGGGGTGTGCCGGGAGGGCTGAGCTGGTTAGCAGAAAACACGTCTCCAGCATTGTTGAGGCTGTTCGCTGACGTAATGTCAGACTGGTCGGCGTCGTCGTAGAACGCGTAGACATCGTAGGCACTCGATAGATCAACCAAGGTGCCCGAGCCGCCGGTCTGTGGCGGGTTGACGTACACGTTCACCGCAAAGGTCTGCGTAGGCACGCCAGAAGCGGAACCGACGATCGCCATGGCCGGTGGCTGATTGGCGCCGGTCAGCGATGCCGCGCTGGTTGCGCTCAGGGTGAGCGTGTAGCTGTTGGGTGAATTCCCCTGTGCGTACTCCGCCGAGACGCCGGTGGGCAAATTCGAGGCCGAGAAGCTAACCGGGCCGCTGAAGCCATTGATAGGGTTAACGTTGAATGTCCAGGTGTTGCTGCCTCCCTGGTTCACGGAGATCCCGGCAGGCCTAGGGGTGAGATAAAAGTTGGGCCCTGTGGTGCCATAAGTGAGGGTCGTATTCGTCGCGGTCGTATTCACCGCGTATGCGCAATGAGGCACCCCCTCGGAAGCCGTATTAAGGTAACCGGTCCAGTCCGGGCTGGGGACCAAGCTCAGATTGTTGTCATACAGCAATGTATTTATGGTCAGCGATGCGTTGTTGGGATAGTCGGCGCATTGTACGATACTGTAAGCCTCCAATACTCCTCCAAACCCCCAATTGAACGTGTTGCCTGCATTGGGAGTGCCGCTTAACTCCGTGCTCTGATTCGTGGTCTGATCCTCGCTGATGACATTCCACGTTGGACACGTTAATGTTCCCGCAGCACACGTCATCTCGATGGTTCCGACCAGCGTGTCACCTGGATTGACATCAATCCCAGGACTCGCCGCCGTAATATTGCTGGGGCAGCAGTTCCAACTGGTGAAGCTCCATGGCGCTCCGTAGATATAACCCAGAACCGGCTGCAGAATAGTCTCACTAGGTTGAGGGTTCAGCGACTCCAAACCGGGGAAAAGGAACAACACCTGGGCGTCCTGGGCCAGCGGCAGTGGCGGGACCGTAAAGGTTGAAACCACTTGTCCGTAAGCCGTGGCGATGCTGGTGTTCGAATTCTCAACCCACCCATTAATGGCTGGCTTGGACGTTGTATCCGTTTCTTGCGTGGCCGCCGTTTTGTGTGCATCGAGCGAACCAGCAACGGCGAGTTCGCCAGATGGCTTGTAGTGAGGATACGGGCAGGGAGCAACCTGTTCTGTGCTGCTATCCGCATGGCGAAGGACGCCGCCAGCTTGGAAGCTTTCCCCCTTTTTGAGTTGCAACACGCAGGAGGGATGGAAGTAGCCAAAGGGCGTGATGACATAATCCGCGGGCACGCCGATTGGGCGATTTGGGCCGGCAAGTGGGAGCGGAGGAGCTGTTTGTTGCTGGCCCATCAAAGAGTTGCTGGAAACTCCAAGCAAGAGCGAGAGCAACAACAACGATAATAACCGCGTCTTCATGGTGACTTCCTTATCGCAGCGGAATCGACTAACCTCACATTAATCACCGCTCAGCGTGAATTCTATGCGCAAACATATACGACTGTTGAAGTGTCATGGCAATGACATGCGTCAAGAAATGGACCTTAGATTCTCGTTGCATAGTGCGACTGGGCTGGCGCACTCCTGCCTTTTGGAGTGTGCGATCTCCCGAAGGGACAGGTCTGTGCTGCCCGCTCAGTCCAGTCGATCATGCCGCTCGCGGCACCCGGAACCCATGAAATGTCATTCCGAGCGAAGCAAGAAATCTTGCTCTGCGTCGGGGAGACCGCCCCAGAAAGGCCAGGGCGAGATTCCTCGCTTCGCTCGGAATGACAGCGCATTTCAGAGCGGCCGCTCATGCCCGTCGGCTGACGGACGCCTAGAAACCATGAAGTACCCGGGAGCGCGGGCATCCTGCCCGCAGAGTGCGTGCAATTGCGGCGCGAAATGCGGGCAGGATGCCCGCGCTCCCGCATATCTTCAAAGCAGGAAGTGGGACTCGTCATGGACGCTGGGCGGCAATCGGAGGCGAGCAAGAATTCTGCGGCGCCAGGGATACTGCAAGTTTTCGCGAAGCGATCTGAGGATGCGCTGGGCGGTTTCTTGTTCCTTCGTGATCAGGGGCGTGGAATCAGCGGGCTGCGGTTCCAGAAGCAAACGGAAATGCTCGGGCATCAGAACCCACGCTCGGCAGCACAGGCGCTGTTGCCTGTGCTAGCTCTCAAAGTCATAGAACACATCGAGTTGTTGGATGGAGCCCAGGCGTTCGAAGACGGCGGCGCTCATGGCTGCGTCCAATCGGAGACCATCGACGAGTTGCAATGTCCCGTCGGCAAAGGTCACGCGGACGTGGCGTGGGCCGCTGCGATGCGCGACCACGGGAACCTGGCAGTAGGTGAAGGCCATCGTGCCCTCGGGAAGTTTGAGTGTCTTCGGATTACCTTTCACGTCCCAGAAATGAAGTTGCTGGGGGTGGGTAAGAAACTCCGTTCCGCACATCAACTCGGGGACGAAGGCAAGCTGGCCACTCTGGACGTGAACGCCCATCTCGCCCATGCGGGCAATGAAGTCTTCCTTCACTTGACCGGTCATGCCCGGTTGCTGAGCGCCGGCAAAGGCGGGAGTGTGCGAATAAGGATCGGTGGGAATTGCGCCGTAGAGTGCTGGGGGCTTGTGAACACCCAGGCCCTCATAGATGCTGAGGTAGTGACGGCGCAATTGTTGCAGGGTGTCATCATCGGCGCCGCTCTCGACCGATTGCTCCAAGTTCTCGCGCACCGCCAGGAGCAGCTTCGAGACCATGTGCCAGTAAATACAACCCAGCCCTTCGTATTTGTAGAACGTGCCGGAGCGTCCTGTGAACGATTGGTGGTCAAATACCTTTTCGTAGAGGTCCAGGATCTGTTGTCCTTCTCTTTCGGCAAGCTCGTGGAGGCCGCCCTCTGTCAGTTGGTGCAGGGCCTGTTTGAGTATCGCCGCGTTGCGAAACGCCGCGTTGAAGTGAATGCCGCCCTCAACGTCGAGGGCCACGATACGGTCGTCACCTCGGTCCAGCATGGTCATCAGCAGCTTTGACTTTTCGACCTCACACGGCGGCAGGTTGTTCTTTTGGAGGAAGTGGGGCAGGGGCTGGTCGGGATAAAGGATGTAGCTGTCCTGGTCAGCACGATAGAGCCTGCTGTGGCGAAGCGCTTCCAGCAGAGCCAGGCTTTCGGCGGGCGTCAGGGCTCCGGAACTCAGCACCGCCACCTGGCCCTCCAACATCTCGCGCAATCGACGAATCCCGATCGCGTCCGCGTCGATCGTCATCAGGTTGTAGGAGTGGTAGAGCCCATCCTGGCGGCGATTGGCACGGATGGAGTGATCCAAGTGCTGTAAGGCGGAGTCGCAAAATGCCCGAACTTGCGCCGCCGGAACGCCGCAGCGTTGCGCACAAATGCCCTGCGCGTAGAGCTTTTGGCGATATTGCGAGCCGGAGCGACCGAGGTCGTCGAGAATCGCCTTTCGCCGGCGGTCCGAAATGGGGCCATCGAGGAGGGGCAGGAAGCGCTCGAGCGCGTCGAAGGCTTGTCTGAAAAACGAAGCCAATTCAGGCGAAAGTTCAATTTCCTCTTCCTGCTCGTGGGCCAGCAATTCGCGCGTGAAAACCAGAAATCGGCGCAGATAGTAAAGCGTGACCATCGAAGCGCCCGCTCCGACCAGGGCGTTATTCGCATCGTTCCATTCGGGGCGCTGCGTGTTCATCCAGATACCGGCTTCGGGGACATAGTTTGCGAGCTTGGTCAGAATTACCAGAAGAATCTTCTCCGCCAGGTTGGCGCGGGCCAGGTTGCCGTCGCATGCAGGCAAGGCTTTTCCGTCCGACCCGAGGTCGGCCGCGCGGTTCATGATCTTGGCATGTTCAGCGCTGTCGAAAGTGATGGTGTTCCGGGAGTCGGCCAGGAGCAACTCATAGGGCAGGATGCGATACGGGACATTTGCGTAGGAAAACACGGCGCGGGACAGCAGCCCCTGGAGGAGGCCGGGATAATGCCGCCGAGCCTGCTCGAGCAACTTCAGGAGGTAGATGACCTGGTGATCTCCCCAATAGCCGATATACGACCACGCGTCGTGCGGATCCACCGTTTCCCAGTCGTAACCGTCGCTCGAGACGCGGTAGGGGTTGTATCCATCGGCGGTGGACGAGTCCAGGAACTTGAAAATCATGCTATCGACGAAGCCGGGGAAGGAGACGCTGAGGGCTTCCCAGTTCTGAAAGATGTCGCGCCAGTTTCCTTGGTAGCTCAAGACCCTGCGGCCATGCTCGTCCTTTACCTTGATCTCAAATGAATTCCAGGGGCGGCTGGGGTCGCCGTGACGGCGGCTAAAGGTGAGCGGCAAATACTCATTGGCGAGCCGCTCCAAATCCGGATCGTGCCGTTCGCGCACGCGTTCGAGAAGCACGCGGTGCGATAGCGACTCCGGCAATTCGGCAAGAAATGCCCGGTGCTTTTCTGCGACTTGCCGATTGGCCTTGGAGATCGACAGATGGAAATCCGCGCTCGAAATCCGGTAGCCATCGGTGGGAGTGCCGCCGCGCATCACGTTGAAGAGGGTGTTCGAGAAATGACGCCAGCCGGCCAGTTCGTCCTGAGTCAGTTGGAGACCATCGGCGGCGGCGACGATTTTCGCCAGGTTCCGGGTGCCGCGCGCCACGTCCTCGTCAATCGCCGCTGCGCCGTTCTCGAGAGAATGCAGGTCGCGCAGGATTATCTTCACGCCCGCCGCGTCCTGGTTGACATCGGCGACGATCTTCCATTCCTTTTCAGTCCGGCCAGGCAAGTTGAGGGCGGCCTTGACGAAATAGGCGCCGCGCTGCCCGCGGATATCCGTCTCTTGCGCAACGGCAGCGCCGCGACGGAATCCGTCGAGCTGAACGCTGGAGAGCAGCCGCGCCTCGGCCTCTAAGCCCACGCACCACGCCACGTTGACTCGAAGCGCCTCGCTGGGCTCCGGCTTGTCTACCGGGATCGACGACAGACGGAAGAGTGCCAGCCCCGTTGGGGAGTCGAGTTCGGTGCGTTTGTACCCATCCACGAGCGTACTGTATTCCGATTGGAATCGTCGCGTGACACCGTAAGGCAAAACGTTCTGGATGCCATCGAGCAGTTCAACCGCCACCGCTTCAGACCGGCGATTGACCAGTCGCGCCGAGCGGACAAATCCAAAACGCTCGCTGGTCATCCACCCATAGGAGAACGACAAGCCAAGATCGTGGTTCTCTTCTTCAAAGATGATCTTGTTCCCGTACACGCTCTTATAAAGATGGCGCGACACGCGGTGGGACCTGCCGCCCTGGCCTGAGAACGGCTCCCATAGCGCGACGCCAGCGTCTTCCAGCACGCGTACGATGGTTTTGCTTCCCGTGTGCTCGTAGCTATCGTGGATTCGATCCTCAGGATAGTAGGGAAAAAGCGCGTGGTCGGCATCGCCCCGGCCCGCCGTCAGGCCGCCATTGCTGGAGATGAAAAGCCAATGGTCCGAGTCACTCACGATGCTCATGAAGAAGGGAGGAATCGCATCGTAGTGGGCGAGGCAGTAGAACCGTTCTCCCCGGACGTCGACGAAGGAGCCTTCCGCAAGGTTCGAGTGACAGTGGTCCATGGGCTCTGCAGTAATAAACGTCCCAACCGTCAATTGGTTTGCTGCACCCAAAGAGTCAACCTCCGAGGACTCGTTCCGGTAGCACCTTCCGATCAAACCCGGCGTTGCTTGAGATCTCTTTCGATCTGCACCATCGTCGAATCATCCAACTTGTAAAACAGGACCGCTGCCGCCGAGAGAAAGCCGACGATCGCAGGGTAGAAGCTCATCATGTAGCGAATTCCACTCTGCACGTGGAGAGGCTGTGCAACGTTAGCCTTGAACCCGATGTAGCCAATCAGCCACAGGAAGAGGGAGCTTCCCGCCGCCCAACCCAGCTTCTGCGAGAAGGATGCGGCCGAGAAGACCAATCCCGTTGCCCGGCGTCCTGTTTTCCACTCCGAATAATCAGCCGTGTCCGCGTAGAAGGCCCAGAGCAGCGGCGAGGTCGGAGCAAACAGGGTTGAAATCGCAATGTGGGTAGCAAAAATCAGCGGCATGTTTCCGAGCGGGACATAATAGAACAACACGGTCAACATGCTGGCGACCGTCATCAGGATGATGTAGGCCCGTCGTTTGCCGCCCAGAAGCGTGGAAAGCGGACGCGCCATCGCAGCGCCGAATATTACGCCCACCGTCCCCATTACCATGAACCAGGATGCCAAGGCTTCAGCTCCAAGGTCGGCCTTCAGGTGATATCCCAAGAGCGTGTAGTCACAGTGGTACAGTTGCCCGGGTTGGACGACGCAGTACTTGAAGTAGTACAAAATGGCGCCCATGCGCAGCGAAATGAAGAAAACCGCAAATACTCCAATGAAACACACCATCACCCACGGGACGTTCTTCAGAAGATCCCGTAAGTCGTCTTTCAGCGCGTCGCCCGGGCGATGCGCAGTCGGCACGCGTTCGTGAGTGGTGAAGAAAGTAACCAGAAACAAAGCGATTGCCAAAATACCGTATACGACCATCGCGAGTTGGAAGCCGCGCTGGTCGTTGCCGTGGCCGAAGCGCTTCACCATCGGGATGGTGAGCCCCTGAACCATGAAGAGCCCGCCATAGGCGAGAACGAACCGGTAGCTCGAGACGCTGGTCCGCTCCAGGGAGTTCGGCGAAATCACTCCCATCAAGGCGCTATAAGGAATATTAATGAACGTGTACGCAAGCATAATCAGACCGTAGGTCACGTACGCGTAAATCAGCTTGCCCTGCGCTCCCAGGTTGGGAGTGGTGCACATCGCCACCCCCAGCAAGGCCATCGGCAAGCATCCCCACAACAAGTAAGGGCGATAATGCCCCCAGCGCGTATGGGTACGGTCTGCAATCACGCCCATCGCCGGGTCGATGCAAGTGTCCGGAATGCGAACGACCAGGAACATGGTGCCCGTGGCGGCGGCACTCAGGCCAAAAACGTCAGTGTAGAAATAGGAGAGGAAATTGAGGAAGGTCTGCCAGTAGAAGTTCGAGGCAGTATCGCCGAGACCGTACCCTACTTTTTCGAGGAAGGGAAGCTTGCTGCTTTCGGTTTTCGTCTCTTGTGCCAATTCGCTGCGGGCCTGCTCACTCAAGGAGTCTCCCCTTCCTTACCTGACAAGGTGTCCGGGACGTGGCGTCAGGTAAAAGAGAGCTAAACCGGTTCAAGGAAGGCGATTTCACTCCACCGCTCTCGCTTTGTCAAGGAGTATTTTCTGCAGGGCTGGCGCTTGTCGACACCCTAATTTCGAAAACGTCACCGTAGTTCTCGCGCTCAGGCCGACATCGCGGCCCTAACTTCGCTTCCGCGCGGTCCGCATTACTAAGTGGCGATCTGGAAGTCGGCGCTCGGCGTGCCTTTCAAGGTTGCTGAGGGTGCGGGTGCGGTGGAATTGCGGATGATCAACTTCGGGGTCAGGACCAGTTGCTTTTTTTGCATACCGTTCGCGATCGCGTCGATGACTTCGCGGGCGGCGGTTTCGCCCATTAAGCGCAGAGGCTGTTGCACGGTAGTAAGGGTGGGAAAAACTATGCGTGCTGCGGCCACGTCGTCAAAACCAACCACGGAGAGGTCCTGCGGAATGCGCCATCCGTGCTCTCGAAGGTGGTTGATCGCACCAATGGCCGAGCTATCGTTGAAGGCCATCAATGCGGTGAATTCACGGCCGCTGCCGATGAGCGTTTGGGCACAGAACGCGCCCTCTTCAATACCTGAAATCTGCTGCGCGCCGAGCCTTTTCAGTTGGACCACCAGTTTCCGGTCCACTTTTATCGAGAGGCTCCGCGCCGCAGTAACAACAGCGTTCCATCGGTCTTCAGTATCCGCACTTTCTTTGTGGCCTTTAATGAACGCGATTTTGGTGTGGCCCAGAGAGACCAGATGTTCCAGCGCGCTCCGGATTCCCGCGTGATTGTCAATGGCAATCGAGATGGCGCTTTTAATGGTGTTGGCCTTGCCGATCGCTACCAGCGGAATATCTACCGGCGAGCTGAGTGAGGTGTTGATGAGAATGAGGCCCTCCATGCCCCGTTCCAGAAACATTTGTATGGTTCGGTCGATACGGTTTTTCGACCATTCGTGAGTTGCCAGGAAGTAGCGATAGTCGCTCTGAAGCAGGTATTCCTCAATCCCCCCCAAAACGCTGGCGTCGTAGCCTTCCGCCAAGTCGGGCGAAAGCACGCCAATCAGGTAGCTTCGCTGCTGGTTGAGATAGCGGGCAAAGTAGTTGGGTTTGTATTTGTACTGCTGGGCCGCCTTAAAGATCCGCTCGCGCGTTTCAGAGGTGAAACTCTGGGCTAAGGGAGTGTTATTGAGAACACTGGAGACCGCTGACTTGGAAAGGCCGAGACGGTCCGCTAGGAATTTCAACGTCACTTTCTTCGGCATGTCGCTTCCACCTTTGCGTAGTCACACGCGCAGTATAACACGAGCCCCACGGTAGAATGGCGGCGAGCCTCGCGCTCGCAGCCCTCCGGTTGCTGGTCATGAGACGACGGCTTTTGGACTCTCCACCTGAGTTGACCGGCGCTGCACTCAAAGGTGCCTTCGGCGCAACGACTATCAAAGCAAGCGGAGCGAGTGGTGAGGCGTTGACCACAAGGATTATAATGGCGCGACTCAAGGAGGTGACCATGTCAGGGCAAAGATCGCGACGGGAGTTTCTCGGAATATCAGCTCTGGGGGTGGTGACGACGATGGCTCCGAAGGAATCGGCCGGCGAAGTAGCACGCATGGCCGGGGAGGGAGGTAAGGCCCCGAGGGCGGGCACGGAGATCTCCGTTTGGGTTACTTCGGGCAAAGATCGCTTCGCCGCCGCACCTCAGCTCTCTTGGGGCCCGGCTCCGGCGGCCTCCCGAGCCGGCCAGATTCGGTTAGACCCCAGCAAGCAGTATCAAGCGATCTTGGGCTTTGGCGGCGCCTTCACCGACGCCGCCTGCTACATGTTCAATCAACTCTCGCCGCCGGCGCGCGAGCAGCTTCTCCACGAGATGTTCCATCCCTCGGAAATGGGGTTGAACGTTTGCCGCATCTGCGTCGGATCGAGCGACTACTCGCAACAAGCTGATAGCTTCGACGAAGGCGATCCCGATCCTGGGCTGGCTCGGTTTTCGATCGAACACGAACGCGAATACATCCTGCCGCTACTACGCCAGGCGCGGCAGGTGAATCCCGATCTGTTCCTTTTCGCCAGTCCCTGGAGTCCGCCTGGCTGGATGAAATCAAGCGGCTCGATGCTGGGTGGTTCGATGCGCCACTATTATTTGTCTGCTTACGCGAAGTACTTCCTTAAGTTTCTCCAGGGTTATGCCGCCGAGGGTGTCCCGGTTCAGGCGGTGACGCCGCAAAACGAAGTGGATACCGATCAGGATGGCAATATGCCGGCCTGCATCTGGGCGCAAGAGTACGAAATCGAATTTGTGAGCTCCCATCTGGGACCGCTGTTAGCCAGCAGTGGTACGCCAACCAAGATTTGGATTCTGGACCACAACTACAACCTGTGGGGACGTGCCGTGGACGAACTCGAGGACGACCAGCTCCGCAAATACTGCAATGCGGTTGCCTGGCACGGCTACGTGGGTACACCTGAGATGATGGACAAGGTTCAGAAGGCCTTTCCGGGCGTCGAGATGTATTGGACGGAAGGAGGCTCGGACTACAAAGACCCCGGCTATCTCACCGATTGGCGCCCTTGGGGTGAGACCTTCTGCGCCATCCTGCGCAACGGTTGCCGATCTATCACAGCCTGGAACCTGGCCCTCGATGAGCAGGGGCGGCCGAACATCGGACCGTTCTCCTGCGGCGGTTTGGTGACGATCAACTCGCAGACCAAGGACATTACGCGGAGCGGAATGTTCCGGGCCTTCGACCACTTCTCGCGCCTCATCCATCGCGGAGCGCGCCGCTTTGATTCGCACAGCACCGCTAACGACCTTCAGCACGTCGCCTTTGAGAACCGGGACGGCCAGCAGGCCCTGGTGGTGGCCAACAAGGGAGGGGCTAGGGAGATCGAGCTTCGGCTGGGCAACACGGCAGCGCTTGTTTCATTGCGGGAAGAGTCGTTGACCACCCTGGCTTGGGGGTGAAGGCAGGACAACGGCCCCGACGGGGAGATGGCGCCGATGTCGTGAGCTTGCCCCTCCTCGGGCAAACTCGCGCAGCCACGGCGGGCAACTTCACTTCTTCTTTGCTTGCTTGGCAAAGTTGAATAAGAAGAGGACGAACGGACCAAGGAGCAGCGCCTCGAGGGCTGCACGCGGCATGGACCGCCCTTTCCTGGCGGCCATATAGATCGCGGCGACGACCCAGCCTGTCGTCCAGCAGATTGCCAACAGCCTCATGGTAGCCTCCTTGGATTGCACTTAATAGGTAATACTATTTCTCTGACCTACGACTCGCCAGAGCACGAAAGTACTGTATATCGGCAAACCTCAACGCCGACTTTAGGGCGCGGTTTCACGGGGTGAGACAGGTGGTGATTTGGGTTTTCCGGCGTGGACCGCTGGCCTATCGCCGCTTGAAGTGACAGGATCGCCGGGGCCGTTGCGCAAGCATGGAAATCTGGTGAGGCTGCTTTGAGGGCACCGCTTGTGGCTGTCCCAGGGCGGCCACAAAGGCTAGCCGTAAACGGCGGATTTTTCGCGCCTTGGGAGTTTGTTTACCACACAGCTACGCGTAAATCTCAGGGTTGACAAGGTTAGGCGGGCGACGTCCGTCCAGCGCGGCGACGAGATTCTCCACTGCCAGCATGGCCATAGCCAGGCGTGTTTGGCCAGTCGCGCTCCCGACATGAGGCGCCAGAACGACGTTCGGCAGGCTGAGAAGCTCGAGATGCACATGCGGCTCATGCTCGAACACGTCCAATCCGGCTCCGGCCAGACGTTTTGACTGGAGCGCCTCGACAAGCGCGGCTTCGTCCACACACTTGCCGCGCGCCGCGTTGATGAGGAAGGCGGTGGGCTTCAGCATGGAGAGTTCGCGCGCGCCGACGAGGTGATGGGTTTCGGGCGTGAGTGGGACGTGCAGGGTCAGGAAATCCGCCTCCCTCAGCAGTGTCTCGCGCTCCACGAATTGCGCGCCGAGTTCCTCTTCGAGGGAGGGCGTGGGGCGGACCACATCATAGTAAATGACGCGCATGGAAAAGCCGCGGGCGCGGCGCACCACAGCCTTGCCGATCCGTCCCAGGCCGTACACGCCCAGCGTCTTGCCGTAGATATCGGAGCCCCACAAGAGTTCCCATTTGGATGACTGCCACTGGCCCCTGCGGACGTATCGGTCGCACTCCACGAGGCGGCGAGCTGCGGCCAAGAGCAGCGCGAACGCCAAGTCCGCCGTGGTTTCGGTGAGCACGTCGGGAGTGTTGGTGACCGGAATACGGCGGCGCGTGCAGGCGGCCACATCGATGTTGTCGTACCCGACGCCAACGTTCGCGACAGCGCGCAAGCGCGGCGCCTGCGCGACCACATCCTCACTGACGCGTACGCCGGTAGCCATCAACCCCTCGATTTCGCGACAACTTTCCGCCAGTTGCGCGGGATCGAGCGGAGCATCTTCAGGGCGCATCTTCACATCGTACCGCGCCGCGAGCCGCTCGACAGCCTTCGTCGGCAGGGGCCGGGTAATGTAGACCTTGGGAAGACTCATGGGTAGACCTTCAGTGCTTAGTGGTTAGTGCCTACTGGCGGAAGTCGCCGTGATAACGTGGCGCTTTGGAAGGGCGGGGCTTCAGCCCCGCCGCTTCCGGGACTCCAACGAGTTGAGCCTTTAGGCCCTGAAGCCGCGTTCCCTCAGGGGCTAAAGCCCCCAATGACGAGCCGTTTTCCGTGGCGGGGCTGAAGCCCCGCCCTTCCCGCCGCTCAGGAGTATAACGCGGAATTTCGTCAGCAAGTACCAGGCACTAACCACTAGCCACTAACCACTGCTTTTAATTAATCCAGCGCCCGTCATCATCCTTTCGTTCTTGCTTTCGCATGTAGACTTCGAATTTCTTGCGCAAGCGCGCCCGCCGCCACTCCTGATATCGCAGCGGGAAACCGACCGAGGGTAGATGCGGACCGCGGAGATAAAGGTAACCGAAGAGCATTCCGCCCAGGTGGGCGACGTGGCTGACGCCTGACCCGGGGGAGCCGAAGGAACTCACCAGTTCAATGACTCCCATGATCACCACGAACCACTTGGCCTTGATCGGAATAAGCATGTAGAGATAGATCGGCCGGTCAGGAAAAAGCAGACCGTAGGCCAGCAAAAGGCCGTAAATGGCTCCAGAGGCTCCCACCGTGGCTGAACCTGTGGCGCTGGGGAAAATCGCGTTCAACGCCACGTCGAAGATTCCTGCCCCGATCCCAGTTAGAAAATAATAGAAAAGGAACTTTTCCCGGCCCCAGAGACTCTCCAGATCGGACCCGAACATCCAGAGCGCAAACATATTGAAAAGGATGTGGAAAAACCCCCAGTGGAGGAACAAGTAGCTCGCGAGTTCCCAGACATAGAAGCGATGAAGGACATCGTAGGGCTGAAGCGCGAACCAGGCGTAGGGCGTGCTCCAGCCGAAAATCTGCTGGGGAATGTAAGTGACCGCGAAAGCCGCCGTGGTAACGATGATCAACTGCTTGACTGCCCGCGTGAGCGGCGGCCCGAACGAGTATGCGACCTGTCGGTAGCGCGGCATATACAAAAGCCTACCACAGTTCAGGCGCCAGGTGTCAGGGGGCTGCGGAAGGGTCAGGGTGAGGATGTCAATGATGGGGAGCGCTTCTCGCTAGGGCTGACGTTCCGGTTGATCGGTTCGGAGAAGATTTGGGATCGTGGGCCGGCGCTGACTTCCCGGCTGCAATCCTTCGAGAGCGAGGTGCTGACAATGAGCCAGTTTCCGTTTTACGTTTTCCGAACACGGGGGCGAATTGACGAAAGGCGGATGCCCGGAGGTGATCGGCATGAAGAAAGTCCAAGAAAGTCCGAGAAAAACTGCCGCCGGAGCAACCAGTGGGATATAATGTCCGAATCCGAGGGGCAAAACGGAAACCCAGTTTTAAGTTGCGCAGGAGGAGGAAACCTCATGGCTCACAATCCCAATCCCGGAGAAGAAAAAGTCGGCGACACTAAGGACGTCCAGCCTTACGGCACGAGTTTCCTGGTGACGGACGATATGCCCGAAGACGACGTTAAAAACATGCTTAAGAAAGCATTTCCTCTGCTGAAAGCAGACAACGAGTTTCTTGCTGACCTCTGCCGTATCGGTTCATTTATGACTCATAAGGATCGGGTGAAGGCGGCTCTCAAGCCCCTCAACGATTACCTGGCTGACCAGATCACAACCAAGAATCACGCGGCAGCGCAAGAATATAATAAGTTTTTGCAGAACCCGCAGATCCGTACCACCAACCTGCACGGCGAGCCGGTCGTCTTCAAGACGCATAAGCTCCTGTCCGGCGCCTTAAGTCATTTTGAGACGACAGAGGGTTTCGGCACGGGTGTCCTCCCTGCGGATTACAAGTTGATGGAAAAGTTCTGGATTTCCCAAGGCATGACGGGCTTCGCTCACTCGGACACATGGGAAGCGAAAGGCATGTCCGCGCCCAAAGGCGTACCGGTGATGGAGGGTACGGTGGGGGCGTCGTGGAACCAGGTGATTCTCGGCCAGGGGTACCAGGTCAAGGATCCCGGTGCGGGTGTGTTCCATGGCGAGTACACCCATCGCCTGCAATGGAATGCGATCATGCATGCAAATCTCCCCCTGGATCACAAGCCGGTGGAGATCTACAAGGCTCTAGGATCGTCGTGGGTCGGGCATAACATTGAGAAGGTATGGATGGAAAAAAACGGAAAGACGCAATGGTGGGCAAAACAGCCCTCAAAGTCTTACTACATCTGGCAAATGATGTTCGACGCAGTGCAGGAAAAAGGAACTGACAACAGCGCTTCTCAGGCCTCGAAGTCTAATCCGCATTTGCCGAAGTCGATGAATTACACTTGCCCTGAAATTCTGAACCGTGAGTTGGGCGGGAACATGAACTATGCCTTAACGATGAATCAAACTGACCCCCTTTTTACTCTTAAAGTGCTGAATTATGTCCGTTACGTGAAGAGAGGTTTGCTTGAAGGCAAAGGACAAGTTCATAGTGTTCGCGATCGGTTCACGAATCCACATCCGGATCCGCACGTGAAGAAAACGATTACACACGTTTTGGCGGATGGCACGGGGAAAGACGAAGCGATGATCATCTGGTATGTTACAGAACGTATATAACCTTCCGCAGATATCGCGGGCTGGTGCAGACAGCCGCGAACGTCCGGCCGTCGAACATGTGCAGGTTTCACCTCCCGTGGGTTTCACCCACGGCTAAGGACCCTCGGCCCCTTCGGGGCCGCACTGCCGACGCGCCATTGGCGTGAGGGCTAAAGGTTAAAGGATGAAGGACAAACCTAAAAGGATAACAGCAGAGGCTGACACGTACTCTTTAGCCTTTACCCCTCAACCTTCAACCTTACTCTAACTTCTTCCGCCCTACCGCGATCAGGGCGCCAGCCATCGCCAGGAAAATCACCAAGCCCAGAGCGCTCGAGCTGGAAAGTCCGGGCCAATACTTGCTTCCAATCGCGACCTTCTGATCGACCTCGAAACCGACCAGGGCGGCCAGAATCAAGCCTCCAATGGAGCCGCCGGCTATGAGCCCGGCGGCAAACAAGGCGCCGCTGGAGACTTCGCCTTCCTGCCGCTTGGTGATCTTCTGAAGCAGTCCACTCACCACGCCTCCCATAAAGATGGGCGCGGTAGTGGCGATCGGCAGGTAGGAACCCACGGCGAACGCCAAGGAGCGCACACCGCAGAGTTCCATAACCACCACGATGAACACTCCCAGCAGCACCAGTCCCCACGGCAAACTGTGACGAAGGATGCCATTGATGACAGTGCTCATCAACACAGCTTGGGGCGCGGGAAGGCGCTCGGAGCCGATGCCGACGCGCTCCTGGAAGTCAATCTGCTTGGTCGACGGGTCGTAATAGTAACGGCCGTCGGGAATGGCATGCGAGCCGATGACGTTAATGACTTGGTAGCTCTTGCCGTTTTGCGAAGCCTCCCCAACCACGCGCATCTCCGCGCTTATTGCGACGTTCTGCAAGGCGAAAGGTTCGACCCGCGTGTAGGCCTTGTTGAGCAGCACCAACGTGAACCCGATCACCAGAACAGAGGTGAGCGCGCCGACGATCATGGCCGTCTCGGCTCGTCGGGGAGTAGCTCCGACCAGGAACCCGGCCTTCAGCGATTGCGAAGTCGCCCCCCCGACGGCGGCGGCGATGCACACGATGCCGCCAATTGAGATTGCCACGGCGGGGTAAGCGCCACCGGTCCAACCTGCGGCGACAAAGAGCAGGGCCGTTAGCATGAGGGTCGCAATGGTCATTCCGGATATGGGATTGGCGGAAGCCCCGATCAGTCCCACGATACGTGCCGACACAGTTACGAACAGAAAACTAAAAACCACTACCAGCACGGAGGCAATCAGGTTGCCGCTTACGCCCGGATTGATCCGGAAAGCCAGCACGGCCCACACCATCAGGATCATCGCCAGCGACCCGCCGAAAATCACGCTGCCAGGCAGTTCTCTCTCCGTCCGGATGGGTGCCACGCGCTCAGCCCCGCCCTGTCCCTTTCGTAACTGCCGGAAGCTCGAACGCAAGGCGCGCACGATGGTCGGCAGCGTGCGGCCCAGGGTGAACAGGCCGGCCGTTGCCACAGCGCCGGCGCCGATGGGGCGAATATAGGCGCGCCAGATCGCGAAGGAATCCATATCGCGGATGAGAACGGTACCGGGGAAAATGGCATGCTCGAGGCCGGCTCCGAAGAATTTGATCATGGGGATGGTGACCAACCAGGAGAGCACGCCTCCCGCGAAAATCATTCCCGCTGTGCGTGGGCCGATGATGTAGCCCACGCCGAGATACTCTGGAGTAATGTCGGCCGCCAGCGTGGCCCCGGGGAACCAACCCGGCTGGTAAATCGGGCGTGGCCGCCAGAACAACAAAGCTTCATTGAGAAACTTGTAAACAAGCCCCAGACCGAATCCGGCAAAGACCTTTCCGGCGAAGCTGCCGCCCTTTTCGCCCGCGATGAGCACGTCCGCGCAGGCCGTGCCTTCGGGATATGTCAGCGCGCCGTGTTCCACCACATTCAACTGGTGTCGTAAGGGGATCATAAACAGGACGCCCAGCACGCTTCCCACAAGCGCCAGAAGCAGCACCCGAGGGATGTCCGAAACGCCGAGAGAATAGCCGAGGAAAATCAGCGCCGGGAGCGTGAAGACGACCCCGGCGGCGATGGACTCGCCTGCCGAGCCCGCGGTTTGTACGATGTTGTTCTCAAGAATCGTCGAACGCCCCAGCCACTTGAAGATGCTGATGGATAGCACCGCGACCGGTATCGAGGCGCTCACCGTCAGCCCGGCGCGCAACGCCAGGTAAACAGTTACCGCCCCGAAGACGATTCCCAGCAGGGCCCCCAGGACGACCGCGCGCAAAGTGAATTCGGGTGGCTCCTTATCCGCGGGCACGTAGGGACGAAATTCAGTAGGGTGGCTTTCTGGCATGGGTTGAGTGGCCATAAATCTCCTTGGGTGGTAGGGTTTTGGCCCCGGTCATACGCTGGAATGGGGCGTGGGCGAAGCAAGACACCTCATCCGTCGGCTGACGGACTAAGACATAAAGCAGTTCGCAGTGTGCGCCTTCGCGTGAAGCCCTTTTTTCCTCCGCAAATCTTTTCGCAACTTCTGAGGCTGGTTCTTGAAGCCCGTGCTGAGAGCTGAACGCTGAAAACTGCCGCTTGCGAGCTGTCTTTACCCTCCCAGCCGGGCGCGAACTCTTTCACTCACTTGCTTGCCGTCCACGTTCTTGCCTGCCAACTTGGCCATCGCGGCCTTCATTACTTTGCCCATATCTTTGGCGCTCGCGGCCGCGGTCTCCTGGATGGCGGAAGCGACTGCGGCGTCGATCTCCTCCGCGCTGGCGCCCGCCGGCAAGTAAAGCTCAATGATCTTGATTTCGGCTTCTTCCTTGTCAGCCAGATCGTCGCGCTTACCCTTTCGGAATTGCTCTGTGGAATCGCGCCGCTGCTTAATGAGCGTGCGCAAAACCGCCAGGGCTTCCGGATCTCCCAACGGCTTGCCAAGTTCAACCTTCTTATTCATCAACGCCGCTTTCGCCATGCGAAGGACTGAGAGCTTGAGCACCGCCTTCGCTTTCATGGCGGCTACCAAATCTTTTTCAACCTGCTCCACGATGGCCATGGTGTTTCATTCCCTCCAGAGTCCTGCCGACTATACCATAACCCTCATAACGTGTGGAAAAATCGCGTTGTCGGGACGGCCATGATGGGCGCCCCGGCAAACTTAGGGTGGTCTCTTGAGGCTGCGCCTTCGGCTGCCATTTACTCTCGGAGGAAGGGTGGCTATCCCGAGGAGCACCAGACAGGGCGTGAAACGTGGATTGACAGACGGGCGTCGTCGTTGCAAAATGGTTGAAGGTCAAGGTGCGTCTGGAGTGTCGTGTAAGCCCGACATTTGAGGTGCGGCAACTCTCCAACCACCGTTTTTGTGCGCCCGTAGCTCAGCTGGATAGAGCACTTGCCTACGAAGCAATAGATCAGCTTCAAGCAACTCAATTGCCATCAGCTTTATAGCGCTGATAATACTAGACATAGAAGAAATTGCCTAGAGATCGACCAGTAGCTAAGCCATTGAAGGTCCCCACAAAATCCCCCACAAAATAGATTCCACTAGAGCAGTTGCCTTCTGCCATCCTCCTCCCTCTGCTTCGCACTTTTCCGTGCCGTTGGCCATCAACCGCTCCAGCTCCTGAGTCAAACAAGGTCCCCGAAATCCTGGATAGGCGTCCTCTGAAAACCCGCGATGCAATCCTCCACGCTATGATTCGAAGCCGGTCTCCCACGCGAGGCCCCTCGCTGATCCAAAACCTGCCGAAATCGTCTCCCCTGCCTGGAAACCTGATCCTCCCTGGCACATGCGAGGGTTTCGAGCGCGAGGCCGGAAATGTCCCAAGCGGATATGCACCTGGTCACGATACGGATGGGGGGCCCCATCCAAATCGTTTCGAGCCCACGGGGGTCTCCGCGAACATCGCAGTCGAGAGACCCTCCGGGCTTGTCCAGGAGGACACATGGATTCGAATACAATCTTCACGAGCTTGTTCGGCGGATGCCTGAAAGCGGCCGATAAGGCTGCTGCCGCCGCAATCAACTACAGCAAGTCAACCGTCATACCTGGCGTCTGCAATCTGTCACGGAAAGCTACGCTGACAACAGGGCATACCCTGGTTTACGTCGGCTCAAAGCTGACCGATTACTGCACCGAGAAGTGAGTCTTTCTGGGGGGAAGGGTCACACGTCCTTCCCTCATAGCGACAGCACATTCCTGTCCTCGCTCCAGTCGAGGACAGCGTTCTCCGCAATTGCTTTCCCGCCTTTATTAGTCCCACCAGTAGGAAACATTCCTTCGAATTCAGCCAATTTCCCGGATCACAAGGAGGTGTGCCTTGAGGTACTTTCAACCGGAGCGTGCCTTGCTCGCTCGTGAAATGCGGGAGGAGAGGCGCAGAGAGCTAGCGACTATGCTCACCCAGATCGCCCAAGAGCGAGCAGCTCAGCTGCCTGCTCATGCGCCCCTATTTCTCGAAGCTCAGTTCCAAAGGAGCATTATCAATATGCGCGAGGACGTCCAGCGTGCCAAGGACGTTCAATCCACCCACATTCTGCGCTGGCTGCGCAGCTAACCCAATCTCAACCTAAGTCCGGAAAGCCCCGGCTTCGGCCGGGGAGCAAGGGGATCCCATCTTTCCCCCGCATTCCGGCAATCCCGCCTCATCTCCATTCCGTCCGGAATGGATCCCACTCTTAATCCCACCCTCCAGTTCCAATCCTGCCCGTCGGCGGCATGCCCGACAGAAGGAGGGGCAAACTATGCCCAATCACGGAGAACTGTATTTCACTCCGGACATCAACAAGCCGCACCAGAAGTGGTCGGTGCTTGAGGACCCGGAGCGTCCTGGCCGCAGGCCAATCTTCCGGCATTATCGCCAACCGGGCGAAAAGCCGGATGTCAGGACGAGCTTCGGGTTCAGCGAACTCAGCCCAGTACTTGAGCACTATGCCGAGCTGAACGGCCTGCATTATGGCCGCATCAGCCTGGGTAGCAGTGCCGAGTCATTTGGGCTGGCTCTGGACATCGTGCAGTCTGGCCTCGGGATTGTAATCGAGGGGCAGAGCTGGTATCCGGTGATCCCGATCGTAAGGGACAATGGGTTCTCAGCCGTCCTGCTCGATAAACAAGTACCCTATGAGGAGGCTTGCCGCCTCTTCGGCTTCGGGATTGCACAAGCCAAGCCGAGTATCCCGAAGCGGATCAAAAGGCACTTGGCCAGAGGCAGGACAGCGCTATTCGGAAGGGAAGCCGAAGTCCGCCAGCTGAATCAATACGACTCTGTTCATCGGGTCATCCTGGCGGATGGGGTTACCTCGTTCGAGACTGCGGTCTACGATCCTGGGCCGCGCTGGCCCGAGGCTTGGACTTCGGGAGCGGCTCTGGCCTCTCGCCGGGGCGGCGCTCTTTTGACCGGGCATCCGGTTCAGATCGGCGATCTGATTCAGATCACCGGCGCCCTGCCCACCGGCCAAATCAAGGCCCATTGCCTCATCTGGGATGTCGATTACGATCTGATCGTCTTCGACATCAAGAAAGAGCTTCGTTCCTGGAATGGCGAAGCCTATTTCAGTGTCCTCAACGAACTCCATGGCAGTCCGGCCAATCTGGACGTGCAAACTGCTTCCAATCTCGACTTGGCGAAGGTAAGGGATGCAAAGCTGATCCAGTCTCTCAGCCAGGAGTTTGCCCGCGACGTGTTCGAGATGATGAGGGACGACGAACGCGTCAAAGAGGAGATCGGGTTCTATAACCCGGACAGCTGGGTCGATGAAAACGGCAATCTCGTGACGGACGAGAATCGCTGGAAGCTGCGGAGAATGTATGCCGCAGGCCTGCCGGCGATGCGGTTCCGTCATTGCCGTGATGCTTTCTACCGCACCCAGATGGAATCTCCGCAGAACAGCGATCCTGATCGCTTCCGCATACGCTTCCGGGAGCCCAAGGATCTCATGGCCGTGAAGCCCCAGGAGCTGGCGGGAACGGCTGTACGGAAATATATCTTCCCGGAGCCGTTTGTCTTCGACCGGCAGGGCTATCCCCACTGGGAGCGTTCGACCTTGCCCGACGTCAACTCAGTGTATCTGGGCGGATTCGATGGTGAGTTCATCTCTCTGAGGAATCCCAACGCCTCGCATAAAGAATCCGGCAAGCTGCACGGCCGCAGGCTTCAGCATTTTGCAGATATCGACCGTGGCGCCGTGATGTTCGTCCATCTGGGCTTCGCAGCCAGTCCGGACGGCACGCCGGGTCTGGGCAAGAGCTTCAATGGCGCGGATTTCGATGATTCCGTGCTGGCATTGCTCGACCCGGAGATCGTGGCGCACTGGAAGGCCCTTCAGGATTATCCGCAGGTTGTGGCCACTCCCACGCAGGCGATGGTGATTGATGACGGTGATGCCCTGTTCGACCGCCATCCCGAAGTCCAACGGTATGACGACGAGTACGTCATCAGGATGATCGTCGATGCCAGGCACGGCCAGATGGGCATCGGGTGCGTAGTCAATGCCATCGTCTGGTTCAATCTGCTGTGGCTCAATCGGGAGAGTATCGTGGCCCAGCTCAGGGCGATGGAGCCAAGCAGCAAGGTCGTGGAGGCCATCCGCTGGATGGAGCTTGACCTGCCCAAGAGCCAAATGCCCATGATTGCCTCGCGTCTGGAGGAGATTATTGACTCAATCAAGATGAATGGGAAGTCGGTCGAGTGGGCGAGCGCTGCGATTACGGAATTCCGCAACACCTGTCCCGTGGCGCCAAAGTTCTGGTGGCAAGGCGGCTTTGAAGGACAGGGACGCATTCCTCGGCATCGCCTCGGCAACTACAGCGAGCCCATTCCAGTGAGCACGGCGATGGACGTTGCCCATGAGGAATGGGTCGAGATCTTCAAGAAGGCACGCAAGTATGCCGACAAGGAGAGTTGGAAACGCTGCTGGCGTGTGCCTCTGGAGATCCGGACTTTCCCCACTCGGCCGGAGGCTGCGACTGCCGCCAGGGACTTCTGGTTGCTTTATAACCGCACTCGGGAAGCCAAGAAGGCGGAGTTCCTCAAGGCGGGCAAGGACCATCGCGGCAAGCGCATCACCAACGAGCAGGAGGCCGGCTTAGCCGCGTATCTGTTTGCCGAGGAGGACATCCACAACCGCATCAAAGCCAGCGGCATGTATCTGGAGATCTACGCTGAACTGGTGAAGCTGGTCTTCGACCGGGAATTGACCCTTGAGCCACCACGTAATCCAGACGGCTCCGTCAAGCCAGTCGCCGACGGCATCCTGGGAGGTCCGCACACCCTGGATGGCTTCCTGGACATGGCCAGGGCCGCAGGCGCGACCCGCAAATATGTGCCGATTACCTGGGAGTCGGACCGCGTGCGCGCTGACTACGGCCATCTGAATCTCGATGTCGTCGTGGAAGACACGCTGGTACGAATGGCAGGCACCACTCCCAATGCTGCCAATTGGCTTGGCATCGTGGATGTGCCGGATGGCCAGTACCGGCTGGAGCATGGCCTGCTGGCAACTGAAGACACCAGTGCGACAACACCCCAGCCTGCCACAGTGGCCCTGCCCGCAGTCAATGGCTTTGAGCAGAGGCTGAAAGACGCGACTCTGAAACAGCAAGATCGCCAGAGGATCGAAGCCGAGCTGAAGCTGTTTCAGGATCAAGTTGGCCAACGGGTCACCGTCAAGCCGGTCACCTATCACAATCCGAAGACTCGCCAGGACGAGCCTGCTGCCCAGGTCTTCCTCGAAGGGAAGTCGGAGCCGCTCTGCTGGGTTTCTCGTGAACATCTGTCCGCAGTCACCCGCGAACTCACCGGCATCCTCGTCTCCAACGGTAAATACTCGCTCACCGCCGTCTGCACGCTGGCTGAGCAAGACCACCACATTTGATAACAATTGTCTTCACATGCCCTCCGGGATTCGAGAGTCCGGGAGCAAGGAGGAAATATGCAAAACTCTATTGTCTGTTTCTTTCAGGTAAGGTCATTCCACTTCGTGAACCAACAACTCTGTTGGGAGCCAAGGAGTATTCACTACCGTGATTGTCATAGTCCACCACACTCCCTGCGAATAGGACTTGATGGTGGCGGATCCCCACCAGGAAGATTGGCTGCGGTGGCAAGGGCAGACCCCTGGACCACGCCACCAGCGCAGGTGGGGTTCTCCGGCGATGTGATTCGGAGGCGGAGATTCCCTTGGGTTGAGGGTTACACCTTTGGAACAACGACAGTGAGTGGGTTACCGGCCGAGCGCATCGACGGCCGCGATCCACTGGTTCGCACCAATCTGGTGAGCGTCGACATGATGCATGGCCTCGGCATTCCAGCCCTTCGATGAGGCTCGCACCACCGGAGCCTCGATCATCTTCTCCGAGTAAGTTGTGGTGCTGATGTCCGTAATCTGAAAGGCATGCACTTGGTATCCATATACCGGCAGACAGTCCTGTCCCAGCCGGTACAGCCTACCATCCAGTAAGAACGGTCGGCCGGCGGGTCGTGCGGTATGCAGGTCCTTTTTAATCACGGGGCTTAGAGGATGTTCGGTCCACGGCCCCATGAAATCCCGCGCATAGAACAGGCGCAAGGTTTCGTTTCCTTCCTCGCAAATGAACATCCACCACATGTCCTTGTACCGGACCAGCGTCGGGCTAATGAAATGCTCGCCCGTGAGCAGGTCTTTCTGGTACTCCCATTTGTCGGGAAATGCTGTCGCTTTGTAGAGCCGGACGGAAGTCTCCGTATGGGCTTCCGGAATCATGTAGTAGTCATTCTGCCACTTGAACACGTACGGGTGAGCGAGGACAAACGGCTCATGGACAACGATGTGTCTGTAGCGCCACGCCAGGCCGTTATTGCTCTCCGCCATTCCGATACCGCCCTTGTCACTCTTAAGGTCCTTGGCCGTGAAGAACATGAAATACCGCGAGCCGTCAACGACCATGAATGGATGGGCAAGGGTATCGACATTCAAGTCATTGACATCTGCCCCTGTCAACACCGGGTTCCTGACATTCACCGGGGCGGAAAGCTGCAACGGGGACGGGCCGGTGTAAATGCCGATGGTCCAGTGGCTCTCTGCCTTACTGGAAGGCTGTTGAGCATTGCCGCTCAACAGCAGTCCGCAGGCACAGATGCCTATGCACAGGCCCAGCACAAATCCGCGTTTCATGTTGAATCGCCTCTTGTCCAGGGTTTCCATTTTGTCCTGAATGTCCATTTTGAACTCCCGAGTCCTGTCCAGTATACCCCCAGCCGACCTGATCGAATCCACGGAGCAATCAGCCTGCTTCCATCAAGTACTCCGCCCACGTCGAAGGGTTACCAACCCTCCGTTGTCAAATCTCAATTCTCAGCTCCGGGCTATCGCCCGGGAAAGGATGTGCTTATGCCAAAGACGACTACTTCATTTCATCTTCCCCAGGCCCTGCGAAGTGGAAATAGCGCCTTGGTGAAACTCGCAGGAAAAGTTGATTCCTTTTCACTGGTACTCTGGCGGACGCCGGAAAGCCAGCTCAAGCGTCAGATCGAAAAAGACTACCACGCGATGGTGTTTACCACTCGCAAGGAAGTCCGCAGGTATTGCCCCAAGTATCGTTATTCCCCTGGTGAAGGGATTCTGGATTTCAACACTGATTGCGCCTCCGGGCAGCTCGAACTCGGCGAACTGGGCGAGCCACCACAACCAAAGCGTGGCAGGCTTTGTCAGCAGTGCTGCTTCTTCCTGGGTGAGCCCGAGGAAGAAGCCCCCGAAGCGCATGTACCTGCGGGCGAGACGGTCACTTCCCGGCCCGGTCTTGAGGCAAGTCGAACCTAACCTGGTTCGAGGTCGCTGTGCCGATCCATGCAGGACGTAAAATCTGTCCTGCCCACAGTATCTCCGCCCAGGTCGGGGCGCCAGAAGTCACAATGCCCCCATTCGAGAGATCGAAATGATGGTCCTTCTGAATTTCAACCGCGTACCGGACCCGGAGGCCGTATTGGCCGGTGCGCAGATGGAGGGGGATGTAGTCGTGCGGCGCGAAACAGGACTTCCAATTCTGCGTCCATTTCTCTAAATCAACCGGAAGTAAAAAAGAGGCTTCCGCCGGAAGAGGCACGATAAAAGGGCCGACCCACCCAGCCACGGCAAACGGTCCTGGAAAACCACACTCTATAGTCTCGCCCGTCGGATTTGTAATAAGGAGTGATAGGGCGTTCGGATATTGTCTCTGTCCGTTGGCCAGCATGCCCCCTAGCTTAAGCAGGAGGTCATTGCTTCCCACGTTTCGAATCTCCACTCGAAACTGGAAACCCGTCGACAACGCTGGCAATCCGCGGGTTGGGAAGAGTGACAATTGCAGTCCGTTCTCCGGCTTGCCCCACTCTTGTCCCGCTTGGCCAAACACACAACGCGATTGGGAGACGACCAAGAAAATCAACGCCAAACACAACAGAAGTACCTTTGTCGCACGCTGATGGGGATGCATACCCAGGCCTCCCATTGCGGAGTGTAAAACACGAAGTATTGTAGCGCATCAAGACTCCTAATTCCGAGCCACCGCCTGCCTCAAGCACTCATTTACGCACGCCTACCGAAGGCTCACGGAAAAAGCCCCCGAAGCAATGATAAGCGACACACTGGAAGCTCTCGTTCTCATCACGCAAGCCCCAACCTCACTGACCCCTCCAACGGCAAGCATCAGGTGGAGCCAAGGAATTCACCATAGTCAGGTCTTACTGCTTACCCACCCCGAGCCAACTGAGGTATCGAAGATCACGAAGATTCCGAAAGGAGAGGATTCCCATGGATGAACTGACCGCTCAGAAAGGAACAATGTCAGAGAGTGCAAGCATCACCGATTACTTTCTGCCCGTGGCTGATTTCTGCAAGTCCCTCAAGCTTGGCTGGCACTGGCGCCGGCTGAAGTGGGCCGTGGCCGCCGCCTCCGAAGCCGCCCAAGGCCACGAAGCCAATGGCGTCCGCCCTGGCGCACAGGAATTCAAAACGCTCTACAACGAAGTTGCGAAGAACGTCCAAGACTATTCCCATGCGTCTGGAATCCCCATCGACACCCTCAAGGCGAAGCTACCCGCCCTGTGCGCCATCGACAGGCTGGCCAATCCCGAAGACAGCGTCCCTCAAAACAGGCTTGGGCTGACGCTTGGCGTCGTTATTGCGTCCGTTCTGGGCTCGATGGGGATAGGCGTGCTGATCGGTCTCGGAGTTGGCATGGCCCATTGGATCGCGCGCCTGTTCGCATAAGGAGGTGGAGCTTGACCGGAATACTGGAAGTGTTCGCTCTCGCCGAGATCGGCAGTGGGATCGGCTTTCTCGCAAGCTGGAGGAACAAAGTCCTAAAAGCCAAGGTCAATTACTTCCGCCAGCCCAACGACAGGCCATCCCCATTTGACAAGGTGCTGCGTGGCAAAGTCGGGCGAGCTTTCACCAGGCAGGATCGCCTGCGGTTGCAGCTTGCCGACGGGCTCGTGAACCTGATTCGGAAGCTCGTGCAGTACGAGGCGTTCCGCCAAGTAGTTCGTGGATTGGCCTTGGCGCATTCTCCGATGCGCCGGGCACTAAGGAAGAAAGGAGGAAGACCCTGGTGATCAAATCATTTCTGAATCTCTGCCTGCTGCTATTCCTCGACATGCTGGCGTATATGGTCGCTATCGTTGCTGCCGCCGCCGTCGCGTGGGCTGCCGTGTGTGGCGCCAAGTGGATCTTCGCCGCGATCCGAAACTCGGTCATGTCACTGCGGGCACGACGCACGAAGAAGGAGATCTGCGCCCATGCGACCCGGTGAAATGGAGGAGTTGCTGGCCAGCCTTAAGACCTGCCCGATTCAGGAGAAGGGCCTGTTCCGGAGGCTGCTCAAGCTCTACTGGAAGAAGCTGATATTCATTGCTCTTATGTTGGTGCTGCCTGGTGGTCTCATCGTTCTCTTTCTCTGCACTACTGCCTGGGCTCTCAACTGGGAGTATGAAATGACGGCCTACATGGACGAGACCTACAAGAAATGGAAGGAGGAGCATGACGTTCACTCCGAGTAGTACTTCGTCCTTCGCCGCCGGCGCCGTATTCTGGTCGTTGGTGTGGGCGGGGCTTGGCAAGCTGAACGAACTGGCCAGGTTCGTCGGCTTCAAGCGGGCCAGGCCCAGGGAATCCGCCTTGCGCTGGATAAACTCCCACAAAGTCATCGCCCTCACCATGACCGAGGTCGTGAATTACTCCGTTCACGGGATCAGCAATCCTCTTGGCGTCACATTTGCGCTGGGCGGGACCATCGTGAACACGTTAATGGTAACCTTCGTCGTGCCCATCTGGTGCCGGCTGACCAGGTTGGAGTCCCGGTTGTCCTGACCTTTTCCCGTCCGTTTCCGGTAAGACACAAATCACCCAATCAAAGGAGAGGATAAAACCATGAAGTACACGATTACTGTTTTCTTGTCCGTTGTTGCCGCTGTCGCTGGCTATTTCGGCATTCGCCATCTGATGCACAAGGATCTGGGCTTCACCCCGGTGGAGCGCTACGCATCCAAGCTGGCGGACACGCTGACTCACACCGAAGCCACCGCCGCGCAGGAAGCTGGGCTCAACTAGGCCGCGTGGTCGGAGATCCTCAGCCCCCATTAGCGGGGGCTGAAGGAGGACGAAGCATGTCACTCGTCGCAAAGTACAAACTCTTCTGGGCCGCCTGCATCGCCGCGCTTTGCGGCCTGGCCTTCTGGAAGAATTCCAAGAGCTACCCACGCAAATCCAGGCTCTGGAGACTCGGCAAGTCCGCCATCGACACAGGGTTGGTGCTGCTGATGGTCCTGTACGCGCCAGCCCTGCTGTTGATGTATGTGGTGATCTGGCTCACCAGCCCTTTCAAGAACAAGATGATGCAATCCACTGCCGCCTTTGCTTCTATCCTGGCGGTCAGCCATCTCGGCGGGATCGTTTTCGAAGCTGTCGCCGTGCTGGGTGTGTTCGCAGTGGACCTGCTGACCGGCCAGGTAGTGGCACGGATGGACAGGCGTGAGAGAAGCAGGCTGGCGAAGGCTGCGTAAGGAACTGGTGAGTACAGCTACCCGTCGGCCCTCAGCCCAAAAACTGGCATTGGTGCGGCATGAACGAGTGTTTCGGTATGACCGTGGGCGGGGGAACCATTGCGCCGCTGCGGTTTAACGATTGCCAGTTTGCCCTTGACTTCGAAAGGGCGAACCCGAGGGAGATTCAGCGACGGAGTTCTGCGCTACGATTGCTTCTCGACCCGCGGGAAAAGTGCCTCCATAATCGACGGCTTACCAAGAAATAGGCTCCTAAATCTGGTGGCATCCGCTTTTGCTCTCATGCCTGAATGCTTCGCCTCTGCCTGCTGATTGACGGTTTCAATGGCATTGAGAACATGCGCATAGACTAGCCTACCCTTAGTCCCAAAAAGCCCTTCGAGATTAGCGAAAACAGATTTGTTCCTCTTAAGGAGCCCTGAGAGTTCACCGAGGGTAAACTTAAGTATTGGTTTCTTCCGCTTCACCTCGGGGTCACTTAATACGACTTGCTGAAACCCATCATGGAATTGCTTAATGACCCGTTTCAGCTCGGACTCAAAGGCTTTGGTGAAGCCTATTATGACGTTCGAGAAATCAAGGTCTACCGGAGTTTGGGTGTAGTGGTATTCCGCGGTAATGAGAAACTTCTTGGTGGGTTGCTCAACTTCACCGAGGAGAACTCCCAAAGCATCCTGTACGGTGGCTTCGCATTGACGCCTCATTTCGTCAGGGGCCTTGCCTCCGACTTCGAGAAGTTGCTTCAAAGTCCTTACGATATCTTCCTGGCGGTCCATGATTACCGTGTGGTCAAAGCGAGCACTCTCCACTGCTTCGTTAATAGTTATACTAGACTTATAATAAGGCTCGTCCGGATTCTGCCCGTATTCCGCACCCTCGTCAGAAGCAGGCTGAATCCCGGTGGAACTTGTTCCGGGGACGCTTGACGTGAGCCTATTCGCTTCCGTGTCGGCAAAGGCCAAGTAGTGTTCCCAAACCTTCTGCCAGTCAACGCGCAGAGGCACGCTGCTTGTAAACGCCGAGTGGTCCGTTTCTAATATGAGGTTTACTAGGTCGCTTTGTTCTATCAAACTACCGAAGGCTTCCCCGAGCAAAAGTGCTGAGAACAATGTCCGCGACGCATCTTGGCTATTTTCTGCCAGAAGCTGAAATAGCTCGGGCGGCAGTAGTACGCGCTTCCGACCCTCGCTGTATTCTATGCGGACGTTGGCACGCCCTGACTCACCGTATATGAATACGCGCGGGAAGGCTGGCGGCAGGAACAGCTCCAACCAGCGAGCAACCAATTGACCAACCGCTGCGTGCAACCTGACGGCCCAGAAATAGACTTTTGGGCGAACTTCTTGAAGCTCCAAATCCTTATACGACTCAAACATATCCTCCCGGGAATATCCTTGGGTTTCTTGCTTACCCACGAAATCGTCTGCGTGTACTGACGCGAAACTCTCAGCATACGCCTCCTCCTGCTGAAGGCGCTCTCGCAGACTTGCCTGCAACTGGCCGACTAACTCGATGAGTTTCTCGAAACGCACTCGGTCAAAGTCCGCGAGTTGGTCCCTCACTCCGTTTATTGACGCGCAGTTGTCACAACAGGGAAGATGCCATCGCAGGTCCGCTACCGTCACGCCAAATTGGTCATATACGCCCAAGACAAAAACTTCGGGCGGAGCGAAACTCTCGAAACCCAAGCGTCCGGCCTGGATTTCGCGCAGAGCATCGCAAGGTCTGCTGTCCATAGGGTAATGCTAACACAATGAAGCCCGCTCGATAACCCCAGGCGTGTCAATTCATACGGGGGGACCTTCCCTCAGCTTGACTGGTCACCCCGATGACGGTGCGGTATTCCAGCCATATGTCGTATCTGCGTCGCTCTTTTCTTTCCAATTAATTCTTCCTCGTCATAGTACGCACACTCAAGCGGCGTAAATTTCCACTCCCCACCCCCCATCGAGCTCAAAGATGAATCCTCTGGCGAATCTCGCTCTCAGCGTGGGAGAAACACTCGTTCATGAAGCTGGAAGGCTGTTCTTCGGAATTGCTCTCGGCAGGGCGAAGGAACTTCTGGGCACGCCCCAGCCCCTCGGTACCAGTCAATTGGCGTTCCCCCGCGCCTTGCAGAAGAAGACGGTCGATGGCGCTCTGCTGGCAGGTCCGCGGACCGGAAAGGAATACGCCAAATTCACACTGAAGAAAGGTCTGCCCACCGATCAGCGGACAAGAACATTGGCGGTAGAGAATGAGCCTCATTCCATGGACGATTTCAACGGAGTCATCAAGGAAGGCCATGGAAAGGGCGAGAAGAGGCTTATCTACTCCGGCACGGGCGTCATCAAGGTTGACGGCAGCTGCCGGCTTGGGAAGATCAATGTTCACGAACACGAGGCGGAGAAGGCAGGCTTGCACTATGACTTCGTTGCGGAAGGAGTTGAGCCACACACGCGTTCCTTCGAGGTCAACATTGCAAACGGTGCCCTCAAGGGACGCTATGCCTTCCGGCAAGCCTTCGAGGAGAACCGTTATCTGGTTGTCCGCCTGAAGGACAATTCTGTCCTGGTGGCAAAGCCCGATATTCACCTGAAGCCGGAGGAATTCCTCAAGACCATC
Organism: uncultured Acidobacteriota bacterium; assembly: GCA_963831905.1. Lineage (GTDB taxonomy): Bacteria > Acidobacteriota > Terriglobia > UBA7540 > UBA7540 > CAVROP01. The sequence goes on along the minus strand of CAWHRX010000010.1, from coordinate 37,480 downwards.
AGCCAGTCCGGTCGGCTGGTCAGTGTGGAATGGAAAGACGATGGCAGCCTCGCCAACGCGGCAATCCACAACCTGCGTGCTGTCTATCGCAGCCATCGGCCGGAAGGAGAGTCTTACTACGATAAGCTCCCGGCCATCGAAGACGTGAGTAATCGTTCTCCCGTCTGGCTGGCCCGCAGGCTCTTTCCAGGCCCAAACCAGGAAGGCACGGTGCTGCGTGGCGAGCTTCATCATCCGGATGGCGCTGCTCGTGTGGGCGGAATCGTGAATGCTCTGCCCGAGAAGGCGATCCAGATCCAGCGCGAGAGGGGGCCTGTCGAGTTCTACGCCTGGGACATCGCCAAGCTCAACGGCAGGGACGTCAGCCAGATGCCCTATGGGCAGCGGCGTGACCTCTATGAAGGCGTGATCGAAGAGATCAGGCTGTTCAACAGGCATTTCCACGTTGTCCCAGTCATGCCGGAAGGCGGCGATCCCGTGAAGTTCTATCAAGACATCATCAGCGATCCCCGAGGTCTCCCCTACAGCGAAGGCGTGGTCCTTAAATATAAGGATGCCGTCGACGACTGGTTCAAGGTGAAGGCGAACGACACCCTCGATGTGAAAGTCGTGCGTTGCATCGAAGGCTCGGGGAAGTTCGCCGGCAGCCTCGGTGCCATGGTTGTGGAAGGACCGACTGGCGTGAAGAGTGAGATTGGCTCCTTCCAACTGACGAATGATCAGCGGCGGTGGATTTGGGAGCATCGTGAGGTGCTGATGGGCCAGATCGCCGAAGTGAGAGCTTTGACGGTCAATGAGAGTGGAGCGATCCGGGCTGGAGTGTTTGTGCGCTTTCACCCGAGTCGATCAGAGGCTGGATTGCTAATGTATTCAGAAAGCTTGGCCGGTGGCAATCCACAAGAATCCAGAAGCATGCTTTACAGGCTCAAGAGTGCTGCGGGTTGGAGAAGGAAGGCATAGACAAACACGCAGGGAGTGCTACCGACACCCATCGGTGGACGCTGAATGGCCAGTTGCGAGTAATTTGAGAAGGCGTAGGCCCACCCTCAACTTCCGAGTGGCTGACATAACCGGCCAATCTCTGCCCATCCTCAGGCGGTGCGGAGTTTACGGGTTTCTCCGACGATCTTTGTGAGGCGGTTGGAGAGCCGGTCGAGGCAACTGCGTGCAGCGCCTGTGGGCAGCGACCGTCGGAACATCTCCAGCGCATGTTGAGCGGTTTGTAAGGAATCGATAACTCCCTCCAAACCAGTTCGAGTGAGGGCGAAAGACGTCTTCGGCTGGGGAACCAGATGGCGAGGCTTTGATCGAGCCTGGAGGAATTCCCGCTGGAGATCATTCAATGCCACTTCGACATAGAGGATGGTCATCTCCGGAGAGGTGTGGCCGAGTAGTTTCATCAGAACCGGAAAGCTCACACCCGCGCGCAGCATCTCTGAGGCATAGGTGTGTCTGAATTGGTGGGGGACGATGCGTGTGGAGAGACCCAAGGCATGACAGACCTCGTGCAGATAATCACGGAGTTGACGAACGAGGGCTTCCTTGGAGCTGGGACGGGCTAGGAGCCGGCCGTCCGGAGGCAGCGGATCGAGAGAGCGAAAGAATCGCAGGCGGTGGATGAGTTCAACCCCCAACCGATCCACCGGCACCATACGTTCCGTTTTGAGTTTGCCGAGCGGCACGTGAACGGCCCATTGATCGGGGCCGGTCGAGCGGAGGCAATCGTAGGACAAGTCGACGCACTCCCCGATGCGCATACCGGTGTGGCGGATCAGCAGGAAGGCATTTCCACCCAGATCGTTGCGGTTAAGGAACTCTTGCTGAAGGAGCTGATCTTGCTCGGCCGTTAGGGGGCGTGGGAGTCTTTGCGGCAGGTGCGGGACGTCCTCGCGACGGACCAGGTGTGCGAGTTGAGGAAGCTGGTGCGTCCATGCCAGTTCGGTGAAGGTGGCGCGCAGGTCAATCAGCAAGTTGATATAGGACGCGGTCACGAGGGGCGGCGCTTGCGAGCGCAGGCGGGACATCCAGCCGAGGAGGTGGGGCTCACGGCGCAGTTGATCGAGCGAGTCCACCGTAGGGTGAGCGGCCCCGAGATAGCTCAGGAAGTTGCGCACGGTCCCGCGATAGTGGCGAATGGTGTCAGGGTGGAGCGCCGCACCGAGGGAATCGACCGAGCGGTCGAAGATGGCGGCCAGCGGATGTTGGAGCGGAGGGCGTCGGGTGCACTTCATGAGGGGAGCCTCGGAAGGGGACGAACTTGCTGCGCCACGGCGCGCGTATACTGCCGGTAGACGTCTTGCGGCGTGATCTGCACATAGCGCAAAGTCGTTTGGATGTCAGCATGCCCCATCAACTGCATCAGCGCGGGTAGGCTGATCCCGGCGCGGACCATGTCCGACGCAAATGTATGGCGAAACCGGTGCGGGTTGGCGAGCTTGATGCCGGTGGTTTGACGATGATAGCGGAACAGGGATCGCAATCCTGCCAGCGTCATGCGGGTTCCACGTGCGGGTCCCTTGAGTGAGAGGAAGAGCGCGGCGGTGCCCACCTGGGGCCGCTCCAGCCGCCGATAGTGATCGAGGAGTTGCGCGGTTTCCGGCGCCAAGGGTAGGAAGCGCAGTTTGTTACCTTTGCCCCGCACGCGCAGCTGCGCTTCGGAAAGCAGCAGGTCGTCCTCATTCAAACCCAACACTTCGGCGGAGCGCAGTCCTTCGAGAAGCATCAAGCCCACGATGGCCAAGTCTCGAGCCGTGCGGAAACTGGACCAAAAACGTGCCACCTCCTCCACGGACAACGGGATGAGGTTCCGTTTGGGCACCCTCACTCGTAGCCGGCTCCACGCTATCCGTGGCCGGCCCAGGCCCAGGGGCCTGCGGTGCAAAAAAGCATGATGGAAGCCGCGGGCCACTTGGCAGGGGGCGTCGGGGAACGCGTTGCGCAGGGCGCGATCGGCGATGGCGACGCGGTCATTGATGGTGGAACTGGAAGGCGCAGGTTGTTGGCTGGACTGGAACTTCACGTAATCCAGGAGCGTCGACTCGGTCAGGTCACTTTCCGCCACGTCGCCGGTATGATGAAGACTTTCCCACCAGCGAACGAAGTGCAGGAGGTTGTAAGCCCAGGTGCGCAGGGTCGTGTCCGCCACGCGGCGGACGTACTCGCGGTCGAGGTAGCGATTGACCCAGCCGACCTCCCGACCGGTGGCCTGCTCGGCGATACGAATCGGACTTTGGGCTGGGTTGAGAGTCTGTGGGCGCATGGTGTGGAACTTCATAAGGGAGCGGCCTCCAAGAGAGATTGGAACTGTCGTGCGTCACCGCCCTGGACGAAGAAGGAGTTGGGATCGTGGCCGGGAGGCAGGAGGACGCGGCGGGCGGTGATGCCTTGCGCCCGCAGACGATGGGATAAGGCTTGCGCAGCCTGCTGGCCGCTGCCGTTGGCATCGACATCGAAGGTGAGATAAACGGTGCGCGGGCGGTCGCACAGCTGTTGAAACTGGTCAGAGGTGAGATGCGTGCCCAACGAACAGGTGGCGTGGCGGAAACCTGCCTGCCACAAGACCGCGAGATCAAACATGCCTTCGACAAGAATCACGCTGGGGAACTGGCGAACCGATTCCCAGGCGAACAAGTCGCCCTTGGTGCCGGGGAGGAAGCGATGGGCGAAGGCGGTGCCGATGCTGCGGCCATACAAATTCACGATGCGGCCGTCTTGGCAGCAGGGGAAGACGACGCGTTGATAGAGGGTGTCGAGGCCCTGGGGATTGACGAGGCCGGTGTGCCGCAGCAGATCGAGGGAACAGCCTTGGGCGAGGAGGTGACGGCGCAACCTCCCGCCGGGGGCATAACCGATCTGCAACTCCCGGACCAGGGCAGGGTCGCGCACTCCGCGTTGTTCCAGATACCGCTGTGCCTCCGGGTAGCGATCGAGTTGCTGTTGGTAGAAAGCGGAAGCCTGCCGCAATACGGCGGCGGGGTCCGCCTCAGCGCTTAGCTGTTCGAGGTAGGTGAGGCTTTGTCGGAACGAGAGGTGCTGGGATAACTCCACAAAGCGAATCAGATCGCCGCCCTGACCGCAACCATGACAGTAAAAGAGATTCCTGCGGGCATTGACATAGAAGGAAGGCCGGGTCTCCGCGTGCAAGGGACAGAGTCCCACGAACTCGCCGGCGCGACCCACCGGGCGGGCCGTCCAATTCTGCTGTCGCAAGTAATCGAGCAGCGGGAGTCGTTGTTTGAGTTGTTCGAGATCCTCGCCCATGGCGCGTTTTTCGCCTCTGGAGACGAGCCTAAGCAAAAGAGGGCAGCGTTCCCAGGCAAGGATGGTGGGGGAGTAAAGAATTTTTCAAAGACGCAAAGGCCAGAGAACCTGCAGGACTGGAGTCAGCCTCGAAAGTGGCTCAGCCTGGGGAACGGCCGGAGCGCTACGTCCCAACCAATGGGCCAGGCGGGCGATCGTTTGGCGCCGAAAAGAGGCCGCCGGATGGGAGCGGTCCAGGCCACGCGACCAACGACGGACGGTGGAGGGATCGGGCACCCGATCGGGGTCTTTCAGCGTAGGTGTCGCCTCTTCCCACGCACAGTGCTCCAGAAAGTGTCGGCGGAGCACCTGAGCGCGAGCCAGCAAGCTGTAGTGGGTGTAGGGGAGAGAGAGCGGGGGAAGCAGGGTGAAAGTTTTCCCGCAACCAAGGCAAAGGCCGCGTCGGATCCCAATCCAGTCGTGATGTTCATCGTGCGCCTGCTTGCGGCGACGACCGTGGCCGATGATGGAATCGCGTTCACAAGCAGGGCATCGCCGCAGCATGACGTTCTCGCTGTTGCAAGCCCAGTCGGTTTCGAGCTTGTGCGGCGGGGCAGAAAGTGGGATAAAGAGAATCGTAGTTCATGGGGGCTCCCTCTCGGCGTTGACCTGCCAAGATCTGAGCCGGAAGCGGGGCCCCTCCTCCTGAAGAAAAAATCCCAACTGGAGAAGAATAACGCTTCTCAGCTACGGCGCTTAGTTAGAGGTGCGATTAAAAAGATTGGCCAGTTATTTTCGACCAAACGGGAGTTGGGCGGTTCGTAAACGCGGCGGCGTTATTCGCGGTCTACCCGGCGAGTGCTGTACCAGCACAAACTTCGTCGAAACTGACTTCTGGAAAACTTACTGAAAACCTGACTTTCTGGGATTGCAAAGATCACTGCTTGCCGGATTCTCGGTACAAAACCCAAGACGCCAGCAGGTCTGCGTAGCCGGAAGTGATAAGAGGCCAGCGGAAGGGTTCGCCCTCTTTGCGATGCTCTACGAGTGTGTGCGGGGCGTTCGGGAAGACGATGATCGTGTAATCGGGATTATGCCCTTCTCTCAAGGCCGCCTGAATTGCGGCCACCGACGAATCCACCGGAACTCGCTCGTCGTTACCCGCTTCAACGATCAGGACAGGCACCTTGACTCGTCTCCAATAGTCCGCAGGGTTGTAGTTTGCAATCAGCGGGAAGAACTTCCAAAAGTAAGAATTCTCTGCCGGAGGTTCAGTCTCTTTCGCCCAGGTCTGCCCACTTTGCAGGACAGCTTTATAGTCCCTAATGAGAGTGTCGCGCCCGTTCCCGGACCGCTCTACCTGAACCGAGCGTTCAACGAACTGGTCAGCATTTGCAAGATCGTTCCCCTTAAGTCCTGAGTGCCTGATAGATGACTGTTGGCTAAAGATCTCATTCTGCCACATGGGGATCCCACTTGCAGCGTCTGCCAGGACGAACGCCACCGCACTCGACTGCGATGCGACAAGCGGTGCGATAGAAGCACCCTGGCTATGACCATGAATCCCGATCCTCTTCGGGTCGATTCCACCTTGATGTTGAAGGAAGCTCACCCCGGCGAGCGCGTCGCCGGCAAGCGCGTTGAAATCGGAGGTCTGCCAGTCGCCGGTAGACTTGCCCGAGCCTCGCTTGTCGTAGATAAGAGCCGCAATCCCCCTCCGCCCGAAGTAGTCCGCCCAGAAGCGGTTTGCGCCCCACCGAATCTCAGGTCCTGACCCCTGGAGCATAACGATAGCAGGGTGTAGCCCCCCACCGCGAGGAACGTAAAGCGAGCCAGAGAGGGCGACGTTGCCATTCTTGAAAATGACATCGGTTGCCGTATAGGGTAGCTGCACTTCGGCGAAGTGCTTCAGGCGGAAGGTACCGGAGCCGTCTTCATCCTTGAAGGTTCCTGTCAGTTCCGAATCGTCGAGCTTACACGAAAAGTATGTATCTCCTCCGAGAACCAGATCGACCTGATTCCCAATTTGCTTAACCGAATCGAACGGATACTCCATTACCCGCTGTGGTAATGAGGTGAAGGAGGCTCGCAGTTCTGCATCGACAAAGACGAAGTCAAAGGCCACAGAGACATCGGCACCCTCGCGGCTCATCGTGCCTTGCCAGTGCCCGATCATAGCGGAATTCGGGCAGACGCGAGTCTGGGCCAGCGAAAGCGTTCCCACCAAAGGCACAAGGCTGGCAATGAGGAGAAGTTGACGCAAGGTGCTTGCCGCTCTCTTCGGAAAGGTCATCCCTTTGTTATACGGAAAAAGCGGAGCCGGCGTTCCGTCTTTCTTTGTGCACAGAGAACGTAGGGGCTTTATCGGAGGCGCGCCATCGGGAAATGGTCGCGGTGAACAGGGCGTTCGGGCGCACGTTCTCACGGAGTTTACGGTACGTTCAGACGCCACATGGACGTTTGTCTCGGGCCAGACGGGGTTCGAGGAAACAGGTCCGCTCTTGTCGCCGAGTGTTTATCACCGGGACCGGGGACAATCAAATATTCCGGGCGGATCACGCGCCACTCGGAAGTAACCCACTTGGCTAACTAACTGCGTGTATGTAGAACTGCCCTCCCATCCACGACATTTTACAGCATCGATTCTTGTCCACAACCTCAGACCAGCCGAGAAACAGCGACATCGACCCCTTGTTTACATTAGCTTACAGACATTGAGAATGCCCAAATCGTCCTGCACGTAGGGTAGCCCCAGAAACACAAATGTCGCCGTTATAGACCGTGGCGCCCCTCTGCAGCGCTTTCCAAGGAGCAATCCCATGATCATCGGTGTCACCCACGACCAAGACGGCCGTGTCGTCCAGCGGCTGTCCGTATCCACCAAGGTCTCCATCGGGCTGCCACCCAATGGAGATCGCAACCATCCTACCAAGCTCGACCACTTCGCATTCCTGCGCAAGAAGAAGACACCCAACAGGGTTGAGTGGGAAGCCGATCCGGAGCTGACCCGGCATTATGGCGAGCAGTGCCGTGAACTCCACATCATGTTGATCGACGACGACATCGAGAATGTCTTCCCCAGCTCCTATGCCTGGTGGACTGCCACGGAGCGCAAGTGCTGGGGTGATGGTGTCACTGCTACCCGGCGCACAGCTGAGAAGCCTGGAGGTGAACCCTGGCCTCAGTGCGGGAACGGATGCCCGGAGCTTGCTGCCGGCCTGTGCAAGCCTAGCGGCGATCTCCGCTTTGTGTTGGCTGACTTTCCTCGTCTTGGGAGTGTCTGCCGGATCCACACCGGTTCATACCGGTCGATACGGCAGATTCACTCTGCCCTAGAGGAGATGCAGACTTTTACCGGTGGTCGCCTGGCAGGCATCACATGCAGGCTGGTGATTTGGCCGGAAGAAGTCGCATACTTCGATCGCAAGGAAATGCGGAAGAAGACTGGTTCGTTCTGGGCCCTCAGCCTCGAAGTCGAGGGCGATGACATGCAGAAACTCATCGCCAATCTTACGGAGAATGCTCGGCTCTTCGCCGAGACTCGCAAACTGCTGTCGGGAGGCAAGGTCCTTGAGGTGGTTGAAGACGAGCAAGAGCAGGCACCAGAACTGGCAGCGGAGTTCTATCCGGCGAACGGTTGTTCGAGTCCTGAATCAGCGGAGGCAAGTTCTGCCCCCGTCAGTCTGCCTCCGAGTACAGCCCCGACGCAACAGCCACCGTCCCCTCACAGTAACTCTGCCTCGAATGGTGGAAACGGATCTGGCAAGTCGCCTGCCAATGGGGCCGCCTCAGCCCATGCCGGCCACAATGGGAACAATGGCAACGGATCACATCGTGGCTCTGGGCTCAATCAACTCCGCAATGAGTTCCTAATCACTGCGCGACGCGTTGCGACACGAAAGAACCAGACTATTGGGGAAGTCGTTGAATGGGCCAGTCGTGGTGCCTTCAAGTACGGGGATATTGGTCGCATGACGGAGGGCGATGTGCCCAAGTTGCAAGCGGCCACTGAACTCATGGCGTCAACCCTTGCCGGAGCAGCAGGCTGATCGAGAGCATCTTGCTTCCTCCCATGCAAGAACTGTCTCGCGGCGACGGCGTCTCATCACTCGAGCCTCTGCTCCGGCGCTGCGACGGGGCGGCAACAGGCAAAGGCAGGCGTGCTACCTCTTCTGGACGCTGGGCGGCAGCCACGTCGCAAGCCTTCACCCCAGGTCCGAGAGCACTCTGCTCCCCTCGCTCATCAGTCGTATATACGCGACCATGCCTTGCGCCGTCTTACCGCGGCCAAACCGGATCAACTCTGACGGTGATGTAATCCGATGGCGTGGTGATCGTCTTGTAGTTGATCCTTTCCAGGCAGTCCGGGTAGGTCTGAGTCCAGAGACCGTCTCGAACGATGGTATCGCAGAAGCTGGACCGAGTTTCGTCAATCACGACTCGTTGTACGGCTTCCCGAGAAGTTTTCACAGTGAAGTAGTCCGCTGTTTCCGTCCGGCCCAGTTTTCTAGCGGAGAGGGCTTTTCGCACTTCGGGAGCAAGCTCGTTCGGTCGAAAGTAGACGTGAAAGAGAGAGTACCTCGCTCCGTACTCATCGGATGCCAGCAGCTGTCCACGGAAGGAGTAGGTGATTTCATAAGCCGTGGTGGGTGACTCGGTCTGCCTGCGCTGACAGTACATGGACCCGCCCGGATCCCTGAAAGCAACTTCCGCGTCGTAGTCCTTATCCGTTGTGTATATGATTTTAGTCGGAACTTTGACCGTCTTTGCGTTCTCAAATCTGATTGTGCTCACATCAGAGCCCACCGGAATGAGGGCGAAATGAGTGAAGGGATGTAGATCTTCGACTTGCACCTTCAAACTGCTAGGGTCGTCAATGACAACGCCGGTTTCGTTGTCGGCGGCCTGCGCGCGAAAACATGAGCCGAGCAATCCTCCGCACAGAAGGGCTCCGAGAGTAACGAGTGTAAAACCATGTCGAAACATAGTTCTCACCTCCAACTGTCATACCCTCGTTTTCCTTCTCCGCCAGGCACTTAAACCCCCACGCATCGGGCTGCTGGCGGAGCCTCTCGCGTGGTTACTTTCCTGGTCAGGGGCCTCACCGAGGCATTCGATCCGGCCCCCTGCCGAGGATCATTTTAACACATTCTTAACCTGACTGTAACATTCTTGTAATATTTGACCAGAGACTTCTAACGGCAACCGCTGTGGGCAGAAACACGTAGAACTTTGGCTCAGGAGACCTGCTGGATGGGCTGAAATGCAAGGGGCAGGTGGACATCCCAGGAGGATCAAAGGGGAAGCGACGGGACGCGGCGTGAAGAGGCAAGGGGGTAAGCACCACGAGCGGCAATTGCACGTCGTCAATCTCGTAACTTCTCACTCGACGCAACTCGATCACCGAGCGTAAGACTTTCGTTAACGGCTTTATCAGTGCGGAAGGCCATTCGGACATAGGGGTCTAAAAGAATGAGACTTGTACCCGCATGGTAACGCTTCCCGCACTTGCTGCGTACCCTCGGAAAACTCCCAGCCTAAAGACAATTCCCACACGACACGGTCGGATAGCAAACCAACCCCACCTCATCGGAAGTCACCGAGAATCCAGCCCCGCCCCAACTGCCCGCCGGTCCATTTGACGGAAAGATTGCTGCTTTTATCGCCAATTACCATGGAACTATCGGGCCTCCCGGGCTCTACGGAGCAAAAGATGCAGAGGCTTCGTCTAAATGCGCCCTCCAGCGTGGTGCCAGACTATTTCCGCCTCTTCGTGAATCGGCGGGCATACACCCTCCAGTCCAACCGGCCGCATCGGAAAACTGGCCATCATTATTATTACCGGCCCACCGCTAAGACAACGGGCCAAGGACTCAGCCTGACGCCAGACACCATCCGCCGCCACCTGGAAGGGGAAATCACTATCGGCCTTTACGCCATCAACCCCGCCACCCAGCGCTGCAAGTGGGTCGCCATCGACGCTGATTACCAGGATGCGCTTGCTGATCTCGTCAAGCTTGACCGCTGCTTCAAGCAGGACGGCGTGGATTCCGCGCTTGAGCAAAGCAGACGTGGCGGGCATCTCTGGATCTTCATGGCTGAGCCACTCCTGGCGCGCGACTGCCGGCTTTACGTCTGCGACCTCGCTCTGCGGTTAGGCATTCCAATCAAGGTAGGCAGGCAACGTGAAGGGATCGAGATATTCCCCAAGCAAGATGCTGTGAAGCCTGGCAGGTACGGCAATGCCATTCGTGGACCGCTGGGCATTCACAGAGGCGCAGCTCAGCGCTTCTGGTTTGGCGGCGCCGATGAGGATGTCGGGGCGCAGATGAGCTACCTCGACTCGCTTCCGAAGATGACACGTGAGCAGCTCGCCCGGTTGATCGCCGGGAAGACAATCCCACCTCAGCTTGCGCCACTCGAACCCAAGCCTGAGCTGAACGCAACAAGATACCGTGGAGGATTCCGAATCCTCGACCACATCAGCACCAGGCTTCGCACAGTGGGACACAACAATGTGACGCGCTGCCCATCCTGCGCCGAAGAAGGCCACGACACCAGCGGCGACAATCTCTCGATCTCGATTGAGGACCCGCGCAAGTACATCTGCTGGGCCGGCTGCACGAGAGACATGATTCGGGCGGCAGTGGGACTGAGTGCTGGCAATCGGGCTGTGATGAGGTAAAATCGCCTGCTGTTGGTTCAGACGAGGTGTTAGCTTAAAATGTGCCGTATGGGAATTTGCACCTCCTTGGGCAAGCTGCCTGCGTCGGCGGTCCTGATGCTTGCCGCAATGTTGAACGCATCTGGGCAAGTGGATCACGGTCCAAGTGGCGCGGCCGAAGCAAAGAAAGCCACACAAGGTACACTGCAGACGGTGTGGATCAGCGCGCTCGACTCCCGGGACAGACCAGTTCCGAATTTGAGGAAAGAGGACCTGAGGGTGTATGAAGACGGCGCCGAGCGGAAAATCGAGAACTTGGCAGGCAATGGTGCCGAACACCTGACGGTGGGTTTGCTCGTGGACGCAAGTATGAAATTCAGGCTGCCCTTCTTCCGTCCTCGACTCACCGACTCCAGCAAATTGTTGGATCCGATCCTGAAGGATGGCGGGAGTTTGATTGTGGCAGCTTTTGGGGATCGCCTTTCGGCTGCTTTGCCGACCTCAGACCCGCGGCAACTCGGGGCATACATCCAAAAGGCGGCGCACCTCTGGTCGGGCCGCAAAACAGCACTCTTCGATGCCATCGAAGAATTGTGCCAGGGCAAACTCCCAGAAGGACGGAAGGCTCTCGTAGTAGTCAGCGATGCGGATGACACTGCCAGCAAGCGTCTGCTGGCAGACGCCGTCCGCACCGTCAAACTCACGCGCACGCAAGTCTTCTTTCTGCTTACCGTCCCTGAAATGATGGAACAGTTTATCCATAGTCAGCTTTGGATGATGGATGCGCGGGACGCATCTCTGCAATTAGCGTCTGCCACCGGCGGCAAAGCGTATAGGGTTCACACCGAAGCGGAGGTGGACAGGGCTTTTGAAGAGATTGCAGGTCGCTTGACATCGGAATATGCGGTGACTTTTTATTCCGGTGGCGCTAGCTCGCACACCATTAGGGTGTACAGCGTGCGGCGCGGAATGAGGATTGTCAGCCAGCAAGACTACCCCGCGCGCCAGGACTGACCCTTCTCACCAATTCTTAACCATCTGGTGCGAGGGGGCTTCCTGTAGACCTAGAAAACGCGAACCCCACTCTATCGACCGTCCACGAAAGACGCGCCGCAGATTCCCCGTCTGACAAGTTGCCGGCCCCGCTTTTATTAGCCGCCCCGACACCAATCACGCCGGCCACATTGCGCCTCGAGTCACAACATGATTTGCATTGGCAGAATAAGGAGGCATCGAATGTCGAAATACGGAGAGACTCAAACGGTCCTACGCGAAGAGGAACTTCTCCTGGACGCTCTCAAAGAGATGGGCTACCAGGCGGAAGTTCATCCTGAGGGCGCACCACTCAACTCGTATTACTCAGAGCAAGAAGCGAAGGTCGCCAACATCATCATCCGGCGCGCGCAGCTGCCTGGAGCCTTCGGCGATGTCGGGTTCGTCAGGCAGCCCGACGGCCGATTCACCTTGATCGAGGACGAACTCGACGATCACAGCGGTTACGGCAAGAAGTGGCTGGGGCGCGTTCAGCAGATCTACAAGGAGAGCCAGACTTTGGCCGTGGCCCAGGCGAAGGGCTACCGCCTGAAAAGCCGTCAAGTCATTGAGACTTCGGAAGGCAAACAGGTGCGGCTGCAGTTTGCCGTGCGGAGGTAGATCACGATGCGAGAGAAAACCATCACGATCACCATTGACGAGCAAGGAAGGTCGACTGTTGATTTGGAAGGCTTCGCAGGCAAGGGCTGCGAGCAGGTGTTTGACGACTTCCGTGGCGGCGATCTGCTGAAAGTGGAACGAAAGAAACTCGATTATTACAGCCGACAGCAGGCCGAGCGAGAAAAGAGCCAGCGCTGAAGGAGGGCCCACATGCTGCTTCACGCTTTCATTCCTGCCAGCCGCGCCAATGGCCCAGGACTACGCGCTGTCGTCTTCTTCCAGGGCTGCACCCTCGCTTGCCACGGATGTTTTAACCCTGATACCCACCTCTTTACGGGCACAGAGGTCGCGGTCAACGCTGTGGCTGAGGGAGTGCTCCGGGCACACGAGGAGCACGGTGTAGAAGGAGTTACCTTCACAGGCGGCGAGCCCATGCAGCAAGCGCCGGCCTTGCTGGAATTGATGCAGTCGTTGCGCGAGCAAGTGCCCGGTTTGAGCTTTGGCCTATTAAGCGGCTACTCCGACTTGGAACTTGTTCTGGGACGCTATTCGATATGGGGCCTTGATTACTCCGAACCGGACCGCCGCCAGCTTTGGCAAGAGATCCGCGAGTATCTCGACTTCGCTGTTCTCGGTCGCTTCAATGAAACGCAGCCGAGCGGCCTGCCGCTTTGCACGAGCCGCAGTAAGGCGCTGCGCATGCTCTCTAACCGCTACAGCGTGAAGGACTACGGCCCACAATCGGTTGAAGTGATTATCCACCCCGATGGGCGGACACAAGTCACTGGATTCCCCATTCTAGGCTTGCCCTGGTAGAAGCCGCCTTAGTCCGTCCGTTCCCTCCCTCTCAAGTCATCCTCCGAGGAGCACACAACATGATTCGATCTATGGAAGAGTTTGCATCAGCTTTTCATGCTGCCCGCTGCGTCTCGACTCCGCTAGTCGCCATCCGCACGGCCGACCCGGCCAGCACGACGTACTTCCTCACCGACGCTCTCAAGCAAAGCCGCCAGCCTCCTCCGTTGCTCGGCTGGGATGTGATCCGCGGCCTCTATGCGATCGGCAAGGACAGCGGCGAGGAACTTGCTCGCGTGTTGGGTAATCGTGAAGCTGCGACGGTTGGCCCAGCTGATGCCCTGTCTCTGGCCCAGCAGCTTGGCGAGAATGGGCTCCTGCTCTATTCCAATGCTCACCGCTTCTGGGACGAACCTGGAGTGATGCAGGGAATCTGGAATCTGCGAGACTCGTTCAAGGCGACAGGACGAATGCTGGTTCTGTTGGCGGTCCCTGGTGCGACCTTGCCAGCGGAATTAGGTCAGGACGTGCTCGTCCTTGACGAACCTCTGCCCTCCGCCACGCACCTGGAGCGGATCGTCCGAGAGACCTTCCACGCGGCCAACTTGGCTGAACCTGAGCGGGCGAAGATCGACAGGGCCGTCGATGCCCTGATTGGTCTTGCCGCCTTCCCGGCGGAGCAGGCATTGGCGATCTCGCTGGTCAAGCGCGAACTAGACACGGAAGATCTGTGGGAACGCAAGCGGCAGGTCATCGAGCAGACGCCGGGCTTGTCGGTCTGGCGAGGTGGTGAGACCTTTGACGACCTGGGCGGCTTGAGCAACGTAAAAAGCTTCCTGCACGCAGTGCTTGCCGGCCTCGATCCTCCGCGGGTCATCGTGTTTATCGACGAGATCGAAAAGGCATTCGCCGGGACCGGCACCGACCTCTCCGGCGTGAAGACGGAAATGACCGGAACGATCCTGACCTACATGCAGGACCGCGAAGCCGATGGCATGGTGCTCACAGGTCCACCCGGAGCGGCGAAATCAGCGGTCGCCAAAGCCACCGGCAACACCGCCGGGATACCGACCATTGCCTTCGATCTGGCCGCCATGGAGAGTTTCCTGGTGGGCGCCTCCACGGACCGTCTGCGCACGGCGCTCAAGATCATTGATGCGGTCTCTCAGGGACGCATGCTCTTTATCGCCACGTGCAATTCGATCGCAAGCTTGCCCCCGGAACTGCGCCGGCGATTCACTCTGGGCACGTTCTTCTTCGACCTGCCTACCGAAGAAGAGCGGGAGATTATCTGGCAGATCTATTTCAAGAGGTACGGGGTAAAGGGTGAGCTTCCGAACGATGAAGGCTGGACAGGCGCGGAAATCAAAGAGTGCTGCCGGAAGGCACATCGCCTGAGCATGAATCTCACACAGGCGGCCAAATACATCGTGCCGGTGTCACGTTCCGCGGCTGAGCAGGTCAAGGCACTCCGCCAGATGGCTTCCGGGAAGTTCATCAGCGCTTCGACACCGGGTGTTTACCAGTACCAGGAAAACCAGCCTGTACCGAGAGGACGGGTCATGCGGGACCTGGAAGGGCCGCTCACTGTAATGCCACCCTCAAGATCCGAAGCCTGAATACCTTTGCCAGACCATGCCTGGATCACAGGCAGACGGAGGCAAGTACTTTGTGCTCTGCCCAGGGGACTCCTCCATCTTGCCATCGGGGAGTCCTGGGCTGATGAAAGAGCTCCGCTAACGAGTGGCTAGTCTTTTGGCCAAGCTGAGGATGACATCCCGATCCGCCTCACTCAGGCTGGCCAGGAGGTTCCTAAGCTTCAGGAGGAATCGCGGGTCGATTCCCTTCGCAGCAGCGTCAGCCATCATCTCATTCAAGGTCTTCCGCGGCGTGAGGCGCGGAGTCGGAGGAGCTTCTCCTGGAGAGAAAAAGAGCTGATAGAGCGGGACATTGAGAGCACGAGCAAATCGCTCCAGGGTCTCCAGCGAAGGGACAGTGTGACCGTTTTCAACGCGGGAGATGTAGGAACGCAGTAACCTCGTGCGTTCTTCAAGATCCCCTTGAGACATTTGCTTCTGCTCACGGAGCTGACGGAGACGCGCTCCGATCAACATTTGTTCACCGTCGTTTCATTGCGTGTTTCACAAACTTCAATCACAGCCATATCCTAGATGGTAATCTTCGCCTCCTTTCTTCCACACTCCAAGAGCACTGAGGTAACAGTACCGAAATCGCGCAAGCGCACGCCTTACCAGGAGAACTCATCGGCACCCAGGGGACGAGTAATTCGGGACTTGGGCGAACCATTTACCGTCATGCCACCCTCGACGGCAGAAGTCTAAACTCGGGACGATTAAAGTTGATCGCGCACTTATCCCTTTGTCGAATATTCAATATAAATGAAGACCCTTCCAATCCGAATGAAGGATGTCGGCGTCCCCAGCAGAATAGAGGATAAGCATCAAGGAACTAGCCCTTCCAGCTCACAACGGAAGCCGCTGACGAACTGCCGGTTGTCAGGTGGCTCCCCTCCGCGGCGCGAAACGCGCACGGCCAAGGCAACGGGGCTGCGCCAGTCGGCGCCACGAGTAACCCGCAACCGACCGGTGGCGGGCCCTGTGGGATCGGTCACCGCTTCAGCCGAATAGTAATGCTCGCCATACCGGTCGTTTACCCATTCCTGCACATTCCCGAGCACGTCAAATAACCCAAATCCATTCGGCCGCTTCTGCCCGACTTCGTGGAAAGTGTTCCCATTCTCTGCCAACTGACGGGCGCTCTGCACGCGGTCTAGGCGTTTCGCGCCACTATTGGCCGCGTACCACGCAATCTCATCGAGCGGCCCATAGCGGGACTCGGTGCCCCCTCCCCGCGCTGCGTATTCCCATTCCGCTTCCGTCGGCAGGCGCCCGCCGGCCCACGTACAATAGGCCTGCGAGTCGTACCAACTGACAGTGACGATCGGCATGGATTCATTGCTCCACCCGTTGTTCAGGGGCTTTCCCAGAAGGTATGGCTCGGGCGGCATTGATCTACCGGTTTCCCGAGCGAAGCGCTTGTAAGCTCCTACCGTCACTTCGCTCTGCCCCTCCCAGAACCCTTTTCTCAGGGTGACCTCGTGCGCCGGCTTCTCGTTGTCGGCGCACTCGCTGTCTCCGGGCGAGCAGCCCATCATAAAGGTTCCAGATGGAATCCAGACGTAAGTAAGGCCGTCCTGCGGGTTGATTTTTGTATTCCCATGCGCTGAGACCGAAGACGCCGCCGGGCCAAGTCGAGATATAACAATTGCGGCAAGAACGGCGATAAGTAGCGGCCAGAACCCGCGATGCTCTCTACGAATTAAAACAGCCGAGAAATCAGTTGATCTCACTTGAGGGTCCACGAGCCTAGGAAAACAACGACCGCTAATCGGGAGTTATTAGTTTAGACACCGATATTACCTAGTATCTCCTCGATTGTCCACACATGGTGGGCAATCCCTGGCAGGAAGTGCGAGTCAAGAGGGGGAACATCCAAACTCAGACACCACCGGTATTCTCTCGACCTTGCCCTGTCACAGAGCTTCTACAAAACCGAAGTCACGTCTGAAGAGTCCCCGCTGCACAAAGGAGGATCAAATGGCCACAGTATTACCAATCCTGGATCTCCAGGAGCCTGGCACCGACCTTGCCAGGAAAACAGTCTTCATCAAGCTTCACCTGGGCTTGCTGGGCAACAGTCGCAAGGTCAGCTCATCCCAGGTGGAAGTGGATGCTGACAAAGCTCTCATCCGTGTTTCCAAGAACCTGCTTGATTCGCCGGAGCTTCAGGCCATCCGGAGCCTTGATGGCGACATCCGCCGCTTCCTGTACGACACCTCCCTGCCCTTCGACGTAGGCATTCACCTGTTGCCGCTGGGGTTGATCGAAGCCGTGGATGAGCGGCTGCGGGAGTTCAACGCCCAGCGTGAGGAGCTGGTAGACGCATTCCTGCTGGCTTACCCGCGCCTCTGCCAGGAGGCTGCTGTACGTCTCCGCACGCTCCATAACCCTGCTGACTACCCGCCCGTGGAGGAGGTTCGCTCCTGCTTCACCCTGAGCTGGCAATACATCAGCTACGGAGTGCCGGCGCAACTGGGAGAAATCTCTTCCCTGATCTTCGAGACGGAGCGGGAGAAAGCTGCAGACGCCATGTCCCAGGCCTGCGACGAGATCCAGCAGGTGATGCGTGCTTCCTTGCTGGAAATGGTCAACCATCTGCGGGACCGGCTGGCCGACCAGGCGGATGGCAAGCCGCAGCGCCTGCGGGAATCGACAGTGCAGAAGCTGCGGGACTTCCTAGCGACCTTCAACCTCCGCAACGTGGTGGACGATCAGGAGCTGAAAGAGCAGGTGGAGAGAGCACAGGCGCTATTGGAAGGTGTCAGCACGGATGAGTTGCGGAACATGCCGCTGGTTCGTGCCTCTGTCCGGGAAGGCATGGCCAGCATCGCCGCTCAAATGGACGTACTCGTTAACGATCGCGTGAGCCGCAAGTTCCGCTTTGACGAAGCATGAGGGCAGATATGAAAGGAGGTAATTACGACAATGTTGAACAAGGTTTTGCTAATCGGATACGCCGGCGCCGACAGCGGGATGAAATTCACCGCTGCCGGCATCCCAGTGGCAAACTTCTCTCTGGCCGTAAAGGAGGTTTACAAGAACGGCGACGGGGAGAAGAAGACCAACACGCTATGGATTCGCTGCGTTGCCTGGCGCCGCTGGGCGGAGATCGCCGGCGAGTTTGTGACCAAAGGGAAATTCCTGTTCGTTGAGGGAAGGCTCCAGTTGCGCAGTTACGAGGACCGCGAAGGGAAGAAGCGGGATGTGACGGAAGTAGTCGTCACGCTGCTGCGGTTACTTGGGCCGGCCAAGAACGGGAACGGTGCAAAGCCAACTGAATCCTCAAAGGCTGCGGAGCCAGCTGATGACCGTGATAACCCATTCAACGAAGCGGAAAGCGAGACCCCGGATCAAGAAATCCCTTTCTAGGGCTTGACCCGACAGTGGCCACATTTGAGCGAGCCCGCATATCTCCTGCCGCGATTGAGCATTGGAACGTCTGACCTGACTGTGCGTGCTATAATGGTTTCCACTAAGGGCCAGGTTGCCAATAGCATAGTCATTCACCCATGATCGGCCAGACCATTTCCCACTATCGCATTTTAGAGAAGCTCGGTGGCGGCGGCATGGGTGTTGTCTACAAGGCCGAGGACCTCAAGCTGGGCCGCTGGGTGGCGCTGAAGTTCTTGCCCGAGGCGCTGGCCAGGGATCAGCAAGCCCTGGAGCGCTTCCAGCGCGAGGCCCGCGCCGCCAGCGCGCTCAATCATCCCAACATCTGCACCATTCACGACGTTGACGAGTTTGGAGGGCAGCCTTTCATCGCTATGGAGTTGCTGGAAGGGCTGACGCTCAAACATTGCATCGAAGGCAAGCCGCTGAAGACGGATCGGCTACTCGACCTGGCAATTCAGATTGCGGATGCGCTGGACGCGGCGCACTCGAAAGGGATCATTCATCGTGACGTTAAGCCGGCGAACATCTTCGTCACCACGCGTGGGCAGGCGAAGATCCTCGATTTCGGGCTGGCCAAACTCACCCTGGCGGGTGCCCTCGGGCAGGCACAGGCCCGGCCCCTACAAGACACCCCGACCGCTTCCATCCAGCCCGAGCAGCTCACCAGTGCGGGTGTGGCCATGGGCACGGTGGCTTACATGTCGCCCGAGCAGGCGCGGGGCGAGGAAGTGGATACTCGCACCGACCTGTTCAGCTTCGGGGCGGTGCTCTACGAGATGGCCACGGGGCAGCAGGCGTTTTCCGGCCCTACCACGGCGGTGATTCACGATGTAATTCTGAATCGAGCCCCGGCTCCGTTAAGCTCCTTGAACCCGAGCTTGCCTGCCAAGCTGGTAGAGATCGTCAACAAGGCGCTCGAGAAAGAGCGCGACCTGCGCTATCACAGCGCGGGCGACTTTCGCGCCGATCTGAAGCGCCTGAAGCGCGATACGGACTCGGGGCGCGCTGTTGCGGCGATGTCCGCATCGCCGCCGATCGGCTCATCGCTACAAACGGCGGTGAGGACACCGCCGCTACAGAGCGACAGCTCCGATTCGCAGATCATCGCCGGACTCGTGAAGCGGCACAAAACGGGTCTGCTCGCCACGATGGGCTTGCTGGCGGTTATTCTCGCGGCGCTTGGCGTGGCATGGTTCATGACGCATAAAACGACGACTCGAGTGGAACCCGCAGAGCGGCAGCTTACTTCTAATTCTGTAGAAGGCTGGGTTAAGGCTGCCGGGATTTCGCCTGACGGGAAGTATTTGGCCTATTCCGACCAAACGGGACTCTATCTGCGAGTGGTCGACTCCGGCGAGACTCATGCCGTTTCCTTGCCCGCGGACATGGCCAGCCGGATTTTCGTCGTCCAGTGGTTTCCCGAAGGCGGCAAATTACTTGCAGAGGTGGCAGGAACGAACGGTAGCGAACTTTGGGTGATCAATGTCCTGGGCGAGGCCGCGCCGCAATTGCTTTATCGGAACGGCTCATATCCTGCGATCTCGGCGGACGGGCGGCTCCTCGCCTTCGTAAGCGGCGACCGGGGAAGCTCGGGCAAGGAAGTATTAGTCGGCAGCCCGAATGGTGAGCCACCCCGTAAGCTCGTCGTAGCGGAGGGCGACCAGGTTTTCTTGAGCGCGGCTTGCTCGCCCGATGGCCGATGGGTTGCCTACCGTAGACTCGAGCAGAGTAAAGGGGGTAATTGGAACAATACCATAGAGGTCCGGCCTGCGGCAGGCGGACCGGCGAATACGGCGGTAACCGAGTCGAGCTTGCCCAAGGGGAGCTCGCTCGCTGTGGCAGTGTTGATTTGGTCGCCCGATTGGCGGCTGCTGTTCTCCGCCAGGGCCCCACAATCTCCAGGAGTCCGCCAATCCAAGAACGAGCTCTGGGCAGTGCGTATCGATCCGCAGGGAGGCAAGGCAGCGGGAAAGCCCGAGAGACTGGCGCAGTGGACTGATTCCTGGCCCGGCGATCTCAGCATTACTGCGGACGGGAAGCGCCTGGCGTTCATCAAAACTCGCACCTGGCAGGACGTGTACTTGAGCGAACTGGGGCCGGACGGCGCCAGCCTCAAAGCGCCCCGCCGCCTCACTCTCGATACTCGCGGAAGCTACCCGACCGGCTGGACTCCGGACAGTCGAGCCATCCTCTTCAACTCGAATCGAAACGGAAGATGGCAGGTCTTCAGACAAGGGATCAACGAAAGCATTGCCCAAGCCATTGTGCCGGGACCTCACAGTTACTGGAGTGGTCGGATGACCGCCGATGCATCCTGGCTGCTCTATGTTGAAGACGCCGATGCCGCCCCAGGCGCACCCCCCGGTGCGGACCGGCTGATGCGCCGGCCGGCCGGTGGTGGAGCCGCTGAAGTGGTGCTCGAAGAACCCACAGGAACGAGTTGGGGGTACCAGTGCCCACGCAAGTCCGGTTCTCCCTGCGTGCTCAGAGAGCAGGAAGGGAAGCAGCACAACTTCTACTCGCTCGATCCGGTCCGTGGAAAAGGGCGCCTGTTGGGCAAGATCGAGTTTTCCGGGAAGGGACTCTTCGACTACGCTCTCTCGCCCGACGGTTCGCGCTTGGCGTACACGGACATAGATAAATACAGGGGCCGACTCGAACTGCTGAGTCTCTCGGAGGGTACCTGGCAAGACCTTTCAGTTGAGCAGGACTGGGGGTTTCTCCAGTGGATAGCGTGGGCGGTAGATGGCAAGAGCTTCTTCGCAACCGCTTGGCAGCCGGAGTCCTGGAACCTCGTTTACATCACGCCTGCCGGCAAGGTTAAACCGCTAATACGCAACGGCCATCGTCAATGGATGTCGAATCCTGCGCCATCCCCGGACGGCAAGTACCTGGCCTTCCAGGCCCAGACCAGTGACGCAAACGTCTGGACGCTCGAGAACTTCTGAGCAAGGCCTTGGACAACTTCTGTTCACGGCTTTCGAGTGCGACAGCCCTTCCCTTCGCTCACGGGCAGGCTTAGAGCCGCGTTGACTCCGCAAGCTTGCTCGCCAGTCTGCTTCAATTCGTCGAAATCCATGCGGCGCTGAGGCGACGGGCGTGCACCCCTCCACCGACCGCTTCCAGAACCTACCGAAGCCCCGGCCCCCCGATTACGCACGATCGACGGCCTAGCGTTTACCTTTCGCCAAGCTCTCACACGCTGCAAGCAGGTCCCTGCTGCTCCCATCTTCTCGCTAGAGAATAAGACACACTGCTCGTAAGCCTCTCATTTTAGGGCAAATAGAGTTTGTCTCCCACCCGATTGCCCGGCCCCGCCGGGCTATACTAACCAGGAGCGAAGACAGACGTTCAGCGTTCCCAGCTTCAGGGCCGGATGCGGGTAGCTTCCGGCCTCCCTCTACCCGAGGCAGAGAAACTGGGAAAACACGGGAAGGCTGGATGCGTACAGCAACTCAATCCCATCGACAATTGACCGCATTTGGATTGTTCCCGGACCCATTGCAGGCATGCCGGCGACGGCCAGGTGTGCATTGCCTGCATGGTATAATGTATGTAGAGATAAGAATTAACTGGGAGCTCATTGCCTCTGGCTCACAAGCTCCCTCGTCGGTCGGGGCCATTGCCTCTGGCTCAAAAGCTCCGACCGCACAGGCAGTAAACATGAAGTTGACCAAGAAGCAACTCTCCGCCAGTTACGTGATTAAAGCAACGGTCGCCACAGTGGGGATCCACACCGACGACGTAGCCAACCATGGGAATTACCGATTAGATCGCTGTCCCATGGCTAGCCCTCAAGGCAAGGTAGAGCTTCCCGCAAACGTCAGCTTCGGCAAGACCTCTCGGGAAAGGGTATGGAGTCCATATCACGGCCTAGAGAAGCACAGCCAGCTTAGAGAGCGGCACCCGAGTTGTAACGTTGAAGAAGGTCCCCAATCGGTCTGTACCCGGGACACCTGTTACGTAAATGACAAGGCGCGGGAACTATGGCGGCGAAGCGACGGCGGACACCTCAGGTGAGTCACCCGTCTCGGAGCTGACGCTCCGAGCTGATAACGCTTCGGTGAGTGTGAGTAGGTAAGTAATCTTCTGTCAGGGATTGCCCGTGGGATGGGCTCTCTCTCAGGGGGATTACTACCGAAGGAAGCACTTACTCGCTCTGTACGTTTCCTAAGCTCATCACGCCTCGGTCACCGGCCGTTCGCGGTGCTCGCTACAGTTACGGTTCGGAGACATTCAGGCGGAGCGAGCCCCAAGCGAGCGAAGCCGTCTCGGGGATGTTTACGATCAAAATCCAACGGAGCGAAGGCGAGCCCGCCCACAGCGGCGAGCCGAGCGGCCATGAGAGAGAAAAGATCCAATCACAACTCATGCCTGCTACGTTCGAACGTTAGTAAACCAGCGAGCAGTGTGCCTTGCCGCTGCCGCCCAAGACCAGAGGACAGAACCCATGCCTGCTGCTGTCAGTGTTTCGAGCGATTCAACCCTTTCGCCAGCCATTAGAGCGATAGCGCCTGCTGACATTCTTGCATCTCCTCTCGCCGCTCCCTCACCGCCTGCGAATGACCCACAAGATGCCCTGATGCTTGGCAGAACGATCAAGACGACCAAGATCACTGTGCTCCGCGCCGAGCCCTCCAAGGGTCAAGACTGGTGGGTCTGCCGATGTCCCTGTGGCCGGGAGTTCGTGGCCCACGGCTGGGATGTCAGGCATGGTCGTACCAGGGACTGTGGCGAGCATAGCGAGCAGCCCGGCCGTATCCCGGAGCAATTCCGGAGGAACATCACGCCGCAGGCACAATCAGAAGAACCAGAGTTCCTTGCCTGGTTCGATGGAGCTTGTGAACCTGTCAATCCGGGAGGGACTGCCAGCTTCGGTGTCGTGATCAAAGACAAAGATCGGATCGTTCTGCTGAGAGAGCATGGCGTGGTGGGCAAGGGCAAGGCGATGTCCAACAACGTGGCGGAATATGCCGGCGTCCGCCATGTGTTGAGGTATCTTGCCTCTCGCCCGCCATGGCGAGTGACGATCCATGGAGATTCCAACCTGGTCATCAACCAGCTCAATGGCAAATGGCGCATCAAGAAAGGGCTCTACCTCCCGATCGCCACCGAAACCAAAGAGTTGCTTGCTCAACTGCGTGGGCTGGGATGGCAGATCACCTTCTGCTGGATTCCGCGTGAGCAAAATGAGGAATGCGACGCGTTATCCAGGCAAACAGCAGACAAGCCAGATTCGAGACACAGCCTTCAAGTCCCGGCCTAAACATTGCAGCGCATCCAGCTTAGGTGCAAGGCCATGGCGGGTTACACAGGTCAGGATATCCTTCCCCATCCGGTCTGCCTGTCCGACGGCAACTACATAATGGAAATGGATTCCACCCTGGGGTCCGGACTGGGTCCTGGCCGACAATTCCCTCCCTGCCTGGCAGAAGTGTCTTCTGACGTGCTGTCCTGCCAGCAACCCTTTGACTAAGCCACAAATTCACCCCTTCCCAACAACCCAATCGAGCTGGCAGTCCCCGCTTCGACCTTATTTAAGCGCTCAAGTCCGACCTTACTTTCGTTGGGTTATTTGAATCGTATGATATACGACCACTCCGCCGGGGGCTGGAACCTCCTGCGTTGTCACATCGAAATAATAACTGGTGCCAGCTTTGGTAGTGATCTCGTCGGAACGCACGGAACCAGAATGGATCCCAAACCAAGAACTACCGCTTACGTACAGACTGATAACCAGCGGTCCTGGAAGCCGGTGCCATTCCAGGTCTTGTTTGAATAAAAGTCCGCCGCTGGCAACTTCGTTACCCTCTCTAATTTGCCCTTTCCCACCGCGCATTCTGTACAACCACTGCCCCGGAGCGCACACGCAAAGGGTCGGATCGGCGCCGCAGCGGTCTTGCCCTTTGCCCTTGGGTGGATGGTTATGCACAACGGTGCTGCCGTTGTCAAAAATCGAACCCTGCGCGGAACTCCCAACCGCGAGGTGGATGTGGACGGTGACGAGGTCGGTAGGGTTGCCCGTGAACGGACTCGCGACGCCGCACGTGGCCGGCTGACGATCGCGGGGTGCGCCAGTAAGAAGCAACGGCACAAACAGACCTACTAATAGGCAGGAAGCCTTAGTCAGTTGGAACTTCATTGCAACACACCTCCCCTAGTACAAGGCCTGAGGCATGGGCGCCCCCACCTCTTGACAGTCTCGGCGTCCGTGTCCTGTTCTTCCTTCTTGCGCGCCGTGTTCAGCAAAACAGCTCTTTCCCTACCTTAGCTGGTGGCACAAAGTGATTCCGTCCTCCAGGAATTACTTAGCGGCTCTTCGTTACTTCGGCACAAACAAGCATATGGACGTTTAACGTATTAATCCGGGATTTCCGATTTGGACCTCTTGCTCGTGCGGATTATACGCCTCCCCTGCCATCGACACAACGAAATTTGTCATTAGAGCGGGCCGCAGCCAAGGTCGCGGGCTCCGTCGGCTCGTCTTACTCCTGGCGAGCCCTGCTTGCTGCCGCCCAATCGATTTTCTCAGACACGTCTCCGACCCTCGTTCCTCGGTCATAGATTTTGCAGCCGCAATCGGTGTGCTATCCGTTCGGGACCCGCAGCGCCCAGATCCGCCGCAGCATCTGGCCAAACAAGCGCCGGTGCAGACGTTTTTCGGCCAATTAACAACACACGTGGCGCCTGTGCCACGAGAAAAAGGTCCCATGTTCGTTGAACTCATGCCGCTTCTTGCCGGCCGCACTGTGCTCATCACGGTGGCGAAGGTGGATGACAAGACGCTCCGCGTCAACGTCATTCCCACCCAAGCCAAGGCCGACGAGAACCCGGCTCTCACCACGCCACTCACCTTTACCGGCCCGCCCGAGGAACTCGATGCCGAACTCGGCAAGCATCTGGCCGGCTATGTTCAAACCCACCAGCAAACCGCCAGCACGCTGGCTGAGGCCAAGACCACCATGGAGGCTGCGGCCAAGGCAGCTCAGGAGGAGGCAAAGCGGAAAGCTGAGGAGCGCAAGAAGGCGACTCAGAAGCCATCCGCAACCACCACACCTGCATCCTCAGCTCCTGCTGAGCCTGTGCCTGCTTCGGCATCGACCGGCACACTCGGGTTGTTCCCAGTTACCACGCCCGAACCCGCTCCAGCTCAATTCAAAGGAGGTCTTGCACTCTGATGGAGAGCCACGTACTTAATCGCTATTTCGAATTCCACGGCCAGAGGCTTCCCGACCCGGACCGCAAGCTCTCGGTAGAGGACGTCCGAACCCTCTACGCCCACCAATTCCCGGACATCGCCACGGCAGCCATCACCGGTCCGGAGCAGGTCGGAGACAAGCTGCGGTATTTGTTCTCTCGGGCCATCGGCACAAAGGGATAACCAATGCGCCGACACACTCATGGAAAGGAGGTAACGAAGCAGGCGGTCCTGGCGGAACTTGAAAGCCTTCGCCAGGGCCGCCACTCTCGTTACCGGACACTCGTGGGGAGGTTCGCCAGATGCCGGCACCTGCAAAGCACAGCCGCTTTATTCGCCGCCGCAGTCGACGCCAGCGCTCGCGCATACAATCGCGTGCCAATCGCTGCCCCGCCAGGCTGCCTTCCTCCCGTCAGTTGATGGCACAAGGGATCGGACTGCTGCCACAACTCGCCGGCATCCCGCCGATCCATCGGGTGGTTGCCGACGATCGCCTTGGCGTGATGCTGGCCAAGTCCCTCGTCGAGCTGGACATTGCGGCCCCTGGAGATTGGACAGGGGCAGAAGGCGACCCAACATCGTTCACTAGGCTTACGCTTGAACGCTGGATCAGAGCGCACGGAGGATCGGCCATCCGCCGTCGCTTCCTGCTGGTTGCCAGCATCAGCGACACGCCTTGCGAATGGGCAGATCGTGATGAAAGCAAGCCCAGCCAGTTATTCCTCATTGTCGAGCCTTCTGAGGCAAGCTGCGGCTGCGTGACCTTTGGCCCAACGCTGGAGCTGCTGGAAAGGGTTCATCCACAACTGCCGGCGACGTTCTTTCACCTCTTCATTGGAGCCCTCAATAACTGGCTGAGGGTATATGACTTTAGGGATGCTGAAGAACGAGCCGAGACGCTGCGGGAATGGGCCGCGCAGGAAGATGATGCCGACCAGTACGAGATCCCCGATGTGCAAGGGTCAATTCCGGCCTGCATGCGGCAGACGGCATTGGATGAAAATGAGCTTGCCTGCCTCAGGGGGACGGTCAACGATTCGCAGGCATCGAAACTGGTCGAAGCTGCAATCAATCTCGATCGCGTGTCCGCCCAGGCTAAGCGACCCGAGCTTGGTGATGACATCGGCCAACAACTCTCAGATTGCAATCCACCTCTGCCTTGCCTACTGGCGGTATTTGCTGAGGGCGATTCCGTTGGGGCAGCCTTCGATGAAGAAGCCGATGGAATGTTAGAGGTAACGCCAGAGCCCAACCTCATTATTCCATTCGATCCCGCCAGCACCGACAGCGTTCATGACGCTTTCCACGTCCTCGGCGTGGCCTGTGAGACCATCGCCGGGGCAAGCCGGATCATTGACCTGATGCCAGGTAACGACCGATGGATTGTTTCCAGCACCCAATGACGATTCTGTAAGAGCCCGTCAGCTCAACCCATCGCTTCCTGAGGTCCTACCCCGCAAGGAATTCGACGAGCGATGCCACCAGGAACAACGGTACGACCAGGGAATAAATCCAGAGCACATCCAGAGCAGCATCACGCGGCAGGAACCACCACCTTCTTACCCCGCTACGGCCCCAGGTGGAGTAACAGCGAAGTCCCAGCCTCACTCCGGCACCTCCGGCGAGCGAGTAAGGAATCAGTTGCAAGACCATGACGACCAGGTAGTAGATAGCCTCCCTAAACTCCGTGAGACGGCTGTGGTGCCTTTGATCCACGGAAACAACGCCTCCTACCCATCCGCGAAATGCCGCCATCGGAAACGGGAAAACTACGCTCAGACCTGCAATCGTCTCGGGAACTGCTCCGAGCCCCAGGTTACCAGCAAAATCAAGCAGCGTTGCCCGAAGATGGTGACCGGAGTTCTGCGATTTGAGTACCCGCGAATGCGCCGTCGCATCGGAAATTAGCTTGTCCCGATAATCCAATGCAAACTTGTTCTGTGCGCCGACCATTCCCATACCGGTGAGGACCGCCAGCAAGTAGGTCAGAGCCATCAAGGAAATCGGACCGCGAGCACGCGAGATCGCCTCAGAAACTTCAAATACCCACATTCCAAGCATGACGGAAGTCTAATGCACGAGACGCAAACCGCCAAGCACGGATTAGGTTTCTTCGATCCCACAGACTCCAAGATCCGTCTGCGCACATTCCCCACGTCGGAGACGGCGTGCCGCAGCGTCAGCCGGTCAGTGGACTGTCTTGTCCGGCAGCCTGGCCAGAACCAATTGATCATTCGAGGGTGAGAACATGCAAGCGTACGTCAGCATCGGAGCCAACTGTGAATTCAAGCTCAGCGAAGCCGTGCTTGTCTACCGGGCTGGAGGTGGAGGAGCCTTTGCCAGCCTCCATCGCGTAAGGCAGGCTGACGATGAAGCTCCCTTTCTGGCACCGGGTGAACCCCTCACTACGGCCTTCGTGCGTGCGCTTGCCCAGGGCCTTGGAGCACAGGTGAAACCGGAGATATTCCCAGAGAACATCCTGGCACGTACTCCCGATCTGTTGGTTTGGTGGTCACGGCCGCAATGCAGGGTGATGTTCTTCGGCGGAACTGACGCGGAAGCACGCAAACTGAACGGCCTCGTCTTCCCGCATCCGGCGCTGGTGTTCAAGGTCGTAGGCAAAGACCTCTTCGTGCGGGCAACGGCGGTGACCTCTCGGCCGGGGCCAGCGACCACGCTGAAGACCGCGCCCTACTGGAACACGGATAGTCGAGGGTTGGTGTGTGCCGGCAGCATGCGCGTACCCGGATCTTCCGACATCACCTCGATGCCGGCATGGGTAGATGCGTATTTTCAATCGAGTTTCACCCACGCAGCCGGAGCAGTCCGACTTACCAGCCATCCCGGAGGCTTCATCGGGCTGTGGAAAGGTCTTGCCAGCAGGAAGACGTTCCCAGTGAGGCACCTGATCGACGCCGGCGAGACTCTTCAGGAATTCGTCGTACGAGGAGATTGTTATAGCCAGGTTTGACGGCGGTAGTCTAGATAGGCCTGCCCGAACGTTGCGTGCAAGACTCGGTCCTCCCTGCGAGCCTGGACAATCTGCACAATCGCCAGGAGAGGTAAGATCACGACCGCCCAGGGGAGAGATAGGACGAGGATCAATCCGAACAACATGAGGTCGACGAAGACGTACATTGGGTGGCGGATACGTGAATATAGGCCGTGCACAACCAGTTCCTTGGCCTGCGGACGGATTGAAAAGGATCGACCCAGTTGCAGCCGCGCCGCCACGACCAGCACATAACCAATCACCGCGATCACAACGCCGGAGATGCGTACCCACGTCCAAGGCCGCTCTGGAACTCCAGGAATCAGAAAATAGAGCAACAAAGCAATAACGGGTATGCCCAAGGCTGGACCAATGACACTCATTGCGGCAGTCTACCATAGTCCAAGTCGACAATTCTGCCGAGAGATTCCCCTGATTCGTTTGGGAAGCGTCCATTTAGGAGCTGGCCATGGAAACTCACCGCATCCACCCGGAGTTGCTCGAACGGCAGGTGCGCGTGCTGGTGGTAGGCTGCGGAGGAACTGGGAGCGCTGTCGTTGCCGGCCTGCCGTATCTGCATCAATCCCTGGTAGCCCGCGGTCATCCCGGAGGACTGCATGTCACGGTCATGGATGGCGATACGATCTCCCCCTCCAACTGTGTCCGTCAGCCTTACGCTCGGTCGGAGATCGGCCTCAACAAGGCGATCGTATTGGTCAACCGGCTGAATCTCTTCTGGGGACTGAAGTGGGAGGTGGTCCCCGCTCACCTGAAACCCGGGACCTTCATCTCGCGCAGTTACTCTGGCGATGACCTGCGCGCTCACATCGTTGTAGGCTGCGTGGATACGCGGGCAGCACGTGGTGCGATTCGTGATGCGGTCAGCCACCGGAGCGCGGTTTCCTACGCACTCGATCTTGGCAACAATGCCGATAGCGGACAGTTCATGCTGGGTGAGCCGCTTAATGAGCGAAATCGGAGATCGAAGCTACGACTCCGATGTGGGTGGGAGTTATTTCCCGAGATAGTGGACCCGAGTCTGGACGATGACGGAGAACCGAGTTGCAGCGCCGCGGCTGCCCTGGAACGGCAAGAGCCATTCATTAATTCAACCCTCGCCCACCACGCGTTGGCCTTGCTGGCGCGGTTGTTCCGTTACGGGGAGGTGTGTTACCACGGCGGTTTCATCAACCTCTCGACGGGAATAGGCAGCCGTCTGCCGATTGATGTCTCTTCATGGAGGCGAATCCGACGGCGCTGCAAGAGTGAAAAGAGCAGAGAGTGAAAGCGGCCAGAAAGTCGCTTTCATCCCGCCTGCCGCAATTCCTGGAACGCTTTGCTCGCCGATAAACAATCCAGTGGGGGGGTACTGGCATGGCTGAAACTGAAAGCCAGATCAAGGGTATTCGTTGGTTCCTCCGGCTGGCCGTTGGCGTTTTGCTCCTCGCGGTTGCACTAGGAAGCGCAGTTTATCTCCTTGCTCGCCTTCTCGACTACTTGTGAGCCGCTGTGCGGCGTCGGCACGTGGAGCTTGCCGTCGATACATAGGAGTCGGGCAACCGGAATTGGAAAGCATTGAGATCCTAAAGTTGTTGGACGCGTAGAAAGCGATTAAAATCAAAGCGGAATGGGGTCTTTAATCACACTCCGACTTGGTGCGCTAGACGTTGACTGGGGCAAGAACGAATTCTTCAGAAACCATTCCGCTCTGTTTCAACAGAGCGACATGGCCCGAGCGCAGTATTACTACGCTGATGGGGTCATCGAAGAAAAGCCAGCGTTTGTTCGAAGCCTCCGGTCGACCGTGAGACGACTGGATTTACTCGGATACACGCTCCCGGACTGTCAGCGACTTTATGATGAGAGCGTTGCCGCAGTGCCCAGCTACTACGCATCTCCCGTACTAACATTCGAGCGGTTCGCACGAGTCTTGCGGAACGTGAACGTTGCGGCAGTCCGTTTACCCGAGGATGGGGATTACAATCTTGGTGAGTACGTCGCTCGCGCGATCTTCGTCGATCCCGAGTTCACTAAGACGGAAAGTCAACTCGGATCCCTCACGGAAGAAGACGGCACATTCTTCGAGAACTTAGACCCGTACATTGCGTTACGGCTCCTTGCAGAACACCCGCAGAACCTAGACCAAGAGGTCGTTTGGGGATTCGCCGAGGTCGTAGAAGGCGGCTGGGTGGATGAGCACGAATTGTATGAGGGTGTTCCAGAACAGAATCGCGTTCTGGTCGTCACGGAAGGGTCATCAGACGGCGCCATTCTGCGGGAAGCACTTTTCCTAGTGGCAACTGACGTTACCGATTTCTTCGAGTTCGTCGACATGTCGGAGAACTACCCCTTCACCGGCACCGGTAACCTGTTTCGATTTTGGCAGGGACTTGCGCGGATCAAAATCCAAAATCGGATTCTCGTGGTATTGGACAACGACACAGCCGGGCACGACGCTTATCGGAGGATTAAAGTGCTTGATCTACCGCCTCGGATGAGAGTGTCACTCCTTCCGGACCTCGAAGAGTGCCGTAGGGTGAGAACGCTTGGCCCGTCAGGCACGCAGTACGAAGACGTGAACGGGACAGCCGTATCCGTCGAGTGGTTTCTCGATACGTCAATCCCTGACCACCCGGAACCTACGGTTCGCTGGACAGCGTACAACAACCAACTCGATGCGTACCAAGGCGAGTTAGTCGATAAGGAAGCCTACACCCTGCAATTCTTCACCACAGTGAAGCGCGGTAAGGTGCGCAACTGGTCCAAACTTGATCATCTCTGGAGGCACCTGCTTGCGAGCTGCACTAAGGCGTCTGGCGGCTAACGAGCGACCGAGGCGGACCTATTGGACTGAAAACCTCCCATGGGGGACCAGATCGCTCGTCTGATACGCCCGTCAGCATCGGGCCGAATTGTCGCCTAACGACGATTTGTTGCAGGCAGCAGCGGGCGGGATCATGATCCACTGCGGGTGAATTCCAACTCCTGAACGATCACGGCCAAGACTCGTTGCAGCCACCGTCGCACTCGCCTATCAATTACTGGGGACCGCCGCCGAACATCGTCGAGCGTCCACCGCCAAGCTGCCCCCCCCCACAAGGGTTGCCTCGATTCCTAGCGAGGCTTGCCTCAGATTGGGCACGTCGGTCCCGCTTTGTTGCCAAGGGGCTAGTACTCGCCGAGGGTCCCGCCACGCGGTCACTTTGACGTATAAGAGTGCCCTGCAGAGAAAGGAGGTCCCGGATGCGCCTTACCGGAAAGAGTCGACTCGGTTTCTACCCGCTGCCCTTGTCCGAGGCCCAGCGGATTCGCAGGTTTCTCCTCTTCCCCGACCAGCCCTCCTCCGCGATCGACCCGTGTGTTGGCGATGGCGTGGCCTTCGAGGCAATCACTAGCGATGCCGACGTGATTCGATATGGAATCGAGCTTGACGCCTACCGCGCCGAGCAAGCCAGGCAGCGGATCCCCAACATCGTCCAGGGAAATACGCTGGAAGTGCAGTGCCCAGTTGAGTGCTTTGGCCTCCTGTATTTGAATCCGCCCTACGATTGGGCTCTTGGACCGGCTGACAGTCGCCGCACAGAGCAGGCGTTCCTGAGCCACACGTATCGTTGGCTGAAACCAGGTGGCGTGCTGATATTCGTCATCCCCGGCGAACGCCTGGCCGAATGCAGTCAGATTCTCTCCACGCATTTCCGTGATGTCCGCGTTTACCGGCTGGAAGCCCCTGAGTGCGTCCGCTACAAGCAGGTGGTTGTCATCGGGGCACGGCGAAGCCGACGTGAGAAAGAGCGGCTGACGGACAACGACATCACCCGAGCACGGCTTTACTACGCCGGCTTGGCAAGGGATTCCTCCCAAATCCCGGTTCTGCCTTCCGAGCCCGAGCTGCGATATGCAGTTCCTGAGAGCGGGCCGGCACAACTGGTCCACCGAGGGCTGCCACTTGATGAGATCGAAGACCTGCTGCCGCAGTCATCGGCTTACAGGCAGGCTGGGAGGATCCTTTTCGCTGAGTCTGTGTCAGCAACCGGCCGGCCACTTACACCGTTGCACGCAGGCCACGTAGGTCTCCTTGCCTGCTCGGGCCTCCTTAACGGCATGTTCGGATCAGGAGATCAACGCCATATATCCTGCTGGCAGGCGGTGAAGGTGACCGACAAAACAGAGGAAGAAGAGGATGGAGTGATCACAATCAGAGAGAAGGAACGATTCTCCAACGAGCTGACCCTCGTGTATTCCACCGGCGAAGTGGCGATACTGAAGTAACCGCATCAACCCTACCGCGTCTTTCTTCGTCGACCCGTACGAATCCCGAGAGGAAAATCATCATGAAGAATGCCCACGAGCGCTTCGGCGTCTTGGAGTATACGAAGCGTATGAAGGACACCACCACGCGAATCCGGCTGCGGCTGGATCGGTTTATTGGCGAGGTAGAAAGCAACGGAAGCTGCCAAGCTCATCTTATCTCTGTCCTCGGTGGAGATTCCGACGTGGGAGCGATCTGGGCGGCCGTCGTCGAACAGCATGTCTTCACGGTGGAGGCTCCGGGTATGGATCCACTCACTGCCAGCCTGGGTGAAGCCGCGCAGTGCTTTCGCGGAACCATCAGCATTGCCGGCCGCAAGCCGATCCGCCACCTGGTCGCGGTCTCGGCAGAACTGGCCAACACACGTCCGGGAATGGACACGGAAGGCAGGCGCACCATCCTGTGTGATAACGACCCGACGTTTGTGCTTTACCGCATCGCGCAGCGCTATGGATTGCCTGTCATGCCGAAGTGGGCAACTTGGTTCAAGGAGGAACTCAGCCGGCGCGGAATGATCCAGCCGATCGCGGGCATGGGATGTTCTCCTGTCCTGGTTAGAGGGTCGAAGAAAGTGTTCTTGAAGTGGATTGGAAGGGCACTGAGGCAGCAGAGGATCGCGTTTCCCGAGAGCAATGGACCAGTCTGCTGGAGCTTGGCAAGCAGCTTCTTCCGAATCGACACGAGTGATCACGCGGGGAAAAGCAGCCCGGAAGGAGGCGCATGACGTTGCTTCTCTCAGTCGGCAGAGGACGATTCGACTGGGCCATTGGACAAGATTTACGCTGGTGGGTCTAGATTGCGCCACTGAGTGTAATCGGTCGTTCGGCACTTCTCAGCTTAAGCCGTTCTACTGCCGACCGTGGCGGTGTCAGCGGCGATTAGTAAACAGCAGCAGTAAGCACGGAGGCGGCAACTATGATCGTAACAAAGAGATGGGTTAATCACTCCCGCATGGCAGCTTATTTCTCCAAATCCGCAGTCCAGTTCAGCACCACCTGGATTTGTGTTATCTCCGGTTCCTTCACACGGTCGAGCATGAGGATTCGCTTGCCATCGGGGACGACATCGTAATTCGGTCCGGCGATGGTGGTATGCCAGAATTGGCCCTGGAAAACAACTTCCGGCTTTCCGACCATGAGCTTGGGAGCGGCGGCCACGCTCACCCGAAAGAGGGTGTCGCCGGCCTCGTAATAGAGTGCGCGTCCATCCCGCGACCAGACCGGCTCAGTCCCACCTGCGGCCGAAACCTGGATCGTCTCACCCGGGCCGGGGAAGCGTCTCACGTACACATTGTTACCCTCGTCCGCGGCAACATACGCCAACCAATGACCGTCTGGAGAAAACGCCGGGTAGCCCGCATCCTTGAGGTACAGATAGGGCTGGCGACCGGCTGCGAGCGGAAGCATCCAGATTGCAACGCTCTGATCGTCGATCTTATACCTCTCGAGCGCGATGAGGCTTCCATCGCTGGACCAGGAGTCAAGATGGAAATGATCGGGGATCGCTGCTATGGACCGTTCCGGCCCGCTGGCATCCACGGGGAAAACATAGGCCTGTTTGCGGCCGTTGCCTGCGTAAGCGATTTGCTTGCCGTCGGGCGACCAGACCGGGATCTCGTTTTCCCCTGGGGCCGACGTCATCTGTTGGAATGTCCCGCGCTTCAGATCGTAAATCCAAATCTCAGGGTTGGGCAGACGGACGGTGAGGGCCAACTCACTGCCATCGGGAGAAAAGCGCGGCGACTGGTAAAGACCCGGCCGGAGCGCGAAGGGCTGAGCCTTCCCGCCCGGCCCGATCCAGTCCAGGCTGTTTCCATAGACCATGGCGGGGCCGCTCAGGTAGACCAAGGTGCCTGTCGCAGAAATGTCGAATAGCGGCGCGCCGGAAGCAGGAACCGTCAGCAAATCACTGATCACAGCGACCGGCGTGCCCTTCACCTCGAGCCGGTCCGGATCAAAACGAACCATCATAAGGCTGCCAGCCCGCGCGTAGACGAGGATGTTCGGCGGTACAAACCGCGCAGCCGAACCGCCGGTGATTAACTCCCGCCTCTGTCCCGAAGGCAGCAAGACAGCTTCAATGATGGCGTCATCGAAGCTCCCTTTGCTCCAGGCCGTCAGTAGCAGTGCCTTGCCGCCGGGCAGTAGCTGTGGCCAACTGTCTCCAACTTGCTGACTTGCCGGCTGGGTTAAGGCCTGCGGTGTTCCGCCCGTAGCAGGTACGCGGTAGATCCCCGACATCACATTGGGCGCGAAGTAAATGTTGCCATCGGCATCCCAGTGGCCGCCGTAGTAGGCCGCGAGCGAATCGCAGATCACTTGAGGAGCGCCACCCGTAAGCGCAACCTTCTTGAGTTTGCCGTCAGCCGAGAAGGCGATCCACTGACCGTCCGGAGAAAAGAATGGGCTCTCTGCCCATTCCGTGCCGGGAATCGGTCGTGCGTCGAATCGGTCCATCTGGCGCAGGTAAAGCTGGCTAGTCTTGCCGTCGTAAACCCCGTACGCCAGGCGCGAGCCATCAGGTGACAGGGCGACCCGGCCCTCCAGCCTCTGGATAGGTGCGAGAGTCACCGCCAGGCGCGCGACAGGTCGCGCAGAGGACCGAGGCGCGCGCAACGCGCCGACGATAATCATCGCCGCCACGGCGAGCACTAAGAAGCCGGCCAGCGCCCAGGGCAGACCGCGCCGCCAGAACTGTTGGGGGGCCCCCTCCTCTGCACCCAGGCCAGGCACAAGAGGTGCTCCTGCATCGGAAAGTCCGCTGAGTGTTTCTTCAATGGTGATGCGGGCTTCGCCAATGTCGCGCAGGCGTTGCTTTGGCTCTTTGGTGAGGCAGCGTTGCAGCAGTTTCTGAATGGCGATGGGCGTCGTGGCGGGCAGCAGGTTCCATTCCGGTTCGGCGCGCACCACCGCCGCCAGCACTTCGGTCGTGGTCTCACCGGAGAAGGCTTGCCGACCCGTGAGCATCTCGTAGAACACGCACCCAAACGCCCAGATGTCCGCCCGCCGGTCAACCGCCTTTCCCTTCGCTTGCTCAGGGCTCATGTAGCCGGCCGTGCCCAAGATCACC
Source organism: uncultured Acidobacteriota bacterium (assembly GCA_963831905.1). Lineage (GTDB taxonomy): Bacteria > Acidobacteriota > Terriglobia > UBA7540 > UBA7540 > CAVROP01. The sequence goes on along the minus strand of CAWHRX010000010.1, from coordinate 1,528 downwards.
CCACCCTGCGTCGCCGCCACGCTGAGCGTTGGCGAATCCTGTAGTGGCCCGAGGCCTTGCATCCCTACTCCCGGCTCCGCCCCTGTGTCCAGGGCCTTCGCTAGGCCAAAGTCGAGAATCTTCACTGCGCCTTCCGTAGTGACCTTGATGTTGGCGGGTTTCAGGTCGCGGTGAATGATCCCGCGCTCGTGGGCGTATTCGAGGGCCTCGGCGATTTGCTTGGCAAGGGGCGAGGCATCTTCGTGCTTGATCGGTCCCTGCGCCAGCCTGTCGGCTAGTGTCGGACCTTCGACCAGCTCCATCACCAGCGCGTGGTAATCACCGCTCTCTTCAAAGCCGTAGATTGCGGCAATGTTGGCGTGATTCAGTGAGGCAAGGACTCGGGCTTCGCGTCTGAACCGCGCCAGGCCCTCGGCATCGCCGGCGAAGGTTTGGGGCAAGACTTTCAATGCCACGTCGCGCCCCAGACGAGTGTCGCGCGCACGATATACTTCGCCCATGCCGCCGGCACCGAGCGCCGAAACGATTTCATAAGGGCCAAGTTTGGCGCCTGAGATCAGTCCCATGAATGAGAACTATTATACACGAGACGTTGGAAGATGCAGATCGCTGACAACAAATAGTCCGCCCGGTTCAACCCCGGTCCACAATATGGCACCTAGCTGCGGACCCGTGTGGCCCGGGTGTAACGCCGGAGCACTCACCTAGCACCGTTCACTCGGCCGTTTATGGGGGGCATCTCGGAAACTGAGCCTTTGCCCGTGCGGATTTCAACTACAAACACAGGTCTTGCCTTAGCGTCTATTATTCCAGCGAGTACAGCTGAGCCCACCACCTAAATAGAATGACTGAGCTTCAACGAGGCAAAACCGATGCCGCCAAGCTCTGAACTTCCACTGAGAGGAGGAAACCGTGCCCCTGCCCGCCAGCATCGGTGACTACTTACGCGCCAACACCAATGAACTCGCCACAAGAATACTTCAATCGTTCCCACCCCTGCACGCTATCGACGACCCGCCCTCTCCCCTGATCAGCAAGCTCCTGCGGAAGCCTTACCCAGCCCAGACGCTTGCCATCATGGGCCTAGTCCGTCGCTGGCAGCAGGCACGCGCAGGCGCCGTGATCGCAGAATGCGGGACCGGCAAGACCTTGATCTCCCTGGGAGCCGTTTACACCCACGCCGAAGGCCGACGTTTTACAGCAATTGCCATGGCCCCGCCGCAACTGGTCGAGAAGTGGTGTCGAGAAGCATTCCTCACACTTCCGCGTGTCCGCGTGTTCATCATCGACGGACTGCGCACGCCGGCCAGTTCCAAGGGCCATCATGGCGTGAACGAAGTGAAGCTGCGAAACGGCCGCATCGTGCGCGAGGGACTGAAGACCAGCCTGACGGAATTACGCCTGCGCAAGTCGTATTCCTCTGCACGCAAGCGTTGGGATGCGATCTGCGGTTGCCCCTCCGTCTGGGTGGTGGGAAGGGATAGAGCGAAGCTGGGGTATTTCTGGCGCCACGCGTATCAGATTGCCC
>CAWHRX010000009.1:0-3650191 GCA_963831905.1 uncultured Acidobacteriota bacterium | reverse complement strand
GTGTAAGGAACGCTGTAGAAGTGGAGGTCGAACTGGACGTGGTAGTCAATATTGACACGCGCTTGCGACCAGTGATGGAGCTGGAAGCGCTCGGCGGGGAGCGGTCTGAGGGCCGGCCGATCCAGCTCTGCGAATAAGCTGGCCCGGCAGCCGGGGCGCTTGCGGAAGGGACGGTGGTTGAGCTTCTCTAGTAATTCGCGGATTGCCTGGTTGAGATCCGTGAGGCTGAAGAAGCGGTGATGGCGGAGGGCGGCGAGCACCCAACGTTCTACCACCAGCACCGCATTCTCCGCTTTGGCCTTGTCGCGGGGTTTTGAAGGACGGGCAGGCAAAACACCGACGCCGTAATGCCGGGCCATTTCCTGATAGGCTGGGTTGAGATCGGGTTCGTAGCGGCAAGCGCGGCTGACGCCGGTGCGAGCATTGTCGGGAACGACCAGCCTGGGAACGGCAGCAAGAAATTCAAAGGTGCGGACGTGAGCGCCCAGCCAATCTTCTAAACCTTGGCTCCAAGTGGCTTCGGCATAGGTGTAATTGCTGGCACCCAGAACGGCGACAAAGATGGATGCCGGATGATCCGGTCCGCCCTTCGGGTCATGGATGGGAATCGTATCCCCGGCGTAATCGACGAAGAGCTTTTCGCCAGCCTTGTGCTCGTGGCGGAGCACCACGTCCAGACGACGGCGCCAGCCATGGTAGAGTTCGCAGAAGCGGCTGTAGCCGAAGCCCTCGGGATGGTTCTGTCGATATTCCTCCCACAGGAGTTGCAGCGTCAGGTGACGGTTGGATTGCAGCTCCTGATGAAGGTGCGCAAAGTCCGGCGTGGGCCGACGGGTTTCGTAGCGCCGCAGGCGATGTCCGAACAGCGTCTCTTCCAGCCGGGCCTCGTCCCAGCCTTCCGGCAGCGGCCAACTGACCCCTGCCGCCCGCATGCGTTCCAGGCACTTCGAAACGCTGGCTTGCGAGATCGAACAACTGCGAGCGATCTGATCTTGGCTCAGGCCCAACTCGAACCGAAGCCGCAGCAACTCGGTGAATTTTCGCATGGACAACCTTGGTGTTGGCAATGTGGATTCCTCCCGCTTCCAGAGGAATCTCAATTGCCCGATTGTTGTCCAGCGTCGCTCGCCCTAACCCTGCCTCTCAGGGGCGGATTCTGACACCCTCCCGCGCCTCCTCCAAAATCGAGCGGCTCAAAACCGGAAGGGCCATCCCTTCACCCCCGCAATGTTTATTACGCTCCCCGGAATCGCCATCACGATGACCCCGGAATCGTTATTACGATCATTTCGGAATGCCCATCACGATCATTTCGGAATCGCCATTACGGTGCCCCGGAATCCACAGTCGGTGGAGCCAAAGCCAAGGGATCGGTGTCGATGACCTCCGCGAGGACTATCTCTCGGCATTCGCGAAGCGCAGACCGCTCAGACACGCTTCAGCAGTAGAGATGAGGACTTTGCGTCAATTCCTAAGGCATTTGCGCCTCGAGCATGGGTTGCCCGATTCGGCAGGAGGCAGATCGGCCTCACCAGCCGACGCTCTGACCGAGCGTTACATTCATTATCTTCGCACCGAGCGCGGGCTGGCCAAGAATTCGGTACTGGTCTACGCTCCGTGTGCTCGTGACTTTCTCACCTATCGGTTGGCTAAGGCGGGCAACCTCGCCCTCAAGACGTTGGATGCCGAGACGATCCACGCGTTTCTCATGGAGCGGATCGCCCATCGCTCGTCAGAACCGGCGCGGCTTGTGTCCGTTGCCATTCGCTCCCTGCTCCGCTTCCTTTTCCTCCGCGGCGAGATACCTCGTGATTTGTCACCCGCGGTACCCAGGGTCCGGACGTACCGGCAATCAGCCGTGCCTGCAGTTTTGTCTCCTGAGGAAGTGGAAAGCGTGCTATCGGCCACCGACCGAACCACGACGCGAGGGCGTCGCGACTACGCGATCCTACTTTTACTCGCGCGCCTCGGTCTGCGGGCAGGCGAAATCGTGTCGCTTGAGCTCAGTGATATTCATTGGCGTTCGGCCGAGATCCTCGTGCGCGGTAAGGGCTCCCGGCTGGATTCCGTGCCACTCCTCGCTGATGTCGGCGAAGCCGTTGCCGCATATCTCCGCGAGGACCGCGGGGCAAGCATCTCTCGGCGGTTGTTTCTCCGTTTGATCCCGCCACACATCGGATTGACGGGACCATGCTCGATCGACCACATTGTGCGGCCTGCCCTCGCCCGCGCTGGCGTTCGGCCACGACATCGTTGTGTTGCACACCTTTTCCGGCACGGCCTCGCCACCCGAATGATCCGCCACGGTGCATCGATTGCAGAAATCGCCGAAGTCCTTCGGCATCGCTCGCAGAGCACCACTGCTATTTACGCCAAAGTCTCGGTCGATGCACTTCGCAGCGTTGCTCGGCCGTGGCCACTCCGCGGAGGTGCCCGATGACTCTTCGCGAAGCCCTCTTGCAGTATTTGACAATTCGGCGGGCACTTGGCACAAAACTCGCGGAGCCGGAAGGAACACTCGGACAGTTCGTATCCTTCCTCGAACGCGAGCATTCGTCGCGTATCACCACAGCTTTGGCTCTACGCTGGGCAATGTTGCCGCAAGGCGTACAGCGTGCGACGTGGGCCCGCAGGCTATCGATGGTCAGAAAATTTGCGGCCTGGCTCAATGCCTTCGATCCCCAAACCGAGGTGCCGCCGCGGCGACTCATCCTCGGTCACCGACGACGCAATCGACCCCACATCTTCACTGATGTGGAGATAGGCTGTCTCATGGCCGGAGCAGGCCGACTGAGATCGTCGACTGGATTGCGTCCGCTGACCTATACGACTCTCATCGGACTGCTTGCTTCCACGGGCCTCCGCCCCGGTGAAGCACTCACACTCGATAGGTCCGATGTTGATCTTGAGAGCGGGATTCTATCGATTCGGCAGAGTAAGTTTGGAAAATCGCGCCTTGTTCCGCTCGATCCTTCTACCCGCGACGCCTTGCGGCAGTACGCCGAAGAGCGGGACTCCCTGTGTCTCCGAACCGGGAGTTCTGCATTCTTCCTTTCGGAGCACGGCATGCGAGTCCATGGAGGAGCGGCCCGACGAACCTTTGCAGTGTTGTCGTGTGCCATCGGTCTTCGACCTCCGAGGGTAGGCCGACATCTGGGGCGCGGACCACGCCTCCAGGACTTTCGTCATAGCTTCGCGACTCAACGCCTCGTGGAGTGGTACCGGGCCGGACTCGACGTCGAACGAGAGTTGCCGAAACTGTCCACTTATCTCGGTCACGTCGAAGTCGGGCTTACCTACTGGTATATCGAGGCCGTCCCCGAGTTGCTGGCCCTCGCGACCAAACGTCTTGGCGCCGTGCACGTGCCTGGAGGTGAGCAATGAACACCTCCAACTTCCCGGCTCTCCTCCAGCGGTTTTTCACTGATCGGTTGATAACCCAACAAGGCGCCAGTCCCCATACCGTGGCGGGATACCGTGACACCTTCCGTCTCTTGCTGCAGTTCGCCAAGGACCGTCTCGGTCGGGCTCCGTCCGCTCTGCGTCTCGAGGAACTCGATGCGGAGTTCCTGGAAAAGTTCCTGGAACATTTGGAAAATGAGCGAGGCAACACGCCGCGTACGCGAAACCATCGTCTCTCAGCACTTCATGCCTTCTTCAGGTACGTTTCGCTTGCTGAGCCAGCGGTCAGCATGCAGTGCCAGCGCATTCTTGCAATCCCTGCGAAACGCTTCGAGAGAGGACCGGTGGAGTTCCTCACCGAAAAAGAAGCAACAACATTGGTGTCGGTACCGGATGCGCAGACATGGATTGGCCGCCGGGATCGTGCACTCCTCCTGGTGGCGGTGCAAACGGGCGCACGGAACACCGAACTCACCTCGTTACGTTGCCAGGATGTAGAACTGGGAGTAGGGGCTCACATCCGCTGCCTGGGAAAAGGGCGGAAGATGCGGTGTACGCCCTTGAAGCCAAACGTTGTCAGTATCCTCAAGGCTTGGCTGTCAGAACGCTGTGGAGGGCCAGCGGATCCTGTCTTCCCGAGTTCACGCGGTGGACAACTCAGCGCCGATGCCTTCCAGCGGCTCGTCACACGACACGTAGCTCGCGCGAGCCAGCTATGTCCTTCTTTGAAAACGAAAACCGTTACACCGCATACTCTTCGCCACGCCGCGGCCATGGCGCTGCTTCGAGGCGGAATTGACCTGACCGTAATTGCTCTTTGGCTCGGCCATGAATCGACGGAGACAACTGAAGTTTACTTGCATGCGGACATGCAGCTCAAAGAGCGCGCCCTTGCCCATTCCAATCCGTCCGGCGCCGTCCCTGGTCGCTATCGGCCTCCAGATCGCCTCCTCGCCTTTCTGGAGGGTCTCTGATTATGCCGACTTCATTAAGCTTGGACATCCGTGCTCCGTGACCAGCGATTCAAATGTCGGCATAATCCGGAAGTCGGCATTCCGGTGCTAATGCCGCTAGCGGCATTAGCCGCATTATTGTCGATTTCCAGATCGCCGTCCTCGCAGTAGCGGGTGAGCGCCTGCCAGTTCGTCAACGTGTAGGCGATGGCTTGTCCCTCCGGGCTCTTAGGCAGGACCTGGAGCTGTTCGCGCTCCAAATAAGCGCGGATGTCCTCCAAAACCGGTTTCGACTTTGCCTGCCGCAAGGCCCGGCGTGCGTCTGAACCGAGCTTCTGATCGCGAGCTTCACGTTCCACGTCGTAAAGTAATCGAATATAGGCCAGCATCACGGTCGATCGCATCAAGTCCGAAGACTGAGCTTCATAATGCTTCCGTCTCGAATGGGCCCAACACGCGACCTCGACAATCCCGCGCTGGCTGTCCTCGTAAAAGTGGTCGTACCCCGAGTACGCATCGGCCTGCAGGAATCCGTGAAATTCCTGGAGGAACGCTTCGGGTCCGTCTCGGCTGCGGTTGGGGGTGTAGTCATATACCGTGTAGGGATGGTCGTCATCCCCGACATACGTCCAGATCCGGCCCGTTCGCGTGCGGGGCAACGCCGGGTCCAGCACGGGGACCGGCGTGTCATCGGTTTGCACCGCTTTCGAGCCCAACACGCCCTGTTTCATCAGTTCGTAGAGCGGGCGGGCGAGATCGGCGCAGGCACGCATCCAGTCGCACATCGTCTGGCGTGATATCTCCACCCCCTGGCGGCGAAAGATGTCCGCCTGCCGGTGCAGGGGCAAGCGAGTCGCGCGGGGGAATCGCACCCCCACGCGCTCCCAGAACCGTACGTGAACCTCTCAGCTCATACGGCTCCCAGTGTTCAGCCCTTGTCCATACAGAAGCGCCCAGTGGGCAAACAGATCCGGCGATGACCGGATCACCCGTGCCAGCCAAGCCCGCGCGACTTTCGGCCGTTGCCTCAAACGCTTGAACTTGCGGCGTGCCCACCGTACCAGAAAGGCATCAATCCGACGGAGCGTCGGATAGAGTTCTGACTTGTAGAAATGGCTGTAGTAGTTGATCCAGCCACGGATGTACGGGTTGAATATCCGGGCCAGGTCGTCCAGCGCCTTGTCGCTCCGGGTCTGTAGTGACCAGCCCCGGATCGCCTGACGAATCGCCTTCAAGGCCTTGGGGCTGGCTGCCGGAAGAAACGACAACCCGTACAGCTCACCCCGCCACTTCGCCCTCCGCGGCCGGAACGTATAGCCGAGGAAATCAAACTGGCAGTTCGGGTATTCACCTTTGCGGTTTGTGTCCTTGCAGTAGACCACCTTCGTCTTCTCTGGATGGAGCACCAACCCACATTGGGAGAACCGCCGATCTAAGACCCGGCGCAATGCCAGAGCCTCGCGTTCAGTGCGACAGTGGCAGATGATGTCATCTGCGTACCGTTCAAACGGCACGGGGAACGCACGCCCCACCCACACATCGAACACGTAATGAAGGAACAGGTTGGCAAGAATGGGACTGACCACCCCGCCTTGCGGAGTACCCCGCTCCCGAGGCACAAGGCTTCCATCTTCCAGCATCGCCGGCGCCTTCAGCCAGCGCTCGATGTAGAGCAACACCCACCGACACTGCGTGTGCTTACGCACTGCCCGGAGGAGGAGTTCCCAATCGATGCTGTCAAAGAAGCCCTTGATGTCCAAGTCGAGGATCCAGTCATAGCGCCAGCATCGCTGCCGTGCTGACCGGAGCGCATCGACCGCCGAGCGTCCGGGTCGATACCCGTAGGAATCCGCATGGAACACAGGTTCCAGCAGCGGCTCCAGATATCGTCGGACCACCTCTTGCGCAACACGATCCGCGACAGTGGGAATTCCCAGCGGCCGCGTTCCGCCATTGGCCTTCGGTATGTCCACCCGACGCACCGGTGGAGGCATGTAGCTGCCCGACGACAGCCGGTTCCAGAGCTTGTAAAGATTCCCAGCAAGCTGGGTTTCAAACTCCTCGATCGACTGCCCATCTACTCCAGCCGCTCCCTGGTTGGCTTTCACACTCTTGAAAGCCTCCCAGACTTCCCGCTTCGGAATGTCAAACGGCTTTGCCTGGTTCAAGCAGCTCCTCCCATTGCTGGTTGGCCACCTGCCCAAGCTGAAACACCACAGCCCCTTCGGTCCAACGCCGTTACAGCGCCTTCATCCCTACTACGAGCTGTTCTGTCCCTGTGCCCCGCCTCGGTACTCAGAGCCTGGCGGGGATCACCCGCTCGGCTCGCTCCCTTTGCATCAGGGCGACAGGTTCCCACGTTCCATGCCAGAGCCTGATCCAGATTCACGCCGCCTTCGAGCCGGATGCCGCAAGGGCCGGACTTCAGGTCTCCGCCCTGGCTGGTCCCGGAGTGACCACCACCCCCGGTTTTGACATCGACTGTACGATTTCGGCAGTTCATCGACGGTTCGCTTTCGCTCGTCTCTCTGGACCCTACCTGACGGGATCAAGTCCCGTCGTTTCCGCGACGCTCACCACCATCGCTCTTAACGACAGCAGCTCGCGGTGGTTTGGAGCCGGCTCCTGATCGCAGGCTCCGAGGGGCCTCCCCTCATCTCTCACACAGCTCCACACCTCCATCGCTGTCGGTGTGTTCGTGGCACACAGTGATCCCCATACTTGCTCACCGCCACCTGCGCCAGCAACCCCGGCCCCGCCAACCCTTTCTCGATCGGCGCCATGGGCTTCGCCGCCGTTATCACGGTGCATCCCTTGGGGCAGGCGTATTTCTGACACGCTTCCTCGATCACCACCAGCGAGGCGGGCACATACTCCAGCCGTTCGCTGACCTCTTCTCCGATCCGCTTCAAATCGCTCTGGCACTGCGGACACAGCCGGGAGTCCCCACCCAGATCGTGGACCACCCGTTGACGCTGCAGAGACTTCGGCAGCACCCCCCGGCCATGGCCCTTCCGTTTTCCCCTCCCGGCTGGAGCTTCTTCTGGCGCCGCCGAGGTTGCGGGCGCGGCGGGAGCCTCTCGACCGGCACTGACCAGGGCGACCGCAAACAGAAAAAGCTGGTTCTCGTTCACCCGCTCGCGCCGCGGCCCATAGCGCGCCCGCAGGAGTTGCTCAATCCAATGCTGCAGTTGCTGCAGCTTCCGTTCCCGCTCCGCCGCTTCCCCGAGCAGCCCCACCACGATCTGCCGTAGGGCTACCGGATCATTCGGGAGTTGGTTGGGATCAATGTCCACTCGCGTGTTTCTCCTCCGCGCGCTCGGCCTTTTCCAGTTCCACTCCCAGACTCACCCACTCGTTCATCAGCTCCCGCAGTCGCTTGTAGTTGGCCACCTTCTGACGCATGGGCTCGACCTGTTCGGGCCGCAGGAAACGCGTACTGCTCTTTCCGCGCCAGGTAAAGCTCAATTGGTAGTACGGCCCGTGCTTCTGCGGTTTCTTGGGATCCTTGCAGTGGCAGCCCGGCTGACCACACACGTTGTACTGCTCGCTGATGCTGCCGGGGTGCACAGGGCCGAGCGAAAGTAGTTGCTGTTGGAGGTGGACGAGGCGCCGCTGAACTTGAGCGAGATTCATCATGCCGATAGCTATAATAAAGCTATCGGTCGCTGTCAAGAGCTAAAATGTGTTTTTCCACAGAAATCTTCAAGGGATGCTCGTCTCAGTTTCTTCCTTTTCGCGTTCTTCCTCCCTTACGGCCGGCAGGCTATAACGCTTCCGCCGCCTGCCCTTGGTTAAATCAATCCCTTCCAGCAGCACCGCCAGCTCCCAAGCCGCGATCTCCTTTCGGCCCGTCTCGGCAAAGGGAAATTCGAATGTTCCGGCCTCTAAACGCTTGTACCAGATCGCCCAGCCGTCGCGATCCCAATACAAAATCTTCACGCGGTCCGTTCGCCGGTTCGAGAACACCAGCAGGTGGCCAGCGTAAGGATTGCACCCGATCACATGCTCAGCCAGCATCGACAACCCGTCGAAAGAACGACGCATATCGCAAGGCACCGTGCACAGGTATACCTTGATCGCCGCCGGAAAACTCAGCATCGCGGATGCTCCAAGGCCGCCAGGACCGAGCGCAGGGTGTCCTCATCCACGCCCTGGCGGATGTGCAACTTCCGTCCGTCGCCGAGCACCAACTCGATACCCGCGTCCCTCGCTGCGGCTTCGTCGCTCACCAGAGCAAAGCTGGCGGGCCTGCCGTTGGCGCTGTTATGCGGCGTCGTTCCAGCTCGCCGACCGGCCCGGAGCTTGTGCTGCCACCAGTAGAACTGGCTCTCTTTCAACCGGCGCTGCCGACAAAACTGTCGAATCGATATCCCGCTCCGCGCCGCCTCGCTGATCGTCCGCTGCCAATAACGTGCCTTCTCCTCGTCGCCCTTCCTCCTGCTGCTCATCTGACACCTCCGCCTCCGAATTCATACATGCGCACCCGGAAAGCCGCATGTCGGTCTTTCAGATCAACTGTCAGGAGATTATCAGGCGGGAGCTTCAACAGCGGAAGGTGGGTTCACCGGACGGATACGTTCTGACAGCAGTATACCGCTATCATTATTACATTCAGCGTGCGCTAGGGAATCTCATTGGGTTAGCCCAGCTATTGGCATTTGTGGCGGAAGAGGTCGGCGTCGAAATTGGGCCGTTGGTGTGCCACTCAACATATGCAGTGCTTGACACCGAGGGGGGCTGGTCACGAACGGAGATGCTGAAACTTATCGCAGAGTGTAATGATATAACTATGTCAATTGCGGGCTAACTCTCCAGGACTACGACGGCCGCTGATGTCTTTGAAGTGTGGGTGAGGCTGAGAAATGAGTTCTTCAATCCAGCCTTTGCGGCTCTCTCCAGCAATCCTCGATTGAAAGCAATTGTTGGTTTTCCTGAGGGTTCCCGAATGACTTCGATGTCCTGCCAATCGGCTTCATCCGTCCACCCGGTTCCCAATGCCTTCATCGCAGCTTCCTTGGCGGCGAAGGTTGCGGCGAAGGAGTGGTACGGATTGGGCCGAGTCGCGCAATAGTTGCGTTCCGAATCCGTGAATACTCGGGCCAAGAAAGGTTCCTTCTTCCTATCAACCTCTTCCTGAAATTCCTCAATGTCAACTAGATCGATTCCGAGGCCGATGACCACCAGCATATCCCATCTGCCGAAGGACGAATGTTGTTCCTGTTGATTCGACAATAGCCTCAAATGATTACGGGTGTCCCGCGGCGGTTTCGCGTTATCCAATTCTTCCACAATTCCTTCAGGATAGGGTTAGTACAAACAACCATTGCCTCTGAGGCAAGGTCTGGCCATCCCCGTCTGCGTGCGCCCTCCGCGGCGACGACAGCGAGAAGATTTCTATAACCGAGGGGAAGTTGCTCTTCTTGAAAAATTGAGCGTACATCCTCTTGAGTTAGGTCTGGCCCAGCTAAATCATTAATGTGCTCCACCATGCAATTCAAGACAACATCGAAAGCAGACTTCGCCAGACACAACGAATCGGTGTTAAGTATGGGCTCTGCGGAGGCGTAGTCTAGCACAGCCTTCAGGTCACGCTGATAAACATGTAAACTGTCAGCCACTTGCGTGTAGGATCCAACTTTCACCCCAAGCCAACCGGCCACGACTTCCTGCAGGCTCGTGAATTGCACAAAGTTGTAGGGGACCCCACGGAAAAGATCATTGCTCCTTATGATCTGCGTCCATTCCAGTTTGTCATCTCGAATCTTCAACATTGAGCAGATATTGCATGGGATATCCTCGCTTGTCGGGTGGCCTTCTGGGGTTGGCATGTCAACGGCAGAATCCCATATCTGCAGGACGACCTGCCGCGAATGTTGTTTGTTTTTGAGGGCGAGGTACGCTCTTTCAAGTTGATCAAAACCGAAATGATGGCGAAGCCGAAAGCCATACGCTCCAGGGTAAGTATCGACGTGCCCAGCATATTTCGGAAGTGAGGGGTTCCAGTAGTTGAAAAACCTCGCGTCGTGTCGTCCGCTTAGGATCCCGATTGCTTCAACAATCGCGAATGCCACACTGATAGCCGGTCTTCGCGACACCACCCATCGCTGGGCGGGATTACGAATGACGAAGGCGGCGTGTAGAAGCTCTGATGTTTGTCCCGCGCGACTAGATTGATCCGACGCTCCATGCGCGCCTTTGAACCGGTCTGCCGCCTTCCGCCAGGCGAAGTCGGCCGTTTCACCATCGAAGGTGTCCATTCCTTTCTCCTGTCAGCGCTGATGACTCTATGATGTCATTGAGTCCCCACGCGGGAGGAAACCAGTAGCGGATGGCCCGTAGATTGGGATGAAACCTTTGTTTGATACGGCTCCGCCCGGAAATTCCTTTCGAGCCGGGATGCTTTACCCTCGCATACTTGTCCACTTCACAAAAGAGATTCTGGCAGTCGATAAGCTGTAGCGGGCGGCCCCACAACGACTTAAAGTCAATGCCCAAGCGTTCAAACTCTTTCGGTTGGTTCTCTGTTACGACCTTTATGACATCTGGTTCTGAATTTCCTCCAATTGATTCGAAGCACTTTCTTATGCCGCTTCTGGCTCCGGGCCCCGGCACGACAAATTCCATTTCACTGAAGCCGGTCAGCTCGCTGTAATTTATGTCTGTAACGTATTGGTACGAAAGAAAATCGCCCATCATTGGGTAAGCTCGGAGCAGATTGAATGCTTCGCACATCGACCCACAGTTCGCCAAGCGAAACGCCACTTTATCTTTCATCATGGATTCCAAGAGGTGCAAGTGAGCTCCGTGTTTCCTGGAAGTCCCGGTAGTTTGGCCTCCCGATGGCATGATATATGCACCCGAATAGATTCGCGCACCGGATTCGAAGGCTTTACTAAGAACACTGTCGTAGTTCTGGAAGGAATATTCCGCATACGTGATACTCCCGAGTTCTCGCTCCAGTAGCTCCCATGTCTCAATTTTATTAAAGAGTTTGAACATTAAGACTCGAAAAAACAATTCCTCGGGAGCTTGGTCCCCACGGTAGATCACTTCCTTTATTAAGTATTGACTCACCCTGTCTGCAGCCCTGTAACAGTTTGTAAACTTATGTTCCTGAAGAATGGGATCGTTCGTCCAGGGCGGGGGAGACCCGGAGAAACGTCGAAAAAAAATTTCCTGCCTTTCGGCGGCGAACTGCCAGAATGTATCGTACACAGTTGTCGGAATCAGCTGCCCCATCCTCCGAACTACTGTCACTCCTTGGACTTGGTGACTGCCCGCATTGTTATCCGGCGGCGATCCTGTATCTTCTGCGCGGGGTGGATAATTTTGTACGAAAAGTGGAGGGCTTGGGCAATCCTCATCTCGGGCCACGAGTTGGTGAGCAGACGGGTCCAGCGTTTTCAGGATTTGATGCAGACTTCGATCCATCGAGGTCTCGGTGCCAATTATCGCTACTGGATACTTACGTCCTTCCCTTGCCGCAACTTTCCTATAGAGCTTGCTTAACGCATCGAATTCAAGCTTCGGGACATCTTTATTCGCGGAGGAAGGCCGAGAGAGCATGAACACATAATTTGGCAGCACCGCGCCCCATGTGTACTTCTCGACCTCGATCATTTTCTTTAGCGATGCGGCGTCGGCTCCCCCGCGTAGCCCATAAACCAAGGTCGACCACCAATATCGATCAAGAACTACGTATTGGCCCGCGGCTAACGCCGGCAAAATTCGATTCTTGATCGCGTCCAAATGAGCAGCGATGTGGAGCATTTGCAAAACAGCGGGATCCAGTGGACTCAGCCCCGCGGATTTTGGGTCATGATGTAATCTGTACACGACCGCGCCAATTGTTCCAGGCTCTCGTCCGGGAAACGAGAGGAGCGTAACTTTTAGGCCCTTCTCCACCAGGCTCTCAGCGAGGGCCTTGGCAAGAGTCGTTTTCCCGACACCATCGGGGCCTTCGAGAACCAGCAAACGACCAGCAGTTTGGGGAAGTATTGGCAAGTGCCCGCCTAGTGGTAGCATGTGTTCACTCATGCGTTCCTCAGAAGACCTCCGAATGACACCTCAGTATATCGCAACCGTGGGTGACAAGTCGGCGCTGCGCTTGATCAATGGTATTCTGCCTGATTTTTCCCGAAAAGCGTCCGACTGTGAGACCAGGGGGGAAGGGCGATCATCTTGTCACTTGACGCGTAGTCGCCATATCGGAAGCCGGACCGGCCGAGTATAGGTTATGCCCAAAAAACAGTGGACCGCCGCTGGCCGGCGAGTGTCTATGGACGAACCCGCTCGCAATCAAACATTCCGAGCGGATCACGCGCAACCCGGAAGTTGGACAGGGGTGGTCAAGTTGCCGGTCAACGGCCATAACGCGGAAGTGCTCTTCACACACGCGCCAGCAAGGGGGCCGCGGTTCATCTATGCGCCCGGCCGGGACGTTAGTGTGCCCGAGAAAAAAGGGTCAGGAACGTGTGAAAAAATCGCCGGCCGAAAGGTAGCGGCGGGTTTACCCCGCCATATCTCCAGCATTGTCAGAACCGCGATGGCGGGATAAACCCGCCGCTGCGATTTTTTCACAGCTTCCAGGTACGTTTTAATGCCGCATGGCTAACTTGCGGATTAGCGAGAACCGTGCTGGAAATGGAGAATTTCCACGAAGTTTGGAGATCGGTTCACGCGGTAATAGACCATAATCGGCGTATGCACCAACTGGCGTACACCCGGGCGTCCCTTAACCCTGCTGCCGATATAAGGGAAGCTTCTGAGAAGCTCAATGTGGTTCAAGATAGCGTTGCCGAAGCGCTCGGCGGTGGCGGGAAAATTAGAGCATTTTTAATTTAAGTATATACATTTATGTGCGATAATGCCTCTTCCGGTTGAGGGGAGGCGGAGGATGCAATCCTATTCACAAGATTTGCGGGATCGGGTGTTATGGGCATTGGATCGCGGAGAACGTCCGACGGCGATTGCGCAGCGGCTGGAAGTCAGTCGCGTCTGGGTTTACCAGGTGCGGGGTCGGGAGCAGAAGACCGGACAACGCACCAGCTTTCAGATTGGAGGCCATCGCCGTTCGCGGATCGCGGAGATGGAGCCCGTGCTGCGCGCCTGGATCGAACAAGCGCCGGGTCTGAGCCTGGCCGAGTTAGGTGAACGTCTCGCCGAGCAGGGCATATCGATCAAGATCGGTGCCTTGTGGCACCAGTTGAACAAATGGAACCTTACCTTCAAAAAAAACCCTGCACGCCAGCGAGCAAGAACGCGAGGACGTGCAGCAGGCAAGAAAAGCCTGGCAGCAAGCGCTGCCCACGATGGAAGTCGAAAAGCTCGTCTTTATCGATGAAACCTGGATATCTACGAGCATGACGCGACGCTACGGACGCGCCCCCCGAGGTCAGCGTTGCCTCGACTCGGCACCGCACGGACATTGGGAGACGACCACCTTTGTGGGCGCTCTGCGCCGCCGCCGGTTGACCGCACCGATGGTTACCGACGGGCCCATGGACGGCGAGACGTTTCTGGCTTATGTGCATCAATTCCTGTGCCCAACACTCCAATCGGGAGACACCGTGATTCTCGACAACCTCAGCAGTCACAAGGTGACCGGAGTCGCGAAAGCGATCACCGCGTCCGGAGCTACCCTACTCTATCTGCCCCCTTACTCTCCGGACCTGAACCCGATCGAAAAGTTCTTTTCCAAACTCAAGGCGCTGCTTCGCAAAGCCGCCAGGCGCGATATCGATACCCTCTGGAAGGAAATCGGGGAGTTGCTCAATACGGTCTCCCCAAGCGAATGCACAAATTACTTCGCCTCCTGTGGATATGTAAATACTTAAATCGAAACCGCTCTAGCCCAAGAGTAAGCGATGATTCCCTCAAAGTCGGCTAACGCGGCTTCTGTGATTCAAATTTGGAAATCCACTGGGGAAGGAGTTTCCGAGCTTTCTCAAGAGATACCATCCGGCCCGCATCTGCGTCCGCAGCGCCCCGGTCGATGGCAGCTAGTGTCTTCGCGTCGACTTCAACTTCCTCGGTTGCTGGTACTTGGAGCTTTAGATCTTCCATAGCGCTACCGCAGCCCGAATGGGTCTGAAATGCAACTCGTACTCCCGCGGGCTGCCGCGAACCCCGCAGACCTCTGTCTTGTGAGGTCTGCGATTTCGCGAAGCGACGCTCTTGGGGGCGATGGTCGACACCCAACTTCGGTTCGCTGCCGCGAACCCCGCAGACCTCAAAAGGCGGAGGTCTGCGCCAGCCGGCGGTTGGTGATTTAGAGGGCTTGATTGGGAACGCGCACGATTTGCACCGAGCATGGGGCATGGCGCGCAACGTTTTCCGCGACGCTGCCAAGCAAGAAGCGCTGCACGCCTTTTCGCCCGTGGGAACCCAGAACGATGAGATCGGCGCCTAGCTCCGCGGCGGCATCGAGTATCTTCCCTCGGATGTCGCCGGTTTCGACTGCACCGTGCGTCTTGAACCCCGCAACGCGAAGCTTCTGAACTTCTCGCTCTACCAACTCGTGACCTTCCTTTACCCGTATCTCCAGCTCAGGGGTATAGCTCGGCGACATCTGCGGGGGAGAAGCGAGCGTGATCGGCTCCACAACGTGCAACACCAGCACTTCTGCGCCCTGCGGGGAAACCTGTGCGATCACGGCTTCGAGAGCTGCGTCGGAAAACTTCGAATCATCAACCGCCAGCAAGATCTTCATGACTGCCTCCAACAGAAAATGAGAACACACCCCTATTCTAACCTTTCCTCCAAAGGCACGTTTGGCTAGTCGCAGGTCTCACTGAGGTGATGACTTACCCTCTCGGGTGTGTACCACCAGGACCGGGCATGGGCCTAACTGAACCACCCGATAGGTCGTCGAACCGAACACAGCGAGATCCAAGGCATTGCGCCCGCGCACACCCATGACGATCAAGTCGGGTTGAGATTCCAAGGCAAGCTCGAGGATTTGCTGATATGGGCTTCCGATACGCACCAGGGTCTTCGTCTTGCGGTTCTTGCCGGTTTCCAGCGCGAGGCACTTCTCCAGGCTCGCCTTCGCTTTCCCGATTTCGTCTTCGATGTCGGCCGACTCTGCCACGCCCTCCAACACATGGAGGAGAGTCAATTCGCCTCCATACTCTGTTGCGAGGGAAACGGCATACTCGAGGGCCTGCTCGGACTGATGAGAAAGATCTGTGCAGCAGAGTATCCGTTGTAGCGGAATAATATCCGGGGCTCCTGCCTGGGCGACCAGATCGTGGGCCGGCTTCCGAACGGCCAACACAGGACAGTGGGCTTTTCGCAGCACCTTATCTGTTACTGAACCCAGCAACGCGCGGTCAATCCCTCGCAAACCGTGGGTTCCCATGACGATGAGGCTCACGGCCTGCATGTCGGCCACGTCGAGAATTACGCTTGCCACATCGCCATCGTGCACGCTGCACTCGGGCAGTACTCCGCCCCGCGTGTGCGTCTTCGCAAAGTCCTGGAGCTGCTGCTCGGCATGAGTGCGAAGTTCCTGGCTGATCTCAACGTAGGCATTTGGAAATGCATAGTACGGGTACATGGGCGGCAGCGACTCCGTTACGTGCTCCAACAACAGGGTCGCCCGGTAATGCCAGGCGAGCGACTGCGCATATTCATAGGCTTTCACGGAAAATTCCGAGAAATCGATCGGGCAGAGAATACGATTGATTTTCAGCATGGCTTTTCAACTCCTCTTTTAGATCAATCAGCTCAAATCCGTCCCGGCATATGCACACTGCCGGTCGGCTTTTTCCTTACAGTGTCCTCAGCGCACCCATTGCATACTTCAGCGACTGGCGGCTGCGAAAGAAGTCTTTCCAAGGGTCCGGACCTTGGAGGCGTTGTTGAAAGTTCCCCATATTGAACTCGGATGGCAGGAGTGTCGGTTTGACCTCCGACCATTCCAGGGGAGTCGAAATGGGCGCTTGATCGCGCCTTCTGACGGAATAAGGCGCGACCAAGGTCTGACCAAAACCGTTCCGAAATGGATCCAGGTACACACGATCACGTCGCGCAGCAATCGAGTGCTCGACCGTCAACCCATCCGGGTGCGCAGCCGAAACGCGCGCCACGAATGACTCGGCGAAGGCGAGAACCTCATCCGCGTCCGGTCCCGTGCGAATTGGCACCAGAACATGCAGGCCCCGGCTGCCCGAAGTCTTGGCGAAGGACACCAGCTTCAAAACGTCGAAGGCAGCTTTGACGTGCAACCCCGCGCGCGCGGCGTCGGCAAACTTTCCAGACTGGGGATCAATATCAATAGTCACCCAGTCCGGCTGCCGGGGTGACCTCGCACGGCTCGCCATGAAGTGCACGGCAATGCAACCCAGGTTGGCCAGGGCGAGTTGGGTGATTAAGGAACCCCCGACCACATAGTCAGTGAACCCGCCTGCTTTGTCGTCATGTGCGATGCGCTTGGTGGGGGTGCCGGGAGGCATACCCTTGGGCATCTGCTTTTGAAAGAAGCACTCGCCGCGCATTCCGTCCGGGCAGCGCTCAAGCGCCAGGATGCGGTCTTTCAAATAGGGCGCGAGCTTGGGAAAGATGGCGTTGTAATACTCGATCACGTCCAGCTTCGTGTAGCCCTCCTCCGGCCAAAAGACCTTATCCGGATGCGACACCGGGATGGGCAAGTTTGCCGGGACAGAGCGATCACGTCTTAGGCTGGTCATTCCGATTCTCCTGGAAGAAAGCTTCTGAATTTCATCTACCCGGCGCCCTACGGAGTGCCGCCGTGTCGAATTTGAAGATGTCAAGTACGGACGTGCTCGTCACCCTATTCGGAAGAGCCCGTTTGCGAGCGGGCTTCTCATATGGTCACAGCTGAACGCTATAATACGGAAGATCTCGATAACTCAGAGCTGAGGCGAGAGCCCTTTCCGCTGCAAACCAATCAACTTCAGGCGAGCCAAGCGGACGGCCCCGACGTTCCCAAAAGGCATAGGCCATCTTTTCGGTAACTGAATGTAGATTTCCGGCAGAAATATTGGTCATTGCATTTGGCTCCCTTTTTCCTTACGCTTTCCTCGGGACCTGTAAAGCGTTGGGCCCGAAAAGCTCTCGTCGCGGGCCTGACCACTGGTGCGAGGATGCAGAACTGATCAATGCTCCCCGTCCATCGGTGCACTGACGGCAATGTGTCGCCTTTCCTCGCTCGGCGTATTCGTTCGCTGGTCATTGTGTTCTTCCTGGAAGAAAACATTGCTCGTCTCCCGTCCTCACGCGATGCGTCCTGACCTCGACCGTGCCTTATTTGTACGTCGCACCTTGCGGCCCGGATCGCCCAGCGAGGCTCTTTCGATGTCGCCGCCATCGTCCCGTGCGATCTCCGCCAGAAGACGCTGGGTCACTACGGAGCGTGGCTCTTCCTGTGTTACATCGCTTGCAGAGGCATATTGATCGCGGTGTTTAATGAGCATCCAGGCTGACCGAGCGGGATTGTTGCCAAAGCCCCGGGTGTGAACCAAGACCCACGAGCCTTGAAGTTTTTTCCCGTGAACAGTGAGCTTGATCTCTCCTCTTTGCAATGAAACGTCTACGTCGGCGTTTTCCGGTTGCCAGGTTCCTCGATCCCATAACATTACAGTTCCTGCACCATACTGACCTTCAGGAATCACTCCCTCGAATTTGGCATACTCGAGCGGGTGATCTTCCGTCTGCATAGCAAGGCGCTTCACGGCAGGATTGAGGGAAGGCCCTTTGGGTACCGCCCAGGAGAGGAGCACTCCCTGCCATTCCAGACGAAAGTCATAGTGCAGATGCGAAGACATGTGCTTCTGGATAACGTAGACGAGCGATCCGTCACCCTTTTGTCTCGGCACTGACGAGCCCCGCGGTTCCGGCGTCGAGTCGAACTGACGCTTCTTCCTATATTGCTTAAGATTCATGCCAGCGGGCCTCCCCCTTTGGACTTCAAAGACGCCGATCAAGCAGGAGGGCCAACGTGTTTCTTGGGCGCGTTGGCCTTCATGACGGCGGCCCTGGCTTGAAGAAACTCAGCCTTGGCCTTTTCCTGGGCCTCCGCCGCCTGTCGCCGCTGCTTGGCTCTCTCGATCCGTGCCTCTATCTTGGAGTCGAGCTCGTTGATCTTCTCCTGGAGCTTGGCCTTCCGCTCGGCGTCAGCCTTGGCCCGTTCCGCGGTCAACTGCGCACGGTCGGCCTTCATGGCCGCGACGTTATCGTCGTGGAACGTGCGCTTCACTTCTTTCAGCGCCCGCCTGTATACCGTTCCGCCCAGCGCCTCCATGCGCGTGTCTATCGGGGATATCGAGTCTTCACTAATCTCGGCGACCAGTGCGAACTTCTCCGGGGTCAGTTTCTCTCTCAAGTCCTCGACGAAGTCCTCACAAATCTGGGCGTTACTCACGTCCATGGCGGCGCCGGCAGCCATGCCCAAGCCAGCGCCGAGTCCGACACCGACCGGGCCTCCCAGAAGACCGATGAGCGCCCCCAATACGGTTCCGCCCAGAGTCCGTACCGGAGTCGGTCCGTCAATTTGCCTCACCGTCGCGGAGCCATCTTTATTCCGCGCCACCACGGCTTGATCGAAAACCGTGATGATGTCCTCCCTATCCAATTCATGAAGCGCCTTCTTCGCTTCGTACGCCTTGCTTTCCGCGTCAAAGACTACTACCAGCAATCTGTCCATAGATTTGCTCCTTTTCAGCTTTCTTCTAACAATTCCTCGGATGTGTCACTGCAACGCGAGCGCCAAATGTTTGTACCCTGAAAATGCACAGGTTGGCGCAACATGGATCCACAGTCTCCTCGCGGATTCGCGAAGTTCGCGAAAAAGCTTCTTCCGAGTGGACCTACTTGGGCTTGGAGGCAGGCGGGAAACTTTTCAGGGTCTTGGCCATGAGGTCATCAACCCTGGTTCTCAGATTCTTCAAGGCATTCTTCGGATAAGGAATTCTCTCGGAGGCACGGGCCGTCCACACAGGCTGTCCCGAAACAACGTCCGTCACCGTGAGCTTCAGTTTGGCCAGTGCGTACGTCCATACCTCGGCGGGAATGCCCTCGAGACCAATTTGGCCAAAGGCCGGACTGTCCGTCGGCACTCCGTAGTAGATGTCCGGTGGCAACG
Organism: uncultured Acidobacteriota bacterium; assembly: GCA_963831905.1. Lineage (GTDB taxonomy): Bacteria > Acidobacteriota > Terriglobia > UBA7540 > UBA7540 > CAVROP01. The sequence goes on along the minus strand of CAWHRX010000009.1, from coordinate 3,630,727 downwards.
ACGTGTCGGCCTCGGCGAGGGAGCCCGCCTCGTACGTGATCACAAAGTCCGGATGATTTTGGTCCAGGAGAAAGCCCTTCCCTTCGAGATGACGGTTGATGGATTCCACCAGGACCTGGTTAATGCGGGCCTGGACCTCCGGCGTTTGGTGCGTCAGGAGAAAATTCTTACCCAAGCTATACCGCTTGTAACGCGTGAAATCATTCGACTTGTCGTAGTCACACTTGACCCTGATTTTCTCGGCAGAGATGGGCGCCGCAGCGATCATGACCAACAGCCCGCTTAATGCCAAGCACCGAAGGCCTACTCTCATGATGTCATTTCCTCGATTGCCGCAATTTGCCGAGGACCTCGCGCTGCTTGGCTAGCAGTTCGGTGATTGCCTTGATCTCGAAGTCCGCTTTCGCAGTCTTAGCGTCTGCTTTTAATGTCTGCAGCTTCGCCTTGGCGGTTTCGATCTCGGCCACAAACTTATCGCGAATTACATGCTTCGCCACATCAGTAACAACGGCCATACGTCCTCCTTGGACTTTCAGTTTGCGTTCCGGCGTATTTGTCTTGTAACCACATGCCGATATACAGCAACCCTAGGGCCATATGTAATCCCTCGACCACCATGGGGTTGAAGGATGCGAAGGGCGCAATCCCTTCACGAATTCGCGAATTTCGCAAAAGTGGCCGTGACAGCCGGGGTTCACTGGGGTAGGAGCTCGCCAAGCCGGCAAGCATCATATCGTCTCAGGGCTTACCGCTGATGGGTAGCACAGATTCCTTCGCCGCCACCGATGCGCAGACTCGTCTGGTGCAATTGCTATCGCTGACGCTGTACGGCTTCCTCGATCGTCGCCAGTTTTGATTTCACCTGGTGAAGATCAGCTTGAAGAGCCTCGATAAGATTGAAAAGGGAGGTGTTGATAGCGTACAGCAGATAATCATGAGCCGACTTGTCCTGGTCCATCATCAGTGCGTCGAAGTCTTGAACCAGCACTTCCTTTGCTTTATCGTAGTGTGACATTTATGCCTCCATCTCACCAGCAATTCCCCTGCCCGAGAATTTCACTTCTTCGGCCACCTGCGGGAGAATGCGCCGCCCTGCAGTTATTCGCACTTTTGACTTTCGATCGTGTCCCGGATGGTCGCGAGTGCTTGTTCGAGATTTGAAACTGCCCGGGACACCGCCGCTTTTCGAACGATGGATCCCTTGGGGCCGCTCAGCCCGCCTTGCTCGGAACCCAGAGCCTTAATCAAATAGAAGCCTTGTTGCTTCGGGCCGTTGCTGTCGCGGACGCAGACGGAGAGGTCCAAGGCGGTACGAAAATAGTGGCTCGAGTAGAGCTGCTTTTGGGCGATGGCGCACGCGATGGGATCAGAACGCTCGCCGCGCATGGTCACCATGTGCACGATACGCAGCGTCGGCTTTAATCCGAACTTCACCTTGGCCCAGTAGAACGTCTCCTCGAAATGCGCGGGTTTGTCCCGCGGGTAGGCGAGCAGGTAATGGTAGAAGTCCGGCACATGCTCTGGTAACGCATTATCGTAGCTGAGCAGATAGGCGAACTGCTCGGGCACGTCGGTCGGGTCGCGCTTATCGTTATAGGCCCCCAGAGCCGCATTGCCCTCTCGCTGGTAGGCAAGCAGGCGCTCAAATGCGCCCTTCTGAAGGCGCTGATTTACTTGTTCATCGACGTCGGGGGAAGACCAGTCGATGGAGCGGTGAAAGACTTCGATCGAGGTCGCCGGCATCTGAATGCGGCAGTTGCCCGGTTGGCAGTTCTTCAGATCCTCGATGTCATCGTGGTCTAACGAAAAACCTCGCAGGTCGGAAAGCTGCGGAGGATCGGTGAACACCCCAAGCGCCAAGAAGCCGGGGACCTGCCGTAGTCGGTCGAAATTGCGGGCATATTGGAAATATGTTTCAGGAGCGGCGTGGATGTAGACCGCGCCAAACAGCAGAACCTCGGCTGGCGTGCGCGGTGGGAGGGGCTTCACCACCGGCTGCCCGTTGCGGATAGCGGCAATCTGATCGTCGCTCAGGCTGATCTTCTCCCGCAAGAATACTTCCATGCGGGGATTCGACTGGGAAATTGCCCGACACGAGACCACGGCAACCGAGACCAGCAATGCGGCAGTAACTGTGGCGCTTCGGCCCATGGCTACTTTACCTCAACCATTTCGGCAGAATCACTCTTCGTGCGTCCTTTCCAACTGTCACCTGCGTTTATCTTAGTCGCCTCCCTTCGATTCGCCCTGCTCAGAAGGCGCCGTTTGGCGAACTCTACCAGCAAGAGATAGGTCCCCGTAGCGACCACAAGAAAACCGAAGAAAGCCGCCGGGAGGGGCGTGAAGCCAAGCATACCGGCAAGAGGACTGTACGGCAAATAGATCCCAACGGCCACAACCCCAAGGCACGTTGCCAGTAAGGGACGGCTCGGACGGCTGCGAAGCGGATTCATCGAGGTGCGAATGACGAACAACACCAGCGTCTGAGTGGCCAGCGATTCGACGAACCAACCAGTATGAAACAGCGCTTCGCTGGAGCGGAAAAAATGCAGCAGCACGTAAAAAGTGAGGAAGTCGAAAAGGGAACTGATGGGTCCGATGAAGACCATGAAGTTGCGGATCAGACTGATATTCCAGCGCTGAGGCTTTTGCAGGTAAGTCTCATCCACGTTGTCTGTAGGAATGGTCAGTTGGCCCAAGTCGTAAAGAAGGTTGTTGAGCAGGATTTGGGTAGGCAGCATGGGCAAGAAGGGCAGGAAGAACGAAGCAACCGCCATACTGAGTACGTTTCCGAAGTTCGAGCTTGTGCCCATGAGCAAATACTTCATCACATTGCCAAAGGCTTTGCGGCCCTCGATGATGCCATCGTGCAGGACCCGCAGGCCGGGCTCAACGAGAATCACATCAGCCGATTCGCGCGCCACGTCCACGGCGCTTGAGACTGAAATGCCGACATCGGCCGCGTGCAGTGATGGGGCGTCGTTAATGCCGTCACCCATGAAGCCGACGGCGTGGCCGTTGTGTTTGAGGGCCAAGAGAATGCGGTTTTTCTGCGCCGGAGATATGCGCGCGAACACCCTTGTTTCTTCAACATCGTGCCCCAGCGCCGGGTCTGTCATCCGCTCCAGGTCGTCGCCCGTCAAGATGCGGCCGGACGCGATTCCTACCTGCGAACAGACGTGGGCAGTGACGCGGTCGTTGTCACCGGAAATGACCTTGACCTCAACACCGTCCTGCTTTAAAGCAGCCGTCACTTGGGCGGCGTCCGCCAACGGCTCATCCGAGAAGGTCAGGAACCCCACCAGGATCAGATTACGTTCGTCCCCCACCGAATAGTCTGGGCGCGCCGGAACTTGGACATAGGCCACCGCAAGGGAGCGGAAACCTTGCTCATTCAACTCACGGCTAGTCTGTTGAATGCGCTTGAGGGCCTCCTGGCTGAGGGGTTCCGTCTTCCCTTCGTGCTCGTAGGCGGTAAGCAGCGGCAAGAACCCCTCCGGGGCGCCTTTCGTGATGAGGATCCTCTCGGACTGCCGTTCAACCACTACGGAGAGACGGCGCCGCTCAAAATCGAAGGGAATCTCGTCGCGCTTGCTGTAGCCATCCATCCCGGTGGGTGGAGCCTGGCGGAGAATCACATCGTCCAGCGGACTGCGAATGCCCGTCTCGAACTTGCTATTGAGGTAGGCGAGTTCTAAGGCGCGCGGCGAGAGATTTCCAAAGGGATCCAGCGAGCGATCGAGCGACATGGTGCCGGCGGTGAGAGTTCCCGTTTTATCGCTGCACAGAACATCCAGACTACCCAGGTTCTGAATGGCGGAAAGGTGCTTGACAATAACCTTTTTATGGGCCATAGCCACGGCGCCTTTCGAAAGCGTCACCGAGGTAATCATGGGCATGAACTCGGGTGTCAAGCCGACCGCTAGCGCCACCGCAAAAAGTAGAGATTGAAACGGATCGCGGTGGCGAATTATGCTGGCGACGATCAAGAAAACAACCAGGAAGAGGACGGTGCGCGCGAGAAGCTGGCTGAAAACTCGCAAGCCATGGTCAAACGCTGTCTCTTCCGGATGTGCGGCGAGGCGAGCCGAAATATCGCCAAAGGCAGTCCGGGGGCCCGTCGCAACGACCTCAGCGGTTGCCGTTCCGCTGACCACGGAAGTGCCCAGAAAAACCATGTTTGGTGCTTCCGCCTTGGGTGAGGCAGGCTCTCCGGTCGCCGCTTTTTCGCAAGGCAGGGATTCGCCGGTGAGTGCCGCCTGCTGGACGTAGAGGTCACGAGCCACCAAAAGGCGGGCGTCGGCAGGCACCAAATCCCCGGCAGAAAGCCGGACGATGTCTCCCGGCACGACCTCGCGCCGCTGAATCTCTTTCCACTCGCCGCCGCGGAGAACGGTGGCCGTGGGAGCGACTCGGTCGCGCAGCCCTTCCATGGCCTGCTGGGAGCGATATGTCTGAGTAACATCGATGATCGCACTCAGCAGAACAATAACGCCGATGATTCCCGAGTCGACCGCCTCGCCCATGAAGGCCGAGATGACCGCGGCAATGACCAGGATCAGCACGAGCGGATTCGAAAACGCATGTAAGAGATCGGAGAAAAAGGAATGGCGGCGTGTCGCCGTCGGCTCGTTCGGCCCGAACTTGTCCAGCCGTGCCGCGGCTTGCTGTGGCGTCAAGCCGGTAATCTGGTCTTGGGTTTGACCGCTGTTCGGTGGCATGGTTAATAACCTATTTCATCGACGCGTCTGAAACCCTCGAAAAATCTCCCCGTAACCGCCCCGAAGATGAAGCCTCCAACGTGTGCCGCATAAGCAACGCCACCCCCCTGCACACTTGCCACTGCACCGACCTGGTCGAAGATCTGCATGAGAAACCAGAACCCGATCAGGAGCGCTGCCGGAATAAAAGTTATGCGGGTCCAAATGCCCAACAAAAGCAGCGATCGAATTCTGTCCTGGGGAAAGGTAACCAGAAAGGCACCCATCACCCCTGCGATCGCGCCACTGGCGCCAAGATTAGGAACGGTGGAATGGGGCGTGATGACCGTTTGAGCAAGCGAGGCTGCCAAACCGCTCAGCAGGTAAAACGCCAAGTACCGCACTGGCCCCATGGCATCTTCGATCTCTGGACCAAATGCCCAGAGGAATACCATGTTACCGATAATGTGCATCCAGCCGGCGTGCATGAACATGGCCGTCAGTATGGTGATCCAGTGGTGACCTGCGATAATCGTGGCGGGGATTTCCGACCAACGCATTACAAACGCCTCACCGCCCGACAGTTCCGCGACAAAAACCAAGGCGCTCACGACAATGAATCCAATCGTGACAGCGGGGAAGTGCTCGGGGCGTCGAGTTGCATCGCCTAAGGGGATCATGCCTCCCATAGTGTCCCTCTCTTTTTCGAGATCAACGTGCTCGAAGCAGAAACGCAGACCCACCGTTTTCGCTGAATCTGCGGCTTTCGGTTGGCAGCCTTCGCGCAGTTGCGGGCCTGCATATTGATGCTAGCTTCACTGCGAACGCCGGGCGTCCAGGCTCAACGGCCCCGATCCGAACTGAGTGATGAGCAAAGCTGCGCCGAGAAGCGCCACATTCTTCATGAACATAACCATCTGCGTTTGCGCCATCATCGGATCGTGCACGGTCCAGAACTTATGCATCATTAGTGTGACGGGAACCAGGAACAGCACAATCAGCCAAGCGCCAGTTTTGGCACGATATCCGAGCAGGATGCTCATTCCGCCGGCCAGCGCCATGATTCCCGATAGCGGCACGGCGACGGACGCGAGCGGCACCCCCTGCGTTGCTGCGTAAGCAATAGTCTGTTTGGAGAAGTGATTGGCCGCCGCCATAAGGAAAATCAGCGCGTAGAAAAATCGCCCTAGGAGCACCAGGCCCGCTTGCGAAACGCTGCTGGCTTTGACCTTGTAAGGAATTGTTGCTGAGCCTATCGCCATTTTGTTTCCCCCAATCATGTGTGGTTTAATGTATCGATGCAGGTCAGCAGAACGTCGACGACACTACTGTCGAAGCCCTGCTGCGGTCACATCTTGTGCAGGCCTAAAGCCAGCATAATCCAGGCCCAACCGAAGAAAACCAGATCGATTCCAACGAAAAGGCCGATCATCCAAAGGCCTGAGGCCGGCCATCCGGCCGCGACTAGAACGCCCAAAGTCGCTGTGACGACCCCGCTCAGTGCCTGCCACCCCCAACCCGGCAGGTGAGCCCACAACGAAGCAATCAATTGATACAGTCCCGCGATTAGGAAAAACATGGACATCAGCAATGTCAATGCCTCCGCGCTTATCACCGGCCTCGTCAGCATGAGGATCCCGGTTATACCGAACACAATTGCCACCAGGACGTGCAGGAAGAACCCTGCCCAGTTCCCAACCATAAACGCGGCGACAAACTGAAAGATGCTGCCAAAAATCAGCAGCCAGCCGAAGAATACCATCGAAGCCACAGTCGCTGCGACTGACCGTACAATTGCCGCGATGCCCAGCGCCAGCAGCACGATGCCAAAGGCCAAGAACCATCCCCAGTGATGAATCATCTCCGGGGTAACACCAAATATCAACACATCGGTCATTGTCAGTTCTCCTTTTCTGAATTCTGGGCTGCTGCCCAGGTTCGTCCAGCAACGAAGCTGCGACTCCCATTCCTTACGCTCAATGAGAGGGGCTGGAGATCTTAGCGCCGCGGGCAATCGCCTGCGGGAACGCGGAAAGGCCTTCCTCCGTCTCACTGCCGGCAGGCGCATCCTCGCTCAGCAGCGAGCGAGCTGCTTTGCTGTAAACGGCATCGTTCAAATCGTCTTCGGGGCGAACGACTACGCCCTTGAGGTTAACCCCAGCGAATACACCGTGACTACGCGAATAGGACAAGATCTTTGCTTGCATGAGTGCGTCGGTTCCGGCACTTGCTTCGCGACCAACCGGGCCTCCGGCGATGCCGGCCTCCGCTCCCAGTTCGAACCGGTCTTTCATCAGCCCGCTCACCGCATCGTCGTTCATGAACAGCAGGACGAAATCGGTGGCGGATACGCCGAGTTGAGGTCCCACGCTGCCACCGCCGGCGCGGAAGAAGACGGGGTCACTCCAGCCCGCCTTTGTGCGGCGGCTCACGCAACCGCGGCCGCCCTCGCCGCCAACAAGAAAAGCCGCTTTGATGACTCGAGGGAAAACCGCGATTGCCTTCGCGCGCGCCAGAAGATCCTGCGGAATCGCCTTGTCAGGGGCGCCCATAATCGCGTCGAACGCCTCAGCAGCCTTAGCAGATTGCGTCGCCGCTTCCCTGACCTTCGCCTCGTCATGGCCCGAGCGCGGCGACCTTTTAGCGGAGGTGATCGCCGCAGTCGCTGCGAACGCCAAGAGAGCAAAAATCCACTTCCAGCCTTTGGGACCCATGGTACCCTTCCTCCTGTTTCGCCTCCGAGGGAGGCAGGTTCTTCGATACAGCGACAAGCCTTAGCCGCAGCTTCGCCCCTTAGTCTGCCTTGGTCTTGGATTCCGTATCCTCTAACAGCTTCTTGAAATGTGCGATGTGTGCCTCGAGATCAGCCTTCGCCTGTTCCCACCTGTCTCCGCCCGACTTCTTCAGTGCCTTTAGCTCAAGCTGGAGCGCTCTCTTCCTAGCTAGGAGTTCGGCGACTACCTTAATTTCGGCGTCCGCTTTAACAGATTCAGCTTGGGCTTTGACCATGTCCAGCTTCGCCTCAGCGATTTTGATTTGGGTCTCGAACTTGTCATGGATTGCCTGCTTCACCGTGTTCACGTCTGCGCACATTCTGTTCTCCTTTTGCCTCTCTCCACTGACTTCTTGCGCGAGTGTGTTGTGAGCGCACTCTGTCATAGAGCAATGCGAAGGCCAGAGCTAACCCATTGAACAAGCGGGAGTTCACGGATCAGAAGGGCGGGGTTGCCTCGCGAATTCGCGAACTTCGCGACTAGTGAGTTGCATGCTTTGGCTGTGCGCGGGGCGGCCGGCTCCCGCTTCGGCTGGAGAGACGACTGCACCGCGACAGCGTAGTCTGTCACAATTGCAAGTTTTCCCGGGGAATTACCGGCGCACACTTGGCAAGATGCAGTTGGCTGGAAGGTGCTCTATTCCCGATATTGTTACCTGGTCTTGGACCGTCAAAGCGGTGTGCTGAGGAGCGAGGGAATCCGGTTCGACGTGGCCCAAATGTCTCCAGAAAGGCGACAAGCTCCGCGTCGCTTAAACGCCCTTCGACGCAATCCAGCGCTCCCGATTGCATGGCTTCCTCATAGCAGCCCCTGTTGTAAGAGCGCGCCAGCACGAGCACTGGGACCTCCGTATCGACTTCCATCGCCGTCATCAGCACTTGTCGCCCCTCAAACCTGCTGCTGCCTTGGTCTAAGACAATTAAGTCATAGTGCCCGCGCTCGAGGCACTGCGCTCCCTTGGCAAACGACGAACTGGTTCGCACCTGGCAGCGCATTTTCCGGAGGATCACTCTGTAGTAGGAAAGATCTTCAGAGTCCTCGTTCACCAGAAGAAATCTAGTCCCTTCTCCGGGCATAGGTTTGTCTACCCTTCCTCTGCCGTGGGTCTCTGCTGCCATGATTAACTAACCTCGCGCAAGGTCTTTCTAACCGGCGACCCCTCCTGCCCACCTTCAACCGCTCACTCCCTCGTCCCTCGCAGGTCAATCCGGGTCGTTCTGTCTCTTCGCCAATGCGACTTTGACCATTGAGGGTCGAAGGAGTTGCTGCCTGAACGTGAATCCGGGCAACAACTCCTCGACAATGTCCTGGTCGCGCCACTGCTCACCTTGTACAGTTTCAACCGCTTGATGGATGCGCGGATTGAACGTATGACCTAGCACCTCGATACGGGCAAGACCTGCCCGCTCGAGGACCTGCAACAAGCCGCTGTAGATCAATTCCATTCCCTGGTAGAACCCGTCCGGAACCCTCTGGTCCCGGTCTTTTAGCGCGCGCTCAAACGCATCAAAAGAAGGCAAGAGCGAACGGATCAGTCCGGCGTTAGCCTGGTCGAAGTACTCCTCCTTTTCGCGCTGCATTCGCCTACGCATGTTCTCGAGCTCGGCCTGCTTGCGCAACAGACGATCGTAAAACATCCGGTTTTCAGCCTGGAGCTGTTGAATCGTGGCTGTGAGCTCACTAGCGTTTGCTCCGGGCAATGGAACTGACGGAACCTGCGAATCACGTGACAGCGCATCTTCCCGGTCCTCCTCCTTCGCGGGCGACCCCGCGAATGGCTCCGACTTCGTCAAGATTGCGGATCCACCTTCGTTTTGCGCAGTCAAGCTGCCACCTCCTGAGCAAAGGCGATTTGAGACGCGCTTTCCTCGATCGGTCAAAACCGCACGGACCTAGACTGGACCGTTCCGACGCTGGTTCCTTTCGCCGAGCTTCATTAACGCACTGCAAGGAGCGATCTAGAGCTTGCGAGCCGCCGACGGGCGCGCCGCAAGCGAGCTTTCAACGTATTCTCGCTAGTTCCACAGGTCCGCGCGGCCTCCCGAGTCGACAAGCCCTGCATATACCTGAGGCTCACAGCCGTTCGCATCTCCGGGCTAAGCCCATCGATGCTTCGAAGTAGCACTCCTCGGAGTTCCGTCATCAAAAGGATCCGCTCGGGGCTGGGACTTGGGTCCATGATCCGGTCGGCCGCAGTTACTGCAGTCTGGTCTAACGGCTCATCCAATGAGGTCGCTTCATGTGTCCGCCGGCTCCGCACTCGCATAAGCGCAGCATTAGTTACAATCCGCGTTACCCAAGTAGAGAGGCCCGATCGTCCTTCGAAGCGAGGGAGGTTCTTGAAAGCGGAGAGTATACCTTCCTGGAGGGCGTCCTCTGCGTCCTCCGGATTTTGAACAATCCCCAGAACTCGGCGGTAGAGGCCGTGCGAATGGCGAGCCCAAAGCCCATCCCAGTCGGCTTTTGGATATTCTCCGACCCGGGGCTGGCCGGTATCGATTTGCGGGTGACCTGTTGATCCCACAGCTTCCTCCTAGAAAGATGAACGTATGTGAGCCGCGTCATCGGATTAAGAACTGGGGTCTGCGCTAAACGCGCGCCTGCCCTGCTTGAGATCAAACGTGAACTGCCAAGACCGGACAAGGGCCCAACTGGATCACGCGATGAGTAGTCGACCCAAATACGGCGAGGTTCAGGGCATTCCGGCCACGCACTCCCATAATCACGGCGTCCGATTTCGCTTCCGCAGCCTCTTGGATAATCTCGATGTAAGGTTTACCGATGCGCACCTTGGGTATGATGGTGGAACGCCAGCGCGCCTCCGCTGGGAGTGCTTGCTCGAGCCGCGCCAACAATGGCTGCGTAGTGCTCTGCAAATCCTTCGAAGCGGGCATGTCCTCCAGAACATGGAGTACGCTCAGCTCGGCATGGTACTCGGCTGCTATGGAGATCGCGTGCTCCAGGGCCGTCTTTGAGCACTCAGAAAAATCCGTACAGACGAGAATCTTGTGCAGTTGAACCGGATCCTGTCCGCTACCAGGGCTGATAAAATCGTGTTCTGGACTGCGGACCACCAGTACTGAACAACAGGCTTTGCGCAACACCTTTTCGGTCACCGATCCCAGTGAGATACGATCCGCTCCTTGGAGTCCATGGCTCCCCTTTACGATAAGATTGACCGCTTGCACTCCCGCAAAGCCGAGGATCGTGCTCGCCGCGGCGCCCTCGTTCAGGATGCGTTCGGGTGGCGCGCCGTAATCGACCGGACGCCGGGCGAATTCTTGCAGTTGCAACATGGCGTCCTTGTGCAACTCTTGCTGAAGCTCGACGACGTAACTCGCCGGGACGTAGTAAGCGTACGCTGGAAGATTGAAATCGAAGACATGTTGAAGAAACAGTTTGGCCTGGTAATGCTGCGCCAGTGACTGCGCGTAGTCGTACGCCCTTGCCGAAAACACGGAAAAATCAACCGGACAAAGAATACGCTCAATCCGTAACATGGTTGGCCTCCTCAATCGGAGCTGTAAGCTTCCAGTTCAGTGGTTCACCGCCGGCGCCATTCCTGCATCGTCGCTGAGATCAGCGATCTTTGGATTCAGGCGGAAGAGCGGGGTCTTAGCCCTGCCGCGGAGACTTCTTGGAGGCTCTAGACCCCGGAGCATGGTTTCGCTCCTCGTTGTTGCGCGGCAGGGCTAAAGCTCCGCCCCTCCGCCATCTAGGCCTTGCCAGAATTGCCGTCAGGCTTCTTGGCGCGGTGTACCACCAGGACCGGACAAGGGCCTAACTGAACCACTCTGTACGTCGTCGAGCCGAACACGGAAAGATCCGGTGCGTGCCGCCCGCGTCCACCCATGACGAGCAAGTCGGTTTGTGACTCCAAGGCAAGCTGGATGACTTGTTGATAGGCGTTGCCGATCCGCACAACGGGCTTTGTCACGAGGTTCTGGTGCGCCCAGGGTGAGATTTGTTTCTCCAGTCCTTCCAGCGCTTTCGTTGTTTCTTTTTCGACATCGGAAGAGCTCGACATGTGTTCTATTACGTGAAGCAAAGTGAGTTCCGCACCGTACTCCGCCGCGAGGGAGACGGCTTGTTCCAACGCTTGATTCGAGGATTCCGAAAAGTCTATGCAGCAGACTATCCGCTGCACTTCGACAAGGTGAGGCACCGCTGTAAGGGTGGCAGAGTCGTGGAGCGGCTTGCGCACGGTCAGCACCGGAAAGCCGGCCTTTCGCAACACCTTTTCCGTGACTGATCCCAGCGTCAGGTGGTCGACCCCTCGCAACCCGTGGGTTCCCATTACGATCAGGTCCACCGCTCTTTCTTCGGCAACTTCGAGAATAAGGGCCGTTACATCGCCGTCTCGCACGCTCGTTTGGGTGCGTACGCCACAGCAATTGTTTGTCTTGGCAAACTCAACAAGCTGCTGCACGGCGTCGGCGCGAAGTTTTCGACAGATTTCATCGTAATCATTGGGGAAAGCATGGTAAGGATACAATGGCCTCAGCGAATCGACGACATGTTGCAACAGCACAAGAGCCTTGTAATGAGCCGCGACTGACTGCGCATAGTCAAAAGCCAACACCGAAGATTCTGAGAAATCGATCGGACATAGGATGCATTTAATTGCTGGCACGGCATTCACTCCTCTACTCTGTCACTCCGAAAGGCTGGCGGATTCGCCTGACAGCCTCAATCAGACATTGTTGCCCCAACGACCTGATCTCTTGTGTTCTGCCGGCACGGCAACCGGCTGAGGCCAAAATGGCGCGTCGGCCGTTTGGAGTGCCTGTGATGTACCTCTTCGGTTTTCCAGTCGCTCTTTGAGCGCGAGAAACAAGATAGTGAACCCAAACAAGATGGCACTTACTGCGAATGTCATCACGATGCAAGTTACGCATTCTGAAATGGCGTACATGTATCACCTCTCTACGTTCGGTAAGGTGGAACTCAATCGTTCCGGCGCAATTCGTCAACCAGTTCGACCCGCGTCGGAGTGAGCTCACGGGAAGATCGGCGGTTACCCGCGTGTTTTCAGGGGCCGTGCATTTCTTGGATACCGCCGATCCTCCGACATCTCAGATATTGGCTCTACGCCGCACAGTCTCAGTACGAAACAGTGAGGAGGTTCTCGACCTGAGTAACCCCGGGCGCGGCCCAGGCTGCGTTCGTGGCCTCGTCCAGTTCGGTCCAGGAGCGCACGCTGCCGGTCAGGGTGACCTTGCTCCCCTCGGCTTTCACGTTAATCTCCTGCGCGTCCAGCATTGCGTTGCGCTTGAGTGCCGCTTCGATTTTTTCCTTCACGTCGGTCAGCGCCACCTTCGGTTTAATCGTGATCTGATTGCTTACTCCCGTAACTCCTGTCAGATGATGCACCGCTTTCTCGGCAGCCGACCTCTGAAATTGCCGGTCAACCTCCCCGTCCAGTGTCAGGAAGCCCTTCTCTACGGTCACCTTGATCCGGTTACGGGGCACCAAGATATCCCACTGCAAAGCGTCTTCGGCGGCGCGGGCGATATCCGAGTCGGTGCGCTCACTGGAACCTGGCAGCTCGACCTTGAGCTCGACGGCAAGGCCCTTAACGTTAGGCAACCGTTTTACTGCTTTCTCGGCAGCCCACTTTTCAGCGTAGCTATCCACCGTACCTTCGAGTGTGACTACGCCATCCTTCACCGTGACCCCGATGTCGGTGGCGTTGACGCTCGGCTCCCACCGCAGTTCGTCGAGAACATCAATCTGAATTCCCCTGTCCTTCTTCATGGCTCTTCTCCTTTGGTTTGGCACTTCTCCTTTTCTGAACATGGTTTGTGCAATGGAAGTGCCATTCTCAAGCTGTTCAAAATGCTTAAGTTCTCGCACGAAAGTTTGCCGACTCTTCACGAATTCGCGAACTTCGCAAAAGAGTGTGCGTGACGAGTTGGCTCGACATTCCTATAAAAACCCTTCCGCCTCGAAGGGCCGTGATTTGGACCGGCGCCTCTGTTGGGGGGAAATTATCTATGTCGCAGAGTTCTTTCTCAGCCTACTCTGTGGCGGGCAAGATTAGCGGACTGTGAGTACCGGGCAGGGGGCGGTGCAGACCACCTCGTAAGCTGTGTCCGTCGCCGGAAGGTGGGCGGCTATGACGGGGTCCATGCGTCGCACGCTCATCACGATCAAGTCGACAGAACGGTCACGCGCGAAGGTGATAATGGCTTCGGGCGGACGGCCGAACCCAAGCTCAAAACTGGTGCGCTCGCGCAAAGCTGACTCCGGCGGGACGTGATCGTGTATCCAATGCCTTACAGGCTCCTGGATTTCGGCTTTCAGGTCAGGAGAGGCAACTGTCTCCTCAAGGATCTTGATGAACGTGAGCTTGGCGCGGAATTTTTCGGCCAGCGAAACAGCATAGGCTGCGGCAGGGCTGGCATCGGGAACAGACTCCACGGGATAAAGAACGTGCCCAAGCCGCACATCCGCCGAGACCGTTTCCGAAATCTTCGGGCCAACCGTGAGCACCGGACACGGCGCCATCCGAAGCACCTCCTCCGCAACCGAACCCAGCCGTAGCTTTTTCAAGCCTCGACGTTCCGTGAGTTCCCACGATGGTAAGGTCGATGCTGTTTTTGTGGATCATTTCGGAAAGAACGCTCCAGGGCGTGCCGTCTCCAATCAAAGGCTCGCACGAAATGCCTTTTTGACGAGAGGCCTCGAGCAAGCGCTTCAGTTCCCGTTCTGTGAATTCGCGGGCCTCCTCGAGCTTCGTCCCTCTCTCGTCTGGTGGAGGGAAATCCGGGTACTCGAGAGCGATAACGTGAGCAAAATAGAGGTTGGATCCGTAGTGGTCTGCCAGAGAGAAGGCGTATGGCAGCGCCGCCTCTGAGGTAGGGGAGAAGTCCGTGGCGAATAAGATCTTCTTAGGGGCGATGTGACTCGTTGCGTCTAATGGTGTCATCGTTGCACCTCCATCTTCGAGGCTAGCCTCCTGCGTACTCACAAGCGTGCCTGCAAGTGTCTCAGTTTACTCCATGGGCTTCAGAAGCGGGCCTTCCCTTTGGACCAGCAGGGCCTGCCCCGCTTCTTCGCCGTTGGTCCGGTCTGTACCACACGAAATAGACCAGGGCTCCGATGCCGGCGGCCACTGCCACCCAGATCAGGGCATACAACAGGAGCCGGTAGTGGCGCGAGAAGAAGGCGATCATCTGCTGTCCGTAGACCCTGCCCAGGAAGGCCTCGACAAAAAAACGCGCAGCGCGTCCAGTGAAAAGCGCGGACAAGAACTTCTTGCGCGGATACTGCATCACTCCAGCCGCCATCACGACAGGACTGAAAGGAAAGGGCGGCGGCAACATGGCGCCGGCTAGCACCGTCAGGAAGCCGCGTTTCTCAAAGTACTTGTAGATTTTTTCTGCGCGCGGCCTCCCTACCTTCTTTTCGAAGGTTTCCTGGCCCCCTTTTGCGGACAGTCGGTAGCCTAAGTATCCGCCAAGCACCTCCCCCACCGTAGCCATGAAAGCGTAATAGACCCACCAGTGGGAGTGATGTGCGCAGAGCAGAATGAGGAATACGTCCTCGCTTCCTGGCGGGGCGGAGACGAAAGGAGTGTTGTCAACCAGGCCAAGCAGGATTAATCCAAGTCCACCCAGCCCCTGGATCCACGACCATACCGAGTCGGGAATTGCGACCAGTCCAAGCACGACCACCCCGAGTCGGATCAGTCCAAGTTTGCCCAACCCGTGTAAAAACGTCCCCATCGAGTCGGGAATAATGAGTTGTGCAAGAATCCGCATACGCGACCTACGGCGTCACCCCTCACTGATTCATTCGATGGAGTGGAACATGATGTGTGGCTGTCGACTGCAACTCAGAACGGGCTCGCAGCAACTGCATAAGATGAGATCGGGAGAGGATCCCTTGCAAAGTGCCATTCGCGACCACTGGGAGCTGGTTAATATCGTTGCCGGCCATGAGCTTTAGCGCATCCAACACCTGCGTTTCAGGAGTGATGATATGCAGGTGGTCTAGCGGTCGCATGGCCTCGCGCACCGTAGTGCTTTCCCAACGGTCGCGGGGGACGGCACCAACGTCCCGTAAGGTGATGAGGCCCACGAACCCGCCATGGTCTTCGACGGCGAAACAACGCTGGCCGGTCTTCAGAACGTAGGTATCCACAAACTCCTGCAAATTCATACTGCGGTTGACGATGGCGCAGTCGCGTGACATCACGTCGGAGACGCGCATGCCGCGGAAGGCAGCCGCAACATCCACTTGAGAATAGCTGCTTGTGGCCGCGTCCATCAGAAACCAACCGATGAAGGCAGTCCAAAGGCCGTTGAACCCGGCGCCGCCAAAGAAACTCCATAACCCAGCGAGAATGAAGAGAAAGGCTACGACTTGGCCAACGCGTGCGGCGATGCGGGTGGAGCGGTCGGCGTTCTTGGTAATCGCCCAGACGATGGCTCGGAACACGCGGCCACCATCGAGCGGGAACCCGGGTATCAAATTGAAAAGCCCAAGCCCTACGTTAATATATCCCAGCCAGACCAGCACCGCGGTCGGGCCTGTGCGCGGTTCAGCCGAAGGGCGCCAGCCTAGAGCGGCCGCGATGGCGACGCAGCCAAACCCGATGATCAAACTGGCAATTGGCCCGGCGATGGCGACCCAGAATTCTGTCTTCGCGTCGGCGGCATCTTCCTCGATCTGGGAAACGCCGCCGAGCGCAAACAGAGTGATCGCTTTGACCTTCAACCCCCGAGCCTGGGCCACAAGTGAGTGTGAGAGCTCATGCAACAGCAACGTGACGAAGAACAGTACTGCGGTGAATAGCGCGGCACTCCAGACTTCTGCCGAGCTCCAATTGCGGTTGACCTGTCGGAAGTGTCCACCGAGGGAGAACGCGATAAGGGCGGCGATGATGAACCAACTGTAGTGAAGCCCGATCTCGATGCCATGGATTGTTCCGAGTTTAATATTGGAGCGCATCAGCGACCCTCCCCAAGAGATTTGCTATGACTGAATGTCTATTTCCGCTGCTTTGGCTTTGGCGGCCGCCGCCTTTTTTTGAAGCAGCTCAACTTTGGCGCGCGCCTCGCGCTCCGAGGCCTCGCGGCGCTCTTTGGCCTTTTGCAACTGCGCCTGTAGCCTCGACTCGAGTTGGTTGATTTTTTCCTGAAGCCTGGCTTTCCAGTCCGCGTGAGCCTGGGCGTGCTCTGCCTTCATTTGCGCAAGGTCGGCCTTAATAGCTGCAATGTGGGCGTCGTCGATAGTGTGTTTAACCTCTGTAAGGGCGCGGCGGAATACAGTGCCTCCTATTGCCTCCATCTGAGTATCCAGAGGATCTATCGTGTCTTCTTCAATCTCTGCAACGACTGCCGTCCGGCCCGGCAAGAGGGCCTCGGCCACGTCATCAACAAAGTCTTCAGCAACCCAGGCGTTGTGCATGTCCGCCGCGCCGCCACCAACTAACCCGACCGTCCCGCCGATCCCTATGCCCGCCAGTCCGCCAAGTGCGCCGAGGAGGGCGCCCAGTGCCGTTCCGACCAAGAGGCCGTACGGTCCCCGGTCATCAACCTCTCTCACTGTGATGGCGCCGTCGGCATTTTTCACCACTATCGCGTGGCGGTAGACAGTGAGGTAGTTGTGGAGATCCAACTGCCGAAGCACCTTCGTCCCTTCGTGGGCTTTGCTCTCGTTCTCGAATACTACTACCAGCATTCGTTGCATGATGACTTCTCTCCTTCCACGATCATGGCTCGGCTTGATGTTTATTCACGGTCCTCCTCAACTCCTTCGGAGACCGGTTGACGGCTTCACTCAGTACCTTGTGCAAAGGCCCGGGCCTCGGTATTTGATTGTTTGTCAATCCACTTCGCGGCATCGGCCTTCCTCCTCAGGAGTGCTACTGCGGCTCAATGTGCGTATCAGCCGCCTTGGCGTTGGCGGCCCCCGCCTTTGCCTGAAGTAACTCGACTTTGGCGCGCTCCGTGCGCTCGTCTGCCTCGCGTTGCTCTTTGGCCTTTTGTAACTGCGCCTGTAATCGCGACTCGAGCTAGTTGATTTTTTCCTGGAGCTTGACTTTTCGCTCTGTGTGAGCGCGGGCATGCTCTGCCTTCAATTGCGCCAAATCGGCTTTGATGGCAGCGATGTGGTCTTCGTGAATGGTGTGTCTAACATCAGAAAGGGTGCGGCGGAAAACAGTGCCCCCTATCGCCTCCATTTGGGTGTCCACGGGGCCAATCGCGTCTTCTTCGATCTCAGCCACAAGTGCCGCCCGGCCCGGCGCCAGAGCCTGCGCCGCATCTTCGACGAAGTCCTCTCCAATCCTGGCACGATTCAAGTCAGCCGTGCCACCGGCAAAAAAACCAACAATAGCACCGAGGGCCACACCGGGGGCGCCGCCCAGCAGACCGATAAGGGCTCCCAGCGGGGTCCCGACCAGGGTCCCGGATGGCCAGGGGGCATGACCTTCCTCGACCATCGTTGTGCCATCGGCATTTCTCACCACCACTGCGTGTGCGAAAACAGTGATGCTACCGCCGAGATCCAACTGCACCAGTGCTGCCAACCCTTGTTGAGCTTTGCTCAGGTTATCAAAAACCGCTACCAGCATTCTGTCCATGATGATTTGCTATGCCTCCTTCAGCGTCTGGTTGACGGCTTCGGACAGAGCTCTGTCAAAGGCTTCGACATCGGTATTGAGTTGCTTCTCAAACTGCTTTACGGCATGCCTGGTTGCAGTTTGCAGGGCCTCTTGCAACCTCGACCGGCCGATGACGATTAGAGCTGCAGTGCTCGACTGAAGAGTCTCCCCAATGTCTTTCAGATCAGTGCGCGACATGCCGCTCCAAAGGTGCCCAATCAGAGATCCGGCGGCTGCGCCGGCCGCGAGTTCCCACACCAGGTACGGCGGGAAGAAGATGCCGACCAATGCCCCTACCGCCAAGCCACCCCATGCTCCGTATTGAGTGGGCATCTCGGTCTTGTGGACTTTCACCTGTCCGGTCGAATCCTTGCTGATAATCGCGGCATCAAAAACGCCAATCACGCCGTCAAAGTAAAGCTTCTTGACTTCTCCATAGTCAGCCTTCGCATCGTCAGGATCTGTGTACGTCGCGACGTAAACAAAAACGGGCTTGTTCGTTTGCTCTGTCATGAGTCCTCCTTCGGACCGACTCCCATCGATTGGTTCGTGAGTTGTCATCACTCTTGCGACTTCCCTTCACGATTCTCACTTCTCGTTATGCAATGCGAAGGCCGCTCATAACTTCTTGAAAACGCTCGAAAACGCGGGCTGGAAGGTCACGATTTGTTCGCGAATTCGCGAACCTCGTTAGAATATTGGATGAACCCTCACTCGACCGCAGCGTTCGTGCTCAGGGTGTGTTCTGGGTATGTTCGTTTCCGTTTGGCGTTGAAGCTTCTGGACCGCCCTTCTGATGCCACCGTGATGCGAACCCTTCCCCGAAGACCGAGGCTCGGTGTGCCGGCTGAATCCGAACGATTTCTACGGAGCAGCGAGCGTGGCGGGCGACAGCCTCCGAGACGCTTCCAATCAAGAAGCGATCTAAGCCCTTCCGGCCATGAGAGCCGACGACGATCAAGTCCGCACGCCAGCTCTCAGCGCGATTGAGAATCGCATCTCTTGCATCGCCTTCTTCGACGCAAAACGTCACTTCGAACCCGGCAGACCGAAGCTTCTGTTTGGCACGTGACAGCAGTTTTTTGGCATACTCCCGTAACTGCAGTCGGGCGGCAACAAAATCGGGTGACTCCGCGGTGCCGTTCCTTTCCGCCAGGTGCTCGGGAAAAGGTTCGATGACATGGAGCAGATACACTTGCGTAGCCTCCGCTTTGATTTGCGTGATCACGGTATTCGTGGCTGCGTCTGAGAATTTAGACTCATCCAGCGCCAGCAGGATTTTCATTGTGACTCGCTCCCATTCCTACGACTTTCGAAGCCTTAAGCTCCTGACTGCTCGCTGCTTTCGTCAGCATCCCGGGATGATTCCGCGTCGAAGATCCGATAGGCCACGAGTTTCACCTGACAGCTCAAACCACGATTCCTGCGGCGTATCAATCTTTCTCTACGGTCACGGTATCGCCGTCCACAACCTCTGTCGTAAACGGAACGACGGTTATGCCGTTTCTTCTGGTGGTGCGGCCGAATAAATCGTACCGGGTAGTCGCAACATCGCGCACGGTTGTTTCCGGGCTTATCCGCACAACGGATTGGACTTTGTCGGGGCCGGTAAGCGTTACAGAAATCATCTTGGCTCCTTTGCTCTATCCTACTGACGATGCAAAATCATTGTGGCGCGTGCAGCAATTCATGCCTAAACTTGCGTGGCCGCCTGAGGTGCGAGGTCAGTCGAGTTCTGAGCCGAGAAGCATTCCAGCCATACGATTCGCAACACAGCGACAATAGGTACTGAGAGGTAGACACCTGCAACACCTCCCACTTGACCTCCTACCATAAGTGCGAATATGACCGTGAGAGGCGGCAGTTGCAGGTTCTTGCTCATAATGCGAGGCGAGATCGCATAGTCCAGGACAAGCCTCCAGCCAACCAGCAATCCCGCCATCCAGATCCAGTGGGAGTGGGTCAAGAAGCCGACCGTCAGTATTGCCGCGGCCGATGCGATCCATCCTACGGAAGGAAGGAACTCCAGAACGCCTCCCAGACCAGCCAGCGCAATCGCATATGGCAATCTCAAGACCAGCGTAGAGAGGCTGTAGAAGCCGAAGGATAGGCCAGCCAGGGCGAGCTGTGAGCGAATGTATTTGGCAAGCATGGTATCAACCTTCTGAACGATTCGCGTGAACACCGTAGGGTCCTCCCGCCGACCGCCGGCCTGGATGATTGCATCAACCATCTGCCGCCCGTCGCGCAGCACGAAAACGGCCAGAATGGGGACGGCGAAAAGCCAGACCGCGCTGGCGGCGACGTATGCTATGGAAGCCGCACTGCGCTCGACGGCATGGGCGATGAAGTCATGATGGCGAGCCAAAAAGTCTCGCAGGCGCCGTTGCTGGGCGCCGCTCAACCCATGCGGGTCTTCGGAGGTGCCGGCAGCCTGTCCACCGGAAGGACTCTGCAGGATCTCGGCTGCAGCCGCATTCAGCTTCTTCAGTTGCCCGGCAAGGGGAGGACCGAGCTCGTAACCCAAGCTGCCGAGCACAAGAGTCCCGATCAAGCAAACCTGGACGATCGCCCAATCGCGATTCTTCCGGCCCAGCCACGAATGCCGTTGCAGCAAATTGACCGCAGGTTCGAGCAAGTAGGCCAGGAGAATAGACAGCAGCAAAATGAGGAGGGCGCCACGCGCCAAGTAGACGATCGCCGCCCCGCCCGCGAAGAGCGCCACGGTAGTGACAACATTGCCGGTATGATCGTCAAATGAAAACATGCCACGCTACTCTCGGTATCCGCCCATCAGTCTGCTCGGCGCATTTCTAAGCTCACACCTGCCAGCGAATGAGGCAAGCTTTGGCGGTTTAAGCGCCGGGCAAGCGGCGAATAGCGCCGGCGAAAGCTGACAATGCCGCGCCATCAAAAATGAGGTCGACGCCGATTACGATACCAACGAAGAAGGTGCTGGTTACACCCCAGTTGGCTATGACGAAGATGCCGAGACCCAGGGAAACTAATCCAGCAAGGACTGTCGACCCCCACCAGGGGAATTTAATGGCACTCGCCGCAGTGGTGCGGAACAGCCCTCCCACAATGAACAGCACGGCGAGCACCATGGTCACACCTTCCGCACCGGCGTTGGGGTGACGAATCAACAGGTATCCAACGCCCCCCCGTATAAGCGCGTTCAGCAGGCACAGAAAGAATAGGGACCAGTTAAAGGTGAGAAACGCATTTACGAGCCAAAACACCCCGCTGATCATGAGGATCCAGCCCAACACCAAAATCGAGAAAGCGGTTGCGGTCTGCGCTTTGACGATGCACACTGCGCCAAGAACCATCAACAGGATTCCCAGAGCCAGGAACCAGCCCCAAGATTTTCTAATTTCGGCTATCCCAGCCGCGAACACATCAGAGATTTTCGACATTCTAGTGCTCCTTTTGCGTACTGCACGCTTATCTGTGTGTCTTGCTGTTGCTAACCATGCCCCTCGAGCATGGGGGCATAATACTGAAGGCCATTATCATCGCGGCTCCCTAGCGGTAAGCTGCCGCCAGACAAGCGCCCTGGCCAACGAAGCGATCATTCGCCAGGCAAGCCGTGAATGGCGGCAGCGAAAGCTACCAGGGCTCCGCCATCAAACAAGAGGTCGATCCCAATCACGACCCCAACGAAAACGGTGCTCGCGACAGGCCAGTTGGCCAAAAGGTAGATCCCGAGGCCGACGGAGACCAGTCCGGCGACAACGGTCCAGCCCCACCAGGGAAACCTAATCACACTCACCCCGGCCATCCGGAACAGTCCCTCCACGATGAAGAGCAACGCGAGCACCATGGTCACGCCTTCCGCGCCGGCGTCGGGGTGGCGAATCAGCAAGTATCCGACCGCTCCCCGAATTAGCGCATTGAGCAGGTACAGGAAGACTATAGGTCTAGCCATAGCGAGAATGGAACTTACGAGCCAGAGTGCTCCGCTGATCAAAAGGACCCAGCCCAGCGCCAAGATTGAGAAAGTGGTGGCGGTCTGGGCTTTGAACAGGCATGTGGCGCCGAGAACCAACAACAGGATGCCTAGTACAAGAAAGCAGCCCCAAGATTTTCTGAATTCGGCTGCATTTGACGCGAAACCGTCAGAGATTTTCGACATTGCCCTGCTCCTTTTGCCCCGGAGTGCGGTGGCGTCAGCCACCGCCTTGCGAGATCGGCGCAGACGCTCCGTTCTTTGGCATGTCTGATGCGCTCTCCTGACTCGAGAACGCTGCATGACGGCGCGGCAAGAAACGCCTATTCGTATTCGCTGCTGCCAGCGCCGCTTCCGTGAATTAGGCCGCGGCGCTCAAACACGGCTGGGGAGGCAGCAGCCGACCTACGTCCCACGCCGTCAAGGGCTCGACCAGATAATCCTTGGCACCCAATTGCATGGCTTCGACGTAGGAACCCATGTCCAGGCATCGTGCCACGACGACAACGGGCAGGCTGCGATCAACCTCAACCGCCCGCTTCAGCACGCAGCTACCTTCAAACTTGGGAGTTCACTGACTCACGATCACAAAGTCAACCGTATCATTACCCAGACAGCGGACACCTTCGCCGTATGCGCCGCAGCGTTGCACCTGATACCCATACGCTTCGAGCATGGCGGCATAATACCCAAGGCCATCGGGACGGTCGTCCACGACGAGAGCCTTAGGTTGATGAAAACCGCGACAACCTCCACTGGTTTTGTGCCAGTTGCCTCTCGGCTCCATACGCCACCTCCGCGGTAGCTGCCAGCCTTTTCCTACATGTTTCTAACTGGAGGTCCACAATAGCGCGGGACGCCTGGAGCTAAGATCAACTGGCGGGCGGCCCGCGCTACAGGACGACTGCTAAATATGTTTGTCCGCTGCTTTGGCTTTCAACGTTGCGGCTTTCGCCTTCAAAATCTCCACCTTCGCTTTTGCTTGCTGTTCTGCCGCCTGGCGTTGCTTCTTGGCTTTCTCCAGTTGAGCTTGGATCTTGGAGTCGAGTTGGTTGATCTTCTCCTGAAGCTTTGATTTCCGGTCGGCATGCGCCTTGGCCTGCTCCGCCTTCATTTCCGCGAGATCGGCTTTCATGGCGGCAACGTTCTCGTCGTGAAGCGTTTGCTTTACCTCTGACAGTGCTCGCCGGTGTACTTTCCCGCCGATCGCTTCCATGCGGCTGTCCACCGGAGTCGTCCAGTCTTCCTGAACCTCAGCCAGCAGGGCGAACTTGTTCGGTTGCAGTTCCTGTCTCACGTCATCAATAAAGTCTTCGCCAACCCTGGCATTGTTCAGGTCCATCGTGGCGCCGGCAAGTAAACCCGTCCCAGCACCGATCGCGAGGCCGACGGGCCCGCCAAGAAGTCCAATGAGGCTTCCCAGCGAGGTAAAGACCAGAGTTCCCAGCGGTCCCTGATCGTCACCCTGCTTTAGCGTCGTGGTGCCATCCGGGTTCTTGCCAATCACCGCGTAAGCGTAGACGGCAATGCTGCCCTCGCTTTCCAGTTGAGAAAGCGCCTTCTTTCCGTCATACGCCTTGTTTTCTGAGTCAAAGACAACTACGAGCATTCTATCCATGGTTTCGCTCCTTTTTTGTTTGTCGATCTCTTCCGCATTGCTATCGGACCCTATTAGTGCAAGGCAAGCGCCAAGGCCAAGCCATTGAAAGCACTGGCGTTAGGGCATCACAGTCTCACAATTTCTTTCGCGAATTCGCGAAATTCGTGAAAGCTTGCCGGCCAATGGGTGAGGTGCGGCGATCAGATTCAAAGGGCGAGGCTGGGGGACGATCACGCCTGGCTTTGGCGATTGCTGGGACGAGGGTAGGGAGGGGCCCGCTGTCCCGATGCACCTCATCGGGAAGCGGGCCGTGTGGAGGGTCATTTCTGGTGGGAAGGATTAAGGCTGGATGTAGTGGGAACTGTTAGCGATGCTGCAAGCTTCTGGATCGCGCGGTCCATCGCCTGGCTCATCTCGGCAACTACCGCGGGCACACTTCGCTTGTCTACCCGCGCGCTCTCTGACGCGGCGTCGGCCCACACTGTCTTACCCGCCCGAGGGTCCGTGATTTGCGCAGAAAGGGCAACTTCCACCTTGACGCCGCCTTCATAGTCCACCTCCTCGAGCTTTTCTATGCGTCCGCTGAGAACGAAGTCCACGTCCGATTGCCCGTCGTAGGCACTTACCTCGGCGAATCTGCCGGTGGCACGCAGACGGTCGATAATGGCGTTGGTCACAAACTCGCGCGGATCAACCGCCCACCGGTGATACTGATAGAAACCGATCTGTTCCGGCGAGGTCCGGTAGACGATGGCGCCTTGGTGGAGGTACTCCGGCGAACGGAATTCACGCACCGCAAGTGACGGGCGGCTTGCAGCCGCACTTGGCATGTCAGCGGCCGGTGGCACATGCAATGTGTAATAGGCGGGAAACTTGGCCCCACCGGCACAACCCGTCAGGCACGCCGAAATTGTGAGTGTGGCAATGCTTCCACTGAGGCGTCTAGTCATATTTCACTTCCTCTATTGCGGCACTTTGCGATCCTTATCCTGTTTAACTCGAATCAGGCTCCATGGCCGCTGTTTCAGCGAGTCCGTCAATTGGTCCAGGTTCTCCGTAGCGATGCGCAAGTTTTCAACCGTGTCATTTAGTTTGTAATCGTTGGCCCGAACGATAACCTGCATGCTTGCGAGCAGGCCCCTCGCCTCGTTCAACGTGCTCTGAAGCTCCTCCAGATCCTTGCGAAGGGGCTCGTGCAGATCGCCCACGGTGGCATTGGCGTTCTGAATGGCGCCGTCCGCATGATCGACCACTGGCCCAATCTTCGTCATCACCCCATCCGCATGCTGCGTCAGTGCTGACAATTGGTCAGCAATGTGGTCGATCTTCGGCCGCTCGTCAGCCAGCAATCCGTTCATTTGCTGCAATAACGTGGCGACTTGTTTCTGGTTGGTCTGGCCGGTCATGGAGTTCAGATTGGCCAGCAGGGTCCGAGCGTCCGTGCTGATTCCGCCCAACTGCCCCTTGGCCTGCGTGATCAGGCCATTGGCGTTGTCCGCCACGGTGGCTATTTCGCCCGTGAGTTCGTCCATACTGGGCGACTCCGCCGAGGGAATGACTGCTCCAGCGTGGAGCCGCGGCGCATTATTGCTACCAGGGCTAATCATCAGGGCCGGGTCGCTCATCAAGCTGATGGAGCCGAGCTTCGCTACGGACTTCTCGTTCACGGGTATTTCCTTTTTGAGTTGCAAAAGAATCTCAATACGGGTCGGATCCGCCGCCCAGGGCCTCACAACCGTGACTTTGCCTGCCGTGATGCCTGCGAACAGTACATCGTTACCGGCTTCAAGTCCCCCGGCATAGCTTAAGTACGTGCGATAAGGCACGCCCCCGCCTCGGAATTCCGCGTTCACCAGGTGGATAAGCGTGTACGCCATGAGCGCCAGGGAAGCGAGAACGAAGAATCCGACCTTGGCTTCTGTGGTCACGGCGCCACCTCCTGGGAACTCAAGTACTTTTCAAAGAAGGATTCCACCACGTGCGCGGTTGCAATGGTATCGGGTACGCGGTCTAGAAACTGCCGTATGTGCGGATTCTGACTCGCTCTAATCTCATCCTTCGTGCCGACAGCGAGAAACGACCCCTGGTAGAGCATCGCGATGCGGTCGGCGATTTGGAAAGCGCTTGCCAGCTCGTGGGTCACCACCACGACAGTCATCTGGAACACCCGCTTCGAGAAGAGAATCAGGTCATCCAGTTCTGCCGCTACAATCGGATCGAGGCCGGCGGATGGTTCGTCAAACACCAGGATTTCAGGGTCGAGCGCCAAGGCGCGCGCCACCGATGCACGCTTTCTCATACCGCCGGACAGTTCCTGCGGGTAGAGCTTCCCAGAATCTGCCAGTCCCACGGCGGCCAACTTCATCCAGACGTCCAACTCAATGATGGAAGGGGCAAGCGACGTATGCTCGCGCAGGGCCAACGCAACGTTTTCCTCAACCGTGAGGGAGTTGAACAATGCCGCGCTCTGAAAGGAGACACCAATCGAGCGCCGGACGCGCTTAAGTTCCGCCGGCGAGCAGCGCGTGATGTCCACCCCCTTGATAATCACACTGCCCGATTGCGGGCGTTCGAGCCCCAGCAGGTTACGCAACAGCGTGGTCTTGCCCGCGCCGCTGCCGCCGAGTAACACCATGGTTTCGCCTGCCTCGATCTCCAGGTTCAGTCCATCCAAGACCCGGCGTCCGGCGTACTCCACCACGAGATTGCGAACCGAGATAATCGACATCAGTGTTTCCCGGTAAAGTAGAAAATCGCGGTGAAAAACATGTCTGCGACAATCACCAGGAAAGTCGACTTGACCACCGCGGCGGTAGTGGACCGGCCCACCGCTTCCGGCCCCCCTCGCACGCGGAATCCTTCCAGGCAACCCACGAGGACGATGATGGCAGCGAACGCTATGCTTTTGATGAGCCCGCTGACCACATCGCGTAAAACCAACGAGTCGAGTACTTCACGTACATAGAGCTTCAGACCGAGATGGGTGCTGAAGAACATGTAGATCCAACCTGCGAAAATCCCGCAAACGTTACAGACGACGGTAAGACAAGGCACAGCGATGAGCGCGCCGAGCAGCTTTGGCGCCATGACGAATTCGACCGGTTCGAACGCCATCACCTCAAGGGTGTCGATTTCTTCGGTCACCACCATGGTCCCGATTTCTGCAGAGATAGCAGAGCCTGACCGCCCACTGACGGCAACGGCCGTGAGGAGCGGGCCTATTTCGCGCGTGAAGCCGATGGCCACGAGGTCAATCACCAGGCTCAAGGCGCCATACCGGCGCAGCTCCGAGCCCCCTTGCATGGCAAGGATGAAGCCGCAGCACAATGCCATGAGTCCCACCATGGGGGTCGCCTCGACGCCAATTTGGAGCATTTGAACAATGGAGGCTTTCCAACGGTAGCGGTTTCCGGTGACGGGCAGCGCGGTGCGCAGCGCGCGAACCGCGGCCCACAGTCCAATACTCAGGCCTCCGACATATTCCAGGCGTTTCAGCGTGTCTCTTCCGACGCTTTCGATGAATTTCGCCATTAATGCACCGTTGAGAGCGGGAAATGACCCATCTCCCCATTTGTGTCGAAGAGATGCAAAAGCCCCGTGACCTCAAGCAAATGGCGAGGCCCATCGCGTAAGCCTCGCAACTGCAGCTTCGTATCGCTCTGACGCGCGATCCGGAGTGCCTCGACCAGCGTCGCGATCCCCGAGCAGTCGATATAGCTCAACTCCGACAAGTCGACAATGAGGGTTGGCGGGGACTGCTGGCCGAGTAGCGCGTGGAGTTGCTTGCGAAGGCCGGGCGAAGAGTCGATCGTGACCCGTCCGCTCAGGCTAATGACTGCTTCGCGATCGCCGTGGGTCACCTGAATGCTTAGATCCTCGATAGTGGCAGATTCCGTCGCCAAGCCTTTTCTCCTCGATTTGGCATTTCCTCGTTTTCAACAATGCAACCTAAGCGCCATCGGTAAGCCCCTGGAAACACGGGAGCTCATGCACCACGAAATCCCGATGATTTCGCGAATTCGCGAAGATCGTGAAAGCTTATGCTGGCTTCCTTGAAAGGCGGATTCCAGGCACTTGTTCGTCAGTCACTTACAGCTCTTCCTTTTGGAAAACGCATTGCCCAGGAAGGAGCGTCCCGCCCGAAATTGACAGTCAGGACAAAGAAGATGAACAAAGCCAGGAGGAGTCCATCGTGGAGTTACACCGACCCAGCGGAGCAGGTGGTGGATCTTGATTGTAGGACGCCAAACCCGATGCTCTACCGTCTCTACACCACCCGTTGTATCAGTTGCTCGCACATGAGGCCAGCGGAAGCTGCCTACCGCAATGCTCGGTACGGGTTGTTTGGAATAAAGGCAAGATGGCTAGCAAGAACGGAACCGGGAAGAGGTATGGCTTCCGGTACAGTCGTTCCGACCTAAAGGATTACGGGCCACATCGCGGCATCCACCTGCGTCATCAGCATGATTCCGGTTCTTAAACGCGGCATTCATGCTTTTTTCGCCGCGTAATACTCTCGGCGAATCCGCTCGATATCGATCGTGGGCTTAGGGGCCTTCATGTTTAGACTTTCCAAATGTTCGACAACGATACGCGCCACAACCAGGTTGCGAAACCACTTATGGTTAGCCGGGATGACGAACCAGGAAGCATGTTCAGTGCTGCACCGTGACAAGGCGTCCTCGTACGCCTCCACATATTCGTCCCAGAATCTTCGTTCCGTGTAATCGGCCTCGCTGACCTTCCATTGCTTAGCGGGATTATCCAGCCGCTCTTTGAAGCGGGCCAGCTGCTCTTCTTTCGAGATATGCAAATAGAATTTGAGAATCTGGGTGTTGTTATCGGCGAGGAAGTGCTCGAAGCCATTGATCTGGTCGTAGCGACGCGACCAAACGCTCTTCGGAACCAGATTGTGAACTCTCACAATTAATACGTCCTCATAATGAGAGCGGTTGAAGACGACCACCTCGCCCTTGACGGGCGCCACCCGGTGGGCTCGCCACAGAAAATCGTGCGCGGCCTCTTCGGCAGAAGGCTCACGAAAGCGGGCCACCCGGCACCCCTGAGGGTTCATAACGCCTAGAACGTGATTGATCGTCCCGTCCTTACCCCCGGTGTCCATCGCTTGCACACAGATCAACAGTGAGCGCTGTTGTTCTGCATAGAGCAGTTCCTGGAGGTCTCGCAGCCTCTTCTGGTAATGCTCAGTTTCCTCCGTTGCCGCCTCGTGGCTCTCGTAATGGTCCGTGAACGCCGGGTCGGTATCTTTGAGCCTGACGACGGTGCCGGGCTTGACTCGGAAGCGTTCCAAATAGTTCATGTTTCTCTCCGAGCACACATGGCTGTCGTCTCCAGGGTTTGTTCTCGGGAAAGAATCCGCCCCCGATAGTCACGCTATTCGACGGGTGCCGTCGAACGGGAGTGCATGACGATTGTCCACTGCCCCGGAGG
This sequence comes from uncultured Acidobacteriota bacterium, assembly GCA_963831905.1. Taxonomy (GTDB): domain Bacteria; phylum Acidobacteriota; class Terriglobia; order UBA7540; family UBA7540; genus CAVROP01. The sequence continues at coordinate 3,601,635 of CAWHRX010000009.1, read as the reverse complement.
TGATTCTCTCAGGGTGATTGCCCGTTTGCCGGCCCTTTCTTCCTGGCTAGGAACATACTTGCTCGGTGCCGAATTACAAGGCTCTGAAGCTATACTTGTTGATCTTCATTGCTCGGATCTTCGATTCCAAAGTCGAGGCCGGAATCCCGAGCTTGGCAGCCGCGCCCGACGGCCCCGAAACTCGACCGCGCGCTTCCGCCAAGGCTGCATCAATCATTTCCCGTTCTTCTATCGTCGATTTTTTGAAAAACCGGTGCTGGGGGGGGTCAGTGAGGAAGCACTCGTAAGCCAGCCAATCCTTGCTGACCGAAAGCTCCCCTTTTTCATACACAACCACCGACCGTTCAATGACGTTTTGCAGCTCCCGGACATTTCCGGGCCAGGGATAGTCTGCCAGCGTCTCCATGGTCTTGGAAGAAATTGCCTCAACCGTTTTGTGCATCCTCCGGGCGAACAGCTGAACGAAATGCCGAACCAGCAGGGGGATGTCCTCCTGGCGTTCGCGCAAGGGAGGAATAGAAATCGGAAATACGTTCAGCCGGTAATAAAGATCCAGGCGGAATTGTTTCTGGACGACCATCTCCTCCAGCACACAATGGGTCGCAGCCACAATCCGAACGTCGACTTTCTTCGTTTGGGTACTTCCCAGGCGCTCGAATTCCCGCTCCTGCAAAACGCGCAGAAGCTTCGGCTGCAGATCCAGCGGGATATCACCGATTTCGTCCAAAAACAGTGTACCTTGGCTCGCCAGCTCCAGCCGCCCAATCTTTTGAGTCAGAGCCCCTGTAAACGCGCCTTTCTCGTGGCCAAAAAGCTCGCTCTCGAGCAGTCCAGTGGGAATGGCGGCGCAGTTGAGTTTGACGAAAGGTCGGTTCTTCCGCGGGCTGTAATTGTGAATGGCGCGGGCGATCAACTCCTTTCCGGTACCGCTCTCACCCAACAGCAAGACCGTGGAATCGCTAGGAGCAACAGTTCGCACCAGGTTCAGGACCTCCCTCAGCGCTCGGCTGTTCCCAACAATCTGCATCTGCCCGAAATTCATCTCACTGCGGCTCTCTGGTTTATCCTCCGAGGTGATACATTGCCGAATGGCGTTTAGCAGATCTTCGTCATCGAAGGGCTTCGTTAGAAAGTCAACCGCGCCTGCTTTGACCGCGCGCACGCTCATGGGAATGTCGCCGTGGCCGGTGAGAAATATGATCGGGATCTGATCGCCCGACTTGGCCAGTTCCTGTTGCAGGTCGAGTCCGCTGAGCCCGGGGAGGCTTACATCCAGCACAAGGCAACTCGGCACGTCGGGTCGCGGAATCGCCAGGAACTCCTGCGCTGACGCAAAGGTTCTTGTCTTTAGTCCGGCGGAGCGAATGAGGCCTGCGACACCTTCCCGCGCCGACGGATCGTCATCCACCACGTAAACCAAAGCTCCCGTGTCACTCATGCGACCCCCTAAGTTTAATCGCTATGCTTTAGTTACGATTATGATTCGATTTCAATCTCGAAGCCGCGTGGACCGCATCAAGCAATTCATCGTCATTGAATGGCTTAGTCAAGTACGCGACTGTCCAATCTGAGGAAGCCTCTGACCTCGCCTGGTCGTCAGATGCGTGCGCCGTAATGAAAACCACCGGCACTTTGCAATTGCTCGCCAGCAGGTGACGGTGGAGTTCTATTCCAGTCATTCCCGGCATGCGCACATCTAAGATGAGACAGTCGAGCTTGTTCGGACGAGCAGACTGCAAGAACTCCTCCGCCGAGGCGTACACCATCACCGCCATGCCGACGGACCTGATTAGGCTCTGAAGCGATTCCCGCACCGCGACATCATCATCTACCACTGCGACAAGAGGGATCATCGGTCCTCCACGTTCTTTAATAGCAGCGGTGGGGAGGCAATATCAATTACACCTTGGTGTAAGGTTCGCGTTCTTGACGAATCAGGACTCGCATGGGGCGTGGACCTCGTGCTTCCCGAGTTCTGCGGCTTCTCTGGCGGGCACATGGGAAGAGCGGCACACCCGCAAAAGACGAAGGTCTGCGCTTGCTCGCTTCATGGCAAGCTGATTGCCCAATGGAATGGCTTGAGAAGGGGAAATGGCAACACACTCCAATTTGAGCAACATTCGCGACGAGGTCGAGGCTGAAACCACGTGGCAGACGTATTCGCGTTATGTTATCGCACACCTGCTGGAGGGTCGTGCCAAGTGCGGGACCGTCCGCGAGAAGGAGCACTTAACCCGCTGCCGCTCGTGTGAAGACGTCTACTTGTGCAAGAACGGCTGCTGCTTTCAGCAGCACAATACCGAGATGCACCCTGATGTCGCTTTTGGACTTGGTGAGTCGGTCATGCGAACAGGGCGGTCGCGTTTCCCGTCCATTTCCGACTACCTATTCTACCGGCATTTCAGATGAGGCGAGGCGGCGCCGATAGATGACGGTACGGGACCAAATTATCCTTGAGCCCCTCCCGACCCAAAGCCTCTTAGACGCCGAATGCCCAGCTTATCCGCCATTCTCACCAGGTCCGCCAACGAGTCGGCGCGCATTTTGCGCATCACTTGCCCGCGATGAACCTTCACCGTGAACTCGGTTATGTTCAGTTCGGCCGCAACTTGCTTATTAAGGAGACCGGAAACTACCTGCTGCATGACTTCCCGCTCACGTACCGTTAGCAATTCATAGCGAACTTGCAACTCATGCATCTCCGTGTGCTGTTGGCGGTTGCGCCGATCACGTTCGATGGCCTCTTGGATGGCGTGCAGGAGCTCCTCGTCATCGAACGGCTTGGTCAGAAACTCAACTGCTCCCGCCTTCATGGCGCGGACGGAGGCCGGGATATTGCCATGGCCTGTAAGGAACACAATCGGGATCTCCGGCCCGACTTCGGCCATCCGCTTCTGCAGGTCGAGCCCGCTGAGACCTGGGAGTTGCAGGTCCAATATCAGACAATTTGGCGCTTCCGTGTTAGGGCGGGCCAGGAATTCCTGGGCGGACGCGAAAGTTTCGACCCTACACCCGGCGGCAGACCGGATTAGACTCTCGAGACCCTCCCTGACCGAGAGGTCGTCGTCCACGACGGCGATAAATAACTTAGGCTCCCGCATTTGACTCCGTTTCCTGAAATTTCGGAAGTGTGAAATGGAAGATTGTGCCTGGGCCGTCCTTGGCCGCAGCCCATAGCCGGCCGCTATGTGCCTGGAGAATGGAGCGGCTGATCGAAAGGCCCATGCCCATGCCACCCGGTTTCGTGGTGTAAAACGGGTCAAAAATCTTGTCCAGCGTATTCGGGTCAATACCTGGCCCCGAGTCTTTAACCGTCACCTCCACCTGGTCAGCAGCAATGTTGCGGGTGATTATGAGGAGTTCTCGGGGCCGTTGATCTACACTGCTCATGGCCTCTATAGCATTCATTGTCAGGTTCAGCAGCACCTGCTGCAACTGCACCCGATCGCCTGAAACGGGCGAAAGGTCATCTACGAACTGCGTGCGGATAGTCACACCCTTTCTTTTCGCTTCGTCCCCGACCAGGGCAAGGACGTCCAGAATGGTTTCATTGAGGTCCAGCTTTTCTCGAGGCGTGGCGGCTCTTTTTGTCAGGGCGCGAATCCGGGCAATCACATCACCAGCCCGCTTGCCGTCACGCACGATGCGGCGGGCGGCCTCGCAGGCTTCCTGCACATCAGGCACATCTCTGGTCAGCCAACGTAAGCACGCGCTGCCGTTACTCACCACGCCCGAAATCGGCTGATTAATCTCATGTGCGATCGATGCGGCCAGTTCCCCCAACATGCTTACTCGGTTAATGTGGGCGAGGTCCGCCTCAAGCTGGTGCAGCCGCCCGCGTTCTTGTTCGGCACGCTTCTGTTCGGTTACATCAATCGCCGTACCGACGTACTCAGTCACCTGCCCGTTATCGTTGAGAACCGGATGGCCGATCGCATGGATGTGCTTGACTGTTCCATCGGGCAGCAGGATGCGGTGGTCATGCTCGTACTCCGTATTTTGTTCCGCCACCCTCAGCAGCAGCTCACGAACTCCGTCGCGATCCTCAGGGTGGATTCGTTGCCAGAATGTTTCAGTGGCTGGTGGCCCTTCCTGCGGGTTAAAGCCATACATGCGGAGCATTTCCTCGGACCAGTAAAGCGACTGGCGCGTGCTAGCGCTCCAGGCAAAACTGCCCGTGTGGGTCAACCGCTGCCCTTCAGCAAGGTAAGCTTCGCTGCGCCGTAAGGCTTGGTCGGCACGCTTGCGCTCAGTGATATCACGCGCAAAGGCGAACGCGTATTCCTTCCCGCCGAAGTCGAGATAGTTACTGGTCACCTCAACTGGGAATACCCTGCCGTCTTTGGCTCGGTGCCAGGTTTCAAGAGTGATTGAGCCTTGCGCTTTGAGCTTTCCCCATGTCGATCTCCACAACTCGGCCGAGAAACTGGGATTAATATCAGGGATAGACAATGAAAGGACCTCTGCCTGGGAACGACTTAAGGAACGGCACGCTGCCTCGTTGACGAAAACAATGCGGCCTTGAGGGTCCATCCAATAAACGGCGTCGGATGCATGTTCCAGCGAAAAGTGCATCAGGCGAAGTTCTTCTTCCATCCGCCTGCGAGAAGTGATGTCCAAGCCGATGCTCAGGATCTCCGTGACCTCGCCCTTAGAGTTCAGCTGAACCTTGTTGGTCCACGCGATCCACACGTGCTCACCGTTGCGACGCATGTTCTCGTTGACGTTTTGCTCAAACGCCGACGGGTTGGCACAGACTTCCTCCATTAGCATGTTGAGATCCCGGCCACTGCTTTCGGTTTCGGGGACGATAGTGCCAATCACATGACGGCCGCGAATCTCGGATTCCGTGTACCCGAAGAAACGCTGGCCAAACTCGTTCAAGTGAATGATTCGCCCGTCGCGCTGCCAGTGCAGGATAATGCTGTTAGCATGCTCCACGAGCTCCTGATATTTCCGCTCGCTTTCGCGCAGTGCCTCTTCCGCCTGTAAGCGGTCACTGACGTCTCGGGCTACCTTCAGCAGGAAGCGACGACCGCCATACCAAAACTGACTGGTGTGTGCTTCGACAGGGAACAGCGTCCCATCCTTTCGCTGGTGCCAGTGCGTGTCGAACACAGTCTCACCCGCCGCCGCTCGCTCCGCGACTGACTCCATAGCTGTTCGATCCGAATCGAGATGGAAGGCAAGCGCCGTCGTCCCGATCAGTTCATGCCGGGTATAACCAAGACTCTCGCAGGCTTGCCGGTTCACATCAACAATGGTGCGTTGCTCGAAGTCGAAGATGAAGAGGGCGTCCGCCGCGTGGTCCACAAACGTGCGGAAGCGCGTCTCGCTCTCGCGCAGTGCTTCTTCTGCCCGCTGGCGTGCAGCGCGGGAGCGCAAGGTGACGATGCCGAACGCCATATCGCCGGCTAGTTCCTCAAGCAACCGAATTTCTTCCGGCGCAAAAGCGTTGGGTTGGGCGGAATAAATCCCAAGAGTGCCGAAGGCGTTGGCGTGTTCGTCTTTAAGCGGTAGTGCGATGCCGGAACGAAAACCATACTGCAGGGCGCCCTCCCGCCAGGGTTCGAGTCGAGGGTCCGTCGCGAAATCCTGAATGCAGCAGGTCTTCCCGCTCCGGATAGCCGTTCCGACGAGTCCGCGCCCACGCTCCGTGTCAGCCCAAGTAATGCCGAGGTTTGCAAGATACTCCGTTTCGGTCCCGGTCCACGCGACAGGACGCACGCTCTTGGCCTCGTCGTGTTCGGCATAGGCCACCCATGCCATGCGGTAACCGGCCTCCTGGCAAACGATCCGGCAGATTTCTTCAAGCAAGCTCTGCTCGTCAGTGGCGCGCAGGAGGGTCTGGTTGCAGTTGCTGATCGCTCGCAGTTCGCGATTCAAACGACGCAATGCCTCCTCCACCCGCTTGCGCTCGGTGATGTCGTTGTTAGTCTCCAGGATTGCAATCGGGGCACCCCTCTCGTCGCGCTGCAAAGACCATCGGCTCCCCACCACTAGCTGAGATCCGTCCTTGCGGGAATGCACGAGTTCGCCTTCCCAACGGCCCGTACCCACGACCTCCGCTTTGATTTGCTCCCACGACACCGGGAAGATAGTCTTCAGGAGTTCGTGAACATCTCTGCCCATCGCTAGCTCGGCCGTCCAGCCGTATCGCTCCTCGGCGCCGCGATTCCAGTACTTGATCACCCCCTCCATATCCATCACGAAAATGGCATCGTGCGTGAGGTTGAGGAGATTTGCCCGCTCCTGGAGAGCATCCGCGAGTTGCTTCAACTGCGTTGCCCTTGCGCGAAGTTGCACTACACGCAGCCGATGGATACTGACGGCAATCAGCACCACGGTGGCGAACAGGAAAAGTCGGAACCACAGTGTCTGGTAAAAGTGCGGCCGGAGCACGAAACGCGCGCTGGCCCCCTGATCGTTCCAAATGCCATAGCCGTTCGCCGCAACCACCTGGAACGAGTATTTTCCGGGCGCCATGTTCGTATAGCGAGCGGTGCGTCGCGTTCCGGCGTCCACCCAGTCCTTATCAAACGGTTCGAGCCGGTACTTGAAGCGCGTTCTCTCCGGAGCAGAGAGGCTCAGGGCTGTGAAGCGGAAATCGAGCGTGTTGTTGCCGGGGGGTACGGAAGTCTGGCCTTCGCGCGCCAGTGTTAACTTGTTTGCCCATGCCTCCTCCAATACCACAGGCGGAGGAAGGCGATTGCCGGCATCGGGGTCTATAGCCACCACGCCGCGCAGGGTGGGAAACCATATCCGCCCGTCGGCAGTTTGCCACCCTGCAGGACTCCCATCATTGGATTCGGTGCTTTTCATGCCCTCGGCGACCCCATACGATACGGGCGCAATGGAAGAGATTTTCCCATCGGCGAAATCGTTGAACTCCTTCAGGCTGAGGCGAAAGATGCCCTGATTGGAGCTGAGCCAGAGATTGCCCCTGGCGTCGTCCAAGATGCCCAGCAGCATGTTATTGGGCAGACCGTCTTTGACGGTGATCGGCGTAAACCGGCCGTCCCGCAAACGGTTCAATCCCCCGCCGTAGGTTGCCACCCAGAGAGTCCCGCTCGAATCCTGGTGGATGTCATCTACGATGTTGCTGGACAAGCCTTGCTTCCGGCCGTACAAGACGGTTTTGTTGTCGCGGAGGTACCGGAGCCCTTGCAGGCCCCCCAACCATAAGCCGCCGTCCCGGTCCTCGGCGATTGCGCGCACATCGGAGATGCCTGGGACTTGTTCCAATTTCCCATCGCGAAAGCGGTAGAGCCCGCCGGGACGCTCCTCGGTCAGCGCACCGATCCAAAGCGTGCCCTGCCGGTCTTGATAAATGGTTCTTACGGCCGGTGCTTCAACCTTCAAACAACTCAGCACGCCCGCTCTTGAGCGGCACAAGCCGCCATAACCGCCGAACCACAAATCACCATCGCGCGTCTGGGCAATGGTGAGAATGTTCGCCACGCCCGGAACCGGACGGAACCGATGCCCATCAAACCAATAGAGCAGATCTCCGCCAAGCCAGATGCGGCCTTCCCGATCCTGAAACACCGTACTGAAGCTTGAGTCCGAGAAACCTTCGTCTTTTCCATAGGCTGTCAAGGGGGCCCGCCGGAGACGAGTCAACCCGGTCCCAATCGTTCCCACCCAGAGGTTGCCCTCTCGATCAGCCAGGAGGCTGCGCACCTTGGGCAACTCGGCGCCATTCGCAGGCAAGGATAGTGCTTCGGGAGGACTGAGCCTCCCGCCGACAATCCGAACGAGTCCGGCCGGGGTGAGCAGCAGCAATTGCCCATCCGTGTCCTCCGCAATGGCCTGGACGCCTTGCCCGGCGCACAGGGGAGACGGGCCTATCGGTGGCAGCGGCACATCGGAGAACGACCCATGGTCATAACGCACTAGACGATACTCATCGCGAAAGGCAATCCAGACAGTTCCGTCCCGAGCTTCGTGGACGAGAAAAACACTCGGCTTGTGGGGAGTCAGGGTCGCAATTGAGCCATCCGGCCCGAAACGCACAACGTCTGTTCCGGAGCGAAACCACATGCTTCCGTCCAGCGCTTGGAGGAAGAACTCGCGTACGGCCTGTCCCCGGTGAGTGGCGTAAGGCTCCAGTCTTGTGCCGGCAAAACGCGCTACGCCCCGTGACGTGTTGATCCACACGTTCTCTGCGGCATCCTCGCGGATGGAGCTTATGAATCGGCTCGGCAAGCCGTCACGCTCGGTATATGTGGTGGCTACGCCATCACGCAGCCGGGTGAGACCGCCGTCCACAGTGCCGATCCACAACACCGCTGAGCGGCTCTCGTACAAAGAGAAAATCTGATCGCTGCCGAAACCTGGCGTATCCGCCGCCCCGAGGACTGTGAAGCGCGCGCCATCAAATCGCGCCAGCCCTCCGAACGTGCCTATCCAGAGATAGCCATCGTGGTCCTGCGCCAATGCGTTCACAGAGTTCTGGGGTAGACCTTGCTCCGCGCTCCAAACCGTGGTGACGTACTGCGTCGGTTGGGATTGTCCTTGCACGCGAGTGGTTAAGAGACTAGCAAGCAAGCCTGCGGCAAGAACGACTGCGATCCGATACTTCCATTGATGCTGCACGATTTACCCTCGTTCTTTTCCCTTCGTCTTCGACGATGCGACCAACGTGCATATGAAATCTTGCTCCAAGCGTGGAGCCAGGCGAACTGGAACGGCAGGTCACTTCGGGCGCTTTCACCGGGGACTCCTCCACCAAGTTTGGCGTGGTCATGGGGAGGATCCATACCATTCTCCCTCCCAGGAACTAACATTGGTTGCGAATCTTATCACAGTCAGGCAAGGCACACCACGCGTTCGGCCTAGGGCGGAACGTCGGGACACTGCGGAATCACGCCGGCAGCCATAAAAGTGGTATAAGACCCAACGCGGCCAATCCTAACAACAGACACAGGCTCTGAATGCCTGTTATGCGGTCGGCCAAGGCGTAGGCATAAACTCCCTTGACCAAATTGTTACTAGCCGCTGCAATGACAATGCTTGCCGATCCGACCGCCAGAGGAGTGAGCGCGGGCGTTGCTTGGGTTATGCCCATGCTAAACGGGTCCACATCCGTGACTCCCATAATCGCCGCCAGCCCGTAAACTCCGGCTCTTCCTAGGTGCTCAACCGCCAGGTGGGTAACCACGAGCATGGCGAGGAAGAGGATTGCGAAGAGAAAAGCCGCACGCAGCTCAAGCGGATTTGAGGGTTCGAACTCTCGCTTAACCGCCTCAGATCGGTCGTCGGGCTGGCGGGACCAAATCCAGCCCCCAGCAAGCGCCACGAAGGCCAGTCCGAGGAACGATGGGGCCAATCTGATCATCAGATTCCGGTTGAATAAGCCCAGCAGTATAACCAGGCGCACATACATGACACCGGAAGCTGTCAGGATGGCGCCCGAGAAAAGGTGGGGCCGCTCCTCGCGCGAGGCTCGCTTGGCCAGGGCCACAGTAGTCACGGTCGAGGAGTATGCCCCGCCGAGGATGGCTGTGAGCAACACTCCGCCCTTTGGCTTCGTCAGCTTCTGCAGTACGTAGCTCCCGTAAGACACCGTGCTGACAGCGGCAACCACGAGCCAGGCCTTGAAGGGATTGATCTGGAACGGACCAAAGGCTTGATTGGGCAGTATCGGTAGGATGACGACTGTGAGAAGGAGAAACTTGGTGAAGGTAAGGATCTCTTCAGAAGCAACACGCTTAGTGAGTCCTTCGAGGCCAGTCTTCAACTCCAGCAGCAGGGCGCTGGCCACACTCAACGTGGTAGCAACCCAGAAGTGGCCCTGATAAACGAGCCCGCCCACGACGTAGATGGTCAAGGCGGACACCTCGGAGGTGATGCCGGCGGCTGCGGAAGTGGTGAGCTTGTGCCAATAAGAGAGAAACAGGAATCCTCCCACCACGGCAAACCCCAAGGTGAGCGGCAGGAGTTGCCCGGCCCCAAGAAGAGCCATCGCATAACCGATGAGTCCAATCAGAGGGTAGGTGCGCACGCCGCCGAATGTAGGTTGCTCGGCAGCGGCTTTATGTTCCTCCCGCTCCGAACCGACCAGTAGCGAAAGACCTAATACCAAAAGGATCTTTATCGTTTCCGGCGGTAGCCACTGGAAGAATCTCGATAGCATCGGCTCAGCATACCTCTTAACTAATGGGTTGACTTGGCCTTCTTCCTGGCAAACTTAATAACCTAATCCTTGAATGCAAGGCTTATCCGGGTACGTTGATGCTCGGGGGCAGATCATAGCGTTCCCGAACTAAGGTTGCGAGTGCATGTCTGAGATCACAGATGTGACCCAAGCGATACTGTTCCTCCACTTTGCGAATCCTTGATGAGAGCGGATGATCGCGGAATACGTCCAAAATCCAGCGCGAGAAGTCTCCTCGTTTAGCGTGACCTTCAAGTACTTCGGGAGGAAGACTTGTTACTGCGCATACAAACTGCCTTAAACTGCAAGCCCGCGCCCCCACTGAATTGCCCTTATATGTGAACACGAACCCTTGTCCTTCGCCGACGGATACATCGAAATACTTGACCCGGTGACGGACGTGCTGGGTGAGCCGGGGCAGAAGCTTGAACGGCAAGAGCTTTCCTCCAGTGACAGGCCCCGGCAGAATAGCCGCCTCGTTAATGGCCAGGCCTTCGATGAGCGCCCTTAATTCGACGCCAGCACTGCAATGAGACATCGCCAATATCGCTTCAATAGATTGCGGATCGCTCATTCGCGTGGTGACAATGATGTCAAAGGCTCTACAGAGATCCGGATGCAGATCCGAAGGACGGTACGTCACAAGCGAGTAAGCACCTAAATCCAGATCCAACAACTGAAGAACATTGGGTTCGTTGAGAAAATAGTGGGCTTCATCGATAACGATAGCGTGTGGCAATCCTGTTGATCGACGGTGAGAAGCCAGCATCGGCAAGAGCGAGTTCAGATATTCACGTTTCTGCTGGAACGGCACGCGCGACAGGTCCACCACCACGCTGACATCAGGATGTCGCAAGGCTTGTTCCAGATCGCCAGGCGCGGGAGGATACTCACCACCTCCTATCACGACGACCCCGGGGAGGGCTTCTAGCGTGCTGTAATCCCCTTCGGGGTCTACCACCCATACGCAGTAGCCCTGGAGAATAAGCTGTTCACAGAGAAGCCCCGTGCCCCAGGACTTTCCACACTGTGGGCCCCCGGTTATAAGGACGTCATACCCGCGAATTGGGAACGAAACCGCACGCCCGTCCGCAGTTGTACCGACGGTTACGGAGCGACGGCTGAGCCGGTCAGGCGGCAACCTGCCTTTTCTCGCAGCCTGCCGAATGTAGGCCGCCACCGCGCTCGGACCCGCACCTTGGAGAACCTCTTCCGCCACAGCCTGAAGAGCTCTACTGCCCCAGGCGACTGCTACGCCCAGCTCGCAGGTCATTAACAGGTCATGATCGTTCTCGGCATCGCCGATTGCGATGGCGTTGTGAACCGACAAGCGGAGCGCGCTGAGCGCAGCCCGCAACCCCGTGGCTTTGCTGATCGACTGTGAAAGGACCATCAGGCGGCTTCGATTGAACAACAGCACGAGCGGAAGTTCGAGTTCTCTAATGACAGCCAAGATCGGCTGAGCGAACGAAGCGTCTGCTTCTACGATGCACTGGCCGGTCGAAAAGGCGATGCGGCGGCGCTTTAGCTCCGCAAGGAAGAATTCGGGCGGGGGCGGGCCGAGCAGCCTCGAGTGACCGTTGGCGAAGGAGAGAACGGCGCCGTTTTCCGCGACCACGGCATCGACGAATCCAAGATCTCCAGCGACGCGTTGCAAGTCGGACAGGGTGCGCCCGCTTGCAATGATGACAGTAATTCCTTGTCTCCGCACTTCCGCGATCGCTGCCCTGACCTCAGGGTCCAGGACCCCTTCCTGGGCGATGGTTCCGTCGTAATCAAGTGCGAGAACGCTGAACTTCATAGGTGGTCCGATTCAGGCGCCCGGCACGCAGATAGGTTTCAGCGTGCTCGTGAGGTGCCCTTTTCAACAAGCCTCCGCTGCAGTCCCCAGGCCCCACTAATCCGGCTGCTTGTCTGGCTTGTCGGATTTCAACTTTTTGTGGATTGCCTCGGCCTCGATCTTAGCGCTGCAAGACTCACAGATGCGCTGGTTTGATGGCTTGCCACACATCATACAGACTGAGCCGGATTGAACGCCAAGTCGCTTCATGTTGCCTCCTTACTGCCCCACGCTGCCCACTTCTTGAGGCGCGTCATCTCGATGACCAGAGCTGCCGCCCATCGCGGTTTTCAATTGATTGGGCGCTGGAAGCCGGGCACTATCCCAACCGCCGCCCAGGGCCTTGATCAACTGAACGCTCGCCACCATCTGCTGCATGCGAAAATTCACAGCCGTTTGTTGGTCGTTCAATAGGATCGTTTGAGCGCTTATCACATTAAGATAGGGATCGAGTCCGGCTTTGTACCGCACGTTAGCTTCCTCTAAACTCCTGGCTGCGGCCTCCACCGCGGCGTCCTGTTGCTCGATGTCCTGCGACAAAATTCGCAAAGAGGAGAGGTTATCTTCGACCTGTTGGAATGCCGTCAACACCGTTTGCCGGTAGTTCGCGACTGTCGCGTCATACGAGGCGCGGAATTGCTCCATGGTGGCTCGCCTTAGCCCGGCATCAAAAATGGTCTCTGCCAAGCTTGGTCCTACCGACCAAAAGCGGCTTGGCCAGGTAAACCAGTCTGCGGCCGAGGAATTCCCGAATCCAGCGGTGGCGCTGAGCAGGATAGCTGGAAAATAGGCTGTTTTGGCCACCCCAATTTGCGCATTCGCCTCCGCCACAGAACGCTCTGCTGCCGCAATATCCGGGCGCCTCTCGAGGAGCTCCGACGGGACCCCGACTGGGATATTCGGAGGGTTGGTGGGGTGGGACCGTGCCGGAAGAGAAAACGTGGAAGCGGGCTTGCCTACCAGTACCGCGATGGCATGTTCATACTGGGTGCGCGCGATTCCCAGGTTCGTGTCCTGTGCCTGCGCCGCTTTCAATTGCGCCTCGGCTTGCGCCACCGCCTCCTCGGAGCCCAGGCCCGCCCGGTACTGAGTGCTCGTGAGACCAAGAGTTTCCTGATAGGCGTTGACCGTCGTATCGAGCACCTCTTTTAGAGAATCCTGGGCGCGCAGCTCGTAGTAGTCGGCGGCGAGCTCCGCCTGGACGCTCAGTCGAACGTTTTCGAGATCGGCTGCGCTGGCTTGCGCGGCGTAGACATTGGCCCTCACCCCGCTCCGAATGCGCCCCCAGAAGTCGGGTTCCCAAGAGGCATCAAAAGGCAGCGAGTAGTTGGTGTACGGCTTGACGGATAAACTGGCCCCCGTGGAGCTTCCCGCCCGGAGTCCCCCGAATTGCCCCGGCGATGGGCGCGAATTGAGAATGCTTGGCGTTGTGCTCACGGTCGGGAAATACTGCGCGCGAGCTTCACGAACCAGGGCCCGCGCGGCCAGAAAGTTGTCCGCTGCTTCAATGATTTCTTGATTGGATGAAGCAGCTTTCTCCTCCAGTTCATCCAATTGCGGATCATTGAAAACCTTCCACCACTTCCCGCGGTCTGTCCTATCCTTCGGCTGGCCCGTCCGCCAAGACTCCGGCGTCGCCGCGGTGCCCTGTGAAGTCTCCTTATAGGCAGGTGGGGTTTGAACCGGCGGGCGTAAATACTTAGGCCCAACAACACAACCCATTGCCAGCAGCAGAATCATTAGGACCGCAATCAACAAAACGACCTGACCTATCTTTATAGAGCGTTGCATTTGGCGTTCCTCACCTGCATGTCACTCGCTGATGTACACATCGACCAGCTCACCGGGATACAGGTTGGTACCCGAGGTCTTCGCGATCTTGAAGATCACCGGCAGAACGCGGACATCCACGCGTTCCTGGCGCTGATCCGAAAGCTCGATTTTCGGAGAAACGTAAGGCTGCACACGAACGAATTCCAAGGGAATCTTGACGTCCGACCCACGAATAGACATTTGCGCAATCATTTTGGGGCCCGGGCATAACCGTGGGACCAGGATTTCGTCGACGTAGCAGCGCACGTGGAGAGAGGATGGCGGGCTTCCTAAGACGATGACTGGGTCCGGCCCCTGCGTGTAGGCGTCATAAGATCCCTGCGGGGAAACGTAGCTGCCCACCATAGTGTTGATGGAGAGCACAATCCCATCACGTGAGGCGCGGAGTGTATATTTTCCGAGCAGCGCGCGGGAGGCCGCATAAGCTTTGGCCAAAGCGTGCTGCTGCCGTTCCTGATTCTGAATGTCGTACATCCAGGCTCCCGCTTTCGTCAAATCATCCTGCTTTTTGGCCACTATGAGGTTCGCCTCCGCAACCGCGGCGGCATTGAGGGCGCTGTCTAACGCATCTTTGCTCACCGAGCGCGGATCGATTTCGTAGGCCGCTTGGTCTTTCTGCAACGTGTCTTGGGCGGTTTTCGAGGTGGCTTCGGCAGAAACCACTTGTGCGTCGGCGACATCGAGGGTCTCTTTTCTCGGCTCCGCTTTCAGCTCTCTTAAGAGCGCCGCGGCAGCTTCTGCCGATGAACCCTGTTGCTCCGCCGTCGCTCTTTGGATCGAATCGTCAATCAGAAGCAGGGGCTGGCCCGCCTTGACTTGTTGACCCTCAGATACGAGGATTTCTTTCACTGTGCCCGCCACTTCCGGGTAAATGTTAATGTTCTCCCCGCTGGTCTGGGCGCTCTCGATAATGCCCTCGGCATAGATCGCGCTCGGATAGGGACTCGCCGCGGGATTGAAGGCCGGAGGCAGCGCCGGTTGCGTAATGCCGGAGACGATTGCAGCCGCGATTCCCCCCACGGCTCCTAAGAAGGAGATGATAAAAACCATCTTGGTTTTCATGATGCACTCTTTTCTTACCCCTTAAGGCGACCGTCTTCCATATTCAAAATGCGAGTCGCAAATTCATAAATCCGGTCATCGTGGGTCACGACGACTATACAGCGGTCCTTGCTGAGGACGTTTTTCTGAACGAAACTCAAAATCGCCACGCCGGTATCTCCGTCGAGCGAGGCAGTCGGTTCATCCATAATCAGAATATCCGGCTGACTGGCGATGGCCCGGGCAATGGCCACGCGCTGCTGCTCTCCTCCACTCAACTTCACGGGAGGCAATTCGGCGCGGTTCTTCAGCCCCACGACATCGAGATACTTCACCGCTTCCTGGATGGCTTCATTCCAAGGCTTTCGTCTGAGGATCAGTGGAATCGCCGCGTTTTCCGCGGTCGTCAGGCGGGGAAAGAGGTGGTAGTCTTGAAAAACGAATCCGATTTTCCCCAGCCGGAAGTCCGCAAGTTGGTCAGAACTCAGTCCCCAAATGTCAGTTCCCTCCAGCAGGACCTTCCCGGCATTCGGTTTGAGAATGCCCGTGAGAACGCTGAGCAAGGTTGTTTTTCCGCTACCGGAGGGGCCCACGACGTAAACCATCTCCCCAAATTGAGCTTTCAGGCTGACTTCGCGGAGCGCCATCGTCTTGGCCTCGCCTTCGCCAAACCATTTCACCAGTCCGCTCGCTTGAATGGCTATTTTCGGCATCTCACCCTCGGAAAATATCAAATGGCTCAATTCTGAGAACCCGCCGGATTGCGACATAGCTGGAGACCCCGGCAATCACTACAACCATTCCAAAAGATATCGCCAGATTGCTGAAGGTAACCATGGCGGCGTAGCTGGGAAGCCTTGCCTTGGCGAGTACGATCGAGAGCACACACATCCCGATCCCCAGACCAAAGCCGGTGAATGCCGTGAACGTGGCTTGGAACAGAATCATCGCGACCAGGTCGCGGCTCTTTTCACCAATGGCTTTCAGCGCTCCAAACCGTTCCAGGTTTTCAAGTATGAAGGTATAAAAAGTCTGACCCGAGAGCGACAGCCCGACAACGAAGC
Source organism: uncultured Acidobacteriota bacterium (assembly GCA_963831905.1). GTDB lineage: Bacteria > Acidobacteriota > Terriglobia > UBA7540 > UBA7540 > CAVROP01. The sequence continues at coordinate 3,585,698 of CAWHRX010000009.1, read as the reverse complement.
TGATCAGCATCATAATGAGCATGTTGGTACCACCGCCGGTCTGGTAAACGAAAAAGTCCGCGGTCCTTTGCATGAACTCTTCCTTGGTTCGTGCGCGGTAGCCGAGCGCCTCGACTTGCTTTTTGATTCTGGGGATATCGCTCGCGCTCTTCGGTTCCACGAGCACGTACGAGATTGTGTAGCGGGGATTCGGAATGTATTGGATGGCTCGCTCATACGTCGTGTACAGGGTTGGGAGGCCGTACAAGCCGGACGTCGCCACCTTCGCAATCCCCACAATCACCCCGCGATAATCGTTCAACTCGAATTCCGAGCCCAAGTGGGGATTCTCGAGCTTGGAAAACTCCGCATCATGCACCACGATGAATCCGTTTTCAGCATAAATGTCCTGGATCTTTCCCGCAGTGAGTTCCGGCCGGCCATAGAGGCTGGTGTCGTCCAACCCGATGACGGTAACAGATTGATATGTTCCGTCGCGTAGCTTGACCAGCGCCCCTCCCGAATAAAGAGGAACGGCATATTTCACGCCTTGCATGCTTCGCACCGCATCCAGGACGTAGTCGGGCATGCCAATCGAGTTAGACACAGTCTCGACGGCCGGATCCATGACCCAGAGAGGTGCTCCGATATTAAGGATGGTGGAAGACGCATGCATCAAGACCCCGCTGAACATGGAAGTAACGAACATCATGAGAAAGACGGCAAAGGTAATACCGATCAGCAGCGCCGAAAACTTCGCCTTGTCATTGACAAGCAGTTTGTAGGCGAGCTTGAGGATTCCTTTCATGATTCCTTTCCTTTGCCGTCTTTAGGGATCGAGACTTGTACGGGCAGCCCTTGTGGCTGCTGTAGGGCGGCCACAAGCCTCACCCTGGAAGCGACCCTTCTACGCTGCGGTCGGCTCCGTCTGCGCCAACAGCCGGTCCAAATCAGTCCGGTATAACGTTTCCTTCCTGATCAGTTCCGCCGCGATGCGCTTCAAATCTGCCTGCCGCGCGGTCAGTATCCCCTTGGCCCGAGTATAGATTTCCCCAACGATGCGCCGAGCTTCTTCGTCGATCATCTGGGCCGTTTCCTCGCTGTAGTTGCGCTGCTCGCTGGCAAAAGGCGATTGCAAAAAGCGTGCTGCGGTCGGAATGCCCCAAGTTAATGGGCCGAGTTTGGTACTCATCCCAAAACGCGTCACCACCTGCCGCACCAGCTCCGAAGCTCGCTCCAGGTCGTTGGAAGCGCCGGTGGAGACTACCCCCTGGTAGATAATTTCCTCGGCGGCGCGCCCGCCCAGCATGACGGCAATCTGGTCTTCGATCTCCGGCTGGGTCATGAGGTATTTTTCGTGCAGCGGCAGTTGCAATGTGTAGCCCAAAGCCCCGATCGTGCGCGGGATAATTGACACGCGATGCACGGGGTCGGCGTGCTTCACCGATAGCGCCACCAACGTATGTCCAGTTTCGTGATGGGCCACCCGTTCCTTCTCATCCGCGCTCATCACTTGTTTCTTCTTCTCCAGCCCCAACATCACCCGGTCAATGGCCTCCTCGAAGTCACGCATTTCGACTTCGGCCGCCCCGCGTCGCGCCGCCAGCAACGCTGCTTCGTTCACGATCGTCGCCATGTCCGAACCCACCATACCCGGCGTCCGCGCCGCCACCACGCTCAGGTCCGCATTTGCTGCCAGCTTAACCTTGCGCGCATGCACGCGCAGGATCGCCTCACGTCCCTCGAGATCAGGCCGATCCAGGGTCACTTGCCGGTCGAATCTCCCGCCGCGCAATAAGGCTGGGTCCAGCACTTCCGGCTCGTTGGTCGCAGCCATGATGATCACGCCTTCCGAAGTGTCGAAGCCATCCATCTCCACTAGCAATTGATTCAGTGTCTGTTCCCGTTCATCATTGGTGAAGACTCCTCCCATGGAGCGTGATTTCCCGATCGCATCCAGCTCGTCGATGAAAATGATGCAGGGCGCCTTAGTTTTCGCCTGCTCGAAAAGGTCGCGCACCCGCGCCGCGCCCACGCCGACGAACATCTCCACAAACTCCGAGCCCGAAATGGAGAAGAAGGACACCCCCGCCTCGCCCGCCACCGCTCTGGCCAGAAGTGTTTTGCCCGTGCCCGGCGGCCCTACCAACAGCACGCCTCTGGGGATCCGCCCGCCCAACGCCTGGTATTTCTTCGGGTGCTTGAGGAAATCAACCACTTCCACCAACTCGGCCTTGGCTTCATCCACACCCGCGACATCCTCGAAGTTCACTTTGATCTGCTCTGATTGATCGTGAATCTTTGCGCGGTTCTTGCCGAAGGTCAGCGGGCCGCCGCCGCTTTGCTTCATCAGCCGCATGCCGACTACGTAGATCACCGTCATAATCAGTAACGGCAGCACCCAGGAGGCTAGCGCGTAGAGCCATGCCGTGGTAGTATCAATGCGTCCCGAGAATTTCACCCCGTGTGCATCCAGTTCCTTCAGCAGGGTGGTTTCCTCCATTCCCGGCAGGCGTGAGGCCTTCACCATGTGCGCCGGGGCCGGCTGGCCCGAGTTCGGTTTCTCCTCTTTCAGGACTCCCAGCAAGGTCTTTTCCGTTATCTGGACCTCGGCCATATGTCCGGCGCGGACCTCGGCCAGAAAATCGCTGTAGGGCACTTCCTTTGGGCCGAAGCCGCCGATGGCCCTGTTGAAGATGTACAGCAGCGCCAACGCCGCCAGCACGTTCGCCAACGTAAATACCCACTGATTCTTTTTGCTTTTTTCCATGTTCGACCTCCAAATTGATGATCATTCCCGGTTCACTGCTTGGGCGTGCTGAAATCGACCTTAGGCGCTACCCGCGCGCCTTCCGAAGCTGCGAAGTAATCGTTGTTTCGCTGGAACCCAGCCCAGCCAGCAAAAATGTTGTTCGGAAATAAGCCGATGTAGGTGTTGTAATCCTGCAGGGCCTCGTTGTACCGGCGACGCTCCACGGCAATGCGGTTTTCAGTTCCCGCCAGCTCGTCTTGAAGGGCGCGGAAGTTCTGATCGGATTTGAGATTGGGATAGTTCTCGACGATGGCCAGCAGCCGGCCGATGGCGCCATCCAATTGGCCATTCGCGGCGATCTTCTCGCCGGGCGTCCGGGCGTTCAGCAGACCGGTGCGGGCACTGGCGATATCCCCGAACACCTTCTGTTCCTGCTGCGCGTACCCTTTCACCGTCGCCACGAGATTGGGAATTAGGTCCGCACGGCGCTGAAGCACGACATCCACCTGCGCCCAGGCTTGTTTGATCGCTTCGTTTTTGCGCACCATCTCATTGCGGCTGCTGACGTAAGCTCCCCCCACAACGAGGAAAATCAGCGCCAGCACTCCGACAGTAATCAGTAGATTCCTCATATTCGTTCTCCTCTTTTCACTGAAAGCAGGTTCCTGCCCGCCGCCTGCTCAGATCTTGCAACGACGCTTCTCGCTTGCTGATCTGCGTTCATCCTCGTTGTTCTCTAACCATGCTTTGAGGGGTTATTCACCAACTTCCACCGGCTCCGCCCCCGCCGGAGGAACCACCCCCGAACCCTCCGCCGCCGCCAAACCCACCACCGCCCCATTTGCCGGATCCTCCTCGCCCTCCGCCGCCGAGGAGCAAGGAGAACAAGAACCAAGGGCCAAATCGCACGAAGAGGATTCCCACCACCACCAGAATGAAGAGAAGACCGAGGATCTCCTCGGTTGTTAGGTGCGATTCTTGTCCCCCATTGTCATCGTTGGGAGGAGCGGTCGTGGAAGAGTGGGGCAGACTATCCAGCGAAATATGACTGTCCTGCGCTATCACGGCCGCGATCTGGCTCACGATTTGTACGGAAGCGCGGTTGTAATCGCCCTGCCGCAACAGCGGGACCATATCGCGGCCAAAGCCGCCGACTTTACCGTCGGGAAGAATCGGCTCCAGTCCGTACCCAACCTCCGTCCAATATTTGTGATTGTCGACCGCTATCAGCACCATGACGCCCCGGTCCGTTCCCTTGTAGCCGACACCCCACTTCTGGAAAAGGTGGTTCGCGAAGTCTTGTACGTCATCGCCCTCCAAGGACTTGATTGTGGTTAGGGCGATCTGTGCCTTGGCCTTCTGGTCAACTTCCGCGCACAGCGCCGTCAGTTGTTCCGCTGTTGCCGTGTTGAGCACGCCGGCAAAATCGTTGATGTATCCATGCGCATCGAGCTTCTGCCACTGCTCCGCATGGGCGGCGACCACGGGACCGAAGGTGAATGAAAGAAGGACCAGTGCTGCAGAAACTTGGACCTTAGAAGCTCGCGAAGCACCTCGTCCACCCGACCGTTTTCGATATGTTGGCCAGAAAATCATTAGACCCAGCTCACTCCGTGCGTTCTCAACTCTGAACGGTGCAAGACCGATTCCATTCGTAATCTGGTGAAAACACGTGAACCCGCCCGTATTCATTTCGCGATTTTCGCGAATTTGCGAGATTTTGGTGAGTTCCGCCGAATTGACAGTTTACGTGCGTCCTAGTTGCCTCAACGCATTGCATGGAATGAGCCGTGAAAGCGGGTTTGGCGACTTGGTTGCCTTTACTGCATGCAGTTGGCAGGCGCCGGATACGGAAGGCAAGGAACTAAAGAGCAAGGTCCGAGCGCCTGAGGCTGCTCGAAACACAGTTTGAGGAGGAAGCCATGGTTATCGTCGCAATATTTGGCGGACTTGTTCTGGTGGGCGGCGTGGTTGCCGGTCTCAAGAGCTTGGTCTATTCAACTGAGAAACCGCATGACCACTTCAACGTCCTCTGACTAGTCTAGGGGACTCTTGTGGTTTGTGCCCCGGGCTCGCCGGGGGTTAAGAGAAGCCAGCGATTGAAAGCCGGTCGACTCGGGGCTCATCATTGGCACGAGGGTCCTGTTCACATTGGCCCGGCAGGCTGAACCAGGCTGCCTTAACGGTGATACAAGATCGGAGCGAACTCAGCTTGAAACCGGAGAGACTGGGCTTACGATGTCTGTATCGGAGACTGATTGTAAAACGATGCGGAGAAGTGGACGGGGCGATTTTGCCGAGGCTCCGCTGTCTGACGCGGTCGCGTCACCATCCCGACTTGCGGGACCGCCTACGCAAGTCGACTGGAGAGAGGCGCCGCTCCGGCTAGCAGCACGAGCGGCATCGTGACCACTGATGGCCGAAACCGCGACAGTAACTCCCGCGGGACGTGCGTGAGGCAGAATTCTGCGTGGGGTGGGTAGGATGTGCCTGTCGAGAACGCGGTTCACAAGTAACTTGCGTACAAAATGGGTACAACCTGGGCGGTCCGAACGGGTTTTTCAATGACTTGGATTTACCGACCGTGCGGCAAACTCAACGAGATGCCCTAATTTAGCCAGATTCCTAAACCGTCGATCTGGAGTTCGAAATTCCCACGCACACAGTTCACACACAAATCCGCGTTGGTTTCGACCCAACCGCACGAAAAGGCGGCGTCGACGGTATTTTCGTAACTGATCTAGCGAATCAGTCGCACCACTTTAAAGCGACAAAGTCCTTACCTCCGTCACTGATATGTGCCAATTGTGCTGTCTCAGGAGCAGCGGGTCTGGGAAGCTGTCCAAGCAAGTCTCGCACCATTTCACCACACCCATGGCGCTCGGATCGCCGGACCACTGAACAAAGGCCCGAGCACCGGAATACTACATCGCCTGGGCACCCCAAAATTGGCTGACTGGGACTGGGTACGAAAACGCCCTTTTGGGATAGGGTAGCTGCACCGGGGCCGCAAGAGGTTGAAATCTTTTGGACTGATAGAATGAAAATTCATAGTCCAGTCATGGTCCACTCATGGTCCACTTAGCCTTCCCGAGCCTTACTGAAAGTGCCTTCGGTAGCCATCCGTGTCGCGTGGTTTCAGTAAGTTACGGTGAGCCCCCGTACTTTCACGGCGGTAACGCGGGTTCAAATCCCGCCGGGGACGCCACACCTTTTCAATGACTTACAGGCGAGTGCGGCATTTCCCACAGGCACAGAATGGGAACAAATTCCGCTACTGCCGGGCCGCGGAAGACTGCGGGTTCGACTTTCCGGCAAAGAGGCCGACGACCGAACTCTGTGCATTCCGTTTCGCAGAAGTGACTGCCTGTGTGTGCGTGTCCATTGTCACGCGGCAAGAGGCGTGCCGCAGCAACTCCTGCATGACCTTGATATCGACGCCTTCAGACCTCAGGAGGGTCGAGTAGGTGTGCCGGATAGTGTGCCATCCGATTCGCTTCGTGATCCCGACCCTACGTCCTGCAGGCTGAATGTAGTATCGCATCAGCGACTGCCCCCGATAGGGCTTGCTACCCCTCGTATGCGGGCTCGCGAACAGCCAATCGTCGGGTCCTCGAAACCGCGTGCGCCGCCGCCAACCGTGGAGTGCCTTGGCCAAACAGAAATCCAGGGGTACCGGCTTCTGCGATGCTTCGGTCTTGCATGGCCCTACCACTTGGTCGACGATGGACCGAGTGACACTGAGTTGGCTTGACTTGAAATCCACATCCTTCCACTTCAGGCCAAATTGTTCGCTCATTCGCAATCCCGTGCCGGCGGCCATCAACACCAGCGTCCGCTCCCTCGGACCAAGCGCCTGGAGCAATCGGCGGATTTCGTCTGCGGCCAACACCTCAGGGATTTTCTGCCGCTTAGCACTCTGGCGGGCCAAGCTGATCGGGTTGCCATCAAAGAGGTCGAATCTTTTCGCGTGATTGAAAAGGACGCTCATCAGGTTCCGGATTTTCGCGCAACTAGCTCGTGCCAGTCGCAAGTTTCTGAGCCAACACTCCACTTCGATGGCCGAATGCTCGCCAGGGAGTAGGCTCCCCTACGTGTCACGATTCACTTCCGCAGATAACCGCGACAGGTCGCCATCGTCGAGTAGGTTTACTCCATGACCTTTGATCGTCCGCGCGAGGATTGCCTGCGGTTGGCCCTTCGTCGCCTTGGCGCGATCGAGGGCGGCGAGCACAGCGGCGACACCGTGGCCATCAATGGTTTCTGTCGCTCAGCCCTCCGAGTCGAATTTCCGGCGGTAAATCTCCATGTCGTGCCGGTACATTGTCGGTTCGCTTTGGCCCAACGCATTGGAGTTAGCCAGCACCGTGATGTTATCGAGTTTGTAATGTGCGGCGAACGCTGCCGCCTCCCACACTTGGCCCTCAGCCATTTCGCCGTCGCCCATCAGCACGTAGACACGCGTTGGACTCTTATCCATCCGCGCGCCGATCGCGAGCCCCGAACCGACAGATAATCCCTAGCCAAGCGAACCTGTCGCGGCGTCGACACCGGGAATACGCGGTGTCGGGTGGCGCGGCAGTGGTAGTGGCAGTCATAAGACCTCTCCCTCAGGTTCCGACTCTTGATATTACCCATCTCAGTATGGCTCGGCGTTTAGACGTTTCGTCTTCACGTCGAACAATCAGATAGCGCAGTAGATCGAAATTGGTGGCTGTACTATTTCTTCCGTAGTATCGAGGTATTTTCCATACTGGCCTGCTTGTTCCACCCGTGAAAACGCGAGAAGTCACCCGCATTCCACGCCCCGCGGAGTCCAGGAGTACTCAGATCCCAGTCTGGGCGGATTTCGCTCGTCACGGCACGCAGATCGTGCCAAAGATCGATGATCGACGGACGCCCCCAGAACCAGTAGCCGTTATAGATGCTGTAGATCACGAGGCCCGGCTTGAGCACGAGCGTATGCGGGATCATCGGATTATGCTCGGGATCGGTGTACTCCTGGATGTCGAGATCCTTCTGAATGGTCCGGTCGGGGTCCGAAAGGAAGGTCCACTCGGCTCCGACTGACGCTCGGAATGCCTGCAGAGTGTGGTGATCGTCGGTGGCGATCGTGGCGATCTGAGTATAAGCCACCGCGATCTTCGGGTAGAACGCGGCAAGTTCCAAATGCTGCTGGTGCTCCTTTGGGCAATAGTGGCCGCGCGCAAGCGTAAGGATTAGCGGATCGTCGCCCTGTAGCTCGCTGAGCTTGCGCACTTTGCCCGTGTGATCGGGCAGTTCGTAGTTGGGAAAAATGCCTCCGGGCACGATATCAGAACGCATGATTGGACTCCTCCCGTTTCTCTCAAAGATCTAGACTGACATCCGCGTTTGGCTGGGAACAGCATACGAGCACGTTCCCGGGAGCGGGCCTCTCCAGCGGCTCAGGGCTATAGATAATCGATCCGCCAATCAGACCAGTCATGCAGGTATGACAGACTCCAGTCCGGCACGACCATCTGACCGGAACGTCGCACGCTTCCGCCAATTCAAGCAAGCTCGCGAATTTCGGATCCCAAGCGGCGGTAATCCCGCTACGCGCGAATGAGACGGGGGGGCCAGATCCGGGAGGTCCTTTTGGCAAGTGAGGAGTGTGAACAACTTGCGCCATACCAGCGGTGATAGCCTCGAGAGAACCGAAGATCTCCGTGTGCACACTCTCGGCGAGTACACCCCAGGTTCGCAGCCCATCGCGCATATTCTGCAAGAATGAAGCGGGGCCGCACAGATAGAAGTCACTACTCTCTGACACGCCAATTCTCTCCAGCAAAGCTGCGTCAATATGCCCGGGAGCATCGAAGTCTGCTCCGACTCGGTCGATTGCAGCGGGCCTGCTGTACACGATGTATCCTCGTCCGCGAGAGAGCTGCTTCAGTAACGAGCGCGATTCTTCTGCAAATGGATGGGCGACGCGATTGCGTGCTCCATAGATCTACCAGATCTCTCGTTGCGATCTTTCCGCAGCGAGTGTGTGCAGCATCGCCATCACGGGCGTTGCGCCCACTCCAGCGCTCAGCAGAACTACAGGACTCTCGCCTGCGCGCAGAGTAAAGCTTCCTCTGGGTGCACTCACATCCAATACATCGCCTTCTCGCACGCGGTTGCACAGAAATGAACTTCCAATCCCGTTCAATTCGCTCTTGACGCTGATGCGGAGATGGTCGGCTGCCGGCAGATCAGACAACGAATAGCTGCGAAGAACCGGAACTTTATTCGGATCGATAAGCAACCGCAAGACAACAAATTGACCCGCCTGGAAGGCAGGAAGAGGGGCCCCATCGATCGACACAAGAACGAAGGAAGTCACGCTATCGCTTTCCTTACGAATCTGCGCAACTCGCATTTGTCTAAATCCTTGCCACGCCGGAGCTTGCTCCTCATATGCGAGTCCCGGATTCCCCGCCGCAGTTTTGGAGCTCAAGTCTTGCTGGAGCATTGCCTGGAACGAACTCTGCCAACCTTTGCTAAGTGCAGAAATCCGCAGCGCTCGTTGCAGTTGTTCGCGAGAATGTCCTGGCAAATGCAGGAGGGCGTCAACCTCGCCCACGGTGATTCGCTCTGGACCGTCAGCAATTTTTACAATGTCATCGCCTGCACCAACTTCTCCCTCTTGCAACACGCGAAAGTAAAACCCTGGTCTTCGATGTGCCACGAGAAGCGCTGCCATACGGGGTTCATTCATCCGGATTCCCACGCGGTAGCACGTCACGCGTGGCTGCGTGACTTCAAATAAAGCACCACCGATGCGGTATCGATCGCCGATGCACACCTCGTCATCCGGAAGCCCCTCCACCGTGAAGTTTTCGCCGAACTGACCGAAAGTAAAATCACTGCGGCCCAGAAAGCGCTCCCAGTGATGATACGAGTCCATCTGGTAAACGAAGACGGCGCGGTGCTCCCCTCCGTGACCGGCGAGATCGGCTTGCGCATCACCATCGATATCGAGCTTGCGCACCATTCGCCGTCCATCAACTGGGGATTTCCAGACTGACGTTCGGACCGTTTTGCCGTTCCATGTCACGTCGCGCGGAAGGCCGACGTTTACTGAAACCAATCTGGGCATTCATACCTCGTCTAAGTCCAGCGTGTGGTTAGCATCCCTTTATTTCGGTGCAGCGGGCGGCTTAAAAGTTCTGGTTATGACCATCAAGCTCTTGTCTAGCAACAAGCTGCTTCGTCGATCGATCACATCCGTAACTTGCCGGCGAGCCAGTAATCGACACTGAACTTTCCCGGACCAGAGCAGATCAGCCAGATAAAGAAGAGCGTGTACAGGACTTCCGGAAAGTAGAGGAAATCCTCGAGCCAGTTAGGAGGCGAAAGTCCGTTAGGCATGGCGGAAAGCTTGGTGGTCAGGATGGCGACAATCATATCGACCAATAAAGCCACGCAAGCCAGGCTCGAAAGAAACCCCACGGCCAGCAAGGATCCGCCAACGAACTCGACACCCGACACGAAATAGGTCATCAGGTGGGGAAACGGAACTTTGGCCTCAACGAGCGTTTTGTACATAGTTTGCGTGCCGCCGGCGACAAACAATTTGTTTGCCCCGGAGATGGCGAAGAACAGCCCGAGCGCAACGCGTACCAGCAGTATGGCATATTGTTCCAAATCACTGCTACCCTGCAGCGCAAACTGGAGCAACCATTTCCAATCCACCTCTTGTCCCTCCCTCGGAGGAGGTGCTGTAACGATACCCCATCCGCCATATCATACAATTCGACTTCTCCGGTAACCGCGTTAATCAGGACTTAGCGGGTCTCTGGCGTTAATCCCTGTTCTCGACAATTGTGCTGCAAACCGCAAATGGCGGTGTCGTTAGCGAATTCTCGCGCCTCGAGATTATGTGTCCATCCGTTCGACCCATTGAGCGCGCGATGCGGGCGCCACGAATGGATCCGCAAAGTACTGTGTTTCCCGCGCAACCTTGTCGCCCCTGAACTCCACGATGCTCACGGTGTAGGACGGCTTGCCGTCATAGGTCAGGACGAATTCGGTGATCCAAAGATCGCCGCCGCCAATGATTCGCCGGACAGTAAACCGCTTTTTGCTCGGCTGACTAGCGCGTTGGTTCTGTATGTTGCGCCGACCGTGGGTTCGCTCGCCTGACTGCGGGTATTCCAGCACCGCGTCCTCGTGATAGATGCGGTGCTCCGTTTCAAAATCGTTGGCATCGGACGCCGCCCAATGCTGATCCAGTGCCGCACGGATCTCTTGATCCCGCATTCCAGAATACTGCTCCTTCCTTTGTTGATCGTTCATCTTGAGCCCTCAATTCGACAAGAAGCTAAATGCTATAGCGGAATCGGAGTGTATGACTCGTCAACTCGCGCGGACTTCTCCTACGAGTTGTTGCTTCGCGGATCGTCTTTTGCGCTGAGGTAACCCAGTCCAAGCGGTCCCAAGGCGGTTACCTGCGTGACGTACTCGCCGGATTTCGCCCAGTGGAAATGGGGCGCGTTGCCAGGCAGAATGATCACGGCGCCGGGCGGATAGGCTTCCAACTTACTCGCGTCGAATTCATCACCCAGTCCGATATAAAAGACGCCGGAAATCACGGTATAGACTCGATCCTCTGGGTGCTTGTGAGGCATCAGCTTCTCGCCGTGGGGCACTTTGACCCTGATTGTGTAACCGTCAGGATCGCGGATGTAGCAGCGAATCTCGCCGTACTTTGCAATCGGCTCCGTGATGAACTCGGCTCCTCGACTTTTCCATAATTCATAGTACGCTTGATTATCCGCAACGCGGATATTCAAGAAGCTGCTGACCTTATCCGGGTCGGGGGGGACGCTGAGCGTTGCCGACGGCTTGTCCGGGGCGGGCCAGCCCCCTCTTACCGACTCACTTCTTCTTCCCGTTGAGTGCCGGTAGAAGAAGTTTCAGAAGCGCTTCGTCCGAGAACGGGTTCTGACCCGAGATCAACTCGCGATCTTGAAGGACGTAGCTCTTCCATGGAGCGACCACACTTACGTCACCGCCCGCCGTACGCAAGGCGAAGTCCGGGTAGAAGAGAACCTTACCACCAATCTCAAGCGGCTCCCGCTGCTGCTCTTCCGCCGTCGAAAAGATGGTCAGCTTATATCCAGAATAAATCCATCCTTGAGCCTTTGCCCGCGCTCCACCGGCATCGCCCGCCGCCAGCGCTCCGACCACCTCTGTCGAATTCGGAAGAGCCGAGAGAAGTGAAATCGGGCCATGGCAGAGCACCGCCGTAGGCTTGGATGCTTTATGAAAGTGTCTCATCACGGTGCCAGCGTCGGGATCATCGAGAAGATCTATCATCGGGCCATGACCGCCGGGGACGAAAACAGCGTCATATTGATCCAGGCCCGATGCGATGACATCCGAGATGCGACTTGGATTCTTGAGCCCAGTCAGGCTGTCGCGGAACCTTAGATAGTCCTGAAGCCTAGCCTCGTCACCGCCGAAGAAATCGGCGACAGCTGAATGGACATCCATTTGCGGCGTGTTGCCTTTGGGGTTGGCGAAAGTGATTTCGTAGCCCTCCTTCATCAGGGCGCGAACCGGAACCGTCAGCTCGTTGAGGTAGTAGCCAGCGCCGGCATAAACCTTGCCATCTCGCAACGGCAAGCCGTGACCGCTCGAGACTAGTACCAAGACTTTCCCTTTTGTTGTCATTTTGTTCCCCTCTTTGAAATCGAATCTGTTCCCCTGAAATATGTAACTAAAACTGGGGACAGACGGGACGTTCGCTAATCCCCGTTGATTGGAATTGGGCTACGTTCCGTCTGTCCCCACTGTTTCGACTGTTTCCTGTCCACGGTTTCCTCCAAAGTGCGCAGGGACGGGCCACCGCCGTTGATGTCGGTTATGGCTGCGGGAATCCGAACATCAACCACGACTGATTGGCTACCCAATGCGGGTAAAGCTCCGTCATCTGATCGAACAGCTCCTGGTCGGACGTCGCGGTTTTCTGCAACCGGTCGAAGTCCTGGAGGTAACGCTGGGTGTCTTGGATCGTCGAGGGAGAGTCGGGCGCGCCAGGCTTCTTGTGACCGGCGACAACAATCGCCGGGTTCAGCGCCGCTAACCGGTCTAGCGCCGCGATCCAATTCTTTCGGCTCTCGGGGGTTGTGTCGCCGACGTACATGCGGCATTGGTTGTACACAACGTCGCCAGCGACAATCAGGCCGATCGATGGAACATATAGAGACGTTGAATCGGGACTATCGGTGCGACCCTGCTCGATGATGCGCAATTCGTGGCCCTCGAGAGTGAACGTGTCGTGCTCATAGGGCTCAGGTGCAACCAACTTAGTGGGCACTTGCCCGGGAAACAACCGGCGGGCTAGCCGCTCCACGGTGGGAGTGAAAGACATCTGCATGGCGTTCACCGTGTTGGGCGTTGCTATCGCCCGAGCGCCCGGGAAACGGTCGAGCAGAATGCTCAGACCGTAGAAGTGGTCGAAATGGGCGTGCGTTATGTAGATGGTCTCCAGGTTGCGGTTGTGCAGAGCAACCCAATCCGCGAGAGCCTCGGCCTCAGCCACCGTCAGCATTGCGTCTACCAGCACCGCGTCGTACTCGCCGAAGATTAAAGTCGAGGTGATAGGATCAAAGCCGAACGCTTCGCCGAAGGGCTTTGGCCGCTCGCCGACCATAGTCTTTCCCGGGGCCGTAAAAACGTTCACACTAAGCGTGTTTGACGTGATGGGGGCGGTCATGTGCGTGGTCTCCTTAAGTTCAGATGACGCTCGTTATCTATGCCTGAACCTAGAGCGCCTGCCAATCAGAACCTTGTGCGGCTGAGCGGCGTTGTATCGTTCGCGCCAATTGGCTAGCTCTAAGCGGACATCCGCAAGCGTTTAAGTTCGAGTTTCCTTTCCTACTTCGAGGCTGAATAATCCGTTGGATGCATGTAAACCTGGTCCACTCTATAGTTCCCATTTGTCTGCTGGATTAGGGGAGCCGCAGCCTTGAAGTAAGGCTGAAATGCCGGGTCGGCATGCAACGCGTTCCAGTTCGCGTCGGCAGACTGGCGGTCGGAATGAACAACCAGATACACAAATGTGTCTTTCCAGGCAGGGTCATCGCCCTTCGGAACCCAATAGCCCACCGCATTGAGACTGTGCTTCGCCTGCAACTCGGACACGTCACGAAAAATGGACTCGAGGGCGGGTCCCTCGCCCGGTAGCGCGTGGTAAATCATCAACTCGTAAAGATGATCAGAAGCTGCTTCGACCGGCTCAGAGCGGAAAAGGCGCGATTGAAACAGCATGCCTGCAAAAAAAAACAAGCAGGCCACACATACCATATGGGTCGCTCTGTTCGCTCGGCAATCGCTTGAATTGGATCGTGACCTATTCACCTTCATTACCCCCTCAGACACTGATTTTGCGGAACAACCCAGCCGGGCGGCCGCTTCGGCAAAAGCATATATTGTGAAATGGTAGTGGGTCAATTTCGAGGCTACTCCGACCAACTTCAAACTGACCCGCTACACTTGAGTTAAGATCCGCATCCCATCCGGGCCAAGCGCTAACCGTACTTGAGTTCGGTGCTCTGTCCGACCTCGATGATATAACCGTCAGGATCGCGGATGTAGCAGCGAATCTCGCCGTACTTGGGTATTGGCTCCGTGATAAACTCTGCTCCTCGACTTTTCCACAATTCGTAGCACGCATGAATATCCGCAACGCGGAAATTCATGAAGCTGTTGATGTGATTCGGGTCGGGGACGCTGAGCGTCACCGTCGGCTTATCCGGGGTCGGCCCGCCCCCAACGTTCAGAATCATCCAGATATTCGCAAGCTGAAGGTACCCAGGCGCGTTGCCGTCGCCCAGGCTGAGAATGCGAGCGCCGAAGACCTTTTCGTAGTAGCGAGCCGATCGCTCAATGTCGGCGACGGTGAGAAAATACGCGATGCTGATCCCCTCTCGCGGGGGCATCTCATAGCTCTGCTGCTCGACTTGTACGGCGTTCATTGATGGCTCCTTTCGATATAGTGGGCAGAATATGTTGAATATCACTACAGACACTCGAAACGTGTCCGCGAGGGAAAGTGCAGGTGGGGTACCAAGACGGAATCCACAGCTCAGCCGAGACAAGTCCCTTTCCCTGATTAGTTTGAGCTGCTGCCGAGATTGCCGAGTGAGCCCGAACCGTTGACGAAAGTCGAGGCTCGGTGGCGGTTCTTCGACACTGGCCCGGGAGGGCCGGGAGGCAACGATTCAATGCTAGCCGAGTTTTTCAGTTGTGTCGGCGCTGGGCTCATGGCGAAGAATAGCAGGCAGCAATTCGACGAGGGTCGAACTGCCGTCACTGAGCTTGGGCTTTCGACACGAATCAGGCTCTGTCCTATGTCATAGAGAAGCTCCGGATGGCCTCGCAAGCCAACGATTGTCAGACTCGAATTAATGTGTCTTGGCATGCCGCCAGATTGGCAGCGCAATTGCCACTCAGTCGCCCGTGGCTTAATTGCTTTCGTGAACGGGCCGGCACCGCGCTCGCCCTCTGGCCAAACATTTAAAGAAAGGATGGCAAAGACATGCCGGAAGCGACCTGGGAACCTCACGAGAAACACGGAAGGCTCACGACGCAGAGCGACTTGCCCGACAGCGTCTACGCGTTTCCGAAGCAGCGGAAAGAACCGCTTACCGACGCACAACATGTGCGTAACGCGGTCGCGCGGTTCGATCAAGTCATCGACGTCTCGGATTCCGACCGTGCTTTGGCGTTCGCGAACATCGAGAAAGCTGCGAACTATTACGGCGTGAACCTCTCGGAGACGTCATGGCACGACCTGGGCATTCATCCCCAAAAGAGAGAATAAAAGAGAGGGTGCTGCCAAAGACGCTGTGGCTCGCGGAAGCCGAGTGCAGAGCTAAGAATCCACCATTCACAGAACCGGCCGACAGAATGAAGTAATGGCAAAAGTTAAGTGAAATCTGAACCAGCCAAAATCATACTTGAGGAGGAGACAGAATATGGCGGACACAAACGCAGTGATCGCAGTATACGAAAACCACACGGCAGCGGAAGACGCGGTCAAGGAGCTTCAAAAGTCAGGCTTCGACATGAAGAAGTTGTCAGTGGTGGGGAAGGATTATCACACGGACGAGCAAGTCGTTGGCTACTACAACGCGGGGGACCGCATGAAGTATTGGGGGAAGTGGGGCGCTTTCTGGGGCGGCTTATGGGGCTTGTTGTTTGGCGCCGCGTTCTTTTGGGTACCTGCGATAGGCCCTGTGCTGGTTGGCGGTCCGTTGGTGGCTTCGATCGTCGCGGGCCTGGAGAACGCGCTCGTAGTCGGCGGTTTGAGTGCTATCGGTGCCGGTCTGTACAGCATAGGCATACCCAAAGACAGCATCGTAACCTATGAGACCGCCGTGAAGGCTGGCCAGTTCCTGGTAGTTGCTCATGGAACTGCCGCTGAGGCGGCTAAGGCCAGAAATATTTTGGACACCCTGAAACCGACCCATGTGACCGATCATGTTCTCGAACCTGCCAGGTAAGCGGCCACCCGTTGAACGTATCGCGAAGTGGGATCGGACCGCTTATGGGTTCCCACCCCGTGGCCAATTCCAGCTTCGCTCGTCCAAGCTTTGTTAGTCGCTGTTTTACGCACCGTACAACGAGAGGAAATGTGAAAGCAATAGTTGTCCACCAATATGGCGGTCCTGAAGTACTGAGGTTCGAGGAGTACCCTGACCCGGTCCCGGGTCCGGGCGAGGTGCTGGTGCGGGTCGCCGCCACGAGCGTGAATCCGCTCGACTACAGACGACGTGCCGGGTTGACGAAAGACTACTATCCCATCAAATTTCCGGGACTGATCGGGGTCGATCTTTCGGGGACCGTGATCAAGATTGGGCCGGGAGTGGAAGGCTTTTCCGTCAGGGACCAGGTGTTGGCCATGGCGGACAATACTTACGCTGAACTTTGTGTTGTGAACGCAGCGATCCTGGCGAAGATCCCCAAGGGGCTCGATTTGATCCAGGCGGCGGCGCTGCCGCTCGTGACGACGACCGGCAACCAGCTCCTTTCAGCTACCGGAATCGAGGCGGGCCGGACCGTTCTCGTCGCAGGTGCTGCTGGAAATGTGGGGCGTTCGGCGGTGTTCACAGCGAAGGAACGCAGGGCGACTGTGATCGCGGGGGTTTTGAAGAGGCAGATGTACGAGGCGAAGACTGTGGGTGCGGATCAGATAGTCGCAACCGACGACGACACCGCGATTACGAATCTTCCTCCGCTCGATGCGGTTGCGGATGCGGTCGGCGGAAGAACCGCCGAAAAGCTGATCGCCAAGGTCAAGCCGGGAGGAGTGTTTGCTTCGGTTCTCAAGGCGCCACAGAACGCCGCGAATTACCCCTCTGTAAAGGCGGTGTTCGTATTCTCGAAATTTGACAGGAAAACGCTCGAGTTCATGGCCGAAGCGGTGCGAGATGGCAAGCTCGTAATCCCGATTAGCAAGGAACTGCCACTCAGTGAAGCGGCCGAGGCCCAAGCAGCGGCAGAAAAGGGCGGTATCGGGAAGATCTTGCTGGTGCCTTAACATTATTTTGCAAACAGAGGGCACGAAAGGAAAATCGGAAATGAAAAAGGGTCCGCGTGGAATCAACCCCGCTTCGAAGCCGAGTGGCGACGGATGTGTGGAATGCCTGGCGTCACCGAAAGGTTGGTGGTTTCATCTCCGTCGGTGTGCGGAGTGTGGGCACATCGGATGCTGTGACACTTCTCCGAGTCAGCATGCATCAAAGCATGCGGGAGCGACAGGACATCCGATCATAGCCAGCTTTGAGCCGGGTGAGGATTGGTTCTACGATTACGAGAAGCAGGGGATGATCGAGGGTGTGGAGTTGCTTCCGCCGCATTCGCATCCAAGAAATCAGTCCGCTCCTGGACCAGCAGGAAGGGTGCCAGCCAACTGGGAATCGCTCCTCAACTAGCTGCCCGTGATAGGACAGCCAGCAGATGACGCTTCTGCAATCACGGCTGGGAATGGCGCTGCTACATGCGTGACCCCGACGGCTACCTCATCGAGGTGGGCCAATATACTAAAATCGCCCTCGACTGGTTCAACAACCGCAGTTAATTCGGCAAGCGATAAACAACAGGACGTTCGAATCTTCCTAGGCTCAAGGGATGAAGCCATTCGCTCCCCGGTGAAGCGCGCAATCCAGGGGGCCGATTATACGCAGGGACCTCGACGCAAATGATCTCCATGAGAACCGTCGGGTATTTCATTGCCGACCGTTTGCGGAAGTGTCTCGCCGCCGAGCATCACATCTTATCCGAAAGGCTGAGAACGATTTTCCCCGGCTGGTGTGGCGCACCAGCCAACATTTCATGTGCCTTTCGCACCTGTTCCAACGGAAGCACGGTGCCCACGTGCGGTGTCAGCTTGTCGTGGTTGAACAGTTCAGCAAGCTTGTCCAGCCGCTCGGTGGTCACTTCGACCAGGAAGAAGACGGCCCGAGTGTTCGTCAATCGGCCGGGATCCGGCGGAGGTTCCGAAACCACTGACACCAGAATGCCGCCCGTCTTGATGATCTTGAATGAACTCTCCCGGGTTTCTCCGCCGACCAAGTCGAGAACGATGTCAACCTTTGGTACAGCGGCTTCGAAGCGGGTTTGTGCATAGTCAATGACCGCTGTCGCGCCAAGGCTCTGCACGTATGGCGCGTCATCGGCGGAAGCCGTGGCATAAACGTGCAGACCGGCTTGGCTGGCGAGTTGGACGGCGTAGGCGCCGACATTGCCTCCTGCACCCAGGATCAGGACGCTCTGGCCGGAGCTCGCTTTCGCGTAGTCGAATAGCATTTGCCACGCCGTCACGGCAACCACCGGCGCCGAGGCCGCCTCCTGGAAGCTCAGCGAGGCGGGTTTCCGCGCAATCATGTTCGCGGAGGCCAGCGCCAACTCCGCATACGCCCCGATGAACTGCGGGTTGGTGACACCGTAGATCTCGTCGCCGGGCTGGAATTGAGTCACGCCGGGCCCGACAGCTTCGACCACGCCGGACAAATCCGATCCCAGGATTAGGGGTAAGGGCGCATTCACTACACTCTTGTTTTCACGAATCAGGGCATCCCACGGCCCGACTCCCGCACTGGCCACACGTACGGAAACCTGGTCCGCACCCGGAGTGGGGCGAGGGAGATCGTCGACGACGATCACGGCGGGCGGTCCGAAACGATGAATTCTGGCGGCTTTCATTGGCGAGCTCGCAAGGCCTTCAGCATGCGCCATACGGCGCGCTAAAGACCCAGACCTCCGTCCACAATCACTTCACTTCCAACCGTAAACGCAGATTCGTCAGAAGCCAGGAACACAACCGCCCGGGTGATCTCACTCGGTTGGCCGAAACGCCTCGCGAGGATCTGGCTCTGAAGCGCCTCAGCCGTCGCTCTCAGATCGGCCTCGGAAAGTCCCAATTTGCTGTAGAGAGCGACGATACCTCTCGGCCCCCCGTTCCCAATAGTAATCCCCAGGCGATTGACTCAGCATCGATGTGTTGCACCTCAGTCCTGAAACTTTCTCGGACCCTCGTACCGAAGACGGAAGAAAACGTGGTAAGGCAGAGCATAGTGGATGCTTATCAATCTATACCACGGTGCAGTTTCAGGTGTATAGCTCACGTTACCGTACGTCGTCGGTCGGTCGATCCCCGGCTTGGTAGTCTCACCTAATACTTGGAGGGAAATCGTCCGGAACTCCTCATCAATTAGCTGTCTTCTTAGGAGATCGCCATACAGCGTTGGGCCGCCTTCACAAAGCAGTGTGCGGATGCCATGTTGCTGCCGTAGAAGTTGGGCTGCGGTCACAAGATCAACCCCCTCGCCGGCCCCCGCCGAGATTATATTAATGCTCCCCTCCCGTCCAAGCATCTTGAGCTGTGATCGGAGGCTCTTTTCCCCCTCCGTTGTGGTAAGTATCCAAGGTTCAACCCGCGGCGAATCGAAGACGCGAAGAGTGGCATCGATGTTCCCAGAACCGGTGAGAACGATAATCTTCTGCTTGTCGAGACCTAAAGCTTCCTCTCGGTACACCCGCAGTTGCTCGTCATCGATGCCATAGTCCTCGCCGCGCGCGCCTGGGCCTTGCTCTTCGCGGAGGGTGGTAGCACCGATCAACTGTCCATCGTGATGCGCCCGCAGGAAGTCCATTAGCCAACGATCTTCTCCGCTCCTTGAAACCTCCCTGCCACCAGCACGGCCCTTCAACTCCCGGAATGAAGCCCTGCCGTCGAGTCCCATCACAAAGTTGGAGCTTATATACGGACGATGGGGGTCACGAGACTCCGGAAAACCAAACGGGCCAGAGCGCTCCTTGATACGCGGCGGCAAAGGAAACGTATCTTCGCTCGCGTTATAGCAATGTTGAAGATCCATCGCCACCCCCTGAGAAAGAATGCCGCGACAGTTAACTTTCTATTCACTTTGTGGGAAATGTGAGCGGTTTCCGTGACCCCACCTCCCATTCCTCGTACTTAATGCCGGGGCAGACGCGGTTCAACGCTTCTCGTACGGGTGGAAGACATAGTCCTTCGCCTTCACGGCTGTATGGCACGCGTTTCCGCAGTCTGACAGGCTTTTGGGATCGGCCGTGAACCTGTCCGATGCGGCATCGTAGTTGAACACCGCGTATCCCCATCCGCCGGTTTTCGGAAATCGCCTGCTGTCCTTTTCCATGACGAAAGCCTGGGAAAAGACGTCTGGAACATCCACGACGAAGGGAGCCTCTGTGCTCTTCTTCGGCTTCCACTGGAGCTTCACAATCTTGGAACCATCCGGAAAAGGCTGGCCGTCGCCGGGAACACCGGCCTTGAACGCCTTGATCATGGCCGGATTACCGACGATCACCTTAAGCACTTCGTTGTTGGTGCTTGCGGAAGAGACAACTGCCCAGTCCTCGTATCCCCTGAAGTCAGAGAACGCGATTCCGCTCGGCGATTTCAGCGAGTACTTGTCCTGCGCGTAAACGGCCGTGGCGACGAGAACGGCGAGCACTGCCACGGCTGCCGCAACGACGGTAAAGCCGGCGATACGTTCCACGGCGGTGCGTGTTTCTATCTTCTGTTCTTGTTCTTCTTGGGCCACAGATTTCGTCACAAGTTCAGACATGGTGCGTTCTCCTTCACAAAAAAGTTTTCGAAGCCCGATCAACGTGCATCTCGAACGATT
Organism: uncultured Acidobacteriota bacterium; assembly: GCA_963831905.1. Classification (GTDB taxonomy): domain Bacteria; phylum Acidobacteriota; class Terriglobia; order UBA7540; family UBA7540; genus CAVROP01. Next base: position 3,564,779 of record CAWHRX010000009.1, on the reverse strand, counting down.
GTAATCAAGCCATCTATCCATCGAGTTTCTAATTGGCCGGACTCCCCGTCAACGTCGGCCGCCGCCTCGGGACCCTCCAAAGCCAGGCGAAAATGTTCTCGGCAGACCACCGCCGATTCGGGGTCCGAAACCGCGAAATTCATTCGTGCGGGATTGACCGAGGGAGCGCGACTGCCGCTGACCCTCCAGCCCACCCTCGGGTTGGGACCGTGACCATGCACCGTTCTTGCCCTGCCGATACCATCCGTTCTGGCGATGTTCCCAAACCTGCCCGTTGTGGCCGGCGTACAAGTCGCGCGACCCTCCCGATCGCGCGAGGCGGGCGCCACCCGCCGGGCGCGCCGACCTGACTACAGCATTGCCTTGCCAACGGTTGTAGACGTTGGCATTGTTATGAAACCGCTCGGCATCGCCGGGGTGCCAATGGGGATTCCAGTGATCGCTGTAGATGCGATTCATATACCAAGGATCGTGATACCACCAGTAACCGCCGACCGGCCTCCAGAACCACCCGCAGCCCCAGTAGCCGAAGCCAAAACCAAAGCCCCAAGTCCAGGGCCAACCGAACCAGTAATCGCCAATCCAGGGCGGGTAAATCCAGCCGGTGCCGAATACTACGACACCGTCGGACACATATGCACCCAGATACCCGGGCATATAACCGTAGTAGACCACGTCAGGCGCCGACTCGTAGACATACACGTATCGATCGTGAAACAGCGGAGAGCTGGGCGGAATCTGGTAAATCTCCGATGGAATCAAGTCGGCGATCGTCCAGGGACCGGTTGGCGATTCGGCCACAAACCAGACAGCGTTGTGGCAGGCGTAATAGCGCGCGCCGGCGTGAATCACGTCGGTCGAGGTGTTCACGGCATACTCGAGCGACGTGCCCTCGATGGGCCGAAACTGGGGCGGACCGTCGTAACGGACATCGAGTTTGGCTTCGGTTCGGCGCACCGCCGCGGTTTGGGGAATCTGATTGGCGATCACTGCCTCCCGGGCCTGTTCTGTGCCGGGAACCGATGCCAGCACGGCCCCCTTCGGGCTATCGGGAGGAATTTGGGCGAAATCGCTCGGGATCTGGCTCGCCGATACCCAAGTCCAAGGCCCCGCCAACGACTTGCTCTGGTACCACCGTCCTGAGAGCAGCACGTAGTAATCCTGGGAGGGAACATCCAGGAAGATGTCGTTCTCGGTATTGGTAACGTAGAGCAGCTTTGTTTTGGGAATAGGCGAAAGCTGGGGAGCGCCTTGGGTTACTAGTAATTCCGCCGGCGTGGTGCTCATAAATACCGCCGGAAGTGCTCCACCCATGGGCGGCGGGCCAGGATCCTTGGAGTGATCGTGGGGGTCTTTCTCTTCGCCTTCATCGACCTGCGCCTTGGCTTGGTCCAGTCCGGATGGCGGGTTCGCCGCAACCGTCCACGGCCCGTCCAGGGTTGCTGCCGTCACCCAAACTCCATTGCCATCGAGATAGTAGCGCGAGCCCGCTGTATCGTAGATTAGTGTCGCCGGCGTGTTGATCACGTGCTGGAAGGGAGTGCCCGGAACGGCGCGCAGGACGGGTTGCCCATCGATCAAAATCAGCACTGCGGGCGTGGAGCTGTACAGAATCTTCGGCGGGCCGTTCTTCACCGCTACCGATTCGTTATCAACCTCAGACTGGGTCATCGCCAACTCGGCGAGCAGTCGATCCAAAGTGATGGTGCGCGGCCAATTCGGCAGGCCGTCGTGGATGGCCCGCTCGATGTCCCCCTCCTGAGATTTTGCCGCCGGTAAACTTACCGAAGATACTTTGAGGTCGTCCAGGCTCACCATGCGGCTCTCTCGATCGACATCGATGCGGGCCGTCAAAGAGACGATTCCGTACTGCGCCCTTGATTCACCGGACCGGGTCACGGTTATCGCAGCACGCGCCTGCAGATGATTCTTCTTCAATTGATCAACTTGAGGCTGGTAGACCACGATGTGAAATCCGCCTGCATCCAGTTCGCGGGGCCAGCCGGAGTCGGCGTCGGGGGGCGTCTGCGCCAGCACGGACACAAGAGCGCCGGCCAGGAAACAAAAAAGCAGCAAGAATATCTTGGGGATTTGGGTTTCTTTTGAGGATTCCATCATGCTGATAATTTTCTCCAGAATTCAGTTTTGCTTCCCGAATGAAAACAAGCACGGGCACCCGTGAAACACTCCGGCCAGGGCTGGGAGCATCGAAGGTGGTCTCTCCCGACGCCACTTGCAAAGCCCCCTTCGCCACGACCTCAAGAATCAGATGTTCTAGATTCCCACGCCCACAGCAGGCAATTCCTCGACCAAAGATTGCAAGATTTATAAGAGGAAAAGGCCCGCAGGTGGCTGGAAAACTAAAGAAGATTGGAATGCGAGAAGATGGCAACTAAGCGGCTGACTGTATTAAGTGTCCAAGTGTCGACACTTGTCGGTACACAGACAATCGTCCAGAGATGGATATCCCCAGCGCAGATTCGTGCGGGCCGTGCCGGCGCACATGATTCCCATCCCGGTTGCCGGGCGTTTGGCGGCGCAGCGCATGCACGGCGGCTGACCTTTGCCTTTTCTCGGGCAAGCATTTGGCAGGCGGAACGCCCGATCCCCATGCCGCCGCCCGTCACGATCGCAACTTTTCCCTCCAGGCTCATTTCGCAGACTTCTCCGGGCGCATCTTAATTGGATTTCACTTTGATCACGCGTTCCTTGCTTGGCCTTGCACCCTTGAAGCGGTTTAGCAACGCTGAATGGCCTCCGGGCCAGCGCGGCATAAATGTATCCAGAAGCGCCACGATATCCGCTGCACTCAACGGCCCCTCAAGATAATCCAACGCACCCGACCGCATAGCTTCTAGATGGCAGCCCTTGTTGTAAGACCTTGCCAGCACCAATACTCGCAGTTCCACGTCGACTACCATGGCCTCCGCGAGCACCTTCTGCCCTTCGAACTCACCGCCTCCCTGTTCCACCATGATCAAGTCAAACGGCTCGCAGCCAAGGCGTCGCACTCCCTCAGCGAAGGACGAACTAGCTCGCACCCTGCAACCGAGCTTTTCAAGAATTGCGTGGTAGTAGGCGAGTTCTCGCGGATCTTCGTTCACCAGAAGGACTCTGGCCTGCTTTCCAAGCGGTTGCTCTGCCCATCTTTCGACGTAAGATGATGATGCCATTTCAAGCCTCACTGGAAATCCTCACTCCGGTCCATCCACTCCGGCTGGAACTCCGAACGTTAATGCCACACACCTTCATCGGTCCATTTCAAGGACAGGAGGGAGCATTTAGATTGCCAGATTCGTATCGATGTTGAACCTTGTGGGAACCTTTTCACCACAGCGAGGCTAGGCTGGAAATGAGTAGGCTGCGAGGCAAACTGAATGCGTTGGACTAGCAGGTGCATGACCTCCTGCGGTCATCTGACGACACGGAGTTACGCGCCGGCTTGCGAAAATAAATCGATAGCGGTGCTTCCCGAAAATTGATCTGGAAACGGCAGCCAATCAAGCCTGAGGCGAGTGAGGATAGGTCACTGCGGCGATTCCATCATACCGGGTAAGCAGGTCCTGGCGATGTTCGACGACCATGATGCTCACGCCATGAAGGTAGGCAATCTCGATGATCTCATTGACAATGCTCTCTGCCGGGAGAAGTTTCGCGCCACAAAACGGGCAACCCGTTTCTTCCAGCGACAGGTAGTGGTGGGCTGTGCAGACGTAGCCTTTCTGCCGAAGCTTTTCTCCGATGACAAGCTTTCGGGCCAGGAACGAGTTGAAAACTTCGATCACGTCGGGAAGGCCAAAGACCAGTTGGTCTCCCGGTTTGTACTGGGCCAGCTCTTCAATCGCCGTTGCTTCTCGCGCGGCTTTATTGTCGGCCAGCGCGGTTTCGATGAGTTTTTTGCGATCGCGGGGGTCGGAGGCCGGTGAGGCATGGATGCGACTGATGATGTTTGCCCTGACCGTTTCATGCAAAAACTCTTCCAGTGACGTCAGCACCTGCTTCTCTCCCATCAGAATCAAACCGGTGCAGGAATGTTCCTGGAAAAGGTGATAAGCCCTGGTTGCCGTGGCCTTGAGATGCCATTCCAGATGGCTCAGATGACGCTGTTCGTTTCGCTTGAAGGGCGGCTCGGCCGATCTCCTGGGTACAGGGGTGCTGATCCGGTCAGACGCCAGATCCCCCAGATGATAGACTAACAGGCGGCTTTCCCCGACGGAGACCTCGATGAACAGTACCTTCTCATTTTCCTCCAGCACAGCTTCCAAGGGAGCAACGTGGGGGTCGCCACCGATAACCATGGCGTCGATGGTCCACGCCGGTATCCTGAAAACCCGATTCAATTGCTCGCCGCACTTGAAGATGATGAGCGACCGGGGGCCGGCGGGAACGAAATACTGTTCGAGCAGGACCTCGATCTCCTTTAGATCATCGTTTACAATCTCCTTCTGCGCTTTCGGGAGCGCCTCGATGAAGTCTTTCTGCTCATCGAGAGCGCGGGTCTCGAGCGAGTGGAAGAATCGGACCAGGGCCTTCCCTCGCGGGGCAGTATTTTCGGGGTCCATCCGCAGATAGAGACTCGTGACCGGGCTGCTGCACTCGGTTTCGGCCAGAGCCCTGATTTTTGCCGCCGACGGCGACTCCGGCCTGGCCAGCGCGTCGATCAGGGACTTCGGCCGAAGCAGATAGTTCTTCTGCGTTTTCCTGCTCAGGTGGTGCACCGCCGCGATTTGCTCTTCGCGCTCTTCGCGAGAGTGTGCTTTGGTAAAGTCTTCGTTGGTGGCCATATTGCTCACAACCTCAGGTCTCGATGTACCTATTCACGAGGAAATCCCCATCTTCTCCGACCCCGTGAAGGAGTCCATTAGTGACTCTTGGACAACTTCATTCCCTCCGACAAAGAACCATCCGTCCTCGACGTCACGGTGACTTTGACCATGGAGGGTCGCAGGGGGCGTTGCTTTTGCCCGCCTAGATAGGATCCACAATTGCGCGCTGCCGTCCGCACCGAGTCCGAGATCGGTTAACGAACGAATGGTTTTCCGGGCGATCAAGACTCCGAAAACAGTTCCAAGTGGCGTAATCGCCCACCAACACCGCTCTTCAAGAATGCAAGCGTCCTGCCAAAGCCGGTTCAGTGGGATGCGGTTCGGTCCGCTCCTGTTCCGGCCTGGTATCGTACTGAATCCATCACGCTTTTTGCGTTTGCCAAAAACCCTGCGCAGGTTGCACGAGGTCCTTTAATTTTACGAGTGGCGAAAGGCCGTCTCTGACGCCAGTCATTCGTCACGATGCCCGCAAGAAACTCGGTTTTATCCCCAGGTCCGAGTTCCTCTTCGCCGAATGCTCCAGACTCTGGCTGACGGGTCATCGAGCGACCGAGATCGCGCAGTTCACCAGGGTGGTTCGACCCATTCGAACTACCCATTCTGGATAGTCCACGAAATCTTGAGAATGCCAGCGCATGCCGGGGGTCGGAGCCTTGGAGGCAAAATGTCACTTTTCCAGACTTGGGGTGCGTTGGGGGACTCCAGAGCCTCGCTTTTAATCCTGCCCGCAATCCTCCGCGCCCGGTCGCCCGGTCCCTGCCAGGGCGATTGCCCCGAGGAACGCGGGAGTTGCTGACTCTGGGCACGACTCCCGTTATTTATCTCTACTTTGACCGACTTCAAGATTGGTGGCGGGCCTGGCATTTCGTTCGCCCAAGCCGAATAGGCAACCGGCTCAACTCAGAAAACCAGCGCTGACCATGGGGGACCGTGGTTCAACAGCGCCGTAATGCGAATTTGTGTGGAAATGGACTTGGGAATTTCACTGCCGAGGGCTGATCAATGATTTCAACTTGAACGAGATTATTGATAGGGACAACTGCTGTAAGTAAAGGGTTGCCGTTTTTTGATGGATGTCATATGATGAAAGCTTCACACGGCAAAAGAAGAAACCAATGCAGTAGGAAGTTGAATCCTGTGGACCTTCATCGGACATTTTGTCATTTCGGCTGGAATGGGCCTCTTTGCTCGGTTCGTGATGCAGGTCATTCCTAGTCACTCCCCTCGGTCGACCGCGTGGAACGCAATATGTCGGGGCAAAGCATGCCACTTACTGGCCCGAGCGATCAATTCTAGTTCTTCAGACGCATGCCTAACCAAAACACCGAAGTTCCAGAAAACCGGCACTGACGGAGCGGAGATAACATGCAAGACCTTCAATCCTCATAGGGTTAGAAACCTGGACATGGGACATAACCAGGTTCGCGAAAAAACCACGCGAGGGATACGCCATGAAGAAGCCTGTGATGCCGATTTCCTTTGCCGGCTCCCAACTCCGCGAAAAACGCCATATTTGCGCGTTTTTCAATAGCTACGACGAGGAGTATCGCGTGCTGCTTCTGTTCATTAAAGAGGGGTTCGAGCGTGGCGACAAGGCGGTTCACGTCGTTAATCCGGATCAACATTGCGACCATATGCAACGGTTGACCGCGGTAGGGATCGACCCTGCGGCCGCCCAACAAAGCGGTCAATTAAAGCTTCGCACGAACACTGAAACGTACGTTCGGGACGGCCGTTTTGATCAGGATCGGATGGTCGCGGCATTCGAACAGGCGGCCAGCGGCAACACCACGGGAGGATTTCCGCTCAGCCGCATTGTCTACCGAATGGACTGGGCGGCCGAAGGTGGATCGCACATCGATAATCTCGTTGAATTCGAGTCGCGTGTGAATGATGTGTGGCGCCGCCACGACGACGCGGTGATCTGCACGTACCATCTCACGAAATTCGGGGGAGACACCGTGATTGACATCATGCGGACGCATCCCCCGGTCATCATCGGCGGCATTCTTCAAGAAAACCCGTTCTTCGTCCCGCCCGAACAATTGCTGCCTGAGGTTCGTACCCGGCGGGCTCGGCGAACTACCGCACCCCCGACCCCGGTTTAACATGGAAGTACAACCCGCACATCCCGCCGAGGAGATCAAGCGCCTTCAGCGCTGCATCAATGATCTAGTCAGCGTCATCACGCTTCCTCCGATCTGGACTGGCGGCGAGCCATCCCAGATTGTTGGTACCTTGCTCGACGTGCTCCTCGATATTCTCCACTTGGATCTTGTCTACGTGCGCTTGAAGGACCCCAGCGGCGAGCCACCCATCGAGATAGTCCGAGTCGCTGGACCGCGAGAGCCGATTCCCCGGCCGCACGAGATCGGCGAAGTATTCAACCCCTGGTGGGGAACTGACCCGAAGATATGGCCTCCGCGGGTGCGGAATCCTCTTGGAGAGGGCGACCTTTCGATTGTTCCCATGCGACTGGGGCTGCAGGGCGAAATCGGCGTGATCGTAGCAGCGTCGCCGCGAGCGGATTTCCCCGGGCAGACCGAAAGACTTATTCTGAGCGTAGCGGCTAATCAGGCGGCGGTCGGACTGCAAGAAGCACGACTCCTGAGCGAACAGAAGAGGGTGGCGAGGGAGCTCGATCAAAGGATCGAGCAGCGGACCGGGGAGCTTGGCGCTGCCAACGAGGAGCTAAAAAAAGAGATTACTGAACGTCAACGGGCGGAAGCCGCTCGCCGCCACAGCGAGGAGCAGTTCCGCAATGTGGTGGAGACTGCCACCGACGCGGTTGTCACCATCGACGAAACTGGCAATATCCTCTACCTTAATCCGGCTATGACAAGAATCTTCGGTTACTCCGCTTCCGAGTTGATAGGGCACTCGTTGACGATTCTGATGCCGGAGTATTTGCGCGAGCTCCACCGCGCGGGCTTCCAGAGCTATCTAAAAACCGGGCAGCGACACCTGAACTGGCAGGGAGTGGAATTAACCGCGCTACGTAAGAGTGGCGAGGAATTTCCCGTGGAGATCTCCTTTGGTGAGGTCACAAATGACAGCCGCCACGTGTTTACCGGCTTCATCCGCGACATCGCCGAGCGGAAAGAAGCAGAGGAATTACGTAAAGCGCGGGCGAGGCAGTCAGCGATTCGCGCCGATATTAGCACTGCGTTAACAGGGGAAGGAGATCTTCGAGTGATCCTCCAGCGATGCGCGGAGGCTATGGTTCAGCACCTCGATGTGGCCTTTGCGCGGATCTGGACTCAGATTGAAGATGCGAGAATACTGGAGATGCAGGCCAGCGCTGGCATGTACACCCACATTGACGGCCCCCATAGCCGCATCCCGGTGGGTGAGCTGAAGATCGGTCTGATTGCAGAGAAAAAAAGACCTCATCTCACAAACGATGTCATCGACGATCCACGAATCAACGACAAGACGTGGGCCAAGAAGGAAGGCATGGTGGCTTTCGCGGGTTATCCCCTGGTGGTTGATAATCGGGCGGTCGGAGTTATGGCCATTTTCTCCCGGACGCCACTCAACACTGCCATTCTCGACACCCTCGCCGCTGTGGCGGACTCCATATCCCAAGGGATTGAAAGGAAGCGGACGGGAGAATCGCTGCGGAGGAGCGAAGAACGATTTCGTTTGCTCGTGGAAGGCGTGCAGGACTATGCCATCTTTATACTTGACCCGGAAGGGCGGGTGGTTACATGGAATGAAGGGGCCGAGCGTATCAAAGGTTACCGCGCCGATGAGATTCTGGGCAAGCAATTCTCGCGGTTCTATGAAAAGGGAGACATCGAGCGAGGTAAGCCTGAGCAAGAGCTGAAAGAGGCTGAAGCCAAGGGACGATCTACCGTAGAGGGCTGGCGGGTTCGCAAGGATGGGTCGCGATACTGGGCGGAAGTCATGACGACGCCCATACGAGAAAGAGAAGGGAAACTCATTGGCTTCGCCAAGATAATTCGCGACCTGACCGAACGGAAGCGTTTCGAACGAGACCTTCAGCACGAGCGCGACCGGCTGCGCTTGTTGTTGGATTTAAATAACCGAATCGCCTCTAACCTGGATCTCCACCAGCTCTTTCAAAACCTTCTGGCAGAGCTCAAGCAAATTATGGAGTGCGAGTTCGTCGGGCTAGCGCTTCCGGACAGTAAGGAAGAGCAGTTGCGCGTCGACGTGCTTGAGTGCTTTGAGCCAAAAGGCTCAATACGTGAGGGGATGCTAATTCCCGTTCAGGGGTCACCGGCCGGGCAGGCTTTCCGCACCGCGAAACCTGTTGTTACCGGCAATCTCGGACAACGCGGGACAAGTCCCGTTCTCTATACCGGACCCAAAGGCGAAGCCTACGAGCGGGGGTTGGCTGGTGAAGGGCTGAAGACCGATTGCTTGCTTCCCCTGATCCAACGTGATCACGCACTCGGGATCCTCCACCTGGCTTGGCGGAGAGAGCGTCGTCTGGCGCAGGAAGACGTTGATTTCCTCAGACAGATTGCGAGTCAAATCTCCATAGCCGTTGACAACGCCTTGAATTACCGGCAATTGACCAAATCACGGGTGCGCTTAGCCGCGGAGAAACAGTACCTCGAGGAAGAAATCCGAAGAGAGTACAACCCCGACGAAATCGTCGGAGACAGTCCCAGCCTGCTGAAGCTTTTGCAACTCGTGGAGCAGGTCGCGCCGACTGAATCGAACGTCCTGATCAGCGGGGAGACGGGTACGGGCAAAGAATTAATTGCACGGGCCGTCCACAGCCGCAGTACGCGCAAAGATCGACCTTTAGTAAAGGTCAACTGCGGTGCGATTCCCGCTGGCCTTGTGGAAAGCGAACTCTTCGGACACGTCAAAGGCGCCTTTACGGGCGCGACGGCTGACCGCACCGGGCGATTCGAACTGGCGGATGGGGGAACGCTTTTCCTGGACGAAGTGGGCGAACTACCTTTGGACACACAGGTGAAACTGCTGCGTGTTCTTCAGGAGCAGGAATTTGAGCCGGTGGGAAGTAGTCGCACGGTTCATGTCGATGTGCGCATCATCGCCGCCAGCAATCGCGACCTGACCGAAACGGTGCGGACGGGCTTGTTCCGCTCGGATTTATTCTATCGGCTCAATGTTTTACCACTTCACGTACCGGCGCTTCGTGAGCGCCAATCGGATATTCCCCAAATTCTGATGTTCTTTCTATTTCACTACTCGAAGAAGATGGGAAAAAGGATCGAGGCAATTTCGCCCGAGACCATGGAGCGATTGGTAAACTACTCTTGGCCGGGGAATATCCGCGAACTCAGAAATGTTATTGAACGAGGAGTCGTGCTATCCCCGAGGTCGGCAATAACGTTGGGGCTCGACTTCCTTCCTCCCGAGATTTCCAGCCTCGATTCGGTCGCCGGCACCGTTCCTGTTCGCGGGCGGAACGTGGACGGCGCAGTTCGAGCGCCTGGGCAGGAAGGGCCACCCGCAGATGCTCCTTCGCTTGGAGAGCTCGAACGGCAACATATTCTGAGGGTGCTGGAGCAGGCGGGATGGAAAATTAGCGGTCCAAGAGGCGCGGCGGAGATTCTCAAGATTCACCCCAATACCCTGCGGGACCGCATCAGAAAGCTGGGGCTTTCCCGGTCGGGTCACGGAACCCCGTAAGCGGTTACGGTCTGCCGTGCTACGCTCACGGAATAGCCGGAGAAAACCAATCCCTACCTATTTACGAAAAACCCTATATCCTTAATGTTTTCAGTATGTTGTAGCACCAGGAAAAGCCGCGAAACAAATTGGCTCTAGACCTGCATTGGGGAGGGCGTGTCTAGTGTGTCGAACTGATGATAAGGGTATCTGTTACGGAGTCGACCGGTAACGCAGTGACGCTGCTGGTAGAAGGTAAGGTCATTGGCGACGCGGTCGATGAACTCAATTCGTGTTGTGATCAGGTTCTCGCCGAAGGTCGGCGGCTTGCCCTGGATGTGTCGGGTGTCTCATTTATGGACCGCAAAGGGGTAGCCCTTCTCCATCGACTCGCAGCCCACCAGGTAAGCGTTGTAAATTGTTCGGCGTTCGTTGCCGAGCAACTAAAGGTGCGGGACCCAGGATAGCAAATTAACGTTGTCATCCGGCAGGAGCCGCGAACCACCCACAGGGCTGAGATATCGCAAATTGATCGTAACGCTGGGCCACAAGGTCGGGCACCCACTCGCCTTGGAAGCGTTGGAGACTATTGGGCTCCTTTGCTGAGCCTACCACATGGAGGTGTGTCATGATGAAAACCGAGTATGGCAATTGTTCAGAACCCCCATCCCCAAGCCTTCTTTCGAACGAATGGTCTTTTCCTAACAAGATTATTGGTTCGAGCCAATCCTTCAAGCTGGTTCTTCAGCAGGTCGAGGCGGTAGCGCCAACGCCTTACGCGGTTCTAATTCAGGGTGAGACAGGAACTGGAAAGGAAGTCATAGCTCAGGCCATACACGATCGCAGCCCGCGCCGGGGTGGCCCGTTTGTAAAATTGAATTGTGCGGCGATTCCTGCTGGTCTACTTGAAAGCGAACTATTTGGCCATGATCGCGGCGCTTTCACGGGGGCTTTTTCCACTCGAATTGGGCGCTTCCAACTTGCCGATAAGGGTACGCTGTTTCTAGATGAAATCGGTGAGTTGCCCCTGGAGTTGCAACCAAAGCTGCTGCGTGTCCTCCAGGACCAGATGCTGGAGAAACTCGGCAGCACGCGCACCGTCCGCATCGATGTCCGAATTATTGCGGCTACGAACCAGAACCTGGCACGGATGGTGGAAGAGCGAAAGTTTCGACCCGACCTTTACTATCGATTAAACGTGTTTCCCATCGATCTTCCCCCTCTCCGCAGCAGGTCTGATGATATCCCCGCATTGGTCGAACATTTTACGCAAAGGTTCTCCCGCGAAATGGGAAGACAAGCTGGGAGCATCCCCACCGAGGTAATGCAGGTCTTGCAACTTCATGACTGGCCGGGCAATATTCGCGAACTCGAGAACTTCATCATGCGCGCCGTTATCATGTCCACTGGCAGCGTCCTCCGCCCGCTCTTCGGCGAACTGAAGCGCCTGCCGAGCCAACCCTCGCCGTCGGCCAAGCGAACTCTCGCGGAGGCCCAGAAAGAGCACATTGTGGAAGTCCTGCGTGACACGCGGTGGGTATTGGGGGGAGACCATGGGGCCGCCGCGCGCCTGGGAATGCCGCGGACCACCCTGGTCTACAGAATGCGCAAGCTCGGTATTGTTCGCGAACAAGAAGCCAAGCCCTTTCGCAGCCGCCCCAACGGGTTGGAGGATTCGCCCGCCGAGACCCACAGTGGCCTGCAAGGATTACCAATCGCCGGGACTGATGGAACAATCGAAAGCGCGTTTTCACAGGTAGGAACAGCTTAATGCGCAGCAGGCTGATGCAGAGCCCGTGGGAGAGCGACAATGCCGAAAACATGGTTCGTCACGGGCGCGACCCGCGGGTTGGGTGTTGAGATCGCAAAGGCCGCGATGCGGACGGGAGACTTGGTCGCCGCAACCGGCCGCAGGCGGGCCGCTGTCAATAACAGTCTCAGGCAGAGTTCGAGAGATGTGTAAAGGAATCCCCTGACTATTGCCCGCGCTGCCGAGGCTGTGGACTACCCTCGACGAAAGTCCAACTGCGGTTACTCAGCGTGGGCTTTCGTCACCAGGAAGGGCTCGTCCAGCGCGGTCAACGGGGCTCAAATACCCAAGGATAGAGAGGATCGGCTCTGTCAAACCTTTGTTATTGAGTGGTATCGCGGGTGCACCGTGCTCGTTGCGGCTGCCTCGCCTAAGCGGGACTGGCGGTCAGGGCCTTGGATTGGCGTTTGGTTAGAAACTTCGCGGAAGGAAGTTTTCGGCCACTGTACTGGATCACAAAGGAGACGAAATGATGACACCGCCCAGGAGGAAGCCATGAGCACCAACGAAGCACGAAGTAACGATGCGACCAGTGCCCCGACCGGCGCGAGAGTCGATTTCAAGCTTGAGGTGGTCGTCATCCCCGTCTCGGACGCCGACCGCGCGAAGGAGTTCTACGGGCGGCTCGGGTGGCGGCTCGACGCCGATCTCGCTGCCGGCGACGACTTCCGGGTAATTCAGTTCACGCCGCCTGGCTCCGGGTGCTCGGTCATTTTTGGCAAGAACGTCACCGCCGCGGCGCCCGGCTCCGCCCAGGGGCTGTACTTGGTCGTTTCTGACATCGAGGCCGCCCGCGGCGCGCTTCTCGGTCGCGGCATCAAGGTCAGTGAGGTGTTCCACGACGCCGGCGCTGTGCACGTTGGCACGGACCAGCCCTACCTGTTTGGCCGGCTCCGGGTCAGCGGTGCGGATCCCGAGCATCGCAGCTATCGCTCCTTCGCTTCGTTCAATGATCCGGACGGCAACGGCTGGCTGCTCCAGGAGATCACGACGCGGCTTCCCGGACGTGTCGCCGGAAACACGACGTACGCGTCGGCTGGCAACCTGTCGCAAGCGCTGCGGCGCGCCGCGGCCGCCCACGGCAAGCATGAGGAGCGCATCGGCAAGGCAGATCCGAACTGGCCCGACTGGTACGCCGAGTACATGGTGCGCGAGCAGGCCGGCGAAGAGCTGCCGCAATGAACGGCTACGGAGTGGTCGTCATCGGCCGCGGCGCGCTGGCCTAATGCGGGCTCGATCTTCCTTAAAGGAGTTGCCACGTGTCCCAGCATTTCGAAGCAATCATCATCGGAACCGGCCAGGCAGGCCCGTCTTTGGCGGCGCGATTTTCGGCCGCGGGCATGGCCGTCGCCATTATTGAACGTCACAAGTTTGGCGGCACATGCGTAAATACGGGATGCTTCCCGACAAAGACGATGGTGGCCAGCGCGTATGCGGCCCATGTTGCCCGCCGGGGCGCCGAATTTGGGTTTGATGTCAAAGGCGATGTGCGCGTCGATATCAAACGTGTTAAGGCACGCCGGGATGAAATTTCCGGACGGTCGAGCCGGGGAGTCGAGGAATGGTTGCGAGGACTTAAAAACTGTACGGTCATCCAGGGCCATGCCCGCTTTCAGTCGTCGAACACTCTCATGGTCAACGATGAAGTTCTGCAAGCCGACAAGATCTATATCAATGTTGGCGGGCGGGCCTCTATTCCTGACATGCCGGGCATTCACGACGTCCCGTTTCTCACCAACTCATCGATCATGGCCATCGATTTCTTGCCCGAGCATTTCATTATCGTCGGCGGAAGTTATGTTGGGCTGGAGTTCGCTCAGATCTATCGCCGCTTCGGGAGCGAAGTCACGATTGTGGAAATGGGACCTCGCCTGATTGGACGAGAGGACGAAGATGTTTCCCAAGCTGTGCGCGAAATCCTGGAGGCTGAGGGCATACACATCCGGCTGAATGCGAAATGTGTCTCGCTGGCGAAACGCGATGGCGGTGTCGCCGTCGGCCTCACATGCGAAGAAGGTCCGCCGGAGGCAATCGGTACCCATGTTCTTCTCGCCGTGGGACGTAATCCCAACACAAGCGACCTGGGTCTCGACCGGGCCGGGGTTGTGACTAACCAACGCGGCTACATCACCGTTGACGACCAACTGCAAACCAACGTGCCCGGCATCTGGGCCCTGGGTGACTGCAACGGCCGCGGCGCCTTTACGCACACTTCCTACAACGACTATGAGATCGTCGCCGACAATCTCTTCAACGCGGACCATCGTCGCGTGTCAGACCGAATCCAGGCGTACGCTTTGTATACGGATCCGCCGCTGGGCCGATGCGGCATGACGGACGCCGAAATACGGAAGTCCGGGCGCGCTGCACTCGCTACGAAATATCCGATGAGCCGGGTGAGCCGGGCCGTTGAGAAAGCTGAAACACAGGGCTTTATCAAAATCGCTGTTGATGCGGAAACAAAACAAATTCTGGGCGCTGCGATTCTTGGGACCGGAGGCGATGAAGTAGTTCACGTCTTGCTGGACGTCATGTATGCGAAGGCCCCGTATACGGTGGTACAGCGCGCCATGCACATCCATCCGACGGTGGCGGAATATCTCCCCACCGTCTTGTCCCAACTGGGACCCTTTGCGTAGGAGGCGGTATTCAGCGGCCGACACGGGGTGCCGAGATCCCCGCAAGTTCGAACCTCAATCGGGCGAAATCATAGCCCCGAGAGATTCGGGTTGCAGTGGCTCTGCTAAGACGGATTTGGACTTGCGGCTCAGGAAGCACAGCATCCATCAGCTCACCGCGATGCGACTGCCCAGGGAAAGGAACTTCCCGTGGAACACCCAACTTTTTATCGCACGACTCAGATCGACGGTCTCTCCATCTTTTACCGGGAGGCCGGGCCGAAAGAGGCGCCGACGCTTCTCCTGCTGCACGGACTTCCCTCTTCCTCGCGGATGTTCGAACCTCTCTTCGCCCGGCTTTCCGATCGCTATCACCTTGTCGCGCCCGATTATCCGGGCTTCGGACACAGCGACTGGCCGGACCCGAAAACATTCGCGTACACGTTCGACCATATCGCCGAAGTCATGAACCACCTAACAGAAGCACTCGGGCTGTCGCGCTACACGCTCTACATGCAGGATTACGGCGGCCCCGTGGGTTTTCGCATGGCCGTGGCCCATCCGGATCGGATCCAGGCGCTCATCGTCCAGGACGCGGTGGCGCACAACGAAGGCCTGGGGGCGATTTGGAAGACGCGGCGGGCCTTTTGGGCGGATCGCGCTGCCAACGAAAGTACACTACGCACCAATCTCCTGTCGCTGGCGGCGACGCGGACGCGCCATGTCGGTAGCGATCCCAATCTTGAACGCTATGACCCGGATCTCTGGAGCGATGAATTTACCTTTCTTAACCAACCGGGTCAGGCCGATATTCAAAGCGATCTCTTCTATGATTACCGGACCAACGTTGACTCCTACCCCAAGTGGCAAGCCTGGATGCGCGAGAAACAGCCCCGCCTTCTGGTGATCTGGGGTAAGTATGAACTCTCGTTCGACCCCTCCGAACCGGAAGCGTACCGCCGTGACGTGCCAAAGGCGGAAGTACACATCGTCGATGGAGGGCATTTTGCGCTGGATACCGCAGCAGATCAAATTGCCCAGTTCGTCCGAGAGTTTATGAAGTAGAGGCGGGGAAAGCACCCGCTGCCCACTTCGGAAAAAGGTTAGAAATGGAGAATACACAGAAAACAGCCATCGTTACCGGCGCCTCACAGGGGATCGGTGCGGGGGTCGTGGAGGCGTTTTTGCAACGTGGTTATCGAGTCGTTGCAAACTCGCGAAACCTGACCAAGGCAAACCCGTTCCCGGCGTCTGCGGATCTTGCGCTGGTCGACGGAGACATTGGTGACCCGAAGACGGCCGCAGAAATTGCGGATACCGCCGTGACCCGATTCGGCCGGGTCGACGCGCTCGTCAACAACGCCGGCATCTATATCTCGAAGCAGTTTACTGACTACACGTTGGACGATCTACGGTCTCTTGTTTCGGTCAACATCGATGGTTTTGTTTTCATCACCCAGCTTGTGATCAAGCGGATGTTGGCTCAGCAGGCCGGCGGCAGCATCGTCAATATCACGGCGGCGCAAGCGGATCACCCGATCGCCGGAATAAACGCGGCGGTTTCGATGATCACGAAGGGCGGCCTTCAGGCCGCCACGCGGAGCCTGGCGATGGAATATGCGAAAGAGGGGATACGCGTGAACGCCGTCGCGCCCGGCGTGGTCGATACGCCTTTACACAGCGGTGTCCCGAAGGATTTTCTGGTTAACCAGCAGCCGACGGGGCGGATTACCGAGGTGAAAGACATCGTGGACGCCATCCTTTATCTGACGGAGGCCCGTCAAGTGACCGGCGAGGTGCTGCACGTAGACGGCGGTGCGCACGTTGGCAAATGGTAACCCGCAAAGGCTCTCGGCCGGTCAGAGCCGACCAGGGGTTGAGGAAACCCTCGCAATCCGATGGCAAGCTGTTCCAATTGGTTTTGAGCTGGGTTCTGCGTTGCAAAATGGACAGCATAGGCGGGCGAGCGACAGGCGCCGCCCATTACCTCGCTAAGCGGGAGCCTGGATGGCTCAGAAGCAAAATGATCGCTACGTCCGTCGCATTCACAGGACCAGCTTACCTATTGACACGGTCGAATTGGCGAAATACCTCATCGGCAAGATGCTTGTCCATGACACCCAGACGGGCAGAATGAGCGGGCGGATCATAGAAACGGAAGCATATATAGTGGGAGACGCCGCCGGACATGCCTATCGAGGACCTACACTGCGAAACAAGTCTCTATTCCTCGATCATGGGCACGCGTATGTTTATCGAGCCTACGGTCTACACTTCCTGGTGAACGTCAGCAGTGAAGTTCGTGGGGTTGGGGCGGGCGTCCTGTTGCGCGCTCTTGAGCCGCTGGATGGAATTCCTCTCATGCGGCTTCACCGCGGCCAAGCACGCTTGATCGACCTCGCAAGAGGTCCAGGGAGGTTAGCTCAAGCAATGGGGATCGGCCTCCTGCATGATGGGCTGGACCTGTGCGCTGCCGGCCAATTGTGGCTTGGCGACTCTGTTAGGCCGACGGGTGAAATAGGCAGGAGCGTGAGGATCGGAATTTCGCGAGACACCAGCCGTTTGCTCCGGTTCTATGAAAGGGGTAGTCCTTACGTGTCTGGACCCAAACGATTAAGGGTCTGAGGGAGCGGTGGACCAAGCAGCTAGTGTCGCGCCAAGCTAACCTCTTGGGCCAGGCTATCCGAATGCTATAGAAACCCTCAGCTTGCCTCGATTTTCTGAGGGAGCAGGCGCTGTGTTTTCAATACAGGTGCGAGAACGCTCGCTTTTGCCGGCAAAGAATTACGCTTTGCGACTGGAATTGATCGCTGGACCACGGAACAGCGGCCCGGCGATTGGAATGCTGTATTCTCAGGGCGGCCCCAAACTGCCTGATTGGGAGTGGGAGCGAGAAAGCCCTCTTTAGGATGGGATAGGTACAATGGGCCGCCAAAGGCTGGAATCGTTGGGAGCGGCAGAAGCAAAATTCATGGTCCACTTATGGTCCACTTGGCCTTCCCAAGCCTTACTGAAACTGCCTTCGGCAGCCATCCGTGTCGCGTGGTTCCAGTAAGTTACGTCAGGCGAGCGCCGTTTCACGGCGGTGACGCGGGTTAAAATCCCGCCGGGGACGCCAACACTCTTTGGTAGTTATTGAGATTGACCCTTTCGCTCGAGGGTTCGAAGGGGTTCGATAAGGAACGATCACCGTATTCAGCTCACCTTTCGGGCACTCTTTCCCGCCAGAATTATTCTCACGACTTTGGCCTGCGCTTCGCGCTTCGCCGTGGTCATCGCCTGCGTGTAAACGTCGGCGGTCCCACGGTAGTTGGCGTGGCGCAGCAACTGTCTTGATATCTTCGCCGTTTGCCTTCATAAGCGTTCTGAAGGTATGCCGCAGCGTATGCCCCCACAAGCAAACCAAGCCCATACAGAATCGAGTTGGGCTAGTTAGAGCCAGAATCGAATAAGCACAAGTAGTCGCCTGTACGAAGGACGCCCCTCGTGATGACTGCGGTCCAGGCTAGCCTGCTGCCTGTAGCATTTTTACGCGGATGGGGATATCGCGCTGTAGGGACCGCGTGCACTGTATGTCGGGCCGCTGGCGTCGCGCCTGCTGCGACGCGAGCACCGCGTCGGCGCCATGGTGGGCGCCATGGCGGGCGAGACGCCCGCACTACAATGGTGTACAATCCACCTGCCCGGTTTTGCCCAGGGTTACATTAGACAAATATCCGAGAGGTCAACTCCCATGAACCTACTTACGACGCTGAAAGGCTCTTTGCTTGAATCCTTCTTTCCTGCCGGGTGGGACCTGGCAAAGTGGGATGCCTGCGTGGCGGACGATCCCAAGGCAATTTTCGATCGGCAGTCCAAGTGGCACAGTGACTTTTCCATCCGCATGGCCGAGACCGTCGCTGATTTCGACGTGATGCTGGGGCATGAGCTCGCCATGGAAATTCGGCGCTGCCGCGAAGCCGGCCGCAAGCTCGCCCTGATTTTGCCGGTCGGCCCCATGGGCATGTACCGATGGACCGTTTACTTCCTGCGAGACTGGAACATCCCTTGCCAGCACGTTTACGGCTTCAACATGGACGAGTGGAGCGACCGCGAAGGCAACACGCTTCCTCCTGACAACCCCGGCGCCTTCCAGTACGCCATGGAATCGGCCTTTTACAATCCGCTCGCCAATCTCACTATTCCGCGCGAGCAGCGGTTCTTCGCCACCCGGCGTCTACTCCCTGAGTATCCGGATCGGATCGGCGCCTTGCGCCAGGAAGGCGCCAAGCTCGTGGTCGTGTATGGCATCGGACGCGCCTGTCATATCGCCTTCTGGGAACCCCACTTCGGGCTCGAGTTTCCGAGCGACGACGAATGGCGCAGCCAAACTCATCGTCTGGGCGCCAAGCTGCACCCGCTGACCATCGAGCAGAATGCCATCACCAGCTTCAAGAGTCGAACCACGCTGGTGCCGGCCTTCGCCAATACCATCGGCCCCGCCTTCTTTACGCGCGCCGACTACGCCATTGGCGGCGCGGATGGCGAACTCGGTCGTGGCATGCAGTGGCAGGGCCTGTCGTTATGGGTAACATTGCGGCACGCGGTCAGCCGGCATATACCTTCCACCTGGATGCCTACCCAACCCGGTGTCCTCTTCTTTACCAAGGCGCTCGCCGGGCCGTTGGTGGCGGAGTGCAACTAGGGCTGAATCTGGAAACTGGTAATTGGAAACTGGAAACTGGAGACCGGAAACTGGAAGACAAAGCCTCCGAACGGAAGCCGGGCCGCCGCCTTTCAGGTTTCAAATTTCAAATCTCAAATTTCCAATCTCATTTCGCGGGAGAGCGGAGTATGACCCGAACAAACTGTGACAATACCCCCGGCAGTTGGAACGGTGGCATGGTGCGCGCTCGCGGTGTTAGCAACCGGGCCCCGCGTGCGATTGAACATACCGCGCTCTTTCTCTTTCTGACCGCGGTGGTCATGGGTTGCGCTCTAATTCCCTCGGCGCGCGCGCAGAATGCGACTGAGGAAGCATCACCCCCTTATCGCGATCCGTCTCTGCCCATCGAGAAGCGAGTGGACGATCTGATTTCGCGCATGACGCTGGAAGAAAAGGTGAGGCAGATGCAGCACACCGCCCCCGCCATCCCGCGGCTCGGGGTTCCCTCCTACGACTGGTGGAGTGAAGCGTTGCACGGCATCGCACGATCCGGGTATGCCACGGTGTTTCCACAGGCGATTGGCATGGCCGCAACCTGGGATGCACCCCTTGTGCATCAGGAAGCCGAAGTCATCGCCACCGAAACCCGCGCCAAGTATAACCAGGCGCAGCGCGAAGGAAATCACAGCATCTACTACGGACTCACTTTGTGGTCGCCTAACATCAATATCTTTCGCGACCCCCGTTGGGGACGTGGGCAGGAGACGTACGGTGAAGATCCATTGTTGACCTCGAACCTGGGACTGCACTTCGTCACTGGCTTGCAAGGCGACGATCCCAAATATCTGAAGACAGTGGCAACGCCCAAGCACTACGCGGTGCACAGCGGGCCGGAGAGCCGGCGCCATGGGTTCAACGTCAACGTCTCACCGCACGATCTCGAGGATACGTATCTGCCGGCCTTCCGCGCCACGGTCGTCGATGGCCACGCCGATTCCATCATGTGCGCCTACAACGCCATTGACGGCGCACCCGCCTGCGCCAATACCTTCCTGCTGGATACGACCCTGCGCAAGGCCTGGGGCTTCCAAGGTTACGTGACCTCAGATTGCGGCGCTGTGGACGACATCGCCAGCGGACACCACTTCGCGCCCGACAATGAGCACGGCTCCGCCCTGGCTGTTAAAGCCGGCACGGACACCACCTGCGGCAACGAATACGTGGCCCTGGTCGAGGCTGTGCACGACGGCCTGATCAAAGAAGCGGAAATCGACACTGCTCTGAAGCGCCTGTTCATCGCAAGATTCCGCCTGGGTATGTTCGACCCGCCGGCAACTGTTCCCTTCAACCAGATTCCGTTTTCGGAAGACGACTCGCCACAGCACCGTCAGCTTGCCCTGGTGGCGGCGAGGGAGTCGATGGTGCTGTTGAAGAACCATAACAACGTTCTGCCTCTCAAGTCCGATATCAAGTCCATCGCTGTCGTCGGACCTAATGCGGAGTCGCTGGCTGCTCTTGAAGGCAACTACAACGGCATACCCTCGGCGCCGGTTTATCCATTGGATGGAATCCGCGCACAGTTTGGATCCAAAGTGCAGGTTCTATACTCGCAAGGCTCTGCGTATTTGGAGGAACTGCCGGTCCCCGTGCCTCGGACCGTATTTCATACGGACACGAGCGCGACCGCACCGGGCCTGAAAGCAGACTACTTCGCCAACACGGACTTCTCAGGGAAGCCTGTGCTCACACGCATTGACCCGCAAATCCAGTTTGACTGGAATTCCGCCGCGCCGGCTCCCGGTGTACCCATGAAAGCCTTCGCCGTGCGCTGGACAGGCGTGCTTGTTCCTCCTGGACCCGGCGACTATACCTTCAGTGTTCCGAAGCCGGGGTGGAATCCATCAGGAGGAAAGGAGATCTTTCGAGTCTACCTTGATTCCAAGCTGGTGCTCGACTCAACCCTGCTCGCCCCCGCGACGTGGCTTGGAGAGGGAAGAAAAGAGCCGCAGACTGCTTTCCAGGCGCACTTCGAGGACACACAGGCGCACGCCTTTCGGCTCGAGTATGTGCACAATGCGCCGCTCTTCGGCGCAGGGGCAACACTGAGCTGGAAGCCGCCCGTCGACGTTATGCGTAATGAGGCGGTGCGCGCGGCGCAGCAGGCGGATATTGTCGTAACCTTTGTAGGACTCTCCCCGAACCTGGAGGGAGAGGAGATGCCCATCCAGGTTCCTGGCTTCAGTGGTGGCGACCGCACGGACATCGGCTTGCCGCGCGCGCAGCAAGATCTGCTCGAGGCGCTGTCGGCAACTGGCAAGCCCTTGGTGGTGGTGCTGCTGAACGGCAGTGCCTTGGCGGCGAACTGGGCTGCAGAACATGCGAAGGCCATTCTCGAAGCCTGGTACCCAGGCGAAGAAGGCGGCACGGCCATTGCGGAGACGTTGGCGGGGAAGAACAACCCCGGCGGCCGGCTGCCTGTTACTTTCTACGCTTCGCTCGACCAGGTTCCACCCTTTGAAGATTACTCGATGCGGGGCCGAACCTATCGGTATTTCAACGGCACTCCGCTCTACGCTTTTGGCTACGGCCTGAGCTACGCGAGCTTCGCGTACAGCAACCTGCGGCTTTCGGCGGAGACACTCGAGGCCGGCCAACCGCTCACTGTCGAGGCCGACGTCCGGAACACGACCGGAATAAGCGGCGATGAGGTTGCAGAACTTTACCTCGAGTACCCACCGTCCCCCAACGCTCCTCTCCGCGCGCTCAAAGGCTTCGAACGCGTCCACTTGGCTCCGGGCGAGACTCGACACGTCGTCTTCAAGCTCAATCCGCGTGACCTCAGCCAGGTCACCGAAGCGGGTGCACATCAGATCCTGGCAGGCAGTTATAGCGTGTTTGTGGGCGGCCGCCAACCTGCGGAGGGCGTGACTGGCGTGAAGGCCACCTTGAAGATCACGGGCAACGTGACCTTGCCTCGCTGAGGAGCAATGTAGGGGGACGGCTTGCCGTCCCCGGCCGGTTACTGGGCTGACGAGGGTAGGGCAAGCCCTACCCCTACATCACCTGGTGACGAGGCGCTATTTCGTTCTGGCCACTGGGCCGGGTCTCTTCAATAGTGAAAAAGCGTGGGCAATCTGCTCAATCTCGTAGGCCGTTGAGGCTTGTTCGGGGTAGTTCACCATCTGGGTCTCGAAGGTGAAACGGTTGATCGCGCCGGAGGCGTCCGCAAGGCCCTCCGCGACCCGACCCGAGATTTGGTTCATCCTCTCTCCATTGGTGCTCGGCAGAAGCATGGCGAAAGCACTCCCGGACAAATGGTAGAGCGAGCCATCGGCGGGCAGTTTGCGCACCAGCACTCTGGCTGCGTCCCCTAAGGCTATTGAAACCTCTGTCGGGCCATCGAACATCGGGGAGTGTTTCAGGCGCACAAGGATCAGAGAGAACGGCTCACTCGCCTGGGCGGCGCGGCGAAACCCCATCGTCAACTGATCCTGAAAATGGCTGAAGCCCGCCAGGGTTTCGAGCAAGTCGGTGCTTGCCTCCTGGCGGAGGTGCATGATCTCCGTTTTCTGTTCGAGCAGGTTGCGGCGGAGTCGTTGAACGACATATTGCCGATTGATGAGGTAGGTGACGGCCAGCACGCACAACGCACAGAAGCCAAAGAAAAGCGTTCGCGTTGTGTGCCCCGCGGCGCCCGCGTTACTGCCAAACACTGCGGGGTACATCAGCAAGGCCAAACCCAATCCCAGAACAACAATTATCCCCAGCGAAAGCATGGACAATTGTCCGTCGCGGCGGTCGAGGGTTCGCGGTTCGACCTTGTCAAACAATTCCATTACAGACCTCCTCAAAACAGTAACGCCTTGTATAACACCCGTTGCTCGTAGTGTCAATGCAGTCTTTTTGAATGGGTTTGACAGGCAAACGGCAAGGGTGCGATGCTCAGAAGCGATTTCCGTGAAGAGCGCGGCCCGCCATTTCGGGGGGCCTACTATAGGGGGCGTCCGATGCATAGAAGGTTGGTGTTCTCTTTTCTTTCGGCCGTGGTGCTTTCGGGAGTTATCACGCACGGGTCGAAGGCGGCTCAAAAATCGTGCGAAAGCCTCGGCCAGCTTCAATTGCCTGACACGAAGATTACCTTAGCCGAAAGCGTGGCGGCAGGAGCGTTCACTCCGCCTCCGGGGCCAAATCCCGCTCCCGGGATGCCGGCGAACTACAAGGACGTCCCAGCCTTTTGCAGGGTTGTGGCAGAGATTTCGCCCACGGCTGACTCGAATATCAAGATCGAGGTTTGGCTGCCCGCCGGCGGCTGGAATGGCAAATTCCAGGGCCAGGGCAACGGGGGCTTTGCAGGCGTGATTGACTACCGAGGCCTGGGCGCAGCCATTAAGCGAGGCTACGCCACGGCAGGAACTGACACCGGGCACGCAGGGTTCGACGCGGCGTGGGCCTTAGGCCATCCCGAAAAAGTGATCGACTTCGGCTATCGTGGCCTGCACGAGATGACCGTCAAGGCCAAAGCGCTCACCGAAGCCTTTTACGGCGATCATCCCCAGCGCTCTTACTTTGCCGCTTGCTCGGACGGCGGCCGCGAGGCACTGATGGAAGCCCAGCGTTTTCCCCAGGATTACGAAGGCATCCTGGCTGGCGCTCCCGCCAATTTCTGGACACATCTGCTCGTCGAAGCGATATGGGTTACTGAGGCCACCACTCTAGATCCGGCAAGTTACATTCCCGCTGGCAAAATAAACGCCGTGGCCGCCGCGGTCGTCGCCGCCTGCAACGCCCAGAATGGCGTGCCGGATGGGATCCTCAATGATCCCAGGCAATGCAACTTCGATCCCGCCACGATGCTCTGCAAAGAGGCTGACTCTGATAGTTGCCTGACCGCCCCGCAGGTAGCCGCTCTCAAGAAGATCTACGCCGGGCCGCACGACTCGGCAGGACATCAGTTGTTCCCAGCCTATGTGCCCGGCGCGGAAGAGGGAGGAGGCGGCTGGTCGCTATGGATCACCGGCTCGGCGCCCGGCCGCAGCTTGATGGCATTTTTCGGCACTCAATTCTTCACCAACATGGTGTACGAGCAGGCGGGCTGGGACTATAAGACTTTCAACATTGATCAAGCAACGAAGTTGGCGGACTCCAAGACGGCCCGCGCACTCAACGCCATCGACCCGAATCTCAAACCTTTCATGGCACGCGGCGGCAAGCTTATTCTGTATCATGGCTGGGGCGATGCCGCCATCCCCGCGCCGAACACAATCGACTACTACAACAGTGTGGTTGGAAAGATGGGGCGGCACGATACCGACTCGTTTGTGCGGCTGTTTATGGTGCCGGGTATGCAGCACTGCGGTGGCGGGCCCGGTGCGAACTCCTTCGGGCAAGGCGCCGATTACGCTCCCTTCGATCCTGAGCACAATATCTACACTGCCCTCGAGCAGTGGGTTGAGAAGGGTGAGGCGCCCCCGAAGATCATCGCCACCAAATACGTCAACGACACCGACCCCTCAAAAGGCGTCAAGATGACTCGGCCCCTCTGCTCCTATCCCCAGGTCCCGAAGTACAAAGGCTCGGGCGACACCAATGACGCCGCCAACTTCGTGTGCGTGGAGGGGAACAGATAACTCGTGCAATTGGTAAAGCGCTATTCTCCTGATGAGCAGGTTCTTCCCGAGAAGATCGTCGAAATCGAAAGCATCACGAGGCAAATCAATGCGCCCCACGAGCCTTGAGGAAGCGGTGGACCGTATCGTCGCAGGGCAGAACTGGGTGGACGCAGTCAGTGAGTTTCTTGACGAGTTTTACATGAGCGGCCCGACGGAGCGGCGGCGCATGATGGGCGAGGAGCCGCGGCTGACGGGTGTGGCGTTCCAGGATGCTTACATCGGGGCCGTTGGGGAACACCTTGCCAGGCGATGGGGACTTGAAATTCCCGCTTGGGCCGACCACCCTGAGCGCTTCTTAAACGAACCCAGTTTCCCCGAATACATGGAGCTTGCCAAGCCGGTCTTCCTGCGCGACAGTCCAATTGCCTTCCGCCGCCGCCTGATATTCACCGAGGCCGAACCGCTTCGGCGGGCGCGCTTCCCTAGGCCCTGACGCCCACGGCCTACAATATCCCGCCTGCTTTTTCGTCTACACTACTGGATGGACGACGCGCTGAGTCTCGAATTCATGACCGAAGAGCAGAACCGCCGCATTTCGGAGACTGTTGAGCGGGAGCAAGGCCGCTTGCGCAATTTCATCCGCAGGCGGGTTCTGGACGAAAGCGATGTGGAAGACATTCTGCAAGAGGTCTTCTATGAGCTCGTCCAGGCTTACCGCATGATGAAGCCCTTGGAGCAGGTGGGCGCATGGCTCTTTCGGGTGGCTCGCAACCGCATCATCGACCGATTTCGCGGGCGGCGGCAGGAAGCGCCGGCCATTTCCACCGCGGTAGTGGAAGAGGCCGATTGGTTCCCGTGGGAAGACTTGCCTTCTCCCGATGCCGGTCCCGAGGCGGCCTACGCGCGCGAGTTGCTCCTGGAAGAAATCGACGCGGCGTTGGATGAGCTTCCGCAGGAACAACGAGACGTGTTCGTGGCCCATGAATTCGAGGGGCGGAGTTTCCGCGAATTAGCACAGGCATCGGGAGTAAGCGTGAACACGCTGCTGTCCCGAAAGCACTACGCGGTGGTTTACCTGCGCCGGCGATTGCGGTCCGTCTACGAGGAGTTCAAGAAAGCGTGAGGTGACAAATCATGAGAGCACATGGAATTCGGCGGGTTTTGAAATTCGTGTTGTTTGCAGTCCTGGCGGGAAGCATCTTCAGTTTCGTGGTCATGTGGCTGTGGAACCACTTGATGCCCACTCTCTTCGGCCTGCATTCACTCGGATTCTGGCAAGCTTTGGGACTGCTGATCCTGAGCAAGATCCTTCTCAGCGGCTTCCATGGCCGCCCAGCCTTCTCCCGCGACTGGCGAATGCGCTTCATTCGCCGCTGGGAGCAGATGACACCCGAAGAGCGAGAGGCTTTCCGCGCCGGTTTGCGCGGCAGGTGCGGACCCGAAGGACCTTCACCTTCACCGGCTGCGCCCAAGGCCTGATTCCAGCATGGGAGCCATGGAAGGAGGATCAAATGCCGCACCGATATCTCGGAGCAGATGGTCGAGCTCAGTTACTTCGGCCTTCGTCGGGAAGAGACCTATCCTTGAGATCAACTCGCCTGGCCTTTGATTAACTCACGCATGTAGATGGCCGCACCCTCGGCGCACTGGTCGGCGAACTCCAAACCCACAGTCTGGCCGTTGACCACGGGAAGCGTATGGCAGAGTTCGTAGCCAATGTAACCCTTATAGCCGATCTCTTTCATGCCTTCGACGAAGTAGGCGTAGAATTCCGGCCCCTTCACCGTCCCATCCGCCTCTTTCTTGAACTCCCCGCCGAAGTGCGAAAGCGCCTGTAAATGGCCAACGTCGTGAGCCGCCTGGCGTATGGCCTCCGGCGACTTGTCATCCATGATCCAGGCATCGAGCGAGCATTTGAGGTGGGGCGAGTTGACTTCCTTTACCATGCGCAGCACATCCTTGTGATCGCGGATGACCGGATGATGATTTTGTAGAGCCAGGGTCACACCGGAGTCGCCGGCGAACTTGGCGCACTGGATCATGCCGTCGCGGCACCAGTCCCAGATCTCTTCCTCCGAAAAGCCCTTGTGGACGGTATCCCAGAGAGGCTCGGCAATAGCGTACGATGCGAGCCCTTGCTTCTCAGTAACGCCCCGCCAGGCCAGGAATACCCGTACGGTCTTGGCCCCCAGTTCCGGCGCGAGCTGGATCAAGTCGCGCATGTAAAGCAGTTGCGCGGCGCGATGCTCGACGATCGGACTGCTGAAATCGTTGTTGCCGGCCAGGCCGTAGATCTCGATGCCCTCGCCTTCCGCCATTTTGCGCAGCTCGCGGGCATGGGCGCGCGTGAGGCTAAGCGGATGTCCGTGCGGCCGCTTGCCGTCTACCTCGACGCCGTCGTAGCCGTATTTCTTCGCCCGGCGAATTGTGTCTTCGAGCGACAAGGCGTCTCCCCGGTACCAGACTCCCAGATACGTGATGCTGTATAGGCCTACCTTCAATCCTGCGGGTCTCTGCGTACCCGCCCCTTGGCTGGAGAGCGCCGTTCCCGACGACGCCCAAAGCCCTGCGGTAGCCGCCAATGAGGCGCCTACAAAGTCTCGCCGATTGATTCCCTTATTCTCCATAGAAGCTTGCCCTCCCGGCAGAATTAGAAACAACCACCTTTTGCAATGAATCCGGACCCTTCTTCTTGTATCCTCGACCGCCTCTTAGCATAGACCTGAGTCCGGCGGAATTCAATGCCAGGTTCCGGTCGATTGACACAAGGGCTTTGCCGGGACATGATGTTCAGCCCGAAGGCAACGCTTCGGAAGGACCGTGCTGGGGCGGTGCGCCGTCTCGGCCATTGATCCGCAGGCGGTGAGTCGTATCCTAGCGGACCCGAGGGCGGCCACTAAAAGCGAGGAGGAAGAACCCATGAAGATCGGCCGGCCGGCTTATCTCTTGTTGACCCTTGTTTTTTCGAGCCTCTGTGTTGCTCAATCACCCGCCCCGCTGAAAAAGCACCTCCTCGTACTCGGGGAAGAGAAGGGTTATCGCCACGAGTCCGTCTCTCACGCCATGGCTACCATCGAGCGGCTCGGTGAGGAGACGGGTTTATGGGAAACTACGATCCGTACCGACACCGAAGCGCTGACCAAGAAGAAGCTCGAATACAACGCCAAAAACCTGAATGATTTCGACGCCGTTCTCTTCTTCACCGGCGGCGCCCTCGAGATGGACGCGCAACAGAAGGCGGACCTTCTTTCCTTCGTGCATGACGACGGGAAGGGCTTTGTTGGCGTGCACAGCGCCGCCATCACCTTCACCGATTGGCCCGAGTATGGCGAAATGCTCGGAGGCTACTTTGACGAGCATCCCTGGGGAACCTTCAATGCGCCTATTCTTGTGGAAGATCCCAACTTTCCAGGAATGCAGCAATGGCCGCGGTCATTCGTTTTGAGGGACGAGATCTACCAGATCAGGGACTATTCCCGCGACAAAGTTCGGGTGCTGATGCGTCTCGATGCGGGCCGCCTTGACCTGTCGAATCCCAGGGTCCATCGCACCGACCGCGATTTCGCCGTCGCCTGGGCGAAGATGTACGGCCGCGGCAGGGTCTTCTATTCCACCCTGGGTCATCCCAAGGAAAACTGGGACAACCCTAACCTGCAAAAGATGTATACCGAGGCGATCAAGTGGGCAACAGGGCTGGTCAACGCCGATGTGAAACCGCGGCCGCTGCCGGGTAGCTAAGGCCAAAGGCCGCGCTGAAGAAGGCATGAAGCGGGAAGTGGAATTTGCCCGTGAACCGGCGGGCGAAGAAAAGCTCACTCCGTGTCGTTCCAGAACTCCTCGCTCAGGTACTTCCCTCCACCATCACAGAGAATCGTGACCACCGTCCCAGGGCGCCCTTCCGCAGCGAGCTCGCCGGCGATGCGCAGCGCCGCCGCCACGTTCGCGCCGGAAGAGACTCCGACCAGCAGACCTTCTTCCCTGGCGAGCCGGCGGGACATTTGCTGGGCTTCCTCGGTCTCGACAAAGAGGTTTCGGTCGGCAAGGCTGGGATCGTAAATGCCGGGCCGAACCACCGCGCCGTCCATATGCTTGGTTCCCTCGATCCCGTGAAAACTCGAGGCAGGCTGGACAGACACGCACTGAACCTGCGGCAGTTCCCTCTTCAGACGGCGGCACACACCGGTGAACGTCCCGCTCGTGCCCAGCGACGCCACGAAGTGCGTAATGCCCCCTCCCGTCTGACTCAGGATTTCCGGACCCGTGGTATTGAAATGGGCCTGCCAGTTGGCCGGATTGTTGTATTGGTCCGGGTAAAAGTAGAGGGAGGGGTCGGAGCGATAGATCTCGCGGCAGCGCAGAATCGCCCCGTCCGACCCTGCGCCCGGGTCGGTCAACTCCAGTTCGGCGCCGTACGCTAGAAGAGTGCGCTTTCGTTCCAGCGAGGCGTTTTGAGGGATGCAGATTTTCGCGCGGTAACCCTTGGCGGCGGCGATCATGGCGTAAGCGATCCCGGTGTTCCCGCTGGTCGCATCCAGAATGATGCGCCCTGGCGTCAGAGCGCCGCTCCGCTCGCCCTCCAGGATCATATTCAGCGCCGGACGATCCTTGATCGAGCCGCCGGGATTCAGAAACTCCGCCTTGGCGAAGAGATCGACTCCCTCGAACGCGGCACAGAGATGGCGCAGGCGAAGCAGCGGCGTCTTCCCGATTTGATCGAGAGTGGATCCCTCAGACTTGCGAGCTACTCCGGGTGCGGCGAGTGCAAGACTCATTTTGGTGGTCGTGGCCATTTCCGGCGGCGGTGGGCAAAGCACAAGGTCAGCCCCACAACTCGATGCTAGCTAATCTTGACGACACTGTCAAGATTGCGCCGCGCTCTGCTCAGGGGGCTATTGAACTCGAAGGAGGTTAGTCATGGAAGGTTAGGCTTTTCCTGACACTTTGGTCAGCACAGGCTGGGTTGCTGAGCACCCAGCCGATCGAGGGCAGCAGACCCGTAGTGGCTTCTTGCCGCATCGGCGAACGCGGCCCGCGCCGGTCGGGTAAGCTGCAAGGGCAGCCACACTGATTACTCCCGCTTCTTACCGAACCATCGACCCGCCCGGGGTGGGGGCTTCGTCCGGCCCGCCCGCCGCAGCCACCAATTCGTCCAGGGCCTCGAAGAGCTTTCGCGGCTGGATAGGCTTAGCTATGTAGCCATCCATGCCCGCGGCCAGGCAGCGCTCGCGGTCGCCTTGCATGGCGTAGGCCGTCATGGCGAGGATGGGCAGGTGGCGGCGCGTCGCTTGTTCCCGCTTGCGGATCTCGGCCGTAGTTTCGAAGCCGTCGACCTCGGGCATTTGCACATCCAGCAGGGCCACATCGAAAGTCTCCCGGTCCAGCCATTCCAGAGCCTCGCGGCCGTTGTTGGCGACGGCCACGGAATGGCCCCGCTTCTCGAGCAGGCGGACTGCCAGTTTCTGGTTCACCTGGTTGTCCTCCGCCAAGAGGATCCGGAGCGCGCCTTTCTCTTCGCGCAAGGTGTGGCGGGTGACCAGCGCCGGCCCCTTGCTCTGAGCGTTGGATCCCAAAATGTGCAGAATAGCGTCGAGGAGTTCGGCCTCTCCGATGGGTTTTGTGAGGTATGCGCCAACCCCCAGTTGGCGGCAGCGTGCCGCATCGCCCCGTTGGCCGGCCGAGGTCAGCATCACGATGGTGGTATCGGACAGTTCTGGATGCTTGCGAATTTCCTCCGCCAAACCGAATCCGTCCATACCGGGCATGTTGACGTCCGTGATCACCAGCGAAAAAGGCGTTGCATCGGCGATCGCCTGCTGCAATCGGATCATTGCCGCGTGGGCGCCTTCGGCAACGGCAGGTCTCATGCGCCAACCCCACAGCATCTCTTCCATGATCCGCCGGTTCGTGGCGTTGTCATCGACGGCCAGCACGCGCAGGCCAGCCAGCCTGGAGGGCAGAACGGACCCAACCTCATCACTGGAATTCGCCATGCCCAGGCGCACGGTGAAGTGAAACGTACTGCCTTGTCCGAGTGTGCTCTCAACCCAAATGCGGCCGCCCATCATTTCCACAAGGCGTTTGGAGATGGTCAAGCCCAGGCCCGTGCCTTGGTAATGGCGCCCGGCGGAACTTTCGACCTGGATGAACGACTCGAAGATTACGGCCTGTTTATCGCTGGGAATCCCGATCCCGGTGTCCTGCACGCTGAAGTGCAGGTAGGTAGAATCCGGCTCCGCCCGTTCCTGCTCGACCCGGATGTTGACCTCGCCCTGCTCAGTAAACTTCAAAGCGTTGCCCAACAAGTTGATCAGGACCTGCCGCACCCGGCCGGGGTCGCCCACCACACTCTCGGGCACGTCGCGCTCCACGCGGTAGTTCAATTCCAAACCCTGTAGATGAGCGCGCACGCCGAGGGTCTTGATGGTCGGTTCGAGGCTGCCGCGCAGCTTGAATTCGATGCAATCCAGTTCCAGCTTGCCCGCTTCGATCTTGGAGAAATCCAGAATGTCGTTGACGACCGCCAACAGGTTATAAGCGGACGTCTGCACCATCTCCAGATATCCGCGCTGTTCGGCGCTCAGATCGGTATCCAGGGCCAATTCCGTCATGCCGAGCACGCCATTCATGGGCGTACGAATCTCGTGGCTCATGTTGGCCAGGAACTCGCTTTTGGCCCGGTTGGCTGCGTCGGCCTCCGCCTTCGCCCTTTCCAGTTCCGCCTTGGCATGTATTTCAGCCGTGATGTCTCGATAACTCCAGACCCGTCCGGCCGGCGTGCCGCCCACCAGCCACGCCTCGGAGTGACGTGCAAACACTTTGCCGTCGCTGAACTCGAGGTCGTGATCGCTCTTCGCCAGAGGCTCCGAGTTGAGACTCTTCAGTCGAATCCACCCTTCCTCGGGCGCCTTCAATTGAGCGATCATGAACTCCGCCAGCAGTTGGTGTTCGCCCGTGGCCATGATCCGGTCGGGAACTCGCCAGAGTTCCTGGAGCTTCTTGTTCCAGGTGACCACTCTCCCACTCGCCGACACCACGAGAATCCCGTCGGCCACCGACTCGAGTGTCGAGGAAATCACCCCGGTCTGCCTCTCCACTCGGCGGCGCAGCAACCAAACCCAACCGGCTATGGCGAGGACGAGTAGCGCCATCAGGGAGAGCAACGCTGCCAGCCGGCCTACCGTCCACCAAGATGGGGTTTTTAGCAGGATAATGTCCTCAGGCCCGCGCAGCAGGATATGAAACCCGATGGCATCGTGATTTTCGTTACTCTCCACCAGGCAAACGCCCTTGACCTTGAGTTCGCTGCCCGCTTCGTACGGCCTGAGTTCGGCGCCTCCTCCGGGTAGTTCTGCGTTGAAAGTCGTGTTCCCGGATTGCAATGTCAGCACTGGAGCGCCAGCCTGGATTGAGCTGCCAAGCAACTGGCCCTGAGTAGAGATCAGCTCGGCGTCGTAGTGGCCATTATTCGCATCGGAGGCATTGACTTCAGTGGGCGACGGCGCGGAGGCTGTCCCAGCCGGACGGAAAACGGCATCGTCAAGCAAGGGCAAGTAATCGCCGAATCTCGGATATCCGACCACCTCAACCACGGTTCCTGGTTTCACCGCTGTGTCCTGGCGAGTTCGTACCAGGAGATTATCTTTGCCGTCCGTGACGAACAATAAGCTGCCGAGGCGTTGCAGGGCGACGATTCCCTTTACCTTTATCAAGACGCCCGCCGAGTGCACCGCAGCTTGGGAGAGACTTCCAATGGGCTCGAGAGATTCAGAAAATGGATCCGAAGGTGGAGCTTGCTCCACGACTACGTCCGCCATGCTGGGAATCACCAGTTCGCATGCCATGACCTGGCTTCTGTCATTTTGAATCGACGAACCTACACCCTTCAGCAGTACTCGAGCGCCATACAAGGCCGGTACATTGGGGAAATTTCCCTGCTCGATCCTGCCGCGCAGGCGCACCCCATCGGATTCGATATTGATCAATAGATCGCCATCAGAGACGGCCAGCGAGTGGACCAACCCTTCAACTGCCACCCATTGACTGTCTTCCTTGTCTTGCGCCACCCAAGCGACAGGTACCCGCCGCTCGGGAGGGAGTGCGCCTTCTGCCTCGACAGTTGCCTTGGCGTTCTTGACCATGGGGGCCGAGCCAGGGTCGGATATGCCCTCGACCGTGACAACCTGGCCGGGTTTGAAGGGGCCGTTGCCATGGGTGACGGCAACGTAGATCCCACCCGTTGCGTCCTGAATGAAAAGGGCGGGAGGGATGTCCCTGTGCATGGAGCAGGTGACCACGGCGTGCAATCGAACTGGATAACCTCGGGCAGCCTGCTCGGGGGTAAGCTGCCTGACCTCGCGGACGGTATGGAGCAGGGGGAGGGCGTCCTGCGCGGTCCTCGGCTTCGGGCTGGCCAGGGCTGCGCTGATTCCAATCAGAAGGCAGAGTCCTAGGCTCGCGCTGGTTACCACGGCTGGTTTTCGCCGTCCGAACATTCCGCCTTCCCTTCTCGGACTTTACACTGAGCGCGATTTTGTGCTAACTCGATGTTTTGCACAATGGTACGGAAGTTCCATGCGGACCCAGGCGTTGGAGGGGGACGGCTTGCCGTCCCCGCGTTTCCGCCGGCCCGAACAACGGTAGGGCAAGCCCTACCCCTACGGCGGGCGGGTTCAAAAACCAACGAACGATCCGGGAATGTTGATGAAAACAAAGGCTAGCCCACTACAGCAGATAACCAACTGCGAGCCTTCGAGCAGGCCGAAGCGTTCGTTGTTTTCTCCTTCAACACAAAACCTCGGTCACAATGCCCTCTTTCTTAGCAGGGGCCCGCTTCACTCCCGATCCCCTCGCCCCCTTGGGGGAGAGGGTGGACCGCGACGGCGTTTTCATCCGCCACCGCGGGCCGGGTGAGGGGTTGGTTCCGGCCCACACAGACATTCTTTCCCTCTTTCCTCTCATGTAGCTCAGAGTCCTGGCGTGCCTCTCCGTTCCGCCGGAATTGCGGCGCAGTCAACTCAAGTTCTCACTCTCAGCGAGGGAAAAACCCCTCGCCCGTCATGCTCCGGCTGATGAAAGCGCCGGAGCCTGACACCCTCTCCCCTCGGGAGAGGGCTGTTCGTTTGTGGGGCCGCCGTCTCGGTCGGCCTGGGCGCCCACAAGAGGCGCCCCTACGTCCTCGGCTGGCGTCCCTAGCTCGGCTGGCGCAGACCTGCTTTCCAAGGTCTGTCCCCATGGGCCTTCGGCCCGCGAAAGCTCATGAAAAAGGTGTTGGGTTATGATAGGCACGGTCGAGAGCGGTGAGATCGTAGTCGCAGTGGAGCGGTTGAGGCCGTAGGTCTGTCTGATCCGGAGCGTGCGTGTTGAGCGAATAATTGGGCGTTGCTGTCTCCCTCAGGGGGGAGCGGCGATAGCCCGCGACCCTGCATAAGGTAACTTTGGGCACGCTCTCCGCTCCCGCCCAAAGGAGCGTGTGATGCCTTATAGAATAGCAGGAATTGACGTTCATAAGAGAATGTTGACGGTCGTGGTTTGCGATGTGGAAGTAAGGGGTGAATATGAGTTTGAGCGGCGACCGTGTGGCAGTACCCCCTCGCACCTGCGCTCACTGGCCGCTTGGCTGGTGGAGCAAGAGGTTGAGGAAGTGGTGATGGAGTCCACGGCACAGTATTGGAAACCGGTCTGGGCAATCCTGGAACGATACTGGAAGCCCCTCCAGCAAGGACGGGAAGGGGCTCGTCCGATGTCGGGAATGCTGCATCTGGCGCAGGCACAGTCGAACCGGGGACCACGGGGGCGGAAGAACGATTTCGCCGACCCCGAACGTCTGGTGAAACGACTGGTGGCAGGCGAACTGATCCTGAGCTTCGTGCCGAGTGCCGAGCAGCGTGTGTGGCGCACGGTCATGCGCACCAAGTACCAGTTGAGGTGCAACCAAGTGCAGTTACAGAACCGGTTGGAGGCTTTGCTGGAAGAGGCGCATCTGAAGTTGTCCAGTTTGGTTTCCGACCTGCTGGGCCTCAGTGGACGGCGTATGTTAACGGCCATCGCGGAAGGGGAGACGGATCCGGCAGCGGTGGCGGCACGAGCGGATTATCGCCTGCGCGCCACGCCGGAAGAGTTATGCGATGCGCTGGGTGCCTGTGGCGAGCTCCATCCCGTCTACCGCCGGTTGTTGCAGAGGGCGCTGGAGGAGTGGCAACGCGCCGAGGCACAGATTACTCAGCTCAGCCAAGAGATGGCCACGCTGCTGGCTGCCCACCAGGAGCAAGTCCAGCGCTTGGCGGAGGTACCCGGCCTGGGGGTGGATTCAGGACAGCAGATCCTGGCGGAGGTGGGCGCCTCGGCAGCGACCTTCCCTTCCGCTAAAGCTCTCTCCTCCTGGGTGGGTGCATGCCCAGGCGAGGAGGAGAGCGCGGGAGTCAACCACAACCGCCGCTCGCCCAAGGGCAACCGCCACCTGCGGCGCATCCTGAATCAGGCGGCCCACGCCGCAGTTAAACTCAAAGGCAGCGTCTTTGCGATCCTCTACCGCCGCTATGTGGCGCGCTTGGGGCACAACCAAACCATCGCGGTGATTGCACATCGGCTTTGTCGCTTAATCTGGAAGATTCTGCACCAAGGAGTTCGTTACGAGGAACGCGGCCCAGCGGTCAGCCAAAAGTCAAAGCAAAAGCGCACCGCCCGAATGATCCGCCAACTCCGCGACCTCGGTTATCGCGTCGAACTGCTTAAGCTCGCAGCGGGGGTGCCGGCCTGAGACAGGTTTTTCGACCCTGCGGCTTTTGCGTCCTGCCTTGCGCAGGCTCAGCAACAGTTTGATCTTCCGGTCGATGGCGCGGTCCAGCGACTCTTCCCGCCGCAGCATCATCCGCCACTCTTCGCCCGCCGGAGCCAGGCAGGCGTCGCGCTCGATCGCCGCTCTCTCGTCGTTCAATTTCTCCTCGTACTCGAACTCCTGCTCGACTGCGGCCACCTCGTCCGCGAGCAGCAGGACCAGTTGCTTGTACCGCAGTTCGTCCGCCGGTTCGGTGGCGACGAAGGGGCCGGCCTCCTGGGCGGGTTGGGCGTCCACAAGCGGCGCCTCGATATCATCCTCTTCGTCGCCCTCGGCATCCGCTGCGTGCGCGCCGGCGTCACCCAGCGGCAGAGGCAAGTTGCTCCCCGCAAAGAGCGACAGCAGAAAGCACAACCGCGCCCCTCGCCAGCCGGTCTTGTTCCGGTAAAAGCCCTGGAGCGCGGCGGCCTGCCAGGCCAGGAACGAGCGGGCGTGCACCTGCACGCGAATCAGTGCCAGAAACGAAAGCAGCAGGCGCAGGCGCGCGGCGGGGTCCGAGGGCGCCTCGAGCGTGACGTTGATGGCCTGGCCGACCTCCATTGTGCAGTCATCGATTTCCTTGCGACGGCGATGCTGCTTCTCTTCGAGTGCCAGCAGGGCGCGGCGCATCAGGCCGGTCTGGGAGCGCTCCAGACGCTCGCGACGCCAGTAGAGGCGGGTGAGATCGTCAACCTGCTTTTCAACGAAGGGGTCGCCGGTGCTGAAGGAAGCGATGAGCTCCTGCTTCAGGGCGTCGAACCGGGCTGGGTCTTCGCCCAGGGCGCGCATCACTTCGTAGTGGTTTTCGGGATCAGAACGCTCGCCGTGCTGGAGGGCGTTCATTTTGGAATTCTCTTTACCGGCCGCGGTGCACGGGCCGTGGGAGCGCCGGGCGTTCGAGCGGGCGGCGTCGAGCAGTTGAGGAGTACTCTGAGGCGAATTGCGGATAGACATAAGCCCTCCTAGGGCAGAGGAATGGGTTGCCGGGAAAAGAAACCTCCCCCGGCACGGTGTGGGGTAACTATAGGTTATCAGTACAGGGTTGGTTTGTCAAGCAAAATCGTTTCTGAGGATAGGCCAGGGTAGTACTAGTACCCTGGCTGGGGAAAAGCGCGAGAATAAGCGCCTGGTCGCCTGTCAGCCCGCGCAGCGGGCGGAGTCATTTAGCCCATGGCGCAAGAAGGTATGAAAAAACCGTCCACCTGTCATCCTGAGCGCAGCGAAGGATCCCGGCAGTTCTTTTTGGTTCAGCGGCTTAAGAACAACTGCAGGGATCCTTCGCTGCGCTCAGGATGACACGTTCCGAAATTGTTCACGCGTTCCAAGCCGTGGGGAAAATGCATGTCCCAGTGAGTTCCTGAGCCCCGTCAGGGGCGGGAGATCCCTCCGCCGAAAAGCGTGACACGAACCCCTTCGCCACCGATGCCGCCCCTGACGGGGCTGAGAAGCTGTTGGCTGCCAACGTAATCCCACGGTTGCGCCGTGGGCTACATGATGACGCCACTGCCGTGGCTTAAAGGCTGTTCTCGTATCTTAAACTAGCGCCTATGGTCCCCAAGGGAGAGGGTATGGTTTGAAGGGGGGTGTGTGGTGCGGGCGTCTCGCCCGCTGTCGCGGGAGCGTCCCGCATCCCGCACTCGGGCAGGATGCTCGTGCCACGGCGGGCGGGACGCCCGCACCACACACCCCCGGCGCTGCTCAACCGCGTCCTAGAAAGTGGTCTTCGGACGCCTCACGAAGACGCGCGGCAGCGGCTTCGGGTGTGATGTCGCGTTGCGGCATGCCCAAGAGCTCGAAACCCACCATAAACTTCCGAATAGTCGCCGAGCGAAGCAGCGGCGGATAAAAGTGAGCATGGAAGTGCCATTCGGGATGGGGAAGCGGGCCGGCCGGCCGCTGATGAAATCCCATCGTGTAGGGGAACGGCGTCGCGAACAAGTTGTCGCAGCGGGTGGTGACGCGTTTCAAGATGTCGGCAAGATCTTGTTGCTCCGAGCCGCCAAATTCGTCCAGAGCGCCGAGATGTGTTTTCGGCGCCACGAAGATTTCAAAGGGCCAAACCGCCCAAAAAGGGACCAGCGCCACAAACGACCGGTTCTCACAGACCAGCCGTTCTCGATCGGCCGTCTCGATTTTCAGGTAGTCGCACAATAGGCACGAACGATGCGTATTCAGGTGCTCCGTTTGCGAGAGCTGTTCTTTCCATACCTCGTTCGGCAGCCGTTCGGTTGCCCAGATCTGGCAATGGGGGTGCGGATTACTGGCGCCCATCATGGCCCCACGGTTCTCAAAAATCTGCACCGAGCTGATGAACGACAACCCGCACAATTCTTCATACTGGGATATCCATGTCGCGACGACTGCTTGGAGATCGCTTAACGCCATTTGTGAAATCGTCAGGCTATGGTCAGGTGAAAAGCAGACGACACGGCAAATGCCTCTTTCTGACTGGGCAATAAGCAGCCCGCCTTCGTCGAGACTGGCTTCGGGCGTGCCGGCCTCGAGGGCGGGAAAGTCATTATCAAAAACGAAGGTGGATGTGTAGTGGGGATTTCGGAAGCCGCCCGCGCGTGCATTACCGGGGCACAGGTAGCACTCAGGATCGTAAGCTGGGGGGACCACACGGGAGGAGCGTTCTATTTGGCC
Organism: uncultured Acidobacteriota bacterium; assembly: GCA_963831905.1. Lineage (GTDB taxonomy): Bacteria > Acidobacteriota > Terriglobia > UBA7540 > UBA7540 > CAVROP01. The sequence goes on along the minus strand of CAWHRX010000009.1, from coordinate 3,526,196 downwards.
TTGCCAGGGGCGTTGGGTTCTTTGCGGCGAAACCAGGACCCATTCTCGAATAAGCGGATTCCAGCGTCGATGTGTGTTTTCATGCCAACTCATCGGTGCAATCGGACATGACGCGATTCGCTACTTGAAGCGCGGCGAGGCGCGGAATGCCAGAAGGCCCATGATCAGTCCGAAAACCAGCATCGCCGCGCCCCACCAAACATCGATGTTCACACCTACGGAGTTCACGAAAATGGCAGGATCCGCCACCAGGCCATAGATGATGAGAATGGCACCGTAAATAGTGAAGATGATTCCAATCGGCAAACGAATGTCTAAGCCCATAGTTTTTACCAGAAAATAATATTCAACACAGTGCACATCCCAAGAATGCCGAGGGCAAGAATGCCGGGCCTCTCAAACCAGGGGAGATCCTGGTTTCTAGGCTTCGGAGTCAGAGAATACACCAGTCCTACCAACTCTTCTTCCTTCCGGGGTTCTGTAAACATCGTCACCACAACGGTCACCACCACGCAAACGCAGAACGCCCAGATGGCCTGATAGAAATTCGCCGCCATATCACTGGGGTACATAATCACGTGATAGTGGTACAGGCAATAGTGAGTGGCGGCGGCGAGTATCCCGGAGAGCAGCCCCCAGAAACCCGAGTGGGCGGTGGTGCGTTTCCAGAACATTCCCAGCAGGAAGGTGCCGAACAGCGGGGCATTGAAGAAGGCAAAGAGCAGTTGGAGGTAGTCCATCAGGTTGTTGAACCTGAGAACGATAAAGGCAGTGCCGATGCCCACCGCCACGGCGAAGACAGTTGCCACGCGGCCCATCGTCAGGTAATGACGATCAGGCCGGCCCGGGTTCACGTGCGTCTGGTAGATATCAAACGTCCAGACCGTGTTGAAGGCGGTAACGTTTCCTGCCATGCCGGACATGAAACTGGCCATCAGCGCCGTCAGCCCGATCCCCAAGAGACCCGAGGGATAGAACTTGCCGAGCATGGCGGGGAGCGCGTTGTCGTAGCGTCCGTCGAGGTATTTGGTCAGATGGGGATCAAGCGCTATAGCGACCAGGCCGGGAAGAACTACCATCAGCGGGAAGAACATCTTGGGGACGGCCGCGATGAGGGGCGTGCGCTGCGCGGAGGGCATGTCCCTGGCCGCCAGGCCACGCTGGACAACCAGGAAGTCCGTACACCAGTAGCCGAAAGAGAGCACGAAGCCCAGTCCGAAGATCGTGCCAAACCAGTTAATCCCCATGGGATTCTGGGAGGCGTGCCAGATGTTCGCCCAGGTATGCGCGTAGGCGGGACTGGGCAATTTCTCCTTGAGCCCCGCGAATCCTCCCACCGCTTTGAGTCCCAGGATGGCCAAGGGAAGGAAGCCGAAGACGATGAGGAAGAATTGCAGCACCTCGTTGTAGATCGAGGAAGTCAACCCGCCCAGGTAGATGTAGATGGCCACCACCGCCGCCGAGGCGACCACGCTGGCGCCAAAGGGCCAGTGCAGCAGGCGCTGGAAGAGAATGGCCATGGCATAAAGGTCGACGCCGGAAACCAGCAGGGTCATCACGGCGAAAGAGAGGGCATTGAGCGTGCGAGTCTTTTCATCGTAGCGCTTGCGCAAATATTCAGGGACGCTGCGCGCCTTGCTGCCGTAGTAAAACGGCATCATGAAGACGCCGACGAAACACATGGCCGGCATGGCGGCAAGCCAGTAGAAGTGGTTGACGAACATGCCGTACTTGGCGGCGTTGGCGGCGTGGCCCATGACCTCGAGAGCGCCGAGGTTCGCGGACATGAAGGCCAGGCCGGTTATCCAACCGGGAATCGAGCGCCCCGAGAGGAAGAAATCTTCGCTCGTCTTCATGCGGCCGCGCAGCGCGAAGCCGATGCCCAGGACGAAGACGAAATAGATGATGATGATCGCGTAGTCAACGATATGGAGATGCATGTTTTGGCACCAAAGCGGGCATTATTATCACAGTCAATGATAAAAGTAAATGGAAGATGAGGCGGCCCCGATCCATCGATAACGGCAGCCGAAGATTGAAGCGTCGCGCAGCCACGCACCCAGGTGCTGTAGGGGTAGGGCTTGCCCTACCCTCGTCGGCCTAGTAACGATGCGGGGACGGCAAGCAGTCCCCCTACAATTGCACGATTAAGCTCAGGCTCACGGAATGGCGGAGGGCGGTTGAGCAGGACGTACACGTCCCTGTTATGGTGAGTGAGTAGGTTCCCGCGGGAGTGCCGGAGTTGGCGGGCTGGGGAGCGGTGGCGCCGCCTCCGCCGCAGGCTGCCAGTGCCAGCATCACCAGCACAAGCGCCGCGAAGGCGGTGGTTGCCGTCCGCCTGCGTTCCCCTCTTGCATCCCGGCTGCGGACCGCCTGTGCGAGGCTTCCCGATGCCAGAAGGCCCATGGTCCAAAGGAGCCACGGCCGCGGCTGCGGGGGTGGTGGAATGGAATTGTGCGGAGGCAGGCAGGAAGCGGCTGCCGTGACAATAGAAACCGTCAGGCTCGCCGGGCTGCTGAAGTTGGTGGAGGCGGGTGAAACTGTGCAGCTTGCTCCCGAGGGGGCCCCGGTGCAAGCGAAAGCCACCTTCTGATTGAACCCGCCCAATGCCACGGCGCTCAGCGAGTAAGTCGCCGCTCCTCCGGGCGAAACGGTGGCGGAGGTGGAGGAACCCGAGGGCGCCGCGATGGTGAAGTCTTCACCCGTGCCGGTCAGTGCGATGGTCTGGGGGCTGCCTTCGGCAGTGTCGGTGACGGCGATGGCTGCGGTTCTGGTTCCACCGGCGGCCGGATTGAAGGTTACGCTGAGAGTGCAACTGGCGTTGACCGCGACGCTCGAGCCGCAGTCGTTGGTTTGGGAGGCTTCCTGGCTGGCGGTAATGCCGGCGATGCTGAGGGCCGCACCGCCTGTGTTGGTGAGGGTTACGCTCTGAGCACTGCTCACCGTGCCGACTGTCTGGGCGGAGAAAGTCAATGAAGGGGGTGAAAGCGATACCTTGGTCGAAGCGGCGCCGGTTCCCGTCAGGCTGACCGTCTGGGTAGCGGGGGTGGCGTTGTCGGTGACGGTCAAAGTCCCGGTTGTGATCCCCGTGGTGATGGGCTTGCAGGTTACCGCGATGCTACACGAGGCGCCGGCTGCCACACTGGAGCCGCAGGTGTTGGTCTGAGAGAAGGAGCCGCTGGCCTTGATGCTGCTGATGCTGAGCAGTGCGTTCCCCGTATTCGTCAGCGACACGGTTTGGGGGCTGCTACTCGTCAATACCTTTTGCGTAGGAAAAGTTAAGGAAGAGGGAGAAAGGCTGGCCACGGGACCGGCGCCCATTCCGGTGAGGCTGACGGTCTGGGTGGGAGGGCTGGCGTTGTCGGTGACGGTCAAAGTCCCGGTTGCGGTCCCGGAGGCGATGGGCTTGAAGGTGACCGCGATGCTACACGAGGCGCCGGCTGCCACACTGGAACCGCAGGTGTTGGTTTGGGAGAAGGGACCGCTCACCGCGATGCTGGAGATGGTAAGCGTCGAGGTTCCCGTATTCTCGAGCTTGACGGCTTGAGAACTGCTGCTGGTGCCCACCGCTTGTGAAGCGAACGTCAAGGAGGTGGGAGAGAGGCTGACCGCAGGGCCGCCTGTGCCCGTCCCGGTGAGGCTGACGGTCTGAGTGGCGGGGCTGGCGTTGTCGGTAATGGTCAGAGTGCCGTTTCTCGTCCCAGCTACGCTGGGTTTGAACGTCACACTGATGGTGCAGGAGGTGCCCGCCGCCACACTCGAGCCACAGGTGTTGGTTTGGGAAAAATCGCCGCTGGCGCTGATCCCGGAGACCGTGAGCGTGGCGCTGCCCGTGTTGGTGAGGATAACACTCTGAGGACTGCTGCTGGTGCCCACCGCTTGTGAAGCGAACGTCAGGGAGGTGGGAGAAAGGCTGACCGCAGGGGCGGCGCCCGTTCCGGTGAGGCTGACAGTCTGAGTGGCGGGGACAGCGTTATCGGAAACAGTCAGAACGCCTGTCCTTGTTCCGCTGGCCGTGGGTTTGAAGGTCACGCTGATGCTGCAGGAGTTGCCGACCGCCAGAATAGTGCTGCAGGTGTGAGTTTGGGAGAAGTCGCCGCTGATGGTGATACTGCTAATGGTGAGGCTCGCGGTGCCCGTGTTCTTGAGGGTGACGGTCTGAGCGCTGCCGCTCGTACCCACGGCTTGTGTGGCGAACGTGAGGGAAACGGGGGAGAGCGTGGCTCCTGGCCCGGCGCCGGTTCCGGTGAGGCTGGCAGTCTGGGTGGCAGGGCTGGCGTTGTCGGTGACGGTTACGGTTCCCGTTCTCTGCCCACTGCCTGTGGGTTTGAAGGTCACGCTGATGCTGCAGGAGGCGCCGGCCGCCACACTGGAGCCGCAGGTGTTGGTTTGGGAGAAGTTGCCAGTGACCGCGATGCTGGTGATTTTGAGGGCTGCTGTGCCGGTGTTGGAGAGAGTGAGGCTTTGAGGGCTGCTGGTAGTGTTCAACGCTTGTGAAGAAAACGTCAAGGACGTGGGAGAAAGGCTGGCAATGGGCGCCGTGCCGGTGCCGGAGAGGCTGACGGTCTGAGTGGCCGGGCTAGCATTGTCGGTGACGGTGACCGAGCCGGTACGCGAGCCGCTGGCGGTGGGAGTGAAAGTGACGCTGATCGTGCAAGACGAACCGGCGGCGAGGCTCGTGCCGCACGTGTTGGTTTGGGAGAAGTCGCCGCTGACCGTGATGCTGGAGATCGTGAGGGTGGCGCTGCCTGGATTGTTCAGAGTAACGCTTTGAGGGCTGCTGCTGGTACCCAAAGCTTGCGAAGCAAACACCAAGGACGTGGGGGAGAGACTGGCCGTAGGCGCCGTGCCGGTACCGGAGAGGCTGGCCGCCTGGGTGGCCGGGCTGGCATTGTCGGTGACGGTGATCGTGCCGCTACGCGAGCCGATGGCGGTGGGGGTGAATGTAACACTGATCGTGCACGACGAGTTGGCGGCGAGGCTGGAGCCGCAAGTGTTGGTTTGGGAGAAGTCGCCGCTGATGGCGATGCTGGAGATCGTGAGTGCCGTGCTGCCCGAGTTGGAAAGAGTGAGGCTTTGAGGGCTGCTGCTGGTGCCGACCGGTTGAGGTGAGAAAGTCAATGAACTGGGCGCGAGATTGGCCTGTGCGCCCGCGCCGGTCCCGGTGAGGCTAATGGTCTGGGTGGCAGGGCTGGCATTATCAGAAACAGTGATGGCGCCGCTGCGCGCGCCGGATTGCGACGGCGTGAAGGTGACGCTAATCGTGCAGGAGGCACCGGAAGCAAGGCCGGCGCCGCAATTGTTGGTTTGAGAAAAATCGCCGCTGGCCGTGATGCTGGAGATCACAAGGGCCACGCCGCCAGTGTTGGTCAGATCGATCGCCTCCGGGGAACTCGCCGTGCCGACGGCCTGGCTGCCGAAATTGTACGACGACGGAGAGATGGCGACGACAGGCATTGCCGGGGCGCTATACTTGGTCACAAAAGCATCGTAAGGCCCGCCCATGTAGGAGGGTTCAAAGCTGCCCGAGGTCGTGGGGAAATCCGGCGAGAACGTTGCGCCCGCCACGTAGATGTTCCCTGAAGGGTCCAGAGCGATTCCGCGTCCGAAATCATCCTGTGTGCCGCCCAGGTAGGTTGAAAATAGGAGGAAGCTTCCCGTGGGGTCGAGGACGCTGACGAAAGCGTCGTAGAAGGCGGTGTTTTGAGCCTGCACAGGGTTGGCGGTTGGGAAGTTGCCTCCGTAATTGTATCCCGTCACGTAAGCAGACCCATTTGAATCTACAGCAATGCCATAAGCCGCCTGGGTCCCGCCGCTGCCTCCCAAGTAGGTCGAATAGGCGAGCGCGGAGCCCGAACTATTGAGCTTGGCAACAAACACGTCGTAAGCTCCGCTGAAGACGTGATCGAAAGCTGCCGGAGTTGTGGGAAAGTTGATGGAAGTTGTGTAACCGGTGATATAGGCATTGGCGGAGCTGTCGAGGGCGATAGCGTATCCGTAATCGCTGCCGGTTCCGCCCAAGTAGGTGGAAAAGAGGAGCGCAGAGCCGGCAGGATTAAGCTTGGAGACGAAGGCGTCGTAACACGGGAACGTGTTGGGCGCCACGGCACATTGGCCTCCGGCGTAATTCGGCTGAAAGGCATTCAGGCTGGGGAAATTGGTGGAGTTTGTTGCTCCGGTGACGTAGGCATCGCCCGCCGAGTCCACGGCCGCGGCGTAAGCGTAATCGTCCCCGCTGCCCCCAAGATAGGTTGAATAGCCAACCTGGGTTCCTCCCGAATTGAACTTAACCACAAACCCATTGTGAGCACCATTACCATAGGTAGTTTGAAACGCGCCGGAGGTAACAGGGAAGTTCGTCGATTCGGTATAGCCAGAAAGATAGGCGTTCCCTTTCGAGTCGACGGTGATGCCCGTCCCGACATCATCAAGACTTCCACCCCAGTAGGTCGAGTAGATCAGCGAAGCTCCACCGGCGCTGAGTTCGGTAACAAAAGCGTCCACCCCTCCGGCATTGTTGGGCTGGAGCGCGTTCTGCACAGGGAAGTTTGTAGAATATGTGTATCCGGCGACATAGGCGTCGCCACTCAAATCGACGGCAATGCTCGCCCCGTAATCCTCGTCACTACCTCCCAGGTAAGTGGAATAAACTAGTGCAGTCCCTGAAGAGTTCAGCTCTGATACGAAAGCGTCAAAACAGGGGGTGGCAACTCCATCTTCTAAGCAGGAGCCACCGCCGGGAGAACTCTGCACTGCATTCACGACAGGGAAATCGACGGAAGCCGTGTAGCCCGTCACGTAAGCATTTCCGGAGTGATCGACGGCAATGCCATTCGCATAATCCATATCACTTCCGCCAAGGTACGTGGAATAGCTGAGGACCGGATCAATGACTAGAGGAAGAGTTCTGTCGTAGGGACCGGTCTCAAAGGTCACTGTGCCGTCCGGCTTCAGGACATAGCGCGCGTCAACCAATTTGCGATTTTGGATTCCGGGATCTGGATTGAAAGCTGTCCGTGGTCCGTGGTCCGTGGTCCGTTGCCGGCTCTGGACTGCCGACTCTCCACTGTCAACTGTCGACCGCGCTTGGTACACCACGGGCCTGCGAAGGCGCAACTCGCTGTCGGGCAGGTGAACAACCAAATCTCCATTGGATGCGATACGCAGTGCTTTCAGCTTGCCGCCGAGCTCAGCTTCCGCAGCGATCGCCAAACTGATGCGCTTGGGATCGGCCCCGGGGGCAAGTACAAAGTCGTGCTCCAGTTGGCCGTTCTGCTCGCCATAGTAAACCAGGTCGACCCCAGGATAAATGCTTGCGAACCGTACTCTGCCATAAGTGGGCACCCGCGTACGCCATTTCTTAGGGTCATTGCCGATGAAATAGTTGCTCTTGCCAGGCAATTCGTCTTGGCCGGCGACCTTGGCGCCGGAGTTCGCACCCAGTAGCCGCAGGCGAACGATTAATGGTGACTCCGGGTTGGAGTTGGGCGCACGGTGCGCGGCCGATTTTCGAGTTTCGAGTTTCGAATTTCGATCGCACAGCAACGGACCACGGGCCGCGGACCACGGACGTCCTTCCTCTCCTGACTCCTGACTCCTGGCTCCGGACTCCTGCATTGCCAGTATCGCCTGATCCTTTGTCAGGAAGAGCGTGTACCCACGTCCTCGCGAGAGGAACTTCACACGCGGATCGGCTTGACCTAAGTTGGGCTCGAAACTCAGTGGGAGGCCGGCAAGGGCGTGGCGGATTCGAGCGGTTGGCGCCGCGACAACAAGGGCGTGATCGGCGCCATCATGTAGGCCGGCGACCGGAAAGAGGAGAAAGGTGGCCGTGATTAGCGCGGTGCGACGGAGACTGACCAGCGCCAAGGAGGACATTAATTCTTCTTCTCCTGCCACCGGAATCCGCGGTCACACTGAACCTCGAGGTTGCCTGTTGCCTATTCCCTCAACTCCCGTGGATTCCGAAACCCTCGATCAAACTGCGCCGGGATTTTCCCGGCCGCTTGTTTATCGGCACCCGTGCGGTGCCGGATGAGAGTTTTCTTATCTGGTGGCGGGAAGACGGTGTGGGCTCGGAGTGGAAAGTGGGGATGGAGAACGTCCGTTGTCAGTCGTCCGTTGTCCGTGGTCCGCAGTCAGTCGTCCGCGCTGGTTACTTGCAACTGACTACTGGCTACGGACAACGGACGGCTGACCACGGACGGCTATTTCTCTTCCGCCGGTAAGGGACTGGGCGGGCGCCCGACCTGGCCGCGGAAGGCGTCATCGAGAATGACGTTGTTATTCTGGAGCGTCATGCCGATGGCCCGGTCGAGGGCCGTACGGGCCCTGATGTAATCGCTTTGCGTCACCACCTCGTTGGATCGGGCCTGGGCGAGGTCGCGCTGGTTCAGGATCACGTCGTAGCTTCTGGCGACCCCGACTTCGAATTGCTGCCGCATGTCGTCGAGCGCTTTTTCCTGAAGAAGGCGTGTCTGGACCGCCGCCTGGTAACTGCTGCGCGCTTGCCGAAGGGCAATCAGGGCGGCTTCCACCTGAACGCGGACTTGGTTTTGAAGTTCCCGGAGGCGCACTTCGGATTGGCGAAGTTGCAATTGATCTCGCGCCAGATCGGACCTGGCGGTACGGTTGCGCAGGGGCACATCGAGTTGAAGCGCTAAGCCGTAATCCGGGAACTTGCCTCTAAATACCTGGGAGAGGGCCGTGCCGTATCCCCCGACCAGGTTGGGATCAACGATAGGAGTAAATGCCACGCCCGGAATCGGGTAAGTGTTGACCGGCCCGGCGAGACCGTTACCCTGAACGCTGGCGACGAGGTTTAAGGAAGGCAGCAGGGCGTTGCGCGAGCCTTGGAGGGCCATCTGGGTGTTTTCGATTTGCACCTGCCCGGCCGCCAGGTCAGGGCGGTTGCGAAGGGCCATGGCCGCAAACTCTTCCAGGGTCGGCAGTTGCTCGCTTTCCGGCACTTCAATGTGATCGGTGGGCACAATGCGCGCGGCGGCAATCTGCGGGTTTGCCGTCCCGGTGCGCGTCAAGGAATTCTTCAAGATGAGTTCCTGCTCGAGGACCAGACTTTCCGAGTTGCTCAATGCCTGCCGGGCCTGGGCGGTCTCCGCCTCGGCACGGAGCACCTCCAACGGAGCCAGCGTGCCCACTTCCACATGGACTTTGTTATCCGACAGGAGTTTTTCGGCCAGCGTCAGCGAGTCGCGCTTCACCTGGACGTCCTGGTTAAGGCTCACCAGATCCCAGTAAAGGCGGATGATGTTGGAAACCGTGCTGATGAGTTGTTGGCGGAAAACCAAGTCGGAAATCCTCTCGTTGTTCTTGGCGATGCGAATAAAGCGGCGGTTGAGGCCGCGCCCAAAACCTTGAAGCAAAGGCTGAGTGAGGGTCAATCCGAGGTTCGAAGCGGTGTAGGGATTATAGCTGAGTTCGCCGTTGTTGTAGCTCTGACGCAGGTTGGTGTAGCCGAGGTTCAGAAAAGCGCCGCTGGAAAAACCTTGTTGCAACCCCAAGTTCTCGCCCATGGAGTGCTCGACAAGGAAGCCGTAACCGCTCTGGGCCTCATTGGCCTGGGGCGTATCGCTATAGGCAGGGCCAACCAGACCGGTCAGAACGGGATCGAAAGACGGGACGGGTGTTCCGCTCGAGAGGGGCGTTGCGCCGTAAATCGAAAGATCGGTCTGGGCCTGATTCACGCTGGTGTCGAGGATGGTGCTCGAAGAGGGGGTGAGAGGCGGCGCGCTGCCGGGCGGAGTCTCAACCGGACCGCCCGTGCCTTGCGGACCTTCCTGCACGGAAAGAGGTACGCCACGCAACAACGAACCCGCCTGCGCCCGCCACAGGTCAGTGTCCGCCATGCGGGGGCCATAGCGCTCGAGTTCAATATCAAGATTGTTTTCGAGCGCCAGCGCGATGGCATCCTGTAAGGACAGGTAGAGCTTGCCGTCTTTGATCAGGGCGCCGTAGCGATCCGAATTCTGAAACTTCGTGGACGGCGACGCGCCAACCCGGTAGCTGCGGGTGAGGCCGCTCAGTCCCTCCGCTCCGGAAGGCGTGGCCGGCGGCGAACCCGGCCCGCTCTGTGCCCAAACAAGGCTGGCGAGAAAACAACACAGGATTAGGAAGCTCGATCGGACTTTCATGGATGACCTCACAGCTTTAGCCTATCGGAATCTTAGGCCCGGAGGGCCGACAGAGAGTAGCCCACGGCGTTAGCCGTGGGGTGGACGGCCATTCCCCTTGCTCCTCAGCCCCGGAGGGGCGGCAAAGGCCTGTCGCCCCTCCGGGGCTGAGATATCTTAATGCGATCTTTGAACCCACGGCTTGGAAGATGTGAAACAATTAGCCGTCTGTCATCCTGAGCGAAGCGAAGGATCCCCGCAGTTTTCTATGGCTCAACGACTTACGAACAACTGCAGAGATCCTTCGCTTCGCTCAGGATGACAAACGTCGATTTTTTCACAGCTCCTGGCGCCGTGGGCTACTCTCTGTCGGCCCTCCGGGCCTTCGCCAGCGATGGCGTCAAAGAAGTGCAAACTCCACACCCTCTCCCCGCGGGAGAGGGATGTTCAATCCTTCATAATTCATAATTTACAATTTACTATTCCCGGCCTGCAGCGGGTTTAACTCGGGCTCCTTCGCGGACGTCGTCGGTAGGATTGATGATGACCAGTTCTCCCCCTTCCAGCCCCGACAGCACCTCGGTTTCAGTTCCATAGTCTCGGCCCACCGAGACCTTCTGAAAGTGGACACTACCGTCTTCCGCCACCACCGCGACGCGAGTGCCGTTGGCGCGCGTGACCAGCGCATCCCCGGGCACCAGCAGCGGGGGTTCGGCACTGACGGTGCTCAACGAAACCCGAGCGTACATGCCGGGCAGGAGGAGGGAGGCCTGATTGGGCACGTCCACTTCGGTGAGCAAAGTCCGGGTATTCGGATCGAGAGACTGGCTGGTTCTTGCTACCTTTCCGGCGAACGACCGGGCGGGAAGTTGTTGTACGGTCACCACGGCTGCCAATCCCCTGCGGATGAAGGGCGCATAACTCTGGGGGACATCTACGAAAATGCGCACCACGCCGATCTGGGCCATGTGGAAGAGTTCGCGGCCGGAGACCCCTCCGGATGCGACGAGCGCGCCGACGTCGAAGTTGCGGGCGGTAATCAACCCCGCAAAGGGCGCGGTGATCTTCTCAAAGCCCTGGAGGTCGAGAAGACGTCCCAGGTTAGCCTCGGCCGCGCTGATGCTGCCCTGGGCCGCGCTCACATTGGCTTCCTGGGCTTTGCGGTTGGCCACCCCCACTTCGTAATCCGCTTCCTTCTGGTCACCATCCTGCTTCGCCAGGACTCCACGCGCCACCAGCACTTTCCACCGCTCCACGGTGAGCTGGGCAAGGTGCTCGGTGGATTGGGCCCGGACGAGGTTGGCCTCCGACTGCGCCAGCGCCGCGCGTGCCTGAAGCAGGTTGGCGCGTGCCTGGTGTACCTGCTGGTCAAGATCAGGAACCTCAATCTCGGCCAGAACCTGGCCAGCCGCCACGCGGTCACCAATATCCACATACCGCTTCAGCACGTAGCCGTCGGCGCGAGCGTAAATCGGCGCGTCCGTAATCGCCTGGATATTCCCCGGCAGCACGAGCTCACTGGCGGAGGTCCCGCGCCGAACCCGGGCCGTGTTGACTACCTGCAGGCTGTGCTCCTCCTTTTCCGAGGCCGCCACCAGCGCCCGCAGCCGCTCGCGTCGAGGGAGAAAACCAATCAGCAGCAGCGCGACGAGCGGCAAAGCAATGACGCTGATTATGAGCACGCGCCTGCTGGGTCCGCCGCGCGGCCGCCCCGGGCGCGGCGGGGGTGTGTACCCTGCCGACCTCTGTTCTGGTTCCATCACTGTTTTCTTAATTGCCACTGACCGCCTCCAACCTAGGCCCCCTCACCCCCGGCCCCTCTCCCCCAAGGGGGAGAGGGGAGTCTTGGACCAAGGCTATTTACGAAGTTTATGCTCCCCTCGCCCCCTTGGGGGAGAGGGGCCGGGGGTGAGGGGGTGCCGGGAATCTGCGTCCCAGCGATCACCACAGCCGCTAATGCAGCGATATCCCTTCCTCACGCTCTTCCCGTGCGATCTCGGCGTCCAGGTCGAGCGGCGGCGCCTTGCGCAAATAACTGTACATGACGGGGACAAAGAAAAGCGTGGTGAAGGTGGCGACCAGCAGCCCTCCAATGACTGCCCGCCCCAGCGGCGCATTCTGTTCACCGCCTTCGCCAAGCCCCAAAGCCATGGGAAGCATTCCGACAATCATGGCGAGCGCGGTCATAATTACCGGCCGGATTCGGGTGAACCCGGCGGAGAGCGCGGCCGCACTAGAGTTCTTGCCCTCCGCTCGCTCGTCGTTGGCAAATGTCACCAAAAGAATACTGTTGGAAGTCGCCACGCCGATGCACATGATGGTTCCCATCAGCGAAGGAACACTGAACGTGGTTTGGGTGACAAACAACATCCAAACAATGCCGGCGAGCGCTCCCGGAAGCGCCCACAAAATAATGAACGGATCGACCCAGGATTGGAAGTTCACCGCCATCAGAAGATAAACCAGCACGATGGCAAAGAGGATTCCGAATCCCAATCCGACGAACGACGACCGCATGGTTTGCACCTGTCCTCGCAGGGCCATCCAGGAACCCTTGGGCAACTGCGGGCTGACGTCGGACATGATGCGCTCCACTTGGTGGGCCACTCCGCCCAGATCCCGCTGCTCGACGTTGGCATAGACGTCCATGACGGGCTGCACATTATAGTGGCTGGCGACGGTGGTGGAAACCCCCCGGCTGACTGTAGCCAGGTTACTCAGCATCTGCGTTCCCCCGCCCGAGCCTGAGCCCAGCGTAATCGGCGTCCTGAGCAGAGCGTCGAAGGAATCAACTTGGTTCTGCGGCGTTTGCGCTACCAATTGGTAATTGACCCCGTTTTCCGGGTTCAACCACTGGTTGGGCGCCACCTGCCCGCTGGAGCTCAGGGAAATCAGAACGCTGTTGGCAACGTTTTGTTGGGTCAGACCCACTTCCTCCGCCTTGGTCCGGTCCACGTCAACCTTGACAGTGGGGTAGTTCACTTCCTGGTGCACATGCACATCCACAGCGCCGGGAACCAGCGCCAAGCGCCGCTCGATCTCTTTCGCAATCTTGTAGCTGGCCGGGGCGTCGCGCCCTACTACTTGTACGTCGATGGGGGCGGGCAAACCGAAGTTGAGGATCTGGTTGGTAATGTTGGCCGCCTGGAAGAAAAACCGCGCGTCGGGGAACTTGGCCCGGAGCCGATCCCTTAGTCTGCGGGTGTATACGGGCGTGGGGGTGCGGTGGTCGGGCTTGAGAGAAATGAGGATTTCGCCGTCAGCGGGCCCCAGAGTCACGCTGTCGCTGAAAGCGAGATTGATTCCGGAGATGGGTAGCCCTATGTTGTCGAGAATCGTATCCATTTCATCGGCGGGAATCTCCTGCCGCACCTGGTCTTCAATCTGGGCAAAGAGGCGCTCGGTTTCTTCGATGCGTGTGCCTTCCGGAGCGCGCACGTGCAGGCGCATCTGGCCGGAGTCTGTGTAAGGGAAGAAGTCTTCCCCGATCCAGAAGATCAAGGTGAAGGATCCGACCACAAAAACTGCAAACATCAGAACTACCGCGCGCCGATGAGCCAGGCACCAAGCCAGCGCCGTCTTATAGCTCTCTCTCATGCGTAGGAATCGGCGATTGAAAGCGTAATGGACCCTCCAGATTGGCCCCACGCCAATTTCCTCCTCTCCTCGCTGGTAGATATACACCTCGGATCTCAGCAGGTACTTGACCATGGTGGGCACCAGCGTCCGCGACAGCAGGTAAGAGGCCAGCATCGCAAAAACCACCGCCATGGCTAAGGGCGTGAAAAGATATTTGGCCGCCCCACTGAGAAACAGCACGGGAACAAACACAATGCAGATGCAGAGGGTCGAGACGAAGGCGGGCACCGCGATCTGCTGGGCGCCGTCCAGGATGCCGCGCGTGATCGGCTTCTTCATAGCCAGGTTGCGATTGATGTTCTCGATCTCCACGGTAGCGTCGTCCACGAGAATACCCACCGCCAAGGCCATGCCGCCGAGCGTCATCACGTTGATGGTCTTGCCTAGAAAACCCAGAATCACCAGCGAGGTCAGAATCGAAAGTGGGATCGAGATGCATACCACGAGGGTACTGCGCCAGCTTCCGATAAAAAGCAGGATCATCAACCCCGTGAGCAAGGCGGCAATGACCGCTTCACGCACCACGCCGTTCACGGCGGCCCGCACAAAGAGGGATTGATCAAAGAGCTGCTTAACTTTCAGCTCGGGAGGCAAGGCGGAAAGGATACGGGGCAGCGTTGCCCTGACCCTGCTGACGATGTCGAGGGTGGAGGCGTTGCCATTCTTAATGACGGTAAGCAGCGCCCCGCGTCGGCCGTCCTCGCGCACAATGTTGGTCTGCACGGCGAACCCGTCGCGAACGTGGCCTACATCCTTAATGTAAACCGTCGCTCCCTTTTCGCTCTTGATGGGCAAGTCATTCAGAGCCGTAACGATGGTCGGACTGCTGTTGAGCATCACCAAGAATTCGCGGTCGCCCACTTTGGCGGTGCCCGCAGGCAGGATCAAGCTCTGCAGATTAACAGCATTAGAAACATCCGTAGCGGAGAGATGGTTCGCATAAAGCGCATCGGGGTCCAGGTCCACCATAATCTGCCGGTATTTTCCACCGTAGGGGAGCGGCACCGAGGCGCCCTGCACCGTGGCAAGTTGAGTGCGGATAAAATTCGTTCCGTAGTCGAAAAGCTGCTGCTCAGTCAGAGTGTTGCTGCTCAGCCCGAGTTGCAGGATGGGGACGCTCGAGGCGTCGTACTTGATCACACCGGGAGGGAAGATGCCGGGCGGCATGACGCGCAGGATGGATTGAGTGAGAGAGGTTATTTGGGCGATGGCCATCTCCGGTTTCGCTTTGGGCTGGAGAAAAACCTTGATGACGGAGAGGCCGTAATAGGACTGCGACTCGATGTGCTCGATGTCGTTGACGGTGGTGGTCATGGCGCGCTCGCAGATGGTCACGACGCGCTTCTCCATGTCATCCGGCGAAACACCGGAGTAGCTCCAGATCACGCTCACTACCGGGATATCAATGTTCGGAAAGATATCGGTGGGCATGGTGAGGATCGAGACAACACCTAGAATAAGGATGAGGATCGACATCACGACGAAAGTATAAGGACGGCGCAGAGCAAGCCTGACAATCCACATGATTTCACTCCAAAAGAATCAATCCAAGGACGTCATTCCCGCGAAAGCGGGAATCCATGGTACTCCGAGACAACAATGGACCCCCGCTTTCGCGGGGGTGACAATACGTGCGATTTTCGTCCCTCTGCGTGGGTCGAAACCACCGGAATGACAGCCGCGGGAGTTCACGAACTCCCGATCAAAATTCCGGCGAGGAACACCAGCACCCCGCCCACGACCACCTGAAACGCGGCGTTGAGAAAAGGGGTGTCCATGTAACGATGACGGACGAAGCTGATGGCCGCGAGTTCCACAGCCACGATGGCAACTGCGGCGCTGATGGCGATTTTAAAATTAGAAATAAGAAAGGGCAGAGTGTGTCCAATCCCACCGGCGGTCGTCATAATCCCGCACACAATACCCCGCACCCAAGGGTGGCCGCGCCCGGTCAGCGACCCATCGTCAGAGAGGGCCTCGGCGAAACCCATGGAAATCCCCGCCCCCACGGAAGCGGCAAGGCCCACCAGAAAAGCGTCCCAACTTTGGTGCGTGGCGAAGGCGGCGGCGAAGAGCGGGGCGAGAGTGGACACCGAGCCATCCATCAAGCCCGCCAAGCCCGGTTGGACGATTTGGAGCACGAAGAGGCGGCGTTGCGCAGCTTCCTCCTGTGCGCGCGTCTCCGGTGTGAGGTGCTGGATCTCGAGGGATTGGGCAAGGGCAGAATGCTTCCGCTCCACCTCCGCCAGGTCGCCCAGCAGCTTCCGCACGGAAGCATCCGTCACTCTTTCCATGGCGCGTTCGTAAAAGCGCCGGGTCTCCAGTTCCATGATCTCTGCCTGTTTCCGTACGACATCAATCCCGAGCGGCCGAATCAGCCAGACGGGGCGGCGATCTACGAACCCTTTTACGTCCTGGCGGCGGATCAGGGGAATATGCTCACCAAAGCGCTGCCGGAATATTTCAATCAGGGCGCGACGATGCCCCGATTCCTCCTGCTGCATTTCTTCAAACATTTTCGCCGTGCCAGGGTAAGTCTCCCGCAATCCATCGACGAAGTCGCCATAGATGCGGCCGTCTTCCTCCTCCAAAGCGATGGCGAGGGCAAGGATTTCGCGTTCGGACAGGTCCTTGAAGTTGCGCGCCATAGATATGCCTCCCAAGGGCATTAACGGGGTCGGGCCGAACCCAGGACGTGATGTTCGGGGGGTAGAGCGCTGCACCGTGTCGTACAGGCCGGAGGACGCCACGCCACTGTCGAAAATGCGGGCAGCCATAGAAGGTAACACAATTCCGGGCTGTAGGTGCCCCCTTCTGCCCGCGCCGACCACCATTAGGCCTGTCATCCTGAGCGCAGCGAAGGATCTCGGCGGTTGTCCGGAAAACGTTGAACCTCGATTCAACTGCGGGGATCCTTCGCTACGCTCAGGATGACAGATACTGGAATCTGCCGCACTCCAAGGTGCTCCGCACCGTTCTCGCACGTTAGGAAATGGCGTATACTTTTCTCATCTCATCGTGTGGCGGCTCTAGCCTCCATCGTTTTGCGTGGCCGCGGGCCAGGCGAGCATGGGGAGATCAACTCGCCGCTACAACTTCAGCGTCTGGGAGGGTTTCATGACTGACAGAACGGGTTCCGGCTCGGTAAGTCGAAGGAGTTTTCTTGCCACCACGGGCGGCGTGCTGGCGGCAGCGCCAGTCGTCCGCAGTGCGTCCTCAAAGCCAACGGAAGCGGCGGGGGCTCCGCGCGCCACGTCAGAGGCGGAGACGCCGAGGCGCAAGATACCGATCGGCGTATTTGACCCCGTTTACGATCATCTCTCGCTTGACGAAATGCTTGAGAAGATCAGCGCCTTAGGTATTGAAGCCGTCGAAATGGGCACCGGCGGATTTCCGGGTACGAAGCACTGCCCAGTGGCTGAGCTCCTTGCCGACCCTGCGAAAGCCAAAGCCTGGAAACGCAAATTCGAGGACCGGAACATCCGAGTGGCTACACTGAGTTGTCATGGCAACCCCATCCATCCCAACCCCGAGATGGCGAAGCGGGATGATGAATCGTTCCGTCGCACCGTGCGCCTGGCGGAAATGCTCGAGGTCCCTACGATTGTCACCTTCTCGGGCTGCCCGGGCGACGGACCGGGAGCGAAGCATCCCAACTGGGTCACCTACCGCTGGCCGCCTGACTACGAGGAAGTGGTCACGTGGCAATGGAAGGAAGTCGTAATCCCTTACTGGCAAGAGGCGGTGAAGTTTGCGCGCCAGCACGGCATGAAGCGGATCGCGCTCGAAATGCACCCTGGCTTCGTGGTTTACAACCCGTTCACGCTGGTCGAACTACGCCGGGCGGTGGGCGAGGAAATCGGCGCCAACTGCGACCTCAGCCACCTCTTCTGGCAGGGCTGCGACCCCGTCGAGGTCATCCACTTCCTCGGAAAGCAAAACGCCATCTACCACGCGCACATGAAGGACACTGTCATCTTCAAGGATACGGCTGCTAAAACCGGCGTCCTCAATTTCTCAGCCGACACCGCCAAATTCGCCGAAGGCTCGGTCATCTTCCGCGCCGTCGGGTACGGACACGGCGCAGAGCTTTGGAAGGATGTCGTGAAAGCTTATATGGATATCGGCTTCGACGGCATCATGAGCATCGAAAACGAGGATCCCATCCTGCCCGGCGAGGTTGGTGTCGAGCGCGCCGCCTTTGTGCTCAAAAACGTCCGCACTGAATTGCTGGAAGGAAAGTGACTGTTCTTTATTAAGCCTACTGCATATTGATAGCTGCCCTCAGGGCGTTGAGGGGCAACGCAGTGGCGATTACGGCAGCGGCGGCAGGATCTGCGTTCTTGTTCGCTGCCACGGCGGCGGTTCTTTGCAGGATGTTCTTCTCGGTTTCACTTTTCCACCATTGGGCGCCGCCGAAGCCGATGAGCATCGAATTGGCGATGAAGACGTTCACAAATCCTCCCGCAGCTCCTCAGGCAACCATGACCCAGAGTATCCATAGATGCATGCGCGGACTCACATTCAAATCTCCTCTCGTCATTGCCGGGGTAATGGATTGAACTATCGGCGGCCGCGGACGATCGTGGGTTCGCTCCGGTTACGCCCCGCCACCGTCCCACGCTCCACCACCGTTTTCATCATAAAAGACCTCTTCAATGTTCCCTCCGTCCAAATAGAGCATGGCAAAGCCGTTCAGCACGCGCTGCGGGATGTCGGGGTCGCGCGCAGGGCGGTTTTCGTACCAGACGACATTTGGGTTGTTGTCAAGTTCCGTGGCGTGGCCCCAAGGCAAGGCGCCGTGGCCGCAACAGCGGCAGAGAACGCTCGCCGGATCACCCTCTCGCGAGGGCTTGGGTTGATACACCACCCCAGCATGGGCATGACCCCAGTACCAATACGCGGGGCCCGAACCGGCCGGGAAGCCGCTCATCACTTCCGCCCACAATCCGGTGGTGCTCGAACCATCCTGCTCTAAACCGTTGTGATGGGTCAGGACGATCACCCGCTTGCCCTTGGCCACTTGTTGTCGCAGAAACTGCAGCTGGGGCCCCTCGGCTGAACCCAGCGAGCCATCGATATAGAGGCCGCTTGCCGGCGAGAAGTACGCGGAGTCGAGACCCACGATTACCCAGTTCGTGTTCTCCAGCGCAAAATAGCTGCATCCTTTCTGCATCGCGAATGGAGAGTCCGGGTTGCTGATGGCGGTAAAATAAGGCTGCGCTCCGGAATACATCTCGTGATTTGAGTTCAGGGCCAGTGACCCAAGCGAGCCCTTGGGCCAGATGTTAATCAGCAGATGCTGCTCCTGATCGCTTGTGCCGGCGTAGTAGACATCACCGAGGTGAATGGTGAGATCCGGCTGGAGAAACGCCAGATGGTGGCCCACGTCGGTGCTCGGCGCCAGGTTGGGAGCCGGCCTCCAGTCGCCGGTGCCCCAGTCGCCCACAAGCCCGATCTGCACGTCATCCGGAATGGGAATCACCTGCGGACCGTCCATGAAGGGGTGATTGCCACCAGAAGCCAGCGTTTCCAGATAAAACGCCAAGGCTTCAGTCCAGCCAGGATCGAATTGCTGGTACTTTCCGGTACCCCACATCACGCCGTCCGGGCCGACGTTGATGACGACGCCTGATTCGAGGCCCGCCACGACACCGTCCGAGTCGTTGTTCAACACGCTGTGCGCCAGGACAAGGTAGTGGGCCGCGGCCGGGTCCGCCGGAGCCTTGCCTGTCTGCGTCACCGTTACCGCCTGCTGGTTCGCGTCCAGGACCAGCGGAGCGAGCTGACCTCGTTGGTCGGAGGTTAGTTTGTTCCAGGCTGCCTTGATGCGGCCGGCAATTACGGGATCGATACTTATCTTCATAGGATTCCCTCCGTTACGCCCGCAGCTTGCGAAGCCGTCAAGGCGTTCAATCTCAGAAGCCGCGCAGGCTTTCTTCCCGCACTCCTGATCCCTGCAAGCCCAGTTTCACAATGCGGCCACAAACCAAACCGGCCGGGCCTCACCTTCCTTCTCGGTAAGTTCTAAGAGTGCCCTTAAGTTAGGAGAGTTTCTCGGATTTTCGCCCTGTCGCGCTCGGCGCGGAGCAATGCACTCGACGCAAGCCACCGACTAATGTTTAACAAAAGGTATATACTCCTGTCAACACCTATTTCATTTGCGGAATGCTCTCGATAACGACCCGCCATGTAGGGGGACGGCTTGCCGTCCCCTAAGGGTCACTAGGCCGACGAGGGTAGGGCAAGCCCTACCCCTACACCGCCTGGGTACATCCAGGTGAGGCGAAAAGGCGCATGGCTACGCGCCGCTCCGATCTTCAGCTGCCGTTATCGATGGAGTGGGGTGTGGTCTTCGGCCCTTTCCATTCTAGATCTGCCTGTGTAGAATGGCGGTTGGGCTGTTTTACGGTGAAATCTCATGTCACGAGGCTACATCGCCATTCCGGTGTTCGTCCTGATCGCCTTTTCGATCCTGTTCTTCAGCCACTACTTCGTATACTTCTCTCTCGTCCATTTCTTCGGCATGGCCTCAGCGGCCCGCAGAAACGCGTTGGCGGCGATGCTTCTTCTCCTGCCCTCGATCTTCATTGCCTCGTCCATCCTTGCGCACTGGGGCGACAACCTGCTATTACGCGCGGTCTACTTCTGCTCGGGATTGTGGCTGGGAGTTGGATTGACGCTGATTCTGACTTTTGCGCTCGCTTGGGGAAGCTGGGGAACGGTGAAGCTCTTAACGGACTCACCAAGCCGAGTCATCTTCGGTTGGGCCGCAGTGGCGCTGGCCGGCGTGTACTCCGCCTACGGCGTTTGGAACGCCTACCATCCCCGCGTTCGACGCCTCACGGTGCGAATCAACAACCTGCCGCCCGCCTGGCGGGGAAGAAAACTGGTGCAGCTTACCGACGTTCACTTGGGGCAGATCCTGCGCTCCGGTTTCGCCGCGCGGTTGGTGGCGATGTCCAATGCTGAAGGCCCGGACTTGGTGGCCATCACCGGCGACCTCTTTGACGGAGGAGATGGAACTCTCGAGCAGTTCGTTGCCCCGCTCAATGCTCTTCGAGCGCCGCTGGGGACCTTTTTCGTGACCGGAAACCATGAAACGTACCTGGGGGTGGAGCGCGCATATGCCGCACTGCGCACAACTCAAGTCCAAATCCTGGCCGACCAACGCGTGGAGATCGAAGGCCTTCAGTTGATCGGTATAAGTTATCCCGAGAGAGGGCATTCCTTGGATATGAGGCGGACGGTCGCGGAGCTTCCGGGCTTCAATCCAGCCCTCCCCTCGATCCTGCTCTACCACAGCCCTACCCACGTCGCGCAAGCGAAGGAAGTGGGAATCAATCTGCAGCTTTCGGGCCACGCCCACCACGGACAGATCTTTCCGATCCAGTTTATTTCGCGGTTAGTCTATGGGAAGTACTACCACGGGCTGCACATCGAACGAGACTACACTCTGTACACGTCGAGCGGGGCGGGCACTTGGGGCCCTGCTATGCGCACCGGGAACCATCCTGAGATCGTTGTGATTCGGCTGGAATGAGACTGGTGATACAGTAGGGGCGGTTCGCGAACCGCCCCTACACCGAGCTTCGATCAGAGCGGTCGAACGCGCGGCCAATCAAGCTCGAAGCCTTGAGACACCAGGCCGTTCTGAAAGTCCTCCAGAAGCTTGCGGCTGTTGCGAAGGGCGCGAGGCGGTTCGCCCAGCTTCAGCGCCTGTGCGGCCAGCGCACCGGCGGCCTCTCCGATATTCCATTCTGTCGGGTGCAAGCGGTAACAACCATTCGTGATGTGCGTCGTTCCAATGTTCTTCGCCGCCGCCAGCAAGTTTTCTGTGCGTTGCGGCAACAGCGCTCCGAGAGGAATCTGGTAGGGCAGCGAACTGATGTCGATGTAGTTGGTGCCTCCCGCTGAAGGGTGCAGATCAATCCGGTACGCGCCCACGCCCACAGAGTCCTGGAATTTCTCTGGCGTGACCTCGCGGAGAGATTTCCCGGTTAGCTTCATCCGCATTTCCGTCCCCACATGCTGCTCGAGAACCGTGAATTCAGCGCGGATCCTGCGTGACTCGCGGACGTAAGGCGCGGCGGCAAGGCCGTCCTCCGTTCCCACCACGTCGTTGCGAAGTCGAAGCCCTTTCCAGCCGTACCCGCCGTGGGGAAGCGGAGACTCGGTTTGCATCCAATAGAGCAATGAAAGGCTGAGCTGCTTTGCCCTACCGAGTAGCTCGAGGCGCCGGTCTGCCGAGGCAGTCACCAGATCTCCGCCCCAATAATCGTTCTGAGGCCAGTTCACAAGCGTGATGTCGCTGAGGTAGGCGCCGGGGGTGAAATTGGAGCGATCCGCAATGCGGCGATAGACCCACAGATTGTGATCACCATCGGCGTCCGGTTGCGGATTGGGAGTGAAGTCAGCTTTGATCGGCCGCAAGCTGGTTGGCTCGCAATACGTCCAGCTCAGCAACGGCCCAGGCCAGGGCGGCGCCAAGTTGGGCACGTATCCGCGCCAAAAGTCGTAGTCCCGCGGCCGCTCGATGGTGTGATCCTCACCCTCGAGGTAGTCCATGGCAAAGCAGTAGGTGAAGGACTGGCTGTTGGCCGGCTGGGATTTCGCCGGAGCGTGCAACTCGCCGGTGTCTGCTTGGGATTCCGCCCCGGTGACGCATTCCGTCTTCGTCAAGGCAGCCAGGTCTCCGACTTCGGTGGCATCGAGAAAGTACTTCGCGCTGATGGCGCGGATAAGTCCGCTGCGCGTGTCGCGCACGGCAACGCTCCTTACCCGGTCCCGGTCCGTTTCGGCGCTCTGCGGAACGTGCTCCAGGAGAATAAGTAGTTGGCCGCTGCCCACGTAAGGAGCCAGAGCCGCTTCCAGCACCGCGACGGAGACGCGAAACTCATGGGTCAATCGCGAGACCGAACTGTTTCCCGGATTCAGGCCGGCGCGGGCGCGAGCTTGCGCCGTCAAGGGATAGTTCCGCCGGTAGTATTCGCGGACCGACTCTCGATAGGCTCGGTAACTGCGTGTGCACCCGAACTGCTCGATCCAGGGATGCTCATCCGGGGGGACTGCTTGGGCCGTGAGTTGTCCTCCGATCCATCGAGTCTCTTCCGTCAAGATGACGCGCCTGCCGTTTCGCAGGGCAGCGAGTGCAGCCGCGTACCCTCCCGTGCCGCCTCCGATCACGGCGATCTCACACTCGAGTTCTCGCGCTTCGGCCTGGGAACCGCCGATTGCAAGCACGGAGGCCGAATATAGTATGAAGTCGCGGCGATTCATAAAAGTCTAATAATCGACGTAGCGCCGATAACCTCCGAGGAGGAAGAATCGTCTATCATAGAGCAAGCGAATCCTGCGCGACGGACTGGCACGCCGGCTCGCGGCGCAACTCCAACCGGAGGAATAATCATGAAAACGCCTCTCGTCATTTTGCTTTTTGCGGCGTCTGCTTTCGCTCAGATCAATCCGATTGTTTCCCAGGCTGAGGGCGCCTGCGGCCCGCTCAACGTCCGATTCGACGCACAAACCTTCCAAAGTTTACCCACTGCAGGACCGGAGCGCGGCAAGGCCTTGGTCTATGTGGTAGAAGATTTCAGAAAAGCTCCGGGCCTCGACCCCACCATCCGTGTCGGGCTCGACGGCGCTTGGATGGGTGCAACCCGCTCCGACTCCTATCTCTTCTTCTCCGTTGATCCGGGCGAGCATCATCTCTGCACAAGCTGGCAGTCGAGTTTGAAGCGCCTGTCGAGACTGGCAGCGTTTTCTGGTTTCACAGCTCGGTCTGGAGACGTCTACTATTTCCGGGCACGCATCACGTATTCGACTTACGGCGGCGGGTCTGCCAACATGGACCTCGATTTGGAGCCGGTCAATCCCGACGAGGGACGATATCTGGTTGCCTCATTTCGGCTCAGCAGCTCGCATCCGAAGAAATGATTGTCCTCGCCGTCTCTTCACCGCGTGCAGGACGCAACTGAGAGCCCCCTCACCCGACCCGAGCCGTCTGACGACAACGACGTCTCGAGCCACCCTCTCCCCCAAGGGGGAGAGGGAAATGTCTCAGTAGCCCTCCCTATCTGCCGATCTGCCCACCAGCCTACCTGCCCATCTGCCCTATCAGTCGCCGGCGTTCGTAGGCCAGGAAAATCGCCTGCACGGCGGTCAAGAGAACCGCGAAAGCAAGCACCAGGCAAATACCTGCCCTTACGGTTGCGACCTTGGCCACATAGCCAATGGCAGGAGGGAGGATTACTCCCGCGGACAAGCCCACGGCCATGAGGATGCCGAAGACTGTGGCGAACAGCTTGGGGAAGTAGGTGCTGGCAGTTCCCGCCGTGGTGGGGAATACCGGCGCATAAGTCAGACCGCAGATTACGATGCCCACGCTGGCCACGACGACCGAGTTTGCGAGGACGACCACACACAGCCCACACACCGCGCCCAGCGCCGCGCCCAGCAACAGCTTGGGCCCGCGCACCCGCTTCACCACCTGGCTGGCAGCAAGGCGCCCCACCATCATGGCAACCCAGAACATCGTCAGGATGACTGCGGATCTCTGCGGCAGAGCGTGGAGGTCTCGCTCGAGAAAGGTCCGGCTCCACCCGGCGGTTGAGATTTCCACGGCGGAATAGAAGAACAGGACGAGAGCCAGAATTATCACCGCAGGGTCACAGGCTAGGCGGCGCACCTCCCGCCAATCAAACCCCCCGCCCGAACTGGCAGGCGGGAAGGTCTGCGAAATGGCAACCAACGCAACTCCAGCCACCATTACGGTGATCAGCCAAATGGTAAGAACCAGGCCCAGCCGTGCCGCCAGGAAGGCGACCAGCCACGGGAAGAATATGGCGCCGACGCCAAAGAAGACGCCTGCTAAATTCAAGGGGGAGGACGGATTCTCAGGGTAAAGATCGGGGATGAGGGTGTTGGAAGCGCTCATGGCAGAGGCGCCACCCAAACCGAGCGCAATGAGGAGTGCAGCCAACACCGCATAGCTGGGAGCATAGGCGATTCCAACCAGTGCCGCGGCGCAAAGCAGGAAGCCTCCGGCCAGGATGGGTTTCTTGCCGAAGCGGTCAATCAGCGGTCCGGCCAGAAACACCATGGGAATCTGGGGGAAATAGAGGAAGCTGAAAAGTGCGCCGCCGCGCGCCAAATCAAAGTTCAGCCGGGCGCTCAGTTCAGGAAAAGTAGCGCCCAGGAAGGAGGTCATAACGCCAAAGGTGAATAGTCCTGCGCAGGCTGTTCCCATCAAGTACCGAGTGGCTGTCCGATTCGACATGGTCCACAGATTACTCAGATTTCACCGATCAAGCAAGGCGTCCCTAATCCATCGGTAACGACGGGCTGGGCTGGTAGGGGAGAGGCGGCGGCGCCTCGCCGCTACACCGGCGGGTTATCGACGGATTAGGGAGGCATGCGAAGGAATGCTGCCGCCGCCCGCAGCCGATCTGCCTACCTGCCCATCTGCCTGAATTCACCTGGTCTGTGAAATCTGAGCAATCTGCGGATCATCTTCAATTCGCTTTTTCTTCGCTTGGCAAACCCCTCCAGTATGAGTAAAAGAGAGGGCGCGAAAGGAGTCCCTATGCATCCCCTCGACCCACTCCTCAAACCACAGTCTATCGCGGTGGTCGGCGCGTCGCGCAAGCCGGGCTCGATCGGCCGACAGATTCTGCACCAACTGGTTGAATTCGATTTCCGAGGCATGCTGTTTCCGGTGAACTTCCAGGCGGATTTCATTCACTCGATGAAAGCCTATGCCTCCGTCAGCGCCATACCTGACCCCGTGGATTTGGCGATTATCGTGGTGCCGCGCGACTCTGTGGCGGAGGTTGTGGACGATTGCGGGAAGAAGGGCGTGAAAGGCCTGGTGGTGATCACGGCGGGGTTTTCTGAGACTGGTGAAGAAGGCAGGAGGATGGAGGCCGAACTGGGCGCGCAGATCGGGCGTTATGGAATGCGCATGATCGGACCCAACTGCATGGGGTTGATCAACACCGAGGCGGCGGTTCACATGGACTGCACGTTTGCGCCCACGCTTCCGCTTTCCGGGCGGATCGCGTTCATGTCGCAGAGCGGAGCGCTCGGAGTAGCCATCCTGAACATCGCCCATCAGCTCGACCTCGGCTTCTCCTACTTTGTAAGCCTGGGCAACCGAACTGATGTCTCGCCCAATGAGCTGCTGCGTTACTGGGAAGACGATCCCAACACTGACCTCATCCTGATGTACCTGGAGTCGATCGGCGATATCAAGAGCTTTATGCAGATCGCTCGCCGGATCTCGAAACGGAAGCCCATCCTGGCGGTCAAGTCGGGCCGGACCGCCGCGGGAGCAAAGGCAGCCATGTCGCACACCGGAGCGCTTTCGGCGCTCCAGGGACTCGACCTCGCTGCGGACGCGCTTTTGGAACAATCCGGAGTTATCCGGGTGAATACTGTGGAAGAGCTTTTCGACTTGGCTATGGGTTTTTCGAAGAACCCGCTGCCGCGCGGCAACCGCCTGGGGATTTTGACCAACGCGGGGGGCCCGGCGATCATGGCTACGGATCGGGCCGTTAACCTTGGACTGCGGATTGGTGAGCTTTCCCCGAGGACTCGCCAGGAGCTTCGCCGCCTTTTGCCGCCCGAGGCGATCGTGCAGAACCCCATCGACATGACTCCTCGATCCGACCGCAGCAAATATGATGCTTGCGCACAGATACTCCTTGAGGACGAAGGGATTGACTCGCTCCTGGTGGTGTTCGTTCCTCCCATGATGATCGATGCGATGGAAATCGTCGAAGGCCTCGAGGCGGTGCGAAAAAAGTGCGACAAGCCGATCTTTGGCGTGTTCATGGCCCCCGACGAATTCTTCCAGAAGCTGAACGAGAAGCATCCCGGCCACATGGCCATCTACTTGTTCCCCGAGTCGGCGGTGCACGCTTTGGCGGCGCTGGACCGCCATCGGCAGTGGCGCGAGAAGCCTCTCGGCAAGGTTCGGAGGTTCGACGTGGACCGCGAGGCGGCCTTGGAGCTGCTCAACGAGGCCGGCCGCCAAGGGCGTTCCGAATTGACTCCTTTGGAAGCGCAAAGGCTCGTCGAGTGCTATGGCATTTGCGCGGCCCGATCGACGTTCGCAATGGATGTGGAAAAGCTTGGTGGAGTTGCGCAACAGGTGCGCTTCCCAGTCGTGCTGAAAGCCGTTGCACCCGGCCTCGTGCACAAGACGGAGGCGGGCGGCGTGAGGCTGGACATTCATACGCCGGAGGAGTTGGTAGACGCCGCTCAGAAAATGACGGACGAAGTGAAGCGGCGTCTCCCGCCCTCGGCTGTCCCCGAGGATCATTTGGGCTTTCTGGTGCAGGAGTATGTGCGCGGCGGGCGCGAGGTCATTGTGGGCATGACGCACGACCCCAAATTCGGGCCGCTGGTAATGTTCGGCTTGGGAGGCATCTACGTGGAGACTTTCAAGGATGTTGTCTTTCGGGTGCCGCCGATCACCGATCTCGAGGCGCGCGAGATGATCCGTCAGATCCGTGGCAGCCGCCTTCTGGAAGGAGTGCGCGGCGAGCCCGCTGTCGACTTGGAAAAGCTGACGGAAATCCTGGAGCGCTTCTCTCAACTCGTCGAAGATCTGCCCCAACTCGCCGAGATGGACATCAATCCTCTGATGGTTTTTCCTGATGGCGAGGGTTTTCGCGCCGTCGATATCCGCGTGCGCTTGGCAGAGAGCCGCTAGAGAGAACTTACCACAAAGTGTGTCATTCCCGCGTAAGCGGGAATCCATTGTCTTCCGGGCCGACGATGGCCCCCCGCTTTCGCGGGGGTGACAACCCATGTGATTCTCATCCATTGGGTAGGCCACCCGCCGAAGATCGCTCGGAGTGAGCGCACCTGCGGCCTTCGCGGCCCGCTTTCCAGTTTCCAGTTTCTAGTTTTTAATTTCTGATTTCTGATCTCCCGTTTCCCCTGCTGGTTCCTCTTCTATATCTTTCGCGAATACGGCGTAGCCGGGGTTAGGCGGGAAAAGTTTGGCCATTACAGTCATGCGGCGGCGCAACTGCTCGAGGGGCAGGTGTTGAGGTCCCACGCGGATCTGGACGTCGTGCCACAATCCGTGCATGTATTCAGCAAGGGTGCTCACCAGGGAGACGTCTCGGTAGGGCTCGTACTGAAGCCGGCTGCGGCGCCAGGGACGAATGGCCAGAAGCGCCTGCTTGGCCGTCAGAGATTCCTCATCGATCTCGCCGCGTACTCCGTGGCGAAGTTCCTCTTCCAGGAGTTCATCATAGGCGGCGAATTCCGAAATGGTCAGACGCGGCCGCAGCAATTCGGCGACGCTGGCCAGGAACTCGAATCCCGTATCGTGGGCGTCAACTTCCCGGCAAGCGAGGATGAGATTGGTTCTTGCACTGGTCTCGACCCACGCAGCCGTGTGGGATTCCCCTTTCGGCTTTGCTGTGCATATGGCATCTCCTGACTCCAGGCAAGCGATATAAGGGACGATCAGAATTCGAAGGGGGCCGATCCGCTCCGCGATCTTCGCCGGCACCGCTTGCGCCGGTTCTCGCACCATCGTGCGATCCTCGGCGGGGGTCAGCGTGGTCATGGAGTGTATTTCCCAGCCGTGGGCCAAGTGAGAGAGCGGCACGAAATTTCCCAGGATGTACTCGCTGATGGGGGTGCCGTCCGCTGCTGGAGTTTCCGCAATGCTCAAGTTTCACCGTCCCGCTTACGCTGCAATGCCGATCAGGAGGCTTGGTTGCCAGAGAATATTCTGAGCAATTCTGCTTCGTCTGTCCAGCGGCGATTCAACCTTGATCGGCGAATCCAAAGAGCAGCCCCTCATGAACCCGCCCTATTTGGACATCGACCAAGGTGTTGGGCGGAAGGTTTGAGCCGGCGAGGACAATCTTCAGATAATTGCTGCTGAGCGACACGCGCTCACCGCCTTGTGATTCATCCAGTGTGAGCGTGGAGAGCTTGGAGCCGACTTGCGCCTGAAGAAAGGTCTGGCGCTTGCGAGCGAGCAGGGCGCGGATTTCATTGGCACGCTCGTGGGCCACCCGGCCATTCACCTGCTGGGGTGAGACCGCAGCGGGCGTTTGCGGCCGCGCCGAATACGGAAAGATGTGCAGATAGGTGAAAGGCAGCGATTCGATGAATGCGGCGCTGGCGGCGTGGTCCGGGACTGTCTCGCCTGGGAAGCCCACCATCACGTCCGCGCCGATGCCGGCATTGGGGATTTGTTCGCGAATGGCGAGGATGCGTTCGGCATATTGTGAGGGCCAATACCTTCTGTTCATAAGGCGGAGGATCCTGCTGCACCCACTCTGCAACGGGATGTGGAAGTGCTGCGCCAAACGGGGCTCGCCCGCGGCCAACTTGATGAGCGAGGGAGTAACGTCCATCGGTTCAATCGAGCTTATGCGGAGGCGAGCGATGGCAGTTTCGTTCAGCAGTCTTTCAAGGAGACTCAGAAAGGTAATGCGGCGGTCCAAATCGCGCCCATAGCTTCCCAGGTTAATCCCGGAGAGAACGATCTCTTTGTAGCCGCTCCTTTCCAATTCGCGGACCTGTTCGAGGACTTTCGCGGGCGCCAGGCTGCGGCTGCGCCCACGGACGGAGGGAATCACGCAAAAGGAGCACCGCGCGTTGCACCCGTCCTGAACCTTAAGCGTTGGACGTGTGCGGTCGTCAGGAAATACGGGAGCGAAATGGAATTCCTCACTGATCTCGCCCACCAGAACCAGGGGCGGCTGAGGAGCCTTTGTTTGCGCAAGTGGAACGGGAAAGCCGACTTCCGACTGATTGGAATTCGCTGGGATGGCTTCGAGTTGCCGAATTTGCACAAGGTCGGTTTGCCCTGCTGCTTCTGACTCCTGACTTCTGACTCCTGACTCCTGATACACGTCCGAACTTATCAGGCCCGCAATAACATGCTTATGGGAATTCCCGACGACCCAGGTGACACCGCCCAACTGAACGATTTCGGAAGGCGACCGCTGCGCGTAGCAACCGGTTACCAGAATCCGGCAGCGCGGGTTTGCCCGGTGGATGCGCCGGACCAGTTGCCGAACCTCGGCATCCGCCCTGCCGGTCACCGTGCAGGTGTTCAGAATCGCCACCTCGCTCGCGGCAACGTCCGCTGCCTCTTGAAGCCCCAATTCAAGCAATTGCTTCTTGATCGCAGCACCGTCGGCTTGGCTCGCGCGGCATCCGAAATTGAGAATCTGGAACGTGGCCATAATCGGAGGTCGAAGGGCGGCGCTACAGTGCCCTGCGGCGGCCTGACTGACGCGGGACCGCCATCGCTATCCCAAACAGACCTTTAGGATTACACACTTTGCCCCGAGGTTGCCAGGCGGGAAGTCTGAAACGTGGAATCAGGCGGGGCTGGCGGAAACCCGCCGTTGCTGGAAACACTCCCGGCAATACACGGGTCGGCCCTGAGTCGGCTTAAATGGAACGGTCGTTTCTTTGCCACACTGAGTGCAGGTGGTCGTGGTTTCCACCCGATGGTGGGTTTGGCCGTTCAGGGATTGACTCCGCTTCGCCTTGCAAGTGCGGCAACGCTTGGGTTCATTCTTGAAGCCCTTGTCGGCGTAAAAGAGCTGCTCCCCGGAAGTGAAGACAAACTCCGACCCGCAGTCCATACACGTCAGGGCCCTGTCCCGGTACTCCATCGGTGCACTCCTCCGCTCGAACAGGGCCCCACCCGCTAGGAACAAAGCAAGGGTCCGACGCCGCGAGGCCTGTGTCGTTCCCCTTATCGCGCTGCTTCTGAATCCCTAATCCTGTTCGTGCCTGGCCTTCTTGCGTGCTCGCTTGCGAGCTAAGGCCGCTTTGACTCGCTTCTTCTCACCAGGTTTTAAGTAAAACGAATGTCGTTTGATCTCTTTTATGATGTCTTCCTGTTGCACCTTTCGTTTGAAGCGGCGAAGCGCGTTTTCCAAGGACTCTCCGTCCTGAAGTCTTACTTCAGCCAAACGATCAACACCCCCATTTCAAATTGAAATAATGAAATCGCAATAGCTACAATACTCCAGTCATTCTGACCGATGGGAAGGGGACAAGTCAAGGATATTCTGGGAAGATCAAAACCTCAGCGGGCCTTGACCCTTTGAGCAGCTTATGTTACGGTCAGCCGCGAGCCCTTGTCAGGTCGCCGCACACTCGGTAAAGCACATGGCTGAACTGATTAAAATAGACCAAGCACGACTGGGATTCCTGCTGGAATACGCGGTACGCATAATCATCTCGGGCAAGGTTGTGGCTTTTCCAACCGACACCTTTTACGGTTTGGGCGCTGATCCTTTCAATCTGGCCGCGGTGAGCGAGGTGTTCCGAATCAAGCGTCGCACCGCGGACCGGCCTCTTCCCCTGTTGGTGGCGTCCATCGATCAAGCGGCGGATCTGACTCACGACCCGCCTCAGCTCTTCTTTACCCTGGCAAAGAAGTTCTGGCCGGGCCCCCTGACTTTGGTGGTTCCCGCCTCTCGCCAGATGCCGCTGAAGGTCACTGCCAACACCGGCAAAGTGGGCCTACGCTGGCCGCGCGCACTCCTGGCTACGGCCTTGATTGAAGCTTCGGGGCGGCCTTTGACGGGAACCAGCGCCAACCTTTCGGAACTGCCCGCATGTTCCACCGCAGAAGAGGTGGATCGTCAGATCGGCGATCTTCTGCCCCTTATCCTGGATGGAGGTCCCACCCAAGGAGAGCTGGCCTCAACGGTGCTCGACTTGACGGGCGAACGTGTGCGCATCCTTCGACCCGGCGGAGTGCCGGAGTCCGATTTGAAGGAGTTTCTGGGCTGATTCACTTGCGTGTTCGCCATGGAGTTCTCGGTATCCTGCTGCTGGCGGCGATTTCTCTAGCCTACTGTGAGAGATCGCTCTATCGGGCTATCCGCGAGCAGGCGGCGCGAGACGAAGCCACGCCCGCTGATGCGATCGTGGTCTTCGGCGCGGCCGAATATAACGGCGCGCCCTCGCCTGTTCTCAAAGCCCGGCTCGATCATGCCTTCAACCTCGAGGAGCACGGCCTCGCGCCCCTGGTGATCACTACCGGCGGCAGCGGCGGCGACCGCCAGTTCACCGAGGCCGGCGTGGGGCGCGATTACCTGATCCAACGCGGCGTGGCGGATGCCAAAATCCTGGCGGACACCCGGAGCTTGACCACTTATGACAGCGTCAAGGCTGTAGCCCTGCTGCTGCGCCAGCGCCAAATGCGCACCTGCATCGCCGTGAGCGACGGCTTCCATCTTTACCGAATCAAACTGATGTTCCGCACCCTGGGTGTCGCCGCTTATGCCTCGCCGGATCCCGACAGTCCCATCGAGGCCGATTCCTATCTCCGCACGCTCTACTCGCTGCGAGAAATGGCGCTCGCAAGCTTGTGGTATGTGGGCGTCCGGGAGTAGTTGGCGTTGAAGGCGTAAGAAGAGACTAACTGGCCGGTCGTGCTAACCGTAGCGGGCACGGGCGCGGTACGCGAGGGCGAGTGTTTCGAGAAGTTTTTCAGGTTCCTGCGCGTCTTGCGCGGTCAGGTCAAGACGCCCGGAGATGCGCTGCACGATCTTTCGCGCCGCGTCGCGCCGGACAATTTCGGCGAGTTCTTGGCGGCGCAGGAGGAACGCTTCCACCAACTGGAACTCTCCCGGCGTGAGGCGCAAAACGTCGAATCGCGCCCCGCCTGAAGGGGTCGGTGATTCCCATCGCAGCCCGCCATCCAACACGGGAGCTTTTTCATGGACCACCACCGTCCCCGCCACGTAATCGCCCAGGCGCTTGCTCTTGGCGCTGAGCAGGGCGCTGATGATCGCTACTCCATACAGGACCGGAATACTGTCAATGATGCGAAGCAGGTTGCGCGCCACCGCTTCATACACCGTGATCGGCCGGCCGGATTCCTCGATGACACGCAGGTTCATCAGGCGCTTGCCAGGGGTCTGGCCATTCCAGATCGCTTCGAAGATCGCGAAGTACCCGGATTGGAGGAGGAACAGGAGTAGCGCAGCAAGGGCGGCCGCCCAGACGCCGCGCACGGGCTTGTGCAGCCCTCTCAACCCTGCGGCGTAGACGCTTCCACCCAAGATCGCCGAGCCGACGATCTGAAGCGCGGTGTCGATAGCCAGCGCCAGAAATCGACTGCCGATTCCCGCCAATGGGAATTCGAGAGGAATCTGTTCGGGTGTTTCAATAAGCAAGTTATCCATGGTGAATACCGAGATTCGAAAACCGAAATTCGAAACTGGAAAATGGAAACTGGAAAATGGATAATCGACAACCGTGCCTGTCATTCTGAGCGAAGCGAAGAATCCCGGCAGTTTCTTTGTTCCGGAGCTACGGAAACTCTTCACTCAGAGTGACAGAGAAGACCAGGATCGCCGCAGTGATCAAGTATCGTATTTCGAGTTTCGAATTTCGAGTTTCGAGTTTCGAGTTTCGAGTTTCCAATTTCCAACCCATGATTAGCTCACGCTGGATCGAAAAACGCAAGCCGTACTGGGACCGCCTGAAATTGATCATTGAGAAGGCCGGGCGCCGAGGCTTGGGTGTTCTGTCCTATGCGGAGCTGAGCGAACTGGGCTTGCTCTACCGCCAGATTGCCGCGGATTTGGCCGCGGTGCGCGAAGACCCTTTAAGCCGGCCCTGGGCCGGGTACCTCAATCAGCTTCTGGCCCGCGCCCACAACCTCATCTACATGGGCCGCACGGTGCGGCCGCGCTCCGTCCTGGGTTTCTATGGCCGCGAGTTTCCCCGCCTCTTCCGCGAGACTTGGAAATACACGGCTCTGGCATTCATGCTGTTTATCGCCGGGGCAATCGCGGGTTTTTTGGCCACACTCGCGGACCCTGCGTTGCAGCGCTTCTTCCTCGGTCCCGAAATGAGCGCCACAATTGACCGGCGGGAGATGTGGACGCACTCCGTCGTCACCATCAAGCCGCTGGCCTCGAGCGCTATCATGACCAACAACCTCACCGTTTCCTTCACGATGTTCGCTGCCGGAATAATCGCCGGTGTCGGCACGGTTTATCTGCTGGCCATGAACGGCGTGATGCTGGGGGTCATCGGTGCGGCATGTTGGCAGGCGGGAATGAGCTTGCAGCTCTGGTCGTTTGTCGCGCCGCACGGGATTCTGGAATTGCCCGCGGTGTTTATTGCAGGCGCTGGGGGCCTGCTGCTGGGCCGCGGCCTGCTCTTTCCCGGCGAATTGCCGCGCCGCGAGTCCGTTGCTCTCTACGGAGGGCAGGGGGTTCGCCTGGCATTAGGAATTATCCCGCTCTTAGTGGTGGCAGGCGTGCTGGAGGGATTCTTTTCTCCTTCAGGCCTGCCGGTGGCAGCAAAGTTCGCGTGCTCGGGAGCGGCGGGGGGCTTGCTTTTCCTCTACCTGAGAAGCGGGTCGCGCCAATCTTCCGGGTAGCGAAGACTTCGTGCGGTTCGAAGTCTACGGCTTGTCGTGAAAATCGGCACGAGCCGAAAATCTCGGAATGAAGGTATGCGCTACCCACTCGATTCGCGTTCCATTATAATGTGGGCCGCAAAATGAACGCCCGAGACCAAGGAGATCTTAATGAGAGCTAATTCGTGGAGTCGAAGATCATTTCTGCGCGCCGCCGGAACCGCCGGAACGGTTGCGTCTGCGGCCAAAGTGATGCGGCTCGAGCGCCTGCTGGCGGCATCCCAATCCGTTGCAGACCGGCCGCCCGCGGAGGTTGCGAAAGACGAGTTCTACTGGCGGGAGATCCAATTGGATTTCAAGCTGGACCGCACCATCATCAATCTGAACAACGGCTTTACCTGCCCGACTCCGCGCGTGGCGCTCGAGGCGGAATGGCGCTATATGGACATGATCAACATGTCGCCCATCTTTTATCAGGGGCCGATTGCAGGCCGCATCGAGACCATCCGGCTGCGCATGGCCGAGGAGTTTGGATGCGACCCGGAGGAGATGGCCCTGACGCGCGGCGCGAGCGAGTCGCTGCAAATCGCCCAGAACGGGATCGACCTTAAAGCCGGCGACGAAGTGGTCACGACCGAACAGGACTATCCCCGTATGCTGACGACGTGGGACCAGCGCATGCGGCGGGAGAACATTAAAGTGACCCGCCTGCAATTCCCCGTCCCCACCACAGGGGACGACCTCTACCAGAGGTTCGAGAAGGCCATCACGCCGAAGACGAAGATATTCCATTGCTGCCACGTCACCAACTTGACGGCGCAGATGTTTCCGGTAGCGCGGATTTCGCGCTTGGCGCGCTCGAAGGGGATCGTGACCATCGTCGACGGTGCCCACGCTCTGGGACATTTCCCCTTTAAGCTGCGGGAACTCGAGTGCGACGCGTACGGCGTCAGCCTGCACAAATGGCTGCTGGCGCCAATCGGCAACGGCTGCCTGTACGTTCGCAAAGAGATGATTCCGAGATTCTGGCCCCTGCAGGCTGCGCCCGAACAGCAGGACGACGACATCCGAAAGTTCGAGGCCATCGGGACACACCCCTGGGCCATCAGGGCGGCGCTCGGTGAAGCTCTGGCTTACCATCAGGCGATCGGCACGGAGCGGAAGGCGGCGCGACTGCGCTATCTGAACTTGCGCTGGATCAACGCCCTCAAGGCGTATCCGCGCGTCAAGGTGCTGACGGATTACAGTGAACCTCCGCAGGCTTGGGGGGTGGCGGCCGTGAACATCGAGGGAATCGATGTCCGCGATCTCGCGAAGTTCCTGATGGACAAATACCGGATCATCGTCGTACCGCTGGTGGGCGGAGCCCCGCCCAACCAGGTATTCGATTACCAGGCCCTGCGAGTGTCGCCGAACATTTACACAACGCTCGAGGAAATCGACACGTTCATCAAGGGCATGGAAGAGGCAGTGAAGAACGGGGTGCCGACTACCCAGGCGTCGCACAACAAGTCCATGGGGGAGTGGTTCGTGTAAATGACCATGCGCCATGGCCCACTTAGGGCAACGAAATCCACGTCGTCGCCCCCGCGCAAGCGGGGGCCCATTGTCAGTCCAATAGATTCCCGCTTTCGCGGGAATGACGTGACGATCGGGAAGCGAGGACTCCTATGAAGCGAATAGCGGTTTGGGCGGCCGCGGCAACGGCATTGGCTCTCGTCTTGGGAGCAGCGAACGCATTTGCCCAGGGCACTTTTAAAATCCCTTTCACCTTTCAGGCCGGGGGCAAGAGTCTTCCCGCCGGCGTATACCTGGTCGGACCGAAGGACGACAATCAGCTTACGCTGCGGCAGGAAACGACCGGCAAGGAATTCCAGGTTCCCTTCACGAAGCGGCTGGCGCACCCTAGCCCGCCTATCGCAGAGCCCCAGTTGGTCTTCGATGTGGTGGGGAACTTCGCGCCGTCTTATACGGAATACGTAACGGATTACGTTCTGGCCGAAGTCTGGCTGGAAGGCGCGGACGGATTCCTCGTGCATACGTTGAAGGGCGCGCACAAGACCCAGATCATCAAAGGCCAGAAAGCCAAATGACGCGCCACGCCCTGCGTACGGGCACGCCATGGCGTGCCCCTACTCTCCGTACAATCGCGGCACACGCTTGCCGATCAGGCAGAGGACTTCATAGGGGACGGTGTCAAGCATCTGGGCGATGTCGAGGGCCGAAACCGAGGCCTGCGGCGATTGGCCGAGCAGCATGACCTCGTCGCCGACGTTGACGCCGGGGATGTCGGTCACATCCAGAAGCGAGAGATCCATGCTGATGTTGCCGACCAGGCGCGCCAATCTGCCGGCCACGATGGCGTGGCCGTGATTGGAAAGCGCGCGGTTGAGGCCATCCGCGTAACCCACCGGCACGGTGGCAATACGCGACGGGCGCCGCGTGTAGAAGGCCTCGCCATACCCCAGGGGCGTGCCGGTGGGGACGTCCTTCAGGTAGACAACCCGAGATTTGAAGGTGAGCACCGGCTCGAACTCGGGAAGGTCCGGAATTTGTTTGTCCGGCGGCAGCACCAGCGGCATGCAGTAACCGTAAAGCAAGCCTCCAATGCGAATCATGTTTTCGGGAAACTCGCGCCGAGAGAGCAGCGCGCCGCTGTTTGAAACATGCACCCATTCCGGTTCGATTCCCGCCGCCTTGAGCTGTGCAAGGGCGGTGCGGAATCGCTCGGCTTGCAGTTCCGTATGGGTGGCCACCAAATCCTCGGCGGAAGCAAGGTGCGTGAGCAGGCCGGTTAAGCGCACCCCCTCGAGCGAGAGGTAATGCTCGAGGAAAGCCGCCAGCCGGTCGGGTGGCACTCCCAGCCGCCCCAATCCCGTATCCACTTTGAGATGGAATTCGATGGGCCGGCCGTAGCGCTGAGCGCACTCGGCGTAGGTGTCGAGGCGTGCCGTCGAGGAAACCGTAGGGGTGAGATGAAACTTCACCAAATCCGCCGGATCGCTCATGTAGAGGCCGCCCAGCAGCAGAATTGGCTGCTGGATGCCCACGGCTCGCAGTTCCAGGGCTTCTTCAACGCTCGCGACCCCGAACCAGTCCGCACCAAACTGGGCAAGGCAGTTCGCCACCGCCACTGCACCGTGCCCGTAGGCATCCGCTTTGACCACCGCCATCACTTTGCGGGGGCCGGCCAATTGCCTGATGCGTTCATAGTTGCGGCGCAATCTGCCGAGCGAGATCTCGACCCAGGTGGGACGGAGCAGTTTGTCGGCGGGAAGGTTCACGGTTTTTCCGGAAGGATTCACCACAGAGGGCACGGAGAAGAAACTTCCCATCTTCCTCAGTGTTCTCCGTGGTGAATCTTTTGCTAGATTGCGGTTCTGCCTCGCTTATTCGTTGTTCGAGTTCTGATCGTGGATCAGGTTTGCAAATTTGGCGTACGGTTTCATGAAAACGACCGGAACGTCGCCGGTGGGGCCGTTGCGCTGCTTGCCGACGATCAATTTCATTTCGATTCCACGCCGCTCCACTTCACCGTCCGCTTCGCCTTCCTCCGCCGGCTTGCGCTCCCGGTAAATGAAGATGACCACGTCGGCATCCTGTTCGATCGATCCGGATTCACGAAGGTCCGACAACTGAGGCCGACCGTGCCCAGGGCGCTGCTCGGGGGCGCGGCTCAATTGTGACAGCGCCAGAACCGGAACCTTTAATTCCTTGGCGATGCTCTTCAAACCGCGAGAAATGTAACTGACCTCTTGGGTGCGATTCTCGAAGCGGCCCTGGCCTGACACGAGCTGAAGGTAATCCACGATGACCAGGTCCAACCCCTTTTCCATTTTCAGGCGGCGCGCTTTAGTGCGAATCTGCATGATGCTCAAGGCGGGCATGTCTTCGATCAAAAGTGGAGCTTCCGCGAGGCGGCCCAAGGCAAGGGTCAATCTCTTCCATTCTTCGCGACTCGCGAACCCGCTTCGGAGCCTGTGGCTGTCGGTTTCCGCTTCCGAGCAAAGGAGACGGATGACCAACGATTCCTTGCTCATTTCAAGCGAGAAGAGTCCCACCGTCTTCTTATTCTTGATGGCGGCATGGGCTCCGATGTTGAGCGCTAGGGCGGTCTTGCCCAGGGACGGACGGGCGGCCACCACGACCAGTTCACCGGGTTGGAGTCCCGAGGTCATGTTGTCGAGGTCGACGATGCCGGTTTCAACGCCGGTCACGCGCTGGCCCCGCTCCATGAGGTTCTGGATGCTCCCAAAACTCGACCGCACAATGTCGCTGATGTTGGCGAAGCCCGATTGGACTTTCTGCTCCGCGATCTCGAACACCTGGCTTTGAGCCAGGTCGATCAGGATATCGGGGTCGTCAGTTCCCTCCAGACAACGGGAAATCACGTTGTGCGAAGCATTGATAAGACGGCGGAGGATCGATTTCTCCCGGACGATGCGGGAGTACTCGGAAACCGCGACGGAGGTTCCGACCGGCACGCCATCGGTGAGCGCAGCAAGGTAAGCGGCCCCCCCCGCCTTCTCGATCTGCCCGTCTTTGGAGAGTTCCTCGGAGAGCGTTACCAGATCGATGGTGCGGTTCCTCTCCGAGAGGGCGATCATTTTATCGAAAGTAATGCGGTGCGCTTCCGAGAAGAAGTCGTCCTTTCCGACTCCTTCTAAAGCAAGATTGAGGGCCGAATTATCAAGAAGTATGGAGCCGAGCAAGGCCCGTTCCGCTTCCAGATTTTGAGGTACTACTCGTTCCTGGTCGGCATTGCTAGGCATGGAAGGAAAGTGTTCCTGGGTTGTCAGAGAAAAAATCGCAGAAGGAATTATAGCAGAGCGGAAACGGTCCGGAGGAGATTTTCCCTGGAATTGTCCGGGCACCGAATTGCGTTAGGTAGGGGCACGCCATGGCGTGCCCGTACGGGAGTTTGACAATGCGCCGCGTGCCTACTGGGCAGCCGGCTCTGCTTCCTTGGCGGGTGCGGGTGCGGGCGCGGGCGCCGGCGCTGGAGCTTCGGGTGCGGGTTGGGCCTTTGGCTCTCCTTCACCTTCCACCCTCACTTTGACGAAAGCGGTTACGTCCCGGTGGAGTTTGATCGGGACATCGTATTCACCTAAGACTTTCAGCGGTGTTGTGAGAGCGATCTTGCGCTTGTCAATGACGTAGCCTTGGGCCGCCAGTTTCTCGGCGATGTCGATGGCGGTGACCGAACCAAAGAGCGTTCCCTTTTCCCCGGATTTTCGAGTCAGGGTTACGCTAACACCCTGAAGCAGGGTCGCAAGGTCCTGCGCATCGCCCTTTTCCTTCGCTTCCAGCTTAAGAAACCGGACGCGCTGCTGCTCCATCCACTTACGGCTCTGAGGGGTAGCCGCCACCGCCATTTTCTTGGGCAGAAGATAGTTGCGCCCGTAACCGTCAGCGACTTTCACCACCTGCCCTCTTAATCCAAGCTTGTCAATATTCTCGAGCAAAATTACATCCATCTTGAACTCCCTTCCAGAGGCCAAGGATTGGGGATTAGGGACTAGGGGCCGGGGACCTCGTGAGGTTCTGGCCCCAGCCCCTAATCCCTAGCACCTAGCCCCTGCCTTTTACCCGCCGGTCGAAAACGGCAACAACGCGATGTTGCGCGCGCGCTTGATTGCCAAGCTCAAAGAGCGCTGGTGGGTCGAGCACGTACCCGTAAGGCGGCGAGGAAGAATCTTGCCTCGTTCGGAAATAAATCCGCCCACCAGGCGGGCGTCCTTGTAGTCGATGACGTCAATCGCTTCCTCGCAGAACTTGCACACCTTGCGCCGACGGAAGAACTGCTTCTTGGGGCCTTGAGGTCCGCCCTCCCGCCTGCCTTGCGGGCGCTCCGGGTCTCCAGGATTGTTTCGAGGTACTGGCATATTGATCTACTCCTTCAGTAGGTGCGAGGAATTCCGGTCTCCGCGGCCGTCCCTGGGGCGAGAACAACCCGCGCCTCCGCACGCCCCAACATGACGGCGCCACGAGAACGAATTCTTCACGCTGGGGGTGCTTCGGCAGCCGGCTGTGGCGCCGGAGCCGCAGCCGGCTTGGAACGCCGCTTCTTCGACTCCTGTTTTGACCGCAGCGCCTTGAATTTCTCAGCGCGCTCCAAGTCTTCGTCAATTCGCACCGTCATGTATTTGATAACCGTATCGATCACCTTCAAGCGGCGTTCAAACTCTTTGACGGTATCGCCGGAACCTTGCAACCGGAAGAGAACATAGATACCCTCCCGTTGCTTCGCCACACGATAAGCGAGCCGGCGGCGGCCCATCTTCTCAACCTTTTCGAGCTTGCCGCCCGTCCCCGTCACCACGCCTTCCATTTGGGAAATCAGTTTCTCAACGTCCTCTTCGGTAGCGTCGGGCCGGACAATGAAAATGATCTCGTAATTACGCATGGAACCTCACGATGGTTGCGGCGAAACCCGCCGGTTAAAGCGGTTCATCGCCTTTTGAGAACCTTCCCGCAAAATAATGTGCACGGCTTCACAGGCCTGGCCGAGCATTTGAGAC
Organism: uncultured Acidobacteriota bacterium; assembly: GCA_963831905.1. Classification (GTDB taxonomy): domain Bacteria; phylum Acidobacteriota; class Terriglobia; order UBA7540; family UBA7540; genus CAVROP01. Next base: position 3,485,523 of record CAWHRX010000009.1, on the reverse strand, counting down.
ACAGTTTCCAGGTCGGACCGGCGAAAACGCCCCAGCACGTACGACACCATGTCACCGATGGGCTCTTCCGGGCCGACGCCCATGCGAACGCGCACGAACTCGCCCGAATTGAGCGCGCCTACGATGGACTTCAGTCCGTTGTGGCCGCCCGCACTGCCTCGTGGCCGAATGCGCAGACTGCCCAAGGGAAGTGCCGCATCGTCCACAAGCACAATCAGATCGCTGACCTCGAGTCCGTATTTCTCTAACAGCCTGGCCACGGCCATACCGCTCAGATTCATGTAGGCCTGTGGCTTGGCCAGAAGAACCTCCTGGCCCTCCAGGCGCGCCGCAGCCGTCAGCGCTTGAGCTTCGCGATGCGCCAACTCCAAGCCACATTCGCGGGCCAGGAGGTCCACAGCCATAAAACCCAGGTTGTGGGGCGTCTGCTGGAATTCGGTGCCGGGGTTTCCTAAGCCCGCGATCATCATCATTGCGAAAACAATGAAATTTCAAATTCGAAATCTGTGATTTGAAAACGGAGCCTCAGATTTGCGATCTGAAATTTGCAATCTGAAATTTGAAATCTAATTCGAATTTCCGGAACCCTATTTGCCTTCCTTCTTGCCTTCTTTCTTGCCTTCCTTCTTGCCCTCTTTGGCTTCCTTGGTTTCCTTCCCTTCCTTGCCTTCGGGCGCTGCTTCTTCGCCTTCTTCCGTTTCGGCCTTGCCCTTGCGGATGACCTCGGGCTCGGCCGGAGCAGCCGCAACTTCCTCGCCGGCAGGCTTCACTTCTTCTTCCACCTTCAACTCGATGACATGAGCGACCACGCGCGTGGGATCCGTCAAGATCTTGACTTTCGGATCCACCGTCAGTTCTGAAACGCGAAAGTTCTTGCCCAGTTCCAGTCCGCTTACGTCGGCGACGAAGCGTTCCGGAATATCGTCAGGAAGGCATTCCACGTCCACTTCTCGGAGTACAAACTCGAAGATCCCGCCTTGCACCTTCACGCCCACCGGTTCTCCGGTGACCTGAATCGGGACCTGAAGTTTGAGTTTTATATCGCGGGCAATCCGCACTAAGTCAACGTGCAGAAGATGGCCGTCGACCGGCTCAGTTTGCCACTCGCGAATCATGACTCGAGCGGGAGCTTTGCCCCGAATCTCGAGGGTGAAGATGGCGTTGTGGCCGGACTCGGAGTGGAGAATCTGGAGAATCGCCTTCGGATCCACCTCTACCGGAATGGAAGGCCCTCCGCCTCCATAAACCACCGCAGGGATTCGCCCCGCCCGCCGTAAGCGCCGGGCAGCATTCTTGCCGAACTCCTGCCGTGCATCGACTTCCACTGCTTGAACCTGAGTCATAACTACTCCTCATTGCAACAACGTTTTGCCCGTCAACTGCGCCCGGTGCCCAGACGCTGGCTCTTCAGCGATTCAGATGAAGAGCTTGCTGACCGAAGTCTCTTCGTGAATGGAACGAATTGCTTGCGCCAGCAATTTGCCCACACTCAGCACATGGATCTTTTCGCATCCCCTGGCCGCGGGCGGCAGCGGTATGGAATCGGTCGTCACGACCTGTTCGATTGGGGCTGCGCAAATCTTGGCGACGGCGTTTTCCGCGAACACGCCATGCGAGCAACAGGCGTAGACCTTGGCGGCGCCCTTCCTGGTCAGCGCCTCGGCGCTTTTCGCCAGGGTACCCGCGGTATCGATCATGTCATCAACGATGAGACAGGTCTTGCCCTCAACCTCGCCGACCACGTTGAACATCTCCACGACGTTGGCGTCCTCGCGACGCTTGTCGATGATCGCCAGAGGCGCGCTGAGCCGCTTGGCAAAGGCTCGGGCTCTTTCCACTCCGCCCGGGTCGGGAGAAACCACCACCGGGTCAGCCAGCTTCAGCTTCCGAAAATAACGCACTGTGACCGGCGTAGCGTAGAGGTGGTCCACGGGAATGTTGAAGAAGCCCTGAATCTGCCCGGCGTGCAGGTCGAGCGCCAACACTCGGTCGGTCCCCGCCGAAGTCAAAAGGTCGGCAACCAGTTTCGACGAAATGGGTACCCGCGGGCGGTCCTTGCGGTCCTGACGCGCGTAACCGTAATAAGGAATCACGGCCGTGATGCGCTCGGCCGAAGCGCGCCGTAGCGCGTCCAGCATCACCAGCAATTCCATCAGGTTGTCGTTCACCGGGTTGCAGGTGGGTTGAATAACGAAGACGTCAGCGCCGCGGACATTCTCGAGAATCTGAAGGCGGACCTCTCCGTCGGGAAACCGCCCCACGTAGGCTTCGCCGAGGGGCACTCGTAGTTGAGCACATATCTCCCGGGCCAGAGCCGGGTGAGCATTACCACTAAAGACCTTTAGCTGGTGTTGAGTAGGGTCCATGGCTGTCTTTGCTTGAGAAAATCGAAAAGCGATCACCTAACTACGAATCCCCGAGATGTCGCCAGAATTCAATTGCCAAATTTCGATTTTCGAATTTCGATTTTCGAACTTGGCTGGGAGGCCTGGATTCGAACCAGGGTTCCATGCTCCAAAGGCATGTGTCCTACCACTGGACGACCTCCCAACAGTCGATAGCGTCGGTGCGGCCGTTGTGGTTGCCCTCGCGCAATCACCTGCCCCCGACCGGCTACCCGCTACGCCTTTCACCGCTCGCAAAGCAGTCGCCAGTAATCACTTCGCGACAACGTGCGTGTCCGGAAGATCAGCCATCCTTTGGGGATTAGCTTAGATGCGTGGAGCAACTCACGAGCGGACTCGAAGAGCGCATAGACGGCGGAACCACTCCCCGTCAAGGACGCGATCTCGGCTCCGGCCCGGACGAGTTGCCGCTTCAACCGCGCCAACTCAGGCCACCTTGCGAAAGCGACTCGCTCGAAGTCGTTTTCGGCCGGTCCCCAATCAAGCAAGGGGGATTGTGGCCACGCACCGACGTCCTTAATGCTACGGGGTTTGGCTTGAGTTGTCAACCGCAAACCCGCCCGCTCATAGGCCTCTTGGGTGGAGATTGAGAATCCCGGAAAGACGACCAGACATTTTCGTGGCGGAAGGTCGGAGAGCGGATAAACGACTTCGCCCCGGCCGCACCCTAGTACTCGTCCACCCTGCAGAAAGAGGGGAACGTCCGAACCCAAACCAGCGGCCAAAGCAAGGCGGCGGTTTTGCAACAGATTCGATCCGGTCAGGCGTTCCAAGCCCTCCAGCGTTGCCGCGGCATCGCTGCTGGCGCCTCCCAAACCGCTACCCGTGGGAATCGACTTCTCCAGTCGCGCCCGCACCCCGCCTCGATAACCGGTTGCGCGCCGCCACACCGCGCAAGCCCGATACACAAGATTCTTGCTTCCACGCGGTATCTGCGGATCGTCGCACTCGAAGCGGATTCCTTCTTCCCTGTCCGAGAGCGAAATCTCCAGCCGGTCGTGGAGCGCAATGGTTTGGTAAACGGTACGGATTTCGTGATAGCCATCGGGGCGTTTGGCGAGGAGTTTCAGCCCCAGGTTAATCTTTGCGAAGGCGCGGAGACGAATGGAGTTCGGCAAGTTGGTAGAACCGGCAGGGCGGCTGCCGCCGAGAGTGTGGGAGATTCAACTGGCTCTCTGCCGGCCGTCTGTCATCCTGAGTATTCTCACAAGTTCAGAGGCGTTACGCAAGTCGGGCCGGCAGAGCCGCACACGGCGCTTGGGTTACTTCTTGGCGGCACGCTGCTTGGACAGGCGGCCCTTCAAGTCGTCGAGCTCTTTTTGCAGCTTGGCTGCCTGGTCGGCGTCAAAGTCGCTCGAACCCGCCGTGGGCCATTCCTTGAGGGCGCGCTCCCATTCCTGCTCGGCCTGGCTATCTTTTCCCAGCCGCAGGTGGACATGTCCGAGGTGTTCAAGAATGGTCGGATCATCGGACATCAGGCGCGCGGCCTTCTCGAGGTGGGGCTCGGCCAAGTCGCTGCGGTCCATCTTATAGTAGGCCCAGCCCAGGCTGTCAAGGTAAGCTCCGTTGTTGGGGTCCAGGCGCAAAGCCTTCTGGATGTACTTGACGGACTCATCCAGGCGCACTCCCCGGTCCGCGAGCATGTAGCCAAGATAATTCGCCGCCGAGGCATTCAGAGGATCGTTGGACAAGACTTTCTTGAATTGCTCTTCGGCCAAGTCGTATTTCTTCTGGCGTTCATAAATGGAGCCCAGTAAGAAGCGTGAGTACTCCTGATCCTCGGGCTTGGAGCCGGCCGCCAGCGCTTTGTTGACAACCTGTTCTGCCTCGTCGAACCGTTTGGCCTGAATGTAGACCTGCGCAATGGAGAGGTAAAGCTCGCGGTCAGCCGGCTTATTGTTCATCAGTGCCTGAAGCTGATTGACCGCTTCGTCCACTCGCCCGAGTTCACCCACCACGTAGGCACGCAGGATGTGCAGTTCCCGGTCGTCAGGTGATTTCTGCAGTGCCGCATCCAGTTCAGGAACGGCCTGCGACAATTGGTGGTTCATGCGCAGCGTGTCAACGATAAGCTGTTCGCCTCGCCCAATCTGCCCCTGCAAGGGCACAATCTGCCTGAAGGTTTGCAAGGCAAGGTCATACTTCCGTTGCTCGCGGTAAACCAAACCCAGTCTTTCAAGGAACAGAGCGCGATTGTTCGCCTCCGCGGGCGAATACTTATCCCCAGGCTCCACGGAGCCCTTGACCAGTCCCTGCAAAAGCTCGACGGCCTTATCCTGATTTCCCACCGCATCCTCGAGCAACGCTTGCTGATAGGAAATCTCCTGGTTGCCCGACTTGTCAGACTGAAGGGTCTTGGCGTGTTCGAGCTCCTTGCGAGCCTCGTCGTAGCGGCCCTCCTGGCGATCAAGTTCCGACATTTTGAGATAGGTCGCCGCGTCGTCGGGGTCCGCCTTCAAAATCTTCTCATATTCAGCGCGCGCGGCCGGAGCGTTGCCAATGCCCAGTAACGCCTGCGCATAAGCGCGGTGAAGTTCCTGATTCTCTGGATCCTTAGCGATAGCCTTTTCGTAGGTGGCCACGGCGGAGTCATAATCCCGCGTTTCAGCATACGAGTAAGCCAGCATGCCGAGCAGCGGTGGGTCCATGTCGTCTTCCGGGATCCTCTTAAGCAGCTCCGCCGCGCCCGCGTAGTCGCCCTGCTCGAAATCAAGCTGCGCTAGGCTGCTCAGGCCCTCCTTGGATTCAGGATCTACGTTCAGGACCTTTTTATAGGCTTCTTCGGCCTTTTCGGGCTGATTGTTGATCTTGTAGAGGCGGCCCAAAACCTGCCAGGAATCCGTGTCCGAGGGTTGGAGCCGGGTCAGGGCTTCCATATGTTCAATGGCCTTGTCGAGGGCATCCTTGTTGACCTTTTCGGTTTGGTTCTCCCCCAGCATGTGCCAATAAATGCGCGCCAACAGGCGGTGAGCATCCGGATAGTCAGGGTCGGTCTTCAAAACATCTTCCGCTTCCTTGACCGCTTCCCCCACACGCGAAACGCGCCAGTAAAGCTCGGCCAACTCCACCCTCAAGAACAATGACTCGGGGTCGGCAGCGATTGCCAGCTTATACTCGGCAATTGCCCGGTCGACATAATCGGCGCGGTTGTAAACACCCGCCAGCTCCTTGTATCTCCGCGCCAGCATGAAGTGGTAGTAAGCTTCAGCGTGGTCCGAAACCGGGGCAGCCTTGTCCGCAGACGAATTACCCGTCGTGGTGGGACTCGATTCCTGAAACGCCAAAAGCGTCGCGGCCCCCACGAAGACAAGACCCACCCCGAACCCTAGTTTCTTGGCAAATTTACGCATATTCCCTTTCTGCCCCGCAAACTCTCAGAGGTTTAGATGCAGATTATCGCATACGGGTACCACGGTGTCAAAAATTGGCGCCTTTTGTCCGATTAAAGCTACCAGGCTGCTTACTGCCGAGCGTTGTGCCAATCAAGGGTGTATAATTGCACTCATCGGGAGGCGAGGCCTCCCATATCACGCATAATTCAGGGCGCGTCAGGACAGTTGACCGGCTACACGGAAACGGGGTCGAGTGCGAGCGGGCAAAGTCGCAGATCGGTTCCGATGACTGCTCAAAGGAGGAAACTATGCACATTCTCTGGTGGATCATAGTTGGGCTCATCGCAGGCTGGCTGACCGGAAAGATCATGAAGGGAACCGGATATGGTGTTATCGGGGACATCATTCTGGGCATCGTGGGAGCAGTTGTCGGCGGCTTCCTCATGCGGGAACTCGGATTCGCCGGCCAGGGCGGTATGATCTACACGATTCTGGTGGCCGTGGGCGGCGCCGTAGTGCTGACTGCGGTGGTTCGGGGTCTGAAGCGCCTCTAGCGGAATAGCTCAGGGTTTCTCCCGAAACTTCAGGCGCACAGCGTCGGCACCGATTTGACCTTGGTGGCGCGGACAACTGGGGTGTCCTTGGCAGCGGTTTCACGCAAAGACGCCAGGCCCGCAAGGTGTGCGAAGGCAGCGGGGGTCTTACAACTCCCGTATTTTGATAGACATCCCCACCGCGGCGAATAACCCCCTGGGTTTTCATCTAGATTCCGGCTTGGCTCACAATTCCTTCGGGCCGTTCCTTTGTTTTCAATAACATATCCGGATCGATCGTCGTTCTTGCGGAACCAATGTCCCACCAGTGCGAGCGAGTTTTCAAGGGGAAATCGGAGGTCTCAGCGGTCTCGCGAGCACCGTTCTTGACAGCCTTTCAACCTGGTGTTAATTTCTTGTCGTAATGGTTCTTTGAAAACTTTGGTTCCTGTGGTGCCCCGGTGGAAACCGGGGGAAAAGGGAAGGCCGTGAGAATCGGCCGCGGTCCCGCCACTGTGATCGGCGAGCCAAGTCCTCGCAGTTCGTCATCCGACGGACAGCCACTTTTCCGAGTCGCGGAAAGGGAAGGCGGAGGAAAGGGCGATAACCCGAGAGCCAGGAAACCTGCCCAGGAACAGCAACTCGGCCTAACTCTTCGACGGAAAGAGTCCTGAGGGAGACTTCAGCCTTCCGATTCCGTAATGAGGGATTGGGAGGCTTTTGGTTTTCTTGGGCTCCTTCTGCTCGGGAGGTAGGGGCGGCTGCGATGGCCGCTTTTGTGGCCGTGAACCTCGAGGAAGGAGACAACACGTGTTGGAAGTTCAAAGTCACAAATTCGAAAGCAGGATTCAGGATTCAGGGTTCGGGATTCAGGGAGGAGCCGCAGAGCTGAAAAGCAGACTTACGCTACCGCTGGTCGTGGGATTGCTGTCCATGGCTTTCGCGGCCACGGCGGCGCGCGCGGCTACGATCAAGGGGACGGTGCTTGATCCGAGCGGGCGGACCGTGGCAAACGCACACGTCAGCCTGCTACAGGCGCTCACCGCCCTGGATGAGCGCCAGACCGACACCAAGGGAGAGTACGAGTTTACGGGAGTCGCCACGGGGTCTTATCGCTTGGTGGCCAACGCACCGGGCTTTTCGGCGTCTCCTGTGGAGGTGGAGGTTCGCGAAGACCAGACGGCGAGCGTGGATCTGAATCTGGCCCTGAGCGCCGTGCAGCAGCAAGTCGTGGTCTCGGCTTCTCTTGCAGGCTCGCTGGTCCCTCAACTGGGCTCGTCTGTGTCCACCATTTCCAGCCAAGAGATAAATGGCCAAGGAGCACAGAACGTCACGGATGTCTTGCGGGGCGTACCGGGGGTCGCGTTGGACGACACGGGGCGGCGCGGCGGCGCCACCGGCGTTTTCATTCGTGGCGGCGACTCCGACTACAATCTGGTTACGGTGGACGGGATTCCATTGAATGAGTTCGGCGGCTACTTCGACTTCGCGCCTTTGCCGGCAGACGGGGTGGACCGCGTCGAGGTGACGCGGGGCGCGGAGAGCGCCCTCTTTGGCTCGAACGCCGTCACAGGCGTCGTCAACATCGTCACGACCCGCGGTGAAGGCCAGCCGCATTTCGACCTCCAGGCCGAAGGAGGCAGTTTCACCACGCGCCGTTTCGTGACCGGCGGCAGCGGATTGACCCACGGCCTGAGCTGGGCTTATGACTTCTCCCGGCTCGATAGCGGCGGGACGGTGACCAACGACGGCTACAGGAATCAGAACGCCATCGTGAGCCTTGGCTACGGCAGCGGCGAGCGGCGCCAAGCCGACTTTCATTTCCTGGGCAATGCGAATGTGGTGGGCAATCCCGGCCCTTACGGCTCGGACCCTGACAATCTGTATACCGCTCCCACTTATCCTGGAGGGCCGTCCGATTACCAGGTGGGCCTGGTTGCCCACGATAAACAGAACTTGTTCGGATACGAAGGAAGCTACTTCGAGCAGTTCACGCCGCACTTCCGGCAAGTGGTGACAGTCTCGGGGGCGACGAACGACTATTACTTCTCGTACCCTGCCTCGGACGGCGGAGATTCGTACTCGAATACCTTGCGCGGCATATTGAATACCCGAAGTGAGATCGCCATCTCGAACAAGGATTTTCTGGTGGCGGGCTTTGAATACCAACGCGAGCAGTTCGAGGACACCTATGTGGCGGACGAGAACAACAGCCCGTTCATTTTGCCCCGCACCAGCCTGGCGTATTTTGTGGAAAACCGCTGGAGCCCCTCGCGACGGCTCTTCGTGACGGCGGGCTTGAGGCTGGACGACCTGCGCACGGGCTCTCTCCCGCCCGGCGATTATGGGGCGCGCCCGCTCATTCCGGCTAGTTCCATAACCAAACTGAACCCGCGCGCCTCGGCGGCGTTTCTGCCGCGGGAATCGGATTCCGGATCGTGGCTGGGAGCGACGCGATTGCACGCCAGCTTCGGGACCGGCATTCGCGCCCCGGACGGCTTCGAATTGGCCACCACGAACAACCCTCTTCTGAAGCCCGAAAAGAGCATCAGCTTCGACAGCGGCGTCGAGCAGCGGTTTTTCAACAGCCGGACGCTCCTCGACCTCACTTACTTCTATAACAAGTTCGACGACCAGATTGTGACGCTGGGTGGGTCACTCACCAACCTCAGCACCTTCGTCTCGGACAACCTCGGCAATTCGCGGGCTCAGGGACTGGAGGCTTCGGTCCGCTGGCGCCCTACCAGTTCGCTTCAGGTGTCCGGGGAATACTCGCTGGTGGATACCGCCATCCTCGCCCTGGATGGCTCGACGCTGGTGCAGGCGCCGTTCAGCGTCGGACAGGAACTGCTCAACCGGCCGAAGCATTCCGGCGGCTTCAACGTCACCTGGCAGCGCGGCCGGCTGATGCTTAATAGTAATGCTTATCTCCGCGGACAGGCGCTCAACCTCGAGCCGAACGACGGCGTCTATGCTTGCGAACTGGGCCTTCAGTGCGTGTTTAACGGCAAGGGATACGCGGTTTGGAACGGGGGATTCTCTTACCGCCTGGTGCGCGGCCTCGAAATCTATGGGCACATCAATAACCTCTTGGACAAGAACTATGAGGAAGTGCTGGGCTACCCGGCGCTGCCGCTCAATTTCATGGCGGGGGTGAAGTTTACATTTCCGGCGGCAAAGTAAGACAATCTTCAATGTCATCCTGAGCGAAGCGAAGGATCCTTCGCAGTTTGTTGTTGGCGCCAACGACAAAAACAGAGGCGCTGATCCTTGGTAGATTTTTCGCCGGGTGAACGAACTGCGGGGATCCTTCGCTTCGCTCAGGATGACAGGAAATTGTTTGCCTTTTGACTTTTGCGCCTTGCCTTTTGATTTGTCTTTCGTTGGGATGAGCTGTACTCGAGAAGATGATGGCCAAGAAAAACGATGCTCGTGCGTTGATGGTGCTGGGAACGGCGTCGCATGCCGGCAAGTCGATCCTGACGGCTGCCTTGTGCCGCATCTTCGCCGACGACGGTTACCGTGTGGCGCCGTTCAAAGCTCAAAACATGTCGCTCAATTCAGCCGCTACGCCCGATGGACGAGAGATTGGGCGCGCACAGGCTTTGCAAGCCGAGGCTTGCCGCGTGCCGGCCTGCGCCGAAATGAACCCGGTGCTCATTAAACCGTCCTCAGACACGGGTTCGCAAATCGTCCTGCTGGGCCGGATCTGGGGCCAGGTGACGGCCGCGAACTACCACCAGCGGCGAGTCGAGGAACTCTTCCCGGTGGTTCTTGAAAGCTATAAGAAATTGGCGTCTGAATACGAGCTCATCATTCTGGAGGGCGCCGGGTCACCCGCCGAGATCAATTTGCGGGAACACGATATCGTCAACATGCGCATGGCGCAGGCGGCGGGCGCCGCCTGCCTGCTGGTGGGAGACATTGACCGCGGGGGCGTTTTCGCATCGCTGCTGGGCACGCTCGAACTGCTGGATCCCTCTGACCGGGCCTTGATTCGCGGGTACGCCATCAACAAGTTCCGCGGGGATATCTCGCTCCTGCAGCCCGGGTTAGAAATGATGGAACCCCGCCTGGGAATACCGTGCGCGGGAGTGATTCCGTTCCTTCACGACCTGGGCCTGGATGAGGAGGACGGCGTGGCCGTCGAAGAGCGGCGGAGCGCGGGGCGGGTGTGGAAGGCCGTCGAAGCTGCCTCACCACCTCTTAATCCGCTCCTCAGAGAGGAGGGGGCCCAGGGAAGGAATCCCCGCCTCGATGAGGAGGGGACCAAGGGGTGGTCAAAGGCGTCTGCGGACAGAGCCTTGCGGATCGCGGTTATCGCGTTCCCCCACATGTCCAACTTCTCGGACTTCGATGCACTTGCGGCGGAACCCGCGGCGGCGCTGGCCTTCGTCGACCACCCTAAAGACGTGTCCGCCGCCGACCTCGTGATTCTGCCCGGCACCAAGCAAACCCTTACCGACCTGGAGTGGCTGCACCAGCGCGGACTGGTTCCACCGCTGTTTAGCCACGCGGAGCGCGGCGGCTGTATCGCCGGAATCTGCGGCGGGTTCCAGATGCTGGGGGTCAAAATAGACGATCCGCAGGGCACCGAGAACAACGGCGCGCCTTGCGCCCGCCAGGGGCTCGGCCTGCTTCGCCTGTGGACCATGCTCCAGCCCGAGAAGATTACTCGCCTGGCAAGCGGGCGCATTCTAAGGGCGGAGATCTTTGGACAGGGCGTGCGAGAATGCACTTTTCGCGGGTACGAGATCCACGTTGGAGAAACGATGTACGCGGATGAGACCAAACCCTTCGCCGAAATAACGCGCGCGGGGTCGAGCGCTGTCATCGCGGATGGCGCCGTGAGCGCGAACCGGAGAGTGTTCGGCACCTATATCCATGGAATCTTCGACGACGACAACTTCCGGCATGCATTTCTTGACGCGGCGCGCGCCGCCTGCGGCCTGGCGCCTCACTCCGCCAAAGCCTTCTTTGCGGCAGAGCGGCAATCCCGCCTGGACCGCCTCGCCGCACATGTGCGCCGGGCACTTGACCTTGAAATGATTCGGAGCTGGGTGAATTTGTGATTTGTGATTGGTGATTGATGATTGAGAGGCAAGCCGCCACTCAGCAGCCATTCACAAATCACAAATCGCCAATCACAGATTTTCTAAAGGATCTTGCCGCTCCTGCGGTGCGTGCGTAAGCACTCGAGTTGGTCATAAGCAACCGCCATCACACAAGCTCCTCCCGCGATGGAGATGCTTCCTTCGAGGAGATGCCGCATGACGTCGGGGCCGCCGGGCGTGTGAATTAAAACCGCCTGGGCAACGCCGTGCCCGGTCACCACCAGTCCCGTCAAAACGCACAACACCAGAATCGCCACCCGCCAAACCGTCTTCATCGCAGCCGCACCTGGCCTTTCGAGTCTCGGGGTTGAACACGCCGTCTTCCTGGTTCATACACCTAACGCAGGCCCGGGTCAACTGGCATTCTGTGGTGGGTTAAACGCCGCGGCGGGTTTACCGCGTCACGTGACGAAGTAAACCCGCCGTCAGTTTTTGAAATCTGCAGGGCTACACACTGAGCAGGCAGCCCCCGCCCAAGTGAGCTTCGAGGCGAATCGAATTAAAGGTTGAGAAGGTAGTCGGCAGCGGTCAAGTTGCCGAATTTCACGGCGTTGACGCGCTGGCCAACCACGTTCGCGAAGTATTGTAGAACCGCGGTCAGTCTCAGAACGGCGGTGTTCTCGCCAAGCTTCAGTAAACGCCGCACGCCCAACGCAAGGAACTGCCAACGGAAGTAAAGGATCAAGAGGCGTTCGTCGTAGGTATAGCGTTGATTCACGTTGGCGGCATTCTTGAGGAGATAGGTCAAAGCGAGGAAGTCGCACCTGAGCATCATGCGCAATCGAGAATAATCGACCGGCGCACCGAACTCCTCAAGCGACTTTCGCAAGGACGGGAACTCCAAACGATTGGCATTGGCGATGGATTGAAAATATTCCCGGTCAAACTGCCGGCCCAAAAGCTTCTGGCAGGTGACCTGGAAATAGAAGAAAAACAAAGCCGTCGAAAGGATCAATATCATCACAGCAGCAATCATGGTCTTCCACCCTGGTCAGGAAATTCTAATCTGCGGTGACCTCGGCCAGAACAGGGTTCCGGCGCGGAGTAACCTTGTTAACTCGATCGCTCACATGGATGACCGCGTACGCCCACACCATAAGCATTCCGAGTGTACACATGGGTAACATGTAGGAACGTCAAAGACGCGGAAAAGCGTTGCCCGGTGGTAAGGTGGTAGAGCGCCATAGTTGCGGAAGGGCCTGCAAACTGGATCCCCACCCCACACACCAAAAGCCCCAACTGGTCGTCAACCGATCCGATTTGCTGCAACATCAGGTACAACAAGGTGTTCAAAACAAGGCAAGTAAAATACAGATCCTGACTGAACTCAATGACGTAGGGAAGGGAGAGCCCGCCGTAATGGCCGACGAAAGACACGCCTGAAATGCCGGCCACAAGTATAAAACTGAAGCACAGCAATAGGCGGACGAACCGCCACAGTTTTTCCTGGCTTAAGCAGGCACGTCGGAAGAAGTGACACACTAAAAGGAAGGCGGCGATGACCAGCAGGAAATCCGTAGTCCAGTAGACATAACTATACTGCGGCGAAGTCCAGCCGTACGTGCTCAGGGCCAACCTTCGCCCTAGGCCCGTGCCAAGCAGACAGGAAAGGTAGAGGGATACTCCAGCAAGCTGGCCCCTCCTGGGGTTGCGAGCCAAATAAATAACCAGGCACGCCTCAATGAGGATTCCAGCATACTGCAGCACGTGGCCGATTAGGTTGGTGCTCATGAGCGGTCCGCACAAGAGTGCTCAAACGACCATCCTCCGGATCGCTCATGCGACTCGGAGGTCGCTAGTTGCTCGGCTTCTGCGGCTGCGGCTTTGGAGGCGGAGGAGGCAGCAAGGGCGGAACTGGATCAGTGCCGATCGCCACCAAGGTCGGGCTGCCCGCGGACGGTGAAGTTCCAGCGACCGCCCGCCGGACCGATACGGCTGTCAGGACCACAAGCAGCGCAAGCAGCAACGTAACGACTAGGTTCTTCATTAGACTCTCCTGGACAAAATAGTTGCGCCGACAGTTAGGCCGTCGGCATACGGGAGAGCCTAAGCTTTCATTTCATGAAAGTCAATACATTTCTGCACATTTTTTGCGCGCAGAAGTATTAGACATATTGTCACTGTGCAGAGCTGCGTCCTGCGGTCGTTTGATTCCTCTAGTTTCCTCCTTTCATATCGTTCGTGACAGTTATAACGGCGATCGAAATAGACTGCAACAGTACAAGGGTACTGGGTACTAAGTACTACATTCGAGACTCGCTGGCCCCACATCGTGGACTCCCTTGCCAATGCCTACCGATCCTACCACATTTCGAGGCGGATATTAAGTATTAGGTACACCCCACGGCATGACGGCATCCTTGGCAGATCAGCACAGGCCGCCGCCCCTCCCTAAAGCAGTTCTCTGTGCCGGTTGACCCGAAGGGGGGTGAGTGGCATCATAAATCTTATAGGGTCCGTGCGGACCGGGGGTGATGCGCTATGCGAAGCTGTTATTTGCGGAAATTGACTCTGTTACTACTGGGCCTGTTCCTTTTCGCCGGACTTGCGCCGAGCGGGAACGCCCAATCCACTGACCAGGAGCCCTCGACGGGACCTACTCCCGATGTGGGTCCGACCGTTCTCGCTCCCAAAAAAACCCAGCCTGCTCCCCCCAGCCTGAGAAGAAGCCGGAGCGGATCAATCCCGACGAAGTCTTCAACATCTCGACCGCCACCAATCTCGTCAACGTCGATGTCATGGTAGTCGACAAGGACGGTAATCCCGTTCCCACCCTCAAGCAAACCAATTTCAAGCTTTTCGACGACGGCGTACCGCAGACCATCTCCAACTTCGGCACCGAGCAGGCCCCCATGACCACTTGCATGGTCATTGAATTCAGCAATCGGTATTGGGCGCGCCTGTACCTGGCTCTCGAGTACGCTTACAACTATCTGCACTTCATTCAGCCCAAGGACTGGACGGCAGTGATTTCCTTTGATATGAAGCCGCAAATCCTGACGGACTTCACGCAGGACCGGTCCCAAGTTAAAGGGGCACTGGACACACTGCGGATTCCCGGATTCAGCGAAATTAACCTGTATGATGCAATTGCCTTTACGCTGGATCGCATGAAGGACATCAAGGGGAGAAAATCCATCCTCGTCATCTGTACTGGATTTGATACGTTCAGCAAGCTCAATTACGATGAGATCCTGAAGATCGTGAAATCCTCTGACACCGCGATTTACCCCGTCAGCATCATGGAGTTTCTGGCAGTCCGTTCTATGAGGGGAGACAACATTAACACCTTGCAAGCCCGGAACGCGTTGGACACGATCGCTAAATATTCGGGCGGCCAGGCTTACTTCCCGCGCTTCGAAGGAGAGCTGCCCGGGATCTTCGAACAAATCAACGGGCAACTGCGCACACAATACGGCCTGGGCTTCGTTCCCACAAACCCGGCGAAGGACGGGAAATTCCACAAGCTGAAGGTTGATGTCGTGGACGATCAAGGCAACCCGTTGCGGATCGTCAACCCCAAGGGGAAGGTCGTGAAATACCGCGTTGTGTCGCGGGAAGGCTATTACGCGCCGAAGTCGTAGAAAGTGCAACTGCCAGCTCTCCGCCCTCAGCTTTCAGATCTTAGTTCCTGCTTTGAAGATATCCGGGAGCGCGGGCATCCTGCCCGCCTTTTGCGCCGCAATTGCACGCACGCTGCGGGCAGGATGCACGCGCTCCCAGACTTTGAACGCTGAGAGCTGACGGCTGCAAGCTTCTTTCAGTGCCGGAAGTGCCGCGCACCGGTGAACATCATGGCGAGCCCCAACCGATTTGCGGCCTCGATGACATCCTGATCCCGTACCGATCCTCCGGGCTGCACCACGGCCACAGCGCCGGCCCGCGCCGCTTCTTCCACCCCATCCGGGAAGGGGAAAAACGCGTCAGAGGCAACCACCGTTCCTGCCAGCGGGTGCTTCAACTCACGCGCTTTGGCGGCGCCTAGTCTCACCGAGTCCACGCGGCTCATCTGGCCGGCGCCGACGCCCACCAGCACTCCTTCACGCGCGTAAACGATGGCGTTCGACTTCACATGTTTCACCACGCGCCAAGCGAAGATCAGTCCTCGCATTTCGCTTTCCGTGGGCTGGCGATGCGTCACGCATTTCCAGTCCTGAGAGCGCGCGCCCAGCGTGTCCGGAGATTGCACCAGCAACCCTCCCCCGACGGCTTTGAGCTGTAATCCTTCCTCATCGCCGGAGGCTGTCCCCAAGTCCAACAAGCGGAGGTTCTTCTTCTCCCCCAGGCGCTCCAAAGCGGCGGGCTCGTATCCGGGGGCCACCACAGCTTCGACAAACAACTTGGACATGGCTTCCGCGGTTTCGGCGTCCAGCAGGCGATTAAAGGCAATGACGGAGCCAAAAGCGGAGACGGGGTCCACGTCCAGCGCGCGCTGGTAGCTCTCTCGAAGGGTGGCAGCGGAGCCCACCCCGCAGGGATTCGTGTGCTTGACGATGACCGTAGTCGGCTCGTCAAATTCCCCGACCAATCGCCAGGACGCCTCGAGATCCACGAGGTTATTGAACGATAGCTCCTTGCCCTGGAGTTGGCGCGCGGAGGCCAGGCCGTGCCCGCCGGCCCCCGGGTCCACGTAAAGCGCGGCCCGCTGGTGAGGGTTCTCGCCATAGCGCAAATCCATTGTCTTGCGATAGTTCAGGTGGAGGCGCTCCGGCAGCGAACCGCCGTTCGCCCAGCGCTGGAGGGTTGTAGAAATGGCCCCGTCGTACGCCGCTGTTGTGGCGAAGGCTTTGCGCGCCAGGCGAGCGCGCGTCTCGCGCGAGATGCTACCCTGGTTCGCGCGCAGTTCCGCAAGTACCGGTGGGAAATCCTGGGCATCTACGACCACTGTGACGTCGCGGAAGTTCTTGGCCGCAGAACGGATCATCGAAGGTCCACCGATATCGATGTTCTCGATGAGCTCCTCCAGCGTCACTCCGGGCTTGGCGGCCGTTTTCTCGAAGGGATAGAGATTCACCGCCACGAGATCAATCAACTCGATCCGATGCTCCGCAACCTGCTTTTGGTGATGCGGATTGGAGCGAATGGCCAGAATACCGCCATGAACTTTGGGATGAAGCGTTTTCACTCTCCCGTCCAGCATTTCGGGGAAACCCGTCACCTCCGAGACGTCGCGGACCGTCAGGCCGCTCTCACGCAGGAGTTTGGCCGTGCCCCCCGTCGATAGTATCTCAACCCCCAGTTCCGCCAAGCCGGCGGCGAAATCCACCACTCCGGTTTTGTCGCTGACGCTGATCAGCGCTCGAGAGACTTTTCGCATGGATGCTCCTCAATTAGAAGCTGTCTTTCTGATTTAAGCCCTGCCCGGACTAAGGATCCACGTCATTCCCGCGAAAGCGGGAATCCATTGTGTTCCGGACCAACAATGGACCCCCGCTTTCGCGGGGATGACGACGCAGGTGATTCTCATTCCTTGGGGTGGGCCGCAGGCCCATGATCAGTCGGAAATGGCGCGCGTCAGGCCTTGGCCGCCTTGAAGATCAACTTGCCATCCTCGGTGCTGATCCAAAACTGCACACTCGCGCAGCGGAACATCGACTTAATCTGCCTGGTCTTGTCGCAGAGGTATTTTTGAAACCGCAGCGGGTCGACCTCCACTCTCCGGCCCAACTCGCGTTGGGCGCTGATTATGGCTTGCAAGATCTGGTCGGCCTTCTCCGGCTCGATCTCCGGATCCGAACAAACCACGCAGACCATCTTGGCGGCTGTCAAGGCCTCCAGCCCCTGCCTCTGTTGGGCAAACGCGCCACGCCCTTCCTCTTTATCCATCAACCTTCTTTTCCAGAGAGCATTCTGGACGGCATATTTCTGCGCCAAGGCGTTGAGCTTGTAACGCTGGCCGAAGTTCAGGTCAGACTGATCGGCAGTGCGCCTTTTGATGTAGGTTTCAACACGATAAACCGAATCGCGCGGGGGGCGCTCGGAACTTCCGTTGAAGTACACTTCCCACTCAATCTTCAGGCGGCGAATGTCGTCTTCGAGTTTGATCAGTTCCTCATCAATGGTCACAAAGTCGCCTCGTGAACTTGCTGCAAGCGGGGATTATACCCATGCTCGAGTGAGGCCAGTCAACCGGAAAGTGGAAGTCCCCAATTCGGGAGGTGTACGGGTAGGGCTTGCCCTACCCTCGCCGGGGCCAGCAGAAATGCGGGGACGGCAAGCCGTCCCCCTACGCCGTTGACGCTCCTGTACAACTATGCTCAAATGACGCTCTGATATGGAACATTCTGAACTTGATGCCGGAGCGGAGGTTACCGCACTGCTTCGCCAGATCCCGGCAGTGAACGAAATGCTGAATCGGGCCGCGCTGAAAGAACTCGAAGCGCGGGTAGGGCGCCGCCTTGTGGTGGAGTGCACGCGCCGGGTTGTCCAGCGGCTCCGGGAAGGGATCGTTGCGGGCAGCCTTTCAAGTGTCTCCCTGGCGGCATTGGAGCAGGAGATTGTCTCCGAGGCCGAGACGGCCACCCACTATTCTCTGCGGCCTGTCATCAATGCCTCAGGGGTGATCTTGCACACCAATCTGGGCCGGGCTCCGTTGGCGCGAGAGGCGGTGGAGCATCTTGCGGGAGTGGCCACCCGCTATTCGAACCTGGAATACGACTTGGAGGCGGGAGAGCGGGGTAAGCGGGATGTCCACACGGAGCGGCTGCTAGGCCAACTTCTGGGCGCGGAAAAAGCCCTTCTGGTGAACAACAACGCCGCCGCCGTACTACTGGCTCTGAACACTCTCGCCGAGGGAAGCGAAGTGGTCGTCTCGCGAGGCGAGCTGATTGAGATTGGCGGCTCTTTCCGCATCCCCGAGGTTTGCGCAAAGAGCGGCGCTATCCTGCGCGAGGTGGGAACTACCAACCGCACCCGCATCGACGATTACGCGGCGGCCATCAATGAACGCACTCGCCTGCTGCTGCGTGTCCACCCGAGTAATTTCCGCATCGTGGGCTTTACGGCTCGTCCTTCCCTGGCGGAGTTTGTAGAGCTTGCGCAAAAGCATCACTTGATATCGATGGAGGATCTCGGCAGCGGCTGCCTGATCGACCTCTCGACGAGAAGCATCCGGGATGAACCCATGGCAACCGCCTCTTTGAAAGCCGGCGTGGATGTGTTGACCTTCAGCGGAGACAAGTTGCTGGGCGGCCCGCAAGCCGGAATCCTGGCCGGCAAGCGCGAGTTGCTGGAACGAATCCGTAAGAACCCGCTCTTCCGCGCCTTGCGCGTAGACAAGCTGATCATCGCGGCGCTGGAAGCGACGATCTCTCTTTACCTCCAGGGAAAGACTGACGACGTTCCGGCCTTGCGCATGATCAATCTTCCTGTGGAAGCCATCCGCAAGCGAGCCACGGGCCTGGCTGAGAAGATTTCCGCTCACCCTCGATTTTCAGTCCGGGTCCGGGACGGTGAATCGGTAATCGGAGGCGGGTCAACCCCCGCGCAATCGCTTCCCACTGCCCTGCTGGCGGTGACGCACTTGAGCCACAGCGCGCAGGAACTCGAACAGCTCTTGCGCCGGAGTTCGCCTCCGGTTATTGCCCGGGTTGAAGAGGACGCCCTGCTGCTCGATCTCAGAACCGTGTTTGAAGATCAGGACGAAGAACTACTCGAAGCCTTGGAAGCGATTGCGTAGACATTCCGTGTCGGGGCGGTTCGCGAACCGCCGATAAGTGCCGCTGCGGACGGTAGTGGAATGCGAAAATGCCGTTATGCGAGCCCTTGTCTTTGACGGAAAACTGGCCCTGCGGGATATCGAGAAGCCCAGTCCCAAGGCGGGCGATGCCCTGATTCGAGTCACGCTGGCGGGGATTTGTGGAACGGACCGCGAGATTCTCAAGGGCTACTCCGCCTTCCGGGGCGTCATGGGTCACGAGTTTGTGGGGCGCGTGGTGGAATGCGAGGATCCCGCCTGGATCGGTGCGCGAGTGGTGGGCGAAATCAACATCGCGTGTGGTGAATGCGAGTGGTGTTCGCGGGGCCTCAGCCGCCACTGCCCAACGCGGACGGTCATGGGGATCGTGAACCGCGCCGGGTGCTTTGCTGAGTATGTTGCGCTGCCCTTGCGCAATCTGCACCGGGTTCCAGCCGCAGTTCCGGATGAGTCCGCGGTGTTTGTTGAGCCCCTGGCTGCCGCCGCTGAGATTCTGGCTCAGATGCGCCTCGAACCCGGCACGCAGGTCGTGGTTCTTGGCGACGGCCGGTTGGGCCTTCTGGTAGCCCAAGTCCTGAAAAACGCCGGAGCGGAAGTGACCCTGGTGGGCAAACACGCCTGGAAGCTTGAATTGGCAAGGCCCTGGGGCATCAGCGTAATTACTGAAAACCAGAGCGAGTTGCGGGCCGCCAGTGTTCCGGTAATCGTGGAGGCCACCGGCTCGCCCCGCGGTTTGGAAGAAGCTTTCCGGCTTGTCCGGCCACGCGGGACCGTGGTGATGAAATCCACTTTCCATGACCCCGCGCGCTTTGACGCCACCAAGCTTGTGGTGGATGAGATCACAATGCTCGGCTCGCGGTGCGGTGAATTCCCCACCGCGCTGGACTTGCTGAAGAAGGGGCAGATCAAGGTGCAGCCTCTGCTCTCGAAAGTGTTCGCGTTAGAAGAGGGTCTTGAAGCCTTCGAGTACCTGGAGCGGACAGCCTGCCTAAAGGTCTGCCTGGCGAATCGGCAGTAGGCGGGTGGGCAGATCGGCAGGTCGGCAGATGGGCAGGTCGGCAGCGGCGTAGGGGTAGGGCTTGCCCTACCCTCGTCGGCGCCAGCGGAAATGCGGGGACGGCAAGCCGTCCCCCTACTGCGGGACTACCACCGACCCCCGCAATCGTGGATAATGAGGTAGAGGAAAACAGCTTGACCATGAGACGAACAGGATTCCTAGACTTTTCCAAACGGGCTGGGCTTGCCGTATTGCCTCTTGCCATGGCGCTCAGCTTGTCCGTAAGTGCGATCGCTCAAGACGAGAAGCAAGCGCCTCCCCCACCCCCGGAGGATTTACCGGGCCACGTGAACTACATAGCTCAGAAACTCTACGGCGTGATGCTGGAAGACGCTACGCCTATTACCGACCAAATCCAGAAACTGGTGCTCGCCCAACTCGAGGAGTGGATGATGGACCGCTCGCCCACGGATGTCGAGGTGCGCCGGGATGTGGACATGGCCTTTTCAGAGCTGCATTACCCGCTGTCTGGGCAGGCGGCGGCATTCGCGCGCCCCTGGAAGGACCAGGTGGTCATCGGGGCCGGTTACACTCTGGGCTGGACGAACATCGACCGCGCGAGCGTCCTCGCCATCTTTTCCAACCAGCAGGGCCATAGCCACCTCGTGACCTTGACGGATTTTGTACCGCGCACCGATCTCCATTACGCGTTCCCTGAGGAGCAGGCGGGCGACGCATTCCGGTTCTTTGTCTATGGGTTCAGATTAGGGAAAAGCCAACCTCGCCTGAGCGTCGTCTTCTATTCTTTCGATGGAAAGAACTTGAAGTCTTTGTGGGAGGCGCGCGACTTGTACGATGGCAAGATCAGCTTCGGGAAAGATCGAGTGGTGATCCGGTTCCTGAAGGAGGAAGAATACGTCGCCGAAGCCGCTCACGGGCGCAGACCACCACGCCACCAGAACGTTTACGCCATTACGCCCACGGGTCTGGATATCCAGAGCGAGCAGGAGATCCCCTAGTGAACTGCCTGAGTCAGGACGCTACACTTTAAGGAGTGCCAGGCGTTGGACATTCGCGTCATCAATCTTGACCGCAGCGCGGACCGGCTTTTGATGTTCGAAACGCTTAACAGCCACCTGAATCTCAAATTCCTGCGCTTCCCGGCAGTCGACGGAACGGACCTCGAGCGAGGCCCCCTGGTCGATCGCGGCATTATCACGGCCGATCTCAGCTACGGCGACGGGGCGCTAGGATGTGCCCTGTCGCATCTCGCGTTGTGGGATCTTGCCATCGAGCAGAATCAATCGCTCACGATTTGCGAGGATGACGCGATCTTCAATCGAGGCTTCGAGGTGGCTGCCGAATCGTTAACTAAGGCGCTCCCAGGGGACTGGCACATGGTTCTTTGGGGTTGGAATTTCGATTCGGTCCTCTTGTTCGACATGATCCCGGGTGTTTCGCCGTGCCTTGGCGTTTTTAACCAACATCGGATGAGGATGGGCATTGACGCCTATCAGTCCGCCAGTTTGATGCCGCGGCCATTCAGGTTAGTCAGGGCATTCGGCACTGTCGGGTATAGCGTTTCTCCGATGGGCGCGCGGGCGATGAAACAGCACTGCTTGCCCTTGCGAAACTTGGAGGTTTTCTTCCCTGGCCTCGAACGGGTGCTGCCCAACTCGGGTCTCGACATCATGCTCAACGACGCGTACCCCAGTATCTATGCATACGTAAGTTTCCCGCCGCTGATCATTACCAGGAACCAGCACAGCATTTCGACCGTCCAACAAGAGGCCACCGACTGAATTCCATGGGTGAGAAACCGCCTCTTGAACCCCGTCTCCACGAGCTTCTGGAAAGAGGCTTGAAGCACCATCGGGCAGGGCGCATGGCCTTGGCCGAGGCTTGTTGCCAGGCGATGCTCGAGATCGATCCACGGTGCGCCCAGGCGCTCCACTTGCTCGGCTTGATGGCGCAGCAAGCAGGCCGGCATGAAGAAGCCGTCCAGTTGATGAGCGAGGCTCTCGCCCTGGCTCCGGATGACCCGCGTACTTTGAACGACCTGGGAGGTTCATACTTAATCCGTGGCGAGATTGAATCTGCGCTGAGTTGTTATCAGCGCTTGGTAGAGCTGCGCCCGGACTTCGCACGAGCGCATTACTGTCTCGGTGTAGCACAAGAGCTGCTCAAGCGCCTCGGGGCCAGCAAGGACTCCTACCGGCGCGCGGTCGCGCTCGAACCCGGCTCTGCGGAGTTCCACTGTGCTCTGGCCCGAGCTCACTACAAAAGTGGCGATCCCCAAGCGGCGGCCGAGGGCTTCCAGCGCGCCTTGGCTCTGGACCCGAACCGGTACGAGATTCACAACGGCCTTGGCCTCGCCCTCACCGATCTGGGGCAATACGAGGCGGCCACTGAGATCCTTCAGAAGGGCTGCGCGCTTCAACCGGAAAGCGCGGAGCTCTCCGCCAGCTTAGGTTACCTCTTGGAAGCTAAAGGAGACCTCGCTTCCTCAGCGGAGGCGTACCGTCGTGCGATCAGGCTGGCGCCCAAACTGGCGGGCGCACACCGCGAGTTGGGCTTGGTGCTTTTCGCCCTGGGTGAGCTGGCCGAAGCCGAAGAATGCTTCGAGCGCGTTCGGTGCTTGGACCCCGACTCCGCTGAAGCCGTGTTCTATCTGGCCACGATCCATTTGCTCGAAGGCCATCTGGCGCTCGGCTGGAGCGAATATGAATCCCGCTGGCGGACCGGCGTGGGGCTGCGTACGCGCAGAACGTTTCCCCAGCCCCAATGGAAGGGTGATCCTCTGGAAGGTGCACGTATCCTGATCTATGGCGAGCAGGGTCTGGGCGACACCCTGCAATTTGTGCGTTATGTTCCTCTGGTCGCCGCTCGGGGAGGACAGGTGATTCTGGAGGTCCAGCCCGGGTTACAACGCCTCTTGACCGGCATCGAGGGAGGGTGGCAAGTGCTCAGCCGTGGCCAAACCCTTCCAGACTTCACTTGGCAGTGCCCGATGCTCAGCCTGCCCCTGGCGTTCGGCACAGAAATGAGCACGATTCCCGGGCAAACCCCCTACCTCTACGCGGACCCGGCCCTCCGCGAGGTCTGGAAGCAACGCCTCGAGGGCGCTACATTGCGGATCGGACTGGTCTGGGCCGGCAGCCCACACCACGGCTTCGATCGCTGGCGTTCCATCCCTTTGGCGCAATTCGCGCCTTTGACGAACCTGGAAGGTACAACCTTCTACTCGTTGCAGACCGGTGAGGCGGCCGAGCAGGCGAAGCAGTGCGAGGCTCCGGTGCGCTTGGTCGATCTCCGCGACGAACTCCAAGACTTTGCCGATACTGCGGCGATTGTCGCCAACCTCGACTTGGTGATAACGGTTGACACGGCCGTGGCCCATCTGGCCGGCGCCCTGGGGAAACCGGTCTGGATACTATTGATCAACGCGCCGGATTGGCGCTGGTTCGTGGAACGAGAGGATTCCCCTTGGTACCCCACCGCCCGCCTGTTTCGTCAATCGACGCACGGAAATTGGCAGGAGGTCCTGGCTCGCCTGGAGCGGGAGCTCCGCACGTTGCTGGTGTTACCCTAGCCACTGCGGATTGTGGGCAGTCCCATCGAAGTCCAAGGTCGTCTTGAAAGGTTCGAACTCGCCGCGCGCCGCAAGGGGCGCGGTCTTCGCCAGAAGTGCGGAAAGCTGTTCTTCACTAAGAGGCCTGAAGGTGCGGGCGGCATCCAGTGCCTGATCGAGGATTTGCAGGCTGTCGCAGCCGGTGATGACCACGGAGGTGGGCAGATTCATGGCGTAGTGCAGGCACTCGACGGGCGTCACTGCGTTGCTCTTCAGCACAAACCCGTCGCCCATGGACTTCATTCCCAGCACCCCAATGCCATGCTGCGTCAGAACCGGAACCACCTTCTTGGCGAAGCTCTTGTAGTGAGCGTCCATCACGTTCAAGGGCATTTGTACCGTATCAAAAATGAACCCGTGAGTGAAAGCGGTGTGCAACATCTTCAAATGGATGTCCGGGTCCTTATGCCCTGTGAAGCCGATATAGCGAAGCTTGCCCGCCTTCTTCGCCTCCATCATGGCTTCGAATGAGCCGCCCGGGCCGAAGATACGGTCGGGGTCGCCGGGGCGAATGACTTCATGAAACTGGACGAGGTCGATCACGTCGGTCTGAAGGCGCCGGAGCGATTCGTCAATCTGCTGCGCCGCCAGCGCCTTTAGCTGGCCGTCGATTTTGGTCATCAGGAAGACCTTCTTGCGGTAACCATCACGCAAGGCCTTGCCCATGCGCACTTCGCTGACGCCGTCGTTGTAGTCCCAACAATTATCAAGGAAGTTGATGCCCCGATCGACCGCGGTGCGAACGATGCGAATGCTTTCCGCTTCGTCCTTCTGTAGACCGATATGGAAACCGCCCAATCCGACCAGCGACACCTTCTCGCCACTGCGCCCGAGCTTGCGGTAGGGGATCTCGCCGGTCGCTGCCGGCGGGGCCGGCGCCGCTTGGAACAGTGGAACGCCGACGGTTGATGCGGCAATGCCGAGGCCCGTACAGCCCAAAAACTCACGGCGATTGGGTTTTCGTGAATTCATTGGATGACCTCCTGGTTATCACGCTGCAGTGCAGTCTTAAGCAGAGCCGGCTTTACCCCCACAACGGCCGAGGTAAATTCCCGCTACTGCATCCAACTCCAGATTTCGCGTACGCCTGCCCTGATTGACGCCATACGCCAATGCTATCACAAATCTTGACCCCGAACACCAGCTACAGCGCCGCCCCAATCCCCCGATAACGACGGCGTAGGGGGACGGCTTGCCGTCCCCTGCGGGTTACTAGGCCGACGAGGGTAGGGCAAGCCCTACCCCTACAAATCTCCGGCGCGAACAGCAGCTACAGCGCCGCAGCCGCCAACGCTTTCTCCCAGTGTTCCCGGCGTTTTTGAGACAGATCCCCAAGCAGCAACGGCGAGACAACGTCATCGAACTTCTCGAGCCTTTCAAACTCGAAGGCTGCCTCTCCGTGCGCGTTCCAGGCAGCCTGAAGTTGCGGATTGCGGTGGGAACCGTCGCGCAACTGGAACCAGACGCCATTCTGCGCCGTGTCCAGATGATCGGAGGCGCCCACCCACACTTCCCCCGAGGTCTTGCAGCGAACTGCAAATATGCCCTTGGGGGTAATTCTCGCCTTGTAGGCCTTGCGCGCTTCGCGTTTATCCATAATCTTCCCTACCGAAGTTCGAGGCTTTGCAGCATCGCGTCGAAAGTCGGCTTGTAGGCGTCAAAGAGGGATTGCGGGGCGATGAAGAACAGCGAAACCAGGAAGTCACTCTGGCGGGCTGTCACCAACTGGTCGCGCTCTTTCTGACCGGGAAGCGGCGAGTCGGTTTCAAGCAGAGTGGAGAGCGCGGAGCGCCCCTTGAGGTTCATGGCTTTTTGCTCGATCACCCGCAGGTTGGGATTCGAGCTGCGCAAAGTTTCCAGCATTTCTTGTGTAGCCTCGACAAGTCCCCATGCCCCCTCCCGGCCGCCGGGAGGCTGGAGTCGATTGATGGACATGCCGTAGGCCTGCGCCGCGCCGGTTTCCGGCACCTCGACCATTCCTCCGGGCGGGACCAAGACCACGGCATCTTCGTTCCGCTGCACCCGCCAGTTGTCAGGATAAAGGATGGAAATGCCGTAGCCGGCAAACTTGATGAATCGGGCCGAAGGAGGCGGAGGCGGACTCGCAAAACTGGCAGCGACGGGCGGCGGAGTTTCTGCGCTCGACGGAGCGGTGAGACTCAGAAGGCGCTTTCTGGCATCCTCGAATGCCGGGCTCCCGCCCTTCAGCTTCTCGGGCTGCCCATACATGAGGATATTGTCGCGCGTGTCCGCATCGATTCTTCTTACACGGTCGACGGGGTTGGGATGGTCAGAGAAAAACTGCACCGTCTTTTGCGGGTACTTATTTTCGACGATCTCAAAGTACTCGGCCAAGGCGTGAGGATCGTAACCGGCTCGATATAAAATGTATGCCGCCACCGCGTCAGCCTGGATTTCAGCGTCGCGGGAGTTTTTCAGCAAGATTGAGTTAAGGCCAAGATTGAGGCCCATGGCCGTCAACTGGCCGGTCAGGCTCCCCGAGCGGCCGAGAATAGTTTCCAGCAGTGCCAGTGGGGCCTGCGCCAGCAGCGCCTCCGAAGCCTGGTGCGTTCCGTGGCGCATCACCACGTGACCGCTTTCATGCGCCAAAACGCCGGCAAGCTGCGCCTCATTTTCAGCCGCTTCGATGGCCCCCCGGTTCACATAGATGTACCCGCCCGGCAAGGCAAAGGCATTGATGTCGGGACTGTTGATGACTCTAAAAGTCCAGACATAAGCCGGGTTGTTGTTGGGCGCCAAGGAAGCCAGTTGCCGCCCCAGATCGTTGATGTAGCGCAGCACCTGCGGGTCCGTCAAAAGGGGGTATGCCCTGTCAATTTCCTCGGCGCTCTCCTTTCCCAGTTGGACGTCCTGCTGGGCGCTAAACAGGTTGAAGCCCGGCTTGAAGCCCGGGGTGTCGATACCCCACGCCACGCCCAGCGCGAGAAAAAAAGGCGCCAGGGCCATTGCTGCCGGGAGTCTGACAAGCGGCCGTCGCCGAAATTCGCCGTTCATTGCTTCGGTTCCCTTCCGATTTAGACCTCTTCTCGCAGCTCGACGTGCTCAATTCTACCTGTTTTCAACGCTGTAGGGGGACGGCTTGCCGTCCCCTGGTTATTCCGCTGCCATCGCGGGGGTAGGGCAAGCCCTACCCCTACACCTTTTCATGGCAGTGAAGATTCCCCTCACGAGGTTTTTCCTCTCTAGCCCAATTCCTGTACACAGCGCGGTCGCCCAGTTCCTCTTCAATGCGCAGCAGGCGGTTATATTTTGCCAGCCGTTCGGAGCGTGTGACGGCTCCGACCTTGATCTGCCCGGCGCCTGTGGCAACGGCCAGGTCCGCCATCGTATCGTCCTCGGTCTCGCCGGAGCGGGCGCTGACCACGCAGCGGTATCCGTGCCGTTTCGCGAGTGCGATCACTTCCAGGGTTTCCGTGAGCGTGCCGATTTGATTCATTTTAACCAGCACGGCATTGGCGGCTCCGGTTTTGATCCCCTTCTTCAGCCGGACAGGATTGGTGGCGAACAGATCGTCGCCGATCAACTGCACGCGCGGACCAAGCCGCTCGGTCAAGAGCTTCCATCCGTTCCAGTCGTCTTCGGCGAGACCATCTTCAACGGAAATGATGGGATAGCGGCCGCAGCATGCGGCGAGCCTTTCTACCATTCCCACGGCGTCCGTCTCCACTCCTTCGCGAAGCATCCGGTAGCGGCCGTTCAAATAAAAGTGGCTCGAGGCTAAATCAACCGCGATGGCTGCGTCCTGGCCGGGCCGGAGGCCGGCGCGTTCCATCGCCTCCACCATCAACTCGAACCCCTGTTCATTAGTGCCGAGGTCGGGCGCGTAGCCGCCCTCATCCGCCACGCCGGGACGATAGACGCCGCGGGAGATCAGCGTGTCCTTCGCGGCACGGTAGATCGCAGCCGCATCCGCGAGCGCTTCCGAATAGCGGCCGGCGCGCAGGGGAATCACCTGGTAATCCTGAAAATCGATGTTCCCGCCGCCGTGGAGTCCTCCACTCATGATGTTGACCATGGGTACGGGAAGCTCGGGCGCCGTCACGCCTCCCAGATACCGATAAAGAGGCAGGCGGCAGGAGGCGGCCGCGGCGCGAGCTGTCGCCATTGAGACGCCCAAGAGCGCGTTAGCACCCAGCCGGCCTTTGTTTGCGGTACCGTCCAGAGCAATCAGGCGGTTATCGATGCGAGGCTGATCCACCGCGCTTTCACCACGCAAAGCCGGCGCGATGACCTGCGCGACGCTCGCGACGGCTTTTAACACACCCCGGCCGAGATAACGCCTTGCATCACCGTCGCGAAGCTCAATCGCCTCCGCTTTGCCCGTCGACGCGCCGGCGGGAACAATCGCCCGGCCGCATGCGCCGTCGATCAAAAAGACCTCGACCTCGAGGGTAGGATGGCCTCGCGAATCGAGAACCTCGCGGGCGCGGATGTGCGAGAAGTACGACATTTTGTCTTCCTGAACACAGCTTTCAGTAGTACATTACCAGCGGATTTCCTTCCTTTGTTTTCATAGACATTCTCGCTTTGTTCCGGCGATTTTCGAGTCGGCGGATGGCGCAGACCCCTGATGTCTGAGGTCTGCGATGTCCCGAAGGGACAGGTCGGGACTAACGGCACAACCTGACAGGCCTGCGCCTTCGGCACATCGCAGACATTCAAAGGCAATGTCTGCGCCAGCCTCTGACTGTTTGTCATCTTCCTTTGTTTTCATAGACATTCTCGCTTTGTTCCGGCGATTTCCGAGTCGGCGGATGGCGCAGACCCCTGATGTCTGGGGTCTGCGATGTCCCGAAGGGACAGGTCAGGATTAGCGGCGCAACCTGACGGGCCTGCGCCTTCGCCGCATCGCAGACATTCAAATGCAATGTCTGCGCCAGCCTCTGACTGTTTGTCATCTTCCTTTGTTTTCATAGACATTCTCGCTTTGTTCTCCCGCTTTTCGATGGCACATACCCGGTTTCACGCCAAGGCGCAAAGAACGTCAGGGACGCAAAGTCACACCACCCCTAACCCCGCATCTCTTCCGCAATCTAGCCTATACTCTTAGGCACAGTTTGTCAAGGCGTTTACGGGGAAACGCCGATTTGGAAATTGGAACGGCGGTTTTACGACGCTGAATGGCGTTGATTTGCCCGCGCGCAGTGCGGCCGCAAGGGCCGGCCCAACTACTTGATTTCATGATTCGGGACTTCGAGCGCCTTCCTGGCAGCGGACATAGTGTCCTCGAAACTGTGTATTCCCTCCAGCATCAGCCACTTGGCAAAACGTCTGGCATGCCCCTTGGTCAGTTCGTCTCGGATGTACTCGACGGGCGACTTTCCGTCGATCCGCGCCAGCATCAAGGCGCCGAGATGGCGCAAAGTCATGTTCTCAAAGTCTGCCAGAGGAACTGATGCCGTTCCTCTCACCAATTCTCCCCAAAACTCGCGGGCTGCCAAAAAGTAAGGCCCGGCAAATTGAGGTTGATGAAACGCCTTTAGAAAGAGATGGTTCAGAAGAAATCCTGCGTCGAAGGCCGGGTCGCCCCAGTGCACGACCTCGAAATCAATGAGGAAAACAAGCGTGTCCTGGACGAGCATGTTTTTTGGGCTAAAGTCGCCGTGCACCAAGGCGCTGCGGATTTGCCAGGAATCGTGGATCAGTTTCTGGAGGAGTGGGCGCACGTCGGGATGCCGCGCTGCCGTGGTCCGATAGTAGGGATCGATACGGAGTTGGTCGAACACGGTGCGCTCCGCGAATGCCGTGCGGAATGAAGGGTCGAGATGAGAGGCGGTAATCATGCTTGCCAGGAGTTTTCCTGCCTGCCGCGCCACGCCCAGATTGACCTGGCCTTCGAGCAGCGCCTCTTTCCAGGTGGCTGACCCCGCCGGCGCCGCGGTCATCACGAAAAGGTAGTCATCATGTCCGACATGAACGATCTGCGGGACGGTCTCTGGACCGAGCACCGGGCCCAGCGCCTGGATCGCCTCCGCCTCGCGGAAGATGCGGCTGCGCTCCGAGCGCCAGTCGTCCTTGACGCGCAGTTTTTCGAGCGACTGCTTCACCACCCAACGCTTCTCCGCCCCGCCGGATCCCTTCCCTTCAACCAGCAGGACGGTGTTGGAGACGCCACCACCCAATTCGCGGACAGACATCGGCAGGGCAGACGGCCAGAAACCATGCCCCGCAAGGTAATCCTTAACGTTGCCGGCGGAGAGGCGGATGGACTCTTTACTCATTGGGGGCTACGCTCCGCGAAACTTCCTGGCGACGGGCTGACCCGTGGCATCCACGGTGTCGAGCAATTCGTACACCGCCCCACAGGTTGGACACACCACCTCAGCTTTGCGGCCATCTTCCTTGCGGCACACTTCCTTCAGCACGCCGAAGTGGCCGTCGGGAGATAGAAAGTATTCAAACATCAGCGAATTGCAGCGCGCACAGTACTGCCTCCGGCGCTGGGCGCTCCCATGATTCATGGCTTTGTCCCGTTCTCCTCCTCTCAAGAGAGTATTGCATCTCTCGAAAGCAGGAAACAGAAATTACAGATCGCAAATCCGCCGGCATAGTCATCCTGAGCGAAGCAAAGGATCCCTGCAGTTGGTCTCAGACCCGGGACCTCGGACAACCGCAGAGATTCTTCGCTTCGCCCAGAATGACAGACGATTTCTTCACAGCTTCCAGGTGCTTTTATTCTGACAACGCTTGACATGCTACGTTATACGTAGTACGCTGCAAGTGTGATCCGGACATTTCGCTGCGCGGAAACGGAAGAGCTTTTTGAATATCATCATACCCGCCGCTTCCGAACGTTCGAGCGGGCGGCTTTGCGAAAACTTCTTCAAATTCACGCGGCGACGGAGTTGCAGGTCCTGGCCTCGCCCCCGGGAAATCACCTGGAAGCGCTACGAGGGGACCGGAAAGGCCAGCATTCCATCCGGATCAATGAACAGTGGCGGATCTGCTTCGTGTGGAGAGAAGGTCACGCCTACAACGTGGAAATTGTAGACTACCACTAAGGAGCTGCAAGCATGAGCAAGGCACCCAATTTGATTCCTCCGGTTCACCCCGGCGAAATCCTCAGAGAGGACTTCATGAATCCGCTGGGCCTCACCATCAACCGGCTGGCGCTGGACCTCCACGTACCTGCGACCCGCATTGGAGAAATCGTCCACGAACGCCGGCGTATTACTGCCGATACCGCCTTGCGCTTAGCGCGCTACTTCAAAACCAATCCCGAGTTCTGGCTCAACCTCCAGAATTTCTTCGACCTGGAAGTCGAAAGACGCTCCGGAACTAGCGTGGAGATCGATCGGGATGTGCATCCCGCGGCTGCGCCTGCTTCGTGAGCCGGTCTGTTCGACCCCTGCGGGGGTCGGCAGGTGCAACGAGAGGGCAAGGGTTCCGTAGGTTTCATCCGTCAGCCGACGGACCAATGTTGTTGTTGCCTTTCGGGCAACCAGGAGTCGGAGCAAGCCATGATTCAGCGCATTCCACGTAGAGACTTTCTGAAGGGTTCGGTTGCCTTGGCGATAGGGGGCAGCGCACTGCAAGCCGGCGCAGGCCGCGCGGGCCAGGCAGCCGCGTCCACGGCCGGCGCTAAGCTGGAATGGCGCAACCAGCGGCCGGAGATGCGCTATCGCAAGCTGGGCCGGACGGGATTTATGATTTCGGAGATGGTGTGCGGCGGCGATCCCATCTCTCCCACCAACAACCGCCACGTGGAGCTGGCCATCGAAATGGGGCTGAACTATCTGGACACCGCTCCGGAATACGGGGAGGGCCAGAGCGAGCGGGGCTACGGCGCGATCATTCAAGGCGCGAAGCGCGACCAGGTGTTCGTCAACACCAAGATCAGCGTTTTTCCGGACACGCGCTTCGCAGTCTACGAGATGTTGTACGCGCGCCTCAACCGGGATGAACAGGCTGCATTTCTGCGCGAGGTCAGCGAGGACATCGAGCGGCGGCGGGTGACGGTGCCGAATTATTTCGGCAACTATTTCAACGGCCAGATTCGCCAGGTGGAGGAGGCGGCGCTGGCGAATGCGATGGAGAAGAAGTACGGCGCGAAAATCGACCGGCCGCGAGTTTACGTCAAAACCATCACCGATTCGCTGGAAGGCAGTCTCAAGCGGCTCCAGACCGATCACGTGGACTTGATGATGTGCCCGCACGCTTGCTCTTCCCCCGCCGAAGTGCAAATCCACGAAATCTATGAGGCTTTCGAACTGCTCCGCAAGCAAGGCAAGGTGAGGTACCTGGGGGTCTCGGCGCATAACGACCCGGCAGGAGTTCTCAAAGCGGCCCTCGAGACGGGCGTTTATTCTCTCGCCATGGTAGCGTGCAACATCCTGAACTGGCACTACGTGGCGCCGGTTGTCGAGCAGGCCTACAAGCAGGATTTTGGCGTGATTGCCATGAAGACCGCGCAGGTTATTTTTCAGCCGGACCGTTCAACGACCCCGGTGCCGGAGCGCGCCGCGCTGCTCGAGCAAACGATTCCCGGCGATATGAATTTGCACCAGAAGGCCTACCGCTTCGTGCTGAACAATCCCCACGTTTCCGCAGTGATCTCGCAAATGGAGAACGAAAAGCAGGTGAGGGAGAATTTGCCGGTGGCGAGGGCGTAGTTCAGGTGGTTGTCATTCCGAGCCCCCGCGGGCGCGCGGCCTGCCTATAGACTTGAAACTCACAAACGTCGTCGTCCCCGCGAAAGCGGGGACCCACGTCCAATGGATTCCCGCTTTCGCGGGAATGACGTCACTCTCGACATTCCCTAGTCCTGCGTCGCCGGAACGTGGCGCACTTTGGTGGCCTGCGATCCCGGCCCCGGCTGCGGCACGGGCTTCGGCATGTCGGAGTCTTTGAACCTCGGCAGCATCTGGTCCGCCATCGCTACAGCGTATACCGCCGAAGCGATTTCGACCGCACCTTCTCTCACATCTTCTTCGTAGATTCGCTCGTAGGTGTCGAGGTTGGTGTGATGGGTGAAGGAGCCATAGTCAAACGCGTCCTGCGCCAACCCGATTCCCGGCAAACCGGCGTTACTGAACGAGGTGTTGTCTGTTCCGCCAGTTCTGCGGCTATCGGAAGGCATCGCGCCCATAAAGCCCCATTCCGCGAAGGGCATCATCGCGTCGCGCACGATGTCCGCCGCGCCCGGCGGGCCAAACACTGACGCGCCGCGCGGCTTGCCTGTGCCCGAATCGATGTTGAAGTACGCATCCAGGGTGGCAAATTCCGGTTTCGGATTTTCGAAGCTTCCGAAGTGCTGCTGCACATACGCCAGCGAACCCAGCAGTCCCTCTTCTTCCCCGCTCCAAAGGGCGATGCGGATGGTCCGCCGCGGCTTCACGTGCAGAGCCGTCAGAATCCGGACGGCCTCAAGCATCATGGAAGCCCCAATTCCGTTGTCCGTGGCGCCGGTGGCGTCGTGCCACGAGTCATAGTGGCCGCCCAGCATCACGACTTCGTCCTTCTTATCACTGCCCGGGATTTCCCCAACGGCGTTATAGACGGTGGTCCCTTCCGGATATTCCTTATTTTGAATGTTGACCTTCAGGGTCACCGCGGTTCCGTCTTCCATGATTCGCGAAATGCGCCCGTAATCTTCGTTCCGCATCACCAGGGTGGGCACCGCGCGCGTCCAATCGTAGGTCGCATTCTGCTGCGCGACGATGACTCCGTGGGCGCGTCCGGCATCGTTCACGCGCACCAACGCGCCGTTATCCACCAGGAACTGATCGACTTGGCGCAAAACTTCCTGGCGCGTCAGTTGCCCCTCCGGCAGTTTCGGCTGTTCGGGAAAGCGGAAGGGGCGGGGATTCTTCGCGTCAAAGCGCGACTTCCAGTCGTCTTCGGAACGGCGCATGGGCGCCGGGTTCATTTCTTCGGCTACTTGAACGTGCTTCCCGACGAAAACAATCGCCCCATGAACCTTGTCTTTGACGGAATTCAGATAAGCATCGAGTTCTGCCTGGGTGGGCTGTTTCGGATCGGCGGGTTTTGCCGCCGGAGGCATGGGCGGCGCAGCCCATTTGGGCTCCGGCGGTGGAGGGGAGCCCCCGAAAAAGTTGAATCCACCACCCCTCGGCGGCGCCAATCCCGGAGGATCGATCAACACCACCTGCGCGGTCACGACTCCCGCGGTGCTGGGCGTCCACGCCAACGGCTCAACCATCAATTGACCATGGAACGGTGAAACGGCTTCCGCCTTGAGGTCGACGTTCTCCCAGCCGGGCACAGGGGTCGCCGCGCTCTCCGGCTGAAACGTCCATGGCTCGAGATGCGTGTTGACAAGGCCCCAGGAAGCCATCGTCCTCACCGCCCAATCATCTGCGGCTTTCAGATTCGGCGTTCCCGTCACGCGCGGCCCGTACACGTCGGCCACTTCGTGAATAATCCACATGATTCTCGAATTGTTGGTCTCCTCAGCGCGAATCTGAGCGTAAACTTCCGGGATTTCAGGCGCCGGCGCCGACATCGGCATCGCCTCCAGCATCAGACAGCCAAGCACAAAAACGCCCACTTTAGCCACGTTTCCTCCCACTCGAGTCAAAACCGGCTCAAACCCGTTTCGCCTGTTCGCATGATCTTCCGGAGTTGCCTCAGGCACCGGACAAGATACACCGCGCCTCGTCAGAAATCAATCACAGGAGCAATCCGGTGTAGGGGCAGGGCTTGCCTACCCTCGACGGGGACGGCAGAAATGCGGGGACGGCTAGCCGTCCCCCTACGGCGCAACTTAATTCCGGCCGGGAACGTCAATAAGACTGGGGGCAACCCAGGGGCGCTGAACCTCAACCCCTCGATAACGACCCGCAATGTCGGGGGAAGGCTTGCCGCCCCCGGCGGGTTGCTAGGCCGACGAGGGTAGGGCAAGCCCTACCCCTACACCACTTTACGGACTTTGCGTGCTTGGCGGCTGGGCGTGAAACCGGATTGCCGGTCCGCGGGCGGATTTTGTGGAACTTTTAGACAGTACAGGCGGAATACTTCTTGAAAGCAGAGGATGATGGCCGAACTCACTGACCTTCGCGACGAGCAGTTGCTGCGGATGATGCAGGCCGGAAGTGAAGACGCCTTCACCACGTTGTACCGGCGCCGCCAGGGAAGCATTTACCGTTTTGTGCTCGAGATGAGCGGGTCCGCACCGCTCGCCGAGGACGTCACGCAGGAAGTGTTCATGGCGCTGATTCGTGAAAGCCGAGGTTTCGACGCCTCGCGCGGTGCCCTGATCGCCTATCTGCTCGGGATGGCGCGCCATCACGCCTTACGCTTTCTCAAGCGTGACCAGACGTACGTCGCAGGCCCGCTAGCGGAAGAGGGTTGGAGGGATTATGGAGACGTCGTTCCGGTCTCCGGCGAAGATCCGCACTCCGCGATGGCCCGCCGGGAGACGATCCATTCGGTGCGGCAGGCGATCTTGAGCCTGCCCGAGCATTACCGCGAGGCTGTGGTTTTGTGCGACTTGAACGAAATGAGCTACGAGGATACTGCGTCGGCCCTGGGTTGTTCGGTGGGGACGGTGCGGTCGCGCTTGCACCGCGGCCGTGCCTTGCTCCTCCAGAAGCTCAGCGGCGGGGTGAAGGTGGAACCCGCCCATGAGGCCATCGACGGCAGCAGGTGTTTGGCATGAAATGCAAAGACTTCGAAAGTATAATTCACGAACTTGTCAGCCGTCGGGTGGGTGACACAACAAAGCAACTCGAGGCTTTGGACCACGCCGGCCACTGCCTCTGGTGCGCCCGGCGCCTGGATGAAGAGAACAAGCTGACGGAACGGCTGCAAGCGTTCGCCGGCAGTCTTCGGGGCCAGTGCGCGCCACTGCGAGTGGAAACCGAACTGCGGCAAGCATTCCGCGAAAGGAACCTGCGCGAAGGGGCGCCGCTCCTGGGGCTGGCCTGGAGACGCTTGTGGCGTGGCTTAGGCTGGAGCCTGGCATTGGCGGCGATTGTGGCCACGGCGTGGATCGTGCTGATTCAATGGCCGCGCCAGCATCGGGGCGCAAGCCCGGCCACATCGCGAAGCGCCACCAGCCAGCCACAGGTTACCCCCGATGTTACGCGGGCCGGCGCGACGCCGGGCTCGGGCGAGAGAAGCGCCTCCCTGAAGAGCGCCGCTAAAACCCAGGCTGCTCGTATCCGGAATCCGCAGCAGCCGGCGCCGGAGGAATCTGTAAGCGAAACGACAACGGACTTCATTTCCCTTGGGACTTGCGACGATTCCCAATGCATGGAAGAGGCCACGCTGGTCCGCGTGGCGCTGCCTGCCGAGGCGCTGCTGGCGTTCGGGCTAGGGGTGGACAACGAATATGCTCCGGACGCCTTGGTCCAGGCGGATGTCGCCTTGGGAAGTAACGGAGTTCCATTTGCGATTCGGTTTGTGAATTAAACGGCAGGTGGCAGGTCGTAGGTGGTAGGTGGGGGCGTTGAGAGGCCGCTCTTTCCCACCTACGACCTTCGACCTACCACTTAGCAAAAGGAGACGATATGAGAAAGCAAAAGTTTGGAATAGCGACGATCTGGGCAGCGGGGATCTGCTTCGTGTGCCTGGCTGCGGTCCTCATGCCGAACGCCACGGCACAGAATCCGCCAGCGGCGGGTGGCAGGTCCGGGCGGGCGCGTTTCTTCGGCGCCGAACTCTTCTCGGCAGGCAAAGTGGTGACCGGCGCGCCCTATTCCGCGCAAGCCGTTACTGAGCACACCCAAGTTCTGCCGGATGGAAACAACATTCATACCACGACCACCGCAAACGTCTACCGCGACAGCCAGGGCAGAACGCGGCGCGAGCAGGAACTGGGAGCCATCGGCCCCTGGGCTGCCGAAGGGGGCCCTCGTAAAATGGTAGCGATTGGCGACCCCGTGGGCAAATCAATCTACATGTTGAATCCCCAGACCCAGGTGGCTCGCCAGATGCCGTTCCCCGAACACGCGGGAGCACGCTGGAACGGTCAAAGGGCTGAGCGCACGAAAGCTGAGAACCCCAACGTGACGACCGAGTCGCTCGGCACGCAAGTGATCAATGGAGTGACGGCTGAAGGGACCCGTACGACGCGCACCATTCCCGCCGGGCAGGAAGGCAACCAGGCACCGATTGTAATCACCATGGAGCGCTGGTACTCGCCGCAACTGCAAACTGTCGTGATGCGCAAGGAAACCAATCCGCAGTTTGGCGAGACGACATTCCAGTTGACGAACATCGTGCGCGCGGAACCGCAGGCTGCGCTCTTCCAGGTTCCATCGACTTACACCCTCAAGAGTGGCCGACCCTCGCGTAATGAGTCGTCGGAAGGAACGCCGGCTGAACAGTAATCGCGGTCCATGCGACGGGGCGGGCCTTACGCCCGCCCTCCGCGCGTGCTGCACGGCCCGATTCCGGAGTGCCCTCATCAAGCGCCGTCGGCGGACGGAGTGAAGAAGGCTCGGTCGCCCGGCGCCCACCACAGAGACAATCTTCCTGCCACAGCGCCGTTTCCGGTAGCGGGCGTTCCGTCGATGACGCCTACCATTCGACAAGGCCGTTTCGAGCCGCTGGACACTGGGACACAGATGGATTAGGCTAATTTGCGGTCGATGGGGGCACCGCGGAGCCCCGAGCTGTACAAGACGAGAACGCGATGTCCGTTGCAAAGGATATCTCTGTTTAAGAGGCTTCTACCACCAGCGCCGGCAACACGGTCGTCATGGGAATGTGGCGTCACGCTCTCAGTTTTTTGTCTCCTCTTCTCCACCGGAGTGCCTGCCCAAGAACAACTCGAGCATCCCTACATCGAGCCAAAGGAACGTCAAGCCTGAGACCTGCCTGACCTGCCATCCTGAGAAGAAGCAAGGCCAGTTCGTCCACACTGCGGTCAGGATGGGTTGCCCGGAGTGCCACCACATCGTCACGGGAAAGAACCAGACCACGATCACCTTGTTTGCACGGGGGGGCAATTTATGCGCCAAGTGCCATCAGCCCCAGTTGGACCCTGTACTCCATGGTCCCGACAAGAACGGCCAATGCCTGATCTGCCACGAGCCTCATGCGTCGGATTTCAGGGCACAGATACGCGCTGATGTGAATTCTCTCTGCCTGGAGTGCCACGCGCCAAAACCCAACGCGGGGAGTACGGTGAGCCTCTTCGGTCTGCAAACGATCTCGAGGGCGGAGTTCGAAGCGGCTCCCAAAATTGATCTTGATCCCAGCTTGCGTTTCGGACATCCCCGCCCGGCTCATCCAGTTGCCGATGTTGCGGACCCGCTGCACGCGGGCGAGAAGATATCGTGCCTGAGCTGCCATGCCTCGCACGCCTCAACGCTGCCACACCTGCTCGCCTCGGCAAACGGCGGCGAAAGCGTCTGCGACGCGTGCCACCGTGCGATCGACAAGCAAAAGGAAGGCAAGCCTAATGGCCAGGCGCAGCAACCGTAGGCCGCGAAGCTTCGGACTGCAGCAGCGAGGCTGCCGCCTTCTCTTCGTCAAGGGGAAACCAGTAACCGTCCTCAAGGCGGCAGCTTTGCTGCCGCACTCCAAGGAACCCACTTGCTTACGGGGCGGCTTTCGGGAAACAATCGTCTTGGCACGGGTGACAGACTGCTGATATCGAAGAGGGCGGAGCTAGACTCGTGCTGAGTAATTGGAACGCGGTCATTGGCGTTTGCGCGCCTGCCGGCAACTGCCTTTGAACAAGGAGAGGGTATCGCATGGCCTGGAGTCTGACACGCAGGAATCTTCTTTCCTTAGCGGCGCTGCTAGGGTCAGGTTTGAGATTGAGCTTCGCAGGCGGGGAGCGGGCCACGAAGTCGCCCGCGCCTAAACTCGGTGTCATTACGGACGAATTGGGCGAGGACTTCGAAAAAGCCCTGGAATTCATCTCCGAACATTCCCTCGGCTACTGCGAGGTGCGTGAACTCTGGAGCAAGAATGTGACCAAGCTCTCCCAGGAAGAGCTGGAGCGCGCCAAGCAATTGATCGAGGAGCATCATCTGAAGGTTTCGGAGATTGCCTCGCCTCTTTTCAAATACCATTTGCCCGGCATGCCTTCACCGCGCCCCAATTGGGGCGACACCTTCAAGGCCGCCGACTTGACGGATAAGGACACCGAAAATCTGCTGGAACGGGTATTCAGGCTCGCCCCATTTTTCGGGACTTCCAAAGTGAGGGTTTTCAGTTATTGGCGGGTCGAGGATCCGGAAAAGGCTTACCCTTTGGTCCGCGACCGTCTGGCTAAGGCAGCCGCCATGGCAGCTCAGCACAACATCACGCTGCTTCTCGAGAACGAGACGGACTGCAATGTGGGGACCGGAAAAGAGCTGGGACGGATGGTCCGGGACGTCAATTCACCCAACCTGCTCGCGATGTGGGATCCCTGCAATGCGCTGGGACTGGGCGAGACTCCCTACCCGGACGGGTATCGCGAGGTCCGCGGACTCTTCCGCCATATGCATGTCAAGGACATGCGCAAAGATCCTGCCGCGGGGAAGTTTCGATATGTTCCTGTCGGCAAAGGTGAGATCGATTATCGGGGGCAATTCAAAGCGTTGCGCGATGATGGCTACGAGGGAACGATGTCCATCGAGACTTCCTACGTACGCCCCGATAAGGACAAACTGGAAGCCACGCGCGAGTGCCTGGAAGGGCTGCTCAGCGTTTGGAAATCGGCGGGTGCATAGGAGTGAGGATTCAGGAGTCAGGAGTCAGAAGACAGGAGTCAGGAGTCAGAATGGGACTCTCCATCCATGTCGTCTGTCATCCTGAGGCCGCCAAGCTCTTCGGCGGCCGAAGGATCTCCGCAGTTGCCGGGTCGCCGAACAGCCTGCAAACAACTGCAGAGATGCTTCGCTCCGCTCAGCATGACACTGGGTGAGAAGTTGTTATTCCGACTCCTGACTCCTGAATCCTGACTTCTTTCTCGTCACTTAACATGTTTTCTTCCCGTACCAATTGGCCGCTAAGTCCAAATCGTTTGTCACTCGAGATTGAAAAACTGAAGCGTGAAGGGGTCCCTCTGCTCGACCTGACCGAATCGAATCCCACGCGCTGCGGATTCGTGTTTGATCAGCAGAGCATCTTAGGTGCGCTCGCCAATCCTCAGGCG
Source organism: uncultured Acidobacteriota bacterium (assembly GCA_963831905.1). GTDB lineage: Bacteria > Acidobacteriota > Terriglobia > UBA7540 > UBA7540 > CAVROP01. The sequence continues at coordinate 3,445,734 of CAWHRX010000009.1, read as the reverse complement.
CTCTCTTACGCACCGGACCCGCGCGGCTTACTCTCGGCGCGGCAGGCGGTGGCGGACTACTACGCTGAACGGGGAATCGCGCTTGATCAGGCGCAGATCTTCCTCACCACAAGCACCAGCGAAGCTTACAGCTACATATTCCGCTTGCTCGCCGATCCCGGTGACGCCATCCTGGTGCCGCAGCCCAGCTATCCGCTCTTTGACTTCCTCGCCGGACTAAGCGATGTTCGGGTCATCGCCTATCCGCTGTTTTACGACCGCGGATGGACGATTGATTTGGCCGCGCTCGAAAAGCGCCTGGAGGCCCGCGCACGAGCCATTTTGGTGGTTCATCCCAACAATCCCACGGGCTCGTTTGTCCGGCGGGATGAACTAGCCAATCTGCTCGCGTTCTGCCAACCGCGGGAGATGGCTCTGGTCGCTGACGAGGTCTTTGCCGATTATTCTCTCGCCGCGGACCCGGCGCGGGTCGTCAGCCACGCGGCGGCCACCGAAGCGCTTACGTTCACGCTGAGCGGCCTGTCGAAGATCTCCGCCCTGCCCCAAATGAAGGTGGCCTGGGTGGTCGTGAACGGGACTGCGCAATTGCGGCAAGACGCCTTGGCGCGCCTGGAGGTTATTGCCGACACGTATCTCTCGCTGAGCGCGCCCCTGGCGCTGGCCTTGCCCAAGTTGCTCGAGGCACGCCGGAAGATTCAGCCTCAGATACTGGGACGAGTCAGGTCCAACCTTCAGTTGCTCGACCGCCAACTGGCGGACCACCAGCTTGTGAGCCGGCTGGAATTCGAAGGAGGGTGGTACGCGATTCTGCGGCTTCCCTCAATCCAGACGGACGAGGATTGGGCCGTAGAACTCGCTCGCCAGGACGGCGTCCTAGCACACCCGGGGCATTTCTTTGACTTCAGTTCGGAGGGGCACCTAGTGATAAGCTTGTTGACCGAGGGGACGGCTTTCGAAGAAGGACTAAGGAGAATCCTGGCACGCGTGGCGAGCATGGTCTGAGGTTTCGCAATGCAGAGACATTCGATGCGGCGTCGCGCTGGCCTTCACGCCAGCACCTGCCAACCCCATGGTCAGCGCTACGCGCATAGCCCACTCCGTCTATGGCCTGTCTTGGCGGTTGTGGCGTTATTGACCGGGGCGTGCGGGCGGCGTCACATCGCTCCGAAAGCCTACGCCGCGTTTGTGGCCAATAATGGGAGTTCGACTCTGGCGGAAGTTGATTTGGCGAGTTTCCGCGTGCGCGCAAGTGTGCCGGTCGCTGCCCGGCCTGAGCGGGTCGTGGTCAGGCCTCAGAGCAACGAACTTTGGGTCGTCACAGCCTCCGGCGAAATAAGCATCGTCGAGTTTCCGGCTCTGAGGGTGGTGAGGAAGCTCTCCGTTGGAGAAGGCGCTCGCGACCTCACTTTTTCATCGTCCGGGGGCCAAGGTTTCATCCTCGAACCTGGAAAAGGGCAGATCGTTTTCATTGACACGGAAAACTACAAGGAAGCAGTTCGCCTCAACCTGGGCGCCGCGCTCAGCGACCTTGCTTTGACGCCCGACGGGAACACGCTAGTGGCCTCTTCCCGCGCGACGGACCAGCTCTTTTTCGTAAAGGTCGATGGCCGGAGGGTGCTCGGTGCCGTCAAAGTCGGCAGAGGGCCCGGTCCGATGGTTGTCCTTCCCAACAGTTCGAAGGTCTTCGTGTGTGACACCGAGGAGCCTGCCATATCCGCCGTGGACCTGAGCACGCAGCAGCTTCTGGCCAATATCGAAATGGCGATTCGGCCTGGCGCGATGGTCCCCAAACCGGACGGCGGAGAGCTCTTCGTCCTTGAAGATGAGGGAACCCGCTTGGTGATCGTGGATACCGATCAGGACAATGTGGAGCAGAACTACCCCACCGGCCATAGGCCAGTAGCGGGAGTCTTCGAGCGAGACCCATTGGTTCTTTACCTCGCCAACGCCGGCGATGGTTCCGTGATGGCCCTGGACGTACAGAACCGAACTCTACTGGCGGCCGTCCACATTGGAATCGAACCGCGCGCCCTGGCGCTCACTCCGGACGAACGGTTTCTTGTGGTCGCGGACACGTCGGCATCGACGCTGGCGGTCCTTCAGACTAATCCCACAATCCTCCTCACAACCTTCCCGGTCGGCGCCAAGCCCGTCGATGTGGTAGTGCCCGGATGGGAAATACAGTGACGGAATCGGGCGAACCATTTGTGATTGGTGATTTGCGATTGGTGATTGAGGAGCCAGTTCCAAATCGGAAATCGCAAATCACCAATCACAAATCACAAATGGTTCACCAGCTAATGAGTTCCTCGGAGAGCCGGAGAGTCAGCCAACCCTCTTGGGGGATGACTTGGATGGGTAGGGCATTCGCCCAAATTGAAACCTGCAAGCGGATTTCCTGGTGGGGTTCGTAACCGAGCATCTGGTAATCCATGCGCAACTCGAAGATGCGGTGGAACGCAACCTGGGGCTGGACGGCCTCTCCCGGCGGAGCCACCAACGGTTCATCGTTTCTCCACCAGGTTATCCCGCTCAGACTGGCGTTGCGGATGGAAGCGTTGGCGCGAACGCGGGAACTGTCCACGACATTCACTCGAATCTCGAATTCCGCATGATCTTTCAGAAACGCCTCGCTGAGATCCAGACGCAGGAAAAGCGCCTCCCGGCTGAACCCGTAGTAAAGTGCCTCCCAAACCCTGGCGGCTCCATGCATAGACGCGAAGCGCGGATCGGGAAGATAGAGGCCGGCGCCCAACCACTCGAAGTAGTTGGTGACCGCGCCATCGATTCGCGGCTGGATAAGTCCCGTAGGCGGAACGCTCATGGCTGTGGCGCGCGGGCGCTTGATCGGTTCCGCCAACTCGTCAGCCGGAGAACCTCCCAGCATCTTGTAAAGATTACTGAGGTGCTTGCGATACAGCAGATCAAACTCTTCGTCGTTGGCGGTGGAATGTTCCGGACCGTACCACCAACACCAATCACTTCCCTCGGCAATCCACAACTCCTGTTGCGCGAGCTCAGCATCTTTCTTCCCGGCCTTGACGCTGTTTTGCGCATAGAAATCGCGCGCTTCCGAAAGCAAGTCCCAGGCGCGGTTGTCTTCTTCCGCTCCGATCCAAACGTCGTAATTGGCATTAATCCACGAGCCCGGATGGATATGGGTCAAGCTTCCTGGCTCGGTAACCTTCAGGGCCTCGCTGGCAGTCACCGCCTTCAGCTCGGGGTCAGACGCCAGTCGGGTGTAGAAGCTCTTCAGGAATTCCCTGCCGTTGGCGGGGTAATACTCCCAGGCGTTTTCGCCGTCCAAGATCACAGCGACGACGGCAGGCTTGCCCCAGACACTACGGCCTGCGGCTTTGATCCGCTGGTGCAGGTCTGCGGCGGCATCCTGCGGATTCATGCGGGAGTAGACGAACCCTACCAAATCAGAAAGCTGGTGATCGCGGAAGAAGAGGGAGATGCTGCGTCCATCGGAAGATAGGACATGCGGCCGGTAGAGTTCCGAACCACCGTCCGTGGTTCCGTCGCCTCTACGCTGGAATCCCTTTTGGATTGAGCGCCCCAGTACTCCTTCGTCAGTAGCCGCCCACGCGAACCCCTCGTCAGCGGCAAGACGCAAGACTTCGTCCGAGACACTTCCCTCACTCGGCCAAAGCCCGCGCGGCTTGCTGCCGAAGACTTGCTCGTGAAGGCGAATCGCCGCGCGAAGCTGGTCGCGGGCATCTTCCGGGTGCTGAAAGTGATGGCGCGGCAAACGAACCCCGGGGTGAGATTCCGCCGCGATATTGGAGTCGCAGAGGAGGGGAAGAATGGGATGGTAGAAGGCCGACGTTGAGATCTCAATCTGCCCGCGCTCGCTGGCGGCCCTGTACTCACCCAGAATTCTGCGGAATACTTCCACTTCCTTCTCTCGCAGCAGAGACTTGTCGGCTTCGCTATAGCCGCGTTCCTGCGCCACGAGCTTTCGGATCTGCGCATCGTCAGCCAGGTAGATTTCGTCAAACCAGGCAAGCTGCGAGAGCAGTTGCAGGTCAAGCAAATCTTGCGCCGAGAAGAAGCGCGCCGACGAGTCGAGGCCGGCGTTTCGCGATTTGTCCCACAGCTCACGGAACCGCGGGTAGCGGCTGAGAAGGTTTTGGTGGTTAATTTGGAAAGCAGTCTGTAGAAGAAAGAGCCGGTCGTCCTTGCTCAATTTCTCCACAGGCTTGAATGCGACCTCATAGGCGAGCTCCACTGCCGTCTGCTGCGCGTAGTCCTGGACCTGCACCACCAGCGAAGGAACCAGATTGAAAGTCATGTGGACGGTCGGGAATTCCCGCAGCATTGCCACCATGCCGAAATAATCCTTTAACGCGTGGAGTCGCGTCCAAGGCATTGTGTAGCGGTCCTCCGCCAAGTCCTTGTAGAAGGGCTGGTGCATGTGCCAAAGCAACATTAGATAGGTCTGGGACATAAGATAATAATCGGCAATCAGTTCGTTTTGAGTAAAAGCGGCGTTAAGTCGCCCCTCCGAGCAACAAGGTCAACGCGCCGCTACAAAACTACCAACCCGTATGCTACGATGAAAGCGAGGACGGCATCAGGGACATCCGTTTCAGGCCCGCGATCCGCCCCCGCAAGGAAACATGCGGATACTTACCCGCTACATTTTCAAAGAGATCTCGTCTCACTCACTCCTCGGATTGCTGGTCTTTACCTTTGCCATCTTCATTCCGCATCTGGGACATCTGCTGGAGTTGGTGGTGCGGCATAGTTTGCCGCTCTCCCGAGATGCTGACCCTGTTCATGCTGCCCATCCCGAGCATCCTGGTGCTCACGGTTCCCATGGCGGTTCTGGTTGGAACGCTGATCGGCCTCAGCCGCATGGCGGCGGACGGCGAGGTTATCGCGGCTCGAGCATCGGGGATCGGGCTCGCGCAGTTCGTCAGGCCGGTGCTGCTCTTTGCATTTGGGGGGTGGGCCCTCACCCTGTGGATGAGTGTCTTCCTTGCGCCCCAGGCAGGTCGCAATCTGATTCGCATGGAGAGCAGGGCTGAAGGCCAGCCAAGCACCGTATGAGATCCAACCGCGCGTGTTTATTGAACAGTTCCCCAATTTACTTCTTTACTTGGAGGATGTAACGGGCTCCCGTGCCAGATGGCGGGGCGTCTTCATTGCAGACACCACTCAGCGTGACCAAGTCAAAGTAACCTTAGCGGAAAGCGGTGTGCTTGTCAACGAAGCCGCCAACGGCCGACTGGTCATTCATCTTGAATCAAGGCATGACCCACGAGATCGACCCGCAAAATCGCGTCACAGTATTCGCGTGGTCACTTTCACAAACGCCGACATCCCAGTGCCACTCGATCAGGCATCCGCTTCCGGCCCCGAAAGCCTCCCCACTCCGCTGCTTTCTCTCCACAAATTGATGGCGCAGACGCACTCGCCGCACGATCGCCAAGCCGCGCTCGTGGAACTCCATTATCGGTTTGCCCTGCCGGTGGCCAGCCTGGTTCTGGCGCTGGTAGGAATATCCTTAGGCCTGTCGACGCGCAAAGGCGGCAAGGCCGTGGGACTGATCCTGACCATGGTGCTTGTCTTCATCTATTACATCGTCATGGTCTTCGGTCTGAGCTTCGCCAAGCAAGGCCGCCTCCCTCCTGCTATCGGGCTCTGGATGGCAAACGTCATCTTCGCAATCGCCGGCGTACTGATGTTGGCCCAACTTCGCAGTGTGCGGAGCCACCTCCAATTCGTTCAGGACTGGATGGACGACCTGGCACGCCGCTGGGAAGCCCGGCAGGCGCGCCCGCGGCGCGGGCGAGTCTCAGGACCATCGCTGAAACCTCGCACGCCCGGCAGTCGGATCTTTCAGATTCTCGACGTTTACATTATCCAGAGCTGGTTCTTCTACTTCTTCATCCTGCTGGTTACGTTCACGGGCATTTACATTATTTTCGACTTCTTCCAGCTACTGGGAGATATGGTTCGCAACCACGCTTCGGCAGGCCTGGTGCTGAATTATTACCGTTTTCTTCTTCCTCAAGTCATCTACTTGATGCTGCCTCTGAGTATCCTTGTCGCCACCCTGGTTAACTTCGGCCTGCTCACCAAGTCCAACCAGATTACCGCCATCAAAGCAGCGGGCGTCAGCCTGTACAGGATTTCCGCTCCCGTGCTACTGGTGGCTGTGCTGCTGAGCCTCGGCATGTTTTTCCTTTCCGACGATTTCCTGCCGCAAACCAACCAGCAGCAGGATGCGTACCGCAATCAGATCAAGGGAAAACCGCCACAAACCTTCTACCGCCCGGAGCGGCAATGGATATTCGGGCGGGCAGATCGCATTTACAACTACAGGTTTTTTGACCCTGATAAGAACGTTTTTGCAGACTTCACCTGCTTCGAGTTCGATCCTAAGGTCTTTCGCCTCACTCGCCGGATTTACGCCGCGCGGGCATTCTGGGAACCCGCCATCCGCGGCTGGGTGCTCGAAAACGGATGGGTGCGCGACCTGAACGGAGAACTGGTTGAAAAGTACTTCCCCTTTTCGGTTGACATGTTCCCCGAGATGTCGGAAGAACCCGCTTACTTCAAAAAGGAAGTGAGACCTTCTGAACAGATGAGCGCACTCGAGCTGCGGCATTACATACGCGAGCTCAGCCAGAGCGGATTCGACGTTGTGCGCCTCTCCGTCCAATTTTATCGAAAGTTCTCTTACCCCCTTATCGCCTTCGTCGTGGCCTTACTCGGAGTTCCCTTCTCTTTCACTACGGGTGCGAAGGGCGCACTTTCCGGAGTCGCATTGAGTATCGGCATCGCCATTCTCTACTGGTCCATCTCCAGCTTGTTCGAAGCCATGGGCAATTTGAGTCAGTTGCCGCCCCTGGTCGCCGCCTGGTCCCCGGACGTGCTTTTCGGGCTGGCGGGGTCGTACCTGCTGCTAAGGGTGAAGACATGAAGTTTTCCGATCAACCTGTGAATATCATAGCCGCCGCGGGCGGCCTCGTTTGGCGGCCAACCAACAAAGGCCGCGAGTTGATTGTGATTCGCCGCAGACGCCATCAGGACTGGACGCTGCCGAAAGGTAAAGTCAAGCCAGGTGAATCATGGCTGCTGTGCGCCATCCGAGAGGTCCAGGAAGAAACGGGCTTCGACGTCGAGGTTGAGAGCCACGCGGGTTGGGTGTGCTATGACACGGGGGACATTACCAAGGTGGTTCGATTCTGGAATATGAAGTCAGTCGGCGAATCCCGATTTGAAAGTTCGGAAGAAGTGCTGTCTGTTCACTGGTTGGCACCTCAGGATGCAATCAAGCGACTGGATCATGAAGGCGAACGGGAGCTCGTAGCCCAAGCCATCCGAAAACCCTGAGGATCCTCGCTTACACGGTCACCACGCTGTCGGCTTCCACCAGGAGTCCGACGATGTTGTTCATTCCGCCCACTTCCCCTACCGCAACCTTTTCAGTGAGCTGAAAGTGCTCTAAACACGTCCGGCAGGAAATCAGGCGAACACCTTGACTCTGAAGTATCTTCAGGCCCAACAGCGCCGGCGAACCATGGCAGACCAACTTCACGCCATCCGTGTAAAAGCAGATGGCGTGAGGCTTGACGGGCTGACTCTCCCACGCGTGCAGAAGCCGGTCGAACATCTCCGAGCCAAATTGCCTGTCGTTGGGATCGACATGGCCCAAACCCTCACGCGTGACCAGCAGAACGAGTTTTGACATAAGCGATTAACCCATTTTCTCATTCAAAAGCCGTTTCGGTCCCGGAACTTGTTTCCGCAAGGCCGCGGCCTCCCGTCCGGGTCCTAGAAACGATTCTAGCCTACTGTGCGGCGTTGTCAAGAGACAGGAAGTCCGCACCGGAGCAACCATGGACTTTGTGTCTCTCGACATCCAGAGGGGCCAGTGACACAATGGCCAGCCCAAGGAGCACTTGTGGCATGGAGCAGATCACTCATGATGTCTTGATCTTCGGAACCGGACTTGCCGGACTGCGCGCCGCGGTCGAGCTTTGCATCAAGACGCGCGGCAGTGCCGACATCGGGATCGTTTCAAAAGTGCAGGTCATGCGCGCGCATTCGGTGTGCGCGGAAGGCGGCACGGGAGCCGTGATGCGCCCGGAAGAGGGCGACAGCCTGGAGTTGCACGCCTGGGACACCGTCAAGGGTTCCGATTTCCTTGCCGACCAGGACGTGGTGGACCGCTTCGTGAAAAGCTCGCCGGACGAAATCCGCCTGCTCGAGCACTGGGGATGCCCCTGGTCGCGCCGCGAGGATGGGCGAATCATGCAGCGGCCGTTCGGCGGGCATTCCTTTCCTCGGGCCTGCATGGCGGCTGACAAGACGGGCTTCTTCGAGATGCAGGCACTCTACGATACGCTTCTCAAGTACAGGAACTTCAGGCGCTACGACGAATGCTTCGTGACTTCCCTGCTTCTCGAAGGCGGGCGTTTCGCCGGTCTCACGCTCTACGATCTGCCCACGGGCGAGTTTTTGACCCTGCGTGGCAAGGCGCTCCTGATTGCCTCCGGCGGGCTGGGAAATCTCTACGGTTTCACGACCTATTCCCAAACCGTCACGGGCGACGGGCAAGCGATTGCCTACCGTGCCGGGCTGGCGCTCGAGGACCCGGAGTTCCTCCAGTTTCACCCCACGGGACTGGTGCCCTCGGGAATCCTGATGACCGAAGGCTGCCGCGGCGAAGGCGGCTACCTGCGCAACAATAAGGGCGAGCGCTTCATGGAGAAGTACGCGCCCAAAATGATGGAGCTTGCGCCGCGCGACATCGTTTCCCGCTCTGAAATGACGGAAATCCTCGAGGGACGCGGTTTCCCCGGTCCCGACGGCCTTGATTACATCAACCTCGATTTGACCCATCTGGGCGCCGAACGCATAAATAAGCGCCTGCCTTTGATCCGCGAAGTATGTATGAAGTTTCTCGGAATCGATCCCATCACGACCGCCATTCCCATCCGGCCAGTGGCGCATTATTCGATGGGCGGGATCGAAGCCGATATCGATGGCCGGACGAAAGTGGAAAACATCTGGGCCGCGGGCGAGGTGGCGTGCCATTCAATGCACGGGGCCAACCGCCTGGGATGCAACTCCACCGCCGAATGCCTGGTTTGGGGCGGCATCACCGGCGGCGAGATCGCCAATTACCTGGCCCAAAGCCCCAAGCTGAGCGATATGCCGGAGAGCCAGGCCCGGGAAGAAGAGCGACGGATCTTCGACGGCCTGCTCAAACAAAGCGGCTCCGAGAAACCCGCACAAATCCGCCGCGAGCTTCGTACGCTGATGGATAAACATGCGGGCGTCTACCGCTCGGGCGAATCCATGAATGAGGGCCTGTCGAAGATTGCGGAACTGAAGCGGCGCTTCGCCCAAATTACCATTCAAGACAAAAGCCGCGTCTACAATACCAACGTGGTTCAAGCGCTCGAAACCGAAAATATGCTGGAGTTGGCCGAGGTGCTGCTCTTCGCCGGCCTTGCGCGCCAGGAATCCCGCGGCGCCCATGCGCGGACGGATTTCTCCAAACGCGACGACGAGAAGTTTTCGGGCCACTCGATGGTTTATTACACCTGCGGCAAACCGAGGCTGGAATATAAGCCCGTGACCATTACGAATTGGAAGCCGGTGGAGCGGAAGTATTGAGGAATAGTGAATGGTGAATAGTGAAATAGAAATTCTAAATGGGAGTGTTCTTGGCTGAATGCTGACGGCTGACAGCTGACCGCTTTTGTAGGAGGCAGGGATGGCCGAAATCCAACGGCACGACAATCGGCTCGGAATCTGGGGATGGCTAGGGGGCGGGCGATGGGGCGTGGAGCGCTACGCTTACATCTTGCACCGCCTGACTGGCCTGGGCATTCTCTGCTACTTTTTGATGCACGTAGTGGTAACGAGCCTGCGCGCAACGGGCGTGTACTTGTGGGTCGAAGGGGGCGTGCTTCACCAGCCCGCTTTCAAATTCGGGGAGTTTCTGGTTTTCGCAGCTTTTGCTTACCACGCTTTCAACGGCGTGCGTTTGGTGCTCGTGGAACTTGGATTCGCGGTGGGCAAACCCATAGAGCCGATCTATCCCTACAAGACGTCGCTGAACGTGCAGCGGCCGCTGCTTATCGCCATGATGATTTTGGCAGCGGTGTTTCTTGCGGCGGGGGGTTATCAGTTCCTCGGGCTGGCAAAGTAGGAGGTACGATGCGCGAAACGAAATACTGGACGTGGCATATGGCGGCGGGAGTGGTGATCCTCTTCCTGCTTGGCCTTCACATGCTGATCATGCACTTGGGCGGCACGATGCATCTGTTTGCTCCGCATGGCGGCGAAGCGGTATCGAAGGCGAACAGCCTGTTTCGCGATGGCACGCTGTTTTTCACCGTCACTTACATCCTTCTCCTCGGAGTCGCGCTCTATCACGGCCTCTACGGCCTGCGGACGATCCTGTTCGAGTTGACGCTGAAGCCTGCGGCGGAAAGACTCACGACTGTGGTCCTCGTGGTAGTAGGGCTGGGATTGTTCGGATTAGGCACGTGGGCCGCCATCGCCGCGCACGCCGTCGCCATCGCAGGAGCAAGGGGGTAACCATGCCGGAAAGCAGCCAAGCCGTACGACAAATCAATTTTCACATCACGCGCTACAATCCTGAAGACGACCTCACACCTTACGTGAAGACTTACACCATACCGGTGCGCGAAGGCATGACGGTACTGGACGGGTTGCACTACATCAAAGAGAACCTGGACGCGACGCTGGCCTGGCGCTATTCCTGCCGCATGGGCGTGTGCGGCTCGTGCGGCATGCTGCTGAATGGGAGACCGACTCTGGCCTGCAACACGCAAATCCTGCACATCGCCACTACGGACCTCACCGTCGGACCGCTGCCCAATTTCGATATCGTGCGCGATCTGGTCCCCGATCTGACGACTATGTTGGACAAGCACCGCGCGCTGAAACCTTACGTGACGCGCGCAGACGAGGACGAGATCAACGATCCGGCGGGTGAGTTTTATCAATCACCGGAAGAACTCGAAGCCTACCTGCAATTCACCTACTGCATAAAATGCGGCTGCTGCATGGCTGCCTGTCCAACCCTGGCCACCGACGTGCGCTACCTGGGACCTATGCCCTTAGCGGCGGCGCAGCGCTATAACCGCGACACGCGCGACGATGGGCGTCGCGAGCGCAGTAAGCTGACCGGCAGCGCGGGCGGCGCGTTCCGCTGCCACTACGCTGGCGAATGTTCGCGCGCCTGCCCCAAGGGCGTCGATCCGGCCAAGGCTATCCAGATTCTCAAGCGCCAGTTGGTGCTGGATTATCTCCACCTGGCCCGTCGGAAGAGGCCGTGCCAGAAACTGTACGGGCCGGGCCAAGGCAAGCCGCTTCCCAACGTCCCCGCCGCGCCGCCCAGGACGGTTTGAGTCCGTACCGGGGCTACGTCTCCTCTTTCGGTTCTGGTATCCGGGCGCCGTGGCGATTGCAATGGTGACCGCAGCGCGCTATCATCCGGTTATGACACTGGCAGCGATCAAGTCGGCCATCGAGGAACTTCCCGAAGACGAGCAAGGTGCCCTGATGGATTGGCTCCTTGAACGTGACCGGGAGGAGTGGGACAAGCAGATCATCGAGGACTTTTCCCCAGGCGGGCGGGGCGCGAGGTTGCTTGAAGAAGTCGATGCCGCAATTGATCGCGGGGATTTCAAACCACTATAAGGTGAGCTTATCCGTTCCTGCGCCCTTCCATCCTACTGGGACTGCTACAGAAGACTTCCCGAAGCAGCTCAAAGGCTGGCCGATAAACAGTTCCGTCTCTTTCGTCGGAACCCAAATCACCCTTCACTCGGTTTCGCTCGCAAAGGCGACGTGTGGACGGCGGAGGTCGGGCGTAGCTACAGGGCCATTGCCCGGCGGCGCGGTGAGGACTGTTACTGGTTCTGGATAGGCCCGCACGAGGCGTACAACAAATTGCTGAAACGTTTGAGATAGCACGCAAGCCCGACGCGTGACCGGACTGACGCCTTGCGCGTCCTGCGTCGGCGGATGAAGAGGCCGCCGCGGTCCACCCTCCCGGAATTCTGGGAACCGATTTAGGCCACTCGACTCCTTTGCAGGTTTGAATTCCCACCCGCTATTCCAGTAGAATTAAGTTTTGAGGGCTGATCTCACCGTGAAACGCAAAGGCATGGTCAAATTTCGAGAGTACCTTACCTATCGGGGAGGGCCGGGGCATTGGTCCTGGATCCTGCACCGGGTGACCGGTGTGGGGGTGTTCTTGTTCTTATTGGTCCATATCATAGATATCGCTCTGGTGGGTTGGGGTCCTGCAATTTTCAACAAGCTGCTTTTCCTCTACCGTTATCCCCCCTTTCGTGTGGGCGAGATCGCACTGGTGGGAGCGGTGCTTTATCACGCGCTGAACGGCCTGCGGATTTGCGCGATTGATTTCTGGCCTGCAGCAACCGTGATCCATCGCAAGCTTGTTTACGCGGTAGGGATCGTATTTGCGGTGGTCTTCATTCCCACGGCGATCTACATGGCAAGCACCATAATGAAGTAGAGGCGCATGGCCGTGCGCACCCACGAAGGACCCACAGGAGAAAGAAGGAGCCAATGAACGGTGCGGGCAGACCGAGACCGGAAAGCGGGCTGGAACTTTACGCCTGGATGTTCATGCGCGTGTCGGGCGTGGTACTGCTTTTTCTGGCCTTGGGGCACTTGCTGATCATGCATCTGATTCACAACGTCGATAACATCGACTTTCAGTTTGTGGCGCGCCGCTACGCCACGCCGTTTTGGAGAACGTACGATCTGGTGATGCTCTGGCTGGCTCTTATTCATGGGCTGAACGGCATTCGAACTCTGGTTGGAGACTACGTGCGGGCCAAGGGTTGGCAGGTTGCCACGATGGCCTCGCTTTATGTTTTTGGGTTTGTTCTTTTGGCCCTGGGGTCGCTGACGATCTTGACGTTCCGTCCGCAGTGAGGGCGAACGTTGACAGTCGACAGTTGACAGTCGACTGTTGAAGAGGTTGAACTTTCGACTGTTGACTGTCGACTGTCGACTCATTTTTTGACTGACGACTGAGAACTACCATGGCACAACGCTACGATGCGGTAATTGTGGGAGCGGGGGGCGCGGGCCTGATGGCGGCGTTGCAACTCGCGGGGCACGGCCAGGTGGCGGTGTTGAGCAAATTGTATCCTACCCGCTCGCACACCGGGACGGCCCAGGGCGGAATTGGCGCGGCGCTCGGGAACCTCGAAGAAGACCACTGGGAATGGCACATGTTCGACACGGTGAAGGGCGGCGACTACCTTGTCGACCAGGATGCAGCCGAAATTTTGTGCCGCGAGGCGATTGAAACCGTCTATGACCTCGAGCACTGGGGCTTGCCCTTCAGCCGCACCCCGGAGGGCAAGATCGCGCAACGTCCTTTCGGAGGGCACACCCGAGAATACGGCAAGGCAGCCGTGCGCAGGTCCTGTTACGCCGCGGACCGCACCGGACACATGATTCTGCAAACCTGCTACCAGCAGTGCATCAAGAACCAGGTGCATTTCTACGATGAGTATCACGTACTGGACTTGCTGATCGAACAGGGTCGCTGCGCGGGAGTGGTGGCGATGTGCCTGGCCACCGGCGAGATTCACACCTTCCACGCCAAGGCCGTGCTCTTCGCCACCGGCGGATGCGGGAAGATGTTTCGCGTAACTTCGAACGCCCATTCGCTGACCGGCGACGGCATGGCGGTGGCCTACCGGCGGGGGATTCCGCTCGAGGACATGGAGTTTTTCCAGTTTCACCCCACGGGCATTTACAAAATGGGCATTCTGCTGAGTGAGGCAGCGCGCGGCGAAGGCGCCATCCTGCGCAACGCATCGGGCGAGCGCTTTATGGAGCGCTACGCTCCCACGCTCAAGGACCTTGCCCCGCGCGACATGACCTCGCGCGCCATCTACCAGGAAATCCGCGAGGGACGAGGCATCGACGGGAAGAATTACGTTCACCTCGATCTGACCCACCTCGGAAAAGAAGTGCTGGATAAGAAGCTGCCGGACATCACCGAATTTGTGCGCACGTATTTGGGCCTCGAACCGCTCCGGGAACTCGTACCCATTCAGCCGACTGCCCACTACGCCATGGGCGGAATACCCACGGATGTAGAGGGACGCGTGGTGATCGACGAGAAAAACACTCCCCTGCCGGGCTTCTACGCGGCGGGCGAGGTGGCCTGCGTTTCCGTCCACGGCGCGAACCGCCTGGGGACCAATTCCCTGGTTGACATTCTCGTCTTCGGGCGGCGCGGCGGGCGGCACGCAGCAAAGTTCATCAAGGAAAACGATTGGGCCCCGCTACCTGCCAAGGCCGACGAGCCGGCCCGGGCGCTGATCAGCGCACTGAAGAATTCCGGCGGCAAGGAGCGCCCCGCCGATATCCGGGACGCGCTCCAGGACGAAATGATGGATAAAGCCTCCGTCTTCCGCGACGCCAAGGGTCTGACCGCGATGCGCGAAAAGCTGCGCGAACTTCGCGCCCGCTACCGCCAAACCAAGATTGAGGACCAGAGCGCTTGCTACAACACCGAATTGCTGGAAGTGATCGAGTTGGGCGGCTTGTTGGACCTTGCTGAGGTTCTGGTCGAAAGCGCGCTGGCCCGCCAGGAGAGTCGGGGGGCGCACTTTCGCGAGGACTTTCCGAAACGCGATGACCCGAATTGGCTGAAACACACGTTGGCGTATAAGGGTGAGAAGAAGGTCGATTTCAAATACAAGCCGGTCACGATTACGAAGTTCGAACCGAAGGAGCGGAAGTACTGAAGAAGTTGAGAGTCGAAAGTTGAAGGGTGAAGGTTAAAGGCCAAAGTGTAAAGGCTAAAGACTACGCGCAAAGCGATATATGCGAAAGCGCGCCTTTGAATACACGGCCCTCTCCCTTGGGGAGAGGGTGTCCTGCTGCCGGCGCTGTCATCAGCCGGAGCAGGACGGGTGAGGGGTTCTTTTGATGCAAGTAACGCTCAAGATCAAGCGCTTCAATCCGGAGACGGACAAAGAACCGTGGTGGGGCGAATACAAGGTCGAAGCCGAGGCTACAGACCGGCTTCTGGACGCCTTGAACCATGTGAAATGGTACCTTGACGGATCGCTCACCTATCGCCGCTCCTGCGCGCACGGCATCTGCGGCTCGGACGCCATGGTCATCAACGGATCGAATCGCCTGGCGTGCAAGGAACTGCTGAGGAATCTGGGCGAACATATAACGATCGAACCGATGCGTGGCTTCCGCGTGATCAAAGACCTGCTGGTGGATATGGACGCGTTCCTGGCCAAGTACCGGAGCGTGAAGCCGTACCTGATCACTCATACGCCCGAACCCGAGAAGGAAAGACTGCAATCGCCGCGGGACCGGGAGAAATTCGACGACACCACCAAGTGCATCCTCTGCGGCGCCTGCACCACAAGTTGCCCTTCGTTCTGGGCGAATCAGGATTACGTGGGCCCGGCGGCCATCGTCAACGCCCACCGCTTCATCTTCGACAGCCGCGACGAAGGCGCGGCGGAGCGAATGGAAATCCTGAATTCCGTGGAGGGAGTCTGGCGCTGCCGCACCGTGTTCAACTGCGTCGAGGCTTGCCCGCGCGGCATCAACGTGACCCGCGCCATTGGGGAAGTGAAGAAGGCGTTGTTGTATCGTAAAGTGTGACGTTCAGGAAACTGGAAAATGGAAACTGGAAACTGGGAAGAGAGCGCCAGTTGCCAGTTTCCAATTTCTATTTTCCAGTTTCCGATTTCTAGAGCGGTTTCGATTTAAGTATTTACATATCCACAGGAGGCGAAGTAATTTGTGCATTCGCTTGGGGAGACCGTATTGAGCAACTCCCCGATTTCCTTCCAGAGGGTATCGATATCGCGCCTGGCGGCTTTGCGAAGCAGCGCCTTGAGTTTGGAAAAGAAC
The DNA here is from genome assembly GCA_963831905.1 of uncultured Acidobacteriota bacterium. Taxonomy (GTDB): domain Bacteria; phylum Acidobacteriota; class Terriglobia; order UBA7540; family UBA7540; genus CAVROP01. The sequence continues at coordinate 3,429,795 of CAWHRX010000009.1, read as the reverse complement.
TTTTCGATCGGGTTCAGGTCCGGAGAGTAAGGGGGCAGATAGAGTAGGGTAGCTCCGGACGCGGTGATCGCTTTCGCGACTCCGGTCACCTTGTGACTGCTGAGGTTGTCGAGAATCACGGTGTCTCCCGATTGGAGTGTTGGGCACAGGAATTGATGCACATAAGCCAGAAACGTCTCGCCGTCCATGGGCCCGTCGGTAACCATCGGTGCGGTCAACCGGCGGCGGCGCAGAGCGCCCACAAAGGTGGTCGTCTCCCAATGTCCGTGCGGTGCCGAGTCGAGGCAACGCTGACCTCGGGGGGCGCGTCCGTAGCGTCGCGTCATGCTCGTAGATATCCAGGTTTCATCGATAAAGACGAGCTTTTCGACTTCCATCGTGGGCAGCGCTTGCTGCCAGGCTTTTCTTGCCTGCTGCACGTCCTCGCGTTCTTGCTCGCTGGCGTGCAGGGTTTTTTTTGAAGGTAAGGTTCCATTTGTTCAACTGGTGCCACAAGGCACCGATCTTGATCGATATGCCCTGCTCGGCGAGACGTTCACCTAACTCGGCCAGGCTCAGACCCGGCGCTTGTTCGATCCAGGCGCGCAGCACGGGCTCCATCTCCGCGATCCGCGAACGGCGATGGCCTCCAATCTGAAAGCTGGTGCGTTGTCCGGTCTTCTGCTCCCGACCCCGCACCTGGTAAACCCAGACGCGACTGACTTCCAGCCGCTGCGCAATCGCCGTCGGACGTTCTCCGCGATCCAATGCCCATAACACCCGATCCCGCAAATCTTGTGAATAGGATTGCATCCTCCGCCTCCCCTCAACCGGAAGAGGCATTATCGCACATAAATGTATATACTTAAATTAAAAATGCTCTAATTTCTGCTTTGAAGATTTCTGGGAGCGCGGGCATCCTGCCCGCCGTTCGCGCCGCAATTGCACGCACGCTGCGGGCAGGATGCCCGCGCTCCCGGGTACTTCACGTTTCCTGGGTGCCCGTCAGCCGACGGGCATGACCGACTACTTTCTGATTTCTTATGACACGTCGCGGAGTCCTCAGCGCTGTGGGAAAGTCTGTGATCATCGGCGCAGTTCCCTTCGCGCCAGGCGTTTCCCCGCCTTTGGTGGCCGAGCCCTCGCCTGCTGCCGACTCGCCGATTACCGGCGACTCAAGACCCTACGACCTGCTGATCAAGGGCGGCAAGGTGATCGACCCTTCGCAAGGCTTGGAGGCGGAGCTTGACGTCGCGGTGCGCGGCGGGAAGATAGCATGCGTGGCGCCCGCGATTCCCGAGGGGCAGGCAGGGCAAGTCATCCGCGCTCAGGGGAAGATCGTTACGCCGGGGCTCATTGACGTCCATACGCATGTTTTCCCCTATGTCGGCCCGTACGGCATCGAGCCGGACCCCTATTGCGTCAGAAGAGGCGTCACGAGCGTCATCGATGCGGGCACCTCCGGGGCCTTCACCTTTCCCGCCTTTCGGCGCTTTATCATCGAGCGCGCGGCCACTCGGATTCGCGCTCTCCTGCACGTGGTCTCAATCGGCATGGTGGCGGGCGGCACTGCCAACATGGGAGAACTCGAAGACCTGCGCTACTGCGTCCCGAAACTCGCCGTCGAAACGGCAAACCAGAATCGGGACCTGATCGTAGGTTTCAAGATTCGTTTCTCGGAGCACTATACCGGGCCTAATGATCTCGAAGGCATGAAGCGCGCTCGCGCCGCCGCCGACGAGACCGGCTTGCCCATCATGATTCACATTGGCGGTTCGTACACGCCCCTCAAGGAATTCCTCGCGCTCATGAAGAAGGGCGATGTGGTGACCCACTCGTTCAACGGTCACCCCCCCGGCTTGCTGGACGCCGGCGGCAAGCTCACGCCGGAAGTCATGGAGGCCCGTGGGCGAGGCGTTTTGTTTGACGTGGGGCACGGGGCCGGGAGCTTTTCGTTCGCCGTGATGGAGAAGTGCCTGGGGCAGGGTTTCTCGCCGGACACCATTTCCAGCGATTTGTACTCGGCGAACATCAATGGGCCTGTTTACGACCAGTTAACAACCCTTTCGAAGTTCCTGGCGTTGGGAATGAGTTTGCACGACGTCATCGCGCGCGCCACCGTCAATGCTGCGCGGGTTTTCAACTTCGGCGCCGAGATCGGCACTCTCAAGCCAGGCGCCGAGGCGGATGTGAGCGTACTGGAGTTGAAAGACGGAGAGTTCACCTTCACCGACTCTGAAGGCAAGACCCGCACCGGGCGTCAAAAGCTCGAGGCGGTCACGACCGTCAAGGGTGGAAAGGTGTTCGAGGCTGTCGCTTGATCGTAGATTACGTGGCCGAGGAGGAGGGGTGTCAGGTGTCTTTTTCGCACATGGAACGGCTCCTGACCGTTTATGTTGCACCGTCCCTCCCTGACTTGGTACTATGTCGTACCCTGCACACCGTAAGCCCTACTGATTAAACATCTCCCGGCGGCACGCCTCCTGGTCGCAAGTCAAGATGTGTAATTGGGTGCCGGGTGGGTACCAAACAGATTAACTTGCGCCGACCATGGGACCATGCACACGAGCCATCTGAGCAGTGCCCCGAGTGACCAGACGTGACTCAGCGCTTTGATACTCGGTTGTGCTCGTCCTTCGATTGGATAAAGCGGACACTCCATATGAAGAAGAAGAACAGGACAACAACAAGAATAGACTCAGAGGTCTCGCGGTCTGCCGCGTTATCGAGGAACGCCAGCGCGCGGAAAAGGTGTTTCGTAAAACATATAAAGACAGTTACAACGCATCCGAACGCGCAGAGGACGAGGTTCGCTTGTGCTGCAGGCCCACCATTGCCCGAAAGTTCCTTGAGTGCTGCCGTGTATAGTCCCTTTATCAGTCCTAGAGGTTCGAAGTTGCACAGCCTAAACGACAACGGAAGGACAATAAGCAGGGCAATTATGCAGATTGTGCGAATAACCGTGGGGTTGGTCAACAAACCGGTCATTTGGCTTGATTTTCTGGCTTTTCAGAGTCGGATTCACGCTTGCCAAAATAGATCACTATCAGCATGCATGTCGTGACGATTAGCCCTACAGTGCCCCAGAAAGGCCGAATAATTTCAGTTCGGAATAAGGCATAAATAACCTCAGAAAAACAGAAAAGGCCGAAGAATGCTAAAGCCGTCTTAAAGTATCGTTTGTCTGGGGAGAATTTCTGTATATAAGTTTGCAGGTCCCGTATCTGCGCTTGGAGGTCCCGTGTCTGCGCTTGGAGTTTGGATGTTGTTTGCTCTCCTTCCAACCGGATCTGCTCCGCCAGCTTCCGTGCGACGTCTTGTAGTTCACGCGACTTAGCCAGGTCTGCCAGGGCTCGCTGAAGAGAGGACTCCAACTCTGTGATCCTGTTCTGAAGGGATTCAAATTTTTCGCTAAACAGCTGCCTAGTCGCCTGGTTTTCTGTTATCGTTACATTTGGTTCCTCCAACTTAGTCCGCACCTGGTCGAACCGCCTCAGCGCTTCACGTATTGCTTCTCTCACCGACTCCGTCCGCAACTCCACTTGGCTCGGCGTTTCACTAGTTATTTCTTCATCCAACACAGTCCACCCATGCGCTAACCGCCTCACCGCTATTTCTTTTCCTGACTTTGTCTGGACGTGGAAGAACCGCCCTAGCGCCGCGCTTGGTGATCGATAGTCCTTCCAGGATCGGGCGGGCTCGCGCCTAGTGAACTGAGCCCTGTGGAGTGCGTGTTTCCAACTTGCAATCGCTGAAGCCATTTGTTCTTGACGGCGTATTTCAGCCTCGTCCGGTGACTTTGGTTTGTCTTCGGCAGCCTTTTGAATCTTGTCTTCCGTCACTTTCGATCTCCCGTCGATTTCTGCCAGGTATCGGTCAGTACTCTGAGTTCCTTTTGCGCCGCAATTAGGTCCGCAATCAGGTTGTCCAGTTTGTCCTGATCGAGTTGAAACGTACTATCCTCCGAATCACCAGACAATGCAAGCGTTATGAGAACGACCGGGTGGTAGTCGGATATCTTTGGGTTGTAGTCTTCGATGTTGTCTTTCGCATAGCTAAAACTCTCCGAGAATCTCGCCCGAATAGCGCAGACATGTTCCATGTCTTTAAGGCGGGGGAGCACGAGCTGTGTGAACCTGGAGACTTGCCGTTGTTCGGCTATAGAAGATTGTGCCGATATCTCGTCGATTAGCTGCTCAACAAGCTCGACAGGCGAGTCTGTCCCTTTTAGCGAATACGTGATGATCTCTCGACGGATGTCCTTCGGTGCGTCCACTAGGTCGGTCAGGGCGTCCAGAATGGAAAACAACTCGTCCTCTGAAAACATTGTAAGTTCTGTGTGAAGGAGTTTGGCCTGTCTTCTTAGTCCGGACCTGTTGAAAGGGTAACCGCATTCTTTGATCGCAGCTATTATTCGTTCCCTCGATGGGCTAGTGATCTTGGAAGCCAGAATGAGGGCAGTTTTCGTTTCTTCCGGTATTCCGAATAACCACAATGGTAGGGAACCGTTTGGCATCTGTGTAACCTCTTAACCTCAACGATAAAGGCATTGTAATACGGCGGAGTATAGCACCAAATCGGCGATGGCAGGCAACAACTTATTCACAGTCTCCGACTCCTTCCCCCATTCCGTGCGCTTCTTGAACATGTCTTGCACCCGAAAGAAGGCAACCCTATAGTTTCTGAATACCCTTGCTGACGACGCCGATTGGTGACGGGAGAAAAGGAGAAAAGGGTCAGCACCCTTTTCTCCTCTGGTACCCTTTTCCTCCTTTCCCTGGATAATGACCCGGTTTTAAGCGGACCTGTAAGCGGACTTATACGAGGTCTACAATTCCCTTTTAATCCGTCTAAGTATATGTTATTAAATGTATTGTATGGCTATAGAGGAGGACATCAAAGAGGACCTAGAAGCGGTCGCTGATCGGGAAGAAATGGTTTCACTGATGGAGCCGATGCGCATCGGGGAGACGTCGCGCCATCGGCCTGGTCTGACCGATCTGGCCTTGGAACTGGCGCAGAAATCGGCGGGATTTCGGAGGAGCCTGCCCGCAAGCATGCTCGGGTCGCTTGCCGGCCTGGTGCGGGCCATGAACTGCTACTACAGCAATCTCATCGAAGGGCATGACACGCACCCCATCGATATCGAACGTGCTTTGAAGAACGATTACAGCAAGGACCCCCGAAAGCGCGATCTGCAACAGGAAGCGAAGGCGCATATCACCGTGCAGAGATGGATCGATGAGGGGGGCTTGCGGGGACGCACGATGACGCGTGAGGGAATCTGTGAGGTCCACGCGCGGTTCTGCGAGTTGTTACCGGAGGATTTGCTATGGGTGGAGGATCCTGAGACGAAAGAGCGTGACCGCGTCGTCCCCCGCGAGTTGCGCAGACGGGAAGTAAAGGTGGGCGGGCATGTCCCGGTCAGTCCCGGCGCTCTTCCCCGGTTTCTTGGGCGCTATGAAGAGGTTTACGGGCATTTGAGTAAGACGGAATCAATTCTGTCTGCCGCGCCGGCGCATCACCGGCTGCTGTGGATTCACCCGTTCCTCGATGGCAATGGGCGTGTGGCGCGTCTCATATCGCATGCGATGCTGCTGGAGACGCTGGATACCGGAGCTGTGTGGTCAGTTGCAAGAGGGTTGGCGCGCAACGTGGTGTCCTACAAGGGACATCTTGCGGCGTGCGACGCAACCCGGCGCAACGATCTCGACGGGCGGGGGCACTTCAGCGAGGAAGCACTCGCGGCTTTCGCTGAATTCTTTTTGGGAGTGTGCATCGATCAGGTGAGCTTCATGGAGAATCTGATGGCGCCGGATCGCTTGCGGACACGTATCCTGCTGTGGGCGGAAGAAGAAATCAGACTCAACAATCTGCCGCCAAGGGCGGGGAAGGTGCTGGAAGCGGTTTTGTACCGGGGAGAGTTGCCTCGTGGCGATGTAGCTGGGATTGTCGGGACGCAGGAGCGGCATGCTCGCCGCGTTGTTTCGGCACTCGTGGAGCGGGGCGTACTGGTTTCTGATAGCTCGCGGGCCCCGCTGCGGCTGGTGTTCCCGGCCGCGTTGGCTTCCCGATGGATGCCGGGGTTGTTCCCTGGAAGACCCGATTCTCCCCGCAACTCTCTTTGACGCCGTTTCCCTCCCCAAAATTCCGGAGCCCACGCCGGACCGCCAAACGCGCGGTCTGGGTGTCAAATTCTCCCAATACGTGGAATTCCCTTGGCAAGCTACGGCCTGAGCGTCTAGGCTGGAATCTGGCGGCTGGCGGGCTCAGTGGACGGAGGCGCGGGACTCACCCGACCTTCGGCCCAGAAACAGCAAGGCGTGGCAGGCCGCTAGAGGCTGGCGGTTGCAGGGCAACAGGATCCCGAACCCGTCCTGGGCCCCAAAAGGGAAATTCGACGAACGAACCGGGAATGTCTATGAAAACAAACAGTCGAGGAGTTGAGGAGTCCACGAGTTGAAGAGTTGGGGGGCCAATTCAAGCGGCCTAGTCAGATGCCGACGTTTTGTCGCTTCTTAACCTTCGACTCTCGACTTCGCGACTTGAATTCGACGGAACAAAGCCAGAATGTTTATGAAAACAAAGGATCGGCCAACGATTCAACCACCCCTGACCCCTCCTTATCCAAGGAGGGGAATTCTCGGGCTCCCCTCCTCGGTTGAGGAGGGGTTGGGGGTGGTGCGACTTTGCGTCCTCCGCATTCTTTGCGCTTTGGCGTGAAACCGATTGGAGGCATTGAAAACGGCGGAACAAAGCCAGAATGTTTATGGAAACAAAGGATGACAGTTACGGGGAGAGGCGGTTATGAGGATCAGGGGATCGCGCCAACAACAATCTGTCCGGCCCATCTCAACGCTGACATTATGTCATTGAGTCCCAAGGCTGTTCCGCCTCTCGCTTACTTCCGATCTGCCCACCTGCCGACCTGCCCATCTGCCGACTGCCAAGTCAACCGGAGGCGCTATCTCTGTAGTATAATGGCTCATTAACTTCTGCGCGCTGAGATTCTATGCAGCGAGCGCCCGGCTACATGCCCCTCGGCATTCGAACGGGCCGCAGAACAACAAGACCAAGCAATGAAGTTCTCTCGCCGCCAAATCCTCGGTTCTTCCACGGTCGTGCTGGGCTCAAAGCTGCTCGACGCTCTGACAACTCCTCTCTGGCGCTGGAACGGCGCACCGGCACTCGAGGCCGCTACGGTTCCCAATCCGCAGGAAACTTCGCCCGTCACTTTCGTAGACGTGGCGGAAGAGGCGGGGTTGACCGTGCCTAACGTCTGGGGCGGAGTGACGAGCAAGAAGTACATCGTCGAAGCCAAGGGGAGCGGCATAGCCTTCTTCGATTACGACAACGACGGATGGCTCGATATCTACTTGACGAACGGAGTGCGGTTCGAAGAGTTGCCCTACCCGTCGGGAAAAGGGCCAACCCAACATCTGTTCAAGAACAATCGCGATGGCACCTTCACCGACGTTACGGACAAGGCCGGCATCGGCGTCACCGGCTGGGGCACCGGAGTATGCGTCGGCGATTACGACAATGACGGATGGGACGATCTGTTTTGCTGCTATTGGGGTCACAACATTCTGTGGCACAACAACGGGGACGGGACTTTTACGGATGTGACCAAGAAAGCGGGGCTCTGGGAAGACCGCACACGCTGGGGCTCGGGATGTACCTGGGTCGATTACGATCGCGACGGATTCCTGGATCTCTTCGTCTGCAATTACATTGAGCTGGATATCACCAAGGTGCCGGTGCCCGGCGCCACGGGCTACTGCCAGTGGAAAGGCGTTCCCGTAATGTGTGGGCCGCGCGGCCTGCCCGGAGGGATGAACATCCTTTACCACAACAACAAGGATGGCACCTTCACCGACGTTTCGGAAAAGGCAGGCATTCTGAAACCCGGACAGCGCTATTCCATCACCTCCGTCGCGTATGATTTTGACAATGATGGTTGGCCTGACATCTACGTGGCCGTTGATTCTGAACCCAGCATCCTTTTCCACAATAATCACGACGGAACGTTCACGGATATCTCGGTCATGGCCGGTTGCGCCTATAACGAGGACGGACAGGAACAGGCCGGGATGGGCGTAGGCGTCGCAGACTACGACTGCGACGGCTGGCTGGACATCTTCAAGACAAACTTTACAGATGACACCCCGGATCTCTACCACAACAATGGCGACGGCACTTTTACCGACGTCACCTTCGTCGCCGGCCTGGGCGTGAACACTCAGTACGTCTGCTGGGGCGCGGGCTTCATGGACTACGACAACGACGGGTGGACGGATATCTTTCACGTCACCGGCCATGTTTATCCCGAGATCGAGAAGTATCATCTCGATGCGACTTTCAAGTCACCACGCCTGCTCTATAAGAATCTCGGCAATGGCAAGTTCAAAGATGTGTCCAAGCAGGCGGGACCCGGCGTGACGGAGCAATTCTCCAGCCGTGGCTGCGCTTTTGGGGACTACGACAACGACGGGGACATGGACGTCCTGGTCCTCAATATGAACGATCGTTTTTCCCTCCTGCGCAATGACGGCGGAAACAAGAATAACTGGATCAAGCTCAAACTCATCGGCACGCAGTGCAACCGCACCGCGGTTGGCGCGCGCGCCCGCGTACGAACGGGGAAACACGCCCAGATCGACGAGGTCCACTGCGGAACTTCCGTGATGTCTCAGAGCGATCTGCGCTTGCATTTCGGCGTCGGCGACGCGAAAGTGATCGATGAAATAGAGATCAAATGGCCGACGACCCAGAAGACCGAGAAATTCACCAAAGTGGAACCCAATCAGATTCTCACCATTAAAGAAGGGTCCGGAATTATAAAAGCCGAAAAGCTGGACAAGCAGGAAAAGCCGTGGAAACTCGTGAGCATGAAATAACCAGGGATGCGCAACCTAAAGCACCCAGGGGTGGCAGCATGAAACGATATGGCGAGCATCGTTTCCCGGGAAAACTCTTCGTGGTTGAAGGGATCGACGGTTCGGGCAAGTCTACCCAATTGATGCTCTTGGACCAGTGGCTGCATGCAGAAGGCTACGGGGTTATTTTCAGCGAATGGAATTCCTCCCCGCTCGTCCGCGACACCACGCGGCGGGGGAAGAAAAAACAGATGCTCACCCCCGCCACCTTCAGCTTGCTTCACGCTACGGATTTTGCGGACCGGATGGAGCACAACATTCTCCCCTTGCTGAAGGCGGGGGCGGTGGTGCTTTGCGACCGATACATTTACACCGCCTTCGCCCGAGACGTGGTGCGCGGGATGGATCGCAAGTGGGTTCGGGAGCTTTACAGCTTCGCCGTCAAGCCCACGGCCGCATTTTATTTTCGCGTCCCCCTCGAGGTTGCCATGAAGCGCATCCTGGTGGGGCGGAGCGGCGTAAAGTTCTATGAGGCCGGCATGGACCTGGGGTTGCATGAAGACCCAGAGCAGAGCTTTCACCTTTTTCAAGGCAAGATTCTGGAAGAGTACGAGAGCATGATCCCGGAATTCGACCTCACGACGGTCGACGCCACGCTTCCCATTGAAGAACAACAGGCCCAGATGCGCCAGATTGTTAAGGCTAAGCTGGCGCAGGCCAAGCGACTCAGGGTGGCCCCATGAGAGAAACCTATTCAGTGCCATTGCCTAGAATGGGCCTGGCGGAGCTCACCGGCCGGTTAATTGTCATTGAGGGCACCGACGGCGTCGGCCGCTCCACGCAAATCAAGCTACTAAGGCCGTGGCTGGAGCAGCAGGGACACGCCGTGCTGGACACCGGCATCAAGCGGTCACAGTTGGCGGCGAGAGGAATCCAACAAGCCAAAGAGGGGCATACTCTGGGACGCATTACCTTGAGCCTCTTTTACGCCACGGATTTCGCCGACCGACTCGAAAACGAGATTATCCCCGCCCTGCGCGCAGGATTTGTGGTCCTCACGGACCGATACATTTACTCGTTGATGGCTCGAGCCATTGTGCGTGGCCTCGACCCTGCCTGGATCCATAGCGTACACAGCTTCGCGCTAAAGCCGGACGCTACGTTTTATTTACGCATCGGCGTCGACGACCTGATTCCCCGCGTGGTCTTTTCCACCGGATTTGACTATTGGGAATCCGGCATGGATCTCTATCCGAGTGAGGACATGTATGAGAGTTTCCGCAGGTACCAGACGGCCCTGCTGGCGCAATTTGATGTCATGGCAAAGGAATACGACTTCACAGTGATCGACGCGTCCTCGGATATCCGGGCTGTTTTTGAGCGGCTACGCACCGGCATTTTGCGCGTTCTCAAAGGTGAACCTCGGGAGCCGCTCTTTGAGGTGCCTGCCTCGGAGCCCCCAGTCGCAGACTCCGGCCATGGCGAGGCAACGGGTGCTGGAAAGCCGAAACGCCCCGCAGCAGAAAAGCCGCCAGGCGAGCTGGAAGAGTTCGCTTGAAGACTCTCTTTCAAATACTTCAAACCTTGGCCAACGCGGGTGCGGCCAGGAGACCCTCCATCCAACTTTTGATCTCCTGATGGCTGGGAGGATTCAGCGTCATCTGAAAGTACTTATCCCGAAATCCTCGCTTGCTGGCGCGATTGCGCAAAATCAGTTTGCCGGTGACTAAAGCCAGCGGCAAATGATCGCGCAAAAACTGCGGCTTGGCCATCATCTCGATGATCATCTCTTCCAGCACTTCCATATCGTGCCAATCGCCGAGATGCTGTTGGATTCTGCGCAGCCACGCGAGGGACTGGGAACTGCCCGATATTCCGAACTGGTTCACCACCTCAAGAAGGTAACGGAGCCGTTTGGCGCCGATGCGCGCGGCATGGATGGAGGTCGCGCTGGGCTCGCTGTGGGAGGTGGCAACCTGCTTCTCAAATTCGCTCCAGACCCCGACCAGCACCCGGGCCAGCCGTTTCGGGAAGGGCTCAAGAACGGCTCCGCCGGGATGTGCCAAGGGCTGCGCAATTTGCCCCTGGTCAGCTTTGGCTCCCAGTCGGTCCAGAATCGATTTAGTGCGCATGTAGAAGACAGCTAAGTTCAATCTGCCTAGCTTCCGGGTGGCCCTTGTGAAGCTCTCGGCCCTGCGCTCCTGGAGATGCCGTTGGATGGCCGCCCAGGCTTCCCGGTGTGAGCTGCGCCGCCGTGCCAGCCGCCGCTCCACGAGCTCGAGCAGCACGTCGCAGTTCCGGACGTCTCCCAGCGCACGCCGGCAGCGCCGGATCTTGCGTCGCAATCGGCGCGCCTCGCGGGGCAGTGGAGTGGAGAAAATCAAGTCCAGTATTTGCTGGAGGCGCCGGCTGGCCACACGCATGTCATGAATGGCGTTCGGATCATCGCCTTTCAACACCTTCGCCTCCAAGGATATGAAGCGGTTGAGGTGCCGTAGCGCCAGCTTCCTGACTTTGTTCCATTCATTTGCCGGAGGAGTTTGCCCGCCGCTGATGGCCGGCCCGTGGGCGGTGTGGGCATGATTGTGGGAAATCTGGGCCTGGTTCTCGTTCATAGGAATGTGCTAAAAGGGGTTGAAGGCCGAGGGATTCTGGCCCCTCGTCCTGCTCTTTAAGCCACCCCCCTTGTGCTGAATCAAAGCCAAGCCTGTCGGCTTCTACCTCATAGTCTAAACTCAGTGCAGCCAACTTACAAGGAGTGCGGTGGCCATACAAACCTCTTGCCACCACGGCGCGCTGCATGTTAATTGAATAGATTGCGAGCGTTGAAGTCTGCTGCAACCAGTATGAGCCGACCTAGAATTCAATTCGTGAACCAACCTACCGCTTCGAGAGAACCGCGCAGGACTGCCGGGCTGGCCGTCATTGGGCTCGGCACGGTGGGGACAGGCACGGTCAAGGTGTTGGTCGAGCATCAGAAAGAAATCCAGCGGCGGCTGGGCTGCAAGCTGGAACTGAAGACCATCTGTTCGCTCGGCATTCGCAAAAAGGATGTGTCCTGGCTCGGCGGGCAAGTAAAGACCACGGTGGACTGGCACGATGTCGTGCACGACCCTGAGGTTGACATTGTGGTGGAATTGGTTGGGGTTCTCCCCGCGGCCCGTGCCATCGCCTTTGCAGCCGTCGATGCCGGCAAGCACTTGGTGACCGCAAACAAACAACTCGTCGCGGAATACGGCGTGGAACTTGCCGAACACGCCCGCGCCGCGGGCGTCAGCCTGGGCATCGAAGCTTGCGTGGCGGGAGGCACACCCATCCTGCATGCCATCCGCGAGGGATTGGCCGGCGAGCACTTCGTGGGCGTCTATGGCATTCTGAACGGCACCACGAATTACATCCTTACGGAAATGGAGCGCCGCGGCTGCAGCTTCGCCGAAGCGCTGGCCGAAGCTCAGCAAAAAGGTTATGCCGAGCCCGACCCTACATTCGATGTCGAAGGGTACGACGCGCGCTACAAAATCGCTATCCTCGCCATGCTCTGCTTCGGTCAGGCCGTGCGCGTGGGAGAGATTCCGGCGGAAGGGATTGCCGCCATCGAGCAGGTGGATTTTGCCTACGCCCGGCGCTTGCGCCGCACAGTTCGGCTAATCGCCTCAGCGCGCCGCCGCTCCCGAGGCCGCCTGGAGATTTTCGTGCGGCCCATGATGATCCCTGCCAGCAGCCAACTGGCCAACGTGCTGGGCTCGATCAACGGAGTCCTGCTGGTCGGGAACAAGGGCGGGAACACCACGCTCACAGGACGCGGCGCGGGTGGTGAACCCACCGGCGTTGCAGTGCTCTCCGACGTAGTTCAAATCGCCCGCGCCATGGCGGCGGGCGGAACTGGCTCGACGCCACTGGGCTACGAGACGTGGCGTCCGTCCAGAATCGCTCCGGCTTCCGACAACATCATTTCTGCATACCTACGCCTGGTGGTTCGCGACCGCCCCGGCATCCTGGCGCGTGTTTGCGCCTTGCTGGCGCGGCACCGAATCAACATCGACTCTGTGCTGCAAGAGCCTGCCATGCCCAAAAACCAACTGCCTTTTGTTATGACCCTCGAACCCCGCCGCGAGAAAGCTGTGTCGCAAGCTGTCGCCGAAATCACCCGCCTGCCTTTCATGGCCCGCCCGCCCCTAATGATGCCCTTCGCGGACCTGCCGTAAGTGCGGTGACGAGTAACAAGTGACGAGTGACGAGCAAGAAGGCGGGAGAACAGCGTATCGGTCGGAGAGTGATTGTGTTGGGGAAGGGGCGCCGACGAGCAAGCCAATCGAAGGCAGCGAGCAGCGGGGAGTAGTGAATGCTTTCTGCTTTCTGCTTTCTGCTTTCTGCTTTCTGCTTTCCTGCCTGGTGAGCCGGCTGGGACTCGAACCCAGAACCCCTGCCTTAAAAGGGCAGTGCTCCACCGTTGAGCTACCGGCCCAGGTTTGGCGGCGCAATGGCTTCCCTTCAGCGAACCCGCCGCTGATGGCCAACCTGCTTCGTCTCCCTCTTCAATCTGAATGGGAAGACACCCAAAGGCGTGGCCTTGCGCTGCTACTCTTACCAACTTACACCAGTGTCACCGTACTCGTAAATACCCATTCGCGCCGGTCAATTCTCGCGGGCCGGTTGCAGTCCACTTGCTGCGGAGCTATACTCTCGCCGCGAAGAAAGGAGCACCCATGAGAAGAGTGGAAGGTGTGCAGGCGAGCAGCGGAACCGGGTCTCCGTCCCGGAGGAGTTTCTTGAAGTTGGCCACCGCGGCTGTTACGGCCACGAGTGGCCTGGGACCGCTCGCCTCGTTTCTGCCAGGGAAGCCCACAACCGCAGAGAAGAAGAAAGTGGTGGTGGCAGCGCATCCCTGGGTGTACGCGGCGCCGCTCCCGGAGTACGACATCACACCCGTGCTGGAGCAGGTCTTTTCCGACATGAGCTATGCCGGGATCGAGGCGATTGAACTGATGCATGAAGCGCTGCGGCATCCGGATTCCGTGGAGCGCATCGGCGCATTGTCACACAAGTACCGTTTGCCGGTGCTCGGCGCCTCGTTTGGCGCCGACCTGTGGGACCGCTCGAAGCACGCCGCCATTATGGATTACGCAGAGACCATCATCACGCGCATCCAACAGCTTAAGGGGCGGACCTTGGGGACATCGGTCGGCAAGGCGCCTCAGAAGAAAACGCCGGAACAGCTCGACGCGCAGGCGGAGATTCTCGGCAAGATCATCGCCGTCGGAAACGAGCACGGCGTAGTGCTGAACCTTCACAATCACACTTATGAGGTCGAGAACAACGAATACGACCTGAACGGAACGCTGGCCCGGATTCCTGACGCCAAACTGGGCCCGGATCTCAATTGGCTCGTTCGAGCTGGCGTCGACCCGGTGGATTTTATCCGCCGACATTCCGCGCACATCGTGTTTATGCATCTCCGCGACCAGAAGGCGGACGGCGCCTGGTCGGAGGCCATGGGTGAAGGGATAACCGACTACGCCGCCGTCGGTAAAGAACTTCACAAAATGGGTTATGCTGGGGATATGGCGATCGAGCTTGCGCACGAGAGGAACTTCGCGCGAACGCGGCCCCTGCGCGAGAGCTTGAAGCTGAGCCGTGAATACGTTCGACGAACGATGGGTTATTGATCGGTTTTGACGCTGACCATAAATATGGTAGAATCGCTTCATGCGAACCACGGTGGACATTCCCGATCCGGTTTACAGACGCCTGAAATCTGCGGCTGCGCAGCGAGGCTGTTCAGTGAAAGAATTGGTTTTGCGTGGGGTCAAAGCGGAACTGGCGGGCGGGAGGCCGGCCCACAGAGCGCGGGCGCTCAAGTTCCCGATTATCAACTCGAAGCAGCCGGGTTGGCTGCGCCTGACCAATCAGCAAATCAATGAAATCCTATTTCCCTGACGTGAACGTGTGGCTCGCGCTTGCATACCGGGGCCACCAGCATCACCCCGTCGCGCTCGATTGGTTTGACAAGCTGGAGACGGAAGAAGCCAGTTTCTGCCGATTCACGCAACTGGCCTTTCTGCGGCTGCTGACCCATCCCGCCGTCATGCGCGACGAAGTGAAGACTCAACAAGAGGCGTGGAAGGCTTACGATCTACTCGCCAGCGACGCACGGGTAGCCTTCGATTCCGAGAGCGAGCCCGAGCGCGTCGAGGCGACATTCCGTGCCCTGACGGCAGGCGCACACTTCTCGCACCGGCAGTGGCCGGACGCCTATTTGGCGGCGTTTGCGACCACTTCTGGTCTGACGCTGGTAACGTTTGACAAGGCGCTCGGGAGACTGGCTGGAAAAGAGTGCCTGCTGTTAGCCCCTTCAACTTGAGATATTGACGCATGTGCGCTACTCTGTCTGGCCTGCAGGTCGCCGCCGATAAAGGCGGAAACCCATTGAAAGCGTCCGATGGGCTCTATCTGATTTGATAGGAGAAGCATTATGGCAAATGTCAAAGATCTAAAGGTGAACAAACCGGCGCAGCGCTTGCGCGGCACCTTGCCGAAGATCGGAATCCGGCCGGCCATCGACGGACGGCGCAAAGGGGTCCGGGAATCTCTGGAAAACCAGACGATGGAAATGGCCAAGACGGCCGCTAAGTTTTTTGAGGAGCATTTGCGCCACCCCAATGGGCTGCCTGTGGAATGTGTGATCTCCGACACCTGCATCGGCGGCGTCGCGGAGGCTGCGGAGGCCGCGGACAAGTTTGCACGCCAAGGCGTGGGCCTTTCTCTCACGGTCTCGCCCTGCTGGTGCTACGGCTCGGAGACCATGGATATGGATCCGCTCATCCCCAAAGCGGTCTGGGGATTCAATGGCACCGAGCGGCCCGGCGCGGTCTACCTGGCGGCCGTACTGGCTGGGCACAATCAGAAGGGACTGCCGGCATTCGGCATTTATGGAAAGGACGTACAGGATGCAGGCGATACGAGTATCCCGAAGGATGTCCAGGAAAAGCTGCTGCGCTTCGCCAAGGCCGGGCTGGCTGCGGCCGAGATGAAAGGCAAATCCTATCTTTCCCTAGGCTCGGTTTCCATGGGCATCGCCGGCTCCATGGTCGATGCGGCTTTCTTCCAGAACTTTCTGGGCATGCGCAATGAGTATGTGGACATGTCGGAGTTCGTGCGGCGCATCGACGAAAAAATCTACGACCCGAAAGAATACCTGAGCGCCGCTAAATGGGTGAAGGCGAACTGCCCCGAGGGAAAGGACTACAACGTTCCGAAAATGTCGCGGACCAGAAAGTACGACGACTGGCACACCGTGGTAAAGATGACGCTGATCGCGCGCGACCTGATGATTGGGAACCCGAGGCTGGCGGAACTGGGATTCGGCGAAGAGGCTTTGGGGCACAACGCGATTCTGGCCGGATTTCAAGGCCAGCGGCATTGGACGGACCACTTCCCGAACGGCGATTTCATGGAAGCCATCCTCAATTCCTCTTTCGACTGGAACGGCATTCGGGAGCCCTTCGTATTCGCCACCGAAAACGATTCGCTCAACGGCGCCACGATGTTGTTTGGACATTTGCTGACCGACACGGCGCAAATCTTTGCGGACGTGCGCACCTACTGGAGTCCGGAAGCGGTGAAGCGCGTCACCGGAAAGAGCCTGGCGGGAAAGGCCGGCGGAGGCATCATCCACCTGATCAACTCCGGCGCGGCGACTCTCGATGCCACCGGTGAACAGATGAAGGATGGCGCCAGGGTCATGAAGCCGTTCTGGGAGATCACGGCGGAGGAAGTGGGCCGTTGCTTGGATGCGACCCAGTGGAGCCCGGCAGTCACCGAATACTTCCGGGGCGGCGGGTTCTCCTCGACCTTTGCAACCAAGGGAGAATTACCGGTGACCATGGCGCGCCTCAACCTAGTGCAAGGCTTAGGGCCGGTGCTCCAGATCGCCGAGGGTTACACGGTCGAATTGCCGAAGGACGTGCACAACACGCTTGACCAGCGAACCAATGCCACCTGGCCCACCACCTGGTTTGCACCTATTTTCACCGGTCAAGGCGCCTTCAAAGATGTCTACGGGGTGATGAACAACTGGGGCGCCAACCACGGCGCCATAAGCTACGGCCACATCGGCGATCTGCTCATCTCCCTCGCCTCGATTCTGCGCATCCCGGTCTGCATGCATAACGTGCCCGAGGAGGGGGTGTTCCGCCCTAGCGCCTGGACGGCTTTTGGTGCTCAGGATCCGCAGGGAGCAGACTATCGCGCCTGCGCAAACTTCGGTCCCGTGTACGGACGGAAGTAAAACGTCAGTAGGGGCGGTTCGCGAACCGCCCCTACGCTCACCCGATCAGCTTTTCCAAATACGCTTTTTCCTTCCGAATGTCCTCGAGTTGGCGTGGACCTGATATTTCACGTTCAATGGTAAGAGGCCCGTCGTAGCCGAGTTGCTTTAGACGGGCAATGAGCCTGGGAAAGTCCGCTTTTCCTTCGCCGATCGCGACTTCTTCTCCAAGCTTCTTCGGGTCTGTTGGAAAGAGGCCGTCTTTGGCGTGGGTGCCGCGCACCAACTTACCGATCACGTCCAGGGCGTCGTTCGGATTGCCTTTGCCATAGAGGATCAGGTTGGCGGCGTCGAGGTTTACAAACTGGTTATCAACGCCCACGTCGGTGATCGCCCGCAGCAAGGTGATGGGAGTCTCCTGCCCCGTCTCATACAGCATCATCTGGCCGTTCCCTTTGAGATAGGTTGCAACTTCGCGAAGGGCCGGCAGCACGTCCTTGTAGGCGGCATCGTTGGGATTCTCGGGGATGAACCCGAAGTGCGTGTGGAGAGCGGGGATGCCGAGCCTCTTGGCAAAATCCGACGCTCGCTTAAAGTGCTCGATGCGCTGGGCCCGGTATTTCACCGGCACCAAGCCAATCGTCAGCGGCCCTTGGTAGAAATCATAAACGTCTGGCCCAGGACCGTGGGTATTGAGAGCGGTCACCTCAAGGTTGAACTTCTGAACCGCGTCGCGGATGCCCTTCTCCATCTGCTCCGAGAAATCCTCTGTCGATACCTGGCAGGTGGGAACTCCGAAGTCATGTACTCTCTGCAAGGCTGCATCAGGGTTCTTGCCCATTCCCATAATGATGCCCAAGCGCATGCCTTTTCGAGCCGGAACACCAGGCGCCGCGGACATGAGCCCCGCAGCCCCTGCGGCAGCAGAGACTTTCAAAAAATCGCGTCGGTCGAGTGTTCTCATAAATGATTACCTCGTCGGATAGAAGTCAGGAGTCAGAAGTCAGGAGTCAGAACAACTGCGTGGGACTCAGACGGTCATTCCGTGACATCACATTGCTGGCGACCCGTGGCCTCATTCTACATTCTGACTCCCGACTCCCAACTCCTGTCGTGTTGACAACTTCTGAGACTACAGCATAGTATCCAATTTTGGGCAAAATTGCTTGGCTGAATCAAAGGTCAAGAGTCCGTGATGCGGCGGCCCAGTTCGCGTACCTGACACTTTACGCGGGGGGAAACTTGCTCCTGACTCCTGACTTCTGACTCCTGATTCCTGCTCTTATGAAACAAGCGTACCTGGATTGTTTTTCCGGCATCAGCGGCGACATGTTCGTGGGCGCTTTGCTCGACGTGGGTCTGCCGTTGGAACGGTTGTTTGCGGACTTGAAGAAGATTCCCTTGGGCTTTTACGAGTTCAAGCGCACGCGCGCGCTGCGAGGACATTTGGTGGGGACGCGAGTGGAGATTCGCGTCCCGGGCAAGCAGCCCAGCCGCAAGCTGAGAGATATCGAAGCGCTGATTCGAGACAGCGAACTCTCCGCGGGCGTCAAAGAACGCGCCCTAAAGGTCTTTAGTCGCTTGGCTGAAGCAGAAGGAAAACTGCACAACATGCCGCCCGAGCAGGTGCACTTCCATGAGGTTGGCGCGGTCGACGCGATTCTAGACATCGTGGGAACCTGCATCGGACTTGAGTTCCTCGAGATCTCGCACCTGACTTGTTCGCCGGTGAACGTGGGCAGCGGATGCGTCGAGGCCGCGCACGGCTCGCTGCCGGTTCCCGCTCCCGCCTCGCTCGAATTACTCAAGGACCTTCCCATCTATTCTTCCGGCGTCGACGGCGAGTTGGTGACGCCCACCGGAGCGGCGCTCATCTCCACCCTCGCCACCGGCTTCGGACCTATCCCGCCCATGAGAGTGGAACGCATCGGGTACGGCGCCGGGGCGCGCGAAATTCCAGGGCATCCGAACCTGGCGCGCCTGCTGCTCGGGGAAAGCGCCGAACCGGTGCGAGTCCGCGAGGGTGCTCCCGGAGATGAAGTGGTTTCGGTGATTGAGGCCAATGTCGACGACATGAGCCCTCAGCTTTACGGCTACTTCATTGACCAGGCGCTGGCCGCAGGCGCCCTGGACGTGACCTGTACGCCCATCCAGATGAAGAAGGACCGGCCTGGAATCCTGCTGAGCGTGCTGTGCACTCCCGAGAAAGGCGATGCGCTGGCCCAGATGCTCTTCGAGCAAACCACCACGATCGGAGTGCGAATCTATGAGGCGCGGCGCAAGATTCTGGAACGCGAACTCGTCAGCATCCAGACCCCGTATGGCAGGGTCAAGGTCAAAGTAGCCAAGCGTGACGGGAAGGTGCTGAATGTTGCGCCGGAATACGAAGATTGCCAGCGCCTGGCGACCGAGAAGGACGTGCCGCTCAAGCAGGTGATCATAGCCGCGCAAGCCTCGTACCTCGAGCAGGTGTCAAGCCCGACACCTGGAACCTGACATCCATGAAAACGTTCTACCTCACAACTCCCATTTACTATCCGAACGCCCGGCCCCATGTCGGCTCAGCGTACACCACGATTGTTTGCGACGTGCTGGCGCGTTACAAACGCATGTGCGGGTATGATGTGGTCTACCTTACCGGCACCGACGAGCACGGGGAGAAGATCGAGCGAGCTGCGGCGGCGGCAGGCCAGACACCCAGCCAGTTCGTGGCGGAAAAGCGGAAACTGTTCGTTCAGCTTTGGGAAAAGCTCGGCATGAAAGTGAGCCAGTATCCGTACGCTGACCTTAAGCCCAACTCACTGCGCTTCATCCCTACGACGCATCCCGATCATGAGCGTTCAGTGCAACGCCTGCTGATTCGCGCCCGCGATCGCGGTTTCGTCGACAAGCGCCGCTACGAGGGCCGCTACTGCGTTTATGACGAGCGGTATATATCCGACGGCACCGACCCGGTGGATTGCGACATCTGCGGCAGGCCGGCGGAACTGATCAGCGAAGAAAACTACTTCTTCAGGCTTTCTGCTTTCCAGGATCGTCTGCTCGAGCACTACGAAAACCATCCGGAATTCGTTCAGCCGGACTATCGCCGGAACGAAGTGAAGAGCTTCGTGAAGAGCGGGCTGCGCGACATCTCGATCAGCCGCAAGCGCCTGAAGTGGGGCGTCCCGTGGCCGGATGATCCCGAACAGGTCTTTTACGTATGGTACGACGCGCTGACCAGCTACATGACCGGCATCGGCTACGCGCAGGGCGACAACGGCAACGAGGAATTCCGGAAATATTGGCGGAACAAACCGGGTGAGTCGGAACTGGTCCACATGATGGCCAAGGATATCCTGCGCTTCCACGCCGTCTATTGGCCCGCATTCATCATGGCCGCATATCCCGACCAACCGGAGATGCTGCCGACTACGGTGTTCGCTCACGGCTGGATTTATTACGAGCAGGATAAGATGTCGAAATCGAAGGGAAACGTAGTTTACCCGGAGCCCATCGTCGAGGCCCTCGACTCCTTCGGCGCGCCGGGCAACGACGCGCTGCGCTATTACTTGCTCCGCGAAGCGCCCTTTGGCCAAGATACGAGCTTTTCTTATGAGGGGCTGATTCAGCGCTATAACTCGGATTTGGCCAATGGGCTGGGTAACCTTGCCAGTCGTGTTCTTACCATGGTCCGCCAATACTTCGAGTCGCGCATACCTCGGCCCTCGCCTGGCCACAGCGATAGCCCGGCGAACGCCATGCGCACGGTCGCAAGGCAGGCTATATGGGCGGCGGTGGGAAATCAGGCTGCTCGGGAGTCGGGTCAATACAACGACCTCAAGTTCTCGGACGTACTGCAGACCATCTGGCGGCTCATTTCGCATGTGGATGCCTATCTCGTGCAGCGAAAGCCATGGGTCTTGGCAAAGAATCCAGATCAGCGACAAGAGTTGGCGGATGTCCTGTATGACGCATGCGAGACGCTGCGTGTGATCCTTATACTAGTGCACCCGGTGATGCCCAAAGCGACGGCTCAAATCTGGGTGCAGATGGGGCAGAACACGCTCCTGGGCGAACAGCAGATCGATTCTCTAGATTGGGGCCAGTTGGCTCCAGGCACTGCGCTTGGGCGTGTCGCCGGCGTTTTCCCACGCCTTGAAACGGCCACGGCACTGGCCAAGCTCGACGAACTCGCCGAAGTTGATCGCGAGCGTGGAAGACCCACGGTAGGGGCGATTCGCGAAGCGCCCCTACAGGCGCCCGTTCAGCTTGACCTCGCCGGATCCGGCGGCGAACCTGACAAATCTAAGGAGGCAATTATAGCTGTGCCAACAGAAAACAAACCCGAAGCAGTCGTGACCCCCACACCCGCATCCCAAGCACCTGGTCCCCAGCCCCCAAGCCCCAGCCCTCAGCCCCCAGCCCTGATTTCCATCGAGGAGTTCGCCAAGGTCGACATGCGGGTGGGCGAAGTGAAGGCCGCCGAGCACGTTCCGGGCGCATCGAAACTGCTGAAGCTGATGGTGGACATCGGCACGGAAGTGCGCCAGGTTGTGGCCGGCCTTGCAGAGTACTATCGGCCCGAAAACCTGATCGGAATGAAAGTCGTGATGGTCACCAACCTCCAGCCCCGCAAGCTTCGTGGCGTGGAATCAAATGGCATGATCGTTGCAGCCTCAGTCGGAGACCACGGCCATCCCGTGCTCGTGACCTTCAAGGAAGAGGTGGAGAACGGAGCGAGGCTGAAGTAGTAAAGCTGTCAGTTGTCCGTAGTCAGTTGTCCGTTGCAACTACAGGGAAGGGCTTTCTGGAATGGCAGCGAGAACGAGCTTTGAGAATCTCCAAGTCTACAAATTGGGAGAGAAACTCGCGGATGAAGTATGGGTGGTCGTCACCGGCTGGGAACAGTTTTCAAAGATGACTGTCGGAAGGCAGATAGTGCGAACTGCGGACAGCATAGGGGCCAACATCGCTGAAGGTACGGGGAGAGGAAGTTTTCAAGATAATCGACGCTTCGTAAAAATGGCTCGAGGTTCACTCAATGAGACGCAGCACTGGCTGCGACGGGCGTATCGGCGAGGTCTGCTGAGTAAGGACGACGTGAAACGAATTCGGCCCATCATCGACGAGCTCGCACCGAAGCTAAACGCCTACCTCCGGTCCATAGGCACGATCCCCGAGCCCGTCAGAGTCGACTAAGACGGAGAAAGCAACTGACAACGGACAACGGACAACGGACAGTCTTTGTTGATTCCCACGCTCATCTCGACGATCCCGATTTCAACCCCGACCGCGCGGAGGTGATGGCCCGTGCCCGCGCCGCCGGGCTGAGATATCTGCTGGCAGTGGGGGGCGGTACCGGGCCGGACAACCTCGAGGCTCCCCTCGCCCTGGCCGAGAGCCACGATTGGATTTACGCCACGGTCGGCGTTCACCCGCACGACGCGAAACACTTCACGGAACACCACGCCGAACAAATCTGCAGGCTGGCGCAACAGCCGCGCGTAGTGGGCATCGGCGAGATAGGGCTCGACTACCATTACGACAACTCGCCCCGCGACATTCAGAAGCTCGTCCTCATCCGGCAAATGGAATTGGCGCATCAAGCGCGGCGGCCAATTATTATTCATTGCCGCGAGGCGTGGCCCGACCTCGCCGAAATCGCTCAAACCCACTGGAAATCCAGCGGGCTGGGCGGCATCCTGCATTGCTTCTCGGGCTCCCGCCAGGATGCTTTCACCTTTCTCGACTGGGGATTCCAGGTTTCGTTTGCAGGCAACGTAACCTATAAGAAGGCCGGGGACCTCCGCGAGGTGGCGAGAGAGATTCCGCTCGATCGTATGTTGATCGAAACAGATTGTCCTTACCTGGCGCCGGTTCCGTACCGCGGCAAGCGCAATGAGCCGGCCTTTGTGATCGAAGTTGCCCGCACGCTGGCCACTCTTCATCGCGTGAGCCCAGAAGAGCTGGGAGAAAATGTGGTCCGGAACTTTGAACGGTTCTTCGGGTTAAACAGCGAGCCGCGGATTGACGCGGATAAACGCTGATAGAGAAATATGATCTTCAACTGCTGGAAGTGCCGCCAGAAGATTGAGTATCCCTCCGGAAGCCGTACTGGCACGCGCGACACCTGCCCCCGGTGCGGCTCCGACCTGCATGCCTGCCGCAATTGCCAATTCTACGACCCCGGCAAACATAACCAGTGCGCGGAAACCCAGGCCGGATGGGTCCGCGATAAAGAACCCGCCAACTACTGCGATTATTTTCGTCCCAACCCAACCCTGCTGGCCAGCGCCGACCACACCCCGTCGAACGCCAACGTCGCCAAGAAGAAATTTGACCCGCTGTTCAAGGGTTGAGGGTGATAGACTCACCCGGAATTGCGGAATCGAAATTCCAGATTCAAAATTCTAGATTCAAGATTCCAGGTTCAAGAGGTGTGGCGTGGGATACAAACGCTTTGAGGAACTTCCGGTCTGGCAGGCTAGCATCGAACTGGCCCTGGCGACCTACGCTATAACCGCACAGCCCCCTTTCCGCCGCCAGCATAGTCTGCGCGACCAGTTCGAACGTGCCGCGCTCTCCGTTTCCAACAACATCGCGGAAGGATTTGAAAGGGGCACGAATCAGGAGTTGCTAACTTTCTTGTACATCTCGCGTGGTTCTGCCGGCGAAGTGCGGTCAATGCTTTGCCTAATTGAGCGCATGCCTGATTTCCGCGATCTCGAATCTGGAATCTTGAATCTGAAATCCGGCATCGAAAGCGTTTCCAGGCAGCTTGGCGCCTGGATTCGCTCGTTACGCGATTCCGAAATGAAGGGCCAGCGCTATGTCTCGGAAAAAACGCGTCGGGCGGACAAGGCTCGCCAAGAGCGCGAAGAGTTTCTGACGAAATTCGAGCAGATAAGAAAGGGAGGCGGCACGGTTACTGGCAGCGCAGGACCAGACTCCGGGACTCAGAAAGTGTGAAATGAAGCGGTTTTTGAATTTTGAATCCGGGATCTGGAATGCGAGCCGTTTACCCAACTTCAAATCCGCCCGCCCTCTCGAACGCGTCGGCCACTCGCAGCAGCCTTGCTTCGTCGAAGTGGCGGGCGAGAAGTTGCATGCCCACCGGGAGGTGGGGCTCAGCCTTAGTTTTTCCGCAAGGGACGGAAATGCCGGGAATTCCGGCCAGGCTGGCGGTAACGGTGTAGATATCGGCGAGATACATTTGCCAGGGGTCATCCATACGCTCGCCGAGCTTGAAGGCAGGGATGGGAGAGGTGGGAGTAACGATGATGTCCACGTCGTCAAACGCTTCCAGGAAATCTCGCGTGATGAGAGCACGCACTTTCTGGGCTTTCAAGTAATAGGCGTCGTAGTAACCGGAGCTCAGGACGTAGGTGCCGAGCATAATGCGCCTCTTTACCTCGGCCCCGAATCCGCCGTAGCGGGTTTGTTTGTACATCTCCTGCAAATCGGTGTGCTCGGAGGAGCGGAACCCATAGCGCACGCCATCGTAGCGCGCCAAGTTCGAGCTGGCCTCCGCCGTGCAGATGACGTAGTAGCAGGCGATCGCGTAATCAGTGTGAGGAAGACTGATGGGTACGATGTCGCATCCCAGCTTCGCCAGCAGGTCAATACCCTTTTGGACGTTATCTCCGGTCTCCGGATTGAAGCCCCTTGAAATACTCGCCCGGAACGCCCACTTTGAGGCCGCGCACGTTTTGATCCAGGCCGGACACGTAGTCCTCCACCGCAACGTCTGCCGACGTGGAGTCGTGCGGGTCGCGGCCCGCAATGGTCTGGAGCACGCGCGCCACATCGCGGACCGTGCGTCCGAACGGCCCGATGTGATCGAGCGAGGAGGCGAAGGCCACCAGCCCGTAGCGCGAGACCCTGCCGTATGTCCCCATCATGCCCGCAAGGCCGCAGAAAGCCGCCGGTTGCCGGATCGAACCTCCAGTGTCAGAGCCGAGCGAGGCCACCGCCATGTTCGCGGCAACCGCCGCCGCAGAACCGCCGCTCGAGCCACCGGGGACTCGGGTCAAATCGTGTGGGTTGTGGGTCGGGAAGAAGCCGGAGTTTTCCGTAGACGATCCCATGGCGAATTCGTCGCAATTCGTCTTCCCCAAGATGACTGCGCCTGCCGCCTCCAACCTTTCGACCGCCGGAGCGTTATAGGGCGCCACGTAATTCCCTAAAATCTTCGACGCGCAAGTATTGCGCATCCCGCGGGTCAGAATCACGTCCTTGATCGCGACCGGAATTCCCGCCAGGGCTCCCACCGGATCACCTGCCGCGATCTGCCGATCAATCTTGGCGGCCTGCTCGAGTGCGAGTTCCGGGCACAACTGCAAGTAAGCACGAACCTCTTTGTCGCGCTTCTCAATCAGCTCGAAGTGAGCGCGCACCACCTCCGACGCAGAGACTTTGCGCTCGACGATGAGCTGGCGCAGCGAGTCGATGGTAAGTTCAGTAAGGTTCATTCGTAAGAGCTGTCTCTCCCCTCACCGATCATCTCATTCCGCCACCCGCTACTCCTCTTTTTCTATCACTCGCGGGATTCGGAAAAAGCCCGCGCTGGGGTCGGGCGCGTTGGCAAGGGCCTCATCTTGGTCGAACGTTTTCTTTGGCTGATCTCCACGCAGGGAAGGGTTTGCCGCAGCGGGATAGGTCACCTGCGCCATCGGCTCCACTTGCGAGGTATCCAACTCATTCAGCTTTTGTATGTGCTGAAGGATGGAATCAAGCTGAGGCAGGAACTTATTCACCTCGTCGGGAGTCAGTTCGAGATGAGCGAGTTCGGCGACATAACGCACGTCTTTTTCTTCCAGTGCCATTAGTGGACCTTCTCATGCTTCCGTGCAACGTATTTGACACGCGAACGTCCGATTGGTTCCGCCATGCCGGATGTCGGGCGTGGGTCCTGGCGCGGCCAGTCTCCCGGTTCGGAAGTAGCCGGCGATTCCTGCTGGCGCGGTGACCTGCTGCTGCGCGTGAGCTCCTGAGTACATTCAATCCTGAGATGTTGTACTACTGGCCCACCCAGGAATTTGTTTACATGTGCCCGGATTTCATCTGCCATCTGTTTCAAGGGAGCGGCCCAATCGCGATCCGCGGTTGCGAGCGTCAGAGTCCCAGCGCTGAACGCCACCGGCCGGCACTTCTTGGCCAGCGCCTTACCCGCGACTTGACCCCAAAACGGGGTCAGAACTTCGATCACCGGAGGGACAAGGCGAGAGAACTGTGGCCTTAGCACCTTGGGCAGAATTTTGCCGATCTCTTCCATAACCTGAGTCCTAGATTAGTGGATTCTTTTGCAGACTGATTGTGCAGTCTAACACATCGAGGCCCATTGGGGGAATCGCCGTCGAAGAAAAATCGCGGTTGAGTGTTTTGTCGCGGTGGCGATTCTACCTCGCATCCTGACGGCAAACAGCCGCCGCTTCGTCAATCTGAGAAAGTCGCTTATAATTCTTGCACATGCGTCTCATTCTAGCTTCAGCTTCCCCACGCCGCCGCGACCTGTTGCGCGATGCGGGCTTCACCTTCGAGGTCCGACCGAGCCAAATCGTGGAAGAGATTCAACAGGGTGAACTGCCCGAGGATTTCGTCCGCCGCACGGCACGAGAGAAAGCCCTGCAAATCGCGGCCTCCTCACCTCGTGGCGGCCTCGTCTTGGGTGCTGATACCGTCGTGGTCATCGATGGGCAGACGTTGGGCAAGCCGTCGGATCCGCAGGATGCTACGCGCATGCTTCGCCTGCTGTCGGGTCGAACCCATCAGGTGCACACTGGCATCTGCCTTGTGCGGGCTCCCGATAGTATTGAGGCACTCAAACATGAGACAACGCTTGTTACCTTCCGCGAACTCGATGAGGAAGAGATTCGCCAGTACGTCGAGAGCGGCGAGCCTTCGGACAAGGCGGGCGCCTATGCAATTCAAGGGCTCGCATCCAAATTCGTCACGCGCATCTCGGGTTGCTATTCGAACGTAGTGGGCTTGCCGATCGCACTGGTTTACGAGATTCTGAAGCCAGTGATGGAAGAAGAAGGCAGTAGGCAGTAGGCAGTAGGCAGTAGGCAGTAGGCAGTAGGCAGTAGGCAGTAGGGAATCAGCAATGAATTATAGGATAATCCGCTCATCGCCTTCTCGCCTTGTCACGTGTTCCCGGTCAAGATACTCGAGCAAGGGGATTGCATACTTCCTGCTCAGCCCGGTAATTTCTTTGAAAACAGTGACGTTAATGCGGTTGCTTTGAGCTTTCCGCCGGGCGAGCAGTTCCTTCAACTGCCTTAATGCCGAGCGGTGAAAAATCAGGTCCTCAGTCACTTTGCAGAGCACGTTTTCACGCAGCAGAATCTGAAGCAGTTTCTCGGCCCGCAGGCGGTCGATGCGAAGCTTAGCCAAAACCTCCGGCGGGCTCGGGACCTCCAACCCTCTTTTCCCGAACGCCTCACTGATCTGCTCTTTAGCGGCCTGCTCTTCCGGTGTCAGTTGAATCTTCCGGCCGGCCAGCCGCACCGTTTCACCTTGCACCTCGATCTTGCCCTGCGCCACGAGGGTTTGAAGGAGCGCATTGAAGAGCAAGGTCGAAGGCGCTGCAGGGCGCAGAGGACCGCCGGCGCCCGTCCTGGAGCGCAGGTCTTCCTTGGGCAGGCCCGCAACCAGCGGGTTTGCACCGTGGAATTTTTCGAGTTGCTCAATCAACTTCGCCGCCAATCCCAGGAAATGCTCCGAGTGCACGAACAATTCCGGCGGTTGCCCCAGCAGCAAGAGCCGATTCTCAGAGGCCAAGATCCTGCCGAGGCGCAGGACCTCAGCGGGAAGCCAACCCGTCCGCGAGACAAGTCCGGAAAGGAGAGCTTCACGGGTTTGCCGCACCAGCCATTCGAGTCTCACTTGCGAACCGCCTTTTTCCAGAGCGTCGAGGAGCGGCACGACACTGGAATCTCGCACGCGGTGGCGCTCAGGCTGGTTATCGAGGACCGTTCCGCCCCCGATCGTCGTGACGGGCGAAAACTGCCGGATGATAAAACGATCTCCCGGCATGAACACGCCGGGTTCGGAAAGCCGGAGTTGCGCGAAGGTGCTGGTCCCTGGCGGCAGATCTTTCCGGTCCAACAACACCACTTCGGCTAACGTTTCGGAGGTGTTGCAGTGGAAATGGACTCGGGCGCAGTTCTTCAAGGGTCGAGCGTCGGGCAACAGGTTCAGCTTGCAATCCAATCGGCCAGTCGCCATGAAAATCCCGGGAGGCGCCAGCACCATTCCGCGCGAGACTTCCTTCGCCTCGAGGCCGGGTAAGTTCACTGCCGTCCGCTGCCCGGCCAGGGCGGTCTGTGCGTCGGCATTGTGAACCTCGATGCCGCGCACCCGCACCCGTCGGCCCAAGGGGTAGATTTCCACTTCCGAGTCTTTGTCGATCCGCCCTGACAAAAGCGTTCCGGTCACCACAGTGCCAAAGCCCTTCATCACAAAAGCCCGGTCGATGGGGAGTCGAAAGGGGAGGTCTTCAGGCTTGGGAGTAACCACCAAGGCGAGTCGCCGCAGTTCCTCTTTCAGAGGGTGGAGACCTTCGCCGGTCCTGGCGCTCACTGCGAGCACCTTGGCGGCCTCGAGGAAGGAGCCGCGTACAAACTCCTGAATCTCCAGCCGCACCAGTTCGATAATGTCGGAATCGACCAAGTCGATTTTGGTGATGGCCACCAACCCCTGGCGGATCCCCAGCAGTTTGCAAATGTCAAAGTGCTCACGCGTTTGGGGCTTTATGGATTCGTCGGCCGCCAACACAAGCATGACCAGGTCGATCCCTCCTACCCCCGCCAGCATGTTTCGCACGAAACGCTCGTGGCCCGGCACATCAATGAACCCAACGCGCACGCCTTCGCCGAGGTCCAGGTGGGCGAAGCCCAGGTCAATCGTGATTCCACGCCTCTTCTCTTCCCCCAGACGGTCGGGGTCGGTGCCGGTCAGAGCCAGCACTAAGGCTGACTTTCCGTGATCGATATGGCCCGCCGTTCCTACCGTGACGTATCGCATCTGGCTTTTGATTATGCGAGAAAGGGAGCAGGGAAGCAATCGCCCCCAGGATTTCCAATACTAGGATTTCCACTAGTGGCCAGAATTCCTTCCCTCATGTTACGCTGAAGTGAACGGGCAGCAACCACTCATTTTCGGAGGTTAAAACTTGAAACTCACACTAACCACTTTTCTTGTCCTCATCTGCCTGGCGAGTTGGGCGCAGGCTGACGTGGCGACCCTCAAGAACGGAGACCGGGTTACAGGCACGCTGGTCTCGATCAAAGGAGGAACCCTGCAACTGAAGACGGCCAACCTCGGGATTGTATCGATCCCCATGGCCCAGGTGGCGACTTACTCCTCGGATAAACCCATTGCGGTTGTTATTAAAGGCCAGGAACCCGTGCAAGGCATGCTGGAACTTCTGCCTTCCGGCGACTGGCAGGTCAAGGGCGACAACGGCCAAGTGCACACCATTCCTGCCGCCAAACCTGACGTCATCATGCCGGCCGAAGATTACCAGAAGCTGGAACAGACACCCGGAATCTTCCAGGCATGGAAGGGCGGCGCCAGCCTGGGGTATAGCCTCCAGAACGGCAACCAGGAGTCGAACACTCTGACCACAAGCGTTGCCGCGATCCGTGAACGTCCGGCGACGCCCGTTTTCGTACAGCACATGCGCACGACCTTCGACTTTACTACGCTTTTCTCTCATGCCGAGCAGAAGAGCATCACACCGCCATTCGTCGTCACCAGCACGGTGTCCTCGCGCACCCTCACCGCAGACCTACGGCAGGACTACCTGTTCAGTCCGGACAACTTCGTCTTTGTATTTGGTCAAGTCAACCACATCTCAACCCAAGGCCTCTACCTGCAACAGACCTACGGCGGCGGCTTTGGGCGCGACGTGGTGAAGAATGCGCGCACGACTTTCAGTGTCCTGGGCGGGCCGACCTACGTTCAAGAGAAATTCTTCAATGGGCAACTTACCCAAACCATCGAGTTGCTGCTAGCAGAGACACTGGGTGTGCAATTCTCCAAGCGGCTTCGGCTAGACCATTACTTTCAGGTCTACCCGGACCTGATTCACACCGGACAATACCGTTTTGACACCAGCGCAGTCGTGTCCTACAAGCTGCTCAACAAGTTTACGGTGAATGCCAGCCTGATCGATCTTTATCTCAGCAATCCGCCCACCGGGGAGAAGAACAACGTCACGCTTTCTGTCGGCATCGGATACTCGTTCTAAGACGGAAAAAGGCGCGGGGCAACCGCTACAATCTGGTGCAGAGGCAGGGCTCAGTCTTCTCGCGGTGATGCTCTGGACAAAGGGGACGGCAAGCCGTCACTCATCCGTCGGCTTGTTCGGCGGGGGAGGCGCTTGCTTTTCAGATTCGGAGCCCAGCCAGACGCTCACCACCTCCCAATTCCCAAGGCGCTTTTGTAGCACCAAGTCGTACTTTGCCACGGAGGTAGGGTCTTCCAAGGTGACGGCGGCCAGCGCTCGTAGCTGGTCTGGTGCGAAGGTGAGGTTTTGAATCTCCAGCTCGACATCCGGTTTCGCAGGGGCGCGATGGGCCGCGGTATCCGCTGGCGATGGAGGAGGGGGTAGGAGCGCCGGAATGAAATAAGTGCGGACAGCGGCATCCACGGAGCCGCCCGCTTTTTTGCCTTCGGGCGTGGCCAAATACTTGGAGCGAATCCGAATGACATCCAGGGCATTTTCCAAGTCATCGCGGATGACTACATCAGTCACCTTTTTTTCCGCCTGGTGAATCAAGTCCGTCAGATTAGCCTCCGTCCGAACTGTCAGGGCCAGAATTGCCGCCTCCGTCACCGTGCGGTCAGGTTCCGCGTCCGACTTGTCGATGACCTGAAAGAGCGTTTGAGTGGCCTTGTCGTTATCATACTCAGCCAAAGCGCCATAGTAGAAGCGCCGCAGGTTAAGATCGCGCTTGTCATCCTGAAGTTTCCAGAGGACTGGCATCGCCTGGTCGCCCCCGATGAAGGCCAGCGACTGCGCCGCAAACTCGGCGGTACGATCATCCTTGATCGCCTCGGCCAGTTGCGGAATGATGCTCGGGCCCGCCGCGAAGGCGGCACGGAAAAGTGAGTCTGCCGCCTGCGCGTTCGGGGCGCTCAGAATCCCGTCCAATAACTCCGGCGCCCAGTCCCCGGGGATTGGCGCTTCAGCCTGCTCGGCGCTATCGTTGTCTGGAGTTTGCGGCGCCGGATTCTTCTCCTTGGGCGCCGGATGCGACGACTGTTGCGCCAAGCCTCGAGTGGCAACGAGAAAGCAACAAGCCATGAGCAGCAGGCTTTGCAACGCGAGGCTCGCCGATCTTCCGTAGTCCGATTTGCGCAAGATGCCTCTCGTATTCTGCATTTAGAGATCTGCCAATTCTTGGATGCCCGCTTGCCGGCAAAAGTTGGGGCACTTTGGAAGGGCGGGGCTTCAGCCCCGCCACTTCCGGGAGCGCGAGGGATTGGGCCTTTAGGCCCTGAAGCCACGTTGCCTCCCTCAGGGGCTAAAGCCCGAATGATTAGCCCTCTTCCATGGCGGGGCTGAAGCCCCGCCCTTCCCGCCGCGCCGCAATATGACGCGGACTTTTGTCGGCAACTGCGATCGGCTTCCTGCGCTCATTGCCGGCTGGTCACTGCTCTCTCAGCAGCGGAGGCAGATCACGCAGGTCATCCAACAGCAAATCCGGGCCAGATTTCTTCAGCGACTCAGGTGCGAATCCGTAAGTTACGCCGCATGTCCACACGCCTGCGTTGCGGCCCGTCTGCACATCAGTCTCGGAATCTCCGACCATGAGCGTTTGCTCAGCGGGGGTTGACGAAACGCTCATCAAAGCCTTAATCCCCATCGGATCGGGCTTTTTCAGGCTGAAACTTTCTCCGCCATAGATCTCGAAGAAATACCGAGCGAGTCCTAAGCCGGCGACTATTTCGCGGCTGGGTTTTGTCGGCTTGTTTGTCAGGATAGCGAGCTTTCGATTCCGTAACTGGTGCAAAGCTTCGGGCACTCCCGGGAAAGCCACGGTGTTATCGAGCAGGTGCCGGGCATAGTAGTCCAGAAAAAACCTCAGCCCCTTCTCAACATCGCCATCGGCGGCTTGATCGCCCAGCGCCCTTTTGATCAGAACGGTCACGCCGTGTCCGACGTAAGACGTGACGGTTTCGAGAGGTAGCGGACCCAAACCTAGAAACCCCCGCATGGCATTAACACTGAGCGCCAAGTCTCGTTTCGTGTCCGCGATTGTGCCGTCCAAGTCGAAGACGACCAATTGGATTCCCGGGAGGGTACGCCTCTCGATTGTCATCAGCATTCCTTTCGATCGTGATTCTACTGACGGTTACATAGTATCGTGACGGACCAACCCCCTCACCCGTCCGTCGGCTGACGGATACCCTCTCCGCCGAGGGGGCGAGGGCAAAAACTCGGCTTATTTCTCCCCTCGCCCCCTTGGGGCAGAGGGGTCGGGGGCGAGGGGGTACATTCACTTAATTCTGCAATTCTCAGTAATTCAAAATGCGGCAGACAAATCTTCTCGCCCCATCAAGCTTTCACTGGGCAAGGCGTCAAAGCCGGCGCGGCCCCAGATTCGGGTTGCAGCGCGCGAAGCACCAGCGCTGCATCCTCTGCTGGAATCGGGTTGAAGTAGAACCCTTCACTGCCCAGATACCGGCGTTCGCCCTCCACATCCGGATGAATCTCAATGTGCCAGTGGTAGTCATCCGGCACCGTATTCCACCAATCCTTGGTCGGCTTGTGGGCGGCGAGGTTAGGCTCGGTGTGGATTACGAAGTGCAGAATTGAGGAGATCTTCTCGATTTTCTGGAGGCAGGGCTTGAAAAACGATGCCAGCGACTTCAAGCGGACCGGGTCTGTCAGGTCTTTTTCAAAAGAGGAGGAGTGCTGGATCGGCAGCACCCACAATTCGTACGGCGACCGCGAAGCAAAAGGGCAAACCGCGATGAACTCGCCGTTTTGGTCCACCACCCGTTTTTCTTCCTGAATCTCCTGTTGAACGCAGTCACAAAGAAGGCACCGCTCTCTCCTCTGGAAATGCATTTTGCTCCACCGGAATTCAAGCTCCAAAAACTGGGGTAGAACCGGCGACGCCAATACCTGCGAGTGGCTATGGCCATGCTCGTTCACTCCGACATGCCCCTGATCCTTGTAAACAGAAACATAGCGAAGCCGGATGTCGCGCTTGAGGTCCAGGATACGGTCGCGATACAGACCGAGGCATTTTGCCACCTGCGAGACCGGAAGTTCCGCCAGCGTCACCCCGTGTTTTGGGGTCTCAACCACTATCTCGTGCGCGCCAATCGAGTTCATGCGGTCAAACATGCCCACGGCCTGCCGGTCTTCCTCACCCTCGACGAGGAAGATAGGCGCGCGATCGTGAAACACCCTGACGGTCCATGCGCCCTCGCCGTCGGTCAGTTCCCGGATCGCCCGTGGGGTGAAGTGCTCGTTGCCCGGGCAGAAAGGGCAAATGGCCTCTGCGTCGTTGAAATCCGCCATCACCCGTCTTTTCCCGCAGACCACCCATCGGTGAGTTATTGGATCGAGTCGAAGCTCTGCCATTGTCTTTGTTCCTCGGTTGTCATCCCTTCTCTCAGGTGAGCAACTATAGCACACACGAGATACGAACTGACGCGCCCGCCCCGCCGTAGGGGGACGGCTTGCCGTCCCCGCGTTTTTGCTGGCCGCGACGCGGGTAGGGCAAGCCCTACCCCTACACTTCCGAGGTCCAGCCGCGTGCGGTGTAGTGGCGCACGGTCCTGGGCCCTGCGATCCTCGACCGCCCTTATCGACGGATTGGGGATCCAACAGCGCTCTCGACGGTTCCGCGCCAGTGTGATAAGGTCGCAAGCTTACCGACGGAGAAGGCCATGGCTGAAATTCGACCCTTTCGAGCTCTCTACTACAACCCAACGCGCATTCCACAGCTTGCGGATGTCGTGACGCAACCCTACGACAAGATCTCCACGGAGATGCAATCGCGTTACTACCGTTCGAGCCCCTACAACCTCGTCCGCGTGATCCGAGGCCAGGTTCATGCCGAGGACAATCCCCGGAGCAACGTTTACCTGCGCGCTTCGCGGTGCTTCCGAGATTGGATCGACGAGGGCGTTCTACTCTCGGATTCCGAGCCCGCGATCTACCCTTATAACCAGGAGTACGAAGTTCCGGGCCGGACGGAAAGCAAGAAAGTGCGGCGCGGATTTATCGCGGTTTGTCGCCTGGAAGACTACTCAGCAAGAGTCATCCTTCCGCACGAACAGACGCTCTCGGGGCCCAAGACCGACCGGCTGGAACTGTTGAAAGTCACGCGAGCCCATTTCGGCCAGATCTTTGTGCTGTACAGCGACCCTGCGGGCGTGGTCGAGTCTCTGCTGGCGGAGAGAACACCCCCTCAGCCCTGGGAACAAGTCACCGACGAGTACCAGACTGTGCATACAGTCTGGCGAATCACTGAGCCCCAGGCGATCATCCAGGTCGCGGCGGCCATGGCCGACAAAAAACTGGTGATCGCGGACGGCCACCATCGCTACGAAACGGCGCTCGCTTATCGCGACGATTGTCGAAGCCGGGCCACCTCCGATAAGCCGGCGGAATACGTGATGATGACCTTCGTTCGCATGGAAACCGACGGCCTGACCATCTTGCCGACTCACCGCCTGGTTCACGGTCTGCCAGGGTTCGATTGGTCAGATTTTCTGCTCCAGGCGCGCTCGATCTTCGAGGTGGAAGAGTTTCCCGCGGGGGACGAGGCTGGCAATTGCGCTTTCCTTGAAAGGCTGGCACGGGCGGGCCTTGCGGGGCCGGCATTCGGCGCCTACGCTGGGTGCGGAAAACTGGCCCTTCTCCGCCTGCGCAGCGATTACGATCTGGAAGGCGCTCTCCAGGAAATTCCCTCGACCCTGCGCCGGCTCAACGTCATCCTGGTGCACCGCCTGATCCTCGAGCAGATACTCAGAATCAACCCGCAGGCAGTGCGTGAGGAGAGAAACCTCACTTATCACCGTGAGTTCACAGCCGCTGCCGCAGCCGTCGCGCGGGGCGAAGCTCAACTCTGTCTGCTGCTGAACCCCACTCCCGTCCAGGCCGTGCGAGATAATGCCTTGGCGGGTTTGACGCTGCCGCAAAAGTCCACCGACTTTTATCCCAAGCTGTTGACGGGCCTCGCCCTCTATTGGCTGGATAATCCGGCGGGACTGTAGTACAGGTGCCAGGCGCCGCGCTCCGTCCGGCCGTTCCAACGTCCTAGCCCTCTCTGGCAGGGAAAGAGCGCCCAGCGGCGGCGCTTTCATCAGCTTCCGCCGGCAAGGTGAGAGGCGGCCTCTCAAACGCCGACGCCAGCTAACCCGCGCACCCCGCCCTCCGGCGCAACACCTGTGGTGACGAAAAACGGCCGTCTCCGCAACCGTCGCTCCCGGACAGGCGATCGCTCCTACTCAGGCTGCGAAGGACTTCACCGCTGCATCAACGCTATCATAGACATCGAAAACGGTAACTAATTTAGTAATATTCAACTGCTCGCGAAACCGCTTCGTGAGGTTCGCCAGCTTCATCACCGCGCCCTGGCTTTGTGAGGAAGTAAAGCCGGCCACCAGCGTGCCCAATCCGGCGCTATCGATGTAGCTGACTTCCCCAAGATCCAGCACCAGCCGCTTCGCTCCCTCCGCCAGCATCTCTTTGATATGCGAGCGGAGTTGATTGCTCTCTTCGCCCAGCGTGATGCGCCCCGACAACCCCAGAATCGTCACCCCGCCGGATTCCTTCTCGACAATTTGCAACGCCATAATGGGCCTCCTGAATCTACATGGACAAGAAATTGCTGATTTTACAGAGGATTTCGAAAAAAGTAAATCAGCCATACCGTTGGCGAATGAATTCGGCGATGCCTGCGTAGGCGCGCGCCAGGGTGGGCTCGCCCGGAAGGAAGACGATGCGGAAGTGCCGCGTCCCGGGCGCCTGCCCGAATCCGCTGCCGTGCACCACCAGAACCTGTTTCTCGAGCAGCAGGTTGCGCACGAAATCCTCGTCGCTCTCGGGAATGTCCAGGCGCGGAAAGGCATAGAAAGCCCCGAGAGGCTTCACGCAGCCAAGCCGAGGAGTGGTGTTGCACCATTGCGCGGTAAGGTCGCGGCGGCGGCGCAGTTTCTGCCGCACCTCCGCCAGATGGTTCTGAGGGCCTTCGAGCGCCGGACGTACGGCATATTGCTGCGGATGGTTCGAACAGAGTCGCGCCCGCAACAACTTGCACACGCCCTCGATATAGGGCTTCAGCGCCGCGGCCGGGCCGCTCGCCACCGCCCAACCCACCCGCCAACCCGGAGCCAGATACGCCTTGGAAAGACCGTTAAACGTCACCACCGGAACATCCGGGGCGAGCGCGGCGAGGGAAGTGTGCGGATGGCCGTCGTCAAGGATCAACTTGTCGTAAATCTCGTCAGCGAAGATCAGCAGGTTGTTCTGCCGGGCGAGTTCCGCGATAGCCTCCAGGGTATTCCGTGAATAGACAGCCCCGGTAGGGTTGTTAGGATTGATGACCACGATGGCGCGCGTGCCCGCGACGATACGGCTCGAAAGGTGTTCCAGGTCGGGTTCCCAGCCGTTCCCTTCATCGAGCATGTAAGCGTTGACCGGCGCCCCGATCTTGGCCAGCACCGCAGAATAGAGCGGGTACTCGGGGCTGGGCGTCAGGATGTTCTCGCCCGGATCGAGGAGTGCCGACAGGCAAACGTCCACCGCCTCACTCACACCCGCGGTTATGAAGACGCTCTGGATGTTGCGGATACCTTTGCGTTCAGCGGCGGCGCGCGCCGCGGCCACCGCCTCCGGAATCCCCAGCGAGGGCGCGTACCCGTTCAGCCCGTCGCGCATCGCTTTGGCCACGGCTTCGATGAGATGAGGCGGGGTGCGAAAGTCGAATTGAAGCGGGTCGCCGATATTCAACGGCAGGATTTCCTTGCCCTGGCGTGCCACCTCGTCCGCCAGCACCGCCAGGTCGCGAATGGCGTAACGCACTTGCGCCAGCCGCGCCGCCGGGTGGACTTCATGGACTTGATTTGCAGCCGTTGTCATAGCTTCACTCCTCGTGCTGCGCACGTAGGGGGACGGCTTGCCGTCCCCGTATTTGCGCTAGTACCGACGAGGGTAGGGCAAGCCCTACCCCTACAGCTTTTCAAAGTAGCAAAGAATCCTTGCTGATTCCATTGAGCTTGCAACATACTCTTCACCGTGTCGACGCGGGGCAAACTGCAGAGATCCTTCGCTCCGCTCAGGATGACACCATACGGCCTCAGAATGACACCAAACGGGCTCAGAATCACCGACCAGGAACGGACGACCGACAACGGACGACCGGAAACTGACAACTGACGACTGACTACTGACTGCTTCCCTACCTCTCCCCCCACTTGAGCTTTTGCTGGAGAACTTTGAAATAGTCCTTGTCGGGGGACTGGATGAGTTCCACATAGGAGTCCGCTTTCTTCAGGCGCACCCGATCTTCGCTATGCGCGGCGAGCCCGACCTGACCGTCCACCGTAAGGTAGGCTGCCTCACGCTGTGTGGTCACAACGATTTCGATACTCGCCGTGTCGGGAACGACCAGGGGACGATGGGTCAGCGTATGCGCGCAGATCGGGGTTACGATGAATGCCCCTACGCTCGTCATGGTGATGGGACCGCCCGCGGCCAGCGAATAGGCGGTCGATCCGGTTGGCGTGGAGATAATCAAGCCATCCGATTTGTAGGAGGAAACAAACTGGCCGTTGACCCGCAGCTCAAAATCCAGGATGCGCGAGATGGCGCCCTTGTTTAACACCGCGTCGTTAAGCGCCAGAAACGTAGCGATCACCTCATCGGCGCGGATCAGCGACCCCTCCAGTTGCACGCGACGCTCGATCTGGTGCTTGCCGCTGAAGACGCTTTCCAGGGTCGGGTAAAGCTCCTCCTGGGTCGTCACCGTCAGGAATCCCAGCCCACCCAGATTAACCGCCAGGATCGGTACCGGCTTGCCGTGCAGAGCGCGGGCCGTGGCCAGAAGCGTTCCGTCGCCTCCCAGAACAATCAGCAGTTCCACGGAGCCGGCCAGTTCGTTGCGCGTCAGGCAGGGCTCGGCGTTCTTGATTATGGCGCCCGTTTCCTTGTCGATGCACACCTCGATGTCACGCTGGCGCAGCCACTCGAGGAGTGGCGGCACGATTTCCCCGATCTCGAGCTTCTTCGGCTTTGAAACGATCCCAACCTTCTTAATTGCCATTTTGTCTGTTGCGCCCCCGCAAAAGCTGTCTAGCCGACTGTATGTCACTGCCGAGGTTCGGCCTTAGGGCCTGGCAGCTTCGGTCGTTTTCGCAAATCCTTTGCTCCGTTCGGGTCAAATTGCTGCCAATTGGTGTGCAAAACGCGCATAAATTGCAGCATTAAAAAAGTGACTTTCCTTTGTTTTCAAGTACTTCTTAGCTTCGTTCCCACTATTTTTCATTTTTTGTAGAGTCCCGCATTCCCCTTCTCTCGCGGACCACTGCGGGTTCTTTCGAGCCACGACCGCGCCAGCGCTTGCCTACGACAATAAGTCCACAATAAGAACACAAATATAGGCTATCATATCTCCCCCGGCTTGTCAAGCGGAAAATGCGCAGTGGTAGTGTTTGGGGAGGCAGCGGCGACTTTAGCTCGCCCAATGGCGGCGTGAAGCCGCCTCGACATGAAACTGTAGCAATACCGGCAGATGCGAACACGGTCGAATTGCCCGAATCCTCCCGCCTTGGCTGGCGCAAGGGACGTGTAGGGGGGCGGCTTGCCGTCCATGCATTTCCGCTGGACCCGACGAGGGTAGGGCAAGCCCTACCCCTACAGCTTTTCCGGTCCTTGCCAAACTGCATGCAGGAAATACTCGATATTTCCCTCCGCGCCCGGCAGAACACTCTCGGCCTGGGCGATATCGCAAAAGCCCAACTCCAGCAGTTTGCGCGAAACCTTGTCCACCGCTTCCTGTCGAAGTACCGGATCGCGCACGATGCCGCCCTTGCCGACTTGTCCTTTTCCCACCTCGAATTGCGGCTTCACCAGCACCAGAACATCTGCCGGCGTGTCGAGCAAGGGCGGCAGCACGGGGAGAATCAGCGTGGCCGAGATGAAAGAGACGTCCATCACCGCCAGTTCCACCCTCGTGCCGAGTTGGTCGAACTTTAGATATCGAGCGTTGCGCTTCTCCAGGGAGACAACACGGGGATCGCGGCGGAGCTTCCAATCCAGTTGATGGGTGCCCACATCGACGGCGAAGACGCGGCTCGCGCCGCGCTGCAACAGGCAGTCCGTGAACCCGCCCGTCGAGGCGCCGATGTCCAGGCAGGTTTTCGCTTCCGGCGAGACGCCAAAATGCTCGAGCGCTCCCTCCAGCTTCACTCCACCGCGGCTGACGTACTTGAGCGGTTCGCCCAACAGCCGGATCTTGGCGCACGCGCTCGCCAAGACCCCGCATTTTTCGACCTTCTGCTCGTCGACCAGCACTTCACCCGCCAGGATCATGGCCTGCGCCTTGGCGCGCGTCTCCGCCAGGCCGCGTTCAACCAGCAGCCGG
The DNA here is from genome assembly GCA_963831905.1 of uncultured Acidobacteriota bacterium. Classification (GTDB taxonomy): domain Bacteria; phylum Acidobacteriota; class Terriglobia; order UBA7540; family UBA7540; genus CAVROP01. Next base: position 3,390,073 of record CAWHRX010000009.1, on the reverse strand, counting down.
TCCAGGCGGATTCGTACCTGCCGCTCCTTTGGCATCCGATCTCAACCCAGCGATTGGTCAACCTCGGGCAGGTAGCACCGACCTTTAGAGCCTGCCCTGAGCGAAGCGAAGGGTCGGCGAGTGCTGACCTAAAGGTCAGCGCTACCTTCGCAGAAAAAAATACGCCGTCATGCAAAGGCCCACGGCGATGACGAAGCGGCGGACGAGTTGGGGATCGAGCCTCTGGGCAAAGTAGGCGCCGCCGTAGCCGCCCGCGACGGCGCCAACGAGCATCACGAGGGCCTGTGGCCAAAGCACCGCGCCCGCCACGATGAAAGTAATAACGGCTGCTCCATTGATGGCGGCGTTGAGGAGGGTTTTCAGCGCGTTCATGGCGTGAATATCTTCCATGCGCAGCATGGTCAGCAAAGCAAGCATCATGATTCCGATGCCCGCGCCGAAGAAGCCCCCGTACAGCGCGATCAGGAACTGGAACAGATTGGACGCCGCCACCACCAACCAGCGAGGCTGCTTCGAAGCTTGGAATGTCGTTTCCATCCAATTTGCGATCCGTTTGCCGAAGATCAGCAGCAGCGTGGCCAGCAGAAAGAGATAGGGCACAAAGCGCATGAAGGTGGACTGGGGGGTTCGAAGCAGGATTAACGCACCCAGCGTTCCACCGACCACGCTGGTGGTGAGCATTTCCACCAGTATCTTGAAGTCTTTGGGAAAGCGCTTCCGATATGCACTGGCGCTGGCGACCGTGCCCGGCCAGAGCGCCACCGTGGAAGTGGCATTGGCCGGGATGGGAAGCACATGCGTAAAGATCAAGGCGGGAAACGAAAAGAAGCTGCCACCGCCGGCCACCGAATTCATGGTGCCTGCGATTCCTGCGGCGAAGAAGAGCAAGACAGCATTTGGCAGGGTCATGGAAGGACAGTTGATAGTCAGGGCTTCAGTGCCTAGCTGCATTAGTAAGCGAACTTGTTCGTCGGAAGCGGAAGGGCGGGGCTTCAGCCCGCCGATAATCCCGCGAAGTAAGTGCGGGGCTTTAGCCCCTGAAGCAGCTTAGCTTCAGGGCCTAAAGGCCCTTCCTACCTTGCACCCAAAGACGGCGGGGCTAAAGCCCCGCCCTTCCGAGGGCCATTTGAAATTGCGCTCATTAAACCAACGAAGCACCAGGCACCGCTCGTCACGCTCTCAGGGCAGACCGATACTTCCCCGGCGTGTTCGCGGGCCACTCGTCGGCGTAAGTTTTAATACGGTTCACGATGCCGTCCACATCCAAGCCATACTTGGCGTGAAGCAGGGCGGTCGCGCCGTGCGGCACAATGCGGTCCGGCACGGCGATGCGCAAAATGCTGGCCGGAACTCTTCGATCCTGTAAGAGAGCGGCGACCTGGGCTCCGAAGCCTCCCGCTTCCGTCCCCTCCTCGGCGGTCACCAGGAATCGCTTCTCAGCCGCCAGGCAGCAGATCAGGTCGGCATCAAGCGGCTTCATAAATCGCGCATTGATGACGGTTGCGCTGATGCCCACGGCCTCCAACCGGCTGGCGGCTTCCAAACACGGATAGACCATGCTGCCGAGGGCGAGAATGCCGATATCGGCTCCTTCCCGCAGGATCTCGCCCTTCCCGATCTCCAGCTTTTTGAACTCCGGGTCAATTGGGGTGCCGATGCCGTTGCCTCGCGGGTAGCGCACTGCCGCAGGGCCGGCGCACGTCAGCGCCGTATAGAGCATATGGCGCAACTCGTTTTCATCTTTAGGAGCCATGACCACGATGCCGGGCAGTGCGGAGAGATAGACCAGATCATAGAGGCCGTTGTGGGTCGGCCCATCGGCGCCCACGATGCCGCCGCGGTCAAGCGCGAAGGTAACGGGAGCGCGCATCAGGCAGGCATCGTGCATCACCTGGTCAAAGGCGCGCTGCAAGAACGTGGAATAGATGGCCACGACAGGCCTCATGCCCTCGCAGGCCAAGCCCACGGCGAAGGTTACGGCGTGCTGCTCGGCAATGCCCACATCGAAAAAGCGGTCCGGAAAGCGCTTGGAGAATTCATCCAGGCCTGTCCCTTCGCTCATGGCGGCGGTGATGCCGATGACGCGGGAGTCTTTTTCCGCCAGCTCGCACATGGCCTTGCCAAAGACGGCGGTGTAGGAGGGAGCGGCGGCGGGCGTCTTGTGGAAAGCGCCGGTCGAGACATCGAATTGGGTTACGCCGTGATATTTCACCGGCAGCTTCTCAGCGATATGGTAGCCCTTACCTTTCTGGGTAACGATGTGAACCAGTGTTGGCTTGGGATTATTCTTCACTCTGGCGAGCACGGCCAGAAGCTCATGGACGTCGTGGCCGTTGATGGGGCCGATGTATTCAAACCCGAGCTCTTCGAACACCAGGCCGGGAATCAGTACCGTCTTTGCGGATTCGACAATGTCTTTGGACAGCCGCAGCATGCGCGGCCCCAGGCGGGGAACCGACAGCATCAACTTCTCAACCTCTTCGCGCAGTCGGCGGTAGGCCTGCCCATGGACAATGCGGTTCAGATATCCGGCCAGGGCGCCGACGTTGGGCGAGATCGACATCATATTGTCATTAAGAATGACCAAAACTTTCTTCTGCAAGGTGCCCAGATTGTTGATTCCCTCGAGTACCTCGCCGACGGTCAGACCTGCGTCTCCCAACACGGCCACCACATGGTAATCCTCACCCTTCAGGTCGCGGGCTACGGCCATACCCAGCGCGCCGGAGATGGCCGTGCCGGCATGAGCCACGTTGAAAGTATCGTAGGGACTTTCCTCGCGCGACGGGAAGCCGGAGATTCCTCCATACTGGCGAATGGTCGAAAGGCGATCTCGGCGCCCGGTCAGAATTTTGTGCCCGTAGGCCTGGTGGCCGATGTCCCAAACGATCTTGTCCTTCGGCGTGTCGAACGTGTAGTGGAGCGCCACGGTCAGCTCCGCGGCGCCGAGGCTGGAAGCCAAGTGGCCGCCGATCTTCGAGATTACGGTAACCATGTAATCCCGCAGTTCTTCGACCACGACGGGCAATGCTTCGCGGGGGAGCTTTCTCAGATCCGCGGGCGAATCAATGCGGGGAAGGTATTTATAGTCCATCAGTTCTGCCTCACAAGCAGGTAGCGCGCGATACCTTGCAGGATGTGGGCGCGGTCTCCGTAAGGCTCAAGAACCTCACAGGCCTCCCCCACAAGCTGCGCAGCCATGCGCTGAGACGCTTCGATTCCATGCACGGCCGGATAGGTCGCTTTCCGCTGCCGGTCATCCTTGCCCACCGTCTTGCCTAACGATTCCTGAGTACCCAGCACGTCCAGCAGATCGTCGACAATCTGGAAGGCCAGTCCAATTTTCTCGCCGTAGCTGGTGAGGCGGGCCAAGTCCTCTTCCCCGCCCTGCGCGTAGAGCACCCCAGCCCTCACTGCGGCGCGGATGAAGGCGCCGGTCTTGGCGGAGTGAAGGTATTCGAGCGCCTGGCGGTCAACCGCCCGGCCGGCCATCTGGAGATCAATGACCTGGCCGCCAATCATGCCGCCGTCCGTGCCGATGGCGTGCGCCACTTCATGAATCACCCGCAGCTTGCACTCTTCGGGTGGCGGGCCCGGACAGGAGAGAACTTCGAACGCCAGGGTCAGCAGGGCGTCGCCGGCGAGGATGGCCGTGGACTCCCCAAAGGCGCGGTGCGACGTGGGCTGGCCCCGGCGCAGATCGTCGTTGTCCAGGGCCGGCAGGTCATCGTGGATCAGAGAGTACGTATGGACCAACTCCAGTGCGCTGCCCAGGCGCAAAAGCATTCGCTCGTCGCCGCGCAGCAAGCGCCCCGATTCCAGGCAGAGGATTGGCCGCAAGCGCTTTCCCCCGGCCAGCACCGAATAGCGCATGGCCACATGGATGCTGGGTGGGAACCGGTCGGAGGGGGGCAGCAGGCGGTCCAGTTCCTCATCGATCCGGCGGCCCGCCGTTTCGAGGTACTCTCGAATGGTCAATGCTGAAACGGTGTTCACGGTTTTTTCATCGGCAAAGATGCATGCCTACGCATCTTGCCTGAAGACCTTAATTGTGACGTGAATTTGCCCCGATGGGAAGCACTTTCACAGCGCTCAGCTCTCAGCCGTCAGCTATCAGCTTTCAGCAAAACAGATTGCTGAGAGCCGACCGCTGAGGGCTGACGACTTCTCGTCACTCGTCACTCGCCACGGCTTTATCGCCCGCGTCGAACGGTTCCGCCACCACTTTGCCCCCGGCTTTCTTGGTCAGGATTTCCACCTTGCCTTCCGCCTCTTCCAGTTGCGTGTGACAGACCTCGGAAAGTTTCATCCCTTCCTCATAAAGCTGCAGGGCTTTCTCGAGCGGTAAATCAGCGTCCTCAAGTTCGCGAACAATTCCGTCCAGGCGTTCCAGGTTTTTTTCGAAGGAGTCGGATTTCGAGGGTTTAGGTGTTTGGGTCATTGGAATCCGTCCGTTGTCAGTGGTCCGTTGTCCGTTGCCGATCTTTCGTAATCCGCAGTTACTAAGTAGGCCAGAAGTATGTAGACATAAACGAGCTAGATCGCTGCATACTGGGTATCTGGCATAAGAAAGAATTGGCGAACCAACTCGGGCGACTTTTGAAGGCGTCTCAGTCGGCTGCCGACCAACGTTTTCAGGTGGTCGGCACCCTCGAGCAAAGCACGCCCGACGCCGTGATGTTTGACGTGATTCCAGACCTGCTCGTCGGGATTGAGTTCAGGCGAGTAGGGCGGCAGGTAGAAGAGCCGCAGTTTGCCCTGGGTGGAAGCGTAGGCACGGGCGGCTCGCGACTGGTGAACCGGATGGCCGTCCGCAATCAGGAAGATCGGCCGAGAGGCATGGTGCGTCAGACGCTTCAGGAACTGCACATAGCGCGCGGTGTTCAGCTTCCCTTTCACCACCATAAAGCGCAACTCTCCGCGCGCGCTCACGGCCGAAATCATGTTCAACCCTACGCGCTGGCCGGTCGTGGGCACGACGGGCGTCTGCCCCCGTTCTCCCCAGGTCGTACCGGAATGATAATCCGAACGCACCCCAGCCTCGTCCGCAAAGAAAATCGCGGCTCCCACTCGCTTGGCCAAGGCGTGAATGGCCGGATACTCTTGCTCTCGCCAGCGCTTCACGCGCTCGGGGTCTTGCTCCCAGGCTCGCCACAAAGGACGCTGGCACGTCAGCCCCAACTGCTTCAGCAGCCGTCCGACACTCGACAGGCTCAGCTTCAGTCCGAACCGCTGGCGCAACAAAATCCGAATCATCCAGCGCGTCCACAGAGCAAACTCGAATTGAAACTGCAAGGGATTCTTCCCTACGACGGTGCGATACAACCAGCGGAGTTGGGCCCCGGTAATCTTCGGTGGGCGGCCCGCCAACGGACGGGCTTTCAGCGCCGCCCAGCCTCCAGCCCGATACCGAGCCAGCCAGTTGTAGATACAAGCGCGACTGAAACCCAGCGCCGCAACGACCACCTCGGGGCTCTCGCCCGCTTGCACTCGCTCGACCGCACGAATCCGAATCTCTTCCAGGGTTTTGTGATCCAACTTCCGGGCATCTTGCGTAACCATGCCCGAAGTATAGCCGATAGCTTCATTTATGTCTACTTACTTCTGATTTGATTAGTAATTGTCTGAATTCATCGCGTCTCGAGTCAAAGGCGCCTGCGATCTCGTTACGTTTCGGGAACCCTCTCCGCATCTCGGTGCAACGGACCACGGACGACTGACAAAGGACAGTCCCTTAAGCATGCTTGGTCGCCGTCTGGATTCCCAGAACCTCCGCCACCTCCACCGCCATGGCGTAGCGGCCGAAGGGCGCGGCAATCTGCACACCCTGCACCAGGTTGCGGATTGAAAGCAGGGTTTCCTGGGCGATCTTAACACCTTCAACACGAGCCGCCTCGCCGGTGTCCGCCTTTCTCATCCGATCCATGACGGCGGGCGGGACAGAGATTCCAGGCACTTCGTTATTCATGAATTCGGCGTTGCGATAACTCGTGAGCGGGCAGATGCCGGCCACGACGGGAACTGAGCCCGCGGCAGACCGCATTCGCTCCATGAACGCCGCCAGTTGGTCAACGTCGAAAATCGGTTGGGTGACGGCAAAGTTGGCGCCCGCTTGCAGCTTGAGTTGAAAGCGGTGGAGTTCCTCGTCAGGGTTCACGGCATGGGGGTTCAGCGCCACGCCGATCAGGAAACTTGTTTGCTGTCCCAGGGGATTTCCCCCGGCGTCCAGGCCCTGGTTCAGGTTGTGGAAGATGTTAACCAGGCCAATGGAATCCACTTCGGAAATGGCCGGTTCAAGGAAGGTTGCGAACTGCGCGGTATCCCGAGTGACGGCAAGAATGTTCCGCAAGCCCAAGGCATGCGCTCCCAAAGCATCAGCCTGAATGCACATTACACTCCGGTCGAGGGCGCTGTAGTGGAGGAGAACTTCGAGGCCCACTTGCTGCTGGAGGAGAGCGGCGAGGGTGAGGGGGCTCATGCGGCCCATCACGCCCATGCCGTCGGGAATATTGATCGCGTCCACTCCCTTGGCCAGCAGGAAGTGCGCGCCTTCCACTTCCTTGGTGGCGTCGCAGCCCTTGGGCGGAAGTACTTCCGCCAGAACCGGAAACTCGCCCCGCGCCAGCTTTTCAGACAGTCGCGAACGCTTCTCGACCGGAACCGGCTCCAAAGTCCGCCCCGGCCGCTCCAGGACTTCCACCGCAATGCGCGAGCGCTGCGGGCTCAGCGATCGGACTGCCGCTTTTATTGCTTTGATGTGTTCCGGCGTCGTCCCGCAGCAACCACCCACCAGCCGCGCTCCGCATTGAATGAAACGCCGGGCGTAGCTGGCCAGGTACTCCGGCGGGCTGAGGTAAAGGTTGCGACCCTGCACCGTGCGGGGCATGCCGGCGTTGGGCTGCGCGGAGAGCTTGCGGCTGGTTACCGCCGCAATGATCTCCAGAGCTTCCAGGATGGCCGCCGGACCCACGCTGCAATTGAGCCCGATGACGTCGGCGCCCCATTCGTCCAGTTTGCGGGCGAAGTCCTCGGGCAGCGCCCCAGTGGACGTGCTGCCGTCTTCCTGCACCGTCATCTGCACGACCACCGGCAGGGAGCACGCGTCGCGCGTGGCCAGCAAGGCTTGGTGAGCCTCGTTCGGATCACTCATGGTTTCCACCATGATCAGGTCCACGCCGCCCTCGGACAGAGTTGCGATCTGCTCTGCATACGCCGCCCTGGCCTCCTCCAGTGAAGTCGGCCCCAACGGCTCTAAGCGCACCCCCAACGGTCCCACGGAACCCGCCACATAGAGCGCATCCCCCGCCACCTCGCGAGCCAACCGCGCCCCCGCCAGGTTGATTTCACGGACCTTCTCACCGAGATTGTACTTTTCCAGGCGCCGCCGTGTGGCCCCAAAGGTGTTGGTCTCAACAACTTCCGCGCCGACCTTGGCGTAGGCGAGATGGACCTCCTTGACGAGTTGCGGCGAGCTAAGGTTCAACTCATCGAAGCAACGGGTTGGGGAGATGCCCTTTGCGTAAAGCAGTGTCCCCATCGCCCCGTCGCAGACCAAGACCTTGCTGTCAATTTTCTCCAGGAAAGGTTCCCGCATGCTTTAGTTAGTTTAACACGTCGTTTCACAGGGAGGTAGCGGTTGCCCTGCGCGCAGCGTAATTCGCTAAACAGGCCGCGTTGGTGCATAATTCTATGGCCCGTGATTGAATCACTCTTCCAGACCTTGACGGATTTCTTCGCCCACTACGGCTACTGGGTGGTGTTTTTCGGCGTGATGCTCGAAAACGGCGGCCTGCCTCTTCCCGGCGAAACTGTTCTTCTTTTCGCGGGATTCCTTGCTTACCAAGGGCAGCTTCGACTGGAATGGGCGATTGGGATCGCCATTGCGGGAGCGACAGTCGGCGACAGCCTTGGCTACACGCTCGGCCGCTATGGAGGCAACCCCTTTTTCGATCGCTACGTTCTGCGCTTCAAGTTCGTGGCGCGCCGGTTTGAGTATTCCAAATCGCTTTTTCTCAAACACGGACACTGGGCGGTATTCACGGGCCGCTTCATCACCGGGCTGAGGGTATTTGCGGGGCCGCTGGCCGGGCTTTTCAAGATGCCTTACGGTCGTTTCCTGGTCTTCAATTTCACTGGCGCGGTGATCTGGGCCACGGTCATCGGTTTTGTGGGTTTTCTGCTTGGAAACAACTGGGACAACCTGGCTCATGTCGTCAAGGACATCCACCGCGCGACGCTGAGCCTGGTGGCGGTCCTGGCCTTAGTGACACTGATCTTCTATTTGCGACGCCGTGCAAAGAGCGGGTAGCTTGCCAACCTCATCGCGAGCGGGCCTTCACTCTCTTTAGATCTTCTTTTGCCTCTTTGAAGCGGGGATTCATTTGCACGGCGGTCTCGAGCTCGGAAATCGCCTGCTGATTTCGGCCCTGCTTCTCCAGTACCAACCCCAACAGCCGGTGGGCATGAGCTCGATCCGGCTCCTCGCCCTCCGGTTCCTGCCCCAGGTATTTCCGCACGTAGGCCTCGCCTCGTTGGAGTTCGACGCCTGCTTCCAGCAAAGCGTTCGTGGAATGGAAGTAAGGGGCAAGATCGTCGGGGACGGCTTTTTCAGAAGCGGATAGAACAGCTTCCAGCTCATTCCATCGGCGCTCGAGAGCCAGAACCGTAGCCAGGATCGAATACGCCTTCGCACGGCCGGGATCGAGCCGAAGCGCTTGGCGCGCGTGCTTTTCCGCTTCGTCAGTGTTCCTGCGAGGAAGGTGGGTGTAAAAACCTGCGAGCGCCGTCTGCGCCTCGTAGTTTTTCGGATCGGCCTGAACGGCTTGGCGAAGAGACTCCTCAACCTTGGCTTCGTCCTTTGCTTCCCGGGCCAGTTCCGCCTCCGCGAAGTATCCATGCACCGGGCTGAGTTGCACGAGTTGGTCGGCAATGGAGCGAGCCTTCCCCTTGTCCCCACCCATCAGGCCAGGCGCCTGATAGCTGTACTGCATCAAAGCATCGAGCGCATCCAGATTCTTGGGATTGCGAGCGAGGGAAAGATCCAACTCACCCTTGAATTTGTGAGCAAGGCCTGCCGCAGCAAACATGCTGGCTCGGGCCGCCATCTCGCCGTACACATCCGCCAGTTGCAAGTGGTAGTCGGAGTTCCCGTCTTCGAGCGCCACCGCCTGCTGTGCAGGGACGAGTGCGCCGGCCAAATCCCCAAAAGCCAGCTTGATTCGTGAGAGGAGCCACGCCGCCTGCGCATCCCGCGGGTCGGCAGCGACGCGCGGCTCCACTATTGCCCGCGCCCGCTTCCAGTGCCCGGCTTCGATCAAGGCTTGGGCATTGCCGGGATCGGCGGCGCGCGCGGAAACTGGAAAGCAGAAGGCGGAAAGCAGAAGGCAGAAAGGGAGAAAGTAGAAACTGGAAAATGGAAAATGGAAAATGAAAAATGGAAAATGGATATTCGCGAACCTGCGGTATCGTTTATGCGGGGCGGTGTCATTCTGAGCGAAGCGAAGAATCACTGCAGTTTGTTCCCTACCGACATACTCCTCTGAGAATTCTTGAAGTCGATGAATACCGGAACTGCAGAGATTCTTCGCTTCGCTCAGAATGACAGGCTGAGGTTTCCTAAGTTCCATTTCCAGTTTCCAGTTTCTGATTTCCAGTTTCTGATTTCTAGTTTTTTCCCCCCAGCCAATGGTTGCGGATGGCACCCTGTTGGGGAGTCGAGCCGGGCAGTTCCTGAATGGTATACGAACTCGGCACGGGCGGGTCAAGGGTCACATTGATGATCTCCCTCCGTCCTTGCCGCTGGACCGTGAACGGCACGCTCGCCCCTGGCAGATAAGCGCGCAGCCGTGTGTCCAGGTCCTCAATCGCCAGCGACTGGTTATCAACGGCTACCAGCAGGTCGTCGCGGCCCAAGCCGGCACGGTCGGCCGCTCCACCCGGCCGAACTGCGAAGATCCTGGCGCCGAGGTTATCGGGCAGGGCTGTTATTCCGATACTGGGCGGTGAACCTGCGGGAACACTGACCCGCAGCGCCAGCCCGGCTACGCCCAGATCGTTGTTGTACGGCAGCGGCGCCGTCCCGCGAACGTAGTTATCGAAGAAGGGGGTGAAATCACTTCCCGCAGCTTCATTAACTGCTTTGAGTATGTCTTGCTCCTCATAACCGCGTCCGGGGCCGTAGTAAGTGGCTTGCGGCGCCTCGTAGAACTTATGGTAGAGCAGCGAGATCGCATCCAGAAGCGATTTGGCGCCTTGTGTCCGGGACTGAATCTCCAGGTCGAGCAACATGCCGAGAAGCGCACCCTTGTTGTAATAGGAGATCGTGGAGTTGGCGAAAGCAGTCTCCTGCATTTGCGGCGCGCGGTCGTAAAACCAGGCGTGAAAGCTGGAACTTTCCGCGGACATCAGTGCGCGTCCAGGTTCTCCTTCCAAGTCACGGACTTCGTCCGAGAGCCGCGCCAGGAATTGATCCCGCGTCCACAGGCCCGCACGCAACAAGCTGAAATAACTGACATAGCTGGTCACTCCCTCGGCAAGCCATAAGGAGGGCGTGTAAACTTCGCGCGTGTAATCAAAGGGCCCCAGCGCCGCAGGCCTCAGCCGCTTGACGTTCCATACATGGAAAAACTCGTGCGCCGCCGTTTCCAGCGCCTCGGCAAGGCCGCTGCTGAGGGTGTCCCGGATGACGATCTGGGTGGAGTTCAGATGCTCCATGCCGTCGCCCATCGAAATACCGGGAGCGAAGTGAAAAATGAAGGTATAGTGATCAAAATCAGGGGCGGGCATCAGGGCCATTTCCGCGCGCACAATCTTTTGAAGGCCCTCGCGCAGCTTCGATAGATCAACGTCCTCCTCGCCGTACGAGTGCACCGCGAGGCGAAAAGTCTTCCCTCGTTCTTGGAATTGGGCCAGCTTGGTTTCGGCGCCGGCCTCGATGGGAGTGTCAACCAAGCGGTCGTAATTCGGCGCACGGAATGTCCGCACACTGGTATCGTCAGAAAAGCCGCTTATGAACTGCCAGTCGTTCGGAGCGTCCACACTCAGCGTGAGCGGGTCAGGCTTGTGTCCTGCGACGTACATGAAGATCGAGGGGCCATTCAAATTGGCGTGAGTGCTGTCAAACTGGGAAAAGGAGCCGCTGAGGTCGTTGGCGAATACGCGATAGCGCACCTTTGCGCTGCCGGCGGCTTGCCGGACGTCGACTCGCCAGGTCTGCTTGTCGAGACTACTCCATGGCAGCGGTTGCCCCGACGCGCCTTCCGCCTCGAATTCCTGCACGTTTTTCGCAAAGTCGTAAATGGCGTATCGGCCGGGCGCCCAAGCCGGCATGACGAAGTCCACGAACTCGCCGGATACCTTGCCGGCGCAGATCTCGACGCTGACAAGGTGCAAGTTGGGATGCGTCAGGATCAGGCGATACTCCAGTTGCAGTGCCGGGGGGGCGGGCTCTTCCGCCGCTCGCAACGGCCCTGCCAAACCGACCAGCAGGAAGGCGATGAGTAGGATCGGAACTGAAGCCCTCGGAAGGTGCGAAAAACCTGAAGCCCTGTCATCCTGAGCGAAGCGAATTGGATACTTGTCATCCTGAGCGAAGCGAAGGATCCCTGCAGTTGTTCGTCGTCCGTCGAACTCAAACGCCAACCGCGGAGATCCTTCGCTTCGCTCAGGATGACAAGTCTCTCTGTGGCTTGATTTCATCAGCGATTCAGAGGTCTACCCATTCGCAGGGCCGCACCATTCGAGAAGCACGCGACCGTTAACCGCCGGTTCGGAATGATCCCGCTAAAGAGTCCCGGCTTTTCTGATATTACTTCCAAAATTGAAGCACGGTCCAATGGAGAATCGGGTGGTCAGCCGGCCATCTTTCAGCAGATCGCTGAATAAGTGATCGTACACAAGATCGGCCTGCACGCGCAGAGCCACGTGCTGGGAGAAATTCCAATCCGCGCCGCCTCCGAAACCGTAGAAAGCAGTCCAGTCCGTTTTGTATCCGTACGGCGCCAGTTGCCCCACCACGAGGATTGGAATCTCGCCGACCGGGTGCGGCGTCGCACGTTCGTAGATTGCGCCGAAAGAAGGGCGAACAAATAACGTCACCTTTGAAAAGTGGCGATACTCATACTGAGGCCCGCCGGCAAAGGTCTGGGTGGCCGAATGGCTCGGTACCGACAATGACAAAAGGGGATATGACGGCGCAATGATTCCCAATTCCAATGCCAGTTCTTGCTGCAACGCAGTGGTCAGAAGGTTGGGAGTGAGTGTCAGGGTTCCCTCAGAAAAACTGTAGTCGAAGCCCAGAGCGAGCCATGTCTTAGGGTTCACTCCGGTTTGAAAATGCAGGCCGTTTTCAAAAAGGCCTACATGGGGGCTATCGAGAAACGTGTAGCCAATGTAGGTATTAAAGCGGGAAACATACGTCTGCTGGCCAAGCGCCGTCGAAGGCGGAAGCAGCATGGCAAGGGCAAACAAATAGAGAATCGCAACCCTTACGCGAGTTCTCGCCAGACGGGACTGGGGGGCAAAAGGCATGGTTTTCTCCTGGGCTAAATCTCCTGGTTCGGGACCCTTTTCGCCTCCGACGCGTCAGGAGTGGTCGCGACTTGATATCATCGAATGGGTCTGAAAGCAATCAGAAAATACGCCGCGGATTGAAGCACCGGCCTTTAGTCCGGATTATTCATGAAATTCCTGGAGTACTTGAGGGAGGAAAGGAATTTCGCACAGAGGTCACGGAGATAAGGCACAGAGACCACGGAGAGGTTCCGGGAAGTTCTCCGTGCCCTCTGTGATCAAGGGGTTCGGTAACTCCAAAGATAAAACACTCCGTGAGCTCTGTGTGAAACGTTCTTAAGTCTGCACTCCGCTCATCGTATTCATAAATGACCCGGGTTAGAGCCTGTCCTGAGCACAGCGAAGGGTCCGCGTCAACCGTGCCGACCTAAAGGTCAGCCCTACCGCTGTCCCGGCTCCAAAACCAATCTGTGAACACTAGCCTGCTCAACTGCCGCATCGCCGAAAGCCATGGCAAAACTCCGGCCGGTGTACCACGCCTCGAACTGGTCCTTGTAGTAAGGGCTGAACACTTGGCCCGATTCACCAAGAGTCAGGTTTTGAACTGAACGTTCAAGGTCCGCAAGATCGACGATCATGCGCATGGAGGGACCATGGTTGGCAGTTGTGGCTTTCACTGTTGTGTTGGTTCCGGCCTGGGGGAACGGGCCGACATCGAGCAGTCGCCCCAAAAGGGGGATGCCTTGGCCCAGCGGATGGTAAAAAGTCAGGCGGATGGTGTCGCCCCACTTCCAGGCTTCGTGACTCTGACTTCCCACCAGTTGAGGAATTCGTTGGGCGGCTTCTTCGAGGCTCTTCATCAGCGTGTCGTCAAAGGACGCGTCGCCGGGCGGTAGCCAGCGCGTCCAATGATTCGTTAACACATTCTCAAAGAACGTGGAGCTCATTCCCCAACGATAGCCGGCGAGGCCGTCGCCTAGCTTGGGTTTGAGGATTCGATCCCGCAGGGCGGCGCGGGTCGCTTCGCACACCAGGGTAGCGGCAGAATCCATCCTCGCCTCGCCGTCCCAACCGCGAAGCACAGCGAGCGCGTACTGCGCGTCAGCGTCTGGCGGTTGAACGTGCGCGGACGCGTTCAGAAGTTGTCCGGCCAGCCACTTGTCCTGCAAGCTGAGAATGTCAGTCTGGATCCGCAGCATATCGCCTACCGAGAGGGCCTTCCCGGCGCGGAGCAATTGAAAGATGCGCGCCGTGCGATAGGGGGGATCCCACTCGCTGGTGATGAAATAGGGGTAGCCGTCCGGCACCACGCGGCCATTGGCCGTGGCGATGATGCCGCTCGAGGGGTTATAGGAATGCGGCAGGGCCTCAAACGGAATGTAACCCGTCCAGTCGTAATCGTCTGTGCTGCCGGACGCCGGCACGGCCCCGGTTCCTTGTTTTCGCACCGGCACCCATGCCGCGGCGTAATAACCGATGTTTCCATCCACGTCAGCGTACACAAAGTTCTGCATCGGGCCCGTATAGTCGCGCAAGGCGGTGGTAAACTGCTCCCAATTCTGCGCCATGCCCATTTTGGACGCGCCGTTAAACAACGACGAAAGTGCGTGGGGCTCGAGTGCCGTCCATCGCAACGCGAGTTGACGGCCGCAATTATCTGAAACAATCGGGCCGTGGCGCGTTACCTTGACAGTGAGCCGGTAATCCGGCTTCCCGCGGACCTTGATAATCTCGTTCCGCACCTCCGCATCCACCCAGGCGCCATTGTGGAGATACTTATTGGGTGCGGCGGGATTGAAAGTCTCCGCGTACAAGTCTTGTACATCGGGGCCGGTATTGGTCATGCCCCAGGCAATTCGCTCGTTGTGGCCGATGATGACCGCTGGCATGCCCGGCAAACTGACTCCGCTCGCGTCGAGCCCCGGGCCCTTCAAGTGAATCATGTACCAAACGCTGGGAACGCTGTGGCCGAGGTGCGGATCATTGGCGAGCAGCGGCTTGCCTGACTCGGTGTGCGCGCCGCTGACAACCCAGTTATTGCTCCCCAGCGCGGCGGTATTCTCGTCACGCTCGGCAAGCAGCACCGCAAGCGTGTGGTCAACTTCAGCCAGCCCCCCTCCTGGGCTAAGGAGGGGGTGAGGGGGTGGTTGATTCTGGCTCGCCACCGGCTTGTTCGCTACGTTGGGATCAAGACAGGTCGGCGGCGGGTACACGTCTTTCCATTGGCGCGGCAGCTTGGCCCCTGGGGGCAGTTCCGCTACCGGCTCATCCAGCGGCGAGCGGTCAGGGAAGAGATCCGCCGAAAGCTCCGGCCCAAGCTTCGCCCGGATGCGTTCGCGCATCAAGTCCATTCCCCAAGTTGTGCTCAGGGTTTTGGCCATATTCAGCGCCACGCCCAGGGAATCGACCTCTCTCCACGGCCGAGGCTGGTAATGAAGCAGGAGGAACTCAATGGGCAGGCGACCCTGGTGGCTGGCGATGAATGCGTTAACGCCGTTAGCGTAAGCCGCCAGTGGAGCCCGAGCCTCAGGACTGAGCTCTGCCAGGGCGCGCTCCGAGACTTGGCGGAAACCTAAGGTGCGGTTCTCAATGTCCATCCGCTCCGTCCTCTCGCCAAAAACCTCGGAGAGTTCTCCTTCTGCCAGCCGCCTGCTCAGGTCCATCTGCCACAGACGGTCTTGCGCCGTCACGTAACCTTGGGCAAAGAACAGGTCCTCGAGCGACGAAGCGCGAAGATGAGGAACGCCCCGCGCGTCGCGTAACACTTCGACCGGCGCGGAAAGCCCCGCCACTTGAACCGTTCCGTCGAGCTGGGGAAGGCACGCCCGGGCACGCCAGTAGAGCCATCCGCCTCCTCCCGCCACCATGAGCAGGAGAAGAACCAAAATCCCAATGATCGTCCGCTTGAGAATGCGCGTCATAATTGCAGACCTCGGTTTTGTTTCAGATAGGCCATCGTACTGAAAATCCTCCTGGCTGGCAAACTGCCGAAACCCGCATGAGCCCCATAGGGGTCGAATCGCGGGCTCGGGCCGTTGACCTGGGCTGCGGTAGGGCGCCCCCTTGGGGCTTAGTGGGCCGGCTCCCAGACTTCTCAACCCTCGACTCTCGACTGTCGACTCTGTAAGATGGCATCCATGAACCTGCTGAGCGCGTGCCCGGCTTTTGACTTTCGACTTTCAACTCTCCCCCTTGCATTGAAGCGTCGAACGCGGTTTCTCCCCTTCCTGGCGTTGTCGCTGATCTGCACGGCCACGCCCAGCGTTACCGCGGACCAGCGCGCGAGGCAGCGCCCCGCTCCTTCGTTGAACGCCCGCCTCGATCAGATCCTTCGCTCGAATGCCGCTTCTCGCGGCTTTTGGGGCATCGAGGTGGCAGACCTTCCGACCGGCAAGGTGCTGTTCAACCGCGACGCCCAACACCTTTTCCACCCCGCCTCGAACATGAAGTTGTTTACCACGGCGGCGGCGATCGAGAAGCTTGGACCGAGCTTCGTCTTCCGCACTACGGTGGAAAGCGACTCTGGACCGCCGGCCGCGGGAATCGTGCCGAGCCTTTACCTGGTCGGAAGAGGAGATCCTACATTTTGCGCCGACGTTTTGGCACCGCCTGCCAATCCGGGCCAAACTGGAAATCGTACTTGCACGGCTCTCGAGGATATGGCGGCGCAGGTGAGGGCGCACGGCGTGATCGAAGTCACCGGCCCTTTGGTGGCCGACGAAAGCTATTTTGATTTCGAGCCCTATATCCACGGCTGGACGGCCGAGGATCTCGAGTGGGGCTACGGGGCGACGGTGTCGGCTCTGGCATTCAATTCCAATGCGCTGCTGCTCAGAATAAAACCAGGCTTGAAAGTCGGTGACCCTGCCCAGGTTTCGCTCGACCCCCTGCCGGACTATTATCAAATCAATAACGCTCTCGTAACTTCCGCGTCCGGAAGCGAGAGTCACCTGCTGGTCGAACGCCTGCTCGATTCCGCGCGCCTGGACGTTTGGGGCCAAATCCCGCTGGGCTCGGGCGAGGCCGATGAGCACGTGGCTATCGCTCATCCGGCGCAGTTGCTGGGCGAACTCTTCCGCAAGACTCTCGAAGATGCCGGCACGGTGGTTAAAGGCGGAGTCCAGGTGCGGCAGGTCACGCGCCTTGAGGCGGCTCTAGCCCTCCGCGCTCCTCCCCAAGCTTCGCAGCGCCTGCTCTTGGCCGAGCATGACTCCCAAGCGCTGCGGGAGATTGTGAAGCTGACCAACAAGGAAAGCCGGAATCTTTACGCCGAGATGCTTTTGCGCATGCTCGGGCGCCAGGCGAAGCGCGGTGCTAGCCTCGATGACGGCCTCGATGCACTCAATGAATTTGTGCTGCAAGTCGGCGCCAAACCGGGCGAGACAGTCTTCGCCGACGGCTCCGGCCTCTCGCGAGATGATCTGGTGACCCCCGAAACCGTCGTCACGCTGCTCGTCCACATGACCAGCGCGCCGTCGTTCGACGCGTTCCTGGACAGCCTGCCGGTGGCTGGCGTGGACGGGACCTTGGCGGATCGCTTCAAGGCGAAACGCCTCAAGGGACGTATCCACGCTAAAACCGGGACTCTCGAGGGAGTGAACGCCCTGTCCGGCTATATGGATTTGCCCTCCGGCAGGCGGCTGGCCTTCTCCATCATCGGAAATAGCCACCCCCTCGAGGAAACGCCCGCCGAAACCACCCTCGACCAAATCGCCACGGCAGTTTATGATTGGTTCTCTCGGGGAAAGACGGTGGGCCAGGACTCCCGGCGGGCGGGGTACTAATGAAGGTCGTCACTATTTTCGGAAGTTCTCTGCCCGGCGAAGCGAGCCCGGCTTACGAAGAAGCTCGCCTGCTCGGGAAGCTATTGGCTGAAGCCGGGTTTACCGTCTGCAACGGCGGGTACAGGGGATTAATGGAAGCCTCGGCGCGAGGGGCTCGCGAGGCCGGCGGGCACACCGTCGGCGTGACCTGCGAGATTTGGACCAGCAAGGCGAATCCCTGGATCATCGAAGAGGTGCGCACCAAGTCGTTTCCCGAGCGCATCATGACGCTCATCGAGCGCGGCGATGCTTATGTTGTCCTCCCCGGCGGGACAGGCACGTTGGCGGAACTGGCGTTGGCCTGGGAGATGATGAACAAGGCCAGCCTCTCGAAGACCGTGGGTGGGATTAAACCTCTGTTGGCAATGTCACCTTACTGGCAGCCGGTGATTGCTTGCCTTGAACAAGAAGGGCAGCTCAACTCCACCGCACCGCATTGGACATCGCCGGCGATGGAAATCGTGACGCTCGTGACAAGCCCGCAGCAAGTGGTCGAGTACTTGAACAAGAACAAGTCTCATGGCTGATGAACAAGATTCTCAGGCCGTCATTCCCAACGGCGTGCGGCTGCGGCTGGCGCTTAAAAGAGCAGCGCTCTCCGTGCTCTTCACCGCGATCCTTATAATCCCCAAAATCAGGGCTTTGCGCCGAGAGATCTGGGAATGGTCGGCGGTGCGTCTCGCGGTGGCCGGGCTGGGTTGCCTGCTCGGCTGGCGGTACAAGAACGCCCATGGCGGACTCGTCGATTTGGTTGTTGGCATCGCGCTGATGGTTTTCGGCCTGCTGGTCCGCTCCAAGCCGCAAGCGAAGTCAGTCGACGCTCAGGCGCGCGAACTCGATGCCCTCGTGGTCCTGAATGGCGGGGCGTTCATCCCGCACGGAGCTGATCGCCCTTCTCAACTCGTCAGCATCTTCGTGAACCGCGATCGGCTCTTTGTAGTCGACGAGCGCGAGCACACTCTTGAGGAGATTCCGGTGGTCCGGGTGCGTCAACTCGAGGCGCGCCCGGTTACCGCCCAGGGCGAGACCGAAGCCGAGGCGCAGACCTGGGACCTTGCCATTACCTGGGAAGCAAACGAGATGCGCACCGCCCGCTTTCGCTACGACGGCGTCTTTGCCGAGCACCTGGCACGAGTTGCGGAGAACACGGTGCGCAACGTGATGCGCAGAGACCTGCCAGTGTTGAAAGGGTAAAGGTTGAAGGGTAAAGGTTAAAGGGCAGGGGTTGAGCGATCAAAGGGGAGTTCACTTAGACTTTGACCTTTAGCCTTTATACTTTACCCTTCCCTACCGAATCGTGTCCCCCGCCAATCCCCAGAAATCCTTGGCGTAGTACGAAGAAAGCACATTTCCGAACAAGTGGCAGATACCATGGCAATCAGGGATGTCGCCGTAGAGTTTTCGGCCGCGTGCGAAGACCTTTTTGAACGATCCTTCGCGCAGAAGGTTGCCGCCAATTTTCTTAAGCGGCTCGCAGGGGTAGAAGACATCGCCGTTGGGGTAGATGCGCGGGAACATGGTCGGGAAGCACTGGAAATCGCCGAACTCAAGCAGGGTGCGAATCAGCTTGGGCGTGCCGTTGATGGGTTGGGCCCGCTCTCGCCGGCGCTGCACAATCTTATCCACCAGGGCCTGGTAGCGCGGGTTCTGCCGCAAACGCAGGTTGGGCAGTTTCTCGTTCAGCGCCGTCTGCGTGGCGAAGACGAACCCCTGCTCTCCGCAAAAGTCCATGATGCGCTCGATGTCAGCGATATTCCATTCTTCGATGACCGTGCTGATGGTGATGTCCGAGGCCTTCGGAAAGCGCGACTTGGCCAGTTGCAGATTCTCCAGCACCCTGGCGAGCACCGCGGGCTTGGACATGGGCTTGCTCGAGTCCGTTTCGAGTGAATCCAGGCTGACGACCAAGCTGTGCAGGGACTCGAATAAACCCTGCCGCTTGTGCAGCAGCGTGCCGTTGGTGATGAGCAGCACCGAGCGGAATTTCAAGTCATGCCGCGCGGTGCGCGCCAGTTCCTCGATGTCGTTGCGCAGAGTCGGCTCCCCGCCCGTGAAAAGGATCGAATCGGTTTCCTTGCGCGCAATCCGGAGCAACTTGATGGTCTCAGCCGTGGGCAGTTCCTGGCTGAAGACGTCCGGCTCCTTCTGCGTGCAGTAAGTGCAGGCCAGGTTGCATTTGTGTGTGACGTAGAGAATCGCCGCGTAGGGCGCCACCACGTTGGTGCGCTTGACCTCGCGGCGGTAAAGGTTCTGGAAATAATGTCTGAAATTCTTCAGGACAAACGGGTAGTGTTGCAGCAAACCCTTCAGCAGGGCCAACCCCTTTTTTTCCGCATGCCCTTCGCTCATTGACTAAAGCGTACACGATGCGATGAACTTCCGGCAAGTGCTTTGAAACAAGCGCGGACACCTGAAAAGCAGGTCTGGCTCGCTCGAATGCGGTCCAGTCAAGCGAAGGCACTGGTTGAACAATGCATTCATCCGGCCAGCATAAGAGCGCGATCGTGCCCTATGGGCCGCTTATTCCGATTCTCCGTCCGATCTCCGTTGACTAGCCTCTAATGGTGCAAGCGAAAGGAGTTTAGGATCGCAGACAGTTCATTTCTCAAGCGCATGCCGATCTGGTCCATCGGCGGCAGTTGGCTGGCGGTTACGACAAAAGAGTACCCCCGCGCAAGCACGATTCGTTGGAACTGATACACCTGCTGACCAAAAGCATTAGGGGTATAAAATGCCCGGAAACCGCTTTGAGTTTCTTCATCTGCCTCGGTAGTCACTTCGTTTTGCCCGAATTGCCGCGACAGTAACGAAGCATTCGTCAAATAAGGGCAGATGGTGAGGTTGCCGATCGGCTCGATGACCACATTCACGTTGGGAACAAATCCCATCACCGGCAGGCTATAAGTCAGAATCAAGCCGAATGCGATGGGAGGGGGGATTCCCATCCGCATCTGACACTGCTGGAGGAACCACGGATTGT
Organism: uncultured Acidobacteriota bacterium; assembly: GCA_963831905.1. Lineage (GTDB taxonomy): Bacteria > Acidobacteriota > Terriglobia > UBA7540 > UBA7540 > CAVROP01. Next base: position 3,369,760 of record CAWHRX010000009.1, on the reverse strand, counting down.
CGTTTCCCTGCCAGGTTTCAAACGGCCACGCGATCTGAAAGCCAAATTGCGGGCTTTGATAGTTCTGCATGCCGGGAGCAACCTGCTCGTGCGGCCGTGATTGGCTGGCGCGAACTCCTGTCACTTCCATCAATCCTAGAGGTGATTCTACCGTCTTCACTGACATTTCTACCGGAGTCGTCCGGTGGCGAAGGTATTGAGTCAGGTGTTCGCGAAGCAGCCGTTCAAATGAGGGCGCACCCGAATATTCCCACCACAACCCTTTCCTAAATATCGGGTCGCGCTGGAATTGCTTCACCTGTTCCCATTGTGCGGATTCATCAGGTGTGAGATCTCCCGGAGGAGATTGGTTGAAATAGACCATAATCTGCGGACATCCTGCAAGCTCCCAAGACTTGTAAGCGCTACGAATTTCGTGCTCTGTGCCGGAAGCGGCATCGCTGACAGGCGTGCCGAATCGCTTCCAAAAAATACCGACCACCAGGTCGGAGGTGTCGATGCTCAGCGCAGTATCAATGTGTCCTTGCGAGCCGGCCTGGCTGAATCCAGGGAAGGCGTCCGTCTCCCAGCGCACCACATCGCACCGCAGTCCCAGCACATCCGCAACCCCGCGGTTTAGCTCGGCGGCTATGGCCTCGACACAGTTGCGCTCTGGCTCAACATCGCCCGGCGAAGCCACCACGATCCTAAGCAATTCAACTTTGCGCATCGGTGAGTAGGTTTGCACCCTTCTTAGTGGAGATGGCCCATCATAACAGGTTAGCCAATGGGCGTCTAGTAAGGTCAGCGAGCGACCGGGAGAAACCGGTTGCGGTAGGGAGGGTCGTTGCTGGCCGCCCCACGCACAGATCCCCCACCTTGGGCACCGGCTCGCCTTTGGCCATTGCCGCACCGCGCGGGGGAGAAGAGCAGAGGAGTCGGATTAGCGACATATTGTCATTTGTCTTTGTTTTCATAGACATTCTCGCTTTGTTCGCTAAGAAACTTCCCTCCACGATCAGCTTTCACCTCCAGCCACGCCATTCCCGGATGGCGCAGACCCCGTGGTGTGGGGTCTGCGATGTCCCGAAGGGACAGGTCATGGCGATCGGCACAATTTGACCGAACAGCGCCTTCGGCGCATCGCAGACGTTCAAAGGCGACGTCTGCGCAAGCCTCCCACCACCCCCAACCCCTCCTCATCTGAGGAGGGGAGCCCGCGATTCCCCTGCTTGCATAAGGAGGGGTCAGGGGTGGTTGATTGCAGCGCCGATCCTTTGTTTTCATAGACATTCTCGCTTTGTTCGCCAAGAAACATCTCTCAACAGTCGGCTTTCGCCTCCAGCCGTGCCATTCCCGGATGGTGCAGACCCCGATGTGTGGGTCTGCGATGTCCCGAAGGGACGGGTTAGGGCGAGCGGCACAACCTGACCGAACTGCGCCCCCAGCGCATCGCAGACGTTCAAAAACAACGTCTGCGCAAGCCTCCGACCACCCCCAACCCCTCCTCATCTGAGGAGGGGAGCCCGCGATTCCCCTCCTTGCATAAGGAGGGGTCAGGGGTGGTTGATTGCAGCGCCGATCCTTTGTTTTCATAGACATTCTCGCTTTGTTCGCCAAGAAACATCTCTCAACAGTCGGCTTTCGCCTCCAGCCCACGCCATACCCGGATGGCGCAGACCCCGCGGTGTGGGGTCTGCGATGTCCCCAAGGGACAGGTCTGGCCGTGGGGCACAATCTGACCGCCCGGTCCGTTCGGGCGGGCGGACACCCGATTCTAGCCTATAAGTTTAGGTGTGGTTTGCCAAGGAATTTCCCGGCAGTGGAGCATTTGCGTACCCCAACGGCGTTTTTGGAGGGCTGGCGCGGACCGGAGCATCTTGGAGAAGAGCCGCAGCCTCGAAAAACCCTCGCTCATGCCGGTACAAGGGCTGGGGATTTAGTCGGTTCGACGCGGTAACCGAGGTCGCGGAGTTGGCGGATCATCCTCGCGGTGCGCCTTTGCATTGACCTCTGGCGGACCGCTGGGCCGCGTTCCTCATAACGAGCTCCCTGGTGCAAGATCTTCCAGACCAAGCGACAAAGACGATGTGCGATCACCGCGATAGTCAGATTGTGCCCGAAGCGCACCACATAGCGGTGGTAGAGGATGGCGAAGATACTTCCTTTGAGTTTGACCGCGGCGTTGGCTGCCTGATTGAGAATGCGCCGCAGGTGGCGGTTACCTTTTGGGGAGCGGCGATTGTGGTTCACTCCCGCGCTTTTCTCCTCGCCGGGGCATACGCCCACCCAGGAGGAGAGAGCTTTGGCAGACGGAAAGGTCGTGGCCGAAGCACCTACCTCCGCCAGGATCTGCTGTCCTGAATCGACCCCCAGGCCGGGTACCTCCGCCAGCCGCTGGACTGGCTCTTGGTGTTCCGCCAGCAGCGTGGCCATCTCTTGGCCCAACTCGGTAATTCGCGCCTCGGTTCGTTGCCATTCCTCCAGCGTCGCTTTCAACAATCGCCGGTACACGGGGTGGAGATCGCAACAGGCACCGAGCGCATCGCGTAACTCCGTCGGAGTGGCGCGCAAGCGACAATCGGCTCGTGCCGCCACCACCGCCGGGTCCGTTTCCCCTTCCGCGATAGCCGCTAATATACGCCGTGCACTGAGGCCCAACAGGTCAGAAACCAGGCTGGACAGCTTCAGATGCGCCTCTTCCAGCAAAGCCTCCAACCGGTTCTGTAACTGCACTTGGTTGCATCTCAACTGGTACTTCGTGCGCATGACCGTGCGCCACAAACGCTGCTCGGCAGCGGGCACAAAGCTCAGGATCAGTTCCCCCGCCACCAGGCGTTTCACCAGACGTTCGGGGTCCGCGAAATCGTTCTTGCGCCCCCGCGGTCCGCGGTTCGACTGCGCCTGTGCCAGATGCAACGTACCCGACAGCGGGCGAGCCCCTTCCCGCTTTTGGCAGACCGGCTTCCACTCCTGCTCCAGCGTTGCCCAAACCGGTTTCCAATACTGCGCGGTGGATTCCATCACCACTTCCTCCACCTGTTGCTCAACCAACCAAACGGCCAACTGGCGCAGGTGCGCGGGGGTGCTGCCACACTGTCGCCGCTCAAACTGATATCCGTCTTCCCCTGCCACTTCCACATCGCTTACCACCACCGTCAACAGGCGTTTATGAACATCGATTCCTGCTATCTTGTATGCCATCACACGCTCCTTCGGGCGGGAGCGGAGAGCGTGCCTGACGTTACCTTAAGCAGCCTCACGGGCTATTGCCGTTCCCGCTGACGGAAGACAACAACGCCCAATTATTCGTCCAACACGCACGCTCCGGATCAGACAGAGTCACGGCCTCGACTGCTCCACTGCGATTACGATCTCACCGCTCTCGACCGTTGCTATCATAACCCAGTACGTTTTTCATGAGCTTTCGTGGGCCCAAGGCCCATGCGGACAGAGTCCCAAGACCCGGGACTCCGCGCCACAGGCTGCCCGCAGCCCATTGAGACAAGCACATTGACACCGGGTCCATGAAACTCTAATATCCGCTGTGCGGTTTCAGAATACGGGCCGCGGACTCTAGTTAATTACCGGTGGCTTCGCCCGGTGTGCTGTCTGCCACGCAAATGCCCGTATCAAGATATTCCGCGACGCGAATGGAGTGCTTATGGTCGCCGGGGGATTGTTCCACGCCTTCCTCCTTTTGGGAATGGTCACGTCGGGGGCGTATGGCGGGGCCGGTCGACTATCGCCTGGCGAAATCCTGCAAAGAGTGGATGGCGTCTATCAAAACCTGCAGAGTTACCAGTTCGTCGCTCAGTACCAAATCAGTCTATTGGAGAACGTTCGGCAGGACTTCACGGGTGAGGGAGATAGCCGTGTACCGACGGGCGCAGAATACTCGACGGGACAAACCGTGACAGAATACATCGAATTTGCCGCGTTCAATCCTGACAAAGTTCGGCTGTGGGTTAAGAGTTCATCGGCTTCCGGTCAAATCCTGGTCGTGGGTGACGGTCACAGAACCTGGACTTCCATGCCGCTGCAAAAGCAGTATACCGAGAAGGCGACATCCCTCAGCGGAAAGTCTGACGCCGACCTCCAGGCGCTGGCGGAGGAACTCAAGTTCATTAGAGAGTATTGGAGCCTGCTGGTCGGACGGTTTCGCGACGTGTCGCGATTTAGCTCCTCGGCGACGCTGGGTAAGGACGCACGCCTCAAGGTCGGAGGCGAGAAGGTCGACTGTTACGTCATCAAGTGGCAGACCGAGCAGGCCAATGACGAGATGTGGGTGGACCAGCGGAGCTTCACTGTGTGGCGCTTGAAGCAGACTCCGCGAGCTGGGGCCCCCGCTGGGACCCAGCGCAAGGCAGACGTGACAATTGATTTTATCAAGGCCGACCTCAATCCGAGATTGGATGACAGCCTGTTCAACTTCACTCCGCCCGAGAAATCCACAAAGGTGGAGTTGCTAAGGTGGCCAGCGGAAAAGACCAAGTAGCACCCAGGCAGTTCGCACCAGCACACACAAGGAAGAAAGGGGTCGCCGTAGGGACGGTCATTGCTGACCGCCCCCCGCGCAGATCCGTACGGGCGCTACTAACGCATACGGAAGAGAGCGTACCTGGAAGGTGTGAAAAAATCGCCAAGCCCTGTCATTCCGAGCGAAGCGAGGAATCTGCATTTGTTTGTTTTCAAAGAGATAAATGCAGATGCTTCGCTTCGCTCAGCATGACAGACGATTTTTCCACACCTTCCAGGCGCCCTTTTGTCCTCACCTACGTTCTACGCTATCCTCGACCCGCTGGCCTCTGGGGCGCTTGAGCCCTGACATTTGAACCATTGAACCTGGATCGGGTGCTAGAATAATTGGTCGGTGATTGCGACGGATGGAAACCCAACAACGACTCGGTCTGGACGAGATGTTTGAAACCGGGAGGTCCCCTCATCCGATCTTCTGCCACCAGGAATTCCTGGAGATGCTCGCGCTGGAGCGCAACACGGCGATCGGGCGGCGTGCCTCCTACGTGATGCAACGGCTGACCGTGGACCCGCGGCGGCTTCATTACAAACCCACGTATGGCGAGAACCGGGGCTGGCGCCGCTCGCGCTTGGGGGGCAGCCAGGGCAGCCACTTCTATCTCTGGTGGGCGCCGAAGAACGCCGCTCCGCTTCGGGAAAGTGACGGATTTGCCGAAAGTCCCGAGGGCGCGGTCTTCATCCGGGCGATTCGTCATCATGACAATCATTCTCTTCTCCCCCCGCAATCGTTGGCGGAGCATTACCTGCCGGTGAGTGTTGCCGAAATGCGCGGCGAGGAGTACGGGCCTGCGCCATGGACGCCGACGCAAACGCGCTTTGCGCAAGCGCGGCAACGCGTGCGGCTGCTCAAGGGTCATCCGGGCTCGGGAAAGACCACGGCGCTCTGGCACGCGGCCGATTCGAGCGGGGCGGAACGCATCCTCTACGTCACTTACTCGCGCGATCTGGCGGCCTTGGCGCGAGACTACTTTGACCGTTACTGTTCGTCGCACAAGCATTTCGAGGTGGTGGTGTTCCCGCAGTTGGTGCGACAGATTCTGGGGTCGAGCGCACCGGTGAATCCGGAGAGGGACATGCTGCAGCGGTTTTCCCAGGATCTCGGGCCCTACTCGCGCAGCCTGGGGCCGTGGGCCAACAACCTGGCGGCGCTTTTTGCAGAGTTCTATGCACACCTGGTGGGGCAGGCGCTTCCCGTAAGCGTTGGACGCTTCAAGGAAGTCCGGCAGCCGCGTGTGCCGGATAAGGCCTATCGCGAGAGCCGGATGCGATTCATCGGTCCCCAGGCCGTCGCGGGGGCGCTGGAAGCAGCCTCCCGCCTGGAGCGCGGATCGGAGACGCTGGCGGACCGGTATTTTCCCGAATTGGCGCTGGCCTGGCGGGCGGTGGAGCGAGTGCGCAAGGGCAGAGGGGAGGGCGTTCCGCTCAATTTCGACTGCATGGCGGTTGATGAAGTACAGGATCTGACACCCATCGAGGCGTTGGTGCTGATTGAGCTGTGCACGCTCGCCTTTGAGCGGCGGAAGACGCTCGCCTCACTAGTCCTGGCGGGTGACGAGGCCCAGACGGTGCGTCCTACCGATTTCGAATGGGCCTGGCTGAGCGATCTGCTTCACTATCGGATGGCGACTCCCGCGGAATACAAGCTCACCGCCAACCTGCGCAGCCCGCGCCGGATTGCGGAACTGGTGAACCGCATCTGGGAATTGTACTCGTTCATCCTCAAGGCGGACCGGCCGCGCGGCGCCAGCCAAACGGAAATTGAAGACGACGCCACGGACCAAATCCTTTATTGCACCGCCGCCCCGGGCCCCGAACTCGAGGAGTTGCTCAAATTGCTGGCCGCCCGCGAGGGAGTGGCGCTCATCACGCTCGGGGACGCCGCGCCCGACTTCATTCCAGAGTCCGCACGGGCGGCAGTGCTGACGGTGGCCGAGGCGAAGGGCCTGGACTTCCACACGGTGTGTGTGATCGACCCTGGCCGCCAGATCGGACAGATTCTGGGGGCAGCGCCGCCGACGCGCGCAGATTCCGGCCTTCTCGAGTTGCGCAAGCGCTTAGCTATCGATCAGTTGCGGGTGGCGGTGAGCCGTCCTTGGGAGCGGTTGGTGTGGCTGGACATCAACCCTTCAGACAAGGTGGTGGCGGCGAGTCTCACCTTTCTCAACGGAGGCGCGCTGGGGGCCGGGGTTTCCTCATCCGTCCCCGCAGCTATCACCAAGACGCTCCAGGAAGAAGAACTGGACGCGGAGGAGCGCGTGCAGCGCTGTCAGGCGGACGCCCGGCAGTATCTCGAGGTCAAGCCGGAAATGGCTTGGTCGCGCGCCCAGCAGGCGGCGACGCTTCTCGGAAGGGTGGATGCTCCCGCCGCCGTCGCGGACCAGGCGCTGCGAGACGCCGTCCATCTCACCCTGGCGGAAATATGCTTTTTGCTCGGCGTCCGCCATACGCGCCTGCCCGCCGAGCTAGGAAATCCGGACCTTTTCGCGGAATCGGCGCAGGCTGCCCTCGAAGCGCGGCGGGTGGGATTGGCCGCCGTGATTCGCGCCATCGGACGCGTCCACCGCGCCTCCTCCGTCGACCGTCTCCAGGCTTTGGCCGATCTCGCCAAGGTTCTGCCCGGGCACAAATCCGAATTGGAAAGCTGGGTGCTGGTGGAGATTGCCGCCGAGCGCCAGAATTGGATCGAGACTCTGGAAACCGCCTCCCCGGTAGACCCATCGAACACGGAAGCGTTTCTCCGGCTTTTCCCGGCATTCTACGATGCGTTGGAAGTCCCTGACGCCGCGGAACGCTTGGAAGGATTGCGCCAGCGGGCAATTCAGGCGCTTGTCAAAGAAAAGTATTTCGACGAGGCATTAAGGGTGCTCGCTAACGTGACGCGGCGCGATCCCAAACTGGAAGCCGTCTGCTACGAAGGCTTGGGTGACCTGCGTGGGGCCGCCAAGAGCTTCATCGAGGCCGGAGACTTGAAGAACGCATTGCGGTGCTTCAGGGCTGTTCCGGACTTTGCCGCTGCCCTCCAAATCGTCCGGCGCATGCCGGACCATCCCGCCGCTCCCTCTTTGGAATGGCTGGCGCGGTTGCAATCTGTGCTCGGCGAGCGGCCGGAGAAATTTACCCGGACGGTTACCGACGCAGAGAAGAAAATCCTCGAGGATATGCTGGAACAGGCGTTGGGAGTGAAGCGGCGAAAACCTGCCCCCAAGCCGGCAAGGAAAAGCCGCGCCAAGCCGGAACGTCCTCCCTTCTAAGCCTGGCGGAACGAGTCAGATATGACAACGAGTGCCATCCAGGATTCTCTCCTCCCTACCTAATCCGCGTGGCGCAGACAGACAAGAGAAAGCCTGCGCCGCCGGCGCTTCGCTGCCTTCCAAGGCGTGCGAAGGCCCGCGACGCTCGAACGACTGCGCCGCGCCGGTTCATTTAGGAGTTTTGTGGGCTGTTAAGCCCATTCGCTTGAGGGAGTCAAAGAACGTGGCATGCGAGATACCAAGCTCACGGACAATCACGCGCCGGCGTACCCCAGCTTCGCGCATCTCCCTGAGCAGTAAGAAATATGCGCAACGTTGATGGTCGTGGTAAGACATCACTCCCCGCCACCCACATACCGAACAAATCTCAGTTTTAGAGGGAGAACATTTGATCCCCAAGCGTCGGGTCGTCAAGGAGATCAGATTCCTGGAGACGCCGAGCCTACGCGCGATCTCGCTCGCCGGCATGCCAGCCTTACTCAAACTCCTGATCAGCAACTTGCGTGCGCAGACGCTTGGCGTGTGGCCCTGCATCCTGCCCTGCCATCCACACACAGGGCAAGTCGCGGTGGGCAGCCGCTTCCGCCGCTCTACTTCCAATCGCCTGACGACATAACGCACGTCGTCAGCAGGTATGCCGAGCCGTTTTCCAATCCCGCCTGGGGAGATCCCAGCATGGTACATCGCTCTAATCCGCGAGCAGCGTGGACAATGGTCTGGCGTCCGGCGACGGCTTGCACCGATCCAGCCGCACAACTCGCAAGTCAATTGACCCGCACTCATTGAAATTCCTTCCCTTACCCGCTATTCCTTTTCAAGCCTCTCCCCATCTGCACTTCCGCCTCGAGGGAAAAGGATGAAGCGTCTCAGGTACGCATTATGAAAGGGCGCCCCTGATTGTGTAAGGTTGGGTTGTGGTGGAATCCAACTTTAACCAAAAGGAGCACCCTTATGAGCGAGGACAAGTATATCGCGTTTGACGTGCATCAGGCGACGACGGTGGTGTCGGTGGTCAATGCAGCAGGGCGAGAGGTGAACACGGCGATTCTGCCGACGCAGGCGCAAGCGCTGCTGGGGTTCGTGGAAGGTTTGCGAGGCAGGTTACATTTGACTTTGGAAGAAGGAACGTATGCGGCTTGGTTGTACGATCTACTGCAAGGGCGGGTGGGGGAGTTGGTGGTTTGCGATCCGCGGCGCAACGCGCTGCTGAAGGAAGGGAGCAAGACGGACCGCCACGATGCGCGCAAGCTGGCGGACCTGCTGCGCACGGGGATGCTGCGCGCGGTCTATCACGGCGAGCGCAGTCTGCGGAATCTGCAGGAGCTGGCACACTGCTATCAGGCCTTGGTGCAGGACACGACGCGGGTGATGAATCGGATCAAGGCGTTTTATCGCAGCCACGGCATCGACTGCGCGGGCCGCGGCGTGTACAGCCGGAAACAACGGGAGAGTTGGCTGGTGCGCCTGCCGGCGGGGGCGAGCCGGGTGCGCGGCGAACTGCTGCACGACCAACTGGAGCAACTGCGCAGCCTACGCCGGAGGGCTCGGCACGAACTGCTGGCGGAGAGCCGTAGGTACACGGTGGCGGCACGGCTGCGCGGGGTTCCGGGTTTCGGACCGGTGCGCGTGGCCTTGCTGATCGCGGGGATGCAGACTCCTTGCCGCTTTCGCACACGGAGCAAGTTGTGGAGCTACGCCGGTCTGGGGCTGGTGCAAAAGGGCAGCAGCGAGTATCGGCTGGTGGAGGGACGCGCGGTGCGTCGGCCAGGTGCCTTGCAATTGCGCGGGCTGAATCGCAACCGCCGAGCCGGGCTGAAAGAGATCTTCAAGTCGGCAGCGTTGGCGGCCATTCGTCAGCCCGGACCTTTTAAGGATTATTACCAATCGCGCCTGCAGCGGGGAGTCGATCCGGCCATCCTGCGTGTGAGCGTGGCGCGCAAGCTGGCGGCGCTGGTGCTGAGTTTGTGGAAGAAAGGAGGGCGCTATCGAGCCGAAGGTATGAAGCAAGCTTAGTGCCGGGAGTTCCAAGCTCGGCCGGGAAAAGGTTTTTCCACGGCGAGGGGGCAGGGAGTGTTCCGGCGCTCGGGTCGGAGAAGTTCCAGGCGGAACTTCTTCCACGAGGGTGAGCATCTATGAAACGGTTAGGCGAGGTTTTCCCCACCCGGGGCTCGCCTCCTCAGGTGCGCTATGCCGCCTCGCACGACCTCAAAAAGCCATAGGCCTTGAGCCTCTTATAGAACCATGGTCGGCATCAATCCCGACCCCAAGCTTGCCTAAGCTCCGAACTACTTTCGACTCGCACGCTCGCGAATGGAAAAACAACGGCCGAACCCTTGCATTCAAAATCGTCGAGTTCATCAGCAGGGGGCTGGATGCCAACAAAAACCAAACCCTCCTGTAAGAGGAGGAGTGTTTTTACTTGACATCCCCTTTCATAGAACCCTTTCCATTCACCGAGGCCGGCTGGCATCAGGGCGCAGCCCTGCAGTCGCCGGTGATTGGGATTCCACTGTACTGGCTTCGCCGGAATCCAGCTTCGCGGCGCGCTCATTCGGGGATGCTGAAGTCGTAGATGCGGCCGCCCGCGGCGCCCCCCGATCGGTTTCCTCCGGTGGCGCCGGCCATGGTGTTGGATTGTCCCGTGCCCATGAAAAAGCCATACTCGCCAACCGGGAGGTCAGCCTCGAGCGCGAGCTTGTAGGTTCTGATTCCGACATGCTCCGCTTTAAAAGGAACTTCCTTATCCCGCTTGACGCCCGACTTGCCGCCCGTGATCCCGCCAAACGATCCGACCTGGAACTCCCGGCGGTCGCCTTTCTTGTTCAGTTTGATCAGGAGGTAATCCGAAGAATCGGCGCCGTCGGGAACGTAGAGATAGAACGTGGGGCGGTGTTCCCTGACGATGTTCCTGGATGTCGGCCCTTCCAGAACGGAGTCCCAATGCTGGTTCCGCAGGCCGTCTGTAAAAATGCTCCCCGCTCGGCCGCCCGCCTTCATGTTGGTGAGCGCCTGGCCCTGAATGAGAACGAATTTGGCCCCGTCCTTCCAGTAGACGCCGACCTCCGGTGGCGGCAAATTGGGATCCATCGTCACGGGCGCGGCGACGGCCACGACGGCGGCCGGCGCGGCGCCGGGATTGATCATCACCTTCATGACTGAATCAGGGACCTTCGCTTCTTTCAGCGCCTTTAGACCATCGACGCTGGTATCGAAGCTCAGCGAGCCCGGATCACGGGCGCCTACCTCGCGAATCTTGGCGGTGATGACGTCTTCGGAAAGGCCCAGTTGCACCATGGTGATGATGTCCTGGTTGGTCAGGCGCCGGTGGGCAGCGGAGTTGTCCTGGGCATAGGCGAGAGACGCCAGGACCATCACATTAAGGATCGCAAACGACGCAGCACGTCTCATTGTGACCTCCTTCGCTGTCTTCCGTGCGGCTCAGAAAATAGCTCGTTTAGGGTCGGCCCTTGTGGCCGTCCCGCAGGACGGGAGCAACCGTTGTCCCTGCTTGACCACCAAGGTTGCTTTTCTTCGCGGCGCGCGAAGAAAAGCAGATCCTTCGCTTCGCTCAGGATGACATGTCATTCTGAGCGAAGCGAAGAATCTGCATTTGGTTGCGGCTTTGCCGCACTGGGAAATCGTTGCCAATGAAATTATTCAGGCCCATCTTCGCACGACCGGAGGCTGTTGACAAGGGATTTGGAAACACCATCGGTCGCCGGGCTTCGCCCTGCGCCAGCCGGCGTGTTATGATGGCCCGATGAATCAGGACCGCCGCGAACTCCTGTTCTATACCCTTGCAGTTCTAATTACGACAACCCTGATTTCTGCCTGCTTCCCGCTCCTCAAGATAACCAACAACTGGGCGGGAAACGCTTTGATGTTTATACCCGGGCTGATCGCGGTGGTTCTTCATCTTCGACGCCGGACATTCAGTTCGGTAGGGTGGGGTGCGGGCCCGCCGATCTACTGGCTTTGGGCCTGCCTCTTGCCGATCATCGGGTTGATCATGTCTTTGCCGATCGCGATCCGGCTCGGCTATGCCACCGTAGGGCCGGTTCTATCCGCACCCGGCGGCGCATTCGCGCACCTCCCTAGAATACTCAGGAATGTCGGTCTTTACACCGCGATCTCGATTCCTTTCGCCTTCGGAGAGGAGTTGGGGTGGCGCGGCTACGCTCAGGGCAAACTGGTGAAGGAATTTGGCCTGGAAAGAGGCCTGCTTTTGCTCGGGATCATCTGGGGTGTCTGGCACACCCCGATCTACTATTTCCAGGGAGCCTTTCCCGAGCATCCCATCCTGGGTCCATTCGTCATGACGCCGATCGACAACATCCTGGTCGTCATCCCTATGGGATGGCTTTACATCAGGTCCGGGAATATCTGGGTCCCCACGCTGGCTCATGCCTTTGGAGATGTCTTGTGGGGTTTCTCTGATATTCTTTTCCCGAAGAATCACGAGATTGGAAGTTGGCTGATCCTGCAGGCAGCGCAGCTCATCATCTCCGTCGTTTTGTTGATCGATTTGCGCTCGAGATCAAACGATCCCTCTCAGCGATCTTTACAAGCTTCAGCAGTTTCTCCCTGAATTCCACGGATTTCGCGAGTGACAGCGACATTGCTTCTTATGTCACCGGCCTCACCATGACGCCCTCGACCCACGGTTCGGTATCCCTGGCCGTAGGACGCAGACATGAATGTCTGCACCCGCGTTTATCGCCTCAGCAAGCTTCTCGACAGTCCCCGCCCGCGGCCTCCTCGTCTAAGTCCTGCCGCCACTCCCCAGCGAGACGCAGAGCTGGCCCCCCGCGGCAGCTCGGCCGGCCGCCGAAAAATAACCCTGAGCAGGAGAATGATCTGGGCCGCAAGGCTGATGCCCTGCGAAGTGAGCGCGGCAAAGGGCTAGCCTCGGGTGGTCGCTGCGGGTACCGAGCGTCCAAATCCCGACTGGCCATTGCGCCCAGAGGCGCTCAGGCATAGACTAAGGGTCAGGAGTCGAAAAAGGAAATTCCAGATGGAGACAGTATCCAACCAAGGGAGGTGATAGCCGTGATTAGAGACTTGTCAAGGAATCTTAGAGCGCGGAGCATCTTGTCGTATGGCCAGAAGATTGATCCCGCTACCGGCGATCAAGTGCTTTACGTGGATACCCATAAGGTGCATGTCACTGCCGACGAATTGATCTTGGAGGACGCCGGAGGCGCGCCACGAAGAGCGGCTCCGGTAGACGTCACCGTTGACGTGAATGCGTCCGGGACTAATGGTGTCGATACCGGCACCAAGTCTCCCAGCACTTGGTATCATATATGGATGATTTCACAATCCAGCGGAGTTGCGCAGGGGCTTCTGTCCGCATCGGCATCAAATCCGACGTTGCCGGGAGGTTATACCTTCAAGGCATATGTTGGGGCTATATTCAATAATAGCAGCGACTATCTCGTCTCATACCTTCAGAACGACAGACTGGTGTGGGCAGACGTACTATCTCCTTTAGGCATGACGCCATTTCCAACCACTCCGACCAGTGTTGACTTGTCTGCTTCAGTTCCGTCAACCGCGATCTCGGTGATAATCGAGGTATCGGGATTGACGACCAATGGTGGGCATTTCATTTCGAATGTCTTTGTGGGCCCAACTTTGAACGGCCCCTGGCATAATGGGTGGATGATGGTAGCAGGAACAGCCGGCTGCATTGATCAAGTGCAGTTCACAACCCAAAATGAGATTTTTTTGGATTCTGCACAACAGATTTTTGCCTACGTTGGCTCTCAATATGACCGTTTACAGATAGGTGTATTGGGTTGGAGGTATTGAGCGAGACGGAACGTGTCTTGTGTATGGACGATGATTTTCTTGTATAGGATAAAGGCGGGTGACGCATCTATAAGGTCGTCGGCTCCGTCAAGCAAAATCGCGTTGTCGGTCCTGGTTATTCGTTCGCCTCGATTCGGTGGCCAGGTTCCACCACACATCTATTCGATCCCAGGCGGGGACCATGATGGCTTTTTCTGACTCCCTCCTCTTTGGGGGAGGGAGGCCGGGAGCTCAATCATACGTTCGGTCATGGTTAGACCAGCGCTACATCCTCGAGCATCCCGGCATGCGAACCTCGCCGACAGAATTCTGCGTAATCGATCTTGTCCCTCAACATGATGTAGAGCCGGATGGCCAGCTTGCGCGCGATGGCGACTTTGGCGATCGCCCGGCCTTTGCGGAAGGTCAAGCGGCGGTAGGCACGGGCGAGCCGAGGATCATAGCGGCTGGCGGTCTGCGCCGCTTCCACCAGCAGCCAGCGCAGCAGCCGGTTGCCTTGTTTGGTCAGGTGGCCAAAGCGCTGCCGTCCGGCGCTGGAATCCTCCTGGGGAATCAACCCCAGGTAACTGGTCAGGTGGCGATCGTCCGGGAAGCGCTCCACGGGGCCCAGCACCAGCACCGTGGCCAACGCCGTCTGCGGCCCTACCCCCGGATGGGTCATCAGTCGCTGCGCCTCCTCCCGTTGCGCCGCTTCCTGCTCGATCCGCCGGTCCAACTCCTGGACCCAGGTGTCCAACTGCCGCACTAGGCGTAACAAGTCTGCACGCCGCCGCTCCATTCCTTCTCTTAGAGGAAGCTTTTTGAGTTCTTCCTGCCCGCGCTCGCTCCACAACCGTCGGCGCCGCCGCAGTCCGTAGCTGAGGGCGATCGCCTGCAGTCCGTTCTGAGCTCGGGTGCGCAGTTCCACCAACTGATGGCGATGCTCGAGCAGTACCCGCACATCCCGCTCCTCCGCACTGGGCAGCCAGATCTTGGGAAAATCACCCCGCAGCAACAGATTCAGGATGTGCTCCGCGTCCCGCCGATCGTGTTTCTGCTTGCGCGTCTCCTTCGCCCGAATCTTCCCCGCTTCCCCCACCACCAGCTCGTGCCCCAATTCCGCCAGCATCTCCGTGAACCAGCGCGTGTACCCTGTGCTCTCGATCCCCACCAAGGCCGGCTCCTTTAGCCCCGCGTAGAATCTTCGCGCTTCCCCGTCTTCATGTTCCAACCGCCTCTCTTCCAACTCCCCCGTCTCGGTGTTCAGCATGGCAATCTGTTCACTCCGCGTATGCAAATCACAGCCTATAATGATCATGTCTCGGCTCCTCCTCGCTGAGAGTTCCTGGTTTGCTCACAACGCCAGTTTACTCTCCCCGTCCAGGAGCCGACGACCTTATGCCATCATACGTCATGACGCGTTCTGTCGCGATGTCTGCGCCACCCTAAAAGGTACATGTGGGCAAGCCGATTCGATGTCGCGGGTGGCAGCGACATCGCTGTTTATGTCGCCGATACCAGCATGTCACCCTCGACACACGGTTCGATATCTCTGCCCGCCCGGCTCAGGCATACAAGAGAAAGCTCGCGCCGCCCGCGCTTCGCTGCCTTCGAAGGCGTGCGAAGGCCCGCGTCGCTCGAACGACTGCGCCTCGCTCGTTCATTTATGAGTTTTGGAGGATGTTAACCCCATTCGCCGGCGGGCGTGCAAGGGGGTACCACGCGACATATCAAGCCCGCGGAAAATCTCGGGCCAGGGTAATCCAGCTTCGCTCTTCTGCCTGAGCCGTAGGTAAATTGCGCAACGTTCTAGGCTGTGGAAAGACAGCACTCCCCCCCAACCACATACCGGACATACCTGACACCCCTCAGTTCTAGCGGTAGAACACTTGATCTTCAGGCGTCGGCTCGTCAAAGAGATCAGATTCCTGGAGACGCCGAGCCTACGCGCGATCTCGCTCGCCCGCATGCCAGCGTCACTCAAACCCCGGATCAGCAACTTGCGAGCGCAGACGCTCGGCGTGTGGCCCGCCATCTTGCCCTGCCATCCACACACGGGGCAAGCCGTGAGCTGCTGCTTGAGTTTCAATCGCTCGACAATATCATGCACCTCGAGAGCTGTCATGCCGAGCCGTTTTCCAATCTTGATTAAGCGCTCGCCGGCAAGAAACATCTCCTTGATCTTCAAGCAGCTTGGACACTGGTCGCGCTTCCGGCGACGGCTTACATCCTCGCAGCCGCACATCTCGCAAGTCAATACACCCGCACTCATTGAGCTTCCTTTCCTTACCCGCTATTCCCTTTCAAGCCCCTCCACGACCGCACTGCCGCCTTCTTACTCATTCCTCCAACTCCATCTGCCGCCTGCGAGCCAAGGATAAATCTTCGGACGCAGAGATACAAGACAATGCATCACGCCCAAGACAAGGACGAGAACAAGCGCTTGTCTTGGCCGACCGGGGTGCCGTATGCTTCACAAAGGTGGTGACTATGAAAGGCATCGAACTTCAGGGCGAGATTGACGACCAGCGTCGGCTTCGTGCACAGGTGCCGGAGGGATTTCCGGTCGGGTCGGTTCGAGTAATCGTCCTGGTGCCGGAGGAAGCTGACGCGGGCTTGGCGTGGGCGGGCGGCATCTCCGCTGAATGGTCGGCGGAATTGGGCGATGCCGCTCAAGACATCTACACTCTCGATGACGGACAGCCATTGAATGCGCCCCGGTGAGATTTATGTTCCCCTTCGGGGATGTCCCCGGGGTGAAACTCTGTCCGATGCTGCTGCGGACCACGCCCCTCGGCGCAGTCCCGGAGGTTCTGGTCGCCTGCATCTCCCTCGAAAAACACGTCATTCCCGGGAAAGCGGGAATCCATCGTATTCCGAACCAACAATGGACCCCCGCTTTCGCGGGGGTGACGACGCTGATTTTCATTGCCTCGGGGCGGGCCACAGGCGCATGGAAGGTCCTCGGTGATTCCCACCCACCCCCTGCCCTCCGACCTTCTACTCGATCCCACCACTCCTGGATATGCCTCGACCAACCTGAAGACGCAGTCGGCGTTGCGTTTGCACAAACTCGCGACGATCCATTGTTCGAGCCTCGCCCGATACCTCGGCGTCGTTGACAGCCAGACCCAGAACATCGTGGCATCCAAGCCTAGAGAACTTCTGCAATTATAAAGCGGTCGCTGAACGCATCTCCTCGGGTGGCGCCGACATAGCGTTTTATTTCGCCGACCCCAGGGTGGCCCACTGCAGTCAGATTGATGATGTATAATTGTGTGGCTGCCGCAACTGGCAACCATTAGAACGTATGCAGGAGCTATCCTCATGAGAAAGACAGCAGCCTTCCTACTGGTCGCCACCGCCGCCCTTTTCCAATTGGGTACCAGAGACACCTCGGAAGCAGCTCAGCTCTCTCGGTCAGTTCACATCCAAAATGAACCCGGGAAGCTCGAAACATTTCTTCTCTCTAAGCCAAACGCCTCTATCAAGGAGCAGCCTCACGGAGCGTTGCCCGCTCCCGAAGACCCCATAGCCGGGTTCACGGGCCTCGTCGCGGAGGACCCTCTCTCAAAAAACAAGGCGAAGGGACTGAAGGTCGAACTGAAAAATGGTGAGCACGCAGATGTAGTAGTTTACCTGGACGAGGAGGGTTTGAAGGAACTGCAGCAGCGGCTTATAGCGCAGATGGGGAGCCAACGCTTCTTCCGAGAGCACTTAGATAAGTTTAGTCCCTCGGACCTTGAGGTGAATCACGCGGTCAACCAATCCCCGGCTACCGGCGAGTGGTACGCCCCACTGGTTGTGGGTTTCTATCGAAACGGCGAGCACTTTGGGGTCTACCTTAATGCTCCCTGGGGCACCCGTCATCAGGACGTGCAACTCCGGTTGGCTGACGCCAACACAGGCCAAGTGGTCGACCTTCTCGCAAAAGCTCGCGCATTCCTCCAGGCAAATTAAAAACAAATCTACCTTGAAGGTCACGAGTCCATCCTTCTCACGTCAAGGGCTAAGCTCTCCGCCCGATTTCCCGGCGTTCCTTCCTCACTTGTGGGCATCCAGCGCTTGAGACAAAAATTAAGCCGAGCGGATCGTTTCAAACCGGGAGAAAGGGTCAGGTACCCTCTTCCGGCCAGGTCATCCGATAGCGCGGAGGGCGGCTTCGGGTTCACGGCTGATGATGGTCAACAATACTCGGGCCGCGCCGGTGGGCTGCCGTTCACCGTTTTCCCACTTGCGCAGGCTTGCGGGGCTCAGGCCAAAGGCACGGGCAAAGGTCTCCCGGCTCATTCCCGTTTTCTTGCGGGCGGTCTTTATGTCAGCCGGTTTGACGGGAACGTTGACGACGCGCGCAACGGCCGACTTGTCGCCGCGGGTGTAGGCAAGCGCTTCCTCGAGGCCCTGCATAATCCCCTCAGATGCTTATTTGCTCATGACTGCGCCTCGCTGGTTCATTTAGGAGTTTTGGAGGATAACCCCAATCGACGGAGGGTTAGGTAGAGCGCGATACGTGAGATACCAAGCTCACGGAGAATCACGCCCTGGCTTAACCCACCTTCGCGCATCTCCCTGAGCCGTAACAAATATGCGCAACGTTGTGGCGGGTGGAATAAGATCACTCCCCGCCACCCACATACCGGACAAAGCTCAGCTTTCATGGGAGAACATTTGATCCCCATGCGGCGGGTCGTCAAGAAGACCATATTCCTGGAGACGCCGAGCTTACGCGCGATCTCGCTCGCCGGCATACCAGCCTTACTCAAACTCCTGAGCAGCAACTTGCGTGCGCAGATGCTTGGCGTGTGCCTCTCCATCCTGCCTTGCCATCCACACACGGGACAAGTCCAAGGTCCCCGCTTCAATTCCAATCGCCGGACCACAGAATGCACCTCGAGAGCAGTCATGCCGAACCGTTTTCCAATCTTGCCTAAGCGCTTGCCGGCAAGGAACATCTCTTTAATCCGCAAGCAGCGTGGACAATGGCCTGGCTTCCGGCGACGGCTTGGATCCTGCCAGTCGCCGCACAATTCGCAAGTCGATACACCCGCACTCATTGAACTTCCTTCCCTTCCATGCTATTCCCCTTCAAGCACCTCCACGACTGCACTGCCGCCTTAACATCCTACACCAACTGCACTATTACCCGGCGCCCCGACATGGCTGCTGCCCGCTCGAGGCTGGAGAGGGTTATGTCGTTTTTCGGATCAAGCAGACGGTCAACCTTTGTCCGGCTGGTCTTCAGCAGCGCTGCCATCCGCGACTTCGATATTCTCTTCTTCTTCATGGCCTGGCCGAGTTGCCACGCGACGACCTCCTTAATCGCCTGTGCTTGCGCCTCTTCAAAAACGCCCTCCTCTTTCAGGAAATCATCGATGCTGGAACCCATATGTTTCTTACTCATTGCTCCAACTCCTTCTGCCGCCTGCGGGCGCTGCCGGCAATCCTTTCAGCCACTCCCGCACTGGCTCGCTTCCAGCCGCGGTGCGAAAAAAGATCAGCGGGATTTTCTGTGGTTGCGGCCTGTCAAGCATCAAGCTCCTTCTACAGGGAGTGCACCTTAAAAGGTACATATGGGCAAGCCAATTCGATGTCCCGGCTGGCGGCGACATTGCTTTCTAGTCGCCTACTCCAGCATGCCGCCGTCGGCACACGGTTCGATATCCCTGCCCGTCGGGCACAGACATACAAGACCAATGTCTGCCACCCTCGACGGACCACTGCGCACTGTCCCGCGGCACCCGCCTTGGTCGCCGGGGAACGCGCTTAAGGGCCATCAGGTGGTTCGCAATCCTAGACTTATTCTGATGATTCGTTTGAAAAGCATCAAATTGTCGCCTTGCGGAACGAAGGCGGTCTTCCCAAACTGGACTTGACCGCCGTATCGCTTCATCCCTTGCTCGATCCTGGGGGATTCGACCTGCGAGTAAACGTGTTTCCTCATGAGTTTGATCACGAGATCGTTGACCTTGTTTACTTTCTCCGCAACGACATGCCGGTGCTCCGGCCCGCGCCCTCCCATCACAAGACAGGCACGGGGATTGAGCGGAAAGAAGGCCACAACGCCGGGCACGGCGAACCCGAGTCCCGGTGTCAATTCCCCACTGGAGGGCATCGCCGTGACAACCGGGGTGTCTGACGTGACGAAGTGGGTCGTATCCCTCGCGGACCACACCTGCCAGGGCTCCCGCAAGATTTGGTCAGTCACCAGTCGAGCGTTTGAAAGCAGATTCTGGATGAATCCCCTCTTTACTGCGTTTCTGCTCGTATTCGAGTCGGCGAGCCTCTCCCCTACCCGCCTTACCCCCTCTGCGCTGATATTCTGGGAGTGCTTGCTGCCGTACTCAGATGCGATCTCCCTGTAAAAACCCTCTTGTTGAAGGCGACCCATTAGCTCGGAGACCTTCGCGTGCACCCAGGAGGATCCCTCCAGCCTGCCCCGACTTCTCGCGAACATCAGGCCGACGTAATCAGCCATGATCGTTCGGTACTGGGGGCTCCAAACAAAGCATTCGCTCGGGGCCATAACGAGCACGTCATTGGCGCTGTTCTCCAGGATGGCGAGGCGGTTCTCGACCGATTCATCCATTCCCCCGGTCGGGAGCGGGTAGGCGAAATACCCGTTCTCGACACCCTCGCTCCGAGCTGTGCCCTGCCGGGGTTGCAACTCTTTCGAATATACCCATAGGTGCCCTGTCCTTGCGGACTTCCTCTTTTTGACGGCGAACTGTTCCAGATAAAACCTGGGAACAATATGCGATCCGACCATATGCACTCACTTCGCGGATGGCGCGTACGTCCCGACGATGGTTGTCGGGATCTATGCACCACATCTCGGTCGGAGAGGAGCAGACATGCCAAGAGCCGCACGCCTGCTCCACCCGCGCTTTCCCCGCTATACGGGGACCGCCTGCTCAATCGGTTCGACGCGCCGCACGCGGACTTCGACGTCCACGCGCGCTCCGAGCCTATTGAGAATTGACATCAGGCGATCGACGGTGAAGCGGCCCAGCTTGGCGTTGCGGATCCGCGAGAAGTCGGCCGCCGCAATCCCGGTGCGGCCCTGCGCCGCACGGACGCTCAGGCGTTCCCGATCGAGCACCTTAATGATCTCGGCCGCGAGGATCGCTTTGAACTGCTCGGTATCCGCGTTCGCCTGCCCGAGATCGCGAAAAACGTTCCCGCTCCCACGCACCACTTCCAGCTTTTCACCTTTCATTGCAAAATCTCCTTCAGCCTCTTCAACCGCTCTTGAATTAACTCAATCTCGTGTTTGGGCGTTTTGACGCCCCGAGTCGATTTCTTCTGAAACGCATGGACAACCCAGATTTCCTCAGCAAGTTGAACCGCGTAGACCACACGGAACGCGTCGCCTCTGAACGGCAGTGCAATCTCGAACAATCCCGAGCCCATGCCGCGCATCGGCTTTGCAATATCCGCCTTGCCACCCTCTGCTGCGATGGTCAGTGCCGCGAGGCATATTGACCTTGCACCCTCAGGGAACGTCTGGAACTCTCCAAGCGCCGCCTTGATCCACGAAATGGGTCGCCTGGTTCTTATCACCTGCCCTCGCCTTCGTCTGAACCGCGCAACGGGCCATGTTGTCAGATTTGACAACACATGTCAACCAAAATCCCCCCGCCAGTTCCAGTTGCGCTGCCGGCTGACTTACCCGCATTCGAAGCATTTTCCGCTTGACAAGCCGACGAAGGTATGATAGCCTATCATCATGGTCTGATTGAAGACATTTTGTCGTAGCCGGGCGCTGGGCACGAGGGTGCCCAGGGGAAAGCGGTTCGGAGCAGGCGCGCGCGGGAAACGGGAGTCGAAAAATAACAAAATATACTACGAACGAAGCCAGTATGTTATTGAAAACAAATGATGCCTGTTGAAACGAAGCTAAGAAGTAGCTGAAAACAAAGGATTTATTCGAGAATAACGGGACAGAAGCTAGTAAGTAAGTGAAAACAAATGACATGTCGCTGTTGAAGGTTGCAGATTTGGCAGTTATTGTGCGCGGAAACGTGCAAATCGGAGCGCAAAACCGGCAAAAAACGCTCGTTGCGCGCAAAATGAAGCGGAACTTCCGGGTGGCTAGGTAAGGCTAGGACCGCGATAAGCAATCGGCTGTACCGGCTTTCGGTTTTCGGTTTCAGCGAACCAGGACCCCCTCACCCGGCCCGCGACGGCTGATGAAGGCGCCGTCGCGGTCCACCCTCTCCCCCAAGGGGGAGAGGGCATTTTCATGAGAAGGGGTGACCCGGCACTACGCTCAACCCACTTTTCGAGTTGCGCTCTTCGATTTTCGATTTTCTGACTTCTAATTTCTGCTTTCTGGTTTCCCATGGCCGACGCCGCAGATCGCTTTTCCCAAGACGTACTCGAGTTCCCCTCCGTGCTGGAACTGCTGGGCGGGTATTTGTCCGGGCCGCTCAGCGCGCCGATTCTGGATGCGGTCGAGCCCCACACGCGCCTCGATCTGATTCGCCGCCTGCTGGAGCAGGCGAAGGAAGCGCGCGAATACCTGCGGGAGAGTCCGCGTCCGAGCCTGGGGAGCCTGCGCGACCCGCGGCCGCTGCTCGAAAAGCTGCGCATTGAGGGCGCGTCCCTGGCGGCGCTCGAAATCTTGGCGCTGACGGAACTGGCGCGCGCGGCGCTGGAGATGCAGCGGCTGTTCTCCAAGTGCCCGTTGGCACGCCTCGACGAGTGGGCACGCAGCCTGCCGGACTTCCGCAATCTGGTCACGGAGCTGGAAGGAAAGATCAATCCCGACGGCTCGGTGGATTCCTCCGCCAGCCCGGAGTTGGCGCGGATTCGCCGCGCCATTGAGCGGCTGCGCGTCGAAGTGCAAGTCGTGCTGGAGCGCATGCTGCGCCACCTCAGCCGCGAGGGCGTGCTTCAGGATGCGGTGGTGACGCTGCGCAACGACCGCTTCGTCATTCCCGTCCGGGCGGAGGAAAAGCGCCGCGTGCAGGGCGTGGTGCACGGAGCGAGTTCGTCCGGGGCAACCGTGTTTCTTGAGCCCATGGAGACTTTGCCCCTAAACAACGAACTGGTGGAACTCCAGGACCGGGAGTTCGCCGAAATCCAACGCATCCTGGGTGAATTCAGCCGCAAGCTCCGGGAGCGGCGCGACGACTTGACCCGGGCCACCGAGATTTTGAGCGAACTTGACCTCGCTTTTGCCAAGGCGGAATTTGCCCGCCAGTACGACGCCTGCATCCCCGAGTTCGGCGCCGAGCGGGCGCTCGCGCTCGTAGACGCCCGGCATCCGCTGCTCGAAAAGACGCTGCGCGCGCAGGGAAAAAGCCCCGTGCCGCTGAGCATCGAACTCAAGCCGCCCAAGATCATGATGATCGTCAGCGGGCCGAACACTGGCGGAAAGACCGTGGCCCTGAAAACACTGGGAAGCGCGGTGCTCATGGCGCAGGCGGGCATCCCTGTGCCGGCGGCCGAGTTCGAGCTGCCGGTGTTCCGGCGCGTGCTGGCGGATATCGGGGACCAGCAGTCCATCGAAGCCAACCTGAGCACGTTTTCGGCGCACGTCCAGAACATCCAGAGGATGGCCGAGGTGGCGGGCGATCAGGACATGGTGCTGATGGATGAGCTGGGGACCAGCACGGAGCCGAACGAAGGCGCGGCGCTGGCCGTGGCCATTCTCGAGCACTTTCGCGAGCGCGGCTCGATGACGCTCGTGACCACGCACCACTCGCGGCTGAAGGCCTACGCCGCGGAAACGCCGGAAGCGCTCAATGCGGCCATGGAGTTCGATGAGCTGACTCTCCAGCCCACTTACCGGCTGTTGAGCGGGCTGCCGGGAAAATCCAGCGCGCTCGACATTGCGCAACGCCTCGGCCTCGAAACCAGCATCGTGGAAAAGGCTCGGACCCTGCTGCACCCGGCGGATGCGGAAGCCGCAGCCCTGATCGCGGGTCTGCACCAGCAGAGAGAGGAACTCGAAAAGCAAAGCGGGGAGTTGGCTCAGCAACGGAGCGATCAAGAGGTACGGCAACGCGAACTGGAGAACCGCCTCGAGGCGGAACACCGCCAGAAAATGAAAGACTTGGACGCGCGGCTCGAGCAGACTCTGCGCGACAACGAGAAGCGTTGGGAGGACATGATCGATCTGCTTCGTCGCCAACTCGAAGCCGCCAAAGGCCCCAAGGCGTCGAAGGGTCTGGAACGCAAGGTGGCTGCGCTCAAGCGCGATGTCCGGGAAGAGTGGAACACCCAGGTCCTGGAAGCAATCGGCGGCGCCGCCCCGGCGACCGTCGAGCCCGCCTCGGACAGGCCCCTTGCCGTGGGCGACCAGGTGCAAGTGGCCAACCTATCCTCTCCCGGCACGGTCATGGCCTTTCCCGATGACGAACTTGTCGACATTGCCGTCGGGCACTTGCACATGCGCCTCGAGCGCCACGAGGTGCGGCGGATCGTCCATGGCGGAACCGGCGCGGCGATACCGGCCATGGCCGCCCGGCGTGGCGACGAGGGCCCTGCGGAACTCAACGTGATCGGCGACACGGCAGAATTGGCCTGCGAACGTGTCGACAAGTTCCTTGACGAAGCCTACCTGGGGGCACGCTTCCGTCTGCGCGTCATCCACGGGTTCGGCAAAGGCATCCTCCGCAAGACCCTGCACGAGATGTTCGCTTCGCACCCGCACGTCGAGAAGTTCTACCTCGCTCCCCCCCACGAAGGCGGCGCAGGCGCCACGATCGTGGAACTTAAAAGCTAGGGACTGGGGACTAGGGTCTGGGGACTGGAAACTGAGGACTGGGCAATAGGGACGGGCGGCTGACGGTTACGGGTGGACCGCGGAACAAATCAGACAAGCTGAAATGCGAGGTTTTGCCAGCCCCTAGGCCCTGTTTCGCCGGTCCTTCCCCGAGCGCAGGCAGGCGCGCACAGTTTTCAGCAGCTCATCCGATTGGATCGGCTTATTCAGATACTCGGTGGCCCCGGCGTTCATGGCCGCCAGGTACGTATCAACTTCCCCATAGGCTGTGAGGATGATGACGGGGACGGTGTTTCCGCTCCCGCGGAGCGATTCAAGGAAATTCAGGCCGTCGCATTCCGGCATCCGGAGGTCGGAGATGACCAAGTCAAACTGTGCGCTTTTCAGTAGTTCCAATGCGTCGCATGCCCCTGCCGCTGAGGTGACCAGGAAATTTTCACCCGAAAGGATGCGTGCCAGCACCCTCAAAAAGTGCGGGTCGTCATCGACGACGAGTATTCGCCCGGAGAGTTCCACACCCGGAGAATTCTGGCCATCTCGTGTAATCTGAATCCGATCTTGGTCGTTGGCCTGTTTCAACATGTCAGCCTGGACTCCAACGAATCTCGAAAACTGCGAGACGGAGATGCCTTACGACTCGTCGTTAAAACGAGCACGTAGCGCGCCAATCTCAACTCAGTTTGCAGCGTGGTGAAAACGAAGTACTTGAACGACAGTCTGTCACCCCATTCCCGGCATCCTTGCACTGGAAATAGGCCTCCTGTCCAGGCGCACGGCGAGAGGGTGAGTGCGCCTCTCTGGCCGCCCGCGCCGGAGGGACGAATGCCCTAGCTATGCTAAGCGTGTGGAGGCAGCCAGCGGTGCCGGTAGCCCGAGTAACGGGTCAGACGGCGCTGCACCCGCAGGCAGCGGGTTATTCGTGCCTCGCCGGGGAGACACGATGAGTTGGCAGGGTTCCTCTTCGGGGGGCGAGAAGAGGCTGACTGAATGCGAGACAACGCGGCCAAAGCCGCAAACCTTGCTTCCAATTCCAGAAGCTGTAATCACGCACGAAGATCTTCGCCACATGGACCGGGGAATCTGCGCTCCACCTCGTGGAGAGCTCCCACGGCCATTGCTTGGAACAGTATTATGCGGCGCGAATCACGGAACCGATAGTCTCTTTCTTGCCCAGTCTGCGACGGATCGTGCGGGGGTTAATGTGCAGCAATTGAGCTGCGCGCAGCCGATTGCCCCTCGTCTGCTGTAGGACAGTGCGGATGATGGTGTCGTGCAGATCCTTCATGCGCGTGCCGAGCGCGAACGCGATCGTAAAGGTCGGCTGAACTTCCACCGGCACACCCTCGCCGGCTTTGGACGCTGAGGTCACTTCTTTAACAACAATTTCGTTTGCACTGCGATTGATCGGAATGGTCTTCATTAACGCCTCCTCGAATATAAGCACCAAAACGGTGACTGTCCTTTTTGTCTGCATTTTTGATGCCCTCGGGGAGATTTCCGAAGTTGTTGACGAATTTAGGCGTCGCCGTCTCATGATTCCGAAAAAAGTGACAAATTGAGTTTGTTCACGCATCCTCGTGCGACTTTTGCCCCAAGTTTCCATAGGGATAGCCGACGAAGGACTCCCGAACCCCGCAACTGCGCGTGAAGTCCTAACGTATTATCAGTCGCTTAGGTAATTAGGACATTTTCTTCCTCACTGGCACCCCAAGTGCCCTTCCCTTTGTTCTCAGCGGCAGGCTATCCGCGAATTGAATGGGCTTTCGGCAGGAGTAAATAGTGGCAAAGCAACAGACAATGCTCGACAAGCTTTTGAGATTCCTCAGTTCTTTGGAATGCGGCTTGGTCTTACTGGGGTCACTGGGAACGGCCGTCATTATCGGAACCATGATCCTGCAGCGACCCATGACTCAAGAAGGGCAAATCGAGCAGGTTTATGCTCCCCAGACCGTCCGGCTTTTAAATGCCTTGGGCTTGTTCGACGTGTTCCATACCTGGTGGTTCATTCTGCTCTTGGGCTTACTGGGGGCCAATATCACGCTTGCATCTCTGGAGCGTTTTCCCCAAGTCTGGAGATTGTTCGTGCGGCCGCACATCCTGGCCGACGAATGGTATGTGCGCCAACTGCCTTTTCGGAAGGAAATACCTCTGGGCTTCCATACGCCTGCCGAGGCCCTTGCCCTCGCCAAGTCAAAACTCGGCGATCTGGGCTACCCGCCAAAGCCGAAAAGCCTGGAGAAGGGCACGCTCTATGTGGAAAAGCACCGTGCAGCCCGTTTGGCGCCCTATATCGTCCACGCCAGCCTGCTGATTATTTTCGCGGGAGCTATCACTGATGGGATGTGGGGTTTTAAAGGGTTCGTTAACCTGACTCCCGGAGCGCGGACACAGTCCGTGGAAGCCATGACCACCCCAGGCGCACCACATAACCTGGGATTCACTCTGCGGTGCGACGGCGTGGGCATGGAACGGTATAGCGACGGCTCGCCAAAGCAGTACTGGAGCCAATTGGCTGTGGAAGAAAGCGGCCGAGAGGTCGTCCGGAAGACAATCTATGTCAATGATCCGCTCACCTTTAAAGGGGTGCGGTTCTTCCAAGCGAGCTATGCTCCAACCGGTACGCCTGACAAGCTGGTCTTCGACGCCAGTTGGGCCGGGCAGGATGGAATCCAGCACCCAGCGCAGCGGATCAGCCTGCAACCCGGCAAACCGGCTCACCTGGATGATTCGGGCGCGACGGTGGACTTGACGGAGTTCGTCCCCGATTTCGTCCTGGACGGGAATCAGATATCTTCTCGATCCGACGAGCCTCGCAACCCCGCGATCCAGTTGTCGGTGACGTTACCGGGCAGGAAGCAGACGGAAGTGTGGATCTTTCCCAAAGCTCCGCAAATGGCTCCGCCTAATCAATCAGGGATCAACTTCCAGCTTCGGGATCTGGAAATGGAGTACATGACCGGGCTGCAAGTCGCGCGCCAGCCCGGCCAGAACCTGATCTGGGGCGGGTGCTTGTTGCTGACCGTAGGCCTGATGATGGCCCTCTATATGTCGCACGTGCGCATCTGGGGCGTCGTAGGACGCGATCGAAAGGGGCAGCCTGCCCTCTTGTTGGGCGGACAACCCAGCAAGTATCGCGAGAGCTTTGAAAGGCGTTTTAACGAATTGGCGGGAGAGTTGGAAATCGCTCTTAGCGTAGCCCCGGCTGAGGCTAGGGAGGCGATTTCTGCCTGAATACTTCTCGCCATGAGGAGTCGGAGAGACAGGCCTCTCCCCAAGGGAGAGGCCTGTTCCCAATGAGCACGCCGGGCTGAGTTACAGCAAGAGGAGATGAGCCATGTCGAAAGTTCTGACAGCATATGTCGATGACCACGGCAGCAGTAACGCCGGCAGTTGGATCCTTCTGAGCGTCAGCGTGGCGGTACTGGTCGTGATAGCCGTTTCCGTTCCGCATCTGATTGGGCGCGCGGGGTGGGCAGGCGGCGAGAAGTTTCTCTATCTCGCCTTGGTTGGATATCTGGGGGCCACGGCGCTGCATATTGCTTCTTTGGCCGTTCGCCAATCGAACCTGCAGGCGGGCGCCGAAGCCTTGACACGCGGCAGCCTTCTGTTGCACACCGTGGCCATCGCGGCGCGGTGGGTCACCGCGGGGCATGCCCCGCTTTCGGGCATCTACGAAATGGTGCTGGTCTTCTCCTGGGCTGTGGTGGTGTTGCACGAGGTGGCGGAGTGGAAGTTCGACATCCCGTTTCTGGGCGCGATAACTATGCCGGTAGCCACCCTGGCGATAATTCTGCTGCAAGTGCTGCCGGGCGAAATCCGGCCCCTGGTTCCGGCGCTGCAGAGCACTTGGTTGCAGATTCACGTTACCCTTGCGATGCTGAGTTACGCAGGCTTCACGATTTCTTTCGCCCTGGCGCTGCTGTTCCTCATCAAAGACAGGGTCAGCGCGCGCGCGTTCCTCAGTTGGACTTGCGGACTGATCGCAGCGATTTACGGAGCGGTGGTCCTGAGTTCGGTCGACAGCAGCTTTGCCTTTCTTCTCCCCGCTTGGGATGCTGCGGCTCAGGAGAAGGTGATGGTGGCGCCTAAGGAGCCGCTGCTGGTTTCCATTTCGGCCCTGGGTTGGCCGTTTGTAGTGGTGCTGGCGTTGGCGACAGCCGCCCTGATCTTCAACTTGGCCGGCTCATATGGAGAGAAGCCGGGCCAGTGGGAAAACTGGGCCAAGCGGCTTTTCCTGGCCTCGATCTTTGGGCAGGCTCTGGCTTTTGTGCTGCTTTTGCTGAAGGTCAACTCCGGACCCTACTTCGTTCCGCAAGTGGGGCAGAGTTTTGGCGTGCACATGGCGGCCAGCCCGTTCCTGCTGGCGGGGATTGTCTGCGGGCTGTTTGCTTCCGTGGCGTGGGAGGTGCTGAACGGGAAATACGACTCGATCGCCAATTCCCTGCCCCAGCGGGATACGCTCGACGCGCTGATCTACAAAACCGTTGCCGTTTCGTTCCCCTTGCTAACCCTCATGATCATTGCGGGCGCCTACTGGGCGAACCGGACGTGGGGCACCTATTGGAGCTGGGACCCCAAGGAAGATTGGGCGCTGATCACTTGGCTGACTTACGCAGGTTATCTGCACATGCGGCTAACCCGAGGTTGGCGGGGGCGTCGATCCGCTTACTTCGCGATTGTCGGATTCGCCATTGTGATGTTCACGTTTTTCGGTGTTACATATCTATTGCCGGGATTGCACGCGTACGCATAAACCGGTGTCATTCCGAGCGCAGCGAGGAATCTCGCGCTGTTCTGTTACCTACACAAACTCAAGAGCACAGAGCGAGATTCCTCGCTGCGCTCGGAATGACACTCCCCGGTTGGCACAGAGCGAACCTCTGCGGCCCCCAAGACTCAGGAATTCGACAAGGCAGCCTCGGACATCCTATCCTCAACGCTGCCACTGCCGACGGCGTTGCGCAAAGGACCCTTTTCGCAACGGTGTTTATTTCGGTGCGCCGGTAGCCTGTTCAAGCGTCAAGCGAATGAAACGCTGATAGGGAACACCCGCGCGGGCGGCGCGTTTGCGTACTGCGTGGTAAAGCTCGCCGGAGAGACGCAGGTTGATTGATTTGTCTTTCGGCTTGATCTCAAAGCGGGTCAACGTCGCTCCTGAAAGGTCGTATTGGGTAAGGTCGGCCTTGTCAACGAACGCCGCCGCCGCACGGTCGCTCTTAAAGGTCGGGATTTTCTTTTTCATACGCATCGATCTCCTTCTTGTGCATGTAACGGGCGCTAATGGGCCGGATGAGCAGTTGATCGCCTTTCCGCCGGAGCGTGAACACGATGAATACGCCCCGCCCCTTATCCGTTCGGCCTATGGCCCGGAAGCGGCGCTCGCGTTGCGAATGGGCAGCGTCGGGGAGAAGGGCAAGCGGACGGGTGAAAAGGCTTTCGATAACGGAAGTCGAAAGCCCGTGCTTTTCGCACTTGGCGCGGTTGCCCTTATCCCAATCAAAGCCATTAGCCTGCAAATCCATGATAGCAGGAAAGATCGGCGATTGTATAGGCAAATGTCAAGGCTTACGGATGGGTCAAATCTTACCCTATGTGAAACGTGGTGCAGCGCCAACGCTGGACGCGGCTGATGAGGCGACCCGGTCGTCCTTCCGACCCTGACTTCCCAACTGGCTCAGAGCGAAGCTCTGCGGTCTCCAGACATTGGGAATTCGCCGAGCACAGAGCTTCGCTCGGCGCCAGCCTCAATCCCTTCACTTCGCTTGTTTCCCCGTGACAGTCTCCACTCGAAATTTTTTATAGTCGCTGAATTTTGAGGCGTAGTCGCCGAGGGCGCTCGTGAGAAGCAACAGGCGAGCAGAGAAGTGAGCATCAACATAAGAGGGCAGCCAAACCTCGCCGTTGGTCCTGGCTTGTTCCATCACCAGCGAAGATCCCTTGTGAATGGACGCCAGGAGGCCCCCCGCAAGCTTGAAGGAGTCGCTGAGGTGGGCTTCCAAGCGCACCACCTGGCGAGCCTGGTCGTCCACCCACACAGTCCCCACCAACTTGTGTAAGAGGTCTTCCGTTCTGTTGCGCGGTTTGTAGGCCGGATTGGGTGCAAAATCGAAGACAATCACTTCCTGCCGGCGGAACTCTTCCCAACGTGGACGTGTGAAGTTTGATACCCGCAGGATCGTAGAGACATCGATTTTCTCTTTCTTATTGGTCGCGTCCTCTCCTCCCGCTGCTTTCTTTTGGTCATACTCTCGGATACGCTTTTCGATGTGGCTGTCTTCCTTCTTCTGCTGGTCGCCGGTTAGAGGCTTTCCATCCTTCTTTACCTCCCGCCGCACGAGCTGCCCGCCCAAGTAAAAATCCATGTATTCCTTGGCGATAGTCTTTTTCACTTTGCCGTCTTTGTCGAGCTCGCGCACTTCCTCGTCTTCCGTGCAACTGTACTGGTCGATCAGGCTTTCGAGCTGCTCCTGATTCTTCTGAACAACGCTCAGCAACTGCTTGATATCCGGCAGGGGCCGGTGGACCACGTTGTCCTGGTGGCCACCGATCAGAGCGGTCAGCGCCAGGAACGCCCCCAGAAAAGCAGCGATGGTGTGGAATATGCGACAGCCGGCGCGGCGTCCGCCCATTGAACAACTCCCCGACCAGTATACACAACCTGCGGCCCGTAATAGTCTTCCCAGCGGATGACGACACTCCCCGGATCAGGGTTTGCTAGCGTGATAGTATGCTATCATCATAGAAGTGGAGGTGGTTCGCATGCGAACTTACGCCGGCAAGATCCTTATTCGGGTACCGTCCGAGGTCCACAAGGAGCTGGCCCGCGAGGCCTTTGAAAGCGGTCGGTCTATCAACGAACTCTGCTTGGAAGCCATCGTGGCCCGAAAGGCTCTGAAGAGTTACGATCCCTGGAAGGCGGTCGAGCAAATATGGGATAAGAACCGCAAGGTCCGGCCCAAGCAATTACAGACGGACATTTTAGGAGCTATTTCGGAGGTCCGGCGTGGCCGGTAAGCCTCGGATCGTACTGGACACCAACGTGTTCGTCTCCGCCCTGATCAGCCCACAGCGGTACCCCGCCGCCATACTCAAGGCTCTCCGGTCAGGGCTGTTCACCCTGCTGGCCAGCCCGCCCGTCAATGAGGAGATAATCGAAGTCCTCAATCGCCCCCGCATCCGTGACCGCTATGGATTGGGTGAACGCATCTTTGATGTGTCGTTTATATTGTGGGAGGTGGCGGAACTGGTGGTTCATCTGCCCGAGGTACAAGTGTGCAGCGATCCGGATGATGACAAGTTTCTAGCGACAGCCGTAGGTGGGAAAGCCGATTTCCTTGTAACGGGCGACGTCGGCGACCTACTCCACCTGCGTGAGTACAAGGGCGTCGCCATCGTCTCTCCCCGGGAATTCATTTCTCGCTTGAGGACGTAGGGTAGAATGGTGTGGGGCCGTCTTTCACCTCGGGAATGGAATGCTTAGCCAAAGGAGGCTTGGTTTTATGGACCTGCAATACCCGATCGGAAAGTTCCAATGGGGAGGAACCCTTACAGACGAACAGAGGCAGCAGTTCATCGCGCAAATCGAGCAGGCGCCGGCACAGCTCCGCCAGGCCGTGGCAGGGCTAACGCCGGAGCTGGTGGACACCCCTTACCGTCCGGAAGGCTGGACGGTGCGGCAAGTGGTACACCATCTCCCCGATAGTCATATGAACACCTATATCCGTTTCCGGCTAGCCTTGACGGAAGATGAGCCGACTATTAAACCGTACGACCAGGAGCGCTGGGCGGTCCTCAAGGATGCGCGCACCGCGCCTCTCGAACTTTCCCTCACCCTGCTGGAATCGTTGCATTCGCGATGGGTGCTGCTGTTGCGGTCACTCCAGGCTCAGGATTTTGCGCGCACCTTGCGGCACCCCGAGGTGGGAGTGTTGACCCTGGACAAATACCTTGGCATGGTCTCCTGGCACGGCCGGCACCACATCGCGCACATCACGTCTTTGCGTGATCGAAAGGGATGGAAGTAATACATCGCAGGGGTGGTTCGCGAACCGCCCCCTACTCGGACACGAAAAATCGTTCGGGCTTTCTGGCCACACGCCCCGCCCTGTGCTAAAATTGGAGCGTTAGCAGGCTGCTTAGAAACGCTTGCGGTTGCCGTGCTGAGGAACCGCAGGCAGTCCTGGTTGAAACAAGGGAAGGATCTCAGTAGTTCCTTCATCGCCACAACGGCAGAGGTTCTTGCCTCGACTCAGAATGACGGTTGGCAGATGTTTTGGAGCAACCTGTTAGGTCTGCGGGAAGGATACGTCAAAACTTTGAACTGGGGCCCGGTAAAGCGCGTCTTCAGGTTTCCCCCGACCTTTGGGCAGAACCTGGTGGTTTTGATCACTGCCGTGGCGGGGATCATTCTGCTCATGGCGCTGGAGTGGCTGCGCCATGGCTCGAGCTTCCAACTTGGGCTAGGCATAGCGTTGCTCGCCGCATTGTGCGCCGCTGCGGGCATGCTCATCTACCAGGAGCGCCGCTCCTGGGCGCTTCTCAAGGAGCTGCGGACAGCAATCCGACGAATTGCCCCCAACTATTTTACGCTCACGATGCCGCTGCACCTCCAAGGTGGCTCGAGCGGCCTGGAGAGTGAGATTCGTGGATTGGCTACCCGATGGAAGGATTTTTGCGATCATTGCCATGGGGCTCATGACGCCGAAATGCTACAGGCTGAGCATCTGGCCACGATGGGAGAACTTGCCGCCGGGGTGGCTCATGAGATTCGTAATCCCTTAGCCGGGATCGCCGGCGCTATCGAGATCATTACGAAAGATTTCCCCAAGGACCACCCGGACCGGGAAGTGCTGGAGGATTTGCGGCAGGAGGTGCGGCGAATCGAGAAGGTCCTGAACGACATGCTCGCCTATGCGAGGCCCAAGCCTCCACAGTTCGGACGCGCTGACTTGAAGGAGACTTTTGCTCGAACCCTGCACCTCGCCCGGCAGCAGACGGGATTAAGACATATCGAGTTCTCCGTTCAGGTCCCCCCGGACCTTCCGGCCTTTCGCATGGATTCAGAACAACTTCACCAAGTCCTTTTGAACCTGGTTCTGAACGGTATGCAGGCCATTGAAGGGGAGGGCAGGATCACGATCGCTGCCAAAGTCGATGCTCCCGGCGGGCCAGGCCAGGCCGATTTGGTGGAGATCTCGGTCAGTGACACCGGCGCAGGCATTCCTCCAGATTCCCTGGAGCGCATCTTCCGGCCGTTCTACACCACCAAGCGGGGAGGCACGGGCTTGGGTCTGTCGCTCTGCCGGCGGATCATTCGCCAGCATGGCGGCACGTTAACCGTGGAAAGCAGGCTGGGAAAAGGCAGCCGATTCATCATCCGCCTGCCCTTGCGCGAGGCAGTCGAGGAACCCAAAGAAATCTATGCCCAATGAGAAGGTTCTGATCGTCGACGACGAGAAGCTGATTCGCTGGTCCGTGCGTCGACAACTCGAGGAGTGGGGCTACACCGCTCTCGAGGCCGAATCCGGCACGGGCGGACTGTCGCAGATCCGCGCCGAGTCGCCCGATTTGATCCTGCTTGACGTGCGTCTGCCCGACCTCAGCGGAATTGAGGTGCTGCGCGAGATCAAGCAGAACAACCTCTCCATCCCGGTTATTATGATAACCGGCGACCCCCAGCTTGATGATATCAAGACCGCGATCAAGCTGGGCGCTTTGGATTTCATCAAGAAGCCCCTGGACTTCGACGAGCTGCAGGTCACCCTGGCGAACGCCATCGACCGCTCGATGTTGCGCTCCGAGCGCGATGGCCTGCGGGAAGAAGTCCGCAAGCGTTCCGGTTACCACGAGGTGGTGGGCAAGTCACCGCGCATGCTGGAACTGATGAACTTTGTGCGCAAGGTCGCGGCGAGCGAAGCCTCCACGGTGCTCATACAGGGCGAGAGCGGCACCGGCAAGGACCTGGTGGCCAAGGCGATCCACTACGACAGCGTGCGCGCCGACAAGCCGTTCGTGCCGATCAACTGCTCGGCCATCCCGGAAACCTTGATGGAAGCCGAACTGTTCGGCCATGAACGCGGGGCGTTCACCGACGCCAAGGCGCAGAAAAAGGGCCTCTTTGAGGTCGCCGACGGCGGGACGTTGTTTCTCGATGAAATCGGCGAAATGTCAACTTATCTCCAGGCCAAGCTGTTGCGAGTTCTAGAGGATCAGACCATCCGGCGCATCGGCGGAGTGAAAGACCTGGGGGTGGATGTGCGGGTGATCGCGGCCTCGAACCGCGATCTCGAACAAGGCGTCCGGGAGGGCACCTTCCGCCAGGACCTTTTCTACCGTCTCAGCGTCATTCCGATTTTCATTCCTCCTCTGCGACACCGGAAGGAAGACGTTCTTCCGCTCGTCGACTTCTTCATCGAGCGTTACAACTTCCGCTTTCGCAAGAGCATCCGGGGCATCACGCAGGAGACTCGTAACCTGCTGTTGGCCTCATGACTGGCCTGGGAACGTCCGTGAATTGAAGAACGCGGTTGAGCGGGCCATGATTCTGGAGGACGCCGATTACATCCGCCCCACCTATCTACCGATTCAAGTCACGGGCCAATCGCAGGCTTACGAGGCCCTTCCACCCGCATTTGTCGCTGACTGCGTGTCTGCAGACCCGCAACCCCTTGTGACCACCACCTCCTCCTCCTGGCGGCCGCTCTCCTCCGGCCGGATGATTCCGGTCCTGGAATTGCCACGACAGGGGACCTCTCTCGAAGAAGTGGAGCGGGAGTTGGTCGGCCTGGCGCTGAAGCAAACGGGCGGGAACCAAACCCACGCTGCCAAACTTCTGGATATTTCCCGCGACGCGCTTCGCTACAAGATGAAGAAGTTCGGCTTTGACGCCGACAACGAATTATAGAGGATCGCTAACTATGGGACTGATCCAGGACGCGGATGCTGTCGAAATCCGCAAGAGACTTGAAGAGGTTGTAAACCCCGTAACCATCGTCCATTTCACACAGGAGTTGAACCTGGAGTTGGGCGCGGAATCCTTGCAGCTTATGAAAGAGCTTGCCCCACTGTCCGACAAGCTATCGCTTCAGGTCTTCAACTTCCAACTCGACAAAGAAAAAGTGGCGCAGTACGGAGTGGACAAGGTTCCTGCAACCGTCATTCAGAACAGCAAGGACTACGGCATTCGGTTTTACGGCTTGCCGGCCGGCTACGAGTTTTCCAGCTTACTCGATGCTATACTTGCGGTTTCGAAGGGAGATTCCGGCCTCCTCCCCGCGAGCCGAACTAAACTTGCCCAACTGAACGCATCGCTCCACCTCGAAGTTTTCGTTACTCCCACTTGACCACACTGTCCACGG
The DNA here is from genome assembly GCA_963831905.1 of uncultured Acidobacteriota bacterium. Taxonomy (GTDB): domain Bacteria; phylum Acidobacteriota; class Terriglobia; order UBA7540; family UBA7540; genus CAVROP01. The sequence continues at coordinate 3,334,109 of CAWHRX010000009.1, read as the reverse complement.
GCCGTGCGCCTCGCGTATCAGTTCGCCATCGAGAATGACAACGTCCGCGCAGACGCCATCGAGGCTACGGAGTTTCCGGAATGGGCGGCCAGATATCGCGTCCACGCCGTTCCCAAGACCATGGTCAACGGAAGTTTCTCCATCGAAGGGTCCTTGCCGGAGGAGCATTTCCTGGATGAAATCTTGCGGACCGTAGATGGCATGTCGTAGGTGGTGAACCGCCTTTCCCCACCTGCGACCTACCAAATACCACGTACCGAGCTCTGATACTCGAGGACGGCGTGCAGGTCGTACTTGCTCAGCTTGGCACGACCCTTGAGGAAGGCGAGCTCAATTAGAAATCCCAGACCGGCGACCGTCCCGCCGAGCGACTCGATAAGCTGCGCGACTGCCGCCGCCGTCCCACCTGTGGCCAGCAGATCATCAATGATCAATACGTCCTGTCCCTGACTGATGGCGTCGCGGTGGATTTCGAGTGAGTCGGCGCCGTACTCAAGGTTGTACGTAGCAGACGCCGTAGCAGCCGGAAGCTTCTTGGGTTTCCGCACAGGAACGAATCCGGTGTTGAGACGGTAGGCCACCATCGGCGCAAAGATGAAGCCCCGAGCCTCAATGCCCACCACGCTATCAACCTTGCGCCCGACAAAGCAGTTGGCCAGCGCATCGACGGCGGAGTGCAGCCCCACGGGGTCTTTCAGCAAGGTGGTGATGTCGTAGAAAAGAATGCCGGGCTTGGGGAAGTCCGGAACTTCACGAATCAAGCTCTTCAGGTCCACCAGAGTTCCTCCTTGAAGAAGTCGACAGTTCACAGTTAACAGTCGACAGTCAAATCAGACTGCCGAAGATATGAGAGACTGCGCTTGTCTGCCAACTGGTGACTGTCGACTGTTAACTATCGCCTGTCGACTGTCAACTCTGCCCCTTAGCCTTCGATCATGAAACGCACGTAGCGCTTGTCCACAGTTTCGTCGGATTCTCTGACGCCGGAAACGCGCGCGGCGCCAGGTCCCTCCGCCAACCGAAGCTTGAGTTGCTCCAGTGAGGCGGCGTCGCCGATACCGTAAACTTCCACGGTTCCGTCCCAAAGGTTCTTGGCATAGCCACAGATGCCAAGTTCTCCTGCCCATCGCTCGACAAAGAACCGGAAGCCGACCCCTTGCACTCGCCCGGAGATCACAAATCTCTTAGCAATTCTTTTCGTCTTTTCGCCTTTCACAAATGCCCTTCACCATTCTGCCTGCTTGGCGTCCCACCACCCCCATGGGCGTCAAGATTCGCCGGGTCCCGAAGGGACCCAAGGTCATTAGCCGTAGGTGAAACCTACGGCGGGGGCGGTCACCTTAGGCACCGATCAACCCTGGAGGGGTTGAATCCGGCCCGACTCGACCCCTTTGGGGTCGCCATCCAACTGCGGGCCTGGTTTCTGACCGTAGGTTTCACCTACGGCTAATGATATCAATGCCCTTCGGGCATTCGGCAACACTGACTTCTGACTCGTGCCTTCTGAGGACTTCCGCCAGCCTCGCCGGGTAGTTGGTGATGATACCATCAACGCCCTCAGCGATCTTCCGTTCCATTCGGGCCGGCTGGTCGACGGTCCAAGGAAAGACCGGAATCGAATGCTGGTGCGCGCGGCGGATGAATCCTCGCGACGCAATCGCCCAGTGCGGAAGGACGGCATTGCCTGCCAGAGACCTCACCCGGCGGATGGCGAGAAGAGATCGGGAAACGTCCAACCCCAGGAGGATAGGCCGGTTAAGCTGCTGGACCCGACGAAGGCTCGCGAAGTCAAACGAAACTATGGTCACCAGCCTGCCGACTCGTTGTTTTTCGATCTCCTCCACCACCTTGGCCTCGATGCCAGGATAAGCTCTCTTGCCCCGCTTGATCTCGATAAAGGCAAGCGCCTTGCGAGCTCGAACCCACGCCAGCGCCTCGGAAAGCAGCGGGATCTTGGCGCCTACGTAGACTCGCCGCGCTTTTTCCGGAAAGCGCCGGTTGAACCACGAGCCGGCGTCCAGTTTGCGAAGCGGATTCGCCCGATGCTCGCCGACCCAGCCGCTGCCGGAGGTGGTACGATTCAGGCGCGGGTCGTGAATGACCATCGGAATGCCGTCAGAAGAAAGGTGGACGTCGAACTCGATTCCTCTTGCGCCCTGCCTCAGCGCCAGATCGAACGCCGCCAGAGTATTCTCCGGGGCTTCGCCGCTCGCCCCGCGGTGAGCGACATTCAGCGGCGGCCAGACCAGTCGCCCGCCGGCCACAGCCTCGCCAGCGTTCGGAGGCTGCATGTACATATTGGGGTATGTCATCCTGAGCGCAGCGAAGGATCCCCGCAGTTCTGCATATTTCAACAGTTTTCGATCAACTGCAGGGATCCTTCGCTGCGCTTAGGATGACAGATTACCAAACTTCACAATCAGCGCAATTGCGTCAGCCCGCACGGCTTCGCCCCGTCCCACCGCGTCCACGCCCTCGCCGGTCTTGGCTTTCACACTGACTTGGCCGGCGTTCAACCCCAGGGCCTCAGCCAGTTTCTCTTGCATACGGGGGATATGAGCGGAGAGTTTGGGACGTTCGAGGCCAACGGTTGCGTCAATGTTCACAATCGCGTAACCGGCGCTTCGCAAGAGATCGCGAACCTGACGGAGGAAAACGAGGCTGGAAACACCACGCCATGTGGAAGAAGTGTTGGGAAAGTGCCGGCCAATATCGCCCAGCGCGGCAGCGCCTAGCAGTGCATCGCAAATCGCATGCGCCAGCACGTCGCCGTCCGAGTGGCCCGCCGGGCCTCTCGCGAAGGGGACATGTACGCCACCCAGAACGAGCTTGCGGCCCGCGATCAACCGGTGCAAGTCATTCCCCAGGCCGGTGCGAAGGGGACTCACCACTCGCCGCTTCCCTGCCTGCTTTGAGGTTTTCATCCTGCGGCTTCCTGCCGGTCGCGTTCTTGCGCGAGATAAAGGCGGGCAAGGGGTAAGTCCGAGGGTTTAGTGATTTTGATGTTGCGGTCCGAGCCCATGATTACGGTCACGTTGTAGCCCAGCCGTTCTGCAAGGCTCGAGTCATCGGTCCCGTGAAACCCGTCTGCCGCAGCACGCGCGTAAGCCTCACGGATTATCTGATACCGGAAAGCCTGGGGGGTTTGCGCCAGCACGATCCGTTCCCGAGGGATGGACCCCAGAATCAGGTGGCGCTGCACTTGCTTCACTGTATCCACGCTGGGAATGCCCAGGATCGCGGCGCCCTCTTGGCGCGCGGCGGCGATCACCCGCGGGATCATCTCGAGCTCGATGAAGGGCCGCACGGCGTCATGGACCAGCACCACTTCCGTATCCGCGGGAGCCTGCTCCAGGCAGCGCGCCACGGTCTCCTGCCGCGACGGTCCGCCTTCCACAATGCGCACGGGCCTGGCCAGGCACCCGCGCTCGATTTCGTTTTGGGCTCGCTCCGTATCTTCCGCCCGCAGGCCGAGTAAAATCTCGTCAACCGCTTCGCAGGCCACGAATTTCCGCAGGGTGTGAACGAAGATCGGAATGCCCTCGAGCGACAGGAATTGCTTGGGTGTGGGGCTCCCCATTCGTAGCCCCCACCCCGCAGCGGGAATGATGGCGACAACGCTCATGACGGATCTCTGGCGTCAGATGTCGAGTTTCAGAGTCTATTGATGAACCGGCTCTACGGCCACCGGCTTTCGATCCTCGAACTTTCCAAAAATCATCTTGCCCGCGGTGGTTTGCAGCACGCTGGTCACGGCGATATCAATGGTCTTGGAAATCATCCGCTTGGCGTTATCCACCACCACCATCGTGCCGTCGTCAAGGTAAGCGACTCCCTGGTTATACTCCTTCCCTTCCTTAAGGATAAACACCCGCATCGCCTCCCCGGGGAGCACGACGGGCTTCAAAGCATTGGCCAGTTCGTTAATATTCAGCACCGGCACGCCCTGAAGTTGGGAGACCTTGTTCAGATTGAAGTCGTTGGTAACGATTTTCCCTTCGTACTGCTTGGCCAGCTCGATGAGTTTCATATCCACTTCCCTCATCTGCGGGAAGTCTTCCTCGACGATCTGAACTGTGATAGTCCCCATCTTCTGCATGCGTTGCAGAATGTCCAGGCCTCGCCGGCCGCGATTGCGCTTCAGTTGGTCGGAAGAGTCAGCCACCAATTGCAGCTCCCGGAGGACGAATTGCGGGACGATGAGTGTCCCGTCAATAAACCCTGTCTCGCAAACGTCGGCCACGCGGCCGTCGATGATGACGCTTGTATCCAGTACCTTGAAGTTCCTCTTCGGTTTCGACTCGTTGCTGAAGAGGCCACCGAGGGCGGAAAGGTTCAGTAGGTCACCCTTGTTGGCTCCCAGTACCAATCCGACGTAGGCCATGAGCAGTAGTAAAGTCACCTGGAGAAAGGAAAGGTTGACTTTCTCGAGTGACGTTACGCTCAACATGTAGCTGATCATGAGCGCCCCGAGAATTCCGAAGATCGATCCTGTGGCGGCTCCGATCAGGCGTTTGAGGCTGGCTTTCTCCAACCGCATCTCAAAGAAGATGAAGAACAATCCCAGGCAGGCACCCAAGAGAGCGGCAAGAGGCCTGGACAGGCCGAATGGATGCAGTTGGAATGACGCCCCGATGATGATGAATACGAAGATTGTACGAATTCCCGCCATTTCCCAGGTCATTTACTTTGACACCCTTTCGGGATCCAATCAACTCTATGTAAATAAGAACTTTGGCTCCCATAAATTCACCCAGTCCCACTTACTATATCATTGTACGCTATTCTGCCAAAACCGTTTTCAACAGCTCTTAACGGCTCTGGCGCGACTTAATCACGATGGGAGTCCCCATGAACCCGAATCGCTCCCGAATGCGATTCTCCAAAAACCTTTCAAACGAGAAGTGGAATTTCCCCGGGCGGTTGGTAAAGGCTACAAAGACAGGTGGGGCGACGCCGCCTTGGGTTAGATAATAGATTCGCGTGGGTCTTCCGGCGGGAGTGGAAGCCCGCTCGAAGTCCAGCTTTTCCAGGAATTGGTTCATTTCCGACGTGGGCACTCGCAGCTTGCGCGCGTCTGCAACTTGTACAATCGTCTTAAGCAGATTACCTAGCCTCTGGCCATGCAGGGCGGAAATGAAGAGGAGGGGCGCGTAATCAAGGAACTTCATCCGCCGCCTTATCACCTGAACATAATCGTTCATGGTCCCCTTCTTAACCAAGTCCCATTTGTTGACCACGATGATAACCGAGCGCCGGCTTTCGTGCGCGTACCCGCCGATGTGCGCGTCGAGGGCTGTAAAGCCCTCCGGTCCGTCGAGCATGAGCAGCGCCACATCAGAGCGCTCCAGGTGTTTGCGTGCCTGAATCACGCTCAGCTTCTCGGCCAGCAAATTGGTCTTGCCTTTGCGCCGAATCCCAGCCGTGTCGATCAGCCGGAAGCGCCGGCCATCGCGCTCGAATTCCGCGTCCACGGCGTCCCGCGTGGTGCCGGGCAACGGCGAAACGATTGAGCGCTCCTGCTCGAGAAAGCTGTTCAGGAGGGTGGACTTACCCACGTTGGGCCGCCCGATGATGCCGACATTGATGGGTTGGTCGCCATGCGGCGCCGGGGCCGCCGCGGTCGTCCCGCCGGCCGGTTCGGCCGACGGGTTGTCCATTCCCTCCTGGGAGGCTGGGAAACCCTCGGTGACGTGTTCAAGGAGATCGTCGACGCCCAGCCCATGTTCGGCGGAAAGGGGGAACATGTCGGGCACCCCCAAGCGATGGAATTCCGCCGCCAAGGGCGAATGCTGGGCCATGTCGACCTTATTCACGGCCAGGGCGAGCGGCTTCCCGGAGCGGCGCAACAGATGCACCAGTTCCTCGTCAAGCGGCACGATCCCCTGCCGGGCGTCCACCACCATGATGAGCCGGGAGGCTTCGTCGATGGCCACCTGAGCTTGGCGCAGAATCTCAGTGACAATGAGGTCCTTTTCGAAGGGGATCATTCCCCCTGTATCCACCACCTCAAACGGCTTTCCCATCCACTCAGCGGGAGCGTAGAGCCGGTCGCGCGTCATGCCAGGCTCATCTCCCACCAGCGCCCGCCGGTGACCGCAAATGCGGTTGAACAACGTGGATTTGCCCACGTTGGGCCGCCCGATGATCGCCACCCGAGGGAGTTGAGGCACGAGAAAAGTCCAAAGCCGGAAGTCTGAAGTCTAAAGTATAAAGTCTAACACATTGACCCCTAACTAACCTTGCCGTGACCCGTCCCCAGCCCCCTCTGACACCACCCCCGAAGGAGCGACCCAACGAAGCGCAGGCCAACAGCCTGAACGTAGCTGATTGTGATATTTGTCCCGGGCCAGTGGACGATTGAAACACCAGCCGCCTGTCATCCTGAGCGGAGCGAGGGATCTCCGCAGTTTCCCGTCGTTCATCGACTCGCGAAGTACTGCAGAGATCCTTCGCTCCGCTCAGGATGACAAGTTCTTACTTTGGTCACACTTTCATTCGGTCCGGGCGGCCAAAACTCAGCCCGTCAGTATTCGCGTGTGGTCACGATGCCCGGTTGCGGCACAGGATATCTGCCGTTGGCATCGGCAAGCAATGGGGCCGCGGAATCCATGGTGAACTTGTCCACATCCGGGGCCATTTCATGATCGCATTGCAGCATTTCGTCCAAGGTGATTTCCCGGCCCGTGTGAGCGGCCATGCGGCCCAGATTGGACACAAGACTAGCCTCGACCCCCCGTTTCGTCTCGTTGTAGGGCTTATCATCTCGAACCGCGTCCACCAAGTCGTTCCATTCGTTTTGATAAGGGTCGAGTTCGTCCGGTTTCACCCGGGATTCCCAGATCAGGTCAGCGGCCGTCATGGGAGTCCGATAAAGGCTCGAGGGCTGCCCGCAGTCGCCGTGCTTGGAAGCGACCGCCATGCCTTTCGAGCCGTGCAGGTAGCTCGCATAGATTTCCTCGCAGCCCGCGATCGTACGCCCGTCGAAGAAAAACTTTGTGCCGTCGGAAAACGAGTATTCCACAGAATACGTGTCGAAGTTTTGATCCACGTAAGCGATTCCCTCGGGGCTCAGCTTATAATGGCGGCCGCCCAGGGCCTGGGCCTTCACCGGCCACTCATTTTTCATCCATCCCAGGTGGTCGATGATGTGGATATAGAAGTCGTTGAAGCAGCCGCCGCTGGCCCAGATGAAGCTGTGGAAGCGCTGCACCTGGTAGAGCAGATCGGTGATCCCGGCAGGTTTGGGAAGCGAAGAGAAATATCCGCCGGGCCCGTGCATCCGGTAGCCGCGCTCGAGAATGATCTGGCCGATCTCGCCATCATGGACGCGATTGGCCAGTTCCTGGAGCGCGCGGCTGTGCCGCGACATCAATCCCACGCCCACCTTGAGATTCTTGGCCGAGGAATCCTGGGCAAGCTTGAACATGCGCCTGCTGGTGGGGCCATCCACGGTGACCGGCTTCTCCATGAAGACGTTGATGCTCTTCTCGATAGCATAAGTGAAATGCACCCAGCGGAACGCGGGTGGGGTGGCGAAGATGGCGATATCTCCCGGCTTCAAACAGTCCATTGCCTTCTTGTAGGCGTCAAAGCCGATGAACTGGCGATCCCGCGGTACATCCATCTGGCTCGCGAACTTCTGGTTCAATCCTCTGAAGGTCTTATCGAGGCGCTCCGGGAAGATGTCCGCCATAGCCACCAATTTCGTCGGACCGCGCTTGACGGAGAGCGCGTTCATGGCGGCGCCACCCCCTCGCCCGCCGCAGCCGATCAGGGCTACCTGGATCAGGTCGCTGCCGGCAGCGTGGACGTTGGGAATGGCAACGTTGGCTAGAGCTGAAACGGCAGCCAGTTTGCCGGTGGTTTGAATGAATCTCCGACGGCTACTCAAAGCTTGTTTGGGAAGGTCGATGGCCATGCAATGCCTCCGAAGGGTGTATTCGCCTTGTCGCCGGTTTGCAACAGGCGTCGCGGCGCGAAACACATTCTAGCGCGAGAAGCCTCTTCGTCAAGCATTAAAGTGCCCCCAGCCATTTAACGGGCAACGTCGCTGCCAACGCGTGCGCCAGACGCTCATCAGCGGTTAATAATTGCGCCCTGGAATTGATCGCCAAGGCTACGTAGAGGCTGTCGTACACACTCCGCTCGAAAGCGTGGGCGATCGCGAAAGCCTCTTCCAACAGTTCGAAAGACGGGACGGTTGGCAGCTTCCGTTCCTTCATCGCCGTCAGCGCAGCATCCGCCGCGCCTTTCGTCCACCTGCCCAGGCGCACGGCTTTCCACAAAATACTCGCAAACTCAGCCCAGAAAATGTCGGGCACCGTCAGCCGGATCTGCCCGGCAGCGTATCGGCGGAGTAACTGCAGGGCCTCTTCCGTCAACGATTCTCCTTCTGCCGGGAGAAACCACTTCGCCGCCACGCTCGCATCGACCACAACGAAGCTCACCTTAATCGATCCTCTCGTTGCATCTCCTCGCTCGAGGGGAATGGACCCGTCGAGAGCGGCCGGCGTGACTGGAAGCGCTTCACTTGGCGGAAGAATGCCTGCCGGGCTTTCAGTTCCTCGGCTGTAGGGATATTCTCCCAAGCAGTGACACCACCTCCGCAGCAATCGACCTTCGATGCCGGCGCGCGCGGTCCCGAAGAGCCTCGTACAGGTCATTGGGGACGTTCTCAACATAGAGTGTGGGCATAGTGTTCTCCTAGGAAAACACTAGCATAGCCTTGGCAGCAGCGCGAGCTTGGGCCCGCCAATCCGTCGATGACGAACACCTACCCGACGGGGGATGGGAAGCGATGGCGCCTCGCCCCTGCCACGATCACCGGTTTGTTGAACCAACGATGACGGTCGTTCATTCCATGCCTTGCCCATACGATCTTCCCGGGCGCCTGCCGACGCGTCGATACTTGTAGCGCTGACCTTTAGGTCGGCATCGAGCCAGCCCAACGCCCGCCTAGCCGACTATTTGTCCCCTCAGCAACACTCACTTTAGGGCCCGAAAGCCTGACTTCGTTTTTCGCACAACGTGGCGTTTTATGCTCCTTTTTGCGTCAGATTGCTGTTAATTTGTGCGCAAAACGCGCATCACTTGCAGCTTTCAAAAAAGTGATGTCCTTTGTTTTCAAGTACTCCTTAGCTTCGTTCCCACTATTTTTGTATTTCCTCGCGGTCCCCCGGGTTCCCCCCAGCAGGGCAATTTCGGTCTCTGCCACATCTCCCGCGACCCATTCCCCCGCCGGAACGTGTGCGGTGCCAAAAAGCTCGAATTCTGCGTTTAATGCGCGCATTGTACTGTCAATTCTGAGTTCGTTTTGAGTTCGTTTCAAATTGTCATCGTTTGTTTTCAATAACATACTGGCTTCGATCGTACTGTTTTTTATTTCTTCTCAGCTCCTTGTTTCCCCGAGCCCCGAGACCATTCCCGCCAATCCTCGGCCTCGCGGCCTACCGGCCCCTGCCTACGACAATATGTCCATAATACTGCCACATTGATAGGCTATCATGTCCGTCGGGGGCTGTCAAGCGAAAAACGGCTAGCGGCTGAAAAGTGCAATGAAGGGAGGAAAACAGGTCTTCAATGGAATAGTGGGCTTCTGTTATTCCGGAAGCAGTCCTCGTGATCTTGCAGGAAATGGCGTCAGGAACCATATCCTCGCGAGTGGATATCCCGGTTCCGGCGCTCCGGTGCCGGCCTTCCACTCCGCGCCTCCACCTCCAGGCGGCGGGAACCCTGGCGTTGTCTCCGCGTTCATCACGTCGTCGAGCACTTCTTCCGCCCACAGATCGAGATTGGTCGGGGCAGATTGAGCAGCGGACTGTTTTATTGCCGCGTTCACAGCTCTGAGCCTCGCCAGGAGTGCCTGAGCGCCGCCACTTGCCTCCGCGAACTCTCCGCCAAGGATGTGGACTTTTAGCGTTTGAAGGAAGAGAATCGCCAGAAAAATGTGGGTGGCGTGCCCAAACGTCGCTGTGCACTGTTGCAAAAGTAGCCTGATGGCCTCTAATGCCTTGTCCTTGTCTTTTGCCGAAAGAGCACTACTCAAGATCTCCAGCGTATAGATCAAGTTGTCGATTGATTCCACGATGAGCCACCTTCGACTTTGTCCTCAAACAATCCTAGCAAGCCCGCCAGACGAGAGACGGCTGGCTTCCTTCTGACTCGTCCAGCCTCCATGGCCTTCTGTTCACGCACATCAAGTCCTTCCTGACCGCGGCGTCTTTCGCGGCGCTCTTTATGCCGTCACATCTCTCTATCGGCAATAGAGCCTCCGGACCACATCGCGCCATGCCCGTCGTTGCCGCGCAGGCGGGAATCCGTTGCCCCGTAGTCCGCGAGCGCACACATTGTCACGTATGTCCGCGCCCGACGGGCAGGGATATCAATCCGTGTGTCGAGGGCGGCATGGTGGGGTCGGCGACATAAGAACCAATGTCGCCGCCACCCGGGAGAAACGGTGTCGGGAAGGTGTGAAGAAATTCGGCATGTGTCATCCTGAGCGCAGCGAAGGATCCCTGCAGTTGTTCGTAAGCCGCTGAACCATAAAGAACTGCCGGGATCCTTCGCTGCGCTCAGGATGACAGGTGGACGATTTTTTCACAGCTTCCGGGTACCGCTTTCATTAACCGCTCGCAGCCAAAGGAAGAAGTTGAGAAAGTCCGATATACCTTAAGAAGAAGCAAGCCGTATGGGTGGGAGGGGTGGGTAAGCAAGGCGGTGGCGCAATTCGGGTTGGAAAACACGGTGAGGAACCCAGGACGTTCCTGGAAATGGCGCCTGACGCCAATTTCCCCCGATGGGTCGCGCTTCTCCGACTCAAATTTGGCGCACACATCCGGACAATCCCCGTTGGGACGTATGCACCCGCGTGGGCTGGGATTCACGCTCGGCGTGATTTCAAAATGTACCGCTACCCGCCCGCCGCAGTGATCTCTTTGTTAAGCGTCACCTTTGCCGCGCTCCCTGCAACGATTCCCGGAACTAAGGTGCGTAATGGGTGAAGACAAGGTCGCTAGCTTTGGCCTTCTCGTGGCAAGGGAAGCAGGTTTTCATGAACGTCGCGTCGCCAGGTTTGCCGTCTTTGAAGTGAGCGAACCCCCAGCCGCCCGTCGCGGCGTACTTTGTTGAGTCCTTGACCATAAACTGAACGTTTGTGGGAGGCCCGGGAACGAAAGATTGGGACCGGCCAAAGACTTTGTTGTTTTCCTCCGACGGGACGTGACCATAGTGCAAAGCGGCAATGATCGTGCCGTCCGGGAACGGAAGCGTCCCTTCGCGGTAGGCCTTGATCGCCACATCGTTGCCCAAAATGGCAGCGAAACTGTGGAGGCTGCCTTCTTCGTGGGCCACGGAGATCAACCTCCAGTCGCGGTATCCGGGCGGAATCTTGGTTACGAAGATCGGGGCGGCCCCTTCATCAGCATGTCCAGATGCGGGGGCCGTGTAGGCGACAACGCCTGCCAACGTGGTAACTGCAACCAGCAACAAAACGATCCGTCCCATACTGCGCCTCCGTTTCAAGCGGACTTGTTGAGTAGCAATGGCTTGGGTAATGGTGTCATCCTCTTGAGTGTCTTGGATTTCTTGGTCTGAGCGTGGCCGAGAGCTTTGTTCTCCTCCTGGTCAGTGCGTCGGCTCCAGGGTCGACTGAAAACCCGACTTCCGTCAAAGTATACACGACTTTATGTCCGTTTACGATCGTGAAGCAACTCGAAGTCAGATTTCAGGAGCCATAGTGAGGTTGTGGCTCCAGCTATCATCAGCAGCACCAATTGGGTTGGCAGTTCCCTGGAGAACCGGTGTCACGTTTTCATTAACCGCTCGAAGCCAAAGGAAGAAGTTGAGAAGACTCCATCTGCCATGAAAACAAGCAAGCCGTATGGGTCGGGGGATGGATAAGCAAGGCGGTGGCGCGATTCGGGTTGGAAAACACGGTGAGGAACCGAGGGCGTCCTGGAAAGGGCGCGTGACACCATTCCCCTAAGGTGGGAAAGGGGAGGGCGAGGTCAGGGTGGGGGGACCAGGCCCAGCGCCTGAGCCCCTTGGAGCGCCAAGCGATTATGGGGATCCAGCGCCAGCGCTTGCTGGAATGCTTCGCGTGCGCCGGCGTTGTCGCCACTCTCGTGGCAGGAAGCGCCGAGCAGGGCGTAGGCCTGCGCCTGGCGCGGATCGAGTTGAATAGCCGCCTTCATCAGCCGTTCGACTTCCGTGAAGCGTCGCAACTTCAGGTATACGAAGCCAAGGTTGAGCATCACTGTGAGGTCTCGCCTAGCGGGCTCGGCGTCGAGGGCGTGCTGAAGGAGAGTGGCGGCCTCCTCGTAGTGCTGTTCGAGCGCTGCCGCCTCGCCGAGAGCGGCGAGCGCAAACACATCGCCCGGGTCGAGTTGGAGTGCCTGACGAAGCATTTCCTCAGCCGGCCCGATCTTGCCGTCCGCAAGCAAAAGCGTGCCGAGCTCGCGCGGCGGGCGAGGGTTGGAAGGATCGGTCTCGGTGGCGAGACGGTAGAACCGTTCGGCTTCGCTGCGGTTGCCTAGCAGAGCTTCCACATGGCCCAACTGAATGTAGGCTGTGGAGTAGTACGGCGCCGCTTGAACCAGACGTTTGTAGGTGGCGCGCGCCCCCTCCAGATCGTGGCGCAAGAACTGAATGGTACCCAGGTAATCGAGTGCGTGGGGCTGCTGCGGGTCCTGGCGCAACACGTCCTCGAGGATGCGGGCCGCCGCATCGTAGTGAAGCGCCTGATACTCGTGTGCGGCGTGCAGCAGTTGTTCGTTTTCGCTAATGCAGTCTTTTGGATCGCGCCGCGAAGTCGTCCACTCCGGGTCCGGCGCCCCGGCCGAGGCCAAGTAGCCGAGGCTCGCAAATAACGCCGCCGTCTTCGCGCTCACCGGCCCGCGCCCTGCCGCAGGCTTGGCCGGTGCGTGCGTCTTAACGAAGGCCTCGAGCTGCTCGCGCCGTGCTGCCGCCTCCGCGGGGCTCGAGGAAGACTTGTTGCGCTTCTCTCCGGGATCGCTTCCCAGGTCGTAGAGTTCCGGATGCGGCGCCTGGATGTACTTTTCCACCTGGCGCCCAGGCGTCTCTGAGACGAGCGCCCGCAGCGGATTCCAGCCCAGATGCAAAAGTGGGTACATCGTCTCCGCGTACACCGGATGCGGCCGAGGCTCCTCTCCAGCCAGTATGCTGCCGCTGAAATCCGTGCCTTGCATGTTCGCCGGGACTTTAATCCCCACCAGACGAAGCAGCGTGGGGGCTAAGTCAACAAGGCTTACGGGCGTCTTGACGTCTGTGGGATGAGCGGCTTCACCAGCCGCCTCAACCAGGAGCGGCACGTGCAGAGTCGAGTCGTAGATGAAGTAACCATGTGTCGACTCGCCGTGGTCGCCCAAACCTTCGCCATGGTCGGCGGTCAACGCAATGACCGTCGATTCAAACAATCCGCGTTTGCGCAGACCTGCAAAGAGCGTGGCCAAGGCCGAGTCCGTGTAGGCAATTTCGCTGTCGTAGGGACGATCAGCAAACTGGCTGCGAAACGGCTCAGGGGCGACATAAGGCATGTGCGGATCATAAAAGTGGAGCCACAAAAAGTAGGGCTTGCCCGCGGGCTTCGAGTCGAGCCAGGCCAGGGCCAGCCGCACCACGGTTTCAGCCGGCCGCTTGGTGTCCGAGAAGACCGCTTCCAGTTCCTCGGTTGAAGCACCGAAGTGATCGTCGTATTCGTCGAACCCCCGGCTCAATCCGAAGCGCCGGGAGAGCACCGGTGCGCCCAGCACGGCCGCAGTCGCATAACCGGCCCGAGCGAAATATTCAGGCAGCGTGGGGATATTGTCCGACAGACGAAAGCCCGGTTGGTCTCGCACGCCGTTATAGAACGGATAGGTGCCGGTGAGCAGCGCGGCGTGAGAGGGCAACGTCAACGGAACAGCGGAAAAAGCGTGCTCGAACTTCGCCGCTTGCTTTGCCAGGGCGTCGATTGTCGGGGTCGCGCCACGCCGGTATCCGTAGCAGCCCAGATGGTCGGCGCGCAGTGTGTCGATGGTAATCAGCAAAACGCTGCGGGACGGTGCAGCCAGCGGGGCGTTGGAACCTGCAGCGGCTTCACCAGTTGGAGCCCCGGCCCACGCTGCATGCACACCCAGGAGCAGGACCAACGTGTAGACCACTGCGGGAAGAATTCGAAGCCGGCGCATCGGCACCATGGTACAACATTCCGTCTTCCGTAGGGTAATTCCTCGCTTGCCCCTAGGGGAAATTCCGGTTGTGCCGTTTTGGGCAAGGAAACTCGGTGCAGATTTTGGTGCACACCACGATCAAGAGCCCCCGACCATGGCCGCTGCCTAGTTCATGCGGGAGAAGAGGACACCGCGGCAAGCAACCACCCCCTTCCCCGGCCGATCATGGGAAGGAGCAATGCTGCGGAAGAAAGCGGGAAGCCGAGGACTAGAGCGGTTTCGATTTAAGTATTTACATATCCACAGGAGGCGAAGTAATTTGTGCATTCGCTTGGGGAGACCGTATTGAGCAACTCCCCGATTTCCTTCCAGAGGGTATCGATATCGCGCCTGGCGGCTTTGCGAAGCAGCGCCTTGAGTTTGGAAAAGAACTTTTCGATCGGGTTCAGGTCCGGAGAGTAAGGGGGCAGATAGAGTAGGGTAGCTCCGGACGCGGTGATCGCTTTCGCGACTCCGGTCACCTTGTGACTGCTGAGGTTGTCGAGAATCACGGTGTCTCCCGATTGGAGTGTTGGGCACAGGAATTGATGCACATAAGCCAGAAACGTCTCGCCGTCCATGGGCCCGTCGGTAACCATCGGTGCGGTCAACCGGCGGCGGCGCAGAGCGCCCACAAAGGTGGTCGTCTCCCAATGTCCGTGCGGTGCCGAGTCGAGGCAACGCTGACCTCGGGGGGCGCGTCCGTAGCGTCGCGTCATGCTCGTAGATATCCAGGTTTCATCGATAAAGACGAGCTTTTCGACTTCCATCGTGGGCAGCGCTTGCTGCCAGGCTTTTCTTGCCTGCTGCACGTCCTCGCGTTCTTGCTCGCTGGCGTGCAGGGTTTTTTTTGAAGGTAAGGTTCCATTTGTTCAACTGGTGCCACAAGGCACCGATCTTGATCGATATGCCCTGCTCGGCGAGACGTTCACCTAACTCGGCCAGGCTCAGACCCGGCGCTTGTTCGATCCAGGCGCGCAGCACGGGCTCCATCTCCGCGATCCGCGAACGGCGATGGCCTCCAATCTGAAAGCTGGTGCGTTGTCCGGTCTTCTGCTCCCGACCCCGCACCTGGTAAACCCAGACGCGACTGACTTCCAGCCGCTGCGCAATCGCCGTCGGACGTTCTCCGCGATCCAATGCCCATAACACCCGATCCCGCAAATCTTGTGAATAGGATTGCATCCTCCGCCTCCCCTCAACCGGAAGAGGCATTATCGCACATAAATGTATATACTTAAATTAAAAATGCTCTAGCGCGAGATGGATGAGTTCGATGCCGCTGACGGGGTCCGCCCAAGAATAGAACCAGAGGCCGGAGACGAGAGCGATATTTACCGATGCGACGAACAGGGCAACTCAGAAGACTGACTTGCGCCATCCAACGAGCGCCTTCATCTCCGAACTCAACCAGGCTCGCCAGGCGAACCCCGTGAGCAAGACGACCAGCAAGACCGGCAAGCTCGGCTTGAAGAAATCCGCCATACGCCACACCTTAACATAAGCCCTACTAGCAGAAGGTGCGACACGCATTCCACTAGTGTCCGAGTACCCCGTCACTCGACCGCGCCACGCCGGCCTGCTCCTTCCATCGTTGAACGTTCACGCCCATCACGAGGAGCCATAGCATCAGCGATGCTTCCGCGAGGAAGCCGAGGACCTTAAGGTAGGTGGACAGATGCTTTGCGAGCGGTGACAGAAAGATCAGCCAACCCAAACCGGCAAGCGCCATCAGGACGCCCAGAATTCGAGGCAGGAAGATCGACCTGAAAATGAGGTAGCCAATCAGGAGGCAATAGGGCCCGAAAAACACCAGGCTAGCGAATTTGTACGGAGCGAGATTGAAGAGGCCAAGAACATCATTGGCGCATCCCAAGAGGCTGAAGACCGCCGCGAGCAAAGAGAGGTTCCTGCTCACCGGCTTAAACATGTAATAGAAGAGCAGCGTCACTGCGATGTAGAACGCGTGCGCGATGAGGTTGACCGCGTCATAGACAACAAGCCGGCCCCGGCCAACGAAGACCTCGCCGAATACTGCCGTCAGAAAGTAAAGCAAATAAACGGCACCGGTAATTCTGGCCCTGGGATGCGGCGACGCTTCTGCAATCTGCTCCATCATGTCACAGCCTCCAGAAGGGGCCGCCACATGAAGGTGGCGCCCCCGAAGAGTCCGCTTCCGTTTCGCCAGGCAAGATGATTGTGTCTCCACCCCGTCCATCGGTCTCAACTTCCGGATGCCCCGGCACAGGACCTCGCCACGCTGGCCTGCTCCTTCCATCGTTGAACGTTCACACCCATCACGATGAGCCATAGCTCCAGCGGGATTTCCCCGAGGGCGGAGGCGGCAACGATCAAGGGGTGCAGACGGTGTGCGAGCGGCGGCGACAGATAGGTCGCCCAACCCAAACCACTGATCGCGAACAGCACTCCCAGAACTCGAGGCAGGAAGGTCGACCTGAAAATGAGGTAGCCGATCAGAACGCACCAGAATCCGAAGAACACCAGATAGACTTGGAAGGCATAAGCATTCAATTTGAGAAACGTGAGCGCCAGCGCCTGCAACTGTTCTGGCGTAAAGGCGCTCAAGGAGCTACCGCCTTGCAGAATGGGCAAAGGAGCGAGGTAGAACAGGCAGGTAAGAGCCTGAATGGCGCAGCCCACGAGAATGACGAACGCTGCGAGTAAAGAGACGCTCCTATTCACAGGTTTCAGCAGCTCATAGATGAGAAGCGCCCAAGCGATATGGAACCCAACTCCGATGAGCGAGGATGAGAACCCCAGCCAGAATAACCGCTCGTGTCCCAGGATATTGGCCGCTGTAGCCGCAGCGTTGCCCGCGACAACAAGTCTGTCGAGAATGATCACCTCACCGGATGCTGCCGTCACGGCTTCGAGCAGTTGGAAGACACCGGCCATTCTGGCCTTGAGACGCGGGGACGATTCTGCAATCCGTTGCATCATTTCGTAGCCTCCAGACGGGGCCATCAGATAATGCGTAGCGCAGACGTGCCGCTCTTTGGCATGTCTGGCTTCTCCGACTCAAATGTGGCAGATATTTCCCGACGACCCCCGTCGGGACGTATGCACCCGCGTTGGCTGGGAATCACACTCGGCGTGATTTCAAAATGTGCCGCTAGCCGCCCGCTGCCTTGCGGTAGCGGAGCATGTGTTCCTGCAACTCAGGATCCCGCGGATCGAGTTGCAAGGCCAGCACTTGGATCCTCACCGCCTCCTGGTAGCTGCCGCTGGCGTAATTGGCCTCTGCCAGCGTATCGATGAAGCCGGCTTCTTTCCATTGCGTTAATTCGACCGCTTGACGAGCGTGCTCGAGGGCGGCGTGCGGATCGCGCCATTTGAGGTCATCGCAGGTGGCGTAAAGCCATGCCAGGTTATTGTGCGAGTCGGCGTTTCGGGGCTCGATCTGCAAGGCTTGTTTATAATGCTGAACGGCTTCCGCAAAAAGCTTCTGTTCGGCATAAAGGTCAGCCAGCAGGCGCTGGCCATCCGCGGTGGCGGGGTTCCTGCCCAGAGCGGCTTCGAAGGCCCGCTGCGCCTTCCCCAGGTCGCCCTGCATGCGATACGCCACACCCAGCGCCAGTTGCGCTTCCGGCGCGCCCGGACTAAGCTGCACCGCCTCGCTATATTCCTGGACCGCTTTGTCAAACTGTTGCGCGTGCAGATAGACGGCGCCCATCAGCATGTGGGGACGCTCGTCATGCGGCGACCGCCGGGCAGCGGCCTGAAATCGTTCCAAGGCCTTGGCATCCTGGTGCGCGAGCCGGAGCCGCACGCCTTGCTGGAGCAAGCGCGTGACATCACGTGCGCCGGCGTAATGCTGCGCGGTAGAGACCATAGCCAGTCCCACCACCAGCACCGGTAAAACGATGATCGCTTGTGAAGGCCGTTCGTCCCCGGACTGTAGCGCCAGACCGTGCTTGGGCGGCGGAATAAAGGCCGACAACACCCCGCCCGTCAGCAACCCCCCCACGTGTCCCCATTTGTCGATTCCTTTCTCAGAAAAGCCGAGGATTAACATGAGCACAACGAAGGGGACGATTCCCGCGCCGAAAACGCGGCCCCAACGCGGCGGGATGATTTCCCGGTGCATGTAGCCTGCGACCAGCATAGCGCCGGCGATTCCGAAGATCGCCCCGGAAGCGCCAGCGGCGACGTTCAGCGAAAGGCTCATCGACAGCGCGGAACTGCCGATCCCGGCGGCGACGTAGAGAAAAGAAAAACGCCCCGCGCCGTATACGCGCTCCAGAATCGGCCCGAGGATGAATAGCGCGTAACTATTGCCGAGGAGGTGCAGCCAACCGACGTGAAGAAACATCGGCATCACCAGCCGCCAATATTCTCCACGGCGGAAGTAGGGGCTGAACGACGCACCGAAATCCAAAAGCACGGCGGGATTCGTCGAGCCGCCCGCGTAAGTCAGCAGGAGGAAGACCACGACATTGATGCCAATGATCGCCAGGGTGACCACAGGCCAATATCGCTGCCCGAAACCAGTGACGAGTGCCGAGCGACGAGTGACAGGTGGCGAGCCGGAGCCGGGTTCGAGGTTCCAGGGCTGGGTATGGGTGGGCAGGGCTGGGGCCGGGGAAAACAAATCCCTGGCACCAGCATCTGGCTCCTTTTTATTTCCGGAGCCCTGAATCCCGAATCCTGAGCCCTGCTTGTCACTCATCACTCATCACTCGTCACTCGTCACTTCGTAATAACTTTCTCCCGCGCAGGATCGGCACAGGACCCGGTCTCCCAATCGGAGTTCCCGGCCGTCATTCACGCCTTCCCCGCATTCCGCGCAAGCAACCCGGGAGCGCGGGCGCCCCGGCAGGTCCTGCGGTTTCAGCGCCACGCGCACCGCCTGAAGATTAAAAAGCTCCTCGTTCTCCATCAACTTGTAGGCTTCAAGCTGCGCCTGAGTGGCGTCAGACATGCCCGGGAACATGGCCTTGGCTTTGGCACGGGCATCGTCCCGGGCCGCCACCCTCACCGCCCGGCCCGTCTCAAGATCGACGAAAGTCGCTGCCACCTTGCCGTAATCAAGAAACTTAAGAGACCGTTTTCCCAGGCGGCATCCAGTGACCAGGCTCACGGCGTCCGTGGCACAACGGTCGATCTCAACAAAAGTCAAGAGGCGCCTGCGAGCCTTGGCGGGTTCGTCTATTCCAATCGAACGCAGCCCCAGAACCGCCATGCGGATGCCGAGAATCTGGCCAGGGCAGATGTGGCCGTGACTCTGGCCCGCCAAGACGATATATTCCTCCAGCGATTTCATCCGCGCTGCCTTTATAGAGACAACTGCCCCTAAACCCACGAGCGGCGTTCAAACCGGCCACCGCCACCCTTATCGCCGTAAGCTCATATTATAGCACCCGGGGTGTTTGGTGAGTTTGGATGAGGGCGGCGACCAAGCAGTCGCACATACCGGAGGGCTGACGGGCACCCAGAAACCAAGAAAATGCGCGCAGCGCCTTGGAGTGTCCGTCGGTTGACGGACTCGACGCCGCCTTCGCACTGCGCTGACCGCGGTTCTTGTTGAGAAGGACTCAATGTGGTAAGACCGGCGGGTGGTGTAACTCCGCTCCTCGCGGTAATCTCAAGGCGGCGTCAAGCCGCCGCACTTCAAGGTGCCTTCGGCACACGGATTTTGAGAGCAGGAGGCCTAAAAGGGCCGCCCCTACAATCTCAGTGCAGCGGGTACTTCCCGCACTCGCGCAAAGTCTCGTACATCGCCAACACATTCGCGACGGGCACTCGTGCCTGAACGTTGTGAATAGTATTGAAAACGAAGCCTCCGCCGGGGCCAAACGCTTTCAAGCGGTCGCAGACTTCCTTGCGAACCTCATCGGGAGTGCCGAATGGCAAGGTGCGCTGAGTATCCACACCGCCTCCCCAGAAGGTGACGCGCGCCCCGAATTCCTGCTTCAGTTCGCAAGCGTCCATGCCCGCCGCCGAACATTGCACCGGATTGATGATGTCGAATCCGGCATCGACGAAGTCCGGCAGCAGCGCCCTGACCGACCCGCAGGAGTGAATAAAGGACTTCCACGTCGTGTGTTCGTGAATCCAGTTGTTGACCTGGAGATGGAAGGGTTTGTACAGGTCACGGTAAGCCTTGGGGGAAATGAAAGGGCCGTGCTGGGAGCCGAAATCGGTTCCGGTCACGAAGGCCGCTACGACTTTGCTGCCGACAACCTGGTGTATCCTCTCCAGATTCGAAAGACCAATCTCGCACTGGCGCTCAAAGATCTTGAACACATAATCGCGACGCAACGCCGTGCTCACGTACCATTCTTCGACGTCTCGAATTCCCTTCGGGTGCTTCATCCAGGGACCCGGAACCAGAGCGATATCCCCAAAAGCCGTGCCCCCGAAGTTCGCTAGAATTGCCTTATCCGTCTGGGTATAAAGCCTCTCCGCTTCAACCTTGAGGTATTCCAGATCCGCAGCGGAGATAGGGCCGAACTCTTCGAGGTTATCTTCCACATTCAGGCTTGCATCGTCGACGGGATCCTGCCGGGGGATGCTGTCGAAATAGAACCCGCCCTTGGGCAGTCGCCCGCTCGGCGGAACAGACTTGTCCCCTTCCGGGTACATCAGGACGTCGCCGTTCGAGTCAGGCTCGGTGTTGAAACCCTCGGGAACCAGGACCGGCGTTCCCGCAAAGGTCGTCCACGGTTTCCAGCCTTCGTTCCTGAATCCGAACATGTTGGCGAGCTTGCCCAAGCCCACCACATCCACTCCCAACGCCTCTCTCAAGTCCGCACCGATCTCTCCCAACATCTGGTAAGGCTCAACCACCTTGACCGGCGTGCCGGGCTTATCCAGTCCCAAGGCTTGGCGCAAGGCATAGACCGTGTCCACTTGCATTCCGGTCACAGCGCTCGCGCCCAGATCCAGTGGAATGCGGTCGGCTTCTTGGTGCTGAAGAGCAAGATTTACTCGTTCTCGCAACGTCATCGCAGTCCTACCCCCACAGGAAAACTAAGGCTCACGTCAGCTTGAATTCTGCACGCTCTGCGGCGAAGGACAGCCGCGCCACGTTCCTCGGCTTATGACAAAAAGCCTGTCGCCCGTGCCTAAGGCTGGTTCATCGTGCCAGAAGCACAGGCAAGCCTGCCCCTATCGCGCGGGCTAAAGGGCTCCCCACCACGGCGAGCGGGAACTTGTCAGGCATTTGCCGGCGCCAGCTTACGAGCCAACTCGACCGCACCAGGAGCATCCTTGCCATAACCGTCGGCCCCGATCGAATGCGCCCAAGCATCGGTAAGTGGAGCTCCACCCACCAGGACTTTCACTTTGTCCCGGAGGCCGGCCGCGACCAGGGCTTCGATGATGGCTTTCATGTTGACCATGGTCGTGGTGAGGAGAGCCGACATGGCCACGAAATTGGCCCCGTGCTGCTTTACGGCCTCCACCACCTTGTCCGGGGGAACGTCCACTCCCAGGTCCACGATCCGGAATCCGGCGCTTTCCAGCATCATCGCGACAATGTTCTTGCCGATATCGTGCAAGTCGCCTTTGACCGTCCCGATGACCACCGTGCCCGCGGGCTTGATGGCTTCCTCACCTTGCAGCAGCGGCCTGAGGATGTCCGTAGCGCCTCTTGCCGCCCGCGCGGCGATCAGCACTTCCGGGATGAAGAATTCACAGTCCCTCATGCGACGCCCAACCTCATCCATGGCCGGAATGATAGCGTTGGGGAAGAATTCATGGGGCTTAATCCCTTCCTTCAGCCCTCGTTCTGTCAGTTCCTTAGCGACGGGAGCCTTTCCGTCAATGATCGCTTGCTGCAGCTCCGCAAAAATGCTCATTTCCATCTCCTTAGTTTGTCAATGTCTGTCCAGCACTGTCTTTACTTAACTCATAGCCCTGGCCTTCACTGGCGGCAGGAAAACCCGTATACCCTGTCATTCTGAGCGAAGCGAAGAATCCCGGCAGTTGTAGTTTCAATGAACTGCGGTGATCCTCCGTCGCCTACGGCTCCTCAGGATGACAGCCAAGAGAGTTTCGCCGTAGCTTGGTTAGGCCAGCATGTGCCGACCCTTGGCTGCGCTCAGGGCAGGCTCTGAAGGTCGGCGCTGCCCAAACCTTCACGCCGTTGCTTGCGGACCCGATTCCCCAAGGTTCGAGCTGCCGGGCGGAAACGCCAGTTCCTCAACAAAAACTTCCTGAAAACACGGATCGGCATTCAGGGCCACGTGCTCGATTCGGCGGCGAAGGCTTTGGTACGCACCGCCCTCAGAATCGTGGCTGAAGAGAGCAAGCTTCGCCCCCAGGAGCGCTGTATTCCCCGCTGCTTCCACTCTGTCGGGCGGAAAACCGATCAGGCCGAGGCGCCGCGCGCTGGCCCTATCGATGTAATTGCCAAAAGCCCCAGCCAAATAAAGGCGGCTGAGATGTTTTGCGCCTTTCCTCTGCATCAGCAGCTTTATGCCCGCAGCGACGGCTGCTTTGGCAAGCTGAAGTTCGCGAATGTCGTTCTGCGTGAGGGCGACAGGCTCGGCCAGCATCCAACTGGTTTCGCCGTTCGCGAAGCGCCCGGAAGTTCCAATCACTCCGAGCTCCAGACCCACCGCCACCGCATCCACCAACCCGCTTCCGCACAAGCCACGGGGAGGCCCGTCCCCGATGACCCGGCAATGCAATCGCTTGCTCTCCTCCTCACTGAGGAGGGGGCTAGGGGGTGGCGACAGGGTAACTTGGGATATCGCCCCTGTTGAGGCGCGCATCCCCATCGAAATCTTCGCGCCTTCAAACGCCGGACCGGCTGCCGTGGAGGCGCAAAGCAATCCTGCTTTGTTCCCAATCACGATCTCACCGTTGGTTCCCAAATCAACCAGCCCCACCAGGTCCTCGTGCTCGAGCAGCTTCGTGGCCAGAATCCCTGCCAGCACATCGCTTCCCACAAACCCGCCCAGGCAGGGCAAAAAACGCACTTCGGGATCTCCTGCAAGCTTCCATCCCAGCTCGCTGGAGTGGAACCTCTTCAGCCCCCCATCCGCCGGCTCAAAGGGATAATGCGCGAGCGGCTCGGCTGCGATCGCGCAGAAAAAGTGGTGCATGACCGTGTTGCCCACCACCACGATATCGACGATTTCGGATGCGAGCCTTCCCGCCGAAAACAGCAGTTGCTCAATCAGCGCGCCAATCTGCCGCCGGATCAAATCCTCGAGCTGGCGTTGCCCATCCTCGAGCACGGCGAAGTGCAGCCGGCTCATCACGTCGGCGCCATAACGCGCCTGGGTGTTGAGGGCCGTGCTTACCGCGAGCACTTTTCCCGTAGCCAGGTCGAGCAACTGGGCTACCAGTGTCGTCGTGCCCAAGTCCACCGCCACTCCCAGCCCTGGGCGAGGCTGGAAGCCGAAGGGTGTGTCATCAACGAGTATGGCTGCGTCCCATTGCCGCAGCTCAATCTCCAAATCACCTTCAACCGCACACTGGCAGGCAAGACGCCACCCCGCCGCGATCTCCTCGGGCGAAAGCCGCTCCCGTTGCGCCCCGTTAACTTCCGCCTTCCCTTTCAGAACCTGAATGCGGCAACCCCGGCACCTGCCCTGCCCGCCACAGGGGAATTCAACTCCCTGTTCGAAAAGCAGGTCGCGCAGCGGGGTTCCGGCGCGCGCGGCAAGTTCGACCCGCGTGGGCCAAAGAATAATCCGATGGGATGGGTTTGCAGTCAAGAGCTTTCTCTCAATAGTCGAGGAGTCGAGAGTCGCAGGGCGAGGAGTTAAGGGCTTCTCGACTCTTGACTCCCCGCCTTCTCGGCCGGCGCGTGCTCCCGCGCGTAACGTATCATGGCCATCAGGTTGGCCGACGGTGTCCCCCGCGGAACTTCACAACCCGGCCCGAC
Organism: uncultured Acidobacteriota bacterium; assembly: GCA_963831905.1. Classification (GTDB taxonomy): domain Bacteria; phylum Acidobacteriota; class Terriglobia; order UBA7540; family UBA7540; genus CAVROP01. The sequence goes on along the minus strand of CAWHRX010000009.1, from coordinate 3,310,037 downwards.
AATGAATCGGTCTCCAGCCTGCTTATGACACTGCCCTACCGCTGCATAAACGGATTCGGGCGTTCCCTCTTTGAGAACTCGCACGGGATCGAGGTTGCCCAGGAGGACCTGCTGCGGTCCCATTTTTTCCCGTCCCTCGGACACCGGAGAAAGCCAATCCAGGTCAACCACGGAACACCGCAGCCTTCCCATCCCCTCGAGGATCTTCCGCGTGTTCCCGCAGATGTGCAACCGCGTCTTAATCCCCTCGGCTTGCAGTGCACCGACCAGCCTCTGTTCGTAAGGCCAAACAAACTCGTGGTAAAACTTCGGTCCCACCAGGGAAGCTGCGGCGTCTCCGACGCCTATGAGATCCGCTCCCATGGCGACTTGAAATCTCGCGAAGCGTAATTCCACCCCGACAATAAACTCGAACAGATCGTGCACGAAAGCCGGGTCATCGTAGAAGTCGAGCATCAAGGTGTTAATCCCGCGCAAATCGGCGCCTTCCGCGCAGGGACCCTCGATCCAGCCCTCAACTACTTTATCATTCCCGACTCGTTCCTTCATCAGCTTCACGGCCAGCGCCCGGTTGCGGGTTCGTTCCGCCTGCTCGAGATCCGGCGCCTGGAGGCCGGCCAGCCTGGCCTTGTCCTTCAGCAGAGCGTTTTCCTCCTCGACCGCGGGAGGCTGATCAGGGAAAAACTTCAGCGCCGCGCCCATGGCCGAAGCCTCACACCCGGGATCCGAAATCACGCTGACGCAATCGAAATCGAAGCGCTCCGCCACCGTGACTTGAGCGTCGGCCAGGACGCGATAGTTCGTCGCATAGTCGTAGTACTTCGCCCCGATCTGGTCCGCGGCGAACATCATCGTAATGGGCATGGCAGGAAGAGTATCCACCGGCCGGCCTTCCAGCATGGCAAGCACGCGCTCACGCCCATTCATACGTTTTCCCCGTGACGCGTAGGGGCGGTTCGCGAACCGCCCCTACGTCTTAATGGTGATCAACCCGCCGCCGTAATCGGCCGCGACTTCCTTTCCCGGCGGCACCACCAGAAATTCCTTTTCGTCCCAGACTCCATCCACCAATCTCTGAAACATCCCGAGGTCTCCGCGGAGTTTCTCGAATTCCCATCCGCGCTGGGCTGCTTCCTCGCGAGCCTGGCGCTCGAACTCCGCATCCGGTCCCATCCCCATCGCAATGTAAGTGAATTGGTGGTAGTTCTTTGTCAGGTCGCCCAGTTCGCTCCAGAGATACTTGGCGTTGTCTTCCCCGTAACGCGCCACAAGGTCCTCGTAACTCTGCCCGACGCCCAGCACCTTTCCAACTGAAAGCTGGCTGAGCTCCCCGTCCGCCTTGCCGCGCTCCATCCAACCGGTAGTCTCGAAGTAGACCCCCGGGTGGCTATTGAAGTACTCCAGATAACGCTCGGAGCTCCCGAGGAACAGCGTGATGCAATCGTGGGCGCGAGGAATCACCAGCGGGTACTTGCCGGCGGTCAATCCCACCACCCCGTTGTTGCAGAGACCATAGCCCATCAGCACCGCCTCGTAGCGCGGGTCGTCCACGCGATCGAGCGCCGTCTGGAGGCGCGTGCGCATTCCCTCCACGCCGATGTCGTGCAGTCCTTTGGGAAGAAATTCGACGTCCAACGTGTTCGGCGAACGCGCCATCACCGAGCAGAATTCCCGGTAAAAGATCTCACAGGTGATCAGCTTCAGCCGCATAAATCCAGCACTCCCACTGTCATTCCGCGCGTCCCTCAAAAAGTAATTGCTTTTGGTACCGGTAGTCGGTTTATCATACGGTGGTCTGCGCCAAGACAAGCACGATACCACGCTTGGGTTCTGATTGCAGCAATCTTCGGGCAGGGATATTGGGTCAATTTGAAGTAACGCCGGGCTGAGACACAATATCAGAACCTTATGAACCACACTGACACACGGCCGGATTTTACCGGTGTGTGGGAGCTGAATCTTGAGCGAAGCATCCTGCGTGGGTCGACTCCGAAGCGCATCGTGATGCAGATCGAACATCGGGAACCGCGGCTGGTTCAGCGAATTCACTTCACCAGCGCAGTCGGCGTGGAAAAGCGGATGACTTTCGCTTACGAAACCGGCGCTGAAACAACGAACTCCCTGGGCGGAGCCCCGGCGCGCACGTCGGCGCGCTGGGAGGGAGAGGAACTGGTCATCGAATCCAGGGTGACGACGCCTTGCCGAGAGGTCCACTTTGAAGACCACTGGTCGGTTTCCGACGACGGCCGAACACTCACCATGGCGCATCGCAACGACGACCTGGCGGGGCAGATCTCGGTGCTTGAGAAGAGCTCCCCGGCAGACGGAAGCGCTTTCTGAGCGTTGGCGGCGACAATGTGTCCTCGCGAGGGTTATTTATAAGCTCCATAAAATCAATTGCTGGCGCGGATGAAAACTACCGTGTATATTTTTCTGCCCGTGCGCATTCCGCATAAAAGGAATCCAAACCTATGAGCCTCAGTCAACTCGCTCGAAACATTAAAGAGTCTGTGACGTTGAAACTTAACGAGACCGCCGCGCTGCTGCGCGAAAAGGGCGAACCGGTGATTCACCTCGGCGGCGGCGAGCCCAAGAGCAAGGCGCCCATCGACGCGGTCATCAACTGCACCTCCATGTTGCATACGGGTGAGATTCGTTATACTCCCCCGGACGGTATTCCGGCGCTTAAAAAGGCCATCATCCGCTATACCGAGGAACGGTACAAGAGAATCGTTACAGCGGATAATGTCATCGTTTCGGGCGGAGCCAAGCAGGCCATCATGGTGCTGCTCCACGCCATCCTCGATCCCAAGGATGAAGTGATTTTTCCGGCTCCCTACTGGGTGAGTTACCCGGAGATGGTGAAATTGGCGGGAGGCTGCCCGGTGGTGGTCACCCCCGAAGACGGCAGTTTCCATCCCACCCTGCGCGAGATCGCTGATACCGTTGGTTCTTATACCAAGGCGATTATTATTAACAGTCCTAATAATCCCTCGGGGGCAATGTTCTCCAAAGATTTCATCGCCGAAATCGTGGAGTTCTGCGAGAAAAAGAGCCTCTACCTAATCATGGACGACATCTACAACCGGCTGGTCTTCGAGGGCAAGAGCGCTCCGGTGTGCTACGACTACACGGACGCCCCCTTGGAGCAATCCAAGCTGGTGGTCATCAACGGCGTGTCGAAGATGTATGCCATGACCGGCTTTCGCATCGGCTGGGCGATTGCCAGCAAGGAACTGGTGGAAGCGATGGCCACCGTGCAGTCGCAGCAGACTTCCGGCCCCGCGGCCCCTTCCCAATGGGCTGCCGTGGGAGCCTTGAACGGCGTGCAGTCTTCCGTCGAGAACCTGCGCATGACCCTCGAGAACAACCGCAATGTGATGATCGACCGCCTGCGGGCCATCGACGGCGTGCAAGTGACCAAGCCGGACGGCACTTTCTATTGTTTCCCCGATTTCAGCGCTTACATGAAAGATTCGCAAAAGCTGGCGAATTTCCTCCTGGAGAAAGTCCGCGTAGTGACGGTTCCCGGCAAGGAATTCGGCTTCGAAGGCCATCTGCGGCTCAGCTACTGCGGCACGATCCGCGACATCACGGAAGGACTCGAGCGCATCCAGTGGGCGCTTGACCCGACCTCCGCAAACGAACTCTACCTTGGCGACCGCAAGCTGGTGAGGGACTGGTTATGAATATCTATCTCGACGTTCAATCTCCTGCAGTTCAGGAAGCCGGCAAGCTGGCCAGCGACTACGGCCTGCAAAATCACGGATTCACGAACCTGCGCCGCGTCTACTGGAATCTTCCGACTCCCGCGCTCTACGAAGAAAGCGTGTTCCGGTCGGAAGGCCGGCTCTCCCACCTTGGCCCGTTGGTGGTCAGCACCGGCAAGCATACGGCGCGGGCGGCGGCGGATAAATTTGTGGTCCGCGAGCAGACCACCGAGGACAAAGTCTGGTGGGGGCAGTACAACCGCCCCTCCACGGGCGAGAACTTCAGCGGCCTGCTGGCGCGCCTGCAAGGCTACTTGCAGGGCCGGGACGTTTTCGTGCAGGATTGCTACGCCGGCGCCGACCCGGAATACAGCCTGCCCATCCGGATCATCACCCAGAAAGCCTGGCACAGCCTCTTCGCGCGCTGCATGTTCCTGAAGATCCGCAACCAGGACCAGTTGAAGAAACACGTCCCGGAGTTCACGGTCATCGCCGTGCCCGGCTTTCTCGCCTCGCCGCATGATCGACGGCACGCGTACTGAGACGTTCATCGTGCTCAATTTCCGCGAGCGCCTCGCGGTCATCGGCGGCACAAGCTATGCCGGCGAGATTAAGAAGACCATCTTCACAGTCCTCAATTTCATGCTGCCACTGGACGGCGTGCTCTCCATGCATTGCTCCGCGAACGTCGGCGCGGACGGCGACGTGGCCATCTTCTTCGGCTTGTCGGGCACCGGTAAGACCACCCTTTCCGCCGACCCCAAGCGCCACCTGATCGGCGACGACGAGCACGGCTGGAGCGACAACGGGGTGTTCAATTTCGAAGACGGCTGCTACGCCAAAGTCATCCGCCTGTCGCCTGAGGCCGAACCGCAGATCTATGCCTGCACGCGCCGCTTCGGCACCATCCTCGAGAACGTCACTTTCGATCCTGTGTCCCGCCGCCTCGATTTGGATGACTACCGTGTCACCGAAAATACCCGTGCCGCTTATCCTCTTGAATATATCGAGAACTATCTCCCCCAGAAGCGCGCCGGCCATCCCAAGAACGTCATCTTCCTCACCTGCGACGCCTCCGGCGTAATGCCGCCCATCGCCCGCCTCAGCCCCGACCAGGCCATCTATCACTTCATTTCAGGCTACACCAGCAAGATTGCGGGCACTGAAATCGGCCTCGGCGTCGAGCCCGAAATCACCTTCAGCACTTGCTTCGGCGGCCCCTTCATGGTCCTCCAACCCTATGCCTACGCGGAGTTGCTGAAGAGAAAGGTCCTGAAGCACGGTGCAACGGTGTGGCTTGTGAATACCGGCTGGACCGGCGGGTCCTTCGGCGTCGGCAAACGCATCAGCATCCACCACACCCGCAGTCTGCTCAACGCTGTCCTCAGCGGAAAGCTCGCCAAAGTCGACTATAAGAAAGACCCCGTCTTCGGCTTTGAGGTCCCCACCAGTTGCGAAGGCGTGCCCTCGAACATCCTCGATCCGGCCGGCACCTGGCCCAGCCGCGACGAGTATTTCAAGAAGTATGACGCCCTCGCCGCGCGCTTTATCGAGAATTTTAAGCTGATGATGGCAGAAGCCCCCGAACACATCCTCGAGGCCGGCCCCAAACGCCTCACCCTCGTCCCGGCACATTAACCGTGCCGACCTCGACGCCCATGCGATCTCACATCCCTCTCCCCCTTGGGGGAGAGGGTGGACCGCAGGCGGCGCTGTCATCAGCCGGGGCGGACCGGGTGAGGGGTTGTGTGCGCGAAAAGTACTGCAGGCGGCTAAGCGCATACCGCAATAGCCGCACTCCGTCGTTCTCGAACTCACATTCCAGTTTCAACCCGAGTTTTTCCATAATGCGAATCGAAGCGGCATTGTCCGGCATGGCGACGGAAATGATCCGCTCCAGCCGGACGCGTTCAAACGCATCGCGCAGCGCGGCAACAGCCGCTTCCGTCGCCAGCCCGAGACCCCAATAGCGACGCGCCAGCCACCATCCGATCTCCGGGTCCGGCGCGTCGCGCCAAAATCCCACACCACAAAAGCCGATCAACTCTCCAGTAGCCTTGGGGAGCAATTTCCACCGGCAAAAGCCTCGCTCCGTATAGAGCTTCACCTGACGTTCCACGAAGACCCAGATCTGGTCATCCGTCCAAGGCGCGCCGCCCGTGATGTAACGCATCACTTCGGGGTCCGTTGCGATGGGCCGAAACGCTGTCCAGTCGGACGATTGCCACGTGTCAAGAATGAGCCGCTCGGTCTGAAGGATCATGCGTGTATTATGCAGGCAGCCGGTTTCCTTGGCGAGGTAAACTCGCCGCTACAACATCAAACCACACCACTGCGAGGTCCAAGCCTGCTTGACAACGGGATATCTCGAAGTAGTCTAATCAAGTTCTCGCTGGTGTTCGCAGCATGTTGACCTATCTCTTCGGCCCGTTCCTCTCGCTCCTGCCTGAACCCTGGCGCGCCAGGTTGCCTTCGGCGGAATCGATTCGTTGGCGGCCCGCGACCTTCATATCTGGAGCCCTGGAGGCCCTTCTCTCGCTCTGCGCCCTGGTGGTTTGGTATTCGTATTCCGTCACCCACCACACACGGGTCCAGATCGATAGCGCCCTGCGAGCCCATCCCAATGTTCACCCCAACGAAATGATGATGGGCTTGTTAGGTTACGTCTTTGTGGCTCTCAATCCGGTGACCTGGATCATCTGCTGGTTTTGCTTCGAAGGAGTCGTCCGCGCCTTGGGCGCCGCCTTCACGGAAGAGATTGTGGGAACTCTCCCCCTCTGGATCATCGACAAGTCTTCTCGTGCCCTCCGACAGCGTAGCCAGAATCGCCACCGGCCGCCGCTAGTGCCCGACGAGGTTGCGTGGGTCGGCGACGGTCAGGCGGGAACTCTCATGATCATGTCCTGCCGGCCAAAGCCTACTTGGCAAGACCGGCCCACCATCCGCTTCGAAGACGAGTTTTTCAAAGTCGAGAGATCACTCGCCGGCACGGGCCTGCGGCCGTGCGTCTACCACCTGCGGCGATTGCAACCGGGAGAAATCATTCGCGCCCCGGAAAATTACGACCCGGAAGCGGTGCCCGTTGAGACTAAGGGGATGAGCCTAATGTCGACCATTTACCGCGCGCTGAAAAAGTAGTGCAGCGCTCCGTGCTTGATCGTATATACAAAAAGAGTTACAATTCAGAATGAGATATGAATGGGACGAGGCGAAAAATCTCAGCAATCTCGCGAAGCACGGCCTGGCCTTCGAGGATGCCGAGCATGTGTTTACGGGACCGTGCGTCACATTCGAGGATGACCGTTTCGATTATGGAGAGCAACGGCTGATCACCTTGGGCTTACTCGCAGGCCGTCTTGTCGTGATCGCCCATGCACCGCGTGGCGAGACCACGCGTATCATCCCCATGAGGAAGGCAAATCGGCGTGAACAGGAAATCTATCAAAAGCAACTTGGCGCGGATTGACCGTATGACCGATGCCGAGATTGACTATTCGGACATACCGCCGCTCAGCAAGTCTTTCTTTACGAAGGCGAGGGCGCCTTGGCCTCCGGCCAAGAAACAACTCAGCATCCGTCTTGATGCGGACGTACTGGATTGGCTCAAGAGCCAAGGCCGCGGTTACCAGACGCGTATCAATCGCATATTGCGCGCTGCCATGGATGGCCAACCGGTGCGGCGTTCCCGTTCTGCGGCTCACTCCTGACGGTTGACCCATGAAAACAAAGGACCGTTACCAACAAACTCCCGAACAAAGGGGTAATGTTATTGATAATAAACGACTTATTAATAGGTCGGTCATCGAGACCCGGCAGCGACAGATTGTCCTAGCGCCCCCCGCACCTTCTTCTCCACCGTATCCACGAACGTCGTCACCACCAACCCCTCCTGCCGAAAGACCACGTGGCCGTTACGGTCGAAGATCATCAAGGTGGGAAGCGAGTTGACACCCAAGAGCCGGTCCAGTCCCTGCGCATAGACCACAGGAGTAGTCCAGCGCTCCTCCTTGACGAAGGCCGGGACGTTCGCCGGATTTTCGTCCACGTTCACGGCCAGGAACACGGCGGAGGGGTCCTTGTGGAACTTCTCGGTGACGCTCTCGAGCAGCCTCCCCTCCAGGCGGCATGGCCCGCACCAGGTGGCCCAGAACTCCAGCACCAGAATCTTGCCGCGGTAATCGGCGAGGGAGAGCGGCGAGCCGTCGGTTCGCTTCAGCACATAAGCGAAGGGGTCTCGCAGCTCGGCGTTGGGCTGCCCGGAGTCCTGGAATCGCGCGGCGAGGGCGCGGCTCAGCTCGTCGTAGCGGGCGAGAATCAAGTCACCCAGGCCTTTCCCGGAACCGTGCAGCACCAGATAACAACTGCCCAGCTTGCGGCGCACTTCCTGCCGCTGCGCCGGATCGACGGCCGGGCCGGGAAACGCGAACGCCGTAGCATACTCATCCACGGCGCGGTCGAGTTCGTTCTTCTTCACGGCCAGATCGCCCAACCGCTCGGCCACCTGTTGCGAAGGGTAGACGGCGTAACTCTTCTCGTAATCCGCCCGGGCCTTGTCCAATTCTCCAGCCTCGGCATAGAGCTTTCCCCGCACCAGGCGGGACTGCGCCAGCAGCATGGCGAACGAATTGGCGGCCTTCTCGGTTCCCGAAGCCGAACGGCCTGGCTCCCGGTATTTCGCTTCCGCTTTTTCGACAAGCCGCGTGGCGTACTCAAGAGCTTTCGCGCGGCGCGAGGCATCTCCCCGCCGATCCAGCAGGTCTGCTAAGGAAGCGAGCAGGGCAGGATCGTCCGGCCTCTCTGCCAGCAGTTTTTCGCCGTATTCGATGGCGGTTTCAGGGTCGTTGGCGCGCAGAGCGGACCTGTAAATGGCGTCGATAACCTGGTCGCGGCGCACACTGGCAGGAAAGCGTTCGAGAAAGCCCTCCAGGTTCTTCATCAGCAATTGCGGATTGTCCTCGGCGGACCGGACCGCATCTTGAAGCGCCTGAGTTTCCTGCACCTCCGGCGGGGGCGGCGAGGGCGGCGTTGCAGGCGCCTGGATGGCCGGCATCGAGAGGGGACTGAGCAGCAACAAGAAAAAGCAGTGACAGGTGACGAGTGGCGAGTGAAGGGCCGGCAGGCGCCACAACTGGGGCCGCGCGAGTGAGTACCAACGACCGAGAACCGCGCCTCGAATGCTGTGTCTTCTCCCCATCTTGCTAAATCTAAAGAGAAGCGGAAGACCGGTCAAGGTAAAACCGCTGATATAATACTCGCATCACAGGGAGCAGAGATGAGATCAGGACGAGTTCGCGCTGTTTTGTTTGATGCCGGCTTTACGCTGCTATTCCCGCAGATCGAGGTCGTCATCGCCGATTTGAAGGAGCACGGACACGCGGCCACGCCGGAAGACTTCTACGCGGCCGAACGATTGGCCAAGCAAAGACTGGATGAGTGGCTTTGGCCGATGATGCGGGCGGGTACAGTTCCCGAGCAGATTGACTACTACTATTGGACGGAGTACTTGCGCGAATTCACCCGCCGGCTGGGTGTTCCAGAGGAAGGGCGAGGTGAGCTCACTCGGCTTCTGGTGGCGGACTTCCAGAACATCCAGCTCTGGTCTCGGGTGATGCCCGATACGCGCGCCTTTCTCGATTGGATGTTGGCCCAAGGCTATCTTCTGGGAGTGGTTTCAAACTCCATCGGTACTCTCGAAGGTCAACTCGTTGGTCTCGGCCTGGCACGTTATTTCAAGGCCATCTTGGATTCAGCGATCGTCGGCATTCAAAAACCCCACTCAGGGATCTTCACGTTGGCCCTTCAACGCCTGGGCGTGGAGAGCTCGGAAGCTGTGTTCGTGGGTGACACGTATGCAACGGACATTGGTGGCGCGCAACTCGCCGGGATCACGGGGGTGCTGATCGATACCGTGGGTGCTTACACCGATGCCACTTGTCCAAGAATCTCATCACTGCCGGAACTGAAGGCAATCCTCGAAAAGTTGTAAGACCAGGCGCTCCGGAAAGTACCGCTCCGGTGCCACCACTGCCCTGCCCACCTTCATCAACAAGCGTAGGGGGACGGCTTGCCGTCCCCTGTAGGTTATGCGATTGACAGGCGCGGGTAGGGCAAGCCCTACCCCCACCGTACCAAGGAGTGCTACCATGCTCACGGTGTAAACGTGCCGGTTAAGGGGGAGTGCTATGGAGGTTCGAAAACATCATCGCAAGAAAGAAGACTACAAGCTGCGCACACACATGATCCACGGGAGCTTTGACAGCAAGAAGTGGGACTACGACCATCACGTCGTCCCGCCCGTCTCCCATTCCACGGCGTTTCGCTTGACTTCACTCGAGCGTGGCGCCAAAGGCTTCGTGCAATTCGCTTCCGCCGACGAAGCGTTAAGCGGCCACATGCCGATCTACATCTACGACCGGCTGGACGAACCCACACGGGCGATGCTGGAGGAAAACCTGGCCTACGCCGAGGGCGGCGAAGTCGGGGTGACCTTTGCCTCGGGCATGGCTGCGATCAGTGCGGCGCTAGGTTCGGCGCTTCGCCAGGGGCAGGAGGTATTGGCTCATCACACCCTGTATGGCTGCACGTATAGTCTGATGACCAACTGGCTGCCCAGGTTCGGCATGCAGACCCGGTTTACGGACTTCCTGAAGATGGAGTCCTTGCAGGAGCAGATAACACCCGCCACCCGCGTTCTCTACTTCGAAACCCCAACCAATCCGACCATGGAATTGATCGACATCGGCGGCGTGCGCCGCCTCGCCGACCAGGTCAATTCCGGCCGTGAGGAGCGCGATCGAGTCCTGGTGATCGTGGACAACACCTTTGCCACGCCCTACTGCCAGAGGCCTCTGAAGCTCGGAGCCCACATCGTCGTGGAAAGCCTCACGAAAGGAATCGGAGGATTCGGAACGGATATGGGCGGAGCCGTGGTTGGGCCGGCGGAATGGTACAACAAAGTCATGCTCTTCCGCAAGGATTTCGGCGGAGTGCTTTCGCCGCGTGCCGCCTGGGGCATCCTGGTTTACGGCCTGCCCACGCTGGCCACTCGCATGTCGAATATGCAGAAGACGGCGCAGCACGTGGCGGACTTCCTCTCGAAGCATCCCAAGGTCGCGTGCGTCCGATACCCCGGCACGGATTGCTTCCCGCAGAAGGCGTTGGCTCACCGGCAGATGATCAGTTCCGACGGATTGTTCGCTCCCGGCAGCATGCTCTACTTCGTTCTTAAGGGAAGCGATTCGAAGCAGAGCCTGGCCGAGAAGCTGGTGGATTACCTCGCTGAGCACGCCTATTCCATCACCCTGGCTGTCAGCCTAGGCCAAGTCAAGACTCTGATCGAACATCCTTTCTCGATGACGCATTCGGCTCTGCCCGATGAGCAGAAACGCGCCTTCGGCATGCATCCCGAGGGCATCCGGCTGTCCCTGGGCCTCGAAGACTGGCACGACATCATTCGCGACCTGGAAATTGCGCTGGAGAAGGTGTGAGGCAGTGGGCAGTGGGCAGTGGGCAGTGGGCAGTGGGCAGTGGGCAGTGGGCAGTGGGCAGTGGGCAGTGGGCAGTAGGCAGTAGGCAGGCGGGACTTGGCACGATTCACTGCTTCAGGCAAGGCTGTAAGTGCTACGAATCACCGATGCAAAGCGACTTACTTTGCTTTCATCAATGGTCCGGGAGACGTACATCGGGTCGTCAAGGAACGCGTCGTACCAGGCAAGCAAAATCCTGCGGTCGCAATAGACACAGCAGTGGGTACAAAAATAGCCAGAGGGATGGTTGTCAAGGTAAATGGCAATCTCCTCGATGTGCTTCGTTGTTAACGGAACATGGTAGTAATCGGGCCGAGGAAAGAAGGTTCCGCGAGCGACACGTACAGCGGGGGAAACTGATAGCCGCTGCAATACGCTTGTGACGTGTTTCTCTCCGGTGTCTTCAAAGTAGACAACGGAGGAGGCAGGCATTAAAGACGGCAATGCCCGAACGAACCGGCTGACGTCGCGTGTTGAAGTGAGTCTCCAGGGGTGAGGCTCGTCGAATCGAATCTCGTCGCTCGATTCTTTTACCACGTGACGAATGACAGCTATCTCCAGCTACATGCCCGCCCCCACACTAGCCTGCGTGGCGATTCGCTCGTTGCGCAGCACTTCACGGTAGAAGCGCCCGGCGATTTCCGCGGCGTGCGGACCGAACATCATGCGTCCGCCGCGCAGCAGAACCACAGCCACATACTTGGGTTGCTGCTCCTGGGCGTAGGAGACAAACCAGCCCAGTCGCGCACCGTCTTCGGTGCACGTCCCGGTCTTTCCGTAGATCTGCACTTCGGGGTCGTAGGCCGAGTGACCCGTTCCGTACAGCACCGCCGCCTCGAGGCCGGCTTTGACTTGAGGCAGGTACTGGACCAAGTCATTCAACTGGCGCCGGACTTTGGGCTCGAATTCAGAAAGTTCATCTGCGGTGCGCGGGTATTGCAGTTCATACAGCGTGCCCCCATTGGCGACGGCTGAAATCACTGCGGCCATTTGAAGCGGGGTCACTTCCATGTCCATCCCGTAGTACGCCAGATAGCCGGCCCCGCCTTCGGGGGACGAGGTTGGGAATTTCCCAGGTGACTCACCCGGGATATCTTCGCTGGTTTTCTCGCCCAAATTGAATTCATGAGCATATTGCGCCAGTCGCGTGAATCCCAGCATCTCACCCAGCTTATGGAAGAATACGTTATTAGAGCGGGCCAGCGCCTCAGTGAGTTCCATCCGCTGACGGTTGCCGACGTAGAGTTTGGTGGAGGGGGTGATGATGCCTTCCTTCAGGGCGGCCAATGCCACTACAGGCTTGAAAGTCGAGCAAGGTGTGAAACCGCTGGAAAGCGCCAGCTTTTGATTGACGATGCTGAGAACACGCCCCGTGTTGGGGTTCACGACGACCAAGCTGCCGTTCCAGTTGCCCAGAGCCGTAAGAGCTGCCTGGCGCACGGCGGGATCGTCACCGACCGGGTTGTCTTCCGCCGCCGGCTCGCCGAAGGAGCTGAAACGATAACCAGCGTCGCTAAGTATCCGGCGCCGGTTGCGTCTGCGATAGGCTGCCGATCGAGTTGGTGAGTTTAGCTTCCTCGCGGAGTGCAGCTTGGAAGCGGAGGGTTTTTTAAGAGAAGATCGCGCGCGTGAGGACGCCGTCGAGGATGGAGTCTGGGAGTTCAGCGCGACCCCGGAGCGGGTGTTCATTGCAAACAGGAAAAAAGTGGCCACAGCCAGTATGGCTAATCTTTTACACAAGGTTGTAATCAGGACCTCCTTGGTTTAAGTCGAGTTGGATAACTTCCCACCCCGGTAGCTGGCGACTGCCGGTGGGGAGAAACTCCGAAATTCCCAAAATTCGTTAAGATAGACCAGCTTTCGCGTCTGCGGCTCGACCCAGATGTCGAGTTGGTAGTGCAGACTTATTATTAACATCGGCGGGTTTTCCGGAATGATCAATCCCGGAGCCGCAGGTCTGCACCACCGTCAGCCTGCACTTACTTCTTAGCCTTTGCGGCAGCGGCGCTTTCCGCCGCGGCAGCAGCATCAGGGGACGCCGGCAGGTTGAGCGCCTTACGCACTTCCACGTCAAGCTTCTTGCGGAGGTCAGGATTGTCGCGCAAGAATTGCTTGGCGTTTTCGCGGCCCTGCCCGATGCGCTCACCTCCGTAGGAGAACCACGACCCACTTTTTTCGAGGATATTGCGCTCGGCGGCTACGTCGATCAAATCACCTTCTTTTGAGATCCCCTCGCCATATAGAATATCAAATTCTGCCTCCCGAAAGGGAGCGGCAATTTTGTTCTTTACGATTTTTACCTTGGTTCGATTGCCCACCACCCGTTCACCATCCTTGATGGAGGCAATACGCCGGATGTCCACCCGTACGGAGGCGTAGAACTTCAGCGCCCGGCCGCCCGTGGTTGTTTCGGGGTTCCCAAACATGACGCCGATCTTTTCCCGAATTTGGTTGATGAAGACAAGACAAGTCTTGGATTTCGAGACGATGCCGGCAAGCTTTCGCAGGGCCTGTGACATCAACCGCGCCTGAAGGCCCGGCAGCGAGTCACCCATGTCGCCATCCAGTTCGGCCTTAGGAACCAGCGCGGCGACGGAATCAATCACCAGTACGTCAATGGCGTTAGAGCGGACCAGCGCCTCGGCGATTTCCAGCGCCTGCTCACCGTAGTCCGGCTGCGAAACCAGCAGGTTGTCGACGTCCACGCCCAGCCTTTTGGCATAAGGCGCGTCCAACGCGTGCTCGGCATCAACGAAGGCCGCCATTCCGCCGCGTTTCTGCGCTTCGGCCACCACGTGCAGCGCGATCGTCGTCTTGCCGCTCGACTCCGGGCCAAAAATCTCGACGACACGTCCCCGCGGCATCCCGCCTACTCCCAGCGCCGCATCGAAGGAGACCGAGCCGGTGGGAATTACCTCCACGGGAACGAAGGCGTCCTTGCTGCCCAGGCGCATAATTGAACCCTTGCCAAATTGTTTCTCGATCTGCGTCAGCGCCAGATCGATGGCCTTGACCTTTTCACTTAGCTCTGCAGGCATGTCGCTATCCTTCTTCGTGGCGGATTCCCATCAATATGATGCGTTTTTCCCACTCCTCGATTCGTCAATCCCTCGCAACCCCGAATTCGGCCGAGCTAAGAGCGACCTCCCTGGCGTCTTTAGCGAGCGGAATAGCCACCTGCGGAAATCGCCGCCGCAGGTCTGCGGGCCGAAAAATCGCTCAACTCACCCACTCCATATCCTATTTCGTATTCTACGTCAATGGTACTATCGCAAAACCCCGGAAAAACTAACGGTACCCGTAGAACCCTTGTCCCGTCTTGCGTCCCAGGCGTCCGGCGTTCACCATCTTTTCCAGCAATGGGCAAGGGCGGTACTTCGAGTCGCAGAAGCCTTCATAGAGAACTCTCATGATGTCCAGGCAAACGTCCAGGCCAATCAGGTCGGCCAATTCAAGCGGCCCCATGGGGTGGTTCATACCCATTTTCATCACGTCATCAATGCCCTTGGCGTCCGCAACGCCTTCCATCAGGCAGTAAACGGCTTCGTTGATCATGGGCATCAGGAGGCGATTGGAGATGAATCCTGGCGCGTCATTCACGCGCACCGGCGACTTACCTGCCGACGTGGCCAGGCCCTCGGCGGCTTCCACGGTCTGCGCGGAGGTTGCCAGGCCGGGAACTACTTCGACCAACTTCATGACCGGCACAGGGTTGAAAAAGTGCAGCCCGATAAAGCGATCGGGGCGCTCGGTCGCGGCCGCCAGGCGGGTAATGGAAATGGAGGAAGTGTTGGAGGCCAAAATAACCCCAGGTCCGCAGTGAGGCTCAACTGCCCGGAGGACCCCGACCTTGGCCTCGAAGTTCTCGGTCACTGCCTCGATGATGAAGTCGACAGTCTCCAGGTCCGAGACTCTCGTGGTGGTCGTCAGCCGGCCGAGCGCCTTCTCGCGTTCATCTTCGGTCAGGCGATTCTTTTCAACATCGCGCTTGAGGCCCTTGGCGATTCTGGCCGCTCCCGAATCGAGGAATTGCTGCGAGACATCGTTGAGCAGCACCGTGTACCCGCTTCGCACCAGGACCTGCGCGATGCCGTGACCCATGGTTCCCGCACCCAATATGCCTACCGTTTTGATTTCCACTTGATGCTCCGCAAGTAACCGTCTTTGACCTTGCGCATAATGAGTCACTTTCCCGACAAAAGTCAAGGCGTTAAGGTACTATCCCCAATCCGTCAATAACAGCCCCGCCGTAGAGGGACGGCTTGCCGTCCCCGCGTTTCTGCGGTCCCCGACGCGGGTAGGGCAAGCCCTCCCCCTACAACGCGGGGTCCGCGTATCTCTTTCCGAACCAGCTAGACACCAGTTGCGGCTTTGGACGAAATAGTCGAAACTACACGGCAAGGGGGTAACATGGTCGCCTGGGTCTTGGTGTTCCACCTGATCGGACTGGTTTTCTGGCTCGGCAGCTTACTGGTCGTAACGCATGTACTGGCCGTTCATTCAGAAGAACCTTCCCCGGAAGCCCGCGCGGCCTTCGGGCGATTGGAAATGAGGCTTTTCAAAGGCCTGGCTCATCCTGGCGCCGCGCTGATGGTGATTACGGGAGCAATTCTGATCGGTCTAAACCCTCATTATTTGCTCGAGCACTGGCTGCACGCAAAGCTGCTGCTTGTCTTGGTCCTGGTTGTCCTGGATTTGAGGGTCTATTTCCGGGCCACCGCGTTCCTGGCGGGCCGCGTGGAATTGAGCCGCCGCGAGTGCATGGCCCTGCATGGCACGATTTCGCTGGTGTTTTTCGGAATCCTGATTCTGGTCTTGCTCAAGCCGTTTGGCGCCGGCGGGGCGCCCCGGCCCCACGCCGTATCGAGTTCTGGAGTCCGGGCGAGCCTGCGCCGCTAGATGCCGTCAGGGCAACGCCAGTGGTGGCCCTGGGGTGGAGACAAAAGCCGCCTCTACAAAGTTTCCTTTCGGAGGAGCATCGATGAAGATTACCGTAAACAAGAACGGCTCACTGCGAGTTGAAGGGGAATTCACAATCTGCGATGCCGAGGGCAATGCCTTCGACTTGGCGGGACGAACCTTGATCTCACTTTGCCGCTGCGGACAATCCGCAACCAAACCTTTCTGCGATGGTACCCACAAGCAGATTCCGTTCCAATCGGAAGTGAAAGCCCATGCCCTTCCCCCGCCCGTCCCAAAACCCCCAACGGTGTAGGCAATCGCCGATTGTGATGCTTCTTGAGACACCAAAAGGGGCTTGTCATTCTGAGCGGAGCGAAGAATCTCGGCAGTCGAAACGAAGAAAGACCACTGCGGGGATTCTTCGCTTCGCTCAGAATGACATGACCGACGATTCCAGCCGATAGGCAGCATTGATCTGTCCTCCGGCGGCGGCGTTCAGTCTTCGGCCTGAGTCTTTTGCCTCAGTTGACAACGACCGTTGATGGTGTTAGATGTTCACGGAGCCATCAAGGAGGTCCGGATTCGATGAATAGTCGACGAGAGTTTTTGAAGTCATCTGCGGGACTTGCGGCTGCTGTGGCGGCCCGGCCTTTTCCAGGCATCTCACAAACATCCGCAACGGGCAGCCTTCCAAGGGTCCGCTTCGGCCGCTACCAGATCAGCCGCCTGCTGGTTGGCTGCAACCAGTTCTATGGCTACTCCCATTTCAACTCGTTGCTTGACCAACTCATGCGCGAATGGAACACGCCGGAGCGCGTTTGCGAGACTCTCCGCCAGTGCGAGCTGAACGGCATCAATGCCTACCAATACGGCCACAACGACCGGGCGCTTTCCGATCTGCAGAAACATCGCGAGGCCGGAGGGGAAATGCTTCTGGTCGCGACCGAGACGACCAGCGACCCCGTGGAAGAATCCGTGAAACGCATCCAGCCCATCGCTCTCTATCATCACGGAGAAAGAACCGACGTTCTTTTCCGCTCCGGAAAGATGGACCAGGTGCAGGAGTACACGAAGAAAGTACGCCAAGCGGGAGTGCTGGTGGGGATTGGAACCCACAAGTCAGAGGTAGTCGAATATGTTGAAGAACGCGGGTGGGATGTCGACTTCTACATGCTCTGCGCCTACAACCGCACTCGAACCCCCGAGGAGCTCCGCAAGTTGCTGGGCGTTGTGCCGGAGCCTCCCTCGGAAGTCTACCTTGAAGCCGATCCTCCCGTGGCGTACCGCGTCGCCCGGCAAACGTCGAAGACCTGCTTCCTGTTTAAGATTCTGGCTGCCGGCCGCAGGACGCGCTCGCCGCAGAGCATCGATGAGGCTTTTGCGACCGCATTGGCAAACATCAAACCCCAAGACTGCATCGTGGTTGGAATGTACCCCCGCTATAAAGATGAGGTAAAAGAGAATTGCGATCGCGTGCGGCAGATCTTGAACTCTCGATTGCCGTTGGGCCTTCAACAAGCGGCGTGAAGGCCTTGCCTCCGCGTCTTAGCGCCTCTGTGGTGAGCATCAATCGGTTAGGGCGGCAGTAGTTCATGAAACCGCCCCAGCCAATAGGGCAGAAGGAAAAAAGCCCCATCGTCCTCAGTGCGCCCTTCTGAGCTGCAATCCATTTGGAAGGGATTCCCGTTCCACTTCATCGTGCAGCGCTCGTCAGGCGGGATAGCCCGCAAGGATTGCTCCTCACGAAAACGATCCGGGCCCGCCGCGCGCGGTAGATCAATGCGCTGGGAATTCTTCACGGTCCAGTAGACCGTGTCGAGAGGAATTCGCTCCAGCGTTTCAACTGCCGCGGGCAGGTCGTAGTCTCTCGCGTCCGCTCCTGCGGCATAGATAAAGTTCCACAGTGGGTTTTGTTCCGCTTCGCAGGCCCGCCAATAGCTTTTGAGAGCTGCCTGAAGCTGAGCGCGCAATCCCGGATCGTCCTCGTACCTGAGCAGGGGATAGAAGGAGAGGAAGGCCAGTTCCTCATCGGAGTAATTAATCTCGCTTCTCCGGGCGATTCGCATCACGTTTTCAAGATAGCCTTGCTCGCGGATGAGTTGACGATAAGCCGTTAGGAATCGTTCCTCGCCGGTGAGATGGTAAGCGACCTTCAGGTGCGAAAGCAGTTCGAGTGAATTCAGCGCCGCGTCCTCCCTGCCATTCGCGGTATGGAAATAGGCGGCAGAATACTTGCCCCACGTCGTCGCCCGGCCGCCGGGTCCCACCAGTTGCAAGCCATGGTCCAGAAGATGTGCCGCGATTCGCCCTGCCGCGCCGCGGATCGCCGCCCGCTGCGGATCAGCGGGCAGCAGATCGTAAGCCACCGCGTAAGCGAAGAAGTGCCCTACCAGTTCGTCTGAACTCGTGTCGCCTTTCCACTCCCACTGGCCGTCGGCGGTCCAATGCCATTCGCCCTCGGGCGCGCGATAATCGCCTCGATGGATAAGGGCGCGGGCCGGGAATCCCGGAATTCCCGTGATCGACTCGAGCCGCAGCAGTGCTTCGAGCGAAGCCCGCGCGTTCCCCAGTGCCTCGGGCGAATGGGTCGCGGAAAAACGAAAGCACTCCGAGGCCACATAAATCGCTGTCCAAAGGCCGTCGTTGTCGCTGGGCGCCATCCGGAACGACGAGGTGTCTCCAGGGTGCAGCAACTCGCAGTCGGCGGTATAACCGTAGCGATTGTGCCGGCTCTGCAAGCGCTCAATAAACAGGGCACTCTTGCGTTCGAGGTCGAAAGGCTGGAAATTGATGCGGGAAATCCCGGTTTCCGTGCGAAGCCAGGCGCCGTCCTTTTCGGCCACAATCTGCGAGACGCGGTTGTCGTTGAGATAGCGCCTGCCCCAGAAGTAGAGCCATTGTTCGCCGCCAGGCGCGCCGGGCTGGAAGCAAACCGCACCCTGGCGTGTGGCGAGCCACAGCCTGCCGTCGGGGTCCAGAGCGATCCCGGTGAGTGACAGGATGGGCAGACCGTCCTTGCCCGTCCAAATCTTCTTTTTGCCGGAAGGGTCTATTTCTACGAGGCCGGTTGGTGAGGCTTGCCACAGCCTTTGCTGCGCATCTCGAACTTGCATCTCGGGTTCACTGGCGAGGGCTTGGCGAATGGGCGCAGGTATGCCGGCGTCGCCGGACGCGAACCGAGTGCAGACGATTTGCTGGTACGTCCGCCGTTCCGCAGTCTGCCCTGGGCAGGGAGACGCCGCAAGCATTACGACGCAGAGCATGGCCGGCATGTATAGTGAGCAGCGGCCCAAGAACGTTGACGATTTCACCGTTTTCCAAGCTAACACGATCCACCAAAAACTGCAGCAGGGATGAGGCCAGTCGTCAACCCCGCAACTCGTCGCGCGTGGCGCGTACAAAGATCTGATCCTGTGAAGAAACTCGGGATGTGTCATCCTGAGCGGAGCGAAGGATCTCTGCAGTTGTTCGTGGGGGCGCGTGGATCACTCTTCATGTATGCGCCCTTCTGCTTCGCCAGCTCAACCATCGCGCATCCATAGAAACCAACGTATGCGCCGCCCGCGATTGCCCCCCTGCCTCGCTGGCAGGTCCGCCGGCGCCGCAAGAATTCCCCAGTCCAACTCCGTATTGACTCGCCCGTGCCTGCGGCCTAAGATGAGTGCGCAAGCGGGTCCCCTCGCCATGAGCGGCCAAACTGTTTCCCACGATCGCATCCTCGACAAGCTATGTGGCGGCGGCATGGGAGTGGTGTATAAGGCTGCGGACACCATGCGGCGAGCCAGGCGTAACACGCCGCTTTCCACGCGTCAGCATCCTGGTCTTAAGCACTGCAAGAAAAACATCGCCCTCTCGACCTGGAGCAACATCTTATGCCGATGACTCGTTGTGCACAATGCGGCGAAGATATGGCCGAAGGGGCGCGTTTCTGCGCGTCCTGCGGCAAGCCCGCGACTCCGTTCACGGAGCTGCCCACCGAAGCCCCAAACCACCAGACGCCGCACCGGCCGGGCTCTCCGGCGCCGGGCAGGCCGCGCTCCGGCTCGGGCCCTGTGACGGACGGCGGCCGCTTTGCGCCCGGCGCGATGCTGGGCGAGCGTTATCGGATTATCGGCTTGCTGGGCCGCGGCGGCATGGGCGAGGTCTATCGCGCCGACGACCTGAAGCTGGGGCAAGCGGTAGCCCTCAAATTTCTTCCCGAAAGTCCGGCGGGGCCTGGCCAGTCGGACGCCGACACCGCGGCGATGGCAGACCGCTTTCGCGCCGAGGTGCGCAATGCGCGCCAGGTTTCGCATCCCAACGTCTGCCGCGTTTACGACATCGGGGAAATCGAGGGCCGGCTGTTCCTCTCAATGGAATACGTGGATGGCGAGGACCTGGCCACGCTCCTGAAACGCATCGGACGGCTGCCACCCGCCAAGGCGCTCGAAATCGCCCGCCAACTCTGCGCCGGGCTCGCCGCCGCGCACGACAAAGGCGTGCTGCACCGCGACCTGAAGCCCTCGAACATCATGCTGGACGGCCAGGGCCGCGCCCGCATCACCGATTTCGGCCTCGCCGTGCGCAGCGATGAGCCAGGCGAAGGAAGGATTATCGGCACCCCCGCCTACATGTCTCCCGAACAGTTGGACGGGCGGGCCGCCACGGTGAAAAGCGACGTCTATGCGTTGGGCCTGGTGCTCTACGAGGTTTTCACCGGCAAGAAGGCTTTTGACGCGGCGACGCTCGCCGAGTTGAAACGCAAGCACGCGCAAGAAACCCCCACCGCGCCCTCCAGCCACATCGCGGACGTTGACCCGGCGGTCGAGCGGGTGATTCTGCGCTGCCTCGAGAAAGACCCGCGCCAGCGGCCGGCGTCGGCGCTGGCCGTCGCCGCGGCGCTCCCGGGCGGAGACCCGTTGGCAGCGGCGCTGGCGGCGGGCGAAACGCCCTCGCCTGAGCTTGTGGCGGCAGCCGGCGAAACCGAAGGTTTCCGGCCCCGCGTCGCCGTGGCGTGGCTTGCTTCCGCCCTCATCGGGCTGGTCGCCGTCTGCGCGCTGAGCGACAAGGTCTACATAACCGGGGTCGTGCCTCTGCCAAATCCTCCCGACGCTCTGGCCGCGAAGGCGCACGAACTGCTCCAGCAATTCGGCTACACCGCGCCTGCGTTGGACTCGGCTTCCGGCTTCTTTCAGGACGACGACTATCTGCGATACATCGAAGAGCACGACAAGACCCCCAATCGCTGGGAACAACTGAAGTCGGGCAATCCTTCGGCGATGGTGTACTGGTATCGCGAGAGCCCGCGTTATCTCGTGCCACTATGGCTTTTCAGCGTCGGGTCTGTCGGGCCCATCGATCCGCCGCGAACTGATTCCGGGATGACTTACGAACTGCTCGATCCGGGCGGACGGCTGGAGGAATTCTCGATTGTGCCTCCCCAACTCGATCCGGCAAAAGGATCGGCCCCACCGCCCGACTGGCCGATGCTGTTCAAGGCCGCCGGACTCGACAGCGCGCAGTTCAAGCCCACTGACTCTGAGTGGATGCCGCCCGTGTGGAGCGATACGCGGGCAGCCTGGACGGGCGTAGCGCCCGGGCGGCCTGACGTGCCGCTGCGCGTGGAAGCTGCGGCTTACCGAGGCAAACCAGTCTATTTCCTGTTGGTCCGGCCGTGGTCACATCCCTGGCGGATGCAAGAGTATCAGTACACGGCGCGGGAAGAGGTCAGAACTGCTACCTTTCTGGGGCTGTTCCTGGCAGTGCTGGTGGGGGCCGTCTTGCTGGCTCGCAGGAATCTGCGACTGGGGCGCGGCGACCGGCGCGGCGCTTTTCGCCTGGCCGTTTTCGTTCTGGTGATTCTCGCGCTCGCCTGGGGAATTGAGGCTCACCACCTTCCCGACGTTGAAGAGTTTCTGTTGTTTGTAATCATCACCAGCCTCGCGCTTTTCTTCGCCGCTTTTGTATGGCTGCTCTACATCGGCCTCGAACCTTTCGTGCGGCGCCGCTGGCCCAACGCGCTCATCTCCTGGAACCGGGTGTTGGCCGGGCAGTTCCGTGATCCCCTGGTCGGCAGCGACGTTCTAATGGGAGTCGCCCTGGGCGTCGCCGGCTCGTGCCTCTTGGACACGCTTCAACATTTTGCCGAAGGCTGGTTTGGGAGGCTCCCGCCCCGCCCGATAATGACCAGTCTAGAGCCGCTGCTTGGAGCGCGCGGAATGATTGCGCAATTATTGGAGAGTTTCCCAATCGATCTCGGCCTTACCCTCGGCGTTTTCTTCTTGTTTGTCCTGCTTCGCCTTTTGCTTCGCAAGGACTGGGCGGCGGCAGCGGCTCTCGTTCTCATCTTCACCGCCTCACACGCCTTGTTTGGGCAATATCTGCTCGTGGACGCCGTGGTCAACGCGGTATTTTGGGGAATTACGATATTCATCCTGATGCGCTACGGGCTTTTTTGCCTGATGGTATTATTCACGACTCTCGACGTCTTGCATTATTTCGTCAACAGCATACAGCTCTCCCACTGGTATGCCGCCCCAACGATTCTCGGCGTCCTGTTTGTTCTCGCTTTGGCGTTTTATGGCTTCCGGGTCTCACTTGCCGGCCGGCCGGTTTTCTCAGGCGCCGCGCTGGATGAGTGATGGAGGGGCGTCACCCTCTTTCGCATATTTCGCATTTTTCGCTTGACAATCCTCTTGAACTGTGATAGCCTATATTCATGGTCGCGTTGTGGACATATTGTCGTAGGCAAGCCTGGTGATGCCTCGACCTTTGGGAGAACCTGCAACGGTCCCCGCCAAGCAGGAAACCAGCTTTCTACAAAAAATGGAAAATAGTGGGAACGAAGCTAAGAAGTGGCTGAAAACAAAGGAAGTCGCCCTTTTTAGTGATACGCAATTTGCGCATTTTGCGTGCAAATCAGCACCAAATAGAGCCCAAAAGGCGCCGAAGAACCACATTCTATGCAAAACGAGCCGGAGCTTTCCAGTGGGAGGCGAGGTCGGAGCAGTGACAAACAGTCGGCTACAAAGGAGCGCCGTCGGCCTCCACAAAGGCGCGGGCCCAACAGGGATTGGTTTGGAGACCCTGAAGTGGGATATAATCCGCCGCGGTTTGCACGCATCCTAATCCGTCGATGCAGGGGCGAGGCGCCGCCTCGCCCCCGACAGGCTAGCGAAGGGCGGGTAGAATGCCCGCCCCTACGGTGCCGCAAGCGGGAGAAGAGAACGTGAGTGGATCAAGCAGGCGCAAGTTCCTACGAAACCTAGGCGTAGGCATGGGAACGGTTGGCGTTGCAGGTCGGACATCGGGTTTAATCAACGCTCGAAGCCTTCCCGAGATCGAGTCCGGGCGCGGGACTGACATCGAGAAAAGCGAGGCTGCGTCGCCGGCCATCGATTTCCGCTACTCGCCCCTTTCCTGGCAAACGGCCTACTGTTTTCCTGACGATCACTATAAGAGCCTGGTGGGCGAGCATGGGGAACTGCGCTGCGGTCATCCCGGGCAAGGCAGCGGCATCGCTTACTTTCCGGAGATTGTGGAATTCTCACTGCTCGGCATGGAAGCCAACGAGGTGCGCGAACAGCGGCTGGAAGCTCCGGGTGTTCCGATCGTCCACACCAGGATTGAACGTCCCGAAGCCTATCTCGAACTCACGATGTTTGCGACCCGGCGCCCCGGCGAAGGCCGAGTGGATAACGTGATCCTGCAAGTTCAGCCTCGCTCCGCACACAGCGATAGCGCCGTTCCGGTGGTGACGGTCAAGACGAAACGGGAGATCAAGCTGCAACCGTCGGCGGGGATCACACTTCTGCGCCTCGATAGCGAGGCGGGTCCGCCCTTCCTCCTGTCGGATTCGCCGCTTTCACCTCACGAAGATGGCGCCATCTTCCGGTCGTATCTGCTCAAAACGGTGACTGCCGCGGAGGGCAGGCCCTGCCGCTGTTTCTTCCGATTTCCCCAAGAGGGGCAGGGGAGCGACAAATTAAAGGATGGGCTTGAAACGCCGGACCGTCTGCTGGCGGAGGCCCGTGACTACTGGCAGAATTGGGCGCCATCTGAAGGAGGAGTAAGGTGGCAGCTTCCGGGACGGCGCGGGGATTTCCTGGTCGCCTGCGCGCGTAATCTTCAGCAGGCTCGGGAGGAAAGAGCGGGCCGGACGACGTTTCAGGTGGGGCCAACGGTCTATCGCGGCCTCTGGGTGGTGGACGGGCACTTCATTTTGGAAGCCGCTCGCTATCTAGGCTACAACAGGGAAGCGCAAGAGGGCCTGGAGGCTACCTGGAAGCGCCAGGAGGCCGAAGGTGGCGTCTTCGCCGGGGGAGGGCGGGAGCATTGGAAAGACACGGGCATCGCCATGTTTACGCTGGTTCGCCAGGCCGAACTCAGCCAGGACTGGACTTACTTCCGCGAAATGCAGCCCAACGTGGCGCGGGCGGCGAGGTTTCTCGTGGACCTGCGCGACAGCGCCCGGGATAACGGAAGCTTGAACGGCCACTACGGGCTGCTGGCTCCCGGTTTTGGCGACGGCGGGTTGGGCGGCGTCCGTTCCGAGTTCACGAACACCCTGTGGGTGCTGGCGGGGCTCAAGGCGATTACGGAAGCTCGAGATCGGCTCGGCCTTCCCGACCTGGGCGAGGTCAAGCCGTTCTATAAAGAGTTGCGGGACGCGTTCTTTGCCGCGGCTCACCACGAGATGCGCCGCCATCCCGAAGGGTTCGACTACCTGCCTATGCTGCTGAAAGGCGATGCCCAGTGGGCGGCTGAAAATGAGTGGGATCGGCCCAGACCCCAAACGGCTCAATGGGCGCTTTCCCATGCGATTTATCCCGGCTTGGTGTTTGAGAAGGATGACCCGATCGTCAAGGGACATATCCGGCTGATGCAAGCGTGCTCGCAAGAAGATATTCCCGCCGAAACCGGCTGGCTGCCGCACGGCGGTGTGTGGAATTACAACGCAGGCTTTGCGGCGCACGTCTACCTCTGGGCCGGAATGCCGGATTGGGCGCAGTTGACGTTCAGCGGCTTCCTGAACCACGCCACGCCGCTTTACTGTTGGCGAGAGGAGCAGCCCCTGCGCGGCAGCCTGACGGCGGACTACGTCGGTGATATGCCACACAACTGGGCCAGCGCTGAATGCATTCTGTACTTACGCCACATGCTGGCGCTCGAAGACGGCTCGACGCTGCGCTTGTTGGCGGGCATCGGTGACTCGGAATTGGCGGAGGGCGAAGTTCTGAACCTTGCCCAATCTCCCACTCGCTTCGGACGCCTCGACATGACCCTCGAACCGCTCGACCGGCATCAAGGCTGGCGCCTGAAGTTCCGGCGCGCCGCAGGCCTGCAACCGGCAAACGTCTGCCTGCCGGCGAGCCTCGCTTCACGTTTCAACTTCGCCGAAATCCAGGGCGCCCAAGCACAGACGGAAGGAAACACGGTGCTCGTGGCCCCGGACGCTGCTTCCTGGGAGGCAATTTGGAAGAGTGGGTAAAGGCAACTCTTGTAGCTGTCCGTCGCTGCCTGTATTTAAGGCTGATGGGCAAGGTTCTTGCGTTGCACGATATACTCTACGGAGAGATTGGAATAAGATTGACGTTGCGGTCTGAGGCCACCGCAACTTTTTTGAGAAGGTTGCGGAGTGAGGTCGAGTATTAATCCCAGCAAAGCGGAATGGGCGCCGATCCTGCACGCCGAGGCTTCGAGCAGCCAGACAACCTACCGTTTCGGGAAAGTCGCTACCGAGGTCGATATCGACGATCCCGAAGTGGCATTCTGGCTGGCGGAATTCCTGTGTCCTTGGTTCTCAACCGAAGCGCAGAACGGGGCTGCCCTGAAAGTCAGCATGACGAGCTCTGGAGAGCAGTTCTCGGCCTTAGCTCGCGTTGAGGCGGAACGCCATCCGCAGCCCTTGGCGTGTTTCAGGCTCGACAGGAGGGTGGTTTCCTGCCCCGGTTGGAGCGAGCCCGATGGAAGCATCCTCGCCGCAGATCAAGAATTCGGCTGTTACTATCACGTTCAGGGCAATCAGGTCGAGGTCATCTCCCGTCCGCAGGATCGGCCGGCGCGCATCGGGCTGATGCGAGTCGTGCGGGAACTGGCCATGCAGCGCGCACTCTCACGGAGCGAGACGCTTGATCTCCATGCCGCCGCGTTTGTTTTCCGCGGGCGCGCGATCCTCCTGGCCGGCGACAAGAATGCCGGCAAGACGACGCTTCTGGCGCACGCGTTGACATCAGCCCACACGGCCCTGATGGCCAATGACCGCGTCATCGTCGACGGCGGCCTCGAGGCGCGCGGCGTGCCGACTGTAGTTTCCGTGCGCGCCGAGACGGAACGGGCGTTTCCCGCGTTGGGCCGCAGGCTTCCCAGGCGCGCTGTGCTGTTCCACAAGGGGGAGTTGGCAGCGGAGGACTTTACAAGGGCAAGTACAGACCAATCCTCGGTTCTCGCCCTTTCCATGGCGCAATTTGCAAGGCAGTTGAGCACGCGGCTCGAGGCCTCGGCGCGGGTTGGCGCGATCCTCTTTCCTGAAGTTTCCCCCACAACATCGGGCTGGTCTCTCAGCTCGATGGACCCGGCCGAAGCCGCCGCCCGCTTGCGCCGAAACATTTACGGCAGCGCGTTGGCCACTTGCACCGATACCATCTTCCATATGAAGGGAGGGCTCCACAGCATCGACGAGCGGGATTCCCTCGTCGACCGTCTGGCGGCAGCGGTGCCAATGATCCGCTGCCCGTTGGGCAAGGGCGCGTACAACGAAAGCTCGGATGGCTGGCTGAAGACTCTGCCGATCGACGACGGAGTGGCGCCGCGATGAATCCGCCCCTCGAACCGGAAGTGCAGGCAGCCTTGCAGCATGCCGGCATACGCTCCCGGTCCTTTTTCCGAATCTCGAAACTCCGTTCAACGGATGGCGGACGCTGCACCTATCGAATCGACCACGATTGTGGAACTGTCAAAGCACGGCGCCTCGAAGATGAGCCGACTGCGCAGGAACTCGCGACGTTGAGGAGCGGGCTGCCCGTAGCCTTCACGCCCGTCATCCTGCAGCATGGGCGGGTTCTAATCGAGGCCTGGATTGACGGCGACCCGCTGCCCGCTGTGCCCGAACCCCACCACCTGACCATGGCGGGAGCCCTGCTGGGCGAATTGCATGCCGTCTCCAGACTCGGTGAACGGATGCTCCATGAAGCGTGCCCCACTGCAGATCACCATCTAATCGCTCAAACAACCCTGCGCCAGCTAGTGGCCACCGGAGCGCTTGGGGAAGAAGCAGCCAGGCGACTCGAGCGTGCCCTCGAGCGCTGGGATCCCCTTCGGGCCACCTTTGGTCTGGTCCACCTTGACTTCTGCGGCGAGAACATGGTGATCGATCGAACGGGACGGCTGCGTGTGGTGGACAACGACCGCATCCGGCTGGATGCATTCGGCTACGACCTTGCACGAACCTGGTATCGTTGGGCGCTTCCAGCGCCGGAATGGGACGCTCTCTGGCTCGCCTATACCTCACGGTTGCCGTTTCCCGATCCGCTGGATTCTCTTCATTTCTGGAAAATTGTGGCGGCAGCCAGATCCGTTGAGTTCCGCCTGCGCGACTATCCGGAAGAAGTCGGCGTGCCTCTCAGGCTGCTGCACGGTTTGGCTGCGGAGGAATCAGAATGAGGCCGGGAGTTTCGGCAGTTGTTTTCAACATGGTGGAGTACGGCCACCTCAAGCGCCTTCTGCCCATCATTTCGGGGCTCACCCGGGCCGGCCTCCGCATCCACGTATTCACCATGCCGGCTTATCGCCCGGAGGTCGAAAACGCCGGCGGCTTGTTTATCGATCTGTTTCGGGGACGCCCTCTTGCTGAGGCTGATGCTCTCTCGATTCCGCTGGCCAGTCGCAATGTGAGTTTTGCCGGCCACTTCGCCGAGCAAGTCGTGAGTGAGGCTGCAGCACTCGAGCCGTCCTTGGTTGTGCACGACAGTTTCGCAGTTATCGGAGAAGTCGTCGCCGGTCATCTGAGGCTTCCCCGAGTGAACGTTTGCGCGGGTCATAACTATCCGCCTGAAACCGCGCGGGAGGGCCTGCGCCAGTATCCCCGCATCAAGATCTCGGAGGATTGTTGGCGAGCCGTGACGACGCTGCGTGAAGAACACGGCATGCCGGATGCGTCGCCGTTTTCGCACCTTACGGGAATGAGCAGCGACCTGAACCTGTATTGCGAGCCGCCTCAGTTCTTGCCCGAGGACCAGCGAGGACCCTTCCAGCCTATAGCTTTCGTGGGCTCGCTCTCCGAGGAGGTCATCCGCCGAGTGCCTTCCGCCACATCCCCTTACGGCGACGATGCGGCCGACAAGCAGCGAATCTACGTCTGTTTCGGGACCATAATCTGGCGCTATTTCGCGGACGCCGCCCGAAGTGCGCTGGAGGCGATCCGGGAAGCCGTGGCGGAACTACCCGACTCGATTGCCCTGGTGAGTTTAGGAGGAGCGCAGCTCGGCGATTGGGCCCAGCGCATGCAACTGCCCAATTTTCGCGTGGAGAACTACGTTGACCAATGGAGCGTGCTGGCCTCATCGTCGGTCTACATCACTCACCAAGGCCTCAATTCCACCCATGAGGCGGCCTTCCAGCAAGTGCCCATGGTCTCCTACCCTTTTTTCCACGATCAGCCGGGACTGGCAAAACGCTGCCAGGAACTAGGCCTGGCGGTTCCCTTGGCTACCGGGATACGCGAACAGTTCTCGCCGGCCAATGTGCACGCGGCCTTGTCCCGGGTTGCCGCCCAACGCGAATGCATGCGGGAAAGACTCGCCGAGGCGCGTCAGTGGGAGCTGAACGTGATCGCCGGCCGAAGCGGGATAATCCAACGCATTCTGGATTTGATCCGATGATTTACATCGTGATCCGCAAAACGCTGGACTGGGCTGACGAGGCGGCCTTTCGCGCCCAGATCCCCGACAATATGCGAGCCGGCGTCGAATTGTGGAATTCAACTTTCAATATGCCGTACCACCACTACCGCTGCGAGTTGAAGCGTATTGCTCAACTCAACCTGGCGCGTATCCAAGGTGCGGCATGCGTCTCACAAAGCGAAATCCCTGAGGGCGCAGTGGCCGTGCCGGTGGACGATGATGACTGGTTCGCACCGTGGCTGGCGCAAGCACTCGAGAGGAGTATGGGCGATCATTTAGGCTGTTCTTGGCATCGGCGCTTTCTAGAAGTGGCCACCACGCTGCCCCATCGGCTCGGCATGATCCGGAGAGCCCTGTTTCCCAACACGAGGGGCCGCTGGTTCTGCATAACCAATAACTATGCCGTCGTGTACGGTCCCAGGACCGCGGACCTGCTGAATAGCCACACCCGGGCTTCTCAATGGTTTCTGGCACATCCGTCGGAAGTATTCCAAATAGGGCAGTCACTGAGTCTTATGAACCGCACCCTCGCTTCTACGACTCACTTGTATTTACGTCCTTCGCGCGCGCTATTGTTGCGAAAATACCGGCGCTACTTGAAACTCTACGCGAGAGCCGCACCCTCTGACCTCAAATGGTGCGAACCCTATCTGGAGATGATCAGAGACCTTCAGGCGCGGCTTCACCCGCGGCGTGGGTGATGGCGCTGTCGAGGCGGTCTTCTGTGGACTGCCAGCCGGAAAGGGAGCGATATCGCCCACCAGAATAGCCAGGCAGGCAGGTTGGTTTCGTAAACGCGCGCAGCCCACAGCTTGTTCCCTAGTCCGTAACGGATGGGCGGAAACAGCAGAGGAAAGTCGGCATTAGCCGGCGCAGCACGGACGAGGCTGTTCCTATGGCGAGCCAGTGCGGCGGCCAGTTTCGGGGCCAGATCGTGGGCAGCGGCGATTTCCAGACACTGCCCAAGCACGTTCATCAGGGGTCCGGCAGTGCCGTCGACGGCAGAAAGCACAGCATCCCAATCGAGCCTCGCATCGGTCGCCTTCACAATCTGCATCAAGTCGATGACGTTTTTCGGCTTGGGACGCCCGCGCTCGATATCACGCAGCAACGACAGGGCAGCGAAGATCACCTCATGTTCATCGCCCAACACATCGTAAGCTCGTCCTTCAACTTCGAAGGATCCCCGCATCGCCCATAGGCGTCTCTCGTCAAGGTGCAGGGACGGATGGCGAGAAAGGGCCCAGTGCAGATCCACATTAACTGCTTCGGAGCGGAAGTCGAAGGCGTGGACGAAGAAGCTGGTCAGACCTTCTCCCAGCGGTGTGCGCGAGTGGCGGTGAAAGCCCGCGTCTCTAAGCAGCGCACACGTCTTCGATCGATCCGCGCGAGGAACCATCAGATCGATATCCACATACTCTCGCCCCAGTGTGCTCCCGTAGAACCGGCTGGCGAGGTATGCTCCCTTGAGTAGAATGAAAGGCTGTTTCCTGGATGCAAAGAGTTCTGCCAGAGACAGCAACGCCTGCCCACAAACCCGCTTCCGTTCCCTCTGCCGGTTCAACGCCTCATTCAGTCTCTCAGTCTGGCGAGGCGTCAACTCCGTGCGAAGCGGCGACCCCTCAAGCGCGCCCAAAAACACTGCCGACAAACCGCACCGGTTACAGCTATCGGCCAGGTTGCCAACAAGCTCCGGCCCGCCATCAAGACAGCGTGCGACGCCTGCCGCATCATTCGAGAGGAGGCGCACGAGCAGGCGCAATTCCATCACACTCATCGAAATCCGGGCTCCATGCCCGGTAAAGCTGCTGCCGGCCTGTTCCTTTTGCGCCATCTCTGTCTCCGGCATTATGGGGACTTACAATCCCAGAAGGGAGAGACAGACTAACACGAGAAGGGCAGAAGGCGCGAACCCTCAGCAGACTTTCATGTGCGTCGACCGGACGCGTACCCGGAAACCATAAGAATGCGCGAAGCGCCTTGGAGTGCGGCGGCTTGACGCCACCTTCGTACTATGCTGGCCGAAGATTTTGGTGAGAAGAACTCGAAAGGATAAAACCGACGCGTTGTGCAACTCCGCGCTCTGTGGTAACTCCAAGGCGGCGTCAAGCCGCCGCACTCCAAGGTGCCTTCGGCACACATATTTTCACGGCAGGGCGGGATTCCTCGCTTCGCTCCGGATAACAGGCTATTTCAAATCACAGAAAGGGTCACCTACACGGCAAGGATTTTGCGGCAGATGCGGATAAGGCGCGTGTGGGGAATCGCTTGTTGCGCGTTCAACATCACCAATTCGCCTTCCCGGAAGCTGCTGTAATACCAGCGCGCCAACAGGCTCAAGTGCTCCCACGGCGGAGCGGTGGCTGACGCGGAGCGAACCTCTGAGATCGGGGGAGCCGCAAGGCCCGGAGAACTCGGGGCTTCACTCTGCGCGATCCCCGAGGATGGATGGGCCGATTGCGGCGCGTCGCCCGAGAGAAAGTCAAGCAAGCTGTGGAGTTGCCGGTCAAGGGGGAGGGGCGAGGGTACGTTCTCATCCAGCGAGAGCGTCACGGGCCCTCGCAACTCCCCGCGCCACACGCGGAAGAAACACACGCTCTTCTCTTCCGCGCCTTTCTGCAACACCAACGCGTGAAGATCGTGCAGGTTCCGAGCCAGTTCGGATTTCTGGCGAATGAGTGCGGTGATTTTCTCGAGCTTAGCGTGGATCTTGCCCGCCTGCTCGAATTCGAGCGCTTCCGACGCCCGAGCGCGCTCCTCGCCCAATGTTCGAAGCACCGCCTTGGCCTGGCCGTCCAGGAATTCCACCACCCTTCCCACTTCAGTCTGGTACTCGGCGTCCGTGCAGCCGGCATAGCAGGGCGCAAGACACATCTTCATTTCCGAATATATGCAACCCGGGTGGGAAGGATTGGGATCCAACTCCTCGACACAGCGGCGGATTTTGAAGAAATCCAGGAATTCAGCCGCAAAGTGCTCCGCGGCAACTAGCGACGGAAAAGGGCCGTAGTAATAAGACCCGTCTTTCAGCAGTCGGCGTGTGGCGTAACAGCGCGGAAAGCGGTTGCGCAAATTGAGCTTGAGAAGGGGGGGAGGTTTGAGCCGCAGGCGCGCGCGGTACTGGCGGGGGTAGTATTGCTTGTTGAGAAGGTAATTCAGCCATTGACCCTCGAAAGTGGACCCAACAATCTGCCATTCAATCCGGCGGGCGAAACCTCGCAGGCTGAACATCCGAGAGTGCTCCCGCCTCGGTGACAATAGCCGGCCCAAACGCCGGCGTAGGTTCCGGCTACGGCCGAGGTAGGGCGCGGAGGCAACTTGCGACTCGGCGGGAAAGAGCGCGAAGACAGCCGGGCGGGAGGGGAATGAGTCCAAGAATCCGTCCGGCTCGCTGCCCGGATCGAAAGGCACGGAAAATCGAAGCTC
Organism: uncultured Acidobacteriota bacterium; assembly: GCA_963831905.1. GTDB lineage: Bacteria > Acidobacteriota > Terriglobia > UBA7540 > UBA7540 > CAVROP01. The sequence goes on along the minus strand of CAWHRX010000009.1, from coordinate 3,277,595 downwards.
CATATCCCCCACACGCTATATTATCGCGCTTCTAGCACGAAACCGGAACATCCCCGAAAACCTTTCGCACCGCAGAGACACAGAGGCACGGAGGATCGAGAGCTAAAGACACGTTCGCTGCGTCTCAGCGACTCTGCAATAAGGAATTCGATGCCAGCTACTTCGTTTGCGGAGCGGGCGCAGAGGCGGCCAGCCGGTTGAGCACTTCGCCGAGTTTCTTTACTTCCGCGCCATAGCCGGCCCAATCGCCTTGGCGTTGCAGTTCGAGGGCGCGTTGGTAGTGCTGGTTGGCCTCGCGAATGAGCGTTTGAATATCGACCGCGGCGGCGCCCGGGGCCTTCGTAGGAGCCGGGGTGGCCGCACCCGCCGGCGCAGGCGCTGCCTCGCTGGTGGTGACCGCGCCGCTGAAAATCTTACTCAACGCCGCGTCCAGCGTATCTTCCATCAGCACGTGGTCCGAGTAAGAGACGATGACGCGCTTCAATTGCGGCAACCCGCCTCCGGCTTCCGCGGCAAGGTAGAGCGGTTCAACGTACAGGACCGAATTCAAAACCGGGACGACGAGCAAGGTGCCGCGGATTACCGTCGACCCGCCCTGGCCCCAAAGGGTAAGGGCTTGAGAGATTCCAGGGTCCTGATCGATCCGCGACTCGATCTGCTGCGGGCCGTAGACGAGCTTCTGCTTGGGGAAAGTGAAGACCAGAACCTTGCCATAGTCGTCGCCATCGCACCGGGCGGCCATCCAGGAAATCATATTGTCTTTGCGGGCGGGTGTAAAAGGCACCATCAGGATAAACTCTTCGTGCTCGCCTACCTCGGCCAGCTTCATAATGGTGTAGTAAGGCGTCATCGGCGTCGCTTGGCCGCGCGCGGCACTTTGCGCCACGCGCCATAAGTCCTCCTTGTTATAGAACACGCGCGGGTCGGTCATGTGGAACAAGGCGTACTTGGCGGCTTGGATCGAAAAGAACTCCTCAGGATAGCGGATGTGGGCGCGCAGGTCGCTGGGCATGGCCGAAAGCGGAGCAAAGACCCCGGGGAATATTCGCGCGTAGGTCTGGATGAGAGGGTCTGAAGGATCGCTGATGTAAAAGCGAACCTGCCCGTTGTATGCATTGATCGTAGCCTTGACGGCATTTCGGATATAATTCCCCACCTCTTCCGTGGGCTCTGAATAGGGATACATCTCAGAGGTCGTATAGCCGTCCAACAACCAGTATAGCGACCCGTCGTTCGCGATGACCATGTAGGGATCGTGGTCGAAGCTAAGAAAAGGCGCGAGGCGCTGGGCGCGATCCAAAACGCGGCGGTAGATCATCAAACGGCTTTCGGGCTGGATGCCACCTGAGAAGAGGATGTTCTTTTCGCCGAAAGCCAGCGCGAAAAGAAGCCTGCGCCAGAAGCCGTCCACGGGGATTCCACCGGTGCCCTCGTAATTCGAGTAGACATCATGATCTCCCTGGGGGTAGTCAAACTCCTGCGCCCGGGTTTTCACGAAGCAGTAGTCGTTCTGTAGCTCGCCGTAGTAAATCTCTGGCCGCGTGATTTTGATGGAGGTGGTGGAGACGGGGGGGATGTTCTTGATGAATAGAACCGGCAGGCCTTCGCTGGTGAATTCGTTCACCGGGCCGAGGCAAAGGCCGTAGCCATGGGTGTACGCCAAGTGCTCATTGATCCAACTGCGGCTCGGCAGGCTGGCCACGGAGAGCTCGCGCGGCGAGAGCGAGACCTGGCGGTAAATTCCGTTCAGCCGATAGCGATCGTTATCCACATGCGGAAAGTTGTAATAAGTGCGGATCTCCTGGAGTTGGGCGAAGGTGGTCAAGAGCGGCTTGTGGTCCCACATGCGGACGTTACGGAACGTCGCGTCGTTCTCCCGGATGTCGTTCAAGCTCAAATCCTCGACGGCGGAGAATTCGCGCTCCTCGAAACGATCCAGCGCATACGCCTGGCGGGTGAATTTGATGGCATTGGCGATGTAGGGGCGTTCCCTGTCAATTTCATTGGGGGCTACACTGAAGCGCTGGACGATCTCGGGGTAGACCGATCCGCCGATCAGGGTTACGACCAGGAGCAGGCCTAGGGAGTAGAGCGCTGGCCGCAAGCGCCCCAGCTTCGCGCCGGCCACAAAGGCCACGGCTGTCAACAGGCAGAGGAAGAGTTCCGCTTTTAGAACCGGCAGCGTGGCTTGCACGTCGGTGTAGCCGGGGCCGAAGATGATGCCGCGCGGCGAATAAAACAAGCTGTACATGCCAAGGCGAGCTCGATAGGCGAAGACAACGAAAAGCAAACCCGCGAGCACCATCAGGTGCGCCTGCGCCGGCCGCATCACTTTGGGTCCCCGCTGCGTAACCCACACGCCGCCTTCCACAAGGTAAAGAAACACTGCGCTCAGCAGACACACGATGACCGCAAACAACACCAGGTAATAAAGAAACCAGATGAAGGGCAGGCGGAAAAGATAAAAGCCCAGATCGAGTCCAAAGAGCGGGTCCTGCTGGCCGATCGCTTGCCCATGAGTGGCCATCTGGTAGTCGAGCCAGTGGGTCGCGCCCCATTGCCCAATGATGTACCCAATAAACAAAATGCCCGCCCAGATGACCCAGCGGAAAGCCGTGCCAAACCGGTCAAGCGCCGGAAACTCGATGAAATCGCCACTCACCCGAAAGCCGTGCCGGTGGGCAAGCGTGTGGGCGACCAGCAGGTTCACAGCCGTCACCAGCATGAAACCCACTCCGACCAATCCGCTCAATTGGATTTGGGTTTTCAGGACCGTCCAATAAATTACCCGAAACCCTTCCTGCTTGAACCATAGCCAGTCCACTAACAGGTTGATCCCGTTGGTGAGGAGGGGCAGGAAAACCAGGAAAAACAAGACAAGCGCGATGATGATTCGTGTGCGTAGTCTGAGCATGATGTGCTCCGCGAGGATGTAGTTACAAGGGCATGTTTGCACACAACCCGCGGGTTGTCAAAATGTGGCTCTTCCGCGGTTTGGGAGCCTGCAGACTGCAGCGGTGGAGTGCAGCAGCGAAGTTGCCGCCTGGTATCACAACCGAAAAGGCGGTAGCTGGCGCTACTCCAGTCCGAGGAGCCTTCGCCACGAGTGCTCTCACCACCGCTGGTGCACGAGTGCGCGGATTTTACGATCGTAAAGCTCGCGCACCAGGGCCATTTGCTCGTCGCTGAGCGGGGGCAGATCGCTGGCGCGGCAGTTGTCCTCGACCTGAGCAGGACGTTTGGCGCCCGGGATGGCGCAGGTGACCGCGTCGAACATCAGGATCCATCGCAGGGCCAATTGCGCCATGGTGGCGCCGGGCGGAATCAGACCCTTGAGGACCTCCACGGCCTCCAAGCCGACTTCATAATCCACTCCGGAGAAAGTCTCCCCTCGGTCGAACGCCTCTCCGTGGCGGTTGAAGTTGCGGTGATCATCCTTGGGGAACGTAGAGTCGCGCGTCATGCGTCCAGACAAAAGCCCGCTGGCCAGCGGCACGCGCGCCAGGATGCCCACCCGCCGCCGCTTCGCTTCCGGGAAGAATAGCTCCGCAGGGCGATGCCGAAACATGTTGAAGATGATTTGGATGGTTTGCACGCCGGGGAATTCGATGGCTTTCAGGGCTTCTTCGACCGACTCCACGCTCGCGCCGTAATAGCGAATCTTGCCGGCCCGGACGAAGTCATCCAGCATGTCGAAAAACTCAGGGCGGTAAAGAAGAACCGGCGGCGGGCAGTGCAATTGCAGCAAGTCGATGCAATCTGTTTCGAGGTTCTGCAAGCTCTCGTCGATGAACCGGGTAAGGTTCGCCTTGTTGTATCCCTCAGCAGTGTGCGGGTTAAGCCGGCGGCCAGCCTTCGTGGTGACGTAGATGGTCTCTTTTCGTTCTTTGCGCAGACGCGCCACCAGCCGCTCACTCCGGCCCATCCCGTAAACGTCTGCGGTGTCAATGAAGTTGACACCCAGATCGACAGCGCGATGCAAGGCGGCGAGGGATTCCTTGTCGTCAACCTCTCCCCACGCCGCTCCGATCGCCCACGCTCCAAAACTGATCTCCGAAACCTTCCAACCCGTACGGCCAAGTTCGCGATAATGCATGATCTCCCCTTTTCCGCACCACTGAGGCACAGAGTAAACCTCTTCCGGTCTCTGTGTCTCAGTGCCTCCGCGGTGATCAAATTCCTAGCCCCCAGGCTGCTCCCAACCTTTGGCGCGCTCCAGAGCGCGTCGCCAGCCTGCGCAGAGATCCTCACGGCGAGACGCTTCCATGGCAGGTTCAAAGCGGCGCTCGATTTTCAGGTGAGCCTTTAACTCCGACTCGTCTTGCCAGAAGCCGGTGGCCAATCCCGCCAGGTACGCGGCGCCGAGCGCCGTCGTCTCCGTGGTGGCGGGCCGCTCGAGAGGAACTCCAAGAATGTCAGCCTGAAACTGGCAGAGAAAATCATTGCGCGCGGCGCCGCCGTCCACACGGAGTACCTCCGGCTTGATGCCCGAATCCCGCGTCATGTCGTCGAGCACGTCGAGCGCCTGGTAGGCAATGGATTCCAGCGCCGCGCGAACCAGGTGCTTGCGGTTCGCACCGCGTGTCAAACCCACAATCGTGCCACGCGCGTACTGATCCCAATGAGGCGCGCCCAGCCCGACGAAGGCAGGGACGAAATAAACGCCATGGGTGTCCGGCACCGAACGGGCCAGTTCCTGGGTCTCCGAGGCCTCTCGAATCAACCCCATCTCGTCGCGAAGCCACTGAATGGCCGCGCCTGCAATGAACACGCTGCCCTCGAGCGCGTAGGTTATCTGGTTGTTTCTTCCCCAGCCGATGGTGGCCAGCAGCCCCGACTGTGAGCGAGGAATAGCAGGCCCGGTGCTCATCAGCATAAAGCAGCCGGTACCGTAGGTGTTCTTTACAGCGCCGGGGGTAAAACACTGGTGGCCGAACAATGACGCCTGTTGGTCACCAGCCACACCGGCGATTGGCACCCTGGAACCAAACAGTTCCGTCTCCCCCAAGATTTCGCTGGAGGAACGCACCTGCGGAAGCAACGACGGCGGAATGCCGAAGTAGCTGAGAATCTCTTTGTCCCAGGTAAGCGAAGCAATGTTGAACAGCATGGTGCGCGAGGCGTTGGAGAAATCCGACGCGTGGACCTTGCCGCCGGTTAGCTTCCAGATCAGCCAGGAATCGATGGTGCCGCAGGCAAGCTCGCCTCGCTCCGCCCTTTCGCGCGCTGAGGGGACATTTTCCAGCAGCCAGGCAATTTTGGTCCCGGAAAAATAGGCGTCCGTCACCAGTCCGGTTCTCTCCCGAATAATCTTGTCGAACCCTTTCTGCCGGATACGGTCGCACATTTCCGCGGTACGCCGGCATTGCCAGACGATAGCTGGATGCAAGGGTTTGCCGGTGGCACGGTCCCAAAGAACCACGGTCTCGCGCTGATTGGTGATGCCGACAGCGGCAAGGTCCTGGGCCGCTGCGAGGGCCTCCGACAGAACCACTTTCGCGACCTCGAATTGTGTTTGCCAGATTTCCTCGGCATCGTGCTCGACCCAGCCGGCGCGCGGATAATGCTGCTTGAATTCTCGACTAGCGGAAGCGCGCACCGCGCCGTGGCGGTCAAACAAGATGGCGCGCGAACTTGTGGTGCCCTGGTCGAGGGCTAAGACATACTTTGGCATATCCTTCCTTTCGGCGACGGAAGGGCTCGGCGGGGCAGCCCTTGTTGCTGCCCGAGTCCGGCCGCAACGGCGGCCCCAACCGTGTATTCTAACGCATCTGCCATGCGTGCGTAACGCACAGCACTTGAACTATTTAGGCAATAGTGCCATACTAGGCTCGTTCACCTTTAACCGAAGCTATTGTGCAATGGAAACCTATTCTTCAGAAATAACGTCTTAGGAAGAGCAGGGCGCCGCATTGTCAGGCGGCTCAATTCCAACCCAAGATAGGAGTATGTATGGCAGACAAGACCCCAGGCCCCGGTACGATGTTCGGTTTGAACGAGCCGGTCCAAAGCGCGCCGTCCACGCCGACAGGCGCCCCCCAGGTTGTGTACGTCCAGGCGCCGCCCCCCGGCTCTTCCCCATCTACCGGTGGGGGCATGCGCTGGCTGGTTGGCTTGCTGCTGGCGCTTTCGGTGGTGAACCTCATTCTGGTGCTGTACTCACGCAGCGAACTCAAAACCATCGCCGCGAAGCAAACCGATCAATTGGATCTGCTGACCCGGCGCATGGACAACAGTGATTCGCGCTACGCACAGTTGCGCGGCCAATTCCAGGTGACCTCGGAAAAACTGGGCATGACTGAGCAGGAACTCTCGCGCGCGCACGCTGTGGCGGCCGACATCGAAAAGAAACAGCAACAGGCGGTTCAGCAATTGAATGCGGCCATCGCCAGGAAAGCCAGCGCGGACGATCTGAATAAAGCCCAAGCCGACGCCAATTCCAAGATTGGCGGCCTTTCCTCAGACCTGGCAGGCACCAGGAAGGACTTAGACACCACCAAGTCCGAATTCGCCAATGCTCTGTCCGGAACCAAAGGCGAGTTGAGTGGCGCCATCGCGCGCACGCATGATGAACTGGTGGCGCTCGCCCACAAAACCGACCGGGACTACTTCGAATTCAACCTTGCTAAGAAACACCGCGAACAGAAAGTGGGGACGATCACCGTTCAGTTGCAGAAGACGGACACCAAGCGAAACATTTTCACCGTCAACCTGGTGTTCGACGACAAGCCGCACCTCCACCGGGACAGGGCGATGGACGACCCGGTGTACTTCTACGTACAAGGGGCTCCGAGCGCGCTTGAGTTGGTAGTGAATAAGATGGGCAAGGACTCCGTCTCCGGCTATATCAGCGCTCCCAAGGGTTTCTTCCCGAATGCGACGAACGTACTGGCTTCGCGCCCGTCAGCGTAGCCCCGTCGCCGACAAACTTTCCTCCAGCCGCGTCCCTCTCCAGCTCGCGCCGGGCCGATGCCGGGCGCGAGCCTTTGCTTTGCCTCGTGGCGCAAACCTTGCCTCCACTGCTAGAATGACGCCTGACAGTACGGGTGAAACACTGACCCTTTGCCGGTCGCTGAAAAACCTCGGCGAACTGTCATTCTGAGCGAAGCGAAGAATCTCTGCAGTTGTAGTCCCAACAAACTGCGGCGATCCTTCCTCGCCATCGGCTCGTCAGGATCACATCGTCAGAATTTTTCAGCATAGTTATTGAGTCAGCGCGGAGTCGATGCCGACCTGAAGGTCGGCGCTATGAGAAGTTTCAAGCAACTAACGATTAAACGGGGGCGTTATGTTTGCATTTCACGGGGTTGATTACATGGAGATCGACGCACTCTTCAGCGACCAGGAGAAGCTGGTGCGCCAGACGGTGCGCGAATTCGTGGACCAGGAAGTCATACCTAACATCGAAGAGTGGAACCGGGAGGGAAAGTTCCCCCGGCACCTCGTGCCTTTGATGGCTGAGTTGGGTTTTTTCGGAGCCAACCTGGAAGGCTACGGCTGCGCGGGGATGTCCAACGTCGAGTACGGACTGCTGATGCAGGAACTCGAGCGCGGAGACAGCGGCTTGCGCAGTTTCGTCTCCGTGCAGGGTGCGCTGGTGATGTATCCCATACACCAGTACGGCTCCGAAGAGCAGAAACAGCGCTGGCTGCCGGCGCTTCAGCAGGGCAAGGCCATCGGATGTTTCGGCCTGACGGAACCGGACTTCGGCTCGAATCCCGCCGGCATGAGAACGCGCGCCGTAAAGGACGGTGCCTACTTCATCCTCAACGGCGAGAAAGCCTGGATCACCTCCGGCACGATCGCGGACGTGGCCGTAGTGTGGGCGCGTACGGAGGAAGGCGTCCGGGGCTTCCTGGTGGAGAAAGGAACGCCGGGATACACCTCGAAAGACATCAAGGGCAAGTGGTCGTTGCGTGCCTCGGTGACTTCCAGCCTCTCGCTCCAGGACGTTCGGGTGCCCGTGGGCAACATGCTACCCAAGGCGCAAGGATTGAAGGCGGCGCTGAGCTGCCTGTCTCAAGCGCGCTACGGCATCGGCTGGGGAGCCCTCGGGGCGGCCATGGCCTGCTACCATGAGGCACTGGAATACGCCAAGATCAGAAAGCAGTTTGACGACCGGCCCATCGCTTCTCATCAGCTCATTCAGGCCAAGTTTGCCGATATGATCACCGAAATCACCAAAGCGCAGTTGCTGGCCTTGCAAGTGGGACGACTGAAGGACCAGGGTCGCGCTGATTTTGCGCACATCTCGATGCTCAAACGGAACAACGTCAGGATAGCCCTCGAAGTGGCCCGCGCGGCGCGCGACATCCTGGGCGCCAACGGCGTGGCGGACGAATATCCTATCTTCCGCCACATGTGCAACCTCGAATCCGTTTTCACTTACGAGGGCACGCACAATATTCACACGCTCATCATCGGCGAACGGGTGACCGGGATCCCGGCGTACAGGTAGAGCTAGTCTCACCACGACTCGCCGAAGGGCTTCAAGTCTCGATGACGATCTGTTCCTGGCCATTACCTTTTTCAGGAACACTTTGCGCATTATAGGGCGAGGGCGAGAATCGCGGGCCTCTAAACCTGGCCCCGGGAGGTTCAAAGTGTGCGAATTCTGTACCAAACACGGCGAGGGTAAGAAGTGGTATCTCCAAATGAAGAACTATTCCCAGGAATGGCTCAAGGCTCCACTCACTCCCGAAGAAAAGGAGGCGACCGGCGCTTCCACTCGCGCGGAGTGGCTGGGGAGTTTTTGTAAGCTCTTCACACAGGCAGCATCTGGCGGAGAAAAGGTAACTCAGGAACAAATGGCTGCAGCCGTTGAACCGGGAATCGTTCGCTGGGCGACGGCAGGTGAGCTGGCGAGGGCGTTCGAGGCGCAGAAACAAGTTCACTTCGGCCAAGTGGTCTCGCTCGAGGATGCTGAGCGCATCATCGACTCGGTCGATTCGATTACCCGCCTCCCCTGTGGCTGCCGTTACTTCACCACCGGGAAGACTGACAAGCGCTATTGTTTCGGGCTGGGAGTAGTCGCGGGCGGAATGTGGAGCGCCATGCCGGACTCCCACTCGTTCGAGGTGCTCACCAGGGAAGAAGCCAAGAAGATCATTCGCGACTACGACACCGAAGGGTTGGTTCACACGATCTGGACTGCGGTAACTCCGTTCGTCCTGGGTTTGTGCAATTGCGATCACGATTGCCTCGCTTATCGCGGGTACATTGAGAAGCGCGGCATGCCAAGTTTCTTTCGCGGCGAATCGCTCGGCGAGGTGGAAGTCGAAGCCTGCTCCGGCTGCAAGGACTGCGTTAAGCAGTGCCAGTTCGGCGCCATGTTCTATTCATCTGCCCTGGGCAAAGTCTACATTGACCCCACGCGATGCTTTGGATGCGGGGTCTGCCGCGCCGCGTGTCCGACTGAGGCGATCCACATGGCGCCTCGTTCGACTCACCCGACGGCGGCAAATATCTGGCTGAACTATCCTTGAATTCCCCACATATGCGACGAAATTCAACCTTGACGAAACATTCGTGTAACATTAGAGGTGCTATACTCTTAGCGTGCGCCCACGTGTGGTAATCATTGAGGACGAAAAAGATATCGTCGAACTGGTTCGCTATAACTTTCGCAAGGAAGGGTTCGAGGTCGAGAGTTTCGGGCGAGGACACGAGGGGCTGGATTTTCTTCGTCGGAACTCCGCTGACATCGTCCTTCTGGATATTCTTCTGCCGGACGATGATGGATTCAATATCTGCAGGCGCCTCCGCGCCGACGACCGCTTGCGGGCTCTGCCGGTGATCTTCCTCACTGCCAAGGGCGAGGAAGTGGACCGGGTTCTGGGGTTGGAGATTGGCGGAGACGACTATGTGGTCAAGCCCTTCAGCCCGCGGGAACTTGTGGCGCGAGTCAAGGCGGTGATGCGCCGGCAGGAGCGCGTGGCAGAAAGGCGGGAGGTTGTGGAGGTGGGAAGCGTCCGGCTCGATACTCGAACCCAGGAAGTCATGGTTCGCGGCCGGTCGGTACAGTTGAGCACCTTGGAATTCAAGCTCCTGTTCCATCTGGCTTCTCACCCCCGCCACGTCTTCAACCGCGATCGGCTGCTGGATGAGGTCTGGGGACGCGACCGTTTCGTAACTCCGCGCACGGTGGACGTCCACATCCGCCGCTTGCGTGAGAAGATTGAACCCCTCCCGAATCGGCCGCAGTTCTTGCAGACGGTGCGCGGCAGCGGCTACCGTTTTTCCCCCCAGCCGCATGAAGGGGGAGAAGCGTCCTGAGTTTTCCTTCCGTGGTATAATCCGACCGCTGTAAATCCCTTTGCCTCAGGCCGACATGGTCTTCCGCAGCCCGATTTTCCGCAAGCTCCTCAGCGCAGCGTTCGTCTTGATCGCACTGACCTTGGCTGTGCTCGATTTCAACCTGGCACGATACACCACCAAGCACGAAGTTCAGGCAATAGAACAGCGGCTTACTCCCGTGGCGGTGGTGCTGACAGATGAGGCCGCGAGTCTTCCTCCGGAGCGTTTGGAAGAATGGAGCAAGTCCGCCGCCGCACGCGCCCACTGCCGGGTCACCGTTATCGACCCTCAAGGCGTGGTTCTCGCGGAATCCGAGCAAGACCCCGCGCAGATGGAAAACCACGCCAATCGTCCGGAGATTCAGGCAGCCTACCTGAATCGCGTGGGCAGCGCGATTCGGCACAGTGCCACGGTGGGCGCCGACCTTTGCTACCTCGCCGTCCCGCTCCAATACCAGGGTCGCCGCGGATACGTCCTCCGGGTAGCTTTGCCGATCGAGAACCTCGACGCGGCCATCGCGGAGGTGCGTTGGCGAATCCTGACTGCTTCTGCCGTGGCTGCCCTGGTCGCACTTTTTATTGCCTATTTTTTCTCCCGCTCCTTTACACGCCGCATCGGCAGATTGCGCGCTTTTGCCGAAGGCCTGGCGAAAGCGAATTTCACCGAGAGCCCGTTGCCGGACGCGGACGACGAGTTGGGGTCGCTGACACGCTCGCTCAACTCGACAGCCTCCCAGTTACATGATCTCATCGAGCGCTTGGGCCTGGAGTCGGAGCGTCGCGAAGCGATTCTTACCAGCATGGTGGAAGGCGTTCTGGCAGTGGATCAGGACCTGCGTATCACTTTCTATAACGCCTCCTTCGCCCGCGTGCTCGGCTTGCGCAGCGAGGTCCCGGCAAAAGCCCCCCTGGTGGATATTGTTCGCGATCCGGTTCTGCGCGAGATTCTTTCGCGCGTCGTGGCGGGCGGCGAAACTCTCAAACAGCGGCTGCAATTGCCTGCCGCTGAAGGCCGCGCCTTCGAAGTCCAGGCTGCGCCGCTTCGCGTGGCTACGGGTCGGGGCGCCATCGCGATCCTTCATGACATAACTGATCTGGAAAGGCTGGAACGTGTGAGGAAAGACTTCGTCGCCAATGTCTCACACGAATTGCGTACGCCGCTCACCGCAATACGCGGCTATACGGAAACGCTGCTGGAAGGCGCGCTCGAGGACAAGGATAACAACCGCAAGTTTCTTGAGATCATAAAGAACCACTCGGTGCGGCTGAATAGCATCGCTTCCGACCTTTTGGCCTTATCCGAACTCGAGTCCGGCAAGGCCAGTACTGAACAAGCGCGCGTCGCCGTCCGGCCGGCCCTCGAGGCCGCCTTGCGTGCCGTGGAAGACGAGGCGCGCAGCCGGCGGATCAAGCTGATATGCGGGCAGATGGAAGATGTTGAGGTCCTGGGAGACCGGGTTCGCGTGGAGCAGGCGTTTGTGAATCTCCTCGCGAATGCGGTGAAATTCAATCGCCCCGAGGGTGAAGTGCGCGTCGAAGTCCTGCGCGCCCGGGACGATGAGGTGAGCATCACCATCGCCGACAACGGCATCGGAATTCCCTCCGCTGATTTGCCCCGTCTCTTCGAGCGATTTTATCGCGTCGACAAAGCGCGTTCGCGCGAGATGGGAGGCACGGGCCTGGGGCTCTCGATCGTTAAACACATTGTGGATCGAATGCGCGGACGGATCACTGTGGAAAGTCAATTAGGGAAAGGTTCGGTGTTCACCGTCCTTCTGCCGGCTGCGTAGGGGAATGGCTTGCCGTCCGCTGACCAGGCCGTTCCGAAACCCGCCCTCGCCTAAGGCCCCGAGGCCCCGCCTTAACAGAGTTTTCGCGAAACCTTTAAGCAACCTTCACATTCGCTTAACCGCATGGCGCGAGACTAGTCCCGAGAGGCTTTCACCATGCCGCAAACGATCACTGCTCTACTCGTGCACGACCGTCCGGAACCCATGGGATTCATCCGGCGGGCCCTTGAAGCCCAGGACATCAAAACCCATAGCGTGAGGACTTGTCGCGAAGCCCACGAAAGCCTATGGGGACGCCAGCCCCCTCATTTGGTTCTCGTTGATCCCGGGCTTCCCGATGGGTCGTGGGAGGACATCATCGTTTCAGCGGCGGCGGCTCCGTCACATGCCAACGTGATCGTGGTCTCTGATGTCGTGGATATGGCTCTCTACTTGGAATCCGTTCAACGGGGCGCCTTCGACTTCATTGTTCCTCCGATGTCAATGCCGGACTTCGCTTATGTCGTGCGGTCCGCCGTTGACAACGCGCTGCAGCGGCGAGGATCCTCAGTGCAGTCTCCGCAACCTCGAAGCTAGAGGCTGGCGAGTTCACTCCTCGTTTTGCGAGTTCCAATATTCCACCGCCGCTCTAAGGGCGGGTGTATTGCTTCTGGAGTTCCATTTGCGCGCTCATCCCGACCAAGGACTCATAGAGAGCCGGCGATAGTCCTGCGGCAGTGCGCAACTCGTCCAGGCTGCGATAGAAGCCGTGCGACCGGCGCTCGGCCACGATCCGGTGGGCGACGGCCAGATCCACCCCGGGGAACGTCATCAGTTCGGGTTCGGCGGCGGTGTTGAGGTTGATTGTGAGCGGCAGGGTTCGGTCGCGCTCCCAGACGGCGGGCGCTATTTTGAAACTTGGGTTCAACACCCATAACTCCGGCCCCAGGTTTCCATCCAATGCCAGCTTGCCGTGCGCTATTTGACCGGTAGTGGCCCGAAGCAGGGAGAAGGCGGCGAGGGACGACTGGCGGAAGGCTTCCATGTCGCCCCTGCGGCCCGCGACGGCGGCGCGCTCAAAGGTAACGGCAAGTTCCTGCAAGGCGGTCACTCCATACGTGGTCTTGAGAAAAACTCCGTAAACTTCCTCGGCCTCATCGGGGAAAAGGCTCGCGTAGGCGTTGACGATTCTGATCATCAGAGGCAATCGGGCGTGGGCCGATTCCAAGCCCACTCTCCGCATGGCGGCGAAGAGCTTCAAGTTCACATTCTCGTAGGGAGGGATCACTTGTTTTATCTCCCCGCTCGAAACTCCGGGGGCCAGAAACTGCTGGTAAAATCCCGTCTCCTGGTACTGGTTACGCAGGCGGTCGTCGTTCACCAAACGATAAAACAAAGTGGCGATCACACCTTCGCACGCCATCATCTCCTGTGCGTTCTTGAGTTCATCCGAGAGGAAATCCACCGACGTTTCGCTGTCTAGATAGAGCCGATAGCGGTCCGGGTCCGGCTGGAGCGATGCGGCTGGCAATGCTTTGCGATGAATGAACAGATTGCGCTTCACGCCGTCGGTGCGCAATTGCTGGTCCAGCCTGCTCAGCCATAGCAGGTTCAGGTCGGTCGCGGTCGCTCCCTTGTTCAACTCGCGGAGGTAGGCGTTATCGGTTGCGTCGCGCACGAGCGGCTGGAAGTGTTCCGCGTAACCTTCATCGAACGCCGTGGGGTAGTCGGTCACCGTCATGCTCTGGTGCATCTTGCGTGAAGGGCCGCTGTTGATGTCACCCAGGAGAGATTTCAGGATCAAGTGCCCCAGCTCGTGGGAGAAGATCTCCTCCAGATTCCCGGTGGCGATGCCCTCTTCACCGACCACCAAATCCACATAACCCGCCAGGACCAACCGCCTGCCGCGATGGTCTTCGAGCCAGAAACCGTAGCGGGCATACCCACCCTCTTCCCCGGAAAGAAGCAAGTACATCGGCTCGAGCAAGCGCTGTTCGTCGCCCCTGCCGGGCTCACGCAAAAGAAGATTACGAGCATAGCGGTCTAGCCTCAACACCCTCTGCGCGAAGCTGGTTTCAAGCACCACGCGAACCTGTTGTGCCAGCGCCGATTGCTCGGCCGGACGAAACACCGGGTAGGTTTTGCCGTCCGGCGCTGAGGATTGAACCGCGTGCCCCTGGGCATCTACGACGGGCTGGAGAATGCCGGCCGTGACAGGTCCACCGCTCTGCGCTGAGAGGGAACAATGGAAAGGGGAAAGGGCGAGGACAAAAAGTACATACCGGAGTGCTGGTTCTCTGCCGAATGCTCTCATCTCTACTCCCTTAAGCGTGCCCCGCAGTCACGGCCGACCGCCTTGGCCGCGGCCGGCCGTGACTACATTATGATCTTTCACACCTTTCGATCAGACCCAATTCGGGCTTGGGGCATTTCAACCCCCGAATGAGTCAGGCTATAATATATCGGAACAGTAAAACGCGATGGGATTGTAATGCATCAAATTAGTTAATGGGCCGGAACCATCGTGGGCAGCAGGTCTATCCCAGAATGTCTCAATCGTCGGACCAAGAGTGGCCGTTCTCTGGAGCGTTGGTAACCACTGTGAAGGGGTCACGTCAAATATTCAGGGAGAAACTGTAAGGAGGATAGTTCTATGCGCGCTGAAACAAGAAAATTCCTACGCGAGAATTTGCTCGGGTTAAGTCTCACCTTCATTGGTGTGGTGTGCCTGGCCATGTCAGGACTACTTTACGAAGGGCATCGCGTTTTCCCGCAATTCGCTTTGGCCGGGGGTGCGGGATTAGATGGACCGGAGATCGAGACTTTGGAGCGTCAAAATAAGGCTTACGAGCGAATCGCGGAGACGGTGACGCCCGCGATCGTCGCCATCCAATCGACGCAAGTCATCAAGGTGCAACAGTCGCCCTTCATGATGGACCCGTTTTTCCGCCAGTTCTTCGGCAACATGATGCCGCAGTTTAATATTCCTCGCGAGCAGCGTGAGCACGCGTTAGGAAGCGGCGTGATCGTTTCGGGAGACGGTTACATCGTCACCAATAACCACGTGGTGGCAAAGGCTACAGAGATCGAAGTCCGGCTTTCGGACCATCGAAACCTCAAAGGCAAAGTGGTGGGCGCCGACCCACAGACCGATATTGCGGTTGTCAAAATCGACGGATCGAACTTGCCTGTCGCGCCCTTTGGCGACTCGGGAATGATGAAGGTCGGCGACATCGTCATGGCGTTCGGGAATCCGTTCGGGCAGTATTTCACCGTCACGCGTGGAAGCGTGAGCGCGCTGGGACGGTCGCTCTCTGAGCCCGGTAGCAACAAGTTCGAAGACTTCATCCAAACGGACGCCGCCATCAATCCCGGCAATTCCGGCGGGGCGCTGGTGAACGTGCGCGGTCAGGTGATCGGGATCAACACGGCAATTATTCCCGGAAGCGGCGGGCCCGGCGGGGAGGGCAGTTTCATCGGAATCGGTTTTGCTATTCCCTCCAACACCGCCAAGCATGTCATGGGAGACCTGATCAAAACCGGTAAGGTATCGCGAGGGTATCTGGGTGCGAAGATCGGTGTCCTGAACGAGGCCTTGGCTAAGCAGTTCAAGGTTCCGGACCTGGCAGGCGCGCTCGTGGACGACGTAACTAAAGGTGGGCCTGCCGACAAGGCTGGCATCAAGAATGGAGACGTCATCCGCAAGATCAACGGCCAGACTGTCGATGACTCGAATCAACTGATAGCCATGATCACGGATATGAATCCTGGAAACGAGGCGACTTTGGACGTCCTTCGGGACGGACAACCACTCACCATCCGGGTGACCTTGGGTGAGCGGCCCGCCAACTTGCCGGCCACGGTCGGAGTGGGCCAGGCGCCATCGGAAGGAGCGCTGCGCGGAATCACGGTCCAGAGCCTTACGCCCGCTCTCCGCGATCAGTTGGGCTTGCCGTCCGACGTTCACGGCGTTGTGATCACGGAGGTTGACCCTAATAGCCCGGCAGCTCAAACCGTGCAACAAGGTGATGTTATTGAAAGCATCAACCGCCATGCGGTCAACACAATTGAGGACTTTAACCGCTTAGCCGCGGAGGCAAAGGGCCAGACGCTGCTCCGCATCAACCGTCAGGGCAACGGGGGCTACGTGGTGGTCACGCCGGGCGAAGGCGAGGGCGATGACAATCAGTGAGTTCGCGCCGAGCCGCGTAGGGGGACGGCTTGCCGTCCCCCAAACCGTCTTACTCTGTGAAACCGATTTCTCACCCGGCCCGCAACGGCCACCGAAAATGCCGCTGCGGGCCACCCTCGCCCTTGGGAAGAGGGCCGTTTTCGACAAAGGGCTAACCTGATGAAGATCGGGTGGGTACGGCGCCTGAAGAGGCTTGCCATGACGCTGGCGATTGGAGTTGTGGCGTTGCTTCTCTCGACTGCCGCAGCCATCCGCCACTTCGAGAATTCCTTCATTTACTTCCCGCCGCGCTATCCGGAAGGATTTATCCCTGCCCACGCATTCCCGCTGCCGGTAGAAGATGTTTGGCTGACCACCCAGGACAACGTCAGGCTGAACGCATGGTACCTGACGAGTCCGGGATCGGGAAAAGCCCTTTTGTGGTTTCACGGCAATGCTGAGAACATCGGGCATGGGCTGGGGCAGGCCGTATTCTACTCGCGTCTCGGAGTCAATGTGCTCGCGGTGGATTACCGGGGCTACGGGAGGAGCGAGGGTTCGCCGAACGAAACCGGTGTCTATCGCGATGCCGATGCCGCTTACGACTACCTGGTCCAGGTCCGTCACGTCCGGCCCAAGAACATCATCGTCTTTGGTCATTCGCTGGGCGGGGCGGTGGCCATCGATCTCGCCTCGCGACGCGAGTGCGGTGGGCTGATCGTCGAGAACTCCTTCACGTCAGTCCGTGACATGGCACGGCGCACGTTCCGCATCCCGCTCTTCGAATACCTCCCCAAGAGCCGATTCGACTCGCTGGCCAAGATTGGGCAGGTTCAAGCCCCAATCTTAATCCTCCATGGGACGCGCGACGAAATCGTCCCGTTCTCCATGGGGCAACGGCTCTTCACCGCGGCCCCTGAACCCAAGTTCTTCTTTCCCGTCGAGGGCGCCGGGCACAATGACGTCATTGAGATGGGGGGAGATCAACTGTTCCAACGCTTCGAGTCTTTCCTGAATTCGCTTGTAGGGGGACGGCTTGCCGTCCCCTAACGACGGGGGTAGGGCAAGCCCTACCGCTACAGGTTTTCGAAGCAGACGGACTTACTTCGCCCATAACCCCAACGTCGCAACGGCCAGGCCGATTAGCCCTGACAGGCACCCCAGAAGCCAGAAAAGTCGCCGCCTCGTCAACAGAGTGAGTGAGACCAAGACCAGCGCGACTTCCAAGCAGACTTCTCCGAGGTCAAACCGGTCGGCCTTATGTTGTTGGGTCAGGACTTCCCTTTCAAACTGCTGCGCCTCAGCTTGGATGTCGTTCAGATCGCCCATGTAGCGTTTGATTTCGTCGCTATACTTCGCTTTGAGCTTCTCCGCAACCGCCGCATCTTTCGGGTTAGTAACGGAAAGCAGGTCCAGGAAAAGTTCGTAGTTGTGTCGGCGAATGTTCTTGGCCTGGAAGTATGCCCACTGATCGGTGGCTTTGCTTTGCAGAAGCAATTCCTCGGTGTGGGCGCGATGGCTGAGAAGCGTGATGGCGGCCAGTACGACGGCAAGGATCGCCATCGACAGTGTAACCGGAACAAGACTCGGATCGCGTTGAGCTTCTTCCGCGTGTTCGTGCAGTTCCTGGATCTCTTCGGCCATGACAAATCCTTTATGTTCGATTAGTACTGCGATTTGACGAACCCTGCGATCGACAAGCATAGCAGAGGCGCGAGCGGTCTGTCTTTAGCGAATACGGATAGGGGAAACCAAGCGAGATGATACAGGACGCCATGACGTTTTCTCTAAGCTTGCTCATTTCAAATACAGAAAGTACAATCAAAAAGGATTATGACGACTTTACTGCAGCACGCGATCGCCGAGATTGAGAAACTGCCCACTGAAGGACAGGATGCTATCGCCACACGAATCATGGCTGAGTTGGCGGATGAACAGGCATGGGCAACCCGCTTCGGCGCAACAAGCAATGAGCAATGGGAGCGCCTTGCGCAACTGGCGCGCCGCGAAATCGCATCTGGAGAAACTACCCCGCTTGATGAAGTCTTTCCACCAGGTATGCCCCAGCCGTGACCTCAAGCGTCACCAAGGATTTCCGGAAACGGCTCGACCGGCTTGCCGCCGAGGCTCGCGAACAGGCCGACCGAGCTTACGCGCTTTGGCGCTCTGATCCATTTCACCTCAGCCTCCAGTTCAAGCGGGTCAGCCCACGATTCCCCATCTATTCCGTACGCGTTGGCATTGGTTACCGGGCCCTAGGTTTGCGAGAGACCGATCACGTGTATTGGTTTTGGATCGGCTCGCACGCCGAATATGACGAACTGCTTAGGCGCCTGTAGCTATGAGGGCGTCAAGGAGTAATCAGGGCGGCCACAAGCGCCGCCCCTAACTCTTACGCGTCGGGGCGAGGCCCGGTCGGTTTCCCGGATCCTGACGCCTTCTAGCCGCCGGCGGGAGGGGTATTGGGGGCGCCGTGGCACTTCTTGTATTTCTTGCCGCTCCCGCACGGGCAGGGATCGTTGCGCCCAATTTTCTCACGGCGGATGACCTGCTGGGGCTTCTCCGCGCCTCCGCCGCCCACCATCTGCATCTCGGCCTGCTCGCGCCGTTTGCGCCGCTGGTACTGACGGATCATTTCCTCCTGTTCTTCCGGGGTTTTCATCAGGAAGAGGATAGCGCAGGGTTTCGTCCTCGATCCTGTCCATCAGGCTCGTGAACATGTCGTAGGACTCGCGCTTGTACTCAACCAGCGGGTCACGTTGGCCGTAACCGCGCAGGCCAATGCCCTCCTTCAAGTGGTCCATGGTCAGAAGGTGGTCTTTCCACTGCGCGTCCACGATCTGGAGCATGATCATGCGTTCATGGAAGCGCATGCGTTCCGCGCTCCAGACCGCCTCCCGCTCAGCGTACCGCTGGCGGGCCATTTGCTTCAGTTCGCCGGCGAGTTGGTCGAGTGTCTTAGGATCATACTGCTTCAGATCATGTTGGCGGAGGTCGATTCCCAAGCGGGTCCAGAATTCCGTACGCAAGCCGTTCAGATTCCACTGGTCGGGATTTTGAGACTTGGGACAGATTGTCGCCCACCAGCCAATCCACCATGCGGTCGCAGATCCCCAGAATGTATTCCTTCTGGTCCTGTCCCTCCAGTTGTTTTCCTTCGAGGAGTTGACGACGCAGGCCGTAGATGGTCTCGCGCTGCTTGTTCATCACGTCGTCGTACTCGAGCAGGTGCTTGCGCGATTCGAAGTTCTGCGCCTCCACGGCCTTTTGCGCGGCCTGGATGCGCTTGCGGATCATCCTCGACTCGATGGCGACGCCTTCTTCCATGCCCAGGCGCTCCATGAATTTTGAGACCCAGTCCTTGGCGAAGATGCGCATCAGGTCATCTTCGAGCGAGAGATAGAAACGCGAGGAGCCCGGATCGCCCTGGCGCCCGGCGCGGCCGCGCAACTGATTGTCGATGCGCCGCGCTTCGTGCCGCTCCGTGCCCAATATGTGCAGGCCACCTAGCTCGACGACGCGGTCGTGCTCCACGTCGGTGACGGTTTTAAAGCGGCTGATGAAGTTGTTCCACTGTTCCCGCCACTTCGAGTACTCCTCGACGTAGGCTTGATAGATCTCGTCGGCGGAGCCTTCCGGCGGGCGATCGGGCGGCTCGGGATTGATTCCCTGTTCGCGGTACTTTTCGGGCGACTTGCGGAATTCCTCCCTCGCCATGGACTCCGGGTTCCCGCCCAGCACGATATCCGTGCCGCGTCCGGCCATATTGGTGGAAACCGTTACGGCCCCCTCCCGGCCGGCCTGCGCCACGATGTGCGCTTCGCGCTCGTGCTGCTTGGCATTCAGGATGTTGTGCTTGACCTCCTTCATGGCCAGCACTTCCGCAAGGCGCGTGAGCGGACACCGGATTTCAATCAGGTAATCCAGCACCGGCAGGTGTTTCTCCTCGGTATGCTGGAAGAGCGCCGCGATTCGTTCCGCGGAGGCATCGTCGACGGCGGGAAGCAGATGGGCGTGGTAATCCTTGGGAGCCCGCTTCAGGATGGCCTGAAGAAAAGCCGTTCGCGTTCCGTTGCCCCCCGCCAGCGTGGGCTTGTAACGGTCCTCGCTCAGCATCTTGCGAATTGCAGTGGCCGGAACTCCCGCATGCACCAACCAGTCCACGGCCGGCCCATGGTGCGAGCCCGCAAGTTGCTCCGCCCAGATGCGCAGCTTGGGGCCGTCCAGGCCCGCTGGGCGCGCCAATTCCTGGAGCCGTTGCGGAGCGACGCCGGCCTTCTTCAGCGCCGCGCTCAGCCGCTCCGACTTCTCAATGGCGATGCTGCCCACCAGCACGGGCTGGCCGCGCAGGTGATACTCCTTGATTTCCTCGATGGAGGCGTTGAACTTCTCTCGCTCGGTCCGATAAACCACGTCCGGAAACTCGTGCCGGATGAGCGGCTTGTTGGTGGGGACGACAACGATTTCAAGTTCATAAATCTTTTCGAATTCCGCCGCCTCCGTCTCCGCCGTCCCGGTCATGCCGGCAAGCTTGTTGTACATGCGGAAGTAGTTCTGGAAGGTGATGGTGGCCAGCGTCTGGTTTTCCTTCTCGATCTTGACGCCTTCTTTAGCTTCAATGGCCTGGTGCAGCCCATCGCTCCAGCGCCGCCCCGGCATCAGACGGCCGGTGAACTCATCCACGATAATGACCTCACCCTCTTTGACCACGTAATCGCGGTCCAGCTTGAAAAGGGTGTGAGCTTTCAGGGCCTGTTGCAAATGGTGGACATACTCCGTGTTGGCGGGGTCATAAAGGTTCTCCAGGCCCAGCAGCTTTTCCGCCTTGGCGTTGCCGGAGTCCGTGAAGGTGGCCTGCTTCATCTTCTCGTCCACCTCGAAATCAGTGCCAGGCTGGAGGTGGGGAATGACCTTGTCGATTCGGTAGTACTTGTCCGTGGACTCGTCGGAGGAGCCGGAAATAATAAGCGGAGTACGCGCCTCGTCAATCAGGATGGAATCGACTTCGTCGACAATCGCGTAGTGATGGACGCGTTGCACGTAATCCACGAGATCGAACTTCATGTTGTCGCGCAGGTAGTCGAATCCAAACTCGTTATTGGTGCCGTAGGTGACGTCGGAACCGTAGGCGGCGCGGCGCTCGTCGTCCTCGAGGTCGTGGACGATCACGCCCACACTCAGGCCCAAGAGCCGGTAGATCGGACCCATCCAGCCCGCGTCGCGCCTGGCCAGGTAATCGTTCACCGTCACCACGTGAACGCCCTTCCCCTCCAGCGCGTTCAAGTAGACGGGCAGGGTGGCCACGAGAGTTTTGCCCTCGCCGGTCTTCATTTCGGCGATCTTGCCTTCGTGCAGGACCATGCCGCCGATCAGTTGCACGTCGAAGTGGCGCATATTAATAGTGCGCCGTCCCGCTTCGCGGCAGACCGCAAATGCTTCCGGCAACAGGTTGTCCAAGGGTTCGCCGTTTGCAAGCCGCTCCTTGAACTGTGCTGTCCGGATCGGAAAATCAGCGTCCTTTAAGCCCTGCATTTCGGCTTCGAGCGCATTGATTTCCACCACGCGCTCGCTGAGGCGCTTCAATTCGCGCTCGTTTTTGGTACCGATGACCTTGCCTAAAGCGAGTTGTAAGAAGCTTCCCATAAGTCAGCACGACCGCTGCGCCCAGCGCGTGCGGCCAACACCTTCCATTTTAAGGCCCCGGCGCGACATTGACAAGGTCGGTTCGCAATGTCCGAATTCGAGCGGCCCCGAACGGGGCCAACCGTAAGTAGCCGCAGGCTTTAACCTGCGGATTTATCGCCAGCAGCGAAGCGTGCTGCTGAAAATAATACCTCCAACTCGACCAGGGCCAAGCGCCGGGCTCCTTCACCAACCCTCGCTTCGCCGGGTTGTTGTGCATGTAAATTAACGGAAGTATGTACTTAACGCAAGCTCATAGAGACTCAAGGATTTTTTGGCGCTCTACGCCTTTGTGGTTTGCCACGGCTCGGAGAATGGCAGCCAATAACCCGATTCGAAGCGGGTTATGATTCGGAATGGATAGTCGCTGGTGGGATGGCTCTTTTGTTTCTATTACAATGTGGCTGCCCTGTTGATGGATGAGGGAGTAACCCCAATCGCGGCAGAGAGCCTGGACAAGTTGCTGTCCGTTCAAGTCACGAGGGATTTTCATGAAGGGGTTAGAACTTCGTCCCGAACCAGGTGAAGACGGATTTCGGCAGGCTGCTGCTTGTCAAAGTAATAGGCGCGTACAGCCTCTTTGATGTTACGACGCAACTCTTCCCAATTGTCAGCCTGAGTGAAAATCCCCTCGGTCAGACATTCGGCGATAAAGCCGTCATCGGATTCCTGAGTCACTTCAAAAATAACTGACATGGTACGCGACTCCCATCGGTAGCCTCCCTAACTAACCCACAGACAGTAGCAAATGACGTCAGGTTTGTCAAGGAAACTGTGCTACGCTGAGTTCGGGCCAACCGCTCTTGTCCATGACCTGCCGCGCTGATCTGTCCTTGATGTGGAAGACGCGCGTTGGCGCCCCACCGTCCCACCGCGTCAAGAGCAGCGTTCCCTCGATGTTGAGGGGAATCATGTAAAGCAGCCCGCAGCATTCTCCACGGTCAAATATGATCTTGCCCCCCGGGCCGGTCAGGATCTTCAACTCCTCCGGGTCGCGGTTGGGGTCGCGAGTGGCAGTTACTATGGCAAAGCCCTGCGGAAAGCTCAAGCACGCGACCAAATCCTCCATGCGAACGGGCGACGGGGACCCCTGCCCCCAGCTTTGCGCGCTCCCCGCGAGGAGGGGAATGACAGCGCCAAGCGCGACAATGGCAAGCAGTAACCTTCCGCGCCGGCTACCTGGTCGCCGTCTCTGCCACAAAAGCCGCCTGATAACTACCTGGGTCGTTGGGGTTGAGAGTTTTGTTGCAATCGCCGACATCTTTCACGCACTCCCTCCTTTGCCGCCCTGATCCCCTTTAGGGGAAGCCGGTAGCGCAGAGTCCCAGGTGTTGGGTCTCTGCGCTACCAGCTGTTTTGGGGGACTCACTTGTACTTCGGTTGTTCGATAAGCGTTCTGCGAGTAAACTTCCTGAGAAAATCTTCAAGGTCTGAGGCGACCGTCAGCCGATATGGCTCGACGTCCGCCAATGAGGCACCGTCTTCGAAAACATCATGCGGAAAGAGCGCCACAGGGTAGTGGCCTGTAGCAGTACCGTTTACAGTGTCAATACAGTAGGCATCACCAAACTTGTTACTTGCGAAAACCACATACCCCAACGTGAAGAGGTAGGCGCCGGGGACATAATCCCGGTTCTCAGCGATGGCGCGCTGCACCGGCCAGATCCTCTGATTGAGTGCTACGCATTTCTCACCCGCGTTCGGTGCAGACTCCCGGTAGAAGTCGATAAGCACGTGGGGAAACCCGAACTGACTTGCTTGCTTAAGATCGTCTTCGCTCGCGGGCTGAAGGCTCCCACCGCGAGACTTTGCCAATTCTATCCTTAGCTCTTCGACCGCGTCGCTGATCACGGTGGCTATATTACCTCATTTCCTATACGTTAAGTTTCGGGGCGAAATTGAAACAGCCGGCAGCGCAGAGTCCCAGGTGTTGGGACTCTGCGCTATTTCCAATTATAGCTCGTTAACAAATCCCCCTTATCGCTGACCAGCAATAACGCTGCACGGCCGGGATCGAGCTTGCCGGCGAAAGCTTTCCCGCTCCGGCCATCGCGGAAGGATATTTCGGACGAGGTGGATTCCGAGGTCAGCACATAGAGCGTGGCGTGTTCAAACTGGGTGGGGCAGATGAGCATGCCGGGATCGCTGGTCTGGGTGGAATAAGCCTCCGCCACATCGGCGCATTGCAACGCGTAGCGGTAGACATCGCCGACCACCTTGAGATTGTCGTTCAGTTCGAGTGGCAGGGTCACAACCAGAACATGGCCCTTGCCCAGCGCCATCTCGAGAAAGGTCTGATCGTGAGGGAGGAGCGCCTGTTCGAGGAATGTCGTCTTCTCACCGGAATAACTCAACAAACCATGTCCACCTGGCCAGGAGATGGGATTCTCGCGCCGACTAAGGATGGAGGAACTCAGGTCGAGCCCCAATTGGCTTGCGCGCTCCGTCGCATGGAAATGCTCATCGTTGTCAAAACCGCCCGTGACCAGCAGCGTCGAGCCGTCGCGGACTTTCTCGAGGATCGCCTGCCAAGCGGGTTCGCTGAGGGTCCACGGAGAAGGAAGCAAAATGAGCTTGGGGTTGCCCAACGACTGAATCTGGTACTCGCCCACCGCATAGGCCGAAGAACGCGCGTATTGGTAGAGCACCCGAACGCAGTTTTGCTGGGCTTCCAGCGCCGTCGAGTTGAACACCGAAAGTTGCAGAGACTGCGGCAGCACCAAGGCGACCTCCGGCAGTTTCAGCCCGCTGGCCTGTGGCGCAGCCTTGGCGGCGAACTTGCCCATGGCGCGCATCACGTCTTCCCAGATCTTGTTCGAACCATCGCTGCGCTTGATGCCGAAGTCGCCGCCCAATCCCCACTCCCATTGCAGCGAGCCGCTGCTGGCGGCGGCAAAGCCCAGCGCCCACTTGCGCTCGACGAGGCCCAGGGCCGTCAACTCGTCGTAGCGCTGCTCGCCGTCCGGCCGCCAGACCGGCTGGTAGCCCGTCTCGCCTACAAAGTTCGGAACGCCCACGCGCTTGGCGACCACGGAATCCCAAAGCAAAGCGTCGTCGCGCCAGTAGGTGTGATTGACGGTGAAATCGACGCCGGCGTCGGCAAAGAACTGGTTCAGCACGCGATCGGAGACTCCGCCCTCGTCCTGGCCCACGTCCACCAGTTGACGGCTGCCCGTGGAGCGGATGGCCGCCACCATCTTGCCCACCCAGCGGCGAAACATCTCCTGCGCGAACAGGTTGTAATCGACGGCCCGGACCAATCGAGGATTGCCGTAGCGCTCGATGCGCCAGGTCGTCCTGCCCTGGCAGGGGAATGGCCTGAAAGCTGCCCAACTCCTCGGGCGTCACGTTCCAGGCGCGAGCCAGCGCATCAAGCTTCCCGTATTTCTCTCGCAGCCAGGCGCGCCATGCGGCCAGCTCCGTCGGATCGTTGTTGGGGGTATTGCCTCGCCACAACCGCTTCGGGTTCGAAAAACTCGGCTCGTTAATCAGGTCCCAGCTCAGGTGCGGCACGTCCTTGAAGCGCCGGACGATCGAAAGCATGTAATTCTGCTGGGCGCGTAGGGCAGTGGGATCCGTATAAGGATTGGAGCCCGGGCCGGTCAGGAGCGATTCCTCGCCGGGATGACGCATGATGGTCTGCGGGTCGAAGGCGCAGAAAGTGAAATTGACATGAATGTGATGCCGCGCCGCAGAAAGTAGAAACGCCTCCAGGTTGCGCAGAAAGCGCTCTTTCACCTGGCCGGTCGAGCCGTCAAACATTTCCAGGTGATTATCCCAAACGCCGGTGCGAATGAAGCTGACGCCGTGCCGTTCCATGTCGGCAAAGTCGCGCTCCCACACCCAGGCGTTGCCGGCGCCATGAAACCCCCAGCCGTAATCCTCGGTGGTGAAATAGTTGGTGCCGAAGGGGAAAAAGGGCGCGCCGTCGCGAGTCAAGAAATCACCCTTCACGCCATAGTGGGGCGCGGAATGCAGGAGCGCGTCGTCCCTGACCCAGAAGCCGGTTCGATAGAGCTCGCGAGGTTTACCGCCGTCCTCGTAGGTGGCATGGACTTCGTAGAGTCCCGGGGGCAGCGCCTTCTGAGCCTCAAATGCGACGAACGAGGCCACCGTCTCGCCCCCGCAGTCCACCTGTCGTGTGGCGAGAACCTGGCCATCGCGGCGCAACTCGATGGACACTCTTCCCGATTGCATCTGGCCCAATCGCTGCTTGCGAAGATTCGTCAGCCGGACTACAAGCTGCGGGATCTCCCCTGCCAGCAGCGTAGCGTTTTGCATTTCGACGCGAAAGGCCGTTGCGCCCTGGCGGGCGTACTCAGCAGCTTCCCGCAGCACCGTCAAAGCTCCCGGCGAGGTCCAGTAGCCTGGCTCAGGTTCGAAGTTCAGCATTACAACGCGCGAACCCAACTTAGCCTCTGCCTCTCCCTCAAGACTGCCGAAGTCGGTCTCGACGACCGGCGCCGCCACAAGCTCGCCAGCGGAGTCCTGGAGGTATCCCAGCCCACGGCTGACCCCCTCGATCACAAAGACCCGCTTCGCCCGCACGTCGCCGCCGGAAAGAGTGGCGTCTTTCCACCCGAATTCGAGGCCGGCCTCGAGCGGCGCCTCGTAGGTATGTTCGATGCCGATCTCGCGAGAATACGCGGTTTCAGGCAGCCCCGCGATGAACCGCTCCCCCTCGCCCCGCACCGGGATCGTAAGAGGCCGGCCTCCCAGCACCAGCAGGTTCCCGCCGTTTTCGAGGTAGTTGTGGATTGCCGGCCAAGCGTCAGCCGGAACGGCCGAGCCATACGGCAGCACCAGAAGCTCCGCATCGTGCAGGGCGGCCGGCTCGCTCAACTCACGGAGATTCGCGAACGCCGGGTCGAGCCCATCGAGAGCTCTCCGCAGGGTCTGCTCGGAAACCGGCTGGCTTTCAAGCGTGGGAAATCCCGCTTGCCAGAACACCACAACCTTGCCGTACGTGGAACTTATTGGGATGCATAATGCCAAAATAAGCTTTACTAATATGCGCATGGTCGATTTCCTCGTCGGTCTCGAGGCGCGCGGCGCGGATCCCCACGCCAGTCAGCACGGAGTCGAGCCCTAGAAGATACGCCATTCCCCGCGCACTGCCAAGGGTTTCCATTATCTGCTTGTAGGGGGACGGCTTGCCGCCCCCTAATGGCCGGGGTAGGGCAAGCCCTACACAATGTCGGCGCGAACCGCTAAAGGCCCAACGCGGAGCGCGTTGCCGGGCCCACGATGCCGTCAACGGTCAGGCCTTTCTGCTGTTGGAATTGTCTGACTGCCGCGTCGGTGCTTGTCCCGAAGTTCCCGTCGACGGTGACTGGGAATCCGGCCTTCACCAGAGCTTGCTGAAGGGCTGTCACGCCGGCACCTTGCGTCGGCGGCGTCTCAAGCTGGAGCGTTCCTTCCATCGCGGCGTGGGCGGAGGGGCGCGTTGCCACACTGCCTGACAAGACATCTTCTGTGATCAAGATGCCTCTAACGGTCAGAGGCAGAGGCAAGTCCCAGGTTCCGTTGTTGATGAGTTGCAGAAAAGCATCCATCCTGTACACCGTCGGGTGCAAGGCCGGGTTGGGATGGTTTGCCAGCCAGTTCTTTCGTTCGCTGACGTAGGCGCTGATCCAAGCCTGCTCGCCAATTTGGGTCGCGGAACCGTGATTGGTGTTGGTGATGTTTCGGATGATCGCCCAAGCACCTTGAATATGACTATCGTAAACGACGTTGGTCCCCAGCGCGGAATTCACTGCGGCAGTGGCTGCATCCTGCACGCTGGGGTTCCAGTAAACCCGGTCGAAGAACTGGTCTTGAACGGCACACATGACAGGGTCGTCGCCCGCCGCATGCAATAAGCCTCGGAAGGCCATGTCCGTGTCCAGAGTGGTGTCGCGGGCTGCAAGCCGAGGAAGATCGGGATTGAGCGCCGAGGCGAATCGCGCACCGGGCGCCGCGCAGTAGGCTTTGATCAGGAGGTACAGATTCCCGCTGGCCAGCGTGGTCTGGGAGCGACCATAAGTCAGGTGGCCCGTGTCACCGGGAATTAAGGTGACACTGCCATAAAGCCCTCGAGGATTCCCCGTTTCGAAAATGTTCACCACCGCCTGTGCGGTCTTTTTTTGCAAATCAGTAAGCATTGTGCGCCTCCTCAATGCGCTTCCGCGCTGTGTGTCCGGCACCGACCATAGGTCAACTAGTATAGGCTAGCATACGGGAGGGCGGAGGTCAAGCAAAAAGCGAGGGTGGCGCAGAGGTTCCGTGGCATGTCTCGGGCAGCGGGTCATCAACCGAGATGTGGGCCACGAGGCGCTGCGCGACAAGCGGACAAAATGGCCTTGGTCCGCGCTAGGCCAGCGACCCGCCCCTGCCGCTATTTCTTCAGGTCTTCGGGCACATCAACCAGCCGGCCGAGCATTTCGTAAACACGGATTAAGGCTTGATCGAGCATGCGCTCGCCTGCCCCGACGGCAATGTAGGTGTCGGAATCAGCTCCGCCGTAGCCTCCCTCCGCGGCGGCCCGAATCGTGGGGAAATAGTCCAGGTAGCCGTTGGCGTATCCTACGAAGAACGCGTCACGGACCGGGCAGCGGCCGCGCCAATCGATTTGAAAGTCCACAAAAGGCTCTCCCGGCAAGCCCACCAAGGCAATCGTCCGGTTGATCAGGACCGTGGTCACCGGCACGGACAGTTCGCGCCGAGGATTGTCGTTGTCGAGAAGGTCGGCGTGGTCCTCGTAAACCCTCTGTCCGTAGGTTGCCAGCATCCCGTGGCGGAATTTCTGCGCCTCCCAGCGGACGGCGAAAGTCATGATGTCCTCGGTAAACTGCAAGCTGGGTTGACTAGCAGAGACCGTGTTGATCGTCGCCGCCACGCGCGCCGCTTCCGCGCCCAGTTGCTCGCCGGTCCAATCCCGCTTCTTGACCGCGCCGTCGGCGAGAGGGGTCGTGGCGTAATAGGGGTTTATGTCGCCGTCGCCGCCTTGCAGGAAGAGGCACAGCGGAG
The DNA here is from genome assembly GCA_963831905.1 of uncultured Acidobacteriota bacterium. Lineage (GTDB taxonomy): Bacteria > Acidobacteriota > Terriglobia > UBA7540 > UBA7540 > CAVROP01. The sequence continues at coordinate 3,248,670 of CAWHRX010000009.1, read as the reverse complement.
AGCCGCCGCTCGCGCCGCCCACTGCTTCCTCGACGGTTCGCGCCATCACGCCCACGTAATCGGCGGAATACTCCAGATTGTCCGGGCCGAAGACGACCGGGTGGCAGGCGTAATTCACCAGCACCGCGAGCGGCTTGCCCGCTGCTGAATCGATGCGGAGCACCGAGACCGTGGGATCGACCGGGGAAGTCGGGACCTTGTCGGGATTCGTCCAGAACATGCTCACCGTGCCGTCGGGAAACACGCGGCGGCGGTTGTAGCCGATGTAGGCGCGCCCGTATCCCGTTCCTAAGCGCGCTTCCGTAAGATGTGCGCAGGCCTCGGCAACGGCGTCGGCGATTCTGTCGAGGTCGGCGGCCTCCCAGGATGGCGGGCGGTTGGAAGGATACTCGTCAAGGATGTTAGGCCCCGAGTGGGTATGCGAAACGGTGATAAGCAGTAACGAAATCCCACTGGTCTTGGCCAGACGCTCCCGCAGGCCGGCAAGAGAGGCGGGCCCGAAAACGCGGCCCAGGTCAAGAGCAACGAGCGCCAGTCGTTTCCCCTCCGCCTCGAGCACCACGACCCGCGCATAAAGAGGGTCCAACGTTCCGGTGGCAGGCTGCGTGCGATCGAAGTAACCATACATGGGCAGGCCCGGCGGAGGAGTGATATCTACTTTCGCAACACCCGCCCTGAAGCCCGCGCCGCAGAGAGGGCCTATTGCCAATATCATCAACATGGATGCGTTCCGTGCAAGACTCGAGGTTTGCGGCATAACCCCTCCTAGATGGATTGCATATCGGGCCCTCATTGTATATGCTGGCGGCGAATCAGAGGAAAGGAAATTCAGGAGGACGAGGCGGCACGACAATGGTAACCAACGAGCAAGTCTATGAAGCATTGCGCAACTGCTACGACCCCGAAATCCCGGTCAATCTGGTGGACCTGGGATTGATTTACGACGTGAAGATTGACGATGACAACGTCAATGTGGTGATGACCCTGACGGCACGGGGTTGCCCCGCTCACAGCTTCATCAGCGAACAGGTGAGAGAGGAAGTGGCGAAGATCGCAGGCGTGAAATCCGCCAACGTGCAAGTGGTGTGGGACCCGCCCTGGAACATCAGCCGGCTGAGTGAAGCGGCGAAGAAACAACTTGGCATGGGGTAGCGGGATGCTTAGAAACGCATGTGCCTGTCATCCTGAGGAGCACAAGCGACGAAGGATCTCAGCAGTTCGTTGAAACTACAAATACCGAAATCCTTCGCTTCGCTCAGGATGACAGGCTTCGACTTTTCGGAGCTCTCCGTGGTGGGAGCGCCGCCAACCGGCGGCTTGCAGGCTGAAAGCTGACGGCTGATAGCTGAAGGCTGGACGACTGACAACTGACGACTGAAAACTGATAACTTCGTCACGCCCGGAAGAGATTGCGAAGCAAGAACAGCATATTCGCCGGCCGTTCCGCCAGGCGGCGCATGAAGTACGAGTACCACTGATGCCCATAGGGAACGTAAAGGCGGACGCGCTCGCCCTGGCGGAGCAGGTCGCGCTGCAAATCGCGCCGAATTCCGTACAACAACTGGAACTCGTAGCGGCCGGCGGGGATGTGGTGCGCACGCGCGTATTCCCGCGTTTCGGCAATAAGGCGCGCATCGTGCGTGGCAATAGCGTGATAGATGCCGCTGGAAAGCATCATGGCCATTAGCTGCGAGTAGTTTGCGTCCACATCCTTCTTGCGGTGAAAGGCAATCTCCCGAGGCTCGTCGTAAGCCCCTTTGACCAGGCGTATCCGCGCCCCGCACTTCAACAGCTCCTCCACGTCTTTCTCGCTACGGTAAAGATACGACTGGATGACAACGCCCACCACGTCGCGAGGCGCATTGACCGCCCGGAAAACCCTGAGCGTCGATTCCGTGAAGGCCGAGCCCTCCATATCCACGCGCACAAAGTTGTGGTGGCGGGCGGCGCATTCGCAGAGCAGGCTCAAATGGCGGCACGCCAGTTCTTCGTCGATGGCCAGACCGAGTTGCGTCAGCTTGACGGACACGTGGGAATTCAACCCCTCCGCCGCCAACCGGTCGAGCAGCCGGACGTAGGCCTGGCAAGCCGCTTCCGCCTCCGCGGCTTCCTCAACGCTCTCCCCCAGCAGGTCGAGCGTCACCATAAAGCCTTCGGCGTTCAGCCGCCGGATTACGGCGAGCGCCGTTTCCAATTCCTCTCCGGCGATGAACCGCGCCGCCATGCGGCGTCCCAAGGCGTGGCCGGTGAGGATTTTCTTAGGGGTTTGTTTCTGTGATAGGTAAATCAGGATAGGACGAAGCATGCGCGTGGGTTCCAGACTACAGGGAACAGGGAATAGGGAACAGGGAACAGGCAACGGGCAATCAGGAACAGACTCGTCTTTAAACGTTGCCTCTAGTTTCCGTCCTCTCTCAGCCTGTTCCGGAGTGAAGTGAGCATCTTGCTAATCTCCGACACAAGGCCGAAGGCTGCTGACGCTTCAGCTTGGGTAATATACTTGAGCCGCACAGCGAGCATGAGGAATGTTTCAGTCTCCATCAAGGAGCCTTTAGCCACCGACAAGAAGTTGGCGTAGTCTCGTTTCGTCCCTCGCGCGTTCCCTTCCGCAATATTCGCAGGCACGGAGGCCACGGCTCGAGTTGTCTGCGAACCGAGGCGATACATCTCAATATGAGGAAACTTGGCTGCCAATCTGTAAACGACTTCGGCGAGGTCCATCGCCTTCTGCCAAACGATGAGATCCCTGTGAGATTGGACGGTAGCCATGCCCCGTTCCCCTGTTCCCTGTTCCCTATTCCCTGTTCCCTGTTCCCTATTCAGTGTTCCGCTTCCAAAAACCGTTCCGCGTCAATGGCCGCCATGCAACCGGAGCCGGCAGCAGTGATGGCTTGGCGATAAATGTGGTCCTGGACGTCCCCCGCGGCGAAGACGCCGGGCACATTGGTCCTGCTTCCGTCGTGCGTAATCAAATAGCCCGTTTCGTTCATCTCGAGCTGGCCTCGGAATAACGCCGTGTTAGGCGAGTGGCCAATCCCGATGAACACCCCGTGGCAGTCCTTAACTGTTTCATCCCCGGTTTTCGCGTCCTTGAGCTTGATTCCCGTCACCTCGCCTCGCTCCACGTCCAGCACATCCGACACCAGCGAGTTCCAGAGAAACTTGACCTTCGGGTTCCGGAAGAGCCGGTCCTGCATGATCTTGGAGGCGCGTAGCTGGTCGCGGCGGTGAACAATGTTCACTTGATCGGCGTAGCGCGTGAGAAACAGCGCATCTTCCGCGGCTGTATCTCCGCCGCCCACCACCACCACTTCTTTTCCTCGATAAAAATAGCCGTCGCAGGTCGCGCAGGTGGAGACGCCGTGGCCAAGCAGCTTGCGCTCCGAGTCAAGTCCCAGCAGCCTTGCCGAAGCGCCGGAAGCAATAATCAGCGTGCGCGTCTCGATCGTCTCGCCTTCCGCTTCAAGCAGGAAGGGGCGACGGGAAAGGTCAACTCGAGTGACATGGCCGTCCTTGAACTCGCTGCCAAACACGGAGGCCTGCTTCTGCATCAATTCGATCAGCTCCGGGCCCTGCACGCCTTTGGGAAAGCCGGGGAAGTTTTCCACCAAGGTCGTCAAGATCAATTGTCCGCCGGCCTCGAGCCCGCGGACAACCAGAGGCTTCAAATTGGCACGGGCGGAATAAATCGCCGCCGTCAATCCGGCGCACCCCGAACCGATGATCACCACATCTCGCATGAGCACGCTTCCCCCTCAGTGAACTGCAAAAACCGCAGTCGCTTATCTTACTCCCTGGAAATAAGTTCGTACAACGTGTTTTGGCGTTGCGCCCTCGTCCGGTTTAATGCTACAAACATATCGCCGTTTCGCCTACAATATGATCATCGCCAACACCACAGGAGTCACAGCAAAGCCGGCCGTAAAAGCATGCGCGAAATGAGCGCTCCAAAGTTCCGCAGGCAGGATGGGTTCATCCATGGATGCAGTGGTTTTCGATGGAGTTACCAAACGTTTTGACACGCTGACGGCGGTCGATAATCTGAGCCTGCGAATCAGGGAAGGCGCTGTGTTCGGGCTGTTGGGCCCAAACGGAGCCGGCAAGACTACCTCACTTCGCATGATCATGCAGGTGTTGATTCCTGACGAGGGCTCGATCCTGGTGCTGGGCGAGCCCGCCAGCGAACGCAGCCAGGACCGCATCGGCTACCTCCCCGAAGAACGCGGCCTCTACGCCAAAATGAAGGTGAGGGACCACCTGCGTTTCCTGGGAGCCCTGAAAGGACTTTCCGAGGGCGAAGCGGTGAAGCGCGCCCAAGCCTGGCTGGAACGCCTGGAATTGGCGGACTGGGCAGACAAGAAGGTTCAGGACCTTTCCAAAGGAATGCAGCAAAAGGTTCAGTTTATCGCCACGGTCATTCACAAGCCTGCGTTGCTGATTCTGGATGAGCCTTTCGCCGGCCTCGACCCGGTGAATGCATCCTTGATCAAAGACATCATGCTGGAGTTGCGCGAAAAAGGTTCAACCATCATTCTTTCCACGCATCGAATGGAGCAGGTGGAGATGATGTGCGACGCCATCTGCCTGATCAACAAAGGACGTAATGTGTTGAGCGGGGAGTTGCGCGCCATCAAGCAGTCCTACGGGAAGAACACCTTGCGCATCGAATACTCCGGAGATGGGGACTTTCTCGAAGCCACAGGCCTGGTGGAAAAAGTGAACCATTTTGGAGCAGTCACAGAAGCAAGGCTCAAGCCGAGCGCAGATCCCCAGGAGATTCTCAAGGCGGCAGTGGCGCGGGACGTGCGCGTCAGCCGCTTCGAACTGGTCGAACCGCCCCTGAACGACATCTTCATTGAGAAGGTCGGTGCGGTCCCCGCGTGAAGTCGTGCAGCTTGACAGCGCCATTGGCGCTGCGCCATTCTGAGGAGCGATGCGGCTTTCCCCCATTTCCATTGCCTGCCCGCAATGCGGGTCGAAGGATGTTCTATACTCCTGCCAGCCAACGTGCTGTTTCAACCATGTCTGCAACAACTGCTATACGACCTTCGAACTCGAAACCACCAAGGTAGGTGAGTTGCCGGACCCTTTCGCGCTGCCGCCCGAACCCGAACCTTCCAGTCCCACAGCGCCGTGCGCGCGCTGTGGCGAAGCCAATGTATTCACCATTGTTGACACCGAAGAACCGGCGTACTTTTGTATCTCCTGCAAGGCGCTTCTCACGCTGAGCCTCACGGAAATTGCACCGGGGCAATAGGATTGCCGATTGTCGATGGCCTACATTGACAACGGGGAAGGGCGGGGCTGAAGCCCCGCCGCCTACGGGCGTGGCGTGAATAGGGCCTTTAGGCCCTGAAGTCAACTTGCTTCAGGGGCTAAAGCCCCTAAATCCCGCCCGAGTCAAGTGGCGGGGCTGAAGCCCCGCCCTTCCGGTCTTCTCCAATCGTGGTGAGAAATGCGGGTCGGCCAGGAATACGGTCAACGATCCGCCCAACGGCGGAGGGCTTCTGATCCGATTCTATGCCCTGCCGCAGCAGGCGCCGGGCGGGATCGGGGAGCCATGCGGGCAGGTGCGAGGATGCGCGAGGAAGATGCAGATTTTCTCAGTGACCTGAGGACTCAGGGTGTGTTCGATTCGCAAAGCGTGCTCGTCCACCACGTCGTTGTCGATGTCGAAGGTATCATGAAGCAAGCGTTCGGCGAGGCGGTGGCGCCGTAGGGCTTGTCTCGCCCGCGGCTCTCCAAGTTTGGTGAACCAGATTTCGCCGTTCTCGACACAGATCAGTCCTTCCTGTGCCATGCGCAGAAAGGTGGCCCGGTTGGGCATGAATTCCGGCACGTCCTCGGCGCTCACGACGCGCTTCCCGGTGTCTTCCTGGGAGTGCCAGACGGCTTTGAGAAGGTTGTCAACCCGTTCAGCCTCAACCGCGGGCAGAAGCGAAGACGCGGCTAAGCGGCCATGATGCAATTCGATGTGACGCTCCGCTCTGCGGCCTACTTCCGCGTCGTGAGTCACCATGACGATGGTGTGGCCCTCGCGGTGCAACTCCGTGAGTAATCCCAGGACCAAGGTCTCGTTCACCTCGTCCAGATTGCCGGTCGGCTCATCGGCCAGGATCAGGTTGGGTTGGTTGATCAGCGCCCGCGACACGCAGACGCGCTGCTGTTCGCCGCCCGAGAGTTGAGAAGGAAGATGCCGCAGTCGATCTGCCAGACCGACCGAGCGCAAGGCTTCCGCAGCTTCTTGCTCGTCAGCGACGCTATGAAAATACTGGGCCAGCATCACGTTCTCGACCGCGGTGAGGTACGGGACAAGATGGAACTGCTGAAAAATGAATCCGACCTTCTCCGCGCGGAAACGGGCGAGTTCACTCGAGCGCAGGCTCGACAATTCGCAGCCGTCAACCGAAACGCGCCCGCTGGTTGGTGAGTCAAGGCAGCCGAGTATGTTGAGGAGAGTGCTTTTGCCGGAGCCGGAGGGGCCCATAACGGCGATCCACTCTCCCTTCTCCACGCTGAAAGCCACGCCCCTCAGCGCTTCCACGGAATCGCCGTATTTCTTGCTTAGATCTTTGACTTCGATAAATGCCAACCCGCTACTCTCCCTTCAGAACTACCGCAGGTTGAGTTGCCCTCACCACGCCGACCAGAAACACTGCGGCGGCAAGTGCCAGCAGCGTGGCGAGGCCACAAACCAAGGGCAGAGTCCACCAAATCAAGTTGAGCGTAACCCCGAAAAGGCGGTGGGCAAGCCCAAACGCCCAGAAACTGCCGAGGACAAAGCCCAGGCAGCCTCCGGTTACTCCAAGAGTTGCGCCTTCCGCCAGAAATAGCCTCATCACCCCCCAATCGGTTGCCCCGAGGGCCTTCATCACGCCGATGTCTTTACGCCGTTCGAGCGCGATAGCCGTCATCGTCGCCGTAAGGCATATCACGATGATAATGAGAATCAGGGCCGTCAACGCCAGGAGAATCCATCGAATGACGCCCAGGACTCTCCCTTCGGAGAAGACAATCTGGCGAATGGGACGCACGTCCACCCCGGGAAGCGCTTTCGACAGTTCGTGAATCGAACTTTCGATTTCTCGCGTATCGCCGTCCAGCCTGAGCTGCACCAGGCTGATCCGGGTCAACATCCCCACAACCCTTTGCAGTTCGTCGAGGGGAAGAAAAACCTGATCCTCTTCCGATGAGCCGGTCCTGAGCACTGAAGCGAGGCGGCAATCGACGGCGGTTTTGGCGCCTCCGGCGTTCGATGAGGCCAAGGGATCGAGGTGGATAGCGTCTCCCGCCGCAACTCGAAGGCGCGAGGCAATGCGCGCGCCAACCACGCACGGCAGTTGCAAAGACGACCCGGACGCGCCGCTCGCCTTGCTTTCGCGCCAACCCGGATTCATCTGGATCATCGCCTGCAAGTCCGTTCCGACGGCCACGACATTCACGAAATCCGGCAAGCTGGGGTCAGGAGGAATGCGTTCGAGGCGCACCACGGCGTAAAGCACCGGCAGCACCATGACACCCCGATCCTTCCCGGCAAGTTGATGCACCGGGTTCACGATGGCTTGGTCCATCGTGCCACCCCACCCCCCATTCCCCTCCCCGGTTGAGGAGGGGGCTGAGGAGTGGGGTGGCGCAATTGAGCTCGAGGAGCCCGGCGCGAGGATTACGTTCGCCCCATAGCCGCGAAACTCTTGCGTCATCTTGCGACGGACACCCCCGTACAGATTGAGCAGCATCGACATCACCGCCGCGCCTACCATCAGGGAGATGAGCGCCAGGACGGCCTGGGGGCGCTTGACGGATAACGCCCGCCACCATAAACGGAGCGGAGCGCCACGCTTTGGTCCATTTCCCCGTGAGGCGGCCGATTTGTTGGAGACTGCCATTAGTCCCTCAGCACCACCGCCGGCGAGACTTTTAAGGCACGGCCTAGGGGGAACACGCTGCCGACCAACGTGACGGCCAAGGCCAAGCCGAGGCAAACCGGGAGCATCACCAGATGTACGCCTACTGGAATGCCGAAAACCGCCAGCCCCACTCGCCACGCCAGCACACTGCCCAGCAGATATCCCGCGATTCCACCCACCAAGCCCAATACCCCGGCTTCCAGAAGCAGCAGCATCGCCACCCGCGCATCGGTGGCGCCCAATGACTTGAACAACCCGATCTCTGCGCGCCGCTCGAGGGCCGTAGCCAGCATCATGGAAGCCACGGCCAGCCCGGCAGCAAGCAGCGCTGCCAAGGCCAGGACGCCCATCAGGATTCCCACCCGGTTCAGTATCTTCCCTTCCGTATCGGCTACCTGGTAGATGGTAGTCACTTGGGCTTCTGGAATTGCCTGCTGAATCTGGTACGCAATCGAACTCGCATAGGGAGTGCAGTACCACCGGTCCAGTTCCTCCGGGCTGAGCTTGCTCAGGTCGGAACGAGCAAAAGCATCCTCGGGTTTGGTCAAGGCGCTGACCTCAACCCGTCGCACTTTTCCCCCACGCCCCGCCAGCTGCTGCGCCAGGGCCAGCGGCGCCAGCACCTGGTTGTCCTCTGCCCCGCCGGTCTCCAGGATGCCGCGCACCTGCAACGTGTTGGCGGATGCTGTCGAGTCGCCTCCCAACTTGATGCTTAGGGTGCCGCCAGCGCGCACGCCCAGCCTTGCCGCGAGCCGGCGTCCCACGAGGACGCCCGTGCCGTCCTGGTCATCGGGCCACTCGCCTTCGACCTTCCAGGAAGGATGCAGCTTTTTCAACCCGGTTGCGAATACCTCGGATTTGTCGACGCGCAGGGACTTCTCGAACCAGGTTCCGATCAGTACGGCGTTTTGGTCATCCACTTTCGCGGGAACATAAAGGAAGGGCGTGAAGGCGACGATGTTATTCCGCCAGAAGATCTTCTTGAGTTTGACCAGCTCATCCTCGGGAATGAATGCGCCGCTCCCTGCGGGCCGGTAGTCAACACCGCCAACGCTGATGGCAAGGCTATCGGCTGCTGGAGTTATCGAAAGGTTGGCACCATAGGAACGCAATTCACGGCTGATCTTGTCTCCGATATCAAGCGAGAGGATGCCCTCCGTCGCTGCCGCGCCGATGCCCAGCGCAATCGCCAGGGCACTCAGCAGCTTGCGCCGTCGGCGCCGCGCCAGGGATTCAAGAAGGATTCTAACCAGCATTTTCAGCGGAAGTACTTCGCCGCGGCGTCAAGGGAGGACGCAGCAATGCGAATCGTGTCGCCCTCCACGCGGTAGTCGATGTGAATAGGGTTGCACCCGCCGGCCAGGCCGATCGTGGGCACATAAACGGCAGCGGCGCAATTGCGGCAGATCACATTCTTGCCGTCCTGGTAGTAACCTTGGCTGCCGCAAATCGCGCAGGCGTCCAGAGCGGCGCGAACCGTGTCCGAGGCATCGAGAATGGCGATGATCCGCACCTCCCTGCCGCCCACCGCCAGCGCGTACCGGTGAAGCTTATGATCCGTGAGCTCGGCGGTGGGAATCTGCACTTCGCCGTTTACAACTGACACCTGCTCGGGAGGCGTCATAGCGTGGGCCGTCAAGGAGTAGATGAACTGAGAGCAGATGAGAACCATGATCAGCAGGCTGACGCCGGCGCCCGAAAGTTTCCAGAAGCGCTCGCGCTGCCGTCGGGCCAGGAGTTTGCGGCGCTCCGGCGCGGGCCGGGCATTGACTTCTGGGCTGTTCGGACCGGCAGAGGAAATGCGCTGGGCGATGATGAGAAATAAGGCCAGAGCCACGATCACGACGAAGAAGAAGACATCGTTGTTGACGATGGGGCCGACCAAGGCCATCTCGCGGCGGCTGGAAGGGAGTACCTGCGCCTCCGAGAGTTCATGCACGCCTGACACGAGCAACTGCGCCGCAACCACCAGGAGCACCAGGCTGGTGACCGAGAAGAACTTGCGCAGATCAACCTTCACACTGCCTTTGAAGAAGGCAACCCCCAGCGCGATCGCCAACCCGAGCCCGATTACGCCCCCCATGAAGTTCAGCAACTCGGTGGTTCGCAGCGAAACCGCCGCCAGAAAAAGCACGGTCTCGATGCCTTCGCGGAAGACCATCAGGAAGACGAAGAGGAAAAGGCCCGCTGCGGCAGCCCGGGAAGGCTCGCGCTCGAGGTCCTGAAGCTTGGTCTCGATCTCCTGCTTCATCCGCTTGGCGGTGCGCCACATCCAGGCCACCATCGAGGCCACGAAAACAGCCCCCACAAGCATCAGCCAGCCTTCGTAAGCGTCCTCGCCAACCTCAAGACGATGCACCAGATAGGCCGCTGCGAGGCTCGCCGTGACCGCCGCCAAGACGCCCCAGGCGACAATCCGGTTCCAGCCCTCGCGGCCGGTTTTCTTGAGACAGCCGAGAACGATGCCGATAATGAGCGCTGCTTCGACGCCTTCGCGGAGTGTGATGACCAGAGATTGGAACATAACAACAATCGGGCGGGAATTCAGAAGCCCTGATTTCACGCAACCAAAAGTAAATACGATGTTAAGCCTTGGGAGGACGAAATGTCAATGAACCGGCGGAAACTGCGTTGACGCCGCAATTCGAGAACTCGAAACCCACACCTAAGTGGCGCCGCGCGCTCGGCCCCGTGTTAGAATGCCGGGCGGCACAAGACAACGGGCGACGAGGTCGCGGAGGCACGGAAATGACGAAACTGCGCGTGATAATTCGCCGAGCACGTTTTGCCGTGATCATCTTTGTGGTCTCAGTTGGGCTTGCGCAGAACGGACCCGACGCAGAAGTGACGCCCGAAACGGGGTACGTTTCGGATTTTCGTTACATCAACGCATTCTTCGGGTTCCTGCTGCCGCTGCCCCGCGATGCTGACTTCCGCGAATTGCCGATTCACTCAGATGGGAACTCCCACTTTGTGTTCGGACTGGAAGCCATACGTAAAGGCATGACCGTCCTGTGGGTCCAGGCAACTAAGGAGGGTGGCTCTTCCGCTGACGAAGCTCAAAAAGCGGCGGCTGGCCCGAAAGGGAACCCGGTGAAACCCATAGAGATTGGCGACAGACAGTTTTGGAAGGCCGAATCGCTAGAGAAAAGCCGGGCGGGCAAGATGCACAATGTGACCTACGCGACCGCCACGAACGGGTACACGTTGCAGTTCATAGTCCTTGCTTTTGATGCGAAACTCGGCGTCGAACTGCAACGAAGTATCGAGTCAATTTCCTTCTTCGACCCGGCCCAGGCGAAGGTTCTTGCCGGCCGCGATGCGCGGCGATTGCCAGCGAACCCCCAGGGCGCGCCCATCGCGGGGCCAACCCCTACCCACATGGGCCAACTGAGTCCCGGCGTTGTTTCTGGAAACACGTTCACGAACGACACGCTGGGCTTGTCGTTTCAGTTTCCGGCTGGATGGTTTGTCGCAGATAAAACTACTCAGGACAGCATTGTAAGAGCAGGGCATCAGTTTGCGTGGGGCAGTGACCCTACCGCAACTCGTGAACATGAGATGCTCGCCCGTTGCAGCAGAATATTGCTTTGGGCTGCGAAATACACGGAGGTCACTAAGAGAGACGAGATTAATCCGCTAATTGTCATTACTGCTTTCGATTCGGCCTGCTTTCCGGGCGTCAACCTGCCGAAGTCGAGTGAAGACACTGAGGGAATCCGGCAAGTGGCCACACAGATTTCCTGGTCTCTCTCTGGAAGTCCGTTCATCGGCAAAGGCCGACGCTCAGTCAGGCCCTTAACACTGCAGAAGCGCCTGCTGCTCGACCTGTCGTGCGCGTTCCAAGTCAAGGCTCCGATGAGGAAACAGCCTGTCGACGTGTTTACCTCAATCATATTCACGCAGGTCAACAGCTATTGGGTGATGTGGATGTTCATGGACGGGAGCCAAACTGCGTTGGATGAACTCAAAAAGGAGGTCAGGATCGCGTTCGCCCCTTCCGTTAGTGGCGCCGGCCAGGAGTAAAGGCGCGGCTCTCCTGAGATCGTCGCACTTACTCGACGCGGGCTGACGCCGAGGAAGCTCTGCGCTGAGGGGATGCTTGGCCCTGAAAACACCAGCGCTTCGGTCTACGCTATGATTGTATGCGGGTGGCCACAAGGGCCGCCGCTACGAGAGTGTCAGTACTTGCGCAGCACGCCAACCACCTTGCCCTGAATCTTCACCTCGCGGGCGGGGACGATGATGGGGTCCATTTGGGCGTTGGCGGGCTGGAGGCGGACTTTGCCGTTGGGGGCGCGATAAAAGCGCTTAAGCGTTGCGTCGGTGCCCTCGATGAGAGCCACCACGATTTCTCCGTTCTCTGCCGTCTGGGCACCTTCCACCAGGATATAGTCTCCGTTGCAGATGTGGTCGTCGATCATGGAATCGCCTTTAACCCGCAACACGAAGAGGCTTCCCCGGCCGGCGGTGAAATCGCCAAAGGAAAAGGTCTCGGGGTTGGGGACAGCTTCCACGGGCTGACCGGCGGCGATTCGCCCCAGGAGCGGAAATTCCATGTTGCCCAAGATCGCAGAGGGCATCGGCAGAGCGTCCGCCCCGTCCGAACCGGCGGCGGCCCGCGGCTCAGATGTCGGCGCGGCCTTTCTCCGTCCGAAGGGACGGACCGCGGTTTTGGCAAAGGGCACGGAACCCGGCACGGCCACAACCTCGACGGAGCGGCTCTGGTTGTAGCTGCGGCGGATGAACCCCTTCTTTTCGAGGGTCTGCATATGCTTGTGCACGGTCGCGAGCGACGACAACCCCAGACCTTTGCCGATCTCCTCAAAACTCGGCGAGTATCCTTGATGATTGATAAATTCGACAAGGAAGTCGAAGACTTGTTTTTGCCGACGCGTCAGAGCCATGTTCGCACCCCCGCCTTTTCGAAACTCGAAATTCGCCTATCCCAAAAGTCATGTCATTCCCGCGCAAGCGGGAATCCATTGGACCGGCAATGGGTCCCCGCTTACGCGGGGACGACACTATAGTAGGCGAACAAAAAGCGAATTGCAAGTGAAAAAATCGCCAACCGTCTTCTAGCTCTGGTTAGCGCCGCGTCTTCGGCTAGAATAGCGGAATGACGAGTGACCTTAAGATCCGCGCCCTGACGCAACGCGACCGAGAGGCGTATTGGAATCTACGGCTCGAAGCTCTCGCGCGGGAGCCTCAATCGTTCGTCGAGTCGCCCGAGGAGCACCGGGCGATGGCTCGCGAGCGGGGCGCCGCGCGCATGCGCCGGACGAACAACTCCAGCCTTGTGATGGGCGCGTTTTACAAGGGAGAACTGGTTGGCATGGCAGGCTTCTTCCGTGAGAGGCACTTGAAGACGCGGCACAAAGGGCGGATCTGGGGCGTTTATGTGAAGGCGAATTGCCGGGGCAAGGGCCTCGGCGGGAGGCTGCTCTTGGCGCTGCTCAAGCGCGTCAAGAAGCTGCCGGGACTGGAGCAGGTGAACCTCAGCGTCTCGTCCAGCCTGGCCGTAGCAAGGAAGCTCTATCGGTCGCTCGGGTTCGAGACATTCGGAGTCGAAGACAAGGCGCTCAAGATCGGTGACACGTACCTAAGCGAGGAATACATGGTGCTGCGCCTCAAGGCGCCCTTGAAGAAAGCATGACGGAGGTTCTTAGTGGTGACCGCCCCCTGAGCTTCCACCGCCGCCAGGATGAGGGCTGCCACCTGACCCGCCACCGCTAGGATGAGAGCCACCACCCGACCCGCCACCGCCGGTCGAGCCAGTTTTGGCACCGCCGCCCGAGGGGGCGTTACCTCCGGTTGATTTCCCGCTGGTCATTGCGCCTCCGGTCCGAGAGCCGGAATCGGAGCTGGGAGAAGACTGGGGGCGCCAAGCCGAGCCATCACTCGAGGGCGAGGGTCGGCCCATTTGCGACCCTGGCGCTGGCTGGCCGGTGTTCGACGCCCCCCCTCCCTGAACTGAATACACGGGACGAGCCGGCACTCCATCTGTCCCTGGCGTGGCTGCTGAGGAAGGGCGGGGATTATTTACGTAACGCCCAGTTGCAGGGTCATAGACTATTCCCGAGCGCGGCCCCGGTGCTGCATGCCGAGCAGGAGACCCTGTTGTCGAGCTGCCCAGGATAACGGTTATGCCTGCAACCGAGTCAGCTCCCGGAGCCGGCGACGCCGCGCTGGTGCTTGGTGGCCCGAAGCTTGCGCTACGCGGACCGACGATGGACACTTTGGCATTGGTAACCTGCGAGGGAGCCGCCACGACGCGACCCGGGTGCAGGGCTTCCGGAGCCGGCAGAATGTCCGGCTTCTCTATTCGGTTGCCAGAGGTAAGAGTCACATGCAGCGTAGTTCCGGGGTGCACTGGCCGTCCATGCTTAAACGAACTGACGCTTATAGCAGTTCCGCAGGTTCGCCCTTGCGGGCAAGGATTAGGGCCGCCCGGCCTTGGTAAGCCGTGACGCGGCGTCCACCCGATCCATCCCAGGCCGCCGTACCAGTTAACTGATCCGGGTGACCAAGGGCCAAAGTTCCCCGGAAACCACACCCAGCCCATGCCCGGTATGAATTCCCATCCGCCGAAGTGATAGGGCAGCCAGCCCCAGGGCTCGCCGGAAATCCAGACGTACCCATAGCCGGGATACCAGCACCAGGAGCCCTGGGAGAAGGGATACCAGCCCGCATCGACCGTGGGGACCCATCCATATCCGTAGCCTGAAATGTCCGACCAGTTTCCGTAGCTCGCCAAATCCGCCCAGCCGTAAACGTCGTCGCTACCATCACTGGTATAGCCGCTGGGCGAAAGGGCGCTCGAGGCGGCTTGGGCTTGATTCTCCCGGTCCTGCACCCAGTGATCCCAATCGTCTTTCGTGATGCCCTCCGAGATCTGGGCAGGCTGTTCGGCCCTAGGGCTCAGGTCGAGCACGGAGTCTTTGGCCAGCGACCATGAACCGAGCGCGCTGGAGGCGTCCACAAAGCCGTTGAAGACTTCGACGCGCTCCTCCGACAAATCGACATCAACCCGGAAAAGCGACTTGCCGCGCGGAGTGAGGGTGGTATCCGCCGTCGCTATTTCGTAAGTGTCTTGCCCTTCCGGGGTCACACTGAAGCTTGCATACCCGGTATTCAGCGTGAGATGGTCGATCTTGCTTCCATCGGGAGCCAGCGCAAGTTGGGTGAATTCAAGCAAGGACGATTGGCCCAGGCGGGCGGTCGAGTCATTTTCGAATTCGACTTCGGCAAAACTGTCCTCCGCGGTCGAAAGCTTGAACCCTTCTTCAAGAGGAGTGTTTATCGGCGCCTCGGTCCAAGCTGTATCTCCTGGCCGCTGAACCGTGACTTGGCCCTCGACAAAACTGAGACGAACCACGCGAGCATGAGAGTGAGTTTGACCTGGGGCTGCCGCAGATCCCAGCCAAGCCGCTGCACCCAACCCCAGCAGAATCCTTGCAACCGACTGCATCTTGGGTGTCATGGACCACCTCCCCGAGCTTTCAGGGGCCACTCACATCCTACACCAGTCTAGACGTAGCAGGTAGCCGCGAAGTTGCCAGGGACGGAAGGTCGAAACTGGAAAATGGAAAATAGAAACTGGCAACTGGGGAATCGAAAATCGAATGTCCGAGGCTAGAACACGATACCAGAAAGGGGAAACCAGAATCTGAAGTTCACCGGTTTTTTCACCGCCCGCGCGCTTCAGCCCTTCGGCCGGCGCTCGTTTACCAGTTTCCAATTTCCAGTTTCGAATTTCGGTTCTTCCGCTACTGGCCGGGTTGAACCTGAGCGATGATCTCTTGCGCACGGGATTGCGCCAGATGGAGAAAGCGCGAGCCATGAGCAATCTTTTCAAGCGTGGGAACGAGTATCTGGGGGTCGGTCAAGGCTTTATCCTTGAGTTCAGCCTGAATCTGTAGAAGCTCCTGGGACAGATTAAGAGGGTCATACTTCATCTCAAATTCAAGCGCGGCAACGTGCTGTTCAACCATACCGATAGCTTCAAGCACGTCCACCAGGTCCCGCGCGGTTCGGTTCTCCGTGTAGTTGAAAGCCACTCGATTCAGGGCGCCGCCCTGCTGGTAGGTGAAAGTCTTCTCTCCCAGGTTTGCCACTTTCTTATGGCTTTCGAGTTGAATGCCCTGGAAATCGCGAAGCTGCCCGGCCAGCGCGAAGATTCGTTCCGTGGTACCTGAGGAAAGCTGAAAGGGGCGAGGGCCCTGGGCCTGGGACTCGTCCAGTTTTCGTCCTTCGTAAGTACCGGAACCCCTGGCGTCCACGTCGATGGCAATGTATTCGGGGCTGCTGCCCTTGAACGTCCGGGAATAAGTCAGCTTGGCGGGAACACCGGCACCCTGAGGGAGCATCGCGGCAGGACGGCTGCCTGCCGCGAGGACAAGACTGAAGAAAGGGAGGAGAACCCTGATTCTCCGCGAAAGCATCACCATCATTTCGCCTGGGTAAGGGCGTGGAGCTCCGTTTCCTCGATGTCGAAGTTCGCGAAGACGTGCTGGACGTCCTCGTGGTCTTCGAGTTCTTCCATGAGCCGGAGCATCTGGTCCGCCTGTTTGCCAGTCAGCTTGACGTAGGTTTGGGGGATCATCGAGACTTCGGCTGCCGCGGGCGTGATCTGCGCCGTCTTAAGGCGGTCCACCACCTGGGGCAACCGGGCGGGAGGTGAAAAGACTTCCCAATTGCTGCCGTCATCGTTCATATCGTCGGCGCCCGCATCCGTCACCAGTTCCAGCAGCGTCTCTTCACTGGCTTTCCCCTTCTCCACGACAATGTAGCCTCGCTTGGTGAACATCCAACCTACGGATCCGTGCTCCCCCAGGTTGCCGCCGTGCTTGGCGAAGATGTGACGGATTTCAGAGAGCGTGCGGTTCTTATTATCCGTCGTGATTTCCAGCAGCATCGCCACGCCGCCCGGCCCATAGCCTTCGTACACCACTTCCTCGTAAGCGGCGCCGGGAAGTTCGCCCGTACCCTTCTGAAGAGCCCGCTTGATGTTGTCCGCCGGCATGTTCTCCGCTTTGGCGGCGGCAATGGCGGTACGCAGGCGCGGATTCGAGTCCGGGTCCCCGCCCGCGATCCTGGCTGCGATGGTGATTTCCTTGATGATCTTCGTGAAGATCTTTCCCCGCTTGGCGTCTAAGGCGCCCTTCTTGTGTTTAATCGTTGCCCATTTAGAATGCCCTGACATACAAGACTTTCCTTTCGGTTCAATCAGTCCGCGACCCCATAGAGAATGATTCTAATGGGGTTCTCGCAATAAGGCATATTACTTGAGACATCCTACCACAACGACTAAAGGGATGCTACAAGCACGTCATACCGGAAATCTCAGCATGGCCCGCGGGTCATTCTAACCTATTACCGCACTTGCCGCAGTAATCAAAACCCTCCGGTATTCCTTTGGCGCCGCAGTTCTCGCAGGCTTTGGTGGGCGCACCCCAGAGGAATTCGCTGGACTTGCCGCCGGCGGCGCGAGCGCGAATGGACTTGTGATCCGCGGGGCGCTTGTCGATAAAAGCCTGTATGCCCTCGTACGGCTCCCAGGCCGTCGCATGGACGGTCAGCCAATCGCGCGCGTGCCCGGCTGTCATGGTCCAAGCCAGATCCTTCCAAAAGCCCAGTTGCTGACGAGTATAGCGCGCGCACTCCGGCAGGTTTTGGATCAGGCGGGCGGTGAGCGCATTCACGGCGCGGTCCAGTTGCTTGAAGGGCACCACCTCGTTCACCAGCCCCCAATTGAGGGCCTGCTCGGCCGTGATCTCATCGCCTTTCAGCAGCATCTCGCGCGCTCTCCGCTCACCCACCACCAGGGGAAGCCACTGGGTGGTGCCCCAAGCCTCCACCAAACCCACCCGCGTGCCCACCTGAATGAAGCGGACGTGATCGGCGGCGATTGCGAGGTCGGCGGCCAGGTTCCAACCGTTGCCCGCCCCGGCCACCACACCATTCAGGCGAGCCACGGTGGGCTTGCCGATGTGGCGGAAAAGCTCCAGGGCCTCAAAAAGCAGGCCTTGGTATTTCCAGAAGTTTCGCGGGCGGCGCAGAAACTGCTCGGAAAACTCGTTGGCGTCATTGCCAGAACAGAATGCCTTGTCGCCCGCTCCAGTCAAAACCACCACGGCCACGGAATCGTCCCAGGAGGCGTCGCGCAACGCCTCGACCACCTCCCGCAGACTTTGCGCCGAGAAGGCGTTGTAGACTTCAGGGCGGTTCAGCGTGATACGAGCCACTCCGTCTTTCTTTTCGTAGAGGACCTGCTCGAAATGGAATCGGGACGCGGGTTGCCGGGCGTAGGGTTCGTTCAAGGGCTTCACTCCTGGGCGACTATTGGGGTCGAACCGCCCTCCCTGACTTGGCGATGCTATCACACTCCCTCGGTCATTTGCGATTGGTGATTGGTGATTTGTGATTGACTCCGCAACCCCACTTCTCTCCGGCCTCGCGCGCGCGGCGTTCAGGGACGCTACAATTGCCCCGATTTCGGGTATTATGGAAACTAAAGGAGACATCATGATTGCCGCTAAACATCTCTTGAAACTCGTGCCCCTTGTTTTCCTGGCCGGCGCGCTGTTCGCCGCTGACCAGCCGCCTTACGACGAGGCCGCGGACGCACATCAACAAGTCGCTTCGGCGATCGCTGAGGCCGCGAAAGCACAGAAGAACGTCGTCCTTGTTTTCGGCGCCAACTGGTGCGGCGATTGCCGCGCTCTGAATGCGCAGATGCACAAGGATGAATTGGCTGCTCTGATTGCCTCGAATTATGAGGTGGTGAAAATCGATGTGGGCCGGTTCAACAAGAACAAGGACATCGCCGCGAAGTACCGCGTACCCCTCGCCCACGGCATTCCCACCCTGGCGGTGCTCGACCCCGGCGGGAACGTCCTCTATGCGATGGACCAGGGCCAGTTCTCTAATGCCCGCAGCATGAGCTATGAAAGCATCCGGGACTTCTTCGCGAAGTGGGTGCCGAAAAAGTAGGGCGGCGCCAATCCGTGGGCGAACCTGAACCAGGAGGATGGCATGAGCACCGATACCAAGTACTCGATAAACTTGCAGCCACGGTTCGGCCCGTTAGAACTCGTCGATGTGCAGGGGCTCGTCGATGCCTGCAAGGAGCCTTGGTACAACCAGACGCTTTGCCGGGTGAATGAGTCCGTCGTGCGGCTGGGCATTCTGCAGGGGGAGTTTCACTGGCACAAGCACGACCGGGAAGACGAGTTCTTCTACGTGGTCGAGGGGCGTTTCTTGATCGACCTGGAAGACCGGACGGTCGAGCTGTTGCCCAAGCAGGGATTCATGGTTCCGAAAGGCGTCGTGCATCGCACCCGCGCGCCGGAACGGACGGTGGTCCTGATGATGGAAGCGGCAGGGGTTAAACCGACCGGGGACTGAGCAGTAAGTGCTTTTGTTTCAGCCACATGGCGACGAGTTGCGCGTAAGTTGTTTGTTTTCTATAACATTCTGGCTTCGATCAGATCTAATTCACAGCGCTCCTTTGTTTTCATAGACATTCTCGCTTTGTTCCGTCGAATTCAAGTCGAGAAGTCGAGAGTCCAGGATTGGGCAGTGACAAACCGTCACCATCCGACCCGACTCCTGAATTGGGCCCCACAACCCCTCGACTTCTTGACTTCTCAACTCCTCGACTGTTTGTTTTCATAGACATTCTCGCTTTGTTCTCCAGATTTGAGTTGCCGAGGGCATGATAAAACGCCGGCAACCATAATCCCTCGGTCGGACCTGCGGTTGGGAAGGGCCAAGGTTTGCCCTACACGCAACGAAGAACAGAATGTCGTCCTCGGGGCCCCGGCGTTATGGGTCGAGTAGCGCAATATCAATTGCTAGCCTAGCATTTAAGGCATGGGTTGTCAAGCTGTTTTCAGGGAACGGGTCGAATCCGTGGCCCGGACGTGACAGAGAGAAGGGGAACCGGCAGGAACATAGGCGAATGCTCCGCCCGGGGAAGCGCATCGGTTCGGGGTGTCAATTGACCATGCGAGAGACGCTCGGCGACGACGTTTCAGCGGACGTTCTCAGCGGACTTTTCAGCGCACTTGTCGGCTGAGGCGAGATGCCGGTCCAGGACACGGGCCAGGTCCTGGTAGGGGCGAGCGCCGACGAGTTCTTCCAAGACTTCCCCATCGCGCAAGAGCAGCAAGGTAGGAATGGACCGGATGCCGTACTGGCCGGCGACCTCGGGCAGTTCGTCGACGTTGACCTTGGCAAAGATGATCTGGTCGCCGTAGTTAGCGGCCAGTTTTTCGAACGTAGGGGCCAGCATGCGGCAGGGTGGGCACCATTCCGCCCAGAAATCCACCAAGACAGGCTTGGAGCTTGACTCCACCTCGCACCAGTTGTCCTGCTGCACATACAAGATGTCTTTCATTTTCCTCTCCTCACTTTACTCAGCAGGCTCCCTGCCTGGCCATGCCATCCAGTGGCGGTCATTACTGCCAAAGGGGGATTCCATGCTAATCTAGGCATTGGATCCCGTATTCTCGGGATTGACGTTGCTCAACTTGGCAAGCTGCCCTCGGTTCCTGCCAGAAGAGATTAGATGACATAATTCGCAAAGAGATTCGCGAAGGAAGTATCTCCTCTTCACTAATGGACGATGCGCGCCAACTCGAACTGCTTCAACAAAAGGTCATTGGCTGCACGAGATGTCCCCGGCTGGTGCGTCACTGCCGCGAAGTCGCCCAAGCAAAGCGCCGCATGTACCGGCAATGGGAATACTGGGGGAAGCCGGTTCCGAGCTGGGGTGATCCGAACGCCGAATTGCTGATCCTGGGACTTGCCCCTGCTGCGCACGGCGCCAACCGCACGGGAAGGATGTTCACGGGCGACCGCTCCGGGGATTTCCTATACCCGAGACTTTATGAGGCCGGCTTTGCCAACCAGAGCAGGTCCGTCGCCCGGGACGACGGTCTCGAACTTCGGAACTGCTACATTACGGCCTCCTTGCGCTGCGCGCCTCCCAAGAACAAGCCGTTGCCTTCCGAGGCTCGCAACTGCCGGCCGTACCTGGAGGCGGAATTACGCCTGCTCAAGCGAGTTCGCGCCGTGCTGGTACTGGGCAGAATCGCGTTTGACGCCTATCTGCGCGTGGCGGCCTTGGGGCACGAGGCTTTCCCTTCCCGCTCGAAATTCAAGTTCTCGCACGGCGCCAGTTTCAGCTTGCCGGACGGCCTGCCCCGTCTATTCTGCTCCTACCATCCCAGCCAGCAGAATACCCAAACCGGCCGTCTCACGGAGGCGATGTTTAAGAAAGTGCTCACTGAAATACAAGAGTTCCTCGCCGATTCACATTAGAGTAGAATGACTTTTAGCCTCGAGGTGTTGAGTGAATTCAAACGAAATCGAGATACTGCTGGTGGAAGACAATGCGGCCGACGAGGAACTGGCCATCCACGCGCTTCGCACAAACAACCTGGCCAATCGGATCTACGTCGCGCACGACGGTGAAGAAGCGCTCGACTACCTGTTCTGCCGGGGCGAGCACAACAATCGCGGGTTTGACAATCCTCCTCGCCTGGTCCTGCTGGACCTGAAGCTGCCCAAGCTGGATGGCTTGGAAGTGCTCCGCCATCTTAAGAACGACGCGCGGACCCGAGCTATTCCCGTGGTGATTATGACTTCTTCCCGGGAAGAGCGGGACATGATCAATGGCTACCAACTTGGAGTCAACAGCTACATTCAGAAGCCAGTCGATTTTGCTGAGTTTCGGGAAATCATCAAACAGTTGGGGCTTTATTGGCTGGTCGTCAATCAGGCGCCGCCCAGCAACGCATTCAGATCCCACCCGGAGTGAGCCGTCGGCACTGCGCGGCCTTCGGCCGCATTCCAGATTCAAGATTCAAAATTCAAGAGACTGCGGAAGAGACTGCCGAAACAGCAACGACCTGCGAACTGGCAGTTCAGAGATGTCTGCTCTGCCGCAGCCGCGATTTTATTCGACCCCTTCATGAGTTCGTGTGAAAACGCTGTCATTCCGAGCGAAGCGAGGAATCTCGCTCTGCCACAGGTTGGATGACCCGACGAAGATCAGGGCGAGATTCCTCGCTTCGCGCAGAATGACACCCTGCAAGCTGTGGGACAGCGGCGCGACATCGGAGGGCGGCACCCGAGTTACTTTGGCGCGGCGGCAGCTTTTTCTTTGGCGCGAGCGAGGAGGGCGGCGAAGCGCGGGTCGCCATGCAAGGGTTTCAAGTCAGGATCGTCCTCAATCTCTCCCGGCGAAAAACCGTAATCAACGGCGTGGCCCAGATATTCAAGTGCTTCTTCGCGATGGCCGGTGATTACTGCACCGAAGGCAAAGTTGTACCAACCACCGCTTATTTGGTTTGGCTGATTTGATTTGACGGCCCCTTCGATGGCTTCGTGGTACAGTTTCTTGGCCTCCTCGTACCGGCCCTCACGGCTCAAGGCGCCCGCCTCAAGTTGGAGGGTATTCAGCGTGAGGGAATGCTCCGGGCCGAGGGTCCGGCGCTCAATCTCATAGGTTTGGCGGAATTCCTGCTCCGATTCTGCGACGCGGCCTTCATTCTCTAAAGCCAGCGCGAGGTACATCATGGAATGCAGCGTGAACGAGTGCGCGGGGCCGAGAACCCGTTCGTCAATGGCAAGCATCTCTCGTTCCAGCTTCTCCATTTCGGCGAAGCGGCGTTCACGGTAAAGACAAGCCCCCAGGTTGGTCATCGAGCGAAGCGTTTCCGGGTGCTCCGGCCCGAGGACCCGGCTCTGAATCGCCATAGCATCTCTGTACAACTTCTCCGCCTCGGCGTAATTGCGTTCATCCGTGAGGGCGAGTGCCAAGTTTGACATTAAGGTCAACGTTTCCGGATGGTCTGGGCCCAAAGTCCGCCGCGCAATCTCGAACGCGTCGCGGCACAGGCTCTCCGCTTCGCTATTGCGGCCTACGTGGTTGAGAGTCCAAGCCAAGCCGCCCATGGCGTATAAGGTGCTCCGGTGCTCCGGTCCAAAGACCCGCCGGTTGAGATCGATGGCCTTGCGGTACATTTGTTCCGCCTCGTCGTAATGGCCTTCCTGTGACAGAGCATACGCCAGGGTCGTCATGGACTGCGCGGTGTCCTGATTCTCCATGCCGAGAACCTGATTCTGCATCGCCAACGTCTCGCGCGCCAGTTTCTCGGCATCGGCATAATGGCCGGCTCGCGCCATACAATTTGCCATGGCGCTCATGGAAACGAGGGTGGCCGGGTTCCGGGGTCCGAGCACCCGGCGCTGGAGCTCCACGGCCCCCTGGTAGAGCGGCTGCGCGCGAGAATATAGGCCCAGCCCTTCGTACACATCCGCCATGACGCGCATCAGTTGCGCCCGGGCCTGCGGATCCTGCGCCAGCCCTTTATCAATCTGTTGCGAGGCTTTGTCCAAGACCTCGCGCGCCGTGATGCTGTTCCCTCGCGCTTCACTCGGGTCCGATACCTGGAACATCTCCTTCATGAAGGTGGTGATCCGGTCCGCCCGGTCCCGCTCCCGCCGGATGCGCTGCAACTCCACCGCCTGAATCACCGCAAAACCGACCAGCAGCAGCAAGCCCGCAGCCGCCATCGCCACGCCCAGCCGGTGCCGCCGGATGTATTTGCCCGCCCGGTACATCGTGCCGGCGGCGTGCGCCTGCACTGGCTCGTGGCGCAAATAACGCTCAATATCCGCCGCCAACTCCAGCGGAGTCGCATAGCGCCGCGCCCGGTCTTTCTCCACCGCCTTCAGCGTAATGGCATCCGCGTCCCCCCGCAGTTGCCGCTCCAGCACGGGCAGATCCGTATTGCGATTCTGCGCCGCCAGCGTTGACTGCTCCCCCAGCGTGCGCAGCTTCGTGCTCGGCCGGGGCGCGTCCTGCTCCCGCAGCAGGCGTAGCGCCTGGTCATAGGCCAGCTTGCGCATTTCCAACGGCAGCGCCCCCACCAATAGTTCGTAGAGCACCACCCCCAGCGAGTACACATCCGTGCGCGTGTCCACGTCCTGCCCGCGCGAGTCCGCCTGCTCCGGGCTCATGTATTCGAGCGTACCCACCACAGCACCCACTTGCGTGTACATGCTGTGCTCGGTCAGCCGCTGCGCCGTAGCTTTGGCCACCCCAAAATCGATGATGCGCGGCAGCGGCTTGCCATCCACCTCGCTCACCAGAATGTTTGAGGGCTTTAAATCACGATGGATGATCGCCTTCTGATGCGCGTGCTGCACGCCTTCGCAAACCCGAATAAAGAGCTCGAGCCTCTGCTGCGTGTTCAGCTTGTGCTTGTCGCAGTAGGTGGTGATGGGCATGCCGGCCACATACTCCATCACGAAATACGGGCGCCCATCCGCGGTGGAGCCGCCGTCGAAGACCTTGGCAATGCAGGGATGGTCCATCAGGGCCAGCGCCTGGCGCTCGGACTGGAAGCGCGCCACCACTTCCGCGGTGTCCATGCCGGCTTTGATCAGCTTGAGGGCCACGCGCCGGCGCACCGGCTCTTTCTGCTCAGCCAGCCAAACCTCGCCCATGCCGCCCTCGCCGATGCGCTCGCGCAGCGTGTAAGGACCAATGACCAAGGTCGCGGCTGCCCTGCTTGGAGCAGTCGACAGAGTCGCACCGACATCCGGGTCGTTCAGAGGTTTGCCATTATCTGGCATGGAACACCCCTGCTGGTCGTGAGCCTATTAGCCGGAATTTCGATTTTTGATATGGACCTGACCAACAGACCGGAGCTTCTATTATGAGCTTTCCGCCCGGCCGATAATATACACCTGACCACTGCTGAACGCAATTGTCAGTCGAATTTCGCACGATGGGATCACCGAAGCCCAAACGTTCGTCCAGTTCGCGCATCAGAATCAGACCGCCGGTGGACCGCCTCACCCGTCCCGCGACGTCTGGTGAAAGCGCCGTCGCGGGCCACCCTCTCCCCCGAGGGGGAGAGGGATTATTTTCATGACCAGCGGCGAGCGGAGGGATCATGCAATCTTCGCTCGGAATGACAGTGCAAAAAGATGTTCTTCAGGAACCGACAGGTCTTGACGTGCGGATGATTAAGGCTCGATGATTTGATTGCGGACGGCGTAACGCACCAGCGCGCCGACCGAAGTCAGGCGGAGCTTGCGCATCAGGTTGGCGCGGTGGGCTTCCACGGTCTTCGTACTGATCGTCAAAGTCGTCGCGATTTCCTTGTTACTCCGACCCTCGGCGACTAACTGGAGGATCTCGCGCTCGCGCGGGGTCAGCACCTGCTGCGAGGCAGATGGCTGGGCGCCTCGTAGATAACTGTCCAGCACCGGCCCGGAGGCGCCTGAGGAGAGGAAAGCCTTGTGCTCGATCAAGGCCTGGACAGCCGAGATCAAGTCCCGGCCGGCATCAGATTTCAGGACGTAGGCGCGAGCGCCGGCCTCCAGCGCACCCCGGATCAAGTCCTCGGAACTGTGCATGGTGAGAATCAAAACCTCGGCGCGAGGAACTCGTTGAATAATCTGCCGCGCAGCCTCGGCTCCGTTCAAGCCGGGCATGCTGTAATCAAGCACGACGACGTTGGGTTTGAGCTGGCTGGCTTTCTCCACAGCCTCTCTGCCGGTTCCGGCTTCTCCGCAAACCTCCCACCCCGGCCCGGCCTCCAGCAGCCTTCGCAGGCCTTGACGGACGACCTCGTGGTCGTCGGCCACCAGGATGCGCACGGTCTTCATCGGACCGCCTCCGGAATCGGCAAGCTTGCCCTGATGGTGGTGCCGTGGCTGCCGGAGATTATCTCGAGGCATCCTCCCAGGAGTCGAACTCGCTCCTTCATTCCCTTGAGGCCCAGACCAACGCGCGTTACCATGCTTCCGTCCTTAGGGGGGGCAGGCTGAAACCCGCGGCCTTCATCTTCAACTTCCAAGATCACTGAATCCGATTGACGCCTGATCCGGATATTCGCCACCGGGCTTCCTGAGTGCCGTTGAATGTTGGAAAGGCATTCCTGCGCGATGCGGAAGAGCGCCGTTTCTGCTTCCCGACGCAAGCGGCGTAAATCCTGAGGTAAATCGATATTCACCCGGATTCCGGTACGGCGGGCAAAACCTTCCGCATAACCTTTGAGAGCCGGGGCCAGGCCATAATCTTCCAGCGTGGGCGGGTGCAAGAGGTAGGAGAAATCCCGAATCTCCTGCATGCAGCGATTAGCAAGCTCAATACTTTCCGATACAACGATGCGGCTGGCAGGATCAAGGCAATCGACCTGAAGCTCCAAGCGGGCCAGGTTCATGGAAAGAGCGGCCAGGTACTGGGCCGTGCTGTCGTGAAGATCCTGAGCGATCCGCCGCCGCTCCTCATCCAGTGCAACCAGCAATTGAGAGGAGAGTTGACGCAGAGAATCTTCCGCTTGCTTCCGGTCGGTTATCTCATGTAAGACTTCGATGGAGCCGCGCATTTTTCCGGAAGGCTCGAAGAGTGGTGTGGTGGTGGCTTCAAAAACTCCGCCCAGCTTTGTATCCCACAGGTCCGCCCGCTGCTCCCGGCCCGTCTCCACCATGCGAGCACGAGGACAATCCGGATGAGGATGGGCTAAACCATGCAGCGCCTCGTAACAGATTTTACCGTTCAACTCTTCCAGTTCAATCCCCGCAAGCGTGGCCGTGGCGCGGTTGGCGTAGCGAATCCGATATTGGTCATCCAGGACCAGCACCGGGTCCGGGACGGTGTTGAAGGTTAGCTCCCACTCCTCTTTGGCCCGGCGGATCTGCTCCTGCCGTCGAGCGACTTCGTCAAGATAAACTTTGCGGCGCACGGCGCGATCGACGGCAATGGGCACCCGCTCCAGCCGATCCTTGAGAACGTAGTCGGCGGCGCCTTGCCGAACGCACTCGACAGCCGCCTCGTCGCCCAAAGCTCCGGTGACCACCACCAGGGGTATCGATTTTCCGGATTGCCGCAGAATCTCCAACGCGTCCAGGGCGGTCCAGCCACCCAGATTGTAATCGGCAACAATGATGTCGAATTCAGATTCCTCGAGGCGCTGCTTAAAGAGCTCAGAAGAGTCCAAGACTTCAGCCTGTAAGCCAGGAGTGGCGCGGCGCAGCGTCACGAGCACTAGTTCAGCATCCCAGGGATCATCTTCGAGGATCAAGGCGCGCAAGGGCGGACTCGGGGAGGTGTCCTGTTGAATTTGGTCGGGCATCGTAGCTCCTCGCGAGACGCGGAGGCATCTCCACGCAACCAGGTCGTCTATCAGTCAATGGAAGAACTCGCCCGTGCGGGCGGGCTTCGCGAACTTGCAGGAGGCACTGTCGCCGTCTCAACGCCGGACTAAGACGTTTTGCCCGAAAGCGGTCAAAACACCCGCTTGCGGGTGACTGATTTGGTCGGAGCAAGTATAGGCCCACTCGAACCACAATGGTAGCGGAAAGCTAGGGCAGCCCGTATACCATTGCTGTACATATAGATTGGCAGACCTCTAGGGCAAAACCCTTAGGAACCCTTACGCGTTCATTGACATCAACTCAGGGGTTCCATCGGATTGCGAATTCTCTGGGCGCGGCAGGAGAATGTATACGGCGAAGTGGTACGGAGAGCAAACGGGACGCATCGTGCCGTTTGTAAACGAAGTGAAAACCGCTACGCGCTGATGCAATAAACCTTGTGCCCGGGTTGCGCATCTTAGTGACAGTCTGGGCTCAAATCGCTGGAAAGGGGATTCTCAAGTGGGAATTTATAGCTTAGTGGTCATTATCGTTATGATGCTTGCTGCCCTCGTTGCTACCAAAGAGCCAGACGAAGATTCTGAATTCATCAAAGCCCCGCGCAGAAGGAAAGCCGGAGGCTATGTTTCAACCAGACCAGGGCGGTCCTTGGCAACGACGGCCGGCGCCTCGCAAAAGTGACGCAGTGGGTTCGTCGCCCGATGCGAGGCTGCGATTCGGCGGGAATCGAAAGGTGAGCCATGCAAGCGGGAGAATTGTATTACACCACGGAGCAGCAGATCGAGAATACCAGCAGAGGGAAAATCCTGCTCATCGACGATGATGCAACGGATCTCGCGGCTCGCACTGCGAGTCTTCGCCGGGAAGGGCACGAAGTTCGTGCCTATGCCTCTCTCCCTGAGGGATTGTCCCGGCTTCAAGCCGAACACTTTGATCTGATTATGGTCAAACTCAAGGAAGTCCCGAACGATGATAGTGAGGAATTCTGGAGTGTGAAGTCGACATCCTCGCCAGGGAGTTCGTCCTCCTGGCACGCGGCGTCTGTCGGACTTACTACATGGATGTGGCGCACTTGGGATGTCAAGACCAATTAGGTCCCCCCGGTTCCATTCTGCGCACTTTAAGTCTTGCCGGCTAATCCTCGAGCTCCCGCCTGCTCCTTCGACTCAAGATGCACGGTGGAATGCCGAGCGCCTCTCCCGCCAAAAACTCAAGCTGGGGCCGGTGTGGGCCTACGGGCACAGGTAGAGACCCAGCCTGAAAACCGCCCACTTCCCGACGACGGCTTCCGTAGACGACGGACCCTTCGGTGTGATTTTTCAGTTTGATCGGGGCGCGGCTGACCATGTCCCGATCTGATGTTGCGGCCCTTCGAGAACTGGCGCTTTGGAAGGGCGGGGGTTCAACCCCGCCGCCTCTGCGAGCCCAACGAGTTGGGCCTTTAGGCCCTGAAGCCACGTTCCTTCAGGGGCTAAAGCCCCCAATGATGAGCCGTTTTCCGTGGCGGGGCTGAAGCCCCACCCTTCCCGCCGCTCAGCTATATGACGCGGAATTTCGTCACCAGGCACTAAGACACTACCAGGTGCTGAGGCGCGTTTGCACATTCGCCACACGCGTGCTAGGCTTTAGTCGGGGGTGCTTATGGGCAAACTCAATATAGTTTTGTTGCTGTCTTTGGCTTTGGCCGTGTGCCCCAGTGCTCAAGGACGTGGCTTTGGCGGCCACGGCGGGGGCGGAGGCGGCTTTCACGGTGGGGGCGGGGGCTTCCATGGTGGGGGCGGCGGCTTCCACGGTGGGGGCGGCTTTCACAGCGGATTTGGTGGTGGAGGATTTCGCGGTGGTTATGGCGGTCGAGGCTTCGGCGGAGGGTATGGCGGTTTTCGGGGAGGCTTCGGCGGTTACGGTAGGGGGTACGGAGGCTACGGCAGAGGCAACGGGTGGAATGGCAGGGGCTGGGGTCGAGGTTGGGGTAGAGGCTGGGGTTGGGGTGGATTCGGTTGGCCCTACTTCGGATTTGGATTCTATCCCTGGTCCTATTGGCCCGGACCGTACGTTGGCTACGACGATTATCCCTATTATCCAGACTCCGGTTGTGACGATCCTTACTCGCCTTATCCCTGCAATCCCTATGGCTCCGGCGCGTACGGCTACGGCCCGTATTCCTATAGCCCATATGTAGGTGCTCCTGGCGATCCGTCCGCCTCGTCCGCTTACGCTACAAATGACGATCCTTATCCGGCGCGCAACGCTTTCGTCGGAGACGGCAGATGGCACCGGTTCGGCGAGAATGCCGAGGTGGTGGCGGGTGCGAAGGCCGCTTCTCCTCGATCGAGCGCTCGACCCTTGACCCGCGTGGCGTGTGCAGGGGATGGCAGGTGGCACCACTTCGGTGGCGGCGGGAACATGCTGGCGACTGGGAATCGCACTACCGCGAAGGCTCCCGCGTCGCGGAACTCGTCATCGGCAAGAGTGGCGTTGGCCGCCCACTTTCAGGCAGGTAATGCGAGTGGGAAATAGCCGGGAACTGAAGCATGAGTGAGTTAATTCACATTGCCCCAGCTCGCGCCCAGGCGCGCAAGCCGGAATGGTTGAAGGTGCGCGTTCCGACAGGGGAGAACTACTTTGAGCTGAAGCAATTGATGCGCGGGCTGGGATTGCACACGGTGTGCGAAAGCGCCCGCTGCCCGAACGTCGGGGAGTGTTGGGCACAACGAACCGCCACCTTCATGATTCTGGGCGATCTGTGCACTCGCCGCTGCGGCTTTTGCGCCGTGCCCAAGGGCCTGCCGCAGGGCGAGTTGGACTGGGAAGAACCTGAACGAGTGGCCCAAGCGGCCTCGCAGATGGGATTGAAGTATGTCGTGGTAACTTCCGTCGACCGGGACGATTTGAAAGATGGCGGAGCCACGATCTTTGCCGGCACGATTGAAGCCCTGCGCCAGCGACTGGTCGACTGCCAGGTGGAAGTTTTGATTCCTGACTTCCGAGGGTCTGATGAAGCGCTGGAGATTGTCTTGCGCGCCCGGCCCGACGTCCTGAACCACAACCTCGAAACTGTTCCGCGCCTTTATCCGGTGGCAAGGCGAGGATCGCGGTACGAGCGCTCCTTGCGACTCCTCCGCCGCTCGCGCGAAATCGTTCCTTCCATCCCCACCAAGTCAGGCCTCATGGTGGGACTGGGTGAGACGTTTGAAGAAATGCTGGCGGTGCTGAAGGATTTGAGCGGCGTAGGAGTTGACATCGTCACGATTGGCCAGTATTTGCGGCCGTCCGGCGAACAGTTGCCGGTGGCGCGCTTCTATTCTCCACACGAGTTTTCCGCGCTCAAGCAGGAAGGCCGCCGCCTGGGCATCCGCCACGTCGAGTCCGGCCCCCTGGTCCGCAGCTCTTACCACGCCCACGAGCAAGCTCAACAGTTGAGTTAGCAACGTTGTCATCCTGAGCGAAGCGAAGGATCTCCGCAGTTCACTTAGGTCGGCAACTGCCGAGATCCTTCGCTTCGCTCAGGATGACAGACGCGAATTTGCTCGCGCCTCCCGGAGGTCCTGATTCTCGCGAGCCGTTATTGTCCTGACCGGCGTGCCAATGCTTTTTCAGCTTGCTGATGAAGGGGCTTCCACCAGTCCGATTTTGGATAAGCGGTTTCGTTGATGACCTGCCGGTAGAGCGCCTCACCGTCCTTGACGTTGCCCATGCGCAACTCAGTGCTTCCGGTAAGCAAATCCCAGAGCGGATTGTGCGGATATTGCCGCTTCATCTGACGAAAGAGCTCGAGGGATGTTGAGTACTGCCGGTCGATGGCGCGGGAGTAGTTCTTGGCGAGGTGGAATTTCGCCTCCGCGGGCACGAGTTGCCCCTTATCCATAGCCACGCGCATCTGGCGGAGACCCTCGACCCGGTCGCCGCCCGGCAGCAGAATCAAGAAGCGCAGCAACTTCACATAGGTCGGAAGAGTATCCACAAAGTAGTTGTAAAGTCCGACTCCAAACCAGGCGTCGTTGAGGTTGGGATCGAGTTTCAGCGCGGTAAGAGAAAGACTGCGCAGCCGCTTGCCCGCCCGCGCGGTGGCCAGGGCATGGTCGCGCAGGGCTTCTAACTGGGAGCGCAGACCGTAGGCCAGGCCTTCGTAGAAGTAGTTGAGCGCCTCATCCTGATGCGCCTTAATGCGCGCCTCGGCTTTGGTGATGGCAAGCTCGACGGCCCGCGCAAAGTCACTGTCGTAAGGAGTGACGGCTTCCGTGCGGGCTTCGAAGACGTCCGGGTCAACCAGATCGGCCTCGGTCAGGTAGATCTTCCACCAGTTCTCGTCGGCTTCCAGAAGGTAGCCCAGAGGCGAGTCGGAGTCGGACTTCTGGATTTGGCGGAAAGCTTTCGCGGCAGCGTCGAAGTCGCCGTCCATGAGTTTGTTCATCCCCTGAACGGCCATCTGCTGGTTTTCCATTCGCTCCGGCTTTGCAGCCCCATGGGCCGGCATTGCCGATCCACAGCCAGCGGCAATGCATAGAAGGGTGATGGCCAGAAGATTAGCCTGTTGAATTCTTCTCATTCCCGGCGACCTGCCACTCGAGCGGAACAGAGATTCGTAGTCCATCCAGCATTCTACCTTGACACACAGTTTCCGCCCTAATAGTCTGTTCTGCTTAACGCGGGCGGGAGAGGGGACGGCAAGCCGTCCCCCTACACACCTCGTAGGGGTAGGGCTTGCCCTACCCTCCCGACGCTCTACGCCGAGCCGGAGGATTTCAGGAGATAGAGTATGAACTCAAACCGCTTTACAGTCTTTCTGGGAGTCGTGGCGTTCAGTTGCCTGACCGGCTTCGTAACCAGCGCCCGCCCCTGCGATACCTGGGTGGCAGTGCGGGACGCCACCGGAGACCACTCGGTGATTCTCTGCAAGAATAGCGACCGCCCTCCGATGGAGGCCCAACCCCTGGTGCAGGTTCTCCGCCAGCAGCACGACCCAGGCGAGAGAGTAAAGTGTACCTACATCGAAATCCCGCAAGTCGCCGAAACTTACGAACACATCGGATCGAAGATTTGGTGGGCGTTTGGCTACGAGCACGGCATGAACGAGTACGGCGTGGCGATCGGGAACGAAGCCGTCTGGTCCAAAGAGCCGATGCAGTGGGGCGACGGGCTATTGGGCATGGATCTTGTCCGGCTGGGCTTGGAGCGGGGCAAAACGGCCTACGAAGCCATGCACGTGATGATTGACCTGCTCGAGAAGTACGGCCAGAGCGGCGACTGCGAACGCCCCGGCGAGTGGGGCAAAGCCAATTATCATAACAGCTTCATCATCGCCGACCCGGAACAGGCTTGGGTGCTTGAGACCGCGGGCAGATACTGGGCGGCCAAGTCAATCAAGCATGGGGTCTATTCCATTTCCAATGTTTATTCCATCGAGAGGGACTGGGATGAAGCGCACCCGAAGCTGGTGCAGCACGCCATAGAAATGGGCTGGACGAAGTCCGCAACGGACTTCAACTTCGCCCGCGACTACGGCGACTACTGGCGGAAGGACTCGAGCAACGCCGGTAATATGCAGATCCGCCGCAATATGACCCTGGCTTGCCTGCTGAGGGACTTTGCGCACGTCACCCCCGCCAGCATGATGCAAATCAGCCGCAGCCACCTGGAGGGGACCGTCGCGGAACCGCGCTGGGGAGCCGCGGAAACCTTCTGGCCCACACCCTGCATGCACGACAACGCACACTCGCCCTACCATACGGCAGCGTCGGTCGTGGCGCACCTGCGGGCCGAGATGCCGCCGCTCCTGCGCCAGGTTTACTGGGCGAGCTTCTCCAATCCCTGCAGCAACGTCTTCAAGCCCTTCTACATGCACGGCCCGAGGCTTCCGATTTCCTACGCGGCAGGCAGCAGCACGTATGCAGGCGATGCGCCGTGGTGGTGGGCCAATCGCGTCAAGCTGCTTTGCGACTTGAATTACCGAGCCTTGGCGCCGACCGTCCGGGGTGTGTTCGACCAGACCGAACGGTGGGAGATGGACCGCCAGGCGGCCGTGGAAGCCGAGGCTCTAAGGCAGATTAAGGCCGGCAATGAAGCGGGCGCGGTGAAACTGCTTCAGGAGTTCGTCAACGAGAATTGCGAGCGCGCGGGGAAAGAGTATCGGATGTTGAACGAAGTCCTGCCCACGACGCTTAAAACCGTCGGAATCGAATATGTGTTCGCGGATTACCTGAAGGCTTGGACATCCCAGAAAGGTGTGCCCCTACCCTTATTGCCGATCGGCGATTGACCATTTGCGATTTGTGATTTGCGATTTGTGATTGATCGTTCTCGCCCCGTCATCCTCGCAAGAACCGAAATCCCTCTTGCCTGTCATTCCCGCGGATGCGGGAATCCATTTCCGGATTACACCTACGCCGGTGTCACACGATCACTTTCAATCGGCAATCGACAATCGGCAATCAACCATCAGCGTGCCCGCGTAATGGCTCCCTCGGACGCGGAGGAAACCAGCGCGGCGTACTTGGCAAATACGCCGGACTTGTATCGCGGCTCCGGCTCATGCCAATTGGCGAGGCGCTTCTGGATCTCCGCATCGGGCAGCTCAACATCCAAGCGGCGCTTCTCGATATCGAACACGACGACGTCGCCATTGGTAAGGGCAGCGATGGGACCACCGCGCGCAGCCTCCGGAGCTACGTGCCCAGCCATCAGTCCATGAGTGGCGCCGCTGAAACGTCCGTCGGTGAGCAAGCCTACTGACTCGCCCAGCCCCTCACCCACGATCGCCCCCGTCACGTCCAACATCTCACGCATGCCCGGTCCGCCGCGTGGGCCTTCGTAGCGGATTACAACCACGTCTCCCGCATGGATGCTCTTGCTGATCACGGCGTGCATGGCGTCTTCTTCGCAGTCGAAAACGCGAGCCGGTCCGCGATGGTGAGTCCTTTCGTACCCCGCCACTTTGATGACGCAGCCTTCCGGCGCAAGGTTCCCTTTCAGGATAACCAGCCCGCCGGTTTTCTTTATCGGATCGGAGACAGACCTTACCACGTCCTGTCCCGGCGTCTCTACCGCAGCCCGTGCTTCCTCGCCAATGGTTCGCCCGCTGGGGGTCATCTGCGACCCGTCGATCAATCCGGCTTCCAGGAGTTTTTTGGCAATCAAGGGGATGCCGCCGGCACGATGCACGTCCACGGCGACGTAGCGTCCAGCGGGTTTCAGATCGGCAATGATGGGTGTGCGCGAACTGATGGCGTCAAAGTCTTCGATCGTGAGCGGGACTTGACCCTCGCGAGCCATGGCCAGCAAGTGGAGCACGGCGTTTGTTGAACCACCCGTCGCTGCCACGCTGGCGATGGCGTTCTCGAACGCCTTCCGCGTCAGGACATCGAGCGGGCGCACGCCGCGACGAAGCTGATCCATCACCAGTTGCCCGGCGCGGTAGGCAACTTCATTCTTCCGCGGGTCGAGAGCGGGTACGCTGTTCGCGCCCATGGGCGAGAGCCCGATGAATTCCATCACCGTGGACATGGTGTTGGCCGTGAATTGGCCCCCGCAGGCGCCGGCTCCGGGGCAGGCATGATCCTCGAGATCCTTGAGTTCCGCGTCGGTCATTTTCCCTGCGGCGTGCGCGCCCACGGCTTCGTAGACGTCCCCGATGGTAACGTCGTGGCCCTGAAACCGTCCCGCGGCAATCGCTCCACCATAGAGAAGTACGCTCGGCACGTTGAGGCGGATCAAAGCCATGGCGCCTCCGGGAATCGTCTTGTCGCATCCCACCAGGGCCACCATGGCGTCAAACATTTGACCACGCCCCACCAGTTCGATCGAATCGGCGATGACTTCCCGGCTCACCAGCGAAGCCTTCATGCCCTCGGTGCCCATGGTCTCGCCGTCGGAAATGGCGATGGTGTTGAACTCCATGGGCGTTCCGCCTGCCGCGCGCACTCCTTCTTTCACTTTCGCCGCCAGCTCGCGCAGATGGAAATTGCATGGCATCGTCTCAATCCAGGTGTTCGCAATTCCTACGATCGGCTTGGCCAAGTCGGCGTCCGTAAATCCGATAGACTTGAACATGGACCGAGCGCCCGCGCGGTCTCGCCCTTCCGTCATGATGCGACTACAGTGCTTTGGATCAAGTGCCATAATTGCCTCCGGAGTAATTAGTCTTGTTGCCTGCCCTAGCGCTGACCTGCTGTAGCGCTGACCTTCAGGTCAGCAGCTTTACTTCCTGTTGAATTGGAAATGTTCGCAGATTCCCCGCGAGGGAGCAAGAGGTGTTTTCTGCAGGGAGAAGACCGCCAAGAGATGGAGA
Source organism: uncultured Acidobacteriota bacterium (assembly GCA_963831905.1). GTDB lineage: Bacteria > Acidobacteriota > Terriglobia > UBA7540 > UBA7540 > CAVROP01. The sequence goes on along the minus strand of CAWHRX010000009.1, from coordinate 3,213,294 downwards.
AGGAATGCTGAGTGAAACTCACTCCGCATCCCGGACGCAGCGGAGGCCCACGTCGGCGCTCTCGTCGCGGGGATTGAGTGTGTCTCGGTACGACACTCGTATAATCCAGGGAAGGTCATTCCACGACCCGCCACGTCGAACACGTGACTGGCCACTCGTGGGACCGCCAGGATCCTGGGACGGACTGTTATGGTAATACTCGCTGTCGTACCAGTCATTCACCCACTCCGAAACATTCCCCAATACGTCGAAGAGGCCAAACCCGTTGGCACGCTTTTGCGCCACCTCGTGCATCTGATCCTTGTTATCTACGATCCGCTGAAGGAGTGTGTTTGGCCCACGATTCAGGGCGATTGCGGCACTGTCAAAACGCTCTCGCCCGCTGTTGTCGGCATACCAAGCCACTTCATCCAGAGCCCCATAACTCTTCGTGGTGGACCCTCCGCGCGCCGCGTATTCCCACTCGGCTTCGGTGGGGAGACGTCCGCCGGCCCAACTGCAATATTGTTGGGACTCGCTCCAGGTCACATTCACAATCGGCATTGCGTTATCGCTCCACCCACGGTTGAGTTGTCTTCCGAAGCGATCCTCCTCCCTTGGCATGGATCGTCTGGTTCGGTTGGCAAAACGCTTGTAAGCGCCAACGGTTACCTCCGTCTGGCCCATCCAAAAGCCCTTGCTGATGGTCACTGAGTGCGATGGCCGTTCGTCGTCGCGGCACGCGGCGTCCCCCGGCGAGCAGCCCATCATGTAACTCCCGGGCGGTATCCAGACGTATTTCAATCCGTCTTTGGGGTTTTCTCGTACATCTCCAGGAGAGGCTGTTGGCACTGCAAGAGCGAAGGCGAGAAGGAGGAAGTAAATTCGTCGGGACATACGAATCAAACCTCAGCGGCTACAGTCATTTGGTTTGATAGACCGTTCTACGAGGAGCAAAGAGCACCCGGCCTTGCTATCCGCGCGCACTAGGCTGCAACTAACTAGCGAGATTCTTCGCTTCGCTCAGAATGACAGACTCATCTGATTTGGCTTCGTGCCTCCTCGAGCGCTTCAATCAACGCGGCGATATCACTAGCTTCAGTCCGGTAGTTGGTGATGCAGGCGCGCAGCACAGGTATCGAGTTGGCCAGGCGGGTGGTTGAAATCCAGGCTTCTCCGGAGGCGACGACGTGCATGGCGATCTTGTGCAAATAGGCTTCGGTGCGGCCGTCGGCATGACGCCCATCAACGAAGCAGCAGACCGGCAAGGGCGTTTTGTTGACCACCTGCCAGCCTGAGACCTCCAACTGCTCCCGCAAGAGCGCGCCCATGGCCACCATGTGGCGGATGGCCGTGGCATAGCCTTCCCAACCGGCCACCGCCAGGGAGAGAAACACCTTCAGGCCGATGGCGCGGCGCGACCACTGCATCGAATGCGTGTAGGGATCCACCACATCCAACCCCGCCGCCTCGCGCGGCATATATGTTTGGGCAATGCTGAATGTAGTCTTAAGTATATCTACATGACGCGTTATATAAACACCTGCCCCCATCGGCACGGAAAGCCACTTGTGCGCGTCGAAGGTAATCGAGTCGGCGCGCTCGATGCCCTCCAGCAAAGGACGCAGCTCCGCGACCAGCGCCGCCGCCCCGCCCCACGCCGCGTCGACGTGCAGCCAGAGCTCTTCCCGCTCAGCCACTTCGGCGATGGCAGGCAGAGGGTCGATGGCCCCCGCGCTGGTGGTGCCCGCCGTGGCCACCACCAGGAAGGGCGCGAAGCCTTGCGCGCGGTCGCGGGAGATCTGGGATTCCAGGGCTTCGGGATCCATGCAAAGGCTGTGGTCCACCGGAATCTGGTGCACGGCGTCCGTCCCCAACCCGCACATCCGCGCCGCCTTCAGCAAGGAATGATGGGCCTCCGTGGAAACGTAGAGAACCGGCTGCGCCCCAAGCGCCCGCAGGCCGAGGCTGGAGAATTCCGGAAACTTCTGAACCAAAGCGGTAAGCACCGCCGTGTGGTTGGCCTCCATGCCGCCGGAAGCAAAAGTGCCATCGGTGCGCACGGGGTCGTAGCCGAACCGGGTCCCGAAGGCGCGCACCAGGTGCTGTTCGATTTCGATGGCCAGCGGGCTGTGGCTCCAAGCGGCAAGCTGGGGATTAAAGGCGGCCACCAGCGCGTCCCCGGCGATGCCCATGGTCGTTGGCGCGGGGTTGAACAGCCCGTAATAGCGGGGATGCGGCGTGTGGGTTTGAAACTTCCAAAGACCCTCGACAAGAAAATCAAGGGCTTCGACAGGATCAATCGGGAGCGAGAAATCGAAGCGGGCGAGCGAGGCACGAAGCTTCGCAGGATCGAGCGGGGGCGTGACCCGGCTGCTCTCCAGCTTCGCAGCGTAGGTTTCAATCGCCTCCGTCAGCTTGCGCCAAAGTTCGGCGCGCGTGCCGGCATCAAGCATCAAGGGCGGGGCAGCCATTCGTTAATCCGATTCTCCACTCTGAGAATACCCGGGAGCGCGGGCATCCTGCCCGCCTTTTGCGCCGCAATCGTACACACGCTGCGGGCAGGATGCCCGCGCTCCCGGGTATTTCATGGTTTGCTTTGGCGAGCGGCTTCCCAGGCCAGGATGGCCTTCTTGCGCGCCGCTCCCCAATGATAATCGCCTGTGATCCCCATCTTGCGGATGGCCCGATGGCAAGGGATTACAAACGAGATGGGGTTTTGACCCACGGCGCCGCCCACCGCGCGCGCGGCTGAGGGCTTCCCCAACCGGCGCGCCAGATCTTCGTAAGACACCACCGAACCCGAGGGGATTCTCAGCAGGGCCTCCCAAACCTTGATCTGGAAGTTGGTGCCCATCAGCAGCAGCTTTAGGGGATGCGCGCCATTCCTTTTTTTGGCATTGAAGATCCCGTCCATATAACTGCGGGTCTTTTCCGGATTCTCCTGGAACTCCGCCGCCGGCCATCTTTGCTTGAAATCTTCGAGCGCTTGCTTCCGGTCCCCTTCCCGCACAAAGCCCAATCCGCAAATTCCGCGCTCCGTGGCGGCGAGAAGGCATTCGCCGAACGGGCTGGGGTGAAATCCGTAGCTGATCTCGAGGCCTGCGCCTTTGGCCTTGAACTCACCGGGTGTCATGGCCTCCGTGGTCACAAAAAGGTCGTGCAGCCGGCTGGGACTGGACAAGCCCGCATCGTAGGCGGCGTCCAGCACACTGCGCGATTCCTCCAGCGCTTGCTTGGCATGCTCCAAGGTCAGAAACTGCACTAAGCGCTTGGGGCTGATGCCCGCCCATTGGCGAAAGAGCCGTTGGAAGTGAAACTCGCTGAGGTTGACACGGCGTGCCACTTCGTCCAACCTCGGCTGTTGGTGATAGTTCTCCGCCAGGAACTCGATGGCTTTCTCGATCCGGCGATAATCGTCTGCGTTGGTTTGCATTTTCCCTCCTGGCTCCATCATCGTTGAGGGAGGAGCGCCGGGCAACCCGATTCTTGCGGAGTTGAAAGTCGAGAGTCGAAAGTCAAAAGCCCGAAAGCAGGGCCAAGCGCCGGAGCCTGACACCCTGCGCTCGGGAGAGGGCTGTTGGTCCGTGGTAGGCAGTCCTCTGTAGTCGACATGTTGTCATTTGACCGGCCTCGCCTTGCTGCTCGAAGGCCCCGGTCGTTTTGCGCAAGTTGTGCGGTTTTTGCTCCTTTCAGCGCATAATTTGTGCTAATTGGCGCGCAAAACGCGCATAATTTGCATCACTCAAAAAAGTGATGTGCTTTGTTTTCAGCCACTTCTTAGCTTCGTTCCCACTATATTTCATTTTTTGTAGTTCCCTGCATTTCCCACACGCCGGGACCCTTCCGGTTTCCCTTGCGCCACTGCACGCCCCGGCGCACGCCTGCGACATTGTGTCCACAAAACGACCATCATAATAGGCTATCACAGGTCCGTGCGGTTGTCAAGCGAAAAATGCGGAAATGTCAACGCTCTTTAGAAATGTCCCCTTTCTTATCTCGTTAGAAATGTCCCCTTTTCGAACTTATTGCTGTGAGGTTGTTCTGGCTTTGGTCTCTCGCCGGCCTTGCCCGTAGCGGAGCCCTGCGGAGCCCGGAGGGCGGAGCGCTCAGGGCGCAGCGGAGGGCAAGGCCGGCGACGCGCGCGGGGCCGCCCGGGCCTCTTGGGCGCGGGTATGTTGGCGCCAGCGGGTGTTCCGCCAGGGATGTCCATCGGCGGGCGCCCACTGGGGTTTTACCTCCGGCACGGCCGGCGTGGCCGTCGTCGCGGGCGGGGGCGCGGGTTGGCAACGGGCCGGTGTCTCACCCTTCGTAATCTCGCTCCAAGCAATCTCCCGGCCCCGATAATCGATGCTCACCTGGCCCTCTCGCCCTTCCCAAACCACCACCTTACTGCGCGCCGGCGCGTAGCGCCGACTCTCCGGCTGCAACTGCAAGAAGCGACCGTGGTACCGCACCACCCAGTCATTGCTGATCACCCGCTCCGTCTGCAGGCGGAAGATGCGGTCCAACTCCCTCGCCGCAGGGCAGGGGCGATAGTAATCCTCACTCCGCGCCGCCGGCCGCGCAAACCGCTGGTTGTGTTCCGGCAGGTACTCCTCCTCCAGGTACGCGTTGACCCCCGCATGGCTCCCGATTCCCTTTCTCCGCAGCTTCTTGACCAGCCGATCCTGATGCGTCCCGTGCATCCGCTCCACCCGACCCTTGGCCTGCGGCGAACTGGCGGCCAGCAGCCGAATCCCCAGTCGGGCGCACATCCGCCCGAACTGGGTGACCGGCTCTTCGCCCCTCAACTTCTCTTTGGGCGTGGCGCCCCGCTGGTACAGATTCTTCCAGTCCACGTAAAGCTGATGCGGTACCCCGTAACGTTCCATCCAGGCCCGCAACGCCCCCGCCGCCGCCCAAATCGTCTCTTCCCCGCCCAGACGCGCCAGCGTGGTGTTCGTGGCGTCGTCCACCAGATCCATCAGGCATCCGCCCGGACCGCGCCCTTCCAACCAGTCATGAAAACTTCCGTCCATCTGCACCATCTCTCCAAAATGCTCCCGCCGTTCCCGCCGCTGGCGATGCTTCCGCCACTTCCGCTCCCGACTCCACAGCCCCTCCGCCAGCATCCACCGCCGCAGCGTCTCCGCCGCCACCTCCCGCCCGTCTTCCTTCCCCAGGTGTTCCGCCGCCAGCGTCGGTCCAAACCGCCCTCCTTCCCCACCCCCGTACTTCTGCCGCACTAGCTCCAGCACCTCGCGTCGAAACTCCTCCCCGTAGGCCCGGTTCGAGCGCCGCCCCGCATTCCCATGTTTCAGCCCTACCTCCCCTCGCTCCCGGTAGCGCTTCCACAAGCGCTTCACCTGCCGATAGCTCAACCCCATCAGCTCCGCCCCATCCACCAACCGCAAATCGGCACTCTTCACCCGTGCCAGTACCCCGCACCGCCCCAACTCCCTCTCACTCATCCCAATTCGCCCCAATCTGCCTCCTTTCGGAGACTCTATTAGGGGACATTTCTAACGAGGAGAAAAGGGGACATTATCATCGAGGTACAACAGCGAAAAATGCGGAAAATCCAAAAAAGCCAGCGGAGCTTCCCGAATTTGCTTGCCCTGCCGGGCGGGACGACACCATGAAGGGTGGCTACGACACTTTGTCCGCCGCGAAGGTTCCCGGGCCTGGGGAAATGGAGGCAGGGCTGATGCGGTGCGTAATGATCAGCGCCACCCCGGCGATGATGGTGGCGCTGGCCAGCAGCACGCGGCCGGTTACGACTTCACTTCCGAACGCCCAGCCGAGGAACACGGCCACGGCGGGGTTCACAAACGCGTAGGTGGAAACCCGCGCTGTGGCTACGTTGCGCAGCAACCAGAAATAAGCGGTAAAACCCAGCAGCGAGCCGGCCGCAATCAGGTAGACAAGGCCGAGGAGAGACCGAGGAGCGACGGCGCCGAGATGGAGATGCCTGCTCTCACCACTCAGGAAACCCAGTGCCAACAGCAGAGCTCCGCCTGCCAACATCTCCATGGCTGCCGCCTGGAAGGGAGAACGCGGCAGGCTTACCTTGTGCGAAAGGACGGAGCCGAGCGCCCACGAGAAAGAGGAGAGCATCAGCACTCCCGCCCCGGCCAGGTCCACCCGCGAACTGCCCCACAGGTGGGCAGGCCCCACCAGCAGGACGATTCCTGCCGCCCCCATGACCATGCCGCCGATCACCCTTACCCCCAGCTTCGTGCCGTCCCTTCGCAGGCTATCGAGCAGAACCATCCAGATGGGGATCGCCGCCAGCAGCAAAGCCGCGAGGCCCGAAGGCACGCGCTGTTCCGACCAGCACAATCCGCCGTTGCCGCTGACGAGGAGCAGGAATCCTATAAGAGCCGTGCCTGCCCACTCACGGCGGGAAGGCCGGGCGGCGCCGCCCGCGCGCGTCCACAGGTACAACATGGCGCCGGCGGTCAGGAAACGGCAGCCCGCCATGAAGAAGGGAGGGATGGTTTCCACCGCGTAGCGAATCGCCAGGAAGGTAGACCCCCAGATCAGGTAAACGGCGGCGAAGGCAAGCATGACGCCGGCTCGTGAAGGATGCGCGCTTGACCCGGTATTCGACAATGAGGCTCTCACAAGTTAACAGTCGACAGTTGACAGTCGACAGTCAAAAGCGAAAAGGACGGCAGTTGACGACTGGATATGATGCGGGGAAATTGCAGCGGAGTAAATAGGTTTCAGGCGCCGGGTGTCTGGTGCCAGGTGTCGGGGAAAGAGTTAAGTGTAAAGGGTAAAGGATAAAGGGTAAATCCAGAGGAGAGCGCCTTGAATACCTAAATCAAGAATGGCTCAATCCAGTCTCATCTGGCTTCAGCCTGTATGCTCGACCGTTTGGCTTTTACCCTTTACCCTTCACCCTTTATCCTTTTCCTTACTACTGGGTAGGCAGGATGGACTGATAGTAGGAGAGCGCGTTGACGTCGGTGAAACGCGGCACGCCAGGCGGCAGCTTGTTGATGTTCTGGAAATCGGTATCGAACGAGTAGTTGCGCGTGGGCGGCTGGTACACGACGTTGTTGAAGTTGTACTTATAGATTCCCGTAGCTTGGCGTGAGTAATAAAAGCTGGCGAGAGACCCGAGATAATTCAAGCTCACGTTGGTGTTGCTCCAGTCTTCGACGTAGCGAAGGAAATTGTGAACTCCGCCATCTGTTCCGGTATCGTTCTGCCCCCAGGAGGGCTGCGCGAACGGAATCGTTTTCCCGCTCATGACCGCCATCCGGTAATACGTGGTGGTGGCGCAACGCTGATTATTGCAGTTGGGATACGTCGGGTACAGGAAGCTGTTGGCATCACCCGAAGAATTGCCCGACTGGGCGCCCGGCGTCCAGTTGTTCGAAAGCAGCGTCACGGCGTCACCCATCACCGATGCCGGCACGTGGCACTGGCCCGACACGTCGGTGAATCCGTTGGCTGCGCTGGCGTTGTAATCACCCTGAACATAGATGGGGTTTTCGGAAACCACGGTGAACCCGCCCGTGGTGCCGCCGGAGCAGGTTGAAGCCTGCGCCGCCGAGAAGGGTGGCAAATTGCCCGCGGTGCCGTTCACCAGCCGGAGGGCCCGCCGGAAGAGGACGACGCTGTTCTTCTCCGCCTGGGTGGGTGTTAGGCGCACGAAGGCAGGATGGGTTGTTGCGCTATTGGACAGCGATTGTATGATTTGACTCCACGTGCCGGACTGGTTCGTGCCGGTAGGGCTTACGGTGGTTGATGCGGTCGCGATGGGATGCGCATAGACGCCATAGGTATCGAGAACCGGGTTGCCACTGCCATCTACGCTGCCATCCACATTCTCGCCGGTGTCCAGCGTCTGGTTGGGAGCGCCATTCGAGTTGCCTGGGTTGACAATGTCCTCATTCCCGAACTCAGCGGACTCACCGGCTGTGGAGATGCCGGTGGTCGACCACGTATTGGAGGCGCACGTGCCCTCAAGGTCGTATTTCCCATCCATGCAGTTCATTCTGCGATCCGACGTGTAGAGGATATATCCGGAGTTATCAAGAGCGTCCGGGCCGTTGTAAGCGTACTGCCCGCTGGAGGCAATGGTGCCGGCAAACCACTGCTGAAGGTTTCCGACATCGACTTCCACGATGTTCATGATGCCGTTCAACGACGAAGTCGAGGTGTTGTTGGCGATCGAGTCGCGCAGCTCCCCTTCCCGTGCGTCGTACATGTTGATGGGGACGAAATTCGTAGGCGTCAAGGGGGCCAGCGGGCTGGCCGTAAGGTTGACGCCGGGCGCAGCTTCCTCCAGGTGGAGGATGGACTTGTTGGTACAGGAGGGAGATGGAGGTCCGTTGCCGCTGGGCGATGTCGAGCCGTTGTCGGTATAACTCGTGCCCCCGCTGGAGCCGATGTACCCGGCGCCGCTTCCCGTGTAGGTCGCGGAGGTTGTGGTGCGGTAGACATTGTACGAGGATGCACCCGGGATGCTTGACCAAGTCAGCTTTATCGTCTTGTTGCTGCTCGTGGTCGTCGTTCCCGTTGTCTGCGTGCCCGCGCTCTCACCGTAGGCGTTGACGGCGGTGACGATGTAGTAGTACTTGGTATTTGAAGACAAGGACCCGTTGGATTGCAGAGTCGGCGACGCCTGTGACATCACCGCACCGGGCCCTTCGTCGCGCGAGATCCCCTGCGCCAGAATTTCCTCGGTCACATCCTTCCAGGTTCCGGGTGAGGATTGCAGGTTCATTTCAATCTTGATATAGCCGCCGAGCAAAGTCGTGCCAGCCGCCGTCATGTAGTCGGGGTCAGTCGCCGAACCGACCGATTCGGCAAGAGGCGGATGGCAGTTGTCACCGGGGGGCAGAAAGCAGTTGCCGGAGGCGGGGCAATAGGTGGAGGGGACGGCGGGCGGGGGGTTGGTGGCGGGGCGCGTAATCGTGTAAGCAGCACCTGTGCTTCCCAACTCGGCAAGCGGGTACGGCTGCTCAGTGGCGTCGATGCCTTGGATGTTCATGATGTCGGATTGAGTGTCGGATAACAGAATGCGGAGGCTGGCCTGATTGAAAAAACGCGCCATGCCGAGCGCGCTGGTCGGCGATTCCGTGAAGGTAGGGCGTTGGATCATGGAGATGGGCTGGGAGTTGATTCCGGGCAGCGCAATCGCCAGGTTGAGCACCTTCGCTCCCGTCGTCCCATCCTGGATATAGCCGCCATAAGTAGACAGCGAGAGGGTCTTCCAATTGGAGTTCTCACTGCTTCCCGGACCGCCCGTCAGGCTGCCTTCGGTGAGCGCCAAGGCCCGGCAAGCGTCTCCGGTCGGTACGGGCGGAGGAGGAGGGCATCCGTTCGCCCCAGTCAATACGTCAACGGTGTAGCTGTAAGCGCCGCCGCTCTGAATCTGGTAGCCATTGGAAAGCTGCGTCCGAATGATCCCTTTGGCGGCAGAGACGTAGTCGTCCAATAGCAACGTGCTGTTGCCGTCCTCTGCCAGATACAAATTGCCATTCGTATGCACGCGCCCCCCAAAGGAGAAGTTGGTTCCAGAGTGAAAGGAGAGGTCGCTGTCGGAGAAGATGCCAAACTCGAAAATGGGCACGGCGATTTCCTGCACCGTCCGGGCCAGTTTGACTTCTGTGTTGCTGGGGCCATCTGCCACGACGACGAGCTTGAAGGGGGCGACGAGGCCGGCTAGGCCGGCGAGCGGGCCGTTGCCTCCGATGGTTCCGGTGCAATATCCCAGCGAGCTGACGCCGGAACAGAGGGACAGCGTCATGAGATTGACGTCGCATTGTTGGCCTGTCGGCGAGGGCGGCGGCGCACAGTAGAGCGTGTAAGTGCTGGTGACCAAGGGAAGGCCGGAGGTCGAGATGGAGGTGGGATAGATCTGAAAGTTGGAGGAGGCGGATACCCAGTTGGTGAGCGTCGAGGGTACAGGAGTTGCGGTGTGGGAGAAGTAGTCGGCAATGAGACTGCTCATTTGCTCGAGCCCGGCAACAGCCCAATAATAGGTCACGCCGTTATCCCGGCTGCTCCAGGCCACCTTCTGCTCGCCGCTGGTCATAAAGTAAAACCCGATCAGCATGATGGTGAACACCAGCATCAGCAGCATGGCGACAATGAGCGCGGCTCCCGATTCCCGATTTGCATGCCGTTTCATGCTTCCTCTTTGCCTCCCTCAGTTCTGCGTCATCTGCGTCGACGTGGACGAGGTGCCGTACTTGTTGACACAGTCCAAATTCTGAATCGTTACCGCGTTCTTGATCTCTCGGCTGTACCACTGGCTGTTGGCAAAGTTTTTGTGATTCGTTTCCCCCACCACGTTCAAAACCACTTTGACGATGTGGTTGGGGGTGTTGCCGGTATCGGTAGTGGTCGGCCAAGGGTTCTCAGTTGGATCTGAGTTCGCACCGTTAAGCGTAGCGGGAGGCGACAGGCTATAAAAGACCTGAAAGACGTTGATGCCGAGGGCTATCACATTCGCACAAGACACCGCCGCACATCCGCTGGTGCCCATGCTGGTTAGTTTGACGAGGTCTTTTATGGGAGTCGAACTATCCAGATAGTAAGTCACCATCGCGATCGGGTAAGCCGTCAGAGTGGCAGGCCAGGAATACGTCGTGGTAGTCGGGTTACCTGAGTGCACCGTCGCCGTTTCAAGCTGGAGAATGGTCCCGTACTGAGGGCCGTTGGTAATGGCTCCGGTTCCCGACAGGGTGGGGAATTGGTTGACGCCCAGCAGGTCGTTGGTGGAGTCTCCATGTGTAAAGGTGATGACGCCGGTGCTGGTGTTTACGGACGAGATCGCAAGCAGGCAGCTCGAGTTGTTGTTAGTCAGCATGATCAATTGTCCGGCTGAGACATAGCCTGCAGCCGTCGCAGAGACGGTGATGGTGGCGGCTGTGGAGCTGATCGTGGGCTGGTAGGGACTGGTCGTAGACACGGTCGTCGGGTTGAAATTCGAAGTCTGGTTGACCCCAATCATGGTGACAACGTCTGTCGAGATCTGGTTGGTTCCACTACCTTGCGTAGGCCCTAAGCCATTTCCGGCCGTGAGCACGGGGATAAACAAGGTGCTTCCGCCGGCAGGAGTGGGAAAGTTCGAGGTCGTGGGGTAGGGCAGTTTGATCGCTGTGGCGGTGCCGCCATAGGGGAGAGGAATACCACCCACCGGGATGTTCTGCCCTGCGGTCGAAAGATCGCGCGACACCATGTTGATCGCGGCGCGCACGTTCTCATTCACGTCGGCCGCGCTGCCCACAACATCAGCGGTGTTGTCGAGTTGCTGAACCAGGCTGAACGTCATGGCAAACAGCAGGAGCGACAGCGCCATGGCCGTGAGCAACTCGACGAGGCTGAAGCCTGGAGCAGAAATCGGCAGGGACGAAATGTGAACACGCTCAGACATAGGGAGACATCACCGTGACCATCGTTACGGTGCGCGAAATCCAGGGGAGAGGGTTGTACTGAATCGTGACCGTAACCTGCACCAGGTCGGTGTAACCATCGCTCTTGCCGAGCGAAAGCACCTGAATGGAGCGCTGAAAGCCGGTTAGGTTATAAGTGACATCGTCCGACGTGCCCATGACACCGTCCGGCCCGGGCGTGACGAACGTCTCGAGAGTCCCTTGGTTAACCGATGCCTGAGTGTTCACCAGCCCGCTGCTATCAGTGATGTACATCGGCTGGAGGCCATTCACAAACAAGCAGTTGTTGGGATTACTTCCCGTGGGGATGTTGCAAATCTGGGCGAACGCGATGGTGGAAGTATCGCGCGCCGTGAAGACGTCCTCCATCGCTTCCCGGGCTTTTTCGCGCGCAATGGTGTCCATGGTGGACATCTGCACCACGGCCAGCCCGATCCCAATTCCATAGGCAAGTGACATCAGGCCGATCATCAGCACCGCCAGAGCGATCAACACTTCGAGCAAGGTGAAGCCACGCTCGCCGGACTGGGTTGAAGTCACTGCCTCCATATCATTCCCGCTAATGCCACGCACTGCCGTTATAGGACCAGGCTCTGATTCGTCCCGTGGCGCTGATGATCTTCACCGCCCGGGCGGTCTGAGCCTGGCCGGTGATGCCGATAAAGATGGAACCGTTAGTGGAACCGCCGGAGCCATCCAGCACTGACCCATCGCTCTGGAAGGTAATGGTGCAGGGAAGAGTATTGCTGGGGCAGGCGTAGTTGACTGCGTAGGAGTTTCCAAAGTTGTCGGGGGCGGGGACGTCCGGGACTCCGGAAAGCAGCACGTACTTCAACCCTTCAGGGAGAAAGTAGTCGAAGATCTGAGTGTTCGAGGCGCCGTTGATTCCTTGAACCACACCTACAAGTTCCGCTGTCCCTTGAAAAGTCACGGTAACGTTTCGCCGCTGATCGATCGATACCTCGCGGGCCTGACGCAACTCGGACTGCAAGAGTTGCACCGAAGACGTTGCCCGGAAGGCGGGGTAAGCGTTGGCGTACGCCTCGAAGACCACCACCACGACAATGCAGACAATGCCCAGCGTGAACGCAAGTTCGACTAGCGTAAAGCCTGCTTCCCATGGCAGGCTGACCTTCCGCGCCGGACCTGATGGGCCGACGCCCTGGCCTCCGGAGCGCAGTTTCCGCCGCCATTGCACGAGGCTACGTCCGCAACAGAGAGCATTTTGCGATTTGTCGATATCCACGCGCACGGAAAACCTGCGAGTCTCCGCTGATTGCAAACCTAAGAGCGCATACCTCCGGCTCTCGAAGTTCGGATGGCAGGGCAGCCGATGGCCGTCAAGCTCTTCTCCGACCGCCCCCTGCCTGTCAGCATTGATCCAATGGGCTGAAATGACAACGGTACGTGGGTACTAGGTGGCTTCTCAAGCCTGGTCGACGACGCTCCGGAGACCCGCGGGATGGCGATGGCGGCAAGAGCTGACATCACCGCCACCACCATCCACTCGACGCGTAAGGACCCGCGGGTTGAGGCCCGCCAGAGTAAAGTCATGCCCCGGCGGTTTTCCCCTCCAAAGCTCGACCGCCACTTGGGAAACTGCTATCCCGTTCGGCCCTTTTCCACACCTTGACACAGTTACGCCCACACTCTTTCCCTGGTCAGTACGTAAGCGTTGGTGGGAAACAAACAGCCTTCGGGTGTGTAGCGATAGCAGTCCGCACGTGGACCCCCCGAACTACCGCCGACTGCCAACCTGGAAGTGCGGACCTTCCACTTTTGAGCTCCGCGGTCCTCCGCACGCGATAGCAGTCAAGCGTTTGGCACGGGTGCCGCCTCGTCAGTAGTGTTTAGTGAATGGGGAAAGAAGGCAACAGTACGACGGTACTAGAAAACAGGCAGGTCGGCAGATGGGCAGGTCGGCAGATGGGCAGTCGAAGATCGTGGGACCTCCTTCTGTGAATTCCATCTGTCGCGGGCCGCGAAAAAGAGGGGGACTTCGTCGAGGGATTCCTGTTACGTGGGACCTTTCGGCAACCCATTCCTACCGCCTACCTGCCGATCTGCCGATCTCCCGGCCTGCCTACTTCAATACCACATTGCCGAGGTACCCGCAGTTCTCTCCCTGCGCGTCTTGCACAAAGACGCTCACGCGGAAAGCGCCGGCGGGCGCCGGGATGGACTTGTCGAGCCGAACAACCTCTCTGGGGTCAACGGATTGCAACGTTACCCGACTCAATTCCTCTCCCATCACGCTGTAAACGGCGGCCACCAGTCCGCCAGGACCAAAGACGCCAAAGGCGCCCTTCAGACTAACCTGGCCGCCTTCCAGTTTTCCGGTAAGCGGCTCGGAGATGGCGCCGGCCCAAACGGCGTTGCGCACTGGGTTCGTGACGCTGGTGGGCGACCAATAAACTGGGAAGGAATATTCCTCACCCGGGTTGAGGGCCGCGTAGGGGCTAAGCACCTCGGTTTCCAGGATGTAGGGGTTCTGCCTCGGGTCATCAGGGAGGGTCTGATCCCAGGGGCCGCGAGAGATAACGCCTGGGCCGTTATTCCAGGTTTCCACGGCGGCCCCGTCCGGGTATTCCTTTTCCGGGAAGGGTGTAAAGCTCTCGACGAAGCCGATGCTTTTCTGTCCGTTGACCACGGCGTACCAGCCACGGTCCGTATCTGCGGCGGCCTTGCCCACACGATAGAGATAATGCACCTGCAACATGCGGCCACCATGCTGTAGTTGGTAGCTGGGATGTCGCGCGTCGCCGTACGGATTGTAGTAGCCCTGGGGATACTGGCTGTGGGGATTGAGTGGAAGGTACATGTAAAGGTCTGGGTTGGGTTTTGTGGGGTCGTGAGCATCGGCAGCGTCGTTCTGAATGAGGTGCCAGATGCCCCATCGAATCTGCCGATGGCTGATGTTGCGCATCACCTGGTCAACCTTCAGTCGCGTGGTTCCCGCGTAGACGTGATACGTCCGCACAAACTGCACGCCACTGCGCGGGTCGGCGGGGCTGGTCACGCGCACGGCGACTTCGGCGGGCGTCTCTGTAACCACCTCCGCGGCAAATCTGCTGCCGTCGAGAATGTAGTACAGAATGCTGGGCCACTGCTCGTCGTTCATCCAGCCTTCCGGCGCCGGCCAGACTTTGTCGCCGCCATAATTGGCCCAGCCGGATTTGAGGTTGTTCTGTTCGGCAGGCAGGACCTTGCCGGCCAAGTCCTTATTGACGAAGAAGAGTCCCTTCCCGCCTAACTCAAGCTGAATGGCGCGGCCACCGATGTCCGGCGTGACATAAAGGGAGATGATGCCATTCGTCAGGCGATAAGCGTTCCAGCCGTTGAATTGAGTCTTTTCTATTCTTGCCGAAAAGGAATCTGTCTGCGCTGCCATGACCAACCTCGCTGAGAATAAAGTCAACAAACTTGACGCCGACTGCTTGTGCTGCGTTCCGAGCGGAGCGATAAGGGAGGCTAGCAAACTGAAAACGGAGCCGATGAGAATTCTTCGAACTCTACGAGACTCTGCCCTCTCCCTTGGGGAGAGGGTGGCCCGCGCCGGCGTTTTCATCCGCCGTCGCGGGTCGGGTGAGGGGTTACCTATGCTTAGAGTTCTGGTTGTCGCGCCAAACGTTCGCATCAGTGATGTGCCCCCCTTCGCCATTGCTCCGGCGAATTGAATTCTAATGGCCGCGCAAACCAGCGGCCCGCGATGGCGAACTCCGCAAACGACCCCTCACCCGTCTCGCTTCAACTGGTGAAAGCGCCGAAGCGAGACACCCTCTCCCCAAGGGAGAGGGCTCTAGTTCCGGACCTAGAACCCCGTAGGCACAATCCAGAACGACGCCTCAACAGTTTTCCCAGGCTCCAGGACGATCAGGCGCTTGAACTTTCCTTCGTGCTGGAGGTTGAAGGCGTCGGTCGGGCCCAACTGAGGTTCCGCGCAAATCAGATCATTATTGAGAGGAGCGTAGACAATCGCGTAATCGAACTGTTTGTCGTACAGGACCTCGATCTCTTGACTCTTGCCGTGAATGACGACGTGGCCGAGGCCTTTTGAGTCGCGGGCAAAGTCGGAGAAGCCGTCGTCGATGAAGGTCTTGTCGAGCGCCACGCCCTTGGTCACTCCGAGCAAAAACTTGTCGGTGGGCTCAGTCTCGCCCGTGGGAATCAGTTGACGGGAGACAATCCAGTGTTTCTCAGCGCCGATGGTCACCTTCCATTCCTGGCGCGGGCCGTCGGGGTGAAAGTAGGGATGAAATGCAAAATGCACGGGAAGGTCGGAATTGCCGACGTTCGTGACCTGCGTCGTGCATTCGAGTTTCCCCTCCTTCAAGCGGTAGGTCATTTCATAAACCTGCGCGAAGGGAAACTGCGCCATCAGATCGGGGTACTTGTAGAACTCCAGCCGCGAAACGATGAACGCGCCGTCCGCGGCCGTTGCCCCGGTGTTCACTACTTTCCAACGGGGCTCGAAAACCAGCAGGCCGTGCATAGGCTGCTTGAAATTATCGCGGAGGATGTTCCCCAGGCTATCATTCAGCAGATACTTCTTGCCCTCAAAATAGTAGTAGTCGTGATCAAGCCGGTTCGCCCAGGGCGCCAGAAAGGGAATTCCCCAGCCGAAGGTGTGCTTCTCGAGGTAGTCCCGAAAGGACTCCACCGGAATCAGCACGTCTTTGCCGTCCACCTTGAACTGGTAAGCAAAGTTACCGATGTCCGGCACAATGCCGAAGTCCATTTTGAGCTTCGAATCGAGCAGATGGTATGTGGCGTGGCCTTCCACGACTTCTTTCTTGACCGCATAATTCTCCACGGCGAAGCCTCCCAGAGAAAACAATGGCAACAAGCAAACTGACGCAAGTAACGCCAGACGAGTTTTCATTTGGCACCTACAAGCCGGAGAGACTGCCATCTCCTTGGGGAAGGGGGTTCGTCATTCAACGCGACTCCCTAGTCGATCTTCGCCAGCGTATGCGCCAGATCGCGAACCGCGGGGTAAAGGGCGCGATACACCTGGTAATAGCGGTCATACGCTTTGACGTGTTCCGCCAGAGGGGTCATGCTCTCTTTAATCTGTACGGTTTCGCAAGCCGCCTCCGGAACACTGGCATAGGTTTTCGCTCCGACGCCCGCGAGCAAAGCTGCTCCAAATGCAGATCCTTCGGAAGTCCGGAGGATCACAAGTTCCGTGCCAAATATGTCAGCCTGGATTTGCCGCCAGGTGAAGTTGCGTGAGCCGCCGCCCGAGGCGCGAATCTGCTCCACGGGAATCTTCAATTCTCGGAAGATCTCAATCGAGTCACGCAGGCTGAACGCCACCCCCTCGAGGATGGAACGAATCAGGTGCGCGCGGGTGTGAGCGGCAGTCAGTCCGAACCACATGCCTCGCGCCTGCGCATCGAGGTGAGGAGTTCGTTCACCCATCAGGTACGGCAGCCACAGCAGGCCTCCACTTCCAGGAGGGATATTCCTTGCCTCATCGATGATAAGGTCGTAGGGGTCGGCGTCAGTGTGGCGGGCGTACCAGCTTTCCGAAGCTCCGAAATTATCGCGGAACCAGCGCAGCGATAGTCCCGCGCCCTGCGTGACTCCCATCACGTGCCACTTGCCGGGAACAGCGTGGCAGAAGGTATGAATTCGGCCATGGGGGTCGAGCTTGGGCGCTTCGGTGTACGCGAATATCACGCCGGAGGTGCCCAGCGTGGCGGACGTTAGGCCGGCCTCGACGATTCCGTTACCCACGGCGCTGGCAGCCTGGTCTCCCGCGCCTCCTACCACAGGCGTTCCGGCGCTCAGGCCGGTGAGCACGGCGGCTTCGCGAGTGATCTGTCCGGTGATTTCAACTGATTCGTAGGCGCGGGGCAGAAGCTTGGCGTCCAGATCGAGCGCCGACAGCATCTCCCTCGACCAGCGGCGGTTAGTTACATCGAACAGCAAAGTGCCCGAAGCGTCGGAGACGTCGGTGGCAAATTCGCCCGTCAGACGGAAGCGCACAAAATCCTTAGGCAGCAGGAAGTGAGCGGCGCGCTCGAAGATCCGTGGCTCCTCATCTCGTATCCAGAGCAGCTTGGGCGCGCTGAAGCCGGTGAGGGCGGGATTGGACACCAGCTTGATCAATCGCTCCGCCCCAACGGTCGACGTGACCCAGTCGCATTGCGCCTGGCTTCTTTGGTCGCACCAGATCAGAGCAGGGCGGAGGACCGCCGGGGTGCTGTCCATCAAAACCACGCCGTGCATTTGCCCGGAAAATCCCACGGCGTCGATGTCAGCGCCCTTGAGTTGGGCCTGCTCGAGCGCACCCCGGATCGCAACCAAAGTTGCACGCCACCAGTCCTCGGGCTCCTGCTCTGCCCAGCCGGGCTTGAGCATTTTCATAGGCTGGTGCTCGCCCGTGGCCGCTCCCAAAATATGACCGTCCGGGCGGACAATGATCGCCCGTGTGCCGGTGGTTCCAACATCAATTCCCATCAGGTATGCCATAGGTGTCAATCCAATCGAAATAAGAAGTCAGGAGTCAGGAGTCAGAAGACAGAATCGCTGCGGCGTAGGCGCCGAGTAGCTTGCTGACCTCCTCCAAGGATGTCATTTGTCCACTCGTTTCCCCATATCCCAAATCGCTTGCGAGAACTAAATAATACCGGCCTTCTTCAACAGATCCCTCAGCAGTATTCATGAATCGGGCTTTATCGGCCTTTCCGCGCTTTCGGAACCCTTCCGCGATGTTTGCCGGAATGGAAACAGCAGCCCGTCGCATCTGACTGCAGAGCCCGTAGACCTCTTGTCGCGGGAATGTGGCCGTTAGCTTGTATATCGAAAGGACAAACTCATGAGCTCTATGCCATACCAATAAATCGCGAAAGGTCTTTGCTGGCAGTCTCACTTCACTCATCCTGCAATCCTCCAAATAGTAGTCAGGAATCCGGAGTCTGGAGACAGAAGTCAGAATGCGCCCGAGGTTCCGCCGTCCGGGGTTCTGTCTTCCGCTTCCTGTCTCCCGGCATCGGTCTTCCGACTTCTGTCTCCTGACTCCTGACTTCTGACTCCTGAATTCTAGACTTTCACCTTTTCCCACTGCCCCGACTTGGCCGAGTGCTCTACCGCCTCGAGGACGGCTTGCACCTTCACGCCTTCGTCGAATCCGGGCAGGGGCGGCCGGCCGGTCTCGAGGGCTACGAGGAAGTCATGCACAGCATGGACGAAGGTGTGCTCGTAACCAATAATGTGTCCGGGCGGCCACCAGTTGCCGACGTAAGGATGATTGGCCTCGGTCACCAAGATCGTCTTGTAAGCCTGCTGCTGATTGGGCTCCGTGCGATCGAAAAACTCCAGTTCGTTCATCCGCTCCAGGTTGAACGCAAGGCTGCCTTTGCTCCCGTAAATCTGGAAGGTGTTGTAATTCCGGCGTCCCCCGGCGAAGCGTGTCGATTCGAATACTCCCACTGCGCCGTTTTTGAAGCGGGCCAGGAAGTTCGTGTCATCATCCACGGTGACCTTGCCCTTTTTCCCTTCGGCGCCTTTGGCCCCCCAAGCCCCTTCGCCCGTTCCGGGAAGAGGCCGCTCTTTAATGAACGTGGTCATCTGGCCCGTAACCGAGGTGATGTACCCAATCAACATTTGGGCCAGGTCTGCGGCGTGTGCTCCGATGTCTCCCAGGGCGCCGCTGCCCGCATATTTCTTTTCCAGCCGCCAGACCAAGGGGAAGTTCGGGTCCATGATCCAATCCTGAAGGTAAGCACCGTGATAGTGATAGATCTGGCCCAGCCGGTCCTCCTCGATAAGCCTCTTGGCGAATGAGACCGCGGGTATCCGGCGATAATTGAAGTTCACCATGTGCATGACGCCCGCTTTCTGCACTGCGGCGAGCATCTCTTTGGCCTGGGCCAAGTTATTGGCCAGCGGCTTCTCGCAAATCACGTGCTTGCCGGCTTGGGCGGCAGCTATGGCCATCGGATGGTGCAGATACCCGGGAGTTGCGATGTCGACAATGTCTATATCCTTGCGTTCGACAACCCGGCGCCACTCGCAGTCCGACTCCTCCCAACCCAACTGCCGTGCCGTGGCTTCAAGTTCCTCGGTGCAGGCCTTTCCGCAGAGCACCTTCATGCGCGGAGTGAACTTGCTGGGGAAAAACCTGCTGACCTGCCGGTAAGCATTGGAATGCGTGCGCCCCATGAATTGGTGACCGATCAGAGCAACGTTGACTTCTGGCATGTTCAGAATTCTCCTCTCTTCGCGAATGGAGTCAGGAGTCGGAAGTCAGGAGTCTGAATCGAAACACCGGCTTTCAGCCTTCAGCTATCAGCAGGCAACTTCCCGCCGGAGGCTGGCTGACGGCCGACAGCTGACACCTGACAGCTAAACCTTCTGACTCCTGACTTCTGACTCCTGCCTATATCACGCCCACCACATCTCCTTCAACTTTTCCTTGATAATGATCTGGTTCAGGAAGCCCGCGGCTTTGCTCAAACCCTCATCGACAGACATCAGGCTGTCTTCGTGTTCGATGGAGAGCACATCGTCGTAGCCGACCATCTGAAGCGTCGAGACAAAGTCCGCCCAGAAATCCATGTCGTGGCCATAGCCAACGGTGCGGAAGATATAGGAGCGATTCTTCTCGTCGCTATAGGGCTTGGTATCAAGCACGCCGTTCACCATGATGTTGACATTGTAAAGTCGAGTATCCTTGGCATGAATGTGAAAAACGGCGTCTCCAAGCTTGCGCACCGCCACGCAAGGGTCGATGCCTTGCCAGAACATATGGCTGGGATCGAAGTTGCACCCGATCGCCGGTCCGGCAGCCTCCCGCAAGCGCAGCATCGTCTCCGGATTGTAAACCGCGAATCCCGGATGCATCTCGATGGCAATGCGGACTCCATGGTCCTGCGCCAACTTGGCGCGCTTGACCCAGAAGGGAATGACTTTCTTCTCCCACTGCCATTTCAACAGGTCCAGGAAATCCGGAGGCCAGGGGGTTGGCGACCAGTTCGGGTATTTGGCATCGTCCGAATCGCCCGGGCATCCGGAGAAGTCGATGACTCGCGTGACGCCCAGTTTTTCAGCCAGCAAGATCGTCTTCCGGCTGGCTTCCTCGTGCGCCTTCGCAATCTCCTTATTGGGATGCAGGGAGTTGCCATGGCAGCTCAAGGCGCTGATGCTGATGCCCTGGTCGTCAAGTTTCTGCTTGAACTCCTTAAGCTTCGCGGGTTGCTTCAACCACTCCAGCTTGAGATGGGGATCGCCAGGGTAGGCGCCGGTTCCCAACTCGAGGGTATGGATACCCAGTGGTTTTACCTTCTCGATGACTTCGTCCAGACTGAGCTTAGCCAGGAGCGCCGTAAAGAGTCCGACCTTCATATCTTGTCTCCTTTTGTGAATGTTTAAAACGGTAAATCTATAGTCCGGCAGCCCCCGCGTCAACTGGAAAATGGATATCTGTGTCGCTCCGGTGTTTTTTCAGTGGACGGACTATCAAGCCCTTCACTTGATGGGTTCGTCTTGACAAGCTGCTTGGCATGTGCGATAAGCAAGTATGATTGAGTATGAATGAGTATGAGCGAACGTTACGGAGGCGCCCCGCTGGAGAGCGGTGAAGGCCAAGGAGCTATATCGAGATGGCAAAGGCCGTAAATGACGACTACAAGAAAATCGTTTCAGGGATGGTCGATGTTATCGAAGAGCACCTAAACAGCCTCCCATCGGAGGAGAGAAAACGAAAAATCAAGGCTGTTGCAGCCTACGTTGTCGGATCGCGGCGACCGTCCTCCAAAACTCGCTCTCAAGGAGCCGGAATCGTTCACTCCCAACCGGTATGCCAAGCTCAGAAGTGAGTATGTCCTTGAAAGCCTCAAAGTTTTCTTTTTTGGCACACTCAATTATTTTTTCCCCGATAATCTTTCGTTCGTTTCTGGTCACAACTCTTCTCCCGCTTCTTTAGAAAGCTGAGAACACACATTTAGGATACTACCGGAAAATGGGCGTCAACCTCTGTTCCCCGATGTGGTGACCGTCAGTTGACCATGTTTAACCCCCCGTAGGCTCAGAATCCGATCCGCCAGGCCTCTGACCTCCCCGCTGCGGCCCTTCAGGATCACCACTTCGAGGCAATGGTGGTGGTCCAGGTGGACATGGGTAGCTGCAAGGACCTTGCTCGAAGCCGCGTGTTGGGCTTCAATCAGCTTGGCCGAAAGATTCGGCTGGTGGTGGTCGTAGACCATGGTCAGTGTTCCGACGATCACCTTGTTCTCGTCCGCCGCGGAGTGGACCAGGTGCTCGCGAATAAGGTCGCGTATAGCCTCGGACCGGTTCTGGTACCCTTTGCGGTGGATGACCGCGTCGAACTTTTTGAGCAGCTCTTTTTCCAGCGAAAGTCCGGTTCGAACCAGTTCACCCATTGTTCACCCCCAAGGTCGAAATTCGAAACTCGAAATTCGAAAATCGTGTCAGGAGCGTCGAATCGATCGACGATACGAACTCGTGTCCCGCGTCCGATTTTCGAATTTCGAATTCCGACTTTCGATTACTTCAGGTGTTGGTCAAACCATTGGACCATACGCTTCGTAACGTCTCGCTGGTGTGCCGACTGCCAAATCATATGCCCTTCGTCAGGGTACACGACAAGCTGGCTCTCCACTCCGCCGGTTCTTAAAGCGTGCCAGAACTCGAAAGACTGGGGCGCAGGGCACTCACCGTCGCGGTCGCCCACCAGGATGAGCGTGGGGGTTCTAGCGTTCTTGATAAAGGTGATGGGCGAACTCCTGGCGTAGACCTGTGGGTCATCGTAGACTGAAGCTCCAAAAAAAGGGATCATCCACTGGTCGATGTCATTTTCGCCGTAATAGCTCTGCCAATTCGCGATGCCAGCGCCGGCCACCGCCGCATGAAAGCGGTTGGTTCGGGTCACGGCCCACATGGTCATGTAGCCGCCGTAGCTCCAGCCCGCGATTCCCACCCGTTGGTCGTCCACTGGAAACGTTTTCACGACCTGATCGACGCCCGCGAGAATATCCCGAAAGTCGCCGTAACCGAAGTCTTTGACGTTGGCCGCCGTGAAGGCTTCTCCCTCACCGAAGCTGCCGCGCGGATTGGGGAAAAACACGAAGTAGCCTTCCTCCGAAAGCAGGGCGAGGTCGAAGAACGGCCCTGGCCACGCAGGCTTCTCGGCGGCGCCCGGGCCCCCATGCACGGACACCACCATGGGATATCGTTTGGAGGGATCGTAATTCACCGGGTAGAGGAGCCAGCTCTGGATTTCCATTCCGTCGCTCGTCCAATGAATGCTTTCGGACTTGCCCCAGTCCGGACGGATCTTGCTGTTCTGGTGCGTGACTTGTTTCCAGGCTCCGATCTCCCCTGCCCAAATCTCCGGCGGCTCCTGGAACGATTGGCGGACCAGCGCGCAGATCTTTCCATCGGTCGCAAGAGAGATCCCGAAGTCCCAGGCGCTGCCGGTGGAAATGGTCTCGAGCCCGCGCCATAAAGTTTCCACTTTCCCCTCACGGGCGTCCACGGTGGCGATGCCGCTCGCGCCGTCAATTTGCTCGGTGAACAGGATCCTCTCCGGAGACGAGAGCCAAGTGAGAGTGGCCGGCGAGGCCTTGAGGCCTCGGGTAAGATCGCGAGCTTCCCCGCCCCCTACTGAGACTGTGTAAATGTCGCCTCCCGTGCTCCCCTCATCGCTCATGAGGCCTTCTATGAACGCAATGGTTCCGCCGTCCGGCGACCAATGGGGTTGAGCAACTTGCAGGCGCGGCTTGTAAATGTAACGGACCTCGCCGGAGGCGATGGCGATAGTGCAGAGTTGGGCGACCCACCAGTTGGCATCGCCGGCGCCGTGGGCGGCCGTGGCAACGAAGCTCTTACCGTCGGGCGACCAATCGTATTCGTAGATGTAGAGGTCGGCGGGAGATACCTGGCGGACTTGGCCCGAAGCCGGGTCGACCGTCGCCAAACGCTGCTCGTAGATGTGCTGCTCGATGAGGCCGGAGGGCGGCGTCATCGGTTCGAGCGGGCCTGCCGCGCGCGGGGCATTTTCGGTGAAAAGGAATGCGACCTGCCTGCCGTCCGGCGACCAGGAGGGAGAAGCGAGAAATCCGGCCAGGTGGGTGAGTTGGCGAACCGAATGTCCCGTGAACTCCCAAACGTAGAGTTGAAGCTGTTCCGAACCCTCTTTGTCCGAAAGGAAGGCGACTTTGCGGCTGTCGGGCGACCAGGCAATGTCGTGCTCGGCATATTCCGTGTTGCCGTCCCCGGCGGATATGCGGCGCGGCTGCTCTGTGGACCCGCGAGTCGCCACGTAGATTGCCGAGCTGCCTCCTGCCAGTGACTCGACCCAGGCAACTTCCTTGCCGTCGGGAGAGATTGCCACTTGCTTGAAGTTGCGCACGGCGTAAAGCGAGTCAAGCGCGTCGTCGATGGAAGATTTGTGGGCGGCGAAACAAGTTGCCGCGCCGGCGATGCATAGCGCCAAGGCGAGCGCCAAGGGGGCTCTCGTGTGCATGAGCGATCTCCAGTAGCACCAAGTTCCGAACTGGACAGAATAACAGAAAGCAGTCGCTCATGCCCGTCCGCCGACGGGCCCCCAGGGAGCATGGTGCTCTACCGCAAAGATTGGACGGGTTACCGAAAAGAACAGGTGGGTCTATTCGTTTTCGGTCGTCGCGCCGTGCGCTATAATCGGGGCTCTTGAGCGGGCGAAACAAAGGAGGGAGCACCATGGGGACAAAGGACAGCGATGAGGACGAGGTTGAACGGGAAAAGAGGATCGCCGAGTTGAAGCGCGAGGCACAGGAACTGGCGGGCGGGAAAATGGTGGAAGGCGGAGGGGAAGACACCCCGCCCGAAGTTGCCGAGGGATTCTGGAAACATGTGGTCGATTATGAAAAGGCTCCCTGGACCACAAACTTCAAGCAGCTCGAGGAAGCCGGCATCCAACTGCCCGCCCCTGAAACGCTCAATGATGAGCAGCTCTCCAAGAAGCTCTGGGACGTCATTAACGGGCTGGCGCTCCTGCGAGTGTTCCTCGAGAACACTAACCACCTGAGCGATCGTGAGCTTTACACCGAGCTTTGGTCAGACATGCTGCGAGAAGAAGTCAAGGCGATGCCGCCCGACCCCGACGGAGCCTGGCACCTCAGTCCGCTGGGCGGGTGTAGCGAAGAGGATATCCAATTGGACATGAAATACTACGCCGACGAAGAGTGGCGCCACAGCTTTCAACAGGAGTTTCCGGACTTTGTGATGCCGGAGCACGAAAACCCGCCATACGACCGCGACCGCTTACTTCCGCACCCGGACTACGGCCCGCCCGGCGAGCCGGACTCCGTGAATTGAGGGGGAAGGCAGAAGACAGAAAGCAGAAGGCAGACGACGGGATGAGATGCACAGGTACGTATGAAGCCAGAACGGTGATCCACACCGTCAAGCGGCGGGGCGAGGTGATCGTGATCGATCACGTTCCCGCCGAGGTGTGCACCGTTTGCGGTGACGTTTTACTGACGCCCGACACTGTGCGCCGGATTGAAGCCCTGCTCGGCGCCACTCCCCCACCTGTACGCACCGCCCCGGTATACGATTTGGCCTGACTCTCCATGCTACCCGCTTTCTATGTGGTGCGGCCTCGGCTTCGGCCTCCGCCAGCCGGCGGATTTTCGCCGTCCGGTGAAGCCGGGCCGTTGACAGCCTGCCTCCGTACCCGTACACTGAAAGCTATGGAAGTGCGTCTCACTCCCGAGCAGCAGCAAGAGCTTACGCAGCTTGCGACCTCTAGAGGCCGTGACGCGGAGATGTTGGCCCAGGAGGCTATCACCCGGTATCTCGAAGAAGAGGCCCGCTTCATCGCAGCCGTGAAGCGCGGCGAGGAAGCCCTGGAGCGCGGCGACTACCTCACCCACGAGCAAGTGGGAAAGCGCCTTGAGCGGCTGTTTCAATCCTGATGGAAGTCCGGTGGTCAACCCCCGCCGCTAACGACCTGGAGCGGATCTATCGGCGCATCGAGAAAGACAATCCCACCGTTGCGCGCGAAGTGGCGAAGACTATCTATGACGGCTGTGCGGGACTGAAGGATTTTCCCCACCGGGGACGCCCCGGACGTATGCAAGGGCGGCGCGAACTCGTCTTCCCCTCCCTGCCTTACATCGTCGTGTACCAGGTCAAGGAACACGCCGTTGAAATCTCCCGAATCTACCACGCAGCGCAGGACTGGCCATAGAGCGTGGGCTGGCGCTCTTGCGAGTGTTCCTCGAGAACACCGACCACCTGAGCGATCGCGAACTTTATACCAAGCTTTGGTCAGACATGCTGCGAGAGGAAGTTAAGGCGATGCCGCCCGACCCCGATGGAGCCTGGCACCTCAGTCCGCTCGGCGGGTGCAGCGAAGAGGATATCCAACTGGACATGAAATACTACGCCGACGAAGATTGGCGCCACCGCTTTCAAGAGGATTTCCCAGACTTCGTCATGCCGGAGCACGAAGACCCGCCGTACGACCGCGACCAGCTCCTTCCTCAACCGAACTATGACGGTCCGGGCCGCGAGCCTGATTCCGTGAACTAAAGAGAAGGCGGAAGGCAGAACGCAGAAGGCAGAAAACGCCATGAGGAATCTCGTGCACCGGACGTTGGCTGCCCGCGCCGTAACCTCCGCGCGCAAGCGTAAGCTGGCTCGGCTGGCGCAGACCCCTGAAGTTTGGGGTCTGCGATGTCCCGAATGGACACGTCCGAAGGAGTTGCTTCCCCTCGAGGAGGCGTCGCCGCCGCTACACTGTGCAGCTCTAAGCCGGCCCACCAGGGAAGCAAAGCGGCGGGTGAAACTGAACTGCATGCATAACAACCCGGTGAAGCGTGAGCCGGTGAATTCGCCCGGAGATTGGCCTTGGTCAAGCTAGAGGTTCTATTACCTGAACGTCGCCTCCCTCCTCCGCATGGATAGGGTGGTTTGGCCCGCCTTGAACAACGTGTCCCTCCGGGACATCGCAGGGTCGAAAAACCTGTCTCAGGCCGGCACCCCCGCTGCGAGCTTAAGCAGTTCGACGCGATAACCGAGGTCGCGGAGTTGGCGGATCATTCGGGCGGTGCGCTTTTGCTTTGACTTTTGGCTGACCGCTGGGCCGCGTTCCTCGTAACGAACTCCTTGGTGCAGAATCTTCCAGATTAAGCGACAAAGCCGATGTGCAATCACCGCGATGGTTTGGTTGTGCCCCAAGCGCGCCACATAGCGGCGGTAGAGGATCGCAAAGACGCTGCCTTTGAGTTTAACTGCGGCGTGGGCCGCCTGATTCAGGATGCGCCGCAGGTGGCGGTTGCCCTTGGGCGAGCGGCGGTTGTGGTTCACTCCCGCGCTCTCCTCCTCGCCTGGGCATGCACCCACCCAGGAGGAGAGAGCTTTAGCGGAAGGGAAGGTCGCTGCCGAGGCGCCCACCTCCGCCAGGATCTGCTGTCCTGAATCCACCCCCAGGCCGGGTACCTCCGCCAAGCGCTGGACTTGCTCCTGGTGGGCAGCCAGCAGCGTGGCCATCTCTTGGCTGAGCTGAGTAATCTGTGCCTCGGCGCGTTGCCACTCCTCCAGCGCCCTCTGCAACAACCGGCGGTAGACGGGATGGAGCTCGCCACAGGCACCCAGCGCATCGCATAACTCTTCCGGCGTGGCGCGCAGGCGATAATCCGCTCGTGCCGCCACCGCTGCCGGATCCGTCTCCCCTTCCGCGATGGCCGTTAACATACGCCGTCCACTGAGGCCCAGCAGGTCGGAAACCAAACTGGACAACTTCAGATGCGCCTCTTCCAGCAAAGCCTCCAACCGGTTCTGTAACTGCACTTGGTTGCACCTCAACTGGTACTTGGTGCGCATGACCGTGCGCCACACACGCTGCTCGGCACTCGGCACGAAGCTCAGGATCAGTTCGCCTGCCACCAGTCGTTTCACCAGACGTTCGGGGTCGGCGAAATCGTTCTTCCGCCCCCGTGGTCCCCGGTTCGACTGTGCCTGCGCCAGATGCAGCATTCCCGACATCGGACGAGCCCCTTCCCGTCCTTGCTGGAGGGGCTTCCAGTATCGTTCCAGGATTGCCCAGACCGGTTTCCAATACTGTGCCGTGGACTCCATCACCACTTCCTCAACCTCTTGCTCCACCAGCCAAGCGGCCAGTGAGCGCAGGTGCGAGGGGGTACTGCCACACGGTCGCCGCTCAAACTCATATTCACCCCTTACTTCCACATCGCAAACCACGACCGTCAACATTCTCTTATGAACGTCAATTCCTGCTATTCTATAAGGCATCACACGCTCCTTTGGGCGGGAGCGGAGAGCGTGCCCAAAGTTACCTTATGCAGGGTCGCGGGCTATCGCCGCTCCCCCCTGAGGGAGACAGCAACGCCCAATTATTCGCTCAACACGCACGCTCCGGATCAGACAGACCTACGGCCTCAACCGCTCCACTGCGACTACGATCTCACCGCTCTCGACCGTGCCTATCATAACCCAACACCTTTTTCATGAGCTTTCGCGGGCCGAAGGCCCATGGGGACAGACCTCACAAGGCTGAGGTCTGCGCTAGCCAGCTCCTTCGGAGAGCGAGTAGCGCGGATCCCCGGTTTCGGGGTCCGCGGTTTGTCCTGCGCCGGAGAAAAGCCGCAGACCGCAAAAACGGCGGTCTGCGCTACCCCCGCGTTTTCTGCTTTCTGCCTACTGCCTACTTGCCCACTGCCTACTGCCCACTGCCGTCCTTCTCGTTTTCGTTCAGTTGCTGGATCATCTGGGCGATGAGCGAGCGCACCTGCTTCAGGCGCCACGGGCTCGCGTCGCAGCGCACCTGGACCATTACGTCCCTGCTGACAGGGTAATTCCACCAGGCGCTCGCGTCGGGGGGGCGTACTTCCTTCTGACCCTCGCCCAGTTGCCAGGCGATTTGCGCCAAGGTCCGCCCCTGCACCTGTAGCGTCTTTATCCTGTCCAGCTCTTTCAGATGCTCCTCGCCATAGCAGGCCGACCGCCCTCCAACCAGCGGTGGCGGCAGCAGCCCTTTTGCGATGTAATAACGGATGGTGCGGGCCGGCACACCCGACGCTTCGGCCAATTCGACCAATGTCAATGAGCCCCGTCCGCTGCGATCATCGTCAGCCATTCGCTAAGTGCTCCTCGGTAGTACGTAGGGGCGGCCCTTGCGGCCACCCGGAAGGCGAGATTAGCGCTGTAATATTACAGTGTCAAGTACTGATCCAGGCCGCTCTTGTCAGGATGGCACTACGATAATATGACAGTGTCAAGTACTGTAATGTACACGCCCTGCACGCTCCAGAGCGAACAACAGTTGGAACAAAGCCGGAATGTCTATGAAAGCAAACGACGACTACAAGAGGTTGCTGAGTCGGCGGCTGCCTTCTGCTTTCTGCCTACCGCCTTCTACGTTATGTGCGCTCCCTGGGCATCGACGTAAACGGCATACAGTGACTGGCTGGCGCACATGAACAGCCGGTTGCGTTTCGTGCCGCCGAAGCAGACATTGGCGCAGATTTCGGGCAGCAGGATGACGCCGATGCGTTCGCCGCTGGGGGCGAAGATGTGCACGCCATCGTATCCCTGGCCGGCCCAACCGGCGGCGGACCAGATGTTGCCGTCCTTGTCGGCGCGGATGCCGTCTGAACTCCCCGTGCCCTTGCCCGGCCATTCCATGGAAGTGAACGTCCGCCCGTTGCGCAGGCCCTTGCTGTCCACCACGTCGAAGACTTTGATGATTTTGGGAGCCTGGGGATAATGCGTCCAGCCTGTGTCCACAAGGTAGAGCAATTTGTAGTCCGGTGAAAAGCAGAGGCCGTTGGGCTTGTAGGCCTCATCCGTGACCATATCCATTTTTCCCGTCTTGCCGTCAATCCGATAGACGGCCTCTTTGAGCTCCATTGGCGCGAGGTGGCCTTCATAGATGGTCAGGATGCCGTAGCCGGGATCGGTAAACCAGATGCCGCCGTCGGGATGGACCACGATGTCATTGGGGGCATTGAAGGGTTTGCCCTGCCAGCGGTCCGCCAGGATGGTCACCGAACCGTCGTGCTCATAGCGAACCACGCGGCGGGTGTTGTGTTCACAAGTCAGCAGACGCCCTTCCCAATCAAACGTATTGCCGTTGGCGTAGTTGGAGGGCCTGTGGAAGACGCTGACATGATCGTCCTCTTCCAACCATCGCAGGTGTCGATCGTTGGGGATATCGCTGAATACCAGATAGCGCCCGCCGCCGTTCCATGCGGGCCCCTCGGCCCAAAGCAAGCCGGAGTACAAGCGCTCGATGGGCGTGCTCTTGACCCAGTATTTGTTGAACCGCTTGTCCAGGGAGATGATATCCGGGTCGGGATAGTGGATGGGGTTCTTGCCGCTCCAGTCGCGTTGCCCGGCTACGGCCGATGCTGCGGCCGCAGCGCCGGCTAAGGCGGTGCCGAGGAATGACCGCCGGTCTACTTTCGTGCCCTGCTTGGATTCATTTCGCATGTTTTCTCCTCCGTCGTATGTCCATGCTCTTCCCGACCCCCTCACCCGTCCCGCGGCGGCTGATCAAAGCGCCGTCGCAGTCCACCCTCTCCCCCAAGGGGGCGAGGGCTAGAGGTCTCGGGACTCGTCGCTCTTCGCTGTTCGCTCGTAACTCGCCATTTGTCACGCGTCACTGCTCTTCAGTAAAGGTATCTGCCTGACTGCTTAACCCCCTTGGGCAAGAGCGGAGAAAACTCCTGGAGCTTATGCATCAAGGGAACGGTCTCGGATTCATCCACTGCGTAGATGGAAACCTTCTCGCCGCCCGTCACCACGTTATCCGGGAGGGTCCACTCACCCACTCCCACCCAGTCGCGCGGAAGGCCACCGATTTCGCCTGCATACCAGGTGTCATAGACTATAGCGACCTTGACCCCGGCTGCACGTCCCAAGCGGAGGATATCTCGGGCATGATAATCGCGGCGGCGGCGGAGTTGAGTAACCTCATAATTGCCCAGCCCCCATAGATCCAGGCAATGGATGTCCGCCAGAAAATTGACGGCGCCGATATCGTTCAATGCGACGGTTGAATCCTGGTAATACCTCTTAATGAATAGTCCCATTTGATATTGCTGTTCATAGATGTTCTTCGAAGCCTGAGGAAGAAAAACTAACGCCGCGCCGGCCCGCACGAGACAAGGGTAAATAAGGAATGCCGCGAGGCACAGTGCGCCCACGTGCTTGGGAACCAGGGCGCGATCGCCGGGCGTGCCAAACAGCTTCTCCGGAAGTTGATCCGCGAGTTGGGTGACGATCACCACGATCCCGAGGGCCACGAGGTAAGCCTCGTACCGGAAAAACAACGCGACCATACAGAACTGAATATGCGCGAGAGCAATCAGCACAAAAATCGCGGTCATCACCCCCCGGCTGTCCCAGAGGGCCTTTTGCCGGTTAGAAGCAGAGACGGCCAGAAAGAGAGCCGCCGCCACAAGTGCCACCAGATGCGGTCCTGATTTGAGGTTGTTGTACGGCGGCCCGAACACGGAATCCACGGCTGTGCCCAGGTCGGCGAAGCGCGGGAAACTCCCTTTCAAAAGAATCGAGCTGGGAAGCCACGACCAACCCTTCGCCAGCCCGATCGCACCGTAAAGCAGGACTGAGGAAAAACCCGTCACACCCACGGCCAACCCGGTGCGCCTGCGTCCGCGCAGAAAGAAAAGCGCGCTGATGACCAGAATCAGGAACATTCCCTCATATCGAACCAGCGTAAGGAATGGCGACAGCGCCAGCAGCACGATCCAATCGCGGCGAGCCTCTGCGGGGCCTTCGTCGGATAGCAGTCGCGCGGCCGAGAAAGTGAGGAGAATGGTCAATGCCGCGTGCAGCGGGTGCTCCGAACCGATGCAAATGAGGGTGGGCAGAGGTGTGAAGAAAATCAGAACCAGCAGAACCCAGAAGGTGAACTTGGGCGAAACCTTGTACCAGCGCAGAACACTGTAGGCCGCCCACAGCATGAGTGCGGCGCAGAACAGGCTGAGGTAGAACGGAGACGTTTCGCTGACCCCTGCGAGCAGATAGGTGGCCGCGATGAGGAGAGTCCACAAAGGCGATGAGGAAGCCGAAGTGAATCCGAAACGCGTGATCCCCCACACGCCGTGCACGGCAAAGTTCTTGGCCATGGCCATCTGAATGTAGGAGTCATCGAGAGCGAACGCCAAGTGCCCATTCTCCCGCAGGATGAGAAGCGTGGAAAGCACTCCCATGGTCACGCACAAGATGACGACACCGGCAAACAACGGCCAATGTTTGATCGGAATTCTGTTCATAGCAAATTCGGAGGTCGGCAGTAGAACTTCCGCCTGATCACCGACCAGCACAGGCTGCCGACCGTCATTGCTCATCCGGCCACGGGCCTCACATTTTATCGCAAAAGAACTCGTTAGCCGCGCGATTTCGTTTGAGAATGACGGCTGTGCGAAGGGCCCGATTGTGCCAGCGTCCGCCAGGGCGTTTGCGCTGGGCGTCGTTGGACGTAACCGCGCCGCAGCAAACGCTGATGCTATCCTCACATTCTCGCGCGGGAAGCGAATTGGAGAAGCAGTTTCGAGGTTCAAAAAATATTTTTGAGAACCCCTTGACAAGAGGTATTTAGTTCGGTAGGATTGAGAATTGTTCTGCAAGGCAATCAGCCTACAGAGCAGGTGGTGGAAAGACCAGCAAGGCAGATAAGACGAGCCTCAGGCGTAACCTTTCCAACCTTTCCCAATCGGGAGACCCCGCCATCGGCGGGAGACAAAAGTTCTTTGACAATTGAGTTGAGCATGCCACGTCAATCGGACTGAGTCTTTCGAGGACTGCGGTCCAAACGCTGAGCGACTCGTTCTGCCATGCTGGCAATTCCTGGTTCGCCAGGATAGCGGGTGGAACGATCATCTCCTTCCGGAAGCGAACCGGGAGGGGAAACTCACAAGATATACGCTCGCAGGCTAGGCTTGCGGGCGAGCCAAATTTCAAACGAGAGTTTGATCCTGGCTCAGAATCAACGCTGGCGGCGTGCCTAACACATGCAAGTCGAACGAGAAAGTCTCCGCAAGGGGATGAGTAAAGTGGCGCACGGGTGAGTAACACGTAGCTAACCTACCCTCAAGTGGGGGATAACCTGGGGAAACCCGGGCTAATACCGCATAACATCCTGATGACGCAGGTCGTTGGGATCAAAGGCCTTGCAAGGGCCACTGGAGGAGGGGGCTGCGGCCGATTAGCTAGTTGGTGAGGTAACGGCTCACCAAGGCGATGATCGGTAGCCGGCCTGAGAGGGCGCACGGCCACACTGGCACTGAAACACGGGCCAGACTCCTACGGGAGGCAGCAGTGGGGAATTTTGCACAATGCCCGAAAGGGTGATGCAGCAACGCCGCGTGAGGGATGAAGGCCTTCGGGTCGTAAACCTCTTTCGACCGGGAAAAATGGGCTGGTGAAGAGCCAGTTCTGATGGTACTGGTGGAAGAAGCCCCGGCTAACTACGTGCCAGCAGCCGCGGTAATACGTAGGGGGCGAGCGTTGTTCGGAATTACTGGGCGTAAAGGGCGTGTAGGCGGTGCGGTAAGTTGGGCGTGAAATCCCCGAGCTTAACTCGGGTGGGCCGTTCAAGACTGCCGTGCTAGGGTGCGGGAGAGGGAAGTGGAATTTCCGGTGTAGCGGTGAAATGCGTAGATATCGGGAGGAACACCTGCGGCGAAGGCGGCTTCCTGGACCGTAACCGACGCTGAGGCGCGAAAGCTAGGGGAGCAAACAGGATTAGATACCCTGGTAGTCCTAGCCCTAAACGATGAGCACTGGGTGTGGTCCCTCACGGGGCCGTGCCGAAGCTAACGCATTAAGTGCTCCGCCTGGGGAGTACGGTCGCAAGGCTGAAACTCAAAGGAATTGACGGGGGCCCGCACAAGCGGTGGAGCATGTGGTTCAATTCGACGCAACGCGAAGAACCTTACCTGGACTCGAAATGTAGTTGGCGGCCTCAGAGATGAGGCTTTCCCGCAAGGGACGGCTGCATAGGTGCTGCATGGCTGTCGTCAGCTCGTGTCGTGAGATGTTGGGTTAAGTCCCGCAACGAGCGCAACCCTCATCCTTAGTTGCTCGCCCGTAAGGGAAGCACCCTAAGGGAACCGCCTCGGATAACGGGGAGGAAGGTGGGGATGACGTCAAGTCCTCATGGCCTTTATGCCCAGGGCTACACACGTGCTACAATGGCCGGTACAAAGCGTCGCTAACCCGCGAGGGGGAGCCAATCGCAAAAAACCGGTCTCAGTTCGGATTGCAGTCTGCAACTCGACTGCATGAAGCTGGAATCGCTAGTAATCGCGTATCAGAACGACGCGGTGAATACGTTCCCGGGCCTTGTACACACCGCCCGTCACATCACGAAAGTGGGCTGTACTAGAAGTCGTAATTCCAACCGCAAGGGGGATAGCGCCCAAGGTATGACCCATGATTGGGGTGAAGTCGTAACAAGGTAGCTGTAGGAGAACCTGTGGCTGGATCACCTCCTTTCTAAGAGAGAACCGGCTCCGGGGTCGAGCTTCGGCTCGGCAGGCCCGGAGCGCACGCTCGGCGCTTTGGAATTTCAGATTTGAAATTTGAGATTTCAGAAGGGCGTGGCTGCTCAACTCAGTTGTCAAAGAGAAGTTAACAGTCGACAGTTATCAGTCTTAAGTAAGAACAAAGGCCGCGAGCGATCGCGGCCTTTTTGCTTTGGCGAGGTTTAGCCATGGCAGCAGAACCAGAAGCTGAGCCATTCCACTTGACGTTCACCGGTTTGGAAGGCGTAGAACTCGGCGACAAATCCGAGATCTCGTTCTCCGATGAGTTTCTTCTCTCGAAGAGAACGCCACAACTGGTTGGTGTCCTCGACGACTCTTTTTGGATGGGTACTGCTGAGAAGAGTGGCATGAACAACGTCGACTGCTTCTTTTGCCTCAAGAGTCGCATGCCATTGCCGACGGATCAAGAAGCTAACCGGTTCCAAAATGGGCTGATGGCGCTCCAAATAGTCAAACCCGTTACAAGCATCGGCTGGATTTTTCAAGGTACGGCTTTTGGCAGCGGATACGTCTCGGTAAACCACACGGAGCGGCGGCCACCGATGTTTGCAGGCGAGTGGTCCGTACTCCGCCGCTTCGACATTGATCTGATCAATCAGTCGAAGGCTCTCATGCCAGGAGTCTTGGCGCGTATGGAAAGCGGGTCAGCAGAACAGAGGATCTCAGTAATCCTGCTCCAGTTCGCGTTGGAACACCTCCACCCACTGATCAAGGGGCTATTAGCCGTTATGGGATTGGAGGCGATCTTCGATAGTCAGGGCCGCAACGACTTCGAGAAGAAGGTGTGCCAGCGCATCTCCAGCTCAACCCGGGTTTTCCCTGGTTGGAACTCCCCGAGTGTCCCACCTCCGAAACACACGGTCGGCGAGGTCGCGCTGCACCTCTACACGCTGAGAAGCAAGATTGCACACGGCGTGGATTTGCGAAAAGCGGCTCAGGAGAAGAACGTTCCGACTGATATGAGGAGAAAAGTAGAGCTCATCGAGCAGTTGGAGCCCAGACCATACTCCGTGCTGCTGAGCGAGGCGGCCGTGTATCTTCTCTGTCTTGTACTACAGAAGGAACTCGGAATGTCATGAGGGGCTTACGAGGACCGCAGTCGTGCGGGCGTGCACTTCGAAAACAGTTCCGGTATACTTCCAGTTGAGTCTCATGCAGGTGGCTTTAGTTATGGGTATGTTTCAGATTCTGGTGAAGGTATCGAATCCGGCCGATCGTTCCCGATTCTTCGAGGAGAATTTCTGGGTTGATACCGGCGCACTCTATTCGTTTGTCCCCGAAGGGCGGCTCAGAGAAATCGGCATCAGCCCTCTGCGAGCACGGGATTTCATCTTCGCGGACGGTCGGCGCGATCGGCGGTTACTGGGAGAGGCCGTGCTGACGATTCCTCAACTTGACGAATCGCTGACGTGTCCTGTGATTTTTGGCCCAGCGGATTCGCTTTATCTACTTGGCGCCACGGCGCTCGAGAACTTTGGCGTGCAGGCCGATCCAACCACCCAACAGCTAAGGCCGATCGTGGCTGTCACCGGCGGCTTCCTCGCGTCTGCATTACCTTAGCGTAATCGTGGACCCTCGGTCATCGTGTGGGGCCGTCCCTTGTAGCCGCCCGCGCGCGACCAGGAGGGTCGCCCCTACAACGCCTGTCCTCTCGTATATTACATGACGATCGTTTCCAACGCCCCAGATTCCGCCCCAGAACCACCTAGCGACCCGCAAGCGGAGTACAGCCGCCGGCTCGCAGCCCTGAAGACCGCACAAGCTAATTACGAAAACCAGCATCACCGCCTGGGGAAAAGCAAACTCGTGCTGGGCGGCGTAACCCTGATCGTGATCGGGCTGGCTTTGGCGGCCAAGGTGATCTCGATTTTCTGGGTGGCGGCGCCCCTGGCGGCCATTGTGATTCTGGCGGTCATTCACGAGCGTGTGCTGAAAAGGCGAGAGCGATGCTCACGCACCGTGGCCTACTATGAGCGTGCGCTGGCGAGGATCGAGAACCGCTGGGCGGGAACCGGGGAAACTGGCGAGAGGTTCGAGAACGCTACGCACCCGTACAGCCGCGACCTCGATCTCTTCGGCGCGGGCTCGCTCTTCGAACTGCTCTGCACAGCGCGCACCCAGGCCGGCCAGGAGACACTCGCGAATTGGCTGCTGGCGCCCGCCTTGCCCGAACTGGTCCGTGCCCGCCACGCCGCTATTGAGGAGTTGCGACAGCGGTTGGACCTTCGCGAAGACCTGGCGGTGGTGGCGGAGGACGCGCGGTCGCTCGAACCTTCGGGAAGCCTGGCGGCCTGGGGCGAAGGGAAGCCGCTGTTGGCATCGGCGCCGCTACGAGCTTTGGCCGGTGTCCTCGCGGGACTATGGCTCGCGAGTCTTGTCTCCTGGATGGTCTGGGGGTTGGGGTATCCGGCGCTAATCGTAAGCGCGATCAACGTAAGCTTCAACCTTGTTTACCGTCCGCGCGCGGAAAGCGTGGCGCGCGCCGTCCAGAGCGCTGCCCGCGGTCTGGGGTTGCTGGCCGGCGTGCTGGCGCGATTGGAGGCCGCGCAATTCACGACCCCGCGGCTCATCGAGCTACGCCGAACGCTCGATTCTGAGGGCTGGCCGCCCTCACGCTGGATCGCTCGCTTGAATCGGTTGGTGGAGTATCTCGATTCGCGGGGCAACATGTTCGTCGCCTCGATCGACCTGTTCGTGTTCTGGACCTTGCAGTGCGCATGCGCAGTCGAGATTTGGCGCCGAAGGACCGGCCCGGCCGTGCGCCGCTGGCTGGCCACGGTGGGCGAATTTGAAGCCCTCTTGTCGTTGAGCAGCTATGCTTACGAGCATCCCTCCGATGTTATCCCGGAATTCAGCCAGGCTTCGCCCTGCTTTGAAGCCGAAGGCCTGGCTCATCCCTTGCTGTCAGAGCATGAGGCGGTGCGAAATGATGCGTGCTTCGGAGAGGGCTTGCGGGTGCTCATCATCAGCGGGCCCAACATGGCGGGGAAAAGCACGTTCGTGCGGGCGGTCGGCATCAACGCGGTTCTGGCTCAGTGCGGCGCTCCGGTGCGGGCGCGGCGGCTGCGCCTGTCGCCGCTGGCCGTGGGCGCGTCGATCTGCGTGCTCGATTCGCTGCAAGGCGGCATCTCGCGTTTCTACGCGGAAATCCGGCGCCTGAAGCAGATCGTAGACTTGACCCAGGGATCGGTCGCAGTGCTCTTTCTCCTGGACGAGTTCCTGCAAGGAACGAATTCCCACGACCGGCGGCGCGGCGCGGAAGCGATGGTGCGCAGCCTGGTCGAGCGCGGGGCGATCGGACTCGTGACGACGCATGATCTGGCGCTGGCCGAAATCGCGAGTGGACTGGGCACAAGCGCCGCCAACGCCCACTTCGAGGACCGCCTCGAAGATGGGAAGCTGGTTTTTGATTACCGCCTGCAACCTGGAATCGTCAAGACCAGTAATGCGCTCGACCTGATGCGGTCGATCGGGTTGGACGTGTGATGAGAAGCTGTCAGCTCTCAGCCGTCAGCTTTCAGCAAACAGGTCGGACTGAATCTAGCGCCGCATCGCACCGTCATTCCCGCGAAAGCGGGAATCCATTCGGCATGTGAAAATCGAGGCCGTTGTGAAAACCCTATTCGCTGAGGACCGAGGCAAATGGCGCGAGTGGCTGGAGGCAAATCACGAACAAGCCACGGAGGTCTGGCTGGTCCATTACAAAAGGGAGACAGGCCATCTGCAAATCGGCTATGAAGATGCGGTCGAGGAGGCAATCTGCTTCGGGTGGATCGACGGCAAGGTCAGAAAGTTGGACGAAGCGCGTTATGCGCGACTGTTCACCCCGCGTAAGCCGAAAAGCACGTGGTCGCGCATCAACATTGGGCGTGCCCGAAAGATGCTCAAGGAAGGAAAGATGACCGCCGCAGGGTCAGAGGTCTTTGATCCTCGCAGCCAAACCCCCGCGCTCCCAACCGAGCTCCCCGCTCCTTTGGAAGAGCAATTCCGCAAGCGTGAAACCGCCTGGGAGAACTTCACGCATTTCCCTCCTTCCTATCAGCGCATGACCATCGGCTGGGTCGCGAGCGCCAAGCAGGAAGCAACTCGATTTCGCCGCCTCCAACAACTGATTGCCAAGTCGGCGGCCAACCAACGAATCAAGTTCATGTGAGTGATTGCTGGGACGCCGGTTGAGCGCTGCGGAGGGTGCCGGTGCGGCTGCGTTCCTCATCCGGGACACGCCCTGTTGGGCGCGATGGCTTGTGGGGTACAATACGAGTGCATACGAAAGCGGAGGACATGGGATGACGTCCGAAGAGATGGAAAAGAGCATTGAGTTCATCCTGCAAATGCAGGCGAAGTTCGAATCAAACCTCGCGCGCTTCGAATCAAACCTGACGCGCTCGGAGGCGAATATCGACAAGCTGGGGGCTACTGTTTCAAACCTTAGGGTCTCGGTGGCCGAACTTGCCGGCGTCGTAAGTGAATCGATAAGAATCAGCGACGACCGCTTCACCCGGCTCGACGACCGGCTCGCCAAGCTCGCCGAAGCGCAGAAGACCACCGATGAGCGTCTCAATGCTCTGATTGACGTGGTCGAGAGGCATATCACCGGGCACAACCATGGGCAGCAGGCATAGGGCAAGCAGTGTAGCCTGCAGGGGGCGGCGAGCGGTGGCTAGGTATGGCTCAGCGAGGAGCAGAATTCACTTGACAAGAACGGCGAGGGCTACTATATATTGTGGTGTCGGCCGGGATGGCCACTAAATTTCGGGCCTCCCCCGCAAATCGTCCCGACTTCCCTCGAGGAGGGGATCACATGCCAGCCAAGAAGAAGCCCGCCAAGAAGAAGCGCTAACTGAAGTCTATTTTCCCTTTTCTCAGGCCCGCTTCTCCGAAGCGGGCCTTGCTGTTTTTGCCGGCCTTCGTCCCCGGATAGTCATCCGGAGCGCAGCGAGTCTCACTTCGCCACCACCTCCAATGGCACGCTTGTTGTCTGGGCGGAACTTGGACCGACCATGATGTCAAACGTGCCCGGTTCGACAACGCGGCGCATCTCGAGGTCAAGTATCGAGAGCATATCCGAGGTGAGCTTGAACTCGACGGTCTTCTTCTCTCCGGGCTTCAGACTGATGCGTTGAAATCCCTTCAACTGCATCACCGGCTAGGTGACCGGGCTGACACGCTCGTGAATGTAAAGCTGCGGAACCTCATCCCCTTCGCGAGCCCCGGTATTGCTCACCTCGACGCTCACTGTGGCCGTTCCGCCCGTTCCGATGGCGGCCGGGTCGACGCGCAAATTTGCAAAAGCAAAAGTGGTGTAGCTGAGCCCATAACCGAACGGGAACAGAGGTTTGCTGTTGGCGAGTACATAACTCCGCTCGAGCGAAGGCTTGTGATTGTAATAGGCGGGGAGTTGGCCCACGGAACGCGGAAACGTGACGGGCAACTTCCCGCCCGGGTTGTCGTCGCCGAAGAGCACGCTAGCCGCCGCCGTGCCGCCCTCCTCGCCCAGGTACCATCCCTCGAGAATCGCCGGCACATGCTCCGCGGCGTAATTGATCGAAAGCGGGCGCCCATTAATCAGGAACACGACCGTCGGGGTTCCGGTCTCAACGATGGCTTGGATGAGCTGGTTCTGGTAGCCGACCAGGTCGAGCGAATCGCGGTCACCGAGATGCTTTTCCGACCACGCCTCGCGGTTTGTGCTCTCGTTTTCCCCCACCACCACGATGGCCGCGCCGGCCTTCCGCGCCACTTCGGCGGCGGCCCGGATGCTTTCGAGTTGGCTTTTGGCGTCCGGAACCTCAACCTTGTCCTCGTACCACGCGCGCCAGCCCTGGATGCCGGTCGTGATCTTACAGCCTTCGGCGTAAAGCACTTTCACGTCCGGACCGACCCGCTTGCGAATGCCATCGAGAATGCTCACCTTGTGCGCGGGTTCGCGGCTGTAGCCTCCCAGGTGAACATCCGCGGCGTTCGGGCCGATCACGGCGATGCTCTTCAGTTTCTTTAAATCCAGCGGCAGCAGGTTGCCGTCGTTTTTCAGAAGCACGATGGTTTCCTGCGCGGTCGCGAGCGCCAGCTTTTGATGTTCCGGGCTGCTGGCGATACGCTCCGCGTAGTCGGGATCGACGTAGGGATTCTCGAAAAGGCCCAGACGGAATTTCGCGGCCAGAACTCTCCCCGCGGCGTTGTCCACTTCGCTTTCCGGAATCCTTCCTTCGCGCACCTGATCGACCAAAGTGTTGAACACCGAGCCGTCCGAGAGGTCGTAATCCACTCCCGCCGCGAGCGCCATGCGCGCCGCGTCGGCGTTATTGGCTGCAACGTGGTGCTGGGTTACGAGCATTTGCAGCCCGCCGCCATCCGAGGTGACATACCCCTGAAATCCCCACTCCTCGCGTAGCACACGGTTCAGCAACCAGCCGTTCACGTGGCAGGGAACGCCGTCGATCTCGTTATACGCGGCCATGATGCTGCCCGCCTGTGCCTCAACGACCGCGGCGCGAAAAGCCTCAAAGAAGACCTCCCGCAAGACGCGCTCGGAGTAGTTGGCCGGCGCCAGGTTTCGCCCACCCTCCGATTGCCCGTAGGCCGCGAAATGCTTGGCGGTGGCCAGAACGTGATGGCGGTCAATCATAAAGTTCGGCCCCTGCAATCCTTCGATGGCCGCCACGCCCATGCGCGCCGAGAGATAGGGGTCCTCTCCGTAAGTCTCCTCCGTCC
Organism: uncultured Acidobacteriota bacterium; assembly: GCA_963831905.1. Classification (GTDB taxonomy): domain Bacteria; phylum Acidobacteriota; class Terriglobia; order UBA7540; family UBA7540; genus CAVROP01. The sequence goes on along the minus strand of CAWHRX010000009.1, from coordinate 3,172,649 downwards.
GCCCCCAGCGCGGATCGCGCGCCAGGTTGATCACCGGACTAAACGCCTGATTATCGCCGGCCGATGCCATCTCGTCCGCAATGGCCGTGAACGCACGGCGAACCAGGTCCGGGTCCCAGGTGCTCGCCAGGCCCAGCGCCTGGGGAAAACTGGTGCTCGCGTTCTCCATGAAACCATGCAGTGCTTCTCCCATGAAGATCGTGGGGATTCCCAGAGGGGTTTTCTCCCGCAGGTAACGCTGCACGGCGTTGCGCAGCACTGCGGCGTCGCGCGGACTGATCTTTGAGTCAACGCTAAACATGTCGCGGAAGACCTGACGCGCGCTCGCGTCGGTGAACCGCCCTGTCGTGTCCAGGATGCCGAAGTTGCCCCGGCGCGCGGTGGTCAACTGGCCGACCTTCTCTTCGAGCGTCATCCGCTTCAGCAAGTCGGCGACTCGCTGCTCGATGGGGAGAGCGGGGTTGCGGTACTCGGGGGCCTGCGTTTGCGCCGGAGCGCTCCCAAGCAAGGCGAAGAGTATGATGAAGCCATAGAGATTACGCACTTTTAGCCTCGTTTTGGAGTTCGTTTTGAGTTCGTTTGCACAAAAAAACAGTTCGTTTTGTGCATCCTGAAAATGTTAAGTCCTTTATATGCACTAGATGACTGAGTTCGTTTCCACGAAAAAACATCTCTTTCCAAATTCTCCGGCGTTCCCCGCTTCTGCGGCAAGACACCGGTTTCACGCCAAGGCGCAAAGAACGCCAAGTCCCACCACCCCTACCCCCTCCTCATCCGAGGCGGGGAGCCCGAGAATTCCCCTCCTTGGATAAGGAGGGGACAGGGGTGGTTGATTTCTGAGCCGGTCCTTTGTTTTCATAGACATTCTCGCTTTGTTCTGGCGAATTCAAGTCGAGAAGTCGAGAGTCGAAGAGTGACAAGCCGTTGCCATCCGACCCAACCTCTTGAATTGGCCCTTCAACTCCTCGACTCTCCTGAAAGTAACGTCATTCCCGCGCAAGCGGGAATCCATTGGCCCGACAATGGGTCCCCGCTTTCGCGGGGACGACGATCTTTTCATTGCCTCGGGTGGGCTGTAAGCCCATGGAACTCCTCGACTGTTTGTTTTCATTGACATTCCCGGTTCGTTCGTAAGTTTTTCAGGTATTTGCTATGGCCGCAGCCAGAGTTGGCATGACATATTGCCGCTGGAGGAAGAATCAGCGGAGTCGCGGGCGGGGTCTCGAGGGTCCTGACCATGCAACCAGCCACCAAATGGTAGCCTATCATATTCAGCATAGTTTGTCAAGTAGTTTTTTCGTCCCGGTGTTCCGCGGCGGGCATTTTGGCTGCTCCGTGTCAGCGCCGGGACAAAAGTGAGCAGAATTCATCAGTCCGAGGGGAACCAGGCCTTGGGGACCTCATCGGCGGGGAGGCGGTCCTCATGCTTCGGACTTCGGACCCCGCACTTCGGACCTTTTTGTTCCCCCAAGTCCCTCCGGGAACTCTCAGACCCCCAAGAACAGGGGCCTGCGCCAACCCGCCACCTCTTACCCCGTTTCCACCCGCTGCACCAATAACGGCTGACGCGCGTCGCGCGACAGGCGACAATGCACGAAAGGAGGTGTTTCGAATCATGCCGATCAAGAATCCCCCGCACGTGGGCGGGCTGATCCGCCGCGAAGTGATCGAACCGTTGGGGCTAACCGTGACCAAAGCGGCCAAGGTGCTTCATGACGGGAGGCAGGCGCTTTCCGCCTTGCTCAATGAGAGGGTAGCGCTTACTCTCGACATGGCTTTGCGCGTCGAAAAGGCATTCGGGCCGAAGATGGAGCACCTGATGCGCATGCAGCTTGCCTACGATTTGGCCCAGGCCCGCCGCGAGGACAAATCGATCGCCGTGAAGCGCTACGTTGCCGAGGAAAGAGTCCGCGCCTAGCAAGGGCGCCAGAGGTTTCTACTAGAAATCCGAATTCACCAATTCGCCCACCGACCCTATGCACCTGGGGGAAACGGTACCAAGAACTGTTTTCCCTCGGCCTTACCCTCGTGACGCGGAACGTGAAGGACTTCGCCGGTCTCGGCGTCGTTCTTCTCAACCCCTGGGACGAAGTGTGAATCTTCAGGCCGCGGCGAGGCATTTATAGGTAGCGCACGCGTTCTTTGCGTTCGTCTGCGGCTCTTCGTGCGTCCGTGAGATTTCATATTTGGATGCTAATATCATGGTTGATGTTCCCATGTTAAGAACCGCAGAGGAAGCCGAACGCGGCTACCTCTGCGCCCCGCTACTTGCTACAACCCCGTGGTGGAATGAGGTGGACGGATTGGATCGATTAGGCTGTAACACTGCGCGTTGCGTAGCCCAGCCCGGGTAGCGCAGACTTTCACTTTTCAGAAAGTCTGCGGCTTGTCATGGGCTTGAAGACGCGCGGAGTTCGAAGAGCACGAACTGCGCGCTGGCCCGCTCTTATCCCACCACCTCTTTGTCCACCCAATTGAATCCTGAGCCGGGAGGGTGCGATACTGATGCTGCAATGCCAGCGAACCTTCCGCCTCAGTCGGCTCCCGGAACGAGATCATCCGGCTGGATGCGCATCTGGCGATTTCAGTTCGTGCTGCTAGGCATAGGCCTCGCGTTCGCGGGTACCTTCTCGCTGGTTCAGGGTCACCTGGCCGCCGGGGCCATCGCCGGACCCCTTGTTTTCACTTTCATCGTTGGCAACTGCACTTACCTTTTGGCGGTTGCCGCGGCACCGGCCTATTGGGGCAGGAGTTTCCCGTGGGATTTGTTCGTGCTATTGCTTATTGTCATTCCTGCGAGCACTGTCAGCGGTTACTTCGCCTCGGTGGTCACCAGGCTTATCTTGCACCACGGCTTTGAGCATTCGCTCAGTTCTTACTTGCCTGACCTACTGAAGACCCTCTTCTTTTCGCTGGTGATAACCGTGCCCATCTACCTGTCGGGCAAGAGCCGCGCCCGTCTGGAGATGCGAACTCAGGAACTTGAAAGCCAGGTCACTCTGGGGCAGATCGAGCGCAAGACGCAAGAAGCAGAGCTAAGGGCCGCCAGCGAAATCCAGACACATCTGCTGCCGCGCGAGATTCCGCGCGTGAAAGGGTTAGAGGTCGCGTGTGCGTGGCAGCCGGCGCGCTCCGTCAGCGGAGATTATTTCGATGTGCTGGCACTGGCGCCGGGGCGGATTGGCGTTTGCCTCGCTGATGTTTCAGGCAAGGGGATGAGCGCCGCGCTACTGATGGCGAACCTCCAGGCATTGGTGCGGACGTTCGCCCCTAGCACGGCAGACCCCGGCGCCTTATGCCGGAAGGTCAACGAAGCCCTCTGCGACAGCGTGTTACCGGGGAAGTTTGTGGCGCTTTTCTATGGCTTGATCGATAGCCAGACCCTCACACTGCGTTTTGAGAATGCCGGCCACTGCCCGCCGATGGTTTTACGGGGGGATTCGACGATCCTGTTGACCGAGGGTGGTACCGTGCTGGGACTTTTCCCTCAGGCCCAGTACGAGGAACGGAGCTTCCCCCTGCAACCGGGCGATTGCCTCCTGTTGACCACGGACGGGGTGACGGAAGCGGCCGACGCAGGTGATGAGGAGTTCGGTGCGGAACGAGTGGCGGCATCAGCTCTGGCCGCCCGGAGCCTGGGCGCCAACGGCATCCGGACAAGAATTCTTGAGGATGTCTCGCGTTTCTGCAACGGCAATTTCCACGACGACGCATCACTCATCGTGGTGACGTTGGATTAGGCAAGGGCCCCCAATCAGACATCGTCGAGGTGCCAGAGGTTACCATGGTTCAGCGCCACGCCGGAGGCGCCGTCCCACCGGATGCGCGGCGAGATCCATTCACGCCGGACCCGGTGCGTTATAGCAGGGACGAGCATGGAGATTCGCGTATCAGTGGGAAAGACAAGCCTTGATTTCTGTGACCAGTTTCCGGAGGTCGCGTTGGCGGGTGATATGCGTAAAGGAAATCCGTTCCACGCCTTTCACGGGGCGGGTATAGATGTTCTGCGTTCGGAGGCGGGTTGCGAGGCCTACGGGATCGTCCACGGTGAGCGCGACGAGATTTGTCTGCTGCGGATGGTCAATGAAGGGGATATCGTTCTCGCGGAGCATCGTCTTGAGCGAAGCCAGCAGCGCGAGATTCTTCCTCTCGATTTCTTTGATACCAATGCCATTCACCGCTTTAACAGCCGCATGCAGCGACACGACGCCGAGAAGATTCTCGGTGCCATCCTGAAATCGCGCGGCCGTTTTGCGCAGCACATAGCCGTGCTCGTCAAATCGCTCCACGCTGCGGATGCCCACATGAGAGTCCTGCAACTTTCCCATCGTTCGCCGGTTGATGTACATGAAACCGCTGCCCACGATCGATCCGAGATATTTCTGGCCGCCGGAAACTAGGAAGTCAACGGGAGTTTTCTTCAAATCTATGGCGCGCGCGCCGACGCCCTGAACACCGTCTACCACCAAGTGCGCGGCGTATTTCCGGCACCGCCGCGAGAGGAGGTCAAGGTCAGGGAGATAGCCGTCAAAATGCTGTCCCCAGGCGATCGCCACGACTTTTGTTTTGGGACCGATGCGCGACAAGAGCTCCCGGAATCCCCTGTGATTGTCCATTCCCGGAATGACCTGGACTTTGACTCCGTCCTTTCTCAACTTGAGCCACGGCAGAAGATTTGCCGGATATTCGTTTCCGAGCACGAGGACTTCATCGCCCGTCTCGAGTGGCAGCGCTTCGCTTGCCATGATGAGCCCTTCGCCGGTGTTTTTCAGATAAATGACCTCGTCTGGATGGCAATGAAGGAGCAGTGCCACCTCTTCAGAAAGTCTGCGGACATAACCCTGGTACTTTTCGATGACCTCCGGAGGGCCGAGCTTCACGTAATCGTTCAAGAAGCGCACAATGGCGCGGCGGGACGCTTCACAAAGCGGGCTTACGCCCATGTAACTGAAGAACAGCTTTTTTGTGGTGCGGTGCGGCATGGGTTATCGTTCCCAACTGACTTTGGGAAGCATGATGGAAGGGTCGATGCTGTCTTTATAGCGTTCTGCAAATGCGATCATGCTCTCGAGCTCCCTCATGAATTTCTTTTCTTTCTCGTTGTGTGCTTCCTGGAGCGATGGATGCACTTCGATCTGTTTTGCCGGACCCGATTCCGATTCACGCCGCGGATTCTTCAAATAGGTTATTTTGGCTTCCGGCCTGAGTTTTCTCACTGCCTCGGCGATCTCGCCGATCGAGAGGCGGTGGGTATAATTGTGGATGACGCGGTGCTCGCCGCGGCCCACGTCGAGGCTGAGCAGATTGATGAAGCTGTTCACGGTGTCGGGCAGGCTCATCAGGCCGGTCCGCTGATTTCCTTCGCCGTAGACAGTTATGGGGTGTCCGACCACAGCTTGACACACGAAGCGGTTAAGCACCGTGCTGAAAACATGATCGTAATTGAAGCGTGTGACAAGGCCGCGATGGTCTTCCGGATGATTTTCCTCCACGGTCGCGCCAAAGATGGTGGCTTGCTGGACGGTAATCACGCGCAGTTTCCAGAGATCCGCGCCGAGGTCGCCGGCCAGAAAATCGGAAATCTTGGATTGGTGGTAGAAATCCGTCGCCTGCATGGGAAGCCAGCTTTGGAAGATCTTTCGGAGGCCACCCCCACATTCAAAACTGAAATCTGTTTTAGCAAGCGGGATATAGTCGGTGTTCACGCCCCCGTAGCAGCCCGCCGAACCGAGCTTAATGTAAAGGATCGACTTGTCGATCTCGGCGACTGCCCACAGGGCGTTCAGGTGACTCACGATATTATTGGTGAACGTCTCCGCGGCGTTCTTTGGACTCATCATGGAATACGGCGCCGACGGTTGTTGCGCTGCATTCACGATCGCAACAGGCCGATACTTGCGGATGACATGGGCCGTCGCCTTTTGGTCAAGCAGATCAATTTTCTCAAAAAAGAGATTGCGTTTTCGATAGATGCGTTCGTATTCCCTGATGCGTTTCGACGGTCTCCCAAGTGGCACGAGCAACTTGGCCCCGACTGATTTCTCCCATTCGCGCTTGATCAGTTTATCTACGAGGACGACCTTGCCGCCGAGACGGTGCGCAATCGCAATTCCGAGCGACCATCCCAGATATCCATCCCCGCCCAACACCAGCACGGTTTGACTCTGTCGGTGCATGACGTCCGTTAAGGCGTAAATTACCCACACCTGGCGGCCTCCGTTCCTGGCTTAGTGAAAGGAAGCGAGCGGAGGCAGGGCGGCATAAGTCTACATATATAGGGATGACGCGTCAAGAACTTTCTCGGCCCCCCCAATCCATCGATAACGGCAGTTGAAGATTCAAGCGGCGCGGAGCCTTGCGCCTTTTTGCCTCAGCTGGGCGCACCCTGGTGGTGTAGGGGAAGGGCTTCCCCTACCCTCGTCGGCCTAGCAACCCTCCGGGGACGGCAAGCCGTCCCCCTACATCGCGGGTCGTTATCGATGACTAGCAGGGGCGCATGGCGATGCGACTGCACGAAATGAACCTTGAATTCTGCGGCGGTCGATGATACAGGTATAAGTATCGGCTTTTGATCGGGGTGACATGCCTTTGAGAAGAGAATATTTCTTCCTCGCAGCACTGCTCGGGAGCGGCGTCCTGTTGCACGCCCAGGCGGGTGGCGCCGACCAGTTCACCGTTCCTGTCACATATTACACGCTGCCGAACGGCCTGCGCGTGGTTCTTTCAGTGGATCACACGGCGCCCACGGTGGTGACGGCGATCTACTATCGGATCGGTTTTCGAATCGAACCGAGGGATCGCACAGGATTCGCGCATTTGTTCGAGCACATGATGTTTCAAGGCTCCCACAACCTGGGCAAGATGGAGTTCATCCGCCTTGTCCAGCAGAATGGCGGAATCCTGAACGGCAGCACGCGCTTTGACTTTACGAACTACTTCGAAGTCCTCCCTGCCAACAAGCTTGAAACGGCGCTCTGGGCGGAAGCGGACCGCATGAAAGGCCTGGCCATCACGGACGAGAATCTGAAGAATCAGCAGGGCGTAGTGGAGAATGAAGTGAAGGTGAACATCCTGAACCAGCCCTACGGCGGCTTTCCGTGGCTTTGGATGCCCCAGTACGCCAACACCAACTGGTACAACTCGCATAACTTTTACGGCGAACTGAAGGACATCGAGGCGGCCAAGCTGGACGAGGTCATGAAATTCTTCCAGACCTACTACGCCCCCAACAACGCCGCGCTGGCCATCGTGGGCGACTTCGAACCGGAAGAGGCCAAGGGTTTCGTGGAGAAGTATTTCGGGCCCATTCCGAAGTCCGATGTTCCGCCGGTGCCCGATCTCACTGAGCCTCGCCAGGAGAAAGAGATTAAGGCGGAGCGGAAAGATCCGCTGGCGAACCGGCCCGCGCTGGCCTTCGCTTATCACATGCCGGCGCGCAATACGCCCGAGTATTATGCGATGGGGCTGCTCGATCAGATGCTGACCCAGGGCGACGATAGTCTGCTCTATGAGGAACTGGTCAAGAAACACGGCTACACGGGAAGTATCTCAGGAGGCATTAACGTGGACCTGGGCGACATGTTCGATTACAACGGGCCGATGCTCTGGACCACGTACCTCATCCATGACGCGAACGTGAGCGCTGATCAGATCATGTCGTCGGTCGACAGCGTCATTGACTCGTTACAATCCCGGCCCGTCGACCAGAAGCTGCTGGATCGGAACCGGACCAAGATGCGATCTTACATTTACGACTCGATGACAGAGTTTGGCGGATACGGCCGCGCCAACATGCTTGCGTGCTTTGCGTTGTTCGACAATGATCCGTCGCGGATTAACGATTTAGAGGCGCACTTTAACAGTGTGACCCCGGACCTGATCGAGCGGACGGCTCGCGAATATCTGCGCCGGACCAACCGCACCGTGCTGGTTCTGGCACCCGGCGCGAAGGCTTCCACGGGAGGCGCACAATGATACTGCGACTGTGCCTCGTCGCTCTTGTAGCGTGCATAGTGGCATCCGGCCAGCAGAAGGAACAACCTCCGGAAGGCGGGCCGCCCAAACCTTTCCACCTCCCGCCGACCGAGGAGTTCACACTGGGCAACGGCATGAAGGTGACGCTGGTGCAGTATGGCATCGTGCCCAGGGTGGCGGTCCGCGCGTACGTCAACGCAGGCGGCATCAACGAGGCCGCGAACCAGGTATGGCTATCGCGACTCACCGGACTGCTCATGAAGGAGGGGACCAGGACGCGCTCCTCGGAGCGGTTGGCCGCCGAGATTGCCGACACGGGAGGACAACTCGAGATCACCCCCGGGGTCGAATTCACCTCCGTGGGCGGCGTGGCGCTTTCCGATCACGCGGCGCAGTTTATCAATCTCATTGCGGATGTGCTCGAGAACCCTTCCCTGCCGGCCTCGCAGGTCCCTCGACTGAAGGCTGACCTGGAGCGTGAGCTGGCGGTGGCGAAAACTCAGCCTGGCGACCTGGCTCGGGAGCGCTTCTTGGGCACGATGTTCCCCGACAGCCCGTACGGGCGGGTCTTTCCGGCGGAGAGCGATCTGAAGGGCTACAGCGCGGACGATGCCCTCGCCTTCTATCGCAGTAATTTCGGTGCTGCCCGCACGCATTTGTATGTCGCGGGCAAGCTGGAGGGCGATCTTCGGGAAACCATACGAAAGGTTTTTGCAGATTGGTCCAAGGGATCGGAACCACCCTCAGTTTCGACGAATCCGGTCAAAGCCCGCTCCTTCGCCATGATCGATCGGCCGGACGCGCCGCAGTCCACGCTGTACATCGGCCTGCCGGTTGCGGGTCCCAATAGCCCCGACTACATTCCCCTGGATGTCATGAATACGCTTTTGGGGGGCTCCTTCGCGTCGCGCATTACCTCCAACATTCGCGAGCAGAAGGGCTACACGTATTCGCCCATCAGCCAGATCTCGACTCGCACGCATCTGGCGTTCTGGGTCGAGACGGCCGACGTAACCACGTCAGTGACCGGCCCCTCGATCAAGGAGATCCTGTTTGAGATTGACAGGTTGAGGAAGGAGCCGCCTTCCGCATCGGAACTGAAAGGCATACAGACCTACCTGGCCGGGCTGTTTGTGCTGCGAAATACCATAAGCCCGGACGCGGTGATCGGCCAACTGCACTTTGTCGATTCGCAAGGCTTGAGCCGCTCCTACCTCTCTGAGTACGTGCAGAAAGTGATGGGCGTGGAACCCGCAGAGATCCAGGCGGTCACAGACAAGTATCTCCTTCCCGACCAGATGGAGTTTGTGATTGTAGGCGATAAGTCGAAGATCGCAGAGCAGGTCAAGCCGTACGAAGCAGCCACCCCCTGATTGAAGCAAGGGCGCCGCAGGCGCTTTGGAGTGCGGCAGCTTGCTGCCGCTTTCCCCGGGCGCGAGCGAGCCCACGCCTTTTCGCCAGAATCCCCAATGCCAGCCGGCAAGCTGGCGTGAAGAAGAGCGGCAGCAAGCTGCCGCACTCCAAAGCCGAGCACCAGCCCGGCGAGCTCAACTTGCTCAGGGTGGTCAAGAAATCATACAGACTCCAGGGGACAGCGCTTTTCATCCAGTAAACAAGAGTGGGCAGTCCATTCTCCGCGACGGGGTCCGAACAATACACTACTAACCACGGCCCACGGACGCTTCCTGGTCCTTGTATTGGAGTTGGTAGAGCTTGAAGTAAATTCCGCGTCTCTGAAGCAATTCGTGATGCGTCCCCACCTCGCGAACTCGACCTTTGTGCATGACCACGATTTTACTGGCGTTCTGAATGGTGGAGAGGCGGTGGGCAATGACCAGGGAGGTGCGGTTCTCAACCAGGCGGCGCAGGCCTTCACGCAGCAGGTGCTCCGTCTCGGGATCGACGCTCGAGGTGGCTTCGTCGAGGATCAGGATGCGCGGGTTGTGAGCGAGCGCTCGCGCGAAGGAGAGCAGTTGTTTCTGTCCCACCGAAAGCGTGGCGCCGCGCTCCTTGACAGGTTCCTGGAAACGTCCCGGCAGGCCCTCGATAAAATCCAGCAGGTTGACCTGAAGCGCCGCGTCACGGATTTGACGATCGGTGATCCAGCCGCTGCCCAAGCGGATATTGCTCGAGATGGTTCCCGAAAAGAGGAAGGGATCCTGGAGAACAATGCCGAAGTTTTTGCGCAGATCGCATAGGCGCAGTTGGCGAATGTCCACGCCGTCAAATAGCACCTGCCCGTCCTGTACGTCATAGAAGCGCAGCAGCAGATTGGTGAGCGTGGTCTTGCCGGCGCCCGTGTGACCCACCACCGCCACCGTCTCCCCGGTTCCGATCGAGAAGGAGACATTTTCCAGCACGCGGTGGTCGTCCTTATAGGCGAATCCGACCTGGCGGAATTCAACCAGCGGGGAGGGACGTCCGTGGTCCGTATTCCCCGGTCCGTTGTCAGTTGTCATTTGTCCATGGTCCGTCGGGACGTGGGCATCCACAAGGTGTGCCCCTACGTCATTGACCACGGATAACGGACCGCTGACAACGGGCACCGGGGCCTGCGGATCCGTGATCGTCACCGGGGTGTCCAGCAGCTTGAAAATGCGCTCCGAACTCGCCATGGCCGCTTGCAGAAGGTTGTACTTATCGCTCAGATCCTGGATGGGGCGGAAGAAACGTTGCGAATACTGAATGAAGGCGATGGCGGTGCCGATCGTAACCAGGTGGCGCAACGCCATGCCGCCGCCCAGGTAGAGGATAATACCCACCGCGACGGTGCCCAGGAGATCGACCGCCGGATAAAACAACCCGTAAGCCAGAATCGAGTCCTTGTAGGCTTCCATGTGCGTGCGGTTGATCTTCTCAAATTCCTGGTAGCTGATAGCTTCACGATTAAAGAGCTGGGAGACGGCCATTCCGGTGATGTTTTCCTGCAAGTAGGCATTGATCCGTGCAATGGCCACCCGAATGCGCCGGTAAGAATCACGCACCGCCTTTCGGAAAGCGCCTGTGACCAGCACAATGACGGGCAGCACGGAGAAGGTGAGGAACGCCAGTTTCCAATCCAGCTTCAGCATCACCACCACAATGCTGATAAGCGAGAAGACGTCGCCGAAGAGGGCGACGACGCCGGAAGCGAAGAGGTCGTTCAACACATCCACGTCGGTGGTCACGCGCGTCACCAGGCGGCCCACGGGGTTGCGGTCGAAGAAGCTCATCTGGAGGCGTTGCAGGTGAGCGAACAGTTGCTTGCGCATGTCGTACATCACCTGCTGCCCAACTATCTGCATCGCGAATGACTGCGCAAGTTCCAGCCCGAAGGTCAGCACCACGGTGGGCAGCAGAAGCAGGAAGACGATTTGCGCGATGCCCACCCGCGGATTCTGACTGAGGAAACTCGCCAGAATTCTTGGAAGCTGGCCGCGGCCTGCGGGATCGAGATAGCGGTCCACCTCAACCTTAAGCAGATAGGGCGGAACCGCCTGCAAAACCCCAAACAGCAGGATCGCCACCAAGGCAAACAGCGTCATGCGCCAGTACGGACGCAGGTAGACGAGCAGGCGCCGCATCAGACGCGCGTCGTACGCCTTGCCGAGGATTTCTTCGTCGTGAATGGAGTCAGCCATTGTCAGTTGTCAGTCGTCCTTTGTCCGTAGTCCGTCGTCGTCAACCGCCGCAGGCTCCCTGCGGCAACGGACAACGGACCACGGACAAAGGACGAGCGGCGCGAAGCTCAGCCCTACACTTCTCTCTCGAGTTCCTCCTCAATCAACTGTTTGTTATACAAGTCCGTATAGTGCCCGTTGAGAGCCAGCAACTCGGCGTGGGTGCCGCGCTCGGCGATCTCGCCGTCGTGCAGGACCACGATCTCGTCGGCGTTCTGGATGGTGGACACCCGGTGGGAAATCAGGATGGTGGTTCGGCCCGCCATGACGCCGGTGAGTTGCCGGAGGATTTTCTCTTCCGTAAAAGTATCGACACTGGAAAGCGCGTCGTCGAGAATCAGAATGCGCGGATCGCGGATGACGGCCCGCGAAATCGCGGTGCGCTGTTTCTGCCCGCCGGAAAGCGTCAACCCGCGCTCGCCTACCATGGTGTCGAAACCCTTTGGGAAGGCCCGGATTTCCGGCAGGATATTGGAAATCTCCGCCGCGCGCTCCACCTGCGAGTCGGTCGCTTCCGGCACTCCGAACTTGACGTTTTCGCGGATACTTTCGCTGAAGAGAAACGTCTCTTGGGGCACAAATCCAATGTGCCGGCGCAGGGTCTGAAGCGGAATCTCCCGGATGGGCACACCATCAACAAGCAACGAACCCTCCGGAGCATCGTAAAGGCGCGGGATCAGCCCCACCAAAGTGGACTTGCCGGAACCCGTCGCACCCACGATGGCCACCGTCTTTCCCGCGGCTATCCGCAGGTCCAGGTTCTTCAACACGGGCGTGCCGTTGTAAGCAAACGTGAGGTTGCGGAACTCGATTTCTCCCCGCAGCGAAGTAAGGGGGTGCGCGGGAACGGCGCGGTCGTCGATCTCCGGCTTGGCATCGAAGATCTGCATCAGGCGTCCGAGCGAGGCCAGTCCGCGCTGCACCAGGTTGGTCACCCAGCCCAGCGCAATCATGGGCCAGATCAGATAAGTCAGGAAGACATTGAACGCCGCGAAGGTTCCCACGCTGATCCTGTGCGTGAGCACGTGCTGGCCGCCCACCACCATCAGCAGCAGGAAAGCCGCCGCGAAGAGCAGTTCCATGCTGGGCCAGAGGAAACTGGAAATCCAGATCAGTCCCTTGTTCTTCGCCACGAAGTCCAGGTTCATCGTGTCGAACTGCGCCATCTCTGCTTCCTCCTGGCAGAAGGCGCGGACCACCCGCACGCCGGAGAGGTTTTCGCGCACCCGCTCCGTGAGTTCCGAATAAAGCGCCTGGATCTTCTCAAAGCGTTCGTGAATCTGCTGGCCGAGGAACTTGACCCCAACGGATACGAGGGGCATGGGAATCAGGCAATACAGCGTCAGGCGCCAGTCCAGATGCATCATCAGGGCAACCGTTGCCAGGCCCAACACCGCCGTGTTGGCGGAATACATGATGCCCGGCCCCACCATATTGCGCACCGCGTTCAGATCGTTGGTGAGCTTCGCCATCAGGTCGCCGGTGCGGTTCTCAGTGTAGTAGCGTGGCGACAGGCGCATGAGATGCAGGAAGCAATCGTTGCGCAAATCGTATTCGACATCCCTCGATATCCCGATCAGAATCCATCGCACCCAGAATCCCAAAACGGACTTGCAGACGGCCACGGCCACAAGCAGTCCGGCCACGCTAAGTAATCTTCGGACCGGGACTCCCTGGGTTAAATCATCGATGCCGGCCTTGATAATGAGTGGAACCAGCACGCCCACCTGGGAGAACAGCAGGCAGAGAAACCCCGCCGCGTAACGCGCTTTGTAGCGCACCAAGTAGGGCCAGATTGGACGAAACGGTCGCAGCATTATTTAGAGCGGGCGCTTGACGGCTGACCGAGGGCGGCCACAACGGCCGTCCCGACTACGCGAACCTTTCACACGTTCGGAGCCCGAGTGTTCATTATAGAGGACCCCGAAAGATTGCGGCAAGGCTAAGAGCAGGAGTCAGGAGTCAGAACGTAAGCTAGCATTGACCGAGCCTGAGCACGTGCTACGATGTAGCGGCTCCGCAGTCCGGAATGAAGTCGAGTCGACGGTTTGTCGGAAGGCGTCATGATAACCAAAATGCGCGATTCTCTCCTGTCAGCATTTCTCGTGCTGTCCCTCTGCTGCACCACAAGCGCGGACTCTGGCAATCTTCGGGTCGGCGCCGCGCGCGTGGATATTACGCCGTCGGCGGACCCTGCCGATCCGCCCTCGGGTAAGTACGCCCACGAACGCCTTTATGTTCGCGCGATCGTTCTGGATAACGGTTCGGTCCGCGCCGCTCTCATCGGAGCCGACCAGGCCATGCTCCCGAAAAGCGTCTGGGAACCGGCGTCGAACCAGATCGCCGCCGAGCTGAACTGCCCCGTCGAAAACATCGTGATGTCGGTCACACACACGCACAGCGGCTGGGGACCGGGAGCGAATCCCTTTACGCGGCGCCCCCAGCCTAATCGTCGGGGGGTTGCGTCGTCGCCTGCGACGGCCGACGTGCCGCCTCCACCCTTCGTCGGCCAGATGGTCGATGCGGTACGGCAGGCGAAGGCCCAGCTGCAGTCGGCGCGCGTCGGATTCGGAACCGGTTTCTCCTATCTCAACGTGAATCGTGACGCTATCGACCCGGAAACGCGCCTCTGGACGCAGGCCGCGAATCTGGATGGGCCTTCGGACAAGACCGTCGCCGTGCTCAAATTCGAGACGCCCGGAGGGGAACCGATCGCCATTTACATGACCTATCCGATGCATCCCGTCAACGGCTTTCTCACCGGGCTCATCAGCGCAGATTTTGCCGGCGCCGCCTCCCGCTACGTCGAGCAGGCTTATGACGACAAGGTCGTCGCCGTCTTTGCCCAGGGTGCTTCGGGCGATCAGAACCCCTTGTATCTTCGCGCCGGAACCAACGCTTTGGCCTCGCGGAGCGGAGTGCCGATAACCGGGAACGTCCTGACGCGCGAAAGGGTCGAGGCCCCCATCCGCGAGGGGAAGGTTAAAGCCGGGCCGCTCGACCCGAAAGTGCGCGATACTCTGGAGCGAGTGATGGACAGCGAAGGCGTGCTGCTGGGCGAGGAAGTCATCCGCGTGATGACCAATACCAAACAAATGGACGCCGCCCCGCGCATTTCGGCGGCCCAGAACACCATCACCTGCCCGGGCCGCCGCCGCACGGACAGCGGGCGCGAGGGCGCACCGGGCACTTATGTAGATGGAGACCCCGTGAATATCCGGCTGGGCGTATTGCGCGTCGGCGACGTAGCCTTGGCCTCGGTGGACGCTGAAATCTACAGCCTCATTGGCCGGGAGCTGAAAGAACGGTCGCCAGTGGCTAACACGTTGGTGGTAACGCTGGCGAATGGCATGGCCAATTCGGGTTATATCCCCAACGACGCGGCTTTCGGCGCGTACACGTTTCAAGTGCTTAGTTCGCGCCTCATGCCCGGTTGCGCGGAAACATCGATCGTGAACGGCTGGCTAGATTTGCTGCAGGCTGCGTCACGATAGGACACTGCGGAAATGACGGCGGAGTCTGGCGGGACATCTGCTCTAAAACTCCACAAGCAAGCCTCGCGGGTCAGGCCGTTTCGAGGGCCGGACCAGGCTGACGAATACTAGGGTGGCGAGGCAGGGGATGATGGCAGCGCCGACGATCACCGGGGCGAACGAGGCGACATCGGTGACGCGGCCGATCAGGTAAGTCGAGATGATGGTGCCGATGCCCGCTCCCGTGCCCGCCATACCGCTGACCGTGCCCACGGCGCGCGACTGAAAAACGTCGGTGGGCAAAGACAGGAACATCGTGGAACAGGCGGCGTAGGCAAACGCCGCGAAGGCGAAAATGAGCAGGGCGGCAATGTAGCTGGAAGTCCGAAGCACAAGCAGAAGGGAAACCATGCTTGGCCCAAAAATGATGAGGACCGCCCGGCGCGCCTTGCCCACGGGCCAGCCGCGCGAGATCCAGTAACTCGACAGCCCGCCGCCCGCAAAGTTTCCCAAATCAGCCCCCAGGAAGGGCATCCAAAAGCCAAGCACACTTGCCTCCAGGCGAAACCCTTTGCTGGAAAGGTAGAGCGCAAACCACTCGGCAATGAAGAACCAGAAGGGATCGAGCAGGAATCGCCCCAACACGATGCCCCAGGTCTGCCGGTAACGAACCAGGTCTCGCCAGCGCGCGGCTTTGCCGGTGACGCCCGAACTCGTGCGGCCTGCCTGAATGTAGCGCAGTTCCGCAGGCGAGACCGAAGGATGGCTTTGCGGCGCGTGGTAGAAGCGCAACCAGATGATCAGCCACGCGATTCCAAGGCAGCCGGTGAGCGCGAAGGCGGGCCGCCACGTGCCAAAAAGCCGGTAGGCATAGAGCACAATGAAGGGAGCAACGGCGCCGCCGATGGACGTGCCGCTGTCAAATAGCGCCACGGCCCAGGCGCGCTCACGGTTCGGAAACCATTCCGCAACTGTCTTCGCAGCGCCAGGAAAGTTGGGGCCTTCGCCCAGCCCGAGAAGGAAGCGGAAGATCCGAAAACTCGCCAACCCTTGGGCGAAGCTGGTGGCCATCGCGACCAGGGAATAAAACCCCACCACCAACGCGAACCCGAGACGCGAGCCAACCTCGTCCAGCAACCGTCCGCCCACGCCCTGCATGATCGTGTAAGCCAGACGAAAGGCAATCAAGAGAGAAGCAAAGTCGGTGTTGGTCCACCGAAATTGAGATTTCAGAATCGGCGCCAGCGCGCTAAGCGTCTGTCGATCGATGAAGTTGATAACTGTAGAAGCGGCGAGCAGCGCTCCCACCGACCAGCGGACCCGGGTTCGGTGTTCTACTGAAGTCTGTTGCGCCATTTATCAGTGGTCTCGGGAAACCGCCGACGGGCCGAGGATACACAACCCGACTCTTTCTATGTTCTGATCAAGGAAAATAGCGATAGACGTTGCGGCGGTGGAGAACTCGAACGAAGACGACTGCATTCTCTTCGACCGCCAAGCCAACTCTGTCGTCACATAGTCTTACCCGGTAATAGGCGCTTCCGCCTCGCAACTTCTTAAGGTTCGGCATTTCCGATAGAGACTTGGCGGACTCAACGCTGGCAACTAAGGACTGGAGTCGATCGAGGAGGGATATATCCTTCAAAGCTCGGAGATCTGCCGAGAAGCTCGATTTGAAGAGAACCTTCAACTCGCGCCTTCGAGAAGTGAGAATACCTCGCTGCGGCTAACCTCTTGCGTCCGCTGGCCCGCTTCAATGGCGCGCGCGAGAGCGATATCTTCCATCGTCTCCTCGATCACATCCCGCAACAAATCTTTGCGCTCCTCCAGCACCTCGAGTAGGGCAGCCTTGAGAAGCGCTTTCAACTTCTCGTC
The DNA here is from genome assembly GCA_963831905.1 of uncultured Acidobacteriota bacterium. Taxonomy (GTDB): domain Bacteria; phylum Acidobacteriota; class Terriglobia; order UBA7540; family UBA7540; genus CAVROP01. Next base: position 3,155,668 of record CAWHRX010000009.1, on the reverse strand, counting down.
CTCCAACTTGATCTCGAGCATCCTGTTCTCCTTCCCCGTTGTCTCCACGAAGCCTGGGCACTCCATTATTATAGTCCACAAACCGTCGCGGCCAATAAGAAAGGGGCAGCGTCCTAGACTCGCGCTCTCCCGCGCGTCCGCTCTGGCCGCCGCCGGATGGCCTGAACCGCACTCTCCAGGCGGCGGGCGCGGGTTTCGGGTTTCTTGGCGTCTGCCAATGCTTCGACATATTCGCGCTGGTGGGTGTAGCTCATTTCCTGCCATCGGTCCCAGGCGGGTGGCGCAGCTTTGAGCGCCTTAGCGAAATCGGCGGGCGGTTTCACTTCGCGCTTCTCGGTGTCAAGGTCGAGCCGGACCTCGAGCGTTTCGCCTCCCTCCAACCCCGCCGCTTCGCGGTTGCTCTTCCGCAGAGGAATGAACGGCGGTCCGCCCATGGCAGCGATGGTGCTGCGGTACGTGTACCCGTTGAGCGTGACCTTAACGGGGGCGCGGACTTTGCCAAACACGCTCTTGGGATCGAACGTCAAGGGAATGAAACTCATCGAACCTTCCCGCACTATCGTGACCTCGAAGGTTTTGGAAATCATCAAAAGGACTCCTTCGCCCTTTTCCGCAAGAGCACGAATGAAGTTAATTTCGCGGCTGAAGGATAAATTATACCACACGGACTGACGCTGTAAGTGGCGGCTGGCCGTGAGCCAACCTTGCGTTTCAGTCATCATCCGTGCCGTTGGCGCGCGTCCCGGTAGCGGTTCGAGGATGCGGTCGCCGGGTGTTCGATGTTCCGCTTCCAATCTTCGAGGCCGGGTCCCTTAATGCCCTCGGCTCGCTTGCGCAGCGAATCCATTTCAACAGGCGTGAACGCCTTGAACTGCTGGGCGATGCGAACATCATCTTCCAACTGGCCGATGGTAGTGCAGCCAACGGTAACGCAGTTGACGGGAAGGCTTAAGGCGTAGCTCAGGCATTCTCGGGCGCTGAATTCCTGCAAGAGCTTGGCATTAGCCAAGGACTTCATTCCCTGGATGGCCATCTTGCGGCCGGCGGCAACGGGCAAGGTAAGTTTCTCAAAACTCAGGTACCCGGGGTCGGCAATGTGTAACGGCATTAAGATGGAGTCAAACTTCTCATAAGCCTTGAGCATTTCCAAATGAACGTAGGGATCGTGGTGGCCCGTGAAGCCGATGAAGCGGCACTTCCCCGCCCTCTTGGCAGCTTCGAAGGCTTCGATGGCCCCTCCTGGGCCGAAGATCTGCTCGACCTCGGCCTTCTCATCCACGGCATGAATCTGCCAAAGGTCAACATAGTCGGTCTTCAGGCGTTTCAAAGATAGGTCGAGTTCCTCCCCGGCGCCGACGCGAGTCCGCTTGTTGGCCTTGGTTGTGATAAAGACATGCTTGCGGAAAGGCGGGAGAACGGCCCCATAGACTTCCTCCGACCGGCCATCCCAGTAATCAATGGAGTTATCAAAATAGTTGATCCCGAGGTCGTAGGCGCGCAAGGTAATTGCCTTCGCCTCTTCGAAGGTAATAAGGGGAAAACGGCCGCCGGCCTGGCCGATGATGGTGAGCCTTTCGCCCGTCTTGCCAAACGTCCGCATGGGGATATCACCGGCCTTGGGCCTGGGCGGCTTCGCTCCGAACGCGGAGGCTGCCAAGCCCGCGAAAACTCCCCCGAAGAACGTCCTACGCCGCATGTGGCCTCCTTCGCTTTGATGAATTTGCCCTCTGGAAGGGTAGTACAAAGGCCCGCGCGTGACAACGGGGTAGCCGGGGCACAACCCGTGACACACGTCATTCCCGCGAACCCGGCTGGTAGGGGCGGTTCGCGAACCGCCCCCACTTTCCATGGGTGGCTTCCCGCTTTCGCGGGAATAACGCGGCCCCGACAGAGTTTCTGCCGACAGATGGGGTCAATGCGCGTACGAAGCGGGCCGGGACCGGAATCAACTCAACCGGCCGGGCAGATACTGCCGCAGAAAGCGCGCGGCAAGGATGAACCCGTCTTTGCGTTCCTGCGCCATTTCGGGGCCCGCGTCGCCGTGAGGGGCATCCCAGAATTCGTCCTCGTGTTCCACCGCCATGCCACCTCGGAATCCTGCCTGCAAAAGCACTGTGATGAACTTGGGCCAGTCAATCAGCCCCTGTCCGGGAATGCGGTAACGCCACCAGCCTCGGCCGTGGATGCCGACTTTGGCAAGAACCGGCTGAATGATTTCCGTGTCCTTGGCATGCACAGCGAGGATCCTGTCGCGAAAGTCCCAGGCCGTCTGGATGGGGTCAATGTATTGCCGCACCAAATGGGAAGGGTCGAATTCCAGCCCGAAGCGATGGTTCGGAACCAGGGCAAACACTTTCTCCCAACTGGCGGGCACGGTGGCGAAATTCACGTCGCAGGGATAGTTCTCAGGCCCTATCCTCACGTCCAACTTTTCGCACACGGGCAGGTACTGCTCGTTGAGCACTTCGGCCAGCTCCTTCGCCTGCTCGTCCACCGACGCGCCGGGCTTGCCCCCGCTGAAAGTGCCGACGAACTTACACCCCAGGCGGTGGGCCAATTCGATGCAGCGGACGAATCGATCGCGTATTTGGCGCCGTTCGGCAGGATCTGGGGCCAGATGGTTTACCATGCTTTCGATGCTGATGATCCGCACTCCGGCATCCGAGGCGGCGGCCAGGACCTGATCAGTCTGACTGTCTGTGAGTTTGTCGGGATCGAAGTATTCGTTGACGTCGACAATCACGCCTTCGTAACCTGCCGACGCTGCGAACGCGAGTCTCTGGGGAGAGTAGCGCGTCTTAATCGCCAGCTTCGGATATTTGGTGTCGGCCGGAACGGACGCGGAAGCGCTGCTTTGTTCCGCATTCGAGACGAGGGGCTTGCCCATGCTCGCCGCAGATACACCAGCCGCCTTAAGGAAATCTCGTCGTTGAATCATCGGATGTTGCCTCCCTCTTATCGCCTTTGCCAGGCAGCGTAGGAGCGAATGGTCATGCGCCCCTCATCTATAGCGGAAAGCAGCTTATCAATTCCCGTTGGTTCGCGCTAGTGGCTTGGCTCGTTCGATACTCCTGGGGTATGATTCTGGTCTGCCGAAAGACCAAGATGCAAATTCAGGATGCAGGGGTGAGCCCTGAGGACGCCTGAAGGCCGCCACTACGGCTCCCTTGCACGAGTACAGGATAAGCTTATGGAAACCATCTCCGAACAAGACCGCGCCATGGCCCAGAAATGCGTTGAGTGTCCGGTGTGTGGCCGCGCGCGCAAGAACCAGAAAGGGCTGGCGTTCTGGTTCGTTAAACGCATTGAAGGCGGGCTTTGTCCGTACTGCCAAGCCTACGAGCGCGTGTACGGCCGCAAAGCGCACGAACCGATCAAGACGACCGGAGGGATGAAGTGAGAAAATACCCGCACGAGCGGGCTTTACAAGGGCTTGTGGTGCTGGCGGTCGTAATCTGTATTTGCCCGTGTGCCGGGGGTGTTGCAACTCGCCGCGGAAGTAAAACTCCGAGCCGAGCCGACTCCCGCGGTCCTTCCAATGTCGTGTGGAAAATCGGCACCTTCAACCAGTCGCCGAGTGAATTCAATACCGGGAAACAAGGTCCGCCGCTCTTTGGCTCCCGCTACCCCGCCGGCGAGTTAGTTTACGTCGTGGGAAAGAGCCGGCCAGAGACCGATTGGCCTGCTTATCAAGAGGGTGTAGAAATAGAAAGGCCGGGGAGCCGCCCTCACCCCTATACCATCCAGTTCAATCTGCCCGGAAAACCCAGCGGCTTCTACACGCTCAAAGCAGGGCTGTTGTCGGAGACCGCGCGCGTGGCGCGATTGGAAGTGGAAATCAATGGGCACAAGGGTCTCTTTTACCAGCACCCCATGCTCAGCTACACGGGGGGCGATCGGGAAATGGTCGTCAGCCCGATCGCCGCTGCCGATACGATCACTTGCGATCTCCCAGGGCAGTTTTTGCGGAAGGGGACCAACAGGCTCACCTTAACGGCCAGCGACGCGCCCTCCACCAGCGACGTCGAACTCCACTCGGTGATTACCTACGATGCCTTGGAGCTTGACCAGAATTCCCCTCAAAGACGTCACGCCGAGGTGACGGCCGCAGTCGTGCCCACGGTTTTTTACATGCACCATGGCAATGACTTCGTAGAGTTGGTGGACATTTACGTGCGCCATGACGTTCCGATACGACAAGGAGAGGTGAGCCTGCTGGTCGGCACGAACAAATACAGCGTGGACCTGGCCAAGCGGGAATTCGGCGAGCAGATTGTGGAGTTCTCGATTACCGAATGCACCAAGCCGGAGAAAGGCCTGATCACGGTCAAAATCAACGGGCGCTCGCACCGCTTCAAGGTGATGCTGACACCGGCGAAACGGTGGAACCTGCTGGTCGTCCCTCACGTGCACGTCGATGTGGGATACTCCGACTACCAGGAAAAGGTGGCCGAAATTCAAAGCCGCGAACTTGATGAAGCGATGGATTTGATTCACGCGCATCCGGACTTTCGATTTAGCCCGGATGGCTATTGGAGCGTGCGGCAATATCTGGCTGGGCGCAGCGAGGATCAACAGAAGAAGCTCTTCGAGATGGTAAGAGACAAAAAGATATTCGTCCCCACGGTCGAGGCGAGCCTGCTCACGGGCTTCTCGAGCCTCGAGACGCTTATCCGCTCTCTTTATCCCGCGTTCGAGTTTAACCAAAAATACGGGGGAGATGCCGATTACGCCAACATCACGGATGTGCCGTCCTACTCCTGGTCCTACGCGTCGGTCCTGGCGGCGGCGGGCCTGAAGTATTTTATTTCCGGCTGCGACAACGACAATGGGCCGATACTGCTCTACGGCCGCCTGAACGAGAAATCGCCCTTTTGGTGGGAGGGACCCGACGGCGGCAGGATCTTGATGTGGTACTCGTGGGTCTATTCTCAACTCGCTGTGTTGTTCGGCGGGATACAAGGCGACGCTGTGGCGGGGCGCGACTCCATCCCGGTTTTCCTTCAAGCTTATACCCGCCCCGAATACAAGGCCGACTCGGTTTTGGTTTACGGCACGCAATGGGAAAATACCGATCTTAATCTCGGCCAGGCGAGCCTGGCCGCCAATTGGAACAAGATCTATGCCTATCCCCACTTGCAGTATTCGGGGTTCGCGGAGGCTATGGAGCAGATCGCGCGGCAATTCGGAAATACCATTCCGGTGGTGCGCGGAGACGGCGGCCCGTACTGGGAATACGGCATCGCTTCAACCGCCCGTTCCGCCGCTACGGAGCGCGAGACGGAGCAGCGAGCCCTTGCAGCGGAGGAGTTTTCCACTCTCAGCAGCCTGGTTAATCCCGTTCGACAGCCCGAGGCCGAAGCCCTGAAGCGGATGTGGAACAACATGGTTCTGTACGGAGAGCACACCTGGGGAGCCGATCGCAGCGTGTCGAATCCGAAGAGCCAGGAAGCTGTGGACCAGTTGGCAGTCAAGGAGGGATTTGCCAACGAGGCGAAGCGAGGAGTTGACTATGTGCTCGGGCGCGGACTGGCCGGCCTGGCTGACTCTGTTTTCGACCCCTCCGGGACGCTGCTGGTATTCAATCCCCTGAGTTGGCCGCGTTCCGGAATGGTTGAAATGGACCTGGACAGAGGGCGGGAACTGGTCGACCTAACGACGCACCGCACCATTCCCTACGAGATTCTGGCCTCTGGACAATCCTACAACCACATCCGCTTTCTGGCGCCGGACGTCCCATCGGTCGGTTACAAGGCCATTGCTCTGCAGGAAACTACCGTAGACGCGCGTGCGGAGCAGGTAGACCCGCGAGGGACGCTTGAGAATGCTTACTACCGGGTGGTGCTGGATGCCAAGAGCGGAGCCGTCAAGAGCATCGTGGATAAGGAACTAAAGAAGGAACTGGTCAATGCCTCAAGCCCCTACCGGTTCGATCAGTACTTGTACGTCAAGGGGGGAGACCAGACTCCCAATCGCCTTGTCGAATACAGTTCGGGGTGGCCCGTACCGGAGCTCACGATCCGCGGGGCCGGAGGCGGCCGCCTGGTTTCCGTGTCCGAACAGCCTTTTGGCACGGTCGCACACCTCGAAAGCTCCGGTCTGAACACGCCGCACATCGAGACGGAGATAATCCTGTTCAACGGGCAGAAGAAAATCGAGTTCATCAACCACGTGCACAAAACGGAGGTCTATAGCAAAGAGGCGGTCTACTTTGCATTTCCGCTGGCCATGGCGCATCCACAATTCCAGTACGAGATTCAGAACGGATCCGTGGACCCCAGCCGCGACCAACTACCCGGCGCCGGTAAGGAATGGTTTTCGGTGCAGCACTGGGTGGCGGCGGAGCAGGACGGTGTGAGCGCGGCGCTGGTGCCCGTGGATGCCCCGTTGGTCTGCTTGGGCGATATCGTGCGAGGAACGTGGCCGGCGAAGTTCACGCCGCGCTCCGGCACGATCTTCTCCTACGTGATGAACAACTACTATTTCACGAACTACGCAGCGGGCCAGGGAGGCGATTTCAACTTCCGCTATGTGTTCACGAGCGCCAAGGACCTGGCGCCTGCCGATCTCAGCCGGCTGGGACGGGAAGAGATGTCGCCACTGGAAGTGGATCAAATTACCTCACAAGATAAGGCCATCAACATTGCCAGGCCTCTGGACACGGCCCAACTGAGTTTCCTGGAAGTGCGGGAACCCGGCGTGGTGCTCGAAACCTGGAAGACGGCCGAGGATGGAAAGGGTACGATTCTGCGGTTTCTCGAGGTGGCCGGCAAAGAAAGCGTGGTGGAAGTGGAAACTCCATTTCTCAACGTCAAGTCGGCATGGATGAGCGATGCGCTGGAGAGAGATCAAGGATTTCTGCCGGTCTCTCCCCACGGATTCCAATTTTCCGTTAAGCCCTTTGAGATCGTAACGGTGCGGCTGGAGGCGACGGCGGATCTGACGGAGCCTGCGAATTGACTCAGGGCATTTCCGGTGAGATAATTGCCGCGAGTAAAGTGGACTGAAACAAGGGAGGGATCAATGGTTTCGAAAAGATTGGCTCTACTCCTTGTCGCAGCCTTCGCCATCGTCTTCAATTTCTTGCTACCCCAATTCGCCTCGGGGCAGATCCCCCGCCCCCCGTCGCTCCAAGAGATGACTCAACCAAACGCAACCGCGCCCGAAGGAGCACTGGCCGGGCCCGAGGCCCAATTCATAGCCACAACCACGCAGCGCGTCGACCGTGACCATGTGGGAATTCAGGTCTATCGAAATGGCAAGCCGGTCAATTTATTCCCTCACTTCCATGAATTAGTCACCGCCACGCCGGCCGGTCATCCGACGGGGCTGGACAAGCTGGTCGGAACGGCCGTAACGTTGGTCCCTTCGGAAAAGCAAGCAGAACAGTGGGATGTCTATACCGGGGTGGGCGGCGCCGGCGGGAGGTCGGCGGGCGTACCGAAACTGAGAGCAAGCCAGTGGAATATCTTCACGGGAGTTGGCGGGACCGGCGAACTCGTTTTGGCCGATAATATTTTCAAAGTCCACCAAGTTCTGCTTTCTTCGCGCAAGAGCCCCATCGAAGTCCATGTCGCTGGTCAAATCCATCGCCTGAAACCGGGCCAAGCGCTGCTGGTGCTCTGATCGACGCGTTTTCGGGCCCACTTGCATTCTCCTGCCAGAGAATGTAGCTTTTATATATGACGCTGGAAGCCATCAAGCGGGCGATTACGGAACTTCCCGAACGGGAGAAGTCCTCTCTCCTGGTCTGGCTCAATGAACAAGACGCCAGGGCGTGGGACAATCAAATCAAGGAGGATTTCTCCGCGGGTGGCGCCGGCATGGCATTGATCGAGAGGTGGGATGCTGAAATCAATGCCGGAAGGTCCGTACCGATCGAGGAGTTCCTCGCTCACCGGGAAGCGGTTAACAAAGTCAAGTGACCCCTCTGCGCTCTTTCTTGACAGCAAGCTTTCGAAAACTCTACGCCGACCTGCCCAAAGACATCCAGGAACTGGCTGACGAGAAGTATCGGTTCTTCCAACGCGACCCGTTTCATCCTTCACTCGAGTTCAAAGCTAAAGGGAAAGTTTGGACGGTCGCCATAGGCCGTTCCTACCGAGCCATTGCCAGGCGCTTTGAAAACGACCTCTACTGGGTCTGGATAGGGTCGCACGAGGATTACAATCGTGTCCTCGGAAGACTGAAATAAAACCACCTGGAAGGTCCGTTAGCGGGCGAGTACCTAATAACTTCTTGTCTTCCCATTCCTTCCGTTCGTTACCGTGAAATGGCCGTCCTGTTCGGCGGCAAGCTTGATCCACTTTCCCTGGCAATGTTCTTCCAGGTTGGCGATGAAGTCGTCCGGGGCGTTGTTCGCCTTGCCGGCTTCGAGCGCGGAATGCAGTTGCCAGATGTCCTCGAGTCCGGGCGAACTGTGCATAGTCTGCCACGCCTCGGGCGATCCGCCCTTCCTTGCGCCGTTGTTCATAATCGCCACAAGAGGATGCAAAGCGTGCACGAGCGGCGGCGCACTGGATTGATCAAGGCCATGGTGGGTGCTCAAATACACGTCGATCGTTCCGATCTTGTTATCCGGGCAGGCGAGTCCTAGCTCCTTATTCCACGTCAAGTCCCCCAAGTCAATCATCCGAAACTTGCCGTAGGTAATCAGCATCCCGTTGGACTGTGCGTTTTCTGAAGGATCCGCGCCTTTGCGCTTTGCTCCGGCGCAGAGCGGGTTGGGCGCGCCCGCTCCCGGCAGCGGAGTGGAGATCTCTTCCCCGGCCGCGGTCAGAATTTGCACCGTAATTCCCCGAATGGGAAGGACCTCGCCAGGTTTCGCCAAGAGGTGTTTGCCTTTGTCACGCACACTGATATACGCCGCATAAAGCTGGTCGGCCTCGGCATCGTGCTCCACACTCGGCCCGTGATCCACAAAGGTGCGGATGGGAATGCGCGCCGCGAGTTGTGGCACACCTCCCACGTGGTCCATGTGGTAATGCGTCACCACCAGATAGTCAATCTGTCTGACGCCTGCCAATCGGGCGGCGGCAACGATGCGCTCCGCATCGCGGCCTTGAGCATCCGGCCAGCCCGTGTCCACGAGCATCGACTCTCCCGACGGCGAGACGAAGAGCGTGGCTTGCCCGCCCTCGACATCGATGAAATACACTTCGAGATTTCCCGCAGCGCGCACCGAGCCGCAAAGAAGAACCAGGAGCAGAGTGGTAAGGGTTGTTCGCATAATAGTCGATAGTCGAGAGTCGACAGTTGAAAGTCAAGAGCAAAACTGCAAAAGCCAGAGCTGCAAATCGGAGCTCCGCCCCAGCCAAAAAGTCATTGCGCCCGGTTTCAGGCTGCGCTATACTGGCTTTGATGTTCAGAGCTTACGCCAACTGGTTTAGCTACCGCTTTTGGGGCTTTAGCCCCAAGTAGAGTGGCGTTGGCCTGAGCAGAGAACCAAATCCTAGACAAAGCCAACCCACTCGAATGAGTGGGTTTTTTATTTTTAGGGAGGCGCACGGTGATTATTTCCATGAGACAACATGCCACAAAAGAAGAGATCGAGCACGTTTGCGAGCGCATCCGGGAGTTTGGTTACAAAGTTCACTCGATCGTGGGCGAGGAACGCGTGGTCATCGGCGCAGTGGGGGTCGGAGACGTTACCTCTTGTCTCGAATCCCTGGAAGCTGCACCTGGCGTGGAGAGCGCCGTCCGCATCTCCGCGCCATACAAGTTCGTGAGCCGGGAATTCAAGAAGGATCGCACCGTCATCCCGGTGAATGGCGTCGACGTGGGCGGAAACCATTTCGCCATCATGGCCGGCCCGTGCTCGGTGGAAAGCGAAAAACAGATCATGGAAACTGCCCAGGCCGTGGCAGCGAGCGGCGCCAAGATTTTTCGTGGTGGCGCCTTCAAGCCTCGCACCTCTCCTTATGACTTCCAGGGGCTGGAGCTTGAGGGCCTGAAACTGCTGGCCAAAGTCGCGCAAGGCGACGGGCCTGGCGATCGTCACTGAGGTGATGAGCGAGCAGGATGTGGAGGTAGTGGCCGAGCACGCGAACATCATGCAAGTGGGTGCTCGCAACATGCAGAATTTCGCCTTGCTCAAAGCGCTGGGCAAATGTACCCGGCCTGTGCTCCTAAAGCGCGGCATGAGTTCCACCATCGTGGAACTTCTCATGTCCGCCGAATACATCACCGCTCATGGAAACCCCAACAGTCATACTCTGCGAGCGAGGCATCCGAACCTTCGAGACTGCCACCCGCAACACCTGTGATATTGCCGCCGTACCCCTGCTCCACGAACTCACTCACCTGCCGGTGATTCTCGATCCCAGCCACGCCACGGGTAAGCGCAGCCTGGTGCCGGCGTTGGCGCGCGCTGCGGTGGCCGTCGGAGCAGACGGCCTGCTCGTTGAAGTGCATCCGTTCCCCGAAAAAGCTTACAGCGACGGCGCGCAATCCCTCACCCTCGAGCAGTTCCGCAACCTGAGCAATGACCTTAAACCCTATCTCGATTTGTGGATGGCGGCGCGCCTCCCCGCCGCCGTAACGGTGGCAACCGCGCACTGAATCGCATCGCCCTTTGTCTTTCGAGCGTGAAAGACAACGTCCTAGGGGCAGCGGCGCCTCGCCCCTACCCGCACGATATCGACGGATCAGGACCTCCTCAAATCCTCTTGCCAAGCCTGGGTCGTTCGGAATACCGTTGGAATTCAACGAATCAGCGGTTGAAAAGGAGAGGCCATGAGTGCGCAACAAGCGGCCAAGAAAGACGATCTGATCGTTATCGGCGGGGCAGGCGGCTTCATCGCCGGAGCTCTTACGCGATACTTTCACGACCGCGGATTTACCAGAATCCGCGCCATTGATAAGAAACCGCTGCCGGATTGGTACCAGCGAGTGCCGGGCGTTGAAAGCCTCTGCATGGACCTGAGCGAAAGAAAGAATTGCGTGAGGGCCTGCGAGGGCGCAGTCGAGGTATACGATCTGGCCGCGGACATGGGAGGCATGGGCTTCATCGAGCGGTTCAGAATCGAGTGCCTGCGCAGCATCCTGGTCAACACCAACTTCATCGAAGCGGCTTATCGGGCGGGCGCGGAAAGGTATTTCTTCTCCTCCTCGGCCTGCGCCTACAACACCGACTTGCAGAAAGACCCGCACTCCCGGGCGCTGAAGGAGTCGGACGCCTACCCGGCCATGGCGGAGCGGGGCTACGGCTGGGAAAAACTCATGTCCGAGATGTTTTGCCAGGAATACTGGGCGGAGCGCGGCTTGAAGACATTCATCGCCCGGTTCCACAACGTCTACGGCCCCAACGGCACGTGGGATGGCGGGCGGGAAAAGGCTCCCGCAGCCATTTGCCGCAAGGTGATCGAAGCGAAGGACACGGGCGACAAGGAAATTGTGGTCTGGGGCGATGGCAATCAAACCCGCAGCTTCATGTATATCGACGACTGCACGCTGGGGATCGACAAGATCATGCACTGCGATGACCTCATCGCAACTCCCATCAACCTCGGTTCCAGCGAACTCATCGCGATCAACGAGTTAGTCACTATTGCGGAAGAAATTGGCGGGATCAAGCTGCGCCGCAAGTACGATTTGAATGCCCCCAAGGGGGTCGGCGGCCGCAACAGCGACAACACCATGATTAAACACATTCTGAATTGGGAACCTTCCACTCCCTTCCGCGAGGGACTCGCAAAAACCTATGCCTGGATCGAGCAGCAGTACCAGGATCGAAAAGCCGGCAAAGCCACAGTGCGAGAGAACATCTCGCACCACTGAGGCGCAGAGGCGTTGAGGGTCTAAAAGTAACGGCCTTTTCTCTGTGCCTCAGCGCCGCTGTGGTGAGGACCGCCACGTGCAACTGGACACGGAAATTTCTTCGATCATCAGTGAAATTCCCTACCGTATGGCATTGGCGGGCGGTTGGATCGATCAGCCGTTCGTTTCGAGACTCAATCCCACTCCGCCGGGGTCCATGGTAGTGGTTGGACTCGAGCCCACTTTCCGCTACATGGACCGCTGCGGAATGGCAACCAGCACGCGCGAGGTGGCGGCCAAGCTGTGGAATGGCAGACTACCAGATCGAGATCCCAGGGATCTGACCAGGGAGCTTTACGAGGCCGAGAACCAAGGCAAGCCGGAGCCCTCAGGTTCGCAGGACATGGCAGGCTTGATTTATTCCGGAGTGAACCGGCTCGACTACGACTCTAGCTATGAAGGCGGTTACTTCCCAGTCCAGGTCGAATCCAGCCATGATCCGGACGTCATGCATTGGCTGGAGAGTGTGATTTACATGCTGCCGGTGGCGCAGCGCCCCGTCGGCTACAATCCCCTCGGGCAGAAAAACCTCGATCCGGAATGGATCCGGAGGCTGGGCGAGACCGGCAAGCAATGCTTTAACGCCATCGTAAGGAAAGACAGCAAGGCGCTGGGCGCCTCAATGAACGAATGCATGAAGTGCTGGGAGTATATTCTACCCCATACCGTCCGCCACCCCACCATCACCGTGGACCTCGTGGGGATTCTGAGTTGTTACCAGTCGCGGTATGCGGGGGCGATGTATTCCGGCTGCGGCGGTGGATACCTCTACGTTATTTCTGACGAGCCGGTGCCGGGGGGAATTCGCGTGAAGGTCAGGTCCTCAAAAAAGCATGGCTGACCCGAAGACCGTCGCAGTCACGGGAAGTTTTGACAATTTCAGGTCCGCGCACGTGCGTTTGGTGGAGGAGGCGTCTAAGCTCGGCAAGCTTCACGTGCTCCTCTGGCCGGACGAGACGGTGCGCGCCTTGGAGGGCCGCCCTCCCAGGTTTCGTCAGGAGGAGCGGTTATATCTGCTCGAGGCTGACCGGTATGTCAGCCTGGTAAGCCTGGCAGCAAGTCAGGCAGATGGCGATTCCATTCCTCAAGCGGGCGGGATCAAACCGGATATTTGGGTTGTGGACGAAGGCAGCGATAATCCGCAGAAAAAGGCTTACTGCCGCCAACACGGCGTTGACTATCGTGTTTTAACGAAAGAGAACCTGAAGGGATTTCCGGTTTTGCCCGCTACCCCACGGAACGAGGAACCGGGACGAAAGCGCGTGATCGTGACCGGCTGCTACGATTGGTTTCATTCCGGCCACGTCAGGTTTTTCGAGGAGGTCGCCGCCCTGGGAGATCTCTACGTTGTCGTAGGGCACGATGCCAACATCCGGCTCTTGAAGGGCGAAGGGCATCCGATGTTTTCCCAGGACGAACGCCGCTACATGGTTCAGTCGGTGCGCTTCGTCCGGCAGGCTCTGATCTCCTCCGGGCACGGCTGGATGGATGCCGAACCGGAGATCGCCGCCATCAAGCCCGATATCTACGCCGTGAACAAAGATGGCGACGTGCCGGAAAAACGCGCATTCTGTAAGAAACATGGTATCGAATACGTGGTCTTGAAACGAATCCCCAAAGCAGGCCTGCCCAGACGCCACAGCACCGCTCTGCGCGGATTCTGATTCCGTTCCTCACTTTGGACAACTGATTTCCGGGTTTGTCAAGGCAAAGTAGAAAGTTCCTAATCTGAGCAAAGTAGAAAGTTCCGCTTTTCGTTCTTTGGCGGCTAACCGGAGGAGCCCGTAGGGCGACGGAGGTTAGCCGCCAAAGAACGTCGGCGACCCGCCCCGTGTCGCGTCCGGCAGAATTACTCCTAAAGGAGGACTCTTCCGGAGATGGAAATCTTTCATCCAGTTGTGCACAACCTTGGGACGAATCCTCGGCGCGCTTGCCGGTTTCCGGGGTGAGGGCGTTTTCGGTTGAGCCAGGCACTCCGCCACGCTCAGGCCGTACTCACGAAACTTCACCGCCATGCTCCCGTCCAGCCGTTGCTCCACTCGCACCCGACCGCCCCGCAGTCCGGGGCGGATATCACCGCGTGCGATCTGGAAGATCTTCCCCTGATAGCGAATCGTGTAGTCGGAGGTCACGATCCGTTCTTCCACCACACTCAAGATCGACTTCAGCTCATGCTCCGCGCGCAGGGGACGATGCGCATCCGTGCTGCTCGCCGGCAGCACCGTGAAGGTCTGGTTCCAGTGCGGCAGGTATTCTTGCTCGAGATAAGTCTGCGCCGCGGGCAGGGTCTCAGCCCGCGCCAGACGTAACCCTTTCACCAAGCGGTCCTGCGCCGTGCCGAAGAAGCGTTCGATGCGACCCTTGGCCTGGGGTGAATGCGCCGGGATCCAACCAATCCCCAGTTCCCGCAGGCCACGCCCGATCTGCGTCAACTCTTCCTTCACCGCTTCATCAGCGGCTTCCAGCACCGGCCGGTTCACCGTAAACAGGCTGCTCTTGTCCGTATAAAACTCCACCGGCCGACCCCAACCCTCCAGGTACCCCCAGAGCACGCGCAGGTTCTCCTCCGTGCTGTCCCGCTCCACAAAACGTGCATAGGCTTGGCTGCTGGCGTCATCGATCATGGCCACCAGGTACAGCCTCGGTCCCCGCCCTTCCAGCCAGTCGTGCTCCGACGTGTCCCATTGCACCAACTCTCCCCGGAAACTCCGGCGCTGCCTCCACACGTGCACCTCCTCGACTGGGCGCCGCTTCCCCCGCCGCAACCCCGCGGCCATCATCCACTGCCGCAGCGTCTCCTTGCTCACCTCCACCGCGTGCTCTTTCGCCAAGTACTCGCAGGCTAGCGTGGGGCCAAAGTCTCCGTACTTCGCTTTCACCAGCTTCAGCGCCTGGGCGCGCAGACTCTCCGCTAAGCGCCGATTCGACGCCCGGCCCCGCAGTCGGTGCACGATACCGCCGTCGCCTTCTTTCTTCACCCGTACCAGCAGCTTCCTCACCCAGCGGTCCGTTACGCCCAACTGCTGCGCCGCCGCCCCTTGCGTGAAATGTCCTTGCTGCAGCTCATGCAATACCTTTAGCCGATCCCGTTCCTTCGTGTTCATCACCAGCAGCTCCTGTTTGCTCATCCGGCAAGTTTGCCGACTTTCAACAGGAACTTTCTACTTTGCTGGAATAGGAACTTCTCACTTTGCTGCGACAACTGATTTCCGGGTTGAGCCATCGAGCTGGTTTTAGTGTACAATTTCGCTGGCGTTTTGGCATCTTAGTTCAGCGTTTTCCAAAGAGGAGGAACTCGATGAGAAAGAAGGTCCTTATTATTGCGTGTTTAGCGACCGCAACAGTGGTTGTCTTGATGGCTATGATGATTGTGAGCTGTTCCCAACCAGCATCTCCGCCTCCGGCTCAGCAGCAAGCCACGCCGAGCGTGACGCTGCCGCCCTGGGGCCCGCAGCACGACCGCAATGCTCCCCAGCCCGCCGTGGTCACCCCCGGTGAGCCAGGCACCCAAACCCAAGAGGGAAAGCCCCCGTCTGACGCGGTGGTGCTCTTCAACGGCAAAGATCTCAGCAACTGGGAGTCGGAGAAAGGCGGGCCGGCCGACTGGAAAGTCGAAAAAGGAGACTTCGCTACGGTGCCAGGGAAGGGCGACATCAGGACGAAGCAGGCTTTTGGCGATTGCCAACTCCACGTTGAGTTTGCCACGCCCAATCCCCCGCACGGCGTGGATCAGGACCGCGGCAACAGCGGCGTTTACCTTCAGAGCAATTTCGAAATTCAGGTTCTGGATTCCTACCAGAGCAAAACCTATCCGGACGGCCAGGCCTCCGCGCTGTACGGCCAGTACATTCCCTTGGTGAATGCCTGCCGTCCTCCCGGTCAGTGGCAGACTTACGACATCGTTTTCCACGGACCGCGATTTGACGCGGCGGGCAAACTTACGCGCGCGGCGACGGTCACAGTTATTCACAACGGCGTGCTGGTCCTGGACCACGTCACCGTCCTCGGCCGCACCGATGGCGAACACGAGCCGTACCAACCGACTCCAACCAAGCTGCCTTTGAAGCTGCAGGATCACAACCACCCGGTCCGCTACCGGAACATCTGGATTCGGGAGATTCCGGAATAATAACGTCGCAGGGGCGCATGGGGCAGCACACCATGGAACTCCTACATCCTCACTGATTCAATAGCCCGCTCCCTTGGGGAGAGGGTGTCCCTCGACGGCGTTTTCATCCGCCGTCGCGGGACGGGTGAGGGGTTGCCTCGTGGCCGCAGGGGGAGTCGCAGAGGAGGGCGAAACGGGCCCGCGTCCGCGCTACCACCCGGCGGCGTTGGACGCGATCTTAGCTCAAAAGTGCAATGTCGCAATCGGAGGGGCTGTGAATGGCACAAGAAAAGATGAGTAGCGATGCTGTCTCTGCGCCCACCATCGACTTGAAGACAGCGCTTCCATTCGTGGCAATCGGATTGGTGGAGGCTGCGATGTGGACGCTGATGGAAAGTCTCCCAGAATGGTTTCAAATCGGTACGGTGATAGTGGGCCTGCTTTTTCTCGGCGCGATCAATATCGTGAGAAAGTGGAAAAGGCTCAGGTATGTCCCTTGGCTTTTAGGAGCTCTTTACGTCGTGATGGTACTTTATGCCCTACTTATCACGCCGCGATCTGTAGGCAAGGCGTGGAACGCCCTCAGGGGGAACGGGGCTTGGTTGCTAGGGTCAGCGGCACTTCTTGTTTGCGTCATTATGCTTTTCGGAAACCGCCGCCTCAAGCGGCAAGTGGAACTTGGACGGCTTGAACGCGAGCGAATCTCCGCTGACCACCTTCGCGAGGTCGAAAAATTGGAAACGGAAAGGGAGAAAGAACTGGAGGACCTTCAGAAGCTCGTTCACGACCTGAGGACACAGCAAGTAAAACCGTTAGCGTGGAACGAAGTTTTCAAGGTCCAGCGCATGAAGGCCGATCCCGTATCCACCGATCCAGGTATAACATTCAAAAACAAGCTAAGGATGGATCTGACGAGCGTTAGAGATAGAGAGATCTACGTTTGGATGCCGCTGTGGGAGTCCTCGCTCGTGCCTTCCCAAGCTGATCCAACGGGATCTCGGCTCATGTTGGAGCGTTATCTCGGATCGTGGATAAGGGGCGAATGGGCTCAATACGAAGATAAATCCACGACCCCGCCGAAGACGCGCAACCTGGAACATTGTTGTGTAAAGCTGCGGCCAGATACCACGTTCGAAAGCTACGTTGGATTGCGCCCGCATGCCCAGGACAGTATTGAAGGACTCTTGAAGCGTCATGGAACCATCGGAACCATTCTCTTTCCTGTGAAGATTGATGGAAAGATTTACGAAGTTGGTGTTCCAGCGAGGGAGGTCTAGCGGTCGCATGCTGGCCGGTTGCGGAGGCGACCAGGAAGGCCAGCTGATTAGCGAATGCTTGAAACGGCTTAAGGAGATGTTGCGATGAAAGGCGAAAAGCGGGAAGTGGTTCGCGGGAGTGGCAACGTTTTCCGGGGCCTCGGGCACCCGATTTCGGGTGTCGAGCAGCTCAAGGCGATCCTCGCGGCCGAAATCATCAAGGCGCTCGAGCGGGAAGGTCTGAGCGCGCGCGCTGCTCAAGCCCGCACCGGCATTGCCGCCGCCGACTTCTCGCGTATTCGCAACGCGGATCTTGGGCGTTTGACTGTCGATCGCCTTATGTCAGTTCTCAACCGCCTCGGGTCGCGTGTGGAAGTAACAGTTCGGGTGCGGCCCGGAGGGGCTCCCCGTTTAAGCAGTAAGCAGGTCCGCGAAATTCTGGCTGAGTTCCCCTGAAATACCTGCTTGACGACAATGCCCTGGTCGCGCTGGGTTTTCTTGAACACGCATTTCGCCAGTGAGTTGCCCAATGGGTGCGGGGGTTGGCCGGAAGCGACCCCTCACCCGTCCCGCGACGGCTGGAGAAGCCGCCGTCGCGGGACACCCTCCCCCCAGGGAGAGGGCAGTGTATTAACGAAGAATGCAGAAAGCGATGCAAAGACGTGATGTGCTGAAGATGATTCCTGCCTCGGTTGCCGCGCTGGCGGAGTATTCCGGAACCGAAGCAGCGGGACAGATGCCTGCGCGTGCGGCGTCGACCCAACCGGTGGTTGCCGAGGTGAAGCTGCACACCGGAACCCCCACGCTTTTCTTGAATGGCGAACCGGCGTTTGGCGCAATGTGCTGGGTCAGCCCTCCCTCAACTGAAAATTGGCTTGATGCGGAATGTGCTGCGGCGGCGGCGAAGGCAGGTATCCACACCTACTCATTCGATGCCGGCAAAGGCTACGAATGGCTCGAGCCCAAGCCAGGCTGCCCGGAAGGTTTCGATTTTTCCGCCGTCGCGGCCCGCTACGAGCGCATTATCGCGGTCGATCCCGACGCCCGCTTTCATCTGCGCTTGAATTTCGAAGTGCAGCCAGGTGACTGGTGGATGAAGGCTTATCCCGGCGAATGCGAGATCACGTCGGAGGGCAAACCCTTCGGCCAATCCTTTGCCTCGGAGGTGTGGCGCCGGCAAGTCAAGGATTTCCTCAAAGCATTCATCGCCCACCTCAATCGCACCGGACACATCGACCGAGTCGCGGCTTTCCAAACCGGCGCAGGCCACACGGGCGAATGGGTGAAGGGCGAGACTTCCATGTCTGCGCTCTGCGGAGATTACAGTGAACCCATGCGCCGCCACTTTCGTTCCTGGCTTCGGCGACACTATGGTGACGATCTCTCGGCGCTCCGCGCCGCCTGGAAAGATCCCAGCATAAGCTTTGACACCGCCGAAGTCCCCTCCGCTGAAAAGCAACTTCAGGCCAAGCTTTACACTTTTCGCGATCCGGTGCGGGAAAGAAACGTCATTGATTACTACCGGTGCTTTGCGGATCTCAGCAGCAACCTGCTGATTGATTTCTGTCGCACTGTCAAAGAAGCCACCGGCGGCAAGAAACTGGCGGGGGCTTTCTACGGCTACCTGATGGAACTGGCCTGGAATGGCGGGTTCTTCGACGAGCGACCGGACAGCGACTACTCAACTTATCAGCGCAGCGGGCATCTGGGATTAAGGCAGGTTCTGGAATCGCCCTACGTCGACTTTCTGGTTTGTCCCTACAGCTACGGCTATCGAGGCATCGGTGGCGACGCGCCGGCGATGCAACCCACGGAGTCTGCCCGGTTGCATGGGAAGTTGTGCATCATTGAAGACGACACGCGCACCCACATCAGCCCCGACCTGAATTACGGTCACGTCAATTCGCTTGCGCAAAGCGGTGCGATCCTGCGCCGCAATTTTGCTCGCGTGGCCACGCATGGCCAAGGCATTTGGTGGTTGTCCCAGTCAATCAATCCGGCCAAAGAGCCGGCCTTCGCGCCATTGCTCGCAAGCTTTCGAGAGCTCGGCGAATTTCTGCTTCAAACGGACCGCACACCCTCCGCGGAAATTGCCGTCCTGTTGGATGACTTGAGCTTCTTCTATGAGTCGGACCGGAATTACCTGGACGTGCCGCTGATTTTCCAGCAGCGGCTCTGGGGCCTGCCGCGAATCGGCGCGCCCTTCGATACGTTCCTATTACAGGATTTCATCGAGGGCCGCCTGAGACCTTACAAGCTGTATGTTTTTCTTAACAGCTTTCAACTTGACAAGGCTCGGCGCGAGTCGTTGAAGCGGGAACTCCGCAAAGATGGCCGCGTGGCATTGTGGGTCTACGCGCCCGGTTATCTTGACGAGGGGCCCTCGCTCGAGCACATGCGCGACCTGACGGGCTTCAATTTTGGCCTGAGCGAGACGCCCTGGGGCCCACTCATGCATATCGTGGACTTCGGCCACCCCGTCACCGCCGGCCTGCCTCAAGACCTCTTTTGGGGCACCAACAGCAAGCTGAGCCCGATCTTCTACCTGAACGACGCTGAAGCTCGAGTGCTGGGGCAAGTGGTCTTTTCACAAGGAAACTGCAAACCCGGAATGGGAGTCAGGGCTTTTCCCGAATGGACCTCGATCTACGTCGCAGCCCCGAACCTGCCGGCCGCGCTGCTGCGTGGTATCGCCCGTTTCTCAGGAGTTCACTTATACAACGAAGCGGGCGATGTCCTGTACGCAACTCGAGAGCTCCTGGGCGTCCACACCGTTTCCGGAGGCGATCGAATCTTCAGCCTGCCTCGAGAAGTGGAAGTCGTCTACGACCTGTTTGAGCGTCGAGTGGTGGCACAGAACGCCGACCAATTTCGAGTGCAATTACGCCCTGCTTCAACCGCGCTCTACTATACTCGCGGAGCTACCTTCCCTGCGAAGTTAAAGTAACGCCGACGTCCGATTCGTCGGCGTGCTGGCAGTTCGCGCAGCAACGCTGTGGCTTGAAAGTTCTTTCTTCTCCGTGTTCTCTGTGACCGTCAAAAGATGAAACACAGAGGACGCTGAGATTCTCCGTGCACTCCGTGTTGATGCCTTTAGAAGCACGGAGAACACGGAGACGGAGGCTTGCTGCAGCCACAAGCCGGCATTGCGCTGCGCGCTACCCTAGCAAGCGTGCAATAGTCTTGGCGTAATAGGTCAGGATGATATCCGCACCGGCCCGGCGAATCGAGGTGAGGGTTTCCAGGATCGTCCGTTCGTGGTCGATCCATCCCATCCTGGCCGCGGCCTCGATGAGAGAGAATTCGCCGCTCACCTGGTAAGCAGCGATCGGCACATCAAACTCGCGCCGAGCCAGCGCGATGATATCGAGGTACGGAAGCGCGGGTTTCACCATGAGGATGTCTGCGCCTTCCTCGATATCCAAGGCAATCTCGCGCAGAGCTTCACGTTGGTTGGCGGGATCCATTTGGTAGGACTTGCGGTCTCCGAATTTGGGCGCCGAGTCCGCAGCCTCCCGGAACGGTCCGTAGAATGCCGAAGCGTACTTGGCGGAGTAGGCCAGAATCGGAGTCTGGGTATAGCCGCGAGCGTCCAGTTCCTGGCGAATGCGTGCTACGCGGCCGTCCATCATATCGGAGGGAGCCACGATGTCGGCCCCGGCCTCGACCTGCGTCACCGCGGTCTTGGCCAGCAGCGGCAGCGTCGAGTCGTTGTCCACTTCCCCGTCGCGAACGAGGCCGCAGTGACCGTGGCTCGTATATTCGTCCAGGCAAACGTCGCAGATCACCAGCAAGTTACCCAATTCTTTCTTGATCGCCCGCACCGCCCGCTGCACGATGCCGTCGGGGTCGTAAGCGCCGGAGCCAACGTCGTCCTTGCTCTCCGGAATGCCGAAGAGAATTACGGCGGGAATGCCCAGGTCATGCGCCGACTTGCACTCCTCCACCAGCAGGTCAACCGACCAGCGGTAGTTCCCCGGCATGGACTTGATTTCGTCCTTCACCTTCGATCCGGGACAGACAAACAACGGGTAAACAAGCGACCGCACATTGAGTTGGTTCTCCCGCACCATTGCGCGCAGGGTTTCAGTCCGCCGCAAGCGGCGGGGTCGATGAGTGGGGAAAGGCATGCCGTCTCCCTTCTACTGCGGCGTGAAACTGCCGCCGCACGATCTTGGCCGAGCCCGGAATCCATGTCATCCTGAGCCCCGGCTTGTCGGGGTGAAGGATCTCTGCAGTTTCGCTTTGGGATCTCCAGCACGCGACGCACTGCGGGGATTCTTCGCTTTGCTCAGAGTGGCAACTGACCCAGTCTAATACAGCCGGTCGCGTGGTTTAAAGTTCCCAAACGTCCCTAGGTTCGCGAGCGAGATGGCTATCCGGTAGATGTTCTCAACACGCAGCGTCGTCAATGAATACCGCTGGTACTCGAGGTTGATCCCGAAGCACCCGAAGTTATAACTGAGCTGGCCGACTCCACCCGCCGCGATCTTCTGAACAAGATTGTAGTTCACGCCCAGCGCGCCGCTCAACCCTTTGCGGTTAAAGTCCCCGAAGGTCGCCAGGGCGTTCAAGAGATGGTAAGACGTCGTGGCCGTCGTGGGGGTACTGGTTGGGGGCTTGGGCGGCAAAAGAAGTTCCTCCGCCAGGGGCGCCGGGGCAGAAGCGTTCCCGGCGGCCGCGTCAACGGAACTGTTAGTGCCACTTAGAAGACTAATATAAGTGCCTTTGTTAATGTAGAAATCGGTAAATGCAAGCCCGTAAAACCCGCGCCGCACGTGAGAGGTAATGCCGGCGTCGAGGATACCCTGACCATTGGGACTTAAGTCAAGCTTCAGCTCGGTGTCGTAAAACGAGAAGGGGGCCACTTTCAGATCGGAGACAACCGGAGACAGACGCCTCCCCGGAATAAAGTGAAATCCCGTAAGAGAGAGGGTGGGTTCCCACACAATGGGATTGTTCTGCCCCAGGACGCCGCCGAAGGTGGGATCGAAATAGTACTTCTGCGCAATGCGCCAGGAGATCAGTTCCTGCGCCTGGGGTGGATCGGTTGTGCCCGCGGGAGCGTCTTTGCGAGCCAGAATAACATTGGTTACCGAGTATTCAATCTCATTAGTCTGGCAAAGGATGTCCAGATCATCGAGCCGGACCACGTCCGCAAGCTCTTCGGGATTTCTGGCTTTCACCAAACGATACGTGATGTCCGGCTCGATCACATGCTTAAAGCGCCGATGCCGAAGCGATCTGGAGAAGACCTTTTCAAACGAAGGCGGACGCAAGTCGAGCGAGAATTCACCCAGCAGCCTGTCCAGGGGTTCGCGATTGGGGTCGAGGCTGATTCCGTAACGCGCCGCATCGACTCCTGCCGACGGAGTGAGGTGGAAGCCCCAGAATTCCGGCAGGCGCAGGGTCGCCTCGGGATGAACGTCCAGCCGGCTCGAGAGTGAGGGAAGGTCAAGGCCTGGCTCAGTACGTCCGACCTCCCCAGCAGAGGTCTGGAAAGAAAAGTAGAGAGGGCTATCGCCGGCTTGTTTATCCATCCCCTGAGACGAAAACTGGGGCGTTTGCCGGAGGATCACGGACGACTCCGGCACATATTGGCACTGGCTTCCCTGGCACTGATAGAGCGGTTGCGCGGAAAGGAAATCCTGATAGCGCGATGCGTAAACGTTGAGGCTGTAAGCCTGAAAGTCTTTGGTCACGAACCCGGCCTGGTGCGCCTCAGAATTGACCGCTTCCGTGAAAGTCGGCGAATAAGTTTCACGGAAGGCCAGCGAGGAAACGTAATCGACATCCGCGACGCCGCGGAATCCCCAAGGAAGATCCAAAGTATCCCCCACCACTTTGAGGCTTTCGCCGGGCGCGCGGTTTTGGCGATCCTTGTCTTTGTCGTTGACCTCGAAAAAATCCGCCGTAAGTTTAGTGTCCTGCGTAGGGTGGGCGCGGAATTGCGCCCGCGGGGCAAGCCCCCGGAGGCTGTAATTCTGTAGACCGAGCAACAAGTCCATGCTGGGACTGATCGCCCAGAAAAAGCCCGCGCCTATGATAGTCCCCTTGATTGAAGAATTGCTGAATTCCGGAAGCAGGAAGCCGGTATGGCGAGGCCGGCGGGCGATGGAGGCACCCACAAAAGGAAAGTAGAAAATTGGGACGCCCAGAAATCGGATCACGGAATCCCGCGCGATGGCCTTGTCGTCCAACTCCAACCTGGCCTCGCTGGCGGAAAACGACCAACCCTTGGTTTCGCAGTCGCAGGTCGTAAACCTGCCATGCCTCACCGTGTAAGTATCTTCGTCCACACGGTCCATTTCCTTGGCCTGGAAGTACAAGGGGTTTTCCGTGTAGAGCACCTTCGATCGGTCCGCTTGAACGTAGTAGGGATTGTCGCTGGTGACCGGCCGCGGCCTGGGGCGTGTGCTGGTGTGAATATATCCGTTGGCGTTTGAGAACCACCCCACCTCGGTGCGCATGTTGTAATGAACCTCACCGGCGACAATGTGACTCCTCGCATCGATGAAGAGCACATGACCGGTGGCAACCACTTCTCCCGACGCTTCGTTGTAGGTCACCTCGTCCGCCGTCAGCTTCATGCCGCGATAGGTCACTTCCACGTGCCCGCGCAGGCGAGACACGTCTTTGCCTCGATCCTGGGAATCCGCGCGAAGGCTGAGGGTTTTGTCGGAGCTCTGCAACTTCACAGGAGCCGATGTCGGCTGTTGCGCGGAGGCGGCCCAAGGCGTGGCCAACGCAAGCAGCAAGAACAGAACCCCGAGCGCGCCATTCTTCCACAGGAAAAGTGAAATGTTTTGAGTGTCCATGAGCGAACACGGAGGCTTTATTCTACCCGAAGCAGCTTTGCCGGAACGAATCAATTTGCTAAGATGCGCTATACGGCGTATAACGCTGCCCAGAGGATTTTCAGCTCGTGGTGAAATGCTCTAAGTGCGGTGCATTCAGCTACCCTGAACTCACACAATGCAACATGTGCGGCGCCAGTCTTCTGCCCGCAGCGCCCGCCAAGATGCTTCCCGCCCCAGCCAGTCCGGCGACCGAAGGCGCGGAACAAAGCCTTGGACCCTCCCCACCCGTTGGCAAAGCCGCGGCGGAAATCCCAGACGAAACCGCGGTCAGGAACCCGGCTTCCGTTTCTTTGGACCCGGCTCGAAGCCCGTCTGAAGCTGCCCCAGGTAAGACGCCGGACGCTCGACCCGTGGCAGTCAATCTCGACCTTGGATTTGAACCCGAGCGTCGCGAAGGCGCGGCGGCAGCGTCTTCTGCGCGCTCGCCACGGCGGGCGCCTTGGAGGCAGGAGGTTTCCGATCGCGTCCTGAACTTTCGCGAGCGTCGCGCGAAATTGCGGAACGAGCCTCCTCCGGAGCAGAACCTGGATTTTGAATTCGAGCGGAGCGAAACGAAATCGGCCTACGAGCCGGATGTGGAGAGATTTATCGAATTCCCGCAAGACTCCCGGCGCATCGACGCTGAAATCGGTCCTCCCGCTGCGCTTGAGGACGACGCGCTTTACTCCGACGAAGAGACTCGGGAACCGAATGACGAGATATTTGAGATTCCCGATTCGCCGCGGCCTCGAGCTGAGGCCTTCGACCTCGAACCCGACTCCGGCGGTCGGCTGGAGATCGTGGTCGAGCCCGCCGAGTCTGAGGCTCCATCGCCTGCCGCGCAACTCGAGGAGGAAGCTTTTCAAGTGGCTTCTTTGGGCCCCAGGTTTTTGGCCGGGCTGATAGACGGACTGCTACTCCTGCTGAGTGCGGGACTGTTTGCTTTCATTTTTCGGTTCGCCGGCGGCCACCTCCGGCTGGTCCCTCTCAACCTCGCGGTCATGGCAGTTATTGCAACCATCTTCATTGGGTCGTATTTCGGGATGTTCACCGCACTGGCCGCCTCCACACCGGGCCAGTCCTGGATGGGTATCGAAGCTCGGAACATGGAAGGCTGGCCACCCGACCGCCGCGAATCCTTATTACGCGCTTTTGGGTACCTGGTGTCGCTCTCGGCCTTCCTGCTGGGTTTCTTTTGGGCCTTGGTGGACGGCGAGAGTCTCACCTGGCATGACCGGATCTCGGGGACGTTCCTGACTCCTGCCAAGCAGGATGTCCCGGCAAAAGGTATCGAATCAGAGCCATGAACAAAGGACGCTTCCTAAACCAGAAGCTCGGCAAGCGGACTACGCGCAAAATCGCGCTGCTGAAATCCAGGATTCAGGGTCAAGGATTCAGGATTCAGGCGCCGAAAAGCAAGAGGATTCAGGATTCAGGATTCGGGATTCAGTACAGACCTCCTAAACATTGGCCAGTTTCATGAAATGGGTCGCGCCAGCCGCTCTAAGAAAGCTGAGCACCGCTGGTCATAACCCGTCCTAACTCGCCCATCTGGGTTGCGCGAGACCACACGAAGAGGGACGCAGGCTCGGCAGGCCTGAATCCCGAATCCTGAATCCTGAATCCGGACTCCCGTTTTTCGGGTGACTTCGAGACCCCGGAATGCATCCAATCAATTGCCGTGCTATACTTGGCGGAGTAGGGGCCCTCGTGACCCAACGGCTGAAGGAGTCTTTTAGGTAATGACTAACCGCATACGGATTACACTGGTTTCGGTTTCGAGTTTGCTAGTCCTCTATGTCTTTCTGGGAGGATTGCTTGGCAAGAGTGAATCGAACTCGGAGAAGACCTATCGCGATCTGGGTGTGTACAGCGAAGTCTTGAACCGCATTAACCTGGATTACGTGACCGAGCCCGACCTCAAAAAGGTAACCGATGGCGCGATTCGCGGCCTTCTCGAGGCCCTCGACCCTTACAGCACGTACTTCACGCCCACCGAGTATAAAGCCTACCAGGAGCATCCGGACCCAGGCCCGGCCAGTGTCGGCATTTACCTCTCCAAACGAAGCGGCTACGTCACCGTGGTCTCCGTGCTGCCGGGCAGCCCGGCGGAGAAAGCCGGCATACGGGCGGGCGACTTAATCGATCGTGTGGAAGCCAGCCCCACCCGCGAACTCTCCGTGTTGCAGATTGAGCGCCTGTTAGCCGGTGCCCCCGACACCACGCTCAAGGTTTATGTGGTACGCGGAGCTCGGGGCGAGCCGGAGCCTATTTCCTTGACGCGCACCCTCCCGAATTATCCGCCCGTGGTGGCCAAGCTCTTGGAGGACGGCGACGGCTATCTGCGCGTTTCCACCTTTGACAAGGGCAAAGCCAGGCAGATTGCGGCGAAGATCAAAGAACTCGAGTCGAACGGCGCGCATAAAATAATTCTGGACCTGAGAAACTGCGCTGGCGGCGACGTGCAAGAGGCCATTGATACGGCTAGTCTTTTCCTCGGCAAAGGCCTGATCACCTATCTCTCCGGACAGCGCTACCCTCGGCAGGATATTACCGCCCATCCCGCGGACGGCGAGTGTGATCTCCCCTTGGCAGTGCTGATCAACCAATCCACCGCCGGGCCCGCGGAGCTGGTCGCTTCCGCCGTTTTGGGCAACAAGCGCGGCGAAGTGGTCGGCGTACGCAGCTTTGGCGTGGGGGTCTTTCAGAAACTGATTCCGGTGGGCGACGGCTCAGCGTTGCTGCTCTCGGTGGCGAAGTACTATGGACCGGACGGGAAAGCGATCAACGACAACGGCGTCACGCCCAGCGTTGTCCAGACCGCAGAGGTCGCTATGCCTGAAGCCGAAGGCGATGAGGATATGCAGAACCCCGAACACTTTGGCGGGAAGGACGATTTGCAGCTTCGTAAGGCGATCGAAATCCTGACGCATCCCTCGGCGCCTGCTAAAGCTGCTGACCTTGATCATTGTGAGGACGGCCCCTGTGGCCGCCCGGGGCCAACCACCTGGGCTGTCCCTGCAATATTCACTTTGCCCGTCTTCCCTTGAATTCCACTCCTCACCGCAGGCAAGCATCAATACCGCGACTTGCCGCTCTTCTGGTCCTCGCGGCCTGTGCCCTGAGCTGTAAGCGCCAACCAAAACCTGTCTCCTCCCTCGGGCGCGAAGCGGACCATCAGCAACTGACGCTAAAACTCGAGCGCGCCATCGAAACTGCCGGACGATCTCAAGTCTGGATCAGGCCCTACATGGGTCATTTTGCCGTAAGGCCTACGCCGCCTCCCGAAGCGCGAGCCGGGTCCGAGGTCTATTCCGCGGTGGTGGGCGCTCTCGAGCGTCAGGCTCGGGAAGACCACCTGGATGTCTCCGTCGATGAAACGAGGGGCAGGAGAGGACTGCGAGTCGCTGATATCCGTCTGTCACGCAATCGGAAGCCGGTCGCTCGTTGGACGATTCGTGAGATCCCGCGCCTCCTTCACGCCGCGATTATTATTGACGACCTCGGGGCCAATCTCGAGACGCCGCACCAATTGCTGGCCTTGCCGTATGCCCTCACCTTCTCGATTCTTCCGCATCTTAGCTCCTCCGCGGAAACCGCCCGGGAAGCCCGGCACGCCGGGCGGGAAGTGATGCTTCACCTGCCGATGGAACCGATCCCGAGTCCTCACGCCCCGCCAGGGCTGGCAGATATCCGCGTGGGGATGAACCGCCTCCAGATCGAACACGTCATCGATTCGGACTTGGCTTCCGTCCCGCAGGCGGCCGGCGTCAACAACCATATGGGCTCGCGCGCCACCGCCGATCCCCGCTTGATGGCAGCGGTGATGAGGTCGCTCGCCGGGCGACACCTCTTCTTCATCGACAGCCGGACGACCGCCTCGAGCGTCGCATTCGACGCAGCCCGCCGGCAAGGCCTTCCGGCCTTTTATCGTTCCGTTTTCTTGGACGACACCCAGAGTGTGCCCTACACGATCGGCCAGCTCCGCGAGTTCCGGCGCGTCCTGGAGGAACAGGGAGCGGCGCTGGCCATCGGTCACCCCTACCCGACCACCATCGCCGCGCTCGCTAAGTTTTTGCCCGCGCTGGTCCGCGACGATGTGGAATTGGAGTCCGCCTCCCAACTCCTCCCGCTTCCCGAAGTCGCCCATCTCAAGCCGCCCCCGCGCCGCTGACGGCTGCCTTCTTGTAGGGGGACGGCTCGCCGTCCCCTAATGAGGCGGGTGGGCCAAGCCCTACCCCTACGCGTTTTCAAAGCAGTCGCCCATGCCACCAGCGGCACACAGAAACCATGAAGTACCCGGGAGCGCGGGCATCCTGCCCGCAGCTTGCGGACAATTGCGGCGCGAAAGGCGGGCAGAGCCCGTCCTGAGCGGAGCGAAGGAATGCCCGCGCTCCCGGATATCTTCAAAGCAAGAACCTGGATCCCGTGGTAATGTTCTAAGCTCGACAATTCGTGGAATAATGACATCTCATCCTCGCCATATCGTTGATTTCGCAGAGCACGGTGGTCGGTCCTCAGTCGTGTTTGGCGGGAGGCGGCATATCCTCGGCGCGGCGCTCCTCGCTCTCTGGATAATAGCGTCCGTCAGTCTTCTGTGCGCGCAGTCTGACGCCACAGGGGCGCTAGGCGGGACCGTCACCAACGCGAACCAACCCGTGCCGGGCGCAACCGTCGTGCTCACGAACAACGCCACGAATCAGACTCTCACCATGATCTCGGGAGAGAATGGCAGCTATCGCTTCTCGTTGCTTGTCCCCGGGACATACCGTGTGAGCTTTTCTGCGCCGGGTTTCAAGACCTCGCTAGTCTCCTCAATGACCGTGAGCGTTTCGGAAGCTCCCACGCTGGACGCCAGCCTGGAAGCCGGGGACTCCCGCGAGCGGATCGAGTGCAATTGCCGCCTGAGCTCATCGGCCTCGTCGACGGGCACTCTGGTGGATCACAAGACGATCACCGGCGTGCCGCTGACCACTCGCAACTTTGCGCAGGTTCTCTCGATGTCTTCAGGCACCGTCGCGGACGTGAACAATGCCGGAACTCTGGGCAGAGGAACCGGGACGGTCAACGTGAACGGAAGCACCACCGCGGGCAGTTACGCCATTGAGGGCGCTTCCCCTCCCAGCACCGTCCCCAATCCCGACACCATCGCCGAGTTCAAGATCCAGACCTCGCAGTACGACGCCGGCTATGGCGCCATGGTGCCCAGCACCAACGTGATGACGCGGGGCGGAGAGAGGCAGTATCACGGCACCGCCTGGGAATTCGTGCGCAACGACATTTTCAATTCCAATTCCTTCTTTCGCAATGCCACCGGTCAGCCTAAACCGGATCTGAAGCAAAACCAGTTCGGACTATCATTGGGCGGCCCGGTGCTCCGGAACAAGTGGTTCTTTTTCGGCTCCTACCAGGGAACGCGACAGGTGAACGGGCTCGACCCGACCTCCGTGGCCACGGTCATCCTTCCTCCTCTGACGAACGACCGGTCGGCTTCGACCCTGGCGGCGGAGTTCTGCCCCGCGAATCACGTACTGACCAGCGGGCCGGACGCGGGTCAACCCGACCCGAACTATCTGACCTTCGCGGGCGGGAAGCAACTGGACTGCGCGAACCGGAATACCGCGACAACCGCCCCCATCAATCCGGTGGCGCTACGCATTTTGCAGACCACGCTGCCCGACGGGTCATATCTCATGCCGGTACCGCAGACGATCCTCCAGTCCGGCAGCAATGCGGGCATGGGTTTCTCGTCCTTCAGCTTCCCGTCTTATTACAACGAGGATCACCTCGTCGCCAACAGCGACTTTCTCGCCTCATCCGTCAACACCCTGTCATGGCGCGGCTTTTTTTCACGAATTCACCAGCGCCGGTCTCTGGGAGCGCCGGGTGGGGCAACCGTCACCCCGGTGCTTCCCGGCTCCGGCTCTCCCCAAGCACTCCATGC
Source organism: uncultured Acidobacteriota bacterium (assembly GCA_963831905.1). GTDB lineage: Bacteria > Acidobacteriota > Terriglobia > UBA7540 > UBA7540 > CAVROP01. The sequence continues at coordinate 3,125,704 of CAWHRX010000009.1, read as the reverse complement.
TGAGGACGCGGCGCTCTCCGTTAAGTTGACCTCGCTTCTTACGCCCAAGGTGGCCAACGAAGCGCGGTTTGCCTACACGCGCACTCTTCAGACAGCCCGCGGCGTCGGTACTCCCGATGCAGATTCATTCGGCATCACTCCCGTCGATCCGTTTTTCCCTTTTCCCCCGGAAGTCACCATGCTGGGCCCCATGGGAACTTTCCGCTTTTTCGGCAATGGCGCGAACGATTTCTCCATGCTCACGAACACGCTCGCCGGGACAGACAATCTCTCCCTCGTGCACGGAAGGCACAATGCGCGGGTGGGCGGAGTTTTCCTTTTGCAACACAACGACCGGCTGGACACCGGCGCCGCCCGCGGCAAGATCACCTTCGAAACGTTTGAGGACTTCCTGGTGGGCCTGACCGCCACGGACAATCAAAGCCCTGTCGGCCGGAGCAACATCGAAACCGTTAGAGCCAACGAGGGAGTGGGACCGAACGGCGAGGTGCAGTACCAATACCGGCACTATTACGGGGCGGGCTTCGCGCAGGACGATTTCAAGGTGATGCCGCGCCTCGCGCTCAATGCCGGCCTGCGCTGGGAATATGTGGGACCCTCGTCCGACAAGGCAGGCGAAATCGGCAACGTGTGGCCGTCTCTCTTGAAGGAAGCGCCTATTCCGCCGCTCGCGGGAACTCTGGCCGGCGACGTGGTGGCGGCCAATTACCATCCCGCCCTGATCAATCCTTACACGGGCGAGCCGTTTGGGCCGCCGCCCACGGGTGTGTGGACAAGCCCCACGCGCAGTTTCTATCAGAACAGCACTCCGCTGGGGAAGTTCGCGCCCCGCTTTGGTTTTGCGTGGCAGCCGTTCGGAGCAGCCGGGCGTGCCGCAGTGCGCGGCGGGTACGGCTGGTTTTTCCAGGCGCCGGCATATAGCGCCAATGCCGGAAACGCGCCCCTCTTCACCGCGGCGCCTTTTGCGCAGGGATTCACCAATACCGACGCCGCCAACGGCCAGTCGGACCTTCAAAAGCCCTTTCCGACCACGACCCTCGGCTTTGTTCCCCGCACCCCATCCTCACAGCTTTCTGACCGGATCGCCGGCCCGGAATATAAAATTCCACGCCTCCAGCAATGGAACCTGAGCATCCAGACCCGGCTGGCCAGAGCTTTCACTTTTGACGTTGGCTACGTCGGATCGTACGGGGACCATCTGCTGATCGGCGTGGGCCTCAACCAGCCCTCTCTCGCCGGCCCCGCAAACCCGATCAACTGCGGCTACACCGGCGCGCCCACCGGCTGCTTGACAACCAATACCGCCGTCAACGCCGGGCAGCGCGTTCCGTACCTGGGCGAGACCCCCTCCGCATTGACGGACAGCGAGTTTGCCGGTGAGTCCTGGTATCATGGCCTCCAGGCGACTCTCCGCAGGCAGATTACTCACGGCCTGACCTTTCAATCCGCCTATACCTTGTCGAAGGCCATGAACGACACGGCCATCTATAACGACCTGAATTATCTTGCCAGGAACTGGGCGCGCGCCACCTTTGACCGCACCCACCGGAGCGTTACCAACTTTGATTACCAGTTCCCCAATCGGCTCTACAACGCCGACGCGGCAGGAAAACTGTTGAACGGGTGGTTCACAACCGGAATTGTCATTCTGCAAAGCGGATTGCCGCTGACCCTGACCGATCCGAACGGCGGCACGGTCTATGGTGAAGCCTCTCCCTCGACCGTCACTCTCTGCCCGGGTCGGACGCTCGCCTCCGTGGCCACCGCCGGCAGCCTGGAATCGAGGCTGGGCAACTGGATCAATACGCCGGCGCTGTGTTCTCCCCCCGCCATCGGCTCCGATGGCGCAACCGGGTACGGTAACACAGGGCAGAGCTTCCTCGACGGGCCGCCGCAGATTAATACCGACTTTTCTCTGGGAAAGACGACCGTGGTGGGTGGCCTGCGGGAAGACGCCGAACTCGCCTTCCGCATTGAATTCTACAACTCCCTCAACCATCCCCAGTTCAGCAACCCGGGCACGACGCTGGGGACGGCAAACTTCGGTGTGATCACTCAAACCTCGGTGGCTCCTCGCCTCATCCAATTCGCCTTGAAGTACCTCTTCTGACGACAGCGGTTGCTGTTGTGGTTCTACTTGCGGCGGCCGAAACCCTCCTCGAGCGCGATGCGGACCAGTTGGCTGCGGGTCCGCACGCCGGTTTTGTGAAACAGTTGTTGCAGCGCCGCCTTCACCGAGCTTTCCGAGATGTCGAGACGCGCGCCGATTTCCTTATTGCTGAAACCCTCGAACACGCCCTGCAGCACTTCATTCTCCCTTTCCGTGAAGGGACGTTTTGCGTCCGGCGCCTCCTGGCTTTTGGCCGCTTCGACCAATGCCCGCACCGACGTCTGATCCAGCCACGTTTCTCCTGCCATCACTTTGCGGATGGCCTGGGCGAGCGAGACCGGCGAGCTATGCTTCGTGAATATCCCGCCTACCCCCAGCCTGACTGCCTCGACCGACTGGGCGTCGCTCATTCCGGCCGTGACAATGAGGAAACGTCCCTCGAAGCCCATCGCCCGGGCGCGCGCCATAAACTGGAAGCCATTTTCTTTGCCCAGGTCGTAGTCCAGCAGCACCAGATCGATCGGGTTCTGCCGCAGGATATCGATGGCTTTGTCGACCGTCGCGCAGTGCCCGGTCATTTCCAGGTCAGGCTCGCTGTCCACCAACCGGCTCAGACCTTCACGGAACAGAGCGTGGTCATCCAGTAAGAGGATTCGGATCTTATCCATGTGTCTTTGACCCTCCCTCCTCGCAACCTTGCTCCGCACAAGGCACAAGGTCCAAAGCGAAGCAACACCCGGGAGATCCCGGCTCGTAACGGAGGTCACCCTGAAATGTCCTGACCAGAGCCCGAGAGAGATACAGGCCCAGCCCTGCGGCTTCCGCGCCTTCCTGAAAAGGCTGAAATAGACGTTCGGGATTGGATATGCCGCCACCGGTATCCCGGACCCGTACCACCACGCGTTCGCCTTCCACACTGGCGCTGACTCTGAACTCTTTTACGTCTCGGTCTTCCATGGCTCGCAAACTGTTCTTGGTGAGGTTCAACAGAGCCTGCAGGAGGTTGTGGCGGTCAGCCCACACCCGGGGCAAACCCTCGGGCACATGCCAGCGAACCAGCACCCCGGATTCTTGCAGGGACGGCAAGGTTACAATGCGCAATTCGTCAAGAACCTCGCCCAGGTCAACACTCGCCGGTTCCTCGCTTCCAGCGCTCTGCCGCAACTCGAAGGCGGCGATCCTTCCCAAACCTTCTACCAGGTCCTTCAGCGCGCGGAAGTCCTCACTCTGCGCCAACTCGGGCCGGCGCGAGAGATTTTCGCAAACCACCGCGATCGCACCGCACACGTTTCGGATCTCATGCGACACCCCTCCTACGGCCAAGCGGGAAGCCACCATCAAATGCCGGAGGCTGGACTCCTCTTTATCGCGAAGATCCTCGGAGCTATCCACCAGCATGGCCGCCAACCTTGCTCCGGCACTCGTCTTGTAGGTGGAAAACCAAACGTCCGCGAGAAATACCTCCCCATCACGACGCCGGCCACTGCACTGCAGGGCCGTACGAAAGGCGGGCGCCGCCTCCTCGGCCGGTGGCACCCGGGCCAAGGGTGGAACAAAGTCCTTGATCGATTCACCCGGCAAGGTCTCAGGCTCGAAGCCCAGCAGGCGGTGAGCGGCTTGATTGGCCATCACAATCTTGCCCGCCGAGTCCAACGTCAGTATTGCTGCCGGGCTGCTCTCGATGAGGGCCTGCAACTGCTGCTCAGCGTCGCGCCGCAGCAGCGACTCTTGCTCAACCTCTCGGACGTGCTGCGCCGTGAGTCGCCGGTTCTTGGCGGATTCATGAGCGAAGAGCGCGGTGCCAAAGTAAGCAGCGAACATGAAGATGTCGCGGGGAACCCCTGCTGCGGGTTCCCACGTATACCAGAAGGGGGCAAAGCGTTCGGCCAGAAAGGTACACAATCCTCCCAGCAATACGAGTTGCCAGCGCGGCAGGCAACTTCCCACAATCAACATGGGGAAAAGATAAAGAAAGCCAAAAGAGACGTTCAGTTCGACCTGCCAATCGATCAGGGCCACGGCTAAGATCATGAACCCTGCAACCAGAAGCAGCTTGGTGCGGCTTAGCTTTAGGAATGATGAAAGCATATCGCTCTCGCCTGCCTGCAATGTTGGCATCGAAATATCAAGCCACGAATGCAATTCTACCAAATCGCCCCGCGCCGTCTGAAAAGTTGGCGGGAAGATAGGGTCGAGCTGGCCGAAAGATAGGCAATCATACCCGCAAGATAACTGGAGGATGTTCCGGCAGACGGATTATGGTGATCTTGAGCGCACCCGGCCGGCAATCACATTTCTTAATTCTTTCGAGGTCGCTCCGCGGCGCTGGCCTGGGACGTTTCGAGTGATTACCGAACAGCGCTCGCACTTCGTCGGAGGAAGACAATGGAAGTTCGAATTCACATCGGCAAGAGATTCGCCCTGATGTTCGGGGCGGCCGTAGCGCTGGCCGCCGTAATGGCCCTGGTGGAATCCGGCCGCAGTCGCGGTCAGGCGACCAATACTAATACGGCTGAGAACTCGGCCGCCAAATCGAGCAAGGCCCAGCCCGATGCGACCTTGGAGTTGACGCCCACTCAACTGAGCTCCATCAAGGTCGAGCCGGTGGGAAGCTACCTGTTTCCGGTGGAGAAGGAGGCAGTGGGTAATATCGATTATGACGAGGACCTGTCCGTGCAAGTTTTCCCCGCTTACCAGGGAACTATCATCGCGACCTTGGTGCAGTTGGGCGCCCAAGTTCGTATAGACCAGCCCCTCTACACCATCAAGAGCCCCGACCTGATTCAGGCAGAGTCAACATTGATCGGAGCGGCAGCGGCTTTTGAGTTGACCAACAGGGAACTGGCGCGTGTTCGTGGATTGGCGGGGATTGCAGAGCGGGAAAGGGAACAAGCGATCTCCGACCAACAAACGGCGGAGGGTGCGCTGAAAGCCGCGCGAGATGCCGTACGAGTCTTCGGCAAGACGGATGCGGAGATCGATCAAATGATTGCCTCGCGCCGGATCGATCCCGCCCTGATTGTGCGCAGTCCCATCCCTGGCAAAATCACTTCCAAAAACGCGCAACCGGGCTGGTTGGTGCAGCCCGGAAACCTGCCGGCGCCCTATTCGGTTGCCGACGTCGCCCTCAAATGGATGCTGGCCAATGTGGCCGAAAGCGAGATCCCGCTCTTCCACTTGGGCGAGCCGGTCGAAGTCCGTGTGGTTTCTTATCCTAACCGCGTGTTTCTTGGGAGGGTTGCGAAAATCTACGAAAGCGTTGACCCAGGTACGCATCGCGGAACTATCCGCTCGGAGATCGCGGATCCCAAAGATGAACTGCACCCCGGAATGCTCGCGAACTTCGTCATCCGGGTTAAGGCCCCGATCGACGCCACCGCCATACCCGCCGCCGGCGTGGTCCGCGAAGCCGACGGCACGATGACGGTTTGGGTGACTGCGGATCGCCGTCGCTTTGTGCAAAAGGACGTCAAAGTCGGCCTGCGCAAGGACGGCTGGGTCGAAATCCTCGAAGGTTTGCGCCCCGGAGAATTGGCCGTAACCGACGGCGCGGTGTTTCTAAGCAACATGCTCGAGGCGCCGCCCAGCGACTAGCAGTAGTTCTCAGTCTTCAGTTCTCAGTTCCCAGTGGTCACGGTTCAGCCGGAACAAAGGACTGAAGTCCGAAAACTGAAGACTGACAACTGAGAACTGAAGACTATGTTTAAGTCTCTCATCGCCTTTTGCCTGAGTCGACGCCCGATTGTGGTGCTGGGTCTGCTGTTGTTCGTGGGCGCCGGGTTCATCGCTTTCAAGCTGCTCAACATCGAGGCCTACCCAAATCCCACGCCGGTGATCCTCGAGATCACCGCTCAGGCGCCGGGCCTCTCCGCCGAGGAGATGGAGCGTTACTACACGCTCCCCATGGAGATTGGACTCTACACTACACCCGGCATTGATGTCATCCGCTCGACTTCGTTCTATGGATTGTCCTTTGTGCGAGTCAGCTTCAAATATGGGATCGACTACAATTTCGCCTATGCCCAGGCATCGGTGGCGATGCAACAGAACGTTAGCCTGCCCGGCAGCCTGGTGCCCGACATCCAAGCCAACAGTTCGACGGGAGAAATCTATCGTTATCAGGTGGTCGGCCCGCCGCACTTCGGAATTGTCAACCTGCGCACGGTCCAGGATTGGATTGTGGCGCGGCGCCTGTTGACCATCCCCGGCATCGCCGCCGTCAACAGTTGGGGCGGCCCCACCAAGGAGTTCCAAGTCGAGGTGGACCCGCACAAGCTCGAAGCGTATAGCGTCACCGTCCCTCAAGTCCTGAAAGCGCTGGGTAACTCCAACCTTAACGTGGGCGGACGCGAAATCCGCGTTGGCCAGCAGTCCATCAATATTCGCGGCGTCGGCCTCATTGACGATGGTGGCAGCGATGATTTGCGCCAAGGTTACAAAGTTGACGATATCGACAATGTGGTTCTGACCCAAATCAACGGTGTCCCGGTGCTGATCCGCGACGTCGCCAAGGTTTCCGTTGGCTACCGGCCAAGGCTCGGCATTCTGGGGAAGGACGAGCAAGACGACGTCGTTGGGGCGATCGTGGTGATGAGGCGAACGGAAACGACCTCCGACATGCTCCCCAAGGTCAAAGCGGCCATTGAAAAGATAAATCACGACGGGAGTCTGCCACCCGGAGTCAAGGTGGTTCCTTATTATGACCGCTCCGCCTTGATCGCCCTCACCACCCACACGGTTCTGCACAACCTGATTTTCGGATGCTTGCTGGTCTTCTTGATCCAATGGATTTTCCTCGGCAATCTCCGCAGCGCCACCATCGTGGGTCTGAATATCCCCTTCGCGCTGTTTTTCGCCACCATTCTCCTGGTGATGCAGCACGAAAGCGCGAACCTGTTGTCCGTTGGCGCGGTGGACTTCGGCATCATTGTGGATTCAGCCGTGATCCTGGTCGAGAATATCTTCAAGAATTTCCAGCGCGATCCGGAGGAAAAACGGAGCCTGCTCGAGCGTCTGGCGAAAGGATCTTGGGGGCCCGACCCGACGAGACCCTCAGAGCCGACGACGGCGGTACACGGATGGACAGACCGCTTGCGGCTGATTCTGATCAGCGCCATGCAGGTGGACAAGGCGGTCTTGTTCTCGGCGCTGATCACTGTTGCCGGATTCGTGCCCTTGTTCACCATGCAGGGAGTCGAGGGCCAAATCTTCGGGCCCATGGCGCGAACCTACGGCTACGCTCTGGCCGGCGCCCTGATCGCAACGTTTACGGTCACGCCCGTGATTACTTCCTTGCTGCTCCCCAAGAACGTGAAGGAAGCGGAAACGATCGTCGTCCGCGTGTTGCACCGTATCTACAATCCTGCGCTGCGCTTTTCCCTGAACCACCGCGCACTGGTGGTTGGATTGGAATTGACCTTATCTCTGGGAACCTTCTTCCTGATCGCACCGAGGCTCGGCAGCGAGTTTCTTCCGCACTTGGAAGAAGGCAACTTTTGGATCCGGGCTTCCATGCCCATCACGCTCTCGCTCGAGGACGGCGAAGCGGCCACCCGAAAAATGCGCCAGATTCTCCTGCGACACCACGAAGTCCTCACCGTGGTTTCCCAACATGGCCGGCCGGACGACGGCAGCGACGCTTCGCCCTTCTCCAACGTCGAACTCTTCGCTCCCCTCAAGCCTTTTGATGAATGGCCAAAGGGTTTGACCAAAGACAAACTCACCAACCAGATTCAGGAGGAGTTTAATAACGAGCTTCCGGGGGTCGTCTTCAATTTCTCCCAGTACATTGAGGACAATATCGAGGAAGGGATCTCGGGCGTCAAAGGTGTTAATTCGGTCAAGATCGTCGGTCCCAATCTCCAAACCATCACCAATCTTGCCGACCAGGTCCGGGACCAGATGAGCCAGGTGCGGGGCATCACCGACCTCGGCATCTTCCCCGTCCTGGGACAACCCAATTTGAACATCAAAGTGGATCGCGCCAAGGCCGCGCGCTATGGCCTCAATTCCGGCGATGTGAACGCGGTCGTGCAGGCGTCCATGGGCGGCGCCATAGCGACTTCGGTCCTGGAGGGTGACCGGCAGTTCGATCTGGTCGTCCGTTATACGCCCGAATACCGCGACAGCATCGATAAAATTCGCAATATCAAAGTGGGCTATCAAACCCCCACCGGCGCCAATGCCTACATACCCCTCAGCGAATTGGCGAACATCACCCTGGACACGGGAGCCGCCTGGGTTTATCACGAGAGCGTGCAACGCTTCATCCCGGTCAAGTTCAGCGTGCGGGGCCGCGACCTGGGCGGCACGGTCGAGGAGGCTCAGAGGCGCATCGCGGACAACGTGAAACTTCCGCCCGGATACCGGCTGATTTGGGCCGGAGAGTTCGGAGATCTTCAGGAAGCCAAGAAACGTCTGGAGATTATTGTGCCCATCAGCTTCATTTTGATTGCCGGGGCGCTCTACAGCCTGTTCAATAACTTTCGCGATAGCCTTCTGGCCCTCGCCGGCATCCCTGACGCGGTGGTGGGCGGCATCCTGGCGCTCTATCTCTCCGGTCTCCATTTCAGCGTCTCCGCCGCCATCGGCTTCGTTTCGCTCTTCGGCGTTTCCGTCATGGACGGCATCCTGATGATTACTTTTTATGAACACGAAAGGGCCAAGGGATTAGTGCCCGTGGAGGCGATGTACCGCGCCGCCAGCACCCGCATGCGCCCCCTGCTGATGACGGCGCTTTCGGCCTGCATCGGCCTCCTTCCCGCGGCCATTTCCACGGGCATCGGCAGCCAGGTGCAGCGCCCCCTCGCCACGGTGATTGTGGGCGGCATGTTGCTCGGCCCCGTTATGCTGCTTCTCGCCGTGCCCGCATTGAGGATGATCTTTCTAGGCCGCGATAATCACCACCCATCGGAGGTTCACTCGGGATGAAGGCCGCGTACCCCATCCTCGTTCTTAGCTCTATCGTTTGTCTGCTCGCTGGCCCTCTCCTTGCTGAATCTGCGCGCCCTCTCCCGTGGGGAGAGGGTGTCCCGCGACCGGCGCTTTCATCAGCCGGCGCGAGACGGGTGAGGGGTCTCTCCGCCCAACCGTCCCGAAGCGTCAGCCGTTCCACGCAGTCTTCCACCATTCGCCCGCGTTTGATACGGGCCAACGCCCCAAATGTTCATCAACCGGGAACAAACAAGGCGGGCGGCGCTGCAACAGGCGTTACCCGAATCGTCGCGCCAACACTCAACAATGTTCGCCATCGCAGTCCAAACCCGGCGGTCATAGGCGGACCGGCGGCGGATAAAGCGAATGAAACTGGCTCGCTCAGCGGAACTCGCATGAACCGGAGGCACTAGCGGGTAAACCCGCATTCCGAAGTTGCGAAGATCTATGAGAAGAAACCCCTCACCCGGCTCGCTACTCTCGCCACCCTCTCCCCACGGGAGAGGGCTGAAGAATATCGTCGTTGGCTGCCCTCTCCCTCGGGGAGAGGGTGGCCTGCTGCCGGCGCGTTCATCAGCCGGAGCGGGCCGGGTGAGGGGTTACTTCCGAAGAATCTGAACACCCGTTCCGTTCGCGAGGTCAACTTCGGAATTCAGGCTAAATCTATGTTTCAGATCTCCAAATCGCTCATCGCCCTCTTCCTGGCGGCCTTACTACTCGCCCCAGCTTGCGTGGTGGGCCCGAATTTTAAGAAGCCCGCTTCCCCTGACGTGGGCGGCTACACTCCCACTCCGATTTCAGCCACCAGCAGCACACCGAGCGTGGCCGGGGGAGAAGCGCAGCGCTTGGTCGAGGGCAAGGACATTCCGGGGGAGTGGTGGCAGGTGTTTCACTCGCAGGCGCTCGACGATTTAATCGCTCGCGCCCTCCAAGCCAATCCCGATCTGAAGTCGGCGCAAGCGGCATTGACCGTGGCGAGAGAGAATTTGCTGGCCCAGCGCGGTTTTTACTATCCCAGTGTCACCGGCAGCTTTACGGCGACCCGGGCGAGGTCGGCAGCCGACCTTTCGCCTGTCCCCAGCGCCAATGTCCAGAATTACAGCCTCTACACGCCGCAGGTGAGCGTTTCGTTCGTACCGGACGTTTTCGGACTGAATCGCAGAACCGTGGAATCGCTCGCTGCGCAAGCGCAGCAAGCGCGCTTCGCGCTGGCCGCCACACACATCACCTTAAGCTCCAACGTCGCCGCGGGAGCGATCCAAGAGGCATCTCTGCGGGGGCAGATTGCCGCCACTCAGGCGCTCATCAAAGTCAACACGGACATGCTGAAGATATTGAAGGAACAGTATACGAGTGGCTATGCGGGCCAACTCGACGTGTCCGCGCAGGAATCGCAGCTTGCCCAAGTCGCCGCCACCTTGCCGCCGCTGCTCAAACAACTGGCGCAACAGCGGGACGCGCTTGCGGCGCTGGCGGGCGGATTCCCGAACCAGGATCTGACTGAGAAATTTGAGCTCGCGAGCCTGCAACTCCCGCAAGAATTGCCGCTGAGCCTTCCTTCGCAACTCCTCGAGCAGCGCCCGGATGTTCGCCAAGCCGAGGAAAACCTGCATTCCGCCAGCGCCCAGATTGGCATTGCCATCGCCAACCGCCTGCCGAGCATTGCCCTGACTGCCGACGCCGGCAGTTCGCCGGTCGCCTTCAGCAAGATGTTCTCCGGCGGCAATGGCTTTTGGGATTTGACCGCCGGAATCACCCAGCCCATCTTCGACGCCGGCGCCCTGCGGCACCGGGAGCGCGCTGCCAAAGCCGCCTTTACCCAAGCCGCCGAACAATACCGCAGTACCGTTATCGCCGCATTTCAGAATGTGGCGGACTCGCTCCACGCGCTCCAGCAGGACGCCGATGCCCTGAAAGCCGCCAGTGCCGCCACGGACGCCGCCAAGCTGACCCTCGATCTCACTTCGTCGCAAGTGAGGGCGGGCTATGCTGGCTATCTTGCGCTGTTGAGCGCCGAGCAGGCCTACCAGCAAGCCCTGATTAATCTGGTGCAGGCCCGAGCCAATCGCTATGCCGATACCGCAGCGCTCTTTCAGGCCTTGGGAGGCGGCTGGTGGAACCGCCCCGACATCCCCAAGAGTTGACCTGCAACCTAAACCCAAATGATTCTCAACCTGCCATCCCAGCACAACAGATGGGCGCAGAGCGCAACGAACCCGGTCTCCCTGATGCCCCCGGGTGGCGCATACGTCACGAGGGTTTTTGTCGGGATGTATGCGCCCCAACTGGGCGTATAATCACCGCTGGGCGGCCAGGAAACTGGAAGAGAAACTGAACTAGCTGCATAACTATCCGGTGAAGCGAGGGTGGGCGAAGGAGCCCGGCGGTTGGCCGTGGTCGAGTTGGAGGTTTTTTTCCTGAGGGACGCTTCACTGCTGGCGATGGACAGAGTGCCGTGAGAAGGGAACGGGGGCCTTAGCCGCACGAAGGGCGCATACATCCCGACAAAGAACGTCGGCACGTATGATGGCATAAGGTCGTCGGCTCCTGGACGGGGAGAGTAAACTGGCGTTGTGAGCAAACCAGGAACTCTCAGCGAGGAGGAGCCGAGACATGATCATTATAGGCTGTGATTTGCATACGCGGAGTGAACAGATTGCCATGCTGAACACCGAGACGGGGGAGTTGGAAGAGAGGCGGTTGGAACATGAAGACGGGGAAGCGCGAAGATTCTACGCGGGGCTAAAGGAGCCGGCCTTGGTGGGGATCGAGAGCACAGGGTACACGCGCTGGTTCACGGAGATGCTGGCGGAATTGGGGCACGAGCTGGTGGTGGGGGAAGCGGGGAAGATTCGGGCGAAGGAGACGCGCAAGCAGAAACACGATCGGCGGGACGCGGAGCACATCCTGAATCTGTTGCTGCGGGGTGATTTTCCCAAGATCTGGCTGCCCAGTGCGGAGGAGCGGGATGTGCGGGTACTGCTCGAGCATCGCCATCAGTTGGTGGAACTGCGCACCCGAGCTCAGAACGGACTGCAGGCGATCGCCCTCAGCTACGGACTGCGGCGGCGCCGACGGTTGTGGAGCGAGCGCGGGCAGGAAGAACTCAAAAAGCTTCCTCTAAGAGAAGGAATGGAGCGGCGGCGTGCAGACTTGTTACGCCTAGTGCGGCAGTTGGACACCTGGGTCCAGGAGTTGGACCGGCGGATCGAGCAGGAAGCGGCGCAACGGGAGGAGGCGCAGCGACTGATGACCCATCCGGGGGTAGGGCCGCAGACGGCGTTGGCCACGGTGCTGGTGCTGGGCCCCGTGGAGCGCTTCCCGGACGATCGCCACCTGACCAGTTACCTGGGGTTGATTCCCCAGGAGGATTCCAGCGCCGGACGGCAGCGCTTTGGCCACCTGACCAAACAAGGCAACCGGCTGCTGCGCTGGCTGCTGGTGGAAGCGGCGCAGACCGCCAGCCGCTATGATCCTCGGCTCGCCCGTGCCTACCGCCGCTTGACCTTCCGCAAAGGCCGGGCGATCGCCAAAGTCGCCATCGCGCGCAAGCTGGCCATCCGGCTCTACATCATGTTGAGGGACAAGATCGATTACGCAGAATTCTGTCGGCGAGGTTCGCATGCCGGGATGCTCGAGGATGTAGCGCTGGTCTAACCATGACCGAACGTATGATTGAGCTCCCGGCCTCCCTCCCCCAAAGAGGAGGGAGTCAGAAAAAGCCATCATGGTCCCCGCCTGGGATCGAATAGATGTGTGGTGGAACCTGGCCACCGAATCGAGGCGAACGAATAACCAGGACCGACAACGCGATTTTGCTTGACGGAGCCGACGACCTTATAGATGCGCCACCCGCGAACCAGCCGAGTCGGTTCGTCAACAGTAGGCCACCAGGGGAGATTGCACCCACGTTTGCCTGTGAGAAGGGGATTTTCGGCAGCTACCGTTTTTCCCAAACCACGCTGGGATGTAACCCATGAGCCAAGACGCTCGCCTGATGGCTTGCCAAGTCCAGCAGCAATACGTCGCCCTCACCAGAGCCTTTAACGAAGCCGTCCCCAACAAGCCGTTGACCGTCCGGCGAGAGTCGAGGAAAGAACAGTGATCGCCGCTCATCCACTGCTACGGCTTCAAGACCAGTACCATCGATGTTCACGCGAAATATGGCCGATTTGTGTTTGTGTTCTCGCTCCGAACAGAAGGCAATGCTCTTTCCATCGGGAATCCACGTCGCCTCCAAGACGCTTGAGTTGTCTTCGATCACCCTCCTTGCTCCCGTTCCGTCAGCGTTAACAATGCATATGGAACCATGCCTTGCCGAATACTGGAGAAACACTAGTTGCTTCCCATCAGGTGACCACCGTGCTCCGTACCCCCCAATTATCTTCCTGACACTCTGGCCATTCTTGTCCATGACTAAAATTCTTCCTGAAGCCGTAAAAGCTATCGCGTTCCCATCAGGTGACCAATCCGGGCCGTAAGCGCCACCCTCCAACATCGTCAACTGTTTATGGCCGGAGCCATCCGCATTAATGAGATGTATCTGTCCGAACCCCGACAAGCCCTCTCCCTTGCAGTACACGATTTTCTCGCCATCGGGCGACCACGCGGGATTCTGCCCTGCGACGAGTCGCTTTGGCTTTGAGTTTGGGGAGGCCATTACAAAAATGTCACAGCCGCCGCGACACTTATCGAAGGCGAGTTTTCCCACACTGTACTCTGCCCTTGCCGCCACAGACTGAGGATTTCCCTGTCCACCACTCGCTGCGAGCGGCATAGCCAACACAAGTAAGACAAGCAGTTTGTGCATGCTGAAAATTATCTCACACGATAGTCTGTTGTAAACAGTCCGCGGGCGCGTCCCGACGGTTTTTTGTCGGGATGTATGCGCCCCAACTGGGCGCATAATCGCCGCCTGTCCATGCAGATACACTATTACGGGACTGGCGCTGGTGCACTTCTGCGGTCGCTGTTCATTCCGGCTCCTTGCGACGCAGGGCTTCGCCCTGCGCCAGCCTCGCATTTCTCCTACAGCATTTGACATGTTCCAGTGGTGGACGGACGCAGAGCAGTGCCATCGGAGTAAGTAACTTGTTTGGTACTTGACACTACAGTCAATATAGGCTATAGTTGTATGGTATGGCTGGCAGACGGTTAGGCGCTGCCGGACAGGTTATGCCTCTTCCTCGGATTAAGTTCGTAGTCCCTGCCTGTGCTTCCTGCCTCCTGCCCAGTCAAGAAGTCGAGGAATCTCACCTTTGTGGGGACGGCTTGTCTGCCGCCCCTGCTCCCCAAACTCTTCCATTCATGGAGATTACTATGTCCTTACGAAAATCTACTTGTCTTACTCCCCAGCGACTCGACGCCGCTCGGCGCAATTCGCAGCGCTCCACCGGGCCTCGCAGCGAGGCCGGAAAAGAGCGCATGAAAATGAACGCTGTCAAGCACGGGTGTGACGCCGCGCCCGAAAACGACGCCGCCGTTATGCGGGCTCTGGGGGAAGACCCCGAGCGCTACGCAGCCCTGAAGCGCGAGCTGGCGACCGCTTACGGGCCGGGCGACGCGCTCTGGGACCGGCAGACCGAAGACCTGGGGCGGCTCTACTGGCGGCGCGACCGCATTGAGCGCATGGTGACGGGCCTGATGCGTGGCGCTCTCGAGGAGGTCGAGGAGCGGCGGCGCCGGCTCGCCCGGGACCTTGCTGACGTGACCTTTGAACCCTCCCAGTGCGAGGCCGTGGCGCCCCACCTGCCCCAGCCCACCCACCCCTTGGTGCGGCTGCGCCTGCTGATCTCGCTTTGGGGAGTGATTCGCGAGCAGGTGCGGCGGCGGTACTTCTCGCAGCCCCACCACCAACAGATCGAAAGCTACTACCAGGATGAGTTGGGGTGGAGGCCCCGGCAGATCGTCCACCTGCTGGCGCTCTTGTACGAATGGGCACGCCACTTCCAGAAGGAGGACCAGGCAAGTCTCGACCAGTATGTGAAGGATACCTTCGGGGACGAGGCGGGGCGGAAGGGCCGCTGCCAGGAACTGGAGCGCCTGCTGGAGGAGCAGATCGCGGTGGTGGAGGGGGCGTTCGCGGAGGAGATGAAGGCGCAGGAACGGAAAGACGCGATTGCGCGGGACTCGTGCCTCGCTCCGAAGGACGAGACTGCGAACACGGTGCTGCGCCTGGAAATGGCGCTGGACCGGGCGATCGACCGCAAGGTGAGAATCCTGCTGACCATGCGCAAGGAGCACGCGAGCCTGAGTCGGGGCGGTTCGCGAGCCGCACGTACGGGCACGCCATGGCGTGCCCCTACCCCGGAGGCCAGCCCTCCCGACAATGAGCGGGACGACCGCGCGGCCGAGGAACTGAGTAAGGTTGTGGGGCTCGACGCTGGGACAGAAAGTCCTACAGAGGAAAACGCCGCCCAAACACCAAAATCGCCGGAACAAAGCGAGAATGTCATAGAAAACAAAGGACCGGCCGCAGAGGGGGTCGCAGCATGAGAAGTGGTGCGGGCGTCCCGCCCGCCGTGGCACGGGCATTTTGCCCGTGACCCGCTGGGGCGGGACGCCCCAGCGACAGCGGGCGCGACGCCCGCACCACAGCTCTCGGGCAGAATGTCCACTCCACGGCGGGCGACCGCTCCGGGCGGGCACAACACCGCCCCGACCGTGGCACGCGTGTCTGGAATCGGGGTTTCGGCCTATTTCGACTCAGGGGCTGGCGTAAGTGCGAAGGTAACGTCGCGGTCGAGCCGCATACCGATCAACGAGCCCGCCGCTAAGGCGGCTTGTTTGCCATGAGGAAGGAGGACTGCCAAAGCAATTCCTGTGGCGGCCCCGGCAATGCCCGTGGCGAGCCCGCCGGTTGCGCCCACCGCAGTGGTGGCGGCGATAATGGCTGCTTGCTTCTTGTGGGAGGCTCCGCCTCCCTTCAAATCGCCCTCCGGCCCGACATTAGGATCACTTCCGCCCTCGCTCGAAAAGACTTCGGTGAGTGAACCGGTGATCGCCAGCCTCTGGCCATTGGGCAGTTCAACGGTGTCAAAGACCAGGGACAAATCGCCGCCTTTTCCACGCCGTCCGGCGGCCTTCACCTCGGCAATATGCCCGTCAATCCGCGTGCCTTTGGCCAGAATGTCCTGGTCCTCGACCGCCACGGGATCAAGCAAGGTGGTCAAGATCCTATCGCCGGGGTGGGAAGTCTTGGAGCTGACTGAGGAGTGGAGCTGGAGCTTGAATTCCGTCCCTTCAGGAATCGTTATCTCGTTCTCGTTTGGGGCAGGGTTGTCGGAAGCGTTGTCCGTCGCATTCTCAGCGGGTTGTTGTGCTTCCGGCTGCTGCGGTTGTTGCTGCTGCGGTTGCTGCGGCGGCGGTTGCTGCTGTTGCTCTTGCTGCGCCCAAACCGGCAGCGCGAAAAGCAGTAAGCCCAACCCCGCTGCCGACATCCAGAGAAACTTTCGCTCCATTACCTGACTCCCGGCGCTATCGCTCTAAGTCGTCCTCAGAACGTCCTGATCCCAACTCACCTTTTACCATTAAACGTCGAAATGAGTCAAAGAGAAAATGGGCGCAAAAGTCCCCCACTCATCTCGCTCTAAGTGTTGGATGCATTGGGCGGCTGCGGGTTGGATGCTGTAGGGGCGCCCCTCGTGGGCGCCCTCTGAGGAGGGCAGGCGCAAGGCCTGCGCCTACGCCCTGTTATTCGCGCACCTCCGCGTGGTGCCGTACCTCGACTCCCTCCACCAGGAACAATACGTCTTCGGCAATGTTGGTGGCATGGTCGGCGAGCCGCTCCAGGGCACGCGCAATGAACATCAGGTTGATACATTGGCGGACCGAGCTGGAATCCTGCTCCATCACGGCGATCAACTCTTCGTACACAGTGTCGCGCAGTTGATCGATGACATCATCGGAGGTAAGGATGGTCCGTGCCAGTTCGGCGTCCTTCTTCACGAAGGCATCCAGGCTTTTCCGGATCATCGACTGGGCAAGGCTCGCCATGTGAGGGATGTCGACCAGTTCCTTCAGCAGGGGCTCGCGCATCAGGGCCAGAGTCCTGCGCACGATGTTCACGGAGATATCCCCCATGCGTTCCAGGTCGTTGTTGATCTTGATGGCGGCGGTAATGAATCGGAGGTCGGTGGCCATGGGCTGGACCCGCGCCAAAAGGCTGGTCGCCAGCTCATCGATATCAATCTCCATGCGGTTGATGCGGGCTTCGTTCTGGAGCACCTGCTGCGCCGCCTCCTCGTTCTTCTCAATCAGCGACTGGATGCTGCGGTAAACGGAGTCCTCCACCAGCCCGCTCATCTCGAGCAGGCGGTTTCTCAGGTTATCAAGTTCTTCTTCAAAATGGCGTACCATGCGTCTGCCTTCCTCCTCTATCCGAATCGGCCCGTGATGTAATCTTCGGTCTCCTTCTTGGCTGGAGTCTTGAAGATCACCTCCGTCTTGTTGTATTCGATGAGCTTGCCCAAGAGAAAGAAACCTGTGTAATCCGCCACGCGCGCCGCCTGCTGCATGTTGTGGGTGACAATGACCTGCGTGCATTGGTCCTGAAGGGAAAAGAGCAGCTCCTCGATTTTCGCAGTGGCAATGGGATCAAGGGCGGAGCACGGCTCGTCGAGAAGCAACACTTCAGGGTCAACTGCCAGCGCCCTGGCGATGCACAAGCGCTGCTGCTGCCCGCCCGAAAGCGCGTACGCGGACTTGTGGAGCGAGTCCTTCACTTCTTCCCACAGGGCCGCGCGGCGCAGGCTCTTCTCAACCTTCTCCTGCAAGGCAGCCCCGCGATAAGTCCCATTCACGCGCAGCCCGTAGGCAATATTGTCGAAAATGGACTTGGGAAACGGGTTCGGCCTCTGAAAGACCATCCCTACCCGGCGGCGCAACGCCACCGGGTCCATGGCGAGAAGGTCCTCATTGTCGAACAGGATTTCGCCCTCGGCCCTGGCGTGCGGCAGGGTCTCGTACATGCGGTTTAGGGTTCGCAAGAACGTAGACTTGCCGCAACCCGAAGGACCAATCAGCGCCGTAATGCGGTTCGTCAGGATCTGAAGACCGATGCCAAAAAGAGCTTGTTTGGGACCGTAGTAGAAGTCCAATCCGGAAACCCGCATCTTCACGTCGTCGGCGGCCACTTTCCCTCCTGGAGACTGAATGGGCTGGCTGGCTTGTTTGGCCGTGGTCATACTGCTGGGCGTAAAATTCGTCATAGGAGTCACCGGGCTTAGACGACGCGCCATCGCCTGCCCCTGCCTGAATCTCTCCACCACCGCTATTGCGCCGACCGCCCGGAGACGGTCAACCTGGCGATCACGTTCGCTACCAGCACCAAAGTCAGAAGAACCAGATCCGGCCGCCCAGGCTTGCCGGTGCCAATCATCGTACGGCGAGATGGCATAAGTGTAGACCATAACCGGCAGGGAGGCTGTAGGCTGATTCCATCCCGGGCTCCAGAAGCGGTTGCTAAAGGCGGTGAACAACAGAGGCGCCGTCTCACCGGCGACACGAGCAATGTCCAGAACGATTCCAGTAATGATCCCCTTGCGCGCCGCCGGAACGGCCACGGTGGCGATGGTTTTCCATTTGCTCGCGCCCAAAGCCAGCGCGCCCTCGCGCAGCATCATGGGGACGGTACGCAGGGCTTCCTCCGTACTGCGCACGGCGATAGGGATCATCATCACGCCCAATGCCAAGCTTCCCGCCAGAGTTGAAAAATGCTTCATCGGCAGAACCACGATGGTGAAGGCGAAAATCCCCATCACAATCGAGGGTACGCCGTTCAAGAGATCCGCCGTATAGCGGACCACCGAGGAAAACGCCTGGCCGCCAAATTCAGCCAGGTAAACGCCGCCCAGAAAACCAATCGGGATGCCGAAAATGGACGCCAACAAGAGCAGCTTCGCACTCCCCACAATAGCGTTCGCCATTCCCCCGCCGGCCTCGCCCACCGGCGTCGGCAGGTGGGTCAGGAACGTCCAACTGAGAGCACTGCCACCGTGCCAAAGAAGATATCCCAGAATGAAGAACAACGCACCCACAGTGATCAGAGCGCAAAGTCCCGTCAGGCTGAACATGAAGTAGTTGACGAATTTTCGCCAGATATTGCGCCAGCCCATTAATGCCCGGAGCCTTTCTTGGTCGTGGAAATGATAAAGACTCTTGCCAAGCCGTTAATCACAATCGTCAGCGCAAACAGCACCAAGCCCAGCTCAATCAGCGTCTGGATGTAAAGGTCGCCGGTGGCTTCGGCGAATTCGAT
Source organism: uncultured Acidobacteriota bacterium (assembly GCA_963831905.1). Lineage (GTDB taxonomy): Bacteria > Acidobacteriota > Terriglobia > UBA7540 > UBA7540 > CAVROP01. Next base: position 3,106,403 of record CAWHRX010000009.1, on the reverse strand, counting down.
CGGCAATGACTGCCGCGATGGAATATCCGGGTGCGAACAAGGAAGCACTGATCGCGGGAGTGCCGCCGATGACCATGGTCACTGCCATGGTCTCGCCTAGAGCTCGCGCCAAGGAGAGAAAGATGGAGGCCATGATGCCTATGCGGGCAAAGGGAACAACGACCTGCCAGGTCGACTCCCACTTGGTGGCGCCCAGCGCCAGCGCCGCCTCACGTTGCTCCACCGGAACCGCCATAAGAACGTCGCGTGAAACCGAAATGATGAACGGGACCACCATCACCGCGAGCACTAGACCCGCTGCCAACATGCCCACGCCATACGCCGGCCCCTGAAACAACGGCAAGAACCCCAGGGTGTGCTTCAGGAACGGCTCCCCATACTGACGGAGAAAGGGCACCATGATGAATATCCCCAACAGCCCGTAAATCACACTGGGGACGGCGGCAAGGAGTTCGATGACGAAGGTCATCGCATTGGAGACGCGTGGCGGCGCCAACTCAGACAGGAAGATGGCTGCCCCGACTCCCATGGGAACTGCTATAAGCAGCGCTAGCGCGGAGGTAACCACCGTGCCGTAGATGAAAGGCAATGCGCCGAAATCCCCGTTCACGGGATCCCAAGTACGGCCAGTCAGGAAATGAAACCCAAACTTGTGTCGCGAGAGTGCGGAATTGATATAAAGCTGATGAACGAGCGCCGCCGTCACCAGCAGGATGCTCGCCGCGCAGAGGAGCGTGAAGAGATGCGCAAACGTATCGCCGCTTCGGAGGCCTTGAACAAGCCCGGAGGCGCGACGGTTTGCCGTCGCGCGTCCGGTCGGAATTGGAATGCCAGCCATAACGATCGATCAGATTCCCCTCCTCTCGGAGGAGGGGATCAAGGGGCGGCGCGCCGACCACCCCCGACCCCTCCTGAACCAGGAGGGGAGTACCTGCCTAGCGTCTTAATGGATTTGCGAAATCTGCTTCAACTCTTTCGCGACTACTTCCTGCGGGAGGCGTGCGTAGGACAGAGGCTCAGTTTCCTTCTGCCCATCATTGAGCATCCAGCTTAGAAAACCCTTGATCACCTGCCTCTTAGTGGCGTCCGCGATCGTCGTCGGAATCAGCAGGTAGGTGAAACTGCAAATCGGGTAAGTTGCTTTGCCCGGAGCGTTGGTAATTGAAATCCGGAAATCGTCGGGCATGTTCTTGGCATAGCTCGCAGCGGCGGCGGTCACGCTGGCCAAGTTCGCCTTCACGAAGGCCCCGGCGGAGTTTCGCATCCGGCCGTACGCTATATTGTTCTGCAGAGCGTAGAGCAGCTCCACATAGCCGATCGCTCCGGGTGTCTGTTTCACCAACCCCGTCACGCCTTCATTACCCTTTCCGCCCAGCCCCACCGGCCAATTGACGGCGATGTTCTTCCCGACCTTCTTTTCCCACTCCGGCGACACTTTCGAGAGGTAGTCGGTCCAGACATAGGAAGTCCCGCTGGCTTCCGAACGGTGCAACACCACGATATCCGTTGCAGGGAGATTCACGCCCTTATTGAGCTTGGCAATCGCCGGGTCATTCCATTTGGTGATTGTGCCGAGATAGATGCCGGCCAAGACATCGCCCGTGAAATCCAGCTCCTGTGATAGGCCGGGAATATTGTAGCAGGGAACCACTGCGCCCAGCACCGTCGGGAAATGCAGGATCTTGGTCTTAGCCTCGCTAAGCTGTTGGTCAGTCATGGGGGCGTCGGACGCGCCGAAATCCACCGTCCCGGACAAGAGCTGTCGAATCCCTCCACCCGAGCCGATCGATTGATAATTGATCTGAATATCGGAGTGAAGTTTATTGTAGTCCGAAAACCATTTCGCATAAATGGGATAGGGGAAGCTCGCTCCTGCACCGTTGAGCATAACGGCGTCCGGGGCAGGCGCCGGCGCGGCAGTCGTGGGTAAAGATTGGAATATTACAAAGCACATCAAAACAACGGCACTACCGAGAAGAACCGTTGAGAGATACGGCAGTTTTTTCATGGGTATTATCCTCCACCCGCACTTTGCCCCCGCTCTTTTACAAGAGAATTAAGCGAAGGTTAACATTAGGGTTGGCGTCACCTGTGAGAGCCATCCTACGAAGGTGCAGGCTACTCAAAATAGTGTGGGGGAGGCAGGTTACCCGGGCGTGAATGTTATGTTACAGAATTGTTGCGCTATTCGGAGTCGATAGCGTAAAGGGGAAACCCCCGTGGTTGCCCACGAGGTGGGGGACGATAACGACCGATCCCGCGACCTGAAACGGGCGGCCACGAGAGCCGCCCCTACAACCCCGGCGCAATTCTGCCTCATCTTGTGGCCACGGTTCGCGAGCCTTCGGAGCTTAGCTGTGTGGTGGCGCCAAGATGGTTCACATTAAGGTTCAGCGCCGCCTGGAATTCGTCCCGAGCTTTGGCTGCCTCACCCTTTCCCAGGTTCCCGAGGCCGATGAGGTAATGGGCTTCGGCGAGGCGCAGGCGGCTGGAACGCCTCTGGCCGAACTTGGCGAAGTAGTCCGCCTCGGGGCGGGTGGCCAGCGCCTTCTCACCTTTGCCGATCAGGTCGCCGAAAAACCGTGTTGCCTCCGCGGAGCGGCCAAGCTTCTGAGCCGCCAGACCCGCGTAATACAGCATCTCAGGTCGCTCGCGCCCTTGTTCAGGCCCTAGCGCGGCCACTGCCTGGCGGAACATCTCCAGCGATTCAGCACTATTTCCGAGCTTGCCGTAAGCCACACCCAACCAGTAGTCAACCTCCGGGCGCCGGCCTTCATGATACGGTCTGCCGACCTCAAGGTTCTCCGGATACTCAAGGGCTGCCTGGAAGTCTCCTAAAGCCTCGTTGAACTTGCCGGCGTGCAGGCCTCTTTCACCTGCGAGGAGGCATGCGTCCACATAGACATCGTGAACATCGCCATAACCCTCCCAGTTATGGAATCGGTGGGTCTTGAGCAATTGAAGAGCCTGCTCATCCCGGCCCACCAGCAAGTAGACCTTCGCTTCCTGAGTCATCGCATCCGAGCGCTTGGCAGCCAGCGCGGGGTTGGATTCAAACGAAGCCAGTCTTTTCTGAGGCGAAACGTTTTCGGCTTCATACAGGATGTCGAGCTCAAACCGTAGGCGGGCATTGTTCGGATCCAACCCGACAGCCCTTTCCATGGAAACGATCGCCTTGGGGGTATCTTTCTGCGATTGCTCGTAGCCTTGGGCGAGATTTCTGTGCACTAGCGAGAATGAGCTGTCGATTGCGGCGGATTTTTCCCACTCTTTGACGGCGACATCAGGTTGCCGGTCATAAAGAAGATTCCCGAGATAGTATGGCGCGCGAGCATCGCCAGGATTGGCCTGCATGGCAGCCTCGAGCACTTTCACTTCTTCGAGACGGAAAGGAAAAACATAGTCGGTGGGCATCTGGGCGGCCAGGTGAAAGTATCCGGCCGCTTCGCCCGGCTGGCCTGACTGCGTGGCGAGATAGCCAAGGTCGTAATAGATGAGCGGGTTCACTCGATTCTGGCCAGGGCTCGCAGCCGCAAGCTGCTTGAGAACCCGTTCCGCCTCACTCCCTAATCCGGCGTCGCAGTAGTCCATGGCCAGCTCAAGGTTGGCCTGCACGGCGTTTCCCGGGAAGGCCTGAGACTGTGAGTTCGCATCGAGCAAGCCGAGTTCATGAAGGCCCCAGAGGTCGAGCGGATTGACGGCCAGAGCTTTATGAGCGGCTTCCTTGGCCTCATCAGCGCGCCCCATGCGTCTGAGAACTGCGGACTTGAGATCCCAGGCCCGGCAGTTGAGCGTGTTATAAGTCAGGGAATGATCCAGATCGGAAAGCGCTCGTGGCCAGTCTCCCCTCAGGCCATCCAATTCCGAAAGTTGCTCGTAGCTGGCGGCGGCCCATGCTTCGCTCCACGCGGCGCGGTGGAACGCGTCCTCCGCTTCGCGATTCTTGTCCTCGCCTCGCAGTGTGACGCCCAGGTAGTAATACGCTTCGCCGTCTTTGGGCCGCGTGTAATTGCGAGTGGCCCGGGCGAGAGCTGTCGTGAGTCTCTCCCTCGCCTGCCGCCAGAGCCCGCGCTCACTGTAGAGGCGGCCCAGGGCGGTGTTGACTTCAGAGTTGCCAGGATCGCGGCTCAGGGCCTCTTCAAAGTAAGCGTAGGGCTCGAGAGCCGCATTGTGGAATTGCTCGAGCCGCAGGCCGATGTGATAAAGCTCGTCTACAGTCTTGATTTCCTTGGGGGCTAGTGGAGGTTCCACTACGGGAGGCATGGTTTCCGGCTCAAGTTTCACAGGATGGTAGCTGAGCAGTTCCTGGTTTGCCGAATCCAGCAGCACAGCCTTGAGATCGTCTTCGCCAACCCCATCCGGCAACGTGATGTCCTGAACAAAAGCCTTGGCGGGGGAGATGTCGATGCTCCGTTCAAATAGCGTTCGATTCCCGGCGGTCAAGACTGCCTTCGCGCCGCGAAACTCCTGGGTCGTGGAAAAACCCATTTTGACCTTTCGCCCGGGTCCCACATCCAGGTTCACGGCTCCATTCAGGTTGGCGTTCTTGGCGCCGCCGATACCCCGGATCGGGAACCAGTACGCCGCAGCGATCTTCGTTTCCGAGGGCTGGATCCAACTGTAGTCAGGTTGGTTATCCGAGAAGTTTCCCGACATCAGCTCGAGGTAGTCGCCTTGGCTGTCCAGAACCTTGTCCCACAATTTGCCCTCGGGGCCATTGCCCCATTCGAAGAATTTTGCGCCCGGTGACACGTTATGGTCCTGGAGGCAGATGATTCCCGCCTCCTTACCGTGATCATAGCCGCCGAAGAAATCTCCGTCGAAATTCCAGGCAAAGAAGGAGACGGGTGTGGGATGGTTCTTCCACCAACTCAAGTCCACACCACGCGTGTAGTCTACGCCTTGGTAAACCTCGTGCGATATCGGCCAGCGGGCGAAATCAACCTTGGCGTGGTACACCGCAAATTGTGTGTCCGGCGGAAAAATGACCTGATAATTTTCATTGGCGTGCACGCCGGCATTCGTGAAATCCAGAAACGAATGGACGTAGGGCGTGCGATTGACCAGGACCGTAGTCACTTTCAGATAGGACTTGCCGGGATAGAGGGTGATTCCCACCGCCCATTCCATGCGATGGCGCAGTTCCAATTCTCCTACCCAGATTGTGCTGCTTCCATCGGAATTTCTCACCAAGCGGTGGTCCACGGGCAGATAGCTGGTGGCGCGGTGGTGGTGAGGGATGTTCCACTCGACGCCGCCGGAGATCCAGGCGCCCAGCATGCCGATCAGCGCCGGCTTGATCTCGGTTTGCCGATAGACGTAGTCATAGTTATCCGTCTTGTCGGTGGCGGAGAGAATGCGCCCTCCGAGTTCCGGAAGCACGCAGATCTTCACGTATTGGTTCTCAAGAAAGTCGGCTTGATAGGTCTTGTCGTGCCGAGTATCCAGGAGGTTGTCGTAGAGTCCGTAGGGATAAATCGCGCCTTGCGCGCCCTGATAGTCCCGCCCGGCATAAAACATCGGCTCAAGATCAGGCGGACCCGTTTCGTAGGTGGGAAGCACCAGCGGCGCTTGCCAGATGTTGACAGACTCCTGCGCCCCAAGCGGGGAAGCAATTGCTAATAAGAACAGGGAGAGAAGGAACAATTGCAGAATGATCGTGCCGTTTTTCAATTTGGTCACTCCTAACATGTCATCCTGAGCGTAGCGAAGGATCTCCGCAGTTGCCTTTGATTCAACTATTTACGAACAACTGCAGAGATCCTTCGCTTGCTCAGGATGACACAATCCGAATTTCTTCCCACCCTCACACGGCAGTGGGCGGTATCACTTTCCATACTCGTTCTTCACCACTTCACCACCCTTCATCACGAACTTCACATGCTGGAGCACGGTGATGTCCTGAAGTGGGTCGCCGTCCACGGCAATGATGTCAGCCCACTTGCCGGGCTCGAGGGTTCCTACTCTGTCAGACCAGCCCAGCAGATCGGCGTCGTTGACGGTCGCGGTTTGAATCGCCTGCAAAGGACTCATGCCGATGCTGACGTAGACCGCCAACTCATGTGCGTTCAGGCCGTGGGGGTAAACGGCGGCGTCGGTGCCCAGCCCGATCTTGACGCCCGCCTCGAATGCCTTCTTGGCATTGGTCTTTCCGAGTTCCGAAACCATCTCCATCTTGCGCCTGGCGAAGTCCGGAAGATTCGCGGTACGAGCATTTTCCCGCTGCCAATCCATCAGATAGAGCGTCGGCACAAGATAAGTACCGTTCTTCTTGAGAGTCGCGATGGCGGCGTCGTTCATCAAGTGTCCGTGCTCCACGGAGTCCACGCCCGCCTCGGACGCCCAGATCACACCTTGCGCTCCGTGCGCGTGGGCGGCAACCTTCCGTCCCAGGCGGTGCGCGTCGTTCACGATGGCCTTCATCTCCTCCAGCGTGTACTGCGGGGCGTTGGGGTCATCTCCTTTCGAAAGAACTCCGCCGGTGGCGCAAATCTTGATCAGATCGGCGCCGTACTTGATGACCTCGCGAGTCTTGTGCTGCACGGCCTCAACGCCGTCGGCAACGCCGCCGGCGGTGAAGTGAAACTCGAACGGCAGCAGGTTCTCGTCGCAGTGGCCTCCCGTAATCCCCAGCGCCGGACCGCTCACCAGCATGTGTGGTCCCGGCACATCCCCGGCATTGATCGCGTCGCGCAGAGCCACATCGGCGTAACCGCTGGCGCCCACGTTTCGCACGGTGGTGAATCCAGCCTCCAACGTGACGCGGGCGTTGCGCGCGCCGATCAGCGCCTCGCGCGGCACCGAGATTCCCAGCGTTTCATAGCCGAAATTCGTGCCAAAGGTCAGATGGGTATGAGCATCGATCAGGCCCGGAAGCACGGTAGCATCAGGCAAGTTGATAACCACGTAGCCGGCGCCGGATGACACGCCGGAAGCCGGACCCACACTCACGATCTTATCGCCGGCGATGACGATTGCCCCGTCTCGAATTACCTGCCCCGTTTTCACATCCAGGATTCTCGCCGCACGGATCACCGTCTGCTTTGCCGGAACCGGCGACGGGCCTTGACCCGATGACGAGGCAGTCACCAGAGCCATCAGGAACAAAGTGAGAACGGAAGATTTAGTTGCCTTCATCAGGGTTTCCCTCCCTCAACGCTCAGAGATCCAATCAAGATTGGCATTAAAGCCTACTTCTTCATCAAATCCAACACCGCGCTGGTCATGGACTTCACGCCGGTGCGCAGCGTGGGCTCGGGGACCGGAGCCCACAAACTCGAGTGCAGCCCGGGCAGGGGCACACCGGTGCGGCGGCTCTCCGCGAGCTTTGCAGGATCAACCGCGCCCAAGGAAAACTGACAAATGGGGATTTGTCGATCCTCCAGAGCAAAACGGCAGAAGTCCTCGCTAGCCATGACCGGGGGCGACTCCACAACATCGTCCGTCCCGAGCGCCGTCCTGAAGACCTGCGCCAGCCGTGCCGTTAGTTGGGGATCGTTGTACAGCGCGGGGCTGTGGTCGCTCTCATCTGCGGTCACAATGGGAGAGAGCGACGGTGGGATTCCGTGCGCGGCAGCAATACCCTGCGCCATTCTCTTCAGCGCTTCGAGAATGTGCTGCCTCACCTCCTCCTTGTAGGTTCGGATGGTAAGCTGCAAACGCACTTCGTCCGGGATGATGTTGGGACGTGTGCCGCCGTGAATCGAGCCGACGGTGACCACGGCGGGATCAAAGGGTGAATCTTCGCGGCTCACGATGGTCTGAATAGCCAATACGAACTCCGCGGCTTCGAGGATCGGGTCTTTCGCCACTTGCGGGGCGGAGCCATGCCCGCCGATGCCGCGCAGCGTGACCTCGACGGAGGTGGAACCGGCCATCGCATAACCGGGCGTGAACCCGACTTTCCCTGCCTCGAGCGCCGGCGTGTCATGCAGCGCAATGACGAAATCCGGCTTCGGAAAGCGCGTGTAGAGACCGTCGTCCAGCATGGCCTTGGCGCCGCTAATGGCTTCCTCCGCGGGCTGCGCCAGCATCACCAGCGTTCCATGCCATTGTTCCTTCATTTCCGCCATCATTTTCGCCGTTCCCAGCAAAGAGGTGATGTGAATATCGTGCCCGCAGGCATGCATGACGCCCACCTCGCGCCCTGCGTCATCCTTGGTCCGGACTTTACTCGCATAGGGAAGGCCCGTCATTTCCTCCACGGGCAGCGCGTCCAGTTCGGTTCGAACGTACACCGTCGGCCCCTCGCCATTCTTCAGAATGCCCACCACGCCGTAGCCAGACCATTCCGGATGGCCGGCGTATTTGCCTACGTGTTCTGTGACGTTGTAACCCAGAGCCCGCAGTTCGCCGGCAACAAAAGCCGAGGTCTTTTGCTCGTGATGGGAGAGCTCCGGCGCGGCGTGAAGCGACCTGTAGGTGGAGAGAAGCGACGGCATTTCGCGTTCCACCAGCGCATCCAGATTCGCTTGCTGGGCGCGCGCCGATGATACCCCTGAGAGTAAACACCCGACGAGGCAAGCCAATGCAGAACAACCTCTCGCCGCCCTGCCGCGCAGCAATTCAAGATTCCAGATTCCAGAGTCCAATCGACGCACCATGCCCTCCTGATCGGCGATGGAAATCACCGTTACGCCCTACGGGCGATGCAAATTGACGGCTATCGAGTAGGGTGGCAACGGGCTCCAGTAAGTATCAGGGAAGCGGGCAACGCAACGCAAGGGCAAGTCTCAGTCCAATGACGACCCCCTAAGAACCGGAACATGGTAGACACCGGAAAGCGAGATTGCTACGCTATGAAGATTAAAGGGCGGCAGGTGGCGCGAGGCGGTGAACCATGAAGGTCAGGCTCTGGGGCGTGCGCGGCTCAACGCCAACCCCGGGAAGAGAGACGGTGCGGTACGGGGGCAACACCTGCTGCATCGATCTTCGGCTCGACAACGGCACCCGCATCATTCTTGACTGCGGCAGCGGAATAAGGGCGCTGGGTAAGAGCCTGGTGAAGGAGTTCTCCGGCCGGCCCATCCTCGCCCATATCTTTCTGACCCACTTCCATTGGGACCATATCCAGGGAATTCCGTATTTCGTTCCCTTTTACAAGAAACAAAACACTTTCCTTTTCTATTCCCCGCTGTTGCCGGCCGCCCGCTTGCGTCGAACCCTCGAAGGCATGATGGGGAGTCCCTACTATCCAATAGGCATGAGGGCCAATCGCCATTTTATCCACTTAGGAAAGACCGCCGTCAGTATTAACGGAGCGGTGATCAAGACAGCGCGCCTCAATCATCCGCAGGGGTGCGCCGGCTACCGAATCGAAGCGGACGGAGGCGTTTTCGTTTTGGCGACCGACACCGAACCCGGCTCTCCGGCCTACGACCGGGCCTTGCGGTCCCTCGCCCGCGATGCCGATCTGCTGTTGTATGACTCCCAATACACGCCCCGGCAGGCACAAGGCGAAAAGAAAGGCTGGGGACACGGCTCATGGCAGGAGGGCGTGCGCATTGCCCGGGAATGCGATGTGAAGCGGCTGGTGTTGTTCCACCATGATCCTGACAGCGACGACGCATTCGTCGATAGCCTGGTGGCGCAGGCTCAGAAGAAGTTTCCCAACACCCTGGGAGGAGCCGAAGGGCTCGAGTTCTGTCTCGGTACGGGTCACATGAATCAAGCCGGCTCGTCACCGCGTGTTTCGACTCTCAAACAAGCCCCGAAGAGGCGAGCTAGCAAAGCCCAGGTCATCAGCCTGGGTCGCAGAAAACGCCCGTTCCCTCTCGGCAAGCCCTGAATGGGGCGGAATACCATGCGGGGCGTTAAGGAGAAATCGCCTCTCTTAGTAATAAATGGTCCCCTTACGATGAGTGTGCAGATGGATATTGGGCGTTGAGGTTATTTGCGCACGGCCCAGGCGAGCCCATCGGGCTGCTTCCCGGCGGAGATACGGCCAGTGATTTCCAGGCTTCCCAGGTCCACGACCGCGACGTAGTCTTTCCCGCTCACGGCGACGAAGGCGCGTGAGCCGTCGGGAACCATCAGTATTCCTGCGGCGCCCCCGCCCAGGTCGAAATGCTTGATCTCCTTGCGGCTCGCCGCATCGATCACCACGAGATCGCTGCCCGACCTGCCTCCGAAGCCCAGCCCGGAGACAAAGACTCGCGTGCCATCCGGAGTGAACTTCAGGCGATTCGCGCCGTTGACCGAAATGGGAAAAGTCTGGGTGGCATGTTTGCCAGCGAAGTCGATAATGGTCACCGTGGCATCACGCGCGTTCGCGGCCCAAATTTCCTTCCCATCCGGCGACACGTCAAATCCTTCCGACCCGTTGCCCGAACGAACGTTGGTAATTTCCCAGGTTTTCCGCGGACCTCCCTGCGGCGGACGAAATCCGGGCGGAGGGCCGCCACCGGGCGGGCCGCCGGGTGGCGGGCCGAACCCGCCGTTGGGCGGTGAAACTCGCTCGATGATGCTAATGGTGCCGGAGCTGACGTTGGAGGTGACGAGCTTCTCCAAGCTCTCGGACACCCAAACCATATGCGTGCGGTCCTGGCCGGTGCCCAAAACCCAATCCACTTTTCCAGTGAGCGGATCGTAGCGCCCGAGGGCCTTATTCGTCTCCGCGGTGAAATAGAGCTTGCCGCCGGCGAAAGCCAAACCGTGCGCCGAATGCAAGGCGCCGAGGTCAATGGCCGGCAGGGCCTTCCGCGAAATCAAGTCGACCACAGAGATGGTGTGAAGATCGCTGTCCGATCCGCCGTAGTTCGAAATGTAAGCGAGCCTGCCGTCGGCGGATGCAATCACCTCGTGCGGGTCCGGACCGGACGGCACGCGGCCAACCACGCGTAAGCTTGCAGGATCGACAATGGCGAGCGACAGGTCGCTCTTGGCGAGCACCAGCAGCGCTTCCGAGGGTGTTTGCGCGGAAGCATGCAACGCCCCGAGGAGCGCTACACCTAGGGATGCCGCCAGCCTCAGCAAAGCTCTTCGCCTTCTCATATCGTCACCTCATAGGGGAGTTCTCAAACGAATGCCAGACCGTGGGCTCGGGCGTGGGCATGGCGCGCGAACTGACGGTGGTCGGCCAAGGCGGCGAGTTTCTTGCCCGTCAGTTCCTCGTACACTTTCCCAACCTGCGAGGGGAACGAATCGTCCGCCCCCGGATCGCCAATGTAGCGTGCGATCTGTGCGTTGCCCTTCAGTGCCGCCCGAATGGTCTCAATCTGCCCCCTAGCCTCCTCGGGCGCCTTGCTGGCCATCAGCGTACCGACCTGTTCCCGGAGCGTCTTGAAGAACGCCTGCTGATCGTCCAAAACGGTTGCGACGGAGCGCGGCCCATGGCCCGTACACACGATTTTGGGGCGAAGTTTTTTCACCGCATCCAGCGTCACCACCCACTTGCCCACGTCTCCGTCACCCACGAAGTTATAAGGCCCGTTCACGCACACATCGCCGGTGAAGAGGATGCGCTCCTTCGGCAGCCAGGCAACGGCGTCGCCATGCGTATGAGCTACTCCCAGGTGCATCAGCTCAACCCGATGCTTGCCGTCGTCAAAGAACAAGTCTTTCGAGAAAAGCACGGAGGGCGGTTTGAGCTTGGTGTCTTTCAGATCGGCGCGCCCTTTCGCGGCAGCTTCCCAGGCGCCGGGTTTGCTGTCGTAGTAGCCCGTCTCGTGCCGCTTCATCTCTTCGATGACACCCGTGTGCGCCACCGGCACCGCTCCATTGTCCACGTAGACCTGATTGCCGTAAGCGTGGTCGCCGTGGTGGTGGGTGTCGAAGGCAAACCTTATCGGCTTGTCGGTCATCGATCGTATCGTGCTGATGATCAGCCGCGCGCCCGCGGGGAAGTTCGCGTCGACGACCAGCACGTAATCTTCGAATAAGATCCAGCCGTTGTTGCAAACGGCGTCGGCGTTGTCTGCAACTCGCCCCTCATGAAAATAAATGTCAGGGGCTATCAGGTCAGCCTTTCCTTCCTCGGCCGTCCCCGCTGGAACCGGCCCCGCCAACAGCTCCGCCTCCGCCGCGAGACTCAAGAATGCCGTTCCCCCTGTCAGAAATTCCCGCCTGTTTACACCGCACATGTTAGCCCCTCCTCGATCATCTGTCCGGTACACGCCCTGTTTTTGCAAAGAAGTTGCGGATCGAGCGCCCCTCCCGCAGAGCCTAGCGTCCCCGCTCCGCTCGGGTTATCAAATCTGGCGCACTCGCTGAATACCATTCTACACCCGGGAAGAAACAGCGGAGCGAGCGAATCTCCAAAAGCAGGAATCCTGAAGGCAGGGTGATGCTAGACTTACGGCATGAGCGTACGTCGGCGTTGGTTAATTCCACTTCTCGCCATTCCGGTTCTGGCGCTTAGCGTCTACACCAACCGTGAACGGCTGGAGCGCGCCGTATTCGCGTACAGGATCCGCCAGGCGCAGATATTCGCTCCGCCGCCACCCACCCCCGGCGAGTCTCGGTGGCGCCGGCTCCGAGCCGATGCCGAGTTTTACTGGGATTTCTCGCGCTTTATTGTGGAAAGGGAGAAGCGGCTGAAACGGATCAATCCGCTGCTGCGCCCTCTGGTAAAGGAAATCGTTCGCCGCCAGTCTGGTGGCGAGGGGATGCAGTATTCGATGCACATTTATCGCGAGATCCGCTGGCTGCTCAATTTCACGCCTGATATCGAAAGTACGCGGACGAGGATTGCTGATCTCCGGCGGAGTCTTGCTGAGCCGGCGGAACAGAAACTGGCCACCGAGCAGCAGGCTTCAGACGGGAGCTGGGGGCTGGGAATCGACGTTTGGTATCTTAGGCTCTATTATTCTGTCGACCATGTTAAAGATTGCCGCGAGCGCCCGCAATATCCGCTCTCTTTCCTGGACCGAGTTAACTCTCCCGAAAAACTCACTGCTCAGCTCAATTCAGTGCTGCTCGATGACTTCACCAAGACGCAGGAATTTAACCGCGAACAGCTCGATGAGACCTTTTCTGCGCTCGCACGCTTGTTATTTGCGACCCAACCATCCGCCTGCTACACCTTTAATCCTGGGCTCGGGGACGCCCTGAAGAAACTTGTCGAGCATTGGCAGAATCCTGCGACTGGCTGCTGGGGCCAGTGGCTGGTGGATCGCCAGGGAAGAATCTGGAAAATGGACGACATGGCGATGACCTTTCACGTGGTCTCGGACCTTCACGGCCAAGTGCCCCGTCTGGACCTCACTGCAAAGCGCGTGCTGGAACTCGACGGCGTTGATTTTCCGGCGGGCATCCGATTCAATGGCCACTACGAAAACCATCTGAATTGGGACGTGGTTAAGATCTTCCGCTACGCTTGGCCGGACCTCGATGCCGCCACCCGAGAGCGAACCCGAGCCGAGATTTCCCGCATGCTCAATTGGTGTTTGACCACGTCTTACCAGCCCGACGGCTCTTTCAAGGTGAGTGATCTGGATGATACCCTCGGCGACGCTTACAGCTATGGTGTATCCTTCCTCCAGGAAACCGGTTATTTTCGCCGGCAAGACCGATTTTGGACGGACCAGGACTTTCCCGGCGCCCAAGCCGTCCGCGACCGCATCGAAGCCAAGCTGAAATCTATTGGACTCGCTGACCCTGGATTGAAGGATGCTTATGAGACCCTGGAGGCATCCCGGCCGTAGCGCCGAACTCTTGCAGCCACTAAAAAAGAGCCGCAGAGTCTATGGAGAACGAGACTTTGCCCTACCAACAATCAACTGCCGGGGAGAAAATAATGAGCCAGCTTGTCGTAAGTGGTGAGGAGGTCTTCGGGTAGGATGCGAGTCTCGCCGATCGTGGTCACGAAACTGGAATCCCCTGTCCAGCGGGGGAGCACGTGCAGGTGCAGGTGGTCCGCGACGCCGGCCCCAGCGCATTTCCCAAGATTCATGCCAAGATTATACCCCTCGGGATGATAGCAATCTCGCAATGCCCCCTGAAGCCGCCGGGCCAACGCCGTCATTTCGACAAGCGCAGCGGACTCGACCTCCTCGAGGCTGGCAACGTGGGCATAAGGGATCACCATGGAATGGCCGGTGGTGTAGGGAAAGAGGTTGAGAAGAATGAAATTCGCGCGGCCTCGATACAGAAGCAGGTTCTCCCGGTCGTGAGAGGGGTCGGCCGCGCTCTTTTCGCAGAAAACGCAACCACCCGTCGCCACAGGCTGGCTGACGTAGCGAAACCGCCAAGGACTCCAAAGGTAGTCCATAATCGGGATGCCTGGTGATCGAGCAGGATTCGATCCGCCCGCGGACGGACCATAACCGCGCAGGTCGAAGTGCCCCGCGGCGGAGCGCCGGCATAGCTCGCCGGCCGACACCTAAGACCGCCGCTCTGCTAAGGCGTGGTTGTACCCGAAGGCTCGGGCGCGGGAGCAGCCGGCGGTGGGGGAGGCGCCGCGACCGCGGCCCCACTATTGACAAGATCTTTCAACTCCTTGCTGGGATTAAAGTAGGGAATCTTCTTGGCGGGCACATCGACGCGCACGCCGGTCTTCGGATTGCGACCGATGCGGGGCTTGCGCTGGCGAGTACGAAAGCTCCCAAAGCCCCGGATTTCGACCTTATCACCCACGCGCAGCGACTTCACAATGCTCTCGAAGATTGTTTCGACGATGATCTCGGAGTCCTTGCGGCTCATCTCCACGGCCCGCGCAACATCCTCAATCAGTTCTGCCTTGGTCATGTTTAGCTCCTGGTGCGAAGTGTCGGGGATAACCGGTACAACAGGTCACGACTCAACTGCCGAGGTTGAAGACGAGTACTCCAGGGCGTTGATACCCGCGGAAGAAAGCGCCTCCGCCATAGTGGATTTTCTCACCGGCTCTTTGGGTTTCTCGATTTCTGCCGGACCGGGTTGCACCGCCGGTTCCTTCTGGCTCAAGGCAATCTTCCGCTCTCGGGCGCTGAGGCGGATCACGCGAAATTCCAGCTCGCTGCCCACCTCGAGCTTCGCGCTCTCATTTCGAGTGTGGCCATTTTCAAACTCCGAAACATGGCAGAGACCTTCAATTCCTTCCGCCAGCTCGACAAAGGCGCCGAAAGGCGCCACCCGTGTCACTTTACCGCGCAGCATGTCCCCGACGTGGACCCTGGAGAAGAATGCCTCGCGAGGATCTTCCTCGAGTTGTTTCAAACCCAGTGCCAGTCGGCGATTATCGGGGTCCACGGCCAGCACCACAGCATCGACTGTTTGGCCTTTCTTCAGGACCTCCGACGGATGTTTCACATTCTTGTTCCAGGACATGTTCGAGACATGAATCAGGCCGTCGAGTCCGTCTTCGATTTCGACGAATGCACCGAATTCGGTGAGGTTGCGAACCCGCCCGTGCACCATCGACCCCACCGCAAACCGATCGCCCACTAGTGTCCAAGGATCCGGAAGAGTGGTCTTCAGACTGAGCGAGATGCGGCGCTTGACGGGATCGACGTCCAACACTCCCACCTCGACACTCTCATCCAGTTTAAGGATTTTGGACGGATGGCGAAGCCGCTTGCTCCAGCTCATCTCCGAAATGTGTATGAGTCCTTCCACACCGGGCTCCAGTTCAACAAAAGCGCCGTAATCGGCAAGACTCACCACGCGGCCGCTGATTCGGTCTGCGGCATGATAGGTGGCCGCCACCGTCTCCCAGGGGTCAGGCGTGAGTTGCTTCAGACCCAGGGAAATCCGCCCTCTTTCGGGATCGTGTTTGAGCACCTTCACCCTGATTTCCTGACCTACTTGGACCACTTCCGAGGGATGCCCAATTCTTCCCCAAGAAAGGTCGGTGATATGAAGCAGGCCGTCAATCCCTCCCAGGTCGACAAAGACGCCGTAGTCGGTCAGGTTCTTGACCTTACCCACTACGTCCGCGCCTTCCACCAGGCGTTCCGCCAACTCCTGCTTGCGCCGGTTTAGTTCTTCTTCCATCGCAGCCTTGCGGCTGACCACCACGTTGTTCTTCTTGCGGTTGACCTTGATGACCTTACAGGGGAATTCCTGACCCTTGAGTTCATCCAGGTTAGCGTGCACGCGCACATCGGCATGAGAAGCCGGGAGGAAAGCCGGAACCCCAATGTCTACCATCAAGCCGCCTTTGATCCGATCGACCACGCGGCAGGTGATATTACTCTGGTCCTGGAAAGCGCGTTCAACTCCATCCCAGGTCTTGCGCCGTAATGCCCTTTGATAGGAAACGCTGACGGTTCCGGAGGCCTCGTCATAATTGTCGACCCAAAGGTCAACCGTATCGCCCGGGCTGATTCTCAGGTGCCCATCCAGAGCGAGGAACTCGTTCCGCGGAACCTGGGCCTCGCATTTCAGCCCCACATCAACTACGACTTCGGTGTCCGTGATCTTGAGCACATGGCCCTGAACGATTTCACCCACGGCAATCGTAGGAGCGGATAGCGCCTCCATCCCCTCCATCAGATTTACCGCCTCGCTGATCTCAGGATTCCTCGCTTGGGGATCCGTCAAATCATTTTGGGCTCCGAGGTCCGTCGTTGCTTCTTGCAGACTATCACTCCCAGCCGTTTGCAAACTACTGCCTTTTTCGTCAGCGGACATCCGCCGGCCTCCTCTCCAGGTACCCGACGCAGGCCTACAAAGGATGTCCTATTCTACCGTTGCGCGGAAAGCGAAGTCAATGCGAAGCAGCAGTCTGGGGAGTGGACATCCAGTCCGAACAGGAACGATCGCCGCGAGGCCTCTTTTGGAGTGCAGCAACGAGGCGGCAGCCTTCCAACGTGTGAAGAAATTCGGAAGGTGTCATCCTGAGCGAAGCGAAGGATCTCCGCAGTTTGCTGAGATTCATTGATTTTCGAACAACTGCAGAGATCCTTCGCTTCGCTCAGGATGACAGGTGGCCGGTTTTTTCACACCTTCTTCCCGCTGGGAAGCGCTTACGCCGTCGGGAACTTATAGGCCGCCTGTTTGATCGCTTTGCGGTAGTCGTCGGAGCTCATTTCAATCAGCTTGCACATTTCATAGAGGCGGGAGCGGAGAGTGACTCCGAGTTGGTTCAAAGTAAGCTCCACGTTAGGGACAACTTCCCCCGAGGGCGCGCGAACCTCTCGGCGTCCCTGGGTTTCACCCAAGGGAAGCGTCGTCGTGATGAGAGTAACTTTCTTGTGGTTATAGCGTGAATTGATAATATGCTGCAAGGTCTCTTTAACCCAGTCACTAGGGTTCCAGGAGGCAAGTTCATCCAACAACAGCACTTCAGCGTCCAGCACCGGCTGGAGAACGGACAGCTCCGAATTTTGAGAAACGGGGTTGTAACTGTCCCGAATGGCCTTCAGCAGATCGTGGAAATCATAGAAAAGGCACTCGACGCCTTTGCGCAAGACCAACTCGCGCAGCACCGCGACCGCCAAGTGGGTCTTTCCCACGCCCGTCGTGCCGACAAAGAGCAGGCCAAAATCCGTGGGATATTCCTTAACAAAATTCTCGGCGTTCAGCTTCGCCCATCTTAAGCTCTGATTGTCGCGGCGAATATCAAAATTCTCAAAGGCGCAGTGCTCGTACCTTTCGGGGATGTGCGCCTGGCGAAGCAACAGTTCCGCGCGCTCCAGGCCGTAACAATCGCAGCGGGTCATGCGGCGGATGCCTTCGACCTCAACCGGCTTCCAACCTGTGCCATCGCATTGTGGGCAGTCTTTTCGCGGCATCTTAGATCCCTGTCATACTGAAGCGCTTATTTGCCCGCCTGGCGTTGCGTTCGGATCAAATAGGGCGGGGCGACGCGCACCAAGGCGTTTTGGATCCGCTCCTGGTCGATGGGCGGGCGCGCCAAGATTTCCTCCTGCACATAGGAGACGAAAGCCTGCATTTCCTTCTGCATTTTCTGCATGCGATCGCGCATGTTCAGGATGATCTCGATTCCCGCCAGGTTGACCCCCAGGTCGCGCGTCAAGTTCAGGATGGTCTCCAACCGCTCCAGGTCTTCGTCACCGTAGAGGCGGGTGTTGCCGTTGGTGCGGGAAGGCACCAGCAACCCTTCTCGCTCGTAGAGACGCAGAGTTTGGGGATGGATGTTGTACATTTCGGCCACGGCGCTGATCATGTAGCCGGTCTTGCCGCGAGTTTTTCTGCCACGAGGACTCATGGGAAAAGTCTAAAGTCTAGAGTTTAAGGCCGAACAGATCCCAGCGGGCATCCAGCCCTTATCCTTTAACCTTCAACCTTTAACCTTCAAAGGTATTTCTTCAGCTCTTGCCTGGGGTCTTCCGGGTTCAGGTGCGCGATTTCGCGAAGGATTTCTTTGGTCCTTTCATCCGCCACCCGTGGAACCATCACCTGCACCTCTACAAACTCGTCCCCGCGCGCGTCACCGCGCAACGAGGGCGCACCCTTCCCGCGCAAGTCGGAGTTGCTGGCCACTCTGGGTCCCGGGAGGGATCTTGATTGTGGAGGGCCCCAGCAGAGTCGGCACTTCCACCTTCGCCCCAGGGCCGCCTCGGCCACGGTTACGGGGACCTTAACGTAGATGTTGTCGCCCTTGCGCTCAAAGATGGGATGGGTTTCAACTTCCGTAACAATGTACAAATCGCCCGGGGGGCCGCCGCCGGCGCCCGCGTTTCCTTTCCCCGGCACGCGTACGCGAGAACCCGTATCCACGCCTGGCGGAATACGCACTTCAAAAGTCTCCGGCGCCCGCACGGAACCTGACCCGCCGCAGGTTGGGCAAGGGCGGCGCTGCTTGCCGGTTCCGCCACATTGCGGGCACGTCACGTTGAATCGCATCGTCCCCGCCTGGCGCGCCACCTTGCCCGTCCCCCCGCACATGGTACAGGTAACGGCCGGCCCTTTGGCAGAGCCGCTGCCTTTACAGGTCGGGCAGGTTTCTTGCCGCGCCACGGTGATTCGCACCTGTGTGCCATGAATGGCGTCCCAGAATCCCAGGTGCATGTGGTGCTCGATATCACTTCCCTTTTGCGGACCCTCTTCTTCCTCTTCGCGCTGGCCTGAGCGATTGAACAATTGCGAGAAGATGTCCCGGAACCCCCCCCCGAATCCCGCGTGCTTTTCAGCCTCCGCATCCCCGTCTTCAGCGTTCGAGAAATCGAATCCCGAGAAATCGAATCCAGGGCCGGGCCCGCCGGCGCCGGTCGAGGCGCTCGGCCCGGGGCCACCCGGGGGAATGTTGTTGGAATAGAAGCCGTACTGGTCGTAGATCTGGCGTTTTTTTTCGTCACCCAGGATTTCGTAAGCCTCCGAGAGTTCCTTGAACTTCTCTTCGGACGCCTTGTTGCCCGGGTTAAGGTCAGGATGATACTTGCGTGCCAAGCGGCGGTACGCCTTGCGGATCTCCTCCGGCTTGGCGCCGCGGCTCACCCCCAACGTCGCGTAATAGTCCTTTTGTGCACCGACAACAGCCATGCTTGTTCCCGCTTGCCCAGGTCTCAGTCAGACCATAAGTGGAGCCATTTACACCGTCGCCGGCTGATCGGGCGGCACCAGAGGTTCAATCAGGTTGACCAGAGATGGGATGTCCTTCTCCACCACTTCCCATACCTTGTCGGGCGCCACCCGAAAATACTCGTGAACCAGCCGATGACGCATCCCAACAATCCCCGTCCAAGGAATTTCGGGATGGGCCTGCTTGAACTCGGTAGATATGTTGCGTGCCGCCTCCCCAACGACCTGGATCAATCGCACTGCCGCGTGTTGCAGGAGTCGGTTTCCATCGAATTCCTCAAACGACACACCGTGAGTGAAACGCACGCGTTCCCGTGCCGCAAGCAGCATGTCAAGGAGATAAGCATCATCACGCCACATACAGAGGCTCAGCCGAACTGAGAATATGCCGGCGGCGAATGTAGTTCTCGCTTTGTTCGATGGCACGACGTTCAACCAAGTCCACCTTATGGCTGATCGTCATACCCAACTCCTCTTCCATTTTCACCAGATCGAGAAGGCTCCAGTGCGCCTCAGGCGTAAAGGTCACGAGCATGTCCACATCGCTGTCCGGCCGGAAATCGTCCCGCAGCACGGAACCGAACAGAGCCAATTCGGCAATCTTCCACTTCCGGCAAAACTCGCCAACCTTCGCTTCAGACAATGCGATTTGGATCATTGCATCGTCCCTTCGCCCGAGCCCCGAGTCCCCAGCCCCTAGTTCTTCATCTTCTCGAGAATCGCTCCCAGATGGTCTGGGCAGCGCGACCGCAGCCATTCCTGTAATTGGTGCTGGATCTCCCGTGCCGCGGGAGAGTCCATGATGGCCTGGTCCAGGCCCAGTTCCATGACCTGCTTCCAGTGGCATTGCGGGCATTCCACTCCGACGAGACCTCGATGTTCCATGAGTTCCCAGTTGACAGTCAACAGTCGACGGGCAGGACTTCCGTCCTTTCGCCCGCCTACTGTTGGCCTGTCGCTCCCTCCGATGTTTGACCGTCGTTGATCGATCGCGGTTTTGTCAACTGTCGACTGTGGACTGTCGACTGCACTTCTCAGTTCTTCTTCTTGTCGTCGCTGTCCACCACTTCCGCGTCGATCACTTCGCCTTCGCCCTTAGTTTGGCCAGGCTCCGCCGCGGGGCCTGCAGAAGGCCTTGCAGTCCCGCCGGGGCCGCCCGGCGCCTCTTGGGCCGTTTGCGACGTAGATGCCTGCTTATACATCGCTTCTGCTAGCTTATGCGACGCCGTCGTTAGCCGCTCAACGGTGTCGCTGATCTTCGATGCGTCGCCTTCCTGAATGGCCTTCTTGGCATCGTCCAAGGACGATTCGATGTTTTTGGCGTCGCTGTCAGAGATTTTCCCGCGATTGTCCTTGAGCATTTTCTCCACCGAGTAAACCAGCGAATCAGCTCGGTTCTTGCTTTCCACGTCTTCCTTGTGGTGGCGGTCTTCCGCAGCGTGCAACTCGCCGTCCTTGGTCATCTTTTCCACTTCTTCTTTGCTCAACCCGCTCGAGGACGTTATGGTGATCTTCTGTTCCTGTCCTGTGCCGATGTCTTTGGCGGAAACATTCAGAATCCCGTTGGCATCGATGTCAAACGTCACTTCAATCTGCGGGATGCCGCGAGGCGCAGGGGGAATTCCCACCAGGTGGAACTTGCCGAGCGTCCGGTTATCGCGCGCCATCTGACGCTCGCCTTGCAGGACGTGAATCTCAACCGAACGTCTGGTTCTCCGCCGCCGTCGAAAAGGTCTCGTTCTTTCTCGTCGGAATCGTGGTGTTGCGTTGGATGAGCGGAGTCATGACACCGCCCAGGGTCTCAACGCCCAAGGTCAAGGGAGTAACGTCCAGCAACAGCAGGTCCTTCACTTCCCCGCCCAGGACTCCCGCCTGCACCGCAGCCCCAACCGCCACAACCTCGTCCGGGTTGACGCCTTTGTGCGGCTCCTTGCCAAGGAAAAGGTCCTTGACAATCTGCTGCACGCGCGGGATGCGTGTCGATCCGCCCACCAGCACCACCTCATCAATTTTCTCGGGCGTCAGATTGGCATCGGAAAGCGCCTGCTTCACCGGGCCCACCGAACGCTGGAAAAGATCCTCGCACATCTGCTCAAAGCGCCCTCGCGTCAACTTCAGGTTGAGGTGCTTCGGCCCCGATAGCGTCGGCCGTCACGAAGGGCAGATTGATGTCGCTCTCGAGTACCGTGGAAAGCTCCATCTTGGCTTTCTCCGCGGCTTCCTTGAGGCGTTGCAGCGCCATGCGATCCTTCGAAAGGTCGATGCCTTGATCCTTGCGGAATTCGTCCACGATCCAGTCCATAATCCGCTTATCAATATCGTCGCCGCCCAGATGCGTGTCACCGTTAGTCGACTTGACCTCGACCACACCCTCGCCGACTTCCAGGATCGAGATATCGAACGTCCCGCCTCCGAAGTCATAAACCGCTATGGTCTCGTCCCGCTTCTTGTCAAGCCCATAAGCCAAAGCCGCGGCCGTGGGCTCGTTCACGATGCGCAGTACCTCCAGGCCCGCTATCTTTCCGGCGTCCTTGGTGGCTTGGCGCTGGGAATCGTTAAAGTAAGCCGGAACGGTGATGACCGCTTGCGACACCTTTTCGCCGAGGTATTGCTCGGCGGCGTCTTTCATCTTCTGGAGGATCATGGCGGAGATTTCCGGGGGCGAGTATTCCTTGCCCTGGGCTACTACACGCACATCGCCGTTCGGCCCCGGCACCACCTTGAAGGGGACAGTCTTGATCTCACTCTGAACTTCATTGACCTTACGGCCCATGAACCGCTTGATGGAGTAAACCGTGTTCTCGGGGTTGGTAATGGCTTGGCGCTTCGCTACTTGTCCCACCAACCGTTCGCCCGACTTGGTGAACCCAACCACCGACGGGGTAGTGCGCCCTCCCTCAGGGTTGGTGATAACTACCGGGTCACCGCCTTCCATGACAGCGACAACCGAGTTGGTGGTACCCAAGTCGATTCCAATAATCTTACTCATATTCCTAAGTCCTCCTCACTGAGTGAGAACCCCAAGCAGGGTTCACAACCACATTCAAGATGATTAGATGCCAGAGGGCATCTATTAGTTCCATAGCATGATAAAACTTGAGTATCCTCATGTCAAGCACATTCGGCACGGCCCCCATTCCAAAGATAACAAACCGCAATTTAGGGGGACGGCTTGCCGTCCCCTGAGGGTGACTAGGCCGACGACGAGGGTAGGGCAAGCCCTACCCCTGCGCTAGGACTATTAGTCGCTGTCACAGCCTCGCTTTGGGTTTCCCGGCTCACCGCTAAGCCCCGCGCACTGCCTTTCTGGGAAACCGTGCTTCGATCATGGTTCGCATGCCGCCTCGGGTGGTGAACTCACCGCGCACCACCGCCCACTTGGGGCGACAAGCCTGAGCCACATCGTCGAGGATGCGATTCACGGCGTTCTCATAGAAAATGCCCAGGTTCCGGTAGGAGAGAATGTAGTACTTCAGCGACTTCAGTTCCAGACACAGCCTGTCCGGCAGGTAATGAATGGTGATGGTTCCGAAGTCCGGCAAGCCGGTACGCGGGCAAATGGAGGTGTACTCCGGGATCGAAATGGTGATTTCGTAATTCTTATATTGATTGGGCCAAGTCTCGATTTGGGGCAGCTTGGCGCGAACTCCGGAGCCGGCGTGTTCAGGAGTATACTCAGGCCGGCGAGCTTTGCCGGGCATACAACCTCCTTGGGGCAAGTGTTGAATGGCTAGAAGCAGTTGGCCGATGACGAGCGGACGGCGTTGGTTGCGTATCAAACATCGCCCAGCGGCGACTAGCCCCTCTGCGCCCGGTGCCAGCCACTGCCTTTAGTCTTCGGGCCGGTCGGCGACGGCGGCAGAGCTCCGGTAAAGTGGTCTGGGTTTCTTGGGTGCGGTCACATAGGCATACGGATCTTCTTCGGGCAGGCGCGGCTCTCTTTTGAAAAGCCGTTTGGCATTTTCGACCGCCACGCGAAGCCATTTCTTCCCGAAATTCGCCACAGTTCTCCC
The DNA here is from genome assembly GCA_963831905.1 of uncultured Acidobacteriota bacterium. Taxonomy (GTDB): domain Bacteria; phylum Acidobacteriota; class Terriglobia; order UBA7540; family UBA7540; genus CAVROP01. Next base: position 3,082,986 of record CAWHRX010000009.1, on the reverse strand, counting down.
TCCCCTGAAAGTCACGTCATTCCCGCGCAAGCGGGAATCCATTGGACCGACAATGGGTCCCCGCTTTCGCGGGGACGACGCTGATTTTCATTGCCTGGAGTGGGCCACAAGCCGATTTAAACTCCCACACTAAGCCGGAGATTCCGCCGCAGACTCTCAATCCAAATCAATTTCCTTAATCGGGGGCCCGGTAGGAACGTCTTTGGTCTTCTCGAATGCCTCTTTGAACCGGCGCTCCAGCAGTTCAGACTTGATCTTTTCCTCTTCGGCGCTGTGTTGAAAGAGGCTTTCACGCCGCTCCGCTTCCTTTTTGAGGAGTTCGGAAGCTTGATTCAGGTCGGGAGCCTTGGAGGTTCTCGGCGGCGGTTCGTGGAACAGAATCTTTCCGAGCTCTGTGTCCACTTCCAGCCGCGCCCCGCAGCACGGACACACCACTTCAACCGTTTTGCTCTTGTGCTTGCTCATCCTTAACCCTTCCCGATATTAATGATATACAGCATGACGAGGCGAGTCAATTCAGCCGTCAGCTATCAGCTCTCAGCAATCAGCAGGCGACCCTTCACAAGCGCCAACGTCGTCTTGCTGAGAGCTGATGGCTGATGGCCGAAAGCTGGCAGAGTCCACCACCAACGAGCCGGCATAGGGAGACAGAACCGGCGCTTGGTCTGCACGGTAGCGTCTCAGTTTGACGTAGGGGCGGCTTTACGCCGCCAGTTGGTCCGTCAGTTGACGGATAAACTCACCGCTACAAAGTGAAGTTGCGACACTTCCGTCCGCACTTTTCGCTTTTCCGCACTTTTCGCTTGACAATCCGGACTCGCTATGATAGCCTATTTAGGTCGTCTATTTTCTCGACGTTTTGTCGCTGAGGGAGCGCCGGGATGGTCGGAAGGGGAGAAAAAAGCGGGGTCGTCCGGGCGAGCGGGTGAAAACTGGGGTTCGAAACAACAAAAAAATACGATCGAAACCAATATGTTATTGAAAACAAAGGAAGGCGTTTGCAAAACGAACTAAAACGAACTCAAATTGAGCCGCAGTTGAGTGTTGAAGCGCGCGCTTTACGTGTACAATTCGAGTTTTCTAGCACTTCACCGGTTTTGACGGAGGCCTCGAACGGGAAAGAGGTCGGGGGAACCCGGAAGATTGTGAGAGAATACGAAAATCGTGGGAACGAAGCTAAGAAGTACTTGAAAACAAAGGACATCACTTTTTTAAGTGCTGCAAATTCCGCGTGTTTTGTGCGCAAATGAACAACGATCTCACCTCAAAGGATGCAAACGGCGCCACATTTTGCGAAAACGAAGTGGGGACTTGCGCCTCCCAGCGTGGCGGCATGACAGTGACAAACAGACGGCTAGACAAACTCGGGATTTCCATCGGCGCCGATCGGATTTGCGGCCGGGCCGCCGCATCTTATGGACGGATTGTGGACTAAGCCTTGATGCCTTGACACCAGGATCACGCTGCGTTAGGCTGGGCTAGACATGGGATTTTAAGGGCTGGGCCGTTCCTGCCGTCTAGGACTAAGACGACAAAGAGATTTGTGCCTACTGAAACGGCTTCGTGTAGTGATGGGGTGCGAAAGAAAGTGAGGGTTACATGGCCGATGTGCTGACCAAGGCGGGTCGATACGAGGTGGTGCGTGAGCTGGGGCGTGGCTCGATGGGTATCGTTTACCAGGGGTTCGACCCTGTTATCGGGCGGACGGTTGCCATTAAGACCATGCTCACGGAAGGCCTTGCACCCGAGGAGTATAAGGAGTTCAGGGCGCGATTTCAGCGCGAGGCGCAAGCGGCCGGCGTGCTCAGCCATCCCAACATCGTCAACGTTTTCGATTACGGGGAAGACAACGGCATACTCTACCTGATCATGGAGTTCCTGGAAGGGACGTCGCTCGAGAAATTGGTTGAGGGCAAGAAGGTCCTTCCGATTGAAACGATCATCCCGATGTGCGAGCAGGTTTGCAGCGCGCTGGACCACGCCCACGAGCGTGGCATCGTGCACCGCGACATCAAGCCTGCCAATATCATGATTCTGAATAATGGGATGGTGAAAGTAACCGACTTCGGCATCGCCAAGATGATATCGATGGGGATGACGCAGGCGGGCTTGGTGCTGGGCACACCCAATTACATGTCGCCGGAACAGGTCAAGGGGCGGCAAGTTGACGGACGTTCCGATCTCTTTTCCCTGGGAGTCATTCTCTACGACTTGGTGACCGGTGAGAAGCCGTTCCCCGGCCAGAACATCACCACGGTCATTTACAAGATCATCAACGAAAACCCCGTACCGCCGCGAGAGCTGGATGCCACCATTCATCCAGGCCTCAGCTACGTGATTTGTAAGGCCCTGGCCAAGAGTCCCGAGGAGCGCTACCAGACTTGCCGCGAGCTGGCGGAGGACTTGAAGAATTACCGGCAATTGGGGGGACAGGCGGCGCCGGCTTCCTCGGCCACCATGATCCTGAATGTGCCACCCGCGCCGAGCGCCGTCGTGGAGCAACGCCCGGCGGAGCCGACGGTGCGGCGCCCAGCGCCGCCCGTTGTCCCGGTTGGACGAACGCAGGTCGAACCTCCTCAACCCGCCCCGCCCGCCCCAGCGCCCACGCAGGTCGTAGCACCGGCGCCGAGCTACCAAAAACCGCATAGTTCCCCGCTAGTTTGGGTCCTCTTAACGTTGCTTGGCGTTGCCATTCTGGGAATTGTTGGGGGGTATTACTATCTCCAGAAGACAAGGAATAACCAACCGGCAGCAAACGTCCCGAGCGGGCAGACGACCAGCGCCACTACGAACCTGCCTTCGACCACGTCCGGAGCGCCGAGCACGCTCTCGGCGGAGAAACCTGCTGCGTCCAGAGGGAAGACGAAGGCCAACGAAGCAGCCCCGGTAAGCCTGCCTCCCGCGAGCGGCGGCACTAAGGCCGGCGCCAACCCAGTCAACGCCGCTTCGGGGGGCGAATCCGCCGCAAGCTCCCGCCCCAGCACCAAGAGCGAGACGCCTCCTCTTACCACGGCTGGCAGGGAGTCAGCTGCCACTTCCCTTCCCGCTGCGGGCGGCACAGCGGCTGCTGCCACTCCCTCGGGTGGTGGGCCCGCTGTAATTCCCGCCCCGCCCGCCGGTGGCGGTGGGGCAACTGCGGCCCCCAAGCTGGGCCAATTGATGGTCAATTCGAACGTCCCGGGGGCTAAGTTCACGATCGACGGCAGCAGCGATCCAGGGTGGGTCACTCCTTCGACAGTCAACCAGCCCCCCGGCAGTCACCGTGTGGTGATCTCAAAGGACGGCTTCAGCGAGTACGAGCAAACCGTGGACGTGGAAGCCGGGAGAACCGCTACCATCAACGCACAGATTTCGCAAGCGGTCGGAGAGGTCGTGATCAATACAACGCCGTCCGGCTTGGAGGTTTTCCTTGACGGAAAGTCGCTGGGTCCCAGCCCGGCACATGCTGTCGTCCCAGCGGGAACGCACAAGTATACGGTCAAGCGTCCGGGTTGGGAACCCTATGAAGGCACCGTGAATGTGCACAACGGGGCCGCCATGAGTGTAAGAGTCAACATGGGCCAGTAGGAAACAACCCGCCCGGGGACCAGACTTAGAACCTACGTGTCGCCTGGTTCACTCGGAACAGTTCGAAATGCCCACATGTCTCGATTTGTTATAACCGACCCCTCCAACCGTACTCAGATCTTCGAAATCAGCGGGTCTACGGTGAGCATCGGACGCGCCGACTCCAACGATCTGATGCTCCAGCACCCGAGTGTGTCCCGCAACCATGCCCGCGTGACCGCCTTGCCGGGCGAGACCGTCCTGATCATCGACTTGGGTAGCATGAACGGCACGTTCGTAAACGGGCAGCCGATCCAGGAGCAGCGCCTGGCGGACCAGGACCGGATCAACATCGGGGTCTTCGAGCTCAAGTTTGACGCGGCCACGCGACTTCCCTTCTACGTTGAGGCAGGCCGTGACGCGGGCAGGGACATCACGGGGCTGATCGGCCGCGACGCCCTGAGCGCCAGCCTGCACCAGGAAATCGAAGCCGTGGCCCCGCCCGAAACCTCAGTGCAGGATCGGCTGGCAACACTGGAGAGGGAAAACAAGCTGCTGAAGCTTCTTTTAGCCGTAGGCAAGACCCTCTCCTCAACCCTGACTCCTCAAGAGGTGATGCAGCAGGTTATGGAGTTGGTGTTCCAGATGGAAAATGTGGAGCGCGGTTTCGTCATGCTCCACGACGAAAGGAAGGGGTTCCTTCCGGCCATTGTGCTTTATAAGGACGAGAATCAGAAGGCCGATCCTTACGGTCCGGTCCTCTCGAAGACCGTCATCGACCGGGTGATGACGGAAAGAGTGCCGGTGTTGATACGCGACGCTTCCCGGGACCTGGGGTTCTCGACCAGCGAGAGCCTTCGGATATCCGGCATTCGCTCGGCGATGTGCGCTCCGCTCATCTATAAGGACAGAATATTTGGGCTCTTCTACGTCGATTGTCTGAGCAAACCCTACGCCTTCTCAAAAGAAGAGCTGGACATCTTCTCCGTAGTCGCAGCAGAAGCCGCGATCAGCTATGACCGCGCCCATTCTCACGCCGAACTCTCGCGCCGTGCCATCGAGCGCCAAGCCCTGGAACGCTTCATGAGTTCCGTAGTCGTGGAAAAGATTTTGGCCAGCCCGGATGAGATTCGCCTGGGGGGCGAGAATCAGATGGCCACGATTCTGTTCGCGGATATCCGTGGCTTTACTCGGCTGTCTGAGCAACTGGCGCCGCAGAAGGTCGTCGAGCTGCTGAACGAGTATTTCAGCGAAATGACTGATCTGATCTTCGAGAACGGAGGGACGCTCGATAAGTACCTGGGAGATGGAATCATGGCGTTGTTCGGAGCTCCCTGGCCCAAGCCGGACGACGCCCAGCGTGCGGTCAGGACGGCCAGCGCCATGCAACGCGCTCTGGTGGCACTCAACCGCCAGTGGCAGGCGCGCGGCCAAGAACCCCTCCAGATGGGAGTGGGGATTAATACCGGCCAGGTGACCGCCGGGAACATCGGGTCCTCAAAACGCATGGACTACACCGTAATCGGCGACGCGGTGAACCTGGCCTCCCGGCTGTGCGCGCATGCAAGCGGTGGACAGGTTCTGATTTCGGAATCTACCTTCCGCGAAATCGGCTCCCCCGCCCTGCGCCTGGAAAGTATCAGGGTCAAAGGCAAGGCTGCCCCGGTGGAGATTTACGAAAGCCTCTGGAAAGACTCGACGCCGGAGAGGACGGTTTCAGCCGGTTAAAGCCGGTGGCCGGCCGCGGTAGGCACTCGAAGCATCGAGTCAGTGCCCGTTTCCAGTTGACCTGTGGGACTTCTTAGGAAAAAATAAGCGTAGAAAGGGCGATTACCACCTGGAGGCTCGACCGCGAAACATCCGCCCGAAGAGTTTCGCAGCAATATCAATCCGGTGTGACTGGAAGTCAGCGATGTCCAGCCTTGGTATTCCGGAGCACTTAGATGCCTGGCGAACCAAACTACGAAGGAACCGTGCGCTATATCCCCTGCGCGAACTGCGGCAGCGCTAACCTCGCAAACGCGGCAATTTGCGCACGTTGCGGAAAGCCGCTGGGCCCGCCGACGGCTCCTCTGCCGCGACCCAATACTCCGCAGGGGGGGCAAATGGAGTGCCAGAAATGTCACCAGACGTTTCCGGCCGGCGCCAAGTTCTGCGGTTTTTGTGGCAAGCCGCTTTCGCCAGTGCCAACGGCCGTTGCCCCACCACCGCTGCCGCGGGCAGTGGCGCCCCAACCCGCGGCTCCGCCGGCGTCCCCAAGGGCCGCATCACCGGCTTTCGCCCCGGGCGCCTCCCAGTTCTTTCCTGCTACGGCAGGAGCCGCCTGGGAGCCGCCTCCTGTTTCTCCGGCGGCGGCAGCTTTTCCGCCCGACCCGCCTGTGCCGCGTCCCCAACCGCAGGCGATCAGGCCGCCTGTGGCAGGACCCACGCCGCCGGCTCCAACTCCCTCGGCAGCGAATCTGGATTTCACGATGCCGGCTTCCTTGCAGGAAGGAACCTTGGTATTTGACGGATTCCGCATCCCAGGCATTGAGGCACATATCAGCGAGAAGAAGACCGACGGCACCTGGGGACATCCCCTTAAAATCGTGGGAGGAGTTTCTATCGGGCGCGCTAATTGCGACATCAATTTCCCAGACGATGCCAGACTTTCAGAACGCCACGCTTTATTGTCGAATCGCGACGGGAAGCTGTACTTAGCGGATTTCGGCAGCGCGGGCGGAACTTTCGTCAAGCAACGGCAAGACACTGAACTCCTTCCTGGAGACGTGTTTCTCTTGGGACAAGATCTCTTCCGATTCACCACGCAAAGCCTGGACGAGGTGGAAAAACAGGCTTCCGGGCAGGGCACGACGGCGTGGTCTGCGCCGCCCAAGCTGCATCCAGGCCCGGTCTCCGCCAAGCTCGAACACATCCTGGTAACGGGCGAGGTAATTGAAGAATTTCGACTGGAAAACCCTGAGACCACCCTGGGGCGGACGAACGCCCATCTGGTGTTTAAAGACGATCATTACATGTCCGGCACCCACGCCCGCATTGTGGCACAGCCGGGACGCTTCATCCTCCAGGACTTGAGGAGCCGCAACGGCGTCTTCCGTCAGGTCCGCCATGAGCTCGAACTGGAGGCTGGAGATGAATTCTTCCTGGGAGAGCACATCTTTCGGGTAGAAATCAAACGGCTCAGTTGAAGACAGCCAGCAACCGCTTGTTTACAATCTCGCGAGCGCCTTATGTGCGCCCGGTGAAATCCTCCTGCCTGAATTCCCTAACCTCGACGGGCGCGTCGGCGACCGCAGGAGGAAGCCCGGCGCCACTGAACTCCGCCATGACTACCGTAATGTTATCGTTTCCGCCGTTGGCATTGGCTTGATCGATTAAAGACTGGCACTTGTTGGCCAGCGGTTCATTGCCCATCATCACCCGAAGAATTTCGCTGCCGGGAACCATGTTGTACAGGCCGTCGCTGCAAAGCAGGAGGCCATCGCCCTGGTGGACCATCGTACACGTGACCTTTACGTTTACGTTCTCGCTGCTCCCCACCGCCTGGGTCAGAATGCTCTTGCGGTTGTCCATTTCCGGGTCGCTGGGCACTTCCACACCGATTTCCTTCAGATAATTCAAGAAGGTTTGATCGCGAGTCAACTGGGTCAGCTCATTGCCGCGATTGAGGTATGCCCTGGAATCTCCCACTTGCGCTACAAAAAGATAAGGTCCGAAAATGGCAGCGGCTGTGGCCGTGGTTCCCATCCCGCGGTGAGCGGGATTGTCCAGCGCGCGCTGGTGGATGATCTGGTTGGCGTATTCGATCGATTCCCGCAGCAAGAGCACGAAGTTCACCTCGCTGACCTGCTCCAGCGACTTGAGGTTCTCGTGCAATCGCTTGGGGACGGTGAAGGTGCAAATGTGGCTGGCCACTTCTCCACTCGCCTCCCCACCCATGCCGTCAGCTACCATAAACAGTGAGCCAAAACTCCCCAACGTGAGGGCGGGAAGAGGAGGCGTCCGGCTCACTTCGCCGGTTGTCAGGTTGCAGACCACGAAGTTGTCCTCGTTGTTCTTTCGGATGCGACCCATATCAGACGCACCACAAACCTTAACCTTGACTGCGTTTTGCATCACCCCTGTCGCTTCGTCCAAAGTGGCCACTCTCCCTCTGTCAGGTTGCGACAATCTCACCGGCGAAACAAGATGTCCTGGTAACGGCCTTTTTCCGGATTTGTCCTGTCTTCCTTCTTACCACACTTTGTAGGGAACAGGGAATAGGGATTAGGCATTAGGGATTAGGGGCTAGGGGCTAGGGATTGGGAACCACCTCGAAAGCAAGAGGGAAGAGAGGAGCCGTCTCCCATTCTCGACTGGCTGTTCCCTGGTTCACGATCGGCATTCCCTCATCCCTAACGTTAATCCCTAATCCCTAGCCCCTAATCCCTGTCCTTCCGCCAACCCGGCCCGCAGGCCGTCAACGATCTCCGCCGCAATACTCCTGGCGCGCTCCAAATTCGTCGGCGGCAGCGAAATCGCCGCGACCTTGGCGTGGCCGCCGCCCCCATACCGCTCGCAGATGCTGGCCAGATTGGCGGTCTTAGGCGTTGTGTTCCACGGGTTGCTCCCCACGCCAATCTTGATGCGCGCCTGAGAGCGGCTCAGCGCCACGCTGTACACCGCCCCTGGAAACAAATAATACGGAATGAACTTGTTGAAACCCTCAGAATTCTGGTCTGCCAGGTCGAAGAATAACACTCCATTCTTCAGCTCTCCTCGAGAGCGGATGATTTCAATTGTCTTAAGATGGATGGCATAGAGCCGGTCAAAGGTTTGCCGCACCTCAGGGAGATCCATGATCTCTTCGAGCGACTGGGAAATCAGCCGGGGAATCAGCTGCACCGAAAACTGCGGGTCCGTTGTTCCTTCAATGACCAGGGTGAGCTGCGTGGGCGGATCACGCATCTCCACCGCCGTTCGCGTATCAGGATACTGGGCGCCATCGATCAGATCAGCCCAATAAACCAACTCGTCCAGCTCGAGGGCTGCAAAGCCGAATTTCTCCCGGCAGGTATCGACTATGAACTTCGTGCAAGAGCGATAGTCGGGGCCGTAGAATTTCTTCCCGCTCCGGTCATGGCGGAAATGCTCCGCATCGGCTTCGGTGAGAAAAGCACTTTGGTGATGGTCGAACCACCAGGTCAGCCGGTCGGAGCTGGAATACTTGAAATCCACAATGACGTTTTCCAGGTCGTCAAACAGGCCTGCGTCGAACAGTTGGCCGGCCCGGTGCACTAACCCGTGATAGCGGAACTCCGCTTTCGGGTCGATGCACTGACGGTAAAACTGCGTGAAAAGGGCCGCTGAGCCGACCCCGTCAAAACAGCGATCGTGAAAGCAAACTAGAACACCCATAGCACTACACCATGGTTTGTGCCCGCTCAAACTGTTGCGCAAGGCCCAAAGCGAAACCGTGAAACTTGCTAAATTGCATTTAGCGCGGGAAATTGTCAAGAGAAAAGGGGAAGGCCCTAATCCGTCGGCAACGACGGGCCAGTGGTCGGGGCGCACGGCCGAGGCCACCCAACGCCGTAACCGGTTCCACTTGCAGGGTGCTGGTTGTAGGGGAAAGGCGGCGCCTCGCCCCTGCGTCCTCGTCGTTTACCCGCACGTTATCGATGGATTGGGGGGAAGGGGGTTGGGGCGTCAGTCGCGAGAACGGAGACGCGCGGTTCGCCTCGAGGTAGCTCTCTGGCCAAACGACACCTCTAGTGGCAAAACCTAAAGGCAAGCGAGTTAGACCCGTCGAGGCAGGAGGGAGCCCTAATCCAGAACACCGGAATCACGACGGTCTATGCTTCACGCTTCTAGATCGGTTAACCCGCCTGCTTGGCCGCCAACTCGCCGATGATGGGGAGCTTAAAGCGTTCGTTGCTATACGCCTTGTACATCAGGAACAGGATGCAGGCCAAGAAAGCAAGCGAAATCAGCATGCTAATCAGCCCCAGCAGCGCCCACAGGGCACTGAACGGGCTCCAAATCATCCCCATCACGATGGTGCCCCAGACGATGCGAAAGCCGATCCAGACGGCGCTAAGAAAAATGGACTGAAAGGCATGGAAGCGTACGAACTTGTCATTTTTGTAGGGTTCAATCACCAGAAAGATAACTCCGGTGATAAAACCCAAGATGTAAGTCAGGAGCCCCGCAACGTTGGAGGACATTGCCACACTGCCTGAGGCCGGCGCTGTCGCCCCACCCGCGGCCGGCGCTGGCGGCCCTCCCGCGGCTGAGCCCGTTGCAGAACCGCACGCCGCACAGAAACTCATTCCTTCCCCCAACTGCGCCCCGCATTTTGTGCAAAACGCCATTGTTCATTCCCCCCTTCTGAATATGGTATGAGTCCGCCCGCCGAAGACTCGTCCCCTCTTCGTCCACACGCCTCGGTCGTGCCAATTCAAGGATTAAACCCTCTACCTAAGGGAGCACCATTACTAACACAGACTGTTTGCTGATGCAACCGGTTTTATCAACCCTCTTGTCAATAGTTGTCATTTGCGACATAGCGCAGTTACGCGCGTAGGCGGGCTTTCCGGACGCGCTGGCCGGCCGCATGATGGCGCGCCGCTGGGTCGCGATTCAGTCATTCCTTGCAAAGGCCCAACCGGTTGAAGCCGTATGATCAGTGGAAGGTGTCCGGGTTAGGGGGACTTCAGACTCTTGATCTTCGAGGAGCGTTCAGACCCGTTGAGCGCGACGGCGGAGAGCTTCGTGCAGCCGCGAGCGAACATCCGCCGGCAGCGGGAAGAGCTTGCCGTCGCAATAAAGGTCGATGGTTTTTCGTGTAGTGTCAAATACTGCGTGACAGTGGTGGCACTTGCCAAGGTGAGCTTGGATGGTCATCTTCAGTTCCTCATCAAGCTCCCCATCCAAGTAGTTCGAGAGTTCATTGACTGCGTTCCTGCATTTCACGAAAGTCATCCTCGCTTTAGAACTTTGCTTAATTCTTCCCGCAGTCTCAGGCGGCCCCGGAAAAGCCGCGCCTTCACCGCCCCAATGCTCAAGTTCAGCATCTGTGCTGTCTCCTCGGTGGAGAGACCCTCCACATCGCGCAGGTAAAAAACCGTGCGGAAACCCGGCGGCAGTGCCTGAATGGCATTGCGCAGGATCTGTTCCACCTCTTCTCGCGCCAGTGTTTGCTCAGGATTGGGTTTCCAATCGGCGTAATCACGAACGAGAACATCCCCGTCTTGATCCTCGGTCTCTTCAAAAGGAACTTCCTTGCTGGACCGGCGCTTCCGCAACTTCATCAACGCTTCATTAACGGCGATGCGCACGATCCAGGTGTAGAAGCGCGAATCCTCCCGGAATTCGGAGAGGTGTTCAAAAGCCTTGAGGAAGGTGTCCTGAAGGACGTCTTCCGCATCTTCCGGACTGCCGGTGATATTCATTCCGAGCCGGTAGATTTTTTTCTCGTAGCGGTTGACGAGCTCTTCGAAGGCGGCATAGTTGCCCGCCTTCGCCTCACTCACAAGGACAGACTCGTCCCCGGCCAATGTGGCTGCCCGAGGTTCGCTCATGGGTGCGTCCTGCCCCAACCCGGCCTGCGCTCGTGTGTGAGACTCGCACCGGCCGCCTTCGTCGCGCGCCAACTCTGCACTACAAAGGCAAAAATAAGGCCGACGTCCAAATCGACTGTCCCAACACTATGGATGCACAAGGCCTGATATAAGATACAACCTGGAACCAGGTTTCGCAAGCGTCAGACGCCGATAATCCCCGTCAGTTCTCTCACCGCCGCGGCAGATTTTTCGAGCGCTGCTTGTTCTTCCGGTGTGAGCTTGATTTCAACGATCTGCTCGATGCCTCGCGCCCCGAGTTTGACCGGCACGCCCACGAACACATCGTGGATGCCGTACTCGCCTTGAAGGTAGGCAGCACAGGGTAGGATTCTTTTGCGATCCTTGAAGATGGCGTCGATCATCTCGACCACGGCTGCGGCAGGCGCGTAATACGCGCTGCCGCTTTTGAGCAGATTCACAATTTCGGCCCCGCCGTTGCGCGTACGCTTTACGATCGCCTCGAGCTGCTCCTGCGGCATCAAGTCTCCCACCGGAATCCCGGCCACAGTCGTATAGCGCGGCACGGGCACCATGCTGTCTCCATGGCCGCCCAGAACGAAACCCTGGACGTCCCGCACTGAGACGCTCAAGGCCTCCGCGATGAACGTCCGGTAGCGGGCCGTATCCAGAACGCCCGCCATGCCCAGCACGCGATGCTTAGGAAGACCGCTCACCCTGAACGCCGTCTGCACCATCGCATCCAGCGGGTTGGTCACCACGATCAGGATTGCCTCAGGCGAGTGTTTCACCGCCTGCGCGATGGCGCCCTGGACAACCTCGTAGTTGGCTCTCAGCAGGTCGTCGCGGCTCATGCCGGGCTTCCGGGGAAACCCGGCCGTCATCACCACCAGGTCCGAATCCGCCGTATCCGCGTAATCGTTTGTTCCGCTGATCTTAACGTCGTAACCCTCGATAGGTCCCGATTCAAGCATGTCCAAGGCCTTGCCTTGCGGGATGCCTTCGAGAATATCAATCAGGACAACGTCAGCCATTTGCTTGTCCATAAGGCGCAGCGCCACCGATGCGCCGACGTTGCCTGAACCAATCACCGTCACTTTTTTGCGTGTCATAGCCCCCCAAGAGACAATTCAGATTTTAGATTTTGGATTTTGGATTAGAGTCCTCAGCGACTGTTTCCACCTGTCCCGCTGAAGGCGTGTGAAGGCAAACGGCCCGCGACTCTATCCCGCAACTAGAGCTGATCTGCCCGCTCACATGAAGCAATCAGCAAGCAGCAGTAGGCACGGCGAAGCATGCTACCCTAATCCAAAATCGAAAATCCGAAATCTAAAATCGCTGCAGGTTCTCAATAATGGCGCTCGCAAATGCACTGGTGCTCAGCTTCTGCACGCCCATGATGCCGTCCATGGTCATCAAGCGCTCGAGGTCGTAGGTGACGCGATGCTGAGCAACGGTTGCGGCCAAGGCGTCTTCAATCAGCTTGCCGACCTCGGGCCAGCCGATGAATTCAAACATCAACGCCCCGGAGCGGATGACGGCGCCGGGATTGATCATGTCCTTGTCCGCGTACTTGGGCGCAGTGCCGTGAGTGGCCTCAAAGACTCCGAAGCCATCGCCAATATTGGCGCCGGGCGCCAGGCCCAAACCGCCGATCTGGGCGGCGCAGGCATCGGACAGGTAATCGCCGTTCAGGTTGGGCGTGCAGAGCAACTGGTATTCATCCGCGCGCGTCAAGATCTGCTGGAGCATCGAGTCGGCAATGCGGTCGTTCACCAGCGTCTTGTCCTTCCATTGACCCTGTCCGTGAGTCGTGGAGATCGACTGCAAGCAGTCGTTCACTTCCTTAAAGACTTGCTGCTTGAAACTTTCGGTGGCCATTTCAAGCCCAGGCTCGAGCAAGGCTGCCAACTCTTCGACCGAGGCACCCGGGTTCTTGTCTTTGCCCTCCAGCACCCAGCGTTCCCGCTCCGTGACGATGTCCTGGCGAAACTCCTGCTTGGCCAGTTCGTAGCCCCAGTCGCGGAACGCACCTTCCGTGAACTTCATGATGTTGCCTTTATGGACCAGGGTCACGGTCTTCAAACCGTGTTCGAGGGCGTAGCGGAGGCCGCGCCGCACCAACTGCTTCGTGCCCGTAATCGAAATGGGCTTAATACCCACCCCGGAATCAAGCCGGATCTGCTTCTTTGCCCCACTGTTGTTCAACAAGGAGTTCAGAAACTCGATTACAAAGCTCGCCTGCTCTGATCCCTGGCTCCACTCGATCCCCGCGTAAACGTCTTCCGTGTTTTCGCGGAAAATGATGATGTTCATGCGTTCCGGATGCCTCACCGGAGACGGGACGCCGGGAATGTATTTCACCGGCCGCCAACAAGCATAAAGGTTCAAAAGCTGCCGTAAGGCCACATTCAAGCTGCGGATGCCGCCACCCACCGGCGTCGTAAGCGGGCCTTTGATGGCTATGCGAAAACTCCTGATCGCCTCGAGAGTGCCCTCGGGCAGCCATTCGCCGAACTTCTTGAATGCCTTTTCACCCGCAAACACCTCATACCAGACAACCCGGCGCTTACCCCCAAAGCCTTTCTCCACCGCCGCGTCAAACACCCGGCGCGACGCCTTCCAGATGTCGCGGCCGGTGCCGTCACCTTCGATGTAAGGGATAATCGGATTGTGGGGAACTACGAACTTGTCGTTGACAAAGTCGATCCGCGCCCCGTCCGTTGGAACGGGAACGCCGTTAAATGAACCCATTGGGTATCAGCCCCTTCGTTAGAATTATGAATAGTAAATGGTGAATAGTAAATAGTGAATGGTGAATTATGAATTGTAAATAGTAAATTGCGAATGCCCCTAGCACAGCGGCATTACCCCGTCGCCCGTGGGTCAGCACGTACAATTCACCATTCACTACTCACTATTCACTATTCAGAATTTTACGCAGAACCGCGGGCAGAATTCCGCCATTTTTAAAGTAGTTAACCTCGACAGCGGAGTCCAGACGTGCGATCGCCTGGAAGCTGCGCTGCTCCCCATCCGGGTCGACGGCGGTAACCGTGACCTGCGAGCGGGGACGGATGCCGTCGCTGAGTCCGCCGATTTCGAACACTTCCCGCCCGGTCAGAGCCAACGAAGCGGCGTTCTGACCCTCGATGAACTGAAGCGGCAGCACTCCCATACCCACCAGGTTGCTGCGATGGATGCGTTCGAAGCTTTCCGCCAGTACGGCCTTAATGCCCAGCAGCAGAGCCCCCTTGGCCGCCCAGTCACGGGAAGAACCTGACCCATATTCCTTTCCGGCAATGATTATCAGCGGCACTCCTTCCTGCTTGTAACGTATGGCGGCATCGTAAATCGACATGCGCTCGCCGTCCGGGAAGTGCATTGTTACGCCTCCCTCAACTTCCGGTACGAGCTGGTTTTTAAGTCGGATGTTGGCAAAGGTGCCGCGCACCATCACTCGGTCGTTGCCGCGGCGCGAGCCATAGGAGTTGAAGTCCTTCTTGGCCACGCCGCGCTCGATCAAGTAGCGTCCCGCTGGACTCTCTTCCGCAATGCTGCCGGCAGGCGAGATGTGGTCAGTGGTTATGGAATCGCCGAGCAGGGCGAGAACCCGCGCGCCGTGAATCTCGGAAATCGGTTCGAGTTCCGGACTGAGCCCTGTTAAAAAGGGGGGCTCCTGAATGTAGGTGGAATCGGGCCGCCATTCATAGAGCGCGCCGCCCGCCACCGGAATAGCGTTCCAGGTGGGGTTGCCATCCCAGACGTTGGCATAAGACTCACGAAACATCTCGGGGCGAACGGCCCGATCCATCGCCTGCCCGACTTCCACCTGCGACGGCCAAATGTCGCGCAGGTAGACCGGACTGCCGGTGCGGTCCTTTCCCAGCGGCTCGCTTTCGAAGTCGATATCCACGGTGCCCGCCAGCGCATAAGCAACCACGAGGGGCGGAGAAGCCAGGTAGTTGGCGCGCACTTGCGGGTGGACTCTTCCTTCGAAATTGCGATTCCCGGAAAGTACTGCCGCCGCCACCAGTTGGTGCTCGGTGACCGCCTTGGCCACTTCGGGGAGCAGCGGGCCGCTGTTGCCAATGCAGGTGGTGCAACCGTAGCCCACCAGATCGAAATGCAGCGCCGCCAGCGGCTCAATCAATCCCGCTGCCTTCAAGTACTCGGTCACCACCTTGGAGCCCGGCGCCAGGCTGGTCTTGACGTAAAGCGGGACTCGCAACCCGCGATCCGCAGCCTTCTTCGCCAACAACCCTGCGCCCAGCATGACGGAAGGATTCGACGTGTTGGTGCAGGAGGTGATGGCGGCGATCAGGACCGACCCATGTTTTAGAGTGGCTTGGTTGCCATTGAATCCCACCGTAGCAACCTGCTCGCTGGCTTGCGGCGAGAGGCCGAAGCCGCGCTCTATCACCGGCGCGGCCAACGCCTTGCGGAAGGCCCCTTTCATGGCCGAAAGCGGCACGCGGTCCTGCGGGCGCTTGGGCCCCGCGAGACTCGGGGTCACAGCTTCGAGATCGAGTTCAAGTGTTTCGCTGTACTCGGGGTCGGGAATTTCGTTACTCCGGAAGATTCCCTGCTCTTTGCAGTAGTGCTCGACCCGCTCGACTTCTGCTTCGCTGCGGCCTGTCTGCCGCAGGTAATGCAGCGTTTCCTCATCCACAGGGAAGAATCCCATCGTGGCCCCGTATTCGGGCGCCATGTTGGCCACGGTGGCGCGGTCGGCAAGCGTCATTTGGGAGAGGCCGCCGCCATAGAACTCGACGAACTTGTCCACCACGCCCTTCTTCCTCAGCATCTCGGTTACAGTGAGCACAAGATCGGTGGCCGTGACACCCTCGCGCAACCTGCCTTGCATCTTGAAGCCCACGACCTTCGGAGTAAGGAAGTAGTAAGGCTGGCCCAACATCGCCGCCTCGGCCTCGATGCCGCCCACTCCCCACCCCAGCACCCCCAGCCCGTTAATCATGGTGGTGTGGGAATCCGTGCCCACCAGGGTGTCGGGAAGCCAGAGCACGTCGCGCCCGAGCCGGAGTTCGAGCACTACCTTCGCCAGAAACTCCAGGTTCACCTGATGCACGATACCGGTGGCGGGAGGAACAACCCGGAACTTATCAAAAGCTTTCTGCCCCCAGCGCAGGAATTCGTAGCGCTCGCGATTGCGGTGAAATTCGATGTCCGCGTTGCGCTCCAGAGCCTGGGGATTGCCGAAAAAATCCACCTGCACGGAGTGGTCGATCACCAGGTCGACCGGCACCGAAGGGTTGATCTTGGCCGGGTCTCCCCCCAAGCGCTGCATGGCCGAGCGCATTGCGGCCAGGTCCACAATCGCAGGCACGCCCGTAAAATCCTGCAGAATGACCCGCGCCGGCTTGAAAGGCACTTCGCGCGCTGCGGGACTCTTGGCATTCCAAGCGGCCAGCCCGGCAACATCCTGCTCGGTAATCAGCGCTCCATCGCAGTTGCGCAGGACCGATTCGAGCAATACCTTGATCGAAAACGGCAACCGCGAAATGCTGCCCAGTCCCTGCTGTTCCAGACTTTCCAGACGATAAATAACCGCGCTGCTGCCGCCCGTGTTGAGCACGGCTCGCGCCCCGAACGGGTCCTGCCTATTCTTCTCTGTCACAGTTCATCCTCCAAGGCCCTGCTTCTATCATAAACCCTGCCAGTTGCCCGGTGAGAAAAAAGTGGCGCGGACCTTCAGAGACCCGCTATAGTTCTAATCGGAGCCCAGGGGCGACGCGTCATCTCTTTGCGACGCCGTCTCACCCGGCCCGAGGTGGATTTCGGCCCTATTTTCTAGTTTCGAATTTCTAGTTTCTGTTTTTGCAAGGAGTTCCCATGCCTGACCTGAAACCCGGCAAGTATGCCATCTTGGACACCAGCCTTGGAGAAATAACCTGCGAGTTATTCCCGCAGCACGCTCCGCAGACTGTAGAGAATTTTGTTGGCCTGGCGACAGGAACGAAGGAGTTTACTGACCCGAAGACTCGCCAGCGAGTTAGGCGGCCCTTTTACGATGGGCTGATCTTCCACCGCGTTATTCCCGATTTCATGATTCAAGGCGGCTGTCCGCTCGGCGCCGGCACGGGCGGACCCGGGTATCAATTCAAAGACGAATTCGCCAAAGAGGTAGGGTTTGACAAGGCAGGCAAGCTTGCCATGGCCAACGCCGGCCCCGGTACAAACGGCAGCCAGTTCTTTATAACGCTCGCGCCCACAAGTTGGCTGAACAACCGCCACACCATCTTCGGTCAGGTGGTGAAAGGCCACGAGATCGTGGGAAAAATCGGCGCTGTGGCGCGCGAGCGGAACGATCGGCCTAAAACCCCAGTGGTGATCAATGCGGTGAAGATTGTGGATGTGACCTAAACGCTTAACGGTAGACTTCGCGACGATGGCCGACGTGAAGGATAGTGACAGTATGTTGTTGGTCGTCGATTTCGTACACTACACGGTAGTCACCTACCCGGATGCGCCATCCTTCCCGCCCGGCAAGCTTGAGGCATCCTCGAGGCCGCTGATCCTCGGCCAGGTCACGTATTGAGTCGCGGACACGCTCGTAAAATGGCGTAGGGAGTTGCGCCAATTCCTTCTGTGCGCGGCGCAGGATGAGGAGAGTGTACGTCACTTGCGATCCATTTCAATTTCACCAACTGCCTTCTCAAACGGGATCGCGTGATCCTGCGAACCCTTCGCGGCATCGTACTCACGGATACACTCAAGTTCTTCCAACCGGTCGAGGAGTGCTTGGTAGTCGCCTATATCTAGGACAACACTGATCCGGTTTCCCTGCTCGTCCACTACGAACCGTTCCTTAAGCTTCGCCATTACCATTTCACCTCTCGAACAGCTTAGCATGTTGATCGCGCCAAGTCTGCTTCCGTTCAGAAAGCCGCTGCGGCGCGAGTCTTGCTGCTGCCGTGCAAGGGCGATCTTGCGCCCGCGCCCCTGGCTAGGGCACAATAGCTTTCATGCTGGTAAGGCCGCGCGAGCCCTTCAACTTTGCCCGCACGCTACGTTTCATCCTCAGCCCGCCCGAATTGTTAAACCAGCGGCGCTTTCCTCCTTTGCTGGATTATTTCGAGGACGGAGAATACCGCCGGGTTGCGGACATTAGCGGGCAATTGGCGCTCTACGGAGTGCGCGAGGAAACTGACTCCGGCAAACCTGCACTGCGCGTACGCGTACTGGCCGGGGCGGCGGATGAGACCGTCAGGCGTTCCGTGGTGACCCAGGTTGAGCGCCAGTTCTCTACCCAACTCGACCTTTCCGCCTTCTACGCAATGGCTAAAGCTGATCCCGTGCTGGAGCGTCTTTGCGCCCACTTCCGCGGCATGCGGATCCCCCAGGCACCTACGGTCTTTGAGACCGTGATCTCCGCCATCCTCGAACAGCAGGTGAATCTCAGCTTTGCACACCAAGTGAAGAAGGCCTTGATTGACACCTATGGCGGAAGCGTGGAATTCGAGGGTCGCCGCTACAATGCCTTTCCCGAGCCTGCCGCGCTGGCTATCGTGACGCCACGGGAATTACGCCGCCTGAAGATTTCCGGCCCCAAGGCTCGCTACATGATCGCCATATCGCGCGCCACCCTGGACGGAAGTTTAGACCTGGAAGGCATGCATGGACTCGAGGCCGGGTTGGCTCATGCCCGCCTCATGGAGCAGAAAGGGGTGGGCCCTTGGACTGCCCAGTACGTGGGCCTGCGAGCGCTCGGGCATCTTGATTGCCTGCCTGCCGCCGACGTGGGCTTGCGGAAGGTGGTCCGTGAACTCTATGGTCTGCGCAAACCGCCTTCTCCCGCTCGCGTCGAGCAACTGGCCGCGCGCTGGTCCGGATGGCGAAGTTACGCCACCTTTTACCTCTGGCTCACCTACTGGGAAGACAGGGCGTGGAAGGCCGGGCTGACTGGAGAGTATTCGAAGGCGCGGGAAGAGAGAAACAATGAAATCCTCAAACCTTACCCGGGCGTTTTTGGCTCAGGCCCGCCACCTGCTCGCACAAGTTTATCTGCCACGGATCGCAGCCTGTCTGCGCGAGCTTTCCGCGGAACAAATCTGGGGGCGAGCACAATCCCGCCTCGAACAGCGTGGGCAACCTGGTTTTGCACCTGGAGGGAAACGTCAGACAATGGATCGTTTCGGGCTTAGGCGGCACGCCCGACTGCCGCGAGCGCGACTTGGAGTTTGCCGAGACCGGTCGCATTTTGTCTCGCACTCTCATCGCTGGTCTACGCCGGGCAGTCACCGATGCCGCACGGGTGATGGATAAGCTGGACGACGAGGCTCTCGCCAGGACTTATTCTATCCAGGGTTTTCGCGTTACCGGGCTGCGCGCAGTCTTCCATGTTGCTGAGCATTTTTCCCATCACGCCGGACAGATCATCCTCCTCACCAAATCCCTCGCAGGGAAGGACCTGAAGTTCACGCACTTGCCAAATAAAAAGCGAAGAAGAGGGGAACTTCCGCGCCTTCCGGCCCTCTGAGAGAACCGGGCAGTGCGACTCGCGGCACGAGTGTCTCGGGTATTTTTTAAAGCCGGTGAACTTGTTTGGCGAGGATGACCATCGTACCCGCCGGCACAGGCACGCCGGCGATGGTCTGCGCTTGCCCCTCGTAGAATGGCAGGCCCTTGACCACCAGCGTGGGAGTTCCGCCTCCCCCAGTCAGTGCAGACAAACCGCTGAGGTTGACGAAATTGGTTTGGCCGTTGGTGAAAACGATGGCGGGCGTGTTCTGAAACATGAGGCCGCAGGGAGTGAACTTAAATGCTCCCGTCTTATCGTCATCTGCGACCTGGAGCAACGCCGAGGAGTTCCCCTGAATGGATTGCAACTTGTCGTAAACCTTGTAGGCGGTGACGATTGTGGGCAGAGGCGGCGCACCCGAGCCACTCGATGCCGACGGCACGGTGATCTGCCCGTGGACAATCACGTCCTGGCCGACGTTGATGTTGCTGGGACCGAACGGTAGATTGGCAAAATTGACGTTCCGAGAGGAATACTGATAGATCGTCGAAGCCGAAAGGTTAACGACCGGTATCGAATCGAGGGAAATGACGCTCGCGTCGTTTGGCTCGACATCGCGCGCCCACAGGTTGAAGCTCGTGACATTACCGTTTGCATCGCGGGTCAGCGATGTGACCGGCCCGATGATCGCCAGTGTAGCAGGCTGTCCGCTCGCCAACTCTGGAACGACTTCCGTGTATTCGTCCTCTACCGAGGTCGCCACGAAGTTTCCGGCGTCGTCGATATAAGCATCCACTTCCATGAAACTATCGGTGTACAGCTCATTGAGGTTGGAAAAGCCATAAAGCTGGGTCGACCCGTTGAGATAAATCGTGGCGAGCGGCGGTGAACTGATGGAAGCGGAAAGCAGTTGCAGCGTGAAGCTGCCGTTATACTGAGTGAGCGGCACCGGAGGCGGATTCGTCACCGAGCGCACAAAACCCACCAAGTCGTCGAGTTCGCCAAACCCCTGACCCTGGCTTCCCATCGCCGTAATCGGCGTAAAGGTGATCTGGGGGGTAGCACTGACCTGGGTCTTCAGGTTCGTCGGATCTAAAGTGATTTTCTGAATCATGTGCAGCATATCAAAATCGATCTGAATAACGCTGGGAGCGCTTTTGGCGACGACCAAGGGCGGACTGATGGGAAGTTGGTAGAGCTTCAACGGCTGCATGGTAAGTTCCGCCGTATTAATAGGCAAATTCGGCGGAAGAATCGTCGGATCGAAGAAGGTTACAGAAGGCTCACTGAGATAGATTTGAGCCAGGTTGTACGTTCCGACACCTGCTGTACTCATGGAGAGCGGGGTCGTGAAGTCCCTTAAACAAGTCAGGTTGATTCTGATTTCCGGCTCAGAAACGGAGGACGCGTTGATAGGGACGGTCCCAATGGAGGTTTCGCCATTAGCAGATGGCCCGGTGAAAACGAGGTCGGTGATATTGAAAGGGAATGACACGGCGTCACACGGCCCGGGAAGGTCCCCCACCAGCGTCGTCAACGAACCCGTGGGGACCGTCACCTTCGGCTTCGACGATCCACAGGAGGTCAGAAACGCCATGGCCAGTAAAGCCATCAGCGACATCGTGCCAGTCCATTTGACCATTCCGTCTCGACTTCCTCCCCCTCTGATGCCCTCTATAAGGCGACCCGAGCACATTGCGCACTGATTAGACAATGAAGTTGAATCCAAATACGAACTGGCGAGGCGTGCTAGGGCAATTCTCCAACGGACGGATCATTGTTACCCGACTGCCCTCCGTAGGCTGACTGATGACCCTACAAACCGCCTTCTCCCCGATCTGTCCACGTGCAACTCTTCCCTGAGATGACAAACGCTTCCTTGGGGTTTTCCCGCCTAGGACGGCATTTCCCCCTATCTTCCAAACTTGCGAACATAGCGTGAATTAACTCGCTCTGGCAAGAGCTATTACCGGCCCGTAGTGTCCTAGTTCCGGCGTAGCGCTGGCCTTTAGGCCAGCATCTGCCGCTTCAAAGGTCGGCGCTACCGGTTGAAATAGGACACTACCTACCGGCCTGTTGCATTCAAGCCTGTATTATCGGGGATAGGAATCAAAAAACGCAAGGTCGGGCTGCAGGATGCCGCCGCGAGCCTCTATGCCGGCGGTGGACGGACCCCCTTTGCCCATAGAAAGAGGAAGCCTCTCCGATCAGGGGTATAATCCCAAGGTCGTTTCGAGCCAGGCCGCAGCCAAAGTGGCGCCCTGTGTTCGGGCTTGGTCACGTTGGGCAGGTCGAGATTGTCGCCGGGACGGCTGCGCCGGTACCCACTGGGCGTAAGCTATGATATCAACCAATGGGAATGGAGATCGTCTGATGATTGCAGTCAGCAGAAGGAAGCTTATCAAGCGGACGGCATTGGCCTGGCTGGGGTCATGGGCAGGAACCAAGATCGCCGTGACTCAGCAGGCGCCGTCCGCAGGCGGCAACCCGGGCATCCAGGCGGCTCGCACTCAGTCCGCAAAGCGCCCCAAATCGAAGCGGGATCTCATGCTGGAAGTTCTGAATATGGACTCCCAGCCGGATTATGTGCCGGCCGGTTTTTTCATGCACTTTGGGGTGCGTGGCGATGCCGCTGTGAAGGCGCATCTCGATTATTTCCACACCACCGGCATGGATTTTGTCAAAATCCAATTCGACGAACAGACCCTTCCACCCGCCCCTCAAGTCCAAACACCGCGCGACTGGGCCACGATGCCTGTCCTTGCTGAAAAGTGGTTCGAGCCCTCCCTTTATCTGTTGAAGAGCCTCATCCGGGAAGCCAAGTCCGAGGCGCTGATCATCCAGACCTTGTACTCGCCGTACCAGATGGCCAAGCAGGCGGTGCCGGTGAAACTGCTGCTCGAGCACGTCGAGCAGGATGCCGAGTCCGTGTGCCGCGGAATGGAGAACATCACTCTCTCCCTCGTTCACTTCGTGCAGGCCGCCTCCCGTGCGGGGGTGGATGGGTTCTACATGTGCACACAGGGCGGCGAGACCAACCATATTGCCGACCGCGGGCTGTTCAATCGGACGGTTAAAAACTACGACCTGCTGCTGTACAAAGAGGTTTCGCAGTTGACCCCGTATAACATCATGCACATCTGCGACTATGAAGGTTCCTACGAGGATTTCGTTCCACGCTTTCGTGACTATCCGGGGCAAGTCGTAAACGTCCCGCTTTCGGCGGACGGCAAGCCATTTTCACTGCGCCAAGCGGCTGAAATGTTCCAACGGCCGGTCATGGGCGGGCTCAATCGGCTTGGCATTGTGAGCACCGGCAGCCCGGAGGAAGTAAGGAAAGCTGCGCTGGAGGTGCTCAAGGACGCTCCGGCGCATGTGATTCTGGGCGCCGATTGTACGGTAAGCGCCAAAACGCCGATTGAGAATCTAAGGACCGCGATTCGCACCGCGCACGAGTATAGGTCGTAGAGTCACCGGAGCAACTCAGTTCATGCAGGATCATCTTCCGGGACGTCGCCCGGTATGGCCGAGGATGCGCGGTGCAGGCAACCACCGCTTGCCCGCTCCATTTCGAGCAGAAAAACCAAAGGAGACACTCGCATGTTGAAGAAAGCTGAACAGGAAATTGTGTGTGTGGCTCAGTTCACAGCCAAGGAAGGCAAGGAGGAAGAATTGCTCGAAGCGCTGCACACGCTTATTACTTCCACGCGCAGCGAGAAAGGCAATATCCGCTACGAACTGAACCAGGCCATCGATGCGCCGCGCACGATTACTTTCATTGAGAAATACGCCAGCCAGGAGGCCTTCGATTTCCACTGCAATACACCTTACATCAAGGAGTTCTTCGAAACTGTCCCGCCCAGGCTGGTGGAGACGCTTGTCGTGACTCTTTACAAAGAAGTGCTCCCATAGCGGGCGGCCGTGTAACGAGGAGAACATATGCAGAGGCAAACTCGTATCAGCCGGTGGAGAAATAAACTCTCAATGGCCGTCGCGCTTGCCGCATTGGGATGGCTGGCCGCTCCCGGACTGCGCGCCCCTCGTGCGTCTGAACGGACGAAAATCGGGGAGCGGCCCGGAACCGCTGCGGGCAGCGGCGGGGCGGGCGGCACGGCAGCGGTCCCAGGGTTGCCCAGGCTTCGCACTCGAGCCCGCAATCCCCATCTGATCGAGGATGAAAACGCAGTGCCGTTTTTCGTCGCTGGAGTCTGCCCGCAGAGCATCCTGCATTGGAGCACGCCTGAACAAATGGACGCCTATTTCGCGGATCGGCAGAAGCGGCTCTTCAATTTTGCCTGGGTGGTGATCAATAGCTTTGACTCGGAAGGGAAGCAAGCTTTGACGAATCCAACCGATGCGCGGGGGAATTCCATGCTGCTCAGCGGCACGAGTTGGAACCCGCAGAATCTGAATCCCGCCTTCGTGGCGTCGGTTGACGCCATGGTCCAGTCTGCGGCAAAGCACGGCATCTACCTGTTCCTTGATCCGATGAGTTCTGGGTACGATCCTGGGCCGGGGGGTTTTGATCCTTCCCAACATTCAACTGACGAAATGCGTCAATGGGGTGAATTCTGGGGCAATCGTTACAAGAACTACTCCCATGTTAATTTCGCGTTGGGAAATGACAGGTTGGTTTCGCCGCAGGTCGACAGCCTCGTGAACGGTCTCATAAAATACATGCCGGATCGGCTGATCACCATCGACTGGATTGGCGGACCACCGGACTGGAGCAGCGACGCGACAGGACCTCGCAAGTTTTACGATGCCGGCCACCGTTGGGTCAATTTGAACGCGTGGTATGAATACCACGCTCCGCAGTGGGCGACTTGGTATCACTATCACATGGTTGACCCGGTGATGCCAACGTGCATATTCGAGACCATGTACGAACACGTCGAGGCCGGGAACCCGAAGCATATTCTCACACCCCCCGAGACGCTGCGGGAAGAAGTTTGGGCAACGGTACTGGGCGGCGGGTCTGGGTTCGGCATCCTGGGCTCTCCAGACTGTACCGAGGACCCCAGGCGATGGCTAGGGAAAACCCCAGGCGTCGAGCAGGCCCAATATTGCACGGCTTTCTTCCGAGGTCGCAAATGGTACGACCTCGTACCGGACTGGTCGCATTCGTTCCTCTCGAGCCAGCGCGGAACCCCGGGCAAGGACGAATACACCTACGTCTCCGCCGCCCTCACGAACGATGGCTCCCTGGGCATATGCTACTATCCCGGCGAAAGTGGCGACAGGTTTCAGCTCACCGTCAACATGTCGAAGATGGGAGCAGGGTCAGGGAGTTCCCTGGCGCGCTGGTACGATCCCACAGACGGTACGTACAGGACCGTCGGCAGAATAGCCAACTCAGGTTCTCGCAACTTCACCACTCCCGGCGCGAATAGCAAGCATGCCGCGGACTGGGTCCTCGTGCTCGAAAAACTGTGAATCCTCCGGGAGGTCTGAAGATGGCATTTCTTACCCGACGAGCGGCGCTGGCGCGTGCAGGCCAAGTAGGAGCAGGATACGTTCTCGGCTCCTCAACGGCGAATGCTGCCAGCCGGGCGAATTCCGGTCCGCAGCCGAAGAAACTCAAAGTCATCGTTGCGGGAGGACATCCCGGCGACGCCGAATACGGCTGCGGCGGCACCCTCGCTCGCTTCACCGCACAGGGCCACGAAGTTGTTCTTCTCCATCTGAACAATGGTGAGTGGCCGAGGGACCAAGGTGGCGCGCCCGCGAGCGTGCGCGTGGCGGAAGCCGCTAAGGCCGCCGAGATACTCAAGGCGCGCGCGGTCTTCGCTGGACAGACCAACGGCCATGCCATCCTGGATGCCGCCCACTTCGATGATTTCCGGAAGCTTGTCGAAAACGAGCGCCCCGATGTTTTCTTTACCCAGTGGCCCATCGATCACCACCGCGACCATCGCGCTGTCTCAGCGCTGGCGTTCGACGCGTGGCTCGAGATGGACAGGAAATTCGCGCTCTACTATTACGAGGTTTCAGACGGAGAAGACACGCTGCAGTTTTCGCCTACCGAGTACGTGGACATAACGGAGACGGAACCCGTTAAGCGCGCTGCCTGTTACGCTCACGCCTCTCAAACACCCGACAGGTACTATGCGCTGCAGGACCAGGTTGCCCTGTTTCGGGGGATCGGCTGCGGCTATAAACGCGCGGAGGCTTTCATACTCCAGGTACAGAGCCCGCGTGTTTCGCTTCCCTGATGAAAGAAACCCGTCACACTAAAAGGAGCGTTCGGCGATTCCATGAAAACCATCTCAGTGCTGCTCTCAGTTTTGTTCTTTACTGTTTCTGTGAATGCCCAGTCCGATTCGTTGCTTGTGCGGACCGGCGCTGACGGAAAGAGTTGGACGATCGGCAACGCCCTCGTGGAGCGGGAGGTGCGTTTTGAATCTCAGCGCGGTCTGCACTCGGTAAGCTGGCGCCACGTGGTAACGGGCACCGACTTCATGAGCGCCGCGGGGCCCAACAGATCTGGGGGTGGCGAGTTCTCCTTCGAGGCGGACGGAGATTCCTTTGCCGGTTCCAACGGACCGGCGTGGCAGTTCGTGGGCGCGGAGACCCAGGGCCTGGCGCCCTCGGGAAAACTCCTGATCATCAAGCTGAGGGCGAAGGCAAAGCCCATCGAGGTCGCAGTCTTTTATGCGGTATATGAAGGACATCCCGTGGTGCGTAAATGGATTGCCATCACCAATCGTGGCGAGAACGACGTTACGCTTTCACATTTAAGCTTCGAAGCGGTGAGCATCGCCCCCGGGCCGGCGAGCGTGCTGCAAGCTTCGGCGTTCTACGGCAGCCAGCCGCGGGAACTCTTCTTCACGGGAAGGGTTGATGACACCGCCGTGCTCGAAAGGAATTCAAAAACCGGAGAAGGCTTCATTGCGATGAACGAAGCTCCCGGCTACCTGAAACGCACGGAACTCTCCGGCTGGGGGGAGGGCGTCGAGGTGATGTACGACACCGACCTTTTCCCCTTTGAGCGTAGCTTGCAGCCCGGCGAGACATTCACCAGCGCCAAGAGCTCGATAGCGTTTTTCGTGGATGGCCGGGGAACTGCCGACCCGCGATGGTTGATGCCATCGTACACGTCTCAAATTCTAATGAAGAAGGGCGCAGGCTATCAGCCGCCGTGGATTTACAACACCTGGGAGCCGTTCGAGCGCGGCATCACAAAATCCATCACCATGGATCTGATCGCCGCCGCCGGGCGTATGGGTTTGGACGTTTTCACGATCGACGATGGATGGCAAGCCGATTATGGTGACAACACTATTAATCGCAAGCTCTTTGAGAACGGTCTGGACGAAATCCAGGCGGCGGTCGAAAAGCAAGGAATGCGCTTGGGACTGTGGGTGCCGCTAGCCGCCGTCAGTCCGAACACCGAGGTTTATCGCCAGCATCCGGAGTGGGTATGCAAGGACATTCATGGGCATCCCAAGACGACGGGTACTATGGCCGGTGCGCAGGCCGTGATGTGCCTCGCCACGCCCTACCGGGAGGTCGCCGCCAGGCGCATCAGCGACTTGATCGGCCGCTATCATTTGAAGTATGTCAAGGTGGACCTGACGACGGTGTTCAATGCCTACGGCGAGTCGCCCGGCTGTTACGCGCAAGGTCACGACCACCGCACCTGGGCTGAATCTCTGGACCGTATCTACGAGGGGATCCAGTACGTAACCGGCCGGATCTACCATGATCATCCGGACGTTTTGCTGGACCTCACCTTCGAACTTTGGGGGCAGAAGCACATCATCGACTACGGCCTGCTAGCCGCCGGAGATTTGGACTGGCTCAGCAACGTGGACGACGACGCGGCCGATGCGGCGGGCCCGCGACAGGCACGGACGCTGCTCTATCTTCGGTCGCTCGCCATACCTGCTGAAACCATGCTGATCGGGAACCTGCATGCCGACGTGCACCCCATCGAGGAGCGCCTGGCCACAGCCATGGGTTCGGGCCCGCTTTTCCTCGGCGACCTGAGGAAGCTGACGCCCGCAGAGCAGGATTGGTATGGCGAGAAGATTCGCTGGTTCAAAACACTGCGGAAGGATCTCCCGATCCAGGAGAGCTTCTTCCCTCTCGGCAACTGGGCTCAACCCGGGGCGTCAACTTGGGATGGCTTCGCGCGCCTGAGCCGCCAAGGCGAAGGAATGATCGCGCTGTTCAAGAACCAATCCAGCCTGGACCGGGTTGAACTGAAGCTCCCGACCTTCCCGGATGGAACCTATCGCGTTCGCTCCGTGATGACAGGTCAAGCGCTGGGCAACTTCACCGGCGAGCAGTTCCGGAACGGCATCCAAGTTCAGCTTCCGGCGGATAACAGGGCTGAGTTGTTGGAGGTTCGACACTAAGTTGGCCCGGCAGATCTGCAACCTGACTTGCGGAAAGTCCTTGCCTTCCCCCCGCAACTCCTACATCTCCGCCCCAGCCGGCGTGGCTGGCAGAGCCGCCACCAACACGTTCTCCCCACCTGCAAGACGGCATACGTCCCGACGATGGGACGAAGAGATTAGACACGTGTCATCCTGAGTGCAGCGAAGGATCCCGGCAGTTGTCGGTAAATCGTCGAGCCATGGCGAACTGCGGAGATCCTTCGCTGCGCCCAGGATGACAGGCGACTGATTTCTTCACAGGTCTGATGCGCCGCGTTCAGGGAATTGCAATCAGCAGGCCGCCGCTTACGCTGACCGATTGTTCGTGCCCTCTCCCAAAATCGTAGTCGTAAGACGGCTCGAGGTACCAGCCGAATTTATGCTTCCCCTTAGGCCAAAACATAAAATCCAAAGCGACTTCACCGCCCACCGAATTGCTTACCACGTTATTGCGGTTGGTGCGAATCCATTCGGGACCGGCGCCGAACATAAACTCTGCTGTGCGGGATAGAGTCCAGGGTTTCTTGAAGAGAAGGTCAGTGTCCCATTCCGTTGAGTGGCGACCGAAGAACGGTGTGACACCGGCCTCAAGTTCCAGCCAGTTCCGGATCGGCTCAACTTCCACCGCGACCGTGGGGCCGAAACTCCATCCGCCGCCGGTAAGGCTGCGCTGGGGAGCCGCCCCAAGCTCGAGGGTTGCGGCAGGCTCTTTATCGGCCGACTGCGCCGGGGCATTCGCCGGCCAGAGGAACAAAGATGCTATCACCAGGGACGTTGTAGCGCGCAACATGACCTCTTCGGGATTCATACAAGCCAGCTCGTAGCGCAGAGTCTCTGGTTTTGAGACTCTGCGGTTCTTCCGGGATTCGGACATCGGGGCAGGCCAGGCGTTTTGCCTATAAAAGCATATCTACAAATCAAAAAGCCGCACAGTTTGAAAGGCGCAAACGCCGCGCTGCCTGCTGCGATCCAGAAGGCCACTACTGAAATGACAAGTGCGATAAAGGGTGCCCCGAATACTCTCCCTGATTCTGTGGGTTGTCATGCTTGAGCGACGGGAAGCAACCGGCTCGCCCTTCGAGATCTTGTTTTGGGCGTGATTTAGCGTTTTGTTTCTGGCTCCCCGTAAAGCTCCTCCTCGGACAATACGGGTCGCTCTCCAAATTCCTTTTCGGCCCTCGCTGCTGCGCCAAACATCGGTCCGCGAGCCGGTACCACGGGTGCGAACGCCATTAAGCCGATGTTTTCCGGTATATCGTCGTAGACAGCCTCGATGCCCCCGCGTCGAAAATACGTTTCGTGCCAGAACCCAGTTCCGCCGGAGTCTTTCAAAAAGCTCTGCCACCACTGCCGATGCGGGTCCGAACGCGTCCACTCCAAAAGTGAGTTTGCGTCACGCCAGTATTGGCGCATGCCAACATGCATTGGAAGTAACGAGTAGATGATTGCCTCGTGCCGAAGCAGCCCGTCGGGCTGTGCCTCAGCAGAAGAAGAAATCTTCGGCCCAAAGCCCAGCAGTGTCTTGATTCCGGCGATGCGATTAACTCGCATCCCAAGATAGATGACGACCAGATCCGGATAAGCAGACAAATTGACGGTGCGGCGATCCACACGTGTGCGCATAGCGAAGATCCTCCAACTCCATGATAGCATCACGCAGGCCGGCTGACGCCCGCCGCCGGTGATCCTCGGAACGCTCGACGACGATCCCGAAGCCGACGCCGAGATTGCGGATTGGTGCCGCATCGCGCGCGTCTTGCACGACCTCAAGCGCGCGCGCATCGGCCACTTCGGACACGTGCTCGAAAACATGCTGGATATGCAAACCGATCCGACGGCGCTTACGGCGGCCTTCGGGTGCCACACCGTGGAGACCGAACCCGACGACCTCCTGCGGCAGTTCCGGCAGGTGTCCGACGCCGATGCAGAAGCGAAGAAGCGGCAGATTCTGGAGATTTTCGAGACCCCCGATCCCAAGTCCGATCCCATCACCCGCAAGCTGACCAGCGAAGATCTCGATTTGGCGGCTCGCGTCGCCGTGGCGCTCGAGCGGTTCGTCGATGAAAATGAGTTGGACGGGCTTGCCTACTTTTACGAAGCGGAGCCGGACAGCCCCATGCGCCGGCTTGTCTCCAATCTCATCGTGGGCAATTCGCTGCTCACGGCCGCGGGCTTCCCCATGTGCGGCGAGTCGGAACTGAAAACCTGCATCGCCATGCTCATCGAGGACCGCCTGGGCATCGGCGGCAGCTTCGCGGAGTTTCATCCCATCGATTTCCGCGGGGGATTCGTCCTGGTCGGGCACGACGGCCCCCGCCACCTCAACCTCGCCGACGGCCGGCCTCTTCTTCGTAGCCTATTTAAGTACTATTGCAAGCCGGGGCGGGCGCTTCAAATTCGTGCTTGCCGAGGGCCAAAGCCTGCGCGGTCCCATTCCCCCCACCGGCAACATCAACACGCGCGGCTTCTTCCAGCCCGACGTGCGCACCTTTCTGAAGCGCTGGGTCGCCGAAGGCCCTACCCATCATTTCGCCATCGGCACGGGAAACCAAGCCGGCGTCATCCGGCAAATCGGCGAGATCCTCGGCCTCGAAACGGCCATTGTCGCAAGTGGCGCAAAGAAAGACTGAGCCCGAAGATCCGCCGTGCCCAGCCCGCTGTCATTCTGAGCGCAGCGAAGAATCTCGCTCTGCCCCGCTGGATCCTGACACCTGAAACCTCTTCTTTGCTGCCCACTTCAACCGGTCCCTTCGGGAGATCGCGGACTTCCGACGGCAGAAGTCTCCGCCCGCCCGCAAATTGAGAAGCTCTCATGTGTTCGAATGTTGCCGCCCGCCCCATCGGTGAACGATAGGGCATCGGAATCGCGGCTAATTGCTCCCGCCCCAGGGTTTGCTGCCTTCCCTCCTCGCGCCTTTAGGCGCCCCCGTGGCAAAGCCTTCTGTGGTCGAGGCCCCCGCCGTGCACAGCTACCGGCAATTGATAAACAGCAAGCGCTAAAGCAGGAGCTATTTCCTCGAACCCCGTGTCTCGGGAGTTTGCACGCGAGTGGCACTTCAACGGTTTCGCCTCATCAGCCATGTGGATTCTGTCCGAGTGGCCTACTGGACGTTCCCGATTCGTCCAGCCGGCGATCGGGCGTGGCCGTCGACAGCCGTCGATTTGCCAACCCAGTGTTCGCCCGGTCGTGCTAAGATATTCTAGCGTTCAGCAAAGCTCCCAAAGCATGATTGGAAAAACGGTTACGCATTACCGTATCGTGGAGAAGCTCGGTGGCGGCGGGATGGGTGTGGTGTATAAGGCCGAGGACACCAAGCTCCGCCGCCTTGTCGCGCTCAAGTTCCTGCCCGAAGAGATGTCTAAGGATCATCAGGCTTTGCAACGTTTCCAGCGCGAAGCGGAGGCAGCCTCTGCCCTCAATCATCCCAACATCTGCACCATCTACGACGTTGATGAAGCCAACGGTCAGCCCTTCATCGCCATGGAACTGCTGGTGGGTCAGACGCTCAACCACCGCATTGCCGCAAAGCCCTTCAAGCTTGACGAGCTATTGCAGTTGGGCATCCAGCTTGCCGATGCCCTGGATGCGGCGCACGGCAAGGGCATCATCCATCGAGACATCAAGCCGGCGAATATCTTCGTGACGGAGCGTGGGCAAGCAAAGATTCTGGATTTCGGATTGGCCAAGCTGTCTCCACAATCCTCGAGCGTGGCCGAAGCGGTTGGCGCGACAGCCATGCCGACGATGGAGGCGGCCGAAGAACACCTGACCAGCCCGGGAACGGCGATGGGGACGATAGCTTACATGTCGCCCGAACAGGCGCTGGGCAAGGAACTCGACGCTCGCACGGACCTGTTCAGTTTGGGCGTCGTGCTCTACGAGATGGCCACCGCGCGGCGAGCTTTTTCGGGCAGCACCACGGCAGCCATCTTCGACGGCATACTCCACGAGGTGCCCACCTCGCCCCTCCAATTGAATCCGGAGTTACCCCTCAAGCTGGAAGAGATCATCAACGAGGCTCTGGAGAAGGACCGCGAACTGCGTTACCAGAGCGCCGCAGCATTGCGCGCCGACCTGAAGCGCTTGAAGCGCGATACCGGTTCCGGCCACAGCGTAGCGGCGGAGCGTGGCACGGCCGTCTCGACCGTGGGTGCGCATGGGCAAGATGCTCATGCCAGGGCAGGCGCACGACTAGAGGACAGCGGATTCAGCGAGCGCGACCTAGCCGTGACTCTCGCCCGCCGGCACAAAAAAGGCTTGCTCATGGGCGTTGCTGGAGCGGTCATTGCAATTGCCGCGCTTGCTTACGTGTTCCGCCCTGCGCTCCCGCCGCCTACGGTTTCCGACTACCAGCAACTCACCAATGACGCGGTACCTAAGAACTTGGCCGGAACGGATGGCTCACGGATTTACTTGGACCAGACTGGGACCGGCTACAGTCTCCCAGTCGCACAGGTTTCAGTGAGCGGCGGGACTGTGGCGCGGATAGCGGCTCCTTCGCCGACCATGGTCGCTCTCAATATCTCGCCGGACGGCTCCAAGCTGCTCGTGACAGATCGGCCGGGCACATTTCTGACAGGGCCGCTCTGGGCCTTACAGGTGCTGGGCGGCCCGCCCCAACGCCTCGCGGACGCGGTAGGCAACGACGGCGCATGGTCGCCGGACGGCAAGATGCTGGTTTACGCTCGGGGTGGCGAACTCGACCTTGCGAATGCGGACGGCTCCGAACCTCATAAGATCGCTTCCCTGTCCGGCCGAGCATTCTGGCCTGTCTGGTCCCCCGATGGTAGCCTGATTCGCTTCTCGGTTAACGATGCCAGGATCGGGGTCAATTCCCTTTGGCAGATCTCCACCCACGGCACGAACCTCCATCAACTGCTAGCCGGCTGGCATTCAGGCGCCGCCAGGTGCTGCGGCTCATGGATGCCCGACGGCAACTATTTTGTCTTCCAGTCGGCCGGCCAATTATGGGCCGTGCGCGAGACAGGGAGCTGGCTGCGCAAGGCCAGCCGCGCGCCCGTGCAATTGACGTCCGGGGTGACCACTTACTCCGACGCATTGCCGAGCAAAGACGGTAAACAGCTCTTTGCGGTTGCAGGATCCCGGCGCGGAGAACTCGAACGCTACGATGCCAAGACCAAGACGTTTGAGCCGTATTTGAGCGGGATTTCGGCGCAAGATGTGGCTTTCTCAAAGGACGGGCGATGGGTGGCCTATGCAAGTTTCCCGGAGGGTACGCTCTGGCGGAGCAAACTGGATGGCAGTGAAAAGCTTCAGCTCAGCACTCCGCCGTTTTACGCCATGCTGCCCCGATGGTCTCCGGATGGCAGAGAAATTGTCTATTATGGCCGGGAGCAGGGCAAACCATTCCGAATTTATGAGGTCGCGGCCGCCGGAGGCGAGCCGCAGCCATTGATGCCCAACCAGGGCGGAGCCCAGGCCGACCCGAACTGGTCGCCGGACGGCAATTCGGTCGCTTTCTCAGGTCTCTCGGCCATGCAAGCGTCCACTACCGCCATCCGTATCTTTGATCTGAATACAAATCAGCTTTCCACGCTCCCGGCCTCCGACGGCCTGTTCAGCCCGCGCTGGTCGCCGGATGGGCGATACATTGTAGCCCTGCTTGCCAATTCCCAAGGCTTGATGCTCTTCGATTTCAAAACGCAGAAGTGGTCGGCGCTGGCCAAAGGGAATTTCGGATATCCCTGCTGGTCTCGAGACGGGCAGTGTGTTTACTTCCTCCAACTGGCGTCGGACCAGGGAGTGCTGCGCGTGGGAATCCGCGATGGAAGACTCGAGCAAGTGGCGAGCCTGAAGGCGTTCCAAATGACGGGCTACTGGGGCCTCTGGTTCGCGCTCACGCCGGATGATTCGCCGCTGCTGCTCAAAGACGCTGGCACGCACGAAATCGTCAGCATGGAATGGCACGAGCCGTAGGCGCCGAGTTGGAGCCAGAGGTGCTTTGGCGCCAACTGTCTCGCCTCAAGCCAGCAACTGCAAGCATCTGAGAGTGACCCTTGACCGTTTTCCCACAGCCGTTGGGCCATGTAGACGTACGGCCCACTGGCGGAAGTGCAACCCCTGACGCCCCCAGGTCGCCTTCGAGGACCCGAACCCCGTTTGCCCTAACATTTCAGCCAGTGGGCCCCAAGAATAATCAAGGCCGCCCGTTCCCTGACTAAGCTGGGTTAAGCTTATGTCCTATGGCAACGAGGAGGGCGTCAATCGCGTATCGACCACCGGCGGGGTTATTTCCGGGCGCGCTCTCTCGGCTTTGCTTTCGCAGGTGTTGGTTGCGTTCACGGTTGAGTTGGACAATGAGTTCGAGCGGCGGATGGGCCAGGCGGGTTACCCCGGAGCGCGATTATCGTTGGTGGTGTGGGCTAACTTGATGCGGTTCGTTGCCGAGGGAGCGATGTCGGTGCGCAACTTGGCCGCGAACTGCGCGACGGGTGGGGCAGTGGCCGCGGTATTCGAGCCGGCTGGTTGGTTAGGCTGACTTCCAAAGGGCTCACCGCCGGCGAGATTAGGCCGCCCCTGTTTGTCGCTATCGAGCGGCGCTGGGAGACGAGGTTCGGCAAGGAGCGGATCGGCCTGCTCCGCGAGTTGTTGCAGAGTTTGTTCGACCGGCGCAGCGGAGGTGAGACGCTGCTCTCTGAGGGTTTGGTTGCTCCCCAAGGCACCGCTAGGGCCGGCGACCAGGCGCCGGCACTCGGCCGCCGCGATGTTGGCGTGGCCGCGCGGCAACGAATGCGCGATTTAGTGGCGCAGACTGCGGATTTCGTGCGCGATCCGGCAGGCGCGTTGCCGCACTATCCTTTGTGGGATATGAACCGCGGGTTCGGACCTTGACGGGCTCTTGGGGACTGGGCATCAGACTCTGGTTTTGGAGGTCTCGGTCCGATATAAGTCCAGAACTTGAATCGTGCAGCATTGTGGAACATAGAGGTCTCGACGGAAAGCGCATATGTTCTCTGTATTCTACGATGCGCTCTTATATTCCATCGCTGAGAGATTGCTCTTCCGGAAGGACGCCCGCCCGGAAACCATTCCTGTCCCGAACTCCGCTTCGAGGAAGCTTCTGCTGGTACAGCACTCGCCAGGGTACACCGCGAATAACGCCGCAGAGTCTGCGAACCGGTCAACTCGCGAATCGGCAAACGTCAGATGTGCCCCGGGATGCAACTGGAGTTCGCAGGAAGGGGCAGGATGTGACTTTCCGGCCCCCGGTCGCGCCGCGGAGCGTCATTTCGTCACAGTCAATCTTCCTGGCGTGGTCTGGCCGGGCAGGGCGCGGGAATTCCGGAAGGTCCGCTCACTTTTATGCATTTTCCGCTTGACAACGTCACGAGCCTATGATAGCCTATTATGGTGGTGGTGTTGTGGACACATTGTCGCAGGCGGACGCCGGTGCGCGCCGAGGCCTAAGGGAAAGCGGAAGGGTCCCGGCTATGCGGGAATTCAGGGAACTGCAAAAAATGAAAAATAGTGGGAACGAAGCTAATAAGTACCTGAAAACAAAGCACATAACTATTTTGAATGCTGCAAATTATGCGCATTTTGCGTGCAGTTTAGCACAAATTAGGGCAACAATATAGCTAACTGACCAAGCTGAGCGCGAGTTGCTGGTGTCGTTTTCATCGTTCTTTCTTAGCCTTTTGGCGTCTTCTTTGGACGTGCCGCCGTGTGCTTATGCTTGGCTCGCGTGATCGTCTTGGGCACCTTAACCAACTTGCTCAAGGCCGACTGGAACTTCCGCATAGCCTCATCCGGGTCGTCCACTATCACGTCATCTGCTTTTATTTTCATCCTGCACGTCTTCCCCTGTACTGCCGACTAATTCTCCACGCGCCTTTGTTTCTCCGTTGCGGCCTTGCCTGTCAGTTCATCGTAGGTCAGCCGCTTGCCAACGATCTGAGCCAACGCCAGAGCGAAGCGTCCAGAATCGCCAATCTCTTCATTGTCGCGGTTATTGTACCTAAAGGTCTGCTCGTCCAGATACCGCGCAAGGTGGAAGGGCTCCACGCTGACGTACGTTCCCTTGATGCCACGCTTCAAAAGGCTCCAGAAGTTCTCAAGCCCATTGGTGTGGACGCGACCCTTCACGTATTCAATCGCGTGGTCCACAACCTGATGGTCGAAGTAATTCCCCAGTCCTTCGTAGGAAGCTAGTGCGTCAGTGTACACTGCAAAGCCAGGCGTGATTTGATCTTGCACTATCGCTTGAAGGGTTTTCTTCTTGCGGTTCGGAATGACTTCGGCCCTTACCTCGCCACCACGCCGAAGGAAGCCAAGGACTGCGGCTTTGTCTTTGGCACCAGTTCCGGTTATCTTCTCTTCGCGCTTTGCGAGATGCATGTTCCTGGCTTTCCCGCCGATGAAGGTTTCATCAACTTCAACTTCTCCGCCGATCTTCCCCAATCCCGCATCGCGCATCGCCAACCTGACGCGGTGGAGCATAAACCACGCCGTCTTTTGCGTGACTCCGAGAGCGCGGGAGAGTTCATAGGAACTGATACCGTTCTTGCAGTTCACCAGAAACCACACGGTAGGAAGCCACTTCTCAAGCGGGATTGGCGAGTCCTCAAAGATTGTTCCGACCTTGAGAGAGAACTTCGGGCGGTCATGCTTGCCGTAGCACTTCCAGACCCTCGCATTCACAAGATAGGCTACATGATCGGAATTGCAAATTGGGCAATGCACCATGCCATCGGCCCAGCGAGCCTTGACCATGAACCTTCGGCAGTTCTCGAAATCGCTGAAAAACTTTACCGCTTCCAGCAGCGTTTTGGGAGTATCATTGGTGTTCGTCATGGTCAGAATGGTACCTTAAATAAATCGGTCTGTCAAGTACTTTATTTGGTTTATTCTCAACGATTTAAGGTGCAGCATGAATAATCCCCGCAAACCCCAGGACAATCGCTCCTCCGATCCAAACAAGAAAAGCGGCGATAAAGAATTCACAAACCGCCAGGTTTACGTTGAACCTAGGGTTCAAATAGACTTTGTTAAGGACTTTCGAGAGGAGTATAAAACCGCTCAGACAGAAAGCGCATCCCAAAGCGATAAACAACTGTTTTGGACGAAAATATCTGCTGGTCTCTTGTTGATTTACGTCGGATTGACCGTCTGGCAATCCATATCCTCCCAAAGATCGTTGATGGCCATTAAGAACCAGTTTCAAGTTGACCAACGAGCATGGCTCAAGATCGGGTACTCTTGGCCCAATCCGGTTACAACCGTACCAGCCACAACAAAAGTGGTCTTCCAAAACACCGGGAAAAGCGTAGTGACCAGCATTTATGCTGACTTCTCTTTCGAGATTGTTAAATCTGATAGCCCACCATCGTTCAGCTTGGAGAAGAGGCATAACACAACTAGCGGAGCACCCTTGTTTCCGAGCGATGCTGACGATTCCCATGCAGACCTCTTCGACCAAAAAACCAAAGTCCCGAGAGCGTTCAGTAGCGAAGAGGTTCAGAGTTTGCTCGCCGGAAAATCCTATGTAGCCGTCTATGGGGCAGCTCTCTACACCGATCAATTCGGGCTCCATTGGTATCGCTTTTGCAGTTGGAATGCATACTCCACGATTAGCGGAACTGCTGCTGCTGGAGAATGCGTAGGATGGAATCGAGTTGGAGACGGACATCCCGTACCTTACGAAAAGTAGAGCGACGCCTATAGTAGGTGCCTGATGAACATGTCGGATCGGTTCGTTTTGATTGTCAAGCGCATCCTGCGAGAGTTGAGCACGCTGAGCTAGACTATTGCTGCCCAGCCCGAAATCCACAGCGAGGGAAACCGCATGGACAATCATCCACCCTCCAATAATAAGGAAAATCAATCCCGCAAAGAGCCTCAGATCTGGGAAATGAACGAAGCGAATCCCAAGCCAGCAGACGACCGCCCCCAGAACCCACCACAAAAGTGGTATAAGAAGGTCGCGTGGAAGGAAGTACTTGAAACCGTCGCGGTAATTGTGGGAATAGCAGTCTGCAAAATCTACTGGGATCAATTGCAGGTCATGAGTAGGCAGCTCAGCGAGATGCAAGGAAGTTCTGTCCAAACTTCTCAACTGATCGTTAATGCCGCTCATCAGGCCAGCGGAATTCACGATCTCGCGGTTGCTGCTGGGAAGCAAGCCGACCAAGCAAGCATTCAAGCTAGGGCTGCAAGAGCCTCTGCCGATGCCGCCAAGAGCGCTTCCCAAACTGCCAAAGAAACCTTGCGAATGGCGTACAGACCTTGGATAAATGCCGAAAGCGCAAAGCTTACCAAACCGCTCGTATTCCCCCCAAGTCAACGTTTCTACTTGGCGGTGAATATCGTCCTCAAAAATACCGGGACTTCTGTGGCTATCAACGGCCTGATGATGCCAGACGCCGAACCAGATTACACCGCGATCCTCACGACGAACGCTCACAGAGTTTGCGATTATGCTCGGGACATGCGAACCACGAAAGCTAAAACTACTCCTTGGGAAACAGGATTCGTGCTGGCACCTGGAGACACAGTTCCAGTTCCTGTCGGAATGGGAAGCGACAACATATCGCCTGAACAAATCCGTAAAGGGCAATTTTATATCCTGGGTTGCGTGATCTACACGGATCAATATCGGATAGATCATCACACCCAATTCTGCTTTCAACCGGACGGACTGGTAACTGATCCAGCGGCGATTAAATTCAGAGCGTGTGATTGGTACGGAGATGCAGACTAGAAGCAGAAGCAAGGCCAGGAATACTAAGACCCACGGGGACGAAAATCCCGTGGTCAGGCAAGTATATTGTTGCCCAAATTAGGGCCTGAAATGAGCAAAAACAGCACATTTTGCGAAAGCGAAGTCAAGGCTTCCGAGCAGCAAGGCGGGGCGCGTAGAGTGACAAAAAGTCGGCTACACGAGCTTCGGACTTCCCTGGCAGTCGTTCATGCCGCGCTGATCCCGGGCATCACGATTTCACGCCGCCAATACGGACTTGAAAGCTTAGGGCAAATTGTCTGTCGGTGGCCGCCCGCGTGGGGTGGGTGCCGGGATTTGAACCCGTGAACGTCCAGACCCATCGTCCTCATACTTTGACAAATTCACCACGAGCGCTTTGCATCTGACCAAGTTGTAGCCGAGTTACCTGCCCCGGAGTCTTGATCGAATCGCCCATCATTAAGGCATCTGAACTCAAGAAGTGCTTGGTGCGAAAGGGGGGACTCGAACCCCCACCCCTTGCGGGACCAGATCCTAAGTCTGGCGCGTCTGCCAATTCCGCCACTTTCGCAGCTAGACGTTAGCCATTATTGCAGAGTGGATTGGACCTTTTCAACCCGTGCAGTCTCTCAACCTCGAAATTCGGCCGTGGCAGGCCTGGTATCAGTTGAGGTTGCGGATTCCTTGCCCCTCGGTGATCACACTCCTAGCTCAGGTGAAGGCCAAGGACGGAGAGAGGGGGGCGGGGGTGGCGGAGGGGCCACCCCTTACTTAAGTACTGTTGAGTACTAGTACCCCGGTTGCTAGAATCCGGACCGTCGAGCGGAAGTACGGGAGGTCAACACCACCCGTGTCTATGACGGCAAAGGCACGAACTCCGCCACCTCCGGCCACGGCAACCCTTTCTCGCCGTGGCAGCCATTGCCTCACACCCCTGCCAACTGGGACCGGCGGTATTGCCATGAGATTCGGGGACACCCACGAAAGCCAGAGTTTTGCGGGGATACTATTAATCCCCAGGCGGTCGCACGTGAGAAGAGTGAAGACCGGCAAAGGGTGGTACGGATTACTCGCGGGCACAAGTTTGCTGCTCATGCTGAGTGGCGCGCCTGCGCGGGCGTTGCAGGCCGAGCAGCCGCAACCGCCGCTGGAAGTGGTGCCGGTGCCGAGCCAGCCGCCGTCGGGGCAGGAATCCCAAGTGCAGGCGGTGCCGGGCGAGACGGAACTCTTGCACGTGCTGGTGGGCCAGCCGCTCGAGGTCAGCTCGCCGTCGCCGATCAAGGGCTTCTCCGTGTCCAGCCCTGGCATTATCGATGCCTCGCTCGAGAACCCCAATCAGATCCGCATCGACGGCAAGGCGCCGGGCGGCGTCTCGCTGCTGGTGCAGGCTGGGAACGGCCAAACCGAGGTCTTCTACGTCTACGTGGAACTTAAGGACACCGGCTCGACCGCCCAGTTGCCGGAAGCGTCAGCCGACAATCCCGCACCCGCGCCAGTGCAGAAGAAGAAGACAGCATGGCTCGGCTGGGCAGTCATCGGCTCGATGCTTTTGCTTGCGGGGACCTTCGTCAAAGTGCTGCGGCAACGAGAACCTTACAAACTTGACCTTCGATCGCCGCAGTTGATTTCCCCCGACAGTTGCAGCGCGTCGGCGCTTTCGCCGCCCGCAATTGCGCACCGGGGCGAAGATTCGCCGCCGGAGGCCCTCGTCCGGGCTGGGACGCAAGCGGAGGATTTGGAAAGAGTCAGCCAGGGCCTGGAGGAGGCGAAGGCGGCCTCGCTTTGGGAAGCCAGGCAGGAGGACTTTAGCATGCAAATGGCGACAGATCTGGGTGAGCACGCGCACGAGATGCAAGAGGCAACGGCCACGGAGATGGAGTCCATAAAGAAAGCTGCCGGAGAGGCGGTGGCGCAACTTGAAGCGGCGGAGGATAAGAGTGAAACCAGTTTCGCGGCTCGCGCCGGAGAGGTGGAGAAACGCTTGGCGGGAGTGTCCGTTGCGCTGGAGGCAGTGGAGGGACGCATAAGAACCCTAGTGGGGGACTTCGAGGGGCGGATCGAGAGCAGTCTCCAGGCCGTGCAGGGAAAGATCGAGAAGCAGGCGGAGGATCTGGAGAAACTTGCCCAGGAGGCGGGAGGGCGGTGGTCAGAGCGCTTTGAAAACCATGCTGAGGCGACTATTGAGAAGCTGAGGGAAGAAGCGAATCTGGCGCGGCAGGCGGAGGAGGAGGGCCGGCGCCAGGCGGCTGGCATGTTCCAGGCGAATCTGGAGCTCTTCCATCAAGCCGTGGCCAGCGCTTCGGCGGGTGTGGCCGCCGGGCAAGAGAAGTGGGCAGAGGAGAGGCAGCGCCAGTCGGCCAGCATGTTCGAGGCGAGTCTCGAGCGCCTCAATCAAGCCGTGGCCAGCGCCACGGTCGCTCTGGCCGCCGAACAACAGAAGCGGGCGGAGGAGAGCCAGCGCCAGTCAGCCAACATGTTCGAGGCGAGTCTGGAGCGCCTCAATCTAACCGTAGCCAGCGCCACGGCCACTCTGGCCGCCGAGCATCAGAAGCGGGCGGAGGAGAGCCAGTCAGCCAACATGGTCGAGGCAAGTCTCGAGCGCCTCAATCAAGCCGCAGCCAGCGCCACGGCCGCTCTGGCCGCCGAGCAACAGAAGCGGGCGGAGGAGAGCCAACGCCAGTCAGCCAACATGTTCGAGGCGAATCTGGAGCGCCTCAATCAAGCCGTCGCGAGCGCCACGGCGGATCTGGCAGCGAAGCAAGAGAAGTGGTTGGAGGAGAGCCAGCGGCAGTTGAGCAGCATCGTCCAGGCGAAAGTCGAGTCGCTCAGTCAGTTTGCCGTAAGCCTTACAGCCAGCGTCCAGGCGGAGCACAAGCAGTTGAAGGATGAATACGAGTCCTCTCGAAGGGAATTTGAGCACCTCGTGTCAAGGCGTCCGCCCGCCGCGCCCGTCCTTCCCGCCCGGCGCGAGAATCGCGGTAAGCCGCGAAGGCTTGTGCCGAGACTAGCGATGGGGACCGGCCTCTTTTTGGCAGTTTCGGTTCCTGTCTTGGCCGTCTACCTTTGGCCAGCTCCGGTGATGCAACTTCCGGCACAGCCGCCCGTCGAGTTCATCGACGATAGCGCAAACTGGGGCCCTGCACGACGCGTTCGGGAACAAGAGGTCGCTCGAGCCTATTGGCAGGTGGCAGTGGCAGATTTGCAGGGAAAATACCCCTTCGGCAGCGAACTGCCCACCGAGCCTCCCAGCGACTTTGATGCGGGCAAAAAGTATCTGGCGTCGGCAGGGGCGAAGCCGGCTTCCGAAACCAGGGATCATTATTGGCAAAAGCTTCGCAAAATCTGGGTGCAGCGAGATTCCTGGGAAGAAAACTCCGAGTGGGATGCGCAGTGGGCCGCCCGTCTTAAGCACCTCTTGGGGCAGGCGCATGAACACAATTAATGACGTGCTTTCGACAATGCGCGCCTGGATTCTGGGCAGGCGAGGAATCTCCCTCTATTGATTTGCCGGCGCCGCCACAGGCGCAGCGGCGAAGGTCTTTCCCTCAATCGTGGTGAGCCGGCCGCCGGCCATGCTCGACACAATGGCCCGATGGGTTGTGGGGTTCACGGCGATGGCATAAGGTCCATCTCCGATCTCGACTGTCGCGAGTACGGTTTTATCAGCGCCATTGATGACCGTTACGGTATTGCCTCGGGCGCTCGCAACGTAGATATGGTGCGTTCCCGGGTCGACGGCGATGGCCTGGGGATGTCCTCCCACTCGCACCGTAGCCATCACGGCGTCATTCGTTCCATCGAGCACGGTTACACTGCCGCCCGCATAGTTTGCCACGTAGACTCGATTGGCTGAAGAATCCACGGCAAAGGCGCAAGGGATTTCCCCCGCAGGGACGGCAGTGACGCGGCCCGAATTCCCGTCGATGACGGTGACCTCGGAGCTTCCGGTGTTGCCCAGATAAATCCGGTTCGAGGCTGGATTGGCGCCAATTCCCCAGGAGTGAGGACGGGCAGCAATACGGGTGGGTTGATCGGTGGCCCCATCCAGGACGGTCACGTCGCCGCTCTCATAGCTGATCAAATAGAGCTTGTTCGTTCCCGGATTGACGGCGATAGCGTCTGCCTGAATGCCGGCCGGCAGGTTGCGGGTGGCGTTTGTCGCACCCTCAATCACCGTCATGGTGTTGCTGAAAGTCCTGGAGATGTAGACTTTGTTGGTCGCGGGATTGGCAGCCACCACGTAAGGCAGGGCGCCCACCTTCACCGTGGCGGTCACTTGGTTCGTGCTCCCGTCGATGACGCTGACCGTACCACTGCCGTTGTTTGCGACGTAAATCCTATTGGTCTGCGGATTCACGGCAATGGCCCCCGGCTCTGCTCCAACCTTCACGGTTACGGCAGTGAGGCCATCGATTACCGTCACTGTGCCGCGGGCGGTATTCACGGCGTAAACCTTGCCCGTGCGTGGATTCACGACGACCGCGTGCGGGCTGATCTCCGCGCCGGACAGCGCAGCGGGCGCCGCCGGCCGCGATCTTCCGCCCAACCAAAGGGCCGCGTTCTCAATCAGCTCGTTCTGGGTGGGGCTCGAAAAGATCTTGTCGCCGTGGCCCATGTTCATGTAGACCATCCGATATTTCGTGTTGGTCCAAACCACCGGGATGTCCCCCTCCGTCAGCACATCTTTCAGGCCTAAGGGATAATTCGAAGGGTCCAGCGTCAGCAGGACCTGGACGGCTTTGTTCAATCGGGGATTGGGCTTCCACCCGTACCACTCGTTGGCGGGGGATTCGAAGGCCTGCGGCAGATTTCTGGTGACAGGATGCGTGGGCTCGTCCACCACCAGTTTGGCCGGCAGCGGCGGCCAACTGTTGTTGTAGAAAATCGCGCCACCCAGAAAATCAACGAACCACGGCCAGCCCGTATCTTTGTCATTGTAACCCGCGGCATGAAAACCCATCCAGGAGCCGCCCGCTTCCATGTATTGCTCAAAAGCCCGCCGCTGGGCGGGATTTGTGGGTGAGGCATTGAGCCAAATCACTAACTGGTAGTCGCGCAAGGCCGCATTCGACAGCTCGCTCCAATCGGTGGTCGAGTCAAAAATGAAGTTGTCCTTCGTGGCCAGGGCGGCGAAGTACTTCAGAGCGCCCTCTGCGAACTGCACGTGGTCCGGTTCTTCCGCCGTCGAATAAAAAGCGCGGGCGCGAAAATGCGGCGGCTGTGCCGAGGCCGCAACGCCACGCGACAAGGCCGCGAACATGATGAAGAATACGAGAGAGTAGCTTTTCATTGGCGGGCCGCCCAAAAGATGGAATTGCGGAAGATCGTGGTGAAGGCAGAGTTCTGGAACAGTTCCGGATGGTGCCCCATGAAGATGTAAATGTTCCGGCTCTGGTAGTGGAGGTTTGTCCAGATGACGGGATGATCGCCCCCCATCTTAATCGGCGTATCCGGGGTGTAGGTGGATTCGTCCACACGGGCCAGCACGTGCACGTTGGGGCGTGGCGACTTGTCGTAGGTGTACCATTCCTCATTCTCCACCACGAACGATTCGGGCACGCCTTTCATCACCGGATGTTGTGGATCCTCGACGTAAACCTTCGCGGTGGCGAACTTGGCGACGTAGTCGGTGAAGCGAATTCCGCCCATGAATTGCGAAAACCAGGGCCACATCGGAAACCCGTCAATTTCCCCAAGCAAGGTGGCATGATGGAATCCGATCCATCCGCCGCCCGCGTCAATATACTTGATGAACGCCGCCTCGGCCCTGGGAGTCCAGCCGTAAGGAGGATAGTTCAGTTGGATGAACACCTGGTATTGCGAGAGAAACTGCTCGTCGATTCGATTCGTGTCCTGGATGTAATCCACGGAGAAGTTCTCTCGGGCCGCCAGCTTGTCCAGCCACATTTTCGCGGCCTCCACAAAGGGCTTGTGGATTCCGCCCGCCTCTGCAATGGCAATGACCTTGAACCTGGGACCGGCAGTCTGGGCCACGGCTGCGGTTGAGCAGATCAGCAAAGACTGCACCAACAACGAAAGCATAAGAACCAGTTTGCCGCACGCGCGGCGCGGCTTTGAACATAACATGAGAAGTCCTCAGAATCCGCGTAGTACTTAAGGAGGGAAGTCGCCGTGATAACGTGACGGTTGGGAAGGGCGGGGCTTCAGCCCCGCCGCCCCCGGGAGCCCAACGAGTTGGGCCTTTAGGCCCTGAAGCCGCGTTCCTTCAGGGGCT
The DNA here is from genome assembly GCA_963831905.1 of uncultured Acidobacteriota bacterium. Classification (GTDB taxonomy): domain Bacteria; phylum Acidobacteriota; class Terriglobia; order UBA7540; family UBA7540; genus CAVROP01. Next base: position 3,038,077 of record CAWHRX010000009.1, on the reverse strand, counting down.
AAAGCCCCCAATGACGAACCGTTTTCCGTGGCGGGGCTGAAGCCCCGCCCTTCCCGCCGCGCAGCAAGATAACCCGGAATTTCGTCAGCGAGTATTAGGGCAAGGATGATGGGCCTGATTGCCGCTTGCCACACCCGCCCTGCATGAAAATAGTCGGGAGGCATTATAATTCGAAAATCCGTCTTATTCGAAGCGCAAAGCGCTGGCTGGGTCAAGGCTGGCTGCTCTCTCGGCAGGAATGAACGTGGCGATCGCAATCATGAGTTCCAAAATTAGAGGCGCGGCAACAAACACTGCCGCATCATGAGACGAGACGCCGAAGAGCAGCGCCGCCAACAATCGCGCCAGGAAAAACGCAGCGCAGACTCCACAGAGGACACCCAGTGTCCCCTTCGTCAGACCTTCCCGAAGGATCATATTGCGAACACTCATTCGACCCGCCCCCAAGGCCATACGTACACCAACCTCATGCGTCCGCTGCGCGACCGAGTATGCCATTACGCCGTAGACTCCCACCGCGGCAAGCAGCAGCGCTGTAGCCGCGAAGATTGACAGCAGGAGCATATTGAAGTTCTGTTTTGCAATTGATCGTGCCAGCAAGTCGTCCATCGTCTGCACGCTGCCCACGGGCCTGCCACCGCTTGCTGAGCGCAGTTTCTCCGAGATGGCCGGGATGGACCGGTGCGGCTCCATGTTCGTGCGAACCATCCACCATAGGGGGCCGAACTGCGACAAGAGAGCGATGATTCCGGCCGGCGCCTGCGCATCGGGGATGACCATCGTGGGCGCTGGAACACTGGTCAGATCATCATCACGGGTGTCTCGAAAGACACCAATGATGGTTCGCGGCTTGTCTTCGAACTTAGGTCCCAGGCCTTTTCCGATCACGATCTGTTGGCCTAGTGCATCCTGTTGCGGCCAGTAACGCTTGGCCATGGTTTCGTTGATCATGACGACCGGAGATGCGTCCGAATGATCGTGCACATCGAAACCTCGTCCGCGGAGAATAGGGACCTTGAGAACCTGGAAATAGCCAGGCGACGCCGCAATCCATTCGCCGTCGCCCGAAATTGCCGGGGCGCCTGATAGGGATGTAAACGGAAGGCCCATGCGGCTTGCGAAGGGCGGACTGAAAGTGGCTGCCGCAGCTTTCACGCCTGGAATCGCAGCTAGTTCCCGGCACCCCTCGCGAACCATGGCAGCCAGACTCTCCACCGTTCCGGGCTTCCCGCCGCGCACGGACATCGTCATCATGAGGAGATTGTGGCGATCAAAGCCAGGGTCTACACGGTTCAGCAGAATGAAGGTGCGCCCCAGCAGAGACGCCCCAATGAGCAGAACCAGCGAAAGGGCCACCTCACTGATTATGGTCAGGGAGTGCAACCGCTTACTGCGAGCGCCAGGCCCGTGACGGCTGCCCGTTTCGTGCAGTGAGTCGACAAGCTTTTCCCGGAGCACTCGCAGCGCCGGGAGAATCCCGAAGACGAGTCCTGTTGCGATGGAGAGCCCAACTGCAAACGCCATCACGCGCCAATCGAGCCCGATGGTCGCGTCTGTACCTGTAATGCGCGCCAGGCTTCCCGGGATTGTCTTCAGCAGCAGACGGATGCCGACAAGTCCCCCGCCGCCGCCGAGGAAACAACCGGAAAAGCTGAGCAACAGGCTTTCGACAATTAACTGCCGAACCATCCGGCCGGCCCCTGCGCCGATTGCAGCGCGAATCGCGAACTCACGCTTGCGGATAATCGCTCGGACCATGAGCAGGTTCGCGAGGTTTGCGTACGCGATCAGCAGAACGAAACCAACCGCTCCTTGCAGCGTCAGGAGCGAGGAACGAATATCGCCGACCATTGCGTCGTGCAGCCGCCGAAGCTGGAACCGGTAATCAGGGTCGGGGAGTTCAGAAAGACGCCGGGCGGATTGCGAAGCTGCGTCCAGTTGTGCATTCGCCTGATCCAACGTCACTCCCGCTTTAAGACGGCCTGCCACCGCGAACGAATGAAGCTGATCAGTGTCGTTGAGATCGAACTGAAATGGAATCCAGAGTTGAGCTTCGGGCTCGGAGTTGAACCCTTCGCCCGTGACGCCAATGACGGTATACGACTCTTTATCGAGCGAAATCGTCTTACCAATGATGTGCTCATCTCCGGCAAATCTGCGCCTCCAGAGGCGGTAGCTAAGGACGACGACCTTAGGGCCATGAGCGAGATCGTCTGCTTGGCCAAAAGTGCGGCCGAGCAGGGCCGGTGCTCCGAGGAGACGGAAGTAATTCGATGTGACGTGGATGCCGTGGACTTGTTCAGGTGCACCGGATGTGAAGCCCATCTCGGACTGGTCGAAGTCATAGGCGGCAATGTCCTGCACCGAATCAACTCGCTCTAGCCAAAATCGCAGGTCAGGAATAGAGGCCCCCGGCGCCGACCCTTCGGATGAACGCAGAAAGAACTGCACGATGTGGGAGGGATCCGGGTAGCTGAGGGGACGAACCAGGACAGCGTCCACAACGGAAAAAACTGCGGTGTTGGAGCCGATCCCCAGCGCCAGCGTAACGATGGCACAGATTGTAAAGCCAGGGGCACGCCCCATCGAGCGGAAGGCATGCCGAAGGTCTTGGCCAGCCTCCGACAGCCAGAGGAAGGAGCGCTCATCTCGCTGCGCTTGTCGGGTGGGTTCGATCCCGCCCAGCGCGAGACATGCTTTGCGGCGTGCTTCTGCGGGTGTAAGGCCCTGCTGCAGGTAGTCCTGCTCGAGAAAGCCAAGGTGTGCCTCGATTTCACGCTCGAAATCGCCATCAGCCTTCTTGACTGTGACAAGGTCCCACAGCTTCGCGAGTACTCGAGCGATCTGTCTATTCACCCTTGCGTTCCTTCGAGGAGCAGCCGCTCTACGAGGTTTGACATTCTGCGCCATTGCGTCGTTTCCTGCTCCAGAGCGGCGCGACCGGCACGAGTTAGCTCGTAGAACTTGGCCTCTCGGTTGTTCTCTGTTTTGCCCCATCTGCCCTTGATCCAGCCGTATTGCCCAAGACGCACCAAGGCCGGATAAAGCGTTCCCTGGTTCAGCTCAAGCGACTGACCAGACAGTTGTTCGAGACGGCTGGCAATTTGGTAAGCATGCTGGGGCCCCATCGCGGCGAGAGTGCGCAGCACGATAAGATCGAGTGTTCCTTGGAGCAACTGCGCCGGCCGTTTCTCTCTATTTGACATTCAAGTGGACTGCAACTTCGTCAGTGTCGATCGGTTTCACTTGTTTGTCAAGTGGTCTAGCGTCCTCGCCGTGGACGGTTCGTTGGAAGGAGGGCATCTTGGAAATCCGGGTATAATCCGTTCGGGGCCGCTCCGGGACCAGCGTGAGCTGAACGGAACTAATTCTGGGGCGAAGTCGTAGGTAGGTCTGAGAGCAGTCGCTCATTCCCGTCATCTGACGGGCACGCGGAAACCATGAAGTGCCCGGGAGCGCGGGCATCCTGCCCGCAGCGTGCGTGCAATTGCGTCGCGACAGGCGGCCAGGATGCCCGCGCTCCAAGGCGAATGGGAACGAGTCTGCCCAAGGGGGGAGAATGCGTCAGCCTGTTTTATCTCTGACATTGACAACGCTGCTTTGGACTTCTATCGCTCTCGCACAGCAGCCTTCCGTGATGCAGCCGGGCGGCGGCCGGATTGCCACTTCTCAGATCGACGCTACGGCCACACAGTTGATGCCTGTAGCGAATGTAACCGGATGTGGGATTGCCATCTTCCACGGGCGCAAAATCGCGTACCTTAAAGCTTACGGGCTGCGCGATGCCGAAAAGGGTTTGCCCCTGACGCCGGACTCCGTGATGACGTCGGCGTCCCTGAGCAAGGCGGCGTTTGCGACCGTGGTTCTGCGCTTAGTGCAAGAGGGAGTGCTCGACCTCAATAAGCCGATCTATCAATATCTCCCGAAACCGCTTCCCGAATACCCGACATACGCGGACCTGGCAGGAGACGATCGGTATAAGAAACTCACCCTGCGCATCCTGCTCAGCCACACGAGCGGCTTCCCCAACTGGCGCGCCTTTGAGGACGACCGGAAGCTCAAGATTCACTTCGAACCCGGCACGCGGTATGCGTACTCGGGAGAGGGAATCGACCTTGCGCAATTCGTCGTTGAAACGGTGACCGCGAAATCACTCACGGCGTTGATGGAGGAGCAGCTTTTCCGGCCGGTGCGCATGACCCGCACCAGCATGGTGTGGGAACCGCGGTTCGAGAGCGATTTTGCGAATGGGTATGACGAGTACGGGCGCTCGCTGGGGCCGGAGAAGCGCTCCAGCCCGGCTGCCGCGGGATCGATGCAGACGACGCTGCGGGATTATGCCGTCTTCGTGAGTGCGCTGATGCGTGGAAAGATACTGAACACCCGAACCTTCGGGAAGATGCAGAACGCGCAGATCAGCATCCACTCGGCGCATCAGTTTCCCTCGCTGGCCAGTGAGACGACGACCGCCAACGACGGCATCCGCCTCCGCTACGGCTTAGGCTGGGGCCTTTACTTCTCTCCCTACGGGAAGGCATTCTTCAAAGAAGGTCATGACGAGGGATGGAGGCATCTGGCGCTCTTTTTCCGGAACGGCAGCGGCATTCTGATCATGACCAACAGCTCCAACGGGGAAGGAATCTTCAAGCCGCTGATGGATGCTATCCTGGGCCCAACCTTGTTTCCCTTCGATTGGGAGAACTACACACCTTATAACTTGCTTCCTCCACTGCCCAAGCTGAAGGAGCACAAGAAGGTCACGCTCACTCGAGCCCAACTGAACAGGGTTGTGGGCCGATACGCGCTGCCGCCGGACGTGGTTCTCTCGGTGACGGTTGAGAATGGCCGCTTGTTCGTCCAGGAGAACGACGAACCCAAACAAGAGCTTCTGGCGGAGAGTCCCAACGACTTTTACTCGGCCAGTTCCAGCGACGAGTGTACCTTTAAGCCCGCCAACGAAAGCCCCGTCCAAGTAATGGTCCTGCATCTCGAGGGCAAGGACGTGGAGCTCAAGCGCCTTCCGTGAATGACCAACCCCCTCACCTGGCGCTGCGCGCCACCCTCTCCCTCCATGGGGCGAGGGCATAAACTCGGGTTATTTCTCCCCTCGCCCCCTTGGGGGAGAGGGGGTTATGTTATTTAATTCTGCAATACTCAGTAATTTCACTCCGCGCGCAGAGCTTCCACGGGGTCCACGGCTGCCGCGCGCCGGGATGGCAAGTAGCTCGCGAGCGTCGCCGTGGCGATAAGTCCGAGCGCCGCTCCGGCGTAGGTGATCGGGTCAACCGCGCTCACCTTGAACAGGAACGACGACATCAGACGCATCAAGCCGAAGGCTGCGCCCAGTCCGCACGCGACGCCCACGCCCGTCAGCAACAATCCGTGGCTTACGAACATGGCGGTAAGCTGTTGCTGCTGCGCGCCCAGCGCGGTGCGAATGCCGATCTCCCGCGTCCGCTGCGAAACTGAATAAGCGATCACTCCATAGAGACCCACGATGCCGAGCATCAACGCCATCCCTCCGGCGACCCCCAACATTGCCAGCGTGAACGAGGTCCGCGCCATCGACTTCTCATAGAAGTGCTGAAGCGTCCGGATGTCCGCCAGAGGCAGGTTGGGATTCACTGACCACACTGCTTGCCGTAGTTCTCTTGCGAAGCTCTCCGAGCCGACGCGCGGGCTGCGTATGGCGAAAGCCAGGTCGCGGTGCAGCATGGGCGATTGATCGAAGAAATGCTTCATCAGGATTGGCCAGTGTACGGAGGTCGGCGCTTCCTGATTCAACCCGTCCTCGCGGACGTCTCCCACCACGCCCACGATCTCAAACCAGTCGTCTTTGGGGCCCGTCCGGATGCGCTTGCCGAGCGCGTTGGCTGGGCTGCCCCAGTAATCACGCGCCATGTTCTCGGAAACCAGGACCACCGGCCTCATGCTGTAGATATCCGCCCAGCTGAGATCGTGGCCGGCAATGAACGGAACACCGATGGTCGAGAAGTAGCCGGGAGATACGTACCGGAAGTGCCTCAACGGCGCCAGCTTGTCCTCCGCGTAAGTGCGGCCCTCCGCGTAAATCGGATTGTAACTGTCATCCCCATCCATCGGAAGGCCGGTGCCGAGGCCCACGGAGGTAACGCCGGGAATCGCCGCGAGCTTCTTGGCAATCTCCTCCTGCATGCGGACGACTTGCTCCGGAGCGGCGACCTCCGCTTCGGGGATGGAAAGCCAGAACGTCTGGACTTCAGCAGGATGATGGAAACCGGGCTGAACGTGGGTCAAAGCGCGAAAAGTGCGAATCATCAGGCCGGAAGAGATCAGCAAAACCAGCGCCAGCGCAACCTGCACAACCACCAGCGTACTGCGGGCGCGATGCCGTTCGCGGCTCTCGCTCAGCGTTCGTCCGCCCTCCCGCAGACCTGTCCCCAGGCCCACGCCCGCGTATTTGAATACCGGAACGGAACCAAACAAGAGGCTCGCGACCACCGCCACACCCAGAGTGAACAACAGCACACGCGCATCGATGCCAATCTCTGCCAGACGCGGCAGGCCGGACGGCGCCATCGCGATGAGCACCCGCAACGCGCCGTACGCAAGACCCAACCCCAGCGCGCTGCCGGCCAGGCTGAGAGTGAAACTCTCGTACAGCAACTCGGCGGCCATGCGTCCCCGAGTGGCGCCCAGAGCGGCGCGGATGGCCAATTCCTGCTGGCGCCCTTCAGCCCTCACCAGCAGGAGGTTGGCCACGTTGGCGCACGCGATGAGTAATACCAGCCCAATGCTTCCCATCAGGACCCACAGAAGCTTATCCGCATCTCCGACAACATCGTGCTTCAAGGGCCGCACGTTCGGCCCGATCCGCGCTTCCTCAAGTACTTTGGGGCTGAAGCCCGGCGGAGGCGGAAAGCTGCTGTTGACGATCGGGAGCATGCGCGCCACATCGGCATTGGCCTGCTCGATGGTTGCACCGGCTCTTAACCTCGCCACCGCACGATAGCTGAAATTGCCCAGGAACGCCTTGCTGCGATCGATCTTGAGCGGCATGAACAGGGCGGGCTCTCCGCTGTCCAAAAAGCGGTAGCCCTCCGGCATCACGCCAACGACCTCGCGAGCCTTCCCGTCCACCCTGAGGCTACGCCCCAGCATTGAGCGGTCGCCGCCGAACTTCCGTTGCCAGTATCCGTACGACAACATCACTGTCTCGGGACTGCCCATCAGCTCGTCCGATTCATTGAACGACCGCCCCAGCGCAGGCGGCACGCCCAACGCGGGAAGCACGCCATACGTGACCAGCAGCGAGTCCACCTTCTCCGGATCACCTTTACCGGTGACGGTCGAGGAATCGCCGGTGTACGCGCCGAAGGCCTGGAAGGTCCGGTTTTGCTCGCGAAAGATGAAGTAGTAGGCGGGACCGAGGGGCACGTCTTTGAAATTGAGCCCGGGTGCGGTGAGCCATACCCCGGCCAGATCTCCGGGGTGAGGATAGGGCAGAGGCTTCAGGAGAACGCTCTCGAGGACGCTGAAAACCGCAGTGTTGGCTCCGACGCCCACAGCGATTGTGACCAACGTGATCAGAGTGAACATCGGGGTACGCCGCAGCCTGCGTAGAACCTGTTTGAAGTGATTGACCGTAGATTTCATGAAACCACCTCCCGCGGACGTGACCGCTTACAACTCCATACGCGAGTCCGCCGCGAGAAGTTCCGGAATCTCCCGGCCTCCCCGATTGCCTGGACACGGTTGCTCTCCGGACGGGAGCAGAGTATTCGAGTGTGGAAATCGCTGCCTCATCGGCCGCTGTTTTTTCGCCCCAGTGGAAATGCTCATAATCATACAACGGCGCCTTAGCGAGGCCGGGGGATTCTCAGGGGCGAATTGTGATTATCTTGCAGCGGTGGCCTGGGCTTTCAACTGCCCGGCCCGGATTGCTTTCACCAGGCTGGCGTGATCGCGTTCGGCTTGGTCGGCATAAGCAGCGGCGAATTTCGCGAGGGAACAATCGAACACGTCGTTCTTGCCGAGATATCCGCCCATCAGGGCGGCGTCCCCGGTCCGCGCGTGTGCCCGCGCCAGTGTCCATCCGCAGATCTCGACGTATTCGAGCCAATCACATTTGGTCATGTTCTCCAGATCAACTTTCATTTTCATGTCGCGGAGTTGGCGGAAATAATAGCTGCGGCCTTCCGCATCGCGCGTCCAGCCGAGAAACACGTCGCTGGCCGATTGCAGCATGCGTTGCCCGGTCACTACCCGCTCACCGTGATTGGAATAACGGCTCTTGCCCGCGTACGGCTCGAGCACCGAGGGGAGCGCTTCCTTGAATTGCAGCAGCAGGGGGTCGTGCTCGTCCGCCATCAGCAAGGCCACAGCACAGCGGGTTCCAACGCTGCCCACTCCCACCACCTTGCGTGCAACATCGAGAATGTGATAGCGATCCAGAATCACTCGCCGCTCCGCCGGTAGCGTCTCGCGATACTGATGGAACATCTTGATCACGCGCTTGCGAATAACGTCGCTCTGCCGTGGATGGTAGACGAGAGGCGGATGGTCCACGATGCGCGGGCGCCCGTTGATGAGTTTCGCAATGCGCGGAAGAATATGCTCCCCGGTCTGCTCCCGCGCTTTCTCCTCCACTTGTTCCCAGCGTTTTCTCGCCGCCGCCGTCCGGGCTTCTTCGACGAACACCTCGGCGTCCATGTGTGAATACCAGACCTCCAGCAGGCGCATCTGTGCATACTCGCGCATGTGCTCGCGGTACGACTGCGCCATCGTCAGCACGGCGTCTTCGCAACTCCCCGCGCCCAGGCCGAGTTCACGCGATGCCAGGACGATACTCGCCGCCAGCCGCTTGATGTCCCATTCCCAGGGAGCCTGAAGGGTCTCGTCGAAATCGTTAATGTCAAACAGTAATCGGCGCTCAGGACTGGCAAAGCCGCCGAAATTCGAGGCGTGGCAATCACCGCACGCCTGCACGCGAATTTCAGTGACAGGGGTCTTTGAAAGGTCCCACGCCATCACCGCCGCCGAACCTCGGAAAAATGCGAAAGGAGATTGCCGCATCCGGCCGTACCGGATCGGCAAGAGTTCAGGGAGGCGCCCGCGGTCAGAGTCCCGTAGCACCTCGATCGGATTGGGGCGGCTGGCAGCAGCAGCCCACTCGCCCTGGGACCACCGCGGAACTCGTTGCCGCAGCGCTTTTCCCGCGCGCATACGTTGCGCAGGACTCGGGCTCATGACACGCGCGTCTCGCCGTCGAATGCTGTGAGTCTTTCCTGCTTGCCTGCTCATCGTTTACACCGACATTGCTGAAAGCTCCCACCGTAGTGGGCTATAAGGTGCAGTGCACCACAGACTCATCGCAATGTCAACTGTAACCACGGCGCCCTGGGCGTGCCGGCAAGCGGCGCCGGCAGCGTGTTTACGGGGACGGCGGAATCACTTCCTCCACCCGCAAAAGGGGGTATAATTCTCTTCACTATGAGCTATCTCAATCTGCTGCCATGGTGGGGTTGGATCCTCTGCGGTATCGGTAGCTTTTTGGTGTCAAGATTCATCGGCCGGATTGCCGACGACCACGGCAGCACTCCGGCAGAGATCGCCCGACTGCTCGTGGGCTTCGTGGGCGTCCTCTGCATCGTGATTGCAGCTTTACTTTTCATTTATTAGCCCACCGGTTGCAAGTGACAAGTAGAACCGTGGCCGACCGGGAAGGCACATTTGTCCCTCTCCCAACGACCCGACGTTGACTGCAGGGCCCCGTGACGGCTCAGCGAGCGCCCAAGGCTCCTACGATGGCCCGCCAGCGCGTCAGAATGGGCCTAGGATGCGCCGGGAGGAATCAACTGGACAAAAAGAGACTAGGCCAAATGAAAATGTAGGCCCTGGAGAGCGGTGACGAAGGACGCGAAAAAGCCGTCGATGAGCGTCTCTTGCGGTCAATTTGCCACCCTTGCCTCTAATCACCGGATCTCCAGCGACGCAAAGCGATGGCCACCAAGGCGCCGCCCGCGAGGCTGGCCGGGAAGAACCAGCGGGCGTCGGGAACGTCGATCAGGGTCCGGACCACGATCACAGAAACCCAAAGCAGGCCTAACCAGCCTTCCACGGGAATTCGGTCAATTCGGATGCCAGGATGTATTCTCATCGCCAGTCCCTCCAGAGCGGCAAAGCCGCAACCAAATGCAGATTCATCGCGCGCCGCGAAGAAACTCACCCTCGTAGAGAATAGACACCGCCAAATTGTCACTTGTTCCACAAAAAGCGGCGGCGGATCATTCCACGATCAACGCCACCTTGATGCTATCCAGTTGGGGGAAACTCTTGTCGAGATAGGGTTTCCCTTCGTTGGTGAGCCTGCCCTGGTCGGGACCGTTGCCCCCCGGCGCGCCCTCGCCATAACCACTATAGAACTGCTGGACGACATCCATGCCTTCCACAACCTTGCCGAACGGCGCGAAGCCCATACTGTCGAGGTTCCGGTTATCGCCGAGGTTGATGAAGAGTTGGGTGGTGCGGGTGTTGCGGCCGGCGGTCGCGAAGGTCAGGTAGCCTGCCAGGTTGCTCTGTTTTACAGGATCGTCCTTGATGTTGGCGGTGGCCCAGACGCGCGAAACTTCAGGCCTGGGGCTGAGCCCAAACTGCGCGACGAAACCCGGCAGCACGCGGAAGAAAGCTGCGCCATCGAAGAAATGGTTCTTCACCAGATTGTAAAAGCGATCGGCGCCCAGCGGCGCCCAGGCGCGCGTGACCTCCACCACGAAATCTCCTTTGGTGGTTGTAAACTTCGCCTTAAACGTGGCAGGAGCTTGTTCGGTCATGGCGGAGGGAACCATCAGAGAGAGGCGCGGCGCGGGGTGCTGTGGGGCAGTCCCCTGCGCCCAAGCCTGTGGGCAGGCAATTCCCGTAGCAAGTAGCAATGCGAAAAATGCGATTAACAGGTTTTTCATTTTCGATCTCCCCAAGTTTGCGGTCATTCCCGCGAAAGCGGGAATCCATAGTATTTCGGCGCCGTGCGAAGTGGATCCCCGCTTTCGCGGGAATGACGCGGTGTTTCGTCCTTCGTTGTAGGGGTACGGCTTGCCGTACCCTCTTCAGTCTTTATGGCGCGACCGAGCCCAGAGGGTACGGCAAGCCGTACCCCTACAAGCCAATGCCGCGCGACCCTTGCCAAGAATTAGAGGCTACGGCGCACTAGTTCCGCGCGCGCATTTCGTGGCTCACGAGCTCGACCTGCCGCATGACCCGCAGGAGGTTGCCTCCCAGAATCTTCTTCAAATCCTGCTCGCTATATCCGCGCCGGGCCAGTTCGCGCACCAAGTCAGGAAGCTTCGAGACATCCTCCATGCCGGTGGGGGCTGAATCGATGCCGTCGAAATCCGAGCCCAGGCCGACGTGGTCGACCCCGCCCACCTTCACCGCGTGGTCAATGTGATCGGCGATCGCCGTGTAACTCGGCGCCGGCAGGTCCTTCAACACGGCTTGCTGGATCTTCTCCTCTTCGAGATAGGGCAATCGCTTGCCCTGGCTCGCGTAGCGCGCTCGCGCCGCCGTAAGTTGCGCATCCAACTGCTTCTCGACTTTCTTGTAAGCATCGGCGTAAGCCTGGCTCAGGAAACCCGAATAGAAATTGATGTCCATCACGCCGCCGTTTTTGGCCAGAGCCCGAATCATATCATCAGTCATATTACGGGGAACATTGCAAAGGGCACGGCAGGAGGAGTGCGAGGCGATGACCGGCGCTTTGCTGTCGGCCAGCGCATCGTAGAAGGTTTTGTCGGACACGTGCGAGATGTCCACCATCATTCCCAGGCGGTTCATGCGCTCGACCACTTGCTTTCCAAATTCCGTCAGCCCATTCCACTTCGGCTGGTCGCCGGAGGAATCAGCCCAGCCGGTATTGGCGGTGTGGGTCAGCGTCATGTAGCGCACGCCCAGGCGAGAGTAAATATCCAGGACGTGCAGGTCGTCCTCAATGATGTGGCCGCCCTCCACTCCCATCAGGATGGCGAATTTGCCTTGCAGATGCAGGCGCACGATTTCATCCGCGGTCGTGGCCATTCCCAGCACGTCGGAATGCCGCGCCAACCTGTTCGTTCACAACGTCAATCAGGTCGAGGGCGCGGTGAATCAGGTCTTGCTTCGGCCAGTTTACATCCACCCAGATGGAGAAGAACTCCGCGCCCAGATGCCCCTGCCGAATCTTCGGGATACTGACCATGTAAGGGCTGTTGACCTGGGCGAGATCGTAGTCCTCATCCAACATCATCTGTGGCGTGTCCGCATGAGTGTCAATGATGATGGCCTGCTGGAGAACCCTCTCCGCCGTCCTCTCCGCATCGGCCGGCGGGCGCTGGGCTGAAAACAACGAGGCCGCTGCCAGGCTGCAAGCTAGTATTACTTTGAGGATCTGCCGCGAGTTGAGCATAATGGAGGCCTTTGCCGTTCCAGAGCCTTCGATTATCAGAAGTTGCCACAGCTTTTGTCAAACCCATTCTGGTCGGTGTTATAATCATTCACTCTCTTTTCAAACAGGCGGAATCTATGGCGAATACTCTTCCACGTCTGATCGTTCGTGACGCGTTTGGGAACCAGCGCGAAGTTGAAATCGTCCGCTCACCCTTTACCTTGGGCCGGCAGAGCGACAGCGACCTGGTGTTGCTGGACAGCAGAATCTCCCGCCGTCACGCTCGCATTGTTCAGACGGAGAAGGGATACGTGATCGAGGATTTGGGGAGCCGCCACGGCACCGCGGTAAACAATGAAAAGATCACCTCCTGCTTGCTGAAATCCGGCGACCGCATCAACTTGGGCGTGGCGGACTCCTACCTGCTCTCGTACGTGGAAGACCAGGCGGTGCTGCCCGAACTGCTGGAAAAGCTGGAGAAGGCCACCGCCGGGCCGGCGCCCCAACTCCAACACCTCGGATTGCTCCTGCGCATGGCCCAGATGATGCATCGGGCTCCTGCGCTCGAGGAAGTCCTTATGGCGCTGGTGGACTCCGCCTTGCAGTTGACCAACGCGGAACGCGGATTGTTGTTCCTCCTGGAAGAGGATAAGAAGCTTCACCTGAGACTGGCGCTGGGCGCCGGGGGCGTTTACCTGGGACGCGACGTCAGCGACTACTCGCATACGGTGGTGGAGCGAGTCGCGGCCTCCGGCCAGGAAGAGGTCATCCTGGAAGACCAGATGACCGGCCGCACCGCCCAGGAAACCAGGATCGTCCGTGCCGAAGTGCGCGGCATCGTCGCCGTGCCTTTACAGAAACTCCCGGTTTCCGAGGCTCGGGGCGAGACCATGCAGATCATGGCGCCGGAACTACTCGGCGTTCTTTACCTCGATACGCGCTCGCACCCCACCGCCGTCACGGGACTCGACCGGCAGGTGCTTCAAACGCTCGCCGTGGAAGGCGCCACGGTCATCGAGAACGCTCGCCTGCTGCGGATTGCCCAGGATCAGGAGCGCATCCAGCACGAGATGTTCCTGGCCCGCAACATCCAGCAGGGGCTTTTGCCGCGCCGCTTTCCGGAGAGCGACTACTTCCAGGTCCACGCCAAAACTATGCCCATGGAGCAAGTGGGCGGCGACTACTATGACATGGTCTACCTGCCCGACGAGCGTTTCGGCTTCATTGTCGCGGACGTCTCCGGCAAGGGCCTCCCCGCGGCCATGCTGGCGACCAATCTGCAAGGAGCCTTCGCGGGCGTTGCGTTGGGCGATCCGGAACTCCCTCTGCTCTTCCGGCGCGTCAACGAGTTCCTTTGCGAACGTACCCCTCCGGAAATGTTCGCCACGATACTTTATGGCGTCCTGGATCGTTCGGGCCGATTTCAGTTTGTCAACGCCGGGCACGTTCCACCCATGCTCATCCGCGCCGACGGCAGTGTGGAAACTTTGACCTCCTCGAACTTCCCCGTGGGATTGTTTCCAAGCGCCACGTTTGACGTCTGCAGCGCTCAATTGAAATGCGGCGATGTCTTGTTGATCTGCTCGGATGGCGTTACCGAAGCTCACGCCGTAAATGAGGAACTGTTCGGAGAAGCCAGACTGCAGAATGCTCTCCAAGGTTCTACCGGGCTGACGGCGGACGAAATCTGCCATCGCGTGGTGAGTGCGGTGCACGATTTTGTCGGGGATTACCCACAAACCGATGACATCACGCTCACGGTGGTCCGATTTGGGCCACATCCCCAACCTGCAAACTAGAAACTGGAAATTGGAATTTAGCCCCTTTGAGGCTCTGCTGCCCCCCCTCGAGATCGTCGGAATTGCGTGCGACACCGTTTCCGAAAGGACCGTTTTGCCAGGGCCGCCTGATCACCCGGGGCTTGTGCGGACAGCACTAGCTCCAATCCGGGTCGATGGATTGGTCCATGTAAATCCACAACACCCGGGAGAAGAAGGTCACCACGGAAGCGGCCGGCAAGAAGAGCAGGAAGCCCACGCCCACGCTTTCGGGAAGATCCCAGCGTAACACCGCCCAAGCCAGCACGGCGAGCAGCACGATGACGACCGTCGCGATGCAGTAGCTGAAGTACATCGCGCCCAGGAAGTAGCCCTGCTCGCGCTCAAATTTCAGACCGCAATGGGGGCAGCGCTCGTTCATCCGCGGGAATACTCGAAAGATCGACGTGCAGAAGATTCTGCCCGTCCGGCACCGCGGACAGAGTTGGTGATAGATGCCCGCCCAGGCGGAAGGCCTTGGGCGGGCGTCGATGGAAACTCTCTCCATTGGGTTGGTCCCTTTACCGCACCCCTTCGAGAAACACCACTAGTATTTGATGGTCGTCCCGAAAATGGGTTCCGCGCGGCGGCGATCATCGGTTGCATGGACACGGGAGGAATGTCATCATGTCGGCATGCAAACTGTCTTCGAGGCGGCGGGTGGTCACGAAGGCCTGCGCCGTCTTGCCGACGCCTGGCATCGCCGCGTGATGGCCGACGCCGTGGTCGCCCATGCGTTCAGCCACGGCTTCAACCCCCAGCATACCGAGCGACTCGCCGCCTACTGGGCCGAGGCACTCGGCGGCCCGACCACGTATTCCGACTCCTACGGTGATGAGACCACCGTCGTCAAGATCCACAGCGGGAACGGGGAGCACGATGAAATGGATCGCCGCGCGATTGCATGCTTCGATCAGGCCCTGGCCGATGCCGGACTGGCCAACGACGAGGCTTTGCGACAAGTGCTGCACGACTACTTCGCCTGGGCGACCACGACCACGATGTCCCGCTACCACCAGTCCGCCGAGGATGTGCCGAACGGCCTCAGCATCCCACACTGGTCATGGGACGGACTCCAGGAGTAGGACTGCACGGCAAACCACTGGTATTGGCCTTGACTTCGAAGTGGATAGCAGTGCAGAAAGGCTGCTTTGGAACCGGAAGATGGCGGCCTGCGTATGGAATAATACGAGAGGGTCTTGCCCTGACTCGAGCGCCGATCCCTCTCGCGTTGCCGAGGAGGAGATAATGCGCAGCTTATTGAGACTATTATGTGTTATGGGAGTTCTGCCGGTGATCGTGGCCATGGCCTCGCCATTGCCCAAAGCAGCTTCTGGTGACGACGACCGCTCTGTGGTGATCATCTTCAAAGACGGCCATCGGCAAACCTTCCGTTTGGCAGACATTGCGCGGATCGAATTCAGCACGCCCACGACGACCACCCCATCGCCGGTAAGCCGCGCCCATTTTCTGGGGGTGTGGAAAGTCGGCGTCGGCGGTGGCAACTCCGGAACTTTCCTCATCACGCTCAAACGCGATGGGGTTGCAGAGAAAAACCTGGGTTCTCATGACGGAACATGGACGGTCGTCAACGGCGAGGCTCGGTGCAAATGGGAAGACGGCTGGACCGACGTGATCCGCAGGAACGGCAGCCAGTGGGAGAAAGCGGCCTGGTCAAACGGCCGATCGCTCGACGACCCTCCGGACAGCGTTGCCGAGGCCACTTATACGGAACCGAATTAGTGCATGACCGAATTGGTAAGCGAAGCTAATCCTCGGAACTGGAAGGGCGGGGCTTCAGCCCCGCCGCTCAGGTCGGAAGGCAGAGGGGGCTTTAGCCCCTGAAGCGACGTGGCTTCAGGGCCTAAAGGCCCATTCAATTCTGCGGGTCGCGGCGGCGGGGCTGAAGCCCCGCCCTTCTGAGTGTCGTTTCAAATTGAGTTCATTAAACCAACCAGGCACTAGAAGAGCCCCCGCAAGTCTTCCAACTTGAGTGTTTCCAGAGTCTGGACAACAAGATCGGCCTCGGTGCGAGCGCGCAATTCGGCGGCGGGAAACGTGGAGGCGACCGCAACGCATTTCATTCCTGCGCCCTTGGCGGCTTCCATGCCTGTAAATGAATCCTCAATGGCGACACACGCGGCGGGCGGAATGCCGAGCTTCTGAGCGGTCTTGTCGTATATTTCGGGATGCGGCTTGTTGTGGGTAATTTCGTCCTCCGTCAGGACGACCTGGAAACGCTGTCGTAGCTTGAGGGCGTCGAGGATGAAGAACACGTTCTTGCTCATGCCCGCGGAGGCCACCGCCACCCGCACGCCGTTTTCATAACACTCCGCGATCAGTCTCTCAACTCCGGCAAAAGGCTTGGCGTGCGGAGCAAAAGCGGCCCGAAACCTCGCCTCGAGCTCCTCGCTGAGCCGTAGCCGGTCGTCCGCAGTGAGCCGTTCGCCAAAGAAATGACGGAGAATAGAATCATTGCCGGGTCCGGTCACTTGCTTGGGCAGGGCCTCCCGGTCAAACGCGATGCCGTGTTCGGTCAACAGCGCTTCCCACTTTTTAACGTGAAACGGATTGGTGTTCACCAGCACGCCGTCCATATCAAAAATCACGGCGGCGGGGAGAAATAAGTTCATAAGCCAGGAGTCAGGAGTCAGGAGTCAGGAAACGCAGGTTGACTGCCCTCCTGCCGGTCCTCTAGCGGCCGACTGCTGGCTCCCGACTTCTGCTTTCTGCTTTCTGATTTCTGCTTTCTGATTTCGTGCTCGTCACTCGTCACTTGTCACTCGTCACTGCTTTATCGGCCGCAGGCTCGACAGCAATTTCTCCGGCGGCAGCGTATTCAGCACGTCTTCCTTGCTCAACCACCCGCGCCGCGCCGTCTCGACTCCATAGCGCATCAGTTTGAAGTGTTCGGGGCTGTGCGCGTCCGTGGAGATGATGAGTTTCATGCCTCGATCTCGCGCCAGTTTTACGTGCCGGTCACTGAGGTCGAGGCGTTCGGGATTGCCGTTCAATTCCAGAATGACGCCGTGTTCCTTCGCGGCGGCGAAAACCTGCTCGAGATCGAATGTAAACGGGTCACGCCTCAGGATCTGGCGGCCGGTCGGGTGCCCGAGAATCCTGACGTAGGGATTAGCGAGAGCTTTCAGGAGGCGGGCCGTCATCTCCGGGCCGGGCATATTCATCCGGGAATGAACGCTCACCAGCACGATGTCAAACTGTTTCAGAATCTCATCCGGATAATCGAGCGTGCCGTCGCCCATGATGTCAACTTCCGCTCCTGCCCAGATTTTGATTCCGCTGACTTTCTTGCGGGCCGCTTTGATGCGTTGAATGTTCTCGACGGCGCGCTTTTCGTCCAGGCCGTTGGCAATCGTTACGGCCTTCGAGTGATCGGTGATGAGGATGTATTCATAACCGAGCTGTTTGGCGGCTTGCGCCATCTCCTCGACGCTGGCCCTGCCGTCCGAGGCCGTGGTGTGCATCTGCAAGTCACCCTTGATGTCCTTCAGTTCCACCAGCTTGGGAAGCTCCCCTTTCTCGGCCGCTTCGATCTCTCCCAGGTTCTCTCGCAGTTCGGGAGGAATCCAGGGCAGATCCAGCTTGGCGTAGATCTCTTCTTCCGTCCGGCGGGCTAGAACTTTTTCCCCATGGAAGAGGCCATACTCGCTGAGCTTCCAGCCGCGTTTTTTGGCACGCTCGCGCAGCGCCACGTTGTGCTCCTTGGAACCGGTAAAGTATTGCAGGGCGGCTCCGTAGGCTTCGCGCTCGAGCAGGCGGACGTCAACCTGAAGGTCATTCTGAAGCTTAATGCTGACCTTGTCTTCACCTTTGGCCAGCAACTGGGCGATGCCGGGATACCTGGCAAAGTGGTCCGCAATGCCGGCGTGGTTATGGCCCGTCACCAGCAGGTCCAGGTCACCCACGGTTTCGCGCCCGCGCCGGAGCGAGCCGGCGGGGGTGACTTCGTCCACCCCGCTGAACTCTTTAAGGTAACTAGTGAGTTGTTGCGCGATTTCATAAGCCGTGTCCATGCGGAATCGTCCGGCGGCCCGGCGGTAGACCTCGAGGGCTTTCAGGATGTTCTCCTCGGACTTCACGCTCATCCCCGGAAGTGTCCGCAGGCGGCCCGCTTGGGCGGCGGCTTCCAAGTCTTCGATGCTCTTGACGCCCGCTTCCTTGTAGAACAACCGAACCTTCTGCGGCCCGACGGTCTGCAGTTGCAGTAAATCCAACAGGCTTGCCGGTATTTTGGCGAGTTGCTCCTGGTGGAATTTGGACTTTCCGGTCTCCACCAGCTCGACGATCTTCTTGGCGAGGTCTTCGCCAATTCCTGGGATATCCGTTAGTTTTCGTTGGGGATCGCGAGCGATATCCTCCAGTCGCCCGGGAAAACCCTCGATCGAGCGCTTGGCGCGATCATAAGCCGCAGCTTTGAAAGACCATTTGGGGTCGTCCTGGTTGATTTTCATCAAGTTCGAGATTTCTTCGAAGATGGCTGCTATTTCACGATTCTCCAATCGACGCCTCCCGTGCTATGCGAGGGTGAGCAGCGGCGGCGTTAAGGGCCGAACTCCGCTCTCACGCACAAGTTAAACCCAATGAAAATAATCACTTAACAGCATCCGACGAGTGTATCTTTTCGCCACATGCGGTGCTAGAATCACAGCGTGGCGGAGTTTTGATGACTCAATCGCGTTTTGTCCTCCAAACCAAGATTATCATTATATTCGCCCTTGCGGTTGTCTCCGTAGTGGGCGTTTCGACCTCCATCGCCATGCTCTTGACCCGGCAATTGGTCGAGGAGGAGATTTACAGCAAGGCCTGCACTCAGGCTAGATCCACGGCTCACCAGTTGGCTAACGAAGACGCACTCCAGGACACCGCCAAACTGCAGCAAGTCTTGAAGCAAATCCAGCACGATATGCCGGGGGTGCGGCAGGCAGATGTTTTCCTGCATGGGTCGCCGCATCAACTCGCGGCCACAACCGCGACGGAGGCCGAGCATCTGGAGTTGGACAATATACCCGGTATCGAGCACTACGACGAATTCGAGCGCCCCGACGATGAGTCCCTCACCATCGAGACTGACAACGGCCGGTATTGGATTATCGGAGTGACGATCCGTTCCCAGGGGCAGCCGGTAGGATGCCTGAACCTGAAGGTCTCGAAGTCGCAGACCAGCATTGTGACTCGCCAGTTGGTGGTGCGCAATCTGCTGCTGATGCTGGCGAGCCTGGTGGTGGTCATACTGGCCGTTCATGTGTTCTTCCTGCGTGCGGTCAGGGCCCCCGTGAAGGACATGATTCGCGTCATGGAAGTCGCGGAAAAAGGGCAACTGCAGGTACGCGCCAGTCTGCGCAGCACCGACGAGATCGGCATGCTCGCGGCCCATTTGAATCGCATGCTGCGGCGGATCGAGAATTTCAATACCGAGTTGGAACGCAAAGTCCAGGAGTCGACCGCAGGGCTGGCGGAGGCCAACGAAGAACTGCGGCGCATCAACGAGGAGCTTTTCGAGACGCAGAAGAATCTGGCGCGCTCGGAACGGCTGGCCATTGCCGGCCAGCTTGCCGCCAGTTTGGCCCACGAAATCGGGACGCCGCTGAACTCCATATCCGGACACGTGCAGTTGCTGGCTCGCCGCAAAGATGCCGACGAATCCGCCCGGCGCCGGCTGCAGATTATCGAAAGGCAGATTGATAATATTGTGCGCACCGTCAATCAACTGCTTTCGTGGAGCCGCAAGTTTGAACTGAAAGTCGAGCTGGTGGACCTGCGGCGGATTATCGAAGAAGCCGTGCTGCTCTCCTCCCCCGCCCTGCAACTGAGAAAGATCCGTGTGAAACTGGACTTGGCGAAAGATTGTCCGAAGATTTACGGCGACGGCGGCTACTTGCAGCAGGTACTCTTGAACCTCATCAACAACAGCATGGATGCCATGCCGCGTGGGGGCGACCTGCGCATCGAAACACGGCAGGTGGCGGGCGCTGCGAGGCAAGTGGCCGTAGGCGTGACCGACAACGGCTCAGGCATGTCGGCGGAAACCGTCGCCCATGCCTTCGACCCGATGTTCACGACCAAAAGGATGGGGACCGGCACCGGTTTGGGGCTGGCGATCTGCGATCAGATCGTCCGCCAGCACGGCGGCACGATCGAAGTGGAAAGCACGCCTGGAAAAGGAACAACCTTTACTTTGATCCTGCCTGTCGAGGAGCGTGAAAAGAGCGAGGCGGTGGGAGTGACAACGGCGGCGGAAAACGACAAGGGGTGAAGGGTAAAGGCTAAAAGGTGAAGGATTTGGAGACAACAAAAACTGAAGAGACCGGCAAAGCTGTCAGACCCCCGAGCGCTAACGTCCTGGTTGTTGATGATGACGCCGAGACGCTGGAGTTGCTGCGGGAGATTCTGGGCGAAGCGGGCTACCGGGTGGTCACTTGCTCGAGCGGTGAGGAGGCCCTGGCGGTTGGGAAGCAGGAACAGTTCGACGTTATTATCAGCGACATGAGGCTGGGCGACAATCTCGACGGACTGGATGTTCTGCGTACCTACAAAACCCTTCAACCGGAGTCGGAAGTAATCCTCATCACCGCTTTCGGAAGCATGGAAACCGCCATCGAAGCGGTCAAGGCAGGGGCCTTCGACTACCTTTCCAAACCGTTCAAGATTGACGAAGTCTTGTTGCAAGTGGAGCGCGCGCTGGGCAATCGGAAACTGGTGCGCGAAAACCGCAGCCTGAAGCGTCAACTTGAAAGCCAGGTACAGCTTTCGAGTCTGGTGGGCCGCAGCCCCAAAATGCTCGAAATCTACAAGAAGATCGCCGTGGTGGCGGACTCGCGTTCCACGGTGCTGATTTGCGGAGAGAGTGGGACGGGAAAAGAACTTGTGGCGCGGGCCATTCACTTCAACGGTCCTCGAGCCGCGGAACGGTTCTTCGCGGTTAATTGCGGCGGACTGGCGGAGTCGCTGCTCGAGACGGAGCTTTTCGGGCACGTGCGTGGCTCCTTCACGGGAGCCGTCGAAAACAAGCGGGGCATCTTCGAAGAGGCCAGCGGGGGCACAGTTTTTCTGGATGAAGTCAGCGAGATGAGCCCCGCCCTCCAGGTTAATGTGCTTCGCACCGTAGAAGAACAGGAAGTACGGCGGATCGGCAGCAACCAGGTGATCAAGGTGGATGTGCGCATTATCGCCGCCAGTAACCGCAATCTGGCTGCGCTGGTCGAAGAG
Source organism: uncultured Acidobacteriota bacterium (assembly GCA_963831905.1). Classification (GTDB taxonomy): domain Bacteria; phylum Acidobacteriota; class Terriglobia; order UBA7540; family UBA7540; genus CAVROP01. The sequence goes on along the minus strand of CAWHRX010000009.1, from coordinate 3,016,636 downwards.
GGCAAGTTCCGGCAGGACCTCTATTACCGACTGCGGGTGATTGAAATCGACCTCCCATCGTTGCGCGAGCGCGTGGAAGACATCCCCTTGCTGGTGGAGCACTTTCTCAAGAGGTTTGCCGCCGAGCGAGGAAAACAGTTCTCGATCTCTCCTTACGCGCTTTCCGCTTTGATGAGCTACGAATGGCCGGGGAACGTGCGGGAACTCGAGAACGCGCTCGAGTCGGCGGCGGCTCTGACCCGCGCCGGCTTCATCGCGCCGGAAAACCTGCCTCCCAAGTTGCTCGGAAAGCCGCGCGAAGATAACCGCCTGGTCGACTACTATTCCGATCTGCCGACGCTGGCGGAGATGGAAAAACGCTATCTGGCCCATGTCCTGATGGTGACCGGCGGAAACAAGGTCAGAACCGCTTCCATCCTCGGCATGAATCGGAAGACTTTGTACAGGAAAATTGACGAGTACAAAATCAGGGAATAGGTGACAGGGAACAGAAGAGGTTAAACGCTAAAGGGTAAAGGTTGAAGGATAAAGCGGCCAGTGACCAGGAATATAGCCCTCTCCCCCTTGGGGGAGAGGGTGGCCCGCGACGGCGTTTTCACCAGCCGCCGCGGGTGGGGTGAGGGGTCGGTCGCTCCCTCAGAAGGACTCAGGTAAGTGGCTCACGACCTGACGGTGCTATCTGTGGTGTTTGTGCTCGGGCTCGCGATGCTCGCGTATGAATTAGCTTCGGTATCCAAGTCTTTGCTTTCATCACTCATCAGAATCGTGGGCGGCTCCGCCATTGCACTCCTGAGCGGAGCAACCCTCATACGGATCGAGCCGGCCATCAGGGCGTTCAAGCCGGGAATCATCGGCGACATCGCCCCCGCAATAGTGGCTTGGGCACCCGCAGCCTTGGTAGGAGCCTGCACGTTCAAATACAGACTGGGCCCGCGCGGACTCCCGGGAAGAATTGCCCTTTCTGGAGTTTCGGCACTGTTCGTCGGATTGCTATTAAGCGAAGTGCGCAATCTTCTGGAAGTAGAAGGGCTTCTCGCGTGGTTCGTTATACCGATCGTGGTCCTCCTCTTTCCCGGCACGTACCAGCCTACCTCGCGTTGGGGAATCTGGATACGGAGAACAGCCCTCTCTTCGCTGGCGGTTTCCATGGGATCGGCGTTCGTACTGTCGCGCAGCGCCTCGGGACAGATCAATGGGAGCTACGCATGGGGTGTGAATCTCGGGCTCGGCCATTGGGTCTATATGCACTACCCCTACGGCTACTACGCAAACCGAGCCTCGATATACCTGGGCATTATCTCTCTCCTTCTTACAGTGATGTGCTCCCTTGCCTGTCTTTGCATATGGCTAATCGACACGTTCTCTCGAAAGCCTGCCATTCTGAGCAAAGCGAAGAATCTGCATTAGTTCGGCTCGGACTGGGACTGCTGATCCTTCGCGGAGTCTACCCTGAGCGAACAAACTGCAGATTCTTCGCTTCGCTCAGAATGACAGGCGAAGGGCTCAGGATGACAACGCTTATCGCGGGACTGTTTCCTGGACTACGGGACAAGCGGGCACAATTGAGGTATGCTATTGAGGGGTTAGCTTAGGGCGTTACGATGAAGTATTCCTATATCGCTAAATGCGGGCTGAAACACCTTGCCTCGGGATTCAAACTCCCTTACATGGTGATGTTTGAAACCACGCTGATGTGCAACATGTTTTGCGAGTATTGCATATTTGGCGAAGAGGGCAAGTTCAATGACCTGCAGACCCGCGCGGTGCGCGATCGCATCTTCAAGCGCATTGACGAGTTCTGCGACATGGGCATCTTTGCGCTCAGCTTCTCAGGCGGCGAACCGCTGCTGAATCCCAGCACCTGCGATTACATTGCCTACGCCGAAGACAAGGGTATGTGGACCTCGATGCCCACCAACGGGCTTCTGATCCGCAAGTACGCGGACGGCGTGGCGCGGCTGGGCATGCTGGAAATCTCCATAGACTCGCTGAACGTGCAGCGCTTTGCCAAGCGCCGCGGCGTCGACGCGCTTCCCAAGATCATCGCCAACCTCGAATTCGTATTGACGAAACGAAAGCCCTTCAGCACGCAGATTAACGCCACGGTCAACCTCGAGAATCTCGAAGACCTTCCTGACCTGGCGGAGTTTTGTAAGCAGCACAACCTGGTGTTGCACCCGGAGGCCGTTCACAACGTCATGCGCGACGGCGAACTGCTTCCTGATGCGGAATTGCACGGGACGGAAATCGATAAGGTCGAAATGTATTTGCGGGAGTTGCGCGCCGCTTATCCCAAGAACGTGCGCTTCTATTCCCACTACTATGCCTTCTATCGCAACGGCGGCTTCGGTCCCCGCTTCCCCTGCCGCCACCCTTCCAAGTTGATTTCCATGAAGCCGGACGGGTCCATCCATCTCCCCTGCGCTTTCAAGACGCTGCACCAATCGCAAGCGCCTCTCAAGGAAATCTTCGCCTCCGACGCTGCCAAACAGATCATCGCCCAGGAGACCACCCTGTGGGACTTCTGCAACGGCTGCAAGATCGGCTGCCCCTATGAAGTCAGTGCCTTCACCAACAGCCCCATGCTGGCCCTCGAATCAGGGCTGAATTTCCTGCGAATTATCTGACGAGGTGGCGCAGATCCTTCGCGCAGTTTACCCTGAGCCAAGCGAACGGGATCAGGATGACATGTCATTCTGAGCGAAGCGAAGAATCTGCATTTGGTTGCGGCTTTGCGGCGCTGTATCACCTCACTTGAACCTGAAAACAATCCCTGCGCTGGGAACAATGTTGTGACTCAACCCCGTAAACATGGCGGGCTGACCGCCTACATAGTCCCTCAACTCCAGCCGCAAAGCGAGTCGCCAACGTAGCGCGATATCACCTCCGCCTCCATAGTTCCAAACGAATTTGAACGGGTAAGGAGGACTCGCGGCCCCAGTCCCGCTCGTGGTACTGAGACTGAAGCGACTGCCCCCAAGCCCGATGGTGGCGAAGGGCTGCACCTTCGACTTCAGCCAAAGATAACGGACGTAATTGAATGAATAGAGATCCTGGCGATTGTACAGACCCCCCGGGTTGTTGCTATAGGAATAGCTTGCCTCGACGGCGTTATGGCCGAAGTGGAAGCGTGCACCGGTAAAGATACGACCCGAATACGAAAACCGGGCGGGCGGCGGGCAGGGTGAATTGCGGGAGAGAATCTGCTGGCAGGTGATATATGGATACTCGGTATTCCTGATGAAGGATCCCCCGCCTTCAACGAAAGCGTCAGCGCTCAGCTTAGCGCCTTGACTCCAGGCCAAAGAACAGGTGCAGGAAAGAAGCAGAATCCCTTGCGCAGCAGTTCGTCTAATTCGCACACGTATCCTCCTCGAGCCTCGACGCCCCGTGCGCAACGAACCTCAGCGGCCGGGGCCTCGATGCCCGCATCTCACGCCCCTTATCCCGTCCCCAATAGGAGACGGGAGCAAGGGGTGCAGGGCAGGAGTGATTGGAAATCCGAACAGTGCTGAGATGCCGAATGGCCCTGGTGGGTTATCTAAGATTAAAACATCTGTAAGTCATCCAATGTGCGCCAAGCGGTGGGACTAGCTGCGAGCCTCGGACAACTGATAAATCACGGGCTTAAACGAGGACGGGGGAATCGGCTTTCCTTCAGCCTTGACAGCCTCCCTCCAGGCTGCTTTGGCCTTGAGAACCTCCGCGAGAGCCCGTTCGGGATTCTCACCGAAAGCGGAGCAGTGCGAAAGGTCAGGAATATCTGCGATGTAACCGCCGTCCTCCTGGCTGTAGAAAATGTTGATGTGGTAGTTACGCATTCCTCACAGCCTGCCGACAGGTCATGCGCTTCGACTCCTTCCTGTGCTGACGAAGGCGTTCAAATCCCAAGGCAAGTCATTATGGAGAAGGCATGTTTACGCGGGGACTTCGATGTAGGTTGAATAGGTGTGAGGTTGAGGAACGTGAAGCCCTTCGAGGCGTAAACTGTCCAAGTGGAACTCGATTGCCTCGTGCATGTTCTTTTCCACTTCCTCGCGTGTATGTCCGGTTGATACACAACCTTCGAGGTCGGGAGAATATGCAGAGTATCCGGTGCTTGTTTCTTCGATGACTACAAGGTATTTCTTCATCGTTTCAACCCTGGTTGCTTCAGGATGCTGTTCAAAGTCCCCGGAGCGAGTTCATCGTTGGGGTTCCCCGGTACGGTCACCAGTCCCGGCTTCGTCGGATGCCGGTACTGGTGGTGACTTCCTCGCGTTCTCAGCAAAAACCAGCCATCGTCCTTAAGCATCCGAACGGTCTCGCGAACCTTCACCTTGCAAGAATAAACACCGTCCGCATTGAAGTCAATCCGCGTTCGAGTCGATGATCGCACGAATGCGTTCCAGACCGGAAGCGGAAATGCGCTCAAGCGCCCTTCCTGCGGGCCCTTCGAGCACGGCGGCTCAACTCTCGGAAATATTCATCGAGGGTGATGAAATCTCCCCGGCGATATGCGGCTTCACCGCGGCGGATCGCGCGCAACTCGGCCGGCGTGGGCGTCATTGCAGGAGCGGCGGAATAATCAATGGCAGAATCCGGCATCGCAGCCAGTCTTTCGAGTTCTGCGCGCACCCGCTTACTGATGGGACTCGCAAAGAGCACGCTTGCTGGGATCCGTTTTTCTCGCGGAGATGATGCGGATTCTCTCTTTGCCAATTCTCTCATCGACGGCTAGGCAACGCGAGCAACAGAAGTTTTCCTAGGACGACCACCAAGCTTGCCGTTAGAACGTGCGGCAGCAGCTTTTGCCTTCGAGCGCGTCTGTCCTCCAGCCTTACCCAATTGTGCTGCCATCCAGCGTTTTGAACCTAGAAATCCCTCCAAGAGGGAGGGCAAATATAGGTCGGCGTCAAGCGCCGGAAAACGCAACCCTAACCCCGACGGTGAAATCTCAATTTTAGCAAGCTGGCTTGCATCTGCATGCTCCAGCCCTTGCGCGTCATGTGGTTTGAAGGCAATGGAAATACGACTACTAAGGTCAACCATAATGCGACCATCTCGGCGGTCATAGCGAGCCGCAATAGCTTTTGGTGTTCTTGCCAAAAGAGCAGAAGCGCGTTGATTAGCTTTCTCAAATTCATCTTTATGGGTCGCCATGTATTCTGCTCCATTCCGCACAGAGATGTGGCAACTTCAGCATCGGAGCCGCTTTAATCTTCGTTACATCAGCCGACGAAAAACCATAATTCTCTCGCAACTCCGGTGGCCCGCCTGGGCAATTCAGTTTAAAAACGGCCTCGCAATCACCGATAACATGCACATGAGCGGGCCGATGATCGTTCGGGTAAATCACAACCCTCAATCCGTCTATTTCGTCTACTTTTGGCATTGTATCACAAAACCCAAGCGTTTAGGTTATTTTTTAAATGGGACCTAAACCAAGCCACTACAGCCCGGCGGGGACGCTCCGGGCAAGGCGCATGCCATTGCCGCCCGGGCGGCTAGAAACTCTCGGCGTGTTGAAGTGCGCATCTTTAATGTGAAGTGCACGCGTCCTCCGCGCGACTGGGAGTGCGATATCGATCCGAAGGCAGAAGCGAGGGGCGACGGTAGCGAACTTGGGTTCCTGTGCCAATGCTCCTGTGGTGCGAACTGCGTAGATCCTTCGCTCCGCTCAGGATGACAGAAAGCCCGGTTTTGTCGCGGGCCTTTGTTTTCATAGACATCCTCGCTTTGTTCCCCGAAAAACCATACAGGTGAACCGTCTCACGCCGAGGCGCAAAGGCCGCAAAGATCGCCAGGTCCGCGGTGGAGGTCCGCCAAGCTGCAGCCTTGCTCGGGTCGGAATTTCATAAGCGTAGCCTACCATAGTGCCGTTGATTGTCAAGCGATTTGCAGGGAATCGTCGCTCGCGGCGGGCAAGCGGGGCAGGATCTCCCTTGAGCCGTCTCTCAAGCGACGCCATGACGACTGCATTCCGCTGCGATCCAACAGCATCTAAGTATGAAAGCGGAAGTCGGAGCGGCAGGGGTTGGTCTGGAGGCGGGCACTACGGGAATAAAAACACGGATCAAATGTATACTATTCTTAGAAAGGGGTGTGGGGCATGTTAATCAAAAGGGTGTCGGAGATTCCGTCGTCCGAGGTCACGCCGAAATGGCTTTACTTGAACCGCCGGAAGTTCCTGGCGGGCGCGTTGGGGGTAACCGCAGGGGCTTTGGCGGGGGACAGTCTGAAACAACTTGCCTGGCCCTCGCAAAAGGTCCACGCGGGGAGCAAGCTGACCGTGGCGGCGAAAAGTCCCTTCAGCACCACGGAGCCGGTGACGCCCTATAACGACGTGACGCATTACAACAACTTCTACGAATTCGGGACGGGAAAAGAAGATCCGGCGAAGTACGCAACCAACTTTCAAACATCACCTTGGAGCTTGAAGGTCTTCGGGTTGGTGGACAAGCCACGCACGTTTACGGTGGAAGAGTTGCAGCAACTGGCGCCGCTCGAAGAGCGCATCTACCGGCACCGCTGCGTCGAGGCTTGGTCGATCGTGGTGCCCTGGGTCGGTTACTCCTTCAGCGCATTATTGAAAGAAGTCTCTCCCCAACCCAAGGCGAAGTTTGTGGCGTTTGAAAGTTACTACAACCTCAGCCAAATGCCCTTGGGAAGCCGGGCGGGAATTCAATTGCCTTACGTGGAAGGTCTGCGCCTGGACGAGGCCATGCACCCGCTGGCCCTGCTCTGCTTCGGCATGTACGGCGACACGCTGCCCGACCAGGATGGTGCGCCGGTGCGCATCGTGCTCCCGTGGAAGTATGGGTTCAAGAGCATCAAGTCGCTGGTGAAGATCAAGCTGGTGGAGAAACAGCCGCCCGCCACCTGGAACATTTCAAACGCTTCGGAGTATGGGTTCTATTCCAACGTCAATCCCCACGTGGATCATCCGCGCTGGAGCCAGGCCAAGGAGCGCCGCCTGGGCGAGTTCTTCCGGCGGCCCACGCTGATGTTCAATGGTTACGATCAGGTGTCGTCCCTGTACGCGGGCATGGACTTGAAAAAGTATTTCTAGCGTCCAATTCGCAATATGTCATCCTGAGCGAAGCGAAGGATCTCTGCCGTGGATGGGATGCAAGGATTGCGAACAACTACGGAGATCCTTCGCTTCGCTCAGGATGACAGCGCGGGAAAGCGTGGTAGCGCGGACCGCCGAATTTGCGGTCCGCGGATTGTGCTGACCCAACAAGAAGCCGCGGACCGCGAGAACGGCGGTCCGCGCTACTTTTCGAAAATTGGAAGGGGTACTTGTTGCGAAGCATTCTCAGAAGCAAATGGCTGAAGCCTCCGGTGTTCATCCTGTGCCTGGCGCCGGTGGGCCAATTGGCTTGGCGGGCGCTGCACGGCCAACTCACCGCCAATCCCATCGAGTACATCACGCACCAGACGGGCGATTGGACAATCATCTTCATCGTCGCCACGCTGGCCGTGACGCCGGCGCGCAAGCTGCTGCGTTTGCCGGAACTCATTCGCTTCCGCCGCATGCTGGGGCTGTTTGCCTTCTTCTACGGCTTCCTGCACTTCAGCACCTGGATAGGGCTGGACAAGTTTTTTGATTGGGCGGATATGCTGGCCGACGTGCGCAAGCGGCCTTTCATCACCATGGGATTCACGGGATTTGTGCTGATGATTCCCCTGGCTTTGACCTCAACGGCCGGGTGGATTCGCCGCTTGGGAGGAAAGCGCTGGCTGGCGGTACACAGGCTGATTTACGCGACAGCGATTGCCGGCGTCGTGCATTACTACTGGCTGGTGAAGTCGGACGTACGCAAGCCGTTGTTTTACGGCGCCCTGGTGGCGTTGCTGCTGGCCCTGCGAGTGGGTTTCTGGGTGGCGGCGCGGCGCACGAAACCGGCAGGAAAAGCCCTCGAGCCGAAACTGACCAGCGTGGGGACGGCGTGACGCGGAGCTCACCCGCGTTTCGCTGCTTCAACCTCCCCAATTGCAATCGAGGAAGTCATGAGTCAACCTCGAGGGCTGGCGGGCGACGGAGTCGGCGGGCTTACGAATCTTTCGAGGCATTCTGTGCACAACCAATCCTGGCCGTTGGTGTAACCCTCGCCATGCTCCAGCGAATTCGATTCGTAGAGCTTCCACCAACAGATCACACAATGGTCTTCGCTCCACCCGCCTTTGATGAGCTCTACTTGCTCCGGGTCATACGCCTGACCGGAATAGAAGTAGAGCGTTCGGTCGGCGCGCTGAGCCAACGCATTGCGCGAGGTCCAACGGCGCTTCTCCCAGTGAAACTTTCGGTAGTATTCGCTGAATTCGCGAACGGACCTGGCGCTCCATAACTCACCATGGATTTCGACGTAATCCTCGAGGCTTCCCCCGCGTAGCGCGGCCGGCCTCCCGGGGTGCCGGTCCGCCCGGCGAAGCTCCTCGCGGAGGTTCTGAATATTAATCCCGACTTCAGCAAGCAGTTTTGCAGCCAGGGTCCGTTCTTGCTTCAGCAGGCCGAGCAGGAGGTGTTCCGTCCCGATATGCCGGTGCTGGAACTGGTCGGCTTCTTCTGCGGCGCTGGTCAGTACCGACCTGCAGGCCGGGCTCAGGGGCAAGTCGGCGGACGTTGCAATCGTTTTGCGGGGAGGGGTTGCTTCCTCGATGCGCTTGCGGAAGGTTTCCGGTGAGAGGACAGAACGCGCCAGGCGGCTGGCTAGGGCCGTGTCCTCCCGCAGCAAGCCCAAGAGTAAATGCTCAGCCTCGATTTGTTGGCTGCCGAATTGGCTGGCTTCATAGCGGGCGAAGAAGATCACCCTTCTGGCTTTTTCGGTGTATCGCTCGAACATGGTTTCCTCGGAGAAGCTACATTTTGGACGGCGGCAGATTACGCAGGTCGCTAACCACCTGCGCCGGTTGCCAATCGTTTCCACGATAGACTTGAATGACTTTCCCGCCTGGGGCAACGAGCGCCGTGACCAGCGAGTGTACGATCTGGCCGCGATCTGTCCAGTATCGCAGGCCGAAAAACTCCGCAACTTCCCGGACTTGCTCCTGCGTGCCCGTCGCAAACTCCCACCGATCGAAGGGATGAAGGTTGCCCGCGTAGTTTCGGCCATAGGCACGCAGGACGGCAGGCGTGTCAAACTCCGGGTCGATGCTAATGCTCAGCAGATGGGTAGAAGCGGAGAGATTGGGGTCGCTGCGGAGTTGCTCCGCGATTTGTACGAAGTTCCTGCTCATCAGGGGGCAGTAATCGGGAAGCGGGCAGCGCGTGTAGATGAAAGTCAGCAACACGGCCTTCCCGTGGTACTGATGGAGATGAATCCGCTTTCCATCCTGGTTGATGAGTGCAAAGTCCGGAACCTCCTGCCCTAAAGGCGTGCGCGCAGATCCGGGAGGCGCCAGCGAGTCACTTCCTGGCTTGCCCTCTTCGGTCACAACCAGGCCTTCCAGCCACGAGTGATCGCCTTCGATCACCAGAGTTGCGCTGATCGATTGGCCCGGTTTGAGAACTTTGAAGGCCCACCGGTCCTTGACGATAAAACTCATCGTCATGGCGCCCATGTACCCCGGAATGGATTGGTGGGCCACCGTCACCGTGCCGGCGTTCGCATCGACCGCCACCACTTTCCCTCGCAGATCGTAGCGCTGCTGCGGCAGAGGCTGTTCTTTGTGACATGTTATCAGGCAAGATGCTATTGCCAATGAAAATAGACAAACAATTAACTGTCGCGTTCGCATTGCGGAAATCCTGCTCTGAAAACGTGTAGGGGTAGGGCTTGCCCTACCCCCGGCGGTTGCAGCGGAACAACGAGGGGACGGCAAGCCGTCCCCCTACAATTGGGCCCGATCACTCGATTAGTAGCGGAACCGGTAGCGGAATTCCACATAAATTTGCCGCGGATCGTTCCAGTGAAATCCGCCGAAGGTCAGGCTGTTGTCGAGTTGCACACGTTTATCCCCGACATTCAGGGCGTTCACGGAAACCGTGAATTTCTCCGCGAAGGTTTTCCCGACCGCAAGGTCGACCGTGGCGTGGGCAGGCAGATAGGGCCCCGGATACTGCGCGTCCGGAGTTCCGTACAGGCCATTCGTGAACCCGGAGCCGTAGTAGACGTTGGTCGAAGCATAGGTCCGCCAGGGAAGACTCGTATTGTAACCGAAGTTCAGTGTGTTCCTCTGGTCATGGTCCACCGGCGCAAACCCCGGTGGCACTTCGAAGATCAGGCCTCCGGTAATGGGCGACGTTGCCTCCGCGATTTGGTTGGAATAAGCGAGGTGGAATCGGCCGTGATGCCACAGGCTGGACGAGCGGAGTGTCAGTTCCCAGCCGTTGATCACGGCCGCCTCCCAGGTGATGGGCCAGAAGAGGTTCGATTCGCCGATATTATTGTGATCCAGCCAATTCGTGGCCTTGGTTTGAAAGTTGTCGGCGTCAAGAGTCCAGCCGCGATAGGGAATCCTGAGGCCAAACTGGTATTCTTTATCCCGCTCGCCGTGCAAAGGGGCGAAGGAAAAGTTCTGGCTATTGGCTAAGCCGAGTAGAGCGCCCGTGGCTGTGACCAGGGGCGGGGCCTGATAGTAATGACCGTAAAACCCGTGAAAGATCCAGTGCAGGCGCGGAACGCTCAAAGCAAAACCGACGCGGGGATCCGTAACGTTTTCGGCGATGGAGCTGTTGAATTCCGTTTGCCGGAGGCCGGCGAACAGGGTCAACCACGGGGTCGCTTTGAACTTCTCGTTGATGAACTCGGCGGCAAGACCCCCCGTTACGCCAATCGAGGAGGCGGGGAAGTTTGCGCTGCCATCCGTAAATTGGTTATCGAAGTAGTTGTGCTGGTGCTGAGCGAATCCGTACACTCCGGCTTCGAGATCGCTTCTCCAGAATCTGGCGTTGAGGGTGGTCTCCATCCCCAGATAATTGGCAGCCTGATTCACGGTTGAGATGACGGGATAATCGTTCGCCCCGCCGTGGTAGTCAGCGCCGTTGTAATGGTAAAAGGGAGAAACGGTGAGCAGCAGATTGGGATCGAAGGTGTGGACCCAGGAGAAGACGACGTAGCCGTCGGGTTCGCGTTCGCCGTCGCGAAGACCGTAACTGGGGGATTCGCCCGAGGCTTCTAAAATCTGATTCCCGGCGGAATTGGGGTCAGGATCGATGGGGATCTGGTAATAATCCTGGCGCAGGGAAGTGACCAGGCGAAGCTGGTTCTTGGCGTCGGGATTGAAGATGAACGTGGCGAATCCTCCGTAGCCGTTCTCCGCATCGTGAAAAACCTGCGCGATGGGGGTCTGGAGCCCGTAATCGCTGCGGTTTCCGTTCAAGCTGACGTAGTAAGCAAATCGCTCCGAGTGTCCTCCGCAACTGACGTGATTGTCAGTTTGATAGAGATTCCCAAAGCTCAAGACGAGATCACACTGGTTGTTGAACTCAAAGCCGGTTCGCGGCACGACGTTGAAGATTCCATAGGTTCGGTCTCCGTAGTCGGCGTCGTAGCTGCCTCGAAGGACTTCGAGTTCGTCGATATCCTTGGGATCAATCTGCGGCCCCAGGTTGGTGGCGATGTTGGTGTTGGGGATGGGAATTCCGTCAATCAGCCACTCCACCTGATGGCCGCCTCGCATGTGCAGCATATCGTGCGTCACATAGGCGCCGGGCACGTAATCCGTGATCATTTGCAAGCTGTTGGTGCGGTCCGCTCCGGGGGTTTGCTGGATGTCTTCACGGCTCAGCATGGTGGTGGGCGTGACGCTGTCCGTGGTCGCCTCCACGGGAGTTCCTAAAACGTTGACGGTTTGTTTAACGCCCGCCACGTCTAACGGACAGTGCAGCACCGGACTCGTGCCAGACTGCACAATCACACTTTGCCGAAGGCTCTGGAAGCCCGGCGACGAGACCGTGACCGTGTAATTCCCAATCGGCACGGAAGGGAATTTAAATTCGCCGTTTTCGTCGGAGGCTTGAGATTGGGTCCAATCCGAGTTTTGAGCTTTCAACGTAACTTGCGCGCCTGGAATGGGGTGGTGCTGGGGATCGTGAACGACGCCGCGCACAGATCCAAAAATGGTGGCAAATGCGACGCCGCCCAATACCAGGACGGCCGCCGTCAACCCGCATGCTTGTCTCATAAAACTTCTCCTCTCCATTGGCGACGGTGATAAACGCTCCGGCAGGGCGCATCGTGAGGCGCCCCGGCGCCGGGATCAATGCAGGGCTGCGGACCTGTGAGATAAATGCTCGCGCTGCGCCGCCGGGTAATGCGATGCCAGCTTTGACGAGGCGTCACGGGACTTTGTCTGCCGGGCCCGAAGTCCGAGATTCAACGATGGACGAGAGTCGATTAGCTCAATCGGCAATCGTGCATCGAAGATCGACCATCAGAGAGGGAATCGAGGAGGCTGATCCGGAATCCGCGCGTGGGAGGGCAACAGACCTGAGTCTGAGGCATCGTAGCAGAAACTCCACGCCGCGATCGGATTCCACCAAGGGTGTTCGGTAGGTACGTAAGTAAGAGTGCTGAGAATGGCGCTTATGTAACTGTCGGGGGATTGCATTCCGCACTGTCCGCCCGTGCCCATGCAGCACGCCGGAAGCGGGCCGGAACCGTGGTGGTGTCCTACACACATGCAGGCTCCGGGCGGGCATCCGCAGGCGTCAGCCGTAACGTTGGGCGAAGCCCACCGCACGCTGGGGGCAAGCAGCGCGGCCATGGTCAGAATTACCAGAAACCTCGCGGAAGTGCGCATTTTGCTTGTCGGGAAAGCCTAGATTCTCATTATATCAGATTCGCTCGAGACCATCGTGGGAGTCTTTGTGCCGAAGGCACCTTGGAGTGCGGCGGCTTGACGCTGCCTTGTCACTATGCAAGCTCGCGTGCCGCCTAAGGCGAGCCCCGGCGCGTACATAGCTCGCATACCCTCGCAGTTCCAAGGCGGCGTCAAGCCGCCGCACTCCAAGGTACTTCGGGCAGGTGTCGCTTTTTGCCACATCAGAATTCCTCCGTCGGCTCGCCAGGAATGACTTCGAGTATGTAAATCAATAAGATAGGAGGAAAAGAAGGGTGGCCGAAAGGGCAGATGTGGGCAAGGCGATCAGCATAAGACTAAAAGGCACTAATCTGTGGCATTTTGACACACTGCAACACGCGATTCGGAATTCAAGGCCGCTCAAACCTGCTCCTGCGCTAATTCAACTCTTTTATTTACAATTAGTTACAAAACTAGTGCGGTCCTTGGCCATCTCCGTGCCCAAGATACTCCTGGCCAAGCACCTGGAGTGTGCGCATAGTGAGCAGGATTCTTGTTGTTGACGACGACCTGGAAAGCCGTGACCTGCTGTCTGAGGTCCTGGAAGCCAACGGATATCCGCAGGTGGAAGCGGTAGCCGACGGGTTGGCGGCGCGAGAAGCTTTGGCGCGGGACAACGATTGCCGCATTATCATCGCCGATTTGCACATGCCCAACGAATCGGGCTTAGATCTGCTTCGACATCTCAGAAAGCAAAATGCCAAGCACGAAATTGTTCTCATGTCTTCCTTCTTCAGTCATACGGAAAGGAAGCTCGCGCAAGATCTGGGCGCTTACGCCCTTCTCGACAAGCCGTTTCGGATTTCGCAATTGCTGGAGCTTGTCTCCCAACTTGCGGAAAGGAATTCCATCGGCATTTCCACTTAGGTGCACCGGTGAAACCGGTCACGAGGAGCAAAATGGACACAACCCAGAAAGTAATTGAGATTATCGCTCGAGAGCAGCATCTGGACCCGAGCAAAATCACCATCGATTCGAAGTTCGCGGAATTGGGAATAGACTCGCTGGACGGAGTTAATATCCTCTTCGCGCTGGAAGAGGAATTCAAGATTGATATCCCGGACGCGGTGGCGCAGAACATGCGCTCAGTCCGCCAAGTCGTGGACAGCCTGACACGGGTTTTGGAAGGTAAGGACATTTCCGATCTGGTGGCGATGGCGAAGGGCGAGGCGCCTGCCGCTTCCGCCAATTGAGAACACAAGGATGAAACGTGCGAAGAGTGGTTATCACCGGTGTGGGCGTCTTTGCGTCGGTAGGCAAGGATGCGCATAGCTTTTTCAAGAACCTGCTGGAAGCCCGGTCGGCGGTTCGCCGCATTTGCCAATTTGATCCCTCTGCGCTGACGGTTCAGATTGCTGCCGAAGTTCCGGACTACACGCCGACCGATTACTTCCCTGCCAAGCGGCTCGATTTGCTGGATCGCTTCAGCCAGTTCGGCTTGCTGGCCGCGAAAGAAGCAATGACCTCGAGTGGAATCGAGGTCCGCGACGAGGAACGCCCGCGCTTCGGGGTGGTGAGCGGCAGCGGAATGGCGGGCGCCAATACCCTGGATAACGGCTACTTCAACCTCTACGCCCAACAGGCGACACGGCTGCATCCGTTCACCATTCCCCGCATGATGCACAACGCCGCCACTTCTCAAATCTGCATGGAATTTGGCGCGCAAGGGCCCTCTTTTACAACTGCCACGGCCTGCTCGTCTTCAGGTCATGCGATTGGCCAAGCCTTTCACCTGATTAAATTTGGGATGGCCGATGTGATGTTGACCGGGGGGTGCGAGGCGCCGATCACCGTGGGAATGATCCGTTCCTGGGAATCGGTCCGGGTCCTGGCCACGGGGAACGGCGATCCCAGCCGGGCCTGCCGGCCCTTTTCGGCGGACCGAGACGGTTTCGTCATGGGCGAAGGGGCCGCCATGCTGCTGCTTGAGGAACTTGAGCATGCGAAAAAGCGCGGGGCCAAAATCCTCGCGGAAATCTCCGGCTACGGCCTGAGTTCAGATGCCGGACACATTACCCAGCCCTCCCTCGAGGGACCGGCTCGTGCGGTGCGCATGGCCCTTGAGGAAGCCGGCGTTGCCCCGAACGAAGTCGATTACATTAATGCCCATGGTACCGGGACGCGCCTGAACGATGCCACTGAAACGCAGGTCATCAAGATGGTATTCGGCGAGCACGCTCGCAAGCTGGCCATCAGCTCCACAAAATCCATGCACGGCCACACCATGGGAGCCACGGGGGCAATCGAACTGGCGGCCACGACGCTGGCCATCGAAGGCAACTGCATCCCGCCCACCGCGAATTACACCGCGCCGGATCCCGAGTGCGACCTGGACTATGTCCCCAATCAGGCGCGAGAGATTCCTGTGCGGGTGGCCGTCTCCAATTCCTTCGCCTTCGGCGGCCTCAATGCGGTGCTGCTGGTGCGAAAATTCCAATGAGGAGTCAGGAGTCAGGAGTAAGAAGACAAAAGATCGACATATGAGCATTCGGGGAGCCTAAACCCAACCTAGTGGAATCCCGGGCAATGCGCCATTCGCATCGGGATGGCTGTGTGATTCTGACTTATGACTCCTGACTCCTGACTTCTGTGTGCCGTGACTTCAAAACGCATCTTCATTTTGACGTTGAGTGTCGGCACGGGGCATGTTCGTGCGGCGGAAGTGCTCCAGCGGGCGCTCTACGATTGCATTGATCCTGTCGAAGTTCACCTCCTCGACGTCCTGAAGGTGGCGCGCTCCTGGTTCCTGATGTTGTACGTCCGCCCTTACTGGTGGATGCTTCGGCGCGCACCGCGAGTTTGGCGATGGCTTTTCGAGCGCCGGCAGAAGAAGCTCCACCGCGCCACGGCTCCTCACTGGGTATTTCGCCGCGGGTGCAAGAAAGCGCTCGAGGAGCTCAAAGCGTGGGCTCCTCACCTGGTGGTCGCCAATGAAATCGGCGCGGTTGAAATCGCCGCTCTGGGCAAGCGCGAGGGGTGGTTTCACGCTCCCATTTTGGCTGTGCAGACGGATTTTCAGGCCGAGCCACCCTGGGCGCAAACGGAAGTGGATGTCTACTGTGTAGGCAGCGAAGAGGCGCGCTCGCAACTGGTGAATTGGGGAACCTCGCCCAACCGGATTCTGGTGTGTGGCATTCCCGTTGACCCGGTATTTGCGCTTCCCCAGGATCGGCGCGAACTCCGGCGAGCCCTGGGTTTGGACGCTCACCGGCCCGTGGTGTTGGTGATGGGAGGGGGCATGGGTCCGGCCCCACTCGATGGGATCGTGGAAAGGCTGGGACTCTGCCGACTTCCACTTCAGGTCTTGGTGGTGGCCGGGCATGATGGCGTCATCAAGCAGACCCTGGAGCAGTTGAGGGGCAGGGTCACACTGGATCTGCACGTCTTTGGCTGGACAGACACTATACCGGAATTGATGGCGGCGGCCGATCTTCTGATCACCAAGCCGGGCGGCTTGACCACCGCAGAAGCGCTTTCGGCGGGCCTGCCGATGATTGTGACTCATCCTATTCCGGGACCGGAAGAGCGGCACGTTCGTTACCTGGTGCAGCAAGGTGTAGCCGTGCTGGCCCGGACTCTCGAGGAGATTCCTCAAGCCGTAACGCAGATGCTCAGCAAACCGGAAACCCTGGCGGAGATGAGCCGCCGCCAGAAGGATTTGTCGCGGCCGGATTCCGCCCATGCCATCGCGCAGGTGGGGCAGGCGCTACTCGAGAAAAGTACCTACATCGACTTGCTGGCAACTCGGCCTGCGCGTTCCGGGGCGTCGACGTATTTGATGTAAAACGTCCGTTGTCCGTAGTCAGTGGTCAGTTGCTCCCGCTTGGTATGGTTTTGTGCAACGGACGACTGACCACGGACCATGGACAAAAGACCACGGACCAGAAACGCTTCCAAATGTTAAGTCGTATCCGCAAACTCGTCGAGCGCGCCGTGATCGGCGAATCGGTCCCGAGCCTTGTTCGCTGGGGGAAATATGTACCTCGCGCGCTGATCGAAGGCATTCAACGCGACTCGTTTTGCGAGGTCGTGCGCTACGCGGCAGAGCGGCAAGCCTTCTTCGGGAGCAAGTTGCGCGAGAGCGGCATCGTAGCGAACCGAGTCCGGCGCCCGGAAGACCTGGGGGACATCTTCACCACACCCGAGGACTTGCGCAACCTGCCGGCGGAAGATTTCCTTTGCCGTGAACCTCAATTGGTGTTTGAAACCACCGGCACCTCGGGAGGCCCCAAGCGCGTCTATTTCAATTACGAGGAGTTGGAGTTCACGGCCCGCTACGAGGCGGCGGCCATGTGGGAAAACGGCGTGCGCCCTGGCGACCGGGTAGTCTGCACGTTCGACGCGGGGTATTGGATCAGCGGTTGGGTCACCTTTCTAGCCTGCAAGCGCATGGCGGTTTTCTGTTCGGCGATCGGCAAGCCTCACCCGCGCGAACTCTATTCCCGCATGCCGATCTACAAATATAACGTCATCGCCGCCGATCCAACCTGGCTGGTGAGCCTGAGCGAGATTGCAGAGAACGAAGGCGTCTTCCCGCTGAAGCTGATCGTCGCTGCCGGAGACCGCATGACGGAAGTCTATCGGAGCTACGTCGAGCGCGTCTGGAAGTGCCCTGTAGTTCTCGGCTACGGGTCCACCGAGCAGGGCGGCGGCACGGCGATGGAGTGCCTCCGGCGGGAAGGCTATCACCTGGACGAGTTCAACTATTTTATCGAAATCCTTGACCCTGACTCGGAAGGCTACGGCGAACTTGTGGTGACCACACTTTCGCGGCGCACCATGCCGCTCATTCGGTACCGGGTGCGCGATGTGACACGGTTCATCAATGAACCTTGCCCCTGCGGCGCCACCATCCGGCGCATGGCCAAAATCCGCGGCCGGGTTGACGAAATGGTGGTGATGGGGGCCGGGAACATGTACCCGGAAATCTTCGAGCGCGTGCTCCATGACGTGGAAGGGATTTCCGAGAATTGGCAGGTGGCGGTCCGGCAGGAAGGCGTCCACGACATCCTCGAGTTCCGGCTCGAGTTGACGAACGGCACGAACCCCTCAACGGTCGAGAACGACGTGCGGAAGAACCTCGAAGCGCGCTACCCGGAGGTCTGGGCGAACCAACTCTGCGGGATGTACCGGCTTGAGTTTCGTATCCTGCCGCCCGGAGAGTTGACGCAGGGGAGGAAGCCGCGGCGGCTGGTCGATGAGAGGAAGGGGTAGATGGTGTGTCGGAGGTGGGAGGTGGGGAGAATAGACCCTACCTGCCACATACCACCTACCACATACCGCATGAAATGATCATCTTCACAGACTTTGATGGAACGATCACCCAGCGCGACGTGACGGATGAAATCCTGTCTCAACTGGCGCACCCTTCCTGGCGGGATGTCGAGCAGGAGTGGACGCGCGGGTTGATCGGCTCGCGCGAATGCCTGGAGCGGCAGATCGCGCTCGTGGACACCTCCGCGGAGGATCTCAACGCCTTAATTGATGCGGTTCCCATTGACCCCGCTTTCAGGACGTTCCACCGCTTTACACACCAGCGAGGCATTCCGCTCTATGTTTTAAGCGAAGGATTCGACTACGTGATCGCACGCGTCCTGAAGCGCGCCGGCATGGAGGGGCCGCTTCGGAACGGCATGCAGGTGTTCTCGAGCGCCCTGCGGCTTGAGGGCCGCCGCCTGATACCCTCCTTCCCTCATTCGTCCCCGCCCTGCGAGCATGGGTGCGGCACGTGCAAAGCGGCGCTGCTTCGGCGCCTCGGAGAAGGAAAGCAGCCCATCATCTTCGTGGGCGATGGGCTCTCCGATCGATTCGCCGTGGATCAGGCGGACGTGGTCTTTGCCAAACGGCAGTTGCTCGCCTATTGTCAAGAGCACGGCAGAGCGTGCCGTCCGTTCGACACCTTCGCCGACGTTGAGCAAGCCGTTGCCGCCATGCTGTAGGGGCGGCCCTCGGGACCGCCCTGGGGCAACCACGAGGGTTGCCCCTACGAACTCCATTACGGAGGCAATACTCCTTTGCCCGTATCTGGCGCAAGCATGAAAACTGAAGAATTACTACAACTCGAACGCAAGTATTGTTCCTTCGGTGACACGGTCCATTACCTCGATCCACCGAAGGTTTTTGTCGATTGTGAAGGCAGTTACCTTTACGACGAGCAAGGCACGCCCTACCTCGATCTCCAGATGTGGTATTCAGCAGCGAGCTTCGGCTATAAGAACCGGCGGCTGGGCGAGGCCTTGAAGCGGCAAGTGGACCGCCTTCCCCAACTCGCCTGCCAATACCTGCACGCGGAAAAAGTGGAAGTGGCGGCGCGCATCGCACAATATTGCGAGAAGCGATTCGGAGTAAAGGGCCGGGTGCAGTTCAACGTGGGCGGCTCGCAAGCCATCGAGGACTCGCTGAAGCTGGTGCGGAATTATACCGGCAAGAGCCTGATGTTCGCCTTCATGGGCGGGTATCACGGACGGACGCTCGGCGCCTCCGCCATCACCTCGAGTTACCGCTACCGCCGCCGCTATGGCCACTTCGGCGAGCGCGCCCAGTTCGTCTTTTATCCCTACTGCTTTCGCTGCATCTACGGGCTGAAGCCCGAAAGCTGCAACCTGTACTGCGAGGACCAGTTCGCTCACCTATTCGACAACGAATATCACGGGGTGTGGGACGCAAAAGCGCAGAGCGCGGAGTACGGCGCCTTTTATATCGAAGCTGTGCAGGGGACAGGCGGCTACGTGATTCCGCCGCGCACTTATTTTCAGCGACTCAAGGAAACCTGCGACCGGCGCAAGATTCTGATTGTCGATGACGAAATCCAGATGGGCTTTTATCGCACCGGGAGGTTCTGGGCCATTGAGAATTTCGGTATTACCCCGGATATTATTGTCTTCGGTAAAGCGCTCACCAACGGCCTGAATCCCATCTCCGGCATCTGGGCGCGCGAAGAACTCATCACGCCGGAGCTTTTCCCGCCCGGCTCAACCCACTCAACCTTCTCTTCCAATACCCTCGGCACGGCAGTCGCTCTCGAGACACTCAAGATGCTCGAGGAAGAGGACTACGAGAAACTGGTCAACGAAAAAGGCGCCTATTTCCTCGCCGGCCTTAAGAATCTGCAAAGCCGCTTTCCCGGCATCATTGGGAATGTGGACGGATTAGGGCTGGCCCTACGCATCGAAGTTTGCAAAGAGGACGGTGTGACCCCGGACCGCGACCTCGTGGACCGCATCTTTGCAGAAGGCCTGAAAGGTGACCTGGAGGTTGCCGGGCGCAAGTATGGCCTGGTGCTCGACGTGGGAGGCTACTACAAGAACGTGTTCACGCTCGCCCCGTCATTCACCATCACGCGCGAAGAAACAGATCTCGCGCTCGAGTTGCTGTCCCAACTCTTCCGCCGCTGCCGTAAATAGTGCGGACGCGCAAGCCCAGTTGTCATTCCGAGCGCAGCGAGGAATCTCGCTCTGGCTTTGGTGCAGGCGACAAATCAAGGACCTCATCTGCCAGCTTACTGACGAAGTAGCGGTCGTGAGAAATAAACAGGATGGTTCCTGGAAAACGCAGGAGCGCATCCTCCACAGCTTCGCGCGTTTCGATGTCGAGGTGGTTGGTGAGTTCGTCAAGGAGCAGGAAGTCGGCGCCACTGACCAGCAACCTTGCCAGAGCAACTTTCGCGCGTTCGCCAGCGCTCATTCTCTGGATGGCTCGCGTCGCCTCTTCTCCCCGCAGTCGCAAGCAGCCGAGAATGGTGCGAACCCACGTCTCGTCGGGATGAACTTCCAGGCAGAGTTCGAGAGCGGATTTGGCGCCATTCAGGTTCTCCCCCTCCTGGGCGTAGTAACCAAGCCGACTTTTGCCGGCGAACTGCACGCTGCCTGAGTCGGCTGTAGCGATGCCCAGCAAAACCCTAAGAAGCGTGGTTTTGCCGCAACCATTCGGGCCCAGGACCGCCCAGCGCGTACCTGACTGAACGTAGAAGCTCAGGTTTTGAAAGAGGGGTTTGCCGCCAAAGGCCTTGCTGAGACCCTCGACGCGCAGGGCGACGCCGCTCCTTCGGGCGACATTGGGGAAATCCAGCGCCGGGACGGGGGCTTCCCGCCAGGGCTTTCCCGCCGCGGGCAGGCTTTCCGTCCGTTCGCGCAGAATCCGAGCCGTGCGAGCCACCTTGGCTGCTTTGCGAGCGTAATGGTCTTTGCCTGCCCGGACACCCTCAGGTGGTTTGGCCACGCGACGCGCCAACGTCAAACGCCGGTCGGCTGCGCGGTTAGCGGCCGCCACCCGCCGCTGGCGCGCGCTGAAAAGCTCCCAGGCCTGCGATTCCCGAAGCGCGCGCTGCGCGACGTAGAAGTCGTAATTACCTTCGTACACGACCATGGTGCGTTGCTGGAGTTGCACTTCCGGGCGCGCCAGTTCAAAGGTGCGACTCGTGGCGCGGTTCAGGAAGGCGCGGTCGTGAGACACCACTAGATAGGCAACCTGGAGATGAGCAAGGTAAGCCTCCAACCACTCTCGCGCCGAGATGTCGAGGTGATTGGTGGGCTCGTCAATAAGCAGGAGGTCGGCAGGGGCAACGAGCAGCTTGGCGAGTTCGGCGAGAGCGCGCTGCCCGCTCGAGAGGCAGGACACCTGCAGGTCTCGCTCCTGCGGGCGGAACCCAAGTCCGTCCAGAACCTTTTCGGATTCGGCTTCGAGCCGGAATCCCCCCTGCTCTTCGAAAACGCTAAGAAGTTCGGCGTAGCGGTAAGCTCGCTGGTCGTCATCCAAGTGCGACTCGAGGCGCCGGATTTCCTGGTGGGTCTCTGCCAAACCGGGGCAGGCGCGGAGGACGTAAGTTCGAAGCGCTTCCTCCCCGTCTGCCGCACGCTCCTGAGCAACATAGCTCATCCGGAGCTGCTGGCGCCGCACGACCACGCCCGACAGCGGCTCGAGGTCTCCGGCAAGAATACGCAGAAGTGTCGACTTCCCTGCCCCGTTGGGGCCGACAAGTCCGATTCGGTCGCCCGGATTGATTTCGAATGAAACCTTATGAAAAAGCGGACCGGACTGGGAAGGATATTGGAAGCCAAGATCGGCGACGGCTAGCAAGGACATTCTCTCCTCCGGATAATGTAAGGATCAGTCGTCTCCGTCATGCCGGGGACAACTTCCGATCAAATCGAGGATTGCGAATGTCTTTAGAGCTTCAAGCCGGTCTTGCCTCCCTGCGATGAGGTCACACAACTGCCAAGCGCCATTTTAATCTGAAGGGGCGCATCTGCACAATGCCCGCTTATCTTCGGAATGACAACCTAAGGCTGTGGCGGCATTGCCATCTCTGGCGGACCTAACAGCCGGACCTCCTGCAAGGTCATCCCATATCCGCCGCCGGGTGGATCGTCACGGTAATTCGTGTGCAGATAGCCGTTGGTGAAGTTCGCGGCGTAGCACAGCCATGCCGAACGGCCGTCCTTGCCGATGAACTTCGAGGGGAAGTTGACGAAGTAGGCTTGCTCGCCGAATTGGCGCATGTAGACCACGAGTTTCCAGGGGCCGGTGATTTGGTCGGACTCCAGAATGTAGGTGTTGTATTTTGAGATGGTGTTGCCGCCGTCGGTGATCACCAGAAGGTATTTTTTCAGCGGCGCGTCGTAGGTCATGGTGACGCAGCCCATGTTGTTGTTCCAATCCACCAGGGGTTTGATCCTGGAAAAATCCCGCGTCCAAACGGGGTGGCCGGAAGCATCGTGGCCGCCGAAGAATTCATACTTCGAGGCATCGTTCATGTTTTGGATGCTGGGCGAAACGCGCGCCATGTAAATCTGGTCAGCGGTAATCCAACTGAGGTTGCCGTCTCTTGGCTTGGGGTCGGGGTCGATGGCGCCGTGGCCGACCAGGTAGGCCTTGCCGTCCGGTGAATACTGCATGTTCTTTCCGAAGTCCACGAAGTGGGGCGCTCCCATTTTTACTTTGCCGCCGGGCTTCTCCGGCTCACCAAACAGCGGCTGGGAAGGTGTATGCGGTGTGTCGTGCCAGGTCTTGCCGAAATCAGTGGAATAACGGAAGCCCACGAGAGGCCCGAGCACATCCCAGTTGAGCCCTTTGCCCGGGGTTTCGAGCAGGCAATAGGTGCCGTAGTACCACACCCCGTGGTACACAAGGCTGCCGCAGGGATAGCGCCCGCCGTAAGGCGCCGGGTTCCCCGGAAACACACCCACATTGATGATCTTAAGATTCAACGGATCGTCGCCGACAATGGTGGCATTTCCGGTCGTGGCTTTTTCGCCCCCGGAGCCTGACTTGACGTTGCCGACGCTGCCGTCGGTCCAGGGTGAATACATGTTGCCGTCCGAGGCCCACGACGGGTACCAGGTATCGGCATTCGCGTAACGAATGTGCCTTCCCGTGAAGGCAATGCCCACCAAAGACGACGAGGGCTGGAAGGGACAGTCCTCGGGCGGCTGGGAAGGCCAGACGCGGTAGCTTGTTTCCGCCCCGATGGTCATGCCGAGACCAATAAGAAACGCAATCGCTAGTTTTAAGCGCATGGTCGTGTCCTCGCTTTCCGTGCAGGATTGTAACCCAAAGAACCTATTGGCGGGGCGTTAAGAAAGGCCGAGACTCTTGTTGCACAAGCATGCCCGAACGTGAGGTACCCTGCCATGAAGCACTACGTGCAAACCCTCGTGCTAGTCTTAACTCTGGTTTCCGTCCCTGGAGCGGGTTTCGGAAAGAAACCGTTCGGCGACGTAGTCGACCCCGACACATTGCTCAAGGTGCAAAGCTACTGCGTGGACATGGATAAGATCGAGGGAGTTGTGGCGCCGGATGTGAGAAGATTCCTTGAGAAGCAGAACACTCCCAAAGGGCTGCTGAGCAAGCTGCCGTGGAAATTGGTTGAAAACTGCGCTCAGGCCGATGCCGTGGTGAGTCTTGAGTTCAAGAATTCGTTTCAGGTCACTCAGGCCAACGGCGACGGCATGGCGACCGGGGCAGCCATAACTCAGAGTGTCCCCGAAGCGACATACACCGCTCAGATGTTAGTTTCAGACCGAACTTCCCGAAAGCCGCTTTACAAAGTCATGGGCGAATCCATCACGGTGAATCGCGAAAGGTCAATCGGCAGCCCGTTTTCAAAACTGATTCACGACCTCAAGGTTGTCTCGAAATAACGCCAGCTGCCGACAAGCCGTGGGACGGAAGCTCAGTGAGACGTTTTGGTTACGGCTCCGCTGCATTGTGATACTATTGCTCGACTGCTGGTCCGTAGAGCGGTGGGGTTGTGTTGAAAGCCGTTGGAACTTATCTTGCTATCATCTGCACGTTGGTTGTCGCGCTACTGATTGTGCGGCAAGGGCTGGCAGGAGAGGGTGTTGTTGCGCCCGCGACTGCACGCGAACCCGGACACCTCGCTGAGATCACGATTGACTATCCGGAAGATCGCTCGATTTTTCCGCCCGAAATCACACCTCCCACGTTCATCTGGCGCGATGCCTCGCCACGATCCAAAGTCTGGGATATCGAAGTGGCATTTTCCGACGGCTCGTCCGGGATGCACGCGCAAACGCCCGGGGAGCGCCTGCACCTTGGTGAGATCGACCCGCGCTGCGTCAGCAACACCAACAAGCTGCCTGAGTTGACACCCCAGCAGGCTGCTTCCCACACTTGGACTCCCGATGATACCACCTGGGCGGCGATCAAACTGCACTCACGCGAGCACCCCGCAACCGTGACGATCGCGGGCCGCGAGGCTGAACATGCCGCCGCAGCTATTTCCCAGGGCGGAGTGGTCATCCAAACCTCAAAGGATCCGGTCGGCGCGCCGATTTTTTACCGCGACGTGCCGTTGATGCCCTCCGAACTGCAAAAAGGCGTGATCAAGCCGCTGGCTCCCAACGCCATCCCGCTGATTGCCTGGCGTCTGCGCAACATCGGCGAAACGGAGAGCCACGTGCTCTTTACCGGAATTCATTCCTGCGCCAACTGCCACTCTTTCTCGCGCGACGGAAAGACTTTAGGAATGGACCTGGACGGCCCGGCCAACGACAAGGGACTCTACGTTCTGGCCTCGATCCAAAAGCAAATGTCCATCCGCAACCAAGACGTGATCTCGTGGGCGACTTTCAAGGACCAGACCGTCGCGCAACCGCGGATCGGATTCATGTCGCAGGTCTCGCCGGACGGGCAGTACGTGGTGACCATGATCAAGGCGCCAGGAGGCACGCAGGGCGGCTTCTACGTGGCCAATTTCAAGGACTACCGTTTCCTGCAGGTGTTCTACCCCACGCGGGGCATCCTGGCTTGGTACAACCGCGCCACCGGCGAGATGCGAGCCCTGCCGGGCGCGGATGATCCGCGTTACGTGCACACGAATGAAACCTGGAGCCCGGACGGCAAATACCTGGTGTACGCCCAGGCGGAAGCGAGAGACCCGTATCCGGAAGGCCGCAAACTCGCTGCATACGCCAACGACTCGGACGAGACGCCCATCCAATACGACCTTTACAGGATCCCGTTTAACGCAGGCCAAGGCGGCAAGCCGGAGCCGATCGCCGGAGCTTCGCAGAACGGCATGAGCAACGCCTTTCCGAAAATCTCTCCCGACGGGCGCTGGATTGTGTTCGTGAAGTGCCGCAACGGCCTGTTGATGCGTCCGGACAGCCAGCTTTTCATCGTGCCGGCGGCGGGCGGCGAGGCGCGCCGTATGCGCTGCAACACGCCACGGATGAATTCCTGGCACAGCTTCTCGCCCAACGGACGCTGGCTGGTCTTCTCGTCGAAGAGCCGCTCGCCCTACACCGGCATGTTCCTCACGCACCTGGACGAACAGGGCAACGACAGTCCCGCGATCTACATTGACAACTCCACCGCCGCTAACCGCGCCGTGAACATCCCCGAGTTTGTGAACATCCCTGCGGACGGCTTGGAGAAGATCGACTTGCCCGCCGCCGAATTCTTCCGCATCTTCGATCATGCCGCGGAATTAGCGGCCAAAGGACAGGACGAAGCAGCCATCGCCGAGTGGAAGAAGGCTCTCGAGATCAATCCCGATGACCCCATGGCCAACAACAACCTGGGCACGCACCTGCTCAAAAGGGGACAACTGAACGAGGCCATCCCCTATTTTGAGAAAGCCGTCGGTCTAAAGCCGGATTATGCCGACGCCCAGAACAATCTGGGAATTGTCCTACTGCAAAAAGGGAGAGCCGGCGAGGCGATCGAACATCTCGAGAAGGCGGAGGAGATCAACCCCAGGAACACGCAGACCTACTACAACCTGGGTGCAGCCTTTTACATGCAAGGGAGAGTAACAAAGGCCCTGGCGGAGTGGCGGGCGGGGCTGCACGCCGACCCGGAAGATCTGCCGCTGCTCAGCCAAACAGCATGGGTGCTGGCCACAAACCCGCAGGCGTCAGTCCGGAATGGCAGCGAAGCCGTCGAGTTAGCAACGCGGGCAGTGAAGCTGTCCGGCGCCAAGGATCCCGCCACGCTCGATACGCTGGCGGCTGCCTATGCCGAGGCAGGCCGCTTTCCTGAAGCGGTGCAAACCGCGCGCCAAGCCCTTGCCCTCGCTACCGAACCCTTGGCTGGGGACGTGAAAGCTAGAATTGCATTGTACGAGGCGAAACGACCATTCCGCGACACGCAGTAGGGAAATCTTGTAGGGGCAGCCCCTGTGGTTGCCCGCGGGCGGCAACGACGACCTCGCCTACCAGAAGAACAATTCAAAATTCAAATGGCAAGCCGCAAACGATTTGAAATTTGAGATTTGAAATCACTGCTTGGGCTCGGCGGGCGCCGGCAGCCTGCCGAAGATTTTGTCGCCTTGCTTTTCCACTTCCGCGGCCTGAAGTTTGTGCTGTTCGGCAAACTGTTTGTCAGCCTCCGCGCGCATGCCCTTCCTGAGGTACGCCTGGCCGAGTTGGTAGTGGTAGTTGGCGCTCTCCGGCTGAAGCGCCACGGCGCGTTCCAGGTAGGACATGGCCAAGTCGGTTTTGCCTTTGCGCAGATACGCTCTTCCAAGACCTGCCAGCGAGGGTGTGAGCTTGGAGTTGAGGGCCAGGGCTTTTTGAAACAACGGAATGGCCCGGTCGACCTCGCCCCCGTCGAGCAGGATAGTGCCGGTATCTTCGAACGCCCAAGGCTCGGTGGGGCTGATCGCCATTTCTTTCTCGAATTCCTCTTCCGCCTTGTCACGTTGACCTAGACGCCGGTAAAGAACTCCCAGGTCGTAGTGTGCGAAAGGCAGGTTGGTGTCGTCTGCGATGGCTTTCTTCAGTTCTCCTTCCGCTTTGGGATTCTCGTAGAGGTCGAGGTAGGCTTTGCCCAGCAGCAGGTGCAAGTGAGGGGTATCGCCTCCGACGCTCACGAGCCTCGCGAAGGTCTGCTTGGAGTCGTCATTTCGCTTCACTTGCTGATATGCTATCCCGAGCATGTAAAGGAAATCGAGATCGTCCTGCTCCCGGTCACGAATAGGCTCGAGGTCGGCCACCGCAGAGCGGTAATCCCTGAGCATGAAGTGCGACATGCCAAGCAAATAGCGCGCCTGAACGCTATCCGGTTGCGCTTTGACCAGGCGTTCGAAGTAAGGAACGGCGTCCTTGAAATCCTGCTTCCGGTAGTAAAGCAGGCCGAGGTTCAGGTCAACGCCCACCATGCTCGGGTCGAGCTTCTTGGCTGTCTCGAGGGCTCGGATCGCGTCGTCCGGCTTACCCGTCCGCATGTAAACCACGCCCAGGTTCGTGTAGGCGGCGGCCGAGTTCGGGTCAAGCTTGAGAAACTCTTTGAATCCTCGCTCGGCGTCAGCGTAGTCCTTGGCGGCAAGCGCCTGTTGGGCGCGCCCAAAGGCGGCGCGGAGGTCCTGTTCCGTCAAGTGCCGGGGTGGATTGCCTGGGCCGGCGTTTTGCACCGCCGGCGCAAAAGCCACAGTCAGAAATGACAGCAGAGCAACAGCCGCCGCTCCTCTCACTGGCCACCAAATATCAAGCCGTCGTAGTTGCATCTGTTCCTTCACCGTGCCGGGGTGGTGTAGGGGCGGTTCGCGAACCGCCCCTACAAGGCAGGCGTAGAATACCACAATCTCCCTGTCGGTGAGCGTCGTTGGTCACCTGGTTGTATGCGCAGCCCCTGTGGCCGCCCTGGTAACCACAACGGTTGTCCCCTCAAAAAAACAGGGCGCAACGAAAGAATGGGAGATTCTCTCGTTGCGCCCGAAATTACCCAAGACCCGTTAACTGCACAAGCCTAGAAGATGAACTTCAAGCCCAATTGCATTTCCCGCTGGTCCCAGGCGGAATTGACTTCACCGGGGGAAGTGTTGAGCGTCGTGCACGGAGAGCCAAACGGGGCGTTTCCGTTGCACCCCGTGTTGACGTACTGATATTGCGTATGGTTAAAGGTATTGAAAGTTTCCAGGCGGAACTGGAGGGTGCCGTGCTCCCCCCGGAACCACGGTGTTTGGATGTTCTTTTCAAGCGCCAAGTCGAAGTTGTTCCGGCCCGGGCCTGTAAGGATATTGCGCCCCATGTCGCCGAACATGTTGGGCTCGCCGTTAGCAGCGAGTTCGCTGTACTGCGGCTGAGCCACAGTACTCTCGTCCCACCACTGGCGTGTGGGGCCATAGACGGGGTCGTTGTAGACGGCCTTCTTGATGGCCACCTTGCCGATCACGTCGCAGCGATATGCCCCACCCAGACCGCTGTTGTACCCATTGACTCCGCAGTTGAAATCCGTGGGTTCACCGGTGAAGAAGCTGGTGATGCCGCTGAGCTGCCAGCCGCCGAGCGACTGCCGCAGGAAAGCGTTCTGCGAGTTCTTGAAGGCAGGGATGGCGTAGATGTAGTTGAGTTGTACCACGTGGGTGCGGTTGAGGTCGCCCGTCGCCTTCCAGCGGGACAGATTGTAGTCGTCGATAGCGCCGGAAGTTTCCGAATAGGTACTGGTGGAGTTGTCGATGGCGTGCGACCAGGTGTACGCCGCCTGGAGAGTCAGTCCGTGAGTGAAGCTGTGGCGGAAGCTGCCTTGCAGGGCGTTGTAGGTGGAGACCGCCGTGTTCTGCTTCCTGGTAATCGTTCCGTAACCCTCGAAAGGCTCGAAGAAAGTGTTCGGTTTGTCTTCGTTGATCATAATGGTCTGGACGCTGCAATTACCCGAAGCGTCGCACACCGTCTGGCCTTTGTCGCCCGGTGCGCCCAAACCACCACCGTTGGAACCCGTCAGTCCCGCCAAAACCGGCACATTCATCGTGCCGCCGTTGGCAACGACTGCGGGATTGACCTCGTTGATGTCCATGGCGCGGGCCAGATGCCGTCCCAGAGCACCAACGTAGGCCAAGCTCACCAGGTTGTTTCCTGAAAATTCGTGCTCGACCGTCAGGTTGTACTGCTGCACGCTCGGCCATTTTTCGCTGTAAGGGGTAGAGGTGTAGCCCGCCGGAGATGGAACGAGCAAGCCGGAAGGTTGAATGACACTGTATCCGTTCGCGGGCGCCGTCGCGCTGTAGAGGTTGGACGCATAGACACCGGGCGCGCTCGGCGGGTTGCCTTCGCCACCTTCAGTCTGCGCTTCGTTGCCGTTGCCGGATTCGTAGTAAATGCCGTAGCCTCCGCGGAGGGAAGTCTTGCCTGTGCCAAAGGGATCCCAAGCGAAGCCGAGGCGGGGTGCAACGTTCGGAGCCGTGTTGCGAAGTTGACAGCCATTGGGAATCCCGTTGTGGCCGCATTCGACCAGGCCATTGCCGAAGTTCCCAGGCGTTGCGCCCGTAGCCGGAAATACGAAGTTTCCGTTAATGTCGAGCGGGTCTTCGTTCGCCTGCGAGTACTGGCTGGGGATAAACCCGGAATCGATGGTGGGACGTGAAACGTCGTGGATGCGTGTATATATGTAGTAACGAACGCCCAAGTTCAGGGTGAGCTTGCGAGTGACCTTCCAGTCGTCCTGAATGTAAGGCTCGAGGTCGGTCATTTGCCAGTGGCCTTTGGCATAACCACCCACTGCGATACCGTTAAATACCTCGGTGCCTTCGCCGTAGGTT
The DNA here is from genome assembly GCA_963831905.1 of uncultured Acidobacteriota bacterium. GTDB lineage: Bacteria > Acidobacteriota > Terriglobia > UBA7540 > UBA7540 > CAVROP01. The sequence goes on along the minus strand of CAWHRX010000009.1, from coordinate 2,986,848 downwards.
GGGATGCGCCCCAGGAACATATCGGCCATGGCGTTTTTGGTGGTTATTGGGCCGCCGCCGCCGCCCTCCATTATTCCTTGAGTGTCGGTGCCAAATTGCTCGTTCTTGCGGTAGTTCTCCAAGTAGAACCCAAACTTGGTGGTGTGGTTGCCGTGCACCCAGGCAACGTTATCCTTCCAAGTGACAATGGGGTTGGAGTTGAACCAGGGATGGTTGCCGGCGTCTTCGTTGGTGCAGAAGCCATTGCCGCCGCAGAGTTCGAGAGCAGGAAGCAACGGGTTGCTGTCGTTATTTGCGAACAGGTGCGCCATGACGAAGTTGCTGGGGCGATTGATTGACATGGCCACGGAATCGGCGGCCTGGTTGTAAAGCAGGATGTGGTCAGTGGTGTAGGCCGCGACGAATTCGTTGGTCAAGGTGGGCTTGAAGGTGTGGGTAACATGGAACACCGCGCTCTCACCGGGCCCGCCAAAGGGCGTCTTGATGGTGTCGTAGCTTGCCCACTGCCAAAGCGCGGGGACCGAGAGGGTATTCCAGGTGTCCTGCGTATAACGGAAGAATGTCTGGGTCTTATCGCTGATATTTGCGTCAATGCGGATCTGCTCCTGGCGCCAATTGGTGTTATTGGGCGAGGAAGTGAGCCAGCCGTTTTGGTGTCCCGCGGGTCCGGTGTTGGGCAGGGGAACCAAGCCATTCAGAAGGTCGACGCCGTTGGCAAAAGACTGTGCATTAAAGCCCGGCATGGATTGCACCGTGTCGTAAGTGACGCCGTTCAGCGTAGGCAATGTGCAACCGCTAGCGACTATCGAGTTATAGTTGCCGGATGTGGGATCGCACTCGGAAAAGTCACCCGTGCGTTGGAGCGTCGTTGGCACACCATTGCCAATTGTCGACCCCTGGCGATAGCGCCGCCAATCCTCAGACCAGTAGAAGAACGCCTTGGTCTTGCTGGTGTTCCAGTGGCCCGGGATGTAGATGGGCCCGCCCAAGGTGTAACCCCAGTCGTTCCACTTGAGGGGGGCCTTCTCTGCAACGGCCCCGATGCTGGCCCGGTTAACAAAGAAGGGGTTGGCGTCAAAATCGTCGTTGCGCACGTACTCGAACGCGTCGCCGTGGAAATCCTTGGTGCCGCCCTTGGTGGCGAGTTCGATGTTGGCGCCCGCGTGCTTGCCCATTTCCGCGCCGTAGTTGGAGGTGGAAATGCGGAATTCGGCAATAGTATCGAGGTTCGGGTAAGTGTTGAAAGTTGAGGCCGAACCCTCGTCCGTGTTGTTGCCGCCGTCAATCTCCCAGTTGGCGTATTGCATGCGGTTGCCATTGAAGGAGATGCTGTTGTTCCCAGCCACGCCGACGTGGACTGCGTCCAAGCCGTTGTCGGGCGAGGCGCCCGGAATCAGCAAGGCCAGCGTGACCCAGTTGCGGCCGTTCAAATCCAGGTTTTGGATCTGGGTGCTGGTGACCACGGCGGAAACCGCGGCGGTCTCGGTCTGCACTTTGGGAACGTTGCCGCTTACCGTGACCTCCTGCGTCATCTGGCCTACGGTCATCTGTAGGTCAACACGCTGGATTTGTCCTACTTCAAGAGTGATGCCGGTGCGCACCAACTTCTCGAAGCCTGATGCTTCCGCCGTAATTACGTAATCGCCGATGGGGACAGCCGTGACTGAGAAGAATCCGGCTGAATCACTCTTCAACACTTGTTTGAAGCCCCTGGCGGGGTTTTCGATCGTGACCTTGGCATTAGGAATCACGGCGCCGGTTTGATCGGTCACAGAACCGTTAATCCGCGCTGTGTCCTGAGCCAAGGCGCTCAAGCAGACGGCCAAGAGGGCCGCCGCCAGCAAAATGAAACCTCTTCTCATTGCGTCCTCCTCTTTGGAACCTAAAGTGGTGAAGGCTCTCGGAAGAGCCACGGGCCAGCGAACGTCGAAACGGTACTCACCCTTAGAGACGAACTAACCCCCAACCAGGCTTATCGACTTTCGCAGGTTGTTGCGACTCCTTAGAAGTTTGACCCAACGCTAAGTCTTGGCAAGTGGAACTGGACCGGTTTAGTGGCCCAGGGCAGAAGGTGCCCACAATTGTGACCACCAAGAGCCCGCTTATATCACCGGCCCTGATGTTTGTCAAGCAGTTTTTTTAAATAGATTATTTGTGCGGTTTTTATGATGTAGGGCTGGGTACTCCTTGGGAGGCCGGTTAGGCGCCCAGCGTCCGACGGTTCGACCCAGAACTTTCGCACTACAGAGGCACGGAGACCCAGAGAAAAGGTGTCCCATTTATCCCCAGCTCCGGAGGGTCGGAATAGGCGCCAGGGGCGGCCACGAGGGCCGCCCCGGCTGGCACTCCTCACTCGGCACTGCTGCTAGAACATCAGCTTCAATCCCAACTGCATGATGCGCGGCGAGCGTGCGTAGCCGATCTCGCCGTTGCCGATGTTGTTGGGGCCGGTGCAGGGCTCGCCCGGAGCAGTCAGCCCGCTGCACCAGACGCTGACGCCGCCGAATTGAGTGTGATTGAAGGTATTGAACGTCTCCCAGCGGAATTGGAGCGAAGAGTGCTCGCCCCCAAACCAGGGAGTCGAAAAGTTCTTAAGCAGCGCCAAGTCCCAGTTGTTGACGCCGGGGCTAGTGAGCGCGTTGCGTCCCATGTAGCCGAACATTCCGGGCTCATGGTCAGCACGCAATTGGGGAAAGGTGATCTGGCTAATCATCGACGGATCGACCCAACTGGGCGTGGGCCCATAGGTGGGATCGTCGTAGACCCCCTTCTTGATCTTCACCGGACCAAGCGTGTTGCACATCGATCCGCCGCCCACTCCCGTAGCATAGCCCAGCCCACTCACGGGATCGGTAATCCCGCAGGTAATGAAGCCCACGGGTTCGCCGGTGTAGAAGCTGGGGATGCCGCTAACGGTCCAGCCTCCGAGAGCCTGCCGGGTCACGGCGCTGTTGGCATGCTTAAAGAAAGGCATTTCGTAGATAACACTCATTTCCACCACCTGGGAGCGGTTCAGGTCGGAAGTCGCCTTCCACCGGGACAAATCCGTGTTGTCGTCGATGCCGGTGGCAAAATAGGTGGAGGTGGAGTTGTCAATAGCGTGCGCCCACGTGTAGGCAGCTTGGAAGGTGAGGCCATGACCCACGTCATGGCGCATCGAGATCTGCAGAGCGTTGTAATTAGAAACGGCGGTGTTTTGCTTGCCGGTCATCCAGCCGTAGCCGCGATAGGGAACGAAAAACACCGTCGAATTCCCCCCTGGTCCGATCAGCGTGTTCTCGATGTCGCAGTTGCCGTTGTTGTCGCAGCCCACGGTGCCGGCCAGCGATGGAATGTTCGCGGTTCCGCCCCCCAGTGGCACCTGGTTGATGTTGATGGCAGTCGCCAAATGACGGCCCAAGCTGCCGACGTAGCTAACGCTCAGGATGTTATTGCCTGGGAACTCGTGCTGCATGCCGAAGCTGAATTGCTGCACGCTCGGCCACTTCTGGTGCATGGGGATTGCCGTGTACCCACCCGGACTGATGGGCTCCTCGGAGGGCGAGTTGATGGGTTGAATAGCGCTGTAACCGTTAAGGTTGTAGGCGGTCGGCCCCAGGGAGACGGGCGGATTGCCTTCGCCGCCCTCGGCGTTGGACTCGTTGCCGTTGCCCATTTCGTAATAAATGCCGTAGCCGCCCCGGATCACCGTTTTGCCGGTCCCGAACGGGTCATAAGCAAAACCTAAACGCGGAGCGAAGTTCTTCTTGGCGCCGTAGAAGCAGCCCTTGGGAACACCGTGGGTGCCGCAGGCGTAAAGGCCGTTGCCATAGACAGTGTAGTTGTCGCCGGTTCCTGGCACCAGCACCGGGCCCAGCACCGGGTCGTTCACCAACTGCGCCTGGTCGGCAGCATTGTATTCGCTGGGAAGGAAGGCTGAGTCGATATTGGTGGCGGAAACATCGTGAAATGGCTGGAAATAATAATAGCGAAGTCCTATATTCAAAGTTAGTTTCTTCGTAACCTTCCAGTCATCTTCAACATAGGGCTCGATTTCATGCCCGTTCCAATGCCCTTTCGGATAGCCGCCGAGGGCGGCGCCATTCAGGTTGATCGTGCCCTCCTGGTAGGAAGCGATGGCGCCCAGGTCCATATCGGCCAAGCCGTTGCCGGTTGTAAGCGGACCCCAGCCGAAGGACAGGAAACCCTGGGTGTTAGCGCCAAACTGCTCGTTCTTGTGGTAGTCCTGGGCGTAAATGCCGAATTTCACAGAGTGATTACGATGCATCCAGCCGATGTTGTCCTTGAAGTCCACGATGGGATTCGAGTTGTACCAAGGGTGGTTTCCGGCATCGGCGGTGAAGCCGTTAAAGGAAATAGAAGGCAGCAGCGGGTTCGAAGCGTTGGCGGAGAACAGATTCTGCACCGTCCAGCCCGCGGGCTTGTCGATCGAGTGGTCAGGCGAGGATTCGCCGGCTTGGTTGAACAGCGAGATGTGGTCCACCGAGTAACTCACCACGAACTCATTCATGAGGTTCGGTTTGAAAGTGTGGGTGAGGTGAAACACGGCGCTCTTGCCGGGGCCCAAAAAGGGCGTCTTGATAGTGTCGGAAGATGAGCCCGTCCAGAGGGCGGGAACCGCAAGGGTGTTCCAGGCATCCTGCGTCCAGCGCACAAACGCCTGCGTTTTGTCGCTAAGGTTCTGGTCAACGCGAATCTGCTCTTGCCGCCAGTTGGTGGCAGTGCTCGAGGAGACGACGTACCCGTTTTCGTGGCCCTGGGGGCCGGTGTTCGGGTAAGGAACGAGGCCATTTAGCAATATCTGTGCGTTCGGATCAACGGTCACTTTGTCGTTGGGGTAGACGTTTCCCGTCGTCCGATCGACCGGCAGCACACAACCGGAAGCCACGACAGCATTGTAGTTGCCTGAACTGGGATCGCATTCGCTGAAATCGCCTGCCCTTTGCAGCATCGTGGGCACGCCCGCACCCACCGTCTGCCCTTCGCGGTATCGCCGCCAATCTTCCGACCAATAGAAGAAGGTCTTGGACTTCGAGGTATTGTAGTGGCCGGGAATGTAGACGGGTCCGCCCAAAGTATAGCCCCAGTCGTTCCACTTCAGCGGGCTCTTGGGCGCCACGCTGCCGATCGAGGCGCGGTTAATGTCCCAAGGATTGGAGTCGAATGCGTCGTTGCGCACGTACTCGAAGGCATCGCCGTGAAATTCCTTGGTGCCCGACTTCGTGGCAACCTCAATGGTCGCGCCAGAGTGTTTGCCCATGTCCGCGCCGTAGTTGGAAGTCGAAATCCGGAACTCGGCGATCGTATCGAGGTTTGGATAAGTATTGAAGGTGCCGGCAGAACCCTCATCGGTGTTGTTGCCGCCGTCGACTTCCCAGTTGTTGTACTGCATGCGGCCGCCGTTGAAGGAGATGTTGTTGTTGCCCAGAACGCCCACGTGCGACGTGTCCAGGCCGTCGTCCGCCACGGCCCCCGGAACCAGCAGCGCCAAGGTCACGAAGTTGCGGCCATTGAGGTTGAGGTTGGCAATCTGGGTTCCCGTGACGACTCCCGAAATCGCGGCAGTTTCCGTCTCAACCTTCGCCCCGGCGGCCACGACCGTCACCTCCTGGCTGACTTGACCCACGACCATGGTCAGGTCCACGCGCAGCGTCTCCCCCACGCCGACCGTGATGCCGGAACGCAGCAGTTTCTGGAACCCCGGCACCTCCGCCGTAATCACGTAGTCCCCGATGGGAACCCTGGGCGTCGAATACTCGCCAGCGGCGTTACTCACCAGGGATCGTATAAAGCCTTTGTCGGGGTTAGAAACCGTAATTTTGGCTGCCGGTATCACAGCTCCCGTTGAATCCTTCACCGTGCCTACAAGGTTCGCCGTGTCCTGAGCCCAAACGCTGGCGGCGACGGCCAGGAGCGTCAACGCCAGGAGAATCAACGTGCGTTTCATGGGGTCCTCCCTCAAAGCGGAAAGATAGCTAGACGAAGAGTCGCCAGTCTTGGCAACTGAATGCGCTTGATATCACCGGCCAGCAGGTTTGTCAAGCACCCTTAAGTACGGTGTTTTCTGAGGGCTCTTCGTCCGGGCACGCTTCTTTGTCCGGTCTTTTGTTTTGGGAGCCTTGAATCTCGGATCTTGGCTTTACTGAGCCTCGAGAGCCTGATTGAGCTTAGGGGTTAACGAGAAAGGTACGGCGTGGCGCGGTGGCTCACCGCAGTGTATACTTTGCTTTGCTACCGCAGCCAACTTAGAACTCTTCGAACGGGGAGACTCCTATGAAACACTCTCGACGTTTCTCAGTGAGCAGATGGGGCTTGATGGTCTTGGCACTGATGTTCGGCCCCTGGATGGTCCCTGCGCAAGGCCAGCAGCTCACCAAGCGGTTGGTGGGCGATTATGGCTATTGGAGCCGGACGCAGACTCCTCCCTATAGCTCAGCGCAAATACCAATGTCGAAGCTCACTCACATTAATCACGCTGGTGTGAACTTCGACGCCAACGCCAATCTGGTGGTGCCTAAAGGGTTCCTGGAACCCGAACTGATCGAGAAAGCGCATGCGGCTGGGGTCAAGGTCCTGCTGCTTCTGGGAGGAGATTTCGCGGCCCTCGAAACGAATTCCGGCCTGATCCAAACCCTGGTGAACAACTTGCAGGTTTTCGAGGATGCGCACGGCTACGACGGCGTCGACATCGACTGGGAATACCCCAGCACCGCCCAGGATGCGACCACGTTTCTGAGCCTGTTTGCCGCGCTTCGCGGGGCCTTTCCCAGCCCTACTTTTGTTCTTTCTGCCGACGTCGCACCGTGGGGCGGGAGTCCCCCCTGGGCAGGCACCGGATACAATTTCCCCAACGTGATGAACCTGGTCGATTACTTCAACATCATGATGTACGACTGCGCCGGCCCTTGGACGGACGATGCGCAGCTCAATTCGGCGATTTTCCCTGACCCCTTCAATCCCGCTTCCTACAATTGCGAGCCGGGCGGCTCGGTGAAGGAAGCCATCGATATCTACGTCAACGACATCGATGTTCCCCTTGCCCAACTCAACATGGGCACGCCGTTTTATGGCTACCTCTACGAGAACGTCAGTGGCCTGTGGGCGTTCTGCCCCAACTCCAACTGCTCGAACACTATTTCGGAGAACTACGGGACGTTCATCAAACAGCGCATCAACCAGAACGGTTGGCGGACCTATTACGACACCCATTCGCTGGTTCCTTACATGCTGAGGACCAATGGCAAGCCGGGATTCATCACCTACGACGATGCATTTTCGACGTTTTACCGGGTGGCCTACTCGGTGTGGCGAAGGGGTCTGGGCGGGAGTTTCATGTGGTCGCTGGATGCGGACTACGATGGCGAAACGCAGGACCTGCTCGATGCGATGTATAACGCCAGCCTGCCCCAGACGAAGTGAGCAGGAATGCAGGGTCCGGGGCGGTGTAGTTGCCCTATTTCGCAGCCTCTCCCGCGGCCACTACTCCCTTTGATTCCATCTGCTTCATGATCTCGCGGATGCGCGGCGCAAATCGGCCTTGCGGATCGGCTTTCAGGTAGTCCTGCATTTTGGCGTAAGCCTTATCGAAGGCATTCTCTTTTAGATAAACATCTGCCAGTTTGACGTTCAACTCAGGCGGAGGGCTGGAGTTTAGGGACTGGGCCTTGAGATACTGCGATTCTGCCGCGCTGTACTGCTTCAACCCGTACCGGGCCACACCTGACTGGTAATAAAACTGCCACGAATCCGGCGAGAGCCGCACTCCCTGCGCGAGGAGCGGCAGGGCTTCGCCGAAGCGCTTCTCGGCATTCAACAATTGTCCGAGCTCAACGTAGGCGTCCAAATAGCCAGGATCACACTGCAGGGATTTCCTTAGTGCTGTCTCGGCCTTCGTGTAATCTTGCTGCTGACTGAGAACCATGCCGAGGTCCGTCTGGGCTCTGGCATAGCACGGGTAGAGCTCGACGGCCCTGGCCAGGTGCACGCGAGCTTCGGCGAGCTTGTTCGCTGCCAACGCCTTCTCGGCCTTCTCGTACTCGCGGCGGGCCTCCTTCGGAGACTGGGCGTCGGAAAGCGCGGGAGGCGAGGAATTGGCCTGAGGCGCCTTGCGTGCCGGATTCAAAACGATAACCACGTTGTAGTTGCTGGCGCCTTCGCCCATATTGATTTCCTGCTGGTAGGTCTCGAAGCCTTCCGCGCGCACCGTCAACACGTAGTCCCGTTTGGGAACATGAAGGAAGTAAAACTCGCCCGCCGTACTCACGGGCTGCTCAGCCACCAATTCGTGATCACCGGTTTCGAGCCGCACCTCAACTCCCGAACTCAAGGCCACGCCTTGGTTGGTCCGAACGTTGCCGTTTAGGTTAGCGTCCTGCTGGGCCGCGGCACGCGTCAGCGCCAGAAGCATCAGGAAACCGCAAGCAGCAGGCTTAAGCCTAACGCGGCGCACGGGAACCAGGAGATCACGAAATACGCACTCGCAGCCTACGCCCGCGTCTCTCACCATGGAATGCAACCCCTTAAACAAAAGGTTATCACGGCCTTGGCGGGCTGTCGAGCCACGGGTAAACCTCTAAGGTTGGCCCCCGGCGGCCTCTCGGAGCCACTACATCTTCACGTGCCGGATCGGCCGCTCCATGGATCGAGCGGCTCTGCCCTATGCTCTCCGTATTCCCCTTTGCTCCTCGATCACAAGGAACTGGTCGACGTCGATATCTTGCAGGCGGTCCACCTGCCCGCTCGGCCAGCGCACTTCAATCTGGTCAACTCTTTTCGCTTGCCCCAGGCCGAAGTGCTGTCGCAGGTCGCTTTGCGAAATATAGCTCGAGGCGCTCAGCACTTCGCGGACTTGCCGGCGCTCGCCGCTGGTGACTGCGACGCGGGCGCCGATGGCGGACCGGTTCGAGCGCGTGCCCAGCAGTTTGACGCTCAGCCAATGATGGCCGCTGCGGTTTTGGTTGAGCAGCAGCGATGGCGGTTCGCTCATATTCAGAATCAGGACGTCAACATTGCCGTCGTTGTTGAAGTCGCCGAACGCGCAACCCCGGCTGGAGTGCGGCTCGAGCACGGCCGCCCCGCTCAGATCCGACACCTCTTCAAAAGACCCATTGCCCAGGTTTCGGTACACCACCCGGGGCGTTTTGAACTTGTACTCCGGAATCACTTTCTCGACTTCGGGATACACGGTGCCGGTAACGTGAAAGATGTCCAGCCAGCCGTCGTTGTCGAAGTCCGCAAAGTCCACGCCCCAGCAGACGTACTTCGTGTTCACCGCCAGGCCGGCGGCAGAGGTAACGTCGTCGAAGAATTCACCCCGGGAATTGCGGTAAAGGATGGGCGTGTCGCTACTGAAGTGGGGCAGGAACAAATCCAAAAAGCCGTCGCCGTCGTAGTCACCGACTCCCACCCCCATATTGGCTTCCTCCTGCCCGTCGCCGCTGACGGCGCATCCGGCCTCCATCCCTGTTTCAGTAAAGGTGCCGTCGTGGTTGTTCCGGTAAAGGAGATTGGGGGTCGAGTCGCAAGCAACGAACAGGTCGGGCCAGCCGTCGTTATTGAAGTCAAAAGCCACAGCCGTGAGGCCGTAGCGCGTGCCGGCCTTCAGGATTCCCGCCTTGGCGCTCACGTCCGTGAATGTTCCGTTGCCGTTGTTGTGATAAAGCGTGCAGGTCTCTTGCCGGAGCCCCAAGGGACCGCAGTTGACGGGCACATCCAGATATTTGCAATACCGGCTCGAGCCGCCAACCGGGGTCTTAGTCAAGTCCATATCAATGTAACGGCTCACAAACAGGTCCAGGAAGCCGTCGCGGTCGTAATCCACGAAAGTGCAGCCACTTCCAAACCGAATTCCGGGCTCCAGCAGTCCTGCCTTTTCGGTGACATCCGTGAACGTCCCATCGCCGTCGTTGTGGTAGAGGACGTTCTTGCCGTAGTAGGTGAGGAACAAGTCGTCGTGACCGTCGTTGTCGTAGTCGCCGACACATACCCCGTAGCACCATCCCGTCCGCGTGAGCCCCGCTTTCTGGGTAACGTCGGTGAAGGTGCCGTCGCGGTTATTGTGATAAAGGCGGTTTGTGGACTCGTCGCGGGAGGGGAACCCTTCCAGACGAGTACCGCTAGGCACGAAGACATCCAGCCAGCCGTCGTGGTCGTAGTCGTAGAAGGCGATGCCCGGCCCGTTCGCTTCCACGATGTAGCGCTTGACGTATTCTTCGCCGTAAACGGTGGGAACAGTCAACCCCGCCCGCGGCGCAACATCCGTAAACGTGACCGGCCAGGGCCTTCCCGAGAACTTAGGGCGTGGGGCAGGCCTGACGCCACGCGACGCCATTCCTTGGCCACTCAGGCGTGCGCCAGCGGCACCTAGCAACCCAGAGGCGGCTGCAGATCGAAGAAATGCCCTGCGGGTAATGTACATCTAGTTCCCAATAGAGGCTGTCACTCTGGAGGCGCGTCGGTCTGGGGCTGGGCGATATTCCCGAGAATGCCGGTACGAATACGTTGGCTGCTGCGGCGCACGTCGTCGTGAATCTCTCGATACGCAGCAAGCTCTTTCACCGCTTCCTGACCGCGTCCCAGGCGGCGATAGGCGAAGGCTAGCTGGTAGTGAGCATTGGCGTTGGCGGGCTCGAATTTCACGGCCCGCTCCAGCGGCGCCACGGCCTCCTCTGGCCTCCCCGCAGAAACCAGCGACTTGCCCAGGCCGATGAGCGCATCCGCAAACTGAGGGTCGACGCTTAATGCACGGTTGAAATGCTCGATGGCGTCATCCCACTGCCGGGCCTGGCGCGCCATCTCGCCCAGTTCGTACTCGGCTCCCGCGCTGCGCGGATGAAGTTTCAGCTCTTCTTCAAACTCCTGCCGCGCTGCGTCCAGAGCGTTGGACCCGCGCTCGCCCGCCAATAACAGCTCTCCCAGCTGGTAATGAATACCGCTCAAGGCCGGGTTGAGTGCCAACACCTTGCGGTACTCTTCGGCAGCCTCATTGAACTTTCCCTGGATGACCAGAACCTCCGCGTTGAGTTGGTGTGCCTGGAAGGACTCGGGTGCGACCGTGAGAAGCCGCTGTGAAGCTTGCGTTGAAAGATCGGAGTAGACGTGGCTGCTCAGGTAGAGTAGGTCAGGGTCATCGGGAAAGTCTCGGTTCAACTGACGAACCAAGTCGACCGCCCGTCCCGCATCGTTCGCAAACATGGCGCAGCGTAGAGCCTGAGTGCCCATTACGCGCTTCAATTGGGAGTCCGGGGTGCGCGCGTAGTCCTTTTCAAGGTAGGGCATGGCCTCTTTGCAGCGGTCGCTCTGTGCCAAGCTCAGGCCGAGAAAGAAGTGAGCATTGAGCAATGATGGTTTCAGCTTCAGCGCCTCGCGGGCCTGCTCCACAGCATCCTCGAAGCGCCCTACCGAGTAGTAAGCGCTCGCCAGGTTGGCATGAATCTCGCCTATCTTCGGCGCAACCCTCTCGAGCTTTTGAAGACTCTCGATGGCTCTTGAGTAGTCGTGCTTGCGCAAAGCCTCCTCGGCTTCGGCGGCGATTCGAGCGTTATCCTCCTCACCGCCCGAGGATACCTGGGCGCGCCCTGGACTGCGCGCAAGGGCAAGCACCACAAGGAGGCAAAGCACGGACCCGATCAATCCCGATTGACCTGAAGCGGCGCCCTTTAAGCTCTTCTGCCGCGGCCTCAGACGTGCCAACATCACTCCTCCACTTCTCAGTATAGGATCGAAAAGCGGAACTCGCCGGTTTTGTTTGCGATCTTTGCGCACTTCGCGGCTTTGCGCGAAACCGTTTTTCCTCCACCGACCTGTTCGCGTCACAGGTTACGCAACCGCAGGCCGGAGCGCTGCCTTCACGCTCGCGATGGCCACCGTCGCCGGCCCCAGCCCCGCCGAAGTAGCTTCCAACCGGATTTCGCCAGGCTCCTTTTGAGACTGCACGATGACCATGCACAGCCCGTTGAAGGCGCGGCGTTTCTGGGCCTTATCCGGCTCATGGCTGCTCGGGTCCCCGTTACCCACACCGATGATTTTTCCGCTGCCCGAAACATGAAACAGGATCTCGTTGTCGGCAACGGGAACCAGGCGGCCCTGGCTATCCAGCACCTGCACCTCGACCAGCGAAACGTCTTCGCCGTCCGCCCCGATCTGCGGCCGGTCCGGCCGCAGAAGTATCTTCGCCGGCCCGCCCGTCGTCTCGCGCTTATCCACCAATACTTGCTGGCCGCCTTTGTAGCCCCGGGCTTCAATCGTGCCGGGCTTGTACGGCACCTTCCACTCGACGTGCGAATTGCGGGCCACTTCCTTCGTTCCAAGACTCCTGCCGTTCAAGAACAGTTCGACTTTCTCGAGGTTACTGTGGCACCAGACGTTGATCTCCTGGCCCTCTTTGCCGGGCCAATTCCAGTGCGGGAACAAGTGCAGAACCGGCTTGTCGCTCCACCACGCTTGATAGTAATAGAAGTTGTCCTTGGGGAAACCGCACGTATCGATGATCCCAAAATGGGAGTTGATGCAGGGCCACTCGTACGGCGTGGGTTCGCCCCGGTAGTCAAAGCCGGTCCAGACGAACCCGCCGGACAAGAAACGCCGCTCGGCGTAAATCTTCCACCATGTTTCTCCCGTCGCGGCCCAGGGGGGGAAGTTCAGATCGTAAGCGCTGACATAGCCTTGCTCCTTGTCGTTCACGTAGATGCCGCGCGTCGAGACGGTGCTGCCGGTTTCCGTGCCGATCGTCGGCTGCTTGGGAAATCGCTGATGAAACGCGTCGATCTCCGGGCCGTGCTTGTAATTGAAGCCTTGGACGTCCACCACCCCGGAGACGCCTTCGCCCCATCCGTCGTCCATGGCGGTAGTAACCGGGCGGCTCGGGTCGAGCCGGCGGGCCAGCCGTTTCATGGTGCTGACAATGCGCGCCCCACGGTCAGTGCCCTGCAACGGTTCCTCGTTCGCGAGCGACCAGATAATCACGCTCGGGTGATTGCGGTCGCGGCGGATCATTCTCTCCAAATCGCCCAGGGCCTCGGGGTCCGACGACGTTCTCCGCGTCTCGTCCATCACCAGCATCCCAAGCCGATCGCAGGCGTCCAGCAACTCCGGCGTGGGTGGATTGTGCGAGGTCCTGTAGCCATTCACACCCATCTCTTTCAGCTTCTCGATGCGGTAGTACTGAATCCGGTCGGGCAGCGCAGAACCCACGCCGGCGTGGTCCTGATGGTTGCACGTTCCTTTAATCTTCACCGGCTTGCCATTCAGGAAAAATCCTTCGTCAGGGTCGAATTTAATCGTGCGGATGCCGAACGTCGTGGCGCATTCGTCCGCGGTTGCTCTATTTGCGTCCCTGCTGCTATTAGCGTCCTGGACAGTGCTCAATAACTGGTACAGATTCGGCTCCTCCAGCGACCAGAAGAGTGGTTGGTCGACCGTAGTCTCGGCCGAAAGCGTTATGCTTGTCCCTGGATCGAGCCACATGGACTGAGTTTCCGCCCTGGCCACGACCTCGCCCTTCTTGTCCACGATACGTGAGACAAGATTGATCGTTCTCCTATTCGCTCCCTGGTTTTCAACCTCGGTACTGATCAGGAGTTTGGCTACCGCGCCCTCAACTCGCGACTGCACATAGGCTCCCCACTGCACGACATGGAGCGGATCAGTCTTGGTCAGCCACACGTGACGGTAGATTCCCGCCCCTTCGTAGAACCATCCCTCACCCTGCGTCGCGTCGACGCGAACGATCAAGATGTTCTTGGCCCCGTAATCGAGGAAGTCCGTCACATCGTAACTGAACGGCGCGTATCCGCTCATGTTTCGCCCTATGAACTGGCCGTTCAGGATCACTGTGCAGTCCCGGAAGACGCCGTCAAACTCGATGCTCAGCCGCTTGCCACGATCGCTGGCAGGGATCTCAAACACCCGCCGGTACCAGCCGACGCTCGTGGCCGGGTAATTCCGATCCAGCGGTTTGAAGCCGTGATTAACCAGGCCAGGGTCATTCTGGAAATCCAACTCGACCGCCCAGTCGTGCGGCAGGTCAACGGCGCGCCATTTGCTTTCGTCGAACTTGTCTTGCAGGGACTCAACGAAGTCCCCGGTCTTGGAAAATATCCCGTCGCCATCGAAGCCGAAGTCTTGCGCCGGATCGCTAGCGTGCCCGAGATGGAACCGCCATCCGAAATCCATCAAAAGCCGTTCGCGCGGGCTGGCGTTTTCCGGAGGCGGGAGCGCCGGACTGGGACTGGTGACCGCCGCGACGGTGACCGGGATAGCTGCAGCCGCAGTTGTCAGACCCGCTGAAACCGCCACGCCACTCTTCAATACCTCACGCCTTGTCCATTTGCGCATCGCCCCCCCTATTCCGAACGTAGCGTCGACCCTCAGGTCGGCGCCTCATCTCAACGGCGAGTATTATACGCTGCAACAAACGACTTCAATTGGCAAATGGCAAATCCAACACCATTTGAATTTTGCCATTTGCGCTTTGCTATTTGAATTGAATTTCTATCCAATGGCCGTCAAAAACGCACCTCGATATCCATAGGCTCTTTCCGTAAGGGCACCTGCATGCGCCCCTGCCGAGCATCGAAGTCCTGCCAAGACCGTCCGTCGATCTCCACGGATTTCAGCGTTTGTCCCTGCGGCGTTCGCACCACCAGCCAAGCCGTTTTGTACGGGCTCCTGGTCGGCAGGTGGACATTGATGCTGACCCCGTTGCTCTTCGCCTCCATGCGGTAGCTCACCGGACCAAAATAGCTGGCAAGGTTTCGCACCTCGATCTTCTTACCCGGAGTCAGCCACCGTCTCGGCGTGCCTGCCGCCAGCCACAACGCGTCGGAGTCCTCACGTACCAACAAGTCCCTGAGTCGATTGACGAACTTCGCCTCGTCGGGAACCTTGTAAAACGGGCCGCTCGGTGATTGCCACTGGCGAAACTCTTCGGTGAATACATTCACACTCGGGTAATAACAGGCAACGAAATCGTTATAAAGGTTACGAATGGCGGCCGGGATTTCATTGCGCCGGAGATAAACCAGAATGGGGTTCTGAAGGTTGGCCTGAAACACCATGCCGCCCCGGCTGAACCAATACCGGTCGTCCACCCAACCGTGCACGAATAGCCCCAACGAAGTGGACATCGTCGCGTTGTCCTCCCAGTCATCCAGAACTGCGTTCGCAAAAGGCCCGTCCGGCGGCACGATGCCCATGGAGATCAAAATCATCGCTCCATACAGCACTTCGCGCGTTGCCGAGAGCCGGTAAGTGGGCAAAGCCTTCTGAGGATAACGCGAATAGTACGCCACGCGTAGAGGCCCGAAAAGACGAATGTGTTGATAGGGGCGTGTGGGCGCATAGGCGACGTAGGTGTTATCCCGCAGCCGCACCACGGGTGAAATCTGAGAAGCTCGTGTTACCGCCACGCGCAAGTCCTGCGTGTAGGAGGCGGCCTCTTGCACATAATGGGACGCAGCGGGATCGCCGATTTCAGCCAGCGCCTCCCCCAGGCGCGTCGCGCCTGCCGAAGCGAAGGCGTTCACGGAAAACCAGTGCCCCCAGTCGTCGTTGTCTTCCAGGTGTCCGGCGGGAAGCAATCCGTACTCCGGGACGGGTTCTCCGCGATCCGTGAGCTCGGTGTACGTGCGCTCTGCGAATACCCAATCGGCCGCCCGTTTCATACTGGGGGCGACTCGGCGCAGCCATTCTTTGTCGCGCGTGAAGAAGTAATGTTCGCCCAACGCCCAAAGCACGACGCCATGGTCGAGGTTGTACTCGGCAGCCGTGTAGTCGTAATCCTTATCGACGCGCGCACCGTGGTAAACGTCGCGCTGATCTCCCCGATACGTGCCCGCAAAAGGTTTCGATCCCTGTAGGCGCACAAACGTCTCGAGATATTCTGCAGCAAGGGCGTGATTTCCCAAGGCATCGAGCATGACGCACTGAAACGCCGCCTCATTGTCAAAAACCCGGTAGCCATAACTCGCGGCCGGCACCATGTAAAGTCCGCTCTTCGGATCTTTCGTGGCGCTGATGCGAATATGCGGAATGACGGCCCGGGCAAAATCCATGAAGTGCTTTTCCGGCACGCTGAAGGGAACCGAGTTGGCCGTAACAGCGCGCCAATAGTCCAACACCTTGGCTCGTTCCTGGTCGTAGTCTAAGCTGGCCAGGCGGGCGCGCTCTTGCGGTGAGAGCCGGGGGATGAAGGGGAGGAAGAAAAAAATGGTCTGGGTCTCACCTGCCCGCAGGGGGATTTCGATATGAATCCCCTGCAGTGGCTTCGTACCCTCGTTCGGTCTCGTGAGAGCAGCCTTCGCCGAATCCGGCAAGCGAAATCGCGCACGAACCAGGTCCCCGCCCGCCGCCACCAGTTCTCCGTTGCCAAAAGAAAGCTCCTCGGCAGGGTCCAGTGCGAGCCACAAGTGAGAAGCGGTTGCTGCACCGCCGGGATTCTCCACCTTGACCTTCAACATCAGGATCGCGGGTGTCTGTTCGCTGCGTTGCGGATCGTCCGGCCCCAGCGGCCCGGAAAGCAACGTGGCAAAACCCTCTTCGGTATAATTCAACTTGTCTTTTGTCCAGCGAGCGGTGGCGAGGGGAAGATAATTCTCCAGCACGGAAAGTGTCGAATCCTTGGCGGCGGGGCGAAAGTCAGGAGTCGCACCCGTGCCGATGCGCCAGGAGATGCGATCGCCGTTCCATTCCAGGCGCGTCAGTTCCCTCCCCAGGGCTTTCGTCTCTGACTTACTGATGGCGATGTTGCCTCCCCACTCGAACGCAAACTTCTGCCAACTCGCGTCGGCGGCCAGGGGCAGGTACAACCGTCCGCCCTGTCTCTCGACCGGATCGAGGGCGGGAATTTCTTTTGACGCTCTTTCGAAAGTCTGCTCGGGCTCCATCGCCAGCTTTTCGCGAATCTTCTCGCCGTGCCTCACCATCGAGGGGGAAAACTCGCGCGGGTCGGAGGCCAGGGTCACATAGGCTTTAAAATCCGGAACGTACATCGGCCCCTTCTCCACGTCCGGCACGGCAAAGGAAAATGTGCGCTCTGCCGCGTCCACAGTCACAATCGTCGTATCGTCAGATCCGGGAAGATCCGGCTCCGCGGCCACCAAGTTCACCAACAGGCCCTTCGCAGGTCCGCGTGTTGTAAGGTGGAAATGATCTCCCGCCGCCGTGTCCCCGGCTGCCGCATTCCACACTCGCACCGCTTCGAGCCGGCCGTTGTAGATCCGCACTTTCCCGTCCCAGGTACGTTCTGCGGTCTCGCCAATTCCTAGTCGGAGCCGCAACTCTACAGGCTTCTCTTGGGACCCAGTGAGGACCTCCACCTTCTCCAACTGAGGATTCGAGGCAAACACCAACCGGATTTTGAGCGTGCGCCGGTAGGTCAAGCCGGGCAGGTTGCCGGCCCTGGGATTTTCGGCTACGGAAAGCGGCAGAAAGGTGTAACTGCAAATCGCTCCCCGGCAGTCCATTTTCGTGGCAGCCTTCAGCCACTGCCCTTGCCAGGGATCGTCGACAGGGTCTTCGAGGGTGGGCATCTCCGGAGGGGGATAAGGCCAGTTGCGGAACCAGTACTCCACCCTGGCAGGCGGGACTTCCTGGCGGGCGCGAAATTGAACGCGCAGTGCCTTGATATCGCGCTCCTCAGCCCATTGCAGGCCGTAGACGTGGCGGCCATCTGCCGACTTCTCTGCTTCACCTCCTGCCGGTTCCGCCTCTCGGTAGTCGAACTCGAGCGGCGAAGTGTGCCGATCTGTCCTGCAGCAGCGGCGAGCGAATGGAGCGATATCGAATTCGGTTGCGGAGGCGCCAACGCCCATCCCGAGACTGGTGATGATCCAGCATGCGGCCAGCAACCACGTACGCTTCATCGTATTCTCCTCCGCCCCGAATACCCCCTTTGCGGCTCGCTTATTGTACATGGGTTTCAAATCTGGAATCTGGAGCTTTGGAGTGCGGCAGCTTGCTGCCGCTTTCTACCGCCGAGCTTGCTCGGCGGACTCTACGAACCGGGGCCCCACGTCCTGCAAGCTGGCCGTGGAAAAGCGGCAGCAAGCTGCCGCACTCCAGAGCTTTGCTATCGGGAGTTTTCGCGGCCTACGGCGTGAAGCACAAGGTCGGCAAGAGCCCGGATAAATGTGGGCGATTCATTTAAACCTTGCGTGACATGAAATTGCTGGATCGAGAGACGTTCGGCGAATTCGCGGGCTTCGATATTGATTTCGTACAGCGTTTCAACGTGGTCGGAAACGAAGGAAATCGGCACCACGAGAACTCGCTGGCTGTGACTTGACGCAAGCGTCTGGAGGGCTTCGTGAAGTGACGGCCCCAGCCACCGCCCCGGACCGGAGCGGCTCTGGTAGCAGGTGCTGTGCGGGTTCAGCCATGCGCCTCGTTCCCTGACCAATCGTACGGTGGCCTCAATCTGGGCTTGGTACGGATCGCCGGCCTTGATGACGCTCTCCGGCACACCGTGCGCGCTGAACAGCAAATGCACATCGGAAGGCAGGCGCAAAGCAGAACCGTTCGTTTTACGAAACTCCGCGAGACCTTCGTCGATCCGCTCGGCGAGCGCTTCAAGGTAAATCGGATGAGTGTGATAATCGCGCACGATTCTCACATCTGCGGGATGCCTGCGCGGGAATTTGCGCTGCCACTCGTTCAGGCTGCTGCCCGTGGTAACCACGGAGTATTGAGGGTACAACGGCAAGAGCACCAGCGTCTGGAATTGGTCATTCAGGACTTGCTGTGCTGCCTCTTCGGTGAGCGGGTGCCAGTAACGCATGGCGACGAAGACGCGCGCCTCCAGAGTCTTGCGCAATTCGCTCTCCAGCCGGCTTGCCTGGAGCTCCGTCAGTTCCCGGATGGGGGATTTGCCGCCAATCTGCGCGTAGTGATCCTGGACTCGCCGGGCCCGCCGCGAGGAAACCAGCCGCGCCAGCGGCTCGCGCGCCAGCCGGGCAAACGGAAAATCGATGATGTCGGGATCGCAAAAGAGGTTATAGAGGAAAGGCTCAACCGCCTCCAGCGAGTCCGGCCCGCCCAATTGAAATACGACTACCCCTACCTTTTTTCTGCTCTCCGCCTTAGTCGGATTCACTCTGTGCTCTTGATGCCCCGAAGGGGCAAACCATGAATAGCCGTGGGTGAAACCCACGGAACAAGCGCCAAAACAATTACCAGCCCTGGAGGGGCTGGACGATTCCCTCCTTCACAGCATGTACCGCTCGTCAAATTCAACCCCTGCTTCCTCCAGCAGCTTACGGTACTCCTCGGCGAACGTCGTCCGGAGGTGGTGTTCTTCTTGCCCCTTGATATATTCGATCAAACCGTCAATTTCCTGCCTAGAATGTGTGAACGCAGCATAGCCATCCTGCCAGTTCGAGAACATCGGGAATACACTCTCTTCCTTTATCCAGAGCGACGATCCCGTCTTAACATCTTTCACGAGATTGGCCAAGCTGACGCTCGGATGAAGGCTGGTGAGAATGTGCACGTGATCTTCTGCTCCGCTGATACGATATAAGTGGCTCTCACGATTTTTCGAGATGCCACAGATGTACCGGAACAGGTCTGCGCGACGATTAGCTTTGAGCGTGGGCTGGCGGCCCTTCGTCGAGAAGACGACGTGATAACAGATCTGCGTGTACGTTGACATGGATTAATTCTATACCGGTCAACCCCGTTGGGGTTGGGGAAGTTCGGTGCGGGACATTCCCCGCAGGTTGAAACCTGCGGCTACCCACGGAAGGCCCCTCCGGGGCCTGCGACGGATAGCGCACACCCCTCGCCAGGAGAAGGAGAAAGAGAGCTAGAGACACGAAGTGCCCCGAAGGGGCAAAGCGTGAGTAGCCGCGGCTGAAACCCACGGGATGAAAGCCAAAACCAATTGTCGGCCCGGGAGGGGCCGGACCATGTCCCTTCACTCGTCGAATGGAAATCCCAAACCAGGTGCGATAGACTCGCTGGTAAAGCAGTCAGGGAATGAGGGCAGCGGTGAACGCAAACCGGAGGCCAGGTCCTCTTCATCCCGCATCCGAGACAATGGCGTAGATTTTCGTTGGGGGGAACCTATGACAAACCATTTCGACCGAAGCGGGCTTCGCTTTCGTGGCCAGGTAGCTTTGGTCGTGGGAGGAGCGCAAGGGATCGGCAAAGGAATCGCGCGGAGATTGGCGCGCGAGGGCGCAGCAGTGGTGATCGCAGACCTCGACAAAGAAATGATGGCGCAAACAGTCTCCGAAATCTCAAAGGAGGGCGGCAAAGTTCGTGGGCTATTCTGCAACGTGCTCAAGCCGCGCCAAGTGGAGAAGATGGTGGCGAAGGTGATTGATCAGTACAAGCAGATCGACGTGCTGATGTACGTGGCGGGCGTAAGTAAAGGGGTCGCCTTCCTCGACACCGACGAGAAGCTCTGGGACTGGACGCTCGACACCAATCTCAAGGGCGCGTTCCTGGTTGCACACGCTGTCGTGCCCCACATGATTAAGCAGCGACGCGGCAAGCTTGTATTTATGGCGTCCACGAATGCCTGGGATGCGGAAGCCGATCTCGCTCCGTACAATGCCTCGAAGGCTGGAATCTTTCTCTTGGCTAAAACCCTGGCACGCGAACTGGGGCATTATGGAATCAATTCGAACGCTCTGGGCCCGGGCCTGATTCGTACGCGACTATCGGAACCTTTCCTGCAAGACCCAAAGTTCATGAAGAAATACGAAGCGCTTATTCCGGTAGGCAGAGTCGGAGCGCCGGAAGACATCGCCGGCCCTGCCGCTTTCCTGGCATCGCGCGACGCGGACTATGTGAACGGCGTGCTGCTCTTTGTGGATGGCGGGCAACTCGCCTGATAATGACCCTGTTAGGCGTGAAGGAGCAGATTCGAAGAGACGACCCTCACCCGTCCCGCAGTTGGCATTTACATCGGGCGGGTCGGTAAGACGGACGGCTACTGCGAGGACCTCCCGACTGTTTGAAGGTGTGCGACGAGTGCCCTACTCATATCGCAGCGCGGCCATGGGGTCCACCTTGGTGGCGCGGCGGGCGGGGATGAAGTTCGCAAGCAGCGTGACGACCAGCAGCAGCAACGACACGCCGAGATACGTCGATAACTGGCCGACGGTGACACCGTGCAGGAAAAACGCCAGAAGGCGTCCCACCGCCAGCGCGATAAACAGCCCGATCGCAGCGCCGAGTGCGCTCAAGCGCATGCCGTGGCGCATCACAAGAATCACCACTTGGCCACGCCGGGCCCCCAGCGCCATGCGGACGCCAATCTCGTGCGTGCGCAGCGCCACGGAGTAGGCCGTCACGACGTAGACCCCAACCGTGGCCAGCAAGAGAGCGACGGCCCCCATCGTGCCGAGCACCCCTGCGATGAAGCGAAGCGGGCTGACGGTTCGCGCCAGGGATTCCTCCATCGTCATCACGGTGGAAACCCGGACGTCTTTGTCAACTCTATTGATCAGGTCGCGGATCGGTTTGATCATAGTCTTAGGATCGCCGGCGGTTCGAACCACGAGGTCCATCTTCGTGGACAATTTCGGAACGTAGGCTTGCGGGAGTTCCATGCCAGGCATGATCCCCTCATCGGCTGCTATACCCACCACCTCAGACCACTCGGGGGGATAGGTCACCGTCAAGCGCTTGCCCAGCGCATCCTGGTTCGGCCAGAGACGGCGGGCCAGCGTCGAATTGACGATGGCCACCGACGGCTTCTCGAGATAGTCCGCCGAAGTGAACGGCCGCCCCCGCACAAGCGGAAGCTGCAGGGTGCGGAAGTAGTCCTGGGTCACCAGATTTACTGGCGTGAACGGACCTTGTCGAAATCCGGAGGGGGTGAGCGGCTTGTCTGCGGCGGCGCTGTAGCTTACTGAATCGCCCTGCAGCGCGCAGGATTTGACGCCCGGCAAGGCGTTGACTTGTTCGATCAGGCCGCGACCGAAGCCATTGCGGGCCGCATAGGTGGGATACTTCGAATCCGCCACGCGGATGGAGATCGTCAGCAGGTTTTGCGGATTGAATCCCGGCCTGACGACCAGGAAGCCCGCCAGCGCCCGGATCATGAGCCCACAGACGATCAGCAGCGAAAGTGCCAGCGTCACCTCGATGACAACCAAAACGTCTCGGGTCCCCGTAGACCCCGCCCCGGCCCATCCTTCCTGTGACCCTTCTCTGAGCATCCCTTCCAAGTTCACTCGGGACAATCGTAGGGCCGGGACGATACCAAACAGGCCCCCGGTCGCGACTGAGACGGCTAGTGCAAATGCCAAGACTTGCCAGTTGATGGTGATGGGATTGGTTTGGGGAATGAAGGCCGGGAAAAGAGAGAGGAGAACGTTCTTGAACCAGAATGTGAGCAGCACGCCGACTGCGCCCGCCGCGACGGCGAGGAGAGTGCTCTCCATGAGGAGTTGCAGCGTGACCCGCGCCGGCGTCGCGCCCAGAGCCTGGCGGATGGCAATTTCGCGCTGCCGCCGTACGCCGCGCGTCAGCAGGATGACGGCAATGTTGGCGCAAGCGATGAGCAACAAGAAGCCCACTGCGAAGAGAAGGAAAACGATCATGATTCCGCTGAAGCTCCGAACCGTCTCCTGTAACGTCACAACCCGTACGCCAACGCCCGCGTTGGAGTCCGGGTATTGTTTTGCCAGACGCGAGGCAATAGTCGCCATCTCCGACTGAACCTGCCGCAGCGTGATCCCCGCCTTGAGCCTTCCGACCACGAGAGCTGAAGGCTCCTGCCGGTTCTTGCTCAGTTCCTCGGCCGGGAGTGGCACGTAGACGTTGTATTGCGCTGCCATCGTAGGTATGATCGCGGGAAATCGAAAAGAGTCCGGAACTTGTCCAATCACGTCATACTGCTCGTTGTCGAGAGTGAGCGTTTTCCCGATAGTCGTAAGTTCCCTTCCGGGTCCCCGCGCAGCGAGACTTTTGCCGAGAACAACTACGTGATCACTTCCAGTTCGATCGTC
This sequence comes from uncultured Acidobacteriota bacterium, assembly GCA_963831905.1. Lineage (GTDB taxonomy): Bacteria > Acidobacteriota > Terriglobia > UBA7540 > UBA7540 > CAVROP01. The sequence continues at coordinate 2,963,887 of CAWHRX010000009.1, read as the reverse complement.
GCCTGCAGCAAAGAGGCGGCCGGCCACAGGGCGCACTTGCATCACCTTGAAAAAGTCGGGCGTTACGCGGACTCCGTTAAGCTGTTCCGTCGCTCCGGCGCTTGTATGCGTTGGGTGATAGAGCTTCACGGCAGCGAGCGCGGAGAACATGCCGCTCTGCTGCGCCCAATCGAGAAAGTCGGGACCGGTGGGCGGTAATTGCGGCAGCGTGGGTTCGGTCCGCCAGAGCACCACGAGCTGCTCGGAATGTTCATAAGGAAGGGGGCGAATGGCCACCGCCCAGAGAACGCTAAAGATCGCTGTGGTCGCTCCGATGCCTAACGCCAGCATGATCACCGCCGTGGCGGTCAGACCTGGGTTTTTGGTCAGGGGTCTCAGGTTCTGTCGGATCGTTTGCAGTGTCGCGTGCGCGGTACTCATCGGCTCACCCCCTTGCGGCAGGTGTCCCGCAGGCGCGGGATGCTTGTCCCAGGATGGTCATAGGGGCCTGGGTATTTGATGCCACGTTAATATATCACATACAAATATCCCCCAACAAGTGTACGGAGGTTTTCCAAACTCTACGGCCGGGACACCGCTACTCGAAGCCTGGAATTACATTACACTCGGCCCTCCACCCCAACCGGCCCCTTACCCGGCCCGCTCCTGTTCGTGAAAAAACAAGCGCGCGCCACCCTCTCCGCATGGGAGGCTGTGTGAAAATCCTTTTGCATGTCATTCCGAGGAGCCGACGGCGACGAGGAATCTCGCAGTGCCTTGAAAATGCTCAGAGTGAGATTCCTCGCTTCGCTCGGAATGACAGTTCGAAGGCGGTTTCCACAAAGACTCCAAGGGAGACGGCTGCGGATTAAATTCGAACCTACACCCACTCACTGGCCCGCCCCCGACTGTTCCGTCTTGTGATAATTCGGATAAGGCGGATGGTGCGGCGCGGGGGGCGGCGGGGTCTTCTTGAGCAGATCCGTCACCACCTCGACGGCTTTCTCGAGCTGCGCGTCATGTCCCGCTCGAGCCGCTTGCGGGTCAAGCTCCACCTCGAAGTCCGGCGGCACGCCGTGGTTCTCCACGTCCCAGGTGCCATTGGGATTGTAGAACGCCAGATTCGGCGTCCCGGCAAAGCCGCCATCGAGGAGATCGACGGGGTTGGTATAGTGCCCCACCAAGCCGCCCCAAGTCCGCTTGCCCACCAGCGGTCCGATGTGGGTGTGGCGGAACATCCAGGGCAAAGCGTCACCGCCGGAACCCGCCATTTCATTGGTGATCATCACCTTGGGACCGAAGATGGCCTCAATGGGCGTGGTGATATCGGTGCCTTCGCGCAATGACCAGTAGCTCAGCAGCGAGCGGCGTAGGTAGTCGATGATGTAGTCGGCAATGTCGCCGCCGCCGTTGTAGCGCTCGTCGATGATGACCGCATCCTTGCCCACCTGCGCAAAGTAGTAACGATTGAAGTTGGTATAGCCGGCGCCGGCGGTGTTGGGCAGGTAGACGTAAGCCACTCGCCCGCCGGTCAGCTCGTCCACGCGGCGGCGATTGCCTTCAATCCAGGCATAATTCCGCAAACCCTCTTCTCTATCCACGGGAACCACGGTCACGTCGCGCGCTCCGCTCCCGTCGGGATTCGGCCCCACTTTGAGAACCACCTGTTTGCCGGCAGTTTCCTCGAAGAAACTATAGACGTTTGCGGGCGGGCGCAGGTCGCGGCCGTTCACAGCCAGGAGATACTCGCCGGCCTTAACGTTGACGCCCGGTTGCGTGAGTGGCGCTTGCAACCTGGGGTTCCAGTTCTCTCCATTGAAAACGCGCGCAAAACGGTAACGGCCGTTTTCAATCTGATAGTCGGCGCCGAGCAGCCCTGTCCGGATGGGCTTCGGCTCCGGCCGGTCGCCGCCGCCCACGAACATGTGCCCGATGGTGATATCGCCCAGCATTTCCTCGAACAGGTAGTTGAGGTCATCGCGGCTGGAAATGTTGTCAAGATAAGGCGAGTATTTTTTCTTGGCGGCCTCCAGGTTCAAACCGTGCAGACCCGGATCGTAGAGGAAATCCCGCTCGTCGCGCCAGACTTGATAAAACATGTGCTTCCATTCGGCGCGCGGGTTTACGTAGACCTCCAGTTGGTCCAGTTTAAGGGGACCGCCCTGGCCCGGCTTCGGCTCAGGCGGGGGCGGGCCTGGTTTTTCCGCCGGACCGATCACCCACTGATTCTGCCGCGCGTAAAGCATCTTCTCGCCGTTAAAGGAAACCTGAAAAGAAGTAACTCCCTCCAGGATCTGCTCCGTCTTGCGGGTTTTCAGCTCGAATTTGTGTACCGCGACGGTGGGCGGCCCATCTTCAAAATCGATGGGATCGACGGTCGGGCCTTCTACCAGAAAGATCACGCCCGCCTTGCCCGCCTCGAGCTGCCGGTAATTGCGGGCAGGAACGGGAAGAGACAGAATGCGCTGGCTGATGCCTTCCAGATCAATCTCGACCGTGGGAGGTTTTTCGGCCTTGTCTTTATCTTTGTCGCCCTTCTCGGCCGCCTTGTCCTTATCGCTCTTCTCGGGTTCCTTGAGCTTCTCTTCATCGCTCTCGGGCGCCAGCGGCGAGGGCAGGTCCTTCTTAAGCACCATCACGTAAACGCTGCGCGTCACCGGATGCTGAAGGCTGGTCATATCCAGCCAGCCGGTGCTGAGAGCGGTGTTGGTGCTGGCGGTAAAGTAAATATATTTGCCCTCTTTATCGAAGGCGGCGTAGAGCGCATCGCTCATGCCGTCCGTCAGTTGATAGGATTTGGCTTGCTCGAGCGAGTAGGCGAAAACGGCGTGCAGGTAGTTGCGAAGCTGCTTGGTGTAGACGAGCCAGCGGCTGTCGGGCGACCAGACGGGATTGAGCGTGTTGAAGGGGCCCGCATAGGTGTCCGTATCAACGTGCACGGGCGTTTTCTTCTCAAGGTCAACGAACCACACATTCAGCCGCTTGTCCGTGTAAGCGATCTTCTTCGAATCGGGCGACCAGGTGGGGGAATAGCGGAAGGTGGGCGGACTGCCCAAGTCGATCTTGCGCACCTCGCCCATGCCGTTTTGATTGCGAATGTGAAGAGCATACTCACCGGATTCGTCGGAAAGATAGGCGATCGAGTTCCCGTCCGGCGACCATGCCGGGTCGCGCTCCACCACGTCGGTCGTGTTCGTCAGGTTGCGGATGTCGCCTTTCTCGGCGGGCACGGTGAAGATTTCGCCGCGCGCTCCGAAGACGGCACGCGCCCCAGTGGGCGAGATGTCGGCGGAACCAATGCGTCCGGCTTCAATCTTCTGGAAGTGCGGCCGCACTTCCGCCAGGTCGCCGGCCAGGCTGATCTCGAGATCACGAACCTTGTGAGACTTGAAATCATACAGGTGCAGCGAGCCAAACTGCTCGTAGGCAATCGCGCCTGGTCCCGCCGAGGCCGACTTCAGATCCAATCCGTCGTTTTTCACCACCTGGGTTACGGCTTTGCTGCGCGTGTCGTAGGCGAACAGCGTCACGGCGCCACCGCGGTCGGAGAGAAAGTAGATCGTGTCACCGACCCACATAGGGTTGAAGTCGTTCGAGTTCTCGCGCGGGATCTTCGCCTCGATATGCGAGTCGCTGAGGTTGGCGATCCAAATGGGCTTCGTCTGGCCGCCGCGATAACGCTTCCAGGCTTGTTGCCATTGGATGTTGGGGACGTAAGCCAGGCGCGACCCGTCGGGAGAGTAAGAACCCTCCGAGGCTCGCACCAGCGGCACCTGGGTTGGAAACCCGCCCTCGACCGGAATGGTGAAGAGTTGAGCCACGCCGGCCGCGAAAGCGTTTCGATCAGAGACAAACAACACTTGCTTGCCGTCCGGCGTCCATCCCGCCACTTCGTCCAGGCCCGGGTGATAAGTCAGCCGTTTCGGGGTCCCTCCGGTAGCAGGCACCACGTAGACATCCATGTTTCCATCGTACTCGCCGGTGAAAGCGATCATCCCCCCGTCAGGCGAGAAGAGCGGATTGCTTTCATGGCCGCCCGAAGTCAGCCGCCGCGCTTCGCCGCCGTCCCGATTCGCAATCCAGAGCGTGCCCGCGTAGCTGAAGACAATTTGAGTGCGGCTCACCGAAGGCTGTCGCAGCAGCAGGGGCGCTCCCGCCTCAGCCCAACAGAGGCTTCCCGCGCCCAGCAGAAGCGCAATCGTCAGAACGAGTCTTCTCATGGCAAGTGTCCTTTCGTGTGAATGAATTGGCGAAGTATACCACGAGCAGCTTTAGTTTGGTCTGAACGTCGAATGCAAACTCTGTTTTGCGCCACCCGGCTCGCCCCTATCGCCGCCCGCCCCCCTAATTTCACCGCTCGATTCTTTGGGCTTGACGGACGGCGTTTTCTAGGCTAGAATACTGGAGGCGTGGGAGCCCTGCGCCCGGTCCGGCTGCAAGGCATGTTAAGCCCCTGTGAGGGAACAAAGCGAGAATGTCTATGAAAACAAAGGATCGGCCCGGAAATCAACCGCCCCTGACCCCTCCTTATCCAAGGAGGGGAATTCCTCGGCTCCCCTCCTCGGACGAGGAGGGGTTGGGGGTGGTGCGACTTTGTGACCTTCTCGCACCTTGCGCCTTGGCGTGAAACCGCTTTTTTAATGTCGAAAACGAGAGAACAAAGCGAGAATGTCTATGAAAACAAAGGATCCCCGATGTTGAAGAGGCGCCTTCTGCTTGCTATCGTCGTCTTCACTCCGTTGACCCTTGGGGCGTTCCTCGCGCCGCGTCCGGTCATTCGCTTTGCCGGGTATCTGGGAGGGCGTCAGAAGGACATCCCGAACGCGGTCGGGGTGGATCGGGAAGGCTACATCTACGTCGTGGGGCAGACCGATTCTCCGGACTTCCCTTCAACCCGTCAAGCCCTCAGAACACGCTCGGGCGTGAACAATGATGACTGGGTCGGCTTTGCCACCAAGTTCACTCCCGGCGCCGGCCAGGTTGTCTACTCGACCTTCATCGGTGGGAGCTATCGGACGGTTGCCAATGCGGTTGCAGTAGACCAACTTGGAGACGCCTTCGTGGCCGGCAGCACCTGCTCCTCCAATTTCCCCGTCACGTCAAACGCTTTCCAGGCGCGCGCTCCGGGTGGCGGGAAGGGCGTCGAGGGATGCGACGCGTTCGTGGCCAGACTTGATCCCGCCGGTTCGCGATACCTTTACGCAACCTATCTCGGCGGGTCAGGGGCAGACACGGCCACCTCGCTTTGGGTTGACCCAAACGGCAACGCCTGGGTGGCCGGATTCACCTCCTCGCCGGACCTCCCGGTCACGCGGGATGCGATGGCGTCGCATCTCAAAGGTGCGACGGATGGGTTCCTTGCTGAGCTCGATCCGGAGGGTAAACACCTTCTCTACGGGACGTACCTCGGAGGAGTTGGCGACGATTCGGTTCAGTCCATCGCCACCAGCGGAGACGGCATTCTCTATCTTGCCGGAACGTCGAATTCCGCGGACTTCCTAAAATCGGGCCGGCGCGAGGATTCGACAGGGTTCGTGCTCTCCTTCTCGATTGCGCACCGTTCCCCCGCCGGGCCGGTTCTGGCGATTGGCGGCGCCGGGTACTCGACGGCGTCGGCGGTGGCCGTCGGGGCAAGCGCGGATGTTTATGTCGCGGGCACGACAGCATCCCGAGATTTCCCTGCCACCGCCGATGCCTTTCAGCGTCGCCTGGCAGGCAGAACTGATGCGTTCTGGGCGAGGCTCCGGCGAGACAACCAGTCAGGGCGTCTCCGTATCCTCTACGCGACGCTGGTGGGAGGCTCGCGAGATACGTCAGGGGACGCGATCACCGTGGACCGGAATGGCTCGGTGATGGTTGCGGGACGCACCACTTCGGTCGATTTCCCCGTGACCGCCACGGCGCTAACGCCAAAACTAGGCCGGTCGGAAGATGGATATATTGTCCGATTCTCCCCCTCCTCGCCTCGCCTCGAATTCGCCACCTTCCTCGCCGGAGGATCCGCCGATACCTATTTGAATGAGGGAGTCAAAGGCCTTGCCACCGATGAACCGGGGAACCTCTACGTCGCAGCGGCCGTCAACGAGCCCGCTTTCTCCGGGACACCGTGCGCCCTGTCGCCCCGCCCCGCAGGCAACACCGAAGCGTTCCTCCTCGAGGTCACTTTCGCTGAACACTAATTGCCGCGGACCCTGGAATGCGCGCCTACGCATGTCAAAAGCTTCTGCCCTGCAAGCAAGTCCAAGCCATGCCGAGATAAACCGGCCGCCAGCGATTCCGCATTCGTGCTTTCCTTCCTGCTTTAACCCTTTGAAATTGCTATTGCTTTGCCCAGTCCCCGCTGATCGAGCAGATTCGCATTCGTTTTTGACTTGACAGCACCGATTCTGTCTGATATAGTAGAACTATATCAGATGAAAAACCCTCCAATATCCCGCTCCAGGCTTCCGGTAGGCGAGCGCAAACGCCGCTCGCGCCTGACGCAGATCGTCTCTGGCCGGCGCTTTCTCCGCGGGACGTTGGCGCCTCGTTTGCGCCGCTGCGGGAAACCGAACTGCCGCTGTGCCCACGGCGAACTGCACGCGTCGCTGTACCTCGTGCAGAGCCAGGGGGGCAAGCCGCGCCAGGTGTTCGTGCCCAAGGAGTGGGAAGAGCGCATCCGCCAGAGCGTTCAGGGCTATCAGGAAATCCAGCAACTGCTGGAGGAACTCTCGCAGGTCGAGTGGCAGCGACTGCTCGATCGCAAGGAGTGATCCCGTTCTCCGCCGCCTGATCCGGTATGGCGAGACCGTCTACGGTCTTTCGGAACGGATCGTCGCGGCGGTCCACGATCCCCGACGACAACCCCGTATCCCGGCGGCCGTTCTCCTGAAAGCCAGCCTGGTGATGTTCTGGTCCCGCTTGGGCAGCTTGAACGCGCTGGAAGAGCACCGCCTCTCGCGGTTCTGGAAACAGTGGCTGGGGTGTTCGCCCGGAAGCAGCGACACCCTGGGGCGCGTGCACGCCGGCCTCGTCGCCCACGAACTGCGCGAGGGACTGCATCACGTCTACTTCCGCCTGAAGCGGAACAAAGCCTTGCCGGACATCGGCGGACTGGGCGTGGCGGTTCTCGACGGTCACGAGACCCACGCCAGCTATCGCCGTCGATGCTCGGGATGCTTGCAGCGGACGATTCACACCGAGCAAGGCGATAGGATTCAGTACTACCATCGGAACGTCACTCTGCAGTTGTTGACGGGTTCGGAGTTGCGCATCCTGCTCGATCTGGAACCCCAGCGGCCCGACGAAGACGAGGTGACCACGGCCCGGCGCTTGCTGGATCGCGTCCTGGCCCGTTACCCCCGTGCGTTTCAGTTGCTTTTGGCCGATGGTCTCTATGCCCAGGCCCCCTTCTTCAATCTCCTGCTGGCCCACGGTAAGCACGCGCTGGTGGTCCTCAAGGACGAGCGGCGCGACCTCTACCAGGATGCCTGCGGTTTGTTTGGGGTGACGCCGCCCGAAGAGGGAAAGTATCGGTCGCGTCACTGCCAGTGGTGGGACGTCTCGGACCTCGCCACTTGGCCTCAAGTGAACGCCCCCGTGCGGGTCATCCGTTCGCGAGAAACCTATCAGGTGCGCCGTCAAACTACGAAGCAGGTCGAGTCGATTACGACCGACTGGATTTGGGCCACGACGCTACCAGTGACGCAGGCAGCGACCGAACAAGCCGTCGGCTTGGGGCATCGTCGCTGGGATATTGAGAACTATGGGTTCAACGCACTGGCCAACGAGTGGCACTCCGACCATGTGTATAAACACCACCCCCAGGCCATCGAGTCCTTTCTGCTCGTCGCCTTCCTGGCCTACAACCTCTTTCATGCTTTCTGGGTTCTCAATCTGAAACCGGCCGTCCGTCGCGGCCGAACGCAACGCTACTGGGCACGCCTCATGGCCCGCGAACTCTGTCAGGACCCCTGCTTCCCCGAGGGCTCATCCCCCTAAGAGTCTTCTCCTCCCCTCCCGGAGTTCCACCCCGCGCTTCGGCCCGAGGTTCATGCGGCCTGCGGCGGGTTGCGCCCATCTCGCCGTGGGGTCGACTTCACCGGGTCTATTTCCCCCCCCTGCCCCCGCCCACAAAGCCTATGCGAATCTGCCCGACCGCCTTCGGTGCGCCCGCACTAACTATTTCGACCCCCTCCAACCTCGGATGCGGAATCGCTGACCGGCCGCTGTGACCCTTGCCGCCGCGCGCCGGTAGGTGTACGATGCGAGGCAGAGGTAGAGTTGGAATTGAGTAATCCGATTTAAGAGGTCGTCATCATGATTATCCGCTCGCGCATTCCCGTCCTATCTGCGGCAGTGTGTTTGTTGCTGGTGCCGGCGATAGGCCACGGCCAGCTCGGCTCGGGGGCCTCGGTCGCCTTTAATCCCGCCGCTACCGCTACCCTGGGCGACAGCAATTTCTTGAATTACCAACAATGGACCGTGGTGGGCCAAGTGAAGACACTTCGGAGCGACCCGGTGGCTCATGCCAGGGTCGAGTTGGTGCCTGTTAACACCTCGGCCGAATTCCGAGTTTTGACGACCGACCTGCAAGGCAAGTTTGATACGGTGTACATGCTGAAATCGGCGATGGACTCCGTGAAGGAACTTTCCTTCGAGGTGAATGTAACCAAGAAAGGGTTCCTCAAAGCTCACGCGCTCGTTGAATTCAACGGATCAAGCAAGGGGGTCTGGGTCATTCCCATTACCCTGCGGACTCCGGAGGAGGACCCGGATCTTCTCCCGCAAGCAGATCTGATTTCAAGCCTGGCGCCGAAGCTAAGCAAGCTGAAGGCCTCCGACGGGCTCTCGGCAGCCGGAGAGAAGGACTATACGCGCGGCGTGGCGGAGTTCTTGGAGATGAAAAAGCCGGAGCGGGCATTGACCTACTTCGCCAAGGTGATTCACCTTGATCCTTCCTGTTTGCCTTGCAAAACGATGCTCGGGCTCGCCGAACTCGCCTCCAGCGATTGGGATGGCGGCCTGCGCAGCTTCGTCGAAGTCTGCCAGAAGATGCTGCCGGACGGCAGCCCGGGACGGCCGGAACCGTTCGTCGCCTTGGGGGTGATGCAAAGCTGGCAGTATGCGCCAAAAGAAGCGGCAGGGTATTTCGTTACGGCGCTCAAGTACGCCCCTCAGGACGCTCTCGCCCTTCAGGAACTGGGCCGTTCGCAGTTGCAGATTCAGAACTGGGGCGCCGCTGTTGAATATCTTGGAAAAGCCCTGGCGGCGGGCGCTAATCCTGAGGTGCGCGTGCTGTACGTCGAGGCTTTACTGGGCGCGGGTCAATACCAGGCAGCGAATATAGAGATGTCCCGTTACCTTAACGGGCGCGACGTGAAAACCCTGCCCTTGCGCGTCCGCCAGCTATGGGCGGAGGTTGAAAATCGAAAGAAGATTGACGCCGTTTACGCCAAGGCGAAGAGCGCTCCGCGGTTCGATTATCTCCGCCATCCTCCTCTCGATCTCGAGGGATTGGTGCCCGCCACCGACCAGAAGCCTTTGGAGTCCGTCCTCAAAGCCGTGGGCCAGAACATCGCAGAAGTGTTCGCCAAACTCCCCAACACTAGTTCGCTGGAAGAGATTCATCAGGAAAAGCTGGTGCACAAGCAAAAGGTAGGCGCCACGCTGGATCAGAAGTTCCGCTATCTGTGCTTCACTCCGGACGAAGACTTTGGCCCGGGTTTCAATGAGTACCGTGCCGATCAATCCGGACTGCAAGCTGCGCCGAAGGGCCTGGGCGACGGCTTCATGCTCACTTCAGGGTTCGCCTCGGCCTCGCTCGTTTTCCATCCTATGTATCAGGCGCAATCCGACTTTCATTATCTTGGGCGGCAGAAAGTGAACGGCCATGATAACTACTTGGTGGCCTTCGCCCAGCAACCCGCCAAGGCGCGATTGAGCGGGACATTCAAGTCCGGCGGCGTGAGTTTGACCACCTTCACTCAGGGCTTGGCCTGGATTGATTGTAACAACTATCAAATTACCCGGCTCCGAACTGACCTGCTGAGGCCCTTGCCGGAAATCAAACTGGAAGGTCAAACCACCGAGATCGCGTACAGTGAAGTGCACTTCAAAGGCATGACGGAAGGATTCTGGGTACCGAGGCAAGTCACGGTTTCCGTCGATTGGAACGGCAAACATCTCCGCAACGAGCACCACTACTCCGAGTTCAAGCTCTTCCAGGTGGAGGCCACCGAGAAGCAAGGCAAACCCAAAGAGCTCAGCCAAAAGAAACAGTAAAACTCGCGCAGGAGGTAATGTCGAGTGATCCGATATGCTGGGGGCTCGTCATGAGGAAGCTGATTGTGCGCATTCACGTCCTCTTTGCAGCGGCGTTTTTGCTGCCCGTTGCCGCGATCGCCCAGGTTATTGGGCCGGCCGCCACCCCTGAAGCCGGCATTAATCTCTACACCCCGTGGATCATTCAGGGCAGCGTGAAGACGCTCCAAGGCGATCCGGTCCAGGGCGCTAAGGTTGCGATAACGCCTGTGGACGTCTCCGCCGTACCGAAAATCGCGGTGACGGACTTCCAAGGAGAGTTCCGGACGGATTACTCCTTGAATCTCTCGGGCGGGAAAGAACTCACCATCGACGTGAAGGTGACGAAGAAAGGATACCTCAAGGCTCAGGCGCTCATTACATTTGAGGAAGCAGGAAAGACCTGGGTGGTTCCCATCACACTGCGGGAGGCGGAAGCGACGGCCGGATTGCTTAACCAGGCCGACCTGATCTCAAGTCTGGCGCCGAAGCTGAGCAAGCTCAAGGCCTCCGACGGGCTCTCGGCCGGCGAGGAAAAGGACTTCGCCCGCGGGGTGACGGAGTTCCTGGAGAGGAGAAGTTCCGAGCGGGCCCTTCCATTCTTCACCAAAGTGATTCGCAAGGATGCTTCCTGCCCGGCTTGTCGCACCATGTTAGCGGTCGCTGAACTCGATTCCGGAGATTGGGATGGCGCCTGCCGCAATCTCGCCGAAGCGTTCAACCAAATCCATGCCAACGGCAGCCTGGGGCGCCCGGAGCCCCTGGTGGCCTTGGGCGTGATGGAAAGCTGGAAGCACAATCCCAAGAACGCGGCCGCCTATTTTATTGAGGCGCTCAAATATGCCCCTCAAGACACGCTCGCCCTTCAGGAACTCGGCCGATCCCAGTTACAGGTCCAGAATTGGGGCGCCGCCGACGAATACCTGGGCAAGGCTTTAGGGGCGGGCGCCAAACCTGAAATACGTCTTCTGCGTATCGAGGCCCTATTGGGCGAGGATCAATTCCAGGCAGCGGACCAGGAGATGGCTCGTTACCTCGCAGGCCGTGATGTAAAGAAGATGCCCTTTGAGGCGCGTGCCCTATGGGTGAAGATTGAAAATCGCAAGAAGATCGAAGCAGACTACGGAAAGGGGAAATCCAAGGGCGATCAGGCGCTCGATTACCTCCACCATCCTCCGCTCGACGTCGAGGGTCTGCAGCCCGCAAGCGACCAGGCACAGTTGGATCCCATCCTCAGTGCAGTGGGCAAGGCCGTAGCAGAGTCTTTTGTCAATTTCCCCAACACGAGTTCACTGGAGCTGATTCACCAGGAAAAGCTCCAGCACAAGCAAAAGACACCTGACACACTCGATCAGAAGTTTCGCTACTTGTGCTTCGCTCCGGTCCTGTCCTGGGGGCCGGGCTTCAATGAGTACCGTACTGATTTGGGGGGCCGGCAGACGACGCCGGCAGGTCTGGGGGACGGGTTCATGCTCACCTCGGGATTTGCCGCGGCGGCGCTTGTTTTCCATCCCCAGTACCAATCGCAAGCAGAGTTTCGCTACCTCGGCCGGCAGAAGATCGACGGCCGTGATACCTTTTTGGTGGCCTTTGCCCAGCAGCCGGCGAAAGCGCAATTCACCGGCGCCTTCAAATCCGGTGATACCTTCGTAACGACTTTCTCCCAGGGCTTGGCTTGGATCGACTCCAAGACCTACCAGATCACCCGCCTCCGCAGCGACCTGCTGAAGCCTGTGCAGGAACTCAAATTGCAACGCGAAACAACTGAAATCGCTTATGGCGAAGTTCACTTTAAAGACAAAAGCACGGGAATCTGGGTTCCACAGCAAGTCACCGTGACCGTGGATTGGAACGGCAAACACCTCCGCAACCAGCATCGCTACTCGGAATTCAAACTCTTCCATGTGGATGCCACCGAGAAAGTCGGAGCGCCTAAAGAGGCCGCGCGCCCGTCCAATTAACGAGTAGCGCTGGCCTTTAGGTCAGCACGGCTCAGGACACCCGAAGGAGGCAGGGTAACGGAAATGGACGCGAAAATCGGAAAAGGGTTGGGCCGCCTCAAAGTCGCCGCCCGCCTGGTCATGCTATCGCTTGTCATTATCTCTTGCTTCATACTGATTAATACTATTATTACCGCTGATGATGCTCCCGCGCATCCCGGTTATTACCGCGATCCTGCTCTCCACGGCGATACGATCATCTTTACGGCTGAAGGGGATCTCTGGACCGTCAGCGTGAAGGGTGGCGCGGCGCGGCGGCTCACCTCCAATCCCGGGCACGAAGGTGGCGCGGCCATTTCTCCCGACGGCCGCACCGTTGCCTTCAGCGCTGAATACGAGGGCCCGACGGAAGTGTACACGATGCCGGTGGAGGGCGGCTTGCCTCAGCGCATCACCTGGGACGGAGACGCGGCCGTGGCGGGCTGGACGCCCGACGGGCGCGTGCTCGTCCGCACCGGCCGCTACTCCACGCTGCCCGACCCCAAACTGGTGGCCGTCGATAGCCACGGCGGGCGCGAGGTGGTGCCTTTGGCTCAAGCCGCCGAGGCCAGTTATACGCCGGACGGCCGCACCCTGTTCTTCACCCGCTACAACCGCCAGCCGAGTTTCACGAAACGGTACAAGGGGGGCACGGCGGAGCAACTCTGGCGCTACGACGCCGGCGCGGAGGCCGTCCCTTTGACCGCTGACTGGCCCGGCACTTCCCACAATCCCATGTTCTGGGACGGCCGAGTGTACTTTCTCTCCGACCGCGACGGGGTGATGAACATCTACTCGATGGACCGCAACGGCCACGGCCTGAAGCAGCACACTCACCAGCACAGTTTCGATATTCAGTGGGCGTCACTCTCGAGCGGCCGCATGGCGTATCAATGTGGGGCCGACCTCTGGCTGCTCGATCTCAAGACCGGACACGACGCCATCATCAACATCTCACTGGTCAGCGACTTCGATCAGTTGCGCGACCATTGGGTGAAGAGCCCGCTCGGCTATCTCACCCAGGTTCACATCTCACCCACCGGCGATGCGGCTGTTTTCACCGCGCGTGGCGAAGTATTCACTCTCCCCGCCAAGAGCGGGCGAATCGTCAAGGTAGCCGGGAACTCCGCAGTCCGTTACCGCCAGGCCCGCTACCTGCCTGACGGCAAGAACATCATCGCGCTCTCCACCGAAAGCGGCGAAACCGAATTTTGGAAATACCCGGCTAACGGAATCGGCGCGCCCGAGCAGTGGACGCAAGATGCCAAGGTGCTGCGCTGGGAAGGCGTGCCATCGCCGGACGGCCGCTGGCTGGCGCATCACAACAAGGACCAGCAGTTGTGGCTGCTCGATACCAAGACAAAGCAGCAGAAGCTGATCGCGCAGTCGATGGTCGGAGACTTCGAGGACCTCACCTGGTCGCCGGACAGCCAGTGGCTTGCCTATGTGGAAGCGGCCACCAATACTTTCAGCCAGATCAAGGTTCTGAATGCGAATACCGGCGCCATTCACACCCTCAGTTCCGACCGCTACAACAGCGGCAACCCCGCCTGGAGCGCGGATGGCAAGTGGCTCTACTTCCTTTCCGACCGCATGCTGAGGACGGCGGTGCAGTCCCCCTGGGGGGCGCGGCAGCCGGACCCCTACTTCGATCGCTCCATGAAAGTGTACGAGATTGCACTCGCCCCGGGCCTGCGCTCGCCCTTCGCACCGGCGGATGAACTGCATCCCGATCAGCCCGCCAAGCCGGAGGAGACGAAGACGGAGAAACCGGCGGAGGCCAAGCCCGCCGCGTCGCAGCCGAGCCAAGCGAGCGAGGCAAAACCCGGTCAGGCGGCTGAGGCGAAGAAACCGGCGCCCCCCACCGTGAACATTGACTTCAACGCGCTGACAGCGCGGCTCAATGAGGTACCCGTGCCCCCCGGCAATTACTCCGACCTCCAGGCTGGTGAGAAACGAATTTGCTGGCTGGATCGCGATCAGGGCGCTCTGCCTAAAGAGAATCTTGCCTGCGTGGATATCGCCAACAAGGGCGATTCTCCCGAGACTGTCCTCGCCGACGTGAAGGGTTTCGAGATGTCGCTGGATCGTAAAAAGATGCTGGTGGCGAAGGGCGATGACTTCTATATTTTCGACGCCGACGTCAAAGCCGCCGCGCTTTCCGATCCCAAGGCGCTTCCCAAGGCCAAGATGGACCTCTCTCGATGGACGTTCGATACCAATCCCCGCGCCGAATTCCGCGAACTCTTTGCGGATGCCTGGCGGCTGGAGCGCGATTATTTCTATGACCGCAACATGCAGGGCGTGGACTGGAAAGCCATGCGCGATCGGTACCTTCCCTTGGCTGACCGGGTGGCGGACCGTGACGACCTGAACGAGGTGATCGCGCAAATGGTGAGCGAACTTTCGGCGCTTCACATCTTCGTCTTCGGCGGCGATGCCCGCAAGCCGGCGGATGACGTTGCGCTGGCCTCGCTCGGCGCCCGCCTGCGGCGCGATGATCAGGCCGGCGGGTTCGTGGTCGAGCATATCTACCTTCACGATCCCGACCTGCCCAACGAAGCCCCACCGCTGGCTCGGCCCGACTCGATCGTGCACGAAGGCGAGGTAATTATCAGCATCGATTCTGAAAACTTGCTCAGCGTTCCCGACGAACGGGCGCTGCTGCGCGGCAAGGCGGGCCGCCAGGTGCTGCTGCGCGTCAAGTCCACGGCCGGGCAGATCCGGGAGGTCATCGCGACGCCCATTTCGAGCCCTGAGGAACGCAACCTGCGATATAAAGAGTGGGAGTACACGCGCCGGCTGAAAGTCGAGAAGGACTCGCAAGGGCACATCGGTTACGTTCACCTGCGCGCCATGGGCTCCGGCGATATCGAGCAGTGGGCGCGTGAGTTCTATCCCGTCTTCGATCGCCAGGGGCTGATCATCGACGTGCGCCATAACGGCGGGGGCAACATCGATTCCTGGCTGCTCTCAAAACTCCAGCGTCAGGCGTGGTTTTATTGGCAGCCTCGGGTTGGCAATCCCACCTGGAACATGCAGTACGCCTTCCGCGGCCACATGGTGGTGCTCTGCGATCGTTTGACCGGTTCCGACGGCGAGGCCTTCACCGAAGGCTTTCGGCGCCTCGCTCTGGGCAAGGTCATCGGGGTGCGCACCTGGGGAGGCGAGATCTGGCTCTCGGCGAACAACCGGCTTGCCGACAGCGGGATCGCCACGGCCGCCGAGATGGGTGTCTACGGACCGGAAGGCAAATGGCTGATCGAAGGGCACGGGGTGGACCCGGACCTAGTGGTAGATGACCTACCCCATGCCACCTTCCAGGGCAGTGACGCGCAGCTTGACGCCGCCCTGAAACTGCTCCAGGAGGAAATCCAAAAGGATCCGCGCCCGGTGCCCAAAGCACCGCCCTATCCGAACAAGTCCTTCAAGTACGGAGAGTAACAAAAGGCAATGATAGCCCTCTCCCTTGGGGAGAGGGCTGCCGATTCAAGCTCCTCTCCGCCCGCACGTGGCGCGCTCACTTCCTCGCCGCCAACTCGTGCAGGTGTTTGCGTAACTCGATGGAGTCCGGCGCGGTGGGATCGAGCTCCAGGTAGGTCTCATATTCCTGCCGGGCGCGAGCTTTGTCGCCGGCCGCCTCGAGGGCCACGCCAAAATTGTAATGAGTAATAGGCTCGGCGGGTTGCAGGCGGAGAGCTTCCTCATACTCCTGGATAGCGGGATTGAATTGGCGCGTCTTGAGCAAGCTGTTGGCGAGATCGACATGCGCCACGGCGTCCTTGGGGTTCAGGCGCAGGTACTCGCGGTAATTGCCGATGGCGTCGGCGAGTTGGCCGGAGTGCGAGAAGGCGTCCGCCAGCGCCAGCCGCGCCTCCGCGTAATCGGTTTTGTCGCGCAGGGCTTCCTGCAACTCCTTGATCCCCTCCTCCGCCTTGCCCATGCGTAGCCAGGCGTTGGCGAGCGCGAAATGGGCCTCGGGGCTGTTGGGGATGATGTGCAGAACCGCCTGTGCCTCCTCCGCGGACCCCTCCGGGTCGTTCAGGTGGCTGAGCGCGATGGATAGATTCAGGTGCGCGTCAGACCAATCGGGGCGCAGTTTAAGCGCTTCCCGAAAGGCGTCCGAAGCGCCTTTCCAGTCCGCCAGTTGCTCGAGGGCCAGCCCCAGATTCTCCTGCGCCTGGGGGTCGTTGCGGCGCGACAGGCTGGTTCGGAATGCCTGCACCGCGCCTTTGTAATCGCCCTTGTTGTAGAGAGCGTTGCCCAAATCGAGTTGATAACCGGCAAAGCTCGGGTCGAGCTGAGCCGCCTGCTCGCTCTCGCTGGCCGACCCGGCCGCGTCCCCTGCCTGGCGCAGGGCGCCGGCGAGGCGGGAGTGGAGCGTGGGATCGTCAGGCCGAAACTTCAGCCCGTCCCGGTAAGTGGGTATGGCCAGCTCGTAGTTCTTGTCGGCAACCAGCATATCGCCCAGCGCCACCAAGGCTTCTGGATAGTCGGCACGCAACTGGACCGCATGGTTCAGTTCCGCCTCCGCCTCGCGCGCGTGCCCGGACGCCTTGAGTGCCATGGCGTAGGTGTAGTGCAATTCGGGACTGCCGGGCCGCATCCCCAGCGCCACCCGGTATTCACTCAGCGAGTTGTCCCAATCGCCGGCAGCCTGATAAGCGTTGGCTAAATGCAGATGGGCGTCGGCATCGTCGGGACGCAGCCGAACTTCCTCGCGGTATTCCTGCACAAAGCCGGCGAGATCGCCCGCCGATTGATAAGTCTCCGCCAGGTTACGATGGTAATCCGCGTTGTCTTTGGCCAGATCCACGGCTCGCTGAAGCTCCCGGACGGCGTCCGGCAGGTCGCCGGTCTTGCGCAGTACCAGGCCGAGGTTCTCGTGGAGGGCGGGGTCCTGCGGCTTCAAGCGCAGGGCCTCGCGATACTCGGCCTCCGCCGCCGGATGGTCGGAGACAGAAAGGTATGCGGCGGCCAGCGCCGTATGAGCATTGGCGTTTCCCGGCTGCTGGCGGGTGACCCGGCGCAACTCGGTGATGGCCCCGCCGTAGTCGCCCGCCTCCCGCAACGCCATCGCCAGCGCATACCGGTAGTCGGTCTGCTCGGGGCGCAACTCGACCGCCCGGCGATACTCCTCGATGGCGTGAATCAAGTCCCCCGTGGCCTGGAGCGAGTTGCCCAGCGACAGGTACAGATCAGGATCGTCGGGGCGCAGGCGGACAGCGGCGCGGAGTTCGGCCACACCCTGATCGAATCGGCCGGCTTGGGCGAGCGCCGTGGCCAGTCCGGAGTGCGCCTCGGGATCATCGGGAGCCTGGGCAAGCACTTGCTGAAATTCCGCGCTGGCCGCAGCCACGTCTCCCGATTGCAGCAGTGAGTTCGCAAACGCCACGCGGATCTGGCTGTTCCCAGGGTCGAGTTCGATCGCGGTGCGGTACTCGCCGGCCGCGTCTTTGAACTGGCGGTTGGCTGTGAGCACGTTCGCCAAACCCACGTGGGCCGCGGGATTCGAAGGGTGGAGGCGGAGTTCGGCGTGGTACTCCGCGATGGCGTCTTTCAGGTGTCCTTGCGATTCCTCCACCGCGCCAAGGTTCATGTGGACGCCGGGGAAGTCCGGCTTCAACCGCAACGCCTCCCGGTATTCCCGAACGGCGTCGGCGGTCTGCTGCTCCGCCAGGTAGGCGTTGCCCAGGTTGTAGTGCGCCTGGGGGTAATCGGGCCGTAAGCTGCTTGCTTTGAGGTACGACTCCTCGGCTTCTTTCCATTTGTGCAGCCGGGCGAATTCGTTGCCTTGCTTCAAGAAATCCTCGGCGGTAACGGGAGCCGGCGGTTCCTGCGTTGCGGGACTGCCGGCCACCGCGCTGCCGGCCTGCTGTGCGCTTCCGCTTTGTCCACCGCTTGCGAATGGGCATGAGCCGGCCAAAAGCAAGGCGCAGAGGAGCAACGGGAACGTTTTGGGGTCCGGGCGGCCTGGCGCTAGGCATGTCATTTTGGTCTTCCCTATAAGAATAGAATACACCCAGAAGCGCGAATGGGCGCGGTCGTCTCATCCGCCGCCGCTGCAATTATGGGAGCGCGGGCTTCCAGCCCGCTTCCCGCCCCATCTCTGCGGGCTGGAACCCCACGCTCCCGGAAAATGCAGAAACTCCTAACGCCCGCACCACCGCCTGGGTTTGACATGCGTCGACTCCTTCCGTTATTCTCGCTTGCCAAGACATGAGCCCGGAAATCACACCCTCAGCAGAATCCAAAGCCGAACCCGTGCTGCGTTTCTTTCGGCGCCGCCCGGCCTTGCGCGCCGCCAGTCTTCTCTCCGGCAGCCTGGTTTGGCTGGTGGGCTTTTTCCTTCTTCCCCTGGCTTACCTCCTGGCGGTCAGCTTCGCCCGCCGCTCGCCTTATGGGACCATAGAATGGGCCCTGGGGTTATCAAATTACTGGCGCGCCTTCCAGCCCCTGTATCTTGGCGTTTACTGGCGCTCCTTCTGGATGGCGGTTCTCACCACGGTGCTTTGCATGCTGCTGGGCTATCCCGTGGCTTACACCTTGGCGCTGAAGGTCTCCGGGCGGTGGAAATCCGCGCTGTTGATGCTGGTGGTGATACCTTTCTGGACGAGCTTCCTCATCCGGACTTACGCCTGGATGGTCATCTTGCGCACCGAGGGTGTGGTCAACACCGCTCTCATGACTCTGCACCTTGTGCACGAGCCGCTTCGCTTGCTTTACACACCGCTGGCGGTTTTCATTGGCTTGGTTTACGGCGAACTTCCCTTCATGATCCTGCCTCTTTATGCGGTGCTGCAAAAGCTCGATCCCATCCTCCTCGAGGCTGCACAGGACTTGGGCGCCAACCGCTGGCATACGTTCCTCAGGATTACTCTGCCCATCTCGATGCCGGGGCTCAGCGCGGGCGGAGTGTTGGTATTTATCGCCTCCATCGGAGCCTTCATCACGCCGGATCTGCTGGGTGGCGCGCGCACCATCATGGTGGGCAACCTCATTCAAAACCAGTTCGCCTCCGTGCGTGACCAGCCCTTCGGCTCGGCGGTAGCATTCCTGCTGACCTTTGTGGTCCTGGTGCTGCTTTGGACAGGGTCGCGCCGCGCCGAGCGCGTCACGCGGGGGATACTCTAATGCCGCGTCCTCGCCGCCAGGGTTGGGGGTTGGCTTCCGCCACCACGCTCGTTTACCTCTTTCTCTACGCACCCGTCTTCGTCCTCATTTTCTTCTCCTTCAACCGCTCTCGCCTCTCCGCACATTGGATCGGCTTCACCGGCGAATGGTACGCGCTGCTCTGGCGCGACGAACAGATCATCCAATCGCTGCTCAACAGCCTTCTGGTGGCCGCCGCCGCCACCCTGGTTTGTGTGGCGTTCGGCACCATGGGCGCCCTGGTCTTCCCCAAGGTTCGCCGTCGCGCCAAGACCGTCCTCGACGGAATCGTCTATCTTCCCCTGGTCATCCCTGAAATCGTCATGGCCGTGGCCATCGTCATCTTCTTCAGCCTGTTGCGCATGCAATTGAGCCTCTCCACCGTCATCGTCGCTCACATCACCTTTTGTATTTCTTATGTGATCATCGTGGTTGGGGCGCGCCTGGCAGGCATGGACCCCTCCATCGAGGAAGCCGCGCTCGACCTGGGCGCGAACGAATGGACCACCTTCTTTCGCATCACCCTGCCCATTGCCGCTCCCGCAATTCTCTCCGCGGCCCTGCTGGTCTTTACTACTTCTTTTGACGACTACTTGATCACTTCCTTCGCGGCGGGAGTGCGCTCCACCACCTTGCCCCTGGAGATCTATTCCCGTCTAAAGCGCGGCATCACGCCGGAGATCAACGCCATTTCCACCGTCATCCTGGCGGCCACCATTCCCTTGGTCTACATCGCACAGCGGCTGGAACGCGGAGCCATGAAAGTCCGCGCCGCCGTCCTGAGTGCCACGGCGGTTTTCCTGCTGATGCTCGCGCCGGTCGTCGCCCGCACCTGGACGGGCGGTGAGAACCTCCCCCAACTGAACATCTATACATGGTCCACCTACAGCTCGCGCCGCGTCGCTCAGGGGTTTGAACGTGAGTTCCACTGCAAGGTCAACTACGATCTGTACGACTCGAACGAAGCCCTGCTCGCCAAGCTGCAGGCAGGCAACGTCAGCTACGATCTGGTGGTTCCCAGCGATTACATGGTGCAGATTCTCATTCGGCAAGGCTTGCTCGCGCCCCTCGACAAATCCCAACTCCCGACCGCCTGGGCCAACATCGACCAGCGATTTCTAGGCCTGCCGTTCGATCCGCACAACGACTATGCGGTGCCCTACGCCTGGGGCACCACCGGCTTGGCCTACCGCGCAGACCTCGTGAAGGAGAATCTCGACAGTTGGTCGGCGCTCTTCGATCCCCGCTATGCAGGCCACATTCTTCTGCTCGACGACACGCGCGAAGTCTTCGGCATGGCTCTCAAGAAACTTGGCTACTCGCTCAACTCCACCAACCCGGACGAACTCCGCCAAGCCCGCGATTTGTTGCTCAGGGAAAAGGCTCTCGTGAAGGGCTACAACAGCTCCAATTTCCAGGAAGACCTCGCCGCCGGCGATGCCTGGATCGCGCAAGCTTACAACGGAAACATGACCTTCGTGATGCGCGATGAGCCGAAGCTCCGTTACGTTATTCCCAAGGAAGGCTGCACCATTTCCGTGGATTGCGCTTGCATCCCGCGCACCGCTCCCCACAAGCAATTGGCGGAGGCCTTCATCAACTATTTTCACCGCCCCGAAGTCGCCGCGCTTTTTGTGAACGACTCCGGCTTCAACACACCCAGCCGCTACGACCTGAAAGATATCGAACCCTGGCTCCTCCGCAACGCCGCCGTGTTTCCCGACCCCGCCTCCCTCGTTCACTGCGAGTTCATGCGCGACGTTGGCCCCGCCGCGCAGCTTTATGATCAGTATTGGACGGAAATCAAAGCACGATAGCCCTTGTTCGGTGGAAGAATCTGGTTCCGTCGTCCGTTCCAATGATACGATAGGGAACAGGAGAGTTCGTATGGAAGCCAAGCAACAGGTGCTGAAGGCCCTAGAGGATCTCCCCGACGATGCTGGGGTCGAGGAGGCGCTGGATCGGCTCTACCTACTCTATAAGGTCGAGCGGGGTCTTCGCCAAGCCGACCGTGGCGAACTCCTTACTCAAGAAGAGGTCCGCGAGCGCATGCGTTCCGCCGTTGACGATTGAAACAAGGCGGTCACCTGCCGCTCTCAGCAACCCTTTTCCACACGCTGTCATCCTGAGCGCAGCGAAGGATCTCCGCAGTTGCTCTTCTCTGTGTCTCTGTGCCTCTGTGGTGAACCCGAAACTGCCGGGATTCTTCGCTGCGCTCAGAATGACAGGCGTGTTGTTTGCTGAAAGCTGACAGCTGAAAGCTGAGAGCTGAGAGCTTACGCTATCCCAAGAACTCGTGCCGCATTCTCGTAATACACCTTCCGCAGGATGCCCTCCGGCAGCCCGATCCCGTAAATCTGCCACCGTCCCTGCGGTGGTTTGGGCGCCGGCGCGTAGTCGAAATACTCATCCTCGGTTTCCAGGAAGCGGTAATAGATCTCGTAGAGTTTAGCCGAGAGAATCTGCTGGGGAGTCTCCTTGCCGTTGGGCACCGCATCTGTTCCAAACATGATTCGGTCCTGGTATTTCTCAAAAAACTTGCGCGCCGTGCGCGGTTGCCGCCCGAGTTCCCCGATGCGCGCCGCAAGTTCGACATACATATTCGGAAAGCGGTCCAGGCATTCGGAGACCGAAGCCAGGTTCTCCGCGTTGTGTCCCACATGCAGAGCAATAAAAGTGGTTTTGGGATGGCGCGCAAACATGCGATTTCGCGCCTCCAGCAGTTCCCGGAAGCTGGGAAAGTCGTGGTCGTAGAACGACCAGTCGGGATGATGGTTCAGTTCCTCGAAGCGCTCGTTGAATCTGTCGATGGGCAGGAAGAAAGCCTCGGGATCGGAGATGTGGATGGCCACCGGCATTTTGAAGCCGGCGCACGCTTCCCACATCGGGTCGAAATGCGGATCGTCGATCTTCACCAGCGCGCCCGAAGTGACGTCCTGCCGGAGGTAGAGACCAAGAGTCTTCACCACTTTCAATCCTCTCGCCCCTGCCTGGTGCGCGCGCCCAATCTCATCCGCCTGCCAGCGCGAGTAGTCCGGCCGGTTAAACTGGTCCCATCCGGGTTCCGTGAAGACCAGGAACCTATCCGGATGAGCCCGCTGAAATCGCTGAATGGCTTGTTCGAGTCCCTTTCCACGGTTGCCGGTGAGGTCCACCATCATGCGGATGTTTTTCCGGTCCATCACCGGCAGCACATCTTCGGGAGTCGCAAGGAACCGGATCTCCTCCCCGATGGTCACGCCATTCTTGTGCTGCGCCCCCATGGTGAGGTGGGTATGCACATCGATCACGGGGAATCGCGAGCGTTCCACCTTCGTTTCCGGCACGTGAAGCATGCTCCGGGGTTGGAAGTCCTCGAGCGCCAGGCGCTCCGGCTTTGCGCCCTGCGCCGGTTCGGTTGACTCCGCTCCCCTCGCTGGCGATCCTTTGACGGCCACTCCTGCGGCTGCCGCCGCACCAACCTGCCTCAGCAATTGTCTGCGATTTACTCCGCTCATTCGACCTCCTCCAGTAGGCACTACAATAACTCATCCGGCCTCAACGCGTGAAGAGATTCGGAGTGTGTCATCCTGAGCGCAGCGAAGGATCTCCGCAGTTGCACTTCTCTGCGCTCTCTGTGCTGTTTGTGGTAAATCCGGAACTGCTGAGATTCTTCGCTTCGCTCAGAATGACAAGCGTAGGACTCAGAATGACCGTCGCCTGATTTTTTCACATCTTGCCGCGGGCTGGCTGGTTTTGTTTTTCGTTTCATCCTGCTATATTGCATGGACTCATTGATGGAGGACCCGGATGCGACGTTGGGCTATTCTGTTGATCGCGCCGCTGCTGGCGCTGGCTTTTGCATGTCTGTTAACAGTAGGGGGAGGTGCGCAGAACGTGCCGGAGAAAAAACAGTACATTCGGAAAGTCTCCATGACCTCGAAGTTTCTGGCTGCCGATTTCGTCCCGAATGCCGACCTCACGAAAAGCCTTTGGAAGGATGCCGCGCGTGAAACCTTGGGCGACCGCATGAGCCACAAACCGCTGGCCGGTTCTGAGACCCGGGTGGCAAGCCTCTGGACGCCTCATTACATCTACTTCGCTTACTGGTGCCGATACCAGTCCCTGAACATCTACGCCGGCGAGGATCCTGCGAAAGAGCGCTGGGAACTCTGGAACCGCGACGTGGTGGAAGCGTTCATCAATCCCCAGCCCGAGCGTTTCCTCCACTATTACGAGTTCGAAGTGGCGCCCAACAATCAGTGGATCGACCTCGAGATCGATCTCAGCAAGAATCCCATGAATGATGCCGCCTGGGATTCTCACTTCGAGCACGCCACCAAAGTCGATGCCTCGCACAAAGCCTGGGCGGTTGAAATGCGCATCCCGGTTAGCTCCATGCACGCCAACGACATCAAAGCAGGAGACGAATGGCACGTCAATCTCTATCGCTGCGACGGCCCCGGCGACGACTCGCAACGGCGATTCCTTTCGTGGAGCCCTTTGCCCGCAGGCGCCAACGGTTCGTTCCACCAGCCCGCGACTTTTGGGATCATCAAGTTCGTAAAGTAGGAAAAGTCGAAGGCTGTCATCCTGAGCGCAGCGAAGGATCTCCGCAGTTCCCCATGGTCGAACGACTTGCGCACAACCGCAGAGATCCTTCGCTGCGCTCAGGATGACAGGCCTGAATCCGCGTGCATACAGTCGAAACCTATGCGCCGCCGCTGGATTGTCCTCGCTCTCGTGTTTCTTGGCATCGTGATCAACTACATCGATCGCGGCAACCTCAGCGTCGCCGCGCCCTCGATCATGCGTGATTTCCGCATCGCCCCCGCCGCCATGGGGTTGCTCCTCTCGGCCTTCTTCTGGACTTACGGCGTGTTTCAAATGCCGGCCGGCGCGATCGTGGATCGCTTCGGCATACGCCGTACTTATGCGGCCGGTTTCCTCGTCTGGTCAGTAGCCTCGGCCGCGATTGCCCTCAGCCGCGCCCCCGCGGACATCACCGGCCTGCGGTTGCTGCTGGGCCTCGCGGAAGCCGTCGCGCCGCTGGCCAGCATTTCTTTCATCCGCAACAACTTTGCCGCCCAGGATCAAGGACTGCCCACCTCGATCTATATTTCGGGCCAGAACATCGGGCCGGCCCTCGGCGCGCTGGTGGGCGCCATTCTGCTGGACCGCTTCGGATGGCGCATGATGTTTGCCATAACGGGATTAGGCGCGCTCGTGTGGTTGCCTTGCTGGTGGGTCGCTGCTCCCTCTGATACCGCGTCATTCCCGCGAAAGTGGGAATCCAATTCGCCCCCCACTGCCGCTGATGAATCCGAGCCATCGCAGCCCTGGACGTGGGGAATGTTCGCAGGCAACAGAACCTTCTGGGCAATGTCGCTGAGCATCCTGCTGTCGTCGTACTATTGGTACTTCGTCTTGACCTGGGTGCCGAGCTACTTAATCCTCTCCCGAGGGTTTTCAACAATCCAAATGGGGCGCGTGGTCTTTACCGCGCTCTTTACCATGGCGGTCGTTAACGTCTCGGCGGGCTGGGCGGTGGATAAATGGGCGGCGCGCATCGGAGTTTTCCCCGCCCGCCTGCGATTTGCGGTGGCGGGATATATCGGCACCGGAACAATTCTGTTGCTGCTCGTGGCGCGGGATCGTTTCTGGGCGCTCCCCATCCTCACCCTGGCGATGTGCGCCACCGGAATCGGCAATTCGAATTTCTGGACGATCTCGCAGCACGTGCCGCCCAGGAACATGGTGGGGCGCACGATCGGATTCCTGAACACCATCTCCGTGGCGGCAGGCGCCGCCGCGCCCATCATCACCGGATTAATTCTGGGGCCGCAGAAGCATTTCGGACCGGCGATTCTGGTCGCCGGCCTCTGTCCTGTCCTCGCCGCCGTCTGCCTGCTGGCCGCCGGCTCTCAAGGCCTTGAACGGATGAAATCGCTTCTCGCCGGAAAGACCGGCGCAGCCTGCGGTTCCCCTCCTTGATAAGGAGGGGTTAGGGGCGGTTGACCGAAACGCCGCCACAGGGCCTCGCCCTGCGGCGGCCGGCGGAAGTCCTACGACCTGAACATCTGGACGGCCAGGGAACTGGAAGAGAAACTGAACTGCCTGCATAACAATCACGTGAGGCGAGGGTGGGTGAAGGAGCCCGGCGATTGGCCGTGGTCAAGCTGGCGGTATTACTGACGTGTCCGTGCTCCGCATTGGATCCACTGGACTGAGCGGTCAGCACAGACCTGTCCCTTCGGGACATCTCAGACTCCAAAAGGCAGGAGTCGTCAGCCCGCCACCCGCCGTTTCTCGCCTCGGAGGAAACCGCCGCGACCGAGCGGTCATGCCGCGTTCGAGGCCGTTTGTTTCCAGGTTGAGTCGTGGTACGCTTTGGAGGGGGACCAGAACCATGCCACCTGCTGCTACGCTTCGTGAAGCATTTCAAGCTACCAACCCTCAGCAACCCCTGCCGAGCGGTGACCCTTATTATGTGGATTTCACGGAAGCGAGGAACTCTCGCGCCACCGACTACCTGAAGCAAATGATCGAGAACTGTGGCGAAGGCCAGTATTCACCCATAGCCTTTAGCGGCCATCGCGGGTCTGGAAAGTCGACAGAGCTCCGTCAGCTCGAGAAAGCCCTTGGGCCCTCCTGCTTTATGCTCTACCTGGACATCGTCGATTTTCTTGACCCCTTGGACGTTGATTATACGGACCTTTTTCTGCTGGTCTGCCGACAGCTCTTGGAATCGCTGCATATGAAGAATGTCTCGCTCGGGGCGAGCCTGCTCCGCGATGTCGAGAAATGGTTTATGGATGTGACCAAGGAGACGGAAGAGTCCGTCAAGCTTTCCGCTGGGATCACCACCGAGGCAAAGGCCGGCGCAGAGATCCCGTTCATCGCGCGTCTGTTTGCTAAACTGACCGCCGACGCCAAGGCGGGCTCGTCTCGTGTGACCACCACGCGACAAGAGCTCGACCGTCAATTCCGAGGCCTGTCAAGCAGTACCAATGTCCTGCTTACCGCCGCATCCCAAGCCTTGCAGGACGCGGGGAAAGGGCATCGACTTTTGGTCATTTTCGATAATCTAGACCGTCTGCCCCCCGAAAAGAGCGAGGCGCTCTTTTTCGCCCACGGCGCGCAGCTTCAGGAAATGGCCTGCCATGCCGTGTACACGGTTTCGATTGACACCTATTATTCCCGCCGCCACTTGGCCAATGTCTTCCCAAACCGGCAGATACTTCCGAACGTCAAGCTGCGGGTTGGCAAGTCGAGCAGAGAACCATACCAACCTGGCATTGATGCCTTGCTCGAGGTCATTGGAAAACGCTTGAACGTCGAGGCACTCCTCGAGCCGGCAACCCTGGCGCGGGAATTTGTCCTGCGCAGCGGTGGGTCGATTCGCCAGTTGGTCCGCCTGCTTCGTGAAGCCGTGCAGAGCGCCCAGGCGCGCGGACTCGCGGCTATCGACGGGGAGGCGCTCGAGGATGGTGCACGCTCCATCCAACAAGACTACGAGCGCATGTTGGAGCCTTCCGATTACAAACTACTGGCCCATGCGGGGGCTACCAAAAGCATCGAAAAAAGTGACGCGTATATGCAGCTCCTCTCCAACCTCGCTATCCTGGAGTACAATGGAAGGGAGCTTTGGTACGACGTGAACCCATTGGTTGAGTCCATCGATGCCTTCCAAACTGTCGCCACAAAATCTCGCCCCAAACGCCACCGCGGATGAGACGGAGAACGCTTATCAAAGGCTCCTGGCCTTTTTGGACCTCGCCTCCGGCTCTGCATTCGCTATCGCTCGTTGCAACCTGCCCTCGCTGCGCAAGGAAATTCTTCAGCGCGCCGCTTCTGACGCCAAGGCAAAGGGCGTAGTGGTGAAAGAGGTGGATATTTCTGCTAAGTATTCCGGCGATTTTGCCGCGGCCGTCAAGGCGGGGTTGGACGGTACGCCTGCCGCCGGTCGTTTAGCGGTGATGGTTACGGGGATCGACGGCTTGATTTATCAGTCCGCCAGCCAGGAGAATCTTGCGGGTGAAGGCCGAACACCCTTCATTGCTCGGTTGAATTTCAATCGTGAAGACATCGCGCACGAACTCCCGTTCCCTGTTGTTTTATGGCTCGAAAGCGAATCGCTTACCTTGTTGCTCAAGCAAGCGCCCGACTTCACCCAGTGGATCAGCGGCCACTTTCAATTTGGCGGTCCAGCCGCCGAAACGAAAGCTCTTGAACGATTGGTGGATAGCGACAAATCCCTGCGCAGTCAGCCTGCGACCGAAACCCGGAAGCAGCTTCAGGAACTCACTGGTTTGTTGCAGGAACTAAATGAGACAAGAGACCGCGACGACGTCCTCAGTCTGCGCAAGCGCATCGCCGTGTTGACTGCTTTGGCAGATCGAGAATTGCAACTCTCAGACTTTCCTTTGGCCCAAATGTATTTGA
The DNA here is from genome assembly GCA_963831905.1 of uncultured Acidobacteriota bacterium. Classification (GTDB taxonomy): domain Bacteria; phylum Acidobacteriota; class Terriglobia; order UBA7540; family UBA7540; genus CAVROP01. The sequence goes on along the minus strand of CAWHRX010000009.1, from coordinate 2,936,072 downwards.
CCGAAGCGGTGGAGGTTGCGAAAGACCTGCACGACCGCCGCAGCGAGGGCACCGCTCTTGTAAACCTTGGCGTAGTCTACTTGGACATGGGCCAAAGCGGTCGAGCCATTGAATACTTTGAAAAAGGCCTAGCGGCCGCCCGCGAGACCAAAAACCGCCACTCCGAGGGCATCGCGCTGACCAACCTGGGAAATGCATACCTGCGTCTCGGACAGACCAAGCGCGCCATCAGTTATGGCGAGCAAGCGCTGGCTATTCATCGTGAAACCGGTGAGCGCAGGGCCGAGGGCATAACGCTAAGAAATCTGGGCAACGGCCACGAGGTGTTGGGCGACACCCGCCGCGCCATCGAGTTTCATCAGAAATCCCTCGAGATCAATCGGGAGATTGGAGATCGTCATGGCGAGGGCCAGGACCTAGGAAATCTGGGCAATGCATATTGTCACCTGGGGGAGGTTCAACGCGGCATCGAACTTTACGAACAAGTACTGGCGATCCACCGCGAAATCGGTGACCGCCGGGCAGAAGCCAGCGGCCTGTGCAACCTGGGGAGTGCGTACGAGTCTCTAGGCCAGATCCGCCGTGCCATCGAGTTCTACGAGCAGGCGTTGAAAATTTCCCGGGAGATTCGCGACCGGCAGGGCGAAGCGTACTCTCTTGGCAATCTGGGCGCAGCTTACAGGCTGCCAGGGGAGACTGACCGCGCAGTTGAGTTTCTCGAGCGAGCACTGGCGATTCGCCGAGAGATTGGTGACCGTCAAGGGGAGGGTACCGACTTGGGCAATCTCGGCGTCGCATACTCAGCCTTGGGCGACACCGGTCGCGCCGTTGACTACTTCGAGCAAGCGGCGGCCGCGGCCCGTGAAACTGGCGACCGCCGGAGCGAAGGGATCGCCCTATGGAATGTGGGTCTTGCACTTGACAGGTTGGGTGACCGCGCCCAAGCGATCCCCAACGCAGAAGCCGCGCTCAAAATCCTCGAGGAGGTCGAAGACCCAAGGGCCGCCAAAATCCGCCAGGCACTCGCCGAGTGGCGCAAGGGCTAGCTTTGCTTCGCGCCTTTCCCTTTCCGCACCATCAGAACCGACTTCTCTTAGACGTCTTGATGTACCAAAACTCAGCAACACGCACAGCTTCGCTGTGCGCCAGCCACGGTCTCTGTTCATTCCGGGTCCACGCCGCGCCGGGCTTCGCCCTGCGCCAGCCTCGCATTTCCCCTGCAGCTTTTGCCATGCTTCGGTGGTGGACCGACGCAGGGCAGTGCTGTCGGTGGCATTGACTCCGTTGATACTTGACTTAAGCTTCATTATAGGCTATAGTTGTATGGTATGGCTGGCAGACGGTTAGGCGCTGCCGGACAGGTTATGCGGCAAGCTCTTTTTCGGTTTAAGTTCGTAGTCCCTTCCTGTGCTTCCTCCCTCCTGCCCAGTCAAGAAGTCGAGGAGTCTCACCTTTTGCAGGGACGGTTCGCCTGCCCCCTGCTCCCCAACTTACCGATTCATGGAGAAAACTATGTCCTTACGTAAATCCGCTTGTCTTACTCCCCAGCGGCTCGACGCCCAGCGGCGTAATTCGCAGCGCTCCACCGGGCCTCGCAGCGAGGCCGGAAAGCAGAGCGTCAGAATGAACGCCCTCCAGCACGGGTGTGATGCCGCGCCCGAAAACGATGCCGCCGTGATGCGGGCGCTGGGGGAAGATCCCGAACGCTACGCGGCCCTGAAGCGCGATCTCGCGACCGCCTACGGACCGGGCGACGCGTTCTGGGACCGTCAGACCGAAGACCTGGCTCGGCTCTACTGGCGGCGCAACCGGCTTGAGCGCATGGAGACGGGCCTGATGCGGGACGCTCTCGAGGAGGTCGAGGAGCGGCGGCGCCGGCTCAGCCGGGACCTTGCTGACGTGACCTTTGAACCCTCCCAGTGCGAGGCGGTGGCGCCCCACCTGCCCCAGCCCGCCCACCCCTTGGTGCGGCTGCGCCTGCTGATCTCGCTTTGGGGAGTGATTCGCGAGCAGGTGCGGCGGCGGTACTTCTCGCAGCCCCACCACCAACAGATCGAAAGCTACTACCAGGATGAGTTGGGGTGGAGGCCCCGGCAGATCGTCCACCTGCTGGCGCTCTTGTACGAATGGGCACGCCACTTCCAGAAGGAGGACCAGGCAAGTCTCGACCAGTATGTGAAGGATACCTTCGGGGACGAGGCGGGGCGGAAGGGCCGCTGCCAGGAACTGGAGCGCCTGCTGGAGGAGCAAATCGCGGCGGTGGAGGCGGCGTTCTCGGAGGAGATGAAGGCGCAGGAGCAGAAAGACGCGATTGCGCGGGACTCGTGCCTCGCTCCGGAGGGAAAGACCTGGGAAATGCTGCTGCGGCAGGAAGCGGGGCTCGACCGGGCGATCGACCGCAAGGTGAGAATCCTGCTGACCCTGCGCAAAGAACACGCGCGCGAGCGTGGGGGCGGTTCGCGAACCGGCCGTACGGAACCAGACGAGGCTGGCGCAGACACGCCGTCCAGTGTCTGCGATTCGGGGCAGGATGGTGAAGCGCGGCCTTCCCTTCGGGAAACGCAGACCCCAAACGGCAGGGGTCTGCGCCAGCCGGCCCAAGGCGATGGGACAGAATGTCCGATAGAAGAAAACGGCGTCGAAACCTCAAATTCGTCGGAACAAAGCCAGAATGTTATAGAAAACAAAGAACTGGCCGAAGAAGGGGTCGCTGCATGAGAAGTGGTGCGGGCATCCCGCCCGCTGTGGCACGGGCATCTTGCCCGTGCAGGCTCACGGCCAAGATGGCCGTGCCACAATGGGCAAGGCACCAGGGTTCCTCGGGTGGCGTAGACGTGCCGCTCTTCGGCATGTCTGCCCCCCTCTGATGCTAAAGAGGCGCATACATGCCGACAAAAACCGTCGGCACGTATGATGGCATAAGGTCGTCGGCTCCTGGACGGGGAGAGTAAACTGGCGTTGTGAGCAAACCAGGAACTCTCAGCGAGGAGGAGCCGAGACATGATCATTATAGGCTGTGATTTGCATACGCGGAGTGAACAGATTGCCATGCTGAACACCGAGACGGGGGAGTTGGAAGAGAGGCGGTTGGAACATGAAGACGGGGAAGCGCGAAGATTCTACGCGGGGCTAAAGGAGCCGGCCTTGGTGGGGATCGAGAGCACAGGGTACACGCGCTGGTTCACGGAGATGCTGGCGGAATTGGGGCACGAGCTGGTGGTGGGGGAAGCGGGGAAGATTCGGGCGAAGGAGACGCGCAAGCAGAAACACGATCGGCGGGACGCGGAGCACATCCTGAATCTGTTGCTGCGGGGTGATTTTCCCAAGATCTGGCTGCCCAGTGCGGAGGAGCGGGATGTGCGGGTACTGCTCGAGCATCGCCATCAGTTGGTGGAACTGCGCACCCGAGCTCAGAACGGACTGCAGGCGATCGCCCTCAGCTACGGACTGCGGCGGCGCCGACGGTTGTGGAGCGAGCGCGGGCAGGAAGAACTCAAAAAGCTTCCTCTAAGAGAAGGAATGGAGCGGCGGCGTGCAGACTTGTTACGCCTAGTGCGGCAGTTGGACACCTGGGTCCAGGAGTTGGACCGGCGGATCGAGCAGGAAGCGGCGCAACGGGAGGAGGCGCAGCGACTGATGACCCATCCGGGGGTAGGGCCGCAGACGGCGTTGGCCACGGTGCTGGTGCTGGGCCCCGTGGAGCGCTTCCCGGACGATCGCCACCTGACCAGTTACCTGGGGTTGATTCCCCAGGAGGATTCCAGCGCCGGACGGCAGCGCTTTGGCCACCTGACCAAACAAGGCAACCGGCTGCTGCGCTGGCTGCTGGTGGAAGCGGCGCAGACCGCCAGCCGCTATGATCCTCGGCTCGCCCGTGCCTACCGCCGCTTGACCTTCCGCAAAGGCCGGGCGATCGCCAAAGTCGCCATCGCGCGCAAGCTGGCCATCCGGCTCTACATCATGTTGAGGGACAAGATCGATTACGCAGAATTCTGTCGGCGAGGTTCGCATGCCGGGATGCTCGAGGATGTAGCGCTGGTCTAACCATGACCGAACGTATGATTGAGCTCCCGGCCTCCCTCCCCCAAAGAGGAGGGAGTCAGAAAAAGCCATCATGGTCCCCGCCTGGGATCGAATAGATGTGTGGTGGAACCTGGCCACCGAATCGAGGCGAACGAATAACCAGGACCGACAACGCGATTTTGCTTGACGGAGCCGACGACCTTATAGATGCGCCACCCACGGACACGCAGTCCAGCAAGAGCGGCAACGCTCAATGCGTCATGGCGTAGACGATGTAGTTCACGCCGAGGCGCATTCCCATCTCGGAGTACTTCTGCGGGTAGCGCGGATCGCCCGCCCACTCCCAGGAGTCGCCCACATCCGAATTGAAGGTGATCGCCACCATGATGCGGCCCTTATCGTCGTAAATGCCTCGCCAGTGGGCCACCTTGCCGCCATTCTTCGAGCCCTCGTACAGGTGCTCCGCGCCCACAATCTGGAAGCGGTCATCCAGATCGAAGATGGTGTGGAAGATCGGGTCGGAGTCGGGAATCTCGACGATGGGACGGTCCGGGAAGACCAGCTTCATGCTCCTCTCGAACACCTCCCATTCCTCGGTGCCGTGGAAATCGTCGGCCATGAAGAAGCCGCCGCGCAGCAGGTATTCGCGAAGCACCTTTCCCTCGGCGGGTGTCAAACCCCATTCGCCCGTCTGGACGGCGTAAAGCCAGGGCCAGTTGAACACCTCGTCGCCGTCTTCCAGATTCACCGCCTGCTCGACGGAGCGCGCTTGAATGCGAGTCAAATGCCGCACGGCCTGGGCCAGATTCCGGTCGGCGCGCGGAAAGTCCTGCGTCCACAAGGAAAGCCCCAGCCGCCAGTCTCCGTCGAACCGGCCGCGATAGCCGTCATTGGGCCCCGGCGGATACATCAGTCGGGCGAAGGTCCACTCGGCCTTCTCCTTCCAGTCCGGCGGCAACTGCATGTAACCGTATTCGACCGACGGATACTCCCGGAACGGCCGCTGGAACGCATACAAGGCCGCAGCCACAAACAACGCGCAGCCGATTCCCACGAGAGCCTTGACGACGCTCATGCTCACCCCGAGCTTCGGACTTCAATCTTCGCCCCTGCTTACAACCGTACGTCGCCGGCCCGTTCGAATCAAGCCCAAATTGCGGAGGCCTGCTCTGAAACCCTGTAGGGGTAGGGCTTGCCCTACCCGGCTCATTCGGAGACGGCAAGCCGTCCCCCTACAAGCAGGCAACGGCTTTTGCGTGATGGCGGAAGGAAGTCACTCAATTCGCAAGGCGCGCATGGGTTCAATGGAAGCCGCTCGCCGGGCGGGGACCAGTCCAGCCAGCAGGGCGGAAGCTGCCAGCACGATAGCGGCGGAGGCCACGATCACCGGATCGTGGCTCTTGACGCCGTACAGTTGGCTGCTGAGCAGGCGGCCGCCGGCGAGCGCCACCGGCAGACCGACGACAAGGCCCAAGCCGAGTTGCACGATCACTCCGCGCAACACCATCCCCACCACGTTCGAGCGGTTCGCGCCCAGCGCCATGCGGATGCCGATCTCGCCGGTGCGGCGAGCCACGGAGTAAGCGGTGACGCCGTACAGTCCCACGCAGGCGAGAAGCAGCGCGAGTACGCCGAAAAGCTCCGTTAACCGAGCGATCAAGCGGTCCTGGTTGAAGTTTCGGATGAGCTGCTCCTGGAGAGCGATGACGTTAAGAACGTTCAGATTGGGGTCGATGTCGGCCAGCGTGCGTCGAACCGCGGGCTCGAGGTTCTGCGGTTGGCCGACGACGCGCAGTTCGATGTCGCCGATGTAATGCGAGCCGATCATGAACGCGAGCTTCGGGTCTTTCGCCATTTGCAGGAAGGGCATGAAGAATGTCGGGTAGGCAGGCTCGCGGGCGTCCTGGTATTTCGCGTCTTCCACCACGCCCACGATCTCGAAGTCCCCAGCATTGCGGACATCGCCAAGGCCAAAACGCTTGCCGATGGGATCGTCCTTCGGGAAGTATTTGCGGACGAACGCTTCGTTCACCACCGCAACCTGCGGCGAATTCGGCGTGTCCTGATCGCCGATGGTGCGTCCGCGCACGAGGCGCGTGCCGATGGTTTCGAAATAATGCGGCCCGATGCGTTCAAAGGAGGCGCCGATCTGTTCGTCGGGCGGGTGGCCCAGGATATGAATACCCAAACCCCAGTTGTCACCTCGCATGGGGCTGTACAGGGAGTAGCTCGCATTCATCACGCCGGGGATTTGCGTCAGACGCCGCTCGATCTCCTGATAGAGTCCGTACAGTTTCTCCGGCTTGTAGCCGTTCAAGTTGGCGTTCAAGCGGACGATCACGCGACCCTGGGTTTCAAAGCCGAACTTCTGATTCTCCAGGTTGCGAAGCGACTGGGTGAGCAAACCGGCCCCGATGAGCAGCACCGCCGAGAGGGCAACTTGCATCACCACCAGGGATCTGCGGGCCAGCGAGCCGCGATCGCGCGTGGATCGGCCGGCGCCGCGCAGCGCCTCGATGGGATCCGAGTGGGAAGTAATCCAGGCAGGCGCTGCCCCGAAGATGACTCCGGTAATGAGCGAAAGAAGGAAGGCAAAACCGAGCACGGGCAGCGAGGGCCTGGGATCGATGGGGATGAAGTTCGCGCCGCGAAAAGCAAGCAGCAGGATGGCGCGCGCCCCGACGAAAGCCACGGCCAGCCCGGCCAGCCCTCCCAGAACCGCCAGCAGAACGCTCTCCGTGATGATCTGGCGAATCAGCCTGCGGCGTGGCGCGCCCAGGGCCACGCGAATGGCGGTCTCAAAGCGCGTGGCGGCGCCGCGCGCCAGCAGCAGGTTCGCAATGTTGGCGCAGGCGATCAAGAGCACCAGGCCGGCAACGATCACCAGCAAGTGGAGACCTTCTGCCGAGTCGTGCTGGAGATTGGCCACACCGCATTTAGCAGGCGCAACCACGATGCGCTGCTTTTCGATCTGCGAGCGGTCCCTGGCCGAGAGGTCCGGCTGGGTGCGCAGCCAGTTCTGGAGTTGTGCCGTGACCTTTGACTGAACGCTCGCCGGATTGGCCCCGGGCTTCAAGCGGCCAATGATGAAGAGCCAGTGCATTCCCGGGCTGTTCAGCAATGCGGTCTCCCCATCGTGGGCCGGCTCGGCGGCCAGGGACAGCCAGAAATCAGGAGGATCGGGACGCAACTGATCTCCGAAGAACCCGGGAGGGGCGATTCCAATCACGGTGAAGGCGAGATTGTCGATGCTCAGGCTGGCGCCGATGACCGAGGGATCGAGCCCGAAATGCTGCTGCCACGTGCGGTAGCTCATCACCGCAGCCGGCGCGGCGTTGGGCTTGTCATCATCGGGCGAGATGGTCCTGCCCGCGAAGGCGCTAAGGCCGAACATCGAGAAGTAGTTGCCGGAGACGAACTCGCCGACGTACGGTTCAGCCGGGCCCGAAGCCCCGGCGCGGCGCACGTTCAAGGACTGCAAGCCCCCTTGAAAGGCGGCCATCTCGCTGAACTCGGGATTGTGATCGCGAAACTGCTGGTAGAGAGGATACGAGTAGATGGCCCAATCGTCCTGAAATCCGCCGAGCACGCAACAATTGCCGCTGTCTCCCAGCCTGTAAAGCTCGCCCGGTTTCGAGACCGGCAGGCTCTTGAGCATCACCGCGTTCAGCAGAGTGAAGATGGCGGTGTTGGCGCCGATGCCCAGCGCGAGCGTGATCACGCAGACTGCCGCGAAGCCGGGCGACTGCCGCAGGCGGCGCAAACCATAGCGAAGATCCTGGATCAGTGCGGTCATTGCACACTCCCTCTCCACTGGGTCGAGCTTGAATCCCGATTTCCCTGTTATTAAGACGTCGCTTGGGCAGGGGTGTTAGCAGTGTGGCATAAAGAGCGAGCCGCGTGGACCTGCCGGTAGGCAGCGAGAGTCGGACGGCTGAATATCAGCCTACTCCAGTTTCTAATGCAGTGGTAGAATCCGAATTCGAGGACACTCAGCGAATCCTTGAGGTACGACGTGCGGGGGTGGCGGAATTGGTAGACGCAAGGGACTTAAAATTTCACCAGGACCTCCGACCTCGGAATCTGGCGTGTAAATTTCGCTTGGCTGCTCTATGATAGGCATGTGTAGATGACCAGCCACGCGGGCGTGGCGGAATCGGCAGACGCACCGGACTTAATCGCAGCTTGAGTGCTCGCCGGGAAACCGGCGATGCAGAACTGCTCAAATTCGGGGAAACCCGTAAAATGGCAATCCCGAGCCAAGCCCGGACGGAGCGCATCCGTTCGGGAAGGTGTAGAGACTAGACGGGCAGCACCCACGGCGAGAGGCCAGGGTGAAGGGATAGTCCAGACCACAAACCCGCCACGGCGCATCAAGAGCTACGGCGAGGGCGGCGAAAGCCGTAGATGGTAAGAAAATCCGTTGGGCCGCAAGGCCTGTGAGGGTTCAAATCCCTCCGCCCGCACCACCGTTTCCTCCGGTCTCTTGCGCCGGAAGACAGAAGCGGCACGCTCTCGCCGCGTTCGCCTGACCGCACGCCGGGCGAGGGTGGGGGCCTCGCGGGAGGTAAAGTTATACCGCCCTCCGGCAACAAGGCCGCTGATGCGGGCGTTCGGCGGGAGCCAAACAGCCCCCAATCTCCCAAAAGCAGACTTCGGAGGAGTCAAGGGCCGCACTTCGGCGTGAGGCCGTTTTGCGCCCAACCGGCGTTTAGGACGGAAAGCCGACCGTTCAGGCCGAATCCGGTCGAGATCCAATCGACCACTCGACAATCATTGATATAACGGGAACTTATCGATAGGAATCGGTATTACTAAACGCTGGACCGTTGATCGCATGTAATCTGTGCACGGGCTCCCGTCCAGACTCCGAGAAGAGGATATCGCAAAGATGCCGGCCCGTTTTAAGGGGGTCCAATCTCATCGCTCGCAAATGAAACCAGCTTCGATAGCCTCATCGCTGGGGACGCGTTTGGGACTCAATCGACGTTTCCATATTCGAGTCGTATGCGATTGACTTAGGAGTCTCGTGGCGCGGAGTGGCCCGCCGTCGTTACCGAGGATGGCGGAGGATTGCAGTCATTATTCGTATCGGAGCGCCACCATGGGATCGACCTTAGTTGCCCGGTGCGCGGGAATATAGCAAGCAAGCAGCGACACCAGGCAAAGCAAGAACGTCACCCCAGCATAGGTCAACAGGTCGGTCGTAGTGACGCCGAAGAGCACGCTCTTGAGGTAGCGGGTAAGCGCCAGCGACATAGCGATCCCCGCGGCCAAGCCCGCGAGGGTCAGTAGCATTCCCTGCCCCAGCACCAACCGCAACACCTCGGCAGGCCGTGCGCCGAGCGCGATGCGAATTGCAATCTCGTGCGTGCGCTGGCGCGTGGTGTAGCCGATCACCCCGTAGATGCCCACGGCGGCGAGGGCCAGCGCCAATATTCCAAACACGCTGGCGAAGACCCCGGCGAGCCGTTCGAAGAAGCTTCCAAACTGCATACTGGCCTTAAGCGTCGTCACTCCAAAGACGGGCAGATCGGCATTCAGTTCGTGAACGGTCTTTACCACTGCGGCGGCGTAACTCTGCGGATCGCCGGAGACCCGGGCGTGAATCATCACCAGACCCTGATAACGCTGGTAAAGGGGCCGGAAGAAGACCGGCTCGGGGGGATAAACCAAGCGGCGGTACTTGCCATTTCGGGCCACGCCCACGACATTAAACGACTGCCCGTCTTGGCTGAACCGCTTTCCAATCGCGTTCTGCCCAGGCCAGTATCGGTCCACAAATTCCTCGTTCACGATGGCCACGACCTGCGACCCCGCCGTGTCGTGCTCGGTGAAGTCGCGCCCGGCAATGATGGGAGTGCGCATCGTGCGGAGGTAGTTCGGGCTGACGACGGCGGAGCAGACTAGCATGGATTCGCCGGTCCGTGGCAGGTAACCGTCGGCCTGGATATTTTCGGAATGGATGGTGAAACTTAGAGGCGAAAAATCCGCCAAAGTCGCTGACTCAACCCCGGGCAGGACCGAGAGCTTCGAGAGCAATTGCCGGTGGAAGGCGATGCCTTGATCTTGCGAGTAGCCGAGAGCTCCAAGATCATAGGAAGCCACCAGCACGTGGTTAGGGTCAAAGCCAGGATCCAATCGCTGGGCGTTCTGCTGGCTACGAATGAAGAGACCGGCCGAAATCAGCAAAAGCAGCGAAAGGGAGATCTGCGCCACCACCAAGGCGCGGGAAAGCCGCGACTTGTGAACTCCGCCCGTCATACTTCCCGCCTCTTCTTTCAGGACGGTGATGGGCGCCAAGTCCGAAGACCGCAGCGCGGGCAGAATCCCGAAGATCAGGGCGGTGAGGACGGAGATGACGACGGTCAAGCCGAGCACCACGTGGTCAGCTTGACCATTGATGGCGAGCGGAAGGTTGGTGGGCGGAAGGAAGGCGCTCATCGCCCCGGCGGTCCAGCCCGTAAGCAGCATGGCAACTCCGCCGCCCAGCAGCGCAAGCACTAGGCTTTCCGCCAGGAGTTGGCGCACCAACCGCCAGCGCCGGGCGCCCATCGACAAGCGTAGCGCCATCTCGCGCCGGCGGGCCACGGAGCGAACCAGCAGCAGGTTAGCGACGTTGGCGCAACCCAGCAACAGCAGCACTGCCGCCAGCGCCAGCAGCATGGGCAGCGTCTTGTACAAGAAAACGTTGGTGCCGAAAGGGGAACGATAGAGCGGATCGAGCGTGATGTAGTTGGGCCCGCGGTGCGAATCGGGATACTGCTTGACGATCCGCTGCATCTGAAGGTCCAGCTCCGACTCTGCCTGTCGGCGCGCGACGCCCGGCTTGAGCCTTCCGAGCACGTCGAGCCAGTAGGTGCCACGTTGGCGGAACTGATCGTCACCATAAACCAGGGGAGCCCAAAGATCCGAACGGGTCCCCGTCGCAGCTCCTACAAACCCCGGCGGGGCCACACCTACGATTATGCAAAGGCGTTTGGCAATCTCAATTGACTTGCCTATTACGGAACGGTCCCCCCCGTAATGGCTCTGCCACAGGGCGTAGCTGATTATTACCGCCGGGGTGCTTCCGGTTTTTTCTTCTTCTGTCCGCGAGAAGCTGCGTCCGAGGATGGGCGGCACACCGAGCACATCGAAATAATTCGCTGAAACAAACGTTCCGAATAAGCGCTCCGGCGTGCGATTACCTGTGAGGGACATGAAATCCTGCTGGTACGCAATAAGGCCGGAAAAGCTCTCGGTCTTGGCGCGCAGGTCCACGTAGTCAGGATAAGAAAACGGCGGCATGGGATTCTCGCTCCACTCTCCCCTCATGACCGAGACTAGACTTCTGGTATCCGCCGCCCCCGGAACAGGGTCCAACAGGGTTGAGTTGATCCAACTGAAAATCGTGCTGTTCGCGCCGATCCCCAGCGCCAGCGTGATCACCGCCACCGTCGTGAAGCCGGGGTTCCTCGCCAGCATCCGGAAGGCGAAGCGCACATCTTGGAGCAAAGTGTTCATCGCATTCTCTCTCTACAGGCGTGTGGCTAATAGCTGGACGAATACCAGCTCGCCAGCCGCTAGCCAGTTTTTTAGCAAGAAGTGGACCAATCGCAGAACCGCGCAATTTGCTCTACAGGAAGGAGTTATAAGACCTGCCAAAACCACTGTGATGTGCGGAGTGTCCGGTCTTGGGATTCGACTTCCCATTTTCGGCAAGGAGCGGAAGCCCTCGTATTCGAGAGACGGGCAAGACGGACACTGTGCCATGGCCGACAAACTGTCAGGAGTGGCCCAACGTCAATAACCAGTCTCTTAGCCTTCCCCGGGGCGACATGATCAGGGGTGATCCACAGGATCTCGGTTCGCAGTCTAGACCACCCCCGGAAAACACGCTTTCCCTTGTCGCCCAGCGTTTGCCTAAACGACCCTTAGACTAGTTGAATCGGATTCGGCCTGAGAACGCCCTTCCCGCTAGCAATCATGCAAACTCCCGGGGTTCGAGGAAGTCGGCGGGGCGGAATCACTTTCAAACTGCCGGATGCTTTTCAGGACTTACACAAAAACTTACACATTATCACAATGACTAAACGCAATGCCTTTAATAACAATGAGTTACATTCAGAAGCATCGCACTTAAAATCCCTCGGTCCGCAAGGACTGTGCGGGTTCGATTCCCGCCCTCCGCACCACACTTCTCGTCATAGCGGCACGCCGTTGTGCGCTCCTACTGCTTAGGCTTTCTGGCCGGTGAGAGTTTCCAAGAAACGGTGAGCTTTCACGGCCTCGGCGTTAACGTGGGCCAGGTCACCGTGGTCGAGACACTCGACGACCAGCGGGCCGTTCGTGAAGCCGCCTTGCTCCAAACGGGACATCACCTTCGGGAAGTTGACCATTCCCGTGCCCGGAGTAATCTCCACCTCTTTCGGTGCGCGGAAGTCCTTCACACTCATGCCGGCCACTACGCCGTCCACCGTCGCGGCGTCGTCCACAGGGTCGAGCTTTCCGTCGGAGTAATAGAAGATGTTACCGGGGTCGTACCATAGCCGAAAGCTCTTCTGGCCGATCCGTTCAATGGTCTGGCGGCACGAGGCGCCGTTGGGATTGCTTCCCGCATGGGGTTTAAGGGTGAGGACCACGCCCTTCGAGGCGGCATAATCGCAAGACTCGGCGACGGTCTGGTAATAGGCCTCGGCGTGTTGCTCTTCCGTCCCTCCCAGCAAGAGGTATGGACAACCGCAGGCCGCAGAATTGTCAATGAGGTGTTTGAGCCCGCCTGTAATCCCCATGGCGGCATCGTCGGCCCACATCGAGATGATCTTGAGGCCGCGCTGCTTTGCCTCTCCGCCGATGGCGGCAGCCTCCTTGGGGGTGGTCGCAATAGAGATAATCAGGCTGGTCTTGCTCTTGGTCGTCATCAGGCCCACATATCTGAAGCCGGCCGCCGCGATGCCGTCGAATGCGACATGATAGTCATATTCTGCCCAGGGCCGCGTGTAACAACCGATCTGCCAGCGCGGCGTTTGGCTGGCGCGGCTCAACATGGCGCCGGCGGTCGCGGCGAGAGCACTGCCGATGAACTCACGGCGGGACAGACCGTGGCGACTCGCGGCAGAAGCAGCGGACACAGGAAAAGACGGCGTTGTGAGATGCAACTGAAGCGACGAGGCTTGAGTAGCGGTGGTCTTTGGTGATTGCATGAGTCCTCCGAGAATGCACGAGTATGACGGTCCCCTAGTGTACGCTTACCGCGTCCCGTAGGAAAAGGACATGTTTCGGCAGTCTGCCGGTTTGGACATCACGCCGACCTTCAGGCCGGCAGGTTTGAAGTGCTATCCAATGCTGACCTAAAGGTCAGCGCTGCGAGTCAAGTCGGCGCACGTCCGGCCTTGCCTGACGTTCCCCGATTTTCCTGATGCAGGGGTCCGATGCGTGGTGAGGGCGGTGCAGCGGGGGTGGGCTAGGGTGTGCCGGCAAGGTACGAATCCCGATAACGCGTTGACGGGGAAGGCGGTATCTGGTAGCGATTCAATCGACTATTTGTACCGTAGGAGCCGAAAATACTGCCATTCGGCAGATTCTCCTTAGATACTAGTCATTTTCTTTGTACCATTAGCCTTTGCATTCGGGCACTTCCGCAAAGCATGCCTGCTTAGCCTTTCCGTGAGCTTTGCGAAGTGTCGATTTCGGGAGGAAAAACCACTATGCCAAGAATCCGAGGTCAGCGGCTGATGAAGTACGCCGACCAAGCTCTTTCCTCGACGGCTGGAGTGCTTTTCAATACCATCCAGTTCTTCAACAAGTATCGTCCTGGGCCCACTTTTATTCCCCGTTGGTCCGACAAGCCTATTCTGAAATCATGGCAAAAGACTAAACCACCACTGGGGTGGCCTCGCGAGACCGACTCGCTTTGTCCCCAGTGCGTGAAGGAAGCGCGGGAGAAGATCTTGAGCGGGGAACGGAACTGGCAAACGCTCCTCTCTGAGAAAGTGGGTGAAATCAAAGCCAGTATTATCGAACGGGATGGTCAGGTCTGGATGGTGAAGAATTGCCCGATTCACGGCCACTTCGAAGACCAGATGGCGGTGGATGCGAGTTTTCTGAGTTGGATCGAAAAGAACTTTCCCGGCCGCGACATTCGCGCCCACAACGACGAGGGCCTGCATAACCACGGCTCCAGCACAATTAAGCACGGCCGCGGTTCGGTGCTTACCGTGGACCTGACCAACCGCTGCAACATGATGTGCGATCCCTGCTTCATGGACGCCAACCAAGTCGGCTTTGTGCACGAGCTCGCTTGGGAAGACATCACGCAAATCCTCGACAATGCCGTCAAGATCAAGCCCCGCCGGCAGATGTCGGTGCAGTTTTCGGGCGGCGAACCCACCATGTCGCCGTACTTCATCGACGCCATCCGCTATGCGCGCAAAATGGGTTACAACAGCGTGCAAGCGGCCACCAACGGAATCGAGTTTGCCAAGAGCAAAGAGTTCTGCAAGCGCGCCTTCGAGGCAGGCCTGCGCTACGCCTATTTGCAGTTTGACGGGGTCGGGAACGACGCCAACAGCCATCGCCAGGTTGGCAACCTGTTCGACGTGAAGTTGCGCGCCATCGAGAACATGCACGAGGCGGGCATCGAGATCATCCTGGTCACCACCATCGTCAATAACCTGAACAACGACCAGGTAGGGCCCATCGTCAACTTCGCCCGCGAGAATCCCAAGAAGATTGCCTTCGTAGCTTTCCAGCCGGTCAGCTTTACGGGACGCGACGAGGACATCACGCCTCAACGCCGCAAGCGCCAACGGTATACGCTGTCGCACCTGGCGCTGGACGTGAAAAAGCAGACGGGCATCACTGAGCCGACGCGCGACTGGTTCCCCATCTCCCTGATGGGCGCCTTCGCCGACTTCGCCGACCTGGTGCACGGCCCCGAAGCGCAGTGGGGACAGGTTAGCTGTGGCTGCCACCCCAACTGCGGGGTGGGAACGGCGCTGATGATCAATAAGGAGACCAAGGAATGGGCGCCGGTTCCCCAATTCCTCGACATTCCTCAGCTTGTGACAGATATGCGGGGAATCACTGACTCCGCTCGCGGCAAGGTGTTCTCCAACTTCATGATGGGGCTGGCGCTGCTTAAGAACTACAAGCCCTTCCGGGCGCCGAAGAGCCTGGCTCTGGTCGACCTGCTTAAGAAGTTCGACAAGTCCTTTGCGCTAACGGGCGAGGCGCGGGCCAGGAAGAAGTATGGCGCCTCGGACCCGAATCGCACCTATGAAGACGCGCTCAAGCGCCGCTCCGATCCCTGGAACTTTCTCTTCATCGCCGGCATGTGGTTCCAGGACCTGTTCAATTACGATTTCCGCCGCACCGAGATGTGCATCATCCCCTATGCCACGCAGCAGGGCGAGATTTCCTTCTGCGCTTACAACACGGGAATCGGCTGGCGGAAGATCCTCGAGAGCATGTACAAAAACGCGACCGTGGCGGAGTGGTACAAGACGCACGGCAAGCACCAGATTTACGCCAAGGGCAAATCCGTCGAAATGCAAGACCAGCAGATCTCGCTAAACGTCAATGCCGAGGATGCTGCCCGCATACGTTCGAAAGAGCACGACATCCCGATCACCGCCGCGGAAGAAGAACGTCAACGCCGCAAGACCGCTTGGGAAGAGCAACAGGCCCGTCAGTACTATGAAGAGATGGTGTTGAAGCAACCCAAGGGCGAGCTTGTCCAGATTGGCGTCACCACGCCAGAGACCTCCCAAGAGGTTGACGAAAAAGTTCCCGCCTAACTCCAGGGCTGGATTGTGGGGAAAACAGGGGCCGGCCGCGTTCACGCGCGGCCGGCCTTTTTCTTTTGCTCTGCGGGGAACTTCCTTTGCGGATCGCACCTTCGGCGTCCGCGCATCCGGGTAGGAAGGATGGGAGGGCCTGACGATAACGGCCGGTTGCGGACGGGCGAGTGCCGTCGTAAGATAAAGTAAATGGGCGTGTGCTGTGCAGCAGAAGGGAGACCTGATGTCCAAGATCGATGAACTTAAGGCGGATATCGAGAGGCTTCCCGGCGAGGAAGTCGCGGAGCTTTTCCGGTGGTTGTCAGAAAAAGAATGGGAAAACTGGGACGAGGAAATGAGAGCCGACTCCCAAGCGGGAAGGCTGGATTTCTTGGTACGGGAAGCGGTCGATCAGAAAGCCAGAGGGACTCTCAAGGAATTGTGAATGCATCGCGCCACGGCTCGCTTCTGGTTGAACAACTCAGGGTTTGCGGAGCTCTCCAAATTGGCTGATGCGAACGATTCCGCCGGGCAGGATGGCTCGGATTTCAAGTTCTCCGCCCATGGCTTCGATGATTTTCCGCAGCGTGCTAATGAACATGTCCGAACGTCGCTCGACTTTTGAGATGGCTGCCTGCCGCACGTGCAGAATTTCAGCCAGTTGCTCCTGCGTCAGATCCAGCGCCGTGCGCAACTCGTCCAGCGCCATCTCCTGAATCATTCGCTCGGCTTTGGCCTCAGAACGAGCGCGGGTCTCAGGTGACATTCTCGCCTGAAGTTCCTTGAAATTCTTCGCCACAGGTTAAGACTCCTTCTCAATTGCGGCCAAATGCTCGTCAAAGAGCCGGTCGGCAATCGGAACAAACTTCTCGTACCAACTGTCGTCGCCGGTTTTGTCGCCCCCGAGGAGCAAAATGGCCGAACGCCTGGGATCGAACGCGTAGAGCACCCGGTACGGCCGTCCTGCGTGCTGGACTATTAGTTCCTTCATGTGCGAGTGCCGCGAGGAAGCGATCACGTCCGAGTGAGGCCGCCGCAGCGCGGGACCGTACCGCTGAAGTAAGAGCACCTTGGCGTTCACGTCTTCTTGCTCTGCTTCGCTGAGAGAATTCCACCACCCCTCGAAACCATCCGTGTACTCGACCTCCATTCCACGTAAGGAATATTACTCCTATGGAATTATCTTGTCGAGGCGATTGGCACAGGACGGTCGTGGGCTTGACTCCTGGCGCGCCTGGCAGTCTAATCCGTTAGGTGGCAGGCGGCGGAGGGCCCTGCCCGACCCGGCCTGGCAAGCGAAAGCACGATCAAGGCGAGGGCCGCGCACATTTCGCTCACATGCTCAAGAAGGAGAACAGTATGGACCAGCGCACCGAGCCATTTATCCGGAAGTTTCAGAGCGCCCAGCGCTACCTACAAGCGAAAGACATTCAGGATCTTGTATCCCTAAAGTTTCGTGACGATTGCATTGACGACCAACAATACTCACATTTCATTGACCAGTATATCCGGCAGAGTTTGGCGTTTGCTGTGGAACCCGCGCAGGGCGACTTTTGGGGACGAGCGTGGGTTGTTACTGACAACCATGATAATAGAGTCGTCCTGGTTGAGCACGAGACCGGGCTCGAGATACTGGCAGTCGCAGGCTCTGTCGCCTCCCTCATTGCACTCGTTCCCGTGATCAGCTCAGGCTGGAACAAACTGAGAGACCGGTTTTCCCGCCATTATATGGATCGTGACTCTGGGGGCCTGGTGGAGGTAAGACGGTTCAATGAGACGAACATTCTCATTGAACAGCGAACTCCGAGTATCGAAGTCTACGTCTTCGGCGCGACCCTCGATGAGTACTCCCATATGAAGACGAGAGTGGAGACTCTCGAGGTTGAAGTCGCCGCCCTCAAACAGAAGCTTGCTGCAAGTACGAGCACGCAAGCTCCGCCAACGAGAGCAAGGAGCAAAAGAAAGCGATAGACGGTGACAGAGTCGCGATGGTCAGGCTAAGGGATTTGAGTGTCCTGATCGCGGTGGAGCGGAGAGACCTCACGGATACTGGCCCGGGTACCGGTTGCGCGCGGGTAGCTGATGTCGTAACATTGTTTGGGTACGCTCGGGAGGAGCAAGGAGGACCGCGGATGGCAACAGCCAACATCAAGGAGGAGGCTCGAAAGCTAATCGAAGAGATGCCGGACGGCTCTACCTGGGATGACCTGATGCGTGAAATTTACGTGCGTCAGGCCATCGAATCCGGGTTGGCCGATAGTGAAGCGGGGCGCACCACCAGCGTCGAAACGCTCCGCGCAGGTTATGGCCTTGAAAAGTGAAGGTTCACTGGACCGACACTGCACGCGACCATCTTCGGGCCATTCACACCTACATCGCAAGGAACTCGCCTCAATACGCCCTCCGCGTTGTCGACCGCCTGACCAGGCGGTCGCAGCAAATTGCTGAATTCCCCTTGTCGGGGCCGGAGGTCGCAGAATTCGGGGTCCCTCAAATTCGGCAGGTTTTGGAAGGGCCTTTCCGAATCATCTACTGGATCAAGCCTGATCAGATCGACGTGCTTGCCGTCATCCACGGCGCTCGGCAAGTCCCAGCCGACGAGTAGGCACATCCCAACCGCGTTCCTTATGACAAGCTGGTCCTGGTGATCGAGAACCTTATGTTGCATCCAGTCATCTAATCCTCTAGGATAAAAGTGTTCTCCGAGCCCGGGGTAGCTAAAGGCACAACACAAGCCCAAGCCTTGCGGGCCGATAGGGTGGCTTGAGAAATCGAGTCGCCTCCCGTGTTTGGAAAGGAGAACAAGACCTACTCCAAACGCGTGTGGGTCTTTTTGTTTTTAGGGCGTAGCAGTACGGGATAGGTATCATTCCGAACGAAGCGAGAAAACTCGCCCTGCGCATTGGAATATTAGGTAGGGCAAGATTCCTCGCTGCGCTCGGAATGACAGTCTCAGGTTTCGTCGGTTTGCATCCATGGCACTGAAAGACAAATTCGGCCGCGACATTCACGACCTGCGCATTTCGGTGACGGACCGATGCAACTTCAGTTGTGTTTACTGCAAATCCGCCAATCCCAAGAACTATTTTCCGCACCTCGATTTGTTGAGCTGGGACGAGTTTTTGCGTCTCAGCCGGGTTCTTGCGGGGCTGGGGATCCGCAAGGTTCGTGTTACGGGCGGCGAACCCCTGCTGCGCCCAGGAGTAGTGGATTTCATCACACAACTTCGGCAAATCGACGGCCTTGAGGATATAGCGATAACCACCAACGGGTATCTTCTTCCAGAGATGGCGAGGGAACTTGCCGCGGCAGGCTCTCCCCGCGTCACCGTAAGTCTGGATTCGCTGGACCCGGGAAAGTTTGCCCGCATAACGCGAACGCCGCGCTCGCTCGAGAAGGTGATGGCCGGAATCGATGCTGCACTCGAGGCAGGGCTGAAGCCTGTGAAGGTGAACATCGTGCTGGTGCGCGGGTTCAACGACGACGAGATTGTGGACTTTGCCCGCCTGGCTCGAAGGCGCGACATTGTCCTTCGCTTTATCGAGTTCATGCCACTGGATGCCGACCACACGTGGAAGCGCGAGTTGGTGGTAACCGCGCGGGAAATTGTTGCGACTATCTCACCGGTTTATCCGCTGGTCGAGATCCCTCGGCATTCTCCCAGCGAAACCGCTCTGCGGTACCGCTTCGCGGATGGGCAGGGCGAAATTGGGATCATCGCGCCGGTTTCAATTCCCTTTTGCGGCCAGTGCAGCCGAATCCGCCTGACTGCCGACGGAAAGCTGCGAACGTGTCTCTTCTCGATGGAAGAGTTCGACGTGCGGCACCTGGTTCGCAACGGAGCAACAGACAGCGACATTGGACGATTTT
Organism: uncultured Acidobacteriota bacterium; assembly: GCA_963831905.1. Taxonomy (GTDB): domain Bacteria; phylum Acidobacteriota; class Terriglobia; order UBA7540; family UBA7540; genus CAVROP01. The sequence goes on along the minus strand of CAWHRX010000009.1, from coordinate 2,916,417 downwards.
TCGCCGATGCGGTTTACCAGAAAGAGCCCGGGCACCGCATCAATGAACCCGACTTCGTTCAGCCGGACCGCACGATGGTGTACATCGGGGGATAACAGAACGCCGTGGATCCCCTCCTCGGTGGAGGAGGGGTAGGGGTGGTGAAACTGGGGAACGCGAGTCAATCACCCCCTGCCCCCTCCTTATCAAGGAGGGGAGTCCTGGTTTAGGTTAGAATGGTCTGAGGGATCGAAATGGCGACAGCAGTTTTAAATACCCTGCCGGAAGTGTACGTGGGGCTTTCGGAGCAAGAACTCGACGAGCGCATTGCCCGCGCGAAAGCGGCGCTGGAGTCGCGCCTGGTGATCCTGGGACATCACTATCAACGCGATGAGGTGGTGAAGTTCGCCGATTTCCGGGGCGATTCTCTGAAGCTCTCGCAATGGGCGGCCGCCCGGCCGGAGGCAAAGTACATCGTCTTTTGCGGCGTGCACTTCATGGCCGAGAGCGCGGATATCCTGAGCGCCGACCACCAAGTCGTGATGCTTCCCGATTTGAACGCCGGCTGTTCAATGGCCGACATGGCCGAACTCGAGCAAGTGGAGACCTGTTGGGAGGAATTGAACAGGGCGACCGGCGCGAAGATCGTTCCCGTTACCTACATCAATTCAACGGCGGCCATCAAGGCTTTCGTGGGCCGGAACGGCGGCGCCGTGTGCACGTCTTCGAACTCGAAAAAGCTGATGGAGTGGGCATTGGCGCGGGGAGAGAAAGCTCTGTTTCTACCCGATGAGCACCTGGGCCGCAACACCGGCTACCGCATGGGCATTCCGCTGGATCGGATGGCGGTATGGAACCCTCGCGCGGAAGCAGGCGGGCTTTCCGAACAGGAAATGCGGACAGCGCGCGTCATCTTGTGGAAGGGACACTGTTCCGTACACCTGCGCTTCGTGCCCCAACACGTCGAGAGCGCGCGCCGGGCGCATCCCGGCATCCGCATCATCGCTCACCCCGAGTGTTCGTGGGAAGTCTGCCAGTTGGCGGATGACGTGGGATCGACCGAATACATCATCAAGCGAATCGAGGAATCGCCGGCAGGAAGCCAATGGGCTGTGGGCACGGAAATTCACTTGGTTAACCGGTTGGCGGCTGAGCATACGGACCGGAAGATTATTCCTCTCGACGATTGCGTGTGCATGTGCAGCACGATGTATCGAATTTCGCCCCAGCACCTTTGCTGGACACTGGAAAGCCTGGTGGAAGGAGAAGTCGTCAACCAGGTTGAGGTGGACCCGGAAACCAAACGCTGGGCGCGCGTAGCGCTGCAGCGGATGTTGGAGATCAGTTGACAGTCGACAGTTCACAGTCGACAGTCCGCACTCGCCGGCGGGGCGCATTGTCATCCTGAGCGGCAAGCAAAGTCCACGGCGGTTTGAACTGTCAACTGTTGACTGTCGACTGTCAACTTTCTTATGGCTGAAAAATACTTCGAACGCCAGGAAGCGGAAGAGCTGTTGCCCGCCATCGAGCAGTTTCTCGAGGAGGCACGCAAGCAGAAACAGGCCTTGGACGGCATTACTGCTGATATCTCCAACGCGTCGTTGCGGATCATGATGCTGGGCGGCTCGCTTCCGCCTTTCGCGGAACTGAACCACAAGAAAGCCCAGCGCGAAAAGATTTCCGAGCAGTTGAGCCGAACGGTGGACGAGATTCAACAAACCGGGTGCGTGGTGAAGGATCTCGATACGGGATTGGTGGACTTTCCAAGCCTGCGGCAAGGCGAAAAGGTTTATCTCTGCTGGAAGCTCGGCGAAGAGCGCATCGGATACTGGCACGGCATCGAGGAGGGCTTCGCGGGACGCAAACCGCTGGACGATGTGCAACCTGGAGAGGAGCCGCCTAAGCCCTCGCGGGTGCAGTGAGTACTAGTCGATAGTCAACAGTTGACCGCCGACAGCAAAAACTGCGGATCGCCCCTTGGCTGTCGACTCCGGGCTCTTGATCAGCACTATGGACGCCACGCGGATATTTGAACCCTAACTGTCGACTGTTGACTTTCGACTGTCGACTGATTTTGAGTCTGATGAACTCTAACTCATCCACCAACGAATTGGCGCAAGCTGCAAGCGCTTATCTGCGCAGTGCCGCGCACCAGCCTGTCAATTGGCGCGAGTGGGGAGACCCGGCCTTCGCGCAGGCTCGCGAGCAGGACAAACCCATTCTCCTGGATATCGGGGCGGTTTGGTGCCACTGGTGTCACGTGATGGACCGTGAGAGTTATGAGAACCCGGAAGTTGCCAGCGTCATCAATCAGCACTACGTGGCGGTTAAGGTGGACCGCGACGAGCGGCCGGATATCGACTCGAGATATCAGACTGCCGTGAGCGCGCTGACCGGGCAAGGAGGGTGGCCGCTGACGGCCTTCCTCACGCCCGAGGGCAAGCCGTTTTACGGCGGCACCTATTTCCCTCCCGACGACCAATACGGCCGTCCGGGCATGCGGCGCGTGCTGGAAGCCGTGGCACAAAGCTACAAAGCGCAGCGGGCGCAAATCCTGGAGAGCGCGCAGAAGATTTCCGAAGCGCTGGCCGGGGCGGAACGTTTCCCCCGTGAGGGTGCGCCGGCAGGCAAAGAAGTTCTCGACGCGCTCCTCGAAAGTATACGAGGAATGTACGACGCGCGGTTCGGCGGGTTCGGCAACGCTCCCAAGTTCCCTCACCCCGGCGCCCTCGACTTGCTGCTGGAGACTTATCTCCAAACCCGCCAGGCCGGCTTGCTGGCCATAGTCGCCAACACCCTCGAGCAGATGGGGCGCGGAGGGGTTTACGACCAACTGGCGGGTGGCTTTCATCGCTATGCGGTGGACGAACGCTGGATTGTGCCTCATTTCGAGAAGATGGCCTACGACAACGCAGGTTTGCTGGGAAACTACCTGCGCGCTTATCACGTAACGGGAAACAGCTTCTTCCGGGAGATTGCCCTGGGCATTCTTTCGTTCGTGGGCGATGTTCTTTCCGATCCGCAGGGCGGATTCTACGCTAGCCAGGACGCAGACTACAGTTTGGAAGACGATGGCGACTATTTCACCTGGACGCTCGAGGAAACCCAGGCCGTTCTTGACCCGCTCGAAGCGCACGTGGCATCGCTCTACTACCACATCGAGCCTCAAGGCGAAATGCAACACAACCCGGCCAAGAACGTGCTGTTCGTTGACCAACCCCTGGAAGCGATTGCTGCGCGCCTCGAGCTGATGCCTGAACAAGTCGCCGGGATTCTGACGAGGGCCAAGACCAAGCTGAGGGAAGCGCGCGCCAAGCGGCCGACGCCGTTTGTGGACAAGACCATCTACGCCAGTTGGAACGGGATGATGATTTCCGCCCTGCTCGAGGCGTTCAAGGTTCTGGGCTTGGCGGAGGCGCGCGATCGGGCGCTGGCTGCGCTCGATCTGCTTCTCGCCAAGGCTTACGATCCCGAAAAGGGGATGTACCATAGCCTCGTCAATGGACAGGCCCGCGTCGAGGGACTGCTTGACGATCAGGTGTTAATGGCCGCCGCGCTGCTGGACGCGTACGAGGTGACGGGCGCTCCTCTCTACTTTGACCGCGTCCAGCAATTAATGCAGACCACTTTGCGCCGCTTTTGGGACGAACAGAATGGCGGTTTCTTCGACGCGGCTCGCGACTTGAGTGACCGGCTAGGAAACCTCACAATGTCTCGGAAACCCTTCCAGGATTCTCCGACGCCGGCGGGCAATTCTGTAGCGGTCCTCGTTCTCAACCGCCTGGCCAGCCTTGCGGAGCGTGTGGATTTTCGTGCCAAGGCGGAAGAGACTTTGGCTCTGTTTGCGTCGAAGGCTGCTGATTACGGCCTGTTTGCATCGACCTACGGCTTGGCGTTGCTCAACCACCTGGAGGCCCCGTTGGAAGTTGTAGTGATCGGAGAGCCCCAAGACGAGCGGACATCCGAGCTCTTGGCCGTTGCCTACCAGACGCCGCGCGCGAACAAGCGAGTCTTCGCGTTTCCGCCGGCGGTGATAAAGAACGGCGAACTTCCTCCAGGGCTCGCCGCGACATTGCCGAATTTACCCCTTGCCGACACACCTTTGGCGCTGGTCTGTGTCGGGCCCTCGTGCCTGCCGCCGGTGAATTCGCCGGAGGGGCTCAGAGCGCTCCTCACCGAGAGCGCGGAAAGTGGGGGGGCCGCGCAGGCTTAGGCCTCTGCGCAGCATTTCGTCGGGGCCATCCGCCAATCGGCGGATGGTTGCCCGGGGCGGCCACAAGGGCCGCCCCTTCACGGGCCCGCAACCTTGCGGCGCGCCCCGACAGGCGCTAAACTGAATTCTCGAGGATGACGTCGTAGTGCTAACCTTCAGGGCGGCACCACTATGCTGATCGGCAGGTCGGCGCTACAAGCAGGAATTCGTATGTGGGAGAAGAACTCTATGGTGCCTCCAATTCGGAGTGACTGGGTGAAGACGCGTACTGGGCCCGTGGTGACGCAGATGCACTACGCGCGTCAGGGAACCATTACGGAAGAGATGGAGTATGTGGCCAAGCGTGAGAATCTTCCCGCGGAAACCGTCCGCTCTGAGGTCGCTCACGGACGGATGATCATTCCGGCCAACGTCCGACACCTCGAGCTTGAGCCCATGGCCATCGGCATTGCGGCGAAGTGCAAGATCAACGCCAACATCGGCAACTCCGCAACCACTTCCAACATCGATCAGGAACTTGAAAAGCTCCATGCTGCCGTGCATTTCGGCGCCGACACGGCCATGGACCTCTCGACCGGCGGCAACATTCACGAAATCCGGGAAGCGATTCTGCGCCACAGCCCTGTTCCCATCGGAACGGTGCCCATTTACGAAGCCCTTTCGCGCGTGCCGCGCGTGCGCGATCTGACTCCCGAGACCATGCTCGAAGTCATCGAAGAGCAGGCGGCGCAGGGCGTCGATTACATGACCATCCATGCCGGGGTACTGCGCGAGTATATTCCCATGACGCGGAAACGCATCACCGGCATCGTCAGCCGCGGCGGGGCGATTCTGGCACAGTGGAGTGTGGAAAATAACCGGCAGAATTTTCTATATACGCACTTCGAAGAAATCTGCAAAATTTTCCAGAAATACGACGTTTCTTTTTCCCTGGGCGACGGCCTGCGCCCCGGTTGCCTGGCGGACGCCAGCGACGAGGCGCAGTTTGCCGAGCTCGAGACCCTGGGCGAACTCACGAAGAAGGCCTGGGAGTATGACGTACAGGTGATGATCGAAGGCCCGGGGCATATTCCCCTGGACCAGATCAAGCTCCAGGTGGATAAGGAAATCGAGATGTGCCACGAAGCGCCCTTTTACACCCTGGGTCCGCTGGTCACCGACATCGCGCCGGGCTACGATCACATTACTTCCGCGATCGGCGCGGCAATGATCGGCTGGCACGGCGCGTCGATGCTTTGCTACGTGACCCCTAAAGAGCACCTCGGTCTTCCGGATAAGAACGATGTCCGCCAAGGGATCATCGCGTACAAGATTGCCGCCCATGCGGCGGACGTCGCGCGGCACCGGCCTGGCGCTCGCGATCGCGACGACGCGCTTTCCTACGCGCGCTTCCTCTTCGACTGGAACAAGCAGTTTGACCTTTCTCTCGACCCCGAAATGGCCCGCTCCATGCACGACCAAACGCTGCCCAACGAAACTTATAAAGACGCCGCCTTCTGCTCCATGTGCGGCCCTAAGTTCTGCTCGATGAATACAACGCAGGTTCTGGAGAAACAACTGGGATTGGATCAGGGCGAGCGGGAGCAGAAATTCGTGGAGTTGCTCACGAAAGTGCAGGGCTAGCAGGCTGCACATGACCGATCCATCGCTCGAGCAGCACCTGCGCGAGGAATTCAACCGCTGGGCGGAAGCGGGCCGCGGCGACGATATGGAGCAGTCTCATCTACCGATCGTCGATCCAATGCTGGCGCTCATCGAATTTGATCCGAAGGACAAAATTCTGGATGTGGGCTGCGGAACGGGCTGGCTGGTGCGCAGGATTGCGCCACTCGTTTCCGCGGGTCTGGCGGCGGGAATGGATGTCTCCGACGCGATGCTGGGGCGCGCGGAGTCTCTGAGCGCGCTACTGCCTAATACCGCCTTCAAACGCGGGGGCGTCGATGCGATTCCCTGGGAGACCGGCTCGTTTACGAAGGCCCTCTCCGTCGAGTCCGCCTATTACTGGCCCGACCCCGCGCAAGGCGTCCGCGAAATCTTCCGTGTGCTCTCGCCAGGTGGCGCGGCCTGGATTCTCATCAACTACTACCGCGACAATCCGCATTGCCACCAATGGGGCGGGAAGTTGAAGGTGCCGACCTGTTTACTGTCCGCCGAGGAGTGGGAGGACCTTTTCCGTCAAGCCGGATTCGAAGCGGTGGAAAACCGCCGCATTCCCGACCGTTCGCCTACTCCGGAAGTTTACACGGGGCGCTGGTTCCGTGACGCAGAGCAAATGCGGAAATTCAAGCAAGAAGGTGCTTTGTTGCTCCACGCGGTCACTCCCGCGTGAAGACTTCTCTGGGTTTACTGCACCGGCGGTTCGCCCGGATGCGCGGGGGGAGGCTGGGACGGCGCTGCCTGCCGGGGTCGCGGCCAGGCGCGCATACCTTGGCGTTCTTCTCCCGCCGGGCCGCCCTCTCCCCGATTTTCAATGAAAAACATAATCTTCCTTTGTTGTTCGGGAGAGAGAACCGCCTTGGCCGAAAGGACCGCCTCGACGTAGCTCTTCATCATCTGCCCGCGAAGGTCCGAGATTTCCTGCACCTTCTTCAGAATCCCATCGCGGTCAGGTTTATCGGCTCGGAGAGCTTCTTTGAGGTCAATGCTGTGCACCTGGATGTCGGCGCGGACCTTCACATTAGCTTTCTCCGTATCGAGTGCGATCTGGCGAAGCCGTTCAACTTGGGAGCCATCCAGCCCCAAGTAACTCTTGACCCGATCGCTATCCAGCAAAGCCAAAAGCCTTTCAGTCCCAAGCCGCTCTTGGGGTTCGCGCGATCGATCCCCCCACAACCCCTGGCCGGATGCTGTCGCAACGTTCCGCACGCTGAGGAGCAAAAGGAGAATTATGCCTGAGGTCAGGATGCCCTTCTTCGTTCCCATGTTTCCTCCCAATTTCGAATTAGACCGCTACACAAGCCATGAAGATGAAGCAGAGGCGCGGGCGCCCGGCTTTTAGCTCCGCGGCTTGTTCACAACTCTGAAAGCCGCCGCGGCTTCAAAGCAGGACACCGCGCTGCCCAGTGAGTCCGAGAAAGTGAGCGAGAGTTGAATGTAGAGGCCACCGGCCGCTTGCCGCGCTATGCTATTTGGTTCCCTTCTTGCCTTCCTGCAAAGCTGCATCGACGGCCTTGTAATAAGCGTCAGGGGAAACGAATCCGACCAGCATTCGCCCATTAATGAAGCAGGTTGGTGTGCTCTGAACCTCCAATTGCTTCGCTTCGTTAGTGCCCTCGTCGATGCGCTGCATCGAAGCTTTGGAATCCAGGCAACCTGCCAGGCTGGAGCGGTCCACTCCCACCTGGTCAGCATAAGCGAGCAGGTTGTCGCGGACATTGGTGGCATTGGTGGTGCTCTGGCTCTGGAAAATCAGCGTGCGGTAAGGTGCGAAAGCCTCGGGCTTAAGCTTGTAGACGCACTCGTTGGCAATGGCGGCGGTCAGCGACCAGTCGTGGATTTGAACCAAGGGAAATTCCTTGAAGATAACTCGAACTTTGTCCCCGTATTTGGGCAGGAGGTCATTTTCAAGAAACAAATGGAGCTTCCCGCACATCGGGCACTCCAGGTCTGCGTATTCCACGATGGTCACCGGAGCGTGCGCCGGACCCTGGGAAGGCTGGTTGGCGGTCGCCATGGTCCGCAGCGCCTCGCGCCGCAGATCCACGCCCAACTTGAGGATCTTACCCATCACGAATACCTGCTTGTCCGAGGTAGCGTAAAAATCCTCGTTTTGTTTCCCCTTGTCGCTTTGCGCAGCAATCGAAATCGCCAGGAAGTTGGGAATACCCGAGTCATGGAATGGCCCCGCGGTGAGGGTGGTGGTTTCCGGAACCTTAAATTCTTGACGGATGTGCTGGATGATTTCGTTGTTGGGATCTTTACCCAGAGCAAAGAGCTGTCCCACGATCAAATAGTGGCGGTCGTTGGTGAGAAACACGCTGGTATTCTTCTGCTGCTTGCCGTCGTCCGTAGTAATTGTGGACGCCAGAAAGCCCTGGAAACTCGACGCCTGAAAAGGCGAGGCGGTTATCTTTACCGTGTCCGGAATGCCAAATCGGGCGCGAACGAAGGACGTAATCTTCTCGTCCAGCGCGGTATCGTCAACGGCATTTGTTTTGCTTCTTGCCACGCCGCGAGCAATCGACACCCCTGCCACAAGAAGTAAAACCCCGCCCCACACTTGATAGCCAGACCATCTTTTGCGGATCAATTGACGAACCTCCTTACTTGTTCAAAAAGCCGAACCAAACTCATTATTCGATTTTATAGACCCCGTCCGGGAAATGCAATTCTCACGCTCTGGAGTGCGGCAGCTTGCTGCCGCTTTCGCCCAGGCCGGCTTGCTGGCCGTGCGCTGCAACGCCGCATGCGGGTCGGAGCGCGAGCAAGCTCGCTTCACAAAAGCGGCAGCAAGCTGCCGCACTCCAGAGCGCCTGCGGCGCTTTCGATCCGAGGGTATTGCTTGCTGTTTTCATTGCAGTTTCCTCGTTCCTACAACTTCCCGCAATTGTTCGATGGCCAGCATGTAGGTGGCTAAGGCCTGCCGGTAGGCCAATTGGGTAGCGCGGTAGCTGCGCTCCGCATCCAGGAAGTCCAGCAGGCTGGCGGCGCCGCGCTTGTAGGCGTATTCGCTAATGTCCCGCGAATCCTGCGCCTGCTGGAGGTAGCCGGAGAGGTAAAGTTGCATCACCTGGTCACCGATCCGGAAGGCCTCGTAGGCATTGGCCACGTCGGTCATGACGGTTTCCTGGGCGGCGGTTTTGGTTTCCTGCGCCTGGCCGATGGCGTAATTGGTGCGCGCAATCTCGCCCTGGTTCTTGTCAAAGACCGGAATTTCGATGCTGAGGGTCAGGCCGGCGTTATTGGTCGACGAAACGTGGGTATAGTCGAACATGGCGGTCAAGTCGCGCTTGCCGTTCGCCTTCGCCAAAGAATACTGGCTCTGGGCGGCGGTCACGCCTCGCTGTGCCGCGACGTAGTCCGGCCGCAGTTCGAGCGCCTTGAGTTGCAGGTCCTCTTGATTAAGCTTCAAGGGTTCGTAAGCCAGGTCGCCCACCACGTCGTATCCCGCCGGAATCGCATCGTATCCGAGCAGCGCCCGCAGGCTCGCGTAAGCCTGGACCAGGCTCAACTGGGCTTGCGAAACGTCCATCTGAAACTGCAACAACTGCAGCTTGATTTTCAGCAGATCGCCTTCGCTGATGGCCCCCGCTCGATACTGCTCCGAGCCGAGATTCACGGTCTGCTGGTAGCTGGCCAGATCCTGATTCGCGAATTGCAGAGTCGATTTGGCCAGCAGGATGCCGACGAATTGCTGGGCCACGTTAAACGTCAGCCCCCGTTCCGTGTCGCTCACCTGCGAGCGCGTCACCGAGGTCTGATCCTTGGCCGCCTGAATGCGGGCTTGACGCTTGTGCCCTCGCTCGATCATGTAGCTTATTCCGAGGTCAAACTCCGTGGTCGAGTCGAGATAGTTCGCAGTGAATTGGCCGGGATTGAAGATCGGCAAGTACAGATCATCGTAAGTGAACACGGGGTTGGGCCGTAGAGCCGCGGTGATTTCCTCGGCCTCGCTTTGCTGGATCTGGGTTCGCGCGGCCTTCAAGGAATGGTTGTGGGCTACCGCCATCTGAATCGCCTGCTCGAGGTCGATCCGCACACTCGGCGGCGATTGCTGCGCGGCGGCCGTTTGAATGCCCAGAGCGAAAAAGAGAACCGCCTTGGCCGTGAGCCAGATTCGAGAGATCGCCCATTTCTGAGATATCTGCATATCAGCCACCCTTACAACATCAGCTAGGAAGTGTTGGTCTGGCGTTCAGGAGCCGGTGTCGCAGGCCCCGACCGCCCGCACCGGTCCCGGTCGGGAGAAGATACCCATTGGAACGGTATGTTATCACAAAACGCGGTCGGGGAGCGCCGGCGGTCGCTCTTATCCCCATTGGGGAAGGGGACATCTGGAGTAGACTGTAGGCAGTAGGCGGTTGGCGGCGCGCGGCAGGCGCCGAGCCGTCCCCCTACACTCCTCGAAATGCCGCTTCGTTCTGCGCCGATGGCCGCTTTTCCTGCGCAGTTCACTTCACACTTTTCTGCGGCCGCAACTCAATTCCGCGGTGGTCTGCGCAAAAAGCTATGGAGCACTTACAACTATTGATGACGCACCGATCGTGCTAATCCCCACCATAAGAATTATGAATGGTTTCCTTATGAGTTCTTTACACCCTGCTTAGGACTTTTTAACGTCTCGCCCTCCATACTGGTTTTCGACGTTGGAGTTGCGCCGTGCTTCAAACTCAACATTCAAGAACCGAAGTTCGAAATTCGCAAGCCACAATCCACGGGCGCCCGCAGGCGTTTTCATCCCGGCAGCTTAGCTACAAGACCATGAACGCCCCGCTCGAACATCGCAAACCTAAACCACAAATTCCCCATTAGCGGCGAATTCCGAATTTCGATTTTCGCTCCGAACCTTATCCCAGTAATAAAAACATTGAATTTCGTCAGCAGAGAATCCTCTGCGATGATTGGCTAGAAAAGGGTACCCATCAAAACACAATTCTCCGATTTCCGAATGGGCGTCCTTTTGTATTCGAGCGTCGCGAGTGCTGCAGGCGTTAGTTTCTTCCCTAGGCAAGCCGCCGAAAGAGAAGCCGACTCCCCGCCCGCGAATTTCGATTTTCGAATTCTCCGTGGAGGTGCGTAATGAAAACCAGTGGTCGCGTTTCCGTAATGGCTGTGCTCGCGTTGCTCGCTTTCTTTGGCATCCCTGATGGAAGACTCGAAGCCCAATCAACCTTTGGCAGCGTGCGCGGAGCCGCGATGGACCAGACGGGCGCGGCAATCCCCGGCGCCCGTGTCACCTTGCGCAGTCTTGATGAGAGCACCGAAGTCACGACCAACAGCGATAGCGAAGGCAGTTTCGTGTTCGAGAATCTCAAGCCGGGCCATTACGCGCTGACCGCGATTCAGGAAGGTTTCTCGAAGGCGGTCATAGACCAAATCGAGCTGGATGCCCGGCAGACCTTGCGCGTCAACGTTACCTTGAGCGTAGCGGCGCAAGTGCAGGCGGTCGAAGTGAGCGCGTCCACGCTGGCCGTCAACACTGAAAATGGCACGTTGTCCCACACGGAGAGCAATGACGACATCGCCCGGCTGCCGATCAACTCCCGGTCAGTGTCGAGCAGTCCTCTGGCGGCTCTCGCCGTATCTCCCGAGGTAACGAGGGACTCGCAAGGGAATATCGCGGTCGGGGGCGCGACGTCGGCGCAGACGGGCTTCTCGGTGGATGGAATTTCGACCGCCAGCGTGCGTTTCAACGGCGCGCTCGCGGACGCCTACCCATCCATGGAAAACATCGCCGAGATGAAAGTCACGGCGTTCAACAACAACGCGGAGTTCGCCCAGATCGGCGACGTAACCTTCGTCACCAAGAGCGGAACCAATCAATTGCATGGCAGTGCGTTTGAATACTTTCAGGACAGCGGTCTGGACTCGACCGTTCTGAATTTCAACATCAAGGCTCCCCGGACCTTTAACACTTTCGGCGGCAGTTTGGGCGGGCCCGTCACTATCCCTAAGCTGTACAACGGACGCGACAAGACGTTCTTCTTCGTAGATTATGAAGGAAATCGCAAGACCCAATCCTATCCCGAGCAGCTTCTCGTCCCGACGGCGGCGGAAAGAGGCGGCAACTTGAACGGCTTGGTACAGGCGTTAGGACTGGGCCCGGTGATCAATCCCTTCACGGGCACAGGGTTCCCCAACAACACGATCCCCACCGGATCCTGCCCGGCTTGTATCAATCCCGTCGCGCAGGCCCTGCTGAACTACTACCCGCTGCCGAACGCCAACCTGGGCGTCCTGAACCCCTCCTACAACTATCAGACCTTGGTGCCGAACCCCTCGAATTCCAATGGCTTTGATCTGCGGATCGATCACAACTTCAACTCCAAGCAGCAGCTCTACGTGCGCTACAGTTTCAAGAACGCGTTCTATACCGAGTACAACAACGCTGGAACTATTGCACCGGCCAACAATTTTCTGCCCAATAACGGAGCGAATGAGAAGAATCGTAGTCTGGTAGCGTCCTACAACTATTCGATTACCCCGACGGTGTTGAACGAATTCCGTTTCGGGTTCACCAATTACAACGAGAATGACACTTTCCCCATCGAGGGGGCCACGGCCATTTCTCAACTCGGACTGATCTTCGATCATCCGGTAGGCATTGCCTCGCATCCCACGGCTGATGCCTTCCCGACCTTCAATTTCGCCGATGGCACGGTCACCACGATCGGGCAGGACCGGGTTGGACCCACCATTTCGGGGAACACGCAATTCACCGACAACCTGACGAAGATTCTGGGCAAGCATACGCTCCGATTCGGACTCGATGTGCGCAGAGAGCATTACAACGCCCTCATGTACTTCCTCCCGTCCGACGACTTTGGCGCCTTCACCTTCAGCGGTTCGCTCACCGGCTACTCCATTGGCGATTTTCTGCTGGGCACGCCGAACCCGTCTTACTTCGCGGTCACTGGCCCACAAATGAATGCAATGACCACCCAATGGGGCGTCTATGGTCAGGACGAATGGCAGGTGAACAGTCATCTCACGGTGAATTTCGGACTACGGTGGGAACTGCTTCCGCCCTTTCAGGAAACCAATGGCGACATAGCTACCTATCTAACGTCGGGAAACAACGTGAACGTCGTCGTCCCGAACAAGTTCTATCCCTTTATCGCCAACAATTCGACCTACCAGCAGATCTACACGGGATTTCTGCAAGGATTCAACGCCTGTGCACTTCCGGATAAAACCTCGTTGCTCCCGTGTTCGAACATCGAGACGGCGAGCCAGGCGGGGATTCCTCAAGGCCTGCGGGATTGGAATTGGCATGATTTTGACCCGCGCCTCAGCTTCGCATGGCGGCCGTTCAACAACAACAAGACGGTCATTCGCACCGGCTTCGGCATCTATACGATGACCACTCTTGGCCCCATGTCTTTCAACAGTGGCATCATCGCCCTCTCGGATCTACTCACCTACAACAATTCTGTCAGGAACGGTGCTGCGGCGTTCCAGTTTCCGGATACGTCCCCTCCGAACGCGGCGGCAACTTTAGGCGGCGGCGACTTCGAGGAGGCAAACAATCCGCACTGGAAGGATCCTTCGTCAGCGCAATGGAACTTGACCGTGGAACGGGAACTGACACCCAACACGGTGCTTCGGTTGAGCTACACTGGCCAAGGCGCCTACCATCTTCCCATGACCATAGACCGGAACCAGATTCCGGCGAGCACCACCCCCTACGCCATTCCGAACAACGGATACTCCGTCGTCGATCCCCGTGCGCCCTTCCAGAACTGGCTTCTGTTGATGGAGTCGGAAAGTATCGGCAATCAAAACTATGAGGCGGGTATCGCGGAATTGACCCATCGAGTGGGGCATGGGATCGCGTTCCAGGCGAACTACACGTGGGCGAAAAATATCAGCAACGCCCAAAGCACCGACGCGCCAACCGTATACGCGGGCGAGGAGCCCTACGCCGTGGAAATGGCCAACGCTTATAACATGAAGTACGATCGCGGCAACGTGGTGGGGATGCCGCGCCAACGCTTCATGCTCACGGGCGCCTACCAATTGCCGTTCGGAATGGGGAAAACTCTCGCCGGGCCGCACTTCCTGAATGCAGTGATCGGAGGCTGGAATCTCAGCACGGTGACGACGCTGCAAACCGGCCAATGGCTGACGCCCACGATGCCCGCGGCCGACGATCAATCGAACACCGATATGATCGAGCGCAACACCGGCGGGGCCATTGCGCGGCCGGACTGCGTAGGTAACCCCTATGCTAACCAGACAACTCAAAATTTCTTCAACCTGAACGCGTTCGCCCTGCCGCCCACCAACGCCGGACGGTTTGGGAATTGCGGTCTTGGGATTTTGCGGGGGCCCGGTATGATCGACGTGGATACGGGTCTCGCCAAGCAGTTTCGCATCGGGGAACGCTTTCGCTTGCGCTTCGAGGCTACCTTTACCAACGTCCTGAATCACACGAACTTTGCGCCGCCAGCTTTAAACATTGGCAACCCCAGCACCTTCGGGATATTGGATGCCGCCCTGCCTCAAGGATTGGGCGGGAATCGCACCGGCCAACTGGCCCTGCGCCTCGACTTCTAATCTCCTCGCAGTAGTTTCACGTCACCTTCTCGCATTAGTCCTGATCCCGAAGCAGGGGCGGCCCGCGTGGCCGCCCCCGCGGGAGGGTAAGGGTCAGACTACCGAAATGGCCCCCACGGGAGTCTCTGTGGCAACGCCGCAATGCTGTCATTCCGAGCCCTTCGCTGTCATCCTGAGGGCTTGTGACTTTTTTGTTTTTTGGCCGTTTAAGGGCACTTAACTCTTTTATTATCAGTGCCACTTTTCAGTTAAATTCAAAAAAGTCACTCGCTCTGAGCGAAGCGAAGGACCTCGCTCTGAGCACTTTCGACGCAGTGCGAGAATGCCCGACGACGTGCCCCACTCAAATCCGCTTCAACTGTTGAAGGAATTCTACGTCGTCCAGGATGGATACGCCATGCTTCCGACAGAAGGCAACAACTTCCGGCTCATAGAAATCCCGATCAAGTGTGCAGAGCACGTCCGCCTTGCCATCGATAGCGGTATAGACCACCGGATCATCATTTCGATCTTTAAGAACGACTGGCGTTGTGACACTCGGATGTACGACCTCTGAGATTTTGACGAGAAACTGCACATGTTCTTGGATATCCTGCAAAGTCAGCCGCCAGAGTTTCTGTAGTCGAGGGTAAGCCAGCGCGCGTTCAACTTCGCGAAGCAGGAACGGTGAGGTAATGAGCACGTGGTCGCTATAGACGATTTTCAGAAGGAGTTCCCGCGCAGGACCTTGAACTTTGATGTTGGCTCTAACCAAAACGTTGGTATCGAGGACAATCCTCATTTCGGGTTCGCGCGGACGTGGTGGAGGGCATCGTCAATTGCGGCCTCTTGCTCATCATCGGGAACCTGGCGTACGGATTCGGCCGTCCTGGTGATGCGATCTTCGAGTTGGCGGGCAAGCTTCTGGCGGGCCTCTCCGGTGGGTGCATTGTGGGGTGAGAATGCCATGATACTCACCTCCTCATCGGGTTCAAGGACTCGGCCCAGAACGCGCTCCACCGCGCGCCGTGCGTCAGATGGCAGTTCATTCGCCTTGTGTACTGCGATGTCTCCCATAATCTAATCTTAACCGCCCTCGGGCTGGGTTGCAAGCCTCGGTAAGGGTCAGGAACCGTTTCTCTGCGCCTCGACTTCTCATCGTCTCGCAGCAGTTTCACGTCGCCTTCTCGCATCAGTCCTGATTCCGAACCAGGGGCGGTCCGAGTGGCCGCCCCTTCGGGAGGGTAAGGGTGTCAGGTACCCTTACTTCGGGAAACGAGCAAGCTGGGCTCGACGATTCGCATCAATGCTGGCAGAAAAAGGGGTGGGCCTGCGGTGACCGGGTCGAATGATTGCGCGTTCGGCAAGGGAGAAAGTGTCGGGTACCGTTTCTCCGGAACCGTTTCTCCTGCCGGAAGTGCGATCGAGCGCGAAGCCGTTCTCTCCTAGAAATCTGACGATTCTGCTTTATCTCAGCCATTCCGCGGGGTCGAATGCTGAGAAGGGTTCTATGAAAGGGGATGTCAAGTAAAAACACTCCTCCTCTTACAGGAGGGTTTGGTTTTTGTTGGCATCCAGCCCCCTGCTGATGAACTCGACGATTTTGAATGCAAGGGTTCGGCCGTTGTTTTTCCATTCGCGAGCGTGCGAGTCGAAAGTAGTTCGGAGCTTAGGCAAGCTTGGGGTCGGGATTGATGCCGACCATGGTTCTATAAGAGGCTCAAGGCCTATGGCTTTTTGAGGTCGTGCGAGGCGGCATAGCGTACCTGAGGAGGCGAGCCCCGGGTGGGGAAAACCTCGCCTAACCGTTTCATAGATGCTCACCCTCGTGGAAGAAGTTCCGCCTGGAACTTCTCCGACCCGAGCGCCGGAACACTCCCTGCCCCCTCGCCGTGGAAAAACCTTTTCCCGGCCGAGCTTGGAACTCCCGGCACTAAGCTTGCTTCATACCTTCGGCTCGATAGCGCCCTCCTTTCTTCCACAAACTCAGCACCAGCGCCGCCAGCTTGCGCGCCACGCTCACACGCAGGATGGCCGGATCGACTCCCCGCTGCAGGCGCGATTGGTAATAATCCTTAAAAGGTCCGGGCTGACGAATGGCCGCCAACGCTGCCGACTTGAAGATCTCTTTCAGCCCGGCTCGGCGGTTGCGATTCAGCCCGCGCAATTGCAAGGCACCTGGCCGACGCACCGCGCGTCCCTCCACCAGCCGATACTCGCTGCTGCCCTTTTGCACCAGCCCCAGACCGGCGTAGCTCCACAACTTGCTCCGTGTGCGAAAGCGGCAAGGAGTCTGCATCCCCGCGATCAGCAAGGCCACGCGCACCGGTCCGAAACCCGGAACCCCGCGCAGCCGTGCCGCCACCGTGTACCTACGGCTCTCCGCCAGCAGTTCGTGCCGAGCCCTCCGGCGTAGGCTGCGCAGTTGCTCCAGTTGGTCGTGCAGCAGTTCGCCGCGCACCCGGCTCGCCCCCGCCGGCAGGCGCACCAGCCAACTCTCCCGTTGTTTCCGGCTGTACACGCCGCGGCCCGCGCAGTCGATGCCGTGGCTGCGATAAAACGCCTTGATCCGATTCATCACCCGCGTCGTGTCCTGCACCAAGGCCTGATAGCAGTGTGCCAGCTCCTGCAGATTCCGCAGACTGCGCTCGCCGTGATAGACCGCGCGCAGCATCCCCGTGCGCAGCAGGTCCGCCAGCTTGCGCGCATCGTGGCGGTCCGTCTTGCTCCCTTCCTTCAGCAGCGCGTTGCGCCGCGGATCGCAAACCACCAACTCCCCCACCCGCCCTTGCAGTAGATCGTACAACCAAGCCGCATACGTTCCTTCTTCCAAAGTCAAATGTAACCTGCCTCGCAAACCTTCCACGAACCCCAGCAGCGCTTGCGCCTGCGTCGGCAGAATCGCCGTGTTCACCTCTCGCCCTGCTGCATTGACCACCGACACCACCGTCGTCGCCTGATGCACGTCAAACGCGATATACTTGTCCTCGCTCATAAGGGTGCTCCTTTTGGTTAAAGTTGGATTCCACCACAACCCAACCTTACACAATCAGGGGCGCCCTTTCATAATGCGTACCTGACACCCTTCCTCCCCCTTCCTCCTGACACGCTTCCTCCTCAGGGCATGAAGCTAAATGAATTATTGAAAGCATGCTTTGATACTTTCATGAAAGTAGGCAAAGGACAACCAGCTTTGACTTGTGGCCGCCCATCCAGTATCATATAATTATCAAACAATTGATTGATGAGGAGTCCTATGCTCGATACCCGTGATATTCACCCCTTGACCGATTTCCTGCGCAATCATAAGGCGCATGTCACGCGGCTGAAGGAGACACAGGCCCCGGAAGTGCTGACCGTGAACGGTAAAGCGGAACTGGTAGTGCAGGACGCCGCAAGCTACCAGCTAATGCTCGACCGTCTGCAGCACATGGAAACTCTTGCGGCCATTCAGGAGGGAATGGCGAGCGCGGAACGCGGCGAACTGAAACCCGCCGCCCAAGTGTTTGACGAGATGCGGGCTAAGTATGGTTTATCGCGTTAGTCTTGCCGCTCCTGCGGAGACGGACGCATATGCGGCGTTCGAGCGTATCCGTGAAGCGGCTCCCATGCATGCAGAAAAGTGGCTCACCCGTCTATTTGAGGCCATTTTCAGTCTGGACGAGCTTCCCGCCCGGTGCCCCGTAATTCCCGAAGCAAAAGAGCTTGGCTATCCGGCCCGCCACTTGCTGTACGGCAAAGGAAAAGGGGTTTACCGAATCATTTTTCACATCCGGGAGGAAGAGCAACACGTGCGGGTGCTGCGAGTCTGGCATACTTCCCGCGATGCCATTACCGCCGCCGACGTGGAGGATTAACCCCATCCTCCAATTTGGATTGATGATTTTTGCGGGTATAGGCAAAAACCCCAAGTAGCAACGGAACGGAAAGCGGGGTTTTTCCCCAAATATGACGCAAAAGCACACAAGGCGAAACACCCCTACAGATGAGGAGCCCAGTCCACCCACCGGGCCGAAATCCGATTGCCTGATCCCCCCGGAGTTGCCAAAAGACGAGCTTCATAAGCTCCTGTTCAAAAGCTCCCCACAGGAGACGCAGGAAATCAAAGATTACGTGGAATGGCAGGCGCACGGCGAAGAAGCTGTGTTGCACGCGGGGGTAAGGGTCAGGTACGCATTATGAAAGGGCGCCCCTGATTGTGTAAGGTTGGGTTGTGGTGGAATCCAACTTTAACCAAAAGGAGCACCCTTATGAGCGAGGACAAGTATATCGCGTTTGACGTGCATCAGGCGACGACGGTGGTGTCGGTGGTCAATGCAGCAGGGCGAGAGGTGAACACGGCGATTCTGCCGACGCAGGCGCAAGCGCTGCTGGGGTTCGTGGAAGGTTTGCGAGGCAGGTTACATTTGACTTTGGAAGAAGGAACGTATGCGGCTTGGTTGTACGATCTACTGCAAGGGCGGGTGGGGGAGTTGGTGGTTTGCGATCCGCGGCGCAACGCGCTGCTGAAGGAAGGGAGCAAGACGGACCGCCACGATGCGCGCAAGCTGGCGGACCTGCTGCGCACGGGGATGCTGCGCGCGGTCTATCACGGCGAGCGCAGTCTGCGGAATCTGCAGGAGCTGGCACACTGCTATCAGGCCTTGGTGCAGGACACGACGCGGGTGATGAATCGGATCAAGGCGTTTTATCGCAGCCACGGCATCGACTGCGCGGGCCGCGGCGTGTACAGCCGGAAACAACGGGAGAGTTGGCTGGTGCGCCTGCCGGCGGGGGCGAGCCGGGTGCGCGGCGAACTGCTGCACGACCAACTGGAGCAACTGCGCAGCCTACGCCGGAGGGCTCGGCACGAACTGCTGGCGGAGAGCCGTAGGTACACGGTGGCGGCACGGCTGCGCGGGGTTCCGGGTTTCGGACCGGTGCGCGTGGCCTTGCTGATCGCGGGGATGCAGACTCCTTGCCGCTTTCGCACACGGAGCAAGTTGTGGAGCTACGCCGGTCTGGGGCTGGTGCAAAAGGGCAGCAGCGAGTATCGGCTGGTGGAGGGACGCGCGGTGCGTCGGCCAGGTGCCTTGCAATTGCGCGGGCTGAATCGCAACCGCCGAGCCGGGCTGAAAGAGATCTTCAAGTCGGCAGCGTTGGCGGCCATTCGTCAGCCCGGACCTTTTAAGGATTATTACCAATCGCGCCTGCAGCGGGGAGTCGATCCGGCCATCCTGCGTGTGAGCGTGGCGCGCAAGCTGGCGGCGCTGGTGCTGAGTTTGTGGAAGAAAGGAGGGCGCTATCGAGCCGAAGGTATGAAGCAAGCTTAGTGCCGGGAGTTCCAAGCTCGGCCGGGAAAAGGTTTTTCCACGGCGAGGGGGCAGGGAGTGTTCCGGCGCTCGGGTCGGAGAAGTTCCAGGCGGAACTTCTTCCACGAGGGTGAGCATCTATGAAACGGTTAGGCGAGGTTTTCCCCACCCGGGGCTCGCCTCCTCAGGTACGCTATGCCGCCTCGCACGACCTCAAAAAGCCATAGGCCTTGAGCCTCTTATAGAACCATGGTCGGCATCAATCCCGACCCCAAGCTTGCCTAAGCTCCGAACTACTTTCGACTCGCACGCTCGCGAATGGAAAAACAACGGCCGAACCCTTGCATTCAAAATCGTCGAGTTCATCAGCAGGGGGCTGGATGCCAACAAAAACCAAACCCTCCTGTAAGAGGAGGAGTGTTTTTACTTGACATCCCCTTTCATAGAACCCTTTCTTCTGGAATCGAGCGAGCTGGGCTCGACGCTTCGCATCAATGCTGGCAGAAAAAAGGGTGGGCCTCCGGTGACCGAGTCGAATGACTGCGCGTTCGACAAGTTCAAAGTAATGTTGCTTAGGGAAGGTGACCATGAAGCCGACAACCGAAGCCGTCTTCACTCAGGGCGTTCTGAAGCCTGCGGTGGATCTGAACCTCCGCGAGCAGCAGCGAGTCCGGGTTATCGTTGAGCCCATCGACGACGGTCTCGGGGATCGGGAGGCGGCCGTGGCTACCCTGCCAAATCAACCAACCTCTTAAGCCCTCCTGATCCAGGAGGGGAATAAGCACGCATTGCGCCGCCTGCTTTACTTTATGCTATGATGTAAAGCGATGGCGGAAGCGACACTTTCAACCAAGAACCAGATTGTCATCCCACGGGAGGCTCGCGAGGCTTTACAGTTAAAGCCCGGCGATAAGCTCATGGTGGTGGTTTGTGGAAAGAGGGTCATTGCCCTGCAAAAGCCCAAATCCCATCATGCCGCGATCCGCGGGTTAGCTCGCGGCGCCTATCCCCGCGATTATCTTCAAAAGGAACGCCAGAGTTGGGAATAGACCGTCTCCGCACCTTTCTTCGGCGTCACCGCCGGGTCGCCTTGGACACGAACGTCTTCATTTACCAATTAGAAGCGAACTCCCGATATCTTGCCCTCACGGATCACATTTTTTCCTGGCTCGAACGACCCGGTTCGAAGGCGGTCACGTCAACCATCACCATGATGGAATTGCTGGTTCATCCTTATCGCGAGCTTGACGAATCGCGGGTGGATGAATTCTACGGATTACTCTCCACCTACCCCAACCTGGATTGGATTGCCCCAGATCTGGAAATTGCCGATCTTGCGGCGCGCATTCGTGCCCGACACCACCTGCAATCTCCCGATGCTCTTCAGGCCGCGACGGCCGCACACGCCAAGGCGGCTGGATTGGTTACAAATGATCCGGTCTTTGAGCGGGTGGAATCCTTTGAAACGCTGGTGTTGGACCAGATTCTGTAAACATTCCGAGCGGGGTAGCCACGGTCAGTGCTCCCGTGACCGCGGCTTTTTCCTTTGATGACGAACCCACGGCCGGCTGGCGCAGACCTGGACTCCAAGGTCTGCGGCTTTTCGTCACCGACCGCGCCCAAGGTGCGCTGACCTACAAAACAGGTCCACGCCACCGCCTCCTCATGCTGTCGCGGTTCCAAGCGTTGCCTGGCCGACACGGGCGTGGGCGGTAGAGGGCCTAGCCACGTAGCGCTTGACCTTGATGTTCGCCTCGCTCTCGCGGGCCTCGGCAATCTCGAAGGCCGTCTGCATCCGAAGCAGGGTGTCCATTTTGGGCCCGAAGGCTTTCTCCACCCGCAGCGCCATGTCGGGGGAGAGCCCGGCGCGGCCGTTGAGAAGGGCAGAGAGCGCGGGCCTGGTCACGCCAAGGACCTTGGCCGCTTTCGTAACCGAGAGGCCGAGCGGCTCGATGACTTCCATCTTGATGAATTGTCCCGGATGGGCCGGGCGTGCCATACGCATCATGGTTTTCGCTTCCTTTTAATGGTAGTCCTCATAGTCGAGGTCGACAATCTCTCTTTCCGCCGGGTCGATTCTGAACGTGATCCGCCAGTTGCGGGTGACCGTAAGGCTCCAGGTTCCCTTTCGATCGCCAGTCAGTTGATGCGCTTTCCAGCTCGGCACGTCGCGGAGTTCCTGGGTGTCTTCCATCTCCTGCAAGAAGGTCAGAATGTTACGGACCCTCTCCACGACAGCCGCAGCCAAGCCGGAAGGATCATTGCGCTGCATGAAGCGCCGAAGTCCCCGATGAACCACGTTTCGGATCTTCATCAAGTGAGTCTACACCAGAATACGTAGCGTGTAAAGAGACGCTTTACAGTGGAAACTCACGCTGGCTGGCGCAGACCCTTGGCCCTGCGTTTGCGGACCAAGGATTGACCCGGCGGGCGGGCGCAGACCTGTACTCCAAGGTCTGCGGCTCTTCGTCCCCGCTACGCCTGCTCCTGTCGCGCCGATGAAATCCGGCCTTCGAGAAGGCCCGAGGCCCGGCTTCACGCCGGGGCATATCGCTTGATCGAGATGCCCCGCGCGTGCTCGCGCGCTTTCGCCACGTCATAGTGGGTGGGTAAGGGCGTCAGGTACCCTTCCTTCTGGAATCGAGCAAGCTGCACTCGACGCTTCGCATCAATGCTGGCAGAGAAAGGGGTGGGCCTGCGGTGACCGAGTCGAATGATCGCGCGTTCGGCAAGTTCATAATAATGCTGCTTAGGGAAGGTGACCATGAAGCAGATAACCGAAGCCGTCTTCACTCAGGGCGTTCTGAAGCCAGCGGTCGATCTGAACCTCCGCGAGCAGCAGCGAGTCCGGGTTATCGTTGAGCCAATCGAGGACGGTCTCGGGGATCGGGAGACGGCTGTGGCACGGCTGAAGGCCGGAATCGCAAGCATGAAGTTCTTCTCGAAGGGGCCGCTGCCCAGGCGAGAGGACATCCATGATCGCGCTTGATGACCCTTTACTCAGAGGACGTCCCTGGCCTCTCCACGCTGGGCGCACTCCAAGTCGTGAATCCGTTCAAATAAGTCGTGTTTTCGAGGGCGAATCACCAAAGGTGATAATAACGGGTAGGGTGGAGCGGCTCTTCTCCAAGGTGCTCCGCTCCGCGCCAGCCCTTGAAACTTGCCGTTGGGACACGCAAATACCCCACAGCCGGGAAATTCCTTGGCAAACCACCACCTAAACTTATAGGGTAGAATCGGGTGTGCGCCTGCCCGAGCGGACCGTCGGTCAAATTGTGCTGCTCGGTCTGGCCTCTCCGTTCGGCACATCGAAGACCCACACAGCGGGGTCTGCGCCATCCGGGAATGGCATCGCTGGGAGCTGAAAGCTGGTTGTTCAGAGATGTTTTTTGGCGGAACAAAGCGAGAATGTCTATGAAAACAAAGGACAATGACAATATGGCGCTTGATCAAGACATCCGTTCACCTCTCCTGAGAGTCGCGCCATGTGCGTCATTCCCGCGCAAGCGGGAATCTATCGGACCGTCAATGGGTCCCCGCTTTCTCGGGGACGACGACGCTGCCTTTGAACGTCTGCGATGCGCCACAGGCGCAGTTCGGTCAAATTGTGCCGCTCGGCCTGACCTGTCCCTTCGGGACATCGCAGACCCCACACACCGGGGTCTGCGCCATCCGGGATTGGCATCGCTGGGAGCTGAAAATTGATTGTTCAGAGATGTTTCTTGGCGAACAAAGCGAGAATGTCTATGAAAACAAAGGATGAGGCCAGAAGAGTCGAGAAGTTGAGCAGTCGAGCGGCAAGGGCCGAGACATAGTCCCAGTCGCGCTCCTGGAGACGACCGTGGGCTTCTCAACTCCTCAACTTCTCGACTCTTGGACCGCGATATCGACGGAACAAAGCGAGAATGTCTATGAAAACAAAGAACAATGACAATTAGTCCGATTCATTCTCCACGCCGCCCTGCGCCTTCAACCCATCGTTATTCGTCAATCGACCATCGTCAATCGACAATCGGTTACAGGGCTAGGGTCAACACTTCCTGCAATTCGTCCATGGTGAGGCTAATGGGATTACCTCTGGTGCTGCTGGCTTGGGAGGCTTTTTCGACGAGGGTGGGCACATCCTTATCCTCGATGCCGTAGGATCTGAGGGGTGGAATCTGGAAGTCGTGGCACAGTTGCCTGACCCATACGACGCCGTCTTCTGCGAGGGCGTCCTGCTTGCCGGTCAGCACACGCGCCACGGTCTCGTAGCGGCGCAAGGTCTCGCCTTCCGCGTCGCGAGCGCGCACCGCCCGGATATTGATGGCCATGCCATGGGGGAGCAGGGCGGCGCAGACAGCTCCGTGGGGGGCGTCGAACATTCCTCCGATGGGCGCGGCAAAGCCATGCACCACTCCCAGGCCCGCATTCGCAAGCGCCAAGCCGCCTAATAAGCTGGCCAGCGACATGAACTTTCGAGCTGCCTTGTCGCTTCCGGACTGATAAGCGCGCCGTAGGGAGCGGCTGACGCGGTGCAAACCCTCGCGGCAAAAGCCGTCCGTGAGAGGATTAGCGCGGCTCGAGACATAGGGCTCAATCAACTGCGTCAGCGCATCGAGCCCCGTGCTGGCGGTGACCGCGGGCGGCAACTCGAGGGTCAGTTCCGGGTCCACCACCGCCAGGCGCGCCAGCATCAATGGACTCCTCAGGCTCACCTTGACCCGGTGCTCGGCGGAAGCCAGGACGGCGTTGCGCGTTACCTCGGATCCCGTGCCGGCGGTGGTGGGAACAGCGATGAAAGGGACGGAGGCATTTTGGAGAGGCTGCCCCTTGCCGATCACTTCCAGGTAATCGGTGGGATCGCCGCCGTTGGTCAGGAGCGCGGCGACGGCTTTTCCCGCATCGATGGCGCTGCCGCCCCCGAAAGCAATCACCAGGTCGCATTGCTCGCGCCGGGCGAGTTCCACGCCCTCCCGAACCAGGGTAACCGAGGGCTCTCCCCGCGTGGCCCAGGTAACGCAACCGATTCCCGCGGTCTTAAACTCCTCGGCCAGGAAAGCGGCGCGGTGGGGCGAATGGCCCACCACCAGCAGCGGTCTTCGGCCCATCTGCTTTGCGGCGGGAACAACCTCGCGCACTACACCCGCTCCAAACAGGATGCGGCTGGCCGTAGCAAATTCAAATCTCACCGCGGCCTCACCAACCCTCATCGGGAGGGAAGATATTCGCGTATTTAACGCTAGTGCGAACTTCCGCCATCATCGGCGCGACGGCGTCGCGCCAGGTGGCGTAGTGGGCGGTTTCCTTGTGATGGACTGTGGCTTCTTTAGTGCGATAGACCTCAGCCAACACGAACCGGGCCGCGTCGTCGGCCTGCTGGATCACGTCGAAGCGCGCGATACCCGGCTCCTGCACGCTGCGCCGCGCGTTCTCGATGCTGGCTTCTTTGAAGGCTTCGATGAACTCCGTTTTAACTCGAATATGCACATGAACGATGAGCACGATTCCTCCCGCGAATCTAGGGTGCATCCGCCATGTCTACGATGTCATTCCGAGCGAAGCGAGGAATCTCGCCCTGCTCTTTGTTACTGGACGAGCCCCACGCAGAGCCAGATTCCTCGCTTCGCTCGGAATGACAGGTTGGTTTCGTGGGCGCCAGCATAGTCAGGCGACGGCGTGCGGCCAGGGTTCGGGAACTCGCGGCTAGCAGGCAAGGTCGGCGCGGGTGAACCGGAAGTCGTTGATCGGCCCGAGGAAAGTAACCGCCAGCCGGTCCGTCTGGAAAAACTCGCGTGCCACCTCCAGAACCGCCGGGGAGGTGACCTCGTCGATGTGCCGCGCGATCTCGTCAAGCGAGATGTTGCGCCCGAAATACATCTCCTGGCGAGCCGCATTCGACATCCGGCTGCCGGTGGTCTCCAGGCTCAACAGCAGGTTGCCCTTCAGGTAGTCTTTGGCGTGCTGAAGTTCCTGCTCGCTGATGGCCGCGGACTTCAACTGCCGGAACTCCGTTAAGATCAAGCCCAGCACTTGGCGCGCGTTCTCCAGCGATGTGCCGGCATAGACGCTCAGGCAGCCCGCGTCGCGAAAACTCGAGAGGCCGGAGAAGACCGAGTAGGCAAGCCCCCGCTTCTCGCGAATGTTCTGGAACAGCCGCGAGCTCATCCCGCCGCCGAGGACCGTGTTGAGGATGTAGCAGGCGAAGCGCTTCTCGTGCGGCTGCGGATAGGACGGCGCGCCCACGCAGAGGTGGACCTGCTCGAGCTCCTTCTTGTGCCGGTGCCTGATGCTGGGGTGGGGGGTAGGCGGAGGGCCGTCGTCAGACACGGGGCCGCTGCGCCGGTCGCCAAAATAACGCGTGACCAGCTCGACGAAACGGTCGTAGTCAAGGTTTCCCGCGGCGGCGATCAGCGTCCGGTTGGGAGTGTAATGGCGCTGGAAATACTCGCACAGCCGTTCCCGGTTGAAGCTGCTCACCGTGTGGCGGGTGCCCAGGATGGGCCGGCCCAACGCGTGCCCGCGCCAGTAACTCTGCGTGAACATCTCGTGCACCAGGTCGTCCGGCGTGTCCTCAACCATCTTGATCTCTTCCTGAATAACCTTCGATTCCTTGCTGATGTCTTCTGGTTGGAAAAGCGGATTCAGGAACAGGTCCGAAACAATGTCGAAGGCGCGCGGCACGTGCTCGTCCAGGGCCTTGATGGAGAAACACGTGCATTCTTTGGCCGTGAACGCGTCCAGATGGCCGCCGATCGAGTCGGCCTCGCGGGCAATCTGCTCCGCACTCCGGTTTCTGGTTCCCTTGAAAACCATGTGCTCGATGAAGTGCGAGATGCCGTTCTCCTCTTCGCTCTCCTGTCGCGACCCGGTCCTTACCCAGATGCCCATCGAGACTGCACGCACGGCCGGCATCTTCTCCGTAAGAATGATCAGACCATTGGCGAGAACGTCCTTGCGAACTTCCGGCATGGGTAATTCCTTGCTGAGTTTGAGAAATTCTAGCCCGCGGCCGGATGAACCAATAGCTCGCATTCACCCGTGTGTTTATTTATACCACATGGCCGCCGAAAAGGCCAGGGAAACCCAAAACCATGAAATCCGCTTGCGCGAACCCGCGCCTCCGCCTATACTGGATGTTGCCTTTTCGCGGGCACCCCCCGCCCATGGGCCTGTAGCTCAGGTGGCTAGAGCGCACCCCTGATAAGGGTGAGGTCGGTAGTTCAACTCTACCCAGGCCCACCAATCAGTTCAATGAGTTAGCAACCTGCCGTATTCCAACAAGACCGTTTCGCGTCTAAGTGCCACTCACGGTGCTATCTACGGCGATTAGTAAACGGTAGGCGACAACGCAGGAGTAATCCGCGAAGGGTGGGGCCAACTTCCGATTGACCACTCCTCCAGAATCGCCCTCGCGACCAGCGGTAAATGCGGGAGCCAAAGGCAGGTTTTGCGCCGTCAACAAAACTGCAACGTTCCATAGCCAGGAAGACGATGGCTTCGGCAATCGCGTCCGCTGTTACCGGCCGGGACACACGCGCCCTCCTGGTTAGTTGTGCAAGTGTTCGCTTTTGGGAAGGGTAGTGCCACAATCGGACATCGCACCAGCGAGAGAACGCCCAAATGTAACCCTATCTATCCAGTTTTCCGCGACTTTACGACGGGCTGGCAGTGGCAAGCAGCTTGCTTGAATATATCGTCGATGTGCAAGCGTCCTTCGTCAACCGTTTCGACAGTTGGTTGCGTCCCATAGGCCGAGACTGGCGGTTTTCACCGCCACTTTTGCCTCACCGGGTGATGGGCGCTCTTCAAATCCGAGTTCGGAAGTGAATGGCGAGAAATGCGGACCGTTCACCGCCTGGATGACGGACCGGCGGTACAACTGGCCGAGGAGACAAAATGACGACCTACACGATCGACCCTTCAGAACCCAAAAGAATTGCCCGTCTCCTCAGGTATGCAGCCGCGTTGCTGGGCGACTTAAGGGTGGCGCTCCGCTCACTGAGGCGGACCCCCACGTTGTGGGTCACTGTGTCCTTGACGCTGGCGCTGGGCATTGGCGTGAACGCCGCCATTTTCAGCGTCGTGCGCGGCGTCCTGTTGCGTCCGCTAGTGAATCGCGATGAAGATCGCCTGATTTACATCCAGCAGAGCGCGCCCGGTCTGCAAGTGGACGATGCCACGTTCTCAATTCCTGAGATCACTGACATCGGCGCCCGCTTGGAGACCATCAGCAGGCTCGGCACGTTCTCCACCATCGACTTTACTGCGCAGGGATTCGGCGAGACACGTGGAATCCACTCCGGAGTTGTCGACGGCGCCTATTTTGAGGTGATGGGGCTGAAGCCGGTGTTGGGCCGCCTGCTCGACGCGCGCGACGATGGCCCCAACGCCGCCGGCGCAGTGGTGCTCACGTACAAGTTCTGGGTCACCACGCTGCATGCTGATCCGAAAGTGATAGGAAAGGTGATACGGCTGGGCAGCATGATGCAGATCCGCTCAGCAACCATCGTCGGAGTTCTCGAGCCCTCGATCCCCTATCCGGCGGAAACGGAGATCATCGCCAACGTCGTCACCAGCCCCCACCACCTGTCGGCAACGATGGTGCAGGGCCGTGAGCACCGTATGACCGATGTATTCGGCCGGTTGGCGCCTGGGGCCAGCCTCAAGACTGCGCGCGCGGAGCTTCGGGCAGTGTACGCGGCAATGGTGTCGGCGCACCCTGAAGTTTACAAGCCTCAGCATCACTTCCAAATCAATGCGAGGTTGCTGCGGGAACAGATCAACTCGCGCGCCAACACCATCCTGTGGCTTTTGTTCGGCGCCTCGGGCCTGCTGTTCCTGATTGCCTGCTCGAACGTCGCGAACCTGATTCTTGCCCGGACGGTGCGTCGCGAATCGGAGTTGGCGGTCCGCGCCGCGCTGGGAGCAACCTCGACCGCCCTCCGCCGGTCGCTCTTGGCAGAAGGCCTGGTCCTGTGTGGCAGCGGAGGCCTGGCTGGCATGCTGGTGGCCATCCCGATGGTCACGATACTCGCGCGTTACGCGTTACGATTCTCAGTGAGGGCGGCGGATCTGACGGTCGATTTCAGCGTGCTTTGGATGGGCTTGGCGCTGGCGTTGGCAGCGGCGGTCTTTCTTGCCTTCGTTCCCCGCCTTCCTTCCGCAGATAGCTCGCGTGGGCTGGGGCTAACCAGCAGCGCCGGCCGCGTTACCGGCAGCAGCCGCCGCCGGATTCGCGTTTTCACCGTTGTCCAGGTTGCCGCGTCATTCCTGCTGCTGGCGAGCGCGGGTGTGCTCCTGAGGACGTTGCTTTCGCTGCAGAAAGCGCAGCCGGGCTTTGAAACCGGGCATGTTCTCATTGCAAACCTGCCTTTGACCTCCGACGGCCGAACGCCGCAACAGGTCGCCCAGTTCTATCAAGAAGCCCAGCGAAGCGTCAGTGCGTTGCCCGGAGTGGAGAACGCCGCAACCGGTCTGATGGCCCCGTGGCGCGATAGTGGTTTCCTGCGATTCACTTTGCAGTTCGCGGTCGAGGGTAAGAAAAGCGAGAGCAGCAGGGACGATCTGCGTGCCCGGTTCCGCTTTGTTTCCCCGGGCTACTTCGCCACCCTGGGGGTTCCCCTTCTCGAGGGGCGTGATTTCACGGAGGCCGATCGGAAGGAAGCCGAACCCGTAGTCATCGTCAGCAAAAGCATCGCGCAGCAGCTCTTCCCCGGCCAGGCTGCGCTCAACCGGCACGTCATGTGGACCGATCCTGTGATCAAATACGCGGGCATCAACCCTGCGGCTATGCGCATCGTCGGTGTCGTGGCCGATGTCGACGACGCGAACATCATACCCCAACGCAACTTGACCCTCTATCAGCCTTTCGCGCAGGGGCCCCTGTTCGGGGCCTGCCTGGTGGTGCGCGCCAAGCAGGACCCCTACGCGCTCGTCCCGATCATCACGAAAACCATTCGCGCCGCGGCTGCCACTCAGCCCGTCGAGCACCCCAGCACGCTGGAAGATGTCCGCACCGAAGTTCTGGCGAACAACCGGGTGAATGCCATCGTTTTCGGCGGGTTCGCCGCCCTCGCCTTGGCGATTTCGCTGGTCGGAGTTACAGGCGTGCTGGCCTTTTCGGTGAGCTGGCGCACGCGTGAGTTTGCAATCCGGCTCGCGCTGGGCGCCCAGCCGCACCGGATTCTCGCCGGCGTGCTCATCGAGGGGGCAACGATCGCTGCGATTGGGATTGCGGCGGGTGGGCTCGTGGGCTGGGGATTGTCACGCTTGGCCGGCAATTACGTTCCGGAACTCCAGCTTCCCGGACCGATTCCATTGATAGGATCGGCAGCAGTCATCGTCACGTCAGCAGTCCTGGCGTCGCTAGTGCCGGCCGCTCGCGCAGCGCGGGTCGACACCCTCCAAGCCCTTCGCGCTGAATGAGACCGCGGCGCGGCTTTTGCCACGGCGAATGAATTTACTCGTACTCGCGATTCGGGGATAGGCCAAGGATGGAGATTTTTCCGTCGGCGCCCAGGCCGAACACCAGCAGCACGGCATCGCCGCCTTTGCTCAGGCGGTAGGTCGAGACCCACTGCGGCCCGCCCTCGGGTCCCTTATCGCGGCTGACGAGTGTGAGCGTGCCTCCGGGCCAAAGTTTCGCGAGGCGCTGCTGCGCACTTTTCGCCATGTCCGGCGTAATGAGAGCCGCCAGTTGCGGGCTCGTTTCCGGGCGGATGTCCGTGCCCGCGACAATTTCATCCAGAAGCTTCTTGAGCCGCTCGGCTAGCTCCGGCTGGTTGTCAGTAGTCGCCTCCAGCTTGGGCACGGTCAGCGCGGGATTGACCAGGCCAGCGACGACGTGTGCGATGACTCCCGGGTTGGAGTGGCCGGCGTCGAGGTTGGTAAGCACCACAACGGTGAGGCTGTCGTCGGGATAACGCGAGATGTCGCAGGTGAATCCCTGCCAGGCTCCGCCATGCTCGATGCGCTTGTGACCGTCCTGCGCACCGATCATCCAAGCGAAGCCGTAACCCGCCGGATTGGGCTTTCCGTCATTGAGCGGATACACGGTCCAGATCCGGTCGAGGCTCGATTGCTTCAGCAGCTTCGTCCCGTATAGCGCCTCGTCCCACTTGGCCAGGTCGAGCACGTTGAAGTAGAGCGTGCCGTCGGCGGTGGAGTTGAAGGTGGGCGAGACCCATTCCTGGTTCTTGAGCTCGTCATTGCGGTCGATCTCGTAGCCGGCGGCGCGGTTGGGAATGATGTCGCGGTCGCTGATGAGCCGGGTCGAGGTCATGCCCAGCGGCTTGAAGATGCGCTCGCTGAGAAACTCCGCATACGGCATGCCTGTGATCTTGTGAATGATGATGCCGAGCAGCACGTAGTTGGTGTTGCGATAGCCCCATTTCTCGCCCGGCGCCCACTCGATGGGGAGGGCCTCGATCTTCTTTGCCAGCTCATCTTCGGTGAAATCGAGGCGGAGATAGAACGGGCCGTTCGGGCCGATGCGGTCAGGGCTCTCGTACTCCGCGAGACCCGACGTGTGCGACAGCAGGTTTTTGATCAGTATCGGCTTCCATGTGGCGGGCGCATCGGGGAAGTATTTCGTGACGCTGTCATCAAGAGAGATTTTGCCTTCTTCCACGAGCATCATGATGGCGGCAGAAACGAACTGTTTGCCGACGGAGCCGGATTGCATCAGGATCTCGGGCTTGACCGGCACATTGAGCTCGACGCTGGCGAGGCCGTATCCCTTGGCGAGCAGGATGCGGCCGCGACTGCAGATGCCAAGCTCGAGACCGGGAATGCGCTGGCGGGCCATCTGGTGATTGACGAAATCGTCAATGGAGGCGAGGTGTTTGGCGTCGAGCGGCGCGAGAGGAACCTGCGCGAGCGAGGTCGCGGCGCAGAGGAAAAGCGCTCCGAGCCACTGCATCTTCAGCCGGAATCTCTTTTTTGACCGCATAACCGGCAGCCATTATACCTCTATTTCGCCTGCAATCAGACACAGCACACAAACTGCCTATCCAAAGATTCCTCTTGCCGATTGCTTATCATCTGCGGAAAATCACGGAGGCGCCAACTTGTGCGTGTGCTCCTGCTGACGGAATGCGGCGAACGTAGTGGTAGCTTGTCGCTTGGGCTCACCGGCCGATAGGATCTCAGGTACGCTGCGAGCGACCGCGCCCGGCCATGGGATCGACCCGCGAGAGCTACTGCGCGCGCTGTGTTCCAACGTTATCTCTCCTGTTGAGTGCACCAGAGGGTGGTGGCTTGTCCTCAGTCAGGTCGAGTCGCACGGGAGTACAAGTCGCTAACGTGAGGCTGCTCGGGTCGAGGTGGCAGGGTGATGTGTTGCCTGTCGCGTGCGCCTTGCCCAAACTGGATTCCACTTAACCGGCGAAATCGGTTCCCTTTCAGGCCGGTGCTAACATACGAAAGTATCGTCCGCGCGGGGGAGAGTCCATGACGCC
This sequence comes from uncultured Acidobacteriota bacterium, assembly GCA_963831905.1. Lineage (GTDB taxonomy): Bacteria > Acidobacteriota > Terriglobia > UBA7540 > UBA7540 > CAVROP01. Next base: position 2,884,297 of record CAWHRX010000009.1, on the reverse strand, counting down.
GCCGTACCATTACGTACCACGGGAACAGTGCAAGGATGCCCCTCCCGTTTTCCACCGCGTACCGCCCCGGCCGGCCAAGAACCCATGGCGAATAAAAAGCGAACATGCTACACTTCCCGTCGCCATGAGCCTGCGCTTTTGTCGGGTCACCGTGTGCGATATGGAAGGCGTCAAGCACAGTGTCGAAGTAACCGCCTCAACTCTTTACGAAGCCGTGGCGCTCGGACTCGTGGCGATCCGTGAGCAGGATTGGCCGGGCGAAATCGCGGACGGATTGAACACCGTGGATGTGAGCGTGACTACCGTGCCCGTCCTGCACTCCGTGAGGATGCAGGATTTTAACAAGTGGTTAAGTCGCAAGGGTGGAACGCCGAACGACATCAGCCAGCGAAAGCATATCCGCCAGATTCTCGGATTAGGGGGGAGCGATGCTTCTGGCTGAGGTTATCCTTTGTCGCGTTCTCGAACAATGTGTGCGAAAAGGACATACTCCCGTGCCTCGCGCTCGCTTGCCGAAACGCGGGGAGAAAAGCAGGAGCGTCCGATGCCGACTACCGCCGCTGGGCGATAGCCGGCATCAGCAAAGTCGCAGTCACCGTCACTGGTGCTGGCAATGGCATCGCCCGAGTTCATCTCGATCTGGTTTACCGGCGCAGCAATTCAAAGTAACGCACCGCCCATTATTTTGATTCCCATGACACCTGGCGAGTCAGGCGCCATCCTCGAATTCTGCGACATCATTCGTGACACGCAGGGCTCCGGTGCGTCTGCTCCCGACCAGCGAGAGCCTTCGGGGCACGGCTTAGGCCCGCATGGGCTCCAGGAACTCAAGCCCCGCCAACGACCACTGGTCCGTCCGAGCACGCTGGGTCCAGACCACGCGGGCCGGGATGGGACGCCGGGATTCCCCTATGGGGATGATTCCTATTGTGTCCCCGGGGAGCAGCGCGAGAGGAGTGCGCACCCTTACGCCCCGGGGGGAAAGGTCAACCGTGGAGGCCTCGCGCTCGATACTGTAATCATCGGACACCACTACGAGCCTGATGGGAACTGTCGCCAGTATCCGCTCCGACCGGCAGAAGTCAGGGGCAGTGGCGTTTCGCATGGATGGCTCTCCTCCTCAAACAATGATTGTGCAGAGTCACTGACCTATATCGTGAACTTAACCACACTGGCTTGCTCCGACAAGTACACCTCCGTACGGGTACTTTGCCTGAGTCGGGGAGTACTGTCGGTTTAAGCCAACATTTCCCTTCTTCGACTCTTGATCGTTAGTGAGGCGAGATGTCATTCGCGAGTACCGACTATGGCCAATTGCCGAAGGGATCGCGCTCGATTTAGCACTTGAGGCAAAGTGCTGAAGGGTAAGAACCGATGTGGGGGAATTCCTACCTTGCAGCCCTTGCTAGCTCTGAGCGCGTGCCGACCTCTTGCGAAAGATGTGGGGCTCCGCACCAGACCTGGAGTTTAGGAAGCATGAGCGAGGACGAAACCCGACCGCCCGCCGCCAGGAACGCCGATGCGTTCGCAACCGACCGGCCAGACTCCGATGCCCATGAGGGCGGCAATGAGCGGCGGGTATAGCGATGCTAAGGAGCAGCCCTCAGGCGTGCTTTGCGAGCCTCTGATCACGAGCCAGCAGGTCGGCGAAATCCTTGGACTACACCCACTGGCTTGCTCGAACGCATCAACCGCGACCCAGCGGCGTTCGCGGCGGAACTGGAGAGCCGGATAACACCCCAGGACCTGGCTGCATGGCAGAAGGGGAGCAAATTCTTGCCCTCACCTGTCGTCTTTGGCCCGCCATTTCCGATTTCATGATTAGAGGGCAGAACTGGGGCCTTCTGAGAGAACTTCTCAATGCCCGAAGTTCTTCGCTCCGAACTTCCAGAACAAGGAGACTACCATGAGATCCTACGGAAAATGTGTGAAGTTGATCGGTTACGGCGCTTGTGTCGCCCTGATTGGATCCTTGCTGATCGGATCGGCGCAGGGTCTTGCTCAAAATGCTGAATCCAGTCCGAACGAGCCGCTGCGTTTGACGGTCGCTCCGCACGCCTCTTCGCGGATCGCGATGCATACTCTGCCCAAAGCCGTCTGCGTGCTGCACGTGGACGGCGACAGTGACACGTCGCGCTCGTTTAAATTGTTCTCCGATGACGAGGGGATGCTCCGCTTCAATGTTAATCCAAGGGAGGAATCAGATGAGGTCGCGGCCTTCGCGGTGGACTGCACCTCGGACGGCGAATCCCGCACGTTCGGGTTGGAACTGCGGCCAAACCATACTCCCAGCTTAGACCTGCCGGCTCCGCAAGCCGAGATACGCACGCCGAAAGCGAGCGACTTCATTCGTCCGGCGCTTACGAAAGCGGCGGCCCTGCAACTCTCAGACGGCGAACTCGTCACACGCGAGTACCCGCTACGGCCTAATCCCAAGGAGGCGCCCGACGCTTTCGCGGCCTGGCTGCAGGCGGTGACACAACCGGCGCGGCGAGTAGATGCCCGGCAGGTGGCGCATCCGGAACTTCGCGCCAGCACCTGGGAACTCTCCGCTGGCTGGAGCGGATTCGCCTTGAAAAACGCGCCCAACGAGGTCCCGGTGCCTACCTACGATATGGTCGAGGGTGCGTGGTATGTGCCAATGGTGAAGATCTCCAATAACAATCTAAGCACCTACTCGGTTCTCTGGATTGGACTCGATGGCGATAACGGTATATGCCCCTCCTACTGCCCACAAGGCGCCCAAGACGACGGCCGATATAGCGATCTGTGGCAGGCCGGAACCGAACAAGATATCGAGAACTACACCTGGTCGATCTTCAGCTTTGATTTCAGCAACTACGATGCGTGGACTGAGTTCATCCCCGGTCAGAGCATGCAGGTGCTGCCCAACCTCAACGTGTCGCCCGGTGACGGAATGTTCAGCGAGGTGTGGGTGGGCAACAAGGGGCAGAGCCCTTCGCTGTCAGGGTTGTTCGCCATCGCGTCTGTCGAAGACCTGACACAGGCCGAGTACGCGAATGTGTACAACTGCCTCGGGCTTGAGATTGACAATAAGTGCACGACCGAGGACCAAATTCCCGTCCTTGGGTACCAAGCGGAATGGATCATGGAGCGGCCCTACGAAAACAACGCGTTGACGGATCTGGCGGACTACAACGTCGCCTGGATGTATGACGCGTACGCCTTGCAAACCAACGGCTCCTTGATGAACTATAACGGAGCCAACAGCCAGGACATCTGGATGTACAACTACAGCAACGGCCATCTGCTTACCGTGCCATATGTCTGGAACAACAGTACGATTCAATTTTTTTGGTATAACTGGTACTGAGGTTCTTTGCCGGAACCGGATGGGAAACAACGCCCGGTTCCGGTTTTCTTCCTAAGAACGTGTGGGCTCCGCCAGTGATAACCAACTGACTTTGGTGCTCGATGACGCTCACAGAAGCATGTCTCTATGAACGGCTCGCGGCCTCAAGCTGTTGGCGAACGAAGGCATTGTTCGGCAGCTTGTGTGCCCATCGCTGCCACAGTTCCAGGCGGCGGCGGTCCATAGCAGAAGCACGCTCAATGCGGCGGGCACGACGGTAGGCGTCCGCGGAGGAACTGAAGATTGTCGAAACGTGGACCGCGTCCTCCAGGTCGAATTGAGCATCGGACTCGGGCGGATCCATCTTGTTCAAGAGTTCTTCGTAAATCTCGATGGCATGTGGCAGGTCGCGATTCCCGACTTCGAAATCGGCGAGCGCCCGAAGTGTCTCTTCCGTTTCTGAACCGAGATCAATTTTATCCGCCGGGTAGAATTTCAGATCTTTGAGTTGCTTAAGCGCGGTATCGATTTTCTGCCGAGCTTCGCTGCCGCGTCCTAGTTTCTGCAGTGCATAGCTCGAACCAGCCAGCAAATTAATCTCGTATCTCTCGAGGTGCGGATCGCCTTGTACTTCCGCCAGGTGCCGCAGGGCGTGAGTGTAAACATCAAAAGCTCTTCGCGCATCGGAGTGGCGCAGAATACCTCCCAGAGTGATTGCGGCCATCGCCAGGTCGCCTCTCGACGCGTGATCATTCGGATCGCGGTGTACGATTGCATCGGCGCTGTCGAAAGCGCGCTGCAGAGGCTGCAGCGCGTCCTGCGGCCGGCCAAGGCTAATGCCATCGTTCTGGCCGAGGATCCTGCCCTCGTAAACCAAGGCATGGCCGAAATTGAGCGTCTGGCCGATTTTCGTCGTCCAATCGGGCCCCGGATCCAAAAGTCTCACCGATTCCTGAATTGTAGTAAGGGCTTCGTCCAGGTCGCCGCGTGTCTGCAGTACGCTGGCGGCGACCCAGAGGAAATTGCCCCTGCTTGCTGAGCGATTGAGCCGCCCGGCAATGTCGCCACCCCGGCGGCACAATTGCAGGGCTTTTTCGTAATCACCATCAGAGCTGAATTGGTCGGCCACATTCAAATAGGTGTTGAGTATTCCCGCAGCTTCCGCTTCATCACCCTTTCCGGCGTGGAACTTGTCAAGCCACTCTGCCGACCTGCCGGCAAGGACATGCGCCTCATTATCGCGATGGGTAAAACGAGCCAGAATCATCCGATCATGCGCGATCTGTGCCGCCCGCAGCATGGCGATGCGGTTTGCCGGCTCTTTCTTGAGGACGAACTGAATGAAGTCGTCGGCAATTTTAAGGTTTTTCTCCGCCTGATCCTTTTGTCCAAGTGTCGGCCCGACCGGGATGCCTTGTACCCGTGCCACACGCAGGTAGGCATTACCCACATCGAGTGCCAGTGCAGGATCCCCTTGGACATCGGCCGCCAGCCGGCGCAAGTATTCGAGGGAGGTGTCAACGATCAACTGCCTGGTCTTGGTGCTGCCGGGCAGGTCGCGCACCTGTACGTCAATGTCGAAGAGTTTGTTGGCCAGTCGGCGCACGTCGGAAAACCGACGCTGGGAAAGCACGCGTTCGCGATTGACTTCGTACAGACCGCCCGCCAGGCTGACGATCACCAGGAGGAGGGCCGCCACCGGGAGTCGCTGCCGGCGCAGGAACTTACCGGTACGATACATGAGGGTGTCAGGCCGCGCGCTGATCGGTTCGTGCCTCAAATAGCGCTGCAGGTCGTCTGCAAATGCCGTGGCGGATACATAGCGTTCCTGAGGATTCTTCTTCAGCGCTTTGGCCACAATCGTATCGAGGTCGCCGCGCAGGGATCGGCGGAGTTTGTCAGGGGTGCTGGCGCGATTGGCGGCGGCCTCGACTGCCCCGTCCGTGCTATCCCGTTGCGGGTCCAGGACGTTGGACGGCCGCAGGGTTTCGGTCTCCACGATCGCCTTGACCAGGTCGGCGGGCGAGTGCGGCCCCGGCCCGGCGGGGTGCTGTCCGGTCAAGAGCACATACAGAAGCGCGCCCGACGCATAGACATCGGTGGCTACGGTCACGGGACCGCCGGTCACTTGCTCGGGCGCAGCGAACCGTGGAGTTAATGCCGCTCCGCCTTCGCGTGTGAGCAACGTCCCCATTCCCTCGGCGCCCTCGTCTTCAAGCAATTTGGCGATGCCGAAGTCCAACAATTTAACCTGCCCGTCAGTCCTCACCAAGACGTTGGAAGGCTTGATGTCACGGTGCACGATCAGGTTCGCATGCGCGTGCGCAACCGCGCGAAGCACATCTAGAAAGAGCCGCAGACGCCCTTCCACATCGAGCCGGCGCTGGTCACTGTGGGCCACGATGTCCCGCCCCTCGACATATTCGAGAACCAGAAAAGGCTGTCCACTGGCGGAAATGCCTGCATCCAGGAGTTGCGCAATGTTGGGGTGGGCGAGGCGGGCGAGGATGGTGCCCTCGCGCTTGAATCGTTCTCCGCCAGCGCTGCCGAGTAGGTGGGCGCGCAGCAGTTTGACCGCCGCCCGGCGCTCGAATCGCCCGTCATTGCGCTCCGCCAGCCAGACGCTGCCCATTCCTCCTTCTCCAATCAGCGACACCAGGGTGTAGGGGCCGATCGCCTGGCCCGCCATCGCCGCCGCAGCGGGCAGCGGAGTGGCAGGCCCCTTTTCAAGGAAGTGTTCTTGCGACAGCACTTGGTGCTCACGAAGGAGGTTTCCCAGATGGGAGGCGAGGCCGGGATCCTTTTCGCGTAGCGACGCCAGCCACGCGCCGCGATCCTCTTCCTTCATTTCCAGCGCCTCGTCCAGATGCCGACTTAACTTTTGCCAGGTCTCTGGACTCAGTGTAGACATCGGTTCCTCACAATGATGCCGCACGAAGGGTGCGGTGTAGATAGATGCGCGCCTGCTCCCATTTTCGCTGCACGGTGCGCTCAGATACGCCCCGCATGGCGGCGATATCGGCGAAGGAGAAACCGCAGAAGAACTTCAGGTCGACAATCTCGGCAAGCGAGGAGTCCACCTTGGCAAGCTCGTCCAAGGCCTCGCTGATCGGCGTGAGTTCGGCATCATCGGCGAGTTCCTCCCCAGGTTCCGTTCCCAGCCCGGTGATCTCGAATTGGCCGCCGCGCTTTACCGCACACCGTTGGCGGGCGTGATCGATGATCAGACCCCGCATGACCCGCGCCGCATAACCCATGAACCGCGCTTCGTCGGGAAACAAGGGGCTGCTTCGCGCGGCCATGTTCAGGTACGCCTCATGGAGAAGGGTTGTAACCCCGAGGCTCAAGGGAGCACCGCGGCGCGCAAGTTCGCGTTTGGCGAGGCGATGCAGTTCGGCGTAAAGGGCGGCAAAAAGCGCGTCCCCCGCACCCGCCTCGCCACGCTCGACCGCACCCATGAGCGCCGATAACGCGGTCTCTGCGTTCTCCGTCATACCCACGTCAATGAAGAGAGGAAACAACCCCAAGCATTTCGAATATGCTTCCAGAGTAGCAGCGCGCCGAGGTCCGGTCAAGCATTTGTCATCAGATTGCGAGCGATGGTTCACTGCATGCAATTACCTGGATGGGTTTTTCTTAAGCAGTGTCGCCTTTTCTCGTCCGTTTTCGATATCCCTAATAGAAGGCGTGTCGGGCCCCCTCGATGCACGCTTGCAGAGCAAGTGGCAAGTCTGTAATACGCCAAATACCTCCGAAAATTGAGTTACTGGCATGGACTCAGGAAGAACAGCAAGTGCGGAGACAGCAAAACGACTAGTATGGCAGCGGAATGAACCGGCCATGACGGGGTTTTCGCGCACATTTGCGCAGCTCATGGCTGACCAGTTCCGGTCCACGATTTGGACTCTGGCCGGAGCTGTTCTGGTGCTGGGAATGTGGCTGTGCTGGGCAGTGCGGGCGCGAATATCACTTTATGAGGTTTCCACCCAGGCACGGATCGAGCTTGACTCCTCCACTTATCCGATTGAATCACCGGTTCAGGGCCGGGTGGTCCAATGCCGTCTGCAAGTCGGTCAGCAGGTTCATCTCGGCGACGTGCTGGTGGAGATTGATGCGATGCCAGACGAGCTTGGCCGGAATCAGGAGAGACTGCACGAGCAGGACCTGGGCCCGGAGATAACGAGACTGCGATCGCAAATTGCGGCGGAACAAATGGCGCGGACAGAGGAGCAGAAGACTTCGCAACTGCGCGCACAGGAAGCCCAGGGCCGTGTGCGGGAAGCGGAAACGGCAGCGCAATACTCCGAGCGGGAATCGGAGCGGATGCGGAAGCTGCATGCCGAGAAGCTGCTGTCGGATCGAGATCTGGAGAAAGCCGAAGGCGAGACGGCAAAGCCGCGTGCGGCCATGGTGACGGTGGAATCGGCCGCCCGCCAAATTCCCCAGGAACTAGCCACGCGTGACCGTGAGCGCGACATTCATTTGCAACAGCTTCAGGAAGAAATTGCGAAGCTGGAGGCGGAGCGCGACACGACAAAAGCCGCCATCGAGCGCCTTGGGTACGAGATCGAACGGCGGCGACTCCGGGCGCCTGTGGACGGGCGAATCGGCGAAGCTGCCATCTTGCGAGGGGTGGGTGCAAAGCGAAGCTTTCGCCGCTGGGTTGCGGCACCGGATGCGCGGCTTGGGCGTGGGGCCGGAAATCTGGACTGACCGCTTGCATTTGGATGCGTCTTTGCGCCTGGCGCACACGCTGGTCGCCGCCGGCAAGTTGAAGCGTGGCAGCGAAGCACGGGAATTTCTTGTCTTGTGCGCAGGTCATCGGGAACAAATCCCCAATGAGTTTTGGAACGTAAGCTGTACCGAAGAGGCTGCCACCGAAGTGCCCATGCGAGGCGTGGTCCTCCTGGCCGCCGCGGGCGTCCGGGCGAACCCACGGCTGGAGGACTTGCCGGAGTCGCTAGCCGCCGTGCGAAACGAGCCGCCGCCGCGGGTCTGGCGGTTTGTGTGGTCGGCAGTGAAAGAGGGCGGCCGGTTCGTGCCCGCTATGATGGGGCTCGCGCTGTTCCTGAGTGCGGCCGGAACGGCGTTTGAAGCTCTGCTCTTTCGCAGTTTGTTTGAACTCACTCCGCACTTGCAGTTGATGGGCGAACGCGTGGCCGCGATAGCGGCAATCATGGCTTTTTTGGCCGGCCTCCTGGCCGAGGGAAAGCTTGAAGAAGCGCTGATGGCCTGCCGCGAGGCATTGCGATCGGCCGAGGAGTCCGAAGGGCCGGCCTCGCCCGACGTGGCGAACCTTCTCAACGATCTCGCGGAAATTGAAAACGAGCGCCAGAACTTCCGGGGCGCTCTGGCGCTGGCGGAGCGTGCACGGGCGATCGGGGAGAGTTGGTGCGATCACTTCAACGGCGAGGCGGCGGCCCAAATCCGGGGGAAAACGTTGGAACTGCTCGGCCTGCTCCGCTGCAAGCTGGGCGACTATGCAAGCGCTGAAGAGGCCTTGAAAGGGGCGGCCGCGATTGCGACCGCCGTGTTTGGGGAAGCGTCGGAAAGGCGGCGGGGGCTCAGAACAATCTCGGCCTCCTCTACAAATACTGAGGCCGCTTCGATGAGGGGCTGCGGCTTTATGGACTGGCGTTACGCTCGATCGACGCGCTGCGCCGCGAAGAGTCTCTGGCCAGCGGGGTCGTCTGGCACAACATGGGCGGAATTCTGCATGCGCGTGGGGACTTCGCGGCTGCGGAGGAGCCGGCGCGCAAAGCTTGGGAGATTTCGCGGCGCTTATTAGGGGAGGACGATCCGCGCACCATGCTCGACGCGGCAGCTTATGCCGGGATCCTCGATGGTCTTGGTAGATACGAAGAGAGCAAGTTGATTTACCTCCGGGCGCTCGCGATCTTCGAGAAAGCTTTTGGCCCACAGCACTATGAAATAGCTGCGAACTTGCACAACCTGGCAGCGGTTCACGCTGCACGCGGGCATATTGATGAGGCTGAGGAGCATTATCGACGGGCGCTGGCACTCAAAGAAAAGCTTCTCGGGGCCGAGAGTCCCGACGCAGCTTTGACACGTAACAACCTTGGCCGCCTGATGATCAGCGCCGGGCGGCCGCGGGAAGCAATCCCCCTTCTGAAAAGTGCTGTTGCCGTTCTTGAGAAGCAGCTACCACGGCAACATCCCCACCTTGCTTCCGCACATGCGAACCTGGCGAAGGCAACTTGCTTGTCACAGCCCGGGCCATAATTGGCTTTGCTGCTCAGAAAGTGAGAAACGGGCAAGGTCTATCGCATGGCACAAGAAGATGCCCGGTCCAGGGAGGTCGCCGTGGGGCAACCCCAAAGAGGAGTTTCCTTTGATGCAACCTACAATGAGCGTGACGACGCAACCGCCCAAGCCACGGCCGATTGGCATTACTGGTTGGCCCAACGCTGGCCAGTTCTGAGCCGCCGGGCTAGAGTGCAAGTTTACGCAGGGGCGTCGAAAGCTCACTTTGGCCATTCCCGCGAATACTATCTGCCCGCTCGTCTTAGGATCTCGACAGTCCCTTCGATAATCGGGCTCGTGGCTTGAATTACGGAAGGGGTCCGAACTCTGACTGGCTGCCCACAAACATCTGATTCCGGGCACCTGAATCTGCTCAAACCGACATGGGCGAATCAAGCACTTACGACGAGCCGAACGGCAAGGCTTCTGGGCAAGCGGGTCAGAGCCAGGGGACACGTTGGAAGTGCGGATCCTCTCCATCGAGCCCGCTGTTCCCTATGCCTGAAACAGTTTCACGCCGGGGAGAGGCTTCCTTCCTGATGACTTCCCGTATGCGCATTTCAAGCTGACGCCACTCATTTTGGCCCGGAAAGTGGCGCGATTCTCCGATGGGATCGAGATTCCTCTTCGGCCGTTCTTCGGGGTCATGGGGGTTGCTCCACCCTCGGCCACAGGCCGCGTCAGCAGCGGCCCACCGTGGATTCATGGCGGGAACATGGATAACAAGGGATTAGTGGCGGGAACGACGCTCTTATGCCGTTTCACGTCCGCGGCGCTTTGTTTTCAGTGGGGGACGGTCACGTGGGCCAAGGAGACGGCGAAGTCTGTGTCACGGCCTTGGAAACCGCGCTGCGGGGGACTTTGCAATTCTCGGTGCGAAAGGATATGCGGCTGCGCTGGCCTCGTGCCGAGACTCCCACCCACTTTGTCACCATGGGTTTTCACGAGAACCTGGAGGAGGCCGCGCGTAATGCTGTCGAAGAGATGCTCGATTTTCTCGTCCAGGAAAAGCGCCTCGATCGCGATACAGCGTACATTCTCGCCAGCGACGCTGTTGACCTGCGAATCACTCAACTTGTGGATGGCAAGAAGGGAGTCCACTCCATGTTGCCGAAGGCGATCTTTGTTCGCTGACCAGGATATGCCGGCGGCTGACTGCTGTCCGCATTCCGGAGGTGGAAACAGTCGATGCCGCGGGGAAGTTCGCTGCGCTCGCCCAGGCTCCCCGCAGTCCCCGCCGGGCTTGACAGGAACTCCGTGCGCTACTCTCCACGCGCCCTCAAGTCGTGCTCACGGATGAGGAGATCAACGCCAACTAGGCCGAGGCACTGCACGACTCAGCGACTTTTTGTACTTGTCCTTTGTTTTCATAGACATTCTCGCTTTGTTTCCTTGAATTCGAGTCAAGAAGTCAAGAGTTGAGAGTCGAAGAGTGACAAGCGGTCGGCATCCTGCCGCTTGACTTCCCGGTTCGGCTTCACGACTCCTCGACCCTTTGACTTTTTGACCTCGTTCTTTGTTTTCTTAGACATTCTCGCTTTGTTCCCCGGGTTTTATATTTTCTCGGATTGCTTCGGATTCCCGACCATACCTCGACAGCAGCCCTCTTCCCCGGGGAGAGGGTGACGAGAGCAGTTAGCCGGGTGAGGGGTGGGTCAATGCCAGAGCCTGCGCTTGACCGCTCGACTTTTTTACCTCTTCCTTTGTTTTCATAGACATTCTCGCTTTGTTCCCCCAATTCTGCGGTCAATAAGGTGAGCAGTCGAGTTGTTGGGGAGACCTGCTCCACCTTCCGGCCCGCAGTCCTTCGCTTGCGGTCGGCAATGGGTGTCCAATTCCTCGACAACCATCTGCCCACCTGCCCATCTGCCTACCTGCCCATGCTTTTGCACTCCTCGACTTCTCGACTGCACTTGGAGGCAGAAACCACAGGCAGGAACGCGAAAACAAAAGAGGACTTTCTGGCATAGCGTACCCGGCAGGCCCTGAGCGCCTTGTCCGACCTTACTCAACAATAGTAACATATATTGGTATATTTGTCAAGTACCAACTAAGTTAACCACCCCGATTGCACCCCTGTCGGCGCAGATTCCGGAGCTTGGACTCTGCGCCATCCAGCCGTGTTGCATTTCAGCCTGAGATTAGCTGTATCATCGCACCCCTGACCATGACGGCGTTTCAAGACATCTCGCACCCGCTTCGCCAACTTGATCTCGTGGACGAGCGGCCTTGGCTGGTCGGCGCCAACTCCTCTGCGGAGCTTTGGAGTGCGGCAGCTTGCTGCCGCTTTCCGCCCGCGAGCTTGCTCGCGGTCATTTAGTTTCTGAGGGAACCCCGGCCAGCAAGCTGGCCTGCAACAAAGCGGCAGCAAGCTGCCGCACTCCAAAGCTGCGCCCTACTTAAATGCAGATTCAAGTTGTCACCTCGGCATCCCCGGAATGGACGCGCTGGCTCGAGCGGATGACTTCGTGGCTGGCGCAGAGCGAAGCTCTACGGTGCCCAGCAGTTCCTAATGGCCCGACCGCAGAGCTTCGCTCTGCGCCAGCCACGATGCCCTGGACGGTGCCGCGGAAGTCGGGCTAGCCGCTTCGGGGCCGTTCAGACTTCGCCATTGACCGGCTTGACTCGGCCCCCGCTCGACGTGCGACATCGCCGCTCGCCGAAAGTCCAACATTTCCTCCTGTCAATCTTCACGCTGCCAGTCTAGGGGACTTCCGTCGTATTTTTTTGGAGAACTACGCGCCAAAATAGCACGCGAGAGCCCTCAAAATTCGCGTGGGGTACATGGTAGAATAACGCGGCGGAGCGAAGAAGGGCACGAAGCCTGATCGAACCTCTGCTGTCGCTGAAGTTGAGAAGCACTGATTGGATCCGATGCAACGGCGCGAATTCTTGACCCTCTTGATGGCCGCGGGAGCGATACGCTCGAGGGCGGAAGCCCTAGCCTCACCCATCCACTTCACTTACCGTCCGATTGATTTCCAGCTCGATAGCTGCGAAACGCCGGAGCGGCACGCTCCGGAGACGATGGCGGGCGGGGTTGGCCTGTTTGATTACAACAACGACGGGCATCTCGACATTTTTTTCGCGAATGGGGCTGACATTCATTCCCTGATCAAAACTTCGCCCAAATACTCGAATCGGCTCTTCGAAAACGACGGCAAAGGGAATTTCAGGGACGTTACCGAGAAAGCCGGGCTTACCGGCGCCGGCTTCTCGAACGGCGTCGCCGTTGGCGATTACGACAACGACGGGCATTTGGATCTCTTCGTCGGCGGCGTTCACGCGAACCATCTCTATCACAATAACGGTGACGGTACATTCACGGATGTCACGGAGAAAGCGGGGCTGGCGACCCGCGATTCAGAGTTTGGTCCGCTATGGTCAGTGGGCGGAGCCTGGCTCGACGTCAACAACGACGGCTTGCTCGATTTGTTCGTCCTCAACTACTTGGCCTGGGATGTCGGAACCGAGCCCCCGTGCTATATCCAGCCCGGCGTCCGCGACTATTGCCATCCAAAGTTTTACAAGACGACATCTAACCAACTCTTCCTCAACAACGGCGACGGAACGTTCCGCGACGTTTCCGCGGAATGGGGACTTCGCGCGCACCCGGGAAAAGGCATGGGCGTGGGTGTTGCGGATTACGACCTTGATGGCTGGTTGGATTTGTTCGTGACGAACGACACGATGGTTAACTCTCTGTTCCATAACAAGGGCGGCAAAAAATTCGAGGAGGTGGCGTTCGAAGCGGGCGTCGCGCTGACGGAGAACGGCCAATTCATCTCGGGGATGGGCGTGGACTTCCGCGATATTGATAACGACGGCTTGCCGGATATCGCTTTCGTGGCACTCAACTATCAGACTTTCCCGCTGTTTCGCAATTTGGGCGGCGGCGTGTTCGACGACGTGACGGTTTCGAGCGGCATGGCAAGCCTGAGCCAGCCGATGGCGGGTTATTCGCCGATGCTCGCCGATTTCGACAACGACGGTTGGAAGGACTTGTTCGTCACGCGAGGACACGTCGAGGGGGTCTCAAGGCCCGATATGCCGAGGGACCAGAACAATACTGTGTTCCAGAATCTGGGGGGATTCAAGTTCCGGGCGCTCACTGCGGAAGCTGGCCTTGCCGCGCAGCCGCCCAAACGGAACCGTGGATCGGCGGTGGGTGATCTCAACGGCGATGGAAAGCTCGACGTCGTGACGAGCGCTCTCAGCGCGGCGGCGGAAATCTGGATCAACGACAGCCCCGGCGAGAATCACTGGCTGGCTTTCAAGCTTGAAGGAACCAAAAGCAATCGCGACGGCATCGGCGCAAGAATCAAAGTCGTGGCAGGCCAATTGACGCAGTACGATCATGTTGCTTTTACGAGGGGATACGCGTCATCGAGCGCTGGACCGACTCATTTCGGTTTGGGTCCCCACAAAACAGCAGATCGCGTGGAAATTCGCTGGCCTTCCGGGATTGTGCAGGAACTGAACAATGTCGCCGCCGACCGTTACGTTACGATTGTCGAAGGCGCCGGGATCAAATAGCTGGTGTAAAAGGTAACTGTCCGGACGTAAAAACGTTGCCAGTCTCCGACAAGCCGACGTATCGTCAAGCGGCGGGTTGACGAGGGCTCCGCGCGAGTGTTGATGTGCGTCTGCAAAACCGCTAAAATGCTCGTGACGGGTTTTGATGACGTGACTTCACCTTCGAAGGGGCAGATCGACAGATTAGGCGAACGGCTCAAGGAAGGTCCCGTTTCAGAAGATGACCTGCGCGAACTCGACGCCTATCGTGAGTCGTTTACCGAGGCATATAGCGCAGTTGTCACAAAAATTCGCAGTGCCACCGGATTAGAACCAACGGGTAGGCCGCGGAAAACTCCGTTTTCGATTCTTCAGAAACTTCGCCGTGAAAAGTCGATGCAATTAAGCCGGATGCAGGACATCGCCGGCTGTCGCCTGGTGGTCGCCGGGGTTCCAGAGCAGGATCGTTTAGTTGGGGATTTAGTCCACGCGTTCGAGAAGTCAACGGTTGTGGACCGGAGAGAAAGGCCGAGCCACGGCTACCGGGCAGTGCATGTCATTGCAAGGGTCGCGGACAAAGCCGTTGAGATTCAGGTGCGGACGGAACTCCAAAACCTATGGGCGCAACTGTCGGAGGTAATGTCTGACGTGTGGGACCCCGCAATTAAATATGGCGGCGGGCATGCCAACGCGCAGCGCTTGCTGGCTGTAACCTCTGGTAACATCGCCAGCCTGGAAGAGTGGGAGATGGTACTCGGGAAGATGAGTCCGGGACGCGTTAAGCGGTTGCTATCGGAGATTGCCGTTGACGAAAACGAGATCACCCCTGCGCTGATGCGAGAAAGGCTTCTGCGTCTCTTGCCCGAGGGGGAATTAGAGGGGGATGACCTTGATGGATGGAGTCGCTCGTTGGCGGAGGAGAAGCAACGCCAGATGTCCAGCGACAAGTCACTGCAGCCTCGGTTTCGAGAGGTCTTTGGCCAATACGCCGAGGACAAGGCCAGATTTCTGAGAGACATGAAAACTTGGATCGAAAGGTTTGCGGCTTTGCCCCGCAAGGTGCACTGACATGATCTTCCTCATTGAATATGATCGGCCCACTGGAACGCTTTTACAGATCCGTAAATTCGAAGATGAGGAGCAACAGGCGGCGCAGGATGCTCGATTTGAGCTCGAACTAAAGCTAAATCGCGAAAAGAGCCAGCACGAAGTGGTGATTTTGGAAGCTCCGAGCGAAGAGGCGCTGCGGCACACGCACGGGCGTTACTTTAAGGATTTGCCGGAACTTGTGAAGGAACTCGAGGCGAGGGTGACGTAAGGCCCTCTATGTCCACAGCAAGGTAGCGCGGACCGCCGAGTTTGCGGTCCGCGTCTTTTCGGTGTGGCCCGGTCAAATCCGGGTTCCCAGATCGGACGGTATTCTGAGCCGGTCAATGATCAGGCCACAACGCTCGATTTGCTCCGCCGCGCTTAGACCCGCATATTCGTTGAAACTCGACCAGCGTGAAGTCAGGCTCGGTCAGTTTTGTACGGCGTGGAAGCAGGCGCACGCTGATAAAGAAATATCGGTTGGAAAGAAAACGCCGCCGCAGCTTTGACGCGGCGATACAATAAAAGCACGGCGAGTCTGATGGCCAGGGAAAAGACGCGGACCGCAAAATCGGCGGTCCGCGCTACCCGGTACCCGCTCACCTTTGCGCGAGGCTGGCGAGAGCCGCGGCAGCAGCGCGCACGGGATCGCCACGAGGATCGACTGGGTAGTCCTTACGTTCCTCCGTCCACCGATGTTCGAATTCAAAGTAATTGATTTCCCGTCCAGGACTGCCCCGGAGCCGCGCGCCAAGATCCTCGACGAACATCTCCCACCGTGGCAAATAATAATCTTCCAACAGGCCCGACCATTCCTTATAGGCATAATCGTGCACGTCGGTCGCGGGATCATCCGGGCCCCAGTACGTAATCAGTGTTCGCGCGTTCTTTTCGCACAGATTCTTTTCCTCTTTCGTATGCCCCATGGCCTTCGCTGCAGCAAGCCATGTTCCCAACATGAATTCGCGCCGTGTGCGCAGCAGCGAGTCCTCCGCACACAACAGCTTCAGAAACTCCTGCCTTGCTGCCTCAAATCCGGCCACGTCGTGCGCCTGATAGGCCGTGACCATCTTGTGGTACGCTTCCAGGCCACGATTACTTAGCACCTGTCGCACAAGATTCACCGCGTCGTATTGATAGGCATTAATCTCGCGTAGCCGGTCGCCGCCCTTGAGGAACTCCCGCGCCGCCTCCTCCAGTTTCGCCTCATCGTATGGGATCTTTGTCGACCCCCACGTACTCACCCTCTTTACGGCCAAGGATGGACGAGCGCAGAAAATAGGTTCCGGGCGCGCACTAGATAGGTATACAGTCTCCAACAGCAGTTGCCACGCATGCTCCAGCTCCGGCGTATCTTCCCCGTACCGCCACTTCACATAATCCCGAATCCACTCGCGCAAATCGACTGGCTCATTCATCCATGCGGCATCGAAGAGGAGTTCGTACACGGCAGGATTGTTATTCACCCCCTCCGGCGCCGCGCCCACGCCCGCCATACTGGCGCCATACGGCCCGGTTATGGCGCGCGCCGGTTCCGACGCGATCGGCGGCAGTCCGCCAAACAGCCCCGTGTTGTCGCCATAGTTGTTGATCTTCACCCAAGCCCAGGGAAACCCGCCAAATCCTTTCCTCGTCTCCCAATCGTCGCTCTCCATATTGAGGATTAATACATGCGCCGGTGAAAGCCCGTCCAGCAATCCCTGCTTGGGATTTCCCTGCCATCCCTGTAGTACCCATACCGCGTTCGGGTTCGCCTTAAGCATTGCATCCTGCACGCCGCGCCCTAGCGACGCAAGATCGAGACCTTCAGCTATTCCCCCTTCATGGAATAGATCGCCGCCATAAAACCGCACCGGCCCGTATAGTTTGCCCATTTCCTCGTAATAAACGGACGCCATCCGCACAAACAGCGGGTCCGACGAAAGCAGTATGTCCGGTCGGCGAAAACCGTGCGCGAAGCCTTGATCGAGAATTCGCGCTTCCGGGAACTTCTTCGCCAGCGATGCCGGCACCATCCCGTAAAATCCCTGCATAACTGGTTCGATCCCCAGTTCGCGCATCCGCGCCAGAAGTTTCTTTTCCAGCACCACACGATCATCAATCATCCGCTGCGTCACTGGCCCGCCCCAACCTTCCTGATTCTCCATAAGCCACCATGCGGTGTACGCCGGTCCGGAAATGAATTGCAGGATCGCTGCATCGCTGTATCCAAAGCGGCGCAGCGTGTTCTCCCAGACCGCTTCGGTTCCATTCACCGCCAGCGCCAGATTGATGCCATCGAGCGCCATCCAATCGAGTTCTCGCTCCCACGCGGGCCAGTCCGCAAACGCGAACGAGTAATTGAAAGTGCAGTAATTCAGATAATACCGATACTTAAAAAGTGAAGTTCGACGCACAGGCCGCGCCAGCTCGGGAAGAATTTTGACTGGCGCAAGGTTGTTGCCAACCTGTGACATCGAGCGATGGCAATAGTACCGCAGATAGTAGTCGAGGCCCATCGCCGCACTGGACGGATCGGATGCCCGAATGACGAGCTTGCCGCCCTCCGTTCGCAGATCGAACACATCGTCCCCGCGCTCTTTCGGAATGCGGATGAGAATTAGCTTCCCGTCCATCCACGGGACTACTCGGTGCGCCAGATCCAAGACCGGCTTCAGTTCCAACACTGATGAAGGCGGTACATCTGCTTGCGATGCAGGGAGAGCTATTGCATCAAGTGGATGGGGCAGTGTCGCGATCAGCATCAAGAGGAACCAAGCTGAGTTCGCTAGCTTTTGCATGGTCAACACCTTCCGGCGCATTTCAGCGCGCAACCACTCCACCTCAGGCGAGTGCGTGTTCGGCAGGACCCGCATTCCTCGGATGCTTACGCATCGAGCCTCAGGTGGTGAAATCACCCGCTGGAATCAGCAAACAACCGGAGATTCCTTTTTAGCGTAGGATTGGTCCACTCAGAACTTTCATTCCGTAGCTGCAGCGCCACCCGGCGGACGCACGGTGAACAAGAGGCGCTCCATCGACGAGGTAGCCTGGTCGGGCTCGGAGCTCTGTTTCGCGATGCGCATCATCTGATTTGATTCTTCAGCAGCTTTGTCACTCTCTCCCATCTTCAGGTAGGCCGTGCGCAAGAGACCATGCGCGCCATAGAGTGTCGGCTGAAGCCGCACAGCAGTGAGGAGCTGCGGAACCGCATCCTTGTAGTTTCCCTCATCCAGGAGAATCTGTCCGTCCAGTGCCCTACTTGCGGCATCTTCGGGGTTTAAGGTCACTGCCTCAGAGATGGCCTTCTCGGCTTCCGGCAGATCGACCGGGGTCGTGTTTGTGATGGCTAAAGCTTCGTAATAATAAGCGTCCGCTTCCCGGCATCCGAGGGCAATCGCTAAATCGAGCATCTGCTTCGCCTGCTTCGATTTCAGTTCGTCCTCGAAGATCATGCCGTTCACGAGGTAGGGGAGGTCCCACGCCGGCCAGCGGGATTCAATTTGCGCCAGCACCTTCATTGCTTCCTCGCTCCGCACCTCGTCGTCGTGGGATCTCCCATGCGCCATCGGCAACTCAAGAGCAATCGCCCGCGCCAGCCACAAGTTAGGCGCATCCGGGATCAGGCGGGTTGCATCTTCCAGGAGTGCTGCCGCCTGCCTGAATTGGCCGTGTTGAATCAGAAACGCCGCGGCCTCAAAATACATATCGGCACGGCGGGGGGCCGCGCGAATACCTCGATTCAACGAGTTCGCCGCTTCTGCGGTCTTGCCCATTGAATCCAGGATCTGGGCGCGAAGTATAAAGTAGTCGCCGGCGCGTTGGTCGGCGGGCATTTGATCGAGTTGGGCCAGTCCGGCTTCGGGGCTGACGGAATGGAACACGGCGATAGCCAGGTCGAGCTTCGCATTCGGCGCCTTTTGAAGAAATTCCGCCGCCAGACCATACTGCTCATGCTCCAGTAGCGCTTTCCCGCAATCGGCCAGAGTGGCGGTATCGGCTCCCGCCGCGAGCACCTCCCGGAATACTGCGGCAGCGCGCTTGCTTTCTCCTTGGTTCAGCAGATACTCGGCAAGGCGGACCTTGAGAGCGACATCGTTTGGGTTCTCAGTAACGGCGGCTTGGAAGGATTCGAGATACTTAGCGCCCTGCTGCTCCGGGGAGAGAGCGAGAAAATCCAACAAACCCGAGCTTGCGCGAGGATGGGCGCCGCCGGCAGCGGCTTCCTTGGCTGATGCTAACACCGCTTGGCGCTCGTTCGTGCGACCCAGTTTTTCGAGTGCCTGGCTGTAATGAATCAAAATGGCCCGATCGTGGGGGGCCAATTCGGCGGCCTTTTGAAAGAGTGGCGCTGCTTCCTGCGCCCGATCCTGTTGCAAGTATATCCGCGCTTGCCAGTCCAGAATCCTTGGATTGTTAGGATCGATTTTCCGAAGCACCTCGAAATCTGCCAGTGACTGGTCAAGCCTGTCTCTCTGGAAATTGAGTGCCGCACGCGTGTACCGAGCCTCAAACATCGTCGGATCGAGCTTTAGTGCTTCATCGAGATGAACCAGAGCCTTTTCCGGATTGTCAGTTGCTTCACCTGCGCCGAGTTCATACTGGCCTTTTGCGACCTTCGGGTGCCTGAGCACGAATTGCTGAAGTTTGGGAAGACCTTCTTCGAACCGGCCTTCGAGGATCAACGAGAAACCCAGCTCACGCCGGGCAACCTCGTCGTTAGGACGCAATTTCAGGTACTTTTCCAAGGTGCTGGCGGTGTCCTCATAATACCCGAGCTCTTCAGTGGCATGAGCCAAAAGTAAAAGCACATCGGCGCGATCCGGAGCCAATCGCGCCGTTCGGTACAGGACAGCACTTGCCGTCAGAAAATCCTTAGTCGCAATCAACAGGTCACCAAAGGCGTAGAGAGCATCTACGTCTTCCGGCCTTGACCGCAGAGCAGCCTCGAATACCTGCTGTGCTCGCTCGAGGTGCCCGGCACGGCGCGCGGCCACCCCGAGGTTGTACAAAACGTCGAAGTTCGCGGGATCGGCTCTCAAGGCCTCGTTGAATGATTTCTCCGCTCGATCGTATTGTTGACATTGGGCATAGCCCAGGCCAATGGAAAAACTATAGTGTGGGTCTTGATCTGTTTTCTCTTCCAGCGCGCTGAGCACCGGCATCGCTGACTCGCAGTTGCCCATGAGGACGAGGGCTTGAGCCTTCAGCAGTTGCGCAACGGGTTGGCTTTGATCAGTTGCCGCGAGACGGCTCAAGCACTCGAGAGCTTTCGCGCCGTCCTTGCGCTCGACACTCATGTCGGCGAGTTGCAGGTTTGCGTTCACATGATGCGGATCAACCGCCACAACGCGTCGAAAACTCTCTTCAGCTTGCTTGGGATTGCCCGTGGCGAGATAGTGGTTCCCGAGATTGTTCAATAGTGCAGTAGACCTGGGTGCGATCTGGAGAGCGCGGCGGTAGAACTCCTCGGACTCGGAATACTTCCTCTGGGAGTCAAGAATAACCGCCATGAGGCTCAATGCCGAGAGGTCGCGAGGGTTGGCGTGCAACACGGATTCGAGCGCGGCCTCGGCATCGGCAACTCGGCCTTCTTGAAAATCCGTCGCCGCTTTTCGAACGATGGAACTCGACGCTTGAGGGAGAGCAAGACTCGTCCCGGCAAAAAGAAAGAGGACGGCACACAACGCCGTCCTCCCAAGGGCCTGACAGCAACTTAAGCGAGACCGAATCACAGGACTCAATATTAGACACCTAGATCCCAACCCTCAACGGCCTCGCTGGGTCGAACGACCATCGAAGCGTGGCGCAGACACTGAAGTCAATGTCTGCGCCACCTGGTCTTTTTCATGAGCTTTCGCAGGCCGAAAGCCCATGGTGACAGAACTAAAAATACAACTTCAGGGCCATCTGTATCTCGCGCGGCGAGTTTACGTCTGGTCCAGTAATCTGCCCGAAGGCGCTGTTGCTCGGCGAGACGGTTGTATTGATGTTGCCGAATTGCGGGTGATTTAAGGCATTGAACCATTCCGTACGGAGTTCGAGGTGCATGCCTTCGCGAACCTTACTCAAGGAAAATTCCTTGAAGAGCGACAGGTTCGCGTTCGCCGTGCCGGGATAGTGCATCCACGGAATGGTTCGAGGCGCGTTGCCTATTGTGTATTCCGCGGGCTGCTGGAAGACCTGAGGATTGCCAAAGTACCCGCCACCCTGCCCCTCCGGGAGGAACCACTGGGACTTCGAGTTGGTATGTGGCGTGCCGACTAAATTCGGTGCCTGACCATAGCCAGGCAGGCCAGGATTAACTGCCGAAATTTCGACGATCATGGGCTGGCCATCGTCAAACCGCCAGATTCCGGTGGTCTGCCAGCCTCCGACAATGGCGTCGAGCACTGGATTCATCCTGGCGCCAAAATGCTGGCCGCGCCCCAAGGGCAGGTGATAGTCGTAGCTGAACTGGAAGACCTGCGGGATGTTGTATTGAGAAACCGACCTCGCCAGCTTCAAGTTGTTGGGATCCACGGGGGCCGGGGCGGTTCCAAGGCCTGATCCACCTTGGTTACCGGGATTCGAATCATCGTCGAGCGATTTCGACCACACATAGGTAACCAGGAACGAAAGCCCATTGGAAAAGCGTTTCTCAAGCCCCAATTGCAACGCCTGATAGTTCGCATTGGCCCAGGGTGGACTGGCGATGTCCAAAGCACTGAATTGAGGATAGGGAAGGTCGAGCTGGTATTGTTTCACAGTCGCCGTGCTATTGGGTATGATCCCGCTAAAGGGATTGGCGACTTGAGCATTCAGCGCGTCGAGTTGCGTCGAGGTCATGTGCTCCTCTTGCGCACCTAAATGACTGATATTGTAATTGCCGCCAATTCCATAGTACTGATGCGTAGACTCCTGGCCGATATACTCCACATTGAGGAGCATACTTGCCGGAAACTGGCGCTCGATTCCGAAGTTCCAGGTCTGGCTATAGGGCGTGGAGTTCATTGTCCGCTCGAACCCATTGGGCGCTGATGAGCTGTTGCCAATCTGGGTCGCGAATCCTAACGAACTACCCGTGACGGGCGTAATCCCATTCGGGAAGGGGTTGCTGAGCCCGCAACAAGGCAGAAGGCCGGCCCAATTCAATGTGTTGGACCAGGACGTAGTCCCGTCAAATCCCGGATCGTTAGGAGTTATCGCCATGGCGTTCGCGGCTGCCCGCGACATGCCATAGTAAATCCCGTATCCGGTCCGGACCACCGTTTTTTCGTCCAGCCTATACGCCAGGCCGATGCGCGGCGAAAAGTCTTTGTAGTCAGGGTTAAGGGCCGAGCGCTCGCCTGGGCCGGCAAACGCCAGGCCGCCATGGAGTATGGGGTACCCCGGCACAGTCGAAGGATAAGCCGCATTGACATCGAGCCAGCTCAACTCGTTGTGCCGTTCCGTCTCCGGCATGGTCAAATCATAGCGAAGCCCGACATTGACCGTGAGCTTCCGGCTGGCATGGAAGGCATCCTGCGCGTAGCCGGCAAAGCCGTGGTTTTGGGTGTAAAGCCACGCGGGAATTTCGTACTGCCCCCAACCGCCAAACCCGCTTCCGATCAAAAAACTCGCCAGGTTATCCCCGCCCGTTCCCGCAATACCAGAGTTCCCCGATGTGCCCGACGGGCCGTAGGTAAACAGCCCATTTTGCGTGCCGGGTTGTGAAAAGTTGTAGAGGTTTGTGAGAAATTCGAAGCCGAACTTCAACTCGTGGCGCCCCCGGATATGGGTGAGCGAAGCCAGCAGGTCGTGCGTTGCCGAGTTGTCCTCCAGGATAGCCCATGGCTGTCCCCCAATGGCGGTGTCGTTGTTGGGGGCTTCCGCGGCGTTTTCGTTGCTGTATTGCCATAATACCGATGGAAGCACCTTGAAACCGGACGTGTCCATGTAGCTGGGCATCCCCAGCGATGTTACCGGATCCGCCGCCGCGGGCGTTAATTGGCGTCCGACGCTCGTATAGCCGTAGGAAACATTCAGCACCGTCGCCGGGCCGAAGGTGTGTATGAAGTCCAGCGCCACCAGACGGGCCGATTGAGGTCCGACCCCACCCGAGCAGGGATCGGCTATGTTGTTGAAGCAGTTCAGGTTAATCTGATGCGTCAAGCGTTGGGCATACTTCCCGCTCAGCCTGTTGCGGTCACCAAAACTCTGATCGATTTTCAAGTCCCACTGGTGATTGGCCAGTCCAGTGGCACCGGAGGCGACCCAGTTGTAGTACGGGCTATAGCCCCCGCCTGGCGCTCCCTGATTAAAGTTCGGCTCCGGGAAAAACGACATCAGCTTCTTGGCGGCGGGATCGATCAGGTTTCCTGGCCCCGTACCCCCCGGTAGCGTAACTCCCGCGGCGCCGGGGCTCGTGTACGTGGCGATGTTGTTGTTCGGAATGGGGACTGCACGCGCGGCATTGCCGTGCGCGTCGTAGGAGGCGGTGTAGGGGTCCCACAGTTGGCCGTTCGGGTCTGAGCAAATACCGCTTGAGCTGAACGTCCCCGCGCCCTTTCCGTCGAGCTCGCTAACGTCGTTGCAAAGCTCATTGAAGTTTCCCATCTTCTCCGCGTCGCTGGGCACGCCGGCGTACGAGCTTGCCAGCGAACTTTGGCGTGTGCCCTCGTAGTCGAAAAAGAAGAAGGTCTTGTTCTTTCCGTTGTAAAGGTGGGGTATCACGACCGGCCCGCCCACCGTGCCGCCAAAAACGTTCCGCTCCAAGTGCGGGAGCTTGTTCAGGGGTACCGGGTTTTGGTTGAGGAAGTAATCCTGGGAATCGAGGTCATTGTTGCGCAGGAAATCGTAGGCGCTGCCATGGAGGCCGTTGGTGCCGGAACGCGTGATCAGGTTGACGATGGTCGAGCCCGAGTTTCCATATTCGGCGCTGAAATTCGTTTGCTGTACCTTAAACTCCTGGACTCCATCCACCGAAGGGGTATAGGCGATTCGAGTCGTTAGCCCCCCCATGTTCACTCCCCCGGCTGAAACGCCATCAATGAGCACGTTGGAAGTCGCCTCGCGGCTGCCATTCGAAACAAACTCGTTCGAATTCATGTAAGCCGTCCCCACTTGATTTCCATAAGTGGAGCCGGCCGGCTGATTGACTCCTGGTGCGAGGAATGCCAGGTCAAGCGCCGAGCGGTTCAAAAGCGGCAGGTCGTTCACCAAACGTCTGGCTAATGGTCTGGCCGCCCGCATCATTAACGGTATTGAGGAGTGGCGCCGCGCCCGTGACCTCGACGGTCTGCTTGGTAGTGCTAATGCTCAAATCGAAGCCTACCTGCACGCGCTCCGTCACATTCACGGTCACTCCCGGTTTCTTCACCGTCTCGAATCCGGCAGCGCCGGCGGAGACATCGTAAACGCCTGGCTGAACGTAGGGAAAAACGTACAGGCCCTCCATATTCGTCTTGGTCGTTGTGGTCACGCCCGTCGCCGTGTTGGTTATGGTTACCGACGCGCCCGGTATCACCGCACCGCTCGTGTCGCGCACCGCGCCCAAGACGGCGCCACTTTGGGCGAATACAGGTGGGGATAGCAGAACACAGAAAGCACAGAAAGCGCCCAGGGCGATCAGAATGCTCCTGAGCCTTCCGTGCGAGAAAAGACGAGAATTCTTGCGATCTCGATATGAATTCATCTCAACTCCTTTTCTTCCGCGCATACCGCGGACTATTTTACCGAATATTCCCCGACGCTTCCAGTGAAGTTTCCATTTTTAATTGCCGTTCAGTACTTATAAGCCGTGCCTGTCTTGCACCAGCCGTCGCACCGTTTCTAAGAACCCGTCGCTTGCAAGATTGACTTGTTCTTGCGCACCGAATGCACGACCGAGCTGTAGCGATCACCACGGAAGAAGGACCGCGTAAGTTCAAGAGGGCGCCCGTCTTCCATATAGGAATTAACGCGCCAGCGCGAGCGCCAGGGCACGTTGTACATCGGCGCGCTTCGGGGCCAGCCGCGCGGCTTTGGTGAGCAAGGCAATGGCACATTCACCGTCGCCGGCGCGCCCTCGCAAGCGGCCAAGCTCCAGCAACACGTCAACATTGTCAGGTTGTTGCCGGAGCAGTGTCTGGAAGTCGACCTCGGCGCTCTGGTCGTGGCCGGCCCCCACCGCCGCCAGCCCCAGGTTGTACAGCACGTCAGGATCGCCCGGGGCTTTCGCCAAGGCGCGGGAAAAAGCCTTCTCGGAGCGCGCGAACTGCCCCATTCTACTTAGCGCCAGGCCCGCGGAAGAATGCACGCGCGGGTCCGCGTCATAGGTGTTCTCCAGGGCCGCGATGACGCCGAAACTCTCGTCCTTGCGGCCTGCCCAGTACAACGCTTCGGCGCGCAACAATTGCAGCGCGGCAGCGCGCAGGTCCGGCAGACGGCTGAGAAACTCGAGCGCTGCAGCACCCTCGTGGCGATCGACCGCGAGGCGCGCCAGTTGAAGATGCGCGTTCTGGTCTGACGGGTCGATGCTACAAGCCTTCTCAAACTCCAGACGCGCGCCTTCCGCGTCACCCTGCCGAAGCAGATGATTGCCGTAATTGTCCAACAGCAGGATCGAATCCGGGGTCCGGCGCAAGGCCTCTCGGTATAGCGTCTCGGCTTCACCGAGCTTTTGCTGGCCATCCAACGCCGCGCCCAACAGGCCGCTGGCGCGCACGTTGCCGGGGTGCTCGCGCAGAAACACACGCAAACCTGACTCGGCCTCGGCGAACTGCCCGTGCTCGACCGCGGAAGCTGCCCTGGCCAGTGCGTCATCGGCCTTGTCCACCGCGCGTCCCAGCCCAACCGCGCAGCA
Organism: uncultured Acidobacteriota bacterium; assembly: GCA_963831905.1. Lineage (GTDB taxonomy): Bacteria > Acidobacteriota > Terriglobia > UBA7540 > UBA7540 > CAVROP01. The sequence goes on along the minus strand of CAWHRX010000009.1, from coordinate 2,858,333 downwards.
GAAAAAACAAAGGATTCGCAGCAGCTTCACGGGAGTGCTCATTCGTCTCCGGAAAGTGGGACAACACATTTTGAACTCGCAGCAGGGTAGGGACCCAAATTCAGCACACTGCAGCCTAAAACGCTGGCCAGCATACGGAAGAAAGAGAAGTAACACAACGTTATAGCTGTTAGTTCCGGCCGCTTTGCCGGTTACTTGGCTACTCTCTGCGTTTTCAGGTGAATGGTGAGTGTGTTCCGAACCGGTAACCGGTTACGGCTTGAGTTCGTTAACCTTTTGTGGTATGGTGCGCGTCCTGTCCGAAGGCGTCTCTGGTCGGTCCGCATGGAAACTACACACGGCCGCGAAAAGGAAGAATTAGAACGGGTTCTGGGCTCGGGAAACTTTCCCAGAGCCCCGTTACAGTGCAAACTGCTCAAGTACATCTGCGAGGAATACTTCGCGGGAAGGTCAGATCGAGTTAAGGAATATACCCTCGCCACCGAAGTCTTCGGAAGAGGCGCGGATTTCGATCAGAGCCAGGATGCCATTGTGCGCGTTGAGGCACACCGGCTTAGAAAGAACTTGAAGGAGTATTACGAAGGGGTAGGCGCCAACAACCCGGTCCAGATTGTCGTCGAACCCGGGCATTACGTGCCGAAATTTGTCACCCGGACACAAAGTTCCGCGACGGCTGCCAGCGCGGATACGGCGCTCCCTCAGAGCCAGGGAGAGCCTCCCGTTGGCGTTGTGCAGCTCCGCGGCGGGACTAGCGGACGGAATGTCAGCCGGCGCGCTCGCCGGACGGCCGCCTGGGTGCTCGCAGGGCTGGCTGTCGTGCTCATTCTCCTCCTTCTACGCTGGAAGTCACATTCTGTCCAGCCTCGGGACCAGCCCTTGGCGGCTAATGCGGCGGGCCCGGCGGGCGCTCCTGCGTCAACCGAACCGGACGACGCCGTACGTATCCTTGCCGGCTATACGCGCGGGAATTACATTGACCGGCAAGGAAAGCGGTGGACAAGCGATCGCTATTACTCAGGGGGGAGATCTCCTCTCAGGCTCACCAGTCTATCGCCCGTACGACCGATAACACGATGTTCGAACAGTGGCGGCATGGCAACTTCTCTTACGATATTCCCTTGAAGCCGGGTGAGTATGAGCTTCACCTGTTCTTCGTCGAGCCGGAGTTTGGCCCTGACGCGCCGCATGGCGGGGGCGAAACCAGCCGCATGTTCGACGTGCTCCTGAGCGGAGAGCCCCTCCTGTACCAATTTGACATTCTAGGTGACGTAGGTAGGAGCGAAACCGCGGATGAACGGGTATTCACTGGCATCCATCCGTCCTCCGACGGGAAGCTGCATCTACGTTTCGTGGGAAGGATCGATTATCCCTTGGTCAGCGCTATCGAGTTGGTGCCGTGTTTACAGGGAAAGATGCGCCCCGTCCGCATTATAGCCAGCGACAACACCTACACCGACCGCAACGGGAATCTCTGGCTTCCGGACCGCTATTTTGAGGGGGGAAGATTAGTCACGGACAAGGTATCAATCAAAGGCTCGCCAGACCCGGACCTCTATTTGAGCCAACGCTTCGGTTATTTCAGTTACTCCATTCCTGTGGCCGCGGGTTCGAAATACTCGGCCACACTTCACTTCACGGAGGCTTTTTTTGGCCCTGCCAATCCGGGCCGGGGCGGCGTGGACAGCCGCCTGTTCGATGTGTATTGCAATGGCACGGTGCTGCTCCGCAACTTTGACATCTTCAAAGAGGCCGGAGGGGAAAATCGAGCCCTAACGAAGACCTTCCATGGCATCGTTCCAAATGACCAGGGGAAGATATTCTTCAACTTCGTGCCAGTACGGAATTATCCCCGCATCAATGCCATTGAAGTTTCCCCCGAGTAGATTAGCCCCAAGCTCTGATTTTGTGAGGCGGCCTTTCAACTCGCAGTTTGCGGCGCGACGTTCCTGTCTCGGCTGTCGGCGCGCTCGCCGCAGAGGTTGTCGCGGAGGTGATTGGCCGCGGCGTTAAGAATGCCGAGTCCATCCAAGGTTGGCCAAGCTATCGCGATTTTACGCCTCATGTGTGAACGCGAATTCCATTGGACGGCAATGCCCCGAATATTGGGTATTTCAATCGCAGAATTGAGAGGCAACTATGGAGCAGGTTGATGCCGTCGTGGTGGGAGCGGGTGCGGGGGGCGGCATAGTTGCCAAGGAATTAGCGGTCGCTGGCCTGCGCGTTATGCTCTTAGATCGCGGGCCCGGTTTCACGGCTTCCGACTTCGGACACGACGAGCTGTTCGATTCGCAAGAGCGTTGGAATCCCCATGGGCTGCGTTTTGGCCCCTATCGGGGAGAGGTGCAAAGCTTCCGCCCCGATTCCGACAAACCCTCGCGGGTTGTCACTCCCTCCGACGCCGACTTCAGCGCGGTGGCCCGCTGTGTGGGTGGCGGTACCAGAAGTTATCAAGCCCTATCCTGGCGGTATCATCCTGGGACATTCCGACTGAAAACTCTTTATGGCGTCCCGGCTGGCTCGACGGTCGAAGACTGGCCCATCAGCTATGACGACCTTGAGCCTTATTACGAAAAGGCAGAATACGATTTGGGAGTTTGCGGCGAGCCTGGTCCCTATGGCCCACGTCGCCAGAAGCCTTATCCGATGCCCCCGCTGCCGGCGAATCGAGAGGCGGAGGTGCTATTTCCCGCCGCGCGCCGTCTGGGGTGGAAGCCCTTCCCTCCTCCGCTGGCCATTCTTTCGCAGCCTTACCGTGGGAGGCCAGCCTGTATTTGCTGTCCTTACTGCTTGAGCTACGGATGCGAGGCCGACGCCAAGTCGGATACGGCCGTGACGGTAATCCCAGAGGCGCTCAAAACTGGCCTTTGCACGCTACGCGCGGAAACACTTGTGCGAGAAATCACGGTAGACGCGCGCGGACGCCCGAACGGCGTGATATGCAGGTCGGGCGAGGGTCCATGGCAGGAAATATCCGCCCGAGCGATCGTTGTCGCGGCCTCGGCAACAGAGACTCCGCGCCTATTGCTCAATTCACGTTCCAAGTGGTTTCCGACGGGTTTAGGCAATCATCAAGACCAAGTGGGGCGTCACGTCAACGAAGACCAAGGCGCCGTCGTTTTCGGTTTCTTCGATGAGGTTGTGGGAGACTCACTAGGGCCCGGACCGAGTTTTGCGCTGGATTTTCAATTTGCACGCGCCGAGGTTCCAGCGGGCGGGGTCATCTATAACGGGTTCAGTCGCCTCCCCATTCGCGTCATCGAAACCGTGCCTCGCCCGGAAGGAATGAAATCCTGGGGAGGGGAGTTCAAGGATTTCTACCGCCGCTATTTTTGGAAGCATATCCGCGCCTATTGCATTGCCCATGGCATTCCGCGTGAGGGCAATCGCGTGGACCTCGATCCGGAGCTGCGCGATGCCGATGGGATACGAGCGGCCAGGGTGACGAATCGTGCCCACGCCTGGAGCTTCCCGCAGCAAGAATCGCTGGCATCGCGAGCCGAGCTCCTGCTGAAGGAGGCAGGCGCAAAATTCACCATCCGCCACCCTGTCGGGCGCGAGCAGGCTGGAGGACTCGGGCAGCATCAGAGCGGGAGTTGCCGGATGGGGACGGATTCTCGCAGTTCAGTTACTGATCGTACGGGTCGTGTGCATGACGTTCCTAACGTTTTTGTTGCCGACGGCAGCTTGATGACGAATGCGGGCGGCGGCAATCCATGCCTCACCATCCAGGCGCTGGCTTACTGGGTCAGCGACCACATTGTACGTGCGTGGAAGCAAGGAGGGCTGAATGGCTGATGGGATGAAGGTAGAGCCAGCACGGAAGGACCCGCTTGGGATTTCACGCCGCAGCCTTCTCCACCGATGCGCGATCTGCTTGGGTGTGATTAACCTGCCTCAAGCCTGGATGAACCTCTTGGCTGCTCCCGAAATGACACATCATGCCCGGACCGAGGCCCCGGCAATACTCGGTCCGGTGCCCTTCAAGTACTTTACTCCGGCGCAAGTTGCATGCGTTGAGGCCATCACGGAGCAGATTATTCCCGCCGATCAGGATCCCGGGGCCAAGTGGGCGGGTGTCGTCCACTATATCGACCTCAGCTTGGCGGGAGAATTCGCCGAGCTCCGTCCCATCTACCGAGCAGGGCTAAGTCGCCTTGGGGAGCTGACGAAAGCGGTGTCAGACCGCCCCTTCCCAGATCTGGATTTTGCACAGCAGACCAGAATTTTAGAAAAGCTCCAATTCGATGCACCTGGCACCCAATCGAGCGCGAGCGGCCAAGACTTTTTCGCTCTCGTGCGGCGCCAGACTATTGAAGGTTTCTTTGGGGATCCTAAATACGGGGGGAATCGCGACTCTGTTGGTTGGAAGGTGCTGAAGTTCGAGGGCTAAAGGGGAAGGTTTGACGCTTGCGCGCCCGCGCCAGGCTGTTTGTGCTTTCGAGAATGTAAACGCGGAAGCGTCGGGACGCAGCGAGATTCCCTCCGAGCAGGCCATCCGGGAGACTCTGCCCCTTGTGGACTATCGCCGATTGACCCTGAAGGCCGGGACGGCGTATCTTCCTGTCAAAGGCATGGCTGCCAACTTGGGAGGGATCCCCCCAGCAAAAAGAGCTGTCGCGGGGACGCTGCGAGCCCTGATCCGTCACTCAGGAATGACAGTGGAGGAATTCCTTGACAAACTTTGATACTGCCCGCACAGCGGTTCTCAGCATGGACCTGCAAACCACCATCGTTTCGATTTACCTGAAGGACCAACCCGACGTGCTCACTCGCGCTGCCGGCGTGCTCAAGAAGGCCCGCGATCTTGGGCTGAGCGTGTTTCACGTGCAAGTCGGCTTTCGTCGCGGCTTGCCGGAAATCAGCCCGCGCAACTCGTTGTTCAGCAGCATCAAGAATTCGGTCCAGCATAGGCAGGTATTCGAGGGACCTGGCGCCGCGATTCATCCCGCTGTCGCGCCGCAGGGCGAGGACATCGTGATAACCAAGCACCGGATCAGCGCGTTTGCCGGCACCGACCTCGACATGATTCTGCGGGCCCAGGAGATTGAAACCCTGATCTTATTCGGGATCGCAACCAGCGGAGTCGTTCTCGCCACGCTGCTGCATGCTGTTGACGCGGACTATCGCTTGATCGTGGTGAAAGACTGCTGCGCGGACGCCGACCCGGAAGTGCACCGCAGCTTGATTGAGAAAGTTTTCCCACGTTTGGCGAGGGTGGTGACTGCCGGGGAATTGATCGATGCGATGGGGTAATCAGGGCCGGAAAACTACTTCGTTAGGCCCCGACGGCAGGCTGAATCTTCCGCCCCGCTCCCGGTTCATTTTCAAAGTCGCGGGGATGTCCAGGTCGGCAATCGCGACTTTTCGCCGCCAGGAACCGGTGCTCCAATAGTCTGCTTGCGCGTAAATGACCGAGCCTATGATCGTGTACTTTTCGATCTCTTCCTGGTGCCCGTCGCGGAACACCAGCACCGCAGGCGGAAGCTTGGGAGCCGGCGAATTGGCGAGGCTTTGATAGGTTGTACCGGAAGCCGGATTCTGTGCGCCTTCCGCACTTGCCCTGGTCGAAGGTGCCGAAACACCCGGCTGGCCGTAACCGCCAATCCGCACCCACTCGTCGCCCTGGCGCTCGAGAACCAGCGGCTCAACAGCCGTCGCCGGAGCCGCAAGGGTATCCGAGTGAGTAGCAGCTAACCAGGAAGGTGGCGTTTGGAGCGCCTCGGGCTCGTAGCCGCTGTCATTGCCGTAGCCGTACTCAGGATAAAAGGGAGGTGGCAGATAGGCCCAATCGGAGAAATAGCCGTTGCCGGGGAAATACCCCGGGTAGTACAAGCCACCTCTGCGGTTGAACCCGCGCCCGCCCCTCGAGCCGAAACCGCTTCGCCCACTGGGGGCCGCGGTTCGGGGAGCGCGCGCCCCGGCGAAATGCCCACCACCCCGCATCTGCGCGCCTGCGGGCGTCGGGAAGAGCATCGCCAGGAAGACTGCAAGGATTAAGGCGGCGGTGAGGCGGCAATTCATGAGCAGATTCCGTGACGGCGGTTCCAGGCTCAGAACAACCTAAAGATAGCACTTCGCTGGAGCCTTGGGCAAGTGTTTTTACGCCGGGGTAGTGAGTCAATTCCCGGTGGCACGGACATCCTGTCCGTGCACGGTCACGGCAAGATGGCCGTGCCACATCCAAGCGAGTCACAACTTGCGCCTGGTCATGGGCGAGGCGCCGGGGGGGCCGCAACCCTCCGTCAGAAGTCCGGATCCGCGCCTCTCATTCCCGCGTTTTGCGCTTGACACGCCGGGCCGATCCATGGTAGCCTATCATGGTTGTCGAAAGCGAGGGCAGGGTCAAGTTACACGGGGAGGATCGGCAATGCGTTCTGCACACATCCGTTTTCTTAAATGGAGTCCATTCCTGCTCGGCGCCTTTCTGGCGTCTCCGATGGCGGGATTTGCCCAGGCGGATAACCAGGCGTGGAAGGCGGAGGGCATCATCAATACCTCCGAGAGCCCAAAAGCAAAGCTGCACTCAGTGCCCATTCGCGCCGTGACCATGGGCAGTGGAATCTGGTCAGAGCGGATGCGGACGAATGTAGAAGACAGTATTCCCACTCTACTGGCGCTTCTGGAAGAGCACGGTGTGGTGGACAATTTTCGCCGCCTTTCGGGCCGCAAGAACACCGGCCGCCGGGGCCCGCTTTATACCGACTCCGATCTCTACAAGTGGATGGAGGCAGCCGCCTTCGTTTTGCAATCGGGCGACCGCCCGCAACTCCGCCAAACGCTCGATAAACTCATTGATGATGTGCTGGCAGCCCAGGAACCTTCGGGATACCTGAACACCTACTTCGTGGGGGACCGCGCCAAGCTGCGCTTTTCCGAAATGTATCGCAGCCACGAATTGTACTGCCTCGGTCATCTCCTCCAGGCCGGCATCGCCTACTACCGCGCCACGGGGGACCGGAAACTACTAGACGGCGGGATCAAGTATGTTGACTATGTTTTGAAGACGCTGGGGCCTGAGAAGAAACCCGCCCTCACGGGGCACCCGGAATTTGAAATGGCGCTCGTGGAGCTTTACCGCACCACCGGCGACAAACGCTATCTGGATTTCGTCAACTACCTGTTCACCGGAGAGAGGCTGCGACTGCAGCTCACCGACGACCAGGTGACGTACTTGTTCAGTGGAATACCCTTCACTTCGCGCACCCAACTTGAAGGCCATGCGGTGCGGGCTCTCTACGCATGCAGCGGGGCTACGGATTACTACCTTGAGACAGGCGACGCGGACTACGGCGAGACCCTCGACCGGCTTTGGAAAGACCTGGTGGATCGGAAAATGTACATCACCGGCGGCGTCGGATCGTACGCGGAGGGCGAATCGGTAGGCATGGCCTATGACCTGCCGAATGAGCGCGCCTACGCGGAAAGCTGTGCGGCCATTGCCAACCTGATGTGGAATTGGCGAATGCTGGCGGCGAAGGCGACCGCCCCCTATGCCGACGTCATGGAAGAGGCGATTTACAACGGGATCAATTCCGGCATGTCACTTTCCGGGACACTCTACTGCTATCGCAATCCGCTTGAGTCACGAGGCGGCGAGGACCCTCGCCAGCCCTGGTACGATACCACCTGCTGCCCCCCCAACTTGGAGCGAACGTTTGCATCCATTCCCGGCTACCTCTACTCGACCAGCCCGACTGGAGTGTACGTCAACCTTTACCACACTTCCACGCTGGATTGGCACCTTGAGGACGGCACGGGACTTAAAGTCGTCCAGCGCACCAAGTACCCTTGGGATGGTGACATCACCCTCAAGGTCAGCCCAGCCAAAGCGGCGACCTTCACGCTCTACCTGCGCATTCCGGGCTGGTCTGGCAAGGCAGCGGTCACGGTGGACGGCAAGCCCGCCGGCGGCAAACCAAAAGCGGGCGAGTACTTCGCCATTCATCGCGCTTGGCAGGCCGAGGACACCGTTCAACTGCAGTTGGACATGACCCCGCGGCTGGTGCAGGCCAATCCTCGCGTGCCGGAGGATTACGGAAAAGTTGCTGTGCAGCGTGGCCCGCTAGTGTATTGCCTGGAGCAGTTGGATCAGGAGTTCAAAGCGTCCCTTTTCGACGTTGCTTTGACGCCAAACTCTGGTTCCAACGGCGGATTTACCTCGGAGTTTCGCCCCGATCTCCTGGATGGAGTGGTGCTGCTGCAGCATAAAGGCGTGGCGGCCTCCAAGCCTAATTCCGAAGGGCCGCTCTACCGCACCTTGGAAAGCACAACGCGAGGCGAAACCCAGGAGGTCAATCTGACCTTCGTCCCTTATTACGCCTGGGGCAATCGGCTGGGGGGAGCTATGGTGGTTTGGATTCCCTACTCTGGGGCCGGCAAAGTTACGGCCACGAAACGCGTGGGCGCAGGAGCCCAGTAAGCCGGCGCGGTTGTAAGGGTGGGGCTTGCCCTACCCTCGTCGGGACCAACGGAAATGCGGGGACGGCAAGCCGTCCCCCTACGAGATGGTGGCGACGCGCAGACCAGGGAAAGCCGCAGAGCTTCGCTCTGCGCCAGCCAAGGGGCTGACTTTAGTATCTCAACTGTTAACTGTAAACTGTAGACTGTTAACTCTCTCAGAACGCCAAATAAACCGGATTCTCGAGAATCTGTTTGAGCGTTTGGAGGAACTTCGCGCCCGTGGCCCCGTCCACCACCCGGTGATCGCAGGAGAGCGTCATGCGGCAGCGGAGACCCACTTGGATCTGGCCCTTCACGACCACCGGCTTCTCCGCCACCTCGCCCACCGCCAGGATCGCGCCCTCGGGTGGGTTGATCACGGCGGAGAATTCTTCAATCCCCATCATGCCGAGGTTTGAGACGGAGAAGGTTGCGCCGACGTACTCATCCGGGTTCAGCTTGCGGTTGCGCGCCCGGGCGACGAGATCCTTCGCTTCTCGCGCGATCTCCTGCAGCGTCTTGCTCTCGCAGTTACGTACGACCGGCGTGATCAGTCCACCTTCGTCCACGGCCACGGCAATCCCGAGGTGAATGCGCCGGTGGTAGCGGATCGCTTCGCCCTGGAAGGACGCATTCACGTGCGGATGCAACTGGAGCGACGCCGCGCAGGCTTTCAGGATCAGATCATTATAGGAAAAGCTCAGATCCGGGTTCAGAACCTTCGCCGATTCGCGCAACTCTTTGGCGCGCCCCATGTCGACTTCGATCGTCAGGTAGAAATGCGGCACAGGGGCTTTGCTTTGCACGAGACGAGTGGCAATGACTTTGCGCATCGAGCTCAGGGGCTCGTCGTAGAACTCAGGGCCGGTCGGGACAGGCGCCGGCCGCCTTGGCAATTCGGGCGCCGGAGCAGGTTGCTGCGCCGCCGGCTTGGCCTCCGCCGGACGCGCCGGTCGCGCCCCACCCGACAGCATTGCAGCGCGCTCCACGTCTTGGCGCACAACCCTCCCGGCAGGGCCCGTGCCCGTAATGCGATTAAGATCCAGGCCCATTTCACGGGCCATTCTTCGCGCCAGCGGCGAAGCCAGAACCCGCCCGCCGTTTTCCGGCTGATCGGCAGAAGCTGCGCTCGCGCCAGTCAGCGCCTGCCCCGAAGCTGCCGTCGCAGGAGATGGATTGGCCAGTGCCGGTCCCGCGCTGGGGGGGATAGGCGCAACGGGCGGCGCCGGCGAACCGATCGCAGGCGGATGCGAAGACGGGTCAGGCGCAGGCGCCGGGGTCGCCGCCGCGCCCTCTCCTTTGAGCAGCGCGGAGATGTCCTCATCCGGCTTGGCGATGAGCGCAAGCAACTCACCCACGGGAACGCTATTCCCGGACTGAACGAGAATCTTGCGCAATACTCCCCCGCCCATCGCCTCCACTTCCATGTCGACCTTGTCGGTCTCGATTTCGACCACCGCATCTCCGGCCGAGACCTGGTCCCCTTCTTTCTTGACCCATTTCAGGACCTTGCCCTCTGTCATCGTATCGCTGCCTTTCGGCATGAGTACCTTGACCATGGTTAATCCCCAATGTCGGCTTACCCGTATGAGTAGGGCTTGCCCTACCCCGCCAGGGGACGGCGAGCCGTCCCCCTACACCCGGTAAACGGGGCGGCAAGCCGTTCGCCTACGTCCGGTATAGCACCTTGTTCGCTGCATCTAACACTTTCTGTTTGTCTGGAAAGGCCAAGTGCTCGAGGTTCTTCGCGTAGGGCGTGGGCACATCCTCGCCGGTTACTCGCAAAATGGGTGCGTCGAGGTAATCGAAAGCATGCGACTGGAGGGTATCCACAATTTGAGCTCCTACTCCACAGAACGGCCATCCCTCTTCCACAATAACTGCCCGGTTCGTCTTCTTCACCGATTCCACCAGGGTCGCGGTGTCGAGAGGGCGAAGCGTTCTCGGGTCGACGACCTCCGCCTCAATGCCCTCTTTCGCCAACTCGGCAGCAGCCTCGAGCGCCACGAATACCATCTTGGAGTGCGCGATCAGAGTTACGTCTTTGCCCGCTCGTTTGATATCAGCGACACCTAATGGAATGAGATGCTCGCCTTCGGGAACTTCGCCCTTCGTCCCGTATAGCACTTCAGACTCGATACAAACCACAGGGTTGTCGTCGCGAATCGCCGTCTTGAGCAGTCCTTTGGCGTCCGCAGGCGTGGAAGGCATCACCACCTTCAGCCCCGGCACGCTGCAAAACCACGCCTCGAGCGCCTGTGAGTGTTGTGCTGCAAGCTGGTGCGCTGACCCGCCGGGCCCGCGAATCACCATCGGAATGGGGAATTGCCCGCCCGACATGTAAAGCATTTTGGCCGCGCTGTTGACGATCTGGTCGAGAGCCAAGATGGCAAAGTTGAAGGTCATCATCTCCACGATGGGCCGCAAGCCCGCCATGGCGGCGCCAACTCCCAAGCCCGTAAATCCCAGCTCGGTAATCGGCGTATCCAAGACTCGCATCGGCCCGAATTCCTCGAGCATCCCTTTGCTGACCTTATACGCCCCATTGTAAAAACCGACCTCTTCTCCCATTAGAACGATCGTCTCATCACGCCTCATCTCTTCACTCATGGCCTGATTCAACGCTTCACGGTAAGTCAAAATCGACATGAAATCTCCTCGAGCTTCAGCCATCAGCCGTCAGCTTTCAGCTTTCAGCAAGCTTCCGGCAACGATCGGCTTGCTGATAGCTGAACGCTGAGAGCTGACAGCTCTTACCCCACGTAAATGTCGGTATACAGTTCCTGCGGCTCCGGCTCTGGACTGCGTTCCGCGAAGGCGACCGCTTCCTCGACGATATCGCGGATCTTCTGATCCAGCTCTTCCATAAATTCGGCATTGATAACCCCGATCGTATCGAGCGCCGCACTCAGATTCTTGATCGGGTCGTGGCGCCGCTGCGCCTCCACTTCTGACTTGGTGCGATAGTGGCCGTGCGCCGGATCGGACATCGAATGGCCCATGAAGCGGTAAGTGCGAGCTTCAATGAGCGTGGGAGCGCTCTCCTTCCGGGCGCGGTCGACGGCTTCCTTAAGCGCTTCTCGAACCGCCAGAACGTCCATTCCGTCTACCCAGGTGCGCGCCATGTTGTACGCACAGGCCTTCTGTGACAGGTCGTAGAGAGATGATGCGCGCTCGATCGGAGTCCCCATTCCAAACCGGTTGTTCTCGCAAATAAACACCACCGGCAGCTTCCACAGCGCGGCGAGGTTCAGCGATTCGTGGAAAGCACCGATATTGACCGCCGCCTCGCCAAAAAAGCCTAGCGTGACCCGCGATTGTTTGAGGTACTTGGAGGCAAAAGCCGCGCCTGCGGCCAGAGGGATCTGACCACCCACAATGGCATGGCCGCCCAGGAAGGCGCGGCGTTTGTCAAACAGGTGCATCGAACCGCCTTTGCCCTTCGAGACGCCGCTCTGCCTACCGTATAACTCCGCCATCACCTCGCCCGGGTCCATCCCCCGTACCAGGGCGTGCCCGTGCTCACGGTAGGAGGTCAGAATGTAGTCGTCCGGCTCAAGCGTCGAGATTGCCCCTACCGCCACCGCTTCCTGGCCGATGTACAGGTGACAAAAGCCCCCGATCTTTCCCAGCGTGTAAAGCTCCGCCGCTTTCTCTTCGAATCGGCGAATCAGGAGCATCTGCTCGAGCAGCTTCTTTAGGAGCGCAGGGTCCTCGCGCTGCGCGCGCTCTTCCAAGGTCTGGGCCGGCGGATGGTCCGGTCCAGTGAAAAGCTCAGCCAAGTTCGTCATGTTCGATCCTACGTCCGCAGGTTCCATCCAAGTCCTCCCACTGTGCCCTACACTTCCCCCGCCACGATCCAGCAGCAATAGAGTGTGGCCATGGGCAGAAGCGCGGGACCGACTGACAATTGCGCACCTTCTTCTTTATCTTAACTGGAATTTCGAATAATAAGAAGGCCCTACGGAAAAATGCAAGTCCTAACCCCGAAAAGGGGGGTGGGCAGCAAACTTCGCCCTAAAGTTTTGGCGGGAATTGCCGATATGACCGATTACAGGGGTTGTGTGACTGCACGTTCGTTATCTTAACTGGAATTTCGAATAATTAAGAAGGCCCAACGGAAAAATGCAAGTCCTAACCCCGATAAGGCGGGTGGGCGGCAAACTTCGCCCTAAAGTTTTGGCGGGAATTGCCGATATAGCCGATTAGAGGGGTTGTGTGACTGCATGTTCGTTATCTTACCTGGAATTTCGAATGAGTAAGAAGAGCCTTTGAAGGCTGCGATCTTCAAACCGCCAAGAGGGAGACCGGCAGAATTCGCTAAAGTCCTGGCGAGAACTGCCGATACTTCCGATAGAAGGGGGTGTGTGACTGCACGTTCTTTATCTTGACTGGAATCTCGAATAACAAGAAGAGCCTTTGAAGGCTGCGATTTTCAAACCGCCAAGAGGGAGACCGGCAGAATTCGCTAAAGTCCTGGCGAGAAGTGCCGATATGGCCGATGAAAGGGAGATTGTGTGAATGCACGACAAAGCGGCCTCCCCGCCCACAGCTTGGACGGCATTCAGCAGCGACCACGATCAGAGCCAAAGTGTCCCTCTCACTTCCTTCGTTAGGTACCTCTTTTTCTATCGGCAAAAAGGTTATTGACTAAATTTGTCCAGGAGTGTACATTGCTTTTCTCGACGGTAGTCGACGAAGGTCCGATCCAACAACCTCCAAAGGAGTTCAACACGATGCGATTCCGAGCAAGGAGTCAGGCAAGTGTGTGGCGAGTGCTGTCTGCTGCGGCAACGCTGATGTTTGTCGCGGCGGGTACTGCGCATGGACAATCGATGATGACGCGGCATACGCGCCTGGAAGTGACCAGCGGTCAGGCGAAGTTTGTGAGCCGGCTGCCTGGCATTCAGGTCTTGCGCCTCGACATTGTTCTGCCGTTGCGCGATCAAGCTGGTCTGGATAGCTTTCTGAAAGAGGTCTACGATCCTACCAGCCCGATTTACAGGCACTTCCTAACGGTGCCGGAATTCACCGAGCGGTTTGGCCCCACCCAAGAGGACTATGACACCGTGGTCGCCTTTGCCAGAAGCCGCGGCTTCAACGTGGTAGGCGGTTCCCGCGACGGTTTGGACGTGCAGGTAGAAGGCTCAGTGACGGTCATTGAGGCGGCTTTTAATGTGGCCATGGGGGTCTACCAGCACCCTACGGAGAATCGGACTTTTTATGCTCCGGATCGTGAGCCCTCCGCGTCCTTGGGGTTTCCGCTGTGGCATATCTCGGGCTTAGACGATTTCTCGATCCCCCATCCGGCTCTCGTGCATAGGCAGCCGGGTGCAAAGCCCGCAGCCACAGTCGGTTCCGGACCCTCTGCCGCTTTTCTAGGCAGTGACATGAGGGCGGCCTATTATGGGTCCGGGTCGCTCACCGGCAGTGGCCAGACTCTCGGTTTGCTCGAGTACTCCGGCACCGACCTCACCGATCTGACGACCTACTATAAGAATGCTAAGCAAACGAACAGCGTACCGATCACTTTGTTATCCACTGATGGCACCAGCACGAGTTGTGTCTACCCGAGCTGCGACGACACGGAGCAAACGCTCGACATGACTCAGGCGCTGGGCATGGCCCCCGGCTTGGCCGGACTGATCATGTTCGTCGGGTCCACCGATACCGCCATTCTCAGTGCCATGACTACGACTACTCCGTTGGCTGCGCAGTTGAGCTGTTCATGGGGCTGGAGCCCGGCGGATCCCAGCACTGACGACCAGTACTATGAAGACATGGCGGCAAAGGGTCAGACCTTCTTTGTGGCGGCGGGCGACAGTGAGAAGTGGAGTTCGTCCAATTACCCCTACCCGGCGGAGGATGCTAATATCGTCTCTGTCGGCGGCACGGACTTAACCACCGCCAGTGCGGGCGGCGCTTGGAAATCCGAAACCGCTTGGTCCGACAGCGGCGGCGGGATTTCTCCCGACCATATTGCAATTCCGTCCTGGCAAAAGCTGACGGGCGTGATCAACTCGAGCAACGAGGGATCCACCACTTACCGGAACGGCCCGGACGTTGCGGCTAACGCCAACTTCACCTATTACGTCTGCGCTGACCAGACCACCTGCACCGCAAACGACTACGGCGGAACCAGTTTCGCGGCGCCACTCTGGGCGGGCTACTTGGCGTTGGTCAATGAACAGGCTCTCGCCAACAGCAATGCGCTGCTCGGATTTATTAATCCGTTGATTTATCCGCTGGGCATTGGGTCAAGCTATAGCACCGATTTTCACGATATCGCCAGCGGCAGCAACGGCTATCCGGCGGTAACGGGGTACGATTTGGTTACGGGTTGGGGCAGCCCCAACGGGGCTGGCTTGCTCAATGCCCTTGCCGGAACGTCCTCGTCGCCCAATTTCAGCCTCTCTGCCTCGCCCGGTTCGGTCTCCGTTCTACAGGGGAATAATGGGACATCGACAATCACCACCTCCATATCGGGAGGGTTTAACTCAGCGATCAGCCTCTCTCCCTCGGGTCAACCCAGCGGCGTGACCGTGAGTTTCAGTCCCACCTCCATCGCGGCTCCGGGATCGGGAACGTCAACGATGACCATGGCCGTGGCCTCGTCAACCTCGCCCGGCACTTACACGATTACCGTCACTGGAACGGGCGGGGGCGTTACTCAAACCACTACTGTATCTCTTACGGTGACGGCGCCGGGCAGTTCTGATTTCACCATCAGCGCCTCACCCACCTCGCTCACAGTGAACCGGGGACGTTCAAGCAGTGTCACGATCACTACCACGGCCTCCGGTGGCTTCAGCTCACCCATCGCGTTGTCGGCGACCGGAGCGCCGTCCGGTGTTAGTGTTACCTTCAGTCCCTCGTCTATCCCGGCCCCAGGTACCGGGAAATCAACAATGACGATTACGGTGTCGAGGCGCGCCGGCATCGGTACTTCCACCATCACGATAACAGGCACGGGCGGGGGTAAGACTCATACAACGACAGTTAGTCTGACAACCTAGGCAGCAACTACAGAAGGCGGCTCGCCCGCCGCAAACCGCCTGAGCAGCAAAAGGCCTGGACCACCTGGTCCAGGCCTTCCTTTTTGTTGACCGCTGGCTATTCGTAGCGAAGCGCTTGCACGGGATCCAGCTTGGCGGCTCGCGCGGCGGGATAGAGTCCGGAAATCATGCTGATTACGATGGCGAAGGAGATAGCTCCGCCCACCAGCCACCACGGAACCGCCCAGAGGTTTTCGGGAGGCAAGTTCTGGCGGCGCAGATAGAAGTTCGTGCCGACGTTGATGACGCGGCCGATCACCCAGCCTAGCGCCACTCCCAGCGCTCCGCCGGCCAAGCCCATCACGGCGGCCTCGGCAAGGAAGAGCTTCTTCACATCCCCATCGCTCGCCCCGACAGCCTTCATGATGCCGATCTCACGACGGCGCTCGAGGATGGCCATCACCAAGGTGTTGACGATGCCCAGCGCAGCCACCGCCAAGGCGAGGCTGCCGAAAATGCCAAGGAAGAGGTCAAGCACGGCGAAGAAGCGCCGCAACCCGCGCGTGGCGTCGAGAATGGAGAAGGTATCGAATCCCATTTTGCGGATGGAATCCTGCACTGACTCGATTTGGCTCGGACTTCTTACGCGAACGCTGAGGCTGGGATAAGCGGGCGAATTCGAAAAGTCCGTCTCGGCGCCGCGCAGACCGGAGGGCAACAGGACGTGGAGGTTCTCGAGCATCTGAAGCGGGACGAAAACGCGCGCTCCCGAGATGCCGCGCATGCCCTCGGGGTCCTGATCGGTGACCGCGACGATACGTAATTTCTTTTCGCGCTCAAGGACCGAGAACACACCGCCGTTGCGGCCCTCGCCTATTGTCGATTGGGGTTTAGAGGAAGCCGGCGAAGAGGCAGGGGCCGCCGCCACGGAGCGCTCTGCATAGCGCAGAGTCAGTTCCTTTCCAATCAACGACTGCGTCTGGCCATTCAGCGCTGAGCTCGGTTCTCCGTACCTCGGACGTATGCCCAGGAGTTCGTCCGCGAACTGGATTTGCAAGATGGCCTCGTCGGCTGCATCTGAGGAGAAGAATTTGCCCTGCATGCCCTCGAACGCCTCTTTGTCGCGAGCAGAGGGCGGGAGCCCGGCCACCATGGCAAAGTGCGGTTTGCCGTCGTAGCGAGCTTCGCTGACAAAGCGAAGGTCTGGCATTGCTTCCAGAACGTTCGGTAGGCGCGTCACTTCGATTCGAGCTGCTTCGTCAAGAGGCCGGCTCTCCGCGGGAGGCATCCGTTCACGGTCTCCAACGCGGCCAAAACCCCGCAGATTGCGGCCGGAGGTGACGACAATAGTGTCAAAAAGTCCAGACCTCTCGAGCCGCCGGTCGGCCAGCCGTTGCAGGCCGATCCCCAGCGAGAGCATAGCGACAAGGGACGCCACGCCCACGCCGATGCCAAGGGTAGTGAGCGAATTGCGAAGTGAGGACTCTCGAAGGTTGCGTGCCGCCAAATCCACCAAGTCGTTTGTCTTCACTGCCGAACCCCTTTTTCTACTACCGTTTGTCAGCCCCTTGTCATCCTGAGCGAAGCGAAGGATCTCCGCAGTTTCCATGGTTCAAGAACTTACGAACGACTGCAGAGATCCTTCGCTTCGCTCAGGATGACAAACGTCGATTTCTTCACGTCTTCCCTGCCCCCAGGCCCTAGCTCCTAGCCCCCAGTCCCAGATTCCTCCCCGACCACCTTGCCGTCGGCCAAGAAGATCAGGCGCTGGGCGTAGCGGTCGGCCAGGGAGCGCTCGTGGGTCACCATCACCAGGGTCATTCCAAGCTGCTGGTTGCACTCCCTAAGCAAGTCCAGGATCTCGCTACCTGTGCGACTATCGAGATTGCCTGTAGGCTCGTCGGCCAGAAGCAGGCCGGGGCGGTTCGCCAAGGCACGCGCCAGCGCCGCACGTTGCTGTTCGCCGCCGGAGAGTTGGCCCGGGCGATGACTCAGGCGCCCGCCCAGGCCGACGCGTTGCAAGGCCTCATGTGCTCGCGCCAAACGGTCGCCACGCTCCGCCTCGGCAAAGCGCATGGGCAGCTCGACGTTTTCAAGCACCGTCATCGTGCCCACGAGGTTAAAGGCTTGGAAGACCATTCCCACACTGTGCCTGCGGTATCGGGAGAGTTCTTCGCTCGACATCTTAGCCAAACTCTCTCCGTTCACGATAACCGCACCGGAGGTGGGCCGATCAAGTCCGGCTATCAAGTTCAACAAAGACGACTTTCCGGAGCCCGAACTGCCCAGCAACGCTACGAACTCCCCCCCTTTCACTTCCAGCGAGACTCCGTCAACCGCCCGGATAACCGAGTCACCCATCTGAAAATGCCGGCATACCTCTTCGGTGCGAATTGTGCTGGCGGGCCTTGACTTCTCTGTCATTGCGATACATGCTCCCGGCCGAGTTTGAGTTCAACCTCGTTTTCGAGCCCCACGCCCCCACTGCAACCCAGTGCCCTAAGGCGGACACCAGGGCCGCCCCGACACGCGTTAGTCGCCAGCTGTCGCGGACGGAGTAATGAAGTATAAATGGGAAAGGTTGTAGTCATCAACTCGAATACTGCGGCAAATGACTCGGTTTTATGGCAATTCATATGCTGCGCAACAGACGTGGTATTGTCTTTGAAAGAACTGACTAATCTGTTCAAGGTCCTGTCGGATGCCACTCGTGTGCGTCTTATCAACATTTTGCGCGCCCAAAGTCTATGCGTTGGAGATCTGCAAGTGGTCTTAGGCCTCTCGCAACCGACGGTTTCCCAGCAACTCGCCATTTTGCGTGCCGCGGAACTGGTTCGCGCCGAGAGGCAAGGGCACAGAATCTGTTACTCGCTCTCGCGCGCGCCCTTTCTCAACTACCCTTTGGGCAGATTCCTCAGCGAAATTGGCCCCTTCTTCCCGGAGCTCGCGGCGGATGCGCAGAAGTTGATTGATTTGAAAGGCGATAGTGTTTCGGGCTCCCCAGATCATGAGGAGCCAGCAAGGCCTGGTCAGGCTTGACTCCGTATTTGACACATGCTCCCTTACTTGTGAGTGGAGGCAGAGGCAGGCTTTTTCTCCATGCGAATCAAAGCGGTCATTTGCAACTGCAAGGGCTTGTGCCCGTCTTTCAAGAACTCGGACATGAATACCCTTCCCTTCGACATCGAATCCGACCTCGATGTGGATTACGCTATCGTGCACCCGCAACTTTGCGGGATGGGGGGCAACAGGCTCATGGAGGACGTCCTCCGGTCGGCGGAAGACGACCCCGACACCTTCGTCATCGTAGGGGCGTGCGACCAGGAAGCTCAACTCAGCCTATTCCAGAAGCTCTTTTGTAAGACAGGCTTCGGGCAGGATCACTATCTGGCGGTGGATATTCGCGGTGCGGTAAATAGCGAAATTCTTCAGCGGCTGTCTGAAAGATTTCGTGATCGCGTCCTAGTCAAAGAAAGGCCCCATTGACCGCCTCGCCCGGGGGACCGGTCCGGTTCCCAGCCCTGCTAGGAGTGAATGAGGAGTCAATGCCTGGCCGTCAGAGAGAGCGTTTTCCCTGGTTTCCCACCCTCAAGTGCGAGGAGTGCCTCCTCGATCTCGAATGTCTTAACTTTTGCCCCGCAAATGTTTTCGATTGGGACCCCGCCACAGGCAAACCTGTTGTGGCGCGCCCTTTTGACTGCATCCCCGGCTGCCGCAGTTGCGCCGAGAATTGCAAGGGCAAGATCATTTCGCTCCCCGGCAAAAAGGAAGTGGCAGCGGCGCTGAAACGGATTCGCGCCGAAGATGGACGCACCTCCGCCGGCAACGGCGTTGCAAGCACCACAGTCGTCGCGACCCCGGGGCGGCGCCAATTGACGCCAAAACGACCGCGCGCCCAGGAAAACAAAAGGAACTCAAGAAAGAGTCTTTCCGTCATCGCGTTCACGGCGCGCCGAGACAGGGGGCCGGATTAGACGCTCAACGCCGATTTCGCAGGCAAAAGGCAGATTCACCACAGAGTGCACAGCGCGGCAAAGCCGCAATCAAATGCAGATTCTTCGCTTGGCGCAGAATGACATGTCATCCTGCGCCAAGCGAAGGATGCAATCCTCTGCTTGCCTGGTAATCTCCGTCGGGCTACGATTCTTGAATCTGGAATCTGGAATGTTGAATTGCGGCTCTGCCGCGCCGTGCCCCCGGTGTTGTATCTTCGTTTGAGGCCAGGAAAAAGTCCGATGTTTCGCAGGAGTCACTGTCATGGGAAAGAGCATTTCGCGCAGGCGTTTTCTAGGGGCAAGTCTCAAGACCGGGGCGGGGGCGGCCCTTTTCTTCCCCGCGGCGAGGATTCTCGCCAAGGCGACAGGGAGCGCAGCGGGAAGCAGCCAGGGCATCTGTGTCACGCTCTGCAACCATTGGAGCTACACCGGCATTGGCTGGCAGTTGGGCCTCGAGTCGTGCGTGCTGTCGGCGGTCGATGCCATGGGAATGGCGGATCGCGCCCCGCACGTGAAGACCTGCCTCGAGCTGGATGCGCTCGCTTATCAGTTGATGGCGGAGAAGTTCCCGGAAGTTGCTGCCCGGCTGAAGAAGTACCTGGCCGAGGACAAAGTGGAAATAATCGGAGGCACTTACGGGCAGCCGATGGGGACGATGTTCAGCGGCGAATCGAACATCCGTCAGCTTGTGTATGGGCGGGAAACCATTCGCAAAGCGCTGAATTATGAGGTGGCGACCTTTCTCGATGAGGAAGAGTTCTCGCATCCGCAGATCCCGCAAATCGCGCTGGGAGCGGGCTACCGCTATGCCAGCCTGGCGCAAGTTGACACCTGGGGCCGGGCGGGCATCCCTTACCTGGAAGTCAACGCCTTCAAGTGGAAAGGCATGGACGGCAGCGAGATCCTGAGCACACCCAAGAATTCGCTCTTCGGCTATTCTCCGGACCTCAAGCAACTCGCCGGCTCGGAAGCTTTCAGGAAACTCCAGGCCCTCGGCAAGCCCCTCATCTTCACCTGGGAGGAGTTTGGATGGGAACCGCCGGACGAACCCGCCTACCTGAAGACTCCCGAGAAATACAGGAAGTTTGCGGAAGACTCTCCGGTCGAGTTCGTCACTCTGAAAGATTACCTCGACGAGTACGGAAGCGGCGCCACGCAGTCCACCTACCTGAGCATGGACGCCTGGACAAAGCTGTTGACCTGGGGATTGGGCGGCGACCAGTTGCGCGTCATGGACCGCAAAGTCGAGGCGAAACTACTGGCGGCGGAGCGCTTCGATGCCATCGCCGAGGGTTTGGGGGCGAAGAATCAGGCGCGGCCGCTCGAGCAGGCCTGGAAACACTTGCTCACCTCGCAGAGCCACGATGTGGGCCTGTGCGAGTCTTCCCGCTGGCAAGGGGACCGCATGGCGCCGCTGGATCGTATCGAGGACTACCACAATTTCACCTGGGGAGCCATCGGCTACACGCATCTCGACGCCGCCGCCAAGCAAGCTCAGGAGGCGCTGGACGCGTCGCTGGGCCACGTGGTTAGCCACGTCGGCTCGGAATCAGGCCAGCACGGCAAGCTTGCGGTTACGGTATTCAATCCCTGTGCGTGGGAGCGGACGGGCCTCGCCACCACGGGTCGCATCTATCCGATCCGCGAGAAAGCCAAGGACATTGTGGTCAGGGACCATGCGGGCCGCGTAGTGCCGTCTCAAATCATCAAGAGCGACAAGGACCCGCAGGGAAACCTGGTGGTTGCCGATGTAGCTTTCCTGGGTCAGAAAGTTCCAAGCGTGGGATATGACACTTACTACCTGGAATTCACTCCGCAGGCCGCCAAGCCCGCCGCCACGGATTTGCGCATTGATGAATCGCAACTCGGGCTCGAGAATGAATTCCTGAAAGTCAGGCTAAGCTCGAAACACGGGGCCATCGTCAGCCTCGTGGACAAGCGGACAGGGCGGGAAATGCTCGACCCGGCGAAGAGCCCCTTTCCCATTTTCAAAGGCACGCCCAATCAGGACTATTGCCTGCGCAGCGTATTCGTCCAGGAAAAGTATCATCGGAAGGCGACAGCCATCCCTGCGCTCTTCGACAGCTCGACTTCGCAGGCGGCTTACCAGGGCGCGGAAAAGCTCAGCGCTCCGAGCGGCGAAGCCGACTGGCGCGCCATTTCCAATTCCGCGATTCGCTGGATCGAGCAGGGGCCGCTGCGCGCCACCGTCAAGACCAGCCACCAATGGCCGCTTCTGAAGTTCGAGACTTACGTCAGCCTTTGCGCGGGAGTGCCTTGGGTCGAGGTCACCAGCCGCGTGCTGGCAGAGATTCCGCCCGCCCCTGACGCGCTGGGGACGGACAATCGCTTCCCCGCCGAAATCAAGCAGGGATACTGGCTGACCTTCGCGCCGGGGTTTCAGCCCTCTTCGGTGGTCCGCGATTTCCCTCTGGGCATCGAACCCACCGAACGCCAATTCTTTCAAGCCCGCACCTTCGTTGATCTGGTGGGTCAAGATACCGGACTCTTGCTGCTGCACCCCGGGACGCAGTATTTCAAGCATGACGGCGACGGTGTGTTTTCAAACCTGGTGATGCGGGAGTGGGAGTCGTACTTCACCGGCGAGTACGGCTGGCCCCGCTACTCGGAGTACCGTCACGCCTTGCTTCCCCACGGGACGAATTTCACCAATGCTCAGCGCGTGCGCGCGGCAGAAGAGTTCGACCAAAAACTGATCACGGTGGTGGGACGCCCGCACGACGGCAGCCTGCCGCAGCGCAAAGGCTTCGTTACGGTGCAACCCTCGAATGCACACCTGATGGTGATGCGCGCCAAGGAGCAAAAAGGGCTCGAGCTCCGATTCGTCGAGGTTGAGGGCAAAACAGGCGATGCTTCCGTCGAGTTGGCCCTGCCCATGACCGCAGCCTCGGAAACCAACCTTCTTGGCAAAAAAGTGGGGGAAGTGTCCACGAGCGCCGGTAAGCTGAACTTCTCACTTCAGCCGTGGCGCCTCCGAACTTTCGAGATCGGCGTGTAACCCGGCCGGCAGCACCCGGAAACTACGAAGTGTCATTCCGAGCGGGGATGGGCCTGTGGTCCACACAAAGGGAAGAAAATCACCCGCAACGTCGTCCCCGCGAAAGCGGGGACCCGTCGTCGGTCCAATGGATTCCCGTTTGCGCGGGAATGACGTGACTATCGAGCGAGCGGATCAAGGAGTCTCGCTCTGTGTCGGGCGAATCACTGGACCAAGACCATGGCGAGATTCGGGCGGCCGCGTCCTCGCGGCGTTTGCGTTTGTCGATCTGCTCGCGGGTGTGTTCGATCTGCTGAGGGGTGAGTTTGGGCTTGCGCGCGAATTTCATGCCCTGCATTTCGCTTTAGACAATTACAACATTCAAGGCCCTGTATTCACGGGGCTTCCGGCAATGATGCAACACTTACCCTTTGTGAGACGCTGAAACTGATTACTTGTGACGTGGCGATTTACCACCAATAATCCCGAAACCGTGACTAGAATGGAGACTTCGAGCTACGGGGAGATGGACGTACAATCGTGCCGCGTTTGAGTCAAGAAGGAGATCCCGCTTTGCATGAATATCTGAGACAGGACAAGGAACCCCCGGCTGCAATTGCGAGGAATGGCTGGCGTTATCACCACATTGGTATTCCCACTCAAACCCCGCGTCCCGATGAGATTCACGTGCCCCGCTTACATATTCACGTGGCGGGATTTCAAACCAGTCCATTTGGCGTTGAGTGGATGCGATTTGATCCAGATGCACCCTATCCCGAGGCGGTCAAGACTATTCCTCATGTAGCTTTCGAGGTAGACGATCTTGCAACTGCACTGGTTGGGCAGGAGATTTTGATTCCGCCGAACAGTCCGAGCGCGGGAGTCAAAGTGGCCATGATCCTCGACCATGGCGCACCCATTGAACTAATGGAGTTTTCCCCACCCCAAGAATTGCAAAGAGAACAAGTTTGAAGTTTGCTCATCCCCCAGCGCCAAAATGCCGATGGCTAAGACGTAGGCACTATGGCGTTTACGGTGATGGTCGTCGACGAAGAACTGCCGGTCTTGAGCCTGGCGAAGGCGTGTCTGGAACCCTTGGGTTGCGAGGTCCTGGAGCAATCCGACTACCGCGGAGCCGCCACGGTTGCCCGAGCGCGCCAACTGCACTTGGTGCTTCTCGGTGCTCGGACGCAGCCTCTGGATGGGATTGAACTCACTGACGTCATCCGGCGCTCAAGGTCCAACAGCGGTACTCCCATCGTGATGTTGACCGCAGGGCAAGACACGAAGATCATGCGGCGCGCCATTCGCGAGGGCATCCGTTTTTTCCTCGCCAAACCTCTCAGCCGGGAGCGGATGGTCCAGTTCTTTCAGGCCATGCGCAGCGCCAAGTGGCAAGAGAGGCGGCGCTTTTCACGCTTGCCGTTGCGCGTGATTGCCACCTGCCGATCATGCCTCGGCGCCCTGGAATTGCCGACCAGCGATATCAGCACCGGCGGATTGCTTTTGGAGCCGTTTGAGGGGCTCACGAGGTGTCAGGAGATCGAGTTGGAACTTCCGTTGCCAGGCTACGATAGGACTGTACGAATTCTCGCCACGGTGCGGCACCAGACGCCTGAACTTGGCGTCGGCGCAAAATTCCAGGACGTATCCCCAGTCAATCGGCGAGCGATTGAGAGTTATATTTCCGGAGCTCTGGAAAACCAGCGCTGAGAAGTTGTGAGAAAATCACCCAGCCCTGTCATTCCTCACTCCGCCCTCTCGAAAGTCTGTCATTCTGAGCGAAGCGAAGAATCTGCATTTGTTGGTTTCAGGTGCGCGAAGCGCCTTGGAGTGCGGCGGCTTGACGCCGCCTTCGTACGGGCCAGCCGAGCTTTTTCGTGAGAAGAACTCGCAAGGGTAAGACCCGCCTGTTGTGCAATTCCGCTCTCTGCGCTAATCCCAAGGCGGCGTCAAGCCGCCGCACTCCAAGGTGCCTTCGGCACACATAACCTCAGAGCGGCGAAGGCCCACGCAGTTGTTCGTTTGTCGTCGAACCAGGGCCGGCGCAGACCCGCCCTCTTGGGTCTGCAATGCCCCGAAGGGACAAGTTCCACCGGGCACTTCCGTGCAGCCGGTCTCGGCGGAAGACTCTTGCGCGAGGGCCCATGAATCGCACCTCATGGATGTGCTCCCTCACTCCAACAGGTCAAACCGGGCACATACAGAATTGTATGTGCCACCCGTGCCTCGCCAGAAAAACCGCAATGTTCGGAAAGCGTGTGTATTGGCTCAGTCCGGGGGCGTTCCTACGAAATTCAAGGCGAATCGAGTCGGCGGTAACGCCGTCTCTAGTCGTTGCGCCGGACGGTTCACCAACTTCCGAGTGGCGCGTGATCCTTTCGGATTGTTTAATTGTCAGTGGACTCGTCAGTAGACACTGTGGAGGACGTGTTTCTCGTCAGCTAGTTTGCCGCGGTGAGGCTCAGTTTCCGATATGGCAACTTGAAGTTGACGCGGCTCACGCGCAAGTTGAGCGAGGTATTGATGAAGTTCGGCAGAGAAAAACGTGCAGCCCGCTTGCCATGTCATCAGGCGGTCGGGCACAAGGAGGGCCGCATCTTACCAAAGCTTATCGGGAAGTCAGGCGCAGGGCTAGCGCAAAGCGTGATCTCTGGCTGCAAAAAAACTCTTGACAACCTATACTTTCGGTATAGAGTATCACTATGAATATAGTACAGCGAACAGAGGATTTACTTGGCGATACAGAACGGACATTGGTTGGACTCGCGAATGAGGCCGGGGCTGCCCGCGATTATGATCAGGCGGCTTCGCTCATCGATCTGGCCAGCAAGATTAAACAATTGGGTGAACAATTCCGGAGCACCGCGTCGAAGGCGGCGGCGCCCAATCCGCTGGACGCGTCGGTGGAACTTGGTACGGCAGCGGAAATTAAAGTGCCGATCAAGACCCGCAACAAATTAGGGCAGTACCCGAAATTTGTTCGCGAAGGCGACAACCTGATTAAGATCGGATGGTCTAAATCCCAAAGAGCGGAGTATGAGCACAAAAGCCCGAAGCGGCTGCTCGCGGTTCTGTGCGACTCCCTGGCGAGCGCAAACGCAAAGCGAATCATGATGGACAAAGTGCTACCACTTAAGGACCCCGTGAACGGATCTCCTTTCCCCGATTATCAGTCTTACCTCTGCCTCGCTTGGCTAAGGTCTGCGGGGCTTGTGATCCAGCACGGACGACAAGGCTACTCATTACCAAAAGGGATTGAGCTTGAAAAATCGGTCGAGACCCTTTGGGCTAATCTTGTGACGCGTTAGCGAGGATGGGAACATTGCAACCAGCAACCGCACGTGATTTGCTCAAAACCGATGCAAAGGAAAAGGAGAATTACCGGGGTTTTTCCCTTGTTCATCTGACCGCGTACTCGGTCTATTGGCTAACCCAGTGGGGAATCCCAACCACCTACGAGAATGTGAGTGTTCTCAACGGACGGCTGTTTCCCGCAGACTTCTCAATTCAAGGACTCCCAAATAAATCAACTTCTAAAAATCAAGTGCCCGAATGAGAATAGACCCATCCGCCTCAGTAAGTCCCGCCAGGTATTTGCCGCGCGCTTCCTCTTCGATTGCCCGCCGGTTCGATCTGAATACTTCCAACTTGTCCTTGTTATCGCCGTGGAACTGGTCGTCCAGTGCTTCTCTGCTGATTTCGCACGGCACCCGCGTCTCTCCGTCCTGTCCCCAGAAAACCACGACCCCGCGGTCAGAATTATACTTCTCTTCGGGCTTCGGAAATTGCAGATAGCGTCGGTCAAGAGACCACCGCACCCGCTGCGCCACAAACGTGGAAAACGGTCTTATGTCCATGTCGATGCTGGCGTGGTCCAACGCGCCCAAATAGGCATCACGGTCCTCGACCCGAATGACCGTCCAGGGATAGCCGCCCGAAGCCAGCATCACATTCATCAGAAATCGCGCCATCCGACCGTTGCCGTCCGGGTAGGGATGGATATAACCGAACAGCCAGTGACCGAGCACGGCGCGCACCGAAGGCTCTGCCTCCCTTTCGAGAAGATCAAAAAGCACCGGCATGGCGTCGCGTACCGCCTCCCAGCGAGGCGGCACATAGCGCGACGTCCGCAGATAGACGGGAATGTTCCGGTATCCGGCGAGCGCTCCGGGTTGAATCAGGCCCGCGGCCACACAGGGCTGGAACAATTCGCGATACCACTCCTTGTGCGCCGCGCGCGCACACGTGCCGGCATTTTCCCCCGCGATCACTTTCTCCACCGATCCTTTCACCAGTTGGAACGCTTGCCAGTATCCGCGCGCCGCCAGCGCGTCGCGGCTCTTCCGGTCATCCTCGTGATGTTCCGGGTCCCAGTTCCCTCGCCGCCCCCTCTCAATGACTTCCGGGGTGACCGAGTATCCCTCAATGGACAGAGAATGGTAGGCGTCGCTCTGATAAATTCCATCGACGAAACGGAGATAGGCACCCTTGTCTTTCGGAAGCCCGGGCGCCTTCGGGAATGTCTCCACGACGGCGCTGCGCATCGACTCCCAGAGCATCTCCAGGCGCCCCTCGATAGGGGCCCGAGGGCGACGCAGCGCGCCGAATATCTGCCCGGCCTCGAAGGGATTGCCCTCCCGCACATCGTAGCCGGAGCTCTTCATCGCGCTAATAATCTCACCCGCCAAATCGGGACGGCCGGTCCGCCGGAACGCTCCCGCCAGATAACCCGCTTTCGCGGAGTGGCCGCCATTTAGCAAGAACCGCAGCAGGTCCGACGCGTCGACGAGGCTCGCCAGCAGCACCTGCGTCTCCACGGGATTCCTCCTGAAAAAGGATTCCACCACCCTCACCAGCGCCGCCGCCGGTGAGAAAAGCTGCAAGCCGTCCCTTACCACCAGATCTGCCGTCGCCGGCATCGCGGGCACCTTCAGGTCGTAGAGCGATGTGCCGAACAGAAGCTCAACTGCGTTGTTCGTGCCCATCGGGCTGTTGACCACGACCTGGTCCGGGATGACCGTTCTTTCGCCATGGAGTAAAAGCGACTGCTCCGGCGAGAGGTACCACTCCTCGCCGAAACGGTGGTTGCAGTAACGCGCGCAAAATTCCCAGAATGAAGCGTACCAAGGCGTGCTGTCGCCGGTGCGCACGCTCGGGTTGGACGAGATCAGCCAGCCTTTCATGACCTCCTGAAGAAAGCCATTCGCAGTCAGCCGTTCACGGTGAACACGGCTCAGCTCGTCCGACCGAAACACACGTCTCCCGCCCTGTTGAAGTGCTTTGAGCACATCGAGGGATTCAGCCAGTTTCTCATTCGGCGTCGCCATAGAACCTCTCCTGTTTCGGGCGAACACAAGTTTATTGCGTTGTTCGAATACAAGTATATTATGCCGTCTCAATGCAAGTCAATTATGTCGTACTAATGCAAGTATATCTTGCACATAACTTAACACGGTTTTTAATTACAATGGCTTAGGAGAAAAAATCAGACCACAAATCCGCCCTAACAATGGCTCTCGCACCACGCCGGTGCCCTCCAGGTATAGCTTATGGTGCGTACGGCCTCGCACACTGCGAGGATTGCTATCCTGGCTGCTTGATTCTCAAGATCAAATCCTGTTCACTGCCCAAAACCTCTGTCTCTGCCTTTCATGGATCGTCTATTTACTCCGACCCTCTGGAGCGCGCTTCTGCACATGCGCGAGCGCTGGCCGGAATCACGGTTCGAGATGAAGGCGGGGTATGTGCAAATGGGGGAATAAGTGGAGAGCCGATCAAGACTTAGGCTTGCGGGAATCAATATCCACGCCAATCACCGCGAGGTAGTCGCCGACCGCTGCAATGGCACCTTCGGGGCCATGCAGTCAAACGAGTCCGGTGTCGTCCTGGAGCGCTGTGCCGCGTTTGCGGCGGAGGCGATCAAAGTGGGGCCGACCTCCGAGTCGGCAGTCTCGCTCTTTTTCACGGTGCTGATCTGAAGGTCAAAGCTACATACCAGACCGCGCCGTCCGCAGTTTCGGCGAGGATGCGTGGATTGTGGTCTCAAAAAGTTTTACGTCATCCTCCATCAAATTGCGGTGACGTCGGAGCCGTTGCACATGCTTCTGCGCATTCCGCAGACGCCTGAAATTTGTAGCCCCGACGGCGATCCCACGCCACACGTCTACTACAGTGTAAATCCGCATCTTGGTTTTGCTTCGAATCATGCTTCTACCCCTTTAAGAGGCGGTTGTGCCAATCGAAGACATTATTGTACTCGAGAAAGCTGCATAGTTCCGCGAGGCCACTTTTCTTAAAGGTTGGCCGAAATAGCTGGCGGGAGAATAGATCGCGGCGCGCGTCGTTCGAGACAATGGAAAACCGCGATACTTTCGGGTCCGTCAGTAGGACGTTGTTGAACCGTAGCAATCCTGAATAGACCGGGGTCGAATGCTCGACCTCGTAAAGGCTTTCGATGGTGTTCCGGCCGGGTGCCACCCATACAACATCAATTTCACGCAGGACTGGTCGTATCGGGTCAAAGCCAGCGGGCAGGTCGGGCCGTAAAGAAAAACGTTTAGTCAGTGCCCAGTCGAGTTTCCCGATGTCATTGTCGGGAATGCAAACATCGTAGCCCTTGATGTGTCCGATCCCTGCAAGCAAGGATTGGACTTGTGCGTGCGTCAGGTTCCTCGCCTCACGGAGGCGTACTGTGTCCATGCTGTGCTCAAGGGCGTCGAATCCGACGTAGCCTTCTACATTGAACCGCCCCCGACGGGCCACGTACAACTCCCGTGTATTGGTTCCCGCGTAGAGTTGCACTTTGTACTGCCCATCTTTTGCCACTTCGGCATTGTGAAAGACCTCTTCGAAATCCGCATATGGGACAAAGAGCGGAGGGGAGCCATCGTCCAGCAGGAAACATAAGAACGCATTGTGGCCGCCGAGTTGTCGCAGATCGACCTCGCGCAATCCGAAAAAAGTGCGGCCGCGGGGATGCACTTTAGAATACCGAAAGTAGATGCGAGCCGCTTCATCGCCAATGGTGTAGAGCGATTCACTACCTGTGACCTTCCGCACCTCACCGAAGCGCTCTCGAAGTGAATCCAGGACCTTGGCTTTGTGCAGATTTGGCATTTGTCTGAGGATTCTATACCAGAATTCATTGTGCCGTATCAAGTTCGTTTAAATCGCACTCTCCGTCGTTCTCGGCCTGAAACTTCGGAACCACATCATTTGGACATCTGAGCACGGCCTGCATTGCAAGCGCCGTTTCTCCGGGCGTTACGAAACTACCCTGTGGTTTACGAAGACAGATAACTATGTTTTTAATCTCGATGCCGTCAGGGTGCCACAGAAGTATCCGGGCAAGAAGTACTACAAAGGCGCAAAAATCGGCCAGTATTCCTGCAATCCTCTAGCAGGCTGCGGAAAAAGTCGCGCTAAAGTTTAAAAAGGTGTTGACAATATATCGCAATGTGATACATTTGCCTCTTGATCCTGGTTCCTTTCACTTTTGAGGAGGCTTTTCCTGTGCGCGGTGAGGACGTTCAGCAGCATGCGATGTACAGTTACCTGTCGCCGGAGCAGCGCGTCCCGGCTAGAGCGTTTTTAATTTAAGTGTATACATTTATGTGCGATAATACCTCTGCCGGTTGAGGGGAGGCAGAGGATGCAATCCTATTCACAAGATTTGCGGGATCGGGTGTTATGGGCATTGGATCGCGGCGAACGTCCGACGGCGATTGCGCGGCGACTGGAAGTCAGTCGCGTCTGGGTTTACCAGGTGCGGGGTCGGGAGCAGAAGACCGGACAACGCACCAGCTTTCAGATTGGAGGCCATCGCCGTTCGCGGATCGCAGAGATGGAGCCCGTGCTGCGCGCCTGGATCGGACAAGCGCCGGGTCTGAGCTTGGCCGAGTTAGGTGATCGTCTCGCCGAGCAGGGCATCTCGATTAAGATTGGTGCCTTGTGGCATCAGTTGGACAAATGGAACCTTACCTTCAAAAAAAACCCTGCACGCCAGCGAGCAAGAACGCGAAGACGTGCAGCGGGCAAGAAAAGCCTGGCAGCAGGCACTGCCTACGATGGAAGTCGAAAAGCTCGTTTTCATCGATGAAACATGGATATCGACGAGCATGACGCGACGCTACGGACGCGCCCCCCGAGGTCAGCGCTGCCTCGACTCGGCACCGCACGGGCATTGGGAGACGACAACCTTTGTGGGCGCTCTGCGCCGCCGCCGATTGACTGCCCCGATGGTTACCGATGGGCCCATGGACGGCGAGACGTTTCTCGCTTATGTGCAGCAATTCCTGTGCCCAACGCTCCAACCGGGAGAGATCGTAATCCTCGACAACCTCAGCAGTCACAAGGTGAGCGGAGTCGCGAAAGCGATCACCGCGACCGGAGCTACCCTACTCTATCTGCCCCCTTACTCTCCGGACCTGAACCCCATCGAAAAGTTCTTTTCCAAACTCAAGGCGCTGCTTCGCAAAGCCGCCCGGCGCGATATCGACACCCTCTGGAGGGAAATCGGGGAGTTGCTCAATACGGTCTCCCCAAGCGAATGCAAAAATTACTTTTCCTCTTGTGGATATGTACATACTTAAATCGAAAACGCTCTAACCATCCCTTGCGGGCCATCCGCCAGATTACCGACCGCATTCTGAAGGAGATGTCGAGGGTCTTCGCGCGCATGTATGCCCGGCTGGGGCGGCCTTCCATTCCGCCCGAGAAGTTGCTGCGGGCCTTGTTGTTGCAGATCCTTTATAGCCTCCGCAGTGAGCGCATGCTGATGGAGCAGTTGAATTACAACCTGTTGTTCCGCTGGTTCGTGGGGCTGAACATGGACGAGCCGGTTTGGGATGTGACGGTGTTCACCAAGAACCGGGAGCGCTTGCTGAAGGCGGACGTGGCGCGAAAGTTCTTCCAACGGGTGGTGAAGGAAGCCCAGGCCTTGGATTTGATGTCGGATGAACACTTCACCGTGGACGGCACCTTGATGGAGGCCTGCGCCAGCCTGAAGAGCTTCAAGAAGATGGAGGAGACCGGGGAGGAGGAGCCCCAGACGGGGAACGACGATCCCGGCAATCCCAGGGTGGACTTTCACGGCGAGAAGCGGAGCAACCAGACCCATCAGTCCACCACCGATGGGGAGGCCCTGTTGGCCCGCAAAGGCACGGGCAAGGAAGCCAAGCTGAGCTACAGCGGGCACGTGTTGATGGAGAACCGGAACGGACTGGTGACCGACGTCGAGGTGCTGCCGGCCACGGGCACGGCCGAACGGGAGGCGGCGCTGCTGATGGTGGCCAGCCTTCCGGGTGATCAGCCGGTGACGGTGGGGGCTGACAAGAACTACGACACGAAGCAGTTCGTGGCGGACGTGCGGGAACTGAGCGTCACGCCCCACGTGGCCCAGAATAACCAGCGGCGCAAGAGTGCCATCGACGGGCGGACGACCCGGCATGCGGGCTATAAGATCAGCCAGCAGAAACGCAAGCGCGTGGAAGAGATCTTCGGCTGGATGAAGACGGTGGGCGGGATGCGGAAGCTGCGGCATCGAGGGCTGAAATTGGCGGATTGGATGTTCACCCTGGCAGCGGCGGCCTACAACCTGGTGCGCATTCGGAATCTGGCGACGGCAATTCCCCAGGGCAGCGTCTGAGGAGTAGTGTGTCGAAACGGTCCGAAAAGGCCGATCAAGGCCTCCAAGAAACTAAAAAGTGCCCTCTGGCTCCCCTTCCGGCCGGTAGGAACCGACTTTCGGCTATTCTTCCGAACTAAGCAAAGCCTTATGCACACCCTCGGTCTTCGAGCAAAAGGCACTTTTTCCGCAGCCTGCTAGGCAAGAATCCCGGCGACGTCTGGGTAATTCCGAACGTCAAACACAACCACGCTGAGAAGACCGCTCACCCGTGCCAATTCCTCGTGGAATTGATTGAGCGCCTTGTACTTGCCCTGACGAAAGAAAATGACCTGGTAGTAGATCCATACCTCGGGGTTGGAAGCGCCGCGTGCGCTGCCGTTCTCCATAATCGGAAAGCGGCAGGCGCAGACATAGTCGAGGAATACCTTAAGATTGCCGCCGAGCGAGCGCGACTGGCGTGGCAGGGTAAACTCCCACGACGGCCGGTGGATCGTCCTGTCTACGTCCCGAGGCCAACCGACCGAATTGCCCAGATGCCCGTGGAGTTAGTGCGCTCCAGGCAGGCTATGCGCCAAATGCAACTCAACGCTGAGTAAGCCATTAGACACAACTCATTTGAGGTTCGTTTCCTTAACCGATCCAAAGGCGCGCAATGCGGATACTCCAAGTCTATTCACACCTGAACGGGCATGAGTGGCTGCTGATGCACTACCCTGAAATCTGGAAGGAAATCCAGACAATTATCGAACCGATAGACGCCGACAAGTACAAGACTAAGGTCAGCAAAGAGAAGACAATGAGGGGGAAACTCTTGTACTCCCCTGCGGCACTAAACGCGAGATTCAGCGAGGACTTCAAAGAGGCGGAATGGGAGGAAAGCCGCACGAGTTATTGGGTCACAGAGGATTACAATCTCATTCGGAAAACCCTACATCTGACGCCCGAAGAGCAGAAACGCGAAATTGAGGCGGCAGGTCTGCGCCCGATTTTCTCGTACAACCAAACTGATTTCCTTAAGAAGCGCGTGGCCGTCGAGATTCAGTTCGGAAAGTACAGTTTCATTGCCTATGACCTATTCGTGAAGCATATGGCCTTCTATGTAGGCGACGCGATAGACGTGGGAATTGAAATACTGCCCATGAAATCGATGCAGGAACAAATGTCCTCTGGGCCAGGATACTATGAAGGCGCACTGTATGACGTGGTGCGTCAAGGTCGAGGGGTTCCAGCCGTCCCACTGGTGCTTGTTGGCATCGCTCCGTAGTCCTAACAACACAGCATACATTAAGAATAACCGGAAGCAGCGCGTCACCCACTGGCGCCGCGCGGGATCGCGGGATGTCCGAAGAAATCTGATCGATGGGCATCCACCCGCAGACCTCAAACGAGTGCAAGGTAAGTGTAAGTTAATTGTTCCCGGGCGTTCCTGAGAGCTTCTCGCGGTGTCAGCCGTGCCCACACGTCATTGACCACACTGGTGATTGCTTCGTTCGGGACCAAGCGGCCCCGGAAGTCAATCCCTCCAGAGGTAACATTTCGCACGTCCAACTGGCCGTACGGCCTTGCCGGGGAGGTGTCTCCATCCGCGCGAAAAGACGTACATGAGGCTGCCATGAGCGACCCGCCGCGATGCCGCGACGTTTAAGATCCGCCTAACTCCCGGATGGTCGGGCACTCGAAGACAATCAGGGTGCCCACCTTGACTCATCGGCGAACCGTAGATGTAACCTCGGAACAAGCCACGGGCGTTGGCGGAGAGCGGGAAGGCTCTTACCGCCCGATCGCGAGTGGCCTGGCGGCCGACATTTCGCCCTTGCCGGCCCTTTGGCTTATTCCGCCTGATTGTGGCGATGGGAGTGGGGACAGTCCGCGCGCTTTTTTGCACTTTCCGCTGTTGCATTTTCCGCTGTTCGCATTTTTCACTGTTGTACCTCGATGATAATGTCCCCTTTTCTCCACTTTAGAAATGTCCCCTAATAGAGTCTCCGAAAGGAGGCAGATTGGGGCGAACCGGGATGAGTGAGAGGGAGTTGAGGCGGTGCGGGTTACTGGCACGGGTAAAGAGTGCCGAGTTGCGGTTGGTGGATGGGGCGGAGCTGATGGGGTTGAGCTATCGGCAGGTGAAGCGCTTGTGGAAGCGCTACCGGGAGGAAGGGGAGGTAGGGCTGAAACATGGGAATGCGGGGCGGCGCTCGAACCGGGCCTACGCGGAGGAGTTTCGCCGCGAGGTGCTGGAGTTGGTGCGGCAGAAGTATGGGGGTGGGGAAGGAGAGCGGTTTGGACCGACGCTGGCGGCGGAGCATCTGGGGAAGGAAGAAGGGCGGGAGGTGGCGGCGGAGACGCTGCGGCGATGGATGCTGGCGGAGGGGCTGTGGAGTCGGGAACGGCGGTGGCGGAAGCATCGCCAGCGGCGGGAACGACGGGAGCATTTTGGTGAGATGGTGCAGATGGAGGGAAGTTTTCATGCCTGGTTGGAAGGGCGCGGTCCCGGCGGATGCCTGATGGATCTGGTGGACGACGCCACAAACACCACGCTGGCGCGTCTGGGCGAGGAAGAGACGATTTGGGCGGCGGCGGGGGCGTTGCGGGCCTGGATGGAACGTTACGGTGTACCGCATGAGCTTTACGTGGACTGGAAAAATCTGTACCAGCGGGGTGCCACGCCCAAGGAGAAGTTGAGGGGCGAAGAGCCGGTCACACAGTTCGGGCGGATGTGCGCCCGACTGGGGATTCGGCTGCTGCCCGCCAACTCGCCGCAGGCCAAGGGTCGGGTGGAGCGGATGCACGGGACGCATCAGGATCGGCTGGTCAAGAAGCTGCGGAGAAAGGGAATCGGGAGCCATGCGGGGGTCAACGCGTACCTGGAGGAGGAGTACCTGCCGGAACACAACCAGCGGTTTGCGCGGCCGGCGGCGCGGAGTGAGGATTACTATCGCCCCTGCCCTGCGGCGAGGGAGTTGGACCGCATCTTCCGCCTGCAGACGGAGCGGGTGATCAGCAATGACTGGGTGGTGCGGTACCACGGTCGCTTCTTGCAGTTGCAGCCGGAGAGTCGGCGCTACGCGCCGGCGCGCAGTAAGGTGGTGGTTTGGGAAGGGCGAGAGGGCCAGGTGAGCATCGATTATCGGGGCCGGGAGATTGCTTGGAGCGAGATTACGAAGGGTGAGACACCGGCCCGTTGCCAACCCGCGCCCCCGCCCGCGACGACGGCCACGCCGGCCGTGCCGGAGGTAAAACCCCAGTGGGCGCCCGCCGATGGACATCCCTGGCGGAACACCCGCTGGCGCCAACATACCCGCGCCCAAGAGGCCCGGGCGGCCCCGCGCGCGTCGCCGGCCTTGCCCTCCGCTGCGCCCTGAGCGCTCCGCCCTCCGGGCTCCGCAGGGCTCCGCTACGGGCAAGGCCGGCGAAAGACCAAAGCCAGAACAACCTCACAGCAATAAGTTCGAAAAGGGGACATTTCTAACGAGATAAGAAAGGGGACATTTCTAAAGAGCGTTGACATATTCGCATTTTTCACTTGACAAACCCAGGGGGACATGGTAGCCTATAGTTGTGGTCATGTTGTGGACACATTGTCGTGAGCAGGCTTCCGACCGCGAGGAAGAGCGCAACAGTCCCGGTACTGGGGAAAACCGGGGTCCAAGAAAAACAAAAATAGTGGGAACGAACTCAGTTATGTTATTGAAAACAAAGAAAGAAATGCCGGAAACAAAGCTAAAACGAACTCAAAACGAACTCAAATTGAGTGCTCAAATGCGTGAAATAGAGCCAAAATTCGAACTCTTCGACATCGCCTCCGTTGGGGCCGGGGACTGGATCGTGGGGGATGCGGCAGGGACCGAAATTGCTCGACTGGGGGAAACCCGGGGGACCGCGAGAGAATTCAAAAATGCCGGGAACAAAGCCAGAATGTTGATGAAAACAAAGCACATCACTTTTTTGAATGCTGCGAATTATGCGCGTTTTGCGCGCAATTTAGCGCAAGACAGGGCCTGAAGGGGGCAAACTCAGCGCATTTTGCGCAAGTGAAGCAAGAGAAAGGCGAGGCCAGAAAAGTGCCAAAATGTCGGCTACATCCCGCCGGGCTAAGCTCCGATGTACTTGGCGTAGACGCTGCGCGCCACGGCCGGGTCGTGCGTGCCTTTGACGATGGCGCGGCCGTCGGAGAAGACCGTCAATTCGTAGGCATCGACTGCGAAGACGAGCAGGAACTCGTTGGCGCGCACCCGGCCGAACGGTTCGAGGCGGATTCTCAAATCCGCGAGGTCCAACTGCCGCGCCGCCGCCGCGTGAATCTGCACGGAATCGCGTCCGCAAAGGCTGGTGTGGGTTGGCCCGGTCCGGTTGAGGTAGGCAAACTCTCTAGCCCCGCAAACCCGGCACTGCGGGTCTTTGCGCGGCCGGATTTCCTGGAGTCGGTTCTTCCAGATGTCGAACGCCAGCATCGCTCCGTGCAACTCGTGGCGCCGGCCCAGAAGGATTTTCAGCGCCTCCGTCACCTGAATGGCCGCCACCCAGGAGACTGCGGGGCCGATCACGCCCACCGTGTCGCACGTTTCGTGCGCGCCCTCGGGCGCAGCGGGAAACAGACAGGCCAGGCAGGCCGTGCGCTCCGGAAGGATCGTCATGGTCATGCCGTAGCTGGCCACCACGGCGCCGTAAATCCAGGGTAAACCGTGTTTCACTGCGGCCTCGTTCAGCAGGTAGCGCGCTTCGAAGTTATCCGTGGCGTCCAAAACCACCTGGAAACCGCTGACGAGTTTTTCGATGTTGCGGTTGTCCACATCTTCAACCACGCCCTCGACTTTGACTTCGGAATTGATCTGGTTCAGCTTGCGCGCGGCGGCGATGGCTTTCGGCAATCGCTCGCGGGCGTCCGCCTCGTCGAAGAGGATCTGGCGTTGCAGGTTTGACTCTTCCACGAAGTCGCGATCCACGATGCGCAGCGTTCCCACGCCGGCGCGGGTGAGGGCGTTGGCCTGGGCAGTGCCGAGCGCTCCGCAGCCCAGAATGACGGCCCTGGATTCGAGCAGCTTGTCCTGCCCTTCCGCGCCGATGGGCGGGAACAGAATCTGACGGGAGTATTTTTCGCGGTTCATGCTGGGGTTCGAAGCGCAACCCTTGTGGTTGCGCAGGCCGGCCGCGAGGACCGCCCCTCAGATGATTCTCTCACACTTTGCCGGAGGGGCAACCCCACAGTGGGCGTGACGACCTCGCACCCAGTCAGAAAAAACCCTGGACGCACGCGGTCTGCGGAGCGATGATTAAGGCCGCCTGAATGCCCAGCGGCGGGGAACGCTGCCCGGAGACTGTGCCCCGGCCCGGCCTCCTGCCCAATGAATGGCGCAATGACTGAGCCAATACCGTTCGCACAAGAACGCCGATTGATGGTCGAAATCCAACTGCGGAACCGGGGCATCCGGGACCCAAGGGTCCTGGATGCCATGCTGCACGTGCCGCGCCACGAGTTTGTCCCTGCGAGTTTGATCAAGGCTGCTTACGACGATCGGCCGTTGCCGCTGGGTGACGCGGAGACCATCTCACAACCCTACATGGTTGCCGCCATGACCGAAGCAGCCCGCGTGCAACCCGGAGACAAGGCCCTGGAAGTGGGGACGGGGAGCGGGTACCAGGCGGCGATCCTGGCCTATTTGGGCGCGAGGGTTTACAGCGTGGAACGTAACGCTGCGCTGGCGGAAATGGCACGCGAACGCCTGGCTCGCCTCGGGTACGACGGAGTGGAAGTGATCGTGGGCGACGGAAGTGAGGGCTATCCCCCGGCAGCGCCTTATGACATCATCATCGTCACTGCCGCCGCGCCCACTGTGCCACCCGCCTTGCCCGAGCAGCTTGCGGAAGAAGGCCGCCTGGTGATTCCGGTCGGAGACCTCCGCCGCCAGGACCTACTCCTCAACGTCAAACAGGCGGGAGAAGTGAAGACTCGAATCCTCGACCCTTGCCAGTTCGTGCCGCTGGTGGGCAAGGCCGGCTGGCCCGAAAATGAATGGCGGCTGATGTAAGTGCGTTTTTTTCTTGACTCGCATTCAACCGGATTTTATTATCACGGTAGCTAGAAAGGAGGTGATCCATGTCGATAGAAAGTAACCTTAGCGAGGGTGCTGAGGCTTAAGGCGTCAAGCAAGGTGCCCACTTGTGGGAACCTCTCGCTAGCAACAGAGGGTTAGTGGCAAGGGCGCTGTGCGGCGCCTCTCCCCGACGAAGGAGGGAGAAAAGCCAAACCCAATCAGTATCCCGGGCCCCTGGTCGTGCGGTCGGCGCATGGCCAGGGGCTTTTCGTTTGGGCGGAGTTGAGAGTCGAAAGTCGAGAGTTGAAAGTCCAAAGGGCGAGAAATCTTCACCCGCTATCGCGCTTTGGGTCTCTTATCGAAGAACTCAAACGACTGCAGGATGACCTTGGCTGCCATCTCAGTGAGGTGATACTTGGGCATCTCTTCGCGGCGGACCCAGCGGGCGTCGGTGACGTTGGAGGCGGGTTTAAGCTTTCCGCCCTTCCGCCGGCAAACGTAATCCACGATCACATAGTGGTACTTGACGCGTTCCGCTTCGCGTGTGATGCGGTCGAACGCCGCTACGATTTGCAGCGGCTCGACGTCCAAGCCGGTCTCTTCCTTCAACTCGCGCCGCACGCCTTCCGCCAGTTCCTCACCGAGTTCGAGCATGCCGCCGGGAATGGACCACTGGCCCTTCAGCGGCTCGCACCCGCGGCGAATCAGGAGAGCGCGCTGGCGGTGGATGACGACTCCGCCGACGCCTACGATGGGACGATCTGGGAATTCGCGCTTCATCTTTGCTACTGATTTGCCGCCCGCGCTACGAGTTCATACAGAATCTTCACCCCACGCCGGAGCTGCTCGACGGGGACGCGCTCATTGGCGGCGTGCTCAGTGGCGTCCACTTCCGGCGTCACTTCCAAAGTGTTGAACCCGTAACAAGCAATTCCCAGCGGGCGGTACATCTGGCTCTCGGTGTACCCGCCGCCCAGGGCCGGCGCAACCAGCGCGTGCGGATTGTACTGGTGCACCACCTGCTCGATCAACCGGTAAAGGCTGGTGTCGGTGGAGGAAGAGTTGGGAGGCTTGAAGCGGTTGGCGGAGGTGATTTGAATGGAATCATCCGCCAGCACGCGTCGAAACTGGCCCAGAAAAACCTTGGGGTCTTCATCCGGGAGCAGCCGCACATCAAGCTCCGCGTAGGCCGTGTCAGGAATCACGTTCGTCTGAGCCGCACCTTGGAGGACGGTGAGAGAGACCGTGTCGCGCAGCAGAAAGTTGTACTCTTCATCCCGAGTCATGCTGCGGGCGAAATCAGGATCTTGAAGCGCCTTGCGGATGTCGCGGAACTGTGTGGCGCGGGGTTCCGGTTCAAGCGCGGCGATGACGCGAAAGTACTGTTCGACCGAAGGCAGCAGGTGGACAGGCGGTTGCCAGTCCACCACGCGGGCAAGAGCTTTCACCAACCGATTCGGCGCCGAATCCGCAATGGGGATGGACCCGTGGCCGCCTCGGCCGGTGGCGGTGAGTCGAAGCCAATAAGGGGCTTTTTCCCCCACGCCCACCTCGTAAATTGTTCCCCGGCCCTGGATAATCAGGTTCGAGCCGCCTTCCGTAATCAGGTATTCCGCATTCCGCACCAACTCCGGATGATTTTCCAAGATCCAGCGGCTGCCCGTGCCGTCAACCTCCTCGTCCGAAGTGGCGAGGAAAATCAGGTCGCGCTTCAGGGTCAAGCGTTGCCGGGCTGCAATCAGCAGCGCCATTGCCTGAAGCAGCCCTTCGTCCTTCATATCCTGCGCGCCGCGGCCATACATTTCACCGTTCAAGATCTCGCCGGAAAAAGGCGGCAGCCGCCAGCTACGCGGGTCCGCTTGCACCACGTCCATGTGGTTCAGCAGGATCAAGGGCCGAAGCGTTCCATCACCTTTGAGGACCGCGTAGAAATCGGCGTGCCCGGCGGCGTAGGGATAGATCGTGTTGGGGATCCCGCCCCGCTCGAAAAGCCGATGGAAAAACTCTGCCGCCGCCAGTTCGTTCCCAGGCGGATTCGAGGTGTTGATGCGCAAGTACTCGCGCATCAACTGCACCGTCTCGTCCTGGTAGGGCGGCCAAGCGATCGCCCGGAGGTGTTCATCAAGCGGGGTTTGAGCGAAGGCGGGAAAAGCGAGAACGGCCACAAACAGCAGCGCGCCGAGCGGCTGAACTCCACCCCACGACCGACGTGCGGTAGGCGTGTGTTGAAAATCACCCATAGTCTGAGGCGGCCAAGCCGAGGCGATCCGAAATCCTCCGGCGTCGAGAGCGCTTCGCTGCGCGGCCAAGCGCCTGCGGGCCAGGCACTCTCTGACTATAGCAGATGAGATGCCGGAGGCAAGAACTCAAGCCGAGCCTGTCGTGTCTCGGCTTCAACTTGTAGCGGCGAGTTTACCTCGCCATATGGCGGCGTGAAGCCGCCGCTACGCCAAACTGAGACACTACCCAATATTCTTGCGTTTCTTCGGTCAAAACCTTTATAGTCAACTCGTTGAAACCCTCAAAGGACGGGGAATCCTTGTTGGCGAAACCCACCACACGGCGCATCTTCATTACGCTGGCGGGGCCCAGCCTGGCGGCGATGGAAGCTCAAGCCGGCCGATTGAGTTCTACGGGTGTGGGCTACGAGTTGCGCCTGGACTATCTCCAGGACTTCACTGACTTCGAAGGCTCGCTCCATCAGATACTCTTGCGTACGCACCTTCCGCAGGTTATCGCCACGTGCCGAAGGGAGGAGGCAGGAGGCGCCTTCAAAGGCAGCGTCGAGGAGCAAGCCGCGGTTCTGGCCGCGGCCGTGCGAGCAGGTTGCCAGTGGGTCGATCTCGAGCTCGAGTCCATCAAGCAAGGCGGCTCCGCTCTGCTGGGGCAATTCGATCCGGCCAAAGTCATCGCCTCCTATCACAACTACCGGCAGACGCGCTCCTTGGGTAGCGTCTATCGCCAACTGGTGCGGCTTCCCGTGGACACGGTCAAGATAGCGACGCAGGCACAGCATTTGCGCGACAACCTTCAGATCCGCCAACTCCTCAGGTCTCATCGCCGCCGGACGCCGAAGTTGGTGGCACTGGCCATGGGTGCATCGGGCATTCCCTCGCGGTTATTGGCATTGCTTTGGGGATCGGCGATCACCTACGCCTCTCCTGGAAACCATGCCGTAGTTCCCGGACAGGTTGCGGCGGACCTGATGCGTTCCGTGTACCAGGTCGAGCGGCTGAACCCCAGCACCCAGCTTTATGGCGTCGTCGGCTCACGCGCCTCGATTTCACTCTCACCCGCCATGCAGAACGCGGCGTTCCAGGCCAAGCACGTGAATGCTGTTTTCCTGCCTTGCGAAACTGATCGCCTCCCGGACTTCATCACCTTTGCGCGGCAGGCGGGGTTGTCGGGGTTTGCGGTGACCATGCCCTACAAGCAGGCCATTCTGCGGGCGCTGGATTGGACCGATCCGATGGCCACGCGCATTGGGGCGTGTAACACGGTGGCCGTCCAGCGCGGCAAGTGGATGGGCTGGAACACGGACGCCGCGGCGGTGGTGGAAGTTCTCACCAAGCGTCTGCGGCTCTCCGGAAGCCGCATGTTGATTCTGGGCGCGGGCGGGGCTGCGCGCGCCGCCGCCTACACCTTGCGCACCGAGGGCGCTCAAGTGATCGTGGCCGCTCGCCGCGAGGAAATGGCGCGGCGCCTGGCGCGCGCGGTGGAGGGCGAAGCGGTTCCCTGGACGAGCGCTGACGGGTTGGAAGTGGATGCGGTGATTAATGCTACGCCGGTCGGCATGTATCCCCACATGGACGAGTCGCCGCTCGACCTGGCCCGTCTGCGCGCCCGCGTAGTCTTCGACATGGTGTATTATCCGCTCGCTACGCGCTTCATCAACGAAGCCCGGGGGCGTGGTTTGGTCACGATTTCCGGGCTCGAGATGCTGGTGGCGCAAGGGGCCCGCCAATTCGAAATCTGGACCGGGCTCAACGCCCCGCGCGCCTTGATGGAACAGGCGGTGATGCAAGTCCTGGAGCGGACGGGAGGGTAGACATCAGTCGACAGTTAACAGTTTACAGTTAACTGATATAAGATTATCTACAATTGTAAACTGATAACTTATAACTGTAAACTGTCGACTGTCGACTATTCTTATGCCCAACATTCAACCCAGCTTCGCCGAATTTCAACGCCTGGCGCGCCATGGCAATGTTCTGCCCGTTTACCGCACGATCGTCGCGGACCTGCTGAGCCCTGTCTCCGCTTATTTGCGGCTTTCCCCCGAGACCGCCGGGGCGGGCAGTCGAGGCACGCGAACTCAGGCGCATCCCTACAGCTTCCTGCTCGAGAGCGTGGAGGGCGGCGAGCGTGTGGGCCGGTATACATTTTTCGGCATCGATCCGTTTCAGGTCATTGCTTCGCGCGGCGATCGCGTCACCCTCACGCGTGGCGCGCACCGGACGGAGCAAACCGGCGACATTTTCGAATGCCTGCGCCGGGAAGGCGCGCGTTACCGCTCCGTGACGCTGCCCGGCCTGCCGCCCTTCACCGCCGGCGCGGTGGGCTTTCTTGCCTACGAAGCGGTGCGCGGGCTGGAGCGGCTTCCGCCCCGCGTCGAGATGGACGTTGACGTGGACGATGCGGCCTTCATGTACTTCTCGAACCTCGTCGCCTTCGACCACGTCCAGCATCGCCTCTTCCTGATCGCCAATGTCCTTACGGAGGAAGGCACAGGCACGCTGCGCGCCAAGTACGACGCCGCCGTTCGCCAGATCGGGCGCATGGAAAGCCTGCTGCGCCGTCCGCTCGAGCAGCCACGCGTGCGTCCGCCGCGCGGGCCGTTCCGTGTGCGCCACAACATGTCGCGCCGGCGCTATGAAAGCATGGTCGAGCGCTCGAAGGAATACATTCGCGCCGGCGACATCTTCCAGGTGGTAATGTCTCAGCGCCTCGAAGTGCCGGTGCGCGTTCCCCCCTTCGCTATTTATCGCGCCCTGCGCGCGGTGAACCCCTCGCCTTACATGTACTACCTGCGCATGGGCGACTCGACGATTCTCGGCTCTTCGCCGGAAATGCTCGTCAAGGTTACCGGGCGCGAAGTCGAGTACCGGCCCATCGCCGGAACGCGCCCGAGGGGCAAAACCGAGGAGGAGGACAAGCGGCTGGAAGAAGAACTGCGCGCCGATGAAAAGGAGTGCGCCGAACACATCATGCTGGTGGACCTGGGCCGCAACGACATCGGGCGAGTGTGCGAGTTCTCGAGCGTGCGCCCCAAGGAAATCATGTTCGTCGAGCGCTACTCCCACGTGATGCACCTGGTCTCCTCGATTGGCGGCCGCCTGCGCTCGGACGCGGACAGCTACGCCGCGCTGGCCGCTTGCTTCCCTGCCGGCACGCTCACCGGCGCGCCTAAGGTCCGCGCCATGGAGATCATCGACGAGCTCGAACCTACGCGGCGCGGGCTCTACGGCGGCGCGGTCCTCTATCTCGACTTCTCCGGCAATCTCAACTCCTGCATCGTCATCCGCACCGTGCTGGTTAAAGGCCATCGCGCCTACCTGCAAGCCGGGGCCGGGATCGTCGCCGACTCCGTTCCCGCCCGCGAATACCAGGAATGCCTCCATAAAGCCCAAGCCGTCCTTAAAGCCTTCGAGATCGGCGAGCGAGGGCTGTAGCCGTATAAAGGGTTAAAGGGTGAAGGCTAAAGGCTGAAGGCCATGACGGTGGTCGTTGGGCCGACCCTTTACCCTTCACCCTTTACCCTTTATCCTTTTCTCGCTCCTTTGTTTTCATAGACATTCCCGGATCGTTCGTTAATTTTCTGGTGTCGAGGAGTCATAGGCACGAGTCGAGAAGTCAAGAGCGGCATCCCCGCCTGCGACCGGGAATTGACAATTGACCTCTGGTTGTGGGCTCCGCGACTCCTGAACGCCTTGACTCTGCGACTTTCTGTCATTGTCCTTTGTTTTCAGAGACATTCTCGCTTTGTTCTCTCGAAAACCGAGCGCAGCCGTATGCGGATTGCTTTGGACCCTTTCGTCAAACGACTGTTTCAAACGTGTGTTTGAATTTAAGACCGGCGCCCTGCGCTTGCGATACCGGCCTCTCCCCTCTCGAGATGTGTGGTCCTTTTCGGCGTCTGTTTGCTCCTATTCGCATGCAAAACCAGCACGTTTTCGGTCCGTTTCTGCACTGTGAAAAATGTGAGATCCTTTGTTTTCAAAGACTTCTTGGCTTCGTTCCCACGATTTTCGTATTTCCCGCGCCCCTCGGGACCCTGCCCCACCGGACGAATTCGCACCCTGCCAAATCTTGCCGGTCGGAACCGGTCCCTGGAACACCTGCTTCGCCAAAGCACTTGTTTTCGGGTTTAGTGCACGCATTTGCATTCAAAAATACCTTCGTTTTGAGTTCGCTTTGCACAACATCAAAACACGACTTTCTTTGTTTTCAATGACTTCTTCGCTTCGTTCCCACTGTTTTTGTATTTTCCGCGCGGACTCACTCTCCCTCGCATCCCGATCTATCTCGTTTTTCCGTTGCGCCAGCAAGGACCAAGTCCTTCTC
Source organism: uncultured Acidobacteriota bacterium (assembly GCA_963831905.1). Classification (GTDB taxonomy): domain Bacteria; phylum Acidobacteriota; class Terriglobia; order UBA7540; family UBA7540; genus CAVROP01. The sequence continues at coordinate 2,813,682 of CAWHRX010000009.1, read as the reverse complement.
TACGACAATTCGTCATCCTTAAAACATACTACAGTAGGCTATCATAGCTCAAGGATCATGTCAAGTGAATACCATCGAGAAGCTTCTCGGCGCGCTCGGGACGACAAATGAGAAGGTCGTCCAGGGTCGGATGGAGGTTTAGCGCGACCCAAATGCTTCGCCTCCATGCCGCCGAGACTAAGGATGGACGGACCTCTCCCCCGGGGGGCATAAGCGCGAGAATAAGCGCCCGGTCGCCTGCAAGCCCGCGTAGCGGGCGGAGTCATTTAGCCCATGGCGCGAGCCGTGGGGAAAATAGGTGTCCCGTGAGTTTCCGAGCCCCGTCAGGGGCGATATCCGTCCGCCGAAAAGCGTGAAACGAACCCATTCGCCATCGACGTCGCCCCTGACGGGGCTGGAAAGCTGTTGGCTCTCAACGTGGCCCACGGTTGCGCCGTGGGCTACATGATGGCGCCACTGCCGTGGCTTAAAGGCAGCCGGCGCACGACGGAGGAGGGGTTGTTGGCGGTGATTTTGGCCCCACGTCTAGCTTGCCGGGCAGCCTGGGGGCACAAAGCCAAAACCAGATTTGGCTGGCTTTCTTCCGATGGCTTCCTCGGCGTCGCGGTGGGCGGCCGGTTTCACCGTGAGGGTCTCTTTCTTTCCCAGGCGGGAGATTTCGAGCGTCAAGGGGGCGGGGCCTTGCGGAACCAGGAGCTTACCCAGATCTTCCCGGCTGGTCGCGGAGGTGGGCTTCCCATTGATGGCAAGGATGGAATCGCCCACGTGCAGTCCGGCGTCAAAGGCGGGCGAAGGCCATTCGACTCGCGAAATCATCGCTTCTCCTGGCTCAGGAGAATACAAAACGCGAACACCGAGGAAGTAGCTGTTCGGGTCAAACCGAGGGTGGCCAGAAGGATGGGGCAGTTCCCAGGTCAAGTCGGCAGCAAAGATTTTTCCTTGGAGCTCGGATCGCAGTTCGAATGCCTTCTGCTCTCCGGAGCGATCCACTTTGAGGCTTATGCCGCGTTCCTGGTCGGGCTCGAGGAGAACGGACTTTACGTTTGCAGGCGCCAAGATTTCCTGGCCATTAATTGCGACCACCCTGTCGCCCGGCAGCAACCCGGCGCGGAGCGCGGGTGATTGCGGGAAAACCCTCTCGACCAGCACTTCAGTCGGATCCTTCAGTACGAGAGCGGTGAACCCGAAGGAATACTTGCCGCCTGATGGACCAACCCAGCCGGCCTCGCGCGGATTGTCTGGAGAACCGGAAGAGAGCTGCCGAATTCTCTTAACTTGCTCTGGCGGGGTTCCGACCGGAACATCCTGGCCCTCGATTCGCGTGATTCCTTCGCGCTCCTCGAGCATTTTGAAGAAGTCGACGTAACGGGTGAATTCGGCGCGTTTTTCGCTCCTTGGAACCGTCCGCGCAGCACGTCCAAGGCTGGAATCGTTGATGAACTTCTGGTGGCTGAGCTTGGCCAAGGTTGATTCGCGCACGCGTCGAACATGGAATTCCAGGGTTTGATCGCCGCGTTTGATTCTCAGAACCACAATTGAGGGTTTTGCCGACACAATCTCCTGCAGCATCCGGTCCATAGTGTTCTCGGCCGCCGGGACGCCGTTCACGGCGACGATCTCGTCCCCAGGGCAAATGCCGGCGCGCTCCGCCGGGCCATTGTGCCATGTATCAGCCACCAAGATCGGCTGCTTTTCTGGAAAGCTGGAGATTGCCCCAGGCACGTAGGCATCGCAGATCCCGAAGTATTTTGGCGCATCGCATTGGGAGTTTTTGCGGGCGTCCTTGGCATGCCCGCGAAGAGGGCACAATACGAGAACGGCTGCCGCCACGAGGATAAGCTGTTTATGCATGACGCGGCCCCTCACCCGTCATGCTCCGGCTGATGGAGGCGCCAGAGCACGACACCCTCTCCCCTGGGAGAGGGCGATCATCCTATCATAATGTTTTCCATCGCGTATTTTTCGCTCTCCCCGCTAATTCAGCGATGGCTTCTCGATATGATCGATGACGAGGACTTCGACCGGGTTCTTGGCTGGTTGCAGCTCGAGGCCAAGCTGCTCCTGAATGGCGGCGAAGTTCGAGGTCTCGGAAGCGCCGAGCATCTGCGGGTTTTTGCTGGCCGGCTTGCCCATTTCCGGCTCTCCGGAGGTCTCAGCCTCGGTTCGCGGGTATCGCCACTGTAAGGTGAAATTATAGTTGCCCTTGAGCCCGGTGTGATCCACCACGGTGCAGCCCAAGCTGTCCGACAAAAACTCCGTCAGCGTCGCCATGGGCGATTTCCGAAATGAAAGCAGGCCCTGTGCATTGCTGCCCCATTGGCCTTCGACGCCTTCGACTCCGCTGGCTTCCCGAAGTTTGGGACCGTTCTTCGCGATGACCAGCGCATATCCCGGAAGAGCCTTGGTTTCACGGTGAACCGCCAGCTTGAAGCGGTCCGTCAATAGCGCCTGAAGCATGCGGTGCTTTATTGCCGCTCCCCGGTTCCCGCTAAGCCCACTCAGTTCTTGACTTGCGGCGCTGCCCGCTTTCGCTTGAATATCGAATTTCTCGGAAAGGAACCAGTTCGGGCCGCCCTGGATCAACCAAGGGTGATGAACTCCGAAGGCCATTTCAACGAGGCTCTCGAGGGTGACCTCCGTGGCCTCAAAAGTTCCCTCATTCGGCGGATCGGCAATAGAGTGCCCGAGGCGCCACCCGACCGGGTCAGACGCGTACAGCTTAATGGAAGCGACTTCGAATCTTGGCGCCGCGGCGGCTGTGGCTTCGCTTTGCGACGCAGGCTGGTTCTGCGGGGATTGCGCCAAGCCAGACGCGAGGGGCAGGGCGACGACCGCTAATCCACACGTGGCGAGTAATACTTTTCCACGGAAATTCATTTTGACCTCCGAACCAAATGCTGTCACCGGACGCCGCTCCAAGAACGCGTAGGGGTAGGGCTTGCCCTACCCTCGTCGGGACCAGCAGAGATGCGGGGACGGCAAGCCGTCCCCCTACAAGCAGCTAAACAAGAGGAATCGTTTCATGGCGGACTTGCATGCGAGTGAAGCTCATGCGCCCCCGGGCTGCTCAAGGTCACGGCGAGCCGGGTTCCGTCTTCGACAGGCGCTCCCGGCACTGCTTGTCCATCCACCAGAATCGAGTCAACGCCCTGGTCCACCGGCATGGAAACCTCGGCCGTCACTCCCTCCGGTAGCTCGATAGCGGCTTGAAAATCCGAGTCCTCGTGGCGGTAATCGACTTTGAGGAGGCCGTGGGGACAGGGCTGACCGCCGCGGGCGTATTGCATTCCGCAGAGGTCGGGGCGGATGCTGACTTTGCTGAACCCTGCCGCCGTGGGCTGAATGCCGAGCACTTGTTCCATGAGCCAAGCCGCGGGGCCGCTCGACCAGCCGTGGCAAAGGCTGACAAAGGTGCCCTCGCCGTGGTCAGTTTGGAGATGGGTGTGGAAGTGTTCCTTCACCCAGCGCGGGTCGTAACCTTCCCAAAACGTGGTGGTCTCCGGGCGCAGCATTCCGCCCCAGTAATCGACGATCCAATCCGCGGCCTGACTGCGGCGGCCGGCCTCCGCCATGGCTGAAACCGCAAAATAGTTGAAGTGCGGCGTGACGTTGAAGCGGTAGGGACGCGACAGGATGTTTTCCCAGACGGCCGAGCGCTGGGTGGCATCGGCGAGGCCGGAGTAGATGGCCATGGCGTTGGTCTGCCAACGGTCGCCAAAAATGTTGCGCGTGGGATCAAGAGAGTTCCGGAGCGTATCGGCGCGCAACTTCTCGGCGATTTGCAGGAATTTCTGCGCGGCGGTCGCGTCGCCCGCCTGATCGAGCAGCCAGGCGCCTTCCTGGAAGGCCCGCAGGAATTCCATCAGCGTAACGCGGCGCGATTCGGCGGAGTCTTGATCCAAATCGGGCGACCAATCGACGAAGGTGGAGCGGTTATTGGAATTCCTGAAGAGGCCCTTCTCATCAATCTGGGTTGCCATGTACTCCAGCAAACCGCGCAGCGAATCCTGAACGGCTTTCAGATGCTCGAGGTCTCCGGCATGCCGGAAATAATCCGCCTCGGTCATCACCCAGAGGGCCGAGTATCCCGGGATTCCATTGACGTTGTTTTTGACAGGATTGCCGACCGCGGCAACCAACTCTTTGAGAGATTTGTCGACCAGGAAGCGGTCGCCAAAAACGTCGCTGATGACGCGCGCGCTGATGTCCAGCCCGCCTGCCAGGCACAGACGGTCGCGCTTGGGGCCGTCCCAGACCGAGTCCTGCATGCAGAGGTGCGCGGTGTACGCTGCCGTTTCCCAAATCTTGTTGAGCGTGGGATCGGGACACTCGAAGGAACCCATCTGCTTCACGGGATAATAAATGAAATCCGCATCGATGGCCTTGAACCGGAGTGGCGACGTTCCCGCCAAGAATCTGACCAGGGCATACTGGAAGGCGCTCTTGGGGCCGTAAACGGTGCCGAAGGGCGGCACATCCATCTCGTTGGCTCCCAGGTAGGGGTTTGACAATGCCTCTTCTACCGATTCGCCGTACTGAACCTCGAGGCGCATCCGCGCAGGCGAGTCGGAGACAATGCGAAGCCGCCCCGCACACTCCTTCCGAAAACCTAACACCAGGTAAGGGTATTCCGAGATGGGAAGCTGCTTGGCCGGCAAGGTGGCTGTGAACTCCTGCGACCGCGGCAGGCTTTCCTCCTCGGTCGTGGCAGCCGGACTCCGGTAGGTGGCGGTGGAGCCGGGCCGCTGAGAAAGCTCACGCCGGTACCTTCCCATGAGCGCCGAGGTGTTCGAAAACTTCCCCATGCCTTCAAAGCCGTAGGCCAGTTCATCTGCCTCCAGCACCGCGTGCGCCAGGAACGGTGAAATGCCATCGTAGCCCGGCCAGCGGTACATGCCCGCATCGGCGTAAGCCTGAAAAAACTCGCTGCTCGATTCGATGGCGCCCAGAGATATCGCCTGGGGCCAGGCGCGATCATCGAAGGCCGGGGTCTCCCATCCTTGGCTCGAGCCGCTGCCGCATTTCCAGGTGGCGTCGGTGACGAGCAGGGCAGGCTTCACGACTTCGAGGGAGGCGGGGACGATTTTCAAGACTAACCGCTCGCCCTGAACCGTGACCGCCACCAGGTTGCGCCCCGCGTGCAGTTGACCGGAAACATCAATCGCCAGCAGAAAGGGGCGAAGGCGGTCTTTGGGATCGCGCTCCGCGGCGGCCAAGAGGCGTCCGTTGATGTAGACGCGAATGTAGCTTGCGCCAGCGGCGTAGAGCGTCGCCACCGGCGGGACCTTTTTCAACGAGAAGGATTTGCGCAGGCAACTGTACACGCCTTCGCTGGTGCTTCCGGGTATCGCGCTCCAGATGTACTGCTCGGGCAAGGGAGTGTGGACGCTCGATTCGAGCCTGGGCGTGGCAATAGCCAAGGTCGGATCGAGGGAAATGGGTTGGATGGGGCTCTTGGGATTATCCTTGACGACCGTTTGAGGAATAAGGCAAAGAGCGATGAGGGCGCGGAGGAGAAAAGCTAAAGAATAGTGGGGATTCGTGAGCATGGGCGCGGTTGAACTGAAGGAAATAGTAAACGTTGAATCGTGAATTGGTTGAACCTGGTCCGATAGTGACTCCCCTCCTCGCTGAGGAGGGGTCAGGGGGTGGTGGCATCGGCGCTAGATTAAGCGTTGCGACGGGGTCCCAAAGGGACCCAACACCATTAGCCGTAGGTGAAGCCTACGGTAAACGTCGTCCGAGAGTATTCGATTCAACCCCGGAGGGGTTGAATTCGACCCCTGCGGGGTCGCTGCGATACTCAACGTATGCCTTCTCGTCCGTAGGTTTCACCTACGGCTAATGACCTTCATGCCCTTCGGGCATGTTTGGCGGCCCACCCGCGCCCCCTCCTTCGCTAAGGAGGGGAGTCAGCTTCATAGTTCTTAGACACCGGTTCCCTATTTTCTGTTCCCTATTCCCTATTCCCTAGCTCCTATTCGTACCGCAGCGCCACGATGGGATCGACTTTCGTGGCGCGCCGTGCGGGAATGTAACAGGCCAGCAAGGCGATGGCTGACCACAGCAATGCGGCCGCGAGGAAGGTCACGGGGTCGATAGGCTTGACGCCAAACAGGAGGGATTGCAGAAACCGGGTCAGTCCCAAGGAAGCCGCCAGACCGATGACGATGCCGATCAAAGCCAGGCTGAGCCCTTGGCGGACCACGAGCTTGAGGACGGCAGGCTGGCCGGCGCCCAAGGCCATGCGAATGCCGATTTCGTGCGTGCGGTGGGCGACAGAGGAGGACACCACTCCATAAATCCCAACCGCCGCGAGCATCAGGCCGAGCGCCGCGAACGCACCGAGCAAAAGCATGTTGACACGCCTGGAGGTGAAAGAATCTGCCTGGAATTCTTGCAAGGTGGCCAGCGCAAAGGGCGGCTGGTCTTTATCCACACTCGCCACCTGCTGGCGTATGGCCGTGGTCCATTGCCTCGGGTTTCCCGCAGTTCGCACCAGGAGGGTCATGTACGGCGTCCCTGCCTGCGAATACGGCACGTACATTTCCGGGGTCGGCTCTCTTTCTACCCGAGATCGAACATCACCCACGACTCCCACGATGGTCAGCCAATCGTTCTTCTGATTCCAGCTCTCGATTCTTTTGCCCAGGCAATTCTCACGGGGGAGATAGCGGCGAGCGAAAGTCTCATTGACCATGACGACGCTGGGTGAGCCTTCACGATCAGCATCGTCAAAAGAGCGCCCCTGCAAGAGAGGAATCCGCATGCTGCGGAAATAATCCGGACTGACCATCGAATAGAAAGTGTCGGCGATTTTCTCCTGGCGCCCTTGGAGCGTCAGTCCGGATATGCTGTCCAAGCTGCCCCCCGAAGGGGCTCCGCTACTGGCGCCCACCGACTGAACCCCTGCCACGCCCCTGATCCCTTCTATCACTTGGTGAAAAAATCTTGCCTGGTCTCGCGGCGTGGGGTATTTGGAAGGCGTTAGAGCAATGGTCATGCTAAGGGTGTGGTCGGCCTTGAATCCCATGTCGATCCCGCGCACGAGCAGGAAACTCTTAACGAGCAACCCGGCTCCCACGACCAACGTCATGGCAAGGGCGGTCTCGAAGATGATGAGTAAGTTGCGGGAACCGAAGCGGGCGCGGAACTCGCTGGAGCCGCGGCTGCTTTCTTTGAGCGTCTCATTCAACGAAACCCTGGAGGCTTGAAGCGCAGGAGCCAACCCAAATGCCAATCCGGTTACCAAGGCCAGAGCCAGGCTAAAGCCTAGAACTCGGTAATCGAGGCCGATCGGCTCCAGCGTCGGCAGGTTGGGAGAAATGAACGCCACCAGCAGGTCCTTTGCCCATTGCGCCAGCGCCAACCCGACCAGAGCCCCCAGCAGCGACAGGAGAGTGCTTTCCGTGACAAGCTGCCGGATGATCCTGGCCCGCCCTGCGCCCACCGCCAAGCGCACCGCCATTTCCTTTTGCCGAGTAGCCGAGCGGGAAAGCAGCAGATTGGCGACGTTGACGCAAGCGATGAGGAGCAGTAAGCCGACCGCGCCGAGGAAGAGAAGCAACGAGAGCCTTGCTTTCGACGTGACCTCTTCCTGCCAGGTTGAAACTACGATGGTCTTCTTGAAAGACTTCTTGATTGTCGCCTTGGAAATGGAGTCAAGTTCTGCGCGCGCTTGCTCCAGGCTCACTCCGGGCTTGAGCCGGCCGACCACTCGGACTATCGGGAACTGGGCAGACCCGGTGTCGCTCAGGGCAAGCGGCATCCAAAGGTCATAGTCCAGCCGAAACAGATCGGGGACGACGAAATTGGCTGGGAGCACTCCCACAACGGTATAAGTCTTGCCATCCAGGGTCACGCCCTTGCTTACCACGGAAGGATCGCCGCCAAAATCTCGCTTCCACAAAGCGTGGCTCAAGATCACTACCGGCGGTCCACCTGGGCGGTCCTCCTCGGGGAGGAAAACTCGTCCGACCACGGGCTTAGCTTCCAGAAGTGTGAAAAACGTGGAACTGGCCGCGCCGGAATTGACTCGCTCTGCCTCGCGCCCGCCGGTGAAGTTGGCCGAAGAGGTGATGTAGGCGGCAACCTGAGTCAGCGTGCGGCTCTGGTTCCTCCAGGCGGCGAAGTCCTTGCTGGATAGAAAAGGAATGATGCCCACGGCGGGTCCGAGGTTTTCTTTGACGTAAACCAGTTGCTCGGGATGCGGGTAAGGCAAGGGACGAAGAAGCACGGCATTGACAACCGTGAAAATAGCCGTGGTGGCGCCAATGCCCAGCGCCAGGGTTAGCACCGCGATGGCCGTAAAGGCGCGATTCCGCGCCAGCATGCGGATAGCGTACCGCAGGTCTTGCCATAGCGTTTCCAGCCAGTCGAGGCTGTTCATGTGGTAGATCTCCTCGCGAATCCTGGTGATGTTGCCGAGTTTCCTGCGCGCTGCGTAACGCGCCTCTTGCGGCGACATGCCTCGCGCAATGTTTTCGTCAGTCTCGACCTCGAGGTAGGCTTCGAGTTCGCGCGCGCGTTCCTCGTCCCATCGACGACGGCGAAAGAAGCGACTCCAACTCATAATTAGCCTTCAGCTCTCAGCTTTCAGTTCTCAGTCGTCAGTTATCAGTTTTCAGTGCCACAGGCAGACCGGAATGGACTGCGAACTGAGAACTGAAAACTGATGACTGACAACTTCATTCATACCTCAGCGCCACCATGGGATCGACCTTTGCTGCACGGCGGGCCGGCAGATAGGTTGCGGCCAGCGCTACCGACAGCAGAAGCACAGGAACACCGCCGAAGACAACCAAGTCGCGCGGGCTGATGCCGTAGAGCAACGACCCCATAATGCGGGACAACGCCAGCGCCACTGAAATCCCCACGACTGCGCCGCAGCCGGCTAGCAAGGCGCCCTTGCGCAAGACCAGGCCGAGGACGTCGCTCTGCGAGGCGCCGAGCGCCACTCGGATACCCAGCTCACGCATTCGCTGCTCGACCGAATACGAGGTGATGCCGTAGATCCCGATAACCGCCAACACCAGCGCAAACAGAGCAAAACCCCCGACGAACCAGGTCACCAGGCGTGGCTCCGAAAGCGAATCGGACACGACTTGCCGCATGGTCCGCAGCTTAATGATAGGAAGGTCGCGGTCGAGGCTGCGCACCGCGGCGCGCACGTTGGAAGCGAGTTTCGCCGGATCGCCGGAAGTTCGAACCACCACCCACTCTTCCCCTCCGAAGGACGTTCTGAGCAAGCGGCCGGAAGACTATCGGTAAAGGAGGATTCATCGGTTGTTGGTTTTTATACGAGCCCACCACGCCAACGATGGTCCGCCACTGACCACCGTATTCGTCTTTGAAGATATGTCCTATGGGGTCTTCGCCGGGAAAGAACTGGCGGGCGAGGGTGTCGTTAATGACGGCTACGGGCAACGACGTGCGAGTGTCACTTTCCTCGAAATCCCGTCCGCGCAGGAGCGGGATACCCATGCTGCGAAAATAGCCTGGAGTCGAGCCGTTGTAGTTGACCAGCGTGCTCACCCAGTCTGCGGGCTTCGGCCTGCCTTCCACTTCGAACCCACCGCCATAGCCCACTTCGGTCATGGGGAGCACATCGACGGTCGCAGCGGCATCGGCGCCCGGGGCGGCGCGCAGCCGGTTGAGCAGCTCCTGATAAAAGGTCGCCGCACGTTGCTGCGTCGAGTATCGGGAATCGGGAAGGTCCAGCGCGAAAGTCAGCACATGCTCGACCCGGAGTCCGGTTTCCACATGCAGGGCCAGGAGAAAACTCTTCAGCAGCAACCCGCCGCCGATCAACAGCACAAGGGAAAGGGCCATTTCCGCGGCGACGAGGGCGGACAGGAACCGGCGGCCTCCTGCTCCCCTCCTTAGGAAGGAGCGGGTGGCGTCACCCTTCAGCGCCGTGTTGAGGTCGGTCTGGGAGCCGAACCACGCGGGCGCCAGCCCGAACAGGACACCCGTCAACAGTGAAACCGCTAGCGCGAAAACCAACACTGCAGGGTTCAGGCGCATCGTGACATCCAGGGAAAAGTCCTCCGGCGCTGCCGTGCGCAGCACGTCCATCAGCCACGCAGCAATTGCCAGACCCAAGCCGCCTCCCACGAGCGCGAGCAGCAAGCTCTCGGTCAGCATCTGGCGAACGATTCGTCCGCGGGTTGCTCCCAATGAGGCGCGGACCGCTACTTCCCTTGCTCTGCCTGAAGCGCGCGCCAGCAACAGAGCGGCCACATTCACGCATGCGAGGAGGAGCACGAAGGCCACCGCAGCGGCGAGAACCAAGACAGGCTTTTTCACCTGCCCCGCCAGGGCCTGTCGGACTGGCATGACCGCAGCGCCCCAGCCTGTGTTCGTCGCCGGGTACTCTTGCGCGAGCCTCTGGGTGATCGTGTTCATGTCTACCTGCGCACGTCCAACGGTAAGACCGGGCTTCAGCCGCGCCACTACGCCATATTGATGCTGATATCGGCCGTTCAGAGGACTCTCTTGGACGGATGCCAAAAACTCGCAGGTCTTGATTCCAGGAAAGGTGAAACCGGCAGGCAGAACGCCAATGATGGCGTAAGACCCGCTATACGGGCCGGCGTCGAGCGTCATCGTTTGCCCCAGAACCTTCGGGCTGCCCGCAAACCGCCGCTGCCATGCCTCGTAAGTCAGCACAGCCACGAGCGGCGCGCGTGGTTTATCTTCCTCGGACGTGAAGAAGCGGCCTAGCAGGGGTCGGATTCCCAGCACGCGCAGAAAGCCGAAAGTTGTAAAGCCGCCAATGATGCGCTGCGGCTCGCCTTGGCCCGTCAAGGTGTAGGAGAGCGTCTCGGGAGCAATGGCCATTTCCTCAAACACCACGTTCTGCGCGCGCCAGTCGCAGAAATCGTGATAGCCCGTATTATGGTTTTTGCCGCTGATATGGCGCGCTTCCACGAACATGATCCGGTCTGACTGTGGAAAGGGGTATGGGTTGAGGAGCAGCGCATTAATGGCGCTGAAGATCGCCGTGTTTGCACCAATGCCGAGCGCCAGCGTGAGCACCGCGACGGCCGTGTAGCCGGGATCCTTCTCCAGCATGCGCAACCCGCAGCGAAGGTCTTGCCAAAGCGTTTCGAGCCAACCGAGGCTGTTCATGCGATAAATCTCCTCACGAATGAGCGTCGTGTTGCCGAGCTTCCTGCGTGCGGCATAGCGCGCCTCTTGCGGCGACATGCCTCGGGCAGTGTTCTCGTCGGTCTCGGCGTCAACATACGCTTCGAGTTCGCGCGCGCGTTCCTCGTCCCATCGACGACGGCGAAAGAAGCGACTCCAACTCATAATTAGCCTTCAGCTCTCAGCTCTCAGCTTTCAGTTCTCAGTCGTCAGTTTTCAGTGGTCAGTCATCAGTAACGAGCCGGAGCCGAGTCGTTGTCTGAGAACTGAAAACTGATGACTGACAACTTCATTCATACCTCAGCGCCACCATGGGATCGACCTTGGTGGCGCGGCGGGCCGGAACGTAGCAGGCCAGCAGGCCGACTACAACAAGCACGAGGGATGCCGCGATGAATGTCACCGCATCCCGGGCGTGTACCTGGAAGAGCATGCTTTCCAGGGCGCGTGTCGACGCCCAGGCGCCTGCCAACCCCAGTAGAACTCCGGCCATAACGAGGGTGAAGCCATGACCCAGGACCATTTCGAGGACATCAACCCTTTCCGCGCCCAGCGCCATGCGCACGCCGATCTCATGCGTGCGGTTCTGCACCGAGTAGTTAAGCAAGCCATACACTCCCACGACGGCAAGCGTGAGGGCGAGGGCAGCGAACGCGAGCACCAGCATCATGTAGAAGCGCGGAACCGAGACGGATTCGGAGAGCAGGTCCTCGATCGGAGCCAGGGCGCTGATCGTCACGTTCTTATTCCAGGAATGAATCTCGTTTCGAACCAGGTCCGCCATGCTGTAAGGCGGAAGAGTTGTCCTGATGAGCACGTAAACACCGTTGCCCCATTCGGTCTGCTGGCGCGAAAAGTAAACGTTGGGCATGGGATCGCCATCCACTCCGAAGCCCTTTACGTTGCTGACGATTCCGACGACCGTGAGCCACGGGTCGCCCGCAAACCGGATGTGTCTGCCGATGGGGTTTTGGCCCTGGAAGCAGCGGCGTGCCAGCGCCTGGTTGATAACGGCCACACGTGGCGCGGTCGCCGTGTCGCTCGCTGCGATGTAGCGGCCTTGGCGCAAGGCGATGCCGGCGGCGCGGAAATAATCGGCGGTGACAGGTGTCTTACCTGCATCAAGTTCCACGCCGGGCGTTGCGGGCACGCCTTCGACCTCTATTGGAGCGTTTGTGCCGGGCGCATCAATGGGGAACGAGGCGGCGGCGCCAGCCGACTGGACTCCAGGCAGCCCGCGGAGGCGCTCTAACAGGTCGTCGATGTGTGGGTTGACGTTCCAAGGAAGTTCAACAGCCAAGAGGCCGTCCGGACGGAAACCCAAGGGCACGCTCACGCGGCGAACGAAGCTGCGCAACAATAGTCCCGCCCCGGTCAACAGCATCACCGAAAGCGCAACTTGCACCACGGCCAGCACGCTGCGGCCCCGCGAATGGGAGCTTTTGCCGCATTGGCGCTCCGAGCCGTCTTTCAGTTCCTCGTTTAAATCCGGCTTCGAGGATCGCAGGGCCGGCGCGAGGCCAAATAAGATCCCCGTGAAGACTGCAGCCAACAGCGTGAACAACAACATGCGAGGATTGACAGCGATTTCCTCGATTCTGGGAAGTTTGACAGGATCCAAGGCCACGAAAGCGCGCACTCCCACGTAGGCCCAAACGACCCCGAGTCCACCGCCCGCTATGGCCAGCAGAATACTCTCACCCAGAACGTATCGGATCAGCCGGGCGCGACTGGCGCCCATCGCCCGCCGCAACGCAAATTCCCGCTTGCGAGTTGTAGCGCGCGCCAGCATCAGGCTGGCAACATTCGCACAAGCGATAAGCAACAGGCACCCGACAGCCCCCATCAGCACCAGAAGGGAGCGCCTGACCTCGCCCACGGTCTGATCCAGGAGTGAGACCACATTTACACCGACACCAGGCTCCCCGTTTTCCTTTGGGTACGACTGGCGAAGGCGGGCCGCAATGGTGTCCATTTCACCTTGTGCTTGGGCAAGGCTGATGCCTGGCTTGAGCTTTCCGATCACTCGCAGATAATGGCTACCCCGGCCGTTCCCGAGCACGTCCTGCGGCAAGGGAAACCAAGCCTCATCGTTCGGCGGGAAATTGAATCCGGGCGGCATGATCCCAACCACCGTGTACGGTTTACGATCTAACTCAATGGTCTTGCCGATTAGGTTGGGGTCCGCGCCGAGTCTGCGCCAGAGCGAATCGCCGAGCACGACGACTCGAAAACCGTCGTGGCGCTGCTCTTCTGAAGAAAAAGGGCGACCGCGGGCGGGCATCACGCCCAGCGCGTCAAAGAAGTCACTGCTCACACGATCGCCGGGAACGTCGATGGGCTCGCCGTTGATCGTTATTTGCCCTCCCCAACCCCACCACGTCGCCAAGTGCTCCAGGGTCTTGCTTTGTTCCTTCCAATCCCGGAAGTTCGCGGGAGCTACCACGACATGGTTCTCGCCCCTAATCGCCCACGTCTCCCAGACCATCACCAGCCGGCCTGGATCTTTGAAGGGCAAGGGGCGAATCAACACCGCATAGACGATGCTGAAAATCGCGGTGTTGGCGCCGATTCCTAAAGCAAGCGTCAGGAGAGCAATCAGGGTAAAGCTCGGAGTCCTCACGAGCTTGCGTACGGCGAGACAGAGGTCTTCCCAAAACGATTCGAGCCAACCCAGGCTGTTCATTTTAAAGATCTCCTCGCGAATCTTCGTGATGTTGCCCAGCTTTTGATGCGCCGCATGCCGCGCCTCTTCGGGCGACATGCCTCGCGCAATGTTTTCGTCGGTCTCGGCGTCGAGATACGCCTCGAGTTCGCGAGCGCGTTCCTCATCCCATCGACGACGGCGAAAGAAGCGTGTCCAGCTCATGATTAGCTCCCTGGCTCGGATGGAAGCCGAGTGGCGCGGAGCCCAAAACCCGGAGTCCGCGCTACCCCGTCATGAAACCTCTTCAGAAGGTCGCAAAACTCGATTGACGGCACGGACCAGTTCATCCCAGCGGCTGGTTTGCTGGGCCAATTGGGTGCGGCCCGCGGCCGTCAGCCGGTAGTAGCGGGCCTTACGGTTATTTTCCGAAGTGCCCCAGAAGGAGGCAATCCAGCCGCGGTCCTCGAGCCGGTGCAGGGCCGGGTAGAGCGACCCGTGCTCGACTTGCAGGACGTCTTCGGAACGATGTTCGATGGCGTAGGCGATGGTGTGGCCGTGCGCGGGGCCGAGCACCAGCGTCTGTAGAATCAGCAGGTCGAGCGTGCCCTGAAGCAGCTCGCCTTCCAGCGGTGGTGAACCTTTCTTTGGCATGGAACGGTTATACTCCCATAGATCATCTACTGCAAGGGGAAAATCAAATAAATCCATATTTTTTACATGCGACAAGATGACCGCCTTGAACGATCGGCGGGATCTAGAGAAGATTAGCTATGGGTCGGCCATGAACTCGGTGAGTCGCCTGCCGTGTCGCGGTTCACACACCAGCACGGCGATTGTAGGGGGACGGCTTGCCGTCCCGGCGCGGTTATGCCGCTAAACAGCCGCGGGTAGGGCAAGCCCTACCCCTACATTATTCCCGGCAGCCAGTGAACCGCGTTGTCGTGGAAAATCTTGCGCAGAACTGGGCCGGGCAGGGCGAGCCCCTGATAACGATGGCCGTTATATTCGACGGTCTGATCCGTGGCGAAGAATTTCCAATCGCGCGCGTAGGTGCCTGTAAACTCCGCGAGCGCCGCCTCGGTCTTGTCCTTCGGCATTACCACAATATCGGTCGCATAGAGGATGCGGTCCTGGTATTTGATCAGAAAGGCTCGCACCCTCTCACGGGGCTGGAGCATGAAGTAGGGGACGCGCGCGGCGGTGTCAACGGCGAAATTGGGGAAGCGGTCGAAGCGTTGGGCCATCTGGTTCACGTCCGCCTCCATGCTTCCCAAGTGCGCCCCGATTACTCGCAGATTGGGGTTCTCGGCCACGAGATGATCGCGGGCAGCGAGAATGGCCGCCTTTGAGGGCCACTTGGGATGAGCGTAAGCATACTCCTCAGGATGCTGCTGGTAGTACTCATAGTCGGGGCTAGCGGGGTTGGGCGCCTGCCAGCACGAATCGGGCTCCGCAAGGTGCGCCACGACTGTACGATGATGGGCGGCAACGTCCTTATAGATGGGCTCGAAGGCGGGATCATCCGGCATCACATATTTGCCCGCCTTGGATTTCATCTCCATGCCCATGACTTTGTAGATCTTCACCGCAATCGCGCCAGCCGCGAAGTCGGCGTCGAGTTGCGCGATGGCGCGCCGGCTGAATCCCGGCTCCTCGAAGCCATAGGGGCTGAAGGTCGTACAGAAAACCGCTCGGCCGCGCGTAGTACGGGCGACCTTGAGCACGTCGCTGCGCTGCGGCTCAATTCCGTTGCCGTAGGGATCGCGATCGTCGATTACGCAGATGTTGAGAATATGCAGCTTCAATCGTTCCAAGAGGGCGCCTAAAGCCGGATCGTCTTTATAAACGTGGGTGTGAGCATCGATCGGAGCCAGAGCACTGAAGCCGGCGAGTTCGTCTTCCGGCGGCGGGCCGGGTCTGGCTCCGCAGAGTGGAGTCGAATCCAGAGCCCAGACCAGCGCGGCCATACCGGCCAACACTGCCATCGTCGCAAATATCAAGTTCCATTTCGTGAATCTCACTTGGTGCCTCCTGCCATTAAAGCAGAACTCAGGTTGACGACAGTTTCACTTTGTCAGTTTCCGAATATTTCGCAGGGTTACACTTATACACGGAACAGCACCCTGTCAAGTCGAAAAAAACAGCGTAAATGTCTATAATTAAGTCTACTGAGGGCGGCGGGGATTGATGGCCTCATCTGGTCACGGCCTCGAAGGCGGGGATCCACCGTGTTATTCTGTTTGACAAACGAAGCGAAACGTTATAAATGGAAAGAGGCCGAGAGAACAATTGAGAGAGGCGCTGTATGATTTCACGAGGCGAGGCTGTCGAAGCAAAAACGCAGAACGAGATTCTTTCCCAACCGGGTTGCTGGGAAGAATGCTTTAAAGCACTGGAAGAAGGCGCGCAGCTCGAACAAGCCGCAAAGTGGGACGCCAAAGACGCTGAATACGTCTTCATCGGTTGCGGCTCGAGCTACTACATTTCTCAGGCGGCCTCGGCAAGCTGGGGATTGATCACTGGAAGGCGTGCCTGGGCTGTTCCGGCGTCCGAGGTGCTTCTTTACCCGGATCTGGTCCTGAACGGGCCGGCGAAGTGCCAGCCCGTTCTGGTGTCACGGTCCGGCCACTCCTCAGAGGTGGTTCGGGCGGCGCAGTACCTGGAGCGCACCCGGAACATTCGCACGCTGGCCATCAGTTGCTCCACGGGTCACCCGCTCGAGGAGATTTCGGCCTTCACGATCCACCTTCTGCCGGCCGACGAAAAAAGCGTGGTGATGACCCGATCGTTCACCTCCATGCTGCTGGGTTTGCAGTCCCTGGCCGCGCATGTGGCGCGCCGGAAGGAAGTCACCGACGGGCTCCGGCGGCTACCCGAAGCGGTGCAGCCGATCCTGGATTCGGTAAATCCCAGTATTCAGGAATTCGTTCAATCCCGATCTTTTGCCGATTACGTCTTCCTCGGCCAGGGGCCGTTCTTCGGCATTGCTTCGGAAGGACAGCTCAAGATCAAAGAGATGTCCTGTTCTTATGCGCAGGTCTTTCATACACTGGAATTCCGCCACGGTCCCAAGGCCATCGTGGGACCGGAAACCCTGCTTACTTTTCTTCTTTCCGAAACGGGGTATGCGGCGGAGCGTGAAGTGTTGGAAGAGATGAAAGAACTGGGTGGAACGACGCTGGTGATTACCAACCAGGCCGACGCGGTGGTGAGAAGAAACGCGGATTTCCTCGTCGAGCTCAAGCTCGACGTTCCCGAGTGCGCAAGACTTGCCGCCTACCTCATGACCTGCCAGTTGTTGGGGCTCTACACAGGATTGAAGAAGGGTTACGATATCGACCGGCCGCGAAATCTGTCGAGGGCCGTGATCCTCAGCGGAACAAAGTGAAGAAACTGGGAAGTCTGTCATCCTGAGCGGGAGATCGTGAAGACGCCAGAAAACCTGTCATCCTGAGCGAAGCGAAGGATCTCGGCAGTTGATTTTAACTTGGACGACCTGCAAACAACCGCGGAGATCCTTCGCTTCGCTCAGGATGACAGACAAGGGGGCGCAGGATGAGAGCCTAGCGGCTCCGCCACACCTCCAGAGTAGAAAGGATTATCTCAAGTGCCTCGTTTTGATGTCACAGTCGTGGGCGAGTTGAACCTGGATCTGATCCTCTACGGCCTTCCGGAGCAGCTTGAGCCGGAACGTGAATTGTTGGCCAACCGTTTGGCGCTCACCCTGGGAAGCTCTTCGGCGATATTTGCCCACAACTTGTCGGTAATGGGGAGCAAGGTCGGATTCATCTCCCGCATTGGAGAGGATCCGCTCGGGCAGATTGCGCTGGATCGACTGGCAGCCGGCGGAGTCGATGTGTCGAAAGTGCGGCGAGCGAGCGGCCCGACAACTACGGGTCTTACCGTCATCCTGCCGCGGACGGACTGCCGCAACATTCTGACTTATCCCGGAACGATGGACGAGATGTGTTTTGAGGATCTGGACCTTGAGTACCTCTCGGACTCGAGACACTTTCACCTTTCGTCTTTCTTTTTGCATCGCGCCCTCCGTTCACGCATCCCGGAATTGTTCGCGACGATGAAACAGAAAGGCCTCACCACATCGCTGGATACGAATGATGATCCTGCGGACCGATGGGGGGATGATCTGCTTGAAGTCCTGAAGCATGTGGATGTCTTTTTCGCCAACGAGCGTGAGGCGCAGAAGATTGCGCACACCGACAGTGTGGAAGCGGCCATGGCCGCACTAGCTCCACTCGTTCCCATTCTGGTGGTGAAGCTGGGAGGAGAGGGAGCGCTGGCTCGCGGTCCGTCCGGGGAGGTGCGGGGCCCGGCGCTAGCCGTCGAGGTGGTTGACCCGGTGGGAGCAGGCGATAGTTTTGACGCGGGGTTTGTTCACAAGTACGTGCGAGGAGCGGCGCTGCCGGACTGCGTCGCGCACGGTAACACCGCCGGAGCATTTTCTACTACTCGCCCCGGCGGTACGGAAGCCTTCCGCGACCGGAATCGCTGCGAGGATTTCTTTCGTGGCGTGCGAGACGCGGGCCCGCAGAAGCTGACCTGAAGGTCAGCGCTACGCAGCGGTTCCACAGTCGAGGAATGGCTGGCCAGGGCGACCTCAAGGCCCACCCTTAAAAGCCGGAAGGTAAATGACAGTGACGATTGATTTCCATACGCACCCAGTCCTGATCCGTGAGTTCACTGAAAAATACCCGAATTATATACGCGTGGCGCGAGAAGTCTTCAATATCGGGAACAACTTTCAGCCGTTGGAGACTTTCTTCCTGCAAATGGATGTGGCGGGGATCGAGAAGGCTGTTCTCCTGCCCATCGCCTGCGAGCGGGCGCGCAAAGATCCGGTCAGCAGCAACGAACAGGTGGCTGAGCTTTGCGGCATGTCGGACCGCTTCATCGGGTTCGCAAGCGTCGATCCGATGACTCCCGACGCGCCGAAGCAACTCGAATCCGCCGTCACGGGGCTGGGGCTGAAAGGCCTGAAGCTCGACGCCGCCCTTCAGGATTTTGACCTGAATGACCCCGCGGTTTTCGAGGTTTATGAAGTAGCCGCCTCGCTGCGAATCCCGGTGCTGATTCATACCGGAATGAGCTGGGCGCCAGAGACTCCGCTCGAGCGCGGACAACCACTTTTGTTGGAAAAGGCTATTCGCAGATTCCCGAAACTGAGTTTCGTTTTGGCTCACTGGGGCTGGCCCTGGGTTTGGGATGCTACCGCTTTGGCCCTGAAATATCCCAACGTATTCCTTGATACCTCCTGCTTTTACTACGACGGTCCGACGGAGTTCTTCCAGTTTGTTTTCAGCCGCCAAATCCCGACGACGCTGATCGAACGGAGTCTCAGAAACCAGGTCGTATTCGGCTCCAATTACCCTCGCGTCGAGATCAAAAACATAGCCCGGGCGCTCAAGTCGTTGTCGCTGACGGACGGGTGTCTGGAGAAAATTTTCTCAACGAACGCGGAACGCTTGCTGGGGATGCGTCAATGATCATCAAGCTGGAAAGGGTGAAGGTTCAAAGCCGCAAGTCCGAAGAGGCGATCAACATCACACCGAAAGTGGATGAGATCGTGGAGAAGAGCGGGGTGAAGAACGGTGTAGTGAACGTCATGACCTGCCACACCTCCTCCGGCTTACTGGTGACGGAGGGTATCCCTTGCCTTGAGGAGGACATTCTCACGCATTTCTCGCGGCTGTTTCCTGAAGAAGAAGATTATCATCACCGGCGCTATCTTGACTTCGACGGCCGCATGGGCTTCAACGCGGACTCCCACCTGAAAAGCATCCTGGGCGGCATTCAGTGCATGTTCCCGATTGAAAACGGCAAAATCGTGCGGGGCTCACGCCAGACCATCTACTTTATGGAGTATGATGGGCCTCTGGAGAGAGTGTACGTCGTACAGGTTCTGGGGGAATAGGCTCGTAGAAAGCACATGCGAACTTTGGAACCGGTATTATCGAGCCGCTTCAGAGGGCTGGCGCGGATGGTGGGTAACACACCGCTGCTGGCTCTCGAATTCACCTACCTTGGAAAGCCACGAATCCTTTACGCCAAATCCGAACAGCTCAACATGACAGGCAGTATCAAGGACCGCATGGCGCTTTATATCCTCGAACGTGCCTACGCCGAAGAGAAGATCCTTCCCGGCGACGGGATCGCGGAAGCGACGAGCGGAAACACGGGAATCAGCTTTGCCGCGCTGGGCCGCGCTCTGGGTCATCCGGTGACCATCTTCATACCGGAATGGATGAGCCACGAACGAATCGAGCTGATTCGCAGCTTTGGCGCTCGCATCGTGTTGGTGGGGCGGGAGGCGGGAGGATTTCTGGGCAGCATCCGCATGGCGGAAGAGATGGCAGCCAAGCAACCGCGCGTATTTCTGCCCCATCAGTTCTCCAACGAAGCGAACGTGCAAGCCCACGAAACAACTACCGGCCCGGAGATCTGGTGGCAGTTGAACGCCAATGCGCTTACAGCCGATGCCTTCGTTGCGGGCGTGGGCACGGGCGGCACAATCATGGGCGTGGGGCGGTTTCTGCGTTCGAAGACTCCTTCGTTGCGCGTGCATCCCCTTGAGCCGGCCGAATCGCCCACGTTGTCCACGGGACATCGAGTGGGTCAGCACCGCATTCAGGGTATTTCAGACGAGTTTATCCCGCCCATCGTTCAACTGGATAAGCTGGAGGCAGTCGTAACTGTCCACGACGGCGACGCGATCCTGATGGCGCAGAAACTGGCCGCACAATTGGGGCTGGGCGTGGGAATCTCCTCCGGCGCGAACCTCGTCGGCGCGCTCAAGGTGCAGAACCAGTTAGGCGACGACAGCGTTGTCGTCACCGTCTTCCCGGATGACAACAAGAAATACCTCAGCACGGACCTGCTGCGCGACGAGCCGAAGCGGGACGGATATCTGTCGCCCGACGTCGAACTCACCGGGTTCCACGCCTTCAACCGAGTGTGCGCCACATGCTTTGGGCTTCTGGACTGATGCGTGCGACGAGGGGACGGCAAGCCGTCCCCCTACAGGTGAACTAGGATGAAACGTAGGGGTAGGGCTTGCCCTACCCGCCACGGTCTGAACTCGCTTGCGCGATCAGGGCACAGCAAGCCGTCCCCTGCCGGTGATTCTCGATGAAACGTTTGAGAGCCATTCCTTTATGTGTCTTAATGTTATGCTTATTGTGTGTTTTCAACTCGTGCACTAGGAAGGTAACAGTTGCCGAGCCGCCGCCTGAAAAAGCGTCTGTGAGGGTCGCCTGGGACAACGTGACTTCTGTTTCCAGGACCACGCCGACACTGCAGGTGGTAGTGATGCCGCCCTTGCGACGCGGCTCGAAAATCCACGATCGGGTCTTCGAGGCTTTGCGCGACTTGGGAGCTGAAGACGTTCGTTACGTGCCCTGGCTGCCGTACCCCAAGTTGGCAGTGGCGGAGCTCGAGCCTCCGACGCACGACCACACCTCGTGGGACTTCTCCTTGATCGACCCGATGATGGAAGATTTCATGAACGCCCAAGCCGGGCATTCGGTGATCATCAATTTCAGCACGATTCCTCAGTGGATGTACGAGACCGAAAAGCCAGTGCCCTACCCGGCTGACCCGGACGAGATAACCTGGACCTACGAGCATGGAAAGGGCCTGCGCGATCCGAGCCGGTTGGAGCTGGCTCAGTACTACGCCCGGTTGGTGAGTTGGTACACGCAAGGGGGATTCACCGACGAAGCCGGAA
Source organism: uncultured Acidobacteriota bacterium (assembly GCA_963831905.1). Taxonomy (GTDB): domain Bacteria; phylum Acidobacteriota; class Terriglobia; order UBA7540; family UBA7540; genus CAVROP01. The sequence continues at coordinate 2,792,140 of CAWHRX010000009.1, read as the reverse complement.
AGCGCCGCGAGTCCGGCCATCACTACAAGTTCGACTACTGGGAAGTCTTTAACGAAGTCGATGACGAACACTCCATGACGGCGCAGGATTACACGGCCAGTTATGACGCCATCGCCGCGGCTATCCGGCAAGTCGCGCCCAGGATGAAATTCGTGGCGCTGGCGCTCGATTCGGCGGAAGGCCATATGCCGATCATGGAGTATTTCTTGGACCCGCACCATCACAAGCCGGGGATTCCGCGCGACGTGATCAGTTATCACTTCTACGCCAAGCCTACGCAGAAAGAGCCGCCGGAAGTTCAGCAGTACACGTTCTTCAACCAAGCCGATCGATTTCTTGCGGTGGTGCGCTGGGTCGAGTCCGTCCGCCAGCGCCTTTCGCCGCAGACCCAAACGGACCTCGATGAAGTCGGGTCGCAAACCGGAACCGACGGCACCGGAATGCCGGCCGGCTATGTTGCGCCGCCCATTCCGAACTCCTATTGGAATCTCTCCGGTGCGATGTACGCCTATGTTTTTGGCGAAGTGGCCAAGCTCGGCATCGAGATTATCGGCGAGTCGCAGATGGTCGGCTATCCCGGGCAGTGGCCCTCGGTCAGCATGGTGGATTGGAACACGGGCCAGCCCAACGCGCGCTTCTGGGTGCTAAAATTGCTCCGCTCAAATTTCGGGCCGGGTGATAAACTCGTTGCAACGAGTATTGCCACCCCCTCGGTCTATGGTTTGGGATTCGTCACTCACGACGGCAAACGCAAGGTGCTACTGGTGAATAAACGGATGTGGACAGTCGAAGCATCCGTTCCCGGCGCCTCGGGGGGACAGTTCGAAGTCGTCGACCAGCAGACGGGTTTCCAGCCGCCTGCCGCGTCGCAACTCGCCGGTGATGACGTAACCCTGGGCGGACTGGCCGTGGCCGCGGTGACCTTGCCGTAGAAGCGCTGCCCTTGCCACGCGGTTCCGGAATCCCATCCGTTCATTCGTGTCTTAGCGCGGTTATGGGATCGACCAGGAGCGCCCGCCGAGCGGGGATGTAGCAAGCCACCACCGCTACCAGGACCAGCGCTACGGAGGCCGCAGCCAGGGCTACGGGATCAGAGGGGCCGACGCCGAACAGCACACCGCCAAGCAGGCGAGTTAGAGGGACCGAAGCTACCAGTCCCAAGACCACACCAAGACCGCAGAGCCGCAAGCCTTCGCCTATGACCAGCCTCGTGACTTGTGCGCGACTCGCACCCAGCGCCATGCGGACGCCGATCTCGGATGTCCGTCGCGCCACGGAATAAGCCAGCACGCCGAAGGTGCCAACTCCCGCAAGTCCCAACGCCGCCAAAGCAACCCCCCCCACCAACAATGCATTGAAGCGCTGCGGCGCCATAGATTCCGAGAGTCGCTGATCCATGGTGGCGACGTTGTAGACAGGCTGGGCGGGATCGACGGCCTGAACTGCGGCCTTGACCAGCCCGACCAGGGCCAGCGGATCAGCGTCCGATCGCAGCGCCAGATTCACGTCACCCACAGGCTCCTGCTGGTATGCCGTGTAGACCTCAGGTGAAGCGGCTTGGGAGGGGCCGAGTTGCCTTACATTTCCTACCACTCCGATGATCTCGCCCCATACGCCCGGAGAAGTTCTTCTCCCAACATGTTTGCCGATCGGATTTTGCCCTGCAAAATACTGGCGAACGAAAGCTTGGTTGACAATCGCCACCGGGACCGTGCTCGGGCGGTCCAGTTCGTTGAACGTCCTGCCGGCCAGCAGCGGAATGCCCAGCGTTTGGAAGTAGTCCGTGGTGACCACGTCGTGAGGAATGTCGGGGCGCAATCCCGGCGGCATCTGCGGCTGGCCTTCGATGTCCGTTCCTGCGAGAGACCACCAACCGAGTGTGGGCAACCCGCTGCCTGCTGCGGCGGAACGAACGCCAGGCAACGCCCTCACCCGCGCCAGCAGCGTGCTGAGGAAGGCATCCTTCTGCTCGGGCTTTGGATAAGCTCGTTCGGAGAGGGAAAGGCGAAGCGTCAGTAAGCGGTGAGTGTTGAAACCCGGATCAATAGAAATGAGATGGATGAGGCTTCGGGTGAGCAGGCCGGAGCCGATCAAAAGCACAAGAGCCAGCGCCATCTCCGTGGTCACCAGGATGCTGCGAACTCGATGCTGTCTTCGGGCAGACCCGGTTTGCGCTCCGCTGCCCTTCAGGATTTCGTTCAACTCCACACGAGAGCCGAGCAGGGCCGGAGCGAGGCCAGCGAGAATGCCCGTCATTGTGGCAACGATCAAGGTAAAGAGCAGGACGGTCCAATCGAGTGACGCCAGTTCGAGATGCGGAATTTGGGGTGGCGCAAGACTACGCAGGGCTCTCAGGCCGGCAAATCCTAAGCAGACGGCTACGCCTGCCGCACCGATCAGCAGCACGAAGTTTTCCATCAGCAACTGCGCGGCGAGCCGCGACCTTCGAGCCCCCAGGGCCGCCCTCACCGTCAGTTCCCGCTGCCGGGTGGCGCCGCGGGCAAGTTGCATGCCGGCGACGTTCACGCACGACATGATGAGAAGCAGAGCCACCGAGCTGAGGAGAATAAGCAGGATCGGGCGTGCGGGTGCGGCCAGCCTCTCAGAAAGCGGAGTGATCCGCACCTCCATTCCCGCCCGCATGCGCTTGAATTGGGGCGGCTCGAGTTCGGCCTCGGCTCGCACCAGCGCGGTCAACTCGGCACGGGCCTGTTCAGGCGTGACGCCCGGACGGAGGCGGGCGAGAGCCCTCAGCAACCTGAACTGATTCGGATCCCGCGACTTCCAGTCGACGACGCGGGCCACGAGCATGGGCAAAAATACCTGGGCACGAAAGTCGTCGTCAGGAAACCGGAAGCCTGCCGGCGTAACCCCGACGATCGTGAACAGGTCGCCGCCAAGCTGGATGGTCGAGCCGATGATTTTCGAGTTCGAACCAAAGCGCCGCTGCCAAAGCTCGTAGCTGAGCAGCACCGCCTTGCGGCCGCCCGGCCGATCCTCTTCGCGCAGAAAACTCCGGCCCAGAAATGGCTTGATTCCCAGGAGGGTGAAGAAATCCGCAGTGACCCTGGCCCCCGACAAACGCTCCGGTTCCCCCATCCCGGTTAGATTGACCTCCGCTCCGCCACCATAAGCCGCAAGGCCGTCGAAGAGTTGGTCATGCTCGCTCCAGTTGGCGAAATCGGGATTCGGCACAGTCCTGACGGGGGTTTCGTGGGGCCAGAACTCGGAGACGTAGACCAGGCGGCTTGGGTTGCGATAGGGCAGAGGACGCAACAGGACAGCGTGGACCACGCTGAAGATGGCCGTGTTGGCGCCGATTCCCAAAGCCAGCGTCGTGATCGCCACGGAGGCGAAGCCGGGGTTCCTGAGCAAGCCGCGCCAGCCGTAACGGACATCCCGGAGGAACGAATCGACGAAGGGCAGGCCGCGCTGCTCGCGGTAGCGTTCTTTGGTTTGATCGACGCCGCCAAAGCTGCGTAAAGCGGCGTAGCGTGCCTCTTGCGGTGGCATGCCTCTTCGCAGGTTTTCGTCCTCCAGCATTTCCAGGTGCAAACGCACCTCGTCGTCGAGTTCCTGCTCCAGCCGGCCCCTCCGGAAAAGTCCCATAAAACGCGCCCAAAGGATTCGCATGGTCAGTCCTCCGTTGTCAGTCGTCAGCCGGTCCGTCATTCGGAGTGAGGCGGGGACGCTCCGCAGTTCCGGGATTACAGGCTCACGATCCCGCGAGCACCCGCGCCATCAGCGCCGACGTGCGCTCCCAGCTCGCCTCCTCTGTTGCGAGCTGCTTTCGTCCCGCCTTGGTCAGCGAATAAAACCTGGCCCGGCGATTATTCTCAGAGGCGCCCCACTTGGAATTGATCCAACCCCGCTGCTGGAGGCGGAGCAGAGCAGGGTAGAGCGTGCCCTGATTCATCTCGAGCAGGTTCTCGGAGACCTGTTCGAGGCGGCGGGCGATCCCGTACCCGTGCATCGGCCCCACGCCCTCCAAAACCTTGAGCACCATCAGGTCCAGAGTGCCCTGCAGAATCTCGCCCTTGGTTCGATCCATCGCGTGGTTCTCCTTTAGGATGCCAACAGGTCGTAGTATACAGCCGCCTCTGTAGAACGTCAACAGGAACAAAAAGGACTACAACCGGTTCAGGGTCAAACGAGGGATGGATCATTGAAGTTGCGCGGGGAGCTTAACCGAGGGGGCGGCAGCTTTTTAGCTTGGATGAGGAGTTGTTCGTCGAACCTGATCGTAATTTTCGTGCGTGAAAACTAATCATCCTGGCCTAATCCTGCGAGGCAATCGACAGCATCACTCTTCGAACTGTCATCCTGAGGAGCCGCAGGCGACGAAGGATCTCGTAGTTCTTTGAAACTCTAACTGCGGAGAATCTTCGCTGCGCTCAGAATGACAGCCTCCAGGTGTCTTTCCTCCTACCGCAAGCCCCGCCCCCCCGCTCACGGCGTCAAGCGGTAGAGCATGCGCGGGAACGGGATGGTCTCGCGCACATGGTCGAGGCCACAGAGCCAGGCGACCACGCGTTCGATGCCCATGCCGAAGCCGGAATGCGGCACGCTGCCGTAGCGCCGTAAGTCGAGGTACCATTCGAACGCCTGGCGAGGCAGTTTTTCTTCCTCGATGCGCTTCAGGAGCAGGTCGTAATCGGCCAGGCGCTCGCCCCCGCCGATGATTTCGCCGTAGCCCTCCGGCGCGAGCATATCCACGCAAAGGGCTACTTCCGGGCGTTGCGGGTCAGGCGCCATGTAGAAGGCCTTCACCTGGCTGGGGTAGCGGTGGACGAGTACGGGGCGCTCGAAGTTCTGAGAGAGGATGGTCTCGTCGCCGCCGCCGAAATCGCCGCCCCACTGGATCTCGCCGCCCTTTTGCTGGAGCAGTTTCACGGCCTCGTCATAGCTCATGCGCGGGAAGGGCAGCTTGATTTTCTCCAGGCTGGCCACGTTCCGTTCCAGAGTCTTCAGCTCCGGGCGGCGATTCTCGAGAACGCGCTCGACCACAAAGGCCACCAGTTCTTCGCCCAGCGCCATGGTGTCTTCGAGATGGGCGAAGGCAACTTCCGGCTCGACCATCCAGAACTCCGTGAGGTGGCGGCGGGTTTTGGATTTTTCCGCACGGAACGTCGGGCCAAAGCAGTAAGTCTTGCCCACGGCCATGGCCGCGGCCTCGTTGTAAAGCTGGCCGGATTGTGTCAGGTAAGCTTTGTCGTCGAAGTAGTTCACTTCGAAGAGCGTGGTGGTGCCCTCGCAGGCGGAGGGCGTGAAGATGGGAGTATCCACCAAGGTGAAGCCGCGCCCGTCGAAGAAGTCGCGCACGCCTCTGATGATCTCGTGCCGGACGCCCAGGATGGCACGTTGCCGCAGCGAGCGCAGCCAGAGATGGCGATGGTCCATCAGGAATTCCGTGCCGTGCTCCTTGGGCGTTATAGGGTAAGGATTCTCAGGCGGAACCAACTGCTCGATTTCGAGGCCAGTAACATCCAGCTCGAATCCGCCCGGAGCACGCTGGTCCGCGCGCACCTTACCGGTGACGCGCAAGGACGATTCCTGAGTCAGCTTGCGCACCCGCTCGAACAACTCGGGCGAGACTGCGCTCTTCACCACCACGCCCTGAATCAGGCCTGTGCCGTCGCGGAACTGAGGAAACAACAGCTTGCCGCTTTCCCGCAGGTTGTAAAGCCAGCCCTGCACAAGAACTTCCTGGCCAACGTAATCCGAGACGTTTCGAATTTCAACGGTAGGAACCAAGGGTGATCTCCTTAATCATCGGGTGATCCGGCGTTACCTTTTCGACTTTCGCTTTTCGAAGTCATTTTTGCGCCGCCGAGGTATGGTCATGAATAATCCGCCAGCCTTCGGGAAATCTGCGGAAGATCAGCGTAAAGACGCCGTGCGGCTGATCGGAGGCGCGACCTAGCCGCCACTCGCCCAATACAAACGCGGCCTTGGGTCCGAGCATCGTGATTTCGAGATTGGAAAAAGTCAACTTGCCCATCGCCTTACGGTCTGGGTATCCCTGTCGGTAGCGATCCAGCACCGCCTGCCAGCTACGCTGAATCCCGCTGGCGCCCACAAATTCCGTCCGGTCAGATTTCCAGTAGCCCTGCATAAATGCGACAAGGTCACCTCGGTTCCACGCGTCCTGTTGTGATTCCAGCACCGCGTGAATCTGGTCCTGAGGCGTCGCGGAGGGTGAAGGTGACGCGCCACCCGCCAACGCGATAATCGCGAACACCAGCGAGTATATTTTCCATCTCATATCGGCTCTTCAGTGTCTGAGTTCGCGCCCGGCCAGAATCATTCTTGAACTCTGATCCTTGACTCTCTTCTGGCGGTAATCTCAGGCCGAGCGGCTCTTCAAATTTGAAATCGGAAATCTCAAATTTGAAATTCTTCGAGCCGCGCCATCACCTCCGGAAGCCGCCCCAGGACGCCCGGATCGTGGCGCTCGCTGTTCACCTCGAACAGGATCGGGTAGGGCGGGTCCGCGGAGCGGAAGTTGCGGATGGCCTGGGCCCAGTCGATCTTCCCCTCGAATGGTAAAAGGTGTTCGTCCTTTTCACCCTGGTTGTCGTGAAGGTGGACGGCGGCAATGCGCTCCCGGAGTGTCCGGAAGGACGCATCCACTCCTCCGGTCAGGTTCGCGTGGCCTGTATCAAAGCAGACTTTCAAGTCCAAGCGCGTGTATTGGAAAAACGTCATCATGCGCTCGGGAGTGCTTAATTCGCTGGGAATATTCTCCAGCAGAATCTGCACACCCCGCTCTTTAGCGAAGAGATGCAGATGTTCGAGGGAGGTAAAGGCGGCATCGAACTTCGCCAGGTCGTATTCCTCGCCCGGAACGCCCAAGTGAAGCACGAGATACCGAAAGGGGAGGTGCTCGGCGACGTCGATAGCACGCTTGATTTCATCCATGGAGAGGATGCGCGCCCGGCGCTCCAGGCTGGCAACCGAAATGAGCAGCCCTCCGGAACGCCCCCAATTCCAGTCGCTGAACAGGGGAGCATGAAGAGCGTGCAAAGTGACCCCATAGTCGGTGAACCACTGCGCCACATCCCGCACCTGGTTCACATCGTGATAGTCCAGGTGCTGGCGGGCCGCCATAATTTCGAGATGACGCAGGCCCACGGCCAGAATCTTGTCCAGAATATGGGAGTTGAGCCTTTCCGCGGCAAAAAGGGAAGTAGAGAGACCATAGTTCATCAGTATCCGACCGCCTTTCCGTCGGCGCGCGGGTCGGAAGCGCCGAACTTCCATCCTGAAAGGGCATCGACTGCGATCGCCTCACAGTCGCCGATGCCGCCGTAAAAAGCTACCTGATAGCCGGCCTCCCGCAGTTTCTGGATCGTGTCCGCCGAAAAGCCGACCCGTTCGAGGATCAGCCGGTCCGGCATCCACTGGTGATGGAAACGCGGGAAGGAGACGGCCTGGAGGATGTCCATCTTAAAAACCAGATTGTTCAGAAGCACCTGGAGAACGGTATTGATGATCGTGCCTCCACCCGGGGAGCCGAGAACCAGCCGGAGTTTGCCGCCCTGCAGGACCAGAGTCGGAGTCATGCTGGAGAGCGGGCGCTTGTTGGGAGCGATGGCATTGGCCTCGCCTTGCACAAGACCATAGAGGTTGGGCGTGCCCGGCTTCGCGGCGAAGTCGTCCATCTCATCGTTCAGGAGGAAACCCGCGCCATCTACCGTCACTCCGCTGCCGTAACCGTTGTTCAGCGTGTAGGTATTTGCTACCGCGTTGCCGTCGTCGTCCACCACGGAGTAGTGCGTGGTCTGGGAGCTTTCAAACGCTTGCGGATTGCCCGCAGCAATGGGCGCGTCCGGCTTGGAGTGCAGAATCGCCTCGCGCAGCTTGGCCGCGTACGCTTCGCTGGTCAGCCGGGCCACGGGCACCGGCGTGAAGTCCGCGTCTCCCAGGTAAGCCGCGCGGTCGGCATACGCGTGCCGCATGGCCTCGACCATGAACTGCATGGATTCGAATGAGTCGGGCGGTCCCAGGTCGAGCGGCTCGAGGATATTCAGCATCTCAATCAAGGCCACGCCTCCCGAACTGGGCGGCGGGACGGAAAGAATCTCATAACCTCGAAAATGGCCGACGAGCGGCTGGCGGAGAATCGGACGGTAGCGGGCTAGGTCCTGTTCGGTGATCAGGCCATGATACTTCTGCATGGTGGCGGCGATCGCCTGCGCCACGGCTCCTGAATAAAAACCCTTCGCTCCTTGGTGTGCGATCGCCTCGAGCGTTTGGGCCAGTTCCGGCTGCTTGAAAGTCTCGCCCGGCTCGTAAAAGCGCCCAACTCGCAGGAATATGCGGCGCGAAGCATCGAATTTCGAAAGTCGATCGCCGTCCTGCCGAAGCGATTCGCTGAAGTGGTAGCTGACCTCGAATCCATCGCGCGCCAGATGAACCGCAGGGGCGATCACCCGAGCCAGCCCGAGTTTTCCGTACTTCTCTTCGGCCAACGCGAGGCCGGCCACGGTGCCCGGAACGCCCGCCGATAGAACCCCCACGGTGCTGGCGTGCGGAACGATCTCCCCATTGGAGTTCACGTACATGTTTCGGGAAGCGGCGGCCGGGGCAGCTTCGCGGTAGTCGACCACCACGGCCTCGCCGCTCGCCAGCCGGATGAGCATAAAGCCGCCTCCGCCGATATTCCCCGCCACAGGGTGCGTGACTGCGAGCGCAAACCCCACCGCCACCGCGGCGTCCACGGCACTGCCCCCTTCGCGAAGGATTTGCACCCCCACCTCAGAGGCCAAGGGTTCGCTCGAGGCCACCATTCCGTGCCGGCCCGCCACAGGAGAGAAGGCAAGTGCCGAAAGGGCGGACGCCAACACCACAAGGGCCAGAAACAGCTTTGTACGCAGACTGAAAAACATGGTGCCTCAGGCGATTGCCGGACGCTGCCGAAGCGCATCCGATGCTCCCCGACCTCCCGGAGCTCGGGCGTGGGGACCACATGAACCACTTTACTCTAGGGTAAACCTCCCAGAGCGTCAAGGAGACGGAATGTCGATGGATTGACGATTGATGATCGTCGATTGTCGATTGCTGATGAGCTCCGGACCAACGCCCTCCCTCCGGTGCGAGGGTGGTATCAGACACCCGCGAACGTGATGCTGGAGGAATGCCACGGCGGGGCGGATTGAATGGCGGGCCAAACCTCTTCCGGTTCCTTCACGACCGACCACATGGATTTGTGGCGCGGGTCCATGAAGCGCTCGGAGACGCAGCGCTCGAGCGCCAGAAGCAGATGGTCGAAATACGACTGGGTGTTGAGAAGAACGATGGGTCCGAGGAAAACGGCGAGGCGCTTGAGGGAAATGGCCTCCAGCAGTTCGTCGAAGGTTCCCGAGCCGCCCGGCAGGGCGACCACCGCGTGCGCATCCTGGAGCATCAGACGCTTGCGCTCGTGCATATCGCTCACGATGCGAAGTTCGGTAATGCCCTTGTGCCCCCACTCGAGCTGATTCATGAAGCCGGGGATGATGCCGACCACGTTGCCGCCCTCGGCCAACGCGCCATCGGCGAGAGCGCCCATCGACCCCACTGCTCCGCCGCCATACACGATCGTGGCGCCGCGGCGCGCCAGTTCGCGGCCCAGGCAGGCCGCCGCGCGGAGATAAGCAGGGTCGCACTGGCGGCTGGAGCCGCAGTAAATGCAGATTCGCAAGTTCGACATCGGTGTTGAATCAACCACTGAGGCACCGAGACACCGAGAAGACTAATGATGTAAAGGCTTCCTGCCTTCCTCCGTGCCTCTGTGTCTCAGTGGTGCAATGGCTTCGTTTTGGGTTATCCCACTTTCAGGAAGATCTTCTGCCGGTAAAGGAAGTACAAAAACAGCCACCCCACCGCAAAAACGCTCAAATCAAAGACCAGGGGCTTATACGGGCCGATCTGATTGATGAATCCGCGGACGAAGATCATGGCCACGGTTCCGAAATCAAATTGACTGCGAATCAGGTAAATGGTGATGGGGTTCAGCCCGATGACCGTGAAAAAGAAAGCCCAGCGCTTGAAGCCGCGAACGTCGATGATCCAGTAGAAGAGCGCGAGAAGGAGCAGGCTCCATCCGCCCGCGAACAGGACGAACGAACTGGACCAGATGTTCTTGATGATGGGGAACCAATGGCCCCACGTCCATCCCACCAGCAGGCAGGCAACACCCGCCAGAGCCAGCCCGGCGGCCTTGCGCGCGGGAGGCCGCGTGGTGCGCAACCAATGCCCGGCTAAGGCGCCCAGCAGGCAAGTGGACACGGCCGGGATAGTGGAGAGGATGCCTTCATTGTCACCGAAAAAGTAGCAGCAGAACGGATGCGGCAGCAGGTGCTGGTCGACAAATGCGCAGAGGTTGCCGGCGGGAGTCAGCACGCCGGCGCCGATGCCCGGAACCGGTACGAACCTCATCACCAGCCAGTAAACTACAAGCAGGCCGCCTGCAACCGTCGCCTGGCCGCGCACCCCGGTGTTCATCATCACGATCCCGGCGATGAAATAGCTTATCGCGATACGCTGCAGAACCCCGGCGATGCGCAGCTCGTGGAAGTTGAGATTCAGAAAGCCGTTATACACAAGCCCCAGGCAAAACAGGATCACCAGCCGCCGGACCAGGTGCGTATAAAGCTGGGCCCGGTTGGCGCCCGCTTCCAGTCGTTTGGTAATGGAAAAGGGAAGGACTACGCCGACGATGAACAGGAACAGGGGGAAAATCAAATCATAGAACCGGAAGCCCGCCCAGGTCACGTGTTCGAACTGCGTGCTGAGCCCGGTGCTAAAAGCACTCGGATACAGCTTGCAGAGACTATGGATGATTTCCTCACCGCCGGTGATCCAAAGCATGTCGAAGCCGCGAAGTGCGTCGATGGAAGCGATGCGATTAGAAGTTGGTGCCTGAGTGCTCGATGCGTCTGCCATATTCCTCCGTGTGCCCTGCAATGCGGCACGCACGAGATTATCATAGCCGGGTGCCGGGCGTCATTGAAAGGGTGAAGGCTAAAGAATAAAGGGTAAAGGCTAAATCCGGGACAACAGGCCTCTCCCTTGGGACGTGTCAAGAAATTCGGGATGTGTCATCCTGAGCGGAGCGAAGGATCTCTGTAGTTGTTCGCAAGTCGTTGAACCATGGGAAACCGCGGAGAACCTCCGCGGAGTTTATCCTGAGCGAACTACGGAGATTCTTCGCTTCGCTCGGAATGACTAGCGAAGGACTCAGGATGACTGGAGGCCGATTCTTTCACACGTTCGTTGGAGAGCGGGCTGTTCTCCCGAGGCTTGGGCTTTACCCTTTATCCTTCACCCTTTACCCTTCATTTACCCCGGCTTTTTGAGGACAATGCAGTAATCGGGCGCGGCCCAGTCCGTGGGCGTCGCCACAACTTGGAATCCTGCGGCCGTGAGCTCATCGATCAACAGTTGCTTCGGCATGCCGTGCCCACCGCGGTTTTTTGGCACGCCCTTGGGCAGCTTGAGATCGCCGGGCCCCTCGCCGGGTTGAAAATCTATGACCGCGAGAAGGCCACCCGGCTTGAGCGATTGGAAAAGGCTGGCGTCCTCTTTCTCCGGCTCGGTGAAGTGATGGTAGACGCGCCGCATGAAGATGGAATCACAGCACTCGTGCGGAAGGTTGGTTTCAGCTAGGCCAGCCTTGACCGCGATGATGTTTTTTTGCTCGGCGGCCAGGGACTGCAATTTGGCCAGCTTATCGGGATCCAATTCGGTCGTGTAGACGCGGCCAGTCGGCCCCACGCGTTCGGCGGCGGCCAGCGTCATGCTGCCGTCGCCCGCGCCGATTTCAGCCACGACGTTCCCCGGCTGCCAATTCAGCAGCGCCGCTAACTTGTCGGATTCTTGTTTGCGTTCCTGGGCCTGCCCGTGGCAGGCTGCGAGGACAAGGGCGCCGCAAAGCAGCGTGAAAACAAGATCGCGACCTCGACTGCCGAAACAACGGTTTCTTATCATTTTGCCCCCTGGATTTCATCTTACCACCGCATTGATGGTGGTGATGCGGGCGTCTCGCCCCGCCAGGTCGCGGGGAGTATGCCCGCGAGACAGCGGGCGAGACGCCCGCACTACATCTCTCCGTCGTCAGGCCATGCTTACGCAATCAGCGCGCCGTAACCTCGGCGGGCGCACGCGTTGCGAAATGAGTTGTAGACCGCGTCAAAGGCCGGGAACAGCTCCGACGAAGGAGGGTAAGTTTCCAGGATGGCGGACATGGATTGAATGGCGTGAACGATATTTCCCGAGAATACTGCCCCCGTAGCCGCCAGAATCGCCGCCCCGAAGGCCGCGGTGGGGTTGCGGGGCAAGGCAATGGTCTTGCCGAGAACATTGGCGCGCACTTGCGACAGGACCGGGCTTTTGGCAGCCGCGCCGGTTGAAAAAACCTTGTCGCCGACTTTGATTCCGCAACTCTCGAGGATTTCGTAACCCCAGCGCTCGACGAAGGCCATGGACTGCAACTGCGCCGCGTAGGACTCCGCGGCATCGCGCGGGCTGCCATCCACAAACGATGTTGCCTTCGGACGAGCGAAGGGAAACCTCTCGCCTTCGCCGGAAAGCATGTAGCAGACGACTGGCGTCGGAAGGTAGCTTGCAGCCAGACGATCCATTTCCGCGGGCGAATCTGCGGGCAGCGCCTCGGGCCGCCGGATGCTTCCCAGCCCGGTGTTGCTGGCTGCCCCAGGCACCCACAAGCCTCCCGGATGCAGGTGAAAGTAAACACCGCTGGGCGCCGCAGGCTTTCCGTTGTGGAGCACTTTCCAAACCAGGGTCGTCCCCAGGGTTGTGTTGGCGTCGCCGCACGCGCTAGCACCCGAGGCAACCACGCTGGCCATTCCATCGGTGGCGCCCGCCAGGACCTGCACGCCCGGCGGCAAGCCCGTCTCGGCCGCGGCCGCATTGCTCACCTGCCCGATGGGCTGGCCTGGACGGCGAACCACCGGCAGGCGGTCAGCGGGCAAGCCCGCGGCACGAACGCTGCCAATCCATGAAGTGCTCTCCGGATCGTAGCCGAGTTTCAAGGCATTGGTAAAATCGGATATTCCAAACTCGCCGCTCAGCTTTCCGGAAAGCCAATCCGCCGGGCTGAGGAGGAAGCGAGCGCGCTCCCACACTGCGGGCTCGTGCCGCGCGACCCAGGCGGCCTTCACCAGCGAAAATGACGGCCCCAGGCGGACGCCCGGTGAGCCGCCTTGTTGGTTTAGTTCCTCCGCAATCTCCAATCCCCGGCCGTCGTCGTACAGTATGGCGGGCCGCAGTGGGCGGCCTTGCGCATCCGCGACGACCAGAGTCCCCGAAGTGGAGGTCACCGCCACGCCGCGCAGCTCTGCCTTGCCCGATTCCTCCTTCAGATTCTGTGCAATCCTCTGCGCAACTGAGCAGACAGCTTGCCACCATTCGTCAGGGTCCTGCTCGTGGATTCCTCCCGCGGCACGGTGGTCTTGCCGGATGGGCTCCTCCGCGTCTGCCAAGAGTTTGCCGGTGGGAGTAGCGGCAACCGCACGCGCACCGCCGGTTCCCACGTCGATGCCAAGCAGAGCGCACTCGATTTCGTTGGTCATATATTAGGTCCTTGTTCCCGATCGCGTTGCCCAGTCATTCTAAAGCTTGTGAATTGATTCGCGAAAGAACAAACCGCTTTCACGCCAAGGCGCAAAGCTCGCAAAGAAACGGCTTTCCCTTTGCGGGCCTTCGCGTCTTTGCGACTTTGCGTGAGCTGTTCTGATTTTTCCCGGGGAGATTCTTCGCTCGGTGTGACGGAGGTTTTCGGTTACTGCGCGCCGCCGGGCGCTGCTACCTCGCAGTTCAATGCCGCCGTACCTGTCAACTCGCTATCCCGCACCACCTCCCGCACCCGGTAAGTTCCCGGAGCCACCTCGAAATTGGTCTGGGCGACAATGCCGGACTTGGTGAACTTCTCGAGCGTTGCGTCCCTGAGGTTAAGATCGATTGACGCTTCCTTGCTGGCGACGTACTTGCCGTCGCGATCGAAAAGTGCGGTATCGAAAATCAGGGTGTCCGCGCTGCGGCCGGCCTCCTGGCGATAGCGTAAGGAGGCGATGTTCACATGAATGGAGACGATTAATTTCGACTTCTGATCGTTCAGTTTTTCCACCTTCGCGCTGACTTCCGCGGGCAAACCGTGCACCTCTTCGAGGGAGAACACGGCCCGCTCGAGTTCGCTCGCGCCCGGCGCCTTCTCCACCAGCGTCGCTTCCGAGGCAAAGTAGCCGCGGCGCGCCTGGACGGAGAGATGACCGGGATTTGTGAGGCTGACTTTGAGGGAATGGAATTGCCCGTTCAGCTTGACGTCTTGAGGCGAAAAACTAAGCACATAGTAAACCTCAGGAACGGCCGCGGCTTCGCGGAAGCCCTCCGCGAAGTCGTTGCTGTTGTGGAAAAACACGCCGCCCGTATCGGAGCTCAGGTAGGCAAGCACACCGCTCATGGCCACCGCACCGGTGTTCTGCAGCCTCATCCTGATCGCTTCGACGCGCTGAAGGGCTACATTCGTCATATCTTTGGGGAGTCCGGTGACCAGCCCGGCGGCGTCGATGGCGCTGACAACTACCTGCTGTTGCAAAGCACGATCGATGATGGCGTCTATTTTCTCCTTCTCGGTCTCAGTCAGGAAGCCGGGCGAGACCAGCACCAGGTTGCGCTGGCCCGGCATGGCGGCCAGGCGGCGAACCGATCGTTCTATGGCGTCTAACGCACGGAGCGACTCCGCCTCGACGCGAGCCCACACCACGGCGGCTTCGAGTTCCCCTTGCCGTTCCGCCTGCGGCGGGCAGGGATCGACAGCCCCCCGTCCTCCGGGCTGCTCCATGGCGGAGCCCATGCCGGCCACCGGCCGACCCTCCCCGATCGCAGTCTCATGACAGACGCATCCGATGGCGTCCGTGTGCAGGACCACGAGGGCGTCCGGGTCATTGAGGATGTGGGCCGAGTAGGCTTCGTACTCATCAATCGCGGGACAACCCGAGGGGGAATGAGGAAGGGCAAGCGTGCGATACAACGCATCGTGGAGTTTGGACTGGTCGCTGGTGAAATCGAGCTGGTCTTTGCCGGTGGCGGTGAAGATCGCCACCCGGTCCTGAGGCCGCACCGTGGTCTGCACATAGCGCCAAGCGGCTTGGCGCGTCCGCATGATTCCCTCGGTTTCGGTGTGATAATCGTCGAAGAAGAGACCCACGAAGCGCTGGGGAACGACAGCGGCCGGCGGAGCGGCAGTTGCGGCCGGGGCGGCGGGCGCAGCAGGCGGCTGACCCGCTTCCGGTTTCGGGTTGGAAACCTCGACGCTGAAGTCCGCGATCTCCTGCGGCTTTCCGTCGTCAAGCAGCCGGAAATCTTCCTTATGGAGATTGCCTACCGTCCGGCCTTTGTCGTCGCGCACCACCACCCGGACCAATACAAGATTGCGTTCCGCGCGGATGCGGAATTGCGGTGTGGTCTCGTGCGCCTGCATCTCAGGCGGGTTGGCAGTTTTCTGGGCGGCGCTGAGACATAAGGCCAATGCCGAGGCCAAAAGCACGGAGAGCGCAGAACCGCTTTTCGGGCCGGCGGCTCTTGCCACGAGCTCTCGGCCTAACCGGAACGATCGGTTAATGGACGCGAATCGACCCATCGATCATCCTGATGACACGGTTGCGGACTACCCCCATTTTAAGACGGGGGCCGCGAGCCCGATTCTTCCGTCTGCACGACGAAGAGCCGGTAATTGGAATAGCTGTGATCGTTCTGGTACGTATACCTGCCCATTTGCCCACTCACATTCACCCGGCGCGGCAACCACAGTGACTTGGCACCTTGTTTGAAAGTCACCTCGAAGTAATCGATTTCGGTGGTTTCCCGGACCAAATTAACCGTCGAGTCCGGCCGCTCAATATCCGTACGCAGGCGAAGGATCCTGAAGTTCACCGGATCGATCCACGCCACACCCTGCACCAATATACTCGCCGTCCTGTCCTTGAAGACTACGAGACCGGTTCGCCGCGCCACGCCCGGTCGCTGGGCGAAGGCGACGACATAGGCGTCTTGCCCCTCAACTTTCTCACGCCCCAGGTAGCTAAAGCGGGAGTCCGCCTGGAAGCGAGGATGAAAATGGATCGTCATCGTAACAAATCCGACGGTCACTATGGTGTGTTGGGCCTCGAGATGGACCACCTTGCCTTTGGAATCCGTGCGATACTCGTCGAGGCGAGTCTTGTCTCCCCCCGGTTTGACGATGGCTATGTAATTGAGCTTAGCATCGTAATGAAGCGCCAGCGTTTCCCTGGGGACATCAACCGCAGAGATGACGTGCTCGGTGCAGGTGGTATTCGAGAAATTGTCGAAAAACTCAGCGACCGTCGCTCCCACTCGCCGCAGAATCTCCGGGAGCATCTCCTGGCTGGAGGCCGGCACAAGATGCTTGAGTTCGGGAACGTGCTTGGCAAGTTCAGCCGGCGTCATGTCTAAGTAGGTCTCTGGGGCGCCGTGGGACTCAGGTACCTGTGCCTCCAGGCACGGAAGGGCCGCAAGCATAAGCGGCGCGAAAATAAGGGCACACCGGCGCATGTTGCGGTTGACCAAGGCATTCCCCCTGGCCGCAGTCTCAAAGTCGCATCGAATATACACCCCGCTGATCGTGAGCGCAATCGCTGTCCGGCGCCAAAACCGCAAGGCGCTACTGACGTCCTGAACCGGGCGCTAGAAGCGCAAACTGCGAGTGGAGTCTTCCCTCTCACCATGGTAGTCTAGTGGATTGTCATTGAGCTTAGGCCAATCACAGGAGGAGTCCGTGACTCCACAATCCGGAATTAGCCTTGACGTCACGATCGTGGGCGGGGGAATGATCACCAACGATCTACTCCTACCGTCCTTGTACCATTTGCAAAGGACGGGCGTCGTCCGCAAGATCGACATCTGCGCATTGGACAGCCCACCCTTGAAGGCCCTGGCGGTGAGCGCAGATTTCAAGGAAGCTTTTCCGGGGCAGGATTTCACACCGCATCCATCGTTGGGCGAACCGCCGGAGAAGAAGTTCCCCGAGCTTTACAAGGAAGTCGTGGCGGCGATGGGGCCGGGCAACATGGTGGTGGTGGCGATGCCCGACCATCTTCACAACGAGGTGGTGCGGCACGCCCTGCATTGCGATCAGAACGTATTGTGCGTAAAACCGCTGGTCCTGAAACACGAACAGGCGGTCGAAATCGAGAAGTTGGCTGCTGAAAAAGGGCGCCTGGTGGGCATTGAGTATCATAAGCGCTTTGACCGCCGCTCGCTGGTGGCGAGGCGGAGCTATGGGCTGGGGCAGTTTGGGGCATTCGTTATGGGCGAGGCCAAGTTGATCGAGCCCTACTATTATCGCCACTCGAATTTTCAGAACTGGTTTACCTGCAATAACACGGACCCTTTCACTTATATCGGCTGTCATTATGTTGATCTTGTTTACTTCATGACCGGGCTGAAGCCGGTGGAAGTTTCCGTGCAGGGCGTCAAAGGAAGATTTCCCAACGGGAACGAAGCTTACCTGTGGTCGCACGGGCGGGTGACTTGGGAGAACGGAGCCCTGCTCTCGGTGGTCAACGGCCTGGGCTACCCTGATGCCGCGGCGGGCAGCAACGACCAGGGGCTGATCATGTACTGCGAAGGGCAGGGCCAGACGGGACTCATCTTTCACGACGATCACAACCGGGGTGTGGCCTACTCCTATCTCGAAGGCATTGGCCCGGGAGGATCGAAATACAACTACGTTAGTCCTGATTTCTTTCGCTTTGTCCCCTGGGAGGGCCCGGGCTATAAACCGATCGGTTACGGGTACGAATCCGTGGCGGGCATCACAGAGAGCGTCCTTCGCATGGCCGAAGAGACGGCGGGTTTGGCGCCCGAGGCGGCCTTGGAGAGCCGCAGGCAATTCCTGCGCGAGGTGGACGCGCGGGGCCTGATTGCCACTCCTGCTAATAGCTCCATTAACGAGTTAGTGGTGGAGGCGGCGCGCAAGTCCATCACTCAAGGTGCGGCGCCCGTCCGCATCGTTTACGGCGAGCACCCGCGCGTGGAATAACAGGCAATGACATCTCATTCCCGCGAAGGCAGGAATCCACGGAGGGTTGCGGTCGCTTTCAAATCTCAGATTTCAGATTTCAGACAAGAGAGCTGGTCGAAGGAGAAACATGGCAGTCTACGATTTAACACCTGTGGAAGTCCCCGCGGTGGAAACGAAATACCGCCGCATCAAAACGAAACTTCCGGTGCCCGAGTCACTGCCCATTTTCGAATCGCTGGGGCAATCGGAGCCGCGCTCCATGGCCGGGCAGCCGCCCATCGTGTGGGACAGGGCGGAAGACTTCATCGTCAGTGACCCGTGGGGCAACCGCTGGATCGACTGGTCGTCCGGCGTACTCATCACCAACGCCGGACACGGACGCGAGGAGATCCGCGCGGCGTTGAGGGAAGTGATCGACCGCGGGCTGCTGGCTTCTTACGTGTTCGTGCACGAACGGCGCGCGCGGCTGACGGAAATGCTCCGCGCCCTTTCCCCTGATCCGCAGAAGTACCGCGTCTTTCTGATGAGCACCGGCAGCGAGGCGACGGAAAACTGCATCAAGCTGTCGAAGACCTATGGCCTGCAAAAACACGGGCCGCACAAGAAGTACTTGGTGACCTTTGACTATGCCTTCCATGGACGCACCATGGGCGCCCAGCTTGCCGGCGGCAACGAGAAGCAAAAACAGTGGATGGTGGACCGCGACCCGAGCTTCGTGCAGGTGCCGTTTCCCGATGGCTACAAGAATGAGGACACGTCGTTTGACCTCTTCCTGAAAACGCTGCGGGAAAAAGGCGTGCCGCCTCAACACATTGCCGGCGTGATGACGGAAACCTACCAAGGCGGCGGCCCGGATTTCCTGCCGGTGGAATATGCGCAGAAGCTTGAAAGACTCTGCCGCGAACACGACATCGTGATGTGCTATGACGAAGTGCAGGCAGGATTCGGGCGCACGGGGAAGATGTTCGGGTATCAACATTATGGCGTACGGCCGGACTTGATCGCTTGCGGCAAAGGCATTTCGTCCTCACTGCCAATCTCCGCCGTCATCGGACGGGAAGACATCATGGGGCTGTATCCTCCGGGCTCGATGACCTCCACGCATTCCGGGTCGCCCTTGCCGGTGGCTGCGGCCATTGCCAACCTCGAACTCATTCAGAAGGAAGGTTTGGTGGAACGCGCGGCGCGCCTGGGGGAAATCCTCACGGCGGAGTTGAGGCGAATTCAGCAGAAGCATCCCCAAGTCCTGGGGTGCGTGCAAGGCAAAGGGCTAGTGGCGGGGATTCAAGTAGTCAAGCCGGGGACGAAGACTCCCGACCCCGAGTTGGCGTTGAAGATCAACATCGCCTGCCTGCAAAAAGGGCTGCTGATGTTTGCGCCTGTAGGTGCGTCAGGAGAGTGCATCAAGATCGCGCCCCCGTTGAGCATCCCTGAGGACGCGCTGCGAGAGTCCATCGAGGTTTTAGAAGAAGCGGTGGATGAAGTTCTGGGCAGAGTCTGAGCCGACGTTGTGGTGCGGGCGTCCCGCACGCGCGGGGAGCGGGACGCTGCCGCGACAGCAGGCGGGACGCCCGCACCACACGCGGTACTTACGATTCAGTGAGGATCAAACCTTGGAGTGCTGGACGCGCACGGCGGGCATGCCGTCCGGTTCGGCGACGATTTCGACGTCGCGGAAGATGTTGGGGCTTTCCTGCTTGAGCAGGCGGCAAACCTCGACGGCCAGCAGGCGAATTTCAGTATCGGCGTGCGGGCTGCCGCGAAGTTCCATGAAGTGCCGCCACGCACGGCTGTTGCCGGTAACGAAGATCTTGGTCTCGCAGGCATTGGGAAGAATGGACCTCGCCGCCTGGCGAGCCCACTTGCGGCGGTCGCGCGGGGCCATTTCCGGATGCTTCTGCTGAACGTATTGGACGGTCGCTTCGCCCAGTTCGAGGTAGGCTTTGCGGATGACCTCGATCGTCTCCTGCCATTTCCGGCGCAACTCCTCGTTTTCCTGATAAAGCGGGGGAACCACATAGCTGGCCTGGCTCTCATCCACGTAGCGCTGCGAAAGCTGCGAGTAGCTGAAACCGGCCCGGTGGCGAACCAGTTCATGGGTGAGAGCGCGGCTTACACCGGTAATCAGCAGGCACCACACGGCGTGCTCGAGCACGCTGCCGTGTTTCGAGTCCAGGATGTTCGCAACGTACTCCTGGTTGGATTTTCGCCCTTTGCCGAATGACATATAGCAGGTGCGCCCGGCGATTTCGGCAAGCATTTCGGCCGGGGCCGGCGCGTCGGTGGTGAATACCAAGCCTTCGTCTTGGAGAAAACGCGCCACTTCCTCGGGCACTACGTTTTGGCGCCCGACGACGTAAACTTTCGGCTTGGTAATGTAAGGATCAGGCATGGTGTGGAGTCCGATTCCTGCCTTGGGCTCGAGGCTTGTCCAAGGGGCCTAAAAAAAACCGCGGACCCCAAAATCGGGGGTCCGCTCTACACTGGTTCAAGGCGACACAGCGAGACTAGGATATCCTACTTGCTCGTTGCCGCAACCTTCGCTTCGGCGGCGGTGGCGGCGGCCTTCCTAAAGTCCGCGTACTTGCGCTGGAAGCGTTCCACACGGCCCGCACTGTCCATTATCTTCTGCTTGCCGGTAAAGAACGGATGGCAATGGGAACAGATTTCCAGGTGCAACACGTCGCTCTTATGGGTCGAGCGCGTCTTGAAAGTGTACCCGCAGGCGCATACCACGGTCACAGGGTGATAGTTGGGGTGGATAGCGTTTTTCATGAAACTCCTTCGCACCAAGTGCAAACCCTTATTATACCGGCCTCTGGCCAAGTTTTCAATCCCAAATGAAGGTCGGCCCTACGTCGAGCCCAGCACGGGCACGACGGCGGAGCGCACGGGGCGCGCGTCGTCGCTTAGGAGAAAGCGGACAACGCCGGCCACCTCTTCGGTCCTCACCCACTTGGAGAAGTCCGCTTTGGGCATGGCGAGGCGATTGGCCTCCGTATCCATGGTTCCCGGCAGGATACAGTGCACGTGAATATCGTAGCCCTTCAGTTCATCCGCCAGGATTTCGCTAAGCTGGCGAACCGCCCCTTTTGAGACGGCGTAGGCAGCGATGCCGGTGCCTCCACCACGCAGGATCGACCCGCTCGAGACGGTCACGATCCTGCCGAAGTTCTGGCGAATCATGACCGGGACGACGAAGCGCAGACAGGAGATGAGAGACCGCAGGTTCAGTTTCAGCATGTGATCCCAGGTCTCTTCATCGGTCTCGAAGCTCTTTCCGGCCGCAAAGCCACCCGCCACCGCCACCAGGTAATCGATGCGCTGCCAGTTCGCCAGAATGCCTTCTACCAGGCGTTCCACATCCTGGGCCTGCTCCAAATCCACTTGCGCGCCAGTGAGATGTGGACGGTGCTCGCCTGCCCGGGCTTCGAGGGCGGCCCACTCTTTGTCCGACCGGTAAGTAACGGCGACACGGGCGCCGGATCGTAGCAAATCCAGTGCCACAGAACTGCCCAAAGCCCCTGTTCCACCCGTTACAAGTGCCACACGCTGCTGAGATTCCATAACACCTCTCGGGCCGTATTAATTTGGTTAGTTTTTGTGAGCGAGTTTGCGCTTAATGTCCGGCCAGAATTCTTTGATCTCAAAGGAGAGCGCATCGCCCCACAACTGCGTCACCCAAACATTGGCGGCGCTCGCGGCATTGCGGTCCTGCGCCGGATGGTAGGTGGTGGAGAGCGCTCCGGCAATCGCGCTGCCTGCCCACTCGGAATAGTTGAATTGGCGCTTGCCGGAGTCCGTTCGAGTGACAAAGATCCGCGATGCAGCGAAGCCGGCGCGGTGCCAGAAACTGCCTTTACCTGATTGGAAGTAGCGTGGATCCTGGTGCAGAAAGGACGGGAAAACGGCGCCCACCATGAAGTTCTCTATCGTGGTGTCCGCGAAGCCGGCGCCATAACGTTTCGCATAGCCCTTGAAACCTTGCCCGTAGCTGGGATCCGAATCTTCGGCTTGAGAGATGCCAGCAAGAAGGCCCACGTACGGGTACTCAACCGGATCGAAGGTTCCCAGGGCCACCAACTTGAATTTCTGCCTCGTCGTAAGCGGGGGAGTCTTTCCGGCATTCTCAACCGTCAGGTAGTTCGGCAAGATATAGAAAAGCCGGTCGTTCTTCGGGCTCTGCGCCGGGTTTGGAGTCTTCTGTTCCTGGTTAGGTGGGTTGCCCTTCGCTGCACTCTTCTCATCCGGTTTGGGTTGAGCTTGCGGGGTTGTATTCTCGGGCGAAGGGTTCTGTTGCGCCAGCAAGGGGAAAGCGCCCAACAGCGCACCGATAAGTATCGAGTACAGTGCCAAGCCCAAGGCCCTCGGTATTCGCATGATCATAAGCGGTCGTTTGCCCCAACTCGAGGACCCGTGCAGGAATATCCCTGTTCAGTTCCGCGTTTACCTCACATGATTGGACGCTTGCGACACGAAAAACGTTTCCTGGACTGCCATCAGGCTGGCGAGCGCAGCCGGTGGCCCGCCTTGCAGCGAGGCAGAATCTGCCTGGACATTGAGGCAAGTGGGGTGAGCCTTTGACCACTCGGAGCGCCAGTGCACGGACCTTGGTTCGTGGGAGGGGGCTAGTTGCTCTCGCCTTTGCCGACGGAGATCCGAACCAGTTTGATTACAGTCTTACCTCCCTCGGTTTCAATCTCCACTACCTTATCGAGGTCCTTGTTCTTGATTTCGAATGAGCTCTTTCCGGTTAAGCCGTGGTCGGTGAATTTGGTGACCGCGCTGCCCAGGTGCTCCTTGTAAAACGACCTGACAGCTTCCACGGAATCTGTGGTTTCGAATCTGGCAGCCATGATGTGCACGCCTGTTCCGCCGCCAAAACCGAAGTCTACCGTGGCTGAATCCTTATTTTTGACTCGGATCGCGCCCGGATAAATGGGCAAATCCAAGTTGTCCTCGCTGACATCCTGGTGAACTTCCATGGAACCGACCGGCGTATTGATTGCGACATCTTTCTGGCTCCCTCCTCTCTCCTTGACCTGCACGCTGAGATTGTGGGAAAGAAACCTCAAGCCGGTCCAAACTACGATGCCACTGACTAAAACGATTAGTGCCAAGACCAATAGGGCAATCGCAATAATGTTGCTCCCTGACCGTGGCGGCTGGGGCGCCACGGGGGGAGGCGGAGCTTGCGGTGGAACGGGAGGGCGCGGGGGTTGGGGACTTGTACTCATTGGGCTATCCTCCATATCTTTCTATCAGCCTATACGCAAACGCACCTTGGCGAGTTCCTGCTCGCGCGCAACGCTTGAGCAGAATCGACCCCAATGATACTTTAGTTTGGGTACCCTGGTTTGAAAATGCGATTGTAGGGGGACGGCTTGCTGTTCCCTTGCTGGATCGATCTTGCACCAACCTGGGTAGGGCAAGCCCTACCCTTACACGTCTTCAAAGCAGTCGCTCATGCCCGTCGGCTGACGGGCACCCAGAAACCATGAAAATACGCTCCAACAAGAACGGTACAACGAACGGTTCGTGGCGGCGTAGACTGGGTAAGGAACCGCGCTGGGTCAAGGCCGGCCTCTCACTGGCGCTTGGAGCCCGTAAAGCAGTCTGGCTAGGACGCCGCCACGAACCCGAAACTGATGCCGCGCAAGCGAGCTCGCAGAGCAGATTGTTGCTTTCCTTCCGGCGTCCCCCGAGCGCGTTCCACCGGGAGGAACGAGTATGGAAGGGATCACGACGATGGATGTGGTTTACAGGTGTTGCGCCGGTTTGGACGTGCACAAGCAGACGGTGGAGTGCGCGGTTCGCCGCTTGACGCAAAGCGGAACCGTGCAGGTAGAGATTCGGCAGTTTGGAACTATGACCGACGATCTGTTGGAGATGGTCACCTGGCTTAAAGCCCAAGGTGTGACCCACGTGGCGATGGAATCGACGGGCGTGTTCTGGAAGCCGATCTACAACATCCTGGAAGGGCATTGCAGCGTGCTGCTGGTGAACGCTCGGCACGTGAAGCAGGTGCCTGGGCGGAAGACCGACGTGCGCGACTGCCAATGGCTGGCGCAATTGCTGCAGTATGGGTTGTTGAAGGGCAGCTTCATTGCCCCTCGCTGGCAGCGGGACTTGCGCGATCTGACGCGCGAGCGCACCCAACTGACGGATGAGCAGACCCGGGTGGCCAACCGCATCCACAAAGTGCTGGAAGATGCCAACATCAAGCTGGGCTCGGTGGCCACGGATATTCTGGGGGTCTCGGGTCGGGACATCCTGGAACGACTGATGGCGGGCGAGGAGGACGTGGAGGCCCTGGCCGAGCGAGCGCGCGGCAGGTTGCGGGGCAAAATCCCAGAACTGCGTCGCGCCTTGCGGGGCCGCCTGAGCGAGCATCATCGTTTTCAACTGCGTTTGAACTGGGACCACCTGCAGCGCTTGCAGGAACTGATCGAGCGACTGGACCAACGCATTCGGGAGTTGTCTCAGCCCTACCATCCCCAGATCGAGCAATTGGACAAGGTGGTGGGCATTGACCAAACGAGCGCCGAGTCGATTGTGGCCGAGGTGGGCGTGGAGATGAAGGTCTTCCCCAGCGACGGGCATCTGTCCGCTTGGGCGGGTATGTGCTCGGGCAATAATGAAAGTGCCGGCAAGCGGCGCAGCGGTCGTACCCCGAAAGGGAATCGTTGGCTGCGGCGCACGCTCACGCTGGCCGCCCAGGCGGCGGGTCATGCCAAGGACAGTTTTCTGGCCTCGCGTTTCCGACGCTTGGCAGCCCGACGAGGTAAGAAGCGTGCCTGTGTTGCGGTGGCCCATTCGATTCTGAAGGTTGTCTACCATATCCTTAAAGATGGCCGGCCTTACCAGGATCTGGGCGGAAGCTACTTCGACCGTCTCGACCCCCAGCGGCTCACTCGCTACTTGGTCCGCCGCCTGGAAAGACTCGGCCTTAAGGTTACCCTCGAGCCCGCGACAGTCGCCTAAACTCGCTGACTGTCGCAAGATCGGGGAAGAACAAATTTTCAGAGCAGGGGAAATGCCGACCGGCGGCTCAAGGCAGCTCAAACCTCGGAGGACAGCTCAATGCGTCATCGGAAACTTGGTCACAGCCCCCTCACCGTTTCTGCTATCGGTCTGGGATGCATGGGAATGTCGGAGTTCTACGGGCCGCGGAACGAAGAGGAATCCGTGGCGACGATTCACTTGGCGCTCGACCGGGGCGTGAACTTCCTGGATACCGCGGATATGTATGGGACGGGCCATAACGAGGAGTTGGTGGGCAGAGCCATCAAAGGCCGCCGAAGCGAGATCGTGCTCGCCACCAAGTTCGGCAATGTGCGAGGACTTGGCGGCAGCTTCCTGGGAATCAACGGCCGGCCCGAATATGTGCGCAAGGCCTGCGAAGCCAGCTTGCGTCGTCTGAACGTCGAGACGATTGACCTGTATTACCAGCACCGCGTAGACGCCGACGTCCCCATCGAGGATACGGTGGGAGCGATGGCGCGGCTGATCGAGGAAGGCAAGGTAAGGAACTTGGGGCTATCCGAGGCCGCGCCCGCAACCCTCCGGCGCGCGCATCGCGCCCACCCCATCTCTGCTTTGCAAACGGAGTACTCACTCTGGAGCCGCGATCCCGAAGACGCGATCCTCTCGACCTGCCGGGAGCTCGGCATCTCGTTCGTGGCCTACAGCCCCCTGGGCCGCGGTTTCTTGACCGGTCGTTTCAAGAACACAGAGGAGCTGACAAATGAGGACTTCCGTCGCAATCATCCGCGCTTCCAGGGTGAGAATTTCACACGCAACCTCGAACTTGTTGGCCGGGTCGAGCAGCTCGCTTCAAAAAAGGGCTGCAAGGCTTCGCAATTGGCTCTGGCCTGGGTGCTGGCACAGGGCGACAACATTGTCCCGATTCCCGGTACCACGCGACGCGCACACCTGGAGGACAACATCGCGGCCCTGGAGGTGACGCTCACCGCTGAAGACCTTGCGCACCTTAACGAGGCGGCGCCCAAGGGAGCAACCGCCGGGGACCGCTATCCGGAACGGGCCATGAAGGTCGTGAATTTGTGATCAAGTGGTGTACGGCGTTAGCCAGCCCTGCTTTGGAGCCGTACTCCGACATCTCAGGCCCGGCAGTACTGCGAAACGCGGGGAGCGCGATAACGCACCGAAAGCTGCGGCGTCTCCAGGCGCCGATGATCCTGGAGGCGCGAGGTGAGGCAAGCCTCGAGCACCCCGCTCACCAGCAGCGTGCGCTCCACCGGATAAGGCGCCTGGCCGGTCCGAAAC
Source organism: uncultured Acidobacteriota bacterium (assembly GCA_963831905.1). Taxonomy (GTDB): domain Bacteria; phylum Acidobacteriota; class Terriglobia; order UBA7540; family UBA7540; genus CAVROP01. The sequence continues at coordinate 2,765,805 of CAWHRX010000009.1, read as the reverse complement.
ATCTCCTCGATCTTGCTCACCAGGCAGGCGGAGTAGGTAACATTGGGAACCGGCGAGAGGAAGAACTGCGTGGAAGCGATGCCCTTCATGCCGCGCAGGCGGGCGGCGAAATTGAAATCCCGCAGCGCTCCATCGAGCCTCAGCAGGGTGCATTGTAGGCCATCAGTGTAGTCTATAAAATAGGCGGCGGGGTTCTTCGCCAGCTTGGGCAGCTCGCCGCTTCCCACCAGGTCCTGAGTCCTCCCATCCACCAGCGTCAAACCCAGCGGCGTGTCGCTGCGGGAAAGCGCCGAGGAGAGCATCTCGTTCGACCAGCGCCCTTCCGCTCCGGCCTTCCAGACCGCGTCGCCTTCGATCATCTGGACCGCCTTCACGCCGGCCTCGCCCCCTTTGCGCCGCTCGACCATGCACTGCATGGCCTCGAGCGCATGGAAATCCATCGCGTCTGAGCCGCCCTCGCCCACCATCAGGGCGCTTTCGATCTCGCCGTCAAGCGGCAATTCGAGGTCCGGCAGGCGCCAGGTGACGGGAAGCGAAGAACCTGCCAGCATGGGGAACTTCAGGCGCTTCGAGGCCTCGACCATCCACTTCGCCTTCTCGAAGCTATAGGAGAGGTGCTTGTCGTTGTAGACCGGCACAGCCCGCCCGTCCTTCTCGAACACCTCCACACACTGCTTGAAGAACTCGTAGCGCGGGTAAAGGATCTGCCCTTTTTCGTTGCGCGGATAATCGCCGTGCTCGCCGATGATCAGGACCGCATCGACGGCCAGACGGTCGCCGCCGCAGCGCAGGGCTTCAGCAATCGTGGGATAAACGCGGAAACCGAATTCCTGGGCACGCTGGGCGCTCTGATCGTCGGACGGCTTCTGATCCACGTACAACGAAACCACTTTCATGTCGGGGCGATGCCACTCGCCGTTGTGCGGGTATCCCACCAGAAAACGGTCCGCCATGTGTTGCGCGTGCGAAAGGTAGCGATACACCGTGGTGATGACTGCAATCTGCTTCATGATGACTCCCGAATAGCTAACTTCGGAGCCCCGTCAGGGGCGGCATAGTGTAGCCCAGGGCGTAAGCCCTGGGTTGGATGACCCTCACCCCGCCTTCGGCACCCCTCTCCCGCCGGGCGGGAGAGGGGACGGGGGTGAGGGTTGGGTCGCGCGGCCCCACGGCTTGCGCCGTGGGCTACCCACTGCCGCCCGCTCCGCGGGCTAAATCCTTCCATGAACTTCTGGCCGTCTGCTTGCTGAAAGCTGAGAGCAGACAGCCTTTCCCTGGCACCTGCTTTCACGTTCTCCAGTACGTCGACTCCCGCGCGGGCTGATACCGAATGGAGAGGTGCGGCGTCTCATAGCGCGCCTGATTGCGGTACAGGCTCTCGACGCCCGCTGCCGTAAGCCCGGTGGCGAGCAGCGTGCGCTCGACCGGATAACTCGGCTTGCCCGTCAGGAACATCTTTTCCACATTGTTGACCAGGGGGCTGAAGAAGTTGGCCAGGGTGGTGCGATCCGGCGGCATGGGCAAATACATCTGGGTGGAGAAAGGCTCCTTCCGGTCTTCAACGTGGGCGGCAAAGTTGAAATCCTGCACCAGTCCGTTCATCAGCAGCAACGTGCACTTCAAGCCGTCGTTGTACTCGTAATGATAAGCGACGGGGTCCTTAACCAGCCGGCGCATATCGTCAAGGGTGGGAAAAATGTCGTTGAAGCCTTCTCTCGCCGGCGTCAGCGTATGGCTGCGGCAAAGCGCAGCCTCGCACAACTCGCGCGACCATACGCCGTCCTGATAGGCCTGCCAGAAGCTCTCGCCCCGGTAGGCCTGGAGCCATTTCACACCGCTCTCGCCGCCCTCGCGGCGCTCCACCATGCACTGGATCGTTTCCAAGCCGTGGAAGTCGTAGCTGTCCACCCCGCCATAGCCCACGCACATCGCTTCGCGGATGCGCGTGCCGAGGGGCATTTCGACCGAGGGGATTCGCCAGGTTACCGGCAGGCTCGATCCGGCCATGAACGCAAAGGCCATGCTCCGCGAAGTATCGTACATCTCCTTGGCCCAATCCCAGTTCCAGGAGAGGTGCTTGTCGCTGAACAGCGGAACGGATCGCCCGCTGGAGCGATACACGCCGACGATCTCGCGGAAGAACTGGTAGCGGGGATATTCCGTTTGCCCTTTCTCGTTCCGTGGATAATTGCCGTGCTCCCCAATCAGGATTACGCCGTCCACCGCCAGCTTGCTGCCGCCCAGCGTCAACGCCTCGGCAATGGTCGGATAGATCTTCATGGAGGGGAAACGCGCCGCCCGCTCGCGGCTGATGTCGTCCGCACCCACCTGATCCACAAAGAGGGAAACCAGGTCCATGGGAGGCTTGTGCCAAGCGCCGTTCCAGCCGTAACCCTCCAGGAAGCGATCCACAAGATGCTGCGAGTGCGCGTACTTGAACATGATTCCGGTGACCAAGGCAATCTTCAAGCGCCCGCTTGGGGAGTCACGCCCCTCCTCGGTTGAGGAGCGGGGAGGAGGTGGTGCGCCCAACGCCAAGCCTTCGGCGATCGTCTTGCGCGGAATCAGGGCCAGCGAACTCGCCGCTACCCCTGCCAACAACTCTCTGCGTGTCATTTTCATGGCGCGCGACTCTAGCATCTCCAGGCGAAGACGTCAACTGCAAGGGTAGCTACCCCAAGCCGTCGATAACCGCCCTGCCGTAGGGGGACGGCTTGCCGTCCCCCCGCGTTTCCACTCGTTACGACAAGGGTAGGGCAAGCCCTACCCCTACGGCGCGCGGATTCAGAGAAAAGCGACGAACGAACCGGGAATGTTGATGAAAACAAAGGACGGCTCAGTACAACAGATCGCCAACTGGAAGACCTCGGACATGGCGCGGCGCTGGTTCTTTGCTTTCTCAACCCAAGACCTCGGTCAAAATGCCCACTTTCTTGGCACGGGCCCGCTTCACTCCCGATCCCCTCGCCCCCTTGGGGGAGAGGGTGGACCGCGGCGGCGCTTTCATCCGCCACCGCGGGCCGAGTGAGGGGTTGGTTCCGGTCCACACAGACATTCTTTCCCTCTTTCCTCTCATGTAGCTCAGAGTCCTGGCGTGCCTCTCCGTTCCGCCGGAATTGCGGCGCATTTAACAGACGTTCTTGTTCTGGGTGAGGGCGAAACCCCTCACCCGTCACGCTCCGGCTGATGACACCGCCGGAGCTTCACACCCTACCCCCAACGGAGAGCGCTCTTCCTGACTGGGGACGGGCTCCCCCAAATCCTCGGCTGGCGCAGACCTACTTTCCAAGGTCTGTCCCCATGGGCCTTCGGCCCGCGAAAGCTCATGAAAAAGGTGTTGGGTTATGATAGGCACGGTCGAGAGCGGTGAGATCGTAGTCGCAGTGGAGCGGTTGAGGCCGTAGGTCTGTCTGATCCGGAGCGTGCGTGTTGAGCGAATAATTGGGCGTTGCTGTCTCCCTCAGGGGGGAGCGGCGATAGCCCGCGACCCTGCATAAGGTAACTTTGGGCACGCTCTCCGCTCCCGCCCAAAGGAGCGTGTGATGCCTTATAGAATAGCAGGAATTGACGTTCATAAGAGAATGTTGACGGTCGTGGTTTGCGATGTGGAAGTAAGGGGTGAATATGAGTTTGAGCGGCGACCGTGTGGCAGTACCCCCTCGCACCTGCGCTCACTGGCCGCTTGGCTGGTGGAGCAAGAGGTTGAGGAAGTGGTGATGGAGTCCACGGCACAGTATTGGAAACCGGTCTGGGCAATCCTGGAACGATACTGGAAGCCCCTCCAGCAAGGACGGGAAGGGGCTCGTCCGATGTCGGGAATGCTGCATCTGGCGCAGGCACAGTCGAACCGGGGACCACGGGGGCGGAAGAACGATTTCGCCGACCCCGAACGTCTGGTGAAACGACTGGTGGCAGGCGAACTGATCCTGAGCTTCGTGCCGAGTGCCGAGCAGCGTGTGTGGCGCACGGTCATGCGCACCAAGTACCAGTTGAGGTGCAACCAAGTGCAGTTACAGAACCGGTTGGAGGCTTTGCTGGAAGAGGCGCATCTGAAGTTGTCCAGTTTGGTTTCCGACCTGCTGGGCCTCAGTGGACGGCGTATGTTAACGGCCATCGCGGAAGGGGAGACGGATCCGGCAGCGGTGGCGGCACGAGCGGATTATCGCCTGCGCGCCACGCCGGAAGAGTTATGCGATGCGCTGGGTGCCTGTGGCGAGCTCCATCCCGTCTACCGCCGGTTGTTGCAGAGGGCGCTGGAGGAGTGGCAACGCGCCGAGGCACAGATTACTCAGCTCAGCCAAGAGATGGCCACGCTGCTGGCTGCCCACCAGGAGCAAGTCCAGCGCTTGGCGGAGGTACCCGGCCTGGGGGTGGATTCAGGACAGCAGATCCTGGCGGAGGTGGGCGCCTCGGCAGCGACCTTCCCTTCCGCTAAAGCTCTCTCCTCCTGGGTGGGTGCATGCCCAGGCGAGGAGGAGAGCGCGGGAGTCAACCACAACCGCCGCTCGCCCAAGGGCAACCGCCACCTGCGGCGCATCCTGAATCAGGCGGCCCACGCCGCAGTTAAACTCAAAGGCAGCGTCTTTGCGATCCTCTACCGCCGCTATGTGGCGCGCTTGGGGCACAACCAAACCATCGCGGTGATTGCACATCGGCTTTGTCGCTTAATCTGGAAGATTCTGCACCAAGGAGTTCGTTACGAGGAACGCGGCCCAGCGGTCAGCCAAAAGTCAAAGCAAAAGCGCACCGCCCGAATGATCCGCCAACTCCGCGACCTCGGTTATCGCGTCGAACTGCTTAAGCTCGCAGCGGGGGTGCCGGCCTGAGACAGGTTTTTCGACCCTGCGGCTCTTGCGGTTGGTCCTCGGCAGACTTGTTTTCCAAGGTCTGGGGCTTTTGCGATCGGCCCGCCGCTTTGCGCAGGCTCAGCAACAGTTTGATCTTGCGGTCGATGGCGCGGTCCAGCGACTCTTCCCGCCGCAGCATCATCCGCCACTCTTCTCCCGCCGGAGCGAGGCAGGCATCGCGCTCGATCGCCGCTCTCTCCTCGTTCAGCTTCTCCTCGTACTCGAACTCCTGCTCGACGGCAGCCACCTCGTCCTCGAGCAGCAGGACCAGTTGCTTGTACCGCAGTTCGTCCGCCGGTTCGGTTGCGTGGCAGGGGCGGCCCTCCTGGCCGGCCTCTTGGGCGGGCTGGGCGTCCACAAGCGGCGCCTCGACATCATCCTCTTCGTCGCCCCGGGCATCCGCTCCGTGTGGGCCTGCGTCACCCAGCGGCAGAGTCAAGTTGCACCCGGCGAAGAGCGACAGCAGAAAGCACAACCGCGGCCCTCGCCAGCCGGTCTTGTTCCGGTAAAAGCCCTGGAGCGCGGCGGCCTGCCAGGCCAGGAAGGAGCGGGCGTGCACCTGCAAGCGAATCACTCCCAGAAAGGAGAGCAGCAGGCGCAGGCGCGCGGCAGGGTCCGAGGGCGCCTCGAGCGTGACGTTGATGGCCCGGCCGACCTCGATCGTGCAGTCTTCGATTTCCTTGCGGCGGCGGTGCTGCGCCTCTTCGAGCGCTAGCAGAGCGCGGCGCATCAGGCCGGTCTGGGAGCGCTCCAGGCGGTCGCGCCGCCAGTAGAGGCGGGCGAGATCGTCAACCTGCTTTTCAACGAAGGGGTCGCCGGTGCTGAAGGAAGCACGGAGCTCCTGCTTCAGAGCGTCGAACTGGGCCGGGTCTTCGCCCAGGGCGTGCATCACTTCGTAGTGATTTTCGGGGGCGGAACGCTCGCCGTGCTCCAGAGCGTTCATTCGGGAGTTGTGTTTTCCGGCCGCGCTGCGCGGCCCGGTGGAACGCCGGGCGTTGGAGCGTGCGGCGTCGAGCAATTGCGGGGTAAGCTGCGGTGATTGACGGATAGACATGAGATCTCCAGAAAGAAAGTTTCGGGTAGGACGTAGGGGCGGTTCGCGAACCGCCCCTACTTCAAACACCGATTCCCCTCCTGATCCCAGGAGGGAAATAGTCCTCAAATCTACTAGCCTATCAGGTCGGGGATGGAAAAATGGGAAACAGTGCAAAAATTGAGACTAATTATTTTTAGTGCAATGGAATCAATGGGTTGGCGAAGCGAAGAGTTTTCACATTGTGAAAATCAGGGCCTAGACTGTAGCATTTTGACACATATATTCAGAAATCTGCATATATAGCCAGCCGCGAGTTTCATCTTTAGAACTGGTTTGGGTGTAGTGGTGTTAGACCCTCGAAGCGACTGAAATCTGGGAGATTGAGTGTCAGGATGTGGGGCACGCCATGGACGTACATGGCTGCCGCGAGCCGTGCGTCGTGGACCTGAACGCCAGACACACCATACCGCAAAATGATCTTCCGCCATTCGTGATACACGGTCTCGCTGTCCGGCAAAAGAGTCATTCCGCGTTCGATGGCTCGCACTTCGGACTCCGCCTCATGTGAGGTCAAACCCAGGCCATTGCGACTTATCGGCCGCGTCATCACGTTCCAAAGTTCGGCAATATTCTGGTGTGTGTAAAGAAGCGTTGTGCCCTGGCTGGTCAATTAAGCGAGGGCTATTCTGACAAGCTGGTGTTCAGGATCGGCGCGCCGGGTCATGCGCAGCAGGATGTTCGTGTCTACCACACACGATCCAATGGCCATTTAGTTATGATCCTGATAGATCCATTCTCGCGAGATGGTCTCCGGTAAAGGAGGGATCTTATCGGAAAACTGGGCTACCGACTCCAGCCAAGCTTGAAACTCTTCGGGCGTACGCGGTTGCCGGTTAGCCTTCGAGCGTGGCGCTACCTGCGACGCCAGAATCTCTTCGACATAGGCCTCAAGCTCCAAACCGCGCGCACGAGCCTGCGCGACAAGATCGTCCGGAATATTGACCCTAATTTCCATACCGGAATTCTACCACATCCCGGTGGGCGGCGCAGACGCGGCGCTTTTGGGCATGTCTGCGGGCTTCGGTGGGCGATGGCGCATACATCCCGGCAAGAAGGCGCCGGGACGAAGGCGCAACCCAGGCCTTTGTTCTTTGATCTCCAGTGTCTCCGTGCCTCTGTGGTGCGGAGGTTCGGCTTGACGGGCCTGGTCTTAAGCCGTTATCATGGTAGGTTGGCTTTTCCTCAAAACTGCTCGCTGTGGGGCTCTGGGCGATGATCGACCGGATTACGGTTCGCGGCGCGCGCCAGCACAACCTGAAAAACATCGACGTGGAGATTCCCCGCCTCGCCCTGACGGTGGTCACGGGCTTAAGCGGCTCGGGCAAATCCAGCCTGGCCTTTGACGTGATTTACGCCGAGGGGCAGCGCCGGTACGTCCAGACCCTCTCGGCCTACGCGCGGCAGTTCCTCGACCAGATGGAGCGGCCGGACGTGGACACGGTGGATGGCCTGAGCCCGGCCATCTCGATCGAGCAGAAAACCACCAGCCGCAGCCCGCGCTCGACCGTGGGCACGATCACGGAGATCTACGACTATCTCCGCCTGCTCTATGCCTCCATCGGCGAGCCGCATTGCCACCAGTGCGGCCGAGCCATTTCCCGCCAGACCACCGATCAGATCGTCTCCTCCATCATGGCCCAGCACCAGTTGGAGAGTGCCGGCGGGAACGGCGACGGGCAGCGCATCATGATTCTGGCGCCCGTGGTGCGCGGGCGGAAAGGGGAGTTTCGCAAGCTCTTCGAGCAGCTTGCGCAGCAAGGGTTCGTGCGGGTGCGGGTGGACAAGCAATTGCGCCAGATGGATGAAGAAATCCGGCTCGACCGGCGCCGCAACCACACCATTGAAGTGGTTGTGGACCGCCTGTTGCTGAAGGCGGGGATCGAAGCACGGCTGGCGCAATCCATCGACACGGCGATGAAACTGGCGAAGGGGATTGTGCAGATCGCCGTGGTGAACGGCGAGGAACAGCTCTATTCGCAGGAGTGGGCGTGCGTGGACTGCGGCATCAGCATCCCGTCGCTCGAGCCGCGTTCCTTCTCGTTCAACAGCGTCTACGGCGCCTGTCCTGCTTGCCGGGGCCTGGGCAGCCTGTACACTTTCGATCCCGCCAAAGTCATCGCCGATTGGTCCAGGCCGCTGCTGGAGGGCGGGCTGGGACCGGGCGCCGGTTCGTCCGTCATTCAGCGCGGCCTTCTGCGCGCCGCCGAACACTACGGGTTCGATCTCAAGACTCCCTTCGAGCACCTTCCGCTGAAGATCCAGAACCTGGTGCTTTACGGGCGCAACCCGGAGCAACCCAAAGCCTCTTCGGTCTTTTCAGGCGTGCTGACGCTGCTGGACCGCTGGTACGGGGAAAGCACTTCCGAAAACTATCGCGAGTGGTACAGCCAGTACATGTCCGCAGTGCCCTGTCCGAAGTGCCACGGCAAGCGCTTGCGGGCGGAAAGCCTGGCCGTCACGGTGGTGAAGCTCTCGATTGCCGACCTCACGGCCCTGCCGGTGAGCCGGGCGCAAACAGTTTTAAAAGAACTGCACATGACGGAGCGCCAAGCGTTCATTGCGCAGCGCATTCTGAACGCCATCTTCGAGCGGCTCGAGTTCCTGGACGCGGTGGGGCTGGGCTATTTGAGCCTGGACCGCTCAGCCGCCACGCTTTCGAGCGGCGAGAGCCAGCGAATTCGCCTGGCCACGCAGATCGGGTCGAAGCTGCGCGGCGTGCTGTATGTGCTCGACGAGCCGAGCATCGGCCTGCACCCGCGCGACAACCTGCGACTGCTGGAGACGTTGGAGCGACTGCGCGACCTGCAGAACACCGTTCTGGTGGTCGAGCATGATGAGGAAACGATCCGGCGGGCGGATTACGTGGTTGATCTGGGACCCGGCGCCGGGAAGCAGGGCGGATTCGTGGTGGCCGCGGGGCCGCCCAAGCAAATCGAGGCCGCCAAGGATTCTCTGACCGGGCAATACCTTTCGGGCAAGCTGCGCATTCACGTTCCCGAGCGGCGACGCTCGCCCAACGGCAAGAGCCTCTCCGTGCTCGGCGCGCGCGCCAACAATTTGAAGAACATCGACGTACATTTTCCGTTGGGCCTGCTGACGGTGGTGACGGGGGTCTCGGGCTCCGGCAAATCGACCCTGGTAAACGACATTCTGTATCACGCGATGGCCAAAAAGCTCTACCGGGCCGTCGCGGAGCCGGGCGCGCACAAGAGCATTCAGGGACTCGAAAATCTGGATAAGGTCACCGTGGTTGACCAGTCGCCCATCGGGCGCACGCCGCGCTCCAATCCCGCCACCTATACCGGCGTGTTCACACCCATCCGGGAACTCTTTGCGATGCTGCCCGAATCCCGCGAGCGCGGCTACCGCGCCGGGCGGTTCAGCTTCAACGTGAAAGGCGGCCGATGCGAGGCCTGCCAGGGGGAAGGCCTGCGGCGGATCGAGATGAACTTCCTGCCGGATGTCTTCGTGACCTGCGAGGTTTGCCGCGGCCGCAGGTATAATTCCGAGACCCTGGCGGTGAAATATAAAGGCCATTCCATCGCCGACCTGCTGGAAACGACGGTTCGGGATGCTTTGCCCATTCTCGAGAACATTCCGCAAATCAAGCTGCGGCTGCAAACCTTGCTGGACGTTGGGCTGGGTTACGTGCACCTGGGACAGCCGGCCACGACGCTTTCCGGCGGCGAGGCCCAACGCATCAAGCTGGGACGAGAGCTGAGCCGCCGCCAGACGGGTCGAACCCTGTACATCCTCGATGAGCCTACGACCGGCCTGCACTTTGACGACGTCAAACAACTCCTCGAGGTCCTCAATCGCTTGACAGACCTCGGCAACACCGTCATCATCATCGAGCATAACCTGGACGTGGTGAAACAGGCTGACTGGGTCGTCGATCTGGGCCCGGAGGGCGGCGACGAGGGAGGCAGGATCGTCGCCCAAGGCACGCCGGAAGACGTGGCGCGCGTGAAGAAGTCCTTCACCGGCCAAGCCCTCGCAGCCATGCTGAATAATGGCCGGCAGTAGCGCTGGCCGAATGCAGAGATCGTTCTCTGCGCTCAGGATGGCAGTGCAAAAGTTGAGAAACGGGCCGTACCATGACTATTGAGCAGCTAGTCCATGAGAAGCGCGACGAGGTTCAGCGCATTGCGGCTAAGCACGGAGCGACGAATGTCCGCCTGTTCGGTTCAGCCGCACGAGGGGAAGCCGGCGAAGATAGCGATGTCGATTTTCTCGTAGACACCGGCCAGGTGACCAGCTCTTGGTTTCCTGCCGGCCTCGTGCTTGAGCTGGAAGCAATCCTGGAATGCAAAGTGGAGATTGTGACGGAGAGGGGCCTTAGCCCCTTATCAAGGATCGAGTACTACAAGGGGCTCTGCCATTGTGAAAGACGATTCTGTATATCTGAAACACATCCTCTTGTGCATCAAACGGATAGAAGAAGACAGCCGTGATGGACATGACTTTTTCCTATCCTCGCATCTTCACCAGGAGGCTGTCCTCCGAAATCTGCAGACGCTGAGCGAATCAGCGCAGCACCCCTCTCCCGCCCTCAAGGGGCAACACCCTGAAATCGAATGGAAGCGCATCGCGGCATTTCGGAATTTTCTAGTGCACGATTACCTGGGCATCGACATGGAGAGGATTTGGGAGATTGTTTGTCGAGACGTAGAAGAATTGAGGGTGGCAGTCGAAGGGCTGCTGCACGGAATGCAGGGCAAACCCTAGAACACTTCTGAAAGCAAAGAGAGTTGCGGGCCGCGGAATCCCATTGTGCACCAGGCGTTCTTCCCGACCTTGTCTGAGGTGGTCGTCTGTAACCGTAATTTGTGCTTGATCGGAGAAGGCCTCGGAGATAGAGTCAAGGCAGAAATGACGCCCCAGATTAGAAATCCTGTTCCGGGCGCCGCTGGAAGAGAGGCATCGGCTTGGCCCGGAGGAGGGGTCCATGGAGCGCGGACACTCACCAGGAGCGTACAAGCCCTTACTGCTCGCCTTTCTGAGCCTTGGCTTGGTCTCACTTGCCCGTGCGCAGCAGCGCCGGCAGCGAGTCAACGTAGTGCGCGACGAAGGACAAGTCCAGGGTACGGTCCGCTTGGACGGGGGGAATAAGGATAACGTCAAGGCGGTGGTGCGGCTGGAAGACCCCCAAGGCCGGATCGTGGGAGAAGAAGACGTCAGCGCCAACGGGCAATTCAGCTTCACAGGCCTTCCCGAGCTTCAATACACCCTCTTCGTGGCCGCCGACGGGTACGAAACCAACATTCAGCGGCTGGACTTGACGAGCGGCGGAGCCATGCCCGCACTCGATATCGTGTTGAGGCCTACACGGAATGAGGAGGCAAACTCAATTAGCAGCGCCGCCCGCACCGACGCCACGGCGCCCGCGAAGGCCCGCAAGGAGTTGGAAAAGGGCGTGCGCGCTTCGGAGCAGCGCAAACTGAGGGAAGCGCAGGCCCATTTCGGGAAGGCTATAAGGATCTACCCTTGTTATGCGCGGGCGCAAGTGGGACTGGCCTTGACTCTGATGCGGGGTGGGGACTCGGCGCAAGCCGAGGCGCCGCTCAAGAAAGCGATCGAGTGCGACCCGGACTTCGTGGAGCCCTATCTTCACCTCGGACGGCTCTTCAACGCCGAGCAGCGCTACATCGAGGGCCGTAGCGTCTTGGCGGAAGGAGTGCGCCGCTCGCCTGGTTCCTGGGTGTTGTACTATCACCTCGGGCAGGCCGACGAAGGACTCAAGAACTACGCGCTGGCCGAAGAGGAACTTCTGCGGGCCTTGTCGTTCGGCCCCCGCGTCTCAGCCTCTGTCCACGAAAAACTTGCCGAAGTCTACTTGCGTGACAATGCTTACGATAAGGGCTATGCGGAGATGCGCGCCTATCTGCAGACCGACCCCCTGGGCCCCTACGCCGCCCGAATAAAGGCCGTGATGCGGGAGTTAGAATCGGAAGGGCGCGTCCACCTCTCGCAGAGCCAGCTTGTTTCCGCGCCACCCAAGCCATAGCCTTGACCCTCGAATAAGAATGCCAAAAGAAACGTGGCGGCCAAAAATCGCCTCTACGTCAAACTGGGACACTACCCCCCAGTCGGGTTGACACCTGCCGTCCAGCCGAAGTATGATTCCGTTATGGTTCCACTTTGGAACCTCAAGAGTCGAAAATGGCAACTCTCACCATCAAAAACATGCCCGAGAAGCTGCGCGAGCGGCTCAGGGAGAGTGCCGCACAGCACCGCCGCAGTATTAACGGAGAGGCTATTTCCTGCCTCGAAAAAGCCCTTATCGGCAATCGCTTGGACCCCGAGGATTTTCTGGCACAGGTGCGCTCCTTGCGCGCGCGCATGCCCCGGGTTTTCGTTACCGAGCGGGACCTGCGTGCCGCTAAGAACCAGGGCCGCCCGTGATCATCGCGGATACCAACCTCATTGCCTATTTGCTGATTCGGGGGCAAATCACCGCCGAGGCGGAGGCTGTTTTTCGCAAGGACCCACAGTGGGGTGCGCCACGCCTCTGGCGCTCCGAGTTTCGTAACGTGCTAGTGCTCTACCTGCGCCGCAAACTGCTCGAAATGCCAGAGGCGGTCGAGGCCATGGAGCGTGCTGAGCAGTTGATGGGCGGCCAGGAATTCGAGGTGGACTCGTCGGGAGTTCTCCGGCTCGCGGATGCCTCCGGGTGTTCGGCTTACGATTGTGAGTTTGTGGCCCTGGCGCAGGATCTGGGCGTGCCTCTGGTCACATCCGACCGCGAGCTGATCGCGAAGTTCAAGCCCACCGTGGTTTCAATGGCTGCGTTCTGCTCCTGAGAGGTCCCGCACTATTCGACTTTCGACTGAAGATGACCATTTACTCACAACGCCCGCTCAAGCTCGATAAAGTCAGCACCTACCCACTCGCGTCGAGGGCAAGCAAAGTTACGGTTCAAGACTTCGCGCGGGTCCCGCGGCAGGGAACCGGCGTGCGCGCGTGGCTCGATTCCCTGCCCCACATTCTGGCAGCCGAAAGTTTGCGCGCGGTGGTGGCGGCCATCGAGCGGGCGCGGGCCAAGGGCAAGCCGATCATCTGGGGAATTGGCGGGCACGTGGTGAAGTGCGGCCTCGCGCCCATTCTGATTGACCTTATGCGGCGGGGCTATCTCACCGCCCTGGCGATGAATGGCGCGGCGATGATTCATGACTTCGAAATCGGCCTGGTGGGCGGCACTTCCGAAGACGTTCCGGCGGTGTTGGGCCGCGGGGAATTCGGCATGGCGCAGGAAACCGGCCGCTGGATCAATGAGACCATCGCGGCGGGCGACCGGGAGGACCTGGGCATCGGAGAAGCCGTCGGCCGGTTCCTGGCCCGGCGCCGGGAGGCGCGATTCCGCCGTTTCAGCCTGCTGGCGCAAGCTTACGCCCTGCGTGTTCCCGCAACCGTGCATGTCGCCGTGGGAACGGACATTACCCACAATCATCCCGCCGTCGATCCGCGGGCGATGGGGGCAGCCTCGCACCGCGATTTCCTGCTGCTCGCTGCCCTAGTGAAGAACCTACATCGTGGCGGAGTTTACCTCAACGTCGGCTCCGCCGTTTTGCTGCCCGAAGTGTTTTTGAAGTGTCTGAGCCTGGCCGCTAACCTCGGCCGTGCGCCACGGGGCATCACCACTGTGAATATGGATTTCATCCAGCACTATCGGCCGCTGCAAAACGTGGTCCTGCGGCCGACGGCAGGGACCGGCAAAGGACCGGACCGCAGCCACGGCTATACGCTCACCGGGCATCACGAGGTGATGGTGCCGTTGCTGGCGGCAGCGCTGAAGAGCGGCGATGAGTGAAAAGTGAGGAGTGACGAGCAAGAGGCTATCGGCAGTCAGCTATCAGCTCTCAGCGAGACAGTCGCGGGTGTGAGGTTCCGGGTGTCAGGCTTCAGGGACTGGGCGCTGATCGCATTCAGGATTGAGCATTCCATTTCGCACCGGTCGAAAAGGTGTCCCCTTTGACGGCGATCTTCCCCTTCATAAGGCCCACGAGCCCTTCATTTCTTCGACCGGAGATGGTCTTGAGCCGGGCGACGGCTCGAGCACGCTTGAGAATCACAATCCGTTGAGGCCCAAGTTCGTCCAGTATCGGCAGTCACTTCGCCTTGAATTCAACAGCGGAGATTTTCTTTCCCTTGCTCTTCATAATAGCTATAGCCTATCGTATGATCGATTAGATAGCCAGCCGGGAGGAGTGGAAGAGCGATCCTCGGGAAGATGCCAGCCAAGAGCGCGTATTACTCGCTTGCTGATAGCTGACGGCTGATAGCTGAGAGCTTTGAATGTAATGGACGAGATTCAGCCACAGACACCGCCTCAAGATGTGCCGGCGCCTCCGGAGGCGGTGGCCGTTGAGGTGCCGGAATCCGCGCCCGCGCCCTGGAGGGTGCGGGACCTGTTTCTCTTCCTGGCCTTTGTGCCGATTGGTTTTCTGGTTGCGAATATCCTTGCCGGCTTAGGCTATGCGCTGATTCTACCGGCGCTCCACTGGCAACTGAATAGAGAGAAACTCGCCACAGACCCTTTCTTCCTGTTGTCGCTGCAGACTTTTTTTTATGGCCTGATGTTGGCCTATGTCTACGTTCTCATCGCCGTAGGCCACTCGCAGCCTTTCTGGGCGATGCTCCGCTGGCGGCGCATCACCGCCGGGCGAATCCTTGCTTGCCTCGCAGGCGGAGCGTTTCTGACCCTCGCCATCGCTTTGCTTCCTCCCATCCTGCCGGATACAAATCAATTCCCCTTGGAGAACATGTTCAATTCCAGGGCGGCGGCCTATGCCATAGGCGTGTTTGCTATTCTCGTCGCTCCTTTCATGGAAGAACTGGTGTTCCGGGGCGTACTCTTCGGCATCTTCGAATCCCAAGTCGGTCTCCGCTTCGCCATCGTAACCACTGCGATCCTGTTCGGGGGATTGCACGTGCCGGAGTACTGGGGCGCCTGGAATCACATGCTGCTGATTTTCTTCGTGGGGCTGGTGTTTTCGCTGGCGCGCGGCAGGAGCGGTTCGCTGGCTCCAAGCGTTTTTCTTCACGTGGGATATAACGGCAGCATGATGATCGCGCTTTTCTTGTCCACGCAGCACTTCCGGAACTTGAACTCTCTCCTCGGTCACTAGTTCTTCTGCTTCAGCGTCGTTAGCAAACGCTCAATGCTGGGCTTCAAGGCGGTGAGGTCGCGTGTCGCCGCGTCCCACACAATATCCGTGTCGATATCGAAATATCCGTGTACCAGAACGTTCCGCATGCCGATGATCTTCTGCCAGGGAACATCGGGCGCGAAAGCCCGAACGTCCGGCGGAATGGCTCTGGCCGCTTCGCCGATGATCTGCAAATGCCGGAGGAACCAGCCTTGGAGCAGCTCATCCGCTTCGAAGGATTTCTTGTCGCGCATTGCGTAGCGGTTGATTGCTGAGATGGCCTCCAGGATATCCGCCAAGCGCTCTGCGGGATCCCTCATATTTGGATGGCCTCAGCAAGCACTCGACCACGAATACGAGGCTTAAGGCCCTTCTCAGTCACGACGTCCACAGAGCAGCCCAACAAAGCCTCGAGTTCCGCCTGGAGGCCTCCGAGATCCAGAAGCGATCTTCCGGGTTCCATCTCAACCAGGAAGTCAACGTCGCTCTGCTCGTCCGCCTTGCCGCGCGCCACGGACCCGAAGATACGGACGTTGCGCGCCCCATACTTGGCTGCCAGGCCTAAAATCTCTCCCTGCTTCTCCTTGAGCAGTTCCTCGCGAAACATCATTGAGCTCCTGTCGACGGCATGACGTGGCCGACTCCGTCCCAGTTCTTCATTATACGCCCGTGTCGCAGGCGAAAGCTTAATCACGTCCGGGCACTTGTGATCCGTGAGTTGAACCCTACCTGGGTAAAGCCCCTTCCCCCAGGCCGACTGCGGTCCACCCTCTCCTGCAAGGGGGCGAGCGCTGGTGCTGCAAGGGATGGGACGCTTACATGACAGCGGATGCAACGCCAGCGCTATTGTGG
This sequence comes from uncultured Acidobacteriota bacterium, assembly GCA_963831905.1. GTDB lineage: Bacteria > Acidobacteriota > Terriglobia > UBA7540 > UBA7540 > CAVROP01. Next base: position 2,749,861 of record CAWHRX010000009.1, on the reverse strand, counting down.
GGGCGGTCACACGGGGGTGGAAAATCGTTGGGCTGGGAAGTCTTATTACTCCTGACTCCTGACTCCTGATTTACGCTTCGCCGCGGCGTTTGACGTCGATCTGGAGGCGCTTGATTTTTTGATTGAGAGTGGACAGGGGGATCTTGAAGCGTTCGGCGGCGTCGGTCTGGCTCCAGTTAGTGCGAGCCAGCATATCGAGAATCACCGTGCGCTCCTTGGCTTCCATGATCTCGAAGAGCGAGCGGCCGGCGATGTCATCGGAGGCGCTGCCGGCTGCGCCTTGCGAGCCGTTCTGGAAAAGCTGTTCAGGCAAGAGATCGGGCCCCAGGGCAGGTCCGGAGGCAAGCACCACGGCTCGCTCGACAGCGTTTTCGAGTTCACGCACATTGCCTGGCCAGTCGTAGTCCATTACGACCTTCATCGCTGCCGGGACAAATTGGAGGCCCGTCCGCCCATTCTCCTCGCCGAATTTCCTCAAGAAGTGCTCGGCGAGGTGAGGAATATCCTCCTTGCGATCACGCAAAGGGGGAAGGCAGATGTTAATGACGTTCAAACGATAAAAGAGGTCTTCCCGGAAGTGCCCGGCCACAACCAGCTTACGCAGGTCGGCGTTGGTGGCCGCGAGAATGCGCACATCGACCTTGATGGTTTCCGTCCCGCCCAATCGCATGAATTCGCGTTCCTGGATCACCCGAAGCAGTTTGGACTGAGTTTCGACCCCCACGGTGCCGATTTCATCAAAGAAGATGGTTCCCTGGTCCGCCACTTCGAACAATCCGCGTTTGGTCGCAATGGCGGAGGTAAAGGCGCCTTTCACATGGCCAAACAGAGTGCTCTCGAGGAGGTCGACGGGCATGGAGCCGGTGTTGACAGGGACAAAGGCGTGGTCGGCGCGCGGGCTCATGGCGTGGATAGTCTTCGCGACCAGCTCTTTGCCTGTGCCGCTCTCGCCGTTGATCAGAACCGTGGCGCGGCTAACGGCGACCTGGGTGATGAGGTCCATCACCTTCTGCATTTTGTCGCTTTTGCCGACCAGATTGGGCAGAGAGAAACGTTTAAGCGCCCGCCGAAGTTGGAGGTTTTCAGCCTGGAGGCGTGACTTATCCAAGAGGTTGCGGACCTCGAGAAGCAACTTGTCGTTGTCCCAAGGTTTGGTGATGTAGCTCTCGGCCCCTTCTCTCGAGGCCTGGAAGGCCATCTGGCTGGAATCGTAGGCTGTGATCATGATCACGCCGACTTCCGGCGCTTCATGTTTTATGACTTTCAGCAGATCCAGGCCATTTCGGTCCGGCAGATTAATATCCAGCAGGACCAAGTCGAAGATTCCGCCTTCGATCTTCTTGAGGCCTTCTTCCGCGGTTGAAGCTAAATCCGCCGAATAACCCTCCATGCGCAGCAACTCCAGGATGCTTTCGCGGATTTCCTGCTCATCATCAATGATCAGAACGGAGCCCTTAGGCGACATGTACAGCTTTCCTCGCGACCGGCAACTCGACGCGGAAGGAAGTACCGCGTCCCACCGTACTCTGCACCTCAATCTTTCCCAGGTGTTCACGAATGATTCCGTAGGTAACCGCAAGGCCTAAGCCGGTTCCGCGACTGGTCGACTTGGTGGTAAAAAAGGGATCGAAGATCCTGCTCAAATGCTCGGGAGCGATTCCCACGCCGTTATCCGAAACCTCCACGCGCACGAAAGAGTCTTCGCAATCGGTGGTGACGATAGTCAGTTCGCCGCCTCGCGGCATGGCGTCGCAGGCATTCATAATCAGATTCATGAAAACCTGCTGGAGTTTTCCGGAGTTGGCGTAAATCAAGGGCAAGGCCAGGAGCACAATTGCGTGTTCACCGTGATCTTGCGAGGCGCGCAACATCGGCTCAACGCAGCGACAAGGTCTCGCGGACCAGCTTGTTCAAATCCAGTTCGGAATACTCGCTGCCGCTGACCCGCGAGAACTTCAACAGATGGTTGACAATCTCGGAGGCGCGAAACGCCTGCTTGACGATCTTGTCGAGAGTACGGGAGAGGGAATCATCCGGCGGTATCTGCCGCATGGCCAGTTGGGCCTGAGAAGTGATGACCGCCAAAGGCGTGTTCACTTCGTGAGCGACGCCTGCCGCCAGCAAGCCGATGGAGGAGAGTTTCTCCGCCTGAATCAACTGGTCCTCAAGATTCACGCGCTCGGTCAAGTCGTTGAAAATCAGCAGGCGGCCGAGCACGTGGCCGTCCTTTCCAACCAGTGGGACCGCCGAAAGGTTCACAATCAAGGTCTGCCCGCCCGGCGTATGTCAAACGAAACTTATACAGGCTCAGGACGCTCTGCGCGTCCGAGGCCTGGGGCAATTCCGCCAACAGTTCGGGCGGGAAAATGGCCTGAAGTGACTTCCCCACCGCATCGTTGCGCGCCAGGCCGTAGAGTTTCTCCATGGCGGAATTCCACGACCCTACTTTCCCTTCCAGGTCGCAGGCGAGAACGCCGGCATTGATTGATTCAATGATGTTCTCGCTGAAATCCGTAAGCGCTTGGTATTCGAGCGCCCTCCTCTCCAGCGATTCGTAAAGCTGAGCATTCTCGAGCGCCACGGAGACATAGCCCGTGAGAGTCTGGAGAAGGTCGATATCTTCACTCGAGAGGAAATTCCCATCGCGAGTCTTTCCCAAGCCCAGGTAACCCAAGGTGCGCTCTTTCACTTTGAACGGCAAATAATAGTGCAGGTCCAACTGCTCGATCGTCTTCTGCTGCGGGGAGCGAAGCCGAAGGGGCGTCTGACACTGTCAAAGAAGAGGTACTCCTTGCCCTGCTGGCGGCGCGCGGGGTCAAGGAAACTCGTGTCCAGCCCCTTCGAATAGCTCACGCCGCGCGACTTGACCAGGCGGAACTGGTCAGACTCCGTCGCCCAGAAGACGGCCAGACGGTCAACGCCAAGGGTTTCGGCCAGTTGCACAGTTACCTTTTCCAGGAGCCGATCCACGTGCAACTCGGAACTGAGTTCGCGAGCAAACTCCAGCAGTGTGCGCCGATAGTCATAGCGCTCGCGGTTAAAGAACCGATCCAGCCGCACCTGAATCCAGTTCACCATAGGCTGGAAGACCAAGGCGGTGACGACGACAGCCAGGACCCACCCGCCCCGGCTGGTGATGGGGATCGAGGAGCGGAAGATAATCCGCAAACAACCCGATCACGCCGAAATAGAGTGGCCACAATGGTGGCCGTGGCCAAAGTGTAAGCGATCGCCGCGGCGGAAAATGACATCCACGTCCATCAAGCGGTAACGCACGATGGCGTAACCAAAAGTGACGGGGAGCAAAACCAGCGAAAGGGCAGAGAGGTTCATCCAGGCGTTGGGAATGAACCCCAGGAAATAGGGAATCGCATAGACAGGCCGCGAAGGGCGCGATTGCAAGCCAAGTTCCGCGCGTCACCCATTTCAACTGCTGCTTCAGAAGAGGCGCCTGCGCCCGCGAAGTAGGCGCGATGGAGCACCACCGCTCCCAACAGAAAGTAAACGGCCAGATAGACAAATTCGACGCGGTCGAGAAGCCATCGAACATGCAGCAACGGCAGCGGGAAAACCATTAACTCCGTGGCCACCAGCACGTGAACGGCCGCCAGAGTTGCCCCCGGCAGGTAGAGGCAAGGGATCAGGTAACGGCGTCCGCGCAACAAGGTGTTTTGCTCGGGAAAGCCAAGGCAGAAGTGCAGGAAGAGCGCCGGTTGAAGGAGCAAGCCGACAACTTGCAGCCAATAGACCGTCCAATCGAACAGGTTCAGCTTCCCCGTGTAGGAGAAGAAGTAGAGGATGAAGGAGGCAAGGCAAAAGACATAGAAATGCAGCGACTTGGGCGCCGTCCAGCGCCGGAAGAGAATATAGGTGCCGACCACCAGGTAGATCAAACCCACGAGGCTAAGATAGTATCGAACGGACGAGGCGGCGGCCTTCTGCGGAACCAGGACCAGGGCAGTCTGAAACTTCTCGCCATTCCTGTTCAGGACATAGGTGGCTTGGGACCAGACTTCATCGGCGAAGATCTGACGGCTTGCGTCCGCGGCGGTGTGGATGGGTTTCTTGTCGATCGAGTCCAGGAGATCGCCTTCCCGGATTCCCGCCCGGTCGCCTGGACCATCGGGAGTAACTATCCATGCCTTCACCCCGTTGACTGAATCGAGCCAGGAAACCCCGTCGTCCGGCAGCCGATAGTGCACTCGCTGCTGAAGATTGATAACGGCGAAGACAATCAGCGTCATGCTGAGGATGGCCAGCGAAACGGAAGTGAACCGATATGGTGGGGCTTTGGTCATCTCAGCGGCGAAAGGCTTAACGGACACTACTCCCTAGACTACCATTTGAAGCTGTGAGCAATTCAGTTTCCAGTAACAAGGACCTGACCATACAAATAAGTTACATGTTATCAGTAAGATAAGAAACGAACAACGTTTAAGTCGAACTCACTACAGAATTCGGAATATGGGTTCCGCTTTTCTGTAGCACCCTTGGAACCGGCCTTTCTCTTTTTGCTTGCGATGAGCCCAGGATTTGTCGGGAGCGGCAGGCCGCCCTCAATGGAACTTAGAATTCTACAGAAAGGCCCCCGCGGATGGACTTATAAGCTGAGCCGAGCAGCAGTGGCGATTCTCCGGATCGGCCCACAGGAGCGTATCCTTGGGCCAGGAAGTTCCGGAAATCAACGACGGCTTCGATGTGGGCGGGAAGGAATGCAAGGGCAGGAAGGGGTTGGCGAACCTGGACACCCATGAATGGCTGGAGTTGCATATCGGCCTGGCCCTGAGGATCCACCAGGGTCACACGCCCGCTCTGAACCCATTCGTAGGAACGTCGTCAGTCGAGTTTGCGTAACGGGAATTCGGGCGGACACTCGAGCAGCCAAAGAAGGGCTGCGCGCAGGCTTGAGAGCGCCTTGCAAGCCCCCCGCTGGGGCACGGAGAGTAACTCCGCGCGCATCCAAGGAATCGCCCACAAAATACGCGACGAGAGTATCGACGTGATTGCCCAGGCGTTGCGCGTAAGCCACGCGGTACCCCGTCGAGCGGTAATTACCCATATTCACGAAGACTCCGCCTGCGGCCGGATTAGGCAGGTAGTTCCCTGCCAGCACGCCCAGAGCCGCATCATGAGCCGGGCTCCAAACGGCTGCGTTCTTGATCCCATCGTGGTAGGCGGCAATTTGCAGGCGAGCGTAACCCTTGACCCGGTGACTCAGGGAAACCTCCGTATGCTGAAGCTGCTCGAACTCCGGCTGGTAGCCTCGCAGCGTCAGCACGGGAAAAGCATTGAGCGCGTTGACCCGCTCGAGCAGAGCGTCGGAATCGTCGTATGGCTCCCTGCCCACTTGTAAGGCAAGGTCGGTGGAGTGCGAAACGTGGTAGGCGAGCTTCATGCGCGGCTGGGCAATCACCAGATTACTAACCGCCTCCAGGAAATCGATATCCATACCCGCAGCCAGCGTCAGGTGCGAGTCGAGGGCGCAGGTTTGGGTGTAGCTCGCCACCAATCCACGCGCCTCGTAGTCGGAAAGCGGCCCCGCGCCAACGGGAGCGGCCAAGCCACTTGTGTAACCCAACTGGTGTATAACCAGGGAAACTTCCTCAGCGTCACGCGAAATCAGCCCTTTCCGATAAACCGCGCCTTCCGAGGAAGTCAAGGACCCGTCGGCAGCAAGCGAACCGACCGTCATCAAGTCGGAGTCCGGTGAAAGATGGCGAACGTAAGCGAAAACAGTGCCCATGCCTTGGTCGGTGGCCATGGGATCCAGGCCAGAAGGTCCCGGCACCACGCCGATCAAACGCTGGTCGGCGGGCACCGGAGAACTGGGATCCGTGGTCGCTGGGGTATCATGACGATAACGAAGAATCGGCCGCGTGGCGGCGGAGGTCCTCAGCACCCATTTCCAATCGTCGCCCAAAGGAACTGTGTCTTTATCCGGCACCTGAAAGCGCAAGGGCGCGAAGGCGTCAGCCAGAACAAATTTCAAAGTAGAGGTCTGCCCCGCTTCGACCTTGACCCCGTTCTTATGAGCGGGAATTCGTGTTGGGGAAACGATCTGTAGGGAATACCAGCCGGGAATGAGATTTCCAACGGAGAACTTACCTTTAGCGTCGGTGATGACTCGCTCGACCTGGTCGCCGGTGCTGGCGGCAGCCGTCAACAGTGGCCCGACAATCATGACCGTGGCGCCCATCAGCGGATTGCCATGGTCGTCGGAGACGATGCCCGCCAGACGCCCATAATTCAAGGCCAGAGTCGCGACCGGACCCATCAAAGCAGAAATCAGGCCCCCAGCCAGAAAGATGGCTGAAAGCCTTATTCCAGGTTTGCAATCCCTCATGTTAATCGTCCCGATCCCGTATCACCGACTTCCAAGATGGCGTCGAGGAAGCCAACCTGGAGGCCGGAACTGCTGGAAATCGTGCACGACCCGAGCGGCCAAGAGAACTTGGCCGTACCTACTGTACCTCAAAACTGTCAGAAGGTGAAATAGTTTGATTCTTTACGTTGTCTTTGACTTTGATCTGCACAGTATATTTGCCCGGTTGCAGCAACCTCAAGGGCATCTGCTTTTCCAAGGTGAACTGCTGGGAGGCCTCCTTGAGCTTGGCCGGGTCCTCCGCCTGTTGTAGAAGGGGTTTCCCGTCCTTCAACAGTTCGTATTCCACGTCCAACGAGGGCTTGTGAGTCTTGGCGTCCTGGCCCAGGTTGTAGACCTGCATATAGATGCAAAGGTTCTGATCGCGCGAGAACATTCGAGTGACGCTGGGTCGAACCTTGGTTCCCCCGATCACGAAGGGACCGGTTCCGACCTGACTGGTGGGTAGAGGCTGGAGGAGGTCAGCCAGAATCAAAGTACTGTTCGAAAGCTTTTCTTCATCAAAATGCGGCACCACCACGCCGATCTCCATCGACCCCATGTGCCCGCTCTGGTCGTCCTTCATGACCAGGCTCAGTTTGTAACGGCCAGGGTGCAAGGGCACCGCATATTGATAGACAGCCTTGCGTGACAAGGATTGCTGGAATTCGTGTTCCGGAACATCCAAGACCATGCTCTTCTCGTGGGTGTCCACATTTCGCCCGCCCAGGCTGGTCAATTGGCTGTAAATATCCAGCACGCAGTGCATCACCCCATCTTTGTTCTGGAACTGCAGGTCGCGATAAGCAATTTGAATGGTAACGGGAGTGAGCACGCTCTCGTCAGTCACCCGGAGAAAATCCGTACGAACATCGAAGGGCAGAATCGATCCGGAAATCTTCGAGGTCACGACCGCTTTCATGTCTTTGAACTTGACTTCGGGGGGTTGGAAGATCTTCGCGTAGAGGTCCAGGCGAGTGAACTCCTCCATGCTTTCGGGCATCGCGCCCATGGGCGTGCCAGTCGTCATGCCATCAGTGCGGGTAAAGCGGGCCGACTTGCTCGCCATACCCATAGCTTCCATGTCGGTCAGTCCGGCGTTGGGAACATGGAGCAAAGCATCCTTCTCGCCGGGATCCATGGTGAGGTGGAATTCCCCGGTCATGGTCGGATCCACAAATTCAAGAATGATGTTGGTACCGATGCCGTCGATATAACGATAACGCCACTGTTCAAATGGATAGGTCGAGGTCTCGCCACCACCTTCTTCCGTGGGTCGAATGTAGGTACCGCCGCTGCTGTGGTCATCGATCTCGTCCGCCGGGCCATACATGATGTAGATTCGGCCCCGATCCGTCTTCCAACCGGGGATGCCCGAGGCATAGTGCTCGTTGGCGTAGGCGATCCGCCGGTAGTATTCTTCTTTGAACTCGTTCTCGGGGCTTCCCGGATTGGGATTGCGCCGGTCCCAGAACCCTTCAATGAATTGTTCCCTTTCATCATCTGTGGTCAGCTTTTTGAAGGCCGCTTTTTCCTCGTTGGTAATAATGTAAGGCACTTCTTCTTCGATCCACTTCTTATAAGGCGTTTCCATTTCTTTCTGAATTGCCTTCTGGCGCTTTTTCTCCGCCTTGCTCAACTTACTGTCGTTTCCCTGGTCTTGCGGCGCTGCCTGCAAGGCGGGAGATGTCAAGCCTCCCAGCAGCAACACAGAGAAAAGCACCCACAACCAACCCTGCCACTCGCGGTGGCTTATCAAATCAACCCGTTTATACACCAACGGCTCTCCTTTCCCAGCCAGAGACAGTGCCGATTGTATTTGCTGAAGTACGAAAAGTCAAGGTCTGCAACACCCCCTTGACGGACACTCGTTCCTGCTAATCGACGGACTCGTATTTTGATGCATAGCAAACCGCAAAGGTGGCCCGACCACCCTAAGGAAAACAGGGAGGCGTCGACACCCTCGGCATCCGTTCCGCGGGGCGGCCCTAAGGCCTGTGGGTCCCGGCTTGCTTTAAGCACCTTTTGCCCGTTTATGTGGGAGGTGGGGCGAGGACAAAAAGGCTCTGCGGCCCACGGCTCGCGCCGCAGGCTAACCTTAGTTGAAGACCTTTTGACCGAGCGTGCCAGGCACCATCTTGGTTTGGTGTGTATTGGGTCATTCGTCGGGCACTCGGCGACCCGTTGGGCGGGGCTACAACGCTGTGACTTAAAGACGGACTGGTTCTTCTCAGATTTACCTTTCCTGCACCTACTGGGTAGAGTTAGAATGAAGAACTTTGGAGAAACTTTTGGTGTCAGGATTCCGTAGTATGGTTAGAAGCCGCCGCGGCGGCGATTAGGTATTGACGTTGGCCCTGAGCGACATAAGGGGTTCAGAGGCGACCAACGGCCCCAAAAGACAAGGGAGATGACGATGTCCGCACGCTCAATCGAGGAAAAAGACAAGATTACTGTGGCCCAAGCGACTGGCCTGCAACTGGGGAGTACAACTTCTCCTGCGACCGTACGCCCGACCAGCATGGTTGTTTCCGGACCTGGAAGCGCGGGAGGAAAGAAGTCTAAAAAGAAGAAGATGATATTTGCCCTCTTGGGAGCAGTCGTTCTGATCGCGCTGGTGATAGGCGGGATCGTTTGGAGCAAGGGTGGAACAGTCACGGTTCAGACCACCAAGGTCGCGCGACAGGATGCCTTATCGGCTATCGTGACGGCCTCGGGAGAGATTAAGCCGCCCACCGCGGACCTCGCCAACGTGAACGCGAGCTCCATGGGTAAGATAACAGAGATTTACATCAAGGAAGGCGACACGGTCAAGAAGGGTCAACTCCTTCTGAAGACGGAGGCGATCCAGGCGGATGCCGATGTGAACGCGCAAAAGGCAACCGTGGACGGCGCCAAGGCAGACGTAGAACAGCTCGCGGCAGGGGTGCAAGCGCAGCAGGCGGCTTTGAATACTGCGCAAGCCAACGTGCAAACCGCCCAGGCGAACCTCGTCCGCGCCCAGCAGGAGTTTAAACGCGGTGAGGATTTGCTGCGCGACAAGCTGATTGCCCAAAATGAGTACGATACGCGCCTGAACACTGTTAAGGTGGACCAGGCCACGCTCGAAGGCGACCAGGCGGCGGTGGGCCAGTCCAAAGCCCAACTTGAAGTGGCCAGGTTTAATCTGGACAGCGCGCGCGCCAAGGTAGCCATGCAGGAGGCCAACCTGGTTAGGACCGTGGATGTCGCCAACAAGACCGTTTATACTTCGCCCCTCGACGGTATCGTGACCTCCTTACCCGTGCACGTGGGTGAGAATGTGGTGCCGGGAGTTCAAAATACGGTGGGGAGTTTGCTCTATCAAATCTCCGATCTGGCGATAATCACGGCGGAAGTCAAGGTCGATGAGACGGACATCGTCAACGTGAAACTCGGGCAGCCTGCCGAGGTGACCATTGACGCCGTCCCGAACAAGACTTTCAAAGGCAAAGTCACGGAGATCGGCCAGAGCGCTATTGGGCGGACCTCCGGGGCCACCTCCGGAACGAACACCACCTCGACGACCGAGGAAGCCAAGGACTTCAAAGTTGTCGTGACTTTGGATAACCCCCCGCCGGGCATGCGCCCCGGGCTTTCTTCGACCGCTAAAATCACCACCGCCACTCGCCAGAACGCTGTGACTATCCCCATCCAGGCACTCACGGTCCGGACTCGGCGGCAACTGGAAGAAGAAGAGCAGACCGGCAAGGGCGGAAAAGCCAAGGTGGTGCAGGCCGCCGCGACCACGCCTACGACAGCCGCTAAGGAAAAAGAGAAGGAAGAAGTGCAGGGGGTGTTTCTGCTGAAAGATGGCCGGGCGTTGTTCACACAGGTCGAAACCGGCATTATGGGCCAATCGGATGTCGAAGTGGTCAAGGGTGTGCAACCCAACGACCAGATCATTTCCGGTCCTTTCAGCGTGCTCCGCACGCTCAAGAACCACACCAAGGTGAAGGTGGACAACAGCGTCATGAACACACCCGCCGCCACTTCTTAGCACGGAGCATCAAGCGCGGCCCTAATGGCCGCCTGCGGACGATCTCAAGGGTTGCCCGGGCAACCGGGGTGGGAGCGGAAAGGAAACACGCAAAGCGATGGGAACACAAGTGGCAGCGTCTGCGACTCAGGAAGCCCTGGCCCCGCCCTCGGGGGTCATGATCAAAACGGAAGACCTCTGGAAAACCTATGACATGGGCGAGGCCATCGCGGTGCACGCGCTCAGCGGGGTCACGTTTGAAATCGACCGGGGCGAGTATGTGGCCATCATGGGACCGTCGGGCTCCGGCAAGTCCACCTTGATGAATCTGATCGGCTGCCTGGACACACCCACCAGTGGCCGATATTGGTTGAACGGCCGGCTGGTCAGCGAACTCTCCGACGACGAACTGGCCTACATTCGCAACAAGGAAATCGGTTTCGTCTTCCAGACCTTCAACCTTCTCTCCCGCGCCAGTGCCCTGCACAACGTGGAACTGCCTCTCGTCTATAGCGGAGTGCCGGCCAAGGAACGTCTGGAAAAAGCTCAAGACGCTCTGCGCAAGGTAGACTTGGTTGAACGCATGAACCACAAGCCGAACGAGCTTTCCGGCGGACAGCGCCAGCGAGTGGCGATTGCCCGCGCCCTCGTGAATAACCCCTCGATTATTCTGGCCGACGAACCCACCGGCAACCTGGATTCTGCCACCGGCGAGGAAATCATGGGCGTGTTCGAGAAGCTCTACGAGGGCGGAAACACCATCGTCCTGGTTACCCACGAACACGATATCGCCGCCCACGCGCATCGCATTATCCACGTGCGCGACGGCAAGATCGAACGCGACGAAAGCGTCAAGTGAATAGCGCCCTTTGACATTCTGAACGGAACCCGGACTCCGGTTTGCGTCAGGAGACGAGAGTTGCCAGTCGTCGTCCCCGCGAAAGCGGGGACCCACTTCCAATGGATTCCCGCTTTCGCGGGAATGACGAGATTTCGACGTTCGCTCAGAATGACAGGAGCCTGCCGGGACCAATCCTCGTGACTGAACTCACCCAGCCGCACGCACCGCTCACCCGAGTGAAACCTCGGGCGATCCGGAGAAGCAGCGGTTTCTGGGTCACCTCCCGCGAGGCCTTCTGGATTGCCCTCGAAACGTTGCGCACGCACAAACTGCGCTCCTTCCTCACCCTGTTGGGCGTGGTGATTGCCACCACCACGCTGATCGTCGTGATGTCTGTCATCAACGGCATGAATCTCTACATTGCCGATCACATTGCCAACCTGGGGGCCAACGTGTTCATTCTCTCCCAGTTCAATTGGGCGATGAGTGGCGACGAGTGGCACAAAGCAATGCGCCGCAACAAGCCCATTCGGATTGAAGACTTCGAATATCTGCGCGACACGATCAAAGGCTATAAGACAATCGGCGCGGAAGCCGGGCTCGGCGGCTCCGATGTAAGGTACAAGTCACACCTTCTGCGGGAGGTGGACGTCTCAGGTGAAACCGCGAGCATGATCGATATCGGGCAGGCCAAGGTGGAAAGCGGTCGCTACCTCAACGACACGGACTACGCCCACGAGTCCATGGTCTGTTTCATCGGCCAGGATCTTGTCTCTGAGTTTTTCGGCAGCGTTGATCCCATTGACAAGGACATCACGGTAAGCGGCGTCCCGTTCCGGGTAATAGGCGTGGCGGCCCGCATCGGGACGACCTTGGGGTTCAGCCAGGACAAGTTCGTCCAGATTCCCCTCACGACCTTTCGCAAGGTCTTTCGGGCGCGGCCTAATCTCAACGTGGACATCCAGGCGTGGAATGCTATGCAGATGATGGTCCTGGAGGACGGGGTCCGGGCGCTAATGCGGGCCCGGCACCACGTTCCGTACAGTGAGACCGATGATTTCGGCATTAATGCGTCCGACACCATCATGGGCGCCTGGCATCAATTGACGGCATCCATCTTCGCGGTTACGATCGGAATCGTAGCGGTTTTCATGGTGGTCGGCGGCATCGTCATCATGAACATCATGTTGGCCAGCGTCACCGAGCGCACCCACGAAATCGGCATCCGGAAGTCTCTGGGCGCGCGGCGGCGCGACATCATGATGCAATTCGTCATTGAAGCAAGCGTCATGGCACTGGCAGGGGGCGCGGCCGGCGTCTTGATCTCCTTTGTAGTCAGCAAGCTCGTGAGTATCGTTTTCACCTCCAGCGTCCCCTTGAGCGCGGTTCTGGTGGGGCTGTTCCTCTCGACTGCGGTGGGGCTTTTCTTCGGCATCTATCCAGCCAGTAAAGCCGCCAACCTCGAACCCATTGAAGCCCTGCGGACGGAGGCCTAGAATGACGCAGCGACGCCAACCGGTTCGCGAGAATATGATGCTGGCGCTGGACACGCTTGCGCAGCCACAAGTTCCGCGCCTTCCTGACCATCCTTGGCGTGCTGATCGGAACCACCACGGTGATCGGCGTGGCTTCCATTTTCAAGGGCCTCGACCAACAGGTCGTCGAGATGATGGAAGGGTTTGGCACTCGGACCTTGTTCATCTTCAAATTCAATGGCGGGATCCATACCACCGGCCTCAGTCATGAAGAAGCCATCCGCAAGCCGCTGACTTATGAGGATGCCATGGCCATCCGGGAGATGTGCCCTTCGGTGGAGACCGTGGCTGTCGAGGTCATGGATTGGGGTCCCCCAGTCACGGCCAAGTATAAAGGCGTGGAGATGGATAACGCGAATTTCGGCGGCCCTACCCCCGAAGAATTCCGGACTATCAACGCTGAGTTGAAAGATGGCCGCCTTTTCACCGAGATCGACAATTTCCACCGGCGGGACGTCGCCGTCCTGGGCGCCGACGTCGTCAAACGCTTGTTCCAGACCGAAGATCCCATCGGCAAGGAGATCAACGTCGATGGCCACAGTTTTGAGGTCATCGGGGCGCTGGATAAGCGCAAGCAATTTCTCGGAGACAACGGCAACGATCGCATCATCTACATTCCTTATTTCACTTTCAGAAAGTACCATCCGAGCGACAAGGAAAACCTCATCACGGCGATGGCTTATCCCGGGAAGCTCGATCAGGCCAAGGACGAAATTGAGGGTTTGTTGCGGCGCCGGCGCAACGTGAAGTGGTCTGAACCTGATAACTTTGGCATCTCGTCGGCCGACTCCATCATCCAACAGTTCAGGGCCATCATGGGAACTGTTGTCCTGGTGACGATCGTGATCTCTTCGATCGGTTTGATGGTGGGCGGCATAGGCGTGATGAATATCATGTTGGTTTCTGTGACTGAAAGAACTCGGGAGATCGGAGTGCGTAAGGCTATCGGCGCTCGTCGGAGCGACATCGCCTGGCAGTTCTTGCTCGAGGCCATGAGTCTTACCGGCGCCGGTGGCGTGGCGGGCATCCTGGCGGGTTATGCCCTGAGCTTCCTGATCCGAACCCTCGTTCCTTCCCTGCCGTCTACTGTTCCCCTGTGGTCAACGGCTGCAGGCTTTATTGTCTCGGTCAGTATCGGTCTGTTCTTCGGCCTCTGGCCCGCCGTAAAAGCATCCCGCCTCGACCCGATCGTGGCGTTGAGGTACGAATGACTTGGATTTTCGTCTAAACCAGGGCGCCTTGAATTACGTATAAGGAAGTAGGGGCGTGCGCCCGCGGCCCGAAGGCTTTGGGCTGCAGGGTGGGCAACCGTTAGAGTTGTGCCTACAAGAGAGGAGACCGTTTTTTGGCCGAACTCATCCAGACGCAAGCGCTACTCCGCAGGCTGCGGCCCAAAGCGGAGCGAAGGGTGGGACTCTGGGTCACCTCGCGCGAAGGCTTTTGGATCGCCTTCGAGGCCTTGCGCACGCACAAGTTACGATCCTTCCTCACGCTCTTGGGCGTGGTAATCGCTACCACAACGCTCATCGTCGTCATGTCCATCATCAATGGCATGAATCTTTACATTGCCGATCACATCGCCAACCTGGGGGCCAACGTCTTTATCGTCCACCAGTTCAAGTGGGCTCAGGGGTACGAGGCGTGGCTGAAAGCCCGCCGCCGCAATCAGGCCATTCGCATCGAAGACTTCGATTTTCTGCGCGACAACCTGAAGGGCTACAAGAACATTGGCGCCGAAGCCTGGATGAATAGCTCCGATAACTACGCGCGCTACAAAGAACGCACTGTTTACGAAGTCGAAATCTCCGGCGAAACGCCCAACATGATCGATATTGGGCAAACCAAGGTCGCTGCCGGCCGATACATCAACGACGGGGACTACACTCACGAGTCGATGGTCTGCTTCGTGGGCCAGGATGTGGTGAATGCGTTCTTCCCCAATATCGATCCCCTGGACAGAGAGATTCAGATTAACGGCATTCCCTTCCGAATCATCGGAGTTGCCGAGAAACTCGGCTCGATGTTCGGGCAGAGCCAGGATAATTTCGTCCAGGTGCCGCTCACTGCCTTCCAAAAGGTTTTTCGCAATCGCCCGTCGCTGGCGGTGCACGTTCAGGCCTCGAATTCCCAGCAGATGTCCGTACTCGAGGATGAGACCAGAGCCCTGATGCGCGGCCGGCGGCACACCCCGTACAGTGAGGACGACACCTTCGGCATCAACGCCTCCGAGACGATCATGGAGTCCTGGCATCAATTGACAGCGTCCATCTTCGCGGTCACCATCGGAATTGTTGCGGTGTTTATGGTCGTGGGGGGCATTGTGATCATGAACATCATGCTGGCCAGCGTCACCGAGCGCACGCACGAGATTGGCATCCGGAAGTCCCTGGGGGCGCGGCGGCGCGACATCCTGATGCAGTTCCTGATCGAATCGGCCCTGATCGCGGGTCTGGGAGGAGTCATCGGTATCGTTCTGGCCTTGCTGATCAGCAAGATCGTGGACGTGTTCTTCACCTCCTCGGTTCCCCTGAGCGCTGTTTTGGTTGGACTGATCCTCTCCACGGCGATCGGATTGTTCTTTGGGATTTACCCGGCCAGCAAGGCCGCCCGCCTCGACCCGATTGAGGCCCTGCGAA
The DNA here is from genome assembly GCA_963831905.1 of uncultured Acidobacteriota bacterium. Classification (GTDB taxonomy): domain Bacteria; phylum Acidobacteriota; class Terriglobia; order UBA7540; family UBA7540; genus CAVROP01. The sequence goes on along the minus strand of CAWHRX010000009.1, from coordinate 2,734,491 downwards.
CGGAGGCGTAACCATGACCAAGCGGCCACAATTTATTCGAGAAAACCTCCTTCTGGCCCTTGACACTCTCCGCAGCCACAAGTTCCGCGCTTTCCTCACCATTCTTGGCGTGCTGATCGGAACCGCCACGGTGATCGGCGTGGCCTCGATCTTCAAGGGCCTCGACCAGCAAATGGTCGAGATGGCGCAGGGCTTCGGTACCCGCACCTTGTACATTTACAAGTTCCAGCCGGGAATCCATTTCAATCTTACCCGCGAACAACGGCTGCGCAAGCCCCTCACCTACGACCAGGGCATGGCCATCAAGCAACTGCCCGCGGTGGAATCCGTGGCGGTCGAGACGGCCAGTTGGGGTCCCGCGATTACGGCGAAATACAAGGGCCTGCAAATGGTGGACGCACAGCTTCAGGGCAACACGGCTGAGGATTTTCGCATTACCAACTCGGTTCTGAAGGATGGCCGCTTGTTCACCGACATCGACGACATACACCGCCGGGACGTGGCGGTGATCGGCGCCGATGTGGTCGAGAGGCTTTTTCTGAATGAAGACCCCATCGGTAAGGAAATCAATGTTGACGGTAATACCTTCCAGGTGATCGGCACACTGGAAAAGCGCAAAGCATTCCTGGGAGACAATGGCGACGATAAGGTTATTTTCGTACCTTATTTTACCTACATGAAGCGTTATCCAAGCACCAAGGAGAACTTCCTCACCGCCCTGGCTTTCCCGGGACTCATCAATCAGGCGACAGACGAAATCACCGGCCTGCTGAGGCGGTTAAGGAACGACAAACTCTCCGCTCCTGACAGCTTTGGCATCGCCACTGCGGATACGTTCATCAAGCAGTTTCGCGACATGATGGGCACTGTAGTCCTGGTCGCCGTCGTCATCTCTTCCATCGGCTTGATGGTGGGCGGTATAGGAGTGATGAATATCATGCTCGTTTCCGTGACCGAGCGGACGCGGGAGATCGGCGTCCGCAAAGCCATCGGTGCTCGCAGCAGCGATATCACCTGGCAGTTCCTGCTGGAGGCCATGAGCCTTACGGGGGCCGGTGGAGTGATGGGAATCCTATCTGGCTATACCCTCAGTCTCCTGATTCGAACCCTCGTCCCCACCCTGCCTTCCACCGTTCCTATGTGGTCAGTGGTGACAGGTTTCGTTGTTTCGGTCGCCATCGGCCTCTTCTTTGGCCTCTGGCCCGCCATGAAGGCCGCCCGCCTCGACCCCATTGTGGCCTTGCGCTACGAGTGAGAGTTCGCCGTCCTGCAGGTGCGACATTGTGGCCGCCCCTACGCCACGGATCCTTTATTGACTCAGATAATGATTGCGAGTACATTTACACACTTGCAGTTTTCGTTTCGAAGCTCTGCGTTTACTTGCGCTTTTCGTTCCCGGTAAGAAGGAACCGACCATGCCAGCGATACCCCGACGCCGCTTTCTTCAGTCTTGCGCAGGCGCGCTTGCCGCCTCCGCCTCAACGTTGATCCCCAGGGTTTTACCTGCTTCGACGGAACCCAACCTCAGCTTTCCGAGCGCGCCGCACGAGCGCCTGGCGGTCCCTTCATGGCCATTTCGCGGCTACATCGTGGCTCCGCTCAATAAATGGGCCCGCGACCCGAAGCTCCCGGGCATGGACCTGAAAGACTTCGCCGCCATGGTCGTCGAGCGGTTCAAGGTGCGCAACATCGAACCGCTGAGCGAACACTTCAGCTCCACGGAAGCCGGCTACCTGCGGGAGTTCCGGTCGAACGTCGAAACAGACGGTTGCCACGTGGTAGATATTGCCGCCGACCCGCGCTACAGCTTCTACGACGGCGTCGATGCGCAGCGCCAGAAAGCCGTGGACAACGGAAAGAAGTGGATCGATGTCGCGGTGGCCATCGGGTCTCCCAGCGTGCGCCTGCACATCGCCGCAGCGCGGCACATGAAACCCGATGTCGGCCGCGCGGCGGAGAGCCTGAAGCGCCTGGCCGAATACGGCGCGCAGAAAAACGTACTGGTGAATCTCGAAAATGACGATAACGTCACGGAGGACCCCTTCTTTATCGTGCAGGTGATCGACAAGGTTAACCATCCGTATCTGCATGCGCTCCCGGATTTCTGCAACTCCATGCTCACCCACGATCAGGAGTTCAACAATCGGGCGATGGACGCGATGTTCAAGCATGCTTACAACATCTCGCACATGAAAGATTCCGAAGTCGGAGACAAAGGGGAACTCTACACGGTTGATGTGGCGAAGTGTTTCGAGATCGCCAAAGCGAACGGCTATCGCGGTTACTTCTCCATGGAATGGGAAGGGAAAGGCGAGCCGATAGCAGGAGTTCAGAAGCTGATCGAGGAGAGCCTCAGCAACTTGGGCGCCTCGTGAGGCTCAAGCTGCCGGCGTTGGGGTTTCCCACGGCGAGCGCCAGGGTTCGCCCCCGCGACGGCAACTCATTCGGTATAATTCAACGCGAAGTACCAACTATCAAAAGGGGGACTTATATGTCTGATCAAGGGATTACCCGTCGTGAGTTTATTGGACGCTCCGTGGCCGGCGCCGCGACGGCCGGATTGGCCCTGGGAGCGCCTGCCATCGGGCGAGTCGCATCGCCGAACGAGCGCGTTACCGTAGGCATGGTCGGGGTGGGTATTCGCGGCCTGGAGCAGATGCAGGCCGTGCTCGAGGTGAAAGCTGATGTTGCCATCGTCTGCGACCTGTACGATGGCCACCTCCGCCGCGCCAAAGAGATTCAGGCCAACACCGCCACCACGCGCGACTATCGTGAGGTGCTGGACCGCAAAGACATCGATGCTGTCTGCATCGCCACCTCCGACCATTGGCACGCACCCATCGCCATCGCCGCCATGCAGGCCGGCAAGGACATTTATATCGAGAAGCCCATGACTCACACCATCCCCCAAGCCCTGGAGATGGTCAGAGTCTCGAAGCAAACCGGCCGCCTGGTCCAGGTCGGCAGCCAGAGTTTAAGCATGGAATCAACCCACAAGGGAAAAGCCTGGGTGGATGCGGGAGAGATTGGCAACATTTACATGGTGCAGTGCGAGATCTACCGGCCCGACCCGGTGGGCGCCTGGAAGTACCCCGTTCCGCCCGATGCCTCGCCCCAGACGATCGACTGGGACCGCTACCTGGGTAACGCGCCCAAGCGTCCGTTCGATGCCGCGCGCTTCTTCCAGTTCCGGAATTGGTGGGACTACGGCACGGGTATTGCCGGTGACGAATACGTCCATTTGCTTTCGCGCGTTCACTATTTGATGAACACTCAGTTTCCCTTGAGCGCCGTGGCGAATGGCGGGATTTACAAATGGACGGGCGACCGGGATGTCCCCGACGTCCACAACACCTTGTACGACTATGGCAAATTCCAGGTGGTCGTCATGGCAAACCTGGTGTCGAACTTCGATGGCGGCGAGATCGTGCGCTTCATGGGCGACAAAGGTACTGTCGTTCTCACCGAGGAATCAGCCAGCCTGCTGCCCTACGACCAGGAGTGGGGTTTCGAGTACCCGCTCGAGAGCTGGCCGAAGGACACCAAAGACCCGTTCATGGCCGCACACAAGAACGACCCGACGGCGGATATTGGCACCTACCGGAAACAGCCGCATCGCAAGCCGCAAAACGTCATGCAAAGGGCCGAAGGCACGGAGGACCACTTCCGCAATTTCTTTGCCGCCGTCAAGAGCCGCCAACAGCCCATCGAAAACGTAGACTTCGGCTGTGGGACGGCCGTGGCCTGTCACATGGCGAACCTCTCGTATCTGAAAAAGCAGCGCCTCTTTTGGGATGCCGAGAAGTTGGAACTTAGATCGGAATCCTAGCGGTTTTTCCCAATGGCCCGCAGGGCGGCCCCGGCGCCGCCCTGGGCCCTTCTCTCCTACCGAACCTTACACCCATACCCGGGAGCGCGGGCATCCTGCCCGCCTTTCACGCCGCAATTGCACGCGCACTGCGGGCAGGATGCCCGCGCTCCCGGGTACTTCATGGGCGATTAACGCGGGAGGGCCTCTGCCACCCCGCCCCTACCTCTTGAATTTGGAATCTTGAATTCTGGGTTTTCTCCGCAGGCCGCGCCGCGAAAGCCGGCAAACGCCTGCTACCGGAGGCCGCTCAACAAAGCGTAGCACGCGTACCCGAGCCCCGCGCCAAGGAGAGATCCGACCACCACATCGCTGAGGAAGTGTAGACCCAGCATGATTCGGGAAACCGCCACGCTGAGCGCGCAGAAAAGGAGGCCATACATCAAGGAGGGCTCAAACAAGCCGATGGAGACTGCAAAGGCGAAGGCGCTGATCGAGTGCCCGGAAGGGAAGGAAAACTGATCGGGCGGCAATAGAGTAGCCCAGCAATGCGAAGCAATGGCGCAGGGCCGCTTCCGTCCGGTCAGCCTTTTAAGAACCAGGAAGAGGGCGGCACCAACTCCGCAGGAAATTCCTGCCGCCGCCACTGCCGCGTAGCGGGAAGGACCGCCGAAAGCCAACACCAGGGCCCCGAGGGCGTACCATAACCAGCCGTCGCCGGCCCGGGTTGCCAGAATCATCCAGAGCCTGATCCAGCGCGGCGGCTTCCAGCGGTTCACGCGCCGCATCAGGCGCTGGTCGCCGCTGGCAAGGAAGCCCAACATGGTGCCGGGAAAAGTCACGCCGTCGCCTCCCCGGCTGCGGCAGGCATGCGGCTGACGGACTGGCCACCATCAAGGCCACGCATGCGAGCCCACGCCTGTCCCCACTTCCGCGCGAACCGCCTCTCCGAAATATAATTGATCAGGGTGACGGAAGGGATGCCGAGAATGAGAGGCGCGAGGAGCAGCATGAAGGGCTTCTCACGAAACATCTCTCGGCAGACCGCCAGGACATCGCTGGTCAGTTTCCAATAGCTTCCTGACTCCCCCCGCACCCGCGCGCGGCCCTCGCACAAGCCCTCCAGAAACTCGGCTTTGGTCCGTGCACCCCGAACCTCTGTCCAGACGCTGCCCGCCGAAGCCAGCGCATGGGCGTCGCTTCCTCCCACCGCAATCCTCCTGTTATAGGATGCCAACCGATCGGCAAGATGGTTGTTTCGCGCCAGCAAGTGTCCGTTCAAGACTTCCACGGCGGGAAAACAGGCTTCAAACCACTCGAAATCGTCCGCTGCGCGGGGCCCGGTAAGGGCTGAAAAGACGTGGTTTAAGCTGAAGAACAACCGCTGCTCCTCGAGATAGGCCAACAAGCGAGGAAGGTCGTTTCGCCGCCGCTGAACCTCAATGTGCTGGCATTCAGCGATGTTGTAGACGCCCACGTGGAATTCGTTGCCGCTCGGCGCCCGGCAGGTGACCTCTTCGCTGAGGAAGAAGTCTGCGTGGCGTTGAAGCGCCTCCGCCGCATCAATGGAATCGTGATCTGTAACGGTGACCAGATCCAACCCTTGGCGCTTGAGCTTCTCGTAGAGGACTTCGGGCGGGTTGTAGCACTCGCGGCAAAAACGGTTCAGCACCGGCACGGTGGCCATGCCGGAGTGGACAGTGTGGACGTGTAGGTCACATCTCACACTCCAGGCTACATTTCCTATGTTACATATGTGTCGCTTGTAGATGAAGAGCTGGTTAAAGGTACACCGTTAACTACGGCTTGCGAACTCGGCTACAGGCGTACATCTCAGCCCTCAGACGCGGTTAAAAACCATCCACCTGTCATCCTGAGCGAAGCGCCTGTCATCCTGAGCGCAGCGAAGGATCCCCGCAGTTTACGTTGGTTTAGCGGTTTCCGAACAACTTCAGAGATCCTTCGCTTCGCTCAGGATGACAGGCGGCAGGAAACCACGCCACTGGCGATCGGCATTCGGAAGGTTGTCTGGACATCCCAAGCTGTGCGAGAATGCCTGCCCATGGGCAGAATCGAGTTTGTTTATTTTGACGCCGGGGGCGGGCACCGCGCCGCCGCCACGGCCCTTCGCCTCGTTACCCAGCAGCAACTTCAATGGGACGTCCATTTAATGAACCTTCAGGAGTTGCTCGATTCCATCGATCCCGTACTGAAGCTATCCGGCCTGCGCTTACAGGATCTCTACAACTGGTTATTGAAAATGGGTTGGACGTGGGGTGCGGGAGCGGGATTGCGCGTCCTCCAGGCGGCCATAAGGCTCTACCATCCGCACCAGGTACGGCTGCTGGAACAGTATTGGCGCAAAAGCCAGCCCAGCCTGGTTGTATCGCTCGTTCCGCACTTCAACCGGGCCCTCTTTGAGAGCCTGCGCCGAGCCACTCCCGCCACCCCGTTCGTCACGGTGCTTACGGACTTCGCCAATTACCCTCCCCATTTTTGGCTGGAACGCCAGGAGCAGTTTGTAGTTTGCGGGTCCGAGCGCGCCGTGGCACAAGCCCGCTCGACGGGATTTCGCGACCACCAGATCTACGCCACCTCAGGGATGATCCTTCACCCCAAGTTCTATCAGGAGGTTGCCGTGGACCGCGCCGCGGAACGCCAACGCCTGGGCCTTGACCCCGAGTTACCCACCGGATTGGTCATGTTCGGCGGGCAAGGCTCGAGCGTCATGGTGAAAATTGCCAGGAAACTCGAAGCGGCAAAGCAGAGCCTGCAACTGATTCTCATCTGCGGCCACAACGAACGCTTGGCCGCATTGCTACGCGGCCTCAGGGGCAAAGTTCGCAAGTATGTCGAGGGCTTCACCACGGAAGTTCCCTACTACATGTACCTCTCCGACTTTTTCATTGGCAAGCCCGGCCCTGGCAGCATCAGCGAAGCGCTGGCCATGAAACTGCCGGTCATCGTGGAGCGCAACGCCAGAACCCTGCCCCAGGAACGATACAATGCGGACTGGGTGCTCGAAAAGCAGGTAGGGCTGGTGGTGCGCGACTTCGGCCGCATCACGCCCACGGTCGAAGAGCTGCTTGATCCCTCCAATTTCGCCCGCTTCCGTAACAACGCGGCTGCCATCAACAATCGGGCGGTTTTTGAGATCCCGGGTATTCTGAACGAGATATTGAAGAAGGCTAGCCGCTGAATTCCGCGTGTGCCCCGCCCGGTTCGTTGGCTGCACGCGTGCCGGGCTTTGGAGTGCGGCAGCTTGCTGCCGCTTTTCTTCAGGCCAGCTTGCTGGCCGGGCTTGGAGACCTTCCCCAAGATGCACGAGCAAGCTCGCGCCCAGGCAGAGCGGCAGCAAGCTGCCGCTTTTCTTCAGGCAAGCTTGCTGGCCGGGGTTTGGGGACCTTCCCCAAGATGCGCGAGCAAGCTCGCGCCCAGGCAGAGCGGCAGCAAGCTGCCGCACTCCAAAGCGCCTACGGCGCCGGATATTTTCTCCGCTTCACATCCTTCACACTTTTCGCTTCGGACCGGTGCCGGCAGCGGTGTAGGGGTAGGGCTTGCCCTACCCCCTGCGGGACCAGCGCAAATGCGGGGACGGCAAGCCGTCCCCCTACAGCGGGACGATTATCGACGGATTGAGGGCAGGAGGTCGCTGGAGGTCTCGCTGTTGATCGCGACCCGCCGAGTCAGGGGAAAATCGGAACACGGTCAACGAGTGTAATCACCTACTTTGGACCGCTAACATAATGCGGGAAGCCGCCAACTATTTGGATGGGTTCCAAATCGCGGAACTCATACGCAAATGGCCCACCTCGTCAATCGAAAAGCGGGCGAGCCAGTCTTTGTTGTCCGGTGGTTCAAGGGTAAGAGAACGGCCAAGAGTGGGAACCTGGGGTGGAATCCTCTTCCATCCGTCCGGCTGTTGTAGATAGATCACCTCGCCGCCGCGAGGTTGTGGTAACTCCACCTTGCTGACGACGGGCTGATTGAGGACGATTACGACAAGAGCCTGCTTGCCATGGCCGAATCGATCCTGTTCAGATACTCGATATTGACCCGGAATACCCTCATTCCGAAGCAAGCCGAGTACGTGATGGGCCAGACGGCTGTCCTCGGCGGAAGTGGAGTCGACATCTGCTGTTGCATCGGGTTCGGACGTTGTATCAGGGTTATACGAAATGGCCGCCGCAACCGTCAGTTCCTGATTGTGATTGATGAGGTCGAAGGTGGGCACAGGCACAAGTACGGCGGTTAAGAGGAGGATTGCTACGGTCACGATTACGGCTCGGCTGCGGGCAGTTACAGAGAGCAGCAGCGCGCAGGTCCCAGCGACAATCGCGAACGCAAGGACTGTAACGTCTAGCTCCCACACTATGGGTCCAAGGAATCGCCAATCCCAATATCCCAACCACCACGCAATAACCACACGAGGCGCAACATAGCCGTAAACAAGACCAATAACAGCTCCCGCCGCACCCGCCGCGAACGGGGGGCAGCATCGATGGGGTGAAGGCCACAATTGGGCCACAAGCGCGACGATAACGGGAAATAATGCAAACAACTGGAGAATGGATTCGGGGTCGTAACGGTAAGCGCGCACCCAGGGGTAGAGGCTATAAGTGCCAAAAGTCAGCAGAAGAAAGATGGCGGCACATGATGTCGCTGCGTAGGCAAAGCGCAAGAAGCGTGCCATAGAGCCTCCACCGCGCCTGTTTCGCGCGAATTATACCACTGCGAACATGTGAGAGACTCAATTCTCCGCGTCCTTGACATTATGTCGCCATTACATCTTGCCTCGCCGAACACTCTGCGGTGAATCGTTCGGCCTTGATCGAAAGTCCCCCGGCTGGTGAATGCTGATGGGGCGATCCTGGCCTTTACTCTGCCGGCATCCTCGGGTATTATCGTGCCGGGTGCCCGTATGGCAACTACTTTGAGAGCGCTAGCTTTCGCGTTCTACGCCATAGCAACGGCCCTTCTCTTGGGGCTTCTGTACGAATTCATAAAATCATGCATAACGTGGGATTGGAATCCTTGGTGGTGGTTTCCAGCCGGGTTCTACGTCCTCGTTGCCCTCTTCGCAGCTGGTGGAACACTCACAATGGCCTCTGAGAAATCTGACCGAAAGAAATAAATGGTCAAATAAGCTAATGGTGTAAAGCGGGCCGCCACTCGGATGTTGGCCAGGACCTTCGCGGATTACACCTGGCCTGTCGGCACCTGTTAATGAACGCACCGGCTGCTATCCAATGGGACTCTCAAATCCTGGCTTTTCTCAAAGTGATGTTGTCGGCCCCCTTCTATCCCGGTTCCGACACGTTGCGCAGTCTGCATCGCGAGCCTGCCACAGCGCGCGACATATTGTCCCCTTCAGTTTTTTCGCATTTTTCGCTTGACAAACCAAGAAGCCATGATAGCCTATTAGTATGGTCAGCTTCTCGACAATCTGCTCTGTGCGGCAACGGGAATGGGCCAGTGGTCGAGGAATGCGCCAAGGCCCCGGTGGGCCCCGAGAACCGGGGAAAAACAAAAAATGAAAAATAGTGGGAACGAAGCTAAGAAGTCATGGAAAACAAAGGGTCGCTGGCGCAATTTTAATGCCATTTGCGCGCAGATTACACGCCAATTGTGCACCTAAAGCAGCAAAAAACAGCCCATCTTGCGCAAAACGAAGCGAAACTTGGGGCCGCGACCGGGGCCTAAAAATGACAAAACGTCGGCTACATCGGATTGGCGTTTATTGAAAAATGGCGTTCAAGCTCTGCGTGTACGGCGCGCGGGCAATCCCCTGTTCGGTAATGATGGCGGTGATGTAGCGGTGGGGCGTTACGTCGAAAGCCGGGTGGCGCGCCGGGACGGAGGGAGGTGCGATTTCGATGCCGCCCAAGTGGGTGACTTCGCTCGAGGCGCGCTCTTCGATTGGAATCGCCTCTCCGCTGGCCAGGCTGCGGTCAATCGTTGAAAGCGGAGCGGCAACGTAAAAGGGGACGCCGTTCTCATGGGCGAGCACGGCCACGCTGTACGTCCCGATCTTGTTCGCCGTGTCACCATTAGCCGCGATGCGGTCCGCGCCCACGATCACGGCCTTAATCTGGCCTTGCTTCATGAAGTGGCCCGCCATGCTATCGGTAATGAGTGTTACGGGGATTCCGTCCTGGGCAAGTTCCCAGGCCGTGAGGCGCGCCCCCTGAAGGAAAGGCCGGGTTTCATCCGCGAAGACTTGGATATTCTTCCCTTGCGATACGGCGGCGCGGATTACGCCCAAGGCCGTGCCGTAACCGCCCGTGGCCAGAGCGCCCGCATTGCAATGGGTCAGGACGGTCCCCGACTCCGGAAGGAGGGCGGCGCCCTGCCGGCCCATCGCCTCGTTGATGGCGATGTCTTCAGCGAGGATACGTTTCGCTTCTTCCTCCAGATTTATTCTGACCGCTTCCAGAGCCTGCGCGTCGGTAGTGTGGCAGGAGAGCGAAACGTCGAACGCTCTGCGCATGCGGTCGATGGCCCAAAACAGATTGACGGCAGTGGGGCGGGTGCGGGAAAGCGTTTCTGCGATCAGCTCGAAATCCGCTCGCAAGGCAGGAAGGGTCCGGGCGCCGGAGTTCTTGATCCCCAGCGCCACTCCCATGGCTGCCGCCACGCCAATCGCCGGCGCGCCGCGAATGACCATGCTGCGAATGGCTTCCGCCACTTCCTCGTAGTCGCGGCAGGTGCGATAGACCTCCGCGGCAGGCAGCCGCGTCTGGTCGATCATGCGCACACCTTCGTCAGTCCACTCGATGGTTTTGAACATCGCTATGAAGTGGCGATCTCCGCTCTCATCAGGCCCTGGTCTGCGACCTTCTCGAGGCGGAAGCCCAGATTCTCGCACATCCGCCTGGTGGCAGCGTTCTCGACCAGGAATTCAGCCCTCAAGTGCTGGATCTTCTCCTGCTGCGCAACCGCCAGCAAACGCCGCACCAACTCCGCACCCAGCCCGCGCCGCTGGAACGCGTCGGCGACCAGGATGGCAAACTGCGCATCCTCGGTGCCGGAGATCTTGGCCATTCTGCCGACCGCCATGATTTCGGGCTGTCCTGAATAAGGATCTTGGTGCTCGGCCACCAGTGCCAATTCGCGGTCGTAGTCATTAAAACAGATGCGAATCAGCCGCTCGTGCGTGACGCGCTCGCTGAGCGCAATCAACTGCGTGTAGCGCATCATCACGCTGCGCTCGGAGAGCATGTTGTGGAACTTGACCATGAGCGGCTCGTCTTCCGGACGGATGGGACGAATGTTGACTGTCGCCCCGTCTTTCATGGTGAAGGGTGCGACGTATTGCGTCGGGTAGGGCCGTATGGCGAGCTTGGGGAGTTTGTCTTCTGTCACCTCAGGTCCATGCAGCACGACGCGCGCATCCAACGCCACCAACCGCTCCGGAGAAGCCACCAGAGGATTAATATCGATCTCCTTGATCCACCGCTGCTCCACCACCAGGTAGCTGAACTGAACCATCAGCTTTTCCAGAGCCTCGAGGTCAACCGGTCGGCGTCCGCGCACGCCCTTGAGAGCTTTGTAAACGCGCGTCCCTTCCATCATGCGGCGGGCCAGGGTGGTGTTCAGGGGAGGGAGCGCCAAGGCGCTGTCTTTGAAGACCTCCACCAACTGCCCCCCGGTTCCAAACAGCAGCACCGGGCCAAACTGCGAATCCAGGCTGCTTCCGATGATCAATTCGTAGCCTTCCAGCCGCACCATGGGCTGGACCGCCACGCCTTGGAAGTGGCCTGCACCCACTTTCTCCGCCACCGCGGACTGGATCTTCGTGAAGGCGCTGCCTACAGCTTGAGGGTCACAAAGGTTCAGGCGCACGCCGCCCACGTCGGTCTTATGAGTAATGGTCTCCGAGTAGAGTTTGAGGACCACCGGGTATCCGAATTCCTCCGCGAGATCGACGGCCTCCTCGGCCGTGGCGGCCACCTCCGTTGGGACCGTTGGGATTCCGTATGCGCTCAAGAGCCGCTTGGACTCGACTTCCGTGAGAATCGTCCGCCCAGACTTGCGAACCTCCTCGATGATTTTGGTGGCCGCCGCCGCACCCGAGGCAGCGCCGTTAACCTCGCCCGGCAGCACGGGGGTCTGGTAAAGACCCTGCAGGTTGTAGCTGTACTGCCACATGTAATGGAAGATCTTCGCGGCGGTGTCAGGATAAGGGAAAGTGGGAATGCCGGCGCGATTCAGAATGTCAACCCCCGCTGACACCTCCGCACCGCCCATCCAACTGGCCAAGATGGGTTTGCCTTGCAGCTTGGCATAAGGTTTGAGCTGCTCGGCGATCCGTGTGGGGTCGGTCATCGACTGCGGAGTGAGAACCGCGAGGAGGCCGTCCGTGTTGGGATCTTGCGCGACAATGTCGACCGCTTTGGCATAACGCTCGGAGGTGGCGTCCCCAAGAATGTCGATGGGATTGTTATGGCTCCACTCTTTGGGGAGAATGCTGTTCAGCGACTCCATGGTCTTCGGATCCAGTTCCGCCAGTTCGCCTCCCACCGCGATCAGCGTATCCGTGGCGAGCACTCCAGGCCCTCCGGCGTTCGTCACGATGGCCAAGCTTGGGCCCGTGGGGTGAGGCTGCTTGCCCAGCACATCGGCCATGTGGAACAGCTCCCCGATACTCTGTACTCGCAATACGCCCGTGCGCCGGAAAGCTGCATCCAACACTTCATCGCTGCCGGCCAATGAGCCGGTGTGCGAGGCGGCGGCCTTAGCGGCGGCGGCGCTGCGGCCTGCCTTAATCACAATGATGGGTTTGGCAAGACCTACCTGGCGCGCCGCCGATAGAAACGCGCGCGCGTCGCCGATGCTTTCCATGTAGATGATGATGCTCCGCGTGCGGGGATCGTCGCCGAGATAATCAATCAGGTCGCCCCAGCCCACATCGGCCATCGAACCGATGGAACTAAAAACGCTGAATCCGACCATTTCGCGAAAGCTCCAGTCCAGAACCGCCGTGCAAAGCGCGCCACTTTGGCTGAGGAAGCCAATGCTTCCCGGGCGAGCCATTCCGCTGGCAAAGGTCGCATTGAGGCCCGTGTTAGGACTCATAATGCCCAAACAGTTGGGCCCGACGATGCGGATGTCGGCCGCACGAGCTTTGGCCACAATCTCGCCTTCCAGTCGCGCCCCGGCCGGGCCGAGTTCCTTGAACCCGGCGGAGATAATGATGGCGCCTTTCACGCCCGCAGCGGCACAATCGTCCATGACCCTCGACACGGTGGAGGCGGGAGTGACGATCACCGCCAAGTCCACCTGTTCAGGCACGTCGAGCAAATTCGGGTAGGCTTTCACGCCCAGAACCTGGGCTCGCTTGGGATTTACTGGGAAAACCGTTCCGCCGAAAGGATTACTAATCAAGTTCCAAAACGTGGTCCGCCCGACGCTGCCGGGGTTCTCCGTGGCCCCGATCACCGCAACCGCTTCCGGTGCAAAGAAAACATCCAGCGGGTGCTTGCGACGATGCAAGATGTCGTGGGCATATTCTAACTTAGGCATAGCAGTTGGCTTCATTAGGCAATTCTCCTTGGGGACGAACTGACATGAATATAGGATAAAGACGTGCCGAACAGGATACCCGGAAGGGCCACAGAATTCAACCCGACTGCGATTGACAATAACGTGCAACTGGTGGTCTCATATCTTAAGGATTGAAGTTCCACATTCACAGCTTGGAAGTGTCGGCAACAATTCCTGGAAGGGAGAACAGGAACCATGAGCGTCCGCACTAGCATCGACCTGAGGCTCGATCCGTCCGCCGCCTTCGACGCCTTAGTTGGAGAACTATCGACGGCGCTGTTGGCTCTCGGAATGCAATTTGAGCTAGGAGCCCATGGCCGCGTCATGGAGGGCGCGATAGAAGTGGGGCGCGTAACCAGTTGGCTCCCGCCGGAGAAGATCGCACTGGAATGGCGTGGCGCTGCCTGGCAACCGGCTGAAGTAACGGTGGTTGAGCTGCGATTCGAGCCTGTCGGGAATGGCACTCGTGTGACGCTGGAACAGCCGGAACTGAGCACCGCCTTGGGAGAGCAAGGGGGCGAAATCGCAGGCTGGTTTGCCGGCGAGGTCGCGGCCCCGCTGCTCCATTCCTTGGCGCCTCGGCGGTTGGGCGACTGGATCACCGATCGCAGAGCCCGCCGCCCCTCAGGCCCGCAGTCCCGGGCAACCTACCGCGACCCGCTCTATCACCGTCCGAATTTCAAAATCATTCTGAACGTACTTGGCCTGACGAAGAACGACTACCTGCTTGAGGTCGGCTGCGGAGGAGGAGCGTTCCTTGCGGACGCACTGAGAAGCGGCTGTAAAGCGGCGGCCATCGATCACAGCCCGGAGATGGTAAGGCTGGCCAGCGAGGTCAACCGCGAAGCGATAAACCAAAACAGGCTCGAGATTCGCCAGGGGGACGCCGGCTTGCTTCCATTCCCCGACGACACGTTCACCTGCGCGGTGATGACCGGGGTTTTTGGCTTTATCCAGGAGCCGCTCCAGGCGCTTTCCGAGGTCCGGCGAAAGCTCACGAAGGGTGGGCGCCTTGTGCTCTTTACCGGAGCAAAGGAGTTACGCGGAACACCTGCGGCCCCCGAGCCTGTGGCCTCCCGCCTGTTTTTCTACGAGGACCAGGAACTGGAAGAACTCGCGCGCCAGGCGGGGTTTGCTGAGGCGAAAGTGGAACGGCCTGATTTCGAGCAGGCCGCGCGTGAGGTGGGAATCCCGGCGGAAGCCCTGGAGCTTTTCAAGGGAAAGAGCGGCGGACAGATATTGGTGGCGCGCAAGCGGAGCTAGGCTGTCATTCTGAGCGGAGCGAAGAATCTCCGCAGTTGCAGTTTCGACGAACTGCGGGGATCCTTCGTCGCCTTCAGCTCCTCAGGATGACAGTCGTAGAGGTGTTCCAGCAGCCTAAACCTGAAACTCCCGCTTCACCTTCTCCGACTTCTCAGCCACTGACCGCGCCAACTCCTCCTTATAGGCGGCGAGCTTTTGGGCGAGTTCTGCGTCCGACGTGGCAATGATCTCGATGGCGTAAATGGCGGCGTTGATGGCGCCGGGCTTGCCGATGGCGGTGCATGCAACTGGAACTCCGCCGGGCATCTGTACGGTAGAGAGCAGCGAGTCGAGCCCCGCGAGAGTAGTGGTGGCCATGGGAACCCCGATGACGGGGAGGATGGTTTCTGCCGCGATCACGCCCGCCAGATGCGCGGCTCCGCCGGCGCCCACGATGATAACTTTAAGGCCCCGCGGGATGGCCGTACGGGCATACTCGGAAGTGCGCACGGGCGAACGATGTGCAGAAGTGATTTCGATTTCGAACGGCACGCCGAACTTCTTCAACATCCGCGCGGTTTCCGTCATGGTGGGCAGGTCTGTGTCGCTGCCCATGACAATACCCACTAAGGGTTTATCGCCCATCCAAATCCTCCCTCTTCGATTGTTGATCTTGGCTTATCAGCCCCGGGTCACCCGGCCTGACGCGGGCTTGGCGCATCCGCCGCCGGTTCGTCCGCCGTGCCGGCTCGCCAGTCACCGGAAAATCGCTTCAAACCTTTTGCGCCGATATCGCGCCGAAAATGCATTCCCTCAAAGTTGATCTTGCCAACCGCAGAGTAGGCGCAGGCGATGGCGCGCGGCAGATCCTCGGCTGTCGCCGTCACCCCCAACACCCGGCCGCCCGTCGAAAGCAAATGAAAGTCCTGGAACTTCGTGCCCGCGTGAAACACCTTAACGCCGCCCCTGGTCTCAGCCGCCTCAATTCCGGTGATGACTTTGCCCACTTCCGGCTTGCCCGGATAACCTTTCGACGCAAGCACCACGCAGACCGAAGGATTCGGGCTCCAGTGCGGTTCAAGCGTCGCAAGGCGATCTTCGCTCAGCGCCAGTAGCAACTCCGCCAGGTCAGAGCGGAGGCGCATGACGATGGGCTGAGCCTCGGGGTCGCCCATACGTACATTGTACTCGAGAAGCTGGGGACCTTGCGAGGTCAACATTAAGCCACAGTAAAGAAATCCGTGGTACGGCGCGCCTTCCACCATCATCCCCACCAGCGTAGGAGCGACGATGCTCCGAATGATTTCAGCACGCAGAGGTTCATCCAGAATCGAATCCTCGCTGTAAGCGCCCATACCGCCCGTGTTCGGGCCCCGGTCGTCGTCAAAGACAGCCTTGTGATCCTGGGTGGGGACTAAAGGCAGGATAGCGCGCCCATCTGTCAACACGATGAAGGAGAGTTCTTCGCCCCTCAGCGCTTCTTCCAGGATGACCTTCTCGCCCGCCGAGCCCAAAGTCCGCTGGCGCATGAACTCATCCAGAGTTTTTTCGGCTTCTTCCCGAGTGTGGGCGATTACGACACCCTTCCCCGCTGCCAATCCATCCGCCTTGATCACGACGGGCAAGCCAAACTCCGGCAGCGCCTTGACGGCCTGGTCGAAACTCTCTGCCACCTTGAATGCCGCGGTGGGGATCGAATGCCTTTGCATGAACTGTTTAGAAAAGATCTTGCTCCCCTCGAGCCGAGCGGCGGCACGGGTAGGGCCAATAATCGCCCTGCCTGCCCGCTTGAACTCATCCACTACGCCTGCTACCAACGGCGCTTCCGGCCCCACTACCGTGACGTCCGCCTTAAGCTCGTTCGCCAACTCGAGAATCTGCGCCGGATTCGAGACATCCACGGGCCGGCATTCCGCTTCCTGTGCAATGCCGGCGTTGCCCGGCGCGCAGTAGATCTCCTCCATGAGTCCACTCTCGCGCAACTTCCAGGTCAGCGCGTGCTCTCGTGCTCCGGAACCAATCACCAGTATCTTCATAAAGTGGCGGTACAATAAAGAGAAGTTCGCGTTTTGTCAATCACAGAAATAACCTATGTCTCTCTGATGCCGAAAAACGGCACGATGGCTAAACTCCGGCGGCCGGTTGTTTTGAATTCGGAGGCTTCAGTCAAGGTGTATAATGCGCTCATGGGCGCCGAAGTCATTCCGAAGATCACTTTCGAAGAATTCCGCCAATTCCCTGTCGATGGGAAGCGCTACGAACTCGTACGCGGAAAGGTGCACGTGACCCCTGCCCCCAATACTCGGCACCAATTCATACTACGCAGACTGGCGGCCAGCCTCGAACGTCACATGGCCCGAAATCCAACCGGGGAGTTTGCATTTGCTCCCTTGGATGTCCGCCTTGCCGCAGACGTAGTGCTTCAACCCGACCTAATATTCGTGTCCGTTGCTCGACTAGAGATTCTTGGTGAGGATTTTGTTTCAGGGGCGCCCGATATCGTCGTGGAGATCCTGTCTCCGTCCACCTCCGCACATGACCGTGCCGTCAAAATTCCCCTTTATGCCCAGGCCGGCGTTCCGGAGATTTGGATCATTGATGCACAGGCCAAAACTGTCGAGGTCCTAAAGCTACAAGGCAAGAAACACATCGTGGATTCAGTACTCGCGGGCGACCAAATCCTCAGCTCCAGCCAATTTCCAGATTGGCAATTACCCCTCGGCGAACTTTTTGCTTTCCTGCCTCGCACCTGATTGCCGCAAGCCAGCTCACCGACCTGCAGCTTTTGTTTTCCTGTTAGAATAGAAATTCGACCTGAGGGCGCAGGCGAACTATGTTGCCAGGCTTTACGGAAAAATACGATGTGGTGGTGGTAGGCGCGGGGCACGCCGGGTGCGAAGCTGCGATGGCGGCGGCGCGCATGGGGCTGAAGACGGCGTTGTACACGATCAATCTCGACCTGATTGCGCAGATGTCCTGCAACCCTGCGGTGGGCGGAATCGCCAAGGGCCACCTGGTGCGCGAAATTGACGCGCTGGGCGGGGTCATGGGCGAAGTGATCGACGCCGTCGGCATCCAGTTCCGCCTGCTCAACACCAGCCGCGGGCCCGCCGTCTGGTCGCCGCGCGCCCAGGCGGACAAGAAGCAATACCGCGCCAGAATGCGCCAGGTTCTCGAATCGGAGCCAAACCTGCGCATCAAGCAAGCTGAAGTCGTGGACCTCGTATTGGGAAATCCTGTCGGAGCGGTTCGCGAACCGCCCCTACAGCCTGATGGCCTCTGCGCACTGGGCATCAGGCTGCTGGACGGACGCCGGGTGGAAGCCGGCGCCGTGATCGTTACCACGGGCACATTCCTGAATGGCCTCATCCACTGCGGTGAGAACAAGTACCCCGCGGGGCGTTCGGGCGAGGCCCCGTCCGTCATGCTAGGTGAGGCGCTGCGCCGCCTGGGCTTCGAAATCGGCCGGCTCAAGACCGGCACTCCGCCGCGCCTGGACGCGCGCACCATCGACTTTTCGAAGTTTCAAGTGCAGGCCGGCGACCCGGTTCCCACGCCTTTCAGTTTTCGCACTCGGTCTATTACGCAACCACAGACCGTTTGCTGGATCGGCTACACCAACGCGGAAACGCACCGGATCATCCGCGAGAATGTGCACCGCGCTCCGCTCTACTCCGGTCAGATCAAGGGCATCGGGCCGCGCTACTGTCCCTCCATTGAAGACAAGATCGTCAAGTTCCCGGACAAGCCCCAACACCAGATTTTCCTCGAGCCGGAGGGGATGGACACGAACGAAATTTACGTCAACGGCATGTCCACCTCGATGCCCATCGACGTCCAGTTGGCCATGGTGAAGTCCATACCAGGCCTCGAGGACGCCGAGATGATCCGCCCGGGCTACGCCATCGAATATGACATGGTGCAGCCCACGGAGCTTTACCCCTGGCTCGAGTGCAAGAAAATCCAGAACCTCTTCCTGGCAGGCCAGATCAACGGAACGACAGGTTACGAGGAAGCCGGGTGCCAGGGAATTATGGCGGGAATTAACGCCGGGCTGCGCGTCCAGGGCAGAGAGCCGATGATCATCGATCGCACGCAAGGTTACACCGGCATCCTCATCGACGACTTGGTGAGCAAGGGCGTCGACGAACCCTACCGCATGTTCACCTCACGCGCCGAATTCCGGCTGCACTTGCGCATTGATAACGCCGACGAGCGCCTGATGCCGCTCGGCTTCCAAGCCGGCACCATTCGGCAGAGCGATTACCAGGCATTCCTGGAAAAGCAGGCGCGAATCTCCGCTGCGACGAAGTTCCTGCTCGAAACCCGCTTGAGCCCCGGCTCGCCCCTGGGCTGCGAGATCTACTCCAGGCTCGGCCTCATGAATGGCAGACAGTTTACAGCCGCCGCGCCGCTTACCGGCGCGCAACTCCTGAAGCGCACCGAGCTCAGGATCGAAGATTTGATGGAATGGATTGGCGAGCGCCTGCGTGTGGTGAACTTTGATGAGGCCCATCTTCCCCTTGGGGGAGAGGGTGTCCGCAACCCCTCTGATGATAGCCCTCCCCCCCTTGGGGGAGAGGGTGTCCGCCAGCGGCGGACAGGTGAGGGGGGCGCTCTTGTCGCCGCGCTCTCCCGCGAAGAATCCCGCCGCATCGAAACCGATTTCAA
Organism: uncultured Acidobacteriota bacterium; assembly: GCA_963831905.1. GTDB lineage: Bacteria > Acidobacteriota > Terriglobia > UBA7540 > UBA7540 > CAVROP01. The sequence continues at coordinate 2,715,224 of CAWHRX010000009.1, read as the reverse complement.
GTACGAAGGCTATCTCCAACAGCAGGAGAAACAGATGGAGCGGATGAAGCGCGCCGAGTCGCGCCACATTCCGGATTGGTTCGATTACCGGAAGGTCTCCGGCCTCTCCCGAGAGGTGGTAGAAAAGCTCACGCGCGTCCGCCCACTCACTCTCGGCCAAGCCTCCCGTATCCCCGGCATCACTCCCGCCGCCGTATCTTTGGTCAACTGCTACATCGAAATCTTCCAGCGCCGCGCGGCAGAACAGTCGCCGGCTTGACCGGCACAAGCGGTCCGCTCGCGGATGGGTGTACACTGGAACGGTATGCCGACGGCCAGAGAGTTGCTCCGTTTTCTCAAGAAATAAGGCTACGAGGACGTTCCGGCAGAAAGGCTCCCACCGGATTCTCTCGCACACCATCCGCCGATTGCTCAGTGTGCCGATCCACTCGGGCGACTTGCCGCGTGGGTTGTTCTTGCGAATACTGAAGGATGCGGGCTTCTCGGAAGAGGATTTTCTCGGAGGCAGGAAAAAAGGAAAAACCTAAGGTCCGACTATAGCGCAAGCGAGACGGTTTCAGTATATATGGTTCGGGCGCGCGGTACAGGTCGGTGCGAAGCGCGGCACTCTTCAATATAGAGTCGCATCGACTCGAGGATGCTGGTCTTTGCTTCCTTGATCGAATTTCCGAGTCCATACACGCCCGGAAAATCCTCGCTGTACGCCCAATACTTCCGACCTTCACGCTCAACGGTAATGGGGTAGGTGTACATCTCCATGACCACATAATATCACGAACCCCGTGCCCAGCAGAGAAGTGTTGTATATTGTGAGTACAACTGGACATGAGTTCCCCACCCATTCCCGCGTCCGGCCAGGTTCACGAGAAGCGGTTCGCCTTCACGGCCACGGCCGTGGTGCTCTGCATCTCGGCCTGCAAGCTGCTGGTGCACTTGTATGCCGGCCGGCATTACGGTTACTTCGTTGACGAGCTCTATTACCTGGCTTGCAGCCGGCACCTGGATTGGGGTTACGTCGACCAGCCTCCGTTGATTGCGGTGATCACCTGGCTCATGCGCTCGCTGCTCGGCGACTCGCTCCCTGCGCTCCGCTTCCTTCCGGCCGTGGCGGGAGCCGCGATGGTTGCGCTGACGGCCCTGATCGCTCGCGAAATGGGCGGGAAGCGCTTTGCGCAGGGCATGGCTGCCCTCGCGGTTTTGGTGGCGCCTGGTTTTCTGGCGTTGGACAGCTTGCTCACCATGAACGCCTTCGAGCCGCTGTTTTGGCTGGGTTGCACCTATCTACTGATACGGATTATTAAAACAGGCAATACTAAGCTGTGGATCTGGTTTGGCATCCTGTCGGGGTTCGGGCTTGAGAACAAGTACTCGATGCTGATCTTCGGCGCGGGCATCGTCTTGGGCTTGCTGTTGACCGGCGAGCGCCGCAAGCTGGCGAGTCGCTGGCTGTGGGTCGGCGGCGCGCTGGCTTTACTTATCTTCCTGCCTAATCTCGTCTGGAACATCCACCGGCACTTCCCGTTTCTGGTGGCGCAGGCCAACATTCAGCGCAGCGGGCGCGACGTTCCTCTCAAGCCGCTGGCATTCTTCGCTCAGGAGATCCTGACGCTGCTTCCCCTGACGCTGCCCATCTGGCTGGCCGGCCTCTGGTTTTACTTCTTCTCGAAACCGGGGCGCCCATTTCGCGTGCTAGGATGGGCCTGGATATTCACGGCGGCAGTGATTGTAACGCTGAGCCCGCGCATCTACTACCTCTATCCGGCATTTCCCGTCTTGTTTGCCGGCGGCAGCGTGATGTGGGAGACGTGGCTCGACCAGCCGCGATACCGCTGGCCGAAACTCGCTTACGCCGGCTTGATGGTGGTCCTCGGAGCCGTGTACTCGCCGCTCAGCGTTCCGCTGCTGGCGCCCGAAAGCTACATTCGATACACCCGCGCGCTGCATCTCCAGCCGCCCAGGATCGAAACGCACCGCCTGGGCCCGCTGCCCCAACTTTATGCCGACCAGTTCGGCTGGGAAGAGATGACGGCCGCCGTGGCGCGCGTTTACAACAGCCTGCCGCCGGAGGTTCGCGCCAAGACTGCGATCTTCGGCCAGAATTACGGCCAGGCGGGCGCTATCGACCTCTTCGGTCCGAAATACGGGCTGCCGCCCGCCATCAGCGGGTATATGAACTACTTCTACTGGGGACCGCGCGACTACACCGGCGAGAGCATGATCGTGATGCAGGGTCAGCAGAAAGACCTGGAGCGCTATTACACGAGCGTCGAGAAAGTCGCCAGCGTCTATCACCCTTACTCCATGCCTTACGAGCATTTCGATATCTTCTACTGCCGCGGTCTCAAATGGCCCCTCAAGGAAATCTGGCCGAAGGTGAGAAACTGGGGCTGAGAATTCTCGATCTCGTTGCCGCGTGCTGTCATCCTGAGCGAAGGATCTCGGCAGTTGATCTTAAGCTCGGCATTGTACGTACAACTGCAGAGATCCTTCGCTTCGCTCAGGATGACAAGCTGCCATTACCGCTACCGTTCCCTTCCCGCAGCCTTGGCGCTAGCCCTGAGCTGAGCGGCTTCCTCGCGAATCTCCGCCAGGTCATTCCCCCACTTCCGATCCCTGCTCCTCGATCACCTTGGCCGTCTCTTCCCACTCGCGCGTCAGGCCGGCAAGCTCCTGGCGCCCTTGTTCGATCGACCTGGTCAATCGCACGGAATCCTCGGCGCTCCGGAAGTGCGCAAGTTCCCGCGCCTGGCCTTCGATCTCGGCCTCCAGTCGCGCCACCTGCTCTTCAATCTCACGGCATCGATCCTTCATCTGCTGCAGGCGGATGGGATTGACCCGTTTCGTTTTGACCACAGCGGCGCCCTCCGGCGCCGTGGCTATTGAGCCGGCATCGTCTGTCTGTCTCGAAAAGGCGCGATTTCGGGCTAGATCCTCAAGCCCGGAAACGCCGAGAGTAATCTCCTTTCCTTCTTTGCGCCACAAATAATCTTCATAATTGCCAGGGTAGACATTCACCTCGCCCTCCGCGATTTCGAACACCCGCGTGGCGAGCTTGTCGATGAAGTAGCGGTCGTGGGAGACGAACACCACGGTGCCGGTGTAGTTTGCCAGGGCTTCGAGCAGCACGTCCTTGGCGCGCAGGTCGAGATGGTTGGTAGGCTCGTCGAGCAGCAGAAAGTTCGAGGGCCGCACCAGCATGCGCGCCAGCGCATAGCGATTGCGCTCGCCGCCCGAGAGCACTCCGATGCGCTTGAACACATCGTCTTCGCTGAACAGGAAACTGCCTAGGAGGCCGCGTAATTCGGTCTGGGTGCTGAGGGCCATGGGTGCGGCGCGCGCCAGGTCATCGAGCAGCCGCGCGTCGGCATCGAGCGCCTTGTACTGGTCCTGGGCGAAGTAATCCACCTCGACTTGATGCCCCTGCTGGTACTCTCCCGCGCTGAGCGGCTCGAGGCCGGACAGCAGCTTGAGCAAAGTCGATTTCCCCGCCCCGTTCACGCCCACCAGGGCCACTCGGTCGCCCCGCTGGATAGTGAAATTCACGCCCGCAAACACCCGCTTGGCCCCGTAGCTTTTGGCCACCTGCTTGAACTCCGCCACCATCCGGCCGCTGGCCTTGGGTTGGGGAAAGCGGAAGTGAATGGCTTTCTCTTCGGGCGGGACTTCGACGCGCTCCATGCGCTCGAGTTCCTTGATGCGGCTCTGCACCTGCTTGGCTTTGGTGGCCGTGTAGCGGAAACGGTTGATGAAAACTTCGAGCTGCTCGATGCGCTCCTGTTGGTTCTTGTAAGCGGCATCGATCTGGGCTCGCCGGGCCGTCTTCTCCGCCAGGTAATTCTCGTAATTGCCGGTGTAAAAGTGGACTCGCCGGTTCCAGATCTCGACCATCTTTTCTACGGTTACGTCGAGGAAAAACCGGTCGTGCGAAACCAGCACGTAAGCGTGGGGATAATCGTTCAAGTACTCCTCGAGCCAGTTGCGGGCTTCCAGGTCGAGGTGATTGGTGGGCTCGTCGAGCAGCAGCAGGTTGGGTTTTTCGAGTAACAGCTTGGCCAGGGCAAGGCGCATTTGCCAACCGCCGGAGAATTCCTCGCTGCGGCGGCGCCAATCCGATTCCGGGAATCCCAGGCCGGCAAGCACACGCCCGGCCTGAGCCTCAAGCGAATAGCCGTCGCGCTGGCGGAACTCGGTGTCGAGCGAATGGAAGCGATCGCTCACGCGCTGATACTCTTCGCCCTCGGGATCGAGTTCGGCCATCTTTCCCATCAGATCTTCCATCTCCTGCTCCATGGCCAATAGGTCGCCGAACACCGACATGCACTCGGCCAGCACCGTGCGTCCGGAAAGCGTCAGGCCGTCTTGCGGGAGGTAGCTCGAAGTGATCCCCTTAGCGAAGCTGACTTCGCCGTAATCGAGCGTATCGAGGCGCGCCAGCACCTTGAGCAAAGTGCTCTTGCCCGTGCCGTTCGCTCCCACCAGGCCAACGCGCGCGCGTGGCGTGATAAGCCAATCGAGATTCTCAAACAACATTTTGGGGCCGAATCGCTTTCCGGCCGATGAAAGTTGGATCATGGTTCGCTTTGGCGCCTGGCGCGCCACAAACAGTGTAACAAATCCCTGATTCAAGGTTGAGGATTCGGGGAAAAACATCCTATGGATTCAATTGGACGTATAATAGGTGTCGGGCTAGAATCCAATAACAGAAACCTTAGGCGAATCGACTGACAACCCGGAGCAAAAGTGGAAACTCCGGCCGATAAGATCTTCCTTGAGGTTTGCAATGCGCGCCCGTATACGAGACGTACGGTCTCCAAACTAACCTTCTGACGAGGTGCCAGCAATGAAAGCCATGCGCCTGTTCTTGGGTATATTCACCGCCGTGGGTCTGGGATTGCTGATCGGAGCTGTTTTCTCCTTCCAGCATGCGCGCCGCTTCCTTGCAACTGCCATTTCGGTGCCTGGGATCGTGACGGAAAACGTCTGGCAGGAACACAGCTCGTCGAACAACAACCGCGGCGGCTCCTTCTATCCCCGCATCCGCTTCCGCACCACTCAGGGCCAGGAGATCTCCATCATCAGCAACACCGGCACCAATCCGCCCTCGTATCGCATCAATGAGCCGGTCACCATACTCTACGACCCTCAGCAGCCCTACCACGCTGCCATCCGTTCCTTCATGGATCTCTGGTTCCTGCCCACGCTGCTTTGCGGCATGGGGATGGTCTTCTGTTCGCCCGGAGTGGTGGCTGCGGTATGGAAGGTCGCGACCGTCCGTAAGAATGCGTGGCTCGAGCAAAACGGGCGCCGCATCCAGGCCGAGTTCACACGCGTGGAGCTGAACACCTCGGTTCGAATCAATGGAACGAGTCCCTATCGACTGGTGTGCCAGTGGCTCGATCCCACCTCAAATAAGATGCATGTTTTCCACAGCGCCAACATCTGGTTCGATCCGACAGATTACGTCCCCGGTAAGACTCTGGATGTGTTGCTCGACCCCGAAAATCCACATCGCTACTTGGTAAAGACTTCCTTCCTGCCAGAGCTGGTCTGATCCGTCTTACGCGTCGGGAAAGTTCCATAATCGGGTTGGGACTTCGATTGGCCGGGAAGTTGATCCGGCCGATCGAGCGAGGGCGGTAGCGCAGAGGTGGGCGCATTCTGCCCTCCTCTGCGGTTCTTCCCAATAAAGCCGCAGAAGAAGCCAGACTACGGCTAACTCGGCGCTACCTGCTACTCGCTTCAAACAATAGCGTCTGCGCCCGCGTCAACGCGGTGTACACTTGAATGCTACGAAGGCTTGTGGAGGCGCCTATGAGAACAAAGGTCACAGAACAAGGCCTGCTGATTCCCAAGGAGTTGCTCGAGGGGTTCGATGAAGTCGAAATCCGAAAGCAGAATCATCAGCTCCTCATCGTCCCTGCCTCTGAGAGCAATCCCATTCTTCAGTTGGGCCGCGAACCCGTACGCGCAAATATTACTGACGCCTCAACCAATCACGACCGCTATCTTTATTGAACATGAGCCCAGTCTTCATCGACGCCAGCTACTTCCTGGCGTTGGAGCTTTAGGACGATCAAAACCACGAACCGGCTGCGACTCATTGGCAGCGGGTTCTCGCGTCGCGGCCTGACATCGTTACAACCTCGTACATCTTTGATGAGATTGTGACGTTTTTTAACCGCCGAGGCCATCACCAGAAAGCATCCCAGGTTGGCAACGCTCTGTTGCACAGCCCTTCGGTGCGCCTCCTCCACGTCCACCCAGCTTTGTTTGAGGCCGCGTGGGCCTACTTCGAGCGGCATCTTGATAAATCTAATTCATTTACCGATTGCGTCTCCTTTGTCGTCTTAACGAACCTCGGCATCTCCACCGCCTTAGCCTTTGACCGACACTTCGTTCAAGCAGGTTTCAGCACAGAACCTTAGATGGAGCACCCAGCAGCGGGGTGCAGCAGAGTCCGCCGTGTTGACTCCGCGATTCCTCGGAGGGAGACCGTTTGCTGCGGCCCGCTAAATCGAACCCGTCCGTACGGAGGAACTATTCATGTCCTGAGTGGGAAAACCGTGGGTTGCCGCAGACATCCGGTTTTTGATGTCTGCGAGGTTCGCGGAAGCGAACCCTAGTTGTGCATCGGCCAACACCCCTAGCCGAACTTTCGCAGTTGAGGGGTTAGGTAAAGGGTAAGTGCTTTGTTTTTAGCGAAGGGATCTCAAAGGTCGGCACTACATTTTCAATCTCGGTGGCGGGGTTTGGGCAGTCTCCTGGGGGGCCTTGATACGGGGTGGTGGCTGAGAAGGCAAGGTCAGGTTAAGCTGGTGCAGCATCAACGACTGATCCGGTTCTGGCTGGGTGTAGCGGGGCATGATTAGCCAGCGGCCGTCAGTGGTGGGCAGGCAGACATCGAGCATCTGCAGGGTGGCCAGTTTTTCCAGCACGGCGCGGGGCGTCAGGCCCGGCGCTAAGGCGGCCAGGCGTTGCTTGAGGGTCACCGAAAGGGCGTAGGCCAGGAAGGCCACGAAGATGTGGGCTTCCACCCGCTTCTCCACTTGGTGATAAATCGGACGCAGTCCCAGTTCGCTCTTCAAGGTTTTGAAGGCCGCTTCAATCTGGGTCAGTTGGATATAGCGTTCCCAGAGTACTTCCGGGTTCTCCCCCACCAGGTTGGAGCGCAATAGATAGTGTCCGTCGCGAAGCTCCGCCTTCTGCAACTTCTCTTTGTGCAACTGAAAGGTGAACGTCTGGGGGGTGACTTCCTCCCCCTCTCGGGGCAAGCGCAGGGATACGAAGCCGAAGGCCCGCCCCGCTTGCCTCTTCGCTGCCCCGAGGCGCAGCAGCAGTTGATCCCGCGTCGGAGCACTGCGGCGCAGCTTGCGCAAGGTCCTCAACAACCCCACTAATTTGCGCCGTCGGATGGCGCGCTCCTTGGCTCGCCGCCCTTCACTCTTGGCCAGCACATAGAGTTCGCCGTCCTCCCCGAACAACTTCACCTCCACCGACTCGCGCACTTTCTGCCAGGGCAACTCCAGCCACTTCTTTTCATACTGCTGAATCTTGCCCCGCGGCGTGCCCACCAGATAGAACATCTCCCGCCCCGGGCCGCGCATCTCTTCCAGCACCTCTTCGGTCGGAATCCCCCGATCCATCACCCACACCCGCCGCGCCTTGCCGTACTGCGCTTCGATCTTGGCCAGAAAGCCCCGCAGCGTCGTGCGGTCCGAGGTGTTGCCCTCCATCACTTCGTAAGCCAGCGGAAATCCCTCCGGCGTCAGCACCAGCGCGATCACCACCTGCCGGCAATCGAAACGGTGATCGCGGCTGTAGCCGTGCTTCGCTTTGGGAATTTCCTCTCCTTCGCCCTCGATATAAGTGCTCGTCAGGTCGTACAGCAAGACGTCGAAGCGCGCCTGAAATAGGTCTTGCCAGCGTTGCCGCAGGTGATCAAACAACGCCGTCTTGTGCTCCACGATGCGGTCCAGACAGCGATACAGCCGATCCTTCTCCGCCACCGCGAAACCGCTGCCTAATAGATCTCCCATGGCGCTCTGGTCAAATCCTTGCCGGTGCAAACGGAACTCGCTGCCCGGCGCGATCAGCCGGCTCACCACCAGTAACTCCAGCACTTTCGCCCACGGCACTTCCTCGCGACCGACCTCCAACCGCCCTCCCCAAAACGCCCCCAGTCCCAACTGCTGCCACAGCTCGCAGCCCAGCCAGTAGTTCCCAAACGCCCGTGGCCGCCGCAGCTCCATCTCCCGCAACTTCACCTGCACGCCATCCAGCGCCTCGGCGGGGATCGCACGATCTTCTGGAAACAAGCTCAGCGTGCGGGCCCGCTGCTCGGCTTCATCAAACACCTCCAACGTCTGTCGCCAGGCCCCCTGCTGGCGGTCATTGATCTCTCCCAAGAACAAAACCTGCCGCTGCACCACCCGCCCCGAACGCACCCGACGGTTCTCCACGACACTCCAGTAGCGGTGTTCCTTGCCGTCCTTGCATCGCCGTTTGCTGCGCAGAAACATCGTCAGCGCGCATCCTGACAGCTTCCTTCAGAGTTTGTAAAGAGGGTAGGTCGGCACTACAACGGCTTTCTGCAAAGCCTGCTTTGATGGATAAGACGTTAGACCGATAGGGAGGTCACCTTCCCCTCACAAATGTGTGGAACTGCGAAGGTGAGGCTAAGAGTTTCGCTACGCGAAATCGCAGACTTCAGAAGGCGAAGTCTGCGCCAGTTCGCCATCCCGGCCCTCGGTATTTGATTCGGATATATAATCAAGGCCGTGAGTGGAATCCGAATGAGGTACCCGATCCCAAGTAATGATCAAGACTTTGAGGTGTTTTGTTTGAAGTTCCTCAGGGTGCATTGGAACTGCCCCTCTCTGGACTTGTTCTCGCACAGGGGGGAGAAACAGTTCGGCATCGACATTCTCGATCTCGGTGGCAAAGAACCTCTTTCCGCGGCACAGTGCAAACTGCACGACCCCTGGAAGGCCATCCTACCATCCGAAATCAGAGCCGAAGTTGAGAAAGCTGGGAGGTTTCATCAGGCACTGGGTCGGTATGCGATTCTTACAAGCGCCAAGGCGTCGCGGGAGGCGCACGAGGAGGTTTTGAAGATCAACCAAGAGCACCGCACGCGCAGACTGTTTCGGGTAGAGCTCATGACATGGGGAAAGATTGAGAATCTGGTCGACCAGTATGATGAAATCAAGGAACTCCTTGGCCCGTTAAGCGGACGCACCGCTACCGAGATAAGGAAAAGCCTGTCAGCGATCCACGAAGCCGTCGTTTCCAAGCCCAGCGAAATGACACTGCATGAGGCGCCCGTGCCCATTCCGAGGGCGGATCCGAACCGCTTCTCCGTTGCCCTTGCCCATCTCACCCACGATGACGGCGAGGAAGTAGAGCGTCTGATCGTAGAATCCATTAAAGATGTTGCTGGTGTCCAGATACTTCGATTCGACCGGACAATTTCAGCGGAAGGTCCAATACCTGAAAAGAGTGAGGATGAGGGCCATGAGGTGGCACGCGCACTCTTGCGCGAAGCCTCGGCTGATGCGCTCATTTGGGGCACAGTCCTTTCACATGGCGGGCGTACAGCTCCGCGCCTCTACTGGACAACAGCTGATTCAGCCATGCGGTCAAAACAGCCCTACATTCCCGAGAATTTTCGCCTTCCGGAGGTGTTCTGGGAAGACCTCGTCGAGGTTCTAAGGTTGCTCGTAGTAACGCGCAGCTCGGGTCTTCTTGCCAGACGGGGTATGAACATTGCTGCAGACCTCACGCCCTTCGTGGAAAAAGTGCGAAATCTCCTTGAGTCAGACCAGGCATCTAAACGGTGGACGGCAAGAGCGGCGTCGGAGGTCATGTTCATCCTTGCCTGGGCCTTAGAACGGCTTGGCGAGCAGCGTGGACAGCGGAATTACCTGATCCAATCCGTACGCTACCACCGCGAGATTGTCGGCAAGGGAATCCTGAGCGAGACCCCCACTTACGAATTTGCCGTCCCGAACAATTTTGGGGTGGCCTTAGGGGTGCTTGGAACGCTCGAGTCGGACCCCTCCTGTCTACTGGAAGCCGTGGCGGTTTTTCGAGATGCACTTAGCAGAGCAGCTTTGCGCGAGCACCTCCCCACTGAGCGGGCTAGCCTGCAGAATAATCTCGGAAATGCCCTCACCATGTTGGGGGTGCGTGAGTCCGGAATAGAAAAGCTCCGACAAGCGGAGGAAGTGTACCGCGGTGCGCTCAGCGGATGGACAAAAGAGCGCTTCCCGCTGGACTGGGGGGTACTCCAAAGCAATATCGGCTACGTCCTTCAGGTGGCAGGGAGCCGGGAAAGCGGCAACGACCGCCTACTTGCTTCGATCACTTCCTATCGAAGCGCACTAGAGGTGTGGAACCGGGACCAAGTGCCGATGTATTGGGCGCAAGCGCAAAGCAACCTCGGAAGTGCCTTGTTGAGCCTCGCCGAGAGGCAACCCGGCATAGAACTCCTGGAGGAAGCCGCCAGCACCTATCGGCTCGCGCTCGAGGAACGGGTGTTTGAGCGAGAGCCTCTGGCTTGGGCAGAGACGCAGAACAATTTGGGAGGAGCGCTGATTGAGATTGCTAACCGAACTGGCAACCCGACCGGCCTAAGGGAGGCCATCAGCGTCTTGCGCGAGTCCCTCAAGGTGCGAACACGTGAGGTGACGTCGATGGGCCACGCCTCTTCAAAGAACAACCTGGGGCGTGCGCTCGCCCGCCTCGGCGAGCACGAAAACCAAGTGCAAGAAGTGACGGAAGCCATCGACGCCTTCCGGGATGCGCTTCAGATATGGAGGCAGGAAAGCGTCCCTTCTCGCTGGTCCACTGCTCAACACAATCTTGGGGACGCACTTGTGAGCCTGGGAAGGAAAGAGAGGAGCCTGGCGCGTTTAGAAGAAGCGCGTGCAGCATACAACCAGGCCCTCGCTGAACGGAGGCGGGATCGGGAACCGATCCAGTGGGCCGCGACGCAGGCCGCTCTGGGACTGCTCCATTATTTCAAGGGCGAGATGGAACCCGGCACGGAATCACTGGAACGTGCCGCGGAGCACTATGAGTCAGTGCTTGAAGAAGATCGAGCACAGGGCTACCCGTTCGCTCGGGCCGGGGTACTCTTTAATCTGGGTAATGCCCAACGACTGCTCGGGCAACGAAAGAATGATTCCGCACTCATTCTTGATGCCCTAGAGAATCACGCTGCTGCTTGTCGAGACAGTTTGCCATATAGTCCTTACTGGGCATTCAGAGCGGCAGAGGAGGCTACGGTTGACGCAGAAGCTCTGAAGAACGGAGTCGACCCATCCGCTTACGCGACGGCCCGCCAGAAGTATAATTGGCTCCTAGCACTCCACATCAAGCACAGAGGCCACAGAATCGGGGTTGCGCCTTTCTACGTAGTAGTCGTCGCTGGGACGAGCGGGTCTAAGGAGCCCGACTGGAAGGCAGCCCCCAAGAGGGGTGACAGGATCAAAGATGGAACCGTTGTGTGGGAAAATGCGGGAAAGTTTTCTTACTGCGAGCAGTGTAAACAGCATCTCCGTCCTCCGAGCACTGACGCCTGAGCGAGTAGCGCGGACCACCGGTTTTGTGGTCCGCGTCTTTTCCACTTACGCCCGTCGCTTGCGTCTTCGGACAGGGCGGATCAGGACCTCGGCGGGGATATTGAGCGACTTATGCAGCCGGCGGATCATGGCCAGCGACAGGGCGCGATCCCGTCGGAGGACTTCGTGGACTCGGGTCCGACTGCCGATCACTCCGATCAGCGCCTTGCGGTCTCTGCCTTGCTGTTCGAGGCGGAACTTGATGGCCTCGATGGGATCGGGAGGATCGATGGGAAAATGCGCCTGCTCGTAAGCCTCAACCAGCGTCGTCAACACCTCCAACCGATCGCCGGCCCCGGTTCCCTCGTCCGCGCCCCAGAGGCGCTCAATCTCACGGAGAGCAGCGGCATGGTCGGCTTCAGTCTTGATCGGCTTAATGGTCATATTGCACCGTCCTCACATCGATCTTGTCGTAATCCGCGTGGCTTCCCAGCCACTTGATGAAAACAATGCCGCGGCGGTAATCAATGGCCGCGACCAGGCGATAGTCATTCCCCTTGATATTAAATACCACCCGGTCAGCCCCTACGATGCTGGCATTTCCATAACACCTCTTCACATCGGCCGGCTCTTTCCACTCCGCTTGCCTGACCTCGTGGAACCATGCGTCAAGTGCGGCTTTCACGGCGCGGTGATCCTGATGGCCGGCCAGGCTCCCAACGAAACGAACTAGCGTGTTCCGGGCGAGGATGCGCACACCTGCATCTTACCACGTTCCCAAAATGGGCACAACGGGATCCGGAAGGATCAATTGAGCTCCAAGAGGGATTTTGTAGCGTGCGGCAAATTCCTCCTGGGTCAGCGCGAGGGCGCGGCGAAGCGTTTCGACACGCGGAATGCGGCGCAGTTTCCCGGCCGGCGCATCGATAAGGAGCGGGTTGTCGTGGTCGCGAGCGGCGGAGGCTTCGATTTCCGCCGCGCTCATGGGAGCCAAAGTCGGAATGTGCAGCGGTTCTTCGCCGCCGTCGGGCTGGCTGGCGCAGACTCCGAACTGAGAAGTCTGCGATCTCCCGAAGGGAGAGTTCTTGTCGGGGGCCGAGTCAAGCCGGTCAATGGAGAAGTCTGAATGCACCCGACGCGGCGAACCCGACTTCAGTGGCGCCAGCCCCGAACTCATCCGCTCGAGCCTGCGCGTCCATTCCGGGGATGCCGAGGTGACAACTTGATTCTGCATTTACGCATAGCGCAGCTTTGGAGTGCGGCAGCTTGCTGCCGCTTTGTTGCAGGCCAGCTTGCTGGCCGTGGTTCCCTCAGAAACTAAATGACCGCGAGCAAGCTTGCGGGGAAAAGCGGCAGCAAGCTGCCGCACTCCAAAGCTCCGCAGAGGAGTTCGCGCCGACCAGCTAGGGCCGCTCGTCCTCCAGATAAAGTTGGCGAAGCTAGTGCGAGATGTCTTGAAACGCCGTCATCGTCAGAGGTGCGACTATACGCCTAATCTCAGGCTGAAATGCAGCACGGCTGGCCGACGCAGACTCCAAGCAACGGACTCTGCGCCGTCCGAGGTGTCATCGGAGTGGTTAACTTCGTTGGTACTTGACAAATATACCAATATATGTTACTATCGTTGAGTAAGGTCGGCCAAGACGCTCAGGGCCTGCCGGGTACGCTATGCCAGAAAGTCCTCTTTTGTTTTCGCGTTCCTGCCTGTGGTTTCTGTCCCCAAGTACAGTCGAAAAGTCGAGGAGTGCGAAAGCAAGCGCAGGTAGGCAGATGGGCAGGTGGGCAGATCGTTGTCGAGGTATTGGACACCCATTGCCGACCGCAAGCGACGGACCGCAGGCCGGAAGGTGGCGGAGGGCTCCCCAACGTTTCGACTCCTCCACTTGTCGAGTGCAAAATCGGGGGAACAAAGCGAGAATGTCTATGAAAACAAACAGTCGAGAAGTTGAGAAGTCGAGGAGTTGTGAAGCCAGATCAAGAGGTCAGGCGAGCAGATGCCTACGGGTTGTCACTCCCCGACTTTCAACTCTCGACTCTCGACTGCTTGACTCGAATTCGACGGAACAAAGCGAGAATGTTTATGAAAACAAAGGATAAGGTCAAAATGTCGAGGAGTTAAGGAGTCGAGGAGTTGAGAAGTCGAGCAGTGACAGAAGCGCCACCAAATTCGGGGAGAAAGTCCATAGGCGTCCCGCCGGGCAGTTGCCGGGCTCTCGACTCTCGACTCTTGACTCTCAACTTTTTTGACGGAACAAAGCGAGAATGTCTATGAAAACAAAGGATAAGGTCAAAATGTCGAGGAGCCCCGACGGGAAGAAACCCCTCACCTGGCTCGCTACTCTCGCCACCCTCTCCCCAGGGAGAGGGCTAGTGACGACGTTTATTGGGGAGCCGAAACGACGCGCGAAATACAAAAATCGTGGGAACGAAGCTAAGAAGTACTTGAAAACAAAGGATCTAACTTTTTTCAGTGCTGCAAATGTTGCACGTTTTGCGCGCAAATCAACGCCTTTGAGACCCCAAACGGCCACATTTTGCGAGAACGAACTCAGGAGTTGCGACTTCCGGACATTCCGTCCCCCCCCCGCCAATTATCCGGGTTCCGCCTACCCAACTGGCTGATGCGGCCGGGATTCCGGCGGCGGCAGAATGCTATTGGAGGTCAAACATGCAAAGCACATTGGCAAGTCTCTCGAGCGAACTGGCGAAGCTTGTGGAAGAGGTTCAGCCCTACGTTGTGGCGGTACACGCCCGTGGTCACTTTCCATCAAGCGGAGTTCACTGGCGGCCCGGTATCATCGTAACGGCCGATCACACTGTTCGACGGGATGAAGACATTCAAGTGACGCTTCCCGACGGGAAGCGCGCGGACGCCGTTCTGGCGGGGCGCGATCCGGGAACGGACATCGCTGCCCTGAAGGTGGACGGCTTGGGAAGCCCTGCCCCACAGACGGGCGGAGCAGATCCGGTGGCAGCCGGTGAACTGGCACTGGTGCTCGGGCGATCCCCTGATAGCGGGCCGAACGCCAGCCTGGGCGTCATCAGCGCAGTTTCCGGTCCGTGGCGAACCTGGCGCGGCGGGCGGTTGGACAACTACATCCGTCTCGACGCCACGATGTTCCCCAACTCTTCCGGGGGAGCGGTGGTCGATGTGCGAGGGCGTTTGCTCGGCATCGCCACTTCCGCACTGTCACGAATTGCCGGCCTCGCGATTCCGGCAAGTTCGGTTAGCCGGGTTCTGGACGCTCTGCTGACCAAAGGCCACGTGCCGCGCGGCTACCTGGGCATTGGGGCTCAACCCGTTGGAATCCCGGACGCATTGCGCGCCAGTCTTGCGCTGACCGCAAAAAGTGGGATCATGGTGGTGAAGGTCGAAGCCGACGGGCCCGCGGACCGGGCGGGGGTACTCCTGGGCGACATCCTGGTGAGCCTCGGCGACACAACACTGGAAGAGTTCGAAGACCTGCAATCGGTTTCGGACTCTGGGATAATCGGCAAGCAGGTGAAGGCGCGCCTGATTCGAGCGGGCGCGATGCTGGAATTGAGCATCACGGTAGGTGAAAGGCCGGGAAAGTGAGGACCGCACTGGACGGCCGCTGACTAGTAACCTTCTCCGTGTCCTCGTGGCTCTCAAGACTCAACACAGAGGACACGGAGAGCCTCAGTGAGCTCTGTGTTGCATCTTTTCCTCGTCACAGAGCACACGAAGAATACAAAGCACAGCAGCGGCGTACGATCTGTTGCCATTGTGGTCGCGACAAGCAAAGGCAAGAATGCTTGTGCTTCTCTTATGATCAATGTAGTTGTGAAAGCTTCGTCGCCCATAGCCAAGGCGGGCCTGGAAAGCCTGCTCCGCCCGTATTCTGACTTGCGGCTGGTCGAGGATCTCAGCAAGGGCGCTCGAGAAGTCGAATCCGAATTCCCGGCCGATGTGCTGCTGGTCGAAGCTGACACTTTGTCCGACCCCGGGGCCCGCGAGGCTCTGGATTGGGCCGGCGCGGGCGCGTCGGCAGTTCTGCTGATTCGCAATCCCGCTGCCGAGCCCGTGGCCGACGCACTGCGAGCGGGCCTCAAAGCAGTGCTGCCGAGCGACATCGACGGGCCGGAAATCAGGGCGGCAATTGAGGCGGCAGCGTTGGGGCTGACGGTGCTCGAGTCAACCAGCCTGGATCTAGTGCTGCGTGCTCCGAGCAGACCTGCGAAGGGGAGTTCCGGCACGCTCCTGGAGCCGCTCACAGAACGCGAACTGGAAGTTCTGGGGCTCGTGGCAGCAGGCCTTGGCAATAAAGAGGTAGCCGCGCGCCTGGAAATCTCCGAACATACCGTGAAGTTTCACGTGGCGTCCATCATGGGCAAACTCGGCGCGGGCAGCCGCACGGAGGCCGTCACGCTGGGTATCCGCCATGGTTTGATCATGATCTGACCAGGGCACCACTGAGGCACAGAGGGACAAAGACAAACTGCTTCTTTGCGCCCGAGCGGTCCTGTATTGGGGATGCTTCTTTGGATGGAACCGGGGCGGCCGTAAGGGCCGCCCCTAAAATCGGCAATCTGCGATCGACAATCGTCAATGGTTAGTGGTGCCCGCCGCCACCACCACCCGCGCTGGCTCCGCCACCTGAGGAGACCGATCCGCCGCCCGAGTGTCCCCCTGCGCTGGCGGAAACGCCGCCGCCACCCGAGAAGCCACCCCCGCCGCCGGAGGCCGAGCCTCTGCCGCCGCCGCCGCTCGCACCGCCGCCACTTGATCCGTGCGAAGCCACGGCGACCCCGGACCCGCCGCCCCGGCTGGAGATTACGGGCGCGCCCCCGTGGCCGCCCGCGCCGCCAGAGTGGCCGTGCCATCCGCCGCCGGTGGAAGCACTGCCTCGGAACTCACCTGCTGAGCCGGAGACTGGATAGCGACCACCGAGGGTTCTGCCTAGAGCAGCACGCAAAGGTGCATGGGCGGCGGCGCCAAAAAGTCCATGGTGGGCCAGCAGCGAGCCCTCCATGGCAAGATCCCCACCCATCAAAACGGTGGCAGGCGCGGTTGCATGGCCGAAGCCCGAGTGCGCCTCTTGCGGAGCGGGCCGACCAGGCATCGCCGCATTTGCATTGCTGGCAGACGTGGTCCGCGGACTTGCTTCGGCAGGCGGCTGGTCGATCTTGTTCGCGTCCGTCGCCGGACCGCGCGTCACCACCTGGGCAGTAACCATCTGTCCCTTCTGAATCACGCTGGCAGGGACCTTAACAATCTGCAGAGAACGATGGCTGTTGAGAGGACCCCCGCCGGGAAGACGAGGGCGCCCGGGGGGAATCCTGGGGTGCCTGGGTTGAATCGGCGTCCAGCCGTACCAGCCCGGCCCTCCGAACCAATCGACAAGCGAGGGGTACCAGAGGCCGCAACCAAACATCGGATTCATCCAATACCAGCCGAAGCTTGCGTCGAAGTCCCACATACCGCAGTGATCAGTCACCCAACCCCAGGGGTCGGCGGAAATCCATGTCCAACCCATGCCGCCGTACGAATTCCACATGCCAAAGGTGTAGGGCGACCAACCTGCCGGCGCATAGGGCGACCAGCCGAATCTGTTGCCGGGAAGCGTTACCCACTCGCCGTAGGTGTTGAGGTCGCTCCAGCCGTAGGCCGGTCCAACGGGGTGGACGGACTCATCCTTGCCGGTTAGCTGTGCCTGGTGGTCGCGAGCCTCCGTCCACTGGTCCCAATCGTCCTTGGTAATCCCCTTCTCGCCGTTGGAAGCCAAGGTGGTGCTGGCGGTTTCTTGCACCCAAACCCTGCCTTCGTCGAGCCTCATCGATTGATTATCGGCGGCCACGTCGACCGAACCCTTGAAGACCTCCACTCGGTAGCGGTCCTCGGCCAAGTCCGTCCGGAACTCGCACTTGCCCTGAGGGTTCAGCGTGGCGTTGGCAATCTTGACGCGATAGACGTCCTGGCCGCCAGACTGCAAGCTGACAGCGGCGTTGCGTTCATGTGGGTTGGCGGGCCGCCGTTCAGGAACGAAGTTGAACGTTCCGTATCCCTCCTCAAAGGTAATGCCGTTCAGCTTGTTGCCATTGGCATCTAGCGCCAGTTGATCGAAGAGCAGTCTCGACCGTTCGCCAACGCGGGCGGTCGAGCCGTTTTCGAACTCCACCTCGGCATAGCTGGCGCCGTTGGTCGAGAGCTCGAAGCCTTCCTGGATGGGCGTGTTCAGCAGCGCCTTTTCCTCTTCCGTCGAGCCAGGCCGCTTCAGCGTCACCGAGCCGCTCAGGTAGCTGAGCCGAACCACGCGCGCGTGCGATGCTGCCGCCATCGGTTGGGCTGAGGGGTCGTACTCCAAGTATCGCCCTTTATCCAAAGTCAGCGAGCCAGAGTGAGCTGAGACAACAACCGAGCCTCCCAACACGTGCAAGTCCATCTTCCCTTTGGTAAAGCCCGCCTGGAAGGAGACCTTGCCATTCGGGGAGATGGTGGCGTCGGCAATGCGGACTGAGTAGTCAACTTGCAAGCTGGGAAGGAAATGGAAGCTGGCCTGACCTTGATCCAAGACAATGACATTATGTCGTACGCTGCCCTGCTCCGCCTCCGTTTGCGTGAAGTTGGCTTTGCTGAGTTCGCTGAGTTGGATGGTCGAGGCATTGTCCAGTTGCAGGCTCGCTGAACTCGCCGTCGAGGTCGACACCTCAGAGCCTTCCTCAATCGGCATATTCACCTGAGCTGGAACTGCTTCGGCAGCGCCTGGGCCCTTCACCATCACACTTCCCGTGAGCGAACTCAGACGCGCCCCGCTGGCCGAGGCTTTTTGTTGAGTAAAGAGAGTTGCCGGCAGGAGCAACCCCGCGACCAACACCACGAGTACACGTCGTAACTGATCGTATCTCACGGTCGGCCTCCTGGGGGGATTATAACCCACTTTCCACACATACAGACGATTCATGATGCAAGAAGGTTGCCGTCTGAAACGCGGAGATCGGGCGATTGGGCGGAAATGGCTGGGGAGCCGGGCGTCTCGGGATTTCAGATTCCAGATTCCAGATTTCAGATTTCAGACACGTGTCATTCTGAGCTAGGCGGGGAAGCCCGGCAGTCCGCGGAACTCACAGGAGCCCAAAGAGCAACTACAGAGATTCTTCGCCACGCTCTGCAGAAAGATGACGCGTATGTCCTTTGTAATCAACGAGGCTATTTCGACGAGCACGCGTCATCTTTCTGATCAGCAAGGGCAGCCCCTGCGGCTGTCAATGCTCAGAATGACACACGACGGAGATCTGAAATCTGGAATCTGAGAGCGGCGATGGGGCTGGCAACCTCCACCGAAATTCTGTTCAACCGATCTCCCGATCACTAGGGCCTTACGGTCACGATGACGGCGGCGTGGGGCGCGACGGTGGCCGTGAAGGAACCCGTCATCGTGCCCAGGTCTTTATGCTGCCACACATCGTGCAAGGCGGCGGAAAAGTGCGCCGGGTATCCGATGTCTTCCCACTTTACGGTAATCTCCTGCGGCGTGGCGGCGCGGTTCAGCAGGGCCACGGCGCGGTTCCCGCCCTCAAGTTGGCGCGCCCAGACTTCCTTGTCGCCCTCCTTGCGGACCCGGCTAGCCTGCTTGCCGAGCGGGTCCTGATCGATGGCGATCACTTCTTTGTTGGTAAGAACTGCGAGCGTATCCGCGTCCATATGGCGCAGGTCGTTGCCGGAGAGCAGGGGCGCGGCCAGCATGCACCACATGCCGAAGTGAGCGCGCGACTCATCCGGGGAGAGCTTGCCGTTGCCCACTTCCAGCATGTCAGGGTCGTTCCAATGCCCGGGCCCGGCGGCATACTCGATGCCGTCGACTTTGTCGAGGATCCGGACAACCCCCAGCCCGCCCCATTTCTCCGTGCAGTCCCAGCAATTCACGATATCATCCGTAGCGCGCCACAGGTTGCCGACATCCTTGGCCCACTGCCAGGGCTTGGTGGAACCCCACTCACAGAGCGAAAAAACGATGGGGCGGCCGGCGGCTTTGAGCGCGTCGCGCATGAGGGAATAAGACTCGAGGGAGTTCTGGTCCTCGGCATGGCACCAGTCCAGCTTGAGGTAATCCACGCCCCAGGAAGCGTAGGTAAACGCATCCTGGAACTCGTGCCCACGCGCCCCGGGACGGCCCGCGCAGGTCTGCCGGCCCGCGTCGGAGTAGATGCCGAACTCGAGCCCCTTGGAATGAACGTAGTCGGCCAGCGCCTTGATGCCGTTGGGGAAACGCTCGGGATCGGCAACGATCGTGCCGTCCGGGTTGCGCTTCACCTGCCAGCAGTCGTCAATGACCACGTATTGGTAACCGGCATCCTTCATGCCGCTGGACACCATGGCGTCGGCCGTCTCGCGGATGAGCCGGTCGGAGACGTTGCAGGCAAACTTGTTCCAACTGTTCCAACCCATGGGCGGCGTCTTGGCCAGACCGTTGTCCAGCGCGCTCGCAGGCGCCACACAAACGATCAACAAAAAGAATGTGCATAAAAATCGCAACCGCATCGCGGGAACCTCCCAAGCAGGATTCGGCCGGGATCTCGATCTTGGAAACCGGACCCCTGGAAGAATACACCCAACCACGCCTTTTGCGTCCCATTTTTGCAGCCCACCGAACATCGCTTGTACGGGCACGCCATGGCGTGCCCCTAACGTTCTGCAGTTGCTCTGCGGAGTCTGTTGGCTATAATGGTGAGTCTCAAATGCAGGGGGAATTCGATGGCAGAAAACAAAATTCTAGTGGAGATTTGCTGTGGATCGCTCGAGGATGCGATCGAGGCGGAAAAGGGAGGCGCGGACCGCGTTGAACTCTGCTCGGCGCTTTTCCTGGGAGGGCTGACGCCCTCGCTGGGAACGATCGTCGAAGCCACGGCGCGGCTGAAGATTCCTTTCGTCGCCATGGTGCGGCCGCGCGGCGGGGGCTTCTGCTATACCGAGGTTGAAATGGCGGTGATGGAGCGCGATACCGTGGTGGCTCGAGAGCACGGCGCGGACGGAATTGTGTTTGGAATACTGAACGCCGACGGTAGCATCGACGAGGCAAGGTGCCGGCGCATTCGGAAACTGATCGGGGATCGCCAGGCGGTCTTCCATCGCGCTTTCGACGTAACGCCCGATCCTTTTCGGGCTCTCGATCAACTGATCGACATGGGGTTCACCCGCCTGCTCACCAGCGGCCAGGAAGATACCGTTCCGGAGGGTTTACCGCTCATCAAGCGGCTGATCGAATATGCCGGCGATCGAATCGAGATACTGCCGGGCGGGGGAATAAAACTCTACAACCTCCGCCAGGTGGTCGAAGCGACGGGCTGCAAACAGATTCACCTCACGGCTTTCAAGACTCAGCTCGATCTTTCTGTGCGCGGGAGGCCCTTTGTGACCTTTGGCGGGGCGCTCTACCCGCCCGAAGATCAATTTCAAGTTGCGGACCAAAGCCTCGTGGAACGTGTTGTGAAGACGCTGAAGTAACGCCGGCCTCTGGTTGAGTAACTGTCATTCCGAGAGGAATCATTCCAATGCCTACTACTGCTAAACTCGATCTCTACAAAGTCCACAAATCCGAGTACGTGACGCCCAAAGAACCAATGCTGATTCAAACCAAGCGCGCCAAGTACCTGGCGTTCACCGGCCGCGGGGCGCCAGCTGGAGAAGCCTTCCAGAAAGCCGTCGGCGCGCTCTACAACGTCGCCTACACCCTCAAGATGGCCAAGAAATTCGCCGGGCAGGATTACAAAGTCTGCAACCTCGAGGGCCTTTGGTGGGGAGCGAAAGAAGCCGAGGATTTTGCCTTGCAGCCGCCCGACACCTGGAACTGGAAGCTCCTCATCCGCGTGCCGGACTTCATCAGTGCGAAGGATCTGAAAGACACTATCGCGGCGCTGAAAGAAAAGGGCAAGGAAACCGCGGACGTGAAGTTGGAAACCCTGGCTGAAGGCCAGTGCGTGCAGATGCTGCACATGGGGCCTTACTCGACGGAGGGAGAAACAATCTCGCAAATGCTCGCCTTGGCAGCGGAAAAAGGCTTGTCTTGCCACGGCCTGCATCACGAGATCTACCTCTCCGACCCTCGACGCGTGCCGCCGGAACGCCTGCGCACGATTCTTCGGCTGCCGGTGGCGTGAGCGCTGGGCCGCCCTTGTGGAAGTAACGTAAGTCTCCGTGTGCTCAGTGCCTCCAAAGCATCAACACAGAGTCCACGGAGATTCTCAGTGCTCTCTGTGTTTCATCTTTGCGTGGCCACAGAGGACACGAAAAAGAAAGGCGGTACGACCATGATGGCAGATAGCCCCATTCACCCGACATCAGTCAGAACCGGGCTTTTCATCGCAGCCTTCTCCGCGTTCGCGGCATTAGCGTTTTTTGCTCATCCCGCGTCTGCGCAGCGGCAACAGATTGTTTGGAGTGAGCAGGAGAAGCCGATCGTTCAGCAGTTGCGCAGCCTTCGCCAAGTGCCGGATGAGAAGCGGGGGCAGGTCACGAAGGACCTGGCGCTCGAGATCCGCAAGCTGCCGGCGGCGTCCAACAAGCTGGCGTTGGCGAAGGGCCTCGCCAATCTCTCCACCGAAGGCGACTTCGGCCACGACACGCTGCAGGAAGTCGCCACGACTCTGGCCACGGCGCTCGGCGAGCAGCCGCCCCCGGCGAACGGCAACGAGCCCGCCGATCCGTACATCGAACTGGCCACGCTCGTCCGCTACGAACACGTGCAAGCCGCTTCGGACTCTCCCCAATTCGCGGCGGCGATGTCCAAGCTTGCCGAAGACGACCGGAGCCGCGAGCATGCGGATTTCACGTTGACCGATCTCGAGGGAAAGCCCTGGAGTTTACAGGCTCTGCACGGCAAGGTCGTGCTGGTGAACTTCTGGGCCACCTGGTGCCCGCCCTGCCGCAAGGAAATGCCCGACCTGGATAAGCTTTACCAAGAATTTAAAGATCAGGGCCTTTTAATCCTTGCTATTTCTGACGAAGAGATAAGCAAAGTACAGCCGTTCATTGCCGAGCATCACTATACGTATCCCATCCTGCTGGATCCGGGAAGCAAGGTGCACAAGCTGTTCGTGGTGGAAGGAATCCCCAAGAGTTTCGTTTACGACCGAAACGGCAAGCTGGCGGCGGAAGCGATCGACATGCGGACTCGGAAGCAATTTCTGGAGATGCTGGCTCAGGCGGGGATAAAGTGAAATGGCCTGTCATCCTGAGCGAAGCGAAGGATCTCCGCAGTTCCCGGAAATGACCCCTCACCCGGCCCGTGACGGCTGATGAAGGCGCCGTCGCGGGCCACCCTCTCCCCAAGGGAGAGGGCGTCTGAATCGAGGTGTTATTTCGAAGCACCGGAAGCCGGAGTAACCGTAGCAGGCTTGACTTTCTCGATGGCGTCCCGCATGCCTGTCTCCCACTTCTCCGTCGAGTCATAGCCAACGCCCTTCAAGCGGATTACGCCGCCCGAGTCCACGATCCAATTCTGCGGGATTCCATTCACCTTGAGCGTTTCCGTCACGTAACTGTAGGCTGGAATCACGGTGACAGCGAGCTGATGTTCCTTCAAGAACGGCTCGATCACGCCGGGGTTCTCATCCATATTCAAGGTGATGAACTGAACGTCGGTGCGATTTTTGTACTGATCGACAAGTTTTTGTAAGCGAGGCAACTCCTCGCGACAGTACGTTCACCAGGATGCCCAGAAGTTGAGGAACGTCGTCTCGCCTTTGAGCGAGGCCAGATTCCATGTCTTGCCGCTCAAGTCGGCCAACTCGAACGTGGCCAAAGGTTCGTTGGCATCCTCCCAGCTCAGCGTGGCCATGTTGGCCAAGGCGTCAGCGCGACGTCCATACCACAGTTTCCAGCCCTCGTCCGAGCCGCCTAGTGCGGCCCAAAGTTGGTGGGCATTATCGGCGAGCTCATCTTTCATCCCAGTTTCGGGCTTCTGCTGAGCGTCGAGCCGCGCGAGCAGGGCGTTCTCATAAAACGCCATAGCGTCGAGCTTGCGATCACGGAGCTGCGCCTCGCGCGCCATCAAACCCCAGTAGCCGGCGAGCTGGCCGGAATAAGTCTTCTTGCGGTCCTGCTTATCGCCAGCTAGCGACTTAAATTCATCCAGGCGCTCGTCTATCTGCGCGAGCATGAGCTGGGCCTTGTCCGTCTGTTTGAGTTGCAGATAGCCGTCGGCCTCGAATCCCATTCCCTGAAGGCGCGAGTACACCTTATAGAATTTGGTATCCTCGACGTTATCCTTAGTGGCGTACAGGTCGTAGTACGGCACTTTAGCTTCAATTTCCCATTTGTCGAGCCCCATCTGGGCCATCTCGACAACCCGCTCCGGCTCCAGGTGTTTCTTGGAAAGCACCTCGGCGATGTTGAAATACTCGTTCGAACCGGTGCCGTCGGGGTGGGCATTGGCCATCATAGTTTTGCCCGCTTGATCCACCGCGGTCTTCACGTCAGCCAAGGGCACATCTTCGAGATGCTCCATAGCGTCCAAACGGTCGTACCAGATGGAGGGCGTGTTGGGACGGTCCTTAACCCACTGGGCGCTTTGCTGCAGCAAGGCGCTAAAGTATGCTCGTTTAGCCTCCGCAGGCGCGTCATCCGCCGGATAGTGATGGTCTTTCTCCCATTTCGACATCGCAGGCGTGGACCAAACGGAAGGGAATTGCGCTCGCTCCTGATCCAACACCTTGTCGGACTGCTTCTGATCATTTACCAGTTTGTAGCCCTCTTCGAGCGCCGAATACCACTGGCGCTTGTCCTGGAGCTTAAGCTGGCGAATGCGCTCGAGGTCCTGGGACACTTGTTTGCGGAGCGGCTCATACTCCGACGGCGGGTGCAGCTTGAACTCGAGCGACCAGAGGGTTGTGTAGGCGCCCACCGCGTCGGGATCGGTGCGGTTTGCAATCAGGGAGCGTAGTTTCGCGGAATAGGTACTCTGAACGTCTTTGTCGTCGAGACGGGTCAGCGAATCGTAACCCTCAAAGCTCGACGGGCACGCCTCGAGGTATGCCTTCAGGTGCGCAATCCGCTTCTCCTTGTCCATGAACACAGGAGAGCTGTAGATGGACATAAGCTGGAGGTGGGGAGGAGCGAAGTTCGGATCTCTGGTGAGGGCGTCGTTAAAGAGTCTGATTGCCTCAGATGACCGCCGGCCTACTAACGTCAGGGCGTAGAGGTAGTCCGCCTTGGCGTCCTCGGGATTCTGGTCGTGGCGCGCCTTGTATTCGGCGATCATCTTCTCCCTATGCGTAATGTCACCCATGAAACTGATGTAGGCTTTTTCGACGAACACATCCCCAGGATACTTGTGCAACAAGGCCTGAATAGCGGCGGACCTTTGTTCGTAAGCCTCCCTCGCGGTTTGAGCCGGGGTTTGCTCAGGCAAGCCGTCGAGGGCGAGTTTAACGGCGGGCGCGGGACCGCAGACGGCTCCCGACTGCGTCCACCCGTGGCCCGGCGCCAAACCCATGATCAGTATCAGGAGCCACAGCGAAACCACACAGCGACGGGCGCGGAGAGCTTTCTGAGTTGTCATGTGAACCTCCAACCTGCGGAGTTCCCAATTGTTCAGTGGCACCTATTCTACCGCAATAGTCCCGCGAAACAAATTGGTCTTCAGCGACCGCCTGTGCAGGCCCGGAGGGCCGACATAGAGTAGCCCACGGCGCAAGCCGTGGGTCAGCGGACCGCACCCTCTCCCCCGTCCCCTCTCCCGCCCCAGCGGGAGAGGGGTGCCAAAGGCGGGGTGAGGGCCATTCAACCCAAGGCTTGCGCCCTGGGCTACTCTATGCCGCCCCTCACGGGGCTTCGAAAAACCGGCGCGCATGAGAAAAGCATTCTTAACGAATCTCTGACTCAGACACCGGTGCGTGATCGGAGTACCCTCTTTTGACGCTCCGGCCACGCTCGTGGTTAGCACTTTCTGTTCTTCAAGGGGAGGATGGAGGAGTTCTTCTGACTCCTGACTTCTGACTCCTGACTCCTGCCTTACCACTCCCAACTTCCGCCGGCACCTTTCGGTTATAGACATTCTCCCACGACCCGAGGGGAAAGCCTGCCACGGCCGCGGAACTCGCGTTCGCCGTGATTTGGACGATGAGGTGCCGGGAATCGGCCGACAACTGCCACTTCTGTTCCATCTGAAGTGTGGCTTTGGGGACCGCGACGGTAGATTTGATCAGCAGTGTCGCGTATTGCACGGTGGCCGTATCTTTGCTGGGCGCTCCACCCGCCGCCAAGTTCTTCGATTCAGTCCCATCCAGATAGTAAGTGCAGGTTCGAGCCTTCCCATGCTCGATGAAAGTGGCGTGAAGCATGCGTTCCTTCTGCACGACTCTGAGTTCGGCGGGGCTCAGTTTCCTGCCGTGACGTACGTCCGGCTCCGGCCACGCCAGTACCCAGGCGCCAGAGAAGTTCGGTATCTCTTGCGCAAACGCGCCCAACGGCAAGAGAAGCAGAACTGTTGCCGCTTTGATGGACAGTCGCATGTCGCTCCGTTTAATTGCGTTCCTTCACGCACTTGTAGGGGGACGGCTTGCCGTCCCCGCATTTCTGCTGGCCTCGACGGGGGTAGGGCAAACCCTACCCCTACACGTTTTCAGGGCAGTGCAAGATTGCCCGTCGCCTGCGGCTTCTCGGAATGACACGCAATACAGGTTCTCCACGCAGCCCGTGGGGGGACCGCAACTTCTGTCTCCTGACTTCTGACTCCTGCCTT
This sequence comes from uncultured Acidobacteriota bacterium, assembly GCA_963831905.1. Lineage (GTDB taxonomy): Bacteria > Acidobacteriota > Terriglobia > UBA7540 > UBA7540 > CAVROP01. The sequence goes on along the minus strand of CAWHRX010000009.1, from coordinate 2,688,961 downwards.
TTTAGCTTGCGCCCCGGCCCAGCAGGACTATGGGAACCGTCTTAAGCAGGATCTTACAATCCAGGGCCAGCGACCAATGGTCGATATAATCGAGGTCGAGCTCCATCCAGCGGCGGAAGCTCAAGCGGCTGCGCCCTTCGAGCGCCCAAAGGCAAGTCAGACCCGGCGGCATGCGCAGGCGGCGACGCTGCCAACTCTCGTACTTAACCACTTCCTCCGGAAGCGGCGGCCGCGGACCGACGAACGACATATCTCCTTTGAGGATGTTGAGCAACTGCGGAAGCTCATCGAGGCTGAACTTGCGCATGAACCGTCCGATGGGCGTGCAGCGCGGGTCGCGGCTGATTTTGAAGACCGGCCCGTCCACTTCATTCAGCGCTTCCAGTTCCTCGCGGCCCAGGTCGGCATCGGGACGCATGGAACGGAATTTATAGAGGGTGAACTTTCTACCGCTCAGCCCGCAGCGCGTCTGCCGGAAAAACACCGGACTTCCGGAGGTCAGGCGGATGAGTAACGCCAGGAGGGCCATCAGCGGAGACAAGAGCACGAGCAGAACAAGCGCCAGGACGAAATCCAGGACGCGTTTTAAGAGCAGCAGGTATTCGTTCTCGGGCGTCGTGGCGAAGGTGAGCAGCGGCTTCTCACCGAGATGCTCCAAATAAACCTTCGAAATCTCGTGCGGGAAAAAGGTGAGCAGGACGCGGCTCTTCACGCCTTCCACTTCACAGGCCCGAAATGACTCCCCGAGTCTTTCCAGGTCGTCTTTGGTAATAGCGAAAATCACCTCATCAATGACCTGCTGACGGAGAAGCTCCGGAAGCTGGGCCAACTCGAAAACCGAGTACGAACCGCGCAACGGAGACTGTTCGAGCAAGGTTGACAGAGAAGCGCCGGTGCGAATAAATCCTACCAGGCGCATGCCGTGAGCTTCATGAGCTTCGATGGTGCGCGCAATGTCAATCACCTCCGGCCCGCCCCCGACCAGGAGGAAACTGCGCAGGCCGGCCAGGCTTCGCCGCAAAGGCCCCGCAAAGTGCCGGGCCACCAGGCGGAAAAGCGTCGCCGCCACGAGGTCCGTCGCCGCGTAGAGAACCAGCAGCAAGCGGCTGAGATATTGGAATTTGATGGCATAAGTGGCTGCGAAGAGCAGGACCATCGCTCCCAGCCCGACTTTCAGAGGGTCCGTGAAAGCCCGGCGCAACTCCTCTTCCCTGATGTCGCGGTAAACCCCGGCCAGCAGGCCCACCAGTATCCAGATCCCCACGGAAAGGGGAACGACCCAGGGATAGTTGGAAACCGAATATAACGGCCGGGGAGTTATGAGATAAGAGCGGATCTCCCACGCCAACCAGAAACTGAGTAACGCCAGCGACATGTCGGCGCACAAGTAAAAGACGCCGATGATGCGGTTATGGCGGGAAAACATTCGCTAGTCCCTCGTGTCCTGTCACGCCCGGACATGTTTATACTAACAGAACTGAGTTGAGGAGTTGAGAAGTCAAGAAGTTGAGGAGTGAAGAAAGCCGCTCAGGCAGACCGGGAATCAAGGAGTCGAGAACCGAAAAGCCAAGCTTGAGGGTTTTTGAGGTTTGACGCTCAACTTGTCGATTCCTCAACTTCTTGACTTCTCGACTGCGCCTCGCCGCCTACTCCGCCACGCAACTGTCCGTAGACCCGGCCGGGGCGGTGGTATTCATGCGGATGAGGTGTGTTTCATCCTCGTAGTAGTAGTCGGCGCCCGTTGTACCCGCAATGACAGGGTTGGCCAAGACCGTGTACCCGTTGTACCGGCCGGTGGAATCGTGCAGGGTAGGGGTGTAAGTAAAGGTGTAGCCGCTCTTGGCCCCGCCCGCCAGGAGGTCGTCAATCAGCCCGGCCGCGGAAGCGGTAGCCACCGCCCCGGACGGGACGGGGCCCATCGAGGCGAGAGTGTTGGAGTAGCCATCCCCGTAGATCGCCGCGTAAGTGACCTCGGAAGTCCCTATCACCCGCAGGCTTTCAATGGCGGAGGCTTGGTTTGCCGCTATCTTGCTCCGCAAAAGGCTGGGAATAGCTATAGCAGCAATAACTAAAATGATAGCTACCACGATCATGAGTTCGATTAAGCTGAATGCGTCTTCACGGCCAGACATGAACTCTTTTCCTTCCCTCCAGCAAGGGAAAAACAGGCGGATTACGGCACTTCACCCGCCAGCACTCATGCAGAGCACGTTTCGTGCCGGGAAGCAAAGGGATCTTACCGAGTTCGGATCTTGAAATGGAAGGACTTAGCCTCACCTTCGCAGTTCCACACATTTGTGAGGGGAAGGTGACCTCCCTATCGGTCTAACGTCTTATCCATCAAAGCAGGCTTTGCAGAAAGCCGTTGTAGTGCCGACCTACCCTCTTTACAAACTCTGAAGGAAGCTGTCAGGATGCGCGCTGACGATGTTTCTGCGCAGCAAACGGCGATGCAAGGACGGCAAGGAACACCGCTACTGGAGTGTCGTGGAGAACCGTCGGGTGCGTTCGGGGCGGGTGGTGCAGCGGCAGGTTTTGTTCTTGGGAGAGATCAATGACCGCCAGCAGGGGGCCTGGCGACAGACGTTGGAGGTGTTTGATGAAGCCGAGCAGCGGGCCCGCACGCTGAGCTTGTTTCCAGAAGATCGTGCGATCCCCGCCGAGGCGCTGGATGGCGTGCAGGTGAAGTTGCGGGAGATGGAGCTGCGGCGGCCACGGGCGTTTGGGAACTACTGGCTGGGCTGCGAGCTGTGGCAGCAGTTGGGACTGGGGGCGTTTTGGGGAGGGCGGTTGGAGGTCGGTCGCGAGGAAGTGCCGTGGGCGAAAGTGCTGGAGTTACTGGTGGTGAGCCGGCTGATCGCGCCGGGCAGCGAGTTCCGTTTGCACCGGCAAGGATTTGACCAGAGCGCCATGGGAGATCTATTAGGCAGCGGTTTCGCGGTGGCGGAGAAGGATCGGCTGTATCGCTGTCTGGACCGCATCGTGGAGCACAAGACGGCGTTGTTTGATCACCTGCGGCAACGCTGGCAAGACCTATTTCAGGCGCGCTTCGACGTCTTGCTGTACGACCTGACGAGCACTTATATCGAGGGCGAAGGAGAGGAAATTCCCAAAGCGAAGCACGGCTACAGCCGCGATCACCGTTTCGATTGCCGGCAGGTGGTGATCGCGCTGGTGCTGACGCCGGAGGGATTTCCGCTGGCTTACGAAGTGATGGAGGGCAACACCTCGGACCGCACGACGCTGCGGGGCTTTCTGGCCAAGATCGAAGCGCAGTACGGCAAGGCGCGGCGGGTGTGGGTGATGGATCGGGGGATTCCGACCGAAGAGGTGCTGGAAGAGATGCGCGGCCCGGGGCGGGAGATGTTCTATCTGGTGGGCACGCCGCGGGGCAAGATTCAGCAGTATGAAAAGAAGTGGCTGGAGTTGCCCTGGCAGAAAGTGCGCGAGTCGGTGGAGGTGAAGTTGTTCGGGGAGGACGGCGAACTCTATGTGCTGGCCAAGAGTGAAGGGCGGCGAGCCAAGGAGCGCGCCATCCGACGGCGCAAATTAGTGGGGTTGTTGAGGACCTTGCGCAAGCTGCGCCGCAGTGCTCCGACGCGGGATCAACTGCTGCTGCGCCTCGGGGCAGCGAAGAGGCAAGCGGGGCGGGCCTTCGGCTTCGTATCCCTGCGCTTGCCCCGAGAGGGGGAGGAAGTCACCCCCCAGACGTTCACCTTTCAGTTGCACAAAGAGAAGTTGCAGAAGGCGGAGCTTCGCGACGGACACTATCTATTGCGCTCCAACCTGGTGGGGGAGAACCCGGAAGTACTCTGGGAACGCTATATCCAACTGACCCAGATTGAAGCGGCCTTCAAAACCTTGAAGAGCGAACTGGGACTGCGTCCGATTTATCACCAAGTGGAGAAGCGGGTGGAAGCCCACATCTTCGTGGCCTTCCTGGCCTACGCCCTTTCGGTGACCCTCAAGCAACGCCTGGCCGCCTTAGCGCCGGGCCTGACGCCCCGCGCCGTGCTGGAAAAACTGGCCACCCTGCAGATGCTCGATGTCTGCCTGCCCACCACTGACGGCCGCTGGCTAATCATGCCCCGCTACACCCAGCCAGAACCGGATCAGTCGTTGATGCTGCACCAGCTTAACCTGACCTTGCCTTCTCAGCCACCACCCCGTATCAAGGCCCCCCAGGAGACTGCCCAAACCCCGCCACCGAGATTGAAAATGTAGTGCCGACCTTTGAGATCCCTTCGCTAAAAACAAAGCACTTACCCTTTACCTAACCCCTCAACTGCGAAAGTTCGGTTAGAAACCTCTCACCTCAGAAGTCTGCGCACCCGGGACCCACAAAGTGTCCGCGATGGACAAAATTTGTCAATCTGGAGTGCGGCAGCGTAGCTGCCGCCTTTCTGCTGGTCTCTAATACTTAATGACGGAAATCGCCGTGGTAACGTGGTGACTTGGAAGGGCGGGGGTTGAGCCCCGCCGCCTCCGGGAGCCCAACAAATTGGGCCTTTAGGCCCTGAAGCGACGTTCCTTCAGGGGCTAAAGCCCCCAATGACGAGCCGTTCTTTGTGGCGGGGCTGAAGCCCCGCCCTTCCCGCCGCTCAGCAATATAACGCGGGATTCCGTCGACAAGTACTAGGCCACGCCCCGAGGTATCTCGACCTCCCTGCCGCGGCGCTCGGCGGAGACATAGGCGCTGTAGAGGACAGCGATTGTATCCCGCGCCAACGGCCCTCCGCAAAGCGGTTCCCGGTCGGAAGCCAGACACTGCGCGAAGTCTTCAAACTCGTGGTGGTACCCGTGCTGCCAGTCCTCGTCCGGGGCGGGATGGTTCCACCCTTGCTTTGTCCCGATTTTTTCCGCCACGTAAATGTCCTTGAAAAGCTCTTCCTTGGGATTGTAGGTCTCCAGCGCATTTACGGGATTCAGGTTGCAGCGCGTGCGGTGATTGTTGGCAAAAACCTCCAGCCAATTGTGAACCCCACCCATTACGAGTTCGGAAGAGAAGACGTCGGCCACGGTGCCATCCTCGAAGGTAATATGCACCTGGCAGTAATCTTCGATGTCCTCGTAATTGGTGCGCAGGAAACCGGCATCACGGAAACTCTTTAGGCGCGTGATTTCGTGGGTGCGAGCGGAGACGGTGGCTGGACGAATGGGCTTGCGGTCCCGCGCCTCGCCCTCCACACGCTTCAGGTAGAGGATCGCCGTGAGAGGGTGGCATCCCTTCCCCACCAGCGCCCCGCCCCCGGAAAACTTCCAGATGCCATAGTAGGGTGAGTGGGAGCCGCTGTGGGACTCGTCGCCGATAACCCAGAGGATTTGGCCGCCACTCTTCTCCAGAATTTCACGCTCTTTCTGGACGGCCGGAGCGTACACCCAGTTCTCCGCGTAGCAGATGCGCTTTCTGGCTTCTCGCGCGCTATTCAGGATGCGATCGCAACTGGCCATCGCCTCCCGCAGCATCACCTCCTTGCTGAACGCGTTTCCTCGAAAGTCCGGCGTTCCCGGACCGTAATATCCGGTAAACGGCTTCTCGATGATCACGTGTTTGCCGCGCAGGAGGGCTGCGATCGCCAACGGTTCGTGGGTCGAGCCTGGGGTACAAAGATCAACCACATCCACCGCCTCGCACATCTCCTCGAACGAAGCAAAGGCCTTCAACCCATGCCGGCGGGCAAACTCCTCCCGCGACTCGGAGGAGTGGGAAGTTACCCCCACAACCTGAACGCGTGTTCCGTACACGCGCTGATACCCGTCCCAGTGAAAACGGGCAGCAAAACGCGCCCCTGCAATGCCAATTCGAATTGGTTCTGACATGCAAATACTCCTTCGCCCGCTTGACGCTGAGTAACCAGGGAGTATCATATCAAAAGGGGGAAGCTGATTTGGTTAAATTACTGGGAGCTCCTCGCTCGCAGTGTCACGCCCGCCGAAAGAAGGAATTATGGCCGAAGAGAGACTGAAGCTCGCCGTTTTTATCGACTTTGACAATATTCAGATTGGGGTCAAAGACACCTTGGGAAAGGAATTCGACGTCTCCGTCGTGCTCGAAGCACTGAAGGAACGCGGAGAAGTTGTGAGCAAGACGGCCTACGGAGACTGGTCTCGCGCCGGTGATTTCGGCCGCCAGTTGACGCAGCATGCCGTGCAGATGGTGCAACGCAACGTCACCCCGCGCGGCGACAAGAACGGAGCGGACATCAACCTGGCTCTCGACGCCCTGGAGATGGCCTTTACCCGCGATCACATCAGCGCGTTCGCAATTGTGGGCGGCGATAGCGACTTCATCGCCTTGGTCGAGAAGCTTAAGCAGTACGATAAGCGCGTCTTCGTGGTAGGCGGCCGCCAATTCACCAGCGGAATCTTGCAACGCAACTGTCACGAGTTCATTGCCTACGAGAATCTGCTCGAAGCCTCGACGGGAGGCGACGGTTCACGCGCCGCACGCGCGGCACGAAGCACGGGGCGGGGCACGAGCGAAATCAAGCCGCTTTCGAGCGCCGTTCCCAACATCCAGCGCGCCCTCAAGATCCTCGCGGAACGAGAAGTGGCCCCGCAGCTCGGCCTGCTCAAGAGCACCATGCTGCAATTGGACGCCACATTCACCGAGCGGGATTATGGCGCCGGGTCGTTCCTGGACTTCATCCGCAAACTGGAGAAGGAAAATCTGTTCCAGGCGCGCCGGACGGACCGCGGTTACCTGGTGGAAATGATTGAGGCAGACGGCTCGAAGGAAGCCCCCGCCGAGGCGGTCGAACCCGCCGCCGAGCTTGCTCAGGAGCCGGCGGCGCCTACGGAAGTAACTCCGCTACCCCTGCCGGACGCGGCGCCCGAACCGGGCCTGACCGCCGACGAAATCTTTGCTCTACTGAAGCGAGCCCTTGCAACCCTAATGGAGAAGGCGCCTTCTCGTCCTATTTATCTGCGGCAAGTGCGCCAAGCCATGCGCAGCGCGGATACGCGTTTTGACGAGCGGCAAGCCGGATTTCGCGGGCTGCTCGACCTGCTCCACCAGGCGCAACGCGAAGGCTGGCTGCGGCTGCACCGGGATCGTAAAGGAATCTGGAGAATCTTCGCCACCACAGCGGAGGCCGCCCGTCCGCCGGTGGCGCCGGAAGCCGTTCCCGCATCTCCCTCCGAGGCGTTTGCGGAACCGTTTACGGAAACTTTCCCAGAGGCATTTCCCGAGCCGGCGGTCGTTCCCGAGGCTGAACCCGCCCCGCCGGAGACTGACGTCATCTGGGAAGCCGTGGAGAGTCCGGACGAAACTATCGTGTTCGAGCCACACGAGGCTGCGCCACCCGCCGCCGAACCGCACGCCGAACCTGCGGAAGCGGGTCCCGAGAAGAAGCCGCGCAAAGCGCATGGTGCGAAGCGCGCTGCCAGAAAGACTCCGCGCAAGGCAGGTTCGCGACGAAAGCCGAAGGAGCCTAAGGAGGTCCCATTCTAGGGAAGAGATTAAAGCGAACGGCCTGGAGGGTGCGATGCGAAAACTCGTACTGATATTCGTATGCCTGGGCTTAAGCGCTTCGGCTCTGGCTGCGGATGCAGGCCGGGAAGCCGAACGGCTCGCAAAGGCGGCAGAAGTGATCAACGAGGTTATGGGAACTCCGGAAAAAGGGATTCCCAGGGACCTGCTCAAAAAGGCCGTTTGCGTGGGCGTGATTCCGTCCGAAAAGAAAGGCGCTGTCGGATTGGGCGGCAGCTTCGGCCGTGGAGCCTTGGTCTGCCGTCAGGGGGGAACTGGCGCCTGGGGCGCGCCTTCGATGTTTACGGTGGGGGGCGCAAGTTTCGGCTTCCAACTGGGAGGACAGGCTACCGACTTCGTTCTGGTCGTCATGAACGCCAAAGGAGCGGAAAAACTGTTGCAGAGCAAAGCAAAGCTGGGCGCGGACGCTTCCGTGGCGGGCGGCCCCGTGGGCCGAAATGCGGAAGGCGCCACCGACATTCAATTGCAGGCGGAAATCCTCACCTACTCGCGCTCTCGGGGGCTCTTCGCCGGCCTGTCGCTCGACGGGCAGATTGTGAAGCAGGACAACGAAGCCAATCAGCGCCTCTATGGCCGGAAAGTAGATCCGAAAGACATCCTGTTCAAAGATACCGTCACAGCCCCCGCCGCAGCCCAGGCGCTGGACGCTACGCTGACCAAGTACTCGCCGAAGGGCGGCGAAAAGATTTCGATGTGACTTAACTCATCTCCCCAGCGTAAATCTTCATCACGTTTTGGAGGAATCTGACGGCCTGGTCCCTCGGGCGTTGAAAAGAGTTGCGGCCGATGATGGATCCGAAGCCGCCCCCGTCGCGGATGGCGCGAGCCTCGTTGTAGAAGGCTTCGTCATCATCCTTTTTTGCCCCGCCCGAGAAGATCACAATCCGTCGCCCGTCAAAGGCGCTCTGAACGACGTGGCGGACGCGCTCGGCCTGCGTCGCGATGGGGATGCCCACCTTTTCGTAAACCTTCTTTGCTTCCGGTTGTTCCAGGTGCGCGCTGGGCAGTTTCACTTTGATGATATGCGCGCCCAATTGCGCCGCAATCTGCGCCGCGTAAGCTGACACGTCGATGGCGGTCTCGCCTTCCTTACTCAGACTCGAGCCGCGCGGGTACGACCAAACCACCACGGCCAGCCCGTTGGCCTTCGCTTCCTCCGCCGCTTCGCGGAGTTGCTGGTACATCGTCTGTGCGGCAGCCGAGCCCGGGTAGATTGTGAACCCGATGGCCACGCAGCCCAGGCGCAAGGCGTCCTTTACGCTTGCGGTCATGGCGGGCAGCGGATCTTTCTCGTCATGCAGCAGGTCATGGTTGTTCATTTTCAAAATGAGCGGGATTTCGCCCGCGTGCCGGTTCGCGCCGGATTCGATGAATCCCAGCGGAGCGGCATAGGCGTTGCACCCCGCCGCGAGAGCCAACTCGAAGTGATAATTGGGATCGTAAGCCGGCGGGTTGACCGCAAAGCTCCTGGCGGGACCGTGTTCGAAGCCCTGGTCCACGGGTAGAATTACGAACTTGCCGGTTCCTGCCAACCGGCCGGAGTTCAGTATGCGCGCGAGATTCGTCTTAGTCCCCGGATTGTCACTTTCGTACCAGCTTAGGATTTCCTTCACCCGGGCGGTGTTTCCAACTCGCTCGGGCGCTCGAACCATGGTTTCTGTAGCAGCCATAACAAGGCCTCCTGCCGAATATCAGACATTTCTTCACTCTCTCAGGTTACATGCCCCACGCGCGCCAGGCAAGCGGATTGTTCCGGGGTCGATTAGCCTGTGGTCCACCTGTCGAAACGAAAGTCGGCTCTCGTCACCCCCGCGGAAGCGGGGGTCCATCGTCGGTCCAAAAGCCAATGGATTCCCGCTTCCGCGGGAATGACCTGACTTCTTAGGGAGCTGAGTAGCGCGGACCCCAAAACCGGGGGTCCGCGCTACCAGATTGGCGTATAATGGACGCTCATTTCAGAAACGCATGGGAGGAGGCAGCATGCCGGACGAGATTAACCGCAGAGAATTCTTAAGGACCAGCGCCCGCGCCGGGGCAGGAATGGCCGCACTGAGCGGTGTTACTTTCCTGGCCCATCCGGAGCGAGTGTTTGGCGCGAGCGACCGCGTGCGCATTGCGGTGGTTGGCCTGCACGGGCAAGGCTGGTCGCACGTAGAAGAGTACTGCCACATGAAGGACGTGGAAATCGCCGCTTTCTGCGACGTGGATGAGAACGTCCTGGACCAGCGGCTGGGCGAAGTCGAGAAGATGGGAGTCAAGCGGCCGGCGCGATTCATCGACCTGCGCAAGCTGCTGGATGACAAGTCGATTGACGCGATTTCCATCGCCACGCCCAACCACTGGCATTCTCTGCAAGCCATCTGGGGCTGCCAGGCGGGCAAAGACGTCTACGTCGAAAAGCCTCTCTCCCACAACTGGTGGGAAGGCCGGCAACTGCTGCGCGCCGTCCAGAAGTACGACCGGATTGTGCAGCACGGCACGAACAGCCGCTCCGGCCAGGCGATTATCGAAGGAATGGAGAAGATGCGGGACGGCTTGATTGGAGACGTCTACCTCTCGCGCGGGCTTTGCTACAAATGGCGGAACACGATCGGACACGCCGAAGAGCAACCGGTGCCGGCTGGCGTCCACTACGACCTCTGGACAGGCCCCGCCCCCATGAAGCCCTTCACCAAGAACCGCTTCCACTATAACTGGCATTGGATTTGGGAGACCGGCAACGGAGACATCGGCAACCAGGGCATCCACGAACTCGACGTGGCGCGCTGGGGCCTGGGAGTGAAGCTTCCGAACAAGGTTTCGGCCATCGGCGGGCACTTCATGTTCGAGGACGACCAACTGACGCCCAACACCCTCAACGTAGCCTGGCAATTCGATATGCCGGACGGCAAGCGGCGCATGATGGAGTTCGAAGTCCGCCACTGGATCTCGAACCACGAGGCCGAAATCGGCACGCCCGCATTTGGCGGTGGCGATGTGCCCGCGGCGCTCGGCAACGCCGCCGAAACGCGCTCCCGGCGCAAGGGACCACAGAACACAATCGGCAACATCTTCTACGGGTCGAAGGGCTACGTGGCGATGAATGGATACGATTCCTACAAGTCCTGGCTGGGCGAGGAACAGGAACCCGGGCCACATGCCCAGGCGGGCGGCAACAACTGGAGGAACTTCATCGACTGCGTCAAGAGCCGCAAGAAGGAAGAGTTGAACGCGCCCGTCGAGGAGGGCTACCTTTCCACCACGCTGCTGCACCTGGCCAACGCTTCCTACCGCGTCGGCCGCACTCTAAGCTTTGATCCTGAGAAGCAGGAGGTGATCGGCGACGACGAGGCTGCGCGCATCCTGCGCGATGCCGACCGAGGCTACCGCAAGCCCTACGTGGTGCCGGAGGAAGTTTAATCGGGTAGGGTCTTAATTTGGCTGGTTTCCTAATACGGACGTCATTCCGAGCGAAGCGAGGAATCTCGCTCTGGCCTTGCAATTGGTGCACGATCGAGCGAACCAGAGCGAGATTCCTCGCTCCGCTCGGAATGACATCCCCGTACTGGATCCATCGAATTAGAACACTTCCGATAATCGGACCGCCTTGACTTGCCGAATCAGGCAAGGCTATTCTTAACTCACCGAGCAAACCTGGGATTCAGAGTTCAATGCCAAGGAGGCAGTGATGAGTCTCCTCAAGATAGCGCAGGTTCCTCCACCGGTCGTGGGACCGGGTGCGTCCGTGCTGGAGGCAGTGGAAGTGATGGCCGAGCGCGGTGTAGGCGCGGTCGGCGTCGTGGACGCGGGCGCGCTGCACGGCATCTTCACGGAACGCGACGTGATGCTTCGCGTCGTCCTCAAGCAACGCGACCCCACGACAACCAAGGTCAGTGAGGTCATGACCTCGCCAGCCGAGACGATCGACGATGACACGACGGAGGAAGACGCGCTCGTTCACATGCTCGAGCGGCACGTCCGGCACTTCCCGATTGTGGCCAAAGACGGCAGCCTCAAGGCCATGCTCTCCATCCGCAATGTGCTCGAGCATCGCGTGGATGAACTGGCGCGCGAACTCCATTCCCTCGATCAATACCTCTCCAACGACGGGCCGGGCGGATAAAGTGAACGAAAAGCCCTCTCCCCTAGGGAGAGGGTGTCGCGCGACGGCGCCTTCATCAGCCGTCGCGGGACGGGTGAGGGGTCCTTCCCACCGCCAACGACGAGCCGCGGATCTCAAGAACAGAGGTACGCGCTACTTCACCTTCGTCGCCGTCACTTCAATTTCATAACGCCGATTGCTTTCCACATCGTCCAGGCTGGTGATGAGTGTGGGCTTGCCGAATGCCACGACGGTCTGAACTTCGCTCCTACTCGATCGAAACACAGGATTATAGCTCGGGGCTGTCTCCGATGGTGGCGCTACGCTCGAAATGTCCACAGTGACATCAAGAGCTACGCCCTCCTGTTCTTCGTGGGGACGGCAGTCGATGTTCATGCCGATGTTATTGTATTGATATTGCTTGTCGGCAACCTGGTACGGCACCTTGTTTCCAACTCGAATTCTCGCAAAAGAGTTGTCTTCTGCCATCATCATGTAGTTTCGCGAATTCAGGCGCTTCCCATTTTCAAGCTCGCGCATGTTAAACTCGAGGCGGTAAGCCGTGACTGGCTTCTGGACTTTGGTTTCCTGCTGAGCAGTTGCAGAGCTCGGAATCAGCGCCAGGCAGAAAGCTACCACCGCGATTGCGCATCTTATTGACATACTGTTTCTCATCACCTTCTCCTCACTTTCCTTGTCCGGATTCAGAGTCATCAAGCGGCTCGATCTCCAAAGGGGCCACCTTGATATTCGATATCTCGGCCGCCCCGTCTGCTTTGTTTATTTCCGCAAGCAAATCGGGCTCGGTTGTATTGGCGAAGTACGTTAGCAAGAGCTTTTCCTGCTCCGTCAGCGGCATGGGAGTCGGAAACTGCTCGGGACGCTTGGTAGCGCGGGCCCCCGGTTTTGGGGTCCGCGGTTTTTCCCTCGGCCCTTGGACAAGCCGCGGACTCCAAACGCGGGAGTCCGCGCGACCAGGGCTCGCCGCAGTCTTCGCAGCTTGCCGCGGCGCCGAAGCGGTGACCACAGGCTCTCGACGTGGAGAGCGCGCGGAGTGCAACACCAGAACGATAGCAGCCAGCATTCCCGCGCCAGCCGCCAGGGCCCACACCAACCTGCGGCGCCGTGCCGCGCCCTGCCGGCTGCGGACGCCCGCCAGGACGCGCATCTCCAGCCCCGCTCGAGGCTCTTCAGCTCGATACTGCTTCAACGAGGCGTCGAGCAATTCATCCACGAATTGATCCGGCTTGTCATCGTGCATGTCTTGTCTCCAACACGGCCGCGAGCTTCCGGCGCAGGATTTCCCGAGCCCGGAAAAGGCGGTTGCGGACAGCGCCTTCCTGGATCCCCAGCAACTGTGCTATCTCTGCCGAGGTGAGTTCCTCCGTCGTCGAGAGTGTTAACGCCTCGCGCAGCTCGCTCGGAAGTGAACCGACCAGTCGCTCGACCAGCGACATCATCTGGCGGCTGGCGGCGATTTCATCCGCCCCGGCGCCATCCGCGCGCAGCTTGCTCACCGCCTCCGCCGCGTCCTCGAGGGCGATGCCGGCCGGCGACCTTTTTCGGTCCAGTGCCGCGCGCCACGCCACTCTCGCCAGCCAGGCTCGGCGATCGCGGATTTCCGCCCAATGCTTGCGCTGCCGCAGGAAGCGCAGGAAGGTCTCTTGCGCCACATCCTCGGCGTCGTGATGATTCCGCAACACCGAGTAGGCGACTTTGTAAACGAGCCGCCCCTCTTCCCGAACCGCGTCTTCGAGCTCGTCCCGTCTGCTTTCGGTTGTCGCCACGGACTCGCCCAAGATCACCTGCCCGGCTTCGATCATCACGGCCCTCATAGGGAAAGACGAACGAGCCCCCAAAAGCGTTCACATAAATTTGTCATTGCAGGCGCCTCACAAACGCACAGCCCTCTCCGTTGGGGAGCAAAGGCGCTAGTTTAAGACACGCGAACTGCCTTTCAGCCACGGCAGTGGCGCCATCATGTAGCCCACGGCAAAACCGTGGGATACGTTGACAGCCAACAGCTTCTCAGCCCCGTCAGGGGCGGCATCGGTGGCGAATGGGCTCGTGTCCCGCTTTTCGGAGGAGGGATCTCGCCCCTGACGGGGCTCAGAAACTCACTGGGACACGCATTTTTCCCCACGGCTCGCGCCATGGGCTAAATGACTCCGCCCGCTACGCGGGCTTACAGGCGACCAGACGATTATTCTCGAGCCTATGCCCCCTTGGGGAGAGGGCTGCTCATGTACGTTAGGCGGACTATTCACTCACCCCGTCGCCGCGCTTTGGCGAGCAGCTCTGAATCTCGGTAGGCCTTCAGGATCCCATCCAGAGACACGACACCCTCGAGCTTGGTCAGGTCGGCGCGATTCACGACAGGGATATAGGGCGCGTCGCCGATGCGGCTCAGCGCCACGTCCAGGGCGTGGTCAGGATGGACGTGGGGAAGCGGCGGGCCCCGCAGTACGCTGCCCACCGCTACGTCGGAATCCCAAGCGTCGACGGCGCCCTGCAGTAGGTCCTTGGTGACGCCGTACCATTTTCCTCTTCCATTGTCGACAAAGAAAAAGTCTCCCGAGGCCCCTTCCAGACGCCGAATTGCATCGGTCACTGAATCCAGGCTGCTCAGGATAGGGTCAGGGAACGGCTGCATGGCGTCCTCGACCAGCAAGGCGCGCTCCTCACGGCGTTCCTCCATGGAAGGAAGGTCCACGTTGTTCTGCCGGGAAAGCAGATCAAAAAGGGGGACCTGTTGATAGCGTCTCGAGATCAGGTAGGCAATCGTATTGGAGATCATGACCGGCAGGATGATCGAGTAGTTTCCGCTGACCTCAAGCACCATGAATACGGAGGTCATGGGGGCACGCAGAAAGCCGGCAAACAACGTGCCCATCCCCACCAGTGCATAAGCGCCCACGGAGCCCGTGAGCCAGGGAAAGAAGTGGCGCTCGATGCCGCCCACCCCGGCCCCCAACATGGCCCCAATGAAAAGCGTTGGGGCAAACATGCCGCCCGGCGTCCCGCTCACGAACGAGAAAGTTGTGGCAATAATCTTGAACACTCCCAGAAGGAGCAGCAAGCGCCAGGTAAACTGGTCGTGCATGGCCTGGTCGATGGATTGATAACCCGCGCCCATGACCTGCGGGAGCCAGAGCCCGATCACACCGATCGCGAGGCCGGCGAGAGCCGGCTGAAAATAGTGCGTCCAACGCGGCAGAGCCTTGAGCCGCGGACGCAAATACGCTACGAGTTTTACGAAGAATAGCGAGGCAGCCCCACCGATCACCCCCAGCGCGGCGTAAGCCAGCAACTCCGCGGGATGAACAAGGTGGTAGACAGGTATGCCGAACAGGGCCTGGTCGCCCAGGAACCACCGCGCCACGACCACGCTCGAGACGGCGGAAAGAACGATCGCGCCCAGCACGCCCGCACTCCACTTCCCGATGACCTCCTCAATCACGAACAGAACGGCCGAGATGGGAGCATTGAACGCCGCCGCCAGCCCCGCCGCCGCCCCCACGGGAGCGATCAACCGCACTTTGTCCCGTGAAAAACGCATGCGCCGGCCCAAGGCAGATGCAATCCCCGCGCCCATTTGCAGCGAAGGGTCTTCGGGACCCAAGGACTGTCCGCTGCCGATGGCCAGCGCGCAGGTCACAAACTTTCCAATGACCGTCCGGAAGTGAACAAACCCGTCGTAAATGTAGACGGCGGCTTTGGTCTGGTTCACGCCGCTGCCCCGCGTGCGCGGGAACACTTTCATCACCAGCAGAGCCACAATCAATCCCACGGCAGTAGGCGCCAGGAGGGCTCGATGCGGCGCGATAGACAACCCGGACCCGAAAAGGATCAGGTGTGTATACTCAATCGCAATGCGGAATAGGACCACCGCCAGCCCTGAGAAAAGGCCGATGATCACAGCCAGGAGGAGGAAAACCTGCTGCTCGCCCAGCGTCAGCCCGCCACTTCCGAGTCGCAATCGTCTTCGAATCTCGCCCAACGTCGTAGGGGCACGCCATGGCGTGCCCGTACTCTCAGAGTTGGTAACTGTCGGAGGGACGCCGGGGCTGCTCACTCGTTCGCTCCTTCTTGAATACGCGAAAGAAGCAACAGCGCAAGGTCGAGGCCCTGCGGTTCCCCGCAGACGCGCTCGGTGACCTGCTCGATCTGGTAAGCCATGTCCGTCGCCTTGAGCAGTAAATCAGGATCGCGACCCAGATTGCGTGCGTTCACTTGCGGTTGGAGGGCCGCAGCCTGCGCGTGCAACTGCTGAAGGTCGGACTGTTGAGGTCCATTATCGAAGGATGTGCCGCGGGCCGCGGCGCACTGATTGAGCCGTTCCAGGCTCTGGTTAAACGCCGCGAGAGCGCGCGAGGCGCGCTCCTGTGCCCTCAGGCGAGGCGCCAGAGGATCGCTCTGCTGAATCAGAGTGGCAGTCTCTAGGCGCTGTTGGGATTGCGGTGAAAGAGTGCCCAGGCGTTTCGCACGGGAAAGATAGCGCCGGACAGCCGGGTAATCGCGCGTCTGGAAACTTGCCTCCCCCGCACCCTCCAGCGCCGGAAGGTAATTGGGGTTGGCCCGCAGTGCCTGGCGGAACAGGGGTGCGGCATGTTCGTACTCTCCGGTTTGCATTAAGAGCGAGCCGACTCGAGTCTGGAGTGGGGGATCGTTCGGCAAGCCGCCGCTTAGCGCGATGAGTTCAGCCTGCGCCTGCGCCTTCTGCCCAACTTTGATAAGGAACTCCGCCAGGTCCAACCCGGCCATGCGACGATGTTCGGCAGGGTTTTCATCCCACTGCCCGTAAAGGGCGTCGTGGTAGTACTGAGTAGCCTCCTGTGCCGACCCCGACCCGGCGGCCAGTTGCGCCAACTCCAGGTTGACCGTGCCATTGCCAGGCTCTTTATCCCACAAGGCCAGCAGGTAGGCGCGCGCCTGGTGGAGATGCCCGGCCACGGTCAGCGCGTGCGCGAGCTTAAATTCAATCAGCGGGTCGTTATGCGAGTAGATCAGGGCCGTACGGAAATCCTCGATGGCCGCTTCCGCATGGCCTGCCGTGAGGTCCCGCTCGCCCCGGGCGTACCACCGTTGGGCCAAAGAGTGTTCCTTCGCATGATAGGCCGTCACCGAAAAGCTAGTGGCGATAAAGAGGACGATCAGAGCGGCGAGACTCGCCAGTAGAAGTTCGTTGCGCGACAGCGTCCAGAGGAGCCTCGGGTCTTCGCCGCAGGCAGGGCACTTCCCTTCCCCCCACGGGATCATCTGGCCGCATTTTTCGCACCTTCGCTCCGCTTCCATTGATTCCCTGTTTCCACCTGGCTCTCGGCTTACCAAACCCCCTGCTTAGAATATATAACAAGATAGCGCCGCTACGTCACTTGAGTGTGCTCCCGGGTAGCTCTGCAGCCGGCCTCTTCCCCGTGTTAAACTATCCACTTTGAAAACGCGTAGGGGTAGGGCTTGCCCTACCCCGTTCGTTAGGGGACGGCAAGCCGTCCCCCTACAAGCCAGGACTGTTCGGAATTTAGGCGAAGCGTTTTGCTCGTCACTCTTCACTCATCACTCGTCACTGCCCTTATGCCTCGCAACTTCGGATTAACAGGTGGGATCGCCTCCGGGAAAAGCACCGTGGCGCGCATCCTGGAGGAGTTGGGAGCCCAAGTGATCGACGCGGACCGAGTGGGCCACGAGTTGCTCCGGCGCTCCCACCCCGTCCACCAGCAAGTTGTGGCGCGCTTTGGGCAGGGGATCCTGAGACCGGATGGCGAGATCGACCGCAAGCTCCTGGGCTCGATGGTCTTTGCTGACCCGCAAAGGCTCCGCGAACTCTCTGCGCTCGTGCACCCCAGGCTGATCGCACGCGTCGATGCACTCGCCGCGGAGTTGCGCGCCGGGCGCCCCGGAGCCGTGATCATTGTCGACGCCGCGGTAATCTATGAGGCCGGGGTCGTGGATCGCTTCGCAAAAATCCTGGTGGCATGGTGCCGCCCTGAACAGCAACTCGAACGGCTGATGGCGAAAACCGGTCTTTCGCGTGAAGATGCCCTCCGGCGAGTGGCGTCTCAGATCCCGCCCGAAGAGAAGCGCCGCCGCGCCGACTATGTGATTGATTGTTCAGGAAGCCTCGCGGAGACACGAGCCCAGGCGGAAGCCCTTTACCCTGAAATCAAGCGCCTGGCAGAAGCAGAAGCTGGAAGTTAGAAAATGGAAATTGGAAATTAGAAAATGGAAGCTGGAAACTAGAAACTAGAGTATGGAATCCGAGTGCCGCATCCCATTTTCCGATTTCGCTACCCACGCTTCCCCTTGCCGCCGCAGTTCATCGAGAGCAACCTGCACTTGCTGGAGTTTGGAGGCCTGCTCCTCCTCGCCGGCCCGCGGCGCAACCACGATGGGCGGCGCGATAAATACCGCCGCTTGCGAAAAGGGATAAGGGAACTGCGTCAAGTCCCAGGTGCGGCGGAAAACATAGGCGCGGCGCAGGGCGACATGAAAACAGAGAATGGCGGCGCCGGTGGCCTTGGAAAGCATCACCGAGCCACGTTTGGCAACCCATCGCGGCCCGCGTGGTCCGTCGATGGTGAAAGCCGCATCGCGTCCCTTCTGTAAGCACTCGATCATTTCCGTCAGGGCCTGCGACGCTCCCCGAGTGCTGGAGCCACGCGCCGCTCCGTAGCCGTGCTTCCGGATAATCCTGGCGATGTACTCACCGTCGAAATTCCGGCTGGTCATCACCACAATTCCGCGTTTTCTCCAGAACCAGCAAGCGGAAAAAATTTCGCGATGCCAGAAGGTGTAAATCAGTCCTTTGCCTAGCTTCGTGGCGGCTTCCCAATTTTCCCAACCGTGAACTTCCCAGCGCAGGCTGCGCCCGACGAGCAGGACGGCAAGAAAACCTGCCCAACTGGCCAGGAGAATTTGAACCCGCTGCCAGAAACTAAAGGATTGTGGGTTCTCGCGCAGGCGAACTTCACGCCGCACCGAGGGACCGGACTCGCTCTTGGCGCCGGCGGCCGGGGTTTTGATCGTTGGATCGGACATAGCGGCGAAGGGGCCGTTCTTGCGCGCCGTTGGGTTAATGAGCGAATTTGTTGACGATCCTCGGAAGGGCGGGGCTTCAGCCCCGCCGGCTCCGGGCGGACGGTCGAAGGGCCTTTAGGCCCTGAAACCAATATGGCTTCAGAGGCTAAAGCCCCAAAACCTCGCGCATTTCCTGCGGCGGGGCTGAAGCCCCGCCCTTCCCTCACTAACGAAGAACATGGCTTGCATCTCGAACTAGGCACTAGTCAGATTAAAATGGTCACACCGAGGTCTCTTCGAGGACGGCGCTGCGGCCGTTTGGCGGAATGGCGTCTGCCCGCGGCTATTGCCCGCCGCCGCCCTGCGGCAGGTCCGCCATCTCTTCCTTCAGGATCTGCGCAACGGCGGGTTCCGAGCCGAATTCCTTCCCGATTTGATCGTAAAGCTGCCGCGCCCGCGCCGGCTGGGAACTCTTCAAGGAATCCGCCAACGTCATCAGAGCCGTCGCCCTGGGCACTGCTAAAGTGGGATGGTCGGCAAGGTTCTGATAGATTTTGTCTGCTTCTTGCGTCTTGCCGCTCTGGAGAAACTCGTCGGCCAGAGCCAACTGAGCCAATGAGGCGATGTCGCGGTCTCCATCCCGGCTGGCCTCTTGCAGGGTATTAATGGCCACGGTGGTGTTTCCAAGGAGGGATTCGCAGAGTCCCGCGTGATAAAGCGCAATACCCACGGCTTTAGGCCGGGGGAACAGGCGGTACTTGGCTCCAATGGCGTTGAATTTCAACAGCGCTGCCTTGTACCTGTCGGCGGTGGTCGGATAGCTTTCCGTACCGGGGGGCACGCTTCCCGGCGCGAAGGTCCCCACATAGGCCTGGAAAGTCCTCAGGGCGGCGGCAAGATCGAGATTCGCATTGGCTTCCTGCTGGCTGAGGTAGTACTTCATGCCCACCGCCGAGCCCACCACCACAATCGCCAGAATCGCCACCGTCACGATTTCCTTTAGATGTGTCGTGAAGTACTGCTCGAGTTGGTCCAGCGATTCCTTGAATTCGTCCTGCTTCAATTCGTGGCGGGTCAAACGGTCCATAAGAGACTCTCCTCAATACCGCGAAATCAACCCATCTTAACAACCTCGCGGGAACGCGTCAATGCTCAAAGACGACTCACTTTGGCCAAGAAATGCCACGCCGCCGCCGTTTTCCGTGGATCGAAGGTTGAAACTGCTGGAAACTCACTGACATCGGCGGCCATGCCGTGGCCTGCTGTTTCTTGGCAAAAAGGTCCTGCCGAGGATGCCGCGGCGGCGCGCTCTGGACACTCTGAGGGAGTCGCCCAACACGCTCCAGCGGCAGCCACCAAAGCTCGCGGCGCAAGCTCGGCATATCCCAGAGTTGCAGTTCCGGCAGCAGGCAAAGCTCCGGAAACGCCCGAGTCAGCTCCCCAGCCGCGACCGAGGAGTGGACGGCCCCCGACCTCAGTTTCTTCCCCCGCGGGGAGTTGGGCAAGAGTGGGCGCCGGACGCCAGCTACCAGCGGCAACAATGAGCGCCAGCACGGATAGGAATAATCCGGCACGCGGCGTCCGCGTGCGGGCCGATGCCGTTCGCCCTGTAGCCCAAGCGAGCCATCGGACGGCCGATCGCCATACGCCAGCACCAAAATCGATCGCGTCTCCTCTGACCATGGTTTCCGGTCCTTCCCATGTGTTCGCAGCCTGTACCTTCGCAGCTCGCATCTCTTGCTCCATGATACTAGCCTACCACGTGGAAATGAGAATATGGGAAACAGTGCAAAAAATGATAATATTTTTTCTATCTGACTGCATCTAAAGACAATATAGTTTTGTAAAACTTCCACAATGTGAAAAAAGACCCTTCCTCAGTCCCTTTTTGACACAGATATGCAGAAATCTGCATATATCGGCTCCCGAGGGCTTTATGTCTGCAGACCGGCCGCGCTGTGGGTTCCCGCCTGGTGCAAGCCGCCCGCCTCTTTCGGTGAAGTGTTCTGCGGTGATGTAAGCTTATAGTTCTAGGCTCTTAACTTCTCGCCGATAAAACACGCAGCGGCTCAACGGCAGGAGAACGAGCCATCCGCAATTACCGACCCTGTGACAAATCTTGAAAACGCCGGTCGAGTTTGTGTTAAACTGAATACGTCGAAGTTATGGGACGCGCCGCGGCGGAAGGGTTTTGGATTGCGCGGTTAAGCGCGCATTCGAACGCCACCATCAAGCGTCGTTACGTTGAGTCCATACCGGAAGCGTAGCGCTAGCGGCGGAACCTCTTGCACGAGCGTACCGAAATCCGCGAGAGGCGCTAGCGTAGAGTTCGCCGGAAAGCAGTCGCTCTGTTCGCGGCTGCACCGTCCTACGAAGCTCCCGTAAATCATTTGATGGGCCGTTAGCTCAATCGGTAGAGCAACTGACTCTTAATCAGTAGGTTGGGGGTTCGATTCCCTCACGGCTCACCATTCATTCTAAATCGCTTACAAGATATCGAAACATGCGCTGGAATTTCAAGATGCTACCCACCTGCTACCGAGGTAAGGAAAATCCACAGGTTTCGGCGTCAATGTGTCCGTGAGGCCCGGTGCCAGAAATCACGCGGCCTTAGCGATGGTCTGAGGATTAGCCGGGGTTACGGTGGGGCGTGATTGTTTGCGGAGATAAGTTCCGTACCAGCGCCTGTAGCAGCGTACACGCCCCGGAGTGGTCACATAGGTTCGCGCTCAAGTACGTTGGTGGAGCGTTGCACACCGAGGTGGTCAGGTGTACATTGTCGGTTGGCCAGGAAGTCAAAACGAAATTCTGGATGAGAGAATACCAGAAGTGATCTTCACGCCTGACGTACTCGACCGTTTTGCGAATCTTCTCATGGTTGTGATGCGGAGACAGGAACGCATGTCGGAGGACGGGATACGTTATTGCCTGTTCACATCGATTCGAGAGAGGCTCGGGGTTGGCGATGCTGAAATCGTGATCGAACATCGCCATCCCAAAATAAAAGGTGTGAGACTGGACTGCTTTCTCCCTGCTTCCCCGAAACATGGGGCGGCTGTCTGGGAGTTGAAGTATGATCGGGCTATTCCAAGCGGGGGGAATCAGCCACGATCCAACAAAGCGGGGAGCCTGCTCAACGACTTCTTTAGGTTGGCAGCGGTCGATGAACCTCAAGATTTGGAACGGATTGTCATATACCTTACCGATGCGGAGATGGCGTCATACTTCAGAAACCCACGGAATGGCCTCGATGCCCTGTTTGACCTCGGCGCGGGCGCTAAGTTCCGCATCGACGCCAATCTCCTCGCTTCGCGGGCGCCCTCTGTAAGGAACAAGATCAAGGTTCCAGTTCTTCCTTGTTACGCGGTCGGCAAGTTCGCGACTGGATTGAGTGCCCGGAACGAGTTGCGTTTGTGGGAAGTGCGTCTCGCGTGACTGCACCACAGGAGCGAACATGATAAAACTCGATGAGCACATCGGAGAAAAGATTTTCATCTGCCCGAAGCATCCACTCAATCCAGAGGATTCAGGCCAGAAAACCTACAGTGTCAAATTAGTGGGAGTCGATTCTGGCGGGATTTGGTTCGAGCATGAGGACGCAACCCGCCGATTGTTTTCGGATATGCGTGCTGAGGGATACCCAGTTTCACCTGACGTTCCGAAGATTCTCGCCTTTTTCCTGCCCTATTCCGAGCTTTATTTTGCGTGGCTGGTTGCAACAACAATTGATGAGCGGTCTCTCGGAGTGTAGACCGATTCTCCTTCGCCAGCATTGTTCCCAACAAGGTTTGGTGTTCTATTTTATTAGTGGATTGCATCAGGCACACTCCAATGCTACAATAGGTTGTGCCTGTTAAGATTTCCTAGCTGGCTCAAACAGCGTCGGAATCCCACCTATAAGTGCGGCCAGTTTCCCAAAATAAAAATACAGGAAACTGAACCGCCGTGCAACGCCTTTTACAGCTCCAGGCCAAAGATTTCCTCCGTAATTCTTCGAATGATGCCCTCGGTACGGTTGGCTATGTCTATGAGGGTTCCAAAAACCAGCCACCCACCCACCGATGGCGTTCCGTGATCGAACGCTATATCCGTTCTGAGTTCGCCATTCACATGATCCTCAGAGAAGGGCCATACACCACACCCAGGAATATGAACACGCGCCAATATCGTGTCCTCGTATATTGGCCCAGGATTGCTGATGGTTTTTTCTTGAATCGAGATAGGTCGCTTGACCGGTGGAAACGTAAAGTCAAACTTCTCTATCAACGTTCCGGTCAAATGGAGCGTGCGGTGCTTGTCGGTGTTCGAGAGTTCCTTCAGATGCCAAAGGGGACTCTTCCTGCCCTCCCCTGTTCCGCCTTCGCTTTCAGGGAAAGGTTGCTGCGATCTGATGAGCCTCACGGCGTTACCTCCGATTCCGCGCAAGAACTGGGATCTTCCGCGTCCGTCAAAGCCCGCTTGGGTCTCAAAAATGGGAAATTGGAGTTTAGTCCCCACGGGGGGATGACGCAGATTATCGAGGATGAAAAGCTCCCAAACAATGTGGTCAAGAGCGGATCGAAGGTTGTGAATGATCTCTCCGATCTGGACTCCCCACATCAAGGGAGGGTTCTTCTTAACGTGGACGCTGATAGTGAGCCAGTGCGTATCAGTGTTGAACTCGATCTTAGGCTCATACACGTCGCCCATTATGAAGGTAGTAATTTCAGCCTTGATTCCGTTGATCTGATTCCATGCTCGCTTGACCTTCACACGAATGCCATCTAGTCGCGACGGGTCGGGGCGCGCCATTGAGACAGCTTACCACTGTATCTGCGTCGAGTGAACAATCGCCGAAATAAAACCTTGACAGCGGTTTTTAAAAGCGCTATATGTATAGCCGATGATCGGACGCAAACTTACAACGGCAGAGGCGGCTAAACGGGTCGGAATCCACCAAGTCACTTTGCAAAAGTGGATTGCGGCAGGAAAGCTGAAGGCACCGCAGCCCACCCTGATTGGTGCTGTAGGGTATCGACTCTGGTCGGCCAAGGACGTTGCGGCTTTGCTAAAGGTGAAACGTGCCATTTACGGAAAGGGTAAAGGCCGGAAGAAGAAAAGCGGCAACCGCTGAAGCGGCAACTTCAACGGCTGCCTAACCACACCCAACCTACTAAGGAGGTTGAATATGGCTTCACCGAAGATACACCCACCCGCATTTCCAACACAATCGGGCCGCACCAGGGCGGCAATCTACGCGAGGGTCAGCACGGGCCACAACGGGCAAGACCCCACGATGCAAACCCGAGAATCGGAAGAGTACTGCGAGCGCCGGGGCTGGTCGGTCGCCGAGGAATACGTGGATGTCGGGATTTCCGGTAGTAAGGAAGACCGCGCCGAATTGAACCGTCTCATGGCTGATGCGCACCGAAGGCGTTTTGATGCAGTCGTCGTATGGAAGTTTGACCGCTTTGCCCGATCGGTGTCTCACCTGCTCCGCGCCCTGGAAACGTTCAAGGCTCTCGGGATTGACTTTGTTTCCCTCTCGGAGCAAGTCGACACCAGCACTCCCACCGGCAAGATGGTTTTCACTGTCCTCGGGGCCGTGGCGGAGCTTGAGCGGAGCCTGATTGCCGAGCGTGTTCGTGCCGGCATCAGGAATGCAAGGGCCAAAGGTAAGAGGCTCGGAAGGCCGCGAGTCGCCGTGGACAGTGCCAGAATCGCGGCCCTACGCGGTCAGGGTTGCTCCTGGAGCGCCATTCACCAGGAGACCGGCACGACCAAGGGAACGGCCCAGCGGGCTTTCTATAGCCTGTCTGGAATTGGTGCATGTTTGACCCGCTAATTCTCCGATAGAGTAAACTCACGGCGTTACTCGCGGGCAAGTCCGCTGTTCATCGACTGTAAATCTTGGGCAGTGGTACAGTTTGAAATTCTTGCCTCTTGACTGGGACAGCGATTGTGCCATGCTTGGGGTATGAAAAAGAAATCAGCCCCACGTGGACATAAGCCCCAAGCCGCTGCACCAAAACGACCACCGAAAGAGGATTGCTGCCAAGCGGCGTATCGGACGGTGCAGGAGACAGTTCGTCGCAGCGAAGGGAAGTAAGTTTGATGGCTGCGGAAAGGTCTTAGGTTTTCAACCAAGCGGCGGTGTGCCCAACGGCATGCACTCACCTCTGCCTGTTCCGCAGCCGTAATTCTGTTGACACAGCCTGCCAATCTGCTATACTCAGTTGTTCTTTAGATCGAAGGCCGTCAGAGTGCTCTCGCAAAGCAATCTCTACAGACCCCAACAGACCGGACGGCCACAGTCTGCCGAGGTTAGATCCATTCGATGACGACCGTAACGCTGCCATCGACGTGGTACCGAATTGTAACGCGCCGCACGTGCATCACTCGCCTCCTTTGCCTTTAGGCTCAATTAGTTAGGTGTCACTAACTCATTGGGCCTATCGGCTATCTGAATCGGGAAAGACCTAGATACACAAAAGCCCGCTAAACTGCGGTTTCCTTCAGTCCAGCGGGCCTACGGGATACTTTGTCTTTCTCCCGTTCTTCCTCGATTCTGTTAACATCGTAACACAGTTTTCTCAATTTGTCAAGGTTAACTAGTCGCATATCCCCATAAAAGTTACGGGAGTGTGGTGTAACGGTAGCACTGCGGCTTCCAACCCCGCCAGTGTGGGTTCAATTCCCTCCACTCTCGCCAAAGCCTTGTACCATGATTGACACGCGTCACAAACCGCCGTATCCTCCGAAGCCTCCGCTACGGAGGAAACCCAAATCCATGACGATGGCTGCCAGCTTTCAATTCGACGAGGGAGTTCTGCTGTGTGCAGATCGACTAATAACGCACGGCAGACCTAGCTCGCCGGATTCCTTCGGTTCCTACCAAGAGAAGATTTGGGAGATGACCTGTCGCGGCTTTTCCTTGGCCATTACGGGGGCGGGGACCACTGCGGCCTTGAAGGCCATTGCAGATAAAACCATGCAGACATTGCAACAGGAACAAGGGCCGGATGAGGAATTTTGCCAGCTTCCGACGGGAATGATAGAGGCTGCGCTTAAAGAAGCTGTGGATGAGGTGCATGAGGGCTTTGATCCGCAGACGGATAGTGCCGACGTACTACTTGCAGTGAACCAATACGTTTCAGGGATTACGGTCACCCGCAATACAGGAAGGATAATCAGCAGAGTCGGCACATCTGATATTGTGGGAATTGGAGAGAATTCTCTAATCGGATTCCTCATAAACAATCTGTATCGCGCACGGATGAACCAGGCGCAGATTGCGGCATTCGCGGCGTTACTCGTCCACGAAGCAAAGACCTACTGTCCGCAATACTGCGGGGGACAGACTGATATCAAGATTCTCAAGCGTGGATTTCGCGGGGTTCTGACGGTCCCGGCGGCCACAGTGGGGGTATTCGAGATATTCTTCCATGAGCACGCCAAGGATCACCTCAACAATCTACTCCACGATGCGATACAATTTGTAGACCGATCCTGCAAATGAATATCCTCAGCCAACAAAAACAGAGTCAGGTAGTGGCGGCGCTGGTCGAGGGGAATTCGATAAGCTCTACAGTTCGGATGACGGGAGTTTCCAAAGTCACCATCCTGAAACTCTTGGCTGCTCTCGGCCCCGCATGTGCAGACTATCAAGATCGGGTCTTCCGCAATCTGAAGTGCCGACGGATTCAATGTGATGAGATTTGGGCTTTTTGCTACGCCAAAGAGAAGAACGTGCCCCGCGAATTGAAAGGGAGATTTGGTTACGGTGATGTTTGGACTTGGGTAGCAATTGACGCTGACACGAAGCTTGTTCCTTCCGTCATGGTCGGATACCGCGACAGCCGGACAGCGCGGATATTCATTGACGATCTGGCGTCGCGGCTGGCGCATCGGGTGCAACTCACCACTGACGGGTTGAAGGTGTACCTAGAAGCGGTCGAAGGCGCATTCGGTTGCGACATAGATTACGCGCAGCTTGTGAAAGTGTATGCAGCATCTCAAGAAGAGACGCGCTACAGTCCCGCTAAATTGTCGGCGGCAGAGAAGAAACAGATCACCGGCAATCCTGACGCCAAGTACATCAGCACGTCTTATGTAGAACGGCAGAACCTTTCGATGCGGATGGGGATGCGGCGGTTCACTCGGCTGACGAATGCATTCTCAAAGAAGGTTGAAAACCACGCTTACGCGATTGCGTTGTTTTACATGCACTACAACTTCTGCAGGATCCACAAGACGCTGCGGGTTACCCCGGCGATGGAAGCGGGGATTGCGGATCATATCTGGTCGATTGAGGAACTGCTGGATGTGCTGCCGAAACCGGTGGCAGGTCCGCGTGGACCTTACAGGAAGCACCCAACAACAATCTGAAAATTCACGCTTCACCCAGTTGACACCTGTGCTATAATCTTCACTGGAACGCTCACTAGGGAGGTTACGGCAGGATGAGCAACAGCGAAATTCTACAGGAAATTGGCAAGTTGGCCTTGGCCAGAAGCAACGCTCGGCAAGAACGCAATACCCTCCATAGAAGGATCACGACTGCCGGTAAAACACTCCACAACTTGGCGCCCCTGCTGATGCGGGAGTATCCGAATGCTCCTGATCTCGGAGCCGCCGCCGAACTCATCGGCCACCTGATCGACGCTGGCGGATTAGAGCAAATCAGGAAAGACATTCAGCAATTCCTTGTCTTGGAACAACAAATTACACAACTGTCCCAGCAACTCGCCTCTGAAGGGGCGGAGTAAGGCCGCCGCCCCAAGCCGCAAAAGGAAATTTCAAACTGTACCACTACCAAATCTTGGCATTGCTTGCCACGGCGAGGCGGCGTAACATGCGACAATATGGTTAGTCTGAACCATGTCCGGTTTAACTAACATAGCTGACTGCAATGCTTCCGGTGCTTCCCAGGTCGTTTGTTCCGCAAGCTGACTCCGAGGCAGTTCGGAGCCTCCGCCTTGCGCTCGGCACAGACAACCCGGCGGTCAGAGTTCGTGTGGCTCCCGATGCCGAAGCAAAGGAAAGGGACTGTTACGTCAACGTCCGTGCCAAAATCGAGCGGGAGGGCGGAAGGATGCAGCTCGGGTGGGCCATCTGGCAACTCGGGTCTCTTTTTATCGAGGGTGAACCGCACGCCGTTTTCGAATCAGGCGATGGAGGCCGTTGGATCGACTGCACGCCACACAGGCCGCCCTTCCAGGAGATACTGTTCGTCCCGAACGACAGCGCCTTGTACGATTTTGATACGACAGACATGCCCGACAACGTGAGGGTCGCGCTAAGTGATGATCCTTCCGTGTTGGAGGCACTGAAACTCTTTTCTGAGAAGGTGGCCCTGGTCAATACCGTTAAGGGATTCGACTTACCGCCAGATGTATCACGGAAAGCAACCGAGCTACAGGTGCGAGCCGAATCACTCCTTTTGCGAGCATTATGGCCGCAGCCGCCAACTGTCACGGCGGGAAGGGAAAAGGTCGGTAGGAACGATGCGTGTCCGTGTGGAAGCGGGAAGAAATACAAGAAGTGCCACGGTTCTTGAACACCATTCGTCATTTTCTCCGCTGGCGTTAACGTACATGCCACAATGCATTTTTTGCCTTGAAGAAGCTGACAATCTAACAGATGAGCACGTTTTCCCTGCTGCCCTCGGCGGCGTTTTGACTGTCAACCAAAGTGTGTGCGTCGAGTGCAACAACGGTTCTTCGATGTTTGAACAGCCACTCGCTACAGAGTTCGCCCCCATTCGGCTTATTCTTCAGATACCGGATAGGTACGGCCAAGTTCCTCAAGTCCCTGCAACAGTGAGGGTTGAAGAGAAAGTATACGATGCCAAAGTGAAGGGCGACGGGAAAGTGCAATTAAAGCGAATCGTTACTGAGGGCAAGACTAGTGGCGGTGAAAGAGAATTCATCCATCAATTCCTGACAGAGAAACAGAAGCAAAAGCTGCGGCAGGAAGTGAGAGCGAAGGGGCATCAATTCATTGAGTCAGGGCCTGGGAATCCTGTGCAGGCAGAAGTCAGCTTCGGTGGTGACCTAAAGTTTATCGGATCTCCAGAAGGGTTGCGCACAGCGTCGAAAATTGCATACGTCGGGCTTGCTTTTCGGGCAGGTTGTGCGTTGGCGAAGAGCGACTCGTTTGCTGAAATCCGTGCGTACATCCGAAAAGGAGCTGGAGAACCAAGGGCTAGGCTCTTCGTGCACGAGGGGTTTCTGGAAGCATGTCAACAAGGACCGCATCAACACTCAATTATCATGGCAGGCCGACACGACAAAAAGCGCGTGGATGTCATTGTGCGATTGTTTGGCGGTATATGCTACTTTGTAGTGCTATCCGACCATTACGAGGGGGCGGACTTCGTTAACACGCTCGTGTATGACGCTTATCGCGGTGAAGTTAACGACTTTCTACTGGCGCATGAGCAAGCTGAAATTTTGCAAACAGAAGAGGTTGCGACAAGTGCCCAGACCGTTTGGGACGACGTGGCAGCCGCAGGTAGGAACTTCTGTGGGTTTCTGGATCGCGCAATTCGAGCCAGAAAGGAGCGTTCGCGGGAGTGACTGATCAATGCCGGAATCCACACGTCCGGTATTGTGCCGGGGGCATTCTCGAAGATCACGACATTGCAGTTGGAACGAGCTGGAGGGTTGACTCGATTCAGTTCGCCGTGATTTGGCGTGCCGGCCATGGATGGAGCTGCTTGCCCAAAAACCCTGCTCTTCGGCTGACCGCAAGCGATTGATTCGCAACGGCCGGTTTGAGCAGATTCCGCTGCCCGGAATCAGATGATTTTGGGCGCCCCGCCGGCAGGCCCAATGAGGCGTGCTTTGAAAACAAGGGCGAAATTCGATTCGGGATGCAACGGCCCAAGGCAGATGGTCGGGGGATGGTAGACGTTTTTGATGTCGAAGTCCGAAACAAGAATCTGAACCGCACTTGGTTCGCGGACGAACTCTCGGGCGGGCAGTTCGTGCTGGGGCGAGCTTCGATTTACAGAAACCCGCTTTGGGTAGCCTGTTGGTCTGGTTGGGGTGGGAAAGGGAAAAAGGCGGGGGAAAGGGGGAAGGAGGGGTGGAAGGATCCGACTTATTGCTTCACATCAATGGCTTCTCTCGTGATGAGCGCGTCTGCACAAGAGCCGCCATGGCATAGCTGAACCTCGAGCTCGAATTCGCAGCCTCTGGCAGAACGCGGAATGACCTTCGACAACGTGCCGGAAGGCACGGCCCAGATCGCGGCTGAGCCTCTATCGTGAGGAGCGATTGCCGATGGGTTCCAGCCTCAAGTCGTCGATCCAGGCCATCCCAGCAACTTTG
This sequence comes from uncultured Acidobacteriota bacterium, assembly GCA_963831905.1. GTDB lineage: Bacteria > Acidobacteriota > Terriglobia > UBA7540 > UBA7540 > CAVROP01. The sequence goes on along the minus strand of CAWHRX010000009.1, from coordinate 2,659,056 downwards.
TTGTCGAACCTCATGGACGGCTGGCGGATAACCTGGACTTGGAGAAGTCTGGTGGCTGGGGGGACTACGAGATCATACTCAACAGGTGACCACGGCATGGAGCCGACGGACTGTGCCAAAATTGCATCCAGACGGGCAGGTGCCTCGGCATCGGAAATCCGAAATCGGATTCCCTGATCGCTGGTCAAACCCTCGGTTCGGATCCAGGCGTGGAAGCGATAGACGCCCGGCGTCACGAAGGTTACTTGCGAGGCAGCCACCAGGTCGAGATTCCGAGTACCCGCGAATTTGATGCGGAGTGAGCATTTCCCCGATTTGGCGCTCGTGCAGTCACGGGCGACCTCGACTCCCTGGGTGCGGGCCAGGTTCCAATCGAATGGTGACGGGGTAGGTTCCGATTCGAAGTCCCCGTTAAAAAGACAGGTGGACTTGCGATACTCACCCGAGCGGGTGCCCAAGTACCGGACCCACGCGGATACTGCCCAGTCGGGATGGCTTTGCCGGATCAGAAACTCGGCGTATTCGCCTGCTAATGGGTCATCGACGTATCCGCGCTCAACCGCCCACTCCCAGATGGGTTGCGCATCATCCACCCGGCCACCCTGAAGGAGGAAGCGCAGCCAGGATTCCGCGGCGCGGCGGTCTTCCGGAAGGCCGGAGCGCAGAACGTCTTCCACCTGGTCCACCAAGCGCGTGTACTCACTGAAGATGACCTCGTCGTAATCGGGAGTGAGTGTCAGGATGCGGGCGGTAATTGGCAGGGCTTTTGTGGTTTCGCCAATCAGGAAGTGGAAGTTTGCTGAGCGCAGCAGAAGGTCAGCAGAGTTGGGAGCGAGGGCCGGCACCTGATCGAAGCAGTAGCGAGCATTTTCTTTCTGCCCGGCATCGGCATACGCCTCCCCCAGGTCGGCCCAGCGATAGGGGTTCTGCGGGTCGCGCTGGAGGACCGCCTTGAATGCGGTGATGGCCTCACGGACGTCGTCTTCTCTTACCCCCGTCAATTGCTGCCGCGCCTGATCCTCCAAGGGCTCGCTCGAGCAGAGTAACAACCGGCACAGGATACGGTTCGCCTCTTCGGTGTTCTGCCAGACCATCTCAGAGAGGATGCCAGCCGAACAGTAGGCAGCCAATACCACGCCGAGGATGAACGTCAGGGGTCTCATATTGGAAGGGCGGGGAACAGGGATCAGGAAATAGGGAGTAGGGATCAGAGATTAGTGAACAGGGAACGGGAATGGGAAGGCGCCAGGTGTCGGGTTTCAGGTGCCACGTCGTCGGAAACGTCTTAGGTGGTCAGATCCCCAGGCTGCAGTCCCCCAGTTCCATAGGCGCTAACTTAAGCACGAAGCGTGGACAGTAAATGCCCGAAGGGCATTAAGATCATTAGCCGTCGGTGGAACCTACGGATAAATTGCCATCCCCGTTCGATCCTCGCCGACCCCGAAGGGGTCGAATATGCCTCCCTTCGACTCCTTCGGGGTTGGTTGTCTCTCGGTGTTTGCACGTTCCGTAGGCTTCACCTACGGCTAATGCTATTGGGTCCCTTCGGGACCCAGGGGGACGCTTAAGTTAGCACCAATGCTCCCCAGCCCCCAGCCCTTATTCTCAGCTCGGGTTGCCTGGCGGGCAATGTGGGCTTCGAGGAGGTGGCGGAGGCGGCGGCGGGGGAGGAGGGCGTGGAGGAGGAGGGCGTGGAGGAGGAGGCGGCGTTGGGTGTCCGGCTGAAGCGGATGCGGGGCTGGAGGCCAAGGCAACGGCGGGCTTCGGCGCCGCAGAATTAATTGCCTGGAGCAAGCTGATTCGCGAGCCTGCCGCCTGCTTCAAGTCAACTACGCCCGATAATACCCGCAGCGCTACCGACGAGCTGTGAGCCTCCAGTTTAACGCGCGAATTCGGCGCGATGGTCGCCCGGCTCTTGTCGATGAAATAGATCATTGCCGGGGAACTCGAGGTGGCGATCTCGTCGCCCACGACCACGGGCAAAGATGAAGCTGCTGTCGCCGGCAGGGCCTTGCCGTTCAGCGTCAGTGGTCCCGAACTCGAGACCCTGCCCACCCGATCGGCGGCCAAAAGGACTACAGTCGTCATCATGACGATAAACAGGTAAAAATACTTCATGACTACCTCCTAGTTAGGGGTTAGGGGCTAGGGACTCGGGACTAATCCCTAATCCCCAGTCCCTAGTCCCCAGTCCCTATTCCCTACCACCATCCCTGCGATCCAGGCCAGCAGCATGGCATTCGCCGGAATATACAAGTTGAAATCCACCAAACTGTGCAGCAGAATCGCGGCCAGCGCACCCGCGCACGCCACCGCAAAACACCGCGTCCCCGGGTCCGCGCAGCTCACGGCCCTCCGCACCGCCATCCTCACCGCGGAGAACGCCAGCGTAGCCCCGACGGCGAAACCCACCAGCCCCAACTCCGCCAGCAACTGAAGGTAATCGTTGTGCGCGAAATCGTCCGTCACGAGTACCCCGGAGACCTTGAACCTCGAGAAGGCCGTCTCATATCCGCCTAGCCCGCACCCGAAGACGGGATAAGCTTTGATCAAGGGAATTGTCTCAGCCCAAAGTTTGATGCGTCCTTCCGCGGTCAGTCCTTCGACCGAAGCGATTTGGGCGAATCGCAGAATCAGCTTGTCCGGCGGCAGAAATAGGAAGCCGGTCAGCAGCAGGGCGGCGACCATCCCGACCGCGCCCGCCTGGCGCTTCCGGGCGCTCGCCACCCAGCTCACTGGCCGGGCTCCAAATGCCAGCGCCCCCATCACGAACAGCGAAAAAAGCGCGGCGATGAACCCCATCCGTGAAAAGGAAAAAACGATCCCGGCGAGTATCACGCCTGCGAGCGCCCACACGGCAAGGGCAGGTGCCAGGTGTCGGGTATCGGGTGCCAGGTGGCGCGACAGGGCAGGTGCCAAGTGTGGGGTGTGAGGGGGAGGTGCTAGGTGTCGGGTGGAAAAGGCCGGTTTCAGGTGCCAGGTGTCAAGTGTCAGGGAGTGCGCTCGCGCGCGTGCGCGGTGCAACAGCGCCACGGGGTACACCACCGCAAACGGCAGCGCCATCTCCAGGAAGCCTGCGTAGTGGTCGTGGTTGGCGTACGTCCCCCACCGGAGGTGCTCCCCGCTTCCGCCGAAGAAGTAGCGGACTTGCTCCCCGGTTCCGCTGAAATACTGCCAGAGTCCCAGGCCCGCTTCGAGCACGCCGATGGTGACAATGGGCCAAATCGCCAGCCAGCAGCTACCCTCATAATGCAATGCCTCGGCCCCGGATGCAGCGGCGGGCTTTAGCCCCGCACCTGCCGCCTCGGCATTGAATGTAGCTGCGGGTTTACCCCGCCAGCCCGAAAATGGCGGCGTAAAGCCGCCCGGCTTGTCATTCCGAGGAGCCGCAGGCAACGAGAAATCTCGCAACGGGTCTAAGTTGCTCAGAGCAGGATTCCTCGCTTGGCTCGGAATGACAACATTGCTGGTTCTTCCCCGGCCAACAAAGCGCGGCGCTGCGCCGAGGCGCCACGTCAGCTCGCGCGCCAGAAGAAAGACAATCACGTACCCGCAGACGAGCAGGAAGGATTGAAAGGTCGCGTCGGGGGAAACGCTCAGGGAAGCGAAGTTGACCTTGGCCCCGATCAGGTCGAGCGCCGCCACTGCCTCAGCTCGCGCAGGTGATAGCACACGCAATAGCGGCACCGGCAGCGGAATCACTTGCAGCAGCGCATACGCCGGCAGGAGCGTTGCGACCCATCGAATAGCGCGGCCGGGACTCGGCGCCCACTCGACACGCGAGCGGCCGAAGCTCACGACCATCGCCAACAGGCCCAGCACCAGGAGATATTGGTACTGGTCTGATCGCACCACGCCGCCCCACTCGAAGGCAGCATAGGCGAGCACCGCCCCCAGGGTGAGAATAGTGACGAGTGACAAGTGACGAGTGACGAGCAAAAGTACAGGTTTCAGGTGTCAGGTACCAGGTGTCAGGGAAGCAGTGACGAGTGACGGATTTTCCGTCTCAGTGACCTCTGTGGCCCCCGTAGTAGGGGCGAGCGGCGCTCGTTCCAGAGCCGAACGCCGTTCGGCCCTACGTGTTTGGTTGCGGCTCTGCCGCGCTTGTAGCACTGGGCGTCAACTTCTTCGTGGGCCGCGCAGGCGAGGCGCGCGATACAGTTGCCCTCCCTTGGCGGGCGGCAAAAAAAGATCCAGCTGGAACACCCACTCCGAGCCGCGTACCTGCAAAAGGCCGAAAGACTGACTTAGGCCGAGGGTTCCGCGGGCGTCAACGGCCCCCCGTTTCGCCACACCAGTCGGTTGACGTAGTCGGTGTAGCTCAGGATGATGCGCACAACCTTTTGCGACACGTTAGGAACATTGTAGTCCGGGACAATCCGTAGCCCTCGGTGTGGGCCAACAGGCTGGTCTTTCAGGATTTCGAGTCCCTCCAGCACGCGCTCCGGGTCAAGGCCCGTCATCATTACCGCTGCCTCCTCCATCCCCTCGGGGCGCTCGTGGGCTTCTCGGATGTTCAGCGCGCGGAAGTTGAGGATGGACGACTCCTCGGTGACCGTGCCGCTATCGGAAAGCGTCGCCCGGGCGTTCATCATCAGATGAACGTAATCGGAAAGCCCCATGGGCTTCTGCAAACGGACCCTGTCCGTGAACGTGACACCTTCCGAGTCGATCCGCTTTCGCGTTCGCGGGTGCACTGAAGCGATTATTGGTAATTCGTACTTCGAGGCCAGACACTCGAGCACTGCCGCCAGATTCCGGAACTGCCGGGGCGAGTCAATATTCTCTTCGCGGTGTGCGCTCACAACGAAGTACCCGTCTAGCTTCAGGTCGAGACGTGCGAGAATTTCGGAGCGATCGATTTTCGGACGGCAGTGCGTGAGCACTTCATACATAGGGCTTCCCGTTTTGATGATCCGATCCGGCGGAATGCCCTCGCGCAGCAGGTACTCTCGCGATATATCGCTGTACGGCATATTGATGTCACTGATGTGGTCGACAATTTTCCGGTTGATCTCTTCGGGCACCCTCTCGTCGAAGCAACGATTCCCTGCTTCCATGTGAAAGACCGGGATCTTACGCCGCTTTGCCGCGACCGCCGCCAGGCAACTGTTCGTGTCGCCCAATATCAGTACGGCATCGGGCTGAACCTCCTGGAACACGTTGTCACTCTTGGCGATGACGTTGGCGATTGTCTCAGCCGCGGACTTACCGGCCGCATCCAGGAAGTAATCCGGCTTCCGTATCTCCAAGTCCTCAAAGAAGATCTGGTTCAGTTCGTAGTCGTGGTTTTGCCCCGTGTGTATCAGCACATGTCGCACGTAACGGTCCAGCGCCGCGATGACGCGGGAGAGCCGGATGATCTCCGGGCGCGTGCCAACTACTGTTGCAACCTTCATTGTCCCCCCGCGCGCGAGGTCGACGGCTGCACGGATCCATCCACTGGCAGGTAATATGTATCCGGCCGGTCCGGGTTGAAGATTTCGCTGGCCCAAAAGAGAGTAATCATCTCGCCGGTCCCCACGTTCTGAATTGAGTGCGTATAACCTGGGGGGATGTCAACGACCTGGTAATCGCGGCCACACAATCGATACTCGACGACCTCGCGACTTTGGATCTGCCGCATCCGCAGCAGCCCATCCCCTTCTAGCACGAAGAATTTCTCCGTTTTTGTGTGGTGGTAGTGATTCCCCCGAACGATTCCGGGTAGCGTCCGGGAGAGGAAAATCTGGCCAGCTTCTTTTGACTTGAGGAACTCGGCCAAGGACCCGCGGCTGTCGCGCTTCGCTTGCAATCGCGTTTCCCGCGCCGTCTCGGGGACGTAGCTCAGATAGGTGGCGTAAAGCTCCCGGTGGAAGGGCATCGCGAAGTTCGGAAGAAGCAGGTTTTCTCGCATTTCACGAAAGCTCTGGATCGTCCCTGCAAGTTCACCAAGCGCCAGCGAATGCGCCGGAAGCGGGTCCGTGTCTACAAGCCCCGTCACGGCCGGCGCCGTCGGGCCGATTTCGAGGAGAAACGCATCCACAACGTCGTCCACGTAGAGCAGAGCCACCTCTGTTTTTGGATCCGACACCCGGATGGGAAGATCGCGCGACGTGTTGTAACAAAAGGTAGCCACCACGGAATTGTGTTCTGGACGCGCCCACTTACCGAACAGGTTCTTGAGACGGTAGATTCGGACCACCGCCCCCGTCTGGGCAGCGTATTGGAGAAGTACGTCTTCCGCTTCTCGCTTGCTGATGGCATATGAGTTGTTCAAAACCGCTTGAATCGACGAGCTGAAGATAATCCTCGGTGATCGTCTCCAGTCTATCAGTTTTCTACACAATTGCCGTGTAAAGTCGCAGTTGATTCTCCGGAAGTCATCCGGATCTTTGGAGCGGTTGACTGCGGCGAAGTGAAACACAATGTCACACTGCTTAAGCGCCTCGTCCAGTTTGGCCTCGGGTGTTTGCGCGTCAACGCCCATCAACTCTAGGCCATCGACCACACTTAAGCGGGCCGAGAGATTCCGCCCCAGGAAACCGTCTGCACCTGTAACAAGGACGCGCGTCACGCGGGCACCAAGCTAGATCGAAGAGACTCTTGCACGATATCCAGCTTCAACAAAAGTTCGATCATGGACTTGACCGAAAGCTGCTCCGTGTTGTCCGAACTGTACTCCCCGGCCTCAGAAACCGCAGTTTGCCCCTCGGTGAAAAACTTCGAATAGTCCAGATTTCGCATGTCGGCGGGCACGCGGTAGTACTTGCCCAAGTCCTCGGCACGCGCCATTTCCCAGCGATTGAGTAAGTTTTCGTATCGCTTCTCACCGTGCCTCGTCCCGATAATCCGAATCTCATTATCAGCATCAAAGATGCGTCTCAAGGCCAGAGCCAGTGTTTCCATGGTAGCCGCCGGGGCCTTTTGGATAAACATATCGCCGGCCATCCCATGTTCAAAGGCATACATCACCAGATCCACCGCGTCATCGATGCTCATCATGAACCGCGTCATTTGGGGATCAGTCACGGTTAGGGGGGAGCCCGCGAGGATCTGCGAGATGAAAAGAGGAATGACGGAGCCCCTTGACCCCATCACGTTACCGTACCTCGTTCCACAGAACACGGTACCGTTGTCGCCGTACTCGCGCGCCTTCGCCAGCATAAGCTTCTCCATGAGCGCCTTGGAGAGCCCCATAGCATTCACTGGGTAGACGGCCTTGTCTGTGCTCAGCACGATCACCTTCTTCACGCCAGCGGCAAAAGCCGAGCTGAGCACATTCTCCGCCCCGAGCACGTTCGTTCGGACCGCCTGTAGCGGGAAAAACTCGCACGACGGCACCTGTTTAAGCGCCGCGGCGTGGAACACGTAGTCCGCACCTTTCATGGGGGCTTCCAGACTCCGGTAGTCTCGCACATCACCCAAATAAAATCGCACAGGCGCCGAACCGAGGGCTCTTCGCATGTCGTCCTGCTTCTTTTCGTCGCGACTGAAGATGCGGATTTCACCGATCTCGGTCCGGAGATACCTGCGCAGTACGGCGTTCCCGAACGTGCCGGTGCCGCCAGTGATGACCAGTTTTTTGCCCGTCAACATGTTATCCTCCACACTTGCCTGGCTCGGGCTCAGAGATTTTGACTAATCGCTCAGCCGTACAGCACTTCCGTTGCAGGCCGGTCCCCATCAGTTGTGAACTTCTTCAGGCCGAGCGCCTGCAAGGCAACCAGGAGAACGTAAGCCGGGTTCAACAACAGGTAGCGGCGCCAGAGGCGTCTGGGCTCTAAGCACAGCCGAAACAACCATACCAGCCCTCGGTCCTCCATCCACTCTGGGGCTTGAGGAACCTTGCCTGCCAGGACGCCAAAGGCTCCGCCCACCGCAATAATTGGCAGGGATAAGAGCTCGCGATATTCGTAGACCCAAACGTCCTGGCGCGGGCAACCCAATCCCACGAAGACCAGGGATGCACCCGACTCGCGAATTCGCTGTGCTACTCGATCCTGTTCCTCATGGGACAGCCTGCGGAACTTGGAGGGTTCCATACCGGTGATGCGCAAGCGAGGAAACCGCCTTTCGAGTTTGGTTCGCAGAGCCGACAAAACCTCCGGCGTGTTTCCATAGAAGTAGAGCCCGAGATTCTCCTTTTCTGCCCTTTCACAGAGGCGAGCTGTGAGTTTAACCCCGCCAACCAGATGAGCCAGTTCCACACCGTACAGGATGTTGAGAGCCCAGCGAACCGGTTGTCCGTCCGGGGTAACTAGGTCGAGGTGGTTGAGGCGGAACTTCTGCTCGTGACTGAGCACGCCCTCCATAACGACATGAACGGGAGCGGTTGACACGGCAAATGCCCTGCGTCCCTTTGCCGCCTCGATGATTTGTTCCACAGCGGCCTCGTAGTCAAGGGCATCAACTAGAATACCCAGGATGTTCTTTTTTCCGTGGAGGATCATGGCCTCAACCCCCGTCTTCGTCGTGAGTTGCTACCTTGTTTTGTAATATGTGATGGCCGGTTCCTAGATTTTCATGAGCATCACGTAGTTCCGCTCGGCGGTCTATTTGGCTTCGTACTCCGCACGCGCCGCACGCCCCACCGTACGTCGCTGGAAGAACTCAGGAGAAAACACTAAACTACCCGCGATCTTGTCTGCTTTGGGCTGTCAGAGATCAATGGTGGCATAGGTGTCAACTGCTTTTTTTCAGAACCAGGACTGCCTGCCTGGGATTGTAGCCGTGCTGTTTTGCGAACGAGTCGAACAATTTCCACACAATGTATGGCGATGTGCACAGCAGAACGCTCGACAGAACTTGCAGGAACCGCGGCAAACGGAGGCGAACCTCATAGATTGCATCGGCTTCTTCTGCGCTCTCAACTTCAAACCTGCTCTCCTCGGCGAGGCTAACAAGCGTCTCGATGTTGTAAAGCCACACGTGATAACTTCCATCCTTACCGAAACCGGGATTCAGTCGTTCACTCGCTCCTAAAACGCCGTTCCTATCGTGCGCATCAAGCGGTGCAACGACAATTGCGACGCCGTTGGGACGAACTATTCGATGGAATTCCCGAAGCAACCGCAAATCTTCGTGCACGTGCTCGATCGTATGTGAGCAAATGATTACGTCGAAGAAGTTGTCTGCGTAGTCGAGAGCCAGAGAATTGTCTGCGGGAGGAACCTTAAAGCAAAAGCGCCGATACCCTAACCGCCGCGCCTTCTCTTCGGCCAACTGAACGGCGTGCGGAGATAGATCAATACCGTGCAGTTCATGCTGCACACCAAAGGAAAATAGGGCGTTTCCGTGGCCGAATCCACAGTCGAGGATCTTCAACCCGCCCCTTCTTGCACGTTGAGTCTGTAATGCCCGTAATGTGAGCCTAAGCGGGCTTGCGTAGTCATAGCGGATGCGCGCAGTCCAGTTGTCAAACGCTGACCGCCACTTCTGCGTCTCACTTTGTACCCTAACAACTTCGTCTTCTGAAAACAACTCGTTCGGCTCCCCAGTGGAACTGCCCAGCGTTAGCCGTTCCTGAAACTTTCGTTCTCCCTCGACAGTCCCTTGTTGTAGATTTCGAGCGGTCGGCCATTTGTGGTCCCAAGTTGCCGCCGCAAGTGAATCGCGACGCCGCTGCGCCTTGGCGATCGGCACCGCTGCAGCTCAAACGCGGCGTAGCCAATGAATGCGTACAGTGGCGCCATAGTCGGATCGAACACGCCGCCCGTGGTTACACTGAGGAATATCATCATCCCAAGGGTGCTAAAGCATGCGATTCCCATTTGTGGGCTATCCCGCAAGAGCTGTTTTGCGAGAGTGAATAGGTTGAAAAAGAACCAGATTTGCAGCGACACCCCTACTAGGCCGGCGGCCATCAGGATATTGAGCCAGTCGTCATGCGTCCCGACGCCGACGCTACGATGGAGCAGTTTCTCCCTCGTTAGTTCAACGGCCGCCAGTGGCCCCTCACCGAAGAACTGCTGTCCGAATTCTCGGCGTTCGATGTGGTCTAGTACCAGGGCCCAAAGCTGTGTTCGCCCTGAGCCCGTGCCGCCTCTTGAGATATCGAGATCCTCAAACCGGGCCATTAAACTACGCGCCATCGGTGTAGTAGAGAGGGCCCCCGCCAAAACCGCAACCGACCCCAGAGCCAGTAGGACCGGGCGCAGCCGCTTTGCATTTGCCCTTGCGCTCCACAGAACAAGGTAGATACCCAGACCAGCTCCCGCAGCGAGAATCCCCGAGCGGCGGAACGTCGTGATTAAAGCTATGGAGCACAGTGTCAGCCCGAGGTACCCCCGTCCCGGGCGTTTGCTGAGATAGAGGAACGCCGGCAAGAGCGACAGTAGCCCTGCCGCAGTTATGGCCGGTGATTTGGTTAAACCCCATATGGCGCTCTCGTATCCGCCGTATGCCTGAACAGCCGACCGACCGAGCCACATGTCAGCGACTTGTCCGGCAATGGCCAGGCACAGGGCACACCATACGGCATACTGCAACCAGCGTTCAGTGATGGCTCCCGCACGCGCTGACAAAATGACGTTGTAGAATATGGCCACCAGGAAAAGGTATCTCAAGACATAGCCAATATTTAGGTCGAGAGGAGTGTCTCTAACCGCGAACAGCATGAAGGCATACAATGGCAGCCATATAAGCGGAAGCATGATTCTCTGGACTGACAGCCGCGCCGACCTGCCTGAATGCAGGGCGATGTTCGCAAGCATCAGGACGAGCAGAAATCCTCGTGCCCACTGCTCGATTCGAATACCGCCAACCGGTGTCTCGAACATTCCCAGCGAGTCCAGGAGCGGGTTCAAGAAAACGCATAGACTCACCGGGACAGCAACCAGATAACTCGGAGAGTACCGACGTGTGATCAGCATGAGGCCTGAAATTGGCGTTTTTGGGGTATGGCGCTCACTTCAGTTGCCGTCACATCCCGCGCAGCAAAACGTTGCACTATGCCCCTGAATTCATTCTGAAATCTAGTCGTGGAGAACTGGCCCCTAAGTCTGGATAACAACCCCAGCACGCGGCCTACCCCTTGTCCACGCAAAGTTGATCCTATTTTTTCTACGGCTTCATCCTCGCTCGTGTACAAAAGCGACTCCTCATTGCGCAGGATCTCCACTTGGCCCCCGTTCTGGGGGATGAAGGGTATCACTCCCGACTCCAACATTTCGGCAACGACGATGCCGAAATGCTCGTTTCGCTTGCCATGCATACCAAATCGGTGTGTCCCCAAGAGAATCCGCAGCTCAGCCCTGGGCACGTTGGGCTGTATAAATAGCCACGCCGACTCAGTTTGATACCGACGGCGCAAATGGTGAACATAACCTGGCGCATCCGACAATCCCGCAATATGCAAATGCACGTCGTGGCCCAGTCCTCGAAGTCTGGATACGGTATTTATTACAAGCTCCAGATTCTTGTCAGGCGCGATTCGTCCCACACATACGAATCCGTTTTCCCTTGCGTGCCACTCTGATAGCCCCTCTCGGGCGCGGGGAATTGGGGGATAGAGGACTGTCGCTTGGATTCCGTATGCTTCACGAACTCTTTCCGCGGTCCAGTGCGAATTCGTCAAGGTGACATTCCGGGCCATCGCCTCCGTCCCGAACTCGGATAAGGGTGCGAGCAGGGTCCGTTCTAGAGCACCGATCATGGCGCTAGGTTTAGATTTGTTTAAGTAGCGCAGCACTTTGGTCTTGGCACAAGCAACAGGAAAGTGTATGTATTGGATACCCGAACAACCAAAGTCCATTTCGTTGTCACCGCTGATCCAAACGTCCGGAGGCGTGGCAAAACGTTTACAAAATCGGCTCAACAGGTAACGACTTAGAGGCGAAACGTGCCGTCGAAGCCTCTGGCAGCAGGGCAACAGCTCGACTCGAACTCTATTTGGTTCCAGTTGCCCCTCAAACACTTCATTGATGGCTTCTATTGGCGAGCTTCTGAAAGTGTAAACTGTAACTTCATGGTCATCTTGTAGCGCCTCAACCATATTTGCGGCTACCATGGTGGCGCCACCCTGAGCAACGAACTCATTAGTCGTGATGCCAATCTTCAAACTCATGTGGCTCCCGGAGCCTGGAGGGCCTCACAGGCAAAGAGAATTCTCATTTCCGTGTTATGCCCCTCTCGCGGCGCCAACTCTGGTTCCTCGGTGTACAGGCCCGCACAACTGCTAGGCGGAATCGTTCCCTTCGTTTGACGACATCCTGGACTTTGAATTAACGCCCGTTGGTCTCCATCAATCTCGTGTATAAATTGATATGGGAACGAACTATAATCTCCCACGAGTGCGATTTGACATATTCGTGCGCCTCGCGAACCAGTGATTGTCTGGTCTCCATGGAAGCATCCAACTGCCTAAAGATCGTGAGCGCCTCTTCCGGTCGATCCGCTGTTCGTACTGCCCTTCGAAGGCTTTCGGACGTCTGCGTGCCGGCCGTTGTAATACAGGCGAGTCCGGCTTCCAACACAGCCTTCAGGGAGGTACGCCGGTCGGACGCGCCATCAGGAAACGGCAAGTACGCAACTGCGGATTCCGAGAGGATTTCTGCCACTTTTTGTTCGGACTGGTTCAGAGTCCACTGGATAGGCAACTGCAAACTGGCTGATTGCAACCATCTCGCGTACTCCTCTAATTTGTCAGGCACGGCTCCTACAATGTGAACTTTATATGGGAGTTGTCCTGCCCGAATTAAGGCTGCCAGCTTTAGCACGGATTCGATCCCTTTTCCAGGTGCAATCAATCCAAAATAGAGAATCTTCCCTGTACTTCGCGCAACCGTTCCTTCAATTGTACGAATGGTACTGCCTACGGGAATTACGGAGGATTTTGCTTGAATCCACGGGGCGCGCCTGCAGGCCGCGTCACGCTCGTCCTGTGATGTAAATACCAGATGCCGGGACCGAGCAAAAAATAGGCATGCCCTAAGGCGATCTAGAAGTCTGAAACGGCTAAACTCATGTATCGTGACTACCGGCGGCACCGCAAGCGACAATACCTGCGGTCCAAGGTGGAGGTCGTATCTCGCGGTTGGGTGCTGTATGTGGACGAGCGGTTCATGGCGCAAACTACGCACAAGCGCATGAACATTCTTTAGTGAGCAGTCCCTGCCGGTCACAATCTCGACCTGCACCCCTGCAGATGTTAGCGCAATCTCCAGCCGGCGCGTATAGTCCCCCACACCGCAGATGGCGGGTGGGAACGCCCCGGCCACCAGCACGACTCTCATCAAATCACGCTTTCTAGTTCCGTGGCACCGCTTTCGTGGATTTTCGAGCACTGAATAACGCACTATAACGGGCGGAAAATAAAATTGTTTATATATGACCCCGATCCGACCGGATTCAAGGGAGCCGATTGGTTTGCGACCAGGTCGAAGCCTGCGATATCCCGGGTGCGCCCGAAGCTGTCCAGAAACTCGCCACGGAAACCCAAATTCTTGAGATACTCGAATGTGTCGAGGATGGGAGTTGGTGAATGACGTTGCTCAATTTCGATCAGCATACGCGGACGGTGGCGAGTTAGTGTTTCGTGAGCTTTCGGTAGGCGTGCGTAGGCGTTAAATTTCCAAATCCGCGAGGTCGCGCACCGCTCAGATTTTTGCCTACCAGCGTTGGAGAGGTGTGAGTCGCCGCACGCTTGATGTGCAATAGTCTCAATTAGGGTCATGCCCCCTCTTGGTACAGCGACCCGAGGAATTCTGCAGATTGCTCCGATACCAGGACTACGTCCCGCTGTCCCGTCCGCGGCAGGCTCCCATCAGTCAACACCCAACTTGTCTCCCGAAAAGGTGACCGCCGCCGCACTGGAGATAGAATTCGATAACCCGCGTCGGTCAATAAAGCCAGCAATTCGTCTACACTACGGCCGGCTTGTTCAATCCATGCCGGCGTAACCTCAAGACTAACCACGACATTCCTTCGCGCCAGGAGATTTTTCATGCCCGCGAGCACATTGCATTCATGTCCCTCCACGTCAATTTTGACCAAGACGCGCGCCCGATTCAGATCCTCTCCTCGCAGGATGTTGTCCAACATCTCCAATTTGATCTCTACACGGTCCGTTCCCTGTCCATGGTCAACAGCCGAATACATCGCCGAATGCGATGGGTCACCTATCAATTCCAGCTTCCCCTCATGATCGCTCATTCCCAGATTCCACAAGGTGATGTTGTCGATGCGGTTTATCATGGAGTGTAGCTGCAAGACGTGAAACGTTCTGGGATTCGGCTCGATCGCGACAACCATCCCATCTGCACCGACGCGACGGCTCGCAAGGAGACTATGCATGCCGAGGTTCGCCCCAACGTCAACGTATATGTCCCCAGTTCGGAGGACCTGGTCGATAACCAATTGATTGAGCCGATCCCAGAACCGCCCCGAGTAGTAGTGCCACCGTCCTGTCCAATCCGCAAGATCCGCGCAAACGTATGCATCGATGACTTTGTCATAAAACACCCTGTGCCTGTGTCGGGCCAGTTCCCATCGGCGATCATCGAGCCCCGCACCCCCTAACCAACGGAGGACCCTAATCCTACCCGTAGGCAGCAACTGAAGAACAGGCCGGGCAATGTCGCAGATTGCCTCAGCGAACATTTGGCACCTCCAGCGGAGCGTTCAACGCCTCTATTAGCCTTTCTCCATGCTTCGCCACGCTAAACTCCTCAGCACACCGTAGCGTGCTTCGTCGCTGCGGCACAAAGCCCTCTAGAAAAGCTCAAAGATTGGCGTTTACGTACCTAAACCGTCCGTAGATCATGACGGTGGCTTTCCTGACCATCGCCCGTAGCTCGATATCCGAGGCCACCGCAACGAGAAAGAACGTTGCGACGCACAGCGCGGCAGACATCAGACTATCGGGCAGTAGCATGTGAATGAAAAACACACAGCCTGAAGCCAGGAATATTGGGCGGAGAAAACGCCGACTGGCAGCTAAAAGCAACTCGCGGCCGCAAGGGTTGGCTAGAATGAGGGCGACGCTCAACAGCACCTGGGTGATGACGGCGGCCGCGGCGGCGCCACGCGCCCCTCCGGTCGAGGCGAGGACTGCGAACAGAACCGAGCCAATCACCAACGCAGCAACATAAACACATGCTCTCCGAGTTTGCATCCCCTTTGTAGTAAGCGCGTCCGCAAACGGGGTGGTTAGAGTGTTCACCGCCACCATCCAACAAAGCAATGACAGGACTGGAGACGTTGATGCCTCCCATGAGGGGCCGAAAGCCGTCCGGACAATCAGCCGCGAATAGAGTGCAACAGGGAGCGACAAACCGAAGCCTAAGATGGCGTTGATCTTCAATTGGTCCACAGACAGCGAAAAATGTCGTTTCAGGTCGCGAGCGCCCGCGGAGAACAGTTGTGGGCACCACGCTGTATCCAGGCAGCTAGGGATGGCGTACAAAAGGCCGGGTATTCGGATCGCGGCTGCAAAATAACCGACCTCGGTTGCAGCCGCTACGCGCTGCAAGATGAGCGGCCCGAGTTGTGGTAACGCCGTGCCGGTGATACCGCCGATTGTGAACGCAGTCAGACCCTTCAAAATTGCGGGGTCCCAGCCACGCATCCTCGGCGCCTGTCTCCGCACCAGCCACAGACATGCAATTCCTCCCAAGAGTGAGGCGGCACCATATATGGCGGCCACGCCCCGCACTGGCCACCGGAAGAGAAAGGCGAGAATGAGGGCAACCGCGACAAGTACCTGGCTCGCGACCTTAAGGCCAGCGGTGACGTGCATCTCCTGCGTGGCCCAGAAATAACTGGTCGCGAAGCCTTGCATTCCTACGCCGCAGATGCTTGGCAGGACAACCGCCAGCATAACGGCGCGCTGTTCCGGCTGAGGATACAAAACAAAAATACCAGCCGAACTGGCAAAAGCAACCCCTACGACCAGCGCCAGACGCACCTTGAAGACCGTGGCCAAAACGCAACCGACGTCGGCCTCTGGCTTTGTGACCTGCTGGATTGTCACACTTGTTATCCCCAAGTCTGACAGGTAGGAAACGATAGCTGAAAATGCGAACGCGACGCCCAGAACCCCGTAAGCGCGCGGACCCAGTGAGCGAACGACGAGCAGCGCACCGATTGCCGAAAGCGTCCGGACGCTGACATCACTAACCACCAGCGCGGCTGCATTTTTCGCAATGGTGCTGTTAGACATGAGGGTGAAATCGTCTGCCTTATGCCGGTGAGGCTAACGCCAGGTCGAACAATTCCGATTGGCGGACCTACTTCGACATCCTTTGCATGAGAAGATTAAGCCCTGGCCCATCCGACACGGGCCCACAATTCCGTGAATCTCGCTCGTCCCCTGCGCTGCAACCAGAAGCGGTGCCCGCATATTTCCGCACGTGTAGATTGTTGCGGTTGACGGCTTCCTCGTAGATTCGGATAAGCATCTGGTAGTTCGCGGCGGGCGTGTATTCTGCCAGGTAAACCCCTCTGGCAGCCGCGCCCATCGTTGCACAGAGGTTTCGGTCCGAGATGAGGCGCCGCACCTTGGACGTAAGGTCTTGAATGTCGCGGTTGCGGTAAAGCAGTCCCGTTTGGCCGTCTCTCACTATCTCGTGGCGGGGGCCCAAATCGCTGGCGACTACGGCGCGTCCGACTGCCATGCTCTCTATCAGCGTGAGTCCAAACCCTTCGTACCACTCCGAAGGAAACACAAGAAAGGCTGACTGCTCGATAAGACGCAGAACGTCCTCATGCGAGCGGTTTCCGAGGAACTTCACTTGGCTTCCTCTGGCTTTTCGGGCCGCCGGCATTTCAGGACCATCGCCAACGATCGTGAGGGGGTAATCGATGTGACGCCACGCCTGCAATAGGCTCAATACGCCTTTTTCCGGCGATAATCGTCCAACATATATGGCCCCCTCCTTCGGCGATGTAGGTGTCCCTCCATTGAGAGGATCAGGCATGAAATTGGGTTTGGCATGCACCCTCTCTGGCGGCAGACCGCCTGCCAGTGATTTTTGCCTGCCAAACTCCGTCAGCGCGATGTAAGCGTCCACAAGGGGGGCCAGGAACTGCCGCTTTCGAGTCTCCTGGTATAGGCGATAGGCCAGCAGCGATTTCAGCCAACTCCCTCCCGTGTAGCAACGGTGTATGAGGATGCGCGAAGCCTTTCCATCCATGCACAGCTCGCACGGCTTGCCTTTCCGCAGAAAAGTTGCTGCGGGACAAGCCAATCGATAGTTATGCAGGGTCAACACGGTCGCGATACCCCGTTCCTTAGCCGCAGCAAAAATTGACGGCGTCAGCCGATGCCAGTAATTGTGAACGTGCATAAGGTCAGGCCGGAACGCGTCAATCGCGGCTCCAATCCGCTCGTATCCCGTTTTGGACCAACCAACCTGCAAAAGGGACTGGCATTTACCCACCAACGTCAAGTCATCTATCTCGGCATTCGTGGCTTCATACTGCGAAACAATGTGCCCGTGCGAACTTAGCAGTTCGGCTTCGGCGAGGGCGACTTGCCCCTCGCCCCCAGTCGGAAGGTCGCGGTAGTGGTTGTGAACAGTGAGGACGCGAATCTGATGGCTTCTTATCTAGACGAACCGAGGTTCAAGAGACGGGCGCAAGTGGTCTCCACACTGCACCCAAATCCCGCGCGAGATTGGTAACCGAGAATTGGTCCGCTATCGGAAGCGAGACGTCCGCCACAGAAGGAAGATGCAACGCTTTAACGATAGCTTCTGCATAACACGCCGGGTCGCGTGTCGGCAGGACCCATCCATTTTCTCCCTGGCGAATCATACTGGTTGCCCCACTGACCGATGTCGAGACTATAGGCCTACCGCAGGCCATAACCTCGAGCATTGCAACAGACCACCCTTCCCGGTGCGACGCGACCAAGCAAACGTCCGCTGCGTTTATATACGTACACACTTGGTCTTGCGGAAGGAACCCGGTGATTAGGATGGTATCGCGAATCCCCAGGAGCGACGCTTTTGCTTCAATCTGACCGCGGTCTTCGCCGTCGCCCACGAAAACCATCTTGAGGTTGGGTACGGATCTGCCGAGATGGCGAACTGCGTCAAGCAGCAGCGCCCAACCCTTTATCCAGCATAGTCTTCCGACAGAGAGCAGAACCGTGGCATTTTGGGATAGCCCCAATCTGCCCCGGCTCTCGGTTTTGCTCTCCGGGTGGAACTCCCGAGTATCAACTCGGGTCGGAAAAGAATGTATGGGAAAGTGATTCAAGCGGCCATGTGTTCTTTCGTGCATCTCAGAGATTGCATCCTCGTCTGCGGCAGCTATGAGGACCTCGGGCTTGATGCGGTGAAGGGCCGCGATCATTCGATCTTCGAACAGTGGGCCAAAGATGCGAGCGATTCGATATCGCGAATTCGTCACTGCGTTGTTCACGCCGGCGAAACTGTAACAGACAGAGTCCCATTTGAAAGACGACGCGGCAAATAGCAATTCCGGAGATTCCAAGAGTAGGTTTCTTACTCCCGATTCGTAGAGCCGCGCCATGTGCCTCTTGGCTTTCCAGTAGACCTGTAGCCTTACAGGAACCAAGGGCTTGGGCCCTGTCGGCAACTGGAAGCACCCAAAACTAAAAAATTGGATCTCGTGTCCGTCAAAGTGCCGGCTCAGCCATCGCCCTTCAGGCAGGGCCTCGCTGCACGTGCTGGCAACGGCTAGCCGCGGACCAAAGGCTTGGATTAGGTGCTTTGCAAACGTGGTCTGCCCTCCGGTCGGTTCACTCCAGGGATCACTTGCAGCACAGAGAACGGTTTTGATTTGCGGCATGTCAGTTTCCGGAAACCTTATTGGCGTCGATGGAATCGGCTATGGCTGGCCATTCCTTGAGTGCCTTCTGATAGTTTTCAGGCGTACCGATGTCAAGGATGTAGCCTTCAAGATGTAGTCCAGCCATCGCGCCGAGCAACCTAGGCATAACGTGCTTCCCCAAATCCGCAAAACCTGCACCTGGCAACCAATCGAACAGCGCTTGTCGAGCGAGGAATATGCCCGCACTCGCCAGGTCAGACTTGGGCTCCGAGGGCTTCTCTTCGAAACTCGTGATCAAACCGTCTTCGCTCAGGGTCACAACGCCGCAATCCCGGGGTCTCGAAGGACGAAAAAGTCCAACCGTAAGAAGTCCGGCATGCCGGGCGTGAAATGATCCGAGCGCGGCAAGGTTCGCACACACCAGGTTATCAGCGTAGAAGATGTAAAAGTCCTCGTCATTTCGGACGAAGTCTCGGTTTGCGGCCACCGTGCCCGCACTTCCCAGTAATACCTCTTCATGAGCGAGGTTAATTCTCACCCGTGAGTCTTGGCTTAGTGCCCAGGCTCTGACTTGATCGGGCAGATAGTGGGTATTGATCAGGACTTCACGGACCTCGAGGCGATCACAGATCTCGAGCCAAATACTCAACAAAGGCTTACCATGAATCGGGACAAGACACTTGGGAATTCGCTCAGTTAGTGGTTTTAACCGGGTTCCAAGCCCCGCCGCGAGCAGAAAAGCTTTACGCGTCATTCCAAACAGAGAGCACCCTGAGGATTCGCGAGTAATGGCCAGCCTTGAACCTGCCCAGATGAGGGCTTCGTGCGTCTAGTGGTAAGTTAAAGATTCCTGTGAGAGTGGCGAAAAGACCCACCGCATTCCCCCATAAGTGTAGGAGTCGAAGAAAGGGTCGTCGTACACGACCCTTGTCCCTTGAAAATCCAAGTGAAATCGCATTTCTTTCAACCCAGCGGCCCTCATGCCGCCTCTGACGGCCGCTTGTTTTTCCTTTGGGCAAAACAACAGGAGAAATCCTCCCCCGCCGGCCCCGGTGATCTTTCCACCCAACGCGCCGTGCTGTAGAGCTACCTCGTAGACCTCATCAATAAAGGGGGTCGAGACTCTTGTCGAGACAGTCTTCTTGATTCTCCAACCCTCATCCAGCAACCGGCCGAAGGTATCCATCTCATTCGCCAGGAGCGCATCACGCATCTTCGGAACCAATTCTTTCAAGGCCGAAAGACCCTCAACGACAGCATCGTCGTTTTGCTTTAGCGATAGGTCTTGGCCTCTCAGAATCTCCGACGAATCCCGTGAGCTTCCAGTGAAAAACAGCATAAGGTTTTGCTCAAGGTCCATCACAATTTCGAGAGGCAGATGAACTGGCTCAACTTTTACCCCTTCTGCACAAAACCTCAAGATATTCAACCCTCCAACTGCAGCAGCGTACTCATCCTGCTTGCCTACCGGTCGGCGAAGAATATCCCGCGCGATGTGGAAGGCCGTTTCCGCCAATTGCTCTGCCCCCAGCTCTTGATGAAGATAGACTGACAGTGTTTTGAGAATGTTGACGCAGACGGCTGCCGACGACCCCAATCCTGTGCCGGGCGGGACCTCCGAGGCTAGGAAGAGATTCACGCCAGCATTGAAGCGAAGATATTTCAAAACGGCAAAAGGAATTTCTAGTTCTGTTCCCTGTAGTTCCATCCTCTCGATCTTGTCACTGTTCTCCAATGCCCTCAGGTCAGAAGAAATGATTTGCGTCAAATCGTCTTCACGCTCAGTGATGACTGTATAGAAGTACTTGTCGATGCTCGTGCTTAGCACCATCCCCTCGCCCCTCTCATAGTAGGAAGGGAGGTCTGTACCTCCACCAGCGAAACTGATTCGGACGGGGGTGCGTACGATGAGCATCTGCGCTTAATTGACCGAGAGCGGCATTGTAGTCTTCGGCTGAGGGTCTCTGCTCCGGATAATTAGCGGAGCACGTGTGGTCCTAGTCGCCGCACCTTTGCGCCGCCTGAGGAGCGTGTTTACAGTGGCGAGAATCAAAGTGACATCGAGGAAGGGTGTATACCTCGCGGCATATTCCAGATCGTATTCGGTCTTGAGGTCGGAGGAATCCACGCCACGTACACCTTGAACCTGGGCCAAACCGGTGATCCCCGGCTTGAGCCGGAGCCGCCGGCGATGCCACGAAGAGTAGTGGCGGACCCGCTCGGGCGTCTCCGGCCGTGGTCCAACAATACTCATATGCCCCAGCAGCACGTTCCATAGCTGAGGAAGCTCCGAAAAGCTATACCGATGGAGAAATCCACAAAGCCACGCGCTCCAGCCTGGATCTTCGCGCGACCGAAACACTTCCACAGTTTCCACGTCAAATCGGTACATTACAAAGGGCCGACCTCCGAGGCCGATGCGTGTTTCACGCTTGATAACGTGACCGGCGGAAATCAGATAGAGAGCAATCGCGATCGGAATCATGATTGGCAAGGAGAGAATCAGGAACACCAGAGCCAGGGCACCATCCATCATTCGTTTCAGAAACCTGTAAGACAAGTTCAGCGAAGTTTCCTTCAATTCGAGAACCGGGATGCCCCCGATGTGGCCACTCCCAACCTGGTTCAGATGCAGCTCGTAGCACTCGGGGACCAACTTCACCGCGATCCCATTGTTTTGGCAGTCCGCGATGAATTCCAGTATCTTGCTTTCACGACCCAACGGGATCGCGAAGATGAGTTCGTCAACTCTCTTTGCCACCAACTTGCGTACGATTTCAAGGGAACCGCCAGCAACCGCCCCATTATTACCGAGACCGTTCCCGTTTTTGGTAGGGGACAGAACACCGACTAGCTGATAGCGAAGGTCCCGTTGACACCTTATGCGAGACTCAAGCTCGCGCGCGGCAGTTGCCTGACCCACGATCACGACTCGTCGCAGGCCGATACCGTGTGCTCCCAGCCAGTCAAGAATGACGCCATATGCCAACCTTATTGTGCCGAGAAGAGCCATCAACAAAACAGCGAGCGGCAGAAACAATAGGTGGGCGCGATAATCCCCGAAAAGATACAACCCGACCAGCAGCATAACGACGAGAAAGAGAAATGCGGTGAAAAACTGAGAGATCCTGATCGACGAGCCCTGCACAGCAGGAGCGCCACGGACTTCCACGGTGAAAAAAAGAAAAGTCCAGACCCCGACAGCAAGGAGTATTGCCGGGTAATAGGCGCTGAAGTGAATAGCAGTAGACTCTGGAACGAACAGGCCGGCTTCGAAACGCACGAAGTAGGCGAGTCGGAACGAAAGCACAATGGCTCCAATGTCGGCGAACAACGAGTCCCTAAAACCCTTTGTCCTCATTACCCCTCTTGATCGGCGTCCGTCGCCCCACCAAATCTTGGAATAACACGGCCGGTCGCAGGTACCTTGACCAAATCTCTTCCCGAACTGCCCGGAAAATCGAAAGCGCTATCGTGATGTATAGTTTTGGACCCGGGCACAGAAAATCCGGTAGCCTCGCTCTTAACGCCTGCGGCGAGCACAACCCCCGCACGCTTCATATCGGAGTAAGCGTCAGGAATGTCTGAGGGAACGCCCCCGAACTTTTCCACCCAGGCCCGGAAGTCGTCGAGTATCAGAGGCAGGCTGTTACGCGGTTTCCAGCCGAGCCGCTGGAGTTTCCCGACGCTCGAGACGCTGTGGCGGTTGTCTCCCCGGCGATATTCATTCGGGAATTCGATGGGCACGGCGGACCCCAGTTTGGCCCGAACGGCTTCGGCATACTCCAGCACGGTTGTAGCGACTCCACTGCCTACGTTGAAGGCTTGGAAATCGGCCTCGTTCTTCTCCAAGACGAGCATGTTGGCGTCAATGACGTCCCGGACATGAACAAAGTCGCGGGTCTGTCGGCCGTCCTCGTACACGACGAGGGGGCCCCCGCTCATCGCGCGGCTGAAGAAAATGCGGCAGACCCCTGAATAGTGGTTGAACAGAGATTGGCGTGGCCCTTGCACAATCGAGTAACGCAAGGCCACGGTTGGGATCCCATGTAGCCATCCCAAGCCCAGGGCCGTGCGCTCTTCGGCCAGTTTGGAGACCGCGTATTGGTTGAACGGGTTCGCATGCTGTTCCTCGAGTCGGCATGGCTGCGATGGCAGTCGGCACACGGGGCACTCGACTTCCCATTGACTTTTCTCAAGCTGTTGCCGGGCGCGTGGCGCAGGCTGAAAGAAGCCGTGCTCTGGGCAGGAAAACTGTCCTTCTCCGTACACCGCCTGTGAGGACGCAACGATGATCTTCTTCACAGGAAGCTTTTTCTGCACGATCAGCTCGTAGATCAATGCCGTGCCAACCGCGTTCACATGAAAGAAGCGAGAAAAATCCAGCATGTAGTCCTGGTAAGCAGCTTGGTGAGAGATAACCTCGACGCCTTTCAGCGCTTCAGAGAGCACAGCACGGTCAGTTATGTCCCCCTGGATGAATTCCGCTCTTGAAGGCAAGTAAGGTGGACGGCCATGGGGATGAACCCTTGGGTCCAGAATGTCGAGAATCCGAACCTGGAAACCCTCTTGCAAGAATCGATCTGCGAGATGCGAGCCAATAAATCCTGCCCCGCCTGTGACTAGTATTCGCATTTGTCCAACGCCTCCGGGCGAAAGAGCCGTGCCCTCGCCAATCTGCAGATGAGTGATGTAGGCAACTACTTGCCTGTACCGGCTAAAACCGCGGTAAAGGTCTTCAGCAGGATCTTGACGTTCCAGCCAAAGGGACCAAGCGCGGATGTATTTGAGGTCGAGCTTCACCCACTCGTCAAAGTCGTTAACGTTGTTTCTTCCGTTCACTTGCCATAGGCAGGTGATGCCGGGTATTACATTAAGTTTGAGTTTCTGAAAATCTGTAAATTGCTCGTACTCGGTGACGAGTGGCGGGCGTGGGCCTACCAGACTCATATCACCCTTAACGACGCTCCATAACTGTGGCAGTTCGTCGAGGCTATGCTTCCTCAGGAAACGCCCCAACGGTGTAACCCGTGGGTCGTTCGAGACCTTGAACACGGGGCCACTCATTTCATTTATCGCCTGAAGCTCCGCTTTCCGTTGGTCAGCATCTTCGAACATGGATCGGAACTTGTAACTCAAGAAGGGAACCCCGCCTCTTCCTACGACCCGCCATGGGTAAAATACCGAGCCCGGAGACGTCAGTTTTACCGCCAAGCCGATACAAACCAAAATCGGAAAAGCAAGCACGAGTGCCGCCCCCGCCACTGCAACGTCCAACACGCGCTTTATCGCCAGAAGGAGGCGAGGTCGCCTTTGTGGAGTCATGTCAGATCGGGCTATGAGGCTTTCCTTCATTCAGCTAGCTACAGTCGTTGATCGATGGGTGGGACCTAACACATCGCACCCTTTCAGCACGCGGTCCCGGCGTGCGGGAAGACTCAGGATGCGACGGCGCAGAACGATCTTGATTGACGATTTACGTCACCAATTCTTGCGCCGTGGGCTACTATCTTTCACCCTTACCGGGACTTCGGATCGTATTGATAATGGCGGTACGCATACCCGTAGCCGGCATGGCTGGCATTCCGTGGATCCCACTCGTTCAAGATCGTTCCCAGCACGCGCGTTCCGTCTTCCATCAGCCGCTGGGTGGCGGCGGCGGCGCTCTCCCTTGTGGTCTGGGCCGAGCGGACCACAAGAATGACGGCGTCCGCCAGCCTGCCGAGCACTCGCGCATCCGGCATCTGGAGCATGGGGGGCGTGTCAATGATGACGGAATGGAACTGCTGCCGCAGGCCTTTCAAAAACTCCGCTGCACGTGGTGAATGGAGCAGGTTTGAGATGCTGGGCGCGGGAGACCCCACAGGCAGCAAATACAGGTGCTCGTAGGCCGTCGGGAGAAACATCCTTCTCGTCTCCGCTCCGCTCAGGGTGACAGGGCTAGTGGCTGGAGGCAAGACTTCTCGACTCTCGACTCTCGACTCCTCGACTCCGCACGGCTCCTTGCCGGCGAGCAGATCGCTCAAGCCCCAGGCGTTGGACACCTGGAAGATTTCGTGCAGGCGCCCCTTACGCAGATCGCCATCGACCAGAAGAACGGGCCAGCCGATCTCGGCCAGGGCCAAAGCCAGGTTGCTGGCCACCGTGGTTTTGCCCTCTCCTGGGCTGGCGCTGGTGAGCGCAATGATTCGCGGCCGGTCGCCGTTCTCGCCGGAGTATAGGATCGAGGTCAGTACGGCGCGGAAGGAGTCCGCCACAGCCGACTGCTTTCTCTCGGAGGTGACCAATTCGATGCAACGGCGGGAGCTGGGGACTGGGGGCTGGGGGCCGGGGACTGGGGGCTGGGGACTGGGGAATCCTAGTCCCACCGACTGTATCTCGTGTCCCGTGTGTCGTCTCCCATTTCCGGCGTCGCGACTCCCGTGTCCGTTGTCCCGTGTCTCGTGGCCCGAATCTTGGTAATAACCAAAGAGCCGGCTCCGTTCCGCATTAGCCGAAGGGATGACGCCCAGCTCCGGCACCTCGAGGTATAGGCCGGCCTCACCCGGGGCCTGGATACTTCGGTCGGCGCGCTCGCGCATGACGACGAAGCCGAAGCCGAAGAAGGCTCCGGCAAGAAGGCCGAGCGCCGAATTCAAAACGAGGCTCGGCTTGTAGGGGCGAGTCGGCGGCCGGGCGGAATCCACCACGCGGATGTTGCTCGCGCGCAGGGCGGAGGTCATGCCGGCTTCCTGGACGTTGCGCAGCAGGGAGTCGTAAAGCTGGCGGTTGGTATCCACCTCGCTCTTGAGGATGTTGTAGTGCGCCACCTTGGCCGCCTGCTCCGACACCAGGCGCGCTTGGGAGGCGTAGTTCGCCGGCAAGCAGATTCTCGCGGCGATGGGCGGACTCGATATTCGTTGCGGATGCGCTGGATGATGTTGGTGCGTTCCTTCTCGAGGGCCGATTCCAGGGCGGCGACCTGGGCTTGGACCTTCTTCACTGCCGGGTGGGCCGGGGTCAGGGAAGATGAAAGCTCGGCAAGCTGGCGGCGAAGGTCGGTGAGCTTCACCTGGTATTCTCCCAGCGTTTTGTCGTCGAGCACCTCGGGCAGGGACTCGGGAGAAGCGCTTGGACGCCAACTCGTACATCGATTGCTGCGCTGACGCGCTCGCCTGCGCCTTGGAGAGTTCCTCCTGAAGCTGCCGGAGCTTTTCCTCGGCGACGTTGCCTCGATAAGCTGCGTACCTTTTCCGAGGTGAAGAGCAGGCCCGAGGCTTGGGCATAGGTCTGGAGCTCGTCCTCGGATTTCTCGAGCCTGATGCGGACGTCTTCCATCTGGCGGGTAAGCCACTCGCCCGTTTGCTGGGTGGTCTTCCAGCGCGCCTCGAGATTCTGCTGGATGAATTCGGCGGTGAGGGCGTTGACGAAGTCGGCGGCAAGCTGCGGGTCCTTGGAGTCGTAGAGGATCTTCGACCAGCCGCGTGTTGGCCTCGGTGCTGAACTTTCAGGTTCTTGGTAACCAGACCGCAGGACCTCTTCCCGGGTCGAGTCCGGTCTCGACTCGGGCAGACCCAGGGCGTTGCGCCAGGCGGAGAGGCGGCCGCGATTTTTCTCCTCGAGCAGCTTTTTCTCGAGATCGAGTTTGGCGATGACCCGCTTCGAGGACAGATTCGCTCTGGAGAATCTTTACCTGTGTCTGGAGATCCGACTCGGCCGGGGACGACCCCCCTCCGTTGGTCGGTGGGGCTCACGTCGCGCATATTGAGGAAATTCTCATTGAGGTTCTCGATCTCGAGGGAGGCATGGGCCTGGTAGATCGGTGTCTGCGGAAGCGTGAGCAGCACTGAGGCGAGGAGGCCCAGGAAAGCAATCAGAACGAGAGCGCGTTTGTGACGCCGAAGGATATCCCAGTATTCGAGCAGCAAGCCGGGGCCTGGTTCCTCGAAGAATTCCGGGTACGGCGCCTCGGTGTACCGCGGCCGCAACGCCAGGCTGGTCCCAGCGCCTTTTCGCTTGCGCGGGTCGGGGCCGAAGTCGTCCAAGATTGGTTGGTTTTCCATAGGATCCTTAATAACGCTGTTAGTCGTCAGTTGTCAGTGGTCAGTCTTCAGTCGAGCGAGCGCGGGGAGGAACCCCGCTCTGTGGAGGGGAATACTCCAACGTAACGTGACGGTTGAGAAAAACAGGGCGAGATTCCTCGCTGCGCTCGGAACTGGAGGAGTTGAGAGTCGAGAGTTGAACAAAGGCTGACCACTAACTACTAGCCACTAACCACTGCCTAATAACGGTAGATTGCAGCGTAAACGACGGCGGACACCGCCGAGGGAACAGAATAGGTGGTGAAGACCTTGCGGCTGCTGGTGGGAATGACCAGGACATCTTGGGGCAGCAACACCATATCCTCTGCCTTTCCGTTGAATATCCGTCTGACGTTGACAGCGATCTCCAGGGGCTTCGGCTCGCCCGGAGAACCGCGAATGATCCTGGCCTTCTGGGGCTTCGCGGTGCGTCCGAGTCCACCTGCGAGGGACAACGCCCTGAGCACGGAAATGTTTTGGCGCCCGCCGAGAGTGAAGGCGCCTCCATGCTCGACGTCGCCGACCACATAGATCATGTTGGAGTTTGCCTCGGAGACGGAGATCACATCATTGGGCTTGATTTCGATATTCACCGCCGGGTTCTTTCCCTCCAGAATCTCCTCCACGTTCAGCTCCAGCGATACTGAATTGTCCAGTAGGGTCTACCGTGGCGCCGGGAAGTGGGATTTCGCCGTTCTCGCGGCGACGCGTGACCGTGAGGCTCGAGCCCGCCTTCTCGTCGCTAGGTCCGCCGGCCATCGAGAGGACTTCATAGAGTGTTTTCCGGCCCCGGAGCTGGATCACCCCGGGCTTCGAGACGGCGCCGAAGACGGAGACGGGCTGGCTGCGGAACTCCGCCACCGTTACCGCGATCTGCGGGTCCTTCACGTATATCTTCAGCCGGGCGTTCAACTCCGTTTCGAGTTGCTCGACCGTCAAGCCGCCCGCCTTGACGCGTCCGACCAAAGGCAGAGTGATGTTCCCGTTTGTTCCAATCAGGATTGGCTTATCGGAAATCTCCGGGGTAGTCGATGGCATGGATCACAATCTGGTCGTCCGGGCCGAGGACGTAGCCGGAATCGGGCAGGGCGGCGGTCAGCGCAGGTTGCTGGGCTGCGGCGGAGAAGGCAGTGAGCGCCAGCATGAAGAAAGCAGCGGCGAGTTTGTTCATTATGCTAAACCTCCCGGCAGTAGCGAGTGCTTAGTTCTCAGTCGTCAGTTGTCAGTCTTTGTTGGACTCTTAACTCTTAACTCTTGACTCTCGACTCCTCGACGACTGAAACACAGCTCCGCCCCGTGAGTCACAAATCTGTAACCCTCTAATTGACGCCAACACTGTGCTTGGCCAAAACGCTCGGCCAACAGTGCGATGACTTGCTAGGGCTTGCTATACACAGACTCTGGCATCGAGAACATGCGTTTATTATCAGTATCCCGGTGCTCTGCGCACGACCAAGGGCTTTGTCGCAACCGCAAAGCCTGCGCGATGTCTCCCGTGGGCCGGCTCCACGCGGACTACCTGCCCATGCCCGTAGATCCGCTGTGGCCGAGCTGCGCCTCTTTCCGGAAGATAAACTTTGAACTTAATCTTGGCATTTAGCCGCGGAGGTCTTGTGGTGAAGATAAATGCTCCTGCCATACTCATTACATGCGTTAGACCTACGCCCTTCTGCAGAATTCCCCGCGCATCTTTCCATGAGAAAATCACGGGGAGCTGGAGCCGGTAGCGGTTATATTTTCGGCGTTGCGCAGTGGCACGTATCTTTTTGACGGGTTGTTTCATGGGTTCCTACCTCGTCCCTCCGCTGGCAGATCATCATGGAGTGTAGGCACGCAACAAAAACTCCGCAATAGGCCGACCGGCTCCCCCACCAATAGGCCGAACGGCTCCCCCACCAATAGGCCGAACGGCCCCCCCACCAATAGGCCGAACGGCCCCCCACCAATAGGCCGAACGGCCCCCCCACCAATAGGCCGAACGGCCCCCCCCACCCGTAGGCCGAAAGTACCACCAGGAGGGGAGACGATCGGCCTCATCTGGAATGGGGAGATTATTCCTAAGCGGACCGAAAATTCGTCTCACTCCAGTTGTGTGGAGCGCCCGGATGATAGTTATTAATTTGGCAACAGATGCCTGGACTTTTCTCTTGCTTTCTGGAAGTGTATTCGTATAATGACGTATCCGCAAAATCAGCTTGGCGTGACAAGCGACCTTAGCGGTGAGGAAGGTATCACGCCCATGCCTATATCGGTTATTGTCGCCCAACGCACTGCGATGGCCGGTCAGTTACTGTGCCATGTGCTGAAGGAGCAGCGCAAGCACTTCGTTGTGGTGGGCTGCGAACACACAGCAAAGGAACTTCTTAAGCGGGCCGCTGAGCATCAACCCGATGTAGCGGTGATCAGCTCGAACCTGGGAGGTGATCCCCAGGGGGGTGTTAAGGTTGTTCGAGAACTGCGTGGTTCTGCCCCAACTGCGCGTCCCATCCTGCTGCTGGATTGCTCTGAATCGGAGCAGGTGATCGACGCCTTCTCCGCAGGTGCCAAAGGCGTCGCTTGCCAGACCGATCCCTTCGAGGTTTTGTGTAAATGTATACGGTGTGTACACGCCGGGCAGGTCTGGGCTAATAGTCAGCAACTCCAATGGATCGTTAAAGCCTTAGGGAACAGGGAACCAGTCCACGTGGTTAGCGCCAAAGGCGTCCCGCTGCTTAGCCGGCGGGAGAAGCAAGTTGCGACCATGGTGGTGGATGGGCTCACCAACCAAGAAATTGCCGGGAAGCTCGACGTGAGCGCACACACGGTCAAGAACCACTTGTTCCGCATTTATGAGAAGCTCGGGATATCAACCCGCATGGAGTTGAATCTCTACGCCACTGCCAGCCGAGAAAGGTCGCGAAGGTAAAGTATCACAACTCAGGGAGATGCTTAGTTTTCAGTTCTCCTTCGACCCAGCCCGCGCGAGCGACCAAAGGTGCGATGGTCTTCCGGCAACCCATGAGGGCTTTCCGGAGTGGGGCCTCATACCGAGCGAGTGGGGAATCGCAGATTACCACTTCCCTTCGAGGAATCTCTTCACCTCGCCTATTTGAAACAGAACCATCCCACCAACACCTACAGTCGTCAGCTTGCCCGCTAGAATACGTCTCCGTACGGCGTCCTGGCTGACTCCGAGAACTGCGCTGATCAGCGGCGATATCTGGCGTTGGATACGCTGAACTTCGCTGCCACAGCACATCTCTGGCTGTATAATCTGAGAGCTGGTGCTAGGCATTCACAGCAATCGTGGGGCACAGGGCGGCTATCATGAACAATAGCGATCTGCTTCGTTACAAGAACCTTCTCCTTACGAAGCGGCAAGTACTCTCCACCGGCAAGAGCCTGGCTGATTCAATACCCGCCGCAGGGGAGCTTCGCGGGGACGCGGCTGACATCGCCGTCGGTGCTGCCATCGCCGCCATGCAAATCAGTTTGCAGCAGAGAGACGGCAAGCTCCTGCGTGCCATCGACGATGCCTTGGCTCGGATTCTGCGCGAGGAATTCGGCATTTGCACGGAATGCGGGGAGCCGATTAGCAAGGCGCGATTGGAAGCGGTGCCCTGGACCAGGTGGTGCAGGGACTGCAAGGAATGGCACGGCTCTCAAGGCTGAGACGCCGGCTGGGCATTTTCCACGCCGCACCCCCGCCGCAGTGCCCTGGGTTCACAAGACGGATACGGAGGAGCCGGGGTGTTTCTCGGAGGGGACGGTGCCCCGGCTCTCCTCGTCTGAAGCAGGAAGCCAGTGCAGGTAGTTCTACTGACCGTGATGCCCCATGAGGCTGGAACGATGCCAAGGTCCGAGATGTGGATTCAGGGGCAAGGCGTGCAGGATTCCCAAACCCGACGAAACCTGATTTCCTTCAAACCGGTCAAGAAGGTTTCCGCTTAGACTGACACTTGAAGCCCTACCTGCCCACAAACTGGTGTTTGTGGGCAACTCGCCTACTCAAATACGCTCCTTTGAGAATCAACCAGTTGCAATGGTCCGCGAAACAAGGTTTTTGGGCAAGTGGGTGCCGTTGACTGCGAAAACATCTGCCAAAAGTCTTAGGCTGATCCTTGTCTTTTGGTCGCCATCGTTGTGTCATTGCATATGCTAATGTTTAACCGATGCAGACCTTCGACTTATTCCATTGGCCTTCGAAGCGTGTGAACGGGAGATGACACATGGATGTGAGTTCTGCCAAAAAGCGATACCAGCAACTGATGGCGCCAGGAAGCTTCGAGACGGCAGACTTGGCGAAGCGGTTTGATCAGCTCGGCCTCTTGATCGATATATCTGGGGTGCTGGCGCGAAAAGATGGCGTTGATCGTGCTCTGACGATCTGTTCAGAACTTGAGCACGAGACTCTCAGCCGTGAGCAACACGGGATGCTGCACTATTTTTGTGCCAACGCATGGAACCACCGCCGTACCATTTCGAGCAGCGACCGCCGTGCCTGGGAGCAGCAAGAATTGGAGCACGAGATTCTCCAACTGCGGCACGCCCTCAGTTACCTCGACTCGCTGCCGGCAATGCGCCGTTGTCAGATCTTCACTAACCTCGGTAACGCACTGTCGAACTGCGGGCGGTTTCTTGACGCAATGTATGCATGGAATCAGGCGCTCGGGCTCGATCACACATTCGGCATGGCGGTCGGGAACCGGGCAGTTGAGCTTAGTTGGTACGCGCAAATGTCGTGGCAGCGACACGATCAGGTGGTGCTCCTCCAGGAGTCATACGCAGAGTTGCTCCGTGCGCTGGCGCTACGATTGGAAGGGGATGCGAGACAGTCATTCTTGCGGCAGAAGCGGTGGCTTGAGCGCCACGTTAGGCCTGCTGTGCTCCGGAATAGGCATGACCTCAAAACAGGCGATCTGGGCAAGTCAGAGGCAGAGAACTCCTATCGACGATGGTGTTTAGCTCACCACCTTTTCATGCACCCCGTCAATGATCTCGGCCCTTATCCAGCCGGAGCGAGCGATCCAGTGACCCTACCTGGAATTACTGTATCTCTCGGGAAGGGACCATGCTACGTCGGATTTTTTAACGCGATGAAGCAGGAGTTCGCTTCCGCGAGGTACCTGTTGTTTGCTGGATCGCAGGCGGCTGAGGTGCATTTCTCAGATCGCGGCGTGAGTCTTGCCAATACCTTGGATTATCCGTCTTATTCAGTCGCCACTGAACAGATCAAGGCCTCATTTCGAATGGCATATTCCCTCTTCGACAAGGTGGCATTCTTTCTCAACGACTACCTTTCTCTTGGTATTCCTGAGAACAAGGTAACGTTCCGAACTTTCTGGTATGAAGAGAAGAAAAACAAGAAGGTCCTGCGAGCGAATCTGTACCCATTGCGGCACTCCCCGCTGCGAGCGCTCTTTTGGTTAGCCAAAGATCTCTACGAGAGAGATTCCGGGCTGCCGGATTCCATGGAGCCGGAGGCACACGATCTCGCCGTCATTAGAAATCACCTGGAACACAAATATGTCAAAGTCCATCTCGAAAATTGGCCTGCCCAACCAACACCAGAGAATGTGATCGCACGGTTGCTCTTCGACACGCTTGCATTTTCGGTGCGTCGTGAGGATTTTACCGCCAAGACAATTCGCCTTCTCCAGCTTGCTCGAGCGGCTTTGTTTTACCTCGCATGCACAGTGAATGTTCACGAGAGGGACAGCGCCAAAAGTCGCCCCACAACCCGGTCCCTCCCGATGGAGCTTCAGGAATGGCCTGATGACTGGAAACGATAGAGGGCAATGTGGACCTGGCGCGCTTCTGATAGACTCGTCAGATGTGATCGCCTGTGGAGCGTCGAAGATCTGGCTGTCCTTTGGGAATCCTGCGAGTAGCGGAGGGCAGAAGGAGACGCATAAGGAGGATAAACCATGAGCCAAGGCAAGGGAATTAAGAAGGGGCATTTGATCCCATCTGGTTATCTCAAGGTACCAAACTCGCGCAATGCTGCATGCCGAAAGTGCGGAGCGGAATATGTAATCGTGTACCTAGCCCATGAAGCTGACGTGGCATTGGCAGCACAGCACGCCGCATTTCTATCTGGTTACTTAGAAGGCGAGCACGTCGACCCAAAACATGAACATCTTGATGTTTACGAACCTTTAGATTGGGCAGATTCAAAGTAGCCCACTACCCACGGGCTGTCTTCGGACGGAAGGGCCAGAGATGGTAGATCTCACCATTGAAGACCTGCGGAACGTCGTTTACCTCGACACAACGCAATTGGGCGACAGAATTGTTAACCTGATGCCTCTGTGGGACGGCGCTCAATGGCGTATGTGGTTTCCCACGTCCGGCGGCTTGATTGAAGGCAAGCTCGCGGACGCAACAGAGGTGAATTATGTGGCCCACGCTGCGGCAACTCGGTCCGATCTGTTAATCCCCTTCGTCCACCTCATGTGGCAGCGCGCGAGCTGGCGGGAGATCTGTCCGCTCATCCTTGCCATCTGCGATGACTTCCACAATATGGGGACATCGGTCGCCAAACTGCGGCACTTCTTCGGCTGCCGGCGCGCTCTCCCGCCCGGGGGCGCCAACCGCTTCGCGACCACCGAACTGGAATATCTGGCGACTCTGACTCGAACGGTTTTCGATTTGCTGCAAGAGATGATTTCGATTATCTGGCGGGAAAAGGTTCAACTGCTTGATGAAACCGCCGACGCCAACAGGCGGGGACATCCATTGCCAGAGACCTTCTCCAAGCTCGTGCTTCGGGATAAACAGAGTTTCAAGAGCGCCGATGACATTGAGCGGCAGTATCGGTTGCCGAGGCCGCTCGCCGAGCAATACGCCAATCTGGCACCGTTCTTCTCGCAGTTGCGCAATTTTCGCGATCGCGTTGTTCATGGCGGGACCGGTTTCGGCCCAATTTTCGAGACCGAACGGGGATTCTGCATCGACCCGAAGTCGCCGCCTTTTTCCTCATTCGAGGGCTGGCGTCCCGAGCACCGTTACAATGAAAATATAAATTCGATCCTGCCGTGGATTGCGGATACGATCTTGAGAACGATCGATGCGTGCAACAGTCTGATGACCACCTTCGCCTCGATCATTCGCTTGCCTCCCGAGATCGCGCCTGGATATCAGGTCTTTGTCCGGGGACCGTACAACGAGGCTTTAGCCGAGGTGCTGGAGGTTCATTCCGGCGCATCGCCATGGTGGGGATAGCCTGATTTTCCGAGCGAGGGCAGTGTCCTCTTACTGCTCTCGTCTCTTCAAATCCTCCGCAATACCGTCAAGCGATTTTGCGTCGAAAAATATGGGTTGCGTCCCACGGTGCTTTATCGTCAAGGCGGAATACAGCGCGCCGGGGGTTCTACCGGGTTCAAGCGATTTTCGGATCAACTCTTGTCTCGTCACATAAGCTAACAAGTCCGCCGCCTGTAAGGGAGGATAGAAATTGTCGTTGGCGAAGCAAAGACTGGTTACTCGCTTTCGCATAGCCGGGTTCTTCAATTTGAGCTTTGTCAGGAGTCGATAGCATTCGATGGAATACTCTTCCTCATCATCGACTATGAGTCCGATCGTGTGCTGCTGGCCCGCAACATTGGATAATCCGACAACTTCTCTGACAACCTGCTCGAATCCAAGATAGTGCGGGTTCGTGAGGCGTTCTCTGAAGTCGGATGGCATTTTCCGGTAATGCGCGGCATCGACAGCGGCTCCGACACATGGTCCGGCATGCTTATTGACGATTGCGGCAAACCTGAGGAGAAGGGCGTCGCGCTCGGCCTCGGCATTATTTCCCCATTCCGCTTTTTTGGCTTTCCATTCCTCGCCATTGAAATGGTACGCATCAGTGGTGTGTAAGACGCTGAGGCGCTCATGAAGCAGCGCGGACATCCATTCCTGGCTTAACGCCTCCCAGTCGCGGGCGTAGGACACGTAGCCGCAAAACGACACATAGTCTGAGTCGCGGAATTTCCCGCTTTCATCCAGGCACAGATGCAGAATGTCCATAATAGAACGTCACGAGTCACTGGCGGCCTTTCGTTTCTTTCCTGCCCTAACCCTTTTGCCTTGCCACCAGCGCCGATGCGGGTTGAAGGAGTCGAAGTAATCCTGTATCAGGGCGCGAATCTCGTGAACCTCTTCCTCGATCTGTGCGATCCCGCAGCCCCTTAACCGCTGTTGCTCAACGATCCTGTTGTGAATTCTGTTCACGTCATCGAGCTCGGTGGAAGGCCCATGCTTGCCCTTCGCCAGATTGTCCGAGTACTTCTCGAACTCATCCGCATAAAGGCTCTGCAACACTCGAATGCGATTATCCAAGAGATCGACGACCGCGCTACGTATCTCATCGGGAATGAACGGGTCCGAAATCGCCGGATCGAGCAGCCGGCGCAGCCGTTCGACATCCTTCGTGACAGGGACGCCATAATAGTATTTCCGCTCCGCGAGTATGTCCTCGCGGTTTCGCTCAAATACGTCATTGATGTCCTCGATCGCTTCCTCCACCGCGCGCGCCTTCGGCCAGTACGTCTCCGACGACGGGTCAAACTCGCTGTACAGGTCTTCCGACAGCTTGTGCAGGCGATCCATCACCCGCTTCTGGTATTCGGTATTGACGGTGTTGAGCAGACCCCTCCGGGCAGCCAAGTAGGTCAGAATCGCAACAATCGCGGCTGTGGTGTAAAAACCGATCTGGACGATCTTCAGGATATCGCCGTACTTGTCTGGTGTTAGCGCCACGCGGGACTCGATGGCGGCGATGGTGTGACACATCGAAACGCCCTTTGGTGATGCCCTGGCCTTCTTTACGGGCCGCGCCACGGGCAGCACCGGGCATCGGGGCCTCTCTCCGCGACCCGCCCGCCACCGGCGATTGTAAGACACGGCGCGTCCTAACGAACCGCGCAGGTAAAACTGAGGCGCTAGCTTGACAAGTCGGCCGCATACGGATGAACGCTGGAATCGGCAACTTGCGACAGCGGCCGGCTCTCTGGTTCCCGGCGCGCTGGTGGTCGCCTTTGTCAACGGCCTTGGCCCGCAGCAGCGGCCCCTCCCGCTACCTTGCATAGCCCTAGAGTTGAGCGACCGCGACATCGAGTTGTCCGGCGAATTGATCAAAATCGAGGGCGCTATGCTTCAGACAGAGGACCACATTTTCCGGTATAGTGCATACCAAACTTGGGAACGGGGTTGGTGGGGGAATCGGATTATTCCCGAAATTGACAGCGCGTTCGGCAGACTTGAGAGTTATAGCCTCGTTTCACGCATCGCGCCACCGAACAACCTGAATATCTTGGCTGATTTTCAGAACCGCTATGTGCTTTTGAAAAAAGGGGCGCTGTCCGCGACCCTGATACGCGAAGCTCCCGCTAATCAGGCCCGAGGGGATTCCCTAAACTCCTCTCAAAAGCCTTGAAACGGTAATCCCAAAGCCTCGTCCTATAACTTCCAAATTGACGATGGAGATATTCCTCTTCCCGCGCTCAACGTCCGCTAGATAGCTCCTGTCCAGGCCGAGACGTTCTGCCATTTGCACCTGTGTCCATCCATGCTGCACTCGCAGCTTGCACAGTCTCCGCCCTACGCGAACCCGGATATCCTCGGCCATGACCCGTAATCATGGCCTGTAGACTTTCCGCAACAAATCGGTTATAAGCAACATTGCGAAACTCTCGTATCCGTTACGTCTGCGGAACCGCTGATGAGCGGGACAAGTCTTTTTCAATCTCAACTAACGAAATACACCAAGATAAAACCTGGAACCGCTAAGGTGTGCAAGCCGAAAGGAGGACTGCTATGAACGTGGCGAATTTGTTTCATCGAAATGCAGTTGATCGTGCACAAGCCTCCCGAATTGCTGATGCGACATGGGAGGGAGCAACGGTGGTTGAGTTGCATGGCAAGGTCGCCGACCTCTACCCTCAGATTCCGATTTTCAGCCGGCAGCCGTTTCGGGCAGGTGGAGAGGAAAATCGGTACAAGGACGAAATTCGGCGGGAACCCTTGAAAATCACGGAAGACCCCACCCCCGTCTCAACTGTATCGAAAGCTTACGGGCTCATCCAGCATCGTGAGGTTCTCGCTTCGGTCTACCGGGCATTGCGGAAGACTCAAGTCGACATATCGGGGGTTGAATCGACCATTCTCATGTCGGAATACGGGGAGCGTCTGCACTGGAGTTGTGACATCCCGAATATGGACTTCGACCCTGGCGATGGACACCCATTGGTCCTGCGGGTCAACTCGCTGAACTCCGTGGATACAAGCACGGCGCTCGAAATCAATCTCGGTTGGTACCGCCTGGTTTGCTGCAATGGCATGATGTTCGGCTTGAGCGATTCGCACCTTCGGCGTCTTCATGTTCCGTCGCTAGATCCTGACGACATAGCCCACCACCTGGATGAGCAGTTTGCGCAGGTTCCCAATGAGCAAAGCCTCTATAAGAAGTGGCTTAAGCACCACGTCGATGCGGAGGCCCTTACCGACTGGGTTGATGACCGAGTTGCTGAGGAGTGGGGGCCACACGCAGCTGCACGAGTCTGGCACATTATCTCGGAAGGTGTGGATGGGGAAGTGCACCCCGCACCGAAATCGAAGCCACATGAGCTACGGCTCTACAGCAGCAACAAGGTTCCCGGCTGTTGCGCTCCGGTTAGAAATCTCTTTCACGTTAGCCAAGCCCTTAGTTGGGTTGCAGGTACTCGGCCCAACATTCGCGAGCGACTAGACTACATCAACACCATCCCCGGACTGATGCAGCCTCTTGCCAAGCGCAGTGGGTTCGAAGCAGATTAATGCGGCAAGGTTTGGCACTCCGGAAGGTCCCCCCTCTTGGGTGATCGGTTGGAAGTGAGCGCGTCGGGCAGAAGGAGAATTTGTGGAATGGACAATTGCCGTCGCTGTGGTGGTCGCAATTCTGATACTTGCGGCCTTGTTGGGTTCAATGAGCCGGAAGAGGTCCAGTAGAGTTTCTTCTAGTGAGCGCGTCGGATCGTCCACGGTCTCACCGTCCACGCCCACAAAGCAAGTTCTACCCACGCTTTCTGCGGCGGAGCTTCAATCTCTCGTTCACCGCCTCCGCGACCAGAACGCACAATGGGACGTAATTTGGGCAGCCCTGAACCCGACTAATGACGCAGAGGTTCAACGGCTGCTGGTCGAGATTCGTGGTCCGCACATGTTCGTCCCACACCTAGGGCTTAGCGTCATCGAGGACGGCTGCAAGCGGGCGTTGGCTTTGTCCCCCAACGCTGATGGGCTGGCTGCCCTCCGGGAGGCCACTCGCAGTCAGGAACCGTTCGTGCGGTGAGAGTTGGCACGCTCAGCGCCCCTGTGGACCACAAGCAGGGGACCAGCGGCGACCGCTATGCTCACACCCTATTTGGCAGTGGTGCAACCCTGAAGCAGAAAGCTTACGAGCTTGCGCTGGCACAATTGCAGTAGAACTGACTTAGGCCGATTCAGCCTAGGTGGCCATCGAGGGTGGTCACCTTGAAAATCGCCGCGCCGATAGCTCGGAGACGGACATTTTTGGGGCTACATGCAATTACCCAAAAAGGCTACATGTTTCCCCATTCGCTGAAAAAGGGGCTACATGCGGAACACAGAGTCAAGGACTTACAGCCCAAAAATAGGCTTGAACGTCTGATAAGAAGCCATATGTAAACCGGAACTCTTTCTTGCAATTGTGCTTAAAACAAGAGTGTTGAAAGCGAATCGGGCGAAATGTCTTCAAGGTTATGTAAACCACGCCGTAAACGTACCAGAGCAAGGCGGGAAAGGCAAGACACAAATCGTGTGGTCCTTTTTCGGTGTGCCGGATTGCCCTTGCGCGGCGCGGATCGGGCAACGTCAAACGGGCACGTGTCTCCACCAATGCCGGATTCGCGACGCTGGCGAGGGGCACCAACAAGTGGAAGATGAGGATAGTGGTTCACAGGGAGCTAGACGAGAAAAGCCGATACGGAGTGCTCTGCCACGAACTCGCCCACATTTACTTGGGCCATCTGGGCTCTGATAAGGACCACTGGTGGGCAAGTCGAAGCGGACTGAACGGCCGCGCTATCGAAATTGAGGCGGAGACAGTTGCCTTCATTGTCACGACTCGGCTCGGTCTGTGGGGTTCGAGCGCAGCCTACGTTTCACGATACCTCGGAAAAGAGAAGGAGCTACCTGATTCGGTGTCGCTTGATCTGATCGCCAAGGTCGCGGGCAGAATTGAGGAAATGAGTCAAAGAACGTTCCCCGCTAGAAGACCGTGGAAGACCGCCAAACCAGAAGCCAAGCCAGGGACTGCGGAATGATTGCAGTAAACCGTGCCGGACTTGGCCCGGCGAAGCTTCACGATGAATGGAAGGAGACGTAGTATGTTCTATCCGCGTTTCAAGCACATATTCTCCTTGATGACTCTCGCCGTGTTCGTTATTCCGCTGGTGGCCCTAGCTCAGTCACCTGCCCCAGTCAAACCCGGATTTCGGTTGGAGGACGGTACGCCAGTCAAGCTCAGACTGCAACGCACGCTTTCCTCAGCCGATGCCCAAGTTAACGACCAGGTGGATTTCGACGTTCTGGAAGAGATCAAAGTGAATGACGTGCTGGTCATTCCGAAAGGCAGCGTTGCGTGGGGTACCGTGACTGAGGCACAACCCAAACGGAGGATGGCCAGGGGCGGCAAGATTGACGTGAACATTGATTCCGTTCGTCTCGCTGACGGCGAGAAAGCAGCTCTACGCGGCGTCAGGGACGTGAAAGGGGGTGGACACACTGGAGCTATGACTGCGGGAATCGTTGCGACAAGCCTTGTTGTTTGGCCCGCAGCACCGTTCTTTCTCTTTATGCACGGCAAAGACATCACGATCCCGAAGGGCACGGAGATCACAGCGTACGTAAGCGGGGACATGAATCTCGATTTGGCGAAATTCACGCTACCGGTGCCAAGCTCGCCCCCGGCGGCAGCCCCCTCGTCCGCACCAGCGGTCAACACTTCACCTTCAGCAGAAACAATCGCGGTCCCCGTGGCTTCGATCCCAGATGGCGCTGACATCACGGTTGACCAGAAGTTTATGGGCAGCACCCCCTCTACCCTTCGACTGACGCCCGGCGACCACACGATCAGCATTGAGAAATCGGGGTTCAAGCCTTGGCAGAAAACGATCACCTTGACTGCCGGCGCGTCTCCCACAATTAGCGTGACGTTGGAGAAACAATAAGGGGAAGGAGTCGCGCTTGATAGCTTCGCAGGGTTAAGTCGGCGGAATTACTAGTGTTTTATACGCGAAAGCCTGGGATTTCGGGGTAGGGCGAAAACTCATCAACGAACTCCCTCTTCCTCGGATCAATCCAGTAAAGGTCTTCCATTTCGAGGTAGCGCATAATGTCAGTGAGGCATTTTCTCACTGGCAAGGGTCTCCCCGTTGGGTCTTGTGTTTCGGACTGTCCGGGTTTGAGCATCGGATAACGATTGGTCTCAAGCTCCAAAATAAGCTCACGGCAGGTTTCGAAAATGAGGATCTGGGATTGCTCGCGGATTTCTCCGCCTGCGCCCTGGTACTTGCGTGGCTTCAGCTTGCTTGCAACTGCGTCTCGTCCCGCCTCGAAATCCTTCTTACTCGGGTCGCAGAGGATTTTATATTCTTGGTAAGTGTCCCAGAACGTCTCTGGCCCCTCCTTTCCGAGTTCTCGATTGGTTGACCACGACTTTCCAGCGGTGTCCATTATCCGGCGCTGCTGGATTTGTCGCCGTCCTTGGTTATTCGTGAAACCATTTGGTGCGCCCAAGTCTGGTTCTGGCCCTTCCATCCAGAGCATGGTCTCGGCGTATTCTTTTATCGTATGCAGGTCGTCATCTTCAGGAACTTTGCCGCGCATTCCGTAAATTCGTGAACACCACCAGTCCCGGATGTAGACGTGGTTGTCGTAGCGGTCCACGTACATCCACAAAAAGGCGTGTGGCCGCCGCGGGTGCGGGTCGATGCCCATGTAAAACGTCACGTCCGCAGGGATTGGGTGAGGCTTGATGACCGTGTACTGCCTCTGAAACTCCGGGAACAGCAATTGCCCCGAAAACGCATCCGCCTTGATTTCCTGTTCTTGCATCCACAAAGCTTCACTTTTGTAAGTCGGCTTTGTCTTGGCGACCCAATCGGCGCCCTTTTCCTGGTCGGCGAAGTAGTGGACCCGTAAGACTTCTATCCCAGTCTTGGGATCGCGCTTCCACGTACAACCTTTGGGGACCACCATTTTGACGGGCCTTAATATTTCAGGGTCCTGGGGCAGTTCCATGATCTCGTCGCAGGTGTCCATGAACCAGCTTGGTCCCGCGCTAGAGACGCATATAATCTGCGAGGCAACGGGGAGTGCCGCTCCGTAGCTGGCCTCAGCTTCAGGCAGGAAAGACGCCTCTTCGAGAATGCAGCAGTACGGATGATATTGCCGGAACTGGTCCCCGCCAGCAGGAACCCCACGAATCTCACTCCCGTTCTTCCAAGTGAAGACGTCCCTCGCCATCTCGTCCACTGGCTTTGTTAGCGGATGTAGAATCTTGAGAAATTCCGCCTGGCTTTCCCAAAGCACTCGGGTGTAGCCTGGGCGCTCTCCGCCTGTAACAAGGTCAACGCTTTTGTCCTCCCGAGCCGATTGCACGATCACCTGTATTTCTGGGTGCCACTGGCAAAGCCAGACGGCGTACCCCATCACTGCCCAACTGAGCATCATCTCACGGCTCTTAGGGATGAACAGTCGTTTTGATTGATGCAGGAAAGCGAATAGGAAAGGGATGTAGGGCTTCATTGGGAATGGCGCGTAGGGTTGAGTTCGTTTCTCACGCCAATGGTCATCCCTCGTCTTCGTATGTTGGGTTAGCCAGAGGAGCAGATCAGCTGCGCAAGACTCGTCAATCTCTTTTTCCTTGGCCAGTTTGATGGCTCGGGCCAGCTTGAGTGCTTTCGCTAATTCCTGGTCCCTATGGCGGCCACTGACCATCGTGTTCTGCATAGTATTTCAGCTCTTCCTTCGTCCGGCCCTCGAATTCATCCTTCGGCTCGATCTGGAGCCGGTCTTTGAACAATCCGAGGTAACGCCCGAGCCGTTCTAAGTTGATGCCAGCATCGACCAACCGAATCTTTCGGAGTTGGCCGAAGGCGTGTTTTTGGTCGCCGCTTCCATCATAAAGCGTGACATACTCGAACCCTGCGATCCCCGCCGCAGTCTGCTCATCCAGCTCGTGTATTTCCTTTGGGTTGCCCTTGTTATCGAAGAAGTCCCGCACATCGTAGAAAGCGCGCTTCATCAGTCCTCGCAAAACCATCTTGTCGGTGACTGTAAGTTCATCAAAGAGTTGTGCCGTCTCGCTCTCTATCGCTGCTCGGATGTCAGGTTTTGTCAGGTTCTCATTGGCAATAGTCCGTGCCGTTTTTTCCGAGTACCCAGCCCGACGAGCCGCAGCAGCACCGTTCATATCTTTGAGGAATTCCATCACAAATCGGGCTTGCTTCTTTGTAAGTCTCTTCTCCCGAATATCTCCACCAAGCCTGCCGCTCATGCTGCCCTCACGTCTTCCGCTCCCATCTGAATGCATTCCACAGTTGAATCATCAGGGATCAATATACGCGTTTGTCAACTGTAAAGTGCGGTAGAGTAGGTTGCGGTAGGAGGATGGGAGACGATTCTGCTCGTCAAAGGGCACTCCGAGTTTAAGCCGGTCAAGTTGCGGCCGGGATGCTTGCTCTCTAAGGACACAAGACTATTGGCGACATCGCAATATGTTTGGTTATGTTTGGCTACGGCTCCCCGCTCGCAAGTCTGACACGCCTCAGTTCGGTTTGGGGATAACCTCATTGAGGGCGCCCCTGTCCTGAACCCGTGCAAGCTAAGCAAACTCCAGGACGGCCACACCCAACGCACCCGCACTTCCCGCTCCCACCGCAATGCCAACAGCCTTCCTTCCGACTTGCAGCAAGCCAAATCTGCCTCCTCGCTGGCTCGCACATTAGGCAAGGGCTAGGTCTCTCGGTTCGCCGTAAGGTGCAAGCCGGGCAGTCACACTCACCCTTGCCCTCGCAGTGGCGACACTCCGTTAGTTTGGCCGCCACGATTGGCGGGGCCAGGGCCGCCAGCACTTCGGCCTTGTGCGCCCGCAAGCGCTCCCGTAGGTGGGTTGGCAAATGGTCGGCGGGCCGAACGCATACAGTGCCACCGATGACTGCCACCTCAACCCCGTAACGCCGGGCTTCCACAAGCAGGCTCGTCACAAAGGCTCCCACGGTGACCTCCCTTCTCCGTTGGTGGGTTTCTGCATTCCGTCGCTTTTTGCCTCCTTGTGCGGTGTAAAAAGCGAATCGTTAACCGAAATAGGGCCTTTTCCAGAGCCGCTATTTATGCTGACCTGAGAGGAGTCTATTTCGGTTGAGGGCATGGATTGGGGGCCACCGAAATCAGCACCATTTTCGCCCTGTGTTTTCGCGCCTTCTGTGACCTCGCTATTTCGGTTGTTCTCTTCTTTTTTACCTGGCAGTTGAACGATTCTGGGGTGTCCTTTTCCCTCGCCTTTGAGAATGGCGAACTTTTCAGAATTGATGATCTCCCGTGCCACTGTCTGAGTGATTTTCACACCCGGAAGGTGGGCCAGGAATTCTTCGGTTTGCTTCTTAAGCAGCGCCGGTTCCTTGGCCGCATTGCGCCGGGAGATTTCAGTAACCAGAGCCGCAACGGCTGCCTCTTTCTGTCGGGCCTTATCCTCCGCCTTCAGCTTGCGTGCTTCTGCCCCTTCGCGGTCGACGTTATCTGTAACGTCCGCCACTGTCCAAGGTTCCGTGGTCAAGTCAATTTCCAAAACAAACGGTTCCGGCTCTTCAGCAGGCCGAAATTTCGAGTTGACGAATGCCAAGCGGTATTTTTCCCTCTGCTTCCGTCGTGATGCCCGGTTCGCCCAACTTGCGGCGTCCGCCGGGGGCAACTCTTCCCACCAAGGTTTTGAGCCTGATGGCTTAAGCCCGCTTGCGTCCCTTACTTCATACACGATGTCACCACGATCCTCGTTTACACCACAGCCGCGTGAGTGGGCACCGCTCTTCACGGTGTTCCCAAGGATAAAAACAGCTGGTCCGCCTTCCCGCCGCGCAATGTCGAGCAGAATTGCCATGGCTTTCGCGGGTTTGGTAGAATCTTGCTCCCCCACTGCCTCCGCCGTAGAGTCGAGTGAATCCACGAACACTACATCATAATCAGCGTAGGGGAAGCTCGCCCACGCCACAAGGTTTGTAAGCGGAGGGCATTTCTCGCGGGTGATTACCTTTAGGTTGG
Organism: uncultured Acidobacteriota bacterium; assembly: GCA_963831905.1. Lineage (GTDB taxonomy): Bacteria > Acidobacteriota > Terriglobia > UBA7540 > UBA7540 > CAVROP01. Next base: position 2,614,990 of record CAWHRX010000009.1, on the reverse strand, counting down.
GAGTCTCGAGTGTGGCGCCGAAACTCCGCAAGCGACCCTTTATAGTGCGCCGTGGGTTGTCGCGGTCGAGGAATAAGACGCGCACACCTCGCGAAGCAAGCAAAACAGCAAGCCACAATGCGAAAAGACTTTTTCCGAGTCCCCGCGGGGAATAAATCTGTGTGACGTTTTCGCGGGCCAGGAATCGCTTTTCATCATCGAGGAACTCGGTGTCAGCCTCTTCCCCGCTCAAGAACGTGTCCATGCCTTCGGCGGATTCCCACGGATTGACCTTCGTCCAATTTGCCCCACCAGGGGCATAGCCGCCTGCCGCCCGCCCTATCTCGCGGACCTCTTCATCGGGCTTTGGTGGGTCACACTTCTCGCGGTTCACGGCGAGCAGCGCGGCTGTGATCGTGGCCTCGTCCATCCCCTTTGCCCGCAGAGTCCCGGCGAGGCGTATCAAGAACGGATGGCGGTGAGGATGGCGAATTCTTTCCCCTTCACAGATTCTTTCGGGCGCGTTGTTGGGCGTTGTCTGTGGCTGGATTCGCTTTGCGTATTTCTCAAAATCAGCAAGGGCGTAGCGGCGTTCGCAGTACATTTCCAGGATGCGGACGGGACGCGGAGGCTGGTACTTGAAGTTGAGCGTGCCAGGGAGCCGGAGCACTCGGGCCAGTTCCGCAGCCGAGCGATCGCCGCCCAGGGCTTCAGTCAGCCCACGCAAGACAGGCTCGATTCGTGGATCACTCGCGGACTCGGGGGTACTTAGCAACCAATAAACGTGAAGGCCGCCACCACTCTCGATCACAATGGTGGGCGGAATCGGGAATGAGGCTATCCGCTTGCTGGCCTCTGCCTCGGGAACGTCCTTGAAGTCGATGTCTGCCCAAAGAACAATCACTTCCTGGCAGTTAGTCTTTTTCCCTCCCTTACCGTCGCGGGTGGCGCAACCGAAATATAGATTCTCCCTCGCGTGTGCGCTGACGAATTTGCTTAGCTCGCTCGGCAGTCGCGTGAAAATCCGATCCTTCGATGGCAAGGCCCTCAGCTCGATAGGCTGGCTTGTGACCTCGAAAACGGCTTTCAAGAATGCAGCCGATTCCTTGCTCACGGGCGCACCTCGCGGGCGGGCGTGGGATGGTCGTGCTCGGCAGAGGATTCCAGCGTCACGTCATTCTTGCACGTGGCGGGGTTGACTATGTGCGCGTCGAGCCATGCCAGCACGTCGGCTCGGCGATAAAGCACTTTGCGGCCGGTTTTGAGATACGGCGGGTGGTCACGGCGCATACAGCGGTCCACTGCCAATGACTCGACCGGACGCCTCATCAATTCCGCAACTTCGCTTGGTACTAGGTAATCGTGTGAAATGCTCATACCTGTCGTTTGACCTCCTTTTATACCCATATGGGCGAAAATTCGGTCGCGGGAGAGAGTTTTCGGCGGGAATTGCCCTAAACTATTGGATGCCGGGCAGAAAAAAACTTGGGAGTTTTCATTTGATTCCGACGAAAATTCGTTTACTTGTTAAATGAGGGGGCACAGCCGATATTGAAGAGTGCCTGGTACACAGTGCCGTGAAGAAATGGCAAGGGATCGGCGGATATGCCGAATCGACTCCGAAGCGCCTTCCGTATTTCCTGCATCCGCTTCTCAACCTTCGCCCTGTCGCCGCCCGTTCCTGCATAGCGGATAATGCCGCGTGCTCGTGCCAGCTCGCGTAATTTCACCCATGCCTTATTCGGCATCCCGTTCCTGCGGTCCTCAAAGCCCATCTCCGCGTAGTTCAGGGTTTCAGCAGGTGCGCCGTTTCTGAAAATCTGAACCCGGTCGTCGCTAAGAAATCTGATTTCAAGGTCTTTCCACGACTTCAATGATGTGCGGGCTTCGATGGTTACGCCAGCGTAGTCGGCCGAATGAAACAAGGGTTTGCCCTTCATTACGAACGTTCGGCTCCCGCGATCTGTATCCCCTGTCTGGTTTACCGCGTCAATGCTCGGCTGTGCGGGAGCGTGCTGAGGGGGGGGCTCGCCTTTCTTTCCAAACTCCGCCACCAGCCCGCGCAAGATTGCTTCCTGTGTCGAGGCTGGTTCTTCGCTGCTTTTACGGCCCGCGAAGGCTCTTCTCTTGCGGCTCCGCCTCTCGCGTTCCAACTCTTGGGTTTCACACTTGATGCAGTACTCCGCCGACGCCTTGCAAACCAGCTCAATTCTGCCGCTCTCCCAGCGTGTTTCCTCTTCCTTCTCAATGCGGCTGGAAGCGATGGGCTGATAATGAGGGCTTTCGTTCCTTAGAAGATCCAGCCAGAAGAAAACGGCATTTCGGCCTCCAGGTTGCCCCAACTGGACTGCGGCGCGTTCGGCGAGCCACTCAAAGTTTGTGCGGATGTCATCGGGACCGCCACCCAAATACCACGGTTCGTCATTAGCCGGGTTAGAATTCCAGTGGGCGTGCAGCCCGGCCTTGTTCCTGTTTCGTAATTGCTCGTCATGTAAAGCTCCGAACTCGGCTTTAAGGTCGCGCCAGAATGCGGTCGCTGTGTTATCCAACCGAGACGGAATCATCGCTCGCTTGCTCATGGCCAGCCTCCAACATTCTCTGCGCCGCCACTTCCAGCGCCTTCCTTACTTCGGAATCCTCACCACGGGTGTAAATCGCGGTTGTCGCTATATCGGCGTGGCCCAATGCTGCCTTGATGACGGGCAAGGCTGCGCCAGATTTAGACAGCCAGCTTCCCAGGGTACGCCGAACATCATGTAGCCTGAGATTTCCAATCTGGGCGCGTTCGAGCAATTTTCCCCATGGCTTGCGATATTCGAGCACATGCGCGCCCTTCACAACGTCACTGGGAAATACCCACTCGCCATTCACTCGCTCCCGTCGCGCCTCGAGAATCTTCTGCGCTGGGCCTACCAGGGGAATGCTCTGAGGCTTGTTGCCCTTGGTTCGCGGAATCCGCCAGACGGCTCCGGCGAAGTCAATTTCTTCCCACCTAATCGCCAGAAGATTGCTGCGCCGCGCTCCCGTGAGAAGGTCAAGCATGATGAAGTCCCGGAAATCCTGACTCGGCTCTTCCGCCAGGGCCTTCAGGAACCGTGGCATCTCATCCTGAGTTAAGAACCGCTCACGGGATTCCTCGCGAAATTTCTTAACCCCTTTGCACGGATTGTCGCCACTCCAACCCCATTCCGTGGCTTTGTTGAACACGGTGGAAAGCAGCGCTAGGACACGGTTAGCCGCATAGATTCCGCTTTTCTCGGCAAGGTCCGCGTGAAGTTTTTCGATGTCACGCCGGTGGATGGTGGAAAGACGCCGCGTAACCCACTCGGACAGGTAGCGCCGATAATTGGCTTCATCCTCGGCCACACTTCGGGGTTGCTTGTGGGGCTTGGCGTGAAGCTCCAGATAGCGCTCCCAGAGGTTCCCGAAGGTTCCCTCAAGGCGAGTCTGACGGCGCTCTTCGGCGGGGTTCTCACCCTTAGCAATCTGCCCATTCATCTCATCGGCCTTCTTGCGGGCCTCTTCTACGGGCAAATCGGGCCATTTCCCAATTAATACTCGCTCGGGACGCCCTTCAACCTTCCGATAGAGGTAGAAAGTCTTGGCTCCGCTCGGATAGACGGCCACCGCGAAACCTCGGGTCTTGGCATCCCGGTAATAGACCTGCGCCCCCGCAGACGGCAGAGGCAGTTTTTCGATTCTCTTCTCCGTGAAGGTGAATTCGCCACTCATGGACACCCCCTTTTACCTGCTACCCACCTGCTACCGCCGAATTTAATCTCCGGTAGTAGAAGGTAATCTCAGATTACCTCTAACATGCTGTGATGTCAAGTTAACTTAACGATAGGTAATCAGTGGAAATCTCAAGAAATCATTGGAACCACAGACTCTTAATCAGTAGGTTGGGGGTTCGATTCCCTCACGGCTCACCAATACCTCTGATTCCTCAGCACTTGCAGACTGGCTTGACCTACCGTCTGGCAGAGCCTTTTCCTTGTGACCACCGTCTGCGACCACCTCTTGGCGATTCGCAAATTGCGCGAAGGTTCGCTCGATAGCGTCGGCTTGCGGATGAACATACCGCATGGTTATCTGAATAGACGAATGGCCAGCGATTTGGGCCAAAGCGAAAGCATCGGGGCACACAGCCGCAAGGTTCGTCAGAGCCGTGTGGCGGAGGCAGTGGGGCTCGAATGGCTCAACCTCAGGATGTTCTTCGGGCTTTTCCTCAGGCACCTTCTCCCGGGTCTTCTGCTCTTCCTCATGGGCCTTCTGGAGGATTGCCAGCGCCCTTGAGTGGTGCGTCTTGGCCGTCCCTTGTTCGAGGTGCCCGCACACAGCGCCCGTGGGGAACACCCAACCCTCAGACGGGCATCCTTGGTCCGCGAGGCGAGACTTCAGCGTGGTATAGACTGCCGGGGCCATCGGCAGTAGTCGGCGGGCGGCCTTGCTCTTTCCTTCTGCAACCTGAATAAATCCGCCGTGCCCGTTCAGCGGCACGAATTCCCACCGCAACTTGAACACTTCGCCGGGACGCAGGCCCGTTCCGAGTATCAGGGTTGCGGCATCCTTCCACGGCTGAGGGCAAACCCCGAAGTAACGTGACGCTTCGTCATCGGTCAAGGCTCACTCTCTCCGGCGTTCACCCTTCGCCAAGCTGGTTTTCAGCATCCGCTCAATCTTACCCCATTGGACAGCCAGCGAAAGGGCACTTCAGCCAGCAAGGGAACCCTTTCGGTGCTCCCGGCCCATCTTGCGGCTGACCGCGCATTGACAGATCTTGCTGCAAGTGGCACCGCTGTGATTCGGCAGTCCTGGAACTCTTCTCGGCCATTGCCCGGAAGGATTAGAAGATCAATTTCAACGAGAACTGAATTTGGCGGGAAGTCCCGGAGCTATGGTTGATGAGGCCGAAGCCCGAGCCGCGCAGGACATTCACCGGTAGCCCGAAGTTGACGAGGTTAAAGGCGTTGAAGAATTCCCCCCGAAACTCCAGGGTCGGTGGTTCCGAACCGGCGCGGCTGCTCAGGGTCGTATCCTTGATCAAGGCGAAATCGAGATCGTGCAGGCCGGGACCACGGAACGTATTACGGCCCAAGCTCCCGAAGCGGCCCGAATTGGGCCCGGTTCCTCCCGGAATGTTTATCGGGACTGCGAAGAACGAGGCATTGTCAGCGCCTCGGCCGAAATAGTCTTCGCGAATCGTCCGGGCGGTGGAAAAAACCGGAAGGGCAATTTGATCGGGCCGGTCGCCTCCTCCCGCGCCCGCACCAGTCTGTTGAATACCCGAATAAACCGAAAACGGCATGCCCGTCGTCAGCGTAGTGAGGTTCAACACCTGCCAACCAGTGTTGAACCTCTGTCCCAGTGGGCGGAGCCAACTCACGCGGTCGAGAGGCAAGACCTGAATGAGGCTGGACGTAAACGCATGGGTAACGTCAAACGTCGAGGGCCCCTTGTCGGCCCCGGGATTCCTGGGGTCCTGCGGGACGGCCTGGATGATGGTTCCAGTCGGCCCGCCGTAACCGACCACGACGGCGCTGGTGTCGTCAATCGACTTGCTTAAGGTGTAGCTGGCTTGGAAGCCCAACCCCAAACGCGGATTGTTCTTCGAGGCGGAAACCTGCATAGCATGATAAGTCGAGTGGGAACCGGTGGTGACGAACGACTCCGGCCCGTAACCGCCCGTAATCTGCCCTTGGGAGTTGAATTGCGTGAAGTGAGCGAACTCAGGTGAAGCGCCCGCGTAACCGTTGGGGCTATTGACAGTTTCGATCTTCACACCGGCGGTGCCGACATAGGAAACGTTGAGCACCACGTCCTTTACGGTCTGCTCAATGCTCGCCGTATCGCTGACGATGTAGCCGGTACGGATGTCCGGCGCCATGCCCGCCAGGGCAAGGGGTTGCGGCTGATGGCCCGGCGTCAGGGCGGCGAGGCCCGATTCAAAACGCGGCATATCGAGGTTCGTATTGGGTGGAACGATTCGAGTATTTCCGCCGGGCACGGCAACTTGGCCGGAGGTGGTGTAGACCGTGGGCAGGTTGAAAGCGGTGACCGAGTCTGCGAAGGGTAGGGGCGCTCCCGGCATCGCTGACAAGTAGGGATTGACGATGAACGGAAAGCCGCCCGTGAGGAAGTTCATCCAGAAGAGGTTCGGAAGGATGGACGTGATCGCGCCTCCCGCCCGCACCACGGTGTTGCGAGCGGCCTGCCATTCCGTGGAAAGGCGAGGCCCCCAGCCGTTCCAATCCTGGCCGTAGGGAGGCTGAGGATTCATCAGCACGATTTCCTCCGCTCCCGGCGCCCAGGGCGGGACGAGGTTACCCTCTGCGTCGACAAAGCGCGCGGTCGAGGTACGATGCAGAGGCTCCCCAATGCGGCTGTTGGCTTCGTAACGCAGGCCGTAATTCAGTGTGAAGCGGGGCGAGACTTTCCAGGCATCCTGAAAGTAAAAGTTGTACGCGTCACGGTGAATGCTCACCTCATCAAAGCGGTTCCCGACCGCTGTGTAAGGGGCGGGCACCGTGGTGTTATAGGAGAAGGGCGTGGCCGTCAGAAGTCCCGAGAGCGAGTCGGGAAGTGGAGCGCCCAGGTTAACGTCATGCTGCCCGCTGGCCGAGAGGATTGTGACCGGGGCGTAGGCGGTCCCTCCGCCAAAGGTGTAAGTGCCATCCGGGTTCACTCCAAAAATGCTTCCGTCGCGGTTGAAGCGCACCTCGGCGCCGAACTTCAAACTGTGCGTTCCATGCAGGTACGTGAAGTTCTGTCGGAATTGAAACAGGTTTCCCAGACTGCCGGTAGCAGTGCCGGCGGCGGCGTTAAGAGGTTCGTAAAGACTGTCGGCAAAGGTCATCGCCGGCTGGGTGTGGTTGGGAGATATGAAGGTCGGCGTGCTGCGGATGTAACCAAGCGAAGTCTCGGAGGTGAAGTGCGCGGAAATGGTGCGGCTGTAGTGCAGCGCGGCGTTGCGCTGGTGGTCCAGAAAATGAATGGCGAAGCTCGAGTTGATGGCGGACTGATCTGGATTAGTCAAGGGACCGTTGACGTTATTGAGAGTGAAACGCGCGAACAACTGCGCCTGGCTCGAGATGCGGTGGTCGATGCGCACGGAAAACTGATCTGTGTCTGTCGGCACCTTCGTGGAGGTGGCGTAAGTTCGTGCCCCGAAAGGGCCCTGTGTATCATTCGGCAGAGGGTAGCCTGCCAGGATGGGGGCCACCAGCGGACTCACTGGAACATTCAGAGTGTCGCCGGGAAATGCCGTTGTGTCTAACCCCCGCCGCTCCGCCTCAGTCGGCACCGAAAGCACCTCCGTGGCCCCCAACAGCTGGCGGAAGCCCTGATACTCCCCGAAGATAAAGGTGCGGTCGCGGCCATGGTAAATTCCCGGCAGGGTGACGGGCCCGCCCAGCGCAAAGCCGAATTCATTGCGCCGGAAGGGTGGAATGCGGCCAGGATTGCCGAGGGATCGCTCGTCAAAGAAATTGCGCGCATCCAGGGAAGAATTACGCACGAATTCAAAGAGCGAACCGTGCAGCAGATTGGTTCCGGCCTTAGTAATGATGTCGGTGAAGCCGGCAGCGCCGTGGCCGATTTCCGCCGGCATGACTCCTGAAAACGCTTGGATTTCCTGCACCGCGTCGATGTTGAAGTTCGAAAACGTGGCTCCGCCCAGTTCCGGATCGGTGATGTCTACGCCGTCCATGGCGAAGATAGCGGTCGAGCCGCGCTGACCGTTCACGGCGAACTGCTGGGTGAAGTTTGCCGAACCGTTAGTGTCTGTCATCGTGCCGGCAGCGAGCAGGAGCAGTTGGCTGAAATCGCGTTTGTTGAGGGGCAACTCGGAAACCTGCCGGCTGGAGAGGTTCTCGCCGCCGCTAGCTTTTGGCTTCTCGCCTGAGGCCAACGTTTGGAGAACCAACTCTCCCCCGTCGGAAGCCAATTGCAAAGAAGAGTTCAGATTGCTGCCGGGCTCGATTCTCAACGACTTCGGCGAGGCGCCCGTCGCGTCATGCCAGCGCACACGCACGGTGTAACTCCCGGCCGGAACCTCCCGCAGGCGGAATGTGCCCTGCCCGTCGGTGACGGCACTCAGGGTTCGACCCGATACGGATTCACGCAGTTCGATTTGCGCTTCAGACAAGGCGTTTCCCTTGGCGTCGCGCACGATGCCTTGCCAAGAGCCGGTAGCGAGTTGGGCAGGTGAGCCGGCCTGTGTGGTTTGGGGGCCTGCGGCCTTGCACAAGCTCAGCGCGCAGAAGACAAAAGGAACGATGAGATAAAGGGAAATTGGTTTCGGTACCCGCAGAGCTTTGCTCTGCGCCAGCCCTCTGTAGCCCCCCTTCTTATCAATTGCCCGGCTGGGCCGAACGGAGCAGGGGTTGCGGGACGTTTCGTTGAAATGAGACCGTTTCCTGGAACTATTCGGGTTCAATCTGGGTACAATTGCACGCAAAAACAGCTCAATTAGCAGCATTGCAAAAAGTCAAGTCCTTTGTTTTCAAATACTTCTTAGCTTCGTTCCCACTGTTTTTTGTATTTGCTCGCGGTTCTTCGAGTCTCGCCGCGTGCGGCAATTCTTGTCCTGGGCGCACTCCGCTACGACTTGCTGTCGCCCGGACACGCGTGACGCTCGAAAGATCAGTTTTGGGGTCAAATATGGACACTGGGGGCTCGAAGTTGGTCCGTTTTGGCTTCGTCTTTCGATGGCCTCCCTGTGTTTTCAAAGACATACTGGCTTCGTTCGTCGTTTTTTTGTGTTCCTGGATCACTCTTTCTTCCCTGACCGGCGGGGTTAGCCCGCCTTTCCTTCCTGTCGGCGCGGACCAAGCGGTTGAATGGGACAAGAGGTCCACAATCCGACAATCACGATAGGCTACCATAAACTGCGCTTCCTGTCAAGCAAAAAATTCTGCAAAAAATTCTGGAAGGCGTGCCCGTGATCCCCAATGGGGCGTCCTAGGCAGCCAATTGGTTAGTAAGGACGGCTAGGACGGAATGTCAGCCGGCACGGCGCCTTGGGGAGGCGGCGGGTTATCAAGGGCTGCGACAGTTTCCTAGGTGGCGCACACATTGCTCTGTATGCATGCGCCACGGTTTGGCCGACTGAGCCAAGGACGCATAGATGAACGGCAATGCTCGCGCTACAGGCGTCCGCGCGACCCCGCGGATCCCCAAACTGGCGTACAATGCCACCATGCGTCGGCAACTTTGCGCAGTCGCGCTTGCTGTTTGTCTCGCCTGCTGTGCGCTCAGGAGTGAAGACTTGCCGAAACTTCCGGCGCTCAGTTTGGGCGATTTCCCCACGGAAGTGCGCGATCAGGTTCAGCAAGCCTATACCGCAGCCCGGCAGCAGCCGCGAAATGCCGAAGCCGTCGGCAAGTTCGGGATGCTTCTGGATCTTTACGACCGGCCCGAACAAGCCGTGGCGTGTTACCGGCGCGCCAACCAGCTCGATGAGCGATCCTTCCAGTGGCTCTACTATCTTGCCTCGCTGCTGGCGAAACAGAAGAAATACGCCGAGGCGGTGCAGGCCTTCCAGCGAGCGCTGCGCCTGGATCCGTCTTATCTTCCCGCGCGCCTGAAATTGGCCGAAAGCCTCCTCGACTCGGGCGAGATCGACGAGAGCACGGAAGCGTATTCTGAAATCGTGGATGATATACCGGGTGCGGCGGAGGCGTACTTCGGCTTGGGGCGGATCGCCGTTCTGAAGGGAAATCCTGCCGCCGCCCGAGAGTCGTTCCGCAGAGCTTGTGAGTTCTTCCCCACCTATGGCGCTGCGCACTACGCTCTCGCGCAGGTGGACCGAAAACTGGGCAAGACCAACGAGGCTGAGCAGGAGCTGGCCTTGTATGCACACCACGAGGCGGTGGTGCCTCCCGTCGACGACCCCCTCCGCGATCAACTCAGAAAACTCGACATGCGAGCGGCGGCCCACCTGGAAAGAGGCACCCAACTCGAACAGGTGGGGCGCCTGAAGGATGCCGTGGCGGAGACCGAGGAGGCTTTGCGGCTCAACCCCGAACTGGTTAAAGCCCACATCAACCTGCTCATTCTTTACGGCCGGATGGGGAATCGGGAAAAAGCGGAGCAGCACTTCCAGGCGGCAGTGAAGCTGAACCCAACTCAGTTTCCCGACGCTTATTACAACTACGGTGTGCTTTTGATCATGGAAGGCAAGCTTGATGGGGCGGAGCAGGCGTTCCGGAATGCGCTGGCCATTTCTCCGTCTTACGCTGCCGCCCACAATGATCTCGGCAATATTCTCGAACGGCAGGGAAAGCTTGCGGAGGCGGCTGCGGAGTACCGAAAGGCGATCGAAGGCGATCCCAGCTTCCGTCGCGGTCACTTCAACCTGGGGCGGATGCTGATCAATCAGCACGAGTATGCGCAGGCAATCGAGCAGTTTCTCCAGACCCGAACTCCGGAGGATGAGGAGACACCGACGTACCTCTACGCTCTTGGAGCCGCCTACGGGCGCGCCGGCGACAGTGCGAACGCGCTGCACTATCTGACACAAGCCAAGGAATTGGCTGTGGCGCGCGGCCAGACCGCCCTGGCTGCGGAAATCGAGAGGGATCTCGAAAAGGTGAAGGCCGGAAGTGCATCCTCGTTCCCTCCCGGCCGTTAGAATCTCTGTGGTAACTCGACCAGTCATTCCGAGAAGCCGCAGGCGACGAGCAATCTCGCACGGGCTTGCAGGCATTCGGAGCGAGATTCCTCGCGTCGCTCGGAATGACAGTCCATTGGCTGATTAGTAATGGGCTGTTCCCGTGCCCCAGGGATCACTACGCTTCCGCATGCCTTGGAGACCGCGCGCCTACAATCGTGGACGGCGTCCAGTGCAGATCAGGCACAAACGGGTAAGAAGGCACGCGCCACTTGCTCTTGGGCAGATGCTCGATATCCTGGTTGACCGCGCCGTCGGTGAGCGCCATGAGGTTTGGATTGGCGATTTTTGCGATCTCCGGAACCAGGTAGCCCGCCTTGACAACGACGATTTTGAAACGACTCGGGTCCAGGCTGAGCACGGTGAAATCGCGAATCTCGTGGAAAGGCCGGCGCCGGGCGGTCAGGACGACCGTCACTCCGCGGACTTCAACCACGGCTTGCCTTTCACGCGAATTATCGGTCGACAATAGGAAGACCACTTTCGCCGAGACTTCCACGGGCTTGCTGGCTCGCGGGTCGAGCGCACCTCCGATCTTGAGGTGAAGCGAACGGCCCACGCCGGCGCGGTAGCACGCCTCGGTTGCAGGCGGATCCGCGATGCCTGCGATAACGGCATCGCGGACGTTTTGCCTCAGGAGTTCGGCCAGCACGTCGGCCCGGTCGCCGTCGCCCCCTCCGGTTGGATTGTCGCCCGAGTCGGAGATCACCACCGGTTTTGTTCCCAAACTCTGCGCCCGTTCAATGCATTCGGCGAGAGTTCCCGTGGGCACCTTAAACTCGAAGTCCTTGCGGGCGTCCCAATATTGCTGTGCGAGCGAGAGCGCGTCCTTCTTAAGCAAATCCGGTTTGGTGCCCGTCAGCACAGCGCTTGCGGTTGCCCGTGGTTCGTCGGCCCAGACGTAACCGACCAGTAAAGAAGCATCGAGTACCCCAGGCTCCGCGTTCATTCCCGGCAATTGCGCCCACAAGTGCTTTGCCGGTTCGTAGACCGTGCTTGTGCGCTCCCCCGGCATCAGTACGGGAATGGGAGACCAGACCAGCGTGGGTCGAATTCGATGATCCAGGCAGTGGACCAGCATGTCACAGGCTCGTTTGGCAGTCTCCTCTCGGTCGATATGAGGAGCGGTCCGGAAGGCAGAGAGCATATCCAGGTTGTCGATAGCGCGCCGGCTTAAGCTGCCATGCAAGTCGAAGCTCGCGGTGATCAGGCAACCTTCGCCCACGGCCTTGCGAGCCGCGGCAATCCAGTCTCCATCGGCGTCCTGCATGTCCACCACGTACATCGCGCCGTGCATGGCCAGGTAGAGTCCGTCCAGCGGGAGCAAGTCCGCCAACCGGCGGAGGAACTCCGTCTTTAGCCGGTTGTAGGCTTCCGGCTCGACTGGCGGTCCGGGAACGGCCGTGGCCAGAAGCGCGGGGTGAAACGCGTACGGGTACTCCTTCAACTGCCTGAAGAACGGATCGTCGGCCAACTCCTGGCCCCTTTTGACGGTGAAGTCTTCCAACCGGGTGCGAATACCGCTGTAAGTGCTGCACTCGATTTGAATACCGCCAAAGGCGATTCGCTTGCCTTCTCCCGCCCTCAGCATTTTGGAGGTTAACGCAGCAGTTGCCGCGCCCTTCAAAAAGGTTCGTCGTTTCAAGAGGTTACACCACCTTTCACACAGCCGTAACATGCTTAGCGATGGCTGCTCGCCAAGTGGAGAGGCAGGATCCCGGCCCCAACCCGGCATGGCTACGGCCCGCGCCAAACGAGTCACTCAGCCTCGTATTTTGCGGGATATGCGCGTTCAATTGCAACGGCCATCCTGAACCGAGGCGTAGGGTGGGGCGTTGTGGCGGGCAAAAACGCTTGACAGAATCGTCCGTTGGGTGGTATGTAAACTAGTGAGTCACCTAATTCTTTGTAAATTGCACGGAAGTAACATTTTGTCGCACGTTTCTTAGAGGTTCCAGGGCTTTGAGGTGTCTACGCGCACCTGAGCAAATATTTTGAACGAAAATGCCCGCTCGGCAGGTAAATTTCCGCATAGATCAAGGAGAAACCCTGCGTGAACGAGATCAGAGGGTGACCCTGTGAGCGGGTCAGATCACTGCCAGTTTTATCTTCATCCCGTCGGGTCGCAGCACGCTGGGCAGGGGAAGTGGTGCCCAGCACCCTTATCAGAGACTCTAAAAAGGAGGAAGACGTTATGAATGAGTGTAAAGCCAAGAGATCAGGCGCTTCGACCCTCGTTGTTTTCTTTTTGGTCACGGTGGTTGGGGCCGGCTTGCTGACGACCGTACTCTCGCAGCCATTGCACGCGCAAGTACTGTATGGCTCGGTGTCGGGCACGGTAAGCGATCCCAGCGGCGCCGTTGTACCCGGAGCGCAGATAACCATTGTCAATGACACAACGGGGTTTACGCGAACCGGGACTACCGATCCTGCGGGTTTATACCGCTTGCTAGATATCCCCGAGGGCACCTACACCCTAACCGCGTCGGCATCGGGATTTCAAGTGGTCAAGCAAACCGGCCTTACCGTTGCCATCGGCCAGGTGAACCTGCAGGACATCAAAATGACTGTGGGTTCCACCACACAAGAAGTTACGGTGCAAGCCTCGGCAGAGGTACTGCAAACACAGAAGGCCGATGTTCACACGGAGATCAGCAGCTACGCCGTGCAGAACCTACCTCTGAACGTTTACCGGAATTTCCAAGCGACGGAACTGCTTTCCCCGGGCGTATTTTCCACCTCGGGCATTTCCAACAGCTATCCCAATTCCATCGCCGACACACCGGAGCGGTCGTTCGAGATTTGGTCTGATGGCCTCCCCGCCCACGACAACACCACGCGGGTGGACGGCGCCACGAACCTCTTCATCTGGCTGCCCGACCACATGCTGGTTGTCCCGCCCCAGGAGTCGATTGAAGAAGTGAACGTGCAGACGGCGGACTACGATGTGGAGAAAGGCCTGACCTCAGGGGCAGCCATGGACGTGGTCACCAAGTCCGGCAGCAACAGGTTACACGGCTCTGTTTATGCGTTCCACACCGACGATGCTTTGAACGCCACGAACTGGTATAACCATGCTACCAACACCGGCATCCTGAACAACGATGGATTCACTCTCGGCGGACCGATCAAGAAGGAGAAACTCTTTTTCTTCCTGAATTTTGACCTCAGCCGGCAGCATGCGCCGGAAGGGTATACCGACCTTGTTCCGACGAGCGACATGCTAAATGGAGATTTCAATAGCTACTTAGGGGCCGATGTTCCCGGCGTCAACGTCTGCACTACCGAAGGGGGATCGGTTCCATTGCAGCAGGGCATGGTGTTCGATCCTGCCAGCGGGAATGCGGATGGCACGGGACGCTGCGTGTTCTCTTCGGGCGGGGTGCTCAACGTGATCCCCGCCAACCGCTTGAACGCCGGCGCTACGAAGTTCAACGCGCTCATTCCGTCGCCCAATATCAATACGGGTGTCATCACCACCGGCACGCCGTACAACATCATTGGCACCAAGGCGGCCCGGCCGCTCAGCCGCAACGTCGCCATCGGCCGGTTTGATTGGAACCGGAGTGAGAAGCACACCATCTGGGGAAAATGGGCCATCCAACAGAACAGGTTCTTTGAGCCGTTTGACCTAGGCGCAGCCGGCGGCAACGGCACGGGCAGCGCTTTCCAATTTGCCCAGATCGGAACGATTGGCCACACCTGGACACTATCTCCTGACTTGGTTTTGACTGGCCACGTCGGGTTTGACCGGATGCGGGAATATTCCCAACCACCTGGATATGGCCAACCTCTGGGTGAGTCCTTACTGGGCATCGCCGGCACCAACACTCCTCTAGGGGATATTCGTTATACCGGCCTTCCGGGCGTGAGTGTGCAGGGTTTCAGCGGCATGGGCAGCCTGAACTCCTGGGAACCCGACAACCGCAACGACTGGACGGGTACCACCTCGCACAACCTCTCGTGGATCAAGGGAAAGCACGAACTCCGTTTTGGTGTTGACATCGCTCACAATCACCTCAATGCTTTCCAGCCGGAGATCTTCTGCTGCCCGCGCGGCAACATCATTGAAGATTACGGCATCACCGCTCTTAACACCAGCGGGTTGACCAGCGGGGGGAACCCCGTCACCATGACCCCCTTCGTACAGAACTCCTGGGCGGGGTGGGACCTGGGCATAATTTCGGAAGCCGAGAATGACGCCCAGTTCATTAAGTCGACGGGAAGAGACTGGCAGATGGCGTATTACTTTGGTGATCGCTGGAGAGTCACCCCGAAGTTAACCGCCGATCTGGGAGTCCGCTACGAATATTTCCCGCTGATCACGCGCAACGGGGAGGATAAACTCGAGAGGTTCGATACGAACACCGGTCTGCTGCTGTTGGGCGGAATCGGCAGCAATCCGGAACACCTCGGGATTACAACTAGCAAGACACTCTTCATGCCGCGCCTAGGCTTGGCATATCAAATCGATCCGAAGAGTGTCGTCCGGGCCGGGTTCGGAATTTCCAACGACACGGTTCCCATGGAAAGACCCTTGCGAGGCTTCTACCCGCTCGCCATAGGCGCCGATCACTACGATACTTCCACCCCAGCCGAGGCGGCGGCGTGCAACGCCCAGGCAGCAGGGGCAAGTTGCTTCAACCCGGTCTCGACGTTCGCGCAGGGTATACCGGTCATCGGGATTCCCAATGTCTCAAGCGGGAGCGTTCTAGTTCCCCCAGCCGATACGATCGGAACCCTGGGGCCGGGAGAATACCACCGAGGCTACGTTGAATCCTGGAATCTGTTTTTTGAACGCAAACTGCCCTCCGACTGGCTACTGAGCGCCGGTTATGTGGGCAACCACTTTGTTCACGAGTTCAACGGCAGGGACCTCGCGGCGGCCACTCTCGGCGGTGCGGAGCCGTCGTACGGAGGGGTTCAGTACGGCGGAGGACTCTACCAGTTCCAGGGATACCTGGACTCCCATTACAATGGCCTTCAAGTGACCATAAACCATCGCGCCTCCCACGGACTCTTCGTTCAGGCGGCCTATACCTATTCTCGGGCCATGGGCTATGTGAGCGACGACACGTGGGAAAACGGGTTGGAGTTTAACTGCCCGCCTTCGGCAGCTATGCCCAGAGGGTGCCAGCCACTTAACTACGGCCCGCTGAGCTTCGACCACACGCAGAACTTCAAGTTGGCATTTGTTTATGATCTGCCCTTTGGGGAGGGGAAGAAATTCGCCAGTTCCAAAGCCGCTAATCAGATTATCGGAGGCTGGAAGGTGAACGGCGTCTTCACCGCCTTCACGGGCGATCCGTTGTCAATCGGGCAGGACATCAGCAATCTCGCCACCTTTGATACCAGTGCAGTTCCCAATCACGTCGCACCGGTACAGTACGTGGGTGGCGCCAACAATTCCCTGGGCTTCCCCCAATGGTTTAACCCTTCCGCCTTCGTTCCCAACCTATCCTCGACTGACATTGGTAACATCGGGCGAACGGAGTCGTGGATGCGAGGTCCGGGCCTATGGCAGTTGGATGCCAGCTTGGCCCGAATCTTCAAGCTCACCGAGCGGTTCAACCTCGAGGTTCGCGCGGAAGCTGAGAACCTCTTTAATAAGCCGCACTTCGGCGACCCCAATACCGGTTGTACGACCACGGAAGTGGGGGGTGTTGAAACTTGCGGTAACACCTTCGGCGAGATCGGTTCCTCTTACGGCGAACGCGTCGTGCAATTTGGGGCGTTCCTGAGGTTCTAGTCGCTTGGCTTGATTCTTTGGGACCAGGTGAGAAACCCGGTCCCAGTCAGGCCGCTTCAGGCATTGACCATCTCCTGGCGGGCGCTGCGCAAGTGGCGCCCGCTTTTTTTTCGTGTGGGTCATATGTTTCGACCAGCGTGCCGCGGAAGTGCACAAACCGTGAAGGGGTTAGCCGTGGGTAGCCGCAGATTTCAAACTGCGGCTGCCCGCCGGCAAGCCCTTCGGGGGTTGGCGGAAGCACTTGTTCCAAACCTCGAGGGGTTGGCGTAGAATGCGAACGTTGCAATGGCGTGGAATTGTAAAACCCGACTGTGCTGGATTTTGTTGTTGAGTCAATTGCGGCCCGCGCACCAACGTTGCCATTTTTCCCATGGCCTCACATGCCGTCAGCCCAAAAGGCCTAGGCGTGGTGAGTACTCTGCCTTATGAAGCTCGCGACTCGTGTTCGTCTCTTTTTTTTTATTTTGATCCTGCCTTGGACTGTGGCAGCCGAATCAAGGCCTATAGGCGCCCACACTATTTTAGCCATCCCGCGTGTATCGACCCCACCCAGGCTGGAAGATTTTCTTTCGATGAAACCTGATTCCAAGTGGGAAGGCAAACTGGCCAAGGTGGAAGGGTTCACTCAACGCTTACCGAGCGACGGACAGCCTGCCAGCCAGAAAACCATTGCCTACCTCGGCTACGACTCCAACAATCTGTACTGCATCTACGTGGCTTTTGACTCCGAGCCGGCACGCATCCGCGCCCACCGGGTTGCTCGCGACACGTTTTACATGGAAGATAAAATCGACCTTTTTCTGGACACCTTCCACGACCACCGGCGCGCCTACGTTTTCACCGTCAACCCCTATGGCCATCAGTTGGACGGCCTCTGGACGGAGGGCCCCCGCAGTCAGTTCGATGGCAACTGGGATGGGGTATGGCAATCGCGAGGCAAACTCACCGAGGAAGGTTTCGTCGTGTGGCTTGCTGTTCCCTTCAAGACGATGCGCTTCCCAAAGACAGAGAAGCAAACGTGGGGCATCGTATTCGTGCGCTGGATTCCCCGCAACAACGAATCTAACTGTTGGCCCTGGATCTCGACGCGCATTGAGGGACGCATCAGCCAGGAAGCCACCTTGACAGGCCTGGAGGGAATCTCTCCCGAAAGTCGCGGTGTTCTGACCCCCTACGCATACGCCCGCACGTACCGGACGCTGGATCAGACGGATCCGACCAATCCCGTGTTCGAGGGGAAAACAATTGACCCCAAGGTCGGCACGAACGGGCGCCTAGTATTCAAGGACTCCTTCAACCTGGACATGACCGTCAACCCAGACTTCTCCCAAGTTGAGGCGGACCAGCCCCAAATCACAGCGAATCGCCGGTTCACAGTCTATTATCCGGAGAAGCGGCCTTTCTTCCTGGAGAACTCACACTACTTCGAGACCCCCATGAACCTGCTGTTCACTCGGGACATCGCCGATCCGCAGTTCGGGATGCGCTTAACAGGCAAGGCGGGGCCTTATGAAGTCGGGTGGCTGGCCATCGATGACCGGTCACCCGGTGAGTCGGTGCCGCAAGGCAATCCTCTGTATGGTGACCGCGCCGGCTTTGGCGTGCTGCGCGTCAATCGCGACCTCTTCCGTCAATCCTCGGTAGGAATGATCTACACCGACCGAGAATTCGCCGGAACCTATAATCGCGTCGGCGGAATCGACGCGCACCTCAAGCTGCGGAAAAACTGGTGGTTGACGGGGGAAGCGGTTACCAGTGAGACCACGATCCCCGGCAGTCCGCGCACCACCGGACCCGGATACAACGCGCAACTCCGCTATGACAGCAGGACCTTCTACTCAAATATGCAATTCAATGATCTGAGCCCCGGCTTTAATACCTTGGCGGGATACATTGAGACCGATGCTGTGGACCGCCCTGTTTATGTCGGGCGGACGATTACGCAGCCGCCGTTGCGTATCAACATGCGCGGCGTGAGTGAAGTGGCCATGTACCGGTTTCGGCCCGAGCACAAATACCTGGTGTCGTGGGGTCCCACAGTTTTTGTCAACCCCCTCTGGGACCATAGCGGCAACCGTTTGGACATGTATCAGGACTACACCATGAGCTGGGAGTTCAAGGGCCAAACCGCATTTGAAACCTATTGGCAGCAGGACGAGGAGATGCTGCGACCGCAGGACTTCCAGGGCCTTCCGCAAAACGTGGTCTATTCGCACCACCGCGACGGACTTTATTTCGAGACGAGCCTGATCAGCCAGGTATCTTTCAAGGCCGACTATTCCCAGGGAGCCCAGATCAACATCAATCCACCCGCCGGCCAATTGCCGTTGCTTTCCAATGTGAACCTGGCCAGTGTGGGCCTCGTGCTGCGCCCGGGAAAGCATTTGCGCATCCAGAACACTTACCTGCTAGAGCGGCTCACCGATCGGGCCACGGGCGCGAGCGTCTTCAACAATCACATCATCTACTCGGAATGGGTGTATCAGTTCAACCAGAGGTACTCAATCCGCGTCATTCCTCAGTACACTGCGGTCCTGGCGAATCCGGCATTCAGCTCCCTGAGCACCACTAAGAATTTCAACGGAGATTTTCTTTTCACTTATCTGGTGAATCCCTTTACGGCGCTTTATGTCGGCTACAATGGTAATGTGGATAACCTTCAGTTGCTGCAATCGATGGGAGGCAACGCAATTCTGCGGACGCCGGGCCTATACCAGGATGGACACCAGTTCTTTGTGAAGCTGGCGTATATGCTCAAGTTTTGAAGGCGCTGGGGCAGGCATTGACTATTGATCTCTAACGCATGAAGCTCTTGACCTCTGCATTCGCGGTTTTGACTCTCGTCTGCTCGGCGGGGGCGCAGCAGACCCCGGCCGAAAAGGCCCAACTCGCCAAGCAATTGATGGCGTCGGGGCGCGCCAGTGAAGCGGTTCCCATTTATCGCGAACTTGTCCGGACGATGCCGGACAATCCCGGCTTAGCCCTCAACCTAGGCTTGGCGCTGGACATGTCGGGTGACAAGCGAACGGCGATTAGAGAATATCAAGCGGTTTTGAAGCTCGATCCGCAATCCTTTCCGGCGCGCTTGCTGATGGGAACAGCATATCTGGATCTCGGCCAACCGTCCGAGGCGATAGGTCCGCTCGAAGAATCCGTGAAGCTCCAGCCCGAAAATCAGGACGCGCAAGCGACCCTGGCGGACGCGGAGTTGGCGCTCGAGCGCTTCGCTACAGCGGCCGCAAGGTTTGAGAAGCTTTCTCAGCAGGATCCATCGAGCCCTCGGGTGTGGTACGGCCTCGGAGCTTGTTACGAAGGCCTGGCGCAAAAGACTTTTAATGATCTCGCCGCCGTGGCGCCCAATTCTGCTTACTGGCTCTACCTGGTGGCGGAATCGCGTTATGCCAACGACCAATCCTACAGCGCGTTCTATTTCTATAAGCAGGCGCTGTCCGCCATGCCATCCTTACGGGGAGTTCACTCGGCCATCGCCGAGATTTACAAGCAGACTGATCATGCGGACTGGGCGGCAATTGAAGAACAAAAGGAAAAGGGCCTTCGACCGCCGGATTGCACGAATGAGACACTGGAATGCTATTTCGAGGCAGGGAACTTCCAGGCTGTCGTCGGGCAGCCGGGGAAGGACCCGAACACGCTTTACTGGAGAACCCGCGCGTATAACCAGCTTGCCCTGTCTGCCTACGAGCGACTGGGAAGACTGCCGCCTTCGGCGGAAACCTACGAACTGCGAGCCCGCATGGAATCCAAACGCCGGCAGTATGCGCAGGCGGCCAAGGACTGGCGAGAGGCGCTCCAGCTTGTCCCCGGGAATCCCGCCTTCAAGCGAGGATTAGCGATGGCGCTTGCCCAGTCAGGCAGCCTACAAGGAGCGGAGAAACTCTTTCGTGAACTGCTCGAGCAGTACCCGGGCTCGGCGTCGCTTGATTACTTGCTGGGCGATGTCCTGCGGAACGCACAAAAGCCGCAGGAAGCCGTCGCATACTTGCAGAAGGCTGTCGCCGCCGATCCGAAACTCCTCACCGCACAAAGCGCCTTGGGGCTTGCCTATCTGCAAGCGGGACAGGCTGCGAACGCGATTCCTCACCTTCGCGCGGCCTTACCCATCGACGAGGATGGAACCTTGCACTACCAGTTGGGCCGCGCTTACCAGGCGCACGGAGACCGGGACCTGGCGCGCGACATGTTAAAGGCCTACCGGGAGATGCAAACCAAGGAACAGGAGAGTAAGAAGGAAGTGGAGAAGAACGTCACCATAACGCCACCGTGAACCTCCGCTGCGGTGCGCGCCTCCCACTCGCGCGAGATGGCGCAGGCAGGATGCCCGCGTGACAGCGGGCGGGTCGCTCGCGTTACGGGGAGTGTCCCGGCTCACGCACTTCCAATCGCTGATCAGGCATAACATCGCGGAGCGTCTGCACGATTCCGCTCGGCCAGCGAATCTCAATCTTGTCAATCATCGCGGTCTTACCAAGTCCGAAATGCACTCCATCGTGGCTGGACGATGCGTAGGCAAAGGCGGTCGTCATGTGGTTGACCTGCTTGCCGATGCGCACGCGCGCACCAATGCCGTCGCGGTTGCTCTTGGTCCCCACCAGTTTGAGATTGATCCAATGATTGTCGTCCGGCCCGACATTCTGCCAAAGCTCCGCCGAGTCTTGAAGCGACGATACGACCATGTCGATCTTACCGTCGTGATTGAAATCGGCAAACGCGCACCCCCGATGGGCACGGGGAACCTGAAAGTCGCTTCCCACTTCCGGCGAAACGTCCCAGAAAGTCCCGTCGCCGAGATTGGCGAAGATGCTATTCGGCTGGCGATAGTGATAGGCGGCGAACTCTTCGACGTTGTCGTCCGCGTGGGAATTTGTGCTTACGAGGTCTTTCCACCCATCATTGTTCAAATCGACGATTCCCGCACTCCAACCCCCTCGCGCGGAAGACAAGACGGCTAGGCGACTGGTGAACGATGCGTCCTCGAACATGCCGCCGCCCAAATTGTGAAAGAGGGGAAACGTTTCATTGTTCAAGTCGGTGACGAAGATGTCCGGAAGCCCGTCATTATCGTAGTCGCGAAAGTCCGCGCCCATATTTGAAACTGTCTGCCCGGAGTTCATGAGCGCCACGCCGGCTTGCAGCCCGACTTCTTCAAAAGTGCCATCGCCGCGATTGTGGAAAAGGAAGTTCGCCTGGTTGTCGTTAGTAACGAAGACGTCCATGAAGCCGTCGTCGTCGTAGTCGGCGAAGGCGATCCCCATGCCGCGACCCTGGTGCTTGCCGACCCCTGATTTTTCTGTGACGTCCTCGAAGGTCCCATCGCCGCGATTGCGATAAAGCGTGTTCGTAAGCCCCTGGAAGTATTCGGGGTGGCAATAAACTCGCAGGTTTCGGGACGGATCGCCGCAAAAGCGGTTGCTATCAATCGACCATTGAGCGTAGTTCACTACGAAAAGATCGAGCAGGCCGTCGTTGTTGTAGTCGAACCAACCCCCCGCCACGGCCCACTGGCCACTCTTGATTCCCGCCTTTTCCGTGACGTCCTCGAAACGGCCATTGCCCAGGTTGTGATAGAGAATATTGCGATTGACGCCCGCAACGAACAAATCTACGTGCCCGTCGTTGTCGTAATCCGCAGCGGCGGCGCCCATCGAGTAACCCTCGCCCGCCACGCCGGCCTCTTCTGTGACATCTTTGAACCGCGTGCCGCCTTCATTGCGAAACAGCCGATTCCAGTACTTCGGGGACTCCTTCTGTAGAGAGGGCAAAGCCGCGCCGTTGGCAAAGAAGACGTCCGCCAGGCCGTCTCCGTTGTAATCAAAGGCCGCTACGCCGCCGGTCATGGTTTCGATGAGGTGCTTGAGAGGTGTGGGGCTGTTCTCTAATTGGAAATTCAAGCCCGCCGAGCCGGCAACGTTGCGGAAGCGGATGGGTGCCAGGGAGGCCGCCTTCTTCGCTCCGAGGTTGTCGCCCTGCCTGTGTGCAAGGAGGTTTGTCGCTGCACTTGCGAAAGGCAGTCCCAGCAGCAATGGACGAAACGCCGCTCGACGGCTGATCTGCATGAACCCCATTCATAAGGCACAACCACGAAAAATGTCAAGGAGTACGAACGGGAAACTCCCTCCCCATAAGAAGGCACGCAGGACTTTTCTTGAAATATGGGACCTCGGAGTTCCTGGAAGGTGGAACTCTGTGCTGCCCGACTTACGTCGCTCCTAGTTCGGCAACGACCAAATCTGATTCGGCTGATTGTGTCCACAGGTCTCCACACTCAAGCCGTCCGGTTTGGCGCCGGGGCCGCCGGCGCTGAGGCATTCATGACCCTCGCTGTCGACCAAGTTGCCTCCGAGCGTGAAATTCCAGGCCTGGGCGTTCGTCGGTGCGCATGGCTGCATCTGCGGCTTGCGGTCAGCTACAGCGAGACAGCGTCCCTCTGCGGACTTCAAAGCGCCACTGGCGGTGACCGTCCAGGTCTCTTCAGGAGTGCCGGCACAGTTTCCGACATGCCCAGGCGCCGCCAGACAAAGGCTGTAGCTCGCGATGTCGCGGTGCCCTCCCGTGGCCACCATCGTGATCGTGCCCGTGCGTGTCGGCCTGCCGCAGGAGGGTGCGGGACGGAGTCGCCAGATCGCGGTTTCGTGACTGGCGATATCGGCTTGCAGCACGGTTGCCGCGGATTGCATCGTCCCGCTCCAAAGATCCTGCGTATCCAGGCGGCATTCTGGGTTCAGCGCAAAACCAAAATCGGCTGGATGCAGTTCGACCCGGACGGGCTCGGTGCCCCTGTTCAGCACCGCAACCGCATAGTCGCCGCCCTCGAGAGGTTTAAACAGGATGTCCGTGGACGGACTACGCCGTACCAGGGTGGCCATGTTGCCCAGCGCATCCTGATCGACCGCAATGATCGCTTTATTTCCGAGAATCGCAACCGCCTCCGGGCTGAGCCGGGCAACCTCGGAACTAAGGATCAACGGCGCCGACATCATTGACCACAAGGCGAGTTGGCTGCGGGTTTCGGCCACGCTCAGGCCGTCGTCCCCGCCGATGACAAAATCGGGATCGTTCCAATTGCCGGGTTTCTGGAAGCGGCCCAGCGGGAGGTTGTAGGCGTAGTTCCAAAGTACGCTACGGAAGCGCGGATTTCCGGGCCGTTTCACATGATAGTTTGCCATGTCGTCACCTTCACGCCAAAGCTGGCCGTAGCCCCCGATCCAGCTCAGCACGTCGTACCACACCGGGGTGTCCTGGAAATACGCCGGAGCCGATTCAGAGAAGACAATCGTTCGCCCCACGGATTTCAACGCTGCACTCTCGGCCGCGTAAGCTTTACGGTAAACGTCGTTCTCGCTGCTGCCTTTGGGTACGTAGAGATTGCAGCCATCCAGCTTTAAGTAATCCACGCCCCAAGAAGCGAATAGCTTGGCGTCTTGGAGGAAGTTATCCGGGCCGCCGCCTTTTGGCTCGCCGCTGCCGGCGAATCCGCCGCAGGTTGCATACCCTGCGTCTTCGTAGATGCCAAACTTCAGGCCCAGGGCGTGGACAGCACGGGCAATCGGCTCGATTCCATCCGGAAAGCGTTGCGGATCGGCCTGAAGATCACCTTGCGGATCACGATCTTTCTGCATCCAGCAATCGTCAATCGTCACTGTGTCGTACCCGCGCGCGGCGAGTCCTGTCTTCACCAATGCTTGGGCGTTGGCGAGAATGTCCTGGGCGGTGTAATTGCACTGGTAGTGGGCCCAGTCGTTCCAACCCATGGGCGGCGTGGCGGCCAGCAGTCGCACGTCGCTGGCAGGGGCGGCAACGATGCGGTCCGTCCTACAGCCGGCGCAAGCCAGCAGGACGACCGAGACGATAACGAAGAGGAAGCGTTGCCGACTTGAGGCACGGGCAGTCATGATAAATCCCCACACACGAGATTCCTAACCGCAAAGGCAGCTCCGACGCCGACAACACATGGGGCAACGAGATCAGCGAGGTGGTCGGCCTCGTCTCCCGCTTTGCAGAAGGTCACCGCAATCTCGGTGGGCTTGTGCTCGGACCGACGTTGCGATGCCGTAGAGGTGTTGGGCATTTCAGGGAGCTTTTCCACAATTCGACAGCAGGATGCTCTCCGGCCAGCGATGGCAGGACCAACTCCGACCGGTATGACTCAGAACCCAAACTGCTGCCGCCATGATAGGCCCCAGCCCTGGCAAAGTCAACGCGCGGAGCGCTCTAACAGCAACTTCGGAATGTTAAGGATAGGATTCGCGCGGGCGGCAGAGACGGTGCGGTTCGGGCGCTTCGAGTGGGGCGATGCTAGCAGGGAGGCATTTTCAAGAACGCTTCGCCGGGTGAGCGGAGGGGCCCACGGAGAGCTAAATTGTTATAGGGCCAAGCGGCAGGAGAGGAGAGTCTAACTGGTGTCGTTGGGGGCCGGACGCGACAAGCTGAGCCAGAGGATTTGCCAGAGGGAGATGGCGGAAAGGACGGGGTGGGTACCACGGTGGAGGTAGCGAATTCGATAGAGCCGTTCGATGGTCATGGCTAAGCAGGTCAGCAGCCAGACCAGCAGCAGGCTATGGGCTTGATGGTGGCAGATGTGTTCGAAGCCGTAGCGGTTCTTGGCGTCATTAAACCCTTGGTTTTCGATTTCCCAGCGGCTCTTGGCCATGCGGAAGATGGCGCGGCTGCTGACGCGGTGGCGAGGGAAGTCGGTGAGCCAGTAGGCCTCGTAGACGCTGCTGTCGGAGGTATGTTGACGGTAGCGAACCACCCGCACCGTTTCCCAACGCAGGGTTTCCCAAGGGTCGAAGTCGTCGGCATCCCAGATCTCCACCCGATCCTTACCGTGATCGAAGACTTGATGAGGAGCTTGGTGGAGAAACCTTTTCTGGGCGGCGGCGAACAGTTCGGGGAGGTTGTTCTTCAGGCGAGCCACCACGCAGAGTCCCAGGTCGCCCACGGTGTGGAGAAAGGGGGCGGTAGCATACTCCCCATCGGCGACCAGATAATCTGCAAAACGTGGACCCAGGTTGGCGAGGGCGCGGCGCAGAAGCCGTCGACCCGCACGGTACTCGCTGTCCCCAGGACCGTAGGGTTCCACGTCCAAGGGCAGGGTCAGACCGGTTCCCACCACACTCACCATGACCAGCTTATGATGGTAGCCGAGGATCTCTCTTTTCTGGTTCCGTATGGGACGGCAGAAATCACAACCCTTTTCCTGCGATCGTCCGGCGCCGGTCCCGTCCAGAGCCAATCCGATGAAGCGGCAGTCCTCGAAGGCTTTGTGGCGCTTGGCCTGATGAACGGCGGTGACCGCGGCTTGACGGGTCATCGCCGGGTCGAGTCGCTCCGGGAAGTAAGCCAGGGCATCATCCCCGAAGTGGCGGGATACTCCCAGGGCGCGTGCCCGCGAATCCACCAGGGCTTCCAGGGCGGCAAAGGCGGTACGACGCAGCAGCACCCCCATGAACAAGGCCCACAGCAGAGGGGCGGCCGGAATGCGCTCCGCCCTGCGGCCATCGCCGGGAGACTCTAAGTAGGCCTTCAGCCGCAGACACTTCGAGACGTACTTCTTCAGGCGCCGTGGCGTCGACCCCTTCACCGCTGGGAGCGCCTTTGCTGGCGAGCCAGCACCAGCAGTTGGGCGTTGGCGGCGAAGACTTCCCGCACCGCGTCTTGAAATTCCCGTCCCGCTTCCACCCGGCGGCGGACGTCCTCGACCCACTCGCTGGGAATGTGCTGGACATGCTTTTTGCCCCGGACCATAAAGGTGAAGGACCAAACGGGATGTCCCTGCTTGTCCTGGGCACAGTGGCAGGTGGGCTTGCCGCAGCGGAGATGGGAGAGAGAAAGTGATCCGGGCAGCAGATCGTCGGGAAGCTGAAAACGGCGCACGAGTTCAAACTTGCGTTGGCGGAGTCGAGAGGCCTGGGGGCCTCGGGGCTTATCTTCGTTTCGCATCTTATGGTATAGATACAATAAGAGACGACGAAAAGCAAGCCCTTTTTGCGAATGCGAAAATAGGAAGGTTTAGAGAAAGTTCCGCAACAACCAGGGAGCAGGCCAGACTATAAGCCTCGGCTGCCAGTAGTCTATCTCTGATTCCGAAACTCTTGGCGCTCTAAAGCTGGAGGCGGCGAAATGATCAGCCTTGCCAAACCGTTGTTTTGGGCGAAATCACGTGACCTATGGATCAGGTTGCTGGCTGCCAACAAACATCTGATTCCGGGCAGCGGAATCTGCTCAAACCGGCACTTGAGAATCAATCGCTTACAGCCGGCTGAAGAGTAGGGTTTTTGGGCAAGTGGTTCGCGGCAGGCATCAGGGCACCCAATCGGGCGCGGGTGGAAATCGCCATCTAATCTAGCAAGGATGGACCTGCGGGTCCGCCCTCCGAACTTAGCGCGAGGTCTGGCGGGCTGCCGCGGCTGGCATGAGCAAAAACTCTCCGACGTGTCTGTCACTTCACCGATAAGCCAAACCGTCAAAGTGAACTGCGCTAGGTAAATAGTGCGCCCTTGATCCCGGGTCGTCGCTGACCACCGCTTTCTGGGCTGCAATCCATGCAAAGCGGGGAGCGCTTGTGCGGCAAGGTCGTTTATCTGCGGACTATCTTGTAGGGACTTCCTCTAGCTAAGAAACCGGTTTGACGAGATATCGCCGCTTTAGAGGGCCGCCCGCTACTTCGGCTCGGCGGAGCGCAACCGCTTCGCCAGCGCTTGCAGGAGCTTCCATCCGATGGCGCCGTTCCCTTCGACCAGTGGGCGGAACTCCCAGAAAGTGAGCCCATAGCAGAATAACTCCGTCGCAGCGGTCACCGTGGCCGAGCGCGGGCCGCCGTCGATCAGGGCGACTTCGCCGAAGTAGTCACCCGGGCCGAGGGTGGCGAGTTCGAGGCCTTTGCGCGAGACCGTGGCTTGTCCGGAGTCGATGAGGAAGAAGGCCGCGCCACCAGAACCTTCGACGATGACGATCTCGCCTTTCGCGAAATGGCGCTCCTTGAGCAGGCGGGCAATTTGCTCAGCCTGCCTCCTGTCCATATCCGCGAAGAGTTGCACGCGCCGGAGTGCGGCCACCGGATCGCGAGCTGGCGGCCCGGACGGCGCGGCCTCGCTGGTCGCCTTGCCGGTGGTGATGGCGCGGCACTGGAGGAGGTAGAGCGTCCCATCCTGGTACGCCCATTCGATGTCGCGGCGCGGGCCGTAAGCCTTCTCGCATTGCAGCGCGAGTTCGCCTAAGGCCGCAAGCTGGGCGTTGTCGAGGCAAAGCTGGCTCACCTGCGCAGGCGGCACCTGCTCCTCGAAGGTGCCCCCATTGGGGAGCGGGCGGAGCGAGATACGCTTGCGCCCGGCCCTGCGCTCCAGAACTTGGCCGGAGCGATCAAGGCGGATGTGGTCCGGGACGACGAGGCCGTTGACCACGACTTCACCGAGGCCCCAACTCGCTTCGATCAAACGCTCGTCGGCGCCCGTGACAGGATTCTCGGTGAACATAACCCCTGCAACGGAAGGGTTGAGGAGCGTCTGGACGACGACCCCGACGCTCGGCCGGGTGAACCGGCCGACACGCTGGCGGTAGGTGATGGCCGAGTCCGAGTTCGCAGACCACCAGACTTCGCGAACCGCGCCGGGGACGTCGGCCACCGAATGGACGTTGAGCACAGTCAGGTGCTGGCCGGCGAAGCTTGCCGCTGCACCGTCTTCGTCGACGGCGGACGACCGGACGGCAAACGGGGGCCGCAGGGCGGCGACAGCCTTTTCTACCTTTTCAACGGCGCCGTCCTGACCGGAGGCGACGGCCTCGACTAAGTCGCCCGAAAGCGCCACGCCCGGCGGAACCGGAAGGCCCTCTCGCACCGCGTGGCCTAGAGCATTTCCATAAATAATGTAGCTTGCAAACTGCCGACTTTTGTGGCAGAGTGTGCTCATGCGAGCCATACCGATTCCGATCCGCAGGCGCATTTTGGAACTCTACCAAACCGGCCGGAGCACGCGGGAGATCGCGCAGTTTTCGGGCTTCTGCATCGCAGCAGTGCGTCGTGTGCGCCAGCGGTTTCAGGAGCGCCGCACCCTGGACCCCCGGACGTATTTATGTGGACGCAAGACGCTGCTCACCGCAGAGCGCAAACAACGTCTGCGCCAACTTCTCTCCGAACGGCCCGACGCTACGCTGGCCGAGTTGGGCGCGGGCCTGGATCGTCCCTTCCGCACCTCCACGATCGATCTCTGGCTGCGGCGGCTGGGTTGGAGGTTTAAAAAAAACTCTGGCCGCCGCCGAGCAAGAACGTCCCGACGTCGCCGAAAAAAGGGCGCGCTGGCATGAGGATCTGGCGGGGGAGCCCACAGCCCATCTGGTGTTCGTAGATGAAAGTGGAGCCAACGCCAAGATGACGCGCCTGCGAGGCCGCGCACTCGGTGGACAACGACTGTGGGCGCGGATCCCCCATGGACATTATCAGACCAGCACGTTGATCTCTGGGATTCGTCTGGAGGGTCCCTGTGCTCCTTGGCTTTTTGAAGGGCCCATGAACGGAGAAATGTTTTTAGCTTGGGTGACGCAGGGGCTCGTCCCCGCCCTGCGCCCTGGCCAGGTGGTGATTCTGGATAATCTCGCCACCCACAAAATCCGGGGAGTCCGGGAAGCCCTGGAAGCCGCCGGCGCCCGGCTGCTCTACCTGCCGCCCTATTCACCGGACTTCAATCCCATCGAGCCCATGTGGAGCAAGATCAAACAAATCCTGCGCGGCCACGCTCCCCGGGACGACGAACAACTGCTTTCTGCAGCGAGAGAGGCCTTCCAGTCCATATCCGTCGCGGACTGCAAGGGCTTCTTTTTTAGCGCCCGATACGCCACATAATAAATGGAAATGCTCTAGCCCCACAGCCTTCGATCCATATTGCGAAGTCTCGCGCGCCTTCGCGAAGGAAACCACCTTTTTCATCCGAGCACCGTGACTTCCCCGGCATCCCCGTCGACTCGGACCAATACGCCGTTGGCGATTCGTTCGGTGGCCTCGCGGGTCCCGACCACACCCGGGATGCCGTACTCGCGTGAGACGATCGCCGCGTGCGAGAGCAGGCCGCCGTTGTCGGTGACGATCCCGCCAAGCAAGGGCAGCAGAATGTTGAAGGCCTCGGTCGTCGACTCGGTGACCAGCACGTCGCCCTTGACGATCCGGCCGAACTCGGAGGGACCGGAGACGCGCCGCGCCGGCCCTTCGTAAATGCCCTTACTCGCCGCCAGCCCGTAAAGGATCTTTTCTTCGTGCTGCGCGTCGGAACTCCCGAACACCTGATCCAAGGCGATGAAGGTCGCGCGCATGAGTCGGCCGACCGATGGAGGCAGGGCCGCGAGGTCCGGCGGGGGCGGTGGGGGCGGGCCCAGGAAGGCCGGCGCATCCTTGGCGGTGTAACCCGCGCGGTATTCAGCGCGCATTGCCAACTCGCCTGCGGAGGGGCCACCTGTGCCGGCGACCAGCGCGCACATCTCGTCGAGGCCGGCCTCCAGCATGTGCTGAGGGATGGCGATGCGGCCGCGACTCGTCACCCGCCGGCCCGCCGCAAGTGCGGCGCGCCGCATGAGCCCTGAAGCCCAGATATCGCTGTAGACGCCGCGCTCGTCACGGAGGCGGTACATGTGCCTGGCCTCACCCAGCAGTTCGTCAAACTGGGCCTGTTGAGCCGCGGGAACCTTGGAGCGGACCTCCGCAACCCGGGCATCGAGGTCCGCGTCGGCCCGGGCTTCGCCCGAAACGGCGATGCGGATGGCCCTGAGGAGCGCGTCCGGCAATTCCAGCGCTGTGGGCTCGGCGATGTCGAAGCCGTCCACCGGGCGGTTGCCGACCAAACCGAGGTAGCCGGAGACCGCCGCGCCCGCGTCACCCCCCAGGGAGCGCAGGCTCGCGAGTACCTGTGCGGGCTCGCCGTCGGACGCAAGCACCTTGCGCGCTGCCGGGTCCTCGGCGAACGCATGCTTCAGGCGCTCCAGTTCAGCGGAGCCGCCTGCGGAGACCAATGCCGAGCCGCGCATCAGCCCCAGCAACTCGGATGGCGGAAGGCCCGTCCAGTCCCCGGCGTGTGCAAGGAAGTCCCCAACCGGGATCGTGGCGCTGCCGGTGAAGCGCATGTGCTGGGTGATCATCGCCGAATGGTGATCACGGCAGCGCGTCAAATAGGCGATCAGTTCCGCGTCGGAGAGGGCGTCCGGGTTAACCGACTGTAGCTCACGATGTGTGACAATGGAGGATGGTTTACGATTCTCGTCCCAGTCGCGTAGCTGCTCTCGCCAGAGCTTCTGGGCCACGACTTGTTCGGCGCGCTTAAAGCGCTCGGGGAATTCGGTTTCCGGAGCCGGGACCACTTGGCTGTAGCCGAAGCCGTTCACGTAGCCCATCTGAAGGCCGTCGATGAGCAATCCATAGAACCGGGCGAAGTCGCTGGTGCCCTTTCTAAAAGCGGCTGGATGCATCTCCTGAAAGTACCGCGTCATGGGGCGCGGGAAGTGCACGGGGTCTTGCTTCCACGGTCCTGGCCCTGGCGCCTCAAAACGGAGTTCGGTGTTCAGCCGAGTCATGGCAGTTTTCCTCTCTGGCACGGCCCAAAAACAACATGGGGCCGATGGCGGTCGTCAGTGATAGGAATCTGGTGTTCACGCGCCCGCTGTTGCTCGACGCTGCGCGGATCAAGGGAGAATTGCTTTTCGGCTTCTGTCATCTCGGTGCGTCCAAAGACCGAGCCGAGGTGTCAACCAGAAAGTTCGTCCTGAGTTGTTGTTTTCCCCTACGACATAATGTACACCCGACCGCATCTGAAAGCAAGGTGCCGTTGAGATTGTGCCCTTGAGTTTGTCGAGGAGTCGGCTTCGCGGAAACGTGCCGTCGCGCCCGAGAGCAACATTTCGGGAGAGTTTGCAAGATTGCTGACGGGAAGGGCGTTCGGGCAGAATCCCCGCCCGTGCAGTGCGACCACTATGAGCGAGTATTCGGTAAGGTCGGCTATTCTAAACTCGATAGTATTGCATCCGCTGTACAGGTCGGTCCCCTTCAAGGATGTTTGCCTCAATCTTACTCTAACACCATGGATGTATTAGCCGCGGGCCGGATCCAGCGACAGGCCGGAATTGAGCAGGTCGGTAGGATTGAAACGGACGATGGCCGAGGTTCATCCGATAGAGTGTTGTAGAGGCGACGACGGTGTTAGGAGGGAAGCTCACCGTTTCGAGCCCCTTGAGCCTTGTCCAGAGGCGAATGAATGGCAAAGCCCATACTGCTGACGGTGGACGACGATCCGGAAGTCTTGCGCGCCGTGGAGCGTGACCTGCGGCGCCGGTATGGCGAGCGCTACCGGGTGTTGCGCGCTGACTCCGGCGCGTCCGCCCTGGAGGCGCTGAAGGGCCTCAAAAGGCGAAACGATTCGGTGGGGCTGCTTCTGGCCGATCAACGGATGCCTCAGATGACAGGGGTGGAATTTCTTGGACGGGCGATGGAGTATTTCCCCAACGCAAAGCGCGTTCTGCTCACGGCCTACGCTGACACTGAGGCGGCGATTCAGGCCATCAACAGCGCCAAAATCCAGCACTACCTGCTGAAGCCCTGGGACCCGCCGGAGGAACACCTCTACCCGGTGCTCGATGATCTTCTGGAGGATTGGATGGCGTCATACCGGCCTCCTTTTGAAGGTGTTCGCGTTCTCGGGTCGCGCTGGTCTCCACATTCTTACGCGATCAGGGACTTTCTGACGCGCAATCAGTCCCCTTATCAATGGTTCGATGTTGAGACGGCGGACCAAAACGCCGAGGTTCGCCGGCTGGTGAAGGCGGTGGGAGCGGAAGCCTCCAGCTTGCCGAAGGTGCTCTTCCCCGATGGCTCATCTTTGGATGATCCGAGCACGGCGCAATTGGCCGAAAAGCTTGGGCTGCGGGTGCGGCCTGAGATGGCGTTTTACGATCTCGTGATCGTCGGTGGCGGTCCGGCAGGCCTGGCGGCGGCTGTTTACGGCGCCTCGGAGGGTCTCCAAACGGTGCTGATCGAAATGGAAGCGCCTGGAGGGCAGGCGGGGATGAGCTCACGCATTGAGAACTACCTCGGCTTTCCTTCCGGATTGAGCGGTGGTGACCTGACGCGCCGCGCTGTGGCCCAGGCCAGGCGCTTCGGAGTCGAGATTCTCGCCCCGCAGCAAGTCGCCTCCGTCCGCGTGGAAGACCCCTCGCGGGTCGTCAAGTTCGCTGAGGGAAGCGAAGTCGGTTGCAAAGTGTTGCTGATCGCAACGGGCGTTTCTTACCGCAAGCTTAATATTCCCGGCGCGGAGCGACTGCAGGGGTCCGGCGTCTACTATGGCTCGGCAATGACGGAGGCAATGGCGTGCAAGGATGAAGACATTTACATCATCGGCGGTGCGAACTCCGCCGGGCAGGCGGCGATGTATTTCTCAAAGTATGCGCGGCGAGTGGTGATGCTGGTCCGTGGCGGATCCCTTTCCACTTCGATGTCGCAGTACCTAATCGACCAGATCAAAAATACGCCGAATATCCAGGTGGAAACGTACGCCCGGGTGGTGGAAGTTTTCGGCGACCAGCACCTCGAAGCCCTTTCCATTCACTCCGGGGACAATGGCAACAGTGAAAGGGTTCTATGAAAGGGGATGTCAAGTGAAAACACTCCCCCTCTTAGAGGGAGATTTTGTTCTTCTTGGCATCCAGCCCCCTGCTGATTAACTCGACCGATTTGCATGCACGGGTTTGGCCGGAGTTTTTCCATGCGCGAGCGTGCGAGTCGAAAGTGGTTCGGAGCTTGAGCAAGCCTGTGGGTCGGGACGAATGCCGACCATGGTTCTATAAGAGGCTCAAGGCCTATGGCTTTTTGAGGTCGTGCGAGGGGGCATAGCGTGTCAGAGGAGGCGAGCCCGCCAGGGGGAAAACCCCGCCTAACCGTTTCCTAGATGCGCACCCCCGTGGGAGAGGTTCCCTTCGGAACTTCTCCGACCCGAGCGCCGGAACACTCGCTGCTCACTCGCTGCGGGAAAACTTTTTCCCGGCTGAGCTTGGAGATTCCCGGCACTAAGCTTGCTTCACACCTTCGGCTCGATAACGCCCTCCTTTCTTCCACAAACTCAGCACCAGCGCCGCCAGTTTGCGCGCCACCGTCACGCGCAGGATGGCCGGATCGACCCCCTGTTGCA
The DNA here is from genome assembly GCA_963831905.1 of uncultured Acidobacteriota bacterium. Classification (GTDB taxonomy): domain Bacteria; phylum Acidobacteriota; class Terriglobia; order UBA7540; family UBA7540; genus CAVROP01. The sequence continues at coordinate 2,581,416 of CAWHRX010000009.1, read as the reverse complement.
GGCGCGATTGGTAATAGTCCTGAAAGGGTCCGGGCTGACGGATGGCCACCAGGGCGGCCGATTTGAAGAGGGCTTTCAGCCCGGGCCGGTGGCTGCGGTTAAGCCCACGCAATTGCAGGGCGCCGGGCCGACGGACCGCGCGTCCCTCCACCAGCCGATACTCACTGCTGCCCTTTTGAACCAGCCCCAGGCCGGAGTAGGACCACAACTTGCCCCGGGTGCGAAAGCGATGAGGAGTCTGCATCCCTGCGATCAGCAAGGCCACGCGCAGAGGTCCGAAACCCGGCAGCCCGCACAGACGTGCCGCCACCAGGTACTTGCGGCTCTCCCCCAGGAGCTCCCGCCGAGCTCTCCGGCGCAGGCTGCGCAGTTGCTCCAGTTGCTCGTGCAGCAGTTCGCCGCGCACCCGACTCGCCCCCGCCGGCAAACGCCCCAGCCAGCTTTCCCGTTGTTTGCGGCTATACACCCCGCGCCCCGCGCAGTCGATGCCGTAGCTGCGATAATAGGCCTTGATCCGATTCATCACCCGCGTGGTGTCCTGCACCAAGGCCTGATAAGCGTGCGCCAGTTCCCGCAGGTTCCGCAGGCTGCGGTTGCCGTGGTACACCGGCCGCAGCATCCCTGTGCGCAAAAGGTCGGCCAGCTTGTGCGCGTCCTGGTGGTCGGTCTTGCTCCCTTCCTTGAGCAGCGCGTTGTGCCGCGGATCGCAGACCACCAACTCGGCCACCCGCCCCTGCAGCAAATCGTACAGCCAGGCCGCATAGGTTCCTTCCTCCAAGGTCAAATGCAACCTTCCCCGCAGGCTTTCCAGGAAGCCCAGCAGCGGCTGCGCCTGCGTCGCAAGAACCGCCGTCTTCACCTCCCGTCCTGCCGCATTCATCACCGAAACCACCGTCGTCGCCTGATGCACGTCAAAAGCGATATACTTGTCCTCGCTCATAAGGGTGCTCCTCCTTGTCAAAGTTGGATTTCGTAGCAACCCAACCTTACACAATCAGGGGCGCCCTTTCATAATGCGTACCTGCGAACTCGCTCTTTGTTTTCATTGGCGCCGAGCCCAACACGGATTGGCTGGCGGGCGTGGTGGAGCGCGACGAACGTGGCTTTATCCTTACCGGAACCGATCTCCTGCGCGACGGGAAGCGTCCCCAGGGGTGGCCGCTGGACCGTGACCCGTATTGGACGGAAACGAGCGTCCCCGGCATCTTCGCTGCGGGCGACGTCCGCCACGGTTCGGTGAAGAGAGTTGCCTCGGGCGTGGGCGAAGGCTCGATTGCAGTGCAGTTCATTCATCAGTACCTCAGCGCGGTGTGACATGGCGGAAAACCTCACGAGCGAAACAGGCAGGAGTTTGATCGACGATCTGCGCAAGATCCAGGTCTTCGCAGACCTGCCCCAGGAGCATTTCGCCTGGCTGGCGGAAAAGTCTGAGGAAATTCGACTACAGCAGGGAGAGATCTTTGCTCGGGAAGGTGAACCAACGAACTATCTCACTGCAATCCTGGAGGGGGAGATTCGTGTACAGCGGGAAAGTGGTTCGGACGCGCCTATCTACATCGGCCACGCCGGCCAGGTTACTGGCGTGCTCCCGTACTCGCGCCTGACGCACTACCCCGGCACAGTTCGAGCCATGCTTCCCACCCGCATGGTGCGCCTCCACAAAGACCTCTTTCCTGAAATGTTGCAGCGAATGCCCCAGCTTGGCCAGCGATTGGTTGCCCTCATGTCGGACCGCATCCGCGAGACCACCAGGCTTGAGACGCAACGCGATAAGCTGATGGCGCTCGGCAAGCTGTCCGCGGGTTTGGCCCATGAGTTGAACAACCCAGCCGCCGCGGCCCAACGGGCAACGGCAAGCCTCCGCGAAACGCTGGAGACCGTGCGCGAGGCCAGCATCCGGCTCGCCCGTCACGCCCTCTCCCCGGAACAGCGAGAAATCATCACCCGCTTCGAGCGGGAGGCCGGGCAATATACCGTCACCATTCCCGCGGATCCACTGGCGCAAGCTGACCGTGAGGAGCGCGTCACTGCGTGGCTCGAAGCACGCCACGTGCCCGATGCCTGGAAGATTTCGCCGGCCATCGCCGATGCGGGCGTGGACATTCCCAGGTTGGAAAGTTTGGCTGCCCAGGTGGGCGATGAGGTGCTCAGCGATGCACTCACTCGCATCGCTTCCATACTCACGATCTCGAGACTGATCCGCGAGATTGAGGTCAGCACGAAACGCATCTCGGAGTTGGTCCGTGCCGTCAAGGAATACTCCTACATGGACCAGGCTGCCATGCAGGAGATCGACCTGCATCAGGGACTCGAGAATACCTTCACCATTCTCCACCACCGCCTCAAGGGCGGAATAAACGTAGTCCGGGAATACGGCGAAGACCTTCCGAGAATTTGCGCTTTTGGCGGTGAGCTCAATCAGATTTGGACGAACCTCATTTCCAACGCCATCGAGGCCATGCAAGGGAAGGGTGAGTTGCGGGTGCGGACCGCGCGCGACCTCGACCGCGTGCTTGTCGAAATTCGCGACGACGGACCCGGAATCCCGCCAGAGGTTCTGCCGCATATCTTTGACCCCTTTTTCACCACCAAGGGAGTCGGCGAGGGGACGGGCCTGGGACTGGATACGGTTTGCCGCATCATCAGGAATCATCATGGTGAAATCCGTGTCACTTCGCACCCGGGCGACACTCGGTTCCAGGTTTATTTGCCCATCACTCAGCCGAAGGCTCAATCATCGACAGAATAGAGGAGGGAGGCTCTGCGGGAAAATTGCCCGCAGCTTGACCAGATACAAAACCCATCCCCAACTCCAACGGATGAGAGGAGCGTTTGAAGATGTACGATTCGTGGGCAGTGCACTAAATGTGTGTTGGCATAAGGAAAGCTGGAGCTAGACTTGGCCTCTGACTCCCAACGTATGCCCTGCCGCGGAGCCACAACCTACTTGCACCTATCTTTTGTGCCAATCCGAAGGCTGGCCTTCAATCATCCCGGTTTGTGGTTATCCCGCTGTTCATGGGTGTTTGGGGTGAAGGGTCACGGGGTATCCAGTGAGTTCTTTCCCCGCGCACCTTCCCTGTGAAGCAGAGATCCATACCCACTTCCGAGCCAGATTTTAGGGCAAATCATACAGCTCGGAGTAAATGGGATGCTGCGCAGTAATCGCTGAGACGCAGGTGAACATCCTGAAGGACCATATCGAGAAACTTGAAGACCGTATTCGTCTATCAGTATCACGCAAATCGGCAACTCTGGAACAACGCAAATGGGCAGGGTACGGATCGTGCGTCATAAGGTTCTGCGCTTACCGGGGATTCGGCGTGAAAAGTCGGCCTCCCATCGACAATCCTGGCGTTTGGCTGGATTCCGGCGTGGAAGAGCGTTCCCCATCCGACGAAGTCCCCACTCAGCATAGTTTCCGAGTGCCGTCACTCGACCGGAACACTGGTCGGGCCGGAGAATATACGAGCAACGTGCGTGATAAGCGGGCGTATCCCACATTTCCATTTTGAACTCTACCTCCGATTCTTCGGGCGGCCGTGTTTTACTTGGAGAAAGAAAGGAAGGGGCCTACCAGGGTGTGGTCTGTAGCCTGAATCCCCGCGAGCATTGGGGCGGGTCCTCGACTGAAATCCAGCAAGAGTATTCTACTGTCTGAATGGTAGGCCTCGCCATTGGCAGTTTGCGCTTTGAGGACTGGAACCGCGGAAGCAAGGTACTCCTCTTGAGTTACCAGATGTGTCCTCGTCAAATTCGTAGCGATGAACTCGCGCTCCGTATCCACGTTGGGATCGATTCGGTGATTGATCCGAAGCTTTCGCGTCTCGAATTCAATCGACACGTCATGGGTTGCGGCGCCCACCCAGATGGGGTTGCCATTCATCTCGAGACCTGTTTTCCAGATTCGGACGTGATGACGCCGGGTTAATATAGCAGCCGGGTCGGGTAAGGAATACGAGTAGTCTTGGGCCCTCCCGAAGACGTAAAAAGTGGCCATGGGCAGCTTGGCGTAATGTTTCCGTTGCCATAACAGGTGCCAGAAAAGCGCGGGCTTCATTTTGTCCACTTTGACCCAACCGGCACGCGCAAAGACCCGCTGGAGGTCATCTTCTTTGGCAGTGAAGATGAGATTTATCATATCGCCCTCGCGGCCTCGACCATCAAGTAAGCGTGGTGGCAGGAAAGCCATCGTCTCTCTCAGGCCTGAATCGCTTTCTTTTGCCTTTGTCAAGTCTGCTGGTTGCACCCTAGAATCCCCGTCGATGTAGGCAGTCACTGCTGTACCCTTCAGGACAGTGCAGTCACTGCCATGGGAGAGCAGGAGGACCGGTGCAGCGGGCAGGTAAATCAGACCGGCAAGGAGCATCCCTTCGGCCATTAGCTTGGTATGGGAGCCTCCCTTAAATTCCCGGCGGGCACGCAACCTAACCCTGTCGCCGGTGACAAGCTCAACCGACTCGAGCCTGATGATCACGTTGCCTCCAAGTCCGAAGAAGCGTTTGCCGTCAACTTTGATGACGGACCCACTGGCGATGGTCTCCGCACGGATGACTGTGAGCCCGGCGACCGTCACATCTTCTACGACTACAAAATCCAGACGATCACCACTACGAGCGTGCGCAGAGGAGATGGTTTGGGCCAGTTGAAGTTTGACCGGAGTACCGCTCGCAACGACCAGCTCGGCAGAACTCAGGAGCAACGCCCGAGCGAAAGATCCACAAGGTAGGACAAAGAAAACGAAAAGGACATAAGCAGGTAAAGCTCCACGACCCCTGCTGGGCATCTGGCGCTGTCTTACTTTGGAGGTCAAATCATTTGCCATATCCTGCACATCCCTGAGCACTTTGTTGTTTTATACTTAGCTTGATTCCGTGTCAGTGCAAGTTCCCGAGCCCTGATGATCAGGAAAGTGCTATTCCTCCGGAAGTTTGTCTTCGAGTTCACTGGCCAGCTTGGACGCATTCGTCGTTTTGCTAAATGACTGAACCTCCTGCTTGGAGGAGTCCACGTTCACGCCGATGTGTTGGCAGAGTTTTTGCAACATTTGAAGGGCGGAATGTGACAAACGTCTTGCGATCGCGTCAATCCGGGGAAGGCCGTTGATCAACCCCGGTTAGATCGCTTCCCCGGGAGGAGACGCGAACGTAGGACTGTCGGCTGACCAGAAGGAAGCCAGGCACCAAGCGGTTTCAACCGGACGGGTAGCCGGCCTGATTCCGCGGTGGAAGCTGGTCCGCTAAACGCCCAGAACCTTTTCAACCTGGCCGACCTTATTCTGGACCTTGCCGGGCGCTATGCTCGCCAGCGAGAATATCCCCAGCCTCCACCCCCGAGCAAAAGCACCACCAAGAGAACAATCAATATGGTTTCCACGTCTCACCTCCGTTGTTAGAGGAAGCTGCTCCACTCATCCAACCCGCAGCCCTCTTGTTTTCCACTAGCAACATCATCATGAGCGCTAAGAAGGCGGTTGTCTGCCCGATTGTGACCACGTGTTAGTGCACTTTTGCACACCCCGGATTGGCTAGGGGCACGAATGCGTCGCTGCGGTCACGATGACTTATTTTGACCAGTGCACTGAGCAAACCAGTACAGACAAAGGAAAGAAGAACGGGGAAAATCCAAGTTGCAGGGTTGTAACGCCAGAGGGAAATTCGCGAACAGATTCGATTTGCTGAACATTCTTGATGCGGGGAGGTTTCGATGAGTCTAAATGTGATGGATCCGAAGTTGATTGTGCTCGCCGTCGCGGTGGTTCTGATCATCGCAGTGTCTGCTTGGCTGTACCTGCGAAAACGCAGGAGTACGACGGCAGGCCTGCGGCAAAGATTCGGACCTGAGTACGAGCGGGCGGTGCGCGAGCATGGATCAGAACGAAAAGCAGAAGCGAAATTAACGGATCGCGAGAAGCGGATAGAAAAGCTGAACATTCGCGATCTTAATCCGATGGAACGAGAACGTTTTTCGGAACAGTGGAAGTCAGTGCAATCTCATTTTGTCGATTCCCCAAAGGGAGCGGTCACAGAAGGCGATGACCTGGTGTCCTCGTTAATGAAAACGCGGGGCTACCCCACATCTGATTTCGATCAACGTGCCAACGATATTTCCGTCGATCATCCCCAAGTGGTGGAGAACTACCGGTCTGCGCATGAGATTGCGATGCGCGTTGGGAAAGACCAGGCAACTACGGAGGATCTGAGAACGGCGATGATTCATTACCGCTCTCTATTTGAGGAACTGGTACAGGTACCCAGGACTCTTAGCCAAGGAGGGGTGGCGTAATGGCGGAACTGAAGATAAGAGACGGGGATTTTACGGCGGCAAACGCGGCGAGCTACGGCGTTGCACATAAGCAACCCGACGGGCCCTCGCTGGCGAAAGGCCAAGACCCGGAAACTCTGGAGAGAGCGGCTGCAGGCTCAGAGCCGGTGCCCTTGTTTTCTGTATTGGAGATGGCAGATTTCCGATCGCAGTGGAGCAAGGTACAGACCGGTTTCGTCGACGAGCCACGCCGGACGGTCGAAGACGCAGACAGGCTGGTAGCTTCGGTGATGCAGCGACTCGCGTAAGGTTTCGCCAACGAGCGATCGGGCTTGGAAAAGCAGTGGGACCGGGGCGACAACGTATCCACTGAGGACCTGCGAATTGCCCTGCAGCGCTATCGTTCCTTTTTTGACAGATTGCTGAAACTGTAAGGTCGATCAGACCTTCGGATCCAGGAAGGAGATTTACAGTATGTTTCTCGCTCTCTTTATCGTGCTATTGGTGGCTTGGCTTTTGGGCTTTCTCGCATTCCACGTTGCGGGCGGCTTGATTCACCTGCTACTCATTGTGGCCGTCATTAGCTTGATCGTCCATTTCGTGCGAGGCCGACGCGTCGGCTAAGACACAACCATGCGTTACCTCCTCGAGGCAATCGGCGAGGTCAACCCGAACGCCCAGCGCACGCGGGCCGAAAATCCACGTCGTCGACGTGAGAACCGCTTGCTCCAGAGGATGGCAAACAAGCAACTAAATTCAAAACGGGGGTGCAATATGTCTCTAAACAAGAAGGCAGTATGGATCAGGGTTATCTTCATCTTTCTGGTGACTGGGATGTTAGGACTGAGCCTGACGCCCTGGGCTTCCGCAGCCGATCGCGACAACATCAAGAAGGTGCAGCAGACTCTGCGCGACAAGGGCTTTGACCCCGGGCCGATCGATGGCCACGTGGGTTCCCAAACCCGAGAGGCGATAAGCCAATATCAGAAGTCGGAGAACCTGCCGGTCACGGGACACCTTGATGCCGAGACAGCAGGCAAACTGGGAGTGGGGCCGGAGTCGGTCGGAGGCGATTTCAAGGCCGCCGGCAAAGATGTGGGAAGTGGCGGCGAAGGAGTCGGCCACGAGATGAAGCAAGGTAAACCCATCGCGGCAGGCAAGGATTTGGGTGAGGGTGTGGGCAAGGGGGGCAAGAAAGTTGGTAAGGGAGTCAAAAAAGCTGCCTCTCCCCACAGCGACAGCAGTGACCCCGAAAAGAAGCCGTAGGCGGAGAAACCGAATAGCTCGCCGTAATTGATTTGGACGGGGTCTCGTCTGTCCGACGAAGTAAGGAGTTGCGAGAACCCAAGGAGGGAGAGCCTCAATGCCATCCATCACGGTCGGCAAGGAAAACTTGGGGGATCATTGATCTTTACTATGAGGACCACGGCTGGGGTAAGCCGGTTGTCCTTATTCACGGATATCCGCTGAGCGTTGCTTCCTGGGAAAAGCAGGAGCCCGCCTGTTGGCGGTAAAGGATGGGCCCCACTGCACAACTTGGACGCACGCAGAACAGGTTAACGGTGAACTGGTGGAGTTTCTTAGGCAAGACAAGTGAAGGTCTCAAGCAACCTGATGCTCATGCCGCCATGGCAGCAGATGGCCGGGGCCACCAACCGCCGTTCCACGCTGTCAACTCTTGCCGCCAGGCTTAGGGACCGAGACGCATCGACGAACAAGCCAAGGACTCCATTATGCCGGTAAGCCAGATAAATAATTCATTTCTGGGCGCTTGGCGGGAGCGCCTGAAAGCACTGCGGAACATCCCCCCAGGCCTCAAGGTTGTATGGGAGGCCGGGCCGCGAGTGGTGGCCTCAGGGATCGCTTGTCGAATCGTAGCCGCCCTCATTCCTATTGCCGTGCTGGCCGTCTCGCGCCGAATCATTGATTCCATTGTCGAGGTGGTCAAGAACCATTCCCATGTGTCCCCGGTATTTTGGTGGCTGGTGGCACTGGCGTTTGGACTGGCGCTTTTCGGAACCATCCTCTCGCGTCTCTGTGACTACTCCGACGGCCTACTGGCGGACCGGTTTACCCGCCACGTCAGCATCCGCGTCATGGAGCACGCCTCGCGACTTGATCTTTCCTCGTATGAAGACCCGGAGTTTTACAACAAGCTGGAGCGGGCCAGGGTGCAGGCCACGGACCGGATTGGGATGGTCCAGGCCTTTGGCCGATTGCTTCAGGAAACCATTACGGCAATTACCCTTTCAGTCAGCATTCTTGCCTTCTCTCCCTGGCTGCTTCTGCTTCTCATCGCGGGTGTGATCCCCGCTTTCGTGGGCGAAAGCCATTTCGCCTTCCTAGGCTATGCCCTGAATGTGCGGCTGACTCCGATCCGCCGGCAACTTGACTATCTGCGCGACCTGGGAGCCAGTAAGGACAGTGCCAAGGAGCTCAAGCTCTTCGGGCTCAGCGGGCACCTTAGCGGCAAGTATGCCCAGCTTGCGGACGAGGTCTACGTGGAAAATGTTTCGCTCTTGCGGCGACGCCTTAAGGCCAGTTCCGTGTTCGCGCTGCTCAGCACTGCCGCCTATTACAGCGCCTATGCTTTTGTAATCTTCCAAACCGTTTCCGGTAATCTATCCGTGGGAACCATGGTCTTCCTCGCCGGGGCCTTAAGCGGGGCGAGCGGCAATATCCAGCAGATCTTCTCAATTTTCTCGAGCATCGCCGATCAGGCGCTCTTCCTTACCGACCTGCTGGACTTGTTCGGCGTCGAACCGAAAGTGAAGTCGAAGCCTCAGGCGCTTCGCGCTCCCCGGCCCATCCGGCAGGGGTTTGAGTTTCAAAACGTATCATTTACCTACCCGGGAACTTCTCGTTTAGTCCTGGACGGATTGAGTTTTCGTCTGCGACCCGGCGAACGACTTGCGCTGGTGGGCGAAAACGGTCAAGGAAAGACGACCATCGTGAAGCTGATTACTCGTCTTTACGATCCCAGCGCGGGCCCGATTCTGCTCGACGGAACTGATCTGCGAGAATACGACCTGGAGGACTTGCACCGTGGAATCGGTATCATTTTCCAGGATTTCATGCGCTACGAAATGACCGCCCGAGAAAACATTTCCATGGGGAAAATCGTTGACGGCGCCAACTTTGACGGCATAACCGAGGCGGCCCGAAAGAGCATGGCGGCTCCGGTCATCGAGAGGCTTCCGCTCGGTTATGGACAGATGCTCGGACGGCGCTTTGAAGGCGGCGTGGATCTTTCGGGTGGAGAGTGGCAGAAGATCGCCCTAGCCAGGGCCTATTTGCGAGACTCGCAATTGTTGATCCTCGACGAACCCACCGCCTCCCTCGATGCCCGATCCGAACGCGAGGTTTTCCAACGATTTGCTGAGTTGACGCAAAGCAAGATGGCGCTGCTAATCTCGCATCGTTTTTCCACCGTACGCATGGCGGATCGAATCCTGGTTCTTGTAGATGGCAAAATCGCCGAAGATGGATGCCACAGCGAGCTCGTCAGCCGCGGACAATGCTACTCAAAAATGTTTGAGCTCCAGGCCGCCAGTTATCGTTAGCTCCGAGAGGCTTGAATTTATTCATGACATCCTCTGTTGATAATCCTCGGGATTCCTCTACGCGGCCGGATGGAGATGGCGCCACTGCCCCGGCCACTCCCTTCCCTCCCGCGACCGAAAAACAAGAGGCGCCGGAAGCTCTAATGCAAAGGTTAACCGCCCAGGGGATGCGCGATGCTGAGCGTTGGCAGTTAGTGGATGGCAAGAAGTCGCGTGCGACTTTTGTAAGCCGGTGGCGAGGTGTCAGCAAACAAATTCGAAATGTCTCTCGCGCCCTCGGTGAACGTCAGGCCAGAGGCGATACTCTTCCCGCAATTGGAATCTGGCTTCTGGAAAATGCCCGATTGCTGCAAACGGTCAGCCAAGAGGCCTTTGACACCTTGAAGTCCTTGCGGAGCCCCGCCGTCCGGGAAGGAGAAAATGCCATTGTCCCGCGTGCCTTTGCATTGGCGGTTGGTTTTCTTCGAGCTGTGGATTTGATCCCTTCCGAAACGACCCTTTCGCATTATTTCGAGGGAATTCAGCAGGTCGAAAGTCTCATGATGGCGGAGCTCTGGGCCTTAAGACCCATGCTCGAGTTCGCCATCCTGGAACAAATCGCCGACCACGGCGGCGCATTTCACCCTCAGGGTGAAATCGGGAGCGGGGAAGCAACGGCCTCCAGCGATGGAAGCGTCGAGCGAGTACAGATGGCGGCCCAGGCTCTCCACGTCATCCAGGAAATGGATTGGAAAGACTTCTTCGAGCAAAACAGCATGGCTGAACGTGTCCTGCAGCAAGATCCGTCCGGAGCCTACCCGAACATGGATGATGAGAGCCGGCAGATGTACCGCAGGGTCCTGGAAGAGTTGGCGCGGCACTCGCTTTTCAGCGAGGAAGAGGTGGCGCGGCAGGCTGTCTTTCTGGCCACGCATGCTCAAGATCGAGCCAGGAACCCCGATTCACGCACGGGGAGCCGTCGAGCCCACGTCGGCTATTACCTTATGGCCGCAGGGATTCGTACCCTGAAACAACGCATCGGGTACAAGCCCTCCTTGAAACAACGAATCGTGGACGTTGTTTTCGAATGGCCGGAGGTCTTCTTCATCGTCGGAGTGGAGCTGACAACCGTTGCCCTCGTGTTCTTCCTCTTGCAGCACCTCCGCATTATCATTCCGTTTGTTCCCGGTCTGCTCTTGTTGATCCCTGCAAGCCATGCCGCCATTGGTCTCGTGAATCATCTAACCAGTATCCTGGTACCTCCCCGGCGAATCTGCAAGCTGGATTTTTCCGAAGACATCCCCGTCGAGTGCATGACGCTCGTAGCGGTTCCTTGTATCCTGTGGAGCGAAGCGGAGGTTCGGCGCAACGTGGCCGCCCTGGAAATCCGGTATCTGGGCAACCGCGCCCCCCATTTGCACTTTGCGCTCCTCACCGATTCACCCGATGCCTCCCAGCCTTTTGATGAGCATGATAAGTTGGTCGGAATTTGCTCCGCTCTGATTCAACAACTCAACCAGAAATATGAGCCAGACCAGCGGGGCAGTTTTCTGCATTTGCACCGTCATCGAATTTATAACCCCTCGGAAGGAAGCTGGATGGGCTGGGAGCGGAAGCGGGGTAAGCTGATGGACCTCAACAATCTGCTGCTTGGAACCTTTGACAGTTTCCCTGTGAAAGCGGGAGACGTGTCGGTGCTCCCGCGCGTTCGCTATGTTATCACCCTGGATGCCGACACAAAATTGCCCCCGGGGACGGCGCAGCGGCTCATCGGTGCTCTCGCCCATCCCCTGAACCGGGCAATCGTCGATCCGAGGACCAATACCGTCGTCGCGGGCCACGCCATTCTACAGCCGCGCGTCAGCGTCAGCATTGAGTCTTCCCGCCACTCACACCTCGCCTCTATTTACTCTGGACAGACGGGATTTGACGTCTACACTCAGGCAATCTCCGACGTTTACCAAGACCTCTTTGGTGAGGGCAGCTTCACGGGCAAAGGAATTTATGAAGTCGAAATATTCCAAAAAGTCTTGGGAAGACGATTCCCTACCAATGCCCTCCTAAGCCACGATCTCATCGAAGGATCGTACGCGCGCGCTGGGCTGGTCAGCGACATTGTCGTCATTGATGATTACCCTTCCCATTTCAGTGCCTATTGCCGGCGGTTGCACCGCTGGGTGCGAGGTGACTGGCAGATCATGAGGTGGCTTTTGCCGCAGGTTCCGGACTATTACGGCCGCCGCGTGCCCAATCCTCTGACCTTCATTTCCCGCTGGAAGATCTTCGACAACCTGCGGCGCAGCCTGAACGACATCGGCTTGTTCCTGCTTCTGATCCTGGGTTGGGCGGCTCTTCCCGGGGGCCCTGTTTACTGGACACTGGTCACGCTGGGTCTGCTGCTGATGCCTACCTACTCCCAACTCTTGTTTGCGTTCCTCAGAATTCGCCAAAAGCAAAATTGGAGCGGCTTTCTGAGGGAGCGGGCGAACGATCTGGTGTCGGGGCACCTGCAGGTCTTCGTCATGCTCGTGTTCCTTCCTCATCAGGCGCTTGTCATGCTGGACGCCATCCTTCGGACGCTCGCACGGCTCACCCTGACCCACAGCAAGCTATTGGAATGGGAAACCGCGGCGGAGTCCGAATTGGGGGAGAAGAAGTCTCTCGTCGAGACTTACCTGGCGCTTACGCCTTGCCTTTCCTTGGCGACTGGCTTGCTTCTTGCCGTCGTTCGTCCCTCCGCGCTGTATATTGCTTCGCCCATATTAGTGCTCTGGCTGCTCCCTGATTTCTTTAGCGACTGGGTCAATCGCCGGCCGGTGGACCCGAAGCCGCAACTGAATGCCCACGACGAAGGTTTTCTCCGCTTGGCAGGCCTCCGCACGTGGCGGTATTTCCGGGAGTTCAGCCATGCCGAAAACCACTGGCTGATACCGGATAATGTTCAGGAGCATCCGCCGCTTGTAGCTTCCCGCCTGTCGTCCACTAATCTGGGGCTTCTGTTCAATGCCCAATTGGCAGCGCATGAAATGGGTCATTTGACTTTAGAGGAGTACGCGGAAGCGGGGGAACGCACGCTGAAGAGCGCTCTGCAATTGCCCCGCCACAACGGCCATTTCTTCAATTGGTACGATATTCAATCCTCCCACCCGCTCGAGCCCCGGTTCGTTTCTACCGTGGATAGCGGCAACCTGGCCGCTTGTTTGTGGACCCTAAAACAAAGCTGCCTCGGTCTTGCGAGCGAACCACTATTGTCCAAGAAACTGTGGCGGGGAATGCGTGACCATATACAACTCCTTTCGGATCTTTCGCAAGAACCCTCAGTTCCCCTCGAAGCCTCTGGAGCCATCCTGCAGTTGGCGGCATTCGCCGAACCGCTGAAGGACGATGCCACTTCCTGGATCGGAGCGTTGCCGTGGCTGGAAGGGCAGATTCAAGGGATCGAAACTAGGTTGAGCAATAGCGCCGGGAATTCCACTGAGATTGGCACACGTCCTACGCCGGAGCTGGCTTGGTGGGCGGGAGAAACGGCGGCGCGCGTGCGCGGAGTTCGCGCTCAGGTCGAGAACCTCATTCCTTGGGCGCTGCCGGAGTATTTGCCACTGATCCATTCGGGGGCCCCCCTCGAGAGCATTACCCTGGTGTCTCTGCCTGCTGCCAGGCGCGACATGGAAAACCAGGTCGCCGAATTCCTCCATAACGATCGAGCGAGCGAGACGGAGAGAAGCGCTGCGCAGTCGTTGCAGCGCCGGTTCCCCTTCAGCGTCGACAACGCGGCCAGGCTCTCGCAAGCGCTTCAGCGGCTCGCTCGCGACGCCGATCAACTTGTCAATGAAATGGACTTCAGCTTTCTCTACAATCGCAAAAGGAAACTGTTTTCGACGGGCTACAACGTCACCACCGGCAGGTTAGAGCATTTCCATTTATTATGTAGCGTATCGGGCGCTAAAAAAGAAGCCTTTGCAGTCTGCGGCGGAAATGGACTGGAAGGCCTTTTTCGCTGCCTGCAGCAGTTGTTCTTCGGTCCGAGGAGCGTGGCCGCGCAGGACTTGTTTGATCTTGCTCCACATGGGCTCGATGGGATTGAAGTCCGGCGAATAAGGCGGCAGATACAGCAGCCGGGCGCCGGCGGCGGCAAGGGCTTCCCGGACTCCCCGGATTTTGTGCGTGGCCAGATTATCCAGAATCACCACCTCACCAGGGCGCAGGGCGGGTGCAAGTCCCTGTGTCACCCAAGCCAAAAACATGTCGCCGTTCATGGGCCCTTCAAAAAGCCAAGGAGCGCAGGGACCCTCCAGACGAATGCCGGAGATCAAGGTGCTCGTCTGATAGTGTCCGTGCGGGATGCGCGCCAAGAGTCTTTGCCCACCCCGCGCGCGGCCCCGCAGGCGCGTCATCTTGGTGTTGGCTCCGCTTTCGTCCACAAACACCAGATGGGCCGTGAGCTCGGCCGCCAACTCCTCATGCCAGTGCGCCCTTTTTTCGGCGACGTCGGGGCGTTCTTGTTCGGCGGCGGCCAGAGTTTTTTTTAAACTTCCAACCCAGGCGCCGCAGCCAGAGATCGATCGTGGAGGTGCGGAAAGGGCGATCCAGGCCCGCGCCCAGCTCGGCCAGCGTGGCGTCGGCCTGTTCCGATAGAAGGTGGTGAAGACACTGTTTTCGCTCTTCGGTGAGTAGCGTCTTGCGCCCACATAAATACGTCCGGGGTTCCAACGTGCGGCGCGCACGAAACTGCTGGCGCACGCGACGCACCGCCGCCATGCAGAAACCAGAAAACTGCGCGATCTCCCGCGTGCCCCGGCCTCGTTCGTAGAGTTCCAGAATGCGCTTGCGGATCGGAATCGGTATGGCTCGCATGAGCAGACTCTGCCACAAAAGTCCGCTCTCAGCAAGCTACATTATTTATGGAAACGCTCTAGACCCCTACTACTACGATCTATTGGCTTCCGAAGCGCGAACTGCGGTTTTCATCGCCACCGCCAAAGGAGAAGTAAGGCAGGAGGCTTGGTTTCGTCTCGGGAGGTCATACACTTCTTACTTGGGAGAACGCCTGCTTTTCTCCTGGAGCGGAACGTTGAATATCTGATGCCGGCCCTCTGGATGCGCTCCCTTGCGGACACGATCATGGATCAGACTCTGCGTGCCGCAGTTCGTTGTCAGCAAGAATACGCTCGGCGCAATGACATTCCTTGGGGCCTGTCGGAAGCGGCTTTCAGTGAACGAGATCCCAGGGGGACTTACCATTATCGGGCTTTTGGCGTTCCTGGGTTGGCGCTGGACCCGCACATCTCGGACAAGCTTGTGATTTCTCCCTACTCCAACTTCCTTGCCTTACTCGTTGAACCCGACGCCGCTATTCGAAATCTCGCGGTCATGAGGAAGATGGGTTGTCTCGGTTCGAGAGGTTTCTACGAATCCTGCGATTTCAGTCCTGCTCAGAAACCTGCCCATGGGAATTCTGAAATCATCCGCTGCTGGATGGCACATCATCAAGGGATGAGCCTGGTGGCGCTCAGCAACTTCTTGAATGAGTTTTCCATCCAGAAATGGTTCCACCGGGTACCGAGAGTGAAGGCGGCGGAATTGTTCCTGCACGAAAGAGTGGCTCTGAGTGTTCGAGTGGAGACTGCATCCCCCCGTCCCGCCGAGAAGGGCAGACCCGCGACGGGACCGCGGAGGCTCCGCTCCCGCTTTGCCTCTTCCGCGGCGAGTAGGAGTTCAAATCGATTGTCACGTGACAACGCTCAGCGGGGAACGAGACTACCAAACTCCGGAACCCCGCCGACTCCCCCTGAGCCACTTAACAGATTTTGAAACCGCTTTGGCTGAGCACTTTCGGTCAGGACTGGAAGGATTTTGCTTTACGGGGCCGCAACGCTGCTCCCACTACCCGAAGGCACCTCTTTTGAACTGGCTTGGCCATCAGTAGAAGAAATGAAATCCGCCTGACCGGTCGTGCCATCGCTTGTCGGCATTAGAAGATGACCAACTGCCCCTTTCTGATCAAGGCTGGTCACGACGATCACAAGAGGCTTACCGTGCTCCCCGGGATAAAACACCACGGGGCTCCAGACTCCCTGCTTTTGAATCGAGATTCTTTGACTACCCGGCGATGATTCAATCCATCCGTCAAAGCGTTGCCGTCGAACGTCGATATTGGTCAACTGGAAGGAGACACCAGGGGTAACCTCCGCCTTCTGATTCTTTCGAATATCAAAAGTCATCTGACGGGTTGGAAGCGAACTGCTGAGGGCAGCGAGTTCGCGAAGCTCTTCGCCCTGCTGTTTGCGGAGTGCCTCAACCTGGTGGGTGTAATCCGCGCGCGTGGTTTCGAGATCATTACGAGCTTGTGCCAGCTCATCTTCAACTTGCGTCAAACGGACGCGGTCCGCCGTCCGTTCGCTCACCAATTGGGAAACTTGAGCCTTGAACACGGAGGTTTGTTCGTTCAGGTTTTTGAGAAAGGTCTCCTGCTCGCGGGCAATCAGATTAACCGTTTGTTGCCGGGTCAGGTCGGGGGCGGCCTTCGATCCTGCGTCAGTGTTCTGCACCTGCGAGGCGAGTTTCTGTTGATCCGCCCTGGAATCAGCAAGGCGCCTCTCGACGCTACCCAACTGTTGACCAATTGCTGAGAGCGACTTCGTCATTCCAGGGATCTGTTCTAATTGAACGCCTTCCTGTCGGAGGATTGCATAGCCGTAAACCACAACCACCGCTAATATAACGGTCAGGGCGGCTAAGCATGCCCAAACTCCAGCCGACCTCTGTTTATAATACGCCGCGACGTCTTCCCCTTCCGCCCGCTCCATTTCGGAATCCTCCCCGATTTGAGAACGCTTGCGATCGTCCTGGTTGAGTTCATGGCCATGCTCTTCACCGGCGGAAAACATGGCGGAACCTCCAAGATTGTGGTGCAGCCCTAAACGGTTACTCGTGCTGTGCGCCAGCCTCTTATGAATTTAACACTTTCGCTCCTGCAAGTCGCGTTCCAGCGTCAGCGCCCAGCGGCTTCGGAATTCCCATCAAGTGAAGCCCTTGACCCCGGCTTTTGGCGCATTGGACGGCTATTCGGGTTGGCCTCGATCACCGTGTCGTCCGGCGTGTGCTGGCGGTAGAACACCACCCGCACGGTTTCCCAACGCAGCGCTTCCCAAGGGTCAAAGTCATCCGCATCCCAGAGCTCTGCTCGGTCCTTACCATGGCGGAAGACCTGCTGCGGGGGTTGACCACAAAAGCGCTTCTGGGCGGCAGCGAACAATTCAGGGAGATTCCCTTTCAGCCGGGCGACAATGTAGAGTCCCAGACTGCCGGCGCCGCGCAGGAAGGGAGCACGGGCAAATCCCCCATCGATGACGACGTAGTCGGCAAACCGCGAGCCCCGCGAGTAACGCTGTTTCGTTTGCTAATCTGCTCAGTGGAGATATGGTCACACTTATTTGTTCGCTCGTCTCATTGCAAGTCGCGGCCGATCAGATAGTTCCGACGCTACCAGGCATTCGGCCTGAGAACTCGGCTTCCCATCGACAATCCTGGCGTTTGGCTGGGTTCCGGCGTGGGAGGGGCGTTTTTCATTCCGCATCCGGTTTTAGTGATCGGGTGGCTGGTTCCCTCCAACCATCCGCAAAATCAAGGCGAAACGGGAGGATGGATCGCCTGGTGGCAGCAGGGTCGGTCGGACGGCTGCATTTCCCGGGCACTCTTTCCTTGCCTGGCCGAAGTCGCGGTGCCATAGCCGGGATCAAAATTGCTGCGGCTGACGCGCCGCTACAGGCAACTCCACAAACGAAGCTCGGCCAGATTCGCGGTACACGGTCCACCGCGGTGTGCCCTCAGCGGGGTATCTTTGGAAGAGTCCAGTGTCCGCGCCAGCCAGCGCGATGCGAACCAAGTGTCCCTTGCGCAGCAGCACGGACGTGGGAAACATGGAGAACCGGATGGTTGCCGGGCGGCCAGGTATCATGGGCTCCGCGTCGGCGCGGAGCAGACTGTGAGCCGGACCGAGCGGCGGGTAAGGGAGCGTCTTGGGGTCCACTTCCTTTCGGTTAATCAGGCGGAATACTCCTTCGTCGACGTAGGTCGCGCGTCCCGAGGGCGCGACGTCCTCAAGGTAGGCATGAATGGCACCGTCGGTGGTCGTCGACGCCAGCACGACGGTCAAGACCGGGGAACCGGTGATTTCCAGGTCCGTCCCCAGTGGTGCACTGGTGTAAACGAGCAACTTCTTATCCTCTGCCGCGCGGTCGGGGTAGACCACGTCTCCGCCTCCCAATTGAGTGTGCCAACGCGTTCGAGTTCCGCTGGAGGCGGTGAAGTCAACGGTATAGGAGTCGCTACTCGTCTCGGTTGTAGTCAACGACGGAGCCAACTGGTTTTCTGCCGCGAAATACAACCGTTCGATCGAGAGTCCCGCCGGCGGCCAGACTTTTGTGGTGTGCCAGGCCCCTTCGCCCATGGTGTAGTACCGAATCCGGGACTCGATTTTCGCCGGAGGCTCCGCTTGCAGCATCTGCGCGAAGAAGTCCGCCTCCATTTTGAATTGTTCATCCCGCGACGGCGCCGGCGGCAGGTGGCGGGTTGCAAAAGGGTCCACATTGAAGCTGCCTCCGTGCGAGAGCGGCCCAATGACCACCACTTGGGGATTGGAAAACGTCCGGTAACGAATCAGCGCGCCCTCGCAGGGATTCGCGTCCAGCCACCCGCACCAGACCATCATGGGTACACCCGAAGCCTCAACCGCGTGGCGCAGGCCGTAAGGGCTGATGTCGGCAAAGCGGATGAGTCCGGATTGGGTCGCCAGCGCGTCATCACGGAACTCCACCCTGCCGACCGTCTCCGCCACGTTCACGTTGTGGTGTTCGTTCACGAGTTGCGCCAGGAGTGACCCGTGAGGATCGTCGTCCACGCGACGGACGCCCGGAATCATGAGGCGGTCCTTCCAGCAGTTCCATCCGGTCACTTGGTCGGCGGCGCAGACGTCATTGCGGTCGAGCGCAGCCACCAATTCGCTCCAAGGCTTGATGAATCCGCTGAGCGTTACGCCGCCCGGCTGGATTAGCGCTTGCGTGTCCAGGTCATCATAAAGCGGCATGACGGCGCGGATGACAGGCTGATTGGGCACGGCTGCCAGTTCCGCATCGTTGCCGTCGTACGATACCCCAAAGGTCCCCACCCGCCCATTTGACCAAGGCTGTCGCGACGCCCAGGCCGCCACTTCGCCCATGTCGGCAACCTCCGCCGCCGAATACTCCACCACGCGGAGCCCGCCCGATGCTCCGCTGCCGCGAGCGTCGACCAGGATGACGGCGAATCCGCGCTGGTTAAAGTACGCGCGCTGCCGGTCGACAAGATCTGACGGATTCAGCTGGTGCAACTTCACCATCAGGCGCAGCCCCCAGCCGATTTGCGGACCGCGCCAATAGCGCGTGGTACGCATCAGGACGGGAACGCGCTGGCCTGGCTGCAGATCCGGCGGCAGAATCACGCTGACGGCGATTTCCACGCCATCGCGCATCCGTACGTAGAATGAAGTGCTCTGGCGATAGCCGGCGGGGGTCTTCTGCTCGCCGGGGAGCTTGGTGAGCCACGTCGCCACCACCAGGCCCGCGAGCGCCACCAACACCAACGCGGCCAGCGACCAACCGGCCCATTTGAACCATCGTCCCATGCGACACCTCGTAATAAGTGTCTCCCTGCTCCCTACCCGAGCTGCCTGGTGTGCCGATGCCTGAAGCCTATCCCCGTAGGGGACTTTTCCGGCTCCGCGTGCTCCCTTGAGACCTTCGACTTCCTGATGGCGGAGCCCGAAATAGCCTCAGCATGGCGCGTGCGATTTCCGGGAATCGCTTTCGCGACTCCGGAACCCGTCGCCCACGGGCTACAAACCCGAGCCACACCAGATGAAACAGCTCCATTTGGTCCCGGCGGCCCATATGCGCCAGCAGGCGAAATCTCTCCTCATCCGCTTTATTCACGCGATGGGCTACCCGTGGGTCCACGGACGCCCAGGCAAAGATCGCCGCATCTGAAGGAACCTTGCCCTCTTCGCTGAGTCGCGCGCGCTGCTCAAGCTGGCGCACCAGTGCCAAGAGCCGCTGGCCAGCCGGCCCACGTCCCAGGGTCGGCAGAATCTCCGCCACTTCGTTTTCCCATTCGCGAAGCAGCGATTCCGCCAGGTCATCGCGATCCCGGAAGTGCCAGTAGAAGCTGCCCTTGGTCACGTGCAATGAACGCGCCAGCTTTTCCACCCGCACCGCCTCAATGCCGCCGTGGAGCAACGCCAAACGGGCCGCGCGGAGCCAGTCTTCACGTTGTAAGTCTCTCCCCATACGATGCCGTATGGTAGCCAAAAGGTACGCCGTTGTCAATACGGCACCGTATGGAAGAGCGGTCTTGGCGGGAGAAATTGCCGCTGACACATCGGAACAAAGCGCTGGAGGCCGTATGTGATGTCCGCTCTCGCTTGGGAATGCCCAGATGTGGCTGCGCTCGAACCGCTATCAACGGCGTACGCTTTACCGACGGCATCCGCGCCAGATTCCTGCGATTGGATAAGAAAGGTGGAGCTTCACCGATTGCACCGCAAGCGAATTGGGAACGAAAAGTCTTAGTGCTGTATCGGAAGCGCGCCGAGCGGCGTATCTGCTATTCCGGAACATGCTCGACCGGCGCGCTTCCGATACAGCACTAAGACTTCGGGGGCATTTGGTGGTGGGATGGGGGTTTGCCAACAGTTAAATCCATTTTCTTGGATTCATGAACCTAAACCCTTGCAGTTGTTAGGGAACAGAACGCCGTTCTGGGGAGTTGAGCCCCGCATCCACTTCTCCGGTAACGCGGGTCCAGATGACTACCGCAAAGCATGACATAGAGATTTGCTAAAGCTCGGCTCAAAGCGAAAGCTTCGAACCGCAGTTCTGAACAGGGCCGGGATAAAGACGTTCTGACTCCCTTCCCAATACCGCAGTGTAGACATCCGTCGATTTCAGGCTGACCACTTGGTTGCGCGCCAACGCATCGAACAGGTTATCGATTGGCCAATAGGTGCATCCCCTGCTCTTCCACCCACAGTCCTGCAAATGCAAGGAAGACAGTTTCTTCCGCCAGGCTTGGACTGTCGCCGCTGCCGTATTTGAACAACAGCCAGTAGATCGGTATGAGCACCAGAGTGATAAGGATGTCAGCAGCATCCTGGCAGCTCACCAGCGGGTGAAGCGGGAATTTGGACCGCAGAAAAACGATCAGGATGATAAGTACCACCGACAGAAATGCGAAGGCCAACATTAAAAGTGAAATTTCAATGTAAAGTGTACTTGACATGGTGAAAATCTGCTGTACTATATGTAAAGGTAACTTTACATGGAGAGGCGATGCAAAATCACCTGGGAGAGATGCGAGCCCAAAAGAGGCTGACCCAACAGGACCTGGCCGACTTGGTCAACGTTTCACGGCAGACCATCATCTCGCTCGAGCATGGGCGTTACAACCCATCCATCACCTTGGCGTTCCGGCTGGCGAGAGTGTTTGGAGTTTCTGTGGAAGAACTTTTTATTTATTCAGAGGAGGACAACCATGACTAACCAACAAGAGTATCTGCACAGGCGCGTGCGGGCGGGTTGGGGCCTGCTGGCCCTCGGAGCCGTATTATTCGCCGCAGGGCTGATCTTGCGGTTCCTTTTCGTCGTGCCGTTCAACGCCCGGATTGTCAGCGGGCTGGGGATATTCTGCGCCGGCCTGGGCTTGGGTCAGGTGCTGCGCTACCGCGCCACGCGGAGCAACCGACAGGCCGTCGCCCGGCTGGTCAACGAAGAGCACGACGAGCGCAACCACCTGATCCGCGGGCAGGCCGGCAGCCGGGCCTTCTGGGTGTCGCTTGCCATGACCTACGCCGCCCTGATGTGGCTTTCGTTTGCCAGTAGCGGCAGCCTGCCCACCCCCACCCCGGATGGTCTGTGGTACTACCTGGCCGCGGCGGTAATCGTTCCCTTCGTCGTTTATGTCGGCAGCATCCTCTACGAAGAGAAGTACGGCTAGCCGGTCCAGGACGGCTCTTCCGTTAGAGGAGCTGCCGGCGACTGATAAGGGGCTGTCTCGGCATTAGCCGTGCACCCCAGGTGCTCAGCCGAGCAGTAATCTTGCCGGGGTAGACCACTCTCTCTCGGTGCCCAAAGGCCCGCAAGATTTCGGTAACTACCGGGCGCGGTAGGTCATGGTCTATGGTATCGTTTCTATTTCCTTGTTTCGAGCAGTTTCATACCTCCTTTTCCCAACCCAACTTTGTTGCCCCGCTCGATTGGCTTGTGTTGAGCAGCGAGAGATTGGCGTGCCTTGCCCATCAGATCCTTTGCCAGGTATTTGTTGAAGGCACCTCTGGCGGTCAGCCTCGCCCCGTCGCAGATCATCCCCAGGAGTGCTGCCTGCCCACTCGAGTCGGTCGACGTCATCCCGCTCAGATCGATCACAATCCTGCCGCGCCATGCCTGTTTAGCCTGCCTCCATGCCGACTCGAGTTCCGATATAGCGGCTGCGCCTAGCATACCCTCCACGACAACCCTCAATTCGCTTCGACCTTCGACGACCGTGACCCTCAGCATTCTTCACCCGCCGTTTTGCAGTCTCCTTGATTTAGGACGCCATCAGATTTCTGCCGCTGTCTCTTTGCACGATCAGAAGGTTACTTCCACCCGCCACCCAGCGCCTTATAGAGCTGCACGAGGCTCTGGTACTCGCTGTTGCGCGCCTGCGCCAGCGTGATCTCCGCATTGAACAATGAGCGCTGGCTGTCGAGGACATCCAGATAAGTCGCCGTGCCGCCCCGGTACCGCAGGAGCGAGACACTGACGGATTCTTGCAGATCCTTCACGGTCTGCTCCTGGCGGTCGCGGACTCCGTGGTATTTTTGATATCCAATCAAGGCGTCGGAAACATCGCCGAACGCGCGCTGGATGGTCTGCCGGTAGCTGATCAGCGCCTGCCGGTCTTGGGATTTGGCGTATCGCAGATTGTTTCGCAAGTAACCACCCTCGAAAATCGGCTGCGCCAAGCTGGCCTCGTAGCTGTAAATGCCCTCGGGCGCCGGAATATTGCTGCCAAAGAACACGCTGTGTCCCCATGCTCCGCCTGGTGAGCCGGTGAGAGAAACCTGGGGAAAGAACATCGCCTTGGCCACGCCAATGTCAGCGTTGGCCGCCATGAGGTTATGCTCGGACTCGCGGATGTCCGGCCGGCGCTCAAGCAGTGCCGACGGCAGCCCCGACGGTAATTGCGGTGGGAGAGTTTCACTCCACACCCAGCCCTCTGCGGTCTCGGTTCCCAGCGTCTTCCCCCGAGGGACGGCCTGTGGATAATTTCCCAGAAGGATGCTGATGGCATCCTCGGTCTGGCCGATTTGCCGCTCCAGATCCGGGATCTGCACATTGGCGGTATCGAGCACTTGCCGGGCCTGAAGCACGTCCAGCCTGGTCCCCACACCGTGTTGAAGGCGCATTTCGGTCAGGTTGACGGAGTTTTGTTGGCTCTGGACGGTTTGTTCCGTGATCTGGAGTTGCAGGTCGAGGTCGCGAAGCAGGAAATAGTCGCTGGCGACATCGCTTACGAGCGTCAAGATCGTGGTTTGCTGAGCGTCTTCTGTAGCAAAGAGTTGGTCCCTGGCGGCCTCGGTGGCGCGTCGATAACGGCCGAAGAAATCCAACTGGAAGGTCACGTCCGCAGCGAGTGAGAAGATGTTGGATTTGATGCCTTGGTCAGTTTTTGCACCACTGAAATTGGGGTCAGCCGAAACCTGCGGAAACTGGTTGGAACGGGTAATGCCGAGCTGCGCCCGGGCCGAGCTAATGCGCTCCGTGGCCAGTTGCAGGTCGTAGTTCTGTTTCAGCGCGGTGCGGATCAGCTCTTGCAATTGCGGGTCGTGGAACACTTGCCACCAGGGCAGATCGGCGAATGATGTGGCTTGCGATTCCGCCTGCGGGGATTCACTGGACGCGTGGAACGAGTCAGGGATTTGCACGTTGGGCCGGTGGTAGTTCGGCCCCACAGTGCAGGCGGACATCACAGTTGCTGCGGTGAGAATGAAGGTCAACAAATTGTTACGCATTTGACTCCCCTTCCGCCGGCAAGGATTGATTGGGAGCCGCTGTCACCAGCCGTTGCCTGGCTGAGGCGGACCATTTCTCCACCAGAACAAAGATCCCCGGAACAAAGAATCTGCCGATGAAGGTCTCCGCCACCATGCCTCCAATCACCGTCGTCCCCATAATCTGGCGAGCCACGGAGCCGGCGCCGGAGGCCGTCCAAAGCGGCACACAACCCAGAATGAACGCGAACGAGGTCATCAGCAGGGGTCGGAGGCGGATCCTCGCTCCCGCCAGCGCCGCATCCACCAGGGGCTTACCTTCCTCGTAGTATTCCTTGGCAAACGCGACGATCAAGATCGAGTTTTTGGCAGCAAGGCCAATCAGCATCACCAGGCCGATTTGCGTGTAGACGTCGCTCTCGATCTGAACCATGTAGGGAGGCAGGAACAGGCCGAGCACAACGCGGCGCAGCCAGAGCGCGGCGAGCGCTCCGAACACCGCCACGGGCGTGCTCAGGAGCACGCTGAAGGGCAGCGTCCAGCTCTCATACAGCGCCGCCAGAATCAGAAAAACGAAAAGCAGGGAGAACCCGAAGATGGCCGATGAGGGCAGCCCTTTCCTCGCCTGCTGCTCTTGATAGGACATACCCATGTAGTCGAAGCCCATTTCGCGCGGCATGGTCTGCTTGAAAACGTCCTCCAGCGCCGCCGTTGCCTGGTCGGCGCTGTAACCCGGCGCGGCACTGCCGATAATCTCCGCGGACCGATACTCGTTGTAACGCATGGTGAACTCAGGGCCGGAGCGGGTCTCGAAGTGGGCGAGCGCCGAAAGAGGCACCATCTCACCCCGGTTGTTGCGCACATAGAATTGCGCGAGGTTTCCCGTGTTCGCGCGGTAGGGCGCTTCGGCTTCCACATACACTTGCCAGGTGCGGCCGAAATTGTTGAAGTAATTGATAAACAACCCGCCCATGTACGCCTGAATGGTTTGGTAAACGTCGTTGATTGCCACTCCCTGCTTCAGGACCTTATCCCGGTCCACGTTCACGAACTGTTGCGGTACGCTGGGCAGAAACGTGGTCGCGACGAACCCGATTTCCGGGCGCTTGCGAGCCGCGGCCAGGAATTTGGCCAGATTGCCCGCCAGAAACTGGACGTCCCTGCCGGCACGGTCCTCCAGCACAAACGTGAAGCCACCGGAAGTCCCGACACCCGGTATCGCCGGTGGCGAGAAACTGAAGACTGTCCCTTGCGGCAGCCGCGCAAGTTGCTGATTCAAACGCGCCCGGATTTCCTGATATTGTTCCGCCCGGCTGTGGCGTTCCCCCCAGGGTTTTAGCGTCACAAAGAAGAAGGCGTTGTAACTGGTCTGGACGAAACTGAGCAGGCTGAAGCCAACCACGCTGGTCGTGTACTTGACGCCCGGCGTGCTCGCGAGAATCTTCTCCACGTCTCCGGCGGCTGCATTCGTGCGCTCCAGCGAGGCTGCACTGGGAAGCTGCATATTGACGAAAACGTAGCCTTGGTCTTCATCGGGAAGGAAGCTGGAGGGCAGCCGGCTGCTAAACAACAATCCGGCCGCGCCGCACGCGGCAAGCAGCACCAGCACCAGGGCGCCCTTCCGAATCATGTCGCCTGACAGGCGCACAAAGCTATTGGTGGAGCGTTCCAAATAATCATTGAATGCGCCGAAGAATCTCGCGAGGGGCCCGCGCCGCTCCTGCGCACCCTTAGGACGCAACAACAATCCCGCCAACGCGGGACTGAGCGTGAGCGCATTGAAGGCCGACAGCACCACGGAGATGGCGATGGTCATCGCGAATTGCTGATAGAGCCTGCCCGTGATACCCGGGATGAAGATGGTTGGCACAAAGACCGCGGAGAGCACCAGCGCTATGCCAACCACGGGGCCAGAGAGCTCCTCCATGGCTTTTCGAGCCGCATCCTTAGGAGCCAGACCCTCCTCGATGTAGCGTTGCACGCCTTCCACCACAACGATGGCGTCGTCCACCACCAGTCCGATCGCCAGCACCAGCCCGAACATGGAAAGGGTGTTGATCGAAAATCCGAAGACCGGGAAGAGTGCAAAGGTGCCCACCAGCGAGACGGGTACAGCCAGCATGGGGATCAAGGTAGCGCGCCAGTCTTGCAGGAAGAGGTAGACCACCAGGATCACCAACACGAGCGCGATCAAGAGGGTCTCAAGGATTTCTTTGATGCCTTCCGTCACCGGCTGCGTCTGGTCGAGCGATATGGCGTAGTCGATGTCTTCAGGAAAGCGCTGCTTCATCTGGGACATGAGCTTCCGGACACCTTCCGCCGTTTGCACTGCATTCGAGCCGGGCAACTGGTAAACTGCGATAACGGCCGTGGGATTGCCATTCAAGCGGCTGATCAGGTTGTAATATTGGGCGCCGAGTTCAACGTTCGCCACGTCCCTCACTCGAACTGTCCCGCCATTCGGAGCCTCGCGGACGACGATGTTTCCAAATTGTTCCGGCGAGGTTAGACGGCCTTGCGCCCGGACGGCATAGGTGAATTGCTGGCTCCCCGACGCCGGCTCGCCTCCCACCTGACCCGCCGGGTTTACGGTGTTCTGCGCCTGGATGGCGTTCGCGATATCGGAGACGGTGATGCCGAGCTTCGCCAATTGATCGGGCTTTACCCAGAGCCGCATGGCATATTGCCCGGCGCCAAAGACCTGCGTCTGCCCCACCCCGTACGAGCGGGCGACGGGGTCATTGAGATTGATATAGGCATAGTTGGCCAGAAACGTGGCGTCGCGAGTGCCGTGTGGCGAGTATAAAGCGACCAACATAAGCGGAGCGGTCGTCGACTTTTTGATGATGACCCCATAGTTGTTTACCTCCGGCGGCAGTTGAGCGGAGGCTAGTTGCTCGCGCGATTGCATCAAGATCAGGTCCATGTTGGGATCAGTCTTGTTGTCAAAATCCGCGAACAGGGTGGTTTGCGAGTTACCCGTGGCGTTTATGGAGTACATGTACTCCATGTTGTCCACGCCGTTCAGTTGCTCCTCGATGGGCGTAGCGACCGCCTGCTCCAGGGTCTCCGCGTCGGCCCCCACATAATTGGCCTGCAGCCTGACCTCAGGTGGGGCGATATTAGGAAACTGCGCCACCGGCAGGGTTGCGATGGTGACCGCGCCCACGATGACCGTAAGGATCGCAATGACCACCGCTACAATCGGGCGTCGAATGAAAAACTTAGACATGGGAACCTCCAATACGTCGTCCGTTGTCCGTTGTCAGTTGTCCGCGGGTCGTTGTTCCTTGCAACTGATCAACAACCACAGGCCACGCAGCAAGGACGACTGACCACGGACCACTGACAACGGACAACTGACCGCTCGTCACTTGTCACTGCTTTTAAACGGCTTGGGTTGCACCGTCAGGCCTGGCCGGACCAACTGCTGGCCTTCGACAACGACATGCTCACCGGGCTTCAAGCCCTCCTCGATCACCCACCTCGTGCCCACACGCTCTCCGACTTTAACAGGGCGGATGGCCACGCGGTCGTCAGGTCCCACCACGGCAACCTCGTAGCTACCTTGCATCTCGGTCACTGCGGGTTGAGGGACCATCAGGGCGCCTTTGCGCTCGCTGACCACGGCGCGGACTTTTCCATACTGTCCGGGACGAAGGACGTTTCCTGGGTTCGGAAAGAGCGCCGCCAGTTGGATGGACCCGGTGTTTTGATCTATTGAGCGGTCGGCGAAGTAGAAGTCACCTTCGTAGGGATACGTGGTTCCGTCAGCAAGAATGAGCTGTAGTCTCCAGCGCCTCGGATCGGAACTTGAAAGCTGCTGCTGTAGCTTGAGAAACTCCTGGGGGCTGATGGTGAAATCAGTCGTGGGGCGCCTGATCGTGCTCATGGCTGTCGCGTGCAACTGGAGATATGCCTGCTCGCCGACTGTGAAATAGTCTCGAATGGGGTCGAGTGTCGATACGGTGGTCAGTGCGCCGCTGCTGGCGCTGACGAGGTCGCCCACTTGGGCCTGAGAAATGCCCGCGATGCCGTTAATCGGTGAGGCCACTCGGGTAAAGCCCAGGTTGATGTTGGCGGTCTCGACGGCAGCCTGGCCGGCCTGAATTTGAGCCTTTGCCGCGGTAATGGCCGCCTTCGCGGCCTGCACCTGGGCCTTATTGGCGAGGTTCGTCTGTACGGCGTTATCCAGGTCTTGCTGGCTGACAGCTTCGGCCTTAGCCAGCGGAGTGTATTTGTCAACGTCCAGCTCGCTCTTGTGCTGGTTTGCCACCGCCGTAGCGAGCTGTGCTTCAGCTTGAACGAGTTGCGCCTCTGCCTGCGCCAACTGGCCCTTGGCCTGATCGAGCACCGCCTGGAAAGGACGGGGATCGATCTCGAAGAGCAACTGGCCTTTCTGCACGTAAGATCCTTCCTGATAGTCTCGCCGGACAAGGTATCCTGGGACCTGCGCCTTGATGTCTGCGTTCACCTGCCCGGCCAGGGTCCCGATCCATTCCCCGTACACGGGGACATCCTTCTGCTCAACGGTCGCGACCTCCACGACGGGCGCAGGCGGCATCTGCGGGGTCGGTTTGGCGCCCGAGTGAATGACTGCGCCTACCAGGGTCGCCACGGCCAGGGCGGCCACTGCCCACACCAGGTGTTTCAGTTTCAGAGTGGAATTGGATTTCATTTCACTGCATCTCCTTGTTGCGAGGTTTGGCCGACTGGCCCAGCACTCTCAGCCTTTGCTCGGCCCTGGCGTTCAGAACTGCGATCTTTAGTGTCCGGCCCTTGTCGTTCGGCGGTACAAGGGGCATCTCCGCAGCCAAACTCGCCGGAGTCACGAGTGCAACCCAAGGCGTGGACGGTCATACACATAGCGAAGGAGGAGTTCTTGGAAGGCTTTTGAGTGCCGAACGGGCAGGTGCCGGAAAGTTGGCGGCCTGCCGAAAGACCGACACTCATGAGGTGCCGAGCCGGGCTTACCAAGCCATGCAATTACCAAACTACAGGACAGAGACGGTGCGGGGGAATGGATACAGGCTGGAACGGCATAGATACGCGTCGGATTTGTTGGCAATGCACCAATGACCGGATCAGAATTGTCGGTTGGAGGAGGCTAAGGAGCAAAAGCCTTGGTTACCGGCTGCGAACCTCGAGAGATCCCAAGCTTACCCATGCGATATTGAAGCGTGGATCGCTTCACCCCGAGACGGGCGGCGGCGCCGCGCGGTCCGGCCAGTACCCAATTGGTTTCTTCCAACACGGCGAGAACGTGCTTGCGCTCGGCTTCCTCCAGTGTATCGGACCTGCTGGGGCTAGCCTTACTTTTTGCAGCACGCTGCTTATACTCGGAGGGAGAAACCCTCAGCACCGGCCCGGGTGACAGGATCACCGCCCGCTCGATCACATTCTGAAGTTCCCGGATGTTGCCGGGCCAGTGATATCGGGTAAGCGATTGCAAGGTCTCGGAAGGAATCGTCTCGATCTGTTTGTTCATGCGCCGAGAAAACTCCTGCGCGAAATGCCGAACCAGCAGCGGGATATCTTCCGTCCGTTCCCTCAACGGCGGCACCTGTACCGGAAAGACATTCAGGCGATAGAAAAGGTCAGTGCGGAATTTCCCCTCCTCCACCATGGTGGCCAGGTCCCGGTTCGTGGCGGCGATCAGCCGCGCGTTGGTCCGGAAGGTGCGAGAGTTTCCCAAGCGCTCAAACTCCCGCTCTTGTAGCACTCGCAGAAGCTTGGGCTGCAATTCCAGAGGGATTTCCCCGACCTCGTCAAGGAAAATGGTTCCCCCGTTCGCTAGCTCGAAACGGCCGATGCGCTGCGCGACGGCGCCTGTAAAGGCGCCCTTCTCATGCCCGAAGAGTTCGCTCTCCAAAAGCCCTGTCGGAATGGCGGCGCAGTTTAGTTTGACAAACGCCCCTACGCGGCGCGGGCTCCCGTCATGAATTGCGCGCGCCACTAACTCTTTGCCGGTGCCAGTCTCGCCGTAAACCAGCACTGTGGACTCTGTCGGTGCAACGGTTTCCACTTTATGGAGCGTCCGACGGAGTGACGGGCTATTGCCCACGATCTGCTCAGAATTCAGTTCAGTCCGAATCTCATCTTCCAGATATAGCTTCTCTTGTGCCAGCTTGTCTCTCAGATCAGCGATCTGGCGATAGGCGCATGCGTTCTCCACCGCAATAGCGATCTGGCCGGCCATCTGTGGCAAGAAGTGGACTTCTTCCTGACTGAAAGGTATCTCCCCCCGTCGCGCGAGCGCCAAAACGCCAACCGTGCGATTGCGGCTGACCAGCGGTATGAAGCATAAGGATCTGATGCCTTCGGCCGCGGCAATGGCTGATTTTTCGGGAGGGGCCTCGGACAAGTCAATCCGGTTCAAGAGCACAGGTTGACCCGTCTGGAACGCAGTACCCAGATGCGATTCACCGATTGGAATCTCGTGCTCTTCTTGGAGCGTTCCCTTACTTTCAGGAAAGTCAAGGGCGTGGATCCGCAGGTGGCGGCCATCGCAATCCGCGAGCGCCACTCCTACGGCATCACACTGCATCATTCGTCTAACACTTGCCGACACAGCGCGCAGGAGGTCGCGGAGATCCAGATTGGAGACGACCTGATTGGTGACCTCGAGGAGCAACTGAAGGCGGTCCCGCTCGGCCTGGAGTTCGGCGTGCTTCTGCTGCAATTCTTGTTGCGCTCGCTCCAACGCCTCGAAGCTGAGCGCGGCGTCCAGGGCCAGCCCCACCTGGTTGGCAACGAGCGAAAGAAAGCCGACCTCCTCGCTCCCATAGGCGTCCACGTCTTCGCTGCCTATCGCCAGACTCCCGAGGCGCCGGTGCCTGGTCGTCAATGGAAGTGAGCATACCGAATGAATGCCGCGCGTCTTCAGCACCTCCACCGCCCGCGGAAAGCGGTTATCTTCATGCACGTTGGGAATAATCAGGGGCTGCTGATGTTGATAAACCCACCAAGCCAAGGTCTCTTCGGGCGCGAGCTGGGGAACTGTCAGACGTCGACCCCACGGATCGAAACACTTGAGGCGCACTTCGTGGAGCTTCTCATCGTATATACCGGCGCCCAAGAAATCGAAGCTCACCACCGCGCGCAATTCGCGGACGAGAATATCAAAGAGCCCCTCAGAACAGTGGCTCGAAATCAGGGTCTGCGAAACTCGCAGAAGCGTCTCGTAGCGCTCGACCATAGACTCGAAAGCCACAGTTTGGGTGCCCGCATTCATGGCTGCAAAAGCCCAATCCCCACGTCGATAACTAATTTGATGCCCGAAACCTTGGGTTCGTTTCGTAGCAATGCGAGGGCCAACGGCGGAGCGCCGGCGATTAATGGTACTTTCGGCGGGACGAGCAATCGGGGGCTGCTGCCTAAAGTGCGAGATGAAAAGCGAGGAACACCTGCTTCTTGACTCGGGCCAGCCCGGAGCTCCGTGGCTCGAGCAACTGTCACGAACACCCATAGTCGGTAGCGGCAAAGCAGTTCTTCAAAAGGACGATTCGGTCGCGATTTCTTTCCTCTCTGAGGCGCGAGTTGTGGTGTTTGAGAATTAAGGTAGAATCCTAATTGCCCTATGAACATGTTTCGAATCGCGCTCGCCAATATCCGATTCCCGGCGACTCCCGAGGAGTCGGTGGCGTTGGCCGAACAGGCCATCACTCGAGCGTCCATCGAGAGCAGCGGCCTGGTCTGCTTTCCGGAATGCTTTGTTCCAGGTTACCGAGGAAAGGGAAAAACCCTGCCGCCACCCGATGCTGCGTTTCTTGAATGCGCTTGGTCGGTCATTGCAGGGGCCGCTCGAAGGGCGAATATCGCAGTTGTTCTCGGCACCGAACGCATCGTGGATAAAGCCCTGTTAGCCACTGCATTGGTCATCGACCGAGACGGAACCATCAAGGGATTCCAAGACAAAGTCCAACTCGACCCTTCGGAGGAAGGCACCTATTCATTCGGTTCTGGCAGGCGGGTCTTCCAAACAGGTCCGCTGACATTTGGTATCGTAATCTGCCATGAAGGCTGGCGCTATCCTGAAACGGTTCGCTGGGCCGTGCGACAAGGCGCGCAAATCGTATTCCACCCTCACTTCCACGAAGCTGAACCTGGTGGTTATGTGCCCTCGACTTTCGCCGACCCTGCGAACTCATTCCACGAAAAAGCGGTTCTGTGCCGCGCCGCCGAGAACAACTGCTATTTCGCCAGCGTAAATGTCGCAAGTGCCGGCTCGCCCACCACTTCGGCTGTCGTCCGTCCCGACGGGACGCTGCTCTGTTACCAGCCCTACGGTAAGCAAGGGTTGCTCATCGCAGACATTGACCTCGCGGAGGCGACGGGTCTCCTCGCGGCTCGCTACAGATCGGTCTAGAGGCAATCAACTCGCGAGTTTGGCGGGTTCGATGGGATCTCAGAGATCTCCCTTTATCGGCTTCCTAAGGGTTTGGCTCTGCTTCTCATTGCTGTGGGTGGGACTGGCGTGCGGCAACGCATCGGCGCAGTCAGGAGAGGTGTGCGGCCCCGCGCCGGCAGTCAAGGAAGCCCTCGACCAGTTGCCGCAGCAGACCCTGGCGCTGACGGACTGGCAGTTTCACGAACAAAGCGCCGCCGCCCTTCAAGCCTTGCTGCTCCAGTGCCCCGATGACGTCTTCGTCCAGCGGGCGTACATCGACTTTAACGCCGACGAGAACCCGGGGCTCGTCGAGCCCTTCATGAAGGAGCATCAGCTCGCGTTCACTGTCATTCCGGCGTCCAATTATGTGTGGCAGACGCTCAAGGTGTTCGGAATCCCATCGAATTGGATTGTCGACGGGCAGGGGGTCGTGCGCCTGAAAGGCCTCGGTTACGACGCGACGGAGAAGTGGGTGACCGGCATGAAGGACGCCATCGCCAAGGTGCAGTCCGCCGCGCCCCCTTCCAACCCTCCTGCGAAGTGAGCGTGCTGTCGGGACCGTCATGGGTGTGTTTATGTCTGACGGCGCGGCGCACGAGCCTCGATATCGTGCGCGAAGCCGGAGAGGAACGATAGTAAGAACAGGACGAGCGCCACCAGCAGAAGGGTCCAACAGACGTGGAGGACTCGCAACTGGTCTGAAACGCCCGGGACGTAGCCAACCACCGCAATTTCGAGCCCTCCCAGAAACGAGACGGTTCCCGCTGTCAGAGTCCAGCGCCAGAACTTGCCGAGGACGCGGTGCCCCGCCGAAGGCATCAGCCTACGCCAGAATGCTAGGGGCGCCCGAATTTGTGCGGCGGCCGCCCAATTCAAAGTGAAGGGCAGGATCTGCGCGACGCCACCACCAACCAGAAATGAAACAGCGGCCAGGAGAAGAAAGACACTGGGACCGTGGGTCCTATCGATGAAGCGGATTGACCAGAGGATCAACAGCAGGCCAGCGGCAGTCGCGAGAACGCCCGTCAAAAGAAAGTTGGGAATAAGTGTGAAGGCGGGCTCACCGCCTTGCGTCCAGGCGGTCCAGCGGTAACCGGAGCGAAGGGCATTCACAATGAGGCCCGGAGTGGGGCGATTTCCCTGAAAGCACTCCAGCAAGCCGTGGTCGATAGAGCCAACGCCAATGAGAACGCCTAGGGTCGAGACGATAACACGGGTAGCGGCGTTGTAGTTGTGCGACGATGCGTGCTGAAGCAAAGCCGTCACAGGATGAAGATTCTGGGCATTCTGGCTGCTCATCGTGGCCCCTATGTTAGCTCAGAAGCCTGTTCTGTGCGCCGCGTGGCAACCACGTTCTCCCGTTTGGGCAACAGAATCGACTCTGCTATACTGGCGGCCCCTCGGAGGTGCGCGCTTGGAAGACCAGGTTCTGATGATGCTTCGCGGCCAAATCAGCGGCATCATCCTGGGTACCGTTTTTCTGTTCATCGGTCTGGCTGCCTGCGGCATTGCTGTGGTTCGCGGCGGGAGCAGAATTCGCATCCTGGTATGGTTGGGGATCTTCAGTGCGATGTATGGCGCCCGCATGCTGGCGATGACGCTCGCAGCGTTTAGCGTACTGCCACGGTCAACCTGGGCCAGTCGCCATTACGTGATAGCGATCATCACGTACCTGATCGTTATTCCCGGGCTACTATTCTGGCTGGAGCTAAGCCTGGGAACGCTACGCCGCTTTTTGCAAGTCACGATCATCGCGGCGTCGGTGATCGGCATTGTTGGAGTTTGCTCAGCCTTCATTACCGAATCGCCCTACAGATTCTTGCCCTATAACAATCTACTGGTGATCTGGTGCTTTCTGGCGCTCGCCGTGGTGAACGCTGTCCCAAGCCTGGCGAAGAGATTCCTGGTCATCCGAAGCCGGATTGCCGCAATCGGCACGCTGGTCCTGGCGGTTGCAGTCCTCTACGCCAATTTGCAGTTCCTTTTCCGCCTCCCTTACCATCCTTTCTTCGAGCCGCTTGCGTTCGCGGTCTTCGTCTTCTCACTCGGATACGTAGCCGCAGAGAAGATCTTCGCCGACGAGCGCCGCCTGCTTTCCATTGAAAGCGAACTCGAGATCGCCCGCGAGATCCAGAGCTCGATTCTTCCAGGCAGCGCTCCCGAACTCAAGAGCCTTCGCATCAATGCCGCTTATCGTCCTATGACCGCCGTCGCCGGTGATTTCTACGAGTTCATTCCCGTCGATCAGAACCGGGTCGGCATCCTCGTGGCTGACGTCTCCGGGCACGGTGTTCCAGCGGCGCTCATCGCCGCGATGATCAAGATGGCGATGCAAGCGGTCGTGCCCCAGGCTGACGACCCAACTCAAGTGCTGCGAGGGCTGAACCACGCGCTCAGCGGCCAACTGCGCGATCAGTTCGTCACCGCGGCATACTTGTGGATCGATACGGAGATTCACAAGGCGCTGTACTCAGCCGCAGGGCACCCGCCGCTTCTGCGCTGGCGCGATGGGACGCTCGAACGCATCGAAAGCAACGGCCTGCTGTTTGGAGTCGCTCAAAACCCTGACTATCCCCTCTGCGAGATGTCGCTCAACTCGGGGGATCGCTTCCTGCTTTACACCGACGGCGTCACTGAACCTGAAAATGCCCTCGGCGATTCTTTTGGCGACAGCAAGCTCGAGCAAGTCGTTCGCAACAACCAGTCGCGCCCCCCTGCGGAGTTGTCAGATCAACTGCTCTCCGAGATACGTCGCTGGCAACCCGCTGCCACAACCCAGCAGGACGATATTACTCTCATCGTGGTTGACGTGGTTTAGTGGCGTCTCATTCCAATCGACCGCGACGTTACCTTCACACTTACGCCACCCCCTGAGTCGAAATAGACCGAAACCCTGATTTCAAACACGCGTGCCGCTGTCGGGGCAGTGGTGTGCCCGCCCGGGGCGGTCGCCCGCTGTCGCTGCGGCGTCCCGCCCCAGCGGGTCACGGGCAGGATGCCCGTGCCAGTTCAGGCGGGACGCCCGCACCACTTCTCATGCGGCGACCCCCTCTGCGGCCGGTCCTTTGTTTTCTAGGACATTCTCGCTTTGTTCCGGCGATTTTGGTGTTTGGGCGGCGTTTTCCTCTACCGGACTTTCTGTCTCAGCGTCGAGCCCCACCACCTTACTCAGTTCCTCGGCCGCGCGGTCGTCCGGCTCAGCCGTAGGGGCGGTTCGCGCACCGCCCCCACCCCGGCGTGCGTGTTCCTGGCGCATGGCCAGGATAATCCTCACCTTGCGGTCGATCGAGCGGTCCAGCGCCGCTTCCTGCCGCAGCAGCATTTCCCAAGTCTCCCCCGCCGGAGCCAGGCAGGCATCCCGCGCAATCGCGTCTTTCCGTTCCTGCGCCTTCATCTCCTCCGCGAACACCGCCTCCACCGCCGCCATCTGCTCCTCCAGCAGGCGCTCCAGTTCCTGGCAGCGGCCCTTCCGCCCCGCCTCGTCCCCGAAGGTATCCTTCACATACTGGTCGAGACTTGCCTGGTCCTCGTTGCGGAAGAGGCGCGCCCATTCGTACAAGAGCGCCAGCAGGCGGACGATCTGCCGGGGCCTCCACCCCAACTCACCCTGGTAGTAGCTTTCGATCTGTTGGTGGTGGGCCTGCGAGAAGTACCGCCGCCGCACCTGCTCGCGAATCACCCCCCAAAGCGAAATCAGCAGGCGCAGCCGCACCAAGGGGTGGGTGGGCTGGGGCAGGCCGGGCGCCACCGCCTCGCACTGAGAGGGTTCAAAGGTAACGTCAGCAAGGTCCCGGGCAAGCCGGCGCCGCCGCTCCTCGACCCCCTCGAGAGCGTCCCGCATCAGGCCGGTCTCCATGCGCTCGATGCGGTTGCGCCGCCAGTAGAGCTTGCCCAAGTCGGCGACTTGTTGGTCCCAGAAGGCGTCGCCGGGGCCGTAGGTGGTCGAGAGTTCCCGTTGCAAGTCTGCATAGCGTTCGGGATCTTCGCCCAAGGCGCGCATGACGGCGGCTTCGTTTTCGGGCGCGGCATCACAGCCGTGCTTCACTGCGTTCATTTTCATGCGCTCTTTGCCGGCCTCGCTGCGAGGCCCGGTGGAGCGCTGCGAATTGCGCCGAGCGGCGTCGAGCCGCTGGGGAGTAAGACAAGTAGATTTGCGTAAAGACATAGTAACTCCATAAATTGGAAGGTTGAGAGCAGGGGCGGCAGACAAGCCGTCCCCACCGAAGGTGCGAGAGACTTTCACAGCCCTGGGAGCTTACCATGATAACAGAACGTGTGTCAAGTGCTGACAAAGTAACGTCACACGGTAGGCAACACCTGGTAGGGCAAGCCCTACCCCTACAAGCTGTAGGGGGACGGCTTGCCGTCCCCCTGATCGTCCGACTTGCTGGGCTTTGACCGGTTCGCGAACCGCCCACCGAGGCCGGCGACGTAGGGGCGAAACACCGAGGCTGCCGCAGGGCGAAGCCCCGTGTTGCGTGGAGCCGGAATGAACAGAGACCGCGGAGCTTCGTGCCAGCCCCGAAACCCAACCACTTTTTCGCTCCCGCTGCGGACCGTGCAACTTCTATGTCGTGCGCCCTCGTATATATAGAGCCTGTACAAATAGAGCCCTGACAGAGTGAATCGTGCACGTTAGTCTTAGAATTCTAATGAATCTCCTGCAAAAAGTAGCTTCTTGTTGTTGCCCCAGCGATAACCGATTTGGCTCGCGGGGCCAACGTGCGAACAGATAACAGTAGCCGATAACTTCGCAATCTTACGAAAGCCCGCTTGCCAAACGACTTGGTAGGCGGGCTTTTTGTTTGTCTTGAGCTGCCTACCTTTCCTTGGCGACGGGCACAAATCACTTTATGAAAGGAGAGACAAACAAATGAAGGTCACCTCGATATTGGCTTTGCTGACGTTGCTCGTGGGCAGTACGGCATTTGCAACCGACGGCTATTTCTCAATAGGTTGCGGTACAATGCAAGTGGGTCAGGGGGGTGCGGGCGTTGCTTTTCCTGAGGACAGCCTGGCCGGCGGCATCAACCCGGCAGGGATGGTTCTTGTTGGGAATCGTTTCGATCTTGGCCTTGCCCTTTTTCGGCCGATCCGCAGCGGTTCCATTACCGGTAGCGGAGCACCGGTCAACGGCTCTTACGACGCCAGCCGGCTCAAAGACTTTCTTAGCCCGGAGCTAGGCTTCAATCACCTTGCCAATCCCCGCCTCTCCCTGGGCGTCTCGATTTGCGGAAACGGAGGAATGGACACTTCCTATACCACTTCAATTCCACTGCTCGGGAACTCACGGGCTGGGGTTGACCTCGAACAATTGTTCGTTTCCCCGACCGTGGCCTTCAAGGTCACGGAACACCAGGCTTTGGGGATCGCCGCAAATGTTGCTTGGCAGCGGTTCTCGGCTCTCGGGCTCGAGAACTTCACACAGCCCGGTTTCTCGATCGATCCCGCCGACCTTACGAATCGTGGCTTCGATGAGGCCTACGGTGCCGGGTTCCGAGTAGGATGGGTGGGAGAGTTTGGGAGGTTTTTCAATCTCGGCGCGACCTTCCAGAGCCGGACGTACATGCAGAAGTTTGATAAGTACCGGGGCTTGTTTGCTGAGCAGGGAGGCTTCGACATTCCGGCGAATGTTGCGGGAGGCGTGGCGCTGAAGCCGACGCGCAAGGCAACCGTGGTATTGGATGTGGAGAGGATCTTCTGCGGCCAGGTGAAGTCAATAGCCAACCTCGACTCGAATCAAGCGCAACTAGGTGCAAACAATGGACCTGGCTTCGGGTGGCACGACATCACGGCCGTGAAGACCCGTATCAACTACAAAGTCGCCCCCTCGCTCAGGCTGCGGGCAGGCTATAACCATTCCGGAGTACCCTTCGACAGCTCGCAAACTTTCTTCAACCTCCTGGCTCCGGCGGTCGTCCAGCACCACCTGACGGCCGGGGCCACCCTGGCGCTCAGCAACGGCAAAGAGATGAATGTTGGCTACCAGCATGCCTTCCAGAACACAGTGAACGGCGTCAACTCGATTGCGCCTGCATTCGGAGGCGGTGAGGCCAACGTCACGATGTATCAGAACGCAATCAGTCTGAGCTTTGGTTGGGGCGGAAAGGAATGAGGCAATGACGATCACGGCTGCGGTTTTCCTCTTGGGTCCATGGCCCTGGTATGTCGCTGGTCCATTGATTGGCTTG
This sequence comes from uncultured Acidobacteriota bacterium, assembly GCA_963831905.1. Taxonomy (GTDB): domain Bacteria; phylum Acidobacteriota; class Terriglobia; order UBA7540; family UBA7540; genus CAVROP01. Next base: position 2,542,965 of record CAWHRX010000009.1, on the reverse strand, counting down.
TTTGTTCCCGCTTTACTCCTGGTTGGGAATGCGCTGTTTGGGGTCTCGAGCAGTCTCCGCCATATGTGCGCTGCCCTCATTCCCGGCAAGGTTGAGTATTTCCGGTACGACTGGAAGAAAACGGGCCTTTGGAATGTCCTCTTTGTAGTCGGGGTTTTCCTGGGTGGTTTTCTCGCCGCCCATTGGGGAGGACCGCAGAACGTCGTCATTGCGGAGGCAACGCGGCACGATTTGTCAAAGCTGGGGATTCATGACTTCTCTGGCCTTGCGCCCCGCGAACTGTTCAATTGGTCGGCGTTGTTCACTCTTAAGGGATTCGTGCTGGTCATCGTCGGTGGCTTGTTGGTGGGATTTGGAACCGCGTACGCCGGCGGGTGCACTTCGGGTCACGCGATTTCGGGGTTGGCCGATTTGCAACTGCCCTCGTTGATCGCGGTGATCGGTTTCTTCGCGGGGGGATTGCTGGCGACGCATTTTCTCTTGCCGCTGCTACTCTGAGTATCTATGGCGATAAACGACGTTTCGGATATTTCTAATCAGCAGGTCGTGGCGGCGCAGACGCCCGTCCAGACCACGAAGGCTCTCGTCGCGTATCTTTTGCTCGGCGCGGCCTTCGGCGTGGTGCTAACGAAGTCTGAAGTCCTCTCCTGGTTTCGCATTCAGGAGATGTTTCGATTCCAGTCTCCACGCATGTACGAGATTATCGCTTCGGCGATTCTTTCGGCTGCGGTTTGGGTCGCCTTGATCAAACGCCTGGGGGCCACAACGGTCGGTGGGGAACCGATTGCCATCCCTCCCAAGACACTTGGCTATGGCGTTCGTTACGCGCTCGGCGGGACCATCTTCGGCCTCGGCTGGGCTCTTACCGGCGCATGTCCTGGACCCCTGTTCGCGCTCATGGGCAACGGCGTTACCGTGATGGCCGCCGCAATTGTCAGCGCCCTGGCCGGCACTTGGCTTTACGGAGTTCTGCGGCCCAGACTCCCGCACTAGTATCGCCTAACTGAACGCTTCGATGAGCAGCAGCCGTCCGAGCATCCCGTGGGTGCATAAGGGGCGAGGCGCTGCCTCGCCCCTACCGGCGAAACACCGCGCTTGGCGCGCGTTTTCGGAGACCCAGATCACAAGAATGGCATGCCGGCTCACCAGCCAACTCCTCCTCACTTCCCGGCCTGGAAGTAGATGCTCGAGCTGCGCCCGGGCAGGGTGGCGCTGAGCCTGCCGTTGTCAACCCGCAAAGGAGGGCCGTCCCCTAGCCGATCAGCAAGGGTCGTTCCGTTCAAAAGGCGTGCAGGAGCGGCGTCGAATTCGACGGTGGCGCGGTCAACCGCGTTGTTGATGATCACGACCACAGACTGGCCGTCAGCGAGCCGGGCGTAGGCGTAAACCTGATCGCTGACAAACAGGTTGACGAGCTCGCCGCGCCGCAAGGGCTCGAGTTCGTGGCGCATATGGGCGAGTTTCACGACCCGCGCGAAGACTGCCTCTTGGTCCGGCGAGCGGCCTGAAGCTTCGAAGGCGTTGTGCGGATCGCCCGGCCAGCCACCAGCCACTGGCCACGAGTCACTGCTTCCGAGCCCGGTCGTAGATCGCGGTCAATTCGCGCAAGCGTTCCCCAGTTTCGGGTGTTAGCTGGTCTGCGGTAAACCGCCAACGCCAATTGCCGCTCGAAGTGCCTGGCAGGTTCATCCGCGCCCGGCCGTCCAAGCCAAGGACATCCTGGAGAGGAATGATCGCCACATCGGCCACTGAAGCCAGGAGGGTGCGGATGAACACCCAGTTCATTTCCCGGCCGTCCGTGCCCAGATACTTGAGCGCGAACTCTCTTTCTGCCCGGATGTTCTCCTCCGTGCGTGTACTGTTGCCGACGCCGCTCGAGGTCCACCAGCCGATCGTCGTGTCATTATCATGGGTTCCGGTGTAGACCACAAAGTGACGGCGGAAATTGTGCGGTCTGAACCCGGGCGCCTGAGGATCCGAGCCGAAAGCGAACTGGAGAATCCCCATGCCCGGGAAACCGAATCGCTCGCGCAAGGCTTCGACTTCAGGCGTGATCACGCCCAGGGTCTCGGCAACGATGGGCAACTCGCCCAGGGTTTTCTTCACGGCCTCGAGCATCTCGCCGCCCGGCGCCTTCACCCAGCGGCCGTTGATGGCCGTCTTCGCGTTGCCGGGAATCTCCCAGTAGGCTTCAAATCCTCGGAAATGGTCGAGCCGCACGATGTCGATCAGCCTCAGAATTGATCGAAAGCGCTCGATCCACCACGCATAGCCCGCCTCGGCCATCGCCTCCCAGTGATAAAGCGGGTTGCCCCACAGTTGTCCGGTGGCGCTGAAGTAGTCGGGCGGAACCCCGGCCTGCACCGTAGGGTTTCCGTCCCCGTCAAGATAGAACAGTTCCGGGTGGGCCCACACATCAGCACTGTCGTGGGCGGCGAAGATCGGGATGTCGCCCATCATCTGAATTCCTCGCTGGTGACAGTAGGCCTTGAGCTCCGCCCACTGCTTGAAGAACTGGTATTGGACGTACTTCTGGGTGTCGATCGGTTCCGACAGTCTTGCTTCCCAACGCGCCAGCGCCTCCGGCCGGCGCGCCGCGATGTCGCGCGCCCATTTGTTCCACACCGCTTCCCCGCCGTGCGCTTCTTTCAAGGCCATGAAGAGTGCGAAGTTGTCGAGCCACGGGGCGTTTTGCCGGCAGAAATCCTGGAAGTCCTCGCGCCGCGTTCCGGTTGCAGCGGCAAGAAAATTCCTTGCCGCCTTTCTGAGGAGCGGGAGTCTGTGGCGCTTCACCCCGCCGAAGTCAACTTGGTGATTCGGAAATGCCGGGAGATCGTCGGCCAGGTCGTTCGGCGAGAGGTCGCCCTCTGCGACCAGTTTCTCGAGGCTTACCAACAGCGGGTTCCCGGCAAACGCCGAGAAACACTGGTAAGGTGAATCGCCGTAACCTGTGGGCCCCAAGGGGAGCACTTGCCAGATCCGCTGGCCCGCCCCGGCCAGGAAATCCGCGAACCAATAAGCACCCAGGCCGAGGTCGCCAATGCCGAATCTGCCCGGCAGCGAGGTTGGATGGAGGAGTATGCCGCTCGAACGGGGGAATTCCATGCCCGGATTCTACGCTGTTTCGTGATTTCGGGCCAAGGGGAATCTACTCCACGCGTAGACGAAGGCTGTGCCACCTCTCAGCGCGGCCTGCGGAAATCGCCTGGGATTTGAACCTGGCCGCGGAAGGCCATCAGGCACCCCGTCCAGAAAGTCAGCAGACCGCAGAGCAGCGCGCGGGCCAATCAGTTGAGGGTGCTGAGTCCCTGCATGTCGAAATCACTGAGTGGCACCCGAGAATTGGCCGGCAGCTTCACCTCCAGACGAAGCGGTTCGGGGGATTCCAGCCCGGCGGCGGAAACCCGCACCGTGATGGGCAGCGTGCGGCCCTCCCTGGTTTGCACGTAAAAGGCGATGCGCCCCCCTTCCAGGTGAATGGGATTCTCGCCCACAAACTCCCCGTTCGCCACATCGATAAACACCCGGCGGTCTTCGCGTGGGACCACCGTTCCATGCTCGTCCACTGCGCTCACCACCACCCTCGTCATATCGGCTCCGTCGGCAATCAGTGGGTTGTCGTCAGCCTGAAGTTGCAGCTTCCTGGCCCGCCCGGGTGTACGCACCAGGTCTCGCGCTACTTCCTTCTCCCCGATCCATGCCCGAGCCTCGATGATCCCCCCTTCAAAGGCATCGAGCTTAAAGTGAAACAAAGGGTGAGGGGCATGGGGGAATTCCGTGGGCTTGGCGCGTCCTAGGGAATTGCCGTTCACCAAGAGTTCTACTTCCTGGGCATTGCTGGCGACCCAAACCTCCTTGATGTTCGGAGACGCCCAGCTCATGACTTTCACCATCGGCCCGTAAAGAGCCGGATCAGCCTGGCTGGCCAGAGCATAGGATTCGAAACCTTTAGGAAGACGGAAGATGTCATCGACGCAGTGATGCGCGGTAACGGCGACGGGGTTATTGAATTCGGGAGTATTGTAGTCAAAAGCCGCCCAGCCGATCCCCCCTGCGATTTCCGGGTGTGAGTACAGACCGTCGAGATATTTCATCCAGTGGAAGGTAAAGCGGAGCAAATCCCATTGCCCAACCCAAATCGGGAATTGTTCCGGATCGCCGTATTCCGTGATGAGCCATGGCTTGGTAGTAACCGGCTGCGGCCAGTGCGAGGGATCCGTATAATCGTTGACCGTCTCGACTTCTTCCGGCACAAATTTGCCGTGCCAGGCGTCGCTCAGGCGCGCTCCTCCGGGCGGGCGAGAGGGGTCCAGTTCCCGCGCCAGGTTGTAAGTCCGCTGGTAGAGCCCGCGATCGTCTACTTCCCGCGGCGAGGCTTCATTCCCCCTCACGCCCCACACGATGATCGACGGGTGATTGCGGTCCCGCAGGATCATCTCTCGCACTGCCTGGACGGCATTATCCTGCCATTCCTGGCTCTGCCCGATGAATTGCCAGGAGGGAAGTTCATCCATCACCAGCAAACCAATCCGGTCGCACTCGTCCAGAAATTCCGGATCGGGCGGGTAATGGGAGCTACGCATTATGTTCAGCCCCATCTGATACTTGAGGATGCGCGCGTCGCGGCGCTGCAAACGATTGGGGGCCGCTCCCCCTACATAGGCAAAGGTCTGATGCCGGCTCATCCCGCGCAGCTTCAGCGGCCGACCATTAAGGTTGAACTCGCCCGTCTCCGCGTCCCAGTGAATGCTGCGTATCCCGATCCAGGTGCGCTGGCGGTCCACTACGGCCGTCCCCTGCCGCATTTCCGCCATCGCCACGTAGCGCTGAGGGTGATCCACGTCCCACAATTGCACCCCCCGCAATGGACCCAGACGCACGACCAAGTCTTGCTTCCCTCCCGCCGCCATCCTGAACGAGGCCTGGGCGGAGCTCATCTCCTTGCCGTCGGGAGCCAGCAGGCGGACCAGCAACTCACCGCTCGCTTCCTGCGCTCGCCCATTACTCAAACTGACCTGAGCCTTCACCTGCGGCTGGGGCTGGAACCCTAGGGTAATGTAGTACGCCCATTCGATGTGCAGGGGATCGACCACCCGAAGTTCCACATCCCTCTGGATGCCCCCGAACAAGTAGTAGCCGAACATCTTCTCGGCTCCCTCCGGGGGCACCTGTTTCTGCTCCCGCGAGTCCACTCGTACCGCCAGCACATTCTCCTCACCCCACTTCAGGGCCGGCGTCAGCTCCACTGAAAAGGGAGTGTAGCCGCCACTGTGCCGGCCCAGTAGTTGCCCATTCAGGTAAACCTCGGCCACCGTCATCACACCTTGAAAGTCCGCGAACACTTGCTTGCCCCGCAGGCTCGCCTCCGCCTGGAAGTGCTTGCGATACCAGGAAACAAAACGGAACATGTCCGGATCGAAGGTTTCATGCGGGGTGAGCACGTTGGCGTGGGGCACGCTCACCACCGGAAACGAGTGATCATCGAAGTCCCGCAGGTTCGCCCCCGCCGCGTCGTGGTCAAGGAAGACCCAACCGGTGGAGAAATTGAGCTCCCCGCGAGGCGAAATATCGAAAAAGGATTGGGCCAAACCTAATTCTCCCAAGCTGAGGAACGTACAGACAATTAGCGCCGTACGAATGCGATCTAGCATGATTTCTCCTGTCCCTCCCGGCAGTTCACTTCCTATTCCTGTGTATGAGAACTTCCTTACTCGGTGCAAGCGGGATGATGAATTCAGTAAAACGGGCAGCCATGAATAGACGCCAGGGGTTGCCACTGACCCGGCAAGCAAGCCAAGCGCGCTGCGGGATTCAGTTGTTCCTCCCGTCCTGGCTGGTGTTTACCGATAACAGTTGGTAACACATCAGGGCCATTTGGCGCCACAGGTTTTTGTGGAGCGAACAGCGCAAACGGTACCCGCATGGGTCGGGTTGAAGTTGCTGCTTGAGGCGCACCTGATGGAGGCCAAGACGGCTCCCGCGCGCTGCCCTTCTCCCTTGCGGGAGAAAGTTGTAATATACCGCCGCCACAACAATGAGTATGCGCGGCTGCCGAGGAGATAGGCCTTGGTGTTCTCCTCGTTCTGAGCCGCGGGGAAGAGCGCTTGGTTTTCGTCGGTCAAAGCTCAGTGCGCCAGGTGGCAAACCAGGGCCGCTCCCATGGCAGGGGGGCCACCCATCAGCCGTGAGATCGAGTTTTCCTAAGAGGAGGTTACAAACATGAGAAGTCCAAGGTTGATGCGCAAGGCTTCATTCCAGTTGCTGATCGCTGTGGTGGCCGGTTGGGCTCTTGTGAGGACGCTCTCTGCCCAGGGTGCGGGTGGGGAAGCGCCGCCAGCCTATCTCAATCCATCCCTGCCGATCGAGCAGCGGGCGGCTGACCTGGTACACCGCATGACGCTGGAAGAGAAGGCCTCGCAGTTGGTGAACCAGGCGCGTGCGATTCCGCGGTTGAACGTCCCGGCTTACGACTGGTGGAGCGAGGCCCTGCATGGAGTTGCCGTGGACGGGACGACCGAGTATCCCGAACCGATAGGCCTGGCCGCCACTTTTGACGTCCCGGGGATCCACGAGATGGCGGTAGCCATCGGTATCGAGGGGCGGATCAAGCACGCCCAGGACGTGCGAGCCGGCCATAGCAACATCTTCGAGGGATTAGACTTCTGGTCGCCCAACATCAACATCTTCCGCGACCCCCGTTGGGGACGCGGGCAGGAGACGTACGGCGAGGACCCGTTCCTGACCGCGCGCATGGGGGTTGCCTTCGTAACGGGCATGCAGGGCGACGACCCGAAGTACTACCGCGTGATCTCGACGCCCAAGCACTACGCCGTGCACAGCGGTCCGGAGCCGACGCGGCACTTTGCCGACGTGGATGTGAGCAAGCACGACATGCTCGACACCTACGAGCCGGCGTTCCGTGCCACCGTCGTGGAGGGCCATGCGGGATCCGTGATGTGCGCTTACAACGCCATCAACGGACAGCCGGCCTGCGCCAACGAGTTCCTGCTGCAAGATCAGCTACGGGAAAAGTGGGGCTTCCAGGGCTATGTGGTCTCGGATTGCGGCGCCGTTCTCGATATCTTCGACGGCCACCGCTACCGCCCCTCGCAGCCACAGGCAACGGCGATCTCTCTGGGACGGGGCATGGACAATGAATGCGTCGACTTTATTGCGAAGGTGAAGGACGACCACGATTACAAGCCGTACGTCGAAGCCGTCCAGCAGGGCTACCTCAGCGAGAAGGCGATAGACATGGCGCTGATTCGCCTCTTCACGGCGCGAATCAGGCTGGGCATGTTTGACCCGCCGGAAATGGTTCCGTATACGAAGATCGATGAAAAGGAACTCGACAGCCCCGAACACCGCGCGCTGGCTCGCAAGCTTGCCAATGAGTCCATGGTGCTGCTGAAGAACGATGGCACGCTGCCCCTCAAATCAGGAATCACCAAAATAGCCGTGGTCGGCCCGCTCGCCGATCAGACGAAGGTCCTGCTGGGGAATTACAACGGAACGCCGACGCATAGCGTCTCCATGCTGGATGGACTCAAAGCGGAGTTCCCGCAAGCCAAGATCACCTTCGTTCCGGGAACCCAGTTCCTGCGCAACGACGGCGAACCGGTGCCGGGCAATCTGCTGACGACCGCCGAGGGCAAACCGGGTCTCAAAGCGGAGTATGGCAACTGGGAGGGAATAGATTTCGATTCGGGAGCGAAGCCGGTACCGCTCACGAGCCGGGTCGAGCCGAACGTCGACCTCAGCGAAAGCAATCTGCCGGCGGAGGCGGCGGGCAAGAAATCCCTGGGCGTGCAATGGACGGGTTTTCTGACGCCGCTGGATTCCGGCGACTACCTCATCGGTATACGCGCCTCCGGCTTTGCCAACGTCACGGTTGATGGCAAGGCAGTCGCGGACGAGTTCACAACCCAGGGAGTCGAAGCAAAACTAGGGCGGGTACACCTGGACAAGGGCCGAAAGGTCGCGCTGACCGTCAACTGTGGGAGCGTGGGCGGAGGCCAGCCTCGAGCGCAACTGATCTGGACGAAGGCGAACAACGCCCCCTCGCCCCAGGCCGTTGCGGCGGCGAGAAACGCCGATGTGGTGATTGCCGCCATCGGGATCACCAGCCAACTCGAAGGCGAAGAGATGCCGGTGAACGAACCGGGGTTCCTCGGCGGAGATCGCACCAGCATCGATCTGCCCGAGCCGGAAGAAGCTCTCATCGAAGCCGTCGCGGCGAGCGGCAAACCCCTGGTCGTCGTGTTGATGAATGGCAGCGCGCTGGCCGTCAACTGGGCAAGTGAACATGCCAATGCGATTCTCGAGGCGTGGTATTCCGGCGAGGAAGGCGGCGCGGCGATCGCTGAAACGCTGAGCGGGAAGAACAATCCCGCGGGCCGCCTGCCGGTTACCTTCTACAAGAGCCTCAGCCAACTGCCCAATTTTGAAGACTACTCCATGGAAGGCCGCACCTACCGATACTTCCGGGAAAAGCCGCTGTATCCCTTCGGCTATGGCCTGAGTTACACGAACTTCAGTTACAGCGATCTGAGCCTCCCGCGGACGAAGGTGAATGCCGGCGATCCGGTTGGAGTCGATGTGACGGTGGCCAATACAGGAAAGGTGGCGGGGGATGAAACGGTGCAACTCTATCTGAGATTCCCCTCAGTGAAAGGGGCGCCGCGAGTAGCTCTGCGTGGGTTCCAGCGCGTTCACCTCGACGCTGGCGCAAGTCAGAAGGTGCATTTTGAGCTGAAGAACCGGGACCTCGGCATGGTGACGGAGGACGGCCGTCCGATCATCGCCGGCGGTGATTACACCCTCAGTATCGGCGGTGGCCAGCCTGATACCGGGGCACCCGGAGTCAGCGGACACTTCCATGTTGAAGGCCAGATTGACTTGCCGGAATAGCCGGTGACGGCGCACCTGGTTTGAAAACTCGTAGGGGTAGGGCTTGCCCTACCCTCGTCGGCGCAATAACCCGCCGGGGACGGCAAGCCGTCCCCCTACAGCGTGTTTCACTAGCAACGGGTCAGGGACTCACTTGCAGTTTTCCGTCGCGCACAGATTGCGGCTGAAGAACGGCATTACGTGGTTCTGAAAGCGATCAGCGACGGCGCTGGTATGGGTGCCGTGATAAATCTCAAAGCTGTTGGCGATGCCATATTTGTCAAGGACATCGTGCAGCTTGCCCGTATCGACGCGTAAGCCGTCCTGGTCGCCCACATCGATTGCTATGGCGCGATACTGGCGCAAATTGCCGATGTATTGGTCGATGAACGCCAAAGGCGCATTGGCCGCCCATTTGGCAATCACGTCGGGCTGGGGATCGCCATTCTTGTTGGGCAGGTCAAGGTAGAGCGGCGGGTTTTTCGGATCCGGCGACCACGCCGAGGCGGAGGCGAGTTGAGCGCGGGCGAAGAACGACAAGCCGGCGGCATCAGCTGGAGTCTTTACCGACTCCAATTCCTTATTAACCGATTCCATTGCCTTCTGCATGTCGGGATTTGCCGGCCTGGAGCCCATCGGTGAGAGACAGCACGGACTCATGATATAGAGACTGCTGAATACGTCAGGATGTTTCATCCCAATGCGAGCGGCTCCGTAACCGCCCATGGAATGGCCGACCAGGCCGCGGCTCGTGCGTTGAGGAATAGTGCGGTAGTGCGCGTCAATATAGGCGACCACATCGTGGGAGATGAACCGCTCGAATTCGCCGGTGGTGACGGAGCTCGAATACATCGAGCCACCATACACAGTCCTCGAATCGGGCAGCACAACAATCATCTCCCGGCTGCCTTGGGCGAAGGCTCCCTCGATGGTCTGGGGCACATGGATTTCGTGGGTCCACTGCTCCGCGCCGATGGAGAAACCATGCAAGGCATACACCACCGGATAGCGACGGGATTTCTCAATGACGTAACCAGGCGGCAGGAATACGAACACGTCGCGATCGGCGGCATTCCCTTCCAGATTGCCTTCCAGATTTGTCCCGTGAATCTTGAGGTGCTCCACGGTTACCGCCTTGGCTCCAGCGACGACCGGAGGAACTTCGTTTTGAACCTGTGCGGAGGTCGACCCAAAATTCACATTGACTAGTAGAACCAGCACGGAAATGGTGCCGAGAACTTTCAGTCTCGTAATCATCTGATCCTCCTGGCTCTTGCTTGGTGTCAATATTATAGCGCCAGCCATTTGGCGAGACGCGCTTCGACTCGAGGAGTTTCAGCAGCACTCGGAGTTCCCGCCTTGCTTGCCGTGCCCGCTACGGGAGCACCTCTTTGTAAAGGGTCACCACGACGGACTCCACGAATTTCGGCGGGTCAGTGGCGAAAAACTCTTTGATGTAAGGCGTGTTGCAGTGGTAATCGAAGGCTTCCTGGCTGGCGAACTTCTCGATGAAGGTGATACTGCGGGGGTCATCGATCGCCTGGTTGAGCTCGTAACGAATATTGCCCGATTCAGCGCGCGTGGCCGGAATGAGGGCGTGCAGAGCCTCGAGCAGCTCCTCTTCCTTGCCCGCCTGAGCTCTGAACTGTGCTACGCAGACAATCTCTTTTTCAGCTTTTTTCAAGATGCAATTTCCTCCTTTGTGCCTCGCAGGGCCTCGATCTTTTTGTGAAATCCCTTGCCGAGCAGCGATGGCGAAGTTGCTCCGGGGCCTCGCGCTCCCAAGGTCTTAGATGATCAGCTTCAGAGAGAACTGAAGCTGGCGGGATGTTCCAGCGGTTTTTGAGATAACTCCAAATCCGGTGCCGCGGACGACGTTGGCCGGCAAACCAAAGTTGACGAGGTTGAACACGTTGAAGAACTCGGCACGGAATTGAAGGGTGGCGGCCTCGGCCGAACCGCGGCGGCCGAAAGTAGTTTCCTTAATCAACGCCACGTCAAAATCGTTGTAAGCGGGACCCCGGAGAGTATCCCTTCCAAGTGTTCCCAGCCTTCCCTGGTTCGGCCCGGTACCTCCGGGAATCCCGATCGGGATGCTGAAGAAGGAGGTGTTGTCGGCGCCGCGTCCGAAGTAGTCCTCGCGCACGGTCCGGCTGGTGGAGAAGACCGGCCGCCCAATCTGGTCGGGACGGTCTGAACCAGCGGAGCCGAAGCCGCTCTGCTGGATACCCGAGTAAACGGTGAAAGGCGATCCGGAAGTCAGCGTACTGATATTCAGGAACTGCCAGCCGGAGGTGAGATGGCTGCCCAGTGGCTTCAGGAACCCGACTCGGTCGAAGGGCAGCACCTGAATCACGTTGAACACCAGGATCTGCGTGACGTCAAAGGTCGAAGGCCCTTTGTCAGCCCCCAGGTTCCAGGGATCCTGTGGAACCGCAAGCTGAACGTTGCCCGCTCCACCCACTGCCGCTCCCATATAACTGCTGGTGTCGTCGAGGGATTTGGAGAGAGTGTAGTTCACCGAGAAGCCCAACCCGTAGCGGCCAGACGTTTTCGAGGCCGAAGCCTGCAGCGAATGGAAGGTGGAGTGCGAGCGATTACAGGACAGCAATTCCTGGGCGACTCCGCCCACCACCCTGCCCTCAGCATTGAACTTCGTGAACGGCGCGAAGGCAGGATCGGCGCCACCGAAGCTGTTGGGATAAATCACCGCCGGCAGATGGACTCCCATCGTCGCCACGTAGTCCGCGCTCACCTTGAGGTCGCGGAAATTATGCTCGAGGCCGGCGGAATAGGTGGCCACGTATCCGTTCCCAAAATTGCGGGCGACGCCGAAGAGACTAAGAGGATTAAACTGATGGCCCGGGCTCAACGCCGCCAGGTCTTCTTCGAAGCGTTCGAAATCGATCTCCGTGTTGGCGGGCACCTTCTTGCTGTTGGGGGTTGTGAACACCAACTGCCCCGCCGGCGTGTAGACCGGCGGAGCGTTGAATGGCATCACGGAATTCAAGAACGGCACCGCACCGCCAGGCACGGCCGTCATGTAAGGGCTAAACGCCATGGGGACGCTGCCCGTCAGAAGGTTTTCCTGAAAGAGGTTCGGCAATAGGGTCACGATGGAGCCACCCGCGTGGACACCGGTGCGGTCCGTGGGTCGCCAGTCGAGTGAAATTCGCGGCCCCCAGCCGCGCCAGTCATTGTCGTAGGGCGGCTGCGGGTCGAAAACAAAAGTCTGGTAAACGCCCGGGTCCCAGAACCGAGCAGGCTGTCCGTCTGGTCCCAGAAGCCGAGGACCTGAAGTCAGGTGGTTGGGTTCGTGGATGCGCGTGTTGAACTCGTACCGCAGTCCGTAAGTCATGGCGAAACGGGGCGTGGCCTTCCAGGTATCCTGGAAGTAGAAGTTATACGCCTCGCGTTCGGTCCGCTCTTCATCGATGTGATCGCCTTGGGGGAAGCCGGGCGAGGCCACCCAACTGGTGTAGGAGAAGGGCGTGGCGGTCAGGAGGCCGGTCAGCGAGTCAGGCAGGGGGTCGCCGGGTTGAATGTCGTGCTTGCCGCTGGCGGAGGCGATACTGACCGGCGAGTAGGCTGTTCCGCCGCCGAAAGTATAGCTTCCATTGGGCGTAAGGCCGAAGACCACGCAGTCCCGGTTGAAGCGGGTCTCGAATCCTGCCTTGAAGTCGTGCTTTCCGCGGCCATATTCGCCAGTTTGCCGGAACTGAACGACGTTCCCGAATGATTCAGTTCTCGTGCCGCCCGTGGAGTTGAATGGCTCGAACAGGCCGTCTCCGAAGTTTAAGGCTGGCTGGACGTCGTTAAGCGGCACGAAAGAGGGCGTGCTGCGGATGTAGCTCAGCGAGCTCTCGAGCACCAGGTGCGAAGAAACGGTTCGAGTGTAATGCAGCCCGGCATTGCGCTGGTTGTCCAGGAAGGTTGTGGCGAAGCTGGGATCGATCGCCGTCTGGTTGGGATTGGTCAGAGGGCCGGTGGTGTTGTCCCAACTGAAGCGGGCGAAGACCTGCGATTCCTGAGAGATCTTGTGGTCGATGCGGAGAGAGGCTTGATCGCTAGTGGTCACCACCTTGGACGAAGTGGCGTAGGTTCGCGCCCCGAACGGGCCGGCCGGATCGTTGGGCAGCGGGTAGCCGCTGAGTACCGGCACAACCGCCGGGTTGACCGGCAAAGTCAGCGTATCGCCGGGAAAAGTCGAGGTGTCAAATCCCCGGCGCTCCTCCTCCGTGGGCACGGAAAGATTCTGGGTGGTGCCGAGCACCTGCCGGAAGCCTTGGTACTCGCCGAAGAAGTAGGTGCGCCCGTGGCCGTCGTAGATACCCGGCAGCTTCACGGGCCCACCTAAGTCGAATCCGAATTCATTGCGCTCGAAGGGCGGAATGCGCCCCGGGCTGACTAAGCTGCGGCGGTCGAAGAAATTGCGCGCGTCCAGAGCGGAGTTGCGCAAGAACTCAAATACGTCGCCGTGAACCTGATCGGTTCCCGTCTTGGTAATCACGTTCGTAATTCCTGCCGCGCCTTCGCCGATCTCCGGCGGCATCACGCCGGACTGCGACTGGATCTCCTGAATCGCATTCACGTTGAAATTGGAGAAGGTGGCGCCCCCCAGTTCGGGGTCGGTGGTGTAAAAGCCATCCATGGCGAACACGGCGTTGACGCCGCGCTGCCCGTTGATCGCGAACTGCAGCGTGAAATTATTGGCGCCGTTCGTGTCGGTGGTAGTCCCGCCGGCCAGCGCCAGAAGCTTGGTAAAATCCCGTTGGTTCAGCGGCAGGTTCGCCACTTGCTGGGTCGAAAGCTGACTACTACCCCCGCCGGACGCCTCTTGCTGTGGGCCGGCTTGCTGGCCCTGAGATGTCGGGGCGCCTTGCGAGCCGGTTGGATTCTGCGCAGGTTCCTGCGCCCTCGCGTCGGGAAGGGCTGCTGCCAACTGCAACGTCAGGAGAAATGTGACCAGCGTCACGTAAGCTGGACAGGATTTCGTTAGCACCGCGATAGGTATCTCCAATGGGACTCGTTCGTGGAGAAGTACGATACTCCCAGCCGGGCGTGAGCACAACGGCAATTCGGCAACTCATTTGGCGTCGTTTGGATCGGCCTGAACGATGAATCTGGCCTCCTTGGTTCGAATCTCTTGCAGGTATCTGACCCCGTCGACGACAGATGTCCCCACTGTTAATGGGATTTTCTGATTTAGCCCAGCCTCTGGGAATAGTTGTTGTTTGGGGGTCGCTAACCTGCGGATCGCCGTACAGGAGGAACCGGCCACCCCGTCGGGTGCGGCACCAGCATACCCCGCCTTCGCGGATCCTGGGCCCGCCCTGCGATGCGCCGCTCTGCTCTCAGCCAGCGGTCGAAATCCTGGACGTATTTAGCCAATTCCCTGGCAGCAATCTTATGAGCGTAGACTTGCTCGGGAGATAAATCAGGATAAGAACTAAAATCCATATCAACCTCCACGCGGAACAGCCATTATACCACTTTGGACGCAAGTCAAATGCTCCAGAAGGTCCGCAGGTAGTGTCCTAGTTTCGGCGTAGCGCCCCGACCTGTCGGGGCACCTGCCGACCTAAAGGTCGGCGCGAAGCACGCCGATCAGATTCGGATAGATTTTCAGACTTATTCCTGCCGCAGGACAATGTTGGGATCGACTTGCGAGGCGCGTCGTGCCGGTATGTAGGTGCCCAGCGCCGCGATGGCCAGAAGGGACACGGTAACGGGCACGATGAGAGGCAGATCGAACGCGTGGCCGCCGGGCAAGGCCGCCGTCAGCTTACTCGCGGCCAGGCTGAGCACCAGGCCGATCGCGACTCCGCTGGCGGCCAGCACCATGCCCTGCCGGAGCACCATCTTGACCACCGCGGCTGGGTCAGCCCCGATCGCCATACGGATCCCGATCTCGCGATGCCGCAAGCTCACCGAGTAGCTCATCAAGCCGTAAAGTCCGACCAGAGCCAGCACCAACCCGAGAAAACCCAATCCCCCGATGATTTCGCGAATGATATCCATCCTCTGTTTCACTGTAAGGTCATAAACATCCTGCATGGAACGTACGGCGAAAATCGGCTGGTTGGGATCCAGCCGCCGGACCAAGTCTCGCAACCGGCCGGCCTCTTCGGCGGGAGATCCCTCGGTTTCAAGCATCAACGTCAGGGCAGCGGTAGGGCTCTGTGCCAAGGGCAGGTAGAGGTACCCCTGAGGCGCTTCGATAGGGTTGAGGTAAGTGCTCTGCTTTGCAACCCCAACAATCTCGGCGAAGGGACCGTCCGAGCCATTCAGTCTCAAACGTTTTCCGATCGCGTCTTGGTTCGGGTAGTAGCTGCGGACGAACTGCTCATTGACAATCACCACGCGCGGGGTATCCGCACGATCGCTGGAGAGGAAATCGCGGCCTTGCACTATGGGCACTCCCATGGTGCGAAAGTAGCCCTCGCTGACGACATTCGAAAGCAAGCTCACCGCCTCTGTGCCGCTGGGCAACTGCACGCCTTCCGGGATGACCCGCGTCGAGCGAAGGCCCGCAAATTGGGACTGTGCCGCGGTTTGAATCATGGGTACGGCCTCCGAGAGTGCCGCGGACTTCACACCGGCAAGGGTCTGAGCCTGATCGAGCAACTGCCGATAAAATTCCTTGCTTTGCGTCATCGAATCGCGGGCCAGCGTGGGGTTGAAGCCGGCGGTGAGGAGGTTCGCCACACGGAAACTCAACGAGGAGGAGAGAAGGACCGAAGCCCCGCGAAAAATCTGCGTGGCAAAGACCAGCAGCAAAAGCGAGCCCGCCACCTGCGCGATCACCAGGGCATTCCTCCCCAGGAACCGGCGGTGCTTGCTGGGAGCGGCGCCTCCGGACTTTAAAGCCGAAAGCAGGTCCGGCTTGGTGCTTTCGAGCGCCGGGGCCAGCCCAAACAAGATGGCGCTTGCCAGCGAAGCCAAAAACACGAATAGCAGCGCCCGAGCGTCGAGCTGGAAATCGAGTACCACAGGCATGTCGCTGGGGATGCGGAATCGGGAAAACAGATTCGCGCACCCTTGGGCGATAAGGAGTCCCAGCGCGCCGCCCAGGAGCGCGATCACCAGGCTCTCCGTCAGCAGCAGCCGGATCAGCCGGACCCGGCCCGCTCCCACGGCCAGCCGCAGGGCGATCTCGCGCGAACGGGCGGAGGCGCGGCTCAGCAGCAGGTTCATGATGTTGGCGCAAGCGATGAGCAACACCACTCCGGCCAGCGCCATCATCAAGAGGAAGGCCAGAGCGGGCACCGAATACTGCTCGATCTGGGTTTGCCAGTAGGTCCCAACCTCGAGCGAGCAGGTGCGATTCGTCGCGGGGTAGGCCTGGGCGAGTTGCTGGCCGATAACACTCGCTTCCGCCGCAGCTTGCCTGACACTTACCCTCGGCTTCAGCCGTCCCCGGATCGTCAATACTCGCAGCCCACGCATTTCCAGTTCGTTCGGCTGGGAACTGCCCGCCAGCGCCGGCTGCATGGCCAGCGGAACGTACAGGTCAGCGCGTATCCAGACCATTGGTCCTCGGAATGGTTCCGGCGCCACTCCCACCACGGTAAAAGGGAGGCCGTTGAGGAAGATACTTTTGCCGACAACGTCAGGGCTCGAGGCAAACTCGGTTTCCCAGAAATCGTGGCCGAGCACGACCACTGCGTCGCGCCCCGGCACTTCGTCCTCGTCCGCACGGAAGCTGCGCCCCAGTGCCGGAGACACGCCCAGGACACTGAAGAAATTCCCGCTCACCAGCGCGCCGTATTTCATCTTCGGCAGCGTGGTTTTGTCTGGGGCGATGCCGAACGGGAAATATTGCGATGCAGTCAGACCTGCGAAGGATTTGCTCTTTCTTTGCAAGTCAACGAAATCCGGGTAGGACAAGCCGGCTTGCTGGTACGTGCCAGCGCTTTCTCCGCGCAACTGCGCCTGGACGACAACGATGCCGGAGGCATGCGGGACAGGCAGGGGCCGCAGGAGCAAGTATTCGGCCATACTAAAGATGGCGCCATTCGCTCCAATTCCCAAGGCCAGGGACAAAATAGCCACTACGGCGAATCCGGGATTGCGCTGAAAGGTGCGCAGGGCGAAGCGTAGGTCGCGAAGCATAGACTTACTCCTGCCGCAGGACAGTGATCGGATCGACTTGCGAGGCGCGACGCGCGGGAATGTACGCGCCGAGGGCTGCCATGGCCAGGAGGGCGATAGTGACCAGCGCCACAAGAGGCCAGTTGAAACCGCGCCCGCCGACCATCGAGCACATGGGTTGACTTGCTGCCATGGTTAGTAGCAGGCCTATTAAGGCGCCGACTCCGGCCAGAGCCATGCCCTGCTTCAAAACCATCCTGACCACGCCGGCAGGGTCCGCCCCGATGGCCATGCGGATACCGATCTCCCGCTGCCGCAAGCTTACCGAGTAAGTCATCAACCCATAGAGCCCAACCAACGCCAGCACTAGTCCAAGTATCCCCAGCCCGGCGATGGCTTGAATAAACAAGCCGAAGGTCTTGGTGGCGCGCACGTCAAAGAATTCCTCCATGGAACGGACACCATACATTGGCTGGCGCGAGTCGAGCCGCTGCACCAGGTTCCGCAACGGCTCGGCCGCAGCGGCGGAGGACCCTTCGGTTTCGAGCATCACCGTCATGGCCGTCGCGGGGCTCTGCGCCAGCGGCAAGTACAGGTATTCCATAGGCGGTTCGATCGGAAGAATGTACCTGCTCTGCTTCGCCACACCGATGATTTCGACCACTGGTCCGTCGGCGCTGTACAACCGGAGCCGTTTTCCAAGGGGATCTTGATTGGCATAGTACTTGCGGGCGAATTGCTCGTTGATGATTGCGACCCGCGTGGAATCTTCGCTGTCCGCGCGCTGGAATTCGCGACCTTTAATCACAGGCACGGCGATGGTGCCAAAATACCCTTCGCTCACGGTGTTCGAAAAGACCTGGACGCCTTCCGCACCAGGGGGCAACGGGACACCTTCCGGGATGACGCGGATTCCAGGCGAAGCCGGGACCATCGGCATGGCCTGGGCGAGAGCCGCCGACTTCACACCGGGTAGAGTGCGTGCCTGATCCAACAATTGACGGTAAAACTGTTTCGTTTGCTCCTTCGAGTCGCGAGCCAGAGAAGGATTAAAGCTGGCCATGAGAAGGTGGCTGGTTCGAAATCCGGCCGGCGAGGAAAGGGTCAGTTGCGCTCCGCGGAAAGCCTGGGTGGCGATAACCAATAACACCAGAGAACCGGCGACTTGCACAACCACCAGTGCGTTCCTTCCCAACAGGCGCCGCCGCTTGCCGCCCGCGCCTCCCGTTGACTTCAAAGACGGCACCAGGTCCAGCTTGGTGCTCTGGAGCGCCGGCGCCAGTCCAAACAGCACGGCGCTCAATGCCGAAATCAACAGCGCAAACAGCAATACCTGAGGATCAAGCTTTACGTTGATGATGAGGGGAACGTCAATCGGGACACGGGCTTGGGAGAAGAAATTCGCCCCCGCCTCGGCGACAAGGAGTCCCAGCGCCCCTCCCAACATCGCGATGACCAGGCTCTCGGTTAGAAGTTGCCGGATCAGCCGGCCTCGCCCTGCCCCGATGGCCAGCCGCACACTGATTTCGCGCGAACGCCCGGAGGCCCGGCTGAGCAGCAGATTCATGACGTTGGCGCACGCAATCAAGAGCACCACCGCCGACAGCGCCGACATGAACAGGACTAGCACTACCAGCATCGAGAATTGGCCGAATTGGGCATGCCGTTGCGTCGCGACCATCAGCGCGCAACTGGCGTTCGTCTTCGGATAGGCCCGGGCGAGTTCGTTGCTGATGACCTGTACCTCCGCCGCAGCTTGCCCCACACGAACGCCGGGTTTCAATCGCCCCAGGACCATCAACCCCCGCACGCCCCGCATTTCTAGTTCACTTTGACCCGACTCGCCGCCCAGCTTGGGCTGCATCGCCAGCGGGACATACAAGTCGGTACGGAGAAAGACGTTGGGACCCGGGAAGGACTCCGGTGCGACGCCAATCACCGTAAAGGGCAGGCCATTGAGGAGAATGCTCTTTCCGATGACGTCAGAACTGGAGGCGAATTCGGATTCCCAGAGAGCGTGGCCCAGCACCACGACCGCGTCTCGCCCTGGCACTTTGTCTTCGTCCGCCCGGAAGCCGCGCCCCAGTTCCGGATTCACCCCCAGGACGCTAAAAAAGCTCCCACTCACTAGCGCTCCGAATTTCATCTGCGGTTGGGCCGATTTGTCTGGAGCAAAGCCGAAGGAGAAATAGTGGGAAGCAACTAAGCCCGCGAAGGAATGGCTTTGCTTCCTGAGATCGTCGAAATCCGGGTAGGAAACGCTTGAGAGGTCAGTGAAGCCTGAGATGCTCTCACCGCGGAATTGCGACCAGACCGCCATGATTTCGGAAGCCTCCGGCACAGGCAGAGGTCGAAGAAGCACATAGTCCGCGAAGCTGAAGATGGCGGCGTTGGCGCCAATTCCCAAGGCCAGCGACAAAATAGCCACCACAGCGAATCCAGGATTATGTCGCAGAGTGCGCAAGGCGAACCGAAGGTCGGCGAGCATAATATGGGGGAGAGCAATTCCTTTGCCACGCGAGGTCATCGGTATCTTGTTGAATAATCTTCGGCCATGAAACAAGTAATGAACTATGGCTGTCCGCATTTGGGACTGAAGCGTCCGAAAATGAGACGGCCGTGAAATGTGTGTGCGGAGAGGACGCAACGACAATTTGTCCCCGCGCGCTTTCCCCCGGCTCCGTTCGGTATCGCAGTTTCGCCGGTAGGGGCGAGGCGCCGCCTCGCGCCTACAACGACTCTGGTCATCCCAGCTCCACGCAACACAGGGCTTCGCCCTGCGCCAGCCTCGTCCAGGTGCTTGCTGGTTGCCGAGCAACCTGCCAATCTTCTGAGCCCTCAAGGGGCCGTTGATTGAGCCTCAAAGGGCGGCTGATTGAGTCCCAAAGGGGCGATCTAACGAAGCCCAGGCTAAAGGCCTGGGTTTAGATGATCCGCCAGTTTTGCCGTCAGCCCTGAAGGGGCGAGATAGGTGTTCCCCCCTGCCGCAATCGCTTTCGCAACTCTAGGTTCACCTGATCTTCAGCACCAAACATCGCGCGCCGATGTTATTGTCGCCCGTGCGAGAAGACCTCCACGCCTACCTTGCGGCGGTTCTCAATAACCAGGACTCTGAAAGTCGGAGGCATGAGCGACCACGTTCACGCGCTGTTTCGATTGTCGAAGAACCTGGCGCTGGCAAAAATCGTGGAGGAGGTGAAGACCAGCTCATCGAAATGGGTCAAGACGCAAGGGCGCGGCTTGGCGAATTTCCATTGGCAGAGCGGCTACGGCGCGTTTTCGGCGAGCGCGGCGGATGTGGAAGAAGTCGCGGAGTACATCGCGCAACAAGAAAGCCACCACCGCGTGGCCAGCTTTCAAGAGGAATTCCGGAAGCTCCTGGACGCGCACGGCATTGCCTACGACGAGCGGTACGTGGGGGATTGAAGAGCATTGTTCCGCCCTTTCAGGGCTGAGGGGTCGATTCGGGCCCTGTTGACCCAGGCCTTCAGCCTGGGCTTCGTTAGATCGCCCCTTCGGGGCTCAAGCCGTAGGCCTAGGCTGCGTTAGATCGCCCCTTCGGGGCTCAAGCCGTTGGCCTGGGCTTCGCCCTGCGCCAGCCGGCGCGGTGGTGTTTCGCACGTAGGGGCGGTTCGCGAACCGCCCCTACGCCTTACCCTGCTGACTGGGCGCAATAGCTTATCATTCTGGGCTTGACAGCCTAGTCCTGTTTCTGCTATGCTATGAGGGTTGTGAGTGTTCGTCTCATCTCTCGTGGGGACGGCTTGTCTGCCGCCCCTGCTCTCAACCTTCCAATTTATGGAGTTACTATGTCTTTACGCAAATCTACTTGTCTTACTCCCCAGCGGCTCGACGCCGCTCGGCACAATTCGCAGCGCTCTACCGGTCCCCGCAGCGAGGCCGGCAAAGAGCGCATGAAAATGAACGCAGTGAAGCACGGCTGTGATGCCGCGCCCGAAAACGAAGCCGCCGTCATGCGCGCCTTGGGCGAAGATCCCGAACGGTATGCAGACTTGCAGCGGGAACTCGCCACCACTTACGGCCCCGGCGACGCCTTCTGGGACCAGCAAGTCGCCGACCTGGGCAAGCTCTACTGGCGGCGCAACCGCATCGAGCGCATGGAGACGGGCCTGATGCGGGACGCTCTCGAGGGGGTCGAGGAGCGTCGGCGCCGGCTTGCCCGGGACCTCGCTGACGTGACCTTCGAACCCTCCCGGTGCGAGGCGGTGGCGGCCAACCTGCCTCAGCCCACACACCCCTTGGTGCGGCTGCGCCTGCTGATTTCGCTTTGGGGGGTGATTCGCGCGCAGGTGCAGCGGCGGTACTTCTCGCAGGCCCACCACCAACAGATCGAAAGCTACTACCAGGGTGAGTTGGGGTGGAGGCCCCGGCAGATCGTCCGCCTGCTGGCGCTCTTGTACGAATGGGCGCGCCTCTTCCGCAACGAGGACCAAGCAAGTCTCGACCAGTATGTGAAGGATACCTTCGGGGACGAGGCGGGGCGGAAGGGCCGCTGCCAGGAACTGGAGCGCCTGCTGGAGGAGCAGATGGCGGCGGTGGAGGCGGTGTTCGCGGAGGAGATGAAGGCGCAGGAACGGAAAGACGCGATTGCGCGGGATGCCTGCCTGGCTCCGGCGGGGGAGACTTGGGAAATGCTGCTGCGGCAGGAAGCGGCGCTCGACCGGTCGATTGACCGCAAGGTGAGGATTATCCTGGCCCTGCGCCAAGAACATGCACGCCGGGGTGGGGGCGGTTCGCGAACCGCCCCTACGCCGGAGGCGGACGACCGCGCGGC
Organism: uncultured Acidobacteriota bacterium; assembly: GCA_963831905.1. Classification (GTDB taxonomy): domain Bacteria; phylum Acidobacteriota; class Terriglobia; order UBA7540; family UBA7540; genus CAVROP01. Next base: position 2,521,187 of record CAWHRX010000009.1, on the reverse strand, counting down.
CGAGGAACTGAGTAAGGTGGTGGGGCTCGACGCTGAGACAGAAAGTCCGGCAGAGGAAAACGCCGCCCAAACACCAAAATCGCCGGAACAAAGCGAGAATGTCATAGAAAACAAAGCACCGGCAGTAGAGGAGGTGCGAGAATGAGGCGTGATCCCACCCTCCCGTGCTGTCCGGCTGCCTGTTTCGCGCGCTACAAAGGAGGCGGACAAAGGCAGAAGGTTGACGGACGCTGAGAAATAGAATCAAGTGAGGGCCGTAATATGAACTTGAATGTCAGAACCCGGCGTTCCAAGCAGGTGACGGCCTGGATGGTAGTGTGCATCTTCCTGCTGGGTTTTTTCTATTCGCCTGTCGGCACGTGGACGGGTCCAATCCTTGGCGCGTGGTTTGTAGGTACGCAGCGCCTTCGCCGCGGATTTCTGTGGATGCTCGGTTTCGCCCTGCTTTTTGCGTTGCCGCACCTCTGGCGTCACCTTCCGCATACCGGTCCCGGTCCGCTGGCCGTCTATGCGTGCTGGACGCTTCTTGCCCTCGTGCTCGGCGTTCTGCCTTTCACTTTTTATCGTCTGACCAGCCCACACCTGCCGGGATTCCTCTCCACCCTTCCACTCCCGCTCTTCGGTGTCGCGTTCATGACCATTGAAAGGGCTTTCCTGCCGGCCGGCATCGCCGGAATCCAAAGCCTGAGACTGAACCATGCGTTTCTGCAATTCGCTGCGGTCTTTGGAGCAAGCGCGGTGGTCTTCCTCATCGACTGGTGCGCGGCGACGACGGTCTGGCTGTGGAATTATGAGTTTCGCGCCGCCTCCATCCGCACGGGGGCGAGTGTTTTCCTCGCAGCCGCCGCCTTGGCGGCCGGTTTCGGGTTGCTTCGTCAGCTCAGGGGCGACGCGCAGCCTCTAGCGTTACCTATCGGTGCAGCATTTGCCTGGCTCTGCGTTGCCGGAACCGTGGCGCTGAGCGCTTGGGCGATTTTCCGGTCCGGGAAGGATCGCGGCTGGAAATGCACGCCTGAGGTTTTGAGCATCCTGCGAAGTCCGTCCACCCGCGAGCCATTGCGTCTTGTTTGCCAGGGCAATGGAGAAGCACTGATCAGTTCCTCCGGCGAACGGTTTCCGATCCGTGCCGGCATTCCAGATCTGCGTCGTCCCGAAGACCTTACGGGGTTCAACCATAAGTACAACCACCTTTACGAAACCATCGGTGGATTCTACGACGACACGCAGCGGGTCGGGTGCGCCCTGGCCGGATTTGAGCGGGATGCGTATGTGATGAGCTACCTGGGCTTGCTCGAAGTCAAGCCGGGCGATTCGGTGCTCGAGACTTCGGTGGGAACGGGCCTTAACTTCAAATATCTGCCGTCGGGCGTCAGGCTTTGCGGCATTGATCTGGCGCGAGAGATGCTCGCCAAGTGCCAGTCCAACCTGCGCCGCTGGCATCTCCAAGCCGATCTTTTTCTGGGCAACGCCGAGAGCCTGCCCTTCGCCGATTGCAGCTTCGATGTGGTCTTTCATGTCGGCGGGATCAACTTTTTCAACGATCGCGCCAAAGCGATTCGCGAGATGATTCGTGTAGCCAGGCCGGGCAGCCGAATTCTCATTGCCGACGAAACCGAAGAGCACGTGAAAGCCTCGTTCGAGCGCGCCCCCATCACCGGTGGCTACTTCAAGAACCGCAAGGAGCCGGTAGCCGCCCCCGTTGACCTCGTCCCGCCGGAGATGCTCGAGACACACCTCGAGATTCTGAACGTCGTCGGGAAGAACCGATTCTACGCACTCACATTCCGCAAGCCTGCGACCTACGGTTCCCGAGCCAAGGCCGATACGCTGCAAGCTGACTAGCCTATCGCCCGCTCTTGCCGTTTTCTTTGAGATCACGCGCAAGGCGCCCCGCGATCTATTTTGGGCGTCCGAGCTGAGACAGTCTTCGGGAGAAAGGGCACGCGCGAGGAAAAGTGGTAATATCCTTGGGACCTGACAATGGCTGACGAATTCGGAATCTACGCCTGCCCGGTATGCAAGCGCCTTCTGCGTCGCGAGAACGCACTGCTCCGGTGTTCCAATTGTTCCCAAGCCTACCAAATCCGCGAGGGTATCCCTGACTTCCTTTGCGAGGAACTATCCCGAAGTGCCGACCCCGAACTCAGGAGAATGCGGTTTATCGATCGGATGGCGCGCATCTACGAGACAAGATTGTGGTATCCGCTCATCCTGAATGTCTACGGCGGATTTCGCAGCCCATCCCTTTCACAACTGGTCAACACCATCGCACAGAAGGTTCAATCAGCCAGAGGGAGGGTGCTGGATATCGCCTGCGGCCCCGGTACCTTTGGCCGACGGATCGCGTCGGAGACACGGGAGGTGTTCGGTATCGATGTCTCCATGGGCATGCTTCGGCAGGGGGCGGCATACACGGCCAAGGAATGTATTCCCAACGTGCATTTCGCTCGAGCAAGAGTAGAGACTCTCCCATTCCAAGACGGCATTTTCGACGCCGCGCTTTGTTGTGGCTCGCTGCATCTCTTTACGGACACCGTGACTGCTCTGCGGGAGATGGCTCGGGCTATGAAACCGGGAGCAACTCTCGCGGTGTTCACTTTCACCGCGGGGCGCGGAGGCATCCTCAAGTACCGGCGCGTGCGTGAATGGAGTCGGAGAGAACACGGTCTTCATCTGTTCGAACTTTCCGAGATGAGGCAGTACTTGAGGGATTCTGGATTTGAGGCCTTCCAGCCAGAAGTGTCTGGCTCCGTCTTGACCTTCAGCGCTCGCAAGCTACCGGCTTGACGGTATCGGACAGCGCTAGACCAAAGAAGGCACCCGGGTGGCGCGGCCCCTTGTCTTTGGGGTTTAAGCTGCATAGGGCTGGTCGAGCAGCCTCTCTCTGCTGACACCGTTTTTGGCTGCTTCCTTTTCAAATCCCTTACCCCCAAACCGAGTATAAATCCAGCGATAGAGAGCGAAAGGCATCCCGGCGAAGGGATTCTTCGTCATCAGGTTGACTGCTTGGGCTGGCACTGGCCGCCCCTCGGCGAGCGCCTCGGCAGTCAAATCCAGGGCCTCAATCACGTGCTTCACAGGCGGAATCCTAAAGGCTCGAGCAAACCGCAACCAGCCAGCCGACTTCCTTCGGGGATGCCAAGCGGCTTCCGCTTTGCGGTAAAGGTAGTAGTATCCCCTCTCCTGCTCTGCGGACAGAGCTGTACTTGCGCCGATTGTGATAAGATATCCCCCCTCATGAGTGTTTTTCTCAGACGACGGCCGGTGAGGGCGGCTCTTATTTACTGCCTTTTGGTGTTCCAGGGCCACCTTCTTTGGCTGTCGATGCTCCATCAACACCCTTTGACGGGGTTCGCCCGGAGAGCTTCAACTGCGGTCAGTCAAGGCGGTTCACAGCCACATCCACCCGTGGCCACAGAGTTGACTTGCAACTTCTGTCAGATCTTCCGCCACAGTCTGGCGCTGCCGGCGACCGCCTTTCAAGCGTTGCACGCTGCGGCCTCGATATCCCGCGTACTCCTTTTCTGCCCGGCTAACTATCATTTCTGCCAGTCCACCCTTGTGTTCTCGCGCGCGCCACCCCTTTCCTAGTCTGCATGCCGGGCCGCGGTTTGTCACCGCCGAGCCTGGAATTGATGTCTCGATGACTCCTCAAGGCCAAACCAAATGTTACTAGGTGGTGTTGCCAGGATGCCGGATATGCGATTACCTCAAGAATGGGCACGGTCTCGACTTTGGCTTGCGGCCAAGGCTTTTATCTTCTTCGTCCTATGCTGTCAAACCGTTATCGCGCAGCAATCGCCGCCGAGTGTGCGGGTCGACCTCGAGCAGGCGATTCAGATGGCGGTAGCCCACAACCATTCCTTGAAGGCCGCGCGAACCCAGATCCAGCAAAGCGAGGCCGAGGAAATCACCGCGGCTCTGCGGCCCAACCCCGTGTTCACTTACGATGATCTGTACTTGCCGATCTTCAATCCCGGCCAATTCACTGCGAACTATCTCGACTCGACCACGGAGTTTGACCTCGGAATAAGCTACATGATCGAGCGAGGGCACAAGCGTCAAGCCCGCATTCAGGCGGCCAAGGATCAGACCTCGGTGACGCGCTCGCAGGTGAGCGACACGGAACGGGGGCTGACGTTTAACGTGGCCCAGCAATTCGTCGGCATCCTGCTGGCCAAATCGACTCTGCAATTCGCGAATCAGGATCTGGCCAGCTACCAGCAGACCGTGAATCTCGGCTCGGAGCAGTATCGAGCGGGGGCCATCAGCGAAGGCGATCTGCTGAAAATCAAGCTGCAGTTGTTGCAGTTTCAGATGGACGTTTCGCAAGCCCAGTTGAGCCTGGTCCAGGCTTACGCGAGCCTGCGGGCGCTGCTCGGATACGATGCGATTCCGGCGGGATACGACGTGGTGGGCGACCTGGCTTACGAACCCTTGAAGCTTAATCAAGAGGACCTGCAACTCAAGGCGCTCGAACTGCGGCCGGACTACGTCGCGGCACAGCGAGGCGTGACCGCCGCCCAGAGCCAGTATTCTTTGGCGAAGGCGAACGGCAAGCGCGACTTGACCGCCATGTTCGACTATACCCACGTTTCGTCGACCAATAACGCCGGCCTGACCCTCAGCATCGAAATTCCGGTCTTTGACAAGAACCAGGGCGAGATTGCGCGCACCAATTACGCCATCGGCCAGGCACAGGAGACCAAAACCGCTGCCCAGGAAACCGTCATGACCGACGTGGCCAACGCCTACGAGGCCTTCCGGATCGGTGACCAGGTGATGCAACTTTACCTCTCCGGCTACCTCCAGCAGGCGCAGGATTCGCGGGATATCAGTGAATACGCCTACAAGCGCGGCGCCGCCAGCCTGCTGGACTTCCTGGATGCGGAGCGCAGCTACCGCGCTACCCAATTGGCCTACCGGCAGGCCTTAGCCACCTACATGCTGGCCATCGAACAATTGCGGGAAGTTGTAGGAACGAGGAAACTGCAATGAAAACAGCAAGCAATACCCTCGGATCGAAAGCGCCGCAGGCGCTCTGGAGTGCGGCAGCTTGCTGCCGCTTTTGTGAAGCGAGCTTGCTCGCGCTCCGACCCGCATGCGGCGTTGCAGCGCACGGCCAGCAAGCCGGCCTGGGCGAAAGCGGCAGCAAGCTGCCGCACTCCAGAGCTTTCGCTTTGCTCCTCGTGGGCGTGCTCTTCCTGGCGGGGTGCGGGCAACACGGCGCAGACTCCGGAGCCTCTTCAGTTTCCTTCGGTTCTGCTCCGGGCGAGGAGGCCAAAGCGCAACTGTTTACGGTCCCCGCGGAGCAGATGGCGCACGTCGAGGTGGCACCGGTGGAGGTGACGCGTTTGCCTCGCGTACTTCGCCTGACGGGCTCGGTGGCTTACAACAATTTCAAAACCACGCCGGTCATCTCGCAGGTGGGCGGCCCGGTTTCGCGGATTCTGGTTTCACCCGGAGAGGTGGTCAACACCGATCAACCCATGCTTTATGTGAGCAGCCCGGACTACGCACAATTGCGTTCCACTTATCTGAAGGCTCGCGATGCCCTGGAATTGGCGGAGAAGAGCTATAACCGCGCTAGCGACCTTTATGCGCATCATGCGATTGCCGAGGCGGACTTGCAGCAGGCCGAATCGACGCGAAACCAGGCGCGAGCGGACCTCGAATCGGCCCAGCAGTCGTTGAAGGTTTTGGGGATCAATCAGCTCGACGGTTTGATAAAGGCCCAGGTTTCACCGGAGATTCCCGTCCTGGCGCCCCTGGTCGGGGAAGTGGTGGAAAGGCTGGTCGCCCCGGGGCAGGTGCTGCAGGCTGGAGCCACGCAGTGTTTCACCATCTCCGATATGAGCACGGTGTGGGTGCTGGCCAATGTGTATGAGCACGACCTGGGATCTGTCCACCTCGGCGACGCCGTGGTGATCCAGACCGACGCTTACGCGAACTCGTTCAGCGGAAAAATCTCTTACATCGCAACCGCCCTGGACCCCAACTCCAGAACCCTCCAGGTGCGTATTGAGACAGCTAATCCCCAAAAGAAGCTGAAGCGGGACATGTATGTGACGGCCATCGTCCACGCTGGAGTGATCGAGGGCGCGCTCACCGTGCCTGACGCCGCGATCCTTCGCAACAATGAGAATCAACCGTTTGTGTACGTAGCAGAGAATGCCGGCCAGCCGCAGCAGTTCGCGGAGCGACTGGTCACCATTGGAGATAGCCAGGAGGGCAAGACACAGGTCCTGAGCGGACTGCGCGCCGGCGAACGAGTGGTTGCCGACGGGAGCCTGTTCTTGCAATTCGCGAACTCGTTCCAGAGGTAGGGACGAGGTTTTAGGGATTAGGGACTAGGGATTAGGGTTGCGAACCGATCCCAGTCCCTAGGCCAATCCCTAACCCCTGACCCCTAATCCCTAATTATGATTCATCGCATCGTTCAATTTGCATTAAACCAGCGATTCCTAATCGTGATGATGACTGCCTTTATGGTTGTGGCAGGAATCGTCGCATTCCAGCGAATGCCGGTGGACGCCTACCCGGATCTCTCGCCGCCCATGGTGGAAGTCATCACGCAATGGCCAGGGCACGCCGCGGAAGAAATCGAGCGGTTAGTGACCCTGCCCATCGAAGTTGAAATGAACGGCATCCCTCGTCTGGAATTCAAGCGGTCCATTTCGCTTTATGGACTCTCGGACGTCATTCTTACGTTTGATGAAGACGCCGACGATTATTGGGCGCGTCAGGTGACGTTTGAGCGGTTGAGCGACGCCAATGTGCCCACCGGAGTGACACCCTCGCTCGCTCCCCTCTACTCACCCAGTGGACTTGTTTATCGCTACATTATCGAAAGCCCGGACCACTCGCCTCAGGAGCTCAAGACCATTGAGGATTGGGTGCTGGAGCGAGCGTACAAGTCAGTCCCTGGAGTGGCCGACGACTCCGGGTTTGGCGGCACGGTGATGCAATACCAGGTGCTGCTGGATCCTTCGCGTGTTTATGGATATCACATCACTGTCCCTCAAGTGATTCAGGCTCTCTCTGCCAACAATGCCAATGCCGGAGGCGGATTCTATTCGCAAGGAGGGCAGTTCTACTACGTGCGCGGGCTAGGGCTGGTGCGAGACACCAAAGACATCGGCGAGATTGTCGTCACCAGCGTGAATGGCGCACCCGTGCGGATCAGCGATATTGGCGAAGTGGCGATGGGATACGCGCCGCGCTTGGGTGAATTCGGCTTCCAGAAGAACGATGACGTCGTCGAGGGCGTCATCCTGATGCGCCGAGGCGAACAAACTCAAAATGTTCTAAAGGGCGTGGAGGAGAAGACAAGGGAATTGAACGAGCAAGTCCTCCCCAAGGACGTCAAGGTTCGGCCTTATTACGACCGCAGTGACCTGGTGAAGCTAACCACCGACACGGTAGAGAGCAACCTGCTGCGGGGCATGGTGCTGGTGCTGATCGTGCTGGTTTTCTTTCTGGTGAGCTTTCGCGCCGCCCTGATCACGGCGCTTACCATTCCTTTGGCTCTTCTCTTTGCTTTCATTATCCTTCATGCGCGCAATATCTCCGCAAACCTGCTCTCCATCGGGGCCATAGACTTCGGCATCATCATTGACGGTACGGTGGTCATGGTGGAGAACATTTACCGTGAGCTGGGCCTGCGCTACGGGACGGATTACAAACTGCACGAGGTCATCATCGCCGCGGCTCGCGACGTGGACCGTCCGATTTTCTATTCTGTGGCCGTCATCATCGCAGGCTATCTTCCCATTTATGCGTTGCACGGACCTTCCGGTATGCTGTTCCACCCCATGGCGGATACGATGTCCTTTGCCTTGATTGGCTCCTTGATTCTGGCGCTGACACTGGTTCCCGTCATGGCGTCATATTGGTTCAGAAAAGGCGTCAAGGAGAAAACCAATCGCGCCTATGAATGGTTCAAGCAGGAATATGCTGCGGAGCTGGATTGGTGCCTGGACCGCCCCAAACTAACCATGCTGATCGCCACGGTAATCTTCGCCGCCACTTTGCTGCTGGTGCCGTACATCGGCGGCGAATTCATGCCTCACCTGGACGAGGGCGCTCTGTGGGTGCGGGCCACGATGCCTTACACGATCTCCTTCGAGGAGGCCGCTAAAGTTACACCCCAGATTCGCGATATTCTGATGTCCTACCCGCAAGTCACGGTCATAGGTTCGGAACTGGGGCGCCCGGACGATGGAACCGATCCCACCGGCTTTTTCAACGTTGAATTCTATGTGGGACTGAAGCCTTACAGCGATAAAGTCTGGGCAGGATCGCTTCACACCAAGGAGCAACTCACGGACTCACTCCGTGATCGGCTCAAAGCTTTCCCGGGCATTATTTTCAATTTTACCCAGCCGGCCGAGGACGCCGTCGATGAAGCTTTGACGGGCCTGAAGAGCGCGTTGGCGGTAAAAGTTTATGGCTCGGACTTGAGTGTCCTGCAAGAAACGGCGCTAAAGATTAAAGAAACGCTGGCCAGAGTCCCCGGATTTTCGGAATTGACGGTGGTGCGCGAACTTGGCCAGCCGAGCCTCTTGATTGACGTTGACCGGGCAAAGATCGCCCGCTACGGAATCAACGTCTCGGATGTGGAGGCCGTGATCCAGGCAGCCATCGGCGGGCAAGCGGCGACACAAGTCATCCAGGGCGAGAAGCTGTTCGACCTCGTGGTGCGCATGCGGCCGCAGTTCCGCGAGAGCTCGCAGGAAATTGGAAACCTGCTGGTCGGAACTCCGTCGGGCCAGCAGATCCCCTTGAAGCAACTTGCGGACATCACGCAAGGAAACGGCGCTTCGTTTATCTATCGCGAAAACAACTCGCGCTACATCGGAATCCAGTACAGCATTGTCGGGCGCGATTTGGAGCGGGCTGTGGCCGATGGGCAGAAGGCCGTGCGCAACGCCGTGCATTTGGCGGCCGGGTACCGTCTGGAATGGGGGGAGAATATAGTGAGTTCCTCGCCGCCCGGTCCCAGCTCGTGGTCATCGGCCCAATCACGGTGCTGCTCATTTTTCTCATCCTCTTCGCGCTCTACGGCAATTTCAAGTTCCCCGTCATCGTGGTGGTCAGCGTCGTCATGACGGAACCGGTTGGGGCATTGCTGGCCCTCAAGCTGACCCATACTCCCTTTAGCGTATCTTCCATTCTGGGCTTGCTGGTGCTGATGGGCGTCTCGGTTGAGACGGCTGTCATCGACACTTCCTACATCAACAAACTGCGCTCGCAAGGGGATGAAATCCGCAAGGCGACCTTCGAGGCCTCACTGGTGCGCCTCCGGCCCATCATGATGACGGCTTTGGTTGCCTGCCTGGGGCTTCTTCCCGCGGCGCTCTCGACGGGCATCGGCTCGGACTCGCAGAAGCCTTTTGCGATCGTCATTGTCGCCGGCTTGATTTCCCGGCTGTTTCTCGGACGCATTGTGAGTCCAGTGCTGTATAAATTGGTTGCCCGCGAGGGTGACGTGTTGCAGGTCTAGCGGGGCGATGAATAAGCTATGGGCATGTCCTTGGATAGCGCGCGATAGTCAGTAGCCAATTGAAAAACAGGGACTTGGTGTTTGACGTGCGACTTCGCCCAGTCCCTAGGGCCAGCCCCCAAATACCTACCCGCTGTTTTCCTCCGACGCCCGGAGCCTGCCCTTCCTTGGCGCGTCTCCGTTTGGTCCCCGCACGGCCCGCGTGCAGATTCATCCGGGTAAAGTTCGAGGAGGGGAAGTGGTTCATGAAAGCGCGGCCTGCGGCCAAACCTCTCCGTGCGTGATCGACTGCGAAGCGGCCCCGCACCACTGCAAAGCTTCCTTAACTGACTAGGGACCCCTGCAAACCTGATGAGAGCTACGGGTTTAACATTGGATTGGGAATGATAAGTCGGAATCCTGGATTGTGACAGGTTTGTTCTTTGGGCGCGTTTTAGCTGGTGAGCACAGCCCTTTGCACAACCGTTCGCCGAATAGGTGCCCCCTGATCAGGTTCTGATTTTCCGGCGACGGGCGCGGTGCCAAACGACATTTCGTCACAGTCAATCTTCCTGGGGTGTGGCGGCCGGGCAGCGCGAGGAGATTTGGGAAAGTCCGCCCACTTCTTTTGCATTTTTCGCTTGACAAGCTCACGAACCTGTGATAGCCTATCATGATGGTCTTGTTCTGGACACATTGTCGTAGGCGAGGGCCGGTTAGATACGCGGCGCAAGGGATGGCGGGGGGTCCCGGCACTCGGCGAAAGAGGGATCAAAGAATAAATAAAAAATGATACGATCGAAGCCAGTATGTTGTTGAAAACACACAAGCCCATTCGAAACGAAGCTAAGAAGTAATTGAAAACAAGGCAGTTACACGTTAACGAAGGGAAAGAAGCTAAGAAGTAATTGAAAACAAATGATATAGGTTCTTAATGGGCCACGGGTTAGGCTCGTTTTGCGCGCAAACCAGCACGTAATAGAGCCCAAAAGGAGCAAAAACCGCACAATTTGCGCAAACGAAGTCAAGGCTTCCGAGACGCAAGGCGAGGCGCGGCAAGTGACAGGATGCCGGCTACAAAGGACCGTTGTCAGAAACGCGTATACGAGCCCCATGACGGATTCGATCATGAAAAAGCACTGCTGTGACCTGAGCATACTTGTGGCGGCGTGCGCGATCTGTACCCTGCTGATGACGGCGGCCGGAAGGGCGCAGTCGGCGGGTGTCGCCACTCCGCTTTCCCTGAGTGCCAGCGGCCGGTACTTGGTCGACGCGAACCACATTCCCTTCCTGATGCAGGGTGATGCGGCGTGGTCTTTGATCGTTGCCGCGGACGACCAGGAAGTGGAGCAGTACCTCAAAAACCGAAGAGACAAGGGATTCAACGCGTTGCTGGTGAACCTGATCGAGCACCTCTTCTCGAAAAAGCCGCCGTTGAACGCTGCGGGTGACCCGCCATTCACCACGCCGGGAGATTTCACAACTCCCAACGAGAAGTATTTCGCCCACGCCGACAAGGTTATCCGTGAGGCCGGCGAAAATGGCATGCAGGTGCTTCTGGCGCCCATCTACCTGGGTTATGTCGGCACGCAGGAGGGATGGACCGAAGAACTTATGAAGGCCAAGCCCGAGAAGTGTCTCGAGTACGGCCAATATTTAGGTAAACGTTATAAGGATTTTAATAATATCATTTGGGTGATGGGTGGTGACCGCGATCCAAAGGCGGCACTGGAGAGAGTTGACTTGATCGCTCTGGGCATCAAGGAATTCGACAAGCGCCATCTGTTTACCGCTCATGCCAATTCGGAGCCCTCTACGCCCGAGCAGTTCGGAAGCGGCGGATGGCTTGACATCAACTCCTCCTATTCCTGTGAGAGGGTTCACGAAAGGCTTTCGTCGGACTACAACCACCAGCCCATCCAACCGACCTTCCTGATCGAATCGTGTTATGAGGGCGAGCACAACTCCTCTGAAGTGCAGATCCGCAGGCAGGCGTACTGGTCGGTCCTTTGCGGTGGTTTCGGTCACGTTTTCGGCAACAACCCCATCTGGCACTACGATGGCCCGGGTCTCTATCCGATAAGCGGAACCTGGCAGCAGGCGATGGATCTTCCCGGCTCGGTAGACATGATGTATTGGGGAAGCCTCTTTCGCTCGCGCCCCTGGTTCGACCTGGTGCCCGATCAAAAGCACGAAGTGATTACCAGCGGCCTTGGCGAGTTCGTCGGCAACGACTATCTGGCAGCGGGCCGCACCCCTGAAGGCAGCACCGTCATTGCGTACATGCCCACAAGAAGAACCATCACCGTGGACATGAGCAAGGTATCCGGCGCTCAAGCTCTGGCCTGGTGGTACGATCCCCGCACGGGTAAAGCGATTTCAGCCGGCACATTTCCGACCGGCGAGATGCGGGAACTTACCCCGCCCACAGAGGGCGATTGGGTGTTGGTGCTCGATGACGCCTCCCGAAAACTGCCTCCGCCCGGGCAACGCTGACGACACACCCCGCGCTGCAACTGAACGGTTGGCGGTCGAAGTCTCCGTCCGACTTCACAACGTTTACAGCCCGTTTGGCACGTGGGATGGCGGGTGGAAGAAGCCCCTCAGCCTCACCGCCACGTGGGGACGGGCTTCCCTTCGATTCTTAATATGGCCTCCTGCCCTGCAGTGCTGATGCGGTGCGTCGCGATGGCCTGCTGGAGCGCGGGGATTGCTTCCTTCGCCTCGGGTCCGATGTCTCCCAGAGCGGTGGCGATGCTGCTCAGCACGAGCCCTTGCTCATCTCTGGCCAGCAGCCTCTCTGCCATGGGGCCTACGGCAGACCGCGCCGCCGGGCCGATGGCGCCCAGCGCGTCGGCGACCGGGGATCGCACGTAAGCCACGGGGTCCTTGAGCGCCGCGATTAGCTCGGGCACTGCAGGAGCAGCCGCAGGTCCCATGGCCTTCAAGGCAAGGGCAGCCAGGCCGCGCACCCGGGGGTTGGAATCCGCCAGGGCTTTGCCTAAGGCAGGAACTGCGGCGGCGGCGGCCTTCCGCCCGATCTGCGAGAGCGCCCACGCCGCCGCTGCACGAACCTGAACCTCGGGATCACCGAGGGCTGCTGATAGCTCTCCGGCGGTTGGCGCTGCGTCCTCACCAAAAGCGCCGATGGCGCGAATCGCGGCGGCCCGGCCGTCCGGGTCTGCCTGCTTGAGCTTCTCGCGATAAGCCGAAAGCGGCAGCCCGCGGTAAACGGCCACTCCCGCAGGGGCCGAGGGAGCCGCGGGTGGCGGTTCCGGAGTCAGACGTGGTATCGTCTCCGCCTCCGGTTCGCCCGCAGATTCCGGGACCTTCTCCAATACCACATCATTAATTCCCAAGTTGTATCCGGCGGAGCGTTCGTCCTTTCCCGTGCAAACCAAAGTGAGTGTGTGTCGTCCTCTGGTTAAAGAAAACCAGCCGAGCGGCCTGTCTTGTGCAACGTAGACTTCCGGAAGATAGTTGTGGAAGACCTCAGGACCCGGCGCCGGAACCTCGGAGGTTGCGGGCTTGCGTTTGTCCAGATTAGCCGGCTCGTCGTCCACCAAGGCCGTGTAATCACCATAATCAGGTCCCTTGGCAAGCAGGGCCACGAGCTCGTAGCGGCCCGCCTCCGCGATGTCGATGGGCACGTTGATTCTGGCTCCCTTGCCTTGGGCCTGGAAGAAGAGCAAGTCCTTCGCCCAATCGACCTCACGCTGCACGGACGCTTTCCCATTCTCCGCAGTCACGTCCTGTATTGAGTCCTCCACCGCGAGCTGCGTGGCGTTGCCGAGCGGCAGTCGTTCCTCACCGTATGGGGGCTCCGTCAGATCTTCGTTCACGCCCTTCTGGTACCAGAAGGCGACGCTCGAATAATAGTCAGAGCGTTCTTCGAAGCCGGAGCGAACCGTCCCGTCTGCGTTGTAGGTCCACCCGGCGTGCTCGATGCCCGCCCAAATCGACTTGGTGAATGGTATGGGGTCGGGAACATGCCATCGGTAAGCGCCAAGCCTTTGCCCGGGCAGTTCCCCTCCCGAAATCGGACTGCCGCTCCAGGGACCTGTGAAGTCGCGCAGGCCCCAGCCTTCACTGAAATAATCCTCTGCGCCGGTCCCATAAATCTGCGGGCGCTTCGCCCCATCAACATAAAACAAGTCATCGCCTTCGCCAAACCACCCCACGGCGGTCTCGATCACGTTGAGTACGGTGCCGATGTAATGTCCGGTTCCCCGGATGTTGAGGAATTCATAATTCCGGCCCGGGGTTGCAGGCCGCTCCTGCCGGTAGTAGGCGTGGAAATACGCGAGGTCGTTCCGCCAGGCCGGCCACTTTTGAAAGTCGACGTGGTAGTAAAACGAACGAACCGGCCGATTCCCCTCGTTGGTCACCGTGATTTTGCAGGATTTTTGAAAGGGCATCGGCCAGTAGCTGTTTCTCGCTCGACCCAGCGAGCTGTCCTCCACCATCATGGAATTGAGATCCATCTCCATGCCGTGTCCGACGCCGAAAAAATCACCCAGAGGCGAGTCCACGCTCGGCGTCTTCTTCCCGTCGTAGTAAGCACGCAGGCGAAGCAGACGCGGCCAGCCATACTCGTTGTCCGCCACCGTTACCCAGATGTGGGTCACCGCGCCGGGACCGGCAAGATCAGCCATCACCAGTGTCTGGCCTGGCATGATATGTTTGCTGTCATCGTTGCTGAAGACGTATCGGTTGTCGCTGGAGACGCGCCCCGCCGAGAAGTTCTTCAAGCGCGCGGGGCCGAGAGAATCAAGGGAATCATTCGTGGGCGTCTGCGCTGAAGCCATTCCCACGCAGGACAGAATAATAACAAGCAGCAGTGACTTCATGATGTTCCTTCCCCTGGGCAGAGTCAGTGGCATCAATCTTTACGAGCACGGAATCACACAGGCGTGTTGTTTGAGCAACAAAGCTATTAACAAGGTGCTCTGACACTTCGAGCTACATATTGATCTCTGAATAGGACGTTTCGGTGATAGTCCGCTGCATGGCCAGGAAGTTCTCCATGGGCGTATCGAGTTGAACGTGATGTGTCGGGGCCAGAATCAGCCCGCCGTTCTTGCCAATCGTTTTGAGCCTTTCCTTGACCTCCCGGCGAATCTCGTCCGGACTTCCGAACGGAAGTGTGTATTGCTCGTCGATGGATCCCCAGAAGCACAGCTTGTCTCCGAATTCGCGTTTGATCTCCGCCGGATCCATGGAGGCCGGTTGAATGGGATTCAATACATCCACCCCGATCTCGATCAGTTCGGGAATTATGGGAGTAATCATCCCGTCGGAATGATACGCGACTTTCAGCTGCGGGTTGATGGCCTTGAGTTCGGCGATGAAATTCGCCATTCGGGGCTTAAGAAATCTGCGCCAGCAAGCCGGTGAAATGATCATGGCCTTTTGCCCGCCCACATCGTCGCCCGTCCAGATCATGTCCACGCCCATTTGCACCAATCTCTTGGCAGCGGCGAGATGATATTGATAGGGCATCTCGAGGATCCTCTCCGCCAATTCAGGATTGAGCGCGAAGTCCATCAACATCTGCTCCAGCCCGCGCAGGGCCCAGGCGGTTTCAAAGATCGTGGTCACCGTCACTCCCACGATCCAATATTCGTCTTTGAAATCGCTAATCGTTCGCGCTGCGTCTTCATAAAGTTCCGCGCGGTCAGGATCCGGGGGGCGGTAAGTCTCCAGGGCCTCCGCATCCGCGAGAGGATGAATACACATCTCCGTGTAGCTGCCCTTGCCGTAGCGAGTGGTGTACTCGCACTGCTTCCAACCCACGCCCCATTCGTCCACGTAATCGCACGGGTGCTGGTAGTAGCAATTTGCCCAGCCGACCGAGGTCAGCAACATGTCTTCGCCGAGCCAGCGCTCAAGCGCATAGGTGTTGCCTCCGCCATGCGGGTTGTGGACGGAGCAGTCTTGGAAATGCAATTCCGCTCGCAGCCGGTCTGCGAACTCCGGGGTGAAACTGATCTGCATCGGACATCTGTCCGCTTCCTCGTGCTCGAGGGCCATGAATACCCTATCGCGATGTTTCATTCGCCTCCCTTCCCACCCTTGGCGCCAATTGCCGGCTCCGTGGAACCCTCCGATCGGCACTGCGAAGGCCTGCGAGGGTCATGGAGTTGCGATTGCAGTCTAGCCGATCCGTTTCGTTGCACGCAACCCACGAGGAGGTAGGGGCGAGGCGGCGCCTCGCCCCGGGACGTGTAGGGGTAGGGCTTGCCCTACCCTCGTCGGGGCCGGCAAAAACGCGGGGACGGCAAGCCGTCCCCCTACGGCGGGGCGGTTATTGACGGGTTGGGCGCGCTCCGGCTGGCCTTGACTTCGGCTCGGTTTTAAGGTTTATGGTACGTCTGCCGGCCAACGACTTTTGTCCGCAGGCCGTTTTGCCAGAATTCATTGGTGCGGAGGCGTGAAACAACCCTCCGTATCGAGAGAGATTCGTCATCATGAATCGAAGAGAATTTGTCCAGACACTGGGTTCTTCGGCCATTTCATCAGCGTGGGCGTTAGGGGACGAGGCAGTCTCGGCCAAGGCGAATGGCGTTTTGCCCTCGAATGGCGGCCTTCCAACTGCTCGAGAAGCTGGACAACCCAACGAAGTGTGGCCGAGGCCGGTCCTTGTTCCGCTGCCGAAAGAGGTCGCGGGCGTCTCCCACCCCATCGTTGATTTGGGCGGAACCTGGAAACTCACTACCGCTCCTCCCGCTGAGTTTTGGACCAATGATGTTGAGCTTACTGGCTGGTCGGACATCACCGTCCCGGGTGAACTCACCGCGCAGGGAATACAGTTCGCAAGAGACAATGAATTTGCTTACAAGCTCCGCGTGGGGATTCCCACCGAGGCAAGAGGCAAGAGAATCTTATTGCGGTTTGACGGCGTCTACAGCTACGCGCGGGTTTGGGTGAACGGGAAGTTCGTGCGAGATCATCATGGCGGGTTCACGTCGTGGGACTGTGACGTCACTGAGGACGTATCGCCCGGCCGAATGGTCTGGATTACCGTCGGAGTCACGGACCGCGCCGACGAGATCTCTTACGCTAGCAATTATGCCAAGCATTACATTGGCGGAATCCTGCGCAGTGTGAAGCTTGTGTTGTTGCCCGCCACTTACGTTTCGCGCTGGCATGTTGAGACGGATTTCGATTCCTCCTACCGGGATGCGCGTTTGAAGGTTATGGCAACGGTGGCCATCCGGGATAGCCACGACGTTTTCTTGAACCTGCATTTGACGGACCCTGAGAGGAATCGAGTTCCCTTGCATCCGGGTTCGATCGCCTTTTCTACTGACAGGCCAGAACTCTCCATCGAGACCCCGGTCCTTGCGCCGATGAAGTGGGACGCCGAGCATCCCAACCTTTACACGCTGGAAGCGGAATTGATGGTGGGCACGTCAGCCGTGGAAAAGTTGGAGAGGAAGCTTGGATTCCGAAAAGTCGAACGACGGCAGAATAAGCTATACGTGAACGGCGACGCCGTGAAGCTTCGCGGTGTGTGCCGGCACGATGTTCATCCTTTGTGGGGAAGGAGGACATCGCCCGAGCAGGATGAGAAAGACGCGGTTCTTCTTCGCAATGCCAACGTCAATTGCGTGAGGACTTCGCACTACCCTCCGACGGAGAGCTTCCTGGAGGCCTGCGACCGCCACGGAATTTACGTCGAAGAAGAATCAGCCGTCTGTTTTGTGCACCCGGATTGGTCGAACCTGGGTGGCGCGAAGGAATCAGACCCGAAGTTTACGTCCCGCTACATGAATCAGTTTACGGAAATGATCGAGAGAGACAGAAGTCATCCCTGCGTCATTTTCTGGTCGTTAGGAAACGAAAGCGCCTGGGGCTCGAACTTTCAGAAAGAGCACGACTACGCCAAACAAGAGGACACCACACGGCCGATCATTTTCAGTTACCCCGGGAGTGTCCCGAAGGGTACGGATTGCTACGATATCTTCAGCTACCACTATCCTGAGGTGGGTGCGGATCTGTCGAGCAAGGAATTCCCGAAACTTAATGACGAATACGCGCACATCTCCTGCTACAACGTCGAGACCTTGCAGCGTGACCCGGGCGTCAGAAGCTATTGGGGACACAGTCTGAAGCGATTCTGGGAAAGCTGTTATGCCGCCGACGGCTGCCTGGGCGGAGCAATTTGGGCTGGCTTTGACGAAGTGTTCATGCTGCCCGGATCACCCGTTGGCTACGGCGAATGGGGAATCGTGGATGGATGGCGCAGGCCCAAGCCGGAGCATTGGCTAACCAAAAAGGCTTATTCGCCGGTCCGCATCCTCGATGAAGACATTCGTAACGTCCCTGCTGGAGGCGCCCCTCTCACGATTCCCATCAAGAATTGGTTTAACCACACCAATCTGCATGAACTCAAGATCGTCTGGGCGGTGGGCAGAGACTCCGGCGAAACATCCGGAGTGAACGTGGCGCCCGGCAAAGAAGGCATCCTTCGTGTTCCGGGTCGCGATTGGAAATCGGGGGAGACTGTGAATTTGAAGTTCATCGACAAGTACGGAATGTTGGTGGACGAGTTCAACCTCAGAATCGGAGCGCGCCGGGTGACATTCCCGGCTGAAAAGGGCCCTGCGCCCAACATCTCCGAGACCACAAAATCGCTTACTGTTCAGGGTGCGGACTTCACTCTGGTTTTCGACAAAGTCACGGGACTCATTGCGGAGGGGACATACCACGGCAAGCGGATCATCGAAAGTGGGCCCGTGGTTGGCCTTGGATCGCTTGTACTGCCTCCCTGGTGGTTGACCAGGATGACTCACTCGACAACATCGAACGCCGCGATCATAAAGACCGCAGGAGCTTACATGGCCCTCCGCGGAGGGGGCGATGATCTGGGGGCGGAATTCGAGATCCGGGTTGATGGCCAAGGTCTGATAACCGTCGAGTACCAATTGCTCGGCCAGCTCAAGGGCATGAGTGAGGTGGGAATCGCATTCACGCTTCCCAGTTCAATCGACCGGCTCACCTGGGACCGAAAAGGACTGTGGTCGGCATATCCTCCGGACCACATTGGCCGCACGCAAGGAATATCGATAAGAAATCCCAGCGGACCGGCAGGAACTTATCGTAGCGCTCCACAGGGGCCGTGGTCACAGGACTCCAAGAACTTCTTCCTTTTCGGTCCCGACGACCGTGGCGGCCGCGGCACGAACGATTTCCGCAGCCTGAAAGAGAACATCTGGCACGCGTCTTGCGTTCTGAGGGGAACCGAACTGCGCGTCAGGGCAGAGTCCGGCGGCACGGCGGCAGTGCGGGCAGAGGTTTTGCAGGATGGCACGGTCTGCTTTCATATTCTCAACCTGTGGGGCTACCCAGACTTGCAATGGGGGAACTATGACAAGCCCCTTGCCTTCGCCTCTGGCTACAAGAACATTGTGCAACTGCGCCTGACAGACTCCGAGGAAAGCTAGCGGACTGCGCTTGAACGTTCGGCCGCGCGCCACCTGCGATTGTGCCCTCGCCCCCTTGGGGGAGAGGGTGTCCGTCGGCCGACGGACGGGTGAGGGGGTTGGTCCGTCACGATATTATGTAACGCTCAGTAGTGAAGTGTGGACTTATACCCGGACAGATTGGAGATACTCGATGACGAAACTCCCTCGAATAGTTACTACGGTTTCTATGGGACTCTTGCTTCTTGTGGGTTTTTGCAGAGGGGAAGAAGCGAAGCTCCGCTCCGACCAGGATGGATTGGCACTCACTCCGCCCATGGGCTGGTATCCCTGGAATGAGTTCGGCCAAGAGCCGCAGAATGAGAAACTGATCAAGGAGACGGTCGAAGCGCTGGTCCGCAGCGGCATGAAAGAGGCCGGTTACACCTACATCGGCCCGGACGAGGGAATCTGTTTTTCTCGCAACGCGAGCGGCAAGCTCACTCCTAATCTCGCCCGTTATCCCAGCGGCCTGCATGGCCTGGGCGACTACGTCCACCAGCAGGGGCTGAAATACGCCCTTTATACGGATGCCGGAACCCGCACGTGCAGCAAGGCCATGCCGGGAACCAAGGGCCATGAATTCGAGGATATGAAGGCCTTCGCGGAGTGGCGCGCGGATTATGTCAAGGTCGACTGGTGCAACACGACCGGGCAGACTCCGCAGACGGCATATCCCAAACTCCGCGATGCTCAACTGGCGGCGGGGCGGCCTATCGTTTTCAGCCTGTGTTCATGGGGCCAGGGACAACCCTGGAAGTGGGCTGCATCGGTCGGGCATCTCTGGCGGACGACCGCAGACATCTGCGGGCCCGGGAAGGCCAGTTGGACCGCGGCGATGAAGAATGTCGAAGCCAACGAGAAGCTCTCCGCATCGGCCGGTCCCGGCCATTGGAACGACCCCGACATGATGATCACCGGAATGAGCGGTTTGAGTGAAGTGCAGAACCGAAGCCTGTTCAGCCTATGGTGCATGATGGCTTCGCCCCTCATGGCGGGAAACGATCTGCGGAGTATGACAGAGTCCACCATCAAGGTTCTCACCGATCGCGAGGCGATCGGAATCAATCAGGACCCCTTGGGCATTCAGGGGCGGATCGTGCGTAAAGATGGCGCGGCGGAAATCTGGGCCGGCAAGCGGCTGTTCGATGGCAGTCAAGCCGTGCTGGTCTTCAATCCCGGCGAGGCCCCGGCGCAGGTGCAAGTAACCCCGGGCGACGCGGGAGTTGAGGAATCGGCCTTACTCTACGTGCGCGACCTGTGGACGCGTCAAACCTCGGGGCCGCGCGTGGGAAGCATCCGTGTTACCGTGGCTCCCCATGATGTGGCCATGCTGCGCATCTCTAAGACGAATTCCTTTCCCCTGCCGCCCATTATTGTGGCGGATTCGTATCGGGTGGCTTTCCACGCCTCGGGCAATTCAACTCAGAAGCTCACGCAGGCGATTACCGTCAAGAACAATGG
Source organism: uncultured Acidobacteriota bacterium (assembly GCA_963831905.1). GTDB lineage: Bacteria > Acidobacteriota > Terriglobia > UBA7540 > UBA7540 > CAVROP01. The sequence goes on along the minus strand of CAWHRX010000009.1, from coordinate 2,500,772 downwards.
CAGCAGCGAACTACCGCTCTGGACAGTGAGCCCGGGGCTTCCCTCCTGGTTGTCCGTTACGGTGACCGCAAGCGGTAAGACGCAGACGTTCTCTAACAAGGCTTCTATCGCGGGACTTGGCAGAGGCCACTACCACGCCGTCGTGAAAGCCGAAAACCGCGAGCCCATATCAGGGCTCCCCATGTCCGCGCTTTATTACGACGTTGACCTGGAAGTAAGCGGCGCCGCCGGAGGGCCTGCAAACAATTGAAGCTCTCTGTGCACTAGTTCATGAGACGTTGTTATTTTGCGAAGATTTCTTCTTGAATCTGGAATCTTGAATTTCACATTGTGGCTCTGCCTCGCGGTACTGTTTTTCTCGAATCTCCTAGCGGCGCGTCAAGGATTTTACCGATAATCGTTCTTGTTACGTACTCTCGAATCTCAAATCTTGAATTTTGAATTGCGCCTCTGCCGCGCGGTCTAACCCCTCCCCCACCCCCGTTGGCCTTGGCCGGGGTCAGCTTGGCCTGGAGGCAGAGCCGCACTCGCTTTATCCGGACGCACCCCTGCGCAACGCAGCTTGGTTCGAGCCGGCGATAAGGCCGTTTGCGGTCAAGGTCCCCGGCGCGCGGAGCTCGGTTTCGAAGAAATTATAAGTAGGCTAGAAACTCTCGAGCAGCCAGGCGTTCGCCGTGAACATGGTTTTGGAAAAGGCCAGGTGACGTCCGTCGGGAGACGGTACCCCCCAAAACTTGCCCAGGTTCTCCTGCGACAAGAGAACGGTCGCGTGGCCCTGGAGGTCGACGTAGAGGAAGTTCGCGCCTCCCGCCGCGGGGCTGTTGCATATGTACCAACCTTTCCCGTCCGCGGACCAGTTCAAGTTAAACAGATTCGTCCACCCTTGCACGAGTACGTCGTGCGTCGGCGCTGTTCCCACGCCTGGGCCGGCGTGACCGTGCCCCGGCAGCGAAATAATATGGACGCGCCCATCGTGGTCGTCGGGACGGACCATGGCGATGCTGGAGCCGTCCGGCGAGAGGCCCCAGTCACTGGGGTTATAGTCCGTCCTGGCCAGCTCTCGCAGGTCACTCTGCGGGATTCCTCCCGGGGGCAGTTTCTGCGCGGGGTCGAAGGCGTAAAACGCCAGTTGGCTCTGCTCCCGTTCTCCCGCCACGCACAGGTTGGCCGCCAGGGGCGTGCAGTAATAATTCGCCAGTCGCGGACTGTCGATGACCACTTCCGATACGCCCCCCGAAGCCGGCATGCGCATGAGCCGCGCCGTGCTGCCCGAGAAGTAGAGCAACCAGGCTCCGTCCGGACTGAAACGGCCGTAGGCTGCGTATTCCCTGCCTGCCACGAGCGGCTGCGCCACCCGCTGGTCGAGTCGTTGCTCAAAGATATTGAAAGGGCCATTGCGATCCGATTCGAACACCACGGCTTGGCCGTCCGGGGTCCAGGCGTGAGTCCAGTCGCCGCTGCCCACGGTTAGGCGGCGGGGGTTGTTAAGGCGCCTTCCCTTGTCTTCCAGGTCGGCCACGTAGACAACCGCCCCGCGCCCCCTCCCAGCTTCGGTGTCGCTCTTCAGGACCACAAGACGCTTTCCGTCGGCGGACACGGTCGGATGCAGCATTCCTTGGGGCAATTCAGTGATTTGGCGGGGGCGACCCGTTGGCTGTGTGGTTCGCGCGTCGATCGGGACTTCCCAAAGCCAAGGATCTTTGGTGGTGTAGATAAGGCGCCCTTCGGGCAGCACACCGAACTCGCGGCAAGGCTTGCACACGGTCAGAGACTGGCCGGTTTCCAGGTCTAGCGATTCGAGAGAAGTGTCAGGGAGTGTGGGGGCGCCGTTCAATTGGCGGACGAGCAGGTAGAGGACCCGCCGCCGCCCCGCATACCAGGCAGGGTGATAGAAGTAAAGCCCGTCCTTGGAAAGCAGTTTTCTCGCGTTTCCCCCGCTCGTATCCATTGCCCAGATCTCGCTATGTGCGCCATTGGTAAATAGCAGCTCGGACCCATCCGAAGAGGCTGCGATCTCGGAGACGTCGCTCCGGAGCAAGCGGGGAGTTCCCCCGAACATTGATCCCGACCAGAGTTGGCACTGCGCGTTTTGAGTCGAGATCGTGGTGAACAGCAGATTGGAGCTATCGGGAAACCAGGCAATGCGCAAGATCCGGGCGTCCGCGGGGCTGAACAGCGCGTGGACCTCCCCCGAACCGATCACTTTCAAAGAGAGGCCACTGACGTCGGCATATGCCAGGAATTTACCGTCCGGAGAAATCGCCGCATCCACCACGGGCGCTTCGGAGGCGTTTTCCGTCAACTGGCGCTCGGTTATCTCGGGCGGGTGCTGGCGTGATCGCCACACCCACCCTAGCGTCGCGGCAGCGATCAGCAGGGCGGCGGCCATCACGGCGATGACGGCTTTCTTGTGACGCCTCACCAAAACCGCGACGATTTGCGAATCGGAGTCCGTAGCGGAGCCGGTTGGAGCTTGCCCTGATCTCGCGGTTGCGGAAGGAAGGGGGGCGTGTGCCGATCCCGCTTTCGGGCCTGACGCGACGCCGGCTGGGTCCGAATCGCGCTTGAGGCGCTTCAACTCCGCGCGCACGTCGGCCGCACTTTGGTAACGCAGATCGCGGTCCTTTTCCAGCAGGCGGTGGATTACATCTTCGAGCTTAGGGGGCAGGTCGGGTCTCAGACTGAGGGGCGCGGTTGGGGCTTCGTGCAGGAGAGCGCCGAATATGGCGGCTGTGGAGCTTCCGCCGAACGCCTGGCGTCCCGTCGCCATCTCGTAAAGCACGCTGCCGAAGCTGAACAGGTCCGTGCGCGCATCCAGCCGCTCGCCCTGCGCCTGTTCGGGCGACATATAGGCAATGGTGCCCATCGTCATGCCGGGGCTGGTCAGACAGCTCTCGGGATCACTCGACTCTGGCGGCGAGTAATCTAGAGTCGCCCTTGGGGTGCCATCCTCTGCCGGGCGGGATGCATCCTTCGCGACCTGCCAGGTTAATTTCGCCAGACCGAAATCCAGAATCTTCACTTGGCCGCGCGTGGTGACCCAAATATTCGCCGGCTTGATGTCCCGGTGGATGATGCCTTTGGCGTGGGCGGCGTCAAGCCCGTCGGCAATCTGGATGGCAAGTTCGAGCAATTCGTCGACAGCAAGAGGCGCCCTGCCTGGTGACGAGGAACTCCGGCCTTGAACCGCCAAGCCCGCGCCGGGACCGAATTTCGAGTTTCGATTTTCGACTTTCGTGTTTTCCAGGCGCCCGCGCAGCGTTTGCCCTTCCAGCAATTCCATGGCGATGAAGGGCCTTCCGCCGTCCTCGTCTACATCGTAGATGGTGCAGATATTCGGGTGATTGAGGGCGGAAGCGGCATGCGCCTCACGCTTGAAGCGTTCCAGCGCCGCGGGACTCTGCACCATCACTTCCGGAAGGAATTTCAACGCGACCCAGCGCGGGAGCTTTGTATCCTCGGCCTTATAAACCACTCCCATCCCGCCGCTACCCAGTTTCCCCACGATGCGGTAATGGGAAACCGACTTGCCCGGCATCGCGTCCGGGTTCGGCGCGCCTGCCCCCCGCGCTTGATCTCGCGCTTGGGCGTCCGCTGCCACGTCCAGGGCCGGCTTTCCCAGGAAACTCTCCGGTCCCTCGCCTTGCGCCAACAGCGCCTCGACCTCCCGGAGCAAGGACTCATCCCCCACGCAAGCCTCGGCAAGAAACTGCGCCCGCTCGCCCGAATTATGCTCGAGGGCGGCGTCATACAAGCGTTCAATTTTCCGCCAGCGCTCACGGTCCACGTTGCTTCTCCGCACGCCAGTGGCACAGGCACTCTTGCCTGTCCCCAGAACAGACGCCACGGGCAGGAGTGCCAGCCCCGCCGCGCTCCACAGTCAATCGCTTCTTCGCAATTCGTGGCGCAGCCAACCCTTGGCCAGGTTCCAATCCCGCTTGACCGTCTTGGGTGAGACCTTCAGCGCCGCGGCCGTCTCCTCAATACTGAGCCCGCCGAAAAAGCGCAACTCCACCACTTGGCCCTGCCGCGCGTCCTCTGCGGTCAAGGCCTCCAGGGCATCATCCAAGGCCACCAGGTCAAGGCCCGGTTCCTCCCCCGCCACCAACCCTTCCTCCAATTGCACCGGCGGAACTTCGCCCCCGTGCTTCTCGGCCTGGCGGGAACGCGCCCAATCCACCAGAATGCGCCGCATCACTTGCGCGCACAGGGCAAAGAATTGCGCCCGATTTTCAAAGCTCACCTCGGCGGAATCCACCAGCCGCACATAAGCTTCGTGCACCAGGGCGGTGGGTTGCAACGTGTGGCCCGGCCGTTGGTGGGCCATGTAGCGGTGCGCTATCCCATGCAGCTCCCGATACACCAAGGGCATGATCTTCTCGAGTGCGGTGGGCTCGCCCGCGCTCCATGCTTTGAGCAATCGTGTGACTTCGTGGCCTGACCAGTCCATGCGGCCGCCTGAGTGCCCTCACGGAATAGAGCAAATTTATCACGATGATACGGCGGTTTCAACACCTTGCGGGGATCCGCGGGTTCGCCGGCCAAGAATAATTTCTCCCCCATGACCCTTTTCACCGGAGTTTTCCGTTCTAGAGGGTGAGGCAGCTCAGGATTGCTCAAATTCAGGATGGCGAAGAGGAGAAGATAATTGTCGGACCCCCCGTGGGTGAAACGCCAAGGCAGGACCCATGCGGGGCCGTAGAGCGCTACCTGCGAAACAGCACAACAAACACTCGCTTCGGCGGATAGAAAGGAGACTTCCGTGCCGTACCAACCCCGACCAATACCAATGCAAAACCTAGGCAGAGTTACCGTCAAAGATGTCGGCAATCTGCTCGCTGAATTCGAATCATTCGAGCCCGACCCGCAGTACCGTTTTGCTGGCCGAGTAGAACCCAAGGCCGGCGAGTGGAGACTCATCAAGCCGAAAAACGGTCCCCCAATTGGAGACCTCCCGGAAATCATCAAGAGACTGGTCAAATCTCTTTGGAAGGTCACCGAACCGTCCCGGAATAACATTCAAGGCTGGCACGGGAAGCAGGTCCAGGTCCCTGGCCGGATCACCATCGGCGCACGCGCGCAGGTCGCTCACGGCATCGCCATCGGCACACGCAGCGGCGCTGTGCCCACGACCGCTGGCACCGGCCTGTATACCAGCCAGGATACCAGGGTCCCCCAGGTGCCCCAGGTCCGTCCGGTTTCACCTGAGATCACCACCAAATATCCAACCGATTCCGCGATTGTCTCCGACTGGCATTTGTTTAATTGGATCCGGCGCACCAATGCGGTGACCTTCCGCGGCGATACGCGGCCGTCCCCGATCGATGTCATCGCGAAAGGGGGTGGCTTTTACCCGCCAAACTCCCGCAAGGATGACGGCTATATCAAGGGCGACATCTACGCACAGTTCTCGGATTATCTCAACCGGCGATACGGTGCCCCGCTCTTGATCACGAACGAGGAGTTTCTCGATTTGGTCAAAAAAGAAACGAAAACCGACGCGGAAAAGAGCCTGTTCGTCGATTACATGGAGTGGCGCAGCATCTGCGCAAGAGAAGTCGCGCATCTGGGACGAATGGTTGAGAGGCAAACGCTGAAAGGATATATCTCCACCGCAAGGTCGATCGACACTTCGCTTAATTTTGCAACGAACTTCGGCAAAACGTCGGGTTGGCTCTATGTGACCGTCGTCCACAGCGGCTTTGTGGTGCCGCTTGACCAAGAATCCGTGAAGCACTATTGGGGATCGGAGGAGGCGGAAATCGCGCAATGGGGACCGATTCCGGCAAACCGAATCGTCGGTTTTGTTCGCGTGAAAATGGGGGAGAGGATACCAGACGGCCCCATTTTTTTCCGCCGTTCCTTCCGCATGCAAGACCCCGAGGCGTTTGAATACATGTTCAAGGTCATCAGTGGGATGGTTCCCGCTCAATCGCCTAGGCAGTATGGGAGGGTAGTCATCGGCTTGGGCGGTGGTTGAACGCGGAAGATTCACTCAATCCCGTACACAATAGGGGATAGCCATACACAGTCCCGGCGATAACAATCTTGATTTATATCCGCCACGAACTTTCTTGATCATGCGAGCCCCCAGTCTGTGTAAGTTCACGGGGCTCCGTCAGTTCGAGGGCCACACACTTGAAGGGATGCGAGTCCGCCCCCTGCTGACCGGCGTTGCCGCTGACGGTACGGGCTGCAGCGGGTTCATTGCGTAGTTTCCCCCCACCTCAGGGCAATGTGTGGACTTTCTCGACATGCCGTCATTCATCCAATCTCGTCGGCCGGCGGGCTGTTCGGCGCCGCGTGCCTGGTCGGGATCGTAACCCACTTCGTGAGTGTCCGTTAAATCGTTGAGGACGAGTCTGAGCGGTGGATTCCCGCGCAGGCGGGAATCCACTTCCACTGTCTGAATCGCAGTTTTTTGCATTTTCCGCTTGACAACCTCACCGACCTATGGTAGCCTATAACTGTGGTTATTTTGCGGACACCTTGTCGTGGACAGGGCTCGGAGCGCGAGGAAAAGCGCAACAGTCCCGGCACTCGGGAAAACCGAGGTCCGAAAAAAACAAAGAACAGTACGATCGAAGCCAGTATGTTATTGAAAACAAATATGGCCATGGCAGGATTGTGGGAACGAAGCTAAGAAGTATATGGAAACAAAGGAGTTATGCGGGAATAACTCGGAACGAAGCTAAGAAGTGGCTGAAAACAAAGCACATAACTCTTTTGAGGGGTGCAAATTATGCGCGTCTTCCGCATCAGTTAGCTCCAAACAGGGCCTGATAAGGAGCAAAAACAGCACAATTTGCGCAAACGAACCAAGGCCCCCGCGCCGCAAGGCGAGGCCTTAGAGCATTTTTAATTTAAGTATATACATTTATGTGCGATAATGCCTCTTCCGGTTGAGGGGAGGCGGAGGATGCAATCCTATTCACAAGATTTGCGGGATCGGGTGTTATGGGCATTGGATCGCGGAGAACGTCCGACGGCGATTGCGCAGCGGCTGGAAGTCAGTCGCGTCTGGGTTTACCAGGTGCGGGGTCGGGAGCAGAAGACCGGACAACGCACCAGCTTTCAGATTGGAGGCCATCGCCGTTCGCGGATCGCGGAGATGGAGCCCGTGCTGCGCGCCTGGATCGAACAAGCGCCGGGTCTGAGCCTGGCCGAGTTAGGTGAACGTCTCGCCGAGCAGGGCATATCGATCAAGATCGGTGCCTTGTGGCACCAGTTGAACAAATGGAACCTTACCTTCAAAAAAAACCCTGCACGCCAGCGAGCAAGAACGCGAGGACGTGCAGCAGGCAAGAAAAGCCTGGCAGCAAGCGCTGCCCACGATGGAAGTCGAAAAGCTCGTCTTTATCGATGAAACCTGGATATCTACGAGCATGACGCGACGCTACGGACGCGCCCCCCGAGGTCAGCGTTGCCTCGACTCGGCACCGCACGGACATTGGGAGACGACCACCTTTGTGGGCGCTCTGCGCCGCCGCCGGTTGACCGCACCGATGGTTACCGACGGGCCCATGGACGGCGAGACGTTTCTGGCTTATGTGCATCAATTCCTGTGCCCAACACTCCAATCGGGAGACACCGTGATTCTCGACAACCTCAGCAGTCACAAGGTGACCGGAGTCGCGAAAGCGATCACCGCGTCCGGAGCTACCCTACTCTATCTGCCCCCTTACTCTCCGGACCTGAACCCGATCGAAAAGTTCTTTTCCAAACTCAAGGCGCTGCTTCGCAAAGCCGCCAGGCGCGATATCGATACCCTCTGGAAGGAAATCGGGGAGTTGCTCAATACGGTCTCCCCAAGCGAATGCACAAATTACTTCGCCTCCTGTGGATATGTAAATACTTAAATCGAAACCGCTCTAGAAGTGACAAGAAGTCGGCTACGCGAGACTTGGGTTTGCATGCCCTCGGCCGATTTTCGCGGTCAGGCCCGTTCCGACCGACCATGAGATCAAGGGGCCCAGAACAGACTAGCGGAGATGTTGTTGGCTCTGCCCTGTGGCAAACCCGTGGAGTTTTACCTCCACTTTTTTGTCGAGGCTATCGTAGTACTCTTTCAAAATCTTAATCACTTCAGGTCTGGAGAACTCCGGGGGGACAGGCTTTCCCTCGCTCATCAACTTCCGCAGCATCGTCCCTGATAACAGCAAACGAGCCCCTCCCTTGTAGTTCCCGTCTGCATCGATGACGGCCTTGCTCTCGTGGGGACAAGTCTTCATTGACGCCATACTGCCGCATTCATAGCAATAGAACGTCCAATCCATGCACAAGGGCCGCAAGAGCAGGGCATCGGAAGGGATGTCGTTGAAGATCTTCTGGGAGTCGAAGGGGCCGTAGTAGTCGCCCACCCCGGCGTGGTCGCGTCCCACGATGAGGTGAGTGCAACCGTAATTCTGCCGGAACACGGCGTGCAGCAGCGCCTCGCGCGGCCCAGCATAGCGCATCTCCATGGGGTAACCACCCTGAATCACCCGGTCTTTGCGGAAATACTTATTGACCAGCGCGTCGATGGCCTTCACGCGCACTTCGGCCGGGATGTCGCCGGGTTTGAGCTTGCCCACAAGCTGGTGAACGTAAACCCCGTCGCAGACCTCGATGGCGATCCAAGCCAGGTAAGCGTGCGAGTTGTGCATGGGGTTGCGGAGTTGCAGAGCGGCCACGGTGTTCCACCCGCGTTCCTCGAATGCCTTGCGGGCTTCCGCCGGCCGCTGATAGATGCCCTTGAACATCTCCGGGTAATAGGATTCCGAGAGAACTTTGACGGTGCCTGCGAGATTTACGGGGCCCTGCTCCATCACCTTCTGCACCCCGGGGTGAGCCGGGTCGGTAGTGCGGAAAACCTGTTTGCACTCGAACTCCTTGTCGATGGAGTATTTTTCGGTCACCTTCATGGTGCCCATGACGGATTCAGTTTCAGTATCCCACAGCGCCACCTCGTCACCGGCCGCAATGGAATCGGCCAAGTCTTGCGCGGCCGAGAGGGTAATGGGTATGGGCCAGAAGAGCCTTTTCCGGTTGGGCAGGCTGTAGGTTTCACAACACCCGCGCCAGTCGTCCCTCCCCATAAATCCTTCCAGAGGCGTAAATGCACCGATGCCCATCATGATCAGGTCGCTGGTTTCGCGGCTCGTCATTGGAACTTTTGTTAGGGATTGCGCTCTCGTGCTCTCTTCTTGGAGTTGCGGTCCCTGTAGCAGAAGAGGATTGAGTTTTTGACTCCCATGCGGAGAAATCAGATTGCTCATTCGGAACCTCCAAACGTACAACCACGCCATTCCTTCGAAAGGCACACGCAGCTGCGCAAGATATTCGGGGTCTTCGCCACCAAAGCCCGACAATGACTGCGTTGTTCTGAAGCAACAACTCGCAACCGGCGAAGAGGATTATCATATCACTATGCGCTGGTGGGTTTTTCGTGAGGTTCCGCCGGGCTAGCGTGAGAGCCGAATCTCGAGAGCTTTCCGGTCGGCATGCGCAGCCGCGGGGCGGTGCGTTTCTACAGGAGTTTTAACCCGAGGTAAAGCAAGGTGGTGGCCAGGATCGGGCGGAGGACCTTCTCCGGAAAGCGGGCGCTCAACTTGCTGCCGATCCACACACCAGGCACGGATCCCACCAGCAAACCTACGAGCAGCTTGTAATTAATCGTACCTAGCCCCGCATGGCCGATCGCGGAGACTCCCACGAGGAAAAGCGCGTGGAAGATGTCGGAGCCTACAAGCTTCTTAAGAGGAGTTGCCGGATAGAGGAACGCCAGGCTGGCGATGATCAGGGTGCCGCTGCCCACGGATGTGATGCTCACCAGAAAACCCACCACTAACCCAACCAGTGAAGTCACCCACCAAGGTCCATGCGAGACTTGCTCCTGAGTCGGCGAGTCCAGATATCTGCCCACAACCGTTCGAGCGTAAAGTGCCAGGGCCACGCACACCAAAGCCACTCCCAGAACCCATACAACCACTTTGTCCTGATGCTGGACGCCGGTGCGTCGCAGAATCGCCAACAGCCCGAGGCCGGCGAGGGCGCCAGGAATGCTCCCAATCGCCAGACGCTTGACGATTCTATTGTCGACGGTATGCTGTCGGATGTGAACGACGGAGCCTACGCTCTTGGTGAGTGCGTTCCAAACCAGATCGGTTCCGACGGCCAAAGACGGCCGCGCGAGGCCCAGCAGGATTAGCGCCGGCGTCATCAGCGCGCCCCCGCCCATTCCGGTCAGTCCAACCATGAATCCCACAGCCAGCCCAAGTACGCCGACCTTGATGTCCAAGCCTCACCTCATTAAAAGTGGTAGTCCGCAAAGGCGTATGGATAAGAAGCGTCTCCACCCGGGGTGGCCTGCTTAAGGAATCGCCCGGCAATCAAGTGTCCGAAGCCGGCCCCGATCTGCAAGCGCCTGTTCACATCGTAGGTCCCGAAGAGGTCGCCTTCCTTGCCGATGTCCGCGCTGCGCGCGCCGCCTTTGGGTACCTTCACCAGAACGGCTCCGGTATTATCGTACACACTGTCGTACCGGCTGGCCAGTGACAGTTCGCTCACAACGAAGTAGGCCTTCATCTTCCTCGTCGGTCTGATATCAAATCCCGGTTTGAGGTCCCGGATGTTCTCTTCGCCGAAGAGGTCTGTGAGGCGGCGCCACTGGTGAGTGGTGGGGTAGAGCTGGTCGAAGGTTCCGATCACTGAACTGCCGATGGCTTTGTTTCCACTCGCATAGTTATATTCGATCGAGAAGCGCGGTTCGAAACGTGTCTGCTGAACTGTGTAGCCGAGAATACCGTACGCAGCCCAGGCATGGATCGTGTCATCGGCATAATGACCCGACTGAACCGAGTAACGCGCGCGGTAATCAAAGCCTCCCGGAATGATGCCGGCCCACCGAAGTCCACTGGTGTAGAGGCGTTCGTCGCCGGTCGTCTTATCGACGGCGGTCACGCTGGGTACGGTCTTCAAATAGACGTAAGGTTCAATGCTGGCCTTGGGCACCAGTTTTGTGAGGGCCAGGTTCACCCCGTAAAAGTTGTGGCCTGGCTGAACCCGATCGAGGCCGGTCGGATAGTCCTTCACCACCGAGGAGGCAAAGACGTTGAGCAGCGCACCAATGTCCTGGCGCCCAAGAGTCAGCCGTGCGGCGTCAAATGACCGGGTGGCGTTCGACCAGTTGCTCCTGGCGATAAGGCGCTCGTCGCCAAAGATCAGCTCCTGGCGCCCCGTCTTGAGGCTAATCCAGGCATGCTCGCCGTTCCGGAGTTCGATGTAGGCCTGATTGAGGTCAAACACGTCCTTCATGGAACTAGTCACGTCCTTCGGATTCGCGCCGATCACTTCCGAATCGCGAGCCTGAACGAAAGCGTGGAACCAGGAGTTGGGCAGGACATCGAAGCCGATGCGGAGACGTGTCAGCCCGTAGGCGTCGTTGTCGCCGGGCGTGAAACCGTAGCCGGTGCGCCCTTCCTCGCGATTGCGGAATTCACCGCTAAAGCGAAGCCAGGACGGCAGACCCGCATTCACGTACTTGGCCGGCGTCCAACAGGCGACCGGGTCGGGGGCAGATGTTGCCGCCGCGTTGGCGGGAATCTTAGGCGCCGGAGCGGCGCTGCCGTCACCGGCACATGCTGAAACCGAAGAGGCGCTCTCTTTGCTGGCGCGCTCTGAAGGAGCCGTCTGCTGGCTCAATGAGGCCTGGGCTGCCGCCGGCCGCGTGTCCTGGCCGGGCGGCGCATTGCCATCCTGAGCGAACAGCGGCAGGCAGCCGATGAAGCAAACCAGTGGCAGCCAGGCGCTTTTCTTCAGCAAGCCTTTGATTACCATCGTAACGCGTCGTTGTGTTGACATGATCCCTACCTTTAATTCTCCGGACGCCATCTCCACGGAAGAGCGGCCGCCATCAGTTTCCCCGTGGGGCGCCGCAAGTGCGCACAGGTTTCGCGAAAAGTGGAAGTGTGTCTATCTTCTCTATCATAATAGTAGAGTATAAGAATGCCCCCGGAGCTCTGTCAACGACAAACTCCATTAAGTCTATCGGGCCGATCGACTAACTAGCCACGGCGCAATTCTGGAGTACCCGGCGGCACCCTCCATCCAGAAACTCCTGTGCGCCTCAGATGCACTGGGCCATCGTCGGGCGAGGGGTTCTAAATGTCCGGCCGGAGTGCAGCGCCCCCTGCGGGGCGCGAAGAAAAGCAGATCCTTCGCGCAGTTTACCCTGAACGAAGCGAACGGGCTCAGGACGACATGTCATTTTGAGCGGAGCGGAGAATCTGCTTTTGGTTGCGGCTTTGCCGCGCTGTATCACTACCCAGAAAAAGAGTCTCTTGACATCTGCCGGCGAAAACCTTAGTAAGTAGATAGATTTATGAGAATTTCAAAGAAGGGCCTTTATGCGCTGGAGGCGATGATCAGACTGGCGCGAAACTACCCTGAGTCGACGAAGATTTCCAACATTGCGGCCGCCGAGGACATCCCGCAGAAGTTCCTGGAGTTAATCCTCCTCGATCTGAAGACGGCGCGATTCGTCGACAGCCTGCGAGGCGCGCAAGGCGGATACCTGCTGCGGAGACCGCCCCGGGACATTTTCCTGGGCGAGATCATCCGCGCCATTGATGGGCCGCTGGCTCCGATTGCGGATAACGAGTCGTTGAAACGGCTGGTGAAGTACGACAAAAAGCACAGCGCTCTTTACCAGGTGTTTCTTGACGTTCGTGACGCGGCCGCTAAAATTCTGGACCACACCTCCTTGGCGCAATTGGCGGGCCGTCCCGGCGGATCCTCCCGCTCATGAAGGCTCCGGTTCCTGCTACCGGCCGTTGTTGGCTTGATATGAGCCCTCCGTTAAGTCTTTCTAGCCGTGCCCGCAACGAATCTTCCACGACGGTTTAGAGCGATATCTCACCCCTGCGATGTCTCCTTTATACGCAGTCTCTCGCGGCACCTGACGACTTCACCGATTACCAGAGTGGCCGGCGGCTGCAGTTGCGCGCGCTCAGCCTCCTCTGCGATATTCGCTAAAGTTGCCACGAGCACACGCTCGTCGGGCCAGTACGCCGTCTGGATCAACGCGGCAGGAGTGGCCGGGTCGCGCCCGTGTTCTATCAAACGAGAAGCAATCCGGCCCAGATTGCGGACGCCCATGAGGAACACCAGGGTGTCAAGCTTGCTCAGGGCAGCCCAGTCCAGCCGGTCCTCGTTGCGGTGGGCCTCATGGCCGGTAGCAATGACCACACAAGATGCGATATCCCGGTGCGTCAGCGGAATACCGGCGTGCAGGGGAGCGGCAATAGCCGAGGAGACCCCAGGAATGACCTCGAAGGGCACACCTCTCTCAGCAAGGTATGCAGCCTCTTCGCCGCCACGGCCTAGAACGAAGGGGTCGCCTCCCTTCAAACGCACAACCTGCTTCCCCTCACGCGCCTTGCTTACGAGAACTTCGTTCACTTCTTCCTGGCGTGAATGGAGGCGTCCCGCCGGCTTGCCAATGTGAATTCGCTCAGCAGATGGGGAGGCGAGTGCCAACACACTCTGTTGAATGAGGCGATCATAAACAATCACTTCTGCGTCCCGCAGGAGTTCGGCCGCTTTCAAGGTGAGCAACTCTACCGGACCCGGCCCCGCGCCGACGATGTACACTTTCCCCCCACAACTCCTGCGGGACGGCGAGCTTGGACTTGCTGCCAAGAAATGCCCCTTCTGACCAGTCGGATCTAACGATCTATTGTCTGAGCCAGGACCGAAGCAGCATCCTAGCATACTGACAAACTAAATCACTACCCGTGTTGACGGTCGCCCGAAGGTCGGATTATAGTGCCAGTGGCTGGAAGGAAGCGATGCCATCAGGCACTGCTGGCTAATCTCCCGCCAGTACTGATCATGTCCATAGGAGATGATTACTGAGGATGGTTTCAAATAGCCCGAAGAGCGATTTCGGCGGTGTCACACTCTGGTTCACCGGCTTGCCGTGCTCCGGCAAGACCACCATCGCACAACTCTTGTTCGAGCGGTTGCAGCGCTCCCGGCTTAAGGTCGAGTTGCTCGATGGCGACGTGGTGCGGCAAAAACTGACCAAGGGGTTGGGGTTCAGCAAAGAAGATCGGGACGAGAACATCCGTCGCATAGGATATGTGTGCCACCTCTTGTCGCGCAACGGCGTTATTGCCATCGGCGCCGCGATTTCACCCTACCGTGCCATTCGCGACGAACTCCGCGCGATGATTTCCTGCTTTGTGGAAATCTACCTGAATTGCCCGCTGGAAGTGTGCGTGCAGCGGGACGTGAAGGGCATGTACAAACGGGCCTTGGCGGGGGAATTGAAGAATTTTACAGGCGTCTCGGACCCTTACGAGGAGCCCGTCCAGCCAGAACTTGTGCTGCACACTGATCAGGAGACTCCCGAACAAAGCGCCGAAAAGGTCTTGGAATACCTGCGCGTCCGTGGTTGGGAAATCGCACCTTAAAACCGGGCGGCGGTTGGTTCGATATTGAATTGACCTGTTCATCTCCTTTGGACGACTGTCCATACATCCGGAGAAGCCCGTCAAGATTCTTCCAGAAACCGGTCCCATGGTGAAGGGAGTTTTGCCTCGTTGTTAGGCGACATATTGCAAGTGCTCGGGCCGCAGGCCGGACAACAGATTCCAGTGTCGCGCTGCCTCCGGCCGGTTTTGGGACAGCCACTGCGGCTCCCGGTCGTTGCGGGGAGGCCGGTAGAAATAGTCTTCACACGCCAGCCAGCTTGACTCCAGCAAGGATTCCAAACTCGCCAGAGCCTTTGTGCGCGATCTGTCGCCTACGATCCTTGAGGCAGAGGGACCAAAATCGGAACCGTGGCCAGACCCACAACGCCAGAATCGGCAGGTGCTTTCCGAGTGCACCGTCGCTCCGCCAGGCCTTCGGACTGCGAGTGGAGATTCGTCGGTAAAATCTCGTCGCTGTTCGGGCCTAGAGGATCAGGCCTGGCACTTGTAAGGAGTTACTAGGGAGCCCAGCGCTAATGCCGAAACCCCTGAAATCTGAATGAATAGCCGATGCCTACGAAATGATCCGGCGCGGCCGACGATAAGGCCACGCCGACGTGGAAGTCAAGCTGGTGCTGCTTGGCGATCTTTAACGCTGTTCCGAAGTGCAGGAGGTTCTGCGGCCCACTGCGTTCTGGATACGTGCCCGCGTACTCGATAAACGCGTCCCAGGGCCCCGTCAATTGCCGATCTAACAGAAAGGTGGATTGGCCTGCCAGATTTCGAGTGTGCCCCTGGGTGGGCCAGTACAATGAAAACATGCCGGCCGCCGTCCATTTAGCGGAGAGTGTGCGCGACCAGGGCACCTGCAACCCAGGATCGTACCCACCGCTGGACACCGCGCGGGCGCCGGTCGGGAAACTGAGAAATAGGATGGCGGATACATCGAATCCACCTCGCGTGGGGCCAAGCTGTTCTTTTACTCCGAAGGCGAAGTCGCCGAATCCCGAACCAAGGCCGCCGTAACTGTTCAGGTCGTAGTCG
The DNA here is from genome assembly GCA_963831905.1 of uncultured Acidobacteriota bacterium. GTDB lineage: Bacteria > Acidobacteriota > Terriglobia > UBA7540 > UBA7540 > CAVROP01. The sequence goes on along the minus strand of CAWHRX010000009.1, from coordinate 2,485,272 downwards.
TAGTCCGGTGCGGTGAAACGCAGTTCGGTTCTCTTGGCAACTCCAATGCGCACCAAGCTCTCCGGGCCGTCAACCACGCTCTGTCCCTGGCTGCTGGTTTCGAGAAAGCCGTTCTCCACCTGAAAGGTGCCCGCCGGGACGACAACGCTGGAGTTCGTAACTGCCGGACGATCCGTGGTGATCGGTCCCGGAGCAGCGGGGCCTGCGGGCTGATCTTGGCCATGGAGGGGCAGCATCCCGGCCAAAATGAGTGCCATCAGCAAGGTCGGCAGCGGTTGTCCGCCTTTGTATGAGCGATTCATTCTTGGATTCGGGGTCCGGGCCAGTATATCACTGGCGCACGCCACACGCGATCAGCGATAACCTCATCGCTTTTCCTACCCACAATGCCCTTGAAAACGGCACTGCTTCTGAGCTATCTTCCGGCTTTGGCTTTCGGTCCCGTCCTTGAGCGATTGCTCTTGGCGAGATAATAGCGTCGGGAATTCACATCGATGCTCGCCCCACGTCCTACCAAGCTCCGTTCGCAACGCGACGTTAACCTGCGGCGGATCCCACTGCAGCTCTCGCTCGCCGCAGTCGCGCTGTTCGCGCTCACCCTGATTCCGGACATTCTCGACAAGTACGGCTACATTCACATCCCGTCGTGGTTGACGATGGGCAGCATCGACGACGCGCGCGCGATCCTATCGGCGATGATGGGCGCGGTCGCGACCGTGCTGGCGCTGATTTTCTCGGTCGCGCTGCTCGTGCTTTCGATGGTGTCGACCTTGTTTGGCCCGCGCCTGCTCTACCGGTTCCTGCAAGACTGGGTTACCCAGGTAACAATCGGCCTGTTCATGGGCACGTTCGTGTACATTTGCCTCGTCTTCCTCGTCACGCATCAGGATCCGGCGTCGTCGTTCGTCCCCCAGATCTCGCTGATTACGAGCTGGGTGCTCGTTGTGCTCAGCTTCGGATTCCTCGTCTATTATAGCCATCGGGTTGCGAGTTCGATCCAGAACCCCGACATGATCGGCGCGATCGTCGACGATTTGTATGTCGCGGCCGGCGGCGCGCACGTGGCCGGCCATGGCGAGGGCACTGGCGCGTTGCCCGACGACGAGGCAATTCTGCGCCAGGCTGAGGCCGGGGCGACTGTATGGTGCGCGAAGAGTGGATACCTGCAACATGTCGATCACGGCGCGCTGGTCACGGCCGCGCACGCGGCGGACGCACTCATCGTGCTGAGGTTCCGCCCGGGCCAGTTCGTGCTCCACGGCGAGCCGCTCGCAGCAATCGTCCCCGCGGACAAGGTCGGCACGCTCGAGGCCGCGATTGATCGTGGGATCCACATCGGCCGTCATCGCACGCTCACCCAGGATAGCGAGTTCGGCATCGCCCAGGTCGTGGAGATCGCGATCCGCGCGCTGTCGCCCGCGGTCAACGATACGTACACCGGCGTGGCGTGCGTCGACTGGCTCGCCGAAGCGCTGCTCACGCTGGCTGAGCGGCCCCCGCTCGAAGGTAATTGGTACGACACGGGCAGCCAACTCCGGGTATGGATGCCGCCGGTACGGCTCGAGCGCCTCGCCAAGCTCGCGTTCGATCAGATCCGTCAGGCCGCCGCGACGACGCCCGCGGTGTTGATCCGCCAGCTCGACGCGATCCGCCGGCTGGCACCGCGACTTCCGGGTACCTGCCGTAAAGCCCTCTCGGATCAAGCGGACGCGATCCAAGAAAACGCGAGCGCCCTGGTCGCGCTTGATCGCCGCGACCTCGATGCGGCATGGCACCGGGCACACACCGCGCTCGAAGCGCTGCCCCGGCCCTCGAACGGCGGGCAGGAACCGGCCCGCATAGCCCCCGCTCCCCCACGATCTGGCGGCGACGACCAATCCGCCTGATGGTTGACCGGTTTGGACGCGGGGTCGATCAGTCTATGCTTGCGTACGACCTGACCTCCTCTTGGGCGTTCAAGCTTCCACCCTACATGTTGACCATCTCGAGTCATTTGCGTCACTTCGTCGCGCGCGGGACAGGTTTAGGCAGGTGGCCGCAGTACGTTCGTTCAAACGAGGTTCGAGGAAATAGCTCGTCGTCGGCTACCGTTTACTAATCGGCGAGGACACCGCGACGGCCGGCGCTGGGACGTATAACGGGTATTAACCGCGCTGTTGGCCCGCGTGCGTCGAGCCCCTGGGCGCGAGCGCGGTCTGTCGACATAACCGGCCAAATGGATTCTGTCCGACTCGCCAACAATTCACGCCGAGCCTCGCATTTGCTTTCATCTGCGTATGAACGCAGGCTCGCCTGAAGGGGGGGTGGTCCTGACCCTACTGGTAGTTTCCAATCAGGACGAAGGGCGCCCAATAAAACGGATGCGCGTAACCCGTTTCATGTGCCGCAGGAATTGATTCGGGCACGACCTGAACGCCCCGATCGCTCCCGCTACTCGTGGAGACAGGGGACCCTTTCAGGAAGGCCAGCTGCGCCTGGCGCAAGGCCTCGGCTTTTCCTGAGGAAGGTTGTTTTACCCAGCGAGCATAGAAGTCGCTCATCAGGCGGCTGGTACTCACGTCGTTCACGTCCCAAAGCGTGGCGAGCACCGCTTCTGCGTCTTTGTGTTGCGCAATCATTCCCAGGCTGTCCATCTCGAGTCCGTCTTTCGCGGCGTCGCCTTTCGCCGTGCTGCAGGCCGAAAGCGTCAGAAGTTGGGTTCCATGAAAGGTGATGGTGGAATCTTCTAGCTTGGACAGGGTCAGCGCAAAGCCTTCCGTTGCTCCGGAATTTTCTCCGCCCAGCATCAAATAAGGCTCGTCGTCGCTGCCCACCTGCTCTACAAAATGGCTGGCAATATGGACCACCGGGAAGCTACGGCCGGGGGCAAGGTGCGTCTTCAACGCTGCCAGTGTGAATTGTTCGTTGGAAAGCAGTCTTCCCGCCATGGGGCCATGCGATTCCGGCACGTCAGGGTCGTGGACCACGGCATTTAGTTCCGGCAGCACCCCGGGCAGGGGCGGCAGGCCGCCATAGCTGTTGGATAACCCCATCGCCAACACACGCGGGGTGGGCGAGTTGGCGCCGGAGGAAGCCGCCATATGCCCGTAACTCTCGGGAGTAAAGAGGACGTTGTTGAAGCGCTCGATCATGTAGTGATGGCCATCATAGAGCGCCGCCATCGGCAAGTAGCGCATCACGCCGTCCAGCGACCACAGCACGGTCGGAACTCGCCCTTTTTCCGTTCCAGCCTGCTCGAGAGCGCTTAGTTCGCCTTCCCAAGGAGCCACGACCATCGCATAGAGCTCCGACAAGTGTGGCCGAGGATCGGAGGAGGGCGCGCGCAGATCGTCCCTCACCTCGAGCACCTTGCTGCGCAGCTCCGCCGGCGTTGCCTTCAGCTCAAACTTCTTTCGCGCCTGCGCCGTTACCACAATTACATACGCGCGCTCCTCACCCAGGAGCATCCGCACGCCCAGAACGGGCGGTCCCAACTCCGCCAGCGTATTTTGGAGGCGGCTCACTTCCGATTTCTCTTTGCTCAACACCGCGTTGGCATCCTGTGTCCCAGCCTTCTCGGCCAGTTGCGGATAAAGGGTCTTTTTGAAGAACTCTGAAACCTCCGAATTCCCCGACTCAATTTTCGTCTCCAGCATCTGCAATCGAGCGGACTCCTCAGGAGTGCGGGTGGCTTTGGCCTGCAATTCGGCATATTCCCTACTCATTTCCTCGAGCGCCAGCGCCGTTTTCTCCGGAGTCGCGAGCTCGCTCTGCGCGGTCTGCTGAGCGGAGGTCAGCTTCAGCGGCTCCACTTTGGCTTCCGAACTGCCAGCTCCCCGAACCACTTCCTTCAGCTCCTGCTCCTTGAGGAGGTCGAGAACCTGCTCCGCCTCGCCGAGCCGGTCGGCTTGCACCAGGAGTTCTGCCAGCGACCGATAAGTCGCCGACTTCGCTTGTGAAAACCCCGACTGCAGATCCTTATCCAACCCGGAGATGTTCTTGCGAATCCGCTGGTAGGAATTCACCGCCCCCGTCCCGAAGAAGATGGCTTCTTCAGGACGGTGCTGGTCGCGGAAGTCGATCATGAGGGAAGATTCAATCCCGCCCTGTATGTCCGGATCGTCCGCGGCCCTGGCCAACGACAGTGCGGCGAGTTTGCACGACAACGCCTTCTCTCGCTGCCCTAGCTCGGAGTAGACCCTACCGATGCTGTTCAGGGCAAACGCTTGGCCACGCCGGTCTTGCACCTCGCGCCAGGCCGACAAAGACGCATAGTCGAACTCCAGCGCCTTGTTCTGGTCCCCCAGCGCGGAACAGTCTCTGCCCATGTTGGTTAGAGTCGCCGCTTCGCCCCTGCGGTTCTTTGTGGCTCGCCAGAGGGGCAAGGCCTGGTTAAGGTCATCGAGCGCCTTCTCTGCTTGCCCGATATCGGTATAGACCTTGCCCCGGTAGTTCAGGGCGTTGGCTTCCCCTTCACGGTTGCCAATTTCGCGGAAATTTGCCAGGGCGTTATTGTAAGATTCGAGCGCCTTCTGCTTTTGCCCGAGATCGGCATAGACCTTGCCGATGTTGCAGAGAGTAAGCCCCTCGCCGCCGAGTTCTCCGACTCCACCCCACAGAGCCAGGGCACGGTTCAAGTAATCCAGCGCTTCCGACCCCCGACCCATATCAGCATAAGCTCTTCCCATGTTGTCCAACGTGCTGGCCTGGCCGGCGGGGTTGCCTATCTCGATCCAGATGGGTAGCGCCTGACCGAGGTAAATCAGCGCCCTCTGTTTGTCTCCCAGGTTGTTGTAGACGCGCCCGAGGTTGTTCAACGTGCTGGCTTTGCCCTGCTTGAAAAGTCGCGACTCACCCACAAGGGCGGCGCGCCTGAAGTTGTGTCCGGATTCCCAGAAGGGCAGTATTTCGTTGAACAAATCCAGCGCCTTCTGCTCCTCTCCCGTGTCGGTGTAGATTCTGCCCATGGTATCCTTGGTCAGCGCCACACCCGTGTGGAAGCGCAACCTCTCTTCGATGGGCAAAGCCTGATTGCAGTAATTCAGCGCTTTTTGCGCCTGTCCCGCTTGCCGATACAGGGTAGCCAGGACATTCAGTTCCACGACTTCGTCTTTCCCTTTGCTTGCCGCGCGCGCGTCGCCAAGCCGCGCTTCATGCTCGGCTATTAGATCCTGTAATCTGGCGCTCTGGGCTTCAGCCGTGGTCGCCGCTAACAGCCCGATGCTTATTAGGCCTGCCACAACTCGCATTCTCCCGCCCAAATTCATTTTGGCCCCTTTGTCGAACCGGGATACAGAAACGACGCCCTTTTCCCGCGCCGCCGGAAGAAAACGCCGACGGCAGGTAAGACCTATCTTTTGAAGCGTCCACCCAAAAAGCATATAACGCTCACGGTTTCGTGTTGCTGCTGCCGGAACCGCTTTTGCTGCCGCTGCTGGAACTGCTCTTCTTTGAGCTGCTCTTGCTGGAACTGCTATCGCTGCTCTCGGAGCCTGCCGACTTGGGCGAGAATAAGGCCTCGATGGGTTGCACGCTGACTCGCATGGAAGCGTACGTGATGCCGGGGACGGCGCTCTGCGCGCGCGTCTGCAAGGGCAGATTCGGGTCGGCATCCTTGCGCACAAGATAGCCCTGCACGAGGTCAAGGTTCGGCAGTTCCTTGGCCAGTTCCTCCGTGTGCACCTGTGGCAGCATCAAGTAGTCGCCCGACAGAAGTCCGAGGTAGTGGTCTTCGCGTTCGGGATCGCTGAAAGCTTTCCTTGTGGCCACGACGGTAATCAGGTTGCCAGCCATAAGGAACTTCGTGCGATCTTCCCAGTAACTCAGCGCCTCGGTGAAGGCGCTCAGCGCGGGGACGCTAATGGCCGGAAGGGAAACCACAGGTGCAACGACTTTGGCTCCCTGGATCATGACGTGTAGCGCCTTCACAAAGACGGACGTAGTGGGCGCCTTCGAAACGTTTACCGCGAGTTTCCCCGCGCCCTGAGTGAGTAGTATCTTGCTGGTTCCCTCGCTCGCCTGCGGCGATTTGAAGCCGAGTTGGTCTAAGGAGATTTTGCCTGACTTGTCGGGATTGAGCGAGGCTATGGCCGTCCATGCCAGGGGAGAAAGGAAATTCACCAAGGGCCGTATCTGTGTGGTATCCACGCGAAGCTGCGAGGCACGCTGACCGGTTTCGCCGCTGCCAGGACGATATTGGGAAAGCCCGATGCCGACCGCCACGTCGCCGTCGTGGTCGAGCAGCTCGTCTTTGCCGATGTCGGTGGCATAGCGCAACTTCTTTGCGTCCGCTTTGTAGTGTAGATACTGAGTCTCGGCGCCGGGATCGGGAAGCTGATCTTTTGGCCCACGTGACGCCGCCTTGCGTCCATAGTTGCGGCTATAGGGATTAACGGAATCGAAAAATCCATTCCAGAAATTATAAGAGTCGTGTGGAGTATCCTCGGTGGAGGTCCGCGGAGCGGCGGCTTGGGCAGCAGCCATCTCCGGGAGAAGAGCAGTGAGCAGGCCGAGGGCCGGTGCGTCAACTACGAAACAACGGCGGGAAATCTTCATGGTCATCCTCCTTAGAGATCGGAACGCGGGCTTCCAGCCCGCAGTATGGTCGGGCTGTGCGGGCTAGAAGCCCGCGCTCCAGAAAATGCAGAAACTCCAGGGCGGTGGGTTTCACCTGCGGCTATTCAAGGTGCTCCCTTTCGGGGAGCAATGCCTCCTTTGGTACACTGCGAATTGCCGTCAGCCCGATGCCCCAATTGGTGGGCACCTCGCCGGAAACGCCCCGGGTTCCACTGCTCGTTTCACCCAGGAGTTTTTCGAGGGGTGACTCGGCGCCCCGCGCACCCCGCGAGGCGACACCTTCGAAGTTCAGGACATAGGGGTCGGCCAATGGCTGAGCAGTACTGAGCAGAATGAGTGTGTCCACGCCGTAAGGCGGTCCGATGCGCAGGGTGCGCGCGCCGGGCAGCACAAACTGGCGGTCGGTATCGGCGGTGCTGGGAAATTGATTCTCGCCGTAGTCAAGCGGATAGAGCAGGGTACCTTTGCCGTGGCAATCGATGTCGAGAATGTAGACCCAGCGCCTCTCAATCACGCGCTCTTCGGACTGCAGGGCCAGCTTCAGCAGATCGCCCTGGCGCACCGGCTGATCGGCGGCAAGCGGCGTCCCGCCAGATGCCTGGACCAAAGCCAACGTGTAGTAACCTGCCGTGGAGGCGTCGGCAGGGCTATCGGCCAATTCGAGCCAGCCGTGCACCTTGGCCAGCAGCGACGCATACTTACTCAGCGCCGCGGCACTCTCTTCGAGCGCGCTCAAGCCATTAATCGCCACCCAATCCGTGCGCACTGGATACGGTGATGTAGTGGAACAGCCGGGACTGTGGTCGGTTGCCACCGACGCCGGTGGGCCGGCCGCGAGCTCGCTCTTGTGAAACCAGGCATAGGCAGGTCCGTTCGCGGTAAGCACGCCGGTGAGCGCGTAGCGGGCGTCGGCGAGCCCGGAGGCAGTTTGGACGGCGCTGGTACGATTACCCAGTGCAAGCTTCGTGGCCAACTCGCGCGACGGCGGGAGGTTGACCCAGAGTTTGGCGCCCGCAGGAAGATGTTGCTTCAATGCGTCCCCAGTTAGGTGAGCGCCCAAGATAGTGTCGCGTGGCGTGCCCGCTTGTTGCAGCGTCCAACTCGCGCCATCCCAACAAAGGATATGCGTCCAGGGCTCTTCGGCAGGGTCCGAGACGGAAGCGACTCCGGCATTTTGGATCTCCGCGACGGCGGCAAGAATCTCGCCTTGAGAGAGGTTGGAAGGCCACAGCCAAACGCGCAGCGGCGGCGACTCCGCGGGGAGCCACTTGGTCAGCTCGAAGACTTCGCCAGGAGCAACCTTGGCGCCGGGCGGGCTGATTACACGGGTGGAGCAGCGCGCGATGCCTTCGAGACTCTCGACTCGAAGTTTCACCGTCTGTCCCCCGCTGCTTGGGACTATGGACGCGAATTCACTGCCCTTGCCGATGCCGGAGACGCTGCCGATGTCAAGCCAGACGATTTCCTCGTCGTCGGTCATGAGGGCGGCGGCATGCGCCTTGCCGGAATCCGCTCTCGCGCCGCCGAAGAGCGGTTGCCGGCGCCGCGCGGTGGTGGCATCCAGATCGGGATCCTGTCCGGAGACGTTGCTGCTTTCGAGCACCGCCTTTACGCGCTGATAGATGATTGAGGCCGGCGTGCCCGCGGGCAGGACTTCGAGCGTCTCGATGAGAGCAGCGGTAAAGGCCCCGTGCGGCTCTCTCACCTTGTCGGACGGGGGCATCTCTTTGGCTGTCTGGTCCTGTTGAGCGGCGGAGAACACAAGGGCGGGATTGTCCGCGCGCTCGGTGGGCGCAGGACGAGGCTGGCCGTCGGGAAGCATCTCGGGAGCCTCCGCAATGTCGCGCGGGTCAAAGGGCAGCGTGCGGTTGCGGTACTTCGGGCCGATGCCTCGAGCCAGACCGCCGCTATGGCAGCTATCCAAGATCACCGTGAGGCGAATTCCCTTGTCCAAGGCGGCGTCGAAGATCCGAGTCATCTCGCGGTCGCGAACATCGTACCCGCCCTTGAATGCGTCAGAGGGAACCAGCGTGCTGTCGGCATGGACATACTCTCCGTTGACCAGCACCGTGAGCTTGCTTCCCTTGCTGTTCACACGCAGGGAACCGTGGCTGGCAGCATAAAACACCACACTGTCTCCTGGCCTGGGCACATCGACGAGATACTTCCGCATGGCGGCGAGGATGCCCTCCCGACCGGTCTCGCCAGGCGGCAGCACCACGACGCCGGCCGCCGGCCGGGGCGGGGCGGGATCAGTGAGCAGCACCACCTGACTCGGGGGGAAAGCGAACTTGGGACTGAGCAGCAGGTCGGCCATGGCCTGCGCGTCGTTGACTGCCCCTTCCAGGTTGTCGAAGCGTTGCAGTCCACAGCGGCCGTATGTGCAGCCGACGGGACGTTGCGCCTGGGTTCCTTCAGGCTGGTAGGTGTTAATCCCGATGAGCAGGGCGCGTTGGGTCTGCGCCGCAGCCCCCATGCCCGAGAGAGAGTACAGAACAACGGCGAGAGCGGCAACGGACGATTTCATGTTCCTTCGGAAACCCCCATTGCACTAATGCTGCGCTCCGAAGAGACGGGCGCCCCTTAGTATAGCCATCCCCGAAGGCAATGCAATGAAAATGGGGCTTCACATCGAGGAAGTTACGGCGGTCCACCTGTCCTGACATCTTGCAGCGCCAATTTGCCTTGCGACGCGCACCTGCTTGCCTCGCATGACGCACCTCATTGCCTTTTGAAGAAAGGCATGCGAATGAAGAGAGCGTCCTGGGAGGTGGAACGGCAGATCGGACATTTTGTGCTCGAGGGAACCGGGCAACTTTGACACAAATATCTCTCGCTTTACGCTCTCTTCGTAGAGGGGAAACAGTTGATGAGAGTGGCTTAGCCGGTAAACTCCCGGAAGGTTTCGAAAAAACAGCCGGAGGTTACGACCATGTGCAGATCCTCTGCGGCTTACATTAATTCCCACCGAACGATGCTCAGGGGCTGCCAACTTCGGCTGAGCGCTTGTAAGTTCGTCCAGCGTCGGGTTGGCCTTCGGGCTGGAACCCAGCTGATTCTGCGCCCGACCGTATCGTTGCTCGTTTCAGTTATCGGACGTATAATTTCACCATACCTCACTTATGTCTCATCGAGCGCCAGTTTTTCCGTGTCGCACAGATTGAGAGGTGGAAAACATGCAGCCTCCATTTTTGAGCTCAGCTCCGAAGCCCTCCAGAGGTCATAGCCGCCGGGAATTGTTCCAGCGAGGTGCGCTGGCCGCCGCGGTGGCAGCGGTGGGCGGACGCATCCGGAAAGCCGTGGCTGCCCCGCTTGCGTACGGCGCCAATCTCTATCGCTCGATCGGCGTCAAACCGCTGATCAATGCCAAGGGTACTTTCACCATTATCACCGGCTCGGAAACGTTGCCGGAAGTGAAGCGAGCCATGGACGATGCCTCACGGGCCTATGTCCAGATGGATGAGTTAATGGAAGGCGTCGGCAAGCGCTTAGCCGAGCTAACCGGCGCTGAGTGGGGCATTGTTACAGCCGGCTGCTGCGCCGCGCTGACGCACACCACGGCGGCTTGCCTGGCGGGTTCGGACCCCGAGCGCATGCAGCGCCTTCCCAACCTCGAAGGACTGAAAAGTGAAGTGGTGATCCCGGCCTACTCGCGCAATGTTTATGACCACGCCATCCGCATGTTGGGCGTTAAGATCGTCACCGTTCAGGATGCTTCGCAGCTCGAAGCCGCCTTTAACGAGCGTACAGCAATGGCCTACATTCTGGGAGGTCCCGGGGACGACGGGCCGATGGGAACCAAGGTGGTCGCGGAAATCGCCAAGCGCCATAACGTGCCGGTGATCGTGGATGCGGCAGCGGAGGTCCTTACCATCCCCAACGTTCACTTGCAACGCGGCGCTACGGCCGTTGCTTACAGCGGCGGCAAGTGCCTCCGCGGACCCCAGGCGGCGGGGCTCCTGCTTGGCGAAAAGAACCTGCTTCAGGCAGCCTGGGCCAACAGCGCGCCCCACCACGCCTTCGGCCGCTCGCTCAAGGTCGGCAAAGAGGAGATCATGGGCATGCTGGCGGCGGTGGAAATGTGGGTGAAGCGCGACCATGATGCGGAATGGAAGGTATGGGAGAGTTGGCTCAATAGCATTTCCACGCGGGTATCGCAAATCAACGGCGTCACTACACAGGTCAAGCAGCCCTCGGCGGACTTGTCAAATCGCTCCCCGAGCCTTTCCATCGAGTGGGATGCTGCGCGCCTGGGGATCACCGGCGAGGAACTGAGCAACTTATTGCTCGCGACCGAACCTCGAGTGATCTTGGCGGGAGCCAGGGGCAGCCGGCCGGATAACATGGCGAGTTCAGCCTCCGTCGTTGCTTACATGATGATGCCCGGAGACGACAAAGTGGTGGCCGAGCGGCTCTACGCCGCGCTCTCGAGTCCGCCGAAGTTCGAAAGTCCCGTGCAGCCCGAAGGCGCACCTGCCATAGTCGCAGGGCAATGGGCGGTGCAACTCGAGTTCCAGCGAGGTTCGGCGGCACACACGTTCTTCCTGGAGCAGGAAGGCTCGAAGCTGGTCGGCACACACCAGGGTGAATTCTATAGCGGCGACCTGAATGGAACGGTGGCCGCCAATACGATCCGTCTCAGGAGTTCGCATCAAGCTGAAGGCACCCGCTTGTCCTATGAGTTCACAGGAATCGTGGAAGGCGACGCGATGGGGGGCAAGGTGAGCCTCGGCGAGTACGGCGAGGCGAGCTGGAAGGCCGAGCGCCACCAGTACCGAAGCTCCGGACGCCGCAACTCGTAACCTGCAAATTACACGAATCTCTGATACTTAAACGAGAGGAGGCTCATGGGTAAAAATACTAAGTCTACTTCGGTGGCGGGGCGACCTGCGTCCGTGGCGCCGGCGTCACCGCGTCCCAGCGTGAGTCGCCCGTCTGCCTATATCCTTTCGGCAGAGTGTTCCAATCGGGACGCGTGATTCCATTAAGGTCGTAGACTACCTTGCCGTCGCGTACGGTAAGTTCGCAGATCAGTTTCTTCGTACCTCGCAACCGCGCACCGTACATATCGGTGAAACCGAAGTCGCCATTTTCCAGTTGCAGCACTGCCACGTCTGCCGGCGCGCCAACGGAGAGGTTGCCCAATTCCTGGTGTTGGATCTCGCGGGCAGGATTCCAGGTTGATCGCAGGATCACATCGTCCAGCGAGAGACCCATCGCCAGGAATTTATCCATGACATTCAACATATCCTTCATCCCGGCATTCATGCTGCCGATGTGGAGGTCTGTCGAGATCGAATCCGGATAGAAACCCTCCTTGATCGCCTCTACGGCGATGGGCCAGGCAAAACTGCCGCCGCCGTGGCCCACGTCGAAAATCACTCCTCGCTTGCGTCCCGCCCACATCGCGGGATTCAAGCGCCCGGAATCGTCGAGCTCATTGCGGATGCCAGAGAAGCAGTGCGTGTAAATGTCACCGGGCCGCATTTTCTGCGTCCAGAGGACGCTCGTGGGGCGCTCCGGGCGGTTCGCTCCAAAATCAACCATTACCGGAATCCCCACTTTCGTGCCGACTTCGACGGCGCGCTCCACCGGCGTCCACTCCGGGCCGGCGTAATGCGCAGTTTTGATCCCGACGATGAGATCCTTATAGCGCAGGCACATGTCCGCAGTTGGCGCGACTTCCATATCCGCGAGATTGTTTTCAAATTTCGGCCCGCGCATGCCCGCTCCCACGATGTTCAGGAACGCCAGCACCCGCGTGTGCGAGCGGCTGATGATGTGTTCCTTGAAGTCCTCGAAATTCCGCCAGCCCGCGCAGCCCGCGTCGGCCACGGTGGTCACGCCCACTCTGAAGGTGAAGCCGTCAGGAAACACGCTGTTGTCCCCGGCGTAGGAATTGCGCTCGCCCGTGCTCGCGTAAACGTGCACGTGAATATCCACCAGGCCCGGCGTGACGTACAAGCCCGAAACATCCACAGTCTTCAGAGCGGTGGAGGCATCAAGGTGCTCCGCCACAGCCGCTATGCGGCCGTTGAGGATCGCCACATCGCGAACACCACTGATATTGTTCTTGGGGTCGATGAGGTGCCCGCCCTGGAGCAGTAAGTCATACTGTGTCTGGCTTAACCCGAGCGGCGTTACGAACGTGGAGATAATCAGCATAGCGAATGCGTAAGAACAGATGAAGCGCTTATTCATAGATCAAACTCTAATCTCCGGGCTTTTATACCGTCAAGTTGCAAGGTGATTCGTGCAGTTTGACTCGGGATTCCCAAGTCAGTTGGACAATCCAGAATTGTCGCTGCCCCGAGCCGATTCGGAAGGATTTCGTCCGGTGCCTGCATGGCGGTAAAATCCTCTGCGATTCACACCAGGAGGCTCAATGACAGAGCCTAGCTATCTTGCTGCTGCCGTCACGGTCCGCAACGCTCTCAAAGGCATGCTGGCGGCGATCGACCGCGGCGCCAAGGACTCCGTCTACGTCATGGAGGTGGAAGACGGCATTGACGTCGCCGGCACGGGAGGCCTGATGGGCACTGCCATGTACTCCCGTGAGTTCGCCGGGGCCGTCATCGGCGGTGGTGTTCGAGACGTGGCCTACCTGAAGAAAACCGCTTTTCCTGTCTACTCCCTCGGAATCGTGCCTTCTGCGTCGGTTCATCAATAGCGCTTCTCTGGCTCCGGCATCCCGGTGGTCTGCAACGGCGTCCAAGTGAACCCTGGCGACGTCAGTGCCGGCGATCAGGATGGCGTTGTGGTGGTTCCCCCGCGGACGCCTGCTTCACGGGAAAGCCCTCTATTTGGGTTCAACCTGTGCATTTGGCGCTCAAAATTGAGTTCGTTTTGGGGTTCGTTTTGGGTTCGTTTTCCAAACGTTCCCTGTGTTTTCAATAACATACTGGCTTCGATCGTATTATTTTTGTGTTTTTCGGAGTCGTGCCTCCCTGGCTCGCTCGCCAAGCTCCCTGGCCGGAAAATCGACGATTCGGGAAGTCCAGGAATGGCCCACCGCCTCCCCAAGCTGCGACCCGACAGACGGGGTCGACGGTTGGCTTCCCAACTCCTCGACTCCTTGACTCCTCGACTTTTCGACTGTACTTGGAGGCAAAAACCACCGGCAGGGACTACGGACGAAAACAAATGAGGACGCATAACCTATCCGGCAGGGCCCGACCCCTGCCCAACCCCACAGAACAACTCTAGCCTATGTCGTCCCGTTGGTCAAGAGAAAAATGCGCAGAGCACAGAAAGTCCGACCTAGTGTGCCGCCCCATTTAGTTCTTACAACGGCGCACCTTGTCGAGGATGACATCTGCGGTGGCTTTCCAGATGAACGCCCGCGGCTCTCGGTTCCAGTTGGCAAGCCACTGGTAGATGGCAGGCTCCAGTTGCGGCCGTTATGCGGATGGGGAAGGAGGACCGGACCGCCGGCGGTTACGCCAAACTTATTCTGGCGGAGCGGGTTGCGGGTGGGCAAGAAGAAGTTTCGTGCATCCACTTGCTCGTTGCGCAAGAACTCCCATACCGAACCGTGGAACATATTCGTTCCGGCTTTGCTGACCACGTTGACGATTCCGCCCACCACTCCTTCAATTCCCGCCAGGTCATTGTGCGATTGGACTTTGGACTCCTGGATGTCATCAATAATCGGCGAGTAGTTATAGCTGCCCAGAAACGCCAGGTCGTTGCTGCCGTCCAGCACAAACATGTTGCTGCGGTTTCTCTGCCCATTCACGGAAGGAAAAGTGAAGGTCCCAACGGCCAGCCCTCCCCAACCGCTGCCTCCGGCTGAATTCTGCCCCGCGCTGATCGGGCTCACGCCCAGCGTCAAGGTCAGCATTTGGGTGAAGTTACGGCCATTCAAGGGAAGATCGTTCGCCGGCTTGGTGGCGATGACCGTCCCCAACTCCGAGGTGGGGGAATCGACAGCCGACAGGTTCGCGGTGACGGTCAGGGTTTGCGCCGGCGATCCGACCGCGAGGTTGAAATCAAGGGTTACGGTCTGGTTGACTTGGAGGACGATACCGGTTTTCTCCTGGGTCGCAAACCCATTCCTCGTGGCTCGGATTGCATAATTCCCTGGAACTGAGTCCGAGTCGGATGCGGCGTCGTGTTGTCGAAAGGACAGGCACGCCCCAGTCCCCCTCTCCATGCGGCAGCACTTCCCGCAATTCCCAACGCAATTGGGGACGTAATGTCGCGTTCGGAAAAACTCGTTGACTGCAGCGCCGCCCTTTCACGCCCGGCGCTACTACAGATTGATCCGCTCCGAAGAAACTTGGGGCAATAGTCGCACGAGAATGCGCGAAAAAGCTCAATTTGTCGCTTCTTGTGAAGAGGTGAACAAAGCAAGACCTCAATTCCTCAACAACTTCAGAATCCGCCCTGAGGGAATCAAAAATGCAGACAAAAAGACAGCCACCTCAGTGGTATTAGTTTCTACGGAGGCCTTAATGGAAACCATGGAACTGAGACCGACCTTAACCCTCGCCTTCACGCTCGGCACTCGCATGCGTGACTTGCACGATACCATCATCAGCGCTGTCCTCCAGCAAACGGGAGGGAACAGGGTGCACGCCGCTAAACTCCTCCACATCAACCCCCGGACAATCCGTCGTCGTCTGGGCAAGAAGAAGGAAGGTGTCGGCTCGGTGACTCGCGCCGCGTAGCACTTTTCCGGACCTTGGCTGGCGGCCGTGCGCCGACCATCGAGCCATAGGTGTCAATGATTCAGTGAGAATGATGAAAACCCGAGCGAGTGAACAACCCAGGAACTAGCCGTATGCTTCGCCTGAAGAATGGTGGTCAATTGCCTGTAAGTTCATGGGCGGGCAAGAAAACTGGCGAAACGTGAATTGCAGCCCCCTCTGAAATCAGCCACGAGCGGCAGCTCGATTTTCGACCGTTGGTACCACCTGCCCGAGGGCCGATTCGGACGCCTTTCAGTCATCTTCTCCGATGGGTCCTCACTAGAGTCTTGATGGGCAACAGTTCGTGGCTCAGTTCCCTCAAACCAATAAATCCTATGCAGCAACTGCCCGCCGGCATGTAGCCCGTGCGACTCCCGTTTGAGCCGCAACGGCGGACCATGAAGGACCTTTTGCCCTGAGTCCCCGAATCTCGTCGGCGTTGACCTCGACCTTCGGCCTCCCAAGGGTCTTGCCTTTCCGGCGTGCGCGTTCAAGGCCAGCCTTTGTGCGCTCGGAAATCCGAACTCGCTCCTGCACGGAGAAGTGTCTAAGGTGCCGAATGCAACGAGCGGCAGAACTGGGCTCTGGAGGCTTCATTTGCCGGGGTGTGCAAGTTGAGATAGACACGACTCCGCGAGAATGCTATAAACCTTGCAGGGAACCAGGAAATGACAAGCTTGTGAGCGTACAGACAGCCGCTCAGGATTCCAAAATGGAAATCCCGGTTGAAGCACATGTTCCTTTGTGTTGATTCCGATTGAACAAGGAGAACAGCAATGACCGCATGGGCTATCGCTAAGTCCGGAAGCTTTTCGCCTCGATTAAAGGTGGCGTTGATATGCGCCCTTTACATCTTTTCCGCCAAGGCATCATGGGCGCAACGGCACGAATTGGGAACCCGTGTAGCGGCGCCTCGAGAGGCTCGCGTGATTGGCCCGCTCTCCGCTTCGCAACGCTTGAACTTGGCGCTGACACTCACCCTGCGCAACCCGCAACAGCTCAAAACACTGCGGCAACAATTGTACGACCCAACCAGTCCCAACTATCGCCATTTCCTGACCGTCGAGCAATTCACAGACCGATTTGGACCGACCGTAGACGACTACCAAAAGGCCATTGATTTTGCCACGTCGTATGGCCTGACGGTGACGAATACTACGCCGAATCGTTTAGTGCTGGACGTGAGCGGTACGGTTGCGCAAATCGAGCGAGCCTTTCAAATGACGATGCAACTCTTCCAGCATCCCACAGAGAATCGGGCATTCTACGCGCCGGATACGGAGCCATCCATGGAAGAAGGGGTTCCAATTCAGGGAGTCAATGGGCTGAACAATCTGGCGCCGCCGCGGCCAGTGGGACTGAAGCGGTTGTCCCCGAGCGAGTTGGTAATCGGGAATCAGACCGGTTCGGGGCCTGACGGCTTTTTCCTGGGAAGCGACATGAGGGCGGCTTATGCGCCGGGCACGACCTTGACAGGGGCAGGACAGGCGGTGGGGCTGTTCGAGTTCGGACCTTACAACCTGAGTGACGTGCAAGCCTACTTCAACTTCGTCAGTCAGCCGCTGAACGTTCCGATCGTGAACGTCCTGCTGGACGGAGTTAATGGGATTTGCGGAGCGGGCTGCGACGATGGTGAAGAGGTCATCGATATCCAGCAATCCATCTCGATGGCTCCAGGTTTATCGGCCGTGATCGTCTACGAGGGAAACGATGATACCGACATGTTCAACCGGATGGCTACCGATAACGTCGCGAAACAACTGAGCTGTTCATTTGGCTGGCTTCCGGCCGACCCACCGTCGGATGAGCCGATATTCGAGGAATTTGCCGCGCAGGGCCAGAACCTGTTCATCGCTTCCGGTGACGGCGGGGCTTACTACGGAAACCCGACTGATTGCCAGAACTTCAGCAACCTCAATGGCTGTGTTTTCTACCCGGCGGACGATCCGGACGTGACCGTCGCTGGAGGAACAGACCTGACCACGGACGGACCAGGCGGAGCGTGGGAATCTGAAACCGGCTGGATCGGCAGCGGCGGCGGATACAGCACCAATGGTATTTCGATTCCAAGCTATCAGGTGCCGGTCATCAACTCGTCCAACGAAGGGTCAACGACTTTGCGAAACCTGCCCGATGTCGCAGCGGAAGCGAATACCGATAACTTTTTCTGCGCGAACGGCGGATGTTTCATAGGCGTGGGGGGGACGAGCCTTTCCGCGCCACGATGGGCCGGCTTTCTGGCTCTCGCGAACGAACAGGCTAACGGAACTCCCATCGGCTTTCTAAACCCGACCATTTACACGCTCGGGCAAAGCGCGAATTACAACCTGGACTTCCACGACATTACCAGCGGCGACAATTTCAACAGCGGGAGCCCGAGTCTGTTCACCGCTTTAACCGGTTATGACCTTGTGACCGGCTGGGGATCTCCGAACGGTTCGGGCTTGCTGAACGCACTCGGGCCGGCCGCCACAGGGGCAAATTTCTCGCTGTCGGCATCGCCGCAAATGCTGCACGTGACGCGAGGAAACACAGCAACGAGCCTGATCACCGCCAGCCCGGTGAACGACTTCACCGGCACCGTCAGCCTGACGGCGACAGTGCCCGGGCCACCCGCGGGCGTAACGGCCACAATTAGCCCCACCTCAGTCGCGGCCAACGGCAGCGCTACCCTGAGTATTTCAACTACCGGGTCGACGCCGGGCGGAAACTTTCCCGTCGTAGTTACCGGCATGAGCGGCGGATTAACGCACACCGCGTATGTAACCCTTGCCCTGCCCGGCTTTACGATTTCGGCTCCGCCGAACGCGTTCCTCAACCAGGGTGCAAGCACGACCAGCACGATCACCATCACCGACGAGAACGGATTTGACAGCAGTGTAAGACTAACCGTTTCGGGCTTGCCGAAAGGGGTCGGCGCGGATTTCACGCCGCCGATTACGGCTACCACCAGCAAGCTGGTATTCACGGCCAGTCCTGTAGCGGAAACCGGCTTTGCTTCCGTCACAATCACGGGTACGTTCCGCGGGATCACCCAAACAGCTACCATCACGCTGGCTGTGAGCGCGGCAATCAGTCAGCTCGGCATGGGCACGCAAGCTAATCTGTCCTCGGCGTTCAATATTAACGGGATCTATACGGACGGATCGACGTATTCCACGGGAGGGCTCGACGGCGGGGGGTTCTCGTACTCAGCGAACTTACTCACCCCGTCGCGGGCTCTCGATCGCATATTGTTCAGGTTCGGACCTGCCAATCAGCTCGACGCGATCAGCGGGACGGGGCAGACGGTTAGCCTGCCGGAAGGAAACTTCCTCACTCTGTTGTTGCTGGGGACTGGCGTACAAGGAAGCCAAACATCGCAGATGATCACCGTAACGTATACGGATGGAACGAGCTCGCAATTCGTTCGGAGCTTCAGCGACTGGTTCAGTCCGCAGAATTTTCCCGGCGAGTATGAAGCGGTCGCCATGCCTTACCGGAACTTTGCGAATGGCAGCGAGGATCAACGGACGTTTAATCTCTATGCGTACCCGTTTATTTTGAACCCAACCAGACGCGTGAAAAGCGTGACACTTCCCAATGATCCGTATGTCGTTGTCATCGCGGCCACTCTGTTAAGCGGCGGGCTGACACCGCCGCTTGCTAAATAGCGGCCATAAAGCCTTACGTCTTTTCGCCCGACTCAACCTTGATCTGTTCGGGCTCGGAGGCGACGATTGGGCACGGGGCTCGGGGTGGAGATCCCACTCGAGGTTTATCGTCCAGTTTGGCCATGGTCTCGATGTTGGCCTTCAGTTCGAAACGAAAGGGGAGACCACGGTGCGGCAACCGGGAATGGGGGCAGTCGCTGCTGGATGGTCGCCCAATGCCAAAGTAAACTTTGAGTGGTCCGCTGGACGGATGCTTGTCGCGAAACGGCGTGCTGGGATGTCTGGATCTGTGCTCCTCTTCAATTGGACCTCTAACGGCTGCCCGCACATGCGGCGACCCGGATCTTTCTATTCAGCAAATCCCATGATTGCGGACAGGAGGTCGCCCACCCGCCAACTCGCCCACCGTGGGGTGGTTCGGATTCCGGGAGGGAAGGGCGTTTATCATTCCAAATCCTGCCCAGCGCCCACTCAGCATAGTTTCCGAGTGCGGTCAACAGGGCAAACTGCGGTAGGGGGAGGCAAGAGCACTTCTCCTGTTTGCCGAGCAAACGCCCGCAGCTATCGGGCTCGTGTGCGCAGTTATTGCAGCCTGGCGTACTCCGCCCTCGCTTGCTTGAGGATGGGGATGTCCGAGTCAGCGTCTTTCCAGAGCGTGAGGAAATCCTGATAGGCTGCGCGGGCTTTCGCGGTGTTGCCTTGCTGGGCGTAAGCGCGTGCCAGTCCGAGCCGCGCCAGTGCGCCCCAAGGAAAGTTCCCCACCAATCCTCGGTGGTCAATGAACTTCTGAAATTCCGCTGCCGCTCGGTTGCCGTCGTGGAGCATGAGATAGGCTTCCCCACGCACATAAGCGGGGCACATTGATATCGTGAGGCTCGTTGGTGAGCCAAGTTCGATCGTGCTCGCCGCCTTCAATAGTTCGATTCCCTGGTTCGGGTCTTTGCGTTCCAGGGCGACTCCCGCCCGGATGCTAGGCAGCCAATACCTCTGAACCAGCGTGTCCAGCGGGAAGGTCTTGTCGAGTTCCGCCGCCAGCTTCTCCGCCCCTGCCGGATCGCCTGCCCGTGCCAGGGCCAACGCCGCTATGGCTCGCACTTGGCGGCCCGGGGCCAGCTTCACTGCCGCCTTGGCCTCGGCACGCGCCTGCTCCCGGCTTCCCGCTTCTACCTCGCGCAGCGCTGCCGCTGCCTCATATGCTGCGGCTGCCTCTTTGGCGTCGTTGTGCCGGGCTGAATCCATCGCCCGCCCGGTCAGCTCGTGCGCGTTCTTCAGCTTGCCGTACCAACCTTCCGTGTCGGCTTGTAAGGCCAGCAACAAGTCTTCCGCACTCGGCTTGCCCATGGCGGCTGAGACCAACTGCGCCATCTGCGCCGCATCGCCCTTCAGAAACGCCAAATAGTAGCGGCCCTGGAGCAGGTCTTCGCCCCCCAGTTTTCGCTCCTCCGCCTGCTTGTACACCGACTCCGCCTCGTCCAGCCGGTTAACGGCCGTGTAGGCGAAGCCGAGATTGACATAGTTGTCCACATCATTTGGCTCCAGGCGCAGCGCCTCTCGAAATTCTTCCAATGCCTTTTCCCAGTTTCCCACGTAGGAGGAACCGAGTCCGAGGCTCTCGTAAGGCTTGGCGTCTCTTGGGTAGGTCTGCTGCCACAGCTCATAGTTCCCCTCGATGTAGAACCGCTCCCGTTCGCTTACCTTCGCCCGCAGGTCGTAAGCCTTTCGTGCATACTCCGCCCCCCGCTCCAGTTCGTTTAGATCGCTGTAGTGAGCCGAAATCCAGGCGTAGGCCATGGCAAAATTCGGGTCGAGTTCCACCGCCCGTTTGTAGAAGGGCAGAGCGGCTGTGCTCCCTTCCGCATATTCCGTCTTTCGTCCGAGGCTGTAGGCTTTCAGCGCCTCCAGGGATGGCGTCGTCGCTTCCTCCAGCGGTGTCGCGTATTTCTGCACCGAGCTGAGCGACTCGCCCAGCTTGCTCCGCAGACTGACCGCCGCAGCGTCCAGCGCCTTGAGCACCGCTTCTTTGCCCGCCGCCTGCTCCTGCGCTTCCGCCAGCGCATCCCCTGTGTTGCAGTTCACTGCCTTCAGGCCAATCACGTACTGGCTGCCCAGCCCGGCAATCGACCCGGTCAGCACCGCCTTGCTGCCCGTGCGCTGGCAGACCTCCTGGGTGACCTCCGGCGTCAGCCGGTCACTGGCCGGACGGCCCATCAGCTTCAATGTCGCGTTAACCTTGCGCTCGGAAAGCAGGGCGAGAAAGGGCGATTGCTCAAGCTGTACCGAGAGCCCCTGTTTAAGAGTGTCGTCGAATACCACATCGCCCGTCTTGTTGTCGAAATCGGAGAGGACGATGGTGTCCTTCTCGGTCAGGCTGGCCGTGGCCTGGCGGGAGCGGAAGTACAGCGTTCCTCCGATGGCAGCAGCGACAAGGACCAGGGCGGCGGGAACAAGGACCTTCGAGGGTTTCCTGCCCGCTACAGAAACTTGGGCCGCTCTCTCCTCGCTCGATGACGAAGGTCGCCCGGGTTCGCTGTCGCGCTTCAGGCGCCTCAGGTCCGTCCGGATGTCAGCGGCGTTCTGGTAACGCAAATCGCGGTCCTTTTCGAGCGCCTTGTTGATGATTTCTTCCAGCTTGGGTGAAAATTCAGGGTTCAGCCACGCCAGTGGGGTCGGGGCCTGCGTGAGGACGGCGGTGAAAACCATCGCGGAACTGCTGCCGGTGAAGGGCTGCCGGCCCGTTGCCATTTCGTAAAGCACCGCGCCGAAACTGAACAGGTCGGTGCGGGCGTCCAGCTTTTCGCCCCGTGCTTGTTCTGGCGACATGTAGGCCGCCGTCCCCATCGCGGCGCCGGCGACGCTGATTTCATCCGCTTCGATGGAAAGAGAGGCAGTGTCGTGCGGTGGTATCCCCTCACTCGCTTCGCTGCCCTCGGCGCCCTCTCCCTGTGGGGGGCGCGAACTGCCCTCCACTGACGGAGTGTTTCCCTGCCTCTGAACCCCGCTCCCTGACCCCTGTAGCTTCGCCAGCCCGAAGTCTAAGAGCTTGGCTTCTCCCCGCTTGGTCACGAAAATGTTCGCCGGTTTAATGTCACGATGGACGATGCCCTGGGCGTGCGCGGCCTCGAGTGCGTCGGTAATCTCCATCCCCAGGTCGAGAAGCCGACGCTCCGGCAGCGGGCGGCCGGTGATAAGGTCCTTAAGGGTGCAGCCCTCCATCAACTCCATCGCCAGGAAGGGTTGTCCCTCCACCTCGTCGATCTCATAGACCGTGCAAATGTGAGGATGATTGAGCGCCGAGGCGGCACGCGCCTCCCGCTGGAATCGCGCCATCGCTGCGGGATCGCCCGCCAGGCCTGTGGGCAGGAATTTCAGCGCCACCTTGCGGCCCAAGCGGATGTCTTCCGCCTTATACACGACCCCCATGCCACCCCGCCCCAGCTTCTCGAGGATGCGGTAATGGGAAATCGTCTTCCCGATCAAGGCGGAATTTTCTTCGGCTGACCGGCGTGACTGGGCTTGCTCCTGAGCCAGCAATTTCGCCGCCGACTCCAGCGCCGCCACTTCCATGAAGTGCTCGGCTCGCTTGTCGTAAGTCAGAAGTGATCCAACTTCGTCCCGCAAGGCGGGATCGCTGGAACAAGCCGCGTCGAGGAAGGCGCCCCGCTCGCTCTCCGCCCGCTCGAGGGCGGCGTGATACAGGCGCTCGACTTGCCGCCAACGCTCAAGCTTCATCGCGCTTCCCCTCGCTCATCTCGCGCAGGAGCCAGGATTTGGCCAGCCGCCAGTCCCGCAGCACGGTTTCCTCAGAGACTCTCAGCACTTCGGCGGTTTCCTCCACGCTCAACCCGCCAAAGAAGCGCAGTTCCACCACCTGGCTTTTTCTCGGCTCGAGCGCGGCTAGGGCGTTAAGGGCTTCGTCCAGCGCCAACAAGTTAGTGGGTGCTTCCCGAGACACAAGCAGGGCTTCGTCCAAGGAAACTTGAGGGGACTCGCCGCCTCGCTTCAGGCGCCGGCGCGAGCGGGCGAAATCGACCAGGATTTGCCTCATCAGCCTCGCGCAAACCCCAAAAAAGTAGGCGCGATTCTGCCAACTGATCTCCCGGAAATCGACCAGCCGCAGGTAGACTTCATGCACCAGCGCCGTGGTCTGCAGGATGTGGCCGGACGCTTCGCCAGCCATGTAACGCTGCGCAAGCTGATGAAGTTCACCATACACCAAAGGCGTCAACTTCTCGAGTGCACGCTCATCCCCGTCGCCCCAGGCCTGGAGCAGTTGCGTTACCTCGTGAGCGGAGGGCCGCGCCATAACCACCTGCTGTCTATGTGGTTTCAAGGTTATCACAACCCTGTTGCACATTGCACTGGCTCAACCATCCCAAAATATTCCGGCCGGACCTTACAGTTTTCGAACCCATTTGTCGCCATGAATGACAGAGCGAGCCAGACCCAAGTGCTCTGGCTAACTCAGGGGCAGGACAAACGAGAGATTAGAGAGTTGGCCGCTACCGTTCGGGCGGCAAAGCCCAATGCCGGGCCTCCGTCGCCATGATTGAGTGCAGGGCGCCTTCTCAAGAATCGGATCGTCATGTCCTAACCCCATTTCGGATAAATGGAGAAGCATTATGACAAAATTGAATCTATCCAAAGTCCTCGGCCTCGCTCTCGGCTGCGCGGCCCTCCTCCTCGGCGCCATTTACATGAGCGCGGACCCGAAGCCTTCGGAGTCGAAGCTTTTTCACGCCAACGCGGGGACGACCTTCGTCCTGCTCCCGGCCAGCACTCGCGGGGGGCCACGTTCGCACAACATTGACGGCGTCGTCCGGGTTTCGGTCCTGGGCGACTGCCAGTTCCATGCCACGGCCAATTTGGTGGAAACGACCACACCCGGTTCTTACCTGATAACGGACGGTATCTTCCTCTTCACTTCGGCCGATGGGAAGAGCACTTTGAAGGCCACGGCCGAGGGCACGCTCGTAGTGAATCCGGTGAATCCCTACATGGGCGACATCGAGTACGATGTGACGTTCACGGGCGGCACAGGTTCGCAGGCGGGCGCGCACGGCTTCGGCAAGCTTCAAGGGATGGTCATGTTCACGACCATTGATCTTGTCCAGCCTGACGACACGACAGTGCCGCCTGAACCTCCTGCACCTCCAGCAGGGTCCAGCACCGGCAAAGCATGTTGGTTACTGGATGGTGATCTGGATTATTGATATTCGGTAAGTTCGAATAACTTGGGGCACCCACTCGCCATCGGTACGGTCGGTTATCACCGCCCGTCTGAACAAAGTGGACAGCCGCGCCTCTCGGCGCCTCGACCATCTGGCTAAAGACTTCCCGGGTTACTTGAACCCAGACACCGTCCAGGCTATATATGTTGGCTACCTTGTTGACGGAATTTCCAGCGCATTGCTCAACGGGGCGCCGGGAGAGGGAACCGCCCACTTCACCTTCAAAACCCCAATGGTAACTGGGGCGACCCGGATAATATTTCGAGCGGCCAGTTGATTGCTACCTTCGAAAGACAGCAGAGTTTGTA
This sequence comes from uncultured Acidobacteriota bacterium, assembly GCA_963831905.1. Taxonomy (GTDB): domain Bacteria; phylum Acidobacteriota; class Terriglobia; order UBA7540; family UBA7540; genus CAVROP01. The sequence goes on along the minus strand of CAWHRX010000009.1, from coordinate 2,460,835 downwards.
CCCCGTAATCGGACCTATTGGTTTCCATAGTCTCTCAGAAAGTCTGCTGTCTAGCCAGAACTTCACATTCAATGGGCAGACGTTCAATTTCAACTGCATTTCCCCGGACGGGACCACGTTCGCCCAGTTTCTCAGCAGCACGCCCATCCCCGGAGCCGAATTCGGGGACTATACAGCTGTCTATGCCGGCGCTGACGCTGTCACGGCCGTTGGAAGCAAGCTGTCCGTTGTGGGTCAAGTCGGCTTCACGTCGAGTACCAACCGGTTCGCCCACCAACGTTGCCCTCTAAACACGACGGAATCCACGCCACGAGTTCCGATTACCTACTCTGTTGCAAACGCAAGGACCACAGCTGCTCGCACTCCGGAAGGGATTTGGGGACGGCTGGCACTTCATGTGGTCCCGCCCGCGAGATTTTTCGTGCCCACGTTCACAGAATCAGCGAGCCAAAGCGGCAGCGATCTGTGGCAACCTAGAGAACGCCTGCTGTGCGGTGCCCTTGGCGATGCCTGATTCTTGGTGGATCATACGTCAGGAATGCCCCCGCAGTGTTGGGCTGCCCGCGAGTAACGGCGTGAGTTTACCAACGGTCTCGACCGCCTATTCCAGGCGAAATCCTATATGACCAGCAAATCTTTGTTGGATACTTGGGCTGTTGTCGGGCGTTACAAGTTCCATCAGCTTCCGCGAGCAGCCAAGCAGTTTGGCTAATGGCTGGTGGCCCCGCTGTCATTACTGACCATGAGGCTCGAGACGTTCACAGGCTCGAAGTCCGATAAGATGAGACTTGTAAGACACGCAAGATCGTTATCGTCCCAGCGAGCGTCGGGCGTGCCGATTAGCCCCCCGCTGTCTCCGTTGTCGGCCAGGATGATTCCATAGTTTCGAAATGCGGTGATGATAATGGCCGCTTGGGGACTTGTGGAGGCACAAGCGGGAGTTGCAACGGAAGCCTTGAGTCGATAGATCTCGCCAGCGGCTCCGGACATGGTGCAGCTTGCGGGAGGGGAAGATTGCGAAATCTCCGATTCCACGGGAATGGAACCCCCTCCCGTAGCCGTGCAGCTCCCCACGCCCGCCGTTTGCGTAGCAGGCCATACCCAGTAGTTCAGCATATGGTTGAGTGTGAATCGGATGGGATGTCTGAATCGTACCGTTGGGTGAACTGGGTGTGCCCGTCCCGATTACCTCGTCGGCATTGGCGAGCAGCGGCGCTACCGGAAGTCCCGCGGCATCGGATGTTCCCTGTCCCTTGCGGTGTCAGGGCATTTGAAGATACGTTGGGCCAAAGCGCGTTCGAGGAATCGGTCCAGGGACCGTCTTCGTATATTCCCTGCCACATTTCGTAAAGGGCGGGGACGTTTCCACCGCCTGCCTCCAGGTAGACCAGAACGTGTCGATCTCCGGTCGAGTTGCTGGTGCCTTCTACCGGGGCATAGGCTGGAATTGGACCAGAGGTAAAATAGGACTGATATACAGTGGTTGTAACCGATACGTCTGCCTGGTTATAAGGAACTTCGATGGCTGGTATTCCATTCGGAAAGGGAGCAGCCGAATTGTTGCCGAAGAAAGGCTTAACCGTCTCTGGCAAATAGCCGCTGTACATAGGCGCTGCGGGAGAAGTATCGACGGGCAAGTTTGTCGTGGCTACATCCACGCGGTGGTGAAAAATAGAAGTTGACGGAAAGATGTTTGCGAGGAAGGCGTTATTGCCGTTGATGGCGATGCTGATGTTCTGAATCGCCTGCGCACTGGTTGAATCCGTAACTACAAATTCGGGCGTGTAAGTGCCTTGACCGCCGATCAGTGAACTGCTGATGGCTCCTGTAGTGGCATCGAGAGACATTCCCTCAGGCAATGGAGGAAGGCTGGAATTCGCGGCGACGGAAAAGGCGTAAGGTGGAGAGCCGCCGGTAGCGACTATTGTGCAGCCTTCATACGCTGCGCCTTGTGTTCCGCCTGGGCATGAAGTGGTCGTTATCGCCAGTGGACCGCCGGACGCTGTTACAGTGACTGTTGCCGTGGATGTACTCGAGCCCGCGGCATTGGTAGCAGTCAGTGTGTAGGTAGTCGTCACCGTCGGGCTCACGCTCGTCGAGCCCGTCGCGGATGTGGACGTGAATGTCCCCGGCGTGATGGCGATACTCGTCGCCCCGGTCGTCGCCCAACTCAGCGTGCTGCTGGAACCCGACGTGATACTTGTGGGACTCGCTGAGAAGGAGTCGATTGTGGGTTTGCTTGACGTGTTTATGGTAACGGTTAGCGTAGAGGTGGTCGAGCCCGCGGCATTGGTAGCCGTCAGCGTGTAGGTGGTCGTCACCGTCGGGCTCACGCTCGTCGAGCCCGTCGCGGATGTGGACGTGAATGTCCCCGGCGTGATGGCGATACTCGTCGCCCCTGTCGTCGCCCAACTCAGCGTACTGCTGGAACCCCCAGTGATACTTGCGGGACTCGCTGAGAAGGAGTTGATTGTTGGTTTGCTTGTGTTTACGGTAACGGTTAGCGTAGACGTGGTCGGGCCCGCGGCATTGGTAGCCGTCAGTGTGTAGGTGGTCGTCACCGTCGGGCTCACGCTCGTCGAACCAGTCGCGGAGGTGGACGTGAATGTCCCCGGCGTGATGGCAATACTCGTCGCCCCTGTTACTATCCAACTCAGTGTGCTGCTTGTACCGGAGCTTATGCTCGTCGGATCCGCCGTAAAGGAAGCGATCATCGGCGCGGACCCGATTCCAGTGGGCGAAGTCGCCGAGCCGCAACCCGTCAGTTCGACACAGATAAACAGAATAATGAGGATCAGCGCGCAATGACCCCGTCCCGGAGAATTGAGTCCCCAGGCCCACGTGTACGCCTTTCCGCTCGCATCGGTCTGCGTGTTGTTATTTGCGGCATACGTGCAGGTGCCGCTCGGCATCGAGGTCAGGTCGTTAGACGGGTTGTCGTTGTAGGGACTCATCCCCGGCAAATTAGGCTGCTGCGCGCCCCATCAATTCTGGCCACTGGCTGGCTCACGCAGGAAAGACAACGTATGCGCCATCGGATGGCATAGTGTCGCGACGGATATTACCTCGATTGGAGCCTCCTTCTGATAACTCATAACCGACGGTATATCCAAGGAATTCGGCCTCCAATAGTACTTTGGTGCGACTAATTCATTCGGCCATTGAGCCGTTGGGTCATCGATTCATTGAGTCATCGAAGAAACCGCTCCCCTGCGAAGAGCCGGGGCTTTTTAGCGGCTATTCAGTTACGCCGTCGGTAAGATCATCCATGGACAATAAGGCATGGAGGCTACCACACAAACCGGATTGGAAATGAAAAGTCGGCTTCACGTTAGCTGAACGTCGATCACTCGACTATTAGCTGACCTCGCCAGTCGCGTTCCCTTTGGGACGGATGTCGCTCAGCTCTGCTTTTGTTCGAGTTCGGCCCATCGAGCATACAACTTGTCCACTTTCTTCTGGGTCTCATCCAACTGCGCACAAGTGACCTGAAGCCGCGCGGCGTCGCTCACGATCGCCGGGTCTTCGAGCGTCGCACGTAAGAGCCTAAGCTCCTGTTCGGCCTCGACGATTCTCGTTTCCATGGCGGCAAACTCGCGCGCCTCCAGGTAGGAGAGCTTCTTTTTTACCGCCGTTGGCGAGGAGACGTCTGGTGAGGTAGGTGATCGCGGGGCTTCAGCCGGGAGGCTTCGCGCACCTTTAGCCTGCTGCCTGCGCTGCCAAACGTCCCATTGTAAGTAATCACCAAACCGTTCCGCTCCGCCCAGACCATCCAGGCCGAGAACGACGGTCGAGATCCGGTCCAGCATGAAGCGATCGTGGGTGACCAATATCAAGGCTCCACGATATTCCAGCAGGCTCTCTTCCAGGATTTCCAGAGTCGGGATATCCAAATCGTTGGTGGGTTCATCCAGCAACAAGAACGTCCGCCGGTTGGAGCATGAGCTGCGCGATTAGCACCCGGGCCCGTTCGCCTCCCGAGAGCCGGCCAACTGGTTGATTCAGGTCGTCCGGGGCAAAGAGAAATCTCGCCGCCCAGGAGGCGACGTGAATTACTCGCTCTTGATAAACCACTGAATCGCTATCCGGCGCCAGGGCGCGGCGTAAAGTGAGGTCAGGGTTAAGCTCCCGATTTTGGTCGAAGTATACAATCCGCAACGCGTCGGCCCGGCGAATCTCCCCGCCAGTGGCCTGGATTTCGCCTCGCAGCAGACGGAGTAGTGTGGTTTTGCCGCTCCCATTTTGTCCAACCAGCCCCACTCGCATTCCCGGCCTCACTATAAAATTCAGGCCTTCGAACAGAATGCGATCACCTATTGCGTAGGTGACACCCTCGAGTGCGATAAGCTTTTTGGTTTGCCGGCCCGTCGCGAAAAAGTCAATCTTAGCGGTGGCGGTGCGGCTCCGGGCGTTCAGGTCCGCCAACTCGCCGATCATTTCGTGAGCCTTATCGATACGCGCCTTGGCCTTGGTCCGGCGGGCCCTGGGACCCCGGCGCAGCCATTCCAGTTCCGTGTGCACGCGATTGGCGAGCGCATCCTGCCGCTTTCCCTGCGCCTCGAGGTATTCTTCTTTCTTCTCGAGAAACCTGCTGTAGTTTCCTTTGACGCGAAACACGCCATCCGCATAGATGCGATTAAGCTCCACCACCTCGCTCGCAATGGTTTCGAGGAAGTAACGATCGTGGCTGACGACCACGCACGCAAATGCCGCGTTCTGGAGCAGGGATTCGAGCCACTCGATTCCGGCAAAGTCCAAATGGTTAGTCGGCTCGTCGAGAAGCAGAATGTCTGCCCGCTGTACCAGCCCCTCGGTGATTATGAGGCGTTTGCGCCAACCACCCGACAAGGCTGTGGTGGGCGTTTCAAAGTCCATAAAACCGGCGCGACCAAGCGCCTCGGCTGTCCGTGCCGCGCGCTCCGCCTGGGGCACTGCTGCCCGTTCGAGCGCCTTCTCGACAACCGATCGGACAGTCTCCCCAGGTCCAAATTCGGATACCTGTGCGACATAGCTGAGCCTGCAGCGCTTGCGAGTCGCAACCTCGCCGCTGTCCGGCTTTACGCGACCGTAAAGAATTTCCAGGAGCGTAGACTTGCCGGAGCCGTTCGGCCCAATCAGGCCGATCCGGCCGCCTTCCGACACGGTAAAGGAGACATTTTGGAATAGCGGGGTGATTCCGTATTGCTTCGATAGTCCCTGGGCATTAATGATGGGGGCCAAGTTGCTCGATGCTCTCCTGGATTCAATTGGGAGGACTCCAAAACTTTGTCCTCATTCGGGGGTTCACTTCCATTGTATCGCGAGCTGCCTGTTGTAGCTTGGTATTCAATCGTCTCAAGATCTTAGTGGCTTGTCAGTGGAGATCGAGCGAAATCGCTCAACTCGTGGATCTTTGCCCTCGGAGAGTATTCTCCGGTTGGTCATGGGTGCTGGCCTTATTCGAGCTTCTCGAAAATCACGATGTGTTGCGACGGTAGCGACTCCACGGTCCGGACGTGCGCAAGCCCAACCACTTTCATTTCTTTCGCAAGCTGCTCCACGCTCATCTTATGCACTTCCTTGATTGGGACGCGGGGATCTTCCTTTCGATACTCGACAAAGACCACACGCCCGCCTGGCTTCAGCGCTTCGCGGACTTTAGTCATGACCTCAAAGGGGTAGGCGAGTTCGTGGTAGACATCTACCATCAGCACCATATCGACGCCGCTTGCAGGTAGTTTGGGATCGGTCTCACTCCCCTTCACCTCCTCCACGTTGGTGACTCCCAGCGCTTTGGCGCGCCGCCGGAGGGTCTCGATCATCTCGTCCTGGATCTCAACAGCCAGGACCTTGCCCGTCTTGCCAACCTTTGCCGCAAGTCGGAACGTGAAGTAGCCCGATCCAGCGCCCAGGTCCGCAACGACCTCTCCGCCACGAAGCTCCATGGCGTCAATCACCGCCTCAGGATGCTCTTCGACTTCCCGCTCCGGGCGATCGAGCCAAGCTATGCCACCCGGCCCCATTACTTGAGCGATCTCTCGACCCATGTAAAATCTTCCCGTCCCGTCTGGGTCATGGATCGCACGGACTTCATACAGGGTTTGGGGTTTCGGGCTTGAAACCTGAAGCCGCGCGACGAGCAACGCCCGAGCGGCGGGCGCTGCCCGAAGCTGGTCCCCCAATGCAAGCGCACCAGTTGTGATCAATGCAAGCGTGAGCGCTACTGTAACCCGGTGGCGTTTGAGATGAAGCATATGAACCTATGCGTTGCGGCCGCCATAAATGTAATCGTATGCCGCCCTCACCCTGGATGGCCAGGGACCAACTCCTGGCGTAGCGGGTTGCACGTGTTAAACTCGCGTCTCAGACAACCAGGGGCGATGCTTGAGCCGCGCCGCCGTTTCCTATCCCTTGCCTTTTATTGTCGGATATACGGGGGCTCTGTGCAACGCGTCATATCCGGCGCGCTCAGACATAAGCGTTGGCTGATTTTACTTCTGAGGCACTCAAGATCCTTCAAGGCCGTGACAATTGCCTTTCCATCTTAAACTCACGCAGTCCATGCGCGCCGCCCCCCGGGTCGCGTCAAACCTGGATCAAGCCCGTTACTCTTGCCTTGTCGCCATAAGTTTACCCTTAAACCCGTAAGGGCAATCCGAGGTTTTTGGCGGGCAACGTCGCGCACGGAAACAATCCACTTTGACGTATTTTGCCTTCCCGTAGAAGTGCAGTGCTTCTAGCTCCCCGGAAGTCTTAGTGCTGTATCGGAAGCGCGCCGGCTGCACAAAGTTGCGGAATAGCAGAGACTCTGCCCGGCGCGCTTCCGATACAGCGACTTGAAGGAAGCCGCCCGTGTTTGCGGCGGACGCGGGAATTATGGGCTTTGAATGGCGTAGGTGGGGCCGAAGGTTAAATGGGTGAGTCGGCGGAATGAGTTTGTGAGGGCCAGGAAGCACGGATGGAGAGTGAACCCAGGAGGGATCGGGTGCGGTGTGCGCTGTTGAGCTGAGGTCGGAGGGTTTTTGGGTAGGTGGTTAAGCACACCAAGGCGTGTGCGTGGTGGGCACGCGTGGTCTTTTCGCGGGAGGGAGCGGTACTTCATGAGAACCTCGCGGAGGGGAGGGGTGGAGAGCGTAAGCACATCTCCGCCGCCGTCAGGCGCTGCAAGATGATCATCGGACCGCCGCACCGGGGGCAGGACCAGGTGGAAGTGGAAGGCGGTGGGGTCGAGCAGCCTTCTTCCTCTCCGGGTGGCGGTCCTGGTGCGGCTGGCAGATCGGTCGGTCGTCCCAGGAACTGGAAGCAAAGAGGCAAGAGCGCGGCGCGCCGTCGGTGGGCCAGAAAGCCGAAATGACGGATGCGGACGAAGCCCGGGGGAAGCACGTGAAGCAGGAAGCGGCGCAAGAATTCCTCGACCGCCAGAGTCATCAGGCGCTGCTGGTTGCCATGCGCGGAGTCTCTCCAGCGAAAGGTGACTTGGCTGCCTTCCAGGGCGACCAAGCGGTGATTGGAGATGGCCACGCGGTGGGTGTAGCAGCCGAGATAACGGAGAACATATTCGGGGCCACCGAAGGGCGGTTTGCAATAGACCACCCAGTCCTGCCGGAACAGGGGGCGGAGAAAGGAAGCGAAAGCCTTCGCTTCCGCCAGAAGCTTTAAGTCCCCGTAGAAGCCGAGTCGGCCGTCGGCGAAGGCCCGTTTGAGAGCGTCGACAAACTTGCCGCGGAAAACAATAGCCAGAACCTTTCTGGGGAGGAAGAAGCGATAGCGAGGGTGGATCCAGCGCTGGTGATCGGGGGAGAGGCCGCCGGCCGGGACCACACAATGGACATGGGGATGATGCTCCAATTTCTGATTCCAACTATGGAGCACGCCGAAGAAGCCGATTTCGGCGCCCAGGTGGCAGGGATCACGCGCGACTTCGAGCAGGGTTTCAGCACAGGTCTGGAACAACAGACCGTAGATCAGCTTCTTGTTCTGCAAAGCCAGTGGGGCGAGCCGCCGAGGCAGGGTGAAGACGACATGGACGTAGGGAACAGGCAAGAGTTCGCGGCGGCGAGCCGCTAGCCACTGGTCGCGAGCGTGGGCCTGACACTTGGGGCAGTGTCGATTACGGCACGAGTTGAAGGAGTGGGCACGATACCCGCAGCGGGCGCAGCGATCACGATGCCCGCCCAGGGCGGCGGTGCGGCAGCGCTCGATGGCCGCCAACACCTTGAGATGTTGGCCGCTGATCCAGCGACGACTGGCTTCGATAAATCTCTGTCCCGCCACCCGGATGAGATCGGCCACTTCCAGCGGTGGCCGACTCATTTAGGCGTCTCCGGGCGGCTCGTCTTTCTTCCCCGTGGGCGCCAGCGCCAACGCGTCCAGGGGACTGGCGGTGGCACTCAGATGGCGGCTGGAAAGGTGCAGGTAAATCGTGGTCTCTTCCAAATCGCGGTGACCGAGCAGCACCTGGATGGTGCGCAGGTCCGCCCCCTTTTCCAGCAGATGCGTGGCAAAACAATGCCTCAGAGTGTGCGGGTGTACGCGTTTATGAAGACCCGCACGCAAGGCAGCCTGGTGGCAGGCGTGCCAGATCACCTTGGAAGTAATGGGACAAGGGGCCGTGTGCGCACGATTACCGGGGAAGAGCCAGGTTTTGGGCTTCCACCGGCGCCAGTACTCGCGCAAGGCTTCCAGCAGGACGGGACTGAGCATGACGTCCCGATCCTTACGCCCCTTGCCGCCCTGGATGTGGACGACCATCCTTTGGCTGTCGATATCGCTCACCTTTAAGCGAGCCACTTCGGCGCGGCGTGCTCCGGTGGCGTAGAGGGTCATCAACAAGATGCGGTAGAAAGGATTGGGAGCTGCGTTGATGAGCTGGGAGACTTCTTCCTGGCTCAGTACGGAGGGCAGGTGCTGCACTTTCTTGGGATAGGGCGTTTCCGCCACGCTCCAGGATCTCTTCAAAGTTTTAGTGAAGAAGAAACGCAGAGCGGCCAGCCGTTGGGTAACGCTGCTGGGAGCCAGCTTTCGCTGGCGGAACGAATAGGCTTGGTGCTCGCGGATGTGCTGGGGACCTAAGCGGTCGGGAGAACGATGAAAGTAGCAGGCAAAATCTTCCACCGCATGAATGTAACCTTGGATCGTTGTTTGAGCGTAGTTTCGACGCTCGAGTTCTTCGAGCATCATTTTGCGTAAACGGGTCATAGAGAACCTCCTTATGACCCGACAATAGCTTGATTAAGGCAGTCCTGTGGGCAACACGCACGCGCAGCGTCCGCCGCACGGGCGGCTTCGTTCAAGTCTGCTTCGGGGACCCGGACCCCATTTCGGGACGGCGTGCTACCCAGTGGACCACTCAGAGCTTACTTCCGAGTGCGACGATTCAGCTAACGGATGTCAGTATCACTCACCAACAGCCCGTTCTCATTCCCCTCGGGGTCCGGTTGTGCGGAGGCGACGGCGATGGAAGTAGTAACCGACCCAGCCGATGTTACCGCCAAAGAGGCCGCCGGCGACGAAGGGCAATTCTCGGCCCGTGCCGGCTGGTTCGACTACGACAAAGACGGCTACCTTGAATGGCTGGTCGGCAACTACATTGAATGGACACCGGAGAACAACCTTTATTGCGGTGCGCACCGGCGGGGGTTACCGCGCCCATTGCCACAGTGAATTGCAACCTGGAGCTTCCGTGGTGGCCAAAAGTGAAGGAACCTGCAAGGGTACTACTTCTTCCCCTTTTCTTGCTGGAGTTGTTGTTCCTGCCATTTATTGTTGATGGCGGGATAGAACTGTTCAGGGTGTTCAATGGCCCATACTTGTTTGTGAATGATCCAATTTCCGGGATCAAGGGCCGAGGCCTGCCGGAGGGCTGATAGAGCTTTTTCCTTCTGCCCAAGGTCGAGGTAAGCGGTGGCCAGTCCCACCAGCGCACGAGTGGATTTGGGATCTTTCTCAAGCGCAGACTGGAAATCGCGCAACCCCTCCGCATCTTGCTTGGCTTCCACAAGTCGTTCCGCCAGCGTCAGACGAAGGTCCAGGTTCTCAGGATCGCGCTTAACAGCCTCCTCGGCGTGGTGCAGCGCCTCTTCAATGGAGCGAGTGTACTCAAATCTGGGTTGTATCGTCTGCAGCATGCTGGGAGCGGCCAGGAGCCGTTCGATAGCCGCCACGTCCGCTGGATTGCGAGCGTCGAAACCGCCGATTTTGGCATAGCGGAGTATCCCCTGCTCATCAACAAAGAAGCCGTTGGGGACTACCGGGAAACCGTAGAGGTCCCACAGTCCCTGGGCGCGATCCACGGCGGAGGGATAGGTCACCCCCGCGGCCTCGGTAAATCGCCTTGCCACCTCCGCCCCCTGCGTATCCATTGAAATCGAGAGGATTTCGAAATTTTCTTGATGGTGCTTTTCGTAGAATTGCTGCCAGACCGGCAGTTCTTCGCGGCAGACTCACCACGAGGCCCAGTTGAAGACCAGCACGCGACGGCCACGGAAATCACTCAGCCGGTAGGTGGCCTTGCCGTCAAGAGAAGGTACTGTAAAATCAGGGGCGGGTTCGCCGACTTTGATTTTCTGCGCATTCCCCGGAATGACGTTCATGACGATCAGTACAGCAGCCAGAAGGAGCAGTTTTGACCCGCGCATGACACCTCGCGCCGAGATACGAAGTCGAAGTTTCAATTTTGATTTTCCCGCCAAACGGTACTATACGCCCCTTCGCCTGTGAATAGAAGGGCCGGGTGAGCTTTCACGCCAAGGTCTTCGTTATTGGTGAAAACAACTGCGCCCAAAGAGACTGGATGGACTTAGGGAATAGTCCACGCCGCTATTGGTATTACCAGTACGGGCAGATGAAACTAAACCTGCCTGGATGCATCTCAGAGGTCAGAATGTTGAATTCCGATAAAGGACAAGACAGGTTAACTGGCCGTTTAGATCGAAGGGCTTTCATCGGGGCGTCTGTCACGGCGCTTGCCGGCCTTGTGGTCTGGCATTACCCAAGCTCGAAATCCGTGGAGGCTGAGGCTGCACCCGCCGGGCAGCCGAAGATGGTTCGGATCGTGGAATTCTCTGATGCAGGCATACGGCAGGGTATTGCGATCGTCCCGGCGATCATCAAGAGCGAAGAGGAATGGCGGAAACAGCTCACCCGCTCTGCGTTCGACATCACTCGGAAGGCAGACACGGAGATGGCATTTTCAGGCGCCTACTGGAATCTCCATGCGAAAGGACTATTCCGTTGCATCTGTTGCGACACTGCCCTTTTTAGCTCCGAGACGAAGTTTGAGTCGGGCACTGGCTGGCCCAGCTTTTGGGCGCCCATCGCGAAAGAGAATATCAAGGAAATCGAAGACCTTGGCTGGGGGATGAACCGGACGGCGGTTTCCTGCCGCCGCTGCGACGCGCATCTGGGTCACGTTTTCGACGACGGGCCGAAGCCCACGGGGCTTCGTTATTGTATGAATTCAGTGGCATTGCGGTTTATCAAGTCGGCGTGAACACAGTAAGAATCACCGAGCGGTATCTGTCGTAAGCTGTCTGGCGTAATGACGCCCCAAAAAAGATCGCGCGCCGTGGGATTGCAGGAGTTAAGACCTGGAGGTTTTGCCAAGTTGAATTCAAGCCCTGACCGATTTCACAATTTGATTTCTATGCTCGTTCTGTTCCCTGTATTGGGATCGGTGGCCTGCTCACCTGTACACGGACAGATTCCGCCTTTTGCCGGGGAGTCGTCTTCCCTCGTCGTCAACGGCAAGCAGATCGCCGTCTTGGCAGGAGGCTGCTTCTGGGGCGTGGACGCCGTGTTCAAGCACGTCAAGGGTGTCGCGAGCGTGGTTTCGGGGTACTCGGGCGGGAGTCCTTCGACTGCTCAATACGACACGGTAAGCACCGGCACAACCGGCCATGCCGAATCGGTGAAGATTACCTTTGACCCGGCACAGGTTTCGTATGGTAAATTGCTCCGAGTCTTCTTTTCCGTGGCGACGGATCCAACCCAGTTGAACCGTCAGGGTCCGGACGAGGGAACTCAATATCGCTCGGTGATCTTCTACGCGAATGAGGATCAGAAGCAGATTGCGCTCGCCTATATCGATCAACTGAACAGGGCCAAGGTTTTCCGAAGTCCGATTGTCACCCAGGTGGTGCCATTAAAAGCATTCTATCCGGCGGAGGAGTACCACCAGAATTTCCTCGCACGCAATCCGACCCACCCCTATATCATCTACAATGACATGCCGAAGTTGCGCGAACTGCAAAAACGGTTCCCCGATCTCTATATGAGATAGCGAACCTGCATGGACAACCTGCTGCTATGAAGCTGGGCATTAAGCAGATGGCGCTGCCTCCCACGGGTTCCGAAAGAGCGCCAGAATGCTCGCTGGTTGGGGGACCGGAAAGGAGCGCCCACGTCAGACCTCATCTACACTTCCGACGTGCACATCGAACGCCAGGCCCGCTCGTTACTGACACGCCAGAGCGCGCGCCTGCTGCCGGCACTAATCTTCTTCTCTGCCTGCGCAGTCACCTCGGCGCAGCAGGCAATCAAAACCGACCCAGAAGTCGGCTCTACTCTGCCTGCGTTTGAGGCGCCTGATCAAAACGGTCGACTGCAGAACTTGCAGAGCATTCTTGGTCCGAAAGGCGCATTACTGGTTTCTTGCCGTTCGGCGGACTGGTGACCATTTTGCAAAACCCAGCTCGTCGAGCTGGAACAGCATCTCAGCAACATCCGTGAACAAAGCCTGGGGTTAGCTGTGATCAGCTATGACTTCGGCGACATCGTGCTGCGGGTCATGGACAAGTCGAGAAAGTAGCCTTCCTCCCAAACCGCACTTCAAACCTCTGAAGTTTGGCGCAGAATAGGCTCAGGCTGCGTCCTGATGAGCGAGAGCGGCAAAGGGAACGCCGTTAGCTGTGTCAGCACCGGGGTAAAAGGGAGCCGAAATCATCAGTTTGAGGTGAGCCAGGTCTTGAGCGCCTCATCGGCGGGGACGCGGTAGAAACTCTATAAAAGTCTCTACAGATTTCAAAGAAGTCGGTCACTCCGACTTGAATCGCAAACCGCTGCTCATTAACAACGCAACCAACAAGGAAGGTATTCTTAGGGGTACGTGTACCCGGCACCGGCCCAGTTTCCGGCAAGGCGACTACACAACCAAGTGATCGCAAGCAGGTGCGGTAAATCCCCAGATGGCGACTTGAACGAAGCCGCCCGTGCGGCGGACGCTGCGCGTGCGTGTTGCCCACAGGACTGCCTTAATCAAGCTATTGTCGGGTCATAAGGAGGTTCTCTATGACCCGTTTACGCAAAATGATGCTCGAAGAACTCGAGCGTCGAAACTACGCTCAAACAACGATCCAAGGTTACATTCATGCGGTGGAAGATTTTGCCTGCTACTTTCATCGTTCTCCCGACCGCTTAGGTCCCCAGCACATCCGCGAGCACCAAGCCTATTCGTTCCGCCAGCGAAAGCTGGCTCCCAGCAGCGTTACCCAACGGCTGGCCGCTCTGCGTTTCTTCTTCACTAAAACTTTGAAGAGATCCTGGAGCGTGGCGGAAACGCCCTATCCCAAGAAAGTGCAGCACCTGCCCTCCGTACTGAGCCAGGAAGAAGTCTCCCAGCTCATCAACGCAGCTCCCAATCCTTTCTACCGCATCTTGTTGATGACCCTCTACGCCACCGGAGCACGCCGCGCCGAAGTGGCTCGCTTAAAGGTGAGCGATATCGACAGCCAAAGGATGGTCGTCCACATCCAGGGCGGCAAGGGGCGTAAGGATCGGGACGTCATGCTCAGTCCCGTCCTGCTGGAAGCCTTGCGCGAGTACTGGCGCCGGTGGAAGCCCAAAACCTGGCTCTTCCCCGGTAATCGTGCGCACACGGCCCCTTGTCCCATTACTTCCAAGGTGATCTGGCACGCCTGCCACCAGGCTGCCTTGCGTGCGGGTCTTCATAAACGCGTACACCCGCACACTCTGAGGCATTGTTTTGCCACGCATCTGCTGGAAAAGGGGGCGGACCTGCGCACCATCCAGGTGCTGCTCGGTCACCGCGATTTGGAAGAGACCACGATTTACCTGCACCTTTCCAGCCGCCATCTGAGTGCCACCGCCAGTCCCCTGGACGCGTTGGCGCTGGCGCCCACGGGGAAGAAAGACGAGCCGCCCGGAGACGCCTAAATGAGTCGGCCACCGCTGGAAGTGGCCGATCTCATCCGGGTGGCGGGACAGAGATTTATCGAAGCCAGTCGTCGCTGGATCAGCGGCCAACATCTCAAGGTGTTGGCGGCCATCGAGCGCTGCCGCACCGCCGCCCTGGGCGGGCATCGTGATCGCTGCGCCCGCTGCGGGTATCGTGCCCACTCCTTCAACTCGTGCCGTAATCGACACTGCCCCAAGTGTCAGGCCCACGCTCGCGACCAGTGGCTAGCGGCTCGCCGCCGCGAACTCTTGCCTGTTCCCTACGTCCATGTCGTCTTCACCCTGCCTCGGCGGCTCGCCCCACTGGCTTTGCAGAACAAGAAGCTGATCTACGGTCTGTTGTTCCAGACCTGTGCTGAAACCCTGCTCGAAGTCGCGCGTGATCCCTGCCACCTGGGCGCCGAAATCGGCTTCTTCGGCGTGCTCCATAGTTGGAATCAGAAATTGGAGCATCATCCCCATGTCCATTGTGTGGTCCCGGCCGGCGGCCTCTCCCCCGATCACCAGCGCTGGATCCACCCTCGCTATCGCTTCTTCCTCCCCAGAAAGGTTCTGGCTATTGTTTTCCGCGGCAAGTTTGTCGACGCTCTCAAACGGGCCTTCGCCGACGGCCGACTCGGCTTCTACGGGGACTTAAAGCTTCTGGCGGAAGCGAAGGCTTTCGCTTCCTTTCTCCGCCCCCTGTTCCGGCAGGACTGGGTGGTCTATTGCAAACCGCCCTTCGGTGGCCCCGAATATGTTCTCCGTTATCTCGGCTGCTACACCCACCGCGTGGCCATCTCCAATCACCGCTTGGTCGCCCTGGAAGGCAGCCAAGTCACCTTTCGCTGGAGAGACTCCGCGCATGGCAACCAGCAGCGCCTGATGACTCTGGCGGTCGAGGAATTCTTGCGCCGCTTCCTGCTTCACGTGCTTCCCCCGGGCTTCGTCCGCATCCGTCATTTCGGCTTTCTGGCCCACCGACGGCGCGCCGCGCTCTTGCCTCTTTGCTTCCAGTTCCTGGGACGACCGACCGATCTGCCAGCCGCACCAGGACCGCCACCCGGAGAGGAAGAAGGCTGCTCGACCCCACCGCCTTCCACTTCCACCTGGTCCTGCCCCCGGTGCGGCGGTCCGATGATCATCTTGCAGCGCCTGACGGCGGCGGAGATGTGCTTACGCTCTCCACCCCTCCCCTCCGCGAGGTTCTCATGAAGTACCGCTCCCTCCCGCGAAAAGACCACGCGTGCCCACCACGCACACGCCTTGGTGTGCTTAACCACCTACCCAAAAACCCTCCGACCTCAGCTCAACAGCGCACACCGCACCCGATCCCTCCTGGGTTCACTCTCCATCCGTGCTTCCTGGCCCTCACAAACTCATTCCGCCGACTCACCCATTTAACCTTCGGCCCCACCTACGCCATTCAAAGCCCATAATTCCCGCGTCCGCCGCAAACACGGGCGGCTTCCTTCAAGTCGCTGTATCGGAAGCGCGCCGGCCAGAGTGTCTGCTATTCCGCAACTTCGCACCGTCGGCGCGCTTCCGATACAGCACTAAGACTTCGGGACCGGAGTGGCTTCCGAGTGCCCCGTCAACCAACCAATACCCGGACTGAACGATCCTTGTTCGTGAATGAAGTTGCTTAGTTACACCAATTACGTGGGATCGCATCCGGCCAAAATTCTGAATTCCTACTACTTTCTACATTCACTTCTGCGGAGTCGTGTCCGGCGGAGCCTTGCCGGATTGGCGTGTCGATGCGATTACCTTGTTCAGGATGCGCTCGAACAAAAGGAAGCTGTCCGTGTGAGGAGTGGGCCGCAGTTTGACCTCGTGTCCGATCTCTAGTACCAGGTCGGCTTTGGGATCGTACAACGGCCACGGGGGAAGACCTAGGCCATTGGGATCGCCGCTTTTCGCGAACTGCGTCCAATACCCCGACATTATGTCCATGAGTTTCTTGTCTTCGGCGTCAGGTTCGCCCCATCGGCTTTGCCGCAAGGCTCCCTGGACAAAATACAGTTCCAGGCCGTGGAAGGCGCCGCGACCGGAGTACTTTCCTTTTCCTGGATAGGTGAAGTGGTAGAACCATGTTTTCTGTCCAGCGCGTGTCATGTCCCGGGCGAAGACGTGGACGCCATTGCCGAAGTCGTAGTCTGTAACGAAGGCGATCGCGGCAGCGCGAGCCTCCGCGTCCGTGGTCGCTGGATACATGCGAAACACTTCGTCGGCGTAATCGAGGAACTCGTTCTTCACGAAGGCCTTGTAGTTGGCTAGCGTTGGGGAAGTGTTCATGATCTCTTCGACCCTATTCGTCCCTTCATCGGAATTGCTCCCGACGATCACAGGCACCCTTGTCTGCCGCCCCTGAGCGAACGTGATTGCAGGCTGATCGGTGAGAACCCAGCCGTCTATGGTGTGACTGGCGATGAAGCCGGGGACATCCATAATCTGTTTCGGAGTCTTCGAACGCAGCTGCGCCAGCGCATCGGGGCTGTCCGGAATGCCCAAGGCCCGCATGAGTCGAATACCTTTCTCTTCGGACGTGCTGACGCCACCCTCATAGTGGGAAGTATAGTTGGCGGGATCCTTCAGCTCGGGAATGATGTAGTCGCTGCAAACATTGCTCTCCAGGATGCCGCGTTGAAACAGGCCACGCGCCAGCGGCGACGCCATCAGGAAACAGATGTTCACGCCGCCCGCCGACTCGCCGAAGACGGTTACGTTTGTGGGATCTCCGCCGAACCTGGCGATATTGCGGCGGACCCATTCGAGTGCGGCGATCTGGTCAAGGAGCGCGTAATTCCCTGAGGCATGATGCGGAGATTCTGCCGTGAGGGCCGGATGGGCCAGCATGCCGAGCGCGCCCAGGCGGTAGTTAATGCTGACCAGTACAACGCCCTTTCGCGCCAGCGTAGGGCCGAGATGGTGAGGAAGTTGGCCTGTGCCACTGACACCGCCTCCCCCGTGAATCCAGAACATCAAAGGTAGTTTCCCGTCGCCGGTGTCAGTCCCCGGCAGGCTGGTCGTCCACACATTCAGGTAGAGGCAGTCTTCATCGGTGCGATAGGTGAAATCAGGCTCGATGCTCTGAATTTCCTTTACCGCCGCTTCCAAAGCAGGGTCATCTTTCTGCGGGCACGCGGGCCCAAACGAGGTCGCCTTGCGGGTACCCAGCCATTTCCCAGCGGGCTCCGGAGGTTTCCAGCGCCGTTCCCCGGTAGGCGGCGCGGCGAAAAGAATGCCCAGGAACATCACTTCACCTGGCGCTGGGCCGAAGTTCGCGCGCTCGAGCGTCCCGGAATCAATGCTTACAAGAGGGCGGGAATCGGTCTGAGATTGTGCGGTCGCGAAGCTGACACAGCAGAGGATGGCGAGGGGAGGGCATAATCGCAGGGGACATTTCACGGCACACCTCGCGGACACCGCGGCGATCGGTTATCTGGTCAGTTAGCTATCAGGATTCGCCTGAGCTAAGGATAACGCATAGGTTAAAAACGAGGCAACTCATTGTTCAGGATCTCCTCGTCGCCACCCAATGAAGCACCATTGGATAGTAATCGCAAAATCGCATTAGCGCTCACAACCTAGAATCCGCTGGTCACTTGGCGAGTCGACGGCCAATCGGAAACTATGCCGAACGGGGTTCTGGGATGTCTGGATCTACGCTCCTCTTCACTTGGTCGTAAACCGCCCTTGCCGCGGAAGTGCCTTGCGCCCATGCAGGTAAGGATGCAACAGCCCGTCATGGACACACCACCCGTGCATGTTGCCGTGTTAAGCGAAACGCTGGCTAATTATTCGACATGGCGCACGAACTGACCCGCGACGATTTTTCTTGCCGTTGGATCATCATCCGCGGAAAATCACAGAGGCGCCGATTTCTGCCTGTGCTCTCGCTGACGGAATGCGGCGAAAATGCCGGTAGCTTCTCGCTTGGGCTCACCGGCCGATAGGATCTCGGGTACGCTGAGAGCGACCACCACCCGGCCATGGGATTGACCCGCGACAGCCACCGCGTGCGCCGCCTTTCAACACTCTCTCTCCTGTTGGGTGCGCCGGAGGGTACCTGTTTGCGTTGATATTGGATCGGAACTTGCCGAACTCCGCGTGTGGGAGAGTTTCGTCCGCGCTCCGCACGAGAGGGGTAGTGTGCCCGAAAGGGAGCTTCTCCTCGGAGTGGCCCCCTCCATATCGGTGAAACTGGCGTCCTTTTAACCTGGTGCTAACATTAGCTGCGCGGAAAGCGGACATGAGCCACAAGAGGAAGCTGGTTGACTGGTGCGTAGTCAAAACCAGAAGCGAGCGTCGCGCTCGTGGAGAACGGGGAACATGGAAGCTAAAGCTTGGCGGGGAGGAACGTGCGGGGTAAGAGCCCGAAAATTGGCTGCCGAGCCCATAAATCGAGTTGGACTTGGAGGGGCGGAAGGCGAGCCCGGAGGTCACAACAGTGGACCCTGGTAGAGCACCGTCATCGGCACAATCACCGGATCATTCACCTTTCCATACTTGGACACGATCTTAAGAATACCGTTCTTGTAGGCGTAGATGAACTTGCCGTATTTTCGCATATCGGTGTTTTGGCCCGCGCTTGTGATCCTCTGCGCCGCAGCGTCTTTGGCGGCCTTCGCGTCTCTCACCCGAGCCATTATCGCGTTCCCGCCTGTGTTCTCCCAGTTCACCAGGTCTTGCGCATAATGCTGCAAAGGCGTGACGGCGACCAAGGTGGGATGGTCGCGAAAGTTTTTCACTTCCGCGTTGATAACGGTAGCGGTGTTGTTCTTCAGCAACGCGTTATATCGTCCAATCAAGTCGCCCTTGCTTACGGTCTGAGCCCTCGCCGCCTCGGAGAATTCCATGTTTTCGTCATGTCCTCGTGTTCAACCAAGGCGCAGCCCTGGGTGGTTTCGTGCTGGATCTTGCCGGTCACCGCTGTCAACTTCACCTTGCGCCCCTCCACGAGTTCTTTGAACAGTTGGTAGGCGAAGCTGGTTCTGAGGTCGTCGTCGGCAATCATGCCCGTGTGATCGACTTGCGCTCGCTGATAGCGGGCGTAGCGCGCCCCGTAGCACGTCACCAGAGCTATCCGGATCACGGTTTCTCGAGGGGGCACTACCAACTTCAGAAAGTCTGCCAAGCCCGTATAGTCGGCGAGGCGAACCACTCCAACGCCATGGGGGGAGTTGGTATAGCACACGTCGGGGGTGCGGGGATCGCCGTGGGCCACCGCGTAAATCTTCTCCGCGCGAGCGCAGTCAGTGCGAATCTGCGTAATGCGCGTGTGATCGGTCGTGAATCCGATCGTTTCGCCGTTGAGTTCCACGGGGCGGTGCTCAATCAACGAGTTTTTGCCAACAAACAGCCTGGTTAGGCCACGTGTCTGCTTGGTTTGCTCGTAGCGCCTCTGAAGCACCTGAATAGTGGAATCAGCCGCCCCCTTGTGCGTGCTCAGGTATTTATCCTCAAAGTTTAAAACGACATATTTGGGCATGCTCTTCCTTGTACTTGTCTTCAAAGCCCCGCGCTAGCGACACCCTGTGATCCAGAATTTGCGTTTTCAGTTTTCGCCCGACTGACAATCTACGACCGAGCACCCCAGAAGTCAAGGTCCAGCCCAGCTTTCAGTGCTGGGTCCATCCACGGACCACGGAAGGGGCAGTTTTCCACCCTGAAGAATCCCCAAGCCCGAAGCTGCCGTCTTTCCAACCGATTCCTTACGGAATTCCACTCACCCCGCTTCCATGTCCTTCTCCCTGGCTTCAGAAAAACCTGGGATTTACGCGCAGTGGTAAAGTAACCCCTTTCTATGGGACCCAATCCTGCCGGAAAACGGTACCCCCACCCGCCCGTCACTCACGTATGGAGTAAGCCGACTGGAAACGCTTCACCTGGCACAGTTCTTTCCCCGGCACTCGTTTGCGGGCACGTGCCCGGCTACTGTTTGTGCATGAAGAAGAATTTGGACGCCTTCTCTTGGACCTTGCTTCTGTGCTCGTCGTCGAAGCTCATTTCATCAAGCACTGCAAACAAGTCAGTGCCCCGTTCGACATCCAGACTCAAGGCGATGCAGCTTAGGATCACCCTTCTCGCCAGCTCTCGAGAGAAAAAGGGTACCTGGAACATGTGAAGAAATTCGGAATGTGTCATCCTGAGCGCAGCGAAGGATCCCTGCAGTTGTTCGTAAGCCGCTGAGCCATAAAGAACTGCCGGGATCCTTCGCTCCGCTCAGGATGACAGGTGGACGATTTTTTCACAGCTTCCAGGCACGCATTATGAAAGGGCGCCCCTGATTGTGTATGGTTGGGTTGTTGTGGAATCCAACTTTGGCAAAGAGGAGCACCCTTATGAGCGAGGACAAGTATATCGCGTTTGACGTGCATCAGGCGATGACCGTGGTTTCGGTGGTCAATGCGGCAGGGCGAGAGGTAAACACGGCGATTCTGCCGACGCAGGCGCAAGCGCTGCTGGGGTTTGTGGAAGGTTTGCGAGGACGGTCACATTTGACCTTGGAAGAAGGGACGTATTCGGCCTGGCTGTACGATCTGCTGGAAGGGCGGGTGGCGGAGTTGGTGGTTTGCGACCCGCGCCACAACGCACTGCTGAAGGAAGGGAGCAAGACGGACCGCAACGATGCGCGCAAGCTGGCCGACCTGCTGCGCACGGGGATGCTGCGCCCGGTCTATCACGGCAAGCGCAGTTTGCGCAGCCTGCAGGAAATGGCGCACGCTTATCAAGCCTTGGTGAAGGACACGACGCGGGTGATGAACCGGATGAAGGCGTTTTACCGCAGCCATGGCATCGACTGCGCGGGGCGCGGCGTCTATAGCCCGAAACAGCGCGGGATTTGGTTGCAGCGTCTGCCGGCAGGGGCGAGCCGAATGCGCGGCGAACTACTGCACGACCAACTGGAGCAGCTTCGCCCCCTGCGCCGCAAGGCGCGGCGCGCGCTGCTGGCGGAAAGCCGCAAGCATCTGGTGGCGGCGCGTCTGCGCGGCATCCCGGGTTTGGGACCTCTGCGGGTGGCCTTGCTGATCGCCGCCCTGCAGACCCCTCACCGCTTTCGCACCCGGCGGCAGTTGTGGACCTACGCCGGTCTGGGGCTGATTCAACAGGGCAGCAGTGAGTATCGCTGGGTGGAGGGGCAGGTAGTTCGTCGCCCTGGCGCGCTCCGTCCGCGCGGGCTCAATCGCAACTACCGACCAGGGCTGAAAGAAATCTTCAAATCGGCGGCCTTGGCGGCCATCCGTCAGCCCGGACCTTTTAAGGATTATTACCAGCCGCGCGCACAACGGGGAGTCGATCCAGCCATTCTGCGCGTGACGGTGGCCCGCAAGCTGGCCGCCTTGACGCTGAGTCTTTGGAAGAAAGGAGGGCGCTACCGAGCCGAAGGTATGAAGCAAGCTTAGTGCCGGGAATCTCGACGCTCGGCCGGGCAGGAAGTTTTCCCGCGGCGAGTGGGCAGGGAGTGTTCCGGCGCTCGGGTCGGGGAAGTTCCGGGTGGAACTTCTCCCACGAGGGTGTGCATCTAGAAAAGGGATAGGCGAGGTTATCCCCCTGGCGGGCTCGCCTCCTCTGACACGCTATGCCCCCTCGCACGACCTAAAAAAGCCATAGGCCTCGAGCCTCCGATAGAACCGTGGTCGGCCTTCACCCGACCCCCAAGCTTGCCGAAGCTCCGAACCACCTTCGCCTCGCACGCTCGTCCATGGAAAAACCAGGCCGAACTCGTGCATTCAAGATGGCCGAGATCATCGAAGGGGGCTGGATGCCAAGAAAAACAAAACCCTCCTCGAAGAGGAGAAGTGTTTTCACTTGACATCCCCTTTCATAGAACCGTTTTCATCCTAAAGGAGGAAAAATAAAAATGGCAGATACAGACCAAGCTGCGCTTGAGGCCAGGCACGGAAAGAAGATGATCTAGGTTAGTCTACGATTTTGTACTAACGATATATCCGAAGAGGATGGGAAGGTCATCCCGAAACACGCATGGACCAGCGGCGTTGTGCGTATTCAGGGAAACGAATCACATGGCATCGTGTCAGGTAATCCCCTTCCGTTTCATTCGCTGCTCGAAATTGGGTCCGTCATCGAGATGGTTCTACTCGAACATGGAATAGTTCTCCACCCAAGTGCAAAGATGGATAAATATTGCGCCCCGCGACCAGCTCACGCTAAACCGAAAAGCCGATGGGATACGAAACAAAAGAAACCTAGTTTAGTTTGAAACTGACCCACTACCTTCCAGGCTTCTCGCCCTCTCGGGGCTGGTGCATCAGAGCGCAGCTTTGCGGTTTCTGTTCATTCCGGCTCCACGCAACGCAGGGCTTCGCCCTGCGCCAGCCGGCGCGGCGGTGTTTCGCACGTAGGGGCGAGGCGGTGCTGTACGGTATCATGACATCCTTTACAGGTTGTATCAGGACATCCTTTACAGGTGGGGATAGAGTATCTCTCTTGGAGAGGAGAGAGAGATGCCGTGGAGAGTGAAGGAGGCGATGGAGCAGCGGGTGGAGTTGGTAATCCGAGCGGTGCAAGGCGGAGAGTCGATCAGCGGGCTGTGCCGGGAGTACGGGGTGAGTCGGCCGACGGGACACTTTTGGGTGCGGCGGTATCGGGAAGGGGGGAGCGTACAGGGATTGGGGGAGCGCTCGCGGCGGCCGCGGCGGAGTCCGCAACAGACGCCGGGGGAGCAAGAGGAGCGGGTGGTCGCGTTGCGTCGGCAGTATAGCTGGGGAGCGAAGAAGTTGGTGGTGCTACTGGCGGCGGAGGGGATCGTGCTGCCGGTGGTGACGGTGAATCGGATTCTGAAGCGGCGGGGCCTGCAGCGGGCGGAGGAATGTCCGCGGCCGGCGACCCAGCGATTCCAGCGAGAAGCTCCCAAGCAGTTATGGCAGATGGATTTCAAGGGGCCGTGGGCGGTGGCGGAGGGGAGCTGTTTTCCGCTGTCGATTCTGGACGATCACAGTCGCTATCTGGTGGGGCTGCATACGTTGACCGGTACGGGGGCGGCGGGGGTGTGGCAAGGATTGACGCAGACGCTGGAGACCTATGGGGTGCCGGAGGCGATGTTGATGGACCATGGCGTACCGTGGTGGAGCACGACCAACGGACACGGGCTGACGAAGTTCGCGGTGGAGTTGATCCGGCAAGGGATTCGGCTGCACTACAGTGGCCTTCGACACCCGCAAACGCAGGGCAAAATCGAGCGCCTGCACCGGAGCCTGAAGCATCGGATTTATGGCTGGGGACGGCCGCACACGCTGACGGAGAGCGTCGAGACACTGGCCGCGTTCCGCACCGAGTACAACCAGGTGCGCCCGCATGAAGCGCTGGGGATGGAGGTGCCCGCGCGGCACTATCAGTCCAGCCCCCGCGCCTATAATCCTCAACCCCGGGAGTGGGAGTATGAAGCGGGCATGACGGTTAAGGAGCTCAACTCGGAAGGATTCCTGGAGTAGCAGCAACGCCGCTACTTCGTCTGCGAGGCCTTGGCCGAACAGCCGGTCGCCGCCCAACGAATCGAAAACAAGTTGCTGGTCAAGTATCGTCACCTGTGGATTCGGGAAATTGACATTTTGTCGGAGAGGACCAGCGCGCTGGTCCTCCCCGATGCCTCCCCCCAGGTGTAAAGGATGTCCTGATACACGCTGTAAAGGATGTCTTGACACAGAACAGCAGTGCCTCGCCCCTGCGGGAGCCCACCGGGCACGGTTTTTCTTTCAGCCCGACATGCGCAATTTGATATAGTAGAGACTAGGGTGTAGACAAATCCCATGGACTACGATCAGCTCGCCAGCTTTCTGGAAGTCTCCAAGCTGCAGAGTTTTTCGCGTGCGGCGGAGAAGCTCTTTCGCACGCAGCCTGCCATCAGCGCTCAAGTGCGGCTTTTGGAACAAGAGTGCGGGGAGAAGCTGTTTGACCGGAGCGGCAAGAAAGTCCTCCTGACCCCGGCGGGGGAGATCCTGCGGCGATACGCGGAGAAGATGCTGGAACTCCATAAAGAGGCCCTGCAAGCCATTGCGGAGCTGAACCAGACGCCCCGCGGAAAGCTTTATATGGGGGCCAACGAGGCCACCTGCCTCTACGTCCTGCCCAAGACTTTCGCCAAATTCAAGCAGCTTTACCCCTTGGTGCAGATCAGCATCTACCGCAACTTCAGCCACAAGATTTTGCAAAAGGTGCAGGAAGGCGTGCTGGACCTCGGTATCGTCACCCTGCCGCACGCGGCCAACAACACCGAGGTTATCCCGCTATTTCGCGACGAAATGCAGATTGTAGTGCCTCGGAATCACCCCCTGAGCAAGAACAAGAGCGTGACGCCGGAGGAGATTTCGCATCACCCGCTGATTCTGCCCAAGACCGGCCACACGCGAGTGGTGATTGACCGGCTGCTGCGCGAATTCCGCGGCCACATCCAGATCTCCATGGAGTTGGCCAGCGTTGAAACGATCAAGAAATTTGTGGGTGCGGGCCTGGGGATCTCCCTGATCAGCAGGACCTACGCGCAACCGGAGGTTCAGGCCGGCGTGCTGAAGCTGATTCCACTCGAGGGCGAAAAGATTTACCGGGAACTCGGTTTGGTGTATCGCCGGGACCGGTATCTGTCGCTTCCCGCAAAGGTCTTCATCGACGTGGTTCGCGAGTCGACTAAGAAGCCCGAAGCTGCCCCTTCAGCCCTGGCAGGTGGGCAGGGGGGCAGGTAGGCAGATGGGCAAATCGGCGGCTCCGGAATGCCCGGCGAAGAGGACGGAGATGTGAGTGGATCGGCCGGTGAAGGCTGAACCAGCCCCCCATCGGCCCACATGCCTAGTTTACCACCTGCCCACATGCCTAGCCACCCGGCCGCTCCTGAAAGAGGCGGCTTTGAATCGGCTCTCACGAAATTCCCCGTCGATTGCCGCCATCGGCCTTGAACTGAAGGAGTTACACGTGCATCGAATCTGACGTTGGGCTGCCGGGTGGGCTGGTGCGAATCGATCGGGGAAGGTCCTTCCATCTCCAGCGCGCACCCCGTCCTGCCGAAGGTATGAGTAGCGATCAGTCCGCCAGTCACACGGGCAATTTCCATGGCGGCCAGGGAATGAATCATGGTTAAAGAAGGCATGCTTCCTGCAAAAGGCAGGAAGCCGCTCGTGGTAATGAAATTCGGCGGGACCTCGGTGGGAAACGCCGAGCGCATGCAAAACGCCGGCAACCTGTTGGCCGAGCACGCGCAACAGGCGGAGTTGGCGGTGGTGGTGTCGGCGATGGGCGGGGTCACGGATATGCTGATTCGTGCCGCCACGGAAGCTAGCGCCGGCGATGGCGAACACTGGAAAAGTGTGCGGAGGGAACTGGCGCGCCGTCACCGCGAAGTCGCCGACCAGCTTCTCTCCGCGGCCGAGCAGTCATTCGTGCTGCCGCGGCTTGCCGCGCAAGTCGGCAACTTCGAAAACTTATGTTCCGGCTTCTCCCTGGTACGAGAAGTTACTCCCCGCGCCATGGATACGCTCTCCAGCTTGGGCGAAGTGATGTCTGCGAACCTCATGGCGGCAATCCTTCGCTCTTTAGGTATGGCCGCGGAAGCCGTGGATGCCACCGAACTCATCGTCACGGACGACAACTTCGGCAACGCCTCTCCCCTGTTCGAGGAGACCGCCGTCAAAACCCGCCAGCGCCTAGCCCTACTTCGCCGGCGCGGAGTTATCCCGGTGATTACCGGATTCCGGGGCGCGACACCCGAGGGCGTGTGCACGACGCTGGGGCGCGGCGGATCAGATTTCAGCGGCACGATCATCGGGGCGGCACTGGATGCCGACGAGGTCTGGATCTGGACCGACGTGGACGGGGTGATGACGGCTGACCCGCGGCTGGTTCCGGAGGCGCGCATTATTCCCGGCATCTCCTACCGGGAAGCCATCGAGCTTTCCTTCTTCGGCGCCAAGGTGCTCCACCCCAAGACCATTCAGCCGGTGATGAAGAAGAAGATCCCGGTCTGGATCAAGAATAGCTTCAACCCATCCTGCCCGGGAACCCGGATCGTGCCTTCCGCCGCCGACGGACCGCCCGGCGTGAAAGCCATCACCTCGCTGAGCAAAGCCAGCCTCATCATGTTGAGCGGAGGAGATCGGTTGAGCTTCGCACAGTTGGCCAGCCGGGTCTTCACTTGCCTCAGTGTGGAAGACATCACCTCACTGATGGTGACCCAGTCGTCCGCGGAGAATGTGCTTTGCCTGGCCGTGCACGATGCCGACTTAAAACGGGCAAAGGCCAAGCTCGAGAAAGCTTTCGAACTGGAAATCATTCACGACCGCTCGGCGTCGGTGGAAGTGATGCCGCATGTGGCGATAGTCGTCGCCGTCGGTGAAAACATGAAAGGCACACCGGGCGTGGCCGGGCGCGCCTTCGGCGCGCTGGGCCGGCGCGCGATCAACATCATCGCCATTGCCCAGGGGTCTTCCGAATTGAGCATCTCGTTCGCCGTGAAGTCTACCGACGTGAAGGAAGCGGTGAAGACGATTCACGAGGAGTTTAAACTGTAGGGGTCCGTTGTCCGTGGTCCGTTGCCCATTCTCATCGGCGAAGCGGGATGACGACGGACAACTAACAACGGACAACTGACAACTGACAACGGACCATGCCATCCGCCTACCTCCAATGCATCGAAGACGCCTGCCGACGCAAGCAAGACGCGAAGAGGGACGCGCACGCGTGTGCTGACTGTGGCGGACTTTTGGAGGTCAAATACGAATTTGAGAACTTCGATCCCGAATGGCAGCGGAGGACATGGCATCAGCGCCGTTTAAGTGGCGAGCCGATCGATCGCAGCGGCGTGTGGCGTTTTCGCGAGTTGATTCCTTTCACCGGACCGGGCGACCGAATTATCTCGCTCTCGGAGGGCTCGACGCCTCTCGTGGGAACGCGCAGCACAGGATGGTGGGCGGGCCCCGTGCACCTGACCATCAAGCACCAGGGCAATAATCCTACCGGGTCGTTTAAAGATCTGGGCATGACCGCCTGCATTACGCGCGCCGCCTCGCGAGGCATACGCCGGGTGGCCTGCGCCTCCACCGGCAATACGTCTTCCTCGATGGCCGCCTACGCGGCTCGCGCCGGCATGAGAGCGCTGCTTTTTGTGCCTTACCGGCAAATCTCCGCGGCCAAGCTCGCACAAGCCTTGGATTTTGGCTCGCTGGTGGTGGAAGTGGGCGATACTTTTGATGAGGCGTTCAGGCTGCTGCGAGAGATCGCCTGCGAACTGGATCTTTACCTGGTGAATTCCGTGAACCCTTTCCGCATCGAGGGCCAGAAAACCATCGTGGCGGAGATGCTCGAGCAACGCGCCTGGCGTCCGCCCGATTACATCGTGGTTCCAGGCGGGAATCTTGGCAACGTCTCGGCGATCGGCAAGGGGCTGCGCGAGTTGAAAGAACTGGGATTCATCGAAAAGGTGCCGCAACTGGTCGTGGTGCAGGCGGCAGGCGCGAGTCCCTTCCATCAAATGCAGGCCGGAGGCTTGAACGAACTGATCCCCGTTGATAAACCCGAGACCGAGGCCACGGCGATTCGCATTGGCCATCCAGCCAATTGGAAGAAGGCTCAACGAGTGCTGGAGTGGTCCGGGGGATTCACGGAGTCCGTCACCGACAGCGAGATCTTTGAGGCCAAGGCGATGTTGGCGCAGGACGGCGTGGGATGTGAGCCCGCCTCCGCAGCCACCGTCGCCGGGGTTCGAAAGTTGGTGCGCGCCGGGAGAATTCCCTGGCACGCCGACATCGTCTGCGTGCTTACGGGCAACCAACTGAAGGATACCGAGTACGTCATGCGGCACCGCTCGGAAGTTCAGGAAAGCAGCCAGAGACTTCGCGTCGAGGCGAGTCTTGAGGCGCTACGGAAAGCGCTGGAGCCGGTGGTTGGTAAGGGTCGACAGTTAACAGTCGACAGTCGACAGTAAAAAGCGTGTCATTCCGAGCGAAGCGAGGTCTGGAGTGCGGCAGCTTGCTGCCGCTTTTCCCGGGCGCGAGCCTGCTCGCGCCCTTTCGGTACAGGTGGCCCATCCCGGCCAGCTAGCTGGCCTGAAGAAAAGCGGCAGCAAGCTGCCGCACTCCAAAGCGCCGGCGGCGCAGTGTGGCGTCGGAAATCTCATGGATGAAACTTTACGCCAGGAAGTACGATTCCTCACCACACGCCTCGGGGCGATTGTGCAGGAGCAGTGTGGAGCAAAGACGTTCCAGGCGATCGAGCGTCTGCGCAGTCTGGCCAAGCAGATCCGCAAGAACCCTGATCCGAAGCTTCTGGAAGCCGCGGAGTCAGCCGTCCGCGAACTTTCGAGCCGCCAGGCCACCGAGGTCGCGCACGCTTTCAGCCTCTTTTTTCACCTCGTCAACCTTTGCGAGGAACGCGAGCGGGTACGCCGCCTGACTGCCTATGCCTCGCAGGAAGCGGGCGCGCCGATGTCCTTGCGCCGGACCTTCAGCGAGTTGCGGCGCCAGGAAATTCCGGTTATCCAGCTCAAGCGCCTGCTTCGATCCATGCACATCGAGCCGGTTCTAACCGCCCACCCGACGGAAGCCAAGCGCCGCAGCGTGCTCAATCACATTCTGCGGATCGGGAGAACCCTCGAGTTTTTGCAGGGAGGCCCGCGTGCTGCTGCGGAGCAGGCGATCGACCCCTCCATCGAGGCTTTGTGGCTCACCGACGAGGTCCGTGAGTCCCCGGTCACACCCCAAATCGAGAGTGAGAATGCGCGCTTCTACCTGGAGCGCACCATCTATGATCTGGCAGGAACTTTTTGGGAGAAATTCTGCGACGAGTTGTTTCGTTATGATCCCCGCCTTCCCGAACCGCAGCCCTTCCTGAGTTTCGGTTCCTGGGTGGGCACTGACCGGGATGGCAATCCCAACGTCACGCCGGCCACCAGTAAAGAAGCCGCCGAAGAAGTGCGCAAGAGCATTCTGCGCTACTACCACGCGGGTTGCCGGCGCTTGTTAGGCCTGGCGTCGTTTCCATGCCGTCACGTCCCGGAAATCCAGCGCGACCTCGAGCGGCTGATGCGCCGCTTTCCGGAAACACGCACTTTCCGGGAAGTGGATCAGCCCAGCGAACTCTACCGGCGCAAACTCCGCATCATGATGTGGAGGCTTGACCAGACCGTGAATCGCGAGCGAGGCGCCTATGGGACTCCCGGCGAATTCACCGGCGATCTGCGTCAATTGGAGCGCCAATTGGCTCGCCATGGCAGTCCTCGAATCTCGAAACTGGGCGCCCGCAGGCTGAGAGTATCCTCTCAGGTCTTTGGCTTTCATGGCGCGAGCCTCGACTTTCGCACCCACTCCTATGCTACCCGCGCTGCCGCCACGGAGTTGCTGCAGATACAAGGGCTCCCTTCCGAACCCTGCGAGGCGCGCATTCTTGCCATCCAGAGACTTCTCGAGAAGCCTCGGATCCTGAAGACGCAGGTCCGCGATGTGGAACCTTTGCGGACGAACGCATTTTCGGAATCTACCCGGCACATTTTGGAAGAGCTTCGAGCGTTGAAAGAAATTCAGACTCGCGACGGAGAGGCGGCGTCACATCGTTACATCCTGAGCATGACGGCCAGCGCGGCGGATGTTTGGGATATTCTCCTGCTGGGGCAGCAAGCCGGCTTGGTGGAACACCGCAAGGGCGAGCCGCACTCATCCTTCGACGTCATTCCCCTGTTTGAGACCTTGGACGATCTGGAAGCGGGTCCGGTGATCATGCAGGAGCTTTTCAGGGACCCGCTCTACCGGCGCATACTGAAGTCCCGTGGCGATTTTCAGGAAGTGATGCTGGGGTATTCCGACTCGGTCAAGGATGGTGGTTATGTGGCCGCCAACTGGGCGCTGTTCCGCGCCCAGAAGCGATTAGCCTCCGTGGCGGAAGAATGCAGCGTGAACCTGAGCCTGTTTCACGGCAAAGGCGGAACGATCGACCGTGGAGGCGGGCAATCCCACCGCAGCATCGAGGCACAACCCTTCGCGGCTCCCGGCGGAAGACTTCGGATCACTGAACAAGGCGAGGTCATCTCTCTCAAATATGCCAATCCGGCCATCGCCGAGCGGAACCTCGAACAGCTCGTTACCGCCGTTCTGCACGCCCACCTGCTGCACTTCCGCGGCTTCGAGGCGGAACAGATTCCGGAGTGGGAAAAGCACGCCCAGGAACTCGCCGCCAGCAGCCGCGCCTTTTATCGCGAACTCGTTTACGAAACTCCCGGATTCGTTACCTACTTTCGCCAGGCCACACCCATCGACCTCATTGAGCGAATCCGCCTCGGGTCGCGCCCCAGCCGGCGGTTTCAAACCGGCAACCTGGGCGACTTGCGCGCCATTCCCTGGGTCTTTGCCTGGACGCAATCTCGCCACCTCCTCCCGGCCTGGTACGGCCTCGGCTACGCGCTCGAGAAGTTCATCGCCGATCACGACGCCAACGGGCTGCAAGTGCTGCGCCGCATGTACAAGGGCTGGCCTTTCTTCGGCATCCTGATCGGCAACGCGGAGGCCTCCCTGGCCAAGACCGACCTCTATATCGCCAGCCGCTACGCCGACTTGGTTCGGCCCCAGTCTCTCGGCTCGAGCATCTTCGGGCGTATTCGGGAAGAATATGAGCGCAGCGTTCGGGGTGTGCTCGCGGTGTCAGGCTCGAGTCACCTGCTCGAACGCCAACCCGTGCTCGAGGAATCCATCCGCCTGCGTAATCCTTACGTCGACCCTCTCAACTTCCTTCAGACCCGCTTCCTCGAGAAATGGCGCCGCGCCCCCGACCGGCAGCCGGACATCCTCCACCTTTTGCAAATTACTGTTGGAGGTATTGCCTTTGGAATGAAGAGCACGGGCTGACTGGGACTGGGTACTAGAGCATTTTTAATTTAAGTATATACATTTATGTGCGATAATGCCTCTTCCGGTTGAGGGGAGGCGGAGGATGCAATCCTATTCACAAGATTTGCGGGATCGGGTGTTATGGGCATTGGATCGCGGAGAACGTCCGACGGCGATTGCGCAGCGGCTGGAAGTCAGTCGCGTCTGGGTTTACCAGGTGCGGGGTCGGGAGCAGAAGACCGGACAACGCACCAGCTTTCAGATTGGAGGCCATCGCCGTTCGCGGATCGCGGAGATGGAGCCCGTGCTGCGCGCCTGGATCGAACAAGCGCCGGGTCTGAGCCTGGCCGAGTTAGGTGAACGTCTCGCCGAGCAGGGCATATCGATCAAGATCGGTGCCTTGTGGCACCAGTTGAACAAATGGAACCTTACCTTCAAAAAAAACCCTGCACGCCAGCGAGCAAGAACGCGAGGACGTGCAGCAGGCAAGAAAAGCCTGGCAGCAAGCGCTGCCCACGATGGAAGTCGAAAAGCTCGTCTTTATCGATGAAACCTGGATATCTACGAGCATGACGCGACGCTACGGACGCGCCCCCCGAGGTCAGCGTTGCCTCGACTCGGCACCGCACGGACATTGGGAGACGACCACCTTTGTGGGCGCTCTGCGCCGCCGCCGGTTGACCGCACCGATGGTTACCGACGGGCCCATGGACGGCGAGACGTTTCTGGCTTATGTGCATCAATTCCTGTGCCCAACACTCCAATCGGGAGACACCGTGATTCTCGACAACCTCAGCAGTCACAAGGTGACCGGAGTCGCGAAAGCGATCACCGCGTCCGGAGCTACCCTACTCTATCTGCCCCCTTACTCTCCGGACCTGAACCCGATCGAAAAGTTCTTTTCCAAACTCAAGGCGCTGCTTCGCAAAGCCGCCAGGCGCGATATCGATACCCTCTGGAAGGAAATCGGGGAGTTGCTCAATACGGTCTCCCCAAGCGAATGCACAAATTACTTCGCCTCCTGTGGATATGTAAATACTTAAATCGAAACCGCTCTAGGGGCTGGGGGCTGGGGAATTTTAGATTTTCGATTTCGGATTGGGGGATCATTCATTGTCGCCCTCTCCCCCTTGGGGGAGAGGGTGGACCGCTGCCGGCGTTTTCACCAGCCGGGGCGGGCCGGGTGAGGGGTCGCTTTCCTACGTATTCTGGCTTTCCACCAGTTCTCGCGCCCGTTGGCCGGCGCGCACCACGGCTTTGATCAAAGTGACCCGCAGACCGCCTTCCTCGAGCTCGAGCAGGCCGTCGATCGTGCAACCCGCCGGGGTAGTGACGATATCTTTTAATTTGGCAGGGTGCTCGCCGGTGTGGAGCACCATGGCGGACGCTCCCAGCAAGGTTTGGGCGGAGAGTTCGGTGGAAAGATCGCGTGGCAATCCCATCTTCACTCCCGCCTCGGCGAGCGACTCGATAATCAAGTAAACGTAGGCGGGGCCGGAGGCCGAAAGGCCGGTGATGGCGTCCATATGTTCTTCATTCACGACGGCGATCCGGCCCATGGAACTGAAAATCTCGCGTGCCATCAGGATGTCGTCTTCGGTGGCGTGCGGCCCTGCGGCCAGCGCCGTCATGCCCTGGCGGATGAGGCAAGGTGTGTTCGGCATGGCCCGTACCACGCGCACTGCCCGTCCCAACTCACGCTCGATCAAGGCGGTGGTGACCGAGGCTGCAACCGAAATGAGCAGCGCATCATGCCTCAGAACTTTCCTGATTTCATGCAAGACGCCTTTCACTTGCTGGGGTTTCAAGCAAACCAGCACCAGGTCGGCGCCGGAGACCGCCTGAAGGTTGTTCGTATGGACTTTGACGCCATAGATCTCTTTCAAGTAATCAGCCCGCGGCCGGTCGGCTTCCGCGACTGTCGCTTCCACACTCGCCACAGGTATAAGTTGCGAGCCTAAGACTCCTGAGAGCAATGCTTCACCCAGCTTTCCGGCGCCGATGAGAGCAAGTTTCTTGACCCGGAAGTGAAAAGGCTTCGCGGCCCGCGCGGTCTTCTGAGAAACGTCGGTTCCTGGTTTCATATCGCTCCTGCGAACTGGCAGCTTGCTGAAAAACCCATCGACCTGTCATTCTGAGGAGCCGAAGGCGACGAAGGATCTCTGTAGTTCGTTGAAACTGCCACTGCCGAGATTCTTCGCCTCGCTCAGAATGACAGGACCCGAGGGTTTTTCATCAGCCTGCCGGAGGCGACCCACGGGGTTGCTAGGTGGGGTTATCGTCGTGCCTCGGCTTGGGCAGCGGTGACTTCCTGCTTCGAGCCCTGGATCCAAGGCATCATTTTCCGCAACTCGCTTCCGACCTTTTCGATCAGATGATTTGCGGCTTGGGCGCGCATTTCGAGGAACTTCTTGCGGCCCTGGGCGTTCTCGTCCATCCATTCTTTCGCGAAGCTGCCATTC
The DNA here is from genome assembly GCA_963831905.1 of uncultured Acidobacteriota bacterium. Classification (GTDB taxonomy): domain Bacteria; phylum Acidobacteriota; class Terriglobia; order UBA7540; family UBA7540; genus CAVROP01. The sequence continues at coordinate 2,427,399 of CAWHRX010000009.1, read as the reverse complement.
TGAACGTCGGCGAGGATCTTCTTCATGGCCTCGCGCACGTGCGCGTCAATCACCTTGGGCCCGCGAGTGTAGTCGCCGTATTCAGCCGTGTCGCTGACGGAGTAGCGCATGTACTTGATGCCGCCCTGATAAATCAAGTCCACGATGAGCTTCAGTTCGTGCAGGCACTCGAAATAGGCGATCTCCGGCTGGTACCCCGCCTCGACCAGAGTTTCAAATCCCGCCGTGATCAGTGACGATACGCCGCCGCACAGCACGGTTTGCTCGCCGAACAAATCCGTTTCGGTCTCCTCTTTGAAGGTCGTGCGGATGACACCTGCCTTGAGGCTCCCGAGCCCTCGGGCGTATGCCAGCGCGGTCTCGACGGCGTGGCCGGAGGCGTCCTGCTGGACGGCGAGCAGGGCCGGGACTCCGATCCCTTCCTGGAACAATTCGCGCAAGCGGTGGCCGGGACACTTGGGCGCGATCATGATGACATCCACCGTCGGAGGGGGAGTAATGAACTTGAAGTGAATATTGAACCCGTGGGCAAACAATAACGCCTTCCCCTCGCCGAGATTGGGCTCGACCTGTTCCTTGTAGGCTTTGGACTGCACATGGTCAGGGATAAGTAAGGCGATAAGGTCGCCGCGCCGGGCGGCTTCGGCGGCGTCCACGACTTCAAAGCCCGCCTCCTTGGCCTTCGCTTGAGGGGTGGAGGGACGCACCTCGCCCACAATTACTTTCAACCCGCTGTCGCGCAGATTAAGCGCATGCGCATGGCCCTGGCTTCCGTAGCCGATCACCGCCACCGTCTTGCCCGTTAAGGCTTTCAAATCGCCATCATTTTCGTAATAGACTTTTGCCATTTCGTTTCCCCATGAATTGAGATATCCACTCCTGTTGTCACACGAATTCGAGCGATGAATCTTGCCCAGGCATTCTCGCTCAACCCCCGAAGCACAGCGAGATTCCTCGCTGCCGTCGGAATGACAATCCGGAAGGGCTCCTTGCAGAATACCAGTTCTTTAACTTGCCGTCATGTGACAGAGCGGATCCCTAATCCGTCGATAACGCGCGGGTTGTGGACAAAGAAGTAGGGGCGAGGCGCCGCCTCGCCCATACACCAACTGCTCCTGAATCACCTGTGAAATTCAAGCTTGAACTGCCGCAAGCTCCGCCGGTGGGGCGCAGCGTGTCGTCCTGACGCAAGCAAAAGGACGAAACGCCGTCTCTGGAGAGCCTACCGAAGCCGAGTTCCGCCGTCTCTCCGCCGGAATCTCCAATAAATACTTTCCGTGGCTGGCGAAGATCAGCTTCGATTCGGGAAATGCCTCGAGCACTCGAGAGACGCCCGAGTTGTCGTCCTCCGAGTCGATAAAAACGAAGGAAGCGTTGGGGAAGGGTTCATGCCGGTAGCAAGTGACGTGCCGTACTCCCTCTGTCCGCCGCAGGAAGTTGAAAAGGTAATCGATATCGGCTTCCGCGGATTCCACAACGCCCATCAGGGAGAAACCCAGCGAACGGGCCGTCATGGTAAGGGTAGTAATCTTCAGGCTCTTGCGGCGGAAAATATTCATCAGCCGGCAGATGGATATCATGTCGTTGTTCGTTTCAAGCGTCAGTAGCCACTGCATAACCCGCTCCCATTTCGATTTCAATCGCATTCGGACGTAAGGGTAGGGCTCGCCCTATCCGTCGGCTGACGGAGACGGCAAGCCGTCCCGCTACATGGCCTCGTTAAACCGCCCACAGATCGTCGAGCGCTTCCTCTTCCACCAACACGCGCGGCGGCTCCACGACCATTTCCGCCAGTGAGGCTCCCGGCGGAACAATGGGATAAACGTTTTCGGCCGGATCAACCCAGAAGTCGATCAGGCGCGGCTCGCGGTCGCTCAAGAAATCTTGCACCGCGTCCGCAACGTCCGTACGGTGTTCGACCCGCGCCCCACGGATTCCGTAGGCTTCGGCCAACTTCACAAAGTCCGGGGCGAAGTCCAGGTCGATATCGCAATAGCGCTTCTCGAAGAAAATCTCCTGCCACTGGCGGACCATCCCCAAAGCGCGATTATTAATGATGGCGATCTTGACCGGAACGCGGTACTGCACGACGGTAGCCAGATCGTTCAATGTCATCTGGAACCCGCCGTCGCCCACGATGGCGATCACCTGCCGGTTGGGGAATGCCATCTGCGCACCCATGGCCGCCGGGAATCCGTAGCCCATCGAGCCGAGCCCGCTCGAGGAGAGCCAGGTCCGCGGGCGCGTGAAATTCCAGAACTGCGCCCCCCACATCTGGTGCTGCCCCACGTCGACCGCCACGATGGCATCCTCGCTGGCATATTGCGCGAGGGTCTCGATCACGAATTGCGGCTTGACGTTGTTGGCGTACTTGTCGTAGGTCAGCGGGTGCTCAGACCGCCAGGATTCGATGCGTTGCAGCCACTGCTGCCTTTCCATCCGGGGTGGGATGTTCCGGCGCCTCAACACAGCCAGAAGCGCGCGCAAGCTCTCCTTGGCGTCGCCCACCAACCCTACATCCACGCGCACGTTCTTGTTGACCTCGGAGGGGTCCACGTCCAGGTGGATCTTCTTAGCGTTGGTTGCGAAGCCGTTCAAGCGTCCCGTGACACGGTCATCAAACCGCGCCCCTACCGCGATGAGCAAGTCGCACTGGCAGATGGCCGAGTTGGTGGCATAGGAGCCATGCATTCCTAACATGCCCAAGGAGAGGGGGTGGCGCGACGGGAAGCAGCCCAGGCCCATCAGCGTGGTGGTAAGGGGAATGTGCGTTAAGTCGGCAAGCTCGCGCAACTCCTCGGAGGCGTTGGCCGTGATCACGCCCCCACCCGCATAGAGCACGGCCCGTTTGCTCTCCAGGATCATGTCGACGGCGCGCTCCAGGTCGTCGTCCGTCCACTCGTGTGGGGACTCCGCAGGCACTTGGCCGGCAGCGGGAGGGAAGTTGGCCTCGGCAGTTTCCATGAGCACGCTCTTGGGAAGGTCGACCAGCACCGGGCCTGGCCGTCCGGAAACCGCGGACTTGAAGGCAGCCTGAATCACACCGGGAACCTCGGCCGCCGACCTTACCAGGAATGATTGCTTGGTGCTGGGAAGGCTGATGCCGATGGTATCGGCCTCCTGGAAGGCATCCTTGCCGATCAGCGCCAGAGGCACCTGGCCGGTCAACGCCACCACCGGGATGGAATCCATCATCGCCGAGGTCAGACCGGTGATCAAATTTGTCGCTCCAGGCCCCGAAGTGCCAAGGCAAACCCCGGGCTTGCCGGTGACGCGCGCATAGCCATCGGCGGCAAACGCAGCCGCCTGCTCGTGGCGGACCAGGAGGTGGCGAATATTGGCGCTGTAGAGAGCGTCGTAAAGAGGCAACACAGCGCCGCCGGGAAGCCCGAAAAACACCTCCACCTGCTGACGGCGAAGGCTTTCCAATAAGAGTTCCGAACCAGAAAAGAGTTTAGGCATCTTCTCTCCCGCTCCGACGGCGGAGGGTGTATGCTACCGACCAGTCGGTAGGTAGAGTACCATTCTGCCCTCCCCCCGTCAATCTTTTATTTCGGCGTTCTCGCCCATCGAGTCGCCGATTGCATTTTCAGGGGTTCGCCGCTCAGCTCTTAGGCTGGCGGCCCCGTAATCGCGATGGATTCTTCTGTGGGTACGCCGCACAGCGCTTTGGCCGGCGGCGCCGTAAGGATGAGACGGATGACGTTCCTGTTGAAGAGCGAGTAATGCATTAGTTTGACACCCCCTCTGGGCGACAAGCAACTCTCCCTTGGGGGGCCGACCTAAAGTAAAACTTCCACTAACTAAGGCTACCCCAGCGAGTTCGTCAAGTACAATTCAATTTACTTATCACTGTCATAAAAGTAATCTATCGCCACAGTAGCTCAGGCACTCCAGTCCCTGACGTAAGTCGCAGGCACCTCGCATCCGGAATAGGGTGGGACGCCGGTGCCACTGCTGCTCACCGCAACAGTTCTTCCAGCCGCACCGACTCGTCCGTCTTCTCGTCGCGATACTTGATGATCACGGGAGTATAGAGGGAAAGGCCCAGTTCCTTTCCTCGCCCGGTGGTGATGGCGCGTGCGCCGGGGACTACCACCGCCCCCGCGGGAATCATCAACGGCTTCTCACCCTCGCGCCGGTACACCGCGTCCCGCACTAAATCGTAAACGGGAGTCGAGCCCGTCAGAATCGTTCCGGCGGCCAAAACGCTTCCCCTGCCGACAATCGTCCCTTCGTAGACTCCGCAATTGCCGCCTACCAGGACAAAATCTTCCACAATCACGGGCATGGCTCCGACCGGCTCGAGCACGCCGCCGAGTTGTGCCGCGGCGCTCAGGTGGACGTGCTTCCCCACCTGCGCGCACGAACCCACCAAAGCGTGCGAGTCAATCATCGTGGCGTCGTCTACGTAAGCCCCCACGTTCACAAACATCGGCGGCATGCAGGTCACGTTCTTGCCGATGTAACAGCCGTCCCGAATTGAGGAGCCGCCGGGCACCACGCGCGCGCTCAGGTTCCAGCGAAGCTGCTTCAAAGGGAACGTGTGCCTGTCGCGAAACTGAAAACCCGGAGGTCCCATCTCGGTAACGCGCCCGATCCTGAAGCCCAGCAGAATCCCCTTCTTTACCCAGGAGTTCACCTTCCAGCCCGTCGGCGAATTCGCATCAGGCTCCGCCGCCCGAATCCGGCCCTCGTTAAGAGACATTTTGAACTCATCGAATGCCGTATAGTACTCTTCGCCGGATTGGTCGGCCGGCGCGTCGTAGAGTTCCTCAATCGTCGCTTGAAGATTTGCCAATGCAGTTTCCACCTCTCTAAGCCTATAGCCCCAGCAGCAGACGGAGACCGTCCTCGACCTCCCGCAAGAGGCCAGGCGGTATCTTAGAAACTCGCTGCGTGAGCCAGCGCTTGTCCAGCGCCGTGAGCTGCGAGACGTTTGCTACGGAGTCTTCGTTCAATCCAGTGTCCTGCCGCCGGCATAGCACATTACCGGGCGCATCCGACAGCCTCAGATTGGACGTGAACGCCACAGCCACTACCGTCGCAACCCGGCTCTGATTGAATGGGTCCGTTTGGACCACGAGGACGGGGCGACGAAAACCTGGTTCCGGCCCGAGCGGCGGCGGCAGGTTGGCCCACCAGATTTCACCCCGTCGCATCACCGCTTCTCCTTAGCCAGTAAGCGGTAAGCCGCGGCCGTCAAAAAGGGGTCAGGCTCTGGAGCTTCGTCGGCATAAACCGCGTCTAAGGCTTCTTTGATGTCCTTATCCCGGCGTGCCTGGAGATATCTGGCAACGGCCTTAGCGTAAAGCCGACTGCGTGAAACCTTCTGGCGTTTCGCTTCCCGCTCCGCCGCATGGAAGAGAGGATCCGGAATAGATACCGCTGTTTTCACGCGAAGAGTATAACCGGAGTTATACCGGGAGGCAAGGTTATCGGGAAGGGGGGTAGTGTCTCAGTGTAAATCTGTAGCGGCGAGTTTATCCGTCAACTGACGGACCAAATGGCGGCGTAAAGCCGCCTCTACTTCAAACTGAGACAGACTTTCGAGGGGACCCGGCGTCAGCGGACAATTGCGTTTTTCCAAGGCCCGGCTAAACTGGGAATAGGATGTCGACTTCGGGTTTTAAGAACATACCGCAGAAGTCCCTAGCTTCTTTGGCTTGGGCGCACCCGCTCGTTCAGGAATGGTTCGCGGCCAGGTTTGGTTCGCCCACGGAACCGCAGGAGCAGGGATGGCCGTCCATACTGGCGGGCAAATCCACGCTGATCTGCGCGCCCACGGGCTCCGGAAAGACGCTGGCGGCGTTTCTTGCCTGCATCGACCGCCTGATTCGCAAGGCCCTGAGCGGCGCGCTCGAGGACCGTACTGAAGTCGTTTATGTTTCGCCGCTCAAGGCCCTGAGCAACGACATTCGCAAGAATCTGGAAGTGCCGCTAAGTGAAATCACCGCGCTGGCCTCCGCGCGAGGGCTGCCGATGTCGCCCGTCCGCGCGGCACTGCGAACCGGTGACACGCTGATGCCGGAACGCCGGGCGATGCTGGCGCATCCGCCCCACATCCTTGTTACCACGCCTGAGTCTCTTTACATTCTGCTGACCGCGGGAAAGAGCCGCGCCCTCCTGGGTGATGTTGAGACCGTGATTGTGGATGAAATCCACGCCGTGGCGGACGACAAACGCGGCGCACACCTGGCGCTTTCGCTGGAAAGGCTGGGAGCGCTGGTCGAGCAGCGGCGACCGGGCCGGCCGCCGGTGCGCATTGGTCTTTCCGCCACTCAAAAGCCGCTCGAGTTGGTTGCCAGGTTCTTAGCCGGAAGCAGCCGCGCCGAGCCCGTCATGGTGAACATCGGCCATCGCCGCGCGCTGGATCTTGCCGTCGAGGTGCCGCGCAGCGAGCTTGGTCCTATCGCCACCAACGATCTGTGGGAAGAGGTTTACGACCGGCTGGCGGAACTGGTGCGGCAGCACCGCTCGACTCTGGTCTTTGTGAACACGCGGCGGCAGTCAGAGCGGATCGCGCATCACCTCGCCCGGCGCCTGGGCGCGGAGGCCGTCGCGGCGCATCACGGCAGCTTGGCGCGCAAGGTGCGCCTCGTTGCGGAAGACCGGCTGAAGTTGGGCGAGGTGCGGGTGCTGGTGGCCACGGCCTCGCTCGAACTCGGCATCGACATCGGCACAGTGGACCTGGTCTGCCAGATCAGCTCTCCCCATTCCATCGCGGTCGCTTTGCAGCGGATTGGCCGGGCCGGCCATTGGCGGGGCGCCGTGCCCAAGGGCCGCCTTTTCGTCATGACTCGCGACGACCTGATCGAATGCGCCGCGCTGGTCCATGCCCTGCGGCTGGGAGAACTCGATCGCCTCGAGATTCCGGACGCGCCCCTGGACGTTCTCGCCCAGCAGATCGTGGCGATGTGCGCCTGCGAAGACTGGAACGAGGAAGATCTGTATCAAGTCGTGCGCGGTGCGTATCCTTACCGAGATTTGGCTCGCCGGGATTTCGACGCGCTGCTCGAAATCCTTTCTGAGGGAATGACCGCGCGCCGCGGCCGCTACGGCGCCTATCTGCACCGCGACCGCGTCGGGCATCGCCTGCGAGGACGGCGCGGCAGCCGCCTGGTGGCCATCACCAACGGGGGCGCCATCCCGGAGTCCGCGCTCTTCACCGTCGTCGCACAGCCGGACGGCACGACGGTGGGCACCGTCGCCGAGGATTTTGCGGTGGAGAGCATGGGCGGCGACGTCTTCCTCCTGGGCAATACCTCCTGGCGCATCTCGAGGGCCGAGGGCAATTCCGGTCGCGTGCTGGTGGAGGATGCGCACGGTGCCGCCCCCAATATTCCCTTCTGGCTGGGTGAGGCGCCGGCGCGCACCCCCGAACTCTCCGCCCAAGTCTGCGAGATTCGCGAAAAGATCAGTGAGTTGGCCCCGCAGAACCATGCCCGAAGCGCCTTGGAGTGCGGCAGCCAAGCTGCCGCCTTGGAATCCCAGCAGAAGGCGGTAGCTGACGCTACCGCACTCCAAGGTGCGTTCGGCACGTCCGCCGCAATTTCCTGGTTGAAAGACCAATGCGGCCTGGACGACTCCGGGGCGGAGCAGGCGGTCGAATACATCCTGGCGGGGCGCGCCATGCTGGGCGCAGTCCCAACCCAGCGCACCATCATCGCCGAACGATTTTTCGACGAAGGCGGCGGCATGCAGCTTATCATCCACGCCCCCTTTGGCAGCCGCATCAACAAAGCCTGGGGGCTGGCGCTGCGCAAGCGCTTCTGCCGCTCTTTCAATTTTGAATTGCAAGCCGCCGCCACCGAGGACGGCCTGAACATTTCGCTGGGCGAGCAGCACAGCTTTCCCCTGGCGGATGTCTTCCATTTTCTTCTGCCCCAATCCGCCGCGCCGGTCCTCCAGCAGGCGGCGCTGGTTTCGCCTATCTTCGCCACGCGCTGGCGTTGGGACGCCACACGCGCCCTGGCGCTTCCGCGTTTTCGCAACGGGAAGAAGGTTCCGATTCAGATTCAGCGCATGCGCGCCGACGACCTGCTGGCCGCGGTTTTCCCGGACGCAGCCGCCTGCCAGGACAACATCGAGGGCGACATTCGCATTCCGGACCATCCGTTGATCCGCGAGGTGATGAAAGACGTGCTGACGGAGGCGTTGGACCTCGAGGGGCTCAAGCGCGTGCTGCGCGGCATCGGCGACGGCAGCATCCGCTGCCTCGCGGTGGACACGCCCGCGCCTTCCCAATTCTCCCACGAAATCTTGAACGCCAATCCCTACGCCTATCTCGACGATGCGCCCATCGAGGAGCGCCGCGCCCGCGCCGTTTCGTTGCGCCGGGTGATGCCGGAGACCGTGCTTACCGACATCGGCCGCCTCGATCCCGCCGCCATCGCGCAAGTGCGCGAAGAAGCCTGGCCGGACGTTCGCAACGCCGACGAGTTGAACGAAGTGCTGCAAGTATTTGTTGCCCTGCCGGAAAACTTCGTTCCTCCCGTGGCACAGGCACTCCTGCCTGTGCCGGAGGTATTCTCAGAAGAGCCGAATGCACAGCCAAGAGTGGCTGTGCTACAAGTGGCCGCGCAGTGGGGCGATCTCTTTGGTCAACTCGTCGCCAATAAACGCGCCGCTCGTGCCAGGGTGGGCGGCAGCATCCTCTGGGTTGCAGCCGAAAAGATCAAGGCCTTCTCGAGGCTCTTCCCCGAGGCGCAGTTCGAGACCCTACCGGGCGAGGTTGATGAGCCTGTTCCTTCCAGAGACGATGCCGCGCTTCAACTCGTGCGAGGCTGGATGGAGCATTCCGGGCCCGTCGAGGTCGCCTGCCTCGCGCAAACCGTCGGCTTGCCGGCCGCGGATGTCGAGGCTGCGATGCTGCATCTCGAAGCCGAAGGCCGCGTGCTGCGTGGGCAGTTCACCACCCGCCACCATCAAGACGAACTGACCCTCTCCCCCTTGGGGGAGAGGGTGGCCGGCGACGGCGCTTTCATCAGCCGGCGCGGGCCGGGTGAGGGGGTCGCCGACGCCCCCCTGGAATGGTGCGACCGCAGGCTTTTGGCGCGCATTCATCGGTTCACACTCGGCGCTTTGCGCAGGGAGATACAGCCTGTTACGCGGGCTCTATTCATGCGTTGGCTGCTCCGCTGGCAGCACCTTGCCCCGGGGACGCAGGTGAATGCCGAACGCGGCGTCCTGGAAGTCATCGGGCAATTGCAGGGGTTCGAGGCGCCGGCCAATGCGTGGGAGTCGCAGATCCTGGCGCGTCGAGTCGCCGGCTACGACCCGCTGATCCTCGACCAGCTTTGCCTGACGGGCGAAGTTGGCTGGGGCCGTCTGTCCCCGCATCCGGCATTGAGTGGTGCGGGCGAGACGCCCGCACCACAGGACCTTGCCCGCCGCATTACTCCCTCCAGCGTGGCTCCCATTACCTTCTTCGTGCGGGAAGAATCCGATTGGATGATGCCCCGCCACGCCCCGCTTGCTGAAATGTCTCGATCCCTGAGCGAAGCCGCTCGCCAGGTGCTCGAATACGTTCGTCAGCGCGGCGCTTCTTTCTTCGCCGACATCGTGCGCGGAACCGGCCGACTTAAGTCGGAAGTCGAAACGGCGCTCTGGGAACTCGTGGCCGCGGGACTCTTCACCGCCGATGGCTTCGACAATCTGCGCGCCCTCATCGACCCCAAGCGGCGCTCGGGACAAGGCCGGGGACGCAAGACTCGCCCGCGCCACAGCACGGGTCGATGGTCGCTTCTCTTTCCAGGCGAGACTGCAGATCGTGTGAAGGCCCTGGAAGCAGTTTGCTGCGTGCTGCTCGAGCGCTATGGCGTGGTGTTCCGCGAGTTGACTTTGCGGGAGGAATTCCCCGTCAAGTGGCGCGAACTGCTGATTACCTTCCGGCGCCTCGAAGATCGCGGAGAAGTGCGCGGCGGCCGCTTTGTGGATGGTTTCGTGGGCGAGCAGTTTGCGCTGCCTTCGGCGCTCGAATCACTGCGTGCCGCGCGCCACGCCGACGTAGGGGCGCATCGCGACGCGCTGCTCGAACCCGAAACCCTCACCCTCTCCGCCGCCGACCCGCTGAACCTGGTGGGAATCATCCTGCCCGGCGAGCGCGTCCCCGCAATCTCCGGCAAGACCATCACGCTGCGCGACGGCGTGCCGGTCGCGGAATCTCCCACGATACCAATTGCCGCTGTGGTCCCCAATCCATCGATAACAGTGGTGTAGGGGTAGGGCTTGCCCTACCCTCGTCGGCCTGGAAACCTTCCAGGGGACGGCAAGCCGTCCCCCTACATCGCGGGTCGTTATCGGGGGATTGGCCAACCCTGTATCGATTAAGCTCAAAAAAGGAATGTGCCGCCCCAAATCAGGCCCGGCGCCACTGCGGCCAAAAAAATCAACGGCGCCCGTGAGGGATCCTGTCGTGCGCAGAGGTCGGTGAGAGCTTGGCACAGGCTGACGCCGCAGGTTGCAGACCCGAGATTACCGCAGGTCCTCGATATCAACGGAATCTTCTCCAGTGGAACTTGGGCCTTTTCAGCCAGCATCTCGACCACGCGCGGATTGGGCTGGTGCAGGGCCAAGTAATCGACTTCGGCTCGCGGCCGCCCGCTCTTGCTCTCAAGCATTTCGAGGATACGATCAGTTTGGACAACCGCCGCGTGGGCGAGTGGTTCTCCTTTGAATTGAAGAGCCAAGCTGGAATTCTCATCGATATTTAAAGTTAACGCCGATGCGAAGTGCCCAGAACAACCCCAGACGAAGTCTCCGAGTCTGAGAGAGCGCTCCTGGTTAGTAGCTGCGGCGGACGAGAGAACCAACGCGCAAGCCCCGTCGCCAAAGAGACCTCGGAATTCTCCAAGCACACCAGGATGCTTGAGTCTGCGGCTATGGACTTCCGAAGCCACAAGAAGGGCCACTCCTTGGGGCGCGGTGCGAAGCAGGCTCTTCGCCACTGCTAACGAATAAATCAAGCCCGCACAGGCTCCGCCGATTTCAAAGGCGCCACAACTTTCCTGCACGAGCAGCCGTGAATGCAGCGAAGCGGCAAACGAAGGAAGGCGAAGGAACGTGGTGCTCGTGGTCAATAGAAAGTCGACTCCTTCGACATCGACCCCAGCCGTGTCCAATGCGGTTTCGGCGGCCTTCTGACCCAATATCAGTTCATCTTCCGTGGCGTCGGCAAATCGCAAGCTCTGAATTCCTGCCCCATCGCGGATTTTATGCGGTGCAAGGTGCAGATCCAGTTCGATCTGTTCTGCGTCGACAGTCACCGATCCCAACGCGTAGCCCCAGCCCCTGATGGTGATCTCTGACCCGTTCTCCGCACTTGTTGCGAAACGTTCCGCGGCGTGTTGTTCCGTACGTCCTGTATGCGCCGCGCGGATCGCCTCCGCCAGTTCTCGAATACTCTTCGGCCGGTTCTCCGGCCAATCGCTGCCGAAATCTCGAAGACCTGTAGCCGACTCGACAGAGATGAGAACGTCTACCCAACCCATGGAGTCGAGAGCCCCCGTCCTGACAAGGTCTTCATCATCTTCGGGGTGCGCCTGGGAAGGGAGTCTACCCGCCACGGACCTCCGGCATATCTCGAGGAGGTGCGATTCGTCCATGTCGGCCGATGAGCTCATTGGGGCAACCACGCAGGATTCGGCTGCGGAAAGAGCGAGTCCAGCATGAGCCAGCACTTCTTCTCTTCGTTTGAGGTGCCTCGCGTCAGACCAATCCGTGCAAACCGGTTAGGAGATCGCAGGAGTTCCGTGCGAATTGACCCGTTGAGGAAAGCTTCCGCGCTTGGGGCTGTTCCGGACTGCGACTGGCTTCGGACGAGTTCACTGAAGAACTGACGCCATTCGCGGTCCACCACAGGCAGGCTGTACAGGATTTCACCGGAGGGGAGCAGCAACTTGGCGCGCAGATTCGCTTCACCGCGGTCACTAAGGACGCGAAACCGGATGTTTCTGAATTCGAACCCGCCGATTGAGCGCGTCGCAGATGCCGGCTCCGCCCAGGCGTTGCCTCCTTGCACGTCAGTATGCAGTTGGCATCTGAAGAGTTCGTCGAGGTTGGCGGATACCTCCGCCCTCCGAAGCATTTCAACCAACTCGGCCTCGCCTACTTGCTCGCCGGAAGGCGCCAATCCATGGGTATTCTGATCCTCAACGTGGGGCATTGAAGCCGGGGTGGCAGCGGGCGAAAAGCGAATGATGCTTCCCCGCCCATAGGGAAAGAACGCGGGCCAGGCGTGGCTCCTGCGCGGCAGTGGCCGGACGGAACGGAAGGCGCCTTCGGCGGTTCGTTCCAATCCGATGACACAATACCCCTGGGCCATCACCGTGATGTCCGACAGAGTTAATTCCCTCACGGTTTTTTGCGAGCCGGTTTCATGCGCTTCCGTCCCGCCTCGGAGACCAGATGCTTCACTTCGACCGCGTGGGCTTGCGAGGACCAATGCCGCGCGAGCATTTCGGCCACCAGGCGCCGGTGACACTGGTCGGGTTCAGCCTCCGAGCAAAGGAGCGCGATTTTTCCCTCAAAGAGAGCGGGATCTATCTCGTCCAGAACTCTCCTTTGCGCCATCAACTCCTGAAAGGACTTCTCGTACTGCGCCCAATCGTGCGTCTTGCGATAGGCATCCCGGATCTCCGGGCTCGGAGCGAGCATGGGCTGGTAGTCGTAGGCAATTCCAGCGATTCGATCGAGAAAGAAAGCAAGGTCGGGATACTTCGCGAACCCAGCGAGTTGCCCGACACGATTTTCCCGAATATCAATCAGCTTCTCCACACGAGCCTCTTGAAGAAGCCGGAAGAACTCTTCCGCGTTCTTCTTCGTGAAGCCGATGGTGAAGATCGTTGAAGTCATGGCCAGTCCTACCAAGATTCGACCGCGAGAAGGTTCACCCGAAAAGCGAATCTCTCGGCCTGGAGTCGGTAGGCATCCTCCAACGCGTCGCTGCGAGCCTGCGGGAAAAGGGTGTTTGTGGCGACGGACCCCAAGCCGTTGGCCTCGAGCAGCCGGTCTTCGGCTGCCGCTTGGGTTTCCATTTGGCCCCCTTTGCGGATGTGCTGCGGATCAACTCCCAGCTTGACCAGTTCTGGGCAGACCATCATAAATCGGTGACACTGTAGGGGGTCTTCCTCGGCGCACATCATCGCCACCGATCGCTCCTCCAGTTCCTTCAACAGACGTTCTACCCCTCTCTGGAAAGCGTAAGATCTGCGGCGCGCCGCATAGTCAACCACTCCATTGGGGCGGTAAGCGTCAGAGTCGTCCGGGCGACCTCCGAGTTCTTCCCCGAGGAAGAGGTATGAGATGTTCTCCGCGGCCAGCAATTTCTCGAGAGCGGGGTGGCTGAAATGAGGTAGGCGTGCACTTTGGGGCACGCTGCGCACATCGGCCACAAGCTCGACACCACAGTCCTTGAGCAGTTTAGCGAATGCCCCCATCTCCAAGATAGAGTGGCCGATAGTAAAAAGGGGTCGTAGGCCGCTCGAACCTGCTCCGAGAGACGTCTTAGGCTCCACGCTCACTTCTCCTCTAACACGAACGAAGCATACCACAAGACCTGCCGCGGAGCACCGCCTTCGGAGAGTCCCCCAATCCCCCGATAACGACTCGCACTGTAGGGGGACGGCCTGCCGTCCCCGGCGGGTTACTAGGCCCACGAGGGTAGGGCAAGCCCTGCCCCTACACCACCTCGGTGCATCAGGGCGAGGCGAAAAGGCGCTTGGCTACGCACCGCTCCAACCTTCAGCGGCCGTCATGGATGGATTGGGGGGCTTTGTCAAACTCCTTGGACGGACCTTAGCTCAGCTGCCGTTTATTGGTGTAAGATCACTTTGAACTGAATCAGTGGAGGATCTGATGCCTGGAACGCCGGAGAATACGATCAACCGCAGGTCATTTCTGAATCGCACTGCTTCGATGCTGGCGGGAACCGCGCTGGGAACCACGGCGGTTTCTTATGGGCGCATCGTGGGGGCCAACGATCGCATCTCGCTCGCGCACATTGGAATTGGAAATCGCGGCCGCGAGCTCGATTGGATCGCCCCTCGCGGCTCAAGGAGAAGCACAGCGTGGAGATGACGGCCGTGTGCGACCTCTGGAAAGTGAATCGGGAGCGAGCGGTACACGCCAATGAAACTTATTACGGCCGAGCGCCGCGCCAGTTCCAGCATCTCGAGGAGTTGCTGCAGTTGCAGGACGTGGACGCAGTGCTGATCTCCACCCCCGAACATTCGCATTCACCCATTCTGAAGCTCGTGGCCGAGGCCGGGAAAGATGCGTATGTCGAGAAGCCCATGGGCAACGTCTTGGAAGAGGTTAAGGCGGCGCGCGATGCCGTGCAGCAGCAAAAGCGCATCGTTCAGGTGGGCACGCAGCATCGCAGCGAACTGTATCCGCAGGCCGCTTGCCAGGTCATCCAGTCGGGGGCGCTGGGCGACGTGAGTAAGATCGAGATTGTGTGGAACTTTCACGGGCCGCGTTGGCGAGGGCGCCACGAAGTGAAACAGCTCCGCGCCGAAGACACCGACTGGAACAAGTGGCTGATGACCAAGCCGCCACGGCCCTTCGACCCCCAACTTTATTTCGAATTCCGCCTCTACAAGGAGTTCTCGAGCGGCATCTCCGACCAGTGGGTGAGCCATGCCATCGAGCTTGTCCACTGGTTCATGGATGAGAAGTATCCCACCTCCGTGGTGGCGCACGGCGGAATCTTCGCCTGGCGAGATGGCCGCGAGAATCCGGACACCTTCCAGGCGCTGTTCGAATATCCCAAGGGATTCATGGTCAGTTACTCGACGAGTTTCGGCAACGACGCGCCCAGCTTCACTCGTTACATGGGGAAGAAAGCGACGCTCATGAACATCGGAGGCGAAGGCAGTCCTCGGTATAAATTGGTCGAGGAGAAAGGCAACCACGAAGATAACCCCGACATCGACCGGCAGCGCGCCGAAAAAGACATCCTGCTTCCTGGTGACCAGAAGGTACCCCCCGAAGGGATGGGTGACCTTGACCTGCACCACATGGAAAACTGGTTCGAGTGCCTGCGTAGCCGACAGGAACCCCATGCCCCCGTAAGCGATGGCTACGCGCACTCGGTGGCCTGCATCATGGCGGCCGAGGCCTACTGGGCGGGGAAGAAGCTCTACTACCATCCGGGGACGGAAACGATTCAGGACCACGCCACGGAGTCATGACCGAATCTCTCCACCAACTGCGCGACGAAATTGAGTCCTTCATTAGCTCCCTCTCTCATCCTCTTGTGGTGGAAGACGAGGTCGAGCTTTTTGACCTCTCGGCGAGCCAGTGGCGGCTCTCGGTGGAATTTGGCAAGCTGATTTTCACGGCCTGGAACGCCGCACGCTCGGTGAGCCGGAGGATCGAGGAGGTCGCCTACCGCGATGGCGAGCGGCTTGGCGTCTTTGCGCGCAAGGCGGGTGGCCGTGAGACCGTCACCCTGGAATTCCGTCCGGCGGATCGCGCCGCCGGCCAGGCGGATAAGGCGCCGGGACGCGCGGCTTTTCAGAAGCAGTTGCTTGCCATGCTGGCGCGGCAATTCCCGGGCTGCAGCTTCGAGCGCGTCAGCCACCGGTCTGATCGGGTACACTCGTTTTCGGCGTGGTACACGAGAGGCGTGGCGCGGCAGGGCCGCACGGCTTGGGCCTTTCTGGGCGTCAGCGAAAATGAATCCCCTGCTGCTTCCGATGCGGCCTTGGCTTTCGGGCTGATCTGGTTGGATTGGCTGCGCAGCCATTCCGAGCGCGTCACTTATCCCGGGTTGAAATTGATCTTTCCGCCCCGGGGGGCAGAAACGTGCGCGCGCCGGGCGGCCTATCTGAACCACCGCGCTGTGCAGATGGAGATTCTCGAGTGGTCAGCCAAGGACGACCGGCCGAGTGTGATCGACTGGAGGGATTACGGCAACGTTGAAACCCGCCTGGCGCCGCGGCGGGTGGGCGCGGACCTCCTCGAACGCCACAGCGGGCTGCTTTCGCGGCTGCTGGGTGAATATCTCGCCAAGGTTGAGGTGGTAGCCGACGCCGCAGCCGCGGCACTTTCCATTCGAGTGCTCGGTCTCGAGGTGGCGCGCCTCGAGGGTCTGCTGGCCCCGCGTATCACTTTCGGCCTGCCCGGCAGCGCACGGCGTCTCCACGAGGGCAATCTCTCAGAATTCCGTCAGTTCCTCGAGACCGCCCTGCGCAGTCGTTGTGCCGAAAGCCCGGACCCCTCCGGCGACCTCTGCCGGCTTCAGTCTGAGCGCTGGCTTGAGAGTATGGTGGTGCGCGACGTCACCAAGCTCGACCCTGCTCTCTTGCCCGATTGCGTTTATCCCCAGGTTCCGGCGTTTACCGGGATGGATCGCGGAGTTATTGATATCCTGCTGGCCACACGCAGTGGACGCCTGGCGGTGCTGGAGTTGAAGGTGCACGAGGATATCAACCTTCCCCTCCAGGGTCTCGACTACTGGCTGCGCGTCAAGTGGCTGCAGGAGCGCGGACAGCTCCAGCAGTTCGGATATTTTTCGGGAATCGAACTCGTCGATTCTCCTCCCCTGCTTTATCTCGTTTGCCCTGCTTTTCGCTTCCACTCCACCACGGGCCGGATGCTGCGTTACCTCGAGTCAACCATCCGCATCCTGCAGGTGGGCATCAACGACGGCTGGAGGGAGGAAATCAAGATCCTCTTCCGGCGGGAGTTCGAGAGGCAGGCGTGATCTGCGGATGGGCAATCTCAACCTGCAGATGGCAAAGAGCAGTTTTCAAACGGCTCTCCATTTGCTGTTTGAAATCTCGAATTTGAAATTTGCAATCGTACTATCGGGTGGGCGATAAGCGTGGTGCTGTCAGCGATCAAGTGGGACTGGGCCTTGAGGGTGCTTAACCCGCTCCGGCCTGCCGCGAATCACGGATGCTTCCGCGATCCCAATCCTTCCATCCGTTATCCACGGCAAGCCGCGAGCGGGCGATACAACTGACCGAGTAGTGCTCCAACATCAGACCAAACGTTTTTCACGCGGGCTCCTCCAGCACCGCGTCCGCGATGGATGGTAGCCGAGGCCCTAGCCAGCCAGCGGCGAGTCGCTCGAACCGGCAACCGCCGTGCTGTTCTGGCGGATCACACCCGACTGATCGGTGAAGTAATAGTTAGTCCCTGTCGTCCCGGCGCTGACGGGAACAGCAGTGAAGCTGTAAAAGTCAATCTTGCCGGTCGCATCAGCAGTGGCAGGTGAGTAGTTGAAGGTATAACCACTCTTGGAGCTTTGGTTGACTGTTGTGGCCGTTCCCCCGGCTGCCGGAAGTCCCGCAAGAACTTCGTCAATGAGTCCTGCAAACTGCGCGGTGGGGGTGTTCTGCCCCGGAGCCGCTGGACCCAGGTCAGCCAACGTCGAAGAGTAACCGGTGTTGTAGGTAGTGGAATAAGTAACCTCTGCGGTGTTAAGCGTGCGGAGCGATCCGACCGCTGAAGCTTGGTTGGCTGCGATGCGCGAGCGCAGCAAGTTCGGGATAGCAATTGCCGCGATGATCAGAATAATCGCAACTACGATCAAAAGTTCAATCAGTGAAAAACCTCGTGGACCTTTCTTCATTCTTCCTTCCTCCTTGATTATTTTAGTGCTTTCGTACTGGCACGTACTTTAGTGCAGTTTGCCTGCCATCTGGGAGTTCAGGTGATTTCTTTCTTACAAATAACCACTGTTTTATCATGGCGTTGAAAAAACCCCTCGCGAGGTATGATCAGCGGGGGCAAGGAAACGGCTTTCGGTTGCCCTAATTTGTCGAAACAACATGACGAAATGTGTCATCGCCCGCTCCGCCGGTTGCTGGATATGTTTCCCGGCTTCCCGGCCGTCGAGTCCCATTTGTCTGTGGCAGGGTTGCCAATCTTCTCGAGCGTACAGCCGATAATAAAAGCGAGGAGGCCAGAGGCGATTAATGAAGCCCCTGAAGGGACGAGGCCCTTCACGGTCTGTATAATCCGAACTCGCCTCTGGCCGATCCGCCACTCACATTACCTGCGATAAGTAATAGTCCGCCGAAGCGCAGACTTAAAGCCACCCTGATGTCGAAGCCTTTAGCCTCATCTTGACGCGACAGGTGTGTCGCGAAAGCGAAGGGAGATAAGGTCAATTTGTCATTTGGGCCTGAAAACAAATAGCTTGACATGAAACGGGCATACCGCTATTCTATATACGACCTAATTGGTCGGATATTTTAATGCTGAGGCTCGGGAAAAAGGCTGACTACGGTTTAATCGCTCTTCGGCATCTGGCCGCCCAACGACTCCGCGCGTCTTGCAGCGCCAAGGAGATCGCCCAGACTTACGGGATGCCGGCCGAACTCGTCGCTAAAGTCCTGCAGAGGTTGGCGAAAATCGGCCTGCTGGCATCTCAGCACGGCACTAACGGCGGCTACGTGTTGGCGAGAAATCCCTCCCAAATCAATGCCCTCGAAGTCATACGAGCGCTCGAGGGGCCGCTGTTCATTACCTCGTGCGTAACCGACCGCAGCGAGTGTCATCAGATGACGAAGTGCACGGTCCGCGAACCCTTGCGCAAGGTAAACGACGCCATCGCCACGGCGCTGCGCCAAGTGACCATTGCTAGCCTCGTATCCGAGCCTGGGAGTTTGATTCAGATTCAGATGGAGGGCGAGCGGCGGTGAAGGGCGAGGCGGAATCTTGACTATGCAGTACAGATTTATTAGAATGGCTTGGTTGGTTCAGGCGGCGCGAATAATACCGGCGCGACGGTCCGGCGCAAGTGCCGCCATGCAGGAGTGATCCCCAAGAGGAGGTTTGATGCCTACGCCGCAATCAGAAGTCGAAATCCTGGCCACCCAGGAATACAAATATGGATTCGTGACCGACATCGAACAGGAAACGGTGCCGCCGGGATTGAATGAAGACGTCATCCGCCTTATTTCGGCCAAGAAACAGGAACCCGAGTGGCTGCTGGAGTGGCGATTGAAGGCCTACCGCCACTGGCAGACGATGAAAGAGCCCACCTGGGCGAACGTGAAGTACGGTCCGATCGATTATCAGGGCATCCGCTACTTTGCCGCGCCGAAGAAGCAAGAGGTGAAAGGCGAAATCGACCCGGAGCTTTTGAAAACCTACGAAAAGCTCGGCATCCCGCTGAAGGAGCGAGAACTACTTGCGGGAGTGGCGGTGGACGCGGTGTTTGACAGCGTCTCCGTGGCGACCACGTTTAAGGCGAAGCTGGCCGAACTGGGCATCATTTTCTGTTCCTTCTCGGAAGCAGCGCGCGAGCACCCGGACCTGGTGCGCAAATATCTGGGCTCGGTGGTGCCTTACACGGACAACTTCTTCGCCACGCTCAATTCCGCGGTATTCAGCGACGGGTCTTTCGCTTACGTGCCGAAGGGCGTGCGCTGTCCGATGGAGCTTTCCACCTACTTCCGCATCAACGCGCGGGACACGGGACAGTTCGAGCGCACCCTGATTGTTGCCGACGAAGGCGCCTACGTCAGCTACCTGGAGGGTTGTACGGCGCCCATGCGCGACGAGAATCAGCTTCACGCGGCCGTGGTCGAGCTTGTAGCACTGGATAATGCCCAAATCAAATATTCCACAGTTCAGAATTGGTATCCTGGTGACAAGGAAGGCAAGGGCGGCATCTACAACTTCGTCACCAAGCGCGGCAAGTGCCAGGGCGTGAACTCGAAGATTTCCTGGACGCAGGTCGAAACCGGTTCGGCCATCACCTGGAAGTATCCGGGCTGCATCCTGCAGGGGAACAATTCCATCGGCGAGTTTTACTCGGTGGCGGTCACCAACAATTATCAACAGGCCGATACGGGCACGAAGATGATTCACATCGGGAAGAACACCAAGAGCACCATCGTCTCGAAGGGCATCTCCGCCGGGCACGGGCAGAACAGCTACCGCGGTCTGGTGAAAATCCTGGGCGGGGCCGCGGGAGCGCGCAACTACTCGCAGTGCGATTCCCTGCTGATCGGCGACAAGTGCGGCGCGCACACCTTCCCTTACCTGGAAGTCAAGAACTCCACCGCGCAGGTGGAGCACGAAGCCTCCACGTCGAAGATCGGGGAAGACCAGATTTTCTACTGCCGCCAGCGCGGCATGTCCACGGAAGACGCGGTTTCGATGATCGTGAACGGGTTCTGCAAACAAGTTTTCAAGGAATTGCCCATGGAGTTCGCCGTCGAAGCGCAGAAATTGCTGGGCGTGAGCTTGGAAGGCAGTGTGGGGTAAGGCGCAGGGCCAGGGACTAACCCCTCACCCGTCCCGCGCCGGCTGATGAAAGCGCCGTCGCGGGCCACCCTCTCCCAAAGGGGGAGAGGGTATTAGTCGAACTAGGGGAGAGGGCTGCGGCAGACGAGACCGATTTTCGAGTTTCCATTTTCCAGTTTCCAATTTCCAACGAGGAGTGAGGATGCTTCACATCAAGAACTTACAAGCAAGGGCGGAGGGGAAAGAGATCCTGCGCGGCATTAATCTGGAAGTGGGCACGGGCGAGATGCACGCCATCATGGGGCCCAACGGCTCGGGCAAGAGCACGCTGGCGCAGGTGCTGGCGGGGCATAGCGCTTACGAAGTGACGGGCGGCGAGGTGACGTACGAAGGTAAGGACTTGCTGGCTATGCCGCCGGAAGAGCGCGCGCGGGAAGGCGTTTTCCTGGCCTTCCAGTACCCGGTGGAGATACCCGGGGTGAGCAATACTTATTTCCTGCGCTCGGCGCTGAACGCGATCCGCAAACACCGCGGCGAGCCTGAATACGACGCCATGGACTTCCTGGCGCTGGTACGCGAGAAGATGAAGCTGCTGGAGATGGACGAAACGCTGATGACGCGTTCGGTGAACGAAGGCTTCTCGGGGGGCGAAAAGAAGCGCAACGAGATTTTCCAGATGGCGGTGCTCGAGCCCAAGCTGGGGATTCTCGACGAGACCGATTCCGGCCTCGACATTGACGCCCTCAAGATCGTTGCCAATGGCGTGACCGCGCTGCGCAGCAAGGACCGAAGCATTATCGTGGTGACGCACTACCAACGCCTGCTGAATTACATTGTTCCCGACTTCGTGCACGTTCTGTATGAGGGACGCATTGTGAAGTCGGGGACGAAGGAGCTGGCCTTGGAACTCGAAGAGAAGGGTTACGGGTGGTTGGAACAATCGGCGGCGTGAAGCAGGCGTACGGCGTCAGGTCAGTCCTCAGTGCGTGTCATCCTGAGCGAAGCGAAGGATCGCCGCAGTTCCTCTCTCAAGAGGGAGAAAAGGCAGCTGCAGAGATCCTTCGCTTCGCTCAGGATGACAGGGCGAATGGACAGCGGACGACTTAGAGGGACGGAGAGCTGATGATATCTACAACGGAAAAAGAGGGAATTTACCTTTCAAGCTTCAGGGAACTCGAGGATCGTCTTGGCTCGAACTCACCTTCCTGGCTGCATGAAATCCGCAGGGAGGCGATGGCAGGGTTCGCCGAGAAGGGATTTCCGACCGCGCGGCAGGAAGAGTGGCGGAACACCAACGTCGGTCCAATCGCGGCGGTGCCCTTTCAACCCGCCACCATCCGCGCACCCCTTCCTCAGCGAGAAGGGGAGTTGCGGATTCTCCAGCACCCCTTGGCCGACCTGGGATGCCCCAAGCTTGTCTTTATCAACGGGCGTTTCGTGAAGCAGCTTTCGACGCTGGAGGGACTTCCCGCGGGAGTTAAGGCGGGAAGCCTGGCGGAAGCGCTGGCAAGCGACGCCAAGACGCTGGAGCGCCATCTGGCTCGCTACGCCGCGGATTACCGGGAGCACGCGTTCGTCGCATTGAACACGGCCTTCGTTGAGGACGGGGCGTTCATTGAGATTCCCAAAGGCGTGGTGCTCGAGAAGCCCATCTACCTGCTTTACGTATCCGACCCGAGCGGGCTGCCCACCGTGTCCTACCCCCGCAACCTGATTATTGCCGGGCGAGAAAGCCAGGCCAGCATCGTGGAAGCGTACTTCGGTGACGGTGCGCGCAGGAGCGCCGGCGCCGCCGACGGAGTTTACTTCACCAATGCGGTGAGCGAAGTCGCGGTGGGTGAAGGCGCGGTGATCGCGTATCACCGCCTCCAGCAAGAGAACCAGAACGCCTTCCACTTCGGGCGGCTGGTGTTCCACCAGGAACGTTCGAGCAACGTCGCCACGCACTCGATTGCGACTGGAGGGAGGCTGGTCCGCGAAGAAGTGAACGCGGTTCTGGACGGTGAAGGGGCGGAAGCGACGCTGGCGGGCCTGTACGTCGTCACCGGCCATCAACACATTGACAACCAAACCATTCTCGATCACGCCAAGCCGCACTGCAGCAGCCGGGAAGTTTATAAGGGTGTTCTGGATGGCGAGTCCTCGGCGGTCTTCAACGGCAAGATCATTGTGCGCAAGGATGCTCAGAAAACCGACTCGAAACAGAGCAACAAGAACCTATTGCTTTCAGAAAAAGCCGTCATCGATACCAAGCCGGCGCTGGAGATTTACGCTGATGACGTCAAATGCACGCACGGCGCCACGATTGGGCAGATCGATGCGGACGCGATTTTCTATTTGCGTTCCCGCGGGATCGGCCGGCAGGAAGCGCGCGACCTGCTGACTTACGCTTTCGCCAACGACATCCTGGGTCGCATCAAATATGAGCCGCTGCGCGAGCGGCTCAGTGAGGGTTTATTTGCTCGCCTGGCGAACGCCCTGCGAGCCGAGGAGGCATGATGGCCACCACGCAACAGACAATCCAGGCCCCGCCACGCACATTGTCCGCGCCGGCCTTCGACGTGAAGCGGATCCGCGAGGATTTCCCGATCCTGAAGCAGAAGGTCCACGACAAGCCCCTGGTCTATCTTGACAATGCCGCCACCAGCCAGAAACCGCAAAAAGTTATCGACGCGATAGTCCGCTTTTACGCCGAGGACTGCGCCAACATTCATCGTGGCGTTCACCTGCTGAGCGAACGCGCCACGTACGTTTATGAAAACACGCGGCGGAAAGTCCAGAAATTCCTCAATGCTTCCGACCAGCGGGAGATCGTTTACGTGCGCGGGACCACCGAAGCCATCAACCTGGTGGCGCAGACGTTTGGAAAGCGGAATGTTCAGGCCGGCGACGAAGTCCTGATCACCGGCATGGAGCATCACTCGAACATTGTGCCTTGGCAGATGCTGTGCGAGGAGAAAGGCGCCAGGTTACAGGTGGGGCCGGTCAACGACCGGGGCGAACTGATTCTGGAGGAATTCGAGAAGCTCTTGAACGACCGCACCCGCCTGGTGGCGGTGGCTCACGTTTCGAACGCACTCGGCACCATCAATCCGGTTCGCCAGATCGTGGAGATGGCGCACGCGAGGGGCGTTCCAGTCCTCGTGGATGGCGCGCAAGCCGTGCCGCACATGAAGGTGGATGTGCAGGAATTGGGCTGCGATTTTTACACTTTTTCGGGCCACAAAGTTTTTGGACCGACGGGAATCGGCGTGCTCTATGGCAAGTTCGAGCTTCTCGAGGCCATGCCTCCTTTTCAGGGCGGCGGCGACATGATTGCCTATGTTTCATTTGAGAAGACCATCTACAATGCGGTTCCCTACAAGTTCGAAGCGGGAACGCCCGATATTGCCGGGGTCTACGGCCTGGAGGCCGCGCTTAAATACGTCAATCACGTGGGCCTCGCAAATATCGCATCCTACGAACATGCCTTGCTTTCTTACGCCACGGAAGCCATTCAGCAGATCCCTGGCGTGCGGATTATCGGCACGGCGCGTGAGAAAGCCGGAGTCATTTCGTTCGTTCTGGACGGTATACATGCCCACGATGTTGGGACTATACTTGACCACGAGGGAATTGCGGTTCGCACCGGCCACCACTGCGCTCAACCGGTGATGGACCGTTTTGGCGTGCCTGCCACCGTGCGCGCTTCGCTGGCCTTTTATAACACCAAGCAGGAGATCAATTCCCTGGCCGCAGGCATCCAAAGAGTGAAGGCAGTGCTGGGGTGAGCTGTAATATAGACTCCCGCTTTCGCGCGTAGGACGCGAGTGGGACGACGTTCAGGAGCGCGGTGGCGTAAAGTCAACGCTCCTCGTGATCCTTTACTCTTGATTCTCGACTCTAGACTTTGGACTTGTTTATGGCAGATCTCGAAGGCCTTTATCAGGAAGTCATAATTGACCACAGCAGGCGGCCGCGTAATTGTCATTCCATGAAAGACGCCGACCGTCACGCGGACGGTTACAATCCCCTTTGCGGCGACAGGTTTACGGTCTATTTGAAACTCCAGGATGACCGCATCGCCGACATCAGTTTCGAAGGCACCGGTTGCGCTATTTCCACGGCCTCG
Source organism: uncultured Acidobacteriota bacterium (assembly GCA_963831905.1). Taxonomy (GTDB): domain Bacteria; phylum Acidobacteriota; class Terriglobia; order UBA7540; family UBA7540; genus CAVROP01. The sequence continues at coordinate 2,403,077 of CAWHRX010000009.1, read as the reverse complement.
GCTTCGATCCTGACGGAGATCCTGAAGGGGAAAACTCGCGCCCAGGCGGAGGCGCTCTTCGACACCTTTCACGACCTGGTCACCGGAAAAACCCACGCGGAGGGTGAGACCCCCGCCCTGGGGAAGCTGGCGGCTTTCTCCGGAGTATGTGAGTTTCCCGTCCGCGTCAAGTGCGCCACCTTGGTTTGGCACACGCTCCGAAGCGCGCTGAACGGCGAATCGAAACCGGCCTCCACGGAGTGACTTGAATTATGGAAGAGCAAACCCCTCTGACGATCTCGCAGGCCATCGCCCTCCAGGACAAGATGATTGAGACATTGCGCAGCTGCTACGATCCTGAGATTCCGGTGAATATCTACGACCTCGGCCTGATTTATGAGGCCAAGGTCGATACTTCCGGCCATGCGATCGTGAAGATGACCTTGACCGCTCCGGGCTGCCCTGCGGCGGGCTCGCTGCCGGGAGAAGTGGAAGACAAGATCACCGTCCTTCCCGGCGTTCAGAGCGTTAAAGTTGACGTGGTGTGGGAGCCGCCCTGGAATAAAGATATGATGTCGGAAGCCGCCAAGCTGCAGTTGGGGTTCTTCTGACCTCTGGGAGTGCGGCAGCGGAGCTTGCGGAGTTGCCGCCTTTTGGAGTGTAGCGCCGACCTTCAGGCCAGCATTTTACGAGTTCCGCGTCGTGCTGACCTAAAGGTCAGTGCTAGGTGTTGGCCGCTTCACGGCGGCGGCGCTGGTGCCGCACTCCAAGGCTCGACCATGAAACTGTCCTATCAAGAAGAATACGGTTTGCGCTGCCTGCTGCGTGTGGCCACGCTGAGCGATCCCGGCCACTTAACCATCCATGAAATCAGCGAAGATGAAGGGCTGTCAGTTTCATACGTGGCCAAGCTGATGCGGATCCTGCGCCAGAACGGTTTCGTGCGAAGCGTTCGAGGACAAGTGGGGGGCTACGCGCTGGCGCGGCCGGCCGAGAAAATAATCGTTGGCGAGGTCCTCGCCGCGCTTGGGGGGAGATTGTTTGACCCGCGATTCTGCATCGAACACTCGGGGTTGGAGGTGTCGTGCAAGAAGCTGCGAGAGTGTTCGATCCGAACACTCTGGCGCACCTTGCAAGTGCTGGTCGATCAGGTTCTGAGCAAGGTAACCCTGGCCGACCTTGTCGAGAACAGCGAGTCCGAGATGGCTTCACACGTCAGCACGCTGGTGCAACTGGGGACGGGATTAGGAACGGGAAAATAGAAACTGGAAAAAGGAAATCTGAAATTGGAGATTTGAGATTTGAAATTGGAGATTTGAGATTGAAGATTCGAGATTGGAGATTTGAGAATCTTGAATTTCAAATCTTAAATTTCAAATCTTAAATTTCAAATTGTGAGTTTGCAGACTCCGGAGCCGATGAACGCACCTCCTCTCTCCTCCCCTCTCGCTGATTACCACCGCTCGCAAGGCGCCACGCTGGGCGAATATCACGGCGCCGTGGTTCCCTCCCGCTTCACCGACGCTGTGGCGGAGCACAAGGCGGTGCGGGAAGCTTCCGGGCTGTTTGATTTCTCCTTTCGCGGCAAGTTCGCCATGAAGGGCCGCGACCACGCCAAGTTTCTCCACCGCATCGTTTCGAACGACATCAAGCGGCTCAGGCCGGGCCAGGGGACTTACGCTACGCTGCTGACCCAGCAGGGGCACATTCGTGTGGACATGCGCCTGTACTGCGCGGAGGACCGGTTCTTCGTCGATACCGATGCCGACCTGCGCGACAAGGCGCTCGAGGGCCTGAAGCGTTACGTGATCGCCGACCAGGTGGAATTCGAGCCCCTCGACGTTTACGCTATCGCCTTTCAGGGACCACGCGCGCGCCCTTTGCTTGAAAAAACCCTTCACATCACTCTTCCCGCAATGCAGGAGTACGACCATTTCGCCACCAACTACGCCGGCTTTCCGGCGCAGGTGGTGTGCGCGAGCGCTACGGGCGAGGAAGGGTACGAAGTCTGGACGGGGGCGAAGGGACTGCCGGCGATCTGGGGCGCCGCTTGTGGCCAGGCGCCGACCTACGGCATGCTCCCATGCGGGACGCGGGCGCTCGAGACACTGCGAATTGAAGCGGGAATTCCCCGCTACGGCCAGGAACTGGGCGAGGATACCATCCCCAACGAAGCAGGATTGTGGAACGCTCTGAGCTTCAACAAAGGGTGTTACGTCGGCCAGGAAATCGTGGAGCGTGCCCGAAGCCGCGGGCACGTGAATTGGGTGCTGATGGGACTCGTCATGGAATCGGAGACTCCGCCGGCTGCAGGCGAGAGGCTGGCGGGCCAGGGCAGAGAGATCGGCGAAGTCACCAGTGCCTGCGTCTCGCCAACCCTGGGCAAGGCGATCGCCTTGGCTTACCTCCGCCGCGAAGTCGCGGAGCCGGGAACAAAACTGGAATTCTCCTCAGGCGCGGCCGCCCAAGTGGTGAGCCTTCCCTTCTATCAACGCCCGTCTTAATCGAAAGGGCGAAATTCGAAACTCGAAATTCGAAACTGAAAACCGAGCCGACGCGGGATCAAGAGGAGCCGCGGACCGAGACCCGCCTTAATCCGAACAACCTCGAAAACCAAATCGCCTGAGGCGAATTTGCCTTTCAAATCTGAAATCTCAAATCTCAAATTGCCGCCAAGCAAGCCCTTCCCTCTTCTGCGCTTCGCGCACACGCGCTATGAATCGGTGTAAGCTGATCATCGCCGGAAGGCGAAGCCGGGGAGCGTGTCTTGAGGAGGCATAGTATGTGGTGGATTGTACTGGTCGCAATCACTTTGGCCGCCGCGGCGGGGGTGGTGATCGGCCCGTTTCTTCTGCTGAAGCGTTTGCCGGAGCGGGCGGAAATCAACGGCATGGTTCTGGTGAAAGATGGCATGGTGAGCGCAGGCCTGGTGCCGCTGGGCGAGCACGAAGCGGCGCTTGTGGATGCCGGCAACGATCCCCAGGCGAAGGCCATTCTCGCGGAGTTAGAGCATTTTTAGTTTAAGTATATACATTTATGTGCGATAATGCCTCTTCCGGTTGAGGGGAGGCGGAGGATGCAATCCTATTCACAAGATTTGCGGGATCGGGTGTTATGGGCATTGGATCGCGGAGAACGTCCGACGGCGATTGCGCAGCGGCTGGAAGTCAGTCGCGTCTGGGTTTACCAGGTGCGGGGTCGGGAGCAGAAGACCGGACAACGCACCAGCTTTCAGATTGGAGGCCATCGCCGTTCGCGGATCGCGGAGATGGAGCCCGTGCTGCGCGCCTGGATCGAACAAGCGCCGGGTCTGAGCCTGGCCGAGTTAGTTGAACGTCTCGCCGAGCAGGGCATATCGATCAAGATCGGTGCCTTGTGGCACCAGTTGAACAAATGGAACCTTACCTTCAAAAAAAACCCTGCACGCCAGCGAGCAAGAACGCGAGGACGTGCAGCAGGCAAGAAAAGCCTGGCAGCAAGCGCTGCCCACGATGGAAGTCGAAAAGCTCGTCTTTATCGATGAAACCTGGATATCTACGAGCATGACGCGACGCTACGGACGCGCCCCCCGAGGTCAGCGTTGCCTCGACTCGGCACCGCACGGACATTGGGAGACGACCACCTTTGTGGGCGCTCTGCGCCGCCGCCGGTTGACCGCACCGATGGTTACCGACGGGCCCATGGACGGCGAGACGTTTCTGGCTTATGTGCATCAATTCCTGTGCCCAACACTCCAATCGGGAGACACCGTGATTCTCGACAACCTCAGCAGTCACAAGGTGACCGGAGTCGCGAAAGCGATCACCGCGTCCGGAGCTACCCTACTCTATCTGCCCCCTTACTCTCCGGACCTGAACCCGATCGAAAAGTTCTTTTCCAAACTCAAGGCGCTGCTTCGCAAAGCCGCCAGGCGCGATATCGATACCCTCTGGAAGGAAATCGGGGAGTTGCTCAATACGGTCTCCCCAAGCGAATGCACAAATTACTTCGCCTCCTGTGGATATGTAAATACTTAAATCGAAACCGCTCTAGCGCGCCGTGAGATGGGCCCTGACGATGTGAAATACATCTTGCTGACTCACAGTGATTCTGATCACATCGGTGGTGTTGGAAAGTTCCCCAAAGCGCAGGTGATGGCGCTGGCTGCGGAGGCTGATGCTGCGACGGGCAGTTCCGGGATTCCGATGGTGCGTTCCAGGACCTCAAAGCAGAAGACGGTTCGCCTTGCCCGGACCTTGCAGGATGGCGATATCGTGCAAGTAGGACCCTTTCAGGTGCGCGTCTTCGCCGTGCCGGGCCACACGCCAGGAAGCGCTGCGTATGCCATCGGGCAGAACTTGTTTCTGGGCGACAGCGCCAACCAGGACAAGCAGGGTCGGCTTAAGGCGTCGCCTTGGGTTTTTACCAAGAATACTGCCCAGAATCGGAAATCTCTGGTGGACCTTGCCCGCCGCCTGGCCGGCGACAGCACCATCAAGACGCTCGTCTTCGGCCACTCCGCGCCGCTGGAACGAGGGATTGCACCGCTGGTGGAGTTTGCGGCAGGCCAGTCAACCACCCCCAGCCCCTCCTGATCCAGGAGGCGAATAAGAAGAGCCGCAGAAGGTCCGCGCTACGTATCTCACGGCCGGCGGGGGGTTAGCTTCTTGGTGACCAGCATAATCAAGGAACCGAGCGCCCAGAGCACAAGCGGCAGGACGATTATCGCTACGGCGTGGCCGCCGATGTGACCCCAGGTTCTGCCGCTGGTTTTGCCGGGCGAGAACTCGGGGGAGCTGAAGATGTTGTCCGTCCCGGTCTGCATCGCGATCAGGATTCCGGTGATGATGATCGCGTTGCCGATGATCACCGGCAGAGCGTAGATGGGCAGCAGTTGTTTGTAGCTTCCAAACCCAGCGGTGTGGACTTTGACCGCGTAGTAAACCATCCCCAGCAGGAAACAGACGGTTAAACTGAGATACTTCGCCGTGGAGTTGGGCACACCGAGAAGAGATGCCGATAACCTCGCCACCCCGACGACCAGAACCAGGATCAGAAATCCGCTTTCGAATCGAACGTATTCGGCTAAGCTTTTCCCGAAGATTCTCATCCAACAATTATACGATGGAATCGGGTGTCGGCGCAGACACTGAAGCTTGGAGCCTGCGCCAGGCAAACCATTTGTGATTTCTGATCTGTGATTGGGCGCGGCAATAGCCAATCACCAATCGCCAATCACAAATGGTTCACCCGATCTCCCGATCACCCGATTCTCTTCATTCTCCCAGCCTGAAGGTCACTATGATTTCAGTGAGGACCTCGACGGGCTCGCCGTTCAGCAGGGTGGGCTGATAGCGCCACTGCCGCACGGCTTCGAAGGCCGCCTTCACCAACAGAGGATGACCTCTGACCACCTTCAACTCTTCTATGCTGCCGTCCTTGCCAATGATGGCTTCAAACTCCACGTCTCCCTGGGTTCGAGTCAGCCTGGCGAGCTCGGGATAATCGGGCTTGGGTTGGTAAATGAGCTTGGCAGCGACTACTCTACCGCCTAACCTCACCTTCGCAGTTCCACACATTTGTGAGGGGAAGGTGACCTCCCTATCGGTCTAACGTCTTATCCATCAAAGCAGGCTTTGCAGAAAGCCGTTGTAGTGCCGACCTACCCTCTTTACAAACTCTGAAGGAAGCTGTCAGGATGCGCGCTGACGATGTTTCTGCGCAGCAAACGGCGATGCAAGGACGGCAAGGAACACCGCTACTGGAGTGTCGTGGAGAACCGTCGGGTGCGTTCGGGGCGGGTGGTGCAGCGGCAGGTTTTGTTCTTGGGAGAGATCAATGACCGCCAGCAGGGGGCCTGGCGACAGACGTTGGAGGTGTTTGATGAAGCCGAGCAGCGGGCCCGCACGCTGAGCTTGTTTCCAGAAGATCGTGCGATCCCCGCCGAGGCGCTGGATGGCGTGCAGGTGAAGTTGCGGGAGATGGAGCTGCGGCGGCCACGGGCGTTTGGGAACTACTGGCTGGGCTGCGAGCTGTGGCAGCAGTTGGGACTGGGGGCGTTTTGGGGAGGGCGGTTGGAGGTCGGTCGCGAGGAAGTGCCGTGGGCGAAAGTGCTGGAGTTACTGGTGGTGAGCCGGCTGATCGCGCCGGGCAGCGAGTTCCGTTTGCACCGGCAAGGATTTGACCAGAGCGCCATGGGAGATCTATTAGGCAGCGGTTTCGCGGTGGCGGAGAAGGATCGGCTGTATCGCTGTCTGGACCGCATCGTGGAGCACAAGACGGCGTTGTTTGATCACCTGCGGCAACGCTGGCAAGACCTATTTCAGGCGCGCTTCAACGTCTTGCTGTACGACCTGACGAGCACTTATATCGAGGGCGAAGGAGAGGAAATTCCCAAAGCGAAGCACGGCTACAGCCGCGATCACCGTTTCGATTGCCGGCAGGTGGTGATCGCGCTGGTGCTGACGCCGGAGGGATTTCCGCTGGCTTACGAAGTGATGGAGGGCAACACCTCGGACCGCACGACGCTGCGGGGCTTTCTGGCCAAGATCGAAGCGCAGTACGGCAAGGCGCGGCGGGTGTGGGTGATGGATCGGGGGATTCCGACCGAAGAGGTGCTGGAAGAGATGCGCGGCCCGGGGCGGGAGATGTTCTATCTGGTGGGCACGCCGCGGGGCAAGATTCAGCAGTATGAAAAGAAGTGGCTGGAGTTGCCCTGGCAGAAAGTGCGCGAGTCGGTGGAGGTGAAGTTGTTCGGGGAGGACGGCGAACTCTATGTGCTGGCCAAGAGTGAAGGGCGGCGAGCCAAGGAGCGCGCCATCCGACGGCGCAAATTAGTGGGGTTGTTGAGGACCTTGCGCAAGCTGCGCCGCAGTGCTCCGACGCGGGATCAACTGCTGCTGCGCCTCGGGGCAGCGAAGAGGCAAGCGGGGCGGGCCTTCGGCTTCGTATCCCTGCGCTTGCCCCGAGAGGGGGAGGAAGTCACCCCCCAGACGTTCACCTTTCAGTTGCACAAAGAGAAGTTGCAGAAGGCGGAGCTTCGCGACGGACACTATCTATTGCGCTCCAACCTGGTGGGGGAGAACCCGGAAGTACTCTGGGAACGCTATATCCAACTGACCCAGATTGAAGCGGCCTTCAAAACCTTGAAGAGCGAACTGGGACTGCGTCCGATTTATCACCAAGTGGAGAAGCGGGTGGAAGCCCACATCTTCGTGGCCTTCCTGGCCTACGCCCTTTCGGTGACCCTCAAGCAACGCCTGGCCGCCTTAGCGCCGGGCCTGACGCCCCGCGCCGTGCTGGAAAAACTGGCCACCCTGCAGATGCTCGATGTCTGCCTGCCCACCACTGACGGCCGCTGGCTAATCATGCCCCGCTACACCCAGCCAGAACCGGATCAGTCGTTGATGCTGCACCAGCTTAACCTGACCTTGCCTTCTCAGCCACCACCCCGTATCAAGGCCCCCCAGGAGACTGCCCAAACCCCGCCACCGAGATTGAAAATGTAGTGCCGACCTTTGAGATCCCTTCGCTAAAAACAAAGCACTTACCCTTTACCTAACCCCTCAACTGCGAAAGTTCGGCTAAGCGAATCTGCTGATGTTGGACCGGCTTGGGGGCTTGCGGAGCGGGCGGCTGCGGCTCGGTACCGCTGAGCAGCTTTTCTAATGTAGGATCGAGCGCGGCGCCCGGAAGCCCGTCCGATATTCCGCCCGGTACCCCAATGGACGCGGATGGGAATTGTGCGGGCGGAAGGGGTTCATCGTGGACGGGCAGAATGTGGGTGGGGATCGCAGAAGGTTCTTGAAGTACCTGCTCGGAGCGGACGGGCCGCATGGGTTTCCGCAGAGCCTGTGTCGCAAGAGGCGCACGGGGCGGCGGCGGAGACACAGGAACTTGCAGCACCTCTGTCCAAACCGCCTTAGGCAATGCCTCCGTGTAGACTAGCGGAACCAGCGCCATCGCTCCCACTAGCAGGCCTTCAGCGCCATACACGCACGGGATAGCCGCTCGCTTCCAATTCCCGGTCTTGGTGGCTGTATAAACAAGGAAGCACACGAAGCCTGGAAGGTTTAAGAGGCAAGTGAGTGTTACCCAAAACGGAGTATTCAGTCCCAGTCCTCGCGATTCGGCGTGTACATAGCAAAGCATCAAGCCAAGAACGGCGGTGGCACTTCCAATCACGAGCGATTGCAACCCAATCGCCCCGCTCGGGCCGGGGGAAAGCAGCCGTCCCAGCGCGAAGAACCATACGAGCGAACCGATCGCGCCGCCGCCGGCAGCGTAAAAGTAGTGGCGTTTCTTCAGCGGGGAAGACCGCGTGGGTGAAGACTCCAGCAATGTGTCGCCGAACATGGCTGCACCTCCTCAGGAAGTCTTTGAACATCCGAAGTTCCGGTGACGGCCACGGAGCGCTCCGTTAGCTGCCTATTTTCTCCTTCACTTCATTGGACACCGTTTCCGGTGGCGGGGTTCCAGTATTTTGATTTTGGTTAACATTGGGAGTGGGTTTATAAAGCGGTGACCAGCGGATCGCGACGCCGCTGCGGCGTACCGGAGACAACCCCTCACCCGTCACGCTCCGGCAGATGAAGGCGCCGGTGCGTGACACTCTCTCCACAAGGGAGAGGGCTATTCATCCGATTCTCTTTTCTGCCTGAATCCTAAATCCCGAATCCTGCTTGTTACACCGGCAATCTCACCCTCGCCTCGCATCCCCGACCAGAGAGCCGGTTTTGAAGAGTCAACGAGCCGCCATGCGCCTCGGCGATCTGGCGGCTGAGAACGAGTCCGATGCCTGTGCCTACGGCTTTGGTAGTGAAGAACGGCACAAACAGGTTGGCGGTGTTAGGCAGGCCCGGACCTTCATCTTCGATCAATAATTCGACGTATTCTCCGTTTCGCCTCCACCCAAGACTCACGCCGCCGCCCGTTTCGAGCGATGCATCCACCGCATTCCGGACGAGGTTGATCAGCATCTGCTCGAGCTGGTCCGGGTCAACTTGGAGCGTCAACGCCGGGCCCGGAACCAAGCTCACCGGCAGCCGTCTTTCGAGGCCCACGACACGTCGCACCAAGACTCCCAGATCCGCCGGCTGCAATTTCGGGGAGGGTAAGCGCGCCAGGCGCGAATAGCCTTCCATGAACCGGCTGAGCGATTCAGCCCGCCCTTCGATAACGCTTAAGCCCCGGCGTGCATCCTCGTCCCAGTCCGCCGGTCGAGGTTGGCGAGTCAGCAAGCTGCCGAGCGTGCCGGCCATGGACTTGATGGGGGCCAGCGAATTATTCAGCTCGTGTCCCAAGACGCGGATAAGGCGCTGCCAGGCTTGACGCTCCTCTTCGCGCAGAGCCTTGCTGAGATTGGTGAGTACCAGCAGCTGGTGCGGCCGGCCGTGCTCGCGAAAAGTGCTGCGACGGATTCCCCAGCGGCCGGCCTCCCCCGGGAACGACATCGTTATGGTCCGCACTGCTTCGCCCTCCAGACATGCGCCCAGCCCTAATTCCAAAGCCGTCCGACCCAGGATTCGCTCCGCAGGCTGCGCCAGCAGACGCTCGCCGGCGCGGTTCAAAAGGCGGAGCCGTTGCTCTCCGTCGAAGGTGAATATTGCCACGTCGATTTCTTCCATTACCTTACGCAGAAGCGCGATGGCTTCGAGGGAAGAAAGCCGCTGGTCGCGCAGCATTTCACTGAGCGCGTTCACCTCCGTGAAGACCTCGCCCAAAGCGGAGCGCGACCGAGTCCCTCGGGCGCGAATCGAGTAATCCTCTTCCCGCAGTGCGGAGAGAAGGTTGGAAAGAGTCTGTAGGGGGTGAATAACTTTGCCGCGCAAGCCGAGAGAAAACCCCAACCAAACAACGACTAGAATAAGGGTTAAAGTCCAGCGCGTTTGAGAGGAGAGGGACCCTGTCCACAACAGGATGATGGCTACGAGAATGGCGGGGAAGCCCGCAACCAGGGCCATGAGCGCCAAGCGATTTTCAAGCGCCACACGGCGGCGCGAGCGCTCCGGCCTTGCCCCACTGCCTAGTTCGCCGTCTTCGGGATCTATGGCCATGCTCGTTGGTCATGGACGTTGGCGGTATTCAATCGACAATCGGCAATCGACAATCTTCAATCGCCTAAAGCCCATACTTCCTCAGTCGTCGGTACAGGCCGCTGCGGCTCAAGCCCAGCGCCGAGGCGGCCTGGCTCACGTTCCCCCCGTATCGCGACACAGCTTTCTTGATGAGCAAGCACTCCACTTCCTCGAGACTCAGTTCTTCCAGGCGCGATCCGCCTTCCCGCTCCGTCCGCAGGCCAAAATCACTCGGCCGCACCACGTCGCCCTGCGCCATCAGGACAGCCCGCTCGACGGCATGCTCGAGTTCGCGCACGTTGCCGGGCCAGGCATAATCCAGAAGAAACTGAATCGCCGCAGGGTCAAATGCGGTGAGAGGTTTCCTGTAACGCTCGGCATAACGCCGCAGGAAGTAATTGGCCAGGAGAGGGATGTCCTCGCGCCGTTCACGCAAGGGGGGAAGATGAATCTCAATCGTGTTGAGGCGGAAGAGAAGGTCTTCGCGGAAGCGGCCGGCCAGCACTTCCTGAGTGACGTCCGCGTTGGTTGCCGAGAGTACGCGCGCATCGACGCGCCGGGTCTTGGAGGAACCCACTCGCTCCATCTGCCCCGTTTCGAGCACGCGCAAGAGCTTGGCCTGGAGATTGATGGGTACATTGGCAATTTCATCCAAGAACAGTGTTCCGCCGTCGGCAAGCTCGAATCGACCGACCCGATCTGTTTTGGCATCCGTGAATGCTCCTTTGACGTGGCCAAACAGTTCACTCTCGAACACGCCTTCGGAAAGGCCCCCAGCGTTCACGGTCACCATTGGCTTGGCAGCGCGCGCAGAGAGCGAATGGAGCGTCTGAGCAACCACCTCTTTTCCGGTTCCATGCTCGCCGGTAATCAGCACATTGGCATCCGAAGGGCCGACCCGCGAGAGGAGGTCCAGCACCGGGCGCATGACAGAGGATTCGGCGATGAGAGTGGGACGGCCTTCGGCGCGCAGCAGCCGGTTCTCAGCCTCCAGGCGAAGGCCCTGCCGCAGTGCGCGGCTGAGATCAATCTGAGTGCGGAGAATGGCGAGCAGGCGGGCGTTGTCCCAGGGTTTTTGGATAAAGTCCCGCGCCCCTCGCCGCATAGCCTCGACTGCTACGCCTACACTGCCCCAGGCGGTCATCACCACCACCGGCAAGGTGCTGTCCATGGCCTGGAGCTTTCTCAGCAGGTCCAGGCCTTCCTGCCCGGAAGTGGTATCGCGCGCGAAGTTCAAGTCCATCAGCACCAGGTCAAAGTCCTGAGCCTCGAGTGCGGCGAGGATGCCAGCCGGGGAAGTCGCCGACTCGGTGATGTACCCTTCACCCTTGAGCAGCAGGCGAAGCGCTTCCAGCACGTCGGGCAGGTCATCGGCAATGAGAACCTTGGACATCTGTGAGGTGGTCATATTCTAGTTAGTTAAGAGGGTCGCGATCTCCCGATTTCTCACTCCTTCACGACCCATCCGTCCGCCAGCCGGACGATGCGGTGGCTGAAGGCGGCGTTCGTTTCCGAGTGCGTCACCTGAATAATGGTTGTTCCTTCCTTGTTGAGCTTCGTGAAGAGCTCCATGATTTCCCGGCCCTGATCGGAGTGCAGGTTGCCGGTGGGCTCGTCGGCCAGGATCAGTTTGGGGTTTGCAATGACGGCTCGAGCCACGGCCACCAATTGCTGCTGGCCACCGGAAAGCTGGTTGGGGAAAAGGTCCTTCTTGCCCACAATGTGAAACCGGTCCAAGGCATCGGCAACCAGCGCCTGGCGCTCCGCGGACTTGATATTCCGGTAGGAAAGAGGAATGTCAAGGTTCTCAGCGACCGTGAGGCCATCCAGCAGGTGATACTGCTGGAACACGAAGCCCACGGTTTGCTTCCCGATTTCCGCCCGCTGTTTTAAATTCATTTTATGCACCGGGCGCTCCGTCAGGTAGTACTCGCCTTCCCACTCGCCGTCCAGCATTCCAACGATACTCAGGAGCGTGGACTTGCCTGCCCCGGACGGCCCCATGATGGTCACGAATTCTCCTTCCGCGACATCCATGTTAATGCGCCGCAAGACGTAATATCTGCCCGGCCCGACGGGATAATACTTGTCAAGATTCCTCAAAGCGATCATTGGGTTTTCCTCGCTGTCTGTAGTCAGTAGTCAGTTTGTCGGTCTCCGCGCGGCAGGCATGCAGTGCCCGAGGCGCCAGAATGCGAAGTTCCTATAGCCCCTCGCGGAGTGCGCGCTACACAAAAAGCTAATTTGGGGGTCCAAAGCATCCATTGGGCACCCGAAATTGGGTCAATTCGGGTTCGCTTTCGCACCTTGTAAAATGTGACTTCCTTTGTTTTCAACAACTTCTTAGCTTCGTTCCCACTGTTTTGTATTTTCTGGCGTACCTCGGGGTGGCAAATTCCGGTAGCCCACCCTCGAACCTTCCACAGTGCGTCGGCACTAGCCATGGGTGGGGACGTGCGCGTTAGGAAAGCGCCGCTGTTGGGGTCGAAATCACGCATAGGGCACGCAAAACTGCGTTCATTTTGGGTTCGTTTTCGCACTAAATGAAACATGCCTTCCTTTGTTTTCAATAGCTTACTGGCTTCGATCGTATTGTTTTTGTGCTTTCTCGCATACCTCCGGTTGCAAAGTCCGGCGGCCCGCATTCGAGCCTTGCCAGTCCGTCCATACCCTGCCAGGAGCATCCTATTTCCCCGTTTTCTTACGCCGTTCCTGACCGCCTTCGCCTTCGCTGGGCGCCGCCACCGCCGTTCGTCGAGGCCCCGATTCGACCATCATGATAGGCTACCATGAGCGGGCGGACTTGTCAAGCGAAAAGTGCTAGCGACAAAATGGCGGTGACAAATCCCTCCTGACGGGTTGCTGCCACGGCCAGCAAGGAGCTTCCCTCCAGCCCGCGCTACGGGTCAAATCAGGACCCGCCAACCTGGTGCCCGACGCCTGACACCCGGCGCCTATTCGTACCGCAGCGCCACGATGGGATCAACCTTCGTTGCTCGCCGGGCGGGTAAGTAGCAAGCGGCCATCGCCACCCCAAGCAGCACCAGGCAAGTCCAGGCGAAGGTGGACGGATCGAAGGCGCTGACCTCGAACAACTGGCTGCGCAAGAGCTGCGCCAGAACGGCGGCGCCCACCGCTCCGGCCAGTACGCCTGCCAATGCCAGCCGCATTCCTTGCCGGATCACCATCACCCACACTTGTTGCCGCTGCGCGCCCAGCGCCATACGGATGCCGATTTCTTGCGTGCGTCGAGCGGTGCTGTAACTGATGACGCCGTAAAGCCCGATGGCCGCCAGGAACAGCGCCAAGCCGGAGAAGATCTCGAGCAGAGAAGCGGCGATGCGTTGCAGGCCGAGCGAGCCGGCCACGTACTGTTCGAGGGTCTTGAAGTCCGCCACGGGCTGGCCCGGATCGACGGAGGCGACTGCGCTCTGAATCGCCGAGGCGAGATTGGCCGGCACGGCCCTGGTCTTGACCACGAGAAATGCCTGCTGCAGCGGTTGCTGGAGCATGGGGTAGTAGCACATCCCTTTCCCTGAGTCTCCCACCAGGGCTGACTGCATGACGTGCGCCACCACACCCACGATGGTCGCCCAGGGGCCGCCCCTCCTGAGGCGCTGTCCAACGGGATCCTGGTTGGGCCAGTATTGCCGCGCCAGGTTCTCGTCGATAATCACCACCGGTTGTGCGCCCAAAAGGTCCTGGGCGGTGAACTCCCGCCCCCTCCGCAGGGGGATGTGCAAGGCCTGGAAATATCCCGGAGTGACCCAGTTCAACATGCTATGCGGCCCAGGATCACCAGGGCCCAGGGGGTGGCCCTCGATGGAGAACGACGAGGAGGGATCATAGCCGCTAAACGGCAACGCCTCCACCACCGCCGCGGAGGAAACCGCGGGAAGCGCTTCCAATCTTTCCTCCACGGCCCGGTAGAAAGCCGCCCTCTTCTCCTCCGTGTTGTAGTGGTTATCCGGAAGCTGAACGCTCGCGGTCATCACACCCTGCGGATCGAACCCGGCGTCGACCCTTCCCATGCGCGCCAGGCTTTTGAGCAGCAAGCCGGCGCCTACCAGCAGCACCAGGGCCATCGCCACCTGTCCCACCACCAACCACTCCCGCAGGCGCAGGCGGCCGGAACTGGAGGTCACCGCGCTGGCTTCCTCCTTGAGCAATCCATAAGGTCCGCGGCTGAAGAATTCACCCATGGGCAAGATCCCCAGAAGCGCTCCGCTCAGGACCATCAGCAGTGCCGCAAAAAGGAGCACGTGCGCGTCCACATGCACCTTGAACCCGGAAGATAGGCTGCCGCCCGGGGCCAAGCGGGGCAAGAGTCCGGCGCCGTCGTAAGCTCCCAACACGCCCGCGATGGCGCCACCGAGCGCGAGCAGGAAGCTTTCCACCAGCGCCTGCCGAAGCAGGTCGCGCCTTTGCGCACCCAAGGCTACGCGTACCGCAAATTCCTTGCGGCGGGCTGAGGCTCGGGCGAGAAGCAGGCCCGCGATATTCGAGCAGGCGATCAGCAGGACGAACCCGACCGCCCCTAACAAGATCAGCATGGGGGTGCGAAAGTTGCCGGCGCCATACTCGGTAAAGGGAAGCGCGAACATTCCCCAGCCTGAATCCTTTGCGTAGGTATTCTGCGGATAGGCCCGGATCAAGCGCTCGGTCAACATGCGGACAAGGGCCTCCGCCTGGGCGCGTGCGACCTGCGGCCGAGTCCGGGCTACTACAAAAAAGTTCTCATTGAAATAGTTGTCGGGCGAAAATTCGCTCGAGGCGAGCCCCAGCGGAACCCAAACGGCCGTCCGGCGAGGCCAGTCAAAGTCCGGCGACATCACTCCCACCACGCGGTAATCCTCGCGATTCAGCCGAATGGGCTTGCCCACAATCGCCGGATCGCCACCGAATAGACGTTGCCAGGTGTCATAAGCGAGCAAGGCGACATGGTCGGCGTGAGGCTGGTCCTCTTCAGGCCGGAAAACCCGTCCCAGAAAGGCGCGCGCGCCGAAGGTGTCAAACCATTGCCAGGTAACCTTGGCCACGGTGAGCCGCTCCGGGCCTTGCGCGGCGAGGTAATTGAAGTTCTCCTGGTCTTCGGCCGCGGCAGAAGAGAACACCTGCTTGCTGTCCTGAACGTCTTTGAAATCCGGGGCGGAGATCACAATGCTCTTCAGATTCAGCTTGTCGTACTTAACTCGAACCGCAAACAGGTGTTCGGGATCGCTGATTCCGGTTGGGTGGAGGAACAGCTCGTTGATGACACTGAAGATAATCGTGTTGGCGCCGATCCCCAGCGCCAGCGAGAGCACCGCGACGGATGTAAAGCCGAGGTTCTTTGCCAGCATGCGAAGGCCATACCGTAAATCGCGAAGCAGAGTGGCCATTACTCACCTCAACAGTTAGCAAGCTCTCAGCCGTCAGCTTTCAGCTATCAGCAAGCAATTGCGGAATTGTCGATTGCTGGTGGCTGAAAGCTGAGAGCTGACAGCTTTATTCGTGCCGCAGTGCCACCATGGGATCGACTTGGGTAGCCCGACGGGCGGGGACATAACTTGCCGCCACAGCCACCACCGCCAGCAGCAACGGCACAGCGATGAACGTTAGGGGATCAAGGGGCTTGACGCCATAAAGCAAGGCGGAGAGTGCGCGCGTGCCTGCTACTGCGCCGGCGAGTCCAAGCGCCAATCCCACCGTTGTCAACCGGACACCGTACCAGAGCACCTCTCGCATGACCTGTGCCGGCGTGGCGCCCAGCGCCATGCGGATGCCGATTTGGCGCGTGCGCTGCGCCACCACGTAGGAGAGGACTCCATAAATGCCGACTGATGCCAGCAAGAGCGCGATAGCTGCGAAAATGGCAAGCAGGAACGTGTCGAAGTGCGATTCTTCGAGCGTGCCGGAAATGTTCTGCCCCACGGTCGAGAGCCGGTAGATGGGCACGCCGGGAGCAATCGACGCCACCGTAGTTCTCAACTCGCCCGCTGGAAACCTGCCATCGCGCGTGCGAACCATCAAGTCCATGGTGCGCCCGATCCAATCCCAGGCGTCCGGGGGCATCTGCGCAATCGGAAGATAGAACTCCGGCTGCACTTGGCGATCGAGGCCCCAGGCACGCACGTCTCCGACAACTCCGACCACTTCATGCCACACGGGATCCATGCGCCCTTTGGGTCCGGTCTCGCAGCACGCGAAGCGCTTGCCGATCGGGTTTTCGCGCGGCCACGCAGTGTGCGCAAGAGTTTCGTTGACGATGGTAACCAGCGTTCTATCGCGCGTGTCCTGGGCGGTGAATTCGCGTCCGGCCCTTAAGGGGACGCGTGCGGTCGAGAGATATCCGGGGGAGACGATTTGCAATTCCGAGTTGATCAGGTTTGACGGGTCGAGCGCCTTTCCCTCAGGAAGCAAGCCGTTGCTGCTGCCCCCTCCAGTCAGGGGAGCGCGAGAAACTACTGCGGCTGACTGCACAACGGGCAAGGCCTCCGCCGCGGTGATCATGCGCTCAAACGTCTGCCGCGCCACGGCCGGATCGTGATAGCCGATATCGGGGAGCCCGACTCGTCCGACGACGAGGTTGGAGGTGTCGAAGCCCGGATCGAGATGCGACACGAGTACAGCGCTTCGGATAAGCAGGCCCGCCCCTGCCATCAACATCAGAGCCAGCGCGACTTCCCCGGCCACGAGCACGCTTCGAACGCGATCGCGACCACCACTGGAACTGCCGCCTCTTTCCTGGAAGGCTTCGCTCAACCGGGTCGAAGCTGAGCGCAGTGCTGGAACAAGGCCGAACAGGAAGCTGGAGAACAGGGTAACTGCACACGCAAACCCCAGGGTCCCTGCATCCACGCTCGCCTGGTCCAGCCTGGGAACCGTGGCGGGTCCATTCGCGACAATCCAAGACACGCCCCAATACGACAGCAAAACGCCCACCACCCCTCCGGCGATTCCAAGCACAACGCATTCCGCCAGAAGTTGCCGCACGATTTGCAGGGGCGAGGCTCCCAGCGCTGCCCGCACCGCCATTTCCTTCTGTCGCGTGCGCGCGCGGGCCAGTTGCAGATTTGCGATGTTCGCGCAAGCAATCAGCAGAACGAATCCGACGGCAGCGAGCATCATCCGTAGTACCGACCTCTCATCACCCAGCAGGGCCGTCGTGAGTGGCACGAGGCGAAGGCCGCGGTCTTTGTCATCGATCGGGTATTGGTGCTGAAGCCGGAGCGCAATCACATTGAGTTCCGACTGCGCCTGCGCAAGTGATACACCAGGCTTAATCCGGCCCATTACATCCAAATAGTGGTTGTCGTGATCGGCGAGCCGCTGCGCGGTGAATGCCTCTGGAATCCAAAGATCGCTCTTGTCGAGCAGGGGATCGAATGTTTTCGGCATGACGCCAACTATGGTGTACGTCATGCCATTTACGCGTAGTGCCCGGCCCACGACGGCGCGATCTGCGTGGAGGTGCGTCCGCCATAACCGTTCGCTGATAACTACCACTTGCCCGTGTCCAGGCTTATCCTCATCGGCTGTGAAGACTCGCCCGGCTATCGGTTGAACGCCAAAGGTCGAGAAGTAGTCCGCAGTCGCATACTCACCCTGCACGCGCTCGGGGGCTTCCGCGGTTGCAAGGTTGACACTGGCGTCATTGGATGCACAAAGCTTGGTGAACCAGGTGGTTTGGCGCTGTACATCAGCAAAGTTCCCCACCGAGAGACCGGGGAAAATGCCTTTCCACTCTTCCTGCATGTACACTACGCGCGAGGGGTCTTCCATAGCGAGAGGCCTCAACAGGACGGCGTTGACGACGCTGAAGATGGCGGTGTTTGCCCCAATGCCGAGGGCCAGGGTAATTACTGCCACCGTCGTAAAGCCGGGATTCTTCGCTAGCATTCGGAAGCCGTAGCGTAAATCGTGAAGCAGAGTGGCCATTACTCACCTCAGTAGATAACAAGCTCTCAGCCGTCAGCTTTCAGCTATCAGCAAGCAATTGCGGAATTGTCGATTGCTGGCGGCTGAAAGCTGAGAGCTGAGAGCCGACAGCTTTATTCGTGCCTCAGCGCCACGATCGGATCCACCTTGGTGGCTCGGCGGGCGGGAAGATAACTGGCCAGAAGCGCCGCCAGACCCAGCAGCAATGCGACCGCGAGGAGCGCAATGGGATCGGTCGGGCTTATGCCGAACAGCATCGACTGCATGGCGCGAGTCAGCACGAGAGCGCCGGCAATCCCAATCGCCAGGCCGACCGCCGTGGTCAGCATTCCCTGCCTGAGTACAAGACGCAGCACATGCGGCGCACTCGCCCCCAGCGCCATTCGAACCCCAAGTTCGTGGGTCCGCCTCGCCACGGAATACGCCATCACTCCGTAGATGCCTGCTACGGCAAGCAACAGCGCTGTTGCGGCGAAGACGCCCACCAGAATCAGGTTGAAGCGGCGTGTGGCAAGCGACGCGGAAAAGACATCTTGGAAAGCCTCGAAGCGTGGCGCGAGGTCGGGCGCCACGTCATGCACCAGGCGACGAACGTTTGCCAGCAACGAACTGGGCGGCGTAGCCGAGCGTATCACCACGCTGAAGTCACGCCCGGCACGCAGTCGTTGACGGTAGTTGACGTACACGGTGGGCTCAGGAGGCTTTTCGAGGCTCCGGTAGTGCGCGTCGGCGACAACGCCCACCACGGTCAGCAGGCGCATGTCGCCATCCATGTTGCCATACTCGATGGTCCGCCCCAGGGGGTCCCGGTTGGGCCAAGTGGCGCGCGCCATCGATTGGCTGACCAACGCGGCGTGAGGCGCATCGGGGCCGTCGCGCTCGTCAAACAAGCGGCCGCGAAGCAGCGGAATACCGAGCGCCTTGAAGTAGCCTTCAGTCGCCACGCAGTAATCCGCGCTGCCGCCCGGAGTGGTTGTCCAGAAGCGGTCGAAGCGCGCCTGGTCTTCCGGCTTAGTCGGGTCGAACTGTGGCTCGCGGTCGAGTAGCAGAAACTTGCCATCTGCGCAATCGCCCGCTTCCCCGAGAGGTAGATTTGAGACCCCACCGACTTCCTCGACGCCAGGAATCGAGCGCAAGCGGTCGAAGAGGTGGCTCATAAAGACGGCTGGCCTGGTGTCTTTGATCGACTCCGTGACGGAAGCCGCTGAGGTGGGCTGTGAGCCTGGCACCTCAAGCTCCATCGTTACTATGTTCGCGGTGCGGAAGCCAGGATTGACGGAGAGCACGCGGAGCAAGCTGCGACCGAGCAACGCGGCGCCGGCCAGCAGCACTAACGTCACGGCCACCTGGGCTCCAACCAGACCGCGTGCCAGGCGATGCGAAGCGGTCGAACCGGTAGCTCCGCGACCTCCTTCAGCCAACGCCGCCTGCGGATCGGCTGCCGTCGCCCGGACCGCCGTCAGCACTCCCAGTCCGACCGCCACGAGAACGCAAAGTCCCAGCGCGAACGCCAGCACCGGCAGATTGATCGAAACTTCGTCGAGCCGTGGCAAGCCGGCTGGTGCGAGCGCCAGCAGGGTGTCTACGCCCCAAAGCGCCAGCAGTACACCCAGCGCGCTACCCGTGAGCGATAGCAAGAGCGATTCTGCCAGGAACTGACGGACCAGGCGTCCTCGGCCTGCCCCCAGCGCGGCGCGGACGGCCAGCTCCCGCTGGCGTTCCGCGGCCCGCGCCAGCGACAGGTTAGCCACGTTGGCGCACGCCACCAGCAGCAGAAAGCCGACGGCAGCCAGCAGGAGCAACAAGGCGGGGCGGATACTGGTGGTGAGCGCGGCGCGCAGCGGCATGACGCTGGCGTCCCTCATATCGATCTCAGGCTTGTACTGCTGGTAGAGGCCGTGCGCGAGGGTGGAAAGCTCACCGCGCGCCTGCGCCAGGCTCGCGCCGTCGCGCAGCCGCGCCACTGCCATCGCCCAGTTGTGCGAGGTGCGGCTGGGAGTCTCGCCCCAGAGCTCTGCCGGAGTCCACAGGTCGCTGCGAGCGGGAAAGCCGAACCCAGGCGGCATCACGCCCACTACGGAGACGCTCCGGTTCTCCATTCTAAGCTTAAGCTGGGAGAGATCAGTCGTGCTGCCCAGGTGCTCCCGCCAATAGCCGTAGCTCGCTATCGCAGCCGGCCTGCCCCCCTCGTGCAGCTCCTCGTCGGTGAAAGTGCGGCCCAGCATCGGCGCCACGCCCATGACGTGGAAGAAGTCGCGTGAAACGCTGGCAACACCCACCCGCGCCGATACGGAGCCGCTGGAAACCGTTATGTCCCAGCTCGACAACTTCGCCATGCCCACGAAACTGCGGTTCGCGGCGCGCAAGTCGTCAAAGTTGGGGTCTGTGAATTGCATCAGGTGGCCGTCGGCGGCTACCTCTCGGATGCTCACGAGCTGCTCGGGCTTGGGATAAGGCAGGCTGCGCAGCAGCACGCCGTAAACCACGCTGAAGATGGCGGTAGTGGCGCCGATGCCCAGCGCCAGCGTCAGCACCGCCACCGCCGTGAAGCTGGGGTTCTTCACCAGCATACGGACGCCGTAACGCAGATCGTGGAGAAGAGTGGTCATTGTTGTCCTCGCGTCGAAAAACCGAAAACGGAAGCTGCAACCGGTTGTAGGGCAACCCTTATGGTTGTCCCGGGCCAGCCGCGACGGCCGCTCCGACAATAATCTCGTCATGCTGACAACGAACTAGCCTCTAGCCACTAACCGCTGGCCACTGCTTTATTCGTGCCGCAGCACCTCGATGGGAGCGACCCGCGTGGCTCGGCGGGCGGGGAGGTAACACGCCAGCAGTGCGATGGCCGCCGCAGCTACGGCTCCGGCGAGCAGGCACAGTGGATCGTACGGCTTGACTCCATAAAGGTAGCCGGCCACGAGACGGCCCACACCCAAGGCGCCAACCATGCCCACCAAGACGCCCGCCAAGGCCAGCCTGAGTCCGCGGAGCAAAAAGAGCGTCTTGACCTGCTGAAGACCTGCGCCAAGGGCCAAGCGGATACCGATTTCGCGCGTGTGGCTTCTCACAATGAATCCGACCACGCCATAAAGACCAACGGCGGCAAGAAAAACTCCCAGCAGGCTTAGGACGGCCAGCAACCGAGATTCGAAGACCAGGTCAAAGGTGGACAAGTCAAGCAGGCTATGGACGGTATCGACGCCGACGATGATCAGGGTTGAACGATAGTTGTGGATTTCCCGCCGCAGCAGGGAGATCACCGCGTCAGGCTTCTGCGAAGACTCCACGATCAGCGCGCCCCCGTTGTATTGCGATTGCGCGTAGGGCAGATACATGTATGGCGTAGGATCCTCGCGCAGCCAGTTGATTTTTGCATCCTCCGCGATGCCCACGATCGACGTATCCTCGTTGCCAAGCTTGATGAATTTACCTAACGCATCGTCGTGTGGCCAGAAGCGGCGCGCCATGAACCGGCTGACGATGACAACCTTTTGTGACTGGGGACCGTCCGCGAAGGTGAAGTCGCGCCCCTCGAGGATATGGGTCCCGATCGTTTGAAAGTAATTCGGACCCACGGCGTTCAAGTTGATGGGAATGCTCGACTGTCCTTCGGGAAGCTGAAAGCCAGGAATGGAAACCGCCTCGTTCGCTCCTCCACCCGAGCCGCTCAGCAGCATGCGCATGGCGTAGGTTGCGCGCTTAACTCCCGGCAGGCTCGCAGCGCGCTGCGCGAGGTCGGGCAGGAATTTCACTCCTTGCGGTCCGCCGATGTTTACGACCACAAGGTTCCTGCGCGTATCGAAGCCGGCGGGCAGGTCACGGACCGTCGAGAGACTGCGAAAGAAAAGCAGCGAGATCGTCATCACCACAACCGAGAGGGCCATTTGACCTACCACGAGCAGATTCCGCGCCGTAAAGCGGCGGCTTCCCCGCACGAGCACCGCCTCTTCACCTTTGAGGACCCCCGCCAGGCCCACTTTCCAGGCGCGGAAGGCAGGAGTGAGTGTAAACAATACAGTGGCGAGAAGTGCGATGCCGGCGGTGAACCCAAGTTCCCGCAAGTCAACCCGCATGTCCGGCCCAAGAAAGGAATAAGCTGCCGGCATGAGAGCTCTCTGCACGCTCATTAGCCAAGCGGTGAGCGTGAGGCCGAGGGCGCCTCCCGCGGCAGAAAGTAGTAGGCCTTCAGCTAGGAATTGCCGAAGGAGTTGCCATCGGCCGGCGCCCAAGGCGACCCGGACGGCCGATTCCCGCCACCGGGTTTCGGAGCGCGCCAGGAGCAAGCCCGCAATGTTCGAACAAGCGATCAATAGCACGAGGCCCGGGATTGCCATCACGAGAAGGCTGGCGAGGAGCATTTTGCGTTCGTCCATGGTTTCGGGACTGAGCTGGTAGGTTCTGCCGCGGTTGGTTTCCGGGTAAATCGCCGCCAAGCCGCGACTGAAGGCATCCAGCTCAGCGGAGGCTTGCGCGGGCGTTACCCCGTCTCGCAAGCGGGCCTCGGCTTCATACCACCGATCTCCCCGCTTAGGAGGATGCGCGGAGTCGAATGCGACGGCGTCAGAGGTGAGTATCCAGATGTCCGTGGGGACGTACCGCGCGAGCCCCTGGAAATGCGGCGTCGTCACCCCGATTACCGTTGCGGTGTGACCCGTGAGCTTGATTTCTTTGCCGATGATCCCAGGAACTCCTCCCAGGCGACCTTGCCAAAGGCGATAGCTGATCACCACACCGAGCTGAGACTGGGGCGTGTTGTCCAGTTCAGGCGCGAAAATACGCCCCAGCAGAGGCTTCACCCCTGTGACTTTGAAATAGTCCGGCGAGACTTCGTCCACAAGAACCATGCTGGACTCATCGAGGGAATTGACGAAGCGGGACTGCCGAGAGTAAACCGCCACGCCGGAGAAAGATCTCACCTGCTGGCGAAGATCCTGGTATTCGGGATAGGAAAAACCGCTTTCGAAGCCCTGAGGACTCTTGATTTGGAGCTGCACGAGCCGCTCCGGGTTGGCTACGGGAAAAGGGCGCAAGAGGAGGGCATCCAGCATAGTGAAAATCGCCGAGTTAGCGCCGATGCCCAGCGCCAGCGTCAGCACCGCCACGGCGGTGAAGCCAGGGTTCTTCGCCAGCATGCGCAGACCGTAACGCAAATCTTGAAGAAGGGCATTCATGATGCCTCCTCACCGGGAAAAGTCCGAAACTCGAAATTCGACGAAGTGCCAGGGACCGCACCGAGGCGTCAACCAAAACACTCATGCCCGTTTCCGCCGCTCTCGCTTGTAGTCAGACGCTCCCTGCCGGCAACCAGCGGAAATCCTGCGACAAGGTACCCATGTTGAGTCTCCAATCCGATAATCGGGATACCGAGCAATCGGGTGATCGGGTTATCGGGCGAACAAGAGCGCACCCAAGTTTGCACCTTGGATTCACGGCGACCCGCCTCATTGCGGCTCAATGGAGGCGGAAACCCGCGGGGCCGCAGTCGACCGCTCACCGGGCGCACACAACCAGTGCGCCACGATACGAATCGGCTTTTTGTTCACCCGATCACCGGATCACCCGATCGCCCGACTACTTTGTTTCTTCCACGATCTGACCATCGAAGAGGTGGATGGTCCGGTCGGCAAACTCCGCGTAACGCGGATCGTGAGTGACCATGCAGATGGTGGCGCCTTCGCGGTGAAGCTCACGCAGCAAATCCATCACTGCCTCGCCATTCTTCGAGTCCAGGTTGCCGGTGGGCTCGTCCGCCAGCAGAATCGACGGCTTCCCAGCCAGTGCGCGAGCCACGGCCACACGTTGTTGCTGGCCCCCGGAGAGTTGCGAAGGATAATGCTTCATGCGGTGAGACATGCCTACCCGCTCGAGCGCTTCGTGGACACGTTGTTTACGCTCGGAGGAAGGCATGCCGCGGTAAGTCAACGGCAACTCTACGTTTTCATAGACGTTCAGGTCGCCGATGAGATTGAATGCCTGAAAAATGAACCCTATTTCACGGTTGCGAATCCGGGTGCGCTGCGATAGCGACAGGTCTTCCACCCCCGTGCCATTCAGAGTATACTTTCCATCCGTGGGCGAATCGAGCAGCCCCAGGATCGAAAGCAGGGTGGATTTCCCGCAGCCCGAAGGACCCGCGATGGAAAGGTATTCGCCCTTCTTGATCTCCAGGTGGATACCCGAAAGAGCGTGGGTTTCCACTTCTTCGGTGTAAAAGACCTTCGTTACACCTGCCAGTATAATCAGCTCGGCACCATTGGATTTACTTCGCTCCGGGTTGCGTGGAGCAGTCGCTTCGACTTCCGAGTTCGATTCCATCTTTATCTCCTTTTCTAAGCTATCAGCCGTCAGCTCAATGCGAGCTGGCATACTGCCTTTCAATGAGTCCGGTCGAAAAACATCCTTCCCTCTATTCCCTGTTCCCTTCAAGCCGACTCCTGCCGCCTGCCCCCCGGCACCTATTCATACCGCAGTGCGACCAAGGGATCGACCTTCGTTGCCCTGCGTGCGGGAATGTAGCTGGCGAGCGCCGCCACGGCGAGCAGCACTGCGGAAACCACAGCATAAGTCAAAAGGTTGGTGGCGCGCACTCCCGAGAGCAGGCTCGACAGGAACTGGCTCAAGGCGAGCGCGCCGGCAAGCCCAATTCCAATCCCCACTGTTACCAATGCCACTCCTTGCGCCACCACCATGCGCAGCACGTTAGCGCGCCTTGCTCCCAGCGCGATTCGGATACCGATCTCGTGGGTGCGCCGCGCGACGTGGAAACTCAGCACACCGTAGATCCCGGCGGAGGTCAAGAACAGGGCAACGCCTGCGAATACCCCCATCAGCAGCGCATTGAACGCCGGGCGGGCAACGTTGCGCGCCACAATATCGGACATCGCCTGGACCTCCAACACCCTCTGATCCGGGTTCACGGCGGCGACGGCGCCGCGGAGCGCCGCACCGAGGACCAAACTTCCGCGAGCGCGCACCACAAACGCGGTCGTACCAAGCGGCCGGAAGAGCTGCGAAGCGGGCACATAAACGGTGGTTGGCTCCGCCTCATCGACCGCCAGATTCTTCACATCTGGCACGACTCCGACCACCTCGCGGGCAGGTTCCAAAACCTCTGGAAATTGGCGTCCGCGGTATTCACCTACCACGATGCGGTCTCCGATCGGGTTCTTCCCCTTCCACCACGCGCTCGCTACCGTTTCGCTCACGATCGCCACCGGAGTGGACACGGAGGTATCCGTTTCCTGAAATCCTCGTCCCCGCAGAATGGGAATGCGCATGGTCTGGAAATACTCTGGAGTGATGGCCCGGTACTCCATGCCGCCGATACTATGCTCTGGACGTCCTTCCTGTTGAGTCGGCAAATTGTTGGGTCCAGACAACGGAAGCTTATTGATCGCGGCGGTGGAAACCACGCCAGGCGCCATTCTGATGCGGCGAAGCACCTCCTGCTGGAAAGTCCAGATCTGGGGCGCGGTGAGCTTAGCCGCCGGTGCAAACGGTGTGGCCATAGTGTAGACGTGGCGGGGATCAAACCCCAATTTCTGCTGACGGAGGTAGTAGAGAGTCTCAATCAACAGCCCCGCACCCACCAGCAACATCAAGGATAGTGCCGCCTCGCCGACCACCAGAACGCTCCGCATGCGGTTGTGGGGCGTGCCCCTTCCTCCGCGTGCGCCGCCTGCTTTAAGTGTGTCATTCAAGTCCAGTTTTGAGGCCTGCCAGTAGGAGGTGAGCCCGAACATGAGGGTGGCGGCTACCGCTAAAAGCAAGGTAAATGTGAGTACGCGTCCATCCAGCCCAACGCTCGCAGATGAGGGAATGTCCCAAGGAATCGAGGAAACCAACGCCTTCAGCAGCCAAGCGGCGGCAAGCAGCCCCGCTGCGCTGCCGATCAGGGCAAGCATCAGGCTTTCGCTCAGAAATTGCCGGAGCAGTTGCCACCGGTCGGCGCCGAGCGCCAGGCGAATCGACACTTCGCGCTGCCGAGCGCTGGTCCTCGCCATGATCAGGCTGGCGACGTTGGCGCAGGCGATCAGAAGCAGAAATCCAACCGCTCCGAACAGCACGAGCAGGCTGGTGCGCAAGTCGCCGGCAAGCCATTTCTGGTAGCTCTCGAGCTGGATGCCCCGCTGTCCTGACAGGGCGGAACCTTGCCGGCGAAACTGCTCGAAGACCACGTCGATGTTGGCTTGTGCCTGAGCGTAACTGGTTCCTGGACCGAGGCGAGCGATCCCCCGCGTGTTCATCCCGGTGTCCTCAATACCGCTCCCCAGTTGCAGTGGAGTGAGAACCTCTGCGGGCTGCTCAACGAATGTAAAACCCGGCGGCATCACTCCCACCACGGTGTAGACGTTGTTGTCAATTTCAAGCTGGTGGCCAATAACCCCGGGGTCCGCCCCAAATGAATTCCGCCAGAGCGAGTCGCTCAGCACAGCAACCTGCGCGCCGCCGGGCCGTGTCTCTTCCCGCAGGATGCCACGGCCGATGGCCGGACGAACCCCCAGCACCGGGAAGAAGCCATCCGTTACGCGCAGGAATCTGATCCACTCGCTGGTGTTGCCGCGCTTTATTGAGACCTCCCCGCCACCGCGAAATCCTGCCACAGCCGCGAAGGCGCTGCTGTGGTCCCGATAGAACTCAAATTCCGGACCGGTCAGGGTGTCATTCAACGTTCCGTCTTTCCACTCCAGACTTACTTGGACGATTTCATTGGGCTTAGGATAGGGCAAAGGTCGAAGCAGTACGCCGTTCACCACGCTGAAGATGGCGGTGTTGGCCCCGATGCCGAGCGCCAGTGTCAAGCACGCCACAGCTGTGAAGCTGGGGTCTTTCGCCAGCATGCGGAAGCTGTAGCGTACATCGTGGAGGAAATCGTTCATCAGGGTCTCTCCACTACTCATATCTCAGCGCCACCATCGGATCCACCCGCGTCGCACGGCGGGCGGGGATATATGCCGCCACTGCCGCGACCAGCGCCAGCAGAAGCGTGAACGAAGCGAAAATGGGAATATCAAGCCGCACCACACCGAAGAGCAGGCTCGAGAGAACCCGCGTGAGCGCCAGCGCCGCGGGCACCCCGATGGCCAGCCCGATGATCGTCAGCTTGATTGCATAGCCCACCACCAACCTCAACACGGAGACGCGCTCCGCTCCCAGCGCCATACGCACCCCGATTTCATGGGTGCGTTGGGTTACGGAATAGCTCATGAGCGCATAAATTCCGCAAGCAGCGAGCAAAAGCGCAACTACGCCAAAAGCAAACATCATGCGCGCCGAGGCCTCCACGCCGCTAACGTTGTCAGAGATGAGCTGCGCGAGCGTCCGCATGTCGTAAGGAGGATCATCCGCACTCACGCTGCGTACTTGCTCTCGCGCGGCCGCGGCCAAGGCAACCGGATCACGCGATGTCCGCACCACGACGCACGAAGACGCCATTGGCAATTGAGCGAACGAAAAGTAGGCGGTCGGGTACAGGGTGGGATCGAACGGCGAATCCTGAGTGTCCCCTACCACACCAACGACAGTCCTCCATGGTTCGCCGCTTTCCGCCTGGCCGAACTTTATGCGCTTTCCCACCGCATTCTGATTCGCCCAGATCCGATTGGCCATGCTTTGGCTGACCACAACGGTGGGCGGAGCATTCGGGCCGTCTTCACTACCGAGAAGCCGGCCCCTCAACAGCGGTATGCGCAGGGCGTAGAAAAAGTCGGGCGAAACGGACTGCATCACGGCCGTCCGCATCTCGCCGGGGGCGGCGGGAGCTTGGCCCTCAGCGGTATATTCCGTCCAGTTCCAGGACCAGCCAGAAGGCAGGCTGGTGGCCGCAGCCGCCGATTCTACGCCGGGCAGGGCCCGTAACTTCTCGATCACCTGCCTGTAAAACTCCCTCACGCGCGCGTTCTCCTGATCTTTTGACGTAGCTCCGGCCTTTAGAGCTTGTTCGGAGGCTAATGAAGGCGCGGCGTTTACTGGTTTTGTACTGGGAGGGACCGGGGCAGCGGGGGCGAGAGCGATGCGGAAGGTTAGCACGTTATTCCGATCGAAGCCCGGGTACTTATTCAGCAGCGTGCCAAATCCCTTTACCATCAGGCCCGCGCCCACCAGTAAGACCAGAGCCAGCGCGATCTCGCTGACCACCAGCAGCGCGCGCAAGCGCTGCCGCCCCGGGCCCGCGCTCGAGCCACGAGTACCTTCCTTGAGGGTCTCATTCGGGTCAGGATTTGAAACGTGCAGGGCCGGCGCAAGCCCGGCAAGGATTCCGGTGAGAAGTGCAACCACGAGCGTGAAAGCCAGCACCGTGGAATCAATTTGCTGGTGCTTGATTCCCGGGATGTGGGCGAGGATGAAGGGCGGGATGGTGCGCTGCAGCATTTGGCTTCCCCATCCGCCAAACAGCAATCCCGCCGCGCCACCGAGCAAGGCCAGGGTGACACTCTCGGCGAGTAACTGACGCGTGATCTGCCACCGGCTGGCGCCCAGAGCGCGGCGCAGCGCTAGTTCCTTTCCCCGCGCGGTGGCTCGGGCCAATTGGAGATTCGCCACGTTCGCGCAGGCAAGTAGCAGGACGAACACCGCGGAACCCATGAGCACCGAAAGGAACTGGCGAGTGCCATAGGTCAGATCCTCGACCAACCCCAGCACTCTCACGCTGTGTCCGGCGTTCGTCTCCGGGAACTGTTGTGCCAAGCGCCCTGAGATGGTCTTAAGATCGGCCTCTGCTTGCCCCAAGGTGGTTCCGGACTTTAGGCGGCCAATCACCTCCAAATAATGGCCGCCGCGGTCAGCGTTCTCAGCGGGGCCGAGATCAAGCGGCGCCCAAGCCTCGCTGCCCACGGGATAATCGAAGTCCGCCGGCATAATCCCTATGACCGCGAACGCTTGCCCATTCAAGTGCAGGCTCCTGCCGACGATGCCCAGGTCAGCTCCAAGATGGCGTTGCCAAAAGCCGTGGCTGAGAACTACGACGGAGGCATGGCCTGGCTTAAAATCCTCCGTGGTGATGGCGCGTCCAAGCTCGGGCGACATTCCCAGCAGGGAGAAGAAGCCCGAGGTAACTTGATAGCCCTCGACACGCTCCGCAACACCAACGCCGGTCAGGTTAACGTCCCATCCGTGGCTGGCGGCGAGCATCTCGAACCCTGTATTCTGCTCCTGCCAATCTCGCAAGTTTGCCGGCGCCGCCTTGATCTGGTATTCATTCTGCCTCGGCGCCGTCTCCCACACGTCGACAATACGATGCAGGTCCTTGAAAAGAAAGGGGTGAAGTAGCATACCATTCACGGAACTGAACATGACGGTGTTGGCCCCAATTCCTAGCGCCAGCGCAATCACCGCCACGGCCGTAAAGCCGGGGGCCTTGACCAGCAGGCGAATTGCGTAGCGAAAATCCTGCAGCAAAGTCGACATCACTCACCTCGATTACCAGCAAGCTCTCAGCCGTCAGCTTTCAGCTATCAGCAGGCAAACCATCGACCTCTGGCTTGCTGAAGGCTTATAGCTGACGGCTGACAGCTTTACTCATTCGAAAACCCCTCACGCCGACTGCAGGATAGGTTCGAGGGTGACTCTGTGACCGAGCCTCTCCAAGCGACGGACGAGGGAACGGCGTATGGCATCAGCGTTCAAGCGGTCGAAATAGTCGGCTCCGAGCTCTTGGTAATTCTGCTTTCGCTTGAGGATGTGATACGCCATCACCAACACCGTGTGCGCCACAGCCAATACGGCTCGCTTGCCTCCTCGCCGGGCGGCCAGGCGTCGGTACTGCGCGGAAAGATAATTGTCCCGCAGGTGGGAGACGACCGATCCCACCTGACACAAACAGCGCCGTAGCGAGGCACTCCCCTTCCGCGTCCTGCCGCTCAGACGCTTGCCCGCGCTCTCGAAACTCCCCGGGCATAAACCTGCCCAAGAGGCCAAGTGACCGGCGGAAGGAAATTGCTCCATCCTCACCCCCACCTCCGCCACCAGACTCCAGGCCGTCACCCGGTCGACGCCCGGAATCGTGTCCAGCCTCTCGACCTCCGCTTCAAAAGGGCGCATGCGCTTCCCAATTTCCGCTTCCACTTCCGCCATCTTCTTCTCCAGGAATTCCTGATGATCCAGCAACTCCCGGAGCAGAAAACGATGATGCTCCGTCACCCGCCCTTCTAACGCCAAACGTAAGTCCGGAATCTTCTTGCGCAGTATCCCCTTGGACATCTCCGCCAGCCGCTCCGTGTCTTCTTCCCCAGCTAGAATGGCCGTCAGGATCGCCCGGCCCGACACCCCCAGAGGATCGCTGGCCACCGACGCCAGTTTCAGGTTGGCATCCTCCAGCACCTTTTGGACGCGGTTCGCAATGCGGTTCTCCTCCTGCGCCAAACTCACTCGATAACGTGTCAGGTCCCGCAGTTCTCGCCTCTCCTTCGGCGGTACGAAACTCCCGTGCAGCAACCCGTGCTGAAGCAGATCCGCAATCCACTCACAGTCCTTTTGATCGCTCTTCCGCCCCGGCACCGCCTTGATGTGTTGCGCGTTCACCAACAGCACCTCAAACTGCCCCTCCAGGATGTTCCACACCGGCTTCCAGTACACCCCCGTGGATTCCATAGCCACGTGCGTTACCCCGCACGCCCGCAGCCAGTCCGCCAACTGCAACAACTCCCGCGTGAAAGTTCCAAAGCGCCGCTTCTCCTTGCGCGTCTTCCCCTTCCCTTCTGCCCACAGCACACACGCGGTGATACTCTTCTTGTGCACGTCCAACCCACAACAACACGCGTAAAGCACCTCCATGATCGCCTCCTGGAGGGGCGGCGCAGGACGCGGGCAATTGCGAGAATCTCATTCGCGTGCTCTCCACTTCGGGGAAGCAACAATTCGTTGTGCCTCTCAGCGTCCGGGTCATACTCGTACGCGGGCTTCCTGCTGCGCCAGAGTGAAACGACCTCTCTCGCCGCCCCATCCAGCAATACCTTACATCACTCTCGCCTATTTTCGTCCTTCGTTGCCGGGCTGAAAGCACGGTGAGCTACTCGTACCTCAGCGCCACCAGCGGATCCACCTTGGTCGCCCGGCGCGCCGGGAGGTAGCAGGCCAGCAAAGCCACTCCGATGCAAATCAGAGTGCTCGCAACGTAACTGAACGGATCGGTCGCGGCCACTCCATAAATAAAGCGGGACATCAGTCGAGACGCAGCGAGCGCCCCGGCTAGGCCGACGGCCGCGCCCACCGCGGTCAGACGCAAGCCCTGAGCCAGCACCAGCCTCAGCACGTCGCCACGGCGCGCTCCGAGTGCCATGCGGATGCCAAGCTCGTGCGTGCGCCGACTGACAAGATAAGCCACCGCCGCGTACAAGCCAACCGCGGCCAAGACCATTCCCAGAATGCTCAGGCTGCCGAGTAGCTCAGCCACCGAGCGCTCACCAGCCAGCTCCTCGCGCATAGCTTCCTTGAAGGTCATCGCGTTTACGATAGGGAGGTTCTTAGCCACGGCCGTAGTCGCTTCCAGAATGGCCGGGATCGTCCCACGCGGGTCGCCGGCCGTTTCCACAAACAGCGTGCACTCGAACGAGGGCACTTGTGTGAAAGGAAGGAACAAGTAAGGTTGGACGGTCTCATGAAGGCGGTTGTACCTGCCTTCCTCGACCACGCCAACTACTCGAAAATCTTTCTTTCCAATGTGGACTGCTTTTCCGAGCGGGTCTCGTCCAGGCCAAAACCTACGTGCCATCGCGTCGTTAATAATAACCACCGCCCCCGTGGTTGGACGATCGAAATCGCTGAATTCACGCCCTTCCTTGAGCCGAGCGCCCGCGGTGGTAAAGAACTTCGGGCCGACAATGTTGAAGCGAATCTTAAAATGATCGGTTCCGGCAGGCGGCTGCACTCCGGGAATCACGACCGGCAGCATTTCTCCTTCTTCCTCGTTAGTCAAGGGAGGACGCCGGGCATAGCTGGCATTGATGACCCCAGGCACGGATCCCACACGCGCGGCCAATTCAGGGTAGATGGCGTGCGCCTGAACGTCGCTATAGCCGTAAAGCTGAGGCGGCGCCACTGAAAGCATCACCACATTCTTGTTCTTGTCAAACCCCGGATTGATTCGCTGGCTGTACCGCAGGCTACGCAGCAGCAAGGCCGAAGCGACCAGCAGCACCACGGAAAGCGCAATCTCACCGGACACCAACAGACTGCGTAGCGGCACGCGCGCCAGAGTTCGTCCAAACCGAGGATCGTCGCCCTTGAGGACCGGCACCACGCCTGACCGCGAAACCCAAAAACCCGGGACCAGGCCGAAGACGAGCGCGGATAAGAGTGAAATAGCCGTCGTGAAGAAGAGCGCGCGGGCATCGAGCGTGAGGATGGTATTGGACAGGCCGGGCACGAGCGCAGGCAGAATCTTTGTGAGCCAGGCCGCCAACAAGGTTCCCAGCGCACCACCGGCCAGGGCCAAGGGGAGCCCTTCAGTAAGGAGTTGAAGAGCCAACCGGCGTCCCCCGGCGCCCATCGCACGGCGCATCGCGATCTCTCGCTGCCTCCGCTCCGTTTGCGCGAGCAGCAGATTCGCGACGTTGGCGCAGGAGATCAGGAGGACTAAGCCCACCATCACCATGAAGTAGAGTCCTGCCCCCACGGTTTGGAGAGTCAACTCGAGAGCCGGGCGCGCGATAAAGTTTACGCCCTGATTTGAGGATGGATACGCCGCGGCAAGCCGCTTGGCAAGGGTCTGGAGTTGCGCCCGTGCTTCATCAATCTTGGTACCGCGGCGCAGATGGCCCGCTACGTCGAACCAGCGATTGTCGCGGGCGTCGTCGTTTTGCGCCTCGCCGGGAAGCATCGTTTCCCAGCCCTCTTTCGTGACCCAAATATCGAGGGCTGCCCCTCGCAGTCCGGAGAACTCTCGGGGTGCGACACCGATCACCGTGAATTGCTTATCATCGAGGAGCGTGATTTTGCCGGGCAGCGAAGGATCGCTACCGAAGTACTTTTGCCAGAGATTGTAACTCACCACCACTGAGCGACCCTCGGCGGCTGCCTGGTTTGCCTGGGGGGAAAAGGCACGCCCAAGTGCGGCTCTGACACCCAGCGCGTCGAAGTAGTTTTGCGAGACCACTTCGACGGTTGCCTCGAGTCCCTGCCCCCGGCCCTCAACACTCAGAAAGCACCCCCGGGTGCCGTAGGCTACTAGGTCGGAGAAGGCGGCGACCTGATCGCGAATGTCAAGATAATCGGGATATGAGACCGAGCTGAAATCAAGTTTCGGCGAGTCCATCGTGATCGTGGCCAGGCGCCCAGGGTCTTTCACCGGCCAAGGGTTGAGAAGTTCCTTATCCACAATACTGAAGATGGTAGTGTTGGCTCCGATTCCCAGCGCCAGCGACAGAACAGCAACCGCCGCAAAGCCGGGGTTCTTCGCCAACATTCGGAGACCGTAACGCAAGTCGTGAAGTAAGTTTCCCATGGCTCACCTCGAAAGTTCGCAAGCTGTCAGCCATCAGCTCTCAGCTTTCAGCGGACAACTGGTGGGCCGCTTGGTGGCTGATAGCTGACGGCTGAAAGCTGATGGCTTTATTCGTAACGCAGCGCCTCCATCGGATCGACGTTCGCCGCCCGCCGCGCCGGCAGGTAAGCGGCGAACAAGCCTGTTAAAGCAACCAGCAGACCCGACAAGCCCAGGACCACCGGATTCAACGACGAGATGCCGAACAACATACTTTGCAGCAAGCGGTCCGCGGCGAGCGATGCAGCAAGCCCTAAGCCGAGCCCAGCCGCGAGCAGCACCACCGCCCGCTTGAGGACCATGGCGAGCACCGTGGAGCGGCTTGCACCCAGCGCGACTCGCACTCCGATCTCACGCGTGCGCCGCGACACGGAATAAGCCATGACGCCGTAGAGCCCCACCATGGTTAGCAGCAGGGCCACACCCGCGAAACAGCCGAGCAGCACCGTGTGGAAGCGTGGCTCGGTCACCTGAGTGGATAACAGTTCCTCCATCGTCCTAATTTGAAATACGGGGACTAGGGGGTCCAATGTTCCCATTTCTTTGACAACGGCGGATTCCAGGCTACGAGGTGGCAAAGCGGTGCGCAGCATCACGATCGGCGGTTGCCAAGCAAGCTGTTTGTAAGGGAAATAGTAAATGGGCTGAGGCTCGGCGTCGTCGGCAAACAGCTTGGCATTGCCGACCACGCCTACAATTTCATGCGCGGTTTCTTTGCTCTCGCCGGGACCGGTGGCGCCGGGCGTGATGCGCTTCCCGATCACATCCTCACGGGGAAAGTATCTGTCCGCGAAGGCCTTATTGACAATCAGCACCCGCGGCGCATTCAGATCGTCATGCTCAACGAAGGTCCTGCCTCTGAGCAGAGGAATGCCCACGGTCGAAAAGTAGCCCGGCGTAATGAGGGCCATGCGGGCGGAAGGCTGGTCGGCAGGCGCAGCCGGACGCTCTTCGATATCGAACCCAATCGAGGCGTTGTCGCCGCCGAGCGGCATCGGCCACGCTCCCGCGGCTGATTCGACGCCGGGTAAAGCGCGCATGCGCTCCAGCAAGTGGTCGTAGAAGGCGACTTCTTGAGCGGCGTTGTACTGCGGCTCGGGCAAATTGAACCAAAAAGTCAGCAGATGGTCGGGCTTCAAGCCCAGATCGCTTTTTTCGAGGCGGAGAAAACTTGCCATCAGTAATCCGGCCCCAGTCACAAGAACCAGGCCGAGGGTCACCTGAGCGACCACCAGCACGCCGCGAATCCGATCGTGCTTGCCGATGCTGCTCCTGCTTCCCTCTTTTAGGGAAGAAGCAAAATTGACCTTGGACGCATGCAGTGCGGGCATCAAGCCAAAAAAGACAATGGTCAGGAGAGTGAGCAGCAATGAAAACCCAAGCACCTGCGAGTCGACGCTGGTCTGCGCGAGGCGCGGAATGCTCCTCCCGCCCAGGGGTAACACCGCATCCAACACATACTCCGCCAGCAGTGTTCCGGCCGCACCCCCGAGAATGGCGAGCAGCAAGCTCTCAGTCAGCAGTTGGCGGACGACTCGACCGCGACTGGCACCCATCGCAGCGCGCACCGCCATTTCCTGCTCGCGATTGGCGGTTCGCGCAAGAAGCAGATTGGCGATATTTCCGCAAGCGATCAGGAGCACCAGGCCGACCGCGCCGAGCAGGATCAATAGAGGTGTGCGCGATTCGCCGACCAAGGTTTCGAGCTCCGGCCGAACTGAGGCTTGGGCGTGATTGGTGTTTGAGTCCGGATACTTCTTGGCGAGGGCTGCTGCAATCACGTTGAGGTCAGCCCGGGCTTGCTCAATGCTGACGCCGCTCCGGATTCGTCCGAGCGCCCTCAACAGGTGAGCGCCGCGCTGCTCCGTGATGGGGGTGTCGCCCTGCGGCGATTCCCGATCCACGGCAATCGTAGTCCAGAGCTGGACCTTAGGCTCGTTCACCGGAAAGGCAAAGCTGGGTGGCGCCACGCCCACAACCGTGTAGGGCTTTCGATCCAGGGTGATCGTCCGTCCCACAATGCCGCGATCGCCGCCGAATTGCCTTTGCCAAAGCGCGTGACTTAACACCACCACGTGCTCTCCCGCTGCTTCCTCAGACTGCAAGAAGCCGCGCCCCAACTGAGGTTGTATTCCGAGGGTTGGGAACAAATCCCAGGTAACCATCTCGCCCTCCACCTGCATGGGCGTCCCCACGCCGGTGAGCGCCAAGCTGGTGTCCCGGGAGGTCACGAGGTGCTCGAAGACATGGTTCTGCGCGCGAAAGTCAAAGAAATCCGGATAAGAGAGCGGGTTCGGATGCGGTCCGCCGCGCGTCGACATTGACTCGACCCGCACCAGCCGGTCGGGTTGAGCGTAAGGCAGCGGCTTGAGCAAGACGGTGTTAACGACGCTGAAGACCGCAGTGTTGGCGCCGACTCCCAGCGCGAGCGTGAGCACCACCGCGAGCGTGAAACCGGCATTCTTCGCCAGCATGCGTATTCCGTAACGGAGGTCTTGGTAGAGTGTTCCCATCATTCACCTCGTTCAGAAGCTGCCAGCCCTCAGCCAGCAGTTCTCAGCAAACATCCTCTGACTCGCCGGTTGGCCGATAGCCGGAAAGTGACAGCATTACTCGTGTCGCAGCGCCTCCATGGGGTTCACGCGGGTTGCCCGATGGGCGGGAATGTAACACGCGACGAGCGCCACCAGGCAAAGCAGAAGAGCCACCGCGGCATAGGTCCCCAAATCCGTAGCGGCAACGCCGTAGAGCTCACTTTTTAGATACCGAGTCAGCGCCAGTGAGATTGCAATGCCGATCCCCAAACCGTCGAGTGTCAGCCACAGCCCCTGAGCCAGCACCAGTCTCAAAACCTCCGCCCGCCGCGCTCCCAGCGCCACACGAATGGCAATCTCGCGAGTGCGCTGGCGCGTGGAGTAGGAGATCACTCCGTAGATCCCGACAGCCGCAAGGACGACAGCCAAAAAACCAAACGCTCCGGCAAAGGTTCCGGCCACTCGTTCAAAAACGCTCCCAAGCTGCATGCTGGATCGGAGAGTGGTCACACCAAACAACGGTAAATCGGCGTTGATTTGATGGACGGTTCTTTCCACCACTCCGGCATAACTCCTCGGATCTCCGGACACCCGCGCGTGAATCGTTACCGGATCGCGATAGCACTGATCGAGGGCAGTAAAGTAAACAGGCTCGGGGGCATAAACCAGGCGGCGATACTTGGCGTCTCGAACCATGCCCACCACCGTCAACCACTGGTCGTCGTTTCTTATCCTCTTGCCGATAGCGTCTTGCCCCGGCCAATATCGGTTGGCGAACGCCTCATTCACAATCGTCACGATCTGTGACTTTTCGGTGTCCTGCGCGGTGAAGTCTCGCCCTGCGAGGATTGGAGTTCGCAGGGTGTGAAAGAAGTTAGGGCCCACCACACCGCGACTGACTTCCATGGATTCACCCGGCTTGGCAAGGTAGCCCTCGGGATGGGCGTTGTCGCTGTGGATCGAAAAACTGAGCGGCGAAAAATCCGCCAAAGTCACCGACTCGACTCCGGGCAGAACTGAGAGTCTTCGGAGAAGTTCACGGTTGAAGGCTTTTCCCTCCGCTTCCGAGTAGCCCGCGGGTCCGAGTTCATAAGAAGTCAGCAGGATGTGGTTGGGATCGAAGCCAGGGTCCGAGCGTTGAGCATTCTGCAGGCTGCGGATGAACAGACCGGCGCATATTAACAGAAGCAGTGAAAGGGAGAGTTGCGCCACGACCAGGGCGCGCGAGAGGTGCGATTTGTGAATTCCGCTCGAAATACTCCCCGCCTCCTCCTTCAGCACGGCGATGGGCGCCAAACTCGAAGCGCGCAGCGCAGGCAGAATGCCGAACACCATGGCGCTGAGCAACGAGATGGCGATTGTGATGGCGAGTACTCTGTGGTCAGCGTGTCCGTTGATGCTGAGCGGCACGTTGGCAGTGGGCGGAAAGAAAGACGCCAGGGTCCCCGCAGTCCATTGGGTCAAGAGCAAAGCGCCCGCGCCGCCCAGCAGGGCTAACAGTGCGCTCTCGACCAGAAGTTGGCGCACGAGTCTCCAGCGGTTAGCGCCCATTGACAATCGCAAAGCAACCTCGCGCCGCCGGGCCACGGAGCGCACCAGCAGCAGATTGGCGATGTTAGCGCAGGCCAGCAGCAGCAGTACCGCCGCCAGCGCCAGGAGCATGGGCAACGACTTGTACATATAGACATTGGCGCCGAAGGGCGAACGCCACAGCGGGTCCAGCGTGATTTGGTTGGGGCCACGGTGCGAATCGGGAAACTGCGCGACGATGCGCTGCATTTGAAGGTCCAGTTCCTTCTCCGCCTGTCCTCGACTGACGCCGGGCTTGAGCCTGCCGAGGATCTGGAGCCAATGGTCGTCGCGCTCGCTGAGCCCCTCATCCGCATAGGCCAAGGGGAACCAGAGGTCGGTTCGCAGCCCCGACTTGCATCCCTGAAAATCCGGAGGACCCACTCCCACAATCGTGCCCACGTGGCGGTTGATCTGAATGGCTCTGCCGATAATCGAGGGGTCTGCGCCAAAATGCGTCTCCCACCAAGAGTAGCTGATCACGACGGCAGGCAGACCCCCGGCGTTATCTTCTTCGCCACGCTGGAAACCACGGCCAAGGCTGGGCCGTACGCCGAGCAAGTCGAAATAATTCGCAGTCACAAACGCAGCATAAATGCGCTCAGGCCTATTGGTACCGGTTAGGGACACGAAATCGTCGTGGTACGCCAGCATTCCCGAGAAGCTCTGCGTGCGCGCGCGCAGGTCAACGTAGTCCGGATAAGAAAATGGCGGCGTGGGGTGTTCGCTCCGCTCCCCCCTCATGACTGAAATCAGCCTGCTGGTATCAGCAGCGCCCGGAATAGGGTCCAGAAGCGTCGAACTGATCCAACTGAAGATCGTGCTATTCGCTCCGATGCCCAGCGCCAGCGTGATGGCGACCATCACGGTAAAGCCCGGCGTCCGAGCCAGCATTCGAATTCCGAAACGAACGTCTTGAAGTAGCGTGCCCATCGATTCCTCGATCATTCGAAAGCTATCAGCCGTCGGCTCTCAGCTATCAGCGAGCAGTGCAAGGTACTTGCTGAAAGCTGACGGCTGAGAGCTGACAGCTACTCATACCTCAGCGCGATAATTGGCTCTACCTTCGTGGCGCGCCGGGCCGGGATGTACGTGGCCAGCGCCGCCACCGCGGCGAGGAGCAGTGTCGCCCCCACGGAGATGAGCGGGCTGGTGGCTTCGAGACCGTATAGCATGCTGGAAACAAGGCGCGTGGCGGTAAACGCCAGCCCCAGCCCGAGCACGACCCCCGTCGCGATCAACGTCAGGCTCTTGCGAAAAATAAGCCACAGGATAGCAGGACGCGACGCTCCCAACGCCATGCGCAATCCGATCTCGCTGGTGCGCCGCGCCACCGTGTATGAGACCAAACCATAGAGGCCGATGGCAGCGAGGACAGCGGCCAACGCGCCAAAGGCCACACCCAACCACGCCACCATCCTGTCGCCGTAAATCGACTGCTGGATCGCAGACTTCACGGTCCGCACTTCATTCAACGGCACGTTAGAATCCATTTCGTGCACGGTTTGCCGTATGTTTCCAGTTAAGGCAATGGGGTTGCCGACCGCACGGAGGTAGTAGGTCAACGAGCCTACGCCGGCGTGGCTATCTTGCAGGTAAGGGATAAAGATGAAGCGGGCCACCTTCTCGCGCAGGTTATCATGAAGAGTGTCGTGCACGACGCCGACAATTTCGATGTCGAGCTTTACGTCGCCCGCTCCGAAGGCAAGGTGATGGCCCTCAGCATTTCCGCCGGGAAAAAAGAAACGGGCAAACTGTTGGTTCACGATGGCGACTTTAGGCGCGCCACTTCCGTCAGCCTCCGTGAAATCACGTCCCGAGAGCAATGGAATTTTGAGGGTACTCAAGAAACCCGCGCTGACGGCGTCTATCGCGCATTCCATGTCCTCGTCGGGGCGGGCGTGGTAACCTTCTACGGTTACGTTGCCGCCTCGGTCCGAACCATTAAACACCCCGCCACGAGCCGCACCCACGGCCACCACCCCCGGCAGCGCTTTGAGCCTCCGCTCGAGTTCCTGGTCGAATGCCAATTCCCTGGCGCCGTTGTAGCCGCTGAGTTCGGAGCGTACCGAAAAGGAAAGCAGGTTCTCGGGCTGAAAACCGGGAGATTTCTGCAGAAGATTCCTCAGGCTCACCGCAAACAAGCCGGCCGTCACCACCAGCACGATCGAGAGCGCCAGTTGTGCCACCACCAGGGCGCTGCGCCAGTGCGCTTGAGCATGGAGGCCCGCAATGCCAACCGAGGATTCCTTGAGCGTCGGAGCTGTATCCACGCGCAGGGCCTGGCCGGCGGGAAGCAGTCCGCAAATCAGGCCGGCAACCACCGACACGCCGAGATTAAATGCCAGAACCCGGCCATCGAGCGCGGAAGAAAACGCGGTCGCCGTATCCTGTGGCAACAAGTAAATAAGCAACCGGCAACAGGCCCACGCAACCTCCAAACCCACCAGTCCGCCTGCCGCGCCCAGCAGCAAGGTCTCGGTCACCAGTTGGCGAATGATGGCCCCGCGGCGCGCCCCCAGCGCCAGCCGGATCGCCACTTCCCTCTGCCGCCCCGCCGCTTTGGCGATCATCAGACCGGCAACATTGGCGCAGGTAATTAACAACACCAGTCCCACACAGCCGGCGAGCACCAGAAGGGGCTTCGCCCAAGTCTGGCTGAGGAGATTGATTCCCTGTGCCGCGGGGAGCAGCGAGATGTGCTGGCGCAGGTACCTCTCGCGAAACGTGGCGCGTGGGTTCTTCATCGACTGAATTTCGGCCTCGAGGATCGGATGATAGGGGCCCTGAATCGCCGCTTCTGCCTGCTCGCGGGAAATCCCAGTCTTCAGACGCGCGAAGATGTTCAACCACATGATGTCGCGCTCGACCAGACCATTCCAGTCCGGCGTCAGCTCCCGCTTCATCGCGATGGGCACGAAGACATCCACGTTCTGCCCTTTTAGAAGTCCGGAAAATCCTTGCGCTGCCACCCCTACAACCGTGAAGGGATACGCATTCAGGGTGATCTTCCGGTTTACGATGGTCGGGTCGCTTCCAAAACGGCTCTGCCAATACCCGTAGCTCAGCACGGCTACTGGGCTCGCTCCTGGAACTCGGTCGTCCTCCGGATCCAGGACCCGCCCGAGTGCCGGGCTGACCCCCAGGACGGAGAAAAAGTTGCTGCTCACTACGTTGCCGCTGGCCCTCTCCGCCACGCCCCCTGTCGCGACGCTCAGGGGAACGTGCGCTCGCGCAATCACTCCATCAAACAATGGAATCCCGTCCCGAACCTCCTTGTAGTGCAGATAGGAATAGACCATCTCATTGTTGTCCGAAGTCGACCAGCCGCTTCTGTATTCGGCGTCATTAACTAGCACCAGGCGGCCTGGGTCTTTCACCGGCAGAGCGCGCAGAATCGCCTGATCCAGTAACGAGAAGATCGCTGTATTCGCTCCGATTCCCAGCGCCAGCGTCAGTACCACAACCGCCGTGAAACCAGGGTTCTTCGCCAGCATGCGCAGGCCGTAGCGAACGTCATTGAAAAATGTCGTCATTATTTGCCTCATTTTTCTGCAACCTGTCAGATATCAGCAAACAAGTGTTTCGGCTCGCTGACGGCTGATAGCTGAGGGCTGACAGCTGTCGCGGTAGGGACGCCGGTTGCCCAGCGCCCCCCGCGCGGATCCGTACTAGCAGAGCTACCGCATACGGCTCTTACCGCAGATGCTTGGCGTCAAAGCGCAAAAGGGGATAAGGATGAAGAATCTTTGGGACGGGGAGCCACCGGGCCGCAAAACGCTCCAGGAGTTCCCACGTGTTCCCGCTCCGCTGACTGCGGCGTCGAATCGTTCGCAGCCAGCGTTTGCGTATCTCGTGTCGAAAGTTCCGAAGACTGGCGAGATTGCCGGGAACGGCGTGATAGTTGAAGTAGCCTTGGACCACGCTCCTCAACCATCTCCCGACCTCGGCCAGCGGCTGATGCATTCGCCTCCGAAGCGCGATCTTCACCTCTTGCAACTTGGCGAGGAGTCGCTTTCGCATGGTTTTGCGCAGCACGGTGAACTTGCCGTTCTTCCAGGCTTGTCCACAAATATGCGTGAACCCCAGGAAGTCGAACGTTTCCGGCTTGCCCTCCCTCCGTACCTTCCGGTCATGGGCCGCAAACCGCCCAAACTCAATCAGGCGGGTCTTGTCCGGGTGGAGTTCCAGTCCGAACTTCTGCAGCCGCTCCCTCCATTCCTGGAGGAACCGCTCTGCGTCTGCGCGACACTGGAACCCTAACACACTGTCGTCGGCATAACGGACCACGATCACTTCTCCCGCAGCCCGATGCTTCCGCCAGTGCTGTACCCAAAGGTCGAATACGTAATGCAGGTAGACGTTCGCGAGCAGCGGCGAAATCACCGAACCCTGCGGCGTCCCCTTCTCCGTCTCCGACCATTCCCCATCTTCGAGTACGCCGGCCCTCAGCCACTTCTGGATCAGGCGAAGAATCCGGCGATCCCCGAGGCGATGCTGGAGAAACGTAACCACCCAGTTGTGGGAAAATGACCCAAAACAGTCCCGGATGTCCGCATCCAGCACCCAATTCACCTTCTTCCTGATGATCCCGACGTAGAGCGCATCTAACGCGTCGTGCGCACTGCGCCCCGGTCGAAAACCATACGAGAAGCCCAGGAAGTCCCCCTCATAAATCTGATTGAGGACCGTTCCCACGGCGTGTTGAACGATTTTGTCCTCCAGGGCAGCTATGCCCAGGGGCCGCTGTCGCCCATCCGGCTTGGGAATATAGGCTCTCTTGGAAGGTAGCGCGCGATACGTGCCCCGGTGTACACGACTGTGTAAGTCCTCCAGCCGCTTGCCTAGGTCCGTCTCGTATTCCTGCCACGTCAACCCATCCACTCCCGGAGCAGCTCCTCGCTTGAGGGCATAGAAGCTGTTCGTAAGAAGCGCGACGGATACGTGGTGCAGTAGCGCCGTGAATCGTAATCGCTTGTCCCTCTTTGCGGCTTCCCGCACACGGTTCAACCCAGCTGACGCGTTCATCCAGCTTTGCATCTGGGACGCGGCCGTCTGCCCCGTGTTCCCCTTGGTCGGTCGCCTTCCCTCCAGGCCCTCCGCCGGTGAAACCCTTCCACCTTGGTTCGGACCCTTCGTAGGTACTATACGACCGTCCGACTCCCTACCCGCGTTCATGTCAAGATTGTGGCTCATCACCTTCCTCGACCGGCCCGCTCACTCCTTCGTGTCGGGCACGGGTAGGGCCTCCCGGCTCTCGCGCGTGGAGGTTCCATGCATGTCGGGGGTCTCTGACCTCGCAGGTCCAGTGGGTGCTCGCGATTGCGTGCCCACCAGTGTTGCCTTCCCGCCGAATAAACAGCGTCGGCATCCTGATTTCCCGATATTTCGCGGCTCAATACCCCGCCTACATGTGCCCCTGTCAACGCTTCGCGCCCAGCCTCTCGACTGACCACGCATGACTCGGGGTCGGTGTGGCTCGCTAAGCCTTCACCGTACGGCTCTTCCATCCGCTCCTCCACGCCGGTTTATCCCGGCGCACTTACTCGTATCGCAACGCCTCCATCGGATCGACCTTGGTTGCCCGGCGCGCCGGGATGTAGCTGGCCAGCGCCGCCACTGCTGTCAAAACCAGGGAAACGACCAGGTAAGTCAATGGGTCGGTGGGGCGGATACCATAAAGCAAGCTTGCCAGGAAGCGGGTGAGGACCAACGCTCCAGCAACTCCCAGACCCACCCCAACCAGGCCCAACGTTAGCCCGTGTCCAACT
Source organism: uncultured Acidobacteriota bacterium (assembly GCA_963831905.1). Taxonomy (GTDB): domain Bacteria; phylum Acidobacteriota; class Terriglobia; order UBA7540; family UBA7540; genus CAVROP01. Next base: position 2,359,771 of record CAWHRX010000009.1, on the reverse strand, counting down.
ACGAGCCTGAACACGTCGGACTCACGCGCTCCCAAGGCCATGCGAATGCCGATCTCATGCGTGCGCTGGCTGACCGAATAGGATGTCACCCCGTAGATCCCAACTGCTGCCAGGGTAAGGGCCAGGAAAGCGAAAATCCCGAGCAGAATGAACGCCAAACGTTGCGCTGAGACCACCCCGGAAATGATCTCGTCCATGGTTTTGACGTTGAAGATTGGCTGATCCTTGTCCACCGACAGGATTGCGTTTTTTATCACAGGTACAATGGCGGCAGGCTCCGAATCCGTGCGAACGACCAGGCTCATCGTCTGATCGCCGGTTTGCAAGTAAGGGAAATAGATCGTGGGACGCGGTTGCTGATCGAAGCCCGTGTCGTGCACCCCGCCGACTACACCCACAATTTCCCAGGGCCGCGATACCTCCGCGAATTGCAAGTGCTCGCCCACCGGGTCCTGGTTGGGGAAAAAGCGCCGGGCCAGCGTCGCATCAACGATCGCGACCCGCGGGCCATCCGCATTGTCGTGGTCCGTGAAAGCCCGCCCCTGGAGGAGCGGAATCCCCATCGTTCCAAAGTAGCTGGGGCTCACATCTCTGAAATCCGCCGCGGGGGCCTCGCCCGGCACCGACGGCGGCGCCTCTTTGACGATGAAGCGCCCCATATCCATGTCGTCCTGGCTCAGGGGAATAATCTCGGTGAGTGCCGCCGAACGAACCGCAGGCAGGGCCGCGACGTTGCCCAGGAACTGTTGGAAGGTTAATGCCCGCTGCCGCGGCTCCTTGTATTTCGAGTCTTTGGTGTCGTTGGGCAGTTTGATTCGCAGGGTGAGCAGGTGCTGCGGATTGAAGCCTGGGCTGGCTTCCAGCAGCCGCCAGAAGCTCTTAATCATCAGACCGGCGCCGATCACCAACACAACCGCCAGGGCAGCTTCAGCAATCACCAGTGCGGCGCGCGCACGGTGTGCCTCGCGGCCGGCAAGCATGCCTCTTCCACCTTCTTTGAGCGACTCGTTAACGTCGCATCTGGCGCCCTGAAAGGCGGGGACCAGGCCGAAGACGATTCCGGTGAGCAGCGAGACTACCAGCGTGAAGAGAACGACCTTCGCGTCCATGTGGATCTTGGGCAGCAAAACCGCGTCCGCCGCATTCGGAACCGGGATGCGCGGAGGCACGACTCGCATCAGCAAATCGGTCCCCCATGCCGCGATCAACAGGCCCGCGCTTCCTCCACCGAGCGCCAGTAGAGTGCTCTCAACCAGGAACTGGCGGATCAGCCGGAATCGTCCGGCGCCCAGCGCCATGCGCATCGCCACCTCCCGCTCACGGCTGACGGCGCGCGCCAGCAACAGATTAGCCACGTTCACGCAGGCGATGAGCAGGACGAAAGCGACGCCGCCCAGCAGCAACAGGAGCGCCGGCCGGATGTACTCCACCCGCGCCGCTTCGAGCGGCACCAGCACCACGCCCCAGCCCTTCCGGTCGAGCCGTTGGCTCTCGATGCGTTGCGCGATCAGGCTCATCTCCGCGGACGCCTGCTCGAGCGTGATCCCCGGCTTGGGCCTGCCGAAGACGCCAAGATCGCTGTCCGCGCGCTTCACCCAATCGTTATCGAAGGGAACAACAACATCCATGGGAAAGAGTGCAGCGAACGAAGCGGGCAGGACGCCGATGATCGTATACAGTTCGCTGTTCAGCGTGATGCCACGCCCAACAACATCGGGGTCAGACCCAAAGCGCCGCTGCCAGTAGCCATAGGACAGAAGCAACAGATTGTGGCGGCCCCGCGCTTCATCGAGTCGAAAGGTCCTGCCCAGGACCGGCTTGATCCCGAAGAAGTCCCCGAAATTCGTGGTCACGCGCAAGCCGCTTACCTGCTCAGGTTCGCCCACGCCCGTCACTGTCCCGCTACCATGTTCGAACAGGAACAGATCCTCGAATGACCGGTTCTGCTCCGTCCAGTCGAGATAATCCCGGCCGGTAGGCCCCACACGGCTCCAGCCGTGCGCCAGATTGCGAATCCAGATCACCACCAGGCGGTCGGCAGCCCTGACTGGAAGGCGCTCGAGAAGCACGGCATTCACCACACTGAAAATGGCGGCGTTTGCGCCAATCCCCAGCGCCAGCGTCAATACCGCGATGGCAGTAAAGCCACGGTTCTTAGAGAGCATCCGAATTCCGTAACGAACGTCCTGCAAGAGTGTGCTCATAGTTTCTCTTTGAGCGTGCCAAGTAGTAAATGGTGAATAGTAAGTGGTGGATTACGAAACGCTACAATGTATTGTATTTTATAATTTACTATTCATAATTTACTATTCGTGGCGAAGCGCCACCACCGGATCCACCTTAGTTGCCCGCCGCGCCGGGAGGTAGGTGGCGACGAATGCGACGGCGGCCAGCACAAATGTTGCGGCGGCAAAGGTCAGGGGATCGGATGCCTTCACGCCGAAGAGCAGGCTGGTCATCAGCCGCGCCAGTCCCACTGACCCCACGACGCCGATGCCCACGCCGATGGCCACGAGGGTCATGCCCTGCTTCACAATCAGGCCGCGCACCGACGCCGGAGCGGCGCCCAGGGCCACGCGGATGCCCACCTCTTGAGTTCGCTGTGTGACTGAATACGACAGCACGCCGTAGATGCCCACTGTAGCCAGGAGCAGCGCCAACAGCCCGAAAGCGCCCATCAAGAACGCGCCCATACGTGGCGCCCAAAGGCCTTGATCGAGCAATCCTCCGATGGTGCTCACGCCGACGAACGCCAGATTGCGATCGATTGACTGCACCGACTCGCGCACCGACGGTAACACGGTCTTGGGGTCCCCCATGGTGCGTACCTGAAGAACCGCAAAGGGCGAATAAGCTTGGGTGATGGGCAAATACGCAACTGGCTGGGGATCTTCCCCAACTCCAAATTGCCACGAATCGCCAACCTCTCCCACGACCTCCAGCAACCTCATCTCTCCGATGAAGTGGAAGCGCTTCCCCAGAGGACTCTCGCCTGGCCAGAAGTGCTTGGCCATCGCGTGGTTAACAATAGCGACCGGCTTTGTCTCCTTGCGATCCAGGTCGTTGAATGCCCGGCCGTGATGTAGGGGAATGCCCAGGGTTTGAAAATAGCCGGAGGAAACGTCGTTCAGCGTGGTCAGCGTCCCGCGGTGGCCGCTCTCCGCGTCCTGCCCTTCCAGGAAGATGGTCCTGCCCACGCCGCCCCCGAGCGGGAAATTGGAAGCGACTGCCGCGGATTGAACCCCTGGAGACGATGCGGCGCGCTCAATCGCGTCACGGAAGTACTGCTCGCCCCGGTCCTGATCGTAATGTTGTGACCCCAGGTCGAACCCCATCACGAAGAGCCGCTTGGATTCAAATCCTGGGTCAAGCCCTTGCGCGAAGGCAAAACTGCGCAGGAACAACGCAGCACCAACCAGCGCCACCAGGGCGAGCGCGACTTCGGAAACCACCAGCGCCTGGCGGAACCGACTGCGGCCCCAAGCCATGCTGCCGCTTCGCCCTCCGGAATTGAGGGTTTCCATCAACGTCGGGCGCGAGACTTTCCACGCCGGAACCAGGCCAAACAGAATCGCCGTCAAGACGGCGATCGCGAAGGTAAACGCCCATACCCGGCCATCCAACGGCAATGCCAGGTCGCTTTGCCGCAGGAACGCCGGCCGCTCGGACCACAACGCCCATCTGCCCCAGTATCCCAGCAGCAGGCCGACAGCGCCGCCCAGCATCGACAGCAGAAAACTCTCGGTGAGCGATTGGCGCGCCAATCGACGGGAGCCCGCGCCTAAGGCGGCCCGCAAACACATCTCTTTCTCACGCCGGGCCGTTTGCGAAAGCATCAGGCTCGCCAGATTGACACACGCGATCAGCAGGACCACACCCACAATCCCCATCATCACCACGCCCGCTTTCACCACCTGCGCGTGCTGATTGATGCCGAGTGAGGCATCGGCCACCGGCGAGAGAGTGGCGCCGCGCCCCTGGTTGTCCTTGGGGTACTGCTGCTCGAGCCTGGAGGCTATCGTCTCCACGGCAGACTCCGCCTGGCGTACGGTCACGCCTGCCTTTAACCGTCCGACCGTATTCAAATCCAAAAAGCGGCGGTCCAGGAAGTGGTCCTCAATGAATCCGGCAAGCACTTGGGTGTGCATGCTGATCGGAAGCCAGATCTGGTCGGAGTTAGCGAAGAGAAATGTCCCCTTGAATTGCGGCGGAGTCACGCCGATCACGGTATAATCCGTCCCGTTCAAGGTCAATCGCTTTCCCGGCACCTCGGGCGAGCTTCCGAACTCGCGCGACCAGAAGCCGTAGCTCACGACCGCTACCGTATCGCCGCCCGGATGCTGGTCTTCGTCGGGCCGAAACGTCCGTCCCAAAACGGCGCGTACGCCCAGCACGTCGAAATAATTCGCGGTGACCAGGGATCCCTGGAAGCGCTTGGGAGCATCACCGCCACTTTGGGTCAATCCGATTCCCATGAAGCCTGTGATTTCGGAAAAGACATCCGCTTGCCGCGCGAAGTCTTCGTAGTTCCGGACCGACATTCCGAGGCGCGTAGCATTCCCCAGCGCTACCGTCGTCTTCCTGTCGGTCGTGTCCAGTTCGAAGAGGTGCGCCGCATCCGTGACGGGCAGAGGGTTGAGCAACACCGCGTTCACAATCGTGAAGATCGCCGTGTTGGCTCCAATGCCCAGCGCCAGCGTCAGCACCGCCACGGCGGTGAAGCCGGGATTTCTGGCCAGCATGCGAATTCCGTAACGAATGTCCTGAAGCACCGTTTCCATCATTTGCCTCGATCGTCCGCAAGCTATCAACCGTCCGCCATCAGCTATCAGCAAACAACGGCCGACATGCTGCTTGCTGATAGCTGAGGGCTGACAGCTTTACTCATTCGAAAACCCCTCACGCCGACTGCAGGATAGGTTCGAGGGTGACTCTGTGACCGAGCCTCTCCAAGCGACGGACGAGGGAACGGCGTATGGCATCAGCGTTCAAGCGGTCGAAATAGTCGGCTCCGAGCTCTTGGTAATTCTGCTTTCGCTTGAGGATGTGATACGCCATCACCAACACCGTGTGCGCCACAGCCAATACGGCTCGCTTGCCTCCTCGCCGGGCGGCCAGGCGTCGGTACTGCGCGGAAAGATAATTGTCCCGCAGGTGGGAGACGACCGACCCCACCTGACACAAACAGCGCCGTAGCGAGGCACTCCCCTTCCGCGTCCTGCCGCTCAGACGCTTGCCCGCGCTCTCGAAACTCCCCGGGCATAAACCTGCCCAAGAGGCCAAGTGACCGGCGGAAGGAAATCGCTCCATCCTCACCCCCACCTCCGCCACCAGACTCCAGGCCGTCACCCGGTCGACGCCCGGAATCGTGTCCAGCCTCTCGACCTCCGCTTCAAAAGGGCGCATGCGCTTCCCAATTTCCGCTTCCACTTCCGCCATCTTCTTCTCCAGGAATTCCTGATGATCCAGCAACTCCCGGAGCAGAAAACGATGATGCTCCGTCACCCGCCCTTCTAACGCCAAACGTAAGTCCGGAATCTTCTTGCGCAGTATCCCCTTGGACATCTCCGCCAGCCGCTCCGTGTCTTCTTCCCCAGCTAGAATGGCCGTCAGGATCGCCCGGCCCGACACCCCCAGAGGATCGCTGGCCACCGACGCCAGTTTCAGGTTGGCATCCTCCAGCACCTTTTGGACGCGGTTCGCAATGCGGTTCTCCTCCTGCGCCAAACTCACTCGATAACGTGTCAGGTCCCGCAGTTCTCGCCTCTCCTTCGGCGGTACGAAACTCCCGTGCAGCAACCCGTGCTGAAGCAGATCCGCAATCCACTCACAGTCCTTTTGATCGCTCTTCCGCCCCGGCACCGCCTTGATGTGTTGCGCGTTCACCAACAGCACCTCAAACTGCCCCTCCAGGATGTTCCACACCGGCTTCCAGTACACCCCCGTGGATTCCATAGCCACGTGCGTTACCCCGCACGCCCGCAGCCAGTCCGCCAACTGCAACAACTCCCGCGTGAAAGTTCCAAAGCGCCGCTTCTCCTTGCGCGTCTTCCCCTTCCCTTCTGCCCACAGCACACACGCGGTGATACTCTTCTTGTGCACGTCCAACCCACAACAACACGCGTAAAGCACCTCCATGATCGCCTCCTGGAGGGGCGGCGCAGGACGCGGGCAATTGCGAGAATCTCATTCGCGTGCTCTCCACTTCGGGGAAGCAACAATTCGTTGTGCCTCTCAGCGTCCGGGTCATACTCATACGCGGGCTTCCTGCTGCGCCAGAGTGAAACGACCTCTCTCGCCGCCCCATCCAGCAATACCTTACATCACTCTCGCCTATTTTCGTCCTTCGTTGCCGGGCCAAAGCCCGGTGAGCTACTCATACCTCAGCGCTACAATCGGATTGACCCGCGCTGCCCGCTCCGCCGGAATCAAGCTCGCCGCAAGCACCACGACGGCCAGGCCCAGTATTGCCGCGGCGAAGGCGAGGGGGTCGCCCGGTCCCAGTCCAAAAAGCATGGAGCGGAGCACCCGCGCGCCCGCCACCGCCAGCGGGAGGCCGACGAGCAGGCCCGCCACACTGACCGTAAGACTCTCGCGCAGGATCATCCAGAGCACCTGCCGCCGCTGTGCTCCCAGGGCCATTCGTACTCCAATCTCGGCGGTCCGCCGGCTCACTCGATACGAAAGCGTCCCGTAAAGTCCGGTCGCCACAAGCAGCGCGGCAAGAAATCCGAAGGAGATGGCCAGGCGCGCCGACAATCGCTCGTCGGTATACGACTTGTCGAACTGCTCCTGTTGAGTCATGGGTTCAAGCAGCGGCATGTCCGGCCCAAATTCCGCCACGGCGCGGCGCACTTCGGGCAGCAGCGCCGTCGGATAGCCTTCCGTGCGCAACTCGATATTCATGGTTTCCGTGCCGCCGACCTGCGTGTAGGAGAACCAGGCCATGGGTGTGGCTTTTTCCTCCACTCCGGTGTACTTGCTGTCCTGGACTACCCCCACCACGGTGTACTGTTCCGTCTTGGGGCCGTTATCATTCGCCACATGGCGCCCCAGGGGTTGACGCCCGTCGAGGTAGCGCTCGGCAAAGGTTCGATTGATGACGGCCACTTTGGGGGCGGACGCCGAATCGGCGTCGGTGAAATCGCGGCCAACAAGGATCGGCGTCCTGAGCACGTGGAAATAATCCGGCCCCACCGCGTTCCAACGCATCGGGCAAAAGGTGTTAGGCTTCGGGTACTTTCCATCAACGAATGCGCCGGTATTGTTGCTCCACCCTGAGCCGATGCGATTATCCATCAAAGTCGCCGACTCGACGCCGGGCAGAGCCCGCAGCCGGTCCATGAGCGACTGGTAGAAATGCAGGACCTCAGCTTCTTTCGAGAGCCCTTGTGGCGGGGTGATGCCGAATACGAGCAGCCCTTGGGTTCGTAGCCCAAGGTCTAAAGTCTCCAGGTTTCGGAGGGTGCGTAACAACAGGCTGGCGCACACCAGCAACGCCAGGCAGAGAGCAATTTGAAATGCCACGACCGCCTGCCCGCGGCGCTGTTGTTCCTTGCCGCGTGTGGAGCCGGGAGCACCGGTTGTGCGCGTGAAGCCGGGGGAGCTGCGGACGGCATTACGCAGGGGAGCGAGACCGAATAACAGAGCCGCGAGTGCCGAGAGAGCCAAGGTGAACGCCAACACCCTTTGGTCCGGCGACACGTTGAAATCCAGCCCTGACCAGGCCACCATGGCTTCCGTCGCCCAGGTGGCGAAGAGCCAGCCCAGCGCCGTCCCTGTTCCCACCAGCACTAGGCTCTCGGTAAGCAAATGACGGAAGAGCTGCAATCGGGTTGCGCCCAAAGTCAGTCGCAGCCTGAATTCCTGCCGGCGCACACTATTCCTGGCCACCAGAAGCATGGCTACATTGCCGCACGCAATCACCAACACAACGCCTACCATCGCCATCAGGACCAGCAGTGGTTTCTCGTAGCTCTCCCGCAGGTTCTCGATGCCGCGCACGGGAGAGAAGAGAAGCTTAATCGGTGGCGCCTTCGGGTCCGGCTTGACACCCGTCGCGGCCAAGGTGCGTTGATAAACGGGATTCAACTGCGCCAGCGCCCGCTCTTGGCTGATCCCAGGTTGCAGTCGCCCAATCATCAGCAGGAAGAGCCAGGCCGGATCTCCGTAGAAACTGTCGGGGCTGTCGGGAGAGCGGCCCCACGGCTTCAAATCCGCGCGGCTTTGGAAAGGAACCCAAATATCAGTCGGCTCACCCTGCCCGACTCCCCCGAATTCCCGGGGCGCAACTCCGATGATCGTGAACGGTGCTCCCTTGATGTAAAGAGTCTGCCCGATTACGGAGGGGCTACGGGCAAAGCGCCGCGTCCAGTAGGCGTAGCTCAGCACTGCCGTCGGGGTGTGCTGAGACTCGTCCTCAAGGGCGAATCCCCGTCCCCGCGCCAGCCGCACTCCCAGCCCCGAGAAGAAGTTTCCGCTCACCATATCGGCGTTGGCCTCTTCGGGCTCAGCGCCAAAGCGTACCGCCACCTTTCTGTAGCTGAGCGGCACGTAAGCAACGAGGTCCGAAAGAACGTTGTGCTGCTTGCGGAGTTCTTCGAAAACGGGTTCGGTCAAGGAAGTGTCGTTGTAACCCGTCTGCGAGGTGTTGGGGGGCTGGTCGGTGGTGTGGAAGCGAACCAATTGTTCCGGATCAGGCACCGGCAAACGGCGCACCAGCGCGGCATTCATCACGCTGAAAATCGCCGTGTTCGCACCGATCCCCAGCGCCAGCGTCAAAACCGCGACCACCGTGAAGCCGGGATTCTTCGCCAACATGCGAACGCCGTAGCGAACGTCATGAAACAGTGTCCTCATCGTTTACCTCGACCCATCGCGAGCTGTCAGCCGGCAGTTTTCAGCTATCAGCGAACGACTCTCGATCCTGCCTGTGGGGTAGGGCTTGCCCTAACCTCGTCGGGGCCAGTGGAAATGCGGGGACGGCAAGCCGTTCCCCTACGGCTTGACAATTGCGGTAGGAATTCATACAATTCGGGTATGAAAACGGTCGTTTCCGAAAAAGGCCAGATTACCATTCCGAAGCCGCTGCGCGTGCGCCTGGGCATTCGCACAGGCCAGGTTCTCGACGTCCAGGAGGAGCGCGGTCGTTTGGTGATGAGCAAGCGATTATCTAGCGACCCGTTTGACAAGTACTTTGGCATTTTGAAACTCGGCCGCCGCACCGACGACATCATGAAGGAGCTTCGGGGAGAATACCCGCTGAAGTGATCACCGCTGTTGATAGCAACGTTGTGCTCGATTTCTTGAATCGAGATCCCGAGTTTGGGATCGCTTCCAGAAACAGCCTGCACTCGTGCGCCGGCGAGGGACGCCTGCTCGCGTGCGATGTGGTGTGGGCCGAGATTGCAGGTTGCTTTTCCTCGATTTCGACCTGCATCGAAATCCTGCGAGAGGTCGGAATCGAGTTCAGTCCCATCGACTCCGAAACCGCCTTCCAAGCCGGAGTCGCATGGAAGGCTTACCGAAAGCGTGGCGGCACGAGGACGCGGGTGGCAGCGGATTTTCTGATTGGGGCACACGCGCTCTTGCAGGCCGACCGGCTCCTGACCCGCGATTACGGATTCTACCGTTCTTGTTTCAACAGGCTCGCAATCGTCGACCCCAGTACAAGCTGACGTAAAGCTCCGGGGAATCTGATCCCCCCCTTCACGGGAATGACCGAGATGTTTGTTCCCTGTCACCTGTTCCCTGTTCCCTTCAACCTGGTACCCGGCCCCTCACACCTATTCGTACCGCAGCGCCACCAGCGGATCGACCTTCGTCGCGCGGTGCGCCGGAATATAGCTGGCGAGCAAGGCGACGGCAATCAGCAGGAGAGTTACGCCGAGGAAGGTGAGAGGGTCGGTGGGCTTAACGCCATAGAGCAGGCTCGATACAAATCGCGTCAAGGCCAGCGCGCCCAGGATCCCCGTTCCCACCCCCACCAGGATCATCTTTGATCCCTGTCCCACGACGAGTTTCAGGATGTCTCTTCGCTCCGCTCCCAGCGCCACCCGCACGCCGAATTCGTGGGTTCGCTGCGCAACTGTATAGGAGATCACCCCATAGAGACCGACCATCGCCAGCACCAATGCCAGCGCGGCAAACAGGATGGAAACCAGCATGGTGAGGCGCTGCGGCGCAACGGACTCCGCGGCCGCGCTCTCCATGGTGCGCACGTCTCCGATAGGCTGATTGGAATCGATACTGTGAACGATCTGGCGGATATCGGTGACGAGCCTTGTCGGATCCTGGGTCGCGCGAACCACCAGCGTCATGTCATGCAGCGTCTCCATGAAGTACATCGCAATTGCGGGCTCTGCCGCGGGTCCAAGCTCCTTCACGTCGCCGACCACTCCCACCACCGTTCGCCAAAGGCAAGGCGAGTCGGAGCAGTTAACGCCGAAGCGCTTTCCAATCGGGTCTTCGCCGGGCCAATATTGCCTTGCCATGGCTGCACTGATGATGGCGTTGTCGCTCCACCAGTCGCTCTCCTCGAATGCTCGCCCGCGCAGCAGAGGAATTCCCATGGCGCGAAAATAGCCGGGGGTCGCCTGGCGGTGCGCCGCCCAGATCAGATCGCCGCGCGCGCGGGGCGGCCGGCCCTCAATCACAATGTCCTGGCCCCACCCACCGCCTGACAGCGGCGCAAAGTTGATGATGCCCGCCGACCGCACTTGGGGCAGAGCAGAAATCCGCTGTAACAACGGGTCGTAAAAATGCTCCATGTGCTGTCCGGTGCGGTGCAGTGCAACCGTTAGGACGGACTCCGGCTGGAAGCCCAAGGCGACAGTGGAAATTCGAACGAAACTCTTCGCAAGTAGCCCGGCGGCCGTCAGGAGTATTGCCGCCAGCGCCACTTCGCCCGCCGCCAGCGCGGCTCGAGAGGAATGGAGTCCCGCGGCCGAGTGCGCATCGCGCAGCCCTTGCTTCAACGTCTCATTCAAGTCGAAACCGGCGGCGCGAAGGGCCGGCGCCATGCCAAACAGCAGGACGGTCAGCAGCGAAGTCGCTAGCGAGAACAAAAGCACCGAGGCGTCAATTCCTCCTCGGATCAGCGGGTTCCAGGCGCTTGGAAGCAGAAAGTACAAAACGGCTACGCCGTAGGATGCCACCAGCACGCCTGCTGCGCCGCCCGCCAGCCCTAGCAAGCCGCTTTCGATCAGCATTTGGCGGACGATTCGCGACCGCCCCGCGCCCAAGGCGCGCCGAATGGCGATCTCCTGCTGCCGCCCTGCGGCGCGAGCCAGCAGCAGGTTGGCAAGATTGGCGCAGGCGATCAGCAGCACGAGCCCAGCGAACCCCAGCAGCACCAGAAGCGAGGGGCGGAGTTCCTTGTCATATCGGTCTCGCAGGCTCTCAACTGTGACGTACTGGTCCGAGTTCCATTGCTGAGGGAATATCTTGGCAAGTTGCGCGGCGAGCGCTTCCATGTCCGCCTGCGCCTGCGGGAGCCTGACTCCCGGTTTTAACAGTCCGAGAGCGTGCAAATAATAGCCACCTGCACCGACGGCGAGATTGGCTTGCAGAGGCACCCGAACGTCCTCCGGCGCGGTGGAGAAGCGAAAGTCAGTGGGAAGGACGCCAATTACCTCGTAGGATTCGCCATTTAGGAAAAGCATTTTTCCCAGAATGTCGCGGTCACTGCCGAAGCGCGTTTGCCACAGCGCGTGGCTGATGACGGCTACGCGATTTCCGCCGGGCTGATCCTCCGCGACGGAGAAGGTTCGGCCGAGGATGGGCGTAACGCCGAGGACGCGGAAAAATCCTTCCGTCACCTGCTTGGCGCGGACCCGCTCCGGGCCTTCCGAGCCGGTCAAGTTGCTCTGCTCACCCTCGCCGGCCCACGCGGCCATCGCCTGAAAGACCTGATTGTGGTCGCGCCAGTACTTGAAGCTTGGCTGGTCCGCCCACCCGCCCTGTGTTGCCTGGCCTGACTGCTCGAGCCTGCGTTGGGCGCACTTCACCATTACCACGCGATCGGAATTGTGGAAGGGCAGTGGGCGAAGAAGGAAATCATTAGCGACAGTGAAGATGGCGGTGTTGGCCCCGATCGCCAGCGCCAGGGTGAGTATGGCGATGACTGCGAAGCCAGGATTGCGGCCGAGCTGGCGAAGACCGAAGCGGAGATCTTGAAGTAGTGTGCCCATGATCTGCCTCGACAGAGCTATCAGCCGTCAGCTATCAGCAAACCCTGCGCTGCAGCCCCTGCCGTGACTTCAGCGATTAACGGGCAACGGACTGCAAGCACGAGCTGAAGGCTGAGAGCTGAGAGCTAATTCAGTCGTATGCGATTGAACGCATCCCAAGTTGACATGTCGGACAGCACGACGCGGTCGCCGGGTTTGAGTCCGTCCAGGATCTCGACCGTGTTGACAGAGCTTCGACCCAGCTTCACCTGCACCCGCGACGCGCCGTTGCCTTCTTCATCCAGCTTGAAGATTCCCACCGTGCTGTTTGGCTGGCCAAACGCCGGCCGGCCGACGTAGACCACGTCCTTTAGGTTCTCGATCTCGATGGTACCTTCCACGCTCAAGTCGGGGCGCGCGCCTTTCGGTAACTCGCCTTCCAGTTTGACGTCCACGGTCACTGTTCCGTTTATCACCGCCGGGTCAATCCGCTCCACATGGCCGGCAATGATGCCGTTGCGCGTGTCGACGGAGGCAACTTGCCCGATTAGAACGTCCTTCGCCTGGGTCTCGGGAATCTTCAGCTCCGCCTTCAGCTTGTTCGGCTGGGCTACCTTGGCCAGGATCGTGCCCGCGGTCACCTGCTGGCCGACTTCCACTGGCACCTCCTGTAGCGTGCCGTCCTCAACTCCTGCCCGCACCTTCTGCCGGTCCAGTTGCGCCTCCTTCAACTCGTAAAGGGCGCGCAATTGTCCGACCTTGGCCTTCGAGGCCTCCAGTTGGGCTTGGGCAGAAGCGGCGCTCACGGCCAGCCGGTCCAGTTCGATTTTGTTGCGGGTGGTCAATTCGTCAGCCTTGGCCTGTGACAGCTTGGCGTTCAGCTCCGCCGCCAAGCCTGCCTTCGCCAGTGCAGCATCCTTTTCGGCATTGAGCACCGCGTTGGTGTAATCAGCCTGGACAGTGGCAGCGGCCGCCTTCTCGTCCAGCAGTTTGCTGTCAAGCTGCGCTTTCAGACTGTTGTAGTCTGCTTCGGCCGCTTTGAGTTGCCATTGGGCGTCGAGAGCGGCCTGCTCAAGTTCAGGGTTCTTCAGCTCCATGATTATGGTATCGGGCTTCATGTGCTGCACGCCCGGCAATAGCCGGCTCACCACCCGCCCGTCCGAGGACGCCGGAAGCCACAGAAGCTCATCCGGAACCAAGGTGCCCAGCCCTCGCACTTCCAGTAGCATCGGCCCCCTTTTGACCGTCTCGATCCACACCGTCGCTTTGTCCACGCTGGGCGCGGCGGGTTTTAGACGCGAAAGACCATAAGTCACAGAAGCGATGGCTAATAGGCCTACAGCGGCAAAAATGATCCTGCGTATTCTGCGTTTTCGCTTTGCATCTTCACGTGGTATGTCCATATCGATACTCCCCGGGGATATTTACGGCAATAGCACTGCCAAGTCATTTTTTGATTACGACCTTTATTTTCAATACCTTAGGCTGAGTTGCACTCGATTGTCCCTCCCCAAGTGTCCGATTTTGGGACAACTCGTCCCGAGTTCGGGATTGGGTGCTGTAGGGGCGGCCCTCGTGGCCGCCCGCCCTGGTTTTTCGTAGCGACCGCGGAGGGCGGCCACAAGGGCCGCCCCTACGAAGCTAGTTCACCGGCGTGCCTGGAATATTGGGCGCCTTCTTGACCTCCCCGCCCACTGCCTCGGACAGATCAATATGGTTCCGATCGAGCAGTGTTCCCGTGTTTTGTTCGTACTGAATCAATGCCTTCGCATAGGCGGCACGCGCGGCCACCACCGTCCCCTGGGCGTTGGCTAAATTGGTTTGCGCGGTGATCACATCTTCGACCGTAGCCGAAGCCAGCGTGAACTTCTGCTGCTGCATGCCGAGCACTTGGCGCGAAATCGCCTCCAGATTCGTGGCCGCGTCAAGCTGGCTCTTGGCCTGCTCGACTGCGCTCACGGCCTTGGCAACGTCCCAAACGGCCTGGTTCTTAGCCTGCGCAAGCGTCATTTGCAACTGCCGCTGCTCGATGAGAGCCCGAGCGGCGTCGGCCTGAGCAATCCGGTTGCGAAGCGGGAACTGCAACTGAACTCCGTAGGCAAGGTTAGGATAATCGTTTGCAAGAATATTCGAGAAAGTATGACCCAGGGCCCCGCCAAGCCCCTGGAAGGTATAGGAAGCGTAAGCTGTAAGCGCGGGCAAAAGGTTATTGCGAGTCTGCTGGATAGTGTACTCCTGGTTGCGCAAATCGAGATCGGCCTTCTCGATCTCTGGACGATGGCTTGCAGCTTCTTTCATAGCCTCGTCCAGAGTGGGCACATCCTCGGGATGCGGCTCCGGCAGCTTGTCAGCGGGGACAATATTCACCCCGGCCAACTCTTCGTTGAAGCTCTTGGAGATCTTGGCTTTCAGGGATTGGGCATCCTGGGAGAACGTGTTTCCCGCCGTTAGTAGGTCTTGTTTCCTCAAGGCTACTTCCTCTTGGCTCCTCAGCACGTCATATTGGGCGACAGCGCCAATCTTTAACTCCGTCTGGTTGTTCTCCAGGAGCTTTTCAGCATTTTGCAGCCCCTCCTGCGCCACGCGGATTTTCTCTTGGTCCGCGAGCAGGTCATAGTAGGTGCTCATCACTGCTGCTACCTCGGTAATTACGGCCAATCGAAATTTGCTCATGGCGATCTTCAGCTCATTGGGGCCTTGCCGGATCGATCTAGCGTTGGCGCGGTAGCCAAATCCGTTTAATAAGTTCTGGCTAAAGAATATCGAAAGCCCCGAAGAAAACACCGGATTGAATTGGCTGGAATCGGTTGCGGTGTTAGAGGAATAACGCTGAGTGAATTCCGATACCGCGAAGCTTGAGCCGGTCAGGAATCCCTGGCCGTAACCTGCTTCAAAGATTGCGTTATGAGAGGTCTCAACCGGGACACCGCCCAGGAGGAAGTAGTTGATGGGGGTGATAGCGTTGCTCCAGCCATAGAGGGTGTATACGTATGGATCACAGCATCCACCTCCACCCCCGAGGTTGATGCCGCCTCCCAGACTGCTGGTCGCGCTAGCTCCGTTACCGTTTCCGTTACTTCCCCCACTCGCGCCGAGAGCGCCGCTAAAAGCTGTGGTGGATTGAAATGCGCCTGCCGCGCCACGCAACGCTCCTCCCCCTTTCGTGCGGAGATAGTCCGATTGTGCAATAGGGAGGTCGTAGCGCGCCACCGCGACCGCCAAATTGTTCTCGACCGCCAGAGCAATGGCGTCATCGATCGTGAGCACCAATTTACCGTCGCGAATGAGATCCTGAAGCCGAGGCGAGTTCTCCAGCCGGGGGCTGGGGACATAACGGCCGAAATAGGGCGCAAGAATGTCGGGAAACGCGGCGCGACTATTCGAGTAATCGAAGTGCGTCGCCTCCTCAGATGCGGGATCCTTTTTGTCCTCCTGCCCAGCCGCCGGCTGGGTCAAGACCACAACCAGGAAAACTAGTGTCACTAAAATTCGCCAAAATGTCATTTTTGTTGCCATTTTTACTTCTCCATTTGGATACTTATCGGAACTGCCGAGACGCCGAAAACTCCTTCCTCTCCTCTTATCTCGCGGTGTCTCTGTGCCTCGGAGGCGAACTTCATTCCAGCCGGATGCGGGCGAAGTCGCTCCATGCCGACATGTCGGACAGAATCACCTTGTCGGCGGGTTGCAAGCCGCTAAGGACCTCGATGGTATTCACCGAGGCGCGGCCTAACTGCACCTGTACGAGGTTGGCTCCCTTGCCGTCAGGGTCGACCTTGTACAGTGATATGGTGGTGTTAGGCTGGCCGAAAACCGGACGGCCCACGAAGATTACATTGTCCAGTTTCTCGATCTCGACGGTGCCGTCCACTTCCTGGCCCGGCTTTGTTCCTTCAGGCGCCGGGCCATCCAGTTTCACGTCGACCGTCATGACCCCCCCGATCACGACGGGCACTACACCCGCCACGTGACCGGGAACAATCCCGTTGTGCGTGTCAATAGTCGCCGCCTCGCCGCCTCGCACGTCTTTGGCCTGCGCCTGAGGGATCCTCAGCCGCACCGTCGTGCTGTTAGACGGCGCCTTGGCGCCTTTCGTTTGGGGCGCCACGATCCCTAACGCTCTCACCCCGATCACCATGGGGCCTTTCTTCACCGTGTCGATCCAGACTGCCGTCTTGTCCACGACCGGCGCAGCAGGCTTAAGGCGGGATAGGAAAACAGTGATGCCAGCGACGACCGCAACGCCCACAACGGAATAAATGATCATGCGTATTCGCCGCTGTCGCTGGTTTGACTCGCGCGGAATGTCCAATACCCCATGCTTGGAGTTCATCGTCTTCTCTCCCTTCAACTGGGATTCCTCCTTCTCGCTAAGCAGGTCTAGGCAGGGTTGATTGCCGGCGTTTCATTAGAACCCAGCGATGCCCTTTGTCCCGTCGAGACCCAGCGGCCTCTTTCAAGGCAGCACGAGACTTCGCTCTGCTCCGTTGGTGCTCTTAGGGCACGAGACTTGCCATCCTGTTTCTGCATACCGCGATTTGTTTCCAACGACTTAGGAGGAAAAGGAGACCGATAAGCGGGGGAAGGTGTTCGTTTTTGGGATTAGCCCGTCCCGAGTTCGGACAGTGGCAGGATTGTGGGTTACCGATGGATGACGGACAAGTTTGGCCATGCAAAGCCGCGGGAGAGCAGTTTCCACCGGCGAATGCGCACCGCTCGGTCCCGAAGATAAAGCGGAATTTTGTGCTTGACAAGCGCCCCCGCATAAGCTACAATGCTAGCGTATTTTTTGTGGAGGGCGACACTAGGACAAGTTGTCGTTCTGAGAGAAACACCCTATGGCCATGACTCGGCGCTGCCTTCGTTTCACATGGTCAAACCCGGTCCAAATGACCGCTGCCATAAGACTTGACACCCAGCCCCAATTTGGGAAGAATCGTTTTTTGACGGAACAAAGCGAGAATGTCATTGAAAACAAAGGATCGGCATGGAAACGCGCTGAGCAAAGCGAGAATGTCTATGAAAACAAATGTAGTTAGCCATCATTGCGGGAATGTTGTTGAAAACACAGATAGTTAGAGCAGGTCGAAGGGGCCAGGATTTGAAAGTGCCAAAATGTCTATGTCGGCCTCTGCCTGACGCTAACCCCGTTACCAACCTTTGGTTCAGCCTGTGATTGAGTGCCCAGGAAAGTGAGGGAATCTGCTTGAGCGCAAAAGCCTCTTCCATCGTTGTTCTGCTGTGCGTCGTTCTTGTCGCTGGATCCCTGCTGTTCAGTTCCGAAAATCAAGGCGCCTCCAAGCCGGCCGCCAGTGCCGCCAAAAGCAGCGCGCTTCCTGAGGTTTGGAAGTCCGGGTCGACCGGCAAAGAGTACCGTGTGAAGGTTGAGGGTGATCACTTCACTGCCGAGTGGGTGAACATCCCGCCCGAGGCTGCTAAACAAGGAGCCTATACTCGCACAGAGTGCCGCCGCAGTGGCACGCGCTGGATTGGCACAACCCGCTTTTTACTCCCATTCCCTTGTCCTCCACCGAATGGAAAGCTAAAGATGTGTCCTCTGATTTTGCGGTTCGAGGTCGACTTCATTTCACCCGACAGAATCACCGGAGGTGGAGAGAGTCTCAGAGGTTTTGATTGCAGCACCTGCGAGGTAAAAGAGACGGCTTGGCGCCCGTTTAGTTGGACACCGAAGAGGCAGTGACGAGTGACCAGTTACGAGCAAGAAGGTCAGCAGTGAACTCCTCAGGCGAATAGAGTAGGGCTCCCCACGGGGCCCGACCGGGAACCGGTTGATTAAACGATTGGGCTCGACTACTATCGAGATAGCGACGCATAGGGGCCGTCGGCAGCGAGGGCATAAGTGCAGCTTACACGAGAGCAAGTTTTGGCAAAGCTGGGCGAGGAGCGTGACAACATCCGGCGTTTCGGCGTGCGTAGCCTCGGGCTGTTTGGTTCGGTGGCTCGGGCAGAAAACACGTCCGCCAGCGATCTGGATATGCTGGTAGAGTTCGAACACAAGTCCTTCGACGCCTATATGGATTTAAAGGCATATCTGGAAGACCTATTCGACTGCCCGGTGGACCTGGTGCTTGCCAATGCCCTTAAGCCTAGGCTTCGAGAGCCAATTCTTAACGAGACCGTTCATGCCCCGGGATTATGAGGTCTATCTGGAGGACATCCTCCAGGCGATTACAAAAATCCGCCAATATACGGCTGGCCTCTCGCCAGCCGCGTTTGCGGCAGATTCAAAAACTCTCGATGCTGTGGTCCGCAACCTGGAGGTAATCGGGGAAGCTGCGAAGACAATTCCAGAAGCCATTCGATCACAACATCCGGAAGTGGATTAAAAGAGGCTCGTAGGGCTGCGCAATATTCTCATTCATGAGTACTTCGGGGTGGATGCCGAACTCATCTGGGACATTATCCAGAATAAGCTGGCCACGCTTGAAGAACAGATTCGAGCGATGGCGAATAGCTGAGGCTCGTACGTACGGCAGGCAGGTGAATGCTTCGGTTTACGCCTGATAGCTTTATTCTGACTTCTGACTCCTAGCTCTTGATTTTCTTAATCTCTACCGTCAGCGCCGGAACGATTTCGAAAAGGTCTCCGACGATTCCGTAAGTCGCGGCTTCGAAGATCGGCGCTTCCTTATCCTTATTGATGGCCACCACCGTCCGCGAGCCTTTCATTCCCACCATATGCTGGATGGCGCCGGAGATTCCGAGCGCGACGTAGAGCTTGGGGGCCACGGTCTGCCCCGAACTCCCCACCTGGCGGTCCATGGGCAGCCAGCCGCTATCGCAGATGGGGCGCGAAGCGCCGATTTCGGCGCCCAGCGCTTCCGCCAGTTTCTTGGCCAGTTCGATGTTTTCGGGAGCCTTGATGCCACGTCCGACGGCGACGATGATTTCCGACTGCGTCAAGTCCACAGCCTGTTTGGCGCCGCGAAAACGCTCGCCCGGCTTGGTCCGGACTTTGTCCGCTGAAAGAGTCGTTGGCGCCGAAGTAATTATGGCAGGAGCAGCCCCGCGCCGAACGGAGTCCTCGCGGAATGCCGCCGCCTGGAAGGAGACGAAGTGGGGTGGCGGTCCCGCGAACTCCACATCCGCCACAAACTTCCCCTGGAAAACCTGCCGCACGAAGACCAGCCGCTCGCCTTCTGAGCGGTAACCCAGGCAGTCGCTCACCAGCGCCTGCTGCAATGACGTGGCCAGCTTGGGAGCGAAGTCCCGCACCAGATAGGTATGGCTGAAGACCACCAAACGCGGTTGCTTTTGCTGGACAACCTCACGGAGCGCCTGGGCGTAGCCGTCCGGCGTGTAGTCGGCCAGCAAGGGGGAATCGACGCACACAACCTCCTCGAGCTGGAGGGCGGCAAGTTCTGAAGCCAGTGGGGCGATCTGGTTCCCCAGGAGAACCGCAGACACCGTTCCGCCGATTTGCTGCGCGAGATTTTGCCCCGCGGCCATCGCTTCCCAGGTGGGCCGGCTTAATTTGCCTTCTTGATGTTCCGCGAAAACCAAAACCAACTCAGGCATATTCGTTTCCTGTTCCTCACCACAGTTGGAGCGGACCGGAAGGGCGGGGCTTAAGAATCTGCGTGAAGACTCGATTAGTCTGTCATTCCGCGGAGCCGCAGGCGGCGAGGAATCTCGCACTCTCTTGAACACATTAAGAGCGAGATTCCTCCCTACGCTCGCAATGACAGTTCAGCGAAGGTTTTTACACAGGCTCTGCCTCGCCCTTCCCGAGGCGTTTGAAAAGTCCGGGCTAGGCGGCACGCCCGGCATTCTTCTTCGCCACGCGAGCCGCGGTTCCGCCGAACGAGCATAAGCACTCGCACACCAATTCCAGCGGAATGGTCTTGTAGAATTTCCCCGCTTCAAACTTCCTGATCTGATCCCGCCAAACGGGATTTGTGCGCGCCGCTTCGAGAGCTTTATGGTCCCGCCAGAATACCACCCAGAGATATTCCGGTTTGCGGGCCTGGAAGACCTTAATAAAGTAAGCCTGCTGGCAGCCGTCGATCTTCTGAAGCGCCGCCAGCGTTACTTGGCGCCCGAAGGTCTCGTAATCCTTGCTTCTCTTCTTGCGCGAACGCATTCTCCAGATATGAGCAAACATGGCAAGCCTCCTCAAATCACGCGTGCCTCATTTCTTAGTTTGTCGACCAAGAGGGCGGAAACTTCCTTGGGATTGCCTTGCAAAAACTGCGTTTGATTCGTCTTGGCCGGCGCATAGACTTTTACAACGCGCTGTCTTGGCGCGAGGTCCACCACGCCCAATCCCAGGTCGGCCGCGTTCAACTTCCTTATCGGCTTTGTTTTTGCCGCCATGATGCCTTTCAGCGTGGCGTAGCGCGGTTTATTGATGCCCGACTGGATCGTCAGCAGCGCCGGCAGAGGCATTTCGAGCCACTGAAACCAGCCGCCCTCGAGTTCCCGCTTCGCCTTGAGTGCTCCACCTTCCAGTTGGATTTCCATGATGATGGTGGAGTAGGGAAGGCCCAGCAGTTCCGCCAGGATGACCCCAGTTTGAGCAAAGCCGAAATCGTCGGACTGCAAGCCGGTCAAAACGAGATCCGGCTGCTCCTTCTGAATAGCCCTGGAGAGGGCAAGCCCGACGCCGTAGGCATCGAGGCCCTCGAACGCCGGGTCGTCAAGATGCAGCGCGCGATCGGCGCCCTTAGCCAATGCTTCTTTAATGGCCTGCTGCGCGCGCGCCGGACCCAGGCAACAGAGCACCACTTCGCCCCCCTGCTTTTCTTTCAGGCGCAACCCTTCCTCGAGGGCATAGATGTCCGGCTCGTTGATCTCAAAGCCCAGGTCGGCTTCCTGGATCCAGGTACCGGCCGGGTTAATCCGGAGAATGGAGTCGCGTGCAGGGACTTGCTTGAGGCAAACCACGACTTTCATGGCGCTGATCACTCCTGTAAGTGTTTACGACGCGAGCCGCTGGCTGCAGCAAATTGGACTTCTCCGTGTTCTCTGTGCCGCACAAGCCTAAACACAGAGTCCACAGAGAGTCTCTGTGACCTCTGTGTTGAGCGTTGTTTTGGCCACAGAGAACACGGAGAAGAAAATCTTCACGGCGCAACGAGATCCCCAGGAACCAGAGATGCAGAGAGACTAAGATCCATAACGCTTGAACAGCAACGCAGCGTTTGTCCCACCGAATCCGAAGGAATTCGAGAGCGCGTACTCGACTTCCGCCTTGCGAGATTGGTTCGGGACGTAATCCAGATCGCAATCCGGATCCGGGTTTTCGAGATTGATGGTAGGGGGCATGACTTGATCGCGGAGCGCCAATGCCGTGATGCCTGCCTCGAGTCCCCCCGCGCCGCCCAGCAGATGCCCGGTCATGGACTTGGTTGAGCTGATGGCCAGCTTCGAGGCGTGCCCGCCGAACACTTTCTTGATCGCCAGCGTTTCCAGCTTGTCGTTGTAAGGCGTGGACGTGCCGTGCGCGTTGATGTACTGCACTTGTTCGGGCGAGACGCTGGAGTCTGCCAAGGTGCTTTGCATAACGCGGACGGCGCCGTCGGCATCTTCCGCCGGAGCCGTAATGTGGAAAGCATCGCCGGACATGCCGTAGCCGACCACTTCCGCCAGAATCCGCGCGCCGCGCTTCAGGGCCAAGCCCAGTTCTTCCAGGATGAGAATACCCGCGCCTTCGCCGATGACGAACCCATCGCGCTCGCGGTCGAAGGGCCGGCTGGCTTTGGTGGGCTCATGGTTGCGGGTTGAGAGCGCTCGCATGGCGGCGAATCCACCCACGCCCATGGGCGTGATCGCCGCCTCCGCGCCTCCGCAGATCATCACGTCCGCAGCACAGCGCTGGATCAGCTTGAAGGAGTCTCCGACGGCGTGCGTGCTTGACGAGCAGGCCGTGCAAGTGGCTGAGTTGGGACCTTTGGCTCCCCACCGGATCGAGACAAATCCAGCGGCGAGGTTCACAATAGCCGCCGGTATAAAGAAAGGAGATATCTTCCGAGGCCCCCCTTGCATCAAGGCGGTGTGTTCCCGCTCAATCACGTCGAATCCGCCAATGCCTGAGCCGATATACACACCCGTGCGGTCTGCGAGGTCCGGAGTGATCTTAAGCTGGGCCTGCTCCATGGCGAACTGTGCGGCCGCCAGGGCAAACTGAATGAACAGGCCCATCTTTTTTACTTCCTTCTTCTCGACGTAAAGGAAAGGATCGAAGCCCTTGACCTCTGCGGCGATCGTCGCCGCGAAGCCCGTCGTATCAAAATGGGTGATGGGCGCAACGCCGCTCCGGCCGGCCAGCAGGCTTTGCCAAGTCTCCTCCGTACCGATGCCAACCGCGCTCACCAGTCCTACGCCTGTAACGACAACTCGACGGGTCAAGCTTGACTCCTTTTGAGGGCGCCACCCCGGAGTCCCCTCCTCGCGGAGGAGGGGATGCGGGCCGAGTCAGCCTTTCGAGGGCTTAATATGTGCCTGGATGTACTCCACCGCATCTTTCACGGTTTGAATCTTCTCGGCGTCTTCGTCCGGGATCTCGATCTCGAATGCCTCTTCAAAGGCCATGACCAGCTCTACAATGTCGAGCGAGTCCGCTCCCAAATCGTCCACGAAATGTGCCGTGGGAGTGACCTCTGATTCATCCACGCCAAGTTGCTCCACAATAATCTGCTTAACTTTCTCTTCGGGCGATGCCATCGCTCTCTCCTTTTCCGATTACTTGCGGGCGGACATTTTAACAGTGTCAACTGTTGAGTGACAAGTGATTATACCAGTCTGCAGCAGGCTTCGGCGAATTCTCTCCCTCTGCCTGTGGGCCTATCTCAAGGGGCACGGGGAGGGCGGCGTTACAGGATCGATGACCTGGTCCCTTCACGCCATAAACATTCCGCCGTTGATATTGAGAACGTGCCCGGTGATATAGCGAGCTTCCTCCGACACCAGGAAACGCACTCCGGTGGCAATTTCCGCGTCGGTTCCCATGCGGCCGATGGGGATAATGCTCAACATCTTCTCCTTGATCTCCGGGGGCAGGTTCTCCGTCATCGGCGTGGCAATAAACCCAGGCGCCACCGCATTCACGGTAATGTTCCGGCGCGCCACCTCCGCCGCCACGCCTTTCGTCAAGCCGATGATCCCTGCCTTCGAGGAAATGTAGTTGGCCTGGCCGACGTTTCCGGCCTGCGCGACCACGGAAGCAATACTGACGATGCGTCCGTAACGCTGGCGAACCATGCCGGGCAAAACCGCTTGGATGCAGTAAAACGTCCCCTCCAGGTTCGTTTTCAGCACCGCTTGCCAATCCTCGACCTTCATTCGCATCACAAGACTGTCGCGAGTGATGCCCGCGTTGTTTACCAGGATGTCGATCCTCTCCCAGGTTTCCAAGCTCTGATCCACTACCTTCCGCACCGCCTCGCGGTCCGTCACATCCACGACAAACCGAATCGCTTTCCCGCCTAGCGCCTCGATCTCTTTGACAACTTCGTCGAGCTTGGCCTCGCGCATATCCGTCAGGACAATGCGGGCGCCGCCTTGCGCAAAGTTAAGAGCTATAGCCCTTCCAATCCCTTGCGCGCTTCCCGTCACCAACGCCACTTTTCCTTCAAGATCAAACATGGCTCTCACCTGCTTTCTGATTTGTGGACATCGACCTTAGACCTAGAACATACAACGCGGCAAAACCGCAATCAAAATGCAGATTCTTCGCTTCGCTCAGAATGACATGTCATCCTGAGTGAAGCGAAGGATCTGCTTTTCTTGCGCGTCGCGAAAAAACTCACCCTCCCAGCCGCGACAGCACTTCGTTCAATGTAGCCCTGTCTTCAATTCGTAAGCATTCGGCTTGCGGATCGATTTGCCGGAGCAATCCCGAAAGTACTTTTCCGGGTCCGACTTCGATAAAACAATCCACGTTTTGACTTCGCAGAACGCGCATCGCCTGTTCCCATCGGACAGGCGCGGTGACTTGACGTTTCAGCCCGTCGCGGACTCGATCCGCCGCGCAAACCAACTCCGCGTCTACATTGTTCGCCAGTGGTATCTTCGGGTCGGAGATTGCCGCCCCGTCGACATCTTTCTCCAGCCGCTCCTGGGCAGGTTTCATCAAGGCGCAATGAAACGGCGCGCTGACATTCAACATGATGGCGCGCTTGGCGCCCCGCCCTCGGGCCAGCGCAACGGCTCGCTCCACAGCTCCCTTGTGCCCGGAGATCACGACTTGACCGGGGCAGTTAAAATTGGCGGGCGAAACCACTTCCCCCTGCGCCGCCTCGCGGCAGACCTCTTCAACTGCAGACGCCTCCATGCCCAGCAGCGCCGCCATGGCCCCTTGGCCAACCGCCACGGCCTCCTGCATGTACTGGCCGCGCTTGCGCACCAAACAAACCGCTTCCTCGATCGGCATGCTGCCGGCAGCCACCAGGGCGGAGTATTCGCCCAGACTGTGACCCGCTACAAAATCCGCGCGGACGCCTTTCTCGTTCAAAACCTCCGCCGCTGCCACCGACATGGCCAGAATCGCAGGCTGGGCGTTTGCAGTGAGTTGCAACTCTTCCGCGGGCCCTTCGAAGCACAACTTGGAAAGTGCAAAACCCAGCGCCCGATCGGCAATCTCGAAGGCCTGCCGCGCGCACGGAAACTCTTCCGCCAACTCGCGGCCCATGCCGGGATGCTGAGAACCTTGACCGGGGAAGAGGAATGCGATTTTTCGCGCCATGCTGAAAGGAGTCAGGAGTCAGAAGTCAGGAGTCAGAATGGAAACGCTAGCTATTAGTTCTCAGCCGCCAGCTATCAGCATTCAGCCCGACCTCGCTCGTTTGCTGATAGCTGACGGCTGAGAGCTGATGGCTTTATTCTGACTCCTGACTCCTGACTCCTGCTTTACCACCTCATCAAAACCGCGCCCCAAGTGACCCCGGCGCCAAAGGCAGCCATCAAGACCAAATCGCCCCGCTTCAGGCGTCCGCTGCGGACGCACTCGTCGAGGCAAATCGGGATGGACGCCGAAGACGTATTTCCGATGCGGTCGATATTCGAGTAAACCTTCTCGCGCGCCACGTCCAACCGCTCGCGCACGGCCTCGGTAATGCGTTGGTTGGCCTGGTGGGGAACAAAGAGGTCGACTTGGTCCGCGCGAATTTGCGCCTTCTCGAGCACCCGCCTCGACACCTCCTCCATGTTTCGAACCGCCACCTTGAATAACTCGTTCCCGCGCATCTTGATGTAGTGGCCGCGCCCGGAGACCGTCTCTGCCGAAGCGGGACACGCGGTGCCTCCGGCGGGAATGTACAGGTGGTCCGCATAGTGGCCTTCGGTGTGCAAGTCGGAAGCCAGGATCCCGGAGGGAGGAGCAACCGGAGCGAGTACGGCCGCCGCCATTCCGTCTCCGAAAATCACACAGGTTTCGCGGTCCTTGTAGTCGACGTAGCGCGAAAGCAACTCGGCGCCGATCACCAGCACGCGTTTGCATTTCCCGGTGAGTATGAATTGTTCGGCCACCGTCATGCCAAACAGGAAGCCTGAACATGCCGCGGCCAGATCGAAGGCGCAGCACGAGCGCGCCCCGAGGTCCCGCTGGATCAAGGCAGCGGTGGACGGCAGCGGCATATCGGGAGATATGGTCGAGCAAATGATCAGGTCCAAGTCTTGAGGCGTTATGCCCGCCATCTCGAGAGCTTTTTTTGAGGCCTTTACGGAAAGCGTCGAGGTAGTGTCCTGAGGACCAGCCATGTGGCGTTCCTTGATGCCGGTCCGCTCCGTAATCCACCGGTCCGACGTCTCGACCATCTTCTCGAGGTCGAAATTGGTGAGCACTTTCTCCGGCAGCGCAGAACCGGTCCCCAGAATTCCAGCCGCAAGCTCCATAGCACTCCCCTACGACGACACCTTCGCCGCTCTTGGCGTTCCGATGGTGGTGGCGGCCAAGTGGCCTTCGATCTTTTCGTTTACCTTTCCCTCCGCAAATCCCGCGGCCACGCGAATGGCGTTCTTGATAGCGTTCGCGTTCGAGCCTCCGTGGCAAATAATGCATACGCCCCGCACTCCCAGCAGAGGGGCGCCGCCGTATTCCGAATAGTCCACACGTTTCTTGAACTTCTGGAAGGCGCGGCGGGACAGAACGTAACCAACCTTGGCGCGGACGGTACTCGAGAGCGCTTCTTTCAAGAGGCTCGAAATCGTCTCCACCAGGCCCTCACTGATCTTGAGCGCCACGTTGCCGATGAAACCGTCGCAGACGATAACTTCCACGCGCCCGTTGTAAAGGTCCCGTCCTTCCACGTTGCCGACAAAGTTGAAGGGAAGCTGTTTGAGCAGTCCGAAGGCCTCGCGGGTCAGGTCGTTCCCTTTGTGTTCTTCTTCGCCAATGGAGAGCAAGCCGATGCGGGGCCTCTCCACACCAAAGATCACCCGGTAGTAAACCTCGCCCATCACGGCGAATTGCTGCAAGTGCTGAGGCTTGCAATCCACGTTGGCGCCCACGTCGAGCAGCACGGAAGCCGTCCCCTGGGAAGTTGGGAAGACAGCGGCCAGGGCCGGCCGGTCCACGCCGGCGAGGGTTCCGAGCACGATTTTGGCGGTCGTCATGACCGCGCCGGTGTTGCCGGCGCTGATCAAGCCGTCCGCTTTATGCTCCCGCACCAATCGCGCTGCGACGCGGATGGAGGAGTCTCGCTTGCGACGAAACGCTTTCGCCGCGGCATCCTCCATGGTCACCGCTTCGCTGGCATGGACCACTTCGATGGGAAGGCCGCGCGCGTCGCGGCGGGACAGTTCGTGCTTCAGAACGTCCTGTGGGCCTACCAACAAGACCTCGGCGAGCTTCTCCCGCGCTGCCAGAACCGCTCCCTCAACCTCCGGCCCCGGCGCGGAGTCGGTACCCATGGCGTCAATAGCGATGCGTCGCATGAAACTCTTTGGAGTGCGGCAGCTCGCTGCCGCTTTTCTGCTGTGAACTTGCTCGCGCTTTAGCCGGTGCACGGCCAGCAAGCTGGCCTGAGTGATAGCGGCAGCTTGCTGCCGCACTCCAGACTCGCGTGCCCCGAGGTTTGTCGCATCCCACCTTAGGCGGTTTCCTTCACCAGCATGACCTCTCGCCCGCGGTAGTAACCGCAGTGCGGACAGGCTTGGTGAGGCATTTTCTTCTCGTGGCAGTGGGGGCACTCGGCCAGCGCTGGCGCTTCCAGGAAGTCGTGCGCTCGCCGGCGACTCGTCCGTGCCTTGGAATGTCGTCGTTTGGGGTTTGGCATAGTTATTCAACTCTCTTCAGCAATAAAGGCTGTCTTGATTTCTTGTAGTGCCGACCTTCAGGGCAGGCTCTAAAGGTCGGGGCGACCCTAAGTGAGTATATCTCGCCTAGCTTCTCTTTAGAGAAGAAAAGGGAGAGATCTCCGCTGTGGACGAGCAGCCGCATTTTTCGACGTTCAAATTCGACCCACAGACGGGGCAAAGACCATGGCAATCCGTCTCGCAGATCAACTTCATGGGCACCGATAGGATTACTTGCTCTGTCACCACGTCGTCGAACTCGATTGCATCTCCAGAAAAGAAGCCGACGTCCAACTCGTCTTCAGGCAGTTCAATTTCCTCGGCGCGGGCGATAGTCGAAACAGGCCGATAGAAAAGGTCGAAATCCCGCTCCACAGGAATGACCACCGGCCCAAGGCATCGGTCGCAAATAGCCTCCAATTTCGTCCCCAGGTGCCCGCGAATGTGGACCTCCGCGCCCCGCATCTCTGCCAGCGCATCCACCTTGAGGGGAGCAGTCTGGCGGAATTCTGCCCCATGGTAATCCAGGGCATCAGGGGAGTAGGTCTTCGAAACCACAACCGGGCGAAGCTCCAACTCCTCAAGGGTAATGCGCACCACGACCTCCAAGGGGCGAATCCCCTAATTTATAGCCAGAAGTGCGGAGATGTCAAGGAAAGCTCAGAAGGTCAAGTACTTACGTTTCACGCTGAGCGCCAGCGGCGTTGAAATGAAAGGCGATTTGAACACTAGCGCGAGGCGACGGCATCCTGGACCTTCCGCTTTTTCATTTGCGCAATCTGTTCGCCAGCATAGGTCTTTATCAACGTGCCTTGCCCAAGCCCACCGGCCTTGCTGAAGGCCTGGATCGCGTCGTCCCACTTGGCATCATTCTCAGCTTCCGGCAGGATCCTGGTGCGGTCAGCCGAGCGGCTGCGGAGGTATTGCGGCAAGGGCAGCATCTCAACCCGCAAAATCAAAGAGGTCAGATTGTCCGGGTTCAACTGCAGGCTTCTGCCCGTGTAAGCGACGACTTTTTCTACATCGCCCTTCTGCTGGTAGGCGTCGGCTCCGAAATGTATAGACCATACTGAGCAAGGGGCTGTCGGGATACCGTTTGTCGAAGTCATCGACCAGTTTGATGGACTTATCAGGATCCAATTCGCTCAGGATGGCCGAACTTCCTCGCTCCGGACATTTTGGACCCCAACGGGGCTGGGTCCCAGGATCATCTTCGCGATCTGTGCGCGCACTTTCGGCCCCGCCTGCCGTACTGCTTCGATTACCCCGTCGCTCGCATTTGCCTTGCGGAGCTTCTTCTCGATGCCGTGAGTCAGGTCAAAATCCACGCCGCGCGCATGTACCTCTTTGAGGATGGTTTCCGCAGGCGTTCCTTCTACGTCTCTCATCACTTCCTTCTCGTTCATCAAGGCGGGCGCCTGCCCTTGCTCCTCGATCTGCCGCCGCATTGCGGCTTGCTTCAGTATTGCTTTGTGGGTCCGCGATTGGTCGCCGATGCCTCGCTGAAGACCGGCATGTATGATCGGACACCGTACGGATATCTCGGCTTCACGAGTCCCAAGCTTTCAGCCAATTCTCGAACATCCGCCGGGCATGGGAGTGCAGCGTCTCTTTCACCCGCAGGACATCGCCGACTACCTTCCTTGCCGCGCCCGCGCCAAGTGCTCGTTCCAGTGCCGCCGCATAGTCCGGCACCTGGGACCATTGCTCCGCCATATCCGCCGAGATCTCTACATGGAATTGAACGCCATAGGCCTTTTCCCTCCAGCGGAAGGCTTGGTTTGGGTAAGCCGGCGAACTGGCGAGAAGCACCGCCCCCGCGGGCAAGTCAAATGTCTCTCCGTGCCACTGGAACGTCAGCAACTCCCGAGGAATTCCAGAGAAGACTGCATCTTTTTGCGCCTCTGAGGTCAAATACACCGGCATGATTCCGATTTCCGGCATGCTGCCGCCGTAGACGCGGGCCCCCAAGCTGGCGGCAAGCAACTGCGCCCCGAGGCAAACGCCCCAGAAGGGTTTGCCGGCGAGCACGGCCTCCCTGACCCAGCGCTTCTCCGCACTCAACCAGGGCAAAGTGTCATCGTCGTTCACGCTCATGGGGCCGCCCATTGCAAGAATGGCATCGCCGCCCTGCCAATCGGGAAGTTGCTGCGCCGCGTCGAGCTCAACCCGGTGGATGACGGCGCCTCTCTCGACCAGGATGTCTTCGTAGACGCCCGGGGGCTCGCACGCTATATGCTGGAGAATCAAGATCTTCACCGCCGGTCCTCCTTGCGACAAGACTAACATGATGCTGCCGGATCTCACAGGTGGAGTGAGAGAATTAGTACCCGGGAGCGCGGGCATCCTGCCCGCAGAGTGCGTGCAATTGCGGCGCGAAAGGCGGGCAGGATGCCCGCGCTCCCGGATATCTTCAGGGTGCCAAGCGCTTGATTTTTCCGCATCTTCTCGTGCTTGGCTGGTTCCGCGCCTGTGCCCTTTTACTCACCACCCGCCTCGCCTGGTTGATAAGCCGCCTAGAATCAACCGCTAGAAACGGACGTTTTGGACCTAAAGTTGCTAAGCTATTATGCCCGTGCTGCAAAACACGGGACGAGTGGGGGCGATGATAAGCCATTCATATTCTGCATGGCTCCGGTCTGCCTACCGCAACTAGTTGAAGGAGTCCGGTTTTATGGCTTATGTTATAACAGGCGATTGCACGAAAGATGAGAAGTGCGTAGACGTTTGTCCGGTGGACTGCATTCATCCGCGCAAGGACGAACCCATGTTTGCTGAAGCGACCCAGCTTTTTGTAAGCCCGGTCGAATGTATTGACTGCGGTGCTTGCGTTCCGGTCTGCGAAGCTTCGGCGATCTATGCGCTGGATGAGCTCCCTGAGAGTCACAAGAACTTTGCCGAGCTGAACGCGCAGTACTATCAGTAGAGCGTAGACCAAAGGCGCTGATCAAAGGCCTCCTCGGCGAGCCGGCCTCTGTTTGTCCAGGCGCCACGAAGCGAGATCCATTGCGGGTTTTTCCCCTCCTCCGCAAGAGCTCTCGTTCTCGTGGCGCCTTTCTTGCTGTAGGCCCTTCGTGTAAGAGTGTCCTAATCTGACTCTTAGCTTGGGCCTTCAGGCCAGCATTTGCCGACCTCCAGGCCGGTGCCGGATTCGGTTTAGGACATTGCCCCCCTTGCATTCACGAGTTCGTCAACCTTAACATACACACACTATGAAAGCGCTACTGCTGAAAGCGTACGGCCAATTTGTGTATGAAGAAGTACCCGACCCTCAGGTCACCGAAGACGAGGTCCTAATTGAAGTGCGCGCCTGTGGCATCTGCGGCAGCGATGTGCACGGGATGGACGGCTCGACCGGACGCCGCCGGCCGCCCATCATCATGGGTCATGAAGCTTCGGGCGTGATCGCGGAGGTAGGCGGCAAAGTCACCGGTTGGTGCCCCGGCGACCGCGTTACCTTCGACTCGACAGTTTATTGCGGCTCCTGTTGGTTTTGCCGGCGCGGAGCGATCAATCTGTGTGACAACCGCCGGGTGCTGGGCGTTTCGTGCGAAGACTACCGGCAGCACGGGGCGTTCGCCGAATATGTTGCCGTGCCGCAGCGCATTCTGTACCGTCTCCCGGAGGCAGTCTCCTTCGAACGCGCCGCGATGGTCGAGGCCGTGTCAGTCGCAGTCCATGCTGTTGAGCGCACACCGGTTTCTTTAGGGGATACGGCAGTGGTGGTGGGCGCAGGCATGATCGGCCTCCTGGTTGTGCAGGCTTTGCGACGGGCAGGTTGTGGGACCATCATCGCGGTCGATTTGGACGCTGAGAGGCTGAATCTGGCGCGGAAACTCGGCGCCGACGTGGGACTGAAAGCGGATGATTGCGATGTTTTGAAGGAAGTCCTCCACCGAACTCAGGGACGGGGTGCGGACCTCTCCATGGAAGTTGTGGGAGCCAGCCCTACAGTCAACACTGCGCTGGCCTGCGTGCGCAAGGGAGGCGCGGTCACTCTAGTTGGGAATTTGCAGCCGGCGATCGAACTCCCTCTTCAAGCCGTGGTCACCCGCCAAATTACTCTTTACGGCAGTTGCGCTTCGAGCGGCGAATACCCGGCCTGCCTGGATTTCATGGCGCGCGGGGCGATCAACGTGGAAGCGCTGATCAGCGCTACTCCGCCCTTGGCTGACGGCGCAGCCTGGTTCAAGCGTTTGTATGACCGAGAACCGGGACTTTTGAAGGTGGTGTTGGTTCCGTAGGAAGTACGCCGGACTCCAACCCTCGCCCCCTTGGGGGAGAGGGTGGACCACACGGGCGCTTTCTCCGGCCCGGGTGGGCCGGGTGAGGGGGTCCAATTAGCCACCAAGCACTAGCGACTGCTCTCCAGGAGGCTGAATGCGCGCACTCAGAACCGCCATCGTGGGCTGCGGGAAAGTCGGTCATCTTCATGCCAAGGCGCTCAGCGGCCTGTCTCAGTCCGTTTTCGTCGCTGCCTGCAGCAGAAACCTTCAGCGCGCCAGGCAATTCGCCGCTCAATACAACGTCGAAGCCTATTGCGACGTGGAGGAGATGATCTCCAAATCAGGAGTGGAAGCGCTGACCGTCTGCACCCCGCACCCCCAACATGCCGGGCCCGCGGTCAAGGCCGCCAACGCCGGCGTTCATGTCCTTATCGAAAAGCCTTTGGCTTCTTCGCTGGCAGACTGCGATGCCATAATCGATGCCGGCAAAAAGAGCGGAGTCAAAATAGGAACGGTGTGCCAGCGGCGGTTCTACGCACCCTGCCGGCGAGTGAAGCAAGCCATTGAAGAGGGCAAGCTGGGCCAGCCCATCCTGGGGTCCGTCGCCATGTACGGCTGGCGGGACGAAGCGTACTACAAGAGCGATCCATGGCGGGGCCTCTGGGAAGCCGAAGGCGGAGGCGTCCTGGTCAACCAGGCGCCGCATCAGCTTGACCTGCTCCAGTGGTATATGGGGCCGATTGAAGAACTGTTCGGCTACTGGGACAACTTGAATCACCCCTACATCGAGGTGGAAGACACGGCGATGGCCGTGCTGCGCTTCAAGAACGGCGCGCTGGG
This sequence comes from uncultured Acidobacteriota bacterium, assembly GCA_963831905.1. GTDB lineage: Bacteria > Acidobacteriota > Terriglobia > UBA7540 > UBA7540 > CAVROP01. The sequence goes on along the minus strand of CAWHRX010000009.1, from coordinate 2,327,280 downwards.
CAACATTGTGGTCAGCAATTCCCAGAATCCAGCGTTATACGGGAAAGTCCATGTGCACGGCAGCAACGGCGCTTCCGCGGGTGTGCAAACGGACGGAGGCGCGATGTTTATTGCCGGAATGTCAAGCATCACCGAGCCCCCGGTGAACGATTTGTGGACGGTACGCGGGGAAGAGGACTTGCTGAAGTCGTGGCAGAAGGAAGATGCAGAGTTTTTCCAGAGCATTAATGCCATGGAGTATTATCACCAGCTTCAGATTGCTGACTTTCTTAAGGCGATTATCGATGCAAGTGAACCGCTGATTACGGGCGAAGAGGGAAGAAAGACGGTGGAAATCTTTACCGCCCTCTACCGTTCTCAAAACGAGCGGAGACCCGTCAAGTTCCCACTGGGGGTGTGAGGGAAATGTTGGATCAGCAACCCTCTTCCCTGGGACGCGAGCCCACCACCGAGAATTTCCTCGAGGATTTCGGCCCTTCCAGTCCAATCTTCCGGTTCGCATCGTCCGCCTGGCTCGAGGCGATCGCAGCCGTGAGACGACAGGCCGATTTTCAAGCCCCCTATGCAAACTGGCGCAAGTCCTTGTCCATTGCTTACGGGACCTCGGTGGGCGACAAAGTGCTTTTCGTGCGTCACTCCTACCTGGCGACGCTGGCCAAGTTGATTGTCCACCTGCTCATCACCGGCGCGCAGATGCCGCCGGACGTGGCCCAAACACACGCGATCTTGCAGGGAAGGTTCTTTGAAGAGAAGCAGATCGTCGGCTTCCACGGCGAGGATTCCTTCGCGTGGGTAGCTCGCGCGCCCGTATTGGCCTGCACGCACAAAATCGCTTCCCGTTTTGCGGAACTGCTCTTCACCTACCGGCTGAAGGAACTTTCCGAAGACGTCCTGAAAGAGCTTTACCAGGCGCTCGTCGACCCCAAGGACCGCCACGGTCTGGGCGAGTATTACACGCCAGATTGGCTCGCCGCGCGCATGTGCGACGCTCTTCTGAGCAGGACTGGCATGGATGTCGTCCTCGATCCGGCCTGTGGCTCCGGCGCCTTCCTTTACCAGGCCATTCAGCACAAGAAGCGCTGTCTGCCCGCCAATCGAGAATCCTTAGGCAGGATTCTGAGCAGCGTGGTGGGAATGGACATTCATCCTCTGGCGGTCCTCGTTTCGAAGGTGAACGTTCTCCTGGCCCTAGGAGATTTACTCGACTTGCGCTCCGGGCCTGTGTCCATTCCCGTTTACCTCGCCAATTCCATTCGCCCCGAGTCTTCAACGAAAGCCTTCTCCCCCTTGGGGGAGAAGGTGGACCGCCCCGGCGTTGTCTCAAGTCGGGGCGGACCGGATGAGGGGGTCCGTAGCTTGCCCGCCGCAAGTGCCAACAACACGCGCCATCCCACTCCTTTTCTCAACCACTTCGACGTCGTCATCGGCAATCCTCCCTGGGTCTCATTTCGCTTTATAGAGAAAGGCGAGTACCAGGATTACTTGAAGAAGCTCATTGTAAAGGAGTGCGGGTTGCTCGAGGGCTCGGCGCACCTCGTCACGCATCTGGAGCTGGCCACACTCTTTTTCGCTCGCTGCGCTAACCTCTACCTTAAACCTTCAGGGAGAATCGGCTTTGTTCTTCCCCGCAGCATCTTCACCGCCGACCAGCACGACCGCTTCCGCCGCTCCTGCGGCATGGGCAATACAACCCTCACCCGAATATGGGACCTCGAAGGAGTGTCGCCCCTGTTCAGTGTCCCGGCAGCGGTGGCCTTCGGAGACCTGAGCGGTCGCGCTAACCAGACACTTCCGGGCGAAATACTGCGAGGGCGCTTGAAGCGAAGAAACGCGTCATGGGAAGAGGCCGGCCGGGACCTGAAAACTGAAGCCACAGAGTTCCACGTTGTCCAGCAGGGCCGGCGAAGCTTTCTGGGCAGTCGCTCACGCCCGTCGGGAGCGCGGGCATCCTGCCCGCAGCGTGCGTGCAATAGCGGCGCGAAAGGCGGGCAGGATGCCCGCGCTCCCAGCTTCTACCACGCTCACTTTCGGGAAGGCGCCACGATTGTCCCGCGCAGCTTCTGGTTTGTGGAATTCAAGTCCGCTCCGACGCCCCGCGCCTTGACGGAATCTTCGCACCTCGCGGTGGCTACCGATCCGCGCGCTCGGGTCGAAGCCAAGCCGCCCTACAAACTCGTCCGCTTCGAGGCCGACGTTGAGGCTGAGTTCATTTACGCCACGCTCCTTTCCACTGACCTTCTGCCCTTTGGCCATCTCGATTTCCGCCCCGTGGTTCTTCCCTTGATCGAAGATGGCCAAGGATATCGCCTGCTGAACGCGGAACAGGCCCGCGGCAAGGGACATCTTAGGCTTGCGGAGTGGCTGGACCGTGTGCAAACAGTGTGGGCAGCGATACGCAAGGAGAAAGCTGCCAAGGCCAATGCACTGGCTTGGCTGAACTATCGAAACAAGCTGACAGAGCAAAACCCGGAGGCGAAGTACGTTGTCCTTTACACGCGGTCTGCAACTTTCCTGTGCGCCGCCGCCTTGCGAGTAGCGCGGACCTGCTTTCCAAGGTCTGCGGCTCTTCTAAGTGGCCAGGAAATCGTCAGGCAGCATTTCGTAGCCGCAGACTCCACTTACTATTTCGAAACTGAGGACCCGAAAGAAGCCGGCTTCCTTGCCGCCCTGTTAAATTCGCCCAGGATCGATTCCCTGATCAAGCCTATGCAGGCGCGCGGCCTCTGGGGCCCGCGCGATATTCACAAGAAGGTTTGGGAACTGCCCATTCCGCAGTTCAACTCTGGGGACAAGAGGCATCTCCGCCTGGCGGAGCTTGCGGAAGACAGTGCACAAAAAGTGAAAAGGATGGTTCCCGGCTTGAATAAATCATTTGAGGGGGTTCGCGGGCCGCGCGTAATCGGGCGCGTCCGAACCGCCGTGCGCGAGGCGCTCAACGAAGCACTCGCGGAAATTGACGGCATCGTCAAACACATCCTAAACTAGACGGCTGTCATTCCGAGCGCAGCGAGGAATCTGGCTCTGCTCCGGGGCAGTGCGCGAAGCAAAGAATCGAGCCAGATTCCGCGCGGAGTTTACCCTGAGCACCCAGAGCGAGATCCTTCGCTGCGCTCAGGATGACAGCGAAGGGCGCGGAATGACAGTCTGCGCTTAACTCCTGGAATCGCGGAGTTCCTATGAAATCATCCCGAAGGCAGTTCATTCAATCCACGCTGGCCGCTCCTCTGATGGCCCGCTTCGTTGTCGGCCCTTCGGGCGCGGCGCGCGTGGAGACCCTCCTGGCCGTACCGGCCCAGATGCAATTCGAGAACCCGCAGATCGTCAAATACGACTCGAGCTGTTTTACGCTCTATCGCAAAGACACGATAATCTTCAGCGGGGCGTTCCATTACACGCGTTGTCCGAAGCCGCTCTGGCGTGACCGCCTGGCAAAGTTCAAGGCGGCAGGGTTCAACACCATTGAAAGCTACGCCTTCTGGAACTATCACGAGCCGGAGAAGGGCAAGTGCAACCTCACGGACTTCGAGGATTTCATCAAGCTGGTTCACGAAATGGGTTTTTACATGATCGCCCGTCCCGGCCCCTATGTCTGCGCCGAGTGGCAGCGTGGCGGATTTCCCGACTGGGTGGCGGCGATGCGGTTTCCTCTGCGCAGCAATCACCCGGAGAGCATCAAAACCTCGCAGCATTGGTTCGATCAGGTATTGCCGGTGATTCAGCGCCACCAGGTCAGCGTGAACGGCCCCATCATCATGGTGCAGGTGGAGAACGAATACGACTATAGCCCTGACATGCCCGACGCCGACAAGCGCAAATATGTTCGAGCTCTCGCCAACATGGTCTGGAGCGCCGGCATCAACGTGCCGGTGATCACTTGCTGGACCCGGCAGGCGCGCGAAAATTCCGACCCCGACATGGCCAAAATCATGGATACGTGCAATTTCTATCCGGGTTGGAACATTGTGAAAGAGGTTGTGCCGGAACTTCAGAAGCTGCGCAAAGAAGAACCTGATTCCCCGCTCGCCATCTCGGAACTGCAAGGCGGTTGGTTCAGCGAGTTTGGCGGGAAGCTCTCCATCAACCAGGATGGGGTGAATGCCGAGCAGCTCGACACGCTTACCAAGACCGTCCTGGAACAGGGTGTGGCCTCATTCAGTTACTATATGGGCTTTGGGGGAACGAATTTCGACTGGGCCGCGAAGAACCTGACCACCTCTTACGATTACGCCGCGCCGATTCGCGAGCCCGGCGGCTTGTGGGACAAGTATTATGCTGCCCACGGGATTTGCGAGTTTCTGCGCCTGCACGGGGACGTGCTGACCCGGGCTAAAGCTTTGGAGGGCGGCGCCGAGTCCACGAATCCTAACGTCAGCGTCACGGAGCGGGTGAACGGCCAGAGCGGAGTGGTATTCATTCGGGAAAATGCCAACGCCGAGCAGCGCTGTAAGGTGAGCTTCATCGACCCCAGCAGCCCTACGAAACGCCGGATTAGCGCGCCGCGCGAGGGCGAACTCGTGCTCGGTCCGCGCGAAATGAAGATGCTAGCGGTGCAGGTGCCCATCCCGGGAAGCCAACTTCGCTATTCGACCGCAGAAATACTGGCCCACGGGACCAACCTCGATCGCCATTTTCTTATCCTGTACGACATTCCCGGGCGTGCAGCGGAAATCTCTCTGGCGACTCGCGACGAGCCCCATGTGGAGGGCGACACGCTTTACCAGTACTGGGACCAGGAATACGAATCCGTGGTGTTTGGGGTGCGATTTGAGCAGGCCGAGAAGTTCCTGCTGGTGAATGAGCACCTGCTGGTCATCCTGTTGCCTCGCGAGCGCGCCTTGCGAAGCTGGGTCGCGGAGTTTCCTTCCAAGGTTTTCCCCTATTTGGATGCGTCGGATCCCAAGACGTTCACGGCCGCCTTCATTTCGGACGCGTATATGTTTGCGGGCAGCGGGACACAAAAGAACCGGGCGTGGGCCGAAATGGATTTCCTGCCCGGCCGACACGAGCTTATGCTGCTGCTTCCAAATAAACCCGCCAAGACGTGGGTTGACGGCGGGTTGACGGAGGTTACCTACGAGCGCGAGCACCGGACTGCCCGCCTGGATGTCACGACGCCGCCCTTACCCTTTCGGCCAGTCGAATTAGGCAGCGGCCAGGCCTGGGTAGAAAAGTCGGACACAAATTCCGGCCACTGGCAGAGCGGCCCGCTGGGCGCTCTGGAAGACACCGGTCCCGTCCCCTACGGATACGTGAAGTATAAGGCTCAGTTCGACTTCACGAACCAAGCGAAGATGTTCATCTCGACTTTCGCCAAAGATACGTTGAAGATCTTCATCAACGGGAAGCTTGTTGAAGAGGCCTTGAAGCCGGCAAAGTCCATCAGCTTCGATCTGGCCAAATACGCCCAGCCGGGCGCAAACACGCTGGAGATCGCCTATGAGGCTTTTGGGGCAGAGAACGGCGACACGGCAATGGGCGACTTGAAGGGCATTGAATCGGTGCGCCTGGGGAGCGACGCCCAAAGCGGCGCGGCCATCAGCGCCTGGCAGATCCAACGCTTTGCCGCTCCCATGCGGGGACGGGAGGTGGACCCGGCTTTTGCCGGCCCCGCCTCCAGCCCGGCAACTTTCCAGGGATCCGGCGCAACGGACCCGCTGCTTCCGGCCTTCACTTGGTGCCAGACGAAATTTACCCTGCCGGCCATCGAACCAGGCTGGCTGGTGCCCTGGAAGCTGACCTTCGACGCTGACCGCGACGCTCTGATTTATCTGAATGGCAAGTTCGTGGGACGCTACGTGACCGTGGGGCCGCAGAAGGAGTTTTATCTGCCCGGGCCATATTTCGCAACAGCCGGCGAGAACACGCTCACCTTTGTGCTCGCCTATACCGATAAGGCAGCACACTTGCGCGCGCTACGCGTCGGCCCCTACGAGGAGTTCTCCGCCCGCCGCTCGCGCCTGGAGTTTCAGTGGTAGGGGCCTGGTGCGGGGACTTCGTTCCGGAGGCGGCTGCCCGCTCCCCAAGAGGCTGGGAAGAAGGTGTCATCCTGAGCGGAGCGAAGGATCTCTGCAGTTATTCGCAAGTCGTTGAACAATCGGAAACTGCGGAGATCCTTCGCTCCGCTCAGGATGACAGATGGCTGATTTTTCCATAACTTCCAGGTAGACGGCAATTGACGGACCAGGAAGAAAATGCCAGAATAACTTATTGGGGTGCTGTGGGACCGGACTCCGCTTGGTTTCCCCCCTGGATGAAGCCCCATCCCATTCCATTTGAGGGATTGTTCTTATGAATGCCAACGACCTACGTCCCGGTATGGTGATCAGACACAACGGCGAACTTTTCACCGTTCACAAGGCTGAGCACCGCACGCCGGGGAACCTGCGCGCTTTCGTTCAGGCGCGCATCCGTAATCTGCGCACGGGCGCGCTCTTCGAGCACCGCTTCCGGTCTGAGGACAACGTCGAGAAAGCCAACCTTGACGAGGTTGAAATGCAGTACCTCTATTCCGATGGCGATTCCTATTTCTTCATGAACACGCAGAGCTACGAGCAAATTGGCCTGCACAAGACCGTGATCGAGGATCGGGCTTCATACCTGGTCCCCGAGGTGGTGATCAAGGTGATGTTGTTCGAGGGGAGGGCGGTGGATATCCAACTTCCCGCCACCGTGGACCTGAAAGTGATCGAGACGGAGCCCGGAATGAAGGGCGCTTCCGCGACGAACGTGACCAAAGCGGCTAAGCTTGAAACCGGCCTTACCGTACAGGTCCCGCCGTTCATCGGCGAAGGCGAAGTCATCCGCGTGGACACCGCCGAGGGCAAATACCTGGAACGCGCCACCGGATAAGGTCGGAAATGGATTCCCGCTTTCGCGGGAATGACTTGCGCTTCATTCTATCGCCACCCGGCGCAGCAGTTCGAAGTCCGTTAGCATCCTGCCCGTTCCTTGCACCACTGAAGCTAAGGGGTCTTCGGCAATGGAAACGGGCAGTCCGGTTTCCTCACGTATCCTCTTGTCGAGGTTTCTCAGCAGCGCCCCGCCGCCCGTGAGCACAATGCCGCGATCGGAGATATCCGCCGAGAGTTCCGGCGGTGTGCGCTCCAAAGCCACCCGGATGGCGTTCAGGATCGTCCCCACGCATTCGGAAAGCGGGTCGCGAATCTCCGAGTCGTCGATGGTGATCGTCTTCGGAACGCCCTCCAGCAAATGGCGTCCCTTGATTTCCATGGTCAAAGGATGATCGAGCGGATAAGCGGAGCCGACCTCGATCTTGATCTGCTCGGCCGTGCGCTCGCCGATCAGTAAGTTGTACTTGCGCTTGAGGTAGGAAGAAATCGCCTCATCCATCTCGTTTCCCGCCACCCGCACCGAGCGGGCGTAAACAATGCCCGCCAGCGACACCACGGCGATGTCGGTGGTCCCCCCGCCGATATCCACAATCATGCTGCCGGAGGGTTCGGTGATGGGCAGGCCGGCGCCGATGGCCGCCATCATGGCCTGCTCGACCAGGAACACTTCGCTGGCCCGGGCGCGCATGGCGGAGTCCTGCACGGCGCGCTTTTCCACCTGAGTGATTTCCGCGGGCACACCGATGACGATCCGGGGGTGCACAAAAGTCTTGCGGTTGTGCGCCTTCTGGATGAAATAGTTGAGCATCTTCTCAGTGCTTTTGAAGTCTGCAATGACGCCGTCTTTCAGAGGGCGGATGGCGACGATGTTTCCGGGCGTGCGTCCCAGCATCTCCTTGGCCTCTCGCCCCACCGCCTCGACCGCTCCGCTGACATTGTTGATGGCCACGATGGAGGGTTCGTTAACCACAATGCCTCGACCACGGACGAAGACCAGGGTGTTGGCGGTGCCAAGGTCAATGGCGAGGTCGGAAGAGAAAACACTGAACAAAGAACGCAAATTCATGGCGTCGTCGACTCCTGCCTGGAGGGGGTGGGGTGCCCGGGAGGAGTCATTCTATCATGACAGTCTCTCGGGTCGTATCTGTGTTTCTGCTCGTGCTGCGATGGCGACCCCTTTTTTGCTGGAGGCCACTCGGTGGCGTCCCGGCCGGCTGGCCCAGGTCTCGCCGCCCACACATCGAATCACTGCCGGCAACTTCTGAAGGCCAGTCCTGCCTCGTCTCTTTTTTGATTCGACTCTAAATTATGATATCGCCGCAAAGGCAGTGGGCAGGCCCAGGAGGTACAAACAGGCAATCCTTTCGACCTTTGTTAGGAACTCGATTAAGACCCGGACGGCCAAAACACGCCGACGCGTGAGCTTGCCCAACCGTCTCTCATTCCTGGGTGGCAGGCCGGCGCTTCAGCGCCGCGGCGCCCTCGGACGAACGGGTTGCGGCCTGACTCGTGTTTCCGGTAGCCGAACCAGCAGGGGCCGTGGCAGTGGCTGCCATTTCGGATGACTTGTACTTGGGTTCGCTGACGTAACCCCTGATATCGTCCTTGCCGATGCCGTTGATGACCAGTTGCAGGGGCTGCGAATAACCCTCGGGATAAAACAGAACCGGCTCGTACAGGTTCACGTGCTTTTTGCTCACTTCCGAATCGTTCACGATCATCGCCAAGTCACAGTACTTGTGCTTGTCGTTGGATTTGCGCAACGAGATGCTCATCGGCCCTTCTCTTGTAAATACCTTGGACTTCTGGAGATTGAATTCGTAGTAGCTGCGTTCTCCTTTCCTCTCCAGCGCTACAAGCTCCTCATGGTTCTTTGCGATGGACCCAGTCAAATCATCGCGGGTTGATTGCAGATTGCCCTCGAGGTCCGTACGGGTCTGCTGAACAGAGTCCTGCGTCTCCAGGATGATCCTTTGTTGATCAGCCAACTCCTTTTGCTGTTGAGTCAACTGTGACTGCATCTGCTTGCGCCACGGATCTTCGGACCGGTGTGCGCGAGCAACCGCGACGCGCTTTCGGGGATGACTCTGGACTTTGTTGGGTTGGGCGATGGGAGCTTGCTGCTCGACCGACGTCACAGCCGGTTGAGGCGCCGGGGCAGGCGTCGACGCCGCCGCCGGTACGGGCACAGACTGTCCCGTAAGGAGTTTCTGCGAAAGGCTCTGGATCTGGGCATGCTCGAGGTTAAGCTGCGCCGCTAGTTCATCACGACTGGCGGTTAGTTGCTTGAGGGAACGATGTTCCACGAGGGCGTAGACAAGAACCGCACACAAGCCAACCAGTACGAGACCGGTGACAATCCGGTGGCCTTGGCTGGGCGACATGTACTCAGTCGACGCTTCTTCTTTGACTGGTTTTTCTTCCATGTTTCTCCTCCAACAGCAAGTTCGCGTATCACTGGTAGGAGTTGATGGGAGCACGTACTCTGCCAAAGGAGGACCTTATAACTGGTGTCGGCTCAAGGGCCAGGCTTAAGGCGTGGAGATCAGCCGGAACTTGTTGAAGCCAATACTACATAGATGGAGAAAAAACTGCTCGGTAGCCCTCATTCGGACCGCGGCCGCATCTCTTCCGGAGAGCTGAGAGAAAGAGTCTGAAACGAGCTTGTGGCCGCCGTGGCGGTCCTGGGCAACCCCGATGGTTGCCTCTAGGGTTTTGGATTTGGCCGGGCAGATTCCTCGAGGAGTTTGACCAGGGCGTGAAGGGTCTGATTGACGGGAGTTGGCACACCTAGTTCCGCACCCCGCCGGACCAGATAACCGTTCAGAGAATCAATCTCGGTAGGCTTACCGCGAGCGAGATCCTGAGCGGTCGAGGAGGTAGCGTTGGCCATGCTTTCAGAAATCTTCAGCACGGTTTCGACCATATCGACGTCTGGAAGCCGAACTCCGGCGGCACGTGCCACTTCGAGGGCCTCTTCGGTGACCTTGATCATCAACTCACGCGTCCAGCGGTTTCCTCCCGCACGATGGTACGGAGCGCGGCCCAGAGCTGAAATCGCGTTGTAAGCGCAATTGATAATCATCTTCAACCAGAGTTCGCCCCGCACGTTGTTCGAGACGCGGCAGGGAACGCCAGCGCGCTCGAAGAGCGAAGCCAGTCGCTCGAGTTGGCGCCGACGGGATTCGTCTTCGCGGCCGCGTCCCAGGAGATCCCCCAGGATGAGGTCGCCTCGCCCGGAATGCTTGACCCGCCCCGGCGCAGTCATGGCGGCAGCGACATAAACGACGGCCGCAAAGGCGTCAATGTTGGATGCGGAGCGAATGCGCTCGACGTTGTCTACTCCGTTTTGTAGACTAATCACGGCGGCGTTTGGGGCGAGGTGTGGCGCGAGGGATCTCGAGGCCTCTTCCGTGTTTAGCGTCTTTACACAGAAAAGCACGACCTCGGCATCCCTTGCGGTGCTGATCTCAGTGGATGCCGCAACCTGAATGTGCTGTTGAAAATGCAAGCCGTCCAAGAACAAACCGTGGCAGGCGATGGCTCCCGCGTGCAGAGGACGGCCAATCAAGGTCACCGGCGCGCCGGCGCGCGCCAGCATTCCGCCAAAATAGCAACCCACCGCCCCCGCACCCAGCACGGCAAGGCGCGGCCAGTTTCCCTCCACTTATCGTCACCCCCCGAAGAGCAAGCCGGCAGTAAGCAGATGGGCAGATCGGCAGGCGGGCAGGTCGATCATGGGTCTGGAGGCGAGCAGTGCGGAGTGCCGGTCATTCTAGCCCGTTTGCTGCCGAAACCGAGATGTGCCACCGCCCCACTGCCCACGGGGCAGATCATCACCGGCGGCGGATTTCAGGCGAATCTCCGCACCAGCCGCTGGACAGACAATTCTCAGGACGATTTCTTGGCTTCCTTATACCCTTCCAAGGAGTGGTTATGTTCCTTGTAATACTTGCCCATGTCGTTTAATTCTTTGGGATTTCCCTTGACGTGGCAGTCCACGCACTTCTTTCCCTCTTTCTTGGCATACTCCGGCTTGGCGTGGCCAAGCGGTACGATAACAGCGCAGAACGCGGCGATAACAAGAATCCCCAGAACTTTCTTCATTAAACACCTCCCGTTTGGAGTTTTCGAAGCCCGATCACAAAGCGGCTATTCTCTTACAGACTTCTTAGAAGAATCAAATTTATCACCACCTCGGCACCAAGTCACAAAGAAAAAAATCACTCAGGCCTTACTTGGCATCCTGGTGTCTTGGTGGTGATCATTCCCGTCTACTGCCCTCCCTGGAGTTCTTGCAGAATCTTGGGATTGGCTTCATCCATGGCCAGCAGGTTGTGGCAACTGTTGCAATCCTGCGTGATGGCCTGGCCGTCCTTCGACTTATGGTCTCCGTCGTGGCACCGGAAACAACCTGGAAAATCCATGTGACCCAGGTTATTGGCATAGGTTCCCCAGGTGACGTTCATTTCCGGGAAGACGTTGCTGTCGTAGATATACACCAAGGCCTTGCCAGCTTCCTCAAGTTCGGAGCGCTTACTGTTGTAAAGGGCAAAATAGTTGCTGCGGTAATACGCCCGCAGGTTTTCCGGAATCTGCGTCTCCGCCGCAAGACGGTTCGCATAATTCTGCTTGAGCAGCCCAATCGCGACCTTGTGTATAAAAGGAAGCGACGGACTGATGCGCCCCGCGGCCATCTCGGAATTTACGGCATCTTCCGGCAGATGGAACGTGTGGCTGGGCCGGTTGTGACAGTCCATGCAATCCATGACGCGCCGTTCGCCATGGGCCATTAAATCGGGCTTGGGAGGAGTCCCGGCGGAAGCAAACTGGGTGTAGGTTCCATCCGCATTTCGGTGTTCGACCCAGGGAATCACTTGCCGCTTCTCGTCGGATGCGATGTAATTGATGAGCCCCAAATGCCACCCGTGAATTCCGGTGTATTTCAGCCCTGGGCTGAGTCCGCCAATGTGCATCAGGAGCACGCTGGTGGTGGGGGAACTCTTCTCATCATCCCCGAATTTCGTTTTGACGAGGAGCTTGTCGTCGGAAAACTTGGCCGGCCAGTGGCACTCGTTGCAGGTTTGGGCGGCGGGACGGAGGCTATGGACGGGCACGGGGATGGGCCGCGGATAGAGGTCGAACGTTACCGCCAGGACTTGATAGGTCCCCGAGATCTTCGAGCGCACGAACCAGGACGCTCCCGATCCAATGTGGCATTCGACGCAAGCTACATGCGAATGCGGCGAGTTAAGATAAGCGGTATATTCCGGCTGCATCACGGTGTGGCAAGTGGTCCCGCAAAAACTCACCGAATCCATATAAACCACTCCCCGGTAGCTGGCGAGCACGAAGAGAGGCACGTTGATAGCGCTCATCAAGACTACGAAGGTTGCGGTGCGCCGAAATTCCTCGCCCGAAAAAGAAACCAGAGGATATTCATGGGGAAGGGTACCCAGTCGGCGCTGCTGGCGGAACTCCCGGTATATGCCGATGGGAATCAGGAGGAGCCCCAGGACAAACGCCCCGGGCAATAGCAGAAATACGATGATGCCCAAATAGGGATTGAAGGAATAACCCAGGACCTGCGTTAGAAACGTGAAGATTAAGGTGATAGCCGACGTGGTCGCCAGCACCACTCCAATGCGGCTGATCCAGTTCTGGCTCAGGTAAACGACAGGGCGTATTAGCCGGCGAAGTTGTCCCCCGCTGCCACCTCCTGGTTCACCCGGAGCCTTTCCGCTCTTATCCCTTCCATCGGTCTCCGTCAAGCGACAGACCTCCTCGCCGGCGCGGTTCCTCCGTGGCAGACGCCTGCTGGACCGCTCCGTTTCTCAACTGAGTTTGCCGGGATGGAATCCATTACGTTTACTGACAACCCCGGGCACGATTCTCCACAGCGCCGACATTATATTACTTTCGCAGGGCGTGGCGCACGAGCAAAAAGAGCAGCGCAGGTGTCTCGTTTGCTGCGGTATAGGCATCTTGGCCGCGTTCGACAGCGCGATCCTCGAACCTCAGCACGCGAAACACCGGCGCGAGAGCTTTCCAGCGACACAGCTTTCCAGCGAGGCCGCTCCCCGCGGGAGTATTGGTGTATACTCACTCAAGCCATGAGCTCCCAAGCGGGGGTTTGAGGCTCAAACCTCGAAAGGACTGCAAAAGCCATGAATCGCACCCCCCTTCTTAGCATGTTGCTCTTCCTTGTGGCGCCGATGGTTCTCGCGCAGACGCCGCAGCGCCCTCAGCCCCCGCCGCCAGTGGTTTCGCCGGAGGTAGGGACTGACCATCGCGTTACGTTCCGCTTCCGCGATCCGAATGCCAAAGAGGTCCTGCTTGCCCGCGAGGGGGCAGAACCGGTGCCCATGCAGAAGGACCAAGAAGGGGTTTGGAATGTCACCACTGACCCGCTGGAGCCGGATTTCTACGGCTACTCGTTTGTGGCCGATGGCGTCCATTTAATCGACCCCTCGAACCATCTGATGAAGCCCAACCTCCTCGGCCCCCAGAGTGTGGTGCACGTTCCCGGACCCTCTTCATTGCCCTGGGAGGTCCAAGACGTTCCGCACGGCGTAATCCACCATCATTTCTATCATTCGGCGATCATTGGCGACAATCGGGACTATTACGTCTATACTCCGCCCGGCTACACTCCCAGCGGGCAGGAATCCTACCCCACGCTCTACCTCTTACACGGGTTCAGTGATGACGCCAGCGCTTGGACTGCCGTTGGGCAAGCGCACGTGATCCTCGACAACCTGATTGCCCAGGGGAAAGCCAAGCCGATGATTATCGTGATGCCTCTCGGCTACGGCGCACCGGAGATTGTCTCGCAAGGGGTGGCGTCGTTTCGCGATCCCAGCCTCCGCCAACGCAACTACCAAAGGTTCCGCGAGGCCCTGGTTAACGAAGTCATGCCCCAGGTGGAAGCGTCCTATCGGATGGTGAAGGACCGCAATTCTCGAGCTATCGCGGGGCTGTCCATGGGCGGAGCGGAGTCGCTGCTGACCGGTCTGAACACCCTCGAGGACTTCGCCTGGATCGGCGCGTTCAGCTCAGGCGGGGTTCCTGACGATTTCCAGACGGACTTTCCGGGACTCGATTCCAGTGTCAATGCGCGGCTCCGATTGCTGTGGATTGCTTGCGGCACCGAGGATCGCCTCATCGAAATGAACCGCAAGTTCCGTGACTGGCTCAAGTCGAAGGGGATTCAGCACACCGACATCGAAACGCCGGGCGTACACAGCTGGATGGTGTGGCGGCGCAATCTGGCTACCTTCGCACCGCTCTTATTCCGATGACAGCGGCCGGGACGGCCGCGCCACGCCGAGCGCTGTCACTCTATTCTGAAAGTCTCGTTAGGATGATACCCGCCGTTCGGCGTTAACAAGAGGCCCCGCCATGCCTAATCGCTTCCAAGCTCTTCTTCTGGCATTAATTCTCGGTTCTGTTTCAATCCTTCCCGGCTGTGGAGGCGGCGGGGGCATGTCCTCGCCCGCTCCGCAACCGATTGGAGAGAGTCTCTCCGCGAGTTCGTTGACCATCTACCAGGACGGCACTTCAGGGACCGTCAACGTGACGATTACGCGCCCGGCCGGCGATGCGAACGCGGTCACACTCACGGTGTCGCCTGCTCTCAGTGCGATGAACGTGAGCGTCCAATCGCCAGGCACCGGCAACAGCGGCTCAGTCAGCTTTTCGACCGGCGGCCCCGTTCCTCTCCCAGGCCAGGGCATTGCTGCCACCGCTTCCACGCCTTCGGGGACCTATAACCTCACCGTTACGGCGAGCGATGGGACAACCACCGCCAGCGCAACGTTGGCATTAACCGTCGGCGTTGCCGCCGTTGTGGCAGACGCCGTCGATTCCACCCTGGGCGTCAAAGGCCGGTTGCAGGAGGCCATGTCCACATCCTTTCAACTGGCATCATGGGCCGATCAGTTCTTCGTGCAATACCCCTCCGCCACAACTCCGCTGGCAACTCTCCAGCCCCACCATATCCGGATGCAGGTGCTCGAGCGGGACATCCCGGAAACCGCCGCGGGAGTTTGGGATTTCTCCTATCCCGACGCCATCATCAATCCCATCATGAGCGTCACCGACCATAGCCCGGAATACCAGATCGCCAAAGCCCCTGCTTACATGTACGACGGCTCGGGAAATCTGCTCGATCCGACGTTCAAGGCGTTCGGCGCCTACGCGGCGGACTTGGTGAGGTATTACAACACCCCGGGCGGGATTACCGACGCAAGCAACTGCAACAAGACGCCGTGTGTTTCCACGCCCCCGAATGGCGCGGGCCGCGTGGACTATTGGGGCATCTACAATGAACCGAACATTAACGACGAATTCAATGACAGTAACGAGCCCAACTCACCGGGCCCGCAAAACTACGTGAACATGTACAACGTGGTGGTGCCCCAGATGCAAACGGTGGATGGCACCATCAAGTTCGTTGCCGTCGAGTTGGCGGATTTCAGCAGCGAGGCCAGCAACTACATCCCCACCTTTGTTCAGAATGTGACCGCCCGCGTGGATGTCCTTGCCACGCACTTCTACGCCACGTGCAACCAGAAGGATACCGACCAGACGCTCTTCGATGCGATCACTCAGTTTGTCCCGCACATTCAATACCTCTATTCGCAGCTTCAGACCAAGCCCGCCCTGTCAGGCGTGCCTGTCTGGATGACCGAAAACAACGTCAACGCCGACTACGATGCGGGGGGCGGCATAAGCGCCTGCAACGGCACGCCGTTTGTTCTGGACCAGCGCGGATCGAGCGCCTTCTTCGCTGCCTGGCGACCGACGGTCTTCTCCATGTTAGGCAAAGTAGGTCTGCAAGCGTTGTATCACTGGGATTTCGCTGCCGACGCTCAGTATGGCGAGATCAACGCTTCGAACACGGCGCTCCAACTCGGCTATTGGGTGGATTATTGGCTGGGCCAGTATTTCCCCTCGAACCCGGACGTCACCCCAACCGGAGCCGAGATCCTGCAACTGGGCGTCAGTGAAAACTCGAGCGTGGAAACCCTGGTGATCAAGAACGGTGATGGCAGCGTGGTGGTGATGGTCGCCGATCACGCCGTCCAATCGAGCACAGACAATAACGGGCCTGGCGATCCGCGCGCAGTGGCAATTGACCTTTCAAGCCTCGGAACATTTTCCTCTGCCTCGTTGCTCACCCTTGATAAGAACACGAATGTCGCCACCGGCCCCACCGCCACCCCGGTTACCCCTGCGGCACAAATGACGGTTCAGTTGGGAGGCTATGGCGTGGCGTTCTTGAAACTCATGCCCTGATGAAGCGCGGCGAGGAATCCACACTGCGTGCCGAACGCACCTTGGAGTGCGGCGGCTTGACGCCGCCTTGGGAATATCGCGAGGCGGCTACTTGCACAACGCGCCCCTCTTACCGTTTAGAGTCATTCTGACGAAAGGCATTGGTCGGTTCAGAGCAAAGGCGGCGTCAAGCCGCCGCACTCCAAGGAGCTTCGCGCAGTTTCAGCGCCATGAAGGGAAGCCAGCGCTATTTCTTGAGGTCTGCGGCTGCGTGTTGATACGCCGCCTCCAGATTCTTCATTGCCGCCTCGAGGTTCGGCTTCATATCGTGCCACGCTTGCTGGCTGGAAGCTTTGAGTTTATCGAGTTGCTTCTGGACTGTCGCCCGCTGCCGATCCAAGTTGGCGATCTGCCGGTCAAACTCCTTTCGGGTCTCGCTGCTTTGCTTGCTGGCTTTGGCGTTTAAGACATCGATTTGACGCTTAAGCTCCCGGAGCCTCGCCTCAGCTTTCTCTTGATAGGCATCCCGTTGTTGGCTGGCAGTTACGTGTTCGCCGTTTTTCTGCTGAGTGGACGGAGCTTCCTGGCTACAGCACGGAATACACATCAACAAGACCAAGGCCGCAAGAAGTGACAGCCTTTTCATAGTCCTTACCTCCTTCTACCCGCACGGAGAGCGTGCAATATCCGTTCCAGAAAGAGTATAAATCAAATAAGTCCAATCGGGTTCGAGAGGAAGTGCCCGGCCCGAAGCTCTGGCGCCGTCGGTGCTAAGGTCGATTTTTCCAAGTGCGCGTAAGAATGCGCCCCCTTCGAGAACCCATGATGACCCCGACACCGCTACTGCTCCTCAACGTCAGACCACCATCTAGTGGCGCGTGGATGTTCGCCGGCTCAACGCCGCTGCCAACTGGATTAGCCCCTGGCGGAGGGTGGCTTCATCGAATTCCGCGAAACCCAGCACCAATCCGTTGGGGTCGGGACGCTGGAGAGTGAATCGGTCAAGGGCCAGAGTCGCAACGCCGTGGGCCGCCGCGGCCGTCTCCGCTTGCCGCGACGTCATGCCGTTCTCGAGGAACGCTGCCGTGTAAAGGCCGGCCCTGACGCTCGAGATGGTGAGCAGACCCTTCAGGTACTGTCGCCCGCCGTCGATCAACGCCGCGAGGCGGCGGGCGTACAGGTCACGCATTCGTCGCAGATGACGTCCCAGGTGCCCGTCTACAATAAAGTCGCAGAGGACCGCCTGATCGAGGCATAGAGAACGGAAATCGGTTCGATGCCGAAAAGCCACGAAATAATCGGCCAGGGAAGGAGGCAAAACCGCATACCCCAGGCGTAGTGACGGGAATAGGAGCTTACTGAAAGACCCGATCAAGATCACGCTGGAACTCCCATCGAGACTTTGCAAAGCAGGCACCGGCCGCCCTTCGAATCGGTATTCGCTGTCGTAGTCGTCCTCGATGACGAACGCCCCGGTCCGCGCGGCCCACTTCAGGATTTCCATACGCCGTTCGAGCGACATGGTCATGCCCAGTGGGAACTGGTGGCCCGGCGTCAGGTACACTCCTTGGGGACGTGGGCACTTTTTAATGCCGGCGGAGACGCACAGTCCCTGCTCATCGACCGGCACTGGGATGATCTTCGCTCCCACATTGCTGAAGGCGATGATGGCGCCGAAGTATCCGGGATCTTCCATCCACACCGGGTCGTCCCGCTTCAGGAGGAGACGCGCCAGGAGATCGAGCGCCTGCTGCACTCCGGAAACAATGATAAGTTGATCGGCGGTGCATCTCGCGCCACGGGACGAACCCAGGTAATGTGCAAGAGCTTCGCGGAGGGGGCGATATCCGCGTCCGTCATCCTCATTTTGCAACCACGACCTGAAATTCCGTGCTCGCCGGGCCGAGATGCGCCCCCAAAGCTTGGCCGGAAATCCGGCGAGATCCGGGTCGCGCATTCGAAACGGGCGGCTTTCCGCCGAGCCCAGGCCCAGGAAGGCCTTCGGCCGGGCATACGCTGAAATCACCCGGCGGACGTAGGTGGGCGGCTTCAACAACTCAGTCCGAGCGGGTTCGCCCGCTGCTACGCGATGATTCACCCACGTACCTGAACCGACGCGGGAGGACAGGTATCCCTCCGCTTGCAGCCGTTCGAGCACACTCACTGCCGTGCCGCGCGAAAGGCAATGCAGACGCGCAAAATCTCTCGACGCGGGAAGTCGGGTTCCGGGCCCGAGCCGGCCTTCCAGAATCGCGCTGCGCAATTCCTCGTAAAGCCACTGCGTCAGGGTCTGATGCGGCCGGCGATGGTTGAGCGTGAGTTCAAAAGAGCTGATGGTCTTAGGCACGCGTTTCCATTTGGTACAAAGATGTCGCCCTAAAATGGCTCTATCCATTGTACCAATAAAAACGTAACATGAGCCTTGGGCTTCGACCAACACGTTGCAGCTTTGCAGGGGCGGCCATTCGCCGGCCGGCAGACGACATTCCGGCGCACGGGAGGCTAAGGAGGGTTTGATGCTTACCAACTACTTCTATTGGCACTACCTTTTTTGGGGGCAGTTGACCGGCATAGTTTTCCTCATCGTGGGGCTCATTTCCGTTCGAAAGCAACTGTCTTCCAGGCCGGATGACTGGCCCGTATTGGGCCGCGTATTTGTGGCTGCTCCCTTGGCGTTGTTCGGAGCCGGACATCTGGTGGGAGCGCAGTTCATGGTGTCGTTGGTCCCGGCGTGGATGCCGTGGCGCCTGTTCTGGGTATACTTTGTGGGTCTGGCGGAAATCGCCGCATCCGCGAGCATGGTGTCGAGGAAGTACGTGCGCTTGTCGGCCACGTTGCTCGGAATCATGTTCTTTATCTTCGTGCTGACGATCCATTTGCACGACGTGCTCAGAACTCCCTACGACCGATTCAGGTGGGCCGTCATGGTGCGGGATCTGGTTTTCGGCATCGGCGCGTGGGCGCTGGCGGGTGCCGAGATGGAAGAACATCACGTTCCCGGGGGGCGCGCGTGGATTGCAAGCTGCCGGACAGTTTTTGGGGTGGTGCTCGTTTTTTACGCGGTCGAGCACTTTCTGCATCCTAAGTTCGCCTTGGGCGTTCCGCTCGAACTCCCGACGCCGGCATGGGTACCTCTCCCCACGCTCTGGGGTTATGTCGTAGGCGCGATGCTGCTGGTAAGCGGCGTTTCGATCCTGATCAACAGACATGCTCGTGCCGCCGCCACCTGGCTTGGACTCGGCATTACGCTGGTGGTGGTGTTCTATTATCTGCCGATGGTCGTGCCGGCAAAGTTGCCGTCGCAACTGAACACAGCGGTGGATTACATCGCAGACACGCTACTCTTCGCGGGGAACATTTTTCTTCTGGCGGGTGCAATTCCAGCGGCGCGAAGCCTGTCCTCTCTGCTTTTAAAGCCTCGCACAGAGCATACGGAGGGACTTCGTGAACTTCGTGCTTAGTTCTTTTCCAGCCGCAGAGAGCGGGGAGAGTGCTCTGACCGAAAGGTAACGGGAATGGAAACAGCGACGACGCTAGCTGCAACCACAAACGGTTCCGGAGGGGCGCCAGCCGACGCAACACCACCCGGACACTTCCGCCTGGAATCTGTCGATGTCCTGCGCGGCGTGATCATGATTCTGATGGCGCTCGATCACACTCGCGATTTTCTGGGCAATACAAGCATCGGCCCTACCAACCTGGACCAAGCCACCGTCAGCCTGTTCTTCACACGTTGGACCACCCATTTCTGCGCGCCGGTTTTCTTTCTGCTCACCGGCACCGGCGCCTATCTCTCGTTGCGTAGAAAATCCAGGCGCCAGTTGTCGCGATTCTTATTCACCCGGGGTTTGTGGCTGATCTTTCTCGAGCTGACGATCTTCCGCTGCCTGGGATTTCAATTCAATTTCGACTATCACATGACCATTCTCAATGTCCTGTGGGCGCTGGGGTGGGCAATGATCGTCCTCTCCGTGCTGGTCTATCTGCCCGTGGCATTGATAACTGCGCTCGGCCTGGTGCTGATCGCCGGGCACAATTTGCTCGACTCGGTTCAATCCTCGAATCCGATCTGGACGATTCTGCACTCGCCGAATTTCATCCTGCAAAGTCCCCAGCATTCTGTGTTCATCGCCTATGTGCTCATTCCCTGGGTTGGGGTTACGGCCGTCGGCTTCGGCCTTGGACAAATCTATAGCTGGGCATCTCAGCGCCGGCGAGCGTTCCTGTGGCGCGCCGGACTCGGAGCCGTGGCGGCCTTCGTGATTCTTCGCGGCGTCAATGTCTACGGCGATCCGCTTCGCTGGAGCAGGCAGAAGTCCGCGGCCTTCACCGTGATTTCCTTTCTGAACACCAACAAATATCCGCCATCGCTCTTGTTCCTTCTGATGACGCTGGGTCCAGCGCTGCTTCTTCTTTGGGCGGTTGACGGCCGGACGCCGCGGTTTCTGCGGCCGGCGCTCATCTTCGGAAAAGTGCCGATGTTCTATTATCTGCTGCACATTCCCCTCATTCATCTCATCGCGGTCGCGGTGTGCTACGCGCGTTACGGACACGTACATTGGATGTTCGAGTCGCCCAACGTCATGCAGTTTCCGGTCACTCCTCCGCCCGGATGGGGGCTCTCCTTGCCCATTGTTTATCTGCTTTGGGCGTCGGTCGTCATCGCGCTTTTCCCGCTTTGCCGGTGGTTTGCCGGCGTGAAGCAGCGCCGCAGCGACGCCTGGCTCAGTTACCTGTGACGTGAAGATCACCAACAAGACACGATGACACCAAGCAACGAGATACCGGACGAAGGAGTTGTATTCCCTGGTGCCCTTGTGCCTGGATGGTTCAGAGCTCGTCTGAAGCGCGGGTAAAAGACACACCTTTGGCTTCCGGGCCGGCGGAGATGATGGCTACGCCAAAGCAGAGCACCACCACGGCGAGGCTTCCCATGGATTTCGAGTAGCTGAAGTGTTCGCCGAGCACGGCCTCGAGGTAGCCAATCGACGACGCAATCAGCACTCCGAGCTGGTAGGCGAAGCCGGGGAAGAATCCCCGAAGCTGCGGCGGCGACAGCTCATTGATGTGCGCTGGAATCACGCCCCAGGCGCCTTGCACCATAAATTGCATGATGAACGCCCCCAAAATGATCAGTGGTTTGCTCGGCGCCATGATCCATAGAGGCACGGCGGCCAAACCCAGCGATTCCGCCCAGACCATTGCACGCCGCCTCCCCTTGCGGTCGGAGAGGTGCCCGAAGGTGAGGCCGCCCAGAATCGCGCCCAGCATCGAGAGGCCGGTAATCAGCGCCGTGGCGTCGACACCGAAGTGACGCTGGTGTTGCAGAAAGGTGGGGTACAAATCCTGCGTGCCGTGCGAGATGAAATTCATGGCCGCCATCAGGGCAACCAGATAGAAGAACAGCCGCGAGTTCTTGAAAATGGCGCGCCGGTAGGTGGACCAGTCGGTGCGCGACTCTCGCCACGCCTGAGGATCTTCGACGCGCAGGCAAATCAGCATGGTCAGCAATCCCGGCGCGGCCCCCACGAAGAACATGGCGCGCCAACCCCAGCGCGGAAAGACGGTATAGTAAGCGATTGCGGCCAGCACGTTGCCGAGCGCGTAACCCTCCTGGAGCAGCCCGGAAAGAATGCCTCTCCACTTGGGCGGCGCCGACTCCATGGCGAGCGATGCGCCCACGCCCCAGTTGCCGCCCATGCCGATTCCATAGAGCAGACGGAGCAGAAAGAATTGGGTGTAGTTCTGCGCCAGCCCGGACATCACCTCCATCAGAGTGAAAAACGCGACGTTGGCCAGCAGCACGAGCCGCCGGCCGTAACGATCGGCCAACAGTCCGAAAACGAAAGCGCCCACCGGGCGCATCGCCAGCGTGATCGTGAGAGTCAAGGCGAGGGCAGGGATCGAGCGGCCAAAGTTCTTGGCCACGGCGGAGAGAACGAACACCACCACGAAGAAGTCAAAGGCGTCGAGCGTCCAGCCGAGAAATCCGGCCGCGATAGCGTAGCGGGCGTTGCCGCGGCTGTCCTGTAGATCCATCGTGTCTCACCACCAAGTCACGAAGACATCAAGCCAGCTAAAGCATTCGACATTCTACAACAGCTGCGCCATCAAGCAGCGCGGCCGGTGAGTGGGGACCTGCGGATTTGGCGGGTCATTTGCCGCCCACGACCAGAATCGATCCCAGACGGTAGCGCCGGTGCCCGTCGTCATCGGGCAAGGGAAGCGCGATCACCGGTTCGCCGGTGGCGGTTCCCACGGAGATGTAGACGCCGAACTTGCCCGGTTTCAAAATGTGCGCCGGAGGCAGCGTATAAGCGACTCGCGGCTGATCGTTCTCTTCCACCGCTTGCCCCAAATCTCTCCGGGAAATGACCTTCGCCTGGCCGGGCGGCCCCACCGGCAACTCGCGCACGTCGAAGTCTTGGTCAACAAATACGCCGGCGATCCCGCCCTTCTCGTCCTTGAGGGTGAGGGTGGGATGGCCGCCCGGCAAGCAAGGCGCCACGCCGGCATTGCTCCATGAGTAGCCTATAAATATAGGCCCTGCCGCCTGCACCTCCGCCGGCCAGGAGGCCTCCACCAGTTGCAGGCGGTAGCCGAGCCGCAGGTTGATCCTGTCGATCAGCGGGCGGTTGTCCGCCCATCCGGCCTCACCTTTACGTTGGCCGGTTTGAGGTCGCGATGGACGATGCCGCGCTCGTGCGCATATTCCAGTCCATCCGCGACCTGCTTCACAACGGGCAAGGTTTCATCGAGCGGTATGGGAACGCCCGTAGACGTGCCATTAGCGGTGGGCGGGGCAAGCCCGGTCCCAACCGTCGCACCCGCGATGCGCTCCGCCAGCGTCGGTCCCTCCACGAGTTCCATCACCAGCGCGCAGTTCCCGTTGGACTCCTCCAGACCGTGAATCGTGGCGATGTTGGAATGGTTCAGCGAGGCCAGCACCTGCGCCTCACGTCGGAAACGCGCCATGCGTTCAGCGTTCTTGGCAAAGGTTTCGGGCAGGACTTTCAGCGCCACATCCCGCCCCAGCTTGGTGTCAGTGGCGCGATACACTTCCCCCATTCCACCCGCACCGATTCGCTCCACGATGCGATAGTGGCAGAATGTCTCGCCAATCACGGGGATGAATCCCATACTGTCCCGCCAACCTAAGCCCCTGCTCTTAGGAAATAATGTCACATTCCAATCGCTCAAACAATCCTGCACTTCGGATCTTATTTTGCCATTCCGCCGTTCTCTTCCACACCGTGGCCGCACTTCGACATTCAAGGGCTTGGCGAGATGCGGCAGGGGGGATTCGCGCGAGGTCGGCGCGTGATAGCTATCGACAGCAGCCCATACCACCAGCAATCACGCAAACTCTCCGGTGTTCGAGGAAATAGGTCCGTTCTTGTCGCTAGTGTTTATCACCGAGACTGCGGAAAATCGGATATTCCGGGCGAATTACAGCCCACTCGGAGATTGGAAAGGATCCTTCGCTTCGCCCCGGATGAGGCATTCCGAGTTTCTTCAAACTCTCCGATGCGCCGCGCCCGCTTGGCCGGCCTCCTCTGATCTCCCAACGCGGTTTTTACAAGAAAAGGACTAGGGCCAGACATTCACGTGACAACAGCCTCGGCCTCTTTCGCGATACTGCCCTTAGTGCCTCGGCCGGCTGAAGCGCTTCCCGGTGCGACGGAATTGGGAAAACGCGAAGGAGACGAACATGAGGTTGTTTCTGCGAACGAGTGTGGCAGCATGCATGATCGCCGCTGCGATGATTGGCTCAGAACCGGCATTTGGACAGGCGGGTACGCTGGACCCGACCTTTGGCAACGACGGCACAAGTCTCACCAGCTTTGGGACCAACGGGGTGGGGATCATCGACGCGCTGCAATTGCAAAGCAACGGCAAGATCCTTGCTCTTGTCGCGTCAGGCGCCAATGTGGTAGCGCGCTTTACGACCTTGGGCGCGCTGGACACTACGTTCGGCAACGAAGGAATCGCACCGCTGATCGACGGGGTCGCCGTCAGCATGATGCAGCAGTCGAACGGCCAGATCGTGCTGGCGGGAACACTGGCGAATTCCAGCGGCAACTTCCTGGCCGTGCAACGCCTGAACGCGAACGGCACACAAGACACCTCCTTCGGAAACACCGGCCTCGGTCTGGCTAGTCTGGGCGGCCGCGCGCTGGGAGTCGGTGAAGTCGTCTTAGTCCAACCCAATGGCAGCATCCTGGTGGGCGCGCAACTGGAGCCTACCGGCCGGCGCCAGCCATTCCAAGTAATGTTGGCGCGATTCACCTCGAAGGGTGTGCTGGATCCGACGTTTGGAAGCGGGGGAATCTCGGTGGCAACCGGGTCCAGCGGCTGCACCGCCCTTGCACTGCTCGCGAATGGCAACTACCTGGTGGTCAGTGCGCAGGCGGTTGCAGAGTTTTCGGCCTCCGGCAGCGTCTTGTCGACCGTAACGCCGGGCACCTTGGTTGCCAGCAACGGCAGCAACGAACCGCTCAGCAGCGGCAGCGTCTTCCAGCCGAATGGCGACTATCTTCTTAACACCGAACTCTTCGTCGGCGAAGAGTCACGCGGCCACAATTGCTCCGTCCAGGTGTTCCGTTTCACGGAAACCGGCGCGGCGGACACCAGTTTCGCAGATCCGTCGTTCCATTTCATCGGCGTCGGGGGCCCCGACATCTAGGCTCTCCCGCTCGCGATCGCCATGGCGCCCAACGGGGACATCGTGGTGGCGGGCAACCAGGAAATGTTCGCGCAAAGCGGCGACACCATCCTCAATGGCCTTGCGCGCCTGACGCCCGCGGGTGAGGTGGACACCACTTTTGGCAGCGGAGGGACGGTTGCCAATACTGACCCTACACCTTCGGGGTTCGCCGCCGTCGTCGTCCAGCCGGACGGCAACATCGTGGTTGCCGGCATAACCACCAACAGTGAGTTGTTTCTGAGCCGCTATCTGGGGCAGTAACGGGCGGGAGTGGCGCATACAAAAAAGCAAGTTGTGCGCCACTCCCGCAGGCCGAGAGAAACGCAGACTTTCGCGTTGCGCCAGGGGCGGTCCTTGGCGTGGATTTCATCCGAGCCTAACCATGGTGGGTTCAAGAGATGATAAGATTCCTGTTCAGTCTTTCTTCGGCAGGTCACACCGACGCCGGTTCGAACTCCAGAGCGGGCGGAGCGGCACGCTGGCGGGCAACGAGGTTTGTCGATTATGAAGACCGCGTTTTTCATTTCGGCAGCGATTCTGGCCCTGAGCGTCGGCATCTCACTGGCGGGCGCCGCCCAGGACCCGGCGAGTGATCAAGGCCCGCTCATTGTGGAGGTACAACCGAACGGGACACCGAAACTTTCACGTCTCAAGCCGGGCGACAGATTGCAGGGAGAGGTCAAGAACGGAGTGTATTCGGGAGAACGTGAGCTGATACCATCGGGCAGCCCGATTGAGTTGACCGTTTCCAGCATCGAGCGCCGGCGACGAGCACCCAGTGACCGTTGGCCGTGGGTGGTGCGATTGTTCACCCCAAGGCGAACTCGTTGCCCGTCCACGCTTGCGGCTACGGTGCATCTCCCAGACGGGTCGAAGCGGCCGTTTTCGCTGACCTTCGTGTCCGCCACGCAGGAGGTGGAATTGACCGCAAAGAAAGAGTCTCGGGAATCGAGGGCGAGCCGGTTGCCTGGGGGTAAGCACAAGCCGGGTATTAATCCAACGCTCGTGCTTGAGCTCGGGCGGCCCACCGATGAAGAGGCGCGGTCTGATGGCTTCACGCCCATTCCGGCAACCGCACGGGATGGCGTCACCGCCGGGACCGTTGCGCATGTGAGGCTTCTGCACGATCTGCGTGCCTCGCAGAGCCGCACGGGCGACACGTTTATGTCGCGTTTGGCGGAGCCCGTGTCCCTGAGCTCCGGAGTGGTCCTGCCGGAAGGCTTGTTGGTACAGGGAAAAGTCGTCCAAAGTGTTGCGCCCCGTCGGCTCTGCCGTTCGGCGTCCCTATCGGTATCCTTCACGGAATTGTTGCTTCCTTCCGGACGGAAAACTGTGATCTCAGCTTCGCCGTCGCGTGTTGTGGTCGACCGCGCATCCGGACTGCGGATGAACAACGAGGGCGAATTGAAGGGCGCAAGGCCGGGCAAGGCACGCCTTCTTATTGATCTCGGGGTGACCGGAGGGATTTCCAAGGTCAGTGACGATTCGTTTCAGCTCGTCGTCGAGGCTCTGGTCTCGACCGCAACGGATGCATCGACGGCGGGCAGCGCCCGAATTGTGGCGGCGGTCTTTTCCGGAGTCTATATGCTCACGCGCCATGGACGGGACGTAACCCTGCCGCGCTATACAAACATTGCAATAACCTTTGATCGGTCGGCGGCGCCGGCGTCTGCCGCGCCATAAACGCCCCCTCGACTCAGTCATCAGGATTGAAGGCGTGGTGTAGCCCGCATTGCGCCCGGTCGAGGTGTGATCAGGAGCCACCAACGCGAAATGGGCCGCCCTGAAACCTCCGCTTCCCAGTATTGGTATTGTCAAATACCTTGCTTCTCATGGACCCCGCCACCGGCTCGCTCGACGGACTGCTAAAAGTAATGTCGGCTGCGCCGGCGTGAGAGTAAGATAGCTCTTCTTGATCGCTGGCCTGCGGGTGAAATGGCCGAGGATAGCCTTCATGAAAACATCTGCTCTCGAACCTCTTCGATATCTCCGTCAGGATGAAATGAGCGCGATCCACCAGGCTGCGCTGCAAATCCTCGAGCGCACCGGGATGTGGATCGATCACATCCAGGCCTTGGAATACCTTCGCGCGGCCGGTTGCCGGGTCGACATGGATTCCCGGATCGTGAAGTTTCCTGCTGAACAGGTGGAAGCCGCGGTGGCCCGCATGCGCCGCAATTTTCAGGATCCCGGCCGCTGGCCCAAACGCCTGTCGGTCCGCTACTCCCAGGTGCGTTTTGATGCGCAGCCTTTCCAGATCCACGAAGACTTCACCGTGAGCGGAGGCGGCTTCTGCTGTTTCATCTGGGATATGGCGGGCGAGCGGCGTTACGCCACGCTCGAGGATGTTCGCCAATCGTTGAAGCTTGCCGACCAACTGGACCAGATCGCCTATACCGGGCTTCCATGCTCCGCGCAAGATGTGCCCGTGGAGATCCGGCCCGTGGCGATGGCGGCCGAATTGGTGAAGGCCACACGCAAGTACGGTGGGATCGAGACCTTCCAGCGCAAGGACGTGGGTTATGTCACCCGCATCGGCGAGATTGTCGCCGGCAGCCGCGAGGCGCATCGGCGAAATCCGATCCTGGTGGGTTATGCGGAAGCGCGCACGCCCTTGTGCATCGACGCCGTGATGGCCGACGTGATGCTGGCCCACCTGGAACTTGGCTTGCCCCAGAGTCTCGACACTATGCCCAACGGCGGGGCCACCGCGCCGGTGAGTCCGCCGGCAGTACTGGCGCTGGGGGTTGCGGAAACTCTCGGCGGTTTGGTGTTGGGGTACGCCGTCGATCCCAATGCTACGATGACCGTGGATGTGACCCCCGGTTACTGCGACATGCGTGCCATGCAATTCCGCTGCGCGGGCGGGGAGCGCATGCCGCTGCTGGCGGCGCGTGTGCAGCTTATCTCTGAGTATTACGGCTGTCCCTCCGGCGCGCATGCCGGGAAGTCCGACGCGTGCGTGCCGGGCATCCAAGCGGCGGTGGAGAAATCCATTTCGATGTATGTGGCCGTGATGGCAGGGGCCATTGGCTTCGGCACGGTGGGCCAACTGGAGAATATGATCACCTTCTCACCGCTGCAACTCGCGATCGACAATGAGATGGCCCGCTACGTGCGCTACTCCATACGGGGCTTTGAGGTCAATGATGAAACACTCGCGCTCGAAGTGATCCAGGAGTTAGGCCACGGCGGCCAGGCGTTTGACCACCCCCACACGGTTCGCAATTTCCGCAAGCTGCAAATGCTCTCGCCCTTCTTTGACCTTTGCCCATGGGGCATGGGAGACAGTCTAGATCGGGAGCGGTTCGAGAAGCGCGCCGCCGCGAAAGTGCAGCAGGCACTGGATGCAGAATGCGCTCCCGTTTTAACGCCTGATCAAGTAGAGGCCATTGACGAGGTCGTAGAAGAGGCGGCCATGGATTACAAAGTGCGATACCCAATTTAGTGAGGGTTACATAATACCGTGACGGACCGACCCCCTCACCTGTCCGTCGGCTCACGGACACCCTCTCCCCCAAGGGGGCGAGGGCATAAACGCGGGTTATCCGGAGGTTCTTCATGCGTTCTCTTGAGAGAGTTCAAGCGCTCATCGCGGGCCAGCCCGTTGATCACCTTCCTGTCCAGCCGGTCATTATGATGTTCGCAGCCCAGCACATGGGCATTCCGTTCATCGATTACACTCGCGACGGGCGGCGAATGGCCGCCGCACAGAGCAAGCTCGTTCATGACTTTGGCATCGATTGCCTGCTGACCTGCTCCGACCCGGCGCGCGAGGTGATCGACATCGCCGGGGAGGGCAGCGTCAACTGGTACCAGGATCAGGGCCCGGCGATTTGCGAAGCACGAGCCGCGCTGCTGGAAAAGTCGAGGTTAAGCAGCTTCCGCATTCCCGACCCGCTGGGCGGGGGCCGGATGCACGATCGGATCAAGGCCATTGAGATCATGCACCAGGAGTTCGGCGGCGACGTCTCGATCGTGGGCTGGGTAGAAGGTCCGCTGGCGCTCGCCGCGGAGTTGCGCGGCTTGACTCGCGCCATGTTGGATTTCCTGGACGACCCCGCTTTCATGAAGGACTTGCTCGATTTCACGGCGCAAGTGGCCGTGCATTATGCGGAGGCGCAGATTCAGGCCGGCGCTGACACGATCGGTATGAGTGACGCCGCGGCCAGTATGATGGGGCCGCGGCACTACAGCGACTTCCTGTTTCCGCGCCAACGGCGCGTCGTGGAATCCATTCGGCAGGCCCATCCGGAGGTCATCGTTCGGCTGCACATGTGTGGAAACACCGATCCCTTGATTTCCCAGATGAAGCAACTCCCGGTGCAAATCTTCGAACTGGATTCGCCTACGAACCTGGCTGCGGCACGCTCCTGCTTGGGACCGGACGCCGTAATCCTGGGCAACGTCTCAACTATCACGGACATGTTGGAAGGAAGTCCCGATCAAGTTTATCAGGCATCCCGCCGATGCCATGAGATCGCCGGGAAGGCGCACATTGTCGGTACAGGCTGCGAGGTGCCGCCTGCGACGCCGCCCGAGAATTTACACGCGATGGTCCGATATTCGCGCGAGCATTCGCCCGAACCGCCTTTTACGCCGCACTCGAGCGGAGCTTGCTGACCACGGATCGGCAGGTGAAAGGGGGCTACATGAACTTGGAATTGGCAATCAAGGGCCTTTCCAAAACCTATGCCAACGGGGTGAGAGCACTGGACGACGTGGCCCTCACCATCCCGCAGGGTATGTTCGGCCTGCTGGGTCCGAACGGCGCCGGTAAGAGCACGTTGATGCGAACCATCGCGACACTCCAGGAGCCCGATTCAGGAAGCATGCGCCTGGGGGATCTCGACCTCTTGAAGCAGAAGGATGAGTTGCGAAAGCGACTGGGCTACCTTCCTCAGGAATTCGGCGTCTATCCCCGCATTTCGGCGCAGGACATGCTCGAGCACCTGGCAGTTTTGAAGGGAATCGGTGGGGCCGGGCAGCGCAAGGAATTGGTCGCAGCCATGTTGAAGCGCTGCAACCTCTATGAGGTCAGGAAAAAACCGTTGGCCAGTTTTTCCGGCGGTATGCGGCAGCGATTCGGAATTGCTCAGGCGCTAATCGGTAATCCCCGACTGCTGATCGTGGATGAGCCCACGGCCGGCCTCGACCCCAGCGAGCGGAACCGCTTCTACAACCTGCTGGCCGAGATCGGCGAGCACGTGATCGTGATTCTCTCCACTCACATCGTGGAGGACGTCATGGACCTCTGCACCCAGATGGCTATCCTCCATCAAGGCCGCGTTCTCTACGAAGGCCAGCCGGACGAGGCCCTGGCCGAGTTGCGAGGCCGGGTCTGGCAACGCTCCATCGCCAAGGCCGACTTGCCCGCCTACGAGCAGCGATATCGGGTTATTTCCAGCCGCCTCGTGGGCGGACGGCCTTCTCTGCACGTGCTCAACGCCGCGGTCCCCGACGACGGCTTCACCCCCAGCGCTCCCAACCTCGAAGACGTGTTTTTCACCAAGATCCGCGGTTGGAACTGAGAGCATGTGGCGCGGGCGTCTCACCCGCTGTCGCGGGAGCGTCCCGCTCCCGCGCACGGGCAGGGTGCCCGCGCCACAACTTCTGCCGAGGAACGCTTCATGCTCTGGCAAATCGCCCGGTTCGAGATTCGCTACTGGCTCCGCTCCTGGATGCTCTGGATCTTCACCTTGCTCATCGCCGCCATGATTTTCGGCGCGGTGAGCTCGGACCACGTCCAGGTGGGCGGGGCGTTGTCCAATACTCTTCGCAATGCGCCCTTTGTCATCCAGACCTTTTACGCCCTCATCGGCATTCTGACCCTGCTATTCTCGACGGCGTTCGTCAATTCCGCCGCTTCGCGTGACTTCAGTCACAACACCTACCAGATCGTCTTTTCAACGCCCATCAGCCGTAAGGACTATCTCTTCGGCCGCTTTCTCGGCGCCACGCTGGTTTCCATCATTCCCATGCTCGGTGTTTCGGTGGGCGTTTTGCTGGCCAAATACATGCCCTGGGTCGAGCCCGAACGCTGGGCGCCGGTTTACTGGGGAGCGCACCTCAAGGGCATCCTGTTGTTTGCCGTTCCCAATGCCTTCTTCGTGGCTGCGGTCATGTTCACCGTCGCTGTGCTGGCGCGCAACGACATGGTTTCGTTCGCGGCCGCGCTGGTGTTTCTGGCAGGGTACGCAGTCGCGGAGTCTCTCACCCAAAACCTCGAGCACGAACGCCTCGCCTCGTTCCTCGATCCCTTCGGCATCCGCCCCTTTTACGTGGCCACCAAGTATTGGACGGTAGCTGAGAAAAACACTCTGGCGATCGGCGCCAGCGGCCTGTTGCTTTGGAACCGCGTGCTTTGGCTGGCGGTGGGCGGCGCTTTCCTGGCGTTTGCATACTTCCGTTTCAGCTTTGCCGAGCGGCGCACCAGGGCCAAGCGCGTTCGTAACGACGCCGTTGTCCCTGCGCCCTCGGTGGCGTCCGCGCCGGCTGTCCCCGCAGCCTTCAGCGAAGCTCTTTGGCCCAAGTTCTTCGCCTCGTTCAAGATGCACTTGCTCGGAATCGTCAAGAGCACCGTGTTCGTGATCGTCTTGCTTGCGGGGCTGCTCAACTGCGTCCCCAGCATCATTCTGAGCGCCCGCGAGGGCTACGGTAACAGCACGCTGCCTGTCACTTACTGGATTCTCGAGATCATCAACAGCGAACTCTATGTGTTTATCCTCGCCATCATTACCTTCTACGCCGGCGAACTCGCATGGAAGGATCGCGAGCGGCGCATGGACGAGATTCTGGATTCGCTGCCTACTCCGGAGTGGCTGGCGTACCTTTCCCGGCTCACGGCGCTGATCGTCACCGCGCTGCTGGTGCAGTTGATCGCCCTAATGAGCGGCGTCGTCGTCCAGGCCGCTTACGGTTATCACCGTTTTCAGCTCGGCCTCTACCTTCAGCAGCTCATCGTGCGCGACGGCGCTTTCTTCCTCTGTTTCGGCATTCTGGCGTTCCTCATCCACGTGCTTTCTCCCAACAAGTATGTGGGCTACTTCCTCTTTATCGCTTTTGCGATCATCAACTCCCTGATCTGGGATCCCTTGAACGTGGCGACGAATCTGGTGAAGTTCGGCACGGCCCCCGAGGTGACTTACTCGGACATGTTCGGCGACGCTCCCTACATCGCGGCCTGGCGCTGGTTCACGCTTTATTGGGTTCTGTTCAGCGGACTTCTGGCTATTGCCACCATTATGTTGTGGCGGCGCGGCCGGCAGACGGGTTGGCGCGATCGCTGGCGGAACGCTTGCCTGCGCTTCCGGAAGCCGTGGCCGGCCCTGACCTTGGGCTGCCTCGTGGCCTTCACCGCCACCGGGGGGTGGATCCATTACAACACGGAAATCCTGAACGCCTTGCTGGGGCCGAAAGACGAAGAGCGCCGCCAGGTGGATTACGAGAAGAACTACAAGCAGTTCGAAAAGCTGCCCCAGCCGCGCCCGCGCACCGTGAAGTACCAGATCGATATCTTCCCTGCCACGCGCAACATGCTCCTGCGTGGTGAGGAGGTAATCCAGAACCCGTACCCGCAGCCGCTCAGCGAAGCCCACTTCACGCTTAACGGGAATTACGACACCACCATCGTGATCCCCGGCGCGGTCCTCGCCAAGGACGACGCGCGCTTGCATTACCGCATCTACCGCTTCACCACGCCGCTTCAACCGGGCGAGAGCCGCACCATGAGCTTCACGGTGAAGAGCCATAACCGCGGCTTCGAGAATTGGGTGAGCACCAATGAACTTGTGCAGAACGGGACTTTTTTCAACAATATGGTCGGGCCGGTGATCGGTTACGTACCCGTGGGCGAACTCCATGACCCGAACGAGCGGCACAAGTACGGGCTGGGAGAACAGGAACTGATGCCCGCGCTCGAACGGAACTGCGCCGACGACTGCCGCGACCACTACATACCCGGGCACGCCGACTGGGTGGACCTGGACACCGTCATCGGCACCTCGCCGGATCAGATCGCCATCGCGCCGGGGTCGCTCGTGCGCGAGTGGCGCCAGAACGGCCGCCGCTATTTCGAGTACAGGCTGGATCACCCTTCGCTTTTCTATTTTTCGTTCCTGTCGGCCCGCTACGAAGTTCTCCGCGAAGACTGGAACGGGATCAAGCTGGAAGTCTACTACGACCGCAACCATCCCTGGAACGTGCCGCGCATGATGAACGCTCTCAAGAAATCGCTCGATTACTACACGCGCAATTTCGGCCCGTACTACCATAAGCAAGCGCGCATCATCGAGTTCCCGCGCGTCGGAACGTTCGCTCAAGCCTACCCGGGCACCATGCCTTATTCGGAGTCCGTCGGCTTCATCGCCAACCTGAACCACCCTGACGACATCGACATGGTCTTTTACGTCGTGGCGCACGAGATGGGCCACCAGTGGTGGGCTCAACAGGTGATCGGCGCCAATATGCAAGGGGCCACGTTCCTCTCCGAATCGCTGGCGCAGTACTCAGCGCTCATGGTTATGGAGAAGGAATACGGCCGCGATATGATGCGGAAATTCCTGAGCTACGAGATGGATCAGTACCTTCGCGCACGGGGCCGCGAACGGCTCAGGGAGCGCCCCCTGCTGACGGTGGAAATGGAGCAGGGCTACATCCATTATCGCAAAGCCAGCGTGGTGCTTTATTACCTGAAGGAGATGATCGGAGAGGAGAAAGTGAACGCCGCGCTGCGCAAGCTGATCCGGCAGTACGCTTACCACGCGCCGCCCTACCCGACTTCCTGGGCCTTGGTGGACGCACTGAGCGAACAGACACCGCCGCAATATCAGAATTTGATCAAGGACCTGTTCGAGGACATCACCCTCTTCTCCAACCGTGCCCTCGACGCCACCGCGCACCGCCGCGCGGACGGAAAATACGACGTCACCCTCGACATCGAATGCCATAAGTTCAAGGCTGATGCCAAAGGCAACGAAACCGAGGTGCCCGTGGACGATTGGATCGACATCGGCGCTTTCGCCAAACCCGAGAATGGCCGCAAGTACGGCCGCACGCTTTACCGTGACCGGGTCCACGTCAGTCAAGCCCGCTCGCGCTACGAATTCGCCACCGCAGAATTGCCGGAGCAGGCCGGTGTCGATCCCTTCCTGCTTCTGGTTGATCGCATCCCGGAGGATAACACCAAGAAAGTCACCCTCGCGGGCCCGGCAGCGCGGTAGTGCCGCGCACGAGCAAATCGAGCGCGCTTAGCTCAGTTCGCTTCCGGCGCCATCGAGACGAACTGGCGGTCGATAGCTCGCTCGATTGCCTTGTTGAACGTATCCCAAGGGCAGCCGGAATCCAAAGTCGCAGACTCGCAACCCGGAATCGACAGGTCTTCCTCCGCCGGCGGTGCGGATAGGGTGAGCGGGGTCGCGCCTCGCATCTGTTCAAGGGTCTGAGCAAGGTACTGCGAGCGCACGAAGTATTTCGCGGCGCCGGGCTCCTGCCAAATTGAAAACACGAGCGCACCGCCGGGTGGCGTATCATCCGCCTGATAGCCCCGCAGGCGCCAGGAGAGCCCCAGCATGCCTGATAGGTTCGACAGGTTGGTATCGTGGCCCGACACGATCAAGACGGCATTTCCCGAACGGTCCAACGCCCCTGTGGTGGTTTTCCCGGTGGCTGCCTGCTGCATCGACTGCAGAACGTGATAGAGCAAGTTGGATCCCCTGGCACGGGCAAGGTAGGAAGTCCGCCGCATCAAGTCAGCGTACTCCGCGTGCAGCTCCAGAATCCGGAACAGTGCGTCCGCGTCGAGGCGGCCCCAGCCCAAATCCTTACCTTGCATGCCTTCCGTGTATTCAAGGAGTAGGTCCTCGCCGAGCGTTGACGCGACGCTCCACGGCTCGTTGAGCTGAACGCCCTTGCCCGTCACAGAAACCCTGATCTCATCCGGAGGTTCAAGCCGTTTTTGCGGGGCGCTTCCTTCTCCCGCGAGCACGGACTCGAGAGTTTCAAAGGCGGCGCGATGCAAATCCCGGAAGCGGCCGGATGGGTCTGACAGACGCTCGCGCACCGCCTGAGCGGCCGTTTCCCAATCCGGCTTTGCGAGACCTGCTTCTAGCGGGTCGAAAAGCGGGTTTTTGCTGCCGGGCGGTTGCGAGTGGACTTCGACCGTGCACCCTGGCAGCAGCGTCTCCGCCAAAGCCCTGCCGGTCTCGAGGGTGCGCTGGTCGATATCCGCATAAACATAGACTTGGTTGGCGTCTGCGCATCCCTGTTGGTGAAGCAACCCCGCGCCCACGAGCCACTCACGGTAGTAAGCCCCCATGAGCTGCATGAGGACCCGCCCATGCGGCGTGAGGTTGCCCGGCGGAACGCCCCAGGCCGGCCAGGGCGCGGTTGAGTACTGGTTCAGGCGGTCGGTTTTCCAAGTTGGTGAGCGCACTCCGTGGCGGGTGATGATGACCACATAACGGAGCGCTGGAGGGGAAGCAGCATTAGCAAATAGACTGGCGGCCAACGCACAGAGGATTAGAGCCAGCCATCGCTGAAGCCGCAAGGCGATCTCACGACTCAATCGATAAGCCTGCACATATGGGCGGGTGGCCGAGGGTTCCGGCTCGTTGCGAGTCGGAACCCGTGACACAACACAAGTCGCTCGATTTCTCATTTGCCGGCCGCGCTGTCCCAGTGGAAGCCAATCTCGTACGTGGGGTGGTAGAATTCGCGCTGGTTCATGTATTGCTTGCTGCCGTTGTAGAAGCCGAAAACTTCATCTGACATATTCAGGATAGCGAACATGAGCGAGAGACCGCCCTTCACCCGGACGCTGGCTTGCGAGTCGAGTTGCAGATGGGGGAAGAGGTAGTTGTCGCCGAAGGGCCCATGGAGACCATAGGCGGCGCCGGAAGAATAGTTGTACTGGTAGATGGAGGCGCCGTTGTAACTCATCCCAAAGCGAGCGTTGACGCGGCCGCGTGTGTAACTGGGACTGACGTTCCAGACGCTGGGCGACTGGCGCAGCAGGGCAGGGTTGTCCGTGCGGTAGAGGCCGGCCGTTCCGCTCGGATCCTGAAGATCAAAGGTCCGCGACGCTGTGTAGAGGTAGTTCGCCATGAGGCCGAGCCCATTCCAAACGCCGGGAAGGGACCGGTATTGCTGTTGATAGGCGGCCTCGAAGCCGGCGATCCAGGCGCTGCCGGCGTTGCTGGGCTGCTCCACGATGTAGCCGGCAAACTGCCCGGTGGTGGGATGCGTGGTGGACTCGATGATGGGTGTCGTGAGGTCTTTGTAGAAGACCCCTGCCGAAACCATCCCGAAGGTATTCAGATACTTTTCGTAGAGGAAGTCGAAGTTGTTGGCGTGCTCCGGCTTCAAGCCGGGATTCCCAATGGAAAAGGTAAAAGGATGGGTGGTGATGTCTTCTGAAACCGCGGTGGTGAGGAATTGGGGATCGGGGCGGGCGAGTCCGCGGCCGTAGACCACGCGGATATCAGAGCTGTTATCCAATCGCACGCGTACCGAGGCGCTGGGCAGAAAGTCGACATAGGAACCGGTCAGGGGCACATTGACCGGCCCGCCTCCCGTAACGGGATCGTTGCAATTGCAGCTCAAGGTGTGCAACTGGGTCCCCTCGATGCGCAGGCCCGTGACCAGCCGCACGCGGCCGAGATCGACGGTGTTCATGGCGTAGCCGGCGGAGACGCGCTCGACCATGTCAAAATTGACGTTGTTGCCGCCGTACGGCTGTCCGCTTTCACCTGCGCTGAACAGGCTGCCATCGTGGTTCACAAGCCCGGTGACGTTGAACCAGTCCGGGACCGGCCCATAGGGGGGATAGTCGTGGAAGTAATAGTTGGGGTTGTGGAAGTTACCGAGGAACTGCGTCATCAGCAGGGTGCCGTTGGGGTTGAACTGGTCCTCCCAGGAATCGTCGAATTTGTGCGCGTTACGGACCTTTCCCCCGAAAGCGAAGGTGGCAAAATGCGAACCCAGATGGTAATTTCTGGTTACGTCAACCGAGCCCAGGAGATTAAGCTGTTCGGTGAGACCGTGCGAATAGACTACATCCGCGAGTGCGTAATCATTGGTATTGAAGATGTCGTCGGGGCCCGGAGTGAAGCAATTGGGAGTCCACTGGGGAAGATAGATGTTCTTGGTGGCCGCAGCATCGTACAGGCAATCGGTGGAGTTCGCCAAAGCGCCAATCGGAGAGTAATCCGCGCCGGGGTTGCCGCCGGAGGCATGCTCGTCCGACCGGGACACGGCGGCTTC
The DNA here is from genome assembly GCA_963831905.1 of uncultured Acidobacteriota bacterium. Lineage (GTDB taxonomy): Bacteria > Acidobacteriota > Terriglobia > UBA7540 > UBA7540 > CAVROP01. Next base: position 2,290,182 of record CAWHRX010000009.1, on the reverse strand, counting down.
CCAGTGGATCAGGGTTGCGCCCAGAATGTGCGATCCGCCCAACGCCAGATTGCCGATGCCATAATCCGGGGCGCGTTCGGACTGCTTGGCCCCTGGCGCACTGCCGTCATTCAGCGTGTACGTCCATTTGTTGCCGTAGTCCTTGAAGTCAGAATAAATGTAGCGGAACGTAAGCGTTGAGTTATCATTAACTTTGTAGTCGGTGCTTCCCCCAAAACCCCAGCGCGACCGTGTGTATTGGTACTCGCGAAGATCCATCGAATCAAAATGCGGCGTCAGGCTGCCGTCAGGGTTCTGTACCGCGTCCGGGGTGGGCTCGATGTCGTCGATGCCGCGGCCATTGTAGTCGTAGGTGGCCTCGAAAATTGTGCCCAGGCGCTTTTGGGCGCCGAAGCGATCGCCCACCGTAAAGTTGAACAGGTCCATGTGGCGGCCGCCCATGATGGGCGTATAACCGCCGATTCCACCCAGGCTAAGCAGCGGCTTATCACCCGCCGTCTTGGTCACCAGGTTCACCGAGCCGCCGATTCCGTCCCCATCCTGATTGGCCTGGAGGGTTTTGTTCACGACCACCGCCGCGACCAGGTCGGCGGGGATGGTATCGAGCTTCACTTGGCGAACGGTGCCTTCCGGCGAGGGAGTATTGATGCCGTCGATAGTGGTGTTGGTGAGTTCGGGGGCAGTGCCGCGCACGTCGATATACTTGCCCTCACCTTCATCGCGCTCGAGGGAGACACCCGGCAGGCGCCCGGCGGCGTCGGCAATGGTGGCATTGGGAAGGCTGGTGATCACTTCCGCCGGGAGGACCTGAAGGATGTTGTCGGCACTGCGCTCAATATTGACGGCCTCGGCCACCGCGTTCTCAGGCGTGGCCGTCACCGTAACTTCCTGCCGTGACGAGGCGACTTTCAGTGCAGCTTCCACCTCCGTCGTTGCGCCCGCGGTGACCCCGATTTTTGAGGTGTAAGGCGAGAAACCCACGTAGGAGACGGTCACCGTGTAAGTGCCGGGCTCGAGGTCGGTCACGGTGAATGTTCCTCGGGCATCGGATACGCCCGTGGCTCCACCCGGCTGCAGTTCCACCTGCGCCCCCTGGAGCACACCTCCCGTACTGTCCGTCACACGTCCTTCGATCTTGCCGTTCTTAACCTGCCCGAGCATCGGTGACACAATAAGGCTGACGGTCGCGAGAAATAGGACCGGTATTAAACTCCGTCGGTGGTACATACACGACACCTCCCGCTGCTAAGATTCGTTCAATTGAAACTGGCGGATGAAAAGACTTCCTCCGGGAATCGGGGTCACTAGCTGAAACCAACGACCCGCGAATCTCTCGAACCCTGGGCCATGGGTAAACTATCCCTGCCAAGCAAATCGGATATGAAGCTTGAGTTAAGAGAGTGTTAAATCGGCAAAGGCCAAGGTGATTGCCTGGGTTCGAGGCAGGCGCCTTTTACGATTAGGTCGCCACCCTTCATGCCGTTGCGCCCGCGACAGCGGGCGGGGCGCCCGCCGCACGCCTCATACGCTCACCCCCGCGACGGCCCGTCCTTTGTTTTCTATAACATTCTCGCTTTGTTCTGGCGATTTTGAGGCTTCGCCGGCGATTTCCTCTGCCGGACTTTCTGACCGAGCCTCGAGCCCGACCACCTTACTCAGTTCCTCGGCCACACGGTCGTCCGGCTCCGGCGCAGGGGCGGTTCGCGAACCGCCCCCACCCCGGCCGGCGTGTTCTTGGCGCATGGCCAGGATAATCCTCGGCAAGCTCTACTGGCGGCGCAACCGCATCGAGCGCATGGAGACGGGCCTGATGCGGGACGCTCTCGAGGAGGTCGAGGAGCGGCGGCGCTCGCCCGGGACCTTGCTGACGTTACCTTCGAGCCCTCCCAGTGCGATGCGGTAACGCCCGGCCTGCCCCAGCCCACACACCCCTTGGTGCGGTTGCGCCTGCTGATTTCGCTTTGGGGAGTGATTCGCGCGCAGGTGCAGCGGCGGTACTTCTCGCTGCCCCACCACAGACAGATCGAAAGCTACTACCAAGGTGAGTTGGGGTGGAGGCCCCGTCAGATCGTCCACCTGCTGGCGCTCTTGTACGACTGGGCGTACCTCTGCCAGAAGAAGGACCAGGCAAAGCTCGACGAGTATGTGAAGGATACCTTCGGGGACGAGGCGGGGCTGAAGGGCCGCCTGCAGGAACTGGAGCGCCTGCTGGAGGAGCAGATCGCGGCGGTGGAGGCGGCGTTCGCGGAGGAGATGAAGGCGCAGGAGCGGAAGGACGCGATCGAGCGGGATTCGTGCCTCGCTCCGACGGACGAGACTGCGAACATGGTGCTGCGCCTCGAAATGGCGCTCGACCGGGCCATCGACCGCAAGGTGAGGATTGTGCTGACCATGCGCAAAGAACATGCCCAAAACTGTAGGGGCGGTTCGCGAACCGCCCTTACGGAACCGGAGGCCAGCCCTCCCGACAATGGGTCGAACGACCGCGCGGCCGAGGAACTGAGTAAGGTCGTGGGGCTCGAGGCTCGGTCAGAAAGTCCGGCAGAGGAAATCGCCGGCGAAGCCTCAAAATCGCCGGAACAAAGCGAGAATGTTATAGAAAACAAAGGATCGGCGACGGCTGGGTCAACGCATGGGGCGTTCGGTACATCTGGAAAAGAGTTGCAGACGGGGATACCAGAACCACAGCAAGAGGACCTAACGGTCTAACGCGCGAGCCGGAAGCTGTCACCGAGGTGAATTTCTCCTAGTGCTAGCTGAACCGCTACGCGAACTTATTCGTCGGAATCGCGATATGAGCAGAACCATCCGGTACCTCTGAGACTTATTCAGATTTCTTCCATGTTGGGCTCCAAAGCGTTCTCTTCGCATGCCCACCCGTATGAATACTGATGACCCTGACCATTACCGGGCTTCCATGCCTTGCATCGAAGGAAGGCAGCGGTTTTTACGACTTGGCCGTGACGCGAGCCTTCGTGCCATGGGGAGCGGCTCTCAGGTACTGCGTGGGCCAAGGGACGGGATATCCCAGTTCGCGTGCCGCCCGCAATGGCCAGTAGGGATCACGCAGAAACTCTCGCGCCATGATCGCCACGTCGGCCTGGCCGGTGCGGATGACGTGGTCGGCCTGCGCCGGACCCGTGATCATCCCCACCGCACCCGTCAGGATGTTCGCTTCGCGCCGGATTCTCTCGGCGAACGGCGTTTGGTAGCCCGGGCCCACGGGAATTCGGGTCGGCGGCACATTTCCCCCGGAGGAACAATCGACGAGGTCCACACCGGAATCCTTCAGGCGCCGGGCCAGCTCGACGGAATCGTCGAGGGTCCATCCGCCTTCCTCCCAATCGGTTGCCGAAATGCGCACGAACAAAGGCGCACTCTCCGGCCATGTTCCGCGGACTGCGCGGACCACCTCGATCAGCAAGCGCATGCGGTTCTCGAGCGAGCCGCCGTATCCGTCGGTGCGGCGATTGGCGAGCGGCGAAAGGAACTCCGAAATCAGGTACCCGTGGGCGGCATGGATCTCGATCACGCCGAATCCTGCTTCGCGGGCACGCCGGGCGCCTGCCACAAATGCCGCGACGACGGATTGAATTCCCTCCAGCGTCAGGGCTTGCGGCTGCACATAGTTTGGAGCAAAGGGAATTGCGCTGGGCGCCACCACGTTCGTCCAGCCGCCCGCCCCTTCCGGGACGGCGCCGTCCCCGTCCCCAGGCCGGTAGGTGCTCGCCTTCCGCCCTGCATGGGCCAACTGCATGCCGGCGACACTGCCCTGGAAGTGGATGAAGCGGGTAATGCGGGCAAGAAACTCGACATGGTCATCACTCCATATTCCCAGGTCTTGCGGACTGATCCGCCCTTCCGGGGCAACGGCGGCGGCTTCCGTCATAACCAACCCCGCACCACCGACGGCCCGGCTTCCCAGGTGGACCAGGTGCCAGTCGTTGGCAAACCCGTTGGTGCTGGAATACTCGCACATCGGCGAAACGACGATGCGGTTGGAAAGGGTCACATTCCGGATCGGGAGGGGATCAAACAGATTAGACATAAGCCTGCTCCATTTTGGTTGCTATCTTGTCCAACAGGCGCCGTTCTCACGGATTCGCGCAGCGGCGAAGCGCGGCTTTCTTTTCGCGTGCCGGTTATCGCATTCTCAACTTCAGCTTGTTCGTCTCAGGGCGCGGCAAACGGGTCGGGTGGCGGCTTCAACTGATATTCCCTGGGCGGCTCCGCTCCCAGCAGATAGCGAACAAAGTAATCCCACCTCCGCCGCACCATATAGGGCTCATTGCCGAATCCGTGGCGGCGATTGGGCAGCAGGAGCAGGTCAAAGTCCTTGTTGGCCTTGATCAGCTCGTTGACCACCAGAAGCGTGTTGTAAGGCGGCACGTTGTCGTCAAGCGTACCATGCGCCAGCAGCAGGTGGCCTTTCAGGTTCTTGGCGATATTCTGGTTGGCTTGGTCGTCGTAATTCGTTGTTCCGCCCGCGTTGTGAGTCAATAACCCCTGGTACCGTTCGCCCCAATCGTCCTCATACTCGCGGTTATCGTGATTGCCTGCCTCGGAGATTCCCACTTTGAAGAAATCGGGATAACGGAACATCGCGTCCGCCGCGGCGTAACCTCCTCCGGAGTGTCCGTAGACGCCGGCGCGCTGCAAGTCGATCCAGGGGTAGCGTTTGGCGAGTTGGGTCATGCCGGCCACCTGATCCGGCAAGGTGTTGTCACCTATGTTCCCATAATAGAAGTCGTGGAACTTCTTGGAACGGAGGGGATTTCCCATGCCCTCGATCTCCACCACCACAAATCCCAATTCGGCCAGCGCCTGAGTGTCGCCTCGCGCCGCCGCGAAGGACCAACTCCCTACGCTTCCTCCCTGTGGCCCGGGATAGATGTGGTTGATGATGGGGTACTTCTCGTGCGGGTCGAGTTGTGTGGGCGTGAACATCAGGCCATAGAGAGCCGTCACGCCATCGCGCCCTTTGACGGTAATCGGCTGTGGCGGCTTCCACCCGGCCGCCCGCAGCCGGGAGTCGTCGGCTTTCTCAAGAGTGGCCAGGAGCTTGCCGTCGGACTGCTTCAGCACTGTGACGGGTGGAACATCAGGGCGGGCATAGCTATCCACAAAGTAGCGGCCGGAGCGCGAGAAGGTAACCTGGTGGTCGGCATCCTCGGGGGTCAGCAGGGTCAGCCCCTCCCCGGCGAATCCCACCCGATAGAGGTGCGTGAAGTAGGGGTTCCGCCCGGGCTCCCTCCCGTCGGCAAGAAAATAAATCGTGCGCTCTTTTTCATCCACGCGCACCAAACGGGTGACCGCCCAGTCGCCGGAGGTGATCCGGTTCTTGAGCTTCCCGGTAGCCAGGTCGTAAAGGTAAAGGTGTCCCCAATTGTCGCGTTCCGAGTACCAGAGGAATTCGTTCGAAGCGGGGAAGACGCGCCAGTTCACGCTGCCCTGGCCGGACTCGTACTGCGTCGCCACCCGCTCCTCCATCACCTCATGCACCGATCCGCTCGACGGATCGGCCACCCGCAGCGTTTCCTGATTGTGGTCGCGCGAAGTGGAAACGAAGAACAACTGTGCCGAGTCCGGGCTCCACTCCACATCCGTCCAATTCCCCGCCTCCTCAAACGGGCTGCCGCAGGCCACATCGTCACAGAGCGAGGACCGGTGCGGGTCCGGGGGCATCTGCAGGCGGACCACCTTCGGCGTTTCCACGTCGATCACGACGCGCTGGATCGTGGCTATGGAATCGTCGCCGGGCAGCGGATACTTCCAGGATTGCAGCGTGGGATGGCCCACCTTGGTCTCCACCAGGTACATATCGCCCACCTTGCGCTGGTCCTGCTGGAAGGTGGCGATCTTCCTGGAATCCGGGGACCACAGCAGGATGGGCCGGTCGCTTTTCTCCCATCCCGCATTGTCGAGGGCGTAGGAGAAGTCCTTGACCCCGTCCGTGGTGAGCTGGGTCTCCTTGCCGCTCGAAACCTCGCGCACCCAGAGGTTGTAGTCGCGGATGAAGGCGACGCGTTTCTTGTCCGGTGAGGGAACGTCGTTGCCTGCTCTGCCGCGGCGCCCCATCCTGCCCGGCGGCCCTTCCGCGCTTCCCTCCGCAGTGCACTGGTTGCCCTGGCGGTTGCACTGGAACCGCCGCCGGCCGACCCGGAAAGAAATGGACTGCCCGTCGGCGGTGAACTCGATCTCGCGGAAAGGCAGCTTATTCGGGTCGTAGGTTCGCACTGCCGCTTGGGAAAGAGCCGCCGCGAGCCGGGCATGATCGAAAGCGGGCTCCTTCGTGAGTTTGACGGGATCGAAAACCACAAAGCGCACGCCCTGCGCGTCGCTGTCGCGATACCAGAGCCGCTCGTCGCTGGTCCAGGCGGGCTGCACTGCGTGGTCCACGAGGGGCTCAGTGTTGTACCCCATGAATTTCTCGGCTTGCGCGTAATCGGCGGCCGTCACCGCCCGCGGTGGAGCCGCTTGCTGCGCGCAGACTGGTCCGATGACCGCAAGGTCGAGAAGGATCAGCGCAGGCAAAAGGCGGAGTCGGGTCTTGCAGGTTTCGAGGCGCATAAGTTTTCCTTGGTGACGTAATCCTTGGTTCCTGGGGGACGATTATCCCTGGGTTCGGCCGCTGAGTCAAAAAGATAAGCGGGGCGTGGACTTGGCTCTTGTGCGTCCTGATCTTGCCCTATGGCCTCACCCGTGGCTGGCGATAGCCTGGCCAAGGCGGCCGAGCGGTACGGCGGGTGCGTGGCGTCTTAGAAGCAGGTGCGCCTCGTCGTCGGCTGGAAGGCCGAGCGCTCAGGCAGCGGCCGGAAACATGCCTACCCTTCAGAGAGAAGCGAAAAGCGAGGGCCCAGACCCTGTTGCGCGTCGGAACCGCACCACCCGATGGATATCGTACTCGTTACGTGCTCTTGAATTTCAAATCTTGAATTTTGAATTGCGGCTCTGCCGCGCTGTGTTCAAATTGAGCTACGCCACCAGAGGTTCTCGGCAGGAAAGCCGCACTCCTTGGAAGGCAGGTGTACTCGCTTCATCCGGGCGCACCCCCCCCCGCAACGCAGCTTGGACCGAGTCGGCGATGGGGCGGTCATATGGCCAGGTGATCGGCCCTCAGTGGACGAGAATCCGACTTGAACGAAGCCGCCCGTGCGGCGGACGCTGCGCGTGCGTGTTGCCCACAGGACTGCCTTAATCAAGCTATTGTCGGGTCATAAGGAGGTTCTCTATGACCCGTTTACGCAAAATGATGCTCGAAGAACTCGAGCGTCGAAACTACGCTCAAACAACGATCCAAGGTTACATTCATGCGGTGGAAGATTTTGCCTGCTACTTTCATCGTTCTCCCGACCGCTTAGGTCCCCAGCACATCCGCGAGCACCAAGCCTATTTGTTCCGCCAGCGAAAGCTGGCTCCCAGCAGCGTTACCCAACGGCTGGCCGCTCTGCGTTTCTTCTTCACTAAAACTTTGAAGAGATCCTGGAGCGTGGCGGAAACGCCCTATCCCAAGAAAGTGCAGCACCTGCCCTCCGTACTGAGCCAGGAAGAAGTCTCCCAGCTCATCAACGCAGCTCCCAATCCTTTCTACCGCATCTTGTTGATGACCCTCTACGCCACCGGAGCACGCCGCGCCGAAGTGGCTCGCTTAAAGGTGAGCGATATCGATAGCCAAAGGATGGTCGTCCACATCCAGGGCGGCAAGGGGCGTAAGGATCGGGACGTCATGCTCAGTCCCGTCCTGCTGGAAGCCTTGCGCGAGTACTGGCGCCGATTGAAGCCTAAGACCTGGCTCTTCCCCGGTAGTCGTGCGCACACGGCCCCTTGTCCCATTACTTCCAAGGTGATCTGGCACGCCTGCCACCAGGCTGCCTTGCGTGCGGGTCTCCACAAACGCGTACACCCGCACACTCTGAGGCATTGTTTTGCCACGCATCTGCTGGAAAAGGGGGCGGACCTGCGCACCATCCAGGTGCTGCTCGGTCACCGCGATTTGGAAGAGACCACGATTTACCTGCACCTTTCCAGCCGCCATCTGAGTGCCACCGCCAGTCCCCTGGACGCGTTGGCGCTGACGGGCACCGGCAAGAAAGACGAGCCTTCGGGAGACGCCTAGATGAGCCGGCCGCCGCTGGAGGTGGCCGATCTCATCCGGGTGGCGGGACAGAGATTTATCGAAGCCAGTCGTCGTTGGATCACCGGCCAACATCTCAAAGTGTTGGCGGCCATCGAGCGCTGCCGCACCGCCGCCCTGGGCGGGCATCGTGATCGCTGTGCCCGCTGCGGGTATCGTGCCCACTCCTTCAACTCGTGCCGTAATCGACACTGCCCCAAGTGTCAGGCCCACGCTCGCGACCAGTGGCTAGCGGCTCGCCGCCGCGAACTCTTGCCTGTTCCCTACGTCCATGTCGTCTTCACCCTGCCTCGGCGGCTCGCCCCACTGGCTTTGCAGAACAAGAAGCTGATCTACGGTCTGTTGTTCCAGACCTGTGCTGAAACCCTGCTCGAAGTCGCGCGTGATCCCTGCCACCTGGGCGCCGAAATCGGCTTCTTCGGCGTGCTCCATAGTTGGAATCAGAAATTGGAGCATCATCCCCATGTCCATTGTGTGGTCCCGGCCGGCGGCCTCTCCCCCGATCACCAGCGCTGGATCCACCCTCGCTATCGCTTCTTCCTCCCCAGAAAGGTTCTGGCTATTGTTTTCCGCGGCAAGTTTGTCGACGCTCTCAAACGGGCCTTCGCCGACGGCCGACTCGGCTTCTACGGGGACTTAAAGCTTCTGGCGGAAGCGAAGGCTTTCGCTTCCTTTCTCCGCCCCCTGTTCCGGCAGGACTGGGTGGTCTATTGCAAACCGCCCTTCGGTGGCCCCGAATATGTTCTCCGTTATCTCGGCTGCTACACCCACCGCGTGGCCATCTCCAATCACCGCTTGGTCGCCCTGGAAGGCAGCCAAGTCACCTTTCGCTGGAGAGACTCCGCGCATGGCAACCAGCAGCGCCTGATGACTCTGGCGGTCGAGGAATTCTTGCGCCGCTTCCTGCTTCACGTGCTTCCCCCGGGCTTCGTCCGCATCCGTCATTTCGGCTTTCTGGCCCACCGACGGCGCGCCGCGCTCTTGCCTCTTTGCTTCCAGTTCCTGGGACGACCGACCGATCTGCCAGCCGCACCAGGACCGCCACCCGGAGAGGAAGAAGGCTGCTCGACCCCACCGCCTTCCACTTCCACCTGGTCCTGCCCCCGGTGCGGCGGTCCGATGATCATCTTGCAGCGCCTGACGGCGGCGGAGATGTGCTTACGCTCTCCACCCCTCCCCTCCGCGAGGTTCTCATGAAGTACCGCTCCCTCCCGCGAAAAGACCACGCGTGCCCACCACGCACACGCCTTGGTGTGCTTAACCACCTACCCAAAAACCCTCCGACCTCAGCTCAACAGCGCACACCGCACCCGATCCCTCCTGGGTTCACTCTCCATCCGTGCTTCCTGGCCCTCACAAACTCATTCCGCCGACTCACCCATTTAACCTTCGGCCCCACCTACGCCATTCAAAGCCCATAATTCCCGCGTCCGCCGCAAACACGGGCGGCTTCCTTCAAGTCGCTGTATCGGAAGCGCGCCGGCCAGAGTGTCTGCTATTCCGCAACTTTGTGCAGCCGGCGCGCTTCCGATACAGCACTAAGACTTATCGTCCCCAACCCATTTTACGTGCGCCCCGTGCTGGCTCCGGTTTAATCTCCCACAAATCTAAGTCACTGCTGGACCTCGGTTGGCGCAGGGTTTGTATCGACCTCCGGATTTGGCGCATTCGCAGCAGCGCTGGCCCCGGGCCTCGTCATGAGAAACAGGGCACGCCCGCTGGTTTCCTCATCGAACTCCACGGCGCGTCCCTCGAAGGTCAGCCTTATCCCTTCTCTCGGGTGTTCGTCAGGCACCTTGCCGAGGGCGCAGTTCACTTCAAGTGTCGCGGTTTTCGCCGGCCCCCACATCGGCAAGAGGCGGATGCGGAAAGCGGCCAGCCCGCCCGCCGGCATGGAACCAGAGGACATTCGCGAGCGCATGGGGCCGAACCGTGGGGAGCCTAATGTCCGGCCTTCACGCATCAGCGCAGCCGGCGCTATCCCGTAGGAGTCGAAGCTGACAAGTTCACTCGCCACCCAGACACCGGTTTCGAGCACATCTCCACCAGAAGACTTCCGGGTGTAAGTCCCGGCTGCTGTAACCGATTTGCTCTGCGTCGCGAACGTCCCCGCGCCGCTCATCCCGTAGCTGTCACCTTGGGCTGACTTGACTACCGCCGGGCAGGCAGAAGAGTCACCAGATTCGCAAAGGAATCCCGCACCCACCAGCACGACGTAATTCGCGGCGCTGCCTTGCGCCCTCGCCGGACGTGCAACCAAGAAGATCGTTAAGCTCAACCCTGCCAACCACGTGATAACAAGGTTCGGAAACATCCGCTCGCTCGACATAATCACCTTACTTCGGGACCGGTCCGACTGTTTGATCTGTCCAATCGTACACACCACCCCCTTCGTCATGTATGCACTGCGCGTGTCGTCCCTACTCGGCCCGGCCGGGCTGATGCTCGCCGAGCCGCGTACCACATCCACTCTCCGGCAGAATCTCAATTTCAGTCCTGCACCTTGAAGATCAGTGGATTGCAACAGCAGCAGCCTGCTCGGGACCATCGCCTATGCCGTACCCGCCCACGGCAATACCCAAGTTATTCACACCATAAGCAACACTCCAATCGCCTGGAAAGCCAAGCGCCTGTGCCGGGGAAAGAGGAGCATGCCCGTTCCAACGTGTGGCGTGTGGAACCCAATCGGAATCGTAGCAAGTTCCTACAACATCACCAAGTTCATTGATGCCCCAAGCTATGTCCCACATAGGGGTTGGATTTAGAGTAGGGAGAACCGTCACTTCCCAAGTTTTCCCATTTCTCGAATCCTTCTTCCAGAGAGCAGGAGCCGCTGCCGATCCCCACACATCACCCACAATCTCACCTAGATTGTTGATGGCGAGAGGCTCGGTGTACGGAAAGTCGGCAGCCATGGGAAGCCGTTGCAATTCCCATTCTGTGCCATTTTTTATGGGGTTCCACACCACGCCAATTTCCCACCACTCGTTCAAGTCAGCGTTATATTCGTAGCCCTCCCCGGCGATCTGACCGGAATCGTTAGCCCCCCAGCCGCCCCACAATCTCAAAGTGACGCCTTCGAAAACCGCCCCTGGTTTCTCCAAGCCGCCGGTGGGAAGTGCGTGGATCTCCCATGCCAAAGTCGGCCTGCCGTCAGTCCAATTCACTCTTGGCGTCCAGACGACAGCCGTCCCTATTGTAGATGGTCCCGGTGGTAGCCCTCGGAAGCTCTGGCCTACGATAAACGTACCCAGGTGATTGATCGCATAGGCGTAACTCGCATAACCGCCCGGAAGCGAACCCAAGTGAAACGTGGCATGGTTCGGCATCCAGGCATATGCCTCGGGGTAGCCATTATCACCCGTGATGGTGCCCGCTATCATACCCGTATTGCTGATAGCCGGCAGCAGTTCGTCCACGACGCTGCTGCTGACGCCGCTTTCGAACCAATCGCGCGCGTTGGGGCCATAGAGCGGTACACCGATCATCCGTTGATCTCCGGCGACATCACCCTCACCGACTGCAACTCCAAGATCGTTGATACCATGCAACTCGGCCCAGGTTCCGCTTGGGTAATGACCGAGGTCATAGACTTTGACGTGTTGAGCCCAGGTCCCTGGTGCGCTGACGAGCAACAGCAGGACCGCCGAAAATATAATGCTGAATAATCTACGCATAAACTCACCTCCTTCGAATTTCATCTAGAGTTGAACTGCACTGCGCCTCCGCACGAGATGTAAGTGTCGCCGGAGCACTTATTGCCACCGCCGTAGGTGACTGCCGCGATCCTGCTGTTGTTCACGCTGAAAGACCAACCCCAATCCCCTGGCGACGTTAGGACTTCGAAAAAGGTTGGGTTCTTAGTTATCCAATGCATAGGCCGGTCGATCGAATAGTCATCGTTCCAACACTCGCCGGTCAGGTCGCCCAGTTCGTTGATGCCTTCGGCGTAGCAAGTCGTGACGCCCTCGGGCACCGCCAGCTTAATCGGAGCGCTATACGTCTTCCTGAGAGGATCGCGTGGTTTCCAATACGCGGGAATCCAGGCAGTAAAGTCCGCTAGTTCTAGATCGCCCGAGATTTCCCCGAGGTCATTAATCTTGAAGGGTTCCGAAACCGGGTAGCCTGAGGCAACGAGAAGCCTGGTGAGCTTCCACTTCCCATTCTTAATAGGGGTCCAGACCACACCGACTTGCTCCTGGCTGTTCAAACCCTCCCCCACGATCTGACCCGAATCATTCACTCCCCATGCAAACCACCAAGTCCTTTGATCAAAAGCACCGGTGTCGAGCTTTTGCATCGTCCATCTGGTAACAGCCTGCCCGTTCCTCCACACCACCGATGGGGTCCACACAACCGGAAGGGTCGGAGCACACGTTATGCAGCTTTCTTCGACCCCGCTCCAGCCCACGATCAGCGTTCCGTGCTTGTTTACTCCGTACGCATAACTGGAGTTGTAGGTTGGGTAGCCGATATCGGCGAGGGTTCCGAGATCGACCATGCCGGACTTCTCTGTCCAAACGAAAGCGTGCGCACGGTCGTTGTCCCGAGAGGCAGAGTGCCCAACGATCATGCCTGTGTCCGAGACCGAAATGACGCCCTCTTCCCAGCCGGTGGCGGTTCCACCCAGCGTGCCGAGGTCGAACCATTTCCCTGCACGTGGACCAAAAAGGGAAACCCCTAGGGAATGGGTTGAGCCGTCAGGCAGGTCGCCCTGGCCTACCGCAAGTCCGAAGTTGTTAATGTCCCCTAGGACAGCCCAGGTTCCGCCGGGATATGTGCCGAGTTCCGAGACTTTGCTGTCTTGAGCCCAACTCCCTTGTCCGCTGACGATCAGCAGCAATGCCGAAAACAGAATTCCGAATGATCTACACACAGCCTCACCTCCGATTTTTGAGAGATTAGTGAAGTTTCTCCGTTTCATTGCCTTTTGCCATTTGAGTTTCGGTCCTGCACTACCTTGCTTGGCAGCTCTAACGATGCCCTTTGAGCCAGTTCAGGATCGGCTGCCAAACCAGCGCCTGGGCATCCTTCGAGAGAAACTGATCGGCATGCCCGAAGTCCGTCGCGCGGTCGCCCGTTACGCTCACGGTGAATTTGGTGACATCCCTGCTATCCGTGAGCGTGGTCGTGTAATAGCCTTCCTCTCCGAATCCTCCCCCTGTGCCAACGAACAGAATCGGGACGGCGATTTCGCCGAGATGGTCGTCGAACGGCACATTGGGCTTGCCGCAAAACGTCGCGTCGACATCGAAATCTGCCTGCACGGTGCAGTGGGGCGGGATATTCTGGAGTAAATCCAGCCAGAGCCGAGCCTCGGTGAACCGCAGGTCGCTGGGGATTCCGTTCGCATCCAGATAGCCCCCGACGAAATGCCAGAATTGCCCATTCAAGAGCCCCGTATTTGCCCCGAAAACCAGGGCGAGCTGATAGTTGGTGAAGCCAGGGACGATCGGCGACCCGTCGTCCGGCGAGGAAAGCGCCAGATCGCTGACCTGCTTTAAGAAAACACCGGTGTCATCGTTGTATGCCCCTGCGTCGAGCATGGATTGATATTGGGCTATATCATTGCAGTAATAGTCGCGGAGAGATTTCTCCTTGAGCTTCATGGCAACGTCGCCGACAATGATTCCCTTTACGTTGCGCGAAAAATGAGGCCGCTGGGTCTCTTCACCGGTGAGGGAGTAGGCGATTATGCCGCCGTAGCTGAACCCCAGCACATGGAGGGGATCGAAACCCTGATCGGTGATTCCTCGAATTTGCCGGGCTAGGGAAAGAGCAACCTCTGCGTGCCGGGTGTCCTTTTCCACGCCCCATCCCTTCATAAAGTTGAAATCAGTGGTTTCCGCCGGGACCAGCGCCCACCCGTAATCCATACCCCAAACGTCAATGTTGTTTTCCGCTAAGAAAATCGCGATTGAGCGATCCCAGGCGGGCACGGAAGAGATCAGTGGCGCCATGAAAATCGCCTCGAAATAGTTGGGTTGTCCGGGGAGCAATAACACCCCGTCCACGGTCCGTATTGGGTGATGCGGCTGCGGTTCCTTGACCACTCGGTGAAGCCGGATTACGTCGAATTGGCCCGGACCGACGCGTACGTCGAACCGGTAGTGGACAATGTCGTCATGTAACACCGTCCGGTCTGAGTGTGTAATTGTCCCAGGGGGTAACGCACCGTTTGCCCATCTCCCCTGGCCGCTGAAGATCAGCACCAGGACCGCCGAAAACACAATGCTGAGTAATTTCCGCATAAACTCACCTCCACCATTCAAGAGAGTAATGACGGCTTTCCGTGGGTCGGGTGAGGCACCGCACGATACCATCCTGGTCCGCCGCTGGAGTTCGGCCACAGGACGCAACCTCACCCAACCCCCGGCGCCGTGTTCGCGCCACAGTGTTCCAGGCGCATCTCGACGTCAATACATCGCGGGTAAAAGCGAGGTGAAATGTTTGTACAGGGCTAACTAACTGAGGAGAGCGGGTTTACCCTCCGCTGTACATTTGGTGGTTGGCCTTTAACGGGGATTCATGTAGTGGTACACTTGCCATCAAAAGGGGGAAGCGACCCCAATGATAGACATTAACGCTCGCCAGCGCTTGTTGCGGTTCGGTGTTTTCGAGGTTGACCTTCACACCGGAGAACTGCGCAAGCAAGGTCTGAAGGTCAAGCTGCACGGTCAGCCCTTTCAAGTCCTCACCCTGCTGCTGGAGCGTCCCGGTGAACTGGTGACCCGCGAAGAGATCCGCGAGAAGCTCTGGCCGGGGGACACCTTCATTGATTTCGAACACAGCGTCAACAGCTCGATCAAAAGGTTGCGCGAGGCCTTGGGGGACGACCCGGCGGCGCCGCGCTTCATCGAAACATTACCGCGGCATGGGTATCGCTTTATCGCCCCGGTCGAGGCGCACCACCCCCTTGCCCTCTCGCCGGAGATGAGGGGAGCTGAAATAGAGTCCCCACCTAGGTCAGGAGGGGGCCAGAGGGCCGTCACTGGTTCAGAAGGTGGACAGGGCATGGCTGCTCGGCCAGGATTGGCCGAGGGGACGGCGCGACGGTTTCTGGCAACTCAGCCAGGCCGCATGGCAAGTCCCTTTCATGCGAGATTATTCCTTTCTCTCTTTGTGACGGTTCTAGTCGCCATGGCCGCAGCGGCTGTTCTGTGGTGGCGACAGTCTCGCATTCAGTGGGCAAGAACCCAGGCCGTGCCTGATGTTGAACGACTCGTGGAAGAAGCACGGTCGGGTTACGACTGGTCAAAAATGCGAGCCGCCTGGCGACTTGCAGAGAGGGCGGCAAGATACGTCCCCAATGACCCGCGCCTCCAGAAGGCTCTGGATTCATGTTCGACGGTGCTGACCGTCCAGTCTGACCCGTCAGGCGCCGCAATTCGCATCAGGCCTTACGACGACCAAACTGCGGACTGGATTTTTCTTGGTAAGGCGCCCTTGAGGCAGATCCGGCTCCCGGTTGGTTTTTACATTTGGAAGTTCGAGAAAGCGGGCTACGAACCCGTCGAAGCGGTCGCCAGCACTTGGTATAACATATCCCGAAAACTCGACGCCGCCGGGACGATTCCTCGTGGCATGGTGCGGGTTCCGGGAAGGAAAGTCGAAAAGCTTGGAGACTTCCCTGACTTCTTTATCGACAGGTACGAAGTCACGAACCGACGATTCAAGGAATTCATTGAGGCTGGCGGTTACCGAAGTCCCAAGTACTGGAAACAGGAGTTCGTTCGAGATGGCAAAGTCCTCTCCTGGAAAGAGGCCATGACCCATTTCCGTGACAGCACGGGGCGACCGGGGCCTGCCACGTGGGCGGCCGGAGATTACCCCGAAGGCCGGGACGACTACCCCGTTTCCGGCGTCAGTTGGTATGAAGCCGCAGCTTATGCCGAGTTCGCAGGAAGAAGCCTGCCGACGTTGTACCACTGGGCATTGGCCGCTGCCCTAGACTTGGACCAATACGGTTTCCACTTTCCCACGATGATTTACACACTCAGCAATTTCCGTGATGATGGTCCAGCCCCTGTAGGAAGCCACAAGGGCATGAATGCCTTCGGGGCTATGGATATGGGAGGAAACGTCAGAGAATGGAACTGGAACCAGACACCATACGGCAGGTTTGTCCGTGGTGGAGCATGGGATGACATGTTTTATATGTACGAGGACGTGAGTCAAGAACCACCTTGGGACAGATCACCCAGGAATGGTTTCCGGTGTGCGCTCTACCTTGATCGGGAAAAGATTCCTTTGGCAGCTTTTGAGTCCAAGAAACCCGAGACGTCGCGCGATTTCAGGTACGCAAAGCCGGTCCCCGATTCGGTGTTCAAGCTCTACAGCGCCCAGTTCGACTATGACCGTAAAGACTTGAACCCGCTTGTGGAAGAGCGAGACGAAAGCGCGAAAGATTGGGTCAGAGAAAAGGTGACGTTCGATGCGGCCTACGGGAGTGAGCGCGTGATTGCTTATCTTTACCTGCCTCGCAGGGCTGCCAAGCCCTATCAGTCCGTCGTTTACTTCCCAGGAACCGCAGCAATCGGTGCCGCGCCCTCTAGCCAGGGACTGCCGGAGTCTTCGTTCGACTTCTTCGTAAAGAATGGCCGGGCCGTCGTGTACCCGATCTACAAGGGAACCCACGAGAGAACGGGGGATATGATCGAGGCAAAGGAGATACCCACTGAGGAATACCGATACACTTACACAGAATGGCTGATCAAATGGGTGAAGGATTTCCGGAGATGTCTGGACTACCTGGAAACTCGGCCCGACTTCGACCACGAGCGGATTACATTCTTCGGATACAGTTGGGGCGGCGTTATGGGGACGATCATTCCCGCGGTTGAGCCACGCATCAAGGCCAATATCCTCCATCTGGGCGGATTCGACCGTGGCGCGGCTCAACCCGAGGCTCTCGGTGTCAACTATATCTCGCGCATCAGGGTCCCAACCTTGATGCTCAACGGGAAATATGACGTTTATTTCCCGCTCGAAGCCAATGTGCGTCCCGCCTTCAACCTTCTCGGCACGCCTGGAAAGGACAAGAAGCTGATCGTCTACGACAGCGATCACTTTGTTCCCAAGAAGGAACTGATCAGAGAATCTCTAGATTGGCTAGATAGGTACTTCGGGCCGGTCGAGTAAGCCCAACAGGCATCCCTCATTTTGTCTTCGAACAATCAAGTATATCTGGGGACAGGCTGACGGCAAACATGGCGATCTGTCTGCTGCGGAACTCACTTCGACGTGTCGGCAAACCGTAGATGTGACCTCGGGGGGAATAACCGGCGTTCAGGAGGAGAGGCAGGGTCTCATTTTCCGGCCACGGGCACACCGCAAAACGACATCTTGTCACAGTCACTCTTCCTAGCGCGGTCTGGCCAGGCAGGGCGAGGAGATTCGGGAAAGTCCGCTCGCTCTTTTCGCAGACGGTGGCGCGTGATGTTGTAGCGGCGAGTTTAGAGCATTTTTAATTTAAGTATATACATTTATGTGCGATAATGCCTCTTCCGGTTGAGGGGAGGCGGAGGATGCAATCCTATTCACAAGATTTGCGGGATCGGGTGTTATGGGCATTGGATCGCGGAGAACGTCCGACGGCGATTGCGCAGCGGCTGGAAGTCAGTCGCGTCTGGGTTTACCAGGTGCGGGGTCGGGAGCAGAAGACCGGACAACGCACCAGCTTTCAGATTGGAGGCCATCGCCGTTCGCGGATCGCGGAGATGGAGCCCGTGCTGCGCGCCTGGATCGAACAAGCGCCGGGTCTGAGCCTGGCCGAGTTAGGTGAACGTCTCGCCGAGCAGGGCATATCGATCAAGATCGGTGCCTTGTGGCACCAGTTGAACAAATGGAACCTTACCTTCAAAAAAAACCCTGCACGCCAGCGAGCAAGAACGCGAGGACGTGCAGCAGGCAAGAAAAGCCTGGCAGCAAGCGCTGCCCACGATGGAAGTCGAAAAGCTCGTCTTTATCGATGAAACCTGGATATCTACGAGCATGACGCGACGCTACGGACGCGCCCCCCGAGGTCAGCGTTGCCTCGACTCGGCACCGCACGGACATTGGGAGACGACCACCTTTGTGGGCGCTCTGCGCCGCCGCCGGTTGACCGCACCGATGGTTACCGACGGGCCCATGGACGGCGAGACGTTTCTGGCTTATGTGCATCAATTCCTGTGCCCAACACTCCAATCGGGAGACACCGTGATTCTCGACAACCTCAGCAGTCACAAGGTGACCGGAGTCGCGAAAGCGATCACCGCGTCCGGAGCTACCCTACTCTATCTGCCCCCTTACTCTCCGGACCTGAACCCGATCGAAAAGTTCTTTTCCAAACTCAAGGCGCTGCTTCGCAAAGCCGCCAGGCGCGATATCGATACCCTCTGGAAGGAAATCGGGGAGTTGCTCAATACGGTCTCCCCAAGCGAATGCACAAATTACTTCGCCTCCTGTGGATATGTAAATACTTAAATCGAAACCGCTCTAGCTCGCCAAATGGCGGCGTAAAGCCGCCTCTACATCAACCCGCACCACTACCTTTTCGCATTTTCTGCTTGACAACTTCACGGGCTTGTGATAGCCTACCATGATGGTTATGTTCTGGACACATTGTCGCAGGCGGGCGCCAGGGCACGCCGAGGCGCCAGGAAAAGCGGAAGGGTCGCGGCTATGTGGGAATGTAGGGAACTACAAAAAATGAAAAATAGTGGGAACGAAGCTAAGAAGTACCTGAAAACAAAGCACATCACTTTTTTCAGTGATGCAAATTATGCGCGTTTTGCGCGCAATTCAGCACAAATTAGGGCCTGAAATGGGCAAAAACAGCACAATTTGCGCAAACGAAGCCAAGGCTTCCGAGCCGCAAGGCGAGGCCGGAGAAGTGACAACAAGTCGGCTACACCAGACTTGGGTTTGCATGCCCTCGCCCGACGCGAGCCGGGCGGCGCGACCGCCTGCGACGCGCACGCACAAGGTCTCCGCTGATCGCCAGAATCGCGAGTGATCCGCACGCACTTTCCCTCCCCCTGATATCTCATCGCTGAAATCCGCTCAGGGTCAAGCACTCGCTGAGCCCGTGGCAAGGGCAGCAACTCGGTCCGCCGCATCAGTGGCTACGAGGCGTGGCAGCTTGCTGGCGCCTGGCGATGACTCCGACGACGGCAAGGTTGTAGTCAGTGTAAGCACGATAGGTGCCGCGCAACCACAGCAACACCGTGTTGTCGCCAGATCCATCAGGCACGAAGGGCCTCAGATTGTCCGCGGAAGAGTCCGCCGTAATCGAAGTCCAGGACCACGACGCGCCGCCATCGGTGGTCGTCCCCCGGAAGATCTCATAGTGCCGCTTGCCATCCGCTCGGCTGAGCAGCGGCGCCCCCGACTTGGGCTCCACATTGGTGGAGATGTAGACGGTTCTATGAAAGGGGATGTCAAGTGAAAACACTCCCCCTCTTAGAGGGAGATTTTGTTCTTCTTGGCATCCAGCCCCCTGCTGATTAACTCGACCGATTTGCATGCACGGGTTTGGCCGGAGTTTTTCCATGCGCGAGCGTGCGAGTCGAAAGTGGTTCGGAGCTTGAGCAAGCCTGTGGGTCGGGACGAATGCCGACCATGGTTCTATAAGAGGCTCAAGGCCTATGGCTTTTTGAGGTCGTGCGAGGGGGCATAGCGTGTCAGAGGAGGCGAGCCCGCCAGGGGGAAAACCCCGCCTAACCGTTTCCTAGATGCGCACCCCCGTGGGAGAGGTTCCCTTCGGAACTTCCCCGACCCGAGCGCCGGAACACTCGCTGCTCACTCGCTGCGGGAAAACTTTTTCCCGGCTGAGCTTGGAGATTCCCGGCACTAAGCTTGCTTCACACCTTCGGCTCGATAACGCCCTCCTTTCTTCCACAAACTCAGCACCAGCGCCGCCAGTTTGCGCGCCACCGTCACGCGCAGGATGGCCGGATCGACCCCCTGTTGCAGGCGCGATTGGTAATAGTCCTGAAAGGGTCCGGGCTGACGGATGGCCACCAGGGCGGCCGATTTGAAGAGGGCTTTCAGCCCGGGCCGGTGGCTGCGGTTAAGCCCACGCAATTGCAGGGCGCCGGGCCGACGGACCGCGCGTCCCTCCACCAGCCGATACTCACTGCTGCCCTTTTGAACCAGCCCCAGGCCGGAGTAGGACCACAACTTGCCCCGGGTGCGAAAGCGATGAGGAGTCTGCATCCCTGCGATCAGCAAGGCCACGCGCAGAGGTCCGAAACCCGGCAGCCCGCACAGACGTGCCGCCACCAGGTACTTGCGGCTCTCCCCCAGGAGCTCCCGCCGAGCTCTCCGGCGCAGGCTGCGCAGTTGCTCCAGTTGCTCGTGCAGCAGTTCGCCGCGCACCCGACTCGCCCCCGCCGGCAAACGCCCCAGCCAGCTTTCCCGTTGTTTGCGGCTATACACCCCGCGCCCCGCGCAGTCGATGCCGTAGCTGCGATAATAGGCCTTGATCCGATTCATCACCCGCGTGGTGTCCTGCACCAAGGCCTGATAAGCGTGCGCCAGTTCCCGCAGGTTCCGCAGGCTGCGGTTGCCGTGGTACACCGGCCGCAGCATCCCTGTGCGCAAAAGGTCGGCCAGCTTGTGCGCGTCCTGGTGGTCGGTCTTGCTCCCTTCCTTGAGCAGCGCGTTGTGCCGCGGATCGCAGACCACCAACTCGGCCACCCGCCCCTGCAGCAAATCGTACAGCCAGGCCGCATAGGTTCCTTCCTCCAAGGTCAGATGCAACCTTCCCCGCAGGCTTTCCAGGAAGCCCAGCAGCGGCTGCGCCTGCGTCGCAAGAACCGCCGTCTTCACCTCCCGTCCTGCCGCATTCATCACCGAAACCACCGTCGTCGCCTGATGCACGTCAAAAGCGATATACTTGTCCTCGCTCATAAGGGTGCTCCTCCTTGTCAAAGTTGGATTTCGTAGCAACCCAACCTTACACAATCAGGGGCGCCCTTTCATAATGCGTGTCAGGATCACCCGGGTCTAAGGTGATGTTGCCGGTGTAATCCAACTCGCTGGAGTAGAGGCAACTCCCCGCGTAGGCGATCTCGTGATCGTCCCATTGCTTTCCATTCCAACGTGCGTAGTGATAACGGTGATCGTCCCCCGCAGAATTGGGCGGGGCGCCCACCGGCGCTTTCCGAACCGAGTACGCCACGTAAGGACGGCCAGCGCGGTCCAGGCGAATGTCGCTGGTCCACGCAATGTCCGCTGCGTCCCCGGCGAAAATCCTCGTTCCCTGCTCCGGGGTTCTCAATCCCTGCTTGAGCCCGCAGATCGGAGTGCCATCCGACTCAGCGATTCCGCATTCGTGCTTTCCTTCCTGCTTTAACCCTTTGAAATTGCTATTGCTTTGCCCAGTCCCCGCTGATCGAGCAGATTCGCATTCGTTTTTGACTTGACAGCACCGATTCTGTCTGATATAGTAGAACTATATCAGATGAAAAACCCTCCAATATCCCGCTCCAGGCTTCCGGTAGGCGAGCGCAAACGCCGCTCGCGCCTGACGCAGATCGTCTCTGGCCGGCGCTTTCTCCGCGGGACGTTGGCGCCTCGTTTGCGCCGCTGCGGGAAACCGAACTGCCGCTGTGCCCACGGCGAACTGCACGCGTCGCTGTACCTCGTGCAGAGCCAGGGGGGCAAGCCGCGCCAGGTGTTCGTGCCCAAGGAGTGGGAAGAGCGCATCCGCCAGAGCGTTCAGGGCTATCAGGAAATCCAGCAACTGCTGGAGGAACTCTCGCAGGTCGAGTGGCAGCGACTGCTCGATCGCAAGGAGTGATCCCGTTCTCCGCCGCCTGATCCGGTATGGCGAGACCGTCTACGGTCTTTCGGAACGGATCGTCGCGGCGGTCCACGATCCCCGACGACAACCCCGTATCCCGGCGGCCGTTCTCCTGAAAGCCAGCCTGGTGATGTTCTGGTCCCGCTTGGGCAGCTTGAACGCGCTGGAAGAGCACCGCCTCTCGCGGTTCTGGAAACAGTGGCTGGGGTGTTCGCCCGGAAGCAGCGACACCCTGGGGCGCGTGCACGCCGGCCTCGTCGCCCACGAACTGCGCGAGGGACTGCATCACGTCTACTTCCGCCTGAAGCGGAACAAAGCCTTGCCGGACATCGGCGGACTGGGCGTGGCGGTTCTCGACGGTCACGAGACCCACGCCAGCTATCGCCGTCGATGCTCGGGATGCTTGCAGCGGACGATTCACACCGAGCAAGGCGATAGGATTCAGTACTACCATCGGAACGTCACTCTGCAGTTGTTGACGGGTTCGGAGTTGCGCATCCTGCTCGATCTGGAACCCCAGCGGCCCGACGAAGACGAGGTGACCACGGCCCGGCGCTTGCTGGATCGCGTCCTGGCCCGTTACCCCCGTGCGTTTCAGTTGCTTTTGGCCGATGGTCTCTATGCCCAGGCCCCCTTCTTCAATCTCCTGCTGGCCCACGGTAAGCACGCGCTGGTGGTCCTCAAGGACGAGCGGCGCGACCTCTACCAGGATGCCTGCGGTTTGTTTGGGGTGACGCCGCCCGAAGAGGGAAAGTATCGGTCGCGTCACTGCCAGTGGTGGGACGTCTCGGACCTCGCCACTTGGCCTCAAGTGAACGCCCCCGTGCGGGTCATCCGTTCGCGAGAAACCTATCAGGTGCGCCGTCAAACTACGAAGCAGGTCGAGTCGATTACGACCGACTGGATTTGGGCCACGACGCTACCAGTGACGCAGGCAGCGACCGAACAAGCCGTCGGCTTGGGGCATCGTCGCTGGGATATTGAGAACTATGGGTTCAACGCACTGGCCAACGAGTGGCACTCCGACCATGTGTATAAACACCACCCCCAGGCCATCGAGTCCTTTCTGCTCGTCGCCTTCCTGGCCTACAACCTCTTTCATGCTTTCTGGGTTCTCAATCTGAAACCGGCCGTCCGTCGCGGCCGAACGCAACGCTACTGGGCACGCCTCATGGCCCGCGAACTCTGTCAGGACCCCTGCTTCCCCGAGGGCTCATCCCCCTAAGAGTCTTCTCCTCCCCTCCCGGAGTTCCACCCCGCGCTTCGGCCCGAGGTTCATGCGGCCTGCGGCGGGTTGCGCCCATCTCGCCGTGGGGTCGACTTCACCGGGTCTATTTCCCCCCCCTGCCCCCGCCCACAAAGCCTATGCGAATCTGCCCGACCGCCTTCGGTGCGCCCGCACTAACTATTTCGACCCCCTCCAACCTCGGATGCGGAATCGCTGCATCCGACTTGTAAAGCATGCCGCCTTTGTAATAGATGTGGTAGTTGCTATTACCTTTGAATTCGTTGGGATGCCCGTCGGTGTAAAACATGTGCACGACGTCGACGCCGTTGGAGGCGTATTTCACGTAAGGCCGGTGTGGGAATGAAGAGGGAACATCAATGAAAACACCGCCAGTCTTCCAGGTCTCGCCCGAGTCGTCGGACCAAGCGTAGGAGGGCTTGTTCCGACCGTCGAGGCCGCGGAAGAAATCGTAAATCCGGCCCTTGCCGCTATTCTCCGCAGCTAACCAAACCAGATTTGAGTAGGTGATTCGGGAATTCGCGGTAGGGATGAAAATGCGCTCCGCTTGCCACGTGGCTGGATTTTCTGGCTCGGCAGAGATCCGATAGTAGAAGAGGTTCTCCGATCCATGTTTGGAATACACTGCGAGTATGCGGCCATCGGGGCGCACGAGGAATGCCGGCGCGTTGTGGTCGTCATATTGGCTTTTTTGCCCGTCGGAGAGTCTTGGGTGCAGGACAGAGAGGCGTTTTCGCCCGCTGGATAGATCATAGGTCACCACCTCGATACTTCCCCTGCGGGCAGGATCGTGAACGCCTGCTGCCACTGAACCGATCATGAGCGTGCCATCGGACACCAAGGCGCGTTCGTCCTGGAACCAACACCAACCTCCGTCGTCGTTGAAGACGATGACGGTTCGCGGCTGTCCACCGTAAAGCCCCAGCGGCGAGACGGCGACCACGCAGATCAGCAAGCGGAATACTCTGCTCAACTCAACCCACTCCCTTCGTAGATTGCGCTGGCCCAACTCTGGCGGCATTCGGGACAGCGGTGGAGCGTAGGCGCCGGGATTAGGGCTTCCGCTGGAATCCCGGCACGCCGAATTGCCACAGCAGGAAGCTCCATTGATCGGCGAGCAGTTCGTCCACTTGAGTCTTGGTCCCGCCAATGAGGCCGTGCCCGCCCTGATAGTCGACGCGCAACAAGACGGGTTTGCCGCCGGCGGTCGCGGCCTGAAGCCGGGCCGCCATCTTGCCCGGTTCCCAAGGCACCACACGCGGATCGTTCATGCCGGTGGTCAGCAGCACGGCGGGATAATGGGTGCCATCCGTAACGTGATAATAGGCGCTGATCTCCAACAGGTTCTTGAAACCATCCTGGGTCTTAAGATCTCCATACTCGGGAACGTTCAGGGGTCCGTCGGGCGAGAACATGTCCCGTATCATGTCGGAAAGGCCTACGTCATCCAGCGCCGCCGCGAACAGGTCCGGACGCTCGGTAAATGCCCGTCCGATCAGGATGCCCCCGGCGCTCCCACCTTCGCCGGCAAGCTTCCCCGGCGAAGTATATCCATGCTGCACCAGGTATTCTGCGCAAGCGACGAAGTCACGCCACGTATTGGGCTTGTTTTGCTTCATACCTCCTTGATGCCATTCTTCTCCGTATTCGCCGCCGCCCCGCACATGTGCCACGGCCTGCACACCGCCGCGCTCCAGCCACGCCAGCGAAATCGGGTCATAGTATTGGGACATGTTTATCGCATAAGCGCCATAGCCGGAGAGAAGGGTAGGATGTGACCCGTCCAGCTCCAGCCCTTTCTTGGAAACGATGGACAGCGGAACCAGCGTCCCATCGTAGCTTCGGGCCCTGACTTCGACCGCCTCGATGTCAGCCGGATCATCAAAAGGGCCGAGGGGCTGAAGCCCGGTATCCTTAACTTGCCTCGTATCAGGGTTGTACTGGTATATGCGGTAGGCTTTCGTCCACGAAGTGAGCGCCAAAAGGAGGCCCGGCAGGCGTGGGTCTCCGCCAAAGAGCGCCAGAGTTCCTTCAAAAGGCAGCGAAAGTAGCTCAGCAGCACCGCCGGCATAGGGCAGCCGAAGCAGTTTTCCGATGCCGCCGTCGAGCTCCTGCACATAAAGGGCGTCCGGCGCCGCCGTGACGTTGGTGATGACAGTCTCACCCGCGGGAATAACGACTCGCGCCGCAGCCAAGTCCGGGCGGGAGAGACTGATGCGAATCACCTTGAAACGGGGAGCGTTCTTGTGCGTGACCAAATACAGGTCTTCGCCGTGCCAGTCGAAGGTGGTGACCGCGTCCTCCGGGCCGCAGAGTTTCCTCCAGTGCGTGTCGGGCTTGCCCAAGGTCGCGAGCGGTGTCACATAAATCGCCAGTTCGTTCTGGAAGCCGCGGTTTACGGCGGCAAGGGCATAGGTCGTACGAGGGTCGGTGATGACGTAGGCCGCGTCAGTGGGGTCAAGCTCGATCTCGGGTCTGACGCCGTAACCGAAGACCGCCGCATCGCTTTCGGGGTCAGTCCCCACGCGATGGAGGTACACACGGCTTTTCAGCCTGCGCTGCGCGGGATCGGCACCCGGACCGAGCTTCTGAAACCGGATATGGAAGAACGATCGGCTGTCCGGAAGCCACGAAATTCCGCCATACCAACTGCGATCAATCGTTTCCCCGGTGTCGCGGCCCGTGGAGGCTTCCAGAATATGAATCACCGCATCCTCTGACCCTCCGGGGGAAACGCCATAGGCAACATATCGCCCGTCATACGACGGCACATAGTAGTTGAGCGAGTAGTGTGTCCCCGGAGCGGTGACGAATTTCCCGGGATCGACGAGCAGTTTTTCGTTTCCGTTGAGCCCCTCGCGCTCGTAAAGTTTCTCCACCTCTTCGCTCGCCAATCTCTTCCGGTAGTAATACTTTTCGCCCTGGTATCTCTGGACGTTGCCTACTTGGAACGGAGCGGATTGGTCGAGCTGCTTAATGCGCTCTAAGAGCTGCTGGCGGCCAGGAATCCTCCCCAGAACCGCACGCGTGTAGTCATCCTGGGCCTTGAACCACGCCTGTACTTCCGGGTCACGCAGATTCTCCATGTAGCGATAGGGGTCTACGACCTTCGCCCCGAAGTAATCCTCGGTGACCGGCCTCGTCGGCGCCACAGGCGGGCTAGATGAATTGGCCGACTGCGAACGTAGGTCTAAAGAATGCGCGGTCAACAGGAGCGCCAGGGAAGCGAATACATAGAGCACTAGTCGCTTTGCGGTCATAACTAGCCCCTTGTTTGTGGGATGTCCTGCATGCCTGACTTTACCAATGGGATGAGTGCGCGTCAAGGCGCGATGGAACGCATGAAATGCAACTTTGCGGGGATCCTGCCGGAGATTCCCATGCATCTTACAAAGGCGAGGGCCGAGTGCGCCGGCGTCCCCCGCCGACCTGCAGCTTCACGCGTTGCACGGAACATCGAACGGGCAAGCAAAAAGTAGGTAGAGACAAGACCCCGCGACGGTCTTGTGCGACCGTGCCCTGCCACTCAGCCCGTGCCGAGAACCGGGGAGCCGTCCGCCGATTCCGGATATATCCAGCCTCCAGCATTCCGCCTGGGCAACGCCCTTCCCACCAGCAACCATGCAAACTCCCCGGATACGGGGTTCGAGTCCTCGAAGCGGCCTTCGGGCGAATTGGAGAGACTCTTCCGGCCAGGCGATCATCCCACCCGCGGACACCCACGCTCCGCTGAATGGGCAGAGTTTTTTCAGGCCTTCCCAATCCGAAGACTTACTCATGCCTCAGCGCCACCATGGGATCGACCTTGGTTGCGCGGCGAGCCGGTATGGAGCATGCTGCCAGCGCGACCAGGATCAACAGGCCGGCAACCGCGGCAAAGCTGAGCGGGTCATGGGCGGTGACCCCGAAGAGCATACTCGCCATCAGGCGGGTTAGTCCGAAGGCAGCCACCAAGCCGATGGCAACACCCGCAAGCGCCATCTTCACCCCTTCCCCCAAAACCATCCGCAACACGTCCCGCCGCTCAGCCCCAAGCGCCATGCGGATACCGATTTCGTGTGTCCGCTGGCCGACAAGATAGGAGATTACGCCGTAGATTCCGACGCAGGACATGACCAGGGCGAGCGCAGCAAAAATGCCGAGGAGAATCATGGAGAAACGCCGCGAGGCGACCGACCCGGAAATGATCCCGTCCATGGTCTCGGCGTCGCATAGCACCATCTGGCTGTTGATCTGCCCCAAGGCGTGGCGAATCGAGCTGACCAGGGCGAGCGGAGACCCTGCCGTCCGGACCGCAACCCCAATGCCCGTGGCCGCCAGTGACATGAGCTTGTCCGGAAGCTGGGAGAGTTGCAGGTAGCACTGTGCCTGGATGGGCCCCGTGGAATCGGTGTCGAGGCCCCACTGTTTCACATGCCCAACCACCCCGACGATTTCCGCTGTGATGTTCAGGATGGCGAAGTTGACGTGCCTGCCTATCGGATCTTGGCGGCCGAAGGCCAACCGGGCAAATTCATCGTCAATGACGACCACGGGCGGTGAATGCTCGCTATCTTGCGGCGAGAGGAAGCGGCCGCGCTTGAGCGGAACCTTCATGACTTGCAAATACTCCGGCTGGATGAGGTAAAAGAGCGCCAACTTCATCGCCGCTTGGCTCGAGGGCTTCGGTTGGCCTTCCAGCCAGTAGGGCACTTCGGGATTGCTCTGCAAGGGAATAGCGCCAGCGGAAAGGGAGGAAGACCTGATGTCGGGCACGGCATCGAGGCGGTCGTGAATCTGGCGCCACGTGGCCCGAGTGGCATCGGGGGAGCCGCTCGCGGCGGGAAACGACAAGTTGAAGGTCAGCACGTTGTGGGGATCGAACCCCGGATCGACGCTCCAGAGGTTGGTAAGGCTGCGAATCATCAGTCCGGCGCCCGCGAGCAGCACGACGGTGAGGGCCATTTCGATGGTAACGAAAACTCTCTGCGCGCGATGACGGGAGCCGCTCGACCCGCGCCCTCCCTCCTTAAGCGTATTCTGAAGATCCCGCTGCGAATTCTTGAGCGCCGGGGCCAAGCCGAACAAGATGCCCGCCAGGACAGAAGCGGCGAGCATGAACAACAGCACGCGCCCGTCGAGATGGATTTCCTCGGCTCGGGGCAATGCCTCGGGCAGCTTCGTGAGCGCCCCCTTCAGCCCCCAAGACGCAAGGATCAAACCCAATCCCCCGCCCGACAGGGCGAGCAGTATGCTTTCGGTCAAAAGCTGCCGGATAAGGCGGCCGCGGGTGGCCCCCAGCGCGGAGCGTACGGCCAACTCCTGGGTGCGAGCTGTCGCGCGCGCCAGCAACAGGTTCGCCACGTTGACGCAGGCGATGAAAAGAACAAAACCCACTGCGGCCAGCAGCACCAGCAAAATCGGTTGGATGTCACATACCACGGCCTGTTTGAGCGGGATTAGCGTGATGCCGGTGCCTTTGTCGGCCTCGGGGTACTCTGCGGCCAGATGCCGCCCGAGCGCATCCATGTCGGCCTTCGCTTGCGCGAGCGAGACGCCGGGCTTGAGCCTCCCGATCATGTTCATGCCCATAACGGTTTTGCGGTCGCGAAAGTTTGGGTCGTTCCACTGGCCGATCGGCACGTACACGCCGCTCGGATCGCAGCCGCCGACGGCATAATGGAAGTCGGCGGGAATTACTCCGACAATGGTGTACGCTATGCCATTGGGAGTGAGCGATTTTCCCAGCGCCGCCGGCGAAGCGCCGAGCTTGCGCTTCCACAAACCACTGCTGATCAGAACGACCGGTGCTGCGCCCACCTGGTCCTCTTCCGGACGAAACGCGCGGCCAATGACCGGCTTCACGCCGAGCAAGGGGAAAAAGCTGGCGGAGATCATCTCCGCCGGCACGCGTTCGGCATCGCCCATCCCTGTGAGATTGAAGTCGTCCGCCCGGTAAGCAGCCAAGGCGGAAAACGAGCGGTTGCCACGGACCCAGTCCAGGAAGTTGGGATAGGAAGTTGGCGTTTCAGTGAAGGTGGCGTCGCGCCCGTATAGCGCGACGAGCCGGTTGGGTTGCCAGTAGGGCAGCGGATCGAGCAGCACCGCGTTCACCACGGAAAAGAGCGCCGTGTTCGCGCCGATGCCGAGCGCCAGCGTCAGCACCGCGACAACCGCGAAACCGGGGTTTTTCGCCAACATTCGCAGGCCGAAGCGGAGGTCTTGCACGAAGTGGTCCCACCCGAGCCAGCGGCCCGATTCGTAGAAGCGCTCCTCGGCCCGGGTGACGTTACCGAAGGCGCGCCGCGCCGTCATGCACGCCTATTCCTCGCTGAAGCCCTGCTCTTTCAGTCGCTCGGTCTCGAGTTCGAGATGCGCTTCGATTTCCGCTCGGAAGTCGCTCGGTTTGCGTTTTCGCCATAACATCGCCTTAGCCCTCCCCAGCCTCGGGTCCAAGAACCCGTCCGATGGCCGCCGCCAGCCGCTGCCACTTGGTCGTCTCTTTGACGAGCTGTTTGCGGCCCAGTCGCGTGAGCGTGTAGAAACGCGCCTTGCGGTTGTTCGTGGAGGTCCCCCACTCGGCCGCGATCCAACTCCGCTCTTCCAGGCGCTGGAGCGCGGGATAAAGGGCCCCGTGCTCAACCAGCAGTTCATCCTCGGTGGTCTGCTGAATGGCCCGTCCGATGCCCTGCCCGTGCTGCGGGCCGAAGATCAGCGTCCGCAGGATCAGCAGGTCCAGCGTGCCTTGCAAGAGTTCCAGCCGTTCTTTTTCCTTTTGGGTAGACATATAACCCAAGTTTCCATACTTTGGGTAAGATGTCAACCCAAAAAGTTACGCGGGAGAGATACGGGGCGAAGGTGCCGCTCGGGGAGTAAGCTTTGCGTGGTCCACTGGGCGGGTCGTTGTCCAGAAACCGGGATCGGGGAAGCGATCGTTGACTGTGCGAGTCCCTTCGTGGCTGATGGGCCCGGCCATAAGCGATTGGCCGTTGCTCCGGGCTGGGCAGCGGCTGTGATTCTGATTCTGTGTAGGGACCCTGAAGCCTATCTCACGGGTGCTCGGAACGACCCATTTGCACGCTTCAGGGGTTGAAACCCCTGAGTTTCTTGAGCTTTTCGGCACGGTTGCCCTTCGCGGCTCTGGGCAAAAAAACTGTGCCCTCCCGGGAGTCATTTATGAGATGGCTTCAAGTGTCTGTTGCTCAGCGGACTGGGTTGCCATCGGCGTCGATCTTGTGGACTTCGCCGATGTTCAGTTCGCGGATACCCGGTTCGACCTTGCTCATGTCGCCCACTATCACCCAGATGAGATGGCCAGGCAGGATGTATTTCTTGGCGATTTCGTTTGCGTTGTCGGGTGTAACCGCTAAGACTCTCTCCGTGTAGGTGTTGTAATAGTCTTCCGGCAAGTTGTACCGCAAGATGGTGCCGTATGCGCCGGAGAGCTGCTGGACAGTCTCAAACGTTCCCGGGAGGGCGAGCGTGGCGTTGGACTGCTCGTCCTTGACCTCCGCCTCCAAAATCGGCTTGCCGCCGACGATGTTCTTGTACTCCGCCACCAGTTCGGCCAAGGACTCTTTGGTCTTGTCGGTCTGCACGGGCGAGATGCTGTAGTAGGGACGTTCGCCGCGGGCTGGCAGCAGGCCGGAGCGAACGCCGTAGGACCAGTGCTTGTCCTCGCGCAGATTCATATTGATGCGGGAACTGAAATTTCCTCCGAAGATGTCATTTACCATTTCCAGCGACACTTGGTCGGGATCGTTGTACGGTGGCGCCAGTTGCGCGGCGACAATCAAACTCTGTCCGGAGCCGGGGCGGTCAATGAGATAGACCACATCCTTTTCCGGCTCGGCAACCTGCGGGATTGTCCGCTTGGCCACATCGCCCGGCTTCCATGAACCGAAGAGCTTTTCCAGCTTGGGTGTGATCTCGGCCAAGGTCGTATCGCCAACGATGAGCAAGGTGGCGTTATTCGGCTTATACCAGGTGTCGTGGAATTTGGCGAGGTCCTCGCGGGTCATCCTGCTCACGCTGGATTCAGTGCCCGTGCCGACGAAAGCCCCGGCGTAGGGATGTCCTTTGCCGTAAAGCAAAATGGGCACGACGCGCAGGGCCATGGAGTTGGGCGTAACCTTCTCGCGCTGAATTGCAGCGAGGCGGTCCTTCTGCAAGCGAGCGAACTCCTTCTGTGGGAAGGCCGGATGGAGGATGAGGTCGGCATAAATTTCGAGGCCCTTGTCCAGATTGATCTTGAGGGCGTTGAGATCGACGGAAGCGTAATCCTGATTGGCACCGGCCGAGAACTCGGCGCTGAGCGATTCCAGTTCCTCGCCGATCTTGAGCGAATCGCGGGTGGGGGTGCCCTCTTCGAGCATGCGCTGAGCGAAGCTGCAAGTGCCGAGAGCATCCGGGGGGTCGGCGCCGTAACCGCTTTCCACCAGCAGCGATAGGTTCACCACCGGGGCAGTGTGGCGCTCCGCGAGGACGATTTTCAAACCGTTGGAGAGCTTAGCCTTCTGCATGGGAGGAAGATTGAGCGACATGGCAGAGCCGGGCGCCGGCTCCTTCGAGCGATCTATTGGGGTAGTTGCTTTCAGGTTGTTGGGATACGGGTGCACTTCTAAAACGTAATCGCCGTCGGTTAGCCAGTCGTTAGCGGCCTTCTTCACCGTGGCGGGTGTGGCTGCCTGGATCCGCTGGAGATAGTCCTTGTAACAATCCGGATTCGCCGTGAACGTCTGGCAGCGGGCGAGGATGTCACTCTTGCCACCGAAACCGCCGATGCGCTCCATGATTCGTGTGTATTCGCCGAAGATTTGTGTTTTGGCGAGTTGCAACTCGGCTTCGGTCGGTCCGTTCTTCAGGAAATTCTGCAACTCCTCATCCGCGGCCGTTTCCACTTTTTTCAGGTCCCCGCCCGGCTTCGCGGTAAGCGTGAAAAAAAACTGCCCGGCGATCTCGTTGCTCGGATTAAATGCTGTGGCGCTGGTAGCCGTCTGATCTTTGTAAACAAGGCGCTTATAGAGCCGCGACGTCTTACCCTCACCGAGAACATGGGCAGCCAGATCCAGCGCTGCCTCCTCAGGTGAAAATGCCTGGGGCACGTTCCATACGCGATAGAGACGGGCCTGGGGGACGCGATCCTGTACCCAGTCGCGGTGGGTCCCCGTCCGTTTGGCGACCCATACTTCCGGCTTGGCGATGGGTGGACCGGGAGGGATCCCGCCGTAGTACTTCTCGACTTTTTGACGGGCTACATTGGGAGTAATGTCGCCGGCGATAACGAGCGTGACGTTGTTCGGGCCGTAATAGGTTTTAAACCATTCCTGGACGTCACTCATCGAAGCCGCATCCAGGTCCTTCATTGAACCGATGGTCGTCCATGAATAAGGATGGCCGGCCGGATAAGTATTCTCCGTCAGGAGTTGCCGGGTCACGCCGTACGGTTGATTTTCTCCCTGGCGTTTTTCGTTCTGCACCACGCCGCGCTGGAGGTCGAGTTTCTTCTGGTCCAATACTCCGAGCAAATGCCCCATGCGATCGCTTTCCGCGAACAGCACGTAGTCGAGCATCGAAGTAGGTACATTTTCAAAATAATTCGTGCGGTCGCTGTTCGTGGTGCCGTTCAGGTTCGTGGCTCCGATGCGTTCCATCGCGTTGATGTAGGTGTAATTAAAGTTGTCACTGCCGCTGAACATCAGGTGCTCAAACAGGTGCGCAAAGCCGGTTTTCCCCGGCTTCTCGTTCTTCGACCCCACGTGGTACCACGTGTTTACAGCCACGATCGGAGCCTTGTGGTCCTCGCGTGAACGAGGACGGTCAGGCCATTGCCGAGCACAAACTTGATGTAAGGGATATCCGGGATGGGGATTTTCGTGCTACTCGAAGCGACCACCGGCACCTTTGCTTTCGGAGCGGAGTTGGACTGAGCGTATGCGGGAACGAAACGGAATATCGCTACCATGGAGACGACGAGCAAACTCGCGCGACCACTCAAAGTCCTATTTCTCAAGGTTTTCCTCCAAGTGCAGTATCTAAAAAGCAGCGCGGTGTCGATCGAGATGGGGGAAATGGGCTACTCTTGCGACTTCATAGTTCCGATCACACGGTATTCTACCTTCGACCGAAGGCGTATGCGAAGCTCTTCTCAGATCTCTGAGTGTAACGCCGTTCCCAGGGGCGCTGCAAATCTCAAGAACAGTCAGTGAGATCTTTCCCGCTCAGGCGATTATAGCAAGCGAAAACAGCCCCTGCACAGTCCAATCAAGGATTTTGCCCGAGAAGCGGGGATCGGGTCCGCGAACAGGACTTGAACGAAGCCGCCCGTGCGGCGGACGCTGCGCGTGCGTGTTGCCCACAGGACTGCCTTAATCAAGCTATTGTCGGGTCATAAGGAGGTTCTCTATGACCCGTTTACGCAAAATGATGCTCGAAGAACTCGAGCGTCGAAACTACGCTCAAACAACGATCCAAGGTTACATTCATGCGGTGGAAGATTTTGCCTGCTACTTTCATCGTTCTCCCGACCGCTTAGGTCCCCAGCACATCCGCGAGCACCAAGCCTATTTGTTCCGCCAGCGAAAGCTGGCTCCCAGCAGCGTTACCCAACGGCTGGCCGCTCTGCGTTTCTTCTTCACTAAAACTTTGAAGAGATCCTGGAGCGTGGCGGAAACGCCCTATCCCAAGAAAGTGCAGCACCTGCCCTCCGTACTGAGCCAGGAAGAAGTCTCCCAGCTCATCAACGCAGCTCCCAATCCTTTCTACCGCATCTTGTTGATGACCCTCTACGCCACCGGAGCACGCCGCGCCGAAGTGGCTCGCTTAAAGGTGAGCGATATCGACAGCCAAAGGATGGTCGTCCACATCCAGGGCGGCAAGGGGCGTAAGGATCGGGACGTCATGCTCAGTCCCGTCCTGCTGGAAGCCTTGCGCGAGTACTGGCGCCGGTGGAAGCCCAAAACCTGGCTCTTCCCCGGTAATCGTGCGCACACGGCCCCTTGTCCCATTACTTCCAAGGTGATCTGGCACGCCTGCCACCAGGCTGCCTTGCGTGCGGGTCTTCATAAACGCGTACACCCGCACACTCTGAGGCATTGTTTTGCCACGCATCTGCTGGAAAAGGGGGCGGACCTGCGCACCATCCAGGTGCTGCTCGGTCACCGCGATTTGGAAGAGACCACGATTTACCTGCACCTTTCCAGCCGCCATCTGAGTGCCACCGCCAGTCCCCTGGACGCGTTGGCGCTGGCGCCCACGGGGAAGAAAGACGAGCCGCCCGGAGACGCCTAAATGAGTCGGCCACCGCTGGAAGTGGCCGATCTCATCCGGGTGGCGGGACAGAGATTTATCGAAGCCAGTCGTCGCTGGATCAGCGGCCAACATCTCAAGGTGTTGGCGGCCATCGAGCGCTGCCGCACCGCCGCCCTGGGCGGGCATCGTGATCGCTGCGCCCGCTGCGGGTATCGTGCCCACTCCTTCAACTCGTGCCGTAATCGACACTGCCCCAAGTGTCAGGCCCACGCTCGCGACCAGTGGCTAGCGGCTCGCCGCCGCGAACTCTTGCCTGTTCCCTACGTCCATGTCGTCTTCACCCTGCCTCGGCGGCTCGCCCCACTGGCTTTGCAGAACAAGAAGCTGATCTACGGTCTGTTGTTCCAGACCTGTGCTGAAACCCTGCTCGAAGTCGCGCGTGATCCCTGCCACCTGGGCGCCGAAATCGGCTTCTTCGGCGTGCTCCATAGTTGGAATCAGAAATTGGAGCATCATCCCCATGTCCATTGTGTGGTCCCGGCCGGCGGCCTCTCCCCCGATCACCAGCGCTGGATCCACCCTCGCTATCGCTTCTTCCTCCCCAGAAAGGTTCTGGCTATTGTTTTCCGCGGCAAGTTTGTCGACGCTCTCAAACGGGCCTTCGCCGACGGCCGACTCGGCTTCTACGGGGACTTAAAGCTTCTGGCGGAAGCGAAGGCTTTCGCTTCCTTTCTCCGCCCCCTGTTCCGGCAGGACTGGGTGGTCTATTGCAAACCGCCCTTCGGTGGCCCCGAATATGTTCTCCGTTATCTCGGCTGCTACACCCACCGCGTGGCCATCTCCAATCACCGCTTGGTCGCCCTGGAAGGCAGCCAAGTCACCTTTCGCTGGAGAGACTCCGCGCATGGCAACCAGCAGCGCCTGATGACTCTGGCGGTCGAGGAATTCTTGCGCCGCTTCCTGCTTCACGTGCTTCCCCCGGGCTTCGTCCGCATCCGTCATTTCGGCTTTCTGGCCCACCGACGGCGCGCCGCGCTCTTGCCTCTTTGCTTCCAGTTCCTGGGACGACCGACCGATCTGCCAGCCGCACCAGGACCGCCACCCGGAGAGGAAGAAGGCTGCTCGACCCCACCGCCTTCCACTTCCACCTGGTCCTGCCCCCGGTGCGGCGGTCCGATGATCATCTTGCAGCGCCTGACGGCGGCGGAGATGTGCTTACGCTCTCCACCCCTCCCCTCCGCGAGGTTCTCATGAAGTACCGCTCCCTCCCGCGAAAAGACCACGCGTGCCCACCACGCACACGCCTTGGTGTGCTTAACCACCTACCCAAAAACCCTCCGACCTCAGCTCAACAGCGCACACCGCACCCGATCCCTCCTGGGTTCACTCTCCATCCGTGCTTCCTGGCCCTCACAAACTCATTCCGCCGACTCACCCATTTAACCTTCGGCCCCACCTACGCCATTCAAAGCCCATAATTCCCGCGTCCGCCGCAAACACGGGCGGCTTCCTTCAAGTCGCTGTATCGGAAGCGCGCCGGCCAGAGTGTCTGCTATTCCGCAACTTCGCACCGTCGGCGCGCTTCCGATACAGCACTAAGACTTGAGCTGCCATGATGCGCACAGGAGTCCGTGGGGAAATCTCGGCCTACTACGCTGGATCATTTCGCGGTCGAGCCTGCTCGGTGGGATTTTGGCACGCTCCGCCGTTTCTGGACTTACCGTGAGGAACGAATTACCCGAAGTAGGTCGAAGGGCTCTTCGGAAGGACGCAGTGACAATTAAGCTATTTTAGAGCCGTTTTTGCCGCGACTTCGCCTGCAGCTTGCTCTTGAACCCGCTTTCTGATCTCGGCGCGAAGCGATTGGGCCTGTTTGGATGTGAAGCTGAAGGCGCCCCGGGGAGCGCGCTCATAGTCCTCCGGCCGCCAGTGGGCGCGCATGATGCCGGAGGGTGAATGTCCGTGGGACACTAACAACAGGTGCCCGATTTCATGCGCGAGGGCAGGACCGAGCACCGCCGGGACGGATACCTCGAATGCGGCCGCCTCTTCCCGGACACGGCGGAGT
This sequence comes from uncultured Acidobacteriota bacterium, assembly GCA_963831905.1. Lineage (GTDB taxonomy): Bacteria > Acidobacteriota > Terriglobia > UBA7540 > UBA7540 > CAVROP01. The sequence continues at coordinate 2,253,713 of CAWHRX010000009.1, read as the reverse complement.
GACACGCTCGCTAAGTTTCCTACCGCCAACCCCATAGTTAGGTTGGAGTCGTTTAGTGCGGCAGCGATGTCGGGGAGGAGTCTCACCCCCAAGTGGGTTGGGTCCAGGTACTCGGCGCATTGGGAGTCTTTTGGGAGCTTGCAGTTGTTCCAAACGATCTCCACCCCTACGGCGCGGTAGATTTCTGCCGCTTCCAATTCCGCCTGAGTGAGCATTTCGCTCGGAACCTGGGCATAGTTGTAAACTTGGACGGCGATCATGGCTGGCTGTCCGCCCTCCTCGTTGGCCTTGGTCTTGCCCAGTGCCGGCTGGGCCTCCGTCATCCATCCCACGGTCAAAAGCAAACCAAAGGCAAGCCCGTAACGGTACGGTTGCCCTTCGGCTTTCTTCATGGCGCCACCTCCGCAGTCGGCGTGATGGCGCGAGTTTCGGTTGGTCCAGCGGGTACCTCAATGCAACAGCTCTTACGCGTAGATTACATCTGAGTGACGAGCTAATCCGTTGGCCGGGAAGGTACTTACTAGAGTTTCAGAAGCGGTGCAGTCACAGCGCGGCAGTGAAGAGGGTTGTCGTAAGGCCAAATCCGGACGCGCGCAGGGCAGGTGTTCCCTTCTAGCACGGCACGGAACGAGGGAGGCTCTTGACTCGCCCCCGACAGAGTGGTAAACGTATGCCCGGTGAGCAGCTGGAGCTCCTATGCAAGCAACTCCACGCCCGCACGTCATACGTCTGGGGCCCTTCAAACTGGACCTGAAAGCAGGGGAGTTGTACAAGGACGGGCGCCGGCTCCGCCTTCAAGAGCAACCTTTCCGGATTCTGGAAATGCTCGTAGAGCATTCCGGCGAGGTGGTGACGCGCGAAGAGCTACAGAAGAAGCTTTGGCCGAACGACACGATCGTGGAGTTCGACCACAGCATCAACGCCGCGATCAAAAGGTTACGGGACGCGCTGGGTGACACGGCGGAGGAACCGAAGTACGTGGAGACGGTAGCCCGGCGGGGATACCGACTGGTGGTTCCGGTGGAATGGGAGGAAGGAAGCCCCGCTGGCTCCGTTCAGCCGGTGGCGGCTGCGGCAAAGGCGAGCGAGCCGGAACCGGTCAACGAAGACGGTGACCTGATCGGGAAGGAAGTTTCTCACTACCGCGTTACAGGCATGTTGGGACGCGGCGGCATGGGGGTAGTCTATAGGGCGGAAGATCTGAAGCTGGGCCGTTCCGTGGCCTTGAAGTTTCTGCCGGAAGAACTCGCCCGCGACCGGAAGTACCTGGAGCGCTTTCAGCGCGAAGCTCGGGCCGCCTCGGCCCTCAATCACCCCAACATCTGCACCGTGTACGACATCGGCGAGCACGCCGGTCGGCCCTTCATCGTGATGGAGTGTCTGGAGGGGCAGACACTCAAGCATCGTATTGGCGTAGGGGCACGCCATGGCGAGCCCGTATCGATAGAAACGCTGCTGGAGTTGGTCATTCAGGTGGCTGACGGACTGGCGGCCGCGCACCAGAAGGGCATCATTCATCGGGACATCAAGCCGGCGAACATCTTCATCACTTTGCGGGGCGAGGCCAAGATACTGGACTTCGGGTTGGCCAAGCGGTTGCCAGCAGGCGCAGGGGGCGATGGATTGGCCGGAGACTCGGCGACCGGGGAGACGCCCCTGACGAGGATGGGTGGAGTTGCCGGCTCACTCGAGTACATGTCGCCGGAGCAGGCGCGAGGCGAACAACTTGACGAGCGCACGGACCTGTTCAGCTTCGGCGCGGTACTCTATGAGATGGCGACGGGGCGACCCGCCTTCTCCGGCAATACAGTAGCGGTTGTGTTCGACGCCATCCTGAACCGGACGCCAGCTTCCCCGACGAGCCTGAACCCTGCCATCCCCGCGGAACTTGAGCGCGTCATCAGCAAGGCCCTGGAGAAAGACCGAGGGCTGCGCTACCAGCACGCCTCCGACCTCGGTGCGGATCTCAAGCGACTGAAGCGCGAAACGGATTCGGCGCGAATCGTAAGAGCCGGTCTCTCTTCACCCTCAGGGGCACAGAAAGCAGCGCGCCGATGGCGCAGGGTGCTCATCCTTACTGGTGCCTTGTCTGTGCTTGTCGCGGGCCTGTCCGTAGTCTGGTTGACGACGCGCCGACCGCCCACGCCCCAATTAACCGAGCGGCGGCTCACCACCAATTCCCTCGAAAACACGCTCACCAGTGGTGTCATATCGCCGGACGGCAAGTCCCTGGCTTATGGCGATCAAATGGGGCTGCACGTGAAGCTCGTTCGAACCGGGGAGACCATTGATATTCCCCGACCCGGAGGCCTGGGACCGTACCCAGACAGTTGGTGGCCCAACGGGTGGTTTCCAGAGGGCACCAAGTTCGTTGTCGGCAGAATCGAGGCAGGAGTGCGCTCGAGCGCCTGGGTTGATTCCGTTATGGGGGGGCCGCCGCACCAACTCTGTGATGATGCGCACCCATGGGAAGTTTCTCCGGATGGCACTCTGATCGCCTTCGAACGCGATGGTGGCCGGGGCTTCCATGACCTCTGGGTGATGGGCGCACAAGGCGAGGATCCGCATGTCCTGGTAAGGGGTTCCGACGACGAGGAGTTCTGGCACGGGGCGTGGTCGCCGGACGGCCGACGCATCGCCTATCGGCGACTTCACCGACTGGCGGATAAAGTGGAACTCTCCATCGAGAGCCGCGATCTGAAAGGAGGCCAGCCCACCGTCATTGTCTCCAACTCCGATCCGAACTTCCGAACCTTCGGACGGAAATTCATATGGTTGCCAAGTGGTCGCTTCATCTACACGGCGGACGAATACGAGGGATCCCGGCGGTGGGGAAACCTGTGGGGCATTCAGGTCGACACGAGCACCGGCAGACCAGTCGGCGAACCTAAGAGAATCACGAATTGGGGGGAGGGCGAACCAGAACAGCTCAGCGTAACCTCGGACGGAAAGCAGTTGGCCGTGTTGAAGCAGACCCGGTACTCGTACGTGAATATTGGGGAATTGGAAGACGGAGGCCGCCGGTTGAAAAACACCCGTCGCTTGACGCTGGAAGAGGGTAGTGACTTACCAGGCGCCTGGATGCCGGACAGCCGGGCCGTATTGTTCCTGTCCGATCGCAACGGCACATGGGGCATTTACAAACAGGAATTAGATCAAAGTATCGCCCAGCCGATCGTAACGGGCTCTGACTATAAGTACTCGCCTGTGGTGAGTCCGGACAACTCCTGGATACTGTACCTATCTAGCCCCGCGAGAAGACGCCGCCCTACAACCCCTGTTCGTATTATGCGGGTTTCAGCTTTGGGAGGACCACGCCAGATCGTGCTCGAGGGCCAAGGCATCGACCGGATAGCCTGTTCAGAGCCTCAAGCGGCATTGTGCGTCTTCAGTGTGCTGACATCGGACCAGAAACAGGTCATCTTCTCGGCGTTCGATCCCTCGCAGGGGACCAAGCACACGGTCGCCACGGTTAACCTCGCTAAAGCAGACAGATATGCTCAGGCTCCCGAGGTTTATGGGTGGGACTTGTCGCGCGACGGTTCACTCGTCGCATTCGCACAACTTGAGACGCGTGAAGAAGGCCATCTCCAGATTCTACCCTTAGCCGGCGGGCCGGCGCGCGAGATCAACGTCAAAGGATGGCAAGGTTTGATGACCCTACGTTGGGCAGCAGACGGCAAAGGCCTGTTTGTCTCTCCCACAACCAATCTGGGCGCTACGGCACTTTACGTGGACCTGGAGGGCCACGCTCGGGTCATATGGAAGCAAGAGAGCGGCAATTACAATCGCTCGGCGTGGGGCATACCCTCGCCGGACGGCCGATTCTTGACACTTACAGGCTATGCCAGCAACAGCAACGTGTGGCTGCTTGAGAACTTTTGAGACCCAGGGCTGTCGCAGAGCGACAGGTTGCGCCCCAGGTTTCTACAACTGTGCCGAGTGAGGAGCTAGGCGTCCGGTCAAAGCCATTGCCTTGTGCGGCTCCGCTACAGTGTTCCTTTGCTCCGACTCGCGATCTAGGGGCGGCTGTGCCTCAGGAACTTCCTACCAAACGCGCGTAAGCCTTGCCTGCCAGAGATGTTTCCTGCGGCGAACGGTAGCAAATCGTCGACTCGTCCTCCCGGCGCAGATCATTTTGACGGTTATGTCGGAAATAACCGGCCAATCTTTATAATCACACCTCTAAGCGCTGTAGCTGAGAAGCGTTATTCTTCTCCAGTTGGGATTTTTCTCTTCAGGAGGAGGGGCCCGCTTCCGGCTGAGATCTTGGCGGGTCAACGCCGGGAGTGAGCCCCCATGAACTACGATTCTCTTTATCCCACTTTCTGCTACGACACACAAGCTCGAAACTGACTGGGCTTGCAACAGCGAGAACGTCATGCTGCGGCGATGCCCGGTTTGCGAATGCGATTCGATCATCGGCCACGGCCGCCGGCGCAAGCAGGCGCACGATGAACATCACGACTGGATTGGGATTCGGCGCGGCCTTTGCCCTGGGTGCGGAAAGACCTTCACCCTGCTTCCCCTGCTCTCTCCCCCCTACACGCACTACAGCTTGCTGGCTCGCGCTCAAGCGCTCCGCCGACACTTCCTGGAGCACTGTTCGTGGGAAGAGGCGACACCGACGCTGAAGGATCCGGATCGGGTGCCCGATCCCTCCACCCTCCGCCGCTGGTCGGGCGGCTTGGACCACTCCCAACCGGCGGCTTCCTTTCAGCGCCAAACGTTCGCCCGCCTGGCTCATTGGTTGGGGCGCGGCGCTCCCGCCGATCCCCAGCCTGAGCCCTTATCGGGGATGGCTCCCTTTCTGCAGGTGCTCTGGCCTTTGCGTCTCTGAAAAATTCTTTGCTCCCCCACCATCCTTGCCTGGGAACGCTGCCCCCTTGCTCTTAGGCTCGTCTCCAGAGGCAAAAACAGCGCCATGGGCGAGGATCTCGAACAGCTCAAACAACGACTTCCGCTGCTCGATTACTTGCGACAGCAGAATTGGACCGGCCGGCCAGCGGGTCAGGGCCCCGAGTTCGTGGGACTCTGTCCCTTGCACCCAGAGACTCGGCCTTCCTTTTATGTCAATGCACATAAGAATCTGTTTTACTGCCACGGCTGCGGCCAGGGCGGCGATCTGATTCGCTTTGTGGAGTTATCCCAGCACCTGTCCTTCCGCCAAAGCCTCGCCTACCTGGAACGGCAAAGCCCTCTGGCGGACCCCGCCGCCGTGTTGCAGCAGGCTTCGGCTTTCTATCAACAGCAACTCGATCACTACCCGGAGGCACAGCGGTATCTGGAACAACGCGGAGTGCGCGACCCTGCCCTGGTCCGGGAGTTGCAGATCGGTTATGCTCCCGGCGGAAGCTTGCGGCGTCACCTCCTCGCCCAAGGCTATTCCCTCGATTTGCTACGGCGCATTGGCCTCCTCAACCCCCAGGGTCACGACACCCTCTATCAACGCGTCGTCTTCCCCTGCTGCCAGGACAGCTGCATTGTCAACTTGTACGGCCGCAGCATCGGCGCCGCCTTCGCCCATCGATTCCTCTCCGGCACCAAAGGCGACCTGGTCGCCTGGGAATCAGTTCGTCAGTTCTCCAATGTGATTCTCGTCGAAGGTATCTTCGACCTCGCCGTGTTGTGGCAAGCTGGGTTCCGCCATACCACCTGTGCGTTCGGCACGCATCTCACCCCTGACCAGTTTCGCCAACTGAGTGACCGCCCACGCACCGTTTATCTCAGCTTCGATGTCGATGCCAACGGCAGCGGCCAGCAGGCCGCGCAAGCGTTATCCCATCGTCTCCGGACGCAAGGCATCACCACCCGCCGCGTCCTCCTGCCTCCTGGTCACGATCCCAACTCCTTCTTCGTGCAAGGCGGAGAGGCGCGACAGTTCCAATCTCTCTTGGAGGAAGCTCTATCATGAGGTTCCATGTGATCCACGCACAGACCACCAATCCCGCCCAAAGTCCCTTTCGCATGGTCGAGCACGAAACCGGCCGGGAGGTCGGGTGGGTCAAGCGTTACCTCGACCGTGAGCGGGTTCGCCGTCTGGCGGACACCACTCTGCGCAGTTGGGCTTTCGCTCTGCTGCACTTTGTGCGCTGGTGGGAGAGTCTTCATCATACCGGCGAGGTGCGCGAAGGTGACCTGACCAGGTCGACGCTTCTGGATTATCTGAAGTTCCAATGCAGCCACCAACCCCCCTTTTTCGGTTCCACCATCAATAGCCGCGTCGCCGTCGCCGATCGCGCCCTGCGCCATGAGTTCCCTGACGCCCCCGAACCGACGGCTCAGGGCTTTCAGCAAGCTTATCTGCGTCGTGGACCGCTGGGCGTGGGCCGGTCGCGGGTAGCCATGAGCCGCTTGCGCGTGAGAGTGCCCAAACGCCAACTCGTTCCACTTTCGGTCGACGAGGTGGCACGTTTTTGGTCCAGCTTCCGCACGGCGCGGGACTTGGCCATCGTGGGCTTGATGCTCCTGGAAGGACTACGCTCGGCTGAAGTGTTGAGCTTAAATGAGGATGACGTGTTGCTTTCGGAGGCGCAGCTGCGCGTGCGCGGCAAAGGCAACAAACTGCGTTTCCTGCCGCTGGCGCCGGAAACCGTCCAACTCCTCGATCACTATCGCCGGCTGGAACGGCCCCCGGTGGGCACCGCCGCACTCTTCGTTTCGCTCAAAGGACCGGCGCGCGGAACCCGCATGACCCTGGCCGGTTTACGATCCTTGTTTCGCTACCATCGCCAGCGCACCGGCATCAAGCTCGCGAACCCGCATCGCTTCCGGCACACCTTTGCCTCCGACCTGGTACGCGGCGGCATCAGCCTGCCGGCGCTGATGCAGTTGATGGGGCACGCCGACATCCAGACTACGCTGCGCTACGTGCAGATCACCCCGCAAGACGTTTACCAGCAGTATACGCGCGCTGTGGCGCAGCAAGTTCGGCCGCTGCCGAGGCTCTCCTCATGAATCGCGCCCGGCACCCCCCGCTCCTGCATCCGCTGGCCTCCGTCTTCCACCGCGCCGTCGATTCTCTCGCCGCGGCGCTGGGCACGGAAAGCCGTCGTCACTACCGTGGGGTCGTTCGTAACTTCCTCCGCTATCTCGGCTCCGCCCACCCTGAGGTGAACGCTCTCGAGCAATTGCGCCGCGAGCCCCACCTGCTCGGCTGGATGTCCCATCTGCGCTCGCAGGTGCCGCCGCTCGCCACCTCCTCCTATATCCTGCGGCTCATCGCTCTGCGCCCGCTGCTCACCGAACTGGCTTGGACCGAACAGCTTCCCCAACTCGCTCGCCTCATCCGTCGCGAAGACATCCCGCACCGTCCGCAAAGACTGGCACGCCCGCTCACTGCCCAGCAGGATCAGCTTCTGCAGCAGGAGTTCGTCCGCCGTAATGATCGGGAGAGTAACGCCTTTCTGCTGATCCGCCATACGGGCATGCGCATCGGCGAGTGCGCCGATTTATCCTTCGATTGCCTGCGTGCGACCGGCCCCCAGCAGTGGGCCATTCACGTGCCGCTCGGCAAACTCAAAACCGAACGGATGGTCCCCGTGGATGCCTTGGTGGTGACAGTCATTCAACGCTTGCGCTTCTTTCGCTTCCTCGATCCGCGGCCTCCCGATGGCTGGCTCTTGGCCCGGTACACCAGGAACGCCCTCATTCGTCGACTCCGCAGATATCTGCACCAGGTCTGTCACTCTCTGGGCCTCTCCACCCGCATTGTCCCGCACCAGATGAGGCACACCTATGCCACGGAAATGCTACGCGCCGGGGTCAGTTTCCCCGCGCTGATGAAGTTACTCGGCCACACTTCTCCGGACATGACGATGCTCTATGTTGAGGTGGTGCTGACTGATCTCCAGAGGGAGTTCCAACAGGCTCGTTCCAAACCTCGGCATATGGTTCCCCAGCCGAAAACATCTTTCGCCCTCACTCGAACTGGTCTGGATGGAGTTATCGATTCCTTGCAGGCCGCTCAACATGCACTGGAGATGTTCCGGCGGGGGCTGCCGACCGGTACTGCCCGCCGTTGCCTCGACCGGCTCTCCAACCGCCTCACCAAAATCACCACTGAAGCCCACAAACTTGTCACACCCTGAGAATGGGCAGAGATTGGCCGGTTATGTCGGCATACCGTAGATGTGGTCTCCTGCCTCCCCAACCGATCACGCCCGGATCGCGCACCACTCGGGAACTACGCTGAGTGGCTACTGCGCTGAATTTGGAATGATAAACGCCCTTCCCGTCAGCAATTATGCAAACTCCCCAGATACGGGGTTCTGGGATGTCTGGATCTGTGCTCCTCTGCAGCTGGACGTATAACTACTCGTGGTTCTGGTCCGTCGCCGCAAACCGCCAGGTCAAGTGGCTGGAAATAGGCCACATACCGCCGCCAGGAATCAAAGCTTGAGAACAGAGTCCACATCCTATAATCTTTCCGTGGTCCGCACGGGAGAGGAGGTGCACTTTGAATCGCCGAGAGTTTCAGGTTTCCATGCTCCAGCTCGCGGGAACAGGCTTCTTGGTTCCCAAACTGCTTGCGACGCCCGGCCCCCAGGCTATGCTCGACGTCACTGAACTGTACAAGAGGGCGATAGTGATAGATTCCCTTTGTGGCCCGTTTGTTGATTCCGAGGGATTACCGGGGGCTGCGGCGCTGGCCGAGGTACGAACATCGGCGATTACCGCCATCAATTTCACGATCTCGGCCCCGGATTTTGAGGGGACGGTTAAGAATCTTGCCTTGCTGGAAGCGTTGGTCGAAAAGCATCCTGAGGCGTTCGCAATCATTCGGCAGCACTCGGACATCGCACGCGTCAAACGTGATGTCAAGATCGGCGTCATTCCGGGCTTCCAATACACGGCGTTTTTCGAAGAGGACGTCGGGCGAATCGAGACCTTCCGCCAACTGGGTGTGCGCATCATGCAAATCACCTACAATAACCGCAATACGCTTGGTGACGGTTGCTTGGAGCCGGGGAATGCCGGGTTGAGCCGGGCGGGGATCGGAGTGGCTCATAAGATGAACGACTTGGGAATCGCGGTCGACCTGAGTCACAGCGGGTATCGCACGACGGCGGAAGCCATCGCGATCTCCTCGAAGCCGGTCCTGATTTCCCATGCCGGTTGCGCGGCCGTCTATCCGCATCCCCGCAATAAGCCCGACGAAATCCTGAAGTCGCTGGCGGATCGTGGCGGCTACTTCGGGGTATATCTCATGCCTTATTTGGTGGCTTCCCCCACGGTGCCGACGCGCCAGCACGTTCTGGATCACTTGATTCACGCCATCAATGTCTGCGGCGCGGATCATGTGGGCATTGGCTCCGATGGATCGATTCAGAAGGTCGTCCTCACCACGGCTCAGAAGGCTGATTTTGATGCCGACATCGCACGCCGTAAGAAGCTCGGCATCGGGGCGCCGGGCGAGGATCGCTACCCCTATGTACCTGATCTGAATGGGCCGGACCACATGCGGATCATTGCGGGGGAGCTTGACCGGCGCGGCCAGCCCTCTTCGGTGATCGCCAAGGTGCTGGGGGAGAATTTCCAGCGCGTGCTGGGAGACATTTGGGGAACCACTTAGCACAGGAGACTTGCCATGCACGACCGCCAACGCGGCGCACGGAATCTGCTGGTTGCCGCCATCCTGACTCTTTTGTTTGGTGCAAACGGCTGGGGGCAGAAACCGTCCGAGACGCCCATTGCGGTGCCCGCGCTGCCGGCGGATATCCCGAGCACGGCTCGACTCTATTCCATGCGCATCATGGGAAATCCGGCGGGACGCCAGGCTGTGTGGACGGCACCGGACGGCACTCTTCACATTTTCTATCAATATAACGACCGCGGACGCGGCCCCAGAACTACCAGCATTCTCAAGCTCGATGCCCAGGGCTTGCCAGTGGCGGAGAGCGTCAGCGGCAACAACTACCTCAAATCCCCTGTGCAAGAAAACTACACGTTTGCTTCCGGCGTCGCCCGCTGGAAAAGCAACTTCGAAGAAGGTGCGAAGACGCTGACCGGGTTGGCCATCTATGTCCCCGTCAACCCAGCGCCTTGGGAGTTGGGACTTCTCGTCAAAGCGGCGATGGCCAATGACGGCAAAGTAAGTCTGCTACCCCAGGGTGAGGTCCGGGTGGACCGCGTCACGAGACTCACCCTACAATCTTCCGGCCGGAAAATGCAAGCAACTCTGTACGCCCTGAGCGGGCTGGATTTCTCGCCGACATACGTTTGGCTCGATGACGGAGGTGCTTTTTTCGCTTTCACGGATTCTTGGACCGCGGTGATCCCGGAGGGGTGGGATTCGGCTGCGAAGGAGCTGCAGGCTGCTCAGGACAATGCGGCGCATGCCCGCGCGGCAGAACTTGCCGTGAAACTGGCTCATCCGGCACTGCACGGCCTGGTATTCGCGCACGTGAACCTTTTTGATGCTGCCTCCGCCGAGATTCTCAGGGACCAAAGCGTGGTGGTCGCGGGAAATCGCATCCGCAGCGTGGGACGCTCGGATCAGGTCGCTCTTCCCGCCGATGCAGAAATCATCGACGGGACGGGAAAAACCCTGCTTCCCGGTCTATGGGATATGCACGCCCACGTGGCAGATAATGACGGGCTCTTGAATTTGGCCGCGGGCGTCACGACGGTCCGCGACCTCGCCAACGATATTGACACGCTCTTGGCCCGCCGCCAGCGCATTGCCGAGGGCAAAGAGATCGGGACGCGTATAGTCCTCGCCGGGGTCATCGACGGCCCTGGGCCCTTCCACGCACCCACCAAGGTCCTTCCTTCCACGCCCGAAGAAGCCCGCGCCGCGGTGGACCGTTACGCGCAGTTGGGCTACGTTCAGATCAAGATTTACAGTTCCGCAAAGCCAGAACTGGTGCCGGTCATCATCCAACAAGCCCACCGACTGGGGCTGCGCGTGAGCGGGCATATTCCGGCGGAGATGACCGCTGCACAGTGCGTCGAGCTGGGTTACGACGAGATTCAGCACGCCAACTTTTTAATGCTCAACTTCATGCCCGACGTGAGAGACACCAATACGCCCAGGCGATTTACCGTTGTCGCTCAGCGCGGCGCGGATCTCGATCTCCATTCTCCCGAGGTACAAAGCTTCATCAAACTGCTTCAGGACCATCACACCGTTCTCGACCCCACGCTGAGCGTCTTCGAAAATATGTTTACGGGAAGCTTGGGCACCATTCCCCCCGGATATCAAGCCGTCGCCGGGCGATTGCCGCCGCAGGTGCGTCGGGGACTGATGTCAGAAGGCCTGACGCCCCCTCCCGGCATGGCTGAACGCTATAGGGAATCTTTTGCGAAAATGATGGAGCTGGTCGGCATGATGTATCGGGCAGGGATTCCGATCGAAGATGGTACCGATGCGATGGCCGGTTTCACCCTTCAGCGCGAACTCGAACTCGATGTCCAAATGGGAATCCCGGCCAATAGGGTTCTTCAAAACGCCACGCTGAACGCTGCGCGCATTATGAAGTTGGATGGTGAGCTGGGCTCGATTGCTCCGGGCAAGCTGGCCGACCTTACGCTGGTTCAAGGCAATCCGGTGAACAATATTAGCGACATACGAAAGACAGTGTGGGTGGTGAAGGATGGCTTGAGTTATAAATCGGCGGAGTTGTACTTAGCGATGGGAGTAGCGCCCTAGCTAGAACTCTATAAATGATTGTACCGAGACCGAATTGCACCCGCCGACCGATGTGACGGTAAACAGCGCACTCCTGCATTCGGTTCGTCGCCACCACACTCCAGGTCAAATGGTGGAAACGGGGCCACACCACATTTATTGTGCGGGGCTGACCCAGGATGCCTTCTGGTTGCCGTATCACCCAACCGGGTAGATGTTGTGGCCTTCGAGCGCGAGCAAAATAGGCGATTTTCCGCACTGGCCTTTATGCCAGGAATCGGAAGTGCAGCTGGCTGCGTTCGCTCTATATACCCTGTTACGGGGATGTGGGAAGTAGCTCCTGCCTTTTCGCTTGTGCTTTTCGACGAATCCGCATGGGCAATCCAAAGTTCTGGGTGAGCGACGGCGCATCCGGAAGTTGGACTGGTCGACTCATCCCCCGCGCCTAACTTCCGGTTTGCCCGATCCAGGAGCAATTCACACGACCGGAAAAGTAAAATATAAATACTCTTTGGACCGCTATACCTTCAGCCCCGTTCTGGAAGGGTCCGGCCGATTACGGGCCACCCCGGAGTTGGGTCGTTCAGCGTCACTTGGTCGTGTAACAGCGTAACCGCGCTCTTGGCTCGCGTATTTCGAAAACGGGTCATGAGAGTGGTATGCCGATATAACCGTCAAGTTGGCCGCTTTATTTAGAGGTTATTTTGGAGTGTTGCAATCTGTCGTGAAAGCAAAGGTGCAAGTGCCGTGATCTGGTCAAGAACCGTGGGAAGTATCGCGCCAACCCTGTCGTTCAGCGCCGCGAGCGAAAGCGCAGACTCGCGCGGGAACGATTGAACGTTGCGGAGAGTATTCTCCGCGAATTAGGAAAGTGAGGGTAATTCAATGTCGCTTTGGAAAAGGGGAAAGTGGTTTTGGGCAGACTTCAGCGAGAACGGGTTGCGCGACCGTGTGCCGCTCAAGGATAGCAGGGGGAGGAGAATACCAGCCGATGAGGATCACCGGGAGATGGCCGCCCGCAGCGAAGAACGCGCAATGGAAAAGGCCGAACGCGGGCAGCTTGCGCCGCAGAAGGAACGCTCTGCGCGGCTGCCGTTCACCCAGGCTGCCGATGATTACCTTGCCAGCCGCAAGCTGGAATTGGCCGCGTCCAGCATGGTGAAGGAAAACGATCTGGCTGCAAGGCTGAAGGACTACCTCAAAGACACAAGGCTCTCGGCGATCAAAACGGAAGGCGTGATTGCCTACCGGGAATGGCGCGCCAAGAATGGGGTTGGCCCGGCGCTTATCAACATGGAAGTGGGTAGCCTCCGCCGCATCCTGAAGCGCGCTAAGCTCTGGCACATGGCAGGCGCGGACATCAAGCCCTTGAAAGAGCCTGAGACAATTGGACGAGCCCTCACTTTCGAAGAAAGGACACGCCTTTTTCACGTCGCCAGCCAAAAGCCCGAATGGGAAACCGCGTGCTGGGCCGCTACTGTGGCCGTCAGTACCACAGCTCGAGGGTACGAGTTGCGCGCCTTGCAGTGGTGTAACGTCGATTTCATTAATCGGACGCTAGAAATACCCAAGAGCAAGACGGCCGCCGGAGTAAGGCTTGTTCCCCTTACGGAAGAGGCTTACGAGGCGCTGTTGAAACTCCGCAGACGGGCAGAAACGTTCGGGCCGGTTCAACCGTCGCACTGTGTCTTTGCGGCTTTCCGGTCTAGGTTCCGCTTCGAGAACCGCAAGGGCGCACGTGGTAGAATCCCAGAAATGATCGAAGTTAGCGGTTTCGATCCTGCCCGCCCGATGCGTAGCTGGCGCTCGGCGTGACGGACTCTTACGCAGGCAGTCGAATGCCCGGAGTGCAAGCGGCTTCAGCGCCCGACCGAATTATGCCGAAACCCGAAGTGCAAGGCGGATATGCGCGACATCAAGAGTCCGGTGGCCGGCTTGCGATTCCATGATCTTCGCCATACGGCCATTTCTGCCCTCGGCGAAGCGGGCGCACCAGGCCGGGTGATTATGGACATCGCTGGGCATGTCAGCACGCGGATGCTCCGGCGCTACTCCCACATCCAGCTTGAGGCCAAGCGGGCCGCGATTCAGGCCCTTTCGAACCGTCCACAAATTGTCACTTCGGCGGGGGCTTCAGGAGGTGCCAACGTCACAAAGCACGTCACAAAACCGGGTGAAAATGGCGAAACGGAGCCCGTACCGGCGGAAGTTATTGAAAACATTGGTAGGCCCGTGGGGACTCGAACCCCAGACCTCTACCGTGTCAAGGTAGCGCTCTAACCGGGCTGAGCTACGGGCCTAAAAGGACTTAGCTAATTGACACCCCGCGCTTGGGACGGGTTTTGGGATGCCTTTACCCCAAAATCGCCCCCTCGCCGAACGCTTGGCCGGGGCTCTGGCAAGGCCGTGGCGATAGATTCTAAGGCTTGCCTTTGGGCCTCTGGCCGGATACGGCCGTACCGCTTCGCCATCCGAATCGCCGCGGAAGCCGACCACCCGAGAACCTGAGCCACAGTCGCGATGGGTACTCCGTTCTCGAGCATTTTGGTAGCCGCCGAATGTCGCAAGTCGTGAAATCGTAACCCGGCTAAGGAACTTATGATACCACGCATGTCGGTTCTGCATTCTGGATTTTGGCAGGAATCTGCCGGGCGCTGGAGCTTCCCACATTTTGGACATTCGACAGCGGACGTTGCGTTGTGTTACGCGGTCCGCCAATTCGCAGTGGGTCGGGCCGGATCTACATGGCCGTTCTAACACGCAGGAAAAACAAAGTCCTCGGGCTTGCGGTTCGGAAACCGTGCGGCCCACATGTCCAGCGTGACCCAAGCGGGCTCGGTTACCCACTGAGCATAGTTCCCGAATAGCGCCTAATCCGCCCGCAATCGGCGGCTACTTCACTGCCAGCACGAGCAGGGTAGCGTCATCCTGAAATTGCGCGCCGCAGAACTCCGTAACCTGCGCCAGCAGCAGCTGATTAATCTTCGCGGCGGATTTCGCCGCATGTGTTTTGGCGAATGCGGCGACTTTTTCCATGCCGAATTCTTCGCCTTGCGGCCCCTCGGCTTCGGTGATGCCGTCGGTAAATAGAAGCAGCCTGTCGCCGGAGGTGAGGTCCACGCTGAAGTCCTCATATTTCCAGGCGGAGAAAACACCCAGCACCGCGCCGCCCTGGTCCAGCGTGCGCACGGCGCCGGAGGAAACAAGAATGGGGTACGGATGGCCGGCATTGCAGTAGCGAAAGGTGCGCGAGGCGGCGTCCAAAACGCCGCAGAAGAAGGTCACGAATTTATCGGCCGCGATGCTTTCGCAGAGCATGCCGTTGATGATGCTGCATACGCGCGCCGGGCTATCCAGGTCGCGAACGGATGCGCGCAGGCTCGCCTGCACGTTGGCCATGAGCAGAGCGGCGGGAACGCCTTTGCCGGAAACGTCGGCGATGCAGAGGGCCAGCCGGTTTTCGCCGAGCTTCAACACATCAAAGTAATCTCCGCCGACCGCGCGAGCGGGCTGCCAGGCGCTGGCCACCTCGAACCCCGGCAGCTGGGGAATTACTTTGGGGAGCAGCGACTCCTGGATCTCCCGCGCGCGCTGCAATTCCTCGTCCTGGACTTCCAGCCGAGCGGCGCCCACCTGGACCATGCTCTGCAGCTCGACATTGCGGCGCTCGAGGCGCGCCTTGGTCCTGCTGTAGACAAAATTTATGACGCCGTAGACGACAGTGATCAGGAATGGCATCTTCCAGCCCGTGGCGATCAGGCGTCCAAGCGATTGCGGACCAGACGGAGCGAACCGCCAGACAATTACGCTCGTCAGTGCGTATACGGGCAGCATCACGACGCACAGCAAGGCCAGGAAGATTATCCAGTCATAAGGAGCCGGCCTTTCGTACAGCGCGTGCAGCCATTGCATGGGAGGCGAAAGGAAATTGCCGAGGCACAGCGAGTACAAGATGACGGTGAAAAGATGTATGGGCTCGCCCATGGCCCAGTAAATGGCGCCAATCACGAAAGCGATGAACAAGTAGACGCCCTGGTTGCGGAAGAAGGTTGTCAGCGATTTGGAGGCGGGTGTCGCTGTTAGCCTGATTGTCAGCGGATCCCCACTATTTTGTATCTCGCGTTCGGCTGTGAATTCTCTGTCCACGTCACATCTTATTACGCTGCCATGTGTTTCTCTATCTCCTACAGGTTGAAGCGGCGTTTTGGGCCTGGCCCGTTAGTCCATACTTCAGGTTATACTTTCTCCGGCGTCATCTCCGCCGCCACCAATCCCTCGGCTCGTTGGCCGCCGGCACGTCAGGCTCTACTTTCTTCTTTCGCTTGGGTTTTTGGGTATGGTGATTATCCAGGTAATCCTTGATATCCGGTTCACCGATACTCAAGTGGGCCGCGGTGCGAATTTCTGGCGTTTGTCTCTCTAATTCGTGCCCCAACCGGGCAAAGCAGATGTCCGGACCGTCCTGAAACTTCAGGCCGTCCGGGCGAAACGCCGCAGACTGAACGGTGATGGTGAAATCGCGGGTCTCCTCGGGCGCGTCAATCACATGAAAAGAATAAATGCGGGAACCAGCGGAACTGTCGAAACCTACATATTGAATGTACATGCCAAGATCCTTTCACCCCACGAGTTCTCTCCATGGATGACAATGCTGAAACGGGCTCTCCGCATCGCTATCAATGGGGATCGTCAAAGTGACTCGCTTCGTAGCCTGCCGTCGCTTATCGAGGGTACGGTGAGTAGGGGTTGCCCTCTGGAAAGAGCCAGTGAAACCAGAAACGTCAGGATGCAGACAGAATCCAACCCGAGAAACATCTTCCGGGAAAGTGCCACGGGCAGGATAGGATTGAAAAGGACGGCAATCGCGACAAATCCTGACGCCCAAAAGTACTTGTGACCGCGGAACCCCTCTGCAACAACCAACAAGGCGCTCAGACAAACCAACATATTGAAAAGCTCCAGGTAGCCGCCGTTCCTCACCGACCACTCTTGAGAGCCAACAGGCAGGTTCTCAAAGAACCCCAAAAGCAAGATCGCGATAGAAACCCACTTCATGATTGCCGTTAGCATTGAAATCCTCATTTCTTGCTGCTGCCTGTCGTTTTCCTCTTCGCCGAACTTCATGTCCGGAGCACAACTTGGCGGTGCTCACCAGTCCCAGGCACATTGCTAAATGAACCGCAATTAGTTCAGCGTTGCTGAGGCAAGTCTAAGATAGGCTCTTCTCATTAACCAGAATAAGTAAATTCACTTTACTTGTCAAGCTATTTGTGGCAAACTTGAAATATGAACGAAGAATGAACTAAAGTGAGTTAATAAAAAGGACGGCTTCGATGGATCTACCTTTAATCCTTAGGCAGCGACTTGAGCAACTAGGACATGAGCAAAGGGACTTGGCGGTTGCTGCCCAAGTCACGGAATCTTATATTTCGCAGTTACTTACAAGGAAGAAAGCGCCTCCCGCCCCTGAGCGGACAGATATCTATCGCAAGATCGAAGAATTCTTGAAGTTCCGACGCGGAGAGCTCACTAAGCTGGTTGAGGTGCAGCGCCAGGAAGAGTTGAAGCGGAAACTGGCCGATCCACCCGCCCCTTTGTTTAAAGAAGTTCGCGAATTGGTCCTTCGTAAGTGCAAACTTGACAAACTGAAGCAAGTCAGGATGATTTTCGAACGACAACCTTTCGGTGAAGTTGAACTTCTGGTGACCCAAAAGCTTCTGGATGTGGTCAAGGAACTTGCCAGACAAGAACTCGACAGTGAGAGTTGGCTCCGCTTGGTGGGCAGGCTCAACAATCGAAGCTACGAAGAGTTAAGAGTCGCGATTCTCGAGTTTCTAGATACAGACGTCTTCAATGTATCGATTGAGAATTGCGTCTCTTTCCTGGATCCCCTGATTGAATCCTGGGACATTGACCTTACAACTTTCAGCCTCGAGGTCGTCTTGAACCGCAGAGTGGCCCCTGGGCCCGTTAAGAAGTTTGCGTTCGTTGAACAGCCACAAAGTGCTGGCGATGAAGAGCGGGGGCTGAAGGAATTCCTTCAAGAGGCTTCTCTCAGTGCCGGAGCTACCGCGGAGGAAATCGAGTTCTTCAAAGCTCTCAGACTGAGGGGAAGACACCCCACTCCGCTCTTCTACTACCGTGAATTGCAGAACCTACGCGATCCCTTGCATTTCCGTGGTCCGGCGTTGGGGGGAGGACCCGCCGTGCCAACGAGGCAGGACCGCTCACCGTCCGCAAAGTGAGCAAATGTGACCAGATTTCGCGCCTCCGATGAGCGATGCTGCTAAAGCGCGGGTCGAGTTCGAGGTCCTGTCGTGTGCGAACATTCGTACAGTCTCCCTTCGGGTACTAACGGCGCACGCAACAGCAGCGAAGCGGAACGGCATGAAGCTGGGAGACTGAACCCGGAATTCCAGTACTGTTTGGTCATCACACATCAGTCAGGGAGGGCATCATGAGTGTGCCTTTGATCGTCGCAGGCTTCATCGTTCTTATATGGATCTCAGCATGTCTCCACGTTTTAAGAGAATACGAACGAGCGGTGGTTTTTCGTCTGGGGCGCCTGCAAACTCCGGACAAAGGGCCGGGGCTCATCTTCATTTTTTGGCCGATCGACAAGCTGGTCAGGGTTTCGTTGCGCATCATCGCGTGGGACGTCCCGCCACAGGACACCATCACGCGCGATAACATTTCGGTAAAGGTAAACGCCGTCGTTTACTTCCGCGTCCTCAGCGCCCAAAAGGCCTTCATCGAACTGGAGAATTACCGCTACGCCATCGAACAGTTGGCGCAAACGACGTTGCGCTCAGTGCTGGGCGAAGTGGAGCTCGACGACCTGCTCTCCCAGCGCGAGAAGCTCAACGCGCGCCTGCAGACCATCCTCGACGAGCAAACCGAGCCGTGGGGCATCAAGGTAGCCAAGGTGGAAGTGAAGCAGGTAGACCTGCCGCAGGATATGCAGCGCGCCATCGCTCGACAGGCAGAGGCCGAGCGTGAACGCCGGGCCAAGATCATCAATGCTGACGGAGAGTTCCAGGCGTCCGAGAAGTTGGCGGAAGCTGCCGCCGTCCTGGCACGCGAGCCGATCACCATCACACTTCGCTACCTTCAAACCCTGGCGGAAATTGGAACCGAGAAGAACACCACGGTGGTATTCCCTGTCCCTGTGGAATTGCTGAATGCGTTGCTGGGGAAGACGAGCAGGCCGTGAGCTAAGCCGGAGGCGGGCAGTCTCCGCGAGGGGGAATCATCGCGGCCGGGGCTGACCTGTGCTCCGTTTTTCTTCCCCTCTCGCCTGGTCTCTTCTCCCGTCTCTCCACAAAGTGCTGCTGGGCGCTCGGCTGCGCCCCGGCCAGAATCCGGTGAATACCGCGCAGGCCGGAGAATCACACCTCCGAACATATGGAAACAGGGTCTCCTACAATCCGGAAGATAGCATTTATCGGTGACTACTTACCACGCAAGTGCGGCATCGCTACGTTCACATCCGACCTGCTGGCCGCCGTGGCCGCGGAATACCCCCAAAGCCAGTGTTTTGCCGTGTCGGTCAACGACATCGAGGAAGGCTATGAATATCCCGCCGTAGTCCGTTTCGAAATCGTCGAGCAGGATCTTACGTCCTACCAACGCGCAGCGGACTTCATCAACATCAGCAACGTGGACATCGTTTGCGTTCAGCACGAGTTTGGGATTTACGGCGGGCCGGCCGGGCGTCACGTGCTGGCGCTGGTGCGCGAACTGAAGATGCCCGTCGTCACCACCTTTCACACACTCCTGCGCGAGCCGAACGACACACAGCGGCGCGTCGTGCAGGAATTGATCGCCCGCTCGACCCGGCTTGTGGTCATGACTGAGCGCGGCCGCCAGATGTTACAGGAGGCCCACAAGGCTCCGGCGGCCAAAATCGATCTCATCCCACACGGTATCCCCGACATTCCGTTCGTCGACCCGAACTACTACAAGGACCAGTTTGGAGTGGAGGGAAGGACCGTACTCCTCACCTTCGGGCTGCTTTCGCCCAACAAGGGAATTGAGCACGTGCTCAATTCCCTGCCGCTGATTCTGGCGGAGTTTCCGGATGTTGTTTATGTCGTCCTGGGCGCGACGCATCCCCACCAGTTGCAGGAGCGCGGTGAAGCCTATCGTCTCAGCCTCGAAATCCTGGCCAAGAAGAACAAAGTCGAGAAGAACGTCATTTTCTATGACCGCTTCGTCGAACTCGAGGAGTTGAAGGAGTTCATCGGTGCGGCGGATCTCTACATTACGCCGTATCTCAACGAGGCGCAGATTACCTCGGGCACCCTGGCGTACACGTTTGGCGCGGGCAAGGCCGTGGTCTCGACACCTTACTGGCACGCCGCGGAATTGCTGGCGGAAGAGCGCGGTATCCTCGTGCCCTTTGGAGACTCCAAGGCCATCGCGCGCGAGGTTGCCGGCTTGCTGCGCGATGCGACACGCCGTCACGCGATGCGCAAGAACGCCTATAAGCTGGGCCGTGAAATGGTCTGGAACAACGTGGCGCGGCTTTACATGCGCTCCTTCGAAGAGGCTCGCCTACAGGGTGCCGTGCTCTCGCGAAAATTATTCGCTACCAAGACTCTCGACCAGCAACCCCGGGAGTTGCCGGAAGTACGGCTGGAGCATCTCTCGCGGATGACTGATTCGACCGGCATTTTCCAGCACGCCATACTGACCGTGCCGAATTTTCGCGAAGGATACTGCACGGATGACAACGCCCGGGCCTTCATTCTTTCGACACTTCTCGACGAGCTGATAGTTGAACAGGCGCGCCTACGGACGCTTTCCACCACTTATGCGGCCTTCTTGAATTACGCCTTCGATGAGAAAACCAAGCGCTTCCATAACTTCCTGAGTTTCGACCGCCGGTGGCTTGATGAGCAGGGGTCTGAGGATAGTCACGCCCGCGCGCTGTGGGCACTGGGCGTGGGCGTGGGACGCTCCCCGCGTCGGAGTTTGCAGACCATAGCCGGACAACTCTTCGCCCGAGCCTTGCCGGTGGTGAGCACATTTACTTCGCCGCGCGCCTGGGCATTCTCGCTCATCGGAATCCATGAGTATCTGCGCCGTCTCGGTGGCGACAGCTTGGCTCGCCAGATTCGCGATACG
This sequence comes from uncultured Acidobacteriota bacterium, assembly GCA_963831905.1. GTDB lineage: Bacteria > Acidobacteriota > Terriglobia > UBA7540 > UBA7540 > CAVROP01. The sequence goes on along the minus strand of CAWHRX010000009.1, from coordinate 2,232,952 downwards.
CTCACCGCGCGGCTGATGGATATCTTCGACAGAGCCTCTCACGCGGATTGGCCTTGGTTTGAAGAGGAACTGAGTTACGACAATCCCAAGCTGGCACACGCCTTGCTCCTCAGCGGACATGCCACAGGGCAAAAGGCTGTGTTCGAACGGGGCCTTGGTGCGCTGCGCTGGTTGGTGGGGGTGGAGACCTCTGAAAATGGCCACTTCCAGCCCATCGGCAGCAATGGGTTTTATCGACGCGGCGGCCCGCGTGCTACCTTCGACCAGCCGCCCATCGAGGCTCAAGCGATGGTGTCCGCCTGTCTCGAGGCTTACCGGGCGACCTCGGACTCCTGGTGGTACGCCCAGGCGCACCGCGCCTTCGACTGGTTCTTGGGTTGGAACGACCTTGGACTGGAACTTTACTCCCTCACTACGGGCGGCTGCCGCGACGCTTTGCACGTGGACCGGGTGAACGCGAACCAGGGAGCGGAATCGACGCTGGCTTTCCTGCTCTCGCTGGTGGAGGTGCAACTCATGCAAAATGCTGTCACCGTTTTCAACGAGCCGTCTTTGTAGGTACCAATGAAACCTCTCAACGTCCATCGCACGAACGTCACTCTCTACCCTGACAGCAAACGTGTGCTGATGCGGCCCTTTCATTTAATGAGTGGCCACCGCGCCAGCGAGATTTGCGCCCGTATCATGGCCCTTTCCGAAGATGAGGTCCATACACAGCTTACCCGGTTGTGGGCGGAATTCGGTGCACGCCACAAGAACATCCGCGACTTTTTCCGGCGTCGATTTGAGGAGGTGCGCCCCTATTTGTTAAACGAATGGGCACTCTCCGAAGAGAGATTGTTGCTGGTCGGTGGGTATTTCACTGACGAGTATTCATTCGAGGCCGCCGCGCTGTTCAATCCCTCCATCGTGCCACACCCGGACCAAACGTGTCTCCCGCCGGGCTCGTTGCGCTTCGTGTTGAGCCTGCGCGCCACGGGGGAAGGGCATATCTCCTCCATCACCTTTCGCACCGGGGTGCTCGATATTCGTGGAAATATCCTGATCGACATGCCCACCCCGTTCGCTCTCGAACCGGCACAAGTGCCCCAAGCGGCATTCCGGAAAGACCTGTTCGCGCGCAAGCTGGACGAACTCACCGCTGGCGGCGCCTTTACCCGGGAAGTCCTGAAGGGCCTCGGGGAGTCGTTCACGCTCGAAGACCTGCGCGCCAGCGTCAGCCAAGCGATAAAGCAATTTCAGGTGCGCGACCTGGAAACCGAAAACGTAGCCAGAAAAACCCTTATGTTGGGACAAGCGAGTTTCGAGGTCCAATTCACCTCGGACCCGGTTTTTTCCGAACGCGTGCTGTTTCCCTTGACCCTGGCGCAGAGCAACGGAATCGAGGATGCTCGCTTTGTTCTTTTTCAGGACGACGATGGCACGCGCACTTATTACGCGACTTTCACCGCCTATGATGGCAAAGGAATACAGCCCCAGTTCCTCGAAACACCCGATTTTCTGCGTTTCAAATTCGTCACGCTGAGCGGCCCGGCCGTCGAGAACAAAGGTATGGCGCTCTTCCCGAGGAAGATTAAGGGGCTCTACGCAATGCTGGGCCGGCAGGACTTCGAGAACGTCTATTTGATGTTTTCCGACCATTTGCATTTCTGGCGGAGCAAGGAAATGATTCTGGGGCCGAGATTCCCGTGGGAATTCATCCAGATGGGAAACTGCGGTTCGCCGATTGAGACTGAAGCCGGCTGGCTCGTGCTCAGTCACGGAGTGGGCCCGATGCGGAAGTATTCCATCGGCGCTTTCCTGCTCGATCGCGATGACCCCAGTAAGGTCATCGGCCGAGTGGGGAAACCCCTCATCGAACCCAATGAAAACGAGCGGGAGGGTTACGTCCCTAACGTTGTTTACTCTTGCGGAAGTCTTCTGCACGGCCGGCAGCTCATCATTCCTTACGGAACGGCCGATCACGCCACGACTTTTGCGATTGTAACGCTTGATGAAATCCTAGACGCGATGGAGTAGCCGTAGCGCCGGACTTCAGCCCGGTGTCAGCACCGGGTTAAAAGGAAGCCAAAACCATCGCCGTTCAGGGGACCGGCCTGCGACGGCCTCATCGGCGGAGACGCGGTAATAACTCTATAACAGACTCTACAGATGCTTCGGAAGTGGGTCACTCCGAACTGAATCGCCCCCAGGCGTTCATGATCGGCCCGAACTGACTGCCCGGGTATTCTCCGAGTGGCCGACGATCTGGACGCAAACCTGAAGCTGACCCGATAAGCTCGCGCAACATGCAAGATCACTTCGACGCAACAACCGGCTTCACCTGCTCGTATTCCGGGTTTTTCCACAGCCCACTGTGATACTCCATAATGTCGGCGGTGACCTGCGCTACCTCAGTGCTGTAGTATCTCGCAACGATGTGTAGTGCCAGATCAATGCCCGAGGTCAAGCCGCCCGCAGTTGCGATTTTGCCATTCTCCACGAAGCGGGTTCCACTGACGAAGCGCACAGCAGGATATTGCTTCTGCATGCTCTGCTGAAAGTAATGATGCGTAGTAGCAGTTTGGCCGTCGAGCAGCCCATACGCCGCCAGCACCGAGGCGCCGGTGCACACCGACATGGTGACATCGGCGGCGGCCGAATTGGCGAGCAGCCATGCTTTCTGGGCCGCGCCGCGTCCGCCCTGCGCGGGAATCACGATAATCTGCGGCTTGGGCGCATTGTCGAAACTGTAGTTAGGTACGATGGTCAATCCATTTGCATCCACCGGCTTCAGCAAATCAGAGACGGTGTAGACGTTGAACGGCATTACCATGTCGTCACCGTCCGATTCATGCCATGGCTTGCCTTTGGTTGTAAGCATGGTGTCGCGGAAGACCTCCCAGGGGCCCGCGAAGTCCATGACGTCCGCGCCCTCCGAGATCAGGAACGCTACGTTGATCTTTCCCGTAGCGGGGGGCTTGAGTATACCGGTTTGTGGCGTGGAAGACGGTAGTTTGTTGGGTGCCTTCCCGTGGCTCATGAGAACCATCAGGTCCAGAATCACCACGATTACAGCGGCCATCCAGATCCCTTTTGCTGCCCTGCGCATAGGACCCTCCTGAGGAACTGCTTGCGATAGGGAGATGATAACCCCAAGAGGAAGCGTCCCGAATGACTTTAATCCGGCATTTCAAGACCTTTTGGATCGAGTGGCCTAAGTCCCAAATGGCCGGATGAATGTCGTTGCAGACATACAATTGGTTGGCTATTTTAATGAGATGAAAAACGTGAGACCCAAACACATCGTTATAGTGGGGTACGACGACCTCGCTTCCCTCGACCTGTCGGGGCCGCTAGAGGCATTCAGCAGTGCATCCCTTGAGGACTCGAACGGCAACCCGCAGCCCTGCTACAAGGTGACGATTGCCGCGTTGGGCGCAAAGACCTTCAGCTCAGTGTCCGGGTTGCGCATGACCGCCACCTGCTTCCTAAGCTCCTTGCGCCACATAGACACGCTTCTCATTCCTGGCGGCCGTGGCATACGCCTCTCCCCTTCTGGCCCTAAGCTGGCGGATTGGATCAGCCGCCGGGCCAACGGCATTCGTCGAATTGCCTCGGTATGCACGGGCGTTTTTGCAATAGCGCCGAGCGGACTGCTCGACGGGCGGCGAGTGACCACCCACTGGAAGTTCGCCGCCGAATTGGCCAGCCGCTTTCCTGCGTTGAAGGTTGATGCCAATGCTCTCCACATTCGGGACGGCAAGTTCTACACCTCGGCGGGCATCACCGCCGGGATTGATCTTTCCTTGGCATTGATTGAAGAAGACTTCGGACCCCGAGTGGCCCTTGCCGTGGCGCGCGAACTGGTGGTCTACATGAAGCGGCCCGGAGGGCAAGAGCAGTTTTCCGAGCCGCTGAAGTTTCAGGTTGCTTCCACCAGCCGCTTCGCCGATCTGGCGGCATGGATGCTGGGACACCTCGACAAAGACCTTTCCGTTGAAGCGATGGCAGAGCAGATGAATCTTTGCCCGCGGCAGTTTTCCCGCCGTTTCAGCTTGGAGTTCAATAGCAGTCCCGCCGCTTTTGTGCAGCGCCTCCGGCTTGACGAGGCGCGCAAGCGGCTATCCGCCGCTGGCTGTACCGTGAAGCACGTCGCCGAATCGGTTGGCTTTCACGATCCCGACAGTTTTCGCCGTGCGTTCATGCACCGCTTCGGCGTTGCGCCTACCCACTACCGCAGCCGTTTCGTGGCCGGCGCGGGAAGCTAGTTGCTTGCGTTGATGTTCGGATGGAACTGCCGGGTCTGGAGTGTGGAGAAGGTTCAGGTGTACCCCCCGCAGGCGCGTTAGTGTGCCCGAAAGCAACTTTCTCATCCGAGTGGCTCCCTCCAAACCGGCGAAATTGGTTCCGTTTCAGGCCGGTGCTAACAGCCCGGCACCTGCCGCCCTCAGATTAGGAAAGCACCCAGTGCGCGGCTCCACTGCATGTCATTCCTGCGAAGCCGCGAATCCACAGCCTGGAGTGGACCCCCGCGTGCGCGAGGGTGACGTCGCCTCGTTCAGTCTGCCCTTCTCGCTCACTAGGCGCCTGCCGATAATGTGGCTGGAGGAAGCCGGGTGGATGTTCTCCGGCGCTTGGCCGGCTGGGGCTTAGGTGGAGGGGCCTCGTCAGTGAATTCGACAGTCATGAGCCGGGTAGCAAATTTCTTGGGTCCGTGCAGGGGGAAGTCGATGGAGGTGCGTTCGGCGTCCGATTGGGTCACCACACCGAGGCCGTACTGGACGTGCTTGATGTACTGGCCTTTCGGGAGTGTTTGCATATGAGTCTCCTTTGTCGAACTCGAAGAATTGGCTGCCTACCCCTATCTAACTATCACCCCGGTGAGCGATAGCCGGGCACGGAGCCTTCCGCGGCACCGGCCCGGGCTATAGGGCCACCACTGTGGCCTGCGTTCGCCGCAGACCCAAAACGCTCTCTACTGCGCCAGCCAGGACGTGAGCGAGTTCATCGCTGGTTGCGGGAGGCACAATGAAGTCAAACGCCCCACCGGCCATCGTTTCCACATAGAGCCGGATATCGATGAGGCGCGACACCACAATGACCTTCACGGGCTTAAGGGCCGCAAGCGCCAACTTGACGACGTCCGCCCAGGTGCCGTCAGGAAGCAGCGCTTCCGTGAAAACCAAATGCGGCGGATCGGCCGCTCTGAGCAGTGGCAGAGCTTCCCGGTAGTTTTGCAGCCAATTGACCTTGATTGATCGGCCTTCCAGAGCCTGCTTCAGCAGACGCTGTGATTCCGCCGGTCGGTGCAACAGGACCGCCGAGATTTCTTCCCTCATGGGAGCTCCCTTCGATTGGAAGTCAGGTGCCAGGGTCGTCGGTTCCGGGAAATAGGTGAGCAAGCGCTGATCCTTCGAGCCATCGCTGCACGCTAAAGACGGAATTTGCTTTTGTTTACTTGCCGGGCTTTTTCCAGCGACTCGCGGTTCTTCTCGTCCTCCTGGTTTTGACGCTGAATCTCCCGCTGCGGAGCCCCGGCGGCATCCAACTGGATAGCTTCTGCAGTCGCTGCGCGGGCCAGGGCATCCAGTCTTTTCGAGAATGCAATCATTCCAAAAGTCGGTTGATAAGTGGAACGATACAGGTTAAACGAATACTGTGAGTCCTCCCAACGCGCGATGACGGCTTCGCTATCGTTGTAGACTTGCGCCGAAGAGAAGACGATCTCGTTGTTAGCGGGCTTGGTGGCAGTTCCATACTGGGCCGAAATCGCTTCGGTCAAGTCCTCGGTGGTCAGCCCTTGGGTTTCATCCCGATCGTAACTGACCAGGACTCGAAAAAGCTCCCCGTTGTAAAAACTGAATAGGATAGTCCTGACCGGATCCTGCGGAGAATCAAAACTGCTTGCCAGCCAGATCGGCCATTCCAGTTCTTGGAGGAGCGCGGGGTGTTCATGGATCACCTTCGCCTGAGACACGTCCAGGCCCGCCTGTTTTGCAACTGCCGGCAGCGTCTCTCCAAACTGAAAGCCCCGGTAACGGGAAAGATCCAGTCCGCCCCGGGCAGGCGCCGAAACAGGGACCAGTTGCAGCAAACCGCTGAAACCGCGCCGGGGCTGCAACCCCAGTTCTTGGATCGCCAGCAGCTTCGTAGCGGCTACTTTTGCCTCAGGCGCCTTCATATCTTGCGAGCCGATCAAGGGGGCCGCCAACAGCACGGTCCCTAAAACTGAAACTACCAGTCTACGCATGTTGCTCATGGGAGTCCTCCCTCAGGGGACTTGATACTTTACGATTGCACGGCTCGTTACACCTGTCGAACCTCAGCCTTCCCAACCTCATCAGCCCATAGGATCGAGCGTCAGCGGGGTTGTGCCGTTTTGCTCGGAGGCGACAATTGTTGTCCGTGTTTTGTTTTCCATTGCCTCCCGCATTTCTCGGATTCGCTTCCGCAGGAGAATCTTCTGCTTTCGTAATCTGCCGAATCTGGCTTTGTCACCGTTTCTTACCGACATAACCCCCTCCTTGGCGAACTCCGCGCCTCGCTTCAGGTGGCGGCCAACCCGGCTCGATCCCATTGCGCCAGGCGTTCGTGGAACAGAAACATGCTTTCCTGAATATGCCGCGGATGGGCAGCGACGGTTATGTAGGGCAGCCCCAGGAAACCCTTCGCGGCCACTTGCGAAACTTCCACGCAATTGAACCTGTCCGATTTGATCTTGGCAATGACTTTCTTAACTGCCCTTTGGGTCGTTTTGTTAGAGTCCGAACCGAAGGCCCTCGCATCAACCTCACTCGCCAGGTAGAAAAAGGTCCATCCCGCCTCGCGGAGTTTCCGGTCGATTCCGGAGCTGTCCGGACTTTTGACCAACTTCCAGCCCTTCAAATACGGGTCGCTTTCTAACTGCAAGCCTTCCGGCAAAAGCGTGCCTTCCTTGATCAGGATGGTGCCGGCGTTGATTTTCTCTGCCATCAGCTTTACCTCTTCCTCCATTATTGCGCTCTGGGACGCTGCGCTTACAGCATCACGGCCAGCCGCCTCCTAGTACATCCCTCCGCCCATGCCTCCCGGAGGCCCTGCCGGAGCACTCTCGTCCTTCTCGGGATAGTCGCCGATCAGCGCTTCGGTGGTGAGGAGCAAAGAAGCAATGGAGGCAGCGTTCTGAAGCGCGGCGCGTGTGACCATGGTAGGGTCGATGACGCCTTCCTCGACCAGGTCGCCGAAGCTCTCAGTCTCCGCATTGAAGCCATAGTTCTGGTTGTTGTTTAACTTCACTTTCTCCACCACCACCGCGCCTTCATGACCGGCGTTGGCGACGATCATGCGTAGAGGCTCTTCCAGCGCGCGCGTAATGATGTTGATGCCAATTTGCGCGTCGCCCTCGGCCTTCAGCTTGCGGAGGGCGGGGATGCAGCGCACCAGCGCCACTCCGCCGCCGGGCACGATGCCTTCCTCCACGGCCGCCCGGGTAGCGTGCATCGCGTCCTCGACGCGTGCCTTCTTTTCTTTCATCTCGGTCTCCGTCGCCGCACCCACTTTAATCTGAGCGACGCCGCCCACCAGCTTCGCCAGGCGCTCCTGCAGCTTTTCGCGATCGTAGTCGGACGTGCTCTCCTCGACCTGTGTACGAAGCTGCTTGACGCGGCCCTCGATGTCAGAAGACTTGCCGGCACCCTCGATGATGGTGGTGTTGTCCTTGTCGATGGTGATCTTCTTGGCTCGGCCGAGGTCCTGCAGCTTTACATTCTCGAGCTTGATGCCCAGGTCCTCGGAAATGGCTTTGCCGTCCGTCAGGATGGCGATGTCTTCCAGCATGGCCTTGCGGCGATCGCCAAAGCCCGGCGCCTTTACGGCTGCCGCCGATAGCGTTCCGCGCAACTTGTTGACCACCAAGGTCGCCAGGGCCTCGCCTTCAACATCCTCCGCAATAATCAGCAGCGGCTGGCCGGACTTGGCCGTCTGCTCGAGCAGGGGCAGAAGGTCCTTCATGGAGCTGATCTTCTTCTCGTGGATCAAGATCAGTGCGTTCTCCAGCACGCACTCCATGCGCTCAGGGTCGGTGACGAAGTAAGGGGAGAGGTATCCACGATCGAACCGCATTCCCTCGACCACTTCGAGCGTCGTCTCCATGGTCTTGGATTCCTCGACCGTAATGACGCCGTCCTTGCCCACCTTTTTCATGGCCTCGGCAATGATGTTGCCGATGGTGTGATCGTTGTTGGCGGAGACCGCGCCCACTTGCGCGATCATCGAGCCCTCAACCGGCTTCGAAATTCTGTCGAGCTCGCCCTTGATGTGCTTTTTGTTACCGTCCTTGCCGGTCTCATCGTAGCCGCAAACCGCGCGAACCGCGCTTTCGATTCCGCGCTTCACGTCCATCGGGTTAGCGCCCGCGGCCACCGTCTTCGCGCCCTCGCGGAAGATCGCCTGGGCCAGCACGGTCGCGGTGGTGGTGCCGTCGCCCGCCACGTCGGAAGTCTTGGAGGCGACCTCACGCACCATCTGCGCGCCCATGTTCTCGAGCGGGTCCGGCAGTTGGATTTCCTTCGCCACCGTTACCCCGTCCTTGGTGATCGTCGGGGCGCCGAATTTCTTGTCTAGAACCACGTTGCGGCCTCGGGGACCCAGCGTGATCTTCACGACGTTCCGCAAGTTGATTCACGCCGCGCAGGATCGCGTGACGGCTCTCTTCGCCATGTACAATTTGCTTTGCATTACCCATTTTCAATTCCTCCTAGACTTTGTCGATGTCTTTCTTTGTCGGCGCTCCGCTGCGAGAACTATCGGCGGACACTCGCCGCGAACCAATTCCGTCGCGGGCTACTGACAACCAACCTACTTCTTCCCGCTCGCGCTGGCCGCCTTGGCTTCAATGATGCCGAGCACTTCTTCTTCCCGCAGGATCAGATACTCCTGGCCGCCGAGCTTGATTTCAGCGCCGGAATATTTGCCGAAGAGGATGCGGTCACCCGCTTTCACATCCAGAGCGATCACCTTTCCCTCTTCGGTCTTCTTGCCGTGCCCCACGGCGACTACTTCGCCCTCTTGCGGTTTCTCTTTGGCCGTGTCGGGAATGATGATGCCACCCTTCACAGACTCCTTCTCTTCGATTCGCTTGATCAGCATCCGATCATGTAGAGGTCTAACATTCATTTTGACTCTCCTTATCACGCACGAGTTAAGTTCGAACTATGGGTCTGGATTAATTCTCGTATTTCACCTTCGGGAAAACTGGCACGTAGGCGACCTTTCGAAGGTACTTGCTTCGGCGGGCCTCGACGGCCCAAATGGCCGGCACACAAACCGCGAGTCCTAGCCATACGTAATAGCCGGCGGGCGTAGGCCACAGAAGCATCAGGAGCAACACCAGCATGAAAATCCACTTCATGATTGTCGTAAGCACTGGACACCTCGTTTCTTCTTTCGCCTAAACCCCTTTTTGCCGGACAAGAAAGGCGTTGGCCACCCGGGCCGAATCAGAAAAGCTGCCGCCTTTAGGCAGCCACGCGCCCCGGGATCTTGTGGAAGGTCGAGTTTGAGACCTCGCGGATTTCAACGCGAGGAGTACCCTCAATGACCTTCGCCAGGGCCTTCACCACTTGCCGAAACTTCCCGCGACCGTAGGCTTCTGCATCCTCTTTCTGATCCCAGAAGCTGAGGCCAATCGCTTCCAGTCCACCCGCGGCGACCAAAACGATCTTGTCCTGGAAGCCTTTCAGCCCGCGTATCATCGGAATGACTTCGTGCTCGATGATGCGCGTGAACTCCTCGACGTGATTGGGCTTCAGATGTAAGGAAAGACTTCGAGCAACCATGCGGCCCTCCTTTAGATTCGGTCTAAGAGGTGCGATTGCAGATTACCTGACTTAGTTCAAGTGACCTGGAGGGTGAGCGTGCGCTGGCCCATCAACTTAACCAATATAGGTGAATTAACGTATGTTGTCAAGTGAAATCGACACAACTTCAAGATACTTTATTAACGTAAGTTAAGAAAAGCGGGAATGTGCCGTCGAGGCCACTTTCGCAGAATCAGTGAGTCGAGGACACAAGGCTTTTTGGCAGGCTGCAGAAGGCCCGCTGCGCGCTTCCCTTGCCCATGCCTGTCTCCTGACAGATCCGCACGCCGGGAGCCTGCTCGAACCCAAACGAACGATGCGGCCGCGGCCAGGTACCCCGAATTAGAGAGTCAATCCAAATGCCAAATCTAAAGCTGGAGGCCCGCCCAACCTCGCGCGTAACGGCCACCCGCCTGTAACAACTGCTCGTGTGTTCCGGATTCGACGATGCGGCCTTCGTTCATCACGTGAATCACATCGGCAAACCTCGCCGTGGAAAACCGGTGTGTGATGATGAGAACCGTTCGGCCGGCTGCCAACTCGCGGAAGCGCGCCAGCCAGTCGGCCTCGGCCCAAGGGTCCATGGCGCTGGTAGGCTCGTCGAGAATCAGGATGGGCGCGCGGCGCAGGAAAGCTCGAGCCAGGGCCAGGCGTTGCCATTCACCGACGCTGAGTTCCGCGCCTTCGGCAAACCAGCGGCCTAGCATGCTGTCGAGACCCTCCGGCAGGCGGGCGATGATGTCCTCTGCGCCCGCGGCGCGCACGGCTGGCTCCAAAGCCTCGGAGGGCGATCGCAGATCGCCGTAGGCGATATTATCCCGCACGGTGTCGTTGTAATGCACGGGTTGCTGGAAAAGCACCGTGATGCGGCTGCGTAATTCCTCGATGTCCAGAGCGCGCAAGTCGATGCCATCCAGCGAGACGCGGCCTGCCTCCGGATCATAGAACCGGCAGAGCAGCTTAATGAGCGTGCTCTTGCCGGCGCCATTCGATCCCACCACCGCAACGATTTGGCCGGCGCGGATCTCCAGATCAAAGTTCTCCAGCGCCGGCCGCGGGCTCCCGGGATAGCGGAATCGCACCCCTTCCAGGCGTAAGCTGCCCTGGATTGTGAGGGGTGTCGGCAAGGGTTTTGATGGACTGACGACGCGCTGTTCGAGTCCCAGAAACTCGTAAAGATTCCCCAGAAAAAGCAGGTTGCCATAAAGTTGGCCGAGATTTTCCAGCAGGCCACGCATCAGCCCCAGGCCCTGTTGGAAGGCCTGGTAAAACATCGCCACGTCGCCAAGTGTTGCAAGGCCGCGCACCGCCCTCCAGACCATCCAGGCCATGACCGCGCCCGTGACCAGCAGCCCCAGACTTCCGGCACTGAATTCCGCCAACTCCTGCTGTCGCGCCAGGCTCAACCGCTCGCCGCGCAGGCGACGGCGCAAGGTCTGGAAGGAGGATTGAAAATGCCCGGCAAGACCGAATAGCCTCACCTCAGAGGCCGTATCGCCCGTCGTGAGCAGCCAGTCGTAATACCAGGCGCGGCGTTCCACCGGCGTGGCCTTGCGCCGCCACTGGTTTTGGAGCAGTGCGTACCGCACCGCCACGTACAGCGCCGGCGCTGTGCCGATCAGCAAGGCGGCCGGCAACCACCCCCCAAAGGGAATGAGCACCGCCCCCATGGCGATCAGCGTGGTCGCATTCTGTAGCAAACTGCCCAAACCCTCCACCAGAGCGACAGGGCGATAGGTGGCTTCGCTCCGCGCCCGGTGCAGATGGTCATAGAACTCCGCCGAATCATAGAACCCCAGGTCCGCCGCCGCGGATTTCCGGTGAACCAGTGAACTGATATGATCCTGGACTAACTCTGACTGAGCCGTGCGGACGTAAGCAGCGGCGCTGCGCAGGATCTGCAAGGCGAGTTGAATGCCCGCCAGCAATGCCACCAGCAGCAGAGTCGGCCGCAAGTGCTCCCAGTCGCCGCCTGCCTGAATTGCCCCCACCATGCTGTTCACCAGCCAGCGCGTTACGTAGACGGTGGCCACAGGAAGCAACCCCTGCGCTAAAAGCAGAACGCCCCACACGAGCGTCCAGGCCCGGGCGGCGGTCCAGACCAAAGCAAAGGTCTGCGGCAGATAAGGCAACTGCGACAGGGCCTTGCGGAGCCGTGGAAGGAGGAGTTGGAACGTCTGATTCATGGGGAGATCGCGCCTCCACACAGGTAGAGACGCTGATATGTATTAGCAGGCATGAACGGAGTTCGTCAACAGGACCTTGGTCCTGTCTTCATGGCGCGCGGCCAGGGAGTCGGTTGGATTGCACGTTGGGCGGGACATCCCGCTTATTTCGCAGACGGCGGGCTCGAAAGGTGCGCGGCGATCATCTGCCATCCTTGTCCGCGGTTAAGGAAAACCAAGGTGAATCGAAACCCGGGTTGTGGCGGAGCTTCCTGAGTCACGCTGCCCATGACCACGGCGGTGTTGCCGAAGACGCGCACGGTCGACTCCTTCAGGCTAGACTTGGGCATCTTGGGCCTCTCCCCGCCGCCGGGCGGAACGATATCAGTTTTGTTGAGGATGCCGCCGCCCGGCGCGGTACCCAGGAAATCGTCGGCAATCAACTTGTCCAGAGTCGCCGTGTCACCCTCAGACTCCGCGTTGAGCCAGGATTGAACGAGCTGCAAGACCGCGTCGTCCGTCTTCGAGCCTTGCGGCATGCCCTTTGGCGTCACCTGAACGGCTGCAATCAGCCCCGCAGCCACCAACATAACCACCGAGCGGAATTGTCGTTTCATTGTGTCTCTCCTCTCAGAGCAGCCGTTTATGCCCGCCGGTTGACGGGCGCTGGGAGCGCGGGCATCCTGCCCGCAGCGTGCGTGCAATTGCGGCGCGAAAGGCGGGCAGGATGCCCGCGCTCCCACCTCACTCGTTCCGCAAAGCGATCACGGGGTCGATTCGGGCAGCCCTTGAGGAAGGGATCCAGGCCGCAAGCGCCGCCGTCGCCAACAACACTGCGGCGGAGACGAGAAGCGAAACCGGATCGCCGGGCGAGACCTCAAACAAGAGCCCGCGAATGGTTCTCGCCAAGGCAAACGAGCCGGCGAGCCCCGCCGCCACTCCGATTCCCGTCCAGAGGCCCGCGTACTTCTGAATCTGCAGCGCAATATCCACGGGCCGCGCGCCGATGGCCATGCGCACGCCGATTTCCCGCGTCTGCCGGGCCACCAGGAACGACAGGACGCCGTAGAGTCCCACTGCCGCCAGCAGTAGCCCAAGGCCCGCAAACAACCCCACGAGGGTCGCGACAAAGCGCGGGCGCTCCCTGAACCTGTCGACGCGCTGATCCAAGGTCTCGATCGTGACCGGCATGGAGGGATCGAGTGCGGAAGACTCCTTTCGGATCCATCGCGCCAGCGTGTCCGTGTCGAGCGAGGTGCGGAACACCGCGACGCCGCTCAAACCCATCTCCCGCGTGTTGTGCATGCGAAGCCGGTAATACTCAGGATCAGAGGGTTCCGTCAGTCCGTTGTTCTTGATATCAGCGGCGACTCCCACGACCGTGCACCAGCGGCCATTGGCGGTCAAATCGATTTGCTGTCCGAGCGGGCTCTCGTGACCGAACAACCGGCGGGCCAAAGTGGCGCTCAGAATGAGCGGCGATTCGCCGGAAGCGCGCTCAGCCTCGGTGAAGGTTCGGCCGGCAACAATCGGAATGCCCAGGGCGCGGAAGTACTCCGGGGTCACCCAACGAAACTCGACCATTCCTCCGTCCGGGGCAACGGGCGGGTGCCCCGCAATTCGCAGGTTCGAGTAAGGGCGTCCCATCGAGCCGCGTGGAGGTATCGAGTCACTGAGGGCAAAGGACCCGCCGCCGGGGATGCGCTTCAATCTCCCTTCGAGTTCGTCGAAAAAGCTGAGTTGCACCGCGGCGGGCTGATCTTGCCCCTGAGTTGGATGGTTTCGGCGCCGCAAAGTGAACGAGGCAGTAACAACGCTTTGGGGTTGAAATCCCAACGGCTGATTCTGGAGTTTCCAAAGGCTGCGAAGCAACAGCGAGGCCCCGGCCAGCAAGACCAGGGAAATCGCCACCTGCGCGCTGACCAGCGCCTTTCGAAACAACGTTCGAGCCGTTCCTGTCACGTGCCAGCCCGCGAGCGTCTCCGCTCGTGACGGCTCGAGGGCGGGCGCCATCCCGAACAACAGCGCCGCACCGAGTGAACCTGCCAACGCGAAGAGCAACACGCGCAGATCGATCCGGGCATGCTCGAGGCGCAACATGCCGCCGGGGGCAAGACTAATGCAAAGCCGCAGCAACGCCCAGGCAGTTCCACATCCCGCCGCGCCTCCCAGCAAACCGAAGATCAAGGACTCGGTGAGGGTTTGGCGTATCAGGCGGCCGCGCCCCGCGCCCAGCGCAGCGCGCATCGCCAGTTCCTGCCGGCGGGCGACAGCGCGCGCCAGCATGAGATTCGCGATATTCGCGCAAGCCGCCAGCAACAGTGCCAGCACGCAGCCCAGCAGCATCCAGGAGGAGAGCTTTACCTCATGGATCTGCCGGTCGCGGAGAGAACGAACCACCAGGCGAACCTCGGAGCGTAGTTCTTTCGGCACGTCCTTGTCCGCGCTGGCGTTGAACATCGGAAGCAAACGGTCGTGCGCCTGCTCGATCGACATGCCGTCCGGCAAGCGCGCAAAGGTCCGCAAAAAGGAGCTCGAATTCGCCGAGCGCGGCAGGCTGGCATCCAGGCGCGCCGGCAGCATCACATCGATCTCGCCCAGTTGCGGCATTTCGAAGTTCTTGGGGAGGACGCCGATGATGCGCACCGGCTCGTCGTCCACAATGAGGGTTTTGCCCAGAGCCTTCGCGTCGCTTCCAAACGCGCTCTGCCAGAACCCATAGGAAAGCAGGCCCACCGTCGGTGCGTGCGGCCGATCTTCGTCGGGATCGAAATCCCGGCCCAGCACGGGCGTGATGCCGAACGTACGGAGAAAATTGGCGGCCACAGCGTAACAATCGATGCGCTTCGGCTCGTCGCCGATCATCGCGTCGCAGCCCACGCCCGGCCGCATGGCGGTGAGCGATTTAAACGGCCTCTGCCGCCAATCGAAATAGCTGCTCACCACGTTGAACTCATTGTTATCGACCGGTCCCAGGTACCCCACCGAAACCAGTTGATTGTCTTTGGGGTAGGGCAAGTGGCGAAACAGCAGGGGATCGACCACGCTGAACACCGCCGTGGATGCGCCGATGCCGAGCGCCAGCGTGGCCAGTACGATCGCCGTAAAGCCGGGGCTCTTGCGCATGCCGCGAAACGTATAGCGAACGTCCTGCCAGAGGTCCTCGAGCCAGACGAAGGTCCACATCTCGCGACAGTCCTCTTGAAGCGAAGCGCGGTTGCCGAAGCGCCTGCGGCTTGCATACCGGGCCTCTTCCGGATCGATTCCCCCCGCCTTCATCTTCTCTTCGCGCATCGCAAGGTGGAAGCGGAGTTCGTCATCCAAGTCGCGATCCAACTGCCGCCGCTGAAAGAGCGCCTTGGCGCGCAGCAAGACATTGGTTAGCCATTGAGACATAGCGGCCTCCGGGAAGTTGTCAGTCGTCAGTCCTCAGTTTTCAGTTCCCCTCCTTCGACAGGGAGGGCAACCACTTCCGCGCGACTTTGTTCTTTTGCCCCTGAACAGGCCTACAACAACGTACCTTCGATTGCGAAGTAATCCCTTACGTCGTTTCCATCACGCGAGCAATGGCCGCCGACAGGCGGCCCCAGCGCGAGGCTTCCTCCGCCAGTTGTTTCCGGCCCGCCGCGGTAAGCCGGTAGTATTTGGCGCGCCGGTTGTTTTCTGAAATCCCCCATTCCGAATCCAGCCAACCGCGCAGCTCGAGGCGGTGCAGGGCCGGGTAAAGCGCGCCCTCTTCCACACGCAAGATCTCTTCCGAGGTCTGCTCGATGAATTCCGCGATGGCGTAGCCGTGCAGAGGCCGGTGCTTGAGCGCTTTGAGAATCAGCATGTCCAGCGTGTCGCGCAAAATCTCGCCCGGATTGGATGACTTCTCTCCCATAAGAACCTAAGGGTAGTCTGGCATAACTTCCGTCCGAACGCAAGGGGCCCTAAGCGCTGTGTTGTGGTGCGGGCGTCCCGCCCGCCGTGGCGAGTAGGGGGACGGCTTGCCGTCCCCGCATTTCCGCTGGCTCCGACGCGGGTGGGGCAAGCCCTACCCCTACGCCGTGCGGACCAATGCAGATTCTTCGCTCCGCTCAGAATGACATGTCATCCTGAGCGGAGCGAAGGATCTGCATTTCTTCGCGCGCTGCGAAGAACCTCGCCGCTAGTCGTACAGCTTTTTCGGGTGTCCCGCCGCAGCACGGGCGAGGGGACTCTTCCTCCGCCTCGCGAGGCGCAGACATTCCGACAACGATCGTCGGAACGTAAGCGCCACCCGCGAAAGTCACGTCATTCCCGCGCAAGCGGGAATCCAGTGGACCGACCATGGGTCCCCGCTTGCGCGGGGACGACGTTGATTTTCATTGCCTCGGGGGAATGGGTGAGGGGTTTTTCGCCCGCCTCTCTGCTATGCCTGACCGTGCTATTATCTCCGTAGGTACTTGACAAAACGGCTAGGCCCTGCTAGCATGTAGTTTGTTCACGCTCTACCGGGGAGAGTCCTCTCCCCGGCACTATCCCCGTCCAGGAGAGGTTCTATTTCTATGCGGCAGCTCAGCCGTATTCGTCAGCAATCCTGGCTGTCGGATGCGGAAGGGCGGGGCTTTAGCTCCGCCACTGAATCGGGGACCTATCGAGGGGCTCGAGCCCCTGAAGCGGCGGGGCTCAAGCCCCGCCCTTCCGAGCGTCATTTGAGAATGCGCTCCATCCACACGTCATCCAAGACTCATCTTTGGAGGTTTTATGTCTCTGCGTAAATCGCCCCAGCCTACTTCTCAACTGCTTGACGCCGCCCGCTCGAATGCCCGGCGTTCCCGCGGCCCGTGCACCGCGGCCGGCCAGCAGAATTCCAAAATGAACGCCCTCGAGCACGGCGAGCGTTCCGCCCCCGAACACCATTACGAAGTGATGCGCGCCCTGGGCGAAGACCCGGCCCAGTTCGAAGCCCTGAAGCAGGAGCTTCAAGATTCCTTCGGCCGCGGCGACGCCTTCCTTGAGAAACAGGTCGACGACCTGGCCCGGCTCTATTGGCGGCGCGACCGCCTGGAGCGCATGGAGGGCGGGCTGATGCGCGGCGCGCTGCTGGAGTTGGACGCGCGGCAGCACGAGCGGCGCCTCGCGATCGAGGGGGCAAGCTTCGAGCCGGGCCAAGCCCTCAACGTCGATCTGACGGCACCGTCGGACCCGGCGGCCCGGCGGCGCTTGCAGCGGTCGTTTCTGGGGCTGATTCGCGAGCAGGTGGGAGCGCGTTCATTTCTGCCCTGGCAGGGCGCGGCGCTGGAAGGCTTTCATAAAGGGCGGTCGGGCTGGCGGCCGGCGCGGCTCTGCGCTCTGCTGAAAGAGTTCGCCGACAGGCCAAGCAAACTCGCGAAGGAGAAGGCTCGCCAGCAGCGGGCGGACGAGGACGCTGCCATCCTGGCGGCCGCCGCATTGTGGGGTCAGGCAGGGCCGGAAGGAAGCAGCGGGGAATCGCCGGCGCCGGCGGATTGTGTAGCCCAGAGTCCCCGGGACTCTGCGGCGCTGCCCCCAGCGGAGCCATCGCCGGCTCCGGCCGAGCCGTGCCCGGACCCGTTGGAGGAACTCCAGTATCGGGAACTGCTGGCTCTGTTGGAGGTCGAGATCGCCCACGCGGAGCGGGAGTTCGAGTACGAGGAGAAAATGCATGAGCAGCGAGTGGCGATCGAGCGCGACGCTTGCTTGGCGCCTGCGGGCGAGGAGTGGCGGATGATGCTGCGGCGGGAAGAAACGTTGGACCGCGCCATCGACCGCAAGATTAAGCTGCTGCTCAGCCTGCGGAAGCCAGCGGCCCAAACGCAAAAGCCGCAGACCTTGGAAAGCAGATCTGCGCCAGCCGAGGATGTGGCGGCGCCCGCCCAAGACGTAGGGGCGCCCATTGTGGGCTCCCAGGGCGAGGCTATTGATGAACAGCCCTCTCCCGAGGGGAGAGGGTGGCAGGCTCCGGCGGTGTCATCAGCCGGAGCGTGACGGAGTGAGGGGTCAGTTCCCCGTGATGAACTGACCGATCGACAGCGCTTGCAATGAAACCGGCCTCAACCGCGCCGCAATGCGCGGAGTGTGGAAGGAGTGCGTCGGAGTTTGACCGTTACGAGACAACCTAGCCGAACTTTCGCAGTTGAGGGGTTAGGTAAAGGGTAAGTGCTTTGTTTTTAGCGAAGGGATCTCAAAGGTCGGCACTACATTTTCAATCTCGGTGGCGGGGTTTGGGCAGTCTCCTGGGGGGCCTTGATACGGGGTGGTGGCTGAGAAGGCAAGGTCAGGTTAAGCTGGTGCAGCATCAACGACTGATCCGGTTCTGGCTGGGTGTAGCGGGGCATGATTAGCCAGCGGCCGTCAGTGGTGGGCAGGCAGACATCGAGCATCTGCAGGGTGGCCAGTTTTTCCAGCACGGCGCGGGGCGTCAGGCCCGGCGCTAAGGCGGCCAGGCGTTGCTTGAGGGTCACCGAAAGGGCGTAGGCCAGGAAGGCCACGAAGATGTGGGCTTCCACCCGCTTCTCCACTTGGTGATAAATCGGACGCAGTCCCAGTTCGCTCTTCAAGGTTTTGAAGGCCGCTTCAATCTGGGTCAGTTGGATATAGCGTTCCCAGAGTACTTCCGGGTTCTCCCCCACCAGGTTGGAGCGCAATAGATAGTGTCCGTCGCGAAGCTCCGCCTTCTGCAACTTCTCTTTGTGCAACTGAAAGGTGAACGTCTGGGGGGTGACTTCCTCCCCCTCTCGGGGCAAGCGCAGGGATACGAAGCCGAAGGCCCGCCCCGCTTGCCTCTTCGCTGCCCCGAGGCGCAGCAGCAGTTGATCCCGCGTCGGAGCACTGCGGCGCAGCTTGCGCAAGGTCCTCAACAACCCCACTAATTTGCGCCGTCGGATGGCGCGCTCCTTGGCTCGCCGCCCTTCACTCTTGGCCAGCACATAGAGTTCGCCGTCCTCCCCGAACAACTTCACCTCCACCGACTCGCGCACTTTCTGCCAGGGCAACTCCAGCCACTTCTTTTCATACTGCTGAATCTTGCCCCGCGGCGTGCCCACCAGATAGAACATCTCCCGCCCCGGGCCGCGCATCTCTTCCAGCACCTCTTCGGTCGGAATCCCCCGATCCATCACCCACACCCGCCGCGCCTTGCCGTACTGCGCTTCGATCTTGGCCAGAAAGCCCCGCAGCGTCGTGCGGTCCGAGGTGTTGCCCTCCATCACTTCGTAAGCCAGCGGAAATCCCTCCGGCGTCAGCACCAGCGCGATCACCACCTGCCGGCAATCGAAACGGTGATCGCGGCTGTAGCCGTGCTTCGCTTTGGGAATTTCCTCTCCTTCGCCCTCGATATAAGTGCTCGTCAGGTCGTACAGCAAAACGTCGAAGCGCGCCTGAAATAGGTCTTGCCAGCGTTGCCGCAGGTGATCAAACAACGCCGTCTTGTGCTCCACGATGCGGTCCAGACAGCGATACAGCCGATCCTTCTCCGCCACCGCGAAACCGCTGCCTAATAGATCTCCCATGGCGCTCTGGTCAAATCCTTGCCGGTGCAAACGGAACTCGCTGCCCGGCGCGATCAGCCGGCTCACCACCAGTAACTCCAGCACTTTCGCCCACGGCACTTCCTCGCGACCGACCTCCAACCGCCCTCCCCAAAACGCCCCCAGTCCCAACTGCTGCCACAGCTCGCAGCCCAGCCAGTAGTTCCCAAACGCCCGTGGCCGCCGCAGCTCCATCTCCCGCAACTTCACCTGCACGCCATCCAGCGCCTCGGCGGGGATCGCACGATCTTCTGGAAACAAGCTCAGCGTGCGGGCCCGCTGCTCGGCTTCATCAAACACCTCCAACGTCTGTCGCCAGGCCCCCTGCTGGCGGTCATTGATCTCTCCCAAGAACAAAACCTGCCGCTGCACCACCCGCCCCGAACGCACCCGACGGTTCTCCACGACACTCCAGTAGCGGTGTTCCTTGCCGTCCTTGCATCGCCGTTTGCTGCGCAGAAACATCGTCAGCGCGCATCCTGACAGCTTCCTTCAGAGTTTGTAAAGAGGGTAGGTCGGCACTACAACGGCTTTCTGCAAAGCCTGCTTTGATGGATAAGACGTTAGACCGATAGGGAGGTCACCTTCCCCTCACAAATGTGTGGAACTGCGAAGGTGAGGCTAGCCGAGCAAAGTCGCCAAACGACGCAAGGAACCCGGCTCCGTCGGCTGACGGCCTGCTGAAAGCGCCGCCGCGGGTCCCCGCCTCCCCCGGGACAGGGCATTATGTCACTGTTTTTGTGGGGTGGGAGCAAGCAACGACAAATTGTCACTCCGCTCCCCCGCGACAGCCAAAAATCGACGACCGATCCGTGAATGTTGATGAAAACAAAGGACCGATAATTTCGGCCGCCGGGCCTCAGTGGCGTAGGGGTAGGGCTTGCCCTACCCGCTTGCCCTACCCAGGGGACGGCAGGCCGTCCCCCTACATTGCGGGGTCGTTATCGAATCGAGGGATTGAGTCCGTCGTCTATTGCCCTTTACGTGTTCCGACCCGAGGTGATATGATTCTTATTCAGGGCATTATCCACAGAAAAATCGGGGGAAACTACAAATGATGGGGAACATCCGTTCTTTAGCGGCAACTGTTGTGCTCTGCGCGGGGCTGGTCGCGGGCTTAGCGAAGCCGGCAGGCGCAACCACTTGGTGCGTGAATCCAGGAGCAACACATGGGTGCTTCGCGACGATTGGGGCTGCGGTTTCGGCGGCAGCGGCGAATGACACGATCAACGTAGCTCCGGGGACCTATAAAGAAGATGTGATTATCGGGAAACCGCTTTCACTGATCGGCGCGAATTCTCAATGGACGATCATCAACGCTGTTGGCCTTTCCAATGGCGTCTACATCGACGGTCTTGACAATCCCGGCCTGAACAATGTCGTCGTGTCGGGTTTCACAGTCGAGAACGCCAACTTCGAGGGAATCCTGATCGCCAGTGCCTCGGGCGTCACCGTGGCAAATAACATTGTGATGCACAACGATAAGAGCCTCAACCCGACCGAGGAAACGTGCCCCGGCCAGCCGATTTTCGAAACGGGAGAGGATTTTGATTGCGGAGAAGGGATCCATCTTCTCGGCGCCGATCACTCTGTCGTTGCTAACAACCTGGTAGCTTATAATGCTGGGGGAATTCTCACCAGTGACGATACGGCCCAGGTCCACGACAACTTGATCATCGGCAACATTGTTCACGACAATGCGCTGGATTGTGGAATCGTGATGGCGTCGCACGCCCCTGCACCCGGGTCAGGTGCTGCGCACAATGGCGTCGTTCACAACACCATTGCCAATAACCAGTCATTCCATAACGGGATTATAGGAGAGGGCGCCGGACTCGGCCTTTTCTCCGACGGCAGCGGCCCTGGGCTCGTTTCCGGCAACGTGGTGATCGGCAATGTACTCAAAAACAACGGCATTCCCGGCGTTGCTATCCACAGCCACGCGCCCGGCGATACTTTCACCAACAACGTCATTGCCGGGAACCAAATCTCCGGTAACGGTGCGGACCTCGGCGACACCGCCACTCCTGGCCCCACGGGAATCAACGTTAACAGCGGATTCGGAGGCTCGCTGATTTCGGGCACCGTGATCGCGCAGAATGTGATCACCCAGGAAGGTTACGACCTGTTCATCAACACGCCCGCGCAAGTCGATGCGCATCTCAACAGCTTTATTGGCTCCAACGCCGTCGGGGTCGATAACTCCAGCGGAGCCACCGTCGACGCCACGGAAAACTGGTGGGGATGTTTCGGCGGGCCCGGCGCGGAAGGCTGCTCAACCGTCGGGGGCTCAGTCCTTTTCAATCCCTGGCTGCTGTTTCCCTTTGGGGCGGCTGGACTGTTTTAAGGCGTAACGCGGCCGGCGCAGCGCGGCCTCCGGCTCACCGGGATGCACCCAGGTGGTGTAGGGGTAGGGCTTGCCCTACCCCGTCCATCCGGGGACGGCAAGCCGTCCCCCGACATTGCGGGTCGTTATTGAGGGATTGGGGGCGGGAAAGAGCGCGAACCTTGTTAGGGAGGTCTAGGCTACTCTCCTATAATCATTGAGCAACAGGGCTTCTGGACGGGTTTGGGCTCCATCAATTCCGCCCGGGTGTCGTCAGGGTCGTAAAGATTCAACTGCCACTTCCCGTCTCGTCCGACCTTGGGTTGTTCGGCATTATACCCTCGGCTTGTCACTTCCTTATAAGCCGCGTGGATGTCCGGAACACCCAGCGCGAAGTGATGCATGACGCCGAGAGTACGCGGCGAGGGATCGCGGACGTTTAACATATACTCGAGCCAATCGGTTCCGTCGGGTACGCGCATGTCCACCCAATCCACCCGGTCGTCCGTCATACCGCCATACCAGATCGATTGAAAGCCCAGAATATCCTTGTAGAAGTGGTCCGCGGCCCTCCGGTCACGGACCGTAATCCCCACGTGAATCATGTGCTGTGAGATACGCGTGTCCGGAAGAAACTTACCAAAATTCCGGCTGTGCAGCGAGCCTTCGACGTACTCGACGAATTCTACGGAGTGTCCGTCCGGATCTTTCACGGAAAAGCTCAGATTACCGGCCACTCCAGGCTTCAGTGTAGCGGGCACTTCCATTCCGTTTGCCGCCAGGTAGTCGCGGAGCGCCTGGATATCCGTGGTTTCGAAAGCAATGTGCGAAAGCCTGTCTTCGGTTGGAGTTTTCAGATCGGGAGTGAGCTCAATATACTGATGATCGTTCACTTTGAAAAAAGTCACGATGAGCTGGCCCGGCGAGCCGGCCAGATCGGCGACGGAAGTCTGTGCCACCTTCACCGAAAATGCTTCTTGAAATCCCAGGGTGTGTGTGTAGAATTCACGAGCGGCGCTAAGGTTGCTCGTCTTGAGCCCGATGTGCGCGATCCCAATAATGGGTGGGCGATGCGCCGCGGGCTTCCCCGCCTTGACAAGCTCGGGCAACAACACCACACAGGCGAGGGCAACCAATGCCAAGAGCGCCGAGAGCGATGCCCGGACGCAAAACTTGACAAGCGACTTTCGAGATCTCGTCTTTTCCATCGTGTCCAGCCCTCCCTCACCCCGCATTTCGTCACCTTAACCAAATTCCCGCGCCAGCGCAAACTTTTCTTCGATCCTGAGGAGCAGTTGTAGGTTAGAGTCTGCGGAACAAGAGAGTGCCCTGCTCCGCTCCGCGCACTTGGCCTTGGACTTCGGCCTTCTGGCCAATCCCCGGTACGGTGAGGATCAGGACGTTCGGGGAACCCGCGACCCGCCGCACGAGGTGCGGCTGTGGTATTCCCCCGAGCAACAATTGGAAACCCTTGATAGCCGCCGCATCTTCCCCTTGCGGCACGAATCGCAATTGGTACGACCCGGCGGCGCTGATCTTCTTCGAGAGATCAACGCTGAAGCTGCGACCCTTCCACTCGCCCACGGCGTCCTCAGCCCAGACCGGCGCAGGGGCATCCCAGGTTCGAGGTGGTGGTGAGCCCGTATTGAACACCGCCAAGCGCCGGATCACCGGTTCACCCACGCTCGACGGGATAATGAGCCTTACGGCCTCGAACACGCCCGGATTGAAAGGCTGGATTCTCTTGTGCCCGATGGACGTTCCCTCTCCCAGCGTCACCCACTTTCCCTGCGCATGACCTTCCAGCCTGTAGCCGCGAATGCGCTGGCCTGTGGAGCATTCCTCTTGGAGGATCATATGGTCGATGTGCGTTGGGGATGGTAACGGCAAACCCATGACTTCTCCAAAACCGTGTCTCTCCGCGACGCTCCGGCCGAAGCGCCGGCGGATTTCGTTGCCCAATTCGCCGGCGCGCGCACAATCGGCGTCGGGCAGCAGGCCGCGACGGTCGGCGGGGATATTAAGAAGCAATTGCGTGCCGCGGCCCACCGAGCGGTAGTAAATCTCAAGAAGCTGATCGAGCGACAGCACCTTTCGTTCATTGTGCGTGTTCCAAAACCAATCGGGGCGGCGGATAGAGACATCCGTCTCGAGAGGCAGCCACACGTCGGCCTGAGGATCGCCGTGCAGCGCGGTGGCGACGCCCGTCTCGGCATCGGACTTGGCAACGGCATTCCAGGCGGGGTAGGGAGCGAACCCATCCTCATTGCCGACCCAACGGATGGTTGCAAAGGGTCCCTGAAAAATCATGGCGTGCGGCGCCCATTGTTTTAGAATGTCGCCCACCGGCGTCTCGAGCGAACCGTCAAACCAGATCTCCACCATCTCGCCGTAGCGGGATAACAACTCGGTCAATTGGCGGCGATAGATCGTGTTGTACGCCGCCTGCAACTCGGGGGTCTTGCACCGGGCGCCTGTGCCCGCGCCGAACTTGCCGTCCTGAGGAGAAAGGTAGACGCCTAGCCTCAGGCCAAACTTGCGGCAGGAGCGGGAAAGGTCGGCCATGACATCGCCCTTTCCCCCGCGCCAGGGCGTGTTGCAAATGCCGTAGTCCGTGGTCTCGGTTTGCCACATGCAAAACCCGCCGGCGTGCTTGGCGACGGCTACGATGTACCTCGCTCCCAGGCTTCGGGCGCACTCCGCCCATTGGTCCGTATCGAGCTGCGCGGGGTTGATAGCAGAAAGGGGAGTAGAGAGATCGTCATACTCTTGGTCCTGCCAAGAGTTGGGTGCGAAGTGTACGAACATGCCGATTTCGAGGTCTTGCCAGGCAGTCTCGTCGGCGGTTGGCGCAGCGAGCTTCACACTCGGCCGAGAGGCGAAACGCGGCTGCGCTGCGGCCTGCCAGATCGGAATTGCGGCACTAGCACCGATTACAGAGTTGATGAAATCACGACGGTCCATGATGGCAGTTATCATACACCTGAACCGGGTGAGCTTCTTCGCGGCGCGCGAAGAAAAGCAGATTCTTCGCTTCGCTCAGGATGACATGTCATTCTGAGCGAAGCGAAGAATCTGCATTTGGTTGGGGAATTGCCGCGTTGTGCCACTAATCCGTAATCCCTGCGAAACACAACACTCGATTGTCCATGCTACAATTATTACTTGATAAAGAAGAACTGCCGGGATTTTTCGCCCCGACAAGTCGGGGCTCAGAATGACAGCGGTGGGTGGGAAAGCAATAGCGGACGATGAAGCAAATCCTAGTGACCAACGACGACGGAATTCATGCCCCCGGGTTGAAGTGTCTGGAAGAAAGCCTAGCGGCAGTTGGCGAAGTCACGGTGGTAGCTCCCGACAAGGAGATGAGCGCCTCGAGCCAAGCCATCAGCACGCACACGCCGTTGCGGGTTCGCCGGCTTGACGAAAGACATTACGCAGTTTCGGGTACGCCCGCGGATACGGTGATTATTGCGCTCTACAACCTCTTGCCCCAAAGGCCCGATCTGGTTGTATCCGGGATTAATCCGGGAGGCAATCTGGGGGAAGCGGTGGTCTACTCGGGCACCGTAGCGGCTGCTGTGGAAGGGGCGCTGCACGGTGTGCCGTCGTTTGCAGTGTCTCTGGCGACGCGGAAATCCCAGGATTTTTCCAGCGCCGCGGCTTTCGCCGCCCAACTGGCCGGCAAAGTTCTAGAGGAAGGCTTACCCGCAGGCGTCATGCTGAACGTGAACGTACCGCGGGGTGAAGTGCGCGGTGTGCGCTTCACTCGGCAAAGTCAGAAGATTTCTCAGAATCTGGTGGTGGAAAAGAAAGACCCGCGCGGCCGGCCCTATTATTGGCTGGATGAGACGACGCAACTGGACCAGGTCGAACCGGACTCCGATTATGCGGCCATCCTGGCCCATGAGATTTCCATCACGCCGCTGCAGGTGGACCGCACTCATTACCCGAGCCTCAATCACCTATCCCTCTGGCTGTCGGCCTTGGCGGTGACTCCGGCTCGGTAGGACGAAATGTCACAGTGCGACGTTTCGGAAGCGCGACTTGATTTCTTTGACAGCAGGGGCCAGGAAGCAATAGAATTTGTAGTTCAGAACCCTTCTGAGCAGCATCTAATGAAAAGACGGTGTAACGTCTCGTCTTAGAATTGTTTGGGTTACAGGTAGATAGCACTCCGGGTTTCCGGACTGTTGGTGGCAGGGCGTAAGACTCTAAATCTCATTGTAAGTCATTAGCGGGACTGGCGCAGCACGTTCGGGCGTGTCCGCCCCAAAGTGCGGCAGGGCGCCTCACAACGCTGTCCGCGAGGGCAGCCACTACGAGTCTGGCAGTCAAGATCCGTTCAAAGGGTAAGTTTGATAGCGGAGCGAGTGAGAGCTAGGAGCTGGGCAAACTGAGAGCTTAACTCGCTTCTAAGAGCGTTCGTTGGTGCTTTTTCAATGGCTCAGATTTTTCATCGTAGCACCAATACAATTTCACGCGTCAGTATCTACGGCGCGGTGTTTATCGCGGCCGCTCTCGGCTACCTTGGGTGGGCCGTCACCGAATCTCCCTACTTCACCGACGTCAACGTTCCCCGGCAACAACCGGTGCCCTTCAGTCATAAGCATCACGTGACGGACGACGGGATTGATTGCCGTTACTGTCACACCTCAGTGGAAAAATCGTCTTTCGCGGGCATTCCCTCGACTCATATCTGCATGAGCTGTCATTCCAGGCTGTGGACTACCAGCCCCATGTTGGAACCCGTGCGTCTGAGTTATCAGACTGACAAGTCTCTCGAGTGGACGCGGGTCAACGCGCTTCCCGACTTTGCCTATTTTGATCACAGCATTCATATCAACAAGGGCGTTGGCTGCACGACATGCCATGGCCCCATTGGCGAAATGCCACTGACCTGGCGCGCCAACACCCTGTACATGCGGTGGTGCATTGATTGCCACAATCATCCAGAGCGCTTCGTCCGGCGGCGCGAGGATGTGTTTAAGGCCAACTATCAACCGCCTCAAGACCAGCTCGCCCTGGGGCGGCGTTTAGTGAAGGAATACAAGATTAAGGACGCCACGCAACTGACGGATTGTTACACGTGCCATCGTTGAAAAGCGGTATGAGCGGATCAAATGACTAAAGGTAAAGATCAAATCTCCGAAGATGAGGCCAAGAAGCGGTTCTGGCGCGGCTTGGGCGATTTGGTGCAAATTGAGGGCTCTGGGGTGTCGGCCCTGGCTCAACCACACGGGCTGCCTCTACAGCGGGAACCTGAGGCCATCGGGCGCCGCGACATTCTCAAGCTGATGGCCGCCTCCGCTGCCTTGGCGGGCCTGAGCGCCTGTACAAAGCTTCCCACCGAGAAGATTGTCCCGTACGCTCAAACATCGCCCGAGCAATTCATTCCGGGTAAACCGCTTTTCTACGCTACGGCGATGCCTTTCGGCGGGGTGGGCGCAGGGCTGCTGGTGGAAAGCCACATGGGCCGCCCAACCAAGGTCGAAGGTAACCCCTCTCACCCGGCCAGTCTTGGCGCCGCCGATATTTTCGCACAGGCCTCGGTGCTCGGCTTGTATGACCCTGATCGCTCCCAGGTGGCGGTCCGCAACGGCCGCATCGGGAGTTGGAGCGCATTTCTCTCGGCCATGGACGAACTGCGGCTGGAGCTTGCCGGGAACAAGGGCGCGGGGTTTCGACTGTTGACGGAGACCGTCACTTCGCCAACTCTGGCGGACCAGATTCGTTCCCTGCTGGCTCAATTCCCATCCGCCAAATGGCATCAATATGAGCCCTGTGGACGCGACGGCGCGCGCGAAGGATCGCGGATGGCCTTTGGTGAGTATGTCAACACGGTGTATCGCTTCGACCAGGCGGAGGTCATCCTCTCGCTTGATTCCGATTTTCTCTGCTCAGGCCCCGGGAGCCTGCGCTACGCGCACGACTTTGCGGACAAGCGGCGAGTTGCTGATGCCCAATCGACGATGAACAGGCTGTATTGCGTCGAGTGCATACCTTCGTCTACAGGCGCCATGGCGGACCATCGCTGGCCCTTGCGCGCCTCCGACGTAGAAGTTTTCGCGCGCGGGGTTGCGGAAGGTTTGGGAGTCAAAGTGCCGGCGGGAGGAGCGCCGGCTTTTCCCAGTGTTGCCGCCGGCTCCATCGAGGCGCTGGTGCGTGATCTTCAGCAACACGCCGGGACAAGTTTGGTAGTGGCAGGAGACCAGCAGCCGGCGGTGGTTCACGCCTTGGCGCACGCCATGAACGAAGCGTTGGGGAACGTCGGCAGAACTGTCTCCTACACCGCCCCCATCGAGGCCAACCCGGTCAATCAATTCGAGTCCTTGCGCGAGCTGGTTTCGGACATCGACTCCGGCCAAGTAGACCTCCTCTTGATGCTGGGAGGAAACCCGGTTTTCACCGCTCCGGCGGATTTGCATTTTGGCGAGAAGCTCTTGAAGGTCAGGCGGCGGATCTATCTGGGGCTTTACGAAGACGAGACTGCGGAACTCTGCCACTGGCATATCCCACAAGCGCATTATCTCGAGTCGTGGAGCGACGTTCGCGCCTTCGACGGTACCGTAAGCATCATTCAACCGCTGATTGCGCCGCTTTACGAAGGCAAGACCGCCCATGAAATTCTGGCGGTGTTCCTGAGCCAGGCCGGCCGGACCCCTCACAGCATCGTGCACGATTATTGGAACGGCCAGAAGCCCAGTCCGAATTTTGAAGCAGCCTGGGAATCCTGGCTCAATGAGGGCGTGGTTGCGGAGAGCGTCGCTTCATCCAAACCGGTGAAACTCACCCCCGATTTCGAAGAAAGGCTCGCCCAGAGCATCTCGGTCGGCCGCGGCAAGGGCGCGGGGCTTGAGTTCGTCTTTAGGCCGGATCCTACAATCTGGGATGGGCAGTTTGCGAATAACGGCTGGCTTCAGGAGTTGCCCAAGCCGCTGACCAAGCTCACCTGGGATAACGCGGCCATGCTGAGCCTCTCCACCGCATCGGGACTGGGTGTTAAGAACGGGGATGAGGTGAGACTTCGCCTACGCAGCCGCGAGATACAGGCTCCCATCTGGATCGTGCCCGGTCACGCGGACGATTCGGTTACGCTGCATTTGGGCTATGGGCGAAGGCGCGCGGGCAAAGTTGGAAGCGGACTTGGTTTCAATGCCTACGCGATGCGCTCCTCGAGCGCGCCCTGGTTTGGCTCGGGACTGGAGATCGCCAAGACCGGCGACACGTACCCCCTGGTGACCACGCAACATCATCACATCATTACCGGCGAGCACCACAAGCAAGAGGAAGAGGAAAGCGTGGCGGCGGCGCGGCGCGATCTCGTCAGGGTCTCGAGCCTGGAAGAGTTTCGGAAGAACCCGGATTTTGCCAAGGACCCGGAGGAACAGACCACTCGCGCTCAGTCCCTCTATCCCGGATACAAATACGAGGGATATGCCTGGGGGATGGCGATCGATTTAAACAGTTGCATAGGGTGTAATGCCTGCGTTGTGGCTTGCCAATCTGAGAATAACATTGCTGTGGTCGGCAAGGACCAGGTGGCGCGGGGCCGCGAAATGCACTGGATTCGCGTGGATACTTATTTCCGGGGCGCCCTCGAGAATCCTGAGACCTACAACGAGGTTGTGCTCTGCATGCAATGCGAGAACGCCCCCTGCGAAGACGTGTGCCCGGTGGGGGCGACGGTCCATAGCCCGGAAGGGCTCAACGACATGGTCTACAACCGTTGCGTGGGCACGCGGTATTGCTCGAATAACTGTCCTTACAAGGTGAGGCGCTTCAATTTCTACCTCTTCCAGGATTGGACAACGCCCAGTCTGATGGCGATGCGGAATCCTAATGTCACGGTGCGAAGCCGAGGCGTAATGGAGAAGTGCACGTACTGTGTGCAGCGCATTAATGCAAGAAAGATCGAGGCGGAGGAACAGGATCGTGAGATCCGTGACGGGGAGATTCTCACGGCCTGCCAGCAAACCTGCCCGACCCAAGCCATTGTTTTCGGCAATATCAACGATCCCAACAGTCGCGTTTCCAAGTTGAAAGCGCAATCGACCAATTACAGTCTGTTGACGGATTTGAACACGCGGCCGCGGACCACTTACTTAGCAAGGCTTCGTAATCCCAATCCGGAGATCAAGGAGTAAGCGTTGAGCCCCGAAAGACCCGAAGACGGCGCAGTCGTGGAAGCGGGGAGTCCGGTTCTGGCGGCCGGTCATTCCTACGCGTCAGTTACGGACAAGATCAGCTCGATCGTCCTGGTGCACGGTACGAAGAAGGGTTGGTGGCTGGGGCTCGCCCTTGCGTTCGCCCTTTTCATGCTCTTCAATTTTGCGGTTTCCTACCTTCTCTATAAGGGCGTGGGCATCTGGGGAATCAACATTCCCATTGCCTGGGGATTCGCCATAGTCAATTTTGTTTGGTGGATCGGGATCGGCCACGCCGGGACGCTGATCTCCGCCTTCCTGCTCTTGATGCGCCAGACCTGGCGGCAGTCCATCAATCGGTTCGCAGAAGCGATGACGTTGTTTGCGGTGGCCTGCGCCGGAATGTTCCCGCTCTTGCACATGGGCCGCCCCTGGCTGTTTTACTGGATGCTGCCCTACCCGGACACGATGGGGACCTGGCCGCAATTCCGTAGCCCTCTGGTCTGGGACGTCTTCGCAGTGTCCACCTACGCCACCATTTCCCTGCTCTTTTGGTTTGTGGGGCTGATTCCCGACTTAGCCACCCTGCGCGACCGCGCCAAGCAGCGCCTGGCTAAGATGGTTTATGGCGTCCTGGCCATGGGCTGGCGCGGGTCGGCGGTCCATTGGCGAAATTATGAGATGGCGTCGTTATTGCTCGCCGGGTTGGCCACGCCGCTGGTTGTCTCCGTGCACACGGTCGTGAGCTTTGATTTCACGGTGGCCATCGTGCCCGGCTGGCACAGCACCATTTTCCCGCCGTATTTCGTGGCAGGAGCCATTTATTCGGGCTTCGCCATGGTCGTGACGCTGGCAATTCCTCTTCGCTATTTTTACAAGTTGGAAGACTTCGTCACCTTGCGCCATCTCGACAACATGGGGAAGATGTTGCTGGCCACCGGCATGATCGTGGCCTATGGGTACATGATGGAAACGTTCATGGCCTTTTACAGCGGAAATCCCTACGACCGGTACATGATCATGAACCGCATGACCGGTCCTTACGCTCCTATATATTGGACTCTTATTGCGTGCAATATTGCCATTCCCCTGACGCTTCTCTGGTCGTCGCGCATCCGTCGCAACGTGCTGGCTCTTTTCCTGATCTCGCTGGTGATCCAGACGGGGATGTGGCTGGAGCGCTTCGTGATCGTCGTGACCAGTTTGCATCGAGACTTCATGCCCTCCGCCTGGGGAATGTACTACCCCACGATCTGGGATTTGGCAACTTTCTTTGGCACCATCGGACTGTTCTTCACCTTGTTCCTGCTCTTCATCCGATACCTGCCCATGATTTCGATTTTCGAGATGCGGGAGTTGGTGCATAAGACGGCGGAGGAGGCGAAGTAGGCCGTGGGCAGGT
The DNA here is from genome assembly GCA_963831905.1 of uncultured Acidobacteriota bacterium. Lineage (GTDB taxonomy): Bacteria > Acidobacteriota > Terriglobia > UBA7540 > UBA7540 > CAVROP01. Next base: position 2,201,583 of record CAWHRX010000009.1, on the reverse strand, counting down.
AGGCAGATGGGCAGGTGGCCAAAATGGACTAACAGTTAGGCGGACGGATTTAACCCTAGTCCCTAGCCCCTGGTTTGTTATGAAGCGACACGCGATTTACGGCCTGATGGCCGAATTCGAAAACTCGGACGAACTCCTCATCGCCGCCCAGCGCGCGCGCGAGGCCGGATACCGCCGCATGGATGCGTTCTCTCCATTTCCTGTCGAAGGATTGGCGGATGCGGTGGGCTTTCATTTCACGCGCGTCCCGCTCATCTGTTTGATCGGAGGACTGATCGGATGCTCCGGGGGCTTTTTCCTGCAATACTGGCCGAACGTTTTCGGTTATCCCTTGAACATTGGGGGCAAGCCCTATAACAGTTGGCCGAATTTCATCCCGATCACTTTCGAATTGACGATTCTCTGCGCGGGCCTGGCGACGGTATTCGGGATGCTCGCTCTGAACGGCTTGCCCACTCCCTATCATCCGGTTTTCAACGTTCCGGACTTCGAGTTGGCCACTCGAAACCGATTCTTCCTGTGCATCAAGGCCCGCGACCCGAAATTTGATTTGCAGAAGACGAAGGACTTCCTGGGCACGCTGAAAACCAAAGGGGTTGTAGAAATTGAGTCCTAAAGGTTTGTTGAAAGATTTATGGAAGAGCGCGGGCGCAGAAGGGAACCGACCCATTCACCCGCGGCCCCTCCCCACGAAGGGGAGGAGGGGAGAGTCTCTCCGTGCCTTTCACACGTCAACAAACCGCAATGGCGCGCCGATCAGGATCTGGTCTCCGTGTCCTCCGTGCCTGGAAAGCCTTAACACAGAGATCACGGAGCACCTCAGCGACCTCTGTGTTAAGTCTGTTCCGGTCACGGACGACACCGAGAAGAACCCTCCCTCACGGGGCAGTGCGTCACGAATGGCACAGGTTATAAGCTGGCTTTTTGTGGCTCTCTGCGGGATGTTCCTGTTCGGGTGCCGGCTGGACATGCACGTGCAACCAAAGTACAAGCCGCTCGACTCAAGCAACTTCTTTGGCGACGGCAGGTCCGTGCGGCCGGAAGTTCCCGGCACCGTGGCGCACGGTCATTTGAGGGCCGACGAACTGCTGTATACCGGGAAGGTGAACGGTGAACCCGCGGATCTCTTTCCGTTCCCCGTCACGCGGCAGGTTCTCGAGCGGGGCCGTGAGCGCTTCAACATTTACTGTTCGCCCTGTCACGACTACACGGGCAGCGGAAGGGGATTGGTCGTCCAGAGAGGTTTCCCGCCCCCCCCGTCTTATCACATTGACCGATTGGTTAAAGCGCCGGCGGGGCATTTCTTTGACGTTATCACCAACGGTTACGGCGCCATGTACAGCTACGCGGCGCGCGTCGATCCCCAAGACCGTTGGGCGATCGTCGCCTACATTCGGGCGCTTCAGTTGAGCCAGCACGCGGCTCTTGACGATGTGCCGGCACAAGAGAAAGAGCGATTAACAGGACAGGCGAAATGAGTTCTGAAGAGTCTTTTCAACCCGGCTTCAACCGCTTCCAGAATGCTTCGCTGGCCGTCGGCGCGGTTGCCCTGGCGCTCTGCGCGGCGGGTGCCTACACCAACCCCGCCCAGTTTTTCCGCTCCTATCTGCTGGCGTTTGTGTTCTGGGTAGGTGTCCCGCTTGGTTGTTGGGCGATTCTGATGCTGCATCACTTGGTTGGCGGTCGGTGGGGTTTTCTGCTTCGACGCTGCCTCGAATCCGGGACGTTGAATTTCTACTTAATGGCCATTTTCGTACTGCCTCTCCTGTTCGGTCTGCGCACCCTCTACAGTTGGGCGGATCCGGAAAAAGTCAAACTTGACTCGATGTTGCAATACAAGGCGCCGTATTTGAATGTTCACTTTTTCATTGTTCGAACTGCGATCTATTTCGTCGTTTGGATGGTGATGGCGTACTTCCTCAACAAGTGGTCCCGCGAGCAAGACGAGACCGCCAAGCCGGAACTGACACGGCGCCTCCAAAGTTTGAGCGGGCCCGGCCTGGTCATCTTCGGATTGACGGTCACCTATGCCTCCGTCGATTGGGTGATGTCCCTCGAGCCCCACTGGTTCTCGACGATCTACGGAATGATCTTCATGGTCACGGAAGGGTTGGCAGCGATGTCGATTGTGACCGTTGCCGTTATCCTGCTTTCGAGTCACAAGCCCTTCGCGGACCTGTTATCCAAGCGGGTCTTGAATGACTATGGGAACCTGCTCCTGACCTTTACCATGCTGTGGGCTTATCTATCTTTCTCCCAATACCTCATCATCTGGTCGGGAAACTTGCAGGACGAGATTCCGTGGTACGTCAGCCGGGCCTCCGGGGGATGGGCCTGGGTGGCGCTGGCGCTCGTCATCTTTCATTTTGCCGTGCCGTTTCTTTTGCTCTTATCGCGCTTTGTCACGCGCAGGACACGCTGGCTGGGAGTGGTAGCTGCAATTCAAATCGTCATGAGCGTCGTGGATATTTTCTGGCTGACGGTTCCGGCCTACGAACGGTCGGGCCCTCAGTTTCACTGGATGGACTGGGTGGCGATTCTCGGTATAGGCGGGATTTGGTTCTGGCGGTTCATGGGGAATTTGAAGAGCCGGCCGTTGCTGCCGCTGCACGATCCCCGCATGGAGGTCGTCGGCCAGCATGAGTAACACAAGACGATCCGTGGGCCGCGACCAAGGCGAACTTCTCAGAGTTCTCTGTGCTTCCAAAGCTTCAACACGGAGGACACAGAGGACCTCAGTGACCTCCGTGTTGAGTCTCTTCTTAGCCACGGAGAACACAAAGCAACTCTCCGAGCGCGACGACATCGCACGGGCCAGTGGTAGAGGGAAGCGAGAAGTTACAGTTAGGGGATGGCAGCATGCCTGACGAACAGCCGAAACACGGCCACGAAACGAGCGATGCGAGCGTTCGCAATTTGCTGATCTTCGGCGCCGGTCTGTCCCTTGTGATCATTGCTGGTCTTATCGTCAGTCGCGTGGTGTTTCGTTACTTTGTCGGTCACCAGGGATTGGGTCCCCCGGCATCGCCATTCGAAAATGTCCGGACGCTTCCGCCCGAGCCGCGCTTGCAAGTCACGGCGCCAATGGACCTGAAGCAGTACAAGGGGGCGCAGGACGGAATTTTGAATAGCTACGGATGGGTGGATCGGCAGGCGGGCGTTGTGAGGATTCCAATCGAACGGGCAATGGATATTCTACTTCAGCGGGGGTTCCCGGTTCGCACGCCGACTCCGGAGAAACAAGGCGCGCCCAAGCCATCGGGGAAGTCCCCTGATACGGGAAAAGCGTTGCCGGGGTGATAAACGACCTGGGTAACCTGGAGCGCATTGTCTGTCATTCTGAGCGTAGCGAAGAATCTTTGCCGTCGCCTTTTGGATCGGTGAACCCGGCACGAACCGCGGAGATTCTTCGCTACGCTCAGGATGACAAGTCTTAGGTTGGCTTGTTAAGGGCAAGGGTTCCAAATCAAGAAAGGCAAGGCAATGAACACGCTGACAGGTGTTAAAGGGCAGAAAAGAATTCGGGCGGAGGTTCAGAGTCAAGCGCACGGTTTCGTTTCGCGTTCATGGATGATCCTGCTCCCTGGAATTCTGGCAGTAGCACAGGCACTCGTGCCTGTGTCTTACGCGTGGCAGGCGTCGGCCTTGCCACAGGCAGGAACGCCGTCGGCCCTGGGCAATTCGAAGGTGCTACCACCGCTGCTTCAAGGCATCGGGATCGACCAAAGGCTGAATGAGCAAGTTCCTCTCGACCTGCACTTTCGTGACGAATTCGGCAAAACGGTGAGGCTGGGCGATTACTTCGGCAAGAAACCTGTCATCCTATCGTTAGTTTATTTCGATTGTCCGATGCTATGTACGATGGCCGAAAATGGGCTGCTGCACAGTTTGCAGGAAGTCAAGTTCACCGTCGGTCGCGAGTTCGACGTTCTGACCGTCAGCTTTGATCCGCATGATACGGTTGAGCTCGCCGCCGCCAAGAAGGCGGTTTATGTCGGTCTCTACGGCCGTAAGGGAGCCGAGGCCGGCTGGCATTTTCTCACTGGGGACGAAGCTGAGATTCAGCAGCTCACGCATGCCGTAGGCTTTCGGTACAGGTACGACCCGCAGGCCAAGCAGTTCGTTCATGCCACCGGGATCATGCTCCTGACGCCTCAAGCTCGAGTCGCGCGTTATTTCTACGGAATTTACTATCCCTCGCGTGATCTCCGCCTGGGTTTAGTCGAGGCGTCCGCAAACAAAATCGGCTCGCCGGTGGATGAGGTGCTGTTGTTCTGCTGCCGGTATGATCCCGCCACCGGAAAGTACGGCGTGATCATTTCGCGCATTATTCAGATTTCGGGGCTGATGACGATTCTTACTATCGGAGCGCTAATACTCGCGCTGACAAAGAGTCGCCAGACGGTTAGCCCCTGACTGCTGACTCTTGGACTGTCAACTTTCGACTCTCGACTTTCGACTCTCGACTTTTGCGACTTGCACGACGGAAGGTGACTACACGGAATGTGGCAAGGGTTTCCCATACGGCCTGATCAAGCCTCCACCATCGCGCGGGGTGTTGATCATCTTTACTATTTCCTCACTGCGGTCGATTTGTTTTTCACCGCGCTCATCTTTCTGACCATCTTCTATCTCGCCATCAAATACCGTCGCCGCTCGGCAGAAACCAAGGCGACTCAGGTTGAAGGGAATGTCCCGCTCGAGGTGATCTGGACGGTCATCCCTCTGGGCATCTGCGCCGTAACTTTCTTGTGGGGATCGAGCCTGTTTATCAGGAATTCGCGCCCGCCTGAGGCGTCCACGGAGATCTTCGTCGTGGGAAAGCAATGGATGTGGAAGCTCCAGCACCCTGAAGGCCCGATGGAGATCAACGAACTGCACGTGCCTGTCCGCCGCCCCATCAAGTTGACCATGACCTCCGAAGACGTGATCCATAATTTCTATGTGCCCGCCTTCCGGGTTCAAAAAGACGTAGTGCCGGGGATGTACACCAGTATCTGGTTTCAGGCCACCAGCACAGGGCGGTACCACTTCTTCTGCAATCAATACTGCGGCACCAATCACGCCGTCATGGGCGGCTATGTGGTTGTCATGTCGCCGGATGATTACGAGCAGTGGCTGAGCGGCGGCATCCGGGGCGAATCGATGGTCTCTGCGGGCGCCAAACTCTACGAACAACTGGCCTGCATCACCTGCCATGGGACCGGCAAGGGACCACCCTTTGTCAACCTCTTTGGCAGCCAGGTCAAACTCACCGACGGGACCACCGTGACGGCCGACGAAGCCTACATCCGGGAGTCGATTCTTTATCCCTCGGCCAAGATCGTAGCTGGATATCAGCCTCTCATGCCGACCTATAAAGGCCAGGTCACGGAGGAACAAATACTGCAGCTTTTGGCTTACATCAAATCGCTCGGTTCCGGCGGAGCGGGCCAACCCGGTAAGCCAACCAGCTACCCTCCAAGCCTGGAGGGTGGCGGGCAAGGGGCCGGGAACAAAACCGTCGGAGGACAGCAGTCTCCTGCTACGGTTCCCGTCCCCAAGGGACCAGGAGAAGAGCAGAAGTGACAGCAACCGACGGCAGGCAGATTTAGCTCAGTGACCCGTCGAGGCAATCGCAGATTTGGAGGAAGGGAAGGTCATCACGAAATGGGAACGGCGGTTGTTGAACCCGGCATCGAATCACGCGTCCATTATTTGAACGCCAGCTATGGAATCAAGTCATGGCTGTTGACTACGGACCACAAACGCATCGCGATGCTCTACCTCGCCTCGATCACCTTCTTCTTCTTTATCGGCGGAGCAGCGGCGGTGCTGATGCGCTTAAATCTGATATCACCTCAGGGCGCGCTACTCGAGCCGGCAACCTACAACAAGCTTTTCAGTATGCACGGGATCATCATGGTCTTCTTCTTTTTGATCCCCTCCATTCCCGCGGTGCTGGGAAATTTCCTTGTCCCCTTGATGATTGGGGCGCGCGACCTGGCTTTCCCTCGACTCAACCTCCTGAGTTGGTATATTTTCATGGTGGGCGGGTTGTTCACTCTTTATGCGGTGATTGCTGGAGGAGTGGACACCGGCTGGACTTTCTACACACCGTTGAGCACCACGTACGCCAATACGCAAGTGATTTCTGCGGCGCTGGGAGTGTTCATCGCCGGCTTCTCCTCCATTTTGACCGGGCTGAACTTCGTGGTCACCATTCACAAGATGCGCGCCCCCGGCCTGACGTGGTTCCGGCTGCCGCTCTTTCTTTGGGCTATCTACGCCACCAGCATTATCCAGATTCTGGGCACCCCCGTCCTCGCCATCACCCTCACGCTTGTCGCGCTCGAGAGGGTCTTCCACGTGGGAGTCTTCGACCCTGCGGTGGGCGGTGACCCCATCCTCTTCCAGCACCTCTTCTGGTTCTATTCCCATCCTGCGGTTTACATCATGATTTTGCCCTCGATGGGAGTGATCAGTGAACTCGTCACCGCCTTTTCGAAGAAGCGGATTTTCGGGTACAGCTTCATTGCCTTCTCCAGCGTGGCCATCGCAGTGATTTCATTCCTGGTTTGGGGACACCACATGTTCGTCGCCGGACAATCCATCTATGCCGGGATTGTCTTCTCGGTGCTGAGCTTCGCTGGTCGCCATCCCCTCCGCCGTCAAGGTTTTCAACTGGACCGCCACGCTTTACAAAGGTTCGGTCTCTTACCAGGCGCCCATGCTTTACGCGCTGGGCTTCATCGGCCTGTTCACGATGGGCGGATTGACCGGCCTTTTCCTGGCCACCCTGGCCGTTGACGCGCATGTGCACGGCACTTATTTCGTGGTGGGCCACTTCCACTACATCATGGTGGGCGGGGCGGTGATGGGTTACCTGGGCGGCATTCATTACTGGTGGCCCAAGATCTCCGGAAGGATGTACCCGGATGGTTGGGCGCGATTGTCGGCGGCGATCATTTTCATCGGCTTCAATCTGACCTTCTTTCCTCAGTACATGCTTGGCTACCTGGGAATGCCGCGCCGCTACGCAGTCTACGCGCCGGAGTTCCAAGTGTTGAATGTGATGTCATCCGCGGGCGCGTCAATTCTTGGCGTGGGCTACCTGATCCCCTTGGTTTACATGGTTTGGTCGATGCGTTATGGCCCGGTGGCGGGGCCGAATCCCTGGGGCGCTAAGGGCCTCGAATGGCAAACGCCGTCCCCGCCTCCCACCGAGAACTTCGAGGAAACCCCCAAGGTGACGGAAGAAGCTTACGCGTACGGAACGGAGGAGACTCAAGTTGCATAGCAGCACCGCACTGGCGGAACAATTCGACGACCTCGAGCAGCAGCACGAATCTTCGAGCTTTGGCATGTGGGTATTCCTGGCTACGGAGGTCATGTTCTTCGGTGGCTTGTTCACCGCCTATATCATTTACCGGAATTTCTATCTGTCAGCCTTCGAGGCCGGGAGCAGGCTGCTCAACGTCAAGATTGGGGCCGCCAATACTGCCGTCTTGTTGTGCAGCAGTTTAACGATGGCCCTGGGTGTGCGCGCCGCCCAATTGGGAAAGAAGAAACTCCTGATTACTTTCCTGGTGCTTACCTTGCTCTTGGGACTGGCCTTCATCGGCATCAAACTGGGTCTGGAGTGGAGGCACGATTACTTGGAAGGGTTCGCCCCTGGGGTGAATTGGACCTTTCACGGACCGGATTCGCGACACCTCGAGCTGTTCTTCTGCTTCTATTTCTTCTTGACCGGAATTCACGCCCTGCACATGTTGATCGGCGTGGGAATCCTCACTACGCTTATTATCATGGCGGGTCGCGGGAGATTTTCGCCGCAACGCTACAACCCGGTCGAGGTCTCAGGCCTCTACTGGCATTTCGTAGATATCGTCTGGATCTTTCTCTACCCGTTGCTGTACTTGATCGGAGGACGCTACTGATGGTTGGCCACATCGTACACACAAGGCTCTATATCCTGGTTTTCGCCGGGCTGATCGGGTTGACCGCCCTCACTACAGGCGTGGCGTTCATCGACCTCGGCAAATGGAATACCCTCGCAGCCCTGGCCATCGCAGTCTGCAAAGCCTCGCTGGTGGTTCTTTTCTTCATGCACCTGCGCTGGAGTTCCGGCCTTATGCGGATGGTCCTGCTCGCCGCCTTCGTGTGGTTCGCCATCCTCGTCGTCTTGACCCTCAGCGACGAGTTCACCCGCCAATGGACGCCTGTGCCTTCGAACTGGCAAGCCCGGATGCAACAGAATATACGCTAGCTATAGAGCCTCTGCCTATGCTAGGGAAATCCTCCCTGCCCTTCACCTGCGTCGTGAGGTGTACGCCCGCTTTCCGCGGGTTTTCGGGCGGGAGTGCAGCGGCCTGATCAGCGGCATCGAACCCCGTCGCGTCCCATCTCCGCTCCGCCAGCCGGGCGGTCTCCGGGCAACGCTGAGCCGACGAGATGCCAACCCCGAGCTTGTGTAGTCGACTTGTTGCCCCTTGCCGTGCCTCCCGTTCGCCTCGAAAGGAAATCGAGAACTCTTGTGCCAACACTAACGGTTTTATGTTGGCTTCGTCTAACTACGGCTGGGAAACAGGAGCATGCATCAGAACGAGATCCTCCCTGGAACGCTTTACGTGCTGATCCTTAAGGCCTGTCACCCGAAGAAGCCCATTTCTCAGCGCAACGGCGCTTCGGCAATGACCTGCTGATCAGAGAGGAGATTCAAGATATGTGGGGATGGAACCGGCTCGAGAACCTTGGGCAGGACGTTCGGTACGGCTTACGCATGCTGAAGAAGAATCCCGGCTTCACGCTGGTGGCCGTTGTCACACTGGCTCTGGGCATCGGTGCCAACACAGCGATTTTCACGGTGGTAAACGCTGTTTTGCTGAAGCCCCTCCCCTATGCCGATCCCGACCGCCTCGCGGTCATCTGGGTGACCGAACCCAGCGGCCCCGGCGGCCTTTTCCCCGATACTTCCCCCGACTTTCGCGACTGGCAAGCGCAAAATCATGTGTTCGAGGCGATGTCCGCGGTCACCGTCGATGCGGCCACGCTCACCGGTTCCGGCGAACCGCTGCAACTGCGTGGTCTGTCCGTCTCGCCCACCACCTTCGAACTTCTCGGTGTGCAGCCGGCGCTTGGCCGGAGTTTCTCGCCTGACGAGGGGCCGACCGGCCACAATCATGTGGTCATTCTGAGCTACGGCCTGTGGCAGAGCGCCTTCGCCGGACGGAAGGAAGTTGTGGGGAGCAAAATCAACATGGATGGCGAAGCCTACGATGTGGTGGGCGTCATGCCGCATGACCTGAGATTTCCGAACATGTGGGGACGCGATCCGCAATACTGGACGCCCATCACCATGGATGCGCCGAAATGGAAGACGGACCGTGGCAACCACTGGTTCTGGGTGATGGCGCGCATGAAGAAGGGCGTATCGCTCCCGCAAGCCGCCGCCGAGATGGTGACGATCTCCACTCGCCTGGCGCAACAATATCCACGGACCAACACAGGGGTAACCGCTCGCGTCAAGAGCCTACACGAGCAGCTTACCGGCAACGTGAGTGAAGTTCTGTGGGTACTCTTTGCTGCGGTAGGATTCCTGCTGATGATCGCCTGCGTGAATGTTGCAAACCTGCTCCTGGCCAAGACCATGAGCCGGCAGCGGGAGATGGCGGTTCGACTCGCCGTCGGCTCGGGCGGGGGCCGCCTGGTACGCCAGTTGCTTACCGAAAGTGTGTTGCTCTTCCTCCTGGGCGGCGTGGCGGGTTTTGCCCTGGGGATGGCCGCCTTGCGTCTGCTTCTCCGCGCCGCGCCCACGGGATACATCCCCGACGTGATCTCCGTGCATCTGGATGCCCGGGTATTCGCGTTCACCTTCCTCCTCGCCTTCGTGATGGGTGCGATCGCGGGACTGATTCCAGCCTTGCACGCGATGGGTGTGAACTTAAGCGGGATGCTCAAGGAAAGCGGCGCCACGCTGGCGGCATCGCAGGGACTGGCGCGCAGCCTGCTGACGGCGGGTGAGATCGCGCTTGCCCTCGTCATGCTGGTAGGCTCAGGGCTTGCCACGCGGAGCCTGCTGCGTCTGCTCGGCGTGCAGCTTGGGTTCGATCCGCGCCAAGTGGTGGCCGGGCCGGTCAACCTGCCGGAATCGCGTTACCCGAAGGACCCGCAGCAAGCGGCGTTCTTCCGGAACCTCATTGAGCGCGTGCAGGCCTTGCCGGGGGTAGTGTCCGCCGGGGCAGCATCTGAGTTGCCACTCGAAGGTGGCCACAACGGCCCGGTGACCATTGAAGGGCAGGCGGCGCCTAAGGATATATGGTCCAGCCCCCTGGTGGAATCCTGTAGTATCACCCCCAACTATTTCCATACCATGCGGATTCCGTTGCTGGCCGGACGCGACGTGGCGGAGACGGACAGCCCCAACAAGCCGCCGGTAGCTGTCATCAACGAAACCATGGCTCGCCGCTTCTGGCCGCATGGGGATGCGGTGGGCAAGCGGTTCAAGCAAAACGATGCCAATTCCAAGTGGATCACCGTCATTGGCGTAGTGGGCGATGTCAGGGAATTCGGATTGGCTGAGCCGGCCATTCCGGAGGCCTATTACCCGGAATCCCAAAGCACGTCCTCCGGGATGGTTCTGGCGGTGCGTACCGCCAATGATCCTCAAGCGCAGGTGCCGGCCATCCGCCGCGCCTTGCATGACCTGGATAAGGATCTGCCCTGGTCCAGCGTCCAGACCTTGTCGGAAATGGTTTCGGAGTCCTCGCACGAGAAGCGCTACGTGGCGGTACTCTTGGCTCTGTTTGCCGGAATGGCGCTGCTGCTGGCCTCGGTGGGGATTTACGGGGTGGTCTCTTACTCGGTGTCACAGCGGTCGCGAGAGATTGGCATCCGTATGGCCTTTGGCGCCGAGGCGCGGAACGTTCTTGGGATGTTGATGAAAGAGGTCCTCCGGCTGGTTACCGTAGGTGTTGCGGCGGGGTTGCTGGGGGCCTGGGCCCTTTCCCGGTATCTGACCAGCATTCTCTATGCGGTGCGGGCCACGGATCTTGAGACCTATGCGCTGGCAGCCGTTCTTATGGCTGCTGTGGCACTCACGGCTTGCCTGGTCCCGGCCCATCGCGCCACCAAGGTTGATCCCCTGGTGGCTCTGAGGTACGAATAACTCTTGGCGCCTTCGGCGTCACAACAAAGCATGAGAGTAGGTGTTGCACCATGTCTATTCTCCAATGACTCTACCGGCTCATTCCGGACGTTCGCCGCAATATCTGACCAGGCGCACTTTGTCCAGTCCGAAGTCCGCGGTGGCTAGGGGTTCTTCGTAGCGTACGACACGCAAGCGGGGGAAGAGGGTTGGCAACTCGCCGGTGTCAAAAACCACAGCCCCGCCAATCGAACTGCCCTTGGTGGCATCGCGGTGGAAGGCCTCGACGACGACAACTCCGCCCGGCTTGAGAGCGCGCTGAATTACGTCGGGCATCTCCCGCGCTCCCACATAAGAGAGGACGATCATATCCCAGCGGCTCTCGCCAAAGTCGAAGTCTTCCATCCCCCTGACCTCAGTCTTGAGATGCACTCCCGCTTTCCGGGCGTTTTCGAGCGCCAGTGCGACCGCCTTTTCAGCGGGATCGAACCCCGAAACGTCCCACCCCTGCTGCGCAAGCCAGATGCTGTTGCGACCCTGTCCCATGCCGACATCGAGCGCCGTTCCTGGCTTGCGGGTATTGGCGATTTCGACCAGGAATGCATTGGGCTTGGTGTTAAAGTGTGGTTTCTCCGCGGTGAGGATACGGTTCCAGCGCTCGACTTCAGACCGTGAGCCCCGCTCATTCACCAGCTTGACTTCAGCATCGGCTTCGGCATCGGAGCGGCCTCGTGACTTGAGGTAAGCGCGATAGTTCGTCATCAAATTGGGATCGCGCTGCTGCTCCGGTGGGAGTTCGGTTTCCCAAAAGCGGAAGCGTTCGTAGGCGCGCTGATCGGGCGGAAGACTTGCTGTGTGCCTGTCTACTTCTTCCGGCGTCTGCGCCCAGAGAGCTGCCGGGTGCAGATACGGCCAAGCGCCGACGACACACCAGAGCAGGGCGATCACCGGAGTTCGTTTATGATTCCAGATCATCACGCCTCCTCGCCCACCAACGTGGGACTCAACCGGATTTTCAACTTTGACCCCGTGAGATACCGCCATTTTAACACTACAGCACAGGGAAATACCATGGCGACCTTGACAGTTCGTGTCCCACTGCCAGTGGCGCACCCCCGCTTCTCAATCCCTACGGTTCGTTGGTCGGCGCAGGACTAGAAGCCGCATGGCTGAAAAACACGTCGGCGTCACGACGGGAGGTTCATCGTGCCCATAACATCCAGGTTGGCTTTGAAGGCCATATAACCGCTATCAATCGGAAAGACGCCGCCGGTGACGACGCACGACTCTTCGCTGGCCAAGTACACCACGAAAGGCGCGATCTGCTCGGGAGTAGCAATTGGCAGAAGATGCAGCGCCGCCATGACGGTTTTGGCCTGATCGGTCTGCATCCAGGCGAGTTGCGATTCGGTGGAGACGAAACTGGGGCAAATGGCGTTGACCCGCACGCCCTCTTTTCCCATGCCCGCGGCGAAGGAACGCGTCAGTGAGATCACACCGCCTTTGGCAGCAGTGTACGCGTCGAGGCCGGCGCAGCCGATGAGAGCGTCATCCGTGGCAGAGAGGATGATCGAGCCGGAGTGTTGCGCGATCATCTGCCGGCCGACATACTTGCAACATCGAAACGTGCCGGACAAGATAAGATCGATCATGCGCTCCCAGGTCTCTTCGGGAAGCTCGGTCAGGCGCCGATCCTCCTCGTTCACAAAACGCACGTCCACCGCGTTGTGATAGAGCACGTCGATCCGGCCATAGTGGGAAAGCGTTGTTTGCACCAGCGCTTTCACGCTCTCCAGGCTCCGCACGTCCAGGGGCACGAACGTTGCTTCCCCGCCTTCGTCTCGAATCGCTTGCGTGACGCGGTTTCCCCCAGCCTCGTTGATATCCGCAACCACCACTTGGGCGCCTTCCGCAGCCAGTAGCGTGGCCCCGGCGCGCCCCATGCCCGATGCCGCTCCCGTGACAACAGCTACCTTCCCCGCAACACGCTTGCTCATCTCTGTGCCTCGATTCTGCCGACGCGATTCGCCACCTTGGCAATAATCTCCCCAGTATAGCATCAGGCGCCACATAAACCGGGCAGCCCAGACCCAGCTCGCAAGGCCTGCGGCTTTGGAGTTTGGACTTGGCGGAAGAACCGCAGATGTGAAGAGTAGTTGTGCGCTATGCGCACGGCCGAAAGAGAAATGCCCGCCGTCAACCGCTTGACACGGACCCAGTGTAACACCATATTCGTGTTATGAGATCCCGGTTGAGAAACGTCACCATTACGCTCGAGGAACCTGTCGCTCGCTGGGCGCGCCTTGAGGCTGCACGCCAGGATATACTAATCCAATCAGAAGTAAGTAGACATAAATGAAGCTATCGGCTATACTTCGGGCATGGTTACGCAAGATGCCCGGAAGTTGGATCACAAAACCCTGGAAGAGATTCGGATTCGCGCGGTCGAGCGAGTGCAAGCGGGCGAGAGCCCCGAGGTGGTTGTTGCGGCGCTGGGTTTCAGTCGCGCTTGTATCTACAACTGGCTGGCTCGGTATCGGGCTGGAGGCTGGGCGGCGCTGAAAGCCCGTCCGTTGGCGGGCCGCCCACCGAAGATTACCGGGGCCCAACTCCGCTGGTTGTATCGCACCGTCGTGGGGAAGAATCCCTTGCAGTTTCAATTCGAGTTTGCTCTGTGGACGCGCTGGATGATTCGGATTTTGTTGCGCCAGCGGTTCGGACTGAAGCTGAGCCTGTCGAGTGTCGGACGGCTGCTGAAGCAGTTGGGGCTGACGTGCCAGCGTCCTTTGTGGCGAGCCTGGGAGCAAGACCCCGAGCGCGTGAAGCGCTGGCGAGAGCAAGAGTATCCGGCCATTCACGCCTTGGCCAAGCGAGTGGGAGCCGCGATTTTCTTTGCGGACGAGGCTGGGGTGCGTTCGGATTATCATTCCGGTACGACCTGGGGAGAACGGGGGCAGACGCCCGTCGTGCCCACGACCGGCCAGCGCGTAGGGTTGAACATGATTTCGGCCGTGAGCGCGCGCGGAGAGTTGCGCTTTATGGTGGTGAAAGGGAAGCTGAACACCGCGCGCTATGTGCAGTTCCTGAAGCGTCTGACGCACCATGCCTCTCGGCCGATCTTCCTGATTGCGGACGGCCATCCGGTTCACCAGTCGCGAGCCGCCCGTGCCTACGCTTCCACCCAGGGCAAACTGCGGCTCTTCTACCTGCCGCCCTACTCGCCTGAACTCAATCCCGACGAGCAGGTCTGGAATCACGTCAAACATCACGGCGTCGGGCGTGCTTTGCTCGAGGGTGCCGACCACCTGAAAACGTTGGTCGGCAGCCGACTGAGACGCCTTCAAAAGTCGCCCGAGTTGGTTCGCCAATTCTTTCTTATGCCAGATACCCAGTATGCAGCGATCTAGCTCGTTTATGTCTACATACTTCTGGCCTACTTAGTAAGTGTCTCACGTCTGCTGGGGGAATTCCTCAAGGAGAGAATGATCGAGAAAGAAGGCTACCAGCGTGCGATGCGCCGGGCCCTCGCGCGCCGGCCTTTCCTGAGTACGGACGGCCGATATCTGTCCCGCGAGGAGGCGCATGACCGCGCCAATCTTCGTTGACACGAACGTCCTGATATACGCCTTGGACACGGCCGACCTGGGGAAGCAACAGGCGGCCCATGCCTGGCGGGCAGAGTTGTGGAAGAGCGGTCGCGGGCGGGTCAGTTATCAGGTCCTGCAAGAGTTTTATGTGAAGGTCACGAAAAAGTGGCCGAGTGTGCGGGCGCAGGCGCGTGCCGAGGTTCGGGACCTGCTGGCGTGGCGACCGGTGGCTGCGGACTCGCTGCTTCCGGAGGACGGTTGGAGAATTCAGGACCGGTATCAGATTTCCTTCTGGGACGCACTCATTGTGGCGGCGGCCAAGTCTGCTTCGTGTCGATACCTGCTGACTGAAGGTTTGCAGGCCGACCAGGAACTGGACGCAGTGATTGTGGTCAATCCGTTCCTGCGAGGCCCGGCCTAACTCCCCTCGGCGTGAGACCATGAGCGGCTATGATTACGATGCAGGCACCTCTCATCTCCATAAGCTGACACGCCAAGAGCCGCATCTCGTAGAAGCTTTCAGCCGCTCGCTCCGTGACCGAGTCGCCGATCTTCAGCAAATCTTTTTCGACATGCTCAATTGTTTCCGCGCCGTCAACGCGGGCCTGGCGGCGGGTGCGGCGCGCGAATGCGCGACGCAGACGGCCTACGTTTACGCGGCCCGCCTGCTGCTTTGCCGCATCGGCGAAGATCAAGGCCTTAACGAGCCGGAGATGCGGGAACTCGCTCCGGCGGTATATGAGTTGGGTGAGTTTGATTGGTGGCGGGAGAGCCTGCGCGGCGAGCTTGCCGAATCGAAGCGCGAAGGCGCGCAGCGCTTCAAAGAGCAGCTCCATGCCGCAGACGAGAGACTGCTTGACCTACTCCGTGCTTACGAGATGAGCGGGGTGGACCGGGACCTCTGGAGGGATATCGATCAACACTGCCTCTCTGACGAGGAGCGGCAGCAATTAGGCGGATTCTACACTCCCCAGGAACTTGTGGACCTGACTCTCGACCTGGCAGGTTACCGGCGCGAAGTCGAACGCCTCTGCGAGAAGTCCCTGCTCGACCCGGCCACGGGTTCAGGTGCGTTTGTGATTAGCGCCCTCGAGCGGCTTCTAGAACACCTCGAGGATAGTTCCCAAGCCTGCCATCGCCACCTCTACGCCCACGAACTTCCGGAAGGGGAGCGGGCGCGCGGGATGTTGCAGATCATCGTAAAGAACCTCTGCGCCATCGACATTCATCCCTTTGCAACTTTCCTAACATTCATCAACGTTCTTTTCGCGGTCCTGCCCCTTTACGCGCGAGCGCGCACGCACAGGCGAAGCTTCCGCGTTGACCCTGCGATCTTCCTGGGGGACTCACTGTTGCCGCCGGCGGAGAGCGCTCGAAACGTAACTCTGCACCCGCCTGCTGTTATCCTGAATTCGCGTGCTGTCATCCTGAACTCACCCACTGTTATCCTGACCTCCCCTGCGGTCATCCTGAGCGAAGCCCCGGACCGGACGGTCCAGGGCGAAGCGAAGGCTCCCCACAGTTCGTTCGGCGTACACTCGGCGGAGAGCTTCTGTAGTTCTACAGCCGGACAACGGGCGGATTCCTTCCCCGCCCCGACCTGCTCGGGACTCCTCGGGATGACTCCTTCGAGGGGTTCGCGCGCAAACTACGATGCCGAACGGAAATTCGATTTGGTGGTGGGGAATCCGCCCTGGGGCGGGTTGCTCAAAGGACGCCTGGCCCCTATCTTCGATAAGCATTACAAAGAGCGGCTTGCCGCGGAGTACCGCGATACCTACGCTGGCAAACTTGATGTTTACGGTCTGTTCTATGACCGGGCGCTCCGATGGCTGAAGCCCGGCGGCACGGTGGCGCTCATAACCCAGGGCAGTTTCATCGACAAGGATTGGGCGGCGCCTCACAGCGAGTACGTGCGCGGCCGGGCCATTCACGTCATCGGCCTCCGCCGCAAACTGGCCGAGCAGGCAAGCCTTCGTTATCTCATCGATCTCAACCCGTTCGGAAAGCTTTTCTTCGGCGCCATGAACATTCCTTGCCTTGGGGTGTTCGAAAAGCGTCCAGCCTGCGAGGGTGAACAGGCGGTCGTATTGCTGTCGTCCAAGAAGATGTGGCCCAGAGGGACGGGCAATCACGATCGGCGCGGCCAGGTTGTTTCACTCGTCCGGCGAGGCATTGCGCTGGTCGAGAACGCGGGAGAGCCGATCGAGCAAGACTTCTTCACGGCTTTTCGGTTTCCACTCGCGGGGCTGCGTGGGTTCGGGGGGGCCCGTTGGCTCCTTGCAGCCCAGGAATTCAAGATTCGAACCCGGCCCGAGTGGCCGCGCGTGGCGCAGTTGCTCGAGCCAAGCCAGGGCGTGACGGTGGGCGGCAAAGGCTGCCTCTCGGTCTTTCTCATGACCGAAGCCCACGCCAGCGAGCTCGGCCTGGAGAGGGCGCTGGTCCATCCGATTATCAAAGGGCGTGAGACCCAATCATGGCGGCCGCATTGGGGAGCCAATGTCATTCTGTATCCCTACGCCCAAGACCAGTATGGCGGCTGGCATCCCGCCTTTGCGCGCACGAAGCCGTTCGCGCTCGATGCCCTCGACTTTGAGCATCCCGTTGATGAGTTTGAACGAGAGTTGCTGCGGCAATTCGGACTGAACCCGCGCAGTATCGAACGGCTTTTTGAGCGCCGCCGGGACACTTTAGGTCTGGTCAAGTACCCTGAAGCTGCAGAATACCTGCTGAAGTTCTACGCGCAGCTTTCGAACCGAACGTTCAAGAAACGCAATCTGCGCGAGTTTGGCCGCGCCTGGTACGAGTTCATCTGGCCGCGTGACCCGGAAGTAATCTTCGGCAGGCCCAAGATCATTTCTCCACGGTTGACGCCTCATGTTCGCTTCACCCTCGATGAAGAAGGGATCGGGATTCAAGATTCCTGCGTGTGCCTGGCCGTCAGTGACGGCACGCGCCAGGCCTGTGAAGAGTTTCGAAGCCGCTTGAGCAGTCTGCTGGGACGCGAGGCGCAGACGCCTTTAGTCCTGCGGTATCTGCTGGCGTTCTTGAACTCCTTGTACGCCCAGGAGTTGCTCACAACCGGCCACCGCCCACGGCCGGGAGATGTGTTCCAGGTTTCTGACCGGTGGCTTGACGAGTTGAGCATCCCAGTCTGCACAACTGGCCGTGAATTGCACGCGCTGCTTGGCGCAGTTGACGGCTGCATGACCGCCAGCACGTCGGCCGCGCTCGAAGCCGCTGAATTCCGGCTCAACCGCGTCGTCTCTTCTCTGTACGCCGCAGGCTGAGCCGCGGCAGCACTTTTTGCTTGACCCAACCCGCCAACTTGGCTATGCTTCTAGCGTATGGCTTGTGAACTGGCAACCCTCGGCCTGCTCACCCCCACTTCCGTTAAAGGAGCGCGTTCATGAAGCGAGTCACCGGACTGGGAGGGCTCTTCTTCAAGGCGGACGATCCCGAGAAACTCTACGGATGGTATGAGAAGCATCTTGGTGTGCGGCGCGAAGGGCAGGAGGCCGTCAGTTTCAACTGGCGTCATGCCGACGACCCCCAAAAACCCGGCATGACGGTCTGGGCGATCTTCAAGAAAGACACGATGTATTTCAATCCCAGCCGATCCACCTTCATGATGAACTTTATTGTGGAGGATTTGGATGGGTTGCTGGCGGTACTTCGTGAAGAAGGCGTCGAGGTCGACCCTCATCGCGAGGACTATGAATATGGCCGCTTCGCCTGGATTATGGATCCGGAAGGCAACCGCATCGAACTATGGGAACCACCGAAAAAGTGACGAGTGACAAGTGACGAGTGACGAGCAAGAAACTCGCGCCGAGTACACGCGGTGACCGTGCGGCTTGCCTTTCACTTCTTGCTTCTTGCGGCTGCTCGTCACTGGGCACTTGTCACTCGTCACTGCCCTTACGACATTCCCTTCCGTTGCGCCGCCTTTTCGCCGTCAGGTTTGGGCAGGAACATGTCCTGCCACGTCAGCCCGCACTCCTTCACCATTTCTATACCGTACTCGTCACGGCCCAGGTTCTTGTCACCGTTATTAGTGCCAAACGAAAACCTCACGCCTGCCTTCTGGGCCAACTTGATAAACGCCGGGCTGGGCAGCCGGTAGCGGTTGCTGATTTCGATGGCGATGTCGTTCCTTTTGGCGGCATCGATCAGCTTCTGCATGCGCTCGGGAGTCCACAGTTGATCGTACTCGGCCGCGATAACGTCCGGCAGAAAGGTGGGATTGGCGTGAATGTCGATCGGCTCGTGATCGAGGATTCCAACCGCGCGCTTGACCAGCGTGTCCATGAACCGCTCCTTGTCACTGATCTCTCCAACATCTTCCTTGATCCAAAGGCGCATGCGCTTGCCGCTGTCGTCGCTCCAGGTCATGGCGTCGGTGAAAATGTAATCGAATTTAGCCACCGTTTCCCTCGAGAACAGCGTTACCCATTCGCGCCCCTCCCCCTGTAACGCGACAAAGCAAGGCTGGCCCTGCATGCTCTTGAGATATTCCTCAGCGGCCGCGTCATTGGTGGTGGGAAAACCGAGTCCGCCGTTGATGGCGATTCCGTATTGGATGCCGACTCGGCGCGAGTTCGCGAGCGCCTCTTGCAGCGTCAGCCCTCCCTTGAGATGAATGTGGCAATCCAGGGCTGGGATGTTCCGGCATTGCAGCCACAGCAGTTCGCGATAGATGCCGTCCATTTCAGGCGGATCCGTCATGTCCGCGACCAGGTTGTCCGGCAACGGCTTGACACGGATGTTGCGAAACAAAACCTTCGAGTCCGGACCGTGGCATTCGAGTGCGAAGGTGCCGCTCCCCAGAACCCGCCCGGGATGATCGGAGTCTACGACCGGTGGGTCCGGCTCGAGGTAATCCACGAGCGGGGTTCCGTTCAACTGCACTTGTACCCGCTTGCCACGGACCAGGATGTGCAACTCAGACCATTCGTTGTCTTTGGCCGAAGCCTTATAAATGTTGCGCACGCCATAAAGAGAGCCGGTTTTGTTGCGCTCGCGGTGATCAGCGTCGCCCGTGTAGGTGTTGTTAATCTGGACCTTGAGCCCCTTCTCCGGCCACCCGTTGGCCTGGAACGCGGTGTGGAAGTAGATGCCGGACTCCGCTCCCGCGGAAGGCATGAACTCCGCCTTGAGCTCGAAGTTCTTAAAGCTCGCATTACGAATCCGTCCGTTGTAAAAGAGGTGTGAGCGCGCTCCGCCGGCGGCGATCTGCCCCGCCGCAACCCGGAAGGAGTGTTTGTTCTCACCGTACTTCCATCCGTGCAGGGTGCGGCCGTCAAAGAGCGGGAACCACTCCTCATCAGCACGGAGTGCAGCAGGCACCACCAGCAAGGAGGCCAGCATTTCACGTCTCGATAGGGGATTCATAAGAGGTCCTTTCAGGGCTGTCGTCGCCGGAAAACCAATGCGACACTGTACGTCAATCTGGGTTATCTTGTAAACATGCAGTCCAATTTCACCGCCTCCCGAGGGTTGCGATCATGAAAATAACAGGTGTAGAGGCTATCTACCTCCGCCAACCGGAGGTGAAGACGCAATGTGACAGCGGCCAGGACGCGCTCATCGTCAAGGTGACCACGGACGCAGGGATCACCGGTATCGGAGAGGTAGATTCATCCCCGATGGCGGTTAAGGGAGCCATTGAAGGCCCTTTCAGCCACACCACTGCTACCGGACTAAGGGAAGTCGTCATAGGCGAAGACCCATTGCAAACGGAGTTCCTGTGGCACAAGATGTACCGCGCCAACATCTATGGGGGCAGAAGAGGCGTGGGCATTCATGCCATGAGCGGCATCGACATGGCGCTTTGGGATATCAAGGGCAAGGCCTTGGGGTTGCCGGTGTGGAAATTGCTGGGCGGCGGCTTCCACAAAAAGCTCCGCTGTTACGCCAGTTCCCTCTTCGGCGCCACGCCCCAAGCCACGCACGACCTAGCCAGGCGGTTTCGCGACCGGGGCTTCCAGGCCGTGAAGTTCGGGTGGGACCCCATGGGCAGCGACGCCAAGACCGATGTGGACCTGGTGAGGCAAGGGCGCAAGGGGTTGGGAGACGGCCCCGATTTGTTGATCGACGCCGGTCTTGTCTGGGATTCCAAGACGGCGTTGCAGAGAGCCCGCGCCTTCGAGGAGTTCAACATTTTCTGGCTCGAGGAGCCGCTTCGCCCTGATGACTACGAGGGTTACGCGAAGCTCTCCCGCTCCACTTCGATTCGAATCGCCGCCGGTGAGGAAGAGAGTAACCGCCTGTCGTTCCTGGAGCTGATGGACAAGGGGAAGATCGACGTGGTGCAAGTGGACCTGACGCGCTGCGGAGGATTTACGGAAGCGCTCAAGATTGCCAGCCTGGCTTATGACCGGGGGCTGGTGGTGGCCAATCATGGCTTCACGACCTATATCAACGTCACGGCGGCGCTGCATTTCTTGAATTCGATTCCTAACGCTTTGATTGTGGAGTTTGTTGCGGAAGAGGGAACCACTCTGCGCGACAAGATTACGCGCCAGAGATTGCACGCCCAAGACGGCTATCTCCAGATCCCGGACGCTCCCGGCTTGGGAATCGACTTGGACGAGCAAGAGCTGGAACGACTCCGAGTAGCGTAACGGCACCGGGAAGGAAGCTCACCACAGAGGTTTCGGGAGGTGTGAAAACTCTGGAGGTGTCATCCTGAGCGGAGCGAAGGATCCCTGCAGTTTCGCGATCTTAACGATCGACAATGAACTGCAGAGATCCTTCGCTTCGCTCAGGATGACAAGGTTTCGTTTCTTTCCCGCCTATGCAGGCGATTCACTTTGGGCGGGGATCCCTCTGCGCCGGACTTTGTGATAGGATTCTGCCGAATGCAAGGAGTGATTTCATGAAAACCAAATTGGTCAATCTCGCCCTTGTCTGGTCAGTTGCTTTCGCTTGCTCGTTCGCTTCCGGCTTCCCTCAGCAGCCCGCTCAGAACCAGCTTCCCACCGGTTCGCTTTTTTCCACGGAGGAATTGGCGAAGGGCTTTGGCAGCCACCAGTTCACACCTTTCGGCGACCCTAAGTTCAGCTTGGACATTCTCGTTCCGACCGGCTGGGAGTCGCATTTGAGCGACTATGATCCCGGGCAGCTCAGCCACGACACTGAGAGCCCGGTTCCCATGATCGAGTTTTATCCCAACGGCGCGGATGACCTTGGGGTTAACGTCCAGTATATGCGCGTGCCGGGCGACAAGCCGGTAAGCGCAGTTGTGGACATGTACGCGAAGAGCGCCAACGGCACCATCGCCGCGCGGCAACAACTGGACCTGCCGGAGCGCAAAGTGGAAGACTTCCTGATGAAGACCACCGACGACTCCCTGGGCCCAGTTCTGAATCGTGTGATGGCTTTCCGCCGCGGCGACATCGTTTTTATCGCCACTGCCTGGAGCGTCGAAGAAAAGTACGAGCAGTACAAGAAGATTTTCGCTACCGTTCTGGCCTCGTTCAATCCCACCGGAAAATAGTCCGCCGCTCGAGCGCCGGGCAGCTTCGAACAAAAACTGCCCTGGCCGAAAAAAGCAGCAGATGGTTGCGGTTTCCTTCCAACTGCCGGAGGACACATTCCACCGCGCGGCAGTATAGCGGCAGACTGCCCGCAGTTATGGAGAGTATTAATATAATGAATTGGATGAAAGCGGCGCCGATGGACTACGATAATCTGTGAAATGCAACCGCCCAAACAAATTCGAGAATTCACCTGCCTGTGTTCTTCCGCCCTGGCTTGGCGTGCCTGGTCACGCAATGGGCGAGAAACTCTACTGTAAC
This sequence comes from uncultured Acidobacteriota bacterium, assembly GCA_963831905.1. GTDB lineage: Bacteria > Acidobacteriota > Terriglobia > UBA7540 > UBA7540 > CAVROP01. The sequence continues at coordinate 2,179,069 of CAWHRX010000009.1, read as the reverse complement.
AATGAGCGCATAAACTAAGCTGACCAAGGAACTCGATTAAACAGGCGAGTTTGGGGTTACAGGCTTGAGGAGGAGATGTCTATGCCAGCGACAACTCAGATGGCCAAGAAATACCTGGTGGCGAGCGATTTTGACCAAACCCTCAGTTTCCACGACTCCGGCGCGGTTTTGAGCGAGCTGGTGGGAATCTCTAGTAAAGACTTCGAGCGTAAGACGGCAATCCTCTCGGCGCAAAACCTGGTGCAGCAAGGCGGAGAATTAGCTTACCTGCTTCTTCACGATCGTGAATTCCGGGTTCGAGTACGGAAGGAACATTTCGGAAAAGCAGGGAAGAAAATCAGGCTGAAGAAGAACATCAAGCGGCTGCACGAAATGCTGGCCGGTGCTATCGATGGTTACCAGTTCGAGTTTCGCGTGATCTCCGCCGCTCCCCAGGAAATCGTGGAGTCGGCGCTCGAGGGCATCATCGCGCCGGACCATATCCACGGCACGCTGCTGGAGTACGACGACGCAGGAGGAATCGCCGGGCTCATTCGAGTGAATGCCGGTTATGGCAAAGTGGCCGTGCTGGACGACCTCCAGGCAGCGCTTCGCATCGGTTCGCATCGGATTGTTTATATCGGCGACGGCAGCTCTGACATCCACGTGATGCTGCATTTGAATCAGCGCGAGGGCTTCACGGTGGCGGTTTCGCAGGCGCGAAGCATTACCCAGATCGCCAAGCGGACCGTGCTGAGCGAAGACGCGCTGAGCGTGTTGGTTCCCATCCTGGAAGAAATCGTAGGCTGGGGACGGCCTCAAATCCGTGCACTCTTCGAGGCGCAGGGCTTGGTCATCCAGGATTGGGATAGAGCCCATGCCGACTGGCTCACCATCCGCTCGACGCAGCCCGTGCAGGACGCCACGCTGGAAGAATCCGCGCACAGTCCGGCAAGTTCGTAATGGGGCGATTTACAGCCCCAGGCCGTGGCTCGCCACGCGGCGCCAGGCTTCGGTCTCGCGCTTGATGAGATAGAGGTGAAGAGTTGCCGCCTTGAACTCGAGCTCGAACTGGCGACTCAGGGAAGCGATTATTCTCTCTTTTTCTTTGCACGGCAAGTTGCCATAAAGCAGGCTGAGGTGCGGCATGAAAGCGGGCCGCTTTGGAAGGCGGAAAATCTCCCGGGCGGCCTCATTCGCAGACATGATGGGATGAGTTAGGGCCACTCTTATGAAGAGGCAGCGGAAATACTCTTCCAGTCCTTCGACCGTGGTCAGGCGAATCGTAAAAGGTGGGATTCTCCTGGCCAGGTGTTTCATCTTCGACTCAACCTCCCGCGCCGGACCAACGATGCTGCCGGCCAGGGTCACGTGAGGCTCAAAGGCTGATGTGGAATACTTCCCGCTCAGATCCAGGATAGCTTCCGCCAACCGCCGGCGAACATCTCCTTTGGGCATCAGCCATAACGAATACCGAGACCGGCTCAACCGTGAACTGGTGCTAATCCTTGAGGAGGAAGTTTCCAGGAACGTCGCTTCCATTTCGCCACCGAGAGTGCCCACCGAAACGCAGCTTTTACCATCGATTTCTCCCATTTCTCCTCCTTGTGCGGACGGCAAACTTAGGTGTACACTTGACGTGTACACGGAGCCACCGTATGGGTACACATAAGGTCAACGTCCGAGAAGCACGAGAAGACTTTCGCCGCTTGCTGGACGAGGTCGAGGCAGGGAGTGAGGTTGTCGTGCTGCGCAGGGGTGTCGAGGTCGCGAGGTTCATCCGGCCAGAGCGAAAGGTGCCTCCCCTTCCTGACTTGAGCGGCTTTCGAGCCTCGATCAAACTTCGTGGCAAACCGTTGAGCCAGTGCATCCAGGAAGCCCGCCGGAGCAACCGCTATTGACATACATCGACACCAGTGTTCTAGCCGCTTATTACTGCCCTGAGCCACTAAGCAGCCGGGCACAGCAAGCCTTGCAAAGAGAAGAGCGGCTGGCAATTAGCTGGCTAGTGGAGACGGAATTTCTGTCCATGCTCGCCCGCAAAGTACGCACGCGTGAGATCCGCGCCGCAGAGGGGCTTCGCGTACTTGCTGTATTTCAAGCCCATTTAGAGCAAGGAATCTACCAGCGACTCGCGCTGGAACGCGAACATTTTGCAAAAGCACGTGAGTGGCTCGCGACTTTCACCGTCCCGCTCCAAACCTTGGATGCCCTGCACCTGGCGGTGGCGGCTATGCAAGGATGCCCAATTCTGACTGCTGACGCCGCGCTCGCGAAAGCCTGCACCAGAATCGGCATCACCGCACACCTGATCAGCTAACTGCGTTATACTCCCCCAAAAGGAGGTCCTATGCAACGGCGTCATTTTCTGCAATCAGCCGGTTTGGGGGGAGCCGCAGCTCTTGCGATGCCGCCAAGGGTGAATGCCCTTGCCCCGCCTTCTCCCCTGAAGATTACTCGCGTTCGTTTCTACCACAATCCGAAGTCTCCTGAGCATTTTAACCAGAGCTTCAATATCGTAACCGTTGAGACAGATCAGGGCATCACAGGCATCGGCGAGGGCGGTTCACGTGAGACCACCTCACAGTGTGGCGCCATGATTATCGGCGAAGACCCATTTCGCATTGATCATTTGTGGCAGATGATGTTCCGCGGCTACTTTTATCCCGCCGGACGCGAAAAACTGGACGCCCTCGGCGCGATTGACCTTGCTCTCTGGGACCTCAAAGGTAAAGCGCTGGGCGTGCCCGTGTATGAGCTTCTCGGCGGCCTGGCGCGTGACCACGTGGAGTGTTATTCCACGGGTTTCCCGAGCCACGGAAGCCTGAAGGAGACCGCTCGCGCCTGTCTCGAAGCAGGCTTCCGCGCCTTTCGTTACGCCACCGCAGACCCGCCGGACGGCCAACCCTTCAACTCCCATCAGATGGTCCGCAAGACCTATGAGGACTGCGTCGAAATCCGCGAGGGCGTGGGTAAAGATGGTGATTGGGCGCTCGATTACCACACCCGCCTCGACTTCCCCGATGCCGTGCGGCTCAGCACCCTGATTGAGCCGCTTGAGCCGTACTTCGCCGAGGATCTGATCCGGTCTGAGAATCCTGACGTTTACAAGGAGCTGCGCGCCCATGTTAAAGTCCCCATTGCGGTCGGCGAACAGTTCGGCAGCCGATGGGACGTCAATGCGTTAATCGAGCAGCAACTTATCGACTATGCCCGCGTCACCTTGCCGAATGTAGGCGGTATCACCGAGTACATGAAGATCCTCGCCCTCTGCGAGACGCATTACGTGGGCCTCATACCGCACTTCACCGGCCCGGTGTCGGAAGCCGCGTTGGTCCATGCCTGCGGGGTCTTCTCGGGGCCGGTGTTGATGGAAATGACCGGCGAAGGGAAAGCTTCTTACCCGCACTTGCCGGAATGCTACGACTTCCGCAACGGCAAGATGTGGCCCAACCGCCGTCCGGGACTCGGCGTGACCTTGGATACCAAGCCGCTGCAACTCGCGGCCGAGATTACCGAGCGCTCACGACCGATCCCCATGTTCCACCGGCCCGACGGATCCATAACGAATTGGTGACCCGCATTGTCGCATAGATACGCTGAAGCAGTCATACTGATGACTAAGCATATTGGAGCTCCGTGAGCCCGCTACTAAGTGGGATGAGCCCGCAACGAATCTGATAATATAGCTGGGGGCGGTGCGATATGGCGTTCCAGCGAATAACTGTGAAAGCGGAGCAGATGGGTGGCGTACCATGTCTCCGCGGACTACGCATTCCGGTCGCGACCGTGGTTGGAATGGTCGCAGACGGAATGAGCGTTGACGAGATACTAAGAGCCTACCCCGATCTTGAGGCCGAAGACGTCTCTGAGGCCCTGCGCTATGCTGCGGAAGCGGTGCGGGAACGCGAAATCCCACTGGTTTCTAGCCCTTGAGATTCCTGGTCGATAATGCGCTATCTCCCCTGCTGGCGGAAGGTCTGCGCGAAGCCGGGCATGATGCGGTTCACGTCCGGGATTATGGCATGGCGGCGGACGATGACCTCGCGATCTTCGAGCGCGCAGCAGAAGAGGATCGCATCCTGATTTCGGCAGATACCGACTTTGGCATGCTCCTCGCCTTGCGCGAGAACAGGAAACCCTCCGTCATCCTGCTCAGAAGGTCCACTCAACGGCGGCCCGAGGCCCAAGTCGCAGTGCTCATGGCGAACGTCGAAAAACTCACAGCCGACCTCGAGCAAGGCTGCGTGGCAGTGTTTGAGGGAGGCAGAATACGAGTCCGACCACTGCCGATTGCTCGCTGATGCACCCTGTTACAAGCGAACTGCGGAGATTCCTCGGTCCAAACAACGGGCCTTGGAGTGACAGGGGACGAACGTAATTCAAACTGTTTGCGTCACAATTTGAAGCTCTCGCGGCTTGTCGGGATTGAGTCCCTTCACTTCCGCGAGCAAGGCCGCAAAGATCTGCCCCGGAATGATGTAGGGTATGGGCGTGTAGATTTCCGGGACGGGATCGGGAATACGAATCACACGCCCGGCGCCCGGAATCCGAGCGTTCGAGGCGGAAAAGACCAGGGTATCGGCTTTCAAGGCGTGCAGATGTGCGGTCAGTTTCAGCAGTTCTTGAAATGTCTTGCCGGGCGGCATAAAGACCAGCGCCGGGAAGTCCCTCTCAATCATCGCAATCGGCCCGTGAAGGAAGTCGGCGGAGGAGAACCTTTCGGCCACGACGTAGCAGGTCTCCATCAGTTTTAAAGCCAGTTCGTAGGCGTTGGCTAAATTGATGCCGCGCCCCACCACCACGCAGCGGCGCATGTAACGGTAGCGCTCGACCACCTGCTCGATTTCCGGGAGCATCTTGAGGGCCAGTTCGACGCGATGCGGGATCTCGGAAACGTCGCTAAGGACAAGTTGAGAGCTTAAGCTCGAGGCCAAAAGGTAGAGGATCAGCAGTTGTCCCGTGTAGGTCTTCGTGGCCGCCACAGAGCGCTGCCTTCCCGCGTGAACCAGGAAGACGTCGTCCACCAAATCGGCCATCGTTGACCGGGCCTCGTTGGTGATGCCAAGTGTGTAGGCGCCCTGACGCTTTGCCGACTTGAGCACCATGTTGATATCCGTACCCTCGCCCGATTGTGAGATGCCTACCACCAGAGTCTGGCGAAGATCCAGCCGTGCGTGATAAAGGGTATGTATCGATGCGGCGCTCATCGAGACCGGGATCCCGGTGGTAAGCTCGAGCAAGTAGCGTCCGAACAGCGCGGCATTGTCGGATGTCCCGCGCGCCACGAGAACGATAAGCCGGAATTTCTGCTTACGCGCGAAGTCAGCGAATGCCACGGCGTGGTCGCGCTCGGCAGCCAGGGTGCGCTGGAGCGCCAGGGGCTGCTCCAGAATCTCTCTCATCATTTGAGACATAAGTCACCTCGATACGGATCGTGTTGTGGGCGACCCTCTCTCTCTTGGGGGAGTCCGATTGCCGGACCCCGATGAGTCCATCGGACCCCAGAAATCGGGGAAGGTGGACCGCGGCCGGCGTTTTCGTCAGCCGCTGCGGGCCGGGCGAGGGGGCCACACTTTGCGATCAACCCAGCCAGCGCTAAGAGCCGCAGATCTCAAAACCGGAGGTGCGCGCCGCCCAACTCGCGCGCCATGGCCAGAGCGCCCTCGACAGGTTCGCGTTGCAGGAGTTTCACGCGTGCCGCGGGCATGTGCTGATGCACGAAGCGCGCAAAACTACGCCGCAGGGTTGGGCTGGAGCGGAAGACGCCGCCGAAACAGACCACGGGCACGATTCCGTGCCGCCCCAGACGCCGTCCCAGAGCCAGCGCCATCTGAGCGAGTTCAAACGCAGCGTGAGCGCAAAGCCGTCGCGCCACCCGATCGCCTTCGCGGGCCGCACCCAGAACCAGCGGGAACAGTGCCGCCACTTGCTGGGGGTTAAGGGCCTTCAACACGATTTGGTCGATGGCGGAAAGCCCTAGCGCCCGGCAGACCCTCGTGGTCAGCACGGTGTGCTCGCCGCGCCCGTCAAAATCGCGCAGAGCCGCCATGATAGCCTGCCGTCCCAAGTCATAGCCTGACCCCGGATCGTCAAACGTAGAGCCCCAACCACCGGCGCGCAGGATTCTGCCCCGCCGATCACGCGCGTAGGCGATCGAACCTGTCCCTGACTCGACGACCATTCCCGTACCTGTTCCCAGCGCAGCATACAAGCCAATCGCCGCGTCCACCACCAGAAGATGGCATCGCGCGGGAATGGCCCTGCGAAGCCACGCCAGGAGCGGACGGCTCAAAGCCGCACGGTCAACGCCCGCCACCCCGGCACAAACCGCGGCGAGCAATGGCTGACGGCGCCTCCCAACTCCACGCGTAGTCGTCAACTTGCCGCGCTCCGCTGCGCTCGGCGCCTTCCGAAAGACTCCACGCGCGGCCCGCAAGAGCTCTTTCTTGGCCCTTTCAATCCCCACCTTCGTTGGATTCGAGGGCCCGGCTACCGCTCTGGCAAGAATCCGCCCCTCTTCGTCACCTAGCATTGCTTGGGTGCCGCTGCCGCCTCCATCGATTCCGAGAAAAAGTGCCATGTCACTGCACCCGGGGAACCATTATGCCCGATTACTGGGGCCGATTTCCAGTTGGCGGGTGGGCAGGTCGGCAGGTGGGCAGGTGGCGATGCGCAAAGGAGTAATCAGCGGCCGCGCGTCCGAAATATGTCCACCGTACCTGTCGCCCACTGCTTCGGTCAATTCCCGACTGCCATCTGCCGACCTGCCCATCTGCCCACCTGCCATTTTCTTGCACCCGGCGAGAGGTTCGTTGCGTATATTCCAGTGGGGGATTCTCGATGTTCAGGCTGTCATGGGTTCTACTGCTGGCCTCGCTGGGGACGCTTGGGAGCGCCGACCAACCGTCGCCGTCCGTGGACGAGATCATGGCTCGCGTGGCCGCCAATCAGGACCGGGCGCAACAAGCACGCGCGGAATACGTCTACCAGCAGCGCATTCATGTCGCAACCTTGCGGACCAACGGCAAGCTGGCGCGCGAGGAAACCGCGGATTACCTGGTCGCTCCCACGCCGGACGGAACAAAGAAGGAACTGAAACACATCGAAGGCCGTTACTGGCACAAAGGGAAGTACCTGACATTTCAAGGTGAGCCTGTGCCTGGGGACGGCTGGGTGGATAGCAGTATTGTTCAAAGCTTCCGAGATGACTTTTTCAACGACAAGTCGAAAGACGGCCTGGGCCATGATCTCTTTCCGTTGACCTCCGGGGAGCAGAAGCAGTATCGCTTCGATTTGGTGGGTGAGGATACGGTTAAAGGTCGAAGAGTGTACCGCGTAAGGTTTCGTCCGCGTGACAAGGGTGAATTGGCCTGGGCAGGGGAAGCGATGATCGACGCCGAGGAGTTCCAGCCCATAAGGGTGTACACCAAGTTATCACGCAGGATACCGTTCTTCGTGAGGACCTTGCTGGGCACCGATGTGCCCGGAGTGGGGTTCAACGTGGAGTACAAGCGATTTGACGAAGGCGTTTGGTTTCCGGTGAGCTTCGGCACCGAGTTCCGCCTGCGTGCCGTGTTCTTTGTAAACCGCGACATCACCGTGGCACTCACGAATTCTGCCTTTCAGCGAGCCAAGGTGCAAAGCAGAATTCTGAACTTCCAGCCCGATAAGTAAGTAGCCGATTCGAATACCTTCCTGGTTTCCCTTCGAAAACTTCCGCCTCTTTACTTGTAGTTGTCTATTGACAGTTCAGGTACTTGACATTAGATTGTGTTCGGCGTGTAATGCTACCAGCGGATTTAGATAGCGTGGTTATTTCCCGGACTCCCGATAATCAGTTTACGAAGAATGAGCTAGCGGTATGGTCGCCTGCTTTTTTCAAGGAGCCAGCCGTGAAGCTGCCCTATGATTTCTGCGGTCAACGGGTCCAGGAATCTCCACGGTACCAGTACGGGCGAACTATTTCCGGCAAGGGACCGAATTTGATACGAATAGCATTGCTAAAGTCGCACGCCGAGTTTACGGTTCGCCTTTCGTTTAGCGTCGTTTTGTTGTCGTCGGAGGTCGCATGGAACTGCGCAGGGATCCCATTACGCAGAATTGGATAATCCAGGAAAATGGTGATGGCCCGTGGCCCAGATTTGGCGCTTGCCCTCTGTGCCCGGGCCAGGAAGCGCTTGCCCCGCAAGCCATCTACTCGCATTGGAATGGCAACGGCCTATGGCAAGTCCGCGTAACCCCTCACCTGCGACCCCTGTACCGAATCGAAGGGGATGCCCAGCGCCGGGCAGAAGGTCTTTATGACAAAATGCGCGGTTTGGGCGCCCACGAGATTGTCATCGAATCGCCCAATCACGATACCTCGCTCTCGCACCTGAGCGACGAAGCGGTTGCCCAGGTCTTGCGCGCCTATGTTTCCAGAATCACAGACCTCAAGAAAGACCGCCGGTTCAAGTATGTTACCGTTTCCCGTAACCAAGGCGTCTTGGCGGGGCAGGACTTGGAGCACCCCCACTCACAGATTACCGCGACTCCTTTCATTCCCCGCCGGGTCGTCTACAAACTGCGATCGTTCCAGCAGTACTACGCACTCAAGGAACGGTGTATTCTTTGTGATATTTCCGCGCAGGAAACTGCCCACCAAGTCCGGACAGTGGAGTGGGACGACCAATTCGTGGCCTACTGTCCATTTGCCTCCCGAGTACCGTATGAGACTTGGATCCTTCCCCTTAACCACCACTGTTCTTTCGAAGAGGACGTCACGACCTGGGAACGCCAACTGCGGCTAGCTCACTTTCTGAAGTCGATTCTGCAGCGCTTGGAGACGGTATCGTCGTCTTACCACCTGGTCCTCTACACAACCCCCAACGTGGCGGCGAAATATGACCGGAAGCAGTACTGGGCAACCTTGGCCGAGGATTCTCACTGGCACTTCGAGATCCTGCCGGCAAGCCAGCCCAAGTCCAAGTCGTACAGCATGAAAGAGGTCTATTACAATTCCGTCCGGCCCGAACTGGCGGCGGAAGAGTTGCGCAGCGCCGGCGCCAGAATCGCCGAGAAAGCCTAGCCTTCAACTGTCGGCAAGGCATCCACCCCATACCGCCGGGCTTCACCTTCCATCAGGTGTGTCAACTCCAGTTTAGTTTCCTCTGGAAGACGCGAGGGCGTATATTGTTCCAGCAGTCGCGACACTTCCCGGGCTGCCCGGTCCCGCAAGGTCAGACGTCCGCCCTCGACCCATCGCCCACGGTTGCCGCGATCGATGACCGGGCCCGGAAACGTAATCTCCTCGCGCAGATGGCGGCGCGTATGGTCGGCAATCAGCAGGGACTTCTCGCGTCTCAATTCCCGGAAAAGGGGAAGCGCCGGGAAATCCTCGCGAGGTTCGATACCTTCGAGCAAGCGGTGGACCATGCGGCAAATCTCGTTATCAACCACCAGCTTTTCCAGGCTCAGGCAGCTCTCAAAGTCCAGCATTCCCGGCCCCGAAACGCTGTTGATCCCTGAGAGCCCGGCCATCAGCGCGCCCATGCCCGCTTCTAGCCCAGCTTGAGAGTCTAGTTGCTTGGCATCGCTCAGGGCGATGTAACTCTGCGTGGGCATGCCCAGGCGCTTCCCTATTTCGCTGTTGGCGCAGTCGAGCATCATAGTCTCGATCGCGCCCATGGGCGTGGTCCCGAACCGCACGTCAAAAACTGCGGGCGAGCCGCCGTACAGGATCGGATGGCCGGGATTCACAAGCTGGCTGATCACGACGCCGGACAGGTTCTCGGCGGTTTGCTGGACGAGGCTGCCCACCAGGGTGACCGGCGCTACAAGTCCGGCGAGCGGCATGGAGATCAGCTCCACGGGAATCGACCAGCGGGCGCAGTCCACCAGATTCTGGCTGGTCACGTCGCTCCACTTGAGCGGCGCCGTGGGGCAAACGGAGAAAATGGTCAACGGCTTGGCGCGCAACGCCGGCTCGTTTCCGCGCACGGCCACCTGGAAGTCCTTCATGACCTCGAAGCCCGCCACCGTAAACGCCCCCGTCACCACCGGCTTCTCCCCGTAAAGCAGGCTTAGATAGAGCCGATAGCTGTCTGAGATCTTGTCGTCAACGTCCGCGGGGATCAGGGCGGTGCTTTGAGAAGCGATGTGGCGCAGGCCGTTCGTCACTTTCACGTACTGCACGTAATCGGTGGTCGCGGGCCGGCGCATTTCCCCGCTGCGGTTATCCAGGATATTGAGCGCGGTCGAGCCGGGCGTGAAATATACGTTTTCGCCCCGAAAGTCGTGAGTTTCGTTCCCCAGGACATCGTAGAGTTTGAAAGAGAGCGGAACGGTAGCGAGCGCCTGGTCAATGAGGTCCGGTGTAAGACGAGCGTTACAGTCGTTTTTGTCCACCTTCGCGCCGTGCTCCGCCAGCAAATCCAGCACCGTCCCATTGTGGATTTCAAATCCAAGTTCACACACCACCTCGCGCGCTTCCGAGATGATCCGATCCCGCAGTCCGTCCTCGAGTAGTCTAAGAGTTGGTCCCATGCGTCTCCTCAGTAAGGCTCGTTAGCGCTGCCTTCTCACGCCTAGCCCTGCTTTTCGATCCGGAAACTCCGCTTCGTTTTGCGCAAAACGCGCTGCTTTCGCTCCTTTTAGCGCAAGATTGGTGCTAATTTGTGTGCAAACGACACATAATTTGCAGTCATCGAGAGAGCTATGTCACTTGTTTTCAGCAACTTCTTGGCTTTGTTGACGTTATTCTCGTTCAACTCCTTTGTTTTCAAATACTTCTTAGCTTCGTTTCCGTAGGCCTTCAGTGTTTTCAATAACATACTGGCTTCGTTCGTACTATTCTTTGTGTTTGTGAAGCCACTCCTTCCCGAGTGTTCCAAGACCATCCCGCTCTTCCTTCCCCATCCGGCCATCCTGGCGCTCGCCTACGACAATGTGTCCACAAGCAGACCATCTCCATAGGCTATCATAGGTGCGTCCGATTGTCAAGTGGAAAATGCAAAAAAAGTGAGCGGACTTCCCCGAATTCCCTCGCCCTGCGCGACGAGACCACGCCAAGAAGGTTAATTGCGACGAAATGTCGTTGGCAGGCACGCCCGTGGCCGGAAAATGAGAACCCGCCCCTTCCCCTAAGCGCCACTTGCCCCCCGAGGTCAAATTTACGGTTAGCCGACATAAGTCCAAGTGACAGGAGACTGGTAAACCCTAGGCCGTTGGTCGCGGGTGATCTCGGCTTGCCCTTGGTTCAATTCAGTGGCGCATGCGCTGTTGTTCGTTGCTGAGCAGTTCATGGGTGCGTAAGGCCCGACGTAACGAGTAAGCGGTTTGCACGAGTCATCGTGCCCGCCATTCACAGCAATGAGTGCGCCAATGGCTACCTATCGGGATGTTTCAAGGGCTTGCCAAGAAGCGAACTTGAATTACCGCTTCATCTTCGGGCGCTTGGCCCTCGCTTGCACGAGTCGCGCGCGTGCATCTTTGACGAACGCTAGGAAGCGGCGCGAGAGTTCTTGAATCCGTTCCACCTGTCGTCGGGTGATGGCGTCGGGGGGTATTAAATCCAGTCCGACGCCGAGGGCAGCTGCGCCGGCCAAAACGAATCCTGCCGCCGTCTGCTGAGTCACTCCCCCGGATGCAACCAACGGAATCTGAGGTAAGGCCTTTTTCAACGCTTTGATGTATTTCTCGCCCCCAACCTGGGAACAAGGGAACACTTTGACGAAGTCCGAGCCCACCCTCCATGCGGTAACCACTTCCGAGGGTGTGAGCGCACCGGGAATTATCGCGAGGTCTTCCTTGACGGCAAATTCCACGATCGAGTAATTGAAATCGGGTGACGTCAGGAAGCGTGCGCCAACATCGAGAGCACGCCGGGCCATTTCCGCGTCCAATACCGTGCCGACACCGACGAGGATATCGGGATGCTTGCTGGTGAGGCGCGCGACCAACTCCAGGGTTTCCGGTCCTTCGACAGTAACCTCCAGGATCGGGATCCCTCCACCTGCCAGAGACTCGGCCGCAAACAGCGCGTCGGCCTCGGTAGACACCCACACGGCGGGGATAATTCCTATTTCTTCAATGCGCGCGCAGATTTCGTGTTTTGTCATCGTCGGAATCCTAGAGTGCGAGTTCAACGCGAAGGTGTTGCTGGTCCCGGGCTTACACTTCTCTCTCCATGTCCGGCTCCGGCAATTGGTCGCCGGGCCGCGCGAACCACGAATAAAGGGTCGGCAGGAGGAAGATGCTGACGACAAGATCGGAGATCAGACCGCCCACGATCACGATGGCAAACGGCCGCTGCGAGTCGGATCCAATGCCGTGGGAGAGCGCAGCGGGAAGCAAGCCAAGCGTGGCGACGAGCATCGTCATCATAATCGGCCGCAGTCTAAGCACCGCCCCTTCCACGGCGGACTGTTCGACCGTGAAGCCGCGGGCTCGAAGCTGATTGATGTATTCGAGCATGATCACGCCCGTCTGCACTGAGACACCAAAGAGGGCGAGAAAGCCCACGCCTGAGGACACACTGAAATTTGTATGGGTCACGAGCAAGGCCAAGAGTCCTCCGAGACGGGCCATGGCGACGTTGGTCAGAATCAGCAGCGACCATTTGACGGAGCCGAACATGAAATAAAGGATGATGAAGATCGCCAGAATAGTGATCGGCAACACGATCATCAGGCGGCGTTCCGAACGCTTCTGGCTCTCATATTCGCCCGCCCAATCAATTGTGTAGCCTGGCGGCAACTTGACGAGGGCGTTGACCTTCCGTATCGCTTCTTCCACCGTACTGCCAAGATCCCTTTCGCGCACGCTGAATTTTACCGCGACATAGCGGGAATTCCCTTCTCGATATATCTCCGAACCGCCGTCCGTCTCGGTCACCTGCGTTAGCTGGGCCACTGAAACCCGCTCACCGCTGGGGGAAAGTATGCGGATTTTTTCGATGGCCTCCCTGGTGTCCCGATACTCCGGCAGATATCTCAGGACCAAGTCATACCGCTGCTCTCCAATCAACACCTGGTTGAGGGCATTGCCTCCCACGGCAGTCTGAACGGCATCTTGAACGTCGGAAACATTGATGCCAAAACGCGCCGCCTGATTGCGGTCAACCTCAAAATTAAGATTCGGCTGGCCCCGCACCCGAAATAAACCCAAATCCCGGACACCGCGAATATCCCGCATCACCGAGACGATTTCATCGCCTTTCGCTTCCAGCGTTTTGAGATCGTCGCCATAAATCTTCACTGCCAATGCGCCTTTAACACCGCTTACCGCCTCTTCCAGGTTGTCGGCGATGGGCTGAGAAAAGCCCCAGAATACGCCTGGGATCTTTTCCAACTCTCGGTCCATGGCAGCAATGACCTGGTCTTTATCCTGATGAAAAACGGGCCGCCACTTTTCCTTGGGTAGAAGATCAACAAAGAATTCCATATTGAAGAACCCTGTGGTATCCGTCCCATCGTCGGGACGCCCGATCTGGTTCACGACTTGCGGGACCTCGGGGAAAGAGCAGAGAACTTCCCGCGCGCGCTGTGCGAGGCGCGCACTTTCAGTGGGCCCGGTGCTCATGGCCAGAGTGCCTCGCACCCAAAGGGCGCCTTCGTCCAAATGCGGGAGGAATTCCGACCCAATAACTCCTCCAAAGGCCAGATAGATCGTGAGCGCAAACATCACGATGGCGGCTCCGAGTGTGGCCGCCCTGTGACGGATCGCCCAAGTCACGCTCTTCCGATACTGGTCGGTCAGAAAAACCACCAGGGGATTCTTCCATTCCTTTGCACCCGACCGGAACAGCACGCTCGCCAGAGCAGGAGCCACTAACATGGAAAAGACCAAAGCGCCGAGCAAAGCAAATGCCACGGTCCACGCCATGGGCCTGAACAGTTTTCCTTCCACTCGTTGCAGCGTGAAAATTGGCATGTAGGCGGTAATGATGATCGCAATGGCATAAAAAACCGGGCGCTGCACTTCGTGCGCTGCTTCCCGGATTCTTTCCATGGGGCTTCGCAAGTCGGTCTCGGGGCGGTTCAAATGGCGCACGATGTTTTCGATCATCACGACCGCGCCATCTACGACCATGCCAAAGTCCAGCGCCCCCAGGGAGAGCAGGTTCGCGGAAATATGCCGGAGGTCGAGACAGATGGACGCAAAGAGCAAGGAAAATGGTATCGTGACCGCAACAATCAGCGCCCCGCGAAGATTGCCCAGAAAGAGGAAGAGAATGATCACCACCAGGATCATTCCCTCAAACAGGTTGTCGAGCACCGTGTGCGTGGTGTAGTGCACCAGATCGTCGCGGTCCAGATAGGGTACGATCTTCACTCCCGGCGGCAGAATGTGGTCATTAAGTTTTTGCACGGCGGCGTGGATGCCATCCATCGTGGTCTCCGTCACCGCCCCTTTGCGCATGAAGACGATTCCTTCCACCACGTCGTTGTCGTCGACCACCACGCCATCGGCCCGATGGATCGCCTTCCCAATCTGGCCAAGACGAATCTTCGGCCCCTGGGTGACCACCCCAATATCCCTTATGCGGATGGCCGTTCCCTTTTGAGTCTTGAGCACAGTATTTTCAACGTCCGAAACGTGCTGCACTAACCCCACTTCGCGAACGTTGATTTGCTGCGCGCCTTCCTCGATGAAGCTCCCCCCGCCGTTGGCATTGGCGTTGCTCAACTGTTGCTCCACTTGCGCCAGGCTTAGACCATAGGACACCAGTTTGTCCGGGTCCACGCGGATTTGATACTCTTTCGTGATACCGCCAAAAGCGGAGTCGTCCACCACATCCGGCGCGGACCGGATGTTTTTGCTGATCACCCAGTCCTGAAGTGATTTGAGCTCCATGAGGTCGTAATTAGGATTTGTGCTCTTGAGTGTGTACCAGTAGACGGAGCCGATGGGGCTGAAATCCGGCCCGATCTGTGCGGAGACATTGGGAGGCAGCGTCACCATCGAAAGCCGCTCCAGGGCTTTTTGCCGGTCCCAGTCGTTGTCGGAATTATCGTCAAAGATGAGGTTCACCACCGAAAGTCCAGCCAACGAAGCCGAGCGGACGTGCAGAAGGTACGGAATCCCATTCATCTGAATCTCAATCGGAATGGTAATCTGTTGCTCGACCTCCTCGGCCGCCCTTCCCGGCCACTGGGTAATCACCTGAACCCAAGTATTCGCAACATCCGGGTAAGCCTCCACCGGCAGGTTCTTAAAAGAGACCGCACCACGTGCCACGAACAGTATTGCGATGCCGAGAACAACAAAGCGATTATTGAGCGCGAAATCGACCAGCGAGCGGATCATTGTTGCTCCACCGAGTTCTGAAATTCCAGAGCGTTCACCACAACCTGCTGGCCCGGGGCAATTCCCGAAATGATCTCCTGCGCGCCACCGGGAAGCATATCCCCCGCGATGACTTCCACCCGTCGGAACTTATTGCCCCCAGCCGGCAAATAGACCCAATTTCGGTCGTGTAAATGCAGGATCGCCGTGGCAGGCACCGCGGCGTACTCCTTCTGGTCGAGACCGTGGAAAGTGGCGGTCGCGAACATTCCCGGGCGCATCAGGCCTGGATTAGCGACTTCGATCCGCACCTTCGCAGTCCGGATATTCGGATCCAGGACTGGCCCAATATTGCTGATCCTTCCGGAGAACACTTTATTGGGGTACGCGTTCAACCGGATGTCTGCCGTGTCGCCGACGCGCACCGCGGCGAAATCGTTTTCGTACACGTCGCAGAGTACCCATACACGAGAGAGGTCGGAGATCGTGAACGGATTCGGAGAACTTAAACCCTGCAATCCCCCGGCATTCGTGATTTCCTGATCCGTAATCACTCCGGATATGGGGGCACGAATCTCGACGACTCCAGAAGGCGGGTCATTTTGCGAGACGCCCAACACGCGTAGTCTCTCCGCAGTGGTGTTGACGTCCACTTGTGCCTTCGATTCGGTATCTTCTGCAACTTGAAGATCGTTGAGGGAGATCGCACCTTTGCCATAAAGCTGTTGCGAGCGTTCGAGCTGCGTATGCGCCAGCTTTTCGTCTGCGACGGCCTTTTGATAGTCGGAAAACGCCCCGGAAATATCCGGGCTCTGCACCCGCAACAAGACCTGCCCTTTTTGCACCTCGTCTCCCAGGCGGGCTTTGATTTCGATAACCCGGCCTGTAGCAAGAGTCACGACGGGGACTGCCCGGGAGACGTCCGGATTCACGGTGGCAGTGACCTTAAGTTCCGTAGAGGCCGAATACTCGGAGGCGGCGGTTAATGGGAACTTGTCCGGACGCTCGACCGAAAGGACGTTCGTGTCCTCCACATGCTCGACTTTCAGCGGTGGGGGGGCGCCGGCATCGGAATCCACGTGCGAATGGGTGCAGCCCGCAAAGAACGCCAAGCTTGCCGCCATCAGCACGCCCACGCACGCCTTCCTCACAACCGACATGGGTCCTCCTCGCTCTTCACGCAAACCAGCTTTGATTCGGGTTGCTGCGGGTGTCACCGCAATAGCCGCAGGACTCGTTGTCTATTATGCCTCAGGTCGTGGATTCTAGCTGCGAGTCCTGAGGTATTTCACGGCGTCGTAGCGACTGGTGCCGCCATTGCCAGATGAATGCTGCGGGAAAATAAAGCACTCTGGCAGTAGGTCGAGAATTCTCAATGCCGTAACTTCCCTACGGCGACGGCGTTACCAAGATTTTCGATACGTGGTTGAATAGAAGCGTTCGACCCTGTCCAGTCGCGATAACAAGGCGAAATGGTGCGTGGCTAGGCAGGGTTCTTCTTTTGGCCCTGTCAATGATAATGACCCGCGTATCCCCTTCCATTTCGCTGAAAGGGATTCTCTTCTTGCGAAAGAGGCCGTAGGAGATCTCCAGGCATCGCCTCTCTCCGCCGCTTGAGAGAAGCTCACCTTCCCAACGGAGGGTCCGCACCGTCACTCGAGTCCCACGTCCCTCAGCTCGCCGCCCGGCAAAGGTCAACCACGAGATGTCCACTCCTTCAATGGTTCGTATTCGCTTTCCATTGCGGTCCGCGATGGACACCGCCGAACGCGTCATACGTTTCAGACGGGCAACCGAAAACTGCAGAGGTCTTTGGTTGGCGCCCAGATTGAGAATCAGCTCAGGAGGAGGCACAGTCCAATTCAAGAGTTCGCTTCGTAACGGCGCAGCTTTTCCGCTCGCGGCCACGGGCACTGACAATTCCAGAGCAACGCAGAACGTGATGACGAGCGCCAAGGCAGTTTTGGTCATACATGTATCTCGACCGAAACCCATCATCCGGTCACAGATGGCTTTCAACAGCGCACTGAACGCGCCCTATTGATTCCTGGATGCCTGTTGGTATGAGAACTTCAGCGCGACTTGCAGCACACCGACGGCGACCCCGCACGGAGTGCAGATCCAATTATAATGGTCGATCGTTCGTTTCTGCAATGCTGCGATCCGACGTTCGGAATAACGGGAGGATCATCCGGCGGCAAATCGGGCGGATCCCAAGGTGTGCCTACTTCCTCGCCCCCTCGACCCCCACGTTTGCTCCGAGTCTACAGGCTTCTGTGAATGCGATTATCAGCGCCCGCAGGCCTCCTGAGGATTTGCGTCAGCCCGCCTGCGGGCGAATGCTTTTCACTCCCCATCAAGCCGAAATGACCCGTGGGGAGGTGAGGGCGCACGCACAAGATGCCGCAGCGGACCTCGCCTCAGCCAAAGTTCCTAGATAGCGAGCTCAAACTCCTCGCTGGTCGGCTAGCGCTTACTAACTGCCGAGAACACCACTGCGGCGGGGACTTGGACGTATAACGCTACCCTGAGAAGTGCTACAGACGCGGGCTTTTGGGAGGAGACGGGTTGTTGGCTTGGTGCGTATGGTCAGCTGCCATAGTCCGTGGCGGGCGGCCCTTGGAGCCTGTATGATAACTTGCTCATTCCGTCATTCCGAGGCACCGCAGGCAACGAGGAATCTCGCATTGCGTTGAAAATACTCAGAGCGATATCCTTCGCTTCACTCAGCATGACAGCGAAGGGCTCGGAATGACAGTATTGCGGCGTTGCCACAAAGACTCCAAAAGGCAGGAGTCTGCGCCTGCTTTTTTGACGCTGATAAATATAATTGATTTTGGCCACTCCCACCTAAGTTCTTATAATAGATACTGTCATCACTCCAAATAACGGTTCAGAAATCAGAGGAGAATTCCATGCCTAGGTTGCTCACCCGGCTTTTTCTGGGTCTGGTGGTGGTGGTTGGATTGGCGGGCGGTCGGGGGCTCGCTCAGACTTCCGCGCCATCCGATAATCCGGCCCCGGCGGCGCAGGCCGCGCCGGGTTCCAATACTGCCGATCGCGTGGCTCAGCTCGAACAGGAGATTGCCGATGCGCGCAGTTCCGGCGACAACGCCTGGATGCTGACGAGCGCGGCGCTGGTGCTGATGATGACCGGACCTGGCCTGGCGCTATTCTACGGCGGTTTGGTGCGAAAAAAGAACGTGCTGGCCACCATGATGCAGAGTTTCACCATGATGGTGCTGGTGACCGTGCTCTGGGCCCTTTTCGGCTACAGCCTGGTGTTCCACGGGGGCGGGGGATTCCTGGGAGGGCTGGGCTACCTTTTCCTCAAGGGGGTGGGCGCAGCGCCGAATCCGGACTACGCCGCCACCATCCCGCAACAGACCTTCATGGTGTACCAATTGATGTTCGCGATCATCACCCCGGGCCTGATCACGGGCGCCTTTGCGGAGCGGATGAAGTTCAGCGCCATGCTGCTGTTCATGACCTTATGGACGATCATCGTTTACGACCCAATGGCCCACATGGTTTGGGGGAAGGGAGGCCTACTCAATGCCTCTCTGGGCGGCGCCGTCCCGACGCTTGATTTTGCCGGGGGGACGGTCGTACACGTGACATCCGGGGTGTCGGCACTGGTCTGCGCGCTCTACCTGGGCAAAAGGCTGGGGTATCCGAAGGAGCCGATGCCGCCCCACAGCGTGGTGCTGAGTTTCATCGGCGCCTGCCTGCTTTGGGTGGGTTGGTTTGGATTCAACGCCGGGAGCGCGCTGGCTGCCGGAAGCCTTGCCTCAAGCGCCTTCGTAGCCACGCATTTCGGAGCCGCCGCGGCTGCCCTGGGTTGGGCGGCCGCCGAGTGGCTGACGCGCGGAAAGGCCAGTGTGCTGGGAGCGATTTCAGGAGCGGTGGCAGGCTTGGTGGCGATTACGCCCGCCTCCGGGTTTGTGGGGCCCATGCCTGCGCTGGTCATCGGTCTGATCGCCGGCGTGTTCTGCTATTTCATGGTGGCCAAGGTGAAAGGCCTGTTTGGTTACGACGATTCTCTTGACGTGTTCGGGGTGCACGGCGCGGGCGGCACCATTGGGGCGCTCTTGACCGGCGTCTTTGCCTCCCAAGCGGTGAATGCGATTTATAAAGACAGCAGGGGTAATGTCCTGCCGGTGGGCTTAATCGACGGCAATGGCCACCAAATCTTGAACCAACTGGTGGGTGTGGTAATTGCCTGGGCCCTGGCGATTGTCGGCACGCTCGTCATTTTGAAGGTTGTGGATGTGGTGGTGGGTCTGCGCGTTCCGGCCGAGCAAGAGATTCAGGGCCTGGACCTGTCGCAACACGGGGAAGAGGGTTACAATCTGGAAGTTTAACGTGGTGCGGGCGTCTCGCCCGCAGTGGTGCGGGCATCCTGCCCGCGCCGGGAGCGGGACGCTCCCGGGACAGCGGGCGAGACGCCCGCACCACAGGGAAGGACATTGGCCAATGAAAAAAATCGAAGCAATTATTCAGCCCTCGAGGTTCGACGCGGTCAAGGACGCTCTCCATGAGATCGGCGTGGAAGGCATGACGGTCCTGGAAGTGCGTGGGCACGGCCGGCAGAAGGGACACACCGAGTTCTATCGTGGGAACGAGTACAAGGTTGATCTGCTCCCCAAGATCAAGATTGAGATGGTGGTCCCGGACGCCCTCGCCGAACAGGCCGTGCAGGCCATTCTAAGAGCGGCGAAGACGGGGAAGATCGGCGACGGAAAAGTGTTCCTGACGCACGTGGACGACGCCATCCGTATTCGCAACGATGAGCGTGGGGATGCGGCGCTGTAGTGGAAAAGGGAAATAGAGGACTAATCTCCGCCTTCAGCCTCTCGGATTTCTACGCTTCAGAATCCCTAAGAATCCAGCAATCTTTCGACGACACGGGTGATGGCTTGGCCGTGCTGCGTGGGCGTTCGGAGTTGGTGGACACGGCGGCGGCCTCGCTGTACCGGCACTACTTTTCCTCGCAACTCGATCAACCGGGCAAATTCTGCATGCTCGCTCTGGGTGGCTATGGCCGGCGAGAACTCTTTCCGCATTCGGACATAGACCTGCTGTTCCTCACCGAAAGCAGCGCCGAACAGGCCTCCCAGCGCATGGCGATCGCGGCCCTTCTACGGGAATTATGGGACTTGCGGCTTCGGGTCGGGCATGGCGTGCACACGCTGGCGGAGTGCGGCCGGCTCTACCGGCAGAACCTCGAGTTCAACGTCGCCCTGCTTGATTGCCGTTACCTGGCGGGTGATCCAGAACTCTTTAACCGGTTGCACGACGATGTTTATCCGCACCTGGTGTCGCGAGATCATCAAGACCTGTTTCGCAACCTGGCAGAGATCACACGCGCGCGGCATCGGAAGTATGACGACACCATTTTTCATCTTGAGCCGAACCTCAAAGATGGCCCCGGCGGCCTCCGGGACTATCATGTTTGCCGGTGGCTGGCTCGCATCTCGGCAATCGCGAAGCACAAAGTCTGGAGCCCGCCGGAAGAACTTTGGCCGGCAGCCTGGCGCGCCGAGGTCGGCCCGGCGTGGGAATTCCTCTGCGCCACCCGCTGTTTTCTTCACTATTTCCGTGAACGCGACGACAATCAGTTGAGCTACGAATGCCAGGACGAGGCCTGCGCGCGCGGCATCGGCTGCCGGCGTGGCGCAGACCCGGACTGTGGCGGCACGTCGCTCTCGCCGCCCAGTCCCGAGGATTGGATGTGCGCTTACTTTCGCCGCGTCCGCTCCATCTGCCAACTTACTCTGCGCCTTCTGGACGATTACACGCCTGCCGGCACGGGACTCTATGGGCTGTTCCAAAACTGGAGATCACGCCTCTCGAATGCGGATTTCTCCGTCCTGCGGGAGAAGGTCTACTTTCGCCAGCCTGCGGCGCTGGCCCAGGACCCCGCGCTGGTTCTGCGTTTGTTTGAAATCGTGGCGCGGCACGGGCTGGAAGTGAGCCGCGAGGCAGAAAGGGCCCTTGCCGAAGCCCTGGCTCATGGAGTGACCAGCCGCCTGGAGTCGGGCGTAGTTTGGAGCCACTTTCGCCAAATACTTTGTTTCCCCGCTGCGGCCAAGGCCTTGCGAGAGATGAATCGGCTGGGTGTGCTGAGGGCGCTTTTCCCGGAGTTCCAGGCGATTGATTCGCTGGTCATCCGGGACTTCTTTCACCGCTATACGGTGGACGAGCATTCCTTCATGACTATTCAGAACTTGCACGCTCTCTCTCACCGGAAGCTGCGCGACCGGCCACATCCGGATACGGCGCCGGAGTGGGAAGATCGACTCGCCGAGATTCTAGAGGAACTCGAGCAACCGGAACTCCTCCACCTTGCCTTGCTTTTCCACGACGTGGGCAAAGGCATGGAGACAACAGACCACGTCGAGGGAAGCCGCCAGGCAGTGGAAGCCATCATGACGCGGCTCGAGTTGGCGCCGCCGGACCGCGCCACCGTGCGGTTTCTCATCGTCAACCATCTCGAGATGTCCACCACCTTGCAGCGGCGCGACATTTTCGAGCCGGATACCGTGCGCGCCTTCGCGGAGAAAGTCGAGACGACCGAGCGTTTGAAGATGCTGTCGCTGTTGACCTACGCGGACATCAAGTCGGTCAATCCGGAGGCCTTGACGCCCTGGAAGACCGAACTTTTGTGGCGACTCTACGCCTCAACAGCGAATCACTTGGCGCGCAGCGCGGATGACGAGCGGTTGACACTCGCTCGCGCCAGCGCCTCAGCGGCGGAACGAATTCTGCCGCTTCTGACGCCCTCCATGAGCCGTGAAAAGATTGAGCGTTTTCTCGAGGGGTTTCCGCGACGCTACCTGGCGGCCCATTCGCCCGAGGAAATTGCGTTGCACCATGAGCTGGCGGAACGGCTTGCGTCGGTGCCGGCGCAAGTTCACTTGAAGGCGCAGGGCAGTCTGCACGAGCTGACCGTCATTACCCAGGACCGGCCGTTTCTGTTTGCCTCGATCACGGGGACGCTCGCCGCGTGGGGAATGAGCATCGTGAAAGCCGACGCTTTCGCCAACGCGGCTGGGCTGGTTCTCGACACTTTCCGCTTCGGCGACCTCTATCGTACGCTGGAATTGAACCCTTCGGAGGCGGAGCGCCTGAAATCCGACCTCGTCGACGTCCTGGACGGAAGGATGGAGCTCGCCAAGCTCCTCAGCGGACGGCTGCACGCCGCGCAGGGCCGGAAACCCAAAGTTCCCATTCTTACCAAGCTCCGCTTTGACGACTCGAGCTCTTCCCACAGCACCCTGCTCGAGCTGATCACCCAAGATCGCCCCGGATTGCTCTACCAAGTCAGCTCCGTCCTCGCCGAACTGGACTGCAACATCGAGATCGCGTTGATCGACACCGAAGGCGAAAAGGCCATCGATGTGTTTTACCTGACCGCGCAGGGCAGAAAACTCCTGCCAGAACTCCAGGCAGCGATAGAGCAGGCAATGTTCGCCAAACTGTAGCGCTGAGGTGCTGCCCGGCGGCAGTCAGGGTGGCGCCGGCGAGACGCCCGCGCTACGTCTTCCAACACCTGAAACTTGACACCGGACACCTTTTTCGCATTTGCCTCGCTCGAGTTCAAAAAAATTCACAAAAAATCGCAGAACTTGAAATCTTTTCTTGACGTCGCCGCGCTTCTTATTCTAAGTTGCGAAATAGAGTCTGGAAAATTGAATTTCCATGCCATCAAAATTCCGGTGCGACGCATTCTAATCATCCGCGGCGCGATCCGATAGGAGCAAAGATGAAGGTGAAGGCGTTCTGCTGGTTACTCGGACTCCTTTTCTTTCTGTTTGCCGTCAACGCAGGGTGGGCTCAGACGACGGGCACTATTCGGGGTTCGGTGACGGATCCCTCCGGCGCGCTTGTGCCGGGCGCCAGCGTCACCGCCGCTCAAAGCGACACTCATGTCACGCGCACGGTGACGACGAATGAGGGCGGGGACTACGAGTTCCCTGCGTTACCGGTGGGGCGCTACACCGTCTCCGTGCAAGCGCCCGGATTCAAGCTGGCCCGGCACACTGAAATCGACGTCAGGCTGGGTCACGTCACCGCAGTGGACGTCAAGCTGGAATTAGGCCCGGTGGCGCAGGTGATTTCCGCCGAAGCAGCCGCCCCTCTGATCGAAATCGTCAGCACGCAGGTCGGCGCGGTGGTGAATGATAAGGCGGTGGTGGAACTTCCCCTGAATACGCGGGATACCTACCAACTCCTGCAATTGCAGCCCGGCGTCCAGTCGCAACTCGGCTCTGACCTCTTCTACGGCAGCGACCAGCCCGGAGTTGTGTCTGTCAACGGGGGACGCGGGCGTTCGAATAACTACACGGTGAACGGGGGTGATGCCAACGACCAGTTCGTGAATCTGCCGGGCGTGCAGCCTTCTCCGGACAGCATCGAGGAATTCCGCGTCTTGACCAATACTTTCGACGCTGAATTTGGCCGCAATTCCGGCGCGGTGGTCAACGTCGTGACCAAGTCGGGCACCAACGCCTTCCACGGCGACGTGTATGAGTTCTTCCGCAACAACGTGCTCAACGCGCGCGGATTCTTCGACGCCGCAATTCCCGACTTTAAGCAAAACCAGTTTGGCGGCACCCTCGGCGGACCCATTCGCAAAGATCAAACTTTCTTTTTTGCCTCGTATGAGGGACGCCGCATCCGGGAGGGGACTCCTTCGCCGGCATTTCCTGTGCCGACGGCAGCCGAGCGTGGCGGCGATTTTTCTGCCGGGCAGCCCTTTGCGGGCACTTTAAGCGATCCTAACGGCACGGTCTCCGCGCTCATGAACGCGCGCCCAGGATGTGCCGAGGCGGTGGCTGCGGAAGGCGGAGCGCCGATCGCTCCCGGAACTGCCTACTCCGCCATTTTTCCCAACAACCAGATCCCTGCGCAGTGCTTTGATCCCACGGCGCTCGATTTAATGAACCAGTACGTGCCGCAGGCGAACTTGAACGGCACGGAATATGAGTCCGCCCCAACCTCGCGTGAGTACGACGATCAGTTGACAGGCCGCATCGATCACAAGCTGAGCGATCACCAGCAGTTCAACGCTTACTATTATTTTGATGACCAGTTTTACACCCAGCCTTTTTCGTACTTTCAGGGCGGGGGCGCTAACGTTCCGGGCTTTGGAGGGCTTTACAACAACCGCTACCAGCAAGTGAACCTCACGCATACGTGGGTGATCAGCCCCAGCACGGTTAACGAGTTTCGCTTTTCCGCCTTCCGCGAGGCGCAAGGCGAATTCAACCATCCTCAGCACACCAACCTGGTCCAGGACTCCTGCAAAACGGTGCCGGCGGATCAGTGTTTTTCGAATCCAAATGATCCCGCGCTCGGCATCAATCCCCACCTCGGGACTCAGCACGAGGGCGTGCCCTTCGTGACGGTTTCCGGAGGATTCGCCCTGGGGAACAACTACGAAGGCGAACTTCCGCAAATCGGGAACACGTTCCAGTGGATGGACAATCTGAGTAAGGTAGTCGGCAACCACAGCGTGAAATTCGGCGTCGACGCGCGCCGACAACGCTTTGATCAGCTTTTCTACTTCAACGTTAATGGCGACTACTCCTTCCTGGGCGGCGGCCCGAATGATCCCGGGTACTCCGATCTGTACCCGAATTACCTGCTTGGGCTTCCTGACTCTTATTTGCAAGGCTCGGCGCAGCACGAATACGTGCGCAGCACCTCGCTTTATCTCTACGCGCAGGATAGTTGGAAAATCCGTCCCGCGGTGACCTTGAACTACGGTTTGCGCTGGGAGCTGAATACTCCGATCGCCGATGTTGGCGGACGCACGCAAACCTTTCGGCCGGGTCAAAATACCGCCGTCTATCCCTGCCAGCTCAGCCCCGACAACCCCCTGGTGGGTGAGTTCGGGACCACCAATTGCGGTCCCGGAAGCGCCGGCGAGGCGGTGTTCCCGCAAGGGTTGGTGGTGCCGGGGGACAAAGGTATCACCAACGCCTTGACGCAAACTTACTACAAGGCCTTCGCGCCGCGTATCGGCTTGGCCTGGAGCCCCTCCTGGAACAGCGGAACGCTTGCCAAGCTCACCGGCGGGCCGGGCATGACCAGCTTCCGGGCAGGGTGGGGACTTTTCTACAATCCCATAGAGCAGCTTGTGCTCGAGCAGTTCAGCGGCGAACCCCCGTTCGGCGGCAGCATCAATCTCTCAGAAACCATGTTCAATACGCCCTTCCTCGGCCAAGACGGTTCCGTCTACCCAAATCCTTTCGACGGCATCCTCAATCCGCCTCGCGGCAAGCCGGTTGATTGGTCCGCGTTCCGCCCGATCCTGATGTTCGGCGAACTCCAGCCCAATATCCGCTCGCAATACGCGGCTCAATACAATTTCAATGTGCAGCGCGAACTTACCGGGGACATGGTTCTACAAGCGGCGTACGTGGGCTCGCAAGGGCATCGCCTGCTGGCTACTCACGACTTAAACTACGGTAACGCACAAACCTGCCTGGATCTCGAAAACATTGCGAACTTCTACGCCAACGTCCAATCCAGCGCTTTCCTCCAACTTCTCCTGCGGGCCGTTCTATGCCGATAGTTCGTTCCAGATTCCCGCCAATTCCATTCCTGCCGGCATGAGCGTGCATCTTCCGTATGGCTCGGTGCCCGTGGTGACAGGGCCGAATAACCCCGCCATCAACTTGGTTGGGCTGCGCCGATACTCGTCGCCGTTTTGCGAACCGACCACCGGCGCCGGATGCCCTCCGGACGGTACTCCGGTCTTCGCGAGCATTTTCGCGCAAGATACCATCGCCAACTCGGCGTACAACTCGCTGCAAGTCTCTCTCGAGCGGCGCTTCGCGAAAGGCCTGCAATTCCTCGCCGCCTATACCTGGAGCAAATCGTTCGATGAGGCTTCGAGCTTCGAAAATACCCTCGACCCGCTCTGCTTCCGCTGCAGCCGCGCGCTTTCGCTGTTCAACGCCCCACAGCGCTTCGTCCTGAGCTACTACTGGGAGTTACCCGTGCCGGAAAAGCACGGGCTGGTGGGGAAGGCGGTGAATGGCTGGGGCATGTCAGGCATCTTCAGTTTCCAGAGCGGCTTCCCCATCCGAATCACTTCCTGGAGCGACCTCGAACTCGAGAACAGCCAGGACTTCGAGTATCCCGGCGAGCCTGACCTGGTGAGCAAATTCACAACTCAGAACCCACGCAAGTCAGGCTGCGCATTGGGAACCGGCCTAACCGCCGGGGCCGGAGCACCTGACTGCCAGCCGGTCGCCAATCAGTACTTTGACCCCAATTCTTTCGCTCCGCAGGCCCTCGGAACCATAGGCGACTCCCCGCGCTCGCTTTGCTGCGGCCCCGGCATCAACGACGCCGACCTGGCTTTGTTGAAGACCACCCGGCTCGCCGAGCACAAAGAACTCCAGTTCCGTGCCGAGTTCTTTAACGCCTTCAACCACGCCCAGTTCTACGTGCCGGACGGGAATATCACCGACGGCCCAACCTTCGGCCAAGTCTCGAAAGCCCGTGACCCAAGGCTGATCCAGTTCGCCTTGAAGCTGCTTTTCTAAGTCGGGCGGCGACCTACGGGCAAGCTCCTTAAGGGGTAGCGCAAACCTGCGGTCCAGGTCTGCAGCCTGCCCCAACGGGCATCCCTTAGCCATTGCAGAAAAAGCTACCCCCCTTCCCCTGCCGAGAATGACAACATTCGGAGGTCTCGGATGTGGTATCGTAATCTGTCAACGCAACAACATATGTCGCATCGGGAGAGTGGGACAAAGCTCGAGGTGATTTACGGCATTCACGCGGTCAAGGAAGCCGTGCTCAGCCATCCGGTTGAATACGTACTGGTTGCGCAGGGGCAGCACAACCCGCGGGTGCAGGAGATCATTGACGCCTGCCGAGCCGGTGGCATCGGAGTGCGATTTGCTCCCCGGCCCGCGGTAGAGCGCATGGCGGGCAACACCCAACATCAGAACGTCGTGGCAGTCTGTGCCCCTCGAGCCTACGACGACCTCGCGACCCTGCTCGGCAGTTCCGCACGGCCGCTGCTGGTTGTATTGGACGGGGTCGAAGACCCAGCCAATTTGGGAGCGATCGTGCGCACGTCAGTGGCTGCCGGGTGCGAGGGGGTCATTATTCCAGAGCGTCGCGCCGCAGGCATATCGCCCGCTGTGGCAAGAGCTTCCGCCGGGGCGCTCGAGCACGCCAAGGTTGCACGCGTCACCAACTTGGTCCGTACCCTGGAGGAAATCAAAGAGCGCCGGATCTGGGTTTACGGTTTTGAGGCAAAAGCCGACAAGTCATACCTGGAATTGGACTATGGCCAGGGCTGTGCGCTGGTCTTGGGGGGAGAGGGGGCGGGCCTGCACCGTTTAGTACGCGAAACGTGCGATCAACTGGCCCACATTCCCCTGCGCGGCCCTGTGCCCTCGCTAAACGTCTCCGTGGCCGCCGCTGTGGTGCTTTATGAGGCCTTGCGGCAACGGGGGCAAGGGCGGAAAATGGAAACTGGCCGCTCGTAAACTCAAACAGAGCCCTTATTTACGGGTTTCCAATTTCCATTTTCCACTTTCCAGTTTCGAGCTTTCGCGGCAACTTTGGGAGGCGCGCGAACATCTAATCACGCGGGGACGTGCAGGGAGGGGCGAATGACCGTGAATCGCACTTATGGTTTCCTGAAATCAGCCTGGACGGTGATGCTGGTGGGTGGTCTTCTTAGCCTGGCGAGTTCTGCCTTCTGTCAGGAAGGTGCGCAAAACCCGCCGCCCTCAACCTCCCAACATGAGGCGACCGAAGCCAAGCCCCCCGAGGCAGACACCCGGATTCGGGTCCAAGCGAACATTGTGACCGCGCCGGTGACAGTGATCAATTCCAAGGGGGATTACGTTTTCGACTTGCAGGAGAAGGACTTTGAGGTTCTGGACAATGGAGTACGCCAGAAAATCGAACAGTTCAGCCTCGAGCAGCGTCCTCTGGCGGCAGTCATCGTAGTGGAAGCCAACGGCACGTCGGAGCCTTTGCTCGGCGAGGTCCGCCCTCTTGGTCCGGTTTTCTCTAGCCTGATGCTGGGACCGCAGGGACAAGCGGCGGTCGTCACCTATAGCAATGAGATTCGCACCGTCCAGGACTTCACACAAAATGGCGACGAACTGGAAACTGCTCTGCGTCGCGTCGAGGCTCGCGGCGGCTCTCAGCACCTGAACGACGCCTTGGCGCAGGCAATTGTAATGCTGGAGACCCAGCCGAAGGATGACCGCCGCATCATCGTGGCTTTTTCTGATGGCCACGACATAGGGAGCAGGACAACTAAAGAGGAAGTAGTGCAGCGGGCGCTGAATGCCGGCATCACGATCTACGGTCTGGGATTCAGCCAGTCGCGAGCGCTGCTGACGAAACAGCCCAAGGCTCCCTCGCAGAGTGTCCTGGCTAGCAGCGTGGCTCTGCCTGCCCCGCCCAACATGGCGCAGACACCCTCGAACGTCGAAAACAACTGGTACAATGGGGCCAACTTGCCGATCGTCCCGCTTTTCCTGGCAAGCGGTGAGATGATCCGCTCCATTGTGGCCAAGGACCCCCTCGAGTTCTACGCAGGGTACACCGGGGGGCTTAGTTATGGGGCTTGGTCAAAGAAGCCAATGCAGGACGAACTGAATAAGATTGCCGACGAAATCCAGAGCCAGTACGAGATCGCTTACGTCCCCCACGCGCCCGACAACAACGGCTTTCATCGCATCGAGGTCCACGTCGACCGCAGCGGAGTCAAGGTGCGGACCAAGGCGGGCTATTTCATGGGCGGGGCCGGGGAACAACCCGTAGAAAGCCGAAAATAGAAATTCGAGAAGCGAAACGCGCAGATCGTCGCCGCGCAGATTCCCGCGCCACTAAGGATCCCACGGGCAACTGAAAATGAAATATGGATTCCCGCTTACGCGGGAATGACGGAAGTTGGCATAGTGGGTGCCGGATTCCGATTTTCGATTTTCGGTTTTCGATTTTCGAGTTTCTCGGAGTAGTCCTCGTAAGGCATCACTTCGACGCGCTTACCCGATTTCAACTCGATCTCGGCGAGGTAGGGCCTCATGGAGAGCGAGTCAACTTGCAAGACCATCACGTGGGGTACGCCTTGCTTTTTGCACACCACAGTGAAAAACCTATTGCGCTTGCCCGCTACCAGAATGCTGGGATAGGTCTTCCACTTGAGCTTCAGGTTGCGGACGAGGGGGCTAATGTCAGGGCGGAACTGCATAAGAGTAATCGTCGAAAATGGCATATCCACTGACGCCCCCGGACATTTGAACACCAGGCCGCTCTCGGAGACTTCCAACTTCCCGGCACAATCGATTTCGATTTTCTCGGTTCCGCCCGCGTATTGAAAAATGGCTTCCTTGGCCTGCTCGGTTCCAGTCGCCGCGCCGCGCGGGATCAGGAAGACGAAGACTATCGGCCAGATTATCCAAGTCCGTTTTGCCCAATCTGATTTCATTAAACGCTCACTTCACCGGCGTTAAACTCCCGGCCAGCGGTCCACCTTCGGCGTACTTACTGATTTTAGCGCCGGATTACCTTTTGGGGAAGAACTTCTCGGGCGCCGAGGCCGGTTAAGTTCTGCACGGCAGCGGTGACTCCACCCGGTGCGGCGCAAGGTTGACCCTGCCACCAACGGGATACTTCCGGGTGTTCAGTCATTCTGGCACGGCCCCGCGAGCTTCCTGTGGCAACCCAACACCGGGATGGACATTAGCGTGCTCGACGGGGACGTCAACATCGAGGTACCACGGAACCGCGAGCGTGCCCCATCTTGCCGGCCGGAACGACCATCGCGTGATGACCCTCGTCGCCTTTTCCAACAGAGCGGGTATGCCCTTCAGAATCTCTGAATCGATAACTTTGCCGTCGGCGCTTACCAGCAAGCGCAGCCGAACGGAAGCATCCGTCGTGGCGCTCGTCCCTGACCGTTTCAAGACCTCAGGAGGCTTCACTTGACGGCCGAAATCCGATTCCGCTTGCGTGGGCATAAGGTCCATTCGGTTCGTGCGGAGAGCGAAATTCACCTCCAGCTTGGTCTCGAAAGCGGTGGGGGTGTGCCCTCCCCTTACCACATACGGACGGTAGCGCCAAGCAGCAACAGAATTGAGGACAGCAGCAGCCAAGAGCGGATTGCCGCTCAGCACGTGCACGTTCACAACTTTACCTTCGGTGTCGACCGTGAGCCGCACGCGAATTCGGCCCTGAATGTAATTGACTTTGGCCAGGACGGGGTACTCAGGAGGAATTTGAAACACGAGCAGGCGGGAAGCTTCTTTGGCGCCCAGTTCCGGTAGGTGCTGGTCTTCTCCAATCGCCTCGGCAGGCGCGGGCAACAACTTTAATACGCAAATCCACACGATGCCCAGGCCTAGACAGCAACGGCACGCTTTTTGAAGAAAGCTAGCCATCGGATTCAAATATTACCTGAGCAACCACGAATCGCCCGGCGTGCGAGATCGAGACGGCGGTCCGGACAACTCCCATTTGACGCGCAATTTCCTCCGCTTGGCCTCTCAGGGTCAACTCCGGCTTGCCGCTTGGGGCGTGGGTTATTTCCACATCGACCCAACGTACGCCGTGGCTCCAGCCCGTTCCCAAGGCCTTAAAAGCCGCTTCCTTGGCCGCAAAGCGCGCCGCGAACCGCTCCGCCCAGTTCTTGAACCTTTTGCAGTAAGCTATCTCCGCCGGCGTGCATACGCGGTTCGCGAAACGTTCTCCGTGCTTCTGGAGAGCTTCTTCGAGACGAGAAGTCTCCATGATGTCAACACCCGTTCCAACGATCATGTGCCACAAGCCGGGGCTGACTCGAAGTCCTGAGCGTTCATTGCGTAGCGCTGGCTGTTGTCTGAAGGCTCGCTGCGCGCTCATAGGCCCGGACGGTGTAGTAGACTGCCTTATCGAAAAACTGGCCTAAAAGACGCTGGAGGTCCAACGCCTGATATAGCTCTATGGCAGAATCAACCAAACCGGCGACTCGAATATAGTCTCGTAAATGATACTTCGTCAAGGCGAGGGCGTAGACAACTTCGCTCAGCGGCACTCCCTCTGCCTGGCGTTGCTTCCCCAACTCGGTGTATCTCGCTTCGATGTCCTCTTCGGCCTTGCTATTCAGCCACAAGCCAAGGTCCTTGTACACGTTATAGGTGCGAAATTGGATCGCTTCCCGGGGGAATCTGTGGTAGGACACGGTACGCGGGTTGGACTGAAGGTCATCAACCAAAGCGCGGGTCAGCTCATCTGCGTGGTGTTCGATCATACGCACCAGGCGATCCGATAACATCGTGTTCCTTTCCCACTAAGTTGGATGTCTCAGCTTCGCTTCATGGTTGCAGGGCGTCAATGAGCGGTCGCAGAGCGAGACTGTCTTCCCTCAAATATCTGTCGTCCCTCTTCTGGAGAAAAGGGGCTTTACAGGCCCCGGCCAAAGGCTTAGTTTGCGTTATTGGTTGAACGGCCCCGTTAAGCCTAAGTCAGAATACCAGAGTGGCACGCAAGGTTCAACTGGCGTATGCTATATTCGACTCTTGGGTCACCCTACTTCACATCTCGTCTCGCGGGGCGGGCTAGCATGGATTGAACACCCGCTTCTCACCCGCAATCCCTGGCTGGTCCATGCCTTTAGTACTCGCCGTGGCGGGGTGAGCCGCGGAGCCTCCGCCGGCCTCAATCTGGGACTCACGAAGGGCGAGCCGCAGCTCGGAGTGCGGAAGAACCGGGACCTTTTCTTTCGGCAACTTGGCACGGAACGCTTCGCGCTTGCGTCGCTATGGCAAGTCCATTCCACGGTCGTTTATCAAGTTGGTCACGCCAGGGGCCGCGAACTTGAGTATCGCCTTGCCGGGAGCCAGTCGGCTAGTCAATCCGGCCTTGCTCAGCCTGAAGGCGATGTGTTGCTGACTGATCAAGCCGGCATCCTCCTGTCGGTGCGAACTGCCGACTGCCTGCCCTTGCTCCTGGCAGATCCGAAACATCGGGCGGTGGCAGCAGTTCATGCCGGGTGGCGCGGCGCACTAGGGCGCATCATTGAAAAAACGGTGGGGGAGATGCGCCGCGTGCATGGTTCCTCGCCCTCGAGCTTGATCGCCGTGCTGGGTCCTTCCATCCGCCCGTGTTGTTACGAGGTGGGAGAAGATGTGGAAGAAGCCTTTCGGGGGTGCTTCCCAAACGCGGACGAGTTCTTTCGCGAGCCGCCGGGACACCCGGCGTCCCGTCCCCAGCGCTACTCCCTCTCATTCCCGAATATGCAGCCGCCTGGGCACAGCGCCGATCCAAGACCCTCAGCGCATCTTGACCTGATTGCGGTGGCAAAAGATCAACTCCAGGGCGCGGGGCTCGCACCTCGCCATGTCGCCTCAGTCGATTTCTGCACCGCTTGCCACCCGGACCTCTTTTATTCCTATCGGCGCGACGGAAGCGGCACCGGCCGCATGGCGGCGGTTATCGGAGTTCGACCTGCAACCCTTCGCTAGCCTCGCGCAAACCAGCCCGCCCCCCTGCTTATCACGAAGAGGAATCGGCTCCCGTCCTCTTTGAGGAGGGGTCAGGGGGTAGTGTCGCCATTTCGCATTCCTTTCAAACGGAGCTGGCCGCAGGCGGCACCAATATCCTGTCCTCGTGAAATACGGACGTAGGCTGGAATCCTGCATTCCGCCAGAACCTGTTGGAAGGCCAAAACTCTCTCCATGGGGGAGGCACGATAGGGCAGCTCGGTGCCGGAGTTGTAGGGGATGAGGTTGACCTTGGCGCGCATTCCGCCAAGCATTTTTCCCACGCGCAGGGCATCGGCGTCCGCATCGTTGAAGCCGTCGAGAAGAACATACTCGAAGGTCAGCAGTTCGCGGTGGCGCAGCGGATAGGCGCGGCAGGCGCGCAGGAGGTCGTGCAGCGGATACTTCCGGTTGATCGGCATCAGTTCCGTTCGCTGTTCTTCGGTCGACGCATTCAACGAGACGGCCAGTTTCGGACGCCCCGGGTCACGCGCCATCTCGTTCATGCGCGGGACGATGCCCGAGGTGGAGATTGTGATGCGGCGCAGCGGAATGCCAAAAGCTTGCGGATCGGCGAGTATATGGACGGCTTTCATCACCTGGGCAAGGTTCAGGAGCGGCTCACCCATTCCCATGAAGACCAGATTGAGCCGAGTGCGCGGGAGAATCTCGCGCGCACTAGTTATCACCATTACCTGGCCAAGAATTTCTCCCGCCGAGAGGTTTCGCTGCAGCCCCAAGAGCGCGGTGAAGCAAAAGCGGCAATCTACGGCGCAGCCCGCCTGACTGGAAAGGCAAAGCGTCGCCCGCGACTCCTCCGGCATATAGATGGCCTCGATCAGCGTGCTATCTTGAAGACGGAGCAGGTACCGGGCGGAGCCGTCCGTCGAGGCGAAGACGTCATGGACGCGCGGGTAGTCAACATCGTACTGAGCTGAGAGGGCCCCTTTGAAATCCCTATCCAGGTCCGTCAAGCCGGCGATGGCCGTTGAGCGGCGGCGGTAAATGGCGTGATAGAGTTGCCGGCCGCGATAGGGCGCCTTCCCCAGGGACTGTGCCAGTCGCTCCAACTCCTGGCGATCAAGCCCCACAAGGTTCTGCATTCCCGTGTTCATCGGATGCCCCAGTCTCAACTCATGCTATCATTCTGGCGATAGTGCCTCAAGCGCTTGCTGCATTGTGGCGTAACGCTAGGGGAATCGCTCGTGCTCCAACCACCCCTAGCTCTTCCTTATCCAAGGAGGGGAGTTCGATCTCCCCTCCTCACCTGAGGAGGGGTTAGGGGTGGTGGGGCCAGGTCATTCTCACGGAAGCAACTGAATGAGTCCACGCCGAGTCAATCCCGAACTCATCGGTCGACGACGAGAAGCCCTGCAGCGCGCAGGTTACGCGGAAGTCCTGGAGCGTGGAATCGAAGCGACCACGCTGGATTCCGTCGTCGCCAGGGCGGAATCGAGTAAGGGCGGAGCGCTCTATTACTTCCGGACCAAGGAAGACCTTCTCTTCGGCGTTCTGGAGTGGCTGCTGCGCCAATTGAACCGCAGCCTGGACGAGGTTGTGCATTCTCAGGAGCCGGCCCGCACGCGGTTGGGAGCGGAACTGGAAGTCTTGTTTCATAGCGCAGAAGTTAATCGCAAGCTTTACCTGGTCTTTTTCGATTTTGTCAGCCGCGGGGCACGCTCCCCGCGATTTCGTAAGCTCTTTTCGGATTTCTTCGAGAGGTGCCAGCAGCGAGATCGGAGAATCCTGGAAGACGGAATCAGTGAGCAGCAGTTCCGCCGGGTAAATCCTCTGGAGGCTGCTTCCACCATACGTGCCCTCGTCGACGGCTATTGTCTGCAATGGCTTTTGGGCCCTGAGGACGTGCCGGTGGAAGTGTATCGTGACCGTTGCCGAGCGGTGCTGGGAGCATATCTCTTGCGTGGTCCCAAGAGCCGGGAGACGTGACCCCCCCCTCGCGAATGGTCGGCAACCTACACTCGTTTCGGAGTGCAAATGACTGCGAGGCTAGTCTCGGCCCTCTTCGTACTTCTCTTAGTTGTTGGAGTCCCGGTCCTTTCCCTATCCACAGCTCGCGATGACCGGCTTCGTCAAATGCGACGGCTCGAGCTTTATGTCTCCGCAGCGATTTCGCAGTGGGCCCTGACGGTCGTCGGGGTGGTTGTTTTTTTTCTCGGCTCGCTGAGTGCTTTTTCCGTCGGCTTCAGAAGGCTCGCACCCACCACTGCTCTCTTCTGGGCAAGCGCTTTGGTTGCGCTGTCCGTGGCCGCCATTCTCGTAAGCCTATTCCTGGAACGCCATGGGTGGTGGCCGGCAGAAAGCGAGCTAACCTACCTCTTGATTCCCAGGACGCGCCAGGAAAAAGCCTGGTCGCTGCTTCTGCTGGTTCCCACGGCCGCTCTCTGCGAGGAATTCTTGTATCGCGGCTTGCTTCTCGCTCAAATCAGTCAATGGCTGCGTACCGGCGCCTGGGCGTGCGCTGTTTCATCGCTGGCGTTCGGATTGGCGCATGTTTATCAAGGTTGGAGCGGGATGGTGCGAGCCTCTCTGCTAGGGGCTTTGCTTGCCTATCCCGTCATTCATTTCGGGAGTCTCTATCCTTCCATGCTCGCGCACGGACTGATCGATGCCGTGGCCTTGGCGTGGCTGGGTCCAAAGTTCCTTGGAGTGGGCAGGGAACAGAGCGGAGGGAACAGGGTAGAGCAAACGGAGAATTCCGAATAAGGAGTAGAGAGTAGAAAATCGGGAACGGGGAACATGCAGAATAATCAAGAGACAGGTCACAGGGAAGAGCGAAGCGTTCTGGAGCTATCCCTTGTTCCCTCTACCCTGTTCCCTGACCTTAAGCTCCGCCGTCGGAGACAGGCGCCAGCTTGTAGAATATTTCAGCGTCCTCGAGTAGCTCCTCTGCAACTTTCAGGCAGGCTACACGGAGGCACTTGTTATCCAGGCAGGTCGGGCAATTCACAATAATGCGATCAAAGAGGTAATCGGCGAGCTCTTGTTCCCCAAATGTGTGGGACATATGAGTGGTCCTCCGGAATATAGCAAGACCTCAGAAACTGAATTAGTTTCTCGCCCCCAGCGCATTATACTTCTGTTCGAAGAACGAAACCACTACTTAAATCGATAGTGTCGCGGCAAAGTGATAATGTCCGGTTTCAGCAAAGTAGAAATGTCCTGTTCAGCTCCGTCAAACTTGCCGGATGGAAAAACAGGAGATGCTGATGTTGAGTGGGAAAGAGCGGGACCGGTTGAAGGTGTTGCATGAACTGCAGGGGGGACATTTAACGCAAGGTGAGGCCGCGGGGCAGTTAGGGATCAGCGACCGCGAGGTGCGGAGGTTGCTGGTGCGGATCGCGGCGGAGGGCGATCGCGGCGTGGTGCATGGGCTGCGGGGAAAGGCGTCGAACCGGCGATTGCCGGAGAGTCTGCACAGCCGCGCGCTGAAACCGGTGAAGGCCAAGTACCGTGACTTTGGCCCCACGCTGGCGTGCGAATACTTGGCCCAAGATGACGCGCTGGAGGTGAGCAAAGAGACACTGCGGGGGTGGATGATGGCCGCCGGGTTGCGGCGGGGGCAGCGGCGCCAAGTCGAGGAAGTGCACGGGTGGCGGCAGCGCCGGAGTTGCCGGGGAGAGTTGGTGCAAGGGGACACGTCGGAGCACGACTGGCTGGAAGGGCGGGGGCCGCGGCTGTATCTGGTGGCGATGATCGACGATGCCAGCAGCCAGGCCTACGCACGTTTTGTGGAGCAGGACAGCACGGAGGAGAACCTGCGCGTGCTGTGGGGATACCTGGAGCGTTGGGGTCGGCCGGTAGAGTTTTATACGGACAAGAGCAGCCTGTTTACGGTGAACCGGCCCGTGCTGGAAGGCGCGGACGAAGCCGTAAAAGAGGCGTGGACGCAGATCGGGCGGGCCTTGCAGGAACTGGAGATTGGCTGGATCCCGGCGCACTCGCCGCAAGCCAAGGGTCGCATCGAACGCTTCTTCGGCAGGGCCCAGGACCGGTGGGTGAAAGGGCTGCGCTTGGCGGGGGCGGACCGTCTGGAAGCGGCGCAGACCTATCTGGAGGGAGAATACTTGCCGCACTGGAACCAGACCTTCACGGTGTTGCCGGCGGGCAGCACGGATGCGCATCTCCCCCTGCGCGCGGAGCATGAACTGGCGGCGATCTTAAGTCTTGTGGAAGAACGCATCGTGACCTCCGACTACACGATTCGCTATCAGGGGAAGATCTTCCAGATGGCGCGCGGTGATATCCGCCCCGGACTGCGGGGCGGTCGGGTGCGGGTGGAGCAACGGCTCGACGGGAGCATGGCGGTGAAGTTCCGTGAGTACGGCCTGAGCGTGGCGGAGTGCCTGGCTCAACCGAAAACGCCCTCACCCCGGAGACCGGCAAGCGCGCCGAGGCTTCGCCCCAAAGTTGTGCACAACTGGATGAAAGATTTCCATCTCCGGAAGAGTCCTCCTCTGGGAGTAATTCTGCCGGGCGCGACACGGGGCGGGTCGCCGACGTTCTTTGGCGGCTAACCGGAGGAGCCCGTAGGGCGACGGAGGTTAGCCGCCAAAGAACGAAAAACGGAACTTTCCACTTTGCTAAGAACAGGACATTTCTACTTTGCCTTGACACTACTTAAATCGATAGTAGCTCAGCTCGACGTTGTCGCGGCGAGCCTGCGGTTAACGGCTGCATTCAAATGAGCCTGGAGTTACAGCCGGAAACCAGTTAAAATGGAAAAGTTATGGATGAGCGCGAATTTTTCGATGAAAACGAGAGTCTAAAGCCCGCCACCCTCTCCTGCCTGCATTGTCACCAGACGGAGGCGTACGAGATTCGCTGGCTGGTGCGAACCAAAAAGAAAAGGCTTCCGGGTCACGCCGATGAACGAGACCGAGCGCGTTTCGCCAAATCCAGGGACTACATGATCCGGCGCGACGATGTCGTTCAATGCAAGAATCCCCGCTGCCGGAAGCGGTTCGAGGTTTACGGTATCCAGTCGGTGGTTTTTATGTAGGCGGGCCCTTCCTACTTACCTTGTGCCACTTGGTGCAAGGTGGGCAGAATTGAAGTGTCCCATCCCCCGCCCAGCGCTTCGATGAGGAGCACGCTGGCGCTCATACGGCGAGTCAGAATGTTCACGGCTTGCACTTGGTCCTGAAGCAGAATGGCTTGTTCGGTGATTACCGTGAGGTAATTGACGGTGCCGGCCTTGTACTGGTAGGTCGAGATATCGAGGGCGTTCTGGGCAGCTTCAACCGCCTGGTCCTCAGCCTGCGCTTCGTCCTCGAGCACGCGTAATGCCGCCACGTTATCCTCGACTTGTTGGAAAGCCGTGAGAACGGTCTGGCGGTAATTGGCCACCGTAGCGTCGTAGGCAGCAATGTTCTGATTCAGCGTGGCTCGGCGCTTGCCGGCATCGTAGACCGTCTCCGCCAGACCTGGCCCTACGGACCAGAATCGGCTGGGCCAGGAGATCCAATGTTTGAATGATGTGCTTTCGAGGCCTATCGGCGCGCTATTCGTGGTGAGACCGATGGACGGGTAGAAAGCGGCTTTGGCAATGCCAATCTGCTCGTTGGCCTCGGCCATCTGGCGTTCGGCGTTGGCGATATCGGGCCGCCGTTCCAGCAGTTGGGAAGGAAGCCCCACCGGCACGACTGGCGGATTGATCTTGATGGAATTGTAAGAAATGTTTACTTCCGTGGGAGCTTTGCCCGCCAAGACAGCGATGGCATGCTCAAATTGCGCTCGCGCCACCTTAAAATCAATCAACTGGGCCCGCGCCGTTTCCAATTGAGTCTGCGCTTGCGCAACGTCCGCGCCCGACGCCACTCCGCTACGAAACCTGTCCTGGGTGAGTTTGAGGTAATCCTGGTAGGATTTCACGGTGGTCTCGAGCAATTCCTTCTCGCCATCCGTACCGCGCAACTCGAAATAATCCTGTGCAAGCTCTGCCTGGTAAGAAAGCCGGGCATTTTCCAACTCGGCGTCGCTCGCTTGCGCGGCCTCCTCGCTCGACAGAATGCTGCGCCGGACACTTCCCCAGATATCGGCTTCCCAAGAGACATTCACCGGCAGGTCATAAGTCGTTTGTTGCCCTGTATGCGTTTGTTGGCCGGATGCAAAAAGCACATTGGTTGACGCCCGCGCGTTCACTATGGTAGGAGTGACGGAGATGGTCGGAAACAAGTTGGAGTGAGCAATCCTCACTGCGAACTTGGCCTCGCGGAACTGCGCTTCCGCCATTTTCAGATTCTGGTTGGAAATGCTCACCTGTTCTTCCAGTGCGTTGAGCTCGGCATCGTTATAGATTTCCCACCACTTTCCGCGCTTCACTCCTTCGCTGGGCTGAGCCTGCTTCCATTCCTGCGTTTCCGCCCAGGTGGCAGGCGGGGTTTCCTTGTACGCCGTGGGGGCTGGCGCGATGGGCCGATGGTACTTCGGGCCGACCATGCAAGCAGCCGAGAAGAACAGAAGGCAGAAGACAGAAAGGAGTAGGCAGTCGGCAGTGGGCAGTCGGCAGTCCTCAGCGGGCTGTTTGGCTGTATGGTGATCCATAGTTCGCATCTCAGTACTTCGTAATCTCCGATCCGTTATTTTCGAGACGCCGAGCACCTATGTGTCTCCACCACCAATGTTGTACGCGGTCGAAGTAGAGGTACACCACTGGGGTCGTGTACAGAGTCAGCAACTGGCTCACCGCCAAGCCGCCGATGATGGCGATTCCCAGGGGACGGCGGAATTCCGAGCCCATCCCAGTGCCGAGGGCGAGCGGCACGGCGCCCAGCATGGCCGCCATGGTTGTCATCATGATGGGCCGGAAGCGCAACAGGCACGCTTCGTAGATCGAGTCACGGGAAGACTTTCCTTCGTTGCGTTCGGCGGCCAGCGCAAAGTCAATCATCAGGATGGCGTTCTTTTTCACAAGTCCGATCAGCAAAATGATCCCGATAATGGCAATCACGGTGAGTTCGGTGCGCGTGAGCAAGAGCGCCAGCAGCGCGCCCACCCCCGCAGAGGGCAAAGTGGAGAGAATGGTGACGGGGTGAACATAGCTTTCGTAAAGGATGCCCAGGACCAGGTAAACCGAAATGAGAGCGGCGGCGATCAGCAGCGGCTCGCTGGAAAGTGAATCCACATAAGCTTGCGCGTTCCCGGAGAAGCCGGTGTGGATGGTCGAGGGCAAACCAATTTGGGTGGCCTTTTGCAATATGGCGTCCGCCGCATCCCCCAGGGGCACGCCCGGTTGGAGATTGAACGAAATCATTACCGACGGTGAGAGACCCTGATGATTTACCGTGAGTGGCGCGGTGATGGAATTAAAATGCGAGATCGCGCTTAAGGGAACCTCGTGCCCGTTCGGCGCATAGGCATAAACTTGACGCAGGAACAAGGGGTTCTGCCAAAATTCGCGCCCCACCAGCATGACCACGTAATATTGGTTGAGCGCAGTATATATAGTTGAGACCTCGCGCTCACCGAAGGCGTCGTAAAGGACGCTGTCAACGAGTTGCGACGAAATGCCGAAGCGGGCGGCGGTGGTGCGATCCACCTGTACGTAACTTTGCAAGCCGCTATTCTGCTGATCGGTATTCACATCCACGATCAACGGGATAGTCCTTAATTCCTGCAACATGCGCGGGCCAAATCTTTGGAGGTCGCGCAGATTATCACCCTGCATAGTGAACTGATACTGGGCGGCGCCAAAGCGTCCCCCCACGCGAATGTCCTGCGAGGATTGCAGATAAAGCGCTGCGCCAGGGACAACCGCCAATTTCGGGCGCAAGCGCGCAATCACCAGGTCGGCGGTGATTTTCCGCTGGGCGGGGGGCTTGAGCATGATGAACATGCGCGCTTGGTTGATGGACCCGCCACCGGGGCCGCCTCCGCCGCAGAAACCGCTCACGGCTTGCACAGCCGGGTCAGCCGTGATGATTCCAATCATCTGCCGCAGAATCTTGTCCATGGCCTGATAGGAGGTGTCCTGATCGGCGATGATCGACCCCATCATGCGCCCGTTATCCTGCTGCGGGAAGAATCCCTTGGGAACATGAATGTAAAGGTAAACATTCAGGGCGATCGTGGCCAGCAACACGGCCAGGGTGGTGGCCGGGAAACGCAGGACGACGGCCAAGGTTCTGCCATAAAACGCTACCACCCAATTGAAGGCGCGTTCGGAGGCCAGGTAAAGCCGGCCGTGGGACTCATGCTGCTTGAGGAGATGCGCGCTCATGGAGGGCGTCGCGGTGAGCGAGACCACCAAGGAAACCATAATGGCTGCGGACAGAGTCACGGCAAACTCGCGAAACAACCGGCCGACGATCCCCCCCATCAGGAGCAGGGGGATAAACACCGCCACCAGCGAAATGCTCATGGTCAGCACGGTGAAGCCAATCTCCTGCGCGCCCTTAAGGGCCGCCTGGAAGGGCGCCATGCCCTTCTCCAGGTGGCGCGTGATGTTCTCAATGACCACGATGGCATCATCCACGACAAACCCGGTAGAAATGCAGAGAGCCATCAGGGAAAGGTTGTCAATACTATAGCCGAGCAAGTACATGATCCCGAAAGTCCCCACCAGGGACACGGGAACGGCGATGCTGGGAATGAACGTGCTCCGCGCATTGCGCAGAAAGACGAAAACCACCAAGATCACCAGAAGCACTGAGATGATCAGCGTCCGCTCCACATCTTTCACGGAGGCGCGGATGGTCAGAGTCTGATCCATGGCGATGCCCGTATCAATGGACGGGGGAATGTCCGCTTTGAGCTGGGGCAGCATGGCCCGGACGCGGTCTACGGTGTCGATGATATTTGCGCCCGGCTGGCGAAAGATGACGAGCAAGATGGAAGGCTTCCCGTTGGTATAGCCGGAGGACATCACTGTCTGCGGTCCGTCCACCACTTCGGCAATATCGGAGAGGCGCACTGGCGAGCCACTCCGGTAGGCCACAATCAGCGGCCGATAGTCCACCGCGTGGAAGAGTTGGTCGTTGGCGCCCACCTGCCACATGCGATGACCGTCTGAAAAGTATCCTTTCGGCGAGTTGGAATTGGCGTTGCTCAGTACGCCGCGAACCTGCTCCAATCCGATGCCGTACTTGTTGAGCAAGGTGGGGTTCACTCCCACGCGCACCCCGGGCAGCGCGCCCCCTCCCGCGAACACCTGGCCCACACCGCTCACTTGCGACAACTTTTGCGCCATGATCGTGGAGGCCCAATCGTAAATCTGGCTTTTGGAAAGGACGTCGGAACGTCAGAGAGATGATGAGAATAGGCGAATCAGCCGGGTTCACCTTCCGATAGGTCGGGTTGCTGGGAAGATTAGTGGGAAGGTATCCGCGGGCCGCATTAATAGCGGCCTGAACATCGCGCGCCGCCGCATCGATGTTCCGGTCCAAATTGAACTGTAAGGTGACGCTGGCGCTTCCGAGGGCGCTCGAAGAGGTCATTTCACTGACCGCCGCAATGCGGCCAAACTGACGTTCGAGCGGGGTGGCCACCGAGGAGGCCATGATCTCCGGGCTCGCTCCGGGCAAACCTGCGCTGATAGAGATAGTAGGGAAATCCACCTGTGGCAGTGGCGCCACCGGCAACAAACGAAACGCGACGGCGCCGGACAGAAACACGGCGATGACGAGAAGCGTCGTGGCAACCGGCCGGCGGATGAATGGCTCTGAAATATTCATGCTAATTCGATCCGGGACTTAGCAAGTGTCGATTGCCGATGCTCAATTGGCGATTCTGTCAATCGTAATCGGCAATCGAAGATCGCAATCTTGCTCCTCACGCTTCACTCGTCACTGTCTTATCGCGGCCGCGCCAATGCGACAGCCGCAGCGCCAGGCGATCGAACCAGAGGTAAATGACCGGCGTGGTATAGAGCGTGAGTAACTGGCTCAAGATAAGCCCGCCGACCATGGTGATCCCCAAAGGCCGGCGCAATTCCGAACCCATACCAGTGCCCAGCGCCAAGGGAATGCCGCCCAGCAAGGCCGCCATGGTGGTCATCATGATGGGCCGAAAGCGCAACAAGCAGGCCTGATAGATGGCATTTACAGGTGTCATGCCTTCCTTGCGCTCTGCATCCAAGGCGAAATCGATCATCATAATGCCATTTTTCTTTACAATTCCAATGAGCAGAACCAGGCCGATCAACGCAATTACGCTGAAATCAATGCGGCAGATCATGAGTGACAGCAGGGCGCCCACACCCGCCGAAGGCAGTGTGGAGAGGATCGTAATGGGATGAATGTAACTTTCGTACAACACTCCCAATACGATGTAGACCGTGACGAGCGCCGCCAGGATCAGGATGGGCTCATTGGAAAGCGAGGCCAGGAACGACGCTGCCGTACCCTGAAAAGCCGCCTGAACGGCGGCAGGCATGTGGCTCTCGTCCCTCACCTTGTTCACGGCCGTCACCGCGTCGCCCAGCGAAGCGTTAGGGGCCAGATTGAAAGAGAGCGTGACCACCGGGAATTGGCCCTGGTGGTTCACGGTGATGGGAACGTTGGTCTCCTCCACGTGCGTGAAGGCTGACAGCGGCACCTGACCGCCGTTGGGGAAATGTGAAGTGGAAGCGATCTGAGCGCCACCGAAAGCGTTATCCGAGGCGATGGTGGAAGAGGAAAGGGAAGAAGACGAGGCGGAATTCGAGAGACTGGTGTTGGCCGCGGTCAGCGAGCTTGTCGGTCCATATAACTGGGCGGCGGCCGAGCCGCCCGCTACCAACCCTGTGGATCCGGTAGTGCTGCCTTGGTTGGTACGAATGAAGAGGTCGCGCAGGTCCAGAGGATTCTTCGTATAAGACGGATCCACTTCCAAGACCACGTGGTATTGGTTCAACTGAGTGTAGATTGTGGACACTTCCCGCTGTCCGTAAGCGTCGTAAAGCGTTTGGTCGATGGTCGAGGGGGAGATGCCGAGACGGTATGCTGTGCTGCGGTCGAATATCAATCTGGTAGACAGCCCGCCCACCTCCTGGTCACTCGCCACATCGCGCAAGAGCGGTGACTGTTGCAATCGACTGAGCATGCGGGGGGCGAAGGAGTAGAGCTCGTCGGTGTTAGGATCCTCGAGGGTGTATTGGAACTGCGTGCGGCTGACGCGATCCTCCACCGTGATATCCTGCACCGGCTGCATAAACAGGGTGATTCCCGGCACCTGAGCGAGATCCGGCTGCAAGCGGCGGATGACCTCGCTGGCGGTCATATTTCGTTCGTCGAGCGGCTTCAGGTTGATAAGGATACGCCCGCTATTGAGCGTGGTGTTGGTCCCATCGATCCCGATGAACGAGGAG
Source organism: uncultured Acidobacteriota bacterium (assembly GCA_963831905.1). Taxonomy (GTDB): domain Bacteria; phylum Acidobacteriota; class Terriglobia; order UBA7540; family UBA7540; genus CAVROP01. Next base: position 2,135,005 of record CAWHRX010000009.1, on the reverse strand, counting down.
AGGCTTTCCACGGCGGGATCCTTCAGAATGATCTTGCCCAGCTCTTGCTGCAAGGTGGCCATTTCCGGAAAAGACACCGTCTCCGCGGCTTCCGAGATGCCTTGGATGACGCCGGTATCCTGAATGGGGAAGAATCCCTTGGGTACATAGATATAGAGCACAATGGTGAGGGCCAGGGTTCCGGCGGCGACCAGCAGCGTCAGGGTTTGGTGGCGGAGGACCACCTGAAGGGTCCGGTCATAAAAGGATATGATGGCCTTCCAGCCCCTCTCGGTGACCCGGTAGAAACGGGTCTGCTCGGCCTCGGGTGAATGTTTGAGCAGCTTCGAGCACATCATGGGAGTAAGCGTCAAAGAGACGATGGCGGACACCAGGATGGTGACGGCCAGCGTGACCGCGAACTCACGGAAGAGCCGGCCGACAATGTCGCCCATGAACAAGAGAGGAATAAGCACCGCAATCAAGGAAATAGTCAACGAAACAATGGTGAACCCAATCTGCGCGGAGCCTTTCAGCGCCGCCTGGAGCGGCGGTTCCCCTTCTTCGATGTAGCGAGTGATGTTCTCGATCATCACAATCGCGTCGTCCACGACAAACCCCGTGGAAATGGTCAGGGCCATCAAACTGAGGTTATTTAGGCTGTAGCCGAGCAGGTACATCACCCCGAAGGTGCCAACCAGAGAGAGCGGAACGGCGATGCTCGGAATGACGGTGGCGGATAGGTTGCGCAGAAAGAGGAAAATGACCATTACGACCAGACCCACCGTCAGCATCAATTCGAACTCCACGTCATGGACGGAGGCGCGAATGGTGGTGGTCCGGTCAGTCAATATCTGGACCTTTACCGAGGTTGGCAGCGACTTCGTAAGCTGATCCAGCAGGGCCTTGATGCGGTCCACCACGGCAATCACGTTGGCCCCGGGCTGGCGCTGAATATTCACGATCACCGCTGGGGTCTCGTTCATCCAGGCGGCCTGGCGGATGTTCTCGACGTCGTCCTGGACGGTCGCCACGTTGGTCAAGTTCACCGGCGATCCGTTCCGGTAAGCCACGATAAGCGGCTTGTAGTCCTCGCTGGAGATCAGTTGGTCGTTAGCGCCAATTTGATAGTTCTGGTGGGGGCCGTCAAAGCTGCCCTTGGCCTGGTCCACGTTGGCGGCAACGATGGCGCTCCGCAGATCCTCGAGGTTAATGCCGTAGGAGGCCATCAAGGTGGGATTGGCGCGAATCCGCACCGCAGGTTTCTGCCCGCCGCTGATGCTCACCAAGCCCACTCCCGGCAACTGGGAAATCTTCGGCGCCAGGCGGGTATCCGCGAGGTCTTCAACTTTCGGTAAGGGCAACGTATCAGAACTGAGCGCCAGGGTCAGAACCGGCGCATCGGCAGGATTGCTCTTGCTGTAAATGGGCGGGGTGGGAAGGTCGGGAGGCAGGTAAGTCCCGGCAGCATTGATGGACTCTTGCACTTCCTGCTCGGCCACGTCGATATTCAGGCTAAGGTTAAACTGCAAGGTGACGATGGAACTGCCGTTCGAGCTCGTCGAGGTCATCTGCTGGAGCCCGGGCACCTGGCCGAACTGGCGCTCTAAGGGGGCAGTGACCGAAGATGCCATCACATCCGGGCTGGCCCCGGGATAAAAGGTGATGACCTGAATGGTGGGATAATCCACCTCCGGCAGCGCTGAAACCGGCAATTGTTTGAATCCTACAGCGCCCGCCAGCAGAATGGCCACCATGAGCAATGACGTGGCTACTGGCCGGATAATAAAGATCCGAGACGGACTCATCGTTTCATTGCAGTGACGAGTGACGAGTGATGTGTGACGAGCAAGTGCCGCGTGTTGCTCATCGCTCCGCCCTCAATCATCATCACTGTTCCATGCGCCCCTTCGTTCGAATGTAGTGTTCAGTGACATGCGACAAGTGATAGGTAGTACTACTCTTGCTCGGCACTCGTCACTGGTCACTCCTCACTGTTGTTTCGTCTTCTGAAATCGGACTTTCGTCCCTTCTTGCAGCCGGTCCACACCAGTCATCACTACCTCGTCACCCGGCTTCAGCCCTGAGGTGACCTCGGTGTCATCCCCTTCCGTGGTGCCGACGGTAATCGTCCGCACGGTCACGGTGGAATCAGATTGCACAAAAAATACGTACGTCCTTTGGGAGTTTCGTTGCACCGCCGCCGTGGGGATGAGAGTCACCCCATTCTTCTCCTCCACCAGCAGCTTGGCATTGATAAACTGATTGGGAAACAAGGCCCCGTCTCGATTGTCGAAATTGGCGCGCAGCTTGAACGTTCCCGTGGTGGGATCGATCTGATTATCGAACGTCGCGAGCCAACCTTGGGCAATTTTCGTCTTCATTTCCCGATCATAGGCTTCGACCCTGAGCCGGGCTCCTGCATCCATTTGCTTAACAATGGCCGGGAGCTGATCTTCGGCAAGCGTAAAGATCACGCTGATCGGCACAATCTGGGTAATGACCACCAACCCGGTGGCGTCGGTCGGGGTCACGTAATTCCCGGGATCGACCAGCCGCAGGCCCACGCGGCCGCTGATGGGCGCCGTAATGTGGCAGTAGACGAGGTCAAGCTTGGCCGTATCGATTTGCGCCTGGTCCGTATTGACGACGCCCTGGGTTGACTTCACCAGCGCCTCTTGGGTAGCCAGTTGCTGCTCCGGAACCGCGTGCAGAGGGACCAGTGTTTGATAACGCTGCAAATCTACCTTAGCATTGTCGAGGTTAGCCTGGTCCCGGAGCAATCCCGCCTCCGCGTTCTCCAGCATGACCTGATAAGGCCGGGGATCGATTTCCGCCAGCGGATCACCTTTGTTCACAAGCTGGCCTTCCTTGTAGAGGACCTCCATCAGATAACCGGCAATTTGGCTTTTTACCGCTACAGTATGAATCGGCGTGACAGCGCCCAGCCCGGTAAAATAGACGCCGATGTCGCCTTTGGTGGCCTCGACAGCAACCACCGGAACGGCGAGATTCCGCCCCGACGGTCCCCCTGCCGGGCTGGTGTTGGCGGCTTGCGGCGCCACCATCCCCTGGTGAACGCGGTATACTCCAAAAGCCAAAACCGCCAGCGCCAACAGCCAAAGCCACCAACGCCGCTTGGGTTCTTTGCCCGGAACCCCTAGCGAAGCGTTTGGTCGAATCTGGGCCTCGTCATTTTGCTCAAGTGTACTGGGCGTACTCATGGTTCAATCCTTATTTAGTGCAGATTGTAAGCCGGTCCTCATTCGAACTCCTACTTGCCATTGGGTTTAGGCCTTTTCGACTGACACTCATCCCCCGTTGAATGCCGCAATATAAATGGACGGTCAATCCGTCGGCTTGGTTACCGCCGGAACACACTATCAACGTTTCTTACCGATTCCGGTTCGCGGCTGCCCGCCCAAGTTTTTAGGCTTCAGCCGCACACAATGAAAACCCAAGATAACCGAGTCACCATGGGATGGTCAACTGCCAGAATTCCCACGTCCTGTTGTGATTTGAACGTAGTGCCGACCTTTAGAGCCTGCCCTGAGCGAAGCGAAGGGTCGGCAATTGCGGGCCTAAAGGCCAGCGCTACAAGTTGAAACGGGACACTGCCGATTCCTAATTCAGGATTAAGGCCGAAATACATTGCCGTGCATGGGTTGGCACGGCCAGCAAGCACGCGCAAAACGCGAAATGTGGTTGCCTGGGTCATAAGGAAAGGATACGATTCAAGACGAATTCGGAATTCCCCCGAATCCTGAATTCTGACTCCTGCATCTGAATTCTTGCATGTTGCTCAATCCTGAACAGCTTCGGGCGGTTCAACACGGCGACGGGCCGCTGCTGGTCATTGCGGGTCCGGGCAGCGGCAAGACCCGAGTAATAACGCAGCGAATCGTTCACTTACTCGAGCATTACCCCGGCCTCGCACCGCGAAACATTCTGGCCTTAACCTTTACAGAGAAGGCGGCCGGCGAGATGCAATCTCGCGTCCGCCAAGCCTTGCCGGATCTTGCCGCCAACCCTCATATCTCCACTTTTCATGCCTTTGCCTACGAAATGGTCCGCGGCCATAGCCCGCTTGTAGCTCCGGGTTTGAGCCAGACATCTTCCGGCGCTGACCTGCAGGTCGTGACGGCGCTGAACGTTGACGCTGGCGTCGGGCCCGGTGAGCGCATGTTGTTGGATAAAGAGGACGTGTGGGTCTTCCTCCGCCAGCGCCTGGACCGTCTCGAGCTCGAGTTTTTTCAGAAGTTGGCTGAACCTGGGGCATTCCTGCACGCACTTAATGATTTCTTTTCTCGCTGCCAAGACGAACTCATCGAGCCGGAAGACTTCGAGAAATATGTCCGAGTGGCCGAAAGAGCTTTCCTGGAGAAAGCCGGCAAACTCGGTACCGAGGAAAGGGCCTTGGAAGAGGAGGAGATTCAAAAGAAAAAGGAGTTATCCCGTGTCTTCCGCAATAGCCGCGGTCTGATCGAGCGGGCAGGCAGTTCCAGCCTCGGCAGCCTGATTCCGGAGGCGGTACGCCTTCTCGCCCGCGAGCCCGAAGTCTGCCAAGCTTACCGCAATCAGTTCCGTATTGTCCTGGTCGATGAGTTCCAAGACACAAACTACGCCCAAGTGGAGCTGCTCAGGCGGTTGGTGGCTCCACCCTTTAACATCACCGCCGTCGGTGACGACGACCAGGCTATCTACCGTTTTCGCGGCGCTTCACATGGCGCTTTCGACATGTTTGGAAAGGTGTTCCCGGGTCACGAAACTATCTTTTTGAATCGCAATTACCGCTCCACTGAGCGTGTGCTGCGCGTCGCAGATGTGGTGATCAAAAAGAACGGTACCCGGTATCCCGGCAAGCCTGAATTGATACCTGAACGTGAAGAAGGCTGCCCGGTTTATCTGTCCACGAGCCCGGACTACGTTAGCGAGGCGAACTGGGTTGCCGATGAAATACAGCGACTCTTCGATGACGGGACTCTTTATGGCGACATAGCCGTTCTGTACCGTGCGCATAACTATCGGGACCGGCTCGTCGAGGAATTCAAGCGCCGGGGGATACCGTTCGCCATTCGTGGCCTCTCGGTTCTTTCCACAGTGATTATTCGCGACCTTCTCGCCTATCTCAACTTAATCCATTCGCCCCACGACAATATCAGCTTGACCCGCGTACTACTGGCTCCGCGCTGGAACTTTCCGGAAGAACTCGCCCTCGAAGTCCGCGTCGAGGCGGACAGGCGGCGCTGCTCGCTCTACGATGTCCTCACCACATTCAGCAGTCGCGGTTCGCGAACCGCCCCAACTTCAGACCCCCTAGAAGTTACCAACTGGGGGGCGTTGAAACAGTTCCTTCACGACCTGCACTGGGCGGCCCAGAATGTCACCGTGACGTCTCTGTTCAGCCTGCTCTGTGAGCGCCTTCAATTACCTTCGTTTCTTGACGAAAGGGACCTCCGATACGTGAATGCGTTCGCTGAGTTCCTGCGCGAGTGGGAAGAGAAGGTCTCGAAATTCCCGGCCCTGGCCGGGCCTGAGTGGGAAGAGGAACACGAGGGGAAGAAACCAGCCAAGAACTTGCATGAATTCCTCTTCTATTTCGAGCATTACCTCGAGGCGGGAGGAAAGATCGAGGCGCCTGTCGTTGAAGACCGCGCCAGCGCAGTCCAGATGATGACCGTCCACGCCGCCAAGGGGCTGGAGTTCTCTGTGGTTTTTTTGCTCAGCGTGGCCTCTCGCCGCTTTCCCAGCGTCGAGCGCAAAGCTGTCATTGAGTTTCCTGACGAGCTTCGCAAGGGGCCTTTGCCGCCCAAGAATATCCACACGCAAGAGGAACGCCGGTTGTTTTTTGTGGCACTTACACGCGCCAAGGACCGACTTTGTGTTTCCAGCGTGGCGGCGCCTGGGAAAAAGCCGTCAACATTCATCGACGACCTGCTCCGCGACCCGGTGGTGGCTGCCCGGGACATTGAGCGCTTGACCGTAACTTCGTACCGCCCGGTCAATGTCATTCCGAGCGACGCGAGGAATCTCGCCTCGATTCCTACGGCAACGGGACCGGGCGAGATACCTCGCTTCGCTCGGAATGACAGAAGTCCTGCACAGCAAGAACTCTTCGGCGATCTGTCTGAACTTCCTGGCGTGCACCCTCCGATTGCGGCATGGGCGGGCCGCGGGCCGGAGACCAAGCCGGGGGAGAGGCTGCGCCTAAGTGCTTCCTCGATTGAGGATTACGAGGCCTGCCCCCTCAAGTTCAAGTTTGGCCATTTTCTGAAGATCCCCACCGGGCCGCAGGCTGCCCTCACCTTTGGGCACATCATGCATCGTTCCGTAAGGCGCTATTTCGAGCTGCGGGCCAGGGGCGAAGCCAGTTTCGACGCGGTGAGGGATTTCTACGAGACGTCCTGGAGGAACACCGGGTTCGAAGACGAGTACCAGGAGCAGACTTACAAGCAAATTGGGCTGGAACAATTGCGCGCCTTCGTACAAAAGCAGGGACGCACCGAGATACTTCCTCTAAGCATGGAAACAACTTTCTCGCTTGATCTGGGCGAAGTCTTGTTGGAAGGGCGCATCGACCAGATCAGTCCCATGACGCCACGCCCGGGCGAGAACGAGGACGTAGTTGAACTGATTGACTACAAAACTGGAAAGCCTCGCTCGCAAAAGGATGCCGACGGCAGCTTGCAGCTCTCCGTGTACGCTCTGGCGGCGCAGGAGGAATTGAAGTTAAAGCCCCGCCGCTTGACGTTCTATTGCCTGTCCAACAACCATACTGTCCACACCGCACGGACCGACTCAGACCTTAAATCCCTTAAGACCAGGGTCCTGACGGTCGCCGATCAGATTCGCGAGAACCAATTCACTCCAACACCCGGTTTTGTTTGCAAATTCTGCGACTACCGTCCGATCTGCCCTGCACACGAAGAGAGCTATTAGGGTCTAGCAGGTTGCTTGAAAACCTCTCTTCACCCGGTCATTCCGAGTGGTCATATGTCTTCGACCCACCCAAAGGGATGACAGATCGAGTGGCTTTTACAGCAAACTGCAAGCAACCCTGTATTCTCAGTTTGCGATTGGGGGCGAGGAGTCACAATTTGTCCGCTCATTCTCGGGCGAGAAAAAGGGGTAGTGATGAAGGTAGGGACAGGGATAATAACCATCTCACGTAGTGCCCCGGTCCTACCTTTACGCACAGATTTTAGGTATGATCTCCCCGGACTGCTAAGGAGACTCTGTGATTTCAATCATCCTGCTCATCATCGGCATAGTTTCAGGATTGGTCATTGCCTGGTTGTGGGCTAAGGCCGGGTCAGCAGCCGTCGTCCAAAAAGTGCAAGTCGAAGCGGAAGGCCGCCTGAAGGCGGCGGAAGCTACCGCCACCGAAGTGCGGGCGCAACTGACCGCGCTGCAAGGCCTTTTCGAATTCAAAGAAAAAGAAGCTTCCGGCCTGCAGCAACAGTTGCGCGGTGAGAGCGAGCAAAAAGTCAAAGCGCAAACCGAACTCGAGCAATTGCAGCAACGGTTGGAGGATCTGGCGGCCTTGCGCGAGCGAATGAAGACTGAGGGCGAAATGCGCGTCGCCGCAGAGACCAAGCTTCAGGAAGCGCGGGCGAGCCTGGAAGAACAGAGGAAGTTAGTTGGTGAGGCCAAGAAGAACCTGTCGGATGCGTTTCAGGCGTTGTCGGCGGAGGCGCTCAAGAGCAACAACCAAGCGTTTGTTGCCTTGGCACGAAGCACCTTTGAGACCATTCAAGCTCAGGCGAAAGGAGACCTAGATACACGCCAGCAGGCAATTGATGCGCTAGTGGCGCCGCTTAAGGAATCCCTCAGCCGGTATGAAACGCAGATCCTGGAGATGGAGAAAGCGCGTCAAAGCGCTTACGGCACGCTCGATGAGCAACTCCGCAGCTTGGCCGCCACAAACCAGCTCTTGCAGGAAAAGACTTCCACGCTGGCAATCGCACTAAGGGGCGGAAGCCAGGCCCGGGGCCGCTGGGGTGAAATGACCCTTCGGAACGTGGCTGAGTTGGCCGGCATGTCGGAGCACTGCGACTTCACGGAGCAAGAAACCTTCGTTTCGGAGTCAGGCCGGTTGCGCCCTGACATGATCGTAAGGTTGCCCGGCAACCGGCGTATCGCCGTCGATGCCAAGGTCCCGCTCCAGGCTTTCCTCGATGCCTCGGCCGCCACCAAAGAGGAGGATCGGAAGGAGGCGCTCGAAAAACACGCCCAAAGCGTGCGCCTCTATATGAATCAGTTGGCCGCGCGCAGTTATTGGGAACAATTGGAGCCCGCGCCAGAGGTTGTGGTGCTGTTTCTTCCCGGGGAGTCATTCTTCAGTGCGGCGCTCGAGCAGGACCGCACCCTGATTGAGGACGGACTTCGAAAGCGTGTGGTCTTGGCCACTCCCACGACACTCATTGCCTTGCTGTGGGCGGTAGCGTACGGGTGGAGGCAGGAGCAAATCGCGGAGAATGCTCGAGTCATCAGCGAATTGGGCAAGGAACTCCACGATCGGCTCCGGCCCTTCCTTGCTCATTTCCAAGCGATTGAATCGGCTCTGACGAAAGCGGTTGATTCGTACAATAAGGCGGTGGGTTCACTGGAAGGGCGCGTGCTGCCTGCGGCCAGAAGACTGAAAGAGCTTGGAGCCGCAACAGGCGATGAGCTGCCTGTAATTGAACCAGTGGATGAGACGCCCCGCACTCTGACCGCCGCGGAAGGGAACCTGGATGAGAGCGCGCCGAAGCCTGGTCAGCAGGAGACCGTCGAGAGTTAGCAGCCCCTGGGTGCCGCTCTGCGTCTAGATCGTCCTGACATTCCGAGCGGCCATGGGACTTGGGCCCACCTATAGAAATCAATGTCAGCCTTCGTCACCCCCCTCGAAAGCGAGGGTCGATTGTGGATCCAGCGGCCGATGGAATTCCGCTCCCCCGATTTCGCCGAGGACAAGTCTCGTGGGAATGACGTGGTTTTCGAGATTGTAGTGAGGATTGACGGTATTGGTTGGAGTTTTCGAACTGGTTGGGAAAAGCCCCTAAAAAACTTCGGGGATGCATCGCTGCATCCCCGAGAGTTCCTTTCGGATTTTGGAAAGTGCTTACCTCTTCTTCTTTGCTTTCTTTTTCGCTGCCATTCTATTCTCCTCCAAACTTTTTGAATTTCACGCCAGCGTTGCTGGCGGAGCGCGTATTCAATCTCATGTATAGTGACACCGCATTATCTTGTCAAGAGGAAAGTGAAGTTTGCATGAAAAAAAATACAAAAACGGGATTCGATTCATTGAAAAATAGAAATAGGCCGGGAGTTTTTCGAGTGATCGATGTCTGAGTTGAGCTTCGTTGACCTCCTCCACGCCGTCGCGCGCGACGTCAACGGCACCCGGAGAGCATGAAATGGCATTCCCACCGGAGCGAGGACTCTCGCTCTGCGCCGGACGCACCGGGAACGAAAGATCAGGGCGAGATTCCTCGTTCGCTCGGAATGGCACGGACTCTTATGGTTGTGAATGACTGACGTTCTAAACAGGCATATAATAGCCAACGACGCGGAACTTTAGAATTGCATCCAAAAGACATGGCAACAATATCGACGGTCAGCGAGCCTCAGCCCGTCCTGCAGTACTCGACTGCAAGCGGAAAGCGAACCTACCTCCTTCTCGGAATGCTCTTCTGGGCGCTGGCGAGTGTGCCTGGTTCGAGCCAGCAGAACCCCGAGCAGGCGCCTCCAGCGACCTTAAAGGTGTCGACGGAAGTCGTGAACGTGTACGCCGTGGTGGCGGACAAGAAGAAGCACATGATCGCGGACCTCAAGAAAGAGGACTTCCAAGTTCAGGAAGACGGGGTGCCCCAGGAGATCCGCTACTTCTCACGTGAAACGGACACACCTCTGACCATGGGAATCATGGTGGATACCAGCCCAAGCCAAGGCAGGGTGCTGGGCATCGAGCAGGAGCAAGCAGACGCTTTTCTGCACCAGGTGATGCGCCCAAAGGACCTGGCCTTCGTCCTGCACTTCGACGTGGACGTGGAACTCCTCCAGGATTTCACGGCCGATCAAAAGCTGCTCGCTCACGCCATCGATGCGACCGTAATCAATGGCGGCGGCCATGGCCTGATGCCCGGGCCCTTCCCCACCAGCGACGCCGGCGGCGCCACCCACCTTTACGACGCCGTCTACCTGGCATCGAACGAATTGTTGAAGAACGAAGTCGGCCGCAAGGTGCTCATCCTCCTGACGGATGGTGAAGATCAGGGCAGTAGGGTCAAGTTGGAGACCGCCCTCGAGGCGGCGCAGAAGTCGGATGTGATCAACTACTCCGTCGATATCGTTGACCGTCCTTTCTACGGCATACGCTCCATTGGTTTCAGTGGCGATTCGGTTCTAAGGAAGCTCTCCGACGATACGGGCGGACGCGTCCTCCAAGTGAACAAAACCAAGGATACGGCGGCGGCGTTTCAGGAAATCGCCAACGAACTGCGAACTCAGTACCTGATCGGATATACGCCCACCAACACCAAGCACGACGGCGCCTTCCGTAAGATCCGCGTCTCGGTTGATAACTCGGACTACAAAGTACAGGCACGGCGTGGTTACTATGCACCCACCGAGTAGGGATCAGGTTGCAGGGAATAGGGAACGGCGAATAAGCGCGGGCCCGTAGCTGATTCTGGGTTCGCTAGTGCCATTTCGCTGTAACTTGGTCCCTGTTCCCTACTGAGACAAGGCGAAATAGCCGTCCTTAGCGCGGACACGCAGGGAGTTGTCGGCCGGCTGGATAGTGATTTTGCGGAAGGTTCCGTCGTGGGCAGCATTTGTTGAGACGTAAGCCAAGCTGTACTGGCTGCGGAGTTCGCGGGCAATTTCCTGGAAGTTGGCGGCCAAATCACCCGCCTCGAAGGGGAAAAAGGAATGGCCGCCCGTATCCTTTGCCAGCATTCTCAGGACCTGGTCGCCTTTCCCTTCTGCGCCGCTGCGGTTGGTGCCGATTGTAAAAATAGTAACCTCGGCCTTCTGCGCCATGGCGATGGCTTCGTCCCGGGTGTGCACGCTTTGATTATCCTGTCCGTCGCTGATGACGATCATGACCCGGCGCAGGTAAGGCTCCGGGGGCGGAAAGATATAAAGTTTCTCCTTGCAGGCAAGGTAAATTGCATCGTAGAGGCTCGTAACCCCACCCGCTCGCAGACTCTGAATGGCGTTCGAGAGTTTTTCGACGTCGTCCGTGTAGTCCTGAATGAACTGGGGCTCCACATCAAAAGCCTCGACGAAGGCCGAATCTTTGCCGGGGCGCAGCACTTCCGTAAGGAAATCGACGGCGGCGTCCTGCTCAAAGTGCAGCCGGTCGCGAATGCTGTTGCTCGTATCGATCAACATCCCTATGCGCAGAGGGAGATCCGTCTCACGGCTGAAGAAGCGGATCTCCTGGGGCTTGCCGTCTTCGAAAATCCTGAAATCGTCTTTAGTGAGGTCGGTGACGAGCCGGTTCTTCTTGTCAGTGACCGTCGCGAGCATTTGCACCAACTCAACGCGCACCTGAATCCGACTCTGGTCGCCGGCAATTGGCGGATTGTTGGCGGTGGGGCTGGCAGGCTCGGCGGGAGGCTGCTGGGCAAGAATCCGTCCCAGCGGCAGGCAAAATAACAGAAGAACCAGGAAAAATGTTCTCATCCGCGACTTCTCCAATGCACCTAACAATTATAGGAGCCCTCGGCAGGCTGGTCAATTCTATGCTAGGGCAGGGTGCTCGAGGTGTGACCTAGATCAAAATCGCGGCGGCTGTGCCGAGAACCACGTCACCCCCGCGCACGCGGGAATCCTTGTTCCTTGACTAACCATGGACTCCCGCTTCTGCGGAGGTGACGAATGCTGAATTTCAATGTGAAGCGGCTTGGTTTGGATCTGCTGTCGCTTTAAGGGCGTATAGGAGCTTTTCGAAGCGCCTCGACGTCGCCTCGCGCGAAGTGACCAATCCCCGTTCGAATTTGAAATTCAAGACGCTGGTGGATTCGAGACCCATCCTGACCAAGGCAGGGACGTCGATTCCTGCCTCAGCCGTGTCGAGCTGCTCGGTCTGGGCAAAGATGGCGGGGGCGCGAGGCATGAAGCGCGGGCAGCAGTCCTCAAAGGGTTCACAGGAGATTTTGTAGGTCCCAATTTGCCGCGCCAACCGCAATATTTCAGCTTTGTCGTCGCCTGCCAACGGCCGGTAGAGGGGCAAGTCGAGCCCGTGGTCGATGGCCGCCAGGTTATGCAAGGTCTGCGAGGCCACCTGCGACACGCTATCGCCGGTCACCAGGCCCAGGGCGTGCTCGGCGCGAGCGATCTCTCGCGCCATGCGCCCCATCATGCGCCGGTACAGCAGCACGCGAAAGCTCTCTGGCGCGCTCGCAACGATCTGGCGCTGCACCGCCTCAAAACCCACCAGGTAGAGCCGGGAGGTAAACTGGTAGGGCGTAAGCGTCCGAACGATCTCCTCTGCCACGCCTCTTGATGAATCCCGCGAAGGCGAAGGGCTTCCGTAGAAATGCACGAAAGCGGCATGACAACCGCGACGCATCATCTTGTAGGCCGCCACCGCGGAATCGAACCCGCCCGAAAGCAACACGATGAGCCGGCCACTGGTGAGGGCAGGCAGACCACCGGGACCGTCCACACGGTCTACATAGATGAGCGTCTTCCCAGGCACCACCTCGACCCAGCAAGTCGCTTCGGGGTTGCTAAGATTCACCTGGACGCTGGGATTCATTGCGCGCAGACGGTCCAGGATGACTCGCCCAAGTTGGCGCTCCAGGTCCATGGAATGCATGCCACATCCCGTGGCTGCAATCTTGGCGCGGACTGCGAAGTTGCGCGGATTCTTCTCCGCCATCAAAGCGCAGGCCACGGGACCCATGTCAGCAAGCGAACTCGGCACTTCGCGCGCCGAGGCGATATAGGCGAGTCCGAGGACGCGGCGTAGACGCTCCAGGATAGCAGGCGCGGCCGATTCATCCCCGGGGACCAGCAGGAAGCGTTCGGCAAGACTCTCCAAGGATCGGACGGGCACGTCGGCAAGGCTCTGCTTGACGGCGGAGCGCAGTCGGCTGAGAAAGTAGTTCTTATTCCCTCCTTTGAGCCAGATTTCGTGATAGTGGAGAATGAAGACCCGGTTCATGCTTTCCGCCAATCCTTGAGGATCTCTCGCGCCGCATTGTGGCCCGGCGCTCCCGTCACTCCTCCTCCGGGGTGCGTGCCCGAGCCACACAAATAGAGGCCGCGGATGGGCGTGCGATATTGAGCCCAGCCCGGAACCGGCCGAAGGAAATAAAGCTGGTCGGTGCCCATCTCGCCCTGAAAGATATTCCCCCCAGTCAGGCCGTACTCCTCTTCGAGGTCGAGCGGTGAAAGTACGTGGCGATGCAGCACCAACCCTTTGAATCCTGGAGCATACTCCTCGATCAACTCCATCACGCCGTCGGCGTAAGTGTCCTTAAGACCGTGCCAACTGGTGGCGACCTCTGGAGACAGCGTATAAGGCGCGTATTGCAGGAAGATGTTTGCCACGTGCTTCCCCGGCGGCGCAAGGGAGGAATCATAAGTGGTTGGAATCGTGATCTCGAGCATAGGCCGCCGGCTGGGGCGCCCATACTTTGAGTCGTCGAAGGCTCGCTCGATGTATTCGAGCGTGGGACAGATATGGATCGTGGTCCTGTGATGCGGCGCAAGCTGCGAGCCTGGAAGGCATTTGAAGTCCGGCAGGCCATCCAGGGCGAGGTTAATCTTCATCGATACACCCTCACTCTTGAATGCTCTGACGGCACCCAGAAATTCCTTGTCCAGGTAACTCGACTCGACAAGTTTGAGGAAAGTCCGCTTGGGGTCCACGCCGGACACGACAATCCTGGCACGGATTTCCTCGCCGCCCTCCAGCACGACGCCGTCGGCGCAGCCACCTTGGATCAGCACTCTCTCCACCCGCGCTTCGGTGCGGATTTCCGCACCTCGGCTGCGTGCGGATTCAGCCATGGCCTGCGTGATGCCGCCCATGCCCCCACGAACAAATCCCCAGAGTCCACGCTTTCCGCCCACGCCTCCCATGCAATGATGCATAAGGACGTAGGCTGTCCCTGGCGTATAGGGACCACCCTTGGTACCAATCACGCCATCAGTGGCCAGGGCCGTCTTGAGCTGCTCCGATTCGAACCACGGATCAAGAAAATCCTTCACGCTTTGGGTCAGGATGCGCAGGTGGCCGACGCGTTCCTCTTTCGGCATCCTGTTGAGCCCCAACCCTAGCCTGGCGAGGCTCCGCCAATCATCGAACCCTCGGGGGACCAGGCCAGGTGGCGTCTGGAGCAGCAGAGGCTCGATAAAGCGCGCCAGCCGATCGATGTGATCTTCATAGCGCGGGTAAACTTCAGCGTCGTGAACGGAGAATTTCGCAATCTCCTCGCAGGTCTTCTGGGTATCCGACCACATCAGCAGATAGCGCCCGTCAGGAAATGGGCTGAAGAAGGCCGGGTCTTTAGGATAGACATGATACCCAAATCGCTCCAGCTCCAATTCGCGAATGACTTTGTCCTGGAGCAAGCTGCAAAGATAGGAAGTCGTCGAGAACTTGAAGCCGGGAAAGATTTCCTCCGTGACGCAAGCGCCCCCCACCACGCGTCGGCTCTCGAGCACTAACACGCGAAGGCCCCCGCGCGCCAGGTAGGCGGCGGTTACAAGGCCGTTATGGCCACCGCCGACGATAATCGCGTCATAGGGTTTAGTCATGATGAGCTATAATTCTAAACGCCAGCTTAACCGAATTCCAAGACAGTGGCGAGCTTTTGTCGGGGCGCCCCCGCGAGTTGACGGGTTGCCCAACCTCGAAGCGAAAGGCTGACTGCTCTATGGGACGAATCCCCATGCTCAAAGTCGCCATCCTCAGTTCATGGCTCATCCTGACGCCTGTCATGTGGTTCGCCGCGACCCAGTCATTTTCCACCGTGGACCGCGTTCTCCGCACTGCCAACCCTCAATTCAGCGAAGCTACCAAGGGGATGGCCGAGGGACAGGCTCGGGTGGTGCTGCGGCACTTGGCTTCGGAAATCAACCGCTCGTTTTTCTGGGGATATGGTTTGGCCCAGATCGTTTTATGCGGCGCGCTGGTCTTGCTTCTTTGGCGCGCAACCCCACGAGATACTCTCGGATTTGGAGTGGTTTGCTTCATGCTGGGTCTGGTCCTGATCCTCACGCTCGTCCTTACGCCGATGATCATTTCACTGGGACGAAGCATCGATTTTGTTCCCCGCAACCCACCCCCATCCGTCATGCCGCGCTTCTGGGCGCTGCACGGAGCTTTCACAGGATTGGATGGCTTGAAGTACCTGGCGGGCCTGGGCCTGCTGGTTCGCTGGATTCTGCGAGGGTAGGAGCAAGGAAAGGTTCCTATTCCCTATTCCCTCTTCTTGCCATCTCCGGCTCCGGCTCAATTCCCAGCGCATCGGCAACTCGGTTGATGTAATTGAAGTAGGAAATCACCTGAACTGCGTCCAGGATATCGCGATCCGCGAGAGCATGTTTCCGCAGGGCCTCCAAATCCCGCTGGCGCACAGAGGCCGGCGCGCGCGTCACCTTCACCGCGAACTTGCAAAGCGCCTTTTGCCGGGCCGAAAGCCCGGCCCGTCGATAATCGTGCTTGGCGTGTTCGGCCAGTGCCTTGTTTCCTGTTTCTCGACGGAGATCCTCTCCGTGCGCTTGAATTCAATAAAAACATCGGTTCGCCGAGGAGACGACCGTTGCCAACATTTCGCGCTCGGCGCGAGGGAGCCCGGAGCGACCGTACATCGTGGCGAGATACAAGTGCATGGAGGCGCGCAGGCTCCCCGGGTTTAAGCTTTGTATCTTCAGTATGTTGAATACCTTGCCTGCCCGCTTGATCGCGCGCTCATATTCGACCTTCAGTGCGCCCGTAGCCTCTTCCGGCTGGATCGTTTTGATCCACGACATATCAATCTCCATTATCGGCGCTTCACACGGGTTCAGGGATCGCCAAAAAGCGCCCAAGCGCCGCGTTCACCTGCTCCGGTTTGTAACAGTTAGCGATAATCGTCAAGCACTGTAGCATTCGATGGCTCCCAGCACAACCGCTCGCTGGGGCCGACCTTGTCGACCCCCTTGGGCCAACCACAAGGGTTGCCCGCACTTTGCCTCCGAGGTATATTGCTGCTCGGGACTTCTCGGCAGCGGCAATCTTGCATCGCCATCGTCCCTGATGCACCAGACCAGCACTCGACGGAGGTTGGGAATGTTCAAGCGGTTCAGTCACGCTCTCCTGCTTTCTGCCATCCTTTCTTGCATGGCGACGAATCTGTACTCCCAAGACGGAGAGTTCTACCTGGTTGGCCACGCACACATCGATCCCTCCTGGCTATGGCCGAGGAGCGAAACGATCCACGAGGTCTGCCCGCTCACCTTTCGAAGCGTCATGCGCATCATGGGCGAGCACCCCGACTTCGTCTTCGCCCAGAGCGCCGCGCAGCTCTACAAGTGGATGCAGACGTACTACCCGGATGTTTTTCAGGGGATCAAGGAAAAGGTGGCGTCGGGCCAATGGGAAATTGTCGGCGGCCAGTGGGTCGAGCACAACACCAACATTCCCAATGGCGAGTCGCTGGTGCGCCAGCATCTGTATGCCAAGCGTTTTTTCAAAGACAACTTCGGCATAGATGTTCACGTGGGCTGGCTGCCGGATGTGTTCGGCTTCAACTGGAACATGCCCCAGATCTACCGCAAGTGCGGCATTGATTACTTCGTCACTCACAAGCTGAAATGGCAAGTCGAGCGGAACAATCCCCCCGTGCCGTTCCCCTATCACCTGTTTTGGTGGCAGGCTTCTGACGGCTCGCGCGTCCTGGCATTCCACACCGTGGGGGACTACAACCAGGAAGTTATCCCGGACGAGATGCTCCAGGAATTAGCTGAGCTCAAAGCGAAGCACGGCGTGGACAAGCTCCTGATCCTCTTTGGACAGGGCGATCACGGCGGCGGCCCCATGCCGGAGATGGTCAACCGGGCTACGGAGCTGATGCACATGCCCGGCTTTCCCAAAGTCCGTTTCTCCAAGGCCCAGGCATATTTTGAAACCATCAAGGCGCTGCCCGCCAGTGCCGGCTTCCCAGTCGTCAATGACGAACTCTACGTCAAAACGCATCGCGGAACTTTCACAACCGATTCGCAGGTGAAGCGGGACAATCGCCGCTGCGAAGTCCTGCTCATGAATACGGAGAAGTTCGCGGCTGTGGCCACCGAGTTCGGCCACTCCTACCCGCAGGCGGCGCTGCAGCCGATGTGGGAAAAGCTGCTCTTCGGCCAGGTCCACGACAACATCGACGGCTCAGCCGTCGGGGAAGTCTATCGAGACGCGGCGACCGATTACACGGACCTCAAGATCGAGGGCGGCAAACTCCTCGATGCGGCGCTGGCTTCGATCGCACACCGGGCCAATACGGAGGGCGATGGTCTAGATCTGCTGATCTTCAACCCGTCGACCTGGGTGCGGACGGACTTGGTCACTCTGGCCGCGCCACCCGCCTCGTTTAAAATCGTCGATCCGGCCGGGCGGCTCGTTCCCTATCAGATCATTAATGAGGACGGAGCCGACAAAGCCATCTTTTCCGCGGAGGAAGTTCCCGGCCTTGGATTTAAAGAGTATCGCCTGGTTGTAAGCCCGAACAAGCCCGAGTTCCAAACCGATCTGGTGGTGTCGGGGCTGAAATTGGCCAACAGCGCGATCGAAATCGAAGTCGACGAGAACACCGGGAATTTGAAATCGCTGAAGAAGAAGGGAAGCGAGGAGAGTTTCCTGCCCGACAATCTTGAGGGCAATGCGCTCGAAGTCTGGGAGGATCGCCCGCCCGACGCGCCCGGTGGCGAGCCGGCCTGGAATATTTACCTGGGCGAGGTTCATAAGCTGGACAAGGCCGAAAGCGTGAAGGTGATCGAGCAGGGGCCGGTGCGGGCCGTGGTGCGAGTCAAGAAGCAGTTTGGCAAGTCGTCGTTCGTACAGGATATCGTTCTCTACAGCCACGCGGATCGCGTGGACTTCGAATTCCGCGCCGACTGGCACGAGCACTACCGCTTTGCCAAAGTCGCTTTCCCGCTTCGGGTTGCGAGCGCCTTCGCAACCTACGAGATTCCGTTCGGGTCGATCCAGCGCTTTGACTATACCTTCAAAGAAGACCCGAACACCCGGCTCGAGGATCCTGCGCGCGGCTGGGAGATCGCCGACCGGACGAAATTCGAGGTGGCCGCGCAGCGCTGGGCGGACGTGACCGACCGGAGCGGGGACCACGGAGTGACCCTGCTGAACGATTCAAAATACGGATTCTCCTTCGAACAGAATGTGCTCCGCATGAGCCTTGTGCGCGGGCCGCGCCGCGGCTATCCTGACACTCCGGAGATGTGGTCGGACCAGTCGAATGAACCGCTGGTGGGCATCCATCACGTAAAATACGCACTCGTCCCCCATCACGGAGGCTGGCAAGTTCTGGCGCCGACGCGGCTGGGCGTTGCCTTCAACGCTCCTTTGCTGGTGCAATTCGAACCGGCGCACGCCGGCGAACTTGGCAGGACCTTTAGCGCCCTAAATGTCGAGCCCGCGAATGTCGTGGTCGAGGCGGTGAAGAAAGCCGAAGACTCGAATGAGCTGATCGTGCGTCTCTATGAGACCGACGGTAAAGCTGCCGACTCCGTCCTCAGCTTCAATCGCGCCCCACAAGCCGCCCGCGAGACGGATATGCTCGAGTGGGATAAGTACGTTGCGCCCCAGTCGTTCGTCATCGAAGGCAAGAAGATAAAAGTGCGGGTGGCGCGTCACGAGGTCAAAACCATTAGGGTGAAGTTCTGAAGGGCAGGAGTCAGGACTCAGAACTGAGAAGTACAGCCCTCTCCGCCTTGGGGGAGAGGGTGGCCCGCTAGTACGACGAACTTCGTCGGGAAGAGGGCCGGGCGACGGGGTCCGTGGCGACGGGAGACGCTACGCCATCCGCTGAGCTCGGAAAACCCGCGGAGGTTGAGAAACAGGTCCGCTAGCCACTTTCCTCAGCCAGCCGCTCCTCTTGCTCTGCAAGGTAGGTTTCAATCCCTTCCAAATGTTCCAAATAATAGATGATGGCGCGATAGACGTCCCCAAGGGCCAGCGAGGGGAAGCGTTGTTGGATTTGCTCAGCGGTGGCACCCTGCTTGAAATGCTGCACTACAAGGTCAATACGCACCTCAGACGATCCTACTCGAATCGTCCCGTCGACCCAGAATCTAAGAGCCGGAGGAGGGATTCTGGCCAAGGCATTCATAGCGGCCATTATACAACGGGGTGGAACTTATTCCCGCGCACGCGCGAATCCACTGCCCACCGCGGAGGCGCTGAGACGCAGAGAAGGGTCATTAGTGCTTCGTGGCTCTGTGGTGAGCCACGCCTTTCCGAGTCGCCGATCAAGCCCATCCGCTAGCTAATCTCTTTCCAACGGTCATGGAAGGACTTTTTTGCCAGGGCAGGTACGTCTCGCGCATCGGTCCAGCGGGATGCGGGGTAGAGCGGCACCTTCCGAATCCAACCGGAGCGAGCGAGCAGGACCTGGCCCCAGCGCGCCATTCGCCCGCCCAGCCCATAAACCCAGGGGCGCGAGAACGCCCAGGCCCACAAGCGCATCATGGTCTTCTCGTGCAGCAGCGCGCCTTTGGCCCGGGGAGCTGGAACATGTTCCTGAGCTTCACTCCGCAAGTGCAGCAAAAGGTCGGGAATGTTGATTTTGACGGGACAAACTTCGCGGCAGGCGCCGCAAAGCGAAGAGGCGAAGGGCAGTTCCCGCGCCTGCTCAAGGCTGGTCAATTGAGGAGTAACCAACGCCCCGATCGGGCCGCTGTATACCCAGCCGTAAGCATGCCCCCCAATCTTTCGGTAGACCGGGCAAGTGTTGAGGCAGGCGCCACAGCGGATGCAGTAAAGGACTTCGCGCATCTTGGGATCCGCCAGCGTCGCCACGCGCCCGTTGTCCACCAGCACCACGTGCATCTCCTCCGGACCGTCCTCACCCGGCCGCCGCGGGCCGCTGAGTAAAGACGTGTAGGTCGTCAGCTTTTGCCCCGTCCCGGAACGCCCCAGCATGCGCAGGAAAACACCCAGATCCGCAAAACGCGGGATCAGTTTCTCGATGCCCACCAGCGCCACATGCACTCGCGGCGCCGTAGTGCAAAAACGGATGTTACCCTCGTTTTCGATCAACACCACCGTGCCGGTTTCCGCCACCAGGAAGTTGGCGCCGCTTATTCCCATTTCCGCCCTGGCAAACCTTTCGCGAAGCGCCTGGCGCGCAATCTTCGTCAGACGTTCCGGCACCTCGGTGCGCTCCGACTGAAGGTTCTTCGCGAAGAGTTCCGACACGTCATGCCGGGTCAAATGAATGGCGGGGGCCACGATGTGGGCGGGCCGGTTGCCCTCGAGTTGGATAATGAACTCGCCCAAGTCAGTCTCAACGGGGTGAATTCCTTGCGCCTCGAAAGCGTGGTTTAGCTCCACCTCCTCCGCCACCATCGATTTTGCCTTCACAATTTCTCGCGCTCCGCATTGCCGCGCGATTTCCAGAACGATCCGGCATGCCTCGTCGGCGGTCTCAGCCCAGTGCACCTTGCCGCCGTTCCGCTCCACCTTGTCGGCAAAGTGTTCGAGGTAAAAGTCCAGGTGCTCGATTACCTCCTGCTTCAGCTCGCGAGCCCGATCGCGCAGCCATTCCCAGCCCGGCACTTCGCTGATCGCTTCCAGGCGGTGGGTGTAAAGACGTAGTGTGGAGGAACGATAAGCTTCCTGTAGATGCGGGTCGGCAAGGTTCTTGCTGCCCAGCTCGTGAACTTCGTTACTGTGAACACCGGTGTCAGACATAGTCGAGAGTTGAAAGTCAAGAGTCGAAGGTCATATCAAGCGATACCCAATTCCCTCTCCCCCTTGGGGGAGAGGGTGGCACGCGGCCGGCGCTGTCATCAGCCAGGGCGGGCAAGGTGAGGGGGTCGCCCGCTTACTGTTGCGCCAGCACCTCCGCCAAATGCATCGTCTTGAGCGCCAATCCCTGGCGATGAATCATCCCTGCGAGGTGCATCAAGCACCCGGAGTCATTGGCGACCAGGTACTCGGCCTTGGTCGCGGTGGCAAAACCAAGTTTGTCCTGGCCCATGGCTGCCGAAACTTCGGGAAACTTGACGGCAAACGTCCCCCCAAAGCCGCAGCACACCTTATAGCCTTCCATCTCCACGAAGTCGATGCCCCGTACGTTGCTCAGTAGCTTGCGCGGCTGCTGCTCGACGCCCAGCTCGCGCAGAAGGTGGCAGGAATCGTGGTATGTGACGCGATGGGGGAAACTCGCCCCAACATCCTCAACCTTCAAGACGTTCACCAGAAATTCCGAGAATTCGAAAAGCCTGTCGCGCAGTTGCCGGCATTTCTTGAGGCGATCCGGGTCGTTGGCGAACAGCTCGGGGTAGAACACGCGCACCATCGCAGTGCAGGAGCCGGAGGGGCACACCACGTAGTCCGCATCATCAAAAAGGTCGAGAACTTTGGAAGCTACTACGCGGGCTTCATCCCGGTAACCGGTATTGAACGCCGGCTGGCCACAGCAAGTTTGGGCTGGATTGAAGTTGACTTCGACATCCAGGCGCCGAAGGATCTTGACGACGGACTCTCCAACTTGCGGAAAGAACTGGTCACCTAAACACGTCACAAACAACGCCGCACGAATTTTCGACATCCGAAACCTCTCGAATCTCTCACGCTATTAGAAAACTCGGCGGGGGTCAAGAATCAAAATCACGTCAAATGAACCGCAGGAGCGCTGAGACGTTGAGTAAGGCCCAAGTCTTAAGCCCATTGTACTACTGAGTTTCTTCGCGGCGCGCGAAGAAAAGCAGATCCTTAGCTTCGCTCAGGATGACAGCGTTTCATCAACGGACCTGCCCATCATCTGCCCATCTGCCCACCTCATCGCAGTGGCACACGAACCACAATCGTGTCGTTCACCCGTGCGATGAGTGAGGCGAACGAATCCTTGGAGACCGCGTTCATAGGCTTGACGAGATTGTTCAGCGGCTTCACGCTGACCAGCAGTTTCGCTTTGGGATCACGCGGCGCCTGGAAAGAGACCTCGCAATCCGGCCGGCCATCGCCGTCCAGATCGAGCGGCTCAGACACGGTGGCCGGCAGCGCCGAGGCAGGTTTCCAAACGATTTGCACGAACGACCCGATGGCAGAGAGCGGGGCGCGCTTCGGCACGGGTTTGTAGATCACAATCTGGTAAGCGTCCCGGGCGATTGTGCGGGCGGGCTCGCCTCCGGTATAGGTGGGGTCAATCCGCAACGAGGTCTTGGCGGCGGCGCGGGTGAAGAAGCCGAACCAGAACATCGGCCCCACCACCGCCACTACGATGGTCAACACCGCGACCGTATAACCGAGCGCTGAAGTCAGGCGTTTCATGGGACTCTCCTTGCTCGCGCACTTCAGACTGTTGGGGCAACCCTTGTGGTTGCCCGCGGGCGGCCACAAGGGCCGCCCCTACATAACCAGCCCAATCAACCTCTCGAGTGAGTGGGCGATGATGCTGCCGCCAAACATCGCGGCGAAGAGCCACCCCGCATAGAGAAAGAGCAGCCGCGCACGCTCCGGCTTGAGGCCCACCGGCGTGCCCTTGATGTGCCAGACCGCAGCGTTCTTGCGGCAAACGTCGATGCAGGCGCCGCAGCGCATGCAGGAGGTAAGGGTCTTGCCGGCGCGAATCGACTCCCGGTTGATGGCCATCGTAGGGCAGTTGTTCTGGCACAATAGGCAGCCGGATCCGCATTTTTCTTTGTCGATCCGTACCTCAAAGATGCTGATCCGGCTGAAGATCGATTGGAAGGCGCCGAACGGGCAGAAGAAAGCGCACTGGGTACGCCGCTTGGTAAGGAAAGGCAGCACCACCACCAGGCCCAGAAACAACGCGATAAAGATGCCGAACTGGATCGCGGTTTGGGTGGAGCGCACCTGCGGAAACTCCGTGACCGCCTTGAACGGGCAGAGCCACATGCAGTAGGCGGGCTCAAAGGTAGCCGCGGAGAGGAGCACGATGGCCACCAGAATCGCCCACGGCGCGAGGCGCCACCGTGGGTTGATCTTGCGAAGGCGTGCTTTCTTCGCGATCGACGAAAAGCCTTCGTCCAGCCCGCCGAAGAAGCAACCATAGCTGCACCACGCTTTGCCCAGAATGACGGTGGCAAGCAGCCAGAGAGCCACCATCATGGCGATGCTGTGCGGGTTCGAGGGCGTCGGCAGGATCGAGCCCGGAAAGATGATGGTTTTCGTCAGCGCGGCGGGGACGAGCGTCATGGGGATCACCATGAAGCAGAAAGGCGTGTCGCCGGAAAGCATCCGTTCCATGGGGATGCTCATCGACGAGCGCAGGGCGATGAGGTCCCAGATGAAGCCCACCGGGAACAGGAATCCCAAAGCAATGAAGAATACGCGGCGCCAGCGATAGGTCTCGCGGGTACGCATCATCAGGAAGAACAAGGCGATCATAAAGACCCAGGTAACCAGCGCCGCCAGCTTGGCAGGGCGGCCCGGTTGCCGGATGACCGGCGTAAATAACAGCAGCGTAAACAGGGCCATGGGTATGCTAAGCAGAACCGAGCGCCCGATGCCGCGGGGAGAATCGGGCGCGCTCGGATGAGCAGTATCAGGCATGGGACACCATCTCACTTAGAAATATGAAAAGACTGGCGGCCCGGGCGGGCGCCATTCGCCAGGCGGCCAGGCCCACAACTCCCAGGTAGGCGTAATAGATGGCGAGAGCGGCCATGGACATACGCGCCAGGGTCGGAACGGCTCTGAATCGACGCAACCAACTGACCCCGAGCGCCGGAAGAAACCACGCGGAGGTCCCGGCGAAAAAGAGCGCGAAGAAGGCGAGCGCTCCGGGGAGGCTATGAGTCATCACCGCGCGCACGCCGGCCGCAACGAACGGCGGGCAAAGATTGAGCCCCGTGAGCAAGCCCAGGGTGAGGGCAGCGGGCGGACGGAAGCGATTCGCGGCGCCGATCTGATAGAGGCGGGTGGAGCGTTCTGCGGGTGGCGCACAGGCACGGCGGGGAAAGCACGCCGAGACACCCAAAAGCAGGGCCAAGCCCAGGTTGGCTAGCCCGAACACCAGGCTACGCGACCGCAGATCAAGCGCCAGGGTTAACCCGGCCGCCCAGGCCAGCACGGCGAATCCCAGGTATCCCGCGAGGCGTCCGCCCAGAAAAATGGCCAACAGCCGGCTCGTGGGCCCCAGCTTGCGCGGTTCCGCTCCCAGCCACGGCAGCAGCACCGGTCCGCAGTAGGCAACACAAATGGGACCCGACCCGAATCCCAGCGCCAATGCCTCAGCCAAGTTCATCACCGTACTCTGGAGTCGAGGAGTCGAGAGTTAAAAGTCGAAAGTCGGAAGGAGAACGATCACTCCCGGCTTGCTCTTTCGCCTATCGTGTCGTAGGGCTACCGTCCAAGCGCCTGGTAACCACCCTAGCCCCTCCTCAATAAGGAAGGGAATTACGCCCCGATTCTTATCTCCTTGCTCTTGACTCTCGACTAGGCGGGAAACTTCAGCCGCGCGCTGATGGCTTGAATTTGGTCGAGGGATTTGGTCTTTTCGAGCGCAGCGATCTGCAACGCGATGTTGCCAATGGTTGTGGACTCACTCGGCCCGCGTAGAACTTCCCGCCCCGTTAGTTCCTGGGTCAGCCGGTTGAGGGTTTCGTTCTTGACGCCGCCGCCCACTATGCAGATGCGTTCAATCGGCTTGCCGGTTAACGCCTGAAGGTCCTTGATCACTTTGGCGTATTGCCGCGCCAGGCTGCGGAAAATAATGGCCGCAATCTCCTTGGGCTGAGTCTCCTCGTCGAACCCGTGCGCTTTGAGAGCGGCATTGATGCGGGCAACCATGTTGCCCGGCGCAAGGAAGGTTGCTGCCTCCGCATCGAAAGATGGCCCGATCGCGGGAGCTTCCGAACATTGCTGCGCCAGGTCGGCAGGCGTCAACTCCAGCCCTTGCGTTCTCCACTCCCGCAAACACTCCTGAAGCAGCCACAATCCGATCACGTTGCGCAGGAATCGGATGCTGCCCGCAGCCCCGCCTTCGTTGGTAAAGTTCTGTTCATAGGACTCGGAGGTCACCACCGGGCCGGGAACCACCACGCCCACCAGGGACCATGTCCCGGAGCTGATGAACGCCAACTTTTCATGCGGGAAAGGAATGCCTGCCACTGCTGCGCCGGTATCGTGGCAAGCCGGCGCGATGATTTGCACGTTGGACAGGCCCAGGTCCGTGGCGAGTTCTTTGCGCATCTTCCCCAGCGGCGTCCCCGGCGGCGCGATGGAGGGGAACTTCTCCAGGTTGAGTTTAAGCGCCCGGGTCAACTCCTCTGACCATGACCGCTTGTGGACATCCAGGAGTTGAGTGGTGCTGGCTTCGGTGTACTCGGCCATCGCAACTCCCGAGAGCCGGTAGAGGAAATACTCCGGCAGGGTGAGCCACTTTGCCGCGCGATCCCACTCCGAAGGAAATTCGGCGATGTGCGCCATCAACTGGAAAACCGTGTTGAAAGGAAGAAGTTGAATTCCAGTGATTTCGTATAGGCGCTTTTGCGGAATCAGCGCATAAACGCGCTCCATTTGAGGGAGATTCCTGGCGTCGCGGTAGCAGTAGGATCGGCCGATGCGATTCATCGTTCGGTCGAGCAAAACGTAATCCACGCCCCAGCCGTCGACGCCCACGCTGGCGATGCGGCCCGCGGCTTTGGATGCGGCCTGGTGAAGTCCTTTGATGATCTCCTGCCAGAGGCGGTCCAAATCCCATACCAGATGGCCCGCCTCTTCACGCGCGCCATTGGGAAAACGGTGGACCTCTTCCAGAATTCCTTCCTCCCCCGTCCAACGGCAAAGGACCACACGGCCACTCTCTGCTCCAAGATCAGTTGCCACAATGTGTGTGCCGGTTTTCATGGTCGTCATTCCTTACCCGATTGTAAGAGCGGTCCATGTGGCCGACCTCGCGCAGCCACAAGGGGTGCCCCTACAACGCGCTACGCGTAGCTTCCGCCCGCGGCCTGGTTCCGCTCGGCGCGCTCACGCTCGATGCGTTGCATGTAGCCGGACTCGCGGAAAGCAACCAAGGGGTCTTCCGGCAGGCCTTTGGAGCGTCTCCACTCACGGATTGCCGGTCGCACATCCGTTGAGAAGGCTGCTTTGAGACACTCTTCGGCGTCCACGAGTTCGCACTTCTGTTGGTGGCGAGCCAGGCTCTCGTTATCGACAAGTGTAGCCTTGGCATATAGTTCCTGGGCGGTCACCGCCGTCTGGATCATTTCTTCGATCTTGCCTTTCAGGTTGTGGCTCTGGTCGATCATGTAGGCGATGTCCGCGCGACGTCCGGCCTCCCACTCGAAGAAGAGGATCCCGTGGAAGATGCGAAAGATCTGGTAAGGATCGATCGAACCCAGCGTCAGATCATCGTCAGCGTATCGGCGGTCATTAAAATGGAAGCCGCCCAGCATGTCCTCGCTGAGGAGCCAGGTCACGATTTGCTCGATATTCTGGGCTTGGTAGTGATGGCCCGTATCCACAAGTACCTTCCCCCGTGGACCGGCCGCGCGCGCCAACAGTAAAGCCATGCCCCAGTCGGCAATGTCCGTGTGATAGAAGGCCGGCTCAAAAGGTTTGTATTCCACCAGCAGTCGCTGCGTCGATGAGAGCTGCGCGTGGCTGGCCTTCAAACCCTCTGCGAACCACTCCTTCCTCTGCCGGATATTGGCGGTACCCGGATAGCACGATCCGTCCGTAAACCACAGAGAGATGTCCCGGCTCCCTGTCTGCTTCCCGATCTCGATGCAATCCAGAATGTGCTGCAATGCCGCTTGGCGCACTGCGGGATCGGGATTCGCCAGCGATCCGTATTTGTAAATCTGATCCTGAAAGACGTTGGGGTTGATCGCGCCCACCCCAACGCCGTATTTGGCAGCGTACTCTTTCACTTCATTCGTGCTCTTGAGGCCTCCTGGAAAATCCCAGAGGACGTGCACGGCCACGGTGGGACAGATACCTGTAAAGTGATGAACTTGCCCGGCATCACTAAACTTCTCTTCGGTGGACGTGGCTGCTCCCAGTTGGGTGAATTTGCCAAAACGCGTGCCGGTGTTGGCGAACCCCCACGAGGGCAATTCAATTCGGAACGTCTCTAGATTCTTCCAGAGAGTCGGTTCGGACGAGCCTTTGGACATGCTGCACCTCCATTGGGTTGGAGCCACATAGTACTGGTTTGGCTTAAGTTTAGTCAAGGCGCACGATGCGCCGGGGCCCGACCCACCACCCCCTCAACTGAGGAGGAGAGTTTCGAGTTCCCCTCCTTGGTTAAGGAGCGGTCAGGGGTGGTCAGATCATGGGTTTTCCGATTTTAGGAGGCGTGCCCGGTACGTGGTAGAATAAGGCGTCAAGATGAGCGTTCGGGAACGCGTTCGGACCCTTTTTCGCCTCTTTCTGCTAACCACAGTGCTGGTCACCGTGGCGCTGGTCAGCGCCCTCACCACCATCCGGCTTACCATTCGCGGGCATCAGGAGACGATGCCCAACCTGGTGGGACTGACCTCTGAATATGCTCAACGCATGACCAGCGGGCTGGGTCTTGAGATGAAAGTCGAAGATAAGCTCTACAACACTCAATATCCAGCGCAGACGATCGCGTCGCAGATGCCTCCCCCGGGAACCCGCATTAAGATCGGCCAGCATGTACACGTACTGGTGAGCCTGGGTCCGCCCCAAGTCTTCATCCCCAATTTCGTGGGGGCAAGCATCCGGGCAGCGCGGATCACCGCCGTTCAGCGCAGCCTCGAAATGGGCGATGTGGTAGGCATACACTGGCCCAGAGCCGAACCTGACCAAGTCGTCGCGCAGGACCCTCTACCTGAAAGCTCCGAGCTCAGGAGCCCCGCCGTGAATATTCTGGTATCTCTGGGTGAGGAGCCTGCCGCATACCTGTGCCCGAGGTTCGTCGGCCAATCTATTGCGGAAGTTCGCCGCAGCCTGGAGAAGGCAGGCTTCAAAGTGGCGGGCGTTACCTCCGTCGCCGCGGCAAGCGGTGCGCACGGCATCATCTTGACGCAATCCCCGCCCGCCGGCAGCAAGATCGGGCCTGACGCGGATTTCAGCTTCCAAGTTTCGCAATAACTCAGCAACGCATGTTGGGAGAGAGGAAAGTCGGCCCTGGGGCCGGCCGAGGTGATATTATGTCATCCTCAGAGTGTTGAAAATAACAGCGCAAACGGCAATTTAACTGCAACACTATGTCCCTAAGTGCCTCCGGGTCCCTAACTCGGATTCAAATTGTCCCTCGTGGCCCAACTTTATGGGTGGAAATTCGCAGTTTGACCTTCAGTTGGACGCTGACAAAAAGGCGATCCAATGGACTCTGTCCGACACGGGTTCGATCCGGAGCGTATTGATATCGTTCATGTACTAAAAGGTGGGAATCTTAGAGATGAGTCCGACCAGGCTAGTCATTCTCAGTTCACTCATTGTCTTCCTTGCACGCCCGGTGGCCCTCAGGGCCTCAGACGACTGCCTTGCGTGCCATGGAGCCTCCACGCGCTTGACGAACTCGCAAGGCAAAGCTATCACCGTGAAGCCGGAATCGCTCGCGCACAGTGTTCACAAGGACCTGCACTGCGTAGACTGCCACGCCGGAGCGGCCAAGCTCCCTCACACGGCTAAGGTCGCGTCCGCCTCTTGCCTTACGTGTCACGGCGAAGTCGCGGGGGAGTTGGCAAACCACGCTCATTCCGCTCTAGGTAAACCGGACAGTTCCGACACCTGCATGAGTTGCCACGGGAACGCGCACGAGGTGGCAGCTCCCGCCGCCCGTGGCGCCAATCTCTGCGCCACTTGCCATGCCGGCGAGGTGAAAGAATTCGCCTCCAGCGTTCATGGACTTGCCCGCCGGCAAGGCGACACGAACGCGCCAGGTTGCGCAGACTGCCACGGGGCGACCCACCAGGTGGTCGAGGCTTCCGCGGCCGACTCACCTGTTAATGGCAAGAACCTGCCCTCCACCTGCGGCCGCTGTCACTCGGACCCGAAGCTGATGCAAAAGTACCTGTTTGCCGCCAGCAGGCCCGTGGAGGCGTATGAAGCCAGCGTTCATGCGCGGGCTGCCGCCGACGGAAGAAAGGCAGCCGTCTGCAATGACTGCCATGGAACGCACGCCATCCTTCCCCCCACCGATCCTCACTCACCGATCGCGAGGCTCAACGTCGGCTCGACCTGCGGCCGCTGCCATGAGCAGGCGTTTGCTCGCTACAAGGACAGCATCCACAGCCGGGCCGTGGCCGCGGGCGTCCCGGAGGCCCCCACCTGCACAGACTGCCACGGCGAGCACAATATTCTCGCCCGAGGCAATCCCCTCTCGCCGGTTTTCGTGACCAACGTTTCCACCGCTACCTGTTCGCGCTGCCACGGTGACACGCGGCTGGAGAGGCGTTTCAACCTTCCTCTCGACCGCGTCACCAGTTACGAGAACAGCTACCACGGGCTGGCTTCAAAGGCCGGGTCACAGACGGTCGCCAACTGCGCGAGCTGCCACGGCGTTCACGATATTCTTCCCTCCAGCGATCCGCGTTCCTCGATTGCCAAGGGCAATCTTGCTGCCACCTGCGGCAAGTGCCATCCCGATGCCGGGAAGACCTTTGCCCTGGGGCCCGTGCACGTGCTTCCCAGCACCGCGGCTGCTAACCCCTGGCTTCGCTACGTCCGGCTGTTCTACTTGTTCACGATTCCTGCCGCTCTCGGTTTCATGCTCTTCCACAATCTCCTCGACTGGTTGCGCAAGCTGCGCAGGCATATCGCTCAATACGGATCCCTCACCACGCCGCTGCGCCTTACTCTCAACCAGCGCGTCCAACACTCGATTCTTCTTCTCAGCTTCCTGCTGTTGGTGGTTACGGGCTTTGCCCTGAAGTTTCCGGAGAGTTTCTGGGCTGAACCGATCGTGCGCTGGGAAAGAGATTTTCCGCTGCGCGGGCTCATACACCGAATCGCCGGGGTGGTCTTGATTGCCGCCGGTTTCTACCATCTGATCTATTTGTTCTTCACCGTGGAGGGGCGCAAGGCCCTGCGCGCCATGTTGCCCAAGTTGCGGGATGGTCGCGAGGCGGTCCAGACCATGGGCTACAATCTTGGCTACCGGCGCGAGTTGCCGTTGTATAGCAAGTTTAACTATGCGGAGAAGGTTGAATACTGGGCTCTGGTCTGGGGAACAGTGGTGATGGGCGCTACCGGAATCCTGCTCTGGGCCCACAACTTCGTGCTGCGTTATCTCCCCAGTTCCTGGTTGCAGGTCGCCACAGCCGTTCATTACTACGAAGCTATTCTGGCCACGCTCGCCATCGTCGTCTGGCATTTCTATGCCGTCATATTCGATCCGGAGGTGTATCCGCTGAAGTGGACCCTGGTGAATGGCCGCGCTCCAGAGCATGAGGTCCGCGAGGGCGAGGAAGCTGAACCCCAAGGTGGGGAGTCAGAGGTCCCAGACGCAAAGCCGGCAGCGCCCGAAAGAAGCGTGGGTGAATGAACGGCCCTAAGGCAAGACCGAGTACAATTCAAATGGCAAATGGTTTCTCAATTTGAACAAATGACAAATTGTAAACCATTTGAATTCTGCCTTTTGCCGTTTGAATTCGCTCCTTACAGGTAGGCCCGTCAACCAAAACGCGCTTGCCGTGCCTCTGCGCAAAAATGGAGATACAATACAATCATCCCGGAGAGGGGAGGTCTCTCCGATGCCGGACGGCAGAGTTCGTTCTGGAGATGGTGGCGTGCCCGGGCGTCTTCGCAGGGCTGCCGCCGTTTGCTGGCTGCTTCTCCTCGTCCTGTCGTCCGCTTCTGCCGTTGCAGGGTGGCAGAATTCTCAGCACCTTGATTCGCAGGATTTTCAGGTCACGGTTCTAGACGAGAACGGTCTGGCGGTTCCTTCAGCCCGACTGACGCTCACCGATCGCTCGAATTCCTTCCTTCAAAAGGCCGAAACTGATTACGCGGGCCGCTATCAATTCTCTGCCCTTGCGACGGGAGTCTATTCGCTGCGCGTAGAAAAAGACGGTTTCTTCGTGTTCAACTCCAACGATGTTCGGGTGGCCGAGGGGAGCAACCTCGAGGTCACGCTGAATCACACCCAGGAGTACACGGAGTCGGTCAAGGTGGTGTACTCCCCCCCGGCCATCGATCCCCAAAAGACCTCGGTCAGCGCCTCCCTATCCAACCAGGACATCGTCAATCTCCCTTTTGCGGTCGGCCGCGATATCCGCTACGCGCTCCCCTTGCTGCCCGGCGTTCTTCAGGACGCCGACGGGCAGCTTCATGTCTCCGGGGCGAGCACGTACGAGATCGCTGATCAGCTCGACGGGTTTAATGTTTCCGATCCCGCCACGGGGCTGTTCAACGTCCGCACAAGTGTAGATAGCCTGCAGTCAGCGCAAGTCGAGACCGGCCGTTACTCCGCCGAGTACGGGAATGGCTCAGGGGGCGTGGTGAGCCTTAGAACGCTCATGGGAGACGACCATTTTCGCTTCTTGGCCACGGATTTCATTCCTGCGATTCAGGAACTGGAGGGTTTCCACTTCAAAACCTGGACGCCCCGCGTGACTTTCTCCGGCCCGATCAAGAAAGACAAGGCCTGGTTCATGAATGCCGCCGACGGCGAGTACGACTTGGACCTCATCAGGGACCTTCCGCCCGGCGCCAATCGCGGCACGGCGTGGCGTGTCAGCAACCTCTCGAAGGCCCAGGTGAACTTGACCCCCTCCAATATCCTCACGGCGAGCCTCCTGGTGAACGACTATCGCTCCGACCATCTGGGTTTGTCATTGTTTACACCTTTGGACACCACGCTCGACGAGAGGAACTCCGCCGATCTCTTGATGCTCAAGGATCAGTACTTGTTTCCCGGCGGCACGCTGCTCGAGGTGGGAGGCGCGTTCGGGAAATATTACAACAAATTACTGCCGCTGGGCTCGAGCCCTTATATTAACCGCGCGGGTCAATACAGCGGCAACTACTTTGAGACTACGGACGGGCGCGCTGCACGCGCCCAGGGCATCGCCAACCTTTTTCTTCCCCCCAGGACCTGGCAGGGCCGTCACGAATTCAAAATCGGGTTGGATCTCGACAACATCACCGACCGCCAGTCTTATCAGCGGCGGCCGATTGAAATCCAACGCCCGAATGGCACGCTTTCCCAGGAGGTCACCTTCCAGGGCGGCGAGCCCTTCGCGCAGTACGACTTCGAGTCCGGCGGCTACGCCCAGGACCGTTGGTCGCCCTCCCGCCGCTTGCTGATCGAGCCGGGAATACGCTTTGACTGGGACGATGTGGTCAGGGATTTCCTTGTTTCCCCGCGCCTCGCCTCGACCTATCTCCTGAGCCGGAGTGGGGACATGAAGCTTTCCGGCGGAGTGGGCGTCTATGGCGACGCCGCGAATCTCGATCTACTGACCCGCTCCCTGGCTGGTCAACGCACGGATCTTTTCTACGGGCTGACAGGCCAGACGCTCGTCCAGCCACCTGTGGTGGCCACGTTCATCGTCGACCAGCGGATGCTCAGGCTTCCTCGCTTCACCAACTGGAGCCTGGGAGTTGAAAGGAAGATGCCGCGTGCCATCTACCTTCAACTTCAGTTCCTCGACAAACGGGGGCGCGACGGCTGGGCCTTTCTTAACCAAGGGGGCGCATTCGGCGGCAACTACCAGTTGGAAAGTGTAGAACGGGACCACTACGATTCGGTGGAGATTTCCATCCGCCACACTTTTCGGGGCGGCCACATGCTTTTCGCCTCCTACACGCACTCCAAGGCCGACTCGAATGCTGTCCTGGATTTCAGCATTGACAACGTGCTCTTCAGCCCGCAGGCAGGCGGCCCTCTCCCCTGGGACACGCCCAACCGCTTTCTCTCCTCGGGTTATATGCCCTTGCCCGGTAAGTTTACTCTGGCCTATTCGCTCGACTATCGCGATGGATTTCCCTTCAGCTTGGTGAACGACAACCAGCAACTCCTGGGTGCTCCTGGATCCATGCGATTTCCAAAGTATTTTTCCCTGGACCTACACTTTGAGCGGCGCATTCGCTTGTTCGGATTTATATGGGCGTTGCGCGCCGGGTTCAACGATATTACCAACCGCTCCAACCCCTCCGGGGTGAACAACGACGTGGATTCTCCGGAGTTCCTCACCTACGGCGGCATCCAGGGCCGCGCCTTGACCGCCCGGGTCCGCCTCCTGGGCCGAAAGTAATGCTGCCGCCTCGCCGCCTCCGAGTTTCCCTTTCGCGCACGTATACAGAATGCCCGAGGGAGGCAAACCGTTGTATACTCAGGCTGGAAGCGTCGATTGCCGGATGGCTCGACAGGGCTGCCGGGCGCTGCTCGAAAGGGTAATTCTGAGGCCTGAAGGATGAAGACGGCGAAATTTACGTACTGGCAAGATGGAGATTACTTCCTCGGTTTCCTGAACGAGTACCCTGACTACCAGACCCAAGGTATGGGCAAGGAGGAACTCGTAAGCAATCTCAGGGACCTTCTGACGGACCTCGAGTCGGGTGGGGTGCCTTTTAACCGAAAAGTGCAAGACACTGGTTGTTCGTTTGTAAACTAACGTTTAGCAAAGGGACAGTTTGCATGTGCGCAGGGCAAGGCGCAGCGCTGGCCCTCAGGTCGGCACTTGGCGTTACCCTTGGACACCATCTGCGGGCGGAAGACAAATCTCATGGAACTCTTCGAGCTCACCAAAGCGCTAATCAACATCGAATCTGTGACCGGCCACGAGCGCTCTTGCGCAGAGTACTTGGGGGCGTTCCTTGCCGGGCGAAACTTCGAAGTTGTATTCCAGCCGGTCTCGCGGGATCGCTCCAATGTATTCGCGAGAGTTGGAAAGCCGGACGTGGTCTTGAGCACGCACATCGACACTGTTCCTCCCTTCATTCCCGCGCGCGAGGACGCGGAGCTGATTTACGGGCGGGGAGCGTGTGATGCCAAGGGCATCATCGCCGCACAGATTGCGGCGGCGGAACGCCTTTTGAGCGAGAACGTGACGGACTTCGGCCTGCTCTTCCTGGTTGGGGAGGAAACCACCAGCGACGGCGCGCGCGAAGCGAACCTGCACCCCCCGGGCTCGCGCTACATGATTAACGGCGAGCCGACCGAGAATAAACTGGTGCTGGGCTCGAAAGGCAACCTGAGACTGGAAATTCGAGCTCATGGCAAGATGGCGCACTCGGCTTATCCACAACTGGGCGAATCGGCGATCGAGAAGCTGGTCGACGTGCTGGTTGACCTGCGCAAGGTCCCGATGCCCCGGGATCCGCTGTTGGGCGCAGCCACGCTGAACGTCGGCGTGATCTCCGGCGGCCGGGCGCCCAACGTTGTCCCGGACCACGCCTCGGCCCAGATCGTGATTCGCACTGTAGACAGCTCGGACGA
This sequence comes from uncultured Acidobacteriota bacterium, assembly GCA_963831905.1. Lineage (GTDB taxonomy): Bacteria > Acidobacteriota > Terriglobia > UBA7540 > UBA7540 > CAVROP01. The sequence goes on along the minus strand of CAWHRX010000009.1, from coordinate 2,100,482 downwards.
GATACGCCGCCACATCACGGAAGTAGTGGGCGGGCGGTGTGAGTGCGAGTTCATTCGAGATACTCCGCCCCTGCGCATGGAGAAACTGGACGGGTATGAGACCGACGTCGTGGCCTTCACCACCGATCTGCCATCGTTAAGCCGCTGGGGCCGGCCCGTGTTGCTGGGGCCGGGGTCGATCAGTGTGGCGCACACGGAGCGTGAGTGCGTGGCCAAAGCTGAGCTGCTCAAGGCGGTGGAGCTGTATTGCAGGCTGGTCAGGGAGCTGAAGAAGGCAGTTGAGAGTTAAGAGTCGAGAGTCTAAAGTTCCGGCAGAAGTTGCGGTAGAACGTGCGGGCGGCGGGTTTTACTTTCGACTTTCGACTCTTGACTCTCGACTAGTTGGGGGCAGAAAGGCAATTGGTAATTTTACGATGAACAGAATCGAAGTTGGCATTCTGGGCGCGACCGGTATGGTGGGGCAGCGCTTCGTGAGCTTGCTCGAGCACCATCCCTGGTTTGAAGTCCGATGGCTCGCGGCCTCGGATCGGTCTGCCGGAAAAACTTATGGAGAGGCCTGCAACTGGCGGGTGCGTGACCCGATGCCCAAGCCCGCCCGGGAACTTACCGTGCACGAGTGCAAGCCGGACCACGCGCCGCAACTGCTCTTCTCTTCGCTGGATTCCAAGGTGGCCGGCGAGGTCGAACGGGAATTTGCGCAGGCTGGCCACGTGGTGGTCTCGAATTCCAGCAACCACCGCATGGAGCCGGACGTACCGTTGTTGATTCCGGAAGTCAACCCGGACCATCTGGCCCTGGTACGAATCCAGCGGAAGCGTCGCGGATGGAAGGGGATGATCGTCACCAACCCCAACTGCACCACCGTTGGCCTGGCGATGTCGTTGGCGCCGCTCGAGAAGCAATTCGGGGTCGAGAAGGTGATGATGACCAGCATGCAGGCGGTTTCCGGGGCGGGTTACCCAGGCATTCCTACTCTGGATATTCTCGGCAACGTCGTCCCATTCATTTCGGGCGAAGAGGAAAAGGTGGAACGCGAGACCCAAAAGCTGCTGGGGAAATTCCTCGATGAGTCGGTCAAGCCCGCGGACTTCGTGGTGAGCGCCCACTGCAACCGCGTCCCGGTGGAGGACGGCCACACTGAGTCGATCTCGGTCTCTTTGAAGACTAAGGCTTCCATCGAGGATTTGATTGAGGCGTGGCGGAAGTTTCGTTCGCTTCCCCAGGAGCGAAATCTGCCGTTTGCCCCCAAGCATCCCATCATCGTTCGAGAGGAGCGTGACCGCCCGCAGCCCAAGTTCGACCTGGCGGCCGAGCACGGGATGGCCACGGTCGTGGGTCGCCTGCGTCTCTGCCCGGTGCTTCAGTTCAAGTACATTGCACTCAGTCACAACACCATACGGGGTGCGGCGGGTGCGGCTCTGCTCAACGCGGAGTTGATGAAGTCGGAAGGGTACTTGGACTAGGCGGGGGCCGGATTATTTGTGATTGGTGATTTGCGATTGACAGTCGAATTGGAGGCCCCTCGCCCCCTTGGGGGAGAGGGTGGCCCGCCGCCGGCGTTTTCATCAGCCGGGGTGGGCCGGGTGAGGGGGTCGAGAGTCTGATTCTGTCCCCATCTATGCAGAGGAAACGTGAATAACACCCCCAAACTCGCCCTCCTCGGCTACGGCAAAATGGGCAAAGCTATCGAGGCGCTGGCGCCGCTGCGCGGCATCGAAGTACGCTTGGTCATGGATGTCGATGTGAACGCAGAGGGCCTAGGAATTACCCGTGAAAACTTCGCAGGCGTGGACGTGTGCATCGACTTCACCACTCCTGACGCAGTGGTCGAGAATATTCGCCGCGTGGCGGCATTGGGTGTGAATCTGGTGATCGGCACAACCGGTTGGAATGACCGGCTGGAGGAGGTGCGGAAGGTCATCGACAACGCGGGTGTAGGTATGGTTTATGCGCCGAACTTTTCGATCGGCGTCAACCTGTTTTACCGCCTGGTCCGCGCCGCAACGGAGATCTTTGCGCCCTTCGCGATGTACGATCCTTACGTGGTTGAAGCTCATCACAAGTTCAAGATAGACGCGCCCTCTGGCACAGCGCTCGAAATCAAACGCCGGATTCAACCTGCGTTCGGCACCCGCGAGGTGCCCGTCACCAGCGTGCGCGCGGGGTACATTCCCGGCACCCACGAGTTGGGCTTCGACTCCGAAGCCGATACAATTGTGCTCCGGCATACGGCGCGCGGCCGCCAGGGCTTCGCGGAAGGCGCCCTGCACGCGGCGCGCTGGGTGGTGGGTAAGAAGGGACTGTTCAGCTTCGCGGAGGTCTTGGAATCGCCTCGGTGAGGGCGAGACGTATTGTTGGCCGGCTCCCCCGTGGGGAAAGCTGTCATTCTGAGTGAAGCGTAGAATCCGCGGAGTTGCATAACAGGCCCCTCAGGGTTCGACGAACTGCCGGGATTCTTCGCTTCGCTCAGAATGACATCCTTGTTGGAGGTTTCATGGGCTTGGACATTCGTGGTTGCGGCACGGCGCTGGTAACGCCGTTCAGGAAAGACGGCACCCTGGACCTTGATGCCCTGCGGCGTATAGTGCAGCTCCAGCTTCGCGCCGGCATCGACTTCCTGGTCCCCTGCGGCACCACGGGGGAAACTCCCACGCTTGAGCACGCCGAATACCTGGCTGTGGTGCGTACAGTCGTGCAGGAGGCAGGGGGCAAGGTTCCCGTAATTGCGGGGGTAGGAGGCAACAACACGCGCAAATTGATCGATCTTGCGGCTGAGGTGAGCGGGTTGGGCATCCAGGGAATTCTCTCGGTCGCCCCTTATTACAACAAGCCGACCCAGGAAGGCCTTTACCAGCACTTTCGAGCCCTCGCAGAATCCACCCACCTGCCGATGATTCTCTACAACGTCCCGGGGCGTACTTCGTCGAATATCGAGCCTGCCACGGTGGCGCGTCTTTCGAAGATCGCAAATATAATCGGCATCAAGGAAGCGTCGGGCAGCATCGTGCAGCAGATGGAGGTCCTTGCCGCCGTCCCGCCTAGCTTCCGCGTGCTTTCCGGCGACGACGCGTTCACGTTCCCACTCATGGCGCTGGGCGGGGTCGGCATCGTCTCGGTGGTCTCGAACGAGATCCCGGCTGAGATGACCAGGCTGGCGCACCTGCTGCTGGAAGGGAAACTCGAGGCGGCCCGCCAACTCCACTTCAATCTCTTGCCGCTCATGCAGGTGAACTTCATCGAGACGAATCCCATCCCCGTCAAAGCCGCGCTGGCCATGATGGGCATGCTCGAGGAAGTCTACCGCCTGCCCATGGTCCCCATGAAAGCCGAAAACCGCACCAAGCTTGAGCAGGTTCTGGCCGCGCAGGGACTATTGAAGTCGCAAAAGGCCTAACCACGCGGACGTTGGGTATGGTACCCTGTCCGCCCGAAGGGAGGACAGGGTATGAGGAGCACGTTTCTGTTGCTAAGCTTGTCTCTCGGGTTCTGCACTCTGGCATCGGCACAGCATGGCACGGCGCCGAACGGATACTATCCAGGCTGTTCCACAGGCGACATGTGGACAGGCATGCTAGGTGCGGTCGATGATGGAGAACGCAGCATCACTCTGACGTATGTGGATCCGAAGCAAAACAGGCCCGAAACCTTCGTTGGTGTCATCAAGGATGGGTACATCGTGAGCCGACGCGAAGGGCCGCCCCACCAACTAAAGCCGTCCGAGCTTCCGCTGGGAGCACAGTTAACAGTCTATTATTGTATCGAACATAAGAAGGTGGGCGGCGGAAAGACGGCTGTCAACGAGGTCTTCCGAATCAACAACGTCACCAACCTTAAGAAAGGGATGTTTGAATTCAAGGCGTTCCGGTAGGTTCTGCGCCATGTTGAAGGAGGAACTGATGGCTGACTTTTCACGTCGTGCGCTGATCAAGATGGCAGGTGCGGGGCTTCCCGCCGCCGCGCTGGTGGGGCGCTCGCAGGGATTCTCCGAAACGAAGGGATCTGGTGGAAAGGACGATGCCATGCAAGGCGACCCAGGCCACTCGCCCTACCATCGTGACCCGGTGACTTTCGATGTGCATCGCTTGGGCACGGATCACGCCGAGGGCATCGCCGCCATCGACATGAACGGCGATGGCCTTCTTGACATCACCAGCGGGGCCTACTGGTACGAGAATCCGGGCCCTGCCGGAGGCGAATGGAAACGGCACAAGTTCCGGCAAATCGCCCCCGAACTGCCTTCCGGGGCTTCAACTGCGGAAAACAAGGCTTTCTGGGACGAATTCGTGGCCGACAACGGCGAGTTCGCGGTGGACGTCAATCACGACGGCGCCATCGACCTGGTAACTTCCTCCTGGCAGAATGATGGCATCTGGTGGTTCGAGAACCCCAAGAAGCTGGGCGAGATGTGGAAACCTCACTTCATCTGCCACTCGGTGGAAACCGAGGGATTCGCCTTCGATGATCTGGACGGCGACGGCCACCCGGAGCTGCTTGCCGCCCACTACGGCCGCCAGGGCATGCTTTGGATCAACTTCGCCGGACCGGAACCGGCCGTGCACAATATTGGCGGCCATGATGAGGACGGCCACGGCTGCGGCGTCGCGGACATCGACGGGGATGGCAGGCCCGACGTGATCTCGATTCACGGCTGGTTTCAGAACATTGATGCCGCCCACGACAAGTGGGTGTGGCATCCCGAGTGGAACTTGGGAGACTGCGGTTTCCCCATACTCGGGTTTGATGTCAACAATGACGGAAAGATGGACCTGATCTACGGGCACGGCCACAGCTACGGCCTCTATTGGCTGGAGCAAACCACACAGAACGGCAAGCGCGCCTGGAACCCCCATTTGATTGACGACTCGTTCTCGCAGATTCATGTCCTGGCCCTTGCCGACCTTGACGGCGACGGCGAACTGGAACTCCTCGCAGGCAAGCGTTACCGCGGGCACAACGGCCACGACCCCGGTTCCTATGAGCCTTTGGCCATCTACTACTACAAGATCGATCGCCGCAATGCCTCCTTCACGCGCTACACCGCCAGCTACAACGGCACGGCGGGCGCAGGGACGCAGTTCGTCGTAACTGACATCGATGGCGACGGGGACCTCGACGTCCTGGTGGCCGGCAAGACCGGTGTTCATTGGCTGGAGAACTTGAAAGCGAATAAGCGCTCCCGCGAGGCGAGGGAGAAAGAGCTGCTCCTAAACACGGACTGGCCTTTCCCGGACGAGAATCAGTAATCGAGAGGGTGCGCCGAAACCCTGGGTTTCTAAAACGTCGAACTCCGAACGACAACGGGCCGAGAGGCGGAGAGTCAGGTAAGGACACTATGTCTATCGGGCTCCCTGTCCCTTGCGTTTTCCCCCCCGTTCGATAACAATTGAGAGCCAACCCACGGAATTGAAGCAGAGGAACTGTCGTGCAGCTCATCCCGCGTGATGGGAAATTCTACGATCTTTTCAACGAGCAGGCCCAGAATATCTACGAGGCGGCTCAAGTATTGGTCATCCTTTTCCGGGACTTTACGGAGGTTGAAAAGCGAGTTGCAGAGATCAAGGTCGCCGAGCACAAGGGCGATCAGATCACGCGTTCCGTAATGACCAAGCTGAACCAGACCTTCATCACTCCCTTTGACCGGGAGGATATCCATGCGCTCAGTTCGGCGCTTGACGACGTGATGGATCTGGTGGATGCGGCCGCGAGCCGGCTCATCACCTACAAGGTGAAATTCGTAACACCCGGAGCTTTGCAACTGGCCGATGTCATCCTTCGCGGAGCGGAGATACTGGTCAAGGCCATTTCAGAGCTGAAACGGCCTCAGACTATTCTGAAATACTGCGAGCAGCTCAATCAGATCGAAGAAGAGAGCGACCGGATCAAAGGCGAATGCATCGCCAAGTTATTCGAGGACTCGACGCTGCCGATCGAGATCATCAAATGGAAAGAGATCTACGAAGTATTGGAAGCTGCCACGGATAAGTGCGAGGACGTTTCGGACGTTCTGGCGGCGGTCGCTCTGAAAAGCGCTTAGCTCTCTCGAAGCCTTAGCCGCAGCCTCTTAAGACGATCCCACACGCAAGGAATTATGTTCTGGTTTGCCGTCGGACTCACCTTAGTTGCCCTGACCTTCGACTTCCTGAACGGCTTCCACGATGCCGCCAACTCTATAGCCACCGTCGTCTCCACCCGCGTGTTGTCTCCGCGGATTGCGGTGATCTGGGCAGCCTTCTTCAACTTCGTGGCCGCCTTTACGTTTGGCACCGCCGTGGCCAAGACCATGGGCCGTGGCATGATCCGTCTGGAATTTGTCAACCTGTACGTCATTCTCGCCGGTCTTATCGGGGCTATCGTTTGGGATATTCTGACTTGGTACTACGGACTGCCCATTAGTTCCTCGCACGCGCTCATCGGCGGCTACGCCGGAGCCGCGGTAGCCAAGGCGGGCTGGAAAGTCATCATCGGGAGCGGCTGGACAAAGACCATCCTGTTCATCGGCCTCTCTCCAATCGTCGGTTTGGTTCTGGGCGGCGCGCTGATGATTGCGGTTTACTGGTTGTTCCGCAACTTCTCGCCGGTTCGCATCGATCGCCACTTCCGCAAGCTACAACTCCTTTCGGCCGCTGCCTACAGCTTTGGCCACGGCACGAACGACGCCCAGAAAACCATGGGGATTATTGCCGGGGTGCTTTTCACGGCCGGAATTCTCGACCATTTCTACATCCCCTTCTGGATTGTCCTGATGGCCCACACCGCCATCGGGCTGGGAACCTTGGCCGGCGGGTGGCGGATCGTCCGGACTATGGGCATGAGGATTACGCGCCTAAAGCCGGTCGGGGGGTTCTGCGCCGAGACCGCAGCCGCCATCAGCCTGTTGGCAGCGGCGTCGGCGGGCATTCCGGTTTCGACCACGCACACCATCGCGGGCGCCATCATGGGTGTGGGCAGCGTCCAGCGCTTGACCGCCGTGCACTGGGGCGTGGCTAGGAAAATCATCTGGGCTTGGGTATTAACGATCCCCGCCTCTGCCCTCGTCTCCGCAGCGTGCTTCCTGGTGCTGCGCCACTTCATCCCCGCCGCTTAGCCTTGAATGTCAAGGCAAAGTAGAAAGTTCCTAATCTGAGCAAAGTAGAAAGTTCCGCTTTTCGTTCTTTGGCGGCTAACCGGAGGAGCCCGTAGGGCGACGGAGGTTAGCCGCCAAAGAACGTCGGCGACCCGCCCCGTGTCGCGTCCGGCAGAATTACTCCTAAAGGAGGACTCTTCCGGAGATGGAAATCTTTCATCCAGTTGTGCACAACCTTGGGACGAATCCTCGGCGCGCTTGCCGGTTTCCGGGGTGAGGGCGTTTTCGGTTGAGCCAGGCACTCCGCCACGCTCAGGCCGTACTCACGAAACTTCACCGCCATGCTCCCGTCCAGCCGTTGCTCCACTCGCACCCGACCGCCCCGCAGTCCGGGGCGGATATCACCGCGTGCGATCTGGAAGATCTTCCCCTGATAGCGAATCGTGTAGTCGGAGGTCACGATCCGTTCTTCCACCACACTCAAGATCGACTTCAGCTCATGCTCCGCGCGCAGGGGACGATGCGCATCCGTGCTGCTCGCCGGCAGCACCGTGAAGGTCTGGTTCCAGTGCGGCAGGTATTCTTGCTCGAGATAAGTCTGCGCCGCGGGCAGGGTCTCAGCCCGCGCCAGACGTAACCCTTTCACCAAGCGGTCCTGCGCCGTGCCGAAGAAGCGTTCGATGCGACCCTTGGCCTGGGGTGAATGCGCCGGGATCCAACCAATCCCCAGTTCCCGCAGGCCACGCCCGATCTGCGTCAACTCTTCCTTCACCGCTTCATCAGCGGCTTCCAGCACCGGCCGGTTCACCGTAAACAGGCTGCTCTTGTCCGTATAAAACTCCACCGGCCGACCCCAACCCTCCAGGTACCCCCAGAGCACGCGCAGGTTCTCCTCCGTGCTGTCCCGCTCCACAAAACGTGCATAGGCTTGGCTGCTGGCGTCATCGATCATGGCCACCAGGTACAGCCTCGGTCCCCGCCCTTCCAGCCAGTCGTGCTCCGACGTGTCCCATTGCACCAACTCTCCCCGGAAACTCCGGCGCTGCCTCCACACGTGCACCTCCTCGACTGGGCGCCGCTTCCCCCGCCGCAACCCCGCGGCCATCATCCACTGCCGCAGCGTCTCCTTGCTCACCTCCACCGCGTGCTCTTTCGCCAAGTACTCGCAGGCTAGCGTGGGGCCAAAGTCTCCGTACTTCGCTTTCACCAGCTTCAGCGCCTGGGCGCGCAGACTCTCCGCTAAGCGCCGATTCGACGCCCGGCCCCGCAGTCGGTGCACGATACCGCCGTCGCCTTCTTTCTTCACCCGTACCAGCAGCTTCCTCACCCAGCGGTCCGTTACGCCCAACTGCTGCGCCGCCGCCCCTTGCGTGAAATGTCCTTGCTGCAGCTCATGCAATACCTTTAGCCGATCCCGTTCCTTCGTGTTCATCACCAGCAGCTCCTGTTTGCTCATCCGGCAAGTTTGCCGACTTTCAACAGGAACTTTCTACTTTGCTGGAATAGGAACTTCTCACTTTGCTGCGACACCGCTTAGCCTTGAATGTTCGTTAATCGCTTGCAGTGATACAATCAGATCACAATTGGCAGCTAGCGGGGAACGAACCTACATTTCGGCTGCGAGCATGGGAAAGGAGAAGAGGATGGACTGTCGCCGCCTTTTTGCTCTGATCGGGCTGCCTGGCCTATTCGTCGCGTTCCTGCCAAGTGGAGCCGCCTGTGCTCCGGCGCTTGCGGCGCCGCAATCGTCGTATCCCGCGGTTGCAACATCAACGAAGCCTCCGCTGGTTGTGGCAAATCCGGAATATCGCCTGCTGGTTGATTCTGAGAGGGGAACGATCGTCTCATTCCGATCGACGTTTGGCGTCGCGCGGGAGTTGCTTATTCCGGGCCATGACCAATTGCCGTTGCTCAAAATCGAATTGATGAGCGACCAGTATGAATTCAAAACCGTCACCTCCGCTGAAGCCAAAGAGGTCAAGGTGAGCAAAGCCGGAGGTCCGGATGCCTCGACGCTCAGCATCGAATTCAAGGATATGGGGCAATTGCCGGTGGATGCGCGAGTGACGGTGCGCTGTCCGGGGAACGAGACACTCACCTACTGGAGTCTGGAGGTCAACAACCGGACGACGTGGTGGATCGGGCACATCCAGTTCCCTGTGGTCGAGGTGCCGTTTGACGACCCCGCGAGCAAGCAATCCAGCCACATCCTCTGGTCATTTGGCGATGGCGCCGTTTCCGGACCGGTGGGGCCGCTGATGAACGTGGGGGCGTGGGATTGGAAGCTCGATGGGCCGTGGTATGGAAGAGCTTATGACACGCCCGAAGTCTGGCGCTACAGCAACTATCCCGGGGAGTGGACTACCACGCAGCTCATGGCCTACTACGACAACGTGGGCGGGCTCTACGTGGCCCTTGACGATCCCAAGGGATTGCCCAAGTTTATCGATCCGCTGATGGAGCGCGACGGAGTGTTGATGGGCCTGGGGCATTACCCCGGGACGCGCGGGCCGAGTGTGACCCGGCTGCCCTACAACGTGGTGCTCGGCACGTTTCACGGCGACTGGTACGCAGCGGCGGAAATCTACCGGAACTGGGCTTCCAAGCAGCCTTTCTGTTCGACCAAGCTGGCGGACCGGACCGACATCCCCAAGTGGATCAGCGACTCGGGTCCGGCCATCGCCTTCCCGATGCGAGGCCAGGCGGATTGGGACGCGCCGGCCGCGGAGAATCCCGAATACACGCCCGTCACAAACGCCTTGCCATACCTCAAGAAGCTGGCCGCGGCGCTCGAAAGTCCGCTGATGCCGATTATCTACAACTGGGAGCACCCCGGCCCCTGGGTGCAGCCGGACGCATTTCCGCCCCTGGGAGGCAACGCGACTTTTCGCGAGTTCATGGAGAAGGCTAAAGCCAAGGGCTGGCATCCCATGCTCTACGGCGACGGCTTGTGTTGGGTGACCTGGCAGAAGAACACCAACTACGACGGCATGCTCTATTTCCGCGCGCACGACGGCGAAGCGGCCGTTGCTCGCAAGTGGGACGGAACGCTACTCGAAGACGTTTGGCCCTGGAGAAAGAACTACTTTGTCTGTGTCGGCTCTGAGAAGGGCCGGCAGATGGTTTTGGAGATGACGGGCCGGATGGCGGAGTTCGGGCCCGAGGTTGTCCAACAGTTTGACCAGGGACCGGGACCGTTTGCCTGCTACGCCCCGAACCACGGCCACCCGCCCGTCCCCGGGCCATGGATGACGGAAGGCTTCAGCCGCCTGGTGAAGGACGACGCCGCAGTCGCGCGCCGGGCGAATCCGCAGGTGATGATGTCCAGCGAAGGCGCGCCGCCCGAGATCTATCTTCAGGACTTCCAAATCTGGGATGGCCGCACCACAGACTGTCCTCTCTACTCGTTCCTCTATCACGAATACGCCAACGGGTTTGGCGGATGTTTCACCAACCGGGTTAATGACGAGACACTACGGCTTTCGGCAGCCCGTGCGCTGGTGAACGGGTACATCGTGAATTACACTTTGCGTGACAAGGGCCAGATCGAATACGACTGGGACCAGGCGTGGACCCGCGCTGTGCCCGACCAGGCCGGGATCATTGACTGGACAAAGAGGGTGACGAAGTTCCGTGCCGACATCGCGCGCGATTATCTGGTGTATGGACGTATGCTGCGGCCGTGGCCGGTGAGCGGCGTTACCGAACACGACTCGGGATGGGGGCGAGAGCCGCTGGTCGAATCGGCTACTTGGCAAGCCCAGGACAGGCGCATCGGCATTGTGCTGGCCAACTACGGCAACTTGCCGGAATCACCGCGCGTGGAACTGGAGGGAGGCGGAACCAAACAGTTGACGATGAACCTCGATGGCCACAAGACCGAGCGCAACATGGAACTGCCCAGCGCCGTCGATGTTCAGATGCCCCCGCGGTCGCTCTGCCTCATCGAGCTGAAATGACGGTATCGTAGGGGCGAACTTCGGCCACCTGCCGACAGACCCATGTCAGTGTCATCCTGAGCGCAGCGAAGGATCTCCGCAGTCTATAATTCCACAATCGCGAGCCGAACTGCGGAGATCCTTCGCTGCGCTCAGGATAACAGAGGGGTAGGTTGCCACCAAGATGTGCAAGCTAAATCCTCTTCTCCTTCCACCGCCCGCGCCGGAAGAGCAGAACCATGGCCACAGCGATGGCGGATTCCGAAACGGTGATGGCCCAGAAAACGCCGTGGGAGCGCATGCCCAGTGGCAGGGCGAGCGTGTAGGCAAAGGGAATCTCGAAAACCAGGAAGCCGAACGCGTTTATGATCGTCGGCGTCAGAGTGTCTCCCGCGCCGTTAAAGGCTTGCATCATGACCATCTCATAGGAGTAGCCGATGTTGCCGATGCTGACGATGCGCAGGCAAGCGGCAGCCAGCGAGACGATGGCCGGATCGTGGGTAAACAAGCCCACCACAGGACCCGGGAACAAAACGAAGAACACGCCCACGCCGCCCATGACCAGCATGTTATAGAAGCCGGTCTTCCATACGGCTTGCTCGGCGCGCTCGGGTTGCCCAGCGCCGAGACTTTGGCCAACCAGCGTAGCGGCCGCCCCGCTCAATCCCCAGGCGGGCAGGATGAAGAAAATGAGAATCCGGATGCCGATGGTATAAGCGGCCAGGGCGGAACTGCCGAACACGCTCACAATGCGCATCAGGCTGATCCAGGCGATATGCGGAATCAGCATCTGCGCGATTCCGGTGACGGAGACCCTGATCAGCCTCACCATGATTTGCAGGTTGAGCCGAATCTGCCGCGCCAGAATCCGGATGTGCTCCCCGCCGCGCGAGAGCCGGTAGAATTGGTAGGCCACTCCAATCGTGCGCCCGCTGAGCGTAGCCACGGCGGCGCCGGTCACGCCCAGGCGCGGGAACGGTCCGATGCCGAAGATCAGGCAGGGGTCGATCACCAAGTTGATGGAATTCGAGAGCCAGAGCACGCGCATAGCGATGGCAGCGTCGCCCGCGCCGCGAAACACCGCGTTGTTCAGCATTAACAACACCACGACGCAGCATCCACCCAGAGTGATGCGGGCGTAGCGCGTGCCGACCGCAACGACGGCCGGCGACGCGCCCATCAGGCGCAGCAAGTGGGGCGCGAAAAAGAAGCCGGAAGCGCCCATCACCAGACTGACCGCCAGCCCAAGAGCGATGGCCTGTACGCCGGCCACCGCCGCTCCCTCGCGATCCTTCTCGCCGATGCGCCGCGCCACCATGGCCGTGGCCGACAGGCCCAGCCCCATGCCGGTTGCATAGATGATGGTGAGCATCGCCTCGACCAGTCCCACCGTGGCAATCGAGTCTGCTCCCAGGCGGGCCACCCAGAAGACGTCCACGATGGCGAAGAGCGATTCCATCAACATCTCGAGCACCATGGGCACCGCGAGAAGGAAGATCGCCTGCGTCAGGCTGCCCGTGGTGTAGTCCTGGTGCGAGCCGCGCAAAGCTTCGCGCAAAGAGGCCCAAAACGAAGACGAGTCGCTAGTAGTGACGGCGGTTGCCATAAATAAGACTTGGTAGAATTGGTTTCAGATTTCGACCCGGACCGGGGTCATGCGGATTCAGAACGACGCGAGTTCGGAACTACCGAGGCACGGTTCTCATAATGTTCCCATCCTACGGCAAGAAGGCGCTGGCAGGCAAGTGGAATGTCAAGACGACACAGCAGGCACCGCCTGGCTCAGGCGCGAGGCGTCTTCCAATTCCGGATCGTAGTTAAGACTGGGACGGAGCCAGCGCTCCACCTGCCGGAGGTCCATGCCTTTGCGGCGGTGGTAGTCCTCCACCTGGTCGCGGTCGATCTTGCCGACGGCAAAATACTGCGCTTCCGGGTGGGCAAAATACCAGCCGCACACCGATGCGGCCGGCGACATGGCGAAGTTCTCGGTGAGCCGGATGCCGGTGTTCTTCTCCGCCTGCAAGAGGTCGAACAGCTCGCGCTTCTCGGAATGGTCGGGGCAGGCTGGATAGCCTGGCGCGGGTCGAATGCCGCGGTAGCGCTCCAGGATCAGGTCCTCAGGCGATAGGTTTTCATCCATGCCATAACCCCAATTGTTACGAACCTTTTTGTGCATTAACTCAGCGAGTGCCTCCGCCAGCCGGTCGGCAAGAGCTTTGGCCATGATGGAATTGTAGTCGTCGTGGTCGCGCTGGAAGCGGGCGAGGAGCGGCTCGAGGTTCATGCCCGCGGTCACTGCGAACGCGCCCAGATAATCTTCCAGGCCGGTTGACTTGGGGGCGATGAAATCCGCCAGCGCCCGGTTGTGGTGCCCCGGCGCCTTCTCCATTTGCTGCCGCAAAGTGTGGAAAGTCGTGAGGAGCCCGGAGCGAGACGCGTCACGATACACCTCGATGTCGTCTCCCACGCTCGCGGCCGGGAAGAAGCCAACGACGGCGTTGGCGGTGAGGGATTTCTCCTTCACGATGCGCGCCAGCAGTTCTTGCGCATCGCACAACAATTCTCGGGCCTTGCCGCCCACCGTTGCATCTTCCAGGATCTTCGGATACGTTCCGCGCAGCTCCCAGGCTTGGAAGAGCGGCGTCCAGTCGATGTACGGAACAAGCTCCTCTAAGGGCACGGCGGGAAAAGCGCGAATCCCCGTGAACTCGGGATGCGGAATGTCCGTCCGGCTCCAGTCGAGGGGCGGCTTGCGCCGGCGGGCCTCATCGAGCCTCAACAGTTTCTGCGCGGCGGGCTTGCGTGCGGCGCGGAGCTTTTCCTGCTGGCGGCGGTTTTCTTCCTCGAAAGCCGGGCGCGAACCGGGATTCTTGAGTTGACTCACCACCCCCACGGCTCGCGACGCGTCCAGGACGTGAACGACCGGCTGGCGGAAATGAGGTGCAATCTTCACCGCCGTATGGACGCGGCTGGTGGTGGCGCCGCCGATGAGGAGGGGAATGGTGAATCCTTCGCGTTCCATTTCCTTGGCCACGTGCACCATTTCATCGAGCGATGGTGTGATGAGCCCGCTCAGTCCGATCATGTCTGCGTTGGTCGCCCGCGCGGTTTCGAGAATCTTCTCGCACGGAACCATCACGCCCAGATCTATCACCTCATAGTTGTTGCAGCCCAGAACCACGCCCACGATGTTCTTGCCGATGTCGTGCACGTCGCCCTTCACGGTGGCCGTCACGATCTTGCCTTCGGTCCGAACCTTACCGCCCGCGTCCTTCCCCGATTCCATAAAGGGGAGCAGATAGGCGACGGCCTTCTTCATGACGCGGGCGCTTTTGACGACCTGGGGCAGAAACATCTTGCCGGAGCCGAACAGGTCGCCCACCGCGCTCATGCCGGCCATCAGCGGTCCCTCGATCACGGCGAGCGGCCTGCCGAGTTTTTGCCGGGCCTCCTCGGTGTCCGCCTCGATGTGATCGGCGACGCCTTTCACGAGGGCGTGCAGCAATCGTTCCTCGACCGTGCCTTGGCGCCAGGCGTCTTCCTGCACCTCCGCCGGGCCGCGCTGCTTCACCGATTCCGAAAAGGCCAGCAGCCTTTCCGTGGCGTCGGGCCGCCGGTTCAGCAGGACGTCCTCCACCAACTCGAGCAGGTCGCGCGGCAGTTCCTCGTACACGGCCAATTGCCCGGCGTTCACGATGGCCATGTCCAATCCCGCCTTTATGGCGTGGTACAGGAAGGCCGAGTGCATGGCCTCGCGGATGACGTTGCTGCCGCGAAACGAGAACGAGATGTTGCTGATGCCGCCGCTCACCTTGCAGCCGGGAAGCGCGGCTTTGATCAGGCGGGCGCTTTCGATGAAGCTCACCGCGTAGTCGCGGTGCTCCTCGATTCCCGTGGCCACGGTGAGGACGTTGGGGTCAAAGATAATGTCGCACGGATCCACGCCCACTTCTTCCGTGAGAATCCGGTAACAGCGCGCGCAGATTTCCACGCGCCGCTCCGTCGAGACTGCCTGGCCCGCCTCGTCGAAGGCCATCACCACCATGGCCGCGCCGTAGCGCTTGATCAACCGGGCGCGCTCGATGAAAACCTCTTCGCCCTCTTTGAGGCTGATGGAATTGACGATGCCTTTCCCCTGGATGCACTTCAGCCCCGCCTCGATGACGCTCCACTTGGAGCTGTCGATCATGATGGGGACACGGGCGATGTCAGGCTCGGAGGCGACGTAATTCAGGAAGGTCGTCATGGCCTGTTCGGAGTCCAGCATGGCCTCGTCCAGATTGACGTCGATGATCTGCGCGCCGCCCTCCACCTGCTGCTTGGCGACGCTCAGGGCCTCCTCGAATTGGCCGCCCAGAATGAGCTTCGAGAATTTCGGCGAGCCGGTCACGTTAGTGCGTTCGCCAATGTTGACGAAACCGGTTTCGGGGCGGATCACCAGCGGTTCGAGGCCGCTGAACTGAGTATGGCGCTCGGCCTGGGTCGGCACGCGCGGCGGGAACTCGCAGACCGCCTCGCGGATGGCGCGAATGTGCGCGGGCGTTGAGCCGCAGCAGCCGCCCACGATATTCACCCAGCCATTTGCGGCAAACTCGCGCAAGTCCGCCGACATGCTTTCGGGGGTTTCGTCGAATCCCCCGAAGGCGTTGGGAAGACCGGCGTTCGGATAGCAGCTTGTAAAGATGGGCGCGATCCTCGAGAGTTCTTCGATGTGGGCGCGCATCTGTTTCGCGCCCAGCGCGCAGTTGATCCCCACGCTCAAAAGCGGCGCCTGCGATACCGAAATCCAGAAGGCTTCGACCGTCTGGCCCGACAGCGTGCGCCCGCTCAGGTCCACGATGGTTACCGACGCCATCAGCGGCAGGCGCTTGCCCGTGTTCTCGAAATACTGCTGGGCGGCGAAGAGCGCTGCTTTGCTGTTGAGCGTGTCGAAGATGGTTTCCACCAGAAGCAAGTCAACACCGCCCTCCACGAGACCTCGGATCTGCTCGTAGTACGCGTCCCTCAACTGGTCGAAGGTCACGGCGCGCGCCGCGGGGCTGGAAATGTCCTGCGATGCAGAGGCCGTGCGGCTGGTGGGGCCGATGGAACCGGCCACCCAGCAGGAGCGCCCGGGATTCCGGCTGGTGAACCGGGCCGCGGCTCGGCGCGCTGCTTGCGCCCCGGCTTTGTTGAGGTCGTAGACGTGATCTTGGAGGCGATATTCGGCCATTGAGATCGCGGTGGCGTTGAAGGTGTTGGTCTCGATGATGTCCGCGCCAGCCTCGAGGTATTGGAGGTGGATGTCCTCAATAATCGCCGTTTGGGTGATGTTCAGGACGTCGTTGCAAAGGTGTAGGTCCCGCTCGTGGCGGGCGAACTCCTTGCCGCGATAGTCAGCTTCCTCCAGCTTGTGGGCTTGGATCATCGTGCCCATGGCGCCGTCAATGATGACAATGCGTCGCTTTAGCGTTTCAATGAGCAAATCCGTGTTGGGCATGGCATCTTTCATCTTAATTCGAGTTCGTTTTGTTCAAAAAACAGTTCGTTTTGTGTACACAAAAAACATTAAGTCATTTATTTGCAATAGATCGATGAGTTCGTTCCCCCGAAAAAACATGTTTCTTTTCACTTCCCCCACATTCACGCACAAGCCCGGTTTCACGCCAAGGCGCAAAGGACGCAAAGATCGCAAAGTTCTGTTGATTCCCACAGCGTTCCTTTGTTTTCATAGACATTCTCGCTTTGTTCTGGCAAAAATCGTACTCTCTTCGGTTTCAGGCTTAGGCGCAAAGCACATAAACTCACGGCGACCCACCACCCCCAACCCCTCCTCAACTGAGGAGGGGAGCCTCGGAACTCCCCTCCTTGGATAAGGAGGGGTCAGGGGTGGTCGATTTTCAAGGCGATCCTTTGTTTTCATAGACATTCTCGCTTTGTTCCGGTAATTTCCGTAGCGCCGACCTTCAGGTTGGCACTCTCGCCTACCCTCCTCACCTGAACAGGCGAACCCGCCCCCCCCTCCTTTGATAAGGAGGGGTCGAGGGTGGTTGACTTTCACAGCGGTCCTTTGTTTTCAATAACATTCTCGCTTTGTTCCGGCAAATTCAAGTCGAGAGTTGAGAGTCGAGAGTGACAAACCGTCGGCGTCAGACCCCAGCCTCTTACTTCGGCCTCCCAACTCCTCAACTCTTTGACTTCTCGACTGCTTGACTCTTTGTTTTCATAGACATTCTCGCTTTGTTCCGGTAATTCTGGAGTGCGTCATCGGAGTTCGCGCTGAGCCCCAAAGGGGCGGCACTAGCACAGCCCAAGCCAACGGCCTGGGTCCGCGAATCCGTCCTGCGCTTAGCGTCAAGCCCTGCAAGGGCGAAATAAGCCGTGGGGGGAGCGCCGCTACGAAGCCTGTTCGGCGGATTAATCACGCCCCTTCAGGGCTTTCGCGAACCCGAGAGGAACGCCTTTAGTGACCCAGGCCGGTGAAGGTGTGAAGAAATCGACGTTTGTCATCCTGAGCGAAGCGAAGGATCTCCGCAGTTTGCTGAGATTCAATGATTTACGAACAACTGCAGAGATCCTTCGCTTCGCTCAGGATGACACGTAGTTAGTTTTTTCACAGCTTCGTTGGCCTTGGCTGAGTTATGGCGCCCCTTCGGGGCTAAAGGCGTTGCAGAATGTCCTGTCCTTGCTCCTTCCAAGCACTAGTTTGTGCTAATTTGTGCGCAAAACGTGCGCAATTTGCAGCATTCAAAAAGTGATCATCCTTTGTTTTCAAGTACTTCCTAGCTTCGTTCCCTCTGTTTTGTGTTTTTCCAGGATTCTCCTCTTCCACCTTCGCCGGAGGCTATTTGGTTCGCTATTGCACATGGGCACTCCCGGCGCTTGCCCACGACAATGTGTCCACAAGCTGAGCACAACGATAGGCTACTACAACTCATCGGATTTGTCAAGCGAAATTCACCAAAATGCAAGAAACGCGGGTCAAAATTCCGTCACAGCAGGCTGTCCGGAGATCACAAGGACGCGCAGCTTGACCCGAACCGGTTAATGAGCTAGACTGTCAGCTAGATTGTTTGAGAGAGGAGATAATCACACATGCGCCGTGTCGGACTATTCCAGGCGAAGAACGAACTCTCCGCCCTGGTTGAACAAGCGTTCAGGGGAGAGGAGATTATGATTACCCGGCGAGGACAGGAGGCTGCTATGCTGGTGCCTGCCAGGAAGCGGTCTCAGCGCACGGCTCGGGACGTTGTCGAGCATATTCGCGAGAGCCGGATAGGCGCCCGTTTGCCCGCCGGCTACACGCTGAGACGCCTGGTTGAAGAAGGGAGGCGGTTTTGAGCCGGTTTGTCGTGGATGCCTCCGTCGCCTTATGCTGGTACTTTGAGGAACAGAGAACAGCTTATACCGAGGCAGTTTTCGATTGCCTGGCGAGAGGCGACGAGGCGCTTGTGCCCGCACTCTGGCCCTTGGAAGTCGTGAACAGTCTGGTGGTGGCGGTGCGCCATAAGGGCATCAGTGCCGCGCAATTCGAGACTTTTTTGCAGGACCTCAAGGACCTTCCTGTTGTTGTCGACATTGAGGGCCTCAAGAGAGTCTATTCATCGACAGCTCGGCTTTCACAGCAACATCAGCTTTCGTCCTACGATGCGGCGTATCTAGACCTCGCGGTCGCCGAGAACCTGCCCCTTGCCACCTTGGACAACAACCTGCGTGCTGCCGCGAAGCGCTCTGGGGTTGAGTTACTTAGTATTGTGAATCCGTGATCGATCCAACCGCAAATCCCGTTCATTAAGGAGCACTCATGCTGAAGGTCGGTTTATGCAAACGAACTCCGCTTGACAGGTTTCTCTCGACATCTATGGCCGCACTTATTTTCGTGGCGGCCTGCATCGGCATTCTTTCCCAGGTTGAGGCGCAGACGGCGGCGCCGGCGGCCACGGTGCATGTGGACGTAACGCCGGGGCACATCCTGAATACGATCTATCCCGACACGGCCACCGGGGCGTGGATGGACGACCTGAGCAAAACGCAGGTGGACAACCTCAGCAAGCCCGAGACGATTCAAGGGATCAAGAACCTGGGTTGGGGATCGATCACCATGCGCAACAACAGTGAGTTGCGCCTGGCCGCATGGCACTGGAACGAGAACGGCACGTGGAGCGATCCGGCCACCAAGAGCGGATACTACGCGGGCAGCGCCGAACTGGGCGAGCCGATCCATTACGGATATTCCTACTCGCTGCCCCATCGCGATTTCATGACCAGCGGAGACACCCCTCTGGTGGCGGGTTTCCAAAGCTATTGGAAGAGCAACCCCTATCTCACCAGCCGCTTCACCGGCGAAAGCGACGCCCTGCACCCGCAGTGGGTGGTGGCCGATATGGGCATTGGGCGCGCCGTCAATGCGATCCACATCGAGTGGGTTAATCCCTACGCGGTCACGTATGTGGTGCAATACTGGATTGGCGACGACAACGCGCTCGACTGGGACATGGGTCCGAATGGGGTGTGGAAGGCTTTCCCCTCGGGCGCGGTCGAGAACAGCACCGGCGGAGACGTGCACCTGAAACTCTCCGATAAGCCGATTACCGCCCGATTCGTCCGCGTTTTGATGTCAAAATCCTCCGGAACCTGCGATACGCATGACGCGCAGGACATTCGCAACTGCGTGGGTTATGCGCTCCAGACGATGTCGGTTGGGACGATGGATGCGAGCGGCGCGTACTCGATCGCCTACCCGGCCGATGGCGTCGAACCGAAACCCTCCGTGCCCGGCGAGCGCCACCGGCATCCCGCCGGTCAGCCCAATGCGTTCCCCAACTCGGCGGCCGACACCGCAGGGAATTTCTGCGCTTCTTCCGTCGACCCGTGGCACCAGGCAGACAATCTCGTCACCGGCGGGGGCGACGAATACAACGGCATTGATAATTTCTTTACCAGCGGCTTAACGATGGGGCATCCGGCGCTGGTGGCCTGCGCGGCGATCTATGACACGCCGGAGGATTGCGCGAACGAGGTTGCATACATCCACAAGCGCGGCTATCCGGTGGTGGGAATTGAGATGGGCGAGGAATGCGACGGCAAGCACACCATGCCGGAAGACTACGGGGCCATCTATTGCCAATGGGCGACGGCCATTCACAAACTCGTTCCCGGCGCCAAGCTGGGCGGCCCTGTTTTCGAAGGCGTCAACAAGGACATCACCCTATGGGTCGACGACCAGGGCCGCACCTCGTGGATGGCTCGCTTCGTCGATTACCTGAAGGTCCACGGACACCTTCAGGATCTCGCGTTCATGTCATTCGAGCACTACCCACTCATGCAGAACGGCGCCGGGCCCCCCGACGAGTGGGACACGCTTTACATGGAACCGGGAATCATGAAGCATGTCGTCCAGATGTGGCGTGAGGACGGCGTTCCCAAAGACGTGCCGCTGATTATCTCCGAAAGCGGAATCACGGCAGGCCACAGCTCCCGGGGTTACCTGGGCGTGACGGGCCGAGCCATCTGGGAATGCGACGCGTTCGGCACGTTCTTCGAACAGGGGGGCAAAGCGTTCTACCGGCCGGCCATTAATGATGGCGCCACCGGCGGGGGCTTTCTTGGCGCCGGAAGACTGCCGAACGGCGGCGGGGCCTACGGTACGCCGGAATATACTCCCTTTAGTTCGGCGCACATGATTAACTTCGAATGGCTCGAGCACGGCGGGGGAGCGAACCAGATCTTTCCCGCCACGACCGATCTTTTTGACGCCGCCGGGCGCACGGTGATCACTTCTTACGCGGTGCATCGCCCGGACGGAACCTGGTCGCTGATGCTCATCAATCACGACCTGAATGCGGCTCACGAGATTCATCTCGTTATCGACGATGCCAAACACGCGCACCATTCATTCGCGGGGCCGATCACCCTTGTGCAATACTGCAACACTCCCAGCGAGAACAAGAACACCACCATGGCCCCCAGCCCTGACGGCATGTATACCCTGCCCATCGGATCGATCACAGTGATCCGCGGAAAGTTGCGGTGAATTCGAGTATGCCCCTGGGATAACAGCTTGTAGGGGGACGGCTTGCCGTCCCCTGAGGGTAACTAGGACGACGCGGGTAGGGCAAGCCCTACCCCTACACCACATCGGGGCTCGAAAGAGCTAAAGGCGCGCGCCGCGCATTTGGGCAACGTGGCGGGGACGGGGTTGGCAGCGGGGGCAGAAATGGCTGCTGCGGCCGCCAATCACCAGGCGCCGGATCGGCCGGCCACAGCGGCGGCAGGGTTTTCCCGTGCGCTGGTAGACCTGCAGGCGCGGCTCGTAGTTGCCCGGGCGGCCCTCGATGTCAACGTAATCCCGAAAGCTGGTGCCCTGGAGCTTGACGGCGTGGTCTAGTACTTTTCTGACGGCCTTGAAGAGATGGCGGGCTTTGGAAGCAGAAACCCTGCCCGGCTGCGCCAGCGGGTGGATTCCGGCTACAAACAGCGACTCGTCCGCATAGATGTTGCCGAGGCCTGCGAGCAACTGCTGGTTCATCAGCCAGCTTTTGATGGCGCCATGCCGTCCGCGAATGGCGTTCAGGAACTGAGCCTCGGTCGCTTCCTGCGCGTCCGGGCCGAGGCGGTCGAACACGGATTCCAGTTCCTCACGCGTGCAGGAGCGCAATCTGCCAAAGCGGCGCACGTCGCGAAAGCGCAGCTCATCGTGCTCACCGACGGCGAGGAGCACGTGGGTGTGCGGCGCGAGAGGTGTTTCGCGCGCCGCGACGGTGAACTGTCCGGTCATGCCGAGCCGCACGAGAAGATAACGCGGCGGCGTGTTCTCGGCCTCGAGCTCGAGAGCGAGCGCCTTTCCCTTGCGCCGCATCGAAACGATAGTCCGCCCTTCGACCTCAGCGGCGAACCGCTCCGGCGAGCCCGCAATAACGCCCGGATGGCGGACCTCGACGGCGATGATGCGGCGCCCCAAGGCATGCTGCTTCAGACCTTGTAGAACCGTTTCGACTTCGGGAAGTTCGGGCACAGGGAATTCTAAATTATAAATGGTGAATCAGTGAATTGCGAATAGTGAATAGTAAATTGCGAAGCCGATGAGGCGGCCGCGTTTCCGCTGAAACGGACTCCCGGCTGACGGCTGAGAGCTGATGGCTGACAGCCTGTTGTCCTGACCCCTACTCGTGGCGCAGCGCCACGATGGGATCGACCTTGGTGGCGCGGCGGGCGGGCAAGTAAGCAGCCAACAAACCCGTCAACGCCACCAGCAGTGCCGATAAGGCCAGAACCGCCGGGTCCAGAGTCGAAACGCCAAACAACAAGCTTGAGAGCAGACGGTCTGCCGCGAGTGAAGCCGCCAGGCCCAGGGCCAACCCTGCCGCCAGCAGGACGACCGCCTGCTTGAGCACCATCGAGAGCACGAGAGAGCGACTGGCGCCGAGTGCGATGCGTACCCCGAACTCCCGCGTGCGGCGCGTAACGGAATACGCCATCACGCCGTAGAGTCCTACCGTGGTCAGCATGAGCGCGATGCCGGCGAAGCAGGCAAGCAACAGCGTGTGAAAGCGTTCTTCGGTGAGTTGCGTCGTCAGCAGTTCGTCCATAGTGCTGACCTGAAACACTGGAACGGACGGGTCGAGCGCCGCCACCTGGGCGCGAATCGAGGATTCGAGCGCCTGAGGCGGGAGGGCGGTGCGAAGCACCACCACCGGGGGTTGCCAGGGAAGCTGCTTGTAGGGGAAGTAGTAGATGGGCTGCGGCTCGGCGTCCAGCGCAAACAGCTTGGCGC
This sequence comes from uncultured Acidobacteriota bacterium, assembly GCA_963831905.1. GTDB lineage: Bacteria > Acidobacteriota > Terriglobia > UBA7540 > UBA7540 > CAVROP01. The sequence goes on along the minus strand of CAWHRX010000009.1, from coordinate 2,077,729 downwards.
TGCCCACCACGCCCACGATTTCCTCCGGCGACGGCGGCCGGCCGGGAGCACCCGCGCCTGAAGTAATGCGCTTGCCGAGCACGTCTTCACCCGGAAAGTATTTGTCTGCGAATGCCTTGTTGACAATCAAGACGCGCAACGCCTTGGCGTCGTCGCTCTCGGTGAAGAATCGGCCTCTGAGCAAGGGAATGCCGGCCGTGGAAAAGTACCCCGGAGTGGCAAAGGCCATGCGCGCGTGGGGCCGGTTGGGTTGAGGGGCCGGACGCTCCTCGATGTTGAAGGCCACGCTCGCCATATCGCCGCCCAGCGGGAGCGGCCAAACGCCTGCCGCCGACTGCACGCCCGGCAGCGCCCGCACCCTCTCGAGCAACCGATCGTAAAAGGCCTCCTGCTGGGTGGTGTCGTATTGCGATCCCGGCAAGCCGAACCAAAAGCTCAGCAGATGGTCGGGCCGGAAGCCCAGATCGCTTCTTTCCAGGCGCAGAAAAGTTGCCATCAACAGCCCCGCTCCGCTGACCAGAACGAGGCCCAACGTCACCTGCGCGATCACCAGGGCGCCGCGTAGACGATCGTGCCCCTGCGTGCCACCGCGGCCGGGTTCCTTGAGTGAACCGGCGAGATCGGCTTTGGCAGCCTGGAGAGCCGGCGCCAGCCCGAACAGAATGCTGGTCAGCAGCGCAAGCAAGAAAGAAAAGGCGAGCGCCCAGGCGTCAATCCGGGTTTCGGCGAGGCGCGGGATGCTTTGGCCCCCCAGTGGCAGCGCTGCCCGCAAGCAGTACTCGGCCAGCAGGACTCCGGCCGCACCGCCCAAGATCGCCAGCAGCAGGCTTTCGGTGAGGAGTTGGCGGATCACCCTGGGGCGGTCCGCGCCCATGGCGGCGCGTATGGCCATTTCGTGCGTCCGGTTGGCGGTCCGGGCAAGGAGCAGATTGGCAATATTCGCACAAGCGATCAGGAGCACTAATCCCACTGCGCCGAGCAAGATCAACAGCGGAGGGCGAGATCCACCGACCAGCGTATCGAGTTCCGGGCGGACCGAGGCCTGACTATAGTTGGTATTGTAGTCAGGATATTGCTTGGCCAGGGCCGCCGCGATGACATTGAAGTCGGCGCGCGCCTGCTCGATGCTGACCCCCGGCTTGAGTCGCCCGAGCCCGGTCAACATGCGCGCTCCGCGCTGGTCGAAACTTTCGCGATCGTCCGCGATGGTCGTCCAAAGCTGGAGGTTAGGCAGGTCGACCGGAAAGCTGAAGCCGCTGGGCGCTACGCCCACCACGGTATAAGGCAATTGGTTGAGCGTGATGCTGCGGCCCACGATGTTGCGGTCGCCCCCGAATTGCGACTGCCACAGCTTGTGACTGAGCACCACCACATGCGTGCCGGGTTTTTCCTCGGAGGGCAAAAAGCCGCGACCTAATGCCGGCTGGATGCCAAGGGCCGGGAACATATCCCATGTGACCATGCCAGCGTCGAGTTGCACCGGTACGCCGTAGCCGGTCAGCGTCAGGTTCGCGTCGTGACCTGTCACGAAATGCTCGAAGACGTGATTGCGGGCGCGCAGATCGAAGAAGTTGGGAAACGACAGGCTGCCCGTGGCCGGTGCGCCGTGAGCGTTTGTCAACTCGACAGACACCAGCCGGTCAGGTTGGGCGTAAGGAAGCGGCTTCAGCAGGACAGTGTTGACGACGCTGAAGATGGCTGTGTTGGCGCCGATGCCGAGCGCCAGCGTCAAGACCGCCACAGCGGTAAAACCGGGGTTCTTCGCCAGCACGCGTAGGCCGTAGCGAAGGTCTTGAAACAACGTCCCCATCAAGCGCCTCCTCCGATCGATTACACAGCCACTTTGATATCACCCGCCTCAACTTGCACGGGGTAGGTAGCGATTCTGAGGGAACTGTCACCGATGTTCTCGCCGGTGCAAACGTTGTACTCCCACTGATGCCAAGGGCAAACAACCACCTCGCCCATCAGTTCACCTTCGCCGAGCGGCCCGCCTTGGTGCAAGCAGGTGTTGTCGGTAGCGTAGATCGTGCCGCCCACGTTGAAAAGCGCAAGCGTCTTCCCGGCCACTTCGACGACCTTGGCCGACCCGGGAGATAGCTCATTGAGGTTCGCAACTTTGATGAACTCGGCCATGCGCACTCCTCCTTTGCGGCGGCGGTTACACACCACCTTGTGGCGTTCCGAGCGCAGCGAGGAATCCCCAACTGCCATGCGTCCGAAGCAGGGCCAGATTCCTCGCTTCGCTCGGAATGACACAGAATACTTTGAGTGGTTTTGAAGTTCCCCGCTCGGGATTCCGCCTAACCAATTTGGACCATTTCGGGCGTTCCGGGCTTGCCGATGCGGACGGATTTCTTGAACTCTTCCAGCATGCTCTCTTCCAGGCGGACCTCGGTGGGGCGCTTGCCCAGGCTCATGCTGTCGATCTTCTCTTGGAGCTTCAGCAGAGCATAGAAGAGGTTTTCGGGACGCGGGGGGCAGCCCACCACGTAAACGTCCACGGGCACGATCTTGTCGACGCCCTGAAGCACCGCATAGGTGTTGAACGGGCCGCCCACGCTCGAACAGGCGCCCATGGAGATGCACCACTTTGGGGCCGGCATCTGCTCCCAGATTCGCTTGATGGCGGGCGCCATCTTCAGGGTCACCGTGCCGGACACAATCATGAGGTCGGATTGGCGCGGACTGGGACGAAACACTTCCGCTCCGAAGCGCGCCATGTCGAAGCGCGAAGTGGTGGAAGCGATCATCTCAATGGCGCAGCAGGCCAAACCAAAGGTGAGCGGCCAAAGGGAAGACTTGCGCGCCCAGTTGAATATCTGGTCCACCGTGGTGACGATGAAATTCTGTTCAAAGCGATTCTCAATCCAGCCCATACTCCTGCCTCGATCTCCGCGCGGAATTACCTGACATTCGGTTGCCCAACTCTTATTATACCGCTAAAGGCAACTGGACGACGTGAAGTCCATACCCCCGTGCCGCGGTACACTGCCTTGTGTCCGCAGAGACGAACAGTTCGGCGGCCCACTCTGCCGCCGAAGCGACTTGTAGAGCGTCAGACGAACGCAGAGGCCAGCGCTCGAGCAGTTCGATGGCGCACGCCATCACTTGGTCCGTCACATCGGTGACACTACAGTCTTCAATGTCCGCCAAGAACGCTCGCTTGGCATTCAAATATTGCGCCGGTGACAACTTTCCTTCCCGTCGAAGCCTGCAAAAAGCCGAGACCACTTCTGCGAGGCAAATTACCGAAACACCCAGAGAGGTTGCGGAGGGCAGAATTTCCTCGAGGTGATTGCTGCCCGGCTCTTGAAGGTACCTCTTGGCAAGGGCTGAAGAGTCAAGAAAAACGTTCAAGGCTTCGACCGCCTCTCCTCGAGTATGGCCTTGCTTAGGGATACCCCTGGCACAACGAGCCGCAGACCTGGGCGCTTCCAGGCAGGTTTCGAATCGCGCGCCTCTGGAGGGACAATGTTAGCAATTGCTTTGCGATGGCGGAGGATGCAAACTTTCTCGCCCTTCTCAACCAAGTCGAGAATCTGGGATGCGTTACGTCGAAATTCGCTGAAGGTAATCGTCCTCATGTATTCTCCCTCCTACGTCGAATTGTACACAAACGCACAATGATGTGCAATTGTATTGGTAATTGCGGGCTCACTCAGTTGCGGGCTTCAATTTGCGGACAGCGGCGGCTCCGGCGGCATCCCCGGCAGCCTCGAGGGCCTGGGCCTCAGCGCCGTAGGCTTGCCAATAAGCCGGGTCAACCTCGCGCGCCGCGCGAAACTGCTCCGCCGCCTCCCTGTACCTGCCGAGCTTCATCCGGCAGGTCCCGAGATAGAAGCGTGCGGTCAAGTCCTGCGGATTCACCTGCACCGAACGCGCGAAATACTCTGCGGCTTTGGCATAATCAGCGCGGGGGAAATAGACCGTGCCCAGGATATCGTAAGCAAGGCTGTGATAAGGCAGAACTCGGGCGGCTTTTTGGTAATACGTCAGCGCCTCGTCGTGGCGACCTTCGAGGTCGGCGACTTGGCCCAAGCCGATAAGGGCATCATAGGTGACAGTATTCAGTGGGTTAAAACCGGCCAGGTTCAAGCGCAGCGCCGCCTCAAACTCTTTCCCGGCGCCTTCCAGGTCATGCTCGTGATACTGCAAATCGAGACCGTGGTGAATGCGAACCAAGCCTGCGTTGGGGGCGACACGAAGGGAATAGCCGAAAAGGGTTTCGTTGCTGCGCCAGTTTGGAATTGCCCGGACATCCTGAATACACCAGAAGCAAAGGACAAGGCCGAGGGCAGACAGAACCACGGGAGCCCGGCGGGCGCGCGGCAGGCGTTGCGGAAGCCAATCCAGGCCGAAGTACGCGAGGGCCAGGCAGAGGCCCACCGACGGCAGATAAGAAAAGCGTTCCGCCAGCAACGGAAAGCTGAGCTGGCGAACGTCCAGACAGGGCAACAGGGTTACCGCCCACCACACCAGGAGAAAGCCAAGAACGGGCTGGCGCTTTCGCAGCGCGCCTGCCGCCACTAGAGCCAGCAGGGCCAGCCACGGCCACACCGAGCGCAAGCTCGAGCCCGGCTCGAAGGTATGAAAAACGTTTAGGTGGAAAGGCCAAAAGAAAAGCCGGGCGTGCTGGCCCAACAATCCCACCGCGGCCGCCACGATGTTGAGCGAGATCTTCCACCAATGACCTACTCCGGAAAAGTGTCCCAGCGCAGCAACGCGCACCCACGAGTACGCCAGCACCGCGCCGGCGTACATGCTCCAGCAAGCAACTCGCCGGCGCCAGGCCTCTGCAGTTTCGGCGAAGAAATACCAGTAGGCAATCAGGAGCAGCGGAAAACTAAGAGCGGCTTCCTTGAAGAAAAGCGCCGGAAAATAGGCAAGTGCGGCAAGAGCGTGGCGAGCCAGGCGCCGGCTTTCCGACCTTTCGGCGCGCAAAAAAAGCCGGAATCCCAACAGGTAAAAAAAACCACAACCCATCTCCGGAACCGATGCGATCCAAGCTACAGCTTCCACGTGCAGTGGGTGCAGCAGCCAGAGCAGTGAACCGGCAAACGCCGCCAGATCGTTCTCAAGGATTTCGCGTCCGATCTGAAACACCACGAGCCCAGTGGCGATGTAGAGCAGCCATTGGAATAGATGATATACGGTAGGATTGGGACCGGCCACGCGCCAGATCAACCAGTAGGAAAAGATCTGCAGGGGCCGGTAGAAATTCGTTTCCGCCGCCGCCCCGAGAAACGACCACACCGAGCCGGAAAAGATTCGCCACCAAAGGTGAGGGTTGCGAACGAAGGGGTTTTCAAGGAGCTGCTTGCCGTCGTCGTAAACGAGTCCGTTGGACAACACGCCCGAAAAGACCACGGCCGCCGCCAGCGCCAGAAAAGCCCCGGCCGCATAGGAGTGGTTCTTCACGGACTGATTGAGTCTGCTGAGCACGGCTTAGTGTACTCCGACATTCATCGGGCTAGCGACCGGTCAGCAGTCGACAGTCGAAGGCGTCGGTCCCCTCTAATCTTAGGTCCGTTGCCGGGCGCCTGAAATGGTACTTTTGAGTTGCCCTGAGTCTTGCGGGCGAGTCTCGTAGGGGGGCGGCTTGCCGTCCCCTTTTGGCGAATGGCTGATTGGCGTGGTCCAAAGGGCCGCGAACAGGGTAGGGCAAGCCCTACCCCTACACCCTTTCACCAAACATCCTGCTCATCGGCGAGCGGCAAATCGACGGGGGCATCTTGCTTGGCTGATTGATACATGGCGAGCGCCCACTCGAGAGTGGGACGCACACTGGCGAGTGTGATCATGGGTTCGCGGCCGTGTTCAATTGCGGCAGCCATGTCCTCAATCACGGCTTGATGGTCCTGGAAGCCGAGAGCGGCCGCGCCCGTAGCGCCGGTGGCCGCGGCGGCGCTTCCGTAGTGGCGGATTTCCTCATCCTCCGGCCGCTGATCCTTGAACTTCCAGGTGTCCATGCGCTCGCCCACCATGATCGCCGTGCCGAATTCCCCGTTCACTTCAATTCGAATTTCAGTGCCCGGCCACAGCGCCGTTGAGGCCTGCACTACGCCTTGCGCACCGCTCTGATAGGTCACGAAGGCCAGTACAGTATCTTCGACCGGGATGCTCGGGTGCGCAAGGTTGGTCATTTGCGCCTGCACTCGCTTTACCGGGCCGACGAGATATTGGAGCAGATCGATGTAGTGGAAGGCCTGCTGAATGGTGACGCCCGCCCCGGACCGCCGTTGCGTGCGCCAACCGTCTGAAGTGTAGTAGTCGATGGGACGGAACCATTTCATATACGTATCGGCGTGAAGGATTCTGCCGAAGCGGCCCTCCAGAATCGCTTTGCGGATGGCCTGCACGGCGCGGCGCGTCCGGCATTGAAGAACCACGCCAAGCTTTACGCCGGCGGCTGCGCTAGCTTTTTGCATTTTATCCACTTCCCGTAATGACATGGCAGGCGGTTTTTCCACCAGGACGTGCTTCCCCGCGCGCGCGGCCTTGAGCGCGGCGTCAACGTGCAGATGGTTGGGAGTGAGAATACAAACCACTTGAACTTCGGGATCGAGGAGCATCTGCTCCAGGCTGGTGTATGCCTTGCATTCGAATTCACTCGTGAACTTGGCCAGGCGATCGGCATACAAGTCTGAGGCGCCCACCAGGCGGCCGACGTTCGAGGCCCGAATAGCTTTGGCATGGAAGGGAGCAATCAGCCCCGTCCCGAGCAGTCCAAAACCTAGTCGTGAATCGTTTGCCATTGTTCTCCCACTTGACTGTCATTCTGAGCGAAGCGAAGAATCTGCATTACTGAAGGTTCCATAATATCGTGACCGACCCCCTCACCCGGCTCTGCGCGCCACCCTCTCCCCCAAGGGGGCGAGGGCATAAACTCGGGATATTTCTCCCCTCGCCCCTTTGGGGAGAGGGGCCGCGGGGTGAGGGGGTGATGCCACTTAATTCTGCAATCCTCGGTAAGTCGCCGCAAAGCTGAACTGCAGATCCTTCGCTTCGCTCAGGATGACAGCGACTTTCATCTCCGTGGGTGGACCGCAACCCGGTGGGCACTCGGAATGACACTGGCCGTAAAGCTCCCGTGCCATTTCTGTACGTTCACTCGGGAACGAGCAGCACTTTCAACGCCTGCTTCGCCTCAATGTCCTCGAAGGCGCGTTTCCATTCCAGCAGCGGAGCCCGGCGTGTGATGATCTCGCCTGCCGGCAACTGGCCGTTGGCCAGCAGGTGAATCGTTCTATCCCAGCTTGTGTAGCTGGTCGACAGGTTGAAGACCGCGTCACACACTTTGAAAGCCGCTTTATCCCACGGAAACAGGATTGAGTCCTTGCCGGTCAAGCCGATTACGCAGATGCGTCCCTTCTTGCGAATCAGTTCGACGGTCGAGGCAATCGCCGAGGCCGCGCCGCTGCATTCGATGACAAGATCCGCGCCCAGCCCTGCCGTGAGTTCCTGCACGATCTTGACAGGGTCCTGCTGCGCCACGTTAATCACCGTTCCGAAGCCAAGCTCCCTCGCTTTTCTCAGGCGCAGAGCCTCATCCGCCGGCGTTCCCACAATCACCACGTGCCGCGCACCCGCGGCCCGCGCTGTGAGGGCCGCAAGCAAGCCAATGGGCCCCGGCCCCAGAACCACCACAAAATCGCCCGCAGCAATTCTGGCCCGCTCCACGACGTCGTGCACGGCGTTGGCGGTCGGCTCCACGACGGCAGCCAATTCATAGCTCATGGAATCCGGGATGCGGTGCAGCAGGCGCTCGGGCATTTTCAGGAATTTTGCAAAGGCGCCGTCGATCCCCCAGCCGGGCGAGCGCTTCAGCGGGCAGATCTGGATGTTTCCGGTTCGGCACAGGTAGCAGTGGCCGCAGGCGCGCGTGTGCGGCTCGCCCACCACCCGCTCGCCGGTCTTGAAGAGTCCGGTCTCAGGACCAACCTCGACGATGCGGCCTGAGAACTCGTGCCCCAAAATTACCGGAGGCCAGTAGGGAAATTGATCGTGCCAGACATGCACGTCCGTTCCGCAGATTCCGCAGGCTTGAACTTCGATGAGCACCTCGCCGGGGCCCGGCGACGGCTCGGGGACATCACGGATCTCGAGGAAGCCCGCGCCCTTTTGAGTTTTCACCAGAGCTTTCATTGTTGGGCGCCTCCACACCATTCGGCCATAAAACGCACCAGGATGACGGCCGCTTCGGCGATTTCATCCAGCCCGATCTGCTCTTCGTTCGAGTGAGCAAACCGCAGGCTGCCCGGCCCGAAAACCACCGTGGGTATACGCAGTTGGTTGTTATAGAACCAGGAATCGCAGGAAGCTGTCAGGGCGCTGACCTCGCCGCTCGTTCCCGCTTCCCGGCAGCAAGCTTCGAGTCCCCTGACCAGCGGGTGACCCGGATCCAGCACATGGGCGTCGTGGCGGTACATGAATTCCAGCTTGAAGTGATCGCGCAGCCAATCATCCCCACCGTCGCGGATGGCCTGAAGCATCTCCGCCGCTACCGCCTGGTGCGCCTTGTTGGGAAGCAAGCCCAGAACGCCCTCGACCGAGGCGCTGGCGGGCGTGGTGGCCGGCCAGACGCCGGCCGCCAGTTTGCCGAAAGTAATAGGCATCGGATTGGTGAATTGGTCGAACAAAGCGATGCCACGGGAGGCAGTCAGCAGGCGGGCATGATACTGCTCCAGAATCTCCATGGTTCGGATGGCCATCTTCAGAGCGCTGATCGTCTGGCCGGCGCTGCCGCTGTGGCCCGCCCTGCCGGTGCACGTGATGCGAAACCACACCGCGCCGCGCACCGAGGAGAGAATGCGCAGGTCGGTCGGCTCCATCACGATACAGCCGTCGGCCTGCTCGCCCCGGCGCACCATCGCCAGTGTGCCGTTGCCGCCCACCTCCTCCTCGACGACGAGATGTGCCAGGACATCCCCTTTGAGCTTTACGCCCAGGCGCCGCATGGCCAACAAGGCGGTGAACAGCGTCGCCACCTGGCCTTTGGCGTCGCAAGCGCCGCGCCCATGCACGCAATTGGCGCTCACGCGCGGGTCGAATGCCTGGTCTTGCCCTGGGGAAGCCGGCACCACATCGAGATGCGTATTGAAGAGCAGCGACCGGCCTCCACCCGTTCCGGCCACGCGCACGCGAAGGTTCGAGCGGCCTTCGTATTCGATCCCCGGCACCGGGTCGGAGTAATCCCGGTCCTCGCGCAGCGCATTGGAGAGCGGTATCCGTTCCACCTCGCCGACTTCGGCAAAGCGCGGCGCAGCATATTCCACTGCCTGCTGTTCACTGCCGGGAAGCGAGGGGAAGCGAATCAAGTCGCAGAGAAACTGTTCCGTGGTGCGGCGCAGGGTTCCGACCACGGCGCGAATTTCGGGCAACGTCAATTGAATCATAGGCGGAAAACGTGTCCTTCAGAGGATTGCAGAATTACGTGACGTCTCCCCCTCACCCCCGGCCCCTCTCCCCCAAGGGTGCGAGGGGAGAAACAACCCGAGTTTATGCCCTCGCCCCCTCGGGGGAGAGGGTGGCGCGCAGCGCCGGGTGAGGGGGCTGGTCCGTCACGACATTATGCTAGGCGTGACAGCGCCTTTTCAAAAATGTCCAGGCTTTCGTGGGCTTCATCCTCAGAAATCACCAGCGGCGGCGCCACCCGGATCACGTTGCCGAAGACTCCTACGGAACCCATCAACAGGCCGAGTTCAGCCGCCTGGTCAATCAGTTTTCGGGTGAGGTCCGGGGCGGGCTCCTTGGTTTTCTTATCTCTGACGAGTTCGACTCCCATCACCAACCCCATGCCTCGCACTTCGCCCACGTACGGCGATTTCTCCTGCATCTCGAGGAGGCGGGATTTCATGACCGCTCCCATGCGCTGGGCATTCTCTTCCAACTTCTCGCGGCGCATGATATCGACAACGGCGCTGACGGCAGCGCTGGCCAGCGGGTTCCCCCCAAAGGTGCTGCTCATCTCCCCGGAACCCAACACTTCAATCACCTCGCCTCGCGCGGCGACCGCGGAGGCCGGAACGCCGCTGCCCATCCCTTTGGCGATGCAAACCAAATCCGGCGCTAGCCCTTCCCATTCCATCGCCCAGAACTTGCCAGTCCGCCCAAAGCCGGACTGCACCTCATCGAGTGTGAAGAGGAGACCGCGCCCCCGCAGCCATTGCTGGAGGCGCGCCAGCCATCCTTGGGGAGGAAAGATAAACCCTGCCGCTCCCTGGTAGGGCTCCACGATCAGGCCCGCCAGGCTTCCGGTGCTGTTGGCGCGCACAACGTCCTCGAGGTAGTCCAGGCAGAGCATGTCACAGGTGGAGGGCTCGGCACGAAACGGACAACGGTAACAATACGGGAACGGAACGCGAATCGAGCCGGGAATTGTCGGCCCATAGCCTTTCTTCGGGCCGGGCAATCCACCGGCGCTCAGCGCGGCATAGGTGCGGCCGTGAAAGCCGCCATAAAAACTGATGACCTCGAACTTGCCGGTCTTACGTTTCATGATTCGAAGCGCGGCTTCGATGGACTCACTTCCCGTGGTGAGGAAGAAACACTTATCAAGGAAACTGGGCAGCACGGAGATGAGTTTCTCCGCGGCGATCACACGCGATTCGTGCAGGCACTCATAATTGTTCAAGAGCTTGCCGGCGGCCGCCTGCACGGCCCTGACCAGGTCGGGATGGCAGTGCCCCACATTGGTGACCAGCACGCCGGAGGTCCAGTCAATGAAGGTGTTGCCGTCGGCGTCGGTCACGACCACGCCGGAAGCATGGTCCCAAGCAACCTGCGCCTGGTAGCCCGTGCATTGTGCCTCCACGCGCGCCCAGCGCGAGAAGAACTCCTTCGAGCGTGGACCGGGCAGCGGCCCTTTTACGGATGTGATTCTGTGACCCATCGCGCACCCCTCGCTTTAGCGGCGATCGCGGAATGTAACCAATGCAAATCACGATGCCGCCGTCATCCTGAGCGAAGCGAAGGATCTGTAGTTCCGTTCCGAGACGAACCAAGGCAGATTCTTCGCTTGGCTCAGAATGACATACTTTCGCGAGCGCAGCAGGTGAGACCCTGCCACTCAGACGCCTGGCTTCGCCACAAACCGCGGCGGCTGGCCGGCCAGGAATCGGTCAATTTCTAACACGATCAGTTCCCGGATGCGCCGTCCCGAGTCCTCCGAGTACCAGGACAAGTGCGGTGTCAGAACAGTGTTCGGCAGCCGGAATAGAGGGGAATCCGGCGGCGGAGGCTCGACATCGAAAACGTCAATGCCCGCGCCGGCGATCACACCGCTCTCAAGGGCCTTGGCAAGGGCCTCCAAATCGACCATCAGTCCGCGGGAAGTATTCACGAGGTAGGCCGTGGGCTTCATCATGGCGAGGGTCTGGTCGTTCACCAAATGCCGTGTCTCGGCGGTCAGCGGAGTGTGAATAGTGATGAAGTCCGCATTGCGGAAAACCGTCTCCTTGTCTACCACTTCGATTCCGAACTCCGCTTTCCGTTCTTCCGTGAGATAGGGATCGCAGATCAGGAACTTGAACCCGAAGCTTTTCAGCTTGTGGTAAACGAGAGAGCCGATGCGGCCGCAGCCGATGATGCCCAAGGTCTGGCCCGCCATGAGGAAAATAGGCATCGCCTCTTTGAAATCCCAGGCGCCCCGCGCCGACGAGATATCGAGCGCTCGACGGCTGGCGCCAAGCCGCCGGCCGCAAGCCAATAAAAGGGCAATCGCCTGCTCCGCGACTTCTTCAGCGCAGTAATCAGGAATGTAGCAAAGCGGGATGCCGGCTCTTGCGAGTGCCGCTATATCGACGTTGTCGTAGCCGACGCCATGACGGATCACTAGCCTGCACTTCTCCCACCCCGAGATGACTTGGGGAGTGATGGGCACCATGTTGACGACTACCACATCGGCATCACGAGTCGCCGCGATGACCTCCGTGTTCGGCGAGAATTTGAGCTGATAAGCTGAGAATTCAACGCCTCTCTGGGTCATCGCCTGGCGTTCCCAATTGAGATCAGGCTCGATGTAATCAGTAACCACTACCTTCCGCGGTTTCATAGTTGCGTGTTCCATCCGCCTCCGGCCCGAACGCTAGACTTACTTACAGCAGCCCCGTCGCTAATTGCGGAGGAGAGATTCTACCGCCGTGTGGGTCATTATGCCAAGGGTGAGTTGGCGGCAAATGTGGATTGCCAATTGAAGGGTTTACTTTCTACCGGATGGCGTTTGGAGGAAGAACCTCACGCAAAGACGCAAAGTACGCAAAGATCGCAAAGGAAGAAAAGCCTGTCGCTTTGCGTACCTTTGCGTACTTAGTCCGTCAACCGACGGATGAGTTGTTTTGATTTCTTCACATGCTCTGTCCCTGCCCCGAGAAGTCCGACGCGACGAGCATGAACGGCAGCACGTCAACTTGTCTCAGTTGCGCGAAATCAGGTGGTTCGGGTCGATGACGAATTTCTTCGCCGCTCCCTTGTCGAAGTCCTTGTACCCTTGCGGGGCTTCGTCGAGGGTGATCACAGTAACATTCGTTGCCTTGGCGATCTGGATTTTGTTGTAGAGGATTGCCATCATCAGTTGCCGGTTGTATTTCATTACCGGACACTGGCCGGTCGTGAAGTGATGAGATTTCGCCCAACCGAGTCCGATGCGGATGCTCAGGTTGCCGGTTTTGGCCTGGTCATCGATTCCGCCCGGATCATCGGTGACGTAGAGGCCCGGGATTCCCAGCGCGCCCGCGGCACGGGTAATGGACATCAGTGAGTTAAGCACGGTCGCCGGAGCCTCTCGCCGCGCACCCTGGCCATGACCACGGGCTTCAAATCCCACGCAGTCCACGCCACAGTCCACCTCGGGCACGCCCAGGATCTGCTCGATTTGCTCACCCACCGTTGAGCTCTTGGAGACATCGACCGTCTCGCAGCCGAAGCTCCTGGCCTGCGCCAGACGTTCCGGAATCAGGTCCCCGACAATGACACAGGCGGCGCCAAGCAATTGGCAGGCCGCGGCGCAGGCCAAGCCAACCGGTCCCGCGCCCGCAACGTAAACAGTCGATCCGGTGGTAACGCCCGCGCTGACCGCGCCGTGGTAGCCCGTGGGCAGAATATCGGAAAGGCAGGTCAAGTCGCGGATCTTTTCCATGGCCTGCGCCTTGTCGGGGAATTTCAGCAGATTGAAATCCGCGTACGGCACCATCGCGTATTCCGCCTGGCCGCCCACCCAGCCGCCCATGTCCACGTAGCCGTAAGCAGCACCGGGCCGCGTGGGATTGACGTTCAAGCAAACCCCTGTCGCGCGCTCTTTGCAATTCCGGCAGCGCCCGCAGGCGATGTTGAAAGGCACCGAGACGAGATCCCCGACCTTAATGAATTCCACGTCGCGTCCCGCTTCGATGACTTCGCCGGTAATCTCATGACCGAGGATCAATCCTTTCGGCGCCGTCGTTCGTCCCCTGACCATGTGCTGATCGCTTCCACAGATGTTGGTCGAGACAATCTTGAGGATCACCCCATGCTCGCACTTCCGGTCGCCCAGGGCCAGTTTGGGGAAATCGATGCCCTGCACTTCCACCACCCCGGTCCCCATATATGCCACACCCCGATTAGTTGCCATAGCGGTTCCTCCTTTGGTAGCTAGGATTCAGGATTCGGGATTCAGGGCTCTTCACCCGCACGGGTCGCGCATAGAAAGCGAACACTCCATTCACACCTCCGCCCCTTTGCGCTCCCGAATGCTGCTTTTGGAAGGTCGTCCCGAATCCTGATTCCTGAATCCTGCTCTTAGAATGCCGCCGCGCCGGCCTCTGCGACTGCGTGGTCTTGCTCCCCCGAACCCCCGCTCACGCCGATGGCCCCCACCACTTTACCTTCGCGTTTCAGAGGCACGCCGCCGGCGAAAATCATGATCTTGCCGTTGTTTGAAACATGGATGCCGAAGAACTGGTTTCCAGACTGGCTATGCGCGGCCAAGTCCTTGGTTGAAACATCGAAGGCCCGCGAGGTGTAGGCCTTCTTGATGGAAATATCAATGCTGCCGATCCAGGCGCCGTCCATGCGCACGTGCGACACAAGATTCCCACCCTCGTCCGCCACGGCAATGTTCATCGGTTGGCCGAGTTCCGCCGCTTTTTTCTCGGCGGCCGCAATCACCCTTCGCGCATCGCTGAGTGTCACCCCCATCGATCCTCCTTCGTGAACTTGAGTTGTCTTAAGCCCCAGTACAGATGAATCTATTTGACCAAAATCCGAGAGAGTCTTCAAGGCTTTTGTTCGCGACTTGGTTTAGAATAGCAGTCGCCGCGCTTAAAGCGAAAGCACGGTGGTAAGGCGGTGGCCGCCGCCTAGAGGAGGTCCGGAGTTGCCGAGATCAACGGAGTATCTGGAAGCGGGCGTGGGAAGGGCGGTTGTGTTCTTGGCCGTCATGGTGGTTCTGGCGATCGCGATCCTGGCGCTGAAACTCACCAACCGTGAAGCCCCTGTAATTGAAATGCAGCCGGAGATTAGAGGGATGGGAGTCAATACACCCGTGGAGCTCCGCGTTCACGACGCGAACTACCGCATCAAGTCGGTGGTGGTGGAAGTGCGCCAGGGCGATCGGACCTTTCAAATCCCCACGCAGGGCGGCGCCGAGGAGGTTCACGCACCCAAGTGGTGGAAGTTCTGGACGCGCCGCGTCGAGAGCAGCGCTGTGTTTCACGCCAACGTGGGTCGCAAAACGATACCCGATTTGAAGGAAGGTTCTGCAAGGCTTACAGTTACCGCCACCAACAACTCCTGGGGCCGATTCTTCCGCGGCGGCCAGAGCCAACTCATCAAGGATTTGCCGGTCCGCTTTATGCCGCCCCGCGCTGAGGTTCTCACCGCCCAGCATTACATCAATCAGGGTGGGTGCGATATGTTGCTTCTCAAGGTTTCCGAGGGAACAGTCGAATCCGGCGTGCAGGTGGGCACCTACTTTTTCCAGAGTTATCCCGTGAAGGATTCCGATCCCACCTCCCGCATGTGCATCTTCGCGTATCCGTACGACGTTGACCCGTCCACGCCGGCCCGGGTTGTGGCGCGCGACGATGCCGGCAATCAGAGCTTGGTGAATTTCAACTACCGGGTCTTTCCCAAAAAGTTCAGGTCCGACACCATTAACCTTAAAGATGACGACATGCAGCGCGTCGTGCCGCCGATTATGGCGCAGACGCCGGAACTCTCGGATCAGGGCAGCGCTCTGAAGAATTTCCTGCTGGTCAACGGCACGCTGCGCCGGATGGACGCGCAGCAGTTGGTGGCTTTCTCCCAGAAAACCGCCCCGCACCTCACTTGGACCCAACCCTTCGTGCAGCTCGGAAACTCGAAAGTCGAGGCTTCGTTTGCCGACTTCCGGGCCTACGTCTACAACGGCCAGGTGGTCGACCGCCAGGTGCACTTAGGGTTTGATCTGGCGGTTGTACAGCACGCCCCAGTGGTGGCCTCCAATGATGGAACCGTGGTTTACGCGGGCTATCTCGGCATCTTCGGCAATGTCGTGGTGATCGACCACGGCTGCGGCCTGCAGAGCCTTTACGCGCACTTGAACTCGTTCGATGTAAAGGAAGGGGAAGCCGTAAAACGGGACCAGGTCATCGCGCACAGCGGCCAGACAGGGCTGGCATTCGGCGACCACTTGCACTTTACCATGCTGCTGGACGGAATCCCGGTCAATCCCGTCGAGTGGTGGGACCCGCATTGGATCCACGACCGAATCGAGGCAAAGCTCAAGTAATTTGCGATTGGTGATTTGCGATTGAGAGTCTAAACGGCCGAGCGCGGGAGCCGCGCGTTGACTAGGCTAGCTAACGCCTCCCAACCCGAAGACCTTGGAATCCTGCTTTCGCGCGAATGACCAGCGTGGGTTGATTCGCAGGGCGGCTCAGGTGCCGGACAATCACAAATCGCAAATCGCCAATCACAAATCTACGGCGCCACCCGCTTGAGATAAAACTCAAAGAATCTCTTGGGGTCTGCTTGCATCCCCACCGTCGCGTTGGCGGGCTTGCCTTCGACGACTCGAGTGAATCCCTGCGCGTCAACCTCGACGGCCAGTTGTTGGGTCTCGCAAATGTTCGGGTCAACAAGCATGGCCACCGCCATGGGGTCAAACAGAGTGGGAGACTCATTACCCCAAAGGTGGTAGAGAATGGTCAGAGCATTGGTGAGCGGAGTGAGATGCGTGAAGACGCGCCGGCGTGCGGCGGCATCCATTTGCAGCATGGCGGTCGCGTCGAGCGGAGCCACCAGCAGGGGCACGCCGGACGAAAACACAGTCTGGGCCGCATCCGGGTTGGACTTGATGTTCCACTCAGCCTCAGGCTTCGAATCCGGCCCGTAGCCGCGGGCAATTGATCCGCCCATCAGGGCAATCCGCGTGATCTTCTTCGCCATCGAGGGGTCAGATTTCAAGAGGGCCGCCACATTGGTCAGCTCCCCGATCGCAATGAGAGTGACCTTTCCAGGTTGCCGGTCGATTTCGGCTTTCATGAATTCAACCGCCCCGCTCATGTGCAAGGCCGGGCTGGTGAAGCCATCCGCCCAGCGAGTCTGGTCAATCGGCTGGGGCTTTCCCGGTTGGCCTGCGTAGACCGGAACCTTGCGCCAGGCTCCTCCCGCTTCCCAAAGCATTTTGGCCGCTAGGCGCGCTCGCGCCTGCGTGTCGCCCGACACGGTGGTTACGCCGCGGAGTTCCAACTCAGGACTGTTGATGATGAGCGCCAGCGCAAACGCATCGTCAATATCCGTGCCAATGTCGGTGTCGAGAATGACTGGCGTCCGAGAGGATCCGGCCCCCGCGGCGAGGGCGGTCAGGATGGCGATCGAAGTAAGAACCGCAGCTATTTTTGCTGGTTGAATGTGGCACCTCGATGATCAAATCGCCGCACTAACGTAAAAGGCTACTTTCCCGGAAGTGGTTAAAGTTGATGGCGTCAACGCCAAGTTCACAGAGGCGGTTATAGAGTGAAAGGTCGACGGTGAGAACCAAGTTCCCGTTGCGTGCTTGTTCGATGATCCCGTGTCGGTCAGGCCCAACCTCGGAAAGTGGTCCTGCAGCGCAAGTTGTCCGCTGGGAATGTAGTACTCATTGACCCCCTCCTGCAGGCTGCGGGCAAAAGTGGCGAAGTACTGTGCATGCAAGTTATCGGGCAATTGGCCAAGGAGGTTACTCACTTCCGTCAGTATATTCGGCGTCGTCACCAGTAAATCAAACCGCCGGACAATTCCCTGCAGAAGATCAAAGTCTGACTCGGTGAACATCCTGGTGCGCTTGAAAGTCTGAATTCTACCCCGATCACACAGACCGACGAAAAGGAGGAGAAGGAGGCCACTATCAACTAGAATCCCCCTTTCACGGTGGGCGCCAATGAGTTGCTCGTAGTAACCCATCAGACTGTTCGAATCTTTATCGAGAGCACTTTACCTGTTGAAGCGGCAATCTTGATGGTTTTGTACTCCCTCGCTGCCCGCCCCCCAATTGGCATCGAGGCTATAGTGCCGATGTTTTGATACGGCGAATCAAATCCTAAGGTTATATACCAATAACGCTCGTCGTCCGACAACTCGACCTCTTCCAGACGTAAATTCTTGTAGCCGTTCTGAAAAACCTGGCTGAAATAGTCGATGGCTGTCTTGGTTGCATCCTTTACATCCAGCATGGCTCGCTTCCCACTCTCCCCACCCACGTTCCGCGCACAACGTCTAGCGCGCACCCCAACTGATAGGTTGATCCCAGTGTACTACAGGGAACACGATCGCACAATTCAGCCGCGCTAACGCACCACCGGCGCCAGCGCCACGCTGACCAGCCCGATGATGAAAAAGGCGAACATCAGGGCCAGCAGGCGCTTGGTCGCTGCATCAGCGCCTTTGAATTCTCTCCAGACAAACACACCCCAGATCGCGCCGACCATGGTCGAGCCCTGGCCGAGCGCGTAGGAAGCTGCGGGGCCCACCATCTGGGCGTAGGAGGCGACGAAGTTAAAGATCGTGCCGACGCCCCACGCCATGCCACCCAGGAGGCCCCAGAAGTGCCAACTCCCGGCGCCGCGTAGATAATCGCTCACTGCAACCGGCGGCCCGGACACCGGCTTGCGCATCAGGAAGTAGTTCAGCGGAAAATTAGAAACCAACACTCCCAGAACAAAAACGAAGGCTACGGTATAAGGACCGAAGTGGTTTTCTCCCTTGATCGCCGTGGCGACGAAAGGATAGAACAGCCCCATAATCACTCCACCGAGCACGCTGACTACGATCCCTGTCGCACTCACCGCCTGCCCTTTCGACTGTCTCCGATAGGCAACCGCGTCCAGAACGATCGCCAGGCAGACCAGCGCGATACCCCCGAACAGCATCAAGGGATTGCCTTTTGGCGTGACGATGTAATTCAATACCGAGCCCACCACTAACGCCAGCCCGACGCCCACGGGAAAAGCCACAGCCATGCCCGCGATGGCGATGGCCGCCACAATCAGGATGTTGCCCAGGTTGAAAACCACTCCTCCCAGGAACGCCAGCAGGTAATGATGGCCGTCCACCGCGCGCAGGTTTTGCAGAAAGCTGTCCGGGCTGCCGGTATTCGTGCTCCCGAGCGTAAAGCCGAGAATCACCGCAATGAGCAGAATGCCCCACACGTAGTCCCAATAGAAGAGCTCAAATCGCCAGCCTTTGCAGAGCTTTTGAGTGTTCGCCCAACTGCCCCAGCAGATCATGCTGAGAACGATCATGGCGAGCGCCACCGAGTAAACGGCGGGTATGAACATGACAGAGGCCTCCTTATTCCGGCATGGTGACGGGCACCGTCCGGCCCTCGCGCGCCGACTGATAGATCGCTTCCATCACTGCCAGATCGCGCATCCCCTGCACGCCGTTCGGCTCGGGCTCGCGCCGGCGGCGGACGGCGTCGGCAAGCGCGTCGATCTCCAGAGCCAGCTCATCGATCACCTTGAATTTCTTCTCGAGCCGGCGCCCGGCGATTTCGCCGAACAGGCGACGCTCCAGATCATACTGGTACGCCGGACTGAGGCAAGCCCAGCCTTTCTCGCCGTTGACCTGCAGGAATGACGACTCCGCCGCCTGAAAGCTCGAGGTGCACTGCGCCACGATTCCACTGGGGAAGTCCAGCCGGAAGGCGATGTTCTCATCCACTTCGCTGAACCGCTTGGGATCGGCGGCCCACTGATAAGCCGACACGGCGCTCGGTTCCTCGCCCACCAGCCAGCGAATCGTATTCACGCAGTAAACTCCCACATCCGGCAGCGAGCCGCCGCCCGAGAGTGTGGGATCGAGGTGCCACGCGCCGCGCTTGAGAACGGGCGGGAGAAAGATCCCGAAGGCGGAATGGATGTACTTCAGCCGCCCCAGTTTCCCGCTCGTATACAGCTTCTTGAGCTCCAGGCTGGAAGGTTCGAAATACTTGCGGTAGGCGATCATCAGGCGAACGTCCGAGGCGCGGCAGGCTGCGAGCATCTGGCGGCACTCCTCCACGGAATTCGCCATCGGCTTTTCGCAGAGCACATGCTTGCCGGCGTTGGCCGCCTGAACCGTGTAACGGGCGTGCGAACCGTTGTTGGTGGCGATGTAAACGGCCTCGACCTGGGGATCGCTCAGGCACGCGGGCAACTCATCGTAGGTGTAAGACGCCCCGGCGCCGAATTTCCGCGCCAGCCGCTGGGCTTTGAGCTTGTCGCCACTCACCAGCGCCACGAGTTTTCCCTGCTTGCTATGCTTGAAGCCGGGCAAGATCGCCCTCTGCGCAAATCCGCCCAATCCAATCACCGCGTATCCCATCGGTTTGGAAGCTGCCATATTCCTCCTCTGTCTGATTCAAAGTGTAGGGAGAATACTTCCCGACTTTTGCGTGGCTGTCAAGGGGAGCGCGAATCTGCGCTTTTTGCAAGACGGGGCAGCTCAGTCGCACGTGACAGCCGAGTTGCCGGTGTCGCACGTCAAGCCAGTCTAGTTATTTGACGCCCCACTTGACTTTCTCATCCCGCAGAGGTAAAACCCGAATCAGGTACATCCAGATTCAATCGCACAACGGAGGTTGCTCATGGTCACATCATCCCCCTGGGAGGACGAGTCTGGTGTAAGAGTTCTGAGGTTTTTCAAGTCAAAGCAGCATGCGGAATGGCCCCAAGCTGTCAACAAATCAGACTTGTTTCCTCCTTGTCCCTGGGTCGTAGCGCTGGACCTGGACTCCGGCCAGTTCCAGGAGTTTCTCGCGCACGGCCCCCTAGAGTTTTCCGCGGCACACAACCTGTTCCCCCAGAAGATACTGTGGATGTCGCCTTGCGCGATGCCGCCGGTGGGCCTGGGAATTCCCGAGCCGGCTCCGGGAACGCGCTGGACCGTGGTTTACACGCACACGTGCGAAAGTCTCGCAACTTGCGCCGCGTGCCCTCAATCCACCGTCATCCACAAGACTCGACGCGGTGCGCGGAAATAGTTCCCGAAGTGTAGCTCTTGGCGGAGCAGGTTGCTTTAAGGCGTGAGGCCGACTCGGCGCAGGAGGTCCTGGAAGGCCGGATCGGACCGAATAGAATCGAAGGCCGGCTCGACCTTGAGCCGTGCCAGGTATTCATCGCGCTCAGTGTAGGCAGTTTCGAGCCACGCCAGCGCCTGTTTCCTCTCGCCTAAGCCGAGATGGATTTGGGCGAACAGCGACGGCGGCACGTAGCTTTGCCGGGCCTGCGCGTGCAACTCGTCCAGCGTTTTGCGCGCCTCGGCTTGGTTGCCCGCCAGGGCATGGGCCCGCGCCAGGTCCGCGGCCCGGTTGGAATCGTTGGCGGAAAGCTCCACCGCCCGTTGGCACTCCGCAATCGCTTTCTGATACATATTTTTGGCCAGCCAGCTGAGCCCCACGCAATCGTGCGCACCCGCCGAATCAGGCTGCGACTCGAGGATCTTCCCGCACTGTTCGAGCGCCTGGTCGTAGCGTCGGCTGTAGTAGAACGTCCACCCCACCGTAACCTGGGCCGCAGTGGAGCGCGGGTCGAGTTCCTGTGCCCTGCGAACTTCGGCCAAGGCTTCCTCATCCCGTCCCATCGCCGACAAGAAAGCCGAATACATGCGGTGCGCTTCCACATAGCCGGGGTTCAATTCCAGGGCCCGCCGGAATTCTCTCTCCGCTTCCAGCCAGTCCCAATCTCCCAGGAACCGGATGGCTCCCAGGGAGGTGTGCGCTTCGGCCAGGCTGCTATCAATCTCCAACGCTTTGAGCACATACTCCTTTGCTTCGGGCAATGCAGCGCGAGGGGGCAGAGTGTTTGTCGACCAGAAATAATCGGCCAAGCCGGCATAAGCGGAGGCGTAATTCGGATCGAGTTGTACCGCCCGCTCGAAGTGCTGCCGAGCCTGTAACTTCTGCTGCTCGGTCCCCTGATACCAATCGGAACGGCCTTTAAGGTATGCATCGTAGGCGGCGGGGATAACAGAGGGCGCGCGGCCAAGGCGGGCGCGTTCCTGTGGGGTCACGGCAATTCGGATCTCATCGGCAATGGCGCCCGCAACATCGGCCTGCAGTTTCAGCACGTCTTGCGCGTCGCGCTCGTAAGTTTTCGCCCATAGGCTCTTTTCGGTTGCGCCCCGGATCAGCTGCGCGGTAATGCGCACCCGCTCGCCGGAGTTGAGCACCGACCCTTCGACGACGGCATCCACGTTCAGTTCGCGCGCGATCTGCGGCAGAGGTTTGCGCGTTCCCTTGTACTGCATCATGGTGGTCCGGGAGATAACTCGCAGCGCGCCGATCTGGGAGAGATCGGCAATCAGTTGATCGGTCATCCCGTCGGCGAAGTAATCCTTCTGCGGGTTCCCGGAAAAATCCTGGAGCGGCAGAACGGCCAGCGACTGAATGCGTCCCGAGGCGCTCGCGCCGGGTTGTGGCAGCGATCTTTGCACGATCAGCACCAGCAGCAGCGCCGCCACGGCTAACCCCGCCACTTTCAAGAGACGCGCAGGCCGCCGCCAAAACTGCAGGGGTTGCACGCCGGTCGCCGGCCGCGCCGCGTCGAGTGTAGTCAACTGGCGTAGATCGACTTCCAATTCCGCGGCGGACTGGTAGCGGTTTTCCGGCTCCTTCTGGAGGCACTTCAGGATGATTCGCTCCAGTTCCGGCGAGATCCTGGCATTCAAAGCGCGGGGTGGGACGGCGGGTTGATGAAAGATGGCGTCCGCGAGCTGAGGCGCCGTTGGATCACGAAAGGGCCGCTTTCCGGTGGCCATTTCGTACAGCACCGCGCCGGCGGAGTACAGGTCGCTTCGCGGGTCGGCAGGTTCGGAGCGAAGTTGTTCGGGGGCCATGTAGGGCAGAGTCCCCGCCAAGCCCAAATCGCCTGTGGTGCTTTCGGTTGAGACCTCATACTTGGACTTCGCGTTCGTCACCCGCAACGATTTGGCAATGCCGAAATCGAGAATCTTCAGCCGGCCCTCGGGAGTGATGCGCAGGTTGTCGGGCTTGAGGTCACAATGCACAACCCCCTGGCTGTGGGCGGCCGCCAATCCGCCGGCGAGTTGCGCACCGAGCCGCGAGATCTCCTTCTCGCTCAACGGCCCTTCCGCCAGGCGCGCGCCCAGCGTCACTCCGGGGACATACTCCACCACGAGATACTCTGCCCCCTCCGTGCTGCCCAGTTCGAAGAGGATTTCGATGTTGGGATGACTCAGCTTGGAAAGCGCGCGCGCTTCCTTGCGCAGGCGCTTGCGCACAGACTCGTCGGCGACCAGAGCGGAGGGCAGAACCTTCACGGCGACGTTGCGTTCCAGCCGCTCGTCTCGGGCTCGATAGACTTCACCCATTCCACCGCTACCGGCTCTTTCGAGGATACGGTAGTGGCCCAGCATTTGACCTATCATGGGGGGCGGACCCTCGCCTGAATAGAATTCTAGGGTGGACCGTCGCCCCTGTCAACGCACCACATGCCAACGAGGTCCGCTTTGGCGCGGGCATTCCTGAGCTCCGCGCCGGCCCGCGGTTTTCGCAGCTCCATGCCCTGCCTACTGATAGGTCTGTCTACGCTTCGACGGCAGCCTCGCGACGGCCTCCGCAAGACTCGAGGCCGGGCGGTTCGCCGCTCCTTTCCTGTAAGACTCTTCCATTCTCTATTGCAAGCCGGTTAATCCCGGCGCACTGCTTGAGCCCCTTTCTCCCTACATTTTGTCCGGGCACACTCGCTCAGCGTTGACATTAAGTCCGCTTCCCCGCCATTAAGTCCCCAGGTCGCGATACCTTTCCTTATCCCGTATCATTTTCCTCGCGCCTACGTGGTATAATCTCTCCCTTCCTATGGAGGTGTACATGGAGTCTAATTCTCTCCCTGATTTGTCTCCCGATCATGCAAATGCTCACAAAATTGCTGCCAAGGAATTGGCTAGATATTGGCGGGAATTTGCTCGCTGGCGTGCAGGGGAGCGAGTCAGTGCGGGCTCGCCCCAGTCTCAGCGACCTAAGGGAGCGCCGGTCACGCCTCTGACGGAAAAGCCAGACCCTTGTGTAACGCAGCGAGCAGCGTAACGATACCAAAACAGATTTCCATCCACGAGGCGTGCCGGGCGGCGCGGTCGCCGGCTCACTCGCAGAAGACTCGCACCTTGTTCGTCTTGTCGTCGATATCCACCGTCAGCTCCTTGAGCTGGTAGATCAGATCTTCCAGGTTTTCGGGCTTGAGCTCGCTCAAGTCGAGGTCGATGCCCTGCTGATGAAGCGCGTCATTCACTTTCATGCGGGCGTGGGGTGGAATGATGCTGGTCAGCCTTACGCCCGCGCGCAGCAACTGGAAAGGCACGCGGACGTTGACCTTGGAAGGGCCCTGGCCATGGTGGCCCTCCTCGGATTCGACCATCACACGCAGGTACTTGGGCCATGCTTTGGGAAGCGATTCGGTGTCGCCGCCTGACGCTGCCGGTGATGGCTCCTTATCGAGCGCAGCAAGCAGGCGCTCCGCGTCGTCGGCGTTGATCTGGCCCGCCGCCAGCATTTCCAGAATGCGTTTACGATTCTCGTTCATATTTCCTCCTAGTGAATTCGGATGCGAGCCCCCGGGTCATCAACCTCCACGCAGAGGCCCCGAAGGGCATTGAAAACCTGCCAGTAAACCGACACACCTTGGAAGGGATCGACCTTGGCAATCAGGCACGCCACGAAGACAAGCGGCGCGAGCAGCAGGATCAACGGCAGCATCAAGACCCAGACCAAGAGGAGGGGTATCCAGATATGGAGCCGCCGCCTTGGTTTCAGCGCCGTCGCGTCTGCCAAAGAGTAGGGGTTCATTTCAGGGCCTCCAGTGCGTGAATGGCGTCCTCGGCGCTGATTTCGCCGCGCTTCAACCGGTCAAGGATCTCACCCTGCGAAGGGGTGGGATTGGTGTCAATGAATTCCAACCCTTCGGCGATGCGATTGAGCCGCGCCTTGATGGTCGGATAACTCACGCCGAAAACTCGCTCCATTTCCTTGATGGAGCCGTGACTGCGTACGAACGCGGTGACGAAGACCCGGTCTTCCAGGTTCAGCCTGGCCAATTGCGGAAGCTCAAAGGAGCCTTCAATCGCGATATCGGTGTCCGCTAGCCTCACCCTCTCGACGATGATGGGTCGCCCTTGGCTCAGGCGGGTCAACTCCTGCCAGTCAGTGGGAGCCTTGGAATCTGGTGACATGGTGTAAGTGTCTCCTAACAAAAATAAATATTCTTAATTGTTAAATCAATATAATTAAGTTGTCAAGGATAATAAATCTATTTTACTAATATTCTTTGAACCTGCCAGATGGCTGTGGGTTGGCCGATCTTCGTCACTGCAATAGCCATTTTGGGGGATTCTTGCTGCTTGCTGGTATGGAAGTGGCTTCATTTGCAACGGGCATTCGGTAAAAAGTCGATGTAGTGCCATCAGAGTCCCGGGTGTTGGGACTCTGCGGCTCTTCTCCAACATGCTCCGGTTCGCGCCAGCCCTTCAAACTGTCCATTGGGGCGCCCAAATGCTCCGCTGCAGGGAAATCCCTTGGCAAACTACACCTAAGCTTATAGGCTAGAATCGGGCGTGGGCCCGCTCGAACGGACAGGGCGGTCAGATTGCGCCGCTCGGCCTGACCTGTCCCTTCGGGACATCGCAGACCCACACAGCCGGGTCTGCGCCATCCGGGAATGGCGTGACTGGAGGTGAAAGCTGAATGTCGAGAGAAGTTTCTTGGCGAACAAAGCGAGAATGTTTATGAAAACAAAGGATGAGGCAAAAAAAGTCGAGAAGTCAAGGAGTGGAGGAGTTGAAGAGCTGAACGGCAAGAGCCGAGACATAGTCCCAGTCGCACTCCTGGAAACGGCCGTTGGCTTCTCAACTCCTCAACGTCTCGACTCCTGGACTGCAGAATTGGGGGAACAAAGCGAGAATGTCTATGAAAACAAAGGACAATGACAATATGTCGCTCTCCCCTTGGCCGTGCTTGGATTGTCTCCAGGGTCCCGTCTCGAGCACAGCTTACCAATTAGCCTCGCAATAGCCCACTGTCGTGTATCATATCTCCCCTGGAGGAAACATGCATCGAAGAGAATCAATTCGTTCGGACATTATGATTACAACTACTCCTCGCTTCGTCGGACTTCGCGGGTTGCTGCTGATACTGGCGGGCGCGCTCGTTATGGCGTCGCCGATTAGGTTGGCTGCGGCAGAATCGACGCAGACGCTCACCGCCGCCCTGCAACCGTTCGTGGCTAACCACACGCTGGCGGGCGCCGTGGTGTTGGTGGCGTCGTCGGATCGAGTGCTCGCGCTGGACGCCGTTGGGTACATGGACATCGCCGCGAAGCGCCCAATGCGGACGGACGCTCTGTTCTGGATCGCTTCCCAGTCCAAACCCATGACGGCGGCCGCGCTGATGATGCTGGTGGATGAGGGCAAGGTGAAATTGGACGACCCTGTGGAGAAATATCTGCCGGAGTTCAAAGGCCAGTGGCTCAAAGCGGAGGAAGATGCCCAACACCTGCTGCTCAAGAAGCCGGTACACCCCATCACCGTCCGCAACGTGCTGAGCCATACCAGCGGACTGCCCTTCAGCTCACCCATCGAGCAGCCCACCCTCGACGTGCTTCCGCTCGCCGCCCGGGTTCGGAGCTACGCCATGCTGCCGTTGGAGTTTGAGCCGGATAGCAAGTACGCCTATGCCAACGCCGGCATCAACACTGCCGGGCGCATCATCGAGGTGGTGAGCGGAATGCCCTACGAGCAGTTTATGGACCAGCGCCTCTTCACGCCGCTCGGAATGAAGGACACAACCTTCTGGCCCACGGAAAAGCAAGTTCGGCGCCTGGCGAAATCTTACAAAGCGAACGCCGCCAAAGATGGTCTGGAAGAGACGACGATCACGCAGCTCCGCTACCCGCTCACCGATCGCACCCGTGAGCCGATGCCCGCCGGCGGCCTGTTTTCAACCGCCGCCGATGTGGCCCGGTTTTGCCAGATGATGCTTAATCGCGGCGAACTGAACGGCAAGCGCTATCTCTCCGAGGCTGCCGTATCGCAAATGACCGCGCGGCAAACTCCGGATACCGTCAAGGAGAAGTACGGTTTGGGCCTGAGTATCGGTGATGGAGAGTTTGGACATGGCGGCGCTTACGCGACGAACATGACCATCGATACCCAGCATAAGCTTATCTTCATCTGGATGATCCAGCACGCGGGCTTCCCCGGCGACGGCGCCAAGAGCCGTGACGCCTTTATGCAGGCGGCGAAGACCGCATTTGCAAGATGAAGAATACCGGAAGGCCCCGGCCACTCCGCTAGCGGTGTGCCGGCGCCCCTGGCCCACGCTTCTTGAGCTTAGGCTTGCGCGAGCCGCGCGGTTCCGTCCGCTTCGGTTGGGGAGGGCGCTTGCTGCGCGCCTCCCGCTTGAGTTTCTTCCGCTCTGCCTTGTCCTTAGTGTTTTTCGTGTTCATGCGTGCTTATCTCTCCTATGCCTTTTCGAGTCCAGCGTACTTGGTCATAAACTTTCTCTGGCCGTAGCCTGGAAAGCTGACGGTCAACTTCGTCTCCTCGCCCTCGCCTTCCGCCGCCAGGATCGTGCCCATGCCGAACTTGGCGTGCCGGACC
The DNA here is from genome assembly GCA_963831905.1 of uncultured Acidobacteriota bacterium. Taxonomy (GTDB): domain Bacteria; phylum Acidobacteriota; class Terriglobia; order UBA7540; family UBA7540; genus CAVROP01. Next base: position 2,050,642 of record CAWHRX010000009.1, on the reverse strand, counting down.
TTCGACCCGATTCGCCAATGAGAGTTGGCGTTGGAACGCGCGGCGGAGCCTCCCGCGCCCAGGCGCACTCCGCGCTCTTTCAGAAATCTCTCCACGCTCGATACGGAATTGGCCGCGTTGTCCCACTCGGTTCGCGGCTTCCAACTCTCAGTCGAGCCCACTGTTTCGAGCAGTTCCCGCGGGATTTCCCCCAGGAAACGGGAAGGGTTCGTTTGCTCGAACGATTCTCGAGCGTATGAACGGCGTTGCCGCGCCCACGAAAGAGTCAGGCGATCCTTCGCACGAGTCATGCCGACATAACAGAGCCGCCTCTCTTCTTCAATCCCCGCGTCATCGTCGATGGAAAACTGGTGGGGAAAGAGGCCTTCCTCCATGCCGACCAGGAAGACGGTTTCGAATTCCAGCCCTTTGGCGCTATGCAGAGTCATCAACGTCACTCGAGAGCGGTCGTCGAATTCATCCGTGTCCGAAACCAGCGAAGCGTGGTCCAGGAATTCCGCGAGCGAAACACCCTGCTCTTCCGCTTCAGCGGCGGCATTCACCAATTCCTCGAGATTCTTAATCCGGTCCTCGGCTCCCGACTGGCGCTCCTCCTGGAGAATTTCGAGATAACGTGTGGTTTCCAGGATGTTTTTGAAGAACTCGCCCAGGAGCAGGCGTTGGCGGTCTTCCACCAGACCTTTTATGAGCGAGTGAAACCCTTCCAGAGCGGCCAGCGCGCGGGCCGGCAGTCGCCTCTCGAGCAGTTCGTGCTCCAGCGCCTCCCACAGGCTGAGCTTATCCCGCCGGGCAGTCTCCGCCAGCGCCCCGAACGTGGTGTCGCCAATGCCGCGCGGCGGCACGTTGATGATGCGCCCCAAGGCCGCATCGTCGCGCAGGTTATTGGCCAGGCGCGCATAAGCGAGGGCATCCTTGATTTCTGCGCGGGCATAGAAGCTGAACCCGCCCACCAACCGGTAAGCAATACCCCTCATGCGCAAGCTTTCCTCGAGCGTTCGTGACTGCGCGTTGGTGCGATAGAGCACCGCCACGCTTCCCGCCCCCGGGTCTCCCAACGCGCTCTCCACTTCCGCCGCCACAAACTGGGCCTCTTCGTCGGCGCTGCGCGCTTCGAACAAGCGAACCTTTTCTCCGCGACTGCGATCCGTCCATAGCGTCTTGCCCTTGCGCGCCAGGTTGCGGCTCACCACGGCTCCCGCGGCATCGAGTATGCGCTGCGTCGAGCGGTAGTTCTGCTCCAGGCGAATCACCTTGGCGTTGGGATAATCTTTTTCGAAGTTGAGAATATTCCCGATGTCGGCCCCGCGCCAGCGATAAATCGATTGGTCCTCGTCGCCCACCACGCAGAGATTCTGGTGAAGCAGCGTCAATTGGCGGATCAGTTCATACTGGATGTGGTTGGTGTCCTGGTATTCGTCCACATGAACATAAGGGTACCGCTCGTTGTACTTCTCGCAGACTTCCGAAGAGTTATAGAAGAGCTCGACCGTCTTAAGCAGCAGATCGTCGAAGTCCAGCGCGTTGGCGCGCCGCAGCTTGCTTTCGTACAACTCGAAGAGCGAGGCCAGTCTCTCCATATCCGGATTGGCAGCCTCGCTGCTCAGCTCTTCCGGGGTCGTCCCCCGATTCTTGGTGTAACTGATTTTTGCCAGCCAACTGCGTGGTGAGGTCATCTGCTCGCCGAGGCCCAGTTCCTGGATGCAGGCCCGCACCACCCGCAACTGGTCGTCATCGTCATAGATGGTGAAATCGCGGTGGTAACCGAGCTGTTCGATGTGCCGCCGCAGCACGCTGACACAAAACGAATGAAAGGTCGAAATGTGCGGCGCGCCAGGACGCAGCGCCACCTTGCCGGCGAGCAGCTTCTCTACACGCTCCTTCATCTGTCCGGCAGCCTTATTAGTAAACGTCACCGCGAGAATATTCTCCTGGGACACTTGCTTCGCTTCGATCAGATGAGCGATCCGGTAGGTGATAACGCGCGTTTTTCCGCTGCCGGCTCCGGCCAGGATGAGCAGCGGTCCTTCCGTCGCCTCTACGGCGACGCGCTGCTGGGGGTTAAGTTGGTCGAGGAGATTGGACATTCGGAAGTCAAGAGTCGACAGTCGAGAGTCAAAAGTAAATCCCGGCTTCTACATTGAACGGTGCCTCAAGTCTCCCTCGTTGAATTGGCATCCGCCGACTCGAATGTCCATTGTACACGAATGCGCGTGACCAATGTGGAGCCTCCCGGCTATATCCGCTGTGGGGGCGGTTCGCGAACCGCCCCTACGAACAATGGGGCTGCTACTTCTCGTGTTTCCCATCCCGATCGCGCATTTCTCTTCGAATGGTCTCCGGGTCGTCCAGCGGTTCGCCGGGGCGGGCCTGCATCTGGAGCCCTGGCTCTTTCACTTTCGCCGGATCGAAGATTTGCGCGTCGGAAGGCAGCGCCTCGAAGGGCGTGAAATCGGGCGTGGCGCTAAACAAATCTGAAAGGTCCGTGGCCGCGGCGTCGTACTGATTCAAACCGGGCAAGCCGAAAATCAGATCGAAGGTCTTGATAATGCTGGCCATGCTGGTGTGGACGTGCGAGACGCCGTGCCGCGCATAAGGACTGATCATCATCAAGATGCTCCGGTGCGCGTCCACGTGGTCCATCCCGTTCTGGGCGTCGTCTTCGGTCACGAAAATGGCCAGGTCCTTCCAAAAAGGGCTGTGCGAAAACAGCTCCACCAGCTTTCCCAGCGCCAGATCGTTATCTGCAACATAGGAAGCGCGATAATGGTAGCCATCTTGAGGACGCGGCTTGGCCGTGTGATCGTTAGGCAGCCAGATGTAGAGGAATTGCGGCAGCGGCTCTTTGCCGCTTGCAAAGCGAATCTGGAACTCGCGTTGGAACTGCCCAAAGCGGTACTGGTCCGAGATGTTGGTGTTGAAGGTTGCATAGTCTCGGGAGGTGTTTTCGAAGAGGACCTCGGGCATGGGCATGTTGGTTGCTTCCCGGTTGCCGGTCGGCATGACACCTTCTCCGCCTTCGCTGCCCGGAAACGAAACTCCCTCGCCGTAGTTTCGGAACGTGACGTGGTGCCTTGCCAGGTGCTCCCAAAGCGAGCCCGCCTCGAGAAAAGTTTCGGGGCAGGGGTTTCCGCATTCCATGCTGATGCGCCCGGGGGCGTCCGCGTCGGCCACAAAGCTAAGCTTGCGGCCGTAGGAGGCCGGCCATTCCGTTTCGAGCACTTCGTTCGGGTAATTCCCCACCAACCAGTGGTGACCGTCCACCGAAACGTCGGAGTCCACGTAGAAGTTGTCACTGAAGGCAAACCTTCGCACCAAGGCGTGCGCATTAGGCGTGACCGTGGCTTTTTCTACGACGACCGGTTCATCCTTGTCTCTCACCCGAGCGCTCTCACCCCAGCGAGCCAGGCTGGGTTCGCCTTCCACTGTTGCACCCGCGATCTTCACGTCTCCGAGGACCTCGTCATATGTCCGGTTTTCTCGAACCACGAAGACGACGTGGTGAATCTTGGTGCTGGGCTGCGCCGGCGGAGGAACAGGAAACTCTGCGCTGCGCGTCGCGGCAGGAGGCGCGGTTACAAAGCCGTTGTTCTTGAGCACCTGTGCCGTGGTTTGTTTGAATTGGCCCTCGTCCGGGATGGAAACGATGGAGACGAATCCATGCGTGATGTCTCCAATGTAAGTTCCTTCCGGCCCCTCGTGAAAGTTCGGCCCGCCGTTGGGTCCAGCGCCAAATCCCTTCGCGTTGGCCACATAAAGAGTCCTGCCATCGGGGCTCAGCGCGAGCCGCGCCGGGAACCACGCCGTAGGCAAGTAACCCAATACGTTTCCGCCGCCCGTGTCCAGCACCGCAACGGCATTGATTCCCGCGCAGGCCACGTAAAGCCGCTTTTCATCGGGACTGAGCGCCATGCCGAAAGGAAGCAGGCCGCGCAATCCCTTCACGGCGTCGGCAGGCTCAAGCAAGACGGTCTTCTCAACCTGGTTCGAATGCGCGTCAAGAATGGTGATGCTGTCCTGGGTAGCGTTAGAGACGAACACCCGGTCGTGCCCAGCCACCACAGCTCCGGGACTTGAGCCGCCCACGGACTTGTCTCCGACCTGAACTCCGGTTTTAACTTTGGCCACCACCTTGGCCTCGGCGGGGTCAGCCGCATCGATCACCCAAAGAGAGTTCGACTCCGGCACATTCGGATCGCCCAACCCCGGAATCGTCTTCCCCTGGACGGTCGCGCCTTCGGCTGCTTCCTTTGACGGGAACCCGAACGGAGGAAAGTCCAACCCGGTTTCTTTGGGCCGGTTCGCGTCGTAGCCGGGAACGAGAATGTAATTAAACATGCCCACGTTCGAGACGTAGGCGAATTTGCCGTCCGGAGACAAGGCTAGGCCGAACGGCATGCGCCCCACAGAGATGCTCGAGACGACATCCTTTGAATCCGTATCTAGGACGACCAGGCGGAAATGCGCAAGGTCAAGAACGTAAAGGCGTCGACCGTCGGGCGAAAGTTGGGCCGAGGCCGTAAGGCTATTAGCATAGGTCTTGCCTTGGAACGCACCGTCAATACTCACCGAATAGAGGCGCTGGTGAGTCACCAGATCAAAGATGCCAATCCTGCCGTTGTTCCCTTCGGAGAGATAAAGCGTTCGGTGGTCCGGCCCCACCGCGACACCCATGAAAACGCTGTCCGGGTCGGCGTCGGCCGGATTGAAACCCGGCGGGATTTGAGCCACCTGGGGTTCGGCGCTGTCCAATTCGGTGATGATGGAGGCGGAAAACGGATGGGTTCCGCTGTTGGCAGTCACCAGCGTTTTGCCGTCCGGACTGAGCGCCAGCCCGTAAGGATGAGGGGCCACCTTCACGTGCCGGCCCAGGGGAGTTATCAGGCGGCCGTTGGGAAGTATCGTTTCCCCGCCAAGATCGATCTTGACCGGCCGAACACCCGCGGGGGCGCGCAACTCCGCCATCGCATTCCCGTTCCCCGGCTGGGCCCGAATCGCGCCGTCATGCGCGACAAACAACAGGGCAAAGAAACTCATCAGCAGCACTCGCCGTGTCCGGCTGCGCATAATCAGCACCTCCTTAAAGGAACCTGAACCCGCAATCATACCATGCGCGCCGATTCCGCGCCGCAGGTCGTAGATGCCTTAGGGGCGCCATGCTTGTTTTTAGGCGCGCACCTGTCAGTAGCTCGCCGTTCGGCTATTTGTGCTGTAGTGCCGTTCGATCTCCGAGGAGTACTTGATACCTAGGTGATCAGCTTTTTCTCGAAGCCACTCGCGCAGGCTCTCTCTGCCCGTAGGACACTGATGCGAGACGAGCAAGTTAGCCATTAGCCCTTTGATTTCTTCGCCTGTCAGAACGAGGTCACGGACCATGAGGCCGAGAAGCCCCGACGCCAAACGCACGATGGGGGAGGGTGCGCAGACTATACTGCTAGGACTGTGGATTGATTCACGGATGAGCCGCACGAGGTCTACATATTTGTACGTCTCCGGGCCGACGGCGTCTATCACCCTACTCTCTTGCCTATGGCCGTTTTCGACAGCCAGCGCCGCCAAGTCATCAACAGAAATCGGCTGGATGCCATATTCTCCATCACCTGGAACCGCGAAGAACGGAAATCTCCGCAACAGCCACGCTATATTGTTGATCAGAATGTCCTCACTCCCGAACACCAACGCCGGTCGGAGAATTGCGTAAGACAGAGAAGACGACCGAATGATGTCTTCCACGGCCGCCTTCCCTCGGAAGTACGGCAATGGCGAATTGAGCGAGGGATTGGTGACGCTGATGTAGACGACTCTTTTGACTCCCGCCCGTTCTGCCGCGCGGATCAGTGCCCGCGTATTCTCCACCGCCGTATCATGGCTGACCCCACGGTATGCGAAGCGCACCCAGTAGGTATTGTAGAGAACCGTCGCGCCGGCCATGCTGCGCTCCAGCGCCTGCGAGTTGCGGAACTCCAAACGCGCTACGTCGATGGTCGGAGCATGAGGAGCGTGGTTTGTCAGTGCTCGTACCCGCTCGCCGCTCGCCAGCAACCGGCCGGTGATGTATTTTCCCGAGAAGCCGAAGGCACCCGTGACAATGTTCAGCCGCTCGCGCTTTTCTTCCATACGTACCTCCCTGCCCTAATGTGTCTCACCGCTGCTCTGCCTGTTTGGCAGAGGCCGTCGGCGGATGAATCCGCTAAGAATCCACCCCACCAGAACTACCGTGGCCAAAAGACCTGCCAGAGCCCATTTGAGCTGCGCTGCAATTTCCAGAACGGCAGACTGCCCCTCCTTCAGCTCGGGTGCATATTGAAGGGTAAAAATCAGAGGCACAAGCATGATGGAGACGTTGGTAAACGCGGCCCAGAATGCGGCACGGTCGCCGGTTCCGCAAAGTTCCACCAGAATGCGCCGCAGTGGGACTCTGAGGTAGACCACAATCGCGAAAGAGGTCGCGAGACTTATGGTCAAGCCCGTCAGAAAGAGTATCGAGGGTGTCATCGGCAAATCCTCCAGTCGGAATTGGTTTGTGCTATCCTGCCTGATATGTCCGTAGCTTCTGTAATTACTGAAAATAATGCGCAAAAAATTTTATCGCTTGGTTCGGGCGGACAGAAATCGCCGGACCTTGCCCCTTGCCTTGACCAGCGAGCGCAAGGTCCCAACTGGAAACTGGCGTATGTCCGTGTACAGGGCCTCTACATCCGAGAAGAACTCAAATATCTCCTGTAGTCGTGCTTTGGTGTACGCATCCTCTTCGTTTTCCCCTCGAAGTTCGGAAATGCAAAGACGCAGCAGATCGATGGTAGGATCAATCTCTCTTCGCTTCCGCTGATCGATAATGATCCGGAACATCTCCCAGACATCCTTGATGGACTCAAAGTGCTGCCGGCGGTCGCCCATTTCGTGAACCGTTCGGACCAGTCCCCACCCCTGCAACTCGCGGATGCTCGTGCTAACATTCGAACGGGCTACGCTTAGGGTGCCGGCAATCTCCTCGGCCGTGAGCGGCGCAGAAGAGACATGCAGTAGGGCGTGAGTCTGGGCGACGGTGCGGTTAATACCCCAGCGCGCGCCCATTTCTCCCCAGTGCAGGATGAACTTCTTCTTAGCTGGATTCAGGGTCGTCATATCAGTCTTTTCTGTTATAGCAGAAATTCAAGAAATGTCAAGGAAAACGCACGTGTGATCCGGAAGCTGTGGCGCGCAAAGCCCGCAAAGCAAGGAACCGACGATCGCCACCTGCCGACCTGCCCATCTGCCCACCTGCCCACTGCCGACTCTCTTCCCCTTGCCAGAATCCCCGAGTACAATACCTACCGGACTCGTCACTCATCACTGCTCTTATGCCTGCGAACCTCACCCCCGAATACATGGAAGCTGAACGCCGGTTCAAGGCTGCCACAACGTCGGAAGAAAAGCTGGCTGCGCTGGAAGAGATGATGGCCACCATCCCCCGCCACAAGGGGACGGAAAAAATGCAGGCCGACCTGAAGCGGCGCATCTCCAAGCTGCGCACCGAACAGGCCAGGAAGCCGGTCAGCCGAGCCGGCATCATCCACCGCATCGACAAAGAGGGAGCCGGCCAAGTGGCGCTGGTTGGACCGCCCAACGGCGGCAAATCAATGCTGGTCCGCCAACTGACCCATGCCATGCCGGAGGTGGCCGACTACCCTTTCACAACCCGCGTTCCCTTGCCGGGCATGATGAAGTTCGAGGACATTCAGATTCAGCTTGTGGACCTGCCGCCGGTTCACCCCGATTTCTCTGAGTCCTGGCTTTATCAGATCATTCGCAACGCCGACGCCTTGATCCAGGTGGTGGACCTGAGCGATCCTGACATTCTCGAGGATATTGAGACGACTCTCGGCCAACTCGCCCAAGCCAAGGTGCACATCGGCGCCGGCGAGGTGCCGAACGCCACAGGCTGGCTTGCCAAGCGCAGCCTGCTGGTCGCCAATAAGCTCGATATCGACGGCGCCCCGGACATGTTCGAACTCCTGAAGGATATCTACGGCTGGCGCTTTCTGATGCTCCCGGTATCGGCCGCCACGGGCCAGGGACTGGATGAACTCCGCCTCCAAGCCTTTGACCTGCTGGAGGTGATCCGGGTCTATACGAAGGCCCCCGGGAAAAAACTCGAAATGATAGCGCCTTACATCTTAAAGCGCGGCTCCCGCCTGATCGACCTGGCGACGCACGTCCACCACGATTTTCTCTCCCAACTCAAGTATGCGCGCGTCTGGGGACACGGCAAATTCGAGGGCCAGATGGTCAACCGCGATTATCTTCTTGCCGACAAGGATGTGGTCGAACTGCACAGGTGAAGAGCAGGTGCCAGCGGCTGCGGACGAGTCTCGCATTACGCAAATAGGTAAAACTCGCCCGGCGTAAGCTGTCATGCTGGGCGAAGCGAAGCATCCCCGTAGTTTCACTGAGGAAAAAACTGCAGCGACCCTTCGTTGCGCTCAGGGTGACAAACCATCTGCTGTTTCACTTTCTTTGGTAACGCGACACCAGTGTAATGCGCCACCGATCTCTTTACGGCAGGAAATTGTCGAGAACAGCCCGGCGGCCGCCGAGCGCGTCGAGCAAGGTATCCACCGGGCATCTTCTCATTTGGGGATTCTCGATTGATCGGGCGGGAGCATGATATCCTTCCAGCCCTCACTGGGACTCCAATCACGTACCGTGATTGGCTTGAGGCGCTCGGGACAAGCAGCGGGAGCGTGGTTGATCTTGCCTTCGGCACTAAGCTTCTCGTGCTCGAACCAGTAATAGTCGCTGAAGAAAACGGACCGCGGGACGAGTGCTTCGGAAATGTCGTACAGGGCCCAAATACTTGACGACCTTTCCAGGCCTTCAGTTGTCATCACCTGGATCTTGCCATTGCCCACAACAATCTCCAGAACCCCATTGTACGGTGGGCCCACGACCCGAATCACCTCGGACCGAGGAAACAGAAAATAGCGGTAAGGTTGTCCGGCGGGACACGATTCACACTCGGCAAGCGCTCCAGTTTGGGGCGAATGACCGCAAGGTCTGGTTTCGTCCAGCAGCGCCAGAGTCCCAGTGTTGAATTCGTTATTGATCCCACCCGCCAACAGGTATGGACCGCCGCGGACATGCAATTCTTTTAGCTGCCCTAAGTGCCCGTAGTTTACGAACCAGTTTGTCGTGTTGCCATTGGGGTCAACCTTTATCACGATGCCAACGGATTTCAAGTGACTAGCGATCGCACACCAAGCCGAGGTGTTCCTCCCGTCCTCGGTCTCCATTAGGGCGAGCGCGACCCATGGAGGGCCGCATTCCTCGCCTCCAAATCGAACTCGCTCTGCGAAGACGTGCCGCCATAAGACCTTTCCGGCCGCTGAGAAGCGGTAAACGGCATCCGTCGAAATTCCAGTCTCTAACTGCAGCAGCGGGGCAGCTACAATCAGTTCGCCGGAGCGAAAAATGTGGAGTCTTCGTGCCACCTCGTCGGGCGGCAGGTTCCGCGCCGGTTGGCCAAAATCATATGACCACAACACCTTACCGTTGCTCCAAGCCAACATCTGCTGTCCAGAAAAGGTGATCGAGCTGACCTTAGGAGTGTGAGAAACGCCGAAGCGTAGTACCGCAAGAGTTGAGCCTGCCAGGACGACTGCAATCACGGCGATCACGATCAATCTCGAAGGTCGCCGCCAAGTCTCGCGCTTCGTGGCGCTTGCCGTCACCGGCTCGGGCTGCTCGAGTGAGGAGGTTGCAATTCCCTCTCGCCCGTTGAGCCAAACGTCAAGTTCCCCTACATCGGCGTGTACGGAGTATCCCTTGCTGCTTCCTACGTGATGGATGGGTAGCCCGAGTTCGTGCTCCCATCGCTGAGCTGTACGGACCGAGGTATTCAGGTAGTTAGCAATCTCTTTCCAACCCGCCAGCTTCCTCTCGGACGACGTGTCGCTCATCGGCAGACCTCTACCTCGCGTGCGTCAGGGCTGTCGTAACGTGACGTTATATGTCGCTTGACGCCTCAAAGTCAACCGGAGTATCCAACCTGCATCGTTGAAGCTCACGCGCTATCCGAGGCCGTAGAGTTGTCGGCATGGCTGAGGCGGGTTCGAGACAATCCGCGCGGCCAATGCGGTAAATGTCTGGCGAACCTTTCGGTTCGGGACGCGTTGAGCCTTCGCAGAATTTCAATCCAGGAAACGCCCAGCGTTTACCTGAATTAGGAGGACATATGAAGACAATTGCTTTCAAAATCGAGGGTTCTTCAGTGGCGATGCCGTGGCGTATACTCTGCGGCGTTGCGGTGCTGTGGTTGGCGCTCAGCCTGTGCGCGGCGAGTTTGCTGGCGCAAACACCACAGATCAATTCCGTCCAGTTTACCGGCTCCGCAGGGAACTACAGCTTGACGCTTAAGGGCAGTGGGTTCGGTCATCCTACGGTTCCCCTGCCATATCGCGGCGACGTAGGCAACTTCCATCTCGGCGACGCCGCCCAGGTGGGGCGCGGCGAGTGGGGGTACACGGGTGATGCCAACGTCCTCACGTACGCATCCTGGTCAGACAGTACGATTGCCATCTCAAGGTTCGGCGGACAGCCCTGCGACGCCGTGAATATTGCTGTGTGGAATTCAGTTTCGCAGCACGCAGGAACCTGGGGTGGGAACGTCCCTTGCAGTGTATCGACACCGCAGATTACTTCTGTGGAACTCTCTGGAACTGGGGCTAACCTGCAAATGATTGTGCACGGGTCCGGATTCGGCCCATTCCCTTCGAACATGCCCTCTCCCGGCACAGCCGCAGACCTGAACTATTTCAAGGTCGTCGACTTTCGATCTCACTGCGGCGCCAGGTCGTCACTTTTCGAGGCCGGCTTCGGCGATTGGGGCGGGTCGCCGGACTCCGTTACACTTTATTACACGTATTGGGCCGATAATCAGATAATTTTCACTGGCTTTGGTGGGAGCTACGGAACGGGTTGCGCATCCTATAAGGTCGGAGATCCGCTAGCGGTATTCGTTTATAACAGTGAGGATACGACCTTCTCCCAAGCGCAGACTGCCTGGGGCGGCCCGGCGGCCGCAAGTATCACGATTTCAGTTGAGGACATCACGACGGGCGAGAGTGTCGCCAACGGGACAACCATTCCTGTAGGGGACACGTTTCAAGTGACTGTCACAGGTGCGCCTGAGTACGACTGCAGCGGGCAGTTCGTTGTCACAGCGGTTGGCGCTCCTGCAAATCCGCCGTCCGTAAGTGAACAGCTCGTGGGGTTTGTTATTGGTCCGGCTGTCGGCACGAACACGGTATCGGGCCAGGACATCTTGGCCGATGGCACCGTGGGTTCTGGGAACGACTGGCGCATCAGCGCATCGTGCAATGGTACGAGCCCCAATTCGTTCGCATTTGCCAATTTTGAATTCCTTACGTCAGAGCAATAACCGCTGGCGGGTGGCGCAACCGATCGAATCGGCGAGTCTTCCGTTCTTACTTGCGGCATTTCACGGGGCCGACGATCCTAAGTGGCGCATACATCTCTAATGATGTATGCGCCACCCCTGTGGAGGACGAGACCTGTCTCGCCGCATTCTGCCCCCCGGCGTCACGAGTAGCGGCTTCCGGCTTTCTTCGCACCGAATGACCGGTACGGGCTGCCCGCGCCGAAGTGACTGCGCCAAGCCGTTTGGGTGGTCTATTTCCTTTCAGTTCGAAGGTTCCCCAACCACTCCGGCTCGAGTTCCGAAGGCAGCTTGCCGAAGATGTCGCGGAAAGTCTGCTGGTTCTTGCGAAGCGTGGCGGGGTCGTCGCTGTTCTCAAGAGACTTGTACGCCTGCCGGAACTTTTCGAGCTGGAATTTCGCAATCAGGAATTTCACGAATGAGGCGGATTCCGGATAACTGATCGTCGGCTGGCTTTCATCCGGGCCGATATCCGTAAAGGCGAACAGTTTGTCCAGCGGTATGAACTTCCCTTCCTTCCGGTGCGCTACGACGGCCTCATCCACTTTCATCCCCGGTGAGCCGAGCGATTTCAACGCGTCGGCGCCCAACAACTCCGAGACATAGACCGCGAAGCCTTCATTGAAAAGCGCGGGAGGATCGCCGAGCCGCCCCGCCAGGATGTGGGTCAACTCGTGGTAAGGATCCAGCCTCGTCTGGTCGTTATAGACCTCGACAATCGTGCGATCGAACGCCCAGCCGTCGCCCGTGTGCCCCGTGTCGTGCGTTTTCGTTTCGCCGTCGGGGAAGAAGAATAGCCGGACGGGTTCGGAATCGGCCACGCCGAGCAGGCCGGAGATCTTCCGGAAAGCCGATTCCCGCTGCGCGGCGATGGAGTTGTGGTCTCGCGCCGCGAGGGAAGCGGGGAAGAAGTAGATTCGGAAGTGCTCGCTGGAATATTCCTCGAAACGCTGCGAAGGATCGTAGTCCACGGCTTTGTTTCCCTTGCCGACGAAGTATTTCTTTTGGAAGAACGGGGCTCCGAATTGCGTCACGCCGCCGGCAGCGACTTCCGGGAAAAAGAACCGGACGCGCAACGTGGACTCCGGGGTCAGATGATTGAACTCGTATTCCGCCTCGATCTGCCTGTCGCCCTGTGGCCAAACTAGAAAGAGAGACTGCACTTGCCAGCCATAGGGCCAAACGCCCGGCTCGGCTCGCAAATCCAGCCCCAGCGTCAGAATCTTGTCGGTTTTGTTTTTGACGAGCGCGCTGAAGTGGTTCTTGCCCGGGTGCGGTTCCCCCAGATCGAGCGTTTGAATGGCCAGCGCTTCGGTCTGAATCACCTCCTGGCGGGCCATGGCGAGTTCCGACAGATAATCTTGCGTTTGACCGAAGCCGGTGACGGATGAGAGAAAGACAATGATAAATCCAAAGGAATAAGTGCTAAACCGAAAGGTTGAAAACACGTAGGGCTCCTTCCTTGCAAAGGGCTTTCTCAGATTGACGTGACAGGTGGCTATGGGGTAGCAAGATCTTTTGCTGGGCGGGTCTGGCCGCTTGTCGAATAACCATGCTCATCTGGCAATACGCATCCCGGCGCCAGTCAGTTCACTTGTTTCCGGGACGGAAGAGCAGAGGGGCGTGCCGTAAAACTGCACGGCGAGACGTCAAAGTGTCCCCCACGGTCGCATTTTTCACGTGACAAGAGGCTAGCATCGTGGTAATCTGAACCCTCTGTCAGGCTCCAGGTGTTGGCCCATGTCGAACGCGCCTTCCACGAACCGCCGGCCCCTCCCAACGGATGACATTCACGGCGGAATTCCCCTCCTTGCTACGGAGGGGTCAGGGGTGGTTGGCCGGCGCGGTCAAGACACGGCCCTCCACTCCCTACCCCCTCTCTCCACGAGGAGGGAAGCCTTAGCGGACGGCGCGCCAAGGAGACTTTAAGTCAGTCAGATCCTAAGCGGAAAGGAACGCGCGAAGAATACAAAAACAATACGAACGAACCAAGTATGTTATTGAAAACGAACTTAAAACGAACTCAAATTCGGGGCAAAAATCGCGCGCCCACATCATGTTTTGATGTCTTTCTTGATGAGTGTGCGGCGGATTTCCTTGATGTCAGACATCAGCCCTTCGATCATTATGTCCCAATCGGCCTTGTCCTCCGGACTGAATTCCCTGCCGTAGCCCTTCATCCGCTCCGGCCGCGCATTCTCGAGAACCACCCACAGCCGCGAAAGTTCCGCCGCGACCACCTGCTTGGGGACCGGTTTGCGAGCCTGAACCGAGAATCGTTCGGCTGAGGCAGCTAGCCTGGCTCGAACGGCTGCCATCGTCTCGCGCGCCCGGCGGACTTGCTCCGGCTTAAAATCCGAGGGTTCAACTCCACTCGCCGTCTCGATCGTCTTCAGCAGCAGGTCTAACCGGTCAAGGGCGGCTTCGAACACGAAGATCACGGTGGCGAGGCGGCGTGCGTGAAGTTCATCCAAGGCCATATGAGTAACCCTATTGCAGACGAAGGACCCGCTCTCGATCCGATAAGGCGCGGTTCTGGCGCTGCCGGCTCGCCGCTACAACTGCCGTATCTCGAGTTCCAGGCGATCCAGGCGCGCGCGGGCCGCCTGGACGGCCGGCGCTCCTTCCGCTTGCGTGGCGCGGGCATGCGCGAGAGCTTGTTCAGCGATGCGGCGGATCTCGTGCAGCAGCTTGCGAATCTCCACCTCCAGGCGGCTGCGGCTCTCTTGAACGCGATTGAGGATGTCGCTCTGCACGCGCGTGCAGTTGGTCTCCAGCAGGTGCGCAAGAAACCGCCGCGCGTCGGCATCGATCACGCGATAGGCTCGAAAAACGCCCAGCACCAGATCGGCGGCCCACCGCAACGGCGACGCGGGCTGCGCGACCTCGACGAGGTCGTGAAACGTGAATCGGGACCGGACCAGAAATCCCGCCTCCGGGTCGAGTGCGTGCGGCAGGCGCGCGATTTCGTGAATGCCCGCGTCCGCAAGCTTCTTCAGAAATTCGTTGCCCGCCTGCGCGAATCGCCGCGCGACTCGCCGGTATTCCTTCTCCGCTTCCAGTTGTTCAGCCTGCAGCCAGGGCAGGATGTGCCGGCGAGCCACGTTCTGCGCCTCGCGCATCGCACTCCGGCGATAGGCAGGTCCCATGCCGCGCGCGAGCAATTGGAGCGCCCTTTCGAATTCCTCATCGATTCGGGGCGACAGTGAAGCGAGAAACGCCTTGTGCCGCTCGACGAGCCCATCCGAAAGGTGATGCTGCTCGGCCATGAAGAGGAATCCCAACTCTCGCAGCGAGCGCTCTGCCGCGCCCAGGCTTTCCTTCAGGGCAGTGATTCGCCGTTCGGATTCCTCGAGGGGCCGCTCCAGCGCCTCGCGCTCTTCGTTGATGATGGCCAACAACTGTTCGCTCAGCCGCTCGATTCCCCGCTCGCAGGCTGTCCGGATTAAATGCCGGCCGGAGCCCTCAACAAGCTGACCAAGCGCCGCGAGCAGCTTCCCCCAATCGCGATCCGGCCCACGATTCTCCAAGCGTTCTGCGGCGCTCACTTCGAAGACGGGTCCGGCAGGCCTCTGCAGCCGTTTTTCCAGCAACTGTCGCGTGAAACCTGCGGCCGCAGCCCTTTCTTCGTCCGTAGTCCGGTCTGCCTTGTTGATGACCAGGATCAGATCTTCGACGTTCCGCCCCACCGCTTCGACCAAGGCCAATTCCTCGCCCGCCAGCGGCGGGTCCGCGCCCACCACCACCAGCGCCGCATCGATGTGGGGGATGAAAGACTCGGTGGCCGCCGTGTTTCCGGTAAACACCGATCCCAGCCCGGGTGTATCCACCAGGCACATGCCCGAGGCAAGCATTGGGCTGGGCACAAACACTTCCGCGCCTGCGATTCCCTTGGCGTTTTCAGGATTGTGCTCTTCGGATACGTACTCGCCCAGATCCGGGACGGCGATTTCGCGCCAGGACGCGTCGCGCCCGCGCACTCGCGCGCTCTCGCGCTCTCCAAAGCGGATGACAGTGGGCACGGCGGTAACTGGAATGAAACCCACGGGAAGAATCGGCGCGCCGATCAGCGCGTTGATCAGCGTCGACTTGCCCCGCTTGAACTGGCCGAGGCACGCCACGTAGAAGCGGCCCTCCGAAACACGTGCGGCCAGTTCGCGGGCTTCGTCGGCCGCACGATTCGTCCCGAGTTCTTCACCCAGGTCGGCCAAGCGGAGAAGTCGGACCGCGCCATCGACATCCTGCGTCGCTGCGAGTCCGGTGCTGACGCCTCCCGGCGCTGCGCTCACCGTTTTGCCTCCCGAAGCGTTTCGCGCAGATCAGTCAACAGCGACAGAATCCCATCCATGCGGGGGTCCAAATACTTCTTCAGCTCCTCGGGCACGACGCCGTACCCGCGCAAGCCGCGAGACTTGCTTTCGTGCAAGGTGACCCAGATGCGGGAAAGACGCGATTCGATCAGCCTGTCCAATTCAACCACCTGCTTGCGAAGTCCCAACTCCAGGCTGATGACTTCGAGCTTAGCGAGAATCTCGGCCAGCGTCTCGCGCATCCGCTGTTTTGCGCTTTCCGGGATCTCCCCCCCGTATTCGTAGAGAATCCCGTGGAATCCATCAAGGTTGCGTTCGATTTCACGGCAGTCTTCTTCGAGGATGAGCATGCGCGCCGCCAGGGCGCCGGCATGGGCAGGTGAAAGGGTCGGCAAGGTATTCACAAACACCTCATAGCGCGCGGGCCAGGAAGGGGCGCAAAACAAAAACCCCTACCATGACCTGAAGTCGTGATAGGGGTTATCAGTCCCATAATTATGAGACGGTTCGCAAGGCGAACCCCATCGCCATCAAACTGTTATTATACAATAGGCTGTCGGTCTCTCAAAAGGCTTTGGCTGCCCCTCTTGTGCCTCGCGGGGCAGTAGACTGGAAGTGGCGGCGTCCTGAAATGACTCGAAGCGCCCCGCAAGGGGGATTAAATCAATGAAGGGCAACTCCCTGCCATCGCGCTTGGTGGTGCTTTCCGTGGATGGGATGCGGCCGGACTTTTACCGGCGGCCGCAAGAGTTCGGGCTGAAGATTCCGAATCTGCTCGAACTCGTCAGCGCCGGCGCCAGCGCCGACCTCGTCGAAAGCGTCTATCCGACGACAACCTATCCGGCCCATGCCAGCCTGGTGACGGGCGTGCCTCCGAGTGCGCATGGAATCTACAGCCACCTGGCATCGCTCGACCCTACCGAGAAGGCTCGGCCGTGGTGCTGGTTTTCCCGCGCGTTGCACGTCCCCGCTCTCTGGGACGTGGTTCGCGCCACGGGACGCAAGACCGCAGCCGTCAGTTGGCCGGTGAGTGTGGGGGCGGCAATTGATTACAACATTCCTGAGATATGGGATCCGCAGCTTGCGGACCCGCATCAGGACTTCACGACCGCCGACCGCCACTCCACGCGGGGATTGTTTCCCGACGTGATCAAGGCGCTCGATCCGATTCTCGGTACGGCGACCCCCGACCGGCTGCGCTCCGAGGCCGCGCTTTACATCTGGGCTCGCTACCGGCCGGATCTTCTCCTCGTCCACTTTGTTCACTACGACCAGTTGGCCCACCAGTTCGGGCCGACCTCGCCGCAGGCCCTGGCCGGGATCGAGCTGACGGATGAAGAAATCGGACGCTTTCGGAACTGCTTTCTGGAAAGTGAGTCGCCCACTCTGGTCGTCCTTTCCGACCACGGTTTTGTGCCCGTTGAGAAAGAGGCTGCGCCACTTTCGGTTCTAGCGGAAGAAGGGCTTTTCGGCAAAGTGGCTGATGGCGCGCCCGAACTGGGCAAGCTGGGGGCCGTCCACGCGGGAGGATCGTTCGCCGTTTATTGGCTGGAGGAGCCCTCGGCAGCCGAGCGAGCATCACTGCGGCGGGCGGTGAAACGGCTGGTCGAGGCCGGGGTCGTGGAAGAAGTCGTGGATCGCGCCCGGCTCAAAGCGCTGTCCGCCGACCCGGATGCGGAACTCAGCCTCGACGCCGTGCCCGGAGTGTACTTTTCGGATCGCTTTGAGGGGCCGCTGGTAAGAGACACCGTCAAAGATCGAGGCACCCACGGCCAGTTGCCAACGCGTCCCGGCTTGGGCGCATCGTTTATCGCAGCCGCCCCTGACATCAGTCCCGGCCGGAACCTGGGCTGCATAGCTTTGACGCAGGTGGCGCCGACCCTGGCGAGTTGGCTCGGGCTGCCGAGCGACATCCTGGCTTCGAACGAGAAACCGATCTTGGAATTGACGATTGACGATTGACGATTGTCGATTGAGGGCGCAACGCGGAGACTACGCGATTCCCCTCCTCCACGGAGGAGAGGAGTTCTTGCATCGACAAGCGGCCACCGGTTTTTATGGTGCAGGAGACGACAATAACGATCGCCGCCTTGAAGGCCTATCTCGATTCTCGCCCACGTTGGATTCGTTGGCGAGAGCGGTTAGCCGGCCGCCGTTATGCATTGGCTGCGTTCCCGGATCGAGTCGGGCCGTTAGTGGTGGTGGCGCACGCGCGTCGCGATTCGCTTAAAGCCCTGGAGATGGTGCGCGCCGTCGAGCGTGACTGGGGCGACGCTCCGCAAGCGTGCCGGAACACTTATGAACAAATCCTTGAGAACTCCCCAAGATTAGTCATCATCCAGTTTCACCGCACCAACATCTGCGGCTGCCTGGGGCATCGGCATGTAATCGTAAAGGAGCAGCCCTTTGCCGAAGCTCACGATGCGTTGGGGGGCGATCCGGCAGGAGAATTGGATATCGCTTTCGAGCGCGTGGAGACTTGGGTAGCGTTGCCTTTATCGGATATCGCGCTGGATGCTCAATTCGCGGCCGGAAGCCGCCTGCAGGAGTTCCATGCCGCGCGCCTGCGACTGCAATTGCTCAGCATCCTGTTGCACGAAATCAACCACATGGTTCATGCCCAAGAGCCCGAAGCCTCGATCCGCGAACGGAGCCTGGCCTTTTACCGGGACGCGCTTGCTTATTACGTGGCGAATGCCAAGGTGAGTCTGTCTTTGACCATCGACCGTTCGTTCTCACGCTTCGAGCAGGACTAGGAAGCGCTCTCTGCCTCTTCACCGGCGGGAAGAAAAACGCTTGCGGCCCCGAAAACGCCGACGTTCTTTTGCAGCTTGGCCGGCAGGATCGGGAGATCCGCAACAAACCGCCGGTTAATCGTGTAACTGGGCATCGTCTGACGGATTTTGTCGAAAAGCGGCTTGCCGATTTGCGCTACTCCGCCCCCAATGATGATCGCCTCCGGGTCGAATAACGACATCATCCCTCCCAGCCACGCGCCCAAGAAAAATCCTGTCTCGTCGATGATGGACTTTGCCAACTCGTCTCCCTTGCGTGCCGCCTGCTGTATCATGACGGGGTCGATCTTCCGCAGGTCACCTCCCGAGAGTTCGCGCAGAAGGCTTGGCCGGCTGTGTTCCTGTTCGAGGGCAACACGCGCCCGGCGAGCCAGGGCGGGGCCGGCCGCCAGCGCTTCGATGCAGCCCAGCGTGCCGCATCCGCAGCGATAGGGGCTGTGGAAGTCGATGGAAACGTGTCCGCCCTCGCCCCCCACCCCGTTCTTGCCATGATAGATTTTCTTGTTGATGATGACGCCCGTTCCAACCCCGGTGCTGACGGTCACATAGAACACGTCCCGGTAGCCCACCGCGGCCCCAAAAAGGACTTCGGCAAGTCCTGCCGCGTTGGCGTCGTTTTCGAGTTTAGCTGGAAGGTGAAAGTGGTTTTCAAGCAAATGTGACAACTGGATGTTGCGCCACCCCGGGAGGTTCGGAGGATTGATGACGATCCCCGCTTTGGGGTTGAGCGGGCCGGGTGCGCAGATGCCGATCCCCACCACATTTTCCTTGCCCCCTGCAAGCTTTATGAGCCTTTCAATCAAATGTACGATCTGGCTGTAGCTGGTCTTGAACCCTTTCTCCGCGCGAGTGGGGACGACCAGCGACTTCACCAGTTGCCCTTTCAAGGTCACTAACCCGCCTGCCACTTTAGTTCCCCCAACGTCGATCCCAATGATCAGCTTCGCCATGACGGACCCTCTCCAGTTAGAGAATTCCTCTCGTTTTCCGGTCCCGTAATCACTTCCGGGTACCTGCCCACGAAACGTGGCAGTATACTCCATCATAAGGGTTTTGCAGGGAAATAGTGAATGACGTGCCCTTAGTCTGGGAGCGTCCTGGTTTGACTCATAGTGCCCCGACACCTCGGGGCCTATGCCAGCCTGAAGGTCGCGCTTCACTCAAGCTAGGACACTGCCGCTTTCGCTGGTCCTTGACGCTTCCCGCGCAGTTCTCTAAGATGGCTTGAAGTTGATCTTCAACCATTGCTTGAGGTCCTGAATGCCTCGAATTCGACCACCGCGCGCTCGCCGCTCCCGCAACGCCGTGCCTCCCGAAACTTTTATCCCCGACAAGCTCTATTTTCGAATCGGCGAGGTGAGTAAGCTGACCCATACCAAGGCGTATGTCCTGCGCTTCTGGGAGACTGAGTTCCCGATGCTCAAACCTAACAAGACCAAATCAGGGCACCGGCTTTACCGCCGCCAGGACGTTGAAATGGTGCTGGAGATCAAGCGATTGCTTTATACGAAAGGCTTCACAATCTCCGGCGCGCGAAAGCTCCTGACCCCTCACTCCGAGAGTCGGGCCGAGCAACAACAGCGCCTGTTTCCTCCCGCTTCCGATACCTCGCATCTGCGCGCTATCCGCCACGAGTTGCAGTCCATCTTGACAATGCTTTCGCGCAAGTGATAAAAAAGCAGTGGCGGGTGATGAGTGTCAAGCGTCGGCATGTCATGGGATCTACGCGTCACCTGCCGCGGCAGTATCGGGACGTAGCGCAGCCTGGTAGCGCACTTGCTTGGGGTGCAAGGGGTCGCCAGTTCAAATCTGGCCGTCCCGACCAATAAACCAGGTTTCAGGCGCCAGGACAGCTCGCTGACACCTGAAACCCGATGTCTGATAGCTGCTTTTCCGGGGCGTAGCGTAGCCTGGTAGCGCGCTTGGTTCGGGATAAAACGACGGACCAGCGCTAAATCATTGAATCGGTGGCGCTTGCTCCATAACATAAGGCTAGTGAACCCCGTCTCAGTTAGTCCCACTTAGTCCCAAATTGCTAAGAGCTTCGATTTGGTTGTTCCGGTACCGCAGTACCGTTGTTGGCGGGGCGGGCGTCTACGCTTGCCGGTGGAGGTGATATGGAAGGTCCAGGACCAGGATATATTCCGCGACCGATCCGCGCGAGGTTAGGTAGGCATGAAAAAGGATCTGGCACTAGTGTGCGCTATAAACAAGACAAGATTCGGAGTCGGAAAAAGGAAGAGCTTATGCGCCTAGTGTCGCGGGTCAACGCTATGGACCAAGTGCGGCAATTGCGGAATGTGAGGGGGACGGAGAAAGCAGTTTTATTCGCATTGGTGTGCCATCTGGATTATGCGAGTCGGACCTCTATGCTGTCGTATTCGGATTTGGCGGCAGACTCAGGTCTGTCGCGGAGCTCCGTGCGGCGGGCAGTGCAGGCGTTGCAGGGTAAAGGTCTACTGCTTGTTTACCATTCCCCTGGGGCGGCGCACTGGGCTATCAACGTCTACGTGCTGACCGTCGATCCCGAGTTAACTCCTTCTGATGTCAACCCGACCCCTGAGGAGGTGTTCGCACGTGCCAAACGGCTGGCAGGATGTCCGAGTGGTGAGGCGGAATGTCCGAAAAATGGTGACAAAATGGACAAAAACGCCCGTCAGAGGTTTTTGAGGTGTTATTCTGCAGAAGTTGCTGAGTTATTTGATCACTTCGCGTGGGAGTATCGGCGGTCTGACTTGCCAGATGTGGAGAAACGGTTTATCGAGAAACTGGGCCATTACGGAATCGAGGCCAACCCTACGCAGTGTATCATGCCGACCAAGTCTCGCAAGTATGATGGTCGCCGTTGCCATCGACCTGCTACCCATGGGCCACTTTGTGGATTGCACTTCCGGTTTCATTTGCGCCGATTGGAAGCGCGGAAGCGGCAGCGGCTCCAAGAAGTTGCAGCATGGCCTGTGGTTGCGCCTGATTCCGATGCGGTGATGACCTGACTAGTTGGGAGTGCGGTCTGATTTTGCGGGCGACGTTGCGGTATGTGTGAGTGTTCAGGGTAACCAACCCCCTGACCGGGGCGGATGGCCCTCCTCGTAGCACGACACAAAAACGGGGCCGTGACGCGGAATGGGATTTACAGGACTACGTTTAACGTTGCTGAATGTAGCCAACTGCTCATTTCGACTCGCAACGTCCACAACCTCTGAACGAACGTATAAGGATACAGGTAATATGAAAACACACAAACACAAAAACTCAATTTCAAATTCATTTTACATTAACATTGATTCTCATTGTCTTTTCAATTACAGGAAACTTTAGACGACTTCAGGGGCGTTAGGGGCCGGGCAGGGGAGCCGGTGGGGATCGGCTATGAACCTGCCCGGTTTGGTGTTTTTGGGAAGGTGTGGGGCCAGATGATTGGGCAGTCATCTGGTCCTTCGGGTACTGTTTGTTACGGGTAATCTCGCATCGAGGCGGGAGCGTGATGTCTAACTACGAGTTAACTTTCGATAGGATTTTGGCCAGCATGGAGCCGGAAGTGCGGGCGGTGGTTGATGATCTTACTGGACAGGTAACTACACTTCACGATGGTGTTGGACCTGTCAGAACGCTTCATGTGTGTGAGCGGGGTCATGTGTTTAACCGCTGGACGTGTTACATCTACCGGGGGAAGCGGTACTGCCGGGTGTGCCGACGTGATTACCAAAGCCGGAGGCGGTGGGCTAAAGGCGAAGGCCGATCGCGGGCTCAGGTCGCGGATCACATTGTGGCCATCTAAATACACGTCGGGTGGCCGGGCGGCCTCGACCTGGCCGAGACCATCGGGGGGCCGGGGCATCCGCTACTATCGATTTGGACTGAGGGGTGATGCCTTCCCCTCGATTTCCCGTTCCCCCCACACTTTGAGCATCCCGTTGCCGTTCCCTTTCTATCACAACTGGTGGATTACCGGCTGTGGAAATGCCGCGCTCGTCCAAGAGTTCCACGAGGGCGTTAATCGTGAGCATAGCCTGAAGATCGACAAGCCTGAAGATCGATCTTGCAATCAAACGGCGACTTGGCCATACTTGCCCCGATGTCGATGACCATTTTTGAGGACATTAGACGTTCTCTCCGTCAGCTTTACCTCGAAGACGAGCGGCCTTGGCTGGTCGGCTATAGCGGCGGCAAGGACAGCACCATGCTGGCGTCGCTGATTTTCGACGTCGTCCTATCCATCCCCGCCGAACAGCGAAAAAAGCCCATTTCGGTCCTTTGCACGGACACGCGCGTGGAGATTCCCGCCATTGCGGAGATGATCGAAGGCACACTGGACCGTATGCGGAAGTGCTCCCAGCAGCACAACCTGAATATCGACGCCAACCTGCTGAAGCCGCTCATCGAAGAGTCCTTTTGGGTCAACATGATCGGCAGGGGCTACCCGCCGCCCAACCGCACATTCCGCTGGTGTACGCAGCGGATGAAAATTGATCCGGTAAATGACTTTGTGCAGCAGCGTGTCGGCCATTGGGGAGAGGCAATCCTGCACCTCGGCGCGCGCCGTGCCGAAAGCTCCACCCGCGCCCAAACGATGGCGGCCCGTGAAACGCGCAACGGGTTGAATCGCCATCCTGATCTGCCCCGCGTTTGGGTGTCGAATCCGATTGAATTCCTGACCACCGAGGAAGTTTGGGCCTACCTGCTCCAGAAACCCAACCCCTGGGGTGGTGACAACCGCCCCCTCTACAAGCTTTACGCCAGCGCCAGCAACGGTGAGTGCCCAATCCAGATTGACACCAGCACTCCCAGTTGCGGCAACAGCCGCTTCGGCTGCTGGACGTGCACGGTGGTCGAACGTGACAAAGCCAGCGAAGGATTGCTCGCCAGCGGCGACGAGCGTATGGAGAAACTGATCGAATTTCGCGAGAAACTCCTGTTTTTCCGTGACCCCGCCAACGGCAAACGCGACCCCCGCCGCATGAACGGCAATCAGGGTCCCGGGCCGCTCTTGATTTCCGCGCGTCGCGAACTCCTGGCCCAGTTGCTGGCCTTGCAGGAAGAAGTTCAGCTGCCGCTCATCAGTCCCGAGGAGCTTCTCCTGATCCAGCAAATGTGGAAGGCCGCCCGAGACCCCGACGACGGGCGCGGCGTGGCGCGCATTGTCAGCCGGCAGAAAGGTGTCATCATGAACGCTGACTTGAGCGAACTCAACCGCTTGCGCGAAATGGAAGACGAAGTCGCTGCCGAGAAAGGCATTAACGTTGAAACGCTGCGGCGCATGGTCGCCAAGGTTGAAGAGTACAGCGAAAGCCACCGCGCCATGGGGCTGCCCGACGACCTGCTCAATATTCTTAAGGATGACCTTGAAAACCAGGCATTGACCGCGAAGAAGTGACATGGCTGAAGTCTATATCGACTCATTGACGCTCGAGAATTTCGGCCCATTTTACGGGGAACACACGTTTAAGTTCAGCTGCCTGGATGGGCATTGCGGGATCCTCGTCGGGGGCAAGAACGGCGTGGGCAAGACCCACCTTCTCCGTGCTCTTTATCTGGCGGTTGTTGGAGAGAGCGGCGTTGGTGATCTGAAACGCGTGGAAACCGGCCTGGACGCAACACGTTTCCTTTTCGAGCGGGCATTGAATCGCCGTGCCCAAGCGGAAGGTCAAGACACCATACGCCTCTCTGTTGATATCTCGCAGCGAGATGACAGGAGTGGCGGGAGTCGAAGGGTCAACCTAGCTCGCGAAATCAGGCATCGCCCAAACTCACCACCCGTATGGCGCTCTTACGCCCAACGTTCAGATTCACCCGGCCTCATTGAAGACGAACAGGCTATCCAAAAGCTCCGGGACGCGTTCCTGCCCCGGCATCTGGCGCGATTCTTCTTTTTCGATGCCGAGCGAAGCCAGAGCATCAGCCTGGGCCAGCAGGACATCGTTGAGGGCGTGAGTCGCGTGCTTGGCCTGTGGACGTACGGGGAGTTGGAAAACGACCTCCGGCAATTGATACTCTCGAAGATTCCCCGTGTTTTTTCAATTAGCGGGCCGAACCCGACCACCAAACTCGTCGACCTTAATGCAGACGTGATCAAGGCCGAGGGTCATTTGAAAGCTGGCCAGAAGGAGCTGCAAAGCCTGGATCGGGATTTACGAGAAAATGAAGCGGAATTGCTGCAGGTTGAAGATGACCTCAGGACGCTTGGCGCGGTTGATCCCGAAGAGCTTCAGCTTGCCCAGACACGGCGCAATGAAATTACAAAAGCCAAATCGGAGCTTGAGGTGAAACTCACCGGCGCCTGGGAGCTGCCAATTCCAGTTGCTCTTCTGGCTGGCTATCGCAGCAAGTTTTATGATTACTTGCTCTCCGAAGAAGCCCGACGTGCATGGGAAAGCGCAAGGTCGGCGGTCGAACCCAAAATTCCCCAGGTTAAAGAGGATGTGTTTGGCGGCGCGCCACCTGAATTCTCGCTCCAACCCGACGTGGAGGCGTTCTACAACAAGCGGCTGGAGGATGCTCTGCACCGCCTTTTTCATCCGCCGCCCGATGGGATGTCGGACCGCGTTTTCGCCACGGACCGCAGTGACATCAGCGCCCAAATCCGCGCGTGCCTCGCCGGGTCCGCCGGGTCACTGCGCGACTTAGCCGACACATGCATCAGCATCGAGCGGATGGACGCGGACTTGCGCGAGCTTGACCAAAGGCTCAAGCAGATGCAGCAAAATACGGCGGCTTTCAAGCGCGGCACGGAATTGCACGAAAGGCGTGGCGAACTTATTTCCACGATCAAACAAATCAAGGGGCGCATTGCGGAAGTTAATTCCTTGGTTTCCGGGTTGGAAGTCGAGCTTGCCGATCTGAAGCGGCAGGAAACCAATCAGCGCGAGATTGAGGAGAAAGCGGAGAGAGGGGAGAATCTCGCCTCTCTCGCCGCTCGATATCGCGAAGCCGCCGGCGAGATCCGAAACCGGGCCGCAATTCGAATGCGAAAGAGGATTTCCGAGCACGTCGGTGAGCTGTGGGCAGAGATCACCGAGCGAACGCGCGAGTTTATCGGAATGGATTTCGACAGTCACTGGCAATGTTCCCTCATTCGGCGCGATGGTAAACGCGTTACGTGGGAGGAGACAAACACTTCGGCGGGGCAGCGCCAGGTTCGGATGCTGGCCTTCTACGAGGCTCTGCGTCGTTTGGCCAAGCTTGTACCACCATTGGTCGTGGACACGCCGCTTGCGCGGTTGGATAAAGAAGTCCGGGCAAACGTGCTGGACCAGCTTTATCTCTGCGGGCATCAGTCCATAATTCTCACAACCAACTCCGAAATTGACCCGGAAGGGCCGCTCTTTGAACGCGTTGCTGACCGGCTGGCTCGCGTGTACACCTTGCACCCGCATGGCGAACCTGAGGATATGGACTATCAAGTGCGTATCACTAACGATTACTTCGGCCACGACTTGTGACCCGGAGGGACGAATCCAATGAGTGCTTACGAGGATGCGATCATCGAAGACACGCGCTGCAACCGCGCCGACGCCGCTATGATTGAAGATATCATGCGCAACGAGGTTTTCCACAGCACGCTTGACTGGCAAACGCCAGATCAATTTCGCCAGGGGGCACGGAGGGCAGCGAAGATACTGGAGCAGAATCGCGAGTTATTTGATAATTTCCGTGCGCAGACACGCGCCGCCTTTGAGCAAATGAAGCAGGCGCAGAAATGAGCCGTGAGACGCTAACCCATGAAGTTCGACACTAGCGGCGAATCCCACGAGTTTATAGAAAGCGTGTATCCGCGTGTCGGCGCGCGCAACCAGGCGATCCTCGGGCGGGCCGCGCTGTTCCTTGCCCTTGGCGAAGGCGTGCCATCCGAGTTCAAGCCCAAGGATTCCAAGGGCGTGACGCTCAATGACGAGCAAGTAGTGGGTGATGAATTAAAAGACCTGGTCCGCGCAGCCTTGAACCACCGCAGTGGCCGCACGCTGGACGAGAGCGGCTATCGTCAGGAACTTCGCCGCCACTTCGAATTTGGCTGCAATCGGCTCAAACAGATTTGGGAGGAATCGGGTAAAGACCAAGCGAAGTTCGTCGGTGAACTGCTTAAACTCACCGGCGATCTTGATTCGGCTCCAGGACGAAGACCGGCAATGGCAGTGTTGCCCGTGGTTGAAACTGAAGTGAAACTCAAGGTGCTGGACGGAGCCCCCGAGTGGTCCCTGAACGGCCCCGGCACCAACAACGGGCTCCTGGTCATCTCGGGCCAGCCGGGTACCGGCAAGAGCCAGCTTGCCCTCGACCTGTTGGCACAACTCAGCAACCTTGGCGTCCGTTTCGTATTCTTCGACATGAAGGGCGAACTGGAGGACGACCCGAACAATCCCCAACAGCGGCAGAACCGCACCCGATTTCTTGAGCAGACGGGGGCGGAGCATGTGCGTCTCATCGAGGAGGGCCTGCCTATCAATCCTCTGCTTCGGCATCCGAACCCGACTCAGAATACCCAACTTGCATACGAGACCGCCAGCTTAATCAGGTGCTTCGCGCCCCAACTGGGCGCAAAACAGGAGCGCAACATCGCTGACGCCTACGAGCACCTGGCCGTACCGGATTTCCAGTCATTGGAACAGGAATTGGTGAACACCGGCGCAAACGGCGTAGACCTTGCGATTATCCAGAAAATCGCGAGATTACACCTCTTCACCAATGCCGACAGGGCGATCAGCCCGGAGGAATGGTTGACCAGCTCCCTCGTCATCGATTTTAAGGAGTTCGGGAACGATACTGATACCAAGGCGCTGGCCGTGGCCTTGATCCTGAACTTCTTAATCAAAAAGCTGAACCAGAACCTGGCAGTAAAAAATGACGTGCAGCCGATCAAGATGGTGCTATTCGTCGACGAAGCACATCTATTGCTGCCGAAAGAAAGCAAGGCAGGCCTGCTAAGTCTGCTTGCCCGGCAGGGCCGGTCGTGGGGGTTCCCCGTCTGGCTCGCATCTCAAGATGCCGACAAGTTTCTTACGACCGGCACCAAGGAAACCAACTTTGCGGAGCTCGCCGAGTGCGGCGCCCACTTCTCGCCGCAGACGCTGAGCGACTCCGACCAGAAGATGATTCTCGGGGGCGTCATTCACCAGAAGTTCGATAAGGGCGAAGCCGTCCTGCGCCTGCAAGGTAAACTAACCACCGGCATGGCCCGCCAGTTCTGGAAGGATGGAGGCAAATAGCTATGCCGGAAACGCCTGAGGAACGTAAGTACCTAGATCCGGTTCCTGCGATTCCCGTTTCGCAGGGCGAAACGACCTTTTACGTATTTTCGATTTCGGCGAAGCGGCTACTTGAGATCGCATATACTTCGGAGCGAACGCAGTACAACAGAACGGGAATCCAGCGCGGGCTTCGCCCTGACCGCTTGAGAGAGATCGGCAAATTCCTGACCTCGAACGGGTCAAGCCCCGCTCTTCTTCCGAACGCAATCATCGTCAGCTTGAGTTCCGATAGTAAATTCCGGGACGGCCATCTCTATATTTGCAGACGGCTCGCGGGCGAGGCCTTCGTAATAGACGGGCAGCATCGGCTGTGGGCATTCGGTACTGAGTATTCAGGCGCGAAAGACCTCAACGTTGTTGTTAGCGCTTTCCTTGATCTCGATAACGCGGGTAAAGCCTCAATTTTCCGATCAATCAATGGAAATCAGCGCAAGATTAATCCTTCGCTTGTGTACGATC
Organism: uncultured Acidobacteriota bacterium; assembly: GCA_963831905.1. Taxonomy (GTDB): domain Bacteria; phylum Acidobacteriota; class Terriglobia; order UBA7540; family UBA7540; genus CAVROP01. Next base: position 2,022,402 of record CAWHRX010000009.1, on the reverse strand, counting down.
TGATTCCTATGCTCCGGCAAACAGAACCGGTGCTATTCGAGGATAAGAGGTGCCAGGAGCTAGTTGCATTTTTGAACGAAACTGCGGACTCTCCATGGAAGGATCGAATCGCGATGGTTGGCTCTGGCGACCGCATCATCAGCCAATCGTCGTTCATCACGTCTCTTAAGAAGTTATTTAAAAGGGGGCATCTCTTCGCTAGCACGGACCCAGACTTTTTCGAGGAGCGGATGCAGCAAGAGTTGCTCTTGGAATATTTCAGGGGCATCTCTGAGTCGTACTCGGCTCAGTGGGACAACAAGGAGTTCCTTCTCTGTAAATATGTCGGGGTGTCCGCCTTGTTAAATCTCCTAGAGCGAATCATTACCGACCTGAGGGGCAAGGGCGTTGCGATCAGTGACGACAAGAGCTTGAAAGCACGACACGAAAGCTTCCAGCCTTATGTTTCGAAATTAAGGAGCTTTTCATTCAGCGCTGCCGAGGCTCGGGCAAGTGGATTTTCTTACGTAGGTGAAGGTGGCATCAGCGCGCTGACCGAACGTCTAAACTCTGTAGTTTTTGGCCGCTAGCATGCCGAACGTGATTACATCTCCCGCTGCACCTCTGGACAGCATGGTAGAGCACTCCTGGCTTGCGGATGATCAGAGGGCCGCATTCGCGGCGGCGGGCTTCACCTCGGACACGGTCTCCGTATCGGATTATCTTAGCCCTTGGCTCGTGAGCAACGCCTTCAATGCACAGGAGATTAGAAGACAAGACGTTATTATTGAGGACAACCGAATCACGGTGTGCCTTATGAACCAAGCCCTAGACTTCATGCATCGAGCCATGTGCAATACGGTAGCGCACTACATCTTGGCCCGAAACGGCTTGGAGACATGGGCCCGCGTCACAAATTACTATGCGAGTTACTTTTCTGTTCACACCCTCCTGTGCCTGCAAGGTCGGACAATTACGCGACTACATCTGGACAAAGACCTTACTGTCCATCTTGTCCCCATCGACTTCCGCAACCACGTCTTCGGAGTTACGCCTCGGCACCTCGGGAAGAATCCCCATCACGAAGCTCCATGGAAGCGTTTTTACGACATCTATGACCGGTACGCGGTCTCGCACGCGGCCTACCAAGTGGTTTCGAGGCGGGCCTATGTGACGGAGCCCACCGACGAGTCTGATCAGCGGAATACTTTGAACTACGCCCCATTCAAGGGGTTCGCCGAGATTTGGGACCTTGCCCGTTATGGCACGTTTTCGGCTGGTTTCTCGAAATACATCGGTGCTCTAGAAACGAAGAATACACTACCGGAGTTCCTTGACGACCTCCAGGGATACGCGACCGACCCTGACCACAAGTACTTCGCACGGACACTGCTGAAGCTGGCCCTTGCCGGGGATATCATCCTGTTCATTCGGGCGGGGAGCGAGTCCATCGAGATGGAGTGGATTAAAATGGTCGACAGGTGGAAGAGCTTCTTGACGACAATATTCCCCGACCAAAGCCAGTGTTACTTATTAAAGTTCGTCCCGCTGATTGGTTCAACGCTGAACTAGCCGGCCAGACCAGTGGTACCCCCTGAAGTCGAATGGCCGGACACGATCTCCTTATCGTTGGCAAAGCATTGTTGCCGCGCCTGAGGCGACTGAAACAGCAGTCCGAATCTCTCTCGCACGCAGGTCCAAGCCAATGGAAAAACGAATCATTTGCCGCGAGGCTCGACTCTGCGGTTTCATAGCTTTGATCACGTGCGAGGGCTCGTCAGAGTCGGCGAGGCACGCGGAGCCAGACGAGGCGCAGATGCCTTCCTTATCGAGCAAGATGAGCAGCGCTTCGGACTCGATGCCGTGAAAAGTTATGTTTGTCGTGTTGGCAATTCGCTGCGTTTTATGGCCGTTCAATTCGGTATCGGGAATCGAACTTAAGATACCTTCCTCCAATTCATCCCTCAGCGGGCGGACTTTCTTCTCGTACTCAGGCAAATGTTTTCGGGCCAGTTCGGCGGCTTTCCCCATGCCCACAATCAGCGGCACGCTTTCCGTGCCACCTCGCCGGTTACGCTCTTGATGCCCGCCGTATACCAACGGCAAGAATGGTGATTTGCGCCGGACGTACAGCGCGCCAATCCCTTTCGGCGCATGAAACTTGTGGCCGGTCAGCGATAGGTAGTCGGTCGGAACCTTTTGCGCATCAATTTCCACTTTTCCCGCTGCTTGCACAGCGTCGCAATGATACAGCACGCCCCGCGACCGGCAGATTTCCGCGATCCGTTCGACAGGGAACAACACACCCGTCTCGTTGTTTGCCCACATCAGCGAAACCACCGCAGTCTCATCAGTGATCGCAGCTTCCAGGTCGGCCAAATTCAATAAGCCCTCGCGGTCAACCGGCAAGTAGATGACGCGGTAGCCCTCTTTCTCCAGAGCCATGCAGTAATTCAAAACAGACGAATGTTCCACCTGTGACGTGACGACGTGCCGCTTGGTCGGGTTCGCCTTCAGCGCGGCCGCTATGGCGGCATTGTTGCTTTCGGTTGCGCACGACGTGAATACGATATCCAGCGAGTGCGCCCCGATCAATTCGGCTACTTGCTCGCGCGCCGTGGCGATTACCGACTTCAGTTTCGCGCCGAACTTGTACGCGCTGGACGGATTGCCCCATTCCGTCGTGAGGTACGGCATCATCGCCTCCAGGACCTCCGGTAGTATGGGCGTCGTCGCGTTATGGTCGAGGTAGATCACAAAGCTCATCGTACTCACGACACATTAAGAGTGCAACAACCATTGAGCAGGCTTTCGTATTCTGCTAACGGCCAGAGCCGCTCGGAGGGAAGTTGGAGTTTGCTTCATTTATATGTGGAGGGAATTCTATGGCCAAGCGATTGGAACTTACCCTGGAAGAGCGGCAGGCACGTGAACGTGAACAGGCAAAATTGCGCCAGCAAAAGTTACGTTCTCGCAGGCGGGGTACGCCTCTATCCGTCACGTCACTTAACGTAACGCCCGCCGGTCCCGGTGTCACGCCAGGGGGAGAACTGGCGGATGTTATGGTTGCGGAGGGTGTTGCGGCGACTCCATCAAGTGCGGCGGATGGGCCGGTCCTGCCGAGGTTTGACCTGCATCGGCAGATCGTACCGCTGGTGGCGCCGGGCCTTACCTTCACTGAGACTGCGGCGAAGCTGCATATCACCCCGCAGCAGTTTGAAGCGGTGTTGGCCGATTTAGGAACTACCTGGGATGTGGTGGAACGACTGGGCCGGGAGTTCGGTTCGGCGGACCGGAAGATTGGCGCACAGCGCAAAGCGGCAGCCGGAGATCCTCGCTTTTTGGGAACGGTTGCCGATGACGAGATTGGTTCTCTTTCAGCGGAAGATCGGTGGGCAGTGTTGCAGCACCGGAAGTTGGTGGCGATGTCTGATGAGGAACTGCGTGCGATGCGGGCCAAGTTTGCGGCGGTGGTAGATGCCCCAAAGTATGCCGGGTTTTCCGCGACTCCTTTACCGCCGACTGTGCGGGTATCGGAGCCGGGTGAAGTGCCAGCAGCCCCTGCCGTGCCCTTGGGTGGCGCTCAGGCGGGTCCGCCGGAGGGTGATAAAGCGGTGGTGCCGGTCGCGCCGGTGGTGTCCGCTCCTCTACCTGAGCCAGAGCGACCACGGGGGCCGGTCATCGCGCATCCGGTGCATGCACTGCCCGGACCAGCGACTCCGACAAATGAAACCGCAATGACCGAGCCTATTCGCGACTGGCGACGGTCTCTATGAGCACGACTTGTCCGCACGCATTTAAGAACGTAGAAATCTGAACAGAAGCCGGTAGCAGAGTGGATCAGCATCATCGCCGTAGGCGGCTTTGGATTTGCATATCATCGCCGCAGGCGCGTTCGGGAAGCGCAGGATCTGGTAGGATGAATTCCCGGAGACGTACAAAGGAGAACCCCGTTTGTTAACGCAACCGGGGTTTTTCAATGGTGGCCCCGCTCAAAACCGAGAACCTCCAACCCAAACAGCGACTGAATCTCCGCGTCAGTAACACCCACGCACTTACGAGAACTCCCGATTAGTCATTGTACAAGCGCAGATCGTCGGCTGTGTACGTATGAGTCGCTCGACAACTCGGATTCTCGCAAGTCAGCGTCTCGCGCCATGGTCCAACCTCGGAGTTCACGACCCGTCCCGCAACCGGTTTGGAGAAATGTCCGTAGAGACTTGCTGCAGTTTCTGCGCCGCGGATTCCGGTGAACCCGGGTGTGCTTTTCACCCAGGGAGGATCCGGGGTTCGCCTCTTGTCACCGCATTCCGGGCTGCCGATTGGTGGGCGCGCGTCGCCGTCGAGGTTGTCAAGTTTGCGCAACCGACCTCTCAGCGTCCCTTGCACGCCGAATTAGGAGACTGAGGAAGTGGGTGAGGCCAAGATAATCGCAGTCGTAATCGCAGTGAGGCCGATTGCCAAAAGGACGTAGGCCTTCCGTGGCGCATTTCTCCATTCACCAGTTATAAGGCCCCACGCATTTGCCGCAAAGATCGTTGTGCTCATATTTATAGCCCATCCGGTGCTTGTGCCCCAGGCGCCCAACCCTTCGGCGCCGATCCCATAAACGATAACGCCTGCAAACAAGAGGACGCCCATGAGCGAGCCTCCGAAAACATTTTCCCATGGTGCGGCGAAGAATCGGCGCCAGCTCATCTTCAACCCTAAGTGGCTCAAACAGTAAACTGCGTTGAGGCCGAATGCTGCGGAGAGCGCGATCGCCCAAAGAGCATTGGGGGCCCACACCGAAGCGGAGCCGAACTGCGCTGCGACGATAGTTATGCGATCTCCAAAGGCGAAGGCAAAGTTGAGCATGGGTGAGAATATGCCGGACAACACGCAAACTAGGATCCCGCGCCAGAAGTTTCGACTCGCGTGTTGTGGTGGAGAGCCGGCGTTTTCATCGATGCGTGCGGCCCCTGCGAATGCACAGAATGCAATTCCGATCACTGTAACCAACAGAGCTAGGAGGAGGAGATGTCCGTGTCGCGAGTGCAATTCGTGGGGGTGAAGGACTAATAATGGGAAAAGGGAACCGAGGGTTGCGGTAAGGCTCATGATGATAGCGAAGGACATCGACAGACCAACCTTTACTACACCAATTATGTACAGTAGGGTCCCAATACCCCATCCAAACCCGAAACCGACTGCGGCTGCAACTGGCCAAACTCCTGATGCTCGGTAAACGCGCATTGGTTCCGGAACCGTTGCCGAGACCAACAGCCATGGCAAAACGACCATGGCGACAATTGACTGAATGAGCCACAGGTTTTCCCACTCGGACCGCTTGGCGTATTTGAGCGGAACCGCGGAGCTGCCGTTGAGGATTCCCGAAACGGTCAGCAGTGCTAATGCGGCATAGACATGAACCATCTGCTCCTCCTTTGAATCTTTGCGTCGTCCCTTCCGCAGAGCTAATTGAGCTTCCCAATTAATAGCACAGTCCTTTCTCAATGTTAATAGACAAACTATTTCCTGACTGAACCGAGAATCATGCCTTTCAAAAGCACGTGTAGACCGAAGACATTCCGCCAGCGCGCAGTGCCTGCCTCCTCATCGTCGCATCATGCATCGGGATTTGACTTGCCCGTTCCCGCGATTGTAGATTCTAATGTGCGTCCACCAAAAAGGATTTCGGACTTGAGGCGCTACCCACGGTTTCATTTCGACAAGGATAATTGGTTTGGCTAAAATTGCGCGAATGCGAGTGTACAACATCCCGATACTTTCCAAGGCTCTGGATGTCCTAGAGATGTTGCAAGCCGAGAGACATCCGATGTCGCTTGAGTCCGTTTACCAGCGGTCAGGTTTTTCCAAGAGCACGGTCTTCCGCATTCTCAAAACACTTGTGCTTAGAGGTTACGTTGCCCGCCAGGAAGACGGGCTTTACCGCGCCGTATCCCGTCCTCGGAAAATGCGTTTTGGATATGGTGTCGAATCCGGGCAGTTGCTATTTTGTCAAGCTGTGACCGCGAGTCTCAGTGTAGCGGCTTCCGCGTCTGGAATTGATCTCTTGGTACTCGATAATTGCTACGATGGCGAGGTGGCTCTAAAGAACGCGGAAACTTTTGTGGAGGAGCAGGTTGATCTTGTAATAGAGGCTCAAGTCGATCAACGCGTGGCGCCGATTATAAGCGACAAGATCTTCGCAGCAGGAATTCCGCTCATTGCCGTAGACATACCTCACCCCCACGCAACGTTTCTGGGTGTAGACAATTTTCGTGTTGGGTTTGAAGCCGGGGAACTTCTCGGGCGCCATGCCTGCTTGATGTGGGAAGGTGTCGTGAATTGGGTTGTTGGCCTCGAAATTGAACAAGCAGGACCACTTGTACGTAGCCGTATTACGGGCGCCTTTGAAGGCATACGTTCTGTGTTGCCGGGGCTTCCGAAAGAGCGCTTCGTCCTAATGGGAGGAGAGGACGTTGAGGAAAAGTGTTTTAGGCTTATCCACGAGTTCCTTCAGACACACCCGGAGGAGGGCATTCTAATCGCAGCAGCAGGTGATGATGGCGCCCTCGGTGCTGTAAGGGCAGCAAGAGCACTCAAACGAGATGGGCACGTCGCGATTGTGGGCCAGGACTGCATTCCCCAAGCAACTAGAGAAATGAAGACTCCCGGCTCGCCCCTGATTGGATCCGTCTCGCACGAGGCACAGGAGTATGGCCCCCGCTTGATTGAACTCGGAATCGCATTGGTAGAGGGAAAACACGTGCGACCCTACAATTACATCGAGCATAAGCTTGTCACGGCAGAGTCCCTAATTCAATCCTAAATGCGCCCTCATTTCACCAATCCCGGATACTGCATGCAGAGGAAATCTCTCTGTTCCTAGCGTCTATGTAGCCTCTCAAGATAGGCTGTAAACACTGGCGCAGCCCGTCCTTTGCCTGTCTCAAATCTTTACGCCGGTTCCGTTTCGGACCAACTCGCCCTGGAGTCCTCCAACCGCGCGATTCAGTTCGCGTCTTACGCTACAGGACCTCTGCTGCAAACGTCTCATTTCAAGTTGTCGGTCGGCGTTTTCTGATCCACGTGAACCATTTTACCCTTGTCGTCACCGGATTCTAGCCCCTTAATTTACAAAGAGAGATGAGATCACCTGGCCTGAGTGTCTGCCCGACAATTTCTCTAAAAAAATAGTTTGTCTAATGAAAAAAACACTTGACAAACGATTGGGACGAGCGTATCGATTATTGAGGTCCCACGCGGAAAAGTAGTGCGCCGCGCGAAGTGAGCCCGAACGTGAGGCCGACAGAGACTCTATCTTTCAGCTTGTCCTTTTTGTCGGAGACCGAAACCACTTCGCCCACGCGCCGCGGTTTCGACTTAAGGCTAGGAATCATGAAGGAATCTACGTGGGTCGGCCAGAGGTACAGTCAACGACACCAGGGGGGCGGAAAGGGAAGGGGTTCCTGCTTCCATACAAGGAAGAAGAATTTCATGGGGCTCAGGAGGATTGTTTTATGAGAAAAAACAACGGTGCATTGACGATTTCCGCTTTGGTCGCGCTTTCCGCGTTTCTCGTTTTCTCCCCCCGGGCGTCCGCTCAAGCTGTGGGCGAGATACTGGGGACGGTTACGGACAGTTCGGGGGCGGTGGTTCCCAACGCCAAGGTGACCGCCACGCGGCCAGCCACAGGGATTTCGCAATCGACCATCACCGCTAGTGGTGGAACCTACACCATCCCTAATTTGCCAGTCGGGGAGTACGTGGTCACCGCCGTAGCCCAAGGTTTCATGAGCGAAACAGCCAACGGAATAACTTTGGACGTCAGCCAGCAAAGGCAGGTGGACTTTACCCTCTCCGTGGCAGGGGTCACCTCAACGGTAAGCGTTACCACTGCTCCGCCACTGGTCAACACCACCAACGGAACGTTGGGAGGTTTAGTGTCTGGGCAACAGGTCCAGACGCTTCCGCTGAACGGGCGCAATATCGAGAATCTCGTGATGATGCAGCCGGGTATGGCTCAGAATACAGGTGCGCTCGGCTGGGTTGCTCCGACGTGGGTCGGCAATGGAAACCGCGGCGAGACCGCACTGGCGACGCTGGACGGGACGGATGCCTCCGACCACGAAATGGGCACCATCCAGTTCTGGAATTTTAATCTGGATGCAATTGCTGAATTCAAAGTTCTCCAAAATGACTATTCTGCCCAATACGCAGGTGGCGGTACGATCACCGAAATTGTGAGCAAGTCAGGAACCAACGACTTTCACGGCAGCCTGTTTGAATTTGTGCGCAACAGCGCGTTTGACGCACGGAACTTTTTCGCTAATGGGCCGGGAGCTGCCGGTGAGGTCCCTCCATTCAAAAGGAATGAATTTGGTGGGACCTTCGGAGGGCCGATCAAGAAGGACAAGACTTTCTTCTTTGTTCAGTACGCCGCATTTCGGCAAAGGTTGGGCGAGCCGTCAGTGATTTTGGTACCCACCGCAGCAGAGAGGACCGGCGCAGTAACCATTACCGGGGCGAATGGGCAGCCGGATAATCTCCAGGTACCGCTGAATCCCGTCGCGCAGACTGTTCTCAACGGCTACCCGATGCCGAATCAGCCCGGCGGGGTGTTTGGGCCGAACACCTACACCTTCCTGTTCAGTCAGCCCACCAACAATGACCAGTTTTCGACGCGGCTCGACCAGTATTTCTCCAGCAAGGACACCCTTTTTGCGCGCGCCAGTTACATCAATAATTTCGAGTTAGAGATGGATCCGGTAGCGGCAATTGAAAACCGCAGCTTTTCCCCCAAGGAGTTTGACAATCCGCGCAATTACGCTATCGGGGAAACTCACATTTTCTCTCCCACCCTTCTGAATAGCTTCACATTTACGTTTAGTCGCCAAATACAGGGACTTGCGCCGCCGAACGAGGTCGTCACCCAGACAGTGTTTTCCGATGGCAGTCTAGCGAATTATGGGCCGGACACGGAGGTTTTCCATTTTCTCCAAAACCACTTCAGGCCTGAAGATAACGTGACGTGGACGAAAGGACGCCACACCTTTAATATCGGCATGCAGTACGACCGTAATCAGCACAACAACTACGGAGGCGGCTTGCTGGGTCCGAACGGCCAGTATGTATTCACCCCAGGTACGCCGCTCACAGCGACGGTCCCTTCGACGAACGGAGGGGCCCCGCTGCTGGCAGGAACGGGCAGTCCCAACTCGCTGATCAGCATGATGGAAGGTGAGGCGTTCTCTTATGGTCGCGGCGTGCCTGCGCCCGGTTACGGGCCGCCCGGGGGTGCCATTGGCGGGTGGGGTATCAGAAGCTGGAACGCTGCCGCCTGGGTTCAGGACGACATCCGAGCGACTTCTAAACTCACCGTTAATTTGGGGTTGCGGTATGAATACAACTCAGTGCCCTACGAAGTCGATAACCGCTCGGGAGGCATCGGAGAATACGGCAACCTCTACGGCCAGTTCGTGCTGAATCCGGAGCCGATCTTTAACCCGGATTACCGCAATTTCGTGCCGCGCTTGGGGATTGCCTACCGGGCTGCGCCCAAGACCGTCTTGCGCGGGGGCTTCGCCATATTCACCAACACGATTCCCATGGTTTTCACGGACCAAGCTGATTGCAGTTTCCCTGATCAGACTCTAAATTTCATGTCGTCCGCTCCGTATTCGCTGAGCCCAGTGCCTCCGTCTCTGCCCGTATTGACAAGTCTCTCCGGTCAAGTTATGCCGCCCAATGGGAATACCAAGCTCATTCCGCCCAATACTGCCGCAAACCTCGTTCCCACGGCAGCGGCGATTGGGCCGCTCAGTGACTGGTATCCCTCCGACCGGCTGAGAAATGGCTACACAATCAACGACAATCTCACCGTAGAGCGGGAACTTCCGGGCAGCATTGACTTGCAGGTGTCGTACGTGGGGAACAATGCTGTTCATCTTTTCAATCAGGAATTTCCAAATGGTTACTCGGGTGCAGCGCCTGCCTACGCGCCGTACAGCCAGATCAGTCCCGGGTTGGCTGAACTTGCGATAGTCTCCAACGGCGCCTACTCGAGTTATAACGCACTCCAGGCACAAGCTCGGAAGATCTCCACCCGGCATGGCATCCAATTTCAGGCCAATTACACTTGGGCCAAGGAGATGACTGATGCCGATGCGGTGTGGTATGGAGGAGGCGGCGCTGGGATAAGCCCCAACAACCCGCAATGCATCAAATGCGAGTACGGCCCGGCTGGTTACAGTATTGCCCAGCGATTCGTGGCTAACTTTGCGTATAAACTTCCCTTCGGAGGGCAGGCCTTCTCCCGGCTTCCGCACAGGCTGACCCAGGACTGGACGGTGCTGGGCATCTTCACCGCTCAAACTGGAGCCCCATTCTCTGTGGTCGGACCCTACGGAACCCCCCAGTATGGGTTTGATATCCTCGATGTCATTGGCGCCAGGCCCTTTTTCCTGCAAAAGGCCACGCGCAATCCTGGCGGCGGAGCGCAGTACTTTTCCAATGCGGTCATCGGTTACAACCCCCAAACCGGCGCCAGCGCTGGCGGTGTGGGCACGGGGTTCTTTGATGTTCCGACCACCACGACTTCCGGTGGGGCGACAGTGCAGACCGGGCCTGGAAACTTAGGCCGAGACACATTCACCGGCCCCAGTTGGTCAAACTTTGACTTTTCAGTCGTCAAGGACACGCATCTGACTGAGTCGAAGACACTGCAATTCCGCGCCGAGTTCTTCAACCTCCTCAATCAAGCCACCTTCCAGTCTCCGAACTCGCTCCTAAGCAGCCCCGTCTTCGGCATTTCCACTGTCACGCAGACGGCGGAGCGCCAAATTCAGTTTGGCTTGCGGTTCATCTTTTGACAATTTTAATCATGGAGGCATTCGACAATGTCATCAGGATCTGCAAAGGAAAAAGGCCAGTTAACGAATTGCTCTCCTCAGCCAGGCAACATGTCGCTAGGGACTTTGGTTGGGACGGCGGCAGCGCCACTTCTGCGCCAGTCTTTTGAAGTGGTAAGAGGTGGCGTAAGTGGGGACATGCTAACCGAAAAGCCTGCGGCTGTCCCTTTAAAGGTCGGTTTCCTCGCTGCCGGCTACTTCGAATACTGGCGAATGTACAACAGTCTTCGTGATCAAGTAGCGGGGGATATGGAACGGGTCGCCGACCGGCTCGCGGCGAAATATCCTCTAATTCACCCGGGGCTGGTAGATACCATGGATTCAGCCGATCGTGCCGGGCAGATTTTTCGGAAGGAACAAGCCGACCTCATTGTCATAGCTGAAGGAACGTACACACCCGATTATTTCATTCACCAAGCCCTCGCCCACGTGCCGAGTGACACGCCCGTTCTGGTGTTCGCTTGCTGGAACCGTAGCCACCCGGATTACGAAGCCAAGTACGACCAATCGTTGCGAAATTCTGGACCCATGGGGCTCGTTCAGCTCACTGCGGGATTTCGCAAGATGCAGCGCTTCCCCACTTACGAAGTGGTAGTGGGTACGACGGACGACGAGAATGCATACCAAGCGATCGATCGGTTTGTCCAGGTTCGCACAGCAATCAGCCACATGCGCCATCAGGTGATCGGCGTCGTGGGTCATGTTTTCCGGGGCATGTACGACTTCAACTACGACAAGACCGCCGTCTGCGGGTTGTTTGGGCCCGAGATAGTTGATATCCACATCGACCACCTCACAGAGATACTCTCGAGGACCTCGGAATCCGATCCCCGCGTGACTGCTCTTCAACAAAAAGTGTACGACGCTTACGAGGTCGTTGGCCTTGAGGAAGTAGACGTGCTTCGGGCCAGTCGCCTGGCCGTGGCGATGGTGGATCTGATCGAACGCTATCGGTTAGACGGGCTGGCGCTACTGGGGCAGCATTATATCGAGATACATGCCAAGACTACCGCATTTCTAGCCTTGTCGGAAATCTTGGCCGGCGATCGCGCCCTGGCCGTGACGGAAGGAGACGTCCTCGGTCTAATTATTTCCATGTTATTAAAGCAATTTTCGGGACACACTCCCTTTTTTGGGGAATGGGATGAAGTGGATGTGGAACGAAATGCATTGACGATTCTCGGGCATGGCTTTATCGATCCGCGAGAAGCGCATCCACGTTACCCCATTCAGGTGAATCCTCCGTGCGAGGAGTGGGGCTTTGAGGGGAAGGGCTTTGGGTTTCAGGCAAACTATCGGCCAGGCCCGGCCACCATGGCCCACGCTATCGAGGACCCCAATGGCTGGCGCATGTTACTGGCGCGGGGCGAGATTTTAGATGTGCCCCCGCCTCGCTTTAACGAATGCAGCTTAACCGTGGGGATCGAGAAGCCAGTCATGGAGTTTTGGCATTCCTTGTTAACGGCAGGTTTTCCGCATCACGTGATGGTTGCACCGGGCGATTGCGTAAGTGAAATGAATTGTCTTGCTCGCCAGCTCGGAATTCGAGTCTACAGTCTCTAGCAGGTTGGTGAAGAAATCCCCGCCGTGCTGCCGTAGCGCGCAACTAAGGAGGCTGAAATGAGTATCTTTGAGGAACTGCAACAAGCAATCATCGACGGAAAGACCCCCGTCGCCAAGGAACTGACCGACCGAGGGTTGAAGGAGGGCATCAAGGCCCATGAATTCTTCCCCAAGGCAGTCATTCCTGCCATGGATGAAGTTGGGCGTCGTATGCGGGCTTGCGAATTTTTCATTCCGGAAGTGCTGATTGCCGCCAGGGCTGCAAGAGGCGCAACGGACATCCTCCGGCCGTTACTTCAGGGTGAGGAATCTGTCAAACCTGCGGGCACGGTGGTCATCGGAACGGTGAAGGGTGACCTGCACGATATCGGCAAAAACATTGTGGTCATGATGATGGAAAGCGCGGGCTTCCGGATCGTGGACCTGGGAGTGGACGTTTCTGCGGAGAAGATCGTCGACGCCGTGAAGCAGCACAAGGCCGACTTCGTTGCGCTGTCCGCACTGCTTACCACGACGATGGTCAACATGAAAGGCATCATTGAAGCCCTCACTTCTGCTGGCCTGCGGGACAAAGTGAAAGTCCTTGTGGGTGGCGCTCCTCTCACCGATGCCTGGGCGCATTCGATTGGGGCCGACGGCTATGGTAAGGACGCTCCCGGCGCTGTCGAGCTGGCCCGCAAGCTGGTTCCGGCAGCCTGACGCATAACTTTGTAAACTGGAATAGCCGTAGGAATAGCGGCCTGGACTTGAGGAAAACAAATGCCCAGCCCCATTCAGGTGAATCCTCCGTGCGAGGAGTGGGGCTTTGAGGGGAAGGGCTTTGGGTTTCAGGCAAACTATCGGCCAGGCCCGGCCACCATGGCCCACGCTATCGAGGACCCCAATGGCTGGCGCATGTTACTGGCGCGGGGCGAGATTTTAGATGTGCCCCCGCCTCGCTTTAACGAATGCAGCTTAACCGTGGGGATCGAGAAGCCAGTCATGGAGTTTTGGCATTCCTTGTTAACGGCAGGTTTTCCGCATCACGTGATGGTTGCACCGGGCGATTGCGTAAATGAAATGAATTGTCTTGCTCGCCAGCTCGGAATTCGAGTCTACAGTCTCTAGCAGGTTGGTGAAGAAATCCCCGCTGTGCTGCCGTAGCGCGTGCACCTTGCCGGTAACCCTGGGAGTTGGAAGGCACCGAAATCACGGGAGACATGCCATGGAAAAAGATCTAGAGGCCTTGCATGAGGCCACCCTGACGGTCCTGAAGCGGACCGGGGTGAAGGTGGATTCCCCGCGGGCGCTCGAATATCTCGCCGGCGTGGGGGTACGCGTCGACTCTTCGGCTAGGCGCGTCTACCCCGAGGCGAGTCATTTCGCGGAGGCTCTGGCTACCACTCCGCGTTCGATAACCCTCCATGGACGCCGTCCCGACCGGGACCGGCCCGTGGTGCTGGGCGGAGAACATAGGAACGTGATGTGCGGAGGTGGGTCCCTGCGGGTCCTCACGCTCGATGGGCGCTACGAGCCCGCCACCTGGGAACACCTTCGCCAGTTCAATATTCTGCTCGACGCCCTGCCGAACATTCACATGCTCCTCAACGAAGTGGACCCGGTTGATCATACCGGCCCGGGCTTCTATCGCCGGCTAGCCGCGGAGATGCTGACCGGCAGCACTAAGCCGCTGTCCCTCCAGGCAGCCTCCGGCGACGACGTGCAGGCGATGATCGAGATGGGGGTCGAAATTCGCGGGTCCCTTGCCGCACTCGTCGAGCGGCCCCTGTTCATGATGGAGTTGAGTGCCGAGCCGCCGCTGCACATTTCCAGCGGTGTCACGGAAGCACTCATAACGGCATGCGGGGCAGGCATTCCAGTCAGCCTGTGCAATTACGGCTTGATGGGCGTCACTGCGCCCGTCACCGTGGCAGGCGCAGTGGTCCAGATTAACGCCGTTCAGATGGTCGCCATCATTCTTGCCCAGGCGGTGCGGCGCGGGGCGCCGATATGCTACGCCAGCTTCGCCGGCAGCGCGGACCTGCATACCCTCGACGTGAACGCTTCCACACCCCACGCCTGCCAGCTCCTGCGGCTGGGTATCGAGATGGGCCGTTACTACGGCCTTCCGATACACAGCCTAGTCACTGCGGATGCCCGCGCTGCCGACCCGCAGGCCGCCTGCGAACGGGCAACTGGATTGCTAATCGGATTCGAGGCCGGCGCACACCTCCTTCATGGGCCGACCTCGAGCATGGACCGCTTTATGCTTTCGAGCTACGTTCAGGCGGTAATTGACAACGACATCGCGGGTTACGTACTGGCCGCACGCCGGCGACCTTCCGTGTCCCCTGAGACTCTGGCCGTCGAGGCAGGACACGACGTTGCGAACGACCCGCAATTTGCCCAATTGAAGTTCGCCTCGCACCCGCATACCGTGCGCCATCTGCGCGACGAGATCTGGACGCCCTGGGCATTTGCCTATGACGACTTCGCAGCCTGGGACAGGGCAGGACGGGTGTCGGTGGTCGAAAGGGCCGCCGCGAAGGCGCGCGAAATCCTAGCCACCCATCGCCCCGAACCCCTGCCGGATAGCATCGCGACAGCCATTCGTCACCGTTGTTGCTGAAAGCGGGCTGCCATCCCGTGTAGGGGCAGGGTGGATTTGTTCCAAAGGGCGGCCACAGAGAAGAGATACGTCCAGCTTCTGCGGCCGGGCCTACTATCTCTGGAGGAATTGTCAATATAGGTAACCTGAATTGTCGCGTGTGGGTTTTCAGGCCTGTTCCGACGTTCATCGACGCCTAGTGCCAGCAAAGACCCTGTAGCACTAACTTGTAGAGTCTTGCTATTTTGCGAAGAATCTTGGCGCCAAAGAAAAGCCAAACAGTGAGGACACAGAGAAAAGCGCACGGAGCGCACAGAGAAGAAGAACTGCTCGGCGAGTTTTTCTTCGTGTTCTCTGTGGGCTTTTCTCCGTGGGCTCTGTGTTGAAAGCTTTTGGTTGCGGCAACGCCGCGCTGTGATCATATTCGGAGGAATATTGTGGCCTACCGTGCTTATATAGGGAAGATCAGGAAGGGAAAGGAAAACGAGTACATTGAAGCTCACAAAGTCGTATGGCCTGAGCTAATCGATGCCATGAAGAAGGCGGGGATGCAGGGGGAAAGCTGTTTTGTTTTCGGCAATCACGTCTTTATTTATGTCGAGGCATCTGACATCGACGCAACTATGGAGGCGTTGATCCGGGATCCAATCAGTCAAAGGTGGGAGGCCTTTATGGAACCTCTCCTCGAACCGCCGATTGACGGGTGCTCTGAGCTATTCCCGGAAATGAAGGAGGTTTTCCGAATGCAGGACTAACTAAGGAGCCTTCAAGAAATGACCTCCGACAAATGAATTTTTCACGCGGAGTTGGTTCCGGGACAAAGTGCATAGTTCCGTTCTCCGTGAAAATCCGTCGGCGTGATGTTTAATCGCGTCATTTCTTCATCTTATGCCTTGATCCCCTTCGGATAGGCGTTGACATTGAGGGCGGCGGGTTTGGTTGTTGGCAATCAAGTCGATGATGACGTCCAGACTTTCCAAGGGGCGACCCCGCCAATTGGCGGTGATGTGACAGAACATGCGATGCTCGATCTTGTTCCACTTGCTGGTTCCAGGAGGAAAGTGGCAAACCGTAATCTTCAACCCGCTCTCGCCGGACAGTTTCTGAAGTTGCATTTCCACAGCCTCGCCCGGTAGCTGTTACTCCTTTCGGCAGCTTCTCCAGGATCGCCTCCCGATCCTGCAACATGCTGAGACACGGCGAGGACGGAATTGAACCCCAACCGGATCTTGGTAGTGCGAGAAACTATGAAGCCCCGTGAATTCAAGCTTTACCTTGCAACTGCTACTTTCCTCCTCTGCGCCAGCGGCATGCCACCGGCTGCCGAGCACTATGACGTGATGGCTGAACGAAATGTGCCAGTGAAGATGCGCGACGGCGTGGTGCTGCGTGCCGATATCTATCGCCCCAAGGCGCCGGGCAAGTTCCCCGTTTTTCTGCACCGGACGCCTTACAACAAGGCGGATTGCGAAGCTTGTCTCGATGCCGCGGCGCGCGGCTACATCGCGATTATCCAGGATTGCCGGGGCCGTTACACCTCCGAGGGTGAATGGACCCCTTTCAAGGACGAGCAAGCCGACGGCTATGACACGGTGGAGTGGGCAGCGGCGTTGCCCTACGCCAACGGGCAGGTCGGCATGTTTGGGAGCTCTTACGTTGGCGCTACTCAAATGCTCGCCGCTATCGCTGCTCCGCCCCACCTGAAGGCCGTCTGCCCGTCGCTGACGGCGGCCAACTATCACGACGGGTGGATTTACAAGGGCGGCGCCTTGCAGCAGTGGTTCAGTGAAGCCTGGACCACGATGTTAGCCGAGGATACCTTCAGCCGCTGCATGCAAACCACCGGCAAACCTATTCAGTGGGTGCACACACTGCCGCTGATTTCCTACCCTGTCCTGCCCACATGCGAGCCCCAAAGCCAAGCGACCTACTTCAAAGAATGGCTGAAGCACCCGAGCTACGATGAATATTGGAAACAATGGTCGATCGAAGCGCACCACAGCAATATCGTCGTGTCCGCCTATCATATCGGTGGATGGTACGACATATTTTTGGGCGGCACCTTGCGCAACTACGTGGGGATCAAAGCTCACGCGGGCAGCGACACAGCCCGGCGCAGCCAACGCCTGCTGGTCGGCCCTTGGTGGCACGGACCGATGACTGGGCAGGCTGGTGACATCAATTTTAGCCCCGGCTTGCAGGTGCAGAGTGATGGCGACTACCTTGCTCTCGACTGGTACGATTACCTGTTTAAGGGTGTTCATGGCGCTCTGCCGGAGAAGCCCGTGAAGATCTTCGTGATGGGAAAGAACGTCTGGCGGGAAGAAGACGATTGGCCCCTGACGCGAGCCCGCACCACGCCTTTCTTTCTGCATTCGCGCGGAAAGGCGAATTCTCTCGACGGTGACGGCGCACTCAGCAACGCGGCGCCTCAATCTGAAGAGCCGGACCAATATGTGTACGATCCGGAAGATCCTGTTCCGACCAGCGGCGGCGCATTGTGCTGTTACAACGACCAACTCGCTTCCGGCGCTTTTGATCAACGCCCCATCGAGCAGCGGAAGGATGTGCTGGTTTACACCACGCCCGCCTTTGACAGTGAGTTTGAGGTCACTGGCCCTATAGCGTTAACCTTGTACGGCAGTTCCTCGGCAGTGGATACGGACTTCACCGCCAAATTACTGGACGTGTGGCCGAACGGATACGCTCAAAACCTGGCGGATGGAATCCTGCGCGCCCGCTACCGGAACTCGCAAGAAAAGCCTGAGCCCATGAACCCATACGAAGTCTATAAGCTCACTATCGACGTCGGAGCGACTTCAAACGTTTTCCTGCCCGGCCACAAGCTGCGGGCCGAAATTTCCAGCAGCAATTTCCCGCGCTTTGACCGGAATCTGAATTCCGGGGACGACCAAGGCTCCACAGCGCGGTTGGTGAAAGCCACAAACGTGATTTACCATGACAAGCGGCATCCGTCGGCGCTCCTGCTGCCCGTGGTGCCACCATGGACTCCACGAACCTCGCCGGCACCGGCATCGTTGCAAAGATCACCCGACAAGAGAACGGCTTCGCCTGCCGCCCTGTCACCCCTGCCGGAATCTTTTCGTGCACGAGCGGCCGGGACGCCGAAATGAGTTCGGCTCTTGCAAGGGCTTGGGCAAGTAAAGCGCTCTTGAAGCTTAAGTCGGTGAGAATCGATCCGCACCAACAAGACGAAACCTGCCTCGCCCACCGCCCCGACGGCTGCCTTGGCACCGCCAACCTACCGGCCAGAGCCATCCTTCCATGATCGGCGCCGGTTGTCCAGTGCTCCCTCGCAGAACCGGTGCCGGTTGCTTGTTCCACAGTCTTTCGTCAGCGGGTGTGTTGCTATCCTCCCTGCCGGGCGGTGTTTTACGTCTGCCCTCACTGTGATCGCGGTCAGCAGTATTGCAGCCCGCGCTGCCGTGTCAGCCGCCATGACGTGCGTTTGGTCCGGCAACTCTGGTTCAGTCGCCGGATGGTGTAAAGCGGTTGCCGGGTGGGAAGGCGCATGAAAAGTGACACACCGCAAGTTATCTCAGCGTGTAACTCGTTTAGTTGCAATATCGTCCAAGTTAACACAAGACCTGTTATCGGACGAACTGGGAGATTTTCGGTCTGTAAATCGTTGATTTCAGGTTCTCGGCCTAGCCAGTTTTTCATCGAACGGGGCAACCCCTAGCTTTTTCGGCCACTTTCCTCTAGCCCTTGTATCTTGAGACTTCGCTTGTTGGGATGTTTCAATATGGGACGGTGTGTGGAGTTACGAGAAGTGCCACTTAGTCCGGATTGGCGCCCGCTCGCTGAGATTCGCGCGGGTCCGTACTTGCCGCATCCACGGCACTGGCAGGCCCTTGCCAAGCTGGTTGAACGTACCTGCCGCCGCGGCAAGCTGTGCCGCGAGAGGCGCCGCGCAGGCCAGCTAGAGAAAACGACGCCTGCTAACGCCTGCCGGTTCATTGAACATGGATTTGCTCCTCGTTCGAGACTTTGGAAATCTTCGCTGCTCAGGGCTTCGGCTAGGAAAAACTGAGGCCTTCTTTGGTTTTCAGTGCCGGTCCCCGGCTTGGACGGCGATCTCCCGTCGGATTTGCGCGGCGCGGTCAAAGATCTCCTCGCGGTTGATCCCTGCCTCCTGGTACATGGCAAATACGTTTTCGTCGGGGGTCTCGGGCGGGACGGTGTGGGAAGCTGCCAGGATGTAACCGCCGCCGTCGCGCGTCATGCCCGCAATCAGCCGGGATGTAGCTCGCCGCATATCATCGACGGTCCCGGTGGGGAGCAGGCCCTGGGTATCCACGCCACCCATGAAAGCCATCTGCTTTCCGAACTCCGCCTTCAGCTCCAGCGCGTCCATTCCCGGACAATTGCACTGCACCGGGTTGAGGACATCGATCCCGATCTCGATGAGGTCCGGAATGATGGGCCGCAGGGCGCCGCAGCAATGATAAGCCACCCATAGTCCTCGGGCCTTTCCCATGGCTACCACCCGCGCCAGATGCGGCTTGATCAGGGTTCGCCAGGTCGCCGGGCTCATCAACATGGAAGTCTGCGAACTGGCGTCGTCGCCCGTCCACAGCCAGTCCAGCTCGTACCGCGCCAGCGCAGCCCGCGAAAGCTCCAGCGAGAAGTCGGCGCAGCGCTTGAGCATTTCGCTCGCGAACCCCGGATCTTCGACCATATCCAGCAGCGCCATCTCGATCCCGCGCAGACGCCAATACATTTCGTATACGCACGGAGACACGTCGCAGCCGATAAAATAGTCCCGCCGATGGGCCACAACCGGCAGCATCAAACGCATAAGCTCTTCCAAGTGGTCGATAGGAAATGCATAGCGAAGCACCTCCTGCCGGCTCGCCCGGGCGAGGGGAAAACGGGTAATTTGATTGAAGCCGTACTGCTTGGTCCACCGTATACCCCAGATGTCCACATGCGATTCGCCGTCGCGCTCGTGAACGATTCCTTCCATGGCGTAATTGTTGTTCACCCAGGTTTGCCGGAACGTCATCCCCCATCGCCTCGGCCACGCGGGACGCTGGGATTTCCAGCACCCGGGCGAGCCGTTGGGCGGTCTGAGGATGAAACCACATGAAGATGGGTAGCCGGTCGGTCGGGTCCCGCCGGAGGGCTGCGTGGACTCGTTGTTTTGAATTCATCACACTTCTGCACCTTGTTTGTTGTCACTGCTCGGTCAGTTTAAGCGGGGCAGCGGATTAATTCGTCGCGCCCAACGTTACCAATACAGGCCTGCGATGCTCTCCGGTCGCGCGCACTCAACGCCCTTGTCCAGCCACTGCTTCGCCAAGTGGCGGATGGATTCGAGATCCTGACCGACACCCGTCAACGTGTAATAAACGTGGCGCTCACTCCAGCGATTGAGCTGCATGTCGGCGGCCTCAATCGGGTATTCTACGTTGCAATCCTTAAGCGGCTTGTTGACAATATAGTGCGAGAAGGGGCCGAAATGGAACGGGTAGGGAGAGCTGGGGTCGTAGTCATGTGTCTGGGAATTCAGCCAGCCAATCGGCCAATGATCCCACCGCGCCGCACCCCATCCCCAACCACCAGTGTCGTCAAAGGAATGGTCTACCACCTGGCTCTTCTCCGAAGGGAACCCGCCGGACGCCCCCAGGATCGTGAACAAGGCACCGGCCTTCAGTGGCATGATTATGGCGAGGCCAGGGGAATGCGAGATTTCCAACAGCAATTGCGCGTCGCCTGTTCTTCGGGCCTTTCCGTAGATGTCCCAATACTTGTCGTAGCGTTTGCGCGAATAGGCGTCCATCACCGAGCCCACATGGTAATCTCCATGCTGTATGTCCTGCGGAAACAGGTCCTTCCAGGTGCTTCCTGGCGGCGCTATCGCGAAGTAATCAATAGGCTGCCAACTATAGCCTTCGGGTTTATCTGGCATCAGAGTCTCGTAGGTCAGCCGCCGCCACACCAGACCGTTGGGGTAGGCAATGTAGTCCTCCGTCCCACGTAGGGCAGGGTGAGAGTCGTCATCCTTGTTGACGCAGAAATAGTTCCAGCGAACCCACGCGCGTTGCGGACCGCGTTGAATGACGTCCACGAAGCTGTTACGTTCCATTCTGCCCTTGTCGTTGAAGAGCTCTGCCCAGCCGTTGTTACCCTCGAAAAACTGGTTGCACAGACCGACGCCATTTGGAAGTTCCATCCAAGGGTCATAGCTCGCTTCGTGGCTGAAGACGAACCGGTGCGGCTTATCACTCCAAATCACGATGATCGCCTTTCGGGGATTGTGGTCGGCATGCGGGGGGCTGGGCGTGAGTTCCCCGGAGTACCGACCCGGCACATAATCACTCACCTCTACCGCCGACACGCCCGTGGTGAATCGTCGCGATAGCTCGGCCATCGTAATTGGGACAGGCTTCTCATAAAGCGGATCAGGCCCTGTGCTTGCTACACCCCCTTCGGGGGTATCAGACCGAGCTACCCGAGCTGTCTGGGAATCAGGTGAATCCGATGCCCCCACCCATCCAAGAGCCCCCAACACCATGCCCGAAGCCGCTGAGACTTTCCTCAAAAAATCTCGACGTATAATCGACATGTATTTCCAACCTCCCTTTGGAATATAAGCGCCCCTCTACCACAATCTGCTTAGCACATGCAAGTTCTCCTCTTGAACACATCAGCAGGTCATTAGCCGCACAAGCATGATACCTGTTCGTAATCCTATGGACAGTCGCGGAGTGGGTTGGTCAATCGCCGAGATCGCTTTGCCCACCAAGTGCATCTCACTCTCGGCCCAGCCAATTCTTTAGCGGCATGGCAAGCTGTACGCTTCAATCGCTGTTTCTCTCCAAATCCTCGACTGCTCCCACTCCGATAGCGTAGCGAAGGCCTGCTGGACTGTTTCCACCCATCTCCGATATGAGGCCGCCAATTTGAGAACCGGCCAGTCCGAACCGAACATTACCCTGATAGGGCCAAATGTTGAAAGGACCACGTCGAAGTAAGGTGCCAAGTCTTCTGCAGTCCAGGTATCCCAATCTGCTTCAGTTACCATGCCTGAGATCTTACAGTACACGTTTTCCCGTTGAGCTAGTTTCTGAAGCCACTCACGCCACGGTGAAAGCAGGCGGCTTCGGATGCGAGGTTTAGCAATGTGATCCACGACGAACACCTGGTTGGGGTGCCGATCGACGAACCTGATTGTCTGGGGGAGGTGTCTTTCGAAAATCAGAAGGTCGTAAACCAGGTTATACTCTTTGAGAAGCCGAACCCCCTGATTGAAGTTCTCCTGGAGCATGTAATCGTCGTCCGGCTCATCGTGCAGCACGTGGCGGACGCCTTTGAGTTTCGGAGTTTGTGCAAACTCTTCCAGGTTCATCCGCACTCGAGGGTGTGCCAACGGAACCCACCCGACGACCCCGAGAATAAGAGGGGTTGTCTGCGCAAGACCAAGGAGCCAGCGCGTCTCTTCCGTCGTTTGGCGGGCCTGAACCGTCACAGCCCCCCCGATGCCGCTCAGATGGAGGGCCTTCTCGAATTCCGGCAACAGGAAATCTCGCCGAAGTGCGTTCATTGCCTCAGACATCCAGACGTAGTCGCGGGCATTGTACCGCCACAGGTGGTGGTGCGAGTCGATCTTGGCTCGGGACATCAGACGTAATTCCATTGTTTATTGCGGACGGGTTCGAGCATCTTCCATACTTCCTGGAGAAGTAAAGGATCGTAAGGCTCCTCATACCAGCGGATATTCCTGGCAACCGATTCCGGATTGCCGGAACTGAATAATGTGGTCGGAATCTCGGGATTCTGACTCGCAAACTGGAGCGCGAGCTGGCTCAAGGAGACTCCCTGGTTCTGGCAGAACTGAGCTGCCGCTCGAAAAACGGCTCTGTCTCCGGCCGAGGCCGGATGCCACACAGGGGCTTCCCGATCGGTGAGCAGCCCGGAAGCAAACGGCGAACCGTTAATAACCCCGATTCCCTTATTCAGAGCAATCGGAAGCAGGTTGAGAAGCTGCGTGTCGTTGAGACAATAATGGTTATGGACTAGACCAACATCGACCTCGACATCGCAGAAGATGCGTTTCCAAAGGTCCATAGGGTAGATTCCGAAGCTCACAGCCCCAATGCGACCTTCTCTTTTTAGCTCACGAACTGCGTCCAATCCTTCGCTGAGCGCCCACTCGGTAGATTTTCTGCCTTGATACTCAATGTCGTGGATGTGAATGATGTCGAAATAGTCTACTTTCAAGCGCGCGGAACTCTGCTCCAAAGACGTGCGAATCCGCTGCCGGGAGTAATCAAGCGTATCGCTACCATAGCTGTCCGGCTGGGTGTACTTGCCAACCTTCGTCGACAGAAAATACCGGCAACGCGGAATGCCTCTGAGCGCCTTGCCCAGTACAGTTTCTGCTAGTGTGCCCCCGTATGCAGGGGCCACATCGAAGTAGTTAATCCCGCAATCAAGTGCCACATGCACAGCTCGGATACCCTCGCACTCGTCCACTGGCCTGAAAACGCCACCCAGCGAAGATGCCCCAAAACTGAGGCGGGATACCTTCAACCCGGTCTTGCCGAGCATCCTATACTCCATTAATAGCCTCCCTTCTGTGTAGTTAATAAGTCAGGCTAACCTCGCACACGCCGGTTTTCAACCCAGCGAGCAAGAAGGCATTTAGGAACTACCGTACAATCTGGGCGGTCGAGGTGTTGCACACGCATTGCCCTGTGTAGTCGCTGCAACAAAAGCAGAAGTCATCGCGGTGCTCAGTCGTAAGTACCCCTTACTTCAGGGCGGCATATAGCGCGATCCTGGCCCTCTGCACACATTCGATCTTCTTCAGGGCGAACTTACCCAAATGAAACTTGGAATCTCGCCAGCCTCCCCCTGGAACAGATTGGGTCCGAACGGCACAAAAACACCTCTGCGCAGATGGAACCAAGCCTCTTGGGCTTCGGTCGGCTGGACGCATTGCTCCATTGCCCCGTGAGCTGTTACAAAAACGACTCTGGCCGTCCCGAGAAATCCTCGCTTGTTCATCATACGTGTCGTATCTTGCCTCCGCGAGAAGTTAACCGCAAGGCCACGAACGGCATTTTTTTCACCATTTTTGGCAGCACTGAATTAAAATGATGACCCGATGAGACCGTTTCCTGGCGTGATTCTACTGATTCCCTCTGCGCGCGAGTTCGATAGGGGGCTGCGCCGCGGCATCGTCGCATACGCGCACGCGCATGGACCATGGATATTTTATGAGGAGTCGCCTGCGTATGTGCAAACTCTCACGGCTCAGCAATGCCTCCGCAACATGCGCAAGTGGAAAGTGCGAGGCGCGATCGTCTTACAGAGTAGATTTGGGGATGCCAAATCGCTAGGCATACCGACTGTCGTCTCTATTGAAACACAGAGGCTGCATCGGTCCTACTATCAAATTGTCTGTGCCAACCAAGAGATTGGGCGCCTGGGAGCCCAAACCCTCGTCGCGCTCGGATTGCGCCACTTTGCATATTGCGGGCTGGAAGGGTTAGAGTTTTCCGATAACAGATGTGCGGGCTTTGTCGACGGAGTTGGAGAAGCTGGGTACTCAGCGAGGGTCTATTGCTCATCGTCGCATAACCTCGGCGAATCCTGGTATACAGAGCAAAGGCGGCTCGGTCACTGGCTGTCAGCTCTTCCCAAGCCCGTCGGCGTGATGGCGTGCAATGACGACCGAGCTCGCATGGTTACCGAGATCTGCCGCACAGAGGGTTTCCGTATACCAGATGACATCGCGATTTTAGGGGTCGATAATGATGAACAAGTTTGCCGGAGCGCCAACCCACCGTTATCGAGTATCGCGCTCGCGACCGAACGAGGCGGGTTTGAAGCGGCCGCTCTATTGGAATCCTTAATGAACGGACGGTCCCCTCGATCTCGGGCGATTACGGTGCGCCCCACCCACACCGTCCGCCGGCAGTCGACTGACGTTTTGGCTATCGAAGACCCCGCCATGGTGCGGGCCGTGCGCTTTGTCCGGCAAAACAGCAATCAGAACCTTCGCGTAGCAGACATCGCGGTGGCCGCAGGCCTCTCCAGACGTACGTTGCAGGGTCGGTTCAAATTGCAACTCGCTTGCACGCCGATGAACGAAATTCACCGTTGCCGGGCGGACCACATCGCGCGCCTTCTCACAGAAACCAATATGACGGTGGGGGAGATCGCTGCCGCCTGTGGGTTTGAAGTCGACGCGCACCTAGCTCGGTTCTTCTCGCGTCAAACCGGCATGACGCCGCTTGCCTATCGGAGGAAGAATCGTATCAGCTGAATATCAGGGGCGGCGGAATAGGGAAGTCAAAACTCGCACATGCCTGTTCCAGTATAATCGCACGCCTCCTTTCCGAAACCAATGTGAACGCCGGGGAAGGCCGCTTCCGTAAGCGGAACGGCTCGATTCTTCTCGCGTCAAAACGGCATGCCTAGATCTGAGCAAAAGCGGATCTTTCTAATGTCGCTTAGGTCTCATTCGGCAGCGTTTCGAGACTTTTGCGTCAGGTCATTTGCCAAAAATGGTGAAAAAAATGCTCGAAGTGGCCTGGACATCCCTTTGGCTGCTATTTAGGATGAGGCACGATGATTAAGGCCACTCGCGTCGGATTTTGCGCATGAATTGTCCTGAATTCGGCTCATTCTTATCTCGGCGGGCAACTCTCATGGGGGAGGGGCCCCGCGCTGCATTGGGAAGTGGGCGAGTAGAAGAGAAACGGAGAATGCAATGGGTGGCAAATGCACCAAGTCTTAGAGCTGGAGGAAATAGCCGCAACATAGTTGCTCTGCCCAGCTGGTCTCGGTCCTCGATGTGTGGAAGTGGTGTTCGGACCATATCCCAAAAAACGGTAGCTAACAAGGTTTGATCAGTAGGAGGGTAAAATGCTAGGTTTCGGAAAGCTTCGGCCCGTTCTTATAGCAGTCATTTTCTTGTTTGCGATCTGGCCCCGGCCTTGTTGGGGGCAGATTGAATATGGATCCATCGCCGGGACCGTTCTGGACGCAAGCGGAGCTGCGATCCCCGACGCGACAGTCACACTCACTAATATCGGGACCTCGGAAAAGCGCACGATGCGGTCTGAGGCGGCGGGATCCTACACGTTCGTCAACCTTCTGCCGGGGCAGTACCGGCTTGACGCGGCGAAGGCCGGCTTCAAGACCTTCCACCGAGAGCCCATCGTTGTGGAGATTGAGAACGGCCTTAGGATCGACATCCCGATGGAAGTCGGCGAAGTATCCCAATCCATCCAAGTTACGGCACAGACGCCGTTGCTCCAACCGCAGACTTCCTCACTGGGTCAAGTTGTGGAGTCGCGCACCGTCACTGAGATGCCGTTGAACGGGCGGAACCCCATTGGCCTGATACAACTGGTGCCCGGAGTGGTGCCACAGGGGCAACCGTCCGCGGGCAACTCGTCAATGGGTAATCCAGTCGGCGCTAACCCCGTGGCAGCTGGAGACTTCTCAGTTGGAGGGGGCGAAGCCACTTGGAGCGCTATCAATGTAGACGGCTTCCCCCTTAATGCCGCATACTTTCACATGGTTAGTTTAATACCGATACAAGATGCCATTCAAGAATTCAAAGTGCAGACGAATAACTTGGGACCTGAGTACGGGCTATTTGCGGGCGGGCTCATCAACTTCACCACTAAATCGGGCACCAACGCCTTCCACGGCTCGGCCTATGAATTCCTTCGAAACAGCGTGGTTGACTCCAATGACTTCTTCCTTAACGGTGCAGGGCTACCCGTACCTCCGTTTACCCAAAACCAGTTCGGCGCGAACGTTGG
The DNA here is from genome assembly GCA_963831905.1 of uncultured Acidobacteriota bacterium. Classification (GTDB taxonomy): domain Bacteria; phylum Acidobacteriota; class Terriglobia; order UBA7540; family UBA7540; genus CAVROP01. Next base: position 1,995,568 of record CAWHRX010000009.1, on the reverse strand, counting down.
TGGGCGCGTCATCCGTGACAAATTGTTTTTCTTCTCGAGCTATGAGGGTTTCCGACAACGCATGGGGCAAGCACTTACCACGAGTGTACCTACGCCTGCCATGAGGGGTGGGGATTTCTCAAGCCTTTTTGATCCTAGCGGAAATGTCATTCCCATTTATGACGCACTTAGCAGCACCAATTGCTCCACTCTTGCTGGCGGTACAACGCCGACATGCCGGACGCAATTTGCCGGTAACACCATCCCTCAGAGCCGAATTGATCCCAGCGCAAAAATCTTGACGGGCTATTGGCCTTTACCGAACGGCTCTGGGGCTCCCTATACGCATATAAATAACTTTACCACCGCCGAAAGCATAGGAGGCGACACCGACGAAGTTGCCGAAAGGGTTGACTACAATATCAGCGACAAGCAGAGATTTTTTTCCCGATTCTCATACTGGACGCTGCTAGACCTCCCGTATCAGCCTTTCAAAAACGAACCTATCTGCCCTGATCGGTGTATCTACACAGACAGTACCAAGCAAATCATTTTGGGCGATACGTATACAATATCGCCCACAGCGATTCTGGATACACACTTGGGGTATGAACGCTATGCCTACACCTCTAGTCCGCTGGGCCATGCCAGTACAGATCTGACCGCTTTTGGTATGCCCGCCTATATGAATTCTATTGTCCCGGCACCCCGTAGGTACATGCCGGCTTTCTGCGTGGGGACGGGGAGCTCCGGGATTGATTACAGCGGTGGTATGTGTGATCCCGACGTGGGAACTGGGGGCGGGATTGGCGCCTACGACGACATTTGGTACTTTGCTCCCAGCTTCACCAAAATCAAGGGAACACATACTCTCAAGATCGGTGGGGATTTTCGACTGCTCCGGGACTCGTATTTCCAGACCGCTGACAGTAGCGGAGTATATGACTTCGACCAGTACATGACCTCCTCCAACCCGCTCATTCCCACGGCTACCGGCAGTACTTTTGCCTCATTCCTGCTTGGTTACGGCAACAACTCGAGTTATCTCCAGATTCCTTCCTTAATGGCGGAGCAGCTAATGTCTGGCAGTCTATACTTTGGAGACACGTTCCAAGCGACGAGAAAGTTGGCGCTGAATCTCGGCATGCGCTATGACGTGCAGGGCAGCTGGACGGACCGCTTCAATCGGCTGATCGACATGTACCCGAATGCCGTAAGCCCCTTTTCGAGTGCCGTGTCGAATGTGACCAACCCGGTGACAGGAAAACCCTTTGGGAGTTTATTAGGGGCCATTGACCTCGTGGACTCTCCCGCGCGGCGAAGCCGCGGTGAATATAACGTGCCGTTGACGAACTTCGGGCCCCGAGTCGGGCTCGCGTATCGCCTGAACGATAAGACTGTCATCAGGACGGGTTATGGGGTTTTCTGGCTGCCGGTCGATATTCGGTGGAACGACGCTCCCAACAACATGTTTAATGCCACTTACAGTAATACTTGGCTTGCGACTTTGGATGGGGTTACACCCAACTGGGTTTTGAGCAATCCGTGGCCAGCTGGCATTACCTACCCCGCTGGACGCAACCAGCCGTGGATTAACCAACAGGGAGTATGGTCATCCAATCCTGTTGTTAATAACCCTTACTCATACGTACAGCAGTGGAATTTCAACATCCAGCGTGAGCTCCCCGATGGCACCCTCATCGACGTTGCCTACGCCGGCTCCAAGGGTACGCACTTGCCCAAAGAGGTCCAAGACATCGACCAGTTGCCATTGGCAGATTTGCCTGCACCTGACGGGGGCCCCGGAGCCAATAGCTACACGCTGAGTCAGCTTACTGCGCAGGTGCCAAACCCGTTCTACGGGTTGGTTCAATCGGGGACTTTGACGTCTCCGACCGTACAGGCCGTACACCTCTTGCTGCCTTACCCCCAATATGACGACATAACGATTGCTGAGGACGACGACCGCAACTCGACTTACCATTCGTTGCAATTGAAGGTAGAAAAGCGTTTCAAAGGAGGGGGTACTGTCCTTGCCGCCTACACGGTTTCCAAACTCATTAGCGACACAAACGAGGAGGCTACCTGGCTGGAGGCTTCCGGGCCATCGTGGGTAGATACCAATGATTACAACATAAAAAACGAAAAAAGTCTGGATCCATATGATGTTCCACAGCGCTTCGTGCTCTCCTACATTCTGGATTTGCCTTTCGGGAGGGGCAAGAAGTTCGCAGGCAGCGAGAGCCCAGTCGCCAACAAGATTATCTCGGGTTGGGGAATCAATGGCATCACCACGTTCCAGTCAGGTTTCCCGCTGGTCATTGGTGGTACTGGCGCGTTAAGTGGTATTCCGTACGCTGGGTCTCCCCGGGCGACAAGAGTTGGTCCAGAAAAGGCCATGGGGGGTTCCGTTTCGAGCCGACTGAACGAATGGTTCGATACGTCGGTATTCACGCCGACGTGGACCTATACCTTTGGGAACGATTCTCGCACTGAACCGAATCTGCGCGAAGACGGTATGAACAACTTTGACTTCGCGCTTTTTAAGAACACGAAGTTTGGACCAGATGAGAAGTTGGCTCTACAGTTCCGAGCGGAGTTCTTCAACCTGTTCAATCACCCCCAGTTTATGCCGCCCAACACCAACTGCTGCGCGCCGGCGCAAGGCGGCAGCAATGCGAGTTTTGGCGTGGTCAGCGGACAATACAATCTTTCACGAATTATCCAGTTCAGCCTGAGGTTCACTTTCTAAACCCTCTGGATGGGCTCCAGACCCGTATAGTAGGGGCGCGCGGTCTATCCCGCAAGGAGAGTAACGGGCCGGGTCGCGTGCCCCCGAGGGGTTCGCAGAGGATGCCGAGCGGCAAGCTTCATCGGGCTGGAGAGGTGATAAATGCCTGTGCCGCGCTGAGCGGTACTTGTACCATTTGCTAGACATGACCCTTGATAATCGCCCGTCATTCCTACGAATGCTTCTGTAAGCTATAATCGGTCGGGAGCGGTGAGCTGTAGGAGGGGAAGAAGTCCTGACTTTGCCTGGTAATCCACTCATTCGTTCGTGGCGTCTCATCCATGCGTTCGCACGAAAACATCGCATCGTTGGGGATCGACACTGCGCTAATACCTAAACGGAGGGGTAGCTTTGCCCCCTGTCGGCAAGCGCTTCGCTGCCTGAACTGCTCGACGCTCACATCCCTTGTGGTCTTCCTTGCCTTTTGTTCTATTGCTTACAGGCCAGCAACCTGTGAAGCGGTTGAAGAACATGTGGCGGCGCACTTCCGTGTCGGGGAAGAGGCACTAAAGGAGGGGGACTTTTTGCGCGCCACAGAAGAATTCAAGACTGTGTTAGCTCTGGACCCAGGCTTACTTGAGGCGCAGGTCAATCTTGGCTTGGCTTATCACGCCCTTGGCGAGTATAGCGTCGCGGTGAGGTACTTGACGAGAGCGTTGCGCCAAGCCCCAAATCTGGTCGGCCCGAATGTCGTCGTGGGGATTGACTACCTGAGACTCGGCTCGCCGGACAGGGCCATCCCGCCTCTCCAGCAGGCTCTCCAATTGGATCCCTCCAACCGGGAGGCGCATCGAGCTCTGGCCACCTGCTACCAACACGAGGACAACTACCGAGAAGCTGCCGATCAGTACCGTCAGGTTGCCGAACTTGAGCCCGATAAGGCGGGGGCATGGTTTAAGCTCGGCCACGACTACCTAAATCTATCCGGCCGCTTGGCCTATCGGGGGGCGCGGTTGTATCGGTTTTCGGCCTGGGGACATCGTTTCCTCGGGGATATGTTGGCCCAACGTGACCGCTGGAACGACGCAGCGCTGGAATACCGGCAGGGTCTCGACCTTGAGCCCAATCAGCCCGGTCTCCATACTTCCTTGGGTCACGCCTATCTGCACGCCGGCAAATTGGATAGAGCCGAGTCGGAGTTTCATCTCGAGCTCGAGGTCAATGGAGAGATTGAACCAGCGTGGCTCGGCTTGGCGGAAACGCAACTTGCGAAGGGCCAAGTTACGCCAGCCCTGGAGGCTGTCAGCAGGATATGGCAAATATCTCCCGAGTTTCTGGCCGTGCAACAGGAATTCCCCACAATCGAACTATCGCCGGATCCTGTCAAGAGCATCTTGACGGATCTGCAGAGTGCCCCAGAGGGGGCCGCCAAGCGTTTTCTGCTGTGGGGCGTCCACGAGGCCGCAGAGCAACCTGCTCAGGCGCAGGATCAACGGGCAGCCTTCCAAGCGGACTTCATTGCTTGGCAGAAAGCTGGAGAACGCGAGCCTGGGGGGAGAATAGCTCAGAACCCTTGTCGCGCGGGGCGCTATGGGGCCTGTGCCCATCTGCTTGAATCCCGGAAGCGATTGGAGGTGCCGATGCAGCTCCTGCTAGGGAAGACCCAGTTCACTTTGCGGCAATACGACCGGGCGGCTGACACATTTGCAAAACTACTGGCCCTCGACAAGGGCAACGTGGAGGCTAGTTACTGGCTCGCCCGAACTTACTATGCGTTGGGCGCCGAGTGTTATGACCGATTGGCAGAGTCTTTTCCCGATTCCTGGCGCACGCACCAATTACGAGGTGAAGGTTACAAGCTGCGCGGGGCAGAAAAAAACGCAATCAAAGAGTATCAACTCGCACTCCAGTTACAACCGAGTGAGCCGGAACTTCACGAGGCGCTGGGAGAACTGTTTCTGAACAACAAATCCTACGACGAGGCGCGCGCCGAGCTGGAAAAGAGCCTGGGGATCGATCCCTCCCGCGTGAGCACTCTGTGCTTGTTGGGCCGTTTGTACGTGGGAAAGCACGAAACAGAAAAAGCCGTCCCGTACTTACAGAAGGCACTTCGCTATCAGCCGGACATGGTGGAAGCCAGCGGCTTGTTGGGAACTGCCTACGTACGCCTCGGAGAAGAGGCGAAGGCCGTGGCAGAGCTTGAACGGGCTGCCCCCTTTGATTTTTACGGAGATGTGCATTACCAGTTGTCGCTGGCTTACCGCAAGCTCGGGAAGGTTAACCTTGCGAACAAAGCACTGGCGCGCTCGCAGGAGCTGCGACGCACCTCTGCGGCGAAACACCAAGCCATGGTGAGCGGAGTAGCTGAGGTGGAATAGGGTTCCGCCACTGATGGAGGCGATGTCGGTCGTATTGACGGCCATCTGCGGCGGCGTTTGATTTCTTCCCAGGCCCTCTCAGAGCGTAGGCAGGCGCCACGTTCTATTCCAGCGTGATTTTCGGCAGTTGGTCCGTCGAAGCGACGCAACCTAGCTCAATCCCAGGTGAGCCCGGCTGGTCACTGGCGGGCAGGAGGGGTATTCCAGCCCAGCCGTCCGCGTACGGGCTGTCGATCCGCGCTTGCCTGGAGTGCTAAACAGGGACGAAAGGATTAATATGCCCCAGTGGATCAGCTTTTCGTTTGTGATGCTGGCGGGTATCTTCACAGGCTCATATTTCCTTGGACTCAAATACGTCGAGCCATGGAAGTGGGAGAATATTTGGCTTGTCTACGCAACTCTTGCACTGCTGGTAATGCCTCTTGCATTGGCCTTGGCGACCGCTCCTCATTTGGCCGAGGCGATCGGTGCGGCCCCGAAGGGTGATGTCACCCGTGTTCTGCTCTATGGTGCAGGATGGGGAATTGGGTCCGTCCTCTCCGGCCTAGGTGTAGTGCGTATGGGCATGGCAGTTGGCGTTTCCGTTCTAATCGGCGTGGATGCCGCCGTCGGGTCTTTCGTACCTTTGGCCGTTAATACCCCGGATTTGATCGCCAAGAAAAAAGGCTTTATGGTGATTATTGCCGTCTTAACATTGCTCCTGGGAGTTGCCGTCGTGGGGTTTGCGGGTAAGAAGAGAGAACAGCAACAAGCTTTTTCCGAAAAGCCAATCCAGAAGGGAGGACTTGCGGCAGGGCTAATCATCTGCGCTTTGAGCGGCATCTTTTCGGCCATGATGAACTTTGCATTTGCGTTCAGTGGTTCCATTATCCGGATTGCCATGGGCTTCGGTGCGAGCGAAACAGGCGGGCTCAATGTCGTGTGGCTGATTACATTGGTAGGAGGACTCGCACCCACGGGTCTTTACACCGGCTATCGGCTTACCCGCAACCGTACCTGGAGAAACTACCTACTCCCTCGAACGGGGCTCTGGTGGTTCATCGGCTTCGGCATGGCGTTGTTATGGTATGCCGGGGTTCTATTTTATGGATGGGGGGCCAAAGGGATGGGACGGGCAGGGGCAGTCATTGGATGGCCGTTGTTCATGGCTATGTTGATTCTGGCCTCCAGTGTATGCGGGTTTGCGAGTGGCGAGTGGAATGGGACCAGCACGCAGGCAAAACGGTGGATGGGTGCTGGACTAGGGATATTGATAGTGGCTTCTGTCCTCCTGGGGCTTGCCAACCAAACCTGAATGAATGGTTCCTTGAGAAGGCAGTCGTCCCACGCCCAGCCGAAGTATGCATATGCACCAACCAAGTTCAAGTACTCAGGGGTAGTAGTTTCTCGCGATACGATCACTGCGGCAGTTCCTGCTTTTGTTCCTTGTTCGCTCCGTCTTCGCGGCGGCACAACACAAGGGTATTGATAACAGCAAACAGGCTTGACAGTGTCTCTTGTTTTGGTTGAACCAATTGCTATTGATCAAAACCTTGACTCAGATCAGCGATCTGCACTCTTATGCAGGTTCAGCCATCGTTAGCACATCGACAGCTTTGGAGTGGGGAATAACGGCTAGGCGCGTGGTTCGTTCCGTCACACCTCCTCCCCCAACGAGATTTCTACGTGTGCTTAAGAGGATTTTTGGTATGAAACGAAATGGACTTCTCTCAGCGGTCTTTTGTTTTGTTTTGACGTCAACGGGGCTGCATGCAGGCACCCAGGGTGCCGGTGCCAGCGAGAAGCCGTTCTCCGGAACGCTCCGCATCAATCTGGATGGCGCTTGGCGGCTCTTCTATTTTCCCCATGACAAGTACCAGATCAACCGGCCCGACCAACTAAAGGCGTCGGGACTGACCTCGATTGAGGCCTCGGTACCGGGGGACGCGCCCCTGGACCTTTCGCGGGAAGGCGAACTGCCAGCGGACCTGTTCTTTGCCGACAATATTACGAAGCTCCGACCGTATGAGCTCTATGACTGGTGGTATCAGCGCGAATTTCCAACGCCCGGCGGAATCGCCGGACGCCGAGTGGAAATTCTCTTCCACGGCGTGGACTGCCTCGCCACCTATTGGTTGAACGGAAAGGAAATTGGGGAATCGTCGGACGCCCTGGTGGAACAGAGCTTTGACGTGACAGAGAGATTAAGTTCCACAGGACCAAACCTCCTGACGGTCAGGTTAAAGTCTACCATCGTCGAGGCCGCCCGTAAGCAATATGACCCGGCTTACACCTTCAACGAAGCGGGTGCCACGAATCAAGAAGCTGTGTGGATTCGAAAACCGGCGCATGCCTTCGGGTGGGACATCATGCCGCGAGCAGTGTCGGCCGGCCTTTGGCGCCCAGTGGAGCTCATCGTTCACGCTCCGCACGAGGTCGCTGACATGTATTTCACCACCGTATCTCTTGACCCCGGCCGCGCCACATTGGCAGTATCATACGGGCTCACCACAGACTTGGCGCTCCTTCCCCGGCTTCGGCTGCGGGTCCGGGGCCGCTGCGGCGATTCTATCTTCACCGATATCCATCAGGTCAATTTCACAGCCGGAGAGTTTCCAGTTGAGGTTAACAGCCCGAAACTGTGGTGGCCGCGGGGCTACGGCGAGGCGAACCTTTACGAGGTTACTACGGAACTTCTCCAAGGCGACAAAGTGCTGGCCGAACGTGCGGACACCATTGGAATTCGTAAAGTCGAATTGGTTCGCACCGAGGTAACCACCGTCGAGAAGCCTGGCCAGTTCATGTTTAAGGTCAATGGTGTGCCGATTCTGGTGAAGGGCTCAAACTGGGTTCCGGTCGATGCATTCCATAGCCGCGATGCCGCGCGGTACGAAAAGATACTCGCACTTTTCATCGACCTGGGATGCAACTTCTTGCGGAGTTGGGGCGGAAATGTCTACGAAGACGACGCGTTCTTCGATATCTGCGACCGGAATGGGATTTTGATTTGGCAGGACTTTGCCATGGCTTGCTCGATCTACCCGCAGACGCCGGAGTTTCTGCAGGTGATGAGGCGGGAAGCGATCTCGGTGGTAAGAAAGTTGCGTAACCATGCTTCCCTCGCTTTGTGGTCGGGTGACAACGAGGGGGATGAAACCTACCACGCCTTCGGTTTGGACCCCGTCCACAACAAGATCACGCGTGAGGTGCTGCCGCAAGTGGTCTTTCAATGTGATCCCTTCCGACCTTATCTTCCAAGTTCCCCCTACTATGCGCCGGAAGTAATCTCCACAGGACAGACGAACCTTATGCCCGAGGAGCACCTGTGGGGTCCGCGAGACTACTTCAAGAGTCCTTACTACACTGAACACACGGCTCATTTCGTGAGCGAAATCGGCTTTAACGGTTGTCCCGGCCTCTCCTCACTCAGGCGCTTTCTTGATGCCCACCACCTGTGGCCTTGGCAGAACAATAGCCAATGGATTCTTCACTCGACGAGCGTCGTAGGAGACCCATACCAAAACGAGGTGCTCGCCAACGAAGCGAAGGAATTCTTCGGAGCGATTCCGGACAAGATCGACGACTTTATCGTGGCCACACAAATAACGCAGGCAGAAGCCGATAAGTTCGTCATTGAAAGCACCCGTCTGAAAAAGTGGCAGAGCACGGGCGTAATTTGGTGGAACGTCATCGATGGGTGGCCCAATCTTAATGCGGCCATCGTGGACTATTACTTCAATAAGAAACTTGCATACTATTATATTCGGCGCGTGCAACATCCAATCTGCCTTATGGTGGATGAACCCAGGGATTGGTATTGCCGGGTGGTCATGGGAGATGATTCGAGCAACGGCGCTTCCGGCCATTACCGCGTCTGGGATGCGGATAGCGGCGAAGCTTTGTTGGAAGGAGACTATGCGGTGAAGGCAAATGAAAACCTTTTAGTTGGCCAACTTCCAGTTTTCCGTTCCCACAAGCGGCTCCTCTTGATGGAATGGACAGCCAACGGCAAGAAGTGCGGAAATCACTACTTACAGGGAATGCCTCCGTTCTCGCTTGCAGAGTACAAGTCGTGGCTTCCCAAGATCGCGTCCTTAGTGAACGATTTTGATGCAGTGGAGGTGGGCAAGTAAGCGGGCCTGTAACTTTCCTCGGAATCGCCGTGTTATGCCCCTCTGTACCGATGTCGGCAGAAGTGGCGCTAATATATCTCAAGTTCGGCCGACCCCGCATAAACAAAGCGAAGAAACAACATCTCGGCTGACAGCTGCAATATTGTGCAAGGCTCGTTCTGGGAACTCCGGTCGCGGCGGTACCGTCATTCTCCGATCCCCGGGTGTAACGCTCCGCACTTTGTGAGCTTTCGGTAAGTGTGCGTAATCAGTGGCAAGAGCCGCCCGTCATGTCGGCGACCCCATCTTCCCGATCATTCTCGATCCAATCAAGAAGTATATTCGGCCTTAGCCTGACAGTTCCCGTCCTGCCCCTATGACCTTTGGCGGCAATACCTTCCATCTTAATCACAAACTTAAACCTGTGGCTTGACTGAAACGCCCCACCGGAGCGTTTGTGTCTGTGGGTGTAGGTGCGCAGGTGTGCCATCTGCCTGTACATATTAGGCTACATCATCCAGCTAGTTGGACGGGAAACTGCAAGGACCAAGGGCATGGAGGCGATGCCCATGTTGAACGACAAGGGCAAGGGGACGGTGGACGAGGACGGCTTTCCGGTGGGCAGTAAAGTTCCGGGCCGTCTAAGGCAGTCGGTACGCGAGGGTCGGGTGACGGTGGACGAGGCGCGACGGCGGTTGCGCCGCAATGCGGCACGGCGGGCCAAGGACGATGTTATGCGCAGTTTGGGTTTGGTGCGAGTACGGGGTGCCCTGGGTGGCACCTACTGGGAGTAGGGAGGTTCTACCGTGGAAAACAAATCCGCGATCGAGGTATTGCGGGCGTGGGTGTTGACAGACGGGGCGGGTAGGGTTCATCCCATTCGGTTGGCCAGACCTGCCTCGGATGATCCAGAGGTTTTGGGCCGGTTGTCGGCAAAGTGCATGCCTCCGAATTGGGAAGAGATTCCGTTGGGTGCGGATCCCGAGGGGCCGCAAAAGAAAAAGGACGAGTAATGCAGTGGGGCCGGAGATCGATCCAAGCGGCTCCGCTCCGGTAAGTTTCGAGGTTTTTGTCATGGCTGAAAAATTGTGCGCTGTTCTAAAGACGATCGGCGGGACGCGGTGCGACAACGCCGCTATGGAAGGCGATGCGGATGGCCTGTGCAAACAGCACCGCGCGCAGATTACTAACTTCGGGGCGCGTGCCTGGGCGGTGTATGCTGGGTTTGCTTCCCACTTCAAACACGTGGCCGGTGATGATGCGCCGGTTCCGCAGGCTTCCAAAGCGGCAGCGATCCGCTACGGATTGCGCAAGGCGGATGCTGAGGTTCCGAAAGAGAAGGCGGTCAAGGCGGCTCCGGCTAAGGCTTCGAAGAAGAGCGGCAAGTTGGCGAAGGCTACGGCTGCCAAGGCGACGATGGACTCCAAGCACAAGGAGCGGCTCGCTAAGTTGGCGGCTCCTACGGAGAAGTCGGAGCAGGCGGTTGCGCAGGCGGCTCCCGTTGCCGAGGCTCCGGTTGCCCCTGAGATTAAGGTGTCAGCCTCCGATGTCCCTGTAATCCCGGTGGTGGTGGGGTAGGCCATGATTGAAGTGCGGGAGTACCCAACAGCGGCCCGAGGCAAGTTCATGCTTGCGTCGGGCCGTGTTCGTTATGCCGGTGTGGTATGGGATATCTGCACGGCGGTCAGCCGGGCGGCTCCTGATGACCGGTTGCGCGTGGGGCTGCCCGGTGAGTCGGAGGCGTCGAAGCTGGCTCATTTTACCGCGTCGAAGCAGGAGCCCTGGACTAAATATAATTGGAAGCCAACGCCGCGTGAGCGGCGTGCCCTATTGCGGCTGGTGGACGCGGAACTGGCGAGTGTGGTGCCGGTGGTAATCTACGATCCTGAGGATGCCGATATTGATTTGACGTTTGTGTTGGCCTCGTCAATCTATGGTCCACCGATGCCCTGGCCGGGCCAGACGGCGGTGGAGCGTGCTGATTCATTGCGTGATGCCGGGTTCGGGTGGGACGGGACGCGGTTGCCGGTGGTGTGTAAAACCCTCTCAAACGGGGCCACGGCGCGTGGGAAACCGGGCGCACGGCGCTTTCCGGGGCCGAGGTAAGGGGAACGGTCCACCCGGTGCAGATTTCGCTTGACTTCTGATTTTGCGGGCGTATTCTAGCATCAGTCCTCCCCATAAGCTACGTAGGTGGGGCACGGCTCCAGGATTCTAAACTCCCAGGATAACTTCACAGGACACTTTCGACAGTTCCGCGTTGCGGACTGGAGGATTTATGTTCGGAGTTTGACATGGCCGTCCTGGGAGAGGTACAGTCCAAAGCGGAGCAGGTGCTGCCGAATCGAAGGGGGAAATGCATGAGCCGTCGATTCGGGCAGTCAGGTTGTATTGTCAAGAAGGGTAACATGTATCACGGGCGGTATTATGAGGATGTGCCAGGGCACGATGCGCGGGTGCATCGGTCTATTCCGCTCGGGTTGGTGACGGAGATGACTAAGTCAGAGGCTCGCCGGGCGCTGATTCTTAAGTTGGGCGAGCTTGGGGTCAATACGGTTACACACCTGGAGCGGGCGAGCCACGGGGCCACGATGTTCACTGCGGAGGCGGGGTGGTGGCGCGATAATCGGCTATCGCTCTGTAAACCATCATTCCGCAATACGGTGGGGTGCCATCTGGATAAATACATCCTGCCGTTCTTCGGTGCCTTTCCGCTCGATCTGGTCACTGAGCGTAAGGTGCAGGAGTTTATTGCTAGTCTGTCGCAGGCGACGTATATCAGCCCTGCCGGGGTGTCTCGGCCACTCGCTCCCAAATCAATCCGTAACATCGTGGGGGTGGTAAAACAGATCCTCGGGGAGCGGGTGTGGCGCGACTGGCGGTTAACTCTACCTGAGATCCCGGTAAAGCCACAGCGATTCTTTACGATTGACGAGATGCGGCAGTTGGTACAGACTAGTTCTGGTCAGTGGCGGGTGCTGTTTACGCTGTTGGCCGGTACGGGCATGCGGCCCTCCGAGGCGTGTGGGCTACATGTGGAGGATTTGGACCTAGCTGTGGGGCGGGTGTTTATTCGGCGGGGTATGTACGGCCAGGACGAGCAGACCCCTAAGACTAAACGAGGTTTCCGGGTGGTGTGTATTGATGCTCCGCTTGTTGAGTGTCTACGGGAGTTCTTGGGCGGTCGGACCACGGGCCGGGTGTTTTCTACTCGGAGGGGTACGGCGCTGACTCATGCGCTGATACGGCGTCGGGTACAGGCGTTGATCAAGCGGTTGGGTCTGCCTGCCGGGTCTACGTATGCTTTCCGGCATGGCCGCGTGAGTGTGCTTCAATCAGCCGGGGTGCCGGGCGATCTAGTCAAGGAGTGGGTCGGCCATAGTTCGCTGGAGATGACCAGCCGGTACACTCACTTTGTGGATTCCTATCGCCAACAAGTAGCGGCGTCGGTTGGTACGGGAGTTGCTTAGTTGTTCCCATTTAGTCCCAAATTCGGGCAGTTAGTCAGTGCAGGTTGTATCGTGTAAATAGTTGAAAGTAGGGACGTAACTGTATGACGGGGCGTAGCGTAGCCTGGTAGCGCGCTTGGTTCGGGACCAAGAGGTCCCCAGTTCAAATCTGGGCGCCCCGACCACTTTCCTTTCTGTTTTCAATGGCTTTGGTCCGCGTTTTTCCCTTCCCGCGCGCCCGTTTGGGAACAATTGGGAACAAAACACTCTGGAGGGCCTTGACCGCTTGGCGCGCTTGGCCATAAGCGGGGCGAGCGGGGTGCGGCGGTCACCCGCCTGGATGTGCGCGCGATAGCGGTCGGAGGATTCTCGCCATCGGACTTCATGCTTGTTACCCGCGATCTTGGCTGGGGCCTGATCTAATGATGAGTTTCGTGGTGTCGATGGCGGGAGAGGCGTACGATGCAGACGAGCAACGGGTCCAAATCGGAGATCCCGGGCGGAACAGGGTCTCGTCGAACCTACATCATGCTATAGTCTGGCTCTGAGGTTCTGAGTGGAAAATGGGGTGGATGAATGGGCAATCTCGGGAGTGAGATTAAGCACTCTCTGCACATGTTCTTCAAGAACCCCGGGTTTACCATCGCCGTACTTGCCGCTTTGGCGCTGGGTATCGGAGCCAACACCGCCATCTTCACGGTAGTCAACACGGTTCTGCTCAAGCCCCTCACCTACCCCGACGCCGATCGCATGGTCGAGTTCTTTCATCATCCGGCCAGTGGCGGCGGCCTTCTTGCTTCCAACCTTGCCTCGATTCCGATCTTTCGTCTCTATCAGCGGCAGACCGCCGTATTCCAGGACGTTGCCGCTTACGACTTCACCAGCCCAGGCTTCAACCTCACTGGGGACCGGCCCGAACAACTCCACGGCATTCACGTCACCGAGGGCTATTTCCGTCTCTTCGGCGCCAAGGCGATGCTGGGCCGCACCTTCACGCCACTCGAGGACTCGCCGCACGGCGGCAACGTGGTGGTGTTGAGCTATGGATTCTGGCAGAGGCGCTTCGGCGGCGATCCGGCCATCGTGGGAAAATGGCTCTCGCTGGGCAATGAGCCTTATACGATCGTGGGCGTGATCGGAAAGGAGTTTTTCTCCGACCCTGATGCGGACATCTGGTTGCCCTTTCAGTTTGAACCCGAAAGCACGAACGGAAACCAGTACTTTCAGGCCGCCGCACGTCTCAAGCCCGGCATCACGCTCGAGGCCGCCAACGCGCAAATGAAGCTCGCCACGGAAGAGTACTACCGCATCTTCCCCAGAAGCAGCCCCAGCAAAGGGGAGATATTTGCCGTTGAGCCGCTGCGCGACTTGATCATCGGCGATGCGCGCAGGTCGCTGCTGGTCATGCTGGGAGCGGTTGGCTTGGTGCTGTTGATCGCTTGCGCCAACGTCGCCAACCTGCTGCTCGTGCGTGCCTCCGGACGCAAACGGGAGTTGGCCATACGCTCCGCACTGGGCGCAAGTCGCGCGCGGATCATCCGCCAGTTGCTGGCGGAAAGTGTGCTGTTGGCCGTTGCGGGCGCCGCGCTCGGCCTGGTTCTGGGGTTTGCCGGTGTGCGCGCACTGCTCGCGGTCAGCCCTGCGGGTCTACCCCGCCTCGGTGAAAACGGCGCCGCCGTGGCGATCGATTGGCATGTCCTCGCCTTCACCCTCGCCGTTGCGCTGCTCACGGGTGTTCTGTTCGGGCTCTTCCCCGCCTTCGCCGCCTCACGCATCGACCTGAACACTTCGTTGAAGGAGGGCAGCAATCGGTCCGGCACAAGCTTCCGCACGGGCAAGACCCGCTCGCTGCTGGTCACGAGCGAGGTCTCGCTGGCCGTGGTGCTGCTGATCGGCGCTGCTCTGCTGATCCGCACCTTTGTTTCCCTGCGCGCGGTGTCTCCGGGCTTCGACTCCCAAAACGTCCTCACGGCCGAGATGTCCATGACCGGGTCGCTCCTGCACACGACAACGGGCATATCTCAGCTTTCGCGGAACGCTCGCAATCGGCTCAACGCGATCCCCGGGGTGCAAGTGTCGGCGTCGACGGTCTGGCTGCCCAATCAAGTCGACGACGCTTTGGCCTTCCAAATCGCTGGGCATCCTGAGAAGGGCTGGATGGGCGGCCGATGGATGAGTTTTTCGCCCGGCTATCTGAGTGTCTTCAAGATTCCCATCCTGCGCGGGCGCGATTTCCGGGAGACCGATACGCTCGCGGCTCCCGGCGTGGTGCTCATCAATCAGGCTTTTGCCAACAAATTCTGGCCCAACGAGGACCCTGTGGGCCGGCAAATCCAGATCGGCACGGGTATGGGAGTGCAGGCTGACGAACCGCCGCGGACCATCATTGGACTGGTGGGCGACACCCACAACAACGGCCTCGGCCACCCTCCCGATCCCATGATGATGGTTCCTACGGCACAGGTCGTGGACTGGTATGCTGCGGCCTACTCCGACACCTCCGCGATGATCTGGGTAGCGCGCACCCGCGGCGACCCCCATCAGGCGTTTGCTGCCGTCACCGAGCAGTTGCGCCTCTCGAGTGGAGGCCTTCCGGTGGCGCATCTTCGCACCATGGAGGAGGTGATGGGGCGTTCCACGGCCCGCCAGAGCTTCAACATGCTGCTGCTTACCATCTTCGGCGCCGTGGCGCTGGTTCTCGCCGCCATCGGCATCTATGGCCTGATCGCCTACTCCGTCGAGCAGCGCACCCAGGAGATGGGCATCCGCATGGCGCTGGGCGCATGCCCATCCGCCATCCGTAAGCTTGTGGTCTGGCAGGGCGTGAGGCTGTCTCTGGTCGGCGTGGCGGCAGGCATTGCCGCAGCCTTCGGCCTGACGCGGCTCATCGCCACTATCCTCTTCGGCGTTAAGCCCTGGGATCCGGCGGTGTTTATCGCTGCGCCGCTTATCCTCTCCGCTGTGGCGCTTCTCGCCGCCTGGTTGCCTGCCACGCGCGCCTCCAAGCTCGACCCTATGCAGGCGTTGCGCGTAGAGTAACCATGAACACCCAACCACCGCCCATATCACGAGTCGGCCCTGGAGGCGAGCACGCCGGCCTTTCTCCGAGTATTCCGGAGTGGGTGAGTATTAGGGAACCGGCTCCATCGAGTCGGGTCTGCCTGCAAGGTCCTTCCCATCCGGGATCGTATCGTCATTCCTGATCTCCGGGCTCGCCCCGAATCCACAGCGCCGGGCGGAGGAGTCGAGGACAGGGGCGGATCCAGCGACATATTGTCATTGTCCTTTGTTTTCATAGACATTCTCGCTTTGTTCGCCGAGAAACTTCTCTCGGCGATCAGTGTCCACCTCAAGCCATGCCATTCCCGGATGGCGCAGACCCCGCCGTCCGGGTCTGCGATGTCCCGAAGGGACAGGTCAGGGCGAGCGGCACAACTTGACCGAACTGCACCTTCGGCGCATCGCAGACGTTCAAAGGCAACGTCTGCGCCAGCCATCGACTTTCTTACCGAGTCCTTTGTTTTCATAGACATTCTCGCTTTGTTCGCCAAGAAACTTCTCTCGACGATCAGCTTTCACCTGCAGCCACGCCAACCCCGGATGGCGCAGACCCCGCTGTCCGGGTCTGCGATGTCCCGAAGGGACAGGTCACGGCGAGCGGCACAATTTGACCGCCCGGTCCGCTCGGGCGGGCGCGCGCCCGATTCTAGCCTATAAGCTTAGGTGTGGTTTGCCAAGGAATTTCCCTGCAGCGGGGTATTTGGGCGCCTCAACGGACAGTTTGAAGGGCCGGCGCGGACCGGAGCATCTTCGAGAAGAGCCGCAGAGTCCCAACCCCCGGGACTCTGCGCTACAGGCGACCCGCCGCAGGAGAAACGGTACGTGGAAGGTGTGAAATAATCGGCTGGGTGTCATCCTGAGCGCAGCGAAGGATCACGGCAGTTTCTTACGGTTCAGCGATTTACGAACAACTGCAGAGATCCTTCGCTGCGCTCAGGATGACACATTCCGAATTTCTTCACACCTTCGTGACAGCCTTTCCTGGTGGAGCATGCGATGAGCGTAGCCGTTCGGTCCTTGCAGGAAGCAGGAGAAAGTCGTTCTGGGTGTCGCCGAGAAAGAACACGGATCGACTGGGCGCAGACGCTGCTGGCTGGAACACCCTGGACTGATCCTTTCAAGGCGGGCGCCCTTTGCGAGCTAAAATCAAGCCCCAAACACGCTGACCAACATAATTAATGGGGGATTTTCGAAGTGGATCTGCCGAGATCAATGGTCATTTTGTCTCAGCAGGCCAACAAAACATCGAGCCGTTGGGGAGTGAATCGCCCTTGATAGCAGATTCGCTCGTCTAGCGGGTCAGTCCTCCCAGCATCCCGCTCGTAGACCATAGCGACGCGGCGTCCCCAACTTCTATCGCAGCCCGTAATGCCGTGTCCACAAAAATGCCGTGGTGAGCGTTTCTGGTATGAGTGCGACAATTATCGTGGCATGCTTCGGCATGAGTTCTCAGGATGAAAGGACTTCATGATGGACCAGCGATCAGAGTACGAGCGGCTCATCGCGCCCATCGAGAATCGGATGATTCGCTGCGTGTGGCGCATCGTGAGAGATCCAGACGACGCGGAAGACGCCTTGCAGGACGCTCTGCTCACGGTTTGGAAGCGTTGGGGGCAGGTAAGAAAGCACCCGAATCCCCACGCGCTGATTTTGCGCATCTGCATCAATTCGGCGCACGATATGCTGCGGCACAAAGCCCGTCGCGGGAAGTGGCTGGAAGCGGGCGCAATCCCCGAGAACATCCCAGACTCCTCGCCGTCCGCCGCCCAGGGAATTTCCGGCGCCGAACAGGGCGCACAGGTGCTCCGGGCCATCGGATGTTTGTCCAAGAACCAGGCTCGGGCCATCCTGATGCACGCCGTCGAGGAAATTCCTTACGGTGACATCGCGGCGGCAATGGACTGCCGCGAAGTGACCGTGCGCAAACATGTGGCGCGTGCCCGTGCCAGGCTGCGCACCCTGCTGTCGCATTTAATCCCGGCACAGCCTAAGGAGGAAAGTATCCATGCCTGACACTAACCATGATCTGGATGAGTTCATGCGAAGGAGCACGGAGGTGGAGGTCCCGGCCCACGTGGAAGCACGCTTGCGACACCGACTGGCGGAGTTTCGGGAAAAGGTCGAGCAACAGCCACCGAGCCGGCTGCGGACGCTGGTGTATTCGCTGATGCATCCCCGCTCGCTCCGCGTGCCGGCGATGGCGGCGGCCGTGTTGGTGGCCGTCGCCCTGGCACTGGTGCTCATTCCCAGCGGATCGAATGCGAGCCGCGCGTATGCAGCGGCTGCGGCACAACTCCGGACCGCGCAATCGCTGGAGTACACGATTGTCCTGGCTCCCTACACGGACGTTGACTTCAGCTATCTTGCCCCCCGATATCGCCGCGTCAATTGCTCGTGGGGGATTGAACTGAGAACCGATGGCAGCGGCAAGCAGATGATTCTGATGCCTGCCACCCGGAACTACCTGATTGAACAAGTGCAGCAGGTCGACGGTCTCGCGAGCGCGATGGACATGGTGGAGCAATTTAAATCGCTCCCCAAGACAGCAGATGAATCCCTTGGCGAAGAGCGGGCCGGAGGCAAGAGGCTGATGGGATATCGGGTGCATCAGGCGGCAGCCGGCAGCGGAATCCCCGGGTTCAAGGCCTTCGATTTGTGGGTGGATGCGGGAACGGGGAACCCCGACCATGTGGGCATTACGATTCAGGAACCGGGCAAGCCGCTCTACCAGATGCAGATCAAGGACATCCGGGTGGACGCTGAGGTCAATCGATCGCTATTTGACATGATCCCTCCGGCAGGGTACACAGCGATCGCGACTCCAAATGCAGAGCAACATGCCAATCCGCAGCGCACAAAGAAGAATCCTCTGGGGCCGGAGATCAAATGGGCCGACGCACTGACTGCCGTGGTTGTCCCCGTGAAGGGATCGTATCCGCAGACTCGTGCGGCTGTTCAGGCGGTGGAATCGCACCTGAAGAAGATGGGCATGACTCCGGTTGGCCCTCCTTTCGGACGGAACTTCTCCGAGGTGAATGGGGCGAACCTGAGGTGGGAAGTTGGCTACCCTATCTTAGTGGGCCGGGCAGTTATGGGAGACATCCGGCTTGAGCCTCCTTTTGAGCTGAGGGCCTTGCCTGCCGGACTGGCCGCCTCGAAAGTGGTTCCGGGCCCGTGGGGACAGGACTCGGATACCCATTGGGGAAGCTTCCTGCGGTGGGTTGTCGAGCAGGGTTATGTGCCCGCCGGGCCGCCAATGGAAATCTGGTCAGGCGAGGACGCCAAGCAGCGGACCCAATCTACCGAGATGCGGATCGCCGTAACCAAGGCGAATTGAACTGGAAATCTAAATCGGGCTACCACTTGAGGGAGAAACGGTTCCTGGAAGGTGTGAAGAAATTCGGAATGTGTCATCCTGAGCGCAGCGAAGGATCTCTGCAGTTGTTCGTAAGCCGCTGAGCCATAAAGAACTGCCGGGATCCTTCGCTTCGCTCAGGATGACAGGCGGCTGATTTTTTCACACCTTCCTGGCACCCTTTCTCTCTCTGACACCCTGTCCCCTGAGGAAATCAGACGAACTGCCGGAGGTGCGTTCAAGGAGGAGAAATTGGTGGGGCCAGGGGAACGAGCGGCGCACCCCCTCCGCCGACGCTATCTGGCCCATTGTTGTCAACCACCTTCAGCGCCGCGAAGATGGTGTTGAGGTCAGCGAAAAAGGGTGTGCCCTGGTCGTCGATCTGATAGCCGTAGGTGGCGTAGAACTCCGCCCGAACGCTCGCACTGGGGTTGATTTCCGTCGCCACGCCGAAGTCATCCCACGCTGTGTCGTCAACAATGTACCCGCCATACTCCTGCAAAGCCAGCGCGATCTTGCGCGCCGCATCCGTCGCTAATCCAAGGCTGGAGATATCGACCGTGGACGGGATCACCAGGAGTGAGCCTTCCGTCAGCGCTGGATTCGTCCCATGGTACTGGCTGGCAGCGTAGTCATCCGCTTCGATCGCGGGCCAGCGGAAACCCGGCCGACTGGAAGAATAGTAGTAGTAATTCTGCGCCCACGCCTCGAGCTTCAGGGCATGCTGTACGGCCCCCGCGGCGGGCGCCAATTCCCCTACGCGGATGGTGCCGCCGATGCTGGAAAGTCCGGAGCCGAAGTGCCCTCCGAGGGCGCCGTCGCCGTAAATGTCTACGGTGGGTGCCTGATAGCCAAACAGCGGGCCTCCCGCGGCACATCGGGCCGTGGGCTCATACTGTTGGATCGTGCGGCCATCCGGCTGGAGGATCGCGGAAGCATAATTCGGAGTGTCTGGAGGTTGGGCGTCCGGGACGAGCAGAGCGGCGGGGAAGTGGGTCGTGCTGTTCCATGCCGTGCCGCCACAACGATGCGTCCAAGAGTTGGGATCATAGACATTCGTGACGGGGTCGCTGTTGCTGGTCACGATCCACCAATCCTCGTCGACGCTGATGTTCGAGGCAGGCGTGAAACCGGCGTCTACACAGACCGCACCGCTTCCGATGGGCTGGTTCCAAATGCTGTTCTGCGCGAAAGGCCAGGTCAGCGGGTCGCGACTGCCCGTCATAGTGCCGGGCTCAGGGGACGCCTGAGTCTGGGTGCCTGCGCAGGCGAAGCTAGCCACTGGAGCAGGTGGGGCGGCCTGCTTGACGGCGCCTCCGCAGGCAAAGTCCAACACGAATACCACCGCAATGACCAGCCGGCGTGAAATCTGCGCGGCTTTCCCGAGGAGCACTCCGCGCTTCGTTCCGCACTTTAACCTGGTGTGAGTTCGCATGGCTCCAGCCCGCCCGTCAGCACGGGAGTCGGAGTGTTCGATGAAGGAGAATTAGAGTTTTCACCTCTACACTTGGCCGGGAATCATACGCAAACCGCCCTCGACTGTCAACCGCATGTCGCGACTCTTCGCAGCACCAGGCTTGGTCGGTGTCTTGGGTGGTCGCTCGCAAGAAGACGTTGAAGGCGAGCGTGTCGGAATGCCGACACCTGTCGATAACTCGCCGTGGTCCATTGCCCTCCCCGCTGAGTTGAGCCGGCCTCAAGATGCTCCCCCTATCCTGTCTAACGCCTGATTTGTATACAGATAGCTGCTGCCGACGACCCACGCCCTACTTTGGAACGACGGTTGCCTTCACTTTACACGGGGCTAGGACCGGGCAGGAGAATACCCGAATTGAAATAGCTCTACGCGAAGGGTCGCCAAGGCAGTCGCTCATCCCCGTCCGCTGACGGGCACCCAGAAGCCATGAAATACCTGGGAGCGCGGGCATCCTGCCCGCAGCGGGAATGGAATTGCGGCGCGACAGGCGGGCAGGATGCCCGCGCTCCCGGCTATTCTCAGAGCAGGAGACATGGCGCAGACAACGGAAGGCCCTAGCAACTCGCGAAATGGCGGCCCCTCGCTCGAAAACCCAAGGTCCGCCCGGCCTGCCGAACCCTGGCGGCCCAAGTTTAACCCGTGGCTGATCGCGGTCGTCGTAGCGATGGCGGCCTTCATGGAGGTGCTGGACACCAGCATCGCCAACGTCGCTCTGCCTTACATGGCGGGCAACCTGGGCGCGAGCAACGACGAGAGCACCTGGGTACTGACTTCCTACCTGGTGTCTAACGCCATCGTACTGCCCATCAGCGGATGGTTGGCGAGCGCGCTGGGCCGCAAGCGATTCTTCATGATCTGCCTGGTTGTGTTCACGGTAAGTTCCCTGCTCTGCGGATTCGCGCCCAGTCTTGGGGCGATGATTTTGTTCAGGGTTTTGCAAGGCGCGGGCGGCGGCGGGCTCCAGCCGATGTCGCAAGCCATCCTGGCGGATGTTATTCCGCCCCAGCAGCGCGGGCAGGCCTTCGCGCTCTATGGCATCACCACCATTATTGCGCCAACGATTGGGCCCACGCTGGGCGGGTGGATCACCGATAACTATACCTGGCGCTGGATCTTCTTCATCAATTTGCCGGTGGGCATCCTGGCCTTGTTTCTCATCTATCGTCTGGTGGAAGACCCGCCGTGGGCGAAGCGCGCGGTGGGCGCGGGGGTGAAGATCGACTATATCGGCGTGGCTCTGCTCACGCTCGGAGTCGGAGCCCTGCAGATCATGCTCGACAAAGGTCAGGAAGACGACTGGTTCGGTTCGCGCTTCATCCTCACACTCGCTGTGATCGCCGGCGTCGCGCTTGTTTCGCTGGTCATCTTTGAATGGTTCTACAAGAATCCCATCATTGAAGTGCGGCTCTTTAAAAACCTGAACTTCCTCGGCGCCAACGCCATGATGTTTGTGCTGGGAATCATGCTGTTCTCCAGCCTGGTCATGATGCCTCTGTTCCTCCAGACACTGATGGGGTACACGGCGTCATCAGCAGGCCTGGTGCTATCCGGGGGCGGCCTGCTGCTGCTCTTCTTGATGCCGGTCGTGGGGGCGCTCGCCTCCAAGATCCAGGCACGCTATATGATCGCCTTTGGCTGGCTGGCGCTCTCCCTTGCCATGTTCTATTCCACGCAACATCTGGATCTCGACATTAGCTTTCGATTCGCCAGCATATTACGCATGGTGCAGGTGGGCGGCTTGGCCTTCCTCTTCGTTCCCATCAATCTGGTCTCCTACGTGGGAATGCCGGCGGAGAAGAGCAACAGTGTGGCGGGCCTGGTGAACTTCATGCGTAACATCGGGAGCAGCATCGGAACTTCCATGGTCACCACGCTGATTGCGCGCCGAGCCCAATTCCACCAGGTGTACCTGGTGCGGCACATTGCTCCGGGACAGCCGACTTTCACGCAAGCGGTTAAGGCTTTGGCCGCGCACTTGGCTGTCTTGGGTTTGGATGCCTCTCGAGCTACGAGCCAGGCTTACGCCCGGGTCTACCGAGCTCTGATAGGCCAAGCAACTACTCTGGCTTATATCGATACATTCTGGGTCTTGTGTGTCGGGGCAGGCATCATGTTTTTTCTGTCTTTTGCGTTGAGAAGAAATGAGCCGGGCGGCGGCGGAGAGGCAGCCGTCGGGTAGAGAAGTCATCAGTCGTCAGTTTTCAGTTGTCAGCAAAAGCGGCGCCATTCTTAGCCTGTTACTGAGAACTGACGACTGATAACTGACGACTATCGGAAGGCACCTACAATGATTCGGATCGTCACGATCGAGCGCGAATACGGAAGCGGAGGAGGCGACATTGCGGCGAAGGTGGCCGCACGCCTGGGCTGGAAACTCTGGGACCAGTTGCTGACCGAGGAGATTGCTCGCCGCATGGATTGCGAACGGCGCGCGGTGGAAGAGCACGAGGAGAAACGCGATCGGGTGTATAGCCGCCTCCTCAAAGCTTTTATGCGAGGCAGCTTCGAAGGAAGCTTGAACGCTCCCCGCCTGAAAATGGTGGATACCGATTGTGTGCGTGAGGTGGTCCAGCAAATCCTGCCGGAAGTCGCTGCGGCGGGCAACTGCGTGATCGTGGGGCGGGGTTCAGCATTTTATCTCGGCGACCGTCCGGATGCCTTTCACGCTTTCATTTACGCTCCTTTTCAGGAAAAGGTCCGGCGGCTTCAGGCGAGAGGCAAGAATGAGAAGGAAGCGATGGAATTGGCGGAGACGGTGGACCGCGACCGCGCCGACTTCATCAAGCGATACTTCGACGTTGACTGGCCCGGCAGGCATCGGTTCCACCTGATGGTCAATTCTGGGGTTGGCGAGGACGTGGCGGTCGAGATCATTCTGGATGCGATTTCGCGGTACTCGAAGCAGCGGACGTGAGTGTCCAAGCCTGTCCAAATTGCTCTCAATTGGGTGGGCGCGGATCAGAGGCTTTGCCGCATAGACGCCTCGAAGAGTTCGTTAATTTGGACGGACGTGGTGACCGACAAGCCCAGCTTGGATGAGGAGCTGCAATGATTGGTGATCAACGGGCTCGGCATCTACTATTCTCCCTCTTTCTCCTCGTGGTCTTTATCCTTGCGTCTCAGCGGTCGAGCGCGGGACAGACACGCAGCCCGTTTCTCGGCAGTGTGCCCACGGGCCAGGCGACGGGAACGATCCTCGGCCTTTCTCTCCAGGACGCCTTCGAACGTGCGCTGAAATACAACTTAGGCGAGATTGAGAGCAGCCAGAACACTCGTGCGGCGCACGCCGTGCGCCTGCGCAGTTTGAACGCCCTGCTGCCCGACCTATCGGCCCGCATCGGCGGCGCAGTTCAACAGATCGATCTGCCCTCTGAAGGCATCACCTTTCACTTTCCCGGCGTCAGGCTCCCGACGGTGGTTGGCCCCTTCGGCGTCGCGGATGCCCGGGCTTACCTGTCGCAGGAAATCTTCAATTGGTCCGATATCAAGAACTGGAAGTCGGCGTCAGAGGGCGAAAAGGCGTCGCAATATGCCTACAAGAGCGATCGCAATCTGGTGGTGTTCACCACGGGTAACGCCTACCTCCTGGTGATTTCGGATGTGGCTATGGTTGACTCGGTCCGCGCCCAGGTGACGACGGCCCAGACGCTTGTCCAGAACGATGTGGATCTCAATAAACATGGCCTGATCGCCAGCATCGATCTGCTGCGCGCCCGAGTGGAGTTCCAAACGCAGCAGCAGCGGCTGATTGCGGCCGAAAACCAGGTCGCGATCGACAAGCTCACCCTCGCGCGGGTGATCGGACTGCCGAACGGCCAGGAGTTCCAGTTGACCGACTCGACCCCTTACAAATCGCTGGATGGGATGACCCAGGAGCAGGCGCTCCAGCGGGCCTATTCGACGAGACCCGATTTTCTTAGCGCCTATGCCCAGGTGCGAGCGGCGGAACTGGCCCGGCAGGCCGTGGCCGCCGAAAACTATCCCTCGTTGTCAACGAACACGAACTATGGGGACATCGGCAGTCCGAACTTTGGCTCCTCGCATGGGACACTCGGTTTCGCCTTTACCTTGAACGTTCCCATCTTCCAAGGGAGCCGGGTGCGTGCAGATAAGTTGCAGGCAGATTCGGCACTGCAACAGCGCAAGGCAGAACTCGCCGACCTGGGGGGCCAAATCGACGACCAGGTGCGTACGGCCTTCCTGAATCTCAAGTCCTCGTCCGAACTTGTAAGTGTGGCCGAGAATAACATTGACCTCGCCAACCAGACATTGGCTCAGGCGCGGGACCGCTTGCGGGCGGGGGTCGCCGACAATCTCGAAGTCGTCCAGGCACAAGAATCCGTGGCCTCGGCGAACCAGTCCTACATCGCCAGTCTTTATGCATTTAACCTTGCGAAAATCTCTCTCGCCCAGGCGATGGGTGAGGCCGAACAATCGGCACTGCAATACTTGGGAGTGAAATAATCATGGCAACGATAGCGACCGAAACCCCGGAGTCAGAGAGGCGCGGCGATACGGAATCGAGCGGCACAGGAGTGGGCCCTGGCGGGCCGCCGAAGCGACGCACGAAAGCAGGTTGGCGAATCCTGTTGGTAATTCTCGGCCTCGCTCTAATTGCGGCGTCGGTCCTCTTCTATCGCTATTTGACGGCCTGGGAGTCCACGGACGATGCTGAGATCGACGGCTACATCTATCCCGTCAGCTCGCGCGTTGCCGGGTACGTGACGCGGGTTACCGTGGACGACAACCAGTACGTCGAGGCGGGGACGGTGCTGGTGCAACTTGATCCCGAGGACTACAAGGTCGCCATTGCGAATGCAAGGGCAAATCTCGCTAACGATGAAGCCAGCGCTAGCGCTTCACTGACCAACGTTCCCCTCACGTCCGTGAACACGTCGAGCGTGCTCTCGGGCGCGCGGGCGGACGTGGACAACACCAGCGCGGGGCTGGCCTCCGCTCAACGTGCGTATGAAGCGTCGCAGGCCGCGCTGCGGCAGGCCGAAGCAAACGATTTAAAGGCCCAAGATGACGTTAACCGGTACAGGCCGCTGGCCGCGAAAGACGAGATCCCACAGCAAGTCTACACTCAAGCGGCCGACGGCCAGAAAGCCACTGCCGCCGCCGTCGAGGCCGCCCGAGCGTCTGCCGCGGGCGCCCAACAAGTGGTCGAACAGGCTCGGGCGAAACTTGCGCAATCTCAGGCTCAATTGCAATACGCGCTGACCCGGCCTCAGCAAATCTCGGTGCAACAAGCCCGGGCGCGAGCGGCACAGGCCGAGAGCGACCGCGCCTCCGCGCTTTTCGTGCAGGCGCAACTAAACCTGGAGTACACGACCATCGTGGCTTCCGTCAGCGGGGTGGTCGGACAGCGATCGGTCCAGCCTGGCCAGAATGTTTCACCGGGCCAGCAACTAATGACCATCGTCCCGCTGGACAGCCAGAACATCTGGGTGACAGCCAACTTCAAGGAAACGCAACTGAGGCATATGCGGTCCGGCCAGCCCGCCAAGATTTCCGTGGACACCTACGGCCGCACCTACGACGGACATATTTTAAACATCGCTGCCGCTACCGGAGCGCTCTACAGCCTGCTGCCGCCCGAGAATGCCACGGGGAATTACGTCAAGGTGGTGCAGCGAATCCCCGTCAAAATCGTGTTCGATAAAGGACAGGACCCTCAACACCTCCTTAGGCCAGGGATGTCAGTAGAACCGAACGTCCGCATCCGATAGGAGTCGCGCTGGGATGAACCAATTTGACGCGATCATCATCGGCGCCGCGATCCTCGGCACCGGTGGTGACGAGGCGATCCACGGCATCCTGAATATCATGAACGCAGGTGTTCCCTACGAAGTACTGGAGCGTGCCGTCCCCATCCATCCCACCGTCTCGGAGCTCATTCCCATCATGCTCGGCGAGCTTCGACCACTTCCGTCGTAGGCGCCATCCACCAGTGCCGCGCCGATAACCCGCACAGGTTTGCCTGCACCAAGACCTCAGGCGACGACCTGGTAGGCGTTCCATACGATCTTCGGTTCCAGTCGCAGCAGCCACCCGAGGCAATTAAAGTCAGCGTCGTCCCCGCGTAAGCGGGGACCCATCGCCGGTCCAGTGGATTCCCGCTTGCGCGGGAATGACGTGACTTTCAGGGGAGCAGTTGTCGATCGTCGCGGCGCGCGGGTCGAAGCGGAAAGAGAGGAGTGGTCGGAGCGACGGTTTGGCGATGGGATGATATACTGTCTGAGTGGGACATAATGTCGGCGTCCCCGGGCCGCTTCTCTCTGCTGGCATCTCTCCCTAGCCAGCCGGGGCTGCCCGCTCCTCCCGGGTCAGTGGTCGCTATTAGGCTCGGCGTCTCATTTCGAGCGAATTGACGAATACTGCGGCGCATCTTCGTACGCTTGGAGGCAGAGATGGGCGTTAGCAACTACCTCACAGAACATCTCGAAAGCACGGGGACACCTGGATGGCGCGATCGGGATGCCCCGCCGTCGGGAAGCGCTTCGATTTGGGGGCGGTCGGACTCCGGCCTGGTTGGCCAGAGCCGGGCCCTCAAGGAAGTTTTGGAACAGGTCGAGATGGTAGCCCCGACGGACTCTACGGTTCTACTGGTGGGCGAGACCGGAACCGGCAAAGAGCTGCTGGCGCGCGCGCTTCACAACTCAAGCCCCCGCCGCGAGCAGCCGTTCGTCAAGGTGAACTGTGCCGCCATTCCCAGCGGGCTTCTGGAGAGCGAGCTGTTCGGGCACGAGCGCGGCGCTTTCACCAGCGCCATCTCGCAGCGCATCGGCCGCTTCGAACTCGCACACCCGGGCACGCTGTTTCTGGATGAGGTGGGCGATATCCCGCTGGAATTGCAGCCGAAGCTTTTGCGTGTCTTGCAGGAGCAGGAATTTGAGCGGCTCGGCAGCGCGCGCACACTTCATGTGGATGTCCGCGTGGTTGCAGCCACCCATCGAGACCTGGTGCAGATGGTCGAAGACCACGAGTTCCGCGGCGATCTCTATTATCGCCTGAATGTCTTCCCCATGATGGTTCCGCCCCTGCGTGACCGCCGCGAGGACATTTCTCTTCTCGCCTGGCACTTCGTGAGGAAATACTCGCAGCGAATGAACAAGTCTATCGTTCACATTCCGGAGGAGACAATCCAGACGCTAACTCGCTATCACTGGCCCGGCAACATTCGTGAACTGCAAAACGTCATGGAACGCGCCGTGATCCTGACACAAGGCGACACTCTGAATCTGCCGCAGGAAAAACTGGAGAGGGCTCCTGCCATCACCCCCCCCAACCGCTCCCTGACATTAAGAGAAGCCGAACGGGAGCACATCCTTCGAACGCTCGATGAGACTGAATGGGTCATTGGTGGCGCACACGGTGCAGCGGCGAGGCTCGGGGTGCCACGCACCAGCCTGATTTACCGCATGCAGAAGCTCGGTATTCCGGGACGGCGAGATATGTACCTTGCCTGCGCGCAGTCGCGTGAAATGGCCCGCCTCGGTTCAAGGGCGGGAAGCGAATAATCGGCCGCGGCCTATAGCGAGTTTTTCATCGAAGCTTTAGCATCCGCGCGCCGTGGCCCCAGCGTTGCGGCTACGCGCAGCCGTCATTTACTGAAGCTTCGGTCCGGACTGCGAGGGGCGGTTTTCGACCGGCCGGCTAAGGGGCACGGCTGAAGATAGTCCCCTCGCCGGGGAGAGGTCTGAATCGGCCGTTCCAGTAATCAGCCGGGCGCCCCGGCTGAACGTTAGATACTGAAACCCCCACTGAATGAAAACTAAGATTCGGCTTTGAAACTGCACCAAGTACATCAGGTGAATGAACAGCCACAAAATCCAGGCCGGCCACCCGGAGACGTGGAAACCGAATACATTCGCCACTGCGGCAGCACGGCCGATCACCGCCATGTCTCCCTTGTCGAAGTATCGAAAGGGCGGTAGTTGGACTGCCCCTTTAAGCTTCCTGATAATTGCCTTCGCTGCGTAGCCGCCGCCTTGCATCGCGACTTGAGCAACGCCGGGCAGTTGGTTTCCGTCCGCTCGTCGCGCCAGGGCAAGATCACCCACCACGTAGATGTTCGGGTGGCCCGGAATCGTCAGATCGGCATTCACCCGAATTCGCCCAGCCTTGTCAGTCTCCGCTCCCGTGCGGGCTGCCAGCCTGGCTCCGAAATCTGAAGCAACCACGCCCGCGGCCCAAAGGACCGTTTTCGCTGCGAGGCGTTCCCTCACGCTGCCAGTCTGGAATGTTACGCCCTCACGGTCGACACCAACGACCTGTACGTTGGTTCTTACCTCGACGGCGAGTTTCTTAACCAGTCGCTCGGCTTTTCGAGAGAGGTCAGGGGGATAAGTGGGAAGCACTCTCGCTGCTCCCTCCATCAGAACGATGCGCGCCTCCTCAGGGCGAATAAACCGAAAGTCATGACGAAGCGTCTCCCGCGCGATCTCCGCCAACCCGCCGGCGAGTTCAAGTCCGGTGGTTCCCGCCCCAACAATCACGAACGTCAGCCAAGCTCTGCACTCTTCCGGATCGAGTGCCCGCTCGGCGGCTTCAAACGCGTAGAGAACCTTGTGCCGAACCATCAGGGCCTCTTCCACCGACTTTAAGCTGGGCGCCCATTCCTCCCAATGATCGTTGCCGAAGTAGGAGGTCCGTGAACCGGTCGCCACAATGAGCGAGTCGAATTCGAACCGCCCACCATCGGTCAGAATAACTTGCCGCGCGGCCGGATCAACGTCGCCCACCTCGCCCAGCAACACGCGAACGTTTTTCTGGGAGCGCAGGACGCTGCGCAGGGGCGCGGCAATCTCGCCCGGCGAGAGCGATCCCGTCGCCACTTGGTACATCAAGGGCTGAAAAAGGTGATAGTTGCGGCGATCTATGAGGGTGACAGAGACCGGCGCGGATTTGAGAGCTCGTGCGGCATAAAGGCCGCCAAAACCCCCGCCCAGGATAACAACTTTGTGCGTGCTACTCATAGATCCGCCCGGCCGCACGATCATTGCCTACTCAATCGGATGCCTAGACTCATTCGTTCGATACGCACAACTAAAGTCGTAAAACCTCTCGCATCATGTCATCCAGAGCGCAGCGAAGGATCCCTGCAGTTTGTCGTAGCGAGTAAAATCAAGGAACTGCAGGGATCCTTCGTCGCCCGCGGCTCCTCAGGATGACAGGTCGGCCGGGTTTCCACACCGACTCAGACGTTGTGCCACGCCTGCACGACGACGGAATCTCGTCTTTCGTCGAATGCCCGACCAACAAGAAGGGACGTTGCAATGATGAGCTGCGGCCTGGTTGCCCTTTCAAGCCCTTGATTGCACGACTCGACTGAGTGCGTTCTGCCGCTTGGCGGGATTGGCAGTGGAAGTGCCGATCGTCATCTCTGTGGGCACGCTGCAATACCCGGCAAACCGGTGGCTCCGAACGGGAAGAACTCCCCAGCCGCCAGGTGATCATCGCGGCATCGCCATTGTCAAGCCGAGTTACAAAGCGTACCGTAGATTCTTGGACTTACTCCGATGGCAACGCTTTGGCACCTTAGCGCCCTCAAAAGCTTCTACGGGCCGCACGACTGATTAGCGCAGGCAAGCATGCCTGTGCCACCGAGCATAAGGAGTACAAGCATGGCGACAGACACAACCACGCCCAACGCGATGGAGGGTCCCGAACCTCTGACGAAACGAAAGGTGTGGAAGTCACTCCAATCTCACTATAAGAAAGTCCGCGGCGTGCATCTGCGCAGCCTTTTTGCGGATGACCCCGCGCGCGGTGAGCGCATGACTGCGGAGGCCGTTGGCCTGTTTCTGGATTACTCGAAGAACCGCATTACCGATCGAACCCTCAAGCTGCTCATCCGCCTGGCCGAGGAATCGGGTCTGCGTTCTCGCATCGAAGCCATGTTTAGCGGAGAGAAGATCAACGTCACGGAGAAGCGGGCGGTGCTGCACATCGCACTACGCGCTCCCGAAGGGACATCCATCTTCGTCGATGGCGAGAACGTGGTGCCCCAGGTGCACGCCGTGCTGAAAGAGATGGCAAGCTTCGCCAACCGCGTGCGCGGCGGGGAGTGGAAAGGGCACACCGGCAAGCCCATTCGCAACATCATCAACATCGGCATCGGCGGCTCCGATCTCGGGCCGGTCATGGCCTACGAAGCGCTGAAGCACTACAGTGACCGAAACCGCACCTTTCGCTTTGTCTCCAACGTTGATGGCACTGACTTTGCGGAAGCCGTCCGCGATCTCGATCCGGCAGAGACCCTTTTCATCGTCTCTTCAAAGACTTTCACGACGCTCGAGACCATGACCAACGCTCACACCGCTCGCGCCTGGTCGCTCGGGGGTTTAGGCGGAGATGCGATGTCGGTGGCCAAACACTTTGTGGCGGTGTCAACGAACGCGGAGGAAGTGAAGAAGTTCGGGATTGATACCGCCAACATGTTCGGCTTCTGGGATTGGGTTGGGGGGCGCTACTCGATGGATTCGGCGATTGGCCTTTCCACCATGCTGGCCATCGGCCCGGACGAG
This sequence comes from uncultured Acidobacteriota bacterium, assembly GCA_963831905.1. Classification (GTDB taxonomy): domain Bacteria; phylum Acidobacteriota; class Terriglobia; order UBA7540; family UBA7540; genus CAVROP01. The sequence continues at coordinate 1,964,516 of CAWHRX010000009.1, read as the reverse complement.
TTCCGCGCCATGCTCGACGGCTTTCACCAGATGGACGAGCACTTCCGCACCACCCCGTTCGAGCGCAACCTGCCGGTGCTGATGGGGCTCTTGGGCATCTGGTACAACGATTTCTTCGGCGCTCAGACGGTTGCCGTGTTGCCTTACGAGCAGTACCTGAAACGATTTCCCGCCTATCTCCAGCAGTTGACCATGGAGAGCAACGGCAAGCACGTGACCCTCGAGGGTACCGAGGTTGATTACCCGACCGGCCCGATTTACTGGGGCGAGCCGGGAACCAATGGCCAGCACTCTTTCTATCAGTTGATCCACCAGGGAACGCGGCTTATTCCCTGCGACTTCATCGCCTTCGGACAAACGCTGAATCCCTTGGGCCGTCACCATGACCTGCTTTTGGCCAACGTTTTCGCGCAGAGCGAGGCACTGGCCTTCGGGAAGACACCCGAACAAGTCCAGGCGGAGGGGACACCGGATTGGCTCGTGCCCCATCGGGTCTTCGAGGGGAATCGCCCGTCGAATACTATCCTGGCGGAGCGGCTCACCCCGGAAACGCTCGGCAAACTGGTGGCTCTTTACGAACACATTGTCTTCACGCAGGGCACTATCTGGCAGATCAATTCGTTCGACCAGTGGGGCGTGGAGCTTGGCAAGGTGCTGGCTCAGCGGATTGTCCCGGAACTTGAATCTGCGCAGGAGCCGGCGCTCGGCCACGATACTTCCACCAACAACCTGATCCGCCGCTACCGGAAACTGAAGCAGGCATCCTGACGACGCTCAGGGCGAAACAAACGCTTCTAATCTGTGATCAAGCCAGCAAAGGGCGACCTACGCCACCGGAGAACATAGTGGCCGCTGGAATTAAAGTTCTGTTCCTCACGCTTAGCGCCCTTTTCCCAATCGTAGACCCATTGAGCGGAAGCCCTCTGTTTTTGGCGCTGACGAGCAAGTACTCCGCCGAAACCCGCCACGTCCTTTCGTGTCGGATTGCCATGAACAGCATGTTCTTGATGGTCGGGTCTTACTTTATTGGCGCGCACGTCCTCAACTTCTTTGGCGTGTCCCTGCCCGTGGTGCAGGTTGGCGGCGGGTTGGTAGTCGCCTCCATGGGCTGGGGGATGCTGAGGGAAAAAGAGGACTGCCCCGAGGTGTCACGCACGGACGTTCAGCCGCCAGATGTGTTTGGACGCGCGTTCTACCCTTTGACACTGCCGCTGACGGTGGGTCCCGGATCGATTTCCGTGGCGGTCACATTGGGTGCAAACGCCACACACCGCTATGGATTCCACGTCTCGACGATTATTGCCGCGCTCATCGCCATGGCTCTGATCGCTATCAGCATTGTCATCTGCTACGGGTTTGCGGATCGGCTGGCCCGAATCCTCGGCAAGACGGCGATGACGGTCATAGTGCGTCTATCGGCGTTTCTGCTGGTCTGTATCGGTGTGCAGATTGTGTGGAATGGAACCAGCGCGCTGCTGTTGTCTCTCCACTTCAAAGCAGGATAGAAGGAGACCTCTATGGCGTCCAACGTAGAAGTCGGAATCGTCGACACGCCCAGCCGCCATTCCGTCGATCAGACCGTGGAGAAGATCCAAGCCCTGCTGCAAGCCAAGGGTGTCGCACTGTTTGCACTGGTCGATCACAGCGGCGAGGCGGCCAAAGTCGGTATGACGATGCGACCCACCAAGCTGTTGATTTTTGGCAATCCCAAAGCCGGCACACCTTTAATGTTGGCCTCGCCGAGCAGTGCCATCGATCTTCCCCTGAAAATCCTGGTCTGGGAAGATCCTCAAGGCAAGGTTTGGGTTTCGTACAACAGTCCGCAATACCTTCAAAAGCGCCACGCGTTGCCGCAGGACCTGATGCAAAACATAGCCGTAGTCGAGACGTTGGCAGCCAAAGCCGCGGAATAGGGATCTTTCTCGAAGCCTGGAACAACCGGCGCTACAAACCCGCCGCAGCCGCGCAGGCGAGGCAAAACTCGGCCTGCTTCAAGTCGATTCGCTCCGCAGAATGCGAGGAGCTCATGACACAAAGGTAGTCCGAGCAATGGCGCAGCCCGAAAGTGTGGCCCAACTCGTGGAGCGCTTCCTTCAAGAGGCGCTCCTGAAGCAACTCCGGGTCTTGGGGCATGCCATAAAATTCCGGCCGCAAACGATGAGTGGAAACCAGAGCGGTGGCGGCGCTCAACTGAGCTTCGCCGAAAACGAACGTCAGGATCGGGATATACAGGTCCAAATCCGTGACTCCCAGGATTCGCCAGCTTTCCGTGTGCGGGTCCTGCACCAGCCGCTTCAGAATCTCCGTAGAATGGTATTGGCCGCGGGCACGATTGTACGCAAATTCGCCGTTTTGGCGCTGTGGCTGAATCAGGCAGGCCGCATGCAACCGCAACGCCAGTTGTTCGCCCAGTAATTCAAGGTGGTCCCTCTCGATCCGGCCGATGGGAACCAGCGAAATGATTTTCATGAGCCGGCAGGCACGCCTTTCTGAAAACCATATTTCTTGATCTTGTTGTAAAGCGTGACGCGATCAATCTCGAGTAATTTTGCAGTGCGAGTCTGGTTCCACTCGCAGGATTCCAGGACGCGGAGGATATGTGCCCGCTCCACCTCCTCGAGCGTGAGTCCGCCCTCGGGCCTCTCGGGCAACCCCATCTGCAAGGGGAAATCGGAGGGACGAATTTCCGGTTCTCGTCCGATGACCATCGCCCGCTCGATGGCGTTCTCGAGTTCCCGCACGTTTCCGGGCCACGTGTAATTCATCAGGACGTCCAAGGCGCTCCGGCTGACGGAAGTGAAGCGTTTGTTCATGGAGCGCGCATACTTCTTGATGAAATGGTCCACCAGCAGGGGGATGTCCTCGCGGCGATCTCGCAGGGCAGGCAGTTCAATGTCAAACACATTCAGGCGATAGTAAAGATCGGGCCGGAAGGTTCCCTCTTTCACAAGCATCGCCAGGTCCTTGTTGGTGGCGGCAACGGCGCGAAAGTCAACCTTGATCGTCTGGTTCCCACCCACCCGCGTGATCTCTTTCTCCTGGAGAACCCGCAACAGGTCCGTCTGGGTTTTCAGGCTGATATCGGCGATTTCATCCAGGAACACGGTTCCGCCCTCGGCGATCTCGAACTTGCCTTTCTTACGGTATTGCGCGCCTGTGAAGGCGCCCTTTTCGTGCCCGAAGAGTTCGCTCTCGAGCAGAGTTTCGGTGAGCGCCCCACAATGGATCGTGACCATGGGCATCATCCGGCGGGGGCTCAGGTGGTGTATGGCCCGCGCCACCAGTTCTTTGCCGGTACCGCTCTCGCCCTGGATCAAGACTGTGGTTTCCATGGGAGCGACCGTACGAACGAGTTCCATAACCCTCTGCATGGTCTTGCTCTGCCCCACCAGTTCGACGGCTTGAATCTCATCCAGGCTCTCGCGGAGCCGCACATTCTCGTCTTTGATTCTGCGGTGCTCGAGGGCCTTCCGGACCAAGCGCGCCAAGTCATCGGGGTCAAACGGTTTGGTAATGTAGTCATAGGCGCCGTCCTTCAGCGCCTGGACGGCAGTCTCGACGGATGCGTAGCCGGTCATGATGATGACGATAATCTCCGGGTCGACCTCGCGAATCTTGCGGTGCAACTCGAGGCCGTCCATGCCGGGCATCTTGATGTCCAGCAGCGCCAAATCCCAGTGCTGACTCGGCAATTTCAACAACGCCTCGCGCGCGCTGGTGGCGGTCTCGACCATGTAGCCCTCTTCCTCGAACCATTTGCCCAGTGATTCGCGGACCACGTTCTCATCGTCCACCACTAACAGGCTGGCTTTGTAATCCATACGTAACTCCCCACATCCGTGATCAGTTATCCGTCCGCAGTCGCCCTTCGTTGGCCGTCCAGACTTCCTCGATATGAATACACACGCCTAAGCCCTCTCTTGCGACTTTTGACCGCTGACTTCCGACTCCTGACTAGCGCTTTCCCACTCGTCACCCCTCACCGCCGGTACGCATGGCTTTTCCGGCAGGGTCACCGTGAAAGTGGTCCCCTTCTGGGGGGTAGAAGACACCGCGATCTTCCCACCATGTTGCTGGACAATCCCGAAAGCGACGGCCAATCCTAAACCGACTCCCTTGCCTTCCGCCTTGGTTGTGAAGAAGGGTTCAAAGATATGCGGCAGAACTTCTTCGGGAATGCCCATGCCATCATCGCTGACGACGATCTGCACCTCACGACGCTCGGCATTGTAAGCGGCTTCCACCTTCAGCCGGCCCGCCGTGCGGCATTGCCTCGACGGCATTCATCAGCAAAGCCAGAAGAACTTGCTGAATTTGCGCCGAGTCGCAGTGGATGGAAGGCATCTTCGGTTCGATCTGACTTTCCACCTCCACTTGCTGCAGATTCGCATTGGTGCCCAACCAGCAGCAGGCAACGCTGAACGATGCCGCCCAAGTCGTTTTCCTGCGGGACAAGAGGCGCCTGTCGCGCAAACGTCAAAAGGTTCTTCACGATAGCGCCGCAGCGCTTGCTCTCCCCTTCGATTTGCTGCAGGTCCGTCTTCGCCTCGGCGCGGCGCCGCTCGTCCTCCAAACCCTTATCCACCAGGCGCGAGACCAGCTTGCTGTAAGTGAGAATGCCCGCCAGCGGGTTATTGATCTCGTGGGCGACGACCGCCGCCAATTTGCCGAGGGAAGCCATCTTCTCGGATTGCACCAGGCGATGATAGGCGCGTTCAAGTTCTCCCGTCTTTTCCCGGACGCGCGCTTCCAGAGTGCGGGTCCACTGCTGGTTTTCCTCCCGCGCTTTCTTCAATTGCTCCGTCATGCGATTGAAAGAAGCCGCCAAGCTACCGAGTTCATCGCCGCTCGACACCGGCAAGGAGTAGTTCAGCTCGCCTTCGGCGACATGCCGAGTGCCCTCGGTGAGCCGGCGCACGGGATTGTGCACAGTCGCCCGGATGAGTCCCGCTGAAATCAAGCTGAGAAGGATGATGGAAGCAAGAGTGTAGACCGCACTCTCACGCTGGCCCCGCGCCGCAACTTGATCCGCGGCGGCCAACGAGAGATTGGTGTCCAGAACTCCCAGCACTTGGTTGCCGGGCGCGTGCGCATGGCACGCCGCATTCGAGCAGTCAGGTTCGTTCTCGATGGGCCGGATCAGGCCCAAAACCCGCGTGCCGTCAGGGGCTTTGTAAATCCGCAGACGGTCCGGCCGGTGCAAACGCGTAAGCGGCTGAGCCTGGGCGTGGCAGGCGTAACAGGCTTCCCCTTTCTTGTCGACGAAAGTTCCCACTTCGGAAGGATCAGTGGAAAAAGAGATGTGGCCTTCCCGGTTGAAAATGCGAATCCGCGAGATGCCCGCTTCGTGCCCGATGGTGTTGATGATGTGAAAAACTTCTTCGCGCTCGTTGCGCAGCATCGAGTATCGAATGCTGCGCCAGATGATATCGCTGGCTCGATCAGCGCTCTGGAAGACCATTTCTTGCTGCGACTGGCGCAAAATGTGCAGGTGCCAGTACCCGTACAGCCCCAACAACAAGGCCATGCTGCCGACCACGCAGACAGTCAACTTCGTCGCCAAGTTGTGAGTGAACCAACGCATTGGTGTTCGGCATCATCCCCGAACGGGATGGATACAGCGGCCGGGGATACCCCCCGGGAAACCCGTCTCCCGCACGGTTCGACCCTGAAAGGGCCAAATACCTGTCACGCCATTTCGACCTGCGGACCGCGACTGGGACGACTGTCAGGGTCGGAATCGTGCTCCGGTACTTCCGGGTGCATTGCCCCCGGCTGCCCTCTTCTGCCCTTCGGCGCGCACAACGGTTACTCCGCCTCGAACACCTTCAGGTAGCGCACCGCCAGGGCGAAGCAGAGGAATCCCATCCCCACAATCGAGAGTGTTACCGCCACCTCCGTCCACTTCGGAAAATAGTGCGCGTGGGCCGAGTACTCAAGGCCGGTAATCGAGACGTTAAGGCGGTTAAGCAGAAAACCCGTAATCACCAGGGCGGCAATCGCGAACAGGCCGTCGCGGTCTTCTCGCACGCGACGAACAAGCAACAGGAACAAAGGAAGCACCAGTCCCAACACAATTTCGAGCGAGAACAGGACGGTCTCCGTGGACGCCTGGCGCAGATAGACGAGCGCGCCTCTCGCCCACAGGTCTTGAAAACGCAGGATCCCGTACACTCCCAAGACCACTGCCATCGCTTTGCCGAGGCTCGCCAGCAACGGCATCTCGGCTTCGTGGCCGTAGGCCCGCCCGCTCAAGTTTGACTCAAAGATCACCATTGCCATGCCCACCCCGACCGCCGAGATGAAGAAAAACAGCGGCAAAAGCGGCGAGTACCAATAGGGATGCAACTTGGACGGGACGATCAGAAATAGGCTTCCCAGGGAGGACTGATGGAGAGTGGAAAGTAACACGCCCACAATCACTAGCGGGACGGTGACGGCCTTGATCAATTTAAGGGGCTTGTGCAACTTAAAGCGCTCGAGGACGGCCGGGGAGAACTCCAGAGCCAGCACGGTCAGATAAAGCATCACGCACCAAGCGACCTCGAACATGACGGAGTGAGGGTTCCACATGATCAGGGGGTGCCAGACGTTGTAAGGCTTACCGAGATCATACATCAACGCCACCGCCACCAGCGCGTAGCCCAGGAAAGCCGTCAGAATTGCGGGCCGCAAGACGGGATGGAAGCGGCGAAGATGGAAGATATAAACGGTGGCTGCGAGCGTGAAACCACCCGCCGCCAGCCCCACTCCGCAGATGACATCAAATCCAATCCACAGTCCCCACGGGAAACGGTCAGTCAGATTCGTCGCAGCTCCCAGGCCCTTTGTGAAGCGAATCAAGGACGCGTAGAAGCCGGCGCTTAGAATCAACACGAGCACCGCTCGCCAGAAAGTCAGTTTGGGCAGTTTCTCGAAGTTCATGGTTGATTTCCCCGCGCGTCCTAGGCTACTGAAACTCCGCTCCTCGCCAAGGCATTGGGAGCAACTTTTGGGGTCACCCACGCGCAGCACGAGGGCCGCCCCCACGCGTCGTTATTTGTCGGTTCGTGATTCTTGCTCCGCCTTCGCCACTTCCTCTCGCCGCCTGGTTATCCACCAGATTCCAGCTAGCGCCGCCCCAGCCAAAGGCACCAAGTCCGGTATTTTCGAAAGCACACGATATGTGTACCCAGGCAGAGCGTCGGACGGCAGATTGGCAGGAAGCCCGAGCGCCTCAAAGGGGACGGCGGAGAGGTACAAGACCGAAGTCCCTCCGACTTCCTGCTTGCCATAGATCCGTTGAACGTATTTGGTGGGTTCCTGCCTCAACCTGTTTTCAGCCTCTCGCAAAAGGTCGTCGCGCTCCCCAAAAACGCCTGCCTGCACGGGACAAACTTCCGTGCAAGCGGGCTTTAACCCCTTTGCCTGACGGGGAGTACACATGTGGCACTTCTTGACGCGGGGCGCCCAGACTTTTTCCCACTCGTATCGCGGGACGCCGAATGGGCAAGCCACCATGCAGTAGCGGCAGCCCATACAACGGTCTTCCGCATAAACCACTGGTCCCGCCGCGGTCTTCCGGAAGGCGCCCACCGGGCAAACAGAAACACAGGTGGGATCCTGGCAGTGCATGCAAAACCGCCGTACGTACACCTCACCGTGGGTTTGAACTACGTTCAGCGCGTGTGCTGAGAGTTGTTCATCGCCGCTTTCATCCACCGGAAGATCAGTGTCAGGAGTGAGTGCGCGTAAGGCATCTGTGGTCAAGAAGTCGCTGTGGCTCGTCTTCAGCAGTCCGTTGACGAGCTTGCACGCCACAACGCAGCGCTGGCAGCCAACGCAGCGGGTAGTATCGATCAGAATGGATTTGCTCATAGAATTAACCTGCAGAGCGGAAAGCAGAAGAAACGTGGACGCTCCGCGTAGGTATAGCTGCATTTCTCAGCACGCGACATGCCGAGAAATTAAGCAGAAAATGGCCTCAAATAGGACTTTATGTCCTTATCGCGGGAAATCTGTAATCTTGCCTCTGCTACTGTGGTGAAATCACCCAGTTTGAACGGCCTATTGGCTCGCAGATAGAAGGAACCCCTAGAGGGTAGTCGAAGGGGCGTGTGGCTACGCGTCCTGATTGCCCGTGGCAAGCTTACAAGAGGAAGGTCATTTTGATCTTCAGACAGGCAGATCCCGGCACCACGCGTGAGTCGGAGTCTTTATTCTCACTCCTGCGCAGATTCAGGGGTCTCGCTAGGGCTGGGCGACAGGAAGGTCGCCTCAAAGGCGCCCCATCCCCTGAGAGGAAGTTCGGCAAGAGATCCAATTGCCGGCAGACCGCCATCCGCGTAGGTTACATCCGAGGCTAAATCCGGCGAGACTTGCACGGAGAGAAACTCCCGGAAACGGTAGAACTCCCGTTCGAGCCAGTTAGTCGCCTTCTGCCCGTAGCGGATACCGACAAAACTGTTGTCCGATTGAGTCGGGGTAATCGCGCAGATCCAACCGGAACCATAGGGATCTTTGGCAACTGAATCCGGGTGCTTTCCGAGACGAGTATTGAGAGCCACAACGCGGCCCGTGGTGGAGCTTTGGACGATCAATCCGCGGCCTTGACGTTCAAGTCGGAATAGCGGTTGACCCGCTTTCACGATCTGCCCCAGCTTCGGCAGAATAACCTTTTCCACGACGCCTAGAGCATGGGCCACCAGGGCGTCCACACCCACCCTCACTCCAAGTGAGGAATCCGGGTGAGACCAACTGTGCCCTTCGAAAAGGTAGAAGCCCTGAGGAATCTCCCAAGCGGGCTCTCCAAGGGCGGGTGATTTCCGCCCAACTCGCTGCACAATAGCATCCGTCAGCAAGAAACCTATGAACGTCAACGCAACGAAGAGTGCTACCATGAGTCGTCCTCCCAGAAGAATTCGGACGGGGTATGCGCGAATACCCCGCGTTCCAACTTCAATCTGCCCTCAGGCCAGGAATAATTCCCGCACGACCTTCTCCCAGCTCTCCTCGGGGAGCACGCTCAGAAGGTCTGGTATGGCATGGCCGCCGTCCTGCAAATGAACACCGGTCGAAGGGCTGACATGACCGCGAAATGTCTCCCAGGAGCCTTCCAGCCATTGCTGCGCCAGCCGGCCTCGCAACAAGTTCTTCAGATTCGAATCAGCGGCCGGAGAATTGACCGCGACAAGCCACCCCACGCCGTAAGGGTCCTTCTGAATAACAGAGGGGTCATCCAGGACCTGCTGGTTTACGTCGACCACTTCGCCCTCGATCGGAGACAGCATTTCGAACCGATGGTTGCCGCGCGCCAAGGTCCAGCCCTTTTCCCCTTGCCGCAGCCAACGACCTCGCGCCGGGAGATCGACTTGGTCAACGCTGCCCAGCAGCCGAACTGCGAAGTCATCCAGGCCCACCCGCACAATGTTTCGGGTTTCCTTGGCCGCCCAGGTATGGCCGGCATGATAGGAAGCTCCAGGGGCAAGCTTGAAGCCGCCGACGATGTTGATGGGGAGAAACTGCTGGTCTGGCTCCGGCGATGGCGCAGCCACTTCCGCCGTTGTCGACCGCCGGCTCTGCAAGAAATAATCAACCGCTACAAAGCAAATGAACGTGGTCACTACCAGGACTGCAACCATAGGTTGCCTCACCTCTCCCCGCACTAAACGCGAGGTTCTGATTACCATCGTCGATGTAAAAGGCAGGTCAATGCCCAGAATCCACTTAAACGATCTAACTGACAGCAGTTAACTATCTACTGCTTTTTGTGTGAGATAGGAAACGCTTGGGGGAGCTGACCGAAGGGAGGGCAAGAGCGGCGTTACTTAGTCTGATGAGAAATGCAACATTCAGAGTACTTGTAGGCTTCGTATCCGGGATTAACCTATTGTTTCTAGCCACATGCCGTCTGTTAGGAATTGCAACACATGATGCTGAAAACTTCAGCTAGCGAAACTCGTGAAAACGACTGGCCATCCTCGCCTCGCTGCAAGGGGACCATTTTTTCCAGGCTACGTAGAGATTCATCACCTTGGCAGCGTCACAATGTTCAGGGGATGGCTACGGAGCCCGTTAAGCAAAGCTGCATCCGAGGGGCAGAATGACCAGGCGAATCGACACAACTCCGTAAGCGTTTCCGGAGGAACCGCGCTTCGAGCTTATCCTACTCCCGCGGTTATTTCTTTTCCGGCGCCTTATATCCTTCGAGCGAGTGGTTGTGCTCCTTATAGTACTTGCCGGCGTCGTTCAGCTCTTTCGATCCCGCCTTGGGATGGCAGTAAGTGCACGCCTTGCCCTCTTTCTTGGTATATTCCGGCTTGGCATTGGCCAAGCTCAACAAGCAACCGCAAAAGATGGAAATTGCAATCAGGCCCTTCATTAGCTTCATGGAGACTCTCCTTAAGTAGTACATATGCTTCCCAGGACCAGCCCATTGAGGGCCAGGGTCGTGGGGCAAGAAGTCACAGTTTTCCTCTGCTTCACGCGTCATGGACCTTAATATGGCTGGGAAGCCAACGTGTCCAAACCCGCATCGAATTGGCGCACTGTTGTGGAAATTAACACACTCTGTGGATATTTTCCGCATGTTGAAATATTTAACATTCCCAAAAGACTAAACATAGCACTGAAAATAAGTCACTTACGGCTTGCAATAAAGGTTGGATGCTGCCAACCGTGGAGACATATTTGCAGTTTGTGCGCCTCTGGAGTGCGAACTTTGTGTTGATATTCTATACAGAAACTGGGCGCTGGGAGGGTATTGAGGACCGACGTCCCACCTTCGGATTCGCAGAGGAGCCCTTCCCGACTTCACGGTGGAGAGCTGCGGGGAGTGCCGTTTCTGGGTCGGGCCAAAAGACAACGGTTATCGCCGCAGGTCTGATCTTGATGCTGTTTGCTCGCTCTCTGCATGCGGCACAGCATCCCGTTGCACTGGCGCCGAACACCGATGCAGCCAAGTGTTTGGAGTGTCACGAGGACAAGACGAAGGGCAAATCTGTCCACTCCGCGATGAAGATGGGATGTTTAAGTTGCCACGAAGTGCGGGTCAACAAGGACGCGACGCACGTTAAGTTGATCAAGGCCACCCCTGCGGCTCTTTGCTTCACCTGCCACTCTGACAAGAACTCGGCCAGCGTGAAAGGCCGGATTCATCCCCCTGGGGTACGTGACTGCCTGAAATGCCACGATCCGCATACCTCTGACAACAAGAACCAACTGCTGAAGGCAATGTCCGGAGCAACAGCGCAGGACAACCTTTGCCTGTCGTGTCACAGCGTCGGTGTTGACGTTCCCAAGGGTGGCAGCCGGCATGCCGCACTGGATTCGGGCTGTGACGTCTGTCACGTTATCCACAAGACCGGCGATCCCGGCCAGCCGGAGTTTGCCTACCATCTGACCAAGCCCACTCGGCAACTCTGCCTGGACTGCCACGACGTTAGCGACGAAGGAATTCGAAAGGCGCATCAGAACCAGCCGCTCGGCTCTGCCGATTGCCTGAGCTGCCACGATCCGCACCAATCGAAGTCGCCAAAGCTGCTGCAGGCTTTCCTGCACAATCCTTTTGAAAACAAGATGTGCGATACCTGCCATCAGCCGGCAAAGGACGGAAAAGTGGTGCTGACCGCCGCTGATTCCAAGGCGCTATGCGTGACCTGCCACGAGGAGCAGGCCAAACAGATCGCCTCGGCCAAAGTTCAGCACTCGGGGGCCCAGGGCGACTGCACAACCTGCCACAATCCGCACGCCGGCAAGTCGCCGGACCTCCTTCAGCCGGACCCGGTCGCAGCCTGTCTGGCCTGCCACTCTGACCAAGCCGCGGAGTTCAAGAAGAGGCACCTGCACCAGCCGGCCTTCGAACAGGCATGCAGTATCTGCCACGTTGCGCACGGCAACGACAACGCCAACCTGCTGCGCGTCGCGGACGTCAACACCCTATGCCTGGAGTGCCACGGGCCGGACTCGCCGGAGCCGCAAAAGCTCCAGAATGAGCACCTCATAACGATCTTTGACGGGAAAGTGAAGCTTCCAGAGGACTACTTCAAGAACATATCGATCTTGCCGCTGAAGTATGGAACGGGACACCCGACCGAAGGGCACCCTGTCTCCACGGCGATGAACACCAAAACGAAGAAGGCGAGCGTGCTGAACTGCCTGAGCTGCCACCAGCCGCACGCCTCGGCGAACGTCGGACTTTTGGTGAAGGACCAGGAACCCAACATGGCGTTTTGCAAGACCTGCCACAGCGAAGGAACGCTGCAATTGAAGTAGACGGAGAACAAGAAAAATGCGTACCACTCGCTCGCATTCGAAACTTTCGGGAAATGGCTGGGTGACCCTGGCGCTCTTGGTGGCAGTCGTTGTGTGCGGAATGCCCTTGCAGGCGAAGAAGAAGCCGGGCGCGGATGCTCCGGCTGACACGGGACCCAAGAGAGTGGCGTTTGATATCAGTAAGATCGTCTGGCCGAGCCCGCCGGCCATTGCACGAGTCCGATTCCAGTCCATCCTGACGGGCCAGAGAATCGACTGGGCGGGTCTGACCACCACCCAAAAACCGAAGCAATCGTGGATGGACCGCCTGGCGGGCGAACAGCCTGACCGACAAGTGAAGGATGTGCAGAAGAAGGTCGGCTTCCAGTTGATGCGCGTGTTCGGCGTGGCCGCGGACTCGAAAGGGAATATCTATGCCGCGGATCAGGGAGTGGGCGCCATTTTCATCTTCTCGAAATCCGACAAGGAGCCGGTGCAACTGATCAAGCACGGCGTGGACGCGCGCTTGCCGATGATCAACGGCCTGGCGGTGGACGATGACGACCGGCTGTTCGTGACTGACGTAAAGCTGCACCACGTGCTGGTGTTCAGTGCGAAACACGAACAGGAAGCTTCCTTTGGCGCCGACCAACTGGTGGCGCCGGCCGGAGTCGCCATCGATACCTCGAATCGGTTTGTCTACGTCGTCGATACGCAGGCGGACCAGGTGGTGGTCTTCGACGCGGACAAGTACAGGCTGCTGCGGAGGATCGGAACGGGAGGAAAGAAGCACAGCCTCACGAGCCCTGGAGATTTTGCCCTGCCGACGCATGTCGCAGTCGACAAAGACGGAAACGTCTACGTCACGGACACGTTGAACAACCGCGTGGAGATCTTTGACGCGGACGGCGGCTTCATCAGCGAATTCGGTAAGCCCGGCGACGGGCCGGGTCATTTTGCGCGGCCCAAGGGAATTGCACTCGACAGCGACGGGCACATCTGGGTGACGGACGAAATTCAGAGTCGGGTGCAGGTTTTCGACAAGGAAGGACGGCTGCTGCTTTACATGGGCGAGCAAGGATGGTATCCGGGACAATTTCAAGGGCTCTATGGAATTGCCGCGGACAACTACAACAACCGGATCATCACCAGCGAACAGTTCCCGGGACGGGTGCAGGTGTTTCGCTATGTAACGGACGCCGAGGCAGAAGCCGAGAAGGCCCGGCGCGCCGCAGGCGGGAAGCCCAGCGAGCTGAAGCCCGCCGACCCGAAGATGCAGAAAGAGAATGCGCCCGGTAAAGCCCAAGGGGCCTCGGGGCATGAAGGGCAAAGAGTTTTGGCTTTCGCAAGAAAGCCATAACGGAGGGGGGCCATTCCGGCCGGATGGCCCTCTCCGGTTAAGCAAGATCGCTCGACGAAGTGAACGAGAAATAAGTCATTCCAACTTAGACTAGGAGGTTTCATGAAACGAACGGCAATTGCACTCCTCGTGATCCTGGCGGTGGCGGCAGTCGCCACAGCTCAGGTCACGTCCCCAACGCAAGACGTTCTCGGCGCACACAACGTGTATGGCCGTGGCTGCGTAGCATGCCACGCGCCGCACAGCGGCGCCGCCGGGAACGGTGGTAAGTCCACTCCCAACAGCGGTAATTTGGCACTGTGGGGCGAGGACATGTCTCCCCTCTACGGTAAAACGCTGGGTTTTGGAAACGCCGGTGCTAACACTGTTACCCTGCCGAACTATGCCGTCGGCGCTTTGCCAGCCAGTCCGGACGGCTACTTCGACATTATTGCTTGCCTTAGCTGTCACGACGGCAACCTCGCGAAGGTCGCCATGATGAAAGGCACTACGGTTGAAACCGTGACGATCGCCGGGGCGAGTTTCAACCCCCCGACGCTTCTCGGTAATGACGGGTCGACCCCCGGGAACTACATGAACGACCATCCGGTGGGACCATCGGCGAATCCTGGTTGCGGCGGCCCCTACAACTGGGACTGCACCGTCGGCTCCGACGGCTCCATCAGCTTCAGCGGCCCCAACGGCAAACAGTTCATCGCCGATTACTACGATGTGACCAAGGGCAGCGGTCCGTTGGCAAACATCGTGAAGGTGCCCGGAACAACCTCTGGATTCGGCGGTTCGACGACCAGCAACTCATGGGTCACCTGCACCACCTGCCACGACCAACACGACATGCTCTATTTCAACGCCGCCGCTTCGGGGCCCGCGGTGATTAAGCCGACCCACTTCTTCGTGCGCGGCTGGTACGCTCCCGGAAACTCCACCACCAGCAACAGTGCGGCACAGTTCTGCCGTGGCTGCCATGGTGGCGAGTCCAACGAAATGCACGGCCAGGTGGTGCCAACGACCTAAGGCAATCCTCTGGGGGAAGGGTTGGCCTTCCCCCAGGAACCGGTCTTTTGCGGCTTAGATCAACATCTCCGGGACCGCAGAAGGCCGGACTGGGAAGAATTTCTCCGGTTTCGTGGTGGGCGTGGAGCGAGCTGCGGAGCCGGAGAAATTCGCCAGGAGCCGGTTGGGGCCCGGGTTTTTGCGTAAGCTTTCGAGAGGGCTACGCATTCTTTGAGAGTGGAGAGCACCATGAAATCACCGCTACGACCAGTGTTCCTTTCCGTGATCGTTTCGTGCGCTACGGCCATGGGGCAACAAACGGCTCCTCCAACTCTGCCGGCGAGTGCGAACCTCGTCAGCGCGCACGCGCCCGCGCTTCCCGCGCCGCGGCCGGTGGCCCGGGTGAACGGGGCGGTGCTGACCGACCGCGACTTGCTGCGGGAGATGTACACGATTTTTCCTTATGCGAAGCAGCACAACGGGGGCTTCCCGCAGGCCATGGAGGCGGACATTCGCCGCGGCGCCCTGAAGATGATCGAATTTGAGGAACTGGTGTACCAGGAAGCCAAGCGCCGGCAGATGACCATCGCGCCCGAGCGCTTAGCCGCGTCGGAGAAACAACTCCGCCAGCAGTTCGGGGACGAGCAACAGTACGAGACCTTCCTTCAGAGGGAGGCCGGCGGTTCCAGACAAGTTCTCCGTATCAAGATCAAGCGGTCCTTGCTGATCGAAGACATCTTGAAGGAAGAAGTGAACGATAAATCGGCCGTCAGCGTGGCGGAAGCCAAAGATTTCTATTTGAAGAATCCGGAACGTTTCGAAGTGCCGGAGACGTACGCGCTTCAAACCATCAGCATTTTACCGCCGCGGGCGCGAAGCGGGAAGGAAGCCGCGGCCATGCAGTCTACACCAGAGGAGTTGAAGCAGATGCGGGCGCGGGGCGAAGAAGCGCTGAAGCAGGCGAAGGCCACCAAGACCTATGAAGAATTCGGGCTGCTAGCAGAGAGGATTTCCGAAGATGACTACCGCGTGATGATGGGCGACCACAGGGTGGCAAAATCCGCGGAAATTCCGCCTGAGATTCTGCCTGTGGTATCCAAAATGCGCCAGGGAGAAGTGAGCGATTTGATCCAGGCAGAAGGTGTACTCACGATTGTGCGACTCAACGCCCACAACCCCTCGCGGATGCAGAAGTTTGGTGAAGCGGAGGCAACGCTGCGAGCCCAGTTGCAAAGGAGCAAGACGGAGAGACTGCGGCGCGAGTGGGATGCGCAACTGAGGAAAAACGCCAGAATCGAAGAATTGTAGAGCGGCATCATGGTGACGGCGGGACAAGCGAGGAAGTTCGGATGGGCGCTAGCTGCGCTGCTTTGGTGCAGCGCGCCGGCGTGGCCGCAGGCGCAGGCAGGGGATCTGGCATTCAACCTGGCGGGCAACATCAGCGGCGGCTACTCCGGAAGCACAACCAACGAAGGGCCCGCCAGCAACGGGGCAACCTTCGGGGGAACGGCGGATCTAAACGGGTATTTTCACAGCCCACAGTTTTTATCCTTTGGTATAACTCCCTTCTACGACCAATCCAGGAACAATTCCAACTATCAATCCATTACTAATAGCTCCGGCGTGATCGCGAACTCGACCTTCTTCGGTGGGAGCAAGTATCCGGGCTACTTCAATTACAGCGACCTGTACGACGGCGAGGGAAACTACTCCGTGCCGGGACTCGGTAATTACAGGACGAGCGGGAACGGCCAGACGCTCGGAGTGGGCTGGTCGGGCAACCCGACCGGTTTGCCGAGCTTTACAGCGGGCTATCAGCAAGGCAGCAACGACTATTCGATCTACGGGACGCCTGGGGAAGATCATTCCCAATTTCAGTCGGTCTTTGCTTCCTCGGTTTATTCGGTGGCGGGGTTTCGTTTGGGAGGCGGATATCGTTATCAGGACGCGAGCTACTCGGTTCCCGAGTTCTTAACCGGCCAATCCACTCCAGAAAGCCAGACGAGCACCTCGACGGCTACCTTCAATGTGACCCGCAATCTGCCGTGGAATGGAAACACCTGGGCGAATTACTCCCGGGACACAGTCGGGTACAATGCTTTGGGCGCGACGGATTCGCAGACGGCTGACGTGGTGACAACTGGGGTGGCGTTGAAACCCACGCCAAAGCTGGCCATGCAATTCAGTGCCGATTACGACGACAACCTTGCCGGCACGGTGTTGCAGGCTGCGACCACCGCCGGCTCACTGCTTCCGTTGGAACTGCCTGAAGAGAAATCGCATTCCTGGGGCGTGTCGGGAGAATCGCAGTATACCGTGATGAATGGGCTTTACCTCTCGGGTGGTATCACCCACCGGCAGCAAGAGTTTCTCGGAACTGCCTTCGATTCGACCGCCTATAGCGGCGGAGCGAGTTACGCGCACGATCTGTTGGGTGGGAAGTTCACGACCTCGACCATCGCCACGGAAAGCGAATTGGGCAATAACATCGGCTCTATGCTGGGCATATTGAGCAATGCGATTTACATCCGGCAGATTGGCGCATGGAACCTGAGCGGCTCGGCAGGTTATTCGCGAAACGTGCAGACCATTCTCATCGCCTACACGACCTCCGGCTACAGCTTCTCGGCTTCCGCCACCCGCCGCATCCGCAGATTGGTCTGGAACGGAACGGCCGCCGGAAGCAAGAGCATCGTGAACGAGATCCAAGGCACGAATTCGCTATCCCAAGACTACTCGACAGGGCTTTCCAGCCGATGGTTGGGCGTAAACGTCGGGTACTCGAAATCCAGCGGGCTGGGCCTGTTCACGGCGCAGGGAATCGCTCCCCTGCCGACGGGCGTGCCCCCGACGCTGCTGCCTTCGACGGTCTTGTACGGGGGCAGAACCTACTCGGTCGGCGTGGGAGGCTCGCCCGTGCGACGGCTCACCTACAGCGCCACCTTTGCCGACTCCAGAAGCAATACGCAGAACGGGGCTTTATCCTCATTCAACCACACGCAGGAAGGCAACGCCTACCTGCAGTACAAGTTTCGCAAAGTGTACTTCACCGCCGGTTACAGCCGATTACTGCAAGGGTTCAGCGGAAGTCCGCTGCCGCCGGCCCTGGTCAGCACCTATTACGTCGGGCTATCCAGATGGTTCAATTTTTTCTGAGAAAGATGGGCAGATGGGCAGGTAGGCAGATCGGCAGGTAGCGAGATTGTGATTGGGGTAGAGATGAGCGGATTGGCAGGCAGGCAAATGAACGGCTCGGCGGGAAAGCAGACGGAGCGGTACTCACAGACCAACTGCCCATCTGCCCACCTGCCTATCTGCCGACCTGCCCATCTGCCGACCTGCCCATCTGCCCATCTGCCCATCTGCCTGCTCGTTGTTCTGCTGGTTCCCGGCCTCGCGGTCGCCCGGTCAAAAGCCAATCCGGCTGGACCCGTGACGGTGCCTCAACTCGAACTGGAGGGAGACCGCAAGCTGCGCTACGAGGGCAGCTTCAGCACGGAAAAGGAAGTCAAGACCAAGCACAGCTTCTGGGGCCGCCTGCTCGACGCGGTGGCGGGCGAACCGGAGTTTCATGGCCTGATTGCTCCCTACAGCGTGGTGACCGATTCGAGGGATCGCATCATCGTGACGGACCCCGGCGTCGCCGGAATTCACATCTTTGATTTTACTGAGCACAAGTACAAGTTCATTTCACATCGGAAATCAACCGATGGAATGGTATCCCCTCAATGCGTCGCTGTCGACGCGGCCGACAACATTTATGTAACCGATTCGTACGCTGGCAAGATTTTCGTCTTCGACGCCAGTGGGAAGTTTCAGCGGGTCCTGGCCAGCGTCAAGGGCGAAGGCTACTTCAAACGGTCAACCGGCATTGCCGTCGACTCCCAGGCCCAGCGGATCTACGTGGCGGACACCCTGCGCCACCTGATCTTCGTCCTCGATATGGACGGTAAGGTCTTGCAGAAGATCGGCAGTGGCGGCACCGGCGAAGGCCAGTTTAATTTCCCCACGGAGTTGCGGCTGGCGGGGCGGGATTTGCTTGTCGTCGACGCCATGAATTTCCGCGTACAGGCCCTGGATCTCTCCGGAAAGTTCCAGTTCGCCATCGGGCAGGTCGGTAATGAGGTGGGCGGAATGTTTCGCCCGAAGGGAATCGGCATGGATTCCGAGGGGCATCTCTACGTCGTCGAGGGCCTCAGCGGGCGGGTCCAGGTCTTCGACCGGCAGGGCCGGCTGCTCTACTACTTTGGGCAGAAAGGCTCGGGTTTCGGGGAATTTCAATTGCCGACGGGTTTGTTTATCGATTCCAAGGACCGCGTGTTTGTGGTCGATTCCTTCAATCGCCGGGTACAGGTCTTCCAGTATTTAGCGCAACAATCGGGGGCAGGTGGGCAGACGGGCAGGTAGGCAAATGGGCAGATGGTCAGGTAGACAAACGGGCAGATCGGCAAATCGGCAGATGGGCAGATCGGCAGAAAGGCCGACGAAGAATTCCCAACTGCCCCACTGCCGACCTGCCGACCTGCCTGCTTTGTTCCTTAGTGTCGTGGTGGTGATTTCCCTCGCCGGGGTGGCGATGGCCCAGAACGATGTCATCGGCTCTCACGATCTCTCGCCGGCCGGCACTTCGCCCGTGAAGGGCGGCCTCTCGGGTTCCTGCTGGTATTGCCATGCTCCGCACTCCGGCTTGAATGGCAAGCCGGGCGTAGGGCAAATGCCGCTCTGGAACACAAAACTCTCAAGCGTCCAGGCATATACCGTCTACAGTAGTTCGACTCTGGTTAACAAGATAAACCCATCGCCGCCTCTGGGCACGGACAGCACCCTTTGCCTGAGTTGCCACGACGGCACGGTTGCGGGATCGCCCGGCGCCACCGTCGCTTACGGCCAGATTCCGATGACCGGCAAGATGAGTGCCTCGGATGTGTATGGTACCAACCTCTCCGCGACCCATCCGGTCAGCTTCATCCTTCCTTTGCATGCTGCTCCACACCTGGTTTCCCAGTTGACCGCCAATCCGCCTTCCACGGCGGACACGACGGGCGCCGTGCGGCTCATCAACGGAAACGTCGAGTGCACGAGTTGCCACAATCCTCACGTACAGAAAATCGACACGAACACGCCGATGTTTCTCGCCATCAATAACTCCAGCAGCGCGCTCTGCCTTGCCTGCCACAGCACCATCCCCAGCGCCTCCGGCATGGGTCTGACCAACGTCCTGGAAGCAACCCATGGATTGAGTCGCGCCATCGGAAGCGCCCAGACCGGAGACACAACCTCACGCAAACCCAATCCCCTGGCCGAATGGAAGACCAGCATCCACGCCACGGCGTCCAACAAGTTGGCGCCCCAACTGGCCTCTGAAAACGTCCCTCTCGCTGGGTACTCGAGTCCGACGGCCGCAAGGCAAGTATCCCTGGGGCCCTACGGCTCAGTGTCGCGCAATGGCTGCCTGTCGTGCCATGCACCTCACAACGGCCAGGGCGCGGGTTCACTCCTGCAGGAGACGGACGACCAAACCTGCATCACTTGCCACAACGGAAGCGCCGTCGTCTCTCCGGGGATCCCCAACGTTCTAGCCGAAATGGTGGCGCCGAAATATGGCCATGCGTTATCAGTGGCCAATTCCCCTCACCGCCCGGACGAGAGCGTATTGCTGAATCAAACCATCCATGTAACCTGCGTCGACTGCCATAATCCCCATGCCTCCACCCGGGTCGCCAGCTTCCCCGCCGGGCCTCGGATTCGCCCGTCGCAAGCTCTGGTCATGGGGATCAGCGCCACCGACGGCGCCACCGTCGTCGATCCCGCCGTCAACCAATACGAGAACTGCCTACGTTGCCACGGTACGAGCACGGGCAAGAAAACGAGCGTCAATTTCGGCTATTTGCCCGTAAGAGCGGTTTCTGCCACGGATCGTTTGAACGTTATTCCCGAATTCGACTCGACGCTGAGGTCGAGTCATCCGGTATTCCACGACCGCAGCAGTATCCTCCCACAACCCAGCCTCCGTCTCAACATGCTGAATCTGGATGGCAGAACTTCGGGACGCAGCATGGGTATGCAAATTCTATGTACCGATTGTCATAACAGCGACGATAATCGCGAGTTCGGCGGCACCGGGCCCAATGGCCCGCACGGGTCGGCGTTCACGCACATCCTGGAGCGGCGATATGAGTTCAGCCAGGCGCCGGTGCCCGGCAAACTCGTCACGAATCTCTTCCCCAATCCCAACTTGAGCGCCCAGGGTGGCGCGAACGGCGGCCCTTACGCTTTGTGCGCCAAATGCCACGATCTAACAAAGATCATGAATAGCCCCAGCTTCAGCCAGCATGCCCGCCATGTGGTCCAGGATGGCTTCTCGTGCTCGGTGTGCCATACTTCGCATGGCTTGGGCGCGCAGTCAGGGACTGTTTCCGGCGAACGATTGGTGAACTTTGACATTCGCGTCGTCGCCCCGAATGGAGCAACCCCGATCTCCTATAACCGGGCCACCAATTCTTGTAACCTGACCTGCCATGACCATCCCCACGGACGGCAGGAAGTGGTCTCCCCTGGGAGAGTCGGCCGAATACGTTAAGAGAGTTTGAAATCTCAAATTTCAAATTTGAGATTCAGCCGTGATTTGAAATTCAGGAATGAACGTAATTCTCCTTGGCGTCAATCATCGCACCGCTCCCGTCAACATCCGTGAGCGATTGAATATCCCCGAGTCGCGCCTCACGGAAGCCGTCGCGGCCTTGCTCCGCCGGGAAGGCATTCGCGAAGCCCTTATACTCTCCACCTGCAACCGCGTTGAAGTGTTGGCATCGGCGGAAGACGCGGCCGATGCCAAAGCGATCGTCGAACAATTCCTGACGGATTACTTGGGTTTCGAACTCGCATCCTGCCAACACTGCTTTTACCACTATCGGCAGCAGGAGGCGGTGCATCATTTATTCCGTGTGGCTGCCAGTCTCGATTCGATGGTTCTGGGCGAACCTCAAATCCTCGGACAACTGAAGCGAGCCTTTCAGTTGGCGAACGAAGCCGGGGGACTGACCAGCACGCTCAAGGAAATCGTGAGCCAGGCCCTGGCGGTAGCAAAGCGGGTGCGGCGGGAGACCGCGCTGGGCAGCGCCGCGGTCTCGGTTTCTTACGCTGCCGTTGAGTTGGCCAAGAAGATCTTCGGCAGCCTCGAGCACAAGACCATCTTCATCATCGGCGCAGGCAAGATGAGCGAACTCGCCGCCCGTCATCTCCTGCGCGCCGGCGCCGGTGCGATTTATGTCACGAATCGTACCTACGAACGCGCCGTGCAACTTGCCTCGGCCTTTCACGGCACAGCCGTTGCTTTCGACCAGATCTTCGAATACCTCGCCAAGGCTGACATCGTCATCAGCTCGACGGGCGCGCCCGGGTACATCGTGAACAGGGAATTGGCCGCGAAAGCGCTTGCGGCTCGCCGGAACCGCCCGATGTTTTTCGTGGATATCGCGGTCCCGCGCGATATCGACCCACAGGTGCACGAGCTGGACAACACCTTTGTCTACAACATCGACGATCTCCAACAGGTGGTGGAATCCAACAAGAAACAACGCGAGCGAGAAGCCGTGTGGGCGGAAGATATTGTGAAGGAAGAAGTGCGCAAAACCATGCGCCGCCTCGCCTCACGCGACCTCACCCCTACTATTGTGGCTCTTGAGGATCGGTTAAACGCCATCCGAGAGGGAGAGATGGAACGTTTCGGGAGCCGTTTAACCGGCCTGACGGTCGAGCAGCGTCAGGCCATTGAAGCCCTCACGCGCGGCTTCCTGAACAAGATCCTGCACGGCCCCATCAGCGAACTCAAGAGTGGCGCCGGCCTGCCGGAACAGATGGCGCAGGTAAAGCTGGTTCAAAAGATCTTCAGATTGGCCGAATCCCGCTGACGTTCGCTGCCGGCTTGCTCCGCAGGTTCTCAAGGAATCAATCCCACAATTCCAGGTTGGGCAGACCTGCCCTTCAGGTCTGCGGCACTCTTTCAGACAAGCAGGGGAAAGGGCAACAAAAAGGTTGCCTTTTCTATTGGGCTCTGCTAATCTGCAACCTGGAGGTTGCACAATATGGAAAACCGAATCGAGAAGCGCATTGAGCTGAAGGCGCCGATTTCGCGGGTCTGGCGCGCCCTGACCGATTACCGCGAGTTCGGCGAGTGGTTTCGCGTCAAGCTGGAGGGCCCGTTCGTGCCCGGCCAGGCCTCGCGGGGTCACATCCTGCACCCTGGGTACGAGCACGTCAAGTGGGAAGCCGTGGTGCAGAAAATGGAGCCCGAGCGGCTATTTTCCTTCACCTGGCACCCCTATTCCGTCGATCCCAAAATCGATTACGCGAAAGAAACGCCCACCCTGGTCGAATTCCGGCTCGAGGAAACCCCCGGCGGCACGCTGCTGGTGCTCACCGAGTCCGGCTTCGATAAAATCCCCAGCCATCGCCGCGACGAAGCCTACCGCATGAACGAGGGTGGGTGGAGCGCACAGATGAAGAATATTGAGAACTATGTCACACCGAAGCGCTAGCCGCAGGGGTCTGGGACCGCGTGCGCCTGCTCACGTCTTTGCGGCATTGGGAGACGAAACGCGGCTCCTCCTGGTGAGGAAACTCAGTGGCGGGAAGCCGCGTTCGATCTCGCAGCTCACCGCGGGCTCCAGGCTTACCCGGCAGGCGATCACGAAACACCTTCGAGTACTGGAGAGCGCCAGGATCGTGCGCTGCGTGCGCGCCGGCCGCGAAAGCCTGTTTCAATTCAATCCTCAGCCCATGGAGGAGTTGAAGGATTACCTCGATTTCGTTTCCGAGCAGTGGGACCAGCCGCTGGCCAGGTTGAAATCGTTCGTGGAGTCTTGACGACCCACCACCCCCAACCCCTCCTCAACTGAGGAGGGGAGCCTGAAGTTCCCCTCCTTGGATAAGGAGGGGCTAGGGGTGGTTGATGGGTAATCTCAAGCCGCGAAAATTGCGTTGATCTCCGTTGAACTCGCTGCTTCAGCGGCAAACGCAAAGCTGCCGCGCTCCCGCATTTCTCGAGCGGCGCGAAGAAAAGCGCCCAGGGCCGCCCGGCAGAGCGCGCTGCCCACGCTCAGGCGCTTGGCTCCGATCGCCGCCAGTTCCGTCAAGTTCAGTTGCATGCCCGCGAGACCCACGAGCACGTTGACGGGGCGATCGACGGAGCTGACCACGGCGGCAATGTCGTCCTTCGTGGCCAGGCCCGGTGCGTACAGGACATCCGCGCCTGCTTCCTGAAAAGCCTGCAACCGCTGGATCGTATCTCGGAGGTCCAGCCGGCCATGCAAGTAATTTTCGGCGCGCGCCGTCAGCGTGAACGGAAAGGGAAGCCCGCGCGCCGCAGCCGCGGCGGCACGGACTCGCTCCGCCGCCTGCTCCTTCTCGTAAATCGGGTGGTCCGCGCGCGCCGTGGAATCTTCAATCGAGCAGCCGACCACTCCGGCGGCGGCCGCAAGCCGCACAGTCTCTGCAACCGTCTCAGGCGCGACGCCAAAGCCGTTTTCGAGGTCTGCGCTCACTGGCAAGCCGGTGGCGGAGGCAATGGCCGAGGCATACTCCAGGCTCGCCTCGCGGCCCACCGTCTGGTCGCTCCGGCCGACCGAGAAGGCGTAACCCGCGCTAGTCGTGGCCAGCGCCTCAAACCCCAGATGCGCCAGCAGGCGCGCCGTGCCCACGTCCCACGGGTTGGGAATTAGGAATGCACCCTCGCGCTCATGGAGCGCGCGAAAGGCTCGCCCCTTCTCAGCTTGCGTCACTACCGTAGATGTCATTATCCCCTCCGCTTCAAGTTTGGTTGTCATTCTGAGCGAAGCGAGGAATCTCGCCCTGGTCTTCGTTCCTCGATTCAATCTCAGCAGAGCGCGATTCCTCGTTGCGCACGCAATGACAGAGTCACAAATTCAGCCCCTCTCTATGAACGATGTTCTCCCTAATGGAAAGGTTGCGGAAGCAAGCAAGGTGGCGCAAGTGGGCGGATCGAACAAGCTGCATCAGCCCTGCTGTACCGCTGAGGCGGAGCGGGGCGGAGGGTGGAGGACAAAGGGCCTTTTCTCTGCCTTTCAGCCTCTCTGTAGTGAGGTCTCGCGCTCAGCCGTTTTCAACTGGCGGAACTGGCTCAATGCTTGGCTGACAAAAATGGCCTTTCGTTTTATGCTGATCAAGCTGGCTTAAACCGGCGAAAAAGAGGTGGCAAAAATGGATTACAGGCAACTGGGGCATTCCGGATTGAAAGTGCCGGCGCTGAGCCTTGGCACCGCCACCTTCGGCGGCGGAAACGAATTCTTCCGCGCCTGGGGTCAGACCGATGTTGATGAAGCCAAACGCCTGGTCGCGATCTGTCTCGAAGCAGGCGCAAATCTCTTCGATACGGCGGATGTTTATTCGAACGGCCTGTCGGAAGAGATACTGGGCAAAGCCGTCCACGGCAAAAGAAGCGAGGTGCTCATTTCCAGCAAGACCACTTTCCGCTTCGGAGATGGGCCGAACGATGTCGGTTCTTCCCGCTATCACATTCTACGCGCCTGCGAAGCGAGTCTGCGCCGCCTGGGCACGGATTATATTGACATCTACCACATGCACGGCTTCGATGCGCTGACTCCGGTGGAGGAGACTCTCGAGGCGCTCGATTCGCTGGTCAGCAGCGGGAAGGTCCGCTATATCGCCTGCTCCAATTTTTCCGGCTGGCACCTCATGAAGTCGATCGCTGCCTCGGAAAGGTACGGATGGGCCCGCTACGTCGCCCATCAGGTGTACTATTCTTTGGTGAATCGGGAGTACGAATGGGAATTGATGCCGCTGGGGATCGATCAGAAGGTGGGTGCGCTCGTCTGGAGCCCCCTCGGCTGGGGGCGCTTAACCGGCAAAGTGCGAAGAGGCCAGCCCTTGCCGGCGCAAAGCCGCCTTCACAAGACCGCTGACCAGGGACCGCCGATTCCTGCCGAGCACGTCTACAAGGTTGTGAATGCTATTGACGCGATCTCGGCCCAGACGGGCAAAAGCGTTGCTCAGATCGCTCTCAATTGGCTCTTGCAGCGCCCCACGGTTTCCAGCGTCATTCTGGGCGCGCGCAATGAAGAACAATTGCGGCAGAACCTTGGCGCCGTAGGGTGGAATCTAACGGCTGAGCAAATCAACGCGCTGGACGCCGCCAGTGCGATAACCCCGGTCTACCCATACTGGCACCAACGCCAGTTTGTCGAACGAAATCCCTTGCCGGTGTGACTTTCTATGAAAGCTATCGTATTCGATGGAGTCGGAGATGCCGGCGTGTTGCGGCTGGTTGACGAGCCGACGCCGGAAATCAGACTCCATGATCTCCTGGTGAAGGTTCATGCTGCCGGCGTTAACCGCGCCGACATTCTGCAGCGTCAGGGCATCTATGGCGCACGGCCTGACTATGGTGACTCGCTGGTGCCGGGACTTGAGATCGCCGGCGAAGTCGTCGCAGCCGGTCCGAAGGCGGAAGGCTACAAGGCCGGGGACCGCGTGATGGCCGTGGTGGGCGGGGGCGGGTACGCGGAGTACGCACGTGTCGACTGCGGCATGTGTATGTTCATTCCGAACCGCTTGAGCTACGTGCAGGCAGCCGCGATTCCCGAGGTGTTCATCACCGCGCATGAAGCCATGATCCATTCGGGCGAGCTGAAGCCGGGCGATTGGGTACTGATTCACGCCGCGGCGGGCGGAGTCGGATCCGCCGCCGTTCTGCTTGCGCACGCCCTTGGGGCAAAGACGGTATTTACCGCTTCGGGGGAGGAACGCATCGCTCGCGTTGCCGCACTTGGAGGAACGGTAGGCGTGGACTATCGCAACGCAGATTTTGTGGCTGCGGCCATGCAGGCCACCGATGGCCGAGGCGTGGATGTGGTGGTCGATTTTGTGGGCGGGCCGTACCTGGAGCGAAATCTGCGGGCGCTTGCCGAAGGCGGAAGGCTTGTCCAGGTGGGAGTGCTGGGCGGCGCGCGAGGCATGCTGCCGCTCGACGTTCTCCTGCACCGCTATCTTCGCATCATCGGCACGGTCATGAAGTCGCGCAGCCTGGAAGACAAGGTGGCCATGACGTCGCGCTTTAGCAAACGCTGGCTGGGAGCGTTTGAGTCCGGAGCACTGCATCCGATCGTTGACCGCATGTTCCCTCTCGCGCAAGCGGCCGACGCCCACCGCGCCATGGAGGCTTCCGGCAATTTCGGGAAGATCGTTCTCTCCGTACTTCTCTGAAAATCGTGGCGCGGGCGTCTCGCCCGCGGGGGCGCGGGAATTCCTTCGCTCCGCTCAGGACAGGCTCCGCGCGCGCGGGAGCGGGACGCTCCCGCGACTGCGGGCGGGACGCCCGCACCACACACCCACGGCACGCAGTCGTCTTCAACTATTCCGCAGCGCCACCATGGGGTCGATGCGTGAGGCGCGATACGCGGGCACATACCCGGCCACCAGCGCCACCGCGGCCAACAAACCCGCCATGCCCGCAAAGGTCACGAGGTCGGTCGGGGCCGTACCAAACAGGAGGGAGGCGATCATCCTGGCGACTGCCAACGATCCCACCAAGCCCACTGCAATTCCCGCCAGCGCCAGCCTGAGCGTCCTGCCCAGCACGCCCGCCAGCACGTGTCCCTGAGTTGCTCCCAGCGCCATGCGGATGCCGATCTCCTGCGTCTGGCGCGCGACCGTGTACGAGATGACGCCGTAGATTCCAAGCGCTGCCAACACCAGTCCCAGCGCCGCAAAGGCGGCAACCAGCATCGCGAAGAAGCGCCGCGGCGAAACGGCATGATCCACAATCTGACGGAGGGGACGAAACTCTGTAGCAGCTTGACCCGGGTTAAGCGTGCGCAGAGTGTGCATCACGCTCGCCGCCAGCGCCTGCGGCGGCAATTGGGTGCGCACCACCAACTCCGCTCCCACCGGCCCCGCCTGCGTTGCCGGAAGGTAGATTTCCGAGCCCGATGTTTCTTCCACGCTGGTTTCGCGAACATTGGAAACGATGCCCACCACCTTGGTATCCGTTCCGTTAATCACTGCGATTCGCCCCATAGGGTCCCGCCCGGGCCACAGCCTTTTCGCCGCAGCCTCATTCATGACGACAACCCGTTCGCTGTCCGGCTTGTCGGACCAGTCGAGGTCCCGCCCCTTGCGCAGGCGCATGCCCATGGCCCCGAGGTAGCCCGGCGTCACCACATAAACGAAAGCATCGGGAGATTCGTCCTTTCGATAGACCACTCCCTTGGCGCCCAGTCCCCAGCTCCGGTTTCGATCCAGTGGCAGCATGTCGGTGATGCCGGCCTCTTCGATGCCGGGAATCGCTTTCACACGGCGCAGCATCTCGTCGAGAATCGCTCCCCTCTGCGCCGGTTTGCCTCCGTCGTCGTAATCCACGCGCAAAGCGGCGGCGCGGTCGGGCTGAAATCCCAGGTCGATATCGAGAACGCGCAGAAAGCTCCTCAACAGCAGTCCCGCTCCCACCAGCAGCACGCAGGCCAGGGCAACTTCCGATACGACCAGCACGGAGCGCATGCGCTCGTGCGCGTGGCCCTGGGTGGTTCCGTGGCCGGAATCTTTCAGTGCTTCTTGAATGTTCTTGCCTGCCATCTTGAAGGCCGGCGCAAGGCCGAAAAGAACCGCGCTTACCGTCGCTACCAGCAGCGTCCACGCGAAAGCCGCAGCGTCCACGCGCAGGCTGCCGAGCAAGGGCAGGGCTATGGAACCTTGATGGGCCAGGTAATAGGTCATCAACGCAGCAAAGCCCAGACCCAGCACTGCACCCGCCATCGAAAGCAGCATGCTTTCGGTGAGCAGTTGCTGGATCAACCTGCCCCGTCCCGCTCCGAGCGCGTTGCGCATCGCAAATTCCTTGCTACGCGCTGCCGCTCGCGCCAGAGCAAGGTTTGACAGGTTCACGCATACGATCAGCAAGATCAGGCCCACCGCGCTCCACAACACCACGAGCGAGCGCCGAAGCCTGCCGCTCACGTGGTCCTTCAGTGACTGCACTCTGGCCTTGTACCCGGCGCCCCACTCCGGATGCTTCTTGCTGAAATAAAGGCGCGGAAATAGAAGGTCGGCTTCCGACTGCGTTTCGGACACAGTTCTTCCTGGCTTTAGACGGCCGACCATTAGGAATACATTTCCCCAATCGCGCATATCGTCCATATTCGCGGGAACGAAGATTTCCATCTTGACGCCAGGGGCAAAGACCGATCCGAAATCAAAAGTTGGGGGAAGCACACCGGCCACCGTCACCGGTGCATTATTCAGTGTGATCGTTTGCCCCACGAGGGACGGGTCTCCGGCAAGCCGCCGCTTCCAGAAGAAATAGCTCAACAGCACGGCTGGGGCGGCATTCTTCCGGCACTCATCCGCGGTGAAGAGGCGGCCCAACATGGGCGCGACGCCCAGGGTGTCGAAGAAGTTGCAAGCCACGTTCACTCCCGATACAGGTTGCGGTTCTCCTCGCCCCGTCAGCTTGTAGTCGGAAGGTCCATAGAAGGGAAAGTATGCCGTCACGCTCTGGAGCGAATGGTTGCCTCGTTGATAATCCTCAAACGCATCGACGGAATAGGTCGCGCAGGAAAGGCCGCAGTCTTTGGGCGGCCCTTCGATCCACACCAACCGCTCTGGAGCTTCGAAAGGCAGCGGCCGCAGCAGGATGGTATTCACCACGCTGAAGACCGTGCTGTTCGCGCCGATGCCCAGCCCCAGAATCAGCACCGCCATCACCGTAAAAGCGCGGTCGCGGCGCAAGGTGCGAAAGGCGTAGCGAATGTCCTGCTTCAGAGTATCCAGCGCGGGCAGTCCCCGCGCTTCAGATTGCTTTTGTTCCCTCATGTGTACTTAAACGGAGATACGCGGCTGTTTGTTCCCTCATGTGTACGTAGACGAAGGGCAGAAGCGTTGGTTAGGATTTGGGGGGTAAGATGTTTCATTCCGCTGGTTGCCGCAGGAACGGCCGGCTGGCCCTGTCAACTCGCCCGAGAACTCGCGCCCTCTGTCATCCTTGACGGGTGTAAGAAAAGATTTTACGGACTCCTTTTTATAGGCGCACAGTGCAGTGAGTTGAAAACAAAGGATTATGTGTGGCTCAGCGGCCTTACTCTGCGAATAATAACTACCTGACTCTTGACAAACGGAAAATAATAGGCTACAGTCGTGTATCCATCCTCGACCCTTCTCGGCCGACGGAGGGGAGCGAGGATTGGCTGGCAGCAATGAAGCAGCATCTACAGCGACCGAAGGGTTGGCGCCGTTCAGAATTCCGGGAACAAAGCGAGAATGTCTATGAAAACAAAGGGTTCGGTAAAAAACTCTGGGGGCTGAGGCAGACGTTGCTTTTGAACGTCTGCGATGCGCCGAAGGCGCAGTTTGGACAGATTGTCCCGCTTGCCCTGGCCTGTCCCTTCGGGACATCGCAGACCCCCACATCGCGGTCTGCGCCAGCCTGAATGCGGTGGCTGACGGCTGAACGCTGATTGTTGACAGCCGTTTTTCGACGAACGATCCGGGAATGTCTATGAAAACAAAGGACAATGACAACGTGTCCCAGGAAGGGCCGCAGAGGAGGTCAAAATGCGCCCACCTCTGCGCTACTGCACGCGAAAAATCGACGAACGATCCGGGAATGTCTATCAAAACAAAGGAACCCGCCTCTGAACTCTTAACGTGGCTCCGCGCGTTGGTGATTCTGATTCTGGCCATCGCGTACCACCCCGAGCCGGGGTTGGCCTGGGGGGATCACGGTCACAAGCTGGTAAACGCGGCCGCTGTCGACAATTTGCCTGAGCCAGTCCGCTCGTACTTTGAAACACGCAAGGTATACCTCGTCGAACACGCCTCCGACCCTGACCTGCTGGCGCATGATGACGCCGCGGAGCGCCCTCACCACTATACCGACCTCGACGCCGACGACACCTACCCATTCCCCAACCTGAGGCGGCAGTTCGTTCTCGAAAGGGCGGCGCCTATGTCCTGGCAACTCCGCAATGGGGACTCGCTCTGGCAAATCGAGCGCTTCACGCTGCGCCTGGCCGATTCTCTCGAGCACCGGCGTTGGCAGGCGGCGGACGAGGACGCGGTTTTCGTGGCGCACTACGCCGCCGACCTTACCCAGCCTCTTCACACCGTCAAGAACTACGACGGCCAATTGACCGGGCAGAAGGGAGTTCACGCGCGCTTCGAGACCGACTTGGTGAACGCCTTGGCGGACACCTGGCAGCTCAAGCCGCAGCCAGCGATCTTCGTGCCGGACCTGCGCGGCCGGATTTTCGAGGAGGCGCTGGCAAGCTTCAATTGCAGAAACCTGGTCTTCGCCGCCGATCGCATCGCGGTTTCCGGCCGCACCTACCTCGATCCGCAGTACAGTGCGGCCTTCTACAAGCTGGCCGGGCCGTTGGTCGAGAAGCGGCTATCGGCCGCAGCCTCCTTCGTCAGCAGCCTCTGGTATACTGCCTGGGTTCGAGCGGGCAAACCCCCGCTGCCGGGCAAGGCTGGGATGTGGAAGGTCTCGCGATGAGACGAAAGCGGATACTCGTGGCGGGAATTGTGCTCGTGGTTTTCTGCCTTGGGGTTTTGGTGGGCCGCCGCTCCGGACGCTCGCCCTCGACGCCCTTCACTTCGCGTGCTCCCTCTGGCGGAGAGGCCGCCGGCTGTGTCGATATCCACGATGCGGCTCCCCTGGCAGGCAAGACAGGATGCGTCTCCGGGCGCGTGCTCAAGGTATTCACGTCGAAGGGTGGCAATACCTTTTTCGATTTCTGCGAGGATTATCACGACTGCCCGTTCACCAGCGTGATATTCTCCTCCGACAAAAGCAAGTTTGGTGATCTCCAATCCCTGGCGGGGAGGCAAATTGAAATCCGCGGGCCAGTTACCGTGTACCAAGGAAAGCCGGAGATCATTATCCGCGATGCCGGGCAGATTCGCGTGGCGCCATGAGGGCTCCCTTCCTCGAACGAGGAGGGGTTTGAGAGGGTGTATGCGTTGTTGCGGGAGTTTGATTGTGGTCGCGGTCAGTCTGTTCATGAGCGATGCGAAGGCCGCTTTCACTCTGAGTGAAGCAGCGGCTGCTGTCATCCTGAGCCCGTTCGCTTCGCTCAGGGTAAACTCCGCGAAGGATCTCCGCAGTGGTTCTTTGGAGAACAACCGAGGACGAACTGCAGCGTCGCTTCACTGCGTTCAGCCTGACGACACCGCCCCGCAGCAGGCCGCCGCGCCGGCTTCCACCCAACTTTTGCCGGGCGTTGCTGAGGCGGTCAACAAGGGATTCGATCTTCTGGCGCGCCACGACCCGGCAGGCGCGGAAGCCGCCTTTCGCCAAGCCATCGAGCTGCAGCCCGAACTCGAAATGGCCCACCGCGGATTGGGCTTGGCGCTCCGGGCTCGGGGCCAGGATGAAGAGGCCGTGCGCGAACTGGAACTTGCCACGCGCCTCGACCCTTCGGATGCGGATGCGCACTACGAACTGGCGGCCGCGGCCTGGGCTTTGAGCCGGCAGCCGGCCGGTTCGCAGCGCGCTTCCGGAACCGGGGCCCAGGACTATCGCGCCTTGGCCGCCGGCGAGTATAAAAAACTCGCCGCGCTCCGGCCGCAAGATGTCTCGATCCGGCAGATCCTGGCGGAACTCGACCTCGAGGCCGGACGGAAAGAAGACGCGCTGGCGGAAATGCAAGAGGCGGCCCGCGCCGCTCCGGACGATGCCGCGACACACGTGGCCCTGGGCCGCGTTTATTTTGCCCAAGCCGAAGAAGAAAAGGCCGCCGCAGAATACCAAAGAGCTTTGCAACTCAACCCCAAGGAGGGCCAAGCGTATCTGGCGCTCGGCCAGATGCGATTCTTCCAGCGGCGATTCGCGCAAGCGGCAGAGAGTTTTCAGCGAGCCATCCAGGTGTCCCCCAACCTCGGCCCGGCCTATGCGGGCATGGCGCAGATCTATATGCAACAAGGACATTCCGCTGAAGCGCGAAAAATGCTGGAAAAGGTCGTGGCGCTGGATCCCGAAGATTGGCAGAGCCAGTTTCAGCTTGCGGTCTTGATGAACTCGGCAGGGGAGGTGGGGGCCGCCACGGAACTGCTCGAGAAGGTCACACGCCTGCACCCGGATTATCTTCCGGCGCAGGAACAGTTAGTGATGGGGCTGGTGCGCCGCGGGGATCTGAGGCAAGCCAGCGCCAAGGCGGATGCGTTGATTGCCGCGCAGCCTCAGGCGGCCGAAGGCCATCGCTTGCGGGCGCTGATCCTGCGCAAGCAACACGACCTCGAGGGGGCGCTGGCCGAGGCCGCCATGGCGCTGGGGACTGAGCCGGACTCCGCCTCCATGCTGGCGCTCGAATCGCTCTCGCTGTGGGAGCTCAAGCGCAAGAAAGACGCCCTGGCTGCTTTTCGCGCTGCGGCCAAGCTCGAGCCCAAGGTGGCGACGGCGGAGGTTTTCTGCCGCCTGCTGGCGTGCGACGCCAATGATATCAGCGGGGTGAGCGATTTCCTTCGCCGCAACCGCTGGGTGCTTGCGCCGCCCGAGCCATAGGCTTCTAATATAGGCTACATCAGGGTAGACTTTCTGTCCGTGCTGGCTTCCTGGCGCCTTGCTTCCTCATCTCCCATCCAGACCCGCTTAGGGGGAGTTTGTCCTTTGACAATGCGCTTCGGTGGTGGTAGGGTTGCGCCAATGGGTGCGTGTGGTGACTTCACGCGCCGGCCGCCGTTTTTGTCTCGATCCAGCGCGAAGATCCCCATACGCTGTCCGAGGTGGCCATGCAAGGGACTATCAAGCGAATCATCCGTGACCGTGGGTTCGGGTTTATCCGGACTGCCGAGGGCCAGGAAGTGTTCTTCCACCGCAGCAGCCTTCAGGGACTCAACTTCGATGCTTTGAAAGAGGGGACCAGCGTCGAACTTGAGGTGGAGAGAGGGGACAAGGGCCCACGAGCAACGGCAGTGCGTTCCAGCGGAGCCTAGCGCTGCGGGAGTTTCGTGGATTCCCCAGCGATCGCTTTCTTTCGGAGCAATGGCCGGGAATAAGCAGAAGGGAGAGCTCTGCCCCGTTTCTGAACCAAGCTGTCCGCACCGCTGAGGGGGTGAGCTATATTGTGGGAAGCACGCGCGCGGGTGACTCGTTTTGTGCGGGCGTGATTCATGGGCTCTCGAAGGGATGGTGCCCCGAAAAGACGCTCCGCTTCGCCTCCTGCGCCGGAGTCATGAACCTGAGCGACCTGACCACCACGGGCGGAATAAGGCCCTGGGCGGAAGTCCTCGGGATGGAGGGGAAATTCCGATTCCGGAGGCTGCCGTAAAGGCCTGCAGCTCGTCGCCTGGTTCGCGCGGGACGAACCTCTCCTCCAGCCGTGTCGCAGCAGGACCTCGAAGCCAGAGGGGTTGCTGCACTCTGGGATTCGCTCACTGCACTCGTCGGGCCGGATCAGAGCCAGGAGGCGGAGGAGGCGCTACCATCAAGCCCAGACCTTGCAGCAGCATTACCGTCCGTTGTGCCGCTGCCCGCCAGACGAGCTGGCAACCTTCTCCCTGACAGTTCTGCACGTAGACGTCGCCGCCGGAATATTCGAGGCTGCAATTCTTAAAGGTGCAGTTGACGAAAACCCCATCATCCAAGACCAAGTGCTGGTTCTCGAAAACCTTGTTTTCGTGTCGAGTCATGAGAAGACGAGGCTACCACCACTTGGCCGTGGCCGCAAGCTTGGGGTTGAGGTATGTTGGGGTTGAGGTATTTTCGGGTTGATTGAAAGCGTTCTCCCGGCAGCCATAACGAGGTCCGCCAGACGGGGACCGCCGCCGGGTGGCGAGGCAGAGTCGCCTCCACAATTCTTGTCACGAGGACAAACCAGATGGACGTACCATCTGCACCTTGACTTTCCTGGGTGAGGAAAGCGAGGCCTGCACACGCGCCTTGAGTCGTTGCAGCGCCTCAGCGTGAAGCTGTGAAACGCGCGATTCATCCACGGCCAGACGGGAGGCAATCTCTTTCATGGTGAGATCGTGCTGATAGTAAAGCGTCATAATAAGCCTCTCCCGTTCGGGCAAACGCTCCAAAGCCCGGTTCACGAGATCGCGTTGCTCGCGGCGATAACAGAGGTCGAAGGGATCCTCAGTCAGTTGACGGACCGCTACGCGGCTCTCTTCTCTCACCGGCAGCTTGGCTGCGGCTGCCGCCGTTTCGGAGTTTTGCAGCGCGTCAAAACCCAGTGAGTGCACCTCTTGCGCCCAGCGGTGCCACACTTTTAGGCTAATGCCCAACGCCCGTGCGACTTCCTCGCCTTGCACGGGGCGGCCCAGGCGGGCTTCCAACTCACGATAGGTCTTTTCCACTTTTCTTACCCGGCGCCGCATATCGCGGCTGGCAGGGTCGAGAGTTCGCAGCGCGTCCAGGATGCCTCCACGAATCCTGTGCCGCGCGTAACTCTCAATTTTAACCTTCCTGGAAGGATCGAATTTCCGTAGCGCATCCACCAACCCCAGGGTTCCGGCCCCCACCAGGTCGTCCATTTCCACGTGAGGCGGCAAATGCTGACGCATCTCGAAGGCCACGCGCTTGACCAATGGCGCCATCGCTAGTAACAGATTCTGACTTTCTGCTTCTAGTCTGCCTCCGATTCCCTCATCCGCTTTTCCCGTGAAAGAAGGGGAGGCAGAAATAGGGGAAGAACCGGTCTCTCCGCTTTGCACACGCGGCCGGTCGCCGCCTGCGGAAGAGGGGGACAATTCGCTGGCGAGTGAACTTTGAAGGGATGCCGGCTTCGGCCGGTGGCCGACGCTTCCCGTTCCTTCCTGTTGCCTTGCCATGACAGACCTCGCTCGTTAGCTTTGCGCCACGAGAAAGCCTGAGCGGGAGCTACGTGTCGAACGGCGACGCGGGATTCTGAAGATCGCATCTGCTCGGACTCGACACTTCACCACCGGCGCAAGAGTCTGGCTCCTGCGCAAC
The DNA here is from genome assembly GCA_963831905.1 of uncultured Acidobacteriota bacterium. GTDB lineage: Bacteria > Acidobacteriota > Terriglobia > UBA7540 > UBA7540 > CAVROP01. Next base: position 1,928,988 of record CAWHRX010000009.1, on the reverse strand, counting down.
CCTCGCGCTGACTTGGTTCGTGAGTCCGTGGCGCTGGCATTGGAGATTGCACCTCTCATGCCAGCCCGCCGGGGATCACCGAAAACCGTTATCGGGCCTTACCTGCCACGCCTCGCCTTAGCCTCATAGCGTAGTCTGCGGGGCTTAGTCGCAATCTCGACCGGCGCCCGATTCGAGGTCATAGACCGGCAATTAACGTCGAAGTTTCAAGGGCCTAGCAGGCTATGGGGACCGCAAGAAGCAAACCGAAGAAGGGCTCGTTCTAGCCTCAGAACTGCAAAGTGGCGTGCCGCGGGGCGGCACTTCGAGGCCCCTTAATTCCTCCTCCGGCAAAACAGGAGTTCGCCCACGCTTCTGCTTCAGTTCCAAATCGGAAACCATCCGGGCTCAGAAGAACTTCCCTATCTCATCATCGGCGGGTCAGCGCATTGTCCTGAGGACAATCGCCGATTGCGGCAATGTTTAAAGCCTTGCTTCAACCCAGCCGATACTAGTTTTGGTTGTGGGATGAGGCTGGGCGATGCGCAGTGAGCGCGCGCGACAAGCTTGCAGCACCCAGAAAGCGCACGAGATCCACAGTGCGGCTCCAGCACCCAAAAACCGCAGGCCGGTAGCAAGCGGGAGACCGAGGGGAAGTGGGCGTTAGGCTGGCGTGAGCGAAAAACGGGATTTGCGCTGAGCAACTTGTCGGACTTCTTATCGACAAATCGGCGGGCGCATGGGCAGGTTCCAAAATGGGAAGCGGTTTCCCGATTTGGAAAAAGCCCGCGCTTTTCTTAGGGGATGATCATGCGGGACCGATGCAGAGCCAAACTAGACAGAAACAAGGAAGAGGACGCTACGAAACCGCGGTCCCAGGCCGCCGAGAATCCAAGTTCACTTCCCAAAGCGCTCAGTCGTGTGGATGAATCCTCGGTCTCAGCCATGGCTCCGGGGGACGTCTTTTTGATTGATGAAATGGGGGCGATAAGCTCATATTCCGAGCCTGCCTTCCATGCCATTCTGGCCTGCCCGCTGTGTGGGAGCCAAGTGCTGATTTCCACCGCGCAGTATTTAGGGTTCGCTCCGATCCTATGTGCGGCCAGAACCTGCCCAGGCTTTTTCAGAATCGTTGATGACGGACGATTCGTTTACCTGCCCGTGAATTGACCCTCCACGAGATTGCAACATCAGAACCGCGCGCGCAACTCAGGCGCCTCACCTTCCGACACGATCAAGTCGTAGGGGCAGCCCACGCGGCCGCCCCCCCAATCCACATCTGGATGCACCCAGGTGATGTAGGGGTAGGGCTCGCCCTACCCTCGTCAGCCTAACAACCCTTCGGGGACGGCAAGCCGTCCGCCTACACCGGGGGTCGTTAGCGACGGATTGGATGAGCCCGCACGCAGGCCCGCAGCAGCCACTACTCGTTCGGAGCGGATTTGGTTTATGCTAGTGCTTCACCCACGGAGGTTCATGTGAGTCGATACCGTTCTGTTGTTCTATGTGTTCTTGCCGCATGCGCGGCGGCGAATTGCGCGGGAGCGCAGCAGTACTCGCCGGCGTTATACCAGGAGATGCGCTGGCGACTGATCGGGCCGCACCGCGGCGGCAGGACGCGCGCGGTGGCCGGAGTGCCGAGCCAGCCCAATGTCTTTTACATGGCGCAGGTCAACGGTGGCGTCTGGAAGTCGGACGACTACGGCCGCACCTGGAATCCGATCTTCGACGACCAGCCGACTCAGTCGATCGGCGCCATTGCGGTGGCGCTCTCCGATCCCGACATCGTCTACGTGGCGAGCGGAGAGGGTTTGCAGAGGCCGGATCTCTCGGTCGGTGATGGTATCTACAGATCCTCGGATGCAGGCAAAACCTGGACCCACCTCGGGCTGCGCGACGGGCAGCAGATTCCCGCGCTGGCCGTGGATCCCCGCGACCCGAATCGTTTATTTGCGGCGGTACTCGGCCATCCCTATGGCCCCAACGAGGAGCGAGGCATTTTCCGCTCTACAGACGGCGGCCAGACTTGGCAGAAGGTCCTCTATAAGGATGAGAACACGGGCGGCTCAGACATTGAGATAGACCCCTCGAATCCCGATGTGCTTTACGCGTGCCTGTGGCGCGCCCGCCAGGGGCCCTGGGAAGACGGTAATTCGTATGGCGGAGCGGGCGGCGGGATATTCAAGTCCACGGATGGGGGCAGCACGTGGCATAAACTCGCCGGGGGCTTGCCCGAGGACTTGGTGCAGGCTTACATCGCGATCGCGCCCAGCCAGCCCAGCAGGCTTTACTCGAGCCTCGCTGATGCCCATGCGACACACATCTACCGCTCCGATGACGCGGGAGAGCATTGGACTCAAACCACCACCGACTCACGTCCGGCGGTGCGCATTGGCGGCGGCGATTTGGCGATTCCCGCGGTCGACCCGAAGAATCCTGACGTGATCTACACCGCCAGCATCGTTTGCTGGCGTTCGACGGACGGAGGCAAGACGTGGACGGGCATTCGCGGAGCGCCAGGCGGCGACGATTACCAGAACCTGTGGATCAATCCCAACAACCCGAACACGATTCTGTTGGTGAGCGACCAGGGAGCGATCGTGACGGTGAATGGCGGAGAGACTTGGAGCTCCTGGTACAACCAGCCGACGGCGCAACTCTTTCATGTCATTGCGGACGATGCGTTTCCCTACCGCGTATACGGAGGACAGCAGGAGAGCGGCTCGGTGGGGATCGCCAGCCGGGGTAACGACGGTGAAATCACCTTCCGTGAGTGGCACCCGGTGGGCGTTATCGAATATGGTTACGTCGCGCCCGACCCGCTGCATCTCAACATTGTTTACGGGGCTGGCCGCAGTTCAGTATCGAAGTTCGACTGGACAACGGAACAGGTTCAGGACGTGACGCCGATTGTGATCCGAGGCGAGAAGTACCGCAGCGATCGCACCGAGCCGATTGTATTCTCGCCGATCGATCCGCACATCCTTTACTACGCAGCCAACGTGCTCTTTCAGACCCGAAACGGCGGCATGTCGTGGCAGACCATCAGCCCCGACCTCACCCGGCCTCATCCGGGCATCCCGGCAAGCCTGGGCGACCTGGCCGCAAAAGACGACTACGCAGCCAAAGTGCGGGGCGTCATTTACGCGCTCGCCCCATCGTTCAAGGACATCAACACGCTCTGGGCCGGGACCGACGACGGGCAGATTTGGATCACCCGCGATGGCGGAAAGAAATGGAGCAACATTACTCCTGCGGAGTTGATTCCGTGGAGCAAGGTAACGCAAATCTCAGCTTCGCACTTCGACAACCAGACCGCCTTTGCCTCCGTCAGCCGCTTCCGGATTGACGATCTTCGCCCCTACATCTACCGCACCCAGGACGGCGGGAAGACCTGGCAGAAGATCATCGCGGGTCTGCCGGATGCTGGCCCGGTGGACACGGTGCGCGAGGACCCGGTGGCGAAGGGGTTGCTGTTTGCGGGCACGGAGAATGCGGTCTGGGTATCGTTCGACAACGGCGATCATTGGCAGTCTTTGCAACTGAACCTCCCCCACACCTCGATGCGTGACCTGTGGATTCACAAGGACGATCTCCTGGTGGGTACGCACGGCCGCTCGATGTGGGCGCTCGACGACATTACTCCTCTGCGTCAGATGGCGGCCGCCGTGAACTCTGCCGTTTTCCTCTTCAAACCCGCCCCCGCCTACCGGGTGCGGCGCGACATAAACTCGGACACGCCCCTGCCTCCCGATGAGCCGGCCGGCCAGAATCCGCCGGACGGGGCGATCATCGACTACGTTCTTGGTGATGCTGTAATCGGTCCCGTCACGCTCGAGATTCGCGACGCCGCGGGTAAGGCAGTACGCCGCTTCTCGAGCGACGATAAGGCGCCGTTCACGCTCGAAACGCTGCGGCAAACCCTGGGGATCCCAACTTACTGGGTTCGCATGCCTAGGAGCCTCTCCAACGCACCGGGCATGCACCGCTTCGTGTGGGACCTGCGCGAGACTCCGCCGCAATCTTCAGAGTACGGCTATCCGATCTCGGCCATCCCTCACGACACGCCGCGCGAGCCTTCCGGACCGCTTGTGTTGCCCGGGAGATACACCGTCCGGCTGACTGCCCAGGACAAGATTTTGACCGTGCCTCTAAACGTGATCATGGATCCGCGCGTCTTAACGCCCCCTTCCGGCCTGCGACAGCAGTATGAGGTTGAATCCGGTCTCTTGGCGATGATTAACGAGAGCTTCGAAGCGCGCGGCGAGTTGAGCAGTCTTGACCACCAGCTCGATGCGCTCTCAAAGCAGGCGCAGGGTTCTGTGGCGGAGGCGGTGAGCGGGCTGCGCGCGAAGGTGTCTGCGCTCTTGGGAAGCCGGCGTGGACGCTTCGCGCCAGGGCCTTCCGCGGCGACGCTTTCCAGCGTGGCAGGTGAAGTCGGAGGACTTTACGGCCAGGCCGGTGGCGCCGATGTGGCGCCGACCGCTACGCTGATGGCCGCGTTGGCTGTGGTCCAGAAAGACTATGGCGAAGTGATGGGGCGTTGGAAGGCGATTAAGTCAACAGACCTCCCCGCACTTAACCGTCAGTTGAGCGCCGGCGGGCTTACCGTGATCAAACTGCAGGCCGACCCTGAGCCTGCTTCCGAGACCGAAAACGAGGAGTGAGCGATCTCCAGCGTCACGGAAACGCCTTCTCCCCCTTGGGGGAGAGGGTGGCCCACGGCGGCGCTTTGACCAGCCGCCGCGGGCCGGGCGAGGGGGCGATGGTCCTCCATCCTTATGGCGGTAAGCCGCCAAGACTTCGTGGGGGGGACAACGGTTACTCGACAATGCCGATGCCGTTATAGATGCCTTACCGTGGTGTCACTCATGCCGGACCGCGACCATGGGGTCGATGCGCGAGGCTCGGTAGGCGGGGAGATAACCTGCCACCAGCGCGGCGCCGAGAATGATCCCCACGGCTGCCGCCAGCGCGCCCGGGTCATTGGGTTTCACCTGGTACAGAAGCGAAGCAACAAACCTCGACGTGCCGAGGGCGATGGGGATACCCAAGGCGAGTCCTCCGCCAGCGAGCACTAACACTTCACGGAGCACCATCCACACAACCGTACGCCGCTGTGCCCCCAGCGCCATGCGAATTCCCACCTCGCCCGTGCGACGCGCAATGTTGTACGACATCGTCCCGTAGAGCCCCACGCACGCGATCAGGAGAGCGAGACCCGCAAAACCCTTGCATAGTTTCGCGAACGTGAGTTCGCGGCTGATCGTGCCATCGATTTCGGCTGCCTGCGTGATCACCTTGGTGACCGGTACGCGTGAATCTGCCTCCCGCACGATCTCCTGCACACTTTTGACATACCTCAGCGGATCGCCCGCAGTGTGCAGTGCGTAGGTCACCCCGTCGGGAGAAAATTGGCTGACCGCTACGAACACGGTCATTGCACTCTCCTCTTCATTTTTCAGACCACCGTACCGCAGGTTAGCCGACACGCCGACGATTTCGAGATCGCGCTTCTCGTCCGGGAGCGTGATGCGCCGGCCCACTGGATTCTCGTTCTCGAAGTAAGTCCGCGCCAACCGCTCGCTGATCACTGCAACCGGCCTGGAGCCCGGTTGATCGCGGTCGTCAATCTCACGCCCGGCCAGGATCGGAATCTGCATCGTCGTGAGGAAACGCGGTCCGGCCGCCAGGACGCGCGCGCCGTCAAGGTTCACAGCACCGATCTTCATTGGCCCGCTGATTGCCTGCCCGACGCGGGCGGCGTTGATGATCGAGGATCGTGAAAGCGTCGCGCTGCTCACTCCGGGGATCGATTCGAAGCGCTTGCGCAGGTCGGCGTAAAACGTGACGATCTCCGGGTCGCGATGCCCGGCCTGGCGCGCATTCAGCGAGAACAGAAGGATGTTCTCGCGAGCGTATCCCAGTTGGACGGAGTGCAGGTTGTTGAGTGTCCGCACAAACAGACCCGCGGCGACCAGGATGAGAAAAGAAATCGCGATTTGGGCGACCACCAGAGCGTGCTGCGCGCGGCGGCGCGGTCCGCCCCCGCCGCCGTTCTTTAGCGCCGGAATGACGTCCGGACGCGTCGATTGAATCGCTGGAGCGAGGCCAAATAACAGGCCGCAAACCACTGAGAGCGCCGCCGTCACGGCCAGCACGTTCCAGTTCAATTCCGCGTGCAGCGTAAAGTTCTCCTGCCCATGGGAGAGCAGAAGCGTCAGCGATCGCACGCCCCAGATCGCAAACAAGACCCCGAATGCTCCGCCGAGCGACGCCAGCATCACACTCTCGGTAAGCAACTGCCGCACGACGCGGAACCGTCCCGCTCCCAGGCTGAGCCGGACAGCCATTTCGCGGCGCCGCGCGGCGGCCCTTGCCAGCAGCAGATTGGCGATGTTCGCGCACGCGGTCGCCAGGATCAATCCCACCATCATCAGCAGCACGTACAGAGGTTTCGAATACTGGCGGCGCAGGCTACCCAGGCCCTCGGCGCCGGGATTCAGAATCAGCGCGGGCAGTTTGGCGCGCTCACCGTCGGTCTTCGCGGTGGTGGCAACCCACTGATGGAAACGAGGAGCCAGCACTGCCTGCGCCTGGTCCATGCTGACGCCGGGACGCAGACGGCCCATCATCTCGATCCAGTAGAAGTTTCCGTCGTCATACCTACGAGCCGCTCCGGCGCCGTCTACGAGCAGATTCGTGTGCAACGGAAGGTAGAGGTCGGGTGCCACAGCAGGGTCCACTCCGAAGAATTCCGGCGGCGCAACGCCGATCACCGTAAAGGGAACGTTATCGACGAGAATCGGTTGTCCAATCGCCTTCGACGGCCCCCCAAAGCGATTCTGGCTTGTCGCAAAACTGATGACGGCGACCGGCGCTGCGCCGGGACGGTCGTCTTCGGAATCGATCAGACGTCCCGCGGCCGGCGACACTTCGAGGCCGCGAAAGTACTCGCCAGTGACGTACTCCGCGCCGGCGCTCGTGGCCTGCCCACGGACGGCCAGGGTACGCTTTAGTCCGTTGAAGTATCCGAAGAGCGTGGAAAAGACGGGATTCTCCTCGCGAAGCGCCTCGAACGCGCCGTACGGGAACATCCCGGTGACCATGACGCCTTTGCCGCCCGGCCAGGCAAGACCTTGTACCCCGTGGATGACGTGGACCCACTCCTTGCTGCCCTCCTGGGGCGGCCGGCTATGCCAATTCAAGACCACCAGCGATTCGGGATCGGCCACCGGCAGCGAGCGCATCAGGAGCGCGTCCAGAAAGCTGAAAATCGCCGTGTTCGCCCCAATACCAAGCGCCAGCGTGAGGGTCGCCACCAGCGTGAACCCGGGATTGCGCAAAATCGTCCGCACGGCGTAGCGAAGGTCTTGAAGAAACTGTTCCGCGAGCGGCCAGCCCCACGCCGCGCGCGTGTCTTCCTGAACGCGGCCGACATTGCCCAAATCCAGGCGCGCCGCCCGCCGTGCCTCGTCTTCCTTGAAGCCCGCTTCCTGAAGCTCCTCCGCTTCTTCCTCCAAATGGAACTGCAATTCCTTGGAGAGCTGATCCTCCTTGCTTCGACGATTCATGAGCCAGGCCAATTTGCGAAGAAAGGCGTTCATTTTCCCTCCTGATCCGCGGGATTTAAGATCAGTCCCATGGCGCGTGAGAAGGCCTGCCACTGCGATTGCTCGACAGCGAGCTGCTTGCGGCCGCGCGGCGTCAGGCGATAGAACCGGGCGCGCTTGCCCTTGTCCGAAATCTCCCAGGAGGCGGCCACCCAGCCCTTGGCCTCGAGGCGATGCAGGGCCGGGTAGAGTGAACCTGTCTCAACCTGCAAAAGGTCTGCCGAGGTGCGCTTAATGTGCTTGGCAATGGCGTGGCCATGCTGCGGCCCGGGAAGAAGCGTGCGGAGAATCAAGACGTCCAGCGTGCCTTGCAGGAATTCGATGCGTGACGGCGGTCGGTTGCTCATAGTGTAGACATGCTACTCTTTATTGTGTAGGATGCCTACTAGGTTTTAGTTTTCTGGCGTGTCAGTGGGTACCCCACACGCCCTCCGTGGAAGATCTCCAATTCTGTACTTTCGGCCAGACGATGCTTCAAGTCACAATAGTTTCAAGGGGAATTACGGCCTCGTTGTTTTCTCTGGCTTATCCGTTCTTGTCTGAGGCTCTTTCGTTCCATCGGCCAGGTGTATCACGGCAGCGGCGGCAACGTATTGGACAGTGTCCTTCTCATCATCCATCGAGGGCTCAATCGTCTTTAGAAGTGTCGGATCACCGCGCATGGCAATGGCCTTCAGGCCCGCAATTCTAACCAGATAACTGTGATCGGAGAGCGCGTCAATAAGCGCACTACGCGACTCGGGATCAGGATCCTTGGCCAGCACCTCCGCCGCCGCGGCGCGTATTTCGTCGGAGCCATTCTTGCTGATCAGCTTATAGGCGGATACGCCGATTCCCCCGAAGGGCACGAAGCCCAGACCGGTTTCAACCCCGAATATCGCCAGCTTTTTCGGATCGTCCAATTTTGCGCGTTGCTGGGCAATCAAGCCGCGTCCGGCTTTGCGTTGGCCGGTCAGCACGGCATAGTAAACGTCATAGGCCCCGTGGTCGTGCAGGAGCAGGAGCGAATGGGCGGCCGAGAGCACGACGACAGGGTCCTTGTCTGAGAGCGCCTCGGTCAACTTGGGGATCGAGCGCGAGGAGCGCATGTCCCCAAGCGCCAGGGCAGCGGCGGCTCGCACTCGAGGGTTGTCGTCAGCCAGGACTTTTTCAGCCATCGTCCGTGCCCGGGCATCGCGCGGCAGCAGTCCCAGTGCTTCAACGGCGTCGGCGCGCTTTATGGCGTTCTTCTCCGCGACGCCGCCGGCCAGGATGTTCCATGCCTTTTCCTTCGGCTCTGTCGCGCCGCAAAGGCTGCACGCGACAAGGAGGCCCAAGCCCAACATGAGGAACGACACCTCATATACTCCTCCGCTCCCCTGCGGCGCCGGCCCTGTCGTTACCCGATCATCGAAGCCGTGTTGGTCAAGTTCATTTAGCCGTCTATTCATCTGCTCGCACCTCCACTCCACATTCACCATAAGATTTGGATTCCCATCATGCCCGCAAAGCTCAGTCTAATCTATTGGGTAGCTGCTAGTGCTTCGACGAATTAATAAGCGAAGCTATTCGTTGGAACCGGAAGGGCGGGGCTTCAGCCCCGCCGCTGATCCTGGGACGTAAGCACTGGGCTTTAGCCCCTGGAGCGACTTGGTTTCAGGGCCTAAAGGCCCTTCCAGCCCCGCGCCCATAGGCGGCGGGGCTAAAGCCCCGCCCTTCCGAGGGCCATTAGGAATTGCGCTTATTACGCCGACTAAGCACTAGCCCGTGCCGTCGCTCTGGAACGCCCCGCTACTCCAATATTACATCCGCCTGGGAAGAATTGGCTTGCGGATCGAAACCCGCTAAAATGGTGCGATGTCACCCACAGTCCTGGATCCTTGTGTGCCGGAGCGGCTAATCATTCGTGCATACGTCTGCCGCACGCTTTTCTGGTTGTTGGCCCTGGCGCTACCGCTCTCCGTGTCGCAGGCGCAGGATCCGCGAGGGGCCATGGTCGGCGTCGTTCAAGAATCGACGGGCGGGCGTGTCCCAGGGGCTGCCATCGTGGCTCGAGAGGAGGGCACTCGACTCGAGCGGCAAGCCACCGCCGGCCCGCTCGGAGAATTTCGCCTCGATGGACTTCCCCCGGGCAACTATGAGGTGACCGTCGATGCTCCGGGCTTTGCAGAAGCCCGAGCCGAGGTGGCCGTCGTTGTCAGCTCTGTACAGGACATAACGGTCACCATGCGCTTGGCGAGTTTGCCCCAGAGCGTGGAGGTGAAGAGCCAAGCTTCTTCCATTACGACCCAGCCGCTCGATGTCACAGGGACCGCGCATCAGGGCGCGGTCTCGGTTCAGGATCTCCGCGACATTCCCCTGGCTCATCGCAGCTTCGCCAATATCGCCTACCTCGTCCCCGGCACTGAACCCGTGGAGCCGTCCGACCCCACCAAGGCGCGCATCACGGCTGTTTCTTTCGGGGGGAGTTCGGGCCTCAACGTTCAACTGTCGGTAGATGGAGTTGACAATTCCGACGATTACATTGGCGGGTTCCTGCAGAATTTCTCTCCTGACACCATCCAGGAATTTGCCGTCCGCACCTCGCAGGAGGATGCAGATACTGGCCGCACTACGGCAGGCTCCGTGGTGATCGCCACCAAGCGCGGCACCGATCAATGGCACGGAGATGGGGCGTTTTATGAACGAGCGGCAAGCTTGAATGCACGTTTTCCGATCGATAATCCCCCTCCTGATCCCAAGCAGCCCTTCTCGCGCCAGAACTACATCGGCGCGTTGGGCGGGCCGATCCGGAAACAGAAGGTCTGGTTCTTCTCCTCTCTCGAAGCTGTCCACGAAGACGCCAGCGTCGCCTACAGTCCCGCCAGCATCACGCAATTCGACGCTCTGGCTTCACTGGCGGCGGAGGGATTGATTCCCGGAGTAAACTCGATCGACGTGCCTCCCTACGTGCAAGTTCCCTTCCGCGATTACATGGGCACGACCCGGTTCGACTGGGCGGAGTCGACTCGCTCGCAATGGTTCCTGCGGGCCGCGACTGACAACTACAATACCAGGAACGATCTGATCCAGCAGGCCACCTTGCCGTCCACGGGCGCCACCTCAGTCTCGCGCTATTGGAGCTTCGCCCTGGCTAACCAGTTCACGTTCAGCTCGACTTGGCTGGGGTCGCTAACCATCGGCGCCGGCCTGCTGCACCACACCGAATCGCGCAATGTAAACCTGGGCTTTGCTCTAGCCTTTCCCTTCAGCTCGACCTCGAGCTCCATTTCCGGATTTGAAACTTTCGGTGACAACCAATTCGTAACGCCCATCACCGCCTTCCCGGTGCTGCGCGAGCAGGAGAAGTACCAGTTCCGGTACGACGTGAGTCACGTTTCCAGCCGTCACGCGCCGCGTTTCGGAGTGGACCTGATCCATGAGCCGGTGCTGAGCGGCGCGCTGGCGGGAACGGCGGAGAATCTCTCCGTCTTTCCCCTGAACCCCAGCGACTATCTTGGCGATCCTCAACAGTTCTTGATCGACCTCAACTGCGGCGCCGCTGCGACGGCAGGCGCGACTTGCGTGGACACGCCCGCGAGCAACGGCAGCTTCTCTCAGAACGAGCAGCGCCTTGGCTTTTATGCCCAGGATTCCTGGCGCGCCCATTCGCACTTCATCATCAACTATGGATTGCGGTACGACACCACGGTTGGCCTTTTCCAGGCGTCGGGCCGCTCGCAACTGCAGAATCCCGCCCTGCTCACTCTCGAGTCTTTGCGCATTCCGCTCAGTAGCGCCGCGCCTCACGACTATCGTGGCGCCCTCGCTCCCCGCTTGGGCATTGCCTATTCTCCGGGAAGAAGCGGGGCCACCGTCATCCGCGCCGGATTCGGCAAATATTACAATGACCTCGCGCAGAATGGCTGGGTCACCGCTTTCCAGGCGGTTAATGAACCAGCCGGTAGATGCATCAACCTCGGCGATTCCGGATGCATTCCCGGCGCGGCTGCGGGCGGCGCTGGTGCGCTCATCGATTCCCGCTACAAGACGCCTTATGCGCTTCATGCCAGCGCCGGCATCCAGCACGCTTTCAACTCGAAATGGAGCCTGTCCGCCGACTGGGTCCACGAGCAAGGGGTGCATTCCTACGCTCGCTATCAGTACCAGGCAGGATTCACGCTGTTCTCGCCGCTGTTCCCGGTTTCGGACTCGACCGACCAGATGAATAACGTCCCCAACTTAACCGTGTTCCGATCCGACAATCGCTCGCGTTACGACGGCATGATGATCCACCTGCAAGGAAATTTGTCGGGGCGGTTCAACCTAGTGGCGAACTTCACACTCTCGAAGGCTAAAACGTGGGGCTGCGTACTCGGAGAGCTTTTCGACTACGTGGATGGCGTGTGCGACCCGCTGCACGCTTTCGGCGCAGGGGATTTCGGCCCCTCGGGTGAAGACGTGACGCATCGCCTGGTGGTGGCTGGTATCTTCCACCTCCCTGGCGGGCTCGAAACGTCTCTCCTCTCGCAGGCGGAAAGCGCCCGGCCCATCACCCTGACTACGCCGGTGGACGTGAATGGCTTCGGAGATTCGCTCGACGACCGCGCCGTGGTGAACGGAGTGCAGACCACCCTCGACGAGTTTCGCGGAACACCTTATGTCCAGGTGGATATGCGGGTCAGCCGGCCCTTCACCGTGCGCGAGGGCTGGGTTGTCATGCCCTTCATCGAATTCTTCAACCTCTTCAACCGAAACAACCCCGGCGCCAACTACGTTACTAACCTCTCCGCTCTCCCCACACCTGTTAACAACCTCTTCAATGCCACGGCGTTCTGCCAAAACGCCGCCTGCACCGAATCCACTCCCATTACCAACCCTAAACAACTGCTGGTTCCTTCCGGAGCGTTGGGAGATTTCTTCGGACCCGGCACAACGGTGGGAATTCCCTTCGCCGCACAGTTAGGGGTGCGGGTCACATTCTAGTGGCATCTGTCATCCTGAGCATTGACAGCCGCGGGGGCTGCCCTTGCTGATCAGAAAGATGACGCGTGCTCGTCGAAATAGCCTCGTTGATTACAAAGGACATACGCGTCATCTTTCTGCAGAGCGAAGCGGAGGATCTCTGCAGTTGTGTGCAATTTGTCGAACTGAAAACCAACTGCAGGGATCCTTCGCTTCGCTCAGGATGACAGGTCCCCAGTTCTCTCATACGATCTAGCGCTTAGTTATGTTGGTAAGCGCTATTATTTTGCGTCCTGGAAGGGCGGGGCTTTAGCCCCGCCGGTACGCAGAGCATGGTTGAAAGGGCCTTTAGGCCCTGAAGCAACGCGGCTTCAGGGGCTAGAGCATTTCCATAAATAATGTAGCTTGCAAACTGCCGACTTTTGTGGCAGAGTGTGCTCATGCGAGCCATACCGATTCCGATCCGCAGGCGCATTTTGGAACTCTACCAAACCGGCCGGAGCACGCGGGAGATCGCGCAGTTTTCGGGCTTCTGCATCGCAGCAGTGCGTCGTGTGCGCCAGCGGTTTCAGGAGCGCCGCACCCTGGACCCCCGGACGTATTTATGTGGACGCAAGACGCTGCTCACCGCAGAGCGCAAACAACGTCTGCGCCAACTTCTCTCCGAACGGCCCGACGCTACGCTGGCCGAGTTGGGCGCGGGCCTGGATCGTCCCTTCCGCACCTCCACGATCGATCTCTGGCTGCGGCGGCTGGGTTGGAGGTTTAAAAAAAACTCTGGCCGCCGCCGAGCAAGAACGTCCCGACGTTGCCGAAAAAAGGGCGCGCTGGCATGAGGATCTGGCGGGGGAGCCCACAGCCCATCTGGTGTTCGTAGATGAAAGTGGAGCCAACGCCAAGATGACGCGCCTGCGAGGCCGCGCACTCGGTGGACAACGACTGTGGGCGCGGATCCCCCATGGACATTATCAGACCAGCACGTTGATCTCTGGGATTCGTCTGGAGGGTCCCTGTGCTCCTTGGCTTTTTGAAGGGCCCATGAACGGAGAAATGTTTTTAGCTTGGGTGACGCAGGGGCTCGTCCCCGCCCTGCGCCCTGGCCAGGTGGTGATTCTGGATAATCTCGCCACCCACAAAATCCGGGGAGTCCGGGAAGCCCTGGAAGCCGCCGGCGCCCGGCTGCTCTACCTGCCGCCCTATTCACCGGACTTCAATCCCATCGAGCCCATGTGGAGCAAGATCAAACAAATCCTGCGCGGCCACGCTCCCCGGGACGACGAACAACTGCTTTCTGCAGCGAGAGAGGCCTTCCAGTCCATATCCGTCGCGGACTGCAAGGGCTTCTTTTTTAGCGCCCGATACGCCACATAATAAATGGAAATGCTCTAAAGCCCCGAGGAGTGGCTTGTCCTGTGCGGCGGGGCTGAAGCCCCGCCCTTCCGACGCCAAACGAATAAGAACGCTCACTTCTGCATTTAAGCACTAGCGCCGTGAGACATCACTGCTGCCTCGGACTGAGACGCCCGGTGGTATACTTGCGCTATCGCGTGCAAACACACCTGTGGGAGGTACTGCGTCGTGACTCGCTGGTTACGTCTGGTCCAAATCGTGTTCTCCGTCCTTATCTGCGCCGTGGTTCCGGGCAGCTTCACGCCCCTTCGAGTTTACGCGCAGCAGTATGATCCCAGCCTCTTCGCGGGCCTACGATGGCGAATGATCGGGCCTTTTCGCGGCGGCCGTGCCGTTGCCGTCTCAGGCGTCATAGGCCAGCCCAATGTATTCTATTTCGGCGCGGTCTGCGGGGGAGTCTGGAAGACCACCAACGCCGGGCGCACCTGGGCGCCGATCTTCGACTCCCAGCCCGTGGCCTCGATTGGCGCCGTGGCCGTAGCTCCGTCCGATCCCAACGTGATCTACGTGGGCTCCGGGGAAGCCGACTTCCGCTCCGACATCTGCTCTGGAAACGGCGCCTACAAATCGACGGACGCGGGCCGGACATGGACGCGCATAGGCCTCGACGACACCCGCCACATCGGGCGCGTCCTGGTGGACCCGCATGATCCCCGCGTGGTCTTTGTGGCCGCGCTGGGCCACGCTTACGGACCTAACGCCGAGCGCGGCGTGTTCCGCTCGAAAGACGGCGGCGAGAGTTGGCAGAAGGTGCTTTTCAAAGATGACAACACCGGCGCCATCGACCTCGCCTTCGACCCTCGCGACTCGCGCATCATTTACGCGGCCCTCTTCCAAACGCGCCGTCCCCCGTGGAACGTCTACCCGCCGTCGTACGGGCCGGGCAGCGGCCTGTATAAATCCACGGACGGCGGTGACACCTGGCGCCAGGTGACTGGGCACGGGCTGCCCTCCGAGAAGCTTGGGCGCATCGGCATCGCCGTCGCGCCCACGGCCCCGGACCGCGTCTACCTGATCGTGGATGCAAAGGAAGGCGGCGTCTACCGCTCCGACGACGCGGGTGAAAACTGGCAACGCACCGATCCTGAACCGCGCCTCTGGCAGCGAGGCTGGTACTTCGGCGGCATCAACGTGGATCCCAGGAATCCGGACGTGGTCTATGTGTGCAACACCTCCTTCTATCGTTCGACCAGTGGCGGGAAGAGCTTCGACATCATCAAGGGAGCGCCGGGCGGCGACGACTATCAACACCTCTGGATTGACCCTGACGATCCCGATCGCATGATCCTTTCGAGCGACCAGGGCGTCGTAGTCAGCGTCGACGGAGCCAAGACCTGGACTTCGTGGTACAACCAGCCCACCGCGCAGCTCTATCACGTCATCACGGATAACCGTTTCCCCTACTGGGTCTGCGGCGCGCAGCAGGATTCGGGCTCCGCCTGCACCATCAGCCGCGGCCACTCCGGCGCCATCACCTTCCGTGACTGGCGCCCGGTGGGCGCCGGCGGCGAGAGTGGTTATATCGCCACCGACCCGCTCGACCCCAACATTCTCTATGGCGGGTCGTTCGGGGCTGACGTTGCCAAGTACAATCTCACCACCGGAGAAGGCCAGGACATTGCTCCATCGCTGGCCCACCCCGGTAGCTATCGCCGCACCTGGACGCTGCCGCTGGTAATTTCGCCGCGCGATCCCCACGAACTCTACTACAGCAACCAGATTCTTTTTCGCACCAAGGATGGCGGCCAGACCTGGCAGGTGTTGAGTCCCGATCTTACGCGTGAGGATCCCGGCGTCCCGCCCAACCTTGACGCATCGGCAGCAGGGAATGTCGATCCGGGCGTAGGAAAACGTCGTGGCGTAATCTATTCGATATCGCCTTCGCCACTCGAGGCGGGCGAGATATGGGTGGGGACCGATGACGGCCTCGTCCAAGTGACCCGCGACGATGGCAAGACCTGGCAGAACGTCACGCCTTCCGGCCTGACACCCTGGTCCAAAGTGGGCATCCTCGAGGCGTCGCGCTACGACCGTAACACTGTCTACGCGGCCATTGACCGGCACCGTTTGGACGACCTCAGGCCTCACATCGAGCGTACACACGACGGCGGCAAGACGTGGAAGGAAATCGTTAATGGCATCCCGGAAGGGAGCTTTGTTAACGCCGTGCGCGAAGATCCCGTGTGGCAGGGGCTACTCTACGCCGGTACGGAAACCGGCGTCTTTGTTTCATTCAACGACGGTGACGAGTGGCAGCCGCTGCAGATGAACTTGCCTGACTGTTCGGTGCGCGACCTGGTGATCCACGACGACGACCTTGTCATCGCCACCCACGGGCGCTCGTTCTGGATTCTGGATGACGTGACACCGCTACGCCAGCTCAGCGCGGCGGTCGCCAACGCCGAGGCGGTTCTCTTTCGGCCTGAAACCGCTTACCGTGTTCGCCCCTCCGCCTTCGAGGGTACACCGATGCCGGTGGACACAGCGCAGGCAGAGAATCCTCCGGAGGGCGCAGTGATTGATTATTACCTCAAGTCAGCGCCCAGCGGGGTTATCACCCTGGAAGTGTGGGATTCCGCGGGAAAGCTGGTGCGGCGCTATTCGAGCAGTGACAAGCCACCCCAAATCGATCCCAAGCGTGTAGACTTTCCCACATCCTGGATTCATCTCCCCAAACCTCTCTCCGCCGAACCCGGAATGCATCGGTTTGTATGGGACCTGCGCTATCCGGGTCCGCCCGGCAGCAATCCCCCTATCTTCCGTGGAGGCGGAGGTCCGTGGGCGCTGCCCGGCGAGTACACAGTGAAGTTGAACGTCAACGGCCAAGGTTTTACGCAGCAACTCCCGGTGAAGATGGACCCGCGCGTCGCGACGCCGCTTTCCGATTTGGCGCTACAGTTCAAAATAGCCATGCAGATCAACGCTGCACAGACGCAGGTCGCCGCGGCTTTTGGCGAGGCCAATCGCCTGCATGAACAGCTTCAGCCGCTCAATTCCAAGCTGGCGAAAGAGAACGGCCGAAAAGCGCTGGCCGGGGAAGTTTCCGCCCTCGATAAGAAAACGCTGGCTCTCTCAGGCGGGACCTCGGGTCCGGGTTTGTATGAAACGGAAGCTCCAGCCACCGCCAGCTTGCGCTCTTTGACCATTGCTTTAGGCCAGGTCGAGAGAGCCGTGGGAAGCGCCGACTTGGCCCCGACGGCTGATGCTGCGACCGCCTTCCAACTTGATCAGCAGGCGGTGCAACAAGCTCTCGCGGCGTGGGGCAAAATCAAGAGCCAAGACGTACCCCACTTGAATTCATCCCTGAGGCAGGCCGGCTTGCCACCGATTTCGCTCGAGGAGGCGAAAGGGAGTAGCGCTGCGCTGAGAGAAAGCATGGGGCTAAACGTCGCCGAGGACGAATAGACTTGGCATGGGACGGCATTCCTCGAAATCGTGGGTGGCATCCACGAGGAGCATCTGGGCGTGAAATCCCACGCCTCCGAAGCCCCGCCTGTCATCCTGAGCGAAGCGAAGGATCTCCGCAGTTGGTCGTGACTGCGATGGCTTACGAACAACTGCCGGGATCCTTCGCTTCGCCCAGGATGACAGCCATCGTTATACGCACGTTCAAAGGGCAGCTAATCGATCTGCCTGATGACGCTCCGCCCCTAACCTGCTCAAGTCATCGCCGATCGCTCGATTCGCTCCAATTCGGCCTGCTGGTGCGTGTCGAGGTAGTGCTTGGGTTCCTGCGCCAGGATATCTCGGACCCTCTGCTCCGCCGACTCCTCAAAAGAGTGCGAACCTTTCGCTTCCCAGTCGCCGCGCCGCGCGCGCACGGCCAATTGCGCTCGGCTAAGGACTTCGCGAAAATGCTTTAGAGTGTGCGGCGAATTCAGAAAATCTCCGGACTTCCCGGATTCTCGAATATCGTCGAGCGCCAGCGCCTCGTCATCTATGGGGAATCCCTTCTGATATCGCAGGAAATAGCCTGCGATTTCGTTGTCAGTCACGAGCGACTCGCACGACATCGCCAAGGTAGATTCCAGGTTGCCTGCACCCCAGATGAAGTTGACTCCCGCGGCAGCGTGGGCCAGGCCGCCGATCATCTTCTCGAAGGCGGCTTGCGAATCGGCGCGAAGCGATTCCGTGGACATCCAGGCTGCGCTGGGGAGGCCATGGAATCGCGCCATCTCCGCCCCGGCCGATTGCAGCAGGGCGTTCTCAGGCGCGCCCGTCAGTGCAAGGCCCGCTGACATCTCGAAGACGTGCGCAAACCCTACGTTGTAAAAGCAAGGCCGGCCCGGCTCCAGCAACTGATTGATGACCAGGCCGCTCAGCGTGTCGGCGTCGCCAATCACCAGGCAACCAGCCAAGGTCACGGGCGCAGTCGCTCCCGCCAGGGGCTCGGAATTGATCATGGCAGGAACGCCTACTCCCGCTGTCTCCTTAAAGACACCCAGTGCCAGGGCCGTCCAGTGCAAGGGACTGATGATGCTGAAGCCCGTGCTGACGATGGGGCGCTCGCGCAAGGTTGCGCCGTCCAGGAGAACCCTGGCCATCTCTATCACCGTGCGCGCACCCGCCGGAGTGTAGATGCAAGGCCGGAGATGTTTGCCCGTAAACTCCGCCATGATGCGAAAGCCCACGAAATCGCGGCTGGTAGGCGGAGAGTCGGCAAGGGAGGTTCCGACCATGCCGTGAATGTTCGGGCAGGCATCGGCGACCCGCGCCAACTCTGCCAGATCGGAGCCCAGCAAATCGCTGCGCCTGCAGCCGCGCGTGATGTACAGCGCATTCCCGGTTAAAACGAGGGTTCCGCCCTCCGGACCCAGTTGCCAGATATGACCAATGCGGTCCGCGATCTTCACCTGATGCGGCGCCTGCTGAAGAGCCCATTCCACGAGCTGGGCGGGGATATGGACGCGCTTCTCGCTGTCCACGGTTGCGCCAGCCGCTTGCATCAGGAGGATAATCTCCGGATCGTCGACTCGAACCCCCAGATCACTAAGCACATCGAGCGCCGCTGAATGGATTCTTTGGCGGTCTGCGGGTGTCAGTAGCAATGGCAATTCCTTCCCGAAATAATGTGGATTCGGCGCGTTCTAATTTCGAGCGGGTGATTTTACATCGGCAGGCCGCGGTTGGAAAAGTGCAAAGCGGTCGCCTAACCTCACCTTCGCAGTTCCACACATTTGTGAGGGGAAGGTGACCTCCCTATCGGTCTAACGTCTTATCCATCAAAGCAGGCTTTGCAGAAAGCCGTTGTAGTGCCGACCTACCCTCTTTACAAACTCTGAAGGAAGCTGTCAGGATGCGCGCTGACGATGTTTCTGCGCAGCAAACGGCGATGCAAGGACGGCAAGGAACACCGCTACTGGAGTGTCGTGGAGAACCGTCGGGTGCGTTCGGGGCGGGTGGTGCAGCGGCAGGTTTTGTTCTTGGGAGAGATCAATGACCGCCAGCAGGGGGCCTGGCGACAGACGTTGGAGGTGTTTGATGAAGCCGAGCAGCGGGCCCGCACGCTGAGCTTGTTTCCAGAAGATCGTGCGATCCCCGCCGAGGCGCTGGATGGCGTGCAGGTGAAGTTGCGGGAGATGGAGCTGCGGCGGCCACGGGCGTTTGGGAACTACTGGCTGGGCTGCGAGCTGTGGCAGCAGTTGGGACTGGGGGCGTTTTGGGGAGGGCGGTTGGAGGTCGGTCGCGAGGAAGTGCCGTGGGCGAAAGTGCTGGAGTTACTGGTGGTGAGCCGGCTGATCGCGCCGGGCAGCGAGTTCCGTTTGCACCGGCAAGGATTTGACCAGAGCGCCATGGGAGATCTATTAGGCAGCGGTTTCGCGGTGGCGGAGAAGGATCGGCTGTATCGCTGTCTGGACCGCATCGTGGAGCACAAGACGGCGTTGTTTGATCACCTGCGGCAACGCTGGCAAGACCTATTTCAGGCGCGCTTCGACGTTTTGCTGTACGACCTGACGAGCACTTATATCGAGGGCGAAGGAGAGGAAATTCCCAAAGCGAAGCACGGCTACAGCCGCGATCACCGTTTCGATTGCCGGCAGGTGGTGATCGCGCTGGTGCTGACGCCGGAGGGATTTCCGCTGGCTTACGAAGTGATGGAGGGCAACACCTCGGACCGCACGACGCTGCGGGGCTTTCTGGCCAAGATCGAAGCGCAGTACGGCAAGGCGCGGCGGGTGTGGGTGATGGATCGGGGGATTCCGACCGAAGAGGTGCTGGAAGAGATGCGCGGCCCGGGGCGGGAGATGTTCTATCTGGTGGGCACGCCGCGGGGCAAGATTCAGCAGTATGAAAAGAAGTGGCTGGAGTTGCCCTGGCAGAAAGTGCGCGAGTCGGTGGAGGTGAAGTTGTTCGGGGAGGACGGCGAACTCTATGTGCTGGCCAAGAGTGAAGGGCGGCGAGCCAAGGAGCGCGCCATCCGACGGCGCAAATTAGTGGGGTTGTTGAGGACCTTGCGCAAGCTGCGCCGCAGTGCTCCGACGCGGGATCAACTGCTGCTGCGCCTCGGGGCAGCGAAGAGGCAAGCGGGGCGGGCCTTCGGCTTCGTATCCCTGCGCTTGCCCCGAGAGGGGGAGGAAGTCACCCCCCAGACGTTCACCTTTCAGTTGCACAAAGAGAAGTTGCAGAAGGCGGAGCTTCGCGACGGACACTATCTATTGCGCTCCAACCTGGTGGGGGAGAACCCGGAAGTACTCTGGGAACGCTATATCCAACTGACCCAGATTGAAGCGGCCTTCAAAACCTTGAAGAGCGAACTGGGACTGCGTCCGATTTATCACCAAGTGGAGAAGCGGGTGGAAGCCCACATCTTCGTGGCCTTCCTGGCCTACGCCCTTTCGGTGACCCTCAAGCAACGCCTGGCCGCCTTAGCGCCGGGCCTGACGCCCCGCGCCGTGCTGGAAAAACTGGCCACCCTGCAGATGCTCGATGTCTGCCTGCCCACCACTGACGGCCGCTGGCTAATCATGCCCCGCTACACCCAGCCAGAACCGGATCAGTCGTTGATGCTGCACCAGCTTAACCTGACCTTGCCTTCTCAGCCACCACCCCGTATCAAGGCCCCCCAGGAGACTGCCCAAACCCCGCCACCGAGATTGAAAATGTAGTGCCGACCTTTGAGATCCCTTCGCTAAAAACAAAGCACTTACCCTTTACCTAACCCCTCAACTGCGAAAGTTCGGCTAACCGGGTTTTCGTTGGCTGATGTATGGCCCCCTCACCCGCCCGTCGGCTGACGGACACCCTCTCCCCCAAGGGGGCGCGGGGAGAAATAACAGCGGAGCCGGCGGCTGGATGGGATTTTCGGACGGACCGTTATACGCCCTTCGGGGCCATGGGCAAGGCGCGCAGGCGCTTGCCGGTGGCGGCGAAGATCGCGTTGCCGATGGCTGGTGCGATGCCCACGATGGGGGTTTCTCCGGCCCCTGCTGATGGCACGTCCTTTCGATCGATCAGAACGACTTCCATTGCCGGAGCGTCGCTGAAGCGCGGAACTCGATATTGCGCAAAGTGGGGGTTCAGGATGCGCCCGTTTGCGAACTGGATGGCTTCGAACAAGGCCCCGCCAATGCCCATATTATTTGCGCCTTCGATCTGGTTGCGAAGGCCGTCGGGATTCACCACGGCGCCGCAGTCAAACGCCGTCACGACGCGCACCACGCGCACCTGCCGCGTGGTTGAGTCGACTGCCACCTCCGCGCACGTTGCCACGTATCCGTCTTTATCGAAGCCTCCAGCAATGCCATGCCCGTGCAAGGTACGATCCTCGGTGGTGCTCCGCCCCGGGTGCGACTTCATTTGCCCCCAGCCGAATTTCTCCGCCGCCGCCTTGAGCGCCGCCCGGAAACGCTCATCGGTGAGGTTCTTGAGCCGGAATTCGAGTGGGTCCGTTTTGGCCAGTTGTGCGAGTTCATCCATAAAGGATTCGCGCGCGAAATGGTTCGCGGTTGCGGCGAGGGATCGGTACGAGCCCTGGCGCAGAGGTGAATCGACAGCGTGAAACTGATTGTGCTGGTTGGGAATGTTGTAGAGTGTGACATAGCCTGCCGAGCCCGAATTGTAATTGTGAAATTCCCAGGCAGTGATGGCGCCGTCACTCGAGAGGCCGGCAGAAACTTCGATGACACCGGCAGGACGAAAGTAAGCCCAAGTGAATTCCTCCTCGCGCGTCCACACCAGTTTCACAGGCCGTTGCACGGCTTGGGCCAGGCGTGCCGCTTCCACGGCCGCTTCGCCGGTGTGCTTGCCACCATAGCCGGAACCCATGTCCGGCATGATCACTCGCACTTGGTCCTCGCTCAGGCGGAAGACCTCGGCCAATTCGCGGCGTACACCGAAGGGCCGTTGAGTTCCGGTCCACACGGTCAGCTTGCCGTCCTTCCATTCGGCCAGGGCGGCGCGTGGCTCCAGCGGCGCGTGGGCGATGTAGGCGACCGTATAGGTTTGTTTGAGGCGCAGGTGTGCCTCGGACAGCCCCTTTTCGACGGAACCGACGGCGTGCCTATTGCCCTCGTCGTCGGTCCCCGCGTGGTTCTTCAAGTATTCAAAGAGGTCGTCGCTCGAGGTTTGAGCGGGCGTGGACTTCCACTCGGCGCTGAGCGCCGCCAGCGCGTCCTGTGCCACCTTCGGGTTGGGCGCGGCGACGCCCACGAAGTTGCCGTCGTGTACGACTGTGACGCCCGGCATCTGCTGTGCCTTGCTTGCATCGAGTGAACTCAGCGAGGCACCGAAGGAGGGTGGCCGCAGGACCTTGCCATAAAGCATCTCGGGCAACCTGATGTCGGAAGGATAGCGATGCCTGCCGGTAACGATTTCACGGCCGGTCACCTTGCCCAGCGGCTTGTCCATGACCTTCCACTGGGCTGCCGGGGTAAGAGGT
The DNA here is from genome assembly GCA_963831905.1 of uncultured Acidobacteriota bacterium. Taxonomy (GTDB): domain Bacteria; phylum Acidobacteriota; class Terriglobia; order UBA7540; family UBA7540; genus CAVROP01. The sequence continues at coordinate 1,906,185 of CAWHRX010000009.1, read as the reverse complement.
TCTTCGGCGGGAATGACTTTGGCAAGCTCGCGTCCCTTGGCCAGTTCTGCGTAGCTTGCGCTGCGCTGTGAGTCCGGGTCCGTAACAGCGCCGTTGGCCGCCGTCAGTTTGGCAGGGTCCACTTTCCAGGCATCGGCAGCAAGGCCGATAAGGACTTCGCGAGCTGCCGCCGCCGCGCGTCGAAGCTGCGGGTTCATGGTGGGAGTGGTGCGGCTGCCGAAAGTCCCCATGTCGAAGTGAACGCGGTCGGTATCACCCATAAGCAGGGAGATGGAGCCGGGCGTAACGCGCAACTCCTCGGCCACAGCTTGAGTCAGCGATGTGCGAATATTCTGCCCTACTTCCACTTTGCCAGTGAAAACGGTGACTTCGCCGCTTTCGTTGACGTGCAGCCAGGCAGAGATATCCTGAGGCAGCGAAGTGCCGGACCGGTTGCCGCTGCGTCCGGCTTCCTGGCCGGCAAGCGGCCGATCAAGGAGATAGAAGACCGCGATGCCGCCTCCCAAGACTTTGAAAAAATCCCGCCGCGGCATCCCAAAGTGGTACGTGGGCCGGGCATTCAATTCGTATCGCTCCGGTTCAAGCGTGGCCGGAACCACCTCGCCCTCCGAGCGGTCCTCCTTACCAGGGACGGGGTTCATTGTTCCGGTCCTGTCCAAGGAAGGAGTCAGAAGGCGGTTGGGCAATAAAGACTGCGAGGTTCTCATGATCGCACCTCACGCATGGACTTTGCCGCACGCCGAACGGCAGCAATAATGCGCGAATAAGTCCCGCATCGGCAGATGTGGCCCTGCAAGTAGTGGGCGATCTCTTCGTCGGTCGGCTCGGGGCGAACCGTCAGCAGGCCCACGGTGGTCATGATCATCCCCGAAGTGCAATACCCGCATTGCATGACGTTTTCATCGAGGAACGCCTGCTGAACCGGGTGCAGGTGGCCATCCTTTTCCAGCCCCTCAATGGTTGTGATCGGCTTTCGGGCCGCCTCGCCCACCGGCGTAACGCAAGAGCGACGCGGCGCCCCTGCAATCAGGACCGTACAGGCGCCACACTGGCCCTCGCCGCATCCGTACTTGCTCCCCGTGAGGTCGAGAGCGTCGCGCAAGACACTCAGCAGACTCGCGTCGGCGTCGACATCAACGGAATGCTTCCCGCCATTAATAAGGAGTTCCGTAACTCTCGACATGGAATACCTCCGCGGGGCGGAGATGCTGCCCCGGAGATGATCGATATGAGCCCTAATCCCCAGTCCCCATTATACGCCGATCAATTCTAGACGGCAGAGACAGGCTGATACCGTGGCGTCTCCCCAGGAATCCAGTGCGTAACGTGGCTTAAACCCGCGAGAAGGCTCAGCCAACCCGGGCACGACGCGACATTTTGTCCCCTTGCCCGCCGCGCCCCACCGCAATTGACTTCCGTCTTTGGCTCGCCCTAGAATGTGAGCCTATGAGCAAAGACTGGATCGGTAGAATGTTTGGCGAACGTGAAACGGAAAAGAGCCTCGCGGCGAAAAGGGTTGAGGAGGAGACGCTCATCCAGAGGAGAATTGCCGAGTTGGCTCCCACTATTTGGCGTCAAATCGAGACGGTCCTGAAGGAGTCTATCGCAGCCTTCAATGAAAGATCGTCCATACCGATAAACATAGACCCTTACTCAAAAGAGTACACGATTGAAGTTAACGCGGCGAATTACCAGTACGGCTGGATCGTGAAATTCGACGTCTCGACCGGAAATCTGTCGTTTGGCAATCCTCTTACAGAGTTTATCCACGGCAATCTGCAGATCAGGCTCGATGAGGGATCGCATTACAGTTTCTATGACCGCAGGAACTCTAAAGAAAACATTTCAGTTGAAACGATTGACGAAGTGTTGCTTAAGGGTTTTGTGAAGCTTATTCTGAAAGACCCCAGCTACAGCGTGAAGCAAGAGCCGTAAAGCCGTTGACGAGCGCAAAAGGAGGGGGGCGCAGCCGAGGGGGGAGGCCCAACCCGGATGCGCCCCGAGGCAGGAGGAATAAGAGCCTAAGGTCCAATACATCGTGCCGAGATAAAAGTGCGCCACCGCACAAAGCTAGGATTGGTAGGAGCAACTGAAAGACTTGCTTTATCAGGATCAGGGCTTCTGTTTATAGGCAGGTCGAGTGGTGATAAGAGCTTTGTAGCGGTGGCGGAACAAGGAATGCAGCGTAAGTTGCATCCCTTTGTCAACTCCCAAATAATGCGTCCCGGTTTGTAGTCGGCGGTTTTCATCCACGTTCCAGGATCTGAATAAGGCCACTTCACGACCCTCAAGTCATCGGACTTCAGGGGTGCGACAGGGTAACCAACTCCTGCAAAACCAGATTCAGCCTTCAGATTGCCTGCTACACAACAACTCTAGCTTTCAAGCTATAGATAACCGAAGCCCACTCCCGCGGCAATAGTACGGGAGTACCCCCACAGACCTCAGGCGGGCCCCGGAGGGAAGACTGGGCTACTGTGAGGATTCCTGGCTCCGAGGCACAAGAAAAAACGGTTGGAAAGGACTCGACCGGATGTATAATCGCACGCGATTCAGCATCTGCAAAGGAGATTCGAAATGATCCCCAAAGCCAATATTAACCGTCGCGAATTCCTGGCTCCTGCGGCGGCAGGACTCGCGTTGACTTTCGTTCCGAGACATGTGCTGGGCGGGCCCGGATATGTCGCACCCAGCGATAAAATAACGCTGGCCTATATCGGCTGCGGCACTCAGGGAACAAGAGAGATGCTGCGCCTGATTGCCACGCCGGGCGTACAGATCACGGCAGTGTGCGATCCCGTCAAGGACGGCACGCACTACATTGACTGGGACAAGACCGGCATCCGTGACAGCGTGCGGAAGGTTCTGGATAATCCCGATTGGGGAGCCGGCGTCGAAGGTATCCGCGCCGGCCGGGATATGGCCAAAGAAATCATCGAAACCTACTACGCGAAGAAACGAGCAGCGGAGAACTTCAAGGGCGTGGCTTCGTACGCGGATTTCCGCCAATTGCTGGAACAAGAAAAGGACCTTGACTCCGTCAAAATCATGACGCCCGACCACCTGCACGCGACAATTTCGATCGCCGCCATGAAGAAAGGCAAACACGTGCTGGTGCACAAACCCCTCTCCAACCGGGTGGCGGAGATCCGGATGGTAGTAGAGACAGCTCGGAAAACGGGAGTCGCCACACACCTCCTGGCGTGGCACAGGCCGATCAACGCTGTGCGAGACATGATCCTGGACGGCGCCATCGGCACGCTCCGGGAAGTGCACAATTGGACTGATCGCCCCTTCTGGCCGCAGTACTCGAGCCTTCCCACCGACACGCCGCCGGTCCCCGCAGGGTTTGACTGGGACCTGTGGCTGGGGCCGGCACTCGAACGGCCGTATCATCCCAACTACACCCATGCGGTGTTTCGCGGCTGGTACGATTTCGGCGCAGGCAGCATCGCTGACATGGGGAACTACAGCCTCTGGCCAATCTTCATGGCGCTCGACTTACCGGTTCCCTACAGCATCGAAGCTCAAACCAGCCACAGTTGCGAAATCAACGACCAGGTGAGCACAATAAAGTCGAATGACTTCTCGTTTCCATACGCGAACCGAGTGTGCTTCAAGTTCGCAGCCCATGGCCAGTGGCCGGCGCTCAAGTTATATTGGTACGACGGCGGAATGCGGCCGTACACCCCGGACGAGTTACTGGAAGACGGGAAGTCGATCCCCGCAACAGGGAGTCTGTTCGTCGGCGATAAAGGAATAATCCTGAACGACGAAATCATTCCAGCGAAGAAGATGCAGGCCTATCGCACCAGCAAAGGACTTCCGACGCCGCCGGCGGATCGCGGCCGGCGCGGCGGTTATGGGATGGATAACGAGTGGCTGACGGCGTTCAAGGGCGGCACGGCCTCGCAAGGCAACTTCCTCAACGCGGCGAACTGCTCGGAAGCCATTGCTCTGGCTGGGGCGGCGATTCGATACAGCGGAAAGATCTTCAATGAGGAGCATTGTGCGCCGGCGCTCCTCTGGGACAAGGAGAGCATGAAGTTCACGAACATCGCCGATGCCAACCCGTACCTGACGCGCGAGTATCGCCAGGGCTGGGAGCTGACGGGCGCCTAGGCGGGGCGGCAGAGCCCCGCTCAACAAGTACGTGGGCTGCTGGCGTGCACACATCCGGCACAGCGGCCGCTCTTACTGAGGGAGGTTTACATGACTGCGATCACAAGAAGAGATTTTCTCAAGCAATCTGCGACGACCGTTGCTGTGGGCGGTATTCTGTGTGCGGGCGTCCCGGAGATGCGCGCCAATCCACTGGGCTTGCCGATCGGGAGCCAAACGTATCCCCACCGGCAGCGGATTAAGGATGGCGACTTTGCAGGACTGTGTAAGGATATGGTAACCCTGGGAGTCGGCAGCCTGGAGCTCTGCTCGCCGGGATACGAGGAGTTCAAGAGCCTGGCGGACGCGAAGCAGACCAAGAAGGTCCTCGACGATCACGGGCTGATCTGCCCCAGCTCCCACTTCACGCTCGAGGAACTCCGCACCCAGCAGCAGGAGGTGATTGCCTGGGCCAAAGATATCGGCATGACGCAGATGGGAACGGCGAGCCTGGACGGGCCCGTGCAGCACGGCGTCACCACCATGGACGCCGTGAAGAAGGCGGCGGACGAGTATAACAAGATCGGCGAAGCGGCGGCTGCGGCTGGCATTCAGCAATTCCTGCACGACGAAAGATTCGAGATGTCCAAGGTCGACGGCCGGCTCACTTACGAAGTCCTGCTCGAGCTCCTCGATCCGAGGCTGGTGAAGATGCAATTCCAGATGTCCGCCATGAGAGTTGTCGGAGACCCTGTGATGTACTTCACAAAGTATCCAGGGCGCTTCATCTCGATGCACTTGCAGGGCGTTGACTTGAAGGCTCCGGCGGGCGCAGGGGGCATGCGTGCGCCCGGCGTGGCGGTGGGAAAAGACAGCCTCGATTGGCCCAAGATCTTCACCGCGGCCAGAACTGACGGCGTGAAGAACTACTTCCTCGAGCAGAGCTGGGATCTCACGGTGCAGGGTGCCGCTTACTTGAAAACCCTGAACGTCTAGCGTCCGCTCAGTTTACGACCAGTTGAAGTGTGACGCTGTGAGTCAGCGTCGTCGAACTGTACGCCGAACTGCCTGTCACGGTCAGCGTGTAGCTGCCCGTCGGCGTTCCTGGATTGGTCACGCGCGCACTCGTTCCTCCGCCGCAACCGGCCCACCAGGCGACCGCGGGCACAACGGCTCCCAGCACGACGAGAGATCGCCAACCACTCCGAGGCGGAAGCGCAGATCTGCTTTTCAAGCGGTGCGGCTTTCGCGTAGGGGGCCGGGCCACGGCCCCGAGCATGGCCAGTAGTACGACCCCCACCGGCCACATCCCGCGCCACCGCAGGCTTCCCGTTTGCGACGGCGCCGTCGTCGAGACGCTCACCATCAGAGCCGTCACGGAAGTCCCGGGAGTAGCGGAAGAGGGAGAAACCGAGCAGCTTGCTTCCGCCGGGGCGCCGGCGCACGTGAACGATACGGACTGGTTAAACCCTCCTGAGGCCATCAAACTAAGCGAGTATTGCGCGGTCTGGCCCGGGGAAACGGTGGCGGAGGCCGATCCACGTGAACTGACGCCTAAGCTGAAGTCTCCCGCTGGGCCGGAGAGCAATCCGAAAGCGCCCACTCCGTTCGTTGTTCCCACATACAACTTTCCATTCGCGATGGTCGGCGTGATGAACTTGTTGCCTGCTCCGAATTGGTCGCGCGTACCCGCCTGGTTGCTGTTATAGAGTTCTTTGGACAGATCAGATGCGTCGTAGGCATGGAGCACAGCGGGATTTGTGTTTTCCGTTGCCCAAACGATGGCATCGGTGCTTCCATTTGCCGAGATGCTGGGCGTCGCTCCCGGGTAACCAAGAGTGGCGCTGGTCGAAGAAACGGGGGTCGTCTGAAGCCTGGCATTCGAGAACTGGAAAGCTATAAGGTTGTAACCCACGGGGCCATAGTAAAGCCGGCCATTAAAGTAGGCCGGCATGCCAAAGATTCCTCCGGGTAGCGCCGAACGGATCTCCTGGTAAATGCTGTCAGCCTGGGGATTGAACTTCCCCATGTTGTCGCGGTCCGCCAGGTAGAGTGTTTGGTCCTTGCCCGCCCCAACCACCAGGTGGCGTGTGGCGCCGTTCGCATCGGTCATGTCAGGCAGCACCAGCGCGCCGCCTGAGCCCAGATCCTCATCGGCGTTGGATTCCGCTACCGTGTCGGACATCGTGAAGTAGTCGGCCACTGCAAGACCCCCGCTGGCAGTGGAAAGCCTCACGAAGGCGTTGCCGTAATCGCTGTGGGAAGGAAAGCCGTTGTTGTCGAGCGTCGTGTCAAACGTTCCGTTTGCCAGTAAAGGATAGATGTTCCCGCCCGAGTCGGCCGCCAATGCCGCTCCGCTCATCCACACGGATCCTTCATTCCCGTTAGGCGTGAGGTTGAGCACGTTGACTTGATTCAAGGTGGATTCGTTGTAAGCGATGATCCAGGCTGTGTAAGGCGCATCGTCACAGTGCGACGACCAGGATGTGTAAATCACATGATTCAGCAGCAGGAGTCCCGGCCGCTCTTTGTATTGCGCCGGATCGAAGATGACATTGGTGCCGTTGCTGTTGTCGCCGGTCCCCGGAAAAGTGGCTTGCACTTCTTTGGGACCGCTGAACTCTTCCGCGCCCGAGGTCATATCGAGGGCATGCAGTCGCTGATGGTAGGCAGAAGAGGAATCCTTGGACATGCCAACGACGTAGATGGTTCCGTTCGATCCGCTCGACTGGTCGATAACTGGAGTAGCAGTAACGCCGATTTCCGGCGAAACTTGGCCGCATCCACGGTCATCCGAGGTAGTCTCGCCCGCCGGCAAGACTGAAACTTTCCAGAGTTGGGTTCCGCTGTCAGCATCAAAGGCGTAGACGCTGTCGTGTTCGGTAGCCACGAAAAGCACGTTGTGGGTCCCCTGGCTGGGAATCGTCACCGCAGAGGCATAGAGCGGCTGAGCGTCGACCTTGCCGTCCACATTCACTTGAAAGAGCTTGCCGAACTGCGTCGAGTTTACGTTGCCGGGTGTAAGAATCGTCTCGGCCAACGCCTGGCCGGTGCGCGCATTGTCATTGTGGTAGGTCAAGACGTTTTGAGCGCGCAGGCAAGTTGCGCAAAGCAGGGCAAGGAGAAACAGCGTGAACCCTTGGCACCGGAAACATGATTGTCCCAGTTCGGTTCCAGAGACACAACCACACTCTCGCATGAAGTGACCCCCGCGCCATTCCGAAATTCGGATGTTTAGCGTCGCCCCGTACAGTTGCAAGTATAAACCACTCCGAGGACTATGGAAAACTCTCCTTCGCCGGGGGTGGTGTCCTAATTTGGTCCAAGGGCTGGTCTGCCCAAAGACTCCGATACCCAGAAAATACGTCCGCCTTGACGCACCGTTGTAAAGCGAAAGGTTTTCTCTCGATGGAATGGCATAAACCAAGGTTTGTAGGTCACGCTCAGTGCTATATCAGCAAAGGTCACGTTGGGGAAGTGGAACATGGTATCAGGGACTACATCAAAAGCCTCATCCATCGAAAGATAGCGACCTGTCCAATACTTGGGCAAGGCGAAGCGTGCTCCAAAAGTCGGAATGGATTCGCGGTCAATCGAGCCGTTATTTGTAGCAATTTGCCCCATGGCCAAAGATGCACTTACATCTTCCAGGGGGATAAAGCCTGTATTCCTAACAGTAAGAGGTGCAGTCAATGGCCATGCTGAATCGACAGGTTCGCGAGCGGAAACGGCAATTCTTGGCAAGAAAATCACGAGGCCACCGACTATCGTGCACGTTCCGAGCACTACTCCCCACAGCCATCGCCCTAGCGGAGTTCTTGGCGGGGTTTGTGACACCTTTCGTTGTGTTTTTTTTGGTTTGGCTCGTTTTGGTGCTCTGTTTGACATCAGCGCCTCGCTAATTATTTATTGTAACACGGCAAACGACATGGGAAATCATCATAAACTCGTAATACAGAAAACCATGGACACGTCCTGGTGCGCGGTGGGACAATCACGGGTATGTGGAAAACCCATCTCTGGAATCTATTCCATCACGCTAAAGAAAACACCTTGGTGCTTGGCGGTTCGACACTTGCGGGCATTGTGGTCGTTGGCATCATCGGTGTCATTTTTGGCTTTATCCTCACAGCCCTTATCGAGTGGTGGAAAGCGGGGTGGAACATGGCCTCGCTGAGAGATTCACTAAAAACATGGCCACCTTACGTTGGAGCTATTGGTGGGCTACTGTTCGCTTGGTTCTTACTTTTCTCATGGTCTGTTTGTTTTACCGTATACAAGGACCATCAAGACCTCATTTCAGCTAATTCCAATCTGAGAGAAAAGATAAAGGCCCAACAGAATTCTGCCATTGCTCAGCCAGAATCCAAGAAACCATCTATGAATATCAGCACTAAAAGAGAAATCGGGCCTCAAGTCAAACCTTGCACTCCCGCTTCTCTGAATGATGAAGACGGTTCACTGTCAACGCCACCTAGGAAACCCAATATAGCCTTTATCGGCGCAAAAGGGGAGACTGAGATTAGCGGGGGCGGAGAAGTTGGATACGATGTCGGTGTGGACGATAGTTGCGGAAAATCTTTAAACGTCAAAAACTTCCAAGCAATCGCACCCCACAATGACTTAACCGACTGGTTTCATTACTTACTATCACGGCCACTTGATCGGAAAACGATTGAAGGCGAAATCGCCGCAGAGCAGGCAACGCTTGCTCAATACGGACGATCTATACGTCCAGAGATAGTAACGCGATTGAGAAACTTTGAAGATGACCCGCAAGGGCTGAAGAGGTACATAGAAAGCGTAGTCGCGCCATCAGCTAAACCGTGAAAAGGATGCTGATAAAAAATAAGGGTAATACAAAAATAATACTTGACAAGCTCAAATTACTGTAATACACTTATTGCAGTAAGGAGAGAGAAACCAATGGCAAACGTCCTCGACAAAAACGAACAAGCAATGGTAATCGGAGCACTTGCCGAAGGCTCTGCAATCCGACAGATCGAGCGCATGACTGGCGTGCATCGTGACACGATTATGCGGCTTGGTGTTCGTGTAGGCCAGGGATGTGCTGAACTCTTAGATCACAAAATGCGCGATCTCTCTTGCCAGCACTTACAGCTTGATGAAGTGTGGGGATTCATCGGAAAGAAAGAGCGCCATGTGCGGCCCGATGACGATCCGCAGTACGGAGATGTCTGGACGTTCTGCGCGATTGATTCCGATACAAAGCTGGTGCCGTCCTTCAAGGTTGGCAAGCGCGACAGAGCCACGGCGAACGCCTTCGTTAGTGACGTAGCATCGCGGCTCAGGAATCGTGTGCAGGTTTCCAGTGATGCTCTAAAGGCTTACGTTGAGGCCGTGGAGGCGGCCTTCGGATGTGAAGTGGATTACGCGCAGATCATCAAAACATACGTAGCCGACGATTTCGCAGATTCCCGAGCGCAAGTACAGCCCTCCTGAAATCGTCATCACGGAGAAAAGGCCCATCATTGGCCATCCAGATATGGACCTCGCTTCGACCAGTTACATTGAGCGGCTGAACGGAACGACACGCCTGCACATGCGGCGCTTGACGCGGCTCACTTATGCTTTCAGCAAGAAGTTGGAAAACTTTCAGGCAGCGGTAGCCCTGCACTTCGCCTATTACAATTTCGTGAAGCGACACATCACGCTTCGCATGACCCCGGCAATGGCAGCGGGAATTGAGCGGGACTTCTGGACGGTGGGAGATTTGTTAGAGGCGGTCGTGTGATGGCAAATGACATCGAGGAGCTTAGAAACACGATTCGCCGATTGCACGGTGCAGAGGCCAAGCACACCGAGAGTGTGCCGGTCAAAGAGGTGTTTCAGGGGCAGACGGTGTGGGATGGAGTTGTCGAGGTGTTTGAATTGAAGGGGCACCCGAAGGCCAAGAAAGCCTACGCCTGGGCGCACGACACCGACGATCCTCTGCATCCCAAGCGGCAGGTTACGGTCCTGCATGTTCCGCCGGTTACTTCGCCAGAGCTGGCCGTTAGAGCCTCAATCGTAAAGGAGTATAAAGACAGTGAACAACGGAAAGAAAACTAGAGGACCAGGGCGTCCTCCGCTTCCTAAGAACCATGCCAAGGCTAAGATCGTTCCTGTACGGTTCAACCCTGACGAATTCAAGGCCATCAGCAAAGCGGCTAGAACTCAGAAACAGAGTCTGTCCGAGTGGATTCGTGGCACGTTGAATGCCAATCTAGGAGCATAAATTTTCAAATTAGGACACTACCTCGCCGGGCGAAGTAAACTCGCCGCTACAAATTCAAACTGAGCCGCTGCTCATTTTTCGCTTGACAATCCTGTGGGGCTGTGATAGCCTATATCCGTTGTCAACTCGGATGTTTTGTCACCACGGAGCGCGGGGAGGCTCGTTCAGAAGATGGAAAAGCGAGAGGCCCCCGGGGAGCGGGGAAGAGAGCTTGGAAGAAAACAAAAAAATGATACGAACGAAGCCAGTATGTTATTGTAAACAAACACAGCAAAACAGCGAATGTGGGAACGAAGCTAAGAAGTAATTGAAAATAAGGTAGTTATACGAGAATTGTCGGAACGAAGCTAAGAAGTTTATGAAAACAAAGGACATCGCCTTTTTGAGGAGCGCCGATAGGAAGCGTCTAACTCGCCAATTTACCGCCTTATGACCCCAAAATGAGCAAGAATCACCAGCTCTTGCGAAAGCGGAACGAGCCTCGCGAGCCCAGGAGTCCGGCCAAATACTGACATATTGTCGGCTAGATCCGCGTTGGACTCCTACATCCAGCAGGGTTCCCCAGCACGAGAATTCGCTGAAAGGCATCGCTTATGAAAAGCCGTCTATGGATACTTCGATGCATGGTTTGCTTGCTGTCGAGCGCGAGTTTCGTGGCACAGGGCCAGATGGCGCCGGCGCCAACGATCTTTCCGGAGCCCCGCGAAATCGAGACACGAAGTGGACGTTTCACGATCGATCCTTCCGTGCCCCTGCTGGTGCCCGATCTGGCCAGTGCGAGCGACAGTGAGTTGAGTCAATTCCTGAAGGCGGAACTTGTCGACAAACACGGACTGGCGCTCAAAACGCTTCCAATATCGAAATTGCCCGGCACCGGACGATTCATTCTCATGGGGACGATGGAGAACCCTCTTGTCCGTGAATACCTGCAAAGCCACGTCGCGGCGTCGGTGGTGCGCGAACCCGAAGGCTACCTTTTGGAAGCGGATACCCAAGCGGTCGTCGTCATTGGTGCCGACGAGGCCGGCGCCTTCTACGGACTTCAGACCTTGCGCCAAATGATTCAGGATGACGCTGCGCAATCATACGTGCAGGGAGTCCACGTGCGCGACTGGCCTGCGAAGCCGTTTCGTGGCCTCAAGCTCTACCTGCCCGGCCATGAGAACATCACCTATTTCAAACGGTTTGTGCGCGACTTCATGGCGCTTTATAAGTACAACCGCGTCATCGTGGAGTTGAACGCTGCGATGCGGCTGGATCGTCATCCGGAACTGAACGCCGGCTGGTGGGAGTTGCACCGCGACCTGAATGCAACGCGCCGCGATCGTTCGCCGGGCCCTAGGGGACAATTCCAGGACTCTGCCAACGCCGACACTGCGGATGGCGAAGTTCTGGAAAAATCCGAAGTCGCCGCGTTGGCGGCTTATGCGCGCCTGCATCACGTAGAAGTGATTCCGGAAATTCCTTCTCTCACCCACAGCTACTACCTGCTGACTCGCCACCGGGAACTGGCGGAGATTCCCGACGCCGAATGGCCCGACACCTACTGCCCGTCAAAGCCTGCCGTGTATGACCTATTGTTTGATGTCCTGGATGAATATGTCGAAGTTATGAAACCCACGATGGTCCATGTGGGACATGATGAGTGGAGGATCCCGTGGGGAGTCTGTCCGCTTTGCAGGGACAAAGACCCGCGCCTACTCTATGCCCAGGACATCAACAAGATCCACGACCACCTGGCCCAGCGGGGAATTAAGATGTCGAGCTATGGCGATCATCTGATCGAAGCCTTGCGCGGGGCGCGACTCCAGAAATCGTCGACATCTGCGGGCCAGCCCTACCAGACCCCCGGCGCCTTGTCCCCTGAGCAAGTCCGGAGCCTGATCCCGAAGGATCTCCTTGTCTACAATTGGTTCTGGGACGATAAGAACACAGCGCAAGGCGAGGGCGAGGCAAACGAAATCGCGCTCGACACCTGGGGCTTTCAGCAAATCCTCGACAACATGGAGCCGGATATCAAGGACTATGAGCGGCGGGCCTCACGGCCCGGAATCATCGGAGGCGTGCCGTCTTCCTGGGCGGCAACCAACGAATTGAATTTCGGCAAAGACCTCATGTTCGATTTCCTTGGCTGCGAGCAGTTGCTCTGGTCCGGGCGCCAACCTCCGCTCGATGAGCTCTCCGTCACGATTCAACATTTACTGCCCCGGGTGCGACGAAGCCTAAGCGCCGGGCCGTTTCCCAGCGACTTTGACCCCGTCGAAACCCTCAACACGGAATCCGCATTGCGGGTCACCGCTGTGCCGGGAGTCGAATTAGCGGGCATGAAGAGCGGCAGGGTCGGAACGGGGCGGCTGGTTTTTGATCTCGGCCGCCGCGAGGGCAAGCCGGCGGTTGCCCTCGCGACCGCTGGCGCTGCGTCTGCCTCCATCCGCATCGGTGAAGACGTCAGCAGTATTATCTTTCTGCATGCCAGCGCCAAGCCGGCCCGCAACGTCAATGCGGACGACTACACCTGGAATTATGCCGACACCGCCGACCTCCTCGGTTGGTACGAAGTTACTTACGACGATGGATTCGTGGACAACGTCCCAGTCCGGTACGGCGTTAACATCTTGGAGGCTGCATGGGGAAGGGGCCACGACCCGAGCCACCTTGCATACCAAGCTGAGCTCATCGATTGCCGCGACTTGGGCAAGGGGCCTCTGACCTTTTTTGCGTACGAATGGATCAACCCGCGACGAGGCATTCGGGTGAAGGAAATCCGGTTGAAGGCTTCGACGAGCTTCAGGAATGTCGACGGCCACGCCGCGTCGGAGAACCCTCTGCTCCTGGCTGGCGTGAGCGTGGTAAAGAAACGCACCCCGCCCGCGCCGAAACCGCTGAGCGTTGCCGCCCAATGATCGCGAAGGCAGGCCCCAACTGCGCCAGAATGGAAGTCAAGGAGAGCCAAGCCATGACCGGGATTCAATTCGTAACCGACGACAAGGGGCGCAGGACTGCCGTGCTCATTGATCTCAAGAAGCACAGGGGACTCTGGGAGGATTTCTGGGATGGTCTGGTTTCCGAGTCGCGCCGCAAAGAGAAGAGCATCCCTTACCAGGAGTACCACGCAAACCGTATAAAGCGTGGCCATCACCGTGGCTGCTCGAGTACCTAAGCCGATCGACCGTATACCAAGCGCTCGTGAATCCGAAAATGTAGTGAGTCAGTTGTGGGGGCAGCGCTTGTGGCCGCTCTCGTGTGGAGCAGCCAGCATTCCTGTTTACGACTCCGTCTCCTGCTCCATGCAATCAAGGCAATAGTCGGTCCAGGGAACGGCCTTCAAGCGGGCGCTGCTGATGGGTTTGCCGCAGGCAGCGCAGATTCCATAGTTACCCTTCTTAAGCCGGTCCAGCGCCCACTGGATCGCTCGCCGCATGCTGCTCCTGTCCTGGCTCAAGCGGGCGTCAACGCGCGCCTCGGTCTCGGCAAAGGCCTGGTCCATCAAGTCGGCTCCGACCAGTCCCCCTGCGGCGCCCAGGACCAGCCTGCCGCCGTTGGCGGCCAGCAGTTCCTGTTGCTTGTCCAGCAGCGAGCGTCGGTACTGATTCAAATACGTTGGATTGTTCACGGCACAATCTCCTCGGCCCCCGGCAGAGCAGAGCCCACTGTTTCACGTACCGCAATTCTCGCGTGCCGTCTCAGGAGGATCAAGGGCACGCGAGTACTGTTACGGCAGTACGCGGAGCAGCGTAACGTCGGCGTCCCGCCGGCAGTCGTGCGAGCATCCTGCCCGCGCTCTGCCCGCCGTCGACAGACTCGCCTGCCCCGACCTATACTGGGGCGCCATGCGAATTCCGCTTCGTGCGGATTGGGAGTACGGCATCTCTGCAGGCCTGCGCTGCCGAGGTGACCCGTTGAACGAACCTTGAGGGAGGAGGAAGAATGCGAGGGTTGCGCGCAATAATAAACAGCTTCACCATTCTGATCCTATGGGTATCGATAGGGCTTTGTACTTCTGAACGCGCAAATGTTAACCAGACGGCTCAGTCCGTAGAATCTCAATCCGCTTATTCAATCCCCGGTGACCGCTGGCTGGAAATTGATCTCTACTGGTTCGAGCAAAAGGACATCGCTGGATCGGTGAAGGCCTTCTGGGATCGCTTCCAGCCGTTATTTGCCGGCGTTCAAGGGTATCGCGGTCTCATCCTGAATGTGGGCTGGACGGTCGGATGCGTGATGGAATGGTCCGGCGATCTCGGCCAGAGGATCAGCCTGCCCCAGGGATCAGGGCAGCAGCATTGGGTTGAGATGCGAGGTCCGCTGCGGGGCACAACCGAAGCGCGCAAGCTCGAAGCGCAAGCGCGCTTTGCGAAACCGCTTTTGGTTCCTCACCACGGCTACGAGCCGTGGACCTACGGCGACCTGAAAAAAGTGGCTGCCGAGCTGCGGGCAGGAGCGGCGAGGCGTGGTATCCCCGCCTTCAAAGTGGGAATGCTGAACTATGCCTGGACGCACGCTTACGGAGAAGAGGCGGCGTGGGTGCGGCGTCACCGGGAAGCGTTTACACGCTTTCGGCCCGAATCGTCCGGCGGATCCGACTTCTCTCCCTACTTCGATCCCAATGCCGCGCTCCATGCTGACACTGCAAAGTTAGGCGGACTACCGAAAGGGATTCCAGAGGGCATGCCCGTGCATGAAGCTTATGCAGCGCAATGGGGAAGCCTCTCGAGAACGGTGGGGCTTGATGCCCTCATGCTGCGCGATTCTTTCGGCATGCCGGTGCCCTACCGGCGGGGAGGACCCTGGGGGCCTGTCGCTCCCTCGCCCGAAGCGATTCGCCAAGCCACGGCCGGCGTGGCCGCTCTGGTGCGCGAACTTAAGACGGCGAACCGCCAAGCCCTCATCATGATGTACTCGAATGCGGCGAGCGCCGTCGCGGATTGGCGCGCCAACGGCCTGGATCTCGAAGCGGTTGCCAGAGAAGGTTACCTCGATATCTTTGTCGATCAGACCTGGGCCGGGGCCTGGAACGAGGTGGGGTTGCGCGAGACCGATTTCTGGAATAACCCCCTCTTGGGCTGGACGTATCAGCTTGGCTACACTCTTCTCCACGCAGCCATGCTTGCGGACACCAAGGTCCGCCATTATCCTCTCATCGAAACGTTCGACGCTTGGGAAGATTGGGATGTGATTCACACCGCGCCGCAACGCCTGCGTTGGGGCATCTGGGCGTATTCCCACGCCGCTGTGAAGACCCCAACGGGATTGAAGCTGCCTGCTGGGTCGTACATCTCCTGGGCGAACCAGGGCAAGCGACTGCTGGACAGTGACGACGTAAACTTCCTGGCCGGCAACCTGAATTCTACCATTGCGGACGCCCGCAGGACGCGGGAAGTCTTTGGCCTCACGCTCGTCTATTCGCGGGAGTCCATGCAATGGCAAATCGACCGCGCTGCTCCTCAACGCGACATCAAGGAATGGATCGATGAGCAGGCAGCCTCGATAATGAAATGGCCCCTGCCGATCCTTTCGGTAACCCGCCTCGAATGGCTGCCGCAAGTGAAGTCCAACCTTTTCGTTCTCCAAACACCTTCGCACCTGGCGCCACAACACACGGCTTACGTCGCCAAACTGATCAACACCGGGCACCCTGTCGCGATCTTTGGCTCGCCTGCCGGCGGTGTTGATCCCGAACTCGCACAACTGGGCGGCCTCATGTCGACGACGGCGTCGGAGGAAAGTCCGGTCATTCCCGCGCCAGCGGGAATCCATTTGGCGAAGCTGACAGACGCCACTCAGTCGCTGGCGCAACACGTCCCTGAAACCTTCGCGACATTCTACCGGCTGCAAAGCAACCAAGCCGCGGCGGACGCGCGGGTCGTTTATGAAGTCGACGCCAACCCGGTCCTGACCGTGAATACTGCGGAGGGAAGACGCGTGGTCATGTGGGACCCTGCGGAACGTCATGTTCAAGGAGAAGGCTTCCCTGGCGGAGGACTGGGGCGGCAGCGGCGCCGCCTACGCCCTTGTAGCAGGCGCGCTCAATTCCCTGCTCGCCGGAACCAGCGCCTTGCACGCCGAACAGGTTGATCTGGACCGGACCCTGAATGTCACTGCTTGGCGAGAGTCGGACGGCGCGGTACGAATCCTGTCCGGGAACCTCGAGGAGGGCCTGCGCGACGACGCCGACATGACTCGACACACAATTCTGGTTCTGCCCGATGGGTGGCAAGCTGCAAAGTGGAAAGACGCCTGGAGCTCTGCGACTTTCGAGGCCAATCACAACCGCCTGAAGATTGACCTGGACCAAGCCTGTTCGTCCCTGCTGCAATCGACAAGGTAGCGCAGGCCTGCTCTCCAAGATCCGCGGCTTTTCGCGTTCGATTACCTTGATATCGGCTGTAAATCCGGGCGAAGATTCCATGAACCTTCGCCGCGAATGAGAGGGCAATGTCAAATGAGGACCGTTATGAGAATACACCTGCCAGTCTTACTGTTTGTGGCGTGCGCTGCCGTCGCGCGCCTCGGCCATGCCCAACAGATCGCCGTCCAGATTGACTCGGACGCGCCCGTTCACGTCGTGGCATCCGACATCTCCGGGATGCCGCATCAAAAGATATCGGTGGATGTGCATGGAAAAACCGTCAGTTACGAAGGCGTTCCGCTCCGCCTGGTTCTGGAGAAAGCAGGAATGGTGTTTGGCGATTCCATGCACAGCAAGCGAAACTCCTCCTATCTTTTGGTCGAAGCGGCGGATGGTCACCGCGTGGTGTTCGCGCTGCCGGAACTGGACCCGGCGTTCACGGACCGTGTCATCCTTCTGGCCGACCGGGCGGACGGCCATCCCCTCGACAATAAAGAAGGTCCTTTTCACATTGTCGTCCCGGGTGAGAAACGCATGGCGCGCTGGGTGCGCCAGGTGACCAGTCTCAAGGTCGTACAGGCCCCATAAGGGTGGGGTGCTTTGCGCCCTTAGCGCACTGGGCGCCTAGGCGTAACAACTGGGTGCCCAAGGCGGGGCGGCCAGTGGGGCGCAAAAGTGACTTATTGTCCTTGACACCGCTCCTCCTCCGGCAGTCTAATTTAATCAGCCGCCTCGACTTGTGCCGGGCTGGCGGCAGTGGGTCGTTCGGGATTCCTTATCCGCGAGCCAAGGTGACGGGCGCCTCCGGGCTCGGCAAGGGTTTGGCAACAATAGTAACGATTTCGGTTAGAGGAGAACTTCATGGCTAACTACTCCCGGCGTGATTTCCTGAAGACCGGACTTGCCGCAGCGGCCTTTGTCGGCGCGCGCAGCTTTCCACTCCTGGCGGCGCGCCAAACCGCCACGGATTGGGTAACGCTGGGTAAATCCGATGTCAAGGTGACGCGCCTTGCCTTCGGCACCGGCTCCATGAGCGGAAAAGTGCAGCGCGACTTGGGTCAGGACCAGTTTACGCGGCTGGTCCGCTTTGCCTACGACCGCGGCATTCGCTTCTTTGAGACAGCCGAGTCTTACCACGAGATGCACCGCATGCTCGGCGTGGCGCTCGACGGCATTCCGCGCGACAGCTATCGGCTGATGTCGAAGGTAACGACTCGGGAAGGCGTGGATCCGATGCAAAAGATCGACGAGTTGCGCAAACTCGCCCGCACCGAATACTTCGACGTAATGCTGCTCCATTGGCAGCACACGGCGACGTGGCCCAAAGATAGCATGCGCTGGCAAGACGGCATCATGGAGGCTCAGGAGAAACACGCCGTGGTGGCGCACGGCGCCTCGGTGCACGGACTCCCAGCCTTGCGCCAGGTCCCGGACTTTAAGTGGCTCCAGGTCGCGATGATCCGAATGAACCATAAGGGCGCCCGGATGGACGCAGAGGATTACGACACCGAAGGCCTGGGGAATGTGAGCGAGGTTGTCGCACATGTGAAGCAGGCCCGCAAATCGGATATGGGCGTGATCAGCATGAAGCTCGTGGGCGAGGGCACATTCGCCACCCGTGAGGACCGCCAGGCGGCAATGCGCTATGCATTTCGAGTCGCGGGCGTCGATAGCGTCACGGTCGGCTACAAGAACAACGCGGAGATTGACGAAGCCATCGAGAATGTGAATTTGGCGCTGGCGTGATCGCTGCATCGGGGCGTGTTACCGATCCTGGACGCCGGCAGTACCGAACAAGGAACACAGCCCTCTCGCTTCCAGAGGGTGCCGCGCTCCGGCGCTTCCACCCCGGGAGTGTGCGGGGCGAGGGGTCGCTCGCCCGATTCTGTATGCCCCGCTCTCCTGCGCAGAATGCGGGGACGATAAAACGACTAACGTCTCCACCTTACCGACCCGTACTTCCGTATCGCCTCCCCTCGGATCCCCGGTCCTGACTTTTTTGGGTTGACATCTGACCCGAAGTATGGAAACTTGGGTTATATGTCTACCCAAGGGCAGGGAGGCCTGAGACATGCGCTGGCGAAAACGCAAGCAGAGTGACTTTAAAGCGGAAATCGCAGCCCACCTCGAGATCGAAGCAGAGCGGCTGAAAGACTGGGGTCTGAGCGAAGCGGACGCGCGCGCCGCGGCGCGACGAGCCTTCGGCAACGTCACACGGGCCGAGGAGCGCTTTTACGAATCAGGCCGCTGGCTCGCCTGGGACCACCTCGTGCAGGACATCCGTTTCGGCCTGCGCACGCTGCGCAAAAGCCCCGCCTTCACGGCCGTGGCCGTCCTCACTCTGGCGATTGGAATCGGGGCCAACACGGCAATCTTCAGCTTGATTGACACCGTAATGCTGAAGAGCCTGCCTGTACGAAGGCCCGCGGAATTGATGCAGGTCCTGATACATGATCCGCTCAGGCCGGGCGAACCTCGTCACAGCTTCACGAATACGCTTTGGGAACGATTGCGTGATCGTCAGGACGTTTTTTCAGGAATCTTCGCCTGGTGCGAAAGCCAGTTCGACTTGGCGCGGGGCGGCGCCGCGCATTACGCCGAGGGGATGTGGGTGAGCGGTGGGTTCTTCCAGACTCTTGGACTTCGCCCTGCCGCCGGTCGCTTGATTACACCCTCCGATGATCGGCGCGGGTGCCAGGGCGTGGCCGTTTTGAGCTATGGGTTCTGGCAAGACCACTACGGCGGCGCCCCCGGCGCTGTCGGCAGCACGCTCTCGCTGAGCAATCACACCTTCGAAATCGCCGGCGTCGCTCCTCCCGGTTTTTCCGGCATGGAGGTGGGCAGCAAGTTCGATGTCGCCATTCCGATCTGCACTGCCGCGATGTTCGACGCCCCAGAATCACGACTTGATGACCGCGGGTGGTGGTGGCTGCACGTCGTGGGCCGCGCCAAGACCGGATTCAGCGGCGCACTGTTGTCATCCCGGCTGGCTGGTATCTCGCCGCAAGCCTTTGCCGCTTCTTTGCTTCAGGGCATGGATCCGGACCGGCAGAAGAGCTTCCTGAAATGGTCATTCATGGCGGCTTCTGCCGCGACCGGCATCTCCGACTTGCGAGAGGATTTCGACAGACCGCTCAGTGTCCTAATGGCCGTCGTAGGACTGGTGTTGCTCATCGCCTGCGCCAATATCGCCAGCTTGATGTTGGCCCGCGCCTCCACGCGTCACAAGGAGATCGCCCTGCGACGGGCGCTGGGCGCTAGCCGCTTGCGGCTGATTCGGCAGTTGCTTACCGAGTGCCTGCTGCTTTCTGCGGCGGGAGCCCTGCTGGGAATTCTCTTTGCGCGTTGGGGGAGCGCACTGCTGGTGCGATTCATCTCGACGGCCAAGAACCCTGTTTTCCTGGATCTTTCTTTGGACGGCCGCGTCCTGGGTTTTACGGCGGTGATTTCCCTGCTCACCGGGCTTCTCTTCGGCGTGTTGCCGGCATTGCGCTCCACCCGGATATCGCTCACCTCGGCCATGAAGGACGCCCCGGCCCTCGAAGGTGAGCGTCATGGGCGCTTTCGCGCCCGCCGTTGGATTGTCTCCACTCAGGTGGCGCTCTCGCTGGTACTCTTGGTCTCGGCCGGCTTGTTGTTGCGCAGCTTCGCCAAGCTCGCCACGCTTGACGTCTGCTTCGACCGGGGTAACGTCCTGCTGGTCAGAACCGATCTCCAATCCGCGAAGATACCGCCAGAGCAACAACTCGGCGCCTTCGAGGAGATCGAGCGCCGGCTGCGCACTCTTCCCGGTGTGATTTCGGTGGGCCGGTCCGTGATCACCCCCATGGAGGGCGGCGTGATGGACTTTCCCATCGTTACGGACTGGTCCAAAGCGCTGACGGATGATGAAACGATTGCCCGGTTCAACTATGTATCGCCAGGATATTTTAAGGCGTTGCGCATGCCCTTGCTGGTCGGGCGGAATTTCGATAACCGAGACAGCAAGACGGCTCGGCCGGTGGCGATTGTTAACCAAACCTCGGCACGTCGCTTTTTCCCTGGCTTGGATCCCATTGGCCGGACTTTCCGCATCATGCGGTTTTCGGGGAAGCTCACCCCTCCCATCGAAGTAGTGGGAGTGGTCAGGGATTCCAAGTACGAATGGGTCGGTGAAGTTACGCAACCCACCCTGCTCTTCCCAGCCCAGCAATCGCCGGTATTCATCGAGCGGCAAAGCTGGGAAGTCCGGACGGCGATCCGGCCCTCGGCGCTGGCCGCGGTGTCTCAGGCTGCGCTGGCCCAGGTGAACAAGGGGATTCCCCTGGAGTTTCACACCCTGGCCGAGCAGGTTGACGATTCGATGGTCAAGGAGCGTATGTTGGCGTTGCTTTCCGGCTTCTTTGGCGCTCTGGCGCTGTTGCTGGCGATGATCGGCTTGTACGGTACGCTCAGTTACCTGGTGGCACAGCGGCAAAGAGAGTTTGGAATCCGCATGGCGCTGGGAGCGGAAGGTGGGGCGATCCTGCGGCTGGTTATGCGCAGTGTCATTTCGGTTCTTGCCCTTGGCGTCGCTGCGGGCCTCGCCATCTCGCTAGCCACGACGCGAGTGCTCCAGTCGATGCTCTTCGGGCTCGGCCCGCGCGATACGGTGACCATCGTCGCAGCCGTCGTCATGCTCTCGCTTGTGGCCCTGGCTGCCGGTTACCTCCCGGCGCGACGTGCGACTAAGGTCGATCCCATGGTGGCGTTGAGGTATGAGTAGCTCACCGTGCTTTCAGCACGGCAACGAAGGACGAAAATAGGCGAGAGTGATGTAAGGTATTGCTGGATGGGGCGGCGAGAGAGGTCGTTTCACTCTGGCGCAGCAGGAAGCCCGCGTACGAGTATGACCCGGACGCTGAGAGGCACAACGAATTGTTGCTTCCCCGAAGTGGAGAGCACGCGAATGAGATTCTCGCAATTGCCCGCGTCCTGCGCCGCCCCTCCAGGAGGCGATCATGGAGGTGCTTTACGCGTGTTGTTGTGGGTTGGACGTGCACAAGAAGAGTATCACCGCGTGTGTGCTGTGGGCAGAAGGGAAGGGGAAGACGCGCAAGGAGAAGCGGCGCTTTGGAACTTTCACGCGGGAGTTGTTGCAGTTGGCGGACTGGCTGCGGGCGTGCGGGGTAACGCACGTGGCTATGGAATCCACGGGGGTGTACTGGAAGCCGGTGTGGAACATCCTGGAGGGGCAGTTTGAGGTGCTGTTGGTGAACGCGCAACACATCAAGGCGGTGCCGGGGCGGAAGAGCGATCAGAAAGACTGTGAGTGGATTGCGGATCTGCTTCAGCACGGGTTGCTGCACGGGAGTTTCGTACCGCCGAAGGAGAGGCGAGAACTGCGGGACCTGACACGTTATCGAGTGAGTTTGGCGCAGGAGGAGAACCGCATTGCGAACCGCGTCCAAAAGGTGCTGGAGGATGCCAACCTGAAACTGGCGTCGGTGGCCAGCGATCCTCTGGGGGTGTCGGGCCGGGCGATCCTGACGGCCATTCTAGCTGGGGAAGAAGACACGGAGCGGCTGGCGGAGATGTCCAAGGGGATACTGCGCAAGAAGATTCCGGACTTACGTTTGGCGTTAGAAGGGCGGGTGACGGAGCATCATCGTTTTCTGCTCCAGGAGTTGCTGGATCATCAGGAATTCCTGGAGAAGAAGATGGCGGAAGTGGAAGCGGAAATTGGGAAGCGCATGCGCCCTTTTGAAGCGGAGGTCGAGAGGCTGGACACGATTCCGGGCGTCGACCGGGTGACGGCCTGGAGTCTGGTGGCGGAGGTGGGGGTGAGGATGGAGCAATTTCCTTCCGCCGGTCACTTGGCCTCTTGGGCAGGTTTATGCCCGGGGAGTTTCGAGAGCGCGGGCAAGCGTCTGAGCGGCAGGACGCGGAAGGGGAGTGCCTCGCTACGGCGCTGTTTGTGTCAGGTGGGATCGGTCGTCTCCCACCTGCGGGACAATTATCTTTCCGCGCAGTACCGACGCCTGGCCGCCCGGCGAGGAGGCAAGCGAGCCGTATTGGCTGTGGCGCACACGGTGTTGGTGATGGCGTATCACATCCTCAAGCGAAAGCAGAATTACCAAGAGCTCGGAGCCGACTATTTCGACCGCTTGAACGCTGATGCCATACGCCGTTCCCTCGTCCGTCGCTTGGAGAGGCTCGGTCACAGAGTCACCCTCGAACCTATCCTGCAGTCGGCGTGAGGGATTTTCGAATGAGTGAAACATAGCGAACGGGTAGTGCGTTGGTGCGTTGTTACCGAAGCGAGTGAAACAGTTAATGCTCTGTCATCCTCAGCGAAGCGAAGGATCTCTGTAGTTGCTATCTCGCCTCCGCTGCCGGCGAACTCCAGAGATCCTTCGCTTCGCTCAGGATGACAAGCTAAGCCTTGCCTGTTTGAACTATTTGCGTATCACGACAGTGGTGCGACGGGAGGTCCGACACGATGTTCTGGCGAAAACGCAAGTCGAGTGATTTCGCCGCGGAGATCAACGCGCATCTGGAACTCGAGGCGGAGCGGCTGAGGGAGCAGGGTTTGAGTGAAAAGGAAGCGCGCGCCGCAGCGCGACGAGCCTTCGGCAACCTCACACGGACAGAGGAGCGCTTCTACGAAGCGGGCCGCTGGCTCTGGTGGGACCACTTCATACAAGACCTCCGCTTCGGCCTGCGCAAGTTGGTCAAGAATCCCGGCTTTACTGCGGTGGCGGTGTTGACGTTGGCTTTGGGGATAGGGGCGAGCACGGCGGTTTTCAGCCTGGTTAACGCGGTGTTGCTGCGCGATTTGCCTTACCGTGACCCGGAGCAGCTAGTTTTCCTTTACGAGCCGATTCCCGGCATTGCCAACGCCCCGCTGGAAGCGTGGGGGCCGGTCAACGGAGACTTCTTCACGTGGCAAAGGGAAAGCCGCTCATTTGCGAGCCTTGCAATGTTCACCAACGATGGGCTGAATGCTTCTTTAGGCAATAATGCGTTCCGCGCCACCGGATCGCGCGTGACGGCGGAGTTTTTCCGCGTGCTGGGCGTTTCCCCTGCGCTTGGCCGGACGGTGGATCATGCCGACACGGAGCCGGGCCATGGACGCGTCGTCGTAATCAGCCATTCCCTTTGGCAGTCCCGGTTCGGCGGCGACCGTAAGGTGCTGGGGAATGAAATTCTGCTAAACGCAAGTCCGTACCGGATTATCGGAGTAATGCCGACCGGGTTTGCGTTTCCCCACGGCACAGAGAGCCTGGAGACGACGGGGCACGCGACCGACATTTGGGTTCCTTGGACAATGACTCCGGAGCAAAGGGCATCGCGCGATGAGGACCAGGGCAACGCCATCGGGCGGTTGCGACCGGGAGTGAACCTGAGCCAGGCGCAGGCGGAAATCGCCACTATCACCTCACGATTCGATCCACCATTCCAGCAACAGAACCAGAAGGCCCAGGGTGTGGTCCGCCGGTTTGATGAAGAGATCACGGGCGGCTCGCGCCGCGCGTTGCTGATCTTTATGGCGGCGGTATTGCTGGTACTGCTAATTGCGTGCTCGAACGTAGCGGGCCTCGGGCTGGCCCGCGCCGGGGGCAGGGCACAGGAGATGAGCGTGCGAGCGACGTTGGGCGCTTCACGCGGGCGGCTGGTGCGGCAACTTCTAGCGGAATCTTTGTGTGTCGCGGTGGCCGGCGGCGTCCTCGGGACGGCGGCGGCATTCTGGATCGTGCGGATTATGGTGAATTTCCATCCGGTGAACATCCCGCGGATGGAAGAAACCTCGATCGATGGACGCGTCCTGCTGTTTACGGTTTGCGTTTCGCTGGCGACCGCCGTGCTTTCGGGACTATTTCCGGCGTGGTCCGGTTCGCGTTGCAGCTTGAATGAGGCTATCAAAGGCTCCGGGGCTCGCAGCGTCAAAGGCGGCGCGAGCCGGCTACAAAGCGGGTTAATTGTTGCCGAGATGGCGCTCACCATCGTGCTGCTGATCGCATCGGGCCTACTGATTCATAGTTTTTTGAAATTGCGGTCCGTGGATAAGGGCTTCGCTTCACTCTCCACGGTGGCGATGGGCATTCAACTCGACGGGCGATACAACCAACCGCTGCGACAGAACGAATTCTTCCACACTCTGCTGGCCCGGGTCCAAGCTGTCCCGGGCGTGCAGGAGGCAGCGGCCGTTGACCACGTTCCACTGGGCGGTGGCGAATCGATCAGTCAGATCGAAGTGGAGGGCTCCCCGTTCGACGAGAAAACGTCCTTCGAAAGCCGTTCGGTGACGCCTCGATACTTTGCCGCGATGGGGATTCCGCTGCTGGAGGGCAGAGCCTTCGATGATGGCGATGCGGCCGGGCGGATGCCGGTGATGATTGTGAGCAGAAGCTTCGAACAGAGATATTTTCCGGGACGGCCGGCGCTGGGCAGACGTGTCCGCGCAAGCGGCTGGCGGACCATCGTCGGCGTGGTGGCGGACGTGCGGATGCGAGGTCTGGACACCCCTCCACCGATGCAGATCTATTCGCCGTTTTGGCAGACCCCGACCGGCTCGGCCGCCATCGTAGTGCGGGGCACGCTGCCTGCCGAGCGGAGCGCTTCCACCCTCCGCGGCTTGGTGCGAAGCATGGACGCGGCGCTGGCGGTCGCCGACTTGAGAACGATGGAACAATTGGTCTCCGAGGCGAGCGCGGAGCGGCGTTTCCAAACGCTGGTGTTGACCGCGTTCGGCGGCATCTCGCTGTTTCTCTCGCTGCTAGGTCTGTACGCATTGATGGCGTATTCGGTACAACGGAGGACGGCGAAAATCGGCGTCCGCATGGCTCTGGGCGCGCAACGGAGCGCCGTAATGGGACT
Organism: uncultured Acidobacteriota bacterium; assembly: GCA_963831905.1. Classification (GTDB taxonomy): domain Bacteria; phylum Acidobacteriota; class Terriglobia; order UBA7540; family UBA7540; genus CAVROP01. Next base: position 1,880,659 of record CAWHRX010000009.1, on the reverse strand, counting down.
CGTGCTGCGGCAAGGGGCGACCCTGTGGCTCGGCGGAATTGCACTGGGTCTTGCGTGCGCGTGGAGTGTGACCCGGTGGATGCGCAGCCTGCTTTTCGAAGTGCATCCGACCGACCCGCTCGCGTTTGTGGGAGTGGCAGCACTGTATTTGGCGGTTGCGGTCGTCGCGTGCTATGTGCCGGCGCGGCGCGCGACGCGGGTTGACCCAGTGATTACCCTGCGTTGCGAATGACCGCGACCACCCTGGGCTGGTATGGAACGCCGCTCCGGTCGGAATACGCCCCGTTGGTAAGTTCTGTTTCGTCAAACGAAGCTGAGGCGCCATTTCGAAAGGCTGTCAGTCCTCGCTGACGACGTAGGGTTGGCCCAAGTCCTGGCTGATGACCGGCATCGGCCGCGACCAAGGATTACTAAACCCTTGGCGACAAGGCAGGTCCGCGCAACGCTTCTTGGGGGAGGATCAATTCGATGTTCTGGCGAAAGCGCAAGCAAAGCGACTTCCGAGCGGAGACCGAGGCGCACCTCGAACTCGAAACCGAGCAATTAAAGGAGCAGGGATTGAGCGAAGAAGCGGCGCGCATGGCAGCGCGCCGAGCCTTCGGCAACCTCACCCGGGCCGAGGAGCGCTTCTACGAATCGGGCCGCTGGCTCTGGTGGGACCACTTCTTGCAAGACCTCCGCTTCGGCCTGCGCACGTTGCGCAAGAACCCCGGTTTTACTGCCATTGCGGTGCTGACCCTGGCCCTCGGAATTGGGGCCAACACTGCGATCTTCAGCCTGCTGAATGCCGTGCTGCTGCGGCCGTTACCTGTCGAGAAACCGGACCGATTGGTGCTGCTGGGTAAGGGGAGAGCCGCTGGAAGCACAGACAGTTTTGCCACTCAAACCCAACTCTATTCGTATGCCTTCTATCGCCAGGCGCTTAAGAAAAACCAGGTCTTCTCTGACCTGAGCGCCATCCTGAGTCTTCCACTAGGCATGCACGGCCTGGTGGCGGGAAGGACCGAAATGGAGTTGCTGCAGGTCCAGCTAGTCTCGGGAACGTATTTCCGCATGTTGGGCGTGAAGCCTCTGATGGGACGCTCGCTCGCGGAGTCCGAAGATGAGCCTGCCGGCGGTCATCCGGTGGCCATGGTCAGCTACTCCTGGTGGAATCGGCGGTCTGGCCAGGACCCTGCAATCGTTGGCAAAACGGTGACCTTGGGCCCGACGGTTTACACCATCGTCGGAGTCACCCCTCCAAGTTTCTTTGGAACAGCAGTCGGCCAATCGCCCGACGTATGGATTCCCCTCTCGATGGAAAAGCAGGTGTCGCCCGGCTGGAACGGTTTGGACGATAAGATGTTTCAGTCACTTTACATCCTCGGCCGGCTAAAGCCAGGCGTCACGACCGAACAGGCCCAAGCCCAGGTCAACCTCCTGGCCAATCAGATCTGGCGCGGTTACGCTGGTTCCATCCTTATCAAGCAGCAAGAGGACGATCTTCGGCATGCTCAGATCGTACTGACATCGATAAAGCAAGGACTCCCGCACATTCGCTACGGTGCCGAAACTCCACTAGAGATTTTGATGGCCGTGGTGGGACTGGTCTTGTTGATCGTCTGCGCCAACCTCGCGAACCTCCTACTGGCGCGCGCCACGACGCGCGAACGCGAAATCGCAGTGCGCATGTCGCTCGGAGCCGGCAGGGGAAGACTGATCCGCCAGATGCTTACCGAGAGCCTGGTGCTCGCCCTGGCCGGCGCGATGCTGGGAATCGTGGTTGCCGGGTGGGCGGGAAAGGCGATCGTCGCCATGGTTCCCCACGGCGACGAACCGTTGCTGCTGAACGTGGCTCCGGACGCGCGCGTGCTGGGCTTTACTCTCCTCGTCTCACTGGCCACGGCGCTTCTTTGCGGGCTTGCTCCGGCCCTGCGCGCCACCCGTGTCTCCTTGGGATCTTCGTTGAAGGAGGCGAGGGGCTCAGTGGCTTCGACCAGCCGCACACGGCTGGCAAGGGCGTTGATCGTTTCGCAGGTGGCGCTCTCGCTGGTGCTGTTGATTGGCGCCGGCCTGTTCCTTCATACGCTGGTGAACCTCTCGAACGTCGACACGGGATTCAAGAAGGAAAACGTCCTGCTGTTTGGGATCGATCCGCCCGCGGTCGGCTACAAAGAGGACCAGCGAGTGGTGAGTCTATATCAGCAAATCGAGCAACGTGTAAGCGTCCTCCCCGGAGTCCGCGCCGACAGCATTTCGTTTTTCACCTTTGACCAGGGCGAGTGGACCGATCCGGTTTCCGTGGTCGGGCGCACCCCAACGCGCGAGGACGACATGAGCGCCACTTATAACGTTGTCGGCCCCGGCTACTTCGCGACGATGGGAATCCCGCTTCTGCTCGGTCGGGCGTTTGGGCCACGGGATACCGGCGCCTCCCCCAAAGTTGCCATCATCAATGAGACCTTTGCCCGCTGGTATCTCCCCGGCGGCTCGCCGATCGGGAAACACTTCGGGATTGGAGGCGATCCCAAGCATAGCAACGACATCGAAGTGGTCGGGGTGGTGAAAGACGCCAAGTACCAGAATCTAGCCGAACGCGCCTTCCCGGCCGCGTATTTGCCCTACACGCAGCACGTCCAATATCTAAACGATTTCGAGGTTCGTTATTCGGGAAACCCCGAGGTGACCATCGCAGAAGTTCGACAGGCCGTCTCCCAGATCGACCGTAGCTTGCCGGTCGCTTATACGGGTACTTTGGTCGAGCAGGTCGACCGTTCCTTGGCAGGTCAAAGTTTGATGGCGCGGCTTTCCACATTCTTTGGCATGCTCGCGGCTTTCTTGGCCTGCATCGGAATCTACGGACTCGCCGCCTACGCCGTGACCCGGCGGACGAATGAAATCGGCCTCCGAATGGCCCTCGGAGCGGAAGCCTCCGGCGTGCTCTGGATGGTCATGCGCGAGAGTTTGACGTTGGCCGCGCTGGGCGTGGCGATAGGGATTCCTGTCTCGCTCGCCGCTGCCCGACTGATTGAAAGCGTGCTGTATGGCCTCAAGACTACCGACCCGGCCACCATTGCTTTGGCCGCGCTGGTGATGATTGCCGTCGCCGCATTGGCCGCATATCTGCCCGCCCGGCGCGCGTCCAAAGTCGACCCCATGGTGGCGCTGAGGTATGAGTAGCTCACCGTGCTTTCAGCACGGCAACGAAGGACGAAAATAGGCGAGAGTGATGTAAGGTATTGCTGGATGGGGCGGCGAGAGAGGTCGTTTCACTCTGGCGCAGCAGGAAGCCCGCGTATGAGTATGACCCGGACGCTGAGAGGCACAACGAATTGTTGCTTCCCCGAAGTGGAGAGCACGCGAATGAGATTCTCGCAATTGCCCGCGTCCTGCGCCGCCCCTCCAGGAGGCGATCATGGAGGTGCTTTACGCGTGTTGTTGTGGGTTGGACGTGCACAAGAAGAGTATCACCGCGTGTGTGCTGTGGGCAGAAGGGAAGGGGAAGACGCGCAAGGAGAAGCGGCGCTTTGGAACTTTCACGCGGGAGTTGTTGCAGTTGGCGGACTGGCTGCGGGCGTGCGGGGTAACGCACGTGGCTATGGAATCCACGGGGGTGTACTGGAAGCCGGTGTGGAACATCCTGGAGGGGCAGTTTGAGGTGCTGTTGGTGAACGCGCAACACATCAAGGCGGTGCCGGGGCGGAAGAGCGATCAGAAAGACTGTGAGTGGATTGCGGATCTGCTTCAGCACGGGTTGCTGCACGGGAGTTTCGTACCGCCGAAGGAGAGGCGAGAACTGCGGGACCTGACACGTTATCGAGTGAGTTTGGCGCAGGAGGAGAACCGCATTGCGAACCGCGTCCAAAAGGTGCTGGAGGATGCCAACCTGAAACTGGCGTCGGTGGCCAGCGATCCTCTGGGGGTGTCGGGCCGGGCGATCCTGACGGCCATTCTAGCTGGGGAAGAAGACACGGAGCGGCTGGCGGAGATGTCCAAGGGGATACTGCGCAAGAAGATTCCGGACTTACGTTTGGCGTTAGAAGGGCGGGTGACGGAGCATCATCGTTTTCTGCTCCAGGAGTTGCTGGATCATCAGGAATTCCTGGAGAAGAAGATGGCGGAAGTGGAAGCGGAAATTGGGAAGCGCATGCGCCCTTTTGAAGCGGAGGTCGAGAGGCTGGACACGATTCCGGGCGTCGACCGGGTGACGGCCTGGAGTCTGGTGGCGGAGGTGGGGGTGAGGATGGAGCAATTTCCTTCCGCCGGTCACTTGGCCTCTTGGGCAGGTTTATGCCCGGGGAGTTTCGAGAGCGCGGGCAAGCGTCTGAGCGGCAGGACGCGGAAGGGGAGTGCCTCGCTACGGCGCTGTTTGTGTCAGGTGGGGTCGGTCGTCTCCCACCTGCGGGACAATTATCTTTCCGCGCAGTACCGACGCCTGGCCGCCCGGCGAGGAGGCAAGCGAGCCGTATTGGCGGTGGCGCACACGGTGTTGGTGATGGCGTATCACATCCTCAAGCGAAAGCAGAATTACCAAGAGCTCGGAGCCGACTATTTCGACCGCTTGAACGCTGATGCCATACGCCGCTCCCTCGTCCGTCGCTTGGAGAGGCTCGGCCACAGAGTCACCCTCGAACCTCTCCCCCAATTCGCATGAGGGATTTTCGAATGAGTGAAACATAGCGAACGGGTAGTGCGTTGGTGCGTTGTTACCGAAGCGAGTGAAACAGTTAATGCTCTGTCATCCTCAGCGAAGCGAAGGATGACAAGCTAAGCCTTGCCTGTTTGAACTATTTGCGTGCCACGACAGTGGTGCGACGGGAGGTTCGACACGATGTTCTGGCGAAAACGCAAGTCGAGTGATTTCACGGCAGAGATTGCCGCGCATCTCGAACTTGAGACAGAGCGGCTGAAAGAACAGCAGGGTTTGGGCGAGGAGGAAGCCCGCGCGGCGGCGCGGCGGGCCTTCGGCAACGTCACCCAGGCCCAGGAGCGCTTTTACGAATCAGGCCGCTGGCTCGCGTGGGACCATCTGATTCAGGACCTCCGCTTCGGCCTGCGCACTTTGCGCCAAACCCCGGGCTTCACGGCCGTGGCGATACTTTCGCTGGCGCTCGGCATTGGGGCCAATACTACGATATTCAGTTACGTTAATGCGCTGCTGTTGCGTCCTCCGTCAGTGGTGGCCGCACCGGCGAAATTGCGCGCACTGTGGAACCGCCTCCCTGATGGGCAATATCTACAGTTCAGTTATCCCGATTACGTCTACTACCGCGATCACAGTCAAGTCTTCTCGGGGCTTGTCGCGTACAGCAGTGATCCGGAGCGCGTGAGCTGGAAAGTTGGCGGCGAGACCGAGTTGATCATGGGGCAATTGGTTTCCGGGGATTTCTTCTCCGTTCTGGGGGTCAAGCCGATCTTGGGGAGAACTTTTCTGCCGGAAGAAGATCAGGTTCCGCTGAGAAATCCCGTTGTCGTGCTCAATCACAAATTCTGGCAGCAACGCCTGGGATCTGACTTCAGGGTTATCGGGAGAACTCTGATCTTCAACGGGAACAGCTTCAGCGTAGTGGGAGTAGCGCCTCCCCATTTCGACGGCATTGAGGCGTTATCCGCCCCGGATTTCTGGACTCCGATGATGATGCAACGTCAAATCTCACCTGGCATGGACCTGCTGACTAATCGTACCGGCTACTGGCTTTTCGTAACCGGGCGTCTAAAGCCGGGCATCACACCGGAGCAGGCGCGGGCGGACCTGAGTGTGCTCGCGAAACAGCTCGCGCAGGCCTTTCCCCAAAGCAACAAGGGATGGGACGCAGCGGTGACGCCGCTGAGCGGGCTCCCGCCGGAATTCAACGGAGTTGCTGCTCCGGTTACGGCGATTCTCATGGCGGTGGTGGGTTTGGTCCTGCTCATCGCCTGCGCCAATTTGGCCAACTTGCTGCTGGCGAGGGCATCGCGCCGCACGCGAGAGATGGCCATCCGCTCCGCTCTGGGGGCGGGCCGAGGTCGAATCATCCGGCAAATGCTGACCGAGAGCGCGATGCTTTCACTTGCCGCGGGCGTTGTGGCGCTAGGGCTGTCTATCTTCTCAGGCCCTCTACTACTCAAGCTCAAGCCCCCCATGCTGTCCTTCGTTAACATTCAACTTCCACTGGATTGGCGGGTGCTGGCATTCACGCTGTTGGTGTCGCTGCTCGCCGGCTTCGCGTTCGGCGTAGCGCCTGCATTGCGCAGCTCGGATGTGGATGTGGTATCGAGATTGAAGGATGAGGCGACCGGCAGCCCTGCCAAGAACCGCCTGCGCAATGTGTTAGTGACCGGGCAGGTGGCGGTCTGCACGATTCTACTGATCGGCGCTGGCCTCTGTTTGCGCAGTCTCGCGAGCGCGGGCTCTGTCGACCCGGGATTTCGAGTCGGCAACCGGCTTGTGGTCACACTCGATCTCGATATCCTCGGCTACTCTGAGAATCGTGGCCGGGAGTTTTACAACCAGGTGATTGACAAAGTCGAGGCGCTGCCGGGCGTTGGCTCGGCAAGCGTTGCGAACCATCTGCCTCTGGGATTCGCGAGCATGGCAACAGTCGTTGCGATCGACGGCTATCAGCCGCCTCCGGGCCTGCCAGGGATTCCGATCGGTTTTGTGGGCGTCGGGCCAGCATATTTTCACACCCTGGGCGTCCCTCTCCTGAGTGGACGAGATTTCAACCGGCAGGACAACCCGTCTTCTCCCGGCGTCGTCATCATTAATGAGGCGATGGCACGGCGCTACTGGCCGGGCCAGAACCCCATCGGAAAGCAAATGAACCTGGCATTTGGCAAGCGCTCGCCCCTGGAGATTGTGGGGGTGGTCGCCACGGGCAAGTACCGGAGCTTGCAAGAAGAAGCTCAGCCGTTCATGTTCCGGCCGTTCGCTCAGGCTTACGAGGCGCAGGCAGCCCTGGTGGTGCAAACCACAGGCGACCCGAAAGCCATGCTCGCCACCGTCGAGCGCGCAATTCAAGCGGTCGATCCAAACCTCCCGGTGCTGGACGCGGAGACCTTGGCACAATACATGTCGATTCCGCTCTTTCTTCCTCGCTTCACCGGCACACTCCTGGGAGCTTTCGGCATTCTGGCGCTATTGCTGGCGGCGCTGGGTCTGTCGGGCGTGGTGGCCTACTACGTAGGGCTGCGCACGAGAGAGTTCGGCGTACACATGGCGCTCGGAGCCGAGCCCCGAGACGTGCTTGAGCTTGTGGTGAAACAAGGCATGCGGCTGTGTCTTGTGGGAGTGTTGATCGGACTGGTTGCAGCATTTGGTGTCAGCCGCGTACTTTCAGGCCTGCTCTTTGGCATCCGCCCCACAGATCCGATCACCTATATCGGTGCGGCGCTCGTCCTGACCACCACAATGCTGGTCGCTTGCTACCTGCCCGCCCGGCGTGCAACCAGAGTCGATCCTATGGTAGCGTTGAGGTATGAATAAACTGCAGGTGACCGTTCGTAGAGTGCTATGCGGGGCGTTTTCTGGAATTCTGCTCGCGGCATTCGCACTCTCTGCAACCGCGCTTGATGTTGTCCCGGCCCATGGCCTCTGGGTCTGGAAGAGCGCGTCGATTTTGAGCGCGTCGGGAAGTGCGGAGCGGCTGGCGAAATTCTGCGAATCGGAGGGCATCAACGAAGTGTATGTTTCGGTTTCGCCGCTGGGCGATGCTTCGATGGACACCCGCCTCGTTCGCCTCGTCCCTCTTCTCCACCGATCGAACATCCGAGTGGAAGCCCTGCTTTCAAGCGTCGATGCCGATGAACCCGGCAGTCACCGCGAAAAGCTGCTGGATCATGTTCAGGAAATCATACGGTTTAATCAGCGCCACCCCGCGCAGGAATTCGACGGCATTCATCTCGATATCGAACCCCAACAACGGCCGGAAAACAAAGGTCAGGGTAACCTGCGATTTCTTCCCGGCCTCGTGGATGCCTATCGCGCAGTGCTCGCCCAGGCGGAAGGCGCGCGCCTAACCGTCAACGCCGACATTCAGAACAAAGTTCTCAAGGGCAACCTTGCCGAGCGAAGGATGCTCTTGTCGTCGCTGCCCACATTTACCCTGATGCTCTACGAGCTGAGCAGTCCCAACGACGGAGAGAGTGTGGAAACAAAGACTGACAAACTCCGCGCCGCCAGCCAGAAGTTCCTTGCCATGGCCTACGACGGATTGGGTGATTCGAACCTCGCGAAAATGGTGATCGCGCTTCGCACTCCCGATTACGGCGCCCTCCTGCCCCGGATGCTCAAGACATTGGATGACGCGAACCACGCGAAGCCGCACTACCAGGGCTGGGCATGGCACTCCTATAACGATGTTCTAGAGGCGGGGCACTAGAAAGAGGGCGGAGCGAAGGTGAACGCAGTGCTTTACAGACCGGCGCAAAGTACCGATGTCCCCGGTATGGCTCAGATCCGGGCTCGCGAATGGAGCAGCTTCGAGTTTTGGACGAACCGCATAACCGGTTACCTGAAGGGCGAACACAATCCGCAACGCGCGTTGCCGCCTCGAAGTTGTTATATTGCCGTGGGGGAGAGTTCCGTCATTGCGTTCGTGGCCGGCCACCTTACCCGGCGCCACAGCTGCGACGGCGAGTTGCAGTGGATCAATGTCATTCCGGAGCGGCGCGGCGCAGGTATAGCCTCTGAACTGCTGCGCCTGCTGGCAGGTTGGTTCGTTGAACAAAAGGCGTTCCGAATATGTGTGAATGCAGACCCTTCGAATGCCCTAGCGCGCGCCTTTTACTCGCGTCACGGGGCCGAAACGCTGAACGCGCATTGGCTGGTGTGGAACGATATCTGCCACGTTTTAGGGAAGCCATCGTGATGATGTGCGCCACACAGCTTCGATCACATCTCAATTCTAGAGCGGTTTCGATTTAAGTATTTACATATCCACAGGAGGCGAAGTAATTTGTGCATTCGCTTGGGGAGACCGTATTGAGCAACTCCCCGATTTCCTTCCAGAGGGTATCGATATCGCGCCTGGCGGCTTTGCGAAGCAGCGCCTTGAGTTTGGAAAAGAACTTTTCGATCGGGTTCAGGTCCGGAGAGTAAGGGGGCAGATAGAGTAGGGTAGCTCCGGACGCGGTGATCGCTTTCGCGACTCCGGTCACCTTGTGACTGCTGAGGTTGTCGAGAATCACGGTGTCTCCCGATTGGAGTGTTGGGCACAGGAATTGATGCACATAAGCCAGAAACGTCTCGCCGTCCATGGGCCCGTCGGTAACCATCGGTGCGGTCAACCGGCGGCGGCGCAGAGCGCCCACAAAGGTGGTCGTCTCCCAATGTCCGTGCGGTGCCGAGTCGAGGCAACGCTGACCTCGGGGGGCGCGTCCGTAGCGTCGCGTCATGCTCGTAGATATCCAGGTTTCATCGATAAAGACGAGCTTTTCGACTTCCATCGTGGGCAGCGCTTGCTGCCAGGCTTTTCTTGCCTGCTGCACGTCCTCGCGTTCTTGCTCGCTGGCGTGCAGGGTTTTTTTTGAAGGTAAGGTTCCATTTGTTCAACTGGTGCCACAAGGCACCGATCTTGATCGATATGCCCTGCTCGGCGAGACGTTCACCTAACTCGGCCAGGCTCAGACCCGGCGCTTGTTCGATCCAGGCGCGCAGCACGGGCTCCATCTCCGCGATCCGCGAACGGCGATGGCCTCCAATCTGAAAGCTGGTGCGTTGTCCGGTCTTCTGCTCCCGACCCCGCACCTGGTAAACCCAGACGCGACTGACTTCCAGCCGCTGCGCAATCGCCGTCGGACGTTCTCCGCGATCCAATGCCCATAACACCCGATCCCGCAAATCTTGTGAATAGGATTGCATCCTCCGCCTCCCCTCAACCGGAAGAGGCATTATCGCACATAAATGTATATACTTAAATTAAAAATGCTCTAATGCCGTTCGAGTGGCGCTGGGGACTTCCGCGCCTGACCGCCAGTAAGCCCTGGTTTCGGGCTGAAAGGCACGCTCTACTCTGACTGGCAGGGCTGTTGGTTTTCCTACCCATTGATGGTGTGAGTGGCAAGTTCGACGGTCACAGTATCGTCCGGCGTCTTGGTGGTTCCGCCGTCCGACTGCGGATGAAATTCTATGGTCATCGTCTGCGCGTTCACCACGATGCGCAGGTAACCGTAATCGGTATCATCGTAGCTCTCGAGCGTCAGGGTGCTGTCAACCGGATACGGCGTGCGATAAGTTGAACTCATCTTGACCAGCGGCGCATGTCCCCCGCAGCCGGCCACCACGTAAGGAATCTGGTAATTATTCACGACCCGCGTGAAGCGCTGGTAATTGTGCACATGACCGGAAAGCACCGCATGCGGCCAGACGCCCGCCGCCGTGCACGCGCTGTCGAGATCCTGGAGCATCAGCGGACTGCCGCCGTGCTCCGACCCTCCCGAAAAGGGCGGGTGGTGCGTGGCGATGATCACCGCGCCCGTGAAGTTGTCGCTCTTCACGCGCTCCAGCGCGGTTGTCAGGAACGTGATCTGCCGCTCGTCCAACGTAGGATAGGTCCCATTCTGGTCGGAAATAACGCCGGGATCCTCCAGAACGTTTGTGTAGATCCCCAGAATTCGCGCAAACGGCGTCTCGAACGTGTAGTAAACACCCGGCTGCGTCATCGTGGTGCGCCACAGACCGCCGGCGTCAGGCGCAGGAACCGGCGCCGGCGTGCAGAAATTCGCAAGGTAGGCTGCGAGGCTGGCCGCCGGATCGGCGGGGTACACAATGCCGTCGTGGTTTCCGGGAATTCCGATGATCGGCGCCGGATACAACCGGTAGGGATCGTAGAACTGGTCGTAATAATACGTTGCCTCGCCGAAGTAATAGACCAAATCCCCTAAATGATAAAAAAACGAGGGCACATCGGCGGGGTTCGTCTCCGTGAAGTCGGAAACCATCTTATCGGCAACCAGAGACTGCGTGGTCGGTCCTTCCGCACTGCCCGTGTCGCCCACAGCGTGAAAGACGATCTGGCCTGACTGTTGAAGCGTCTGTGTAAGGCTCGCCCCTTGGCTTCCATAGATGGTGGCCAGCGTCAGGATCGGCTCTGCCCCGGAAGTGGAGGGCTGCGGAACAGGCAGCACGCCTGCCACGTCCGGCTCGTTCTGGTCGCTGACTGGATCTTTGAATCCCGTAGGATCGGGCGACGGTGTCGGCTGCGCGAACACGGGTTGCCCGCTCCCCGGAGCTGATGATGCCCTTCCGCCCGGTCTACTTGTTCCGGAGAAGCCTCTGGCGGGCTTGCCCGCACGCGCTCCGGGTTTGCGATGCGACGGGGGAACGATGCGTTTAGCCATTGTCCGCCTCCTCCAGCGACGAAAGCTCCCGCGTTTAATTGTGCAATTGTCGACCTATGCCCTGAAACAGTTATGATAGCACACACCAACCGACCCTTCCTGGCGGGATATACATGAGGGAAATCCGGGCTCAGCAAATTCTATCTTTTGACACGGACAACCTTGGCATAGGCCGATTCGCCCGCATCGTTGCGGGCTCGAACCCGGTAGGACGCGCACTGACGCCTGCCGAGAGCCCCCGCCGGCCGGCATCGAGCCTCAGCGCGGGAGGCTCACCAGCCCTTCGCCATACTTGTCATGGTGCCGCACCCAGGCCATAGTGTTTTTCAGCCCTTCCTCATTGCGTCCCTTCGGCGTCAGATCGATGAAGTTGTATGCCCCCACCAGAATATCCAGGCCGCGCGCATAGGTGGAATAGGTGTGAAACACCTCGCCCGCCGCGTCCTTGTAGAACACGCTCAGCCCCGGCCGCTCCTCCGACGGGAACGCCTGCATCTCGTAGTTGTACAGCACCTTCTCGTCCGCCTTTTCCCCCGGCCCCCGCGACACCTGGTAATCCATATTGAAATCCGTGCCGTTTGACGACACCCACTTAAATCCCCATCCCATGCGCTTTTTGAAAGCCTCGATTTCCCCGAGCGGCGCCCGCGAGACCACCAGCAGCGTAATATCGCGCGCCCCCAGATGCACGCGCATTCCCTCGAAGTGGTCCGAGATAAACGAGCAGCTCGGGCAGCCTTCTTTCCATCCCGGCCCCAGCATGAAATGATAGATGATGAGCTGGCTCCGCCCTCCGAAGAGCTCCGCCAGCGTCTCCTTCCCCTTCGGCCCTTCGAACTCGTACTGCTTCTCCACCTTTTCCCACGGCAACTCTCGCCGCGCCCGGCTCAACTCATCCCGCAGCCGCGTAAATTCCTTCTCCTTCTTCAGCAGTTCCTTCCGCGCCGCCACCCACTCGGCCGGCGACACGACTTTCGCTTGTTTCATCATCGGCGTTGCCATTGTCGTATCTCCTTTGGATAAACTTAACGATGCCGTTCCGAACCTCCCGCACCGTCTTGCCGATCCCTCGCCCGGCGCGGAGGAGAGCTGAGGAATCCTCTTTCAGTGTTTAGCTTCACCCGTCGCTTCCGCCGAAAAATCCGCAGCGCAATCGCAGTTGCGCCGCCCAACGTCGTCACTCCTGCCACCGCCAGCGCCGCGTTCGCAATGCACATAGGACAGATCATCGCCCACCTCCTTGGCAGTCGAACTGCTCAGGGTAGCGCGGAGGTGGGCGCAGTCTGCCCTCCTCCGCGGTTCTTTCATGCGGATCCAACGCCCGCCCTCGATGCGCGCACGGGACGAGCCGCAGAGGAATCCGTCGGCTGACGGTTACCTCTGCGCTACTTTTTCTCCCCGCGCTGCTTCGCCCGCTCGAGGATGTGCTTCCATCCCTCGGCGACTCCCTTCCGATAGTCGTCCGAAATCACTCCCAGCGCGTAGTGATGAAACTTGATCAGCGTGCCGCCCGGCTCCTCGCTCAGCCGGTATTGCACATTCGACGCGACGGCGTACGACATCATCAGGGGCCCGTAAAACTCCAGCAGCGTCGGCCACTTGATCGACTGTACGTGCGCCCACAGGTGCCCGTTCCCGTCGCCCAGGTCGCGGTACCACCGTCCTCCCGGCCATGCCTCGATCTTCAATTGCAGGGGCTTGTTCTCAGCACCCGTCATGCCTGAGGTCAACTCCTCGAGCAGCGCTTCGAACGTCACCTTTGGCGTGGCCTTTACATGAATTTCCTCGGTAATGCTCAGCGTCAAATCCTCCACCTTGGGAACCGCCATTGCCGTGCTCATGTTTCCTCCTTTTGTTTGATTCTCCTCATTTACCTGCTTGTAGGGGGACGGCTTGCCGTCCCCGCGAGGTTACTGGGCCGACGAGGGTAGGGCAAGCCCTACCCCTACTCAGGATGACATGCGGATCGGGGTTTGCCGCGCCCTGTTAAGCCACTTGCGTCTTCTGCAAAAAAACCGGCGGCTCATCGCCGCTGGGTCCCCAAGTCGCCGGAACCGGGATATTCAGCATCCGCAGGTACACACTGAGTTGACCCCGGTGCTGATACCAGTGGCTCAGCATGACGTCGCGCACGAACTTCGCGCGGGGGACGGCGAACAGTTCCCGGTCCCCCTGCTTGATCCGCCACAACTCCTGCATCGCGGCGTCATCGAATTTCGCGAGTTCCCTTCGCGCCGTCGCCAGGCTCTCGTCATGCGCTGCCAGGACCTCCTGCAAGGTCGCCGGCTGATTGCTGGGCCTGCCGAAGTCAGGCGCCTGGGCCGGGTTCTGCTGCACAAGCCTCGCGATTCCTCCGGGCACCTGCGCGATGTGCAGCGCCAGTTGCCCCGCCGTCATCGATTTCTCGTGCGGCTTCCACGCGAGCTTGTCCTCCGGCAAACGCTCCAGGAACTTCCGCGTGAGCGGTGCCTGCTCCTCCAACTCCATAATCAGAGTCTGTGCCAATGACATACTTCTGCTCCTTTCTTTGACAGATTCAACTTCCTGTTCCGAGTTTCTTCCAAACAGGCTGCGGAAAGACTCTGTTAGCTGTCATCCTGAGGAGTCCGACGACGAAGGATCTCCGTAGTTCGTTGAAACGCCAACTGCCGAGATTCTTCGCTCCGCTCAGAATGACAGTACTCAGGCATTTTTCCTCAGCCTGTAAAGCCCCAATTTGAATACTTCGTATGCCCTGTTAGATGCTTCGTCCTTGGCGCGGGGCGAAGCCTTCACTTAGACGCAGACTCACCCTCGGTCGCGCCAGCATCCGCCATCTTGGCTTCGGCACGCTCTTTCACGCGGCTCAAGGTATGCCGCCAGAACCGCTCGAATTCGCCGGCCCATTCGTGCAGCGGACGAATCGCCGCGGCGTTGGTTCGATAAAGCTTTCGCCGCCCTTCCGGCCGCATCCGCACCAGACCCACGTCGCGCAGCACCCGCAAGTGCTTCGACACCGAAGGCTGCTCCATTTCCAGCGCTGCCACGATGTCGGCCACGGGCCGCTCCCGGTCCGCCAGAAATGTCAGGATGTCGCGCCGCCGCGGCTCGGCCACCGCGTTGAACGCATCCGAGTTGGTCGCCGCCCTCGCCATCTCTGCATGATATATTCCCATATCAGCATATGTCAAGCGGAAAATTCTGCAGCCAGGTAGCCCGGAGGTGGGCTCAGTTTGCCCTCGTCTCGTCGCTTTTTTAAAAATCACTGTGCCGAAGGCACCTTGGAGTGCGGCGGCTTGACGCCGCTTTGGAATCTCCACGGGGCGGGGATTGCGCAAGGCACGATGTACAAAGGCGGCGTCAACCCGCCGCACTCCAAGGCGCTCCGCGCGGTCCGGCCAGTCAGGGCGGAGAGTTCCGACAAAGCCCCCCCCCCACTTTTTTTGCATTTTCCGCTTGACAAGCCCGGAGACCTGTGATAGCCTATTATCGTGGCCATGTTCGGGACATTTTGTTGCAGTTGGGCGCTGCGGGGCGCCAAGGCGCAAGGGAAAGCGGAAGGTCCCGGCTATGGGGGAATGTAGAGAACTACAAAAAATGAAAAATAGTGGGAACGAAGCTAAGAAGTACCTGAAAACAAAGCACATCACTTCTTTAAGTACTGCAAATTGTGTGCGTTTTGCGCGCAAGTTAGCGCAAAATAGAGCCTGAATGGAGCAAAAAGAGCGCATTTTGCGGAAACGAACCGAAAACTCGCAGGCGCAAGCTGAGGCCGGAACAATGACAAGTAGTCGGCTACAAATTGCCGCTGCGTGGCGCTGTAGCGCTGACCTTCAGGTCAGCAAACCGCAGGGGCGGCCCTTGTGGCCGCCCGGGCACCCACCAGGGTTGCCCCTTCAAATTCGCGGAACAAAGCGAGAATGTCATTGAAAACAAAGGATCGCTGGGGAAGACATGCAAGTCAGAAGCTGTAACGGAATCGAGCTCTCCACCGCAGGCGCTGAGACGCAGAGTAGAGTACTTTTCTTTTCGCTCCTCCGTGCCTCTGTGCCTCCGTGGTTCAAATCTTCGCCGAACAAAGCGAGAATGTCTATGAAAACAAAGGACCGCTGAACAGGGATTCTCGTGGCCAACCAATTCTTCCGGAAGAAGAGCATCGACAAGCTCCTGGCGGACGCGGACGCGCCCGGCCATCAACTGCGCAAGACTCTCGGGCCATGGTCGCTGACCGCGCTGGGTATTGGCGCCATCATCGGGACGGGAATCTTCATCCTGACCGGGACAGCCGCGGCGGGAGAGGTGCTGGAAGTGCGGTCCATCCTCAAAGCTCCGCTGCTGGACGCGCTGCTGCACGGGACGAAGGCTCTGGGCATGGCGGGGCGGCCGGGGGCGGGGCCGGGCATAGCTCTCTCGTTCCTGATGGTGGCCTTTGTCTGCGCTCTGGCGGGACTCTGCTACGCCGAGTTGGCCTCCATGATTCCCATCGCGGGGAGCGCCTACACGTATTCCTACGCAACGTTGGGCGAAATTGTGGCCTGGATTATCGGCTGGGATCTCATCCTCGAATACGCCGTCAGCAACATGGCGGTGGCGGTGGGCTTCTCCGCCTATGTGGACAGCCTGCTGCGCGGCTTTGGGGTAAATCTGCCGCCCAAACTGATGCAGCCCATGATTATGGGCGGAAAAGCCACCGGAGCTTATTTCAACCTTCCGGGCTTTTTGATCGTGATGATCCTCACCGTGATTCTGGTGATCGGGATCCGGGAGAGCGCGGGAGCCAACAACCTGATGGTCGGGGTGAAGATCATTGCGATCTTCGTTTTCATCGCCGCCGCCTCGCGATTCATCCACGTCTCAAACTGGAAGCCCTTCATGCCCAACGGGTTTCAGGGAGTGCTTACGGGCGGGGCGATCGTCTTCTTCACCTATATCGGATTCGACTCGGTCTCGACAGCGGCCGAAGAGTGCCGGAACCCCCAGAAAGACGTTCCTATCGGGATCATCGCTTCGCTGGTGATCTGCGCTGTGCTCTATGTTTCCGTGGCGCTGGTCCTGACCGGAATCCAGCAGTGGCCGACCTTGCGCAACGCCGCGCCCGTGGCCAATGCGCTGGTGGCGATCGGGCTTCCCAACATCATGAAGTGGGTGAGCATCGGCGCTCTGATGGGAATGCTCAGCTCGTTGCTGGTGTTCCAGTTGGGCCAGGCGCGGGTGTGGTTCGCCATGTCGCGCGACGGGCTGCTGCCGCGGGTTTTCTCGAAAGTACACCCGCGCTTCCGCACTCCCCACGTCAGCACCTGGGTGGCGGGCTTCTTCGTGGCCATCCCCGCAGGCATCTTTGACATCGGAACGCTGGCCGACCTCTCCAATATCGGAACACTGTTCGCCTTCATCCTGGTGTCGCTGGGAGTGCTGGTGCTGCGCCGCACTCAACCTGAGCGCCGCCGGTCTTTCCGTACGCCGTGGGTACCCGTGGTTCCGATTCTCGCCATCCTCTGCTGCCTGGTCTTGATGGCCAGCTTGCCGATCGAAACCTGGGTGCGCTTCGTCGTGTGGCTGATCATCGGACTCGTCATCTATTTCGCCTACAGCCGGCATCGCAGCGAGTTTGGGAGAAGACCGAGGATGGAAGTTCCCATTGCCAAAGCGGCGGTTGGCGCTCCGTAACGTAGGGGCACGCCATGGCGTGCCCGTACAATAGCCAGCGGGAGTGACTTCCCGTAGAGCGGCTGTAAGGGCGGGGTGAAAAGACGCAGCGCGGTATGGACATTATGTCAGGTTCGCCGCCTCCCCCGCAGCCCCGCCCTCTTGCAACTCTTTTGCAATAAGCCAGTTTACTTCGGTTTAACGCCCTGCCTCTTTTATTGCCGTTCTGGAACGCCTTTTGCCCTATAATGCGCTGCCATGTCACTCAGCGCGAAGTTTGACTCACCCAGCCTCTACGAAGCAGATCGGCAAGCCAACCTCAAAATCCTATCCATTCTCGGGGGTTGGGAGATCCGCCGCTCGTTCAATCAAATCGGCATTCATGCTGGCGACCGAATTCGGGTGGTCTGCCGGGCGCCCTTCGGCGGTCCGCTGGTCCTCGACAACCGGGGGACGCAAGTTGCAGTCAGCAAGCAACTGGCTCAGAAGATCAAGGTAGAAGTCCTGCCGTGAAGGTCGCTCTCGTCGGCCAACCCAATTGTGGCAAAAGCACCCTGTTTAACGCCGTCGCCGGCTATCGCTCTCTCACCTCCAACTTTGCCGGCACCACCGTCGAGTACACCCACGGCCAAGCGCGGGTGAACGGCACGGTCGTTGACCTGGTTGACCTGCCCGGCCTCTATTCCCTTACGCCCACCAATCCCGTTGAAGCCGTCGCCCGCCAATGCCTTGTAAGCGGCCAGTGGGACGCGATCATCAACGTCATCGACGCTTCGCAACTGGCGCGGAGCCTGGAACTGACGCTCGAATTGAAGGACCTTGAAGCGCCCATGGTCGTCTGCCTCAATATGATGGATGAGGCGGTGCGCAAGGGAATCCTCATCGATTCCAGGGCGCTCTCCACCGCCCTCGGCGTTACCGTCGTCGAGACGATCGCGGCACGCGGCCAGGGAATCCTCGATGCGTTCCGCACCGCCCTGAGACTGCCCCAGCAATCCCCGCAGGTAAGCTGGCAACCCTTCATCTATGCGCCGGAAGTCGAAGACACCGTCGAGGAGTTAGCACACAAGCTCAGCGGTCTGAACTCCCCTCCTCTGCGGGAGGAGGAGTTGGGGGGGGGTGGGTACGAGGCCCAGCCTTCCGCCAACCACCCACTGTCCCCCTCCTTAAAAAGGAGGGGAGGTTCTAACGACTCTACCGTTTCCGCCGCCGTTGCAGTTGCGACGGCCCCGGCGGAGTCAGTCGCGACGTTCCCCCCCGCTCGTTTCGGAGCTCTGCAGTTGCTCCAGAGTGATCCCCAAGCCTTGGCGCAACTCCCCACCCCTGCAGTCGCAGCGGCCGTGCGGCAGGCCCAGGACGAAATCACGCGCTTCCTAGGTCAGCCCGCGGATGCGGCGATCTCCTCAGCGCGGCACGCCGCTTGTTTAAACCTGTTCGAGAGTGTGGCCCGCGTCGCGCATCCCCGCAAGGACTGGCGCGAACAAGTCGACCGTTTGGTGATGCATCCGGTCTGGGGATATGCGGTGCTGGTGTTGGTTTTCCTGGGGATCTTTCAGTTGATCTTCACGGCAGGCAAGTTCTCCGAGGACCGCATCCTGGGTGTGTTTAATGCCCTCCTCGCTGCGCTGACCCGGCACATGGATGCGCACAGCGTGCTGCTGGCGGCATCGAAAGGGGCGCTGCTGGGGACGGCCGGCGCGGTCGCCATTGTTTTGCCTTACTTGCTGCCCTTCCTGGTGTGCCTGGCCGTGCTGGAAGACCTCGGATACCTCTCTCGAGTAGGCTACCTCATGGACGTGGTCATGCACCGCCTGGGGCTGCACGGCACGGCCACCCTGCCCGTGCTCCTCGGATATGGATGCAGCGTTCCGGCGGTGATGGCGACGCGCATCCTGAGTTCGCGGCGCGACCGGTTCATCGCCGCCATACTCTGCGTGCTGGTCCCCTGCTCGGCGCGCATGACGGTGATCATGGCCCTGGTCGGTGTCTACCTTGGCCCTTACTACGCGCTTGGTATCTACGCTTTGAATCTCCTGGTGGTGGTGCTGGCCGGCCACATCCTGGCCCTGATCTGGCCGGAGATCTCTCCCGGCATGTTGATGGAAGTGCCGGCCTTTCGACTGCCCGCGCTGAAAGTGGTCCTGATGAAGACCTGGTGGCGGCTGCGCGAGTTTGTGCTGGTGGCGTTCCCACTGCTCGTCGCGGGCAGCGCGGTTTTAAGCCTGATCGAGTTCTATGGATGGCAACAGGTCATCAATGCTGCGCTCTCGCCCTTGACCGCACTGCTCGGTCTGCCCCGCGCGGTCGGCCTGACGCTGATTTTCGGCGTGCTCAGAAAAGAACTCTCTCTCCTCATGCTCATGCAGGCGCTGGGAACCACCAACGTGGCTTCCGTCATGAGCGTTGCGCAAATCCTCATCTTCACCCTCTTCGTAACGTTCTACATTCCGTGCATGGCCACACTCGCCTCTATGTTCCGCGAGCTGGGCTGGCGCCTCACCGCTGCCGCCGCCACGGCATTATTGGTGTTGGCGGTCGGCATCAGCCTCGCGGCGCGCGGTGTCCTGGCGGTTCTCTGAAGACGTCTCGAGGAGCATGGGATGCTTCACTTGGACGAGTCCTTCTCCAGCATCTCCTGCAATTGAGTCACGAGGGCTGGCAAGTCTTCAGTGAGCGCTTTCCATACCTGATCAAAGTCGATATCGAAATACAGATGGACCAGGCGATTGCGCATCGCAATTATCTGCGCCCAAGGTATCTGCGGATTTCTCTCTTTGGTTTCCTTCCCCATGCGCGCGGCCGCTTCGCCGATAATCTCAACGCATTTGACCAGGCCCAATGTCCATACATAGTCGGTATCGAGGTCGTCGCGGGTGCGTCCTGAAGCGGACCTCATTGCCTCTCTCGCCGCGTCCAGCATATGGCGGAGGCGAATCCAGTCACTCTTGGGCATACTGGACCTCGCTGGTGCGTGCCACCTCATCCCGGAAATATCGGCTGAGCTCCGCCGGTGTCCGCAGGTCCACCTTTCGTCCCAACGCCTCGGAGAGTTCCATCTCCAGGCCTGCCATTCGGAACAGTCCCACCGTGTGGCCCGGCTGGAACTCCACCAGCACGTCGACGTCGCTGTCCGGGCGAAAGTCCTCGCGCAACACGGACCCGTATAACGCCAACTTCCGAATGTGATGACGCTTGCAGAACTCCGCAATTATTTCCCTTGGCAAACTGACACCATGGTGACCCATGCTTAATTCCACCTCGTCTGCTTACTGCATTCTAGTCCATGCGGCCCCGCACGAGAAGGGCATTGAAAAGCCGCAGACGGATGCAGGATAGGCATACGTTTGCGCTGCCGGCATCATCAGAATCGGCAATCGCTATAGCGGAATGTTTCCGTGTTTCTTGGGCGGGTTGGTGTCGCGCTTGGTTTCGAGCATGCGTAAGGCCGTGATCAGTTTGGGGCGGGTGTCGCGGGGCTGGATGACGTCGTCCACCCAGCCGCGTTCGGCGGCGACGTAAGGGTTGGCGAAGCGCTCGCGAAACTCCGCGACGCTTTCGCGGCGCAAGGTTTCTGCGTCCTCTGCCTTCTGAAGCTCGCGCCGATAGACGATATTCACCGCGCCTTCCGGCCCCATGACGGCGATTTCGGCGGTGGGATAAGCCAGGTTGATATCCGTGCGCACATGCTTTGATCCCATCACGCAGTAAGCCCCGCCATAAGCCTTCCGAGTAATGACGGTGATCTTGGGGACGGTCGCCTCGCAGTAAGCGAAGAGCAGCTTCGAGCCGTGGCGAATGATGCCGCCGTATTCCTGCTGCGTGCCGGGCAGGAATCCCGGAACGTCCTCGAAAGTGACGATGGGGATATTGAAGGCATCGCAGAAGCGGATGAAGCGCGCGCCCTTGTCCGAAGCGTTGATGTCCAGACAACCAGCCAACACGGCGGGTTGGTTGGCGACGACACCCACGCTCTGCCCACCCAGCCGCGCAAATCCCACCACCAGGTTCTTGGCGAAGTGCTCGTGCACTTCGAGGAAATAGGCTGTCGTCCACGACGCGGTGGATGATTTCCTTGATGTCGTAGGGTTTCTCGGGCTCCACGGGCACCAGGGTGTCGAGCACGGCATCGCGGCGGTCCGCAGGATCCTGGGTTTCAACCCGGGGCGGATCCTCGTGATTGTTCTGCGGCATGAAGGAAAGTAACTCGCGGATCAGGGCCAGGCAGTCGGGGTCGTCGTGGGTTACGAAGTGCGCCACCCCGCTGGCCGAATTGTGAGTCATCGGCCCGCCCAGGTCCTCCTTGGTGACGTCCTCGTGCATGACGGTCTTGATGACGTCCGGGCCGGTCACGAACATGTAGCTGGTGTTCTGAACCATCAGGATGAAATCGGTGATGGCGGGGGAATAGACCGCGCCGCCCGGCGCAGGGCCCCATGATGGCGGAAATCTGAGGGATCACTCCCGAAGCCAGTGTATTGCGCAGGAAAATGTCGGCGTATCCCGCCAGCGAGGCAACGCCTTCCTGAATGCGCGCCCCTCCGGAGTCATTCAGCCCGATGAACGGCGCGCCCACCTTCATGGCAAGGTCCATGAGCTTGCAAATCTTTTCGGCATTCGCTTCGCTCAGCGAGCCGCCGAAAACGGTAAAGTCCTGCGCGAAAGCAAACGCCAGCCGACCGTTGATGCGCCCGTGCCCGCCCACCACTCCGTCGCCGGGTATGCGTTGCTGGTCCATCCCAAAATCGTGGCAGCGGTGCTCGACCAGCACGTCGATTTCTTCAAAGCTGCCGGGGTCAAACAGCATTTCCAACCGCTCGTGCGCCGAGAGCTTTCCCTCCGCATGTTGTCTGGCCCGGCGTTCCTCACCGCCGCCCGCCTCCGAGCAAGACCGGCGTCGCCGCAACTCCTCGAGTTTCTCCGGAAAGGTCATGCTGCCCCCAGCCCGCTCCACTCCTCACAGGCGATAATGGAGTTCCCAGGCCGTTTGGGATCGTATTTCACGCTGGCCGTGCGTCCGGTGAAAAACCGGGCGCGCGCGGCAATCTCAGGCAGCGCCGATACGTCCTGGGCGGCCTCGTAAGTGACTCCGGCCACTTCGTAGGTATAAATCACCAGCGGCGTCTTGGATCCCGCCGTCTCGGCTTCCACGAGATCCACAACCCGGCCTGCCCTGATGCGGCCGCGCCGGTTGACGTCCAGGCGCCGTAGCATTTCGAGCTCGGCGGGGTCTTTGCGCCGCCAACGCAGGAATACTGCACGCGCCATTCTTCTGCCCAGTTCCCGCACCCGAGGCGACCATCGTCCCCATGCGAGACGGTGCGCGCGGGGCAACGCTTCCCGGCTGTTTCCCGCTTCGCCAACAGATGCGCCGGGCGCTGTTTTTTCCGAAGAATGGTCGACCAAGAGTTGCGCCTTTCAGCGAGGGATTCGAAAGGCTCGCTCCGCGATTATAACATCTTCGCCTCCGCGCGGGTGCGCGCCCAACTCTGTTGGTAGTGTCCTAGTTTCGGCGTAGCGCTGGCCTTCAGGCCGGCATCTGCCGACCCTTCGCTTCGCTCAGGGCAGGCTCTAAAGGTCGGCGCTACTTTCAGATTAGGACACCACCAATCTGTTCACTGTTCCATCACCGGGCCGATTCGAGTTTCAACCTCAAAAACCTTGAAGCCGGAGTACCTGTGGACGTTTTCGAAATGCCGTTGGTAAAGCCACACATCCACGACAACTTCGGTGGGCAGCCATAATGAGGCGGCGGCCTGGTGAAGGTGAATTTCACTAAACTCGACGCTCGTCGTATAACGTTCCAGGTCGCCGTCGGGAGGCCGCGCCAACAAGAAGGTTTCGATGCGTACAATCTGATATGTTGTCGGGTCGATCCACGCCAGCCCCTGTAAACACAGCGGCACAACAGCGGTTCCGTGGCGCCACTCGGTTGGCCAGGGATACTTTCCCGGGACTTCAACGAAGCCTACCACCTCAGTCTGCTGCCCGCCAACCATCTGGCGCCCGAAATCACGGAACTGGCAATCAGTCTGATTCCGGAGGTGGAAATGCTGGAGAGGCGTAGTGGCGAAGCCGTAGGTGAGAAAAATCCGCCCGTGGCCGATTCTTCGATAATCAATAGGCCGCCCTTTCAAATCGGTGCGGAACTCGCCCATCAGAGGGTCGCCCTCTGTCCGCCGCACCACCAAATAGTTGAACCTGCCTCTGTACGTCACACGGCATTTCTTGCGCAGTCCCTCGTCACAGGGACCTGAGCGGACCTCTTCCGCGGAGGACATGTTGGGAAACTGATCGAACAGCGCGGACACGCGCTCGCCGACGGCGCTAAGGATTGCCGGGAGGTTCTGCTGGCTTTCCGCCGGTTGCAAGTCGTGCAGGTCGGGAAAGCTCCGAATCTGGTCGGGCGTCCAATCGATCAGGGTTCTCGCCTCATCGTAGCGCCGAATCTCCTGCGGAGTCATGCGAGGCGGAGATTCCTCAGCTTGCGCTGGCCTGTTGCCGGAATCCACTGGAGCCGTTGGTTGCTGTTGGAAGTTCCGGCTTGCCGCCGTCTTCGATCCGAGCAGAAAGAGTGGTGCCAGCACCCATGCCACGATTCCGGGCCTTCGGCGGCAAACGCTGCGACGCAGGGGATTCATTGTTGTCCAGCAAGAAAACCCGTCTGAGAGATTCAAGCACTATCATACACCCGGCGGCCTGGCTTTGGAGCAAGACAGGCGCGCTGACCCGCAGCCGAGGCTGACTTGTCGTGCCACGGTGTGCTCATAAGATTTCCCTTGACACTCTCAACGTATTAGTACTAGTTTAATAGTATGAGACCCAGAAGCCGTACCTTGACCGAGCAAGAACTCGAAATCATGAAGGTGGTATGGGGGCTGGAGCGCGCCACGGTGCGCGACGTCTACGAAACCCTGCGCGAGCGCCGCAAGATCGCTTACACCACCGTCATGACCATGATGAACATTCTGGAAGCGAAGAAATATCTGAAGAAGCAGGCCCAGGACCGTGCCTACGTCTACCAGGCCACCCGGCAGCGCAGTGAAGTCATCAAAGCCATGGTGCGCGAGTTTGTGGACCGGGTGTTTAACGGCTCTGCCGAGCCCCTGCTGGTCCACCTGATCAAGGAGCGGCGATTATCGCCGAAAGACTTGGAAAAGATGGCGCGGACGATTGCGGAGGCCGAATGAGCGCCGCGTGGTGGCTGGGAAATCTCGCGGCCTATAGTATCCAGGTGGCGCTGGTGGTTGCCGTGGGCGGGTTGGCTGCGGCGGCGCTGCGCATGAGGCAACCGCGCGTCATGCTCGCCTACTGGCAGACCTTGCTGGCGGCCTGCCTGCTTTTGCCGGTGGTGGAGCCCTGGCAGCAGACGGGCTTGGCCCCGACCGGCATCGTCGCAACAGCCGTCAGCAGAAGAGCCGCCGCTGTCGATTCGCTGGCCTCGTCGCTTTCGCTTCCGGCCTGGGTAGTGCTGGTGCTGGGGGCAGGCGCAGGACTGGGGCTGTTGCGCCTGGCTCTGGGGCTTTGGCGTCTTAACCATTATCGGCGCACGGCGCTGCGCATCGCTCCCTTGCCCAGCGCACTGCGCGACGCACAGGCGCTCGTCGGGATTGCGCCCTCGTTCTATTTCTCCGATCGCGTGGGGACGCCGGTAACTCTTGGCTGGCTCGATCCGGCGATCATCCTTCCCAGGTGGTTCGAACGCATGGACGAGAGCCACCAACGGACGATTGCCTGCCATGAACTGCTGCACGTGGCGCGGCGCGACTGGCTGCTAAATCTTGCCGAAGAACTTCTCCTGACTTTGTGGTGGTTTCATCCCGCCATCCGGTGGATGGTGCGCAGAATTCGTCTCACTCGCGAGCAAGTGGTGGACTGTAAAGTTGTGGCTCTGACCGGAGCGCGTAAGCCCTATCTGCACGCCCTGCTCGAAATCGCAGCGATACCACGAGCCAGGACGCTGCCCGCGCCCTTGCTCCTGGTCGAAAAACAACTGGCGCGGCGAGTTGCCATACTGGTAAAGGAGGTGCGTATGTCGAAACCGAGACTTATTGCGTCGTTGGTGATTGCCCTGGCTGTCGTTGTGGGCGCTGGTTGGTGGGGTGTCAAGACTTTCTGGCTTAGCGCTCCAGCGAAGAGTAGTCTGACAGCCAATGTCGTTGGCGTACCGAGACGTGACCTCGGAAGAGTCTACACGGTGGGAGACGGTGTCACAGCGCCGATACCCACTTACAAGCCCGAACCGCGTTATACAGGTGATGCGAGAGCCGCCAAATTGGAGGGCACTGTCGTCTGCTCGGTTGTGGTTAATGACACCGGCAACGTCGCGGATGTCCAGGTGGTGCGACCCCTGGACAGAGGGTTGGACGAAAGCGCGATGCAGACCCTGCGCACCTGGAAATTCGAACCGGCTACGAAGGCCGGCAAACCGGTGCCCGTAAGAGTCGTGGTGGAGGTATCCTTCGAGCTGCGTTAGCGAGATGCCTTCGTTACCGGGGTGACGAGGGTTCGCGTTACATAAGATGTGGAGAAGATCACTCGTAGGATTGAAAAGAGTGTGTAGCGCGGATCCTCGGTTCTGGGGTCCGCGGCTTGTCCATGGGCCCAAGAGAGAGCCGCGGACCCCAAAACCGGGGGTCCGCGCTACGCGTCGTAACGGTAAGGCAAATGGACCACGACGACGAACCGCTGCGAATCCCGATCAATGATGTTTTCGATTTGCACACCGTGCGGCCTCAGGATGTCAAGGAAGTGGTTGAGGCGTACCTCGAGGAAGCCAACCGGCTGGGTCTGAAAGCCCTCCGCATCATCCATGGGCGGGGAATCGGAGTGCAACGTGAAATCGTGCGCGCCGTGCTGGCCCGCACGCCTTTTGTTCTCTCCTTTCAGGACGCTCCCGCCGAAGCAGGCGGCTGGGGAGCCACCGTCGTGACCCTGCGCTGAAATCCTTGTTAACAACTCGCCTGTTCGCTCGTTCTAGCAGATGAAGGGATAGCGCAGAGTCGCCGTAATTGCGACTTTGCGGCTTTTGATATCGCAAACCTCGGAGCACTTTACGTGCCTACGAGGTGATGGCACATGGAAAAGCCGCAGAGTGCCAAAACCAGGCACTCTGAGCTACCCGGGCGTCGAATTCAGGAAAAACGGAGGTTGGCAGTCATGCATGGAATATTCAAGCGGCGAATTTCGCAGGTCGCAGTTTTCCTATCCGCTGTTTGCGTTGCGGGGATCATTTCGCTATGCGCGTCGCCGGCGCCGCAGGATTCCGCCGGACAAGGCGAGGTTGCGGTAGGTTCATCTACCCAGCAGCAACTAATCTCCTTTCTGGCCGCGCACATTGATATTTATAGCGAACTCCTGAAACAGCCCAAGTTGATCCAGGACAAAGCCTACCTCCAACGGCATCCCGAACTCGCGGCATTTCTGAAGGAACATCCGGAGGTTGCGCAGCGGTCCTCGTTCGCTGAGGTTTGGCCGGTCCCCGTCGAGATGGGGGCGGAAGCTGTTCCGTTTCTTGGAAGAGAAACGCTTGCCGGACCCTGCGGCCCGGCGCTGAAGATTCAGGCGCTCCAAAACGAGGTCGAGCGTGCACGCAGCGGCAATTACGACCTTGGCCGATTGATGGGGGATACAGGTCCTTTCCTGGTATTCGTCATCATTCTGGGCGCTCTTCTCTGGGTGTTCAAAGTCATTCTGGATAACCGGCGATGGGGCAAGGTGGCGAAGGTCCAGGCAGAGGTCCACTCGAAGCTGCTGGAAAAGTTCAGCAACAGCCAGGAATTGCTTACTTACATAGGGACGGAACCCGGCAAGCGCTTTCTGGAATCGCAGCCCTTCCAGCTTGAAGCCGAAGGTGCGCGGCCAACCCCGTACCCCCTCGGACGGATGCTGTTCTCGATGCAACTGGGAGTGGTGCTGCTGCTCGTGGGTCTGGGGTTGCTCTTCTTGCGGAGCCACGTAACCGAAGGTGCGCAAGGCTGTCTGGTGTTGGGCACACTGGCAAGCACCGTGGGAATCGGATTCCTGCTCTCTACCGCGGCCTCCTACGGGCTTTCCCAACACCTGGGGCTGCTGGAAGGTGTAACATCAAAGCGTCAGTAAAAACGGGCGACTGGGCCTGCCATGAACAAGACCGGAGACAGCCGCCCCGAGCAGGATGAACGCTGCGCCGCCATGCGGGAATTGACTTTTACAGAACTCGCACAAGCCGAGGACGACGCCCTGCCAACCGAAGCTGCCATGCAGATGGATGAGGCGAGTTTTCGGGCCTTCTACAACCGTACGGCCCGCGGACTCTGGGCCTATCTCGCCAAGGCGACGGGAGACTCGGCGGCGGCGGATGACCTGATGCAGGAGTCCTATTACCGCTTTTTGCGCGCTCGCCACGCCGCCATGAGCGAGGAGCAGGCGAAGCAGTACCTCTTTCGGACCGCCATCAACCTCCTCCGCGACCGTTGGAGACGCGGCCAGGGCAAAGTGAGCGTCCCGCTTGACGACGCGCAGGAAGTGCCAGCAGCGGAGCGGACAGCGGAGGGCATACAGGCACGATCGGATTTGAATGGCGCCCTGCGCCAGTTGAAACCGCGCGAACTGCAATTGCTCTGGCTCGCTTACGTCGAGGGATCGAGCCACAAAGAAATTTCCGGCGTGGTAGGATTAAGGACGGTCAGCGTGCGCCCAATGCTCTTCCGTGCGCGGCAAAAGCTATTGGGCATCCTAAGGAAAGCAGGCATCACGGGAGGAAGGTAGCGCGGACCTGCTTTTGAGGTCCGCGGCTCTTTCAGTGATCACAATGGCGAGCGCAGCGGTATTCGGGACGAATTTATGAGAGTCCCTCAGTGTGAAAAAGAACAGGCCGTTACTGATTTGCTCCAGTCCGGGCGCTGGCCCGAGGCGTGCGATGCGGCCTTGCGGAGCCACGTGGAGAGCTGCGCCGTCTGCTCGGAAGTCGTTCTGGTGGCCGGGTTGTTGCAGGAAGCAAACTCCTCTCTGCTCGCCGAGGTGAAGTTGCCTGACGCCGGACTGGTCTGGTGGAAGGCCCAACTTCGTGCGCGGCGAGAAGCGGCTGACCTGGCGACACGCCCGATTGTTCTTGCCGAAAAGTTCGCCTTGGCCTGCGGCGTGGCTGTATTGCTGGTGTTCATGGTCTGGAAGCGGGCTGATCTCCACGCCTGGCTGGGACGACTGGCGACCTTCGGCGATTCCGACGCTCACTGGCTCCAACGCCTGGCGCTCAACTCTTTGAACCAGCCTTTCTCTATCCTCTTTGTCGTCTCCGCAAGCTTACTGGTGCTCTTCATGGCCTGCCTGGTTTATGGCATCTGGGCTGAAAAGTAGGTTCGACCCAAACACCAGGGAACATTCTCAGGGATTCGGCGTATGATTACACTGGAGCGTCTTTACGGAGGCCGCTTATGGTCAAATTCCTCCTCTGGTGCATACTCTTGGTTCTTTGCTGGCCGCTGGCGTTACTGGCGCTGGTTCTCTATCCGTTTATCTGGTTGTTGCTTTTGCCTTTTCGCCTCGTGGGCATCGCGGTGGGAGGAGTGTTTGATCTGCTGGGTGCGATCATCACCTTTCCGGCGCGGGTATTGCGCGGGCCACGCCACGCCTGACAAGATCAGTGTGGACGGGCGTACGATTCTGGCAAGTGCAGGACACTCGATTGCCGCAGGGCGGCCACAAGGGCCGCCCCTACAAGGTAATTCGTATCACACAGCTTTTCCCTGGCTCGCATCCCAGATAACTTTCTTTCCCCGCTTCAAGGCGATATTTCCGATCCAGGAAGTGCGCGCCGCCTCGAAGGCGATGTGGATGTTCGCGTTGGGAGTCTTACGAGAGCGCATGCAGTCAAGGAAATTCTTGACGTTGTCAATGGCGCCATCGCGCTCGGAGCGCACCAGGATTTCGGGGTCAGGAGTGAGCGTGCCGGGCACAGACCTTGCGCCCTCGGGATAAACCGCCATGTGGGAGCGGTCGATTTTGAGCGTCGCCTCGCTTCCCCGGAACTCGATGCCGCCGTCATCCACGCTGCTGTTGATGGCGCCCGTGAACGTCACCATGAAATTCCCTGGATACTCGTAAGCCGCCGTCAGCGTGTCCGGAGCTTGCCATGGCATGCGGTAGACGTCTCCTGTCGTGGTTGCGGCATGAGGCGCGGGCTGACCCATATACCATTGGATAACGTCAATCCAGTGGGTAAGAAGATCCGTTAAGATTCCACCGCCAAAATCCCAAAACCAGCGCCACCAATAGAATTTCTCCGGCGTAAAGGGTTGATCCGGGGCATTACCGAGGAAGCGTTTCCAATCGAGTTGCGACCGGTCCACGGGCTCCAGTCCGGTGGAACCCAAGAGGTAGTCCTGATACCAGTAAGTATGGACGAAAGTGATTTTGCCCAGCCTGCCGGAATCGACAATCTGCTTTCCCATGATATAGTGCGGCCAACTCCTCTGCTGCGTGCCCGTCTGGACAACGCGGTTGCTTTCCTCAACGGCTCGCACCATCTCGACCCCTTCCTCTATGGAGTGCATGATGGGTTTTTCCACGTAGGCGTCTTTGCCGGCATGCACCGCATCAACCAGCATCTGCTTGTGCCAATGATCGGGACTGCCGATGATCACAGCGTCGATTTCTTTGTTATCGAGCAACTCGTGGTAATCGAGGTAGGACTTGGCCTCCGGCCCGGCAATCTGCAAGGCGGTCTCACGCCGCGGTCCGTAGACGTCGCAGACAGCCGTCAGCTCAACCGAGGGGTTGCCCTTGAACAGCCTCATCAGGTATTGGCAACGCTCGCCGGTGCCCATAGCGCCGACACGAATTTTGTCGTTTGCGCCCAGCACGCGCGCCGGGGCCAGACCTCCGAGCACCGCGGCCGTTGCGCCGGCCACGGCAGTCTCCTTCAAGAAATCTCTGCGGGTAATTCCGGTTTCGCTAGTCATGTTGGTAGCTCCTCTTTGCAAGCTCTGTCATTCTGAGCGAAGCGAGGAATCTCAAGTCCCCGAACTGCGGAGATTCTTCGCTTCGCTCAGAATGACAGGCCAACGATCCAGTTCCCAAACCGATCTTCCATTTTCCAGTTTCCATTTTCTTGTTTTGGGTGTCATGCGCCAAACGAAAGGCCCAACTGTCGAGCGACTCCTTGAATATAGTTGCGCCCCTCAGCGTAATCCTCTGCGGTCTTCAGGTGCTCGAGCATCAAAGGAGCATCTGCCGGAAGCTTTGCGAGTTCGCTCAGATAGGCTCTGTAATCAATCTGGCCGCGGCCGGGGATTACTTCCCGCAGGCACACCTGCACGTAGTCCTCCCAGGTCAAGTCTTTGGCATGGCAAGAAGCAATCCAAGGCCCCAGCTTCCGGAAGCACTCGCGGATGACGTCCCCGTTGTGATACATGCGCTCAGGGCTGTTCATCACGTTGCAGACGTTGAGGTGAACGGCAAAGGCGCCGCGGTCCACTCCCTTGATCAGCTTCAAGTAGTCGTCCGGCCCACTCGGGAAGTTGAACGGCATCATCTCAATGGTGAACTTGGTGCGGATGGGCTTCACGCCATCAATCAGCTTACGGCAATTCTCCACCGTCGCGTCGATGAATTCCTGAGAGATGTTTTTTGGGTTGGGCGCGTACCAGATCTTAGGGTCATAGGACCCTGCGATATCGACGCAGCAACGCGTGCCCAGTTCGTCGGCTAGGGCCAGGCGCTCCTGCACGTAAGCCATATTCTTGCGGCGCTTTTCAGGGTCAGGGTCGAGCATGTTCACCCAGGCGCCTACCTCCGCTAGAACCACATCCTGGGCCGCAAATTCTTTAATGACGTCTCTGATCCTGTCCTTGTCTTTCAAATCCACCTTGGGAGCGTAAGCGGCGCGGTAACCCAGCCTGTGGTGCTCTCGAGCTTGTTCCCCCGGATCGTCTGAATTGAGAAAGATGGGACCGCCCAGCCGCATCGGCCGGGCAGTGGCGGTTGTGCCGGTGCGCGCAAACGCGGGCATGGCCGCGGCAGCCGCCATGGTGCCGGTTTGTGCGAGAAAAGTGCGCCTCGAAATCTGATTTCGCATGCTGAGCTTCCCTCTGCAAGACTCGACTTCCACTCCTCCTTGGGGGAGAGGGTGACGCGAGGCCGACGTTTTTCACCACCTGGCGGGGGCGAGCTGGGCGCCTCGCTACTGGGACCAGGGCGCGGGCTTCCGGTCCCAGCGGTGGGCGCGCAACTTCGTGAAAAGCTCATCCGGAAGTGGGCCCGCATTACAGGCGGCGGCGTTGGCTTCCACGTTCTTGACCTTCCTCATTCCCGGAATGATGGTACTGACGATCGGATTGTTCAGAATAAACCGCATCGCCATTTCAGGCATCGTCATCCCGTCAGGAATCAGCGGCCTGAGCGCGTCCGCCCGCGCTACACTCGCCTTGAGGTTTTCCGGCACGAAGTAGGTATTGCGCCAATCGCCCTCCGGCCATTGGCTGTCCGCGGTGAGTGTCCCGGTGAGCGTTCCTTCATCAAAGGGCACGCGCGCGATCACTGCAACCTCCTTCGCCTGGCAAGCCGGAAAGAGTTCATCCTCGGGATTCTGGTCGAAAATGTTATAGATCACCTGCACAGCATCGATGAGGCCGGACTGGACTGTCTTTACGCCGTTCCAAGGCTCCCAACGGTTAATGCTGATGCCTATGGCTTGGAACAGCCCGTCGCGGCGCAAATCGTCCACCTTCTTCACCCAGCGGTCGTCCTCAAGCCAAGAATCTTCCCACACGTGAAACTGCACCAAGTCGAAGTTCTCGAGATCGGCGTTCTTAAGGCTTCGCAAGACGTAATCCTCGATGTGATTGGGTGGAAAGCAATCGTCCAATTTGAATTCACGGCGGCTTGGCCATTCGAAGTTCTTGGGAGGTATCTTAGTGGCGGTGTAGAGCCTCTTGCCGGGGTTGTTGCGGACCAACCATCCCAGCAACTCTTCGCTGCGGCCGTCCCCATAAGCCCACGCTGTGTCAAAGAAGTTACAGCCCAGGTCAACGGAGCGTTGCAGGGCTCGCTTGGATTCCTCGTCACTCGATCCTGTCCAGCCCGCCATTCCCCACATGCCGTAACCGAGTTCGCTGACCATCCGCCCCGTACGCCCAAACTTTCGGTATTTCATTGATTCCCCCTTTGATTGTCGATTGACGATGGACGATTGCCTTGTGCCACGTAGCGCTGACCTTTAAGTCAGCGTGCTCCGCCTCCGGCCTGAAGGTCGGCGCTACACAATCATCAATCGTCCATCGTCAATTCCGTATGCCGAGGCCTTGCATCAAGCGGTTCGTCTCCCGATAGGCTTCCGTCACCCAATCAACGATCTTCTCCGGCTGTGGCGAATACTCGAGCTCAATACTGATTGTGCCATCAAAGCCCAGGTTTTTCAGTTCCTGCAAGTAAGGAGTGAAGTTCACAACTCCGCGTCCTGGGGGCAGATCACCATGCACCTTGCCGTCACAATCCGAGAAGTGCACATGCGCAATGCGTCCGCGGAGTTTGGGAACGGACTCAGGCGGGGTGTTCACAAGCGCGAAGTGCGAGATATCAAGATTGGCGCGCACGGCGGGATGGTCGACATCCTTGAGAAACCGGTCCATCTTATCGAGCGAATTTACAATCGACAGCTTGAACGGCTCGAGTTCGATCGCAATCTCAACCCCCAAGGAAGCGGCGTATTCACCCAGCATTCGGACGTTATCAACAGCAAATTTCCATTGCGCCCGGGGCGCTATGACCTCCTGCTGCCAGATGTATTCGCCCACGACCAACAACAGGTTCCTGGCTTCGGTTTCATAAACAAAATCCAGGTAAGCTTTGCAGCGGCTGACGTGGAAACGCTGCACTGCGGGGTTGAAGTCGGCAATGCCCAGCGCGCAACAGCAATGCGAAATAACGGGCAGGCCGACTTCGCGGCAGGTATCCTTGATTAACCGCCTCTCCCTGATGTCAATGTCCATGGGATCGTTGAAGATATCGATGCTGTCGAATCCCATCTCTTTGGTCTTGCGAATTCCCTCGGCAGTGCCGACGGAAGTCCCGAGCCACGCCGAATTGATGAGTCCGAGTTTCACGAAGCCCTCCTCAGTGGCGCGGGCGTTTCGCCCGCATGCTTTTGCGGGAGCGGGACGCTCCCGCGACAGCGGGCAAGACGCCCGCACCACAAGTTCAACTTACGCGCTACATTTCCTCCAGCCTGACAACCCGATGTTCTTCAATGGATTTATAGCACGCCTCGACCAGGGCCATGGTCTTTAAGTTATCACGGCCGCTGATGGCCGGCTCGGCGCCGGTGGCCAAAGCCTCGAGCAACTGACCCATGGTGCCCTCAAATGCGTCAGGAAACCACACCTCGTTCCAGCGTGGCGAGAACCAGCATCCAGGTTGCTGCCGCGTGGTGAAATCGAGAGTGCTGGGTGTGCGGCTGGGATAACTGGGCCAGCCGATCGTGCCCTGGGCCACGCCTTCTGTGCCTTCAACCCGCCATTTGATATACAAATCCGGCGGCGTGCCTTCCCGCGCCGGGCCGCCCCACACATCGTCCCAAGCTGTGGCGCGGAAGCCGCCGGGATACTCGAGGACGTAAAGCACCACGCCATCCACGTGCTCAGAGGGAGTTCGCGGATCCTTCCTGGCACTGACGTAAACGCTCTCCGGCTCACCAAACAGATAGCGGAAGCTATCGAGGTGGTGGATACTCATGTTCACCAAGGTCAGGTGAGTGTAAGCAAGCTGCCACGGTTTCCAGTGGGGTATGGCGCGCATTTCGATGCTGGCCAGGACTGGTTCACCCAAATAACCGCGTCGCAGCAGGGTTTTGAGAGCGCGCATGGAATGGTCATAGCGCATATTCTGGTTCACGGCAAGAACGATGCCGGCCTGCTCCGAGAGGCGCACGATCTCACGCGAATCGGCCAGGTTCATGGCCAGAGGCTTTTGCGCCAGGATGCCTTTGAGGTGTTCGGCGTGTTTCACCGCTTCGCCCACAATCATTAATTGTTTGTCGGGCGGCACCGCAATATCGACGACTTCGATCGACGGGTCAGCCAGCAATTCCTGGTACGTGGCGTGCACCTTCGGGATTCCACGCGTCTCGGCCACGCGTCTCGATTCCTCCGGAGAGGCGGAAGCAATGGCCACGACGTTGTAACCGGCGTGGCGGTATGCCACCAAGTGGCAATCATTCATAATGAAGCCCGCGCCGATGGCGCCGATCCGAAAATCCGTACGTCTCGGTGGCGGAGCCACATGCTCAAGATCGAGATTAATGCTCATTGCCATAACTCGTAGCCCCCTGCGCCGGGCGCCTGAAACGCGGCACGTGCCGCCGGGCGCCTTTTTTGTGGCGGCAAGTATATCGCCGCAGCCGAATATGCTGCAAGTAACAACGTGCTTGACCCAGCTCGCCTCGCGGCGGTACATTCACCACCTCAGGCCGAATCATCAGGACTGCGGCGGCTTCCTGCCGCGACCGTGGAGGAGAGGTAGGTTCAGATGGCGATAATTCGAAGCCGTCAGACTCGACGGGAGATGTTTTCCGTTTTGGCAAAGCTTGCCGGCACCACGCTCCTCAGCCGGCAACTGCTCTTAGGGGCCCAATACGCTCCCAAACTATCTGTCGAGATTTACATTTGGATCCAGCATCTCGAATCCGAGAAAAAGACCTTGGCCGAAGGCATCGAGGAAGTGCTGGCGAGCTTTCACGGCGCGGGATACCATCGGGTGGAATTGAATCAGGATTTCTTCCAGCCCGCGCTGCGCGAACGCACCTTCACCCTGCTGGCCAAGAATCACTTGGCTCCGGAAACGGTCTACGCAGGTACAACTTTGCACGAGAGCCCAGCGGCTGAAAAATCCCTCCGCGAAGTCGTCGAGTTGGCCCGGTTGCTCAAGCCGCATGGGACTCGCGTGATCGTTACCAACCCAAGTCCCAAGCCCGGCCAAGCTCTAAAGAGCGACGAAGAACTGGACACCCAGGCCAAATACGTTGACCGGCTGGCTGCGGAGATCAGCGGGCTTGGAATGAAACTGGCGCTCCACCATCACACTCCCGAATTGCTTGAGCACGCGCGTGAGTGGCGACATCTCATGCAGCACACCGACCCAAACCGCGTCTATTGCTGCGTGGACGTGCATTGGGCTTATCGCGGAGGGCAGGAGGTGATGAGCTTCCTGAGCGAAACAGGGGATCGCCTGGTGGAACTGCATCTGCGCAATTCCAGACAAGGTATTTGGATGGAAGATTTTGGCCCGGGTGACATCGACTATCAGAAGGTCGCCGATTACTTACGCAAGATCAGCTTCAACGGCTACTTAGTTGTCGAACTGGCGTACGAGAGGGGCACCCAAATTACTCGCTCTCTCGACGAAGATTTACGCTTGAGCCGTCTGTATACTGAGAAAGCTTTCGGCCTGCGGGCATAACGCATGTAGGGGGACGGCTTGCCGTCCCCTGTACGTCGTCAACGGGCAAGGGCAGGGCAAGCCCTGCCCCTACATCAGGCTATAGCATGGTATCAAACCCGGGCCAATCCGAGCTGATCAGCATTGTCATCCCCGCCCTCAATGAGTCCGCAAGCCTGGAGGAAATGGGAAGGGCCTTGCTGGCGATGGGTGAGCGGCGTGGGCTCCCGCTCGAGGTCATCTTTGTGGACGACGGCAGCAGCGATGGCTCATGGGACAAAATCCGGGGCCTTGCGGCATGCGACCCGCGCGTCCGGGGCATCCGCTTCCGGCGTAACTTCGGCAAGGCCGCAGCGCTTGCCGCCGGCTTCGATGCAGCGCGCGGTCAAGTCGTGCTTCAGATGGATGCCGACTTACAGGATGACCCCGCCGAACTACCCGAGTTCCTCGCCAAGCTGGCGGAAGGGTTTGACGTCGTCAATGGCTGGAAGCGAGTGAGGAAGGACCCCTGGCACAAAGTGTGGCCCAGCCGCGTGTTCAATTGGCTGGTCAGCGGCCTGACGGGCCTCAAGTTGCGCGACCACAATTGCGGTTTCAAGTGTTTTCGCGCCGAGGTCGTCAAAGAGCTGCCTCTGTACGGAGAGTTGCACCGCTTCATCCCCGTGATGGCTTTCGCCCGGGGCTATCGCGTTACCGAGTTGCCCGTCGAGCATCATCCCCGCCGCTACGGGCAATCGAAGTACAGGTTTCATCGATTTGTTAAGGGCTTTCTGGATCTTCTCACCGTTGTCTTCCTTACCGTCTTCGGCCAGCGGCCGCTTCATCTCTTGGGCGGGATCGGTCTTCCCGCTTTCTTGCTCGGCGCGGCTGGGCTCACTTACCTGGGAGTCTGCTGGATTCTGGCCCGATTTCAAGTGCACGGCTTTGGCCCCATCGGCGCCCGCCCTCTGCTTGTGTATTCTCTCGCTTGCCTCATCATCGGATTCCAAATGCTTTCAGTCGGGTTTCTCGCTGAACTGGTCGCTTCTCAAAACGTCCGGCATGAGCCCAAGTACACCATTGCAGAATCTGTTCCGCCCGGTAAGGGGACCGGCCGATGAACGAGCCAACTCAACGCAGCGCGAGAGACGCCCCTACCCCAACCCTCACTCCCCTCCCCTGTCGGGGAGGGGAACAAGAAGTGGGGGCACGGAGCCTGGACTATATCCTGATCGCCGTGACCGCTGGGGCTGTGCTGGGCCTGATTTTCCTGGCGCGCTCCGAGCCTGACTCGCGTGGCGTGACGCTTCCCATGCACGGCGAGAACGATCTTTCGCGATGGGCGACCATCTACAGCCTCGCCGAGCGCGGCGCCTACAACATCGACGAAACGCCCTGGCCGGAGACCATCGATCGCGTGCGGCTGCACGGCCACTTCTATTCCTCCAAGCCGCCCCTGCTCGAGACTTTACTGGCAGGGGAGTACCTGCTTCTGAAGAAACTGAGCTTCGGGCGCCTGAGTTTTCGCACCAGTCCGGAGACCGCCATCCGCACGATGGTGGCCCTGGCCAATCTCGTACCGCTTGTCATCTTTCTGGGCCTGTTCTCTCGACTCCTGGGTCGGCTTGCTCCGGATCGTTGGATTCGGGCCTACGCCATGGCCGCCGCAGGGCTGGGTACGTTCCTGACAGGCTTCAGCATCACTCTGAACAACCACACGATCGCGGCCTGCAGTTTCTTCTTCGCGCTCTATCCGGCGTTTCTGATCTGGTGCGAGGCACGGCGCAACTGGTGGCTCTTTGCCGTGGCAGGATTCTTTGCAGGATTTGCGGCCGTGAACGAATTTCCCGCCCTTGCGTTCCTGGTGGTCCTGGGTGCTGCTTTAGCCTGGAAGGCGCGCCGGCAGACTTTGACCTGGTTTCTTCCCTTTGCCTTGCTCCCCATCGCTGGCCATTTCGTAACCAACTACCTGGTCACGGGAGATCTGTCGCCCGCATACGCGCACAAGTCGGCCTACGTTTATCCCGGCTCCTATTGGTTGATCGATCCGGCCTCAGGGCATTTGGTGGGGAGCGATGTAGACCCCGCGACCGGAAAGTTCACAGGCCAACCGGGCAAAGGAATCGATAACATGTACGAGTCGTGGCCCATTTATCTTTTCAATATGCTCGTCGGCCACCACGGAATCTTCTCCCTCTCGCCGATTTTCATCTTCACCTTGTTGGGCGTCTGGCGGTGCCTCCGTTCACCCAATCACCCGCTGCGCGGCTTCGCGGTGCTGGCAGCCTTTCTCACTTTAGTGTTGCTCGTCTTTTACACGTTTCTTGCGGGCCAGCGGAATTACGGCGGCATGTGTTGCGGCTTGCGTTGGTTCTTCTGGCTGATCCCGTTATGGCTGATGCTTTTGCCGGAGGGATTGCGGGGCAAGCCTGGCCGCCGGTGGTTCCGCGGCATGGCCTTGGCTTTTTTGCTCGTTTCCGCTGTTTCGACCTTCTACTGCGCGCGGAATCCCTGGACCCGGCCATGGATTCAGCAATACCTGTATTACAAGGGATGGATCAAGTATTGATGGCGTTGTAGGGGTAGGGCTTGCCCTACCCGCGTCGATTGCAACGGAACAACGAGGGGACGGCAAACCGTCCCCCTACGGTGCGGAGGATCGAGTCATTGGGGGAGGTTCGCGAACATGGTAAGTTCAGACGCTAGAGATAAGACTCGTAGGCAGTTCCTGAAGTCTGCGGTCTTAAGCGGTGTGGGGTTGACAGCGGGACGGATACGAGGCTGGTCAGCCCCTGTGGATCCGGCGAATCAACCTCTCGCGCTTGTGTCGCGGGGAGAATCTACCTACAGTATTTGTATCTCCCAGACAGCGTCCCCATCGGAGAAGCACGCCGCCGAGGAGCTACAGAATTTCTTTCAGGAAATCTCGGGTGCTCGCCTACCCGTCGCCACCGATGCAGACAAACCGGGAGGCAATTTGGTACTGGTGGGAAACAGCACGCTGGTTGATCCGCTTGTGCCCAGGATCGCCTTCGAGAAACTCGGCCCCGAAGGCTTTATCTTGCGGACCGTAGGCAACCGGTTGGTGATCGCGGGAGGCCGGCAGCGCGGGACTCTCTACGGAGTCTACACGTTTCTGGAAAAGTTGGGTTGCCGTTGGTTCACTCGCGAATTGAGCGTCATCCCCAAGCGGTCAACGCTTACGGTTGGACCTCTCGACGAAATCCAGAAGCCTGCCTTCGAGTATCGCGAGCCTTTCTTCACGGAAGCTTCGGACAAGGACTGGGCAGCCCGAAACAAGGCGAATGGGTCTTCGATGAACCTCGACGAGTCAACGGGCGGTAAGTTCATCTACTATCCGTTTGTTCACACCTTCTATCAAATACTCCCCGCGGAAAAGTACTTCGGGGAGCATCCCGAATACTACGCTCTTGTGGACGGCCGGCGGAGAAGTGATAACGCGCAACTCTGTCTGACGAATCCCGACGTACTGCGCTTGACGATCAAGAAGGTACTGGAATGGATCGAGCAGCACCCGGAGGCCAGCATCTACTCCGTCTCGCAGAATGACTGCGAGGGATGGTGCGAGTGCGACAACTGCCGGCGAGTGGAGCAGGAAGAAGGCGGCGCTCATTCGGGCCCAATTCTGCGGTTCGTCAATGCCGTCGCCATGGAGGTGGCCAAGCAGCATCCTGACAAGCTCATTGATACCTTGGCCTATTGGTACTCGGAGCCGCCGCCTCTGCACGCGCGCCCGCTGCCGAACGTCCGCATCCGGCTCTGTCCCATCGGGGCCTGTGAGGCCCATCCCTATGAGGACTGCAAAGATGATGCATACTTCATGAATCATCTCCGCGCGTGGTCCAAGATCACAAGTCAGCTTTACATCTGGCACTACGTGACGAATTTCTCCCACTACCTGCTTCCCTTCCCGGACTTCGACGAACTCGCCGCGGACATCCCCATGTACCGGAAGAATGGCGTGGTGGGGATATTTCTCGAGGGCGACTTTGCGGATGGTGGCGGCGGAGAGAATGCCGAACTCCGCTCCTACGTGATGGCGCGGTTGCTGTGGAATCCGAGCCTCAAGGTGGACAGCCTCATCGATGAATTCATGGCCGCATACTACGGCAAGGCGGCACGCCCCATGCGGGCCTACTTCGACCTCCTTCACCGCCAGGTAAGGCCGGCGCCGCGCGGAAGAGGGCAGCACATGTGGATTTACACGAACCCGGGCGCATCGTATTTATCTCAGGATTTCATAGCTCAGTCCCTGAAGCGCTTCCAGGAAGCTGAAGCAGCCGCCAATGATGACGCTACGAGGACGAGGGTACGCAAGGCACGGCTATCGATTGACTATGTGCGGCTGTTACACGCGAAAGCCTTCGAGGTCCGCGATGGCTCGTACGCGCCCGCTGACATCGAAGGGTTGAAAGAGAACTTTCAGAGTTTTATGAAGGATGTCCGCTCCTTCGGCATTACCGAGCTGCACGAGGGGAGCAAGTTGAGCGAAGACGAAGAGAACTTTAACAATCGCATCAAGCCGTATCCTGTGGTGACCTTGGAGAACCCGCTAATGCGCGTCGATTTGGCTCCGGAGCTTAGCGGCCGCGTCATCCGGTTGATCGATAAGAGGACCGGACACGACCTTCTGCGCCGCCCCGATCCCGGAGAGCGCTCGTGCCCGGACACGGGCGGGTTGAGTGTGTTGGTCAACTCTGACTACCTCGGTAGTACTTACGAGACGACCTGGGAAATGGAGGCTCAGACCGAGCCAACCGAACTGCGGCTGACCGCCACTTACAACAACGGGCTCAAGGCGAGCCGCGTGATCAGACTTCGGAAAGATGAGCCCGTCCTCCACACTGAAAGCACTCTCGAGAATCGCGGCGATGCCGCTCAGGACGTCGTGCTCCAGTCGCGATGTGTGGTCGGACCAAGAAACATCGAGGAAAGCAGTATCTCGTTCCGCCGGCAGGACGGAAAAACCACCCAGCGCAAACTGATCGAAGCCGGCCAAGAGCCCAGGGCCGCCGAGACCTATGAAGGTGCGGAGCAGCCGGACGGAGAGTGGATGCTCTCGGAGGTGGCGCCTGGTCTGGCTTGGGTCAACCGCTTCCCGAAAGATCAAGTCTCCCGCTGCTTCGCGCGCTGGACCGGCAAGACAGAAAACTCGATGACCATGGGAATCTGGTCGGTCAAACGCTCTCTCGCGCCGGGCGAGACTCTAAAGTTCGAGGCGGATTATGGACTCCGCAGAACGATCTCCTGATTGTTCCGGGTCCTCTCGCAAAAATCGCGGGTGGCTCAGACGTGCCGCTCTTTGGCATGTCTGCGACCTGCTGACCTACATGGCGCATACATGCCGACAAAAACCGTCGGCACGTATGATGGCATAAGGTCGTCGGCTCCTGGACGGGGAGAGTAAACTGGCGTTGTGAGCAAACCAGGAACTCTCAGCGAGGAGGAGCCGAGACATGATCATTATAGGCTGTGATTTGCATACGCGGAGTGAACAGATTGCCATGCTGAACACCGAGACGGGGGAGTTGGAAGAGAGGCGGTTGGAACATGAAGACGGGGAAGCGCGAAGATTCTACGCGGGGCTAAAGGAGCCGGCCTTGGTGGGGATCGAGAGCACAGGGTACACGCGCTGGTTCACGGAGATGCTGGCGGAATTGGGGCACGAGCTGGTGGTGGGGGAAGCGGGGAAGATTCGGGCGAAGGAGACGCGCAAGCAGAAACACGATCGGCGGGACGCGGAGCACATCCTGAATCTGTTGCTGCGGGGTGATTTTCCCAAGATCTGGCTGCCCAGTGCGGAGGAGCGGGATGTGCGGGTACTGCTCGAGCATCGCCATCAGTTGGTGGAACTGCGCACCCGAGCTCAGAACGGACTGCAGGCGATCGCCCTCAGCTACGGACTGCGGCGGCGCCGACGGTTGTGGAGCGAGCGCGGGCAGGAAGAACTCAAAAAGCTTCCTCTAAGAGAAGGAATGGAGCGGCGGCGTGCAGACTTGTTACGCCTAGTGCGGCAGTTGGACACCTGGGTCCAGGAGTTGGACCGGCGGATCGAGCAGGAAGCGGCGCAACGGGAGGAGGCGCAGCGACTGATGACCCATCCGGGGGTAGGGCCGCAGACGGCGTTGGCCACGGTGCTGGTGCTGGGCCCCGTGGAGCGCTTCCCGGACGATCGCCACCTGACCAGTTACCTGGGGTTGATTCCCCAGGAGGATTCCAGCGCCGGACGGCAGCGCTTTGGCCACCTGACCAAACAAGGCAACCGGCTGCTGCGCTGGCTGCTGGTGGAAGCGGCGCAGACCGCCAGCCGCTATGATCCTCGGCTCGCCCGTGCCTACCGCCGCTTGACCTTCCGCAAAGGCCGGGCGATCGCCAAAGTCGCCATCGCGCGCAAGCTGGCCATCCGGCTCTACATCATGTTGAGGGACAAGATCGATTACGCAGAATTCTGTCGGCGAGGTTCGCATGCCGGGATGCTCGAGGATGTAGCGCTGGTCTAACCATGACCGAACGTATGATTGAGCTCCCGGCCTCCCTCCCCCAAAGAGGAGGGAGTCAGAAAAAGCCATCATGGTCCCCGCCTGGGATCGAATAGATGTGTGGTGGAACCTGGCCACCGAATCGAGGCGAACGAATAACCAGGACCGACAACGCGATTTTGCTTGACGGAGCCGACGACCTTATAGATGCGCCACCCAAGTTTCTCGTCGCCCCTGAATAATCAGGGCATTCTAGTGATGATATCTGCGCGGATGACTTCTATAAAGTTCCGTGCTGTTTCCAGGGCTTCATCTGCTTCGTGGTGAGAGACGAATCCCGAGTCGTCATAGAGAGCCACGTTCCTCTTTCGCCGAAGACGGTCGAATACGGCGAGCAAGCCGGCGTGCTTAGCGTCGATTCGCCCGCGAACGAATTCGATGATCGCAATGTGATGACCCGGCTGGCTCCTTGGCCGGAAGCCGTGGCTGAACATAAACCCCAACGAAGCTCGCAGCATGGCTTCATAGGCTTGTTGATGGCATGCCTCGTCGTCAAACGCGAGGATTTTGTGGGCCGAGTCCAGCTTCCTTTCAGCGCTGGCGAGGAAGCGCTCGATTTGCGCCCGGTCAACGTTGTGCGGCTTGAGCTTTTTCATGCGGCGCCGTCAGCGAAACGCGTTTATTGTGCCAGACGTTCTCCAAGAATGCATCCTTCCGCGCGCGGCGAGATTCGAATTCATCTCGCGATAGAACTGTA
The DNA here is from genome assembly GCA_963831905.1 of uncultured Acidobacteriota bacterium. Lineage (GTDB taxonomy): Bacteria > Acidobacteriota > Terriglobia > UBA7540 > UBA7540 > CAVROP01. The sequence goes on along the minus strand of CAWHRX010000009.1, from coordinate 1,838,092 downwards.
TAATTAACTTCCCGTCCGAGTTGTCGCTCGAGCTTGCCCATCACTTCCGCCAGGGTTTCGCCACGAGGTTTACCAATCACGAGCACATCAATATCACTGGCAGCGTCCTGTTGGTTCCTCGCGAACGACCCGTAGAGATAGGCTTCCTCGATGCCCTCAATGGTTTTGACGGATTGCGCAATCAGAGGCGCCGCACCGATCGTTTTCGCGATGATGCTGCGAACCTCACGAAATAGGGGATACTCCTTGTTGAGCTGAAAATACTTCTGGCGGCCGCTCACTTCCGCCCGGAAAAGGCCTTCGCGCTCCAATCTTCCCAGCTCTCGAGATAGGTTAGAAGGGTCAATACTCAAACGATTCGCCAGGTCGCGCAGGTGGTGGCGGGCCATGGGATTAGTGAAATAATAAGCCAAGAGGCGCTGGCGTGCCTTGGAACGTAAGTCGAGCATATGGTCGTAGAATACCACAAATGTGGTCAAGTAAAGCAACATTCTGCCGCGCCATTCAATGAGGGACCATTTTCGTCCGGTTCCGCCTCCCGGAATCGCAATACTGTGAACTCGAAACTCGACTCCCACTCCCCCTAGGGGGAGTGGGATTCTATAGCGCACCGCGCCACCTTCGTCGGGTGAAAAGTCTTCCATTGTCGACTACCAGTGGCAGCATGATGCCACGCACTCGGCGCGCTTACAACTAAACTCAAGTACTAAACTCAACGCCGAAACAGACAGCATGTCGTTTATGCTTCCGAATTGCTGATAGTGTCGCAGTTGGAAGTACCGGCCGCGTTGCGCTGCCATTGGGCGCGGCCAACTCGCCGCTACAACCTCAAACTGTACCGCTTCCTGTTTTTCGCTTGACAAGCCCGACTCCGTATGCTAGCCTATAACTGTGGTCATTATTGTGGACATATTGTCGTAGGCAAGGACTGATGGACCACGAGGCGCGAGGGACGACGGGAATGGCCCCGGCGCTCGGGGGAACACGGCATCGAAAAACACAAAAAATAGTACGAACGAAGCCAGTATGTTATTGAAAGCACAAGATGGCAAACAGCAATTGTTGGAACGAAGCTAAGAAGTACTTGAAAACAAATCTGTTATGCGATAACAGCGGGAACGAAGCTAAGAAGTTGCTGAAAACAGGTTACATAGCTTCTAACGACGGCGCCGATTAGGCGCGTTCTGCGCGCAAGTTAGCGCCGAATAGAGCCCGAATGGAGCAAAAACAGCGCATTTTGCGAAAACGAAGTGAACCTCGGGATGCCGTGACTGTGACAAATAGTCGACTAGGCGGCCCTGGGACCTGTATCGACCCAGTTGATTTTCCGGCCGCTCCGCTGCGCCTTTCCGACGGATTGGGGAATCTAGAAAGCCATTGACGCGGCAGCTAAATGGGCATATGGTTTGGCGCCGGTCGGCGCTTAGAGATCGTGCCTGCCGGCGCAAGTCAGAATTGTGTTGGGAGACTATCCATGTCGAGAGAAATTGGCCGACGCGAATTCTTTCGAAACAGCGGCGCCAGCCTGCTGACCGTGGGGGCGGCGCTTTACCCGCGGGATGGCATGCCGGCGGCGGCGAACCCTGCAACGCCCGAGTCCCCCGGCGACTACAAGGTGAAATGGTACGAATTCACGGAGCACAAAGTCTCCGACACCTGCTGGTCACTCTCGGTGGGGCCGGACGGCCGCATTTATGCTGCGGCGTGCGCGGAGGGCGTGCCGGGCGGAGTCGTAAAGGTAACCCGATATAACGAGGCGAAGGACGGCCTCGACTACCTGTTCGATCTCTCGAAGATGGTGGATGACCCGGGCGATTCGGGCCGGGCCACGCAATGCAAGATTCACTACAGCTTCGCGCCCTCCATGCACGACGGCATTCTCTACATGGCAACCCATCTGTCCGGCCCTCCCATTGACCAGCCGGCATATTCCCCCTGGCTTTCCTGGCACGACGAGAAGCGTTGCTTCCGCGGCAGCGCGCTGTTGGCTTTCGACACGAAGACGAATGAGGTGAAATGGTGGGAAACCCTGATTCCTAAAGAGGGCTGCCGGTGCCTGCTCCACGACGAGGAACGCGGCCTGCTGTTTGCCATCAGCTACCCCCGGGATCACTTCATTATTTTCGACCTGAAAACTCGCAAGCGCCGGGACGTGGGCCGGCTCGGGTCGATCAACGCCCAGACGCTTTTCCTCGACAAGATGCACCGCGTATGGACCACCAACGACTACGGCCACCTGGTGCGCTACGATCCGGAGAAGGACCGCCTGGAAATGTCGCCCTTCGTCCTGCCCCACAATCCCGAATTTCAAACCGGCTGGCACAGCGTCTTTTACGACGTCGCTCCCTCGCCCGACCGCGAATCCGTTTTCGCGGCCACCTGGATCGCCAACTCTTACCTGATGCGCATTTGGCCGAACGAGGGCGAGTGGCCCCGCATCGAAAACCTGGGGCCTGCTACTCAAAAGCGAGATCCCACCGCTTCCAAGGACACCTTCGTGGACCATTGCGGCGGTCTGACCTTCGCCGGCGACGGCCAGTTGTATTACGTCGCGTCGCGGTGGCGCGATCCGGTTTACAACCCGATGGGCCCCGAACATAAAGAACGCGAAGGAGTGGTGTGGCGGCTGAATCCCGCTACGTTGGAAAGAGAAGAAGTCACCTGCCTCGTACATCCCAGGGAGCTTGCACAGTATGTCTCTCGCGGGGCGGTCGATCACAACGGAGATCTCTTTTTCGGCCACGTCGGCTCGCGGCCCTCGGGCATTTTCAAAGTCGAAATGCCGGCGAGCCGCAAGAAAGAAAATGCTCACCTGCCGATTCGTATGTGGGGATGAGGTTTCATCATGAGTGACAAGAAGAAGAAAATCGATTTGGATTCGCCGGCTGCCCAGCAAGAGGCGGATAATATCGTCCATGGGACGTTCGTAAAGCAGGGAACCATGCTCGCCTTTCCCACCGGCTTTCCGGGCGCGACAATTCCCATCCTCGCGGATGAGTCCCACATCACCGCTCTCGACGTAAGCCCGCAAGGTTTCGTCTACGGCGGCACCGGCGGCAAGCGGGCCCATATCTTTGTCGGCATGTTTCACGGCGTTACCGGGATGATTTTCGACATGAAGGCCGTGGATGACGCCACCCATTGCGCGGCGGTTTGTTGCGGAAAATCCAAATTCCTGGCATGCGTGAACGGTCAAAGCGGAGGCGCGGTCCTTGTGACTAGGCTACAACAATGGCCTTATGACCTGATCCAAGAGTGGGGCTTCGAACGGCCCCACTTTGAGGATCTGGGCGGCGTCGCCGCCGAGCCGATCATTCACGCGGTGGCCGACGCTTCAAGGGATCATGTGGTCGGTGTGACCGCGCATCACCTCTTCACGGTGGACTTCGCTGCCCCCAAGATTCAAACCGTGGTGGAAGTCTCCTGCTGCGGGCGCATAGCGGTGGGTTCAAAGGGAAACATTGTTGGCCCGGACGGCCAAGGCCACCTGTGGCGATTCAACTGCCAGACACAGAAACTCGAACCGCGAGCCTTCCAGTTGCCTGCCGGCCGCTGGGAAAAGTCGCCCGCGGTTTGGGCCAGGTCAGTCGAGACCGGGTTACTCTTTACGGCGGATGACGATGGCAAGATTTTTTCCTTCGACGAGCAGCGCGGATTCAGCGCCCCGCTTGGCAAGACCATGCTGGCGCCCGTTTATTGCATGGCGGCCACCTTTGACGGCAGAGTGTTCGGGTCCTGCGGGTCTGGAATAGCCAAGATGTTCTGCTACGACCCGCACCGGCGCGAGATTACCAATCTGGGCGCAGCCGTGTCCCTCTTCGAGCGCCGCCGTTACGGATACGTTTTCGGCGATGCGGTCACAGGCCGCGATGGCGAGATCGTCTTTGGCGAAGACGACGACGGCGGGCATCTGTGGCTGTACTTCCCACGAATTCAAGCGGCCAGCGCGTAGCGCCGAGATCTCGAATCTCAGATCTCAAATGCGGGCTCTTCCGCGCTTGGGTTCTCGCAACTCATAGCAGAATAGCCTAGTTAAAGCTCACCTTCACATCCTCCCGGTCGGCTTCAGCCACCTGGAAGAGGGCATGGGGCTGGAGGCCCATAAAGCCCGCCACCAGGCTGGCGGGGATCTGGGCGATGCGGATGTTGAAGGTGTTCACATCTTCGTTGTAAGCCGCGCGTTGCGCCGCGATCTTTGTCTCCAGGTCCGTAATCCGGCCTTGAAGCTGCAGGAAGTTGGTGTTGGCTTTTAAGTCAGGGTATTTCTCAGCCACCGCAAACAGGCTTTTCAGCGCCCCGCTCACCATGTTATCGGCCTGAGCCTTTTCCGCCGGCGTGTTGGCGCGCATAAAAGCCGTGCGCGCCTCAGTGACGGCCTGCAAGGTCTTCTGCTCGTACTGCATGTAACCTTTGCACGTCTCAATCAACTTAGGAAGCTCATCGTGGCGCTGCTTCAGCAGGACGTCGATGTTGGAAAATGACCGATCGATGTTGTTCTTAAAGGCGACCAGCTTGTTATACAGGCCCACGAAATAGAGGATGACGGCGATGACCGTAATGATGAACACCGCCAGAATCGCAAGCACTACGAATGAGAGTACCATCTCAGGCTCCTTCCCCAGGGTCTACCCGACTTTCACTTCTACGTCGCGGCGATCTTCCTCTGCCACCTTGAACAGGTCCTTGTGCTGCATGTTCAGCATGTGCGCAATAAAAACATCCGGCAACTGCTGGATTCGAATGTTGTAGGTGTTCACGTCGTCGTTAAAGAACTCACGCCGGTCGGCAATCTTCTCTTCCAGTTCGGAGATCCGATTCTGGAGCTGCATGAAATTGTTGTCGGCCTTCAGCTCGGGATAACTCTCTGCCACTGCAAAGAGCGATTTCAACGCGCCGGAGAGGAAGTCATCGGCCTGCGCCTTCTCCGCCACGGTGTTCGCTTTCATGAAGGCAGTGCGGGCCTCGGTGATGAGCTGGAGGGTTTGGCGCTCGTACTGCATATAACCCTTACATGTCTCGATCAGCTTGGGCAGTTCGTCGTGACGTTGTTTGAGCAGGACATCAATGTTGGCCCAGGCCTTATCAAGGTCATTCCGCAGCCGCACCAGGCTGTTGTAAATAGTAATGAAATAGGCCAAAAGCCCCACGACGAGTAACACCAGCACCAAACCAATAAGGATCGCAACGCCCATCCGTCTACTCCTCTCGATAGTGACGAGTGACACGTGACGCTCGTCGCTCGTCACTGCCTTTCACAGCCAACCAAACCTGAACAGTAGAACCGCCAAACACACCACCGAGAGCGCTGCCCCGCCGAAGATATGAAGCGCGGCGCGGTTTCGCAGCCGGCTCTTGAGTTCCTTCTCACTACGCCAGGAAATCACAAAGGTCGGCTCGTTCCGGCCCTTCACGATCATATTCCGGTCGTGTTCGTCCTGGGCGTCAGGGTTCTCAATGCAGGTCCCGGCCACATCGTACGCTTGTTCAGGAAGGATGCAATACTCGATCAAGCGATAACGGTGAACTGAACCCATCCCCAGACCCAGAGAGACTCCGCCGAGGCCTGTGAGGAGGCTGCCTCCGCCGAGGGAAAACGTGGTGTGGCCGGTTGAAATCACTGCTTCCGCATAATTGACCAAGTCGGTGTCAGACACGCCGGAGCCGGTCGCCAGGCTCGAGTCGGTCCCGCCGAACAGACGGCTCAGAGATCCGCCAATCCCGCGGCCTGTCTCTCGCTTCGCAGTCTGGATCAAATCGTACTCAGCCCCATGAGCGTCCACAAGGACCTTGCCAGTCGCGTCTTCGAGGTAGAAACGCGTGCCTTCCGCTTGGGTGGCCGCGTGGGACCAATGCCCGCCATTCTTATCCCTGACCCACCTCTCAATATCAACCTTATAGAAGAAGCACGGAGTTTTGGTAACGGGACTCAGAACGGTCTGTAGGCCCTTGGCCTTGCCATGGATCTCCACGAGACCCATGGCCACGCTGCGAATCGGGATCTCGGGCGTATCCGCCAGCACACGATATTCCCGAAAGACGCGAAACCCCTTGATAAACCAGAAAAGGCCTGCACCGAAACCCACTACCGCCGCAACCGAAATATCCGAGCCATGAGAAGACATCGAGCCACCTGATTCTATCGCCCATCCTAGTCAAGGGCTCGGAAAAAGTCCAGCCGGTTACTGACGGAGTCTTCAGGCGGTTCACAATAGACCATACTTAAAAAGCAGTATGGCCACGCACACAATGGAAAAGCCCGCCCCTCCGAAGATATAAAGGGCAGCACACCGCCAAGTTGGAACGGCATCCGGCCGTGCTCCTCTCCTTGAACTACCAAAGTCAACCAAGGTTGAGTATGATGTGGGACTATTCCGCGGCCAGCCTCAGTGCCGGCCCGGTCATAGCCGAGTGGCCAACGATGCTACCCTTCCGCATACTCGAACACACTGCCGACATCGGCTTCGAGGCGTTTGGCGCCACGCGCCAGGACGTGTTTCGAAATGCGGCCCGCGCCCTGACGCATTTGATGGTAGACCTGGAAACCATAGCGCCCCGCGAGGGGAAGCCGCTGGGCGCGGAAGCTTCCGATATGCCCAGCCTGCTGGTAAACTGGTTGAGTGAAATTCTGTATCTCTTCGACGCGGAGGGCTGGCTGTTTCGCGACTTCCAATTTGACGCACTCACGGAGCGAGTTCTCATGGCCATGGCGCGAGGCGAGAAGTTCGACCGGCGAAAACATCAAGTGAAATTGCTGGTTAAAGCGGTGACTTATCATCAGCTTGATTTAAGGGAGACTGCGGAGGGCTGGCGCGCGCAAGTGTATGTGGACATTTAGGAAGAGTCGAGAGTCGAAAGTTAAGGAGTTGAGGAGGCACATCTTCAGCGCCCAGCCCTCGAAACTCTTCCGTTTCGGCCTTCTGCTTTCCGCCCTCTGCTTTCTGCCTGCGGTCCTTGGTTACGCAACGGGCTGGCTCTATAACGTGCGGGAAGTGAAGCCGAACGTCTTCGCCTGGGTCTCGGATGATGTCCTGGACCTGGACGGAGACCCGCAGTTTGCCCGCGCGGGGACGGCAGGCTTTGTGGTCACGAACGAGGGGGTGGTAGTGATCGACACCACCAACACTCCTTTTCATGCCCGCGAGCTGCTCTATGAAATCCGGCATCGCACCGAACTGCCCGTGAGGTACGTCATCAACACCAATTCCGACGGCGAGCAGACCCTGGGCGACGAAGCCTTCACGGAATTGCAAGCCGCCGTGATTTGCTCGACGAAAGCGCAGGAAGGCATTCGCCAGTATCGCCAAATGCTGATCCGCCGGTTGGACGATGACGATGGGAAATTACGCACCCGCATGCGCGGCTTCCACGTCGCTATTCCGGCACAGACATTCAGCAACGAGATGACCTTGCGGCTGGGAGGGCAGGAGATCAAGCTGGTCACGCTTCTTAAGAATGGACCTTCCGACGACTCGGCGGTTTACCTGCCCGGAACCAAAGTTTTGTTCCTTGGCGAACTGTTCCAAAACAGCTACTTTCCCCGCATCGAATCGAGAAACCTTCGTGATTGGATTGCCGCCCTGAAACAGGTCGAGGCGTGGGACGTCGACGTGTATGTGCCCGGACATGGCGAGCCCGGAGGAAAGAAGGAATTGGCAGAGTTCCGCCAGTTTCTGGAATGGCTGGAGAAGGAAGTCGAGACAAGGTCCAAGGAAGGAAAATCCTTGAGTGAAGTGAAGCGTGAGGTGGATTCCCTGGTGGAGAATTATAAATGGCACGCGCCGGAGCTGATTCCGGAAGACGTGGAAGCCGTTTACAAACAACTGGGGAAAACGCCGCCCAAAGGTGCAGCGCTGCAACCAAGCGGACAAGCTCCCTTGGCGGAACAACGCGCCATGCGGCCGTAACAAGGGCTGCGGGCTTAGTTGTCTTTCATTCAGAGGTCTGTCATTTCGAGTGTACACGGAGCTGCGGCCCACCCATGGAGATGAAAGCCGCTGTCATCCTGAGCGAAGCGAAGGATCTGCAGTTCCGGCCCGAGGCGAACTAATGCAGATTCTTGGCTTCGCTCAGAATGACTGACTTTCGAGAGAGTGAATCTCGGAACGACAGTGAAGGAGGAGCAAGGCAATGAGATACTCACGCCGGGAGCTCTGCTTTTGGATCCCCGCCCTGATGGCCTCGCGCGGCCTGGCGGCGGAAGGCCCAATCCCTTCCAAGCTGCTCCGATTCGAAGATCTGCCTGTAGAGACCGGCAACGGAAACACGCTTCGCCGCATCGTCGAGGGCAAGACTCACACCGGCTATGCCATCGAGATGCACGAAACCGACCTTGCGCCGGGCTCCATGCCGCATCCCGCCCATCACCACGCGCACGAGGAAGTTTTCCTGGTGCGCGAAGGGACGCTGGAAGTCACCATCGCCGGCCGCGCCGCCCGCCTGGGCCCCGGCTCTGTGGCCTACGTGGCTTCCAACGAAGAGCACGGCATCCGGAACGCCGGGGCCGCGCACGCGCAGTATTTCGTCATCGCCCTGGGCGGCGAATAAGCCGCGCCAGGGCGTCTGCCCTGCCTTCCGGCGGCCGACTCATTTGAGCTTTTCGTACTCTTCCTTGGCTTGTTTCAAGACGGGGATGTCGGGGTCGGCGTCTTTCCAAAAAGCCAGAAAATCCTGATAGGCGGCGCGGGCTTTGGCCGTTTGGCCCTCGAGCGCCAAGGCGCGCGCCAGCCCCAGGCGTGCGAGTGGGTAGGCCACGTCAAGTGGGCTTACACCGCGGTGGTCCAGGATCTTCTGAAACTCGGCGGCGGCCTGGGCTCCGTTATGCGCCTGCAAATAGGCTGCGCCGCGAATGTAAATCGACCCGAAGTCGGAGACTCCGTAGGGCTTGGCTGATTCCAGCAGCGCAATGGCCCGGGTCGGGTTCTTGCGTTGCAACTCCACGATGGCCCGCGTCGTGGGAAGCACGAGATTGTTGAGCAGCGAATCCTGAGGAGAATCTTTCGCCAGATCATCCACCAGCTTCTCAGCCCGGCTCGTATCCCCGGCCATCGCCAGCGCGACTGCTGCCGATGTCTTTGCATCCCGGTCGGGGGAGGACGCGAGGGCCTGCTCGGCCCCGCTGCGCGCTTCTTGCAGATTACCGATGGCGGCCTCCTCAACGCTCATCGCGGCGCGAATCTCATTCGCCAGACTTTTGAGGCCGTGCTGCCCGGCCAGACCGAATGCCTGCGTTAGGGTTTCGCGAGCTCTGTGCACTCTCCCCATCGCGTAATCAGCCATGCCCTGAGGAAAGAGCATTAATGAATCCATCTGCTTTCCGGCCGCCCAGGCGATTTGGCGTTGCATGCCGGCGTTGTCCCCGCGCATGAAGGCGATCTCATAGAGCGATACATGGATCCCCATGGAGTCCGCATTTTGTGCGATGGCCTGCTCCGCAATCGCCTTCGCCTCATCGTAGCGATCAAGCTTTTCGTAGGCGCCGACGGCATTCTGGTAGGCGAAGATGTCTTTCGGGTTGAGCCGCAAAGATTCGTTGGCGTTAGTCAAGGATTTCTCAAACTGCCCGAATTCGTTGTAGCGGTTCGACAGGTTATCGCGAGGCGTGGAGTCGCGAGGGTAAGTCTCTTTCCACGACTCGTAGACTTCGACGGCGCGCTGTTGCTCCCCCGTTACCATCTCGTAGTAATGCGCGGAGATGTATAACTTCTCCCGTTCGCTCGCCCTGTCTTTCAACTCGAAAGCCTTCTGCAAGCACTCGGAAGCCCGGGCTCTGTCACTTTGGTTGCTATAGGCCACCCCCAGCGTGGCGTAGGCCATGGCGAAATTGGGGTCGAGTTCGACGGCGCGTTTCAAATGGGGAAGAGCTCTTTCATCCTCGAGTTTCTGATGCTCTGCCTGTCCCTGACTGAACGCTTGCAAGGCCTCGAGAGAGGAAGTGGTGGCCTGCTCGAGAGGCATGGCGAATTTCTGGACAGAGCCCAGGGACTCGCCGAGTTTGCGCCGCAGGCTGGAGGCGGCGCGGTCCAGCGACTTGAGCACTTGCTCTTTGCTTTCGGCCTCACTCTGCTCGCGGGCCAGCGAGTCGCCGGTTTGCGCGTTGACGGCCTTGAGGTCAATCACGTAATGGCTGCCCAGGCTCGAAATGGAACCGGCCAGCATCGCCTTGGCTCCCTCGCGCAGGCAGATCTCGCGGGCCACCTCTGTGGAGATTCGCTCGTCGGGAGAGCGACCCATGAAGCGCAACGCCTCCCGCACCCGTGATTCCGACAGAACGTTTAAATAAGGGGATTGCTCCAGTTGCACCGTGAGCGCCTCTTTCAGCGTCCCGTCGAAAACCGGCTCGCCGGTGGTGTTGACGAAATCCGCCACCACGATGGAATCCCGCGCCGTCAGCGCCGGCGTGCGCCGGAAATGGAATACGGCTTCAATTATCCCGATCAGCACTACCGCCGCGGCCGCGACCATTAAGCCTTGGCGCAACTTGGCGCGCTTTGCGGGGCTCGGCGTCACGGGTTCAACCATCGGCGGCGGGGCTGGGGCAACGACTGTTTTGGCGCTGCTCTCGTCTCGCACGGGAGAGATGACCGCTGCGGCAACCGAAGCTGAGCGGCCCGAATCCGTATCGCGCTTGAGCCGCTTAAGATCGGTCCGCATCTCGGAAGCGCTCTGGTAGCGCATTTCCCGGTCTTTCTCGAGCGCCTTAGCGATTATTCGTTCCAGGTCATCCGGGAGGTCGGGTTTCAACCGCAGCAGAGAGGGGGGCGCCTTGTGGAGAATGCTGTCGAAGATGGCTGCCGAGGTGTTTCCAGGAAACGCCGGACGGCCGCTCGCCATCTCGTAAAGAACCAGCCCAAACGAGAACAGGTCGGTGCGCGCGTCAAGTTCCTCGCCCAGCGCCTGCTCGGGCGACATGTAGGCCACGGTGCCAAGGGCCGTCCCCGGGCTGGTCAGAAATGCTTCTTGTGTCGCCTGCGTCGGCATTTCGCTCGCCCCCAGAGCTTGGGCGGCGGTCTTCGGCTGCGAGGTCAGCTTCGCCAGGCCAAAGTCCAGAATCTTCGCCTGCCCACGCTCGGTGATGAAGATATTGGCAGGCTTGATGTCCCGGTGGACAAAACCTTTCGCGTGTGCGGCCTCGAGGGCGTCAGCAAGCTGGACGCCGAGGTCCAGAATCTCGTCCAACTTGAATGGCTTGGCGGCAATTCGGTGCTTCAGCGTTTGACCTTCCAGGTACTGCATGACAATGAAAGGCTGGCCCTCGTGTTCGCCGATATCATAAACAGCGCAGATGTGCGGGTGGTCAAGGGCCGAGGCGGCTCGAGCTTCCCGCTGAAAGCGCTCCAGCGCTTGATGATCCCTGGCCAAGTCCGGGGGCAGGAACTTGAGGGCTACGAAACGGCCGAGACGGGTGTCCTCGGCCTTGTACACTACTCCCATCCCGCCCCCGCCCAGCTTCTCGATGATGCGATAGTGCCCAAAAGTCTTACCGACCATGGGAATAAACCTAGCCTCCAATAAGTTGGAGAAACATCCTTGGCGAAGTCCTAAGTACCATATTATTGCGCCGCTTCGGGCAAGTCAAATTGACGACGCCAAGCCGCTGCGCCGCCGAGCCTTCGCCGAGAAACTTGTCCTCTGCGAAGGCGGCCGAGCGGGTGTTCATGGCCATTTCGGCGTGGCGGATGAGCACCTTGTGTAGCCGGTTGGTTGTGCGCTCCCCCGACCTCGCCTTGCGACTTCGGAGCTTGACTTCGTTTTCGCAAAATGCGCTGTTTTTGCTCCATATCAGGCTCAATCTTGCGCTAACTCGCGCGCAAAACGTGCATAATTGGGGCCATCGACGGAAGCTATGTCCTCTGTTTTCAGCAACTTCTTAGCTTCGTTCCGCTTGTTCTCGAATAACCGCTTTGTTTTCAAGTACTTCTTAGCTTCGTTCCAACAAGTGCTGATTGCCACCTTGTGTTTTCAATAACATACTGGCTTCGTTCGTACTATTCTTTGTTTTTTCGATAGCTTGTTCTCCCGAGAGCTGGGACCGTTCCCGCCATCCCTCGCGCTCCGTCGCTCGCAGGCCTTTGCCTACGACAAGATGTCCACACCTCGACCACTATGATAGGCTATCATAGATGTCCTGGCTTGTCAAGCGGAAAACGGCTAGTGGTACAGTTTGAGGATATAGCGGCGAGTTTACCTCGCCGAGTGGCGGCGTAAAGACCCTCTACGTCAAACAGTACCACTGCCGACAGGTCATTGGACTTGCCGTTTGCGCAGAGCAAGTCCATAATGCCTCCCGGGATCACTGTGGCGAGAGGCCAGGTGAGTTCAGAGAGGTCACGATGTCACCTCGAGCGGTCCGTGAACAACTCTTGACCGGTGGGCTAATCTGCATAGGCATCCTCGCCGCACTTCTGCCGGTTTATGGCCGCAAGAACGAGAACAATCCGGACAAGGTTGGACATCGAAACGTGGCCCGCAAGACCACGATCTCACCGGAGACTGAAAGTGCGCTTGGAAAGCAAGAATCAGAACAATTCGAGAGATCGGCTGACCTTGTTCGAGACCCCACCGTGGAGCAATATGTGGCCAGGGTGGCGCAAAACGTAGTGAGCCATTCCGATTGGAAGCGCTCATTCGCGGTCAGGGTGCTTAGATCGCCCCACGTGAATGGCACTTCGTTCCCTGGAGGGCACATCTATATAAGCTCCGCGCTGGTGCATGCGGCACAGAATGACGACGAGATCGCTGCCGTGATCGCCCATCAAATCGCGCACGCTGCAGCACGGCACTGGGCCGAGGAAATGGCGAAGGCGTTTAATCAGCAACTCATCACGCATCTCATCACGCATCTCATGTCCGCGAACTCGGGGGATTCCGCAGTGATGTCGCAGCTTATGAACACCTACGGCGAAGCTCGCGGCGCCGACGGCGTCGTGGTTTGCGTAGGCTATGTTGAGCACGGCAGCATGGGCATGTCTTTAGCCTTTCTCCGGAACCAGCGGCAGAATGAATTGGAAGCCGATTACCTGGGACTCCAGTATGTGTATAAAGCCGGTTACGCTCCAAGCGCGTATGTTGGGATGCTAGGAAGACTCGATCCCGCTGATACGGCTTCCCAAGGCCAGCCTGATTTGTCGCGGGGAACACCGCCGATTTCGGAACGCATTGCCCAAGCGGAGAAGGAAATCGCTGAAATACTACCCAATGCGCCACAACCCAAGTCCAGTCCCGAATTCCTTCTGATGAAATCTCGACTTTAATTCTCAGCGATTTGCCGACAACCGTTCTTCCAACCGGCTTTGCCGTTGACGCGCTGGCGACTCATTTGGGACAATATGTAGAGATTCCCGAACCAGGAGAGGGCCTGTGGCAGAGTATTACATTCCGGTGGGCGAAGTGGTCAAGTTGGAGCCGAAGTCGGAAGGCATTGACACTCCACGCAAGAAGAGACCCAAGGAGTTGGCAGTTATTACCGAGTGCTGCACCGGTTGCGCCGGCTCTCCGGCCTGTGTCCCTTACTGTCCCGTGGCCGACTGCATGTATTGGGTGGTCGACGAGGACCACCCTCCATTCGGACGTATCGAAGTTGATCCTCAACTCTGCATTGGCTGCAAGAAGTGCACCAGCAAGGGCCCCGACGGCTGTTTTCTGGACGGCTGCCCGTGGGACGCCATCGAGATGATACCCACCGAAGATGTCGAAGTCCGGCTGGGGACGAAATTCACGTTCTAGTTTCCCACCAAGGAAACCCTAAGCAATACAAACCCGTAGGGGGACGGCTTGCCGTCCCCGGATGGACATTGCACGAGGGAACGACGAGGGTAGGGCAAGCCCTACCCCTACTCAGAATGGCTGGTCTATTTGACGCCTTCGCTATGCAAAGTCCGCTGCCGAATGGCCTGCGCAGTCAGGACAGCTTGCTGCCGGACCCGCTCGGACAATCCAGGAACTCCGGCGGCGAAGCGGTCGACCTCGGGTAGGCTTCGATCGTGCCCAACCAGAAGTAGGGCACGCAAGGCTTCAAACACCTGCGTTTCACCGGGGCTAATGACGGCAATCGCGTCGCCTGCGCCGACCTGTGCGCCGTCTTTGGCTGCCAGCCGTGCAATGCTGCCTGTTATCGATGAAACCACATCCACCGGGTTCCCGTCGTTTGCGACGCTGAGGCGCGCCACGATGCCGCCGCTTTGCATTGAGTCCCCTTCTCTAGCCCGGAACTCGAGCCTGCCGGCCCGTGGGGCATTGAGCGTGAAGGGCTGCAGCATGGCCTGCAACTGTTGCTCTCCTGAAGAATCGCCGAAACGCGCCAGGGCCAGTGCAGCATTCGAGCGCACCAGCGGCGCAGGATCATCGAGCAGCGCGCGCAGCGTTCGGTGGAATGCCTCACAACGGTTGTCCTGGCCCATCACCCAAGCCGCCATCGACCGAAACTGAGGTTGTTTACTCCCGGCCAGACTGATGACTTGCGGATACCAACGCCCCGTCGTCGCATCGCCGCGCGCCATCCGGTCCGAAAGCTGCGTCAAGGCGTGCTGGGTTTTGTGCGGTACAGAGGTGTCCGATAGATACTGGCCCATCTCCTGATCGCTCAAGGGCCTTCCAAACCAGGTCTGATACCAGAAAAGAAAGGTGACCAGAACCACCAGAATCGGGACGACGATAATGAACGTGTTGCGCGGGGTCCCGGGCTGGAAATCTGTTCTTCGCGCCCTTGAGGAATCAGACGTCATAACTCAGAATAGAATAGCGCGGGGGCATGACGCGCGTCCACGCTTTGGAGGGGAATGTGATGACCGACGTACCTGACCCGGACTCCGACTCACCGGGGTTGTGCGGCCGTTGCAAGCACGTTCGCATTATCCGGTCTGATCGAGGATCAGTCTTCTATCTCTGCCGCCGGAGCGCCACGGACCCCGCCTACCCGCAATATCCACGCCTCCCTGTGCTGTTCTGCCGGGGGCACGAGGCGCAAGAGTCAAACTCGGCGGGTAAGGCCGGTAGCACGGAGTGATATTCCGAAAGCCCCGTCACCCGACCCGCGTCGGCTGATGAAAACGCCGCCGCGGGCCACCCTCTCCCCCAAGGGGGGGAGGGTTAATCCATCAAAACTAATCAGGCTTATGTCGTGCGATCGCATCCAGGCTGAGTGGGCCGGGCCCGGCCACGGACAGGGACAGGAAGATAAAGCAGTAAAGCGCCGCCAACTCCCCGTGGTTAGCAATCGGGAAGAACCCTTGGGGAAAATGCGCCTTGAAGTAGGCCACGGCCATCTCACCGCTCAGAATAAACGCTACGGGCGAAGTGAAAAGCCCCAGAACCAACAGCAGCCCGCCAACCAGTTCCAGGCAGCCCGCAATCCAGGGAAGCGAGCCAAAGTGGGCCGTTGCGCCTTTCCCGCCCATCCCCCCGAAGAGGCCGAGGATCAATTGCATCCCATGCAGTGAGAAGGTAAATCCCGCCACGATGCGGAGCAAGGAACGAACAAAAGGTTCGAAGGTCCGAATCGCCGCCATAGGTTTCTCCGCTTGTGCGCTGGTTTCAGTCTAATTCTGCCGCTACTTGATGTGGCACTGGGCGAGGCCGCGCTTTTCGAGGTATTGCTGGTGGTACTCCTCAGCACGCCAGAAGGTGGAAGCCGGAACAATTTCCGTTACGATGGGCCGTTTGAATGCTCCCGAGCACTCCAGAGCTTCCTTGGACGCTCGGGCGAGCGCCTCCTGCTCAGGAGTGTGGTAGAAAATCACCGTTCGGTATTGGGTTCCAACGTCGGGCCCTTGGCGGTTCAAGGTGGTCGGGTCGTGGTTCTGCCAGAAGACGTTCAGGAGATCGTTGTAGGATGTCTTTGAGGGATCATAGACGACTTGAACCGTCTCGGCGTGCCCGGTCTTGTCCGTGCAAACGTCTTTGTAGGTTGGGTCTTCGAGGGTTCCTCCCATGTAGCCCACGGCGGTCGAAACGACGCCCGGCGTCTGCCGAAACGCCGCCTCGACACCCCAGAAACACCCTGCACCGAAACTCGCTGTCTCCATGACCCACGCTCCCATCGGGCCTTCAAATTTGAAATTTCAAATTTGAAATTTCAGAACCAGCCCGCCGTGTACCGCAAAAAATATTCTCGCCTGCCTGTTTGAAAATTGCAAGGCGCGCCGGCTATTCGACCGGAGCGCGGTATCGCCTGTCTTTCCATGAAACCCCGCGCCCAATCCTGCTGGTCAAGATCGAATAGACGGACACACAGGAATAGAACAATGTCGCCAGGGGCAGTGTAAGAACGTAGAGCGGCGGAATACGCGAGTGGAGGATGAAAGGCAGGTAGACCAAAGAAGCAATGAGGCAGGCCACGGCGGCCGCGAGGAGAAAAGGGTCGTGCAACACAGCCCGATCAAGCTTCCAATCGGCGAGAACCCGGGCGATCAGCGCCACCCAGGGGAATACCGCCAGCAGGTTGGCCAGGAACATCGCTCCCAGCGTCTTTGGGACGGAGTAGCCGGAGCCTTCAAACGCGGTGCGGCTCAGTCCCTCGAAGATCTCCGCGCCGCTGGTGTACATGCGAGTATGCAGGAGACCGCGACTGGCCGCCAAGTAGATGCGGCGTCCGTGGCGTTTGAAAAGCTCCGCCATCCGGAGGTCCTCGATGAGTACGTTCCTCAAACGCGCATAGCCACCCAAGGCAACCAGGTCGTAGCGTTTCATCAGGATAAAAGCGCCTGCGGCGAGGGCTCGGGGAGAAGTTGGATCATTCACTAAATGAACGGGAAAGAGGGAAGTGATAAGTAAGGAGAACCCTGGAAGCACGACTTTTTCCCAGAAACAACCGAACTCCAACTCCGGGATAATCGAAAGAAACTGGACGCGCCGTTCAAGGGCAAAGGACACCGCCACCCTCAGAACCGAAAGGTGAAGAACCATGTCGGCATCCGTTGCCAGAATCCACTCGCCGGAAGCGGCGCTCGACGCCAGATGCAAGGCATGCACTTTGCCGTGCCACTCGGGCGGCAGTGTTTTGTTGTGAAGAACCTTGAGCCGACCACGAGCAGCGGGCTTCGATGCCCACTCGTCCGCTATGGCTGCTGTGCGGTCCTGAGAGTCATCCTCCACCAGAACAACTTCAAAATCGGGGTAGTCAAGCGCTAAGAGAGATTCGAGCGCGGCGGGAAGCGCCTCTTCCTCGTTGCGGGCGGCCACGATGATGGATACTCTCGGAAAGGACTCGAGGGGGGATGACGGTTGGTTCGCACGCAATACTATGGTGCTTCGAAGACTGCGCACGATGCGAACCCCCAAAGCACACCAGAGAAGAACCACGAGAGCGGGTAACCAAAGCATACGTAGTCAGTTGTCGGGTGTCAGGTTAGGAGCGAATCTGAATGGTGAATGGTGAATAGTGAATTATGAATTCCCGACGCTCGAGGGTAGGAACCGAGGCCTCACATCGGGCGCCAGTCGATAATTTACAATTCACTATTCACCATTCACTATTCTTCACTTCGCGGATCGCGAATCCCTTACACCTGAAACTTGCCTACGCCCGGGGAGACTTGCTGCGATGCCGGGTGATGTAGCGCGCTGGAGCTGCGACCCTTTTTTTCTTCGCTGGTTCCGCCTCAACCGGAGCAGGTTCCTCGGCCGGCGTTGTGGGATCAGCCTCAGGCGTGGCCGCGGTCTTTGTTAACACCTGCTCAAAGAGCACGGCGCGGGAGCCCGGTTTCTTTTTGGGGGGCATCTCCGCATTGCGGTACGGGTGCTCACTGTGGCAAGTCTGGCAAATAACTTTCACCACCTTGTTATCCACCAGGCTGGCCACGGCATGGTTCAAAAGCAGACGGCAGCGAGGGCAGTAGTCGTCAATGATATCGCCAAGTCGGGGAATGGGTTCAATCATGAAAGATCCTTCT
This sequence comes from uncultured Acidobacteriota bacterium, assembly GCA_963831905.1. Classification (GTDB taxonomy): domain Bacteria; phylum Acidobacteriota; class Terriglobia; order UBA7540; family UBA7540; genus CAVROP01. The sequence continues at coordinate 1,820,207 of CAWHRX010000009.1, read as the reverse complement.
GCGGATCCTCGTCGTGAGGAAACAAGGTTGCGAGCGCCCATTATAACGCGCTCTCGGCAAGAATCAAATGCATCATGGCTTGGCGGGGTAGAGGTAATAGAGCATAAAGTAGACGACCACACCCGTCACAGAAACATAAAGCCAAAGCGGCAGAGTCCAGCGGGCAATTCGCTTGTGCTGCGGGAAGCGCTTCCGCCAGGCGCGATAAAGCGTGGTGAGGGCGAGTGGCACGATCACCGCGGCGAGTACCGTATGCGAACCCAGCAGGACGAAATAAAAACCCCGAACCGCGCCCTGCCCGAGGAAGTGCGTGGTTCCATGAAAGTAGTGATAAGTGAGGTAACAAACCAGGAAAATCGTTGAGGTCGCAAAGGCGGAGAGCATGCAAGCCTTGTGCGCGCGGATGTTCCTCCGCCGGATGAAAAAGAACCCGAGTGTCAAAAAAACGGCACTGGCAGCATTCAGAGTGGCATCAACGCTGGAAAGGTAGGGGATCATGTAGGATTCGGCGAACTCTTCTCAGGTCCGGCCTTCGAGGCGGGGCCCTTCCTGAAGTGATGTAACAATTGCTGACCTTCTCCAGTGTAAAACGACCAGGCGAGGACGCCGCCGAACACCCCCGCCAAAGTCAGGCTGATCAGGGTAAACCACAGGCCATCAATATCGAAAACCCTTCCGCTGATCACCTCCCAAGCCGCAAAGGCCAGTCCAACCAGGGTTGTCAGAAGGCAAAAACCTGCTAATAGCAGTTCGTCGAACATGGATTGTGGGTCCTCGCTTGAGCCGAAAGACGGCAGAAGTGGGCATTTTGACCCACTCCGTCTCTTGGATTACATCCCCTCGCGTTTAAGTTGCTTGTTTGCAAAATCTTGCCATTGGCCTTGAAATTGCTCGTTTCCCTTTGTGCCAGACTCGGCCGGGCTGCGGCTCATCCCTGGTAACCAGAGGAGGTAAAAAGGCCATGCGAGCCGACCTGAAAGAGATTATAGACCAATTGAAATTGGAACGAGACGTCTTGAAAAACGGCGGGTACGGCCGGTCTGTCCGCACTCCGCAAAAGCCTACAAAGCTTTTTCGTGATTCGGTTACTTGCCTAAACTTCGGCGAAACGGCCAAGCAGCATCCTTGTTACGAGTGCCTTCTCTGGGAATGGGTGCCGGCAGACTGCCAGGGTGAGGACCTCCCTTGCCACTTTATCCCCCTGAATGGACAAGGCGATAGCATCGCCTCGCTGGAAGACTCTGGGGATCGCGAAGAAGCTGAAAAGGCCCTCCTCGGCTGGTTGGATTCGGTCATTGGGCATTTGGAGGCGGAACTCGCTCACGAATCGGGAGATCGGGTGAGTCGGTGATCGGGCGATCGGGTGAACAAAGAACCGATCCGCGCGTGCTTTTTGTTTGCCCGATCTCCGGTTCTCCCGATCTCCCGAGATTTTACCGAGTCTTGTCCACCATCAGCAAGCCGAACACCAAGGGCAAGTAAACGATGGAGGCCAGGACCAGGCGCCGCGCCAATGAATTCGATCGCTGAAGGGCCAGGCGCATGCCAAAGTGGAAGAATCCAAGTCCAAGCACCAACGCACCCACCAGATAAACCTTCCCCGCCTGTCCAAGGAAAACGGGCATCAAGCTTGCAGGAATCAGCGCGAGCGAATACCCCAGAATCTGCCAAGCAGTTGTCCGGCCCTCACGGTCGTTCCTGGGAAGTAATTGCAGGCTGGCCCGAGCGTAGTCTTCCCGGTACATCCAGGCGATGGCCAAAAGGTGGGGGAACTGCCATAGGAAGAGAATGGCATAGAGCCCCCAGGCCTCAAGGCCCAGGCTGTTGCGCACTGCCGCCCAGCCGATAAGCGGCGGCATGGCGCCGGGAAAGGCGCCCACCAGAGTACAAAGCGGCGTCCGCTTTTTCAACGGCGTGTAGGCCAGCAAGTAGGTGCCCAGGGTCAACAGGGCGAGCGAACTGGCCAGCGGGTTTGCGAATACCCACAATTCCCAGCCGCCCAATCCCGCTAACACGATTCCGAACCAGAGCGCCTCGGCAGAACCCAGCCTTCCCGCAGGCAGGGGGCGATTGGCCGTTCGGCGCATCTGCTTATCCGACTGGCGTTCGATATACTGGTTCAACGTCCCCGTGCCGCTGGCCACAAGTAGCGTGCCCATCAGGGTGTGGAATAAGCGGGAGAAATCCAGCCCGCCGCGCGAGGCAAGATAGAATCCGACCAGGGTGCTGACCAAGACCAGGAAGTTCACTTCCGGCTTGGTCAGCGTCCAATAATCCGCCAGGCGCGGAAGCCATTGACGCAGCGGGTTGTTTCTCGCGTTGTCGGATCGCATGTTCATGCGGCCGCCCCGTGCGGGGCCGAAACGACTTTCGCTTCCTCAACTCGAGGCGCCAGAAAGCGATGCGCCTGATAGGTCAAGTAAAGGCTGGCCAGTAACACCAGGGCGCCCACCGCCACGTGCGCGGTGGTCATGTTCACCACCGGCGGCAGGGGCTGAGGCGCATTCCGGTCAGCCATCTTCACGACATAAGAACCGATGCCGAGGGAAACCTGAAGCGCCAAGAGGGCGCCCAGCAACAGCGCAGGCCTCAGCAAAGCGGGGGTTTGCGAGAACTTGATCAGGATTCGAGTGACCAGGTAGGCCACGAACATGGTGACCACACCGGCGCCCACAATGTGCAGATCGAGGCCCTTCCCGGAGTGGCGATACACGGCCCCTAACACCAACTGCACGAGGATGAGGCCCGTGGTCACCACGGTCAGGAGTCGGAGCGTGGGAACAGACGGGTCCGCGAGCTTGGGCTCGTCCCATCGCCAGCCGGCTCGCGTGAAAAAGGCCAGGCTCGCCGCGAGGCAGAAGAAGATCTGGCCGAGCGTGGCGTGGCTGGTCGAAATCGCCACCGGCAAGTAGAAAAGCACCGTGATGCCGCCCAACACGGCCTGGGCCAGCACGGCCAGCACGGCGCCGCCCGCCACCCACTTTACCCAACGCCTGGAATCCCTGAGCCAAATTGCCAGAGCGAGAATGATCGTTAGGATTCCAACCGTGCCGGCGATCATCCGGTGACCATGCTCAAACATCACCCCGCCTACCATGCGCGGCATGCGGAAGCTACCGAAAGAAGTCGGCCAATCCGGTACGGAAAGCCCTGCGTCGTTGCTGGTCACCAGGGCGCCCGCGATGATCAGAATAAAAGTACAGAATGCTACAAACATGGCGTAGCGATGTAACCACGGACTGTGCGGTTGAGTTCTCATAATTGCACCTGGGGTCGTCCGTCGTCCTTGCACGGGTTGTTGCCGCCAAGGGCCAGCGGCGACCTTTCCTGAGGATCGAGGTCTTCGATATCTTTCAAATGAGTAACGATAGCGCGATATTCACAATCGTGCTCGGGGCTCCATTCAGCCGCTCCGAGAAACCGGTCCCGGGAACGATAGATAATCACGGAGATGCCTGAACACATAACGAGAACTGGAAGAAGCAAGATGAGAATTCCACTTCTCAAGGCATGTAGCGCGCCGGCCTTCGCCGCTGCCGCGCTGGTGTAACACATCGCGCAGCCCTGGGCGTAGATCAGCGACGAAGAACACAACAGTACGGCTATGGCAATTAGCCAGACTATCCAACTGACGGCTTGCCGCGAAAGCTTTGCTGACATTTCCATTCCGAACCCTTCGCCGAAGTGGCACAGTCGCCGCGGCCCTCGAAACATGGGATGCTTCAATCTTCGGCACAGCCAAGAGTGACTGTGCCGCTTGCTCATTCAGCATCCACAAATCTCAAAACACTTACCAAAGCCCTAGATTTGAATTTACACCTAATGTGGCCTCATCGCCAACAGCCTGAAGCTGTCCGGAAAGATCATGAACATTAGAATAATGACCATCACCAAAGCAGGCATCAGCGTGGCGGCCATGCTCGGCTTTTCGTAGCGCAAGTGCATGAAGTAGGCGATGATCAAGGAGGCCTTGACCACCGAAAGGCCCATGAGCAGGACGATCATGACGTTCACTTCGAATGCCTTGTAACCCAAGAAGATTTCCACAGCCGTCAGAGCCAAGAGCCAGAACCACACCACCATTACGATTTTGACGCCAGTGTCAGCGTGCTTGTGCTCCGATGCCGAATCCATTAAACCCTCCGAGTTATCCGTCCCTCGTCCATTGTCCGTTGTCCGTTGCAACGGACGACGGACGTTTTTATCCCATCTTCACAGACATGATGTAAACCAACGGAAAAATGAACATCCAGACCAGGTCAACGAAATGCCAGTAGAGTCCACTAACCTCCACATCCTCCGAGGTCAGCCTTCCTTTGGCGGTGAGCACGGCGACGACCGCCAGGTAGCACACGCCGCAGAAGACATGCGTCATGTGCAAGCCAGTCAAGGTAAAGAAGGCCGCGCCAAACAGGGGTGCGCCCCAGGGGTTTTTGAAAAGGCGGACACCCTCTCCAATCAATCCGGCCCACTCCGTGGCGTGAATGACGACGAAGGCGAGCCCGGCCACCATGGTCGCTACAAGCCACTTCACCGCACTGGCCCGCCGATCCAATTTTGACGCGCGCACGGCCATCACCATGGTGACGGAACTGGTCAGTAGAATGAGCGTCATGACCGTAGCCTTGACGATTCCGGGATAGAACTCAAACGGTGTAGGCCATTGGGGGCTGGCGACCCGCACGTAGCTGTAAGCCATGATAAGCGCCGAGAAGGTAATAGCATCGGAGAGGATGAAGAGCCACATGCCCAGTTTTTTTGAGCCCGTGGCAAAAGGCGCGACCCCGCCCCCCCACGCCGACTGCCCAACTTGGCTTAATTCCCCGCCGATCGCTTCATGGCTAGCCATCCTCACCCCCGGATTAACCACAGAGGCACTGAGACACTGAGAAAGATCCTCTACTCCTTCGTTTTCTTTCTCTGTGCCTCTGTGTCTCTGTGGTGAACGCTACTACATCCATCGCATCAACACGAAAAACACGTAAATCCAAAGCGCATCCATGAAGTGCCAGTAGATTGCGGTCACGTCCACGGGTGTGCGTCGTGCTTCACCGAGTGCAATGGGCCGGGCACGAACTACCACGTAAGCGAGAGCCACGACGCCTCCCAGCAAGTGGAAGCCGTGCGCGGCCGTCAACACGTAGAAGAACGAGCTGCCCGGATTGCTGGCCAGATAAATTCCCCGCGCCGCCAATTCGCGCCACGCGATGAGCTGACCCGCGAGGAACCCCAGACCCAGTACCAATGCCGCCGCGAGCCAGCGGGTAAAAGCCTTCGCTGTGCCGGCGCGCAGGGAGTGGCGGGAGAGTTCCAGGGCGCCGCTGCTCGCCAGCAGCACAAACGTATTTAGCCACAGAATGCGAGGCATACGGACCGGAACCCAGTCGAACGACATTCCCTTGCGAACCACCAGGGCGCTGGTGAAGGCCGCAAACAACATCACAATTCCGGTCAAGGCAAACCACATGCCGAGCCGATAGGTCCGCTCCGGTACTCGAAATTCTCCCCAACCTCTGCCCCCGCCGAAGCCGCTGGGTTGGAAGCCACCTCCGCCCCGGCTGCCATCGCCGATCCTGACGGCCTCTTCTGGCTTGGTTAGCGTTGTTGAACCCATAGATATCTCTGTCCGTTGTCAGTTGTCCGTGGTCCGTGGTTCATAATCCGTAATCCGCTGCCACTTGCTAACGGCACAACGGACGACGGACCACGGACAACTGACGTTAGTGTCCCGCCACGACGCCCTCCGGCGAATTCTGCATGATGTAGTCTTTCGCGGCGCCCGGCACACTGAACTCATAAGCGCCGTTAAAGACTACGGGGTGCTTTCCCGCGAAGTTGTCAAAAGGCGGGGGCGAAGGAATCGTCCACTCGAGGGTTGTGGCTCCCCAGGGGTTCTCCGTCGCCTTCTCGCCCTTGAACATGCTCCAGAAAAGGTTGAACAGGAAGAAAAGCTGCGCGGCTCCGGTGATGAACGCCGCGATGGAAATGAACTTGTGCACGGGAATCAGCGGCAGCAGGAAATTGTCAATAAACTCCGAGTAGCGCCGCGGGTTTCCTTCCAGACCCAGGTAGTGCATGGGCATGAAAATCGCGTAGACACCCACAAAGGTAAACCAAAAGTGAATTTTCCCCAGCGTCGCGTTCATCATGCGGCCGAACATCTTAGGAAACCAGAAGTACGTTCCCGCGAAGATTCCGAAGATTGCGGCCACGCCCATAATCATGTGAAAATGAGCGAGAACGAAATAGGTGTCGTGGAAATAGAGGTCGATGGGCGGCTGACCCAGGAAGATGCCGCTGAGGCCTCCGGTAATGAAGAGTGACACGAATCCGATAGCGAACAGCATGGGAGGCGTGAAGCGAATTCTGCCGCCGATCATGGTGCCGATCCAGTTAAAGGTCTTGATGGCGGAGGGGACGCCAATGGCCATGGTGAGGATCGAGAAGGCAAACGCCGAATATGGACTCATGCCGCTCACAAACATGTGGTGTCCCCACACGCAGAACCCCAAAATACCGATGGCCGACATGGCGTAAACCATGGCGCGGTAGCCAAAAACCGGCTTGCGGGAGAAGGTCGAGATGATGTGGGAAGTGACCCCCATGCCCGGAAGGATGGCGATGTAGACCTCCGGGTGTCCGAAGAACCAGAACAAGTGCTGCCACAGCAGAGGCGAACCCCCAGTATGAGGAACAATCTTGTCGCTGACGATCAGGCCGCCTGGGATGAAGAAACTGGTGCCGCCCACGCGGTCGAGCAGTAGAAGAACGCCGGCCGCCAGCAACACCGCAAAAGAAAGCAATCCCAGAATTGCGGTCAGAAACCATGCCCAGCAGGTGAGGGGAAGTTTCATCAAAGAAAGCCCGCGGGCGCGGAGGTCGAGGGTGGTCGCAATAAAGTTAATGGCGCCCAGCATGGACGCGACGCAGAAAAGCGCGATGGAAATGATCCACAGATTCTCACCCATGGCCATTCCCGGGCCCGCCCCTCCTCCGACCGCGCTCAAGGGCGGATAAGAAGTCCAGCCTCCGATCGGCGGGCCATCGTGGATAAAGAACGTGGCCACCAGGGTGATGAAAGCTGCGAAAGTCACCCAGAAGGACAACATGTTGAGCCGCGGAAACGCCATGTCCTCGGCGCCGATCTGGATGGGCAGAAAGTAGTTTCCAAAGCCGCTTTGCGGAGCCGTGGTCAGAACGAAGAACACCATCATCGTGCCGTGCAGCGTCAGCAGCGAGAGATAATACTCCGGCGTAATAACACCGTTCGGCGCGCCGAGCGGAGAGAGCTTATCGAGCAGCGGGACGCTGGCTTGCGGCCAGACAAGGTGCAGGCGCATCAAGATCGAAAGTGTCAGGCCGATGAAGACTGAGACAAGAGCCAGCAGGTAATACTGGATCCCAATCACTTTGTGATCGAGGCTGAAGAGATACCTGCGAATAAACCCAGAGGGCGCATGCGCCGGGTGGTGTGTAATCGCCTCAGCGTGTGCTTGTGACATCAATTGCCTCCCAACTGCCCGCATACGAAAATCGAAACTGGAAAATGGAAACTGGAAAATGGAGAGTGGAGCCTCGCCTTTTCTGGAATGACGATGCAAGGGGCTTGGGGTTCCGAGTTTCCAGTTTCCAGTTTCCAGTTTCTATTTTCCATTTTCGTCACTTTGCCACTTCGCTCACGAACGCCATCAAGTTGTCTTCCGAATCCCGGAAAAACGTCATCCACAGATCGTGGTCCGGCATTCGGGCGATCAGATGCGGTTCGTCTTCGAAATGCACGCCGCTCTGTTTCAACTGCGCATGGGCAGCCTGGATGTCCGGCACGGCGAAATACAAGATGGAAGACGGATGATCGAACTCCGGCTTCTCCGGGCGGTCGATCATTAGCCGAACCCCTCCACAGTCGAAGAACGCCAGCCCTGGCGGCGCCTCGAAAAGCAGCTTCAGTCCAAGCACATCCTGGTAGAACATCGTCGCCCGTTTGACATCATGAGCTCGGATTTGGACCTGTCCCAGCCGAGAAATGCCAACATTCACGCTTGCGATGCTCATACATCTCCTTCGAGGAGCCGAAACTCGAAATTCTCACGCAGGGAGACCGGTCATTCCCGCGGAAGCGGGAATCCATCGCCCGAGCCAACTGCGAACCAATCAACCGGCTGTCATCCTGAGCGAAGCGAAGGATCTCCGCAGTTTCCTATGTCTCAACGACTCTCCAACAGCTGCAGAGATCCTTCGCTTCGCTCAGGACGACACAATGCGGCGAATTTCGATTTCCCAATTTCCATTTTCCAGTTTCCGTTTTCCGCTCTACTGCGCTTGCGCCATGCTCTGGAGCCACTTTTGGAAATCCTCGGGCTGCATCACGTTCAGAAAGGCCCGCATCTTGTAGTGGCCCAGGCCACACAACTCGGCACACGCAATCTCGTAGGTGCCGACCTTGGTGGCGGTGAAGTGAATGGGAATCTCCATCCCCGGAACCAAATCCTGTTTCAATCGAAGTTCGCGAACGAAAAACGAGTGGGTAACGTCCTTGGAGCGCAAGATGACCTCGACCGGCTGATTGACCGGGATCGCGAGGGTGGCCGTAACGATGTCGTCTTTAGAATCCGCATCGTGATCGCGGTCGAGCCCCAGAAAATTGCCGGTGGCATCGTCAACCTTCTCGACGTGCACGGGACCAAACTTGCCGTCGGGCCCGGGGTAGCGGAAGTACCACGCGAATTGCTGCCCCCAAACCTCGATTCGCATCGATCCCGGCTGGGGTCCCATGAAATGGACGAACGCCCAAATGTGATAACCCATCAGATTCAGCCCGATGAAAATGATGGCCGCAGCGAGCGTCCAGGTGAACTCCAGTTTGTTGTTGCCGTGAGAGTAGCCGGCCTTCCGCCCGTCTCCGCGGTCCCGAAACCGCCAGACGGCGTAGGCCAGCGCCACTTGGGCGACAACGAAGATGATGCCCGTAATGACCAGCGTCAGCATGAACTGGTGGTCGATGGCGTGGCCGTAGTTGGCGGTAATGTCAGGTGGGAACCACCACGTCTTGGCCATGAAGAAGTAGCCGGAGACGAGCGTGATGAGGACAACCACCAGTGCAAGCGCCAGCCCCATAGGTTATTGCTCCTATCAAAGTTGCCCCGCTCCGCCCAAGCTGCAAAGCGAAAAACTGAGACGGGTCAAGTTTTAGCTGAAAAGCCCTGTACAGAGTGAGGAACTTTCCCCTAACTTAGATGAAACGCTTGCACTTAAGGTTCGGAAAAAACGCAACGGCTCGTTTTGCTCGCCACGTTACGGTACGTAAAGAATGCCAAAGATAAATAACCCCCTGCCCGGCCCGCGACGGCTGATGAAAGCGCCGTCGCGGCCCACGTTCTCCCCAACGGAGAGGGCACCTCGTTCGAGGGGGCAGAGAGTCAATCCCCCGGGAGAGCTCGACTGTCGAGTGTGAACTGTCGACCGTCAACCCTTAAAGCTGAAATCCACCGTCTTCGTCTCTTTGGCACCCACGGTCACCTTCTGCTCTTGGGTTTGGCCGTCCACGCCGCCCGTGGCCGTCCACGCCCCGATCGTATAATCACCGGGCGGAAGGCCCTTTATGCTGTACGTCCCGTCACTGCCCGTCACTGCGTAGAAGGGGGTTTTCAACACGCCAATATAGGCGCGCATCCAAGGGTGCTGGTTGCATTTCACCGGGATCATCACTTCTTCGCGCGCGAATTTCTGCTGGATGGGAGCGGCCCCTGGCGGCTGAGACATATTCCATTCCCGATTATCCTTGGGCATGGGATGGATGTTGTGGGTGGTGGCGTCGCTGGAGACGATGTTGAGAGTCTGCCCCAGCATGATCCCAAGCACATGCGGCTTGTACATGCAGCCGTCCTGGTCCAGAGTCACCGGATCGGACGGCGGCGTGAAAACGTACTTCTCAGCGCCAGCCTTCACGTAGACGAAAACGTTAGGCAGCGTGTTGTTGGAGTTAACCTCGTCGTCTTCGGCGAAGACGGCCCCGTTGTGCTTCTTAACACAAACCGGGTCCTGATCCATCATGATTCGGTGGGGTTTTGGCTTGGCGCCGTCAAAAGAAACCTTACCGGTAACTTCGCCCACGGTCGATTGGTCAATGGGCGTTGGCTGAACCGCGGTCGTGCTTTCTGCGGGCTGCTCTGCGGTTTCCTCTGTCTTCTTGCTGCAAGCAGCCATGGCCAGGGTCAACGCGATAACTAATGCGAGCGAAAAAACGAATCGTTTTTCCATGATCTTAACCTTTCTGCGCCTATATGTGCGGCGCTGCAATGGAGCGAGCTATTGAGCTGGTCGCCCAGGTGCTCCTGTCGGTGCGGCTGACGCGTGCCGTGCGTACGGCACAGGCAAGAGTGCCTGTGCTACTTGCTTACGGGTCCTGTCCCGGTTCTCCGTCGTCTTGGGTTTGGCAGAAGCCGGATTCAAATTGCTCCCGCTCATCTGGATGAGCCGTTGCTGCTCCTGAGGCGTCAACTCGAACAGGTAACGAACCAGTAGTTCCGCCTGGTCGCCGTCGTAACCTTTGAAGGAGGACGGCGTGGGCCCCGCAAAAACGTAATGGTCAGCCTGAAGCTTGAATAAACCCGAAGGCATGGCCGTTCCGGGATCGAACAGTGCCGGGTCGAGAATCCAGTGCCGGGCCCAGTCCGGTTTCAGCCGGTCCGCAGCCAGTAGGAAATTCGGAGCCGTCGCGTACTGGTCGTGGGAGGACGATCCGATGGCGTGGCATTTCAAGCAAGGCGCGCCCGGACTGGTAAACAACGCCCGGGCCATGGCGATTTCCTGGTCGGTGAGCGGCTCCTCCTTGGCAGGGATATAGGGCATAGGCTGTTGCGAAAGCGCCTGGAAGAATTTCACCAGCTTGCGAATCTCGATCGGGGAGAAATAGAACGTGGGCATGCGCAGTTTCAAGTAACTGCGTACGCCGTCGCGGTCGGTGTCTTTTTCGTTCAAGGCTGGGTTGGCGAGGAACCGGGCCAACCATTCCGGGTTGACGCGCGCGCCTTCGGTCAGCAAGCGAGGGGGCAACTGGCCTTTGCCGTCGGGCGTCTGGTATTGCGGCAAGTTCATCAGCACGCTGCTTTGGTCAAGCGTGAACTGGTGGCAGCCCATGCAATTGTACTTCTGGACGAGCCACCAGCCATCCTGGATATCGCGGCGGTAATCTGCGGGACGGTAGAAATACCGCTCCGGATACTCGGAGGTGACGCTGCCCATCAGGAACGTGGTAAGAGCTCGAACTTCACCCGGCTTGTTCTCAAAATCGAAATCCGGCATTTTCAGCTCTTCACCCTCGGCTTTGATCATTCCTGCGTCGAACATCTCCGGTTTGGCCAGCTTGTGCTCGAAGAAGCCCTTATGGCTGTACCAATCCTTTTCCTTGGCCTGTTTGATGAAAAGTGCGAAGTCCATCTGCTCGAGCGGCTTACTTCCCTCGGCGGTTAGTTCAGTTCCGATCCTTCCTTCGTTCTCGAGGCCTGCGATTTCGTGGCAACCCGCGCAGCCGTATCGCCGGACGATCTCTTCTCCTTGGGCCTTCATCTTCGGGTCGTTGAGGTAAGGAGCGGGTGCATAGCTCGACGGATCTTTCTCTTTCAAAGTCATAAGGTAGCTGGCAATGTTCCGCGCTTCGTCCCAGGACAGCCGGAGATTCGGCATGGGAGTCATCTGCTCCACCAGCAGCTCATGACCGTCGTTGGGGCACTTGGAATGCTGGGTGTCAAACACGAACGGCAAGCCATGCTTCTTGTAGTCGTCTTCGGTCAGATCGCGTTTTTCATAAGGGCAATACGGGTTGGTGCGCTCGCGGGGATTGTGCACCCAACGCACGAGGTAATCGTAGTTGTCCTTCTCACCCACCCGGCTGAGGTTGGCGGCAAACCATCCTCCTACGGCATTTGCCCCCTCACCCACCGAGTGGCACCCCATGCAGCCGCGTGTTTGGAAGCTCTCTTTACCTTTGGCCGGATCCCCGGCGGGCTGCTTGGGGAGTTGTCCGCCGAGGCCGCTTTGCCAGATGAAGGCGGAGACAGCCGGCAGTTCGTCCTCATCCAGACGGAAGCGCGGCATTTTCGTGGTGGGCCGGAAAGCATGAGGGTTTTGGAGCCAGACAGGGACCCACTCCGGCCGGAGCTTCATGCGCACTTCTTTGAGATCAGGCCCGATCTTCTTCATATCCTGCAACAAGTTCTTGACGCGCCGGTCGTTCTGGTCGATCTCCAGATTGATCTTGCTGATGGAGACTTGAAGCTCGTTGGCCTTCAAATAAAGCCGCTGCGCCGTTTCGTTGTCCGCAGCCTGGTCCCCGGCCTGGATACTCTTCTGCACGTCCAAGCGATCTTCCGCCCGCTGCGTCTCAGCCTGTTCAATCTCCCGCTGGGTCGAGATCAACTCGGTCGGCTCGGAATCATAGCCTTGATAAACATGGCAGCCCATACAGCCGCGCCACTCGAAGAGTTGCTTGCCCTTGGATAGCGTGGGAGCATGGGCGAGCACCATGTCGCTCGCGTGGCATTGCTGGCACCCCGCATCGACGTTTTCCATGGGATGGAGCGGCCAGAGCCAGTGCTCATCATGCCCGTGCGCCTTTTCCACCCGGGCGATGTCCATGCCATTGCCGTTGTGGCAAGGTGTGCAGCCGTATTTGTCGGGGTCGTGAATGGTGAGCAAGTCCGGATCAGGATGGGAGGTAAAGGCGGCGGACATGGGATCTTTGCTTCCACCCATGTCCTTGCGGGTCATCACCACCGGTTCGCGAATGCCGACGTGGCAGCTCTCGCAGCGGTCAACAACCCCGGCGTCGGGGTTGTTGATCTGCTTAATTTCCACCGTGAAGTCAGCGTTCTTTTTCTGCAGCCCCTGTATCGCCTCGACCGTGGGTCCGTCCATGTGGTCCTTCACATAGGAATCGACCTGGTTTCGCAGCTCCGAGACAGGGTGGAGCAGACTTGCCTTCTCGAGCAGAAGATCCCCTTTCTGCTTTTGCAGGTCGGTGAATTTGCCTTCCAGTTGGTCGAAAGTCAAGCGCACCATCTCGTCGCTGCCTCCGGACTGGGAAGGAGGAAGGGTGATCTGGAAGGGGCCGCGCTCGTAGGCATCGAGGTCTTTCTGAAGCGATTGCTTGCTTCCCCGGCTGGAGGTGTGTTCAATGATATAGATCTGTGATCCGACGTAAGCCCGCGCCGTAGTGAGCAGGTTGAGGACGGCGGCAGTGCGGGCGTCCACCTGGGCCGCCTTTGCGTCCAGTTCCTTAATCTTGGGCGCTGTTTCCTTCTCGATCTCCCCAAGCTTCTGCTTGAGGGCCAGATAATCCGGAGAGTTCTCAATCGCCTTTTCTTTGGCGCGCTGAAGAGGGACCTGCTTCCTCAGGAAAGCCCCGTAACGCTGCACAAAAGCCCGCTGATAGTCTTTCCAGGGCCGCAGGCCAAAGAATTCATCGTAAAGAGACCACCACAAGGTCAGGAGCAGGAGTACCGAGGAAATAAGCAGGTACACCGCTAGAGATTGGCTAACGACCGGGTCTTTGTCCGGTGAGTCAGGCAAGTTGTGCCTCCTGAAGCAGTTGGGGATGGCGCCTTAGACGTTGAACCATGGGGTGACCCAGATGTACTTGATCCGAAATAAATGACGAATCAAAATCTTGATCGGCAACAGCAGCATCATGATCAAGAAAACTTGCATGGTGGCATACTGGAGGAAGCTCATGCGTTCATAAACCTTCCGGTTGAAAGCCGTCGCCGTGATGATCTTGTGCAGCCCATATCCCGCCACGGCGAAATAAAGCCCCATGGCTATTGCCCCCAACACGACTTTCCCCCACATGGCGCTAATGCCGAAAAGATCGGGAAGGTCCCGGTTCACCTCGAACACCACGCGGCTGGGGTCCCAGGTCTGCCCCGGCCAGAACCACATCCATCCCGGACCGCGAATAAACGTCCCGATGACAACCATCAGCAGCCATAAAAGCATGAACCCGAAGCAGAATGCGGCGATGGCGAATTTCCTCTGTTTCAGTGTGTAGTAGCCCGAACCCAGCGGATTGGCATCAATGTAGGGGATAATCATCAATCCGACAATAATCAGTGTAGGCATCACTACTCCGGCAATCCAGGGGTCGAAGTAGACCAGCATCTCCTGAAGTCCCAGGAAGTACCAGGGCGCCTTGGCCGGATTCATGGTCAGATTCGGATTGGCCAACTCCTCGAGCGGGGCATTGAGGGTCAACGACCACACCATCAGAATAACCGTGAGAATGATCGCCGCCAAAAACTCGATGCGCATCAGATAAGGCCAGGTTTGCACTTCGCGCGTCCAACCGGATTTCCAAGGCTGCGTCTTGCGGTGGTGAGTCTTGGCGAGTTGGGGGTCGGCCTCGAGTTGTTCAATCAGGCGGTCATTGGCGCGGGCTTGCCGAATCGCGTACCAAGTGTAGAAGGGAACCAGGAAAAGGATGGCGACAATCGGAACGTTGTCCGGAGCAGAGACGATATCCCAGAGTTGATGCCAGTCCATGAACAAACCCATTCAGAGTCGAGGGTCGAGAGTCGAAAGTCGAGAGTCAAGTATCCAAGCCCCGCCCTCTCTGCTCTCGACTCTTGACTTTCGACTCTCGACTACTCCTAGAATTTCCTCTCCGGCTTAATTTCACTTTCCAGCACCATGGGTGCGGGGCCGGAGATTCCCCCATCTTTTCTCACCCGCCAGAAATGCACGCCCATAAACGTTGCGGCAATGAGAGGAATAGCAAGGCAGTGCCAGATATAAGCGCGCAGTAAGGCGTTGGCGTCCACGATCGAGCCGCCCAGCAAGGCGAAGCGCACGTCATTGTAAGCGGTCATTCCAAGCTGCGGCCCAAACGGCCCCTCGTGCCCAAGCAGTGGGGTGGCCCGCGCCATGTTTGTTCCCACCGTCACCGCCCAGAATCCCAACTGGTCGTCCGGAAGCAGATAGCCGGTGAAGGAGAGAAGCAGGGTCAACACCAGAAGGATCACCCCCACGCACCAGTTGAATTCTCGCGGCTTCTTATAAGACCCGGTGAGGAAGACCCTGAACATATGCAGCCAGACCGCAATGATCATCAAGTGCGCAGCCCAACGGTGCATATTCCGGAGCAATCTGCCGAACGGAACGTCGTTCATCAGATAGATGATGTCGCGATAAGCCTGCCCCTTGGTGGGATGGTAATAAAACATCAGCAGCACACCTGTGATGGTCAGCACCAGGAAGAGATAAAACGTCATGCCGCCCATGCCCCAGGTGTAGTTGTAGCGCACGGCGTCGCGGTTGATCTTGGCCGGATGAAGATGGAAGAAGACGTTGGTGAGGACGCTCAGGGCGCGGCTGCGTTCGCTTTCATCGTGCTTAACGCGGAACATCGACTTATAGAGCTGAGTCTTGGTGGGCTTCTTGAGGCTCTCGAGGTCCTCCTTGGCTTTCTCCCGGAGAACTTTGACATCCCGCTGGACGTCTTCCAGTAGGGCGGTCAGCCCTTTCTTTTCCGTCTTCCCGTTCTGCTCGTCAGCCATCCAGCTCTCCCAGTGGCCCGCAGGTAGCGCTGACCTTCAGGTCGGCAGCCACGATGCTGACCTAAAGGTCAGCGCTAAAATTCTTACACTGTAATAAAAGCGCCCGGATCCTCAAAGTTGTCCGCGCCACCCTGGCTCTTGAACCACGAATACAGCCGCGCCGTGTCCACCACAATCTGCCCGTCGGCGCTCAGCTCAACGTGGGCGCGATCCATCGGCCGCGGCGCAGGCCCTTCGAAGTTAATCCCCTCGGGAGTGTATCCGCTCCCGTGGCAGGGGCATTTGAACTTGCCCTCCGCGGGTTTCCAATCCGGCGTGCAACCCAAGTGGGTGCACTTGGCAAAAATGCAGAACAGGCGAGGTGGCTCCTTGACCACCCAGATCCGGTACGCCTGCTTGTACTTCTCATTGACCCCGATGCTGAAGTCCGAAGAGTAGCCGATATTATGGACGGTCTCCGGCTCGAACAGAGCGCGCGGGAAAAAGAAGCGAAGGAACATGAGGAAATTGGCCGCGACGAATCCCCACACGCTGGCCCAAATGATGCGCCGTCGCAACTTGCTTGGGCCGGCCGGCTCTGCGGGCGAAGCGCTTGCCGGTTTGGGAGGTGCGGCGGGCCTAGCAGCCGGCTTGGCGGGCACGGCGGCAGCACTAGCTGCTGGAGCTTTCGCTGAAGTCGTGGAAGGGACATCATCCGCATTCGCCATGCCCGAGATTCCTCCGGAACCGAAGTAGATACGCTGAGTTTTTCCAGAAAAAAAGCCCAAAAATCCACTATAAGAGAAAGCGCAAAGAGGTGTCAACAGCGAGCGCAAGAGAATCGTGGAGGGCGGCGTGCCACGACATTTTGTCACCTCGCCCCGGAATCGCGGCACGCTCCATTCTTATCGTAGAAAATGCGCGAGCGTCCCGGAGGGTGATGGGCTTGGTCTCGCGGGCACGGCATGACGGTGCGATGGGGACGATCGCCGAGGTCGCCCCCACGTGCGCACCAAGAACCACTATAGAGTTCCTTCGCTTCGCTCATGATGAAAGTTTGAGCGTGCGCTAGATGGTGGACAGAAAGCCGTTTCCCCCCTACCAGGTCAGGATCACCTTTCCGGCTTGGCCGGAGAGCATGGCGTCGAACGCGTCCGGATATTGGTTGAAGCTGAAACGGTGCGTGATGACGGGTTTAATATCGAGGCCGGAATGGAGCATCACCGTCATCTTGTACCATGTTTCATACATCTCGCGGCCGTAAATGCCTTTCAGCGTAAGCATATTGAAGATGACGGTATTCCAGTCGATAACGAACTCTTCGGAAGGAATGCCCAGGAGCGCGATGCGGCCGCCGTTCGCCATGTTCGCCAGCATGTCTCGGAGGGCCGAGCCGTTGCCCGACATTTCCAAGCCCACATCGAAGCCCTCCTTCATGCCTAATTCCTTCTGCACATCTTTCAAGTCGGTATCGCGCGGGTTCACGGCCATCGTCACGCCCATTTTTCGCGCCAGCTCCAACCGCCACGGGTTGACATCGGTCTGCACTACAAAGCGTGCGCCGGCGTGCCGCACCACGGCCGCCGCCATCAGCCCGATGGGCCCCGCGCCCGTGATCAGTACATCCTCGCCCAAAACGGGAAAGGCGAGCGCGGTGTGCACGGCATTGCCGAAAGGATCGAAAATGCAGGCGACCTCTGGATCGATATTGGCGTGATGCACCCAGACGTTGGTCATGGGCACGGAGATGTACTCTGCGTAACTCCCCGGCCGGTGCACGCCCAACCCCTTACTGTGCGCGCACAGGTGGCGTCGTCCGGCCAGGCAGTTGCGGCAACGTCCGCATACGACGTGCCCCTCGGCGCCCACGAGCTGACCGGGAAAGAAGTCAGTGACGTTCGAACCGACTTTCGCCACCTCGCCCACGAACTCGTGGCCCACAACCATCGGCACAGGGATCGTTTTGCTGGCCCAGGCGTCCCATTTAAGGATGTGCAGGTCGGTGCCGCAGATGGACGCGCGCTGCACGCGAATCAACACATCATTGATGCCGATCTCCGGCGTCGGCACTTCCTCCAACCACAGCCCCGGCTCCGGCCGGCTCTTCACCAGGGCCTTCATTGTCTTGGGAATGTTTTCACTCATTCGTTTCCTCCGAACTCTGTCGGCGGCGTCGATATTACGAGTTTGCCTCGCGATGAGTTTACCTTGCGAAGCTGCCGGCGTAAAGCCACGCGCCCACGGCACAGATTGTAGGGGGACGGCTTGCCGTCCCCTCGTTGTTCCGCTGCAATCGCCGTGGGTAGGGCAAGCCCTACCCCTACGCCGTCTCCGCCAAGGCCGCCGCGTAAGCTGCCAGTAGCGACCGCTTCTCGATTTGCCAGTTGAGACTTTCCTCGATGCGTCTTCGCCCGCACGCGCCCAACTCTTTCCGCAAGCTCTCCGAGTCCAGTATCCTGAGCATGGCCCGGGCGAAATCCTCTGTGTCTCCAGGGCGCGCGTACAGTGCTCCGCCGTCCGCCGAGCGCCGGCCTTCCGTGAGGTCGTAGAGCACAACCGGAAGGCCAAAGGTCATGTATTCGAGAATCTTGTTCATGGTGGACTTGTCGTTCATGGGCGTGAGTGGGTCCGGCGCCACCCCCAGGTCCGCGGTCGAGAAATAGGCCGCAACCTCAGCATCGGAGAGATGCCCCGGAAACCTGACCAGTCGCTCAAGACCCTTCAGCGCAGCCAGGGCTTTAAGCCGCACACTCTCGGTCCCGGTCCCGATCAGAACAAACAGAATGTCCTGGCGATTCGAGCCGTGGACCACCGAGTCAACGGACTCCAGTAGCAGATTGAGCCCGTCCTGCGGCCCCATGACACCCAGATAAACCACCAGAAAACACCGGCCCTCCTTGAGTTCGGGCTGCGCAGACCGCTTTTGCATTCTCGTGAGGTCAGGGCAACTTCGCACCACGAAGGTGCGTTCTCGACGCATCTTTCCCCGCGCCAATGCCACTTCACGGTAGGACTCGTTGGTGGCTATTGAGACGTTGGCAGTCCAGAAGGTCAGGCGTTCAGCCCAGCAAACCAGCTTATATCCAAAGTCTCGACGACCGAATTTGGCTTCGTACAGCTCAGGATTGAGATCGTGATGGTCGAAGATGAAACGCACGCCAAAAAGCTTAAAGAAGATTCCCACAAAGAAAATCGTGTCGGGCGGGTTGCAGGCCTGGAGGACGCGGAAGCGTGTGCGCGTGTAAACCCGGAGCGACAGGAGGAACTGCGCAGCGAGCGCCAAAGCGTACTCAACGAAATAGCCGAGCGGCCGTGCGGCCTCCCAGACGCGATATCGGTAGATCTCGATGTCCTCGAGGGTTTCACGGCCTCGTTCGAAGCCTCGGGCTTTCGGGCAGATCACTGAGACGCGGTAACCGGCGTCCCGCAACGCACGGGCCTCCTGCCACACCCGCCGATCGACTGGAACCGGTAAGTTCTCGATAATAATGCAGACTCCGGGTTTTCTATTTTCCATGCCGGCACCACCGCTCAGAATTCAACCAACCCCTTCCTCGAGAACGGATAGAGCAAATGAAACAAGGTCATGATCTGCGGTCGCGGGTACGAGCGCGCGTCGCGGAGGAAGACGTAGTCTCCTGTGGTGTAGGCAAAGCTTCCGTCAGGCCGCTGCCGCGCCAGAATCCGATCATAGCACCGCTCACTGAGACCGGTGTCCCCGATCAGCTTCTGATCGGCAGCTTCCCGGAGGGCTGCGGCGAGCGCGGCCGTATAGTAATCTGTTTCCGGCATGCGGCGGGAGCAGTCCACGGCACAGGCGCCGGTGGCCGTCACACCCCCGGCGAGAAACCTGGCCAGGGGGGCAAGAATCGTACGCGTGCGAGAGTCGGGGAGCAGAGGCGCTGACCAAGCAAGCTTCAGAAATTGAAAGGCATTGTATTGATAGCAGAGATAGTGAATGCGTGGGCGCTCGTACGGACCCTCGACGATGTAAGGAAGTTCGCCCGAGGGGAGCTGAACGGCGGCAAGGAAATCCAGCATCGGCTCAACATGGTCGACATAGCACGCCTCACCGGTCGCGTGCCACAGGCGAAGAAAAAACCAAACAGCCTCGACGGAATTATTCGGGATCTTGCCGCGTGGCTTATCAAAGTAGTTAATGGCTTTGCCGCGCCCGTGCTCTTGGAACCCTATCGTATTCACCAAATAACCGTACCATCTGACGGCGCCTGCAAGGAAGTCAGGGCGGGCATCGCGGGCGTAGGTGGCCAGCAATCCGATCGCGCCCCAGTTCCCCTCGACTGTGGCGATCAAATGCTTACGCTCCGGAAGCGGGTAAATCCAATAGCCTCGGGGCTGCTGAAGAAGCAGCGTGGCTTGCGTGGTCTCGAGGGCGATATCACGGTAGCGGCGCTCGCGGGTGGCCTCGTGGAGCATCCAGTTGGCGAGAATCCAGTAGCCCTGGCTCTGGATGAAAACATAATCGTCTTTCCAGGGGAAGAATCCGAGCGCGCTCTTGCAGAATCGCCAGAGGCGAAGGTTGAAGCGGACGCCGGCGTCCGGGCCGTGCACCAGGCCCCCCGAATAATGACGGCGCAGGATGTGCGCGTGCAGGCGCTCGGCGGCGGCGAGGAGTTCTTGGCGTGTGGCCACGTTGGCAGACCAGTATAAACTAGATTCCGAACCTAATCGGCTTGATTCCAACGTACGCTCTAAAGACAGGCGAGCAAATCAAGTGGCAAACGGCAAATATCAAATGGTTTCCCATTTGCCGTTTGCCATTTGAATTTCCTTTCCACGCCCGTGCTGGGGGCGAGCCTGGCTCCGGTCAGCCGTGGCCGACCACAGTCGAGTAGACCTGCACGATCTGGTTGGCGACGTTCTCTATGGATAGCCGTGCGATGCTGTCGCGCCCACGCGTGCGCATGCCTTTACGGCATACCTCCACGATCTTTGAGGCAATCTCTGCGGCCTCGCGCCGCACCAGGTGGCATCCTTCCGTTTGGCCGATCAACTCGGGGGTGTCGCCTACTTCCACCCCGATCACAGGAAGATTGGTGGCCATGGCCTCTTTGACCGCATTGGGAGAACCCTCGAATTGCGAAGCCATGACCAGGACATCCGCCGCGTTCATATAGAGCGGCATGCGAGACTGAGGAACGCCGAGAACCCGGAGGATCTCCAGCTCTGGAATTGCTTGCCGCGCTCGAGCCACGGCCGACTCTACCAAGTCAAAACGCTTCCGTGTGTCTTGCGGGTCATAAGGAAACAGGACGAACTTCTTTTGCGCGTCAAGGCCTAGTTCGCGTCGTGCCTCAGCTTGGTCGATAGGCCTGAAGAGATCCATGTCAACGCCGTTTGCAATGACCTGGACTGAATTCAACTTTAGACGGCGCTTCATCTCGGCGGTTTTCACGATGACCGCGGAGGCCATGCGCGCCAGTATGAAACTCGAAACCTGGTAGAACCGGCCGAAAAGCGTGATGTGGTCACTACCTCTGGTTATCCCCGTAACATCGTCGCCCATAAATGAGACGACGAGAGGAAGGCTGATTTGGCATCGGGCCACCAGCCCGGACAAGCCCTGGTGGGCGTGGATCAGATCATAGCGCCGGTGGCGCAGCCGATGCCAGAATTGCGGGAAGGCACGCAAGTAGTTCCAGCGGGATTCGCGGCCATTAACATAAAGGAGATCGTAATCCACGCCCAGCAGCCGCAAGGACTCCATCTGGGCTTTCACGAAGCAACCGTAGCTCGGATCGTCTTCATACGGCCAAAGGTTGGTGACCACGAGGACGCGATATGAAGTCATACTGCGCGGCGGCTGGCAAGGATTGCCCATTGAAGATTGCCGATTGTCGATTGCAGGCCGTCGATTAAGGGGCGATGCGGCATCTTCCGATCTATCGATCCGCAATGGGCAATCGAAACTCGGGAACTCCAGCCACATCGTCCAACCGATCACTGAGATTCTCCGCAAGCGGAGGATTATGCCCCAAACGAAACCCGTGTACAATGGTCACTTTGCGGGTGGATCCCTTTCGTTTTGCTATTTGTGTTATGTGCGGGTTCGCAGGGTTCATAGGGTCGGCGCCGGAACAGGAACTGCGGGCACAAGTATGCCGCATGGCCGGCGAACTTGTTCACCGCGGCCCAGACGACTCAGGCTTCTGGGTGGACGCGGGGGCCGGCATCGCAATGGGATTCCGACGGCTGGCGATTGTAGATCTTTCGCCGGCCGGCCACCAACCCATGACCTCTTCGAGTGGCCGATTCGTCATTGCCTTCAACGGCGAAGTTTACAATTTCGGAGAATTACGACAAGACCTTGAACCACTGGGACACAACTTTCGCGGTCACTCGGACACGGAGGTCATGCTGGAGGCAGTGAGCGAGTGGGGCCTGGAGGCGGCAGTCAAGAAACTCGTCGGCATGTTCGCCTTCGCTCTTTGGGACAAGCGCGAGCGAGTGCTGCACCTGGTGCGGGATCGGCTGGGCATAAAACCACTCTACTGCGGCTGGCAGGACAGGACATTCTTCTTCGGGTCGGAGCTGAAGGCGCTCCGCGCACACCCTGTCTTCAGCCCGGAGATCAACCGTAGCGCCCTGGCTTTGTATTTGCGTCTCGGCTACATACCACACCCCTACTCCATTTATCAGGGAGTCTGGAAACTGCCTCCCGGCCACATTCTCAGTCTCCCGGCCGGCGCACAGCCCACCTCGGAGTTGCCGGGGATGGCTTGCTATTGGTCCGCGAAAGAGGTTTACGAGGATGGCGCTGCGGACCCTTTTCGAGGCTCCGAACCGGAAGCGATTGAGGCACTGGATCGGCTCCTTCGGGAATCGACTCGGCTGCGGATGATCGCGGATGTCCCCCTGGGTGCCTTTCTCTCCGGCGGCGTCGATTCCTCGACTGTAGTCGCCCTGATGCAGGCGCAGAGCCACCGCCCGGTGAATACCTTCACGATAGGCTTTCGCGAGCAAGAATTCGATGAAGCGGCGCATGCCAGAGTCGTGGCGGCGCACCTGGGGACCGACCATACCGAACTGTACGTAACCGCAGAACAAGCCAGGGATGTCATCCCCAAGCTGCCAACTCTCTATGACGAGCCCTTCGGGGATTCCTCCCAAATTCCAACTTACCTGCTTTCCGCCCTCACGCGCCGGCACGTGACAGTGAGCCTTTCCGGTGATGGTGGCGACGAGCTCTTTGGGGGGTACCCGCGTTATGCCCGCACGCGTAGGTTTTGGGAGATTATCCGATGCCTTCCGTACACTTCCAGAGATGCGATTGCCAGCTTGATGCGCACCTTCAAGCCCGCGACGTATAACCGCCTGTTAGGTGGGTTGAGTCCGTTACTACCCCGCTTGGCGCGCCCGTCTACCTTAGGGGACAGAGTGTACAGGCTTGCCGAGGTGATGACGGCCAGGAACCCCGGTGAGCTCTATCACGGTTTGGTGTCTTATTGGAAGCGCCCCGCGGAGCTTGTGCTCAGAGCCAACGAGCCACCAACCATTCTGGCGCAATCTTCAGGTTGGGCCCACCAGGCTGACATTTGCGACCGGCTCATGTTTCTCGACCTCGTGACCTACCTGCCGGAGGATATCCTCACCAAAGTCGATCGGGCCAGCATGGCGGTTAGTCTTGAGGCGCGTGTCCCGATGCTCGATCATAGGGTGGTAGAGTTTGCGGCTCGCCTTCCAATCTCCATGAAAATCCGCTCCGGCCAGGGGAAATGGCTGCTCCGCCAAGTCGTTTACAGATACGTCCCGCGGGAACTGGTGGAACGCCCCAAGATGGGTTTTTCAGTCCCCATTGAAGACTGGCTGCGCGGGCCTTTGCGCGATTGGGCCGAAAGCTTGTTGAATCAGGAGCGCCTGTGCAGCGAGGGATTTCTCCGCGCCGAACCGATCAGGGAACTCTGGGCGGAACACCTTTCCGGGCATCGGAATTGGCAGGGTCACCTGTGGAACGTTCTCATGTTTCAGGCCTGGCGTGAAAAGTGGGCCTGATCCGTTGATGGTCCGAAGATTACTCAGGTTTCACAGATAGCCATGGCCGTCTCCGTGCGGCCCCTTCGGCAGGTCTATTCCCGCGCATTGCCACCGGGCGAGGCAGGAGCGTGATGTTCTCGAGCCCAGCCTTTTCGAACCAGGCCTGAACCTGCGGGTACGTATGCTTCCACTGGTAACGCGGAGAGTACCAATCGAAGGTGTCGAGCACACGCCGCTCGGAATCGGGATGCATGGCGATTTTAGCCAGGAGGCGCAAGGGGTAAAAGACCGGAACGCGATACAGAGAGTAGAGCGGAACCGCGACGTGGCAAAGAGCATAGAGCCATCGGCTGGGCACGCGAGTAGTGAAGCAGCGCTCGAAGCGGCTGGAAGTCTCCCTCGCCCAATCCAGCGCCGGGGCGAGGCGGGAAACCAGCTTTAGCCAACTGGCTGGAATCTGATCGTAACTATCCTGAGCCAGCACCTCGTTCACCTGATCCGGAAAGCATTGGAAAGCTTCGGTCAGGCGGCGCCGAGGATAGACCCAGATGGCCACCGCGCCCCCTGGCTTCACCGTCGCAGCCATGCGCCTAAAACCTTCGCGGCTGTCGGACGTGTTCGTCAGCGCACCGATGCTGTAAGCGAAATCAAACGTCCCGGGGCGAAACGGCGGGAACAGGGCACTCGCTTGAATGAAGTGGCAGTTCGGCTGGCTGCGCAGGTGTTCTCTGGCGACATCGACCGCCTGACTGGGGTCGAGTCCCACAGTTTCGGCTCCAGACCGCGCGACGACATCCACGAAACGACCACTCCCGCATCCTACGTCGAGGACGAGCTTTCCGGCGAGCTCTTCCGGCCGCGTTCCGGTTGAAACTGCAAACGTGGACCCACTGAGCTTTCTCGACTCGGTGTCGAATTGTGCGGGCCGCCGGCGCTTCGACTCGAAGCCGGACCGCGCCGCGTGCGAGTCGCTGGGCACGAAGCGCGGAATGCCGTCCCGAATGGGAAAGTCGCAGCGGCATTTCGGGCAACCGAGCAGGCCTGTAAGAATCTCCGCATCGTCTCGGTGCTGGACGTCGACGCGCAGCGGACCTGCGCATTCAGGACAGGCCAGCAACTCAGCCAATCGGGGTTTCACAGGAGATGCACCTCAGCGGGCAATAGCCGACTACCGGCGAGATTTCCGTAGTCTTAGCGTAGCGCCGACCCTTAGGTCGGCAGCGGCCGTGCTGACCTGAAGGTCAGCGCTACGTGCCGAACCCTTTAGACGTGATTGAGTGGCTTTCGGCTCACACAGCAGATAAATGGAGAAGTCCACCGGTTTTGCGGGAGCCGAACGATGTGGTCATCAACGAACCACACGGCGCGGGATATAGCGGTGTGGGAGCGGATCGTGAACCAGTAAAGAAGATTTCTGGGCCACCGTTCCACGTTAATAACCTCCAAACAAATGGGCATGAAATAATCGCAGCTCTCAATCTCCAACCCGGCCTCCCGGTGAGCGGAAGCCAGCTCCTCGCGGCTCATCGGCACATGCGCGTCGTACATACCTCGATCCAGCAGCTTCTGGTATCTTCCCAAAACACCCGCGAAATTCGGGATATCGTCAAACATTCTCCCGCCGGGTTTCAACAGCTTCGCCAGGGCCCCCAGAGCTTCCGAGGTTTTCTCAAAGTGCTCTATAACTCCGAACGAAATCACCACATCGAATCGCCCGATGAGCTCCGGGGGAATTGCGAAGAAATCCGCACAATAGATTTCCCCATTGACTCCTTCTCTCTTCAGAATCGTGCGAGCCCTTCCGCAGCCCGTTTCCGAGCGATCGATCCCAGCCACCTTGAACCCATAGTTCTTGGCAAAGTAAGGCAAATAAACCGACTGGGCGCACCCGACCTCTACCAGTTCCATTGATGAGGTGTCGTAGCCTTTGAAGAGTTGCTGGAAGGCCTGATGAAATCTCCTTACCTCATAATTCTTCAGGCCAGGGCGGTGGGGATCAAGAGCAGGGGGCAGGGGCAGGCGAGTCCGTTTCCACCATTCCTCCCAGAACTCTTCACCTGCTATGTCGCCGCCGGGTAGCTTGCTTCTCTGGGTTTCTATCAATTCCCTGTCCTCTCAGGACATGGTATCACGTCAGAAGCCATCCTTCCTGCGAAAGCCCGAATCCGCGCCATGAGCCCTGCTTAAGTGCCGAGGATGTCCTCGTATTCTCGCATCACGCTCTTCACGTCGAACCGGCTGAGAAAAGAGTCTAGACCCTGGTGGGGCTGCAATCCATTCCGTGCAGACGTGAGGGCAGCGATGATTCCTCGCGCCAGCGCCTGCGGATCGGAGGGTGGAACAAACTCAGCCAAGGGGCAGCCGGCGAGGATCTCTCGCACCGCGCCCGGGCAGTCTGTGGCCAGGACCGGCGTCCCGACGGCCAAGGCTTCGATTGCGACCAGCCCAAAGCCCTCCCAACGTGAGGGAAGCACGAACAGATCGGCGTGCTTGAAATAAGGGTAGGGATTAGAGAGATACCCGGTGAGGTGAACCGCCCCATCCAGCCCTAGTTTGTTTCGCTGGTCCAGCAGGCCGGATCTGAGCGGTCCCTCTCCCAAAATCGTAAGCTGGGCATCCGTAACGGCAGCCCGCACTAACCGCATGGCGTCCAGCAGCACATCGAATCCCTTCTCCTTTGCGAGTCGCCCTGCGGCGACGATATGGGGACCGTTGCCGGAATAAGGATATCCGCCCGCCTCAGCCAGTCGTCTGATTAGATCCAAATCCACGGGGTTATAGATGCGCGCGAGTTTGCGTCGAGGAATGCCGAAGTTCTCCGCCAAGTCGTCGACGATGTGGTCTCCTACGCAGATGATCTTATCTGCCCGCGGGTATAACCGTCGATACAGCCAATTCCAGAAGGACGGACGGTTGCGCCCATGAGCGTTTAGAGCGCTGGGCGAAGTATCCTCCCGTATCAGCACCCGTATAGCCGGCGGGAAGAAAGCCCTTACCAAGACCGTGGCCATATTCAGCTCGACCATAGCTGAATGGATGACCTGCGGTTTCAGCTTCCACGCCAAGCGAATTATGCCCGGAAGGGCGCGTCGGACCCGTCCAGCTCTAAGATCATGCAGCGGGATATCCGCCGGTAAGTCCTGGAAAAGTGGACCTACCGCGTCGATCAACGCCAAATGGGGCTCGAAGCGGGAGCGGCCCAGGTTCTGGAGGAGCGTCACTGTCACTCGCTCCGCTCCGCCGCCGCTGAGGGTCGGCAGGAGAAACAAAACTCTTTGGCGTGTTCGCTTCGTCACTTCCACGAGTTTCGCTCTCAGCTCCCCTCATTGGTTATGGAGGTCGTAGGGGGCGGTTCCGGCATTTGCGGAAGCCCGCCCTGTCTCCACAACGACTTGGCGATTGAAGCATAAACCAACGCGCAGGAGACAAGGTAGACGAACGATGTGGAGAGAGCGATCCCTGCCACACCGAGGTACCTCATCAGGATGAGATTGAAAACCACATTGACGACCATGCTTACGCCGGCAATCACCATCAACACCCAGTTCTTCTTCAAGGCGCTGATGAGCCGGACACCGAGTTGAGCAAGAAAATAGAAGGGGATCTGAAGCGAAAGGAGGGCTTGAACCCGGCTCACTACTGCTGTGTCCACGGCAGTGAAGGCCCCGCGCTGGAAGACGATCCTGATCAACGGATGAGAAAGAACTACCAGACCCGCGGTGATTGGAACAGTGAACAGGACAATGGCCCGCAAGTAGACTTTCAACGTGTGCCGGCAACCGCTCCAATCCTGGCTCGCAACCATCTGTGAGAAATAGGGAAGCGCCGCCGTGCCCAGGGGTGTGGCGCCGATCACGATGAAGATGCTGACAATCTTTCGAGCATAATTCAATGCTGCCACGCTGCCCGGCTCGAGCATGGCGGCCATTGACTGATCCACCAATTCGGTGCTGCCCATCAACAGCGCCCCGGCCAGCATGGGTGCGTACTGGCCCACGACCTTGCGCAAGCTGGGCTCCAAGCCGTACCAGCGAGGCTCCAGCCGCACGCCCCGCACTTTCAACATCCAGCCCAACACACCGGCTTGCAAGCAGACTCCCGTCACTGTCCCCGCGGCCAACGTATAGATTCCCCAAGCGTTGCCCAGCAGTTCGAGAAAGGCAATTATGGAAAGCGGCGTCAGTACGGCTGATAGAGCGGGCAGGCCAAAGTGTTCCCCGGCATTCAAAACCGCAGTCCATGCCACGGCCAGCCCGCTCAAGGCGATGAATGGCAGGAGAGCGTAAAGAAGGTGCCGGGTCAGCATTAACTTTGCCGGACCAAAACCTGAACCCAACAGCGGCAGGAAATATGGTGCGAGCACACCGACCAATAGCGACACTCCCACCAGAAGCGCCAGGCTGGGCACCATCACGCCGGAAAAGAGTCTTTGAGCCGCCTCTTTTCCCTCGCGCTCGCGCACCTCGATGAAGGTGGGGATCATGGCCGCGTTGAATGACCCCGCGATTAGGTTAACAAGGAAGGACGGTAGCAGGTACGCGATCAGAAATGCGTCCAGCGCGTCGCCCCGCCCGAACCAGCGTGCCACGGCCAACTCTTTTGCCGTGGAGGCGAGGCCCGCCACCGCCGAGCATGCGGCAACGCTGGCGGCAGCATTGAGAATCTTGCGGCCAGGCGTCAGCATCGCAGAAGCTTGAGGCGGTGAAGTGGTAGGCTGCATGCGGTTAGGACGGGACCTTCCACTACTCGACCGTGGAGGCAGTCGCCAGGTCGGGGAACTCGGATTCAAGCAGATAAAACAAACCTGAGGCCTTTATAAACTCCCATTAATAAACCGCCTGATGCCGTCTTTCAGTATGGTAACGTTGAAATTGATGAGCAGCGCCAGCTTGCATCCAGACAACCTCAGATAAGAGAGAGTTTGTGCCTCGTGAATGGGCGCCAAGGCATCGATGGACTTGACCTCGACAACCACTGATCGTTCCACTAACAAATCCATCCGGTAACCACATTCGAGCTTGACCTCTTCATAGACGAGCGGTACCGGCTTCTGCTGTTCAACAACAAGTCCTTTCTTGCCCCATTTCGTACGACAGACAGGCCAAGTAAGCGGATTCCAGCAGCCCAGGGCCAAGGGTACGATGGACCTGGATCGCCGCGCCAATGATGGTCTCCGTGATCTTGTTTAGCCGTTCCCGCTCGCTCATCAAAGAGACAAGAGTTTAACACAGAGGGCACAAAGAAGAACTCGCCGAGATCACGGAGCGGCCTCCGCACCGGTTGTTTGTCTCCGTGCTCTCTGTGTTGTGCCTATGGACGCTCATTGGGACTGTTGGCTCTGCGACCTCTGTGTTAAATGTTCTTCAAGCTCTGTCCTACTCCGATCGGAAGCGCGCGCAGGGCGGCCAGTGCCGCGAGGTAGGCGACGCTCCCCGCTCCGCAGAGCTCGCAGAGATAAACGAAATTCCCAAACCCGGAGGGAGGGGGCGCAATCCAGAGGCGCAAGGCCCACACAGCCAAGGCAGTCAGGACAGCCCCAAGAATATTCCTGGTAGCATACCGCACCTCTTCCCGGCCCAGGGCTTGACGAAGGTCGCCCAGACTCCTGTTAATCGACAGGGCGCAGACAATGACCGACGCCACCAATAAGCCCAACGGTATGCCCTTCGCCCCCAACCGCAGAACCCCCACGTAAAACAGATCGAATCCCAAGTTAAGACTGTAAAGCAGGATTGAAAGGCGCAGAAAGGCTCCGCCCTCCCCCCGCGCAAAAAGGTAGAAAGTCAGCAACCGAATGAAAGACAGGGAAAGCAGGCTCAGACAGTAGCAGAAGAAAACTCGCGACATCAGGCCGGTGGCGGCGGGCGTAAAGTTGCCGCGCTCAAAAACCAGCCGGATGATATTGTGAGCCAGCAGGAGGCAGAAGACCACCGCAGGCGTCGTAAGGAAAAGGCTGATTTCCGAAAGATCTTTGAAGATTCGTCGTTCTTCCGCGTGGGCTTTGTTCATCGCAGCTCGCGCCAGCCGCGGCAGAGCGGCCGTGCCCACGCTGCCGCCCAGTAATTCCACCATGGTGTAAAGAATCTTGGAGCCATAGGTTCACGGCGGTGAGGGTTCCGGCGGGCAGAAAGGAGGCAATCATCCTCTCCGCTAGCACCACAACCTGCCACGCTGACGCGCCTCCCACCTGAGCGGTTCCGGCGCCACGCAATCTGCGAAATGCTTCGCCGCTTCCCGTGAGCGTCAGGGAGTAACGGACCGGGAAGGAGGTCACAATTTTTGCGCCCAGCACCAGCACTTGAAAAAGATATCCCGCGATGTAGCCCAGCACGATGCTGAAGGGGCCATAGCGGCCGAACTCCCGTAGGATGACCGCGATGACCACGATGTTGCGGATAAAGCCCGCCGCTGAGGAGAGGACGAAGCTATGACGGCTTAAGAGGAACGAGCGAAAGGTCTCTGCGATGCCTGCCGGTACGATGATCAGGAAGAGCCATCGGCTAAGCTGGGTGGCCAGCTCGATTTCCGACCGCGTGAAACCCGGGGCAATTCCGCGCATGAGCCAGTGCGCCGTCAGGGCGCCCACGGCTGCAAACAACCCCAGCCCGAGGAACACCAGGTTGACCACATAACTGACGCCCCGCCCCAGGCCCTCTCGCGAATCCGACGGATCCAGCGTCGAGAAGAAGGGTACCAGGGAGAACTGGCTGGTCGCGGAAAGCAGATTGGTGATGATGTAGGGGATCGTAAATGCGGCATAAAAGCTGTCGGAGTTCCTTGAGAGTCCCAACTGGGCCGCGATGCTGGTTTCGACAAGGATACCCGAGACACCGCTGAGAAGGCTGAAAAAGCCCACTACCGCGGAACCCCTGAGCAAGTGGCGAGTGGCAAGTGACGAGTGACGAGTCTCGATTCCCAAATCTAACCTCGCTCGAAAGCGCCAGCGCGAAGAAAAGCAGATCCTTCGCTTCGCTCAGGATGACGTGCTCTTGGCTCAGGATGACATGTCATTCTGAGCGGAGCGAAGAATCTGCATTTGGTTGCGGCTTTGCCGCGCTGTGTTGAGGCCCGTGGCCCGCCAGATTCTCTGCCACGAACGGTGTCGACATCAGGAACAGAAAAACCATCAGGACCGGTGTAGTGCCAAAATTGAACTCGAAAAACCCCTCGGCCACGAATGCCAGCCATGCGGCAAAAGCGGCGTCCGCCACCCACCGCCCGCCAGAGAGCCTGTGACGAGTTCTCAGAATGTGCCAGCCAAGAGCCAGCATGAACCACAACCAAGCGATCAGGCAAGGCAGACCTCGCTCCGCGGCCATTTGCAGGAGGTTGTCGTGGAGATGATCGCGGTATCCGTCCATGGGCGTAATGCCTGGCGGTAGATACTTCATGTAGACCCACGGTATATTGTCAGGCCCGACTCCCACCCAGGGGTGTTCCCTCACCATCCTTAGCCCGGTCTGCCACATTTCGAGGCGGAGAGCAAGCGCCGGGTCCTCCTTGGGGTGGAACGCGAGCCAAACCCGCCGTCGAATCAGGGAAGGCCCGGCCAGAAGGACGACCACCAGTAGAACTGGGACCGCCCAAAGCGTGTGTGGTTTCCACCTGGCGAGTACGTAAAGAGTCGCCACCATGCATCCCAGCCACACGCCGCGCGTGAAATTCAGGACTAAAGACGTGCCGACAACGGCCAGCACCAGCCAGTACAACCACCGAGCGATCCCCCTCCTGAATGAGGAGGGAGCAAGGAGGTCGTTGATCGAAAGCTGATCCTGGTACCCACCACCCCGTAACCCCTCCTCCCGCTGAGGAGGGGAGCCGGTGATATCGCCCGACAACAGCACAAACGCCAGCAACGCCGAGAAAACCAGCATTTGCTGCCCGCCAAAGTTCATCCAGTGACCCATGAATCCATGCGTGCGCGTCAGGGTCATGTAAAAGTAAACACGATTATGGTAATAACGCAGAACTCGATCATACTGAATTATGAACTGCGCTATTCCTACCAAGCCGGCCACTGCCGACACGAAGAACATTCCTCGCAAGAGACCGCTGAGGTGCCTTCCGCTGACCACCACGTTCACACTCAGCAGCAAGATCACAAAAAGGACCAGCTTGCGCAGAGCAAACCCGCCGGCCTCCGGATGCTCGGCCCACAGAACGGAATTGATGGTGGCCAGGCAATACAAGAGCAAGGGCAGCTTAATGGGCGGGAAGTTGAGGGCCAGTAGCGCGGGCGTCCCGCCCGCGGTGGCGAGAGCGTCCCGCTCCCGCGCTACGCGAAGCAAATGGGCGAAAAAGGTGACGGTGGCGGCGGCAAGAAAAGCCTGAGACGCAGCTACAGAAATCAGCAAAGTCAGGACATGCAGACTGAGGAACAGCGACGCCCATCGCGCTGCCGCGCCGCGGGGTAGCTCCCTCCGCCAGGATTGGACAAAACTTCGTAGACTCGTCATGCTAGCGATCAGCTACCAGCTAGCGCTGTCAACGCGAGAAGAAACTGGAAAACTTGTCATCCTGAGCGAAGCGAAGGATCTCAGCAGTTGCTCACCGGGCGCCGAGGTCAGAACCAACTACAGAGATCCTTCGCTTCGCTCAGGATGACAATCGATCGGTTCGACCGTGCTTTCCGTTAGAACGGGCTTGCTGATAGCTGAGTGCTGATGGCCGACAGCCCATTCTCAACCTTTCACCAGTTTCCTAACGAGGCCGTGCCCATCCTCCACTGCCAACGCCAGAAGCCCCGGTCCGGTAATCAGCACGTTTCTGTTGTAAGCCAAGGCGTCACCGAACCGCCCATGAAAGAAAGCTGCCAAGGCATGCAGAGTACCGCACGCGGGACAGGCCCGCAGGTGGAAAAGGGCTCGCCATAGGCAGAGGTCGAAACCTCGCGATAAGGCCTCCGGAGGCAGCAGGCAAAGTCCTGCGACCACGATAGCAACCGCGAGTAACCGAGGCACTCCGCGGCAAAACAACGCCACGCTCACCTCTGTCGCAGGGGAACGCCCTGTGCATCCGGGATCTTATTCATCGCAATCAGGACGACGTCAACCAGCCACCAGACACCACAGCCACCCAGGGTCACGAGTTTGAGAATTCCCAGACCAATGTAGCCCAAATAAAAACGGTCCACTCCCAGTGTCCCAAGCAGGGCAGAAAGTATGAGCGCGACCGTCCAGTCCTTCCCGCTCCCTGCCCCCAGCCGCACGCCGCACTTTACGCAAATCTCCGCGCCCGGCACCGTCTCTTGCCCACAGGATTGGCAATAGCGGCCTCCTTGGAGCGGCCGCTGGCCGCAGTTAACGCAAAACTCCGCGTTGTCCGCCAACTGTCTTGCACAATTTCGACAATACATAGAGAGGCCTCACATGAGGGATACACCTTCGTAAGCGCGCCCATTATAGCCGGAAACTGGAAAATAGAAATTGGAAAATGGAAAATTGTCGCAGCAAAGTGAGAAGTTCCTATTCCAGCAAAGTAGAAAGTTCCTGTTGAAAGTCGGCAAACTTGCCGGATGAGCAAACAGGAGCTGCTGGTGATGAACACGAAGGAACGGGATCGGCTAAAGGTATTGCATGAGCTGCAGCAAGGACATTTCACGCAAGGGGCGGCGGCGCAGCAGTTGGGCGTAACGGACCGCTGGGTGAGGAAGCTGCTGGTACGGGTGAAGAAAGAAGGCGACGGCGGTATCGTGCACCGACTGCGGGGCCGGGCGTCGAATCGGCGCTTAGCGGAGAGTCTGCGCGCCCAGGCGCTGAAGCTGGTGAAAGCGAAGTACGGAGACTTTGGCCCCACGCTAGCCTGCGAGTACTTGGCGAAAGAGCACGCGGTGGAGGTGAGCAAGGAGACGCTGCGGCAGTGGATGATGGCCGCGGGGTTGCGGCGGGGGAAGCGGCGCCCAGTCGAGGAGGTGCACGTGTGGAGGCAGCGCCGGAGTTTCCGGGGAGAGTTGGTGCAATGGGACACGTCGGAGCACGACTGGCTGGAAGGGCGGGGACCGAGGCTGTACCTGGTGGCCATGATCGATGACGCCAGCAGCCAAGCCTATGCACGTTTTGTGGAGCGGGACAGCACGGAGGAGAACCTGCGCGTGCTCTGGGGGTACCTGGAGGGTTGGGGTCGGCCGGTGGAGTTTTATACGGACAAGAGCAGCCTGTTTACGGTGAACCGGCCGGTGCTGGAAGCCGCTGATGAAGCGGTGAAGGAAGAGTTGACGCAGATCGGGCGTGGCCTGCGGGAACTGGGGATTGGTTGGATCCCGGCGCATTCACCCCAGGCCAAGGGTCGCATCGAACGCTTCTTCGGCACGGCGCAGGACCGCTTGGTGAAAGGGTTACGTCTGGCGCGGGCTGAGACCCTGCCCGCGGCGCAGACTTATCTCGAGCAAGAATACCTGCCGCACTGGAACCAGACCTTCACGGTGCTGCCGGCGAGCAGCACGGATGCGCATCGTCCCCTGCGCGCGGAGCATGAGCTGAAGTCGATCTTGAGTGTGGTGGAAGAACGGATCGTGACCTCCGACTACACGATTCGCTATCAGGGGAAGATCTTCCAGATCGCACGCGGTGATATCCGCCCCGGACTGCGGGGCGGTCGGGTGCGAGTGGAGCAACGGCTGGACGGGAGCATGGCGGTGAAGTTTCGTGAGTACGGCCTGAGCGTGGCGGAGTGCCTGGCTCAACCGAAAACGCCCTCACCCCGGAAACCGGCAAGCGCGCCGAGGATTCGTCCCAAGGTTGTGCACAACTGGATGAAAGATTTCCATCTCCGGAAGAGTCCTCCTTTAGGAGTAATTCTGCCGGACGCGACACGGGGCGGGTCGCCGACGTTCTTTGGCGGCTAACCTCCGTCGCCCTACGGGCTCCTCCGGTTAGCCGCCAAAGAACGAAAAGCGGAACTTTCTACTTTGCTCAGATTAGGAACTTTCTACTTTGCCTTGACATGGAAAATGGAAAATAGAAAGTGGAAACGAAGGCACGTCCTGTAGGCAGCGGTCTCACCGGAAAACGAAAGGAAAGCGCAAAATCAGAATCGGAAACTGGAAAATCTGGAACCGGCAAATGCGCACTAGAACTTCGTCGGTTCCAGCTTCTGTTTTCCAATTTCCAATTTCCAGTTTCCAGTTTCCACTTTCCGTTCTTCCCTAGTTGGGGGTTCCGGCCGCCACCGGGCTCAACGCCACCTCGCGCGTCGGCTTGCCCAGTTCGATGGGCGCCGGTTCTTTCTGCAACGCCAAGTCAATCGCCTCATGAATCGACTTGACGTAGTGGAGCACCAAGCCGTCCAACAGTTCATCGTTAAGGTCTTCATGAACGTTCGGCTCATTGTCGGCGGGCAGGATGATCTCGATAACCCCGGCGCGCTTGGCGGCAAGGACTTTTTCCTTGATTCCTCCCACCGGCAGGACTTGTCCGCTTAAAGTAATTTCGCCTGTCATAGCCACGCGCGGCTTGGCGGGCCGGGAAGTCAAGGCCGAGACCAGCGCGGTCACCATCGTGATGCCTGCCGACGGGCCGTCCTTGGGGATGGCCCCCGAAGGAACGTGGAAGTGGATATCCTTGGACTGGAAGAAATCCGGGTCGATGTCGTATTCCACGGAGTGCGAACGCACCCAGGCAAGCGCCGCTTGCATGGATTCCTGCATGACCTGCCCGACATGGCCGGTCATCGTGAACCCTTTGCCGCCCTTCATGGCGTTGGCTTCAACATACAGCACATCGCCTCCTGTCGGGGTCCACGCCAGCCCCACCACCACGCCCGGTTGGCGCGTGCGCTCCACCACCTCGGTCTCCAGGCGGAAGCGCTGAATGCCGAGGAAATCGGGAAGGTTGTCGGGAGTCACCAGCAGCTTATCCGGGTGGCCCTCGGCCACCTTCCGCGCCTGCTTTCGGCAGACGGTCGCAATTTCCCGCTCCAGGTTCCGCACCCCGGCCTCCCGCGTATAGTGCCGGATGATGTGCGCCAGGGCGGGCCGCGTGAATTCAATCTGGTCAGGAGATTTGATGCCGTGCTCCTCCGTCTGCTTGGTGATCAGGTGGCGAACCGCGATCTGAATCTTCTCTTCCTCGCTGTAACCCTGGAGCTCGAGAACCTCCATACGGTCGAGCAGGGGAGGAGGAACCGTATCCAGCACATTCGCGGTGCAGATGAATAGCACCTTGGAGAGGTCGAATTGCACGTCGAGGTAGTTGTCCCGGAAATGAGAGTTCTGCTCGGGATCGAGAACCTCCAGCAAGGCCGAGGAGGGATCGCCGCGGAAGTCGCGGCCAATCTTATCCACCTCGTCCAGCATGAAGATCGGGTCGCGCGTTTCCGCACGGCGGATGCCCTGAATGATCTGCCCGGGCAGCGCCCCGATATAAGTGCGCCGGTGGCCGCGAATCTCCGCCTCGTCGTGGATGCCGCCCAGTGACATGCGGAAGAATTTCCGATCCAAGGCGCGGGCGATCGACTTTCCCAGGGAGGTCTTGCCGACCCCGGGAGGCCCCACAAAGCAAAGTATAGGCCCCTTGAGCTGGGGCTTGAGCTGCAACACCGCCAGATAATCCAGGATGCGCTCTTTCACTTTTTCCAGGTCCCAGTGATCCTCGTCGAGCACCTGCTTCGCCTTCTGGATGTCAACCTTGATTTCGCTTACTTTCGTCCAAGGCAAGGCCACCAGCCATTCCAGATAGGTGCGCGTAACGTGATAATCGGCGGCCGCCGGAGACATTTTCGCCAGCCGGCCCAACTCCCGCATCCCTTCTTTCTTGGCCTCTTCCGTCATTCCCGCCGCTTCGATCTTCTTCCGCAATTCCTCGACTTCCTGCTGCTCGTCAGCGTCTCCCAGTTCCTTCTGGATGGCCTTCATCTGTTCGCGCAGGTAATACTCGCGCTGACTTTGCGAAACCTGATCCTGAACGTCGGATTGAATCTTGGACCGCAGTTGCAGGACCTCGACTTCCCTCATCAACTGCCGGTTCAGCCGTTCCATGCCGAACTTTCAAGTCAAGACTTTCCAGCAGTTCCTGCTTCTCGGTGCTGGAAAGGGATGGCAGGTTGGCGGCGATGAAATCAGTCAGCCGTCCGGGGTCATCGATGTTCATGACGACCGTCTGGAGGTCGTCCGAAAGGGTGGGTGAAAGCTGCACCACCTGCTGAAAGAGCGCCGTGACACTCCGGACCAGGGCATCGAAATCAGCTTGTTTCTCCTTGGGCAGGATATCCGTTAGCGGCTTGGTGCGCCCGATCATGTAGGGCTCAACCTGGCCCACTTCCTCCACCGCAATCCGCTGCAAGCCCTCCACAAAGAT
Organism: uncultured Acidobacteriota bacterium; assembly: GCA_963831905.1. Classification (GTDB taxonomy): domain Bacteria; phylum Acidobacteriota; class Terriglobia; order UBA7540; family UBA7540; genus CAVROP01. The sequence continues at coordinate 1,783,393 of CAWHRX010000009.1, read as the reverse complement.
GAACAGGCTTTGGCTGGGCAGCTTAATGATCTTATGGACAAAAGCCACGGTCCCGATCTGGAAGAGGTCCACGGGCTGGGGATTATCCACACGCGGATCACGCTGGGTTATCACCCCGATGAACTTCTCTTCGTCCTTAAGGTCGCCGACCAGCTTCAGAGAACTATCCCGTCCGATGGTAAGCGGCAAGATGGCGTTCGGAAAGAGCACCGTATCGCGCACGGGAAGTATCGGAAGGTTTTCATAGTCTATATTCGATTTGTGTTTTGGGGCCATTCCCATCAACCTCGTCTTTCATCGTTTGCATCTCGACCGTATCGGGGAACCCGGAACTTCAGGGCATGTCATTCTATCACGCCACCCGCCCCACGGTCCGACTTGCAAGATACTCTTCCTTCTGAGCTTGTCAATCTCAAAGATGGCGCGGCAGCCGCACAATTTAACGCAGTGGCGGTAACCCGCACCCGGGATCGCCAGCGGTGGTCTGAACCCGCCCCTATCTCTAACTCTTTACATCGACCTACCGCGCCTTCCTATTACTCCAATAGATTAGATGCGGATGCGATGCAACTCGGCCACAATGTCACATCGGAACACATGCAAACGGTTCTTCGTATAGCTGGTTACACACCATTCTCGACAAGAACGTGGCGCAGACATGGCGAACCGCGGCACGTCTGCGCCACCCGCGTTTCCACCCGTCACGACAAGGGTAGGGCAAGCCCTACCCCTACACCGCGCGGATTCAGAGAAAACCAACGAACGAACCGGGAATGTTGATGAAAACAAAGGCCAGCCCACTAGTGAACCCCAATGCCTCGAACACGGAGCAGGGCCGCGGCCTTTGTTTTTTCGTTCTCTCCGCGCAAAATCTCGGTCACAAAGCCCTCTCCCTGGGGGGATAATGGCCCGCGAGGGCGGGTTCACGGGGCGCGCGGGCCGGGCAATGGGCTAGTTCCGTTTCCCATCGACATTCTTTCCCTGATTCTTCTCATCGCGGCCAGAATTCTGGCGTGCCTCTCCCTCCCGCCGCAATCGCGGCGCGGTTAACAGACGCTTTGGCTCTGGGCGAGGACGAAACCCCTCACCCGTCATGCTCCGGCCGATGACACCGCCGGAGCCTGACACCCTCTCCCCTCGGGAGAGGGCTCTTCATCAATCGGGGCGGGAGATCGCACATCCTCGGCTGGCGCAGACCTGCTTTCCAAGGTCTGTCCCCATGGGCCTTCGGCCCGCGAAAGCTCATGAAAAAGGTGTTGGGTTATGATAGGCACGGTCGAGAGCGGTGAGATCGTAGTCGCAGTGGAGCGGTTGAGGCCGTAGGTCTGTCTGATCCGGAGCGTGCGTGTTGAGCGAATAATTGGGCGTTGCTGTCTCCCTCAGGGGGGAGCGGCGATAGCCCGCGACCCTGCATAAGGTAACTTTGGGCACGCTCTCCGCTCCCGCCCAAAGGAGCGTGTGATGCCTTATAGAATAGCAGGAATTGACGTTCATAAGAGAATGTTGACGGTCGTGGTTTGCGATGTGGAAGTAAGGGGTGAATATGAGTTTGAGCGGCGACCGTGTGGCAGTACCCCCTCGCACCTGCGCTCACTGGCCGCTTGGCTGGTGGAGCAAGAGGTTGAGGAAGTGGTGATGGAGTCCACGGCACAGTATTGGAAACCGGTCTGGGCAATCCTGGAACGATACTGGAAGCCCCTCCAGCAAGGACGGGAAGGGGCTCGTCCGATGTCGGGAATGCTGCATCTGGCGCAGGCACAGTCGAACCGGGGACCACGGGGGCGGAAGAACGATTTCGCCGACCCCGAACGTCTGGTGAAACGACTGGTGGCAGGCGAACTGATCCTGAGCTTCGTGCCGAGTGCCGAGCAGCGTGTGTGGCGCACGGTCATGCGCACCAAGTACCAGTTGAGGTGCAACCAAGTGCAGTTACAGAACCGGTTGGAGGCTTTGCTGGAAGAGGCGCATCTGAAGTTGTCCAGTTTGGTTTCCGACCTGCTGGGCCTCAGTGGACGGCGTATGTTAACGGCCATCGCGGAAGGGGAGACGGATCCGGCAGCGGTGGCGGCACGAGCGGATTATCGCCTGCGCGCCACGCCGGAAGAGTTATGCGATGCGCTGGGTGCCTGTGGCGAGCTCCATCCCGTCTACCGCCGGTTGTTGCAGAGGGCGCTGGAGGAGTGGCAACGCGCCGAGGCACAGATTACTCAGCTCAGCCAAGAGATGGCCACGCTGCTGGCTGCCCACCAGGAGCAAGTCCAGCGCTTGGCGGAGGTACCCGGCCTGGGGGTGGATTCAGGACAGCAGATCCTGGCGGAGGTGGGCGCCTCGGCAGCGACCTTCCCTTCCGCTAAAGCTCTCTCCTCCTGGGTGGGTGCATGCCCAGGCGAGGAGGAGAGCGCGGGAGTCAACCACAACCGCCGCTCGCCCAAGGGCAACCGCCACCTGCGGCGCATCCTGAATCAGGCGGCCCACGCCGCAGTTAAACTCAAAGGCAGCGTCTTTGCGATCCTCTACCGCCGCTATGTGGCGCGCTTGGGGCACAACCAAACCATCGCGGTGATTGCACATCGGCTTTGTCGCTTAATCTGGAAGATTCTGCACCAAGGAGTTCGTTACGAGGAACGCGGCCCAGCGGTCAGCCAAAAGTCAAAGCAAAAGCGCACCGCCCGAATGATCCGCCAACTCCGCGACCTCGGTTATCGCGTCGAACTGCTTAAGCTCGCAGCGGGGGTGCCGGCCTGAGACAGGTTTTTCGACCCTGCGGCTTTGGCGTTCGGGCTGCCGCTTTCCGCAGGCTCAGCAACAGCTTGATCTTCCGGTCGATGGCGCGGTCCAGCGACTCTTCCCGCCGCAGCATCATCCGCCACTCTTCGCCCGCCGGTGCCAGGCAGGCGTCGCGCTCGACCGCCGCTCTCTCGTCGTTCAATTTCTCCTCGTACTCGAACTCCTGCTCGACTGCGGCCACCTCGTCCGCGAGCAGCAGGACCAGTTGCTTGTACCGCAATTCGTCCGCCGGTTCGGTGGCGACGAAGGGGCCGGCCTCCTGGGCGGGCTGGGCGTCCACAAGCGGCGCCTCGATATCATCCTCTTCGTCGCCCTCGGCATCCGCTGCGTGCGCGCCGGCGTCACCCAGCGGCAGAGGCAAGTTGCTCCCCGCGAAGAGCGCCAGCAGAAAGCACAACCGCGCCCCTCGCCAGCCGGTCTTGTTCCGGTAAAAGCCCTGGAGCGCGGCGGCCTGCCAGGCCAGGAAGGAGCGGGCGTGCACTTGCACGCGAATCACCCCCAGAAAGGAGAGCAGCAGGCGCAGGCGCGCGGCGGGGTCGGAGGGCTCGTCAAGTGTGATGTTGATGGCCTGGCCGACCGCGATCGTGGCGCCTTCGATTTCCTTCCGGCGGCGATGCTGCTGCTCTTCCAGCGCCAGCAAGGCGCGGCGCATCAGGCCGGTCTGGGAGCGCTCAAGGCGGTCGCGCCGCCAGTAGAGACGGGCCAGGTCGTCGATCTGTTTTTCAATGAAGGAGTCGCCGGAGCCGAAGGAATCCCGAAGCTCCTGCTTCAGGGCATCGAACTGGGCAGGATCTTCGCCCAAGGCGCGCATCACTGCGTAGTGGTTTTCGGGGTCGGAACGCTCGCCGTGTCGAACGGCGTTCATTCTGGAATGCTGTTTTCCGGCCGCGCTGCGCGGACCGGTAGAGCACTGGGCATTCGAGCGTGCGGCGTCGAGCAATTGCGGGGTAAGCTGCGGTGATTGGCGAATCGACATAAGATCTCCAGGGAGAAAGTTTCGGGTAGGATGCAGGGGCGGTTCGCGAACCGCCCCTGCCCGGGACTTGCGGTTGTGCGGGGCGAATCCCCAGCGTATAGGCTATATATATGGGTCGAACCTTTCAAGATCACGAAAGTACCAGTACCGTAGCCGGACCGGCGCGGGTGGCCCACCCGCGGTGATGAAAGCCGGGGGAGAAAAGGGTTCTATGAAAGGGGATGTCAAGTAAAAACACTCCTCCTCTTACAGGAGGGTTTGGTTTTTGTTGGCATCCAGCCCCCTGCTGATGAACTCGACGATTTTGAATGCAAGGGTTCGGCCGTTGTTTTTCCATTCGCGAGCGTGCGAGTCGAAAGTAGTTCGGAGCTTAGGCAAGCTTGGGGTCGGGATTGATGCCGACCATGGTTCTATAAGAGGCTCAAGGCCTATGGCTTTTTGAGGTCGTGCGAGGCGGCATAGCGTACCTGAGGAGGCGAGCCCCGGGTGGGGAAAACCTCGCCTAACCGTTTCATAGATGCTCACCCTCGTGGAAGAAGTTCCGCCTGGAACTTCTCCGACCCGAGCGCCGGAACACTCCCTGCCCCCTCGCCGTGGAAAAACCTTTTCCCGGCCGAGCTTGGAACTCCCGGCACTAAGCTTGCTTCATACCTTCGGCTCGATAGCGCCCTCCTTTCTTCCACAAACTCAGCACCAGCGCCGCCAGCTTGCGCGCCACGCTCACACGCAGGATGGCCGGATCGACTCCCCGCTGCAGGCGCGATTGGTAATAATCCTTAAAAGGTCCGGGCTGACGAATGGCCGCCAACGCTGCCGACTTGAAGATCTCTTTCAGCCCGGCTCGGCGGTTGCGATTCAGCCCGCGCAATTGCAAGGCACCTGGCCGACGCACCGCGCGTCCCTCCACCAGCCGATACTCGCTGCTGCCCTTTTGCACCAGCCCCAGACCGGCGTAGCTCCACAACTTGCTCCGTGTGCGAAAGCGGCAAGGAGTCTGCATCCCCGCGATCAGCAAGGCCACGCGCACCGGTCCGAAACCCGGAACCCCGCGCAGCCGTGCCGCCACCGTGTACCTACGGCTCTCCGCCAGCAGTTCGTGCCGAGCCCTCCGGCGTAGGCTGCGCAGTTGCTCCAGTTGGTCGTGCAGCAGTTCGCCGCGCACCCGGCTCGCCCCCGCCGGCAGGCGCACCAGCCAACTCTCCCGTTGTTTCCGGCTGTACACGCCGCGGCCCGCGCAGTCGATGCCGTGGCTGCGATAAAACGCCTTGATCCGATTCATCACCCGCGTCGTGTCCTGCACCAAGGCCTGATAGCAGTGTGCCAGCTCCTGCAGATTCCGCAGACTGCGCTCGCCGTGATAGACCGCGCGCAGCATCCCCGTGCGCAGCAGGTCCGCCAGCTTGCGCGCATCGTGGCGGTCCGTCTTGCTCCCTTCCTTCAGCAGCGCGTTGTGGCGCGGGTCGCAAACCACCAACTCCGCCACCCGCCCTTCCAGCAGATCGTACAGCCAGGCCGCATACGTTCCTTCTTCCAAAGTCAAATGTAACCTGCCTCGCAAACCTTCCACGAACCCCAGCAGCGCTTGCGCCTGCGTCGGCAGAATCGCCGTGTTCACCTCTCGCCCTGCTGCATTGACCACCGACACCACCGTCGTCGCCTGATGCACGTCAAACGCGATATACTTGTCCTCGCTCATAAGGGTGCTCCTTTTGGTTAAAGTTGGATTCCACCACAACCCAACCTTACACAATCAGGGGCGCCCTTTCATAATGCGTACCTGGAACATGTGAAAAAATTGAATTCGGACCCCTCATCAACCGTGTAACTTATTGAAAATGCGCAGGGCTGAAATCGGTAAAACCAATTCTTTCACATGTTCCTGCCGCCCTTTCTCCGGGAATGCGGGGGCCCCGAGGATACCCAGCTAATGCCTCCATCCCGTGAAACCTTTATGGGCCCACAAGACGCTTACCTCATGCCATCGTTTTCGCTCAAACCAAGTGTGGCTTGCGCTGAGCCTGCTGGCCTATAACCTGGGGAATTTGTGGCGGCGGCTGGTGTTGCCGAAGCGAATCGAGAACTGGTCGCTGCCGAGCCTGCAGCAACGGCTGGTAAAGACCGGAGGACGGCTGGTTAAACATGTCGGTGAGCAGTGGGATGGGTGTATGATCAGTGCTGTTTTTTGAACCAAAAAGGAAATTCCGGCTAGGTGGAACTATGGTGAACTCCCCGCCGCATCCGTTCGTATTCCGATGTATGGATCAGGAACTCGCGCCTCTCCGCACCCGCCGGGAGTTTCTGTCTTCCGCGACTCTCTCCGCGCTCCTCGCCGTGCTGCCATCGGCCCTGGCCGACGAGATCAAGCCAGTTGTCAGTGTTGTCCGGATCCGCAACGGCAACATCGACGCCGCTGTCGAGCAGGCCATCGAGCTCCTGGGCGGCATGGCGGCGATCACGCGCGGCAAGGAGCGCATCCTGCTCAAGCCCAATCTGGTCGCGCCCCTGCCCGAGGCCACCACCAAGCTGCCTGTGATGCGCGCCCTGGTGCGGCTGATGCGCGCCGCGCACAAGATTGTTTCCATCGGCGAAGGCTCGGCCGCCGCGGCCCCGTTCAACGTGCGCGGCGACCAGACCTTCCGTACCTCTAACAAGGAACTCCTCAACGGCCTGCAGCAGCGGGTCTTCGACGACCTCGGCTACACCGAATTCAGTCAGGCGCAGAAGGTTCCGCTGATCAATCTGCATACCGGCGACCTTGTCGACGTGAACGTTCCCGGCGCGCTGCTCTTCGGCAAGCTCACCCTGCACCGCTCGCTCGTCGAAACCGACCTGCTGTGTTCGGTGCCCATGATGAAGACCCATGTTCTCGCCGGCGTCACGCTCGGCCTGAAGAACCTGATCGGCCTCTACCCCGGTGCCGTCTATCAGGCCCTGCGCGGCAATATGCACGACTTGGCGGCCAAGCTTGAGCCCTCCGCTACTGCCGCGCCCATCCTCGACATGCTGCGTGCCAACAAGCTCGGCCTCATCGTCATCGACGCCTCCTCGGCCATGGAAGGCAACGGCCCCAGCGACGGCACGCTGGTCCCGATGGAGACCATCGTCGCCGGCACGAATCCGCTCGCCACCGACATGGTGGCGGCCAGCCTCATGGGCTTCGAGCCCACCGAGATTTCAACCTTCATGTGGGCCCACAAGATCGGCCTCCGGCCCCGCCGCCTGAATGAAATCGAAACCCGCGGCGAGCCGCTCGACCGCCTCCGCCGCGCCTTCGTGCGCCCTGCCCTGGTCCCCTGGAACCCAGCCGACGCCCCGCTGCTATCATGAGCGATCCCTCGGCGAAAACCGGGGACTGCCGTAAATCGTCCCGCCTTCGCCCGACCACTTTTCTCACGCACATCCCAATTTAGGTGGTCTCCGTTTACTACTGCTCCCGCTTTTCACGTTTCAGGTGGCGGTCTCCGATCCCGAGGCGGTTTGCGGATTGGTGTGAACCACGCTATCTTGGACGTTATCGTCACCGCAGCAGGAGATCAGGAATATGGTTGCCGATCTTGCCCGAGTTCTGCACCTCAGCCCCTCGGTCTTCTACATAATCTTCTTCGCCACGCTGGTAATCGCGTCGCTAGCCCTGGGATTTGTATTGAATCGGGTCATCCACTACTGGACGAAGAAACTGGCGAACACTTGGGGGGAGCTTGTATTCTCCTTGCTGGAGTCGCTCCCGATTCCCTTACTGGTCCTGAGTTCCATCTATGCCGGCCTGGAACTCCTTACCCTCCCACGCCAGTTTGAGAGCGCCGGCGCCAAGTTGATCTTCGCCCTGACCGTATTCGTTGTCTTCTACTTCCCTGCCAAGGTATTGGTCGTCTTCCTGCGCCGTATCGGGCAACGGAACCCCGGCATGGACCGGGTAACCAATCCGGCCATTGTGGTGGTGCGGGTGTTGTTCACCATCCTGGCGATCAGCATCGTCCTTGAGCATAATCACGTCTCTCTCACTGCCATCTGGACGACTTTGGGCGTGGGCAGCGTGGCCGTGGCTCTGGCATTGCAAGATACCCTCAGCAACCTCTTCGCCGGACTGTATTTACTGGCGGATCGGCCCGTCTCCCCGGGAGACTACATCAAGTTGGATTCCGGCCAGGAAGGGTACGTCCTGCATATCAGTTGGCGCTCCACCAGACTGCGTACGCAGTCAAATAATATCGTCTTTGTTCCGAATTCCATTATGTCCAAGGCGGTGATCACCAACTACTCCCTGCCCGAACTGATGGTTTCAGTCACGATCTCCGCGCGCGCCGCTTATGGGTCCGATCCCAGACAAGTCGAAAAGGCGCTCCTCGACGTGACGCGGGAAGCCGCTCGCGACGGAGTGGCGGGGTTGCTTCTGGATCCGCCGCCCAGCGTTAACCTGAATCCAGGCTTCGGGGATTCCTCGCTGGACTTTTCGCTCAGCCTGAATGTTCGCCGCTTTGAGGACCAGGTCCCTGTGCAGAGCGAGCTTCGCAAGCGCATCCTGGCACGCTTTGCCGCCCAGGGCATCCTGGTACCCTTCCCCACGCGAACCGTCGGAGTCGATCCGGCGACACTCAAGTCCCTACAAAACCCCGCAGCAAAGCAAGGAAGCGGCGAGTGAAGATGCGTGCCTGGGCCTCGCCCCCTTCTAATCTCTCGTGGCCTGAGAGAGTTATCATGGGCCTGTGGCCCACCCGAGGGAATGAAAATCAGCGTCGTCGTCCCCGCGAAAGCGGGGACCCATTGTCGGTCCAATGGATCCCCGCTTTCGCAGGAATGACGTGATCTTCAGGAGAGCGCTGGAAGGCGACTGCGGACCGGTCATCAGACCTCTGGGGAATTTGAAAGGGCTTGCTGGACTTGGGCGTAGCCGGCCAGCGCGGCAAGCAGTTTGCTCACATCGAACTGCACATCGCGAAACAGGCGCAGCAGGTCCCGTTCCCGTTCCGCAGAGCTCATCGGCAGGAATTTCTCCGCCGGAACATAAAAGGGGTTGTCGCGCACCAGGGCGCCCTCCACCACCAAGTGACGATGCACGGCAATGGCGGTGAGCAGGTGAGGGGTTTCGATCCGCTCCAGGTCGTACTGGCAGAGCGCCACGCTGGGGTAATGCTTCACCCGGTAATTGAGAAGGGCATGAAACTCGAAGAAGTGCGGCATGGGAAAACCCAGTCCGGCCGTCCACAGGCCCTCTTCCAGCCATCGCAGGGAGGGGACGGCGGCACGCTCCGCGTCGTCGAAGATTGACTGCGTCCACTGCTGAAGCAACTGAAGGGTGTCCGACCCATGATGCATCCGCAAGCGTCCGTCACGAGTGTGGGAGTCGACGTCAAGAGGAAGACCTCGAAGGCGGCTGAGCATTTCCGCCTGGTAGTCATCGGGAGCCAGGTAGACGCATAAGTTATTATGTTTAAGGCCCTCCGCAAGAAACGACACCGCACGGAAGGCCTCCTCGCGGCTCCGGTAGAGGATGGCGACGTGTTCGTGGCCCGAAAGAGGAATTCGACCATAGAGATAAGTGAACGGACGCATGGCTACCGGCGCCTCCTGCAACCGAACTCTGAACTACGGACGCGCGTATGTCAAGTCATGATCGGGAACGTAGGGGGACGGCTTGCCGTCCCCGCATTTCCGCTGGGCCCGACGAGGGTAGGGCAAGCCCTACCCCTACACTGCGCTTGCTGGCGCGACAGCATTGCTCGCACCGACGCTTGGCGGTAAGATAATACAACGCGCGCCTGCGAGGCGGCTCGCAAGACAGGGCGAGGATGGGTGGGCAGATGGCGCGGAAGACAAGGTGGACGCTGGCTTTTCTCTGCCTTCTGTGGGGCTGGAGCGGCGCCGCGCGTGCCGACGAATTCAGCCAGGTCGACCATTATGCAGTGCGCATGTTTTCTTACGGTCTGCTTCTCATTGATTCCCGCACAGGCGACATTCACATCGAAGGTTGGGATAATCCTCGCTTGGAAATCGAGGCCGAGAAGGTGGTGCGCGCCAAGTCTAAAGAAACGGCGAAGCCTCTTTACGGGGAAATCCAAGTAGTTCTCCAGGGCCAGGACAAGAACGTCCAACTCCGCACCCTCTACCCGCCGCGCAAGGTGTGGCGGCCGTTCCGGGGCGAAGCGCGGCTTTCTGTTAATTACCGCATCAAGATGCCTTTCGACGCCAACTTGGCGCTGAAGTGTGTGGATGGCGATGTTTGGATTCGGGGCTTGGTGGGGAAGCAGCAGATTCTGGTTAACTATGGGGATGTCGAGATTGACATTCCGTCCTTGGATCGCCTCCGCTCCCTCCGTGCCCACGCCTGGCTAGGGTACGTTCAGAGCGATCTCCACGGCGAGGACAAAGGCGGCTTTGGCCCCGGGATTTACTTCTGGAATCCCTCCGGCGAGCAGGACATCAACGTCAAAGTCCGCATGGGCGGCGTTTTTGTTTATCGCGACGACTAGCAGGATACTGAAACCCGCCCAAGGCTGTCATCCTGAGGAGCTGCAGGCGACGAAGGATCTCTGCAGTGTGGCGAAAGTACAACTGCCGAGATTCTTCGCTTCGCTCAGAATGACAGCTTGCTGGTGTTCTGTAGGAACCAGTTTAGGCTGCACAGGTTAAGAGTGCCTGTGCTACACCACTGCTAACCCTTGCATTCCTGCCCCGTCCAATCTCCCGACAGCCTCACGGAACTTCCGAGGCCTTTTGGACGTTCAGATGAGTAGAGCGGGCAAGACGCCCGCGCCACCAAGTATTACTGTCTTTGGAGGACGAAGATGAAGAAACTCAGCATCCTGATGCTCACTGCGCTCGTCGCACTCGCGATTGTTATCCCCGCCGCGGCCCGCTCCCGCATTGAAAAGACCCTGAAGCTCGCTCCGAACGGACGGTTCACGCTGGAATCCGATGTGGGCAGTGTGACCCTCACGGGTACGTCATCGTCCGGGGCTCACGTGGTTATCGACGCGGACCGGGACGACTTTGAAAGCCGCTACACCATTAACTTCGAGGAGAATTCGGGCTCCGCAAGCGTGACTGTGCGTCGGAAAGACCATTTCTCGTGGAACGAGCACGGTTCGGTGCATTTCGAGATCGAAGTTCCCTCCCAGACGCAAACCGATGTGCGCACCGGGGGCGGCAGCGTCACGGTCTCCAGCCTGCGCGGCGAGTCGGAGTTGAAGACATCGGGAGGCTCGATCGATGTTTCCGGTTTGACTGGAAAACTCGATGCCAGAACTTCCGGAGGGTCAATCCACCTGCGGGAAGTTACCGGGGATACGCGGGTGGATACGTCCGGGGGCCCGATTGAGGTTGACTCCGTCGACGGCTCGCTCACCGCGCACACCAGTGGCGGGTCTATTCACATTGATCGCGTCTCCGGCCATGTCGAGGCCAAGACCTCCGGCGGCCCCATCTCCGTGAATTTCGGCCGGGGAAACGCGCGCGGAGGAGTGCTCGAGACCTCCGGCGGGTCCATCGAAGCAGTACTTGACCGCTCCGCTAATCTCGATATCGATGCCTCAACTTCCGGGGGCCACGTCGAAAGCGACCTGCCCGTTCGAGTGGTGGGAAAGATCTCCGGCTCCAGCATTCACGGCTCGCTGGGCTCCGGCGGCGAAACGCTGCGCCTCCACACGAGCGGCGGCTCTATTCACATCAAATCCTTGTGAGGCCACTGTCCGAGTTGCAGGGGCGGCCCTTATGGCCGCCCCGCAGGCCAATCGACCGCCCGCAGGCAGGTCGCCCTTTTTTCTTCCCTCAGACTGCTCTGAAAGTCCTTGTGCCGAAGGCACCTTGGAGTGCGGTAGCGCCAGCTACCGCCGTTCGCTCGTATTCCGCGGCAGCGCCTTCGCTGCCGCACTCCCAGGCGCTTCGCGCGTTTTCGTGGTCTGCATTGAAAAGATGTAGGGGTAGGGCTTGCCCTACCCTCGTCGGCCTAGCAACCCTCCGGGGACGGCAAGCCGTCCCCCTACATTGCGGGTCGTGATCGAGCGACTGGAGCGTGACGCTCCGCATTGACGGGATATACCATAGGGGAGTATAGTATATTCGTCTGGGGGGATTGATGGCTCATACCACGAGGGACAAGGAGAAACTTCTCATCCGCGTGCGGCGGATTCGAGGCCAAATTGAAGCGGTCGAGCGCGCCCTGAGTGAAACCCGAGAGTGCGCCGAGGTACTGCAGTTGGTGGCGGCCTGCCGGGGAGCCCTGAATGGGCTGATGGCCGAGCTGATCGAGGGCCACATCCGGTTTCACGTGTTGTCACCCAACGGCAGGAAAGGCGCTGCCCAGGCTGAAGCCGCGGAGGAACTGATCGAGGTGGTTCGCACTTATTTGAAGTAGCGCTCATTTCGGGAGATGCGGCAACCAGAAACAACGAACGAGGTCCTTCGCTTAGGATGACAGGCCCGGTGATTCCTTCACACGTTCTCAGGATGACAGGGAAGGGGCGCAGCGCGAGAAGGCCAGTGATTTTTTTACACCTCCAGATACAAGTCAGGGCATGAGCGGGGAAAATATGGCGACGACAATTAAAAAGCTCGGGGATCCGTTTCTTCTCCCGCAGCCTGGGAGCGCCCCCTCGCCCCGGGAGGTCGAAGGGAAAGAGCCGGGAAGGCATGACGGGGCGGGTTCTGAGGACCATCATTCCATCCGAGGGCGCGACATAGTCCGGATCGCTTTCGTTGCAGCCGCGGCGGCAGCGCTCTGGTTCCTGCGAGCAGGACCGAGTTCTATCTATGTGGGAATCGGCGTGGTGTGCGCTGCCGTGGGTGGCTATGCAATCTTTCGCGAGGCCATCGAGAATGTCCTGGAACGCCGAATGACGATGGAGCTCTCGATGACCGTTGCCATCCTGGCTGCTCTCGTGATCCGTGAGTTCTTCACCGCGCTGGTGATTACCTTATTTGTTCTGGTTGCCGAAGTGCTGGAGAGCCTCACGGTGGGAAGAGGGCGGCAGGCGATTCGCCATTTAATTGACCTCCTTCCCAGGCGCGCCACGGTGCGTCGCGCTGGAGCTTGGACGGAAGTCGAGAGCCGGCAGGTCGAGCGGGGGGAGATCGTTCTGGTTAAGCCCGGCGGCCGGATTCCGGTGGACGGCGCGGTCGAGGCGGGGCACTCCTTCGTCGATCAGGCCACCATAACCGGAGAAGCACAGCCGGTGGAAAAGTCCCCCGGCGCAACCGTCTTCGCCGGGACCATCAACCAATCGGGCGCGCTCGAAATCCGCGCGGAGCACTTGGGACGCGACACAACCTTTGGCAAGATTATTGAGGCTGTGGAGCGGGCGGAGAAATCCCGCGCGCCAATTCAAAAGACTGCCGATCGCCTGGCGGGATACCTGGTTTATTTCGCCCTGGCCTCGGCCGGGTTGACTTTCCTCCTCACTCACAATGTGCGTTCGACCATTTCCGTGATCATCGTGGCGGGCGCCTGCGGAATCGCCGCCGGGACGCCGCTGGCCATCCTGGGAGGCATCGGGAGAGCCGCTCACCACGGGGCAGTCGTCAAGGGAGGGCTGTATCTCGAGCGACTTGCTGAGGTCGACACCATCCTGCTCGACAAGACCGGCACGCTCACCTACGGCATTCCGGAAGTGGAAGAGGTGCGCCCTGCTCCTGGAGTATCCCGCGAATCCTTGTTGCGCGCCGCAGCGGTTGCGGAATCACGCTCCGAGCATCCCCTCGCCAAGGCGGTGCTTAGAAAAACGTCCGAACTTGCCCTCGATCATGAGGATCCCGAAGGTTTTGAGTACATTCCTGGCAGGGGAATAATGGCCCATTTTGGAGGAGAGGAAATCATGGTTGGGAACCGAAGCTTTCTCGAGGGGCGAGGCCTTCAAGTCAACGAGCTCGAAGGCAACCGCAGTGGCTCTGAAATCTTCGTGGCTCGACGCGGCCGATTCCTGGGGAGCCTGGTTATTTCGGAAAGGCTTCGATCCGGGGCCCGCCAGGCGGTCCGATCCTTGCGGTCAATGGGTTTGAGGACCGTGCTCCTGACAGGGGATACGAAAGCGGCTGCGGAAAAGGTCGGAAAAGAGCTAGGGGTTGCGGAAGTGGCTTCCGAGCTTCTTCCGGGAGGGAAGCTCGAATATGTAATGCGCCTGAGCGCCGCGGGTCGTACCGTGGCCATGGTTGGGGACGGCGTGAATGATGCCCCGGCTTTGATGCAGGCCGCTGTCGGCGTGGCCATGGGATCAGGGACGGACGTGGCGCGCGAAAGCGCGGAAATTGTGTTGATCGGGAACGACCTTTCGAAGCTAGTAGAAATCCTTCGTATCGCGCGCCGCTGCCGGCGGACCATCTTGCAGAATTTCGTCGGCACGCTCGCAGTCGATGGCGTTGGCATGGGCCTTGCCGCTTTTGGCCTGCTCAACCCGCTGCTCGCCGCTTTCATCCACGTATCGTCGGAGATGGCGTTCATCTTGAATTCGGCGAGGCTGGTCCCGCGCGCATCACTGGCCGGCGCACTAGCTCGAGGGTCCCGTTCCGCAGACAGGCTGGGCTGGGAGAAAACGCCACGCGAGCAAGCCTCTGACACAGCTTGACCATTGGAACACCAACACGAGTCGGGAGCTCACCTACGAGTGGCCAGCCTCACCGATTGCATTAGGTCGCTGCAACCGAAGTAGGAGCCACAAGAAATCATTTGCAACCTACCCACCTCATTGGGCATCATTATACTAACGCCATTTTTTAGAGGGTTTTGCAAGGCGACATGAGACGTTTGCATTGGAAGCCGATTCCACGTGTGGTCGCGACGGCGCTGATTCTCTTTGCGCAGCTTCAGCTCCTCTGGGTAGCCGCCGTACACTGCCACGAGTTGCCGCTTGTTCCGCGGTCCGCAACAGTCCAGCCCGCCAGCCCAAGCCAGCAACCTGCCTCGGCCGCCGCCGACGTGCAATGTCCTGCCTGCAACGTCATTCACCAAAGCACCGCCCAGACCTCGGCAGCGTTTTCTGCGCCGCGGCCCAGCGTCTCTCAAAGACGCCCACTGGCGGCTTCATCTCCCAGGACGCGGACCTGCGATCTGCCGATTATACGCGGTCGCGCCCCTCCCCTCTCCTAAGCTGAGCTTCTACTCTACTTTCTTCTCATAACAACCAACTTCATACATAGCTCAGGAGGGCATGATGATTTCTCGTATTCGCATGGAATGTGCATTTGCAAGTCTGCTTTTGTGTTTGCTGGGAGGCGCGGGCTTTTTGAAGGCGCAGGGAAGCAACGCGGTGACGGTTTCAGGCACGGTGAAGGACCCTTCCGGCGCCGTGATCCCTGGCGCCATAGTAACCATCTACAATCCGGTCAGCGGCTTCACTCGGCAAGCGGACACTGACGCCAGCGGCTCGTTCAGCATCCCCAACGTTCCGTTTAACCCCTACCACATGACGGTGGCCGCCACGGGGTTTGCACCCCTCACACAGGACTTGGACGTGAAATCGGCGGTGCCACTCAACTTGAATATTGCTCTGGAATTGGCGGGCGGAAAGACCTCAGTGACCGTGACCACGGAGGCCTCGGACCTGATTGAGGTAGACCCCACGACCCACACGGACGTGGATCGGGCCCTCTTCGACAAGCTGCCGCTGGAAAGTCAGTCGTCGTCTATTAGTTCCCTCGTTACACTCTCGACCCCGGGAATTGCCGCCGATTCGAACGGTCTGTTCCACGGCATGGGGGATCACGCAGAAAACTCGTTTAACGTCGACGGCCAGCCCATCACGGACCAGCAAAGCAAGGTCTTTTCAAATCAGATTTCCCTCGACTCGCTCCAGTCATTGGAAGTACTCCCTGGCGCACCGCCGGCGGAGTTTGGGGGCAAGACCAGCGTAGTGATTGTGGCGACCACGCGTTCAGGCTTGGGGGAGACTACGGCGCATGGCGATGTGAACGCTTCTTACGGAACGTTTGGGACTACAAACGATGGGTTCGATCTCGGGTACGGCGGAAAAAGCTGGGGCAATTTCATTTCCGCCAACGGTCTCGACACTAGCCGGTTTCTGGATGGGCCGGAACATAATGTCCTGCACGACCGGGGAAACGAAGAAAATGTCTTTGACCGTTTCGACCTCAAGCCCTCCGCTAAGGACTCCCTCAACCTGAACTTCCAATTTACGCGCTCGTGGTTTCAAAACCCTAATTCCTATGACGCGCAAGACGCCACGGCATGGAACGGGTTGGTCGTTAACAACAATGGCCTGAGTCCCAGCGGGGTGGTCGTAGGCTCTACCGATCAGCGTTCGCAGATCAAGACGCTTGACATTGCGCCCGCTTGGACGCGCCTGCTTAATACCACCACCGTGTTCACTTTGGGAGGGTGGATGCGCCAGGATCGATACAACTACTTTCCGAGCGACGATCCTTTCGCCGACCTCCAACCTGATATTCAGCGTCAGTCCATTGGCCAGACTCGCCGGCTGACCAACGCCGGCGGCCGCGCCGAGGTATCTTTCGTGAAGGGGATCAACAACCTGAAGGCAGGAGTGGTCTATCAGCACACCTTTCTGACCGAAGACGACAGCTTCGGCGTCGTCGATCCCACATCTAATGCTCCTTGCTTGAATGCTGACGGGAGTGCTTATACAAGCCCGGCGCTGACTGATCCGTCGAATTGCACCGGACCACTCCAGGCGAATCCGGGCTTCATACCCCTTCTGGGCTGTTACGACCTGACCCGAACAGCGCCACTGCCGGCCTCCGACGGCTGCCCGAATTCGACCAGCGGCCTGTACGCCTATAACGTTCACACCGACATCAAGGAGCTGGCCCTGTTCGCCCAAGACTCCATTACCTATAAGAACTGGAACTTCAACCTCGGCCTCCGCGGCGACTTATATAACGGCATTACTATTGCCCGCCAAGCGCAGCCACGCGTGGGCGCCGCTTACAACATCAAGAAAACCAACACCGTGCTTCGGGGTTCGTATGCTCGCATCATGGAAACGCCGTTCAACGAGAACCTGATCCTGGCCAGCAACGGATGCACCGATCCCGTGATCAATGCGATCATGACGTCGACGATCGCTCCTTGTGTCAGCACCACTCCGCTGAGTCCCGGGACCCGCAATGAGTTCCACGTCGGCCTCCAGCAAGCCGTCAGCAAGTACTTGGTTGTGAGCGGCGAGTACATTTGGAAGTACACCCAAAGAGGCTTCGACTTCAGCATCCTCGGCGACTCACCGATTACGTTTCCTGTCGAGTGGACCAAATCGAAAATCCCTGGATATGCCGTCCGAGCCAGCGTCCCGAACACCCACGGCGTGACGGCCTTTGTGGTTTTCTCTAGCGTGGCGGCGCGCTTCTTCGAGCCGCAGGTCGCCGGAGTCGGTTCCGCGCCGGGCTCGTTTTGCGCGACAACGCCGACGGGATGCGAGGTGTTCCGCATCGACCACGACGAGCACTTTAACCAGACAACTCACCTGCAATACCAGCCGTTTAAGCGCGGACCTTGGGTAGGTTTCAACTGGCGTTACGACAGCGGCTTGGTGGCGGGCCCCCTGCCGTGCGCGGGCGGTAATTGCGCCAACGGGCCGAACGGCAGCGACTCTGTCGTGGATGCGTCGATTATCACGCCCGATCAGCAGTTCCAGGCCGGGCTCTCTTGCAACGGCGTGTTTGCCACCCCGACTAATCCCATCAGCCCAGGCAGCGTATGCCCCGCATCCGAGTACAAGTCCTCCCTGGTAAAGATTCCTGCGGCAGGAACCGAAAACGACGACCACAACCCACCCCGCATCGCGCCTCGCAACCTCTTCGACCTGTCCGTGGGCCAGGATGATCTCTTCAGAGGCCTCTTCAAAAGCGACAAGTATAAGTGGAGCCTCCGCCTGTCAGCAATCAACCTGACGAATAAAGAGGCGCTCTACAATTTCATTTCGACCTTCAGTGGCACCCATTACGTGACGCCGCGCGCCCTGACGGTTGAACTGGGCTTTCACTTCTAAATCTGTAGGGGCGGTTCGCGAACCGCCCCTACATCCTTGCAACGTGTGAAGAAACTCGCAAGGTGTCATCCTGAGCGAAGCGAAGGATCCCTGCAGTTGCTTGTAAGTCGCTAAACCACAAAAAAACGCCGGGATCCTTCGCTTCGCTCAGGATGACAGGGGGCCGATCTTTTCACGCCTTTTTGGGTAAAGTGCGATTCATTCGTCGTAGTGTGCGCCGACAGGAGTAGATCGAAGTGAGGTGGTTTGCAGCATTCTTGCTCTTGATCTCTCCCGCCTTCGCCGCCGCTCAGGAAGCCGGCCAGCAGGCGCCGCCATCGATGCCCGGCATGTCCATGCCGTCTTCAGACCAGAATGCGGGTGCCGCCGGCATGAGCATGCAACCGCAGGACTTCCTCGAGGAAATCACGTCTCACACCAGCTCAGGCACCAGCGCCGAGCCGGACTCCACTCCGACCCCGATGTTGATGACCATGAAAGGCCCGTGGATGCTCATGTTCCACGCCAATGCGTTTATTATCGATGAGCAGGAATCGAGTCCACGCGGTCGAGCCAAGCTCTTTTCAACGAACTGGCTTATGCCGATGGCTCAACGCGGACTGGGCCGAGGCATCTTCACCGTTCGAGCCATGCTGAGCCTTGAACCGGCCACCATAACGGGACGCCAGTACCCGCTCCTTTTCCAACAAGGTGAGACGGCGTTCGGCGTTCCCATCGCCGACGCGCAGCATCCCCACAACTTGTTCATGGAGCTTGCAGCGCTCTACGATTTAAAACTGAGCTCGAAAACTCTGCTTTCCGTTTACGCGGCTCCCGTGGGCGACCCCGCGATAGGACCGACGGCGTATCCACACCGAGCCGCCGCCTTGGAAGACCCGGTGGGCGCGCTTGGCCACCACCAGGAGGATTCGACTCACATCTCCGACGATGTCGTCACCGTCGGACTCACCTACCGCATCGTGCGGATTGAGGCCTCAGGATTTCATGGGCGCGAACCAAACGAAAACCGCTGGAACATCCGCCAGGGCGGCATCGATTCGTGGTCCACGCGCTTGACACTTCAACCCGGAAAGAACTGGAGCGGGCAGTATTCCTACGCTCGCATCGCAAGCCCGGAAGATCTCTATCCCCAAGAGAACCAGGAACGCATGACCGCTTCCGTGATGTACAATCGCCCGCTCCCTCAGGGTAATTGGGCCAGCACCATCGTTTGGGGGCGGACTCGCTCCTTGCCCGACAATGCCATCTTTAACAGCTATCTCCTGGAATCGACGGTGCGTTTCCGGGGCAAGAATTACGTTTGGACGCGCCTCGAAAATGCCGAGCGGTCAAACGAGCTGATCCTGGGTGAAGCCCCATTGCCTCCCGGTTTCGAAGAGCAGCCAATCGGAATGGTCCAGGCTTACACGCTTGGCTACGACCGGGACTTTGACCTCGTTCCGCATTTGGCGTCGGCGATCGGCGCACAGGTCACAACCTACGGCGTTCCCGACCGCTTGAAATCCATCTATGGCGAACATCCCGCTGGCGTGGCTCTCTTCCTGCGCTTGCGGCCCTTTTCAGGAAGTGAAAGATAGTGACTCCCCTGCTCCGCAGGAGGAGGGGCCCGGGGGTGGTGGGCGGGCGCACAGACGAACACCCCCCCATTTCTTCAAAACGCCATGTCATTCTGAGCGAAGCGAAGAATCTCGCTCGGATCCGTGACGAAGCGGGAAAGAAAAGATCAGAGCGAGATTCTTCGCTTCGCTCAGAATGACATGGTTTTCATGGTTTCTGCGTGCTGCTGGGGGCGCGGCGGTCTGCTTTGAAAAGGTGGAGGGGTAGGGCTTGCCCTACCCCGTTCATTTGGGGGACGGCAAGCCGTCCCCCTACAACTTCTGACTGAGAACACTACGAAGCGGCTGCCTGGTCTCGAAGGCCTTTGGCCTTCTCGGCCATTTTCCTGGCCTTCTTCTGCTTTCCCTCGCGCGAGTAGAGATCCGCCAGACTGACGTACACCCTGGCCAGAGCCTGAGCATCGGGCTTCTTTTGTTTGGCTATCAGCGTCAATGCTTCGGAGTAGGTATGCTCCGCTTCCCACGGCTTCCCCTCTTGTGCATAGGCGAAGGCCAGGCCGCTCAAGGAAGTCAGGACTTGGGGGCTTTCCGGTCCGAACACCTTCATCCGGATGGCAAGCGATCGCCGGTAGAGCAAATCCACGGTGACCTGCTTGTACTCCACTAACAAAACTCCGGCAAGATTGTCGAGGACCTCCGCCACTGCGGGACTGTTCGGCCCCAGGGCTTTCTCCCGGATGGCTAGCGCACGCCTCAGAAGGGGTTCAGCCAGGGCGTAATTCTTTTGCGAAAAATAAAGTTGTGCCAGATTGTTTAGACCGCAGGCCACATCAGGGTGATCTGGCCCCAGGTATTTTTCCGCTATCGAGAGTGAACGCAAATACATCGGCTCGGCTTCCGCGTAGCGCCCTTGGGCGCTGTAGAGGGACGCCAGGTTGTTGAGCGAGTTCGCTACCTCAGGATGCTCGGGCCCGAAAGCCGCCTGCCGAACGGCCAGCGAGCGCTTATAAAGGGATTCGCTCTCGCTATACTTGCCCTGGCGCATGTAGAGGCCTGCGAGATTATTAAGACTGGCCGCAAGCCCGGAATCGCCGGCCCTAAGGTCTTTTCTTTGATAAAGACAGCCCGCCGATAGAGCGGTTCGGCTTCCGCCAGCATGCCCTGCTCCCAGTAGAACTCCCCGAGGTTGTTAAGTGCGTTGGCCACTTGAGCATTTTCCGGCCCCAGGCTCTTCTCACGCAGGGCGAGGCATTGACGGTACAACGGCTCAGCCTCCGAAAATCGACTTCGATACGTGTAGAGGGACGCCAGATTGTTGAGTGTGGTAGCGAGTTCGAGGGGTTGGGGGTCCGCCTGCTTCTGCCAGATTATGAGCGCGCGCCGGAGAGCCTGCTCCGCCTCATCGTACTTCGCCTCTCGCTGGTAGAGGACGCCCAGGTTGTTCAGGATCTTGGCGAGGCGCGGGTCATTTGGCCCGCCGGACTCCGCTTGCTTTGCCGCATTTAAGTACTGCGACTCCGCTTCCTCGTAATGTCCTTGGCTGTATGCTTCCCGGGCGGATTTGAGGGTGTCGCCAGCGGGGCCGGCTTGCCCGAAAGCACCCCAGGGCAATAGAGCCAAACAAATCCACCAAACGCGCAAGTCCCGCATTCGGTTTCTCCCGACAACCGTCTGCGTGAACGTCCTCGTAGCGGCGGCCTTCTGCCCGTCGTTGCGCCATCAACGACTCGGGCCGGCCAGAAGGCGGCCGCTGCCACAGCTCGAATCCAGCCAAGAGCCGGATCGTTTTCAGCCGCTCACTGGGGGAACGTCAGGCAAGTTTCTTGCCAGTTAGAAAACTCTAAATATTAAACAAGTTAGGGAAAAGAGGGGGATCTTCTGTCGCTTCTCCGGAGTCTGTCCCCAGAGTTGGCCTGCTAGCCGGCCAAGCCGCAGTAGAAAACCAGTCTAGCCGCCAATCCAGACAACCTGTAACCTCAGGCAATGGGGATTTTGACGCAATTCAGTGTTTTCGGGGGAAGTGGACTTCCTGTCTCTTGACAAGCACAATGGAATAGGCTACACTGGAGACGGTCATGGCTTCGAATTGGCGCAGCGGAAGGGTTGCCCCTTCAGAATTCGACGACCGATCCGGGAATGTCTATGAAAACAAAGAGCTCGGTAAAGAAGTCGTGGAGTGCGCAGACGTAGCTTTTAAACGTCTGCAGTGCGCCGCAGGCGCATTTCGGTCAGATTGCACCGCTTGCCCGGCCTGTCCCCCTGGACATCGCAGACCCCACACGTCGGGTTCTGCGCCAGCCTGAATGGTGTGGCTGACGGCTGAAAGCTGACTACTGACAGCCGTTTTTCGACGAGCGATCCGGGAATGTCTATGAAAACAAAGA
The DNA here is from genome assembly GCA_963831905.1 of uncultured Acidobacteriota bacterium. Lineage (GTDB taxonomy): Bacteria > Acidobacteriota > Terriglobia > UBA7540 > UBA7540 > CAVROP01. Next base: position 1,761,741 of record CAWHRX010000009.1, on the reverse strand, counting down.
ATGCCTGTGGAAAACTCCTTCGAACCCTCGTAGCGCTGACCTTCAGGTCAGCACCGCCGGAAGCCCGCAACCAGACTGCAGACCTGAAGGTCAGCGCACCACGGCCAACGAACGCTCAGTCCTGACGTATTTGGACATTTAGTACGATCGGAGGCATCTAGGAACACAAATTGCCCGTATTAATGGTGTATGCAGGTTGTTAGGGTGTTTTGACCCGAAAGTAACCGAAAAGCTAATCGTGGCTCCGGCCCTACTGGTCGGCAGTGCCAAGGTGTCGTAATCTCCGCGGATTTCAGGGTCGGCGCAACAGGCGGCGCTAAAAACCGGAGGACAGGGAAGACGAAAAAGAGTAAAATCTTCCGCCTCACGTTGATTCGGAAGAAATCCGTAGCTTGGGATCACGAGTAGACCTTCCCGGCGAACCCGGTTTACAGGGGTAGTCTTCTATGAGCATCAACATTGGGTTGGATATCGGCGCCGTCAGCCTTAAGCTCGCCGCCATTGGAGCGCCATCGGACGAGGCGCTTTTCCACAACCTTGGCGAAAAGTCCCCCACTTTCTTCGCGGCCTCGTTTCCGGCCGGCAGTCCTTTTGCCGGACGACCCTTCATTCTCAGCCGGTATCGGCGTATTCAGGGAAGCCCCATCCAGTCCACGTTCGATCTGCTCCAGGAACTCTACGAATACCTGCCGGAAGAGAATGTGGAAGGGATTCGCGTGACGGGGTCCGGCAGCCAGCTTCTGGCGAAAATCCTGGGCATCTATTTCGAGAACGAGTTCCGAGCCATCGCCAAGGGCATGCGAACCTTCAACTCCGAAGTGCGCACCATCTTCGAGATCGGCGGCGAGTCTTCGAAATACCTGCGCCTCGATCCGGCAGCCGTGGGGAAACACCTGGGAATTGTGGATTACCAGACCAGCGGAGAATGCGCCGCCGGAACAGGGTCGTTCATCGACCAGCAGGCTACGCGGTTGCTTTATAGCGTCGAGCAAGTGGGAGCGGCGGCGTGTGGGGCGAGTTGCGCGGCGCGCATTGCGGGGCGCTGCTCGGTGTTCGCCAAGACGGACATGATCCACGCCCAGCAGAAAGGCTACACCACGGAGCAGATCCTGCGGGGCTTGTGCGACGCGGTGGCGCGAAACTTCAAGTCCAGCATCGTCAAGGGCCGGGCGGTGGTCGCGCCGGTGGCCTTCATTGGCGGGGTGGCGCTGAATGCCGGCATCTCCAACGCGCTGGCGGAGGCGTTCAAGCTGGGAAAGAACGAACTCGTGGTTCCCGATCTCTATGTCTGGCTGGGGGCGGCGGGGGCAGCCATGCTGGAGGCGGAAGAATGGCGGAAACGCTCCTTCAAGCGCATCCATCAACTCCGGCAGCATGAGGCGGCGAAGAAAAGTTATGCGTGCTCAGAAGCGCTCTCGATGAAAAACGTGCTGCTGCTGCGCGCCCTGGTAGCGCCGGCGGGAATTTCAGATTTGAAATTTCAGATTTCAAATGGGGTCGAGGCCGAGCCGTCAAACGGGCAATCGGGGAAGTCAAAAGAGAGCGGAGTGGGCGTTTCAAATCTCCAATCTCAGATTTCAAATAAGATCGAAGCCTACCTGGGAATCGACATCGGCTCCGTAAGCACCAACCTGGTGGTTATCGACGCGGCGGGTAATCTCCTGAAGGAAATCTATCTCCCCACCCAGGGGCGGCCGATCGAAGTGGTTGACCGCGGCCTCAAGGAGATCGAAGCCGAGCTCGGCCCGCAGCTCGACATTCGCGGCGTGGGAACGACCGGGTCCGGGCGCGAGTTGATCGGCGAGCTGGTCGGCGCCGACACCGTCAACGACGAAATCACCGCCCACAAGACCGGCGCCATGCACGTCTGCCAGCAAATGGGCATGGAACCGGTGGACACGATCTTCGAGATCGGCGGGCAAGACTCGAAATTCATACGCATCGAGAAGGGCGTGGTGGTGGACTTCACCATGAACGAGGCCTGCGCGGCGGGCACCGGGTCGTTTCTCGAGGAGCAGGCCGAAAAGCTGGGGATTTCCATCAAGGAGGAGTTCGCACGTCTGGCCCTGGCCTCGGCCAACCCCGCCCGCCTGGGTGAGCGCTGCACCGTCTTTATGGAGCGAGACGTCACCTCGATGATGCAAAAGGGTGCGGAAAAGGGCGATCTGGCGGCGGGCCTGGCGTACTCCGTGGCCTTGAACTACCTGAACCGGGTGGTGAGGGGGAGGAAGATCGGCAACGTCATCTTCTTCCAAGGCGGGACCGCTTACAACGACGCTGTGGCGGCCGCGTTCTCACAAATCCTGGGCAAGCGAATCATCGTTCCGCCACACAACGGCGTCATCGGGGCCATCGGTATGGCTCTGATTGCGCGCGACCGGATGAAAAACGCAGGCCAAGCCAGCGGTTTCAGGGGCTATGACCTGCACCAGGTGCAGTACACGGTGCGGGATTTCGTTTGTCGCGCCTGCTCGAACTACTGCGACATGAAAGAGTTTACGATCGAAGGAGAACGCACTTATTGGGGAGACCAATGCTCGGACAAATTCCGCAAGCGGGCACGGTCCGACCGCAAGCCGATCCTGGACGACCTGGTGGAGTATCGCGAGAAGCTGCTGGAGGAAGTGCTGCTGCCTCCCAAAGGCTCGAAGACCAGCGTAGGTATCCCGCGCAGCATGTTCTACTATGACCGCTTCCCCTTCTGGTGCGCCTACTTCCAGGAACTGGATTTCGAGGTCACGGTTTCGGCGGCCACGGACCGGAAGATTTCCGCCCGCGGCGAGGAGACAGCCGTCGCCCAGCCGTGCTTCCCGGTACAGGTCGCTCACGGGCATGTCCTGGACCTGCTGGACAAGAACGTAGACTACCTGCTGCTTCCGAATATCGTCAATGCCGAGGCGCCGGACCAGGTGGTGGATTCGCACCTCTGTCCCTGGAACCAGACGCTTCCCTTTGTGGTGCGCGCGGCGCCGGAGATCGAGACTCAGCGCGCCAAGTTGCTGACCCCTACCGTGCATTTCCGTTTCGGCAGGAATCATGTGGAGAAAGAACTAGCTGCCTTCGCTCGCACCCTCGGCTTTTCCCGCAAGAAGAGCGATCGCGCCGTGACCGCGGCCTATGCCGCCCAGGAGGCCTTTACGGAAGCTGTGCAGGAGGCCGGGGCCCAGGCGCTGGCTCAACTTCAAACCAGCGGTGAGCCGGCGCTGCTTCTGGTGGGGCGGCCTTACAACCTGTACGACCGCAGCGTCAACTGCGACATCCTCCGCAAGCTGCGTTCGCTCTATGGTGTCAATGTCCTCCCCATGGATTTCCTGCCTCTGGACTCGGAAGACATCACGGACGTCAACGCCAACATGTATTGGAATTCCGGCCGGCGCATTCTCGCCGCGGCCAGATTGGCTCGCCGCCATCCCAACTTGCACCTGGTTTACATCTCGAACTTCAAGTGCGGCCCCGACTCGTATATCAAGTCGTTCGTTGACGACGCGGCGGGCAAGCCTTCCCTGGTGCTCCAGTTCGACGGCCACGCTAGCGACGCAGGCTACATCACCCGTTGTGAGGCCTATCTCGACAGTAAAGGATTTCTGCGATGCCCCTCTTCGACCACCGTCATGTGAGCCGGCGGATCAGCGCCGGCCACCCCCTTTGGCGCAAGACGGTTTACATCCCAACCATGGCGGAAGGCAGTTCGGAGGCCTTTGCGGCGACGTTTCGCTGGCTGGGCATCGATGCGCAGCCCACCCCGCCCTCCAACGAGCGGACGCGTGAATTGGGGGGCAAGCACACCACCGGCGACGAGTGCTACCCCGCCAAGGTCACGGTTGGCGACTTCCTGCGAGTCATCGAGATGCCGGGCTTCCGGCCGGCCAAGTCAGCCTTCTTTATGCCCACTGCCGAGGGGCCCTGCCGGTTCGGCCAGTATGCGCCTTTCCTGAAAAAAGTCTTGCGCGAGGCCGGCTACGCCGATGTCCAGGTGCTTTCACCGAGCAGCCAGAATGGCTACGCGGACTTAGGCGACATCACCAATGCATTTCTGCGCGCCGGTTGGCGGGCCTTGGTCTCCGCCGACACGATTCACCGCGCCCTGCTCAAAACGCGTCCTTATGAAACCAGTCCGGGCGCTGCGGACGGCGCTTTCGAGACCTCGCTCCAGGACTTGTGCCAGACGCTCGAGAGCAGTTGTGCGGACATGGACTGCCAACGCCTGAGTTTGGTTGAAGCCGTGATCCGGGCGCGCGAAAGGTTCCGGCGAGTGCCCGCGCAGTACGACCCTGACACTCCGTTGATCGGCGTCGTGGGGGAGATCTTTTGCCGGCTGAACACCTTCTCCAATGAGGACCTGATTCGCAAATTGGAGGGCTACGGCGCCGAGTGCTGCCTGAGCCACATCGCCGAATGGGTGGCCTACACCAATACCGAACAGGAGCGAAAGCTTCGCCTGCGCGGACGCGTCTTCTCGATGGATATGCTCAAGACGCGCTTGCGCTCCTACATCCAGCATTCCGATGAGCACGCTTTGACCGCCCCTTTCCATGAGGACTTCGTGGGTTACGAGGAGCCGGAAGTGGAACAGATCCTAGAATTGGCATGGCCCTATTTGCCCGTCTGCGGGGCGCAGGGTGAGATGGTGTTGAGCGTCGGGAGGGCAGCTTACCTTGCCCTGCACGGCGCGGATGGCGTGATCGACATCAGCCCCTTCACCTGCATGAATGGCATTGTGAGCGAGGCAATCTACCCCAAGCTGAGCAGGGAGTATGGTGGCATACCCATCCGCAATTTCTATTTTGACGGTACACAGTCGGACCTCGACCGGGACCTGGGTATCTACCTTGAACTGGCGCGATCCTATCGCGAGAAGAAACCCTTTCCCCGCCAGTATGCGCCCTGCTTCAACCAGCCGGTGGCGTGACGAAATGAGGAGAGAGGAAGTTGTTGACCTTCGTTTATGGGCTGCCACAAGAGGAGCAGAAAGGGGATTGACAAGCAAGGAAAAGTGCGTTATTGCTAGATGCACATTGGATTGTGAGTAATACAGCGGCTGGCCCCGATGCTCTCTTGGCCGCCGGACCCCTCGTGCTGCGAAAGCTATTGTGGGTTAGACAAGAAGGAGAAGAATCCATGATTAGAAGCACGAACCGTCAGGGTTCTTCCGACAGTATGCGCATGGCAATCCTTGCCGACGAGATTACCCGATCACTGCGCGAAGTCTCCCTCCATAAGAGAGTTTGGGATCGCGACCGCCGCGTCATTTCCCAGGCGGTTGACATCTTGACTCAGATGATGCAAGCGGGGGAGGGGAATGGCAACCAAGGGCAGGCAAAGCCGGTTGGCGCGTCCCTGCCTTACGCGCATGCCCTGCGAGCCGTCAAAGCCATGCGCCTCGATCGCGGCTCCTTTGAATCGATGCAGAAGTTGTTTGAAGTGCTGGTGTCAGAGTTGACGGACTTGCGAGACGAGCGCAGTTTTAACGTGCAGTATGTTGAGCCGTTCTTTATTGCGGTCCGCGATGTGGCGCTGCACTTGAGTTTTTCGGACTACTCGGGAATCTTCCTGAATGCGGCCTGACCGCGCCACGTAGGACGGCAGTCAAGGCCTTCTCCATTCCTCCCATTCCTTCAACACAGCTTTCGTCATTTCTTGGGCGGCTTCGTGCAGCCAATCGGGCTTCCGCTTACCCAGGTCCCGGCGAACGGCCTTGATTGCACCCTTGCTCCCCAAGTGAATATTCGCGGTTTCGAATCCCATGGCGTGAAGCAGCCGTTCCTCATCGCGCTTTTGTGGCAGGGCGGCCAACTCGACACGGGAACAATGTGGGGACAGGCGGCGCACAATCCATCTGCCGCGCAAATGCACATAGGGGTCAAGCGCCCGGGCGGCGTTGGTGATGATCGTCTCGTAGAATATCTTCTGCGGGCCCTTGCCTTCATTGGCCCAAACACAAGCCGAAGGCGCCAGCGCCTTCGCCTCGCGGGCCACTCTGGCTCCTCCCCAATCAGCGATGGCCACAAAACGCTCTCTGCCCAGGCTTCCTAATCCTGCCACCCGGTGGGAGACGCGATAGATCATCCCTCGCTCCGGCAACAGATCCTCGATCGCTTTTCGGGCGCTCTTGGGGATTTCGCCACGGAGCGTGGGCAATGCGTTCATCTTTCCCCAAAAATGCACAGGGTCACGGAGTTCGCCGGTGACGGTTTCACGCAGCCACTGGTGATCTTCTTCCAGAACAAATGGCTTGCCGCCTTCCTCGAGGCCTTCACGATAGCCGGTCAGGATACTCTTGCACGCGTCTTGCGTGGCCAATTTCAAATGGTTGGCCGCCACGGCAAGGTGCGCGCTCGCCGCGAGCCTGACGAGGTCGTTGGTGTACGCCATGGGGAAGGCCTCGTCAAAATCGTTCACGCCCCAGATCAGGCGTCCTTCGGCGTCGCGCCAGGTCCCAAAATTCTCCAGGTGAAGATCGCCGACCGCCAGGACGCGAGGCGCTTTGGCAACGTCCGTGCGAAGCTCCCGCCATAGTTGATCCCAGCGATAGTAAGTGGCGCGCAAAAAGGGGAATGGCGCCTCTTCCATCCGGGAGTGCTTCAAGGTAATGTCTGCCGGAATCAGGTTCAGGCGTTCGCCCAGCCACGCTTCGTATCTCTTGGTCGCCTTTTTGATCCGCATTTGTACTCCACCCGACGTCGCGGCGCTTTCAGGCCGCTTGCCGGCCAGGGCTCACAAGCTCATTCGGCAATCACACCGACGCGACATTAGGGCCGTTCGGGTCGCGGGCCGACCACGCTCATGTCACCCTTCAGGACATTGAAGAACTGGGGAAGTTCGTCGAGATTAGTGGCCCGCAGAAAAGCGCCGAGCTTGGTCCTTCGGGGGTCATTGTCGGTGGTCCAACGCGTGTCGCTTTCTCCCGGAGTGCCCGCACTCATGGTCCGGAACTTGTATAAGCGAAACAAACGTCCATTTAAAGCCACACCTTCCTGGACAAAAATCGGCCCTGGAGAGGTCAGGCGAATTGCCACCGCAATCAGCAACATTAATGGAGCTGTTAGGATGGCGACGACCGTCGCAATCATTAGATCAAAGGAGCGTTTAAGAACCGCTAAGAATCCCAACTGACCCCCCGTCCGGCTCATCACCTGTCACTCGTCGCCCGTTACCGCTTTTGGGTTATACTCAGCACACTATGACTCCATTTCCAACGGGGAAACTACCCCCTCGCATTTTCCAGGGACTCTTGACCGCCTGTCAAGTGCCTAGAAACTCCCGCGTCGTCCTGGGGCCGAGGTTCGGCGAGGACGCCGCTGTAATCGATATGGGCGACAAATACCTGGTGGCGAAGACCGATCCGATCACCTTCACCTCGGAGCGCATCGGTTGGCACGCCGTGAACATCAATGCCAACGATATCGCCACGATGGGAGCCCGCCCGCTCTGGTTCCTGGCCACTTTGCTACTTCCGCAGAGCAGTACCTCCTTGACCTTGGTGCGCCGCATCTTTCGAGATACGCTGCGGGCGTGTGCCGACTTGGGTGTGACACTCTGTGGTGGCCATACGGAGGTCACATTGGGCCTCGACCGTCCAATTCTGGTCGGTCATATGCTCGGTGAAGTCGCAAAGTCCAAGCTGATCAGAAAGGACGGTCAGCGTCCGGGAGACGTCGTGCTCCTCACGCGAGGCATCGCCATCGAAGGAACGGCGATCCTCGCCAGGGAAAAGGGTCCCGGCCTAAGCCGGAAAGTTCACCTAGAAGCCCTCCGGCGAGCCCGGGGCTTGCTGCTTCGCCCGGGCATAAGCATTGTGCAGGACGCTTTGCTGGCACAGCGCTTTGGTGTGATTCACGCCATGCACGACCCGACGGAGGGAGGTTTAACGTCAGGTTTGTACGAACTTGCGAAGGCCGGCGGCGTGGGCTTGCGCGTCTGGAAAGATAAGGTGCCCATTCTGGAAGAGACGCGCCGTTTGAGCGAAATCCTGAGATTTGATCCTTTCGCCTTGATTGCGTCAGGTTCCTTGCTCGTCGTGGCAAGCGCGGACTCGGCCCCAGCGCTGCTCCGTGCTTACTCGCGCCGTCACGTGACAGCCGCAATCATCGGCGAGGTCAGGAAAGCTGCGGAAGGCGTCCAATGGGTCGAGGGGGGCCGGACAAAACCTCTCCGCGTTCCGGAGCGGGACGAGATTGCGCGCTTATTGTAACGGAAAAGTAATGGAAGAGTGATTGGCGCCGGCACCCAATCGTGCTACACTGAGAGAGTGAGTTGAGTGGTATCCGCTAAGCTCGCGCGCCATCTTAGGTATGCTCCGATTCAAAAAATGGGGGAGATCGCAGGGTCAAGACTCATCGCCTGAGGACGCCTGGTGACGGCTTCCCATTGCGAGTTGGCTCGACGGGTTGGTTTGGAACCTGTTTGTCGCAAATCCCGCAAGGCTTATCTGTCGCGCAACGCTTACTCCCATCCTCTCACGAAACCATCATGAATGCCTGGCTACAAGTCCTGAATTATCTCAAAACGAAGGTCAACACGCAGAGTTACCAGACCTGGTTGAAGCCTACCCGGTTCAGCCATGTGGATAAGGAAGCAATTGTCGTCTGTGTTCCGAACCGCGAATTCCAGGAGTGGATTCAGGAGAATTACGCACCACTGGTCAGCGAAGCCCTACAGAATCTCAACATGGGCATTGCGGAGATCCGCTATGTCCTGGGCGAAAATGTAGAGAAGAAGGGCGTTGGCGCCGACTCTGCAAAACCGCTGCAGAGCAAACTAGACTTCGATTCCGTCGACCACGTGCTGAATCTCAAGTACACTTTCGACACCTTCGTGGTAGGCTCTTGCAATCAATTTGCACACGCCGCGGCCCACGCCGTTGCGCAGAACCCGGCGAAAGCCTACAACCCGCTCTTCCTCTACGGGGGAGTGGGTTTAGGCAAAACGCACCTCATGCAGGCGGTAGGCCACACCATCAAACATAACTGGAAGGAAATGCGTTTGGCCTACGTCTCCTCAGAAGCTTTCACAAACGATCTCTTAAGCTCCCTGCGGACCGACCGCATGTATTCCTTCCGGGAAAAGTACAGAAATATAGATGTGCTGCTCATGGACGACATCGAGTTCATCGCCGGCAAGGAACGAACCATGGAAGAATTCTTCCATACGTTCAATGCCCTTTATGAAGCTCAGAAACAGATTGTGATATCTTCCGACTGCCCGCCGAAAGACATCCCTGGCTTGGAAGAGAGGGTGCGCTCTCGCTTTGCCTGGGGCCTGCTCGCCGATTTGCAACCGCCGGATCTTGAAACCAAGCGCGCCATCCTGGACAAGAAATGCGAAGACCAAGGGGTTACTCTGCCCGAAGAGGTCAGCGATTTCATAGCGCGCAAGATCCGGTCCAGCATCCGTGACTTGGAGGGGGCACTGACGCGACTGGTGGCTTATTCCTCGCTCACCGGGGCGGAGGTTTCCCTGGCCATGGCGCAGCAAGTGCTTAAAAACCTCGTCGATTTGGGCGAACGGCGCGTCTCGATCGAGATCATCCAGCGCGCGGTGTGCCAGGAGTTCGGTTTGTCACTCCCTCAATTGCGGTCCAAAAACAACAGCCGACCAGTGAGTTATCCTCGGCAAGTAGCCATGTACCTTGCCAAGGAACTCACCACCGCATCGCTGCCGCAAATCGGCAGGGAATTCGGCGGGAAACACCACACAACTGTGTTACACTCTATTAATAAGATTTCGGAATTGCGCCAGTCGGACAGAGATTTGAACAGGCTTCTCAACAAGCTTCGCGATAGTCTCAGTTGAACTTAGCGGCATTCGAAGGATGTTCAGGATGAGAAAACTTGTGAATTTCTCCAGGCCGCCGAACCGCGCAGTGAAATTCACAGCCGGCAGTATCCGATTCACAGGTCCAGTGGCTGTACCGGGATGTCTGCCTGAGGTTTACACAGTTTTCCACACTTACACAGTTCCTACTACTAAGAACATTCCCTGATAGGATACTAATAAGATGGATTTCTCCATAGAAAAGGCCCGGATCCTGAAAGAACTGGCTCTCACGCAGGGAGTGGTTGAGAAGAAGACGACCATTCCTATTCTCTCCAACCTTCTGATTGAGGTTGAGGGTGAGAATCTTAGAATCAGCGCCACCGATCTCGATCTTGGGGTGTGCTGTAATTGTCCGGTCAAAGTGAAGGCCCCGGGCTCCGGGACCATTCCTGCCAAGCGTCTTATTGAAATCGTGCGCTCTCTTCCCGAAGCTGAGGTTCATTTCAAGGCCTTGGAAAACCACTGGGTCCAGTTAACGTGTGAACGCTCTTCCTTTAAGCTGGTGGGAATGGCGAAGGACAATTTCCCGATGCTGCCGGTCGTCCCGCCGGCTTTGGCTGCGCTCCCTGCGAATGTGCTTGCAACCGCTATCCAGAAGACGGTATTCGCAATTTCAAATGAGGAGTCTCGGTACACTTTGAATGGAGCCCTGCTCTTGCTCAGGCCCGGCAGCGCGGCGATGGTGGCGACGGATGGGCACCGGCTTGCCTTGATTGAGCGCGACATCGAAGTTGTGGGGCTCAAGAACGAGTTGAAATTGCTCATCGCCAAAAAGGCGATGGGCGAACTGGTACGGTTGTTGTCGGAAGGGGAAGGCGAGTTGCCGGTCAGCATCTCAAAGGATGAGGGGCATCTCTTCTTTTCTCTGGGCCAACGTGTCCTGATTTGCCGCATGCTGACGGGGCAGTTTCCGAACTATGAGGCGGTTATTCCTCGCGAAAACAACCGTGTCTTGGAACTCGAAAAGGAAAGCATCTCGGCGGCTGTACGCCGGGTCGCCTTACTTGCCGACGAGCGCTCGCGGGCTGTCCGGATGCACGTGGAGAAGGGACAACTGGAGGTATCCTCCTCGAGCGGGGAATATGGCGAGGCCCGCGAGGTACTTGACACGTCCTACCAGGATGAGGCCATGCAGATCGGCTTCAACTACCAGTACTTGCTGGATTTCTTCAACGTGGTGGAAGGCGCCGGGAAGATTTCCCTGGAACTGAAGGACGAGCAGAGCGCTGGCCAATTTCGACCGGTTGAGGGCGGGGCTTACCGGTACCGCTACGTGGTGATGCCCATGCGGATATAGCGGATCATCGTCGTCACCCCCGCGCAAGCGGGGGTCCACTGTGGGCCCCGGGCACAATGGATTCCCGCTTGCGCGGGAATGACGTGTGGCACGTGATTTTCGGGAGAGCGAGGCGCGATAATTCTGTCAATTGGTCGTTGCTTATATTGGAGAAGTGAAGTGGAGCCGGCGGGAAGACTCTTTCTCTGCCGGCTTTTTTTGCAAAAGGGGATAGAACGGGAGGTTGAGGGAACACGTGAGCAAGCAGAAACCTGGAGAGCCTAATGGAGCCCCGGCCTACGACGCGGCGAGCATCAAGGTGCTTGGCGACTTGGAAGCGGTGCGCAAGAGGCCGGCGATGTACATCGGATCGACGGGCGCCATGGGACTGCACCACCTGGTGTGGGAGGTCGTGGATAATTCCGTCGATGAGGCGTTGGCCGGATACTGTGATCGCATCGACGTCGTCGTGCATAGCGATAACTCGGTGACCGTGATCGATAACGGCCGCGGCATTCCAGTTGATTTGCACAAGGAAGAAGGACGCTCAGCGGCAGAAGTGGTGATGACCGTTCTCCACGCCGGCGGGAAGTTTGACACCGACAGCTATAAAGTCTCAGGCGGTCTGCACGGCGTGGGCGTGTCGGTTGTCAATGCCCTCTCCGAGCGGTTGGACCTGGAAATCTGGCGTGACGGCTACACCTGGGAACAATCCTACGAGCGCGGAAAGCCCGTCCAACCGCTGAAGCGGGCGGGCAAGACAGAACGCCGCGGGACTAAGATTACCTTCCTGCCTGACGCCAAGATCATGGACTCGATCGACTTCAATTACGATACCTTGGCTCAGCGCCTGCGTGAACTCTCTTTCCTCAATAAGGGCTTGACCATCCGGCTCAAAGACGAACGCACCAACAAACAGGCGGAATTCCATTACAACGGCGGAATCGCCGAGTTCGTGAAGCACCTCAACAAGAATAAAGAAGTGCTTCACGCGACTCCGATTTACGCGGAGGCCGATCGCGACAATGTGCATATGGAGTTCGCCCTCCAGTACAACGACGGCTATGCGGAGGCCGTGTTTCTCTTTCGCCAACAACATCAACACTGTGGATGGCGGTACTCACCTTTCGGGGTTCCGCTCCGCTCTCACCCGCGCCATCAATCAATACGGCCAGAACCAAGGGCTCTTCAAGGAAGTGAAGGAGAACCTCCAGGGCGAGGACGTTCGCGAAGGGCTTGTGGCGGTGGTCAGCGTCAAGCTTCCCCAACCCCAATTTGAAGGCCAGACCAAAGGGAAGCTCAACAGCGACATCCAGAGCACGGTGGCCAGCTTCGTTTACGAAAAGCTCATGGAGGCTTTTGAGAAAAACCCCACCGTCGGCAAGAAGGTCTGCGCCAAAGCCATCGACGCTTCTCGCGCCCGCGAGGCTGCCCGCAAGGCGCGGGAGTTAACACGGCGCAAAGGCGCACTCGATTCCGGCGGGCTACCGGGCAAGCTGGCCGATTGCCAGGAGCGAGACCCGGAACGCTGTGAACTCTTCCTGGTGGAGGGCGACTCGGCCGGTGGTTCTGCCAAGCAGGGGCGCGACCGCCGCTATCAGGCCATCCTGCCGTTAAGAGGCAAAATTCTGAACGTCGAAAAGGCGCGGTTCGACAAAATGCTGGGCCACGAGGAGATCCGCGCCCTCATCACGGCGCTCGGCACCGGCATCGGCAAAGATGACTTCGACGTCACCAGGCTGCGCTACTCGAAAATCATCATCATGACCGATGCCGACGTGGACGGATCCCACATTCGCACCCTGCTGCTTACCTTCTTCTACCGCCAGATGCCGGAACTCGTCGAGCGCGGGCACATCTTTATTGCTCAACCGCCGCTTTACCTGATTAAAAAGGGTAAGTCCCTGCGCTACATTCGGGATGAGAAGGAATTTCGCCGCGAAATCATGCGCCGGGCCACGGAAGATCACACCGTCGAGGTCGGTGACGGCAAGAAGACAAAGCTCGAGGGGGGCGAGCTTACAAACTTCCTGATGGCGCTCGCCGAGTATGTTGAGCTGTTTGACAAGCTCGAGAAGAGGATTGGCGATGACCGCCCGGTTAATGCCATGCTGAAAGCCGAACTGGGCAAGAAGATGGAGCTCGAGAATAAGGACAAACTCGAGTTGGTCGCCAAGGAACTCAAGGCGGAAGGGTTCAACTCCCACATGCGCCTCGATGAGGAGCACAATCTCTACACTCTGGCTTTCTCCAGCGAGACGCTGGGCGAGCGCACCATTGATTGGGACTTGGTCTCGAGCGCCGACTATAGGCGCCTCCTCGACCTCCACCGGCGCGTGCGGGAGTTCGACAAGCCTCCCTTTATTATGTCTACCAATGGCACCCAGTTGACCATCGAGGACCGCAGGCAACTCCTCGAACACGTCATGGCTTTGGGGAAGAAAGCCTTTACCGTGCAGCGCTTCAAGGGCTTGGGAGAAATGAATCCCGACCAACTCTGGCAAACCACCATGGACGCCGAGCAGCGCGTCCTCCTGCAAGTGAAAGTCGAGGACCAAGTCGAGGCCGATTCCATCTTCACCGTCCTGATGGGCGACGTCGTCGAGCCCCGCCGCCAGTTCATCGAAGAAAACGCGCTGGATGTGAAGAATTTGGACATCTAGGGCACGGCGCGCAGAGTGGCATCAGCAACCCTTTCTCCCAAGGATGATTGTCGCCCACGCCTTCCCCCGAACTGGGGAGCCAGACGAGAACGAACGGCCCTCTCCCCGGGGGAGAGGGTGTTTCACTCCCGCGTTTTCGCCAGCCGGAGTGAGGCGAGTGAGGGGTCGTTTCCCGTTGGTACGTGCGCCCCGCTCGATCGCAAAATCAGCTACAATAGAGGTTTGAGCACTCGATCATTGAACATGCTGTAGCCCCAATGCGACCGATTTCACAACTTACGTCGATCAAGAGAAAGGGCGCGAAGCGAAAGAAGAGCATCAGCGTTGAGGACCACCCAGCCGTCGGCATGTGGAAGGGCCGGCAGGATATGAAAGACGTACATGCGTGGCTGAGGAGGATTCGTGCGCCGAGGTACGACCGTCTGGGAAGACGCCGGCCTAAGCCGTAGCAGCGCAAAGAGGAACAGTCTTAATGGGTGACCAAGAACTATTCAAGCCGACGCGGGAAATCCCGGTCAACATTGAAGATGAGATGCGGAAGTCGTATCTCGACTATGCGATGAGCGTGATCATTGGCCGGGCGCTTCCCGACGTGCGCGATGGGCTTAAGCCGGTGCATCGCCGAATTCTCTACGCCATGTACAAGGAGGGCAACACCTCCGACAAGCGCTACATCAAGTGTGCCGGCGTGGTCGGCGAGGTCATCAAGAAATACCACCCTCACGGCGACGCGGCGGTTTACGACACCCTGGTGCGCATGGCGCAAGACTTCAACATGCGCTACCTGCTCATCGACGGGCAAGGAAACTTCGGCTCGGTGGATGGCGATCCTGCGGCGGCCTACCGGTACACCGAATGCCGCCTGGCGCGCATTGCGGAAGAGTTGCTGGCGGACATCGAAAAGGAGACCGTGGACTTCGGCCCGAATTTTGACGAGTCCACGGAAGAGCCCCTGGTTCTTCCCACCCGCGTTCCGAATCTCCTGATCAACGGTTCGGATGGCATTGCCGTCGGCATGGCCACCAAGATCCCGCCGCACAACCTAACGGAAATCATCGACGCCACCATTCTGCTGATCAACAAGCCCAACGCCGCGCTCGAAGAAGTGCTTTCGCTCGTTCCCGGCCCCGATTTCCCGACAGGGGCTTACATTTACGGCAAGAGCGGGTATCAAAGAAGCCTACCGGACAGGCCGCGGCCTCTTCACGATGCGCGCCAAGGCGGCGATCGAGCGGCCCACGAAAGACAAGCAGCAGATCGTGATCACGGAAATACCCTTCCAGGTGAACAAGTCGAAAGTCATCGAGCGCATTGCGCAGCTTGTCCAGGACAAGAAGATCGAGGGCATCTCCGACGTGCGCGATGAGTCCGACCGCGACGGAATGCGCATTGTCGTGGAATTAAAGCGGGGCGAACAGGTGCCGGAAATCGTCCTGAACAACCTCTACAAACACACCCAACTCCAGGAAAACTTCGGCATGATCATGCTGGCCATCGTCAACGGCCAACCTCGCACCCTGCCGCTCATCGAAGCCCTGCAACTCTTCATCGACCACCGCGTCAACGTGGTCCGGCGGCGCACCGCTTACGATCTGCGCAAGGCCCAGGAGCGCGCGCACATCCTGGAGGGTTTCCTCAAGGCGCTTCAGCACCTCGACGCCATCATCAAGCTCATCCGCGCCTCGAAGACGCCTGCCGAAGCGCGCCAAGGCCTGATCGACCGCTTCGAGTTCACGGAGCGGCAGGCCCAGGCCATCCTCGAGTTGCAGTTGCAGCGCCTGACGGCCATGGAGCGCGACAAGATCCAGCAGGAATATGACGAGCTGCAAAAGAAGATTGCCGAGTACCAGGAAATACTGGCCAGCGAAAAAGTGCTGAAGAAAGTGATCGTGAACGAGTTGAAGGAGATTCAGAAGGAATACGGAGACCTGCGGCGAACGGAAATCATCGAGGAGCAGGCGGAAATCAAGCTCGAGGACCTGATCGCGATCGAGGACGTGGTGATCACGGTCTCGCATTCCGGCTACCTCAAGCGCACTCCGGTCAGCATTTATCGCCAGCAAGGACGCGGCGGCAAGGGACGCCTGGGAATGAAGACCCGCGACGAAGATTTCGTCGAGCACCTCTTCATCGCTTCCACCCACAGCTACATCCTGGTCTTCACCAACACCGGCAAGATGTATTGGCTGAAGGTTTATGAAATCCCGGACGTGGTCGCCGCGGGCAAAGGCAAGAACATCGTCAACCTGGTGAACCTCGCTTCGGGAGAGAAAGTCGCGGCCGTCGTCGTCGTCCGGGAATTGCCGGACGAGCCCAAAGACGTGACGATCGAAGGCGAGACGTATGCCGAAGAGGGTTACGTGACGCTGGTGACGCGTCTGGGCCTGATCAAGAAGACGCGCCTGGCGGAATTCTCCAGCCCCAGGTCGGGCGGCATCATCGCCATGAAAGTCGAGGAAGGCGATGCACTGATCGGCGCTACTCTGACCTCCGGCCGTGACACCATTTTCCTCGCTACGCATGAAGGCATGGCAATTCGTTTCCCCGAGAGCGACGTGCGCGACATGGGCAGGCAGGCTTATGGCAACTATGCGATGGACCTCGAGAAGGACGATTACATCGTGGGCATGGAGATCGTGGGCGACAAGGAGTTGATCCTCTCCGTCACTGAAAAGGGGTACGGCAAGCGTACGCCGATCACCGAATACCGCTTCCAGTCCCGAGCCGGCAAGGGCGTCATTAACGTCAAGACCGTGGATCGAAACGGCAAGGTCGTGGGGGTGCTGAGCGTGACCGAGGAGTCGGAGGTCATGATCATCAGCCAGCAGGGCAAGATCACTCGCCTCGATGCCGGCGCCATCCGAGAATCGGCCCGCTCCACGCAAGGCGTTAGGTTGATTAACCTCGAAGAGGGCGACGAGGTCGCCGCCGTCTGCCTGGTCAGCACCGAAAACGGCGAGACCGAATCCCCGCAGCCGAAACTGATCCAATAGCGTCCGAAATCGCTCTGTAGGGGCGGCCCTTGTGGCCGCGCGCGGGCAATCCGTCAATTGACGGATTGCCCCTACGCGTGGGTTGGCGTTATTCTGTAACCGTGGGTGGCAGGGATGAATGAACTGGAAGTGAAAGCAGGGAGACTAGTGGAGGACCTTCGGCAGGTGCCGTCGCTGGTGGTGGCCTATTCTGGAGGGGTGGACTCGGCGTACCTCGCTTATGCGGCGCACCAGGCGCTGGGCGAGCGCATGCTGGCGGTGACGGCGCTGAGCGCCAGCTACTCGGCGCGCGACCGGCAAGAGGCGCAAGCGGTGGTAGCGCGCTTCAAGCTGCCCCACGAATTCATCGACACCGACGAACTCTCGAACCCCTCCTATCGCGCCAACAATTCCGACCGCTGCTACTTTTGCAAGGACGAACTGTTTGACAAACTCGATGCACTGGTTGCCCAGCGCGGCTTCGCCGCCGTCGCCTACGGCGTGAACGTGGACGACCAAGGCGACTGGCGCCCCGGCCAGCGCGCCGCCCGCGAGCACAAAGTTCTGACACCGCTGCTTGATGCGGGCCTCACTAAAGCCGACATCCGTGAGCTTGCCCGCCGGGCTGAGGTGCCGGTGTGGGATCGCCCCGCGTCGGCTTGCCTCTCTTCGCGCATTGCCTACGGCATCGAGGTCACGCCGGAACGATTGGCGATTGTGGAGAAGGGCGAAGAGGCCCTGCGCGCGCTTGGCTTCCGGCAGTTCCGGGTTCGTTTTCATGAGGAACTCGTCCGCATTGAGATCGCTTCTGACGAGATGCCGCGCGCGCTGGATTCCGCAATGGTTCGTAAGTTTGTCGAGGTTTTCAAAGAACTCGGGTTCAAGTTCGTCACCCTGGACCTGGAAGGTTACCGCACAGGTTCCATGAATTCTCTCCTGGTAAACATCCAGAAATAAGATCAATCGGCTGTCATCCTAAGCGAAGGATCTTGGCAGTTGCTCGTCGGTTGATTAATCTTAAACCAACCGGAGTGAACCTTCGCTTCGCTCAGGATGACAGGTTGCCAGTGCCTTCCCTCATCATTACGCCGTGGGATGTTCTGCGCCGCCGCTCCGTACTGATATAATGCCCTGGCTTCTCAGGAAGACCGGAGGTTAGTCATGCAGAAACACAGTCTTTTTACAGCCTACCTTCTCGCTGCAGTTTCTTTACCGGCCAGCGGGCAAAATCAGCCCCTGTTGCAGCGGCTCGGCTACCCCCCCGATGCCAAGCTGCTGATCATCCACGCCGATGACCTGGCGGTTGCACACGCACAGGACATGGCGAGCTTTGAAGCGCTGGACCGCGACGCCGTGTCGTCCGCCAGCATTATGGTTCCGTGTCCATGGCTTATGGAAGTAGCGGATTACGCGAAGGCGCACCCGGAGGCAGATCTCGGCCTGCACCTGACCTTGACGAGTGAATGGAAAACCTACAGGTGGGGCCCTATCGCGCCACGCGACCAGGTGGCGTCACTTCTCGATCCTCACGGCTATCTCTTCTCCACTGCCGAAGAGTTGGTGCGGCACGTCAAGCCGGAGGAGGCGGAGCGGGAAGTCCGTGCGCAGGTGGAAACCGCTCTGAAGATGGGAATCCGTCCCACCCACCTCGATTCACACATGGGAACGCTCTTCACCAAGCCAGCCTTGATGGCGGTGCTCATCAATGTCGCGCATGAGTATCACCTGCCCTTTCTGGTGTTGAAGATTCCCGGCGTGCCTCCGGACATGTACTCAGCCCTCAAACCCACGGACGTGATCCTGGACCGCGTGTTTATGGCCGCTCCGCCGATCAAGCCAGACGCCTGGCTGAACTATTACACGCATATCCTGAGGACTTTGCCGTCCGGAGTTTCGGAGCTCATCGTTCACCTCGCGCACGACGACGCCGAAATGCAGGCCGTCACCGTCGACCACCCGGACTATGGCAGCGCCTGGCGGCAGCGAGACTTCGAGGTGATGACCAGCCCGCAATTCCGAAAGGCCTTAGAGGAAAACCACGTTGTGCTGACGAACTGGCGGAAGCTGGGCGCGCTGCTTCCGAAGCCTTGAGCGGATTTTGCGGGGAACGTGCGATTCAGAGACAAGAGTTCAAATTCCCCGCCTCACATTCGCTTGAGGAGGGCTTCCACCACGCCAGCAGCCCTCGCGAACACCAAGGCCGCCGCCCGCGGTGCGAGAGTTTGCTCGCCGCAGATCAATTCGCCGCGGGCCCCATGTGGCTCAGAGCGTCGCGCGCCGCACTAAACTGTGGATCAATAGCCAGCGCCTGGCGAAATTCATTGGCGGCGTCGTTGGGTTTGTTCTGCTTTTGGAGTACCACGCCCAGGTCATAATGCGCGGAGGCCGACTTGGGGCGGAGCCGAATCGATTCCAGGAATTCAGTATACGCTTTGTCCAGATCACCCTTCTTCAGGTAGAGCTCCCCCAGGGCGTTATGAGGCTCGGGATTGGCGGGATCGACGCTCATCGCTAGCCGAAGGTGCCGCTCGCCAGCGTCCCATTGTCCCTGAAGCGCACTCAATGTACCCAAATTGAAATGCGCGTCGTAGTCGTAGGGGCTGAGGGCCAAAACGTGCTCGAACAGCGCGCGGGCCTGGTTGTAGTCCTTTTTCTGGAGGGCCATGCTGCCCAGCGCATCATCCGCGGGGACAAAAAAAGGCGAGATCGCGAGAGCCGCCTGAAATTCCCGCCTGGCTTCGTCCAGTTTCCCCAATCGACAAAGGCTAACGCCGAGGTTGTAATGGGCTTTCATGTCCCCCGGGTCCATCTTGACCACCTGCTGGTAATCACGCACGGCCTGTTCGTAGCGCTCCGCTTGCTGCTCGTTCCACGCTAGATTCGTACGCACTTCGACGAGGTCCGGATAACGGGCGAGCAGCCGCTCGAGGATAAGATCGGATTCGTCGATACGGCCCTCACTAGCGAGGTTGAGGGCGCGTCCATATTCTCTAAAGTCCTTAATACGATCTTTTGGATCGGCGCCGGCTTCGGCAGATTGCGAGTCGTCGGCACTCCCCGCCACGTACCCCAAGGACCGCAGACGCGCCAGGGTGCCCGGATCGAGCATCCTTTGCGGGAACGGATTTTGGCGCCGCAACCGTGCGCGAAGCGATGCCAGTTTTTCCTTTTGGGCCAGCGCGAGGGCGGTGCGCTGCGAATAGATATTCCGGATCTCGCCCGGGTCAGCGGTGAGATCGTAGAGTTCGGGCTTCGGTGCGTCGATGTACTTGTATCTTCCGCTGCGCAAGGCCTGCAAGGCGCTGCATCCGAAATGCATGTGCGGGTAGAGGGTTTCGCTGTAAACGTCTCGCGGGGTCTTCGAACCGTCCGGACGCAACAGTTCCATTAGACTGCGCCCCTGAAATTCGGGCGGCGCGGGAATGCCGGCGAACTCCAGGATGGTCGGCGCCACGTCCACAAGGCGAACCGGTTCATCGACCTTCGCAGGGAAGCTTGCACTTCCCGCAGGCCAATGCACGATCAGCGGCACCCGAATGGTACTCTGATAGACGAAGTAACCGTGCGCATCCTCCCCGTGGTCTTCCAGGCCCTCGCCATGGTCGGAAAGGAGAACCACGAGGCTGTTATCGAAGAGATTGCGCTGCCGCAGAAAATCCAGGAAAGTTCCTACCTGCTCGTCCACGTAGCGAACCTCGGCATCGTATCCGGTGCCGAAGCGCGCACGGTAGCTGGCAGGAAGATTATACGGTGTGTGCAGATCATAAAAATGAACGAAGAGGAAGAAAGTTGAGTTGGAGTTCGCGCTCAGCCACCGATTGGCGATCGAAACGACGTTTGCGCCTAAACGCTTGATTTCACCTGTCGGTGATTCCTCATTGCCGGGCTGATCGAACCGGCTGTCGTACATATCGAAACCGCGGTTCAGTCCGAAGCGGTGGTCCATCACGTATCCACCCACCACCGCTGCGGTGTGGTAGCCGTGGAGCTTCAGGAGGACGGCTAAGGTGACAACGTTGGGCGCTAAAATCTCGCCGTTATCCTCGATCCCATTGAAGAACGGATAGGTCGAGGTGAAAAGAGAAACGTGAGAGGGGAAAGTCAGCGGGACTTGAGAACCGGCGTCAGAGAATAGTGTGCCGCCTTTCGCCAGCGCGTCGATGTGAGGCGTCTCTATGGCGGTGTAGCCATAGCTACTCAAGTGATCAGCGCGAAGTGTATCGATGGAAATCAGAATAATGGCGCGCGGCTTCTCCGGCGCCGGCAGAGAGGAATCCGTGCTGTAAGCGGCCGACACGCTCAAGCAAACAGTCACCGTGACGTAGATCCATATCCTCATTCTCGCTCTCGACCTCATATTTCTCAATCATTACCTCGCAAATTCCTTTGCCACCCGGATAGTGTTGGAGTGGATTTGAATGGTGTCCTCGAGGCGGCGCGCGTAGCCACCCGCCAGGGTGACTGCGACGGGTATGGACTTGGCCCTCGCTTTCTCGAAAACCAGCCGGTCGCGTTTCTCGAGGCCTTCCAGTGAGAGCTTCAAACCGCCCAATTGATCACCCCGGTAGGGATCGGCGCCGGCTACATAGAAGATCAGGTCGGGCGTGAATTCAGCGAAAGCCCGATTCAATCCCTGGCTAAGTTCGCGCAGGTACTCTTCATCCTCAACGCCGTCGGCCAGATTGATATCCAGCGAACTCGGCGGTTTAGGGTAGGGATAATTGTTTTCCTGGTGAATGGACATCGTAAAGACCGAATGGTCGCCGCCAAAGATCGCCGCCGTGCCGTTGCCCTGGTGGACGTCGCAATCAACCGTCATGGCGCGTTCGATGCTTCCGTCCTTTTGCAGGCGGCGAATCGCGATGGCAAAATCGTTTAACACGCAGAAGCCCTCGCCGTGGTCAGGGTAGGCGTGGTGAAAGCCGCCGCCCACATTGACGGCTACTCCCTCTTCGAGCGCCAATCGCCCCGCCAAAACTGATCCACCCGCGCAAAGCCAAACGGCGCGGATCAACTCGGGAGAATAGGGAATCTCGAGGCGCATCACCTCAAGGTAGGAGAGTTTGCCAGTCTGGAGCTTGCGTAAGTACTCCCGGTGATGAACCAAAGCGATATCCTCGTCCGAGGCCGGAGGGGGTTCGACGAAGTCTCCCGCCTCGGCGATCTGGTCGTGCAACAATTTTTCTTTAGTCAGGCGATACTTTACGGATGGGAAAACGTGATTCCCCAGGTTCAAGTCATACCGATCCGAGTAGACAAGTTTCACCGCATGCCCCCGCTAGTGCAATTACTGTCATCCTGGGCGAAGGGTCTCCGCTTTTGCGTGTGGATTCGAAGAACTGCGAACAATCGCGGAGATGCTTCGCTATGGACAGCATGACAGGTTCGAGGTTTTCTAATCAAGGTCTGCCGGCCAGTCTGGGTGCCGATCATGTTCGAAGAGCCGGGCAATCTGTTCCGCCGTCACCCGCATCGCGGAAAGTTCCGGTATTGCATCCTCGTCGAAAAACTTCGCTTCCGCCTCCGCTTTCCCGGTGTCCTCCAGGCCCAAAAGTTCGCATCGGATGAAGAGCTTGTAAGCGTGGTGCGCGATTGCAGGATGGGCGTGCTTATTCCGGTCATACACGGCAAGCAATTTGGCGGCACGGGTCGCATAGCCCGCTTCCTCGAATACCTCGCGCACCACGGCCTCGCTGGGAGACTCCCCGACTTCCGCCCATCCGCCGGGCAGACTCCAGAGGCCGTCCTCAGGTTCCTTCACGAAAAGAAGCCTACCCTCGTGAAAGACTGCTCCGCGCACGTCCACTTTGGGTGTGGCATAGCCTTGCTCGCGCTCGAAGAAATCTCGAATTAGGGCGGACTCCACGCCCGTATTTGCCTCCATGATTTCCACAGCGATCTTCCTCACGGAATTATATCGCTCCAGGTCGAAGGGGTTTTGAGAATAAAGGAGGCCGTTTTGTGCGACGGCATTCAATCGAGCGGCCCAGGCCGCCCACCTTGTATCCATGGGGTGCCCTTTCTTTAAGCTTCGTTTTCCACGGCTTGGAGAAGAGCCCGAATGTAGCCGTACTCGAAAGCGAAAGCCTGCGTCTGGCCTGTGTCCCCGTCGATCTGCGGGGCATGGTCCGGCATGATCATGCCGTCGTAGCCGATTTGCTCATAGACCCTCATTGCCCTCACCATGTTGACGTCGCCATTGTCCGGGAAGGTCTCTTGAAAGTCCAAGAAGTGCCCGTGAATGTTGCGGAAGTGGACATTGAAGATTTTACCTTTCTCGCCAAAGTACCGGATGACGTCGAAAATCTCTTCGTCGGGGCGATCCAACATTTCGCTCACCGTCCCCTGGCAAAAATTGAGACCATGAAAAGGGCTGGGACGAATCTCGACGAAGCGTTTCAGGCCGGCGACGCTGCCGAGAACGCGGTGCACGCCGCGGAAGCCCGCCTCACGGGGCATGCCGGGATCGTGCGGGTGGCAAGCCATCTTAAGCTTGTATTCCTCCGCGACCGGGACTACGCGCTCCAAGAAGTAGGTGATTCGCTCCCACATCACATCCGCAGTCACCGAACCCGCCTCGGTGAGTGTGGCCTCTTGTTCGGCGATGGCGTAGTTGAATGTGCTGTACAGCGCCCCGCCGCGCCCCGCGGTGGGAGCAGTCCGCGGCACGCCAAGTATGGTCAGGTTGTATTTTACGCAAGCAATCCCGGCCCGGGCGACGTTCCGGATCATTTGGCAGATCTGGTCGATTTCCCGGTCGCGGTCGGGCGATTTCCCTAACATGATCGCAGGATTCTCCGCTCGCTCGATTGGGCTCGAGCTCAGTGGTAACGGGACCATCAGCAGTTCGAGACCGAAGGACTCCATCCGTTCCTTCAGTTTCGTCAGTCCCTCGACGCTCCAATGATCGTCCAGGCGTGCAGAGGGGAGCCCGCTGCAGATGTGATCAACGCCCAATGCCGCCAGAACCCGAAGCGTCTCATCCGATGGGCCGGAGCCGAACTGAGTACCGAGCTTCATTCGGGGCTTAGGGGGAGAAGAACCGGTTGGCAATCTTGTCTGGCTCAGGCGGGCGGGTATGCTCGATGCGGCAGCGGTGACTTGGAGAAACGATCTGCGGTCCATTCTGATCTCCTCCTCGCTCTCGAAGCGCCCCCTCACCCGGCCCGCAATGGCTGGTAAAAGCGCCGTCGCGGGTCACCCTCCCCCTGTGTGATAACTCAAAATCGCCCATGACCACTAGGAATGACAGGCGGAACAAGGTTCTCACACAGGCTCCTTTGGAGACCGCGCGGGGTATCTGGTTGGTCATCGATGGCGACTGAGGGTTAACTTCTTTCCCGACCAGTTCTCGAGCTGGACATCGAATCCCTTCGGCGTGCTGACCTGATAAGAGATCGTGTCGCGTTGCGTCTTCCAGCTCAATTCAACCATCCCGTGAATCGTGGGAACTCCTCCCGAGCAAGACGTTAAGGGAACGTCGGCGAGCCGGACGTGGACGCGTTTGTTGACCGGGTCGACGGCCCAAAGACCGAGCACGTTGCGATAGAGCATGTGCGTGATGTGGGAGGCGAACCCGTGGTTGCAACTCGCGGTCGGGCTGATGTCTTCCCAAAGCGTGCCAGTACGGTCCGCCATATAGAGATAGTAGGACACGGATTCGTCGAGCATCTGGCGGCTCAGGCCTTGTCCCGCGAGAAGTTCAAGACGAAGTACATTCCCGACAAAGGCGTTGGCGGGCGCAACCTCCGGAAAGGCCTTGGACGCCTGGCGCCCCGGGCCGAATTGTGACTTTAAAGTTCGCCACAGCTCCGCATGTGTCTCCGGAGAAGCCGTGCCTGTAAAGAAGGCGAAGTACTGGCAAACCTCGCTTCGGTTGCGGGTCACTACGAGCTTGCCGTTTTGGCGAACGGCGTTATCCACAAAGAACTGGCCGTCGAAGGACTGGCGTCGTACCGTCTCGCGCAGCTTCGCGGCCTTCTCCGCCCAATGCTGTGAGAAGTACATGCGCGCAGCAGCATCGAGCGCGGCAGCATAGAGCATGTTGGAGGGGTAGTTCACGTCCTGCACGTAGTCGTTGGCTTTGGACCATTCTACGAAAACCCAACCGTCGAGTTTCTCTAGCAATCCGTCCTGGTTTTCGAAACGCTGGAAGTACTCGAACAGGCGCATGAGCTTGGTGTGCAGCGCCTCGACGGTCAGGCGGTCGCCGCTGCGGACGAGATACTCCTCAAGTTGAAGAACGAACCAGAGGGACCAGTTAGGAATAAAGTTGCCGTCGTTGTGATCGGCGGGATAGCACATCGGCAGCATGCCTTCCGGGATGAAGGCGAAGTGCGGAGGCAGTTGGAAGTTTTCAAAGAGATTCCCTTCCATCGTGGTGGAGCCGCTGATGTCCAGGGCGGCGCGCGACGTGAAGAAGCTGTCGCAGAGCCAGCCGGCTCTTTCCCGGGAGGGGCAGTCGGTGAAGATATCCACAGCATTTTGCCGATAGGTCTCGCGCCCGGCGGCAAAGAGTTTGTTGAGCCTCTCGTCGCTCGCCTGAAAGTGCGCCTGGCGGATGGTCGGGCTGGCGTATTCGCGAACATAAATATCGCCGAACTCGCATTCGCCCTCGATGACTAACAGTTTGAGAAAGCGAAGCGTGTAGGGCTCGAAAGCCTCGAGAGCGAAGATTCCCTCCGGCAGTTCGTAGCTCACGATGTTGACGCAGGAAAGCCGTTTGAAGTCCACGTCGCCATCGCTTAGAAGTTCATCGAAGACCAGGAAGAGCCGCGCCGGCTTTGAACAATTCACGTTCGCTCCGACAAAGCCCGTGACGTTGGCGCCGAAGTCCACGATGTGTTGAGAGTAGGGCCCAACTTCAATTCGTTCCCCAGCGGCGTAAGGGAGGTTGAGAATCTCCGGCGACACGGCGGCCACCTGCTGAAGCTCGAGGGAAGGGATCGCCTCAAGCTCGCTTTCCGGAAATCCGCCCAGCTTGTCGCCAATGCCTGTGAGCGAGCGGTCTTTCCAAAGCTTTTTCACCGGCACGCCCGTCCGAACATTGGCGCGCGACACGTGTTTGACAGGGCGTCTCAGAGCGAACTCCGGGTAGGGAACGCGGCGCGGGAGAAGTTGTTTGGGAAGAGATACCGAGCACTCCAGCGATTGCAGGGTAGACGACGGGTCGCTCCGCCATCGGTCGTATCCAACCCGGATCCGGTAGACTTCTGAAAAGGGCCGCTGAAAGCTGTAGCGCTGCACCTTTTGGACACGTTCACTGAGAATGGCGGACTCGAATTGGCTACCGCTCCCTGCGGTAGAAGCGAGCACGGTCGTTCCCGCCACTGCTTCCGCCTGGAGGAAGGACGGTTGGTCAAGGAGGTAGTAGCTGTTCACATTGTAACCGGCAACTTCGAGTGCAAGCAGGTTTCGCCCCGAATGCAAGTCTGGTGTAAGGTCCCATTCGTCTACTCGATAGTAGTCATGCGGCCCGCGAGCCGGTCCGTAGCCGCGAAGAGCCCCGTTCACGAATATCCGGTAGACCGTGGAGCCGGTGACACGCAGTAGAACGGGGTGCTGGTCTGCAGCCTCAAAAGAAGCGCGAAAGCCCACAAAGAGGTTTTTCTCGCGCTCGAGCCCTTTCGGCCAAACCGGCTGCGCGGAAACAAACTTCGGTTCTGGGGTTTGCTTTCCCGGCGCAGGCGCTCCTGCCGGTTCTTGTGCAGATAATCGATCTGCCCTGGCTGCCGGCAAGAGTGCCTGTACTGCGGTGGCCGCCGCTCCTTGAATGATCTGCCGACGCGTCCAGGATGTGCTGTTTTCGTCAGCCATCGAGTTTGTCCTTTCCTCCAAGCGCCATGTGCCGGGGGAGGAACCGTTAGACCGGCCGTCGACTCGAGCGGCGCAAGTCTGACTCCTTCGGCCCGATCCAATCCCGACTGTGTCAACTACCTAAATAGACAAATCAAGCCCGCTCTGGTTCAAAACCGCATAATCGGTGCGGGCGGATCCTTGTGGGACACGAAACGGCAGTTGCGGCGCGTCACGACCGCTCCGTATTGTGCGCGGCAAGATCGACACCCGCGAGGGCGGTTTGTGCCCGCGCGTAGCAGGGATATTCTTCGATCGCCTTTTGCAGGTGTTGGCGCGCCTCTGCCGGCTTATTCTCCCGCCAGGCCCGGCTTCCCTTCTCGAACTCCTTGCGGGCGCTCTTGGGAGCGGCCTGATCCGTCAGAGCGGGTAGATCTGCGAGGTTGACCGCCGGTTTCTCGAGGGGAGAGAGGACAATGTTGAAAGTGTGGTAGGTGACGCGGGCGTCGGTGAAGTCCAGAGTCTGCTGAGACTTTTGAAACTTCTCGGCCTTCGCGCTGAGGGTGTAAATCGTGGGGCTAAGACCAGGAAACTCGAAGTTCCCGTTCCAATCCGGCTGACGGGTGGCCACCGGCGCGCCGTCGCTGGTCTGAACAGAAATCATCACCCCCTCAGAGATTCCCCGGCCATCCTTGGTCTGGACCTGACCGCGCGAGGTGATGTTATGCCCTGCTTCAAATTGCGCGCGCAACGGGAACGCCGCACACAGAGCCACGGTTGCACCTGCGACCCATTTCCAAAGGGTGGAAGATCTCGTCACCGTGGCGCACCCCTCGCCTTCAAGTTGGCCTGAGCGCCCTGACTTAATCCGACGTCGCCACCCTAACACGAACCCGCACTGAAAGCAATTCGCGCGCATACGCCTGACATCTCCACAACAAAAAGCGGTAGTATGAAGCGGATGAAGCTGGCGCACCAGGACGAAGTCGCCATTCGAAACGCTCTGCTGGCATGGTTTCGCCGCAACGCGCGTTCCCTCCCTTGGCGCAAGAGTCGCGACCCCTACGCTGTGTGGGTGTCTGAGGTAATGCTCCAACAGACCCAGGTGGCGACTGTAATCCCGTATTTCCAACGCTTTCTTGGGGCGTTCCCCGCCGTGGCCGACCTGGCGCGTGCGCCGTTCGAGCGCGTCCTCGAGCTTTGGTCGGGGCTTGGTTACTACCGCCGCGCCCGCCACATGCACCAGACTGCCAAGGAACTGGTCAGCAGATTTGCTGGAGTGTTTCCCCACGACTACACGCAAATCCGTTCGCTGCCCGGAATTGGGGATTACACGGCGCGGGCCGTATTAAGCATCGCCTTCGACCTGCCCTACACGCTGGTGGACGGAAATGTGGCTCGAGTTCTATCGCGCCTGGCGGCTCTCGAGGGCAATCTTCACCAGGGTGGCTTCCGTCGCGCTGTGGAAGCTCAACTCCAGCGGCTGCTTTCACGTCGCCGCCCCGGCAACTTCAATCAGGCGTTAATGGAGTTGGGGCAAACCGTGTGCCTGCCTCGCGTTCCCCGGTGCGTCGCCTGCCCGGTACGAGGCTGCTGCCAGGGTTTCAGAACGGGGCATCCCGAAGTCTTCCCCCAGCCTCGTCCGCGGCGTGCGGCGGAATCCCACTGCCTTGCCGCTGCGGTCCTCAGGCGCGGACCAAGCGTGGCCTTGGTGCGCGGCCTGGACGATGGCCTTTTAGACGGCTTATGGAGTTTTCCCTCCGCCTTCGGCCGGTCACGGGTGGAGGCGCTCGACGGTTTGCGCGACAAACTCGCCGGGTTCGGATTCCCTAGCCTCATCCTCGAGGACTTCAGCGCCGAGCTACACCATGGCATCACTTACCGCTCCATTTGCGTCCACGCTTACCCGGCGCAGATACCGAACGTCTCCCGCAAGAAAGGCCTTCGATGGTTTGCCATTTCGAGATTGCAGCGGGCTGCCATTTCGCAATTGGCTCGCAAAATCGCACAGGCGGTGTTCTGAAAAGCTTTCACCACAGAGGACACGGAGACCACGGAGACCGCAGACACCACATCGGGAATCGTTACGACTTTTGCTCCGTGCACTCTGTGGCCTCTGCGCTGAAGCCCGTCCTGGGTTAAAATGTAGTCCGCAAGGAAAGCATCGCTCATGGCAAAGGCCGCACAGACTGATCCCTCCGCGCTCCTCAAGCTGCAATCCAACATCAGCGTGCAGCGGCACTTCGAAGTTTCCCTTCTCCTGACTCTGGCTACCGCTTTCATCACCGTCGCGATGACGGGAAGGCTGGACTTCGTCTCCACCGTTGTGATTTCCATAGCGCTGGGCGTGAAGCTCTGGAGCTATTCGCGCGAAGCTGACTTCTCCCTCTCTCCCAGGACCGTCACGCGGGTTTCCATCTTTTACATCTTCTTTTATGCGCTCGACTTTTTGATTTTCTCGCCGGGCCCCGGCCTGCTGGACAAGATGTTGACCGCGACCGTCCACCTCGTCTTGTTCTTAACCGTCATCAAGGTTTTTTCTGCAAGGACTAATCGCGACTACGCCTATCTGGCCACGCTGTCCTTCGTGATGATTCTGGCCAGCGCCATCCTGACGGTCAGCACAACCTTCCTCATATTCTTTGGCTTTTACATTATTCTGGCCATCTCAACCTTCATCAGCTACGAAATCAAGCGAGGGATGGAGTCAGCTCGCCGCGCTCCCGAAGGCCCTTACCGGAAACCTCGCCAGAACCGGACAGCGGTCGAACGGGCGCTGATGAAGGCGGCGGTGGGGTTGGCGGTCGGCATTTTTCTCCTGGGAGCGCTTCTGTTTTTCGTCATTCCGCGCTACCGCACAGGGTTTCTGACCTCACTCTCTTCGCAGTCCCAGAACATTACGGGATTTTCCGAGACCGTTAACCTGGGAGATATCCGCAAGATCCTCCGTTCACCCATGGTGGTGATGCGAGTCACGGTGGAGGGGGATCCCAGGCGATTCCAGGGAGTGAAATGGCGCGGCGTGGGTTTGACCAGCTTCGACGGCACGCACTGGTTCAACGACAACACGGAGCAAACTCCCATCACCCCGGCCTCCGAACAGCGCATTGTACTTCCCCGCGACGAGGGCTGGCGAAGCCGTTCGTATCACCCGCTCCGCTATCACGTTTTGCGCTCCGCCCTCTCCACCGACGTGCTCTTCGCCGCCCCCACCCCCCAGGAGATTGTGGGCAGGTTTCACCTCGTGAATGTTGACGAAACCGGCTCCCTGCATAGCCCTCAGTATGCTTTCGCGCCGTTTGCCTACGACGCCATTTCGGAGGCCGGGCTGCCTTCGGTCCGTGAGTTGCAGCGCGCCTCGACAGACTACCCGGAAAACATTCGCTTGGTGTATCTGCGCCTTCCCGATATGGACCCAAGGGTTGCGGCCCTTGCCCGGCAAGCCACCTCCTCCGCCACGAACAACTACGACCGCGCCGCCGCGATTCAGAATTACCTTCGCAGTAATTTCCGCTACACCCTGGATCCGTCCGCCATCGAGCCCAAGGATCCCATCGTCAGTTTCTTATTCAAATCCCGTTCAGGCTTTTGCGAGTACTTTGCTGCCAGTATGACTGTGATGTTGCGGACCCTCAATATCCCGTCGCGGCTGGTGAATGGCTTTCAAACAGGTTCCTATAATCGTATCGGCAAGGATTTCGTGGTGCGCGCCCGCGACGCGCATAGCTGGGTGGAAGTGTATTTTCCGAAATACGGCTGGATCACTTTTGATCCCACGCCTGCCGATCCCAATCCCATCCGCGCCGGAGCCTGGGACGATTACCTCGATGCCCTCAGCCTTTTCTGGAGTGAGTGGGTGATCAACTACGATTTCAGCCATCAAATTCAACTCGCGCGCCAGGTGGAACAAACCTCCAGGAACTTCCAACAGGAATTCGTCGGCCGCGCCGACCAGTTTAAGCAGCGAGCGGTTCGGGTGGCCTACTTCGTCGAACGCTGGCTCATGTCGCACAAGCTGCTCATGTTCCTCATCATGGTTACCATCCTGGCCGCGCTGGCGGCGGCCGAAAAAGGCGGCTCGCTGGCCGAAATCCGCTTCTTCTGGCTTTGGAAGTTTGGACGCCGAGAGCTCGCCCTGAGCCCCCGCCAGGCCACGATGTCCTACCAACGGCTGCTGACGACTCTGCGAAAGAAAGGGTACCCGAAGCCGCTTGCGCTCACACCCCGGGAATTCGCTAAGTCGCTGGCGGCGACTCGCCTCGGCTCGGGCGTCTTCGAGTTCACTCGCCTTTATAACCTGCTCCGCTTCGGCCAGGTGCAAGTCCCCATGGCGCGCCTGCGCCAGCTTCTGGACGAGATCAGCAGGGCTTGACGATTTGCGATTTTGGATTCGGGATTCTTTGGCCGTAGGTGGTAAGTCGCAGGTGGGTATCCGGGGAAGAACCATGGAGGGCCGGGTGAGGGGTTTCTGCGTGCGGTTGCACCAGAACGTCCGGCCTTACGAAGGGGTCCTGTGCATTGATGCGAATTCCTCCTAGGCGAAGCAAAGGAGGCTTATCGCGGCGCGACTTCCTGGCGTTATGCAGCTCCGCGTCCTCCCTGCTGCCCGCCCCACTATTCGGGCTGCATGCTATCGAAGCGCCGCAGAGTCTCTGGAAACCGAGACTCTGCGCTACCTCTACTTCCGCGGAGGTGGCTGCAGCCACGCCACCGTACGCGGATAATCGCATCGTTCCTCATTATCCGGCGCGCTCCCCTCTCGAGGAACTGATTCGAAAAGCCCGGCAGAAAGAGGATGATTTTCCGAGCGAGCGCTTCAGCCGCGAAATCGAAGCTCGTCTTGCGCAGTGGGGGGACGAGCTGCGCAAGAGCAGGGATAACGTCGGTAGTCTTGCGGCGCTCCTTTCGCCAGAGCTGGCGGCTGCCTCGCCCCGGCCGCAAGAGTGGAGCGAGATCCGCACCCCTATGGCCCTGCAACTCATGCGGGCGAGGTTTTCCTCCCAGCTATCGCTCGGCCGCGACGCCTTTCTGGACCAACTCCGATCTTCTTTTGTGCTCACGCCGGAGATTATCACGGCTGAATTCAAGGTCGCGGACCTCGAGGTCGTTTCCTCTTCTCCGCTCCACATCAAGACCCAGATTCGCTTCGTGTTCGTGGGCACAGGCCCGCGCCTGCACCGCATGCAGCGGATCGGCCGGTGGCAGATCGAGTGGGAGAAAGGGCCGGACGATAAACTGGTGGCTCGAAAGTGGCAGCCTCAATCCGAAATCCAGTGCTGGTCCTCTCAGCCGATATTTGTCGACATCACTTCCACTGCCTTCCAGGACAGTTCTTCGTTCCGCACCCAAATGCTGCGCGGCACGGATTACTGGCGTACGGTGCTCGACGGGGCGACGGGCATCGACATTTACGGCAACAATGGCATCGCCGCCGTTGACTACGATAACGATGGTTTCGACGATCTCTACATCTGCCAGCCGTCCGGACTCCCCAACCGCCTTTACCACAACCGAGGCGACGGCACCTTCGAAGACCTGACGGAAGCGGCTGGCGTGGGCGTCCTGGACAACACTCCTTGCGCCCTTTTCGCGGACATCCGCAACAATGGCTATCAGGACCTGGTCGTCGTCACCGCCAACGGACCTCTGCTCTTTCTCAATCAGGGGAACGGCAAGTTCAGTCTGAAGACCGACGCGTTTCGATTCGCGCAACCACCGCAGGGAACCTTCACGGGCGCAGCCTTCGGCGATTACGATCGCGACGGACGCCTGGATATTTACTTCTGTTTGTATAGTTACTATAAGGGGCTCGAGCAGTACCACTTCCCGCTTCCCTACTTCGACGCGCGCAACGGACCGCCTAATTTCCTCTTCCACAACGAAGGAGATGCCACCTTCAAGGATGTGACCGCAGCCACGGGTCTCAACCAGAATAACGACCGTTTCAGCTTCGACTGCACCTGGTGCGACTACGACAACGACGGCTGGCCGGATTTATACGTGGTGAACGATTTCGGGCGGAAGAACCTGTATCACAACCGTCGCGACGGGACGTTCACCGATATGGCTGAGGAAGTAGGGGTTGTGGATGTAGGGCCGGGCATGAGTTCCTGCTGGTTCGACTACGACAACGATCTGAATTTCGACCTTTACGTGTCCGACATGTGGGAAACCTCGGGCATGCGCTTGACCTCCCAGATGAGTTTTCTTGAACGGATGCCTCCCGAGGTCCGCGCCCAGTTCCGTCATCACGCCAAGGGGAATTCCCTGTTTCGGAATCTCGGCAACGGCCGCTTCGAGGATCGCAGCGCGGCGGCCGGTATCGAGCAAGCGGGGTGGTCGTGGTCCTGTCACGCCTGGGACTTTGCGCACGAAGGACGCTCGCACCTCTACATCGCTAACGGTATGATCTCCGGCCCCACACGCGATGATCTGGAAAGCTTCTTCTGGCAACATGTGGTGGCGCAGTCCCCGCCGGACGCTCATCCCACCGTCCCTTACGAACTGGGCTGGAATGCCATCAATGAATTGATTCGTTCTGACGGCACCTGGGCGGGATATCTGCGCAACGTTTTCTTTTTTAACAACGGGGATGGGACGTTCTCCGACATCTCCGGGGCGGTCGGCCTGGATTTCCAGGATGACAGCCGAGCCTTCGCTCTCGCCGACTTCGACCACGACGGGCGCCTCGAGATCGCTGCGAAGAATCGCAGCGGGCCCCAATTGCGAATCCTGCGCTGCGAGGCGCGCGACCTGGGCAATGCGCTCGCTTTCCGACTGCGCGGCACGAAAAGCAACCGCGACGCCGTCGGCGCCGTGGTAATTCTGTCAACCACCCAAGGGCGGCAGATCAAAATGCTGCAAGCCGGCACAGGCTTCCCCTCGCAGCACAGCAAGGATATCTTCTTTGGCATCGGCAAGGCCGTGTCCGCAAGCGCAGAAATCCGCTGGCCTAACGGCGATGTGCAGCACGTGGAAGGGTTGCCGGCCAATCATCGTGTCGAGATTGAGGAGGGGTCGGACAAGTTCCAGGCAGTACCGTTCCGTCCCCATCATCCTCTCGCCACGATTCCCCCTCCTCCGGCTGCCGAGGCGCCGCCGGCCACTTGTGAAACCTGGCTCGTCGATCCCATCCTCGCTCCGGACTTCGACTTGCCCGATCTTGCCGGGGCGATGCACCAGCTTTCCGATTTGAAGAACAAGGTAGTGGTCCTGAACTTCTGGGCCACCTGGAGCCCGCCCAGCCTCGATACCCTCAGGTCGCTGGATCGTTCCGCGGCGCTCAGAAGGACCCTGGAGGTGCTGGCCGTCAACCTCGACAAATCCGAAGACGCTGCGCAGGTCCGTTCCTTTGCGCGCGCGAACTCGCTCGAGGTGCCTGTCTTGCTGGCCGGCGATGATGTGTCCGGGGTTTACAATCTGATTTACCACTTCATGTTCGACCGGCGGCGCAATCTGGGCCTGCCCACCACGTTTCTCATCGATCGCAACGGGTTCATTGTGAAGGTCTATCAGGGACCGGTCGATGCCGAGCGCTTGATCGCGGACTCCGCGCGCGTCCCGCAAACCGCTCAAGAGAGATTGAAGCTGGCGCTGCCCTTTCCCGGCGCGCTTCACTTGGCGGAATTTCGCCGCAATGAATTCACCTACGGCGCGGCCTTTTCCCAGGCGGGATATTACGACCAGGCGATCCGGGAATTCAATTTGGCGCTCGAGACGGATCCGGATTATGCCGAGGCGCATTACAACCTGGGGACGCTGTACCTGAATCAAGGGAAGGCTGACGAAGCCCGCCGCCACCTGGAGCGCGCGCTCGAGTTGCGCCACGACTATCCCGACGCCCTCAACAACCTTGGACTGCTGGCTGCGAAAGCTGGCGACAGCGCCCAGGCCATCCGCTATTTTCAGCAGGCGATCGACCAGCGGCCCGATTACGCCCTGGCGTACTACAACCTGGGGAACGTCTATCGACGCGAGGGACGTTTCAGCGAGGCGAAGCAGGCGTTGGACCGCGCCGTAGCGTTGGCTCCGGACGACCCGGAGGTGAACTACGGCGTCGGCATGCTTTACGCACAACTAAACGATACCGACCGGGCGCTCAAATACTGGCAGCACGCACTCGAGGTTCGCCCCGACTATCCGGAAGCGCTCAATAACCTCGGCGTGCTCTACATGCGCCACGGTAAGACCTCAGACGCTCTGAATTTGTTCCAGAAAGCCACGCGCGCGGCGGGCGATTTCGATCAGCCCTACCTCAACTTGGCGCGCCTCTACGTGGCGCAGGGAGACAAAGATCGTGCTCGGGAGATTCTGCAACAATGGCTCGCCCGCCATCCCGACCACGCCATGGCAAAGAGCATGCTTGAGAAACTCGGCCAGTAGTCCTTCCAGGCGTTGGGGGGCCGACCTTGTGCCCGCAGGCGCTAACTTGAACGCGCCCGCTTCACCTGCCGCGTGCCATAAATGATCCGAGAGTGGCTTGGACCGCGCATTCTGACCGATTTTAACTGCTTCGGGTCGAGAACTTCGTTCACCTCTCCGATATGCCGACCTATCGTCAGCTATGATCCGTAAACCCTGGGGCGTTAGCGATCTGTCGGATATCTGGCCCGTAATTTGAGATAACAGTTTTGGTCATTGCTGCTCATATCTTGACGGTATACACTTGCGTTTTGAATCGGAGTGTAGCGTCCAAGGACCGCTCAACTGCCTGCAATAGGTGCCTCCACCAAGAGTGTCGGGTTTGCCGAAATGACCGCGCGGCCTGAATTTGGAAGGTAACTATTGGACACGCACGAAGTCGTTACGACCAGAGACCTTGCCGCCGCGGCCCGCCGCCTGCGGTTTTGTCTCGGGCTGCCCAGCACCGGTTTTACCCAGGCCACCCTAAACATGAGTTGGGGTTTGTGAATGGATCCCCGTGACCGAATCATTTCACGCATAGCCGACCGTGAATGCGAGCGCATATCGCGGAAGGTCATCCGAATTCTTCAGAGGATGACCGAGGGAATGCAGTCGGGCGATGACAGTGGTTTGAGGAACGTGTGGGACGAAGTGTGCGTCCAGGTTCAGGGGCAAGAATCTGTGATGTGGGATGTGTATCTCGACACTATCAGTGGCATCATTGCGGGGTACTTGTCAGGCCTCGATGACGCGGTGAAACAGGCGATATGGCTTCAGACTAACAACGGCATGGATTGGGAACCTAGCGAGGAGGAGAAGGATACGCCATCTTCGGAGGAAGACATCGCCGATTATATCCTCACCGATTATCTTCTGTCGTCTGCAGCAAATCGGACAAACGACCGTATCGAAAAGTACAACGAAGAATCCGTAGAATTCGACTGAACGCCCAAAGGCGGCTGGATCACCCCGACCGTGCCCCACGGCTTGGCGCAATGAAAGGTCGATTCAATGCCAGTTGTTGTACCTCAGGAAGCTCATGAATTGGCGGGATGGTTTGCCGAGGCTGTCCGGGCGGAGCTTACCGAAATGGAGAAGAACGGAAGCGACCAGCGCTTCGAACTGCACGCCGGACAACGTGTCACGCCCGAAAAATTACCTTACGCGATTTACCGCTTCGTGCTTGCCGACAACACGCTCGTGCCGGAGGATTCCAGCGGTACAATAGAAGTTGAAGGAAGTCAGTTTAAAGCGTCAGTTGTCGCCCAAGAAAGCAGCCGCGTTGATGTCCAGATCGACGGTGCAGAGGTACTTGGTGCGTTTGTAGCTCGCGCCATCCTGCGTGTCGACGATCTATCCCTGCTGCGAAAACTCGTCGAAGTTTTAGAAGCCGTATCCTCTGGAGCCGAGCTCGTTTCACCTCTAACGACTGCCATCTTCCATCCGAAATCAGATCGGGCATTCAAGCTATCACTCCCTGCGATGTCAGCTCTGGACCGCGTGACGGGCGAGCAACGCACTGTGATCGAACAGGCATGCGCCTCAGAGATCACTTTCGTTTGGGGGCCACCTGGCACCGGAAAGACCTACGTAATTGCGCACTTAATTGCCGCCTTGGTCGCCCGTGGCGAACGCGTACTTATGGCAAGCCACACGCACGCCGCAGTCGATCAATCGATGTATGAGACGGTGAAGCGGGCGGACGGAACCGGGTCGGACAAGCCTGGCCCGCTCGCAGATTCCGACTTGGAACGCGATGGCAAAATCGTTCGGCTCGGACGCGTCCCGTCGGTCTCAAAGGTGCCCGAATCGGTTCGCCTTGAAAACATCGTTGAGCGCAAAGCGCATGACATTCAGTCTGAAATCAACGAGCTACAAGGCAAGGCCGGACCGCTATCGGCAAAGCGTGCTAATTTGAACGCTCAACTGGGCGAATGGGAGCGGTTGGACGAACTGAAGCAACGGCTACAGGATACGGAACGGCGACTGAGCGAAGCCGTTGATTTGGAGAAGCGAAGTGCGGTGGAGCAGGCGCAAGCGCTCGCTCGCGTGCATGAGCGCGAAGAGCAAGTTGATAAGGCCGGTCAGGCTTGGTTCTTTCGGGCGCGAAGGATTGAAAAGGCACGTAACGCCCTCGCGGCCGCAGAACGAGACTCTGTGATAGCTTGCAATGTTGTCGAAGACGCGGCGGCTTCTACGCGCGACGCCGGACGGTCGACGGAGTCTCTCCAATCGGAGACGAAAGCCCAGGCCGACACGTGTGCTCGCTTACCAGCAGCCGAAACCCTGAAACAGCAGATCGGCCCCCTCGCTGCAGAGCTGGATGAACTTGAGCGCCGCCTAACCGAGCTGAAGACACGTCTCGATGTTCTTGAAAAGGAAGTCATCAAAAACGCCCGCGTTGTCGCGGCGACCCTCACGAAGTGCTATGTTGGGGACCAGCTTGACGGCCAGGAGTTCGACGCGCTCATCGTTGATGAAATCTCGATGGCATTGCCGCCATTGCTCTTCGTGGCGGGGCGCCGCGCCCTTCGGCGCGTGATTCTGGTGGGAGACTTCAAGCAACTTCCGCCCATTGTCAGGAGTGACAATGA
The DNA here is from genome assembly GCA_963831905.1 of uncultured Acidobacteriota bacterium. Lineage (GTDB taxonomy): Bacteria > Acidobacteriota > Terriglobia > UBA7540 > UBA7540 > CAVROP01. The sequence goes on along the minus strand of CAWHRX010000009.1, from coordinate 1,724,222 downwards.
ACTAACGGACGAGCGCCTGAGGCAGGACGTGTTTCATTTGGCGGGTATCGCTCACGAACTGGAACCGACGAACCACCCGGCCCTGGCGCGCCTTCGCCAGCAGCGCCGCATGCTTCCCCCGATCGCGGACGCCGCACGCTCCATCTCATACAGGGCAGAAGGGCTTGTGGACCACCCCGACGTGTCGCAGCGGCCACAACCGAATTGGCTGAGCTTTTTCCCGGCGAGCGCCCTAATCGTCGTCGACACGGCAGACCTGCACTGTTGGTCTGGTCGACGGGCGGCTAGCTTAAGTCGATTCAATTTGTACTCGGCGCAAATTTCGGTAGAGTTGGCCGCGATGGCTGCGGCGGCCATTCCCCAGCCGCTCCTGACCGACCCCCCACCGATCGGGATCGTGACGCCGTATGCCGCTCAGCGGCGTTTGCTGTCACGCCTGATTCAGGGACTTGACTTAACGGCCTGGGTTGCCGCCGGGACTGTTCATACGTTCCAGGGTGGCGAGGCAGACCTGGTCATTTTTGATACCGTCCTCGATGAACCCTATTGGACGGCGAGGCTATGCAACCCCAATCAGTCAAAGGAGGTCAAGCGCGATTTGAATGTGGCGCTCACGCGTGCTCGATCGAAATTCGTTCTGGTCGGTTCTTCCGAGTGGCTAAACGGTCACGCAAAACCAACGAGCGGTCTTGGCCAGCTTTGGGATTACATGAAAGGTCATGCGGATTTGGTTTCCGCCCACGACCTTGTCGATGTCGGATTCGCCGGTAGAGCCGCCGATTCAGACACAAGCACATATTCCGTTCCTGTGAAAGGCGGGAAAAGTGTGCTGGAGCGGCTCAATGAGAATACGTTTCTTGATCGCTTCTCGTCCGACTTGAATGCGGCTACGGAGAGCATCTTTGGGCATGTCGCATTCTTTGGGACATATCGCTGGCCGAAGGTAGAGCCATTGTTTCGCGCGGCGCTCGAGCGCGGCGTTGAAGTCACAATAATCACGCCACCCCCTGCTGGCGCTGAGAATCAATGGTATGTTGAGAAAGCCATTCGATCTCTACGTCAACTCGGGGCCGTGGTGGTTGCCGCCACAGGACTCCATGGGAAGGACGTGATCATCGACGCCCGCATTCTCTATACAGGGAGTCTGAATGTAGCAAGTCATCGGGGCACTTGGGAGGACGTTCACCGAATCGAGAGCTCCGAATACGCGAGCACGTGTCTTGAGTATATGCAGGCCTCCCATATTCGGGCTGCCGCCCGACAGGGAAACCGCCCGCGTGCTTGCCCTCAGTGCGAAGGCACCGTTCAAGTAGTCAATCAAGCTAGGCCGATGTCGCAGTGGGACAAACAACCAATGAAGCTCGGGTGCGCCAACTATCAAAACACCGGATGTAAGTACCTTGTCGATATCGATCAGCGCGCACCGTTTTGTGAACCTCCCCGGTGCGGTATTGATCGGCGAACGAAATACCGTCGCGTCAGGCGAGGCCGCGGGGAGGTATGGGAGTGTCCAAAGCATCCCCAGGAATGCGAGCGCTTCAAGGTTGTCCAGGGCGACCCTTTAAGCAGGTAGATACAAGCGCAGATCGGCCTCCGCCGCCGGACCCAACTAACTCCCTAGAGTGTTTTACACCCGAAACCAACATGGATACCAAGATACAAGTGCAGACTCTCTGGTTCTGAGAGTCTGCGGTTTTTCCCCGGTTCGAACACGCAGCGCGGGTAAGAGGCAACAACACGCCGTGCAGGTTCCTTAAACCAAGAACCGCAGAGTTTGAAAGGCACAAACTCTGCGCTACCGTGCTCGCCTGCATAATTCCCATCTCCCGCTAAAACGCAGAGCTTCGCTCTGGGGCAGCCGGCCTGCGAATGAAGGCGAGAAATGGGATTTAATCACTTTTAGTTCCATGAATGGCCAGCCCTGCAAACTGAATTAAGACACTACCCAGCGCCTTGGGTCTGGTAGAATAGCCCTGATGGAAAAGCCTTTGAGCGCCGAAGAACTATTTCCCCTGGTGGACCGCCTGTCGCCGCCGGAACGTCTCCGTCTGCTGCGGCTGATCAGCTTGCGGCCGGCCTCCGACGATCTCGACGCCTACCACACACTCCCTCCTCGCCACGACGAATTCTCAAGTGACGCAGACCCACTGGCCTGGGACGCTGACGGCTGGGAGGGGATCGGTTGAATCGCGGCGAAATCCGTTGGTACACGTTTCGCTCGCCGGACAAGCGTCGGCCCGTTCTGATCCTCACCCGAAACGACGTGATCGATCAATTAAACGAAATCATCGTCGCGCCCGCGACGCGCACCATCCGCGGACTCGCGACAGAAGTCATCCTGTCGCCCGAGGATGGCATGCCTGTGTTATGCGCCCTCAACTTTGACCACGTATCCCTGGCCCAGCGCGACCGGATCGGCGCAGCGCTCTGCTCTATCCCGGAATCGAGATGGCCCGAAGTGCGCCGCGCCCTTCTGGTCGCGTGCGGCTTTGAAGTGGGGTAGTGCCTTGGATCGTCCGCGCCCCTTCAGAAGCAAAGGCAGTCCTAATCCCGACCCAGCGTGTGAAGGGCACTGCGGCAATCCACTTGGCCCTATAACGTCCTACACGCCGGTATGCTGCGGGGCGGTTGAGGGCGGATCGTCGGCAACTCCCACCCAATCTGAGAACTGACCTCTACGTACAGGAGAACCCCAGATGTGACCTGGGTCAAGCATCCGGGATCTTGGGGAAGCGGCGGGACCGCTCGATCACGCCAGAAGCGGGCCGCCTAGCGACATTTTGTCGGCGTCAATCTCGCTGGCATGGTTTGGCCAGGCTGGGCGAAGAATTCCGTCCCTCGCTTTTTTCGCACTTTTGGCAGATGCCGCCGATGGGCGAGCTAAACTCGCCGCTGCACCGTCAAACTCGACCGCCCCCTGCCTTTTGCTTGACAAATTCACGAAAATGTTGTAGCCTATCATTGTGTTTGATTTATGGACACATTGTCGTAGCCGGGCGCCGGAAATCGACCGGGCGCAAGGGATGGCAGGATCGTGCCGAACCTGCCGACTCGCGGGGATGGCCAGGAAATGCGAAAAAACGAAAAACAGTGGGAACGAACTTAAGAAGTAATTGAAAACAAAGGAAGAGGGCTGAAAAACGAACTCAAAACGAACTCAAATTGAGTGCATAATGCGCGCATTAATCGCAAAATTCGAGCCTTTTGACGCTACACAGTTTCTGGCGGTGGACCGGAAGGCGAAATGCGCCAGAACTCGAGATTGACCGGCTGTGGCAAATCCGGAGAGGCTCGAGAAAATACAAAAATCGTGGGAACGAACTCAAGGAAGTACCTGAAAACAAAGGAAGAGGTCCGAAAGCGAGCGTAAAACGAACTCAAAACGAACTCAAATTGTGTCCAAAATGCGCGCAGTAAACGCGCAATTCGAGTGCCTGGCGCGAGACGCGAGGTGGCGCATAGGTGCCGACGCATTTTGTCGGCCCGTAGACGCCCTTCGAAATTCTCGACATTTTGACCTTGTGCTTTGTTTTCATAGACATTCCCGGTTCGTTCGTTGCGTTTTGCACGCGAGACGGTCCGGAGTCAAGAAGTCGAACGGTCAAAGAGTCGATGATGGGGTTGTGAACAGAGAGCAAGCCGCGTCGTTCATGCTTGATCCGGCGCGTATGGGGTAGGAGTGGTGGGGTCAGGCGATTAACCACCCCTGCCCCCTCCTTCTCCAAGGAGGGGAATCGTTCGGGCTTCAACGGCGCCACGGACACTTATGCGACCGAACGCAATCTTGCGGCTGAAGTGGGTCGGGATCTGGGGGCTGGCCTTCTGGCTCATCCCTTTTGCCTCCGCCCAAGGCCCGGGGCAGGATCGCATCGTGCAGGCGATCGACAACGCTTCGCGGGCCGCGCTCCAGGGCAACGTTCGTCCTATGTTCCGGCCTGAAAACGACCTGGGACGCGCCGACGGCTCCCTCCGGCTCGAGAATCTCTCCCTCATGTTCGCCTTCACGAAGAGCCAGCAGTCCGCGTTGACGGCGCTTTTGGACGACCTGCAAGACCCCTTTTCGCCGAGGTTCCACCATTGGCTGACGCCTGAGCAGTTCGCCGACCAGTTTGGGCTGAGCCGGAATGACATGAACCGGGTCGTGGCCTGGCTCGAGCGGCAGGGTTTTACGGTGACCTGGAAGGCTCGCAGCCGCACCTGGGTTTCTTTCTCGGGGACCGCAAGTCAGGTGGAAGCTGCTTTTCAAACCGAGATTCACAATTTCTCCTTCCACGACGCGACGTACTATGCCAACGCGACCGAGCCTTCCGTGCCCAGCGCCTTGGCCGGGGTGGTGCTGGCCATTCACGGTTTGGACAATTACCCTCTCCGGCCGGCTGGCGCGGTCCGCAAGGTGAGCCCGAGTCTTACTCCGGAGTTCACCTCTTACATTAGCGGGAACACCTATGTTGCCCCCGGCGACTTCGCCGTTATCTACGACCTCAACAGCCTTTACTCCGCGGGAATCGACGGCACGGGGCAGTCGATTGCGGTGATGGGGCAGACGGACCTGTATAGCAACCAGAGCGGCGCCAATAGCGATATCTCGGCGTTCCGCGGCGCCGCGGGTTTGCCGCCGAACTCGCCCCAAGTCGTCTTGATTCCCGGCGCCACGGACCCCGGCGTCGTTTCCGACGATATCGATGAAGCCAGCTTGGACGTGGAATGGGCCGGCGCGGTGGCCAGGAATGCCACGGTTGTTTTCGTGAACGGCGGGGCTAAGGGAGTAGCTAAGGCCTTGCAGTATGCCATTGACAACAAGACCGCCCCGGTCGTCAGCATTAGCTACGGTGAGTGCGAATCGATGCTGGGTTCCTCGAACCTCACCGCCCTCGCCAATCTTGCCCAGCAGGCGAATGCACAAGGGCAGACCCTAGTGGCTGCCGCCGGGGACACTGGCCCCGCCGGTTGCGAGGGCGGCCTTTCGTCCACCGCGGCCACCACCGGCTTGGCGGTCAATTGGCCCTCCAGCCTTCCTTACGTGACTGGCCTGGGTGGGACGGAATTCGATGAAGGCTCGGGAGTGTACTGGACCGCCGATACCAACGGCGTGGATGTCCCACTCTCCGCCCTCTCCTACATCCCCGAGACGGCCTGGAACGACACATCGTCACCCCTAAACACCACACATGAAATTCTGGCCGGAGGAGGGGGAGCCAGCGCTTATTTTTCCAAGCCGAGTTGGCAGACAGGAACCGGCGTGCCGGATGACGCTGCCCGCGACGTTCCTGACCTTTCCCTTAATTCTTCCCTCTTTCACGACCCGAGCCTGTTGTGTGTTCAGGGGAGCTGCGTCGATGGATTCCGTGATAGTCAGCAGGACCTGACGGTGGGGGGCGGAACCTCCGTCGCGGCGCCTTGCTTTGCGGGAATGGTTGCCCTGATCAACCAAAAGATGAACACTCCCGAAGGCCAGGGCAACATCAATCCTATTCTCTATTCCCTGGCCGCCACCGCGCCTGCGGCGATCCACGACATCACCAGCGGTAACAACATCGTACCTTGCTTGCCAGGTTCCACGGATTGCCCCGCCACCGCGCCCTTCCAGCTCGGCTACAGCGCCGGCGCCGGCTACGACAAGGCAACTGGACTAGGCTCGGTCGCTGCTTTCAATCTGCTCGAGGCGTGGGGCTCAGCCATTGCCGGAAACCTGCCGGCTCCAACCTTGGCCGCACCGGCCAACGGGGCGGCAGGCGTGGCTCTTGCCCCTGAATTCAGTTGGACGAACGTCGCCGGTAACGCCGGTTACCGCATCCTGATCGCAACCAGTCCCGCCGGCCTGCCGACCGACCCTGCAACGTCCACCTGCAATGCCTGCGCGATGGTGGACGAGACCAGCACGAATTCGAACTCGTACGCTCCGCCCAGCGCTCTAGCTGCAGGCATTTACTTTTGGCAGGTGCAGGCCCGTGAGCCCTCTTCGAGCGGTGGCACGGCTGCCTGGTCGAGCATTTTCAGCTTCACTACGACCGGTCCGGCCCTGGCGGCGCCGGCGCTCGTGGCGCCCGCCAATGGCGCGACAGGGGTCTCGGTGCCGCCCACTTTCAGTTGGGGCACGGTGGCAGGGAATGCCGGCTATCTCTTATTCATCGCAAAGACGCCGGGTGTACTGCCCACAAATCCAGCCGTCGGGACCTGTTCAGGTTGCTCAACGGGCAGGAAAGTCAACGCAACCTCTTACACCGCGCCCAGCGCTCCCACTGCGGGTAATCTGGCTGCGGGGACCTACTATTGGCAGGTCAAAGCCTTATCCTCTTCGAACGGCGTGTACGGTGCCTGGTCGAGCGTCTTCAGCTTCACTACCGTCCCCGGAGATTTTTCGCTAAGCGTTTCCCCTAGCACCTTGACGATGACCGCCGGCGGCAACGCTACGTCCAACCTCACCTTCACGCCGATCAACGGCCTTTCGGGCAGCAGCGTCGCCTTCTCCTGTAGCGTGTCCAGCACGCTGGCAGGAGTAACCTGCGCTGTCGGAGCGCTCGGGAGCAACAACACCGCCACGGTGACGATTACTGCCTCCTCCTCGGCATCGAGTTTCCCTGCGCTGAAAAAGATACACCCGCTGAACGCGGGCGCGTCGCCGGCTTTGGTGGCGGCGTGGTTGCTGCTGGTGTTCTTGATCGTCCTGAATGGGCGTCGCTCCCAAACTCTGCTGCGGACGGAGTGGGTGCGGCAGATCGCGTTCCTTGCGGCGTTGACGGTGGCGCTCGTGGCCGGCCTTAGTTGCGGAGGCGGCAGCGGCGGTGGGGTGAGTCCGCCGCCCTCCGAATCCGGGACTGTCACCGTGCTGGGTACGGGGCCAAGCACGAGCCATAGCGTGACGATTTCCGTGAGCGTGGACTAACCACAACCACGAGGTCGAATCCGAAGAAAGGACAAAGAACGGAAAATGGAAATTAGAAACTGAAAACTAGCCTAGTTGTGCAGGCTATGCACGACCGTCCAATCGGCCCGGTGAAGTTGCCATTTTCCAGTTTCCTTTTTCGAGTTTCCAATCTCAGGCGATCCAGGCGTGCAAGGCATCCGCGAATCTGTCGAGCGTAAGCGGGCCTGTTTCGCGCCCCACGGGGAATTCCTGGGGAGCAACAACATAGGCTTCGGCGAGGCTCTCGGCCAGACACACGCACGCAGTTGAGCGCTGGTATTCCTCGTAACGGTTGGCGGCCAGCCAAACGTACGGTGCAAGCATCTCGGCATCGATGGCGCTGCCGGGCAAGTCCGGGACGGGAGGGAGAGGATTAAGCTTCTCGGGATTTTCAAATAAAATCACGCCGGTAAAGGGTTTTGGCTTGTTGCGAATTCCGAACTGCGCCACGAGGAAAGAAGGACGTGCGCGACGGAGCGCTTCCGAGGAAGCCCATTCTACGAACGAGTTTCCAAACAGCAAGGCGCCGTTGCCACTGAGATAAAGCGAGCGCAGGAACTCCCGGATCGCGGGGTTTGTCGCCACTTCCTCCGGACACCACGGCGTGACTTCGACTTTGCGCAGATAATCGAACACTGCGTCCGCGTCGGAGAGGTCCTTCCCCATGGTATTCATCTCGTGCGCGAAGCTCTCCCGGAAGGAAGCCAGCCTGCCGTAACTGAGCAGGATGGCGGCAGGGGGCGTCGCCCCGGCAGTTCCGCTCGTTCGCAGGTAATCGACCAGGCTGGACCCGGCGTCACACACCCAAGTGTCCGCAAGTGACGAGTCCGGACGGCCCAACGCCACATCCAGCAGTCCTCCGGACCGCCCCCCGGCCCCGCCGGGTACACCTCCCAGAAGAGTTTGCGCAGGATTCTGATTCGGGCCGGATGAAGTCAAATCGAGTTTCAGCGGGCGGCCGATTCCCTGCCACTTCGTCCAAACCGTTTCCGGATCAAGCGGAAGGGGCTTAGGTAGAATCAAGAGAATCAGCCGGCGTTGGGCCTTGCCGGCGGCGGCCTGAGTTTTCGGGCCGCGCTGATCAACCACGTCGAAAACGGCTTGCACAGCTCTCCGCCATTCCTGGAAGTAGGGCGAGCGGGCCAGAAGAGACGAATTCTCGATAGTCTGTTCAGTGGTCGAGAACTGCTTCCAGTGGCGCACCCCCATCTTTTCCTCGAGTTGCACCACGTCCTGGAACAGGCTGGAAAACTCAACTTCGCTCAGGCCGGCCACGTACACGATCAGGCGCTGAACCGTCTGCCGCTCATACGGAAACTGGTACTCCCACTCGCGAAGATGCTGGTTGGTGAAGGGAAGGAAGGTCAGCGGCAGGCGCTTGAGCAGGCCTTTCCTCAACGCATCCTGAACGTCTTCCGGCAGCTTTTCTTGCATGCCAACTCCCAGCTTACACAGGGTTCGAAGGGAGCGCCCCCTCGTTCCCGGGCTTCGCACCAAACCCTGCACCCCATATTCTATGTCCCCCGCATGTGTTTTTCAATCAGGTGGCGCGGCAACATTCTGAAATCGCTCTCTGTGCGGAAACGATGCGCTCCGTGACAGCCGCCCTACTCACAGTGACAACGCTTGGTGTTAGAATTGAGTTCGGCAAGGAGACGGGTCAGGGATTCCTATGGCTAGGATACGCGATGCGCGGCCCCAGAGCTCCTCACGCGGATATATGCGTCGTGACGAGGCTAAGAGTCCTTCCAAATTCCGGACTTTCATCACGCAAGCGAAGGCGTTCGCCGCCCTGCGCGGAGTGTTGCTCGCACTCCTGCTGGGAGCGGGAGCCCTTGGGTCAGCCGAGAAGGGCGCTTTAACGGGAACCATCGTTGGGCCGTCCAATCGCCCAATTCCCGGAGCGAAGGTCACCCTGACCGCTGCCGATGGGAGCCGACAAACTGCGAGAGCGGATCAGAAGGGGCGCTATTCGTTCTCCTCCCTGGAACCCGCCAATTATGACCTTGTTGCGGAGGCTGCCGGCTATAAACCTGGCAGGCGAGCTGATGTGCGGGTTACGGGTGGGACCTCCGCCACTGTTGACTTGTTTCTAACCGCGAGCGCTGCTTCCCAACCCAATCCAGAGTCCACCCTTGCACTACCGACCGGCTTTTACGACGACACACCCTTGAAGGCCAGCGGAGTCCAGACCACGATTGACGCGGCTGGGTATTCCTCCCAAGTGCAGAGCCCGCGACGATTGTTAAGCGAGGGTCCAAGCCTTTCCCTCGACCCACTCTCTCCCCGCGAGCTCGAAACGCCCAAATCCACAGAAACAGAGCACAGGCTTAGGGAAGCCCTTCGAACGGATCCCGACGATTTCGATGCCAATCATCAGCTTGGAGAGTATTACCTTTCCGCGGCAAAACCCGCCGCCGGTTTTCCTTATCTCGAAAAGGCACAGGATTTGAAGCCTGGAGACGCCTCAAATGAATTCGATTTGGCGCGCGCTTATCTCGGAACCAAGAACGCGGCGAAGGCACAGCAGCTTCTGCGAGACTTAATCCGCCGCAATGACAGCCCCGAATACCACAATCTACTCGGTCAGGCCGACCAAGCGCTGAATGATCCAGCTTCTGCGCTCAAAGAATTCAAGCTTGCGGCGCAGATGGACCCAAGCGAGAAAAACACGTTCGACTTGGCGAACGAGTTGTTCTTCGTCACCAACAGCAACGGTCCTGCTGTTGAGGCTTTCACGCGAGGCGTCGCGCTTTTTCCAAATTCCGTAAGGATGTACATTGGGCTCGGTATCGCCCTTTACGCGCGCAATTCTTACGATGCGGCAATCGAGGCGCTGTGTCACGCTTCCGATCTCGCCCCTTCTGATTCCCGGCCTTATGTCTATCTCGGTAAGATGTACGACGTTTCGAAGGGCCGGGCCGATGAGGTCGCGAAGCGCATGCGGAGGTTCATGGAGACAAACCCGGACAACCCGCTTGCTTACTACTATGGCGCTCTCAGCTTATGGAAAGGCGCTCACGGCGATACGCAAGACATCGACGGGGCCCGGATTGAAGCGCTGTTCAAGAAATCGCTGGCGCTCGACAAGCAGTCGGCGGACACGCATCTGCAGCTCGGAATCCTCTACCATGATCAGCGTCGCGAACCGGACGCCATCGCGGAGTTTGAGGCGGCCGTCCGCTTGAAACCGGACGATCCCGATCCTCACTACCACTTGGCGCAGGTTTACCTCCGGATGGGTGACAAACAACGGGGGCAGGCAGAATTGCAGATTTACGAGAAGCTCCACGCGCGCTACGGCCGAAAATCGAAATTCGAAGATTGAGCGACTCTTGGGTGACGTATGCATCGCCGCGAACGTGAAGCCATTCGGAATATGTCATCCTGAGCGAAGCGAAGGATCTCTGCAGTTGTTCGTAGGTCGTTGACCCACGGGAAACTGCGGAGATCCTTCGCTTCGCTCAGGATGACATCCGATTTCTTCACATCTTCTTATGTATGCGCCGCGCGAAAATACCAATCGACAATCGCCGATCGCAAATCGACAATCATTCGTAGCGCAGCGCCACCATGGGATCCACTTTCGTCGCCCGGCGCGCGGGGATAAAACTGGCCAACCCCGCGATGGCTAACTGCACGAGCACGATCAGCCCGAAGGTTGAAGCGTCAGTAGGCCGCACCGAATAAAGGTATGAAGTCAGCAGCCGCGTCAAGGCGAACGCGCCTGCAATTCCAGCGGCGATTCCGATCAGGAGCCAACCAACGTTCTGGCGCACAATCAACCAAACAATCTGCCGCCCTCGTGCGCCGAGAGCCATGCGTACGCCGATTTCGTGAGTCCGTTGTCGCATGCCATAAGACGCTACGCCGTAGATGCCCACCGCCGCCAGCACGGCTGCGATCGAAGCGAAAGCTCCAATCAACAGCAAGATGAACCGCCTTCCCGCGGCTTCTCTGGCCACCCATTCATCCATGGTCTTGATATCGGTGACCGGCTGGTCGGGGTCGACGCGCCAAATCTCTTTTTCGATTCGTGGAATCAGCCATGACGGCTCTGCGGCGATGCGCAGAACCAGCGACATCTCCTGCGCCGGCCATTGATCGTAAGGGATGAAAAGTTCAGGACCAGGCGGCACATCCAGCCCGAGTTGCCGAACATCGCCCACGATCCCTACGATCTGAAGCAGGTGCGGCTTGAACTGGACACGAGTGCCTGCGGAAGTTTGCTCGGCAACGTAGCGGTAGACCACGATATTCTTGCCGACCGGGTTCTCGGTCGGCCAGTATTTGCCGGACATGCTGCGGTTGATCACGCCGACCAAGGGCGAGTTTGCAGAATCACCCGTCTCCAGTTCTCTGCCATTCAACAACGGTATTCCCATGGTGCGAAAATAGCCCGCGCTGACGGCATGGTAGCCCGCGACGCCCTCGACGGGGTGGGGTCCCGGTATCTGAAATCCGTCCTGCTTCCAGTAGCGCGTCAACGGAAGGTCCGTGACGGCGCTGGCGGAGAGAACTGCAGGCTCGGCCGCGAGACGTTGCAGGATGCGGTCGAAGTAGGTTGCCTGTTTCTCCGGTGTTGAATACTTTGCCTCCGAAAGACTCACGCCCATGGTCAGCAGAAGTTCTGTGCGGAAACCCACGTTAACTTCGAGCAGGCGAATGAGGCTTTTCATCATCAGGCCGGCGCCCACCAGCAGAACGAGGGACAAGGCGACTTCGAGCGCCATCAGGCCCCCGCGCATCCCGCCCATGCGACTGGCCGCGAGGGAACTTTGCGCGGGCCGGGTAGCCTTCCAAGCAGGCAAAATGCCGAACAGAACGCTCGAGAGCACCGACAGGAGCGCGCTGAAAACCAGCACCGTCCAATTGAGATGGAGATGGGCGTCTTGAAGTCGTGAAAAGAGTGAACTGAACGGCGGCGCGATGCGCCCCACCAGCGGTATTGCCCAATAAGCCAGCGCGATGCCGATGGCGCCGCCGGAACCTGCCAGGAGCATGCTTTCGGTTAGCAGTTGGCGGAGAATGCGCCCGCGGCTTGCCCCCACCGCCGTGCGGATGGCCATCTCGCGCTCGCGCGCCGCACCTTGTGATAAGAGCAGGTTCGCGACGTTGGCGCAGGCAATGAGAAGTACGAAGGCGACCGCGCCAAGCAAAAGCCATGCAGTCTGGCCGGCGTCCGAAACGACGTAGCCCGCAAGCGATCCAAGAACGACGCCTTGCGCTTGTTCCGAATCAGGATAGGCTTGCGCGAGACGGGCGGCGATGCCGTTCATCTCCGCCTGCGCCTGCTCCTTGCTTACACCCGCGGCAAGGCGCCCCAAGACCCTCACATAATGCCAATTACGCGCCGGGTTTGGAATCACGGGTACAAAGATCTCGGAGACCGGGACTGCCCAGGGGAGCCCTCGAAATCGGACTTGCGGAGGTAACACGCCGACGACTGTGTACACTTGCCCCTCGAGGTGGATCGATTTGCCGACGATTCCTGTATCGCCGCCGAATCGCCGTTGCCAGAGTGCATAACTCAAGATGGCCACGCTTTCGGCATCATCGCCCCTAAACTCGCGCCCAAGCAAAGGGCTAACTCCCAAGGTCGCGAAGAATCCGGGTGTGACGGTCGAAGCCTGAAGGCGCTCGGGTTCCGCCGTGCCTGTCAGGTTCCCAGAGTCACCTCCGTAGGCCGCCAGCGATTCGAACGTGCGGGTTTGGCGCTGCCAGTCACGGAAGTCGGCATACGACGCCTGCTCGACACCACGTTTTCTCTTGCCCTCCAGGGGAAAGAGTCTGAAAAGCCGCTCCGAATGAGGGTAAGGCAGGGGACGCAGCAAGACCGCATCCAGCAGGCTGAAGACGACCGCGGTTCCCCCGATGCCGAGGGCAAGCGTTAACGCCGCCACGGCCGTGAACCCGCGATTCCTGCGCAGCACACGCAAACCGAAGCGCAAGTCTTGCCACGTGGTTTCGACCGTCGATTCCCAGCCGACACTGCGGATTTCTTCCTTGACCGCGTCCACGCTGCCCATTTCGACTCGCGCGGCGCGCAGTGCTTCTACTTGGCTCATGCCGGAACGCATCTTGTCTTCCGCCGCAGCGTCGAGATAGCCGCGCAGTTCTTCGTCCATCTCTCCTTCCTCTTGCTTCTTTCGGAACAGAGCGCGGATGCCGGCTACGATGCTGTTAAGACCAAACATTGAAACTCCTTCACCACCAAGGCACGAAGACACAAAGAAGGACCACGCGGCAGGAGGCAGGGGACGAGTCATCATGGCTCCTAGCCGTTCGCATCCTGCTCTTGCTGTGTGGCTTCGTGCCCTGGCGGCAGCTCGCCTTCAATCGCAAATCATCAATCACTCGTGCCGGAGTGCCACCATCGGGTCGACCTTTGCGGCCCGGCGGGCGGGAGCCAGGATGGCCAAGCAGGCCACACCCAACAACACGAGGGGCACGGTCACGAACGTCACAGGATCAATGCTGCGGACTCCGTAGAGTAGGCTGGAGACAAGGCGCCCCACCGCAAGACTGGCAGCCAGGCCGATTCCGAGACCCACGCCAACCGTGCTGAGACCTTGCCGGGCAAGCATGGAGAGTGTCTTGCCGGCCGATGCGCCGAGGGCCGTGCGAATGGCAATCTCGCGAGTGCGCGCCGCAACGCTGTAGCTCATCAATCCGTACAAGCCCACTGCGGCGAGGGTCAATGCCAGGAAGCCGAACACGCCCAGGAATGACGCGGTGAGGCGCGCCAGAACGAGCGATTTCCCAACCTGTTCCTCCATCGTTTCCACGCCATAGACTGGCAGGCCAGGGTCGAGGCGCTCGACTTCCCGCTCAACGACCGGAGCGAGAGCTTTAGGTTCTCCTGCCGTCTTAACCACCAAGTAGATCCCCATGGATGAAAAGTCCGCAAGGTCCTGCGCGTTCTGCGCCGCGAGCTGGTAGAGGCAAGGCGTCAGGGTTTCTCCGATCGTCTTCGATTTTGCGTCACCGGCCACACCCGCGATCTCGTAGTCTTTGTTCCACCAATGCACGCGTTGCCGAATCGGATCCTGCGCGGGAAATAATCGCTCCGCCAGCACGCGGTTAATGATGGCAACCGGCGGCGAGGAGGCCGGGATATCGCGGAAGCTCCTGCCTTTGAGTATGGGAATCCCCATGGTCTCGAAAAACCGCGGTCCAACCACGTGTCGGTTTGCATCCACCGAGCGGGACGTTCCCGGAATCGAAACCGGGCTGCCGCTGCTGTAAATGCCCAAGGGCAGCGGCGCCACGATACTTGCAGAACGCACGCCAGGCAGCACCGACACCTGCTCTTCGAGTTGCTGAAAGAAAAGCGCGCTGCGTTCCTTCGAGTAGCCTTGGGCTGTGGTGTCGAGGGTGGCGATAAGAAGGTGATCCGGGCGGAAGCCGAGGTCAATTGAAAAACCGTTCCAGAGACTATGCAGGAACAGCATGGCGGCGGCCAGCACCACCACCGAGACGGCCACCTGGACCATGACGAGGGCTTGGCGGGTCCAGGGGGTGGCGAAAGCGGTTGCGGCGGTGCCGTGATCTCTCAGAGAGGAGTTGAGGTCCAGTCGTGTGGTGCGAGCCGAGGGCGTGAGTCCGAACACGAGGCTGGTCAATAGGGCGATTCCCACGGTTACCCAAAGAACTCGCAGATCGGGCGCAAAGTTGAGGACGATCGGCCAGTTGAGCGGAAGCTCCACCCCGGCGACCGCTTTGCTAGCAGCCCACGCCAGGAATAATCCCGCCGCGGCGCCGAGAAACGCCAACATGAGGTTCCCGATCATCAATTGGCGGATGATGCGCCCTCGGCCGGCGCCTATCGCCAGCCGAATGGCAATCTCTCTTCGCCGCGAGGTCCCACGCGCCAGCAACAGATTCGCGATATTGACGCAGGCAATCAGCAAGACCAGGCCCGCGACCGCCATCACCACCGACGAAACTCCCAAAAACATGTTGCCGAGCTCTCCGGGAAATACGCCATCGGTGGCGAGTGCAACGGGCCGCTTTATCTCCTTCCCTACCACTGGGTGCAGCCGGTCATGGATAACGTTCACCTCCGCCAGCGCCTTTTGGCGCGACACCGGGGCTTTGAGCCGGCCGAAGATCCAAAAGCCCTGCTCGTCGCTAGTGAAGGGATGGGCTTGTGCCTCCGTGACATCGAGTTGTGACAGCGTGGCCATGGGCGCCCAAAGGTCAGGTGCGATGCCGACATCCACGGTGCGCAGGTCGCTTGGCATTACACCCACGACGCTGTAGCTTGCGTTGTTGAGCCGAATGGACTTCCCCAGGATCTCGGGGTCACCGCCGAACCGTTTGCGCCAAAACTGATAGCTCAAGATCACGACCGGCTTAGGCGAGGAAATCTGATCTTCATCCGGCAGAAAGCCACGCCCTAAGGCCGGCTTAATCTGCAAAGTGGTGAGAAAATTCCCAGTGACGAACCCTCCATAGATATGCTGTGGCGGCCGGGTTGAGTTCAAGTTCGCCGTGAAAGGGAAGGCATGGCTGGTTGAGAGGCTCTCGAACGATTTTGCCTGGTCCCGGTACGCGACGTAATCCGCCCAGGTAAAATTCGTGTCCGAGAAACTCACCACTCGCTGAGGTTCAGGGACGGGAAGGGCGCGCAGGAAAAGGCCATTGAGCACGCTGAAGACGGTGCTGTTCGCCCCGATTCCCAGCGCCAGCGTAATCACCACCACAGTCGTGAATCCCGGATTGCGCTTCAGTTGGCGCAATCCGTAACGCACGTCCTGCCAGAGCGTCTCGAGTCTCGATTCCCACCCGGCGCGCCGGATTTCATCTTTCACCGCATCCACGCTGCCCATTTCGACGCGAGCCGCTCGCAGTGCTTCTTCCTGGCTCATTCCGGAGAGCAGCTTGTCCTTTGCCGCAGCGTCCAGATAGCCACGCAGTTCTTCGTCCATCTCGCGTTCGGCTTCTTTCTTTCGAATCAGTGCGCGTACTCCAGCAACGATGGTTTGAATGCGGAACATCGCAATCTCCTTCACCACCAAGACACCAAGGCACAAAGACTAGTCAATCAGCCATCGCAAATCACCAATCGCCAATGGCCCCGGCTCCCGCTTGCAAGATTCGCGTAATCGCCGCAAGCTGTCTTCCCCATTCCTCTGTCTCAGCCTTCAGTTGTTTCCGCCCGAGGCCGGTGAGGGTGTAAAACTTGGCTCGGCGATTGTTCTCCGTGGGCCGCCATTCCGGCTTGATCCAGCCCGCCCGTTCCAGGCGGCGGAAGGCGGGAAACAACGAGCCGGGGTTGACGCGAAATACTCCCTTGCTAATCTGCTCGATCCGCAGGGCTATGCCATAGCCATGCAGGGGCTCAAGCGCCAGAGTTTTCAAGATGAGCATGTCCAGAGTTCCCTGGACCAGCTCGCTGGATTTCATGATCTCTCCTCTCGACGGTCAAGATGAGGATACGCCTTTCCCCTAGACTGTCAAGAGGACAACATGTCATTTGTGATTTGCGATTGGTGATTGGTGATTGTCGATCGACGACTGTGGAGGTGTGAATGGCGATCTGAGAAGAAAGACCTGTGCCATTCCGAGGAGCCGCCGGCGACTCTGCCGATACGGCAGTGATCTACGGCAACCCTCAATACGACTCAATCAGAAATCACCAATCACAAATCGCAAATAACTGGTCATTCGTACCGCAGCGCCGCCATGGGATCGACTTTCGTGGCGTGGCGCGCGGGCAGGTAACTTGCAAGAAGGGCGACGGAAAACAGCAGGAGAGGAACCAGGAACAGCGTCAGTGGATCGTACGCGCTAGTCTGGTAAAGGGCGGCCCGAACCAGGCGTTCGGCAAGGGGAAAGAATGCCAATCCGATCCCGCAGCCGGAGATGGCGAGCGCGGCGCCGCGTTTCATGACCATCCACCAAAGCCCCCCCTGGTTGGCGCCCAGCGCCATCCGTATGGCCAATTCCCGCTGCTGTTGCGCCACGAGGTAAGACATCACACCAAACAGCCCAATGAGCGCCAGGGCCAAGGCGATCAATCCGAAGGACAACGTCAGGAGGGTGGCGAAGCGCCGCTGCGCCAGCGAATCGGATATTAGTGTGTCAAGGGCCGCAAAGCTGTAAATGGGGAGGTCCCTGTCGATCGACCAGATCTGCTGCTGGATGCGGGCGTATAGGTCCTTGTCCTGTGTGCCGCGGTCGGTTCGGAGGATTAAGGCAGTTCGGTCGCTGGTATGGGTCTGAAGTTGGAACATCGAGTGGTAGATCATGGGCGGCGGGTCGGCGTCGAGGGCTGAGATGCGCACATCTGCGGCGATACCAATAATCGTGAACAGGTCACGCCCGCCCCAGTGGAACCGTTGGCCGATTGGATCCCGCCCAGGAAAATACTGGCGCGCCATCGTTTCGTTGAGGATGGCGACGAAAGACGTATCGGGGCGATCCTGGTCTGTGAAGTTCCGGCCCCGTACAATCGAAATCCCCATGGCGTGGAAATATCCTGGCGTCACCAGTGAGTTCTCCGCCCAGTGAAAATCATCGGGCGCGGCATGTTCGAGGCGGAACCCAATTTGCCGGCTGTCGCTTAGCGGCAAGTGGCTTGCGGCCGCCACGACCTGCACCCCCGGGAGATGCGCGAAACGGTCGATCAATTCCTTCTGTACAGCTTCTCGCTTCGCGGCATTGGGGTAGCGAGCCTCGTCAAACAGAGTACGCACGATGTAAACGCCCTGAGGACTAAACCCAAGAGGGACATTCAAGACTCGCACGAAGCTCCTGAGCAGCAAGCCGCCCCCGACTAACAGAAGAAGCGTGGCGGCGATTTCTCCCACCACGATGAAATTCTGCAACCGATCCGTTCCACGCGCCCCGCGGTTTTGCGCGGATTCCTTTAGGCAGTCCTGCGGCGCGACGTGCGAGAGCCGCCACGCCGGAACCAATCCGAAAAGCACCGTAGTCAGCAACAAGAGCACAACCGTAAACGCCAGGGCCATGGGCTCGATCGCCGCTTCCTCGAGGCGCGGCACGTCTGCCGGGCCGAAGACACGCACTCCCTTCACCAGCAAGAAAGCCAAAGCAAACCCGCCGCCGGCTCCTAGAAGCGAGAGCAGAAGGCTCTCCACCAGACACTGACGCACCAGACGGGATCGCGCTGCGCCCATCGCGCTCCGAACTGCCATTTCGTGAGTACGATAACTGCCGCGAGCCAGCAGCAGATTCGCGACGTTGGCGCAGGCGATCAAAAGAACGCTGGCGACAGCGGCCATCAGAAGAATCATCAACGGCCGGGCCTTTTGCACTGCGTAGGCGGCAAGGCGGTGCACATGGGGGACCACTCGGATGTTGCCGGAGTAGGATTCCGGTAGCTGCTGCATAAATCCGGCAGCCACGGAGTTAACATCTGCAAGGGCCTGCTGCTCGCTCACACCCGGCTTCAGCCGCCCGATGAAATTGACGCCAAATTCCATCAAGCGATCCTTCAAGCGGTCTGGAGCGAACACTTCCGGAACCCACAGGTCGGGTCGCTCGGAGAGCGGAGCTCCGTCAGAGGGAAAGTGAAATGACGGCGGCATGACGCCCAGCACCAGATAAGGTCTTTCATCCAGCTTGATGGTCTTGCCCAGAATTCCGGCATCGCCGCCGTAGTGGCGCTGCCACAAGGAATAGGAGAGCACGGCCACTGCTGCGCCTCCGTACTGCTCCTCCTCGGCGGTGAAGACACGTCCCAGCCGGGGCGAGACCCCTAGGAGCTGAAATACCGAAGCAGTAACCGTGGCGGCATTTATGCGCAACGGATTTCCTTCCCCTGTAAGATTGAATCCCGCGTCTTCATAGGCTCCGGTCTGCGCGAAGGTACGGTTGCGGTCGCGATAGTCCAGATATTCCCCGGCTGCCATTCCGACCTCGAGGTCGCCTCCCATCTGCGGCACGGTCTCTGACACCACGGCCAGCTCCGAGGGAGTGCGGTACGGCAGCGGCCGCAGAAGAATAGTGTTGATCAGGCTGAACACGGCAGTGTTGGCGCCGATGCCGAGGGCAAGAGTGAGTACGGCGACAGCAGTGAAGCCGGGATTCTTCCCCAGCATGCGCAGTCCATAGCGTAAGTCTTGCAGCAGGGTTTCAAACCAGCCCCAGCCCCACATGCCGCGAGTGACTTCTTCCACGAGTCCGACGTTGCCGAATTCGCGGAGGGCGGCGGCTCGCGCCCGCTCGGCGGATTCACCCTGTTCCATGCGCTCCTGTGCGGCCATCCGCAAATGGCCCTGGAGTTCTTCGTTCAGCGACGTCTCCATCGACTTGCGTTGGAAGAGTGCGCGCAGGTGAAACAAAATTTTCCTTAACATCGGGGACTCCACTTCGCTTTAAGCCATCAGCGATCAGCAAAAGCCTTAGCTGAAAGCTGATGGCTGAAGGCTGACAGCTTCTTCAATCGACCATCGACAAACGAAAATCGACAATCACTCATTCGAAAATCCCTCACGCCGACTGCAGGATAGGTTCGAGGGTGACTCTGTGACCGAGCCTCTCCAAGCGACGGACGAGGGAACGGCGTATGGCATCAGCGTTCAAGCGGTCGAAATAGTCGGCTCCGAGCTCTTGGTAATTCTGCTTTCGCTTGAGGATGTGATACGCCATCACCAACACCGTGTGCGCCACAGCCAATACGGCTCGCTTGCCTCCTCGCCGGGCGGCCAGGCGTCGGTACTGCGCGGAAAGATAATTGTCCCGCAGGTGGGAGACGACCGATCCCACCTGACATAAACAGCGCCGTAGCGAGGCACTCCCCTTCCGCGTCCTGCCGCTCAGACGCTTGCCCGCGCTCTCGAAACTCCCCGGGCATAAACCTGCCCAAGAGGCCAAGTGACCGGCGGAAGGAAATTGCTCCATCCTCACCCCCACCTCCGCCACCAGACTCCAGGCCGTCACCCGGTCGACGCCCGGAATCGTGTCCAGCCTCTCGACCTCCGCTTCAAAAGGGCGCATGCGCTTCTCAATTTCCGCTTCCACTTCCGCCATCTTCTTCTCCAGGAATTCCTGATGATCCAGCAACTCCTGGAGCAGAAAACGATGATGCTCCGTCACCCGCCCTTCTAACGCCAAACGTAAGTCCGGAATCTTCTTGCGCAGTATCCCCTTGGACATCTCCGCCAGCCGCTCCGTGTCTTCTTCTCCGGCGAGGATGGCTTTCAGGATCGCCCGGCCCGACACCCCCAGAGGATCGCTGGCCACCGACGCCAGTTTCAGGTTGGCATCCTCCAGCACCTTCTGCACACGGTTCGCAATGCGGTTCTCCTCCTGCGCCAAACTCACTCGATAACGTGTCAGGTCCCGCAGTTCTCGCATCTCCTTCGGCGGTACGAAACTCCCGTGCAGCAACCCGTGCTGAAGCAGATCCGCAATCCACTCACAGTCCTTTTGATCGCTCTTCCGCCCCGGCACCGCCTTGATGTGTTGCGCGTTCACCAACAGCACCTCAAACTGCCCCTCCAGGATGTTCCACACCGGCTTCCAGTACACCCCCGTGGATTCCATAGCCACGTGCGTTACCCCGCACGCCCGCAGCCAGTCCGCCAACTGCAACAACTCCCGCGTGAAAGTTCCAAAGCGCCGCTTCTCCTTGCGCGTCTTCCCCTTCCCTTCTGCCCACAGCACACACGCGGTGATACTCTTCTTGTGCACGTCCAACCCACAACAACACGCGTAAAGCACCTCCATGATCGCCTCCTGGAGGGGCGGCGCAGGACGCGGGCAATTGCGAGAATCTCATTCGCGTGCTCTCCACTTCGGGGAAGCAACAATTCGTTGTGCCTCTCAGCGTCCGGGTCATACTCGTACGCGGGCTTCCTGCTGCGCCAGAGTGAAACGACCTCTCTCGCCGCCCCATCCAGCAATACCTTACATCACTCTCGCCTATTTTCGTCCTTCGTTGCCGTGCTGAAAGCCCGGTGAGCTACTCATACCTCAGCGCCTCCATGGGATCCACTTTCGTCGCCCGTCGCGCGGGGATGTAGCTGGCCATCAATGCCACGGCGATGACCCCCAGCGCAGCCATGGAAATGGGCAAGACGCTGGATGGAGGCAGTCCCTCAATCAGACTGCCGGCGAATTTCCTGGACCAAAGCGCCACCGGAATTCCTACGAGCAGCCCGGCTGAGACCATCCCCAGCGCGTCCCGCAGCACCATCCAAGTCACCGCGCCGCGCGTCGCGCCGAGCGCCATGCGGACGCCAATCTCTTTCGTGCGCCGCGCTGCTGTGTACGCCAGCAGGCCATAGAGGCCGATCGCGGCGAGGATTAACCCCAGCGTGCCGAATGAGCCGGAGAGCATGGCGATGAGCCGCTCCGGAACGATGGCGGCGTCGACCTGCTCGGACATGGTTGTGGCGCGGCGCACCTCAGCGCCCTTCAATATCTCGGCGACGCTGCGCCGTACCTCACCCGTCACTGCCTCAGGGGGGATGCTGGTGCGGAGGATGAAATCACTTGCGTTCATTCCGCCGTCGCCGAAGGCGGTCAGGTAGAGGGTGCGTGGCGGAGCCCCGTGCGCGTCATCGTATTTGGCATCGCCCACGACGCCGACGATTTCATACGGCTTGTCGGGGCCGCCGATGTTTTTCCAATCCTTCTCGAGAGTGAGATGCTTTCCAATAGGGTTAGCGTCGGCGAAGTAATATCGCGCCATGGACTGGTTGATGATTGCGGCGCGCGGGCCGCCTTCATCCTGGAAGGTAAAATCACGTCCTGCCAGCAAAGGCGTGCCGAGCGTCTGGAAATACTTGGGAGCGATCCATGACATCGCCACGTAGCGGCGGTCCTCAGGCTTCTGCTGGTAGCCTTCCACATTGACGAAGCTCGACGCTCCTGCGCCTGAGATCGGAGTGGGGGAACCGATCGTCGCCGAGCGCACGCCGGGAAGAGCATCCAGGCGCCCCAGCAACTCCTGATATAAGAGAGACAGTTGTTCCGCGGAATACCCGGTGTGGGCCGTATCGAGGCTCACGAGCAGAAGGTGGTCGCGCTCAAAGCCGAGCTGATTCCGCAGGTCGGACAAATGGCTCGTAAACACGCCGGCGAGGCTCAAGACGACGACGGACAGGGCTACTTGGGCTGCGACGAGACCTTTCCCCAAAAAGCGCGCCGCCCTCGCCTGCGTGGGCCTTACACCGCCTTGCAACATCGACGCCGGCGCCGATGTCACCGCCCGCAAAGCGGGAACCAGCCCGAAGAGCACGCCCGTGAGTAATGCCGCTGCGAGGGTGAAGAGCAGCACGTGGGCATCCGGCTGAACCTCGAACGTGAAATGAGGCGGCAACCCCACAATCTGCCGCCCGGAGAGGAAAATCCGAACCAGCAAACGAGCGGCGAAGAGCGCCACGAAGATACCAAGCAGGCTGCCCACGCCGGAAAGCAACAGCGATTCGGTCATCACCTGCCGCACCAGGCGAAGCCGTCCCGCGCCCAACGAAACACGCAGCGCCATTTCGCGCTCGCGCGCCGCACCGCGCGCCAGCAGTAGCGTGGCAATGCTGGTGCACGCAATCAGAAGCAGCAGACCCACGAGCGCCATCAGGACCAGCAATGGCTGCTCGAATTGATCACGGAGGAATGCCAGCCCGGCTCCGGCGGGCACGATTTCTAATTTCAATTGCCGCCAAAGGGGATCTTTGCTCTGCTTGGTTATTTCATCGATGGTGAACTGAAACAGCACACTCATTTCCGCGCGCGCTTGCTCGATGGAAACGCCCGGCTTCAAGCGCCCCACCAGGCCCAACTCCATGCCAAACAGCGCCGGGGGCCCCGCCTGCGCGCCGGCTGCTTCCGTCCGGCGGGCGTGGCTGATGACCGGCGCCAATCCGACGGGCACCCAGACTTCCGGCCTGGACCAGATCTCCAGGCCGAAGAATTCACGCGGCGCCACTCCAATGACCGCGACCGGCACATTCTGCAGAATGATTCGCTTGCCCAGAATTCGAGGATCCAGGTTAAAGCGGCTCTTCCAGAAGGACCAACTCACCACGGCCACTGCCGACTGCGCACCGCCCATCCGGTCGTCCCCGGGTCCAATGAGGCGGCCGGTTGCGGGCTTCACCCCCAGCACAGAAAAGAAGTCCCCAACTACGTATTCGCCATCAACGGTCTGGCCGCCCAGGCCTTCGCCCCGCAAATCGAACCGGGAGGGACTGAAGCCGATGAGGCCGGAGAAGACGTGATTGTAATCACGAAAATGCTCGTAGCTCTGCCAGGAGTATCCGTTTACACGAGGTTCCCCAGGGTATTGGTGCAGCAACTCTACGAGGCTCTCGGGATCGCGGACGGGAAGAAGGCGAAGCATGAGGGTGTTGATCAGGCTGAAGACGCCCGTATTGGCGCCGATCCCCAGCGCTAACGAAAGCACGGCGACGGCGGTAAAACCGGGGCTGCGGCGTAACATGCGCACGGCGAAGCGAACGTCCTGCCGCAAAGTTTCAAGCCAGCGCCAGCCCCACATATCCCGCGTAACTTCCTTCACCAGCCCCACGTTGCCGAATTCGCGCAGCGCTGCGGTTCGAGCCTGGTCGGCAGATTCACCCTGCGCCATACGGTGCCTCGCGTCCATGCGCAAATGAGATTGGACTTCCTCTTCCAGGTCCTCTTCCCTGGACTTGCCCCGAAACAGCGCTCGAAGTCGAAACCAAAGATCGCTCATCACCAGCATCTCCACTTGGCTCTCAGCCTTTAGTCAGCGGCGTCATTCCGAGCCCTTCGCTGTCATCCTGAGCGCAGCGAAGGATCTCGCTCTGGCCGCTCAGGGTAAACTCCGCGAGGAATCTCGCCCTGATCACTTCCTGCGATCCACCGCGAGGCTCAGCTCAGAATGACGACCGTCCCTTCACGGGCCGAACCACTAGCCGCTCCCGCTCGCCGCAGGGTTCATGATCCCGGCGATGGCGCTGACGATCTGGCTCCAGCGGGCCTGTTCCGAGAGCAACTGCCTCTTGCCGGCGGAAGTCAGGCGATAGAACTTGGCGCGCTGGTTGCTCTCCGTTTGTTTCCACTGCGAGGTCACCCAACCCTGTTTTTCCAGCCGGTGCAGCGCCGGGTAGAGCGAGCCGGTTTCAACCTGCAAGACTTCGCCCGAGCGGCCGCGAATTGACTGGCTGATCGCGTAGCCGTGCTGCGGCCCCCACTGCAAGGTCTGGAGGATGAGCATGTCGAGGGTGCCTTGCAACAACTCGATGCGATTTTGATAGAGTTCTTTCTTGGGTTTGACCATGTAGGCACTCTACACCCAAGGCTGTAGAGTGTCAACACCCTTCAGCGGTACCCTGATTTGTGGGTAGCGCGGACCTTCGGAGCCTGCCTTGAGGGAAGCGAAGGGTCGGCAAACGCTGGGCTAAGCAGGCTGCGGAAAAACTCTTCCCAATTGTCATTCTGAGCGAAGCGAAGAATCCCCGCAGTTGCAGTTTCAACGAACTACGGAGATCCTTCGTCGCCTGCGGCTCCTCAGGATGACAGGCAAACGCGCTGCTCCGCAGCCCGAGTAGTGACACGACTCGTGATTTCCGGGACGTCAGGTTGTTTGTTCTGGTATACTCCCACCCCTCTTGAGGGCTCAGCGCCAAACACTAGACACTTCTCTGGCCTGAGCTATGAGAGGCATGCTCGGCCGATCATCGGCAAGGGCAGGGCAGGCCATTTCTCCACTCGTGACGAGTGCAGCCCACGGCTTGCCATTCCCTGCATGCATCTTGCTGCCGGATTGCATTCCCATGCTATTCAAAGCTCTCAGTGCCGCTGTCTTCGGCATCGACGCCTACCCGGTTGAGGTCGAGGTCGATATTTCCGCCGGCTTGCCCAATTTCACCACGGTGGGTTTGCCCGACGCCGCCGTGCGCGAGAGCCGCGAACGCATACAATCCGCCATCAGGAATTGCGGGCTGGAATTTCCCTTCCAAAAGATCACCGTAAACCTTGCTCCAGCGGACGTGAAGAAGGAAGGCTCCGGATTTGACCTCGCGATCGCCCTGGGAATTCTGGGCACCACCGGGGTTCTCTTGAAACCAGACCTCAAGAACACATTGTTCTTGGGCGAGCTTTCGCTGGATGGCAGCCTGCGCCCGGTTAAGGGCGCTCTTTCGATTGCCGCCATGGCGCGGCAGAAGGGCATCCAGCGGATGGTGCTGCCGCTGGAAAATGCCAGCGAGGCGGCGGTGGTGGAAGAGTTGAAGATTTACGGCCTGCGGTCTTTGCCGGAGGCCCTGGACTTCATCAACGAGACGCGCGAGTTCGCGCCGGCCAAGGTGGACAGCGCCGCCCTGCTGGCTCAAGCCAGCCAGTACAGCGTGGATTTCCGCGACGTCAAAGGGCAGCTTCACGCCAAGCGCGCCATTGAAGTGGCGACTGCCGGGGGCCACAACATCCTGATGATCGGCCCGCCCGGCGCGGGCAAGACCATGCTGGCGAAACGCATCCCCACCATTCTGCCGCCCTTGACCTTTAATGAAGCGATTCAGACCACCAAGATCCACAGCGTGGCCGGGCTGCTCGAGCCCGGCGGCGGGTTGGTCGGCACTCGCCCCTTTCGCTCCCCCCACCACACGATTTCGGACGCCGGATTGATCGGCGGCGGCGCCGTGCCTCGCCCGGGGGAAGTGAGCCTGGCGCACAACGGCTTGCTCTTCCTCGACGAGTTGCCGGAATTCCAACGCAACGTGCTGGAGGTGCTGCGCCAGCCCGTCGAGGACGGCACGGTCACCATCTCGCGCGCCGCCATGTCGCTGACCTTTCCCTCGCGCTTCATGCTGGCCGCCGCCATGAACCCCTGCCCCTGCGGTTTCTTCAACGATCCTTCGCGCGAGTGCACCTGCACCCCACCCCTCATTCAGCGGTACGTCTCGAAAATTTCCGGCCCGCTGCTCGACCGCATTGATATCCACATCGATATGCCGGCCGTGCGCTATCAGGAGCTGAGGCAGGACTCGGGCGGCGAAACCTCACAGGAGATTCGTGAGCGTGTCATCAAAGCACGCCAGCGGCAGTTGCGCCGCTTCGCCGGCGAAAAGATCTACTGCAACGCGCAAATGAGCTCGCGCCAGATTCGCAAGTATTGCAACATCTCCGCTGACTGCGAACGCTTGCTGGAGAGCGCTATGACGCGTTTGGGTTTGAGCGCCCGCGCCCACGATCGAATCCTCAAAGTGGCGCTCACCATCTCCGACCTCGCCGCCGCGGACTCGATCGGCACTGACCATATCTCGGAGGCCATTCAGTACCGCT
This sequence comes from uncultured Acidobacteriota bacterium, assembly GCA_963831905.1. Classification (GTDB taxonomy): domain Bacteria; phylum Acidobacteriota; class Terriglobia; order UBA7540; family UBA7540; genus CAVROP01. The sequence continues at coordinate 1,698,076 of CAWHRX010000009.1, read as the reverse complement.
CGCTCGACCGCAACTACTGGGCGTGAGCAAGGCAGTGGCCTTGTATCTCTGCCGAGAATGGAATAAGCTGCACCTATGAACGATATTGTTTTCGAGGTGAGCCAGGAACCTGACGGAGGGTTCGTCGCAGAGTGCCTGACGGAGAGCATAGTCACTCAGGCTGACAATTGGGAGGAGCTACGCCGCAATGTGAGAGAAGCCGTGTCTGCCTTCTACTTTGACCATCCTCACCCGCCCGCCGCGATCCGTCTGCATCTGGTCCGTGACGAGGTTCTCGCAAATTCATGAAGATTCCACGCGACCTGAGCGGCCACGATCTCGTACAGGCGCTTTGTCGGAATTGGGACTATCGCATTGTCCATCAAGAAGGCAGCCACATCGTGCTGGAAACCTCGGAACCTGCTCATCAGCGCATTGCAGTTGCTGCTCACCTGTGCCTACGTGTGGGAACTTTGAACGCGATCCTGCGAGCCGTGGCAAAGCATAAAGGGGTCGAACGCCAAGCGATCCTTGAATCTCTCTAACGTGACATGGCAGAATCCAAGACCCCGAGCCGCAACCTTGAAATAGGACTTCCGCTCGCCCACGAGCAGACTTACAGCTCAGACGGTGTGGACCTGACGCTGATTCGCTGGATGCTGTCACTCACCCCTGCCGAGCGCCTGCAAGTCCTTCAGCAATCTGTCGAGTCTCTCCAGAGTCTTCGCGATGCCAGAGCCAAGCGCTAACTATCTCGCAATCCTGAAAATCCTTCACCAGCACAAGGTGAAGTTCATCATTGTCGGTGGGGTTTGCGCCGTTCTCCACGGCGCCCCAATGGCGACTTTTGATCTCGACGTGGTCCATTCCCGCGAGCCGGATAACCTCACCCGCCTCTCGGCAGCCTTGGAAGAGTTGGGAGCCCTTTATCGCGTTCCCGGCCGCCACGAAATGAAACCAAGTCTTTCCCATCTTGCCTCTCAAGGACATCAGCTATTGATGACCCGCTTCGGGCCGCTCGACCTTCTTGGAACGATCGGAAAGGGTCGCGATTACGACCAGCTTCTCCAAGAAACTGTAGAACTGGAGATTGGTCCGGCACTCAAAGTTCGGGTTTCGACGCTGGAAAGCTTGATTAAGACGAAAGAAGAAACCGGCCAGGAAAAGGATCGAGCCGCCCTCCCCGTCCTGCGCCGCGTCTTGGAGGAGAGAGCCAAGGCCTGAATGGACTACGGCCTGTGGTCTAGCCATCGAGACGAAGATCGCCTCTCAACTGCTGTTCCCAAGGTCTTTTACCGCGTGTGAGGGTTTTTGTTCTGGAATCTTAAATCTGGAATCTCTGATGTGGTCGGGTCACCCGTAACACCTGACACCCGCGACCTGACAGCTGCCCTCAAGGCCACTGCACGTCCAAGGCGTAGACTTCGTCGATGCGGTATTCCTCAAGACCGAGGGTGGCACATACATTGCAACACAACGCGTCGTGACGTAGGCGCCACCCGCCGAGTCCGCCCTGTCCAAACCAGCGCGGCTGTTGCTATATCGCAACCGCTCCCATTTTGATATGATGCCGAACGCTAGTTGGACATATGCGAGGGCATCGCTATTCGCTCGGTGGCGTTAGCAGAGTACTTAATCACATGACCGCAAGAGCCACTTCCCCCAATTTCACTGTTCTCGACCTCTTTTGTGGCTGTGGTGGGTTCTCGCTCGGCTTCTCTAGGGCAGGGTTCGAGATCCTGGGCGGAATCGAAATCGACCCCGTCGCACATCAGACCCATTCCGCACATTTTTCATCGAAAGTGGCTCCCAATATCCCTTGCGACATTCAAGAGGTGGACGCCGATCAAGTGACCAAGTCATTGTGTTCAAATTACGGGAGAGAACGCGTCGATGTGGTCATTGGTGGTCCACCTTGCCAGCCGTTTACCAGGGTGGGGCGGGCCAAATTACGCGAGGTTGCTGGAAATATCCATGCTCATATCGAAGATAAACGAGTCCCTTTGTTCACGCATTTCTTGCGTTTTGTTGCCGATTTGAAACCTCTTGCCTTTGTCATGCAGAACGTTCCGCTGGAACGCGGGGCCGCCGTCCAGTGGCGAAGCGGGACCGAGTTTAGGGATAGTTCATGCCGAGAGAGTATTATTCAGAATCAATTGCCGCTTTCCTAGACGCTAGCCCCGACGAGATACTTGGAACCCTCGCGAGGAACAGTGATTTCGACGTGGAACAGACCCAGCGCGACGCGTGGTTAGTTGAAATCGACATCCTTCGATCGGTGCTGCCCCCTTTTCAAGGTTCCATCTACTTTGAATATTCAATCCCGCGAATGGGGCAAAGGATTGACGTAGTTTTGCTGATCGGGGCTGTAATCTTTGTCCTTGAATTCAAAATTGGTGAAAGAGGATTCCCATCGCAGGCTGTGGACCAAGTTTGGGACTATGCCCTAGATCTAAAAAACTTCCATGAATCTAGCCACGAGCATTTCATTGCTCCAATTCTCATTCCTTCCAAAGCGAACGATGCGAATCCGATTATTGTTGTACCCCCCCAACGTGACAAGCCACTTCTCCCGATCAAGAGCAGCGTAGCAAGGCTGGGCAACGTAATCGAGGATGTTTTGCGCACTGCCGTCGGCGTGGACATAGACCGGGCAGCCTGGGAATCTGGGCGATACTGTCCTACCCCGACAATCGTTGAAGCCGCGTTGGCGCTTTACAACGGCCACTCGGTTCGCGAGATCTCCCGGAGCGATGCGAGTGCAATTAACCTTAGTGAAACATCTGAGTCGATTTGCTCCATCATCCGCTCTGCGAAATCGAAATCCCAGAAAGCCATCTGTTTTGTGACCGGGGTCCCAGGTGCGGGCAAGACATTGGTAGGACTCAACATCGCAACTACTCACATCGACAAAGATAACGACCTATATAGTGTTTTCCTTTCAGGGAACGGCCCACTCGTTGCAATCCTACGTGAAGCGTTGGCTCGGGATAAGGTCCGGCGCGCGCGAGATCGTGGAGTGAAGATTAGGAAGAGCGAGGCAATGAGTGAAGTTAAAATGTTTGTGCAGAACGTTCATAATTTCCGAGATGAATGCTTGATCGACCCGAAATTGGCCCCCGTCGAACATGTCGCGTTATTTGACGAGGCACAACGGGCGTGGAATGTGGACCAGACGTCAAGCTTCATGCGCCGGAAAAAGAAAAAGCCTGATTTCAACCTATCCGAGCCGGAATTTCTGATTTCCTGCATGGACCGCCAGTCGGATTGGGCAGTCATTGTATGTCTTGTTGGCGGCGGCCAGGAAATCAATACCGGAGAGGCGGGCATCACTGAGTGGATCGAGTCACTTAACCGCTCATTTCCGGATTGGCATATTTACATTTCCTCCCGACTTACCGACAGTGAGTACGGCGCAGGAGAAGTATTGAGTAAACTGGGGATACGCCCGAATGTCGCATATAGGGATGAGTTGCACCTTGCCGTGTCGATGCGTTCGTTCCGGGCCGAGCATGTGTCCTTCTTGGTCAAACAGCTACTGGATCTTGACATCGAAGAGGCTCAAAGGACATTGAATGATTTGAGAGCGCGATACCCGATAGTCATAACCCGCGACCTTACCCAAGCAAAACGCTGGCTGAAGGAACAGGCGCAAGGTTCGGAACGGTATGGGATTGTTGTTTCTTCCCAAGCCCAGAGATTAAAGCCACACGCAATAGACGTAAAAACGCCAATGAATCCTATTCACTGGTTCCTTGACGGAAAAGAGGATGTGCGTTCTTCCTATTATCTCGAAGATGTTGCCACGGAATTTCACGTACAGGGGCTAGAACTGGATTGGTCATGTGTGACATGGGATGCAGATTTCAGATTCTCAAAAAAGGGGTGGGAACATTGGTCCTTTTGTGGCGACCGCTGGAATCATATCAAGAACAAGGAGAGGCAGAATTACCTCAAGAATGCCTACCGTGTTCTTCTCACGCGTGCCCGGCAAGGCATGGTAATCGTGGTTCCGCCAGGAGATTCAGAAGACCCGACACGCAGTCCAGCGTATTATGATCCAACATTTGAGTATCTAAGAGATGTCGGTTTCACGACGATGTAAGTAGTGTTTTTCGATACTGCACTTATGCGCCGCCCTTTCTGACAGTCGTTGAGGAAGCTCAGAACTTTGTCCCATCCGCTCGAGAAGGTACGGAGGAAACCCCTTCCCTCTCCACACTTCGAAAGGTGGTTACCGAGGGCAGGAAATTCGGTGTCGGCCTGATACTCATCACTCAGCGCCCGAGTCGCGTAGACGAGACCATTTTGGCACAGTGCAATTCTTTCCTGGTCCTGCGGTTAGTCAACCCAAAAGATCAAACCTACGTCAGGTCAGTAATGGAAAATCTCCCAGAAAGCGACGCCCGCATGCTGCCCGGCTTCGGCCCCGGGCAGGGAATCATAAGCGGCCAAGCTGTGCGTTTCCCCCTGCTCGTAAAAATAGACTTCGACAAGGATCTTGTGGGAACCAGAACGGGGGATGAGGACTTCATTAAGCGCGCAAGAGAGTGGAAGCCGGATGCAGGGGCCCCAGGAAGAGCACGAGCAGCAGAGACTGCCGCCAGACTCGCCATGAAGCCATCACGAGTGAAAAGCAAGTGAGCGCCCATGGTCGACTTCATGTCGCCGGAACAACGAAGTCGAGTGATGTCGAGGATTAAAGGGAAGAATACAACTCCTGAACGATATATCCACGCCCTGCTAAAAGCCTCGCGGCTCAGATTTCGACAGCATGATCGCGCCCTGCCAGGGTGCCCGGATTTCGTTTTCTCGAAAGCAAGGGTGGCCGTCTTCGTCAACGGGGATTTCCGGCACGGGTGGCGATTTTCAGTCTGGCGCCACAAGCTGCCGACCTTCTGGCGAAACAAGATTGGCGGCAACCGAGAACGCGATCAGAGGAACTCCAAGAAGCTGCGTCGTCTTGGCTGGAGGGTGCTCAGAATCTGGGAGCACCAGGTTGAACTGGATGCTATTGCATGTGTCGCTCGAATAACGCAAGCCCTGGGTGATGTGACCATCGACTGGGCAGTCGTTCGAGCACAACCACGACTTCTCCCGGTCTTGAAGCGCAGGAATCGACTTCCGAAACCCTGACTCGTCGGGTGGCGCATACATTGTTTTTCCTGTATGCGCCATCCGCGTGTTCGGCGTACTGTCAGGACTATTAACTTTATGGGTACTTGACAACAATAATAACTTAGGCTATAGTCGTAGAGTGGGGTTGCGCTGGGGATCTGGCCCGGGCGAAAGCATTCGGCTCGAAAGGCCTGATCCGTCTCCGTTTCGTGCTTGCGATGCCTGAGTCCCTGCCTGCGGTTGCCATCGTTGCCTCCCGGAGTGACAAATGTGCGTACTAAACCGAAAGAGTGGGTTCTCCCGTGAGGCATCTGTCCTGCCGGGAGGGTGCCCGGCGAAAAGTGGAAGGGGCCCGAAGCGGTTCGCGTTCGGAACGGCAGAACGGCGCGAGAAAACACAAAAATAATACGATCGAACCCAGTATGTTATTGAAAACACAGTATGGCATTGGGAAACGAACTCAATACGGACCCGGATTTGAGTGCCAAATGCGCGAATCAAATTCAAATGGCGAGCTTCCCGTGCAGCGTGCGTCCAGGCGGGGGAATTGCGCCCCGAAATGCGGAAGGGCACGGAAAGGGTCCGTGGCCGGAAGCCTGGAGCAATCCGGGAAAAATGCAAGAAATACACGATCGAAGCCAGTATGTTATTGAAAACACAGGAAACGCATTGAAAAACGAACTTAAAACGAACTCAAAACGGAGCCTATTTGAGCGCAAAATGCGCGGTTTAAACACCAAAAGTGGCGGTTTCAAGACCTCTCTCGACCCGGCCACTCCGAGGCGAGCGGGGGATCTTGTTTTTCTGTGCGCGAAACACCCAGGCAGAGTCAGATTCCTGGTTTCGCTCCGTTACAAGTTACGTCATTTCCGCGACAGCGGGAATCCATTGGACCGGCGATGGGTCCCCGCTTTCGCGGGGATGACGAGGTTTGTTGCTCTTATCTCTAGGGGTGGGTCGCAGACCTCCGATCCGTCGGAGCGAGAGAGCTCGAAAAAACACAAAATCGCGGGAACGAACTCAAGAAGTTGCTGAAAACAAAGGACATCACTTTTTGATGAGGTGCAAAACGAACCGAAAATGAAGCCAGTTTGAGCGCAGAATGCGACGAGCGATGGCCAAAAGCAGGGTTTCCGGATGCATGACTGGTCCGGGGGGAAGAAGTCCGAGGTGGGACAAAATGTCGACCACTCCTAGCCCCTCCTTAACGAGGAGGGGAATCATCGGCCGCACAAATCAGGTGCGGCCGTCGGCCGTCGGCCGCCTTTCGCCTACTGCCGACTGCCGACTGCCTTCTCCCTTTACGCGAGGTAGTCTTTCATCATGCTGATATAGCGCTGGCAGGTTACTTTCATATCTTCGCTCGAGCCGTCCTGCTCAAGGGAGAGGAAGCCGGTGAAGCCGATGCCTTTCACCGCGTCCGCAATGGCTTTGATATCCATCACGCCTTGCCCGATGGGAACGTATTCGCGCATGGTGGGGTCGATGTCGCGAACGTGCAGATTCATGAGGCGGCGGTTGAGCTTGTGAATGGCGACGGGAGGATAGTCCCGCTGGTTCATGGCCCAGCCGCAGTCGAGGTTGCAGCCGAAGGCTGGGCTAGCTATGTGGTCGCAGAGGCGCAGGAAGCTGTCGGAAACGGGAAGCATGGTGTACGTATGGTTTTCGATGGAGAACTTCATGCCGAGCGCCTGGGCGCGCTCCAGGCAACTCTTCATCGTTTCGATGAACAGAGGCCACAGTTCATCGAAGTTGTAGCCCGGAGCAATGTTGATGTGGAACTTCTCGCCGGGCTTGACGTCACTCAGGAAGTAGCGGGGCAGGTAGGAAGTGCCCGAGGCGCTCAATTGCCGCGCCCAAGGCGCCACAATGTTCACCATGGGGGCGCCGAGCTTATGCGCGATGCGGCAGCCTTTCTCAAAGTAGTCCAAGCTGACCTTGCGCTTTTCCGGTTCGGGGCTGGTCAAATCCTCGACCACCGGTTGGAAAAAAGGAAACTGGTTCAATACCAGGTGATTTCGTTCCAGTTGTTTCTTGATGCGATCGATGGTGGCGTCGGTCCAGTATTCGTCCACGTCCATGGGCGAGTTGGCAATCAGTTCCACTCCCTCGAAGCCGAGGCTGCCAATGATGTCGATCGCCTCTTCCGGGTGCGCACCCGGACCAAGGCTATGGAAGTTCCAACTGACGCAGCCGATTTTGGCTCGCCGCCCACCTGGCCCATTCGCAGGCAGGGCTGGCGTTGGGGGCGGCGAGGCGTGCGAAGGCCCGGCGCCCGCAAGCAACGAGTAACCGCCCAGGCTCATAGCCGACAGGAAACCGCGACGTTGCATGGCATTTCTCCTTATGTTTTGGGCGGCCTCGGGGCGTGCCCGGCAGGTCGGTTTCTCAGCCTAAGTAACAGCGACGTTCCTGATCCGAGAACCCGTAAACAGGAACGTAGTGGCACACGGGCGACGATGTCAAGTGCAAAAACGAACTCTCGTGTCTGCACCCCTCCGAGCCGACGCGGGAAGTGGTGGGTTGAGACGATTCTGGGCAGGCCGACAACCCGGCTGGCGAAGTTGGTCGACAACACCCTCCGCGGCGAGATACAATCGCCGGGATAATTGGGACCAGGGGGGAACGATGTTCAACGACATGAAGAGGCGCGATTTTCTGAAGGGATCGGCGGCGGGTGTGTCGGCGTTGGCGGCGGGATTAAGCGGCGCGGTGCCGGCAGCCGCTAGGGAAGGAGGAGAGCGAGTCTACGCTCCGGAATCATCAGGGGAAAAGATCGGGCGCCCGGTTCGAGTCGTCAGTCTCGGCTTCCACGCGGGAGAGCACGCTTTGGACTGGGTCGCCAGTCAGGTGGATGCGGAAGGAGCCTTGGGGGCGGATCTCATCGCGCTTCCCGAGACGTTCCGCGGCAACACCAAAGAGAGCGCCGAACCGCTCGACGGTCCGACCGTCACCGCCATGTCTCGACTCGCCAAGAAACATCGAGCCTACATTGTTTGCCCGATCCACCGAGCCGACGGGAAGCAGGGCTTCAACTCTGCGGTTCTACTCGACCGCGAGGGAAAGGTTGCCTGTGTCTACAACAAACTCTACCCTGTGTGGGGAGAAGAATGCGTGGGTCTCTCCGTGCAACCTGGCTCGGTCGTGTGTACTCACCAGGCGGATTTCGGGCGAGTAGGTCTGGCCGTCTGCTTCGACGTCAACTGGTCCCCACTCTGGCAGCAACTCTCCAACCAGGGGGCGGAATTGGTGATCTGGGTGAGCGCCTACTCGGCCGGCCGCTCGCTCCAGGCGCAGGCCATCAGCTATAACTATTACGTGGTTAGTTCCACGTGGATTCCGGATTGCCGCGTTTACGATCTGGATGGGGAACAGTTGGTCTACGATACCAACAACCAGGGCGATGGGAAGAACGTCACTCGTCTCACACTTGATCTGGACCGCTGCATCTTCCATCAGGACCTGAACCGCCCTGAGAAGATCGGGCGGCTGCTCAAGGAGCGAGGAGACGACGTAGCAGAAGATAAGTGGTTGTCGTCGGAGGGTTGGTTCGTGTTGAAAGCCAAGCGACCGGGTGTGAGTGCCCGCGAATTGGCTCGAGAATACGGATTGGAAGAGCTGAGACATTACCTCAACCGCAGTCAATGCGAAATCGATAAGTGCCGGGGGTGGGAGTTTTCTTAAAGGGTGAAGGGTAAAGGCTAGAGGTTAAACTCGAAAAGTCGATACGCCTGGCGGCCTCGCATTTAGACTTTGAGTTTCAGCATGGGTTAAGTCCCGAGAGAACGAAGGGGTGATTATAATAAGAAATGAGAAACAACCTTCGTTCTCTCGGGTTCTGGTTGAGCGATGGCGAGTATGAAAAGTGCGAGCCGGATCGAACGTCGCCGCAGGATAAATCAAGCTGTAACGCCACGGCTCTTGTAGATCGCTTTGTTCACTTCCACCATCAGGTCTTCGAGTGAGGCGCCGACTTTGCGCGCCGCCATCTCAATCGAACAGTCATAGCATGAGGGGCGAAGGCCGAACTTCACAAACACCTCGTCGGTCTCGGGGAATTTCTGCTTTATGTCGCGGACCAGTTCGCCGCCGCGAACGAGATCGCTAAACTGAAACATGGGTCAGTTCCTCCCGCATGCCCGCCGCGGAGTCCTTCCGCCGGGGTTGGTAAACGCAGAATGGCTCTTCGTCCAGATAATCGCCGCTGGCCGCGTAGGCCCGTGCGCGGCACCCCATACAAACATTACGAAACTCACAATAGCCGCACTTGCCTTTCAGATTATCCGTGCTACGCAGTTGCTGAAAAACCGGGGCGCTCTCCCAAATCTCACCGAACGATTGCTTGTTCAGGTCGCCCGCCACGACCGGCAGGTATCCGCAGGGATAAACCTCGCCTCGGTGTGAAATGAAGCAGACACCCGTGCCGGCCAGACAGCCCTTGGTCATGGCGTTCATGCCCTGGGGATGCGCAGAGCCGGATGGGGCAGCGTGTGGATGGAGGGCGATGCCCGTCGACCCGGGCATGGTCATTTCAGTTGGGCCGATGGCATCTTTCGATCCGCCGGCGTCCGCCGGCCGCGTCTCGTTGCGTACGCTCGTGGCCGCCCGGCGCTCGGCGGCGCGGCGTTGCCGCATCACGCGAAAATAATGAGGGGCGCAGGTGGCTTTCAGCTCGATCCCGCCTTCCAGCGAACGATCGTAGAACCAGTTCAAGAGCGCTTCGTATTCTTCGGCGGGCACCATTTGCTCCGCGGCGATGTCCACGCCGCAACCCACCGGAACCAGAAGGAACGTGTGCAGGGCATCCGCCCCGATCTCTTTGGCCAACTCCAGCACGGCGGGGAGTTGGTGCGCATTATGACGAGCAATCGTCATGTTAATCTGCAGCGACATCCCCAACTCGCGAAGGTTCCAGAAGCCGCGCAGCGCGGCGTCGAAGGCGCCGGAAATGCCGCGAAACGCATCATGGGTCGCAGCGTCGGCGCCGTCCAGACTGATGGAAACACGCCGCACTCCTGATTCAAGAATCCGGCGCGCCACCTGTTTGTCAACCAGCGTTCCATTGGTGGCCAGCGCCACTCGCATCCCCACGGATGCGGCGTAGCTGGCAAGCTCGAAGATGTCGTGACGAAAGAGAGGTTCGCCACCGCTCAGAACTAGGATTGGTAGGAATGACTGAGAGACTTGCTTTATTAAGTTCAGGGCTTTGGTTGTAGGTAGGTCTAGTGGTGATGAGAGTTCTGAGGCGGTGGCGCGACAATGGATACAACGTAAATTGCACCCCTTGGTAACCTCCCAAAAAACGAGCCGCGGTTTGTAGTCTAGATTGTTAAGCCACATAGCACGACCCGTTCCTTAGTAGCGGCTGTTTGACGCAGCCACTATTTCCTTGAGCACGTTTTTGTCCATCCTTTCGGGAATTGCGGCGCTCGGCCGTGCTCCAAGCCAGCGTGCTTCCCTCGAACCTGCGCAAATCCAATGCGTTGCATCCGAAATGCATCTTGCGCCGCAACGATGCCTGCTGGTGTGCAAAGTAGCTGGGAGGTTCGAGAGGGTTGCAACTCCAATCAATACCGCATCCAGGTTGCCCCATCGAGTAGTTCGGCCGATATAGGTTTGCGATACTCACTGTCCTATGCCTCTGTTGGGTTGCCCTGGAATCGCGAACGGAACTTTCGTGGCGCGCGTTTGAGCTTGAGATTCTATAGGGGGTTAGAAGCTCCGGTTCGTCGAATCTCCGAAATCCCTAACCCCTAACCCGTCAAACGACGGTTCCCTAGGACCCGAAGTCCCTCGCACCCTGTAAGAAGGCACGCTACATGCCAAACTCGAGGCGATCAACAAACGTCAGCAGGATGGATTCAAGACGAAGGAACAAAACAGCTTAGCGATTTGCGGAGCGTGACGAGGGCAAAAATTGGGCGCAGATTCTGAGATTAGAAGGTGCGCAAAATGACTGTTGCCAAACTGGCAGGAGGGGTGAAAAGGCGCAAAGACATGCTGTGCTCGTCTGCGAACTGGCGGCTCGCCATTTTCAGTTACTTCGACAGCGGAATGGGACCTGCAAAACGTAGTGGCAACCGCCTTCTTGTGGCGCTGTTCCGGCGGCATCTCCCGGGATCGGCAGGATAGCGGCGCTTCGCGGGAACTTTCCCCATGATCTACAAACCAAAGGCGGTTGGAGTCTCTCTACGACAGGTTGTGCTGGATGTAGGTCGAGTACACCTCATCTCGAATACGGTAGAAGGGCACGAAGAGCAGCTTCTCCGCCTTCCTTGATGCCTCAAATGTTAGAGGTGAGCCGGCGATTGGTCTTAGACCTTCGGTGGCTGTTGCGACTGACCGCGTGGGAAGTTCCAAGGGAGGCTCAAGTGCCACCAACATCAGGGGTCCCCACATCAGCGCTGCGGTGTTGGGGTGCTGCTCGTCAATGGGCTGGAACCAGAAAGAGAACGGGATGCGAATCTGCACCGTGTCGTTCGTTTGCCAGCGGCGCCGGATCTCCGCAAAGGTGCGAGGCTCCGCGGCTACAGAGACTGTCTTGCCATTGACAGCGAGCTGCGCGGGCGATTTCAGCCAGCCGGGAATGCGCACGAAAATGCTGAATTCGATCGGGGCGCCAACCTCGACCCGCAGTTCCATCGAGTCCGCTTCCGGATAAGTGGTGGTCTGGATGATCTTCGCCGGTACCCCGCGCGCTTTCCAGCCCACTTCGGAAGGGGTGAAGAGGTTCACGTAGATTCCGTCTTCACTTGCGAAGTAAGCACTGATTGCATAGTCGGCGACCACTTGCGGAGTCGTACCGGAGCAGCATGGCCACTTGTCCTGCATGTAGGATTTCTGCGTGGAGCGATGATAGTCGGAGTAATAGAAGACGTGCCCGTCGCCTTGGGGGTGTTTTACGCCCAGAATCGTATTGTAGAGGACGCGTTCGAGCGAGTCTCCATAACGCGCCTCTGCGGTGACACGCAACAAATATCGCGCCAGCTTCAAGTGAGCATACGACCCGCAGGGAGTTTCAAAGTGCGCGTGGGTCTTGGCGAGGCTTTCGCCCAGCAAGCCGTTACCCGGCGCCACGAATTCCTCATTCGGGCCCCACCCACCCGAGGCGAAGGACTGCGTCTTCTCGATCATGTCCCAGGCATTCCGGATGGCCTCCAGGTACTTGAAATCGCCGAGGACCAGGTAAGCGCGCGCCGCGGAGCATAGAGCATTGACGTGGCTGTAAGCGTGCAAGCCGGGAAGCACATTCTCCCCGCGAGAAAGCGGATCGAAATAGGTCTTGTCCATCAGGTATTGTTTGGCCATCTCGCGATAGGATTGGTCTTTGCTCATTTCCCACAGGTAGAAGAGATTCTCCGGCAGGGTATAAGTCTCATCGTAGACGGCTTGCTTGGGGGCTTCGAATCGCTCGTAAGCGCGACGGGGCAAATAGCGAAGGGAGCCTTTAACGCATCGCCGCGCGATGTCGAGCGCTGAAGCGATACCGGCGAACTGCCACGCGTCTAGCGTGCCGATCAGTATTTTGTCGAGAGTGTATGCGGCGCTGGCGGTGGAGGCCTTCAGCGAAGGGTACCAGTAATCCTCCGAATCAATCGTGGCGGCAAATCCCTTCACCAGCCTTTCCACCTTGGCTTGGGTTGCCGGGTCTCCGGTTTGACCGTAAAACCTCGCCAGCCCGGATATGATCTGCCCCAAGACCTGACCCGGCCCAAAGCCCTCGGCGTCGTACCAGCCCCCCATGTCCTCGCCCGGTGCGGGCAAGCCGGCGCGCTGACGATACACCTTCAGCAGCCGGTCCTCATCCAGGCTTCGGTAGGAGGCATGGATGCGATCCAGTTGATCCCGCAAGGGGCCGCCCGTAAGCTTCACGTCAGAGTAATCAAAGAGAAAGAGCTTTTCGCGGGAGGATGGCGGGGTTTGCGCCCAAAGCGAAGACGGAATTGGCCGCTGCCCGACGGCCACGGCTGCGGCCACCCCTTGCAGGAAACGGCGGCGGCAGATGGTTCGTTTGCTTTGCATTTAATTCGGCCCCTTGGCTGCAAATGCGAGCGGGCCCACTTGCAGGGGCGGTTCGCGAACCGCCCCTGCAGTAGCACTAGCGCCTGACCAAACGCAGCGTTTTAATCTCCCAGGGCTTCATATGAAAGTGGATCGTCTGGCCCTCGCCGACTGTCCCCAGGACCACATCCTCCAGTAGATTAGTTTCCAGCACGCGAACCGAACGTGGGAGTTGAATCGAGACATCTCCTTCGCGGCCTTCGCATTCAAAAAACCGCAGGATAGCGTCTGTGTCGTAGAACCCTTCCATCTGCTTCATGGCATACAGAATTACGTGATCGCTGTCCGTCTTGATGAACGAGTACGAATCCGGCAAACCGCCTGCCTTGCCCGCCCACTGTTCCTGAGGGCTCGCGTGGGCCGGCTCTTGCATCGCCAGCAAGGGCGAGTTGAAAGCCAGGGCCTGGAACTCCACTTTGCCCTCTCGCCATCCGCCCTGGTGAGGGTATAGGGAGTATCCGAAGTTGTGGTGTCCCTCATCGGCTCGCGGGTCGGGACCCCAGGGGCCACGAATCACGGAGAGTCGGATCACGTTGTCTTTGGCATCAAAGCCGTTGCGGCCGTTGTTGAGAATTGCTACGCCATAATCCGCGTTGGAGATGTCGACCCACTTGCCCATCACCATTTCATTCCCTGTCTGTCCGCGTTCGATGGCGCCATAGGGGATCTCCGCCGCCACTTTGGTGGACGAAACGTTGACAGGGAAGCCAGCCTTCAGGAACGTAGCGCGTTCGTACCAGTCGGTTGAGAATTCCACATCCACGCGAGGTACACCCGCAATCAGACTGATCTCCTGGGCGAATTCCGAGTCCCGGAAGCGATGGACCACACGGAGCGTAGCGCGCGCCGGTCCCTGCTCGATGATCTCGATGTGCGCTGCTTTTCCGATATCCCACTTCTTTCCCGTCAGCCCGATGTCCCACGCGGGCCCGGCATACTCGGGAGAGGTTTCCTTGGCCCGCTCCGCCGTGTCCTCGAGCGCCAGCAGGAAATTACCCTCGCCCCGAAACGCTTCACGCTTATTCGCTTTGTCGTAAAGCCGGGCAATGTAGCCGGTCTCGGGATTAAGTTCGACTCGGAAGAACTCATTTTCGAGAAACCAGCGAGGTTTCGCGCCGACCTGAACAGACGAGGCGGGGGACTTGGGGATTCCGGTTTCAGGAACGAGCCTATAAAGCTTCAATCCCATCTGCGGAACCTTCTGGGCGACGAAAGCAACCGTGGCGGTTGCACGCGCGCCCACTTTGGTCGCCGGCTTCAGCACCTGGACCGGAACTGCCTCTTTGCCGTGCACGGCCACCATGCGCGGGGGCAACGAAAAAGCGGACACCTCGGTGATGACCAAATCTGTGCGGTCCCAGGATTGAGGGTTATAAACGGCCACCGGAATCCCCTCGCCTCGCGTGTCTACCTGCAGGCCGAGGTTTTGAAGGGAGAAGTTCAACGCCCGGTGAGCGCGCTCAAACACTTCCTGGTATTGCTTGGCGGCGTCGGCATAAATAGGACCGATGCCCGAGCCGGCGGCCAGGTCGTGAGCTTGGTCCAGCAGGGCTATCTTCCAGGCCTCTGTGATATCACGATTGGGGTAGTAATCCCGGTAGTCAAAGAATACCGCCAGTTCCGACATCTTCTCGGCATCCAGAAGGAGCTGCTCGGCCTGCCGATTATGGCGTTTCATATCTACTTGGGTTGTATAGCACCCGGGAAAAACATTCTGCATCTCGCCCGCCACGACCGGGAAGTCTCTCTTTTCGGTGAGCACGATATCAATGTAATCCGCGACGTTAGTGGTCCTCACCCGCACATCATTGGGGGAAGCGTTCAACTTCGCAATTCCCGCCACGTCTTCGGGGTTGGGGCCGCCACCGTGATCCCCCATGCCGTACAGCACCATGATGTTCTTGACCCCGGCGCGATCCGCGTTCTTCATCCCCAGTACGGTGGTGTGCTCATGGTCCATGGGCTGAGTGTACTCGCCGGGCGTGGTGTAGCCCAACACCCGGCTACCGTCCAGACCCTGCCACCAGATGATGGGCGGGCGGGACGGATCGTGAGGCCGGTTGAAAAGATAGAGTTCAATGCCGGCCTTGTGTGCGATCTGCGGCATCGAGTAAGGATGGCCGAACACGTCCGGCTGCCATGCGGCCCGAATATAATGGCCGAACTTTTCCTTACTATACTTCTGGCCGTAGAGGAACTGGCGCACCAGCGACTCGCCGTCCGAAACGTTTTCGTCCATCTGCACCCAACTGGAAGTGACGGGGATGAAATTGCCGGTTCTGGCCTTTTGGACAATTCCCTTGAAGATGTCCGGAAAGTAACGCTCCATCATTTCGAGCACAACTGCCTGATCCTGGGCATAGGTATAATCAGGGAACTGGTCCATCAGCTTAAGCTGGTTGCTGAAGGTGTTGTACATGATGTCATAGATGGACTCCTCCCAGCGCCAAAGCCAGGCCATGTCCATATGTGCGTAGCCCACTACGTGGGCTGTGTAGTCTTTTGGCTGCCCGGGAGATTGAGCGTGGGCGGAAGAAACAAAGATTGCAACGGCGAAAACAAGCCTCAAGAACTTACGCATAAGACCTCCTGCGGACCAGAACTTCTTACTTGCTCCGGTCGCCCTGCCTTTCAGGCTCCAACATTTCAAACAGATTTTGGACAAAAATGCAAGCTGCCTGATTACGAAATGCACGGTACGCGAACGGTTGGAGGCTCGCCAGCAGATGGCGTAACCACAAGGGGTTGCGCAAAGGAGCCGCCTTCGTGGGAAGTACGGTGGCCTCAGAGGTGCCTGGCCACTTGCAAGTGACGCACTTCCGGGTTGCGGACGCGGCTGGCGTCTGCTAATGTAATGCCGTTGTAACGTTTCTGTCACGATCGTCAGTCATGATTCCGCCATGTCCCAAATGCGGCGCGACAAAAACCGATCCCGTCCCGCACGACTTCAAATACAACCTTGCGCGGGCCCTCGGGTATCGACTGCAAAAGTGCTCCCGGTGTCGGGCGGCGCGCTATCTGCCGAGGCATACTAGAAAACCTGATGGCTCATCCCAGGCAGGGAAACGGCCGGCGAGCGCCCCTCGGTTGGGCGGGGACCCAGTGGAGTTGGTGAGGGCGGGGGCGGGCGCCAGGCTGGAAGGACGTCAAGTTGCAGCGTCCGATTTCCCGAGCAGTGACGTGTTCCACTGTCCGGCTTGCGGCAGTAGGAAATACCACCGAACCGAGCGCACCACGGGGGAACGGATCTTGCGCCATGCACCAATGGCTCGTTGCGAGGTCTGTGGCCTGCGCTTTCCGCACCCGGGATATCCGAACTCGGCGAAGTTGGCGGAGGCGCCGGCAGCCGGATCTCAACCTGCAGAGGAGAAACAAGTTCCAAAAATGACCAAAGAGAACACCCCAGGCGAAGTCCCCCCAGCGGCGGACCAAGCCAGATCCTCAAGTGATGACGTCCCCAAGTGTCCGTCTTGCGGCAGCTCGAAATACCATCGTACCGAGCGCACTGCCCTGGAAAAAGCCTTGCAACGCCCGCCGATGGCACGTTGCGAGAAGTGCGGCAAGCGGTTTCCCTATGTCAGACACCCTGATGAGCCAAGCGCTGCAACACCCGCCGGCAAGAAAGCTCAGCCGAACGCCGGGGAGCAGGCAGACGGCGCCGGCTCCTCGAATCAGGAACCAGGGCGTTGCCCGTTTTGTGGCAGCGCCAACTACCGCCGATCTCGGCGTTCCGCCGCGGAACGCCTCCTGTTCCGCCCCAAGATGGCACGGTGCAGTCATTGCCGGAAGCGCTTCCCCTTCCCAGAGAGATAGCATTTTCAAATGGCCTCTTCGAGTGTCACGAGCCGCATCGCCAAAGCCTCCGGGATCGTGATGGCGGGGGTGTTGCTGAGCCGTGTGCTGGGTTACTTTCGCGACTGGACGGTAGCCCACCAGAGCGGCGCCAACGCCATCACCGACACTTACTACGCAGCCTTCACGCTGCCCGATTTCTTGAATTACCTGCTGGCCGCCGGCGCTCTTAGCGTGACCTTTATTCCCGTCTTCTCCCGCTACATGGCAGAAAACCGGGAGGACGAGGGATGGCGCGCATTCTCGACGGTGGTCTCGGTAATGGGGTTGGCCGTCGTAGGTTTGGTAGGGATTGGGGAGATCTTCGCTCCTCAACTGGTTGCCGCCATCGCCCCGGGTTTTGCTCCCGCAGCCAAGGCGCAAACTGTGTTTCTGACCCGCGTGATGTTGCCCGCGCAGGTTTTCTTCTACCTGGGGAGCATTCTGACGGCCGTCCAGTACGCCAAGGGGCAGTTCGTCATCCCATCCCTTGGTGGGGTGATCTATAACCTCGGGGTCGTTCTCGGTGGACTGTTGCTTTCTTCGCGAATCGGCATGACAGGTTTCGCGCTGGGAGTGGTGGCAGGCGCGTTCTTTGGGAACTTCCTTCTCCAGATTTACGGCGCACAACGGGCGGGAGGCCGGTTCACTCCCAGCCTTGACATCCGGCATCCCGGCTTCCGGTCGTTCCTCAAGCTCTCGATTCCAATTATGCTGGCACTCTCTCTCCCAGCTACGGATGATTGGATCATCCGCTGGTTCGGTTCTTTCCTGGGCCGCGCTTCCATCACCTGGCTGACGTACGCGAAGTCGCTGATGCGCGTTCCGCTGGGCGTAGTCGGTATGTCGGTGGGGGTGGCATCGTTTCCTTTTATGTCAAAGCTTTATTCGGAGGGGAAACTCGAAGAACTCAACCGCGCGGTGAGCGCCACGCTGAAAGGGTTGCTCATTCCGCTTCTCCCGATTTCCGCCTTGTTCATCGCCGAGAGCACGCCGCTTGTCCATTTCCTGTTCTCGCACACGCGACTGCGCGGAGGCGACTTCGAAGCCACCGCTGCCGCCCTGCGGGTGTTTTCGCTCGGCATGTTTGCCTGGGCGATGCAGAATATCCTGGCGCGGGCTTTCTACGCCGCTCGCGACACCATTACGCCTGCCGTCGTGGGTACAGGGATTACTTTCCTCAGCCTCCCCGCGTACTGGTGGCTGGCCCACCACTTTCAGTACCTTGGTCTCGCCTGGGCGAGTTCCCTGGGGATCACGGCTTGCACAGTGATTCTCCTCTTTCTGTTGAATCGCCGCATCCACTATCGCGAGGCCCACGCGTTTCTGGTGTTTTTCCTCAAGATTGGCGCGATTTCAGCGCTGGCGGGAGTCGCGTGCTTCAAGCTGAGTAATTGGTTGGGAGCGCATCTTGGCTGGCAAACCACCCATCAGGCTCTGCTGGTTTTGGTGATCGTCACTTCGGCAGGTTTGGCGCTGACGGTACTCCTCGCTAAGTTGCTTCGGTTGAGAGAGTTCGAGGATTACCTCAGGAGACTGGCAAAGAGGTGAAATCCGATGGACGAAGTGCTGGCCCCCAACTCGGCATTTGAAATCCAACAACGCGTGCAATCCGGCCGAATCGGTTGGTGGGGACCTCTAGCCCTGACGCCGGCCCGGGCCTGCCTGATTCTGTTGGTGCAAGGCGGATTGGCGGCCGTCCTCTGGCTCCGGGGTAATCCTTCGCCTTGGCGCGCGCAGGCCCCGTGGTGGACTGTTTATGCAACCCTCATCGATATAGGATGTCTACTCCTGCTCTGGCGACAGGCGCGTTCGGAAGGCATCCGGCTCGTTGACTTTTTCGGCGTCGATCGATCCCGGCTGCGCTGGGAGGCGCTTTGGGGTCTGGTGCTCTTCCTCATCCTCTTCCCAATCTTGGTGGGGGGCGGCGGGACGCTTGCCTCTTGGCTGGTTTACGGAACTACCCATCTCAGCCCTAAAGGTCTGGCTCCGGGCCTCGTCTCCGCGCGCCATTTGCCACGTTGGGCTGTCTACTACAGCTTGTCTGTCTTCTGGCTCGTCTGGTCGCCCGCCGAACAAGCCATTTACCAGGCTTATTGCGCCGCTCGGCTCAAGGCGCTGACCGGCAACACCTGGGTCACGGTGATGGTGGTTGGGTTCTGCTGGGCCGTCCAACACAGCCTTTTCCCCTTGGTGCTCGACTGGCGGTTCATGCTGTTCCGCTTCCTCCAGTTCCTACCGCTGGTCGTGATCATCCAACTCATCTATCTGCGCACGCGCGCCCTCCCCTGCTTGATCTTCATGCAATGGCCCATGGATCTGCTCGCCGCCTGGATGACACTCAGGCCCTGAGGCACTTGAACCGTCTGCAGCGAGCGCGGCTGGACTCGCGCAATGTAGGGGTAGGGCTTGCCCTACCCTCGTCGGGACCAGCGGAAATGAGGGGACGGCAAGCCGTCCCCCTACAGCGGGACGGTCATCGACGGATCGGGTTAGGGATTCTACCTTGCCGGAAGAGTGTAATACTCGTAGTGGGTATTCCAGGTAAATTCCTGGCCCGGGTCGATCGTCATAGCGATGAAGGGCTCCATGGCGAGGACGTTGCGCATTGACCAGAAGTTTACAAACGACAGCGGGCGGTCTCCCTGAATCCTCATTCCCGCGCCCACTTTGGGGTTCTCGATGCGAATGTCGTAGTCTTTGGGAGTATCGCCGAAACCCCGAAAGGGGATTTCCACCATGTCTTCATTCTCCAGCACCTTAGCAAAAACGATGCGGTTCTCGTGAACGTTGGCCAGGCGCTTGTCAGCCGGCTGAGTGGGGTGAATCGAGAAGGGGAGCGAGATCGAGAAATCGGGACCGGGGGGCTGCTTGTCGAGCACCAGAAAATTGTGGTTGTAAACGGTGCTATGGATCGTGCGGCGGCCGGTGTTCTTCAAACTGTGCTCGAGCACCATCTCCGGCTTGCCTTCTTTAAGTCGCACGATCTTGCGGTACACGTAGCCATAGCCTGAAGACGGGTCAGCCAACTCCTGCGTGAACTCGACGGAATCGGACTGCAGTTTGACCGTCCGTTTCCCCTGGTCCACGATCTCATACAGCGTGTACGCGTCGTAGTTCGCGCCGACCTTACGAAGCACCCCGACGCCGATTTTGATAAAGGTCCCGCCGGCCTTGGCTTCGCCCCACCCGAGGGCTGCATCATTGGTCTGGAACTCCTCTACGGGGCCCGAGATGGCACTGGCGGCCCCCGCCACCACTTCCGTTCCCTTGAAAACGTAATCGTGGACGGCCGGGTCGAGCCTGTCAAACCACGGCCCGTAAAAGTTGTGGCCTTCGTATTCGAGGCTGGCGATGACTCCTGACCAGTCAAACCGTGTGCCACGATAATAACCATTCTTGGGATCGGGAAGATATAACTTCACGCGAAGCTTGCCGTTTGAAATCTCGGTCTGGGGAAATTCGCTTGCCATAAGTTTGCCTCCGGCCGCAAGGGCGAATACTGCAACTGCTGTCAACATCGTAGCGAGTGCCGTTCCAAAATGTGAATGCATCATGTCAGCTCCCGAAGATTTTCGCTGTACATCTAAACTCCGTGTTGTAGCGCTGACCCTCAGGTCAGCACAGTGGCAGCGCGCGGAAATGCCGACCTGAAAGTCGGCGCTACCAAACGCCAATCACATCCCCGGACCAACGGCCGGGGCGAGGGGCGGAATCAGCAAGAGCCGGGGGCGAGTTAAATACTCGTGCTGGTAACGCCGGTACTCGTCGCCCGAAGGCGCGTGGTCAGTTGCGCCGGGCGGGTAGTTCGCCATTCCATGGAAGGGCAACGGCCGGACGGTTGCGGAAAAAGCGGTGTTGGGCTCGCCGTCCTTCGCCCAGCCGTTCGTATAAAGAAAGAAGTCGCGCGCCCAACCGGGCTTTAGGGCGGGGAGCCTTCCGGCATCGAAGCTCACCGTCATTTCGTCGCCCGGCGCCATCACCACCAATTGATCGTCAGCGCCAGCGAGCAGTTTCTCCACCGGGCCATAGCGCGTGTACATGCCCAGCATGGGATTCCAGGGAGCGATGTCGAGCGCGTTTTCATAATCGAAGGAGTCGGGGCGGACGTGTTGAGGGTCGCTGACAGGGGTCGAGAATCCTCGATAATGCAGGTCCGCGGAGAGGAGCGGAAGCTCGGCCGGAGCAGGCGCCGGGGCATCGTCCAATGAGAAAAAGATCTGGTCCCAGTAGACGCAGAGGTTGGTGACGATGCGTAGATGATGGTCAGAGGTGAGGAACTTGCCCGTCAGGTCGATACGCATGGTACGGCGCGTGCCGCTCGGCAGGCCCATATCCGGAATCACGGTTTCCCATTCACCCCGCGCGTTGCGAACTTGCAGGTAGGGAGAAATCAGCTCGGTCTGCTTATTGGACATCAAGGCACGCGAACCGTTCGAGTCCGTCCAATACACCCAACCGTTCAACCACAGTGAAGCACGCGCGGAAGCCGGCAAGTCTCCCAAATCCAGCGTAAGCGAGTGAGGCTCGGCGAGGCCAAGGATGCGATGGCGAGCGAAATCGGTGGGATACTCACCATCCTGCTTCAAGAGCAAGGGCAGGACGTCGCGACCCCGATCGTCAACCGCCGAAATCGGAAAGCGCTTTTCGCGCACGGAATAGAGCGCCGGAGGCTGAGGCGAAAAGGCATAAATCTCGTTCGAGTAGATCTCCTGGCCGGCAGGGTGGTCCACTGCCAAGAGTCGAAGCTGATCAAAGAAATCAGCTTCCCTCAATTCGTCGGTGAGTTGGAAAACGTACCGGCCGTTCTGGGCCTGCAGGTCATGCGGCAGGCGCACAAACTCCTCAGGGAAGGGCTTGATGCGAGTTCCGTCCGGGTTAAGCTCGCCGAGCGGGCCCGTGCCCAGAACATCCGTGACAAACACAAAATGCTCGCCATTCCAGGCGTAAAGCAGGGGGCACGAGGTGGCCAGACGTTCGGACTCCCGGACGTCAATCGGCTTGTCGGTGGGCACGTCAATCCAGTTTTGTATGACCGCGTTGGGCCAGGTGACGCGCACTACATCAACCTGGGAGAGGTTTCCGGCAAAAACCCGGATGGGATTTCCCGTGACCACAATCTTGCTGTAATAATTGCCTGCTTTGACCTCGACCAGACTGCCGATTCCTTCCGCGTTGCTTTTGTAACCGATCATCTTCACTTCCAACCAGTGCGGCGTCGGCCCTTCTTCTTCATAGGCGAGCAATTGACCGTTGGCGGCGAGCCCCACCAAGTCCAATTTGGCGGGATTGCTGAGCCACGTGGGGCTGAGCGTGGCAACGGTACTAGCCGTGCCGGGCGGGATGCTGACGCTCCCCTCCCGGAACTTGCCGAATTGGTTGATGAGCAGACGCCACTTGCCTCCCGCATCGCGTGTGAGCAGATCCCCAAAGCTGTCGCCGTTCACATCCACCACCGTGCCGCGAAATCCAAAGATACCCGTCGGGGCGGAAATGGGCGGAAGCGAAGCAAGAGGAGCGAATTTCCAATCGCCCCGGTTCATCAGCACCTGATAGCCCTTGGGCCCCCAAAGGGCCAAATCGAATCGGCCATCATGGTTGAAATCCGCCGCTTGCACGGCGTAAGCCACCCAATGGGCAAACGCCGGCTCTGCCTCGGGGGTTCGGTTCACAAACTTGTCCTCGCCCAGGTTTGCGTAAAGCAAAGGCGGGCCGTCGTCACGGTAGAAGCACAAATCGGTGTAGCCGTCATTATCGAAGTCCGCGAAGACTGCGCCGCGCATGCGTCCCTTGGCCGAGCCCAGCCCTGAAGAGGGAGTGGCCTCGGTGAAAGTGCCGTCGCCATTGTTGCGATAAAAGCGTGTCGTGCCGCCGGCGAAATCGTTGGGGAAAGCGAAAGAGTCTTTCTTGGGCGGATCGTTCAGGTTCGTGTAGGCCGTGACCACCAGGTCGAGAAAGCCGTCGACGTCGGCGTCGAAAAGCACCGCTTGGGTGTCAAGCTCGCCAGGAGTCGGATTCAGGCCCGCTTTCTCTGTCTCATCCTGGAAAACCCCATCGCCCATATTCCGATAGAGCCGCACGCCGTCCAGGCCGGACACGAATAGGCTGGGCTTACCGCTGTTGTTATAGTCGGCAAAGGTGGCGGACAGGGTAGCGCCACGCCCGGCCACGCCGGCCTTGTCCGTGACTTCAGTGAATGTCCCGTCGCCATTGTTGTGCAGAAGATGGTTGGAGCCGGCGGGGTTGACCACATAGATGTCCAAGTGGCCATCGCCATCATAATCGCCGAACGTCAGGGAAGGCCCGAAGAGAGGAACGAGATTCCGCCGCGCGTAATCGAGAGAATAATCTGCCGCGTTAATCTGAACTTGAGAGTCCGCCGGAGCGCTTTGCTGGGTCGGCAAGGTCAGGCCCAGGCGCCCGGTGATGTCAGCAAAGGTCACTCGTTCGAGGCGCCTGCTTGGCCCGGGCTCCGAAGGCGGCAGCGCGGGCAGAAGCACGGCTCCGTATTTGCCTCCTTCCAGAGCGGGGTTCTGAAGCGAAATACTAGGGACTTTGTCGCGCATCTTTTCGTGAACCTTGAGAGCCTTCTGCGCGTCCGCGTCGCGTTTCAGGCGGACATAGGTGGTGAAGGTGTGGAATAAGGCCGCGACGTAGAAGTTCTGCCCTTTGCCGAAACCCATATTGACAACGTGCTCCCACGCCTCCCGCGCATCCTCCAAGCGCTTCTCGGCAAAGTAGACTTCTCCGAGATTGAACCAAGCGGCAGGGTCTTCCGGGTCGGCGGCAATAACCCGCTTGAGAGCCGCGTCAGCATCGGGATAGCGAAGCTCGCGCTTGTAGAGGATACCCAGGTTGTAATCGACGGCTACGAGCCTGGGGTCCATCTGCCTGGCGGTAGTCAACTCGCCAAAAGCTTCGTCCAGCTTGTTGGCCTGCATCAGGGAAAGGCCGAGGTCAAAGTGATCGGTGGCCAAGGCCTTCCCCGAAGCCACGATCTTCTGAAACTGCTCGATCGCCTCGGTGTATTTGCCCTGCTCGTAATAGGCCCTGCCGATATTACGTTGGGTTTGAACGGGGGCTCCTGCCACGGAACGCTTGCCGGCAGGCTTCGAAAGGGCCGGCTTTCCCCCTTGCGGGCTTTCCAAACCAGGCCGGGCGACGGTGAGACAGGAAGCGAGAATCAAAGCGACCATCAGGCAGAAGCGCAGCACGCTGGACAGGTTTTGGTTCATGAGTTTTCCGATTCAGAATCAGGGTTCAGGGATTCCCTCACCATCTCGCATTCCCCTCTTCGCTGGAAAGGGGCTTAAGGGGTGGGAGTCCGCAATTCCGTTGCTCACAGTGCGAACGGTCATTATACAACGCGGGCCTGCTGCGCGAGACTCAGATTAAGCTCATTCTTCACCACCTTGCAGGCCGGTCGACGACCAAATCCGGATGGTCGCGGCGGAAGGTTTCCGCGATGTGGCAGGACCAGCAAACGGGGGAGTGAGTTTGGAATACCTCGGGCAGTTTCTGTGGGGCGATCTTATCCCAATAGAGGGTCTTTTTGTCCGTATTCAGAAGCGCCGGCACGTGACCCACCCATTGCTCGGCAGTGTCCACCGGCTTGCCGCACATGACACAGGTCTTGCCGGCATACCAGTCGGCGACGATGCGCCGAACCAGGCAGCCTTGCGGCGCTGTTTCGATTTGCTTCAAACACTCCTGGCCGCATCCCTTCCGTTCCGGCCAGCGGGAACACTCGCTCAGGCGAAGTTGCGGTGTGCCGAATACCGCATCCTTCGCCAGATGCAGGGCGTCTAAATCCACTGCTGCGGGGTGCTCGGTCTCAGGGCAGGTGACCAGCCTCTTCCCGCGCAGCTTGAAATAGGCCCGTAGGCTTCGGAACGCTAAGTACCCGACCGTAAGTGCCATAAGCGCTATGACGACTAAAATAAGTCCCGTACTCATAAGTGCCTCCTTCATTCACATACATTCCCGGTTCGTCTGTCGATTCTCTGACCGCGGCAAGGTAGTTGCCACTTTGGAATCGCGTCGAGACAGGATTGGGGAGATTGGGAAGACACGCAGCTTCGCTGCGGCGCCCGGCCTCGCGAGTTCGCAGAGGGGTCCTTTGTTTTCATGGACATTCTCGCTTTGTTCTCCGATTTTTGGAGTTCGGCAGGGTAGATGCCACGCTGGAATCAGGTCGAGACAGGATTGGGGAGATTGGGAAGACACGCAGCTTCGCTGCGGCGCCCGGCCTCGCGAGTTTGCAGAGGGGTCCTTTGTTTTCATAGACATTCTCGCTTTGTTCTCCGATTTTTGGAGTTCGGCAGGGTAGATGCCACGCTGGAATCAGGTCGAGACAGGATTGGGGAGATTGGGAAGACACGCAGCTTCCCTGCGGCGCCCGGCCTCGCGAGTCTTGCAGAGGGGTCCTTTGTTTTCATAGACAATCTCGCTTTGTTCTCCGATTCTCGCAGTGCGGCAGGGTAGATGCCACGCTGGAATCACGTCGAGACAGGATTGGGGACATTGGGAAGGAAGGCGGCAGCTTCGCTGCGGCGCCCGACCTCGCGAGTATTGCGGAGCGGTCCTTTGTTTTCATAGACATTCTCGCTTTGTTCTCCGATTTTTGGAGTGCAGCAGCGAAGCTGGCCCGTTGCAATCAGGCCGCGCGGGGGTCTGGGACGGCGGAGAACCACTGACATTCTGTCTGGCTTGGAGGCAGGCCGGCGAATCATCTGGTGCGGTCCGTGCGTTCATGGCAAAACAACTCAACCCCACTTTCTAGCCTATCATAATAAGCGTAATTTGTCAAGGACTTTTTTTGAGGGCATCCGGGGCAGGTTGGGGTAGAATAGGACTTCTGGGCAGATTGGTTCAGGATCCAAGGACGCTCACGCAACTCTCGCGAGAGGTTCAGCACCTCAATTCCGCCGAGATGCCCATGAAGATACGCAACCAGCTACGGAGTCCGCTACTCAGGAGGAGGACACAGTGAAAAAACTGGTGATGGCTGTTTTGATGGTGGTGTTCTGCCTGCCGGTCGAGTTTCAGGCCAAAGAGGCTACCAAGATCGATGACCGGCTCGAAAATGCCGCCGTAGATTTGTACGAAATCATGAAGACGCCCGAGAACTCGATCCCGAGGGACTTGCTCGACAGGTCGGTGTGCGTGGGCATCGTTCCTGGGGAGAAGAAAGGGGCTTTCATTGTCGGCGGAACCTACGGGCGCGGCGTGCTGGTCTGCAGAAGGCACGGCGACGGCCCCTGGGGCGCGCCTTCGATGATTGCCGTGCATGGTGGGAGTTTTGGTTTTCAGTGGGGAGGGACGGAGACTGACGTGGTTCTTGTAGTCATGAACCCGAGCGGCATCCGCAGGCTGCTCAAGAGTAAGGGGGAGCTTGGCGCGGACGTCGCGGTGGCGGCCGGACCCGTGGGACGGACGGCTTCCGCTACCACGGACCTGCTCATGACTGCTGAGATTCTGACTTATTCTCGGTCGCGGGGCCTGTTCGCCGGCATTGCCTTAAAGGGAGCTGCCGTGACGACGGATAGCGAGGCCAACTCGCGAATATATGGCCATCCGGTGGACCCCTGGGAACTTCTGATCCAAGGCACGGGGGAGATCCCTGCCCCTGCGAAATCCCTCATCACCGAGCTCGAGAAGTATTCACCTCATGGCGGAATATCGTTTGTCAACACTCAACCGCCGCAACCAACAAAGTAACCGGTCGCCTAACGACGGGCCGCAGGGGCGTTTGTGAATCGTCCCTGCGCGCCCAGGTTCTTCGTGCAGCCCTCCGAAGTGCGCCTCACGGTGGCAAGCCTTGCCAACACCTGGAGGCGTCCAGCGTTGGAGTGTCACATCGAGTTGTGCTAGGATGGGGAATTGCTTCGCGACCGGCAAGGCGCGCCTAATGCCGGTCCCAAACTCTCAAGGAGTTCCCGGTGAGAATTTACGACGGACAAGATATTCGCAACGTTGCACTCATAGGTCACGGCGACACGGGCAAAACCCAGCTTGTTTCTGCGCTGCTCTATGCGGCGGGCATGGTGAATCGGCTCGGCAAGGTGGACGACGGAACCTCGATGACAGACTTTGATGAAGAGGAGATTCAGCGTAAGTTCTCCATTGCCGCCGGGCTCGCTTACGCGGAATGGGGCAAGACCAAGATCAACTTCATCGACACGCCCGGATACAACATCTTCATCCACGAAACTGAAGGAGCGCTGCTGGCGGCCGATGCCGCTCTGCTCCTCATCCATGCGGTAGCGGGAATCGAGGTGCAGACGGAGAAATCCTGGGGCTTCTGCGAGAAATACGGCTTGCCTCGCGCCCTGGTGATCAATCAGATGGACCGCGACCGGGCCAGCTTCGAGCGGACCCTCGAAGCCGTGCACAAGGAATTCGGGCGCAACGCGGTTCCTGTCCAGCTTCCCATCGGTGAAGAAAAGAATTTCCACGGCCTCATTGATCTGGTTCGCATGAAGGCCTGCCTCTACGACTCCAGCGGTTCGGGCAAAGCGCAGGAGGGCGAAATCCCTGCTGAGCTGAAGGAACCCGCGACCAAAGCTCACGAAACCTTGGTCGAAATGGTGGCTGAAGGCAACGACAAGTTGATGGAAGAGTTCTTTGAACAAGGAACCTTGCCTGAGGCGGACCTGGTTTCGGGCCTGAGGGCTGCGGTGTGCGAAAGGCGCATTTACCCGGTGGTAGTTGCCGCCGGGCTTCTCAACCTGGGCGGCGAGAATTTGCTGAAGCTCATCGTCGACTACCTTCCTTCGCCGCTGGAACGCCAGGAGGTGGAAGGACTGGAACATGAAGGCGGGGAACCCGTCAAACGCAAGATTGCCGATGACCAGCCGGCTTCCGCGTTCGTGTTCAAAACCGTGGCGGACCCCTTTGCGGGGCGAGTGAGCTACTTCAAAGTGATGTCGGGAGTGGTCAAGAACGAAGCCAACCTTACCAACTTCAATCGAGGCACCAGCGAGCGCCTGTCGCACATCGGAATAGTGCAGGGCAAAACCCAAACCCCGGTGGCCGAACTCCACGCCGGCGACCTCGGCGCCGTGGCTAAACTCAAGGACACCTTGACGGGCGACACGTTGGGCGACAAGGCCGCGCCGATCGTCTTCCCGAAGCTGAAGCTGGCGGAACCTGCCATCTCGTTTGCCATTGAACCGAAGTCGCGCGGCGATGAAGACAAGCTCTCCACGGCCATCCATCGCATGCTCGAGGAAGACCTGCTTTTGCGCTTCTCGCGCGACCCGCAGACCAAGGAATTCCTGCTCTCCGGCGCGGGCCAACAGCACGTGGAAGTGGCTGTTTCGAAGCTCAAGCGGCGATTCAATATCGAAGTCACTTTGAAGGCCCCTAAGATTCCTTATCGCGAGACGATTCGCGCCAAGGCTGAAGCGCAGGGCAAGCACAAGAAACAGACCGGCGGTCACGGGCAGTACGGCGACTGCTGGATCAAGGTGGAACCACTCCAGCGTGGGGCGGGCTTCGAGTTTGTGAACGACATTTTCGGCGGCTCGATCCCCAAGAACTACATCCCAGCCGTCGAGAAGGGCATCGTCGAGGCTGCTGCGAAAGGGTATCTGGCCGGTTATCCTGTTGTGGATTTCCGGGTCATCCTCTTCGATGGTTCCTACCACGAAGTGGATTCATCTGAAATTGCCTTTAAGCTCGCCGGTTCGAAGGGATTCAAGAAGTGTATGGAACAGGCTAAACCCTGCCTGCTCGAGCCTATTATGAATGTCGAAATTACTGTTCCTGAGAATAATGCCGGCGACATTATGGGGAACCTGAATGGCCGGCGCGGCCGCGTGCAGGGCATGGACCCCAAAGGCGGGTCCACGACCGTCAAAGCCCAGGTGCCCCTCGCCGAAATGCTCACCTACGCCTCCGACCTCACCTCGATGACCCAGGGGCGAGGGACCTACGCGATGGAGTACTCACACTACGAAATCGTCCCGCAGCCGATCGCGGATAAGATCGTCGCCGCACACAAACCCTCGGCGGAGGAAGAGGAAGAGTGAGGTGGGCAGGTCGGCAGATGCGCAGTAGGCAGATCGGCAGGTAGGCAGATCGACAGATGGGAGAGCCTGTCGGGGGCGTAAACATCGAACTATCTGCAACCAAGCCTGTCTGATTGCTCGCAGGACAATCCGAAGACCCCGAGGTTTGCCGGGTTTGGAATCTGGAATTTGAGATTTGAAATTGGATCGCGCAATTGTACGTTCGTAGACTGATCAGCTTACCAGCTACTGCCCACCCTCCGACACCTGCCCATCTGCCCGCTGCCTACTGCCTATTGCCTACCTGCCCACTGCCTGCCTTGGTCGGAGTAGAATCAGCACCGCGGCCGTGGCCAGCAATGGCATGGTGGCGGCGGCGAAGAACGCGGGATAATACGAGAACCGGTCTACGAGCTTTCCCACCACCAAGGTAAACAGAGCGCCTACAAGGCCGGCACCCAGCCCACTCACTCCGGTCACCGAAGCCACAACATCCTGCGGGAACAAGTCCGAGGGAAAAGTGAGACCCATCGTGGACCAACTCGCGTACCCCCAGACCGCGAAGGCAATCAGCGCCAGCGCGAAGTAAGCGTTGTGCGTCCTGGCTGCTGGAATTCCGGCAATGACCGGCAGACAGCTCGCGACGCACACCCACTTCCGTGCCCGCAGTGTCGCCATCCCGCGCTTGATCAGAAATCCGGAAGTAAGCCCGCCCGTGAAGTTGCCGATATCGGCCGCCACAAATGGTATCCAGGCGAAGGCGGCGATCTGTTTCAGGCTGAACCCGCGCACGTCGCTCAGGTATTGCGGCAGCCAAAAGACGTAGAACCACCAGATGGGATCGGTGAGCGACCGCCCCAGGAGGATTCCCCAGGTGTTGCTGTCTTTGAGAAGGGTCAGCCACCGGCCGGCGCCGGCGCGCGCGGAGACCTTGGCAGTGTCGCGGCCCGCCTCGATCAGATCCTTTTCTTCGCTCGAGAGCCTGGGATGCCGGCTCAAGGGATAATAAACGCGCAGCCACAAGGCCAGCCAGAGAAACCCGAGGACGCCGGAAAACACGAACGCGTATCGCCAACCCAGCTTAATGGCCACCCAGGGCACGGTGATCGCGGCCACTGCGCCACCTACGCTCGAGCCGCTGTCAAAAATGGCTACTGCAACCCCACGCTCCTTGGCGGGGAACCATTCGGCCACGGCCTTGCTGGCTCCAGGCCAGTTGCAGCCTTCTCCTATTCCCAGGAGGAAGCGGAAAATCGCGAATTGAGAAAGTGAATTCGCGAAGCCCGTCAACATACTGATGATGGACCACCAGATGACCGCGATCGCTAGTCCGAGCCGGGTGCCGATGATGTCGAGCAGCACGCCGCCAATCAACCACATGCCTGCATAAGACAATTGAAAGAAACCGAAGACCCACGAAAGTTGACTGTGGTTGAGATGGAATTGCTGGGTGATAACCGGCGCCAGAACGGACAACGTCATGCGATTAATGTAGTTGATGACCGTGGAGAAAAACAGCGTCCACGCAATCCACCATCGCAGGCGTTTTTTGGGCTTCACAGTTTCTTCCGATTCCAACTTCCCTCGCCCCCTTGGGGGAGAGGGTGGCCCGCAGTCGGCGTTCTCACCAGCCCGTCAGCTGACGGGGACGGGTGAGGGGGTTCTTCTGACGGCAATTGTGCTGGGCCAAGCACCGCCGTCTTCAAATTTCGAGCATCGGCCGACCGCGCGGTCGGCCACAAGGGCCGCCCCTACATACTCTTTATAGGTTAAATTCCGCCGCCGAAGCTCGGTCCAGGAACATCGTCGCATTGGGATGCCGGCGCAGGATCGTTGCCGGGCAAGCAGTCGAGATCGGATCGTACAAAGTCCGTTTTACGATCGGGGCCTTGCGTGGGCCCGGAATCGAAAGGATCAACTCCGGCACGCGAAAGAGCGCGGGCACTGTAATTGTGATGGCCCTTTCCGGCATTTCAGCAACGTTGGCAAAAGCGCCCTCATTAACCTGCTGTTGGCGGCAAAGGAGGTCGAGCGTGACCAGCTTAACGTCGACCGGATCGTCGAAGAGCGCTTCGGCGGGATCGTTGAACGCCAGGTGGCCGTTCTCGCCAACGCCCAGCAGGCAGAGCAAGGGTGCGTGCGCCCGGATCAATTCTGCGTATTCCCGGCAGGTCTTCTGCGCGTTGGCCTCAGCGCCGTCAATCTCGTACATGCGCCGCAACTGCACACGGCTCGTCAGATTCTCCCGCATGTAACGCGAGAACGAAGCAGGGTGTTCCTCCGGAAGCCCCACGTATTCATCCATGCGAAACCCGATGACTTGATCCCAGGGCACGTCCGGCATGGCCGCGAGCGCATGCAGGGTCGCCCGTTGCGAATCGCCGGTGGCAAAAATCACCGGAATATTCTCGTGCTGCTTCGCCAATTCACGCAGGCGGTTCGCCGCCACGGTTGCCGCCGCCTGGCCCATCGCCTTGCGGTCTTCGTAAACCTCTACGGCCAGTGTACCGACTTTGAATGAAGAAATCGGATTTGGTCCCATCACCCCCACCTTCAAGCCGCCGAGCGATCGGCGCAGCGTCCGAACATCTTAGCATGAAAGCCTAGTCACAGCGGCGGGCATCGATAACCACCCAAATCCTTCTCGATTATTGAAGCCACCGCTAGTGCGACGTCCTCGCGCCACGGCCGCGCCACGATCTGCACGCCAATCGGCAAGCCGCCGCGAGTGCTTCCAGCCCTGACCACCACCGCCGGCCATCCCGTCAGGTTATACGTCATGGTGTAGCTGAAGGCCGGCAGGCGGTCGTAGGTCGAACCGTGGAGCATGCCCGCGAACGAG
Organism: uncultured Acidobacteriota bacterium; assembly: GCA_963831905.1. Lineage (GTDB taxonomy): Bacteria > Acidobacteriota > Terriglobia > UBA7540 > UBA7540 > CAVROP01. The sequence goes on along the minus strand of CAWHRX010000009.1, from coordinate 1,666,231 downwards.
CAGACCGGGCACACGAGAACGTCATACTGCTCCATGAAAGTAAGGAGAGAGCGGCGGAATGCGTCCCATTGCCCGGTCAACTCGACGAAAGCCGCCATCGACTTGGCGTGGGAGCGTTGCAACTCCAGGACGCGCTGCATGAGCGGATGCACCTTCTTGGTTCCGGCCGCCTCGATCAGTTCTTCGAGCCCCGTACCGCCGTCGGCTGTGAGGAGACCGAAATAGATATCGTAGGTTTGCTCAATCCCCGGCGGTCGGACCTCCTCAACGCCGGAGACACTCGTTTCCAGGGCTTTCGCCGCGCTCAACACAGCATCGATGTTTTCTTGACCGGGTGTCTCGATTCCATTATCAGTGTGAAACGCCACGCGCAGGGCCTTGAGGTTGACTTTTTCAGCATCGCCCAACGGCATGGGGACAACGGCGTGATCGCGCCAATCCACGCCGGAAATGACCGGCAGGATCGTATTAAGGTCTTCCACGCTTCGTGCCAGCGGGCCGATTTGCCACAGCGCATCGAGCGTCCCGCCCGGGCCGGGGAAGTGGCCGGTCCGCGGAATACGGCCCGAAGTCGGCTTGATCGCCGCGATTCCCGTGCAATGAGCGGGGAAGCGCACGCTCCCACCCGCGTCGCTGCCCAAGCCGAACGGCGATCCGCCGGCTGCGATGATGGCCGATTCTCCGCCACTGCTTCCGCCCGGGGACAGCGAAAGGTCGTAAGGGTTATTCGTCCGGCCATAGATAAGGTTGTCGCTCTCCCATGCCCAGCCGAATTCGGGGCAGTTCGTCTTGCCGAGGAGAATGCTCCCGGCAGCGCGCAGGCGCTTCACCACCGTGGCGTCTTCTTTAGGTACATAGTTGGCGCGGCCCAGGGTTCCCCCCGTCGAGATCACTCCCTCTGTCTCGATGGCGTCTTTCAAGGTAAACGGTACGCCGTGCAACGGCCCTCTGATTTCGCCGCGAGCCAGCGCCCTGTCAGCCTCGCGGGCTTCGGCCAGCGCGGTTGTGGCGGCAAGCTGCACCACGGCATTGAGCTCGGGATTGACCTCGGCGATTCGCTTAAGACACGCGTGCGTGAGTTCTTCTGAGGAGATTTTCTTTTCGCGGATGGCCTTCGCGAGCCCGGTCGCCGACGCAAAAATCAGTTCCATGGCGGTCCACTCAATAGCCCGATCATAGCACGAGCGGCACGAGCCCTTCGGTTCGCGATGCACAAAGCGCCTTGGAATCAAGTTCGGATTCGCTGAAGTGGCATGTCAACCGGAGCTTCCATGCAACGAAAGAATGTGATTGATTTTGATCACGTTTGGAATATAATCGAGCAGAACTGATCATGCGTAGCGGACGAGTTAAACTGTAGAGATGCTTCGATCAGCATGACGGGACCCTGATTCGAGGTGAAAGATTGAAAGCGGGAAAGCCAAGGGAACTCGCACCGAAACGCCTCGAGCGGCTGCGGGAAATCCTGCGCATCGATCACGTCGTGAGTGTCGAGGAGTTGTCCCGCCGGCTTGAGGTTTCAGCGGCCACGGTTCGCCGGGACTTGGCTCAACTCGAGAGCCTGGGCGAAGTGCGGCGCGTTCACGGCGGTGGGGTGGGCACGGAAAGCCGGCTCGAGGAGCCGCTGTTCGACGACAAGACTTCGATCGCCGCCCGAGAAAAGCAACGCATCGCCCAGGCGGCGCTCAAGTTCATCCAGCCCAACGACACGATATTTCTGGATGGGGGAAGCACCGTCCTGGAATTGGCGCGCTTGATCCGCGACCGCTCGAACCTTACCGTCGTAACAAATTCCTTACGCGCCGCCATCGAGCTGGCAGCGCAGGGACCGCGAGTGATCCTGATCGGTGGTGAGTTCCGTCGCCTCAGCCAGACCCTGGTGGGCCCGCTCACTCGCCTTACCTTGGACCAGGTACACGTGGATAAAGCGTTCATGGGGACGATCGGACTCACGCTCGAGGAAGGGCTTACCACCACTGATCCGAGCGAAGCCTATACCAAGGAACTCGTTATGCAACACGCGCGCCAGGTTTTTCTGCTGGCGGACCACAGCAAGGTGGGCAAGGTTTCGTTTGCGTGCGCTGGACACCTGGGCCGAGTTCAAGTTCTGATAACGGACAAGCAGGTTGATCGAAAGTTCTCGTGCCAACTCCGCAAGGACGGCGTAGAGGTGGTGCGGACGTAAGAGGGATTAGGGAACAGGGGTTAGGGATTAGGGTTTAGGCAACGAGGGTCGCCAATTACAAGGCGTTGGAAGTTTGGAAACGCTCCGTGGCTCTGACAACGGAACTCTACAAACTGACTTCTCGATTCCCCGATGCAGAGCGATACGGCCTTACGTCGCAAATACGGAGAGCTATAACGTCGATACCAGCCAATATTGCTGAGGGATGGGGACGAGGATCAACGGGGGAACATGTTCAGTTCCTAACCGTGGCGCGCGGGTCGCTTATGGAGGTAGAGACGCATCTGATCGTCGCGTGTAACCTCCACTTTCTCAGCGATGCTGCCTTAGCGCCGTTCTCCAAGGAGATTGAAGAGATTGGCAAAATGTTGAATGCGTTGATTGGAGCCTTGAAGTCTCGAAAGATAGGGGTTAGGGATTAGGGAATGGGGATTAGGGGATGCTTTCCCTAATCCCTAACCCCTGATCCCTAACCCCTAATTAACGCAAGGAGGACGCATTGGGAAGCACAAAAACCAGCGTAAGTTACCTCAGCGATTTAAGGCCGGATTTCCGGCCCTTCGAAATCGACTGCGGGAAGATTCCGGGCTACCGGTTCAAGGGTGACCTGCGAAGCGAGCTCGAGGCAGGCCGCATCGAAGCGAAGACAGCCGTCGCTCTTCTCGAGGACATGCTGATGATCCGCGAGATGGAAGAGATGATCGTGAAGCTGCGCTCCGGCGCCTACGAGCCGATCAAGGATTTCAATTACCGCGGGCCGACGCATGTCTCGATCGGCCAGGAAGGCGCGTCCGTGGGCGCGTGCAGCGCCTTGAACCTGAAGGATTACATCACCAGCACGCACCGCGGCCACGGCGACAGCTTGGCTCGGGGCTGCCAGGCTATCCGCGCCATGGATGACGAGCGGCTGCGCCGGCGCGTCCCCGAGTCGAAAGCCGCAACGCACGCGGAACTCCTCGAGGAGGCTCTCGAGGAACACGTGTATCGCACTCTAGCCGAGCTTTTCGGAAAGGAAGACGGTTACTGCAAAGGCCGCGGCGGCAGCATGCACATTGCCGACTTCACGGTCGGCCACCTGGGAGCGAACGCCATCGTGGGCGGCAGCGTTCCCATCGCTACCGGGGCGGCAGTGGGAAGCCGGTACCTGCGCAACGGCGCGGTGGTTTGCTGCTTCGCAGGCGATGGCGCCTACGCGAACGGCGTGGTGCTCGAATCACTGAATTTCGCCTCGCAGGTTCAGTTCACGAACGAACTGGCCGGCGATCACCCCTTCGGCGTGCCCATCGTGTTTTTCGTGCTCAACAACCACTACGGCATGACCGGCCGCGCCGACAATGAAGTGATGGGCGTGGCGCACCTGGCGCGGCGCGCGGCGGGTTTCTCTGACCGCAACATGCACGCTGAGGTAGTGAATGGCATGGACGTGCTCGCCGCTCGCGACGCGATGCTGCGCGCCACGGAAATGTGCCGCAAGGGCCAGGGCCCCGTTTTCCTGGATGTGAACACTTACCGCTATTACGGCCACTCCCTCTCTGACCCGCGCAACGAGTACCGTACGCGCGAGGAAGAAGCGGCATGGAAGGCGGTGGATCCCATTACCACCCTCGCGGCGCAACTTCGGGAGTGCGCGGTTCTGGACGAAGCGGGTGTTGCCGAGGTCGAGTCGCGCGTCCGCGAGCGCAATGCGCGCGCCGCGCGCCGTGCCGCAGACGCCGCCGATCCACGCCCCGAGGACGTGATCAAGTACATGTACACGGACACTCACGTCGAGACCGTCCCGCCCCAATATCGAAAAGTAGAGATCATCGAACCGCCCCCCGCGATCAAAAGGACCAACGGCGAGATTACGTATCGCGACGCCATCAAGGAAGCTTTAATCGAGGAGATGAAACGCGATTCGCGCGTCATCTTCTATGGTGAAGACGTGGCCGAATACGGGGGAGCATTCAAGCTGAGCAAAGGCTTGCTCGAGACTTTCGGGCGCGAGCGGGTTTTCAACACGCCGATTTCAGAAGCCGCAATTTGCGGGACGGCGGTGGGCGCCGCGATGATCGGCTTGCGGCCTGTGGCTGAGCTCATGTATATGGACTTCCTCTTGATGGCCGGCGATCAGGTGTGCAACCAGGCCGCCAAGTGGCATTACATGTCCGGCGCGCAGGTTGAAGTTCCGCTCGTGATACGCGCCTCGGTTGGAGGCGGCAAGGGCTACGGCGGGCAGCATTCGCAAACCCTGGAATCGAGCGTGGCGAATATTCCGGGCATGTACGTGGCGTATCCGGCCACACCCTACGATGCCAAGGGCATGATGAAATCGGCCATTCGCGATAACAACCCGGTGTTGTTCCTCGAATCTCAACTGCTCTACGGCGTCAAAGGCGTCGTGCCGGAAGAAGAGTACCTAGTGCCGCTCGGTGTCGCGGACGTCAAGCGGGCGGGCCCGGACATTACGCTGGTGGGCTGGGGGCCGGCAATTCCCGATGCGCTCAAAGCTGCCGACCGACTGAAGGCGGAATTGGGCGTAAGCGCCGAGGTGGTAGACATTCGCAGCCTGATTCCGCTTGACAAGGAAACCATCATCGCTTCGGTGCAAAAGACGGGGCGTTGCGTGGTGGTGAGCCAGTCGGTGACCATCGGCAGCTTCATGGGCGAAATCGTTTCCACGATTCAGGAACACGTCTTCGATTATCTCGATGCGCCCATCATGCGCGTGGGGGCCAAGGATGGCATTGCGCCGCAATCGCACGTTCTCGAGGCCGTCTTCTTGCCCAACGCGAATGACATTTTCCAGGCGGCGAAAGCTATTCTGTAGGGGCGAGCGGCGCTCGCCCTGGGGCCGAACGCCGTTCGGCCCTACAAGACGCGAAAAACGCCCCGCAACTAGTTGTAGAAGGGATCACGACCATGGTTCGACCGATCACGATGCCCAAGTTGGGGCAATCTGAGGAAGTGGGCACGCTGGTTCGCTGGCGGAAGAAGGTGGGAGATCCCGTCGCCAAAGGGGACATCCTCTTCGAGATCGAGACGGACAAGGCCCTCCTCGAGGTCGAGAGCTTTTTCGAGGGTACATTGCTGAAGACGGTAGTCCGGGAAGGGAGCACTGTCCCCATCAACACGACGGTCGGCTTTGTGGGTGATCCTGGCGAAGCAATTCCGGATGTGGCAGCTCCGCCGCCCGAGTTTCGAAAGCCGAATCCGGTAGCCGCCTCGGCAGAAGTCCCGAGTCCAGCCGCACTGTCACCCTCCAGAGGAATGGCCGAAGCGCGCTTGGAGCGGCCCGCCGCGCCTGTAGGGGCGGTTCGCGAACCGCCCCTACATCCCACGCCCAGCGTGAGGGCGGCCCCGGAAGTGTTCCGTATCAGCCCACGCGCCGCCAGGCTAGCCCGGGAGTCCGCCATTAATCCCACGTCGATCGTGGGGACGGGTCCTTTCGGCAGGATTGTGGAGCGGGACGTAAGGAAATATCTCGAGTCGAAGGGGTACGACCGGCTTCGCATCACCCCGGCGGCGAAGCGTCTCGCGGCCAAGGAGAACATTGACGTCCTGACCTTGGACGGCCTGAACGGGCAGGGACGTATTACCGTGGCGGTGGTCGAAAGAGCCATCGCTGAAAAGCCGCAGCTCATGAGCCGAATGCGCCAGACGATTGCTTCGCGGCTGACCGAGAGTTTTACGACCACGCCGCACTTCTTCGTTACCGTGGCCGTGGATATGACGGAACTGGTCAATTTCCGTTCCGAGCTGAAGGCACAGGGCGCGCCTTACACCGTGACCGATTTCATTCAGAAAGCTGTGGCGCTCAGTCTTGTCGAGTTCCCGGTGGTGAACAGCACGACGGACGGCAAGAACGTTCGCTGGCACAGCAGGGTTCATCTGGGCTTAGCGGTGAACCTCGAGCAGGGGTTGGTGGTGCCGGTGATCCGAGACGCGGAGGAGTTGAGTCTGGCGGAACTGCACGACGCCGCCACCGAGCTGATCGCCAAGGCACGCGCGGGCAGACTCACGCCTGATGAAATGGGCGGCAGCACCTTTACTATTTCTAACATGGGGATGCTGGATATCGAGAATTTCACGGCCATCATCAATCCCGGTGAGAGCGCCATCCTTGCGGTGTCGAGCACGCTCAAGCAACCGGTGGTCAAAGACGACCAGATTGTTGTCCGGGACATCATGAAAATGACGCTCTCTTCCGATCATCGCATCATCGACGGCGCCACCGCCGCCCGATTTGCGAATGCCATAAAACAAAAACTCGAGGAGATATCACTGTGGAAACGTTTGGCGTAGTGGTCATCGGCGCAGGGCCGGGGGGGTACCCGGCAGCGATTCGAGCCGCGCAATTGGGTGCTTCCGTCGCTCTGGTCGAGCGGGAGTATCTGGGCGGGACGTGTCTGAATTACGGCTGCATTCCTTCCAAGGCGTTGATCCACACTTCCGACCTTTATGCGCAGATGAGGTCGTCGGCAAGCCTGGGTCTCAAGACCGAATCGGCCTCCTTCGATTACTCCGCCATGGCCGAGCGGAAGGATCAGGTGGTCCGTAACCTGCGCAACGGCGTGAAGCAGTTGCTGGCAGCGAACGGCGTGAAGGCCTTCGAGGGGACGGCGTCGTTTGAGAGCCGCAAGCGCATTGTTGTGAATTCAAAAACCGGAAACGCGGTCATCGGGGCCGAGAAGACCATCATCGCTACCGGCGCGTCTTCCTCGATGCCTGGCTTTCTGCCGCGCCACGGGCGGGTGATCGAGAGCCGCGCCTTCCTCGACCTGAGATCAGCCCCAAGTCGTGCGTTAGTTCTGGGCGGTGGAGTCATCGGCTGCGAGTTTGCCTGCATGTTGGCGCAATTGGGCGTTCAGGTCACGATCGTCGAGATACTCGAGGATATCGTCGCATTCTTGGACGCGGACGTCCGCCGCGAGTTGCGTCGCCAGATGGAGAAGACGTTGGGCATTCGCATACTGACGGGCATGAGTCTCGAGAATATCACTGCAGATGAACATGCCGTGCGGGGAACCGCGGGCGGAGAAGCGCTCGAGGCGGATCTGCTCTTGGCCGCTTTAGGGCGTAAACCGGTGACGCAGGAACTCCAGCTCGAGAACGCCGGACTCAGCACCAATCAACACGGCTTCATCGAGGTCGATGAATTCGGCGTAACTCAGGTATCAACGATCTATGCGATTGGCGACGTCACGGGAGGTCCTCAGTTGGCGCATGCCGCCACGTCGCAAGGGCTGGTGGCGGCAGAGAACGCCTGCACTCGGCAGCGGCGCAAGAATGAAAAACTCATTCCCTATTGCGTCTTCACCTCGCCGGAAGTTGGCGCAGTCGGGCTGACGGAGCAGGAAGCCCAACCGAAGGGCATCGAAGTCAAGACCGGCAAATTCAATTTTGGGGCGCTAGGAAAAGCTCAGGCTATCGGCCACGCGAGCGGCTTCGTCAAGTGGATTGCGGATGCCAAAACGGAGCAGTTGCTGGGCGCTCAAGTGATCGGCCTCCAGGCCACCGACCTTATCGCGGAAGCCACCACCGCCATCCGCGCCGAGCTCACCGCCACCGAACTCGCTCAGACCATCCACTGCCATCCCACCCTCTCCGAAGCATGGATGGAAGCCGCCGATGTGCTGCTCGGCGAACCCATCCACACCATCGTCAGGAAAAGGGGCTAAGGACCCGGGATGCCCGATTATCGATTGACGAGGGTCGATTGAACTCGTTATACCTTTTAAAGGCCGCAGACAAGCTAGAGTACGGCGCGTTTGCGCTCTCCATTCCATCCTATTTGACGAGCCTCGCAAATCGCGCTATTTTGCATGGTGCAGATTTCCGAACTTCGGCCGCTCGAGCCTCTTCTATGGCCTTCTCAATCCGCAATCTTAGAATTCGTAATCAGATTCTCGTGATGACCCTTCCTCCTCTGGTTGTTTTGTTCTGCGCGGTGGGTCTGGTCTTCGTTGCGTACCGGAGTGTCGTCGACACCAATCGAGCGGCGCAGCAATCCAAAGAAAGAGTGGCCCGAATTCAGTCATTTGGGAACCACGTCGGGCAGGCTTTCGAATCCGTACAGCGATACGTCGTCGGGCACCAGGGCAACGCTCTTGTGCCTTACGAGAATGCTGCGACGGATGGTGTGGAGGACCTCAACGCGCTGGACGAACTGGAAGCGACTGATCCAGGGAAGCTGCAAGAGATCGCTCGGATGAGGATGGAGTTCGAGGCGTTCCGGATTTCGTGGGCTCAGCCCACCATTGCGATGGCTCGTGCCGGCGGCAACTACAATGCCACTGCGGCCATGGCGGATGGGCAGCAACGCAGGAGTGCGATCGTGTCTCAGACGTACAAACTGCGGAGAGAGGAAGAGGCGGGGAATACAAGCCAGATGCTCGGTGCGGAGAAGATGATGTGGCAAATGCTCGTGGTGGGAGCCAGCCTATTCGTCCTCCTGGGCGGCGCCCTGGTATTCTTGAACGGGGCGTGGACACGCCTGATTGTGGCTCCGGTACAGCAACTCATCCGCGCTGCCGAGCAGGTAGGGCGGGGTGATTTTGCGCCCACCTTACCCCCCACGGCCGATAACGAATTTGGTACTCTCTCCCGTAGCTTCTCCCGAATGACCAACGCGCTGCGGCGCGAGCGGGAGGAGATGGCTGCCTTAAACCGGTTTTCTGAGGCGGTCACCCAGTGCACCTCGGAACCGGAAGTCTACGACCTGCTTCTGCACGCTCTGAAGGAACGTTTCCAACCAGGCCAAATCATTATCTTCAAGATGCAAACCCAGGAGAATATTCTGGAGGCGGCGGCAACGCTTGCGCCGCTGCCCAAGGAAGCCGGAGCCCTGCCCGTCATCGAAGATCCGCACAATTGCAAAGCCGTTCGCTCCGGGCGCTCCTTCGTAGTGAACGACGTGCGCGTTCAGGCGCTCTGCCCCTCCAACTTTGCTCTGCCCTCCGAAGGGAGCTACTTTTGCGGACCCTTGATCGCGGGCGGCATTATCATCGGCTCCGTGCGTATGGAGGCTGCCCCGGATATCTGGACGTCCGAACGTCAGCGCTTGGTCGAGAGTTATCTGAGCGGCGCGGCTACGGCACTTTCCAATCTCCGCATGCGCGATACGATGAAAGCGCAAGCTAATTTCGACATGTTGACGGGGCTCTATAATCGCCGCTTTGCGGAGGAGTATGCTCGAAAGCAGTTCGCCATTGCCAAACGCAGCGGGAAGCCTCTGGGCGTGGCCATGCTCGACTTGGACCACTTTAAGGAGCTCAATGATGCTCACGGGCATGAAATTGGAGATTGCGTTCTCCGTCACTTTGCCAAGACGGTGACTGAATCGATCCGGGAAACGAACCTCATCGCGCGTTATGGTGGCGAGGAGTTCTTGGTAGTGCTGCCGGATACGAGCGCAAAATCGTGCCTGCTGGTGGCGGAGCGCATCCGAGAAGCCGTAATGACTATGAGGGTGCCTTCCGACACGGAGAAGCCCATGGCCGCGGTAACGGTAAGCGTTGGAGTGGCGGCTTTTCCGGAACACGGGGGAACGCTGGAGGAGGTCATGCAAGCTTCTGACAAAGCCCTGTATGAATCCAAGCACCGCGGGCGCAATCGTGTGACGGTTGCACCGGCGCTGGATTCTGCGGCCGCCTAGCGAAGTTGCGTCGCGACTTTGCCGAGTTGCCCTACGTCTTCAATTTGCGGGCCCTTCCATTCGAAGCGTTGTATCGACAATCCCAATTTCAACTCGCCGGTTCGTGGCGTGCGCCGCGGCGTTGTCACCGGGCACCCTGGGGTCGGATTTGCCATAACCCTTGGTGGTGATGATTTTTGGGTCGAGCCCTGACTCGACGAGGTAATCGTGCACGGCCTGTGCGCGCTTTTCCGAGAGCTTTAAGTTGTAGTCCGCAGTGCCGACGTTGTCGGTGTAGCCGTAGACGCTAATCGCGTATCCCTGCACGCTCATCAAGACGCCGGCGATCCGGCTTAGGATTTCTCGGTATTGCGGTTTGATGTCGGACTTGTCAAAATCGAACCGAATTGAGTTGCTGCCAAGAGTCACAACCAGTCCATCAACGGTTCGGCGCGTGTCGGCGATGTGGCTCAGAACGTCCTTCAGGTGGGCGAGTTCCTGTTCGCGCTGCTGCCGGTACTCTTCCGCCTTCTGTTCGGCCGCGCTTGCCTCCTGCCTGGCGGAAGCCGCCTGCTGCTGGGCCTGCTGGGCCTGATTTTGCGATTCGGTTCGAGCCGCGTCAGCCTGGTCTCTTTGGTGAGCGGCCACTTGGGCGCTTTGCGCCGCCTGCGCCGCCTGCTGCGCCTCAGTTTGCGAACGCTGTTCGACCTCGCTCAGGCGCCGGTTCATTTCTTCCGTTTGCCGCGCCAGTTGTGCGACCTCGATCCGCACCTGCCTTAGCGCGCGCACGAAGAAAAAGACCAGCACGGCCAGCAACGCTAGAAGCAACCAGCCCCAAACCTGGGACCTGCTTTCTGGCCGCTTCGGTTCCACATCGGGCGGCGGTTGGCGGGTAATGTCCGGACCTAGATTGAACAAAGCCATACCCTTCGATTTTACCCCGCCCTTGGGTTGAGGGCGAGACTAGTCGTGTCAAAGACAAGACTCCGGCACTGCACAGAAAGGGAATCAAGAGTTTCCGCCCGCCAGCGAGCCTATCCTGAGGTCCTTTCCGGTTCCGCCGGCAGGCTTGGCGCCGAGGTGACGTTCCCTTGGCCTGCCAGCGCTCCCGCCTTTTCCAAGAGAATGTTCAATAAGATGACCTTTTGTCTTTGATTTTTTGCAATTGAATTCAGAAGTAAGTAGTTATATAGTTACCCCAACCGACGGTTCACAAGCCATGAACGACGATGACTGGAAAGTCCTTCTGGGCAGGATCAAGGAGGGCAAATGTACGCCCTTTCTGGGCGCGGGAGTGAACTACGGAATACTGCCTCTGGGCGCGCAGATCGCTCGCGAGTGGGCAACGGAGGAGAAATTCCCGCTACGCTCTTGTGACGATCTCGCCGGTGTGGCCCAATTCCTTGCGGTCAAATACAACGACAAAATGTTCCCCAAGGAGAGGATCCTCAAGCAGCTAGGATTGGAGAAAAAGCCGGACTTTTCCCAGCCCGACGCTCGCCTGGATTGCCTCTGTGCGCTTGCCCAGCTCCCCTTGCCAGTGTACCTGACAACCAATTACGACGATTTGATGGTCCAAGCCCTTCGGCACGCTGATACAAAGAAGAATCCGCGCCGCGAAGTTTGCCGGTGGCACAAGGATTTGAAGTCACTTCCCTCGGTGTTCGCCGCGACCGCCAACTACACGCCGGACTATGCCAATCCCGTTGTCTTCCATCTGCACGGGTCCGACGAATACGTCGAATCGCTCGTCCTAACGGAAGACGATTACCTGGATTTCCTCGTCAACGTTTCCAGGAACCAAAAGATCCTGCCTCCGCGAATCCAGGAAGCGTTGACAAATGCTTCGCTGCTTTTCGTGGGTTACCGGCTGAAAGATATCAACTTCAGGGTCATCCACCGCGGCTTGGTGCAATCCATGGACAACAGCCAGCGCCGCCTCAGTGTTACGGTCCAGATGAAGCCGCCGGACGATTGTGCCGGTGATGAGGATGCAGCACAAGAGTACCTCACCGAATACTTCGGCGACTTCAAGGTAAGAGTCTACTGGGGTACAGCCGCGCAGTTTGCCAAAGAGCTTCGAGACCGCTGGAGGGCATTCCCTTGACGCCAGCGCCTCCCGCCCGTGAAACAGGAAGGGCCGCGAACCCTTACGTCGGCCCGGGCCCTTTTGCCCGGACAGATGCCTACCGGTTTTTCGGCCGCGACCGTGAGGTAGCGGAGTTGTACTCTTTGGTCGCCGCACACCGCACCGTATTGCTTTACGCGCAGTCGGGCGCCGGGAAGACCTCTCTGCTTAACGCCAGCCTCATTCCCCTGCTCGAGAAAGGCGGCTTCGACGTCCTTCCGGCGGCGCGCGTTTCACGACTCAGCGGGGACCGCGCACTCCACGACCGTATCAGGAACGTCTTCATTTTGAATGTCGCCCTGGCATGGACGGCGCCAAACTCGACTGATGAAGAAGACGGCCTGCTGGAAGCCACACTTGAACACGTCCTTAAGAACCGCCCGCGAAAGATTGGCGCCAATGACGAATCGCTGCCCCGCGTCCTTGTGTTCGACCAGTTTGAGGAGCTCTTTACGACTTATCCGGAGAGGTGGGAGGAGAGGCGAGGGTTCTTCGAAGAACTCGACCACGCGATGAGCGCCGACCCCTCCTTGCGAGTGCTCTTCGCCATGCGCGAGGACTTTGTCGCCCACGTCGATCCTTACGAAGATCTGTTACCCGAAGAGTTCCGCACCCGCTACCGGCTTGAGCGACTGCGAGCCGAAACTGCCCTTGCGGCCGTGGCGAAACCGCTGGAAGGAACCGGTATTCGATTCAAGCCCGGGGTCCCAGAGCGGCTGGTCGAAGACCTGCTCAAGACACCTACAAGCTCAGCCGAGCGGACGGTGGCGGAGGAAGCGGGTTCCGCCCCTCCTGAACCGGCCGGCGACGCATACATGGTAGAGGAGTTTGTCGAACCCGTCCAGCTTCAGGTGGTCTGCTTCAGCCTCTTCAGGAATCTGCACGAAGGGGCGACGGAAATCACCGAAGAGCATCTTGCAGCCTACGGTGATGTCGATGAGGCGTTACAGGAGTTCTATCAAAGCGCTCTGAAAGAAGCGGCCGGGAAGGCCAGGATTGAGGAAGACAGCCTCCGGCAATGGTTCGAAGCCAAGCTGATTACCGAGGCCGGCACCCGAGGACTCGTCTTCCGGGGCGAGACGTTGACGGGCGGGATTCCCAACGATGCGGTGGACGTTCTGGAAGAGCTGCATATCATTCGCGCCGAAGTTCGAGGCCGGGACCGTTGGTATGAGCTGAGCCATGACCGATTTGTGAAGCCCGTCTTGCGCGCCAACGATGCCTGGCGTACACGAGTTCAGGCGCAAGAGAAAAAGCGGCGCGAGGCGGAGAATCGTCGGGCGGTTGAGCAGGCGCAGGCGGAAGCGGCGGAGCAGAGGCAGAGCGCCGAGCAACAGGCAAAAGTGGCGCGGCGCATGCGCCAGCTTGCGTTGGTATTGGGTTTGGTGGCGGTGATAGCCTGTGCGGCGTCGCTCTTTGGACTCTGGGAGCGGCATAAAGCGCGGAGTTTCGACCTGAGGATGACCTCGCACCGGCTCGCCGCAGTGGCGGTGAATCAGCTCGACACGGCCCCGGACCTGAGCGTTCTGCTGGCCATGCACGCGCTGGCCGCGGAGGCCACGCCGGAAGCCATCGAGGCCCTGAATCGGGCGCTATTGGCTTTGCGACCCCTGGAGTTTACGCTCACCGGACATTCCGACATGGCTACCACGGTCGCCTTTAGTCCTAACGGCAAGCTGCTGGCTAGCGGGAGCCAGGACCACACGGCCCAGATTTGGGACGCAAACACCGGGAAGGTGTTGCACGTACTCTCGCCCGATCCTTCGGAGGGTGTCATTGCCGTGTCGTTCAGTCCGGATGGGAACCGATTGGCAACGGCTGGGAACGGCCAAGGCCTGAAGCACCAGACGCTTCGAATATGGGACGTCTCCACCGGCAGGGAGTTGAGCGCCGTTCCAGCCAATGGCTGGATCATCGCCGCGGTCTACCATCCGAAGCAGCCGATCGTAGCCACGGCGGAAGTCAGCCTCGTCAACAACGCGCTCATTAGTACCATTCACCTATGGGACGCCACAGATGCCAGCGCCGGCGTGCGCGCCATCAAGCAGTGGAACGTCTCCGCTCAGGTCAAGGCGCTGGCCTTCAGTATCGGCGGAGGCGCGCTGGCTGCGGCTTGCGCCGACGGTATTGTGAGGGTGTGGGCGTTGAGCGATCCCCGCAAAGAGTCCCTCACGCTGAAGGGCCACACCGACCAAGTGATGGGCATCGCTTTCGGCCCCGATGGTCAAACCCTGGCTAGCGCCGGAATGGACCGCACGGTACGAATCTGGAATCCCAAAGGCGAAAACCGGCACACAATCCTGACGGGCCACACGAACACCGTGTTTGCGATTGCATACGATTCAGCGGGGAGGATGGTGTCCGCGAGTGCGGACGCTCGAGTCAAGGTCTGGGACCCGGACTCCGGGCGCGAACTGCTGAACTTCGCCGGTCACACCAGGCCGGTGGAAGGTGTGGCGTTCACCACGGACGGCAAGCGGGCGGCGAGCGCCAGTTGGGATCACACCGTTAAGATTTGGGATGCCGAAAGCCACCGAGACGGTATCACGAGCGTCGCCTATAACTTCGACAGCAGCCAACTGGCGACAGCCAGCCGAGACAAGACCGTGAAGCTCTGGGACACCAAGACAGGACGGGAATTGAAGACGTTGAGTTTCCATACCGATGAGGTGAACCAGTTAGCGTACAGCCGCGACGGACAGTTGCTGGCGGCCGCCTCGAACGACAAGAGAGCCAGCATCTGGGACACGGTGTCCGGCAAGTTGCGAATGTTTCTACCGGCGAACAGCCAGGTGAACGCGGTCGCGTTTAACCCAAACGGCGCCGAGGTAGTTGTGACGGGAGAGCAGAACGGCGCTGTGGAGCTCTGGGAGGTGAAAATAGGCGTCCTTCCCCGCACGCTGGGCCGCCATGTCGGTGCCGTAACCGGGGTGAAGTTCAACCCGGCTGGGACGCTGGTTGCGAGTGGGGGCGAAGATCACACGGTGAAACTCTGGAACACCGCGTCAGGGGCCGTAGTTCATACCTTGACCGGGCACAAACTCAATATCATGGCCGTGGCTTTTAGCCCCGATGGCTCGACCTTGGCCTCGGCCAGTTTGGATGGCACCGTGAAGCTTTGGGACGTCGCCTCCGGGAAGGAATTGCGCACCATTAGCGGTCATACCAACGCGGTGAGCGACGTGGCTTTCAGTCAGGACGGAAAGTACCTGGCTACCGGGAGCTGGGACAGAACGGCGAGGATCTGGGATGTCACGTCGGGCGCGGAACAGATGAGTTTCAAGACGGAGACCAGCGTTAACGGCGTCGCCTTCGGTCACGACGGAAAGCGCCTTGCTGTGGCCAGCGAGGACACCGTGCCGCACCTATACATTCTCGAAAAAGGCGACTTGATGCAACAGGCGCGCGATCGCATACGTAGCATAGGGCGAAAGCTGCGACCCGAGGAGTGCACGAAGTTTCTGGGCGTGAATACATGTCCGCCTACTCCTTAAGCACACGACGGCCTTGGGTATGTGGTGGATCTACCGCCGATTCCCGCTGATAAATCCCAACCCCCCAATGACTTTCAGGTGGCCAATAGCCCAGGGATGGATTCGGCCTGAAAAGTCGGCATCCCATCGAAGGGCAGGTTGCGCTGCGCCGACTCCATTTCCAGCGTGGGAAGGGCGTTCCCAACGCAAAGTTCAAGCATACGCAGCCTTCCGAACCGCGACTTGAAGCACGGAGCGCAGTTTTTCGTGCATTCATCGAGGAATGGGAATTAAATCTCGTTGGATCTGGTTTTGGGGACCCCAAGGACCGCGGCATGAGGCCAATTCTCCAGAAAGGGTCTGGAGCGTCTTTTCCTTTGTGGTCGACAGTCCCCAATACGTCGTCATTGAAGAGCTGAAAGCCGGACGAGACGCTGAGCTAGAGAACTAGCACGCGCCTATGACAGGCCGAAGCGAAGGAGCAGGACCCCCAGGCAAAAGACCGCCACGATGGCGCCTCCGTAAACAAAAAGCATGGATCCCCGTTGCATCCCTGTGTTGATTCGTTCCCGGCCCTGGCTGGAAATGAAGTAAGTGGGTTCGTCTTTCCCCTTGCGTATCAAATTGCGGTCATTCAAATCCTTGGCCGCGGGATTTTGGGTGCAGGTGCCGCTGATATCGTAGTCATGGTCAGGCAGGATACAGTACTCGGTGAGTTGATACCTTCCCGAGGCGATTGGGTGGTCGGAGGAGAATGGGAGGTCGGCGGCAGCCGGCGGACTGGCAACCGGGGCTGCCACATCGGTACTCGGCGGCTTTGGCTGCGGCTGGGCAACGGGGGAGACCACACCCAGCTTTCTGTTCCGCTCCTGCATTTTCGCGACGCGTATACTCATCGGCCCGTACTTTGAATCCCAGGGGGCAAGTTTAGTGAGTTCAATATAGGTGAGCCGAAGCTCCTCTGCGCGGGGATCGGACTGTGGCCCTTGGGCCTCCAGCCTTTGTTGCATCTGCGTTTGCGTCTGCTGCATCTGCGCCTTCAGGGGACCGAGCCCGGGGACGACACCCGGCATCATGGAGAGGGGGGTCTTTCCCACACGGGCCACATAGGCGAGCAACTCCCCTTCGGAACTGCCCCCGGCAGCGAAACTGGAAGCTCCTACACTCCCGACCTCACGCGTCCCTGTAATGTCCAGCTCAAACTTTGCGCCACGGGGAGCCACCATCACGTGCCCCGTGGCGTCTTCAAGGTAGAACCAGCCGCCGTCAGCGTCCGCCCCATAAGGCATCCATCCACCCCTCGGACCCCTCGCTTCATCCGAAGAATATGCTCGGCTATCCTTGAATTCCTCCCATTTCGCGATGTGCACGATGTAGTAACAGCAGGGCGTGTGCGTAACGGGGCTGGTGACGAGTTGGTCGCTCTTGGCCTTGCCGTGAATGCGCACAAAGCCCATGGCAATGCTGCGGATGGGCGTCTCGGGGGTGTCCTGAAGAACGCGAGCCACACGATAGGCGCGGAAGCCTTGGAAAAACGCTACGATCCCGCCGATAAAGCCCACTACGAGCCCAATATCGAGATTACCGACATTCGTCGTCATGGTATGTTCCTTTAGGGGTTAAGCCCAGGGTTGGGTCGAAGGCAAAATCATATTATGGATATTTCGGGGCGCATCTGCAAGCGTTCACTGTTTCTCCGCAAGGTCACGGGTAGCAGTCTAGTTTTGCTCCGCGTGCGGGCCGCCAAAGGACATTTCGCGTAGTACCTCAGTCTGACGTAGAGGCGCCTTTACGCCGCCATTTGGCGAGGTAAACTCGCCGCTACAACCTCAGACTGAGACGCTACGACATTTCGTCATAGTCAGACATCTTGTCGCGGTCCGGCCGGGCAGGGCCAGGGAATTCGGGAAAGTCCGCTTACTTCTTGCATTTTCCGCTTGACAGCTTTACGGACTTGTGATAGCCTATCATGATGGTCTTGTTGTGGACACATTGTCGCAGGCGGGCGCCAGGGCGCGCCGTGGCGCAAGGGAAATCGGAACACTGGCGGCGTGTGGGGAATGCAGGGAACTACAAAAAATGAAGAATAGTGGAAACGAAGCTAAGAAGTACTTGAAAACAAAGCACATCACTTTTTGAATGCTGCAAATTATGCGCGTTTTGCGTGCAAATTAGCGCAAATTACACGCTGAAAGGAGCAAAAACAGCACAATTTGCGCAAACGAAGTCAAGGGTTCCGAGCAGCAAGGCGAGGCCGGGCAAATGACAAGAAGTCGGCTACGGAGGCCCTCTGTCAAAAACCCGTCTGCGAGGGCGAAGGGCCCGCACCCGGAGTGCGGCAGCGGTGTTGCTGCTTTCCTCTCGAACTTCGAACACTCTCTGCTATGGCTCGGTGTGTCTCAGCTTGTCGTAGACACGGCTCTTCGCCGCCGGGTGGCGACTCCGCGGACGCGGCATCGCCGCAGCAAGTCCGAACTGAGACACTACCAGCCCTTGCTTTCGCGGAATTGACAATGTGGATTATGCTATACTAACCGCAAGTTGATTTTTTCGCGCTTTGGTTTCGGGCGCTTGCGTTTGGTTACGGGTCAGAGGTCCAGGGAGTCATAGCTTCACTGCTGCGTTTGCAACGATCACTGAGGAATGTTCCTGCTGCGAGGTTCGAATTAGCAGTGTCTAATGGGGAGGTAATGGACATGAGCGCGCGGAATGGGTTCTCTCGTCGTTTGGTGTTACTCGCGGTTCTTGTAAGCTTCTTCATGCCAATCACAACCAGGGTCTACGGCCAGGTTGATACTGGGGCGATACTGGGTACCGTCAAGGACCAGAGCGGCGGCGTCATTCCCAGAGCCACGGTGACACTGACCAATACGGGGACGGGGATCTCCCGGACCACAAAAGCCGGCGGCGATGGAGGGTACGTCTTCAGGCCGGTGAAGATCGGAACCTATTCGGTGGCCGCCGAATTTCAAGGTTTCCGCAAAACCGAACAGCAGGACGTGCGAGTTGATGTCCAGCAACAGGTGGTTGTCGACCTCACTTTGCTCCCCGGCCAGCTCACTCAATCCGTCGAAGTGACTGGCGCGCCTCCCGCCCTTCAGACCCAGGACGCTTCGGTCGGACAAGTCGTGGGAACGCGGGAAGTCAATGACCTGCCTCTCAACGGAAGGAATTTCACTTTCCTGGCGCAGCTCTCTGCGGGCGTGACCCAGGGCCAGGAGGATACGCGCGGCTTGGGTGCGACTGGAAGCTTCTCGGCGAATGGCGAGCGGCCGGCCCAAAACAACTACGTTCTCGATGGAATCGACAACAACGCCGGACTCGTAGACTTCCTCAACGGCACGGCTTACGTCGTTCTTCCGCCCATTGACGCCATTCAGGAATTCAAGATCCAGACGAACGATTACAGCGCGGATGTAGGGCGGTCGGCGGGCGCGGTGATGAACGCCACCATCAAGTCAGGCACAAACCAATTCCACGGTGACGCCTACGAATTCGTCCGCAACGATAAGTTCGATGCCGCCAATTTCTTTGAAAATGCCGGCAACGAACAGAAGGGCGAGTATCGGCTGAACCAATTTGGGGGCTCGCTCGGAGGCCCGCTTCGTAAGAACAAGACATTTATCTTTGGCGATTACGAAGGGACTCGGATTCGCCAGGCTCTCCCCTACCTAACTAGTGTTCCGACCGACTTGGAACGCTCCAGCGGGTATACGGATTTTGCCGATTTGATCGTCGGCCAGGGAACTCCAATGCCGGCCGATTACCTCAATCGGGTGTTCCCCCTGGGGACGATCTTCGATCCGGCGACGACGCGCAGTGTTACAGCGGGCAGCACCGATCCGGTCACGGGGCTGACCGCTACCGGAACCGGCTTCGTCCGCGACCCGTTTGTCGCCGCGGGTGGCCCGGCCATTGCCGGCACCACGAACTTCGCGGGCGCCTGCCCCAGCGCCAACAGTTGCTACCTCAATCAGCTTCCGGCGGGCCGGCTCGATGCCAATTCCATCAAGCTTTTAAACCTGTACCCGAGTCAAAACGTGCCGGGACTGTTTAACAATTTCGGGAGTAACCCTGTCATCAGGAACAAGGTCGATCAGTTCGATATTCGAGGTGACGAGAACTTTAGCGACCGCGACACCATGTTTGCCCGCGCCAGCTATTCCGACAACCCGCAGTATCTTCCAGGTCCCTTCACAGGAATCGCCGACGGCGGGGCTTTTGCGCAAGGCTATCAGACGGCCGTCTCGGTTAACTTCGCCCTCAGCGAGACGCATACCTTTTCTCCGACCACCATCAATGAAGCTCGACTGGGTTTCACCCGGATCGGCACGTCGCGCAATCAGCCCTTCGCCAGCGACACTTCAAACGTTCCAGGACAATTCGGCATTCAGGGAATCCCCCAAGTGCCTTTGAACGGCGGGCTACCCACCATCGGCATCTCGGGACTGAATCAACTTGGGAGCAATGGGTTCCTGCCTTCTGTGGAGATCAACTCCACAAGCCAGCTTACTGAGAATCTGACCCACATCCACGGAAAACACACCTTCAAAGCCGGGTTCGAAGGTCAACACATCCGGTTCACGATTCTTCAACCTGCGTGGGGCCGCGGCGATTTTGCCTTCGACGGAACTTACACTGACGCGCCGGATTTGCCTTCCGGGAATACTGGTCCGGCCCAACTGCTCCTGACGCCCATTCCCAGCACCGTTTCGGCGGCCCCGGGCGCGGGGGATTACATTGGCGGCGCAGATTACGTGGCCGCGTCCAACTTTGCCAATACGGATATGGGACGCCACTACTACGCCAGCTACATTCAAGACGACTGGAAAGTTACGCCCAAGTTGACGGTGAACCTGGGGCTGCGCTGGGAGTACTTCGGGCAAATTGTGGAGAGATACGGCGCCCAGTCGAATTGGCAACCCGCGAGCGCCTCGGCGCCTTCCGAATTTCTGGTAACCAAGTCGCGCTGCGACTCCACTTCTTCCTCATCACCTTTCCAGACCGCTCTGGCAATGGATAACGTCAATTACGCTTGTTCCGACGTGCCAGGACTCGGCCACTCGCAGAACACGAACTTCGCCCCGCGGGTGGGATTCGCCTACCGGTTCACTCCCAAATTGGTGGCGCGCGGAGGCTACGGGATTTTCTACGGCGGGTTTGAGAACTCGGTCGTAGAAACTTACGTCGATTTCCCGTTCCAATACGTCCTCCAATACGGAACCGTAGTTACGAACCAGCCGATCATTGTTACTGGCGAGTCCACCCCGACGCCCACGAATGTCGCGACCATACACAACGGATTCTCTTCGATACCATTAACACCGAACGCCGTGGCCCCGGGCTTGGTCTCGTTTACCGGCAACGACTATCACATGAAGACGCCGTACACGCAGGGCTACAACATGACGCTTCAGTACGAGCTGACGGCGAATCAAACCGTCTCGCTCGGCTATGTCGGAAACACGGTGCGACACCTGGGTAGCTACATCAACGAGAATCAGCCCAACGTGATCCTGCCTGCCAGCTTCGCCAATCCGCTCGCCTATTATCCCTACCCTGATTTTTCCACTAGCACCACCTATACGAGCATGGCGAGCGACAGCTACTACAACTCCATGCAGTTGAACTACGAGCGGCGTTTCAGCCACGGGCTTCAGATGCTGGCGAACTTTACTTGGTCGCAATGCCGCACGGACGCGGTGGACGTGCTGAACGGCACGGCCCATGGCGGCTACCGCGCCCCGCTCTTGCCTGGTTTCGGACTCCAAGGGGATTACGGCCAGTGCGACTTCCAAATTCCCCACGTTGTCCACGCCAGCGGCATTTACGAGTTACCGGTGGGAAATGGCAAACGATTCCTGAACTCTGCTCATGGGATCACCAACGCGGTCTTGGGTGGCTGGCACACCAACTGGATCCTGACCCTGCAAGACGGCCAGCCCATGACGGTCCCCTGCGCAAGTGAGACAACGGGTGATTTCGGGTGCGATGCGCTGCTGGTTCCGGGCCAGAATGTTTACGCCGGCCCGCACGACGTCGACCACTGGATCAACCCCAATGCCTTCGCGACACCGCCGCTGGCCACAACCGTCGGCCAAAGCGATTACGCGCCTCTGGGTGGAGCTCCATCGCAGTTCCTGGGACCAGGTTTTCACCGCATGGACGCCTCGTTCTTTAAAGAGTTTCGGACCTCGGAAGCGACGCGCTTGGAGTTCCGGGCGGAAATCTTCAATATCACTAACCATCCCAACTTCTCCCCGCCTGGGTTTAGTGGGAACGGCGTACAAGCAGCACCCGGCTCGCTGGATTACACTTCGCCGACGACATTCGGGAAAATTGCTTCGACACGCGACTTGCAAAACGACCAGCGGGAGATTCAGTTTGCGTTCAAGTTTTATTTCTGACAGCCACTCCACAGACAGAATCATCTTTTTGGGCGCCCTCGGGGCGCCCTTTTTGTTAGGATCTGTCTTGATGGGTGAGATGGGCGATGCGGCGTAATCGCTATCGATTTTGCAATCCGGTAAGGCGGCCATCGGCGCAACTCTTCGCCCGGCTGTTGTGTATTGGCTTGTTGTCGGGAGCGATTCTAACCTCTCAAGCACAGCCCCTGTTGCCCCGAACGGCGGCCCAAGGGACGCCCGGTGAGAACCCCTCCGCGCGGGCTCAGTTGTTATTTCAACAGGCTGAGCGGTATCTACGCCAAGGCGATGCTGGAAAGGCTATTGTCGCGGTCCGTGAAGGGTTGAAGATCGCACCTAAGAACCTCGCAGGCTGGAACCTCCTCGGGCTCGCTTACCATCAGCAACAGGATTTCACCCAAGCCGTGGCCGCGCTCGAGCGGGCGCTTGAGATCGATCCTCATTCCGCCAGGACCCACATTAATCTGGGAACCAGTTATTTTGCGCTGGGCAAGCTGGCTCTTGCCGAAAATGAGTTTCGCGCCGCCTTGCGCGACAACCCGCAGGATCGCGACGCAACCTATAACCTGGGGATGGTACTTCTGGCGCGGGGCGACGCGGAGCATGCTATCCTCGTTTTGAAAGAAATCCGCCCGCCGGATGTCGGCACTCAAATCGCACTCGTCCAGGCATACTTCAAAGCGCATCGTCGCGACGAAGCACTCGCACTGGGCCGCGCAGTTTCGCAGCAGGCTAAAAACGACGTCCCTCCGCACTTCTCGCTTGGAATACTCCTGGCTCGTGAAAAGGAATACGATGCGGCGGTCCATGAGCTGGAGTTGGCAGACTCGCTCAGCCCGCGGACGCCGGAGATCCTCCACAATCTCGGGCAGGCATACTTCCGGAAGAAAGACTACGACAAAGCGGAAGAGGCCTTGGATCGCGCCCTGTCGCTCAGCCCTAACTCGCCGGATACCCTCTATGTCCTCGCCGAGGTCTACGCCGCGAAGCAAAAGGATTTGCAGGCACTCGAACTTCTGATGCGCGCGCGCAAGCTGGCTCCTGATAACACCGATGTGATTTTCCTGATCGGCCGGCTCAGCATGTTGCAGGCGTATTATGAGGACGCGATACAGGTCCTCGAAGAAGGCGTGAAGCTCGATCCACGCCGGCCGGACATGCGCGCCGCTCTCGGGGAAAGCTATTTCAGTGCCGGGAAGATTCCCAAAGCTACTGAGGAATTCAAAAAACTAATCGAGATTGATCCATCCGCTTCATCCTATGCCTTCATGGGGCTGTGTTACCGCCACCTCAACAGGTTCGATGACGCCCGGGAATACTTTGAAGCAGGGTTGAAAAAGGACCCGCACAACGGCATCTGTCTGTTTAATCTGGGGTATATTGAAAGTAAACAGGGGAAATATCCGGAGGCGGAAAAGTTTCTGGAAGAATCGTTAAGGTCCAGCCCCGATTACAGCGACGCCTACTACGAACTCGGGAAGGTCAAGATGGCAGAGAGGAAGTATGACGAGGCCATTCCCCTGCTCCGAAAGTGTACGACACTCGCTTCAAAGAAGGCGCAAGTCTATTACAATCTCGCCAATGCCGAGCGGCACGCCCACGAGGACGCCGCCGCCGCGCGAGATATGAAGGTCTTTGAGACGCTCTCGAAGGACGAGGTGAACGCGCCGTATCCGTTTCATCGTTTCCTGGAGGCCTTGGACCAGCGCGTGTCCCTCCCGCCCCGGCAAAAGGCGGAGATCGACCTCCAGGAACTTCTTCGCATGGACGCCCGAAACCCTAATGATCCGAGGACTCTCTACCTGCTCATTGAAACCTATTTGAAACTGGGGGACGTTGAGGAGGCTCGCCGGAGAGTCTCCCAGCTTGATGACGCAAGCGGAAAAGACGTGAGAACCGAATTGGGGGTTGGGACCCTGCTGGCTCGTTACGGATTGTTCTCTGATGCCGTGCAGCACTTTCAGGCTGCGGAAGAGGCCGACCCAACCTCGAATGATGCCAAATATAACCTGGCCAATGCGTATTTCCAGTTGCAGGACTACGGCCGCGCCTTGGACGCTATCCTGCCCTCCGCGCGCGAGGGTGAGCAGGACGGCGCCACTCTATCCTTGCTGGGAGATATCTACGCGCACTTGGGGAGAACCTCGGAGGCGGCGGACGCTTTCGAAAAAGCCATCGCCAAGAACCCCGACAACGATCAGGGTTATCTCTCTCTTGCCCTGACCAAATTACGCGCAGGGGAGACCGTCGCCGCGGCCAAGGTTCTCAAGCGCGGCTTGCAGCAAACTCCGAATTCGGGGGCAATAGTTTGGGGGCTGGGGGTTTTGTCCGTTCTCGAGGGCGCGAATGATCGCGCTGAGTCTTACCTCCGCAGAGCGTTGGAGTTGATGCCGGAATGGCGCGGCGGCTATACAACGCTTGAAATGCTCTATCTTCAGACTGGACAAGATGAAAAGGCCCGAGAGACTCTGGAAATGGAGGCGCGAATATACCCGCAGCAGGAAGGCTTAACCGCGGCCCATCCGGAATTTCAAGCATCGCACAACCTTTCGACGGAGGCGCGCCGTGAATTCCTTCGAAAGGCGCTCACCCTCGCCGACGACATGGAGTGACCACGTGCCTCTCCAAGCGCGTCCGGCGAAAAGAATCTGCTCGACGCCCGCGGTTATTCCTGCTAAAAACATTCTCCCTTGAGATGTGAGTTCGGCGACAGGAGGTCTAAGTCTGACTATGGGAACGCGCGTCACCAATGAGTTGCGGCAGACTGCTACAAACAGGAAACCCGGAGAGTCTTTGTCCGCGGAAGGGAGGCTGACCTCGCTCGACTTCTATCGCGGACTGACGATGTTCCTTCTGGTGGGAGAGGCCACCGGACTCTATGAACTTCTCAGGATGCCGGCTTTTAATGGCACACTGGTAAGCACTATCGGCTGGCAGTTGGAGCATCATCGTTGGAATGGGCTGCACTTCTGGGACCTGATCCAGCCGTCCTTCATGTTCATCGTTGGTGTCGCGATGCCCTTCTCATTCGCCAAGCGCTGGCAGCGAGGCGACAGTTGGAGCAAGACGCTTCATCACGCGCTGATCCGGTCGGGGCTGCTACTCCTGTTTGGCTGGGCTCTTTATTGCATCGGACCCGGAAGACTGACGTTTGAGCTTTGGAATGTGCTGGCCCAGCTCTCCTTCACGTACCTCGTGGCTTTTCTCTTCCTGCGCAAGCCGGCGCGCGTTCAGATTGGTGTCACCTTCCTGTTTCTGATCGCTACCGAGCTCCTCTATCGGTTGTGGCCGGTGGCTGGGTTTAACCAGCCGTTCGTGCCGGACCACAATTTCGGATCCTGGATGGATATGGTTCTGATGCACAAGCTTGACTCTGACCATTGGGTGGCGTTTAACGCCGTGCCGACTGCCGCGCACACCATGTGGGGAGTGCTTGCCGGACAGGTCCTGATGAGCAGCCGCACCTCCCTGCAGAAGATTCGCCTGCTCGCCATTCCTGGCCTGATCGGAGTTGTGGTTGGCTACACCCTCAACCCCTGGACTCCGATCATTAAACGCATCGCCAGCACCTCATTCGTGCTCGTGAGCGGCGGGTGGTGCTTGCTGGCCCTGGCGCTTTGTTACTGGCTGATCGACGTGAAGAAGCTGAAGAGGTGGACACTGTTCTTCAACATCGTGGGCATGAATCCACTCCTCATATATCTCTTCGCAATGACAGGCGGCGCGTGGTGGTTCAACAGGATTGTCAGACCTTTCACCATGGGCCTGTTTGCCTGGGCAGGTCCCCTTAATACAGCGATTGTTACCAGCCTCGTGGTCTGGGGCATGCTCTGGCTACTTTGCCTCTGGCTGTATAAGAAGCGCATCTTCATTAGGCTCTGAAGCCTGAGCCTCACCACCAAAACACCAAGACGGAATACCTTGACCTTCTACACATCATGCGCTAACCTGTAGAAGATGGAGGTATGAGCATGACCGTCAAATCGGATCTCCCCCAAGGCACCCTTGAACTGTTGATTCTGAAAGTTGTGGCTCTGGGACCTGTGCATGGGTATGCCATTGCGCAACGCCTTCAACAAGTTTCACGCTTCGTCGTCCGCGTCCCGCAAGGGTCGCTGTACCCGGCGCTGCATCGCCTCGAAAACCGCGGCCTTCTGGCTGCCGATTGGAGGGAAACTGAGACAGGGCGGGAGGCCAAATTCTATCACTTGACGCGGAAAGGGCGCTCACAACTCGAAAAGGAAGCCGCGAGCTGGGAGCGTTTGACGGAAGCAGTCGGTCTAATTCTCCGGCTCTCTGAGGGAGGTGCGGAATGAGCTGGTGGCATCGCCTGTGGCGCCGAAGGCAGTTGGAGGAGCAACTTAGTAAGGAGTTGCTGTTCCATCTGGAAGAGCATACGGCTGATTTGATCGCGCGCGGCTACGCGCCGGAGGAAGCGCGGCGGCAAGCCAGGCTTGCGCTGGGCGGCCCGGAGCAGGTGAAGGAGGAGTGCCGGGACGCTCGTGGGACACGTTGGTTGGAAGACCTGGCGCAGGACTTGCTTTATGCCCTTCGCACCTTGCGGCAGAGACCCGGATTTGCGGTTGTCGCCCTGTTGACCCTCGCCCTTGGCATCGGTGCGACAACCGTGATGTTTACCGTCATCAATGGTGTACTCTTCCGGCCTCTGCACTATCGGGATCCTGCACGGCTGTTCACTCTCAATGAACAGACGAAAGGGATAAGCGACTACCGATGGGGTGATCTCTGGGCATATTCTTACCCTAACTATCTCGACTGCAAGAACCAGAGCGGCGCTTTAGAAATGGCGGCATGGCGCTACAACGGGGGCACAGTCAGCGCACCCGGGGAGGCCGAGCGTGTTGACGGCGTCGAGATGTCGTCGGAGTTGTTCCCTGTCCTGGGCCTTACCCTCGCGCGCGGGCGCGCCTTCCTGCCGGAAGATGATCGGCCCGGAGCTTCGCCCGTGGCGATCATTAGCTACGCGTTATGGCAGCGCCACTACGGTGGAAGCACGGAAGCAATCGGCAAACCGGTGGTTCTTGAAGGAAAGTCTTACACCGTTGTCGGGGTCGCACCTCCAGGTCTCAGGTTATCTCTGGATGCCGATATCTTTACTCCAATTGGCCAGAACACCAGCGGGATCATGCAGAGGCGCGACGCGCATCCAGGCATTGATGTTTGGGCGCGACTACGGCCCGGCGCGACACTGGGGCGTGCGCAGGAGGAGCTTGCGGTAATCGGCCGGCGGTTGGCGGCGCAGTACCCGAAAACCAACGCAGGGCGCGGCTTCGTGGCCCGGCCACTTCGTCAGGAATTAGTGGTGGAGCAGGTCGGAGGCGACCGCGGCACGCTCTGGTTGCTGCTCGGCGCGGTCGGGTTGGTGCTAGCGATCGCGTGCGTCAACGTCGCCAGCTTGCTGCTGGCGCGCGCCGTTTCCCGTGAGCGGGAACTTGCGATGCGCGTGGCGCTGGGAGCGACCCGGGGCCGGTTGGTGCGCCAATGTCTGACGGAGAGCGCGCTCTTGGGGTTAATCGGGGGCGCTCTCGGGGTTTGGCTTGCGGCCATGGGCAGCCGCCCGTTTGTGGCCCTCTGGCCAGGCAGTCTGCCGCGCGCTGAAGAGGTTCAACTCGATTGGCATGTGCTGCTGTTTGCGCTCTTCGTCTCTATATTGTGCGGCTTTCTTTTCGGGCTCGCGCCGGCCCTGCGCGCGCCCACTCGCGATCTGGAACAGATTCTCCGCGCCGGTGCCCGGATCGTTGCGGCAAGCTCGCGCCGCCTGCACAGCAGTTTTGTGGTTACCGAGATCGCGCTGGCGGTGGTGCTGTTGGTTGCCGCTGGCATACTCGGCCGGACGCTCTGGCGGTTGTCGTTTCTTAACCCCGGCATCGACATGCGGAACCTCCTTGTCACTCGGGCTGCGCTTGCGCCCTCCATACTCGCAAATCCGGCGCGGATCCCGGCGGCGTGGCAGGAACTGCTGGATGGCATGCGTCGCGTGCCGGGCGTGCAGGCGGCTGCCGTGGTCGATACGGTCCCGATGCGTGAAGGGAACAACCAGGTCGGCTACTGGACCTCAGCGGCTCTCCCGGAGAAGCATCTGATGCCTCTGGCGCTTTCCAGCAGCGTGACGCCAGATTATCTGAAAGTGATGGGCATCCCACTACGCGAGGGCCGCTTCTTCGATGAGCACGACCGCATGGGCGGCAAGCTCGTCATCGTGATTGATGAGGTGATGGCGCTGCATGCCTTCGGCAAACAAGACCCGATCGGGAAGCGCCTATGGATTCCCGATATGCCTTGCATCGGGCCTAAAGGTGAAACCTTCTATGACTGCACCGATCCTTACGAAGTCGTGGGTGTAGTGGGCCACGTGCGCTACTGGGGGCTCGCCGGCGACGATCAGGCGCACGTCCGCGATCAGTTCTATTACCCATTCGCTCAGGTCGCGGACCCCTTCCTGCCTCGCTGGTCGGAGTTGATGTCGATTGTCATTCGCACCAAGATCCCACCGTTGAATCTGCTCGGGCAGTTGCGGCGGGAAGCGCGGGGCCCTACAGGAGATCAAGTTCTGTACGAGGTTTATACGATGCAGCAGCTCGCGAGCAGGTCGCTCGGCGAACAGCGTTTCCTTTTGCTTCTGTTCGGCATATTCGCCGGCTTGGCGCTATTGCTTGCTTGTATCGGCATTTACGGGGTATTGGCTTACGTCACCAGCCGGCGGGTTCCCGAAATCGGCGTACGCATGGCGTTCGGGGCGAGCCGCCGCGACGTCATACGGCTTGTGCTGCGGCAGAGTCTCGCGATGATTCTCGCCGGCGTTGGTCTGGGCGTGATTGCCGCCCTCGTTGCGGCGCGGCTTTTGGAGCACCTGGTAACCGGTGTTCGCTCCATTGATCCACTCACTTTTGCCCTGATGATTTGCGTGCTGGCGTTTGCTGCCTTGATGGCGAGTTTTCTGCCCGCCCGCCGCGCCAGCCGAGTCGATCCGATGCGCGCCTTGCGCCAGGAGTAGTTAGCAATCTGTTACGGGCACTGCGCGGTCGGCGTGTCAAACAACTCCGCCTGGAGTTCGACGGGCCCGATGATCATTTGGGTTTTGCGGGTCTCAGTCATCAGAGGTCAAAACTTCGGAATCAGAAATCCAGTGTGTCGGCAGTGCTCCTTGAACTCTTCCCCGAATTGCGCGGCCAGAACCGATTCCTCTTTCTTTCCCTTAATCAAGTAAGCAAGGACGATGGCGGCGACTCCGGCAACGCATCGCCATTCGTCAATCGCCAGCGCTGCGCCGATCGCGGCAAGAATGATCCCGGAGTAGATCGGATGCCGGAAATGAGCGTAGGGGCCGGTGCGGATGAGCTTGTGATCCTCCTTGAGGGTGATTCTGCCGCTCCAATACTGTCCCAGGTGCCAGCGCGCCCAGATGGCGAGAGCGATCCCAATCCAAGTGAGTGCGACCCCTGTAACCAAGGTCGTGTAGGTACGATGGAAAACGCTCTCACCAAGCACGCCGATGCCCATGAAGCCCCCGAACAGCAAGGCGAAGCCGGTGATTTCCAAAAGGA
Organism: uncultured Acidobacteriota bacterium; assembly: GCA_963831905.1. Classification (GTDB taxonomy): domain Bacteria; phylum Acidobacteriota; class Terriglobia; order UBA7540; family UBA7540; genus CAVROP01. The sequence continues at coordinate 1,636,840 of CAWHRX010000009.1, read as the reverse complement.
GGTGGCGAGCGCGCGCGACAAAGGATTCTGTACTCACAGTCCTGCGCGTCGTCAACGCGCCCAGGGCCCAATAGACGCAAAAGACGATCCAAGGCCATCTGATGAGATTATGCCAAATCAATTCGACTCAGTCCCTCTCTGGAGACCTTCCCCCAGCTATGTCGAAAATAACGCCTCGAGGCTTTGGAAGCCCGAACCCCGCCAATGCCGGAGTCGATTGCGGCCTTCTTCAAACAGCGCGAGGACGCTCTCTTTTTCAAGTTTATCCGGAGATGCCGATTGCCACAACGGGTCCAGCCAGTTTGCGACCGGGAAATCCGTTTCAAGTGTGTTCCGGTCCAATACGGCCAGGGCAGCCGCTGCCCCGAAGGCGAAACGCGACGGCTTGATGCCTTGCTCCAGCGCCACGCGCAGGGTGCCCACCAAGCGGTCGTCCCACCCCAGTTTGCGCTGTGGATCGCGGCCGACTCTCTCGACGGTGTCGTTAAGGAAAGGATTAACCATTCGAGCGAGAAGATCATCCGCGTACTCGCGAAAACCTTCCTGAGTGAAGAGCCGGTCCCGGCCCGCGTGCTTGCGCACCAACGCTGCTCCGGATTCTTGAATAAAGGCGGCGCGGAGGAACCCGAGGATATCGGGGTCTTTGTTGAGATCGGCGATATGCTGCACGCCGCGCATAACGCCGACGTAGGCGGCGAGCGCATGGGTCGAGTTGTGCCCGTACAGCTTGGCTTCCTCGAAAGGCAGCAAGTCGTCCTTCTCTTCAAAGACCTTTATGCCACGCGTGAAAGGAGGCGTATCGCCGCTTCGTGGGAATCGAATTCGGGAAACCAGGATTCGGTTAAAGGTTTCTACTAGAAAAGCCCGCTGACCGCCGGGAGTGACGGTGGCCAGGCCTTGCCGCCTGATTTCGTCCGGGTCGGAAACCACGCCGCTCATTTTTCCGATCACCGTGTTCAAGAATCGGACGCGGCTCGCGACAGGCTCTCGCTCGTCCTCCGGGATCTCCTCCAGGACTCTTGCTTCCAAGATTTCCGCCGCGTGGTTGTGGTTCTCAGCAGTGTAAACGATGGCTGGCCGGCCCTTCGTAGCTGCCTTGCGTCGCAGGCCTTGGGCCAGGAGCCGGTGAATGCTGCCGGGGTTTGGCGAAGCGTAGAATTCGACACTGGGAACCGCAGTGGCAATCTCTTCCGCCTCAGCGACTGCTTCCACCAAATTGCGCCGGCCCGATTCAGAGCCGGGGTCTTCAATTTCAACTCGTCCAACTTCCTCGCGCTCGATGCGGTCCGGGTGGGCGATATTCACCGAGAAGCGGCCTCCGGCCCTCCGCACAGCGTCCACCATATCCGGCGCAACTTCGCCGACTACCAAGCGGCCGAAGCTCCCGGACCGGAATGCTTCGTAGAGAAACAGCCCGGCCTGGATGGCACCGAAGCCGAAGCCAACGAAGGTGCGTTGAGGTAAGGGACTAGGGGCTAGGGGCTGGGGACTAGGTTTGCCCTGTATGAGTCGAGAGTCGAGAGTCGAAAGTCGAAAGTGCTCCGATTCCGACCCGTGCCTTCTGACTCCTGGCTTCTGCTCGTCACTTGTCACTCGTCACTCGTCACTGTATCAAGTATTCCGCCTCGTCCCCGGCGCTCCATGAGGCCACGGCCCTGATTTCGGCGCTACGTCGGTGAGGGTAGACCACGGCCTTGCCATCGATCTCTTGAGCCTTGATCATTCTCAGGAATTCAATGGCGTGCTCCAAGTCGCCGATGCGAGTAATGTGGCGTCCGGCGTTGATTTCACCCTTTGCCATCAAATCCAAAGTCCGAGCGATGTCCCAGGGGGAGCCTCCACTGGAACCCGTGACGTTGATTTCCTTGTAGTGGATGATCCCCGTGTCGAAGCCAATAACGTCTTCGCCTTTTTTCAGGCCGCCGAACAGGTCCAGGACGGCGCCGCGCCCGACCAGGCGCTGAGCGACTTCAATGGCCTGCTTTGAACCCACGGCGACGATGACATCGTCGGCACCACGGTAGTTTGTAAGTTCGTTTACGATCTCGTGTAAATCGGTAGTCGCCGGGTTGACGACACGGAGGTCAATTCCAAGCTTGCCGGCGCGCGGACCGAACAACGTTTTCACCAACTCCAAGCGCTCCTCAACGATGTCGGCCACCGCGAGGGCGCGCGGTTGCTGGCTGAGCGCAACGTCCACATGCATCCGGCCCATCGCCCCGGCGCCGATCACTACCGTTACACCGCCCGGCTTGAGCCCTTTAACGATCTGCCGCGGCCCCGTCGGCGTCTGTTGCACCAAATGCACGTGATGGTCTTGAGCCGAGACGCAGCAGGACACCGGCTCGCTGAGTGCCGCGTGTGCGAAAGGAAAGGAGTGGGTCGGCACGGGAAGGAGGCAGCCCGCGGCCACCGCTTCTTCCATGATGAGGATATACTCCGCGAGGTGCCCCGGCAGTGTGTAGCCGACGGCGACCTTGGCGACGCCTCGACCCCCGTCGGGATAACGCTCCCGGTGATTGATGGGTGGGTGATCGACGGCGGGCTGAACGACATATCGCTCGCCCGCGTGATATCGATCCGTCAGCTCCGGGCCCACCTCGACGAGCGTTACGCAGCCTTCGTCCCCAAGAATCAGGGGAAAGCGTTCGAGATCCCAGCCATACACCTGCGCGTGCGCCGGGCCCTGCTCAACCAGCTTGATGAGGGAGGTGCAAATCCCCGCCGCATCCACCCGCGCCAACATTTGACGCGGCCCGGGACGAGGAACCGGCACACGCCGCACTTGCAAGTGAGCGAAACCGGTCCCGTCGAGAACCAGGGCGCGCATTTCAATGGGAATGGATGGGATCATGTGGCCTCAGGCAAAGGGCAGTGGGCAGATGGGCAAGTAGGCAGTGGGAAGGACTACAATCATCCTTCGCTTCTACGCTTGAAAGGCAAGCAGATTTCAGATCGCAGATTTCAGATTCCAGACCTGAAAACCACCCAACCAGCGCCCCGGCTCGACTGCAAGTGCGCAGACGAGAATAGAGAGCAGCTCATCAGTTCATTCATCAGGCGGGCAGCTTCGAGAGGCTCGGCCACCGCCGGTCCTGCCATCTGCCCACCTGCCGATCTGCCCATCTGCCTACTGCCTACCTGCCCACTGCCTCTCTAGTCGTAGTACTCCAACCCCAGGTGAGTGATCAATTCTTCGCCACGCAGGTGCCGGAGGGTATTTTTAAGTTTCATAAGTTGAATAAAGATATCATGCTCGGGGTAAACGCTGGCGTGGCACATCGGACTCTTGAAGTAGAAGGACAGCCATTCCTGGATTCCCATCTTCGCCAGGCTCGGGCAGCGCTGCGCGAGGTCCGTGAAAAGGACGAGGTCGAGCGCCATAGGTGCGGCGAGGATCGAATCCCGGAAGAGGCAGTTCACCTTGATCTGCATGGGATAGCCGAGCCAGCCGAAGATATCGAGGTTATCCCAGCTCTCCTTGTTGTCGCCGCGGGGCGGGTAGTACTCGATCCGCACTTTGTGGAAGTAGCCCTCATACAGCTCGGGATAAAGATCCGGTTGGATGATGTACTCGAGCACCGAAAGCTTGCTTTCTTCCTTGCTACGGAAAGCTTCGGGATCGTCCAGCACTTCGCCGTCGCGGTTGCCCAGAATGTTGGTTGAAAACCAACCCTTCAGGCCCAGCAGTTTTGCCTTGATGCCGGGAGCGAGGAGGGTCTTCATGAACGTCTGGCCTGATTTGAAGTCTTTGCCGCAGACGGGCACTTTCTTTTGCAGTGCCAAGGCCGTGAGGGCAGGAATATCCGTGGTGATGTGGGGCGCGCCGTTGGCGTGCGGGACGCCCAGCTTCAATGCCGCGTAGGCGTAGATCATGCTGGGAGAGATGTCCGGGCTGTTCGACTTCAGGCCTTCCTCAAAAGTCTCAAGGGTGTCGTGAACGGGATGGGGCTTCGAGAAAACTTCCGTCGAGCCGCACCAGATCATCACCAGCCGGTCAGCGCCGGTTTGCTTCTTGAACCCCTCGACATCCTTCATCACTTGCTCGGCAAGGTCCATCTTTGTCTTGCCGGTCTTCACGTTATTGGGATGAAGCCTCTTTACCCACTTCTGCTCGAACGCGGCGGGCATAGGCCGCAATTCCTGGAGAAAATCCTTCAGCTGCTCGACGTGACCTTTGTCCAGAACCCCGGCTTTGCTGGCAGCTTCATAGGCGCTGTCCGTAAACAGGTCCCAGCCGCCAAAGACCAGATCATTGAGATTGGCCAAGGGCACGAAATCTTTGATCAAGGGAATCCGCTTGTCCGTGCGCTTCCCAAGGCGTATCGTGCCCATCTGGGTGAGTGACCCGATCGGCAGCGCAATCTTTCTGCGCACCGCTTCCACGCCCGCGATCATGGTCGTAGCCACCGCGCCCATCCCAACCGTAAGAACGCCCAACTTCCCCTTTGGCTTTGCAATCGCAGTTTCTTTTTTTGCCACTTTGCTCGTCCTCCGCCTCTCAAGAAGATAATGAATTCCTAAAACCAAATCGCCTATATTCCGCCAATAAGGGCGAAAATGCAAGAAGATAGCGCGGGGTAGCGCAGACCTGCTCTCCAAGGTCTGCGGCTCTTCGCCGGCATGCGGGGACGAACCGCGGACCTAAGAAGCAGGTCCGCGCTACCCTCCGACGCCAGAATCCTGAATCCTGGATCCCAAATCCCCGCTGAGGTGCTCGAACCGGGTACGGGCGTCAGCAATCGTCGGCCGGCCTTCCAGATCGACAAAACCTGGCCGGCCTTGTGCGACCAGCCGTTGGTGGCCGAGCAAGAGCGCGGTGCTTTCCCGGAACCAGGGCTCAAACTCCGGGTTCAGCGCGTAAGGGTCGAGGATGGGCTTAGCCTCGGGAGTGTTGTGTTCCGTACCATTGAAGACGGGCCACCAGCGGCGCCGCGCCGTCGAGACGATCTCCGCCAGCCGCTCGTGCGTATTGCGATGCGGGATAACCTCGACGGCGTAAAAACCCGCCGCCTCCAATCGGTCAAGGAGCGCCTCGACATCCCGTTCTCCGGAAGTCACGGGATTCCCAAGGATCGGATAAGTGGGGATGGATCCGAAAGCCAGGAAGATCCTGCGCAGGTCGGCCACGGAGACAAAGGCCTCTTCGTACTCGCGCACGAAGCAAGGAGCGCCCGCCTTAAGGAGTTTGGCCCGCAGGAAGATCTGCAGCGCGGCATCGTCAGCGCTGGGAGGGGGCGCCGCACCGCAAAATTTCGTGATGGCCTCCGCGAGCGGCACTCCCTGCGTGGCGGCCCACTGGCGCAGGCTCGCCAGGGTCGCCCAGGCCACGTGCCGCTCCGTGGCATTGCCGCGCGGCGTCAAGCCTTGCACAGACTCCCAGGTGGGGCCTTCGGCATGCATTCGCTCTGCGAAGAGCGCGGCGACCTTGGCGGTAATCTCGCGGTTCCGGCGCTCGAGGGCCGCCCGCATGCGCGCCAGGTTTTGCATTTCCGTGGAAGAATCGGACGGAGTCCTGGTTACGCCCTTGCCGCAGAGATACACACGGCCGGGATTGTCGGGGTCATTCAGCAGCACGCTGTGCGCTTCGGCGTCGCGATCCATGGCCACGGCTTCGAGAGAAAACGCCGCCGCGATGCCCGCAACCTCACACGCGCGGCGGAACTCCTCGTGTCCTGCAATCGTGTAGTGGTCGTTGATACCGAGTACTGCCAAGCCCTCTCGCGCTGCCTGCCACACGGCTTCCGTAGGGGAGCGAAAGACGCTGAATGATTCACTAGTGTGAATGTGGCAGTTGGTGCCACGCTTGGTTTTGGGTCCGAGTTGGGCACAGAGTTGGCCGAGCGCACGCAGGCGCTGGTCGAGGCCGCCTTCGTAGAGAGCCGTTTCGAGCTGGGCCGTGTTTTGCATTGGCGGACTACTGATCAGTGCTCCGATTTGAAGTCTCCTTGCTCATCGAACCATCACCTGCCCGCTGTCCACCACCAGTGTCTGGCCGGTGATGCAGCGAGCGGCGTCGGAACAAAGGAAGACGATGGCGGAGTTAACGTCCTCGTGCTTAATGTCGCGTTTCAGCGCGGTCAGCGCAACGTAGTAGGGGATGACTTCTTCGGGCTTGATTCCTTTCTTGCGGGCGGCGGCTTTGATGTATTCGGGGTTCCAGATCTTGGACCCTTCGAAGACATTGCCAGGGGCGACGCCGTTGACGCGGATGCCGTCGGGGCCCAGTTCGAGCGCCCAGCCGCGCATCAAGTGGAGTTCGCCGGCCTTTGTCGCGTTGTAAGCGGAATTGGCCTTGGAAGCGTCCAGACCGCTTTTCGAGGAAAGCACGATCATGGCGCCGCCGTCACCCTGCGCGCGCATAATTCGAGCCGCCTCCCGCGCCACCAGGAAATAGCCGGTGAGATTGATCTCCAGCGCCTGCCGCCACTTGTCCACCGGCAGGTCAACCAACTCGTAGGCTGGGGCTACGCCCGCCGCGCAAACCACAATGTCCAAGCCGCCCCAGTGGCGCAATAGCTTGTCAAAGGCGCACGCCACGGAGCCTTCGTCGGTGACATCCATGTGCACGGGCAACGCGCGCGAGGGGTCCGGCGAGGCCGCTGCCGCTTCTTCCGCGGCCCGGTCGTCAACATCGCAGAAGGCCGCCGAGGCGCCCGCTTTCACCAAGCCCTGGGCAATGCCACGGCCCAGACCGGATGCTGCGCCCGTCACCAAGCCAACCTTACCGGCCAGGGGAGCGACAGCGGCGTTAAACAGGGCCGCGCGGTAGTGCTCTACTTCCCAATTAATGATGAAATCGGCGAAAGCCGGGGCGAGGTTATGCGCGCCGCCGCGTGCCATCGCCAAGCGTGTAATCTTGGCGGCGGCTACTCCCAAAGCCTCGGCCGCATCGAGCTTCGCGGGGTTGTCAGCGAGCAGGAAAGTCCCGAGGTTTCGAAGGATGGCCATGCGGGGCGGAGCCAGTTCGTTCAACGCGGGTTTCAGCCTCGACGCCACTTCGTCGATTGAATCGCCCACAATCGCGTGCGCCCCGGTGTAAACAATATGATCGGGCGTCAGCGAACCGGCAGCCAACGTCTCCGCCCTTTCGTCGCATGCTACGCCGGCCAGTTCCGCATCATCGGTTATGCGGATGAAAGGCGAGCTGCCTCGCGACTCTTTCCACGCCCGGCGCAAGGAGACCATTGCCTTGCGCACGGCTGAAGAATCCAAGCCCGCGGGCGCACCGAGCTGCGGCGCTTGCGGCGCGAAGTAGCGCGCGCATCGCGCCACCCAGTCATTATGGAGCGCCAGGCAGGCTTGCGCCTCCGGAGCCGAGACGAGAAGGCCATGGTTCTCCATGAAGAGCACATCTGGGCGGCGGTGGTGCACCTTCTCGTAGCTCTCTGCCGCCGACTTGATGGTGTTGGCGAGCCGCCAGCCCGGATCGGTGTAGGGCACCCAGAGCGGCGGGAGTTCGCCGGCGGGTGTAATTTCCTTTAAAGCCATTAACCCGGGCCCGCAGTTCAAAGCGTTGGCCGCCACGGGGTGAGTGTGGATGACTACCTTGCCGAGCATGGCGTGGAGCGCCGACTCGACCGAGGGCCGCCCGGCTCCGCCCATGACCGCGGAGGACAAATGCTGGAGCACGCGCGCTTCGCGGATACTCGAGTCGAGGGTGGCGAGGTCGCTGCGATCGAAGATGCTCAACACCCCCGCAGTGTCCAATTCGACCCAGCCGGCGGTCTCACCCATCGCCGTCAGTGCCGTGCCGCTGGCCTTGATGGCCATCGTCCGCCCGTCCGGGGATTTCACCGAAGTATTGCCGCCGCCAGCTTGAACGTAGTCAAGATTGGCGCCGACGGCGCGCGAGATTGCAATGAGTTGCGCCAGAGATTCCTTGTCCATGGTGGTGGTTATTCGCAGTCGATGACCGCCTTGATTCCTTGTCCTGCTTCGACCACGGCGTAGGCCTTGACCATATCTTGCAACTTAAACCGGTGTGTGAGGAAGCGGTCCCAGGGCAAGTCATCGCGAGAAACCATCTCCAGCGCCTGGTGGTAATGCTGGAGGTTGGAAGCAAAGCAGCCAAAGACGGAGATTTCATTGTAATGAATGAGATTGGCGTCGAGGTCAAGAACCGGGTTGTCCTTGGGCACGCCGGCAAAGAAGGAAACGCGCGCCTTCTTGCGAACCAACTTGAGGGCGTCAGCCTGGGCCGCCTTCACGGAACAAGCGACGATGGCCAGGTCGAATTTCTCTCCCCCGCCCGCCGCCATGATCTTATCAAGCGCGTTCCCGCCGGACGTGTTCACAGGTTGGCCTACACCGAACTCACTGACATAGTCCAAACGCTCCTGCGACACGTCGGACACGATCACGGGGTCGCAGCCTCGAGCTGTCAGGATGCTGGCGTGCATTAACCCGATCGGTCCTGCCCCGAAAACCACAGCTCGATCGCCCGGCTGGGGCGTCAGGTACTCCTGGCCGTTCAGGACACAGGAAAGCGGCTCAATAAGCGCCGCACGCTCCAAGGACATGGAGCTTGGGATTGTGATCACATTGCCCTGAGCCACCGCCGCGGCGGGAATCTTGACGTACTCCGCGAATCCCCCGGCATAATCGTAGCCCAGTGCCGTGAACGAGTCGCACAGGTTGTATTGCTTGCGCCGGCAGTAGATGCACTTACCGCAGCCCACCACCGTGGCAACCACGGCCCGCTGGCCGATGCTCAGCCCGCCGTCCACGCCCGGACCGATCTCCTGAACGGTTCCGACGATCTCGTGTCCCGTGATCGCCGGCGGCACCACGTTCTTTTGCCCGTGCGTGTAGATGCGCTTGTCCGTCCCGCACACGGAACAGCGCTGGACGCGCAAGACAACCTCACCGGTTCCCGCAGTGGGCTTCGGAACATCCTCGATCCGGACATCTCGAGGCCCGTAAAAGACTGCTGCTTTCATGTCGTTTATCGCCTTTCTCCACCCTCACATGGCTGATGTCCTGTTAACCTTAGAAGGGGCGGTTCGACCTGCCGCCCAGAGCCATCGGACGACTGCTCACACACTTCCATTGGCTGAAAGCCCAAGCAAACAAGCCGACAGTATACACGCAAGCTCCTCCAAGATTCAACGAACGGTAATGGCAGGGAGCGACTCAATTTCCGGTGGCACGGGCATCCTGCCCGCGCGCCACGGCCAAGGGCTCTTTAGCCGCATTTCGCTACTTCTCTGAGCCGATCCAGGCGTTAACTCTCGATTCCAGCACGTCGAGGGGGAGGGGACCGTCGGCGAGCACAGCATCGTGGAAGGCGCGCACGTCGAACTTGTCGCCGAGTGAGTCGTGGGCGCGTTGGCGGAGCTCCAGGATTTTCATCTGCCCAAGCTTATAGGCCAGCGCCTGTCCGGGCCAGGCAATGTAACGGTCCACTTCGGTCTGGATGTTGGGTTCATCCATGGCGGTGTGCTGCCGGAAGAAGTCTACCATCTGCTGGCGCGACCAGTGCTTGTAGTGCACGCCGGTATCCACTACGAGCCGCACGGAACGCCACATTTCGTTCTCCAAGCGTCCATATTCGCTAAAAGGATCCTGGTAGAAACCGGCTTCTTTGCCCAAGCGCTCGGCGTAGAAGGCCCAGCCCTCGGAATAAGCATTGTAGGAAGCAAACCTGCGGATGGGTGGGAGGTTGGGTAATTGCTGCGCGATGGAGAATTGAAGATGATGGCCAGGGATGCCTTCATGGTAGGCAATCGCCTCGACGTTGAGCAGCAGTCGATGCTGGGGATCATATTCGTTGACGTTGATACGGCCGGGTCGCGAACCGTCGCCGGCGCCGGGCGAGTAGTCGGCAGGGACGGAATCGGGAGCGCGAAAGGCCTCCATGGGGATCACTTCGAGTCTTGTCTTCGGCAGGTGGCCGAAAAGCTGTGGGAGCTTGGCATACATCTGGTCCGCGTAGTGCTGGTAGAGGTTCAGAAGCTGCTCACCGGAAGTCGCGTAGAGCTTGCGATCGTTGCGGATGTGCTCGTTGAAGCTCGTTAGGTCGGGAAAACCCTGGCGGCGAGCGAGATCGAGCATTTGGGCCTCGATTTCCGCCACCTGTTTCAGGCCCATTTGGTGAATTTCTTCCGGGCCTAGATCGGTTGTGGTCATTTGTCGAACGTGGAACCGGTACCGGGCGTCGCCCTGCGGCAGAGCCCAGATGCCGTAATCGACGCGGCCGTGAGGGGCATATTGGGTGCGCACAAAGGCTGCAAAACTTGCGTAGGCCGGCGCCACGTCATTCTTCACGGCGGCAAGCGTGGCATCATGCAGCCGCTGCTTTTCAGCGTCCGAAATGCCGGCGGGAAACTTTAACACGGGCCGCGTAAAGGGGCTGTCCTGCGGTGACTTGTCCGCAATATTCTGGGCTTGGACGGCGACCTTCTCCAGCAAATATCGCGGCGGAATCAGGCCATCGCGCAGACCGAGCTGCATATTCTCGTTTATCTGCTCGAAGACGCGCGGGATCTGATGCAGGCGCGAAAGATAATCCTCATAGTCCTTCACGGAGCGAAAGGGGGTTGCTGAGGGCAGGGCGGCGTAGCTCAAATGGATGCCGCCAAACTGATCAACCGGCATCTCCCACTCTTTGAATCCAGCCGATTCGATGTCCTCGCGTAGGCCGCGAACCATGAGAAGCTTGTTCAACTGTTCCTGTGGCGGGAAGCCGTCCGTGGAGATCGACTCGATGCTTTCGAGAGTCTGCTTGGCTTGCTCGAGTTCCTGGGCGTAGGACGCATCGGAATGATCGCTCAGGCGGTCGTTGTACCGGTTGTCGCCGACATAGGTCGCCATTTCGGGGTGAGTTCGAAGCTCATATTCCCACTGTTGCTGCAGCGCCGAACTGAGTTGCGCGCGCCGAGTCTCGACGGACATTTCTCCGGAGGGCCGGGCAAGGGCAGTCATGAAGAACGGGACCGCGAAGAATAGCAAACGAACCAAGTCTACCATGGGCATCTCTCGGCGCAGGGTCGCCGACGTGGCGGCGCTTGTGACCGCTCTTGCACAGGCGCCCCGCGCTTGGCGGGTTGCCAGCGGGCGGCCACAATGGCCCTCCCTACGGCGTGATGGGGTACTTTCCGTAGGTCTTGGCGGACTCGTAGAAGGCCAGGATGTTTTGGAGCGGGACCTCCGCCTGGATGTTGTGTGCGGGTGAGATGATCAGTCCTCCGCCCTTCCCTGCGGTCTGTACGCGCAATTTGACTTCGTTGGCCACGTCCTGGGGCGTGCCGAACGGCAAGACTTCTTGGATATCCACCGTCCCCCAGAAGGTGAGCCGGTCGCCGTACTCTTTCTTCAGCCAGGCAGGGTCCATCGACTTCGGTTGCACGGGATTCAGGATATCGAGGCCCACCTCGATCAGGTCCGGAATAATATCGTAGATGTTCCCGTCAGAGTGGAAAGCGATCTTCACCTGCGGGTTAATCGCCTTCCACTTGCTGAAAAGGCGCGCATAGCGCGGCTTGAAAAACTCCCGGAAGAGCTGCGGAGAGATTAGCATTCGGTCCTGCGTTCCGAAGTCATCGCCGATCCAAATGATGTCCACGCCCAGGCCGACCATCCTGGTGCCGGCCTCGTCGATCCAGGTCATCAGCTTATCAAGATACGCATGCATGAAGTCCTTGTTGGTCGCCATGTCCATAAGGACTGTTTCCATGCCGCGCAGGTACCACGCCAACTCGAAGAGAGTGCAGGCACACCCGCCCATAACCCCGTATTCGCGCCCATATTCAGCGACCAAGCTGCGGGCCCCGGCATAGCGATCATCGGAGGTGAAATCCGGCACGGAAAACTCCGCAGGATCCACGATATCCGCCAGGGGGTGTCTCACCATTTCTGTATATGAACCACTGGCGCCGTACTTGAACCATTTCCAGCCGATGCCCCACTCATCGGTATACTCCTCGGCGGGATCCGCGTAGTAGCCTGTGCACGGCCCCACCCATGAGATGAGAAAGTCGTGGTCCATCAGGATCGGAAGCGGGCCACCTGCAGCCTTGTAAGTCTCGGTGCGGTCCGAATCCACCCCGAGATGCCGCAGGACGGTCTTTTCCGCCTCAGGTGTGTACCACGCACAGAGCGGAACCCGATCGGGCTCCTCATGGTTGATCGCCGTCAACAGACGCTCTTTGTGGGTCATTGGTGCAAGATCTCGGGCTCACGCTTGATGCGCGGATCGGTAAAGACATCCTGGTCATCGGTGCTGCGTGTTGAGAATTCGGAGACGATAGCGCCTTCCGGCCCCCCCTGGAACCAGTGCAGGGTGTCAGGGTAGATGGTGTATTGCTCGCCTGGTTTCAGGCAGATTTGGTGGCCCACGGTGTAGTAAGCCTCCGAGCCTTGCGGCGGACGGCAGGCCGTCTGCGCTTCGGTGGGTCCATACACGTAGAGATAGACCGTTCCCCAGCGGCAGCGGAACGTCTCTTCCTTGCCGAGCCTGCTGCCGACTGTCGGGTGCCTGTGCTCTGGACAGGTCTGGTGAGGGAGCAAGACCAATTCCTTGGCACACACACGATCGGTGTTGATGTAAGTGATGATTTCGAGGCCGGTCTTTTCGAGTTCACCCAAGCCGAAATCCGCCACCTCGAAATGAGCCCGTTCCTCCGGCGTGAGGACGATTCCGGCTCGTGTAAGCATTTGCGATGCGCGCTCGACCACCGATTCAAATTGTTGTTGAGTAATCATATCCCTATAATCTACCAGCCTTTCACGAGGCGGGGCAAGGGTCCCACGCCCCAGGTTTCATTCACCCGCGAGGGCGGCGTCAAGGTCGGCGATCAGGTCCCCAACATCCTCGAGACCCACCGAAACACGGATGAGGTCCGGCGTGATCCCCATCTTTGCTTGGACTTCAGGAGGTACAGAGGCGTGGCTCATCGTGCAAGGATGCTCGACCAGAGATTCGACCCCTCCCAGCGACTCGGCAAGGGTGAAAACTCGAAGACGCGACAAAGTCCGCTTGGCGGCATCTTCACCTCCTCGCGCGCGGAAGGAGAACGTGCCCCCAAACCCCCGCGCTTGCCGCAATGCCAGCAAGTGCTGCGGGTGGGTTTCCAAACCGGGATGCAGCACGGCGGAGACCTGGGGATGCTTCTCGAGCCAGCAGGCAATTTCCAAGGCGCTGCGGTTGTGCTCTTCCATGCGCACGGCGAGGGTTTTAATGCCCCGCAAGACGAGAAAACAATCCTGCGGCCCGGCGCAAGTTCCCATGGCGTTCTGCAAGAAATAGATCCGTTCCGCGAGACCCGAGTCTTTCACCACCAGGCCGCCGCCCACCACGTCCGAATGGCCGTTAATGTATTTCGTGGTGGAGTGCACAACGATGTCGGCGCCCAACTCGAGGGGCTGCTGAAAATAGGGCGAAAGGAATGTGTTGTCGCAGATGACCAGTGCGCCGTGCTGATGCGCCAATTCGGAGACCGCGCGGATATCCACCAGATTCATAAGCGGATTGGTGGGCGACTCCACCCAGACCGCCTTCGGCGCGGCCGCGAGCGCCTCGGAGAACTTGGCGAGATTTCGCAAATCAACGTAGTGGGCGTGGATCTGCTTACTGGCCAGAACCGATTCGAACAGTCGGTAGGTGCCGCCGTACAGGTCGTCATGCACGACGATGGTGTCGCCCGCTTCAAACATCATGAGCAGGGTTATTTCGGCCGCCATGCCGGTCGCGAAAGCGAAACCGGCGGTCCCACCCTCTAAGGCGGCGAGGCAGGACTCCAGCGCCTTGCGGGTTGGATTCCCGCTCCGCGAATAGTCGAAAGGGCCATGCTGGCCCGGCCCGTGAAAGGCAAACGTGGAGGTTTGATAAACAGGGGTCATGACCGCGCCGAAGTGTTCTTTGGGGTCGTATCCCGCGTGGATAGCAAGTGTCTTGAATTTCATAGGCCCTCGTAAATAGTGGCGTGGAACAGAACAATATCACATCTCTAACCGCCAAGGCACCCGGCGGCGAGGAAAAGCACTAGATTTAGGAAGTTCGAACACTTGGTGACTTGGTGTCTTGGTGGTCTGTATAATGGCTGCCCGGAGGTTTCACCATCATGTCTCGAATCCTAATGGCATTTCTGATGCTCTGTGCAAGCCTGGCTTCATTGCCCGCTCAAACGCCCCCTAAGATCAAAGTGCTGATCTTGACAGGCGTTAATGGTCACGACTGGCGCGCCACCACGCCGCTGCTGCGCGAGATTCTGGAGCGCACGGGGAAGTTTGACGTTCATGTCAATGAAGAGGTCCGCGGAAACACGCTCGTGACGTTCGCGCCCTACGACGTCCTGCTGCTGAATTACAGTGACTGGAGAAACGCCGGCCCCTGGTGGGACAACGGTGCGCGCCAGGCACTGCTGGACTTTGTGAGAAACGGCAAGGGCCTTGTCTCCTACCACTTTTCAATGAGCGCTTTCGCGGGCTGGCCGGACTTCGACAAGCTGGTGGGAGGAACCTGGCGTGAGACCGCCGGGCACGGCCCGTACCACCCCTACACCGTGACCATCGTTGACCGCGAGAATCCCATCACCAAGGGAATGCCTGCCACCTTTGCTGAGAACGACGAACTTTATCACCAGCTTACACTCCAGCCCAACCTCCACGTCCTGGCTTCGGCGTTCGACGACCCTAACAATTGCCGCAAGCCCGGCGAGGGGTGTGGCACGGGAAAAGATGAACCGCTGATCTGGACGCTTTCCTATGGCGCAGGCCGTGTGTTCCAAACCGCGCTGGGACACGACGTGAAGGCGATGTCTAGCCCCGGCTTCATCTTGACCCTGCAACGCGGCACGGAATGGGCTGCCACAGGGCAAGTGACAATCCCCGTGCCAGACGACATGAAGTAGCGGTGTGTAACAGGCTGCGGGAAGATCCCTCGCGGGTGTCATCCTGAGCGCAGCGAAGGATCTCTGCAGTTCGCACGGGCTCGTGAAATCAACCCACGGCAGAGATCCTTCGTCGCCTGCGGCGCCTCAGGATGACAGGTCTTCGGGGTTTTTCCGTAGCCTGTGTAAGGTAAAATCATCCTATGCGGCACTTCGCAATTCCTGCCCTCTCCGTTTCCATAGCGATGGGCCTGCTATTCTTTTCTGCTCAGACGGGCCTAGGGCAGGACGAACCGGCGCCCTTCGAAATCCGCCTCCCTTCAGAAATGCGCTCGGAGCAGGTCCAGGTCCGTTATTCTCTAACGGGGCCTTTTGGGAGCTATGGTGGGTTTCTGAAAGCCGAGCCGGAGAGGAGCTCGTACCTGATCGAAACCTCCGTCAATCATCAAGCTGCTGACTCTCTCCGAGTGATACTGTATGCGCCCGGATGCCAAATCGTGACCCTTTCAATTGCCTCAATATCGGAGGCCGAGAAGGGCGCGGACGTCAACTGCGAAGACCTCCCCCCGATGACCTTTAGCGGAAGAGTCGACTTGCCGGAAGCCCTTCGCGCCCGACCGTACGAGGTCGAAATCACTTACCTGGCTTACTGGGCGCACCGTTTCTTCCGCATCGCGGACGGGCCGGTGACGAGTTTTGTCTTGGCGCGAGTGGGGCCGGACGAAAGCGGGGCATTCCACGTCGAGCTACCGAATTTCAACAAGGATGGCGTGACGGTGTCTTATCGTCGTGATGCAGGGCTTCAATTCATCGCCCGGGAACTCGATACCGGCAACATTGTGGCTTTTCTGGCGCCCGTCAATATGCACGATAATGACTCGCGCGACCTTGCAATCAAGCCTAAGTACCCGGCCGAGGTGATATTTAAGCCGGCTGCGCAGTCGCCTCAGGACCGGAATGCTGGGCCGGCGGGGAAGGATGCGCACTAACTGGGCGCAGGAACGCGCCCCCGCACGGTAACCAGGCTATGAATTGTAATCTATGCTCCCGAACTTCGCGGCATACTACGACGCGGTAATTAATTGGGAGAAGCGCCTGGCGCGCGAACTCCCGTTGCTGGTGGAACTTGCCCGCAGCGCCGGTCAGCGAGTTCTCATTCCGGCCTGCGGCACGGGAGCGCACGTCGTGGCGCTGGCTCGACAAGGTTTCAGTGTGTTGGGCTTCGACGCGGACGAAGAGATGGTGGCATTGACGCGGCATCGAATCGACCGTGAGGCGGATGCCATCTCGGCTGCCGGCGGTGAAGCCAAGGCATGCCTCCTCAGGATGGAGGACGCAGGACAACTCGGCCCCGCCCACGACGTTGCCTATTGCTTGGGAAACGCCCTGCCCGGAATCTCTGGCGACGGGCAGTTGCCGGCGGCGCTTAAGGGAGTCGCCGGAGCCTTGCGCGCCGGAGGCTTGTTCTTCACACAAAACCTCAACTACGATCTGCGCTGGAAAGAAAAGGCTCATTGGTTCCCGTTGCTTTCCGGCGAGACCGCCAAAGAAGAAGTCTTGCTGGTGAAGTTCGCCGACTATGAACCACACGCGATCAACTTTCATGCCATGTTCCTGACGCGCCAAAAAGCGGGAGGAAAGTGGCAATCCGAAGTCAGAAGCTCGCAGCAGGTACCTCTTTTTCGAGACCGGCTTGCCGAGCTTCTTGCGGAAGCCGGTTTTGGGAAGCTGCAGGTTTGGGGAGACTACGCTAAGGCTCCCTTTGATCCTGCAAAATCGAATGACCTGTTGGTTGTGGGAGAAAGACTTGTGGTGCGGGCGTCCCGCCCGCTGTAGCGCGGGCATTCCTTCGCAGTGCTCAGGACAGGCTCTGCCCGCACCGGTTGCGTGAGCGAGACGCTCCCGCGACAGCGGGCGAGACGTGCGCTTTACGCCAACGATGAGAGGAGTGAAACGAGATGACAAATTCGATTTCGAGAAGAGAATTCCTGCAAAACGCTGGAGTAGGGCTGGCGGCTCTCGCCTTGAGCCGGAACGCGCAAATTCTGGCGAATCCCTATGGCATGCCCGTCGGCTTGCAGCTTTACACCGTCCGCGACCACATTGAGAAAGACCTCGAGGGAACCATCAAGCGGGTGTCGGAAATCGGCTACAAAGAAATTGAAGTGGGCGGTTTCAACTACTATGGGAAGAAGCCCGCGGAGCTCCGGCGAATCCTTTCTGACAACGGCCTGAAAGCCGTGAGCACGCATTTCGAGGAGTATCAGCTCAAGCATGATGTCGAGAAGAACATTGCGGGCGCCAAGGAATGCGGCGTCAGCTACATTGGTCTGGCGAGTCTGGAAGATCGCGACCGGAAAACGCTCGAGGCCATCAAGCGGGACGCGGAGTGGTTCAATCATGTCGGCAAGACCATCAGCGAGGCGGGCTGCCATTTCTTTTACCACGGCCACAACTTCGATTACGCCAACGTGGAGGGCGCCGTCATCTACGACGAACTGATCCGCGGGACAGACCCCAAGCTCGTCAATTTCGAGCTGGATTGTTACTGGTGCGTGCGTGCGGGTAAAGATCCGGTAGATTACTTCCACCGCTTCCCGGGGCGCTTTCCGCAGCTTCATATTAAGGACTTGAAACCCGGCTTCCCTCCCACCACCGGCGAAGGCCCCGCCGCCTTCACGGAAGTCGGCCAGGGAATTATCGACTGGAAGAAGATCTTCCAGGCTGCAGAGGGAGGCGGGCTGAAGCACTTTTACGTCGAGCAGGATGAGTGGGACCGTGACTCACTGGAAAGCGCCAAGATGAGTTACGAGTACCTGCATAACTTAACGGTTTAATCCGTTTACCCGGGTTCCTATCGGTGGGGTAGCGCAGACCTGATTTTCAAGGTCTGTCCCCATGGGCCTTCGGCCCGCGAAAGCTCATGAAAAAGGTGTTGGGTTATGATAGGCACGGTCGAGAGCGGTGAGATCGTAGTCGCAGTGGAGCGGTTGAGGCCGTAGGTCTGTCTGATCCGGAGCGTGCGTGTTGAGCGAATAATTGGGCGTTGCTGTCTCCCTCAGGGGGGAGCGGCGATAGCCCGCGACCCTGCATAAGGTAACTTTGGGCACGCTCTCCGCTCCCGCCCAAAGGAGCGTGTGATGCCTTATAGAATAGCAGGAATTGACGTTCATAAGAGAATGTTGACGGTCGTGGTTTGCGATGTGGAAGTAAGGGGTGAATATGAGTTTGAGCGGCGACCGTGTGGCAGTACCCCCTCGCACCTGCGCTCACTGGCCGCTTGGCTGGTGGAGCAAGAGGTTGAGGAAGTGGTGATGGAGTCCACGGCACAGTATTGGAAACCGGTCTGGGCAATCCTGGAACGATACTGGAAGCCCCTCCAGCAAGGACGGGAAGGGGCTCGTCCGATGTCGGGAATGCTGCATCTGGCGCAGGCACAGTCGAACCGGGGACCACGGGGGCGGAAGAACGATTTCGCCGACCCCGAACGTCTGGTGAAACGACTGGTGGCAGGCGAACTGATCCTGAGCTTCGTGCCGAGTGCCGAGCAGCGTGTGTGGCGCACGGTCATGCGCACCAAGTACCAGTTGAGGTGCAACCAAGTGCAGTTACAGAACCGGTTGGAGGCTTTGCTGGAAGAGGCGCATCTGAAGTTGTCCAGTTTGGTTTCCGACCTGCTGGGCCTCAGTGGACGGCGTATGTTAACGGCCATCGCGGAAGGGGAGACGGATCCGGCAGCGGTGGCGGCACGAGCGGATTATCGCCTGCGCGCCACGCCGGAAGAGTTATGCGATGCGCTGGGTGCCTGTGGCGAGCTCCATCCCGTCTACCGCCGGTTGTTGCAGAGGGCGCTGGAGGAGTGGCAACGCGCCGAGGCACAGATTACTCAGCTCAGCCAAGAGATGGCCACGCTGCTGGCTGCCCACCAGGAGCAAGTCCAGCGCTTGGCGGAGGTACCCGGCCTGGGGGTGGATTCAGGACAGCAGATCCTGGCGGAGGTGGGCGCCTCGGCAGCGACCTTCCCTTCCGCTAAAGCTCTCTCCTCCTGGGTGGGTGCATGCCCAGGCGAGGAGGAGAGCGCGGGAGTGAACCACAACCGCCGCTCGCCCAAGGGCAACCGCCACCTGCGGCGCATCCTGAATCAGGCGGCCCACGCCGCAGTTAAACTCAAAGGCAGCGTCTTTGCGATCCTCTACCGCCGCTATGTGGCGCGCTTGGGGCACAACCAAACCATCGCGGTGATTGCACATCGGCTTTGTCGCTTAATCTGGAAGATTCTGCACCAAGGAGTTCGTTACGAGGAACGCGGCCCAGCGGTCAGCCAAAAGTCAAAGCAAAAGCGCACCGCCCGAATGATCCGCCAACTCCGCGACCTCGGTTATCGCGTCGAACTGCTTAAGCTCGCAGCGGGGGTGCCGGCCTGAGACAGGTTTTTCGACCCTGCGGCTCTTCTCATTGGCTGCACGCTGGAGCCTCTTTCCTTCTTGACGGCATACGCTACAGTCTTAGCGACACGCTGCCGTGGTCGTTGCGTGTGGGTTTGACTGTGATCTCCACGTCCTGACCGAGGGCTGTAAGAAAATCCATGAGCCGTTCGACGGAGAAAGATCCCGCACGGTTGCGCATTAAGGCCGAGACGCGTGGTTGGTGGATACTCAGGATCTCTCCCGCTTGCGCTTGGGTCAGGCCACGTTCCTTGATGAGGCGGTAAATTTGGAGCGTGAGACGCGCTTTCAGCATTTCCCGGTCGGGGTTCGGAAGCCCCAGATCGGCGAAAACGTTCCCGCTGCTCCTTTCAAACTTGACCGTTTTTTTGCTCCGAGTGGCCATTTTAATTCTCCCTTTCGCGCTGGAGACGCTCGGCCTCAGTTAACCGCTGGCGAATGAGGTCCATATCCCTCCTGTTAGTCGCGATACCCCTCTTCGACTTCTTCTGGAATGCATGCAGCACATAGACCGCGTCCGCAAAGCGGACCGTATACACAGCTCGGTATGTGTTGCCGCTGTAATCAGCAATAATCTCGATTACGGAGCCTCCACTGAAGCCCTTGAGCGGCTTGGCAGAGGGGTCGATCTCTCCCAGTTGGGCCGCATACAGGGATTGGCCGATATCGCGCCGGACTTGCCGCGGGAAGGCGCGCAGATCCCTCCGGCTCGAACCCATCCAGATAAGTGGCCGCTCTATGTCCGACAGTATAAAAATATACATCTAATGATATATATTGTCAATAAAATGCACCTCTCGAGTCGTGCCTGGGGCGGCAGTAACACGAATTCCAGAAATATAATACGATGGAATGAGAGTGTGTTATGCTGGCGAGCGGGATCTTATGCATATCCCCGATGGCTATCTAAGCCCGAGCACGTGCGCGGTGTTGTACGCGGGCTCGGCGCCTTTCTGGTACGTGGCGCTGCGACGCTTGAAGCGCTGGCTGAGCACCCGGCTGATTCCCCTGTTGTCCGTCTTCGCGGCGTTCTCTTTCCTGGTGATGATGTTCAATCTGCCGCTTCCCGGCGGCACCACCGGGCACGCCGTGGGCGTCGGCATTGCTGCCATAATCCTCGGTCCGTGGGCTTCCATTCTGGCGGTTTCGATTGCGCTCCTGATCCAGGCTCTTTTCTTTGGAGACGGTGGCATCACCACGTTGGGGGCTAACTGTTTTAACATGGCGATTATCGGCTCCCTGGTGGCGTACCTTGTTTACCGGCTCGTGGCCGGGCGGGCGGCCATCACGTCCTCGCGGCGAGTCGTGGCGGCGGCTCTGGCGGGCTACGCAGCGATCAACGCTTCGGCGTTTTGTGCGGCGATCGAGTTCGGCATTCAGCCCCTGCTCTTCAAGGACGCGAGTGGTGCGCCCTTGTATGCACCCTACCCCTTGCGCATCGCGATTCCCGCCATGATGATTGGGCACCTGACCTTTGCCGGCCTGGCGGAGTTGGTCTTGACGGGCGGAGTGGTGGCCTATTTCCAGCGCTCCAATCCTTCCATGTTGGAGCACACTGCCCCGGGCGCAGTTCGCCGGGCTGATGGATCCCGCCCGGTGGCGAGTCAAGGCGCTTGGGGCGCCCTGCGCCCACTTTGGACTGCTTTAGCCTTGCTGTTGGCCTTGACCCCTCTGGGCGTCCTGGCGGGCGGTGCCGCCTGGGGCGAGTGGGGTGTCCGCGACTTCTCACAGCCAGAGGCGCGGCAGCGGATTGCAGCAGCTTCCAGTAATATGACTCCGCCTCCCCGTGCGCCTCAAGGCCTGGAGCGCCTTTGCTCCGTATGGACTGCGCCGTTTCCTCAATACGCTCCTGCGTTTGTCCGGAGGCCGGCTTTCGGCTACCTGCTCTCCGCCATGTTTGGATCCGGTATCATTATCCTGGCGTTCCTCATTCTCCGCGCGGTATTGGAGCGCGGAAGCCGGCGGACTATCTCCAGCGCAGGATTAGATGACTCCCCTCCTCTGACGAGGGGTGGTAGGGGGTGGTGAGTACGGGGCAATGTGACGTCCAACCACCCCGAACCCCTCCTTAGAAGGAGGGAAATCATCCCAGTTCTTGTGCAAACGTAAAAAGGTCGCGAATGAGTTTTGTCGAACGCACACTTTCGAGTCTTGTGAATGCCATGGAGCGGGCGCTTTACGCGGAAGAACTCGCCAAAGGCAACGGCTTGCTGCAGCGTCTGGATCCGCGCATCAAAGTGGTCGGTTTGCTGGCGTTGGTGGTGGCTTCCGCGATGGCTCACAAGCTGTGGGTTATCGGCGCGCTTTTCGCAATCGCGGTGGCGGTGGCCCTGATGTCTCGCGTTTCTCTGGGAAACCTGGCCCGGCGAGTGTGGCTTGCCATCTTTTTGTTCACCGGGGTCATCGCGCTGCCCGCGCCGTTTATTATCCCCGGCCGCGAGATCTGGCGGCTTCCAGGAGTGGGTTGGCCCGTCACGGCGCAGGGGTTGGCCAGCGCGTGCTATTTGATGGCGCGGGTGGAAACTGCCGCGACGCTCTCTGTCCTGCTTATCCTTTGCACGCCCTGGAACCACGTGCTCAAGGCACTGCGCGTCCTGCGCGTGCCGGTGGTCTTCGTCGTTATCCTGGGAATGACGTACCGTTACATTCTCTTGCTGCTTCAATCCGCCCATGACATGTTCGAGTCGAGGCGGAGCCGAATGGTGGGGAGACTCGAGGGAGCGGAACGCCGTCGCGTGGCGGCCTCAAGCGCTGGAGTTTTGATGTCGAAGAGCCTGCAGCTCAGCGGTGATGTGTACAGCGCCATGCTGTCCCGAGGTTTTCGTGGAGAAGTCTTCGTCCTGGATGATTTTCGGACCTCGGCCCTGGATTGGTTGATGCTGGCCGTCTTCGGGGTGCTGGCCGTAGGGGGATTCTATTTCGGTCGATGAATCCAGGACACTGTCATTCCGAGCGAAGCGAGGCATCTCGCCTTGCTGCGTCGGGGAGATAATCAAAGCGAGATTCTTCGCTGTGCTCGGAATGACACCCTCGGACAAGGGACGAACACACGGTGGGCGTTAGGGAGCACTGAATGTCTGTTCGAGTTTTCGAGGTTCGAGACGTCACTTTCCGCTATCACAAGGTGACCGCATTGAACGGTCTGAGTCTTAGCATCAATCCGGGCAAGAGGGTGGCTCTGCTGGGCGCCAACGGGTCGGGCAAGTCTACTCTATTGCAAATCCTGGATGGCCTGGTTTATCCGGAGAGCGGCAGCGTTCGATTCTATGGCGAACCACTCACCGAGGATCGTTTACGAAACCTCGAGTTCAGCTACCAGTTCCGCCGCCGCGTGGGAATGGTATTCCAAAACCCCGATGTCCAGCTCTTTTCCCCGACTGTTTTTGATGAGGTGGCCTTTGGCCCCTTGCAGCTTGGCTGGCCCAAGGAGGAGGTCCGCCGGCAAGTCGACCGGATGCTCGAGGTCATGAAGATAGCCGCACTCAAAGACCGCTCGCCGCATCATTTGTCGACGGGCGAGAAGAAACGGGTCACGCTGGCGTCGGTGCTGGTGCTTGACCCTGAGGTGCTGCTCCTCGACGAACCCACGGCGGCGCTGGACCCGAAGAGTTCCAGCCAGATGGTCGATTTCCTGGTGGGCTGGCGCGGCGGAACCAAGACCGTAATCACGACCACACACCAACTGGATATCGTCGAGGATATAGCGGATTATTGTTATGTTTTTGAGACGGGCCGCGTGGTGGGGGAAGGCACGCCCGCGGAGATCCTGCGCGATACGGCATTGCTGGAGCGGACAAACCTCATTCATGTCCACCGGCACGTTCACGCCTCCGGCGAAGTCCATTCGCATGCACACGTTCATCCGCACAAACATTCCACGCTCTCCTCCTGAGCGGCGCTGGGCCGACGCGTCGAACGCAGGCCAATGACCGCCCAGACTGTCAGCTCAGAAAAGGTGCAGTAAATCCAGTTTCTCTTTTTCCGAGAGAAAGGACGCGTGGACGGCGTTCTGCGTGATATGAAGAATCTGCTCGCGCGTTAGTTGAAAGGTTCTTGCCGCCACCAGATATTCATTGACCAAATCTGTCCCGAACATAGCCGGGTCATCGCTGTTCAACGTCACCGCCACGCCGGCCTCCAGGAGGTGCGGCAAAGGGTGGTCTTCGATGCGCTCCAGCACACCGGTGGCGACATTGCTAGTGAGGCAGACTTCGAGTGGAACCCGGCGCTGGCGGAGCAAGGCTAGCACGGCAGGGTCGCGCGCCGCGGTGAGCCCGTGCCCGATGCGCTCGGCGCCCAGCGCCTCGAGCGCCTGGCGGACGCTCTCCGGCCCGCAGGCTTCTCCCGCATGGGCGACAACATGCAGGCCCATGGCGCGCGCCTCACTGAAAACCTCCCGGAAAAGCTCTGCCGGACCGCGTGCTTCATCGCCTCCGATTCCCAACGCCACTACGCCCAGTGGCCGGAGACGCTCGGCCCAGTGCAACACTTCACGCGTGTGCTCGACGCCGAAATGGCGTATCGCATCAAAGATCCACTGCACCCGCACGCCGTAGACTTGCTGCGCCGCCCGCGCCGCCGAAGATGCTGCCTCGAAAATAGCCTCAAGCGGTTGTTTCTTCCAAAGCACAACTCCGGCGGCAAAGATGATCTCTGCATACTTCACATTCTGGTTCGCCAGTCTCTCCATCAGCCGGGTTGTGGCCAGAGCGTAATCGTGAGGAGTTTCCAGGAGCAAGGTCACCAACTTGAAGGCCTGGAGAAAATCCTGAAAGTCCTCGTAGCGGTATCCCTGCTCTGCGCGTTCAGAGATCCAATCATGCGTTTCCTTCTCCAGAACGTCCCTTGGATCGCGAAAGTTCTTGCAGGGTTTCGGGCCGGACACTTCCCTCCAGGTGGAGGTGCAACTCCACTTTGGGAAGACGACGGATGAATGATTCGAGGTCCTGCATGCCGTTCTGGTATGTGGTATGTGGCAGGTTGTAGGTGGGGAAAAACGGCTTCGCTAGCCGGTATATCACACGTGCCGAGGCCGGAATCGCTCACTACCGCCTCACACGTCCTGCGTCCTCCCGCGTTTTATGCCCCACTAGCCTCCAGCTCATGTCGCTTTCCCCTCCGCCCCACACACGACCAGCCACCTACCACATACCGTTCTTCACCGCGCCGGCAGCGGTGGCTTCCCCGCGTTGAGCCAGGCCGTGTACCAGTAGGACCCCGCATCGTGCGCGGATTCGTTAATGGCCCTCATCACCGTGTCGCCGATCTGCGAATAAAAGCGATCGAAGTACTCGTCGGTATAATCGGGCTGGCCCTCGCGAGCGCGCATGTCCGCGAGGATGACGGAATCGAGCGAAGTATAAGCCTCAAGGCAGGCCTGGAAAGCATATTCGGTGGGATCATCGATCTTGGCCGCATCTCCGGGATGCAGGATAAAGAACCTCGAGTAGCGGTCCAGGAGGCGCACCTCAAAGCGGTCCTCTAAACCGGTCTGTCGAGTCAATTGTCCGTCGTAGTTCCTGGTGAGGTGCAGCGGATCGTGGGCATCAGCGACATAGTGGGCCAGTACCGCCGCCTGCAGTTTCACCTGATCCCAGTTGCGAGATCTGAACGCCTCCGTTAGGCGCAGACTGGAATCACCCACCTGCCAGGGAAGCATGCCGTCGCGATTGATGCGCCCGGATCCGTAGTCCTGGACGGCCTGCTTGAAGGAATGCGGCAGTCCCAGGAACGGAAAGATGCCGTACTTATCCAGATAGACATAGTGGCGTTTGCGTTCGTAACGGTCCTTTTTCATCCAGAGGTCGGGATCGTTGGCGTGTTCAACCAGATACTGGCGGTTCGATTCAAAGAAGGCGCGCATCTCGGAAGGCAGGGTTTGGACGGCCCAATTGTTCACAAGGTCGTGGCCCGTAGGTCCCCAAGCCGTCCCGGGATGGACAACCAACAGCCAGAGCGCGGGCAGGGCGGCTAACCGAACCAGGGACCTGGCAGACTTTAAATGCTTGCGGCTCCGCGCGTTGGGCATAAGGGCGTCGTTCCTCTTCGTTTGGCGGAACTCAGAACGGAGTCGTTCAGTCCGATTCTACCCTATTTTACAAGGATCTGTCGTTGGCAAGTGCTCGGCCCGGAGTGCTGACCGCGAGGCCGGCACTTGCCGACCCTTCGCCGCGCAGGGCAGGTTGTGAAGGCTGACGCTGCACGGTGTGCGTTCAGGCGACGTGTTTCCGCGCTTCCTGGCGGGTGTGGATGATGCGGTGAATCACCGTCACGTTGGAGAGCACGGCAATCAGCCAGAGCACGGGGGCCATACGGTCAAACAAGGCGCCGATGATGATCAACACCACCCGTTCGGGCCGCTCCAGAAAGCCCACTTTGCAAGACGGAATGACGTTTTCGGCTCGCGCCCGGGTGTAGCTCACCATGACCGATCCGATCATGGCCACCGCGACGAGGGATACATATTGGAACCGATTGATGCGCCCGTAGTAGATCACCAAACCAATTAGCAAGCACAGGTCGGAATAACGATCCATCACGGAGTCGTAGAAGCCGCCGAAGGGCGTGACGCGGCCCTCGAGGCGCGCCACGCGGCCGTCCGTCATGTCGAAGACTCCGGCCAAAATGATGGTAAGGCCGGCCCAGCGAAAATAGCCGTAGGCAAACAAATACGCCGCCATCAGATTAATGCCAAACCCTATAAAGGTGAGGAAATTTGGGTTAACGCCGCTGGCGGCAAAGCCGCGCACAATGGAGTCGAGAACACGACCTAGGGTGTCGCCGATTTTCTCACTGACCACGAGGGTACGCCAGCCTTCTACGCTTCGGACTGTTCATGGATGGTCTGAACGGCTCGGATTTCGAACTCCCGGGCGCCGTTGGGCGTTGCAATCCTGACCGCATCGCCGCTCTTCTTACCCATCAAGCCACGGCCAATGGGCGAGGTAGTGGAGATCAAGCCCTTGCTGACGTCCGCCTCTTCGCTCATGACCAATTTGTACTCGATCTCAGCGTTCCGGTCAACATCATATAAGACGACCTTCGAGCCAAACGCGATCTTGTCCTTGGGAATATTGCCGAGATTGACCATCGAGAGCTCTGCCAACCTTCTCTTGAGCTGGGCGAGCCGCGCCCCAACATAGTCCTGGCGCTGCTTGGCCATGTGGAATTCGGCGTTCTCACTCAAGTCGCCGAGAGCGCGGGCGCGCTTCAACTCCTTGGGGAGTTCGCTATTCAATTCATGCTCCAACGCCTGAATTTCTTCCTGAAGTTTCTGCACAATGGAAGTGGGCATATCAAGACACCCTGCACTAAGAGGTGAGATTTCATTATAGGCGAAAGGCCTCGGACGCGCAATTGGCGCGATCAAATCAACTCCGCGA
The DNA here is from genome assembly GCA_963831905.1 of uncultured Acidobacteriota bacterium. Lineage (GTDB taxonomy): Bacteria > Acidobacteriota > Terriglobia > UBA7540 > UBA7540 > CAVROP01. The sequence continues at coordinate 1,610,182 of CAWHRX010000009.1, read as the reverse complement.
ATTCGTCCTCACGTAACCCTGCCTGCTTCAGGATCCGGCGCAGGAGCGAGGGTGGGATGTCTTTCGAGTGAATCGGAACGGTCACACGGAGTTCAGTCTTTGTGCGATGCAGCAGCCGCGCATGGCTGCCAGCCTGATGGTGAATATAGAAGCCCGCGCGCTCGAGAGCACGAACTACCTCTTTGGCTTTGAGGACTGGAAGTTTCTCGGGCATGCACCTTAGGCTACGGAGACTGCTATGCGTTCGGTGGCGGATTCTAAATCCTCGGGGATGGGCTCACCGGTTTTGAGCGCGCTCTCCAGGAAGCAGCGAAGAGCATCCTTCGCCATGCGTCGCGCCGCAGAGAGAGTCTCACCAAACGTGCAGATCTCCGGAATCGCAGGAACTACAACGTTGTAACCACCTTCGGGCATGCGCTGATAAATGACGGTGTACCCATACTCCTTCGTGTCGCACTTGCCCCGTGCCGATGTCTTACCCCTGGAACGCATATGCCAAGTATAGCACCTCTACGCAATGGCCGCCGTCTCCGGTACGATTGAATTGGACTGACTAAGCTCAGGTGCTTAACCTCGATGGATCTCCGCCAGTCCTTGTCGCGCTTCTTCCTTTGTCCAAAAACTCTCCCCGCGCTACGCGGGTCACTCGCCGCTCTGCTGGAGCAGCTTCGCCACCAGCCCCGTCCAGCCGGTTTGGTGGCTGGCCCCTAGGCCAGCTCCGTTGTCTCCGTGAAAATACTCGTGGAAGAGGAGCAAGTTCCGCCAGTGCGGGTCCGTCTGGAAGAGTTCGTTTTCGCCGAAGACGGGCCTCCGTCCATCCGGACCCCGCAAGAAGAGGCGGGTGAGCCGCCGGGAAAGTTCCGCCGCGACATCCCAAAGCGCCACGAACCGGCCGGAGCCCGCCGGACATTCCACCTTCATTTCCTGCTGGTAATAGTAGTGGAACTTCTGCAGTGTCTCGATCAGCAGGAAGTTCAGAGGGAACCACACCGGCCCTCGCCAATTCGAGTTCCCGCCGAAGAGGCCGGTTTGTGATTCGCCAGGCTCGTAATCGACGCGGTAGCTCTGGCCGTTAAAGTTCAGCACATAAGGATGCTCGCGGTGGAATTTTGAGACTCCGCGCACCCCATACGGCGACAGGAACTCCTCTTCATCCAGCATGTAGCGCAAAACCCGAACGAGCTGGTCACAGCTCACAATCGAAAGCAACCGCCGCACGCCGCCGCGGGCGTTCCGCTGCGTCTCGGCGAGATGAGCGGGAACGCCGGGGACCTTTTCCAGAAACCATTGCATCCGCCGCTTAAAGCCGGGGAGCTTGTCCACCACTTCCGGCTCCAGTGCTTCCACCGCGAACAGCGGAATCAGCCCGACCATGGATCGCACCTTCAGAAAATCATGCTTCCCCTCCGGCAGGTGCAGCACATCGTAGTAAAAACCGTCTTCGTCATCCCACAACGCAATCCCGTGTCCGCCCAGGTTGTTCATCGCCTTGGTGATGTACACAAAGTGCTCGAAAAACTTGCTGGCCACGTCTTCATACGCGGGGTCCTGGCGCGCCAATTCCATGGCTATGGCCAGCATATTCAGGCAATACATCGCCATCCAGCTTGTGCCGTCCGATTGCTCGATGTGGCCTCCGGTCGGCAAGGGCTTGGAGCGATCGAACACGCCAATATTGTCCAAGCCGAGGAATCCGCCTTCGAAGACGTTCATCCCATCCGGGTCCTTGCGGTTGACCCACCAGGTGAAGTTCAGCAGCAGCTTGTGGAAGATCTTCTCCAGGAACTCGCGATCGGCCTTGCCCCGCCGGCGTTTTTCCATTTTGTAAACACGCCAGGCGGCCCAGGCGTGCACGGGCGGGTTAACGTCACTGAACTCCCACTCGTAAGCGGGGAGCTGGCCGTTCGGATGCATAAACCACTCGCGCAAGAGGAGGGTGAGTTGTTCCTTGGCGTAGTCAGGGTCCATCAGAGCCAGTGCCACGCAATGAAAGGCCAGGTCCCAGGAGGCATACCAGGGGTACTCCCACTTGTCGGGCATGGAGATAACGTCGCCGTTGTAGAGGTGCTCCCATTGCCTGTTCCGGCCTTGCTTCCGCTCCGGCGGAGGCGGCGGCAGCGCCGGATCGCCTTCCATCCAGAGGCGCACATCGTAGTGATAAAACTGCTTTGACCAGAGCATCCCCGCCAGGGCTTGGCGCTGCACGTTGCGCGCATCCGGGGAAAGGCGCTGGGGGATGATCTTCGCAAAGAACTCGTCGGCCTCCGCAATCCGCTGATTGAAGGTTGTCTCAAACTGCTTGTTCAACAACTCCGCGGCGGGCTCTTGCGGTGTGAAGCGCAGGCGTAGCACCGCCCTCTCGCCGGGCGCAATACTCAGCCGATAATGCGCGGCGGCCTTGGTACCCGTCTCTGCCGGATTCACCGCGCCGGCTTGGCCGTTGACCACGTATTCGTTGATCCCGTCCTTTACGAAAGGCGTTCGACACGGCGTGCCGTAAAATCGCTCGCAATGGGTCTCATTCTCAGTGAAGAGCAGTTGCGGCGCGCCCTCGCAGACCAGCCATCGCCTGCCGTAGTAGTCGTGAACCGCCTGGATGGCCGTCACCTCCGTAAGCCCACTCTGCCGCGCCAGTGCGGGGCGCGAGGTGTCCCCGGCCCATGTCCAGGTGTTGCGGAACCACAGAGTCGGCAACAAGTGCAGCTCCGCGCTTTCCGGACCGCGATTATAGGCGCTGATCCGAATGAGGATGTCTTCAGGTGCCGCCTTAGCATAGGCAACGAAAACGTCGAAGTATCTGCTCTCGTTGAAGATGCCCGTATCGGCCAGCTCGAACTCGGGATCCTTCCTTCCCCGCCGCCGGTTTTCTTCCACTAGTTGCTGGTAGGGAAAAGCGGCCTGAGGATATTTGTAGAGGAACTTCATGTAGGAGTGGGTGGGCGTGGAATCCAGATAGAAGTAGTACTCCTTCACGTCCTCTCCGTGATTGCCTTCGTCGCCCGTGAGTCCGAAAAGCCGCTCCTTCAAGAAGGGGTCACGGCCGTTCCACAACGCTAGGGCGATACAGATCCGTTGATGCCGATCGCAAAGCCCCGCAATCCCGTCCTCGCCCCAGCGATAAGCTCGCGAGCGCGCATGATCGTGCGGGAAATACTTCCAGGGCTTGCCGTCCTGGCTGTAGTCCTCGCGAACTGTCCCCCACTGCCGCTCGCTCAGGTACGGACCCCAGCGCTTCCAGTGCGCGGTCCGCTGGCGGGACTCCTCGATCCTCTGCTCTTCGCGTGTCATGGTCTAGCCTTCAGCTCTCAGCCGTCAGCTCTCAGCAAGCCGCAGGGTCGAAAAACCGTCCATCTTTGAAAGTGCCCTTAACCCTAACCTCATCTTCGTTGATGGCCCGAAAGTTGTCAAACCGCGCCCGATTGCGCCGCCGTACCGCGGTCCAGACTCTCTGACTTCTTGTCCTTTCCCTTTGTTTTCATACACATTCTGGCTTTGTTCCCTGAATTTCGCACCGTCCGCGTAGGGGCGGGTGGCGACCCGCGCTGCGAATTGATCGGGAGGTCGGGGAGTCGGACCGTCCAGGAGTGGTCCGCCATCCTCCGGGCTGCGGGTCTGACGGCCCCAAAATGAGACGAACGAACCGGGAATGTCTATGAAAACAAAAGACAATGTCAAAATGTCGAGGGGTCGAGAGCTTAGAGTCAACCGAGGAGACGGCCAGGAGTCGAGAGGCCGAGCGATCAAGGAGTCCACCAGTGGGTCCGCACATCCAGGGCTCCTCTCGGCAGGTTTCAGTCCGCTTCTCAACTCTTCGACTCCTCCGAGAACCACGTCATTCCCGAGAAAGCGGGAATCCAGTGGACCGGCGATGGGCTCCGCCTTTCGGGAGGTACGAGAGCCATCATCGTAAGCAGCACAGAATTCAACGAACGAACCGGGAATGTCTATGAAAACAAAGGACTCGGTAAAAGTGTCAAGCGGCGGCCAAGCCTTCGACCATGTCCGTAGGGACGGTACGCGAATCGCCCCGACCAGCGCTTTGGTCGGGAAGCCGGACAAGCGGACGGTGGAGGATTGAGCCGAAATTCTCCGCGCTGCGGTCTGTCCTCTCCAAAATGTTACGAACGAACCGGGAATGTCTATGAAAACAAAGGACACGGTAAAATAGTCATGCAGTGGCAAAGCCCTCGAATATATCCGTAGGGGTGGTTCGCGAGCCGCCCCAACCGTTGACTTCTTCGAGCACTCGCAAAGTGGGCAGAGGCGTTCCGGCCAGAAGTCTAAGGATCGCCCTTGGGCTTCGATTGGGCGACTCCCTGGCCAACCGACTCCACGACATTGTGACCGTAATTGAGGGCAGAAATCTGATGCGGGAATTACAGAGGAAAACAGCGGAAGACTTCCCAGCATAACGTATCCGGCAGGCCCTGGCCGCCTGCCCAACCCCACCAGACAACTCTAGCCTATACTGCGCCGTTTGTCAAGGGAAAAATGTGAGAAGACAAAAAGTCCAGGGCGATCATGAAACCGGCGGCTGGCGCATCCGGTTTTTGAGGTTCGCGGCAGCGAACCCGGATTGTGCATCGCTCCCCAAAGGCCGCGTTTAGGTTTCCTCCGCGGCATTTGGGTGGGACGCGTATTGCTAAGCGCGCAGGCGTCTCTGAAGATCAAGCGCCGCGGAGGAACCCATAAAACGGGTACCTCCGCACTACCTTGCTACTCCTGCGGACAGATCACGTGCCAATTGAGCCGGACACTTCACATGTTAACGACGAAAATTCGACTGGACCTTGACATTAGAGGCGGACGGCTGTAGATTTCGGACCGGACAAAAACTAAAAACGGAAACTCCAGTTTTAAGAAGCCGACGAAAAGCTATCTAAGATTGGTAGCACGCTCCAGCTCCTTGCGCGACTCGTAAACACGGCGAGGGCGTTGCTGCTGGCGCGGGAGGAGGGAAGTATGCCCAATCCTGGCGATCAGGAACGAGCCAGCAAGAACAACTCAGACCGGTTCACGGCGTTGTGGAATCGCGCCTATAGCGACGCCAACCCTCAGAGCTGGAGCCAATGGTGGTCGGCGGGAATATCGCGCTTGAGTTCCGCCGGTTCAGCGGCCGGGTCCATGGCCAAGTCCACGGTAACTTCCGGCGCTAAGCACGTGGCCCTTCACACCACGGCTAAGTTCATTGTGTTTGGCGTGGGATGGCTTGTCGGAGCGCCTGCGTGGATCGCCGGTATCGTGGCCTGGGGAGTCGGCGACAGTCTGGCCAATCATCTGGGGCCGAAGGCCATGGACCAGTTGGCCGACTACGGCGGCGGCGTAGCCGAGGACTGGATCAAGTTCTTCGCGGAAGAAGGCGGAGGCATGGCTGTGAAGGCGCGGAGCGGCGAACCGGCACTGACAGAGACCGAGAAGCAGCAGAAGAATCTTCGGGAAAAAACCGACAAGATGTTCGCCACCATTGGCGCGTTGGATCTCCTCATGCGTCAAATGAACGACCTGAAAGACAAGCCTTTGGTGTACTGCGATGACGGCAACCTCCTAGCACGGCTGCAGTCCCGTATCGACGCGGAGATAGCGCGCGCGAAGAAGCAGGTAACCAAGCTTGAGCGGCAGTTAGGATCCCTCAAGAGTTCCATCGAGGGCCGCGAGAACGTCAATAACCAGATTCGTCCAATTGTGGAAGGGGCGGTCAAACAAGTGGTGAAGGCCGGCGCGGCCCCGCATTGGACAAACACCATTACCGACAATTTGGCTGCGATGTACCGCTGCAGCAAGCAGCACTGTTTCGGCCCGGGCACCGGCAGTCCGGCTAACGACACGACCTAGCCGGCGCCTCATGAGGACCGATGACGGGCAGCGCTTCCGGGACTCTTAGACCCGGGGACAGACGAAACGTTCCACAGGTTATTTTGTCTAAGTGGCTTGACGCGGGCTGGCGCGGACTTCGTGTTCTGAAGTCTGCGATTTCGCGTAGCGAAACTCTTCGGAGCGATGACTGACGTGCAACTAAGGTTCGATGCCCCGAACCTCGCAGACAGCAAGAACCGTAGGTCTGCACCAACCCATCCGCTCGGGCTGGCGCGCAGTGAAACTGTGCGTTTCGCTCGTGCAGCGTTGCTCTGCGCCAGCCTCGCTGGCTTGCAGGGGGTTGACTACCGAGCGCGATTGCCCTATGCTTAGGCATATGCCAAAGAGAACTGCGCCAGTTGCGGAACGACGCGTCAGGGTCTTTAAGAATGGACGCAACCAGGCAGTGCGGATCCCCCGCGAATTCGAACTGCCCGGTGAGCATGCCATCATGCGAAAAGAGGGCAGCCGGCTGATTGTCGAGCCTGCTCCCCCGAAGTCGCTCCTGGCGCTTCTCGATACCCTGTCGCCGCTCAGCGAGGATTTTCCTCTCATCCGCGACTTGCCTCCCGATCCGGTCGATCTCTGATGCACTACCTGCTTGACACGAACGTCGTTTCCGATCTCGTCCGCAATCCTCAGGGAAAAGTGGCCCAGCGCATACGCAAGGTGGGCGAAGCGCGAGTTTCGACCAGCATCATGGTTGCCGCGGAATTGCGTTACGGAGCGGCAAAGAAAGGTTCCGCGCGACTCTCGGCACAGCTTGAGGCAGTGCTCAGCGTGCTTGACGTTCTGCCCTTTGAGCCCCCGGCGGACGTCATGTATGCATCCTTACGCACCAGTCTGGAGCAGGTGGGCACGCCGATTGGCGCCAATGACATGCTGATCGCGGCTCACGCGCTGGCGCTGGGTTGTACTATCGTAACCGGCAACGAAAAGGAATTTGCCCGAGTCCGCGGTCTTTCGTGTGAGAACTGGCTGCGCTAAACCAACCTGGGCGGTTGGTCGTCGACGGCGGTCTTCGGGGGAAATGATGTAGGCGGGCTGGCGCAGACTTCGTCTTCTGAAGTCTGCGATTTCGCGTAGCGAAACTCTTCGGGGCGATGGCTGACGTACAACTTAGATTCGCCGCCGCGAACCTCACAGACATCAAGGACCGTATATCTGCGCCAACCTGTGGCTCGTCCACGGGCTCCGTTTGTGCGCGCGTATTAACAATATTGAAATTATTTAACACCAAAAGCCGCCGACTCGCCGCGGCGGCGAGTCGGCGCTGCCCACTACCCCGCAGCGCACATGCGAGTCATTCGAAATTCGAGATTGCAGATTTCAAACTGGCACGCGCCGAGCGCACACGCAGGTCATTCGAGGTTAGCGAGCGCAGATTTCAAACTCGCGGCCGCCGCGCGTTATTTCCTGAGGTGCTGGTCGAAGAAATCCGAGGCGGCGTGATAGGCGGCCAGCCAGGTGCTATGCCGCAGGAAATCGTGAATCTCGTTGGGAAAGACAAGCTGCTGGAATTCCACCTTCTGTTTCCGCAGCGCCTCCACCAGGCGGACCATTTCGGAGAAAGGCACGTTTCGGTCATCATCCCCCTGCACCAGCAACACGGGTGAGCGCCACTTGTCCACCGAGGCCAGCGGAGACGACTCCCACGCCAGCCTTGAGGCTTCCTGCTGCGCGGGCGAATGCGGCCAGTTCTCGATTTCGAGGTTCCAGTCGTGCACGCCATGCAGGTCCACCCCGCAGGCGAACAGATCCGAAGCGCGAGCCAAACCCAGGGCCGTCAAATAACCTCCGTAAGAGCCACCCCATAGTCCGATGCGAGCCGGGTCCACGTCGGGGCGCTGGCGCAAATAGAGGCCGGCGCCCTCGACGTCGTTGAACTCGCTGGCGCCGCTGGGGCCGTAATTGAGCGCCTCGCGAAAGTCCAGCCCGTAGCCGATGCCGCTGCGATAGTTGAGCGAGAGGACTACGTAGCCGCGGCTGGCGAAATACTGATTGAGGGCATAAGCGTTGTGATAGTAGGCCATGTAGTGCCAGCCCAGCAGCATTTCACGCCGCGAGCCACCGTGCATGAAGATCACCGCCGGGCGCCGCTCGCCTGCAACTGCGCCCTTGGGGAGGAAAAGCTGCGCGTGCACGCGCAGGCCATCGGAAGCGGTGAGAATCACTTGCTGCGGAGTGACGAGTTCGGCGGAGGGGAAGTCGGCGGGAAGGCTTTCAGGAGCGAGGTCGCGGATTTCACCGCCGCTCGCGAGCACCGCCGGACGCGCCGGGCGCTGGGCGTCGGAATGAAGCAGGGCAATCGCGGCGCCGTCGTGCAACATCACCGGCGACCATTCGATTCCTTCGCCGCCCGTCAGTCGCGTAGGTTGGTCGCCCGTGACGGGCTCGGACCACAGGTGGCGGCGGTCAATGTCACCCTGGTTCGAGGCGAAAACCAACGTGCGGCGATCCGGACTGAGCGAAACGAACTCGACTTCGAAATCACCCGGCGTGAGGAGCTTCGCCATGCCGCCCGCTACGGGAACGGAATAAAGATGTACCCACCCGTCGCGTTCCCAGGGGAAAACCAGGACGTTTTGCCCCCCCCACAGGATCTGATACTCGGCGACAATTTCGTGAAAAACGCTGCCTTGGCCCGTATCGGCACGCCAGACTTCGCGGCCACGGCCGGTGGCGGCATCGGCAACCCGGATCGACCACGGCTGGCCGGTGCGCCTCGGGCCGAAGGTAAGCTCGTCGCGCGCCGGAATGCGCAGGAAGGCAATCTGCCGGCTGTCGGGCGACCAGGCCGGCTCAGAATCATGATCGACAGCCGGGTCGAGATAAATCAGGCTCTTGCTCGACGCGTTGTACACACCCACGAAGCTGTGATCGCCTCGGCGGCTGACAAAAGCCAGGCTTGAGCCGTCCGGCGACCAGTGCAGCGAGTCGCACTTGCCCTTGTCGTGGATCAGTTGTTCCGGCTTGGCCCCGGCAGCCAACTTGATCAGCCACACCTGGTCCTTGAAGATGTAGGCCACATCGTCGGCCTTGGGTGAGACGGCAGGAGAATGGCCCTCGGCCAGCTTGCGCGGCGCTCCGCCTGCGAGTGAGACCACCCAGACGTCCTGCTCGACACCTTCGGACACGCTTGACGGGTTGGGATAATTCCCGCCATTCTCGAGGTCGCCGCCGCGAACGTAGACAATCGCCTGGCCGTCGGGAGTCCAAGCGAGTTCGCCTACGTCCTGCCCGTCGTCCTGGGTGTACTGAGTGACTTGGCGTGAACGGTAACTTCCGCCCTCGCCCGGTTCCGCTACCCAGATGTTGCGCAAGCCTCGCGCGTCGAACACCCAGGCTACCCTGTTGGCGGCCGGCGAAGCGATAAGTTCGGTTGGGAAGGGCGTGCTCAGCACCTGCTCCAGCGTGAAGGAGGCTCGAGCGACAGTGGCGCCCGCAATGATAAAGACCAAAAGGACGACCGTCTGCAATCTGCTTCCGCGAAGTGTGACTAGCATTTTTCCTCCTTGCGATTAAGGCCCAAAAATGGAGAGGTGGTTCCCGTCAGGGTCGTCGAAGTTGGCGACCCTGGAGGTGGGCGTGATGCTTCGTGGTTCGTGAGTGAATTCCACTCCTCTCCCTCGCAGCCCTTGATAGGCCGCTGTTACTTCTTCGACAGAGAAGACGACTTCGCCGGCGCCGGCAACCTGCCCACGCATCTTGGCCGCAGGCTCGCTCAGGCATAAGGTGACTCCTCCGGCGTTCAGGAACGCGAAGCCGGGGATCTCATGCTGCACCTCAAGGCCTAGCTTGTCGCGATAGAACCCCAGCGAGCGCCTCACATCCTGAACCCCCAGCATAACGACGCTGACTCTAGTGAGCCTGTAATCCGTCTTTTCCATGTTTGGTTACTCTCCCTTCAGCATCATGACTGAGCACAAACCGCATACAGGTCCGCGGCGCTCAAATATTCTTTCCCCCTTCACTGTCCGCGCCCATGGACTCGATCCCTTCTGCCATTTCCAACAGGGCTGTCACGCTATTCCAGTTTCTCGCCGTCCCCGCCTTCTTCAGGATGCGGTCCAGAAGCGGCGGAAGCTTTGATTTACCCATGCCAGTTGGGTAATAGACATACACCTCCCGGGAGCCTGGCTTGATCTCTTCCAGGCCCACTTTCGCCGCCTCGAGTTGCTTCCGCGCCTCGGGATTTAATTCTTCCGTTAGAAAAATCACGTGGAATTTGCCGGGCTCAATCTCTTTTCGCGTGGCAAATGGGCTGTTCGCAATCACCGTCCGCATCTCGGCCGCAGTCCGCAGAACCAGCGGGGCGCGGAATCCAAAGGTCTTCTCAAAGGCGTCTTCAAATCGCTTCGCGAGAGCACTCAGATTGCGCTCCTTGCTTCGAAAAACCACATTCCCGCTCTGCACGTAGGTCTGCGCACCCTGCAAGTCCAGTGAGCCGCAAAAGGCGCGCAGCGCCTGCATGCTGATCGGGTTGTGCCCACCCACGTTCACGCCGCGCAGCATCGCGATGATTGCCTGCATATCAGCCCTCTCCTCTCGAGGCGGAAGTTCGGCGCGTCCGCTGCGCGCAAATGATAACTGCGGCGGATGCCGCGACGCCCCGAACTGATTAATCCCAGTGGTAGCGGAAGCGATCGGGCTTCGCGCCAGACATTAACCTGCCGTTATGGCCATGCCGAAGTCGCACAGGCCGGAACCGCAGGAGCCGCCCGAAAGCCACTTTATTGAGCTTACCTCTTCAGGGTGCGGGCTGCAAATTGGGGACGAGAGGACGCAACATGAAGGGCGTATCAGTTCGTCTTCGGCGGTCGGCCAGGGGGGATCCGGTTGGCTGCGCCGCTCCGTCAAAGCGTCGGACGTGGAGAGCCCAGGTATATAGCCCAGTCATATGCAAGGGCGATAATTGGAAGGGTGCCGACACCTCCCCGAGATCTTAGCGCTGCCCGGCAAAGCTCCAAGACGGCGGGCCAGTTGCGGGTGTCACGCTGTCTGGTTTTTGAGTAGAATGGCATGACGATGCTGACCGAAGCCGCAGTTCGCCAGTTACTCGAACCGTTCGGGCTGACCTTGAGTACTGAACAAACCGGCCAGGTTGTCTCTTATCTGGAACTTCTGCTGCGCTGGAACAAGAAGATCAATTTGACGGGCATCTGCGACCCTGCCGATTGCGTGCGGCGGCATTTTGGGGAGAGTCTCTATCTTGGGCGTTGCGTGGAGCTAAGCGGCAAGTTGCTGGATATCGGCAGCGGGGCCGGGTTTCCGGGGCTGTGCTTGAAGATGCTGTTTCCGGAATTGGCGGTGACTCTGCTTGAGCCGGTGGCCAAGAAGCGGGGATTTCTCAAAGAGGCGGCGCGCGTCTGCGGGATGAGGGGCGTGGAAGTGCGGCGGGAACGTCTGGAGGAGTTCGCGGAGTCGGCGGGGGCGGCGGAGGCCTATGACTCGGCGACGGCGCGCGCCGTGGGGAACTTGCCGGAGCTTATCCTGCATGCGTCGCGCTGCCTGAAAACGGGAGGCGGGCTTTTCCTCTGGCTGAGCCGCCGGCAGGCAAGCACGCTAGGCTATCAACACGGCGAGATGAAGAGGGTAAGGGGCCTGGTCGTACCCGGCGGCGCGCAAGGTGAGATCTGGTGGGGGGAGAAGGGCCTTGCGAATGAAATGCCCAGGGGCGGAAGCGGAGGTTAAGGAAGGAACGTTGCCGGATTGCTTGTTTGCGGATGTCGGGCACTGGGCGGCTTGGCAACAAGGCGGTCCTGCATCAAGCGAGGGTATAGACGAGCCAGTGGCAGATAGTTTCACGTGAAACATTCTTCGGCGAGTTGTGGTGGCCGGCAGACGTTCCACGTGAAACACCTTTCGCTTGCGTTATTCCCTTGCCTTTGATACATTCGGTCTGACTCTTAGCAGGCAGGTGCCTTTGGGACGAGTCATCGCCATCGCCAATCAAAAAGGCGGCGTCGGCAAGACCACTACCGCCATCAATCTCGGGGCGGCCCTCGCTCGCCACGAAATGTGGACCCTGATCATCGATTGCGACCCTCAGGCCAACACCACCGGCGGCCTGGGCCTCGCACGCGACCCCGCGCGCAAGACCTTGTACCATGCGCTCATGCTCGATCTTCCCTTGAAGGAGTTGGTGCTCAACACCCCAGTCGAAGGGCTTCACCTTATCCCCTCAAACAAGAATCTGGTTGGCGCCACGCTCGAACTTGCCGACCGCCCCGACCGAGAGAAAACCCTCCGCAAGAAAATGGAGAGCTTCCGCAACGAGTTCAATTATATCCTTCTGGACTGCCCCCCTGCCCTCGACTTGCTCACGCTTAATGCACTCGTGGCGGCGGACTCCGTAATTGTCCCCGTCCAGTGCGAGTATTTCGCGCTCGAAGGCGTCTCCGAGCTCATCGACACCCTGATCCGAATTCGACGCTCTCACAATCGCAGCCTGGCAATTGAGGGCATCCTTCTGACCATGTTCGACGAACGTACGAACCTTGCGCACCAGGTCCGCGACGATTTGAGGGACTTCTTCGGAGACCAGGTCTTCTCTACCGTGATACCCCGTAACGTCCGCTTGGCCGAGGCGCCGAGCTTCGGCCAGCCCATCTTCCTTTACGACCCCGATTGCAAGGGGGCGACAAGCTATCTTGAGCTAGCAAAGGAGGTTATGAGTCATGTCGAGAAAGGTGTTGGGTCGGGGGCTGAACGCTCTCCTGCAGACGGTTGAGACGGCTACGGCCGGGCTCGAGCAGCTGCGCCTCGACCTCATTGATCCCAACCCGCTTCAGCCGCGCCGCGATTTCCCCGAAGACTCGCTTGCGGAGCTGGCCGATTCCATCCGAGCCAGCGGCGTCATCCAACCTATTCTCGTGCGCCGCAACGCCTCCGTCCAGGGTCGCTTCCAGCTCGTGGTGGGCGAGCGTCGCTGGCGCGCCGCTCGCCTCGCTGGCCTCGAGACTGTGCCCGCCATCGTCCGAGAGCTTGCAGACCAGGACGCCCTCGAGTTCGCCCTGGCCGAAAACCTGCTTCGGCGCGACCTCAATCCTATCGAGGTGGCCCACGCCTATCAGGCGCTCCAGGATGAGTTCCACCTCAGTCATGAACAGGTCGCCGAGCGCCTCGGCATCAACCGCTCCTCCGTTACAAACATGCTGCGTCTCCTGCGCCTGCCCAATGGTGTGCAGGAGATGATCACACGGGAGGAAATCACCTATGGGCACGCACGCGCCCTACTGGCTCTGGACTCCGAAGCCGCTCAACTACAGCTTGCTGCGCGGATCGCACAACAAGGCCTCTCGGTGCGTGAAGTTGAAAGCCTGGTCGGGCCCCGGCAGCCAAAACAGCCTGAGCGGACGAGTGAGGCCAAGCCGCCGATGGACCCTAATGTGCGCGCTGCCGCCCAGGAACTGGAACGAACGCTTGGAACACGAGTCAAAATCCGTGGAGACGGCCGCCGCGGAGCTATAGAAATCAGCTATTTCTCCGCCGAAGATCTCAATAGGATTTACGACCTGATCGTGAAGCAATAATACACAGGAGGGGTAGAACAGCCCTCGAGGGGAGGCAATGATGCCATTCGGCTTAGGAAAGTCCACGCAACGTCAACTGCCTGAACTGTCCGGCGACTGGGTCGGCTGGCTTGACCCGGGCGTCGAGGTTGAAGGAAAAATGAAGGTGGCCTCTGGCCTCATCCGCGTCAATTCCCACTTCAAAGGCGAGATCGATTCCGAAGGCGCGGTGGTCGTCCACGACCAGGGCGAAGTGGACGGCGACATTCGTACCAGAATCCTGAGCGTCACTGGTAAGGTAAAAGGGAATGTCCACGCCTCCGAACGCCTGGAGATCAAGGAACACGGCGTGGTTCTGGGCTCAATCTACACCCCCTGCCTCCTCGTCGATCCCGGAGGCTTCTTCGACGGCCAATGCCACATGCCGACGCCCGGACCCACGCCCCAGGCCGCGCCTGGCCCTGAAAGCAGAAGTAACGCTCAAGAAACCGCGGCACCGTCGACCGACGCCCCGGGGCCGCACTGAAACGCCTGTGCCGCGCAGAGGTCTCATGTCCCCGCATCCCGGCGCCTCCGCCGAGGACCCCTTGGCGAGCCCGCCGCGTCGCGCTAGGCCTCGCCTTTTAGACCCAGTGTTGTAGCCTACTCTTAACCCTTGCGTTGGCGCTTCAGTCGCCGTCCACGTCGCCCTCTTTAAGCTTGCGGTCCCGAAGCATCTCCGCCCACAGGCCTCCGCTGTGCAGGCCGTGTGCATTGTCGAGATTCTGTTCTCCGCCGCTGATGGTTCCGTGCTCGTGTTCCATGTTCTGGCCAAAGATGTAAGGTGAAGCCTTACCGGTCACCTTTGCTGCGTCCACGTCAACTGTAGCGACATCGCCAGGGGCCGAATCAGCGCCGGCGGCTCTTGCATCCGCCTCAGGCAAAAGGAGGCAAAACGCATGGATGATCAACAGAGCCAAGGCAAGGCCGCTAAGGTGTTTGATTATGCGATTCATACGAGTTCTCCTTGAAAGGGCCGATTCTCACTCCAGCTCTTGGAACTTGCAAGCTGGAACTGTCGTGTTCCTGAAGTCTCAACACAGAGCAAGGTAGCGCGTTCTTTGCGCTCGTCTGCGGTTCTTCGTTCGTCGGTGGGATTTCATACTTGGAAACGCGGTTCTTCGTGCCCGGTTAAGAGCCGCGGAGGAAGCCGAACTGCGGTTACCTCCGCGCCGGCTTCAAGCATTGGGCTGAGTCCCGTTGTGAACTGCCTAGATTTCGGCTATGATTGCATTGTACCTGCCACAAAGTCGATGCGACACAGGCTGTCAGAGCCGCCCCCAGCGAAGGATGCTATTGACAGCATTCTTAAACATGGCGCAGCTGCCGATCAGTTGCGAAGTTGTCCCCAGCTTCTGCGCCGCCTTCGCACAGCCTGCTTTCTCGACGACCAAAATCTACCCTTGTTCGGCCGCAAACGTCTCGTAGAGCAGTACAAGAAAGATGGACTTGTGCTGTTCCTCGGCGCTGGCGTCAGCATAGGGAGCCACGTTCCGAGTTGGCCCGAACTTTCGGACGCGCTATTACTGAAATCAGGAGTTGCGCGTGCAGAGCTCGCGACTGTCAAGAAGGCGCTGCCATCGTACATTGCCCAATTTGAGCTAGCAGCCCAGCGTTTAGGTCCACACGGCTTCGTACAGGAGATTCATCGGGGATTGTACGACAACCTGAATTGCAAGCCACAAGTGGAGAGAATACCGTTGAGTTTTGAGGATCAGAAAAGTTGGGGAGACAAATGGGACGATGTGCTTAAAGGCCTCCAAGCCAACAAAACACTCGCAACAGTAGGCGATTTCCTGTTCGCCTATGACGGTTCAACGCCAAGACGTAACCCCCAGATACATGCGATCTTGACGTCTAATGCGGACAACCTGCTGGAACTCTACTGCCTCGCGAAGACTCGCGGCAGGCGCATGCTCACGTTGGTGGATCGAGCAAGCGTCGGGGAACACCCGAATCATATCCCTGTTTACCACTTGCATGGAAGTCTCGATGCGCGCGGCGAAAATGTATTCAAGCCCGCTGCCGATTCTGTAGCTCCGGGTGAGGCCCAGGCTATAACACGGGAGCTTCTTCCTGATCTAACCTTCGGTGAGTCCAAGTATTACGAAACCATCGCGAATCCGTTCAGTTTTGTGAACCATACACCAGAGTCATTCCTCCGCCGGCTTAACGCGTTGTTCATCGGAACTTCACTCGATGATCTGAACATGCGCCGCTGGCTGTATGATTCGTTTCGCGAACGCGTCCTTCACAGGACCACTTATCTTCGTGAGCTCCATGAGAGACAATATCTAGATGCGAAATATGAGGCCGAGCTTGCGTCGCGTCGCCACTTCTGGCTGCGTCCTGAAGTTGAAACGGATAAGGACGGGAGGTGGCGAGTGCCGAAGGAACATGTTGAATGCGTTATGCACAATTTAGGGGTTCAAGTGATCTGGTGTACGGATTACGACGACATGAGAGCGTGTATCGACGAAGTCCGGAGGGAGGGAGACAATCCAGGATTTGGCCAGCAGCCTGCGCGGTTCCCAATCTGAACCGAAGACCACTCGATGCCTACGCTCGAGGGTGGCGCAGACGTGCCGCTTCTTGGCAGGTCTGCGACCTGCCGACCTAGGTGGCGCATGCGTCGCGACGTTTTTCTCGCGATGTATGCGCCGCTGGAGGGATATAATCTTCAGGTGCCAAAGCTACAACACTACTACGGACGAAAAGGTGCAGGTCCCTTTTCCTTTTCCCTTCCTTGACACCTGGTGCCTTGCTCTTCCCCTCGAGTTTATGGCAAATTTGACTCACCCATAGTACGGGCGATAAAGTAAGGCTGTTGTGTTTCTACTTTGGAGCGGCAGCCCATGGAGCATTTCACCAGTTCGTTCGCGCGCCGGTCGATGGTTCTTCTGCTTGCCTGTCTGAGTCCAATCATCTGCGCGAAAGCGCAAACTGTTTCGAACAACACAGACCAGTCGTGGACTGTCACGACGGTCGCGAAAGGTCCTGGCGGCCCTTTACGGACGACCGAGAAGTGCAGTAAATCCGGCAGCAAAACCCTGTGTGAAAAGAATGTGGAGGTGCTCGGCGCCGACGGGTACCGCCCTTCTTTTTATATTGAGACAGAAACAGACCAGGAAGACGCCACCACTACCCGCTCAATCCAGCACAGCTACAGGCCGGATGGTAACGGGGGGAAACAGCTTACGCAGGTGACAGAAGAAGAAACAAACCAATTGCCCAACGGCGAATCCAACGTGGTTCGAACCACCTCGAAGCCCAATCCCGAGGGAAATCTCCAGATCGTACAGCGCGAAGACGTCGAGACAAGAAAGAGTGGTCCGGAGTCGCAGGAGACCAAGAGCACGACTTACCGGATCAACAGCGACGGCAATATTAACGGCAATATGGCTCCGCTCCGCCAGACAGATGAACAGCAGAAGCGAGGCGACAACGATCGTATAGAAACGACGAAGACCACAAAATCGGCGGACTCCGGCAAGGGCGGTCTGGCACTTGCTGAGATAAGTGAAAAGGTAGTCAAACAAGAAGGCGAGAATCGAACGACCGAAGAAAGCATTTCGGTTCCGGACTCCGAAGGAAACCTTGCGGAGGTTTCACGGACAGTCGTTAAGGCTACGCAAAGTCACGGGCAGAACGTGGAGACGGCGGAGACCTATTCGATGGATGTTCCTGGTAAGGGCCGCGATGGTCAGTTCCATCTGATCCGGCGCGTTACGTCTGTGCGGAGTGGCGACGCAGGTCGAACAACCACGGAGCAACAGATTGAGCAGATTGATCCGGCCGGCCTGGATTTGAAAGTCATGACCAAGACTTCAGATGTCGTGACTTCCGGACCCTCGGGTACCGAGGAGACGAAAACCACTCGCGCGCGGAACCCGGACGGAACCTTCAGTGTTAGCTCCGTCGATACGAGTAATTCAGACAAGCCTCCTGGCACCGAACCACAATCATCACCGTCAAACCAACCTCAATAGATCGGGATAGGGGGAGCGGTCACCCGCTCTCCCCTCCCACACCACGTAAAGCTCAAGGAATTCCACCTTACCCCCGAAGATGACCGCGGTTTATAATTGAATCCATGGCACACAAGTTTCTAACTTCGTACCTGGAAGATTCACTGGCGGTCTTCCGAGTGTATAAATCTCTGGGCGAGCGCGCCATGGGGCAGTTGAGCGACGAGCAACTGCAATTGGCCCTCGATCCGGAGTCCAATTCCATTGCGATTATCGTTAAGCACCTGGCGGGGAACATGCGTTCGCGCTGGACGGACTTCCTGAGCACGGACGGCGAGAAGCCCGACCGGAATCGCGACAGTGAATTTGACGCGCCCCCGGCGACGCGCGCTGCGCTGATGGAGTTATGGGAAGCGGGGTGGCAGAGTGTGTTTACTGCGCTCGAGCCGCTTAACGACTCGGACCTCGAACGCACGGTCTATATTCGCAATGAGCCACATTCGGTGATGCAGGCCATCAACCGTCAAGTGGCGCACTACGCGCTCCACATCGGCCAGATTATTTTCCTGGCCAAGCATCTCCAGTCTACCCGCTGGGTGTCGCTGAGCATCCCGCGCGGCAAGTCGGGGGATTTCAGCACTCGGGTGGCGAGCGGCCAAGCCAGCCAAAGGTGACGGCTGGAGACACGCTCCAAGACACGAAGACCTGGCAAGGCGCCGCAGAGACAGCCGCAGAACCGCGGCGTCTAAACTAGGCTATATTATTGGGGCTAGCGAGAATCTTCGCACGGCGATGCGCACTGCTGGAAGTTGTTCGACAGGTTTGCCCGGCGCCGGGGATGCCCAGGGCAATCCGGAAGGGCAGACAAAGGCGTGGGCCGTCAACTTGCCGTTTCTGGACGAGCTTCAGGGAGCGATCGAGGCGGTCTGCCTTTCGTCTTCCGACCGCGGGGCTTCTTGATCCGGTCCTGAACAATGACCCGCTGGCAGTCGAGACACATGAAGTGCAGGCCGCTAGGCGATTTGTTGACCCGCGCCGATCCGCAATTAGGACAGAGTAACGATGCCATAACTCACTGGCGCGTCGATGGCAGTTTTGGCCAATCGTGCCGGAAACTCTACCTCGCAGGTCTTCTAATACACGATTTAAGGCCAAGCTGTCAAGAGGTAATGCACTCATACAAACAGACTTATCACAACGCCGGGTTAGGGAATCTACGCAGGGGGCTTCGATCGTCTGCGGCGTCGCGGCCCAGCAGGAAATCGAAGTCGCAACCCTGGTGGGCCTGTAAAATATGATCGAGGTACATTTTCCCGTAACCGCGCGAATAGTGAGGGGCCGGCGGCGTCCATTGGGCCAGGCGCGCTTTGATTTCCGCTTCCGGCAGCAACAGTTCCAGCCTTTTCTCACGCACATCCAACTCGATCTCGTCCCCGTTCTTGACAATGGCCAACGCGCTGCCCTCTGCGGCCTCAGGCGAGATGTGAACGACGATGGTGCCGAAGCTGGTGCCGCTGATGCGGGCATCGCTCAACCGCACCATGTCTTTCACGCCGCCCCTGAGCAATTTCGCGGGGATCGGCAGGTGACCCCACTCCGGCATGCCTGGGGCACCCTTGGGGCCGGCGTTCTTGAGGACCAGGATGGAATCTTCCTCAACCTGAAGATGCGGATCATCAATGCGTGCCAGCAAATCACGATTGTCTTCGAATACTACGGCCTTGCCCTTGTGCCGGAGCAAGTGAGGCGAGGAGGCGGATTGCTTGATCACGGCGCCGCAGGGAGCGAGGTTGCCACCGAGCACCACCAGCCCTCCTTCGGGGTAGAGCGGCTGGCTGAAGGGTTTGATGACTTCCGGATTGAAACACGCGGAGCGGGAGATGTTCTCGCCCAGGGTCTTGCCGGTGGCCGTGGCCGCATCCAGGTGAAGTTGCGACGCGATCTCCTTCATTACGGCGGGCACTCCTCCCGCGTAGCTGAAATCCTCCATGAGGTATTTGCCGGAAGGCTTCACATTAGCCAGCACCGGCGTGGTGCGGGAAATCTCCTCGAACTTCGAGAGGGGAAGATCAAGGCCCACTCGTCCGGCGATGGCAACCAGGTGAATAATGGCATTCGTGGACCCACCCAGGGCCATGAGCAGGCAAATGGCGTTCTCGAACGCAGCGGAGCTAAGAATCTGCGAAGGACGAAGCCCCTCGGCCACCATGTCCACGATGCGCCGCCCACTCTGCTCTGCGATGGAGAGGCGACGCGAATCCGGGGCGGGAATGTCCGCCGCACCCGGCAAGGTCATTCCCAGGGCTTCGGCGAGGCCGGCCATCGTTGAAGCGGTGCCCATCACCGTGCAGTGGCCGGCGCTGCGCGAGACGCAACTTTCCATTTCGCAAAACTCCTCTTCGCTCAGGCGGCCCGCCCGGACCTCTTCCCAAAAGCGGCGCAAGTCGGTTCCCGAGCCGAGTTCCATGCCGTGCCACATGCCGCGCAGCATGGGTCCGCCGGGAACCATGAGCGCCGGCACATCGACGCTGGCCGCGCCCATCAACTGGGCCGGGGTCGTCTTGTCGCATCCGCAAAGCAGCACCACTCCGTCCAGGGGGTAGGCTCGAATGCATTCCTCCACGTCCATCGCCATCAAGTTGCGATAGAGCATGGTGGTGGGTTTCATCAGCATCTCGCCCAGCGAGATGGTGCAGAACTCGAGCGGAAATCCCCCGGCTTCCCACACCCCGCGCTTGACGGCTTCCGCCACCTGGCGCAAATGCGCGTTGCAATTGTTGAGTTCGCTCCAGGAGTTGCAGACCCCGATCACCGGTTTGCCCGCGAACACGCGCTCGCTGAACCCTTCGGCGCGCAACCAGGCGCGATGCGCGACTCCCCAGCGATCGTCTTTTCCGAACCAATCGCGGCTGCGGAGTTTGAGATTCGTGGCGTTCATAACCTGATCCCCCATTGGGCCTCGAGCAGAAGAGTCACAGCGCCCTGGACGCGCGTTCGGCAGCAGTCTTCCGTAGCCGACTTGTTGTCACTTGCCAGGCCTCGCCTTGCGTCGCGGAAGCCTTGACTTCGTTTGCGCAAAATGTGCTGTTTTTGCTCATTTCAGGCTCTAATTTGTGCTAAATTGCACGCAAAACGCGCATAATTTACAGCACTCAAAAAAGTGATGTGCTTTGTTTTCAGGTACTTCTTAGCTTCGTTCCCACTGTTTTTCATTTTTTGTAGTTTCCTACATTCCCCCATAGCCGGGACGCTTCCGCCATCCCTTGCACCGCGCGCCTAACCGGCCCTCGCCTACGACAATGTGTCCACAACATGACCACCATGATAGGCTATCATAGCGTCGCGGGCCTGTCAAGCGGAAAATGGCCAGAACCATGATTATGTGGTTAAGTGGTAGTCGGCGGAGGGCAGCCGGCGCTGGGCAGCCGTTGGGCATGTCATTCTGAAGGACGGCACTGAAGCAGGCTCCCCATTCGTGCTTGGCCCGCCCCCGGCTAAGGTGCTAGTATTGCCCCCATTGCCATGGCCGGCTACAACCTTCTAACTCCCGGGCATCGCTCGATTCGCAAGTATTACGAGAACGCGGCTGCCCTGCGGGACCAGGGCGTGCTGAACGAGATGAGCGTGCGTTCGCCTTTCGAGTCTCTGCTCCAGGAGACGGCCCGGCTCAACAAAACGGTTCTATGAAAGGGGATGTCAAGTAAAAACACTCCTCCTCTTACAGGAGGGTTTGGTTTTTGTTGGCATCCAGCCCCCTGCTGATGAACTCGACGATTTTGAATGCAAGGGTTCGGCCGTTGTTTTTCCATTCGCGAGCGTGCGAGTCGAAAGTAGTTCGGAGCTTAGGCAAGCTTGGGGTCGGGATTGATGCCGACCATGGTTCTATAAGAGGCTCAAGGCCTATGGCTTTTTGAGGTCGTGCGAGGCGGCATAGCGTACCTGAGGAGGCGAGCCCCGGGTGGGGAAAACCTCGCCTAACCGTTTCATAGATGCTCACCCTCGTGGAAGAAGTTCCGCCTGGAACTTCTCCGACCCGAGCGCCGGAACACTCCCTGCCCCCTCGCCGTGGAAAAACCTTTTCCCGGCCGAGCTTGGAACTCCCGGCACTAAGCTTGCTTCATACCTTCGGCTCGATAGCGCCCTCCTTTCTTCCACAAACTCAGCACCAGCGCCGCCAGCTTGCGCGCCACGCTCACACGCAGGATGGCCGGATCGACTCCCCGCTGCAGGCGCGATTGGTAATAATCCTTAAAAGGTCCGGGCTGACGAATGGCCGCCAACGCTGCCGACTTGAAGATCTCTTTCAGCCCGGCTCGGCGGTTGCGATTCAGCCCGCGCAATTGCAAGGCACCTGGCCGACGCACCGCGCGTCCCTCCACCAGCCGATACTCGCTGCTGCCCTTTTGCACCAGCCCCAGACCGGCGTAGCTCCACAACTTGCTCCGTGTGCGAAAGCGGCAAGGAGTCTGCATCCCCGCGATCAGCAAGGCCACGCGCACCGGTCCGAAACCCGGAACCCCGCGCAGCCGTGCCGCCACCGTGTACCTACGGCTCTCCGCCAGCAGTTCGTGCCGAGCCCTCCGGCGTAGGCTGCGCAGTTGCTCCAGTTGGTCGTGCAGCAGTTCGCCGCGCACCCGGCTCGCCCCCGCCGGCAGGCGCACCAGCCAACTCTCCCGTTGTTTCCGGCTGTACACGCCGCGGCCCGCGCAGTCGATGCCGTGGCTGCGATAAAACGCCTTGATCCGATTCATCACCCGCGTCGTGTCCTGCACCAAGGCCTGATAGCAGTGTGCCAGCTCCTGCAGATTCCGCAGACTGCGCTCGCCGTGATAGACCGCGCGCAGCATCCCCGTGCGCAGCAGGTCCGCCAGCTTGCGCGCATCGTGGCGGTCCGTCTTGCTCCCTTCCTTCAGCAGCGCGTTGTGGCGCGGGTCGCAAACCACCAACTCCGCCACCCGCCCTTCCAGCAGATCGTACAGCCAGGCCGCATACGTTCCTTCTTCCAAAGTCAAATGTAACCTGCCTCGCAAACCTTCCACGAACCCCAGCAGCGCTTGCGCCTGCGTCGGCAGAATCGCCGTGTTCACCTCTCGCCCTGCTGCATTGACCACCGACACCACCGTCGTCGCCTGATGCACGTCAAACGCGATATACTTGTCCTCGCTCATAAGGGTGCTCCTTTTGGTTAAAGTTGGATTCCACCACAACCCAACCTTACACAATCAGGGGCGCCCTTTCATAATGCGTACCTGGAACGTGTGAAGAAACTCGGCATGTGTCATCCTGAGCGCAGCGAAGGATCCCTGTAGTTGTTCTTAAGCCGCTGAGCCATAAAGAACTGCCGGGATCCTTCGCTGCGCTCAGGATGACAGGTGGACGTTTTTTTCGCAGCTTCCTGGGACCGTTTCTCCTTTTCCAGGGCATGAAGGGATGGGTTTATCCCGGGCGCTGACCATCGAACAGGGAAAAGCTGTTGGGGAAATGAGCAGACCAGTAGCAGAAGCAAGGCTAGGAATGCTAAGGCCCTCGGGGACAAAAAGCCCGTGGTCAGCCAACTATATTGTTGCCAAACTTAGTGTCTCTGGGAAATCGCCGCCTACGAATTGAGGACCCTTACGGAACATAACTTAGAACACACCATAGCGCTTCTCTCGCGCACCCCCGCTACTCTCAATGCGCTTTTGCGCGATCTACCGGAAACGTGGACGTTCCGAAATGAAGGTGAAAACACCTGGAGCGCGTTCGATGTCGTTGGGCATCTGATCCACGGCGAACGCACCGATTGGATGCCACGGGTGAGGATCGTCCTCCAATCTGGCGAGACTCAGACGTTTGAGCCTTTTGATCGTTGGGGGCAGATCCGCGAGAGTCAAGGTAAGTCGCTGGGGGAATTATTGGATGAATTTGCTCGTTTGCGGTCAGAAAGCCTGGGCGAACTGTGGGCCTTGAATCTTCGGAAAGAGGACCTCGAACGACGCGGACGACATCCTGCCCTCGGAGTAGTTACTCTGTCAGAGTTGCTGGCGACCTGGGCAGCTCATGACTTAACACATCTGCATCAAATCTCAAGGGTCATGGCTCACCAATACCGGGAGGCCGTGGGTCCATGGAGCGGATTCCTTGGGGTGCTGCGATGCGCCGGCCACAGTGGGTAGCGCAGAGGTGGGCGCCTTTTGCCCTCTTCTGCGGGTCTTGGGGCGACGCAGATTCTGGCTTCGTCATACCGGGCCGGGGGCTCTAATCGCGTGCATGTCGCGCCTTCGATGCTTGGTGGTATCGGACCGCTGGTTCTTTATTACTTGCCGGGTATTACCCAGGCGACGCATTCTGTCGGATTCAGAATTCGCCACCTTGGCCGAGGTGATTGACGAGCGCCGGGCGGAACGTGGCTTCTTACTGACCGCCTGAGTGTTCCTGCCGGACCACTAGCACGCCCTATTCTATCCCCGGCATCCGTTGACGGACGCCAAACACCACCCACCTTCAGCGAGACGGTGCGCCTCCTGGGCTATCATTGGGCAGGTTGACAAGGGACGAAAGCGCGGGTTACGATGGTTTTGTGGGCGATGTTTCACTCCGTCACCGGTTTGCACTGAACACATAAACAGTTACAGCGATCGCAGGTCCAAACAAAACTCTGGAGCGGCCTAACTTGGACTCTGCTAATGCCGTGAAGCGATCAAGAGGCACGTATGGTTTTGATCCACCGGAGCAAATCCGGTAGCGACAATCGGAGTCAAGGCCGGGCTCGAGTTCCACGCCACCCATCATCCGGATGCTCAGGCACACATTCTGAAGGGAAGAGGAGGCCGACAATGAGATCGAGAGGCGCAGTTTCCCTGAACCCGGCCGGACGCCAAACGATGGTCCTCATGCTGTGCATGTTGCTGATACCGGCGACCCAATTGGATGTCTACGCGCAAGCGCCCGGGGGCGCATACGTCGAACTGAACGCGGATCAACTGGATCAGCTCGTGGCCCCCATCGCGCTCTATCCGGACTCGCTGGTGGCTCAGATCTTGACAGCGGCCACGTATCCGGACCAGGTTGGCGCAGCGGATACCTGGCTGAACCAGAACATGGGTCTGCCCCCGGATCAGCGCGCGGCCGCGGCGAACGGCATGCCGTGGGACCCGGCCGTCAAAGGCCTCACCGCATTTCCCTCCGTCCTCGATAATCTGGCGAGAAACGCGGCTTGGGCGTCCCAACTCGGTAACGCCTATTACAACCAGCCGGGCGACACGATGAACGCTGTCCAGGCCATGCGGTTGCAGGCGCAGCAGTCGAACAGGCTGGTCTCGACGCCGCAAGAGCGTGTGGTTGCGGAGGGCGGCGTGATTCAGATTCTCCCGGTCAATCCGGCCGTGGTTTACGTTCCCTACTACAATCCTTGGGCCGTCTGGGGGCCGATGCTTGTCGCCTATCCCGGCTACGTTCTGCTGCCGCCACCGCCCGGCATCGTGCTGGGAGTAGGAATCGCTTTCGCTGCGGGAATCGCGATTGGCGTCTGGGGTCGCTGGGGCTGGGGATTCGGCGCGTGGGCGCCGGCTTGGGGAGGCGGGACCGTATTCTTCAATCACAGTACTTACATCTCGCGGAGCATGACGGTGTACAACCACGGTTCCTTTGGTGGCCACGACCGAGGAGTCTTTGAACATGGTGGCCGCGGCGTCCCAAGGGGCTTTCATGCGGCAGCTCATCCGGGGGCGGCTCGGGCCGCCGCCGCTCGGAGCGGCGCGGGCCGCGGAGGAGCGTATGCGGGTCGGGGCGCGGGAGCCGCCGGCCACGGCAGCGCATTCGCTAATCGCGGTGGAGCGGGCGCCGGTCACGGAGGGCCCTCGGCTGGTCATGGAGGAGCGTACGCTGGACGCGGCGGGGCGGGACATGCAGGAGGAGCCTACGCGGGTCGTGGCGCAGGAACCGCCGCCGGCCACGCCGGGGCTACTCCTGGCCATAGCGCAGCAACCGGTGCGCGGGGAGCAGCAACTGGTCACGGCGCCACTCCCGGCCATGGAGGGCCGGCCAAGGGGGGCCGTCCCGCAACCGCCGGCCGTGGCGGGGCGACCGCTGGTCATGGAGGAGTAGCGGCCGCGCGCGCAGGCGGCGCCAGCCATGGTGCCCCCGCCGGCGGAAAGGGAAAAGCCCCCGCTGCTCACCCTAGTGGCGGTGGTCACGCCTCAGGCGGACGTAAAAAGTAGAGGGAGCGCAGCAATGAAAAAGAACATCATCATCGTGGCCGGAGTTGTGGTATTGGCCGTGGCCGTGGGAGTGCTTGCAGCGGTGCTTGTTTTCCATCGGCTGTCGCACGGCCAGGCCGCGAACAGCAATTCCACAAGTGCGCAAAACGCAACGGCGTCCCCCTCCGGAGTGGACGCCGCGAGCGCTTCTAACCCAACCGCCGGCGCTCAGCCTTCGGGTGCCGCCGGAGCGGCTGGGACAGCGACTGGACAACCAGCGGACGCCACGGCAGGCGCGCAACCCGCCCCGGGCGGAGACGCTGCCGCCGGCACAGCACAACCACTGGTTGTTCCCGTAGGAACCGCGCTCACGATCCGCCTGGGCGAACAGCTTGGCTCCGAGATCAGCCAGTCCGGCCAGAACTTTTCGGCCAGCTTGGACCAAGATGTCATGGTGAACGGTCAGACCTTGATTCCCGCGGGCGCGAACGTTACTGGCGTAGTGGCGTTCGCCAGGCCGGTCGGCGCGCTGGCGGGAGAAGCCAATCTGCAACTTAAGCTCGCCTCCGTAAATGTCAACGGCTCGGTTCTGACCGTGGTGACGGCGACGCGGAGTT
Source organism: uncultured Acidobacteriota bacterium (assembly GCA_963831905.1). Taxonomy (GTDB): domain Bacteria; phylum Acidobacteriota; class Terriglobia; order UBA7540; family UBA7540; genus CAVROP01. The sequence goes on along the minus strand of CAWHRX010000009.1, from coordinate 1,584,014 downwards.
TCGGCCCCAATATCAAAGGCAAAAGCAAAGTGGGCCGTTTTATCAAGGGCGTCGCCAAGCGTGCCATGCATGAGGAGAGAGAGGTGCTGCTCGCGGCACAGTCCTCCTATAGCTTCACATTGAGGCGGCCGTTGCAGATCCAGTAGCGAGATCGTGCCGTCTCGAGAGATTCTTCGCTGCGCTCAGAATGACAATGGGCGGGGGGGCAACGTCAGTCATACACTTTGCTTCACAAAGTACTTGACAATACTCTGTGCCCGCAGTATAAACGCCCTATGACTTGCGCGGGGCCAGTTCGCTCACGGCATTCCAGGGCGGCGCCCATGCCTGCCCACGCCATCGACGATTTGCGCTTCATCCGTGAGACCATGGAGAGCGCCGCTTCGTTCACCGCCGTTCCGGGATGGGGCGGGGTGATGATCGGGATCACGGCCTTGGGGGCGGCGCTGGTTGCCTCGCTTCGCGCGCCGGTGGGGTGGTGGGTGGCGGTGTGGGGATTGGAAGCCCTCTGCGCGTTTGCGGTGGGGGCGTCGGCCGCTTTTTGGAAGGCGCGCAAGGCGCAGACGCCGCTGTTTTCAAGGCCGGGCCGGAAATTTGTGCTGGGATTGTTTCCCCCCATGCTGGCGGCGGCGGTGCTGAGCGCGGTGATTTACCGCGCCGGGTTTTTTTACCTGCTGCCGGGCATCTGGCTGCTGCTCTACGGTGCGGGCGTGGTTACAGGAGGGGCCTACTCCGTTAGAGTCGTTCCGATGATGGGCCTGTGTTTCATGTTCGCGGGAATGGTGGCGCTCGTCAGTCCTCCTGCCTGGGCCAATTCGATCATGGCTGCGGGTTTCGGGGGACTGCATATTGTCTTTGGGACGATCATTGCAAGGAGGTACGGTGGCTAGACAGAATTCCAACGCCGCGAGCCGGGCTGCGGGGGCGGGCCAACTTGTGCAGCAGGCCCGGCAATTGCGGAGCAAAGCGGCGCCGGGCTCGCCCGCGGAAGTGGATCGCCTGATTCACGAGCGCATTCGGCTGGGCATGGTCAGTGCGCTGGCGGTGAACGAATCGCTCAGCTTCAATGATCTCAAGAAACTGCTAAGAACTACCGATGGTAACCTGAGCGTGCATGCCCGCCGGCTCGAGGAGGCGGAGTACGTGATGTGCGAGAAATCCTTCGTGGGCCGCGTGCCGAAAACGGTCTACCGGCTGACCCTGGCCGGCCGGCGGGCCCTGGAGCGATATCTGGATGACATGGAGGCGCTGATCCACTCCATGCGCCCGCGGTAAAGGCGCGGGGAAAATTTTTTGAGCGAGTGCTTTGTATGATAAAGTCCTTTGAAGTGGCCTCTGGCGAATCGTTGCCTCGGGTCGGGCGGCCACAAGGGCCGCCCCTACATCCCCTCATTCATGCCGCCATCATCATGGACGGCAGCGGCCGTTGGGCGGAAAGACGAGGCCTGAGGCGCAGCGCCGGACATCGGGCAGGAGTCGCCGCAGTCAGCCGTTCCGTCCAAGCCGCGCCCGGCCTGGGGATTGGGACATTAACGCTGCACGCCTTTTCGGCGGATAACTGGCAGCGCCCCTCGTATGAAGTCGGCGAGCTGATGAGCATTTTTACAGAGTTCCTGCGCAGCTCGGTGGCGGAGTGGGTGGACGCCGGAATAAGAACCAGCGTCATGGGACGCCGGGATCGGATCGAGCCATCGCTGGTGGCGGCCATCGAGGCTGCCGAGGCTGCGACGCGGGAGGGATGGGGATTGCACCTCCGCCTGGCAATCGACTATTCAGGCCGCGAGGCAATAATTCGAGCGGCAAGAAATCTGCGTGCGAGCGAAGAAGCGACACCGCTGGAGTTTGAGCGATTGCTTGCCGCCGGCGGACGCCACACGGAGCCGGTTCCAGAGCTCGATCTGCTGATTCGCACCGGCGGCGAGCAGCGATTGAGCGACTTCATGCTGTGGGAGTGCGCTTACGCGGAACTTGTCTTCACCGAGCGCCTGTGGCCGGACTTCGACGCCGAAGACCTCGAAGCGGCGGTGCGGGAGTTTCGTTCGCGCGACCGGCGTTTTGGGCGCATTCTGGAAAGCGTGCCAGCCGAGACGTGATCTTGGTCCGCCTAAATCCTTCCAACAATAGTTCTGCTCCGAAAAAGACGTAGGGGTAGGGCTTGCCCTACCCTGGTCGGGGTCAGCAGAAATGCGGGGACGGCAAGCCGTCCCCCTACAAGCAGTCACACTCCGCGGAACGTCGGGATCTCAGGGTCGAAAAGCAAAGATAAGGATGCCCTGAAACCCTTTAGGGTTTAATCTGTAAGCAGGGGAGGGTTTCAGATGACCAACGAGCTTAAAGAGAAGGTTGCAGTGGTCACGGGTGCGTCGCGCGGAATCGGGTACAGCATCGCCGAAAGGCTGCTTCGAGAAGGTGCGAAGGTGTACATCTGCGGGCGCGATGCCCAGGTTTTGCAGCAAGCGCTTGGAAAGCTGCGCGCGCAGGGCGGCGCCCGGATCGAAGGGCAGGTGGCCGATGTGGGCCGCTATGAGGATTGCCGAAAACTGATCCAAACCGCCGCCGGGCATTTCGGAGGCATTGATCTACTTGTGAATAATGCCGGAATAGGAATTATGAAACCGGTGGATCAACTCACGCCCGAGGAGTGGGATGCCACCCTACACACCAACTTGTCGGGAGTGTTCTACTGCTGCCGGGAGGCCATCCCCATCATGCGCCGGCGAGGAGGAGGCTACATCTTCAACATTTCCAGCCTGGCAGGGGTGAATCCTTTCCCCGGCGGGAGCGCGTACAACGCCTCGAAGTTCGGGCTCAACGGTTTCAGCGAGGCCATGATGCAGGACGTTCGCTACGACGGCATTCGGGTGAGCTACATCATGCCGGGCAGCGTGGATACGGATTTTGGGGGAGTGCCGGGCAGCAGGCGGCACGACAGTTGGAAGCTCTCCGGCGAAGACATCGCCAAGGCGGTGGTTGACCTTTACACGTATCCCTCGACGACTCTCGCCAGCCGCATCGAGATGCGGCCTTCGCAGCCACCGCGCAAGAAATAGAATCCGGCGCGCTGGTTCACCACCCCCTGGCCCCTCCTCTGAAGGCAGGGGAGTTAAGGGGCCGACTCCCTTCCTTGGTAAGCAGGGGCAAAGGGTGGTCGTTTCGTTATTGCAGCAGATCGCCCATCGCGAGCAGTTGCAGCCCCGCAACCTTCTGAAAGCAAGAGAAGTCTCGATCACGGGTAATCAGCGGTACGCGGTGGTCAAGACAACTCTGGGCGATCAGTGTGTCCGCTATCTTGGGGCGATAGCCATGGCGGATTAAGCCTGCTCGGAGCTTCCCCGCACGCTCCCAATACCCGAGCTGAATTTCCAGTCGCGGCAGTCCGAGGATGAAGGTTTCCAGGGCAGGGGTCACCAGGGGACCGCTAAGCAACTCCGTTACACTGACCGGCGCGAGAGCCAGAGAATAGTCACCCAGCGCCCGGTCTACCAGGTTGACGTCGGGTCCGCCATCACCGTGAATGTAGGCGACGAGTGAACTGGTGTCGGCGCAAGTCACTCTTCGCCTCTCATTTCCTGCCAAGTAAGACCGAACTTCACCTTACCTTGCAGTTTGCGCAGCCCGTCATAAGCATCATGAGCCGCCAGCAGCTCCAATCCCTTGCGCACTGTGGGAGTGGCGCCTGCTTTGGTTGCCCTTTGCGCCCTGCGGAGGAGGTCTTGCGGGACAAGGACGGTGAGTTTCTTCATCTGTTCTTTTGCCATGTCCGGATTATACCAGCATCGATGCCGTATAGCTATACGGCATTCGGCGCACTCCAAGGTGCCTTGGTCACAAGGGCTTTCAGACGAGGTGCGCACAAAAAGCTAGGTTCCTTCAGGGACCTGTGGCAGAATCCTGGAGCGGCAGACCCCAAGACAGTTCGGCCCCCAAAATGCGTATAGGTGAGTGTGGGAGGGCGATTTCGGACACTTTGTCGCTATGATCCGGGGAAGGAAGTGAGAAAATGCGCACTCTGTTAGGCTGTTCGGGACACGTGGCGTTGGGCAATCTCAGCCGCACGACGCAGCAGAAGCTCGCACAGGTTGAAGCGACCTGGCTGGAATTTGTTCCCGAGTCCGTGTCGCTGGAGATTCGCCATGTCCAACCTGACGACCGGCCAGTGCTCCCGGAGATCGTGCGGGAACTCGTGGAGTTTCTAGATCAACTGACCGACGGCGAACGCGCCGAGGTGGCGGGCGGACCCGTCTACTATCAGGATGCCGTGAAAGGACAGTATGTTAGGGTCAAGGTTTGGAAAGGCGGCTTCTTAACCATTTCCTGGGCGCGGCCGGATTATGAGCACGCGGACTGGGAGCGATATCGCAGCCAGCCTGTCTCGGTTGTTCCGGAGGAATACCAACGACTGAACGGCAAGTTCAGTTTTGAGGGGGTTCCCACCGCTGCGGATGACATTCGCGAACTTCTGGAGCGAACCGCGGGCCTCTACTCCGAAGGCGATTTTGAGATTGTCGCCCGCGTCGATCGAATTGAGGTCTCCCTACGGGACGTGAACGCGAGCGTTTTGCCCCTCGTTTACGCGGCGCAGGTGCTCGCCAAGCCGGGCACGCTGGAAGGGGAGATCGACGTTAGCTCATTTCGGGCCGGGGACCTTGAAGAGTGCTGCCGCTTTGCCTTCCGCGCCGGCGAGGCATGGCTGGTGAGGCCGGCCTTGTGGCAAAGCTGCGCAGAGGAAGAATAGGCGAAGAGCGAAATTGGAAAATAGAAAATGGAAACTGGAAAACGGAAAATCGAAGCTAGCGGCTGACCTCCCGCTCCATCTTCCCATTTCCTGACCCAGTTTCCAATTTTCACGCTGAGGTGAGTATGGATTACGGATTCACGGAGTATCAAAGGGCCATTCGAGACCTTGCTCGCGAGATCGCCGAGAAGGAAATCCGCCCGGTGTCAGCGGAGTATGACCGCGAGGCCAAGTTTCCCTGGCCGATCGTGAAAATACTCGCGCAGACCGACCTATTTCGCGTTTTCATTGATGAGAAATACGGCGGGATGCCGGAGGGGACTCCGATCATGAACATGGTGATCGTGACGGAAGAACTCTCCAAGGCCTGCGGCGGCATCGCGCTCAGTTTCGCGGGCACCGCGCTCGGCGCACTGCCGATCATCCTTTCCGGCAGCGAGGAGCAAAAGCAGAGATGGCTTCCGGACGTGGCCGCCGGCAAGCGCTTGGTGGCGTTCGCGCTGACCGAGCCGCAGGCTGGTTCGGATGCCGCAGCCGTGCGCACCACGGCCCTGCGCGACGGCGACCACTACGTTCTGAATGGCACCAAACAGTGGATCACCAACGGCGGCGAAGCAGAACTCTACTCCGTCATCGCGCTGACCAATCCCTCCAAGGGCCCTCGCGGCGCATCCTGCATTGTAGTTGAGAAGGGCACGCCAGGTTTCACTTTCGGCAAAAAGGAAGACAAGCTGGGGATTCGCGCCTCGGCCACCCGCGAACTGGTCTTCCAGGATTGCCGCGTGCCGGTGGGAAACTGCCTGGGACGCGAAGGCACGGGTTTCATCACCGCCATGCGGACCTTCGACGTTTCGCGTCCGGGAGTAGGCGCGCAGGCGGTGGGGATTGCGCAGGGAGCTTTCGACCTGGCGCTCGAGTACGCCTGCACGCGCAAGCAGTTCGACGCGCCGATTGGCTCTTTCCAGGGACTCCGTTTCCTGATGGCCGACATGGCGATGAAGATTGAAGCGGCGCGCGCGCTCGTCTATGCCACGTCGCGTTACATCGATACCCAACCCAAGGAACGGCCGACGCTTTACTCCGCCATGTGCAAGTGCTTTGCCTCGGACGTGGCCATGGAAGTCACTGTGGACGCGCTGCAGGTTTTCGGCGGCTACGGGTACATGCACGACTACCCGATTGAGAAGTATATGCGCGACGCCAAGATCACTCAGATCTATGAAGGCACGAACCAGATCCAACGCGAGGAGATGTCCAAAACGCTGATCAGCGGCTTCCATTCGAGGCGCTCCGCCAACGATGCCCGGGCCGCGTAGGAAAAGTAGAAAGCAGAAATTAGAAACTAGAAATTCGAAACTCGGACCCGCCAACGTGTCCATTGTCATTCCCGCGCAAGCGGGAATCCATTCGGTGACGGCCACCCTGGGAATCTCGAATTTCCAGTTTCTGATTTCTAATTTCTGATTTCTGCTTTGGTTACCATGCCTGCAAAATCACACACCACCCTGCCGGTGCCGGCGGCGGCTGTCGCTTTTCGGCCGGATTATCTCGATTTCCGCCGCGGTATCCATGTGGGGAATCTCGAGGATAACGAGCGAATCACGCGCATTTTGAAGCTGGCGCTCGAATCCCGTTACGCCCGGCCCTTCGTGACCGAACGGTGGGGGCGGGGTGTTTACTGGCAATGGATCGGCTATCTGCCGCGAGCCAATCGCGAAGCCATGCCGCTTTCCTCGCACGTCAGTTTCGGCTGCTCGAAGTTTTTCATCAGCGTGGACACGGGAGAGAAGCTCTTCAAGTGCGGCATGCAAGTGGAAAGGGGCTATCTGAAAGCGCCCCGCGACTACCGCGAGTGCCAATTGCAGTCCGATTGGGATTGGCACCGGCTGCTGGGCGCACTGCAACCGCGCGGCCCCATGGAGCGCGAACTCAAACGCCTGGTGCGGCGCGAAGGTTTTATGCTCCGCGGCGGCAGTTGGGAAAGCGAGGGCGCGGGCTTTGATCGCGGCAGTCTTCCTTCCATGATGAAACTCCGAGGGCTGCTGAAGGCTGCGCCTGCGGCGCACTGGGCAGGATTTCAACTCTATTATCCGATGACCGAAAGCGAGGTTCGGGCATCAACCGGACTCGACCTCGTCGAATCGATGCTCGCCGTCTTCCGCGAGGTTACCCCTGTCATGAACCTCTGCATGACGGTCCAACTCGCGGCGGAGTAAGCTCCCTTCTGGCCCAACTTGGGCGTTATAATTTTTGGAGTGCTTCTACAGCGGAGTGGAGCGCCACGCATCTCTCATCTTCCTTCACGCGCGCCGTGTCGATCCGGGCCTTTCCTCCAGAAAGCCGCCCCTCTAGTTAAAGACGGACGTAGGGGACGACTTCCCCGTGTCAGACGACTTCTGCTTCGAGGACTTCTCCTTCGCGGCCGACGGCTGACGGGAGGACGAGGTCGACGATGATCTCCCCCAGCCGAAGTGATACACAATGCCTATCGAGTATTGGATACTATGCGCGTCCCCGCTGATTGGAAAGTACGCGCTCGAGGTTGGGGTGATGCCGTAAGGCAAGCCGAGGTTTGGGGAACTGGTGATGTGGTAGCGCACGTCGATTCGTACGCCCCATTTTTCCGTTAGATTATAATCAAGGCCCCCTCCGATGTTGGCGCCCCCGTCGCCTTGGGAGGAGAATTTAGCGACTGCCGCATGGGCAAACCCGACGGTGTTCCCCAACGCCACTGCGGCGCTGGTGGGAGAGAAGAGGTCGTATTCGGCGCCCGCGACGAAGTAAGGGCGGATGCCCCGAAAAGTCGATGGCGAGTGCACCACCAGGTCAACGCTAAACCTGTTGTCCCTGAGCCCATAGGATGTTGTGACGGGCAGGGTCGGGCTGTTATAATTAGTCAATTCAAGATTATTCTGACTGAACCCATAGGACGCTTCGACGCCGAAGATATTACTCTTTTTCAGTGGCAGTTCGAGTCCCACGCTCCCTCCCCCCCGGCTGCGTAGGACGACTGAAAAGGTACAAAGTACTCCTGAAAAGTCCTGTTGTCGCCCAACCTGCTGCCGCCCCCGGTCACGTAAATTAAACTAGTCTGTGCCTCGCCCACAGTGGCGGTGAGGCAGAGCGCCACTGCGAGGATCAAGCCTTGCAGAAATCTCTTCATGGTCATATCAGGTCGAACCTCCCCGGTGTCTGGAACTCAAAGTGCTTCGATGCGCTGTGTTTGTCGGAAGTTGGTTCAGTTGTGCAAACCAGTCCGAAAAACCACAAAAAAGATGAGGTCTTAGGGGCGCCCCGAAGCGGCGGAGCATAACTAGCCTAACAGTATGCTGCTGAGAATGCAAGAAACGTCAACGGAGTCTAACCTCAAAGCACCTTGACGCGGCTCTTGGACAATTCCCCACACGCCGGCCGTCGCTACGAAGGGCGATGGGCGACAAACCCCTTGCCTGCTCGGATGCCGCCGGGTAGGATTGGCTTATGCGTCCAAAGGCCAAGCGCGCCTGACAAGTCAACATTCAAGTGTGCAAGGCGGGCCGGGCCAACGAACTAACAGTTTGGGGGGGCTCGATGGTTGACATCGCTTCATCACCACTTTCCTCAACAACCCCGCTGACGGTCCTCAGCGAGGAAGAGCGGATGTTTCAGGCGGCGGCGCGAGAATTCGCCGAAAACGAAATCCGTCCGCAGGTCGAGACGATGGACCGCGAGGGCGTTTTCAATCACGAGTTGATTGGACAGTTTTTCGAGCAGGGGTTCATGGGTCTGGCCGTTCCGGAAGCCTTCGGCGGCGGCGGGGGAACGTTTTTCATGGCCACTCTGGCCATCGAAGAGTTCTCGCGGGTGGATGCTTCGGCAGGCGTGGTGGTGGATGTCCAGAATACGCTGGTGAACAATGCCGTCGAGCGTTGGGGCAACGAAGCGCAGAAGCAGCAATACCTCCCGCGCCTGGTGCGCGACACCGTGGGCGCTTACGCCCTCTCCGAAGCAGGTTCCGGCAGTGATGCGTTTTCGCTCGCGGCCCGTGCCCGCCAGGAGGGTGAGCACTTTGTTTTGAATGGGCGAAAGCTCTGGATCACCAACGCCAAGGAAGCCGGATTGTTCATCGTCTTCGCGAACGTCAATCCCGAGCTAGGCTATAAGGGTATCACCGCGTTCCTCATCGAGCGCGACACTCCGGGCTTCGGCGTCGGCAAGAAGGAGGACAAGCTGGGGATCCGCGCCTCTTCAACTTGCGAATTGATCTTGGAAGATTGCCGCCTTCCCCGGGCGAATGTGCTGGGGGAAGTGGGCAAGGGGTACAAAGCAGCGATCGAAACTCTCAACGAGGGGCGCATCGGCATCGGCGCGCAGATGCTGGGCGTGGCGCGCGGCGCCCTCGAACACGCCATAGCTTACGCCAAAGAACGCAAACAGTTCGGCCGGCCCATTGCCGAATTCCAGGCTATCCAATTTCAGCTTGCCCGGCTGGCCACCGAGGTGGAAGCGGCGCGGCTGATGGTTTATAACGCCGCTCGATTGAAAGACGCACGCCTGCCGTTCCTGAAAGAAGCCGCCATGGTCAAGTATTTCTGCTCCCAGGTGGCGGAGCGCGTGGCCTCCGAATGCCTCGAAGTTTATGGCGGCTACGGTTTCACCAAGGACTATCCTGCCGAAAAATACCTCCGCGACTCGAAGATTGGGAAAATCTACGAAGGCACGTCGTTCATGCAGCTCCAGACTATCGCCAAGTCGATTCTGGGGTAAGGCGGCGCAGTTGACGTTCCCGGTTTGACGTCCAAGCCATGTTCAGGCTCTTGAAGAGCCGCGGCAAGATGGCGGTTGTTAATCGTGGGCCATCAACTACCTCGCCGCGGACGGCAGGCTAGGGACGCCGTCGGCGTTCCAAGCGGTGACGCGGTAGTGGGCGCCGAAGATTATCGGGTGCGGATCGATCCACGGGTCGTCGCTGTCGGTGGCGCAACGGTCGCAGACGGTCTTCCACTCACTCGCGCCCGGGTCCATCCGCTCGATCGAGTAACGCACCGCGCCCGCCGAACCTCGCCAGGCGACCAGCCCGGCAAATCCCGCCACGCTCACAGCCGGCGCCGGCGGCGTATTGTGCCTAGGCACGGGTTGCCCCGCCATGACGTAGGCATGCGCTCGCAACTGCTGGGCCCGGCCTGCCATGTCTTCCGCGGTGTTCACAAGGGTCTTCACGCCCGGATAGTAGAGGGCCCACCACTCTCCGCTCTCCACTCGCTCGGCATACCCGAGGTCGCGCGCATCGGCAGGGATGGGCTGAAAGCCGAAATTCGCCAGGTGCGCCTGGAGTGCCCAGAAACCGTCGCCGGAGATGTTTGTGTCGCGCGAAAGGGTGTCGAGCAATTCCTGGAGGTCTTCGGGTGTTTTCCAGTCGGTGCGATCCCAGCCGAATTCGTTGACCATGTAGACCTTGCCGTGCGCGGCAACCGTGGCCGCGTCGCGAGTGAAACTGGCGACAGTCGTGTGCGAGCCCATACCCAACAGGGCGTCCCAGTGCGGGTAGTACTCGAAGGCCACGGCGTCCGTGCTGGGGTTGTCGAGCACGCCCGGGAATCCGCGAAAGAGACCTGATGTATCCAGGTACAAATGGTGCGGGTCGGCGGCCTTGACGTGCTTCCCAATTGTTTCAACCCAAGCCGATATCGAAGGGTACGCGTTCCCCGCCCCGATCAACGCGGCCACCAGCCCGCACATGTTGCAGTTCTCCCAAGCGAGGATCGTCGGATCGTCTTTGTAGCGCACACCGGTCAGCGGGTTCTTGTGGTTCAACACCGCGTCGATGTGCCTTTCGAATGCCGCGATCAGCTTGGGGTCGGTGAAGAATTCGAGCGGATTCTGTTTCTTCTCCCAGGCGAGGTACTGGCCGATGCCGCCGAACGGACATGTGGCGCAATCCCCGATCAGAGTGATAATGACCTTCATGCCATCCTTGCGTGCGGTCGCGAGCGCGTAGTCCGCGGACTGAAGTCCTGCCTCATTGAAGCGGCCTTCTTCCGGCTCAATGCAGAGCGGGCAGCCGACCGTGTCGCCCATCGTCTGCGACCGCACCACGCGCGCGCCCATCTCCGCGGCAGTGGCGAAGGCGTCGTCCACCTCGAAACGGTCCGCATAGCGTGGTCCCATCGGGTCGTGGGGACCGTACCCCTCAAGCCCCAGCCACTCGATATTCGGCCCGCTGAAGCGGTACGGCCTCCCAGCCAGCGTCAGCTTGTTTCCACTGCGCTCAACAAACTCGCCTCCATGCTCAACAGCCTGGCCGCGCGCCTTTGGGGCCACGACCAGTGCCGCCAGCAGCCCCACACAAGCCGACGCCCATCTCTGCTTCGCTCTGCCCAACCTGGTACGTGTTCTGCGCATGCGCCCTCCTCGCCGTCTGCCACCATTCGGCCAAGTATATTACCTCTGCCGGATTCCAGCGCGCCAGCACGGTGTTGCTCAGCGCATAAGAATTCGAATAATCGCGTTCGTCGCCATACTGGGACCCTCCTTTCGTTCGCTGGATAATTCCGATTCATCTGCTCAGTTCACCAGGGACGGCGGAATGTTTGATGTCGTGCAGGTCGGAGTCCATAATGGGAGCTCCGGCTTGACGGGGGGCCCCATGAAACCATCGGAGCGTGGCGCGGTGCCCAAGAGGATGATAGCGATTCAATTTGCCATTCTGGCGAGTTTGGCGGCGTTCTATTTCCTTTATTTGCCTAATCGGTCGGGGTCCCGGACGGCGGCAGAGGCCCAGGAGCGGGAACTGAAGATCGAGGCGCTCTTTCAATCCCTGGTGGTCGAGGACACCCACAGTGAAGTCGAGGTAACTGGAACGGGAGGCAAGGTGCATCCCCAGAGATTGAATCGCCTGCCGGCCGTTGACGAACTCGTCCAGGCGCTCGGCTTGCCTGACCGGCGCACTACCGATTTCCGCGGCGGGCTGCACATCACCTGGACGGGCACCGCGCACTCACTCGAGGCTGCCTTCGACAGTGGCCGCCTCTACTGCCTGCGACACGAGGACCTCCGGACCGGACACGGCGCGCTGGTCTTCGAATCCAGTGCCGCCTGGCGCACCTTCTAACCGAGCCGGCGGCGCGCACTCCCTGCCCTTCGAACTCCACCGCCTTTCCGTGTGGCGTGTTGCCGTTCGCGTATTAACCTGAAAAGAATTCTCCATCCTCAAAAGCCGCAATGATAGCGACTCTGCCCTGCGCTCTCTACCGCCCACTCGGGCCCGCCCTTGTGATGCGCAGATGTCCGGCAAAACGGAAGCACGTTTAGCCCATTTCTCGTCAAAGTGCCCGGCTTGCAGAGCCACGGGCGATTAGTAAACAGTGGCCAGGTAAGATCTTTCGGTTTTATGTGGTCTAGGAACGCGCTAGAATCGGGTGAATGAATGTGACAGTAACCACGATTAAGACTGATCGGATGACCAAGCGCATGCTCGTCGGGGCGGTCCTCGCCGTGCTCGTTCCCCTCTGCGGCCTGGCCCAATCCCATTCCGCCTTTCCAGTCGACATCACCGTCGCCCGTGTGCCCCAGCCGGTGATGGCGGATGGTCGGACCCGCCTCCTCTACGAACTTCACCTCACCAACCTCAGTGCGAGTCCTATCGAACTCCTCGCGCTTGACTTGTTTGGCGGCGATGGCGCCGCGCCCTTGGCCACCTATCGCGGTGAGGCGTTGGAGAAACTGCTGGTCGCCGTCGGGCCCACCGACAGCGCAGGCAAGGTGCGGGAGATTGGCGGGGGCCGCAGCGTGGTGATCTTCCTCGATTTGACGCTGGAGAGTGGCACTCACCCGCCGGCGCAGCTTCGCCACCGGCTCTCGCTTTCCATCCAGCGGAAGAGGGATGGAAGCGGCGGCACCATCGAGAACACGGTGAACGGTCCCGTTATTGCCGTGGCCCAGGAGCCGGCGCAGGTGCTGCGTGCGCCGCTTCACGGGTCGGGATGGGTTGCCTTCAACGCCCTTTCCAACCCCGAACATCGCCGCTCATTGGTGCCGGTAGACGGCAAAGTTCGCATCGCACAGCGCTTCGCGATCGACTGGATGCGCCTCGGCCCGGATGGGCGCCTGTTCCACAGTGACTCGAAGTCCAACGCCAACTTCTATGGTTATGGCGCGGAGGTGGTCGCGGTGGGAAACGGCCGGGTTTCGGACCTGAAGGACGGCCTTCCCGAGAACGCCGGCAGCAACGAGCCTAGCACCCGCGCTATCACCTTGGACAACATCGCCGGCAACTATCTGATCCTCGATCTCGGCCAGGGAAACTTCGCATTCTACGCGCACCTGCAGCCGGGCAGCCTTAGGGTCAAGCTCGGCGACAAGGTGAAGGTGGGCGAGGTACTGGCACTGCTCGGCAACTCGGGCAATTCCGATGCGCCCCACCTGCACTTCCATCTGATGGACGCCAATTCTCCCTTGGGCGCTGAGGGACTTCCTTATGAACTGGAGACCTTCACCCAGCTTGGCGCGATCGACGATCCGGCGGTGCTGGATAGTGGCCAGGGCTGGTGGCCCAAAACCCAGGCGGCGCCGGTTGTTCATCGACGAGAGTTCCCCGTCGACAATGCGGTCGTGAACTTCCCCTGAGGCGCTACAACTCTGCGGCCAGAGCTTCGATCCGGGCCGGCGTGGGTGCTGAATCGCATTAGCTCCCGGTTAACGGCGTAGTGGCGACTGGAGCTTCTACACTGGCGAAGGGCGCACGCGCGAGCACATTACTCGCCACTAGCCGACTCGTGCTTATCCGGTTGTTTCAGCAAGCCAATACAACTTGTGGTTGGGTGCAAGCAGTGCCCCAGCCGCCTTATCGGTAAAGTTCGTACTAAAACCCGCTTTACCGACCAGCAAGCCAACGGAACAATCCTGCCGCCGGCCGCGTATCTAACCCAAGGAAGGGAATCCTCGTGCAAGAACTCCTTCAAGATTGGCTCTCTGTCTGGAAACAAGAGTCGCAGCCGCTTCCGGCTCTCGACAGCACCTTCACCCCCGACGAGCAAGCCACCCGCGAAGCCCACCTCGGCCGTTTTCTGCAGTCGGTAGAAAAGGAGTTGCGTGATAGGCCCAGCACGCGATCAGAACGTCGCTCCGCGCAAAACCGCATCACCTTTGCTTTCACCTGTTTTGCGAAAACTTGTCTGGACCTTGGTGATTCCCATCTCGAACTCCTGCTGGACCATGGATTCTCCGGTGTCGCAACGCAACTTGCCCGGGAAGCGCGCCATCTGGATCCCGCCATAAGCGCCGCGGACATTTGTCAGGCCTGCCGAAACGCGTGGACCGCGTGTGCTCTCCAAGCTCTCATGGGACAGCCGATGCGCCTCACGCCGTCGATTTTTGCTTACAGCATGCTTTACCCGTACACCGACAATTATCTCGACGACCCGTCGACCTCTCTGGCGGCCAAGCTCGCGTTCAGTGGCCGCTTTCGCCAGCGCCTCGAAGGACACGCAATCACCGCGCTCAATGAGCAGGAAGCCACCATTTGGCGCCTTGTCGAGATTATTGAGGAGGAGTATCCCCGCAATGCCTGGCCGGAAGTCTATGCCAGGCTGCTGGCGATTCACGAGGCGCAAGAAAACAGCGTTCGCATGCTGCGTTTCGGCTCCTCGCCGGAGAATGTCGACATTCTCAGACTGAGTTTTGAGAAGGGGGGCACATCCGTGGCGGCGGACGCCTGCTTGGTTGCAGGCTCGCTGTCGCCCGAGGAGGCTCGGGTCGCTTTTGGTTGGGGAGTGCTGTTGCAGTTGGAGGACGACCTACAGGATCTACAGCAGGATCTGCGCGAAGGCAACCGCACGATTTTCACGCAGGCCGTTGTGGACGCGCGTTCCTGTGCGTGGAGCAGCGCTTCACTGGACGAACTCACGACGCGCATGCTGCATCTTGGCAGCCGGGTCATGCGGCAGATTGAGCGCATGCCCACGAATCGCCCGTCTCTCCGCGGCACAGCCCTCAATCACAGACCTTTGAAAGAGATGATCCGCATGAGTTGCTCACTGCTGCCGATCTGGTCCGCGGGTGATTCCGCCAGGCACTTCACCTGCGACTATCTCGCGCACCTGGAATCTCACTCGCCCTTCCGCTTCGCCGCTCTCGCCAAGAGGCGCAAGAAGTTGGCCCATTGGACGACGCCCTTGATGCGGATGTTCGAATCGTTCCTTGAAGAGGAAGAGGACGCCCCAGCACCTCTCCTGCTCGCGACCTTTCTGATGCCGCGCGCGGCCTTGCCGTAAATTTTGGATTGGTTTTGTGTGACAGATGCGCCGCATTTTCCGCTTGACAAGCCCACCGAGCTATGATAGCCTACCGTCATGGTTGGTGTGCGGACGCAAAGTCCACGCCGGCGGGAAGGCAAGGCTCGAAGCTCCTGGCGGGCAAGGGGGAATAGAGAACCGCAAAAAACACAAAAATAGCGGCAACGAAGCGAAGAAGTCATCGAAAACAAAGGAAGTCAATGGAAAAACGACCCGAAAACGAACCCCAAAAGGAGCAAAATTGAGTGCCCATTGCGCCGATTAGACCCCAAAAAATGCACGCCTTCAGTAGGCCACACTGCACGACAAGCGGTCTGGGCCTGGGAACTGCGGCCGCCTTCCAAAGCGAGTCCCCCAACGGGAAGCCCCAGCGATGCGAAAAATACAAAAATATTACGATCAATCCCAGTATGTCATTGAAAACAAAGAAAGGCGTTGGAAAACGAACTCAAAACGAACCCAAGAATAGGGCTGCCTTTGAGCGCCCGATGCGCACTTGGAGTGACGGAGCCGATAAAACCCAAAAAAGCGTGGCAACGAAGCTAAGGAGTCATTCAAAACAAAGCAGTTAACCTCTGGGTCGAGGACGGCAGCCGCTTCCTTATAGGTTCTTTGCGGCTTCTTTATGACTTGTTTAGCTCTCGCCTGGTAGTCTCGAGGCAATGGACGTGGACAGGGACAGTATCGACGAACCTGACGGAAGAGCGGGCAAAGAGCTATCGCCCTCTGGCTCCGGGGCCACGGTCGGCGGGCAGATGCGGCCCGCCATCTTGAGTGTACTCGTTCTGACGGTGCTCAATGGCGTAGTTTTCCCTTTGCTGCTTTTCGCCATTGCACGGCCGTTGTTCCCGCACCAAACAGGCGGAAGCTTGATAAGGCGTGGCGAAGCCATAGTTGGCTCTGAACTTATCGGGCAGGACTTCGAGCGGCCCGATTACTTTCAGTCGCGGCCCTCCGCGGCGGGCAGCGGGTACGATGGAACGGCGTCGGGGGGCACCAATTTGGGTCCGAATAATCCCAGGCTGGTGAACGGCTCTTCGGATTTTGAAGGCATCCGGCAACTCTCTCAGGGATACCGCGAGCGCAATGGTTTGGCATCCGATGTTCCTATTCCAATCGACGCCGTGACGAGGTCCGGCAGCGGCCTCGATCCACACATCAGCCTCGCCAATGCGCTCTTGCAAGTTTCCCGGATTGCCCGAGCGCGCGCCCTGAGCGAAGAACTCATCCGCCGCTTGGTGATGGACCACCTCGAGCGGCCACAATTCGGATTCCTGGGGAGCCCGCGTGTGCCAGTGCTGGCGCTGAATCTGGCTTTGGACGAAACGAAGGAGTAGGAGTCAGGAGTCAGGAGATGGCGACCGTTCTTCGCGCCAACCGCCCACCAGCATGTTGCACCCGGGGCGATCCGTTTGTGGCTTCTGATTTCTGACTTCTGACTCCTAATCTTTATGCGTTGGTTGGAATACCTCGTTTTCTTGCTGGTCGTCGTGGGCTTGGCGTCGCCTGTGGGGAGATATCTGGCCCGAGTGTGCGAGCGACGGCGCACGTTCTTGGACCCACTGTTATGTCCGCTCGAGTCGCGGCTGTATCGCTTGCTGGGTGTGAGGCCGGACGAAGAGATGTCGGCAGGAGTTTACATCGCTTGCTTCCTGCTCTTCGGCGCGGGCAGCGCCCTGCTGCTCTTTCTCTTGTTGATGTTCCAACGCTGGCTCCCAGGGGGCCCGGCGGACGGCTATCTGAGCACTCCCATGACCTTGGGCCTGGCGGCGAACACTGCCGTGAGTTTCGCCACCACCACAACCTGGCAGGCCTACGCGGGAGAAAGCACGCTCCGCTATCTCGCGCAAGTCATCGGCCTGGTTGCCCAGAACTTCCTGGCGGGCGCCGCCGGGCTCGCCGCAGGCTTCGCGTTCATTCGAGGGCTGGCTCGTGACCGCTCGAGGGGCATCGGCAATTTCTGGGTTGACCTGATCCGCTCGTGGCTTTGGGTGCTCTTGCCTCTAGCCTTAATTGGTAGCCTCGTGCTGGTCGGGCAAGGCGTCCCGCTGAACCTGGCGCCCTATCGCGTGGTTCACACCCTCGAGGGCCGGACCCAGATCATCGCGCAGGGGCCGGCGGCCGCGCTGGAGTTCATCAAGAATCTGGGCACTAACGGTGGCGGCTTCTTCAACGCCAATGGCGCGCATCCTTACGCCAATCCAACCCCGTTCACGAGTTTCTTGGGGATGCTGGCCATGGCCGTCCTGCCGGCTTCGCTCATGATTACGTTCGGTCAGGTGACGCGCCGGCCGCGCGCCGGCTGGACATTACTCCTAGTGATGGTTGCGCTGTTCGTGGTTGGGTTAGTCGTCTGCGACAGGGCAGAGAGCGTGCCGCCACCGCAACTCGCGGGTTTGCACTTTGCCGGCGGCAACCTGGAGGGAAAGGAGGTGAGGTTCGGTGTGGGCGATTCGGTTTTGACCGCCGTCGTCACCTCGAATACTTCGACCGGCTCCTACAATTCCATGCATGACTCGTTTCAACCTCTGGGAGTGATGGTCCCTCTGGTTTACATGCTTTTAGGTGAAGTCGTCTTCGGCGGGCTCGGTGCAGGTGTCTACAGTATCATCATGGCGGCGTTGGTGGGTATCTTCCTTGGGGGCTTGATGGTGGGGCGCACGCCGGAATATCTAGGCAAGAAAATCGGCGGAGCGGAAATGCGGCTCGTCGCCCTGTATACCCTGTTAACGCCTATGGTGGTGCTGGTGCTCACCGGGATGGCGGTCATCACAAACGCGGGTCGGGCAGGACTGGTAACCAACTCCGGCCCGCGGGGTTTCACTGAAATACTTTTCGCCTACGCTTCCTGCATGGCCAACAACGGACAGGCGATGGCGGGACTGAGTGCCAATAGCGTGTTCTACAATGCGACGACCGCCCTCGCCATGCTGGTAGGGCGCTATGGGTTGGCGGCCCTGGCATTGGCCTTGGCGGGACGCTTTGCGGCCCAGCGACGCCTGCCCTCCACGGCCGGAACACTCCCCAGTGACACACCTACTTTCGGAGTGCTGGTTTTTGGAACGATCCTGCTGGGTGGCGCGCTGTCCTTCCTTCCTGCTCTTGCACTTGGTCCGGTCGTGGAATTCCTGCACCACCACTCGTGAGGGCTACCCGGCTCGTGTCCGATTGTCGTGAAATGCTGCGGGCCGCGCGACCCGAAGCGTCCCGGCCGAAATCGTTGCCTGGGCCCACCGGCCTGTAAATATACCTTGACACGCATATGCTCTGTGGAGTATATAAAGAGAGTGGAATCTGTGTTCGAAATCATTGCGGAGCCGAACCGCCGCGCGATACTGAGCCTCCTGGTCTCGTCCCAACAGTCGGTGGGAGAGATCGAGCGTCAGCTTCGTATGCCGCAGCCGACCGTGTCAAAGCACCTGCGAGTGCTACGCGACGCCGGGTTCGTGGAATCCACGGTGGACGCACAGCGCCGTCTCTACCGGCTGAAGCCTGACCCGCTTCAGGAGGTGGATGCCTGGCTGGCTCCGTTCCGCCGGTTCTGGTCCGCTCACGTGGATGCTCTCGAACGCCACCTCGACCGCATGGATCAATCGACACGAACGAAAAGGAAGACAAGGAGAAGACGACGCGGCCTCAACCGCCAACGTGACAAAGGAGAAACGAAATGAAAATCAAAGTGACCAGCCTTTACGTGGACGACCAGGACAAGGCCCTGCGCTTCTATACGGAGGTATTGGGCTTTGCCAAGAAGACCGATTTCAGTCAGGGCCCATATCGCTGGCTGACCGTGGCCTCGCCGGAGGAGCCTGACGGCACTGAGCTGCAACTGGCGCTGAACAGCAACCCCGCGGCCAAAGCGTATCAGCAGGCGATGTTTCAACAAGGCCAGCCCGCGGCCATGTTCTTCACCGACGACGTCAAGGGCGACCACGAGCGGATCAAGGCCCGCGGCGCCGCGTTCACGATGCCGCCCACCGACGTGACCGGCGCGACCATTACGATGCTGAACGACACCTGCGGCAACCTCATTCAGCTCACCCAACTGGCACGCTATACACGCTAAGGAGAAGAAGGTGACCAATCGCGGGCAGTACGCACCGGGTCCGGCCAGCGGGGCGCAGATACGAAAGGACGGAGAGAAGTGGACGCTCATTCTCGTCAGAGAGCTGTGCCACCCGCCGGAAAAAGTCTGGCAGGCGCTTACCGACCCGGCGCATCTGCGCGAGTGGGCGCCCTTTGAAGCGGATGGAAGCCTGGGTACGGTTGGAGCCACGGTGAAGCTCACCACGGTGGCAGCGCCCACGCCGCAGGTTTCCGAAACAAGTGTGACGCGAGCCGACGCTCCCAAGGTGCTCGAGTACAACTGGGGTGGCAACGATATCCGGTGGGAACTCGAAGCCTTGGGTGGCGGCACGCGCCTGACGCTCTGGCACAACATCGATCGCCGCTTCATCTCGTGGGGCGCCGCGGGCTGGCACATCTGCTTCGACGTACTTGACCGGCTCCTCGCGGGTGAGCCGATTGGCCGCATGGTCGGCGCTGAGGCCGTGAAGTTCGGCGGCTGGCAGCGGCTGAAAGCGGAGTACGCCAAGCAGTTCGGAATCGAAACGCCCAACTGGCCGCCTCAGGCGGCTCAAAAGTCGTGAATCGATGAGGATCGCAAAACAATGCACCAACAATTGAAGAGCAATAAAAAGGAGTTGTCAGCAGAACAACATGAAAAACTACTCAGAACATTGAAAGCCCGTTTTGAGAAAAACATGAACCGCCATAAGGGCCTGGTATGGGCTGAAATACAAACAAAGCTGGAGGCTAATACTGAAAAACTGTGGTCACTCAATGAAATGGAAAGAACTGGCGGTGAACCGGATGTTGTTGGTCAAGATAAAAGGACCGGCGAATACATTTTTTGTGATTGTTCAGCGGAAACTCCTAAAAGCCGCAGAAATACTTGTTACGACGGTGAAGGGCAGAGGAAAAGGGAAAAGGAAGGGTTGCGTCCGGGAGGCAATGTTATTGATATGGCGGCTGCCATGGGCCTTGAGCCCTTAACGGAAGAACAATATCGAGAGTTGCAGGAACTTGGAGAGTTCGATACGAAAACGCAGAGCTGGTTGAAAACACCTTCTGATATTCGAGAACTCGGCGGCGCCATCTTTGCTGATCGCCGCTTCGGCCATGTCTTCGTGTATCACAACACTGCGCCCTGTTTCTATAGCGGCAGGGCGTTCCGTGGCTCGCTAAGGGTCTAAATTCTTGCATGCCGGCAGATTAAACAGTCGAACTTCCATCGGCCGCATCGTTGGTGGCGAGGCGATGAACTTCGGCGGCTGGCAGCGATTGAACTCCGAAACGCCCAACTGGCCGCCTCAGGCAGCTCAAACGTCGTGAATCGAGGTGGATCGCAAAATAATGGAGGAGGTCCCACTGAACTGGAACAAATGGGTTCGGCAGACCCACCGCTGGCTATGCATTGCCTTTACGGCGGCCGTCATCGTTAACATCGTCGCCGTGGCACAGGGAAAGTACACCTCTAGGATGGGCCTCTTGGCGGTAGCCCCGCTCGCCTTGCTCCTGTTCACCGGTCCGTACTTGTTCGTGCTGCCGTATTCCACTAGGTGGCACAGCGGGCGACGCACCGGCTGAACGGGCGGCGGCCGCCTGACCGCGCACCGCCGGCTGTTTAGGTCGTAGTAGTGCGAGGAGGCGGCGACGAACTTCAAGTTCCGTGTGCGTTCATGTGGGCGTGCCCTGGTCGTGATTGGCATTTCCGTTTGAAGAGCCGCGGAGGAGCGCTGAAGGGCGCGCACCTCCTCGCTACCTGCTACCCGCTATCGAACCAGAAGAGGCTTCCACTTGCGGAGGTTGCAGGTTACGCTGAGCGCAGCTGAATTAGGAAATAGAGTTGGAGGTGCACATGAAAAAGCCCGTCACGGTGGAATCTGCCTCGGCATTATTCGCCGAGAAGATCAGGAAACTTGGGGACTGGCGCGGGAGGACGCTCGCGAAAGTACGCGAAATCATACGGGAGGCAGACCCTGAGATCGTGGAAGAGTGGAAGTGGGTGAAACCCACGAACCCCGGGATACCGGTCTGGTCCCACGGCGGCATCGTCTGCACGGGAGAGACGTATAAGGACCACGTCAAGATGACGTTTGCCAAGGGAGCTGCGCTCGAGGACCCTTCAGGTCTATTCAACTCCAGCCTCGAGGGGAATGTCAGGCGCGCCATCGACATTCACGAAGGCGACAACGTCGATGAGGCGGCCTTGAAGGATCTCATCCGCGCTGCCGTGGCGCTCAATCTCAAGGGCAAGATCAAGCCACGCTAGCGGACGGTACGTGGCAAGCCGAAGCCCCGGCGAGCGAACAGTAAGCGGGCCGACCAGCTTCATCGCCGGTCCCGGCCAGATCGCCTCCCATACCGTCGAATAGGCCGCACAGAACAGCGATATCGGGGCGTTATCAAGGCTAACGCGGTATCAAGGTATCGAGCTTCGAGTGCAGGCAGACGCTCTGCGCCTTCCCAATTCGCCCGCAGTCGAGCCGACGCACTTCAATCAGCCTGCGGTCCGCAAAAACGTGCGGGCCACGCGCCACGAATGAGTCAAGACCAAACGCACGGGCCGAATGAAGTAGTATAGGAATTCAAGTTTCTGGGGGAGGCGAGTCAGGCCAGTCGGCGGATCCGGCGGCAGCGGGTTGGTTGGGTTATGCCCTTTCGGCGAGCTGGGCGGCGGTGGGTTGGATGTAGCACTTTCCCTCAAGTGCGAAAGGGCCTACCCGACGTTCAGTGGGACGGTCCGGGTGATGGAATGGGTGAGGTGCTCCCCTAACGAGCGGCCAATCTCTTGGCTAGACTTAGGATAACATCGCGATCGCGCTCAGTCAGTCGGATCAAGAAATTCCTAAGCTTCAAAAGGAACTGAGCATCTTCTCCTTTGTCGCCAACGGCCCTCATCAATTCGTCCAGCGTCTTCCGCGGCGTGAGGTTTGGAGTTGGCGGAACCTCTTTTCCGGAGATAAAGAGCTGGTACAACGGAACATCGAGGACCCTGGCAAACCGTTCTAATGTCTCCAGCGAAGGAACAGTGTGACCATTTTCGACTCGGGACACATAGCAACGCAGCAACCCCGCGCGTTCCTCAATATCGCCTTGCGACAATTGCTTTTGCTCACGAAGTTGGCGTAGGCGCGCACCAATCAGCATAAGTTCAGCCTCTTTCATTACGCTATTTGAAAATGCCGTTTACAGCTATCACCTAGATAGTGATCTTCGCCGTGTTGCTTTGCTTCGACAAGGGCACTGCCGTACCGGTACGGAGGTTGCGTTGGGGAGTACTATCGATTTAGAGAGGCACCTGATACGGAAATCAGAGCAGAGCCGCTGGCCGCAGGAGGCCATTAAAGCGTCGACACGGGGAGTGCCACCCCCCAATCAGTTGCAGTCGTTGGATTGTGAAGCCCCTCGGTCCGTCTTGCCGCAGGATGGCACGGGCGCTCCCCAGAAGTCTTGACCGCTCGACTTCTCGATCAATTTTCCCGTGCCGCGTGCAGGAGATTCAGGTAGCAGGTGGTAGCCGGCGAGGGTCGACCGGCCCAACGCTCCCGTGCCCGGGCCGACAAGCGTGGGATCGCCCGTCATGGCGTGCGCGTCATCGGGAGCAACCACGCGGCCATAGTAGACGTTCGAATCCAATACATTGCCCTGGCTCTGCCCTGGCCCGGGCGCCGTAACATAGGCTCCATCTTCGCCCCGGGATACCCCGTAGCAGAATTGCCCGCTGCCCTGCACGTAGAATATGTTGTTATAGAGGTAGGTACCCTTGGCCCATCCGTTCCAATCGCTATGTAGTAAAAGATCCAGTTTGTGCTCCGGTCCTACAAAAATCGTGTTGTTGTAAATGAGACTATTTTTCACCGGACCGGCGATATTGATGCCGCGGGTTCGGTCGTTTTCGCTGATGTTGTAGCGGACGACCGTGCCGACATTGCCCGCGCTCGCTTCCGGCGGTTGTCCGCCATCATCGCAGATCAAGAGAAAGCCGCCGTCGTTGTCGTGACTATAGTTGTATTGAATCACGGTGTGCTGGGCGTTCCAATCGGCGTCAAATCCTTCTCCGTCGCGCTGCCCTTTCGTACCATAGGCTTCGTTATACTGGATCAGGGTGTTGTCAGCGCTCCAGGACCAGATCGCGACATTGTAACCTTCGGATCGTTGGTTGGCGTGGCCGACGATATTATGTTCGATCACAGCGGAGTCTGCCGCCACCACCACAATCCCGTCTCCCCCGATATCGCTGAGCACGTTCCCGCGCACGGCCACGCCGAGGCTTGGGTACCACTTCGTCCGCTCCCATCGATCCGACCAGCCGAAAATCCCGCTCCGATCAACGTGATAGATTTCGTTGTTTTCAATGCGCAGATCCACAAAGCGGCTCGGCTGGCGTTCGCCGGCGCAAGTGTAGTTGATTCCGCCGTTGTGTTTCACGCTATCCTTGCCATTAACGTCGTGGATGGTTAGCGAGCGAATGTAAATGTGATGCGCGTCTCCATAGTTCTCGACCGAGAGGTGCACTCCGCGGCGAATTGCAGGAGCAGCGCCGGTATTCGTAATCTCGAGGTTCTGGATTTCCCAGTACTCCTGGTTCTGGAGCAGGACAGCGTCCTCCGCCCGTTCGTTGCCGTGAATCACCGGCTTCACTCCGCCGCCATACATATCTACGGTGATGGGAGATCGCTCGTTGCCCGAGCCTTTGGGCCAGAGTTGTCCATTCCACTCGGAACCGCAGCGTAACAGGATGCGGTCCCCAGGACGAAACAGAGTGGCGTTGACCTTCTCGAGCGACTTCCACGCCATGCCGGGGGAAGTACCCGAGTTGGCGTCGTTGCCCTGGCGCGAGTCCACGTAGAAGTCTTGGGCTTGCCGCAGCGCGTGGTTGCCGGCCTCTTGCAGAATTCCAGTTGCCAGAAGTGGGCTGGTGAGCAGCAGGATGAGCAGGGCTAGAGGTGTCCAAGTACGAACTTCAATACACAGGGCACTGAGTTCACAGAGAAGAACGTAAGCATTCTCCCTTTGTTTTCGGTGTGTTCTGGGGCGCATCGTTTAACCCTCTAGCGTGCTGTCACATCCAACGGTCCACGATGTTGCGACCCCAGCACCCCCGAGGTCCATCCCCCCAGAGGGAGAAGTGGAATCCACCCGCGTATGCGTCCGCCGGCAACGGTTCCCGGCGCTGCTGCAGGTTGTGCTATCAACGGCGCGGGCGAAAGACCCGTCGCCACCGGCAGCGTGAGAGCGTATAGGTGGGTTCGACTGACGACGCCCTCCTCCGGCAGGAACCTCCAGACTCGGCTTCTGCCGAACTAAGCCTACACCCGCTTTGGCTTGCGCTCAAGGGCGAACCACTTGTCTACCGCTCGACGCTGCCCTTCTGTGGTGCGGGCGTCTCGCCCGCTGGAGCGCGGGCATCCTGCCCGCTCTGAAGTGGACATTCTGCCCGCGAGTTGTGGTACGGCCATCTCGGCCGTGAATCGGCACGGGCAAGATGCCCGTGCCATGGCGGGCGGGACGCCCGCACCACTTCTCATGCAGCGACCCCATCTGCGGCCGGTCCTTTGTTTTCTAGGACATTCTCGCTTTGTTCCGTCGATTTTGGTGTTTGGGCGGCGTTTTCCTCTACCGGACTTTCTGTCCTAGCGTCGAGCCCCACCACCTTACTCAGTTCCTCGGCCGCGCGGTCGTCCGCCTCACGCGCAGGGGCGGTTCGCGAACCGCCCCTACGCCGGCCCGCCCATGGGCACGCGAGCGCAGGCTCCTACACGCTGAACAGTGAGGGGCGGCTGTCTGTGCGGCGGAGCCACTCAAGAGAAGAAATTACGACAATCGATGACGCGGGTGGCTAATACGTCGCGACGTTCTTTGTCGGGATGTATGCGCCCGTTGCACCGCTAAGGCCCCCGCGCCTGCTCACGGCAATCTGTCCATCGCCAGCAGTGAAGCGTCCCTCAGGAAATAAAGCCTCCAACTCGGCCCCGGCCAATCGCCGGGCTCCCCTTAACCCACCCTCGCTTCGCGCGATCGTTTGCAGGTAGTGCAGTTTCTCTTGCAGTTTCCTGGCCGTCGAGCGGTGAATATACGCCCAGTTGGGGTGCGTACATCCCGACAAGAAGAAGGTGTGGAAAAATCAGATTCTGTCATGCTGAGCGGAGCGAAGCATCTCTGCAGTTCTTGGCAAGTAGCTGGAGCAAGAGCAACTGCGGGGATCCTTCGCTTCGCTCAGGATGACAGTCAGCGATTTTTTCACACGCTCAAACCGTCGGGACGTATGCAACGCCCGCGGGACCACTGGACCTTCGGCGGAATGTCACCTAAGCGTTCGGGCGGGCATCCTCGCGGGGAGTTCGCGGTCGGGCACGGTCAATGGGATTGCTGACGGGCAACAGCTTCTCATGCAGCAATAATTCAGTGGCGCAGACGGCGGGTTCGGAGTGGAATAATTTCCGGATGGCGCCGTCCGTAAGCAAGTTGCAGGCAGCCAGCAAGCTCATGCCCTGATGGTGAGCCATCCAGCACGGCACCACTTTGAATTGCTGTCCAGAGTCCACTCGCGAGGGCGCGAAATCGATCGAGTCGTAGAAACCCAATTCCCCCAACCAGCCGAGTTCCGTCATGCGCTGGAGGTTGCGCGCGGCCTGGCGGGGGTCGAAGGCGAGGGCCAGGAATGTTGCGTAGGGAGAAACCACCACGTCTTCTTCCGGATTTGGATTGATGGCCAAAGCAGGGACGCCAAAGGCACGGTATTGGTAATGCCCGGCTGCGTCCTGGAGGTTATAGGCGGCTTCAGAAATGCCCCAAGGCATCCCCTTTTCCTTTGCCCAGTCCGTCTGGCACTGCACGGCCACGCGCGCGCTTTGCTCGAGCAGGGTGCGCGGGTAATGCTTGAACCACAGAGCGGGCATCAGATACTCGAACATAGTCCCACTCCAGGAGAGCAGGACGCCCTGCCCGCGCCACAAAACCTGCGTTCGCCCCAAGTGGAACCAGGTTTCCTGCGGTATGTCGCCCTTGGCGATCGCCGCAAAGATGGCGGAGCGCGCCTCGGAGGCGAGCAGGTCGTAGCAACCCGCCATCGGGGCGCCGCTCTGAGCGTCGCAGCCTATGGAAAGCAGCTTCCTGGACCGATTGTAGAGGAAACGAAAGTCCATGCCTTGAACTAGGCGGTCCGTCTCATCGGCCAATTGGGTAAGTTTCTTCACCAGTTTGTCGGCCTCGGCCAGCGAAGCTGAAAGCTGCTCTCGCAAGGCGCTGGCCGGCTCGCGCATGCCAGGGTCCGTGGCCGGGTTTTCCAGGTATTTCCCGAGCTGCGCGTCGATGTCCGCCGAAGCTGTCCAAAGCGACGCGAGGGTCAGCTCCGACAACCCCTTCGGCACTTCGTCGGAAATCTGACTCAGCAAGGCCCGGTTCTGAGGAGACAACCAGGGAGCCAGGCGCTCGATCATGTCGCGAAGGGCCTTGGCCCGGCGCGTGGTCTCAGCGGCCCACCAGCGCAATTCCTCGGTGGGATCGGACAGTTCCATCAGGCTGCTCAAGACCTGGCGCAAGTCCTGTTCGAGCCGCGGCAGCGCCAGCGCCCAGGCAGTGCCATGTTCACCCAGCAATTCGAGCTGCGCATTCATTCTCCGCAAGGAGTGGGCCGAACTGGAATTGGAGGCGGCGTGCGACGCTAACTCGTCCAGGAGACTGACGTGGTCATACAAACCTTGCCAGGCCGCGGGGCGAAGCAAAGGGTCCTCAATCGCTTTCAGGCAGCCCTGCTTCAATGTCCACAGAGTGCAGACCAGATTCCCGCTATCGACGCTCGAGACGAACCAAGGCTCCAGCGGCCCGAGCGTTTCCGTGTCATACCAATTCAGGAAGTGCCCGCGATACCGGCGAAGCGAGTTCATCGTCTCCAGAATTCTCTCCACCTCCTGCACAAACTCCGTCAAGGTGAGATATCCGAGCTGATAGGCGGCAAGCTGCGCATTCAGCAACAATCCGAGGTTAGTGGGGGAGACTCGCTGCGCCACGCTGGGAGGATCTTTTTGGATATTGTCCGGCACCAAGCCGTTACCGGTTTCCTTACTCGCCTGGCGGAAAAACCGCCAGGTGCGGAGGCAGGCGGTTCTCAAAAACTCTTCTTCTTTGGCAGTGGCTTTGGTTCTTCCGGCCCGTAGCGGCCGATTCAGCCAAAGCGCCATGGGGCCCGCGGAAGCCCACAGGATCAGGAGGGGCGCAGCAATGGGCAAAGCCGAGGGGCGGAGCAACGCCGCGGCAGCGGCGATCACGAGGGAGAGCCAGGGAGTCCAGCCCAGGTAAACATCCACCGGGGTTTTTCTCTCCTCAAACTCGGCCTGCGCCGCGGTCTCCCACTCCAGAAGCCTCTTGCGCGTGATGGTGACGCGCACGATGGTTCGGAAAATCGCGTCGAGCATGACCAGAGTCTGGTGGCTCAGAAACGCCAACGTGAAGAAGACGTTGATTTGCCCCGTGATGAAGGTTTCCGCAACCCGTTTCAAGTTTGGCGCAAGGCTTTGCCGCGGTTGAAGCCGGAGCAAGGAAAGTACCAGTTGAATATAGGCGGGGATCAGGAGCAGAACCAGCGCTGCGAACGTCCAACGGAAGGGACTGCCGGGCAGCGACAACCAACCCGCCAGGAGGAGAACAAACGTGGCGGCCTCAACGAGGCTGCGCCGGAGGTTGTCAAAAATCTTCCAACGGGAAAGCAGCGACAAAGGATTGGCACTCTTGTTACCGGAAGCGTCCGGCACACGCGGCAGCAGCCACAGCATGATCTGCCAGTCCCCGCGCACCCAGCGATGCTGGCGCCGGCTGTAAGCGCTGAAGTGGGTGGGGTAATCGTCAATAACTTCGACGTCCGACACCAATCCCGCTCGCGTGTAAGTTCCTTCAATGAGATCGTGACTGAGAATCGCGTTGCGCGGAAACCTTCGCCTCAGCACTTTCCGGAATACGTCAACTTCGTAAATCCCTTTCCCGGCAAAGTTCCCCTCTCCGAAAAGGTCCTGGTAAACGTCCGAGGTGGCGTGAGTGTAAAGATCAAGCCCGGTCTGGCCGGAGTAGATGCTGGCCAGAAGGGAGAGGCCGGCGGATTGGACACTGATTCCGACTCGCGGCTGAAGCATGCCGTACCCCTCGACGACGGTGTTTGTCCTGGGGGAAATGACCGCGCGGTTCAAGGGATGGGCTAAGGCGCCGACCAGCCTGCGGGCGGCGCCGCGCGGCAGTTGGGTGTCGGAGTCCATCGTGATGACGTAGTTTATAGTAGGGAGCACTGAAAGGTCGCCGACCTTCACCGGGAAATTGTCTTCGCCTCCACGCAGCAGTTCATTCAAATCCAGAAGCTTTCCGCGCTTCCGCTCCCACCCCATCCACGACCCCTCGCTGGGATTGAACGATCGAAAGCGATGAAAAAGGAAGAACGACGAAACGCCCTCGCCGCCGTATTTCCGGTTCAGCTCTTCGATGAGGGCCGAACATAGGGAGACGAGTTCGTCGCCTTGTTCAGAAGGAAATTGTGAATCGGGGGCATCGG
Source organism: uncultured Acidobacteriota bacterium (assembly GCA_963831905.1). Taxonomy (GTDB): domain Bacteria; phylum Acidobacteriota; class Terriglobia; order UBA7540; family UBA7540; genus CAVROP01. The sequence continues at coordinate 1,555,408 of CAWHRX010000009.1, read as the reverse complement.
TAAGCAAGGCGAAATAGAGATGAGGGTCGCGATTGGCCAGAAACCGAATCTCGAGTTCCCTGACCATGCGGCGGACGTAAGCTTCCTTCAGTAACAGGGTAGGCACCACCACCATCGTGGCGCAGTCCGGCGGGATGCCCTCGGAGAAGTCAAGCTTGGGAAGTGTGCGGGGCGGCAGGATGAACGACGTCAATTGATTCATCACGCCCCAGGCGGCTTCCGTCGCGGGAAGGAGGAGAAGGAGGAAGCCCGCGACCGCCGATACCGGCGAACGCACGCCGATCAATAGGAAAGCGATGACGGCGAAAGCCACGACTTCAATGCCCACGAAATAGTAAACCTCGGGCCAGGCCAGGACGGCCCGCCGGACGCGCTCCACAAAGGAGGCGTGAAAGCGGATTTGCCTTTCGAGCAGGGCGCGCCCCTGGCCGATCAGGTAGTAACCCACGTGGCTGCGTCGCTCCCGGATGCGTGGGTTGGAGACCCATTCGTCCTGCGCCGCGCGCCCCAGGCTAATAGCCCGGCGTGCGATCTCCGGCTCTTCAATGCCGCAGGAATCGCCGAGTTTTTCGATGACCTGAAGGTAGAGGTTGCGGCTTTCAATATCCATCCGAGGATAAGCCCCGGACGGATCGTTACCGAGGATTTGGTCCACAGCGCCAATGCGCTCAAGAATCGCCTTCCAGGGAGCGCCCTCCAGCGTGCGCAAACAACCCACCAATGCATGTAACGCCGACCGGTTCGCGACGCGCTGAGGCTCGTCCGGGTCCTTGCTGCCGCCGGCGGAGCGTTGCGCCGTGAGAAGACGCCCAATCTCCTCTAGTAACACAAGCTGCATCAGGGGCTTGAGCATCCACAGCTCACAAATCCTCAAGGTTTGGCTTTCGTGAATGCCCGAGAGGAAGGTAACCAGAGTCTCCTCGTGGAACTTCCAATCCACGGCGCGTAGATACGCGGCTACCGCGGCATAGGCGCGCGGGATGGAGTGGTTATCTCTCGCCGCGACTTCCGGCACTCGCTCGGCCGCCGCGGGCCATTCGCGGGTGTCAGCAATAGCCGCCTCAAGCAGCCTGCTGTTGGCCTGCAGGCCGCTTCCGTCGAGCAAAGCAAACTCATCGTTTCCCGCGAGTGCCCGCAATTGGACGAGTACCGGCTTAATGACATCAGCGGCTTCGGACCATTTCCTCTTGAGGGTTTTGCGGCTTGCCTTCTCATGGGTGAGCCGCCAACTGCGCGCTTCGTTTTCGGCTATGCTTTTCAACCGGGAAGCGTCCTCGGCAGAATCTGGCCGCTCAACAGGCGCCTGGCGGACAACGAGCATAGAAGCGGCAATTCCGCTTGCCCGCAGCGGAACCTGTGGTTCAGAGTTGTTTGACTGGTTCTCCATGCCCTATTGGCGCCAGGGGCTAGTCCCTAGTCCCTAACCCCTGGCCGCCAGCTCCTACCGATAGTTCGCGGCCTGCAGTTCGAACATTTCAGAGTAACGCCCGCCTCGCGACATGAGCTGATGATGGGTGCCCTGTTCAGCAATCCGTCCCCCCTCCAGGACGAGGATCCGGTCCGCCATCCGGACGGTTGAGAAGCGGTGTGAAATCAGCAGCGCCGTCTTCCCTTCGGTTAATTCCGCGAACCGCTCGAAGACCTCGCTCTCCGAACGTGCGTCCAGGGAAGCCGTGGGTTCATCCAAAATGAGAACCTGGGCATCCCGAAGATAGGCCCGCGCCAGCGCGATCTTCTGCCACTCGCCGCCCGACAGATCCAGGCCTCCATCGAAGCGCCTACCCAGCATCTGCTTGTATCCGCCGGGGAGTTTTCGAATTACCGCGTCCGCGTGACTCTGAGCAGCAGCCAGGGCAATTCGAGAGGGGTTATGAAGTTCATCGATCTTGCCGACTGCGATATTCTCTTCAGCAGTCATGTCGTAGCGCATGAAATCCTGAAAGATAACGCCCACCTGGCTATATAAATCCTCCAGGTCATATTTGCGCAGGTCGGCGCCGTCCAGTAGAATCCTGCCGGAAATCGGGTCGTAGAGGCGCGTCAGTAGCTTGACCAAGGTCGTCTTGCCTTGTCCGTTTTCGCCGATCAATGCGATTCGCTCGCCGGGCTCAATGCGCAGGCAGATGTTGTCGAGAACGAGCTTGGACGCGCCGGGGTATGCAAACGAGACCTTATCGAATTCGAACCCTCGGCGGATAGGCCGGGGAGCAGGCAAAGCCAAGGCGGGAGAAGTGATGGTCGGCCGGACCGCAAAGAAAGCCAGCAAGTCGGTGAGGAAAAGCGCCTGATCGGCGATCCCTGAAAACGTCGAGAACATCATCTGAATATTGGCGCTGGCTCCCGCAATGGCGCCGGTGAGAAACGTCAGAGTGCCGATGCTGATCGCCCCGAGGAGGGTCCGGTAAATGACGTATGCGTACGCCGAGTAATAACCTGCTGTCGTCACCACGGAAAGCAACGTTCCCACCCTCAGCTTGCGCCTCGCCAACTCGACATTCCGGTGGTAAACCTCATCGGAGAGGTTCTTGTAACGCTGCGTGAGAAATGAACTCATTCCAAACAGCTTCAGTTCCTTGGCGCTTTCCTTGCTTGCACCCAGAGTGCGCAGGTAATCGAGTTCCCGGCGGATGGGAGTGAGCTGGAAGTTGAGTGCGTAACCCAGGAAGGCGAAGTGGCTGTCCCCCAAAAAGGCAGGAACCACAAACGCAACCAGGATGAGTAGAAGCCAGGGCGAGAAGAAAATAATGCTGGCAGCCAAGGTCCCGGTGATGATCGCCTGCTGAAAGATGTTGCCGATGGCCTGGATCATCACCAGGCGGTCCGTGGCTTGAACTCGCGCCCGCTCGAGGCGGTCATGGAAGGACGGATCTTCGTACTGGGGAAGGTCCACGCGGGAGGCATGTTCCATAACCCGTACGCTGATGTGGCGTATGTATTTATCGGCCAGCAGGCTGTCGCAGTAAACGATGGCGCGCGTCAGCACCGTGCCCAGGCTGGCGAGGCCGAATTCCAATCCCACGTACCACCAAAAGGCGCGGGTGAGAGGCTGCTTTCGCGCCACATGGGCGACTACGGCATCAATGATCCACCGAGTCACAGCCAGGGTGGAAAGCGGCACCAAGCCCGCCACCACACGCAAAGAGCATCCCCACCAAACAGCCGCCGGGCCTGATTCCCAAACAATGCGAAGCACCGGGGGGATGTTCTTCAGAGCCCGCAGCCGTTCGTTCCAAGCGTTACCGAGTTTTCGAGTTGACTCCGTCTCGAGGGCCATGGCTACCCAAACCAGCTTCGCCTTCGTGAGGCGAAGCCGATGACCAGGCTTGCCATGAAAGTGGCTGGAACTAACAGAATGGTTGCTGTCGCTATCGGCGTGACGATTCCGAAGAAAACAACGAAACTAATCGCAGCCAAAACTGCCAAAACAGCGAGGACGATCAGTACCGCACGCATCAGAGCCACCTCCCGAACGCCAGTGATAGGGGAAGGAGGGCAGGACTCCCACCGACGACTTACGGAGCTGCCGGATTTCAGAGGTCTCGCCCCCCGTGGGACTTTTTGTAGCACGTGAGAGTCCACCCCAGATCATCTCTGAATACATAGACTTAGCGCGCACAGGCGCGACCAACCCCCGCAAATCTTACATTCCAGGAGCGGACTCGACCCCGAATTTTACATTGCGGCGAGGATCGAGGAATCGGTGGAGATTTCAAAAAGCTCGCCCGCAAGGCGGAGAACGTAAAGGATGTAATCCCTCGCACTTCACGTGTAAAATCCTCCTCCCCCAAAGAAGAGGCCGATTCCACGGCAGCCCCTAACCCTCGGCATATCTTGAAGATACCGGAGTAGTCCAGGCGCGGAAAGTTTGGCGGAGTCCTTGCTTGCCTTCTCAATGGGGCGATCCCAAGAAGGTGCAGAAATGAAGGTGAGGAGCGGATTCGCGTTCTGTTCATTGGTCACACAACTGTCGGTTACGACTGTCACGGCCGCTCTCCTCTACGCAGTTCCTCAGGAGAACTCCAGCTTTGATTTACCGCAGACGGCCGCAGATCCGGCCGCTGGAACTCCTCCCCGAAGTGTCGCCCCCAGCGCGGGGTTGCCGCAGAGTCGCGGGCCTGAAAACCCGAGGCCCGCACTACCTGGAAAAGCTCAAAAGCCTCGAAAGTGGACTGGGAGCCTTGTAGATGCTGACTGTGTGAGCAAAGCCTTGCGCCGGATTCCTGGCATCGAGGCAGCTCTTTTCCCTGACCCCTTAGCAGAGTTCTGGCAGACTCTGCAAAGTTCTCAACGTGCCGAACAAGAACGGAATTCCGGAGCGTGGTCGCCGCAGGGGCAACCGGAAACGCCGAGCCGAGCCGCCTGGTCCATGGATTCCGACGGAGAGCCGGAAGCCAGCGAGCGGCAAATTGCGATGCAAACGGCACAACTGAAGAGGGCCAAAATGCTCGAGGCCGCGGCCACGGCCACGGCCACGGCATGCACACCAAGCCGGCCGACGATGCACTATGGGTTGTTGATCTCGGGTGGGCAACTCTTGAAATTCGACGCGGCAGGGGATTTCAAAGCGAAGGAGGCGATCGATATTTCGCCTGTCGAGCCTGGAAAGACCGTTAAGGTGAAGGTGATGGGCATCGTTGTGGCAGACGACACGGTAAGAGTTGCCTCAATTGAATTGAGAGGCCGGATCCCTCCCCCTCGAGCGTCTTCCGGCCGGCAAGCCGCTCCCAGGAGGGAGAGGACATGATTCTACTTGCTACTCGGACGCTCCTTTTTCTGTTGCTGGGCCTCGTGGCTGGTCCGGGAGCCGATTCGCCGGATGGCGCTCAGCTTTTTCAAGCGCACTGTTACAACTGCCACCATTCCGGAAGTGGATACGCTGCGCCGACGCTCGATCAACTTCATCAGATGTCAAGGGGTTCCATTCTGCTCGCCCTCGAATCGGGCAGGATGAAAGCGCAGGGTTCTCAACTCAGGGCGGAAGAGCGCGCGGCGCTCGCGGAATTCCTTGGAACCCCGGACAATCCACCCCCCGGGCCATCTTTGAGTCCCTGCGCCGCAAAGTCCTTCTCCACGGTCGGAGATCCCAGTTGGAAAAGCTGGGGCGTGGACCTCAGCAACAGCCGCTTCCAGCCTACAGGGAGCGCGGGCCTGGGACGGGCAGAGGTCCCCCGGCTCATGCTGAAATGGGCCTTTGGTTTCCCCGGCGCGTCAGCGACCTACGGCCAACCCACCGTGGCGGGCGGCAGACTCTTCGTGGGCAGTGAAGATGGAACCGTGTACTCCTTGGACGCCCGCTCCGGCTGCACGTTCTGGAGCTACAAAGCAGAGACTACGGTCAAGACAGCGGTCTCCGTTGATTCCACCGGCCGCGCGGTCTTCTTCGGCGACACCAACGGGAATGTCTACGCTGTGCTTGCGGAGAGCGGCTCTCTTCTTTGGAAGGTCCATGTTGAAACCCACCCCGCGGCCCGCATTACCGGCTCGCCCGTGTTAGTCGGCGATCGGCTCTACGTGCCTGTCTCCTCCGGTGAAGAGGGCGCCGCCATGGACCCGAAGTACCCCTGCTGCACCTTCCGGGGGAGTGTTGTAGCCTTCGACGCGCAGTCCGGCAAGATAATCTGGAAAGCTTACACTATTCCCCAGAGTGCCAAGCCTACCGGCCGACACAGCTCCGCCGGCACCCAACTGTGGGGCCCGTCAGGCGCTGCGGTTTGGTCCTCACCGACAGTGGATCTGGAGGCGCGCGCGATCTACGTGGCCACCGGCAACAGCTACTCGGAGCCTGACTCCAAGTATTCTGACGCGGTGCTGGCGTTCGACATGAACTCCGGACAGCCGCTGTGGTCGAGGCAGTTTACCTCCCAGGACCGATGGAATATCGCCTGTGTCGCACCCGACAGGGCCAACTGTCCCCAGGATCCGGGCAACGACTTCGATTTTGGTTCTCCTCCCATCCTGCAATCATTGCCGAATAGGCGACGATTGCTGATCGCCGGACAGAAATCAGGAATCGTGCATGCGCTTGACCCTGACCACCACGGAACGGTCGTGTGGGAAGTTCGAATCGGCCATGGAGGGCCATTAGGAGGGATTCAGTGGGGAGGAGGAGCGGACGAAAACGTCGTTTACTTCCCGCGGTCTGATTGGGATGATTCCGGACCGGACGCGGGAGGGGGCCTGTACGCACTGAAGGTTGCTACGGGCGAGAAAGTCTGGTATGCGCCGCCGCCAAAACCGTCCTGCGCGGCGACGCCAGGATGCAGCGCCGCCCAGATGGCGCCGGCTACTGTGATCCCAGACGTAGTCTTCTCAGGATCCCTCGATGGCCACCTGCGCGCTTACGATACGAGCGACGGCTCGGTGATTTGGGATTTCGACGCTCTGCACGACTTCCCGACCGTGAACGGGGCCAAGGCGCACGGCGGCTCGATGAACCAGTCGGGACCGGCCATCGTGGACGGGATGCTGTTCGTCAATGCGGGGTATACGAACGCGATAGACGGGAATGTACTGCTCGCGTTCTCAGTCGATGGGAAGTGAAATGGCCCCGCGTGGGGGCGGGAGCACGGGACTGGACTTTTTGTCATTGCCCTTTGTTTTCATAGACATTCTCGCTTTGTTTTCTCAAAGAGCTCTCAGCGATCAGCAATCAGCTCTCAGCCATCGGCCAACCGACTCCTCAACTCCTCGACCCTTTGAGTTTTTGACCTCGTTCTTTGTTTTCATAGACATTCTCGGTTTGTTCCGGCAAATTCAAGTCGAGAGTTGAGAGTCGAGAGTCGAGAGTGACAAACCGTCGGCGTCTGACCTCCAGCCTCTTGGTTTGGCTTCCCAACTCCTCAACTCCTTGACTTCTCGACTTCTCGACTCTTTGTTTTCATAGACATTCTCGCTTTGTTCTCCCGATTTTGCGGTCGATAAGTTGAGGAGTTGAGACGTTGGGGAACCCTGCGCCACCTTCCGGCCTGCGGTCCGTCGCTTGCGGTCGGCAATTGTCCTCGACAACCATCTGCCTACCTGCCCACCTGCCCATCTGCCTACCTGCCCTTGCTTTTGCACTCCTCGACTTCTCGATTGCACTTGGAGGCAGAAACCACAGGCAGGAACTAGGGACGAAAACAAAAGAGGACTTTCTGGCATAACCTTACCGGCAGGTCCTGACCCCTGCTCAACCCCACAGAACAACTGTAGCCTATGTCGTCCCGTTTGTCAAGAGAAAAATGCGCGGAGCACAAAAAGTCCGACTTAGTCACGGGACCGCCATGCGCAAGCCCTCAATGCAGAAGATGGGTCGGCGCGAACTCCTCTGCGGAGCTTTGGAGTGCGGCAGCTTGCTGCCGCTTTTCACCGTGAGCTTGCTCGCGGTCATTTAGTTTCTGAGGGAACCCCGGCCAGCAAGCTGGCCTGCAACAAAGCGGCAGCAAGCTGCCGCACTCCAGATCTAAGGGCTCTTGTGCGCGATTGGCCTCACAGCCCGATTCACCGCTTGGGACTGACGGGAGCTTACATCGTAACTGGCGCCACGTACCTGAAGAAGCCGACCTTCGTGGGCCATCAGCGCCTCGAGTACCTTTGCGACCTGCTGCTTGATCTGGCGGAGAAGTATCAATGGCAGCTGCAAGCCTGGGCGGTGTTCCCCAATCACTACCATTTCATCGCGCTGTCGCCCGTGGAGGCTGGGACGCTTACCGCCTTCACACGGCACCTGCATTCCCTCAGCACGATCCAAGCCAACCGCTGGGACGGAGCCGCTGGGCGTAAGGTTTGGTTCCAGTATTGGGAAACTAACCTGACCTACCCGGAGTCCTACTTTGCCCGGTTGAGTTACGTTCACCGGAATGCGGTCCATCACCAGATCGTGCGAGAGGCCTCGCTTTACCCGTGGTGCTCGGCAGGTTGGTTCCAGCGCCGGGCCACAAGCTCGTTCTACAAGCGGATCATGCGGATGAAGATCGATCGTGTGAACGTGCAGGACGAGTTCGAAGTTGATCTGCGCGACATTTAGGGCCGCTTTGGAGTGCGGCAGCTTGCTGCCGCTTTCCGCCCGTGAGCTTGCTCGCGGTCATTTACTTTCTGAGGGAACCCCGGCCAGCAAGCTGGCCTGCAACAAAGCGGCAGCAAGCTGCCGCACTCCAAAGCGGCGCTATACGTAAATGCAGAATCAAGTTGTCACCTCGGCATCACCGGAATGGACGCGCTGGCTGGAGCGGATCAGTTCGTGGCTGGCGCCGCTGAAGTCGGGTTCTCCGCTTCGGAGGCGTTCAGACTTCTCCATTGACCGGCTTGACCCGGCCCCCCCGACAAGAACTCTCCCTTCGGGAGATCGCAGACTTCTCAGTTCGGAGTCTGCACCAGCCAGCCTGTGGAGTCGTTAAGGACTGGCGCTGTATAATCCCTGGTAATGCCCGAAGCGCCGAAGGTTTTCATCAGCTACACTCACGACTCGCCGGAGCACATGGACCGCGTCCTGGCTTTGTCCAATCGTCTGCGCAGCGAGGGGATTGATTGCCGCATCGATCAGTACGAGCAATCGCCCGCCGAGGGATGGCCGCTGTGGTGCGACAGTCAGGTTGAAAAGTCGGATTTCGTTCTGGTGGCCTGCACTGAGACCTACCTGCGCCGGTTCAAAGGAGAGGGAGCGCCCGGGGTCGGGTTGGGAGCGACGTGGGAGGGCCACATCATTACCCAGGAGCTCTACAACGCTCAGGGCAAAAACCGTAAATTCATACCGATCATCTTTCTCAGGGAAGACGCTGCACACATCCCCGTCGTTCTTCAGGGTGCTACCCATTACGCGGTCCCCGATGAGTATGAGCTGCTTTACCGGCGCCTCACCGATCAGCCTTTGGTTACGAAGCCACCGCTCGGCGGTGCGAAGCAGATGCCGGCACGGGCCGAACTTCCGTCGCTGCCGAAGCTCGAGGGGCGGCAGGATTTTCTCCAACCCTGGACCGTTCCGTACCCGAGGAATCCGTTCTTTACGGGCCGCGAGAAGATTCTGGAGGATTTGCGCGCAGCGCTGGAAACGCGGGGCAGGGCGGCGCTCAGCGGCCTGGGCGGAGTGGGCAAAACGCAAACGGCGGCGGAATACGCCTACCTGTACCGAAAGAAGTACGAATCGGTTTTCTGGGCGAGGGCTGAATCGCGGGACACACTGCTTCCGGATTTCGTTGCCATCGCGACGGTGCTCCATCTGCCGGAGAGCGCCGCCCAGAAGCAAGAAGAAGCCGTCGCGGCCGTCCAGCGGTGGCTTGAAGCCAATCCCGGGTGGCTGCTGGTGCTTGATAATGCCGACGACCTTCCACTGGCGCGCGATTTCATTCCGCGCGACACACAAGGGCACATCCTCCTCACCACTCGCGCTCAGGCCACCTCGGTCATTGCCGAGCGCGTGGAAATCCAAGAGATGGAAGCGGCAGAGGGCGCGCTGTTCTTGCTTCGCCGGGCGGGAACTATTGCCAGGGACGCGCTGCTCCGTGCCGCGAGCGAAGGCGACAGGCAGTTGGCAGAGCAAATCTCGAGCGAACTCGGCGGACTGGCGCTGGCGCTCGACCAGGCGGGCGCCTTTATCGAGGAGACGCGTTCGAGCCTGGAGGAATACCACGAGTTTTACCGAACGGAAAGGTCGAAGCTGCTGAAAGAGCGCGGCGGGCTGGGCGACCATCCTTCTTCCGTTAGCGTCACCTTCTCCCTCGCCTTCAAGAAAGTCGTAGAGGCGAGCGCCGCCGCGGCGGACCTGGTCCGCCTTTGCGCCTTCCTTGCCCCGGACGCGATCCCGGAAGAAATATTCCGTGAGGGTGGGGCGGAGTTGGGTGAGAACCTCGCCAGGCTAGAGACGCCCGTGGACTTCGCGCAGGTGCTGAAGGAGGCGGGGCGGCACTCGCTGATCGACCGCAATCCTTCGAGCAAGACGCTCGACATCCACCGGCTGGTCCAGGCGGTGGTGAGAGACGGAATGGAAAAGGCCGAGCAGCGGCAGTGGGCGGAGCGCGCCGTGCGAGCTGTGAACCGCGGTTTTCCCGATGTAGAGTTTTCGAGTTGGCCGAAATGCGAGCGCGCCCTTCCCCACGCCCAGGCCTGCGCTGCCCTTGTCGATGAATTTGGGCTCGAGTTTGCTGAAGCCGCGCGGCTGTTCAACTAGGCTGGGTATTACCTCCATCAGCGCGCTCGCTACGCCGAGACGGAGCCGCTCTACCAGCGGGCGCTGGGGATCCGGGAGAAGGAGCTGGGGCCCGAGCACCCCGGCGTGGCCAGCAACCTCAACAACCTGGCGGAGCTTCATCGTGCCCAGGGGAAGTACGCCGAAGCGGAGCCGTTGTACAAACGGGCGCTGGGGATCTTGGAGAAGGAGCTGGGGCCCGAGCACCCCGACATGGCCTTGAGCCTCAACAACCTGGCGGCGCTTTATGACGACCAGGGGAAGTACGCCGAGGCGGAGCCGCTCTGCCAGCGGGCGCTGGGGATCCGGGAGAAGGAGCTGGGGCCCGAGCACCCCGCCGTGGCCAACAGCCTCAACAACCTGGCGCTGCTATACCATGCTCAGGGGAAGTACGCCGAGGCGGAGCAGCTTTACCGGCGGGCGCTGGGGATTCGGGAGAAGGAGCTGGGGCCCGAGCACCCCAACGTCGCCACGAGCCTCAATAACCTGGCGGAGCTTTACCGTGCCCAGGGGAAGTACGCCGAGGCGCAGCCGCTCTACCAGCGGGCGCTGGGGATTTGGGAGAAGGCACTAGGGCCCGAGCACCCCAACGTGGCCTCGAGCCTCAACAACCTGGCGGTTCTTTATTATGCCCAAGGGAAGCACGCCGAGGCGGAGCCGCTTTACCAGCGGGCGCTGGGGATCCGGGAGAAGGCGTTGGGACCGGAGCACCCCGACGTGGCCATCAGCCTCGTCAGCCTGGCGGTGCTTTATTATGCCCAGGGGAAGTACGCCGAGGCGGAGCCGCTCTACCAGCGGGCGCTGAGGACTTGGGAGAAGGCACTAGGGCCCGAGCACCCCAACGTGGCTTCGAGCCTCAACAACTTGGCGGTTCTTTATTATGCCCAAGGGAAGCACGCCGAGGCGGAGCCGCTTTACCAGCGGGCGCTGGGGATACGGGAGAGCGTGCTAGGGGCCGAGCACCCCGACGTGGCCCAGAGCCTCAACAACCTGGCGAACGTTTATTGTGCCCAAGGGAAGTACGCCGAGGCGGAGCCGCGCTACCAGCGTGCGCTAACGGTTTGGGAGCGGGCGCTGGGGCCGGAGCACCCCAATGTCGCCAGCGTCCTTGAGAATTACGCTGTTTTGCTGCGGCAAACCGGCCGCGAGAGCCAAGCCGCGGAAATGGAAGCGCGGGCCAAAGCTATCCGGGCTCGGCATGCCTCCCAGAGGCCCTCTTGAGGGTCTCCCAGATCGCAACAGGAGCGGGCAGCGCAGAGGTATCCGTCAGCCGACGGATTCCTCTGCGGCTCTTCTAAATCCGGGTGTGTGCATCGGCGGGCAGCAGAACGCGGTCGACGGAAAGGCTGCGGACCACAAAACCGGTGGTCCGCGCTACTCGCTCGCTCAACATAGCGTACGAGATTTCACTGGGCTTGAGCCGTGGCTGTATCACCCGTCCGTGGTGCGGCAGCACTTGTTTCCTTGTTGACAAGGGGCTCCGACAGCGGGCCATTACTCCTGAGCAGGTCAGTCTTAATCTCGACCGTTTGATTGGCCAGCGGCGTGATCTCCGTCTCAAAGGTCTGGTAGCCGGGAAGCGCAATCTTGATCTGATGCGTCCCTGGCGCAACGAGCATCCCTCGGCCCATACCATCAAACTCCCCCACGTGTCCCACGAAAAGGCCATCCACAAAAACTGCGGCACGCGACGGTTTGACCGCGACCTTGACCGTGGACATCACAGCGGAGACTGGCCCCCTCGCGGCCTTTTCCATCACTACATAAACACACACCGCCTCTTGGGGCTGGATTTGCACTTGTTGGGTGAAGTCTTGGTAGCCATCTTGGCGCACGGTAATTAGGTGTTCACCGGGCAAAAGCAGAAGCTTCTTCGATCCCTTGAGCTCTTTCAGGTATCCTACGTACTGGCCGTCTACCCAGACGCCGGAAGTCTTTTCAACTCCGGATTTTCCTGTCAATCGGACCTCTCCCATCACATCATTTCTTCCCGCATATATGGCGGAGGGTAGGAGAAAAGCCAAAATCACAATCCATACCCAAACCCAGAAATTTGCCTTTCGGAATGCGTTATTCATGGCGGTCTCCTTAATTCCAAGGCAAGCCGGGAATGCCTAACTCTCCTCAAGCCTTGGACCCTGGCGCGGACTCATGCAATGCAAACTACGGGTAATTGCCGGCTCACCGGGAAAGACCCCTTGCATCAGCTTGGAAGCCCCGTCACCGTAATCAGAGCAGTATGCTTGCCAACCTCGTAAGTTGTTCCGCTAACAGGGGGTTCTTGAGTGGGAGTGGAAGCCACAAGTGTGCATAATGTGCAGGCTAAGGTAAGAATTGCGCGGTATCCTCCGTACGGAAAGACGGGCGAATGATGGTTCGCCACACGGGTCTTGGCTTGAGCGTTGCGCCGGACGCCCACCAGGCTGGGCGTGTGCCGGGCGATTGGTTGGCGACGCCGGTCAAGGGCTTTGAATTGATCTTAGTTTGGCAAACCTCTGTCTTTAGGACTCAAGCGGGTAACGCAGAGGTAGCCGTAGTTTGGCTTGCTCTGCGGCTCTTCCAAATCGGCGTGTGTGCATCGGCGGGCAGCAGGACGAGGTCGATGGAGAGGCCGCTGGGGGTCGTCGGTGCACAATTCAGGCTGCCTTGGTAGTCATGGACGCTCGACCACGGCCAGTCCTCCGGGCGGCGCCCCAACCCCGCCCTCACCGGATTCCGGTGAATGTACTGCACCTTCTCGTTGTACTCCTCGACGGTGCCGAGTGCCCGGTCAGAGAAGCGAGGGGGTAGAGCACAGGTGCGCGTATTTTGCGCTGCTGTGCGGCCTTTCATGGGGGACTTGCTTGATCGCCGGTGGGCTTTCGGCGCAGAGCCTCTTGCCTCGTTGTGATTTATAAGTTACAATGAAATGTGTGATCGAGATTCGCCACTACGTCAGCCGGGCGGGCAAAGACATATTCGATGAGTGGCTTTCGGCCCTGGCGGATCGACGCGCTCAGGCGAAAATTGCCAGCCGTATTAACCGGCCGGCGGCCGGCAATTTCGGTGATAGCAAGACCCTGAGCCAAGGCGTCTCGGAGTTGCGGATCGACTGGGGACCCGGCTACAGAGTCTATTGCGCGATGGTTGGGAGATTTTGCGTTTTGCTTCTCTGCGGCGGTGACAAAAGAAAACAATCGGCGGATATCGGGCGGGCGGTAGAGTACTTGAACGATTACAAAGAAAGGACCGAACCCTTATGAAACGAAAGGCCAGCGTTTCCCATGATGAGGCGATGGTCCGGCGGCTTCGCAAGGACCCGGAATTTGCCGTCGAATACCTCAAAGCGGCACTGGAAGACGAGGATGAACCGCGCGTGCTGCTCATCGCCTTGCGCCACCTTGCCCAGGCGCAGGGCGTCGCCAAAGTTGCTAAAGCCGCCGGCATCGAGCGGGAGAGCCTTTACCGCGCCCTCTCGGAACGTGGCAATCCCCGCCTGTCCACGTTGTTCGCGGTCACCAAAGCCGTCGGGCTTCGGCTTACCGTCGAAACCGCGTCGTGAGAATTAACCATTATCGGAGGGGACAGGATTTTCAGGACCGCAAAGCTACTCCGCTCAAAGCTTCCGTTGCATGTTTCACCGCAGTGACTGCCGAACTGATCTGCTCGCGGTCTGGCCGGTGATGGCGGCTTCGCGGTCAACCGGCAGGTAGGTGACGCGGTAGCCATCCACCAAAGAGGGCGCGGAGAACACGGAGGCAGACTGGGGAGCTGTTCCCTGTGACCTCTGTGTGCTCTGTGGTGAATCTTGGCTTCGCTTTTCCAGCGCCATGCAGTAGTTCAGCACCGAAGAATGTTCCACCTGAGACGTTACTATATGGCGTTTCGCCGGGTTGGCCCTGAGCGCTGCGGCGATGGCGGCGTTGTTGCTCGGGGACAGCGTGGGACTTACCTTGCTATGTACGGGAAAAGCTGATCGAGTTCCTGCGGCGAGAGCATCCGCAATGCCTACCCAAAACTCGTGCCGAGTTGCACCGCATACCGGAAACGGGGACAGAACGGGGCTTGATGAGGAACCCGCAAACGCGAAGCGAAGACCCTCAACGCGTGCCCGTCGAATAAAGGCGAGATTCGTGCCGAATGATTGTCATCGGAACATCCTCTCCCGTGCACCGGGTAATTTTTACCGTCCATCCTATCCTCTGTGAAATCCCTTCGTGACTGCATGTCGTTCAGGAGAAAGCGAATGAGAGTCTGGGGTGCACCTCTTTCATCCTTTGGCAATAACGTTGCGGGAGCGTTTACTGTAAGCAATTTCGAGTGTTCGAACGACGGGGACGGTAACAGAAACGAGGCGCACAATGGGCACCGATTTAGTAACCCACCCCCAGGTCGAGACTCGGCTGATCGCTCGAGCCAAAGACGGTGATGAACAGGCTTTCGAAGCCCTTTATCACGCCTTCGAGCGCCGTGTTTATTTGCTTTGCGTCCGCATGACAGGTGACTCGACCGAGGCAGAGGACCTAACCCAGGAGACCTTCCTTCAGATCTTTCGCAAAATCTCGACCTTCCGTAATGAGTCGGCGTTTGCCACCTGGCTCCATCGGGTTGCGGTTAACGTCGTACTGATGCATCATCGCAGGAAACGCCTTCAATTCGTACCCTTCGAACCCGCAGATGTGTCACAGGAAGAACCCGTTCGGCGGGAGTATGGAGCGGAAGACCGAACCCTGGTGGGCCTGATTGATCGCATGCTGATCCAGCGCGCCATCAGGCAGCTTCCCGAAGGCCGGCGAGCCGTACTCGTTCTTCATGACCTGGAAGGTTATCGCCATGCTGATATTGCCAATCTTCAGGACTGTTCCATCGGAAACTCCAAATCTCAGCTCTCCAGGGCACGCTGGAACATGCGCGCACTGCTCCAACCCCGGAGAAGGGATCTTTCTGCCAACGCGATTGCGAAGAAAGTGAAGACACGTGGACATCGTGCGGGTCATCCGGAGAAGGGAAAGGAGAGTGTATGCGGACTCATGTAGAGGATACGCCGCACGCGAACGCATACCAGCTTTTCCCGATGCAGGGAATGGACTCCGGCCCCGCCTGCCGCATGGTGCGGAACGTGGCAGTCATCGACCTCAGGGGCCCTCTCGCCGAAGAACAGTCCGTTCACGCTCTTTATGACGCGATACGGGAATTGCTGGAGGAGGGCGCCGGGAACTTCGCCATCAACCTCGCGCAGGTGCCCGGCGCGGATAGCTACACGCTTGGCGCCCTTGCCGGCGCTTATAACCTGGTCCGACAGGCAGGAGGCCGGATCAAGTTCTTCGCCGCTACGGAGAGACTCATTCGAGCTTTCAGGAAGTTCCACCTCGACAGTGTCCTGGAGCTCTATGCCAATGAAGCATCCGCCCTCTCCAACTTACAGTAGGAGCGGCTACACACGCTCATGAGCGAGGTAAACTGCTACAATCTCAACGGGTACCACCACAAAAAGGAAGTACGAGTCTGACCTTGGGCGCGACCCTGCTCGAAGGGAGCCAATGCCAGTTCCTGGTGTGGGCTCCTCATGCAAAGAACGTCGAGGTGCGAATTCTCGACCCGCGGGACTCCTTCTCAGCAGCGACGACGGTGCAAGTCTCGAATCGCGGCGGTGATCGATTGCTTCCACTGGAGAAGCGGTTCCGCGGTTATCACGCGGGTCTCGTGACAGGGGTGGAGCCCGGAACACGCTACGTTTATTGCCTCGACAGAGAGAAGGACCGACCCGACCCAGCCTCTTCCTTTCAACCGGCCGGTGTTCACAGACCTTCCCAAGTTGTGGACCCGCGGGCATTTCGCTGGAGCGATTCGAACTGGCGAGGACTCTCCCTTGATGATTACATCATTTATGAAATCCACGTTGGTACGTTCACGCCCGAGGGGTCGTTCGATGCCGTCCTTTCTCATTTGGAGGACATAAGAAAAATCGGGATAACGGCCCTTGAGTTGATGCCTGTAGCGCAGTTTCCAGGAAACCGTAATTGGGGCTACGACGGCGTCTATCCTTTCGCGGTGCAGAATAGTTACGGTGGCCCCGAGGGTCTTACCAAGCTGGTTAACGCTTGTCATGAGCACAAATTGGCGGTTGTGCTTGATGTGGTCTACAACCATTTGGGCCCGGAGGGAAATTACCTCGGTGACTTTGGCCCTTATTTCACCAGCCAATATCAATCACTCTGGGGTCAAGCGCTCAATTTCGACGGCCCGGACAGCGACGAGGTGATCCGGTACTTCACCGAGAACGCTCTCTACTGGCTTAGGGATTTTCACATCGACGCTCTCCGCCTGGATGCGATCCACGGGATCGTCGACCGCAGCGCGCAACCTTTTCTACAGTTGCTGGCGCGGTCTGTGCACGAGTTTGCTCGACAAGCAGAGCGGGAGATTTACCTGATCGCGGAGAGCGACTTCAACGACGTCCGCTACATCCAACCTGCGGAATCGGGCGGATGCGGGTTGGACGCCCAATGGAGCGATGACTTTCACCATGCCCTGCATACTTTGCTTACCGGCGAGCAAACCGGCTATTACCAGGATTTTGGAGAGCTCGAGCATCTCGAAAAGGCATTCAAGGAAGGCTTCGTCTATTCCGGCCAGTATTCCGCCTATCGCCGACGGCGTCATGGCAATTCCTCTTGCCATGTCCCGGCGCGGCAGTTCGTGGTCTTTTCCCAAAACCACGATCAGGTAGGCAACCGCCTGTTCGGCGACCGCCTGAGCACAGTAGTGAGCTTCGAAGCGTTGAAACTGGTGGCGGGAATGGTGATTCTCTCGCCGTTCATTCCCCTGCTCTTCATGGGTGAGGAATGGGGAGCGCGCGCCCCCTTTCAGTATTTCACCAGCCACTTGAATGCAGCATTGGTGGACGCCGTACGTCGCGGCCGCCAAGCGGAGTTCGCCTCCTTTCGCTGGCAAGGCTCGCCTCCCGACCCGCAGGACGAGGCCACCTTCCTTCAAAGCAAGCTGGATCACAGTCGGCGGCACACGGGATGGCATCAAATCATGTGTGGGTTTTATCAGGAGCTGATCAACTTGCGGAGGACGCTCCCGGGCCTCGCACGGCCGGACAAACAGCGTCTCGAGACCTGCGGCCTGGAACAGGAAAAGGTGCTGCTGATCCGCCGTTGGAGCGATGCTGGCGAAGCAGTCGTCATGGCGAACTTCAGCAAAGAACCGAACTCCGTCCTGCTGCCTGTTCCTGAGGGAGAGTGGCGCAAAGTTTTGGACTCCGCCGATCAACGTTGGCGGGGACCCGGCAGTTCTGTTCCGCCGAGGTCCATTTCCAGCGGAACCGTTCAATTAAGCCTCTGCCCGGAATCGTTTTCTGTCTTCCAGCGTGAACTGATCTAACCGAAGCTCATGGGATACATCTGCATTCACGGACACTTCTATCAGCCGCCCCGCGAGAATCCTTGGCTCGAAGCCATCGAACTTCAGGAATCGGCGCGTCCCTACCACGACTGGAATGAGCGGATTAATGCCGAATGTTACGCGCCGAACGCAGCCGCGCGGATTCTGGACAAGGAAAAGGGCATCGTCAAGATCGTAAACAACTACCCCAAGATCAGCTTCAACTTCGGCCCCACTTTGCTCTCCTGGATTGAGGCCAATGATCCGGCCGTGTATAAGGCCATCCTCGAGGCCGATGCCGAGAGCAGCAAGGCTTTCTCCGGGCATGGCTCCGCGCTCGCCCAGCCCTACAACCACATGATCATGCCTCTGGCGAACGAACGAGATAGATACACTCAGGCCTTTTGGGGAATTCGCGACTTCGAGCACAGGTTTGGACGCCCCCCTGAAGGGATGTGGCTGCCGGAAGCTGCGGCGGATCTTGCCACCTTGGAAGTCCTGGCCTCATTGGGAATCAAGTTCACCGTACTCGCTTCCAACCAAGCCCGACGGCATATCGCGACTCTCTGGAAAAAGCCCAAGCAGGAGATGAGAACTCGAAAGCCTGGGTGGATCACTTTTGCGCCTTGGCGAAGAAGCTTTCTCTACACATCGCCTGACTCGAAACGGGAAACCCGAAATTCGAAAATCGAAATTCGAAAACCGCCCAATTTCTGATTTCGATTTTCGAATTTCGCGACTATGTCCAAACTGCGCATTCCTTCCGCCACCTACCGCCTGCAATTCAGCGGGCAGTTCCGCTTCGAACACGCGCGCGCCCTGGCGGTCTATCTTGACCAACTGGGTGTAACGGACCTCTATGCCTCGCCCCTCCTTCAGGCACGGCGCGGAAGTGGCCACGGCTACGACGTCACGAATCCCACCCGCCTCAATACCGAAATCGGCAGCGAGCAGGAACTCGAAGCGCTGGCGACGGAGCTCCACGGGCGCCATATGGGTCTTCTTCTGGACATTGTTCCCAACCACATGTTGGCCGGCAGCGAGAATCCCTGGTGGATGGATGTACTCGAAGACGGCCCAGGCTCGGCCTACGCTTCTTTCTTTGATATTGATTGGCATCCCCCACGCACGATGACGCGGAACAAGGTCCTGCTGCCGATTCTCGGCCGCCCCTACGCAGCCGCACTCGAGAACCAGGAGCTCAAACTGGTTTTCGAACAGGCTGGTTTCTTCATCTATTACTTCGATACTAAGCTGCCGGTCGCGCCCAAGTCTTATCTCCTCGTGCTGCAGCACCGGCTTGATGAATTGGGCCACAAAGTGGGCGCTGACTACCCCGCTTTCCGTGAGTTGGGAGGCATTCTCGCGGCCACCAACAATCTTCCCGAGCGCACCACGCTTTCCACTGAAATGGCGGGCGAGCGGCGCTTGCAAAGGGAAGCCATTAAGGAACGGCTCTGGAATGTGTATCAAAACTCGCCTGAAGTGCGGGAGTTCCTGGATGAGAACGTGAGGGTATTTAACGGCCGCAAGAGAGATCCCGCCAGCTTTGTTCTCTTAGACCGTTTGCTGGCTGAGCAGGCGTACCTGCTTTCTTACTGGTTATCGGCCAACGACGAGATCAATTACCGCCGGTTCTTTACTATCACTGATCTCGTGGGCGTCCGCGTCGAAGACCCCTTGGTCTTCGAGGCCACGCATGCAGTAGTCCTGAGGTTGATCGAGAAGGGCCTGGTGACGGGCTTGCGGATTGACCACGTCGACGGCCTTCGCGACCCTCTGGGTTACCTGCGCCGGCTCCAGGAGCGTGTCTCAGGCGGGTCCTTGAGCGATGCTCACCCTCCTTTCTTTGTACTGGTAGAGAAGATTCTTGCTGATGGCGAAGCCTTCCCTCGCGAGTGGCCGATCTGCGGAGCAACCGGATATGCGTCGCTCAACGCCTTTAATGGTCTGTTCCTCGACCCGGAGGGCTGCAGGAGATTGGATCACATTTACGAATCGTTCACAGGCGCGCGAATCTGTTATGAGGACCTGGTGTATCAGAAGAAGAAAGAGGTGATGGCGAATCTCCTGCGCGTGGAAATGCGTTCCCTGGGTCACTACTTTGCGCTCCTCGCCGAACGCGACCGCTACGCGCGTGACCTGCCGCGGTCCGAGCTGGCCCACGCCCTTGTCGAGACCACGGCGTGCCTGCCGGTCTACCGGACTTATGTCCGCGGTTTCTCGATCGGCAATGAGGAGCGCCGGCCCTACATCAGGAAAGCCCTGGAAGCCGCTCGACGCCGCAATCCTCGCCTGGGGCCTGAGTGCTTTGATTTCATAGGCGATGTCCTCTTGCTGCGGGAGAGGCCGCACGTCGTACCCGAACAACGGGAAGCCCGGCTGGCTTTTGTCATGCGCTGGCAGCAGTTCACGGGTCCGATCACCGCCAAGGGAGTCGAGGATTCTGCCCTTTACGTGTACAACCGCCTGATTTCACTCAATGAGGTCGGTGGCGATCCAAGCTCGATAGGCGTCTCGGTCGCCGCGTTCCATGAGTTTCTCAGCACGCGGCAGAAGCACAACCCTCATACCCTCAATGCCACCACCACCCATGACACCAAGCGGGCCGAGGACGTACGCGCGCGGATCAACGTACTCTCTGAGCTTCCCTCTCTTTGGGAAGAGAAGCTCCAGCAGTGGGCGGGCTGGAACAAATCCCAAAAGAAGCTTGTCAACAATCGTGCCGTTCCGGATCCCAATGAAGAAGTCCTCCTGTACCAGACTATGCTAGGCGCCTGGCCCTTCCGTGACCGCGACCGGGCCGCCTTTAGAAAGCGCCTTCAGCAATACATTGTGAAAGCGACGCGAGAAGCCATGGTCAACACAAAGTGGACGCGTCCCAACGTCCGCCATGAGCGGGCGCTTCTTCACTTTGTTAGAGCCATCACCCGGGAATCCGAGGACAACACCTTCTTGAGAGACTTCCTGCAAGTTTGCGGGGAAGTCGCTTTTTACGGGGCGCTTAATTCTCTTGCCCAGCTCTTGCTGAAGATCACCGCGCCGGGTGTCCCGGACTTTTACCAGGGCTCGGAGCTTTGGGACCTCAGGCTGGTTGATCCCGATAACCGTGGTCCGGTCGATTTCCGGAGGCGCGCCAGCCTCCTTGCCGAACTCTCGCAGCAAGAGGAGCAAAATCGTTTGCACCTCATCCACAACTTGCTCGATCGCTGGCAGGACGGCCGAATCAAGCTCTTCGTAACTTCCAAGGCCCTTACCTTCCGCCGTGATCACCGCGACTTATACCTCGATGGCTCCTATCAACCGCTCGAGGCCATGGGTCCCAAGCGAGACAACGTGTTTGCGTTTGCGCGCCGCTCGAAGCGCGCTTGGGCGGTGACTGCTGTGCCGAGGTTGGTCACCAGGCTGGTTCCGCCGGGCCGTTACCCCACCGGCGAAAACGTTTGGGCGGACAGTGCGCTTCTGCTCCTCAAAAATGCGCCTTCCGAATGGGTCAACGTTCTGACCGGCGAAAAGGTGCGCTCCCGGGCTGCCGACCAGGGGAACCTTCTGCCGCTTGGAGATGTATTCGCCAGATTCCCGGTTGCCGTGCTTCGATCTTTGTAGCTCGGGCGTCCCGCCCGCTGTCAAGGGAGCGTCCCGCTTCCGCGCGCGGGATCGATGCCCTCGCTCCAGCGGGCGGGACTCCCGCGCTACTCCTACCCGAGGCAATGAAAATGAGCGTCGTCCCCGCGAAAGCGGGGACCCATTGGCGGTGCAATGGATTCCCGCTTGCGCGGGAATGACGTGACTTTCAGGAGAGCGAAGCGAGGAATCTGCATTTGCTTGTTTTCAAAGAGATAAATGCAGATGCTTCGCTTCGCCCAGCATGACAGACGATTTATTCACACCTTCTCTCCCTCGGGAAGGGGGCATAGGCGCTAGATTAAGCGTTGCGACGGGGTCCCGAAGGGACCGAACGTCATTAGCCGTAGGTGAAACCTACGGTAAACGTCGTCCAAAGTATTCAATTCAACCCCGGAGGGGTTGAATTCGACCCCTTCGGGGTCGCTGAGATACTCAACGTATGCCTTCTCGTCCGTAGGTTTCACCTACGGCTAATGACCTTCATGCCCTTCGGGCATGTTTGGCGGCCCCCACCGGACCTTAATCTAGCGCCTATGCGGGAAGGGGGCGTCCCGCCGGGTCGTGACTCATTTTGAAATTAGGTGGCCAGAAGGGTGGAAAGGCCCGTGCTGCCCAGCTTTCCTCGTCCAAGAGAAAAGCGATTGCCAGGCAGGCTGCGATGGTTCGTTGGCGGAAAACATAGTCATGATGCCCTTGCTTCTTCCGAGGGAAAATTGAGCGACGGTTGAAGTTCCACAAATGGGTCTTCGTACGTTCTCTTCTCGTAATTTCTAAGGTAAATCTCTTCTAGCATCTTAGACCGTAAATATAGTCTTCCTCGGGTATGTCCTGCCGGAACAAGGAGCCCTTCATTAACAAGAATCTTGAGGTCGCGTGAAGAAACTTGCTCGGACACTTCTGCTGAAGTTCTATAAGACGAATTTCGGATGCGATATCCGAATGCCGCATTGACGAGCGCGGCAATCATTCTCTCTGGAAGTCCCCGCTGAGAAACGATTTGTTCTACCTCACTCCACACTCGTTGTGTCATGCGATTGCGTTGAAGTAGCCACACAGTCTGACGATAGTGAGCAACTAGGTTAAATCTAATCCAAGGACGACAGCCGTTTGCCGGATTCCAAAACCCGCGCCCAACTTCGGCCAACACATCGTAGTATTCACGTGTGAACCTGCCCAGATATTCTTCAATGCTGCAAAACGGCGGTTCAACAATCTGTTCCCTACCTAAGATTAGAGTCTCAAGGCATCTCGCCATCCGTCCGTTCCCATCAGAAAAAGGATGGATCATAACAAGGTTTAGGTGGCCCATTGCAGCTCGCACCTTAACGGGAAGGTTAGAATCTGCATTTAGGGAATCTACTAATTCCTTCATGAGTGACGGAACGATGTCTGCGTCGGGGCCTTCGTAAACTCTTTGCTGTTTCAGCTCGTCTTGGATAAAAGCTAAACCAGACCTATAACGACCCGGAGTCTTTTGCAGATCGTGCTGCATCATCATGAAATGCAAACTACGAATCAACCCCTCGCTGTAAGAGAAATGTGGATCGTCCGCAAGTGCATGGGCATACGTCATCGCATTTCTATAACCAAGAGTGGCGAGCCAATTGGCTCTCCCGGCCTCCATCGGTTCCTCATCTTCTACCGCAGCCATGGCATCATCTCTAGTGACACTGATTCCCTCTATTCCAGTTGAATGCCTAATGTTACGTGCGAAAGTAGCTTGACAAAGAACTCCAAACCACCTGGAAGGAGAACTAATGGCGTACTTTAGAGACTTCCGCATTGAGTCAATCTTCTCAACAACGGAAAGTTCTTGATCTCCAAGTTCTGGCGATTTGAATAACATGTGCTTTCCTCCGATTAAACCTTTCATACAGTAATACAGAATCATTCTGTTTACAGGTATAAATAATTAAATCTTTCTGCTGACAGACCGCTCACGCCGCCCGCTGCCGCCGAGCGCACTTCGGCGTTTTTGTCGGTACCATTACTTTCGTGATCTTGACATGTTCGACCCATATATATAGCCTATACGCTGGGGATTCGCCCCGCACAACCGCAAGTCCCGGGTAGGGGCGGTTCGCGAACCGCCCCTCCGTCCTACCCGAAACTTTCTCCCTGGAGATCTTATGTCTATTCGCACTTCGCCTCAGCTTACTCCGCAATTGCTCGACGCCGCACGCTCCAACGGCCGGCGCTCCCACGGCCCGTGCACCGCGGCCGGTAAGCAGAATTCCAAAATGAACGCCCTCGAGCACGGCGAGCGTTCCGCCCCCGAAAATCACTACGCCGTGATGCGCGCTCTGGGCGAAGACCCGGCCCAGTTCGACGCTCTGAAGCAGGACCTCCGCGCTTCCTTCAGCACCGGCGACCCCTTCGTTGAAAAGCAGGTCGATGATCTCGCCTACTTATACGCGCGGCGCGATCGCCTGGAGCGCATGGAGGGCGGCCTGACGCGCCGCGCTCTGCTGGCGCTCGAAGAGGCGCAACACCGCCGGCGGAAGGAAATCGAAGACTGCACGATCGAGGTCGGCCGGGCCATCAACGTCACGCTCGAGGCGCCCTCGGACTCCGCCGCGCGCCTGCGCCTGCTGCTTTCGTTTCTGGCACTGATTCGCTTGCAGGTGCACGGCCGCTCGTTCCTGGCCTGGCAGGCCGCCGCGCTCCAGGGCTTTTACCGGAACAAGACCGGCTGGCGAGGGCCGCGGTTGTGCTTTCTGCTGTCGCTCTTCGCCGGGAGCAACTTGACTCCGCCGCTGGGTGACGCAGGCCCACACGGAGCGGATGCCCAGGACGACGAAGAGGCTGATGCGGAAGCGCCGCTGGGGGGTGCCCAGGCCGACGAACCGGCCAGCCCCGCCCCCGCCACCGAACCGGCGGACGAACTGCGGTACAAGCAACTGGTCCTGCTGCTCGCGGACGAGGTGGCTGCCGTCGAGCAGGAGTTCGAGTACGAGGAGAAGCTGAACGAAGAGAAAGTGGCGATCGAGCGCGACGCTTGCCTGGCTCCCTCGGGCGAAGAGTGGCGGATGCTGCTGAGGCGGGAAGAGTCGCTGGAACGCGCGATTGACCGGAAGATCAAGTTGCTACTGACGCTGCGGAAGAGTAGCACAGGCACTCCTGCCTGTGCCGGCGTTGGCACTGCAGAGGGCTTGGAGACCGGCAAGAGTGCCTGTCCCATTCCTGAAGAAATGGACGCAAGTAGCACCGGCACGCCTGCGTGTGCCGAAGCGAGCATGGCAGGGAGCCAGGATCTAGGAGCGCCCGCCCCGATTGAGGAGGAACCCTCTCCCGAGGCAAGAGGGTGTCAGGCTCCGGCGGTGTCATCAGCCGGAGCGTGACGGGTGAGGGGTTTTGCCCTCGCCCAGAACAAACCGAAGGCGCATGGCAAAGAGCGCCGGAACGTAAGCGCCACCCACGGCGGGAGGGAGAGGTGCGCCGGAATCCTGGGTGTCGTGAGAAGAATCAGGGGAAGAATGTCTGAAGACAACGTAGCTAGCCTCTTACGCGGCCCGGGCGCTTCGCGAAGGCGCCGGAGGGTGCCGCCCTCACCGCCCAGAGAGGACTTTTTGACGCTAATTCTGTCCGGCAGAAACAAACCAGCGCGCGTGGCGTCTCCTGCGAAATTCCGCGCTCACACAACCGCCCTTTGTTTTCACCAACATTCCTGGTTCGTTCGTACAATTTGCTGACCGTTCGGCAGGGGGGCGCTTCACTTCCAGATCTCGATCAGAGCGAGACCGTGGGGAGGAAGAGTTAGCGTGAGCGATGCGGGATCACCCGCACCTAGCTGCCGAATTTCCGGCGCTGGCAAGCGGCCTGCTTCGCGCAGGAGTTGCTGCTGTTCGCGGGATGGAAAGTTGGGCTTGCCCATTGCCTCCCAAGCCGTGAGCGCCGAGCCGTGCTCGTCGTCCAGCCGGAAAATGCTCGCGTAGCGCGTTGCGCCGAGGCTCGTGAGCTGGAGCGTCAACTCGCGCACGGCAAGTGACTCCCCGGGCGGAGCATAATTCCAGGCCGCGATAACCAGCGCGCCGTCTTCGCGTCGAGTGGCCAGCACCGAATCGGAATCTATCGTGATGCGATCCGTTCCCAAGCGATGCAGCAGCGCAAACGCATTGAACGAGGCCTTGGGAATGTTGCCTGCCGCCATCAGGCCATATCCGCCGTAGAAGGGCTTCTTTACTACTCCCTGCTCTTCAAATACGTCGGAGAAGCTCCAATAGGCGAGCATGTCCACCAGGCCATCGCAGCGGCTGATCGTATAGGCGAGCCATGGCCCCATGAACGCAGAGTCGGTCACGTCCGGTTCGTTCATATAGCTTGCATTATACTCACTGAAAACGATCGGCAAATCAGGACGAACCGAGGTTTTGACTTCATCGTGAACTTTCTTGATCGCGCGAACGACCATCTCCCGGCGGGGGACTTGCTCGTGCGTACCCAAAACGTTTTCCGCCGTGTCATTGCCATAAACGTGTGTGGAAACGAAGTCCACAGGTGCATTCGTATCGACGCAATGGCGAACGAACTCGCTGACCCACGCAGCCTGGGCAGTGGAAGGACCGCCCACTCGGAGTCGAGGGCTGACGCTCTTGAGCGCTTGTGCCGTCTGGTCATAGAGAGTGAAATAACTCGCTTGCCGCGGCTCGCCTGCCCAGAAGTCAAGATTGGGCTCGTTCCAAACTTCGAAATGCCACTTCGAGACTTCCTCAAGGCCGTAGCGAACGACGAGATGACTTGCAAAGTTGCGGATCAAATCCTGCCAAAGGCCCCAGTCCTTTGGCGGCGCTACATACGGGTGGTACCAGAACCCTTGCTGCTTAGGAGTGGAGGCCAGTGCTTTGGGCATGAAGCTGAGCTCGACGAAAGGTCGAACTCCGTTCGCAAGCAGTCCGTCATAAATCTGGTCTACGTAAGAGAAGTTGTAGCGGGGATTCGCACCCGGCACGGCATCGTACAATCCCACCTCGTCATGCAGAATGGCGTGGAAGCGGATGTACTCAAAATCGGTGGCGCGCTTGACCGCCCTCAGATCCTCGCGGTAGCTCTCGCGCAGCGAAAGGATGGCCCGCCCCGAGCCAAAGGTCTGCTCCCAAAAATGGAGAAAAGGATGGGCAGGCGCGTGCGCGTCAATGATGACCCTTTGTTGTTCACCATTCGCGCTTGCGCTTTGTCCCCGCAAATAGGACGGTGCGCCTAAGAAGAGACAGAGGGTGCAGGCCATAAGCAGGCGGCCAGCCAACCCGGAGGCAAATAAGCCTCCTGCCCGCCTTTTGATCACTTGGAGTCCGGACGTACTGCCGATGATCCTCATGCTGAAGCCTCGCATTCAGGTGTTCACTCAAAACCGTACCCCGGTTTCAGTTCGCACTGGTAGACTTCGGTGTGGTCAGGGTTCACGCTTCCACTACACGTGGCCCAGCTCAGGTTAAGCGACGGCCCCAGCGGAAAAATGATGGGCTGGCGGTTGACGTCCGCCTCGATGCAAATCCCTTCCGCATTGGCCGGCACGGCGAAATGAAGCGCCTGGCCGAAGATTACCGGATACGATAACCTCACGTTGTTGCTGGTCATCGAACGGAACACCTCCCCTTCGAAAAGAAAGGTGGTCGTATCGGACCAGTCAAGGACCTCCACCCGAACGCTGGGTCCGCCATGCGAAAAGCCGTCGTACCGTATCTTCGTGAAGGAGCAAGGACCGGCGATGCAGGAAACGCGGGCGTTGGAGAAGAAATCGCCCCCCGGAGCCTCGAGGCTGGAAAAACCCACAGCCGCCTGCCACTTCCCGTCAGGCGAACAAGGGTAATGGCCGTTGCAGCGAACGTTGCCTGCGTTGACCACGTGAAAGGTTTTGAGCGTGCTCCCGACGTTGAGCACGGTGGAGGTCTTGACGGTATATCTGATCTTGACATTGGCAACCGCGCTCTGCGGCAGGCTTGTAGCTCGGCCGGCCAAATCAGCGATCGGCGTCATGCGAGCCACCACGAGCCGGTCGCTTATAAACGATGTAATATCCAGCGGCATATACTGCATATCGCGGTATTGCAAGGTCATCGGTTCTTCCAGTTTTGCCCGCTTGTTTAAGGTCAGCACAAAATAGCCGGTGGGACTCGTCCACGCGTCCTTTTCCGCCAGACCTCCGGCGACGGAAACCTGGACGCCGGGGATCGAAACCTGCCGATCCACGTTTTCACCTCGAACAAGCACCGCACCCTTTATCGTAACGGGCTGGGCGGCGCGGAAAGTAGTCTGCAATAGTCCGACGACGCATACCGCCCCTGCCATCAACAAGAGCACGATAATCACGTTTCTCTTTTGGCTCATCCCCTTACCATTTTACACCGCTGCTCGCGCAGATCGCGCCAGTAGCGCCGCAGCCCCAGCGAACCGCCCGCACGTCGGGCACTGGCCCGCCTGAAGGTCGACGATACGTTCGATTCAGGGTAGCACCCAACGAGGGTTTCTGCGCCTTATTCCTGGGCAAGGACGGTATAATTGGAGAATCATGACTGAGGAAGACAAGCCGACGCGCCTGATTTCCAGGCGGATGTGGCTGGCGCACTTAACCCGCGCAGCGTCAGGGATGTTGATAGGCGGATCCACCGCATTTTCTCTTGAACCCGGATCGCAAGAGGCGCCCGCGCCGGCACCAGGGCCTCCTGGCGTCGCGAACTCGCTTTCGCCGGAAGACGACCTTTTCCTGGAGGAGTTGGAGCAGGCTGCTTTCCGCTTTTTTTGGGAACAGGGGAATGCCCAGACAGGGCTCGTTAAGGATCGCTGCAACGTCCGAGGAAATGACACCAGCGAAGTGGCCAGCATTGCCGCCACCGGCTTTGGCCTCACGGCTCTCTGCATTGGGGAAAAACGCGGCTGGGTTTCGCACTCCGAGGCCCACGACCGCGCACTTACCGCGCTGCGCTTCCTCTGGCGAAAGCTGCCCAACCACCGAGGCTTCTTTTTCCACTTCGCGGATGTGAACACCGGCACCAGGCTCTGGGATTCCGAGGTTTCTTCCATCGACACGGCGATTCTGCTTTGCGGAGTTCTCACCTGCCGGCAGCATTTCATGAGCGAGGAAATCCGCCGGTTGGCGCTCGACGTCTTTAATCGCGTGGAATGGAACTGGCTCGCCGAAGATACTCCCCTCCTCTCGCTGGGCTGGATGCCTGAGATTGGCTTTCTTCCCTACCGCTGGCAAGACTACAGCGAACTCATGATGCTTTATTTGCTGGGCATGGGCTCCGCAGAATACCCGTTGAAGCCGGATACCTGGACAGCCTGGCGCCGCCTCAATTTCGAATACGATGGAGTCCGCTACATTGGTTCCTTCGCCCCGCTGTTCATCCATCAGTACTCGCAAGCCTGGTTTGACTTCCGGAACAAGCGCGACCAGTTCGCGGATTATTTCGAGAACTCAGCCGCCGCCACCGAAGCGCATCGTTTGTTCTGCATCGATTTGGGCAAGCAGTATCCCGACTACAGCACAGATCTCTGGGGTATAACGGCTTCGGATTCACCGAGAGGCTATGTCGTGTGGGGAGGACCTCCCGCCACTGGGCCGATCGACGGGACCGTGGTGCCGAGCGCCACCGGGGGTTCGCTCCCCTTTCTGCCCCAGGCCACGATCTCTGTCCTTCGCAATATCAGGGCTCTCTACGGAGATCGGACCTGGAGCAAGTATGGATTCGTCAATGCGTTCAACCCGCTCACGAAATGGTTCGACCCCGACGTCATCGGCATCGATACGGGAATCACCATGTTGATGGCGGAAAACCTGCGCACCGGATTCGTCTGGGATACTTTCATGAAGAACCCTGAAGCGCGACGCGGCATGCAGCTTGCCGGCTTTAAACCTTCTAACCGTCCCCGCAGCTGAGTCAAGTGCCCGGCCCGAATCGGCTTACTGTCGTGTAAAAGCTGCCGGCTGTCGGCCTGAGACATCCGGCAATGGACCGTTGTCCGCCCTCTGTACTGTTTCGCGATGCCGACGGCCGGTGCGACGGGTAAGTTCCGATTCCCGCCTTTGCGTTTTCGGCGTACTGAGTACGTGTATTCTAACCGGAGCCAAACCCTGACGGGTGAATCGTAGATGGTCCGCAGCCGCCTTTGAAAGGTCGATAACCCGGCCTGCGATGCGAGGCCCACGATCCATGATCCGTACCACCACCGAACGCCCATTCTGGAGGTTTGTAACCCTAACTGAGGTTCCCAGCGGCAGGATGCGGTGAGCCGCGACCATGGCGTACTCATTGAAGGGTTCTCCGCTCGCCATTAGGCGGCCCTGTTCGCGATCTCCATACCAACTCGCCACGCCGTACTGCACGGTCAAACGTGTCTCGTGAACCCGCCCTTCCGCGTGCGCCGCACCATAAGTCGGAAAGCCCGAGATTAGGGCGGAAAGACAGCAAGTTACCATCATTTTCATTGGGCCCCCCTCCCACTTTTTTTCGGCGAGTGCCTCTTGTCCAGAAAGCGAGCGCACTCCAGCACCCTAGCCCCTTCGTACAAATCCAGCCGGAGATGGATGCGCGCCCGCGGTCGTGAGCCGGTTTGGCCGGACACCTTGTCAAGGTAGGCAAGGATGCTGCCAAAGGCGAGATGGGCCACAGTTTTGTATGTTTTTTCAACGAGATAGTCCGAGATCCGAAGCGCCACGGCTGGAGGTAAGAGGTGGAGATTCTAGCCAGGAAGGAAAAATCTGCTCGGATCGCGGTGCCGTGATTTCGGCGGACGGAAGCGACTCCGTCCACGGGACTGCTTCATTGTTCGATTCGGCCGCGGATCGTGTCCTATTTTGCGCTCATCCAACTCCTACATCGTTGCCGACTAGGCGGCTACGTATTAGCGTCTCACAAACAGGTCAAAAACGAGGGCCGCGAGATTGATCCAAACTGTGCGACTGTACACCAAAACACCGCAGAGCACGATGCCGGGACTCGGCTGATACGTCGCACGAACGCCAGATGAGCTTCGCGGGGCAAGCGCCTGTCTACCTCTTGGGGACGGCGTTAGCTGCCGGTCTGATCCGGATAAGCGAACGTGCAGTCCCGTGGTAGCAACGGAGTTACAATTCCCTAGACGGGCCTCTTGAGATTGCCGACCGCGTGCTTTGGATAAGCACGTGACAATTCGCTGGAAGTTAGCTAAATCATTGAATTAACAGGGGATGTTGGTACGCCTGGCAGGGTTCGAACCTGCGACCTGTTGCTCCGGAGGCAACCGCTCTATCCATCTGAGCTACAGGCGCACGCCATAGAAAATAGACTACTTAATCAAAATGGCAGATTTTCAATTTCTGCCTCTTGTGGGGGATTCTGTGGGGACTCTCCCGCACTCTCGTAGATCGGATTTCCCCACTCGTCCTCCGGCGGTTTGAACCTCTCGGCCACTTGCTTTGCTTGCAACTCTTTGGCTTTCCGTGCCGCCTCCACCTAGGCTTGCGGTTGCGCCGTGGCTTCGATCTTCTGCTTGCGTGCGGCATGGACGTAGATCATCGTGGTCTGGATCTCCGCATGTCCCATCAGCTCTGCCAGCACCGGCAACTCCGTTCCGGCTTGTAAGTGCCTGGTGCCGTAAGTGTGCCGGAATGTGTACGGCGTGAACGGGTCATCCGCAAAATGGTCAGCGATAATTCGCTTATGAGCGTTCTTGACGCTCGTAATGTGCTGCACTTCCTTGTGCTCCGTCTTCCGTCTGCGCACGGGGAAGATGTAACCATTGGGCGTTTTACCGATACGCCCTTCAAGCACTTCCTTGGCGCCATCCGTCAACGGCACGTCTCGCCTGGCTCGCACGTTCTTGGTTCCAGGCAGGCTCACATAGCCCTCTGTCAAGTGTACATCATTTTTGTGCAAAGCGAGTAGCTCCATCTGACGTGCTCCGGTGTCGAGGGCTAAAACCGCAAAGTCCTTCAAATCTCCTTTCGCCGCAGCCAGGTACTTGTCCACCTCCTCCAGAGTCAGCGCACGCACCCTCCAGTCTCCTTAAAATATGGGACATGCCTGACCGGGTTCCTGATATTCAGTCCCATAGCGTCGGCATGATTGTAAATTCGCTTCAAGGTGGTAAGTTTTCGGTTGACCGTCGCTCCCGAGACTTTCCCTTCGCCGTTCTCGCGTTTTTGACCGGCTCTCCAGACTTTGAAATCCTCAACGCTTTTGCGGTCTAATTCGTCTATGAGGTTGCCTCGGAAAAACTGCTTGAGCCGCCGGATGTTGACCCGATGTAGTTTGACCGTGGCCCTGGAAAGGTTCAGCTTCTCCCAATTAAGGAATTGGTCCGGAAACTCTGCAAAGGTAGGGACAGCGGTCGAATGCGGGATGTCCTGAAGCGAGTTCAGTAACCTGGTGCGCTTGGTCGCCTCGACCTTCAGCGCATCTTGGCGATTGGTGCGCTTGGTGCTTCCGCGATTCCGGCGTCTGCCCAGGTCAAATTCGTAATGGTAAACACGACCTCGCTTTGAGACGGCCATGACTGAAGTCTACCCTCTCTGGCTTTCGGTTTCAATTCTTCGGTCTGACTCGCACGTTGACGAGGAAGGGCCAGGGGTGGTTGAAAGTCGTCTGCTACTCGGCCCTTCCCCTTACCACTCGTTCCATCATCACCAGCCTCCCCGCCGCGGGCCTCGAGTTCTTCACCACCGCGTCCTGGCCATCGCGTAAGACGATGGCCGGCGTCTCGTCGTGCGGCCCGCGCCCCACAAAATCCTCGATATCGAGGTTCTTGAACGCATCCACCTTGATTCCGCCGGTGTAATAATCCGGAATCGCGCCCTGCCACTCGAGCCCGAAGCCACGCAGTTCAAGGTTATCCACCCCGTGCGCCGTGAAGGCGCCCAGATCGTACTTCATTATTCCGAGCCTCCCCGGCGTGGTGGGACGGAGATCCAGGTTCCCGCCCATGTCGGCGTTGAGCGCGCTCTCCCGGAACGTCTGCCGGAAATCGCGAAAGAGGATGTCGCGGATTCTCCCCGGTTCCTCCGCATACAGCACCACAGGCGCCTGGCTCGAAGCGGTCACGTTGACGAAGCGCACGTTGCGCACTTGCCCCAGCGGGCCTTTGGGTTTCGAATCTGCTTGAGCTGCCGGGTCGTATCGCGCCACCGAAATGTGCACAGGCTCGCCCAGCCCCCACCACAACCCATCCATCAATCGCGTTTCAATCAGTAAGTTCGAAAACAAGACGTTCTCGATGGTCTCGCCGCCGCGCACCTGGATGCAAATGCCGCGGTTGCTGTCGCGGATGACCAGGTTCGAGAAGGTGAGGTTGCGAATGTCGCGCGCCGCCCATCCCAGCCGCACGCCGGCCGAGCGGCTGACGATCACGCAGTTGTTCACCGTGATATTCTCGGCATTCATCCGGCAATACCCGTCCGCGCAGGGGCTCACGGCAATGCCGTCATCGCCCGCCTCGAGATGAGAATCCGAGATCCGCACATTCTGGGAGCCTGCCACATCCAGGGCGTCGGCGTTGGGCACCAGCAGGCTGCAGCGGACGTTCAATCCGGTCAGCAGGACGCGATTGCAGCACGCCAAGTGGATGCACCAATTCGGTGCATCGAGCACCTTCAGGTCGCGCAGCACCACGTCCCGGCACTGCACGAACAGCACCAGCACCCCCGGCCGGTCGAGCATGCGCACGGGGCCTTCCCGGTTTTCTCCCACCCGCTCCCACGCCGCCTCGCCCTGGCGGGTCGCCGCGAAGTCCTGAAAGGGCCCTGGCGGGTGCGGCTGGCGCGGTTCGCGAATAAAGGCGCGGCCGTTGCCGTCGATCGCGCCCGGGCCGGTGATGCCGATGTCGTGCGCATCCTCCGCCACGATTAGCGCCGTGGCACGGCCCTCCGAAGACCGGCTGATAAAGCGGTAGTCTTGGACCTTCGGGCTGCCCAGTATCGTCGCGCCCGCTTCGAGGTGCAGCGTAATATTGCTGAGCATCTCGATCGTGCCGCTCAGATAAGTTCCGGGGGCGAATTCCACTGTTCCTCCGCTCCCTTTGGCACACCAGCGGATCGCGGCATTGATGGCGGAGCTATCCAACTGCTTGCCATCGCCGGCCGCCCCGAAGGCACGCACCTCGCAAACGCCGGGCCGGCCCGCCGCAGGGACCGATCGCTGCGCCGCTGCAGCCGCGCCCAAAAGAACCGTGCACAAGGCGGCCACCGTGCCCATCCCCACCAGCCACTGCCGTGTGACGAATGAGTAAGGCATCTCTTCCGATCCCCTCCCTTGCTGCGCAGAGCGCGCCGTTTTGGTCGCTGCATAATAGCACATCAGCCTCAGTGAGGAGGTTGGACCAAGGTATGAGTCGAGGAAGTGAGACCTATCGGTTCACGAGGTAGTCAGGCAGCAGACTTCCAAATTCATCGGCATACAGGCGCTGGCCGATTGCATTGGCAAAGTATTGGAGGACAGAGGTCAGTCTCAAGGCCGCTTTCTTCTCGCCCACCCGCAGCAAACACCGGACTGACAAGGAAAGGAACTGCACACGGCAATAGAGGATCAGGAGCCGCTGCTCCTTGGAATAGCCCGGTTTCACATCCGCGGTGTTCCTGAGCAGGTGGGTCAGGGCGAGGAAGTCGCATTTCAGTGCCTTGGGCAGCAGGGAATAATCGAGCGAGGCGCGAGGCTCTTCCAAAGCCTCTCGCAGGGACGGGAACTCCAAACGAATCACATTGACGATGGATCGGAAATACTCTTGATCGAATTGCCGGCGCAGAATCCTCTGGCAGGTAGCCTGGAAGTAGAAGAAGACCATGGCCATCGAGAGTGCCAGAATCAGCCCTGAGAGAATCATTATTCGGTGGTCCTCCTCTAATATCTTCTTTACAGTTATCGGGCGAATCAACTATTTGCACAATGGTACAGGAGTACGGCCCTGCAATTCTCCCGACTCTAGCCTTCCCTCTCCGACAGGTCGGGGACGAAATGCTGGACACGCGTGGTAGGATTATCATGAATCGCGTCCACATTGAATCAAGTATTGATAGCGCAACCCGGTGGGAAGTACCCCTGCAAAATCAGGGCAGAGGACCGGGGATGCTCCCGACGTCCGGGCCGCCATTGGAGGAGACAAGATGGGAGAACAATCGCAGTTTGATCTGTCCGGAAAGGTGGCCCTGGTGACAGGGGCGGCACGCGGCCTGGGGCGCGCGATCGCGCTGGCCCTAGCTCACGCTGGCGCCGACGTAACACTCGGACTGCGCGACGTCAGCTCGGGAAACGGCCTTGCCCGTGACATTGAAGCCACAGGCCGCCGCACCTTGCCGCTCCAAATGGACGTCACCCGCCTGGAACAGGTCTTTCGAGCCGTGGATGACGCAGTCGCGCACTTTGGACGGCTCGATATCCTGGTCAATAACGCCGGGGGAGGGTTTAACAATCTCGCAGAGGATGTGCCCGAGGAGGAATTCGATCAGACCCTCGCCTTGAACTTGAAGGGGACGTTTTTCGCCAGCCAGGCTGCCGGGCGCGTCATGATAAAATAGAAGGGCGGCTGCATCGTCAACATGAGTTCGCAGGCGGGCTTTGTGGCGTTGCCGACCGAATCCGTGTATTGCTCGTCCAAGGCTGCCATCGCGCACCTGACCAAATGCCTCGCCATCGAATGGGGTAAGTACAACATCCGCGTCAACGCCGTTGCGCCCACGTTTATTCTTACTCCCGGCACAGAGGGGGCGCTGGCCGACCCCGCCTTTCGCGCCGACACCATCGAGCGGATTGCGGCGCTGCACCGAATTGGCGAGCCCTCAGAGGTCGCCGGGGCGGTCGTCTTCCTCGCTTCGCCGGCAGCTTCACTCATTACCGGCCACACAATCGTCATCGACGGCGGCTGGACGGCGAGGTGACCTGCCAAAGAAGGCGGGCGGCAGTTTCATGGGCTGACGTCCGGGAACCGCCAAAGCCTTGATAGTTGCGTCCCTAACCTGAAGGTCCCCTGAGGGGAAAGGCGGGCAAAGGGGGGGGCTGGCCTTGCGCGAGGGTCAACAACTCAGCTCCGAGAGTCCTGTCGTTCCTTGCAATCTTTGTGAGCCTTCGGCACCGCTGAGTGGACAGCAGCCCTCGGCCTAGCAGATATGTTCTGTCGCTCGACTTGGAGGCTCCGCAGGGTATATCGCTAGAACCCTTCAACCTGGCCGGTGGTAACGCCCGATGCCAAGCTCGGATCCACCCCGAACTTCAATGGAAAAAGTTTGCCTGGAGTTTTCCCCGGCGCGGCGTGCTGCGCTCACATCCGGTAACTCTTGCCATTGACCTATACCGAGAATGCGTAGCCTTCGCGCTGCGGAGCATGGCCCCAAGCAACGGGGAGCCAACCTCAGGAATCTATGGGTTTGCATTCGTAAGACGCCTCGAATTCTAGCTTCCGCCAGGTCCAGGGGCGGGAGCAACGACAGGTCGAGATCATTTCTCGCACGGCAGCGCCGCTCGGGGGCTGGAGTGTTGCCGTCCAAAGCCCTCGAACGATTCTCAATACTCTTGTTGGCACGTCGAGTTTCGTGAGCTTTCGGTGGGCATGCGTGACTCCAGGTGCGGGGCGTCGGTTTAACGTCACTCGGTTACCCCGCCGGGCCAGTAGGTTAGACCAATGATTTTTCGAGAGATGCACGTAGTTCGCCCGACGGTGGTTTGTTGCGGCTCAATTGCCGGTCGAGCTTTTCTGCCGCGCCGGAGGGAACTTGGTTTGTTTACATGCTGGTCCTGAAATTGGTGGTTGTGGGCCTGAGTCTCGGGCGAGCGCCCCGAACGAATCCCCAAGCCCGAGAGGTCTTTGAGAAGCTGGACAGCCTGATCGTAATCACCTGGGCGCTTGGTGGCGATGAGTGCGTTTACCCTTACCCACACTTCGGGCTCGTGCTGAGCAAGTCCGGCAAGATACTTCTCACGCACCGCGGTCGCCTCACGCTCGCGTCGGGCGCGAGCCCTCCATTGGCGTTCCGCTTCCTTGCGGCGCCTCTCTTCGCCGTGCCTTCGCGCCAATGTCAGTAGGTCCGCCACGGTGTGTGACTGCGGCGACGGTCACTGCTGTTATAGTTGCAAGTGCAGACTGACTTCACGGTGCCGCGATCCTCGTCCGTGAGCGATGCCACGGAGCGCCGTGGAAGCGGAGCAGGCGCAGACCCGCCGCCTTCACTTGCGCCCGCGGTTTCATCGACGACCGGCGCCATCTGCTCGAGCCCGTCACCGATCGACGCGGGCTCTATTCCGCTGCGCCGTTGTTGAACGCGCGAACGGCGGTCGGGCACTTCTCAACGTACACCGTTATACGACCATGTGTCAGCCTTGGCGGTGTCCTCGCCGATTACTAAGCAGCACGACTATCCAGGGCTAGTCAGTGGTTGGACTTCCGAATAGCCCTTTCCGTACTCGCCACGCACGTCCCGGACCTGCTCCACCGCAGGGCCTTGCCGCAATGGTCGCTATGGTCGCGTATGTGTTGACTTTCCCCCCGGCCGCGGGCTAGCATGAATCTCAAGGGCAGATTTCCACATCATGATTGGCGAGACGGTGTCGCACTATCGAGTCCTGGAGAAGCTCGGCGGTGGCGGGATGGGTTTGGTCTACAAAGCCGAGGACACCAAGCTCGGCCGCTTGGTGGCGCTGAAGTTCCTGCCCGAGGCGCTGGCCAAGGATCAACAGGCCTTAGAGCGCTTCCAGCGTGAGGCCCGCGCCGCCAGTGCGCTCAATCATCCCAACATCTGCACCATTTACCACATTGATGAGTTTGAAGGGCAGCCTTTCATTGCCATGGAGCTGCTCGAGGGGCGGACGCTCAAACATTGCATCGAAGGCAAGCCGCTGAAGACGGATCAATTACTCGATCTGGCGATTCAGATTGCGGATGGGCTGGACGCGGCCCACTCGAAGGGCATCATACATCGCGACATCAAGCCGGCGAACATCTTTGTGACCGAGCGTGGGCAGGCGAAGATTCTGGATTTCGGGCTGGCCAAACTTAGCCGTGGTCCCCACCCCTCACTCTCCTCCCCACCCGGGGAGGGGAGTGAGGGGTGGGGCAGCGGTACGGATACGCCGACGGCTTCCATTGCCATAGAACATCTGACGAGCCCGGGCATTGCGATGGGCACGGTGGCGTACATGTCGCCGGAGCAGGCGCGGGGCGAGGAACTGGACACTCGCACCGACTTGTTCAGCTTCGGCGCGGTGCTGTACGAGATGGCCTCCGGGCGGCAGGCGTTTTCCGGGGCCACCACGGCGGTGATTCATGATGCGATTCTGAATCGAGCCTCGGTGCCAGTAAGTTCCTCGAACCCGAGCCTGCCTGCCAAGCTGGAAGAGATCATCAACAAGGCTTTGGAAAAGGGGCGCGACCTGCGCTATCAGCATGCGTCTGATATCCGCACCGACCTGAAGCGCTTGAAGCGCGACACGGATTCGGGACGTGGCGCGGACCTCCCGCCCGCGGTCGCGGCAGCGTCCCGCTCCTGGGCGGAAGGAGAGCACGGGCGGGACGCCCGTGCCACAGCGGGCGAGACGCCCGCACCACAGCGTGAGCCCGCTCAGGAACCGACTTCGGATTCCGTAGTAATCGCCGGACTCGTCAAGCGGCACAAAACGGGTCTGCTCGCCACGGTGGTCCTGCTGGCGTTGATCATGGCGGGACTGGCGGCGGCTTGGTTCCTGGCTCACCGTCCTCCCCCGCCTCCCGCCGAATTAACGCAGACACCGCTGACCTTCAATTCCGGCGGCAACCCTGTCAAGAACGACTGTATATCTCCCGATGGCAAATACCTCGCTTATTCCGACGCGGCCGGGATACACGTCAAGCTGCTCGCCACCGGTGAGGAGCACGTAGTTCCAAGGCCTGCCGGGGCTCCGGCCTCCGCCTCGTGGTTTGTTGCAAGTTGGCTTCCCGATAGCACGCAATTGCTCGCCGACGTTCGGGATGAGGAAGTGGGCGGGCACGCCAGCACGTGGGCGGTTTCGGTGCTTGGGCAATCGGCACACGAGCTGCGCGAAGGCGCATTGGCTGAGTTTGTCTCGCCGGACGGGACGCGCGTCACCTTCAGGCCGGAGTCGGACACGCTACCTCGCGAACTCTGGGTCATGGGCATCCAAGGAGATAACCCGCAAAGGGTTCTAGCGCTGGGGGAAGGCGAGTTCTTGAGGGCGAGCTGCTGGTCGCCGGACGGGCAGCGCCTGGCCTATATCAGGGGCGAGAGCACTCCCAAAGGCAACAACTATTCGATCGGAACCTGCGACCTGAAGGGGGCGAACCGGACGGTGGTGGTGTCGTCGGAAGCGGACCTGTTTTTGGGCGATCTTTGCTGGCTTCCAGACGGGCGTATGGTCTTCTCGCGGCAGGAAGCGGCGCCATCGGACGGCGAGAATCTCTGGCAGATCGGCATTGATCATCGCGGCCTGCCCACCGGCCAGCCGCGGCGAATCACCCAGTGGGCGGGTTCGAGCGTTAATCGGTTGAGTGCCAGCGCGGATGGAAAGCGGCTGGTGATGCTGAAATCGACCTATCGTCAGCAGGTTTACCTGAGCGAACTCACCGTCGGCGGCGTGCGCCTGAATCCGCCTCGCCGCTTGAGCAATGACGACGCCAATGAATATCCCATCGCCTGGACAGCGGACAGCAAGGCAGTGTTATTCAAATCCGATCGCGGCGGCGGATGGGGTATCCTCAAGCAGGGAATCGGCCAGGACGCCGCCGAACCGGTGGTCACAGGAGCACAACACGACACGAACGGGGGGATGGTCAGCCCCGATGGCGCCTGGATACTCTATTGGGAACTCCCCAAGACATCACCCAGTTCCACCCCGGCTCAGCTCATGCGCATCCCCGTGGGAGGCGGAGTGCCTCAGCTTGTGCTGGAAGCGCGGAATACGTTCTTGATGGGTTTTGCGTGCTCTCGCGCTCCGGCAAGTCTCTGCCTATTGGTCGAGTCGAACCCGGGCGAAAAGCCGACGGTCACGGTCACGGCCTTTGACCCGCTGAAAGGCAAGGGAAAAATCCTCACGACCATTGCGACAGACCCCTCGGCTGATTACGACTGGGCTTTATCCCCCGTTGGGTCAACTCTCGCGATCTCGAAGCTCACAGACGAGATTCAGATCCGCTTGCTCCCACTCTCCGGCGGGTCGGAAAGGGATATCACGGTGAAGGGTTGGCCGCACATCTCCGCTCACATTGTCTGGTCCCCTGACGGCAAGGGGTTTTACCTGAGCTCCGTTTCGCCCCAGGCTACCACCTTGCTCTACGTAGATCTGAAGGGGAACGTCCGGCCGTTGCAGCAGCCAAAGGAAATCAAGCAACCGACCTTCCTAGTCCCGTCGCCGGACGGCCGCTACCTTGCCTTCTGTGAGTTTGTCGCTGACTCAAATGTGTGGATGCTGGAAGGCTTCTGAGAATGGAGGATCAGCGACGATCGTCGATATGGTAAGAACGACGGCCCAACCGCGTCTTGTCGCATACTCCCGTAGGGCACGGGTCTGCATCGGGATGGTCTGCTGGTTCTGGGTAGAAACGCGGGCGTAGCGGCCTGCCCGCAACGGTGTTTTGGCCTGGTGAGAGAGGTGGCCAAAAACCTTTGGCGATTTCACTGTGCGGGAGGCCCGTTTTTCGCCCATTCTCGATTGCTGCTCCACTGTGGCCAAAGAGGATGGTTTCCGGCCAGGCGGGAAGTATTCTACTCCAGGTAGGGGCTATGCAGGTTCCTTGCTCATACCGGGTTGCAGAAGGGTCTGGCGGTAATTCCACGGCATCCAGGCCGCCGGGTTTTTCGCCAACTCCTCAGCGTGTTTCTGCAGTTCGGTGAGGTAGTCGAAGGGATTGACATCGTTCAATTCGCAGGTGTGGATCAGGCTCATGAACAGATCACCCACCTCGGCGCCGTTTTCGGTCTTATAAAATAGGGAATTCTTTCGGTGAAGAATGGCCTTCTTCAGGGCGCGCTCGACGAGGTTCGAGTCCAGCGGCGCCCCCGGCTTGGCGGAGGAACAGCGTCAGCCGAGTCCAACGTTTCAAGCAATAAGTGATGGCTTCGCCCAGCCCCGAGTTGGGCTCCACTTTCTTTTCCTTGAACTGGGCCTCGAACCAAGCGTGGAGGGCATCCATCACCGGCTGGCTGTGCTCCTGGTGAAAGCGCAGCCGCGCCTCGGGCACGAGACCCCGCCGCTGGGCCTCGGCCTCGTAACGATAGACGTCGCGAAAGCTTTCCAGCACGAACCGGCACTCCTCGGGGAAGTTCGGCGTCACCTCGCACAAAGCGGCGCCGGGCGTGCGCGTTGCAGTTTCCCCAGAGAATTTCCAGCTTCTCCTTGAGCTTCGGCACGTTGCGTGACAAGGCATCCGACATTTGAATGGGCGGCGCGAGTCCCTTGGCCCGCTCGACGAACACCCGGGCGAGGTTCTCCCCGGCATGATTCCGCCCGGTGAAGAACAGCGCGATCCGCTGCCCCTGCCGCGTCGTCGACACGATGCCGGAGGTGAACAGTCCCGTCCGTTCCTTGGAGCTCGACGAGGCTTCCTCCTCCGCCGAGCGCGGAGGGCTCGCCCTCGCCAGCGCCAGGATCTTCATGCGGGTCTCATCGTTATAAAAGACTTCGCCTTGCGCGGCTTGGCGGATCAACTCTTCGAAAACGGGCCGATGGGCTTCCGCCACTTCCGCCACGATTTCGCACTGGGTCGAAGCCGGCAGCGGAATTCCCAAACTCGCCTCCAGCCGATCCCAGGGAACGCCACTGCCGTACTTCAACAGCGTGATCATCGCCGCGGCGCTGGCATCGTACTTTTTCTCCCCCACTTAGGGCGGCGCTTCCGCCTCGTAAACCTCGCCGCACAGACTGCAACGCAGACGTTCTAACTCGTAGACTCGGGCCGCCATCGGCGCCTGCCCCACCACCCGGATGCGCAGCCCAGGGTCTTTCTGCAGGTACACCCTTCCCTTCAAACATTCCGGACAGTGATCTCCGGACTTCAAAGAACCGTGCTGGGCTTCGACAACAGCGCACGCAGTTGGCTGATCGTCGTGTTCTTTTCCCCGATCCTCTCGATCAGAACGCTCAGCGCCTGGATCGCGTCTTCCAGCCTCTCACAGAGCATCCGGAAACGGTACACGGCGAGAGTGAGAACTGCGCCATCGCCGTGGACGCCCATAAACCTTCCGCATGTCAGAGGGAATGTCAGAAATCTCGTTGGTCATCGTCGGTCCTCCTTGCCCCACTGGGCATGAGACCGACGCTAGCACTTCAGGAACGTGGAGTTAAACAGCGTTGCCGAAAGGACACATTTGGTTTCGTCACCTTGGCCCAGCACTTCGCTGAGCTTCACCTTCTTGAAGTCCATTGCCAGCAGGCGCTCGCCCTCAGTGCCGAGGTAGACCGGACAGCCACTGTCCGGATTCACCACGCTGCCCGGATAACGGCCGCAGCGAGCAACCTGATAGACATGCCGCCAGAAGTACCCAAGCTTGGCGCGGTCCCGGCCAACTACGAATAATGCCGGAGAAGAGCAAATTGAATCCCAACGCTCTCTGGCTGAGGGAGACGACTTGCGCAGACGTAACTCGCTCAAGCTGGTCCGCAATCCTTCACGCAGGATGCGTTTGTTTCTCAGTTTGACTTCGTTCACGCCGTGATGGCAATTGGAATTGGTGGGCGTCCGCAGGCCGTCGATGATGAAGACTCGAATACGCGGAAGCGTGAGGATTGCTTCCCGGCACCACTTCTCGACCAGTTGCGGCGGAACCATGGCAATTGCTGTAAAGGGTAGGTCCTCAGAATGGGTATGAACGGCAGCCAGCGAGATCAGCGTCTTGCCGGTACCGCACTCGGCGATCACCGCTCCTGCACGCGCCTGCTGCCAGCGCCGGACCAGGCCCATGATGGCGAGGGTCTGAGCCGGATAGGGCTTCCGAAGGAGCTTGCCGATCAAGGGCGACGGAGGGTCGTCGATCGCATGCAGGGGCGGAAGACTCTCCGGGATTCTCGCTCCGAGCAGTGAGGAGTGAGTTCGCAAGTAATCCGAGATCGAGTCAGGCAGAGGCACAGTCTTCTCCTTTGGCTATAAGCTCAATCGCTAAATACAGCTCCTATTGTCGCGGAGTCGCCTGAACAGGTGGGTAGTCCTTTGTCAGGCAGAGGGATGTGGTCAAAGTGCTGAGGTACCTCAGTTTTGCTTTGACTCAGAATGATCCTTGCGAGAAGTCCCAGATTTAAAGGTATAGTTGTGATGTTTTGGAATCTTGGAATTCTCCGTTTCCGGTGAACCGATGATTGTCATGAAATTTGGAGGCAGTTCAGTCAAAGACCCGGAATCCATCGAGCGGGTCATCAGAATCATCCAGGAGCACTTGCCATTGAACCCGGTGATCGTAGTTTCCGCCATGGGCAAGACCACGCGGAAGCTGCTCGCCGCCGGGGCATTGGCCTCGGAAGGGAAAACAGGCGAGGCACTTGGCCAGTTGGGGGCCCTTGAGGCCTACCATCATGCCGTGCTCTCGCAGCTAGTGGAAGATCACAGAAACTCTCCGGTGTTTTCCCTTATGGCGGGATATTTCAGCGAAATGCATGACCTGGCAAAAGGTCTTTCCATCTTGAAAGAATTCTCGGCGCGCAGCCAGGATGTCATCGCTGCCTACGGCGAGTTGCTTTCCTCGGCCATACTTGCCGCCGGGCTGGAGTCCCGCGGGGTGAATGTGCAGCTCCTGGATTCACGGACGCTCATGATTACCGACGATCACTTCACAGCTGCGGAGCCGATCGAGGAAACCGCTCAAGCGCGAATTCTGGCCGCCCTGACTCCCGAACTGGAGCGGGGCCGCACCCCGGTGATGCAAGGATATATCGGGGCGACCCTGGCGGGGGCGACAACCACTCTTGGTTTTGAAGGGTCTGATTTCACAGCTGCCTTCGTCGGGGCGGCTTTGAATGTGACGGCCATTCAGATTTGGAAGGATGTGCCTGGATTGATGAGCGCCGATCCCGCCGTTATTTCCGATGCGCAGACGATTCCAACGGCCACCTGCGATGAAATGGCCGAGCTGACCTACTTTGGCGCCAAATTGATGCATCCGCGCGCGGTTTGGCCGGCGGCCCAGAAGCGTATCCCTGTCCAAATCCTCAACTCCTGGCAGCCGCAGGACCCAGGGACGATCATTCAAGAAAATGCGGTGACACCTCCTCAAGGCGTGCGCTCTATTGCCTTCAAGCGAGGTTTGGCATTGCTTCACATCGTCTCGGACCGGCAGAAGCCGATTTCAGAATTCATGAAAGGAGTGCTTGAGGTTTTAGACCGGCACCGTGTTACGCCCGATTTGACAGCCATCTCATCGTTGCATTGCAGACTAGCACTGGACGCCAGCCTTCCATTTGAGCGGTTTCTTCCGGAATTACATCGTCTGGGCACGGTGGAAATTGAACGGGGGAAAGCATCCATTAGCTTGGTGGGGCAGGGACTGATCCAGCAGCCGGGCATAGCAGCTTTGGCTTTGGGAGCTGTTTCCGACTTGCGGCTGGATCTCATTTCCCAAGGTTCTTCGCCCAATAGCTTAATAATGTTTCTTGATGAGACTCATCTGGAAACAGGGCTCAAGCGGATCCATCACCGATTCTTTAACCGAGACGCTTAAGAGGACGCCTTATCGGAAAGTGGCCAGTGCCGGCGTCAGATCCACGAGGTCGAATTCACATCCACCTTTGCAATATTCGTTGCTGCTGGGAACATTCAATAACATACGCATGATTCTCCTTCCCGTGTGGCGGGCAAGTTGGGAATTTTGCTGCACGCCCCCTGGGGGCTATCATCTTTCGGTCCCATCTCGTCAGTCCGGTAGAAGTTGGTGCCCAAGCTCCAATGGACGGGCCCACTGCTTTCGGGAAACGTGATCCTCTTCTGCCTTAGTCCCCTGCCAATCCATTTCAGGAACAGCTTTTTCGACCCTCTGACCAGCACAGGAGAGCATCCCAGGCCAATAAGCGGTTTGATCGCCCCTCGGCGGGTGAATTCATCGTTGAACCAAGCGTCCCGTTCAGCCAGCGAT
The DNA here is from genome assembly GCA_963831905.1 of uncultured Acidobacteriota bacterium. Lineage (GTDB taxonomy): Bacteria > Acidobacteriota > Terriglobia > UBA7540 > UBA7540 > CAVROP01. Next base: position 1,511,249 of record CAWHRX010000009.1, on the reverse strand, counting down.
ACGTGTGGGTCAGGAATGCCGGCTCAGTGCGACGATTGTCCGCTGGCCCCGGGGTCCAGTCATAGGGTGGATTCGAATACAGGAGGCCAAAGCACTCGACCGCACATTGAACTTCCAGCGTGTTGCCTTGGATGACATTGGGAATCCGCTGCCTGGCCTGCTCGGCGCGGAAGGCATCAAGCTCGATGCCGTAGCGAAGCACTCCGGCCGCGCTGGTGATCGCCTCGAACGCGGCGCCATCGCCGACACACGGGTCGACCGCGGACGTGGACTGATCAGGGAATGACAGAAACCTGCGAATCCGCTGTGATTCGGGCAATGGCAGCGGGTAGAAGCCAAGCCGACTTTTACCTTGGAAGCGCACGGTTGGGCTCCTTTCTCAGCGAGACATATATGTTCTTTCTGAAGTGCAAGATCACACCAAACTAAACCTACTGAGAACAGTCCAAATACCAGCTTTTTGATATTGAAAGAACTCCGCATCGGCCTGTCCCCCTGCTTTTCTCTTCATGCTTTCTGGTTTCAGGGCAAGAACGCACCCCAACCTGAAAGGCCGACTGGATATTGAATTGAGGGGCGCCAGGGTGTACATTAACAGCAGGGCGAAAGCTGAAAACAGAGATGCCGGTCGATAATGGGCGCCGCTGCGGATCTGTGCGGGGGTGCCAGCCAAGTGGTGTCCCTACGGCGACCGGCTGATACCATCCCGGACTGAGGTTACAGCACCTTGCTGAAAACAAGAACTTGGGTGATCACGGCCGTGATCGCATTGATTGCCGTGCAACTGTTGCAGATGGTGATTGTTCTGCACCGCGAGTCGTTGACGTTCGATGAAGAAGACCACATGTACGCCGGCTACCGGATGTGGAAGACGGGCGACTTCGGCTTGAATCCCGAGCATCCGCCGCTGGTCAAGCTACTGGCGACACTCCCGGTTCTCAGAGAAATGCTATGGGTCCCTCCGCTCAAGGGCATCTACTTCAAGGGCGAGGCCTACCTCGGCGGCCGTGACTGGCTCGAACACAACGATGGCGGAAGCCAGCGTCTGGTCTTTCGCATGAGGCTGGCAGCAGCATTACTGGCAGTTGCACTGTCGCTGGTCGTTTTCTTCGCGGCGCGCGAGTGGTTCGGAGACACGGCGGCCTTGGTTGCCTTGACGCTGACTGTGTTCGACCCCAACATCCTCGCCCACTCCGGCCTGGTAACGACCGATGTCGGGGCCACACTCTTCTTTCTGACGACCGTCTACGCCTTCTATCGTTATGTCAAAGAGCCCAATCTGTTGCGTCTGGCTGTTGCCGGCATCTCGTTAGGACTCCTGCTCGCCACCAAGCACTCCGGAGTCATGCTAGGTCCTATGCTGCTTGTCCTCGTAGGCTGGGAAGTGGCCGTGGCGCCAAAAGGCACCCGGGTGCGCCTCGCACTTCGGCTGGGCGGTGCCTTTGCTGCGATGGTCCTCTTGTCTGTCGGCGTGCTGTGGGCCTTCTACGGATTCCGCTATGCGGCCAGGCCGGCTGGGCTCCAGATGGTCCCCACGCTGGAGGCGTACCGCCAGAGCTTGAACGGGTTCGACAGGGGCGTGATCTGGTGGATGGCGCACCTGCATCTGCTGCCTGAATCTTACCTTTTTGGGATGGTCGATATTCGCGTGTTTGGCAAGCAGTTCTCCACCTTCGTCCTAGGCAATTGGTACCCGCATGGCGTCTGGTGGTACTTCCCCGCCGCCATCTCCATCAAGACCACACTGGGAATGTTAGCCCTGGTTTTACTCGCGGGATTCGCCATCGTGACCCGCAAGCTGGGGAAGGCCCCAGATCAATCCCGCGCCCTGGTCTATGTGCTCTTTGTCTGGGTTGCCTACCTTGCTACGGCCGGAGTAAACGGACTTAATATTGGGGTGCGTCACATACTGCCGCTCTATGCGCTGGCAGGGGTCATCGCCGGCGCTGGAGTTGCCGCGCTGGCCCCGTTGTCGCGCAAATGGAAATGGGCCTGTGCCGCGCTCATCGTCGGCCATATCGCCTCCGCGCTGAGTGTCTTTCCCAACTCCCTGGCCTATGCTAACGAGGCTTGGGGCGGAGCCCGAAACACCCACAGGGTCCTGAACGACTCCAATGTGGACTGGGGTAGACAACTCTACCAGGTCAAGGATTGGGAGGACAGGCATCCGGGCGAGGAGTGCTGGTTTGCTTACACTGTGCGTCCCTTCATCCACCCCGAGACTTACGGAGTTCACTGTCACGTCCTGCCCAACGGTCTTGGGGGAGCCGGGAAAGAGCTGGTGCCGCCTATTATCCATGGAACCGTGCTTCTCAGCGCCGGGGAAGTGGACGGCAGCCTCTGGCCGAGCCAGGGGACGAACCCCTACCACGCATTTCAAACGCTGAAGCCGGATGAGGAGATCGACTACAGCGTCCTGGTCTACCACGGCGATGTTCACATGGAGGCCGCAGGCGGGCTAAGCCGTGCATTCCTCGCCTGGGGTAAGCTTGAAGCAAAGCAGCCACAGGAGGCTTTGACGCTGGCCGAGGAGGGCGCAAGACTGGCGCCAGACCAGATCATTCCGGAGTGGGCATTGGGAGACGCAGCGGCTGCCGCCGGCAAGAAGGACGAAGCCCGAGCCGCGTATAACGCGGCTATCGTCGCCACCAGTAAGCTTGATCCGGAGCGGCGGGCAAACTACGTGAAGAACATCGAGGCCAGCTTAAAGAAGCTCTAAGCCGCTATGGCCATCCCATTGAAATGGCTGAAACTCAGCAACGAAAGGTCTGCCAAGTCTTTTTATCGCCTAGTCGGGTCGTCCTTCTCTTCGCAGAAAAGACCAGCGCCACCACGGGGGCCATGAGTTAAGGTGATGCAAGCTTATTTGGCGCCTCTGGAAGCCTTCTTCCTTCTCTCGGCCCACCGCTTCTTCATCATATCCGAAATACGCTTTCTGCCTTCCGGGGTGAGGTGGCGACGCTTCTTAGCTCGTGGTGCAGGCACATCGGCAGCTAGGGATGCTTTCGGGGGAGTAGGGGGTAAGTCTGTTCCTTCTAAAGCTACGATTGCTGTGTTCAGCCGGTCGCGTTCACGTTTCAACTCTTTCACGATAGCCTGAATATCCAAAGGTTCCTCCGTAGGTATCTCATTACATGCTTAAACCCCAGTCAGAGTAGTAGCATGGTCTGGGATAACTGTCGAGGACAGGCTAGCTCAACTTTAGCGATTGGGCCATGATCGCCGCTGCCCTAGAACTGATCCTCTCACTTACTTAACCCACACGGATCTAGCGCTGACGAGGGCTGGTTTGGGAACAACAGGAATCGGCGAATCCGCTGGGCTTCGGACAGGGGCGGCGGGTAGAAGCCGAGTCGACTTTTGCTCTCAAAGCGCAAGCGTGGGCCTCCTTTCTGCTGGCGAGTCTGGACAGCCTCCTCCACGCTCTGGCCGTTTCTCGCCCGAGCGACCACTGCGGCAGGATCTTCGGCGGTTACTAAACGGTACCTGGGCTGCGGCCAACTTGCGTTAGAGCGAGGAAGTGCGGGGTTGGTTTTGTTTGAAGGATTATGAGAGGAAGGCTGGTCGGAGTGCCATGGAGTTGGGTGCCTTGTCCGGAGCGAAGCCCTGCGAAGGCTTAACCGCCTCCCTTGGGGGTTAATCACTTTGAACCCCCACCCAATGTTAAGGCTTCTTAATTCTTTCTAATGGCCATGCTATACTCGTGATCATCCGCTCTCGACAGGGACTCTGATGGTTGGGCCATGAGCACCGAAGAGAAACCCGCTGTCGAGGAGGAATCCACGATCAGCAAGAAAAGCTGAAGCGCAGGCGCAGGTTGTTCAATCCTGAGTTGGAGTTGTTTTTGCTCTGACCGTCAGAACCGCAGAGGAAGCCAAACCGCGACTGCCTCTGCGCTACGACGACCAGCATAGGCGCCCCGAAGCGCAGGGATATGCGCAACTCGCACGGGAGGTTATGCAACGTGTCCGTTAAGCCTACTGGTATGCCACCGGCGGCAAAGATGCGCCATGACGCTCACTATGTGGAGGAAATCACTTCTCGAGGCGGTATTGCCATTGGCCGCATGATTCCTATTGAGGAAATCGAGCCCCATGCCGGCCAGCCACGGAGGGATGCAGGCGATTTACAAAGCCTTACCGACTCCGTGCGCGAAATGGGCGTACTGAACCCGCTGCTGGTGCGATTTCTGCCAGACTCTGGGAAATACGGGATCATCTCCGGCCAGCGCCGCTTTCAGGCCGCGAGCGCCGCGGGATTGAGCGAACTTCCCTGTATTGAAAAAGACGTGGACGACGCTGAGGCGATCGAGATCGCCTTGACCGAGAACTTGCACCACAAACAACTGACCTCCTCCGAGCAAGCCATCTGGATCCATGAGCTTGCCCGATTGGGTATGGCTCATGAGGAAATCGCCAGGCGAGTGGGAAAGTTGCCTCTGTCGATTACTGCGAGTTCTGTGGGTCCCCACACTGAAACGGCGGAAGCCATGATCTCTGTGATGCCAGGTGGAAACTTGGACGGCGCGAACAATGCAGTTTATTTGACCGAAGCCGAAGTGGCACCGGGACCGCCGGCTTGTTTGGAAACTCATTCCCCAACAGCCGGCGAGGCTATGGCTGAGGTGAGGGCAACGCCCGAACGGGCGGCGCCCGAGCAATCCCAGGGTGTAGCTGTGCCGGTCGGCGGGCCATACGGCCTTGATTCCAGGTTGGTGTCCGCAACCGAGGGTTTGCTGGAAGAGGCTATGACTTCAATCCTGACCGCTGTTCGCAGCATCGCGAGCGGAGTGGAAGATGAGCTAAAAGGATGTTTGGCCCTGCAACGGGACGCCTGCATCCAGGAACTGGTGGTGGAAAGCAATAACGTGGTGAGGAATGCCGTCAGCCGGGTCAGGACGGAAACCGAGGAAATCGTGCAGGCTGGTTGTGCCAGAGTCTCGAATCGGCTCGAATCTACAGCCGTTGGTCTGCGCGAATGCGAGCAGCAGTTCCAGGCGAACACAAAAGCGGATGCTCAAGAAGGTGCCGAAGCCTTCCGGAAGCAAGTGAATCTACTCGCGGACGAGATTCTCGGTCAAACCCAGCAAGCCGTCACTTCCATGCTCGATGACCTCCGCAATCGCATGCAGAAGGCCGCCAGCACTCTGCAGTTCTGACGGCGTCACGGCGGCGGCTTTGCGCCGCAATTCACGAGGTGACTCCCCGCCTGGCCCGCTTCTTTGCATTCGCCGTCACAAGCTGCAGAGACTGGCGAGTGGCAATCGCGGAGTAGTTACGGCGCTGGAGCTTCTCCAGCATCATGCGACGGAGTTTGGTCATCAGGACCTCCTTATGACCTCAGACTACTCCTCCCTACAGGGAAGGTCTTAAAACTTGACGCACGCAACAAGCGTCCCCCGCGCCAGCGGGTTCGTTCTGACGGCCTACTGTTTACCTACGCACTCGGCTGGCCCAAATGGGAATTCCAGTTGACAATCGAAGGGCTGAAAAGGTACCATTTGTTTATGGGTGGGGATGGTCCGCCATTCCGCCAACGCGAGGCAAGAGCGACTTTCCCATAAGGGATTAACTTTAAACATTAGCGCGGCACGAAGTTGCCGCAGGGACACGCGCATACGGCTCAGGGGGGCTAGTGTTGGGTTCTGGGTCATCACCCCAAAACCAAGGGAGAACTGAATTTGGTTAAAAGAGATCGGACTGTTTCAACCATTTTGGCGCTCCTTGTTTCGACAGGTTTCGTCTATGCTCAAGGCAGCGCCACCGGAACGATGCTGGATTATTCCCAATTTGGGGACGTTGTCCCCAATCATAGTCGTTCGCATTATCAGCTGACTAGCGGCTCTAGCCGAGGATGTCAAAGAGGAAGGCAACAATAAAATCACATTGGATGGGGAGAGGAACGATGCCAGTATTTACGATTCTGAATCACGGGACGGGTACCCACCGGCACAAAACAGACGGTGAAATCGTTGCCGATTTCGGGCGCAACCTGCAGGGCACAGAGTACAAAGACTACTTGATCAACGATGGCCCCGGCTCTCTTAAGACGACGGACAATCCTGGAAGCTTTGACCCCTTCACCGTGGATAAGGTACCGAAGGGCGACACTCCCAAGTGGTCCCAGACACCCACAAAAACGCTGAAGGACATTACCGGCCCGAAACAGAAGTTCTTTTCGCCCGCCGGCCATGGCTTCCTTAAGGCGGTTACGAAGGTTGTGAGCACTAAGGCCTATACGGGGATTACGGGTGATGGCTGGGATGACAACATCCGACGCGCCATTGCTGTTATCTCCGACGTTTGGGCGTCCAACATGACTGGAACCATTAACATGATCGGCTGGAGCCGCGGGGCGGTGACGTGCTTAAGGATGGCCAACTGGATCAAGGAGTTTCTCGGAAACGGTATCAGCATCAACATCTTTGCCATTGACCCTGTGGCGGGCCTGGATGCCGGCGAAAAGCTTAAAGACACGTATACCGTTCCCGACATTGTCAAGCAGTACTTGGGCATACTCATGCTCGATGAAATGCGCGGTGACTTCAAACCCCAGGACCTGAGTCGCATTCAGACCACGGACCCAACCCAATCGAAAGTGGCCTTCCTGCCGTTCCCGGGCGTCCATAATACTCCGGTGAAGACGAAGGATGCCGGACTCGGCGAGGTTACGCGCGTGGTGCGGGCGCTCGCTTACAAGTTCTTGAGCTCACACGGCACCCAGTTCCAGGAGGCGGAGGCGACGTATACGAATCATCAGATGTGTGAGATGTACGCGGAAGCCGTGCTCAAACGTGCCGGTTACAAGGGGATGATGAGCACGAACCTGAAGGCGAAGCTGTCAGGGGGGTTGGAGGACAGGGCGATTCGGGCCGAGGCGTCAAATTATGTGTCGGCCGATGCCGCGTATTTCATCAATGAACATCACCGCATGTGCTTCCAGGCGACGGCGCAGGATGTGTACAATTACTTCTTCACCCATAACGTTGCCAATCCGCTGCATAAAGCCACCACGGCCTATAAGTCCACCGACAATTGGGGGCAGAAGTTTCAGCAGTTTTCCCAGAGTTTCCCCAAGTCATTCGAGTTGCTCTCGACGGTCTACCTTTTGGATCGCCAAGGTGGCGTGGGATCTCCCGCGGTGTGGCGCGTGTCAGCCCCCGGCGTCGGAGCGGCAGCCTTGGCCCTGATGCCGGGAGTCGGTGCTGTTCTGCAGCCGCTGCTCTGATGCACAGACGGTAAAAACCGGCCCTCTGCGCCGGCCGCCTGTAGGTCTGTCCCCATGGGCCTTCGTCCCGCGAAAGTCCATGAAGAAAGGTCATAATGACATTGCTGGGGCCGATTCGCGTTATCCCGTTTGTTTCAGCACGAGCTCACGTTGGCCAAGTGGTTTTTCGACCCTGCAGTTCCAAAAGGGATCCCAGTTAAAAGGGCGGGGTACCGCAAACCTGCTTCGTAGGTCTGCGGGTCGACCCCGATCTACGGCAAAACCCGCGGACCTTGAGAGTCAGGTCCGCGTTGCGCTTGCATCCAGTTAAGAGCCCCAAAGGGCGACATAGCTCAGCCCTGGGCAGTGCGCCCGGATTAATGGGTTCGCAGGCTCCATCGAACCAGGCAAGGATGCCTTGTTCTACCAGTAGTGCCTCTTTGTCCGTAAGCATATGGTTTTGACCGCCTAGGCGGATGTGGTCTAAGCGGCCTTCCTTCCAAGTGGACACGCTGCTCGTGTCCATTTGGCGGTGAGGTGGATGCTTCGAGCTCGTCAAGATACACTCCTACCAGCCAGGGCTGGGTTTATAGGGAGGGATTCCGTACGATTGCGGGCCATGACGCGTACGCAGTCAGCAGGGCACCTAGTGCTTGCCATCAATGCAGGTCTTCATCAAGAGCAGTGGTGCAACCACAGTCTCTCGAGGTCCGCGCTTGGTGGGAGAGGGAGCCAGGACGCAAGATTTCCTGACCAGGGGCTGCAGAGTGTGAAAGACGCTCAGTTTGACTTTGACTATTCCGGACTTAGTCCTAGCCTGAATAATTCACATTTCTAAAGACACCAAAAGCCTCCTGTGGTACAAACACGGTGTTCATGCGGGTTTGAACCAAACGAGGAGGCTTTCGGTTGACCGAGAATAGTACAGCACAGTGTTTGTTGTTTTCCAATATTTTTCCGAAGCCGGTGGTTGCGCAGTTTGATAAGCGCCAGAGCAGTTCCGATGGCGGCGCGATCCTGCTGAAGGCTGCCGACCGTCGGATGCAACTGACGGAGGCGCTGGCGGCCTGCTTGAAGGACGAGCGGCAGCCGGGCAAAGTCGACCATGCGATCGAGGAACTGCTGGCGCAGCGTATCTTCGGTATCGCCTGTGGCTATGCCGATGCCAACGACGCGGCTCGATTGGGCGAAGACCCCGTGCACAAGATGCTGATCGGGCGCGATCCGGTGGAGGGAGCGGACTTGGCCTCGCAACCGACCCTGAGTCGCTTTGAGAATGTCCCGGACCGCAAGCAGCTTTACCGGATGGGTGAGGCGCTGGCCGACCGCGTTATTGAGCGCCATGGCCGCCGGCTGCATGGGCGCGCCCAGCGGATCACCCTCGACCTCGATGTGACCGACGATCCCACGCACGGTGCCCAACAGTTGAGCTTCTTTAACAGCCACTACGATACCTGGTGCTATTTGCCGCTGCTGGGTTTCTTGAGCTTCAACGACGAGAAGGAGCAATACCTGTGTGCGGCGGTGCTGCGGCCGGGCAATGCGCCAGCCAGCGAGGGAGCGATCGGCATACTCTGGCGCATCCTGAAGCGGGTGTGGGCAGCCTTCCCCAAAGCGCGCGTCCGAGTGCGGTTGGACGGCGGCTTCGCTGATCCGCGGCTGCTGGACTTCCTGGATGTCATGGGGGTCGAATACGTGGTCGCCATGGCTAAAAATGCGGTGTTGAACCGCCTGGCCGAGCCCAAGATGCAAGCAGCCCGCCGGCTTTCGCAAGAGACGGCGAAGACGGAGCACATTTACGGAGAAACTGGCTACGCGGCCGAGAGCTGGTCTTCGCAGCGGCGGGTGATCTTCAAGGCGGAAGTGGTGCGCCAAGAAGGTAAGGAGCCGAAAGACAATCCGCGCTTCGTCATCACCAACCTGAAGCAGAGCCCGCAAGGGATTTACGAGCACGTCTATTGTGAGCGAGGCGAGATCGAGAATCGCATCAAGGAACTGCATTACGGATTGGAGATCGACCGGACGAGCTGCACGAAGTTTCTGGCCAATCAGTTCCGGGTGCTGATGACGGCGGCGGCTTACGTCCTGATGCAGGAGTTGCGTCTGCGGGCTGCACGCACCGCTTGTGCGCGGGCGCAGGTGTGGACCTTGCGCGAGCGGTTGCTGAAGTTGGGGGCCAGTGTGATCGTCTCGGTGCGTCGTGTGGTAATTCATCTTCCTGTCTCGTTCCCGTTCCTGGGCAGCTTCCGCCAGATCGCCCTCAGCTTTGGCGCTTCGAGCGGATAGCCAATTCCTCTTACTGGGATCATGTCGAACCATTTCTTCTGCGACGAGACTCTCGCCGAGGTGTCTTCAAAAACCGCCGCATTCCTGCGCTGACGGGAGGAACGAACCCAACTGCATGCCCTGGCACTTCGGTTCGGGCTGCCGGGTTCGTCTCATGCCAAGCAAAACGAGCCAGAACCAACCTTCACATGCCGTTCATGAATAAAGCGGGCTAGGGAGCGGCACACCGCTCGGTCTGTAATCAGACGCGTCATTTAGGAGCGAGGCCAAGCCACAGTTCGACTCTGGCGAGCGCGGTGTAAATCGCAACCAAACCGGCACCATATATCGCGGCGCGCAAGGCCAACCGAACGAATAGAGTTGGGGAGTCCTTTTCATCCATGGGCTCAAAATGTTCCAAGTCTCGCTTCTAGGCAATGGTACTGGAGTGCCAGATCAGCCCTTGGGACCCTCCGGCCGTAAGCAGAGGCGGCTTGCTCTGCTGGAGTATTCCACTCGCTGATATGAGCACAGTGCGGCCGGCAAGAACTGGGTTGAGTTCGACGAACACAGGACCTCCTTTTCGTGGCATAGGCGCCACGCGTGTCGTTAATTAGGGAAAAGATTGGGTAATGGGGATGTGCAACGCGGGTGGGAGCGATGACTGATGAATCTGCTTGCCGCTATGTGCTGGTTGTCACGCGAAGCAACGGAAGATACCCGTTACGATGGAGGAATCGCAATGACAGAAGACAAGGTGACGCCCCAGCGAATAATGCCGGATTCCCGCCTTCGCGGGAATGACGGACGCACCCAACGGGTCCGATCGCAATTACACTCAGACCCAGGATCAGAGAGGCTCGAGGATTCCCGCGGCAAGGCTAACTGTCTGGTAAACTAAGTGTAGGTGTACCGATTGGAGTAACCCCAGTCATTTTACGCTTGTAACCCTTCTCCACCATCTCCTAATGTTAATCTCGGCGTGCATCTTTCCATAGGCGCGCGCAGTGGTCATGGTCTGGCGAGTTTCCTCCATTGGTCTAGGAGTGTTTGTCCATGAAACCGCTGGTCTCGATTCTAATTCCCGCACTAAACGCCGAGCAGTGGATCGCCTACGCCCTTCAATCCGCGATTGCCCAAACCTGGCAACGCAAGGAAATCATCGTTGTGGACGATGGGTCCAGGGACCGGACGGCGGAAGTGGCGCGGCGATATGCCTCGAAAGAGGTCGCCGTCGTGTCCACCGAGAACCAGGGTGCGGCGGCAGCTCGCAACCACGCCTTGCAGCTCAGCCAAGGAGATTATATCCAGTACCTGGATGCGGATGATCTTCTGGCCCCGGCCAAGATCGAGCGGCAACTTGTGGCGCTGCGGGAAGTTGACAGCAGGCGAATACTTCTTTCGTCGCCATGGGGATGCTTCTACTATCGGACCCTCCGCGCCCACTTCGTCCGAACTTCCCTGTGGCAAGACCTTTCTCCTGTCGAGTGGCTCTTGAGGAAGATGGGCGAACTACTCTTCATTCAAACCGCAACCTGGCTGGTGAGCCGGGAACTGGCCGAGGCAGCAGGGCCCTGGGACACACGACTCTACTATGATGACGACGGGGAGTATTTTTGCCGCGTGCTCCTGGCATCCGAAGGCACCCGTTTCGTACCGGAAGCCACGGTGTTCGTTAGAAGTGCTGCGTGGAATAGCCTGAGCTACATTGGCAACTCTGATAAGAAGAAAGACGCGCTCCTTCTTTCGATGAAATTGCACATCCACTATCTCCGCTCGCTTGAAGACAGCGAACGTGTGCGAAAGGCTTGTTTGGCCTACATGCAAGCTTGGTATGGATATTTCTATCCCGAACGACCGGAGCACGTCGCGGAGTTACAGGGATTGGCCGCTCAACTCCAGGGCCGCCTGGAGGTGCCGCGCTTGCGCTGGAAATATGCCTGGATGATACCGGTGTTTGGGTGGAAGGCTGCCAGAGGTGCTCAAATGGTGCTCCCGAAGATCAAGGCTTCATGCGCCAGGCGCTGGGACAAGGCAATGTATAAGTTGGAGGCTCGGCAACGGGCCATTGGCCATGTCACGCACGTCACGAGCGCTGCCTACCAGGATTAGAAACGCCCATTCAGGAAACTGACCCATTACGGAAGATTGAGTTGATCAGGAAGGATACTCGAAGGGTTGCTGGCAGGACAGCACGTCAGCACGCTCTTCTGCCACGGTAGTGGGGTCTTTTGGCTTGATTCGCTAAAACGGTATTTTGATATTACCCGTCTCGCAGCGTGGAGGAGTGGCTCTCCGGCTAAACGGTGGCCTCAAATGGAAATCAAGGCGCGTTTCCGATTTCAAATTGCAAAGGCCTTGACTCAGTATGGGGACCGGCGCACAATCTTCCGCCTAGGTAGAGTTGAAATCGGAAATTCCGGCTGATCTCCATTTGGGGGAGGAAACCATGCGCACTGTCGCCGTTCTGCCTCGGGTTTCCTTCTCCTGTTCTTTAGTGCAAGTCTGGGCGCAGCCTTTTCCCCTGGAGACGACGGCACCCAAAGCCGCTGCGACGGCCCGGAGGGAGTCTCGCAGCGCCGACTCCCAGTGCTAGCTGCTTCCAGCTCAATCATTCAATCTAGGAGGAGTCCATGACAATTTTCATTCGCACACTATTCGTAGGCTGTTTAGTGCTGGGCCTATCGGCGCCCTTCACGGCAGGACAAGACCAAGACGTGGAGGGAAGCAAGGACCATCCCATGATTTCGCGATATCCCGGCTCGGTTATCACGCGCTATCTCACCAAAGAGTTCGATGAGTTCACCCTTCCGCTGGGCGAGGTCGTTGAAGCGGGGAAATTTAGCAAGAGCCAGTCTCTGGAAGGGAAGATCACCCGCATCGTTTACCTGGCGCCCCAGGGACGCACGGTGCTGGAGGTCTTTCGCAACTATCAAGGCGCGCTCAAGAAGGCCGGGTTTGAGACGCTCTTTATTTGCGGCCCGCAGGGCTGCGGGAGCTCGATTGCAAATGCGTACGCCAGCAGCCCCGATAACCAGGATTACTGGGGACCCGAGCACGGAATTCGATACGTCTCGGCGAAGCTGGCGCGGCCGGAGGGCGACGTTTATGTGAGCTTGCTGATTGACGACCAGGGCGGGGATTCCCGGGCCAATGCCGAGCTCTACGTCATCGAAGTGAAGCCCATGGAGTCGGATCTCATCACGGTGAACGCCGCGTCGCTGGCCAACGATATCAACCGCACCGGCCACGCTTCCGTCTACGGGATCTACTTCGACACCGGCAAGGCTGATGTGAAGCCGGAGTCCGACGCGACGCTGAAAGAGGTCGCCAAGCTGCTGCAAGGCGACCCCAAGCTGAAACTCTACGTGGTAGGCCATACCGACAACGTCGGAACGCTGGCCAGCAACATGGATTTGTCGAAGCGCCGCGGGGATGCGGTGGTAAAGGTGCTGGCCACCAAATACGAAATTGCAGCGGCGCGACTCAGCGCTCAGGGCGACGGACCGACCGCCCCCGTGGCGTCGAACGACAGCGAGGACGGCCGCGCCAAGAACCGCCGCGTCGAACTGGTGAAGCAGTGAGGTAGGGCGCCCGGCGTTGAGGTGTGGTGCAGTCTTCATCACTGAACTTCTCGCTTCGCGCAGCCGCGCGGCAACATCGAATTGAACGCTACAGCATGACCGCACTCATTGCGCTTCGAGTATCGCATCAAAGTTTTGAAACTACGCGAAAGTGAGGATTCCCATGACTTATTTGCGTTTTTCGTTCCTGGCATTCGTTCTAGTATCGGAAGGCAGTTTTCTCGCCTTTTCCCAGTCCACGCCGGCTCGGTCGCCTAATACGGCCAAAAGTGCGGCGGCCCCGGCGGCCTCCACCTCCGGCGCCCTGCCCCAGCCGTGCACGCTCCTGACCGCCAAGGATTTTGAGGAGGCTTTCGGACCAGGTGCCCAAATGGGGCCGAACAAAGACAACTCGTGTGCGATTGAGGGACCCAAGGGTACTCTTGAGGGCGTTATCGGCGTGAAGATTGCGCCGCTCGATGCCGCCCTCTGGGAGCGCAACAAGCAAGCCGTGCTGGCCTCTTTCCCAAAGGAGCCGTCCGTCTCGGGAATTGGGGAAGACGCCTTTACCTTCATGAATAACATCGTTTTTCGCAAAGGGAAGGTGAGAGTGACCGTTACCGCCGGCGCCTACACCGGACGCAAACCGAAATTCGAGGCCGCCAAGCACATCGCGGAGCTAGTGGCAGCGCGCCTGTAACGCTTTTCCGTCTCACGGCTTCCAACGCGGACCTCCGCCGTTTGTGGGGAGTAATTCTCCTGCGGCCGACAGGGGGTGCGGAACAGGTGTTTGGCTGAGGGTGGGAAAATGGAGATCCGGGTCGAGATGATCAAGCGATGGTTCGTCATCTTCGTGTTCGTAGGGCTTTTCGACCCGATCAATGCGCGTGCGCCTGGCGGCAGCGGACAAATTCAGCCGGAACTCAGGGTGGCGATCCACCAGGTATGCAAAGCCTCATATAAGACTGGAGATCAATACTACGAAGAGTTGCTGACAGGACAGGACGTCAGGAGACACTTCTGCCAGGCAGGGATGGATTTGAGGGATCCAGAAAGGCACATTCCTAGCACGGACTATTCAGCATTGAGTGGATAACCTGAAGAGCTTAGCAGACAAGGATGGCTTGATTATGACGCTTCGCTCGCTGGGGCTCGCTGCGCCGGCGAGTTGCTCAGGAAGGGCGCCGAAGGCATTTCATTCGTGCGCGCCGCGGCCTAAAGGCCTCGGAGGGCTTGCGGTGATGCTTGGGACCGCCACAATCCCGCGTAAAACCATTCCTTATACTCGATTCGTGTTCCACGAACTCTCTACCGTACCAGCATTTACACCACCAGAATCCATCACTCCTGGATGTATCCTTAAAGCCCACAACTATTCCGGAACCCGGGATCCTTGTGCCTGGCTTCAGCGCATCTTGCGGTCCGTTCATACTCACTGAAGAGGTGGCGGAGGGAAAGGATGGAGGTGGGGCGAAGATATCAGCAGTCATTTATTCCTGTTTACTAACGTTCGAACTCAGCAAGCATGGGTGTGATGATTGGTGACTCATGTTTCACGGGGCCGCTCGGCTCGCCGCTGTGGGCGGTCTCGCCTTCGCTTGATCTTGCGACGCTCGGTCTGTGAAGCCGCGGGCACCATGCTGTGACCGCGGCGGTCAGGAGATTCAAGCAAGCTTGAATCCTCTTCCTTGATTTATGGAATTTATGAACCATCCGCTTCGGCTGTTGCAGCCTTCGCACACTAACGGCTGGCATGCGGCAAGAACGCCATCCATGCCCTGAGATCAGCTATCTAAGTCCTCTGGAATCAATGATATCTGACCCAAGTCGGGTTCACGTTGTCTCAGTTGAGTCGCCAGCTCAACCTACCCCCACTACACCCAATTACTCAGGGAGACTTAGAAGGAGCGCGTCTGCGTCCGCCCAAGCGGCGCAGCGCGCGACTGATCAGGTTGATCAAGAACTACCTGCTCGCTGTCTCTATCTGTTATCGGATACACGTCGACTTTTAGGTCGGTCTTGATCTGATCATCAATGCCCTGGCATCCAAAGAGCCAGCACCACGCGTGCCAGCTCACCCTTGACCTTCCCTACCCGCGAATGGGGGTCTCAGCCTTTATAGCCTCAGGGTAACGTGTCATTTCATCTGCCCAGGACTGTCGTGCGTCCTGTGGTCGGGTCCGCAAGTCGGCAGCGGATGAATGATTCGGTGCGTTGTTTGTTTCTTGCTCATTGTCTTATGCCAGCGGGAACGTAACCATCTGGCCTTGCCTGCTGGAGATTACATTGTCAGATACTCCAGCCTCTCTCTGCCCGAGAACTTGTGAGCCAGAGGCAATGAGTTCCCGGGTACTGCCAGGGAGCCTGCGATCCAGTGGCAATGGGCTCCCACGAGATACTAAGTAGGCCAGAAGTATGTAGACATAAACGAGCTAGATCGCTGCATACTGGGTATCTGGCATAAGAAAGAATTGGCGAACCAACTCGGGCGACTTTTGAAGGCGTCTCAGTCGGCTGCCGACCAACGTTTTCAGGTGGTCGGCACCCTCGAGCAAAGCACGCCCGACGCCGTGATGTTTGACGTGATTCCAGACCTGCTCGTCGGGATTGAGTTCAGGCGAGTAGGGCGGCAGGTAGAAGAGCCGCAGTTTGCCCTGGGTGGAAGCGTAGGCACGGGCGGCTCGCGACTGGTGAACCGGATGGCCGTCCGCAATCAGGAAGATCGGCCGAGAGGCATGGTGCGTCAGACGCTTCAGGAACTGCACATAGCGCGCGGTGTTCAGCTTCCCTTTCACCACCATAAAGCGCAACTCTCCGCGCGCGCTCACGGCCGAAATCATGTTCAACCCTACGCGCTGGCCGGTCGTGGGCACGACGGGCGTCTGCCCCCGTTCTCCCCAGGTCGTACCGGAATGATAATCCGAACGCACCCCAGCCTCGTCCGCAAAGAAAATCGCGGCTCCCACTCGCTTGGCCAAGGCGTGAATGGCCGGATACTCTTGCTCTCGCCAGCGCTTCACGCGCTCGGGGTCTTGCTCCCAGGCTCGCCACAAAGGACGCTGGCACGTCAGCCCCAACTGCTTCAGCAGCCGTCCGACACTCGACAGGCTCAGCTTCAGTCCGAACCGCTGGCGCAACAAAATCCGAATCATCCAGCGCGTCCACAGAGCAAACTCGAATTGAAACTGCAAGGGATTCTTCCCCACGACGGTGCGATACAACCAGCGGAGTTGGGCCCCGGTAATCTTCGGTGGGCGGCCCGCCAACGGACGGGCTTTCAGCGCCGCCCAGCCTCCAGCCCGATACCGAGCCAGCCAGTTGTAGATACAAGCGCGACTGAAACCCAGCGCCGCAACAACCACCTCGGGGCTCTCGCCCGCTTGCACTCGCTCGACCGCGCGAATCCGAATCTCTTCCAGGGTTTTGTGATCCAACTTCCGGGCATCTTGCGTAACCATGCCCGAAGTATAGCCGATAGCTTCATTTATGTCTACTTACTTCTGATTGGATTAGTAACTTGCGTATTACTAACTCAACTACCATTTTACCAGGTCAGGCGATTTCAAAACTAGCCCCTGAAATGGCACTCCGGGAAGTATCCAAATGCGTTCAGTTGTCGATGGGATCTAACTGGTGTGCGCATTCAACCTTCCCGTCTTTCCCAGTCTCTCTGCCCTCGGCAAAGGGGAGGCCGGCAGCTACCGAACTACCGGCCCTGAAGCTGGGAAAGCTGAATTGTCTTGCACACCTGGTTAGTATAGCCCGAGGCCTAGTTGGCACGCGGCAGGCCCAGAACTATATTTGCCTTAGAATGATAGGCTTACGAGCAGTGTGTCTTATCCTCTAGCGAGAAGATGGGAGCAGCAGGGACCTGCCTGCAGCGTGTGAACATTGAGAGCTTAGCGAAAGGTAAACGCTAAGCCGTGACACAGAGGTAATCGGTGCCTCTCAACCAAAGGTGTAGGTTTACCGAGGGCTAGCGGGCTTAATGCAGCCTGGCATATTCGGCCTTGGCTTCGTTCAGGATGGGGATGTCCGGGTCGGCATCTTTCCAGAGTGTGAAGAAATCCTGATAGGCGGCACGGGCCTTGGTCGTGTCGCCGGCCATGGTGTAAGCGCGGCCAAGCTGAAGATGCGCAAGTGAGCCGGTGACAAAGTTCACCATGATCCCTCGGTGATCGAGCAGCTTCTGGAACTCGAGGGCGGCGGCTGTCCCGTTGTGCGCCACGAGATACGCCTGGCCGCGCAGATAGGCAGGGTACAGGTCACCGCCGAAGAAAGAACCCGCGAAACCCAGTTCGTAGGGCGCGGCGGGCTCCAAATCCGCCAACGCTTGGGACGAATCGCCTGTGTCCAATGCGAGGGCAGCGTTTATGGTGGGGAGCCAATAGACCTTCAGAAGCATATTGGTCGGATAGGTCTTCTCTAGTTCCCCGGCCAGCGCCTTGGCGCGGGCAGCGTCGCCATAGCGGGCCAGCGCCAGGGCTGCCGCTACCTTCACATCACGCCCTGGAGACAACGCTAAAGCACCCGTGACTCCCTGCCTCGCCTTGGCCGCGATGCCTATCTCCGCCTCGCGCAGCGCCGCATTGACCTGCCAGGAAGCCGCCGTTTCTTTGGAGTCAGTGCGCACGGCCGAGTCTACTGCCCGGCGGGTGAATTCACGAGCCTTCCCCATCCGCCCGAAGTAAGCTTCCGTATCCGATTGAGTCGAGAGGAGCAGGTCCTCATCCCCGGGCATGCCCGTAGCCCAGTCCACCTGCTGCCTCATTTGTAACGCATCCCCCCGAAGAAAGGCAAGAAAGTACATGTTCTGCCGCAAACTTGCGCTGTCCAGCTTGTGCGTGAGTGCCTGATCGAAGACAATCTTGCCTTCATCCAACCGGTTCAGGACGACATACGTCCCCCCTAAGTTTGAATAGCCCCCGATAGAGTCGGGCGCAAGCCGTACCGCTTCCTGATATTCGACGAGAGCTTTGTCATATTGCCCCATACTCCCGTAGATAGCGCCGTGGTTGTTGTGAGAAATGTCATCACGAGGGTAGCTGGCTTCCCACAGCTCGTAGGTCTGCGCCTCCTTTTCCGTTTCTCCTGTGGCACCGAAATAGGCCGCCGCAGCACGCAGTTTCTCTCGTTCCGTGACCCGGTCACGCATTTGGTATGCCTTGCTGGCATATTCGAGAGCGAGCGACGGTTGCCCAAGGTTGCCGTACATACGTGACAACGACACATACGCCATGGCGAAATTCGGGTCGAGTTCAATTGCCCGTCTAAGAAACGGAACCGCGAACGCGTCTCCTTTTTCAAACCATACAGTGATACCCATGCTGTAATTCTTAAAAGCCTCGAGTGAGGAAGTAGTGGCTTCGATCGGAACGTCGAACTTCTGTAGCGAGGGCAGCGACTCTCCCAGCTTAGCGCGCAGGCTGGTCGAGGCTCGACTCAGGGCTTTCAGAACCTCCTCTCTGCTTGTGGCTTCGCCCTGTTCTTTGGCCAGTGTATCGCCCGTGCCGCAGGCGACCGCCGTCAGCTCGAGCAGGTAATGGCTGCCCAGGCTGGAGATCGTCCCGCCCAACAAGGCTTTGCTCCCCGTGCGCAGGCAAAGCTCGCGGCCCACATCTAGCGTGACGCGCTCGTTGGCGGGATGCCCCATCATACGCAGCGTCTGGCTGATCTTGTGGTCAGAGAGAATATTGAGAAAGGGAGACTGCCCCAGTTCCACCGCCAGCGCCTGTTTCAAGGCGTCATCGAAGACGGGATCGCCGGTAGTGTTGTTGAAATCGGCGAGCACGATGATGTCCTTCTCGGTGAGCGGCGCAGCCTTCCGGGAGCGCGAGCGCAAGTACAAACCCGCGGCCGCCAAGCCCGCCACCAGCACCACCCCAACCGGAAGAAGAACTTTCCAGCGTCGGCTTCGCTCGGCTGCCGGAATCGCGGCTGCCATCCCGGAACTGGCCTTCGGCACGCGCCCGGTCTCTCTCTCACGCTTCAGACATTCCAGGTCCGCACGCAAATCACCGGCACTGCGATAGCGCAGGTCACGGTCTTTCTCAAGCGCCTTGCTGATGATCTCCTCGAGCTTGGGCGGCAGATCGGGGTTTGATTCTCGCACCGGCCTTGGAGCCTGCCGGAGTATAGCCTCATGGAGGGCGGCAATTGTTTCACCGAAGAACGCCGTTTGACCCGCCGCCATCTCATACAGCACCAACCCGAACGAGAAGAGATCCGTGCGCGCATCCACCCTCTCGCCCCGTATTTGCTCCGGCGACATATAGGCTGCCGTCCCCATCATTACACCCGACCAGGTGAGGTGCTGGACTCCAGTGGCGGCGCTGGGGGTGTCCGGTAGGGGTGCCCCTTGTGCGTGCCCGTCCAGGGCGTGCAGAAGGCCCGCCCCCTCGTTCAGTTTTGCCAAGCCGAAATCCAAAATCTTAGCTTGGCCGCGCGTGGTGATGAAGATGTTTGCGGGTTTGATGTCGCGGTGGATGATGCCCTTTTGATGCGCGGCCTCCAGCCCTTCGGCAATCTGAATAGCCAGGTCCAAGAGCGTGTCCAACTGCAGGGGCGGTTCGCGCACCGCCTCTACGCCAAGGCGCTCCTTGAGCGTCTCGCCCTCCAGCAACTCCATCACAATGAAAGGGTGCCCTTCATGCTTTTCCACCTCGTAAACGGTGCAGATGTTGGGATGGTTCAGCGTGGATGCCGCGCGAGCCTCGCGTTCAAAGCGTTCCAGAGCTTGCGGATTATCCGTCAGCTCCTCGGGCAGAAACTTCAGCGCCACGAGTCGGCCCAACCTGATGTCTTGAGCCTGGTAGACAACGCCCATGCCGCCCCGGCCCAGCACCTCCGTGACGCGGTAGTGCGACACTTCCTTGCCGATCAGGTCGCCACGTCCGGTGTTGGCCGGAGCTGCCCTGTCTCCCCCGGCCGGACCTGCCACTGGTACAGGCGCAACCGGCTGCGCTGGCCGGGGAGGATTTTCCTCTTCAAACTCCACGGGGACTAGCAGCCGGTAGCCACGGCGGGCTACCGTCTCCACATATTTCGGCTCCTCCGCCGTGTCGCCCAGCGTGTCCCGCAAGCGTTTGATGGCGGCATTGATGCTGTGGTCGAACTCCACGATGGTGTCGTTCGGCCAGAGCTTCTTCTGAAGCTCTTCCCGCGTCACCACCTCGCCAGGATGCTCCACCAGCATCTTGAGAATCCGAAAGGGTTGTTCCTGAAGACGCCGCCGACGCCCGTCTTTGAAGAGTTCCCCGGCCTTGAGGTCCAACTTAAAGGACCCCATACGCACAACATAGGAGCGTGGTGTCAGTTGCATGGATACCCCGAGGCTTTAGCCCAGCTTTAGCATTTCGTTGGGGGTAAGTCAAGGGCATCCACCAGTTGGTAGTGACTCATTTTGATTTTTCTGCCTCTTGACTCAGGCTCTCGGCGTGTCACAATAGAGCTATGATACGCCAAAAACGGATGCCGCGTGACAGCAATCAACTTGCCTACGAGGTCGTCAAACTTTCAACCGGCGAGGCTCAACCAGACCCGCCGGAGCCGGAACGGTCCCCGGTTTCTGCCTACCTTGCGGACATCGGACGGAGGGGCGGTTTGAAGGGGGGCACAGCCAGGGCGAAGGCTCTCTCGGCCAGGAAGCGTTCTTCGATAGCGGCGAACGCAGCCAAGGCGCGATGGAAGAAAAACCCTTAATGATTCTCTTCTCGAAATCTTTTGGAGAGCAATTCCTCTAAAGTCTCCAAAGTCTTTGCTATTCTTCCAAGATCGCGTCTGATGTCAACTAGGAACCAACTTACCATACCGGCTGAAAAGAGGACTGCAAACATAATCGCGGTCATCGGCTTTCCTTTCGGTTAAGAGTTTTATGGTAAGATAGCCGGAAACGGAAAAGCCCCGATGTCAGTCGGGGCCTTAGTAATCGTGCGGCACAATCTCACGATAAAGGGGATTTGTGCGCATGTCAACTGTTAAACGCCTTCAAGTATCTTCTTTGCTTTCTCGACTAGATCGCCAGTCTGACGCAACGACTCAAGCGCTTTCTTCGATGATTCGGTCTGCATTGCGGCCAGACGATGTTTCTCATAATCCAAACCGGGGAAGGCTTCCTTCACGGCAGAAAGCAGCGCTTGGTCGAACACCGTTAGGTCGAAGATCAACTTTTCGTGCTCATAAAGTTTCGAGAACATCGAAACCATAAACTCTTTTGTCGTCATAGGTCCTCCTGTTCCTGGGGAAGCGGTCGAAAGATTACAGCAAAAATCTTTGCGCGAGCAAAAGATTTCTCTTGACATGCTTTACAGGCTCATGCATGATTGCATTATGAACACGCTGAGCCGAGAAAAGCAAACGCAAATTATTAACTCGCTTGTCGAGGGAAACTCTCTTCGCGCTACATCTAGACTCTGCGATGTAGCCTTTAACTCCGTCCTTCATTTGCTGCCGAGAATTGGTAGCGCCTGCGCTGATTATCAGGACCGTGTGTTGCGCGGCCTGAAATGCAAGCGCATCCAATGCGATGAAATCTGGTGCTTCTGCTACGCAAAAGAGAAGAACGTCCCTTCCGACAAGAAAGGCAGGTTTGGTTACGGTGACATCTGGACCTGGGTCGCCATTGACGCGGACACAAAACTTGTTCCGTCATTCATGATCGGCAGGCGAGATGCGCGAACGGCGAGAATTTTTATAGATGACCTGAAAGACCGCCTTGCGAATCGCGTGCAACTCACGACAGACGGACTTAGGGTTTACTTGGATGCAGTTGAAGGGGCTTTCGGAGCGGACATTGACTATGCCGTGCTCGTGAAGGTTTATGAATCTACGCAAGAGGAAACCCGCTACAGTCCGGCGGTCTGCGTCAGTGCTGAGGCGAAGGTCGTTCAAGGCAGGCCGGACATGCACCATGTTTCGACAAGCTACATTGAACGTCAGAACCTCACGATGCGGATGGGGATGCGTCGGTTCACGCGACTGACGAACGGGTTTTCAAAGAAAGCCGAGAACCACGCCTATCAAGTCGCGCTTCACTATATGCATTACAACTTCTGCCGGATTCATAAGTCGCTGCGAGTTACGCCGGCGATGGAATCGGGGATCACTGACCACGTTTGGGAAATTGGTGAGATCGTATCGCTTCTAGATCAATAAAAAAGTCTTCGGTGAAATCGGGGAACGTTGCCACGGGGACCTTCCACAAACCGCGATAATACGCCTCAAGTTGGACAATCCCTACTTCGCTCAATACCTTTACGTAGGCTCTGTCTTTAAGGTCTGTGATGTTGGGCGAATGAACGGACAAAGTGGTGAATGTGCCAACGCTCCCAAGTTTCTCGGATGACCGCTTTGCTTCGTAAACTAAGTACGCTACGTAAGGCAGCGGCATATCTGGTCGGCACTCTCTTAAACTCAAGAGAATGTCTGCCACTCCAAAACCGCTTCCGATTGAGCCAAAGGGCTCTCTAAGTTCAATCTGTTCTTTTCCTCCGTCAAAAATTGAAACGGAAAGTATATGAGGTTCCTTCCCTTCAAAACCGGAAATAAGTAATTGCGTAGTATCGCTCTGGGTGAACGCGGGGCCTCTCTTGAACTCTCGAACAGCTTCCTTGGATTCCTTCATAATATTTCGCAGGGTGACAGACGTTTGCGCTTGGATTCGGTCTTTCAACAAAGAGCACAAAATCCTAACGGCTGACCAATCTCCCGCCATCTGAACGAGCCATCCATGCCCCAAGACATCAACCTTGACGGTTGTGTTCGTCGATCCGATGTTAGGGTATGAGAGCCTCGTGTCGGCACACACGACAATGCGTGGCTCTCCTTTGTCTTGGCAGGTTGCAGCAATACAAACAGTCACGGCGCAAGCATACCCCTTTTTGATCTTTGAGTCCCTATGTTTAACCGGCTCAAGCTGGCGTCCCTGTAGCACTTGGGTTGCCATTCTAAAATCTCCTCTTTTCAAAATGAGTCACTACCCACCAGTTCGCAGCGGGTCAATTCGGCGTTGCCGCGGCGCTCCACCGCTTGCGAAGCTGTCAGCGTCTCGGCGCCGACGCCCATAAGGCTTCCAGTCTATCTTGCGGAGCCCCATCGGGGCCGATCCTCCGGGACCCAAATAACCTTCAAGACATCTACAACAACAATTAAATCAAGGGCTTAGCTCGTTACCCACATGTAACCGAGACGTAAGAGCTGTTGCATTGAGGTACCTTCTCACCCAGTTAAAACTCGGGCCATCACGCAACACGCGGAGGTGGCACCGTGAAGAAAGCACAAGGGAGAAGATGGGGTTACGGGTTAGCAGTTGGTTTGCTTTTGACCGTGGGATGGGCGACGGAGACCCAGCCAGGGCTGGGCAAAACTAAGGCCAACGGAGAGGGCGGTCAGCCAGCCAGGATCGCCGTCCAAGTTTACAACTACGCCCAGGTTTCGAACGAAATCCTCGTTCAAGCGGAGCTGGAAGCGGCAGAGATTTACCGTGACGCGGGGGTGGAGATCGTTTGGGACAACTGCAAGCTCCCAGAAGACTCTCAATGCGCCGAGTATCTGGACCCAACCCACTTGGGGGTGAGACTCCTCCCCGAAATCGCTGCCGCGCTAAGCGACTCCAACCTGACTATGGGGCTGGCGGCTGGAGATTTGGCCAGCGTGTCACTCCGCCGTGTCCAGGAGGAGGCGGCCGCATTTGAAGTCTCCATCCACGCTGTGCTGGCTCCTACCCTTGCGCATGAAATTGGCCATTTGCTGTTAGTGGCCCAGGGGCACTCACCCTCCGGCATCATGCGCGCTCACTGGCAACGCGAGGATTACGAGCGTGCTCCCCGGGGCGCCTTCAGCTTTACGGCCAGACAAGCCCAATCGCTTCGCGCCGAGGTCAGAAAGCGGGCTCAAGAACCAGCTATAGGTGAACTTGTTCGCCGAACAGCCTCGAAATAGGGAGGCGCGATCGGTCATGATCGAGGCTGAGGAGGCGACTGCCTTCGAAGGTCACAGGGGTGTCAGCGAGCACGGAAAGAATCCGTTTGAATGCGGAGCGCCTTACGCCTAGGGCTGGCCCTGCTGCGCGAGACATGAGTCTTACTATTCAATTGGCGCACGACTTTTGCCGGACCACTCGGATGTAGACACCGAAGAGGCGGCCCATCAAAACGGGATGTCCACGTCTGTGCCTTCACCCGCTGCCTCGTCATTGAACGGGTTATCGACCTCATCGGCTGGCTCCACAGCCTTCGAGGCTTCAGTCGGCTTTGCGCCATTGCCATTCTTGGCCGGCCCGAGTAACCGCAGCAGAGTGACGACCACTTCCGTCACATCGCGCTTCTTCCCTTCGCGGTCCTCGTAGCTGCGCAACTGGAGTCTTCCTTCAATAAACAGAAACGTCCCTTTGGTGACAAACTCCCCGGCGATTTCTGCCCAGCGGCGCCAGGCAACGCAGCGAATCCAGAGCGTGTTGGACTTCTTCTCTCCGTCGCCGTTCTTGTAAACCTCCTTCACGGCCAGGGAGAAGTTCGCCACCGGTATGCCAGCAGCGGTAAACTTCATTTCACTGTCGGCGCCGGCGTATCCGATTAGCAAAACCTTATTCAACATTGTCGTAATTACCTCCTTTCATATCTGCCCTCATGCTTCGTCAAAGCGGAACTTGCGGCTCACGCGATCGTTAACCAGTACGTCCATTTGAGCAGCGATGCTGGCCATGCCTTCCCGGACAGAGGCACGAACCAGCGGCATGTTCCGCAGCTCATCCGTGCTGACGCCTTCCAATAGCGCCTGTGCCTTCTCTACGTGCTCTCTCAACTCGTGGTCGTCCACCACGTTGCGGAGGTTGAAGGTCGCCAGGAATTCCCGCAGCTTCTGCACGGTCGATTCCCGCAGACGCTGCGGCTTGCCATCCGGCTGGTCGGCTAGCCGGTCACGCAGGTGATTGACCATTTCCAGCAAGGAAGCACGCATCACCTGCTGGATCTCATCGCAGGCCTGGGACATGGCTTCTGCGGCTTTCTCCCGCTCCGTCTCGAAGATCCGGGAAGAGATTTCTCCCAATTGCTCCGGCACTCCGTAGCTGATGTATTGCCAGCTCAAGGTGAAGCAGGCACGAACTTCATCCACCGGGGGGTAGTCAGCAGGGTTATGGAGCGTGCGGAGACGTACAGCAGCCTCCTGGCAGAGGCGTGGATAAGCCAGCAGGAATGCCTCGACCAGCTCATCGCGCTGGGCTGTAAACTCGCGTAGCCGCTCATCCACGGCTTCGATCAACCCGAGCGGCAACAGGTGAATGCCCACGTCGAAGGGCAGGCAGGTGTCGTATAGGTAGCGGCGGATGTCACCGTCGAGGCTCCGGATGGCTTGCAGTTCCGGCGAATCAAGCAAGTTCTTCGACACACGGATTAGCGCTTTGTCGGCATCCACCTCAACCTGGGATGAACTGACCTTGCGGCTGTTGCCCAGCAAGCCCAGGTGAAGCTTGATGAAGACTGTCTTCCTGGCCAGGTCGGTGCCAGGCTCCTGGAGATCCAGGATTGGTAATGCTGTCGCCATTTCGTCCTCCTTGTTGTGGTCGGGACTTTGACCACATTTCGATTCTCAACTCCACTTATGAATCTTCGTATTTTGGTCGTTATCAATGCTTATGCGGGTTTCAACGCTGAGGACGCTCGATGGTTGATAATTAACCAGTTCGGACGAGTGCCTAGTGAAGATGGGCGCGCGTAACAGGGGAAGGGAAAGTATAGGAGGAAGGGTGTGGGCAAACACACCCCAGCCCCCTAGGTACAAGAGATGCATCCCCTATGCCTGTCACTAACATCAGGGGAGGCTTAAAGAACAGAGTGAGCGCCATTCACGCCGCACGTGTGACGGTGGTGCTCTGGTGTTGCCAGTCTGCGGCGTGCTCAAAGCCACATACTGTGTAATATACCGCTTTATCGAAAAATCGGCTCACGAGGCGATGGAGTTCTCGGTCCCCATGCAGTTCTACGGCTGTATCAACCATGCCGGAAAAATGAATGTACTCGAAAAGATGGTTCTTGATCAGGCCCAACGAGTAAACGATTTCGCTCAGAGCAATCCCCTCAGCAAGCCGCTTCTTCCCCAACTGAGTGTAACTGGCCTCAATCGCCGACTCGGTCTCGTCGCTGAGCCAGCGTCCGAGGTTGCGATAAACATCATAGATTCGATGATGCAACTCTTCACGAGTAAGGTGATGGTAGTGTTGTGTGTGATGGTTACTTAGCAGATCGTCGATGACACCGCGAGTCAACTGCTCCGCGTGATCCTCAATGACCTGTACCAGGCGAGCGGAGAGCATAGCGCACCTCCTTCCTGCTGGCGTCACCCTTAATCTGAAACTCCCATCCAGGAATTCCAGCCTGCTTGAGTGTACACCCCACGGCCTCGTTTTGGAACGGTCCATTTCAGTTATCGAGTCCGCCGGATTTAAGCGGCTTCTGAAGGTCGCCGGGAGGCTAGTCTCAGTATCGTTGTGGAGAATCCACTTGCGATTCCGGCACAGTCTGGCGAGCGGTATTCAGGCCTCGGAGTTCGAGGGTGGCATTACGGTGAGTGGCCCATCCAACTCCCGCATCACGCGGCCCCGCGGGAGCGACGTGGCTTCTTGGAACTGATAAATGCCCGGTGTTGAGGCGCTGATGAACTTCCCGGAAGCCATCTGGCGCAGTGCCTTGATCTGCTCAGCCGCGGATCGTGAAACCGGCACGATGTATTTGGCAGCCTGAACGAGCGTCATTCCCAGCCTGTGCGCCTTCCGGCAGCACTCTTTGATTTCCGCGCCTGTCCAGCCTTCATCGTTCGGAAGGTCACCCGTCACCCCGTACCTCTTGAAATAGATCTGCCAGATAATCTCCCGCTCTGCTTCGGTGGGCAGGTCGAAGAAGAACGTGCCCAGAGTGAATCGCCGGCGCAGTTCCGGGGGCAAGCTTGCGATCGAATTGCACGTGGCGATAAAGAGCATGCGTCCCTGAGAGACCGCATCAATGATCTTGAGCGCCGTGCGCAGACGGTCCGTGGAGGCGCCCACCAGGGAACTCTCCATGGCGGCTAGATCGAAGGCAATGGTGGGAATGCCGGCGGTGTTGCCGGTGGCTTTGGCTACGGCCGACTTCGCCGCTCCAGGCGGACCTGTGAGCACGATGCCATCGGCTTCACGGTCCTGCATGTAGGTCAGGATCGTTCCGGTCATTTCCGTCTTCACGCCGGAGAGGTCAGTGCCGGTCCCGGCGAAGGCTTTCTCGATCTCATCAATGAATACGATGACGCGCGGGGGATCGACGCCGCGAAGCACCGCGTGCAGGAAGCTTTTTACGTTGCTCAAGCCGCCCAGGTCGTCAAAGGTCTCGCCACCTCGCCAAACGGACAGCCCAGGCGTTTGTTCGATGACCTGCCGCTTGCGTTCCCAGAGATCTTCGGTGTCCAGCTCCCGCTTGACCAGCGAGATCGCCAATGCCTGCTCCGCCGGGAAGGCAGCAAGACCAATCAGGGCATCGACTGCTCTGTCGATCTTCGCCCGCTCAGGCTCACTCAAGTTTGCGGCGTGGAAGGTCTCTCGGACGATCCGCTCCAGGTGAGTGGCGGAGGGCAGAGGTTCGTCCAGGACGAGCACGTCCTGCCCTAATTCCGCTGGCAAGGTCGCCCCAGGGACAGACAACAGGACCAGCATTCGTCCAGTCGCCTTGAACGAGTCTCGCAGATTCCAGATTCCCTGCGTCACTCCAGATTCGTCCCAGAAGCGGTGGGCATTGGAATAGAGCAGGAGCCCGTTCTCGCCAAGCTGTTGGGCCAGAGACAGGGCCTCGGCTGGGCCGACCGTTGCAGCTTCACGGTCACCCAGAACACGGGAGAGTGCCTCGCCGTTGTCCTTGCCGATCGCATGGAGACCGCGAATCACATCCCAGCCGAGCAGCGGGGGAGGCTGGCGGCTTTGCTTGAGAACGTCGGCGAGGAAGTACGTGGTGCTGGCCGGGTCGGCCGTGCGGATGGCGACTAGCGGAGTCGAAACGCATCGTGCGGCGTGAAACGCCGACGCAAACTCTTCCATAGATCGAATCATCTTCTCTGCTCCTTTCTGAATTACAGAGGAGAGCAATCGAGGGGCACTGAGGAGGTCTCTACCAGGGCAAGCCTAGAATGGGGAATCCAGTGACTTGTGCTCGCCCATCGGAATGGATAAACACTTCGACTGATTGTGGGCCGTAGTCCTTCACGCTGTAGCGGCTCGACAGCATGCGCAGCGCTTTACTGCGGCTGGTGCGGAGCGGCATCCCGCATGGCTGGGCTTCATTGAAACGCCCGAGAACCGCGAAGTCGAGATGCTCTCGGATCTCTTGCCAGAAACGACGGCGGTATTCTTCGGAATAGTCCCGGCCCCATATCGAATAGCGTCCCAGAACAAGATCCAAGTCCGAGTAGCCGCTGAAGAGGCCAAAGCTCAAGCTGGGCACTTGCTGATGTAATGTCTGAATCAATTCCAGCAAGGCAGGAGCCTGCTGCATGGGCTCGCCACCTGAAAAGGTGACGCCTTCTACGCCGTGCTCTTTCTGCGCACGAAGCACTTTGTCAGCGACGGCATCGACGATGACTTCCGTTCCTGCAAAGGGATGGGTTTCGGGATTAAAGCACCCGCGACAAGCGAGGGTGCAACCCTGGAAGAAGACCACGGCGCGTAGTCCTGGGCCGTTAGCGCGGCTGGCGGGAATGAAACCGTGAAGCAGCATGTCGGCCCTCCTTCACCGCTGGCTCTTTTCCCGCTCGACCTGCGGTCGGCTGTAGTAGTCAAGTTTCTTCCGCTCCACCTTCAACAGGTCCCCGCCACGGAAATCATCAAACACCTGCTCGCAGCCCTTGCCTGCAAAGCCCTCCAGATCGAGAGTCGACCTTCCTTGCTCGTCAATGGTTATCGTGATGGTCTTTTCCTTCATCGTGGATTACCTCCGCACGGCAAACTGCAGCCGCACCTGTTTGCCTTCCGATGTCTCAATGACCTGGCGGCTCTTCAGGCGGTAACCCTTCGCCTGCGCGACGGCCAAAGTCTGGCTCTCCTTGTAGATCTGCTGAACGCGGCCGAGCCATTTCCTGCCGTAACCGCTGTGATCGTCGAGTTCGTCCTCGATCAGGGTGAATCGTCCGTCCGGCTGTCTGACGAACCCCACATCACCGTACGCGCCAGGCAGGTGCGCGCGCCGGATGATGATGTTTGCGACTTTCGCCTCTTGCTCGGAATAATACGAGTTGAGTGGTGCGCCCTCGGGATGAACTTCCACCTGGTAGCCCATCTCTTTGAGAGCATCCAGGAGAAGTTCCTCTTCGCGCAGGACTGTTTGAGTCTCGCCGTATTTCGACATTCGATGCCTCCTTCTTTTGTCTGAGCGAGTCATGTTGTGAGTTGAAAGGGATGTAGCCGCGGGAGTGAATGAAGTAAGGGCAGCGGCCCAGAGAGCCAGCATCCCGAGTACCGGTCTCTCTGAAAGGTGTGCGTAGGACGTGATTCTGCCCTGGTTTGTGTTTACGGCCAGCGTGTCCGGCAAGGTTGCCTAGTTAGAGTTGGGGCTAGTCCTGCCGAGATCAAAGGCTTGCTGGTTCCGCGTTTAAATCGGAGTTGACGTAACCATTAAAGGGCCGTAAACGTCTTGAGTATCAGAAGGTTAAGTGACTTGTTCGGGAGGCTGCCCATGCGCTTAGCCCTTTGGCCTGCTTTCCTCCTGCTGCTCTGTGGTTCGGTGGATTCATTAGGACAGACCCCTACAAAGGTTGATGAAGAGGCTAGCCCGCAAATCGTGAGGGTGAGCTACGTCCAGGGAGAAGTAAAGCTCTCCGCGGGAAAACGAGGTGATCCTTATTTAGGAAAGGTCTGGGTTGCCGCGGACGTGAATTCACCCATCGAAGAGGGGGCTACGCTTGCGACCGAGCAAGGGAGGGCGGAGGTGGAGTTCGAGGATGGGTCGATGGTCTATCTGGCGGAACACTCGGTACTGCAGTTCGTGAAGTTGACGAGTGATTCCGCGGGGACGACCACCAATGTTGGACTATTGACGGGCAGGGCGACCATCGCTCATGAGTCGGACGGGCACAGTGACTTCACGATCGAGACTGTAGGGAGTGCCGTGCACTCAAGCACAACACTCACCCTAAGGGTTGAGAGCGCTTTGAACGGAGCAATGTTCCACTTGGTGGAAGGGTCGATTGAGAATCCCGAAGGTGAGCACAGGCAACTACTGTTGCTGAAAGCGGGAGATGACTTTAAGTTGGCGTATGGAACACTGTCACGCGTGGAAAACTCGCCTGACGATCCGGAGCGGAAGGCCTGGGATCAATGGGTGAGTGAACGGAGGGCGGCAAGAAAAGCGGATATCGAGAAAGGGCTGAAGGAATCAGGATTAACGGCACCGATACCAGGGCTTGTGGATTTAGTGCGAGCCGGGACATTTACGGATTGTCCACCGTATGGGAAGTGCTGGGAACCGAAGGAAGGGGCGTTCAAGGAGAGTCTCAATAAAGAAGAGGCTGAGGACAAGAACGGAGGAGTTGGTCCGGCCGGGAGGAAAGCGCCGGTCGACCGCGAAGGTACGCAGGGCCCTGTGCCTGCGGGAAATGCGACAAGTGGGGCGAGTGGGTCACTCGATAGTTATGGGTGGTTGATCTACGGATATTACGATTGCCCGTTCATCTATTCCGGAAGGCCTTTGATGAGGTTCACGACTCGGCACCCAAATGGGGTTGTGGCATGGACGTTGACACCACAGTTGATAGGTGTTGGGTGGTGGGCGACGTGCCACGCAGGTAGCTGGGCGCGAATAGAGCGACCAGTGCGTCGCCACTACCGAATGCCATACAAAACCGGAAAACATCCGCGACATTCGCTGCCGCCAATGCACTGGGTGGTGGGGCCGAAGTCACGGAATGGGTCTTTCTTGCGCGTGCATTTGGGCAAAGGGATCGGGTTTATTCCCAGACACCCTTTGGATGCCAAGGGCAGACCACCGCTGAACGCAAAGGACGGAGTTCTGGTGTTCCATCACGTAAGGGGGGCAGAAGTCGCCGAAGTCAAAGCGGCGCCCAGGAATTTGCAGATCGAGAGTTATCGGCCGGGCGGATATGAGCAAAACTGGACGAAGCACATGCCGAAGGTGGAAAGGCCCGTGATTGAGGCCAGGGTTCTCACATCCAGACCGTGGAACATAATGGCGTGGGCTCCAGGAAATCAGAGGAATCCGCTCACGATCCGTTACGACTACAAGACTGGGAATTTCGTAGCGCCGACCAATGGTGTGTGGGAAGGACGAGGACACGCGCGGCTTGAGGTGATCGCGCACTTTGGCCAACTCTACAACGGCGGCAGCAGTTCAGGCTGGGATGGCAGTGGAAGAAGTTCCGGAACCAGCGGCACATCGCGCAACGGCGCGAGTGGTGGGAAGGGCGGCTGGCACGGATCCTCGCACGCGAACTCGGGAGGCGGCACGGGTGGTGCAGCACACGGCTACTCGGGTGGAGGCGGCGGATCGCATAGTTCCTCTGGCGGTGGCGGCGGTTCGCATTCGTCTTCTAGCGGGGGAGGTGGAAGTGCAGGTGGCGGCGGGGGTGGGGGAGTATCAAGCCCAGCGTCGGCGCCAGCTTCAAGTTCCGGCAGGCCGCATTGAGCTGTTAGTGGAAGCGAGGGTAGGCTGCAAACGACAAGGTGGTGTGCCTACATTGTATCCGTATCAGACAAATCGGCTAGCCAGTCCCTGCCAGTTTATTCGCTCAAGTCACACATGCTGGACTGGCCGCGGACAGCCCACTGCCGCCCGAATCATGTCCCTCGTGCATCCGGCCCAGCAGATGCACTTGCGAGGGTCCTCGATTGAGATTGAGAGGTTGTCTCCGCTGCGGTCGTGCCCCTCTTCGGCGCAGGATGGGCACCGGGTCACATTGTTGTGCCCGACCGTGTGAAGCGGCGTGTTGACGTGCTCCAAGATCCGGAATCCTCGATCTCCCACGCGTCTCGTCATCGCCAGTACGGCCTTCGTTCCGGTCCGCGCAAGCTGAGGCGGCATCGTCTTTCCAGCAATCAATCGGGCAAGGTGCTGAGCGGTCACTTTAGGCAGCGAGTTGAGGTAGCGCATCTGGCTCTCAAGGTCGTCATCAGCACCACAAAACCAGAAGCGCTGAGCGGCGCCCCGGTGAATGCCCAGTGGCCCACGAATAGCATTGCCGTACCTGCCAGGCTTCACAGCATCTTGCTTGGGGAAGATCTCGATCCCTTCACGCTGCCTGCCTATTTTGATCGGAATGCCTAACCGTAGAGCAATGTCGCACACATAGATCCGGCAGTCGCGCGCCAGGAGTGGTTCAGCCACGAAGATCCAGAGATGCGCTCCACGCCTGCTTCGCTCAAGAGCCGAATCGACGCCATCCTGCTTCAGACAGTCACTAAGCCTGAGGAGATCAGCGAGCGCATCCTGGTAATCAGCGTCGATGGCGACCCACTTGCAGCACTGCGTGGCCGGATTGATGGCGTAAAGGCCGATGGTGATTTCCCCTTCCAGATGGCGGCGGATGGTGTCTGGCGTCAGGCTGAGTCCATGGCCCGTTGTCTTGTCGATGGGCCGGTAATAATAATGATGGCGAGCTTTCCGATGCGGCCGGTTGGACTGGAGGGTGTAGGCACGCCGGTTGACGAAGAGGTGGAAGTAATCTATCCCTACATCCAGTGGGGCTTCCAAACGAAGCGTTGACATGGCCGTCTCTCCGATCTTGTGGGTGAACATTGACGAATGAGTTCGGCTGTGCTAGAAAGAGTGCTTTCGATGAGAGGGGAGCCGATCTGTCCTTTAGGAACTGCGGAGGGGAGAGGTGTGATTCCCTGAACGCGGGAAGAATGGTGGCCGCACAGGGGATTCTCTCCACTCGCTAGGATGTCCGAGATCGAAACGAAGTCGTTCATACAAGTGAGGAGGTTCTTATGGTAAGCATCCCCAAGTATGTGCAGGAGTTCTTTGCAGGCAAGATGGCTTGGGTAGCCACCGCGACACGGGAAGGGGTCCCCAATGTCACGCCCAAAGGTACGGTGAAGGTTCTGGACGACCAGCACGTGGTTTTCGCTGATCTCTTTTCTCTGAAGACTCGCCAGAACCTTGAGCAAAACCCCAAAGTGGCTGTAACAGTGATTGATCCCTCCACTCACAAGGGCTACCAAGTTAAAGGAACGGCTGAATTGCTCTCATCGGGTCCGCTTTACGACCAGATGGCTGCGGACTTGAAGGGTGCATTGGCGACGCTGCCAGTGCCCAAGTACGTGGTTAAGATCAGCGTAGAATCCGTTTACGACCAATCGGTGGGCCCCGACGCGGGCAAACAGATTGCCTGAACTGCCGACGGGCGAGCGTGCGGCGTGGCTGAACGTTCAACCAACCTTGCAAGGCATAGCCGAAGCCAATAGGTCGGTGGCTGACCGCAGTTTGGAGACATCCGCCTGAGTCATACGGCCGATATCTCCGTACTTGAAGCTTCCGCCGCTTGCCCATTCCACCACATCGCCGATGGCCTGCTTCTTGGTCGTGGCAACACGCCGTGCTGTCGTCAGGAACTCGTTGCGGAGCTGATTGAGCCCTGAGTCACGAGGTGATCCGTTCCCGTTGTTCCCGTTGTCGCGCGCAGGACCTGAGGAGGCCCCACTGGCGGGGGACTTGCCAGATCCGTTGCCGTCCTTTGGGGCATCGCTGTTTCGAGTCGGCGATGGCTCCGGCGTGGCGCACGGAGGCGGATTGGCAGGGGGACGACTTGCCTCCGCTGATTCATTACTCGAAGAACCATTCGCCGGATAGAACTCCGCGGTCAGCTCAGGTGCCTGCTCCTGCTCGTCTTCAACTACTTCAAGGACCTTGCCTCCCGCCAGTAACTTCCGAGTCTCGGCAAAGAGGCGAGCATTCTCCGTCAAGTTGGCGATAAGCTTCTGCATGTCGTCGCCTTCAACCTCCAGACTGAGCGCCCAGATGGACGAGGTCCTCTTCCTTTTCTCCTTGCGGTCGAAGTACGTGGTCTCCTCCGGGCGAACTGTCAGCTTGGCGGTGATGCCGGCCAGGCGACCGCCGGTAAAAGTCTGAATCTCCTGCAAGGCGGAATGAATCTGGCGGATGGAGCGGTATGAGCACGTGTGGATGCGGCAGACGCTCCCCAGGCGCGGGAAGTCAGCCAGCACAAAGCGAAGATCACCACTTGGCTTGCACTGACCCGCGGCAAGTTCCGGGCATCCATTTCCGCAGCGAGGCCAGGGTTGTCCGCCAGGATTCTCAGCCGTCCGCCGGGTGGCAGTGACACCGTCGCCCCAGCACTTGCGCTCGATGGCCGTCCACCAGGCATAAGAACTGGGGAAGACGTTCTCGATGTCGTCGTCGATCAACATGATGTGGAGTTCGCGGCATTGCTCGCCATAATGCTGGGTCAGGTCAGGGTCAACTTCCCACTCGACCCTGTTGGCAGTCTTCATCTTGCGCAGGAATGCGAAGTGGTCGAGCTTGGTGGGATGGTTGCGATCTCCGTTGGGTGGCAGCCCAATAGAGACTTTGGTGGATACGGACAGCCACTGGACGACGCGGCCGTCATGGTCGTGCGTGACGCCAATGATCATGGGGGATGCTCCTTCTATGGGGCTCGGGCGGCGAGCCGAGTCGGTGAAGCATAGGGAATGACAGCGTGGGGGCAGATCAAGGCAACTTCGGTCGAACCCGATATGCAGAACCAAGCGAGGGTTCAAACGACTGGGGGCATACTGGTGGGTGTGCCCCAACTCGGGAGCGAACCCCGAAGCGTGCATTTCTGATGGAGGTTCGAGCAAACCCGACATGTTCCTCGGTCATTTTGCTGTCGCACTAGGAGCGAAGAAAGCGGCGCCCGAAGCGTCACTCGGCACGCTCGTCCTTGCTCTGGCCGTTTTTCTTGCTACTCGGCTGGGAGCAGGTGCGGATCGCTCCGGGAATCACTCGCGTGACCCCGCTCGATTTCGTTTCATTCCCCTACTCGCACAGCCTATGCGCGGAACTCCTTTGGGGGCTGGGAATCGGCATTGTCAATTTCGCCTTGCGCCGCAATACCCGCGCCGCTATGGTGCTGGCCGCTTGCGTTCCCTCCCACTGGGTGCTCGATTACGTGGCGCACAGGCCGGATATGCCGCTCTTTCCCGGAGGCACGCGTTATGGACTCGGCCTTTGGAATTCCTTCCCGGCGACTTTGGCGGCTGAGTTCACCTTGTTTGCGGTCGGCATTGCCGTCTACCTGAGCGTCACTGACGCGAAAGATCGCATTGGGAAGTGGGCACTCTGGCCGTTGTTGATCTTTCTCCCGCTGGTCTACATTGCTTCCCTTATCTCGCCGCCACCTCCAAGCGTGCAAGTGATAGCCGTGAGTGCCTTGGCCATGTGGCTGATAGTCCCATGGGCCGCTTGGGCAGACCGTCACCGTTCCACCTCGGTTCCCTGATGGAGGCTATCCCTCGGGAGTCAAGGAACAGATCTCATTGATATTCATGGCTCTCACTTCGGCGGTCTGACCGGTGAGTGTACCTCGCCGGATACAGACACCGGCCGGAAAGCACGGTCATCATCCGAGTCGTGCGTGACATCAATGATCATCGGGATTCGTTCGTGAGAAGAAGGATAAAGCCGGGTTCAGAGGTGCGGAACGGCGACAATTGTGTTTCTCGGGCTACCCTACGCTCAGGGCGATTTGGGCGTTTTGATTCTCTGTAACTTATTGTAAATAAAGGATCGCTGTCGGCGTTTCTCGGGTGGTTTGAGGTGTTGGAGAAGCCTCCCGCGCAGCGTATTGTCGTCGGTGGGAGGGCACTTCTACACACGGGCCGTTTGTTTGCCAAGTGGATTACTTACGAGTGGCCCGTGACTCGTCCACAAATTCAGTGAATAGCTCTTAGTCCTGTGAGAAGGCCGAAAATCGTCCCGCAGGCGGCTCATTGTTGAGAAGTTGCACGTGCTCCGTAGGGGTCGTGGTAGCATAGTGGGCATCATCGCGGGTTGCGTTGTCCCCCGAGCGGCGTGGGCAAGTAGCGGAACAGGCCAATGGATTCGATAAGTCCGGCAAATCGTGGCGAAGGATTGACCTTGCGTCAAGCGGCGCTGATCGCTGGCTTCGGCTACCTGCTTGGTCCTGTGACCTACGCGGAGTTTTCTATCTACCCAAAGCTCGTAATCCCGACAAGCATCGAACAAACGATGCAGAACATTGCCGCCCATCAGGGACTTTTTGCTGCCGCCATTCTCTGCTACCTCATCGAATTCATCGAAGACATTGTTATTGCTTGGGCACTCTATTTCCTGCTTGTGCGGGTCAACCGAGCAGTGTCCCTGCTTACGG
This sequence comes from uncultured Acidobacteriota bacterium, assembly GCA_963831905.1. Taxonomy (GTDB): domain Bacteria; phylum Acidobacteriota; class Terriglobia; order UBA7540; family UBA7540; genus CAVROP01. The sequence continues at coordinate 1,474,857 of CAWHRX010000009.1, read as the reverse complement.
CGTGGTTCAGGCTCATGTACACAGCCATCGCTCTCTTCGGGATGCTGAAGCTGGTGACCGTATTTCGCGTGGTCAACGCGCCGGATTACACGGCAGCCTTTGGGTCGGGCCCGTTGCATGCAGAGGTTAAGCTTCTGCTCGGCACATTCCGGGATGATTGGTCCATCGGCTTGGTGCTGTTTGGGATCCATCTCGTTTTGCTAGGCTGTTTGATTTACCGATCCGGCTACATTCCGAGGTGGCTGGGGATTCTACTCGTCATCAATGGCTTGGGCTGGGTAATCGACAGTTTGCAGCCATACATCTACCCGAATGTGCATTTGAGATTCCTCTTCATCACGTTCTTCGGGGAGGTGTTTCTAATGCTTTGGCTTCTCATCAGGGGCTGGAAGATCCAAGAGCCGAAGCGAGATGTTGAGCCGACATCTGTGTGATACGGCTAGCGCTGTCACAAACTCAACAACCGAACGTTCGGCCAAATCCCGGTTCGACCCCCTCGGAAATTTGCCGGTGGGCCCACGCCTTCGCAGGATTACCTGCGTCTAATCGGTCAGCATGTTTACCAACAGGTGTCGATAAGAGTCGAAGCGTGTTGGTTTACACCTTCGTGCTCCAACCCGCAGCACTTTTGAGCTTGTAGAGCGTGCTTCTGGATTCCGCTGGGTCCCCGCCAGCCAGGCTTTCTGAATACATAAGCAGCCCAGCTTCTGAGCGACTCGGATGAAACCGTACCAACACGCCCGCCCGGATCGCTCCGCTTGCATTCACGTTCATCGCTCTCACTTCGGCGACCTGACCCGTCAGCACCTGACGATGCTCCCAAATCCACCGCTGCTGTTCGTTGGTTAACTGGAAGGAACCAATCTCGCTCTCCACGCCGGTCGGTCCTTCCGCAACCATCGCTCCCAGGCTGCCTGCGAACTTTCCCGACCCTTCAATGCAACGTACCAGGCGCCAATCCTCCGTGCCGCATGAACATCGATCATGACAGTCTCGATGTTCGAGTGGCCCATCGGTTATGCCGGTACCGGCTATTCCGTCCCGCATGGGAGCGCCGGGTGTGGCATAAGTGCGCCTAAAAGTAGATATCGTGATGGGGTCATGTGGGAAGTCATCTTTGATGACTCGTTCAAGCGCCTCCTTAGTGCTTTGTCGTCGGTCCGCGCAATAGAGAGATCTAACCATGAGGCGTCTCAGCCGCAGATCTCTCCAGCACTTTCTTCGCATCATGCGCTAACGGCGCGATTCGCCTCGTTCTCACTGCAGAAATTACTATCTGGGCCTTTTGCGGTATTGTTCGTAGAGCCTCAGATGTTTGTTATCCGTTGAAGTCAACTGGCCATTGATGAAGAGATAGCGAACTTGTGTCGGGATCGCGAGCGGGTCGCCATCGGTGACGATAAGGTCCGCTATCTTGCCGGTCTCGATGGTGCCCAACTCGTCCGCGAGGCCTAGGATCTGAGCCGGGTAGAGCGTGACGGCTTTCAGGGCCTCGTCGTAGGGAAGTCCATACGCGACCGCATTGGCGGCCTGGTAAGGCAGGCGGCGCGAAAACGAAGAGTCGTCAAAAGTCGCAAAGGCGATCTTGATGCCCGCAGCGTGCAGTTGGCCCGGCGTGGCGTAGGACTGGTCGTATGGTGCGTCCTCGTCTTCTGGCAGAGCTTGCGTGGGCCCCAGAATCACCGGCACGTGCTTGGAGGCCAGCAACTCCATAACCTTGTAGGATTCTGATCCGCCGCCCAAAATCATCTTGAGCTTTTGCTTCCCGCAGAACTCGACCGCATCGCGAATGGCGCGCTTCTGCTCGGCCATCACCAGCACCGGCAGCTTGCCCTGCACGACGGGCACGAGCGCTTCGAGCTTGAGGTCACGATCGAAGTTTTGCCCGGAGCCCTTCTCCATAGCTTGGGCGTAATGGCGCGCTCGCTCCAGCAAGTCGGTCAGCTCGAAGATCCGCTTGTCGTATTCCTGCTTCGCTTCCGTGAACGGACGCTCTCGGACGCTGAATGTACTGAAGTCAAAAGACCGGGTCTGCATGGTTGGCCAATCCACCACCATGGCGACAGAGCGGCGAATGAGCATCTCCTCGACTGTCCAGCCCGCCAGGTTGATGGCCGAGGCCTGACCGGTTATCACTGAGCCTCCACCGCCGCGGAATCCGCCTCCGCCCAGGGGCGTGGCCAGAGCGTGCGTGATGCCGTTGGCGCGCGCCACCGGGATCAGTTCGCTGGCCGGATGAACTGCCGTCATAGCCACCAATTGCGGGTTGTACGTCCCTACGTCGCTGGTGTCCACCGAGGCCGCCACGGCTTCGATCTCCCGCAGGCCAAGAGTGGTTGCGGAGTCGAAGATGCCGGGATAAACTTCCAAGCCCTTGGCGTCAATCACCTCAGCATCGCCGGGAACCTCCACGCTCCGGCCTACGGCAGCGATCTTGCCGTCGCGAATCACCACGGTGGCGTTCTCGAGCGGCGGGCCGGCCAGCGTGTAAACCTTTGCGTCGCGCACGGCATAGACGTGAGGGGCCGCAGCGGGCTTCGGCATGGCATTGGTGCGAAGCCACGATGTGACAAGAGGCACGGCCATCAGGGTGGCCGCGAAGGCCAGCAGTATTCGTCGAAGGCTCATTATCGTCGCTCTCCTTCTCTGACCTCAGAAGTTCGCTGTCATCCTGAGCGCCGCGAAGGATCCCCGCAGTTCGCGTTGTGCTCAAGAAACCACTTAAATACAGAGATCCTTCGCTACGCTCAGGATGACATCCGAACTAGGTGTTGCTACTCAACTCACTGGGCGCTCGAGGAGCTTTCGCGGTTCCCGCAGGCGGCGCCCCGGTCCTGGGAGCGGCATTGGGGCCTGCGCCTGGCCGCCCCGGCCTTCTGTGGGCCTCGGCCGCTTTCGATTCCTTTTCGAGCAGGGTTTTCTTTTCTTTCTCCAGGGCCGCGCGACGGGCGAGGTCCTGCTGGCGGTCGAAGTAAACCTGGCCGTCGATCAAGACCTTCTGAGCCACGGCGTAAACGCTGAGCGGGTCTTTGTTGTAAATGGCAAGGTCCGCATCCTTGCCGGCTTCGATCGAGCCCACGCGTTCCGCGATGTGCAGTTGGATGGCCGGGTTGATGGTTACCAGCTTCAACGCCTCATCGTGTGAGAGCCCGCCCCATTTCATGCTCTTGGCCGCTTCCTGGTTGAGGTGCCGGGCTTCCTCGCCGCTGTCGGAGTTGATCGATACCACGATGCCGCGCTCGGTCATCAGGGCGGCATTGTACGGGATGGCGTCCCATGCCTCCAGTTTGTAAGCCCACCAGTCGGAAAACGTGGAAGCGCCTGAGCCGCTCTTGGCGATTTCGTCCGCCACTTTATAACCCTCGAGCACGTGCTGGAAAGTGGCGATCTTGAAGTGGAACTCGTCGGCCACACGGATCAACTGCAAGATCTCATCCGCGCGGTAGCAGTGCATATGCACCAATCGTTTGCCTTCGAGCACCTCCAACAGCGGCTCGAGTTTCAGGTCGCGCCGAGGCGGAATCAAGTTGGCTTCGCCGGCGGCCTTCCTGCGGTTATAGTCGTCCCAGGCTTTCTTGTAATCCAACGCCTCTGAGAAAGCCTCGCGGAAAACGTCCACCACGCCCATGCGCGAGGCTGGATAGCGCTGCGATGTGCCGGGAAGCGAAAAGCCGGAGCGCTTGACGTTCTCTCCCAGGGCCCACTTGATCCCCGGCAGCGCGCCTTCGAAGGGAAGGTCTTTGGCCGGCTTTCCCCAGCGCAGCTTGATCACCTGGGTTTGTCCCCCGATCGGGTTGGCGCTGCCATGCAGGATGTTGGCCGCGGTCACGCCGCCCGCGAGGTCCCGATAGATATCGATGTCTTCGGGGTTCAGGACGTCGGCGATATTCACCATGGAGGAGACGCTGATGCTGCCCTCGTTGACGCTGCCCGCCACCGCGATGTGCGAATGGCAGTCGATGATGCCCGGTATCACAAACAGGCCTGTGGCATCGATCACCTTCGCCCCTTCCGGCGCTTTCAGCCCCTTTCCCACCTCCGCGATTTTGCCGTCGCGGATCAGCACGTCGCCGTTTTCAATCGTCCCCTGGGTGACGGTAAGGATGGTGCCGGACTTGATTAAGGTGACCTCCGCAGCTTGGGCGCCGAGGGCGCCCCCCGCCAGGAGGCACAGCACGCTGATCAAAGCAGATGCGCGTTTCATCTATTCAACCTCCTGGCCGGCGCTTCCAGCCGGAGCCGCGCCGCCGGCTCGCGTGCCCGTAAAGTCCACCGACATGCCGCCCCCGCTGGCTGTCCCTTTCATCTGCTCGCCCTCGAGTGTCCCGCTAAAGGTGGCGTCGGTGGGGCTGCCTTCCAGGGTGAGGCTTAACGTAAAGCTGAACTGGTTGCCGCTTACCCAGCCCTCGCTGATTGAAACCGTGCCCACGGAGCCGAGCATCGAACCGGAGACGCCGGTGAGCGACCCGCTCAGCGCGCCGTCGGTTGCCATGCTGAGGTCCGCCGTGGCTTCCTCCGGCCCCTGCGGGCTCGTCAGGCTGATTCTCCACTTCCCGGTGAGTTTAACGGTCGGCGGCGCCGTCGGCCGTCCCGGCTCGTGCACTTCGTAGCGGCGCCCGTCTACGAAGGTCATTTTCACCTTGGTCTTTTCGTTGAACGCATCCCCATCCGTCACCACCAGGTTGGCAATCTTGCCGGGCTCGATGGAACCCATCCGGTCGCCCACACCCAGAATTTCCGCCGCGTTCAGTGTGAAGGCGCGCAGGGCCGCATCGGCAGGGAGACCCGCGTCGATCGCTTTCTTCGCGTTCTTGAGCGCGTCCTTAGGAATCCCTGTACCTTCGAAATAGAAAGCGAACTTCACACCGGCCTTCTGGAGCGCGGCTGGGGCGGAAGGCGCGCGATCCCGGAGGCGGAGCACGCGCAATGATTCCTCCGCCTCCGGGTCGGCGTCCCTCTCCTTCTCCGGCCACTTCAGGTTCACCAGCACCGGGACCTTAGCGGCCGCCAGTTCATCGGCATCCTCGTAGGCTTGCTGGCCGCCGTAAATGATGGTGTGTGCACCCAAGCGATCCGCCATCATCAGCGCCCGGTGCATTTCCTGAGCGGTGTTCCCCGGCAACAGGACCGGGCGTCCGGAGACCAGCGTATCGCTCACCACCATTTCCGTCCGGTCATAGGCGGGCCGCTCCAGACCTTGCGGGTGCGAGCGGTAGACAGGCTCCGCCTGGTTGTACCAGTTGGCATCCAGAAAGACCTGGCGGACGTAGGCGATCACTCCCATCAAGGAGTCGGGGAAATTTGCGAAGCCTCGCGCCGGCTGGAGGGTAATCAGAAGAGCGCTGGGAGCGGCCACCACCATTTCGCTCGGCCGATCCCCCGCAAGGTTGATCACCGCGCCTTGGCCCGGGAATATCCCGGTCATCGGCGCGGCCAGGGCGGAAGTAAAGCCGCCATCGCGCCAGGTTTCAATCCGCTTGTCGTCCACCTTGAGTTCGTCCGCGGCGTCTGTCCAGGGCGTGCTCGCCGGGCGATCCTCCGGCCCGCGTGAGACTTGCTGCGCCTGCTGCGGTTGACCCCTGCCCGCGCCTCCGCCACCTCCTCCGGGTCCCGCCGGGGCAGGCGGGCCAAGTCCCAGGTCGCTCAGCGCATTGATGAAGCCGGGGTAAACCCTCAGGCCCTTTCCTTCAATCACCCAGGCTTCCGGCGGAATGTTCACGTTCTCGCCCACCGCCACGATCAGGCCCTTGGCGATCACCACCGTTCCGTTCTTGATCTCAGGCCCGGAAACCGGCACGATGCGCGCATGGCGAATGGCGAAGTAGCGTGGCTCTTCCGCCCCAGCGCTAAGCGCCATGCCGAGCGCCAATGCCACCAGCACCCACTTCCCTGTTGCCCTTAAGACTCTGTCCGCCCATTTCGCCATGTCGCACTCCTCCCGTGTCGCTCTGCGCCGCTCCTACGCCAGTGCTTGCTGTCTCGCGAAGACGGGAATCTTACGTCAGGCGATTTTCCGATTCAAGCGATTTGTTCTATCAAGCTGGCGGTATTACGGACGTGCTCGTGCTACGCATGGATCGACTGGACTGAGCGGGCAGCACAGACCTGTCCCTTCGGGACATCGCAAATTCTAAAAGGCAGGAGTCTGCGCCCAGCCCGCCACCCGCGATGAGATTCGTGTTAACAAATCGCTTGCTGCTCCGTCTTCTTAAAGCGGAACATCAGAGCGGTGGGAGGTGGAAATGCCGTCCATACGATCGGCACGCATCATGCTCGTTCTTGTTTCTCTGTGCTTCTTTCTGACCAATGCGGCCTTCGCACACCCGGCCTCCGGCATCGTCGTTGACGCTCACGGCCTCGTCTACTTCGTCTACTCAAGGCACGGCGTCATGCGGATCGAACCCTCGGGGAAGCTGACGAACATCTTTGAAGACGACAAGGGAGGCCATTGGCTGGCATTGGACACACGAGGCGCTTTCTCGAATGTGACACCAAAACAGTTTGAGAGAATCACTCCCGATGGCGCCATACCCGGCCTGATCTTTGCCGATGGTGGTGCGCCGCTGGTTGTGGGCCGCGACGGCGATCTCTACTATGGAAGCAACGGATCACAGGAGGATTCTTTTCCATCCGGAGCCATGACGGTGGTGCGGCTGTCAGCTCGTGGCCGGCAGGATATTTTCGCCCCCTCGCTCCAAAACAAGCTGGCAGAGTTGAAAGACGGCATCACAGGATTGGCCTCCGGTCCCGACAGATCAATTTACATTGCGACATGGAACGGGATCGTGAAACTGAAGGGAGATGGGTCCATCGCGAAAGTCATCCACCCCGTCGTCGTGACGGATTGCGACAGCGATCCCGCCGATCACAACCCGGCCAACGCTTCTTCGCCGCTTCTCCGCGGCCTGGGCGTAGATTCCCTTGGCAATCTGTTCGTCGCAGCCACAAGCTGTCATCGAGTTCTGAAGATCACTCCTGAGGGTCAGGTTACATCCATTTTGAAGTCGGAACGCCCCTGGTCTCCTACCGGCGTCGCGGTAAGCGGCGAAGACATCTATGTCCTCGAATACACCAACGCAAATGGCCCCGCGACGGAAGGCTGGCGCCCACGGGTCAGGAAACTTGCGAGAGACAACACTGTGACGACTCTGGTGACGGTTCCTGCACAAGCCTCATCTGCATCAAGCCCCTAAAGTAGCACGGGCTGGCGCAGCTCTGCGGTCTCTGTTCATTCCGGCTCCACGCAATGCGGGGCTTCGCCCTGCGCCAGCCTCGGTAGGGGCGGTTCGCGAACCGCCCCTACACAACGGGAGGCCAGCCCTCCCGACAATGAGTCCAACGACCGGGAAGCCGAGGAACTGAGTAAGGTGGTCGGGCTCGACGCTGGGACAGAAAGTCCGGCAGAGGAAAACGCCGCCCAAACACCAAAACCGCCAGAACAAAGCGAGAATGTCGTAGAAAACAAAGGACCGGCGGATTGCCCCGACCCGATCTCGAAGGACCGGGGTTAAGCCCAATCCCGGTCGCGCGCGATGCCGCTTGCCAGGATGCCCTGAACATGCGCAACGTCCTCGCGGATCTGCCAATCGAACATGCCGACAGCGAGAAAATCCCCGCCATGCTCGAAGGCCATGCGAAAGCCTTCCTGGGGTTTCACCCGGCCCGCGCCCAACACCTTAAAGGCAATCCACGGCTTTTTGATCGAGCGCATGAAGATCCCGACTTCGGCGGCTTCGCTGCAATAGTAATTCACGCGGTTGATGGTGACCATGTAGAAGTCAGGATCGATTCTCGACTGAACGCAGGCGCGCGCGGTATCGAGTTGGTGCGCGCCGACGCCCGCCATGAGTCCAAGTTTCTTGAAGCCTTCGACGATCTCGCCGACTTCGCCGGCCTTCCCATGTTTCACCAGATCGTCCGCGACTCCGCCATGCAGGTAAACGGCAATCGCGCCGTTGTCGCGAGCGCGCTTGGCGTTTTCCACCGGATCGCCCTGCTCCGGCGCAGACGTGGCAATCCACTGCAGCGTGCCGCCCCGTTCCTTCTTATACACATTGTAATGGCTGATGATACGATCGTCGGCACGCATCAGCAGAGTGTTAATGCCATTCTGCTCCGCGAGTGTCAGCGTCTCCAGGATTTTCTGGGTGTTGAAATACTGCTTCATGAAATCAGCTTGATACACAAGCTCGCCCGCGTGGGCAATCCCCGAAACCGGGTCCCCGCCAATGACCAGCCGGGAAACTTCGTACTTGCCGAACTTCCCGCGCTGCAACCCCTTTACAGGCTCCTTCGGCGCCGATTCCTGCGCCGGAGCGCTCATATGTGCCATGAGCGCGCGACGCTCGTAACTGATTCCCGCCAGCAGAGCGGCGGAGGCCCCAAAAGAGTTCTTCAACAATTCGCGGCGGCAGAATTTCCTCATGACTTAGGTCCTTTCAGATCGGTGCACAGGCGTGAATACAACCGCGACTGCCCTCATCAGCCACTTGTGTGACATTCTGAGCGAAGCGAAGAATCCCCGCAGTTCCTTCGATCCAACGATTCACGAACAACTGCAGAGATGCTTCGCTGCGCTCAGCATGACAGAATTGCAATCGCGCGTTCGACGGTCGACGATCAAACCTTCGGCGTCTCGTACGGCTTGCGGTGCTCGCGGGTCAGAAACGCGTTGGCTTGCTTATCGTGCCCAAACGTCTCCGTCTTGAGATCGAACGTCACATCCCTCCGGAGGTGCGTCACGATGTTTCCCAGATGGCAGACCGTGGTGGAGATCCTCCCGATTTCGATATCGGCGTTCGGTGTTTGGCGGCTGCGCACACATTCCAGAAAGTTCTTCTCGTGCAAACCGCTCTCCCGTTCGTCGTTGGCCTTTTCGCTAGGCCCGGGGCTGCCATCCGGGAAGAACACCTCCCAGCCGTCGTGTGCGACCACCAGCGTTGCGTCGCTGCCAATGAATGCTATGCCTTCGCGATGTCCGTAAACGGGATGTTGCTTGGCAAAACTGCGAAGTTCCCAGGTCAGCATGAAGTCGCCGTATTCATAGGTCAGCATCTGCGTGTCAGGGACTTCCTTCGCATCTTTAAGCCAGTAGATTCCGGAATTGCCGCTCACCCGGGTGGGCAGCGCATTGTCGAGGCCGCCGCGCAGTGCCTCGATTCCCCAGAGCGCCACGTCGAGCATGTGCACGCCCTGGTTGCCCAGTTCGCTGTTTCCGTAGTCCCAGAAGAACCGCCAGTTGTAGTGGAAGCGATTAATATTGAACGGCCGCTTCGGCGCCGGACCCAGCCAGACATCGTAGTCTACGGTCGAGGGCGGATCGCTATCGGGTGGATTACCGATGCTGGGACGCAACTGGCACTCCCAGGTATTGATTTCGCAGAGTTTGCCGAGTTTGCCCGTCTTCAGGAATTCGATGGCGCTTTGGAAGTGCGGCGCGCTTCGATTCTGGGTGCCCACCTGGCCGATGCGCTTGTATTCTCGCACCGCGTTGCGAACCTCGTGCCCATCGTGGATCGTTTGAGTCAGCGGTTTTTCGATGTAAATGTCTTTTCCCGCCTGGCAGGCCAAAATGCCGATCCGGGCGTGCCAATGGTCCGGCACCGCAATGATGACTCCATCAATTTCCTTATCATCCAGAACACGCTGGAACTCCCGGGTGGTGCCGGGTGCTTTGCCCTGCGCCTTCTCGAACTCCGGGCTGACTTTATCGAGGATTGCCTGGTCGATGTCACAGAAAGTCTTTAGCTCGGCTCCGGCGCCGATGGCCCGCAGAGCGTCTCCTCGCCCCTGGTTCCGGCCCCCAATGAGACCGAGTATCACCCTATCGTTGGCGCCCAGGGCGCGCGGGTTCAAGTTCAAAAACCCACCCGCCGCCAGTGCAGACGCCACGCCTATTCTCTTAACAAAGTGCCTGCGCGTTTCCTCTGCCATAATTACTCCTGCGTATTCCTCAGCAACTCACACGGATTCCCGCAATACCGAGCATTCAGGCGGCCATCCGGTCGTGCACGATTCTACACCATCTCTCCAATCTCGGCGTCGCAGCGCGTTTCAGGCACCTCCGTCGAAAGTCACGCCATTCCCGCGCCTGCGGGAATCCATCGGCTTCCGGACAGAGCATGGACGCCGGCTCTCGCGGTGGCCGCAATGTTCATTTCAGAAACTGCTCGATGTAGGCGTCGTCTTGGGCGTCGGCGAGTTCGGTGGTATCACCGAGAATGTACCGGTACAGGTAGGGTCCGTGCAGGTCGGCAATCCGGTTCATCCAATTCGTGGGGTCGGTCCACATCACGGGACGATTTCCCATGGCCTTTACAAGATCGTCAATGTCCCAATGGAGCGCAAAGCCGGGGATGACCGCATCGAACAAATCCATATTCAGAGTGTTTTCGAGGGCGGAGCGCAGACTGGTGGGCGTGCGGTCGAGCCAGACCTTCTTGATTCTGGGGTCCGCCGCCGCTGCCAGTAGGAGCCAGATTCCCTTGACTCCGCGCCCCGCGGCGCTAATCGATGCCGCGTCCACGTCATTGCGCGCCGCCAGAAGATCAACTCCGGCCAGAATATCGTGTGCCCGCATCGCCGGCAAATTCATCCCAATCTGGTTGGCGCGCGAATTGGTGAGGAAGTTTCCAATGAAGGGCTCGTGTCTGTTTTCTCCGGGAGAGTCCCGCGGCTCGAGCGTCAAAACCACGCGCCCCTTCGCCGCCATCCTGTTCGCCCAGGAGTTGATCGAGGCGGCCTGGAAATAGGGCCCGCTATCCTCAAGCATCAGCACCGCCGGCTTCCGACCCGCCGGGCTAGAAGGAACGTAGAGGTGGCCTTCGATCTCGATTCCAGGCTCGGTTTCGAACCGGATGTGCTGCCGACGGGTTTCCCCGGCATTCGATTCATCGAGCACGGTCGATTGCGGGGACGCGCCGCTGGTAGGAACTCCCAAGCGACGCAATTCCGCCTTGAGTTCGGGAATGCCTTGCGGCTGCAGCCTGGCGTGAAAATCGTCGAGAATCAATTGATAGACTTTGCGGCTGCCCGGAAGGTCGTCCACGTGGCCCGTGGGCGTGACCAGCAGTTCGAAGTTGTTGAACATCCTGACGGGTTGCTCGTGAAAATCACCCTTGCCGTCTTTGAGCCAGCGGATCATCCATTGATAAACCGCTTCCCTGCTCACCAGGGGAGTCCCGTGCGGACCCGGACCGACAAAGAAACCCACCTTGTCCTCGGCCCCGTAAATGCTGTACCAATGCCGCGCTTCCTCGTAAACCATGCGAGCGCCGGCGGGTGTGAAATAATCGTCCTGCGTCTCTTGAATCAGCCATGGTGTGGGAGCGGTCACTTCGACAAAATCCGCTACATCCAGACCGTTCACCAGAAACTCGGGGAACGTCATCTCCGTATCGGGGTCCGGGCCCGCAAAGAGCAATTGGTACGAATTTGGATAACACGCGGGGACCACCGCTTTAAGCCTCGGGTCGAGCGCGCCGATCATGGTGGTCAGCGCCCCGCCTCCGGAACAGCCTGCCGCGCCCAGACGCGCGGCGTCCACATCCGGGCGGCTGACGAGGTAATCGATGGCGCGCTTCGCATCCCAGATGAAGAAGCGCGCGGCGCTCTCGCCGATCAGGATGCACTGCGCGCCGGACTGAATGTGCTCGGGGACCGACCAACCCGCGAGCGCTCCCGAAAGGTGCGGATCGTAAGTTTGTTCGCGCTCGCCCTGGCCGATGGGATCGGTGGCGAAAACCACGAAGCCTTTCAAGGCCAGGTTGGCGGCCGCGCGCTGCGGCTCAGGCTTTCCTTCTTGGGTGTGGCCGGATTGGTAGAGAATGGCAGGGTAGCGGCCCGGCTGGTTGGGCCGGTAGAGGTCGCCCGTGACATAGAAATTGGGCAGACTCTGGAACAGGACTTTCTCAATCGTGTAACCATCTGCCTTGATTTCGCCCGTGATTTTGGCATTCAGCGGGCCGCTGTAATCCGGCAGGCCACCCAAAAGTTTCAGCAACTTCTCGTGCACCACGTGTTTGCGCTGCTCCGCTTCGGCCACCGTGTGGATCTGGTCGATCTCCCGCTGCCGCTGCTGAAGTTGCTGCTGCGCGATGTGATTCATCCAGCGCAGCAATGGATCGTGAATGGCTTCCTGGGCGAGGAGACAGCAGGGAGTCAGGAGAAATGCAAAGAGAAGTACGAGTTTGTTTGGTCTCATGATTCGATCACCACGGGCGCGATGCCGCCCTTCCAACTATGTGGCGCGGGCGTCTCGCCCGCGTTACACGGATGTCATCAGCTGGCGCGCGTTCTCCACGCAGATGGCCTTTTGCGACGCCTCATCCAGGCCGGATTCCTCGCTTCGCTCGGAATGACAGGATATTCTCAAAATCGCGAAGCTTTCTGCCTTCTGCTTTCTGCCCACTCCACTGCCGCCTCCCCGAATTAGGGCCCGGCGTCAGTGTCCGATATTGTGGCACAAATCGCAATTCACCGGCGCGTTGCGCAGCTTGTGGCAATTCACGCAAGTCACCATGGATACTTCTCTCTCTTGCCAAAGCTGATCGCGCTCCTTGACTTCGCCGTGGCACACTGCGCATTCGACATGCGCGTCGAGGTGTTTCGAGTGGCTAAAATAGACAAAGTCAGGAAGCTTGTAGATCGGCTTCCAGGCGAGCAGGTGGTCGACGGCCCGGAGCTCGATCAGTCTCTGGATTGCCGGGCTTTCGCGCTTGATTGTCGCGTGGCAGGTCATGCACTCGGCCGCCCCGGGAACCTGCATTTTGCCGCTGGTTCCCAGGGGTGGGTGGCACGTATCGCACTGGAATCCGGCCTGAACATGCCTGCGGTGACTGAACGGAATCGGTTGAACGATAGGACTCGCTGGCGCAGGAAGCTCCTGCGGCTCACGCGCTGGACTCGCAGAGAGCGTTCGCGGGTAGGCATCGGCCCGCAGCCGCGCCGGCCCTTGGCCTTTGGGGTAGAGAGCATACGCGGCCAGCACGGTTGGAGCAGTATTGTCGGGATTGAAATAACCACCTGGACCCACCGCAACCACGACAAATTGCTTTCCGGATTTCTCACCCATATATGTCATAGGCGTGGCGTGCGCGTTCGATTCAAGCTGATCCACCCAGAGTTCCTTGCCGGTCTTCGCGTCAAACGCCCGGAAACGGTGATCAACCGTCGCGCCAATAAAGATCAGTCCGCCCGCCGTGGCAATGGATCCACCGAGGTTGTAAGTTCCCGTTTTGGGGACACCGCGCGCCTCGAGATCATCCATCACGCCCAGCGGAACTTTCCAGGCCAGTTTGCCGGTCGCAAGGTCGATGGCATTCAGGTCGCCCCAGGGTGGTTTCTGGCACGGATAATGATGATCGTCCCAAAAGCGCGCGTAGTTTCCCCACTTGCTGCTGCGGACGTAGGCCTCCGGCGAACCCGGCGGCTGAGGCTGCATGTAACCCACGGCCCCCACTTCGCTGACGTTCACAAACAGGTAATCGAGCGTGGGGTCGAAGGAGACGCCGGACCAGTTGCCTCCCCCGAGTGTCCCGGGGATTTCGACGGTCAGCGTCTCGAGTCCCCAGGGATTAAAGATCCCGCCGGGCAGCGACTGCGCAAAGTTGTCAAGGCAATACTTTCGAGACTCCGGCGTGATGTTCGTAATATCGTTCAGCGTGACGGAGGTGCGGGCCAGTTGCATGGACTCAATCGGAAATGGCTGTGTCGGCCACGTCGCTTCTCCCGGCACTTGGGATTGCGCAACACGACGCTCCTCGACAGGGAAGAGAGGCTTGCCGGTCAGCCGATCGAGCACAAAAACAAATCCCATTTTGGTGATTTCCGCTACGGCCGGAATCTCCTTGCCATCGCGATGCACGGTGACCAAGCTCGGGAGCGCGCAGGCATCGTAATCCCAGATGTCGTGGTGCACCATCTGGAAGTACCAAGAAAGCTTTCCGGTCGCGGCGTCAAGCGCCACAAGGGAGTTGCCGAACAGGCCCGCCCCCTTGCGGTCCGCGCCGTAGAAATCGTAAGACGGCGAGCCAATGGGCAAGAACACCATTCCGCGCTCGCCGTCCACGCTCATAACGGACCAGACATTCGTGCCGGAGCGGTCTTGCCAGGATTCGTCTGCCCACGTCTCGTGCCCCAACTCGCTTACTCGAGGAACCGTGTGGAAGCGCCACACTAACTTTCCGCTGCGGACGTTCAAACGCGCGAACATCACCGCTCGGCCCCTTTGACGGATACTCCTGGACCTGCGATCCAGTGATGACCAGATCCTTGTAAATCGCGGGCGGCGAAGTCGAGTTGTACTGAGCACGCGGGAATTTGTCCGCCACACCGACACGCAGGTTGATCGACCCTGCATCACCGAAGCCCGTGCAGGGCTGGCCGGATTGGGCATCGAGAGCAAACAGGCGCGCGTCCTCGGTGATGTAGAAAAGACGCTTATCAAGTTCGGATTTTTCCGGCCCGCAGGAAACGCCCGACTGCCCCTCCCAATAGGCGGCGCCGCGGCTGGGGTTTGGCCGCCTCGTGCCGCTCTCCTTGGGATCAGGATCGAACACCCAAATCTGCTTCCCGGTTTCGGCGTCCACCGCCACGGCCTGACTGATTGAGGTTGTAAAGTAAAGGACGCCGTGCACCATTATCGGTGTGGCCTCGAACGCCGCAATTCCGCTGTTGGGAGTTGTCGGGAGCACGTACGTCCAAGCCCTTTGCAGGAGCTGAACGTTCGAGGTGTTGATTTGGTTCAGGGGAGAGAAGCGCATGCCGCCGGGATCGTGGCCGTAATTCCGCCACTCGGCATCCGCGGAAGGGGGCGAGAGCTGTGGGAAAGCGGTGCTCGAAATGAGAAGCATTAATGCCAGCGCAGATTTCATGATGAATGAAATGCCAGTCCTCTGAACGTGTGGACAAATCGGCTCACGGCGGCACACCGTTGGGCCAACCCTTTTTGAGTCGCGGCTCCGCCGCGCCTCATTCATTCGTCCGTCGCCATGAAACTTGAAAAGCCGAAGTCGCGATTCACGCCGGTGGCGCCGTCGAGAAAGAATCCCATGCCCGGATTGCCGCTGGGAAATTTGTCGTCGGTGAGCTGGAAGATCTGTTCGCCGTTGATGTAAACCGTAAGGGTGTTCCCGATCATGCTGGCCTTCACCACGTCGCCGGTTTTCACCCCGTACTTCGAACCTCCCGTTTGTTTGAGGAACGTGAACTTTCCCAGCGGCCCCTCCCAGCGCGCCACATTGCAATAAGCCTGGGGAATCTTCGAGCAACGGAACATGACTTCGTAACCCGTGCAACTGTGGGGAGTGATGGAGCTTCGCAGGCGCAATTCGACTTCCTCCCAGACCTTGTCGTCCTGGTTGGGATGCACCGAGTAGACGGTCGCCCGAACCGTTTGGTTTGGCCCCCAAGTCCCTTTCAGCAGGGCCGTCGAGTCGTCGTATTTCTGCGGCTCCGGCCTGCTGCCGCCGATTTCGCGGCCAAAGGCCAGGCCCGGAATAGTCTGGACATCCGCCCAATCCAGGCCGTCCGCATGGCCGTTCAACCACTTGCCTCCTTCGGAAAGTGGATTTTCGGCGTGGCGGAACGTGGTGCTGTAGGGGCCGTGCAACGCCGTCGGCGCGGGGGCGGCCGTCAAATCTTTGCCGCTGCGAGCCGGCAGCCACGCCCACGCCAAGGAGGCTGAGGCGAGGATGTAGAGTCCCGCCACGATTCTGCGTTTCGATTTGTCAGCATAGGTCGGTGAGTGAACTGGCATCCTGATCTCCTTTTACTAGCCGGCGCTTGCAGCAAGAATCACGCGGGAATTGCGACCAAGGATAACGAAGACGGTTATTGTAGCAGGAAAACAGGTGGTTCTCCGTAGTCTCGCGTTGCCAAGGGTGGCGCATTTCCAGCCGCGTGCCTGTGTTATGCTACCCACCCGAGTAACTAGGTCGCAGATTCGAAACGTGCCACGAGTGCTCGGAACTCAACGGAACTCGGCGGACTCATTCATGAAAAGCTCAAACACGAAGTGCCGTTCTGTTTTGGTTCGAATTGCCGTCGGCATGCTGCTCTCTGGCGCCTGCTTCCAGATTGTCTGCATGTCTCGCGAAATGGCGACGGTGCGCGGCGGTCCTTCTGCGGCTGGCGTC
The DNA here is from genome assembly GCA_963831905.1 of uncultured Acidobacteriota bacterium. Lineage (GTDB taxonomy): Bacteria > Acidobacteriota > Terriglobia > UBA7540 > UBA7540 > CAVROP01. Next base: position 1,458,721 of record CAWHRX010000009.1, on the reverse strand, counting down.
GCGCAAGCGAAGGAAGTGGTTCTATACGTTTCGGCTCAAGGCAACGACGCCTGGTCGGGTCGGCTGCCTGAACCCAATGCCGCGAAGACCGACGGCCCCTTTGCGACGCTCGAGCGCGCCCGCGACGCCATCCGGTCGATGCGCGCGGGCGCACCGCTTCGTGCACCGGCCAGTGTCTATGTGCGCGGCGGGGCTTACGCCCTGAGCGCGCCGCTGGTTTTTCTGCCGGAAGATTCCGGAACTCCGGAGGCTCCTATCACCTACGCCTCCTATCCGGGCGAGAAGGTGATCGTAAGCGGAGGTCGCATGATCACGGGATGGAAGAAGGAGCCTTCGCCTGCGGCCGGCCAGAATGGCCGCCCAGAACTCTGGACCGCGGAAGTTCCCGGCGTCAAAGAAGGCGAGTGGTACTTCCACCAGCTTTTTGTGAACGGAGAGCGCCGCCAGCGGGCGCGCGCGCCCAACTCAGGCTTCTATCGCGCAGACGGGCAATTCCTGCCCGGCAACCCTTCCCGTTTCAAGTTTCGCCCGGGCGATATTCACGCCGCCTGGGCAGAGGAGGGCGACGTGGATGTGGTGGGCCTGGAGAAATGGGCGGAATTCCGCCTGCCGCTCACGGCGGTTGACGCTGCCACGAACACCGCCACGCTTGCTGCCGCGCGCCAGGAGTTCGGTGATGACAAGGATGCGCGTTACTGGGTGGAGAATGCCGCCGATGCGCTGGACGCTCCGGGTGAGTGGCGGCTCGACCGGCGCGCCGGCACTCTCTCCTGTCTCGCCATGCCCGGTGAAGACATGAGCCGCGCTCAGTTCACCGCGTCCTTCCTTCCGCAGTTGGTTCGCCTGGAAGGCAATGCGGGAAGCAACGATCCGGTGCACGACATTATTCTGCGCGACTTCACTTTTGCGTACTCCGATTGGCAACTCCCGGCGAAAGGGTATACGGACATGCAAGCCGCCTTTGACATTCCTGCCGCCGTGGAACTCCGCTGCGCCAGGCAGTGCCGCATCGAGCGTTGCACGTTCACGCATCTCGGCCAATACGCGCTGGAGATTCATCAAGGCTCAAAGGACGTTAAAGTCCTCGAAAGTGAAATGACGGACCTTGGCGCGGGAGGCGTAAAGATTGGCGATCCTGAGATCCCCAAGGAGCCGGCGCAAACCACCAGCGGAATTGTCGTTTCCCACAACTACATTCACAACCTCGGGATTGTTTATCCGGCGGCGGTCGGTGTGTGGATCGGCCAAAGCAGCGGCAACACAGTGGCGCACAACGAAATCGCTGACACTTACTACACGGCGATTTCGCTTGGCTGGACGTGGGGCTACGGGCCGACCGCCGCGCACCACAACCGGATCGAGTTCAACAGCCTCCACAACCTCGGGCGCGGCCTGTTGAGCGACATGGGTTGCATCTACTCGCTGGGCGTCCAGCCCGGCACGGTGGAGCGGAATAACCTGTGTCACGACGTGACGCGCTATGAGTACGGCGGTTGGGGGCTCTATACCGACGAAGGCAGCAGTCAAATCCTGCTTGAGAACAACATTGTTTACCGCACCCAGGACGGTGGCTTCCATCAGCACTATGGGCGTGAGAATATTGTCCGCAACAACATCTTCGCTCTCGGCGAAGAGGCGCAACTCCGGCGCACGCGGGAAGAAGCTCACCGCAGCTTCACCTTTGAACGCAACATCGTGTATTGGGAGACAGGCAAACTCCTTGACGGTGCCTGGAGCAACGGCCAGTTCCTATTCGACCACGACCTTTACTGGCAGGCCGGCGGGCAGCCGATTCAATTCGGAAGAGATTCCCTGGCGGAATGGCAACAGCGCGGGCAGGACGCGCATTCGTGGGTGGCGGACCCGCTCTTCGCCGACCCCGCACACGGCGACTTCACTCTCAAACCCGGTTCGCCGGCCGCGATAATCGGTTTTCAGCCTATCGACATGGGCCAGATCGGGAGAACGGCTCGAACGAGCTTGCCGCAGACCCAAGATCCTTAGCACCACAGAGGTACAGAGGCGCCGAGGAACAACGACAGAAGAAGCTCACTCTGTAGTACTAGGGGCGAGTCTCTTCGCGGCGCGCGAAGAATCTGCATTTTGTTGCGGCTTTGCCGCGCTGTGTCTCAGCGACCCGGTGATTTGCATCCCGGTTCTTCAACACAACACAATCTTTTCACGGTGTTCTTTGACTTGCTTCGTCGCATTCCGCGTGTCCACGACCAAGCTCGAGTTGCGCACGATGGCCGCGTAGTCGTAGCTGGAATGGTCCGTGGCGATGAGGACGGCGTCGTAGGAAGCCAGAGCTTCGGCGGTGGGTTCGACGGCGCTCAGTCGAAAATCATATTTCCGGGTGCGGTACAGGCTTGGAAAATAGGGATCGTGGTAATCGACGTGAGCGCCGCTGTCCTTGAGCAGCTCGATGATTCGCAGACTCGGTGATTCGCGGAAATCGTCGATGTCCTTCTTATAGGCAATCCCCAGAACCAGGATTCGGGCGTCCTGCAAGCATTGTTTCCGCTTGTTGAGGGCATCTCGCAAGGAGTCGACAACGTGCTCAGGCATGGCGCTGTTGATCTCGCCCGCCAGTTCAATGAAGCGGGTCGGGAAATCGTATTCGTGGGCTTTCCACGTCAAATAGAAGGGGTCGATCGGGATGCAGTGCCCGCCCAGTCCCGGTCCGGGGAAGAAAGGCGTAAAACCGAAGGGTTTGGTCCTGGCCGCCTCGATGACTTCCCAGATGTCTATCCCCATGCGCAGGCAAAGCAGTTTTAGTTCATTCACCAGCGCGATGTTGACGCAACGATAAGTGTTCTCGAGGATTTTGGTCATCTCCGCAGTCTGCGTGGAACTGACGACGATGGTCTTCTCGAAGACCTGGCCATAAAGAGCCTGCGCCGCCAGCGCGCTGGCGGCATTTATGCCCCCGATGACTTTGGGGACCTGGTGGGTCTGGAACTGCGCGTTTCCGGGATCTTCCCGCTCCGGAGAAAATGCCACCAGGAAGTCGCCGGAGGGTTGCGTGGGCGTGGTAATCCCAGAGCCGTCGGTGGCGTATGGCAGGATGGGGCAACTCAGCCCGGACTTCTCGAGGATGGGTAAGACCACCTCCTCCGTGGTGCCGGGATAAGTGGTGCTTTCCAGGACCACCAATTGGCCGCGGCGCAAATGCGGCGTGACGGATTCAGCCGTGTTGCGCACGAAGGAGAGGTCCGGCTCGCGATGCGCGTCGAGGGGGGTGGGGACGCAGATTAAGATGGCGTCCATTGCTTCCAGGCGCGCGAAGTCGGTGGTGGCGCCGAACCCTCCTTTCCTAACAGCCTCTGTAATTGCGGAGGCCGGGATGTGACGGATATAGCTTTCACCGTTCGAGAGTTTCTCCACTTTAACCGGGTCGATATCGAAGCCTGTGGTCGGCAAGCCGTTACGGGCAAAGAGCAGTCCCAGAGGCAATCCGACGTACCCTAATCCGATGACCCCGACGTGCGCGGTCTTGCTGCGCACTTTGGCGCTAAAGGTCGTTGCAAGCGGAAAAATCTCTGTTTCATTCATCTGCTTGTCCTGCCTCCGGGTGGCGTCCCCAAGCTGGGATGATTCCCTCGGCCAAGTACTTCCCACCGCTCGCCGTCGCGGGAAACGATCCCCCACGAGTTTAAGATAGATCACTGAACAATACCAGAATCTAAAGCCGCTGCGCCATCGCACTACTTGTTGCACGCATGGCCACAATATCCGCTATCATCTATCTTTGCCTTAGGCAACCGTATGAATACGAGTTCAACATGCAGCACATCAGACGCCGTGCATTTCTGAAAACCGCCGCCGCAGGGTTGGCGTGCGCTCCCGCGATCCTGAAGGCGAGCGCGCCTCGGAGCGCCGACATCCAAATTCAATCCGTCGGTATTGAATTCAAGGAGTACCAGTATCGCGTTCCCATCAAGTTTGGGGGCGTCGTTTCATCGCACGTCGTTCTCTTGAATGTGAACTGTGCGGTGCGATCGCGGGGCGGCAAGAGTTCCCAAGGCTTCGGTTCGATGCCGCTCGCGAACACCTGGGCCTTTCCTTCCCGCGTTCTTCCTTTCAGCGCTACGCAGACCGCGATGAATACCCTGGCGGGACGCATTTCCAAGCTTACCGGTGACTTTAAAGAGTACGGACACCCCATCGAACTCAATGCGTCGCTCGAGCCCCAATACTTGAAGGCTGCCGAGGCAATTACGCAGGAGCAGAAGCTGGCTGAACCCATTCCCAAGCTTTGCACCTTGGTGACGGCGAGCGCCTTCGACGCGGCCGTCCATGATGCGTACGGCAAACTGCACGGGCTGAACTGCTACCACACCTATGGCCCTGAATTCATGAATCGTGATCTTTCGTATTATCTGGGTGAGGATTACAAAGGAGAGTACCCGGAAAAGTACGTTTTGAAGGAACCCAAGCCCCGGATGCCGATGTACCACCTGGTTTCGGCGATCGATCCCCTGTTGGAGTCGGATATCAAGCAGCGTGTGAACGACGGCCTGCCGGAGACGCTTCCCGAGTGGATCAACTACAATGGCCTGACGCATTTCAAAATCAAATTGGACGGCGATGATTTGAAATGGGATTCCGAGCGCGTGCTCAGCATCGACCGGGTGGTGACGGAGGCCGAGCAAAAGCGCCGGGTGACGGACTGGGTTTACTCGCTGGACTTCAACGAGCGCTGCCCTGACGTGCAGTATCTGGTGGATTTTTTGCATCAGGTTAAGGACAACTCGCCGGGTGGCTTTGCGCGGATTCAGTACGTTGAGCAGCCCACCGCACGCGATCTCGACACCCATCGCCAGAACGTGATGTTTGAGGCTGCCAAGCTGAAACCGGTGGTCATCGATGAATCTCTGACGGACCTCCACGCGCTGAAACTTTCCCGCCAGATGGGGTACACCGGCGCCGCGCTCAAGGCCTGCAAAGGCCAGAGCAACATGATGATCCTTGCTCCTTACATGGAAAGAAACAAAATGTTCCTCTGCGTGCAGGATCTTACCTGTCCCGGCGCTTCGCTGATTCAATCGGCGAGTTTGGCCGCGCATGTTCCCGGCGTGAAAGCCATTGAGGCCAATTCGCGGCAGTTTGTGCCCGCCGCCAACCAGGGCTGGGAAAAGCGCTTTCCCGGCGTTTTTCACATCACCGACGGCACCATGGACACCTCGCACTTGAACGGCTTGGGAATCGGCGCGGTGCAGACCGTGCATATGCGGTAAACGCAAACGCTGTCATCCTGAGCGCAGCGAAGGATCTCGGCAGTTGTTAGTGAATCAACAAACACCAACAGACTGCGGAGATCCTTCGCTGCGCTCAGGATGACACTTGGGTGGGTGGCGGAAGGGAAATCATGCGCGCCGCCGGCTGGCGCAGAGCGAAGCTCTGCGGTTTTCGTTGAAGCCTGGTTGAATGTAAGGAAGTGTTCGACGAAGAACACCAGAAAGGGCGATTCTATGAGTGACTTATCTCGGAGACAATTCGGCAAGCAGGCAATCGCAGCGGGCTTTGCGACGGCGCTCAGTGCCACGCGCATTCAGGGCGCGAACGATCGCATACGCGTGGGCTTTATCGGACTCGGAAATCGCGGGGACCAGGTACTCGACGGATTCCTCGAGCACCGGGATGCGGAAGTGGTGGCGATTTGTGACCTGCACCAGCCCTACTTGGATTTCGCGGCCAGGAAGATCGGGAGCAGCCCGCGACAGTTCAAGGATTATCGCCGCCTGCTTGAACTGAAAGATATCGATGCCGTGGCGATCTGCACGCCCGACCACTGGCATACACTGTTGGGTATTCAGGCCTGCGAAGCCGGCAAGGATATCTATATCGAGAAGCCGCTTTCATTGGTGGTGGCGGAAGGGCGCAAGATCGTGGAAGCTGCGCGCCGCCACCAGCGAGTGACGCAGGTGGGACTGATGCGCCGCTCGAGCCCCGAAATGAAGGAGGCTGTTGACCTCCTGCGCAGTGGCGGGATCGGGAAGATCACCACCATCCGTTCCTTCCACATCCAGAATGAGTGGCCGAACGGCATCGGGAATCCCCCGGACTCAGAGCCGCCGGCGGGATTGGATTGGGACGCCTGGCTGGGACCGGCGCCCAAGGTTCCCTACAATCGCAACCGCGCCTTCTACCGCTTTCGCTGGTTTTACGACTACTCGGGAGGACAAATCACCAACTTCGGCACGCACTATCTTGACTTCAGCCAATGGGCGCTCGGCGCCGACGCGCCGCTGGCCGTGACCGCGATGGGGGGGAAACTGGCGGTGCAGGACAACCGCGAGATTCCAGACACCGCGGAGGTGATCTGGACCTATCCAGGGGGCACGCTCGTGATCTTTTCGCAATACAACACCAACGCCTCGCCCGCCGACCGCCGCCGCAGCACCATCGAGGTTCGCGGCACCGAAGGGACGATGTTTCTCGATTGGAACGGCTACGAAGTAATCCCGGAAGCCGTGTGCGAAGTGGACTTCCCCGCCTCGACGCCGCTCGACCGGACGGTGGACGACCCGTGGATGAAGCGCCGGCACACCATGATCAAAGCCACAAAAGTAGAGGGCAAGGACGGCACACCCCTCCACGCGCGCAACTTTCTCGACTGCGTGCGCAGCCGGAAGGCGTGCCATTGCGATATCGAAACCGGCCATCGCAGTACTTCCGCAACCCTGATTGCGGACCTCGCGCTTAAGACCAAATCGTATTTGGAATGGGATGCAAGGCAGGAGTGTTTCACGAATAACTCGGCGGCGAACAAGTATCTCCGCTACGAATACCGTCCGCCCTACCGCTTCCCGAGCTAGTGCAGTCGTGGACTATGAGAAATCGCGACTCCCGTCTTTTGGGAAGGGCTTTTTGTCTCCAGCGATTTTTCTCTTGACAAACGGGACGACATAGGCTAGGCTTCTTTTGTGGGGTTGGGCAGGGAGTCAGGCCCTGTCAGCTAGGTTATGCCAGAAAGTCCTCTTTTGTTTCCGTCCGTAGTCCCTACCTGTGGTTTCTGCCTCCAAGTGCAGTCAAGAAGTCGAGGAGTCAAAGAGTCGAGGAGTTGGGAAGTCGAAAACAACACTCGACCCCATCTTTCAGGTCGCGATTTGGGGACACGGAGGGCCATTCCCGGACTTCCCGCCTTGTCAATTTGCCCGTCTGGGGAACTTAGCGGGCGAGCCGTGAGGCACGACTCCGAAAAACATAAAAATAATGCGAACGAAGCCAGTACGTTATTGAAAACAAATGACAGGCCAAGACACCAACTGCCCCTAACCCTTCGTTATCCAAGGAGGGGAACTCCACGCACCCCTCCTCGGATGAGGAGGGTGGGGATGGTGTGCCTAGCAGTGAAGCCATGTCTGGGATGCAAAAAACATACGAACGAACCGGGAATGTTATTGAAAACAAAGGACGGCTATGGAAAACCCTTGGTGCGCGCGTCGCGCTGACCCTCAGGCCAGCATGGCGGAAGAACTCGGCCAAAGTGCCGACCTGAAGGTCGGCGCTACGAGAATTGCCGGAACAAAGCGAGAATGTCTATGAAAACAAAGGACCGCTATGGAAAAGTCGCATGCCGCTGGTGGGCATCGCAGGTCGGGTCCAACGGTGCCAAGCAACCTCAGGGCTCGCGTCATCTTCGGGTGTGAACGCTTTGGCTGAAAGCTGAGGGCTGACTGCCGAAAGCTGGTTTTTGCCGGAACAAAGCGAGAATGTCATTGAAAACAAAGGAAGAAGGATTTGCTCAAGTGCCGAAAGGGACCAGCAAGATTGAAAAAACCGGCCTAACGCCCTGCGTCCTCCCACGTCTAATTGGAGAATAACCAATTCTGTGGGGGGTGCAACCTATGGGTGCTTTGGTCGGAGACATCCGCTATGCCGCGCGCGTGTTGGCAAAGAATCCGGTGTTTGCCGCGGTCTCGGTACTAACCCTGGCGCTCGGCATCGGGGCCAATACCGCCATATTCACGCTGCTCGATCAGGTTCTGCTGCGCTTGCTTCCCGTGAAGAATCCGCAACAGTTGGTGCTGCTCACCATGCGCGGCCAGCATTACGGGAGCAATTGGGGAGGCAACGCTATCTCCTACCCGATGTACCGGGACCTCCAATTGCATAACGAGGTCTTCTCCGGCATGTTCTGCCGCTTCCCGACGTCGGCAAGCCTGACGGCAGGAGAGCGAGCGGAGCGCGTGGATGTAGAACTGGTCTCCGGTACTTATTTCAGCGTTCTGGGGGTGCGCATGGCCCTGGGCCGCCCGTTCACGCCGGAAGAGGATCGCACTCCCGATGGCGCTCCTCTGGTGATTCTGAACTACAGCTACTGGAAGCAGCGCTTCGGGGGCGATCCAGGGATCCTGGGAAAGAAGCTGACCTTGAACAAGCACGACATGACCGTCATTGGCGTGGCGCAGGCGGGCTTTGACGGTGTGGAACTTGGATTCTCGCCCCAACTCTTTATCCCGGTGATGATGCAGCACGAACTGGTGATTGTCCCCAACGACTTTCTCACCGATCGCCGCCAGCGCTGGGTGAACGCCTTTGGGCGCTTGAAGACGGGTGTGACCGAGACGCAGGCGAAGGCGTCCCTCGCGCCGTTCATGCATTCCATGCTCGAAAATGAGGTTCGGGAGGCCGCGTTCAACCACGCGTCCGCCTACGATCGCGAGCAGTTCCTCAAATGCTACATCGACCTGTTGCCAGGCTCACAAGGCCGAGCCTCGTTCCGGCGCGAACTCTCCACCCCTTTGTGGGTGTTGATGGCGATTACTGGCGTGGTCCTGCTGATCACTTGCGCCAATCTCGCCAACCTGCTGCTGGCGCGTGCCAGCGGCCGGCAGAGGGAAATTGCGGTCAGGCTGGCGATCGGCGCGGGCCGGGGCCGAATCGTCCGGCAGCTTTTGGCGGAAACCATCTGTCTTTCCATTCTGGGCGCCGTTGCCGGGCTGGCGCTGGCGTTTGCGGCGGACAGAGCGCTGATGGCTATCTATTTACCGTCCGATTCGGCGGGCCTGAGTATTTCTGCTGCGCCCGATCTTCGCATACTCGTCTTCACGCTGGCGGTCACGCTTCTGACGGGAATTCTGTTTGGGCTGGCGCCGGCGCTCAGGACCACCCGCCCGGACATTGCACGAACGCTGAAAGACGAAGACGGGGCGGTGGTAGGCGGGGGACACCGCAAACTGCGCAACACGCTGGTGGTGGCGCAAGTCTCGCTCTCCTTGTTGCTCCTGATCGGCGCCGGACTGTTCCTGCGGACGTTGAACAATCTCAGCAGCCTCGGTCCGGGCTTCCCGGCGGAACGGCTGGTGGGGTTTCAAATTGACCCCTCGCGGAGCGGCTATACACCCGAGCGAGCCAAAGTCTTTTATCAGCAATTGACGGACAGCCTTGGCTCGATTCCCGGCGTGCAATCCGTGGGGCTGGCGGCGATGCGTATTCTCGAAAACAACGAATGGGACAGCAGCGTGACGGTGGAGGGCTATAATCCCGCGACGCCTAAGGACCGTCCGGAGCCCTTCATGAATGCAATCAGCCCGAGCTATTTCGCCACACTCGGTGTGCCCATCGTGTTAGGGCGAGACTTCACGGTCAATGACAACCGCGAGGTCAAGAACGGTCCTCAGCCGGATGACTGGACTCCCACGGCGGTGATGATCAACGAGAAGTTCGCGCGGCTCTATTTCCAGGGGCAGAATCCCATTGGCCGCCACATGGGCTTCGGGGACGATCCTGGAACGCACACCGATATGGAGGTTATCGGGGTAGTGAAGGACATCAAGTACACCAGCCTGCGCGACGAAATCCCCGCCCAGGCCTACGTTCCGTACCTCGGCAGCCACTTCCTCGGTAGCATGACCGTCTACCTGCGAACTGCCGCCGACCCTAAACAGGTGATGCCGGCCGTGCGCGCCAAAGTCCGCGAGCTCGACGCGAATATGCCGATTTACGATATGCGCACCACGGAAGCACAGATCAGCAACTCGCTTGCAACCGAACGGATGATCGCCAGCCTCTCTTCCGTCTTCGGAGCGCTCGCGACCTTGCTGGCGGCACTCGGGCTGTATGGCGTGATGGCCTACTCGGTCGCCCAGCGAAAACGTGAGATCGGCATTCGCATGGCGCTGGGCGCGGAACCGGTGACGGTTGTCTGGATGGTGATGCGCGACGTGCTGCTACTGGTGGCGATTGGAATCGCGATCGGTGTGCCCGCGGCCATCGCGCTGTCGCGGGTGGTGGCCACTCAACTCTACGGCCTGTCGGCGCACGATCCCTCCACGTTGGCCTTGGCTGTGGCTGCACTCGCGCTGGTCGCTGGCGCGGCCGGGTACATCCCCGCCCGGCGCGCCAGCCGCCTCGATCCCATGGTCGCCTTGCGGTATGAATAACGGCCATTGACTTATGGGGGGCGAGATTGTATTGTCTGGCGAGTCAGCGAGAGACGGAACGCGTGAGGGAGAATACTTATGGCCCAGAATGAATCATCCGGCCCGCAGGAGATGGCGAACACCTTGAAATCGGAAACCAGCCGCCGGGATTTCCTCAAAGGGGCTACAACTGTAGCTGCCACTCTGATGGCTCCGGCCGCGCTGCGCGCCGAACCCGCGGACCTGCTGCCCCTGGTGAGCCTGGGATCGCACCGCGTGTCGAGGCTGGTTGTGGGAAGCAACCCCATGTTCGGCTACTCGCACGTCAACCGGCAATACGATATGCACATGCGGGAATGGTTCACCGACGAGCGCATCGTGGCGCTCCTCCAGGATTGCGAGAAAGCAGGCATCAACACCTGGCAGGCCAGCTTCAATTGGGACATGAAACGGATTTTTCCGAAACTTCGTGGGGCGGGCTGCAACATTCAATTCATCTGCCTCGCCGCCTCCTGGCACTTCGACGAAAAGATGGGCCGCACGCCGGAAGAAGTTTTGGATGGCACCATCAGATGCGCGCAGGCCGCCATGGAATTCAAACCCATCGGCATTGCGTTCCACGGCCATGCCACCGACCTCCTCTTTCGCGCCGGCAAGATCGACCTGCTGAAGACCTACGTCGACAAAGTTCACGACCTGGGCGCCGCCGCCGGAATTTCCACCCACAATCCCAAAATCCTCGCCACCCTTCATGAAAAAGGATTTGGCAACGATTTCTACATGGCGGGTCTGCATTACCTCAGCCGCCATCCCGAGGACTGGATCGCGGAGATCGGAACGGTTCCCGTGGATGAAGGTTGGATTGCTTCCGACCCGCCGAAGATGGCCGCCGCCGTCCGGCAAGTCGATAAGCCGGCGTTGGTCTATAAGGTCCTGAGCGCAGGCCGCAAGTGCAATTCCGAGGACCAGAAGCGCAAGGCGATTGCCTGGGCCTACCAAAACATCAAGCCGTCCGACGCCACGATCATCGGGCTCTACCCGCGGTACTCAAACCAAGTGGCGGAGACGACTCAGATGGTGCGCGAAGCTCTCTTCTGACGAGGGCAATTGATCCGCTTAGACCACAGAGTCGCGATCATCACCGGAGCAGCCCGAGGAATCGGAGCGGGGATTGCTGAACGGTTTTCTGAGGCGGGCGCGGCGGTGGTCCTGTTTGACATCAACGGCGAAGGGGTGCTCGGCATGGAGCGCAAGCTTCGCCAGACCGGACAGACACTCGCGATCACGGGGGATGTTAGCCGCGAGGAGGACGTCAAGGGCGCGGTCGAGCAGGCGGTGCGCACCTTCGGGGGCCTTGATATTCTGGTCAACAACGCCGGCATTGAACTGCCGGGGACCGTCGTTGAAATGTCCTCGAGCGACTGGGACCGCCAGCTCAACGTGAATCTGAAAGGTGTTTTCCTGTTCTCGAAGCATGCGATTCCCCACCTGCGCGGGCGTCAAGGGTCGATCGTGAATATCTCCTCCGTGCACGCCTTCGCATCGTACGAGCGGACCGCCGCCTACGATGCTTCGAAGGCCGGTATGTTGGGATTAACCCGCGCCATGGCCCTCGACCACGGCCGGGAGGGAATCCGCGTCAACGCCATCTGCCCCGGGTATATCGACACCCCCATGCTGATCTCACCCGGTCACGCCCAACTCGACACTGCTGCGGCCATGCAGCAGATTCTCGGTGTTCATCCTCTGGGCCGCATTGGCACGCCTCGCGACGTGGCCGATGCAGCGCTGTTTCTCGCTTCAGACGCGGCCTCCTTCATGTCCGGATCCGTCCTTGTAGTAGACGGCGCGATGACCGCCGCCGGGCACTAGCACTTGCTGACGAAACTCCGCGTCATATTGTTGAGCGGCGGGAAGGGCGGGGCTTCAGCCCCGCCACGGAAAACGGCTCGTCATTGGGGGCTTTAGCCCCTGAAGGAACGTGGCTTCAGGGCCTAAAGGCCCAACTCGTCGGGCTCCCGGAGGCGGCGGGGCTGAAGCCCCGCCCTTCCAAAGCGCCACGTTATCACGGCAACTTCCGTCATTACGTACTAGCTATGTCCGTAGCTGAGGGTAAACGCAAGGGCTTAATGGACCGTCGGGACTTTCTTAAAAGCAGCGGAGCATCAGCCTGCTTCGCAAGCGGGCTTCACCTTCTCAGGACCGGTCCGCTCGATCACGCGGTGAGCCAGGGGGCCGGAGCTGCCGCAGGCGGCCGCGAAACAGCGCTGGACTTGAGCCGCGCGGTCATCGTCCAACCTCCAGGCCTTTCCAGTCGCGAACAAAAAGCGGTCTCAGTACTCAACGAAGAGGTCGAGAAACGAACCGGGATCGAATGGCGGGTCGTCAACTCCTGGCCGGACTCCGGCCCTGCCATCGTGGTTGGACAAGCCGGTGCTCTTCAAAGCTTTCAGCCGCAGTTTTTCGAAAGCCTCTTTCCGCATCCGCCGGCCTTGCGCGCCGAGGGTTTTGCGCTGCGGGCTCAGGCCGAGGCCGCCGCGCCGGGCGTGGCTGTTCTGGGGGCCGATGAGCGCGGGGTTCTGTTCGGCGTGGGGGGTCTGCTGCGCGCGCTGCGCATGGCAAAGGGGAAGGTCACGATCGCGAGCCCGTTGAACGTTGCCACCAGCCCGAAGTATCCGCTGCGCGGGCACCAGTTGGGGTACCGGCCCAAGACCAATTCCTACGACGGCTGGACCATTTCCGTGTGGGACCAATACATTCGCGACCTGGCCGTCTTCGGGACAAACGCCATCGAGTTGATTCCTCCGCGCTCCGACGACGCGCCTGACAGCCCTCATTTCCCTCTCCCGCCCCTGCCGATGATGATCGAGATGTCCCGCCTTGCGGACGAGTACGGGTTGGACGTTTGGATCTGGTATCCCGCCATGGACGAGAACTACGCTGATCCGAAAACCGTCGAGTTTGCGCTGAACGAGTGGGGGCAGGTCTTCCGTGCGCTGCCGCGCATTGACGCGGTATTCGTCCCAGGTGGCGATCCTGGCCACACGCGGCCCAAATACTCGCTGGCGCTCTTGCAGAAACAAGCAGAAAACCTGCACCGATATCATCCCAAGGGAAAAGTCTGGATTTCTCCTCAGTCGTTTAATCGGGAATGGACGAACGAGTTTTACCAGATCCTCGAGAGAGACCAGCCCTCCTGGCTCAGCGGAGTCGTGTTCGGACCGCAGAACTGCGATGACCTGCCGGCGTTGCGCAAGCAGATTCCACGGCAATACCCCATCCGGCTCTATCCGGACATTACCCATAGCGTCGAGTGCCAGTTTCCCGTTCCGGACTGGGACACGGCGTATGCTTACACGGAGGGCCGCGAGGTCATCAACCCCCGGCCCGAGGGTTCGGCGAACATTCTGCGCCGCTACGCCCCCGATTCCATCGGTTTTCTCAGCTACTCCGAGGGCTGCAACGACGACGTCAACAAAATCGTTTGGAGCGCCCTGGCTTGGGATCCGGAAGCAAAAGTTGCCAATGTGTTGCGTGAGTATAGCCGCTATTTCATTGGTGAAAAGTATGTCGAGGGCTTTGCCCAGGGCTTGCTCAGCCTGGAACGGAATTGGCAAGGACCCTTGCTCACGAACCAGGATGTGGACGTCACCTTGCGGCAGTTTCAGATGATGGAGGACTCTGCCTCGCCTCGGCACCTGTTGAATTGGCGATTCCAGCAAGCGCTCTACCGGGCGTACTACGATGCGTACGTCCGGCGGCGGTTGCTGCATGAAATCGAGCTCGAAAACCGGGTCACCAGCAAACTGGAAGAAATTCGGCGCGTCGGCATTCGCCCCGCTCCTCTCGATATCGACCCCGGAGAACCCAGTCGCCGCACGAGTGAGCACGATGTTTCTGCCGTCTTGTTGGAAGTTGACGGTATCGTAGAAACGGGGTTGTCCAATTCGCCGGCCGAGGATTTGAGAGCCAGGATTCTGGAGCTGGGAGAGGCCCTCTTTCAGAGCATCCGCATGCAGCTATCGGTGGAGCGTTACCAGGCGGAGGCTGTCTCACGGGGCGCCAATCTCGATACCCTCGATGCGCCCATCACCAACCTCCCCTGGATGCGGTGGAAGATCAAGCAGATTCGCGCGCTCGCCTCTGAACAAGCGCAAATGACGGCCATCGAGGAAATCCTGAATTGGTCGAATCCGGGTCCGGGCGGGTTCTACGACGACTTGGGCGATCTCACACGCCAGCCTCACTTGGTGCGAGGCCCGGGTGGGGTCGAAGACCCTGAGTTTCGCGCCTCGTCGCTCGTCGGGTTTGATTACCCCGACGAGTTTGGAGATCAGGTGCCCGTCTCCTGGAAGCGATGGGCGGAGTCGCTGTTTGATGCACCTTTGGAGCTCCGCTACACCGGCCTCGATCCGCGCGGGCGATATAGGGTCAGGGTCGTCTACTCAGGCGACGAACGTGCGGCGGTCATCCGCATGCGGTGCAACGGAAATCTGGAGATTCATCCTTTCATACACAAACCCTGGCCGCCTCGCCCGCTCGAGTTCGACATTCCCGCCGAAGCCACCTCGAGCGGCGAGTTGAACCTGCTCTGGAACCGTGAACCCGGCTTGGGCGGCAATGGCCGGGGCTGCCAAGTGGCTGAAGTCTGGCTTCTCAAGACTGGGTAGCGCTGCCAGTGGCTGAATTCAGGGGTGGGACTAGATGGGGGGACACTCCGGCAGGGTTCGAAGAAGTGGTTATAAGGACATCCTGAAAGAAGCAGCCAGACAGCCTTAGCTCGGAAGAGGTGCTTTCAGATTCGACTTATTGAGGGCGCGCACGAGTTGGCCTTCCACGGTCTCCTTCGAGGTCCCGCGCACCACCGCAATCTCATCCACAAGAAGTAGCCAGGCGCGATCCATCATCTTCTTCTCGCGAAAAGACAGAGGCTTGGCCTGGTTCAGGATGATGAGAGTTTTCAAGACTTCGGCCACTTGCTGGAGCGTGCCATTTCGCATCTTCTCGGAATTCTCCTTGAAGCGGCCCTTCCAGTCTTGAGTTGCCTTACTCTGTCCCTTCTGCAAGTAATCAACGATGCTGCTGATTTCACTGGTCCTGGTCACCCTGCGCAGGCCCACGTTGACCACGCTGCTGATCGGAACAATCACCCGCATACTTCCCGACGCAAGCCGCAGAAGATAGAACATTTCGGGCTGCCCCGTCAGGTTGCGGGTGGAGATTTGCTCGACAATACCCACCCCTTGGTTCGGATAGACAACCTTATCGCCTATCTGAAAAGACATGATTTTCCTCGATTATAATTCGACCGAATGCTAGAGCCAACCTTATAGACTAGCTCTCTCGTACTAGAAAGTCAATGACCATCCCCTGCCAGGCTACAATATGTCACGTGATGGTGCCGACCCCACGTCGGACTCGGCAAGCGCCAGCCTAACCAGGGTGCGGAAAAACGCCCGCAAGCTATCACTCTGAGCAAAACGAGGACCGATTTCGGGCCTAATTGAGATCGGACCTTCGGGCTCCGGAAATCGGGTAATCTTGGCAGTTGTGATTTCAATGATCTGCAGCGATCCTTCCTCCCCTGCGCACCCGGACCACAGCCTTAGACGGTCATTCCGCAGCATTTAAGGGCCAGCGCGACGAGTCTAATCAGGTGGGCATCGGCCACCCCTTCAAACTCCACAATTCCAAGGGGAAAGCAATGTATACTAAAGGGGAAGGGACGTGGGTCCGAGTTCATATGTGGCAGGGTTTTCTGATCGGCAGCGCTGGAGTCCTAATTCTTGTTGCCAGCCAGATTTTTTGGGTCAAGCAGTTTCGAAGTTGGGCGACTTCCTTAATTCCCAGCTCCGTTTGGCGCCGCCGCGTCGTCGTGGCAGCTTTAGTGGCTTATGTCCTGTTGTTATCCTATAACCTCTTGCCATCCTGGATCATATTCATTCTCAATAGGATTTCGATGATCGGCGGGGGGGGCCGAAGTACAGGTGCCACGGACCTGACGGTGCGCGGGGCTCTGCACCAGACGCATTTTTGGGGTTGGATCCGTGGTGCTGCGCGAAGCGCCGAACCCACGCACCTTACCTTGCGCGCCGCCCTGCTCCAGGCGCCCTTCCAATGGTGGATTTTCTGCTCCTTACTGGGGTTTTTAATTGTCGTCCTTTTGGGGTTGGGGGACCGAATCGCCTTGGGCGCGCGCTGGCTGTTCCGGAGGGTGGCGAGGGCGGGCCGTGCCGTGCCGCTCCCCAGCCCTGTATCGCTGGCTCGGCGCCGCTTCCTAGAGAGAACCGCCGTGGCGATGAGTACGGCCCCCTTTGTGGCGGGCGCTTATGGAATGTTCTATGAGCGGCTGAATCTCGAAATCTCTCATCGACGCATCCGGATTCCGCGCCTGCCGCGAGCCTTCGAAGGTTTCCGGATCGTCCAACTCTCAGACATTCACATCGGCGCGTTCATGCCCGCCGATGAGATTCGACGCTACGTGGGGATCGCCAACGGTCTCAAGCCCGACTTGGCTGCACTCACCGGCGACTTTGTCACTTGGGACCCGTCCACTCAATCCGCGATTGTGGATGTGCTGGCGGGGATCAAAGCCCCCTTCGGCGCGTATGGCTGTCTTGGCAATCATGAGATGTGGGCGAAAGTGGAGGATTCCATCACGCACCTGTTCGCCCTGCGGGGAATTCGTATCCTGCGGCACGAGCGGGCTTTAATCACGTCCGGGAGTGAATTCATCAACCTGCTGGGAGTGGATTACGAGTCGAGCACCCGCATGGGGCCAAGCAACCAGCGCCTGGTGCGCGAATACCTTCTGGGCGTGGACCGTCTGATGGCTCCCGACACGGCCAACATTCTGCTCAGCCACAACCCCAACACCTTCGACCGCGCGGCCCAGTATGGAATCGACCTCAGCCTGGCCGGGCACACCCACGGAGGCCAGGTCACCCTTGAGTTTATCAGTCCCGAGCTTTCGCCCAGCCGCCTCATCACGTCTTACGTTCGGGGATGGTACGAGAAACCCGGCGGCCAACTCTATGTTAATCGAGGCATCGGAACCATCGGCGTGCCTATTCGGTTCGATGCTCCTCCTGAAATAACCGTGTTCGAATTATCCCGCTCCTAAGAACCTGCAAAAGGAAACCAACATGGAAAAACCCGCAACGAGGCTAGCCTTTTTTTTGGTCCTTCTTCCGCTCCTTGTCGTAACCGCCTGCAATACCGGGGATTGGGATGCGGGCCCGCCTCAGACGGAATCCCGCACCGTTAAGCTGGGCGAAGCGAAGTCGGCGCGAGTGGAAATCGAGATGCCCGCCGGCGAGCTGAGCGTTGGCCCCGGCGCTCAGGAACTGCTCGAGGCCGACTTCACATACAACAGCCGGTACGCAAAGCCTTCGGTGGAATACAACGTAAGCGAGGGTCAGGGCCGGCTGTCGATCCGGCAGTCGGAATCATCCCACGGCCGCGGAGGCGGTCACAACAAGTGGGATCTGCACCTCAATAATAAGGTGCCCATGCAACTCGAAGTGAACCAGGGCGCAGGGCGGGCCAATCTCGCGCTGGGAGGCCTTGCGGTGAGCAGACTGGACCTCCATATCGGAGCGGGAGAGACCACGGTGGACTTGACCGGCGACTGGAAGAATGACCTCACCGCCAGCATTCAGGGCGGAGTGGGCAAGGCAACCATCCGGCTCCCCAATGAGGTTGGCGTGCGGGCCAGCGCGCGCGGAGGTATCGGAGCCGTTAATGTTCACGGCCTTCGGAAAGAGGGCGACTTCTACGTCAACGAGGCCTATGGCAAATCGCCGGTCACCGTCGATGTGAGGGTTGAGGGCGGGGTTGGGGAGATCAACCTGGAACTTGGCGAGGCCCCGCCCTCCGTCTGAAGACTCCCGATCTCGAGGTGAAGTCATGAAGGTTCTTGACCCGGTCTGCAAAATGACCATCGATTCCGAAAAGGCGGCGGCCAGCAGCGAATACAAGGGGCAAACGATCTACTTCTGCGCCAAGGGTTGCAAAGCGAAGTTCGATCAGGACCCGGAGAAATACGTTGGAAAGTAGGCGCTTCATCCAGGCCATCTGCCTGTTGATAGTCCTGAGCAGTGGAGTCGCTGCGGCGCAGGGTTTGCGTGACGACTGGAGGCTGGGAAGTACCTATCCTGTCAACGCGAATCTTGTCTATTCTCTTGCAAACGCCCCCCTCACAACCAAGGAGCGCCAGCAAATCTACCGGCTGCTCGACAACGAGACTGTCCACGACTCCTTCACGGATGCGCAGCGTGAAGAAGAACGCGCAACCGTGATGGACGCCCGAATCGGATTCATTGAGCTCGCTGAGGGTGGTGGTCAGCAGGTCTTGGTGCAGGGGCCGAGTCTGTTCTGCGGCGCCAGCGGGAACTGCCGGTATTTGGTTTTCACCCGCCAACGCGAAAGGTTGAGGCTGGTGCTGGATGCCGAAGGTGACTTCGTGTTACGAAAGACATTGAGCCACGGTTTCCATGACGTGGTAACGTCCTGGCATATGAGCGCTTACGAACAATTGATTAACGTCTACCGTTGGGATGGCACGGAATACAAAAGAGCAGATTGCTACAGCGTAAACCGCGATCGAGACAACGCCGACAAGCCGCCCGAGATTTCCGGTTGCCGCAAGGGACCTTGAACTTACCCCGGCGCCACTGCAGGACGCGATTTCCATATACAAATTGATTCTGTTAAAGTGGGCGCGTGCGACCTCGCTTTCAAACCCTTATCCGCTGGAGTGTCTAAGAATGAACCGCAGAAGCTTCCTCGGGGCAGGCACGGCACTAGCCATGGGCGCGTTGACCACCTCCGCGTTGCCCGAAAACAGCAGCTCGGCGCCCTTCCCTTCCCCTCCGCCGCTTCCCTTTCAAGAGGAGAAAAGCAAGCTGAAGATTATCGGCGTCAGGATGGTCCGCCCGAAGCCAAAGAAGCCGTTACCCAGCTACGAACCTGCGGCCGGATCGTGGTCAACGGGCGGGTCCGAAGTGGCAAACCCCATGTCGATCTACCCCAAATACAAGCCGCGCCGGGAGTTGTTCATGGCGAACGACCTGGGGCCCGACGCCGTGGAGATCTCGACCGATAGAGGCGTTACTGGCATCGGCTTCGGCGGACCGGGGTGTAGTTTTGTGATCGAGAAGCACCTCACCAAACTGCTCCTGGGCGAGGACCCCTTCGATGTTGAAAAGCTCTGGGACATCATGTGGCGATCCACCTTGTACTACGGGCGCAAGGGCCTTGTTGTGCACGCTATAAGTGCGGTCGATATAGCCCTTTGGGATATTATCGGCAATGCCCTGGGCTTGCCTGTTTACAGGTTGTTGGGCGGGGAAACCAAATCAAAAATCCCTGCCTACTGCACTGGCAATGACGTTGAGCAGCACCTCGACTTCGGCTACAAAAGGTTGAAGCTGGCACTTCCTTACGGTCCGGCGGATGGGCGCGAAGGCATGAAGAAGAACCTCGAGCTCGTCAAGCGCACCCGCGAACTGCTGGGGCCGGAGGGCGACCTCATGCTGGATTGCTGGATGGCGCTTACGGAACACTACACCCTCGAACTGGCTGAAATGCTGGAACCCTACCGTGTTTATTGGATGGAAGAGTGTCTTCCGCCCGACGACTACGAGGGATTCGGAAGACTGAGCGCCGCGATCAAGTCCACCCAGATGGCCACTGGCGAACACGAGTACACCCGCTATGGCTTCAGGTTGTTGCTGGAATACAAAGGAGCTGCCATCTGGCAACCGGACCTCACTTGGTGCGGCGGTCTGAGCGAAATGCGCCACATCGGCGCGCTGGCCGCCGCTTACAATATCCCCGTCATCCCGCATGCCGGATGGAGCCACGGTTGCGCCCACTATATTCTCGCCACCACCAATAGCCCATGGTGCGAAATGTTCATGCCGCCGCCGGGTGGGCCGCCGGAAGTCTACCGGCAGTTCGAGGAGGAGAATAACATTACGCGCGGGCCCGAGGGCATCTCCATGCGGCCCCCGGATCGGCCGGGGTTTGGATGGGAGTTGATTGTAGATTAATTAATGGTGCGCGCGGATCCTGCGCAACGGGAAGAAAGCAGACTCCGTTCACTCGCTGCCCGAGTCGATCTCTTTGATTGTCTTCGTGCTAACGTGAGGAGAATCTCCTGGAAGCTGGAAGACCTGGAGAAGGTCGGCTGGTTCTGTAGGCGGCTGAGTCGACGACTCACTACACTCCGAATCGGAATGGTCGGCAGGAAAATTAGGAGTTACCTTCAGCGCCAAAGCTCACCCCCTCGCGTCTTCCAACGTTATCATACTATTAGCCGGCCGTTCGGAAACTCGCGAATCGTCGATCTATAAATCCCAGCACCTCATCCCTCCTGCCGGTGGCGGCGGGGACGCTGGTTGGCCGGCAGGATCTTCTTACGAATGCGGATTGCCTGCGGCGTTACTTCCACCCACTCATCGTCGGCGATAAACTCCATGGCGAGTTCGAGGTTGAGAGGCGTGGGCGGGATCAGCCGGATCGCCTCGTCGGCCACGGACGCGCGCATATTGGTTTGCTTCTTCTCCTTCACCGCGTTCACATCCATATCGTCCCAACGCGCGTTTTCACCGATGACCATCCCTTCGTAGACTTCGACTCCCGGCCCGACGAAGAGCTCGCCGCGCTCCTGCAAGTTGTAAAGCGCATATCCGGTGGTGCGGCCCTGCCGGTCGGCCACCAGCGAGCCGGTGAGCCGGCGGTCGATGTCGCCCTGCCAGTCGGCGTAACCGTCGAAAAGCGTGTTCATCACGGCCGTGCCGCGCGTGTCCTTCAGGATCTCGCCGCGCATCCCGATCAGCCCGCGCGAGGGAATCAGGAATTCCAGGCGCACGCGCCCGCCCTGCCGTCCCTGCCCGGCCATCTTGGTGTTAATCCCTTTGCGGGCGCCCAACTTCTGGATCAGAACGCCCACGAACTCTGCCGGGGAATCGACCACAAGCTGCTCCATGGGCTCCTGCACTTTGTCACCAACCTGGCGCGTAATGATTTCCGGCTTGCCCACGGCCAACTCGTATCCTTCGCGGCGCATGGTTTCGATGAGGATGGCAAGTTGGAGTTCGCCCCTGCCCATCACCTTGAACGAGTCGGGGCTTTCGGTTTCCTCCACCTTTAGGGCGACGTTGGTGAGCAGCTCTTTTTGCAGCCGTTCTCGAAGGTTTCGCGACGTAACCCAGGAACCCTCGCGTCCGGAAAAAGGCGAGGTATTCACGGTGAAGATCATCGAGATGGTCGGCTCATCCACCGGCACGTGCAGAAGGGCGCGCGGCGACTGGATGCTGGTCACCGTCTCGCCGATGGTGATGCCCTCGACGCCGGCGATGGCCACGATCTCACCGGCCGCGGCGCGTTCAATATTGGTGCGCTCCAGGCCTTCGAAACCATATAGCTTCGTAATACGCGTCTCCTGCACAGTGCCGTCGAGCTTGACGATGGCTACGTCGTCGCCTCGATTGAGCGTGCCCGAGAAAATGCGCGCGATGGCGATGCGTCCGTGATAGTCACTGTAGTCCAGATTTGCCACCAGCAACTGCAACACTTCTGCGGGATCGCCCGCGGGAGGAGGAATGTGCTCGAGAATGGCCTCGAACAGCGGCGCCAAGCTTTCGGATGGCTGGTCGAGCGAGCGAGTCGCAGTACCTCGCCGGGCGTTGGCATAGAGGATGGGAAAATCGAGCTGCTCTTCCGAGGCGTCGAGCTCGATAAATAGATCGTAAATCTCGTTCAGCACTTCCTGTGGTCGCGCATCGCCGCGGTCGATTTTGTTGATTACCACGATGGGCGGCAGCTTGGCCTCAAGAGCCTTGCGCAACACATATCGAGTTTGTGGGAGCGGCCCTTCGCTGGCATCCACCAGCAGCAGGACGCCGTCCACCATCATCAGAGCGCGCTCCACCTCGCCGCCGAAATCGCTGTGGCCGGGAGTGTCCACGATGTTGATCTTGACGCCGCGGTAGAAAATGGCAGTGTTCTTGGCCAGGATGGTGATGCCGCGCTCGCGCTCGAGCTCGTTTGAGTCCAGAACGCGCTCCACGACCTCCTCGTTGGCTTTGAAGATCCCGCTCTGCCATAGCATCCCGTCAACCAGCGTGGTCTTGCCGTGGTCAACATGGGCGATGATGGCGACGTTGCGGATTGCCGATGTTGAATTTTCGGTCAAAGTTGAAGATTCCATTCGAGTCTACGGTCTCCGTTGCGACTTGCCGCGAAAGTTGCGTTCTGGTGTTTTCCTCTCAAGCCTCACCAAATGCGGCGTACGCCGTAGGCTTCGAATACGCGCTCGCTCGTTATGATGGGGACACTCTCGGCTTGAGCCTGGGAAATCAGCATGCGGTCAAACGGGTCTTTGTGAGGGCCGGGCAGGAGTCCGGCGCGAGTGGCGTGGTTGGCAGTAATGTCCAGTATCGTGAATCCTTCGCGGAGCATGAATCCCTGAAAGTCAGCAGCCAATTCCTCAGCGGTCGGAAGTTTTCCCAACCTCACTTTGGTGGCAATCTCCCACGCCGACGCGGCGCTCACCAGGAGCACGTTCGAGCTTTCCGCCATGGCTTTCCGCGCCGCAGGGGAAAGAGACGGCTCGTCGTTGAGCCACCAGAGCAATGCGTGAGTGTCAATCAACAGTCGCACCTCAGCTACTCCCAGGCGGAAAGCTCTTCGGCCGGAAGCGGCTCGAAAAATTCCGGACCTACGCGGAGCTTGCCACGTAACGCTCCTGGCTGCCGCCGTCCACGAACCTTTCCCACCGGAACCAGACGAACCACCGGAATGGTACCGCGTGCGATGATGATCTCTTCGCCGCGGCACGCCTGCTCGATCAATTTCGACAGGTTGGTCTTCGCCTCGTGGACTTTTACGGATGCCATGGCTTCTCCCTTAGCTAATCTATATTAGCTAAGTTCAGGGAATTGTGCAATCCTGTTGATCGTGTTTCTGGAGTATCTTATGTCGGACCATGCCACGAGGAGCTATCGAAATGTCTAAATGGGGTTTCGCGTTAACGTTTTTGCTGGTTGCGATTCCATGGTTTCCTCTCGAAGCGGCGGAGGGGCTTCTGCCTCCAACAGAGCTGCGGTGCGAGTACCGCAAGAATCCGCTTGGGATCGATGCATTGAAGCCGCGCTTGAGTTGGAGACTGGAGGCAGCGGATCCAAAGGCTCGAGGTCAGAGGCAGGGGGCTTACCAAATCCTGGCGGCGAGCAGCGAGGAGCGCCTTCGCAACGACCAGGGAGATGTCTGGGACACGGGGCGGGTCGAATCCGACAAGTCTATTCAAGTTCCTTACGGTGGCAAGCCGCTGGCTTCAGGCACGCCGGTTTGGTGGAAGGTGCGAGTGTGGGAGAGCACTGGCAAGTCGTCCGACTGGAGCGAGCCTGCCTTCTGGTCAATGGGGTTGCTTAAACGCACCGACTGGAAAGGCGAGTGGATCGGACTCGACGGCGGCGAAGGTAAGCCCGAAGAGCTGAAGAACGGTCACTGGTTGTGGTCATCCCAGGCTGGGCCGGGTACCAGGTATTTCCGCCGCACGATCGAGATTCCACAGGACAACCCGGTGTCGGACGCCCTTGTGTACTTGGTCAGCTCCGGCAATTCGACGCTCTATATCAACGGGCAGCCGGTTGGATCAGCGAAGGGAATCGAGAACCCTATCTCGACCGACATAACTCAGGCGTTGCACAGCGGTCCCAACGTTTTCGCCGTCTCTGTGAGCGCTCCTGGCGATGCACCTCCCGGCCTGATCGGGACAATTCAAATCGAGTTGGCGCGCGGCGAACCGATGGTCATTCACACGGACCAGGAGTGGCGCCTTGCGCCGGCAGAGGCGCACGATTGGAGCAAGCCTGAGTTTAACGACTCCGCCTGGGGGGCAGCCAAAGTTCTGGGGGAATACGGTATGGCGCCCTGGGGTGAGGTAGGATGGGCGGAACGAACCGTGTTGCCTGCCCGGATGCTGCGCAAGGACTTCAACGTTGCAGGCCCGGTCAAGCGCGCAACGCTCCACATTTCCGGCTTGGGACTCTCGGAAGCTTATCTGAACGGCGAGAAGGTTGGTGACGACGTGCTCGTTCCCGCGCTCAGCGATTACGATAGGCGGGTCTATTACTTGACGTATGATGTCACGCCTCGCCTTGCCACGGGCGCCAATGCGCTGGGCGTAATCCTCGGCAACGGCCGCTACTTCGCGCCCCGGCACAAGGTTCCCACCTTCACGCGGACTTTTGGCTATCCCAAGCTGCTGTTGCAGCTTGAAATCCAATACAGCGACGGAAAAGCAGAGCGCGTGGTCAGCGACTCGAGTTGGAAGCTGACCATCGAAGGACCGATCCGCGCCAACAACGAATATGACGGCGAAATCTATGATGCGCGGCGCGAGACGGAGGGCTGGAGCCGCCCGGGCTACGACGACAGAAGTTGGCAAAAAGCGCAAGTTGTTAAAGGCCCCGCCGGGGTCCTCAGCTCGCAAATGATCGAACCCATCCGAGTTACGGAAACCCTCAAGCCGATTGCAATGAATCAAGTGAGCCCCGGCGTCTACATCTTTGATATGGGCCAAAACATGGTAGGCTGGTGCCGTCTGACGGTTTCAGGGCCGGAGGGAACCCAAGTCTCACTGCGACATGCCGAAAGGCTGAGGCCGGACGGCGCGCTCTATCTGGACAACCTGCGCTCCGCTCTGGTGACCGATGTTTACACGCTCAAGGGTGAGGGAACCGAAGTGTATGAGCCACGGTTCACCTACCATGGTTTCCGCTATGTTGAGATAAAGGGATATCCGGGCGACCCCACTTTGGCTTCACTCGAAGGGCGCGAGGTGCATGACGCTGTCGAGCAGCACGCCGACTTTGCTTCCTCCAACCCGCTGCTGAACCAGATTTACAAAAACGTGGTCTGGGGAACCAAGGACAACTACCGCAGCATGCCCACCGATTGCCCGCAGCGCGACGAGCGTCAAGGCTGGTTGGGCGACCGGTCGGCCGAGAGCCGGGGCGAACCTTACATGTTTGACGTTGCCGCGCTTTACGCCAAGTGGGTGGACGACATGGCAGACTCGCAGGATGAGAAAGGCAGGGTGAGCGACGTCTCTCCGGCCTACTGGCCCTTCCGCAATGAAAACGTCACGTGGCCGTCCAGCTTTATCATCATCCCCGACCATCTTTACGATCAGTACGGCGATCTGCAGGTGATTGCAAAACACTACGAGGGCATGAAGAAGTGGATCGCGCATATGCAGACGTTCCTGAAAGACGATCTCATGCCTCGCGATGTTTACGGCGATTGGTGCGTGCCGCCGGAATCTCCCGAGTTGATCCACTCGAAAGACCCCACCCGCAGGACCGAGGGACCGGTACTGGGCACGACTTACTTTTATCACCTGCTGCGCCTGATGGCGCGCTTCGCGACGCTGCTCGACAAGCCGAATGACGCGAGAGGTTTCAACGAACTCGCCGACAGGCTGGTCGCGGCTTTTGACAAAGCTTACTTTCATGAGACGACTGGCCGTTACAGCAACGGCTCACAAACCTCCAGCGTTCTTCCTTTGGCCTTTGGAATGGTCGCGGAACAAGACCGGCAGAAAGTCTCCGAAGCATTGGTGAGGAAGATCCAGGTCCAGAGCCAGGGGCATACCGGAACCGGGCTGATCGGCGGCCAGTGGCTCATGCAAGTGCTCTCGGCCCACGGGCACCCGGAGGTCGCTTATGAAATCGCCTCTCAGAAATCGTATCCAAGCTGGGGCTACATGGCCGGCCAGGGAGCCACCACAATCTGGGAGCTTTGGAACGGTGATACGGCCAACCCGGCCATGAACTCGGGCAACCATTTGATGTTGGTCGGGGACCTGATCACCTGGTTCTACGAAAACCTGGCCGGCATCCGCCCCGATCCGGCGCAGCCCGGTTTCAAGCACCTCCTCATGCATCCTACGCCAGTTGGCGATCTCACCTTCGTGAAGGCTTCGCACAAATCTCCTTATGGCGAAATTGTGAGCGACTGGAAGCGTGAAGGCGACCGCTTTACCTGGGACGTTTCTATTCCTGTTAACACCACGGCCACCGTGTACGTTCCGGCGAGCGATGCGGCATCTGTAAAAGAAAGTGACCAGCCAGCCGCTCAAATGCCGGGCATCAAGTATCTGCGCATGGAAGCGGGCACGGCGGTGTGCGAAATCGGGTCAGGGACATATCACTTCATCTCAACCCTGGTGCGCTAAGGCGGGTTGATCCCTCAAGCTCGTAGGGGCGGTTCGCGAACCGCCCTTACCTTAGCGTCCCAAATGAGGTTTGGTTGCGCGGAGGCCCAGAGGGCGGCAAGCCCTCCCCCTACAAGTTGAAGAGATAGCGCTTACCCCTGCCCCGGAAGGAGTTCCCCATGGCCAATACAGATTCTGCAAGGGCGAAGATCGGGACGTCTCTGTTCCGCTTCTGGGTCATCGTGATCGTAGCCACAGTCACCTCTCTGGTTTGCCCATTGGCAGCCTCTGACAATCCTCTTGATAACCCCGAGAGCAGCGTGTCTGTCGCAAACCTCGAAACCTTCGGGACCGCCGGCAAGGAAGGGACGCTCTACCCCGACCGTGAGACCGTGCTCTTCCAGCACGAGGGCGCCGGATGCCTGACGCAGATGTGGTTTGGCGGCGACTGGCCCGGATACGACCGGACGCGAATTCGCTTCTACATCGACGGAGAGGCCAAAGCCTCGATTGATATGGAGCTTTTTCTTGGCCACGGGATCGGTTGGGGAGATGTCTCGGCCCCCTGGGGTTCGGCGCGGCTGGGGAAGACCGGCCATCCCAGCGGCCTTTATAACACTTACCGGATTCCTTTTGGGAAGAGTATCCGAGTTACCGGGCAACTGGGCGTGGGCGTCGAGAAACCGCAAGTGTTCTGGTGGATAATCCGGGGCGTCGAGAAACTTCCTGTGTTCCTCGGGAATATCCGCCTGCCGGAGAACGCGCGACTGCACCTGCAGGTGCACGACAACGTCGAACTCGAGCCTCTTCAGATGCTCGAAATCTGCCAAGCCCCTGGAGCCGGCGCGCTTTACCAGGTGACGCTGTCCGTCGCCAGCAAGGATTTCAATTTCCTTGAAGCCATCCTGAGGGCCTATATGGACGGCGCGAAGGAACCGCTCTTGCTCTCCTCAGGAACTGAGGACTACTTCCTGGGGACCTATTACTTCAACCGCGGAATGTACCATCTTCCTCTCGCCGGACTGACTCACAAGGAGCAGGCTGCTGATGGGACCTGCCGTTTTTCAGCTTACCGTTTTCATGAGGACGATCCCATTATCTTTCAAAAGGGGTTTCGTCTCGCCTGGCGAAACGGCGAGGAAAAGAATGGCAAACCCTACGGTTCGCCGCAGCAGAGCCGAGCCACGAGCTATGTCTGGCTCTACGAGTGGTGAGCGGAGGGCATAAAAGAACGCGGAATGACTGACCTCCGAAGGGGCTCCCCTATTGGCCGCCCTTGCGCGACCAAAAGGATTGCCCCTACGCGTCATAGGCGGCTCGTGGTTAGAAGTTGAACCTCACTTGCAGATCGAGGTGCCGGTAGCCCATAAAGCCGTTAACGGTGTTGGATTGGCCGAAGAGAGGTGACCCAATATTACCCACCGGTGGGCCGAGATTGATAATGTTAAACACGTTGCGCACGTTGACGCTGAATTCGAGCGAGTATCTCGAGTTCTCCGCTCCCCCGCCGAACATGCCCTGACCGCCTCCCCCTCCACCGAGTCCGCGGCCCCCCAGGCCTTGGGGGCCGCCTCTGCCGCCACCGCCGTAGCCTCCACGTCCTCCGCCTCCCCCAGTGTTCGATGAGCCCTTCTTCTCACCCCAGCCGAATGTCTTCGCCAGCCTCATGTTGAGTGAAAAAAGATTGGGCCCGAAGAATTCGTACGGTGGAATAACCGGCGCGCCCTCGACGGGGTAGGTATAGAACGATCCGTATTTCGTCGAGACCGACCCGGGCGCCCCCGCGGGCGCCAGTGACGGGCGCGCGCTGAAAACGCCGGTGCCATAAACGTCCTGCCCGAGCGTGATGTTAAAGGGCCTGCCGGTGCTCGCCATCATGAAGGGGCTGAGGCGAAAGCCCTTCGGCATCTGGATCGACCCCCCAACGAACGCCTGATGGCGGGAGATGAATGACGCCGGCCCATAGTCTTCAGCGATATCGTAGGGGTTCATCGGCTGATAGGTGGGGCCGCTCGTATCGCTATTCGCATAACTGAGAGTGTAAAACCCGAAAGCGGTTGCGCGCTTTCCACGCAGGCTGAAATTCGTTACTAACTGGTTTTCGTTGAAAAGTCCCACGGATTCGAACTGGTCCAGGTATCCGGCGGCCTGGCCATACGGAAACATGCCGGAGAGGGGGCCGCAAGTGCTTGCGCCCGGGGCAGCCGAGGGGGGGCAGAAGCTGAAGTCCTGCGGCGCATTGATGTTGTTGGTAAGAAGCTGATGCACTCCGTGGGAATTGATGTACGTCACCGACCCCGTCAGAGCCTTGGTAAACTGCCTCTCAAGCCCAATCGCTGATTGCACTGTGTACGGCGCGTGGAGGCTCGGGGCAATCAGGTCTTTAGTCGGGAGGGAACTCGTGTATTTCGCCAGGCTGCTCTGGGAAGGAATGTTTGGGAAGAAATCTGGAGAGGTCACCAGGTATTGACGCTGGTTGATTCCATTCAAATGCTCGGCATCCAGGATTTGTTGCTCCATAAAGCGGTCGTAGAAAATGCCGAAGCCCGCGCGGAGCACGGCTTTGGGAACTCTCTTCCCTTGCCCGCCGATGCCCCAGGCGAAGCCCAAGCGCGGGGCAAAGTCGGCGTGGTCGCTGATGTAGTTCTGCGACTCAAATCGCAGGCCCAGACTAAGGGAAATGTTGGATCGCGGACGCCAGGAGTCCTCTCCATAAAGCCCAGCGTCGAAATAGTTGATGCTGGCTTCGGGATTGCCGGCCGTCAAGCTGAACTGGGTCGCTCCCGGCACTCCGGCCGTGCAGGGGGCGGGACAAGCCGCCAGCGCCCTCTCAGCCGCGATGTACTCATTAATAGTGCCGAACGTAAATGTTCCGTTGTAGCCTTGGGTAGTGGAGTTCAGCAGCACATCATAGTCACGCACCCTGCCGCCGAAAACCACCTGGTGCTTTCCGAAAGACATCGTGGTGAGGTTTTGCAGCTCATAGTGGTTTTCGGTGTCAAGAGAAGTCTGCTGGAAATTGCCGCCCCCGGTAAATGCGCCCAGCACGTTCACGGCGGGAAGCGTGCTCGCAGGTGCCTCGTTCGTGTCGTCGCGCAGGAATTGAAAGCGAGTCTGGTTGACCGTCCGGGAACTGACTACTTGGGTGTCGCTGATCTGAATCGTGTGTTCGACTTCGCGCTGGTCGTACGCTTGCGTGGGAAGCGAGAACGCCTGGATCCCATCGTTATCTTCGATGTCTTCCCACCACTGGTAGCGCATGGTCAAAACGTTGTTGCTGCTGAGCTGCAAGTCCACGCGCGGGCTGATGTTAGTGCGCGTCAGGGGACTGATCACTACCTGGTTGTAGGGCTGCAGGGTGAAATTGGGGGCGGGGCTGACCGTGTAGGCGCTGACCACCTCGCTGTTCTGAATATCACGGCGAAAGAGGTCGAGAAAAAACGAAGCCTTCTTGCTGATGGGGCCGCCGATGCTGCCATTGAAGAACTCCGTGTGATAGGGTGGCTGAGTAACTGCGAACGGGCTGCGAGCATTGAAGGCGTTGTCGTTCCCGTCCGCGAGGAGGTTTCCGTGGAACTGGCTGAAGCCGGGCTTGGTGGTGATTTCGATCCGCCCGTAGCCCAGCTTGTCGTACTCCGCCGAAAACGGGTTCTGGTTCACGCGGATTTCCAGGATCGCATCCTTGGGTGGAAGTTGTCCGCCGGTGAAGCCGTCGATGTAGATCTGGCCGCCACTCGGTCCGGCGGCAGGCCCCGCCAGTGCCTCGAGTTCGGTCTGCAGTTCGTCCGGGTCGTCCGATAGAGCCTCGAGGTCCTTGCCGCTGATTATGGTTGCGCTGGCGTTGTTCTCGGGCGCCACGCTGAGCGTCTGCGCCTGGCCCGTGACGTTGATTTCTTCCTTTTCCTGTTCAATCTCGAGCTTGATGTCCAGTTGTCGGACCTGGCCGGCCGTCACCTCGACGCTGGTTTGTTCGAAGGGCGCAAAGCCCTCCGCCACCGCGCTCACCGAGTACGTCCCGGGCACGAGTCCGTTGATCTGGTACGTGCCGTCTTTGCCCACCGTAGCGGCTTTGGCTTGTCCCGGTTGGCCCGCGGCCGGAGTCGCCATCACGGAGACGTTCGGGACGACAGCTCCCGAGGGATCTGTCACCTGCCCGTGAATCGTGCCGGTGGCCGTTTGAGCCTGCGCGCGTACAGTCAGCATTGGTAACAGCATCGCGCAGCCGAGTATGAGCGTACGAATTGCCAGAGATTTCATCCATGCTCCTTGTCTCGCAGCACCTTAGGGGCGGCTTTACGCCGCCGTGCCTTTTTGAATTCTTGGGGATATGGCGGGGTAAATCCGCCTACAGGCCGATTCGAACCGCTTGTCATCATCTTCGCTAACGCGGCCATTACGGTCAGCCCTTTGAAGAAAGGTCGCAGCCCCAGCACACGAAGCCTGGAGGAAAATGCTCAGTTAACCTTGCTGAACTCGCACGTATCGCCCTGTTCCGTATCTTACACTTATATAGACGGACTAATTGCCCGGTAGGTTTCTTCAGTTTATTTCGATGCGGCGGGACGGACTGAAGGGGCGGCCAAGAGGGGCCGCCCCTACGACGCAATTCCTTTAGACACTCTATTCCGTGCTACCAATTGCCAACTTGTTTCACGGTTCCCTCTTTCACGTCCGCATCGACCAGATAGTGCGAGCGGACATCGTGCAATTCATTGTCGATGAGGTAGATGCGGCTGCTGTGTGGACCTTTAACTTTGAGGAAAACCTGGGTTCCGGGTCGCGCCGTCGAGTTGCGGATCGTCGCATCCTCAACTCGTTCGAACACCACGGTCGGAATATCCGTCTGCAACTTCGCCGGTCCGCCCACAAAGCCATCCAGGTTCAGCCCCTGGACGTCCTGGAAGTAAAGCGCGCTCTGCCACTGGTTCAACTCGGGCTTCTCCCAGGTCACCTCGAGATCCCTCACCTTGACGTCTCTAGCGTACCGAAATTGCATGGCATTCACCGTTCGGTCATAGGCGGCGTCTGGATCGGTGGAGAGAAATAGCTTGATGTTTTCCAGGCTGATGTTCTGGAGCCAACTCTGGGGATGGCCGAGGATCAGGCATGAGCCTTTGCCGTGCGCGATGACGTTGCGGATTATGACGTTTCGGATCGACCCGGCGGGCGGCTCATCGGGCTTGGGCGGCAGTCCCTGGCTTTCGCTGCGTCGCTGGATAGTGAAGTAGAGGGGATCGCCATTGCCCCACCAGAACCAGTCTGAGCGCTGCGTGTTGACAATCAGGTTCGACAGCACCACGTTGTCCACATAACCTCCGTCGTACACCATGAAGGCAATGCCGCGATTCGAGCCTGTAATCACGCAATTGTCCACCGTCACGTTGCGCACGCTGTTCATGTTGCCGTCGCAGAATTTCAGGGCGCTGGAGGCTGAGGAGAGGCGGCAGTTGGTGATGGTGATGTTTTCGCAGGGAAGCGGAGGTCCCCACTCGTTCGAGGAATAGAAAACAATGGCGTCGTCGCCCGTCTCGATAGTGCTATTGGCGATGCGCACGTCCTTGCAGCCGTCCGGGTCGATGCCGTCAGCCCACACGCCATACTTCAGGCTGGTATGGATGTACACCCCGTCGATGGTCAGCCGTTCGCAGGCGTAAGGATTGATAGTCCAACTCGGCGAATGGAGAAACGACAGCCCGGCAATTCTCACGTCTTTGCAGCGCAGGAGCAAAACCATGTGCGGGTACACCTTGCGCGTGTGCAGATCCTTCGGAAAAGAGCGCATCAGGGGCTTGCCCAGCTTTTCCGCCAGGAGTTGGTTATCGCGGATGTAAGCGTCATTGAAATCGTTCAACCGCCACTCGTACTCCGCTTGGCCGTCAATGGTTCCCCGGCCCTCGATGGAGATGTTCTCCAGGTCCTCGCCGTACAGCAGCGTGCTCTTATCAAAGGCGTCGTCGTATTGGGCCGCAAACAGCGTAGCACCGCTTTCGACATAGAATCTGACATGGCTGCGCAAGTGAATGGTTCCGGACGTGTACTCGCCGGGCGGCAGATAAACCGTGCCTCCCCCGGCTTGGGCGCAAGCCTCCACAGCCTTTTGGATGGCCGGCTGGGCGTTCTCGGCTTTGTTGCCTGCGGCGCCGTAGTCCTTCACGTTGAATATTGCGACATTCCCTTCCGCTCCCATAAGTGGCGCGGCAAGCGTCACTAGAATTACAGAGAATAACCAACGCGTTCTTGCGACAAGCGGGTGTGACATCCTTCCTCCCTATTGGGACAACTTGAGGTCGTCCCCAAACTACCACAAGGGCTGCCCGGTAGGGTCCTAATTCGAACGTAGCGCCGACCTTTAGGTCGGCAAGTGCTGGCCTGAAGGCCAGCGCTACGAGGCTAATGAGGACACGCGGCCGCCCCTACGTCTATACAATCCATTCGAAGCGTGTTTATAATGCGCAGTCGCTTGCAAGTCAATGAGTTCCTACGCCTATGAACCGAAGAACTTTTCTTCCCTATCTTGTGACACCCGCGGTTGCCGCGTCTTTGCAGCGGGCGGCCGCCCTTTCGAGCCCTGCTCCGGCCATGAAGATAACGCGCATCGACTCCACCTATTGGCGCTCCGGGAGTGATCTGCCCTGGAAACCGAACTGGGTTTGGGTGCGTGTCCACACCGATTCGGGGTTCGTGGGTCTGGGTGAAACCTACCCGCGGAACGAAGTAGAGGCAAGCATGGTGCACTCCACGATCGCGGGTCTTTTGTTGGGTCGCGACCCGCGCGACATCGAACGCATCTGGGCTGACTTGTACCGTACCTTCGACTTTCAGGTCACCGGCGGCGCCGAGATGCGGGCCCTGAGCGCCATCGATCTGGCTCTATGGGACCTGCTTGGAAAGGCCCTCGGCCAGCCTGTCTATCGCCTCCTGGGCGGCAAGTCAAATCCCGAGGTGCGCCTCTACAACACCTGCTTCGCGCACAAGTACGATTTCACGAAAGAGCCGGACAAAATCATGCGCGATTTGATCGACGGTTACGGGATCAAGGCGATCAAGATCTGGCCCTTCGACCGGGCCGCAGCCCGCAATCAGCATGAGTATGTCACCGGTGCCGACCTCGAAGAAGGCCTCTACCCGGTCCGCCTGCTGCGCGACAAATTCGCGAACGAGATTGAAATCCTCATGGAGTTCCACTCCGGCTGGGACCTGACTTCGGCAATCCGCATCGCGAAGGCGCTCGAACCCTACCGGCCGATGTGGCTTGAGGACATGCTCCTGCCAGGCAATTTCGAGCAGTACCGGCAATTGGCCGAGGCCACCTCGATTCCACTCACCATCAGCGAACGCTTGGCGGGGCGCATGCAATTCCTGCGACTGCTCGAATCGCGCGCGGCCAGATACGTGATGTTCGATGTGACCTGGTGCGGCGGGATAAGCGAGGCGAGGAAGATTGCCAACATGGCCGAAGCCTTCGAGTTACCTGTGGCCCCGCACACTGCGGGCGGGCCGCTCCTCTTTTACGCCTCGACGCACCTCGCAACCGCGCTCACCAACTTAGCCATTCAGGAAAGTTGCCAGGTGTTTTACGAATCCACCTGGTCCACCATGCTCAGTAATCCGCTGGTCCCCAAGGATGGCGCTGTGCGCGTCCCCGAGTTGCCGGGTTTCGGAATGGAGATCAAGCCGGAAGTGTGGACTCACCCTGCCGCCGTCACACGGGCGACAACTCTGTAGGAAGACGGTTTGCCGTCCCCTCACCGGCCGTCGCGGGGGTAGGGCAAGGCCTACGCCTTCAATTGCCACCCACGCCGATATTCCGGCTGAATGAGCTTGCCAGCCGAAGGAAGGTTCGAAACCCGCAGTTCCGCAGCCCCTCCGGATTATGTGGGTCCATGTATGATTGCTCCTTTTCTATTGATTGTTTCGAATTCGGCGGGTGATTATACACCTAAGTCCGCTGGACCAATATTCGAGGGGTGAACGGTATGGGCTTTTATGCAAAACACATCCTGCCTCACCTCATCGATTTGGCGATGAGGAATAAGGAGACAGCCCGCCTGCGTGCTGCCTGGATTCCTCAAGCCCGTGGCGTAGTCCTGGAGATCGGCATCGGGTCGGGCCTGAACTTGCCGTTCTATTCCCCAGAAGTCCGACACGTCTATGGGGTGGACCCCTCGACGGAGCTCCAGCGGATGGCGCGCCAGAGGACAACAGCCGGGATGGACAAGGTTGAATTCCTGACGCAATCCGCGGAGGAATCGCTACCGCTGGCCAGTGAGACCATTGATACCGTCGTCGTTACTTGGACGGTCTGCTCCATCCCGAACGCCGCAAAGGCGCTTCAGGAGATGAAGCGAGTTCTGAAGGCGAGCGGCCGTCTCATTTTTGTCGAACACGGCCGCGCTCCCGATCCTGCCGTTGCGGTCTGGCAGGACAGGCTGACACCTTTCTGGAAGCGCATCTCGGGCGGCTGCCACCTGAACCGAAGGATTGACGAGCTCATCATGGAAGCAGGATTTCAAATATCCGACCTCAAGACGTGTTACCTCGCGGGGCCGCGCACTATGGCTTACACTTACCAAGGAGTCGCACAGCTCACATAAGGAGCGTTCGAGAATGGAATCATCCAACGACGTTGGAAGCAGTTCACCGGAACGGAATCTGGCTGGCCGCGTAGCCTTGGTGACGGGAGGATCGCGAGGAATTGGGCGCGCCACGTGCATTGAGTTGGGTCGGCAAGGCGCGGCGGTGGCGGTCCTGTGCCGAAGGCGTATCAAAGAAGCTCGGGAAGTGGCCGACCAGATCCTGTCAGCCGCGGGCCGGGCCTTGGCCATCGAGGCCGATGTGCTCGACCCGGAAGCGATCAAGCGTTCGGCCAGAGAAGCTGCCGCCAAGCTGGGAAACATTGACATTCTGGTGAACAATGCTGGCGAGATGACTGATTTCTCCGTGCTCGAGATGAAAGATGAAGATTGGGAAAAGTCGCTCGCCATCAACTTAACCTCCGCCTTCCGCTATGTGCGCGAGTGCATTCCCTCCATGAAAGAACGCCGCTGGGGGCGAATCATCAATGTGTCGTCGCAGGTGGTGTATACCGGGTCGAACAATCACGCCCACTACTCCGCCGCCAAATCGGGGCTCCTGGGATTCACCTTTTCTTTAACCAAAGAGCTGGGGCCTTTCGGAATCACGGCGAACGTGGTGGCGCCGGGGCGTATCGTCACGGATCTGCTGCTGGAGCGGATGGCCGGGCGAGAAAAGGAATGGATGAGCCAGACTCCCATGCGGCGTTTTGGGCAGCCCGAGGAAGTGGCAGCCGCCATCGCCTTCCTGGCCGCGGGAGGCGCCAGTTATATCACCGGCGCGGTCATCAACGTCAATGGCGGGCTGGTTATGGGGTGATGGAACGGAGCCACTGACTACAGGTTGTGTCACCGTCGTCCGAAGGTCGGAACGAATTTGAAAGGCGTCATCCTGAGTGAAGCGAAGGATCTCTGCATTTGTTCGTTACTCAGCGAGCCGAGAAACAGCCGCGGAGATCCTTCGCGGAGTTTATCCTGAGCGAACTACAGAGATTCTTCGCTTCGCTCAGAATGACAAGCGAAGGACTCAGGATGACATCAGCCCAATCTCACTCCGTGGACCTCGGTGAGCAGCTTAACCGTCCGCGCGATTTCCTGACGGCTACGCTCCTGCGACCATCCAAGTTCGGAAGCCAACACCGCCGCCAGCTCCTCTAAGAGGGCAAGGCTCAACTGGCCTAATAGCGCCATGATTGTTCGTCTGAGGATGAGGTCATCCAGATGCACAACGCGCTCGTGGGAAGCCAGGAATTGAATTTCCCGCCGGCTGAATTCAGGCAGCCAACGCAACGGCGGGTCAGGAGCCGCCAGCGAGAAATGCGCAACGTCTTCCGCACGACTCCCATACCGATCCAGTAATGCCGCTAAGCGCTCCGCAGGTAAGTGAGTCCTTTCTGCAACAGAGGTCAGCCATGCACTCTTCTGTGCTGCCGTGGTTGGGTAGTTCTTGCCGCCGCCGATGGGCACGCCGACTGTACTTGCCGATCGTGGTCTTGCCAGTTGTTTGAGTATCTTGTCCGCCACTTGCTCGCCAAACGCGCGGAAGGTGGTCCACTTCCCGCCGATTAAAGAATATACGGGGAAGTCGATCCCATTCCCCGCCGGAAGAACTTCGCAGCTATGGTCGCGACTGATTTCGCCAGGGGTGAAGGAATCATTGCGAGGCAGCGGACGTACTCCGCAGAAGCGATAAACGATGTGGGACCGGTCCAGCGGGCGGGGCAGGTTGGGGAAAACCTGGCGAACGGATTCCAGGATGTAGTCCACCTCATCTTCCTCGCAAAAGGCTTTCTCGGGGTCCGAAACAGGGATATCGGTCGAGCCCGCGATAACCTTCCCGTAAACAGGGTAGAATATGCAAATACGCCCGTCTGCATTAGCAAAATAGAGCATCTGGCCCCGGGTTGCCGCCAGCAAGTCGGGATAATCGAGCACCAAGTGCGAGCCCTTGGTGCCACCGATGTATTGAGTCTGCTGCCCAAGACACCGATTGGTGAAATCGATCCAAGCCCCGGTCGCATTGACGACGATCCTGGGCTTGACTTCCAATCTCTCGCCCGAAATTCCATCCTTCAAAACGACCTTATTCCCGTTGGCTCCCTCGAGGCATACGTAGTTCAGGGCGCGCGCGGTTGAGCTTTGCTTCTCGGCGTCCAAGACCAGTTCCAGGCAGAGGCGTTCGGGATAACTGATCCAGGCGTCGTAGTAAGTTGCCGTGCAGATGATCTCACTGCGAAGCTGGGGACGCTCGGCCAGGGCAGTATGTCGGGACTTGAACTGGTGAGCGGGTAGAACCTGGTGCTCTCCCGCCAGGAGGTCGTATAAAGACAGTCCGATTTTGCAGAGCACCGCGCCCCTGCCCCTCGGCTGTACGTTAACACCCAGAAACCTCGCGGGGGCTGAAATCAGGCCCTCGGTCCAACTGAAGATGGGAATGGTGGTGGGCAGAGGTCTCACATAATGCGGAGCGTTAACGAGCAGCCGATTTCGCTCGCGAAGAGATTCCCTGACCAGCCGGAATTCGCCGTTCTCGAGATATCGGAGCCCGCCGTGAATGATACGCGTGGAGGCGGAACTGGCGCCGGAGCAGAAATCGGATTTCTCCACCAGAAGCACATCCACATTTTCCAGCGCCAATTCACGAAGCAAACCAGCGCCATTAATTCCGCCGCCCACGATGAGTACCGAAACCTCCGGCTGGAATCGAATAGCCGCAAGTTGTTCTTCTCTGGTCATTCAGTTACCGATCCCGAGGCGGGCGGATGATCTCCCCGCACTTTCGGCAGTGTTCACGCCGCCGCGCGTTCAGAGTGCGGCAGGCCGGACAAACGACGTACATGGCGCGCGCGAAGAGATGTGTGAGCACCCAGGCGCCTCCGAGAATAGCGGTGGCGAGGGCGAGGTTAAGCAGCGTGGAAGTCATACCAAAGCAGTGACGCGTGACAAGTGACGAGCCGCACAAGCCATAAGCTCTCAGCCGTCAGCTCTCAGCAAGTCTCACAGCTACCTGTGACTGCTCGTTAAATTCTGGAGCCTCTCTCATCACTGGCCTTAGTTCTTGCGGCTCGTCACTCGTCACTTGTCACTCGTCACTGCTGTTTGGCCCTTGCGGAGCGGACAGCATCGATGAACTTACGGGCATTGGCGACCACCACGTCCAGCTTGCCTTCTCGGAGGACTTTCACATTCACTAGTTCTCCCCCAACTGCCACTGCCGCCGCTCCCGCCTTGATGAACTCCGGCGTGGTCTCGAGATTGACTCCGCCCGTGGGAACAAAGTCGATTTGTGGGAAGGGGCCCTTCAGAGCCTTGATGTACGCCGGACCCCCCACGGGTCCGCATGGAAAGATCTTCACCATGTCGGCGCCCGCCTGCCACGCGGCCACGACTTCGGTAGGTGTGAGCGCCCCAGGAAAACACGGCTTGCTGTACCGGCGCGCCATTTCGATGACCTGGGGATTGAGAGACGGGGTGACGATGAACTCCGCCCCTGCCAGCAGTGCGGCCCGGCAAGTTTCCGGATCGAGGATCGTTCCCGCGCCGAGGAGTACCTTGTCCCCGAATTTCTCCACCACGCGTTCCATCACATGGAGGGCATTGGGAACTGTCATGGTAATCTCGGCGATGCCGATCTCGCCCTCGATAATGGCCTCGGCAGCTCGCAGAGCGTCTTCGGGCGAGGGCGCGCGAACGATGGGAACCAGACCGATTTCACGAATCAGCGCCAAAGTCTTTTCTCGAGTCCACGACATGGTCATCACCTCGCAGGGGGGCCCGGACTCGCACTTACCTAGTCCCCAGCCCCCGGTCCCTAGCCCCTATCTTGCCACCCTCAGGCTGGCCCCCTTCAGCAGATTCTCCACCTCTTGGAGCGTTGCCCAGTTGAAATCGCCGGGTATGGAGTGCTTGAGGGCGCTGAAAGCATTTCCGTAGCGGACCGCATCGGCGTAAGACTTCTTCGTCAAGCAGCCGTAAATGAAACCGGCGCTGAAGGAATCGCCTCCGCCCAAGCGGTCCACGATTTCCAGTTCGTACTTGACATCGTCAAAGTACTGGCCATCGGCATAGGCTACAGCAGTCCAAGTGTTGCGCCACACCAGCGGGTTTTCACGCAAGGTAATGGCCACAGCCTGGAACTTGAATTTCTCCTGCAGCCGCCGGGCCACATCCTTGTAGGTTTCGCTGGAAACCTGCGCGAAACCTTGGTCATCAGTGTCACCGGAGGCGGTAATCTTGAAGACGACCTTGGTGTCTTCCTCCGTAGTCATTAGTACGTCCACATACTCCATCATCGGCTCTTGGACAGCCTGAGCCTTGTCGGGCGTCCAGAGCTTCCCACGATAATTCAAGTCGTAGCTCACGGTGGCGCCCGCGCGCTTGGCTGCTGTCAAGGCTTCGAGGGTGACTGCGGCCGCCGAATCGCTTAGTGCCGGCGTGATGCCGCTGGTGTGAAACCACTTCGCACCCTGAAACACTTTCTCCCAATTGATCTCGCCCGGCTTCACGGCGCTGATGGCGGACTGCGCCCGATCGTAGAGAACCGAACTGGCACGAGGCGCTGCGCCGAACTCGAGGAAGTAGAGCCCCATCCTTCCGTCCGCGCTCCAAACCAGGTTGGAAGTGTCCACCCCGGCCTGCCGGACCCTGTTTTCCATCAGCTTTCCCAGCGGGTTCTTGGGAAGGCGCGAAACCCAGGTGCTTCGCAGACCCAATCGGCTTACACCTACAGCCACGTTCAGTTCGCCGCCACCCACTCGCACGTCCAGAGAATTGGCCTGCTCGAATCTTTCGAAATGAGGCGGAGAAAGGCGAATCATCGCTTCGCCAAAAGTCACAACATCAAACATCATGCACCTCACGATACTCCGGGACTCATTGTGATGCGGGAAAACAGTACGAGTCGCGCCGACTCCCGTGATTTCTGCTCTCCTGCATTATACTTCCAGGAACTCATGTTGTGAGCCAGAAGTTCGTTGACGAATTCAGCCCGTCAACTGACTGGCGGCCGCCTGTAATCCGTCTGGCGAAGGTCGCCAAAGCCCACCCCCCGGTCCCCATTTCCGTCCGGCAGAAGAGGCGTGCCCAAGGCGGGGTGAGGGCCGTTTAAACCCAGGCCTTGCGCCCCATGAGTTCAGAAAAGCTGACGAACGAACCGGGAATGTTGATGAAAACAAAGGACGGCCCACTGTAGGAGACAACCAACGGCAAGGCCGCGAGCGGGCTAGGGCGATCTTAATTTGCTCTCTCAACCGAAAACCTCGGTCATAAAGCCCGCTGTCTCGGCACTGGCCCGCTTCACTCCCGATCCCCTCGCCCCCTTGGGGGAGAGGGTGGACCGCGGCGGCGTTTTCATCAGCCGGCGCGAGCCGGGTGAGGGGGTGGCGCCGGTCCACACAGACATTCCTTCCCTCTTTCTCCTCATGTAGCTCAGAACGCTGGCGTGCTTCTCCCTTCCGCCGCAATCGCGGCGCGTGGGTGGCGCATACGTTCCGGCCTTCTTTGCCGGAATGTATGCGCCTTCTGATTCCTCTGGGTGAGGGCAAGAACCCCCCACCCGTCAGGCTCCGGCTGATGATACCGCCGGAGCCTGACACTGTCTCCCCTCGGGAGAGGGCTCTTTGTTCACATCGTAGGGTTGGCTCTCGTGGCCGCCCTGTCCGTCGGGCGGGGCACCCCCAAGAGGTGCCGCTACGTCGCCGGCCGGCGCCCCCGCATCCTCGGCTGGCGCAGAGCGAAGCTCTGCGGCGTTCGTGCGTTCCGCGGCCTTCCGCAGCGTCAGAATCAGCTTGATCTTGCGATCGATGGCGCGGTCCAGCGCTTCTTCCCGTCTCAACAGCATGCGCCACTCTTCGCCCGAGGGAGCGAGGCAAGCGTCGCGCTCGATGGCCACTTTCCCCTCGTTCAATTTCTGCTCGTACTCGAACTCTTCCGCCACGCTCGCCGTTTCTGCCTCGAGCAGCCGCAGCAGTTCCTTGTGCCAAAGGACCTCAGTGGGTTCGCAGGGGAGGCCGGCGGGCTCACCCGGCGCCTCCACCAGGCGCGCCGCGAAGTCCGGGTCGGCGAAAAACGACAGCAGATGACCGATGCGCCCCGCCCGCCAGCCTCCCTTGCCCCCGTAGCAGCCTTTGAGCGTCGCCGCCTGCCAGGGCAGAAAGCGGCGGGCCTGGACCTCGGCCCCAATCACCCCCAGCAAGGAGAGCAGCAGGCGCAGGCGCGCCGCCGGGTCCGAGGGCGCCTCCAGCCTTACATCGATAGCCTCGCCGGCGGCGATCGTCGCCCCCTCGATCTCCTTCCGCCGGCGATGCTGGCGCTCTCCCACTTCCAGCAGAGCGCGCCGCATCAGACCGGTCTGAGCGCGCTCAATGCGATCGCGCCGCAGGTAAAGACGGGCGAGATCGTCAACCTGCTTTTCGACGAACGGGTCGCCCGAGCCGAAGGACTGGCGCAACTCCTGCTTCAGGGTTTCGAAGCGCGCCGGGTCTTCGCCCAGGGCGCGCATCACGGCATTTTGATTCTCAGGGTCGGAACGCTCCCCGTGCTTGAGGGCGTTCATTCTGCAGTTTTGCTTGCCGACCGCGGTCGACGGCCCGTGGGAATTCCGCCCGTTCGCGCGTGCGGCGTCGAGCAGTTGCGGGGTAAGCTCGGGCGATTGACGAATCGACATAGTACCTCCTCAGAAAGGGAATGAAATTGCCCGGGAGAGGATTCCCCCGAGTAAATCGTGGACGGGAAGCTGTGAAAAGCGTAGCGGCGGGTTTATCCCGGCCTCGCCGTTCTCGAAACGCTGGAGATATGGCGGGGCGAACCCGCCGCTACCTCCGGGCCGGTGATCCTTTCACAGCATCCGGGTACCACGCTACCCGTGCGGGCCGGATCTGTCCAGATCACGAAAGTAATGGTACCGACAAAAACGCCGAGCGGCGCCAGCCATGTCTGAGGCACCGCCGGAGAGTTGTGTCATCCTGAGCCCGCTCGTTTCGGGGTGGCGGAGACGTGCCGTTTGTCGGCATGTCTGCGACACGCTGTTGCACGGATCGGGGCGACGAAAAATGCAAAACCAGCGAAGCATGGCGTAAATTTGTCTGTGTGGAAGCAAAGAGGCGGCAGTCAGCGACCTAGTGCTTACTTGCAGAAGTAAGCGATCTTATTCGTTTGCCGTCGGAAGGGCGGGGCTTCAGCCCCGCCGCAGAAAACCGGCCACACCTCGGGGCTTTAGCCCCTGAAGCCGCGTTGCTTCAGGGCCTAAAGGCCCCTTCAACCGCGATCTGCGTACCGGCGGGGCTAAAGCCC
The DNA here is from genome assembly GCA_963831905.1 of uncultured Acidobacteriota bacterium. Taxonomy (GTDB): domain Bacteria; phylum Acidobacteriota; class Terriglobia; order UBA7540; family UBA7540; genus CAVROP01. The sequence continues at coordinate 1,416,260 of CAWHRX010000009.1, read as the reverse complement.
CGCCCTTCCAGGACACAGAATAATAGCGCTTATTAACACCACTAAGCACTAGTTTGGCGGGCTTGCGACCGTTGATAGGGTTTGGTAAGGTAAACGCATGACGCAATTACTCGAGGATGCGCTGCGGAAGGTCGGCAAGCTTCCTGCAGACGAACAGGATGCGATCGCCACCCAGATTCTTGCCACGATCGAAGACGAAGAAGCCTGGGCGAAGACGCTGCGGAAGAATCCTGCCAAGTTGCGCAAGCTGGCCGCCCAGGCGCTAGACGAGCATCGCCGCGGCACTGCACCTCGTTCCAAGCACTAATGAGAGCCTCACGCCGGAAGGGATTACTCCTGCTGGAGTTGGCATTGTTGGCCGTGGTAGCAGTTTCGTCTTTCCGTTCTGGTGAAGCTGCGGGACGACCAAGCCAGACGGCGAAGGCCTCCCCTTTATGGCAGCTCGATCTGCGACCGTTCGGTTTCGTCAGGCCCAAAGACGACTGGTATGCGACAAACGCCAGGATCGTTTTTATCTCCGCCGAGACTGTGGTGCCCGCCTGGTTTTCGCCGAACAGCCCCGCGGTGGCTGTCCCGTCAGCGGGCACTCGCTTCCAAGCGCCGCCGCAGCGACTCGAAGCGCTTTTTCTTGACGCGGCCACTGGAAAGGTGCGAAACAAGAAGGAGTGGCCGACAGGGTCACGGCGAGGTGACATTATCCCAGCAGGTGCGGGGAGATTCATAGTCACGACCGCAGACGATGGCTCCACACTTTATTCGCCGACGTTCGACCCACTGCTTCGGTTCGAGACGGGTAGCACGTTATCGGTTTCCCCGGATGGAAAAACAATCTTAGTGAAGGAGAAAAGCGGCCCGCCACCCTACACATTCCGGTGGATTGATTTGGGTAGTCTCCAGGTTCTGCGCACCTGGGAGTGGAAGGGGCCGGAAGACATTAACCTTCCCGGTGGCAAGATTGGACCAATCTGCGACGATGTGATGATGCTTCCCTTTCCACGGGAGGGGTTTCTCATCCGGAATCTGGATGGACCGTGGCAACTTGTGCGTATCTGGCGCTGGCGTTGGTTTCCCCAATTTCAGTTTGTGAGTAGAGAGCTGTTGGCTGTGTGGTATCGGGGGCTCGAGTATAACGGAGAATCGTACTTCAGCCTTATTCGGACTGACGGTGCTGTGCTCCTTGACCGCGAATTCTCGACGCAGTTCCTCCGCCGCCCAGCGATCTCAGCGGACGGGCGAAGGATCGCACTGCCCATCCTAAAGGCTCATGGGGGAAGCGCGTTCTTCGATATAGGTGAAAAGTACTCTCTCTCACGCATTCAGGTGTACAACGTCCCCAGCCGAAAATGGATTTGCACCCTCAGTGCGAAGGACGCTGCCACGAAACGTCTTGGCGGGCTCGGCATCTCGCCTGACGGTTCGCTCCTGGCTCTCCTTAGTCAGGATGGCGTTCTTCGGATGTTTAAAATCCCGGCACCGTCGTCTAAGAACGAACGACGAAATTAGCGCCATTCGTGCTAGCAGTTCCTAATTCGCTGGACAGGGTCGCCTCTTCAACACCACAATTGCCACGTCCGTCGCCGACTGGTCGGTGGAGAACTCCAAAATTTTTCTTTTGGCGAAACGTTGTCGGGTACCGTTTTCAGGAAAGAAGATGTGGCGGAAAGGGCGCCGTTTCGACACCGTTCCATCGAGTGGCGCCACAGGCGTTCAAGTTCAATCGCTGGTTTGGTCTTGGTACACTCGAATTCGCCCTTTTTGGACGATCCAGAGCTTTCGCACCGGGTCCTCGCGCGTGAGGGCGTTTATCAGCGTTCCAACTATTTCTAGAAGATCATCAGGGGAAGGCTTCCGAGGCAGACGCAGCACTGCAATGCCCGCAAATTGGTTAGGTTTAAATAGCAACGGATTTGCGAAATCGAGGTCCAGCTACACCAAGCATCGCTCCTCCGCGCGACAAGCCTGAATCAGGTTCTCATCCGTAGCTGCGCACAGCTGCTCCTCTGGAACAGTTCGCACGTCGTGGCCCTGGATCCGGAAGAGTTGCGCAACCTGCCTCCCGAGGTTTTCGTCTAGCTTGAGCTTCATCGCTGGGTTTCCACGGGAATCTCAACAAAGCGCTCGCGCGACATCTCTGCACCATAGGCGATGCAAGCACGAATATCGGCCTCCTCGAGACCTGGGTATTCCGCCAAGAGTTCGCTCTGGCTCATCCCGCTGGCAAGGTAGTCCAGAATGAGCGACACCCAAATACGGTGGCCGCGGATACAGGGTTTCCCAAAACAAATGTTGGGATTAATCGAGATGCGGGAAAGCAGTTCCTCTCGCGTCATATCTGCCAGTTTCTCCTCTCTCGCATTATACAGCGAGCGACACGCCGTCCCATGACGATTTCGCCTCAAAACCAGGTGCTGGCTTTGTAGCGGCGATATTCGTCGCCAAATGCCTCCTCCAGGACCTTGCCCTCCCTCTTTGCCCGAAGGATTTGCAAAGGGTAGATAAGAAGGAAGCATATTAACGGAATGAGTTTGCCCCAGGCGATGAACAAACCGACGAAGGCTATCCCACGAAAGAGATAAATGGGATTCCGGAATTTGGAATAGAGGCCTGTGGTCACCAGCTTCTTGGCCCGCGCCCGGATGCTGAAGGAACGCCCGAGCTGAACTCGCGCAACGATGGACAGGGCAAAACCGGCAACTGCTATCCCCAGGCCGATGAAGTATTGAGTGCTCCAAGGTTCATGGATCGCCACAAACGCACCGAAAGCAACAAAGATGCCGATATCGGTCCAGTACACTATCTTCACGAGTCGCTCCGAAATCTCCGCCAATTCACAATTTACTATTCACTCCTCAACATTCATAATAGTTTTTGAGATTCTCGCCAAAGTCCAGGGGGCCAATCGTGCGCGACATCCGCAAAGTGGGAGTGCTGGGGGCTGGCACGATGGGGGCTCGTATCGCCGCCCATCTTGCCAATGCTTCCGTTCCGTCGGTGCTTCTCGATATCGTTCCCCGCGAGCTTACGCCGCAGGAGCAGGCTCAAGGTCTGTCGCTCAGTAACGCCAAAGTCCGCAATCGCTTCACGCAGGCCGGGGTCGATGCAGCGCTTAAGTCTCGTCCGGCGGCGTTCTTCGTTCCAGAAGCGGCGCGGATGATCACGCTCGGCAACTTCGAGGACAACCTGGCCTTGCTCGAGGAGTGTGACTGGATCATCGAGGCGGTGACGGAGGACCTCGGCGTCAAGCGTGCCTTGCTCGAACGGGTGGTGGCAGTCCGTTCGCCGGGGACAGTGGTCAGTTCCAACACCTCGGGCATCAGCATCGGCAGTGTCGTCGAAGGATTCGGCGAGGAAGTGCGGCAACATTTTCTGGGCACTCACTTCTTCAATCCCCCACGCTACCTGAAGTTGCTGGAGATTATTCCCGCCCAGGAGACCCTGCCGGAGGTGGTGGAAGCGATCACGCGCTTCGGCGATACGGTGCTGGGCAAAGGGATCGTCATCGCAAAGGACACGCCCAACTTCATTGCCAACCGCATCGGCACGTTTACAACCCTGAGAGTTCTCCAGGTCATGCAGGAGGGCGGCTACACGATCGAGGAAATCGATACCCTCACCGGCCCCGCCATGGGCTTGCCCAAATCCGCCACTTTCCGGACTCTGGATATCGTGGGCCTCGACGTCATGGGGCACGTCGTCAAGAACCTCAGAGACGCCTTGCCCCAGGACGAACGGCGCGACCTTTTCCAGCTTCCGGGCTTTATGCAACAGATGATGGAGCGCCGCCTGCTGGGCGATAAGACCGGGCAAGGCTTTTATAAGAAGCTGAAGGGCAAGGACGGCGGGGACGAGAGCGAGATTCTCACGCTTGATTTCAACACGTTCGAGTACCGGGCGCGCCAGAAGCCCGGTTTCACTTCGCTCGAGATGGCGCGCAATGTCGAGGATGTCCGCGAACGGGTGGCGATGCTCTGCCAGTCGCCCGACCGCGCGGGGCAGTTCTACCAAAAACTCCTTATCGACACATTCCACTACGCGGCGATGCGCGTGCCCGAGATTTCGGACGACATCATCTCCATTGATAATGCCATGAAGTGGGGCTTCAACTGGGAATGCGGCCCGTTTGAGCTCTGCGATGCGGTGGGGATCGAGAAGGCCGCTGAGGCCTGGAAGAAGGCCGGCCTGGCGACGCCGCTTCTGGTCGAAAAACTCCTTTCCTCGGGGAAGAAGAGCTTTTATGCGTCATGCGACGGCGCTCCAAGCTATTTCGATTTTGCGAGCGCCACGTATCATGAGATTCCTGAGAGGCCCGGAGTCCTTCTGCTGCCCTCGCTCAAATCCCGCCAGAAGGAAATCAAGCGGAATGCCGGCGCCAGCCTGATCGACCTCGGCGACGGAGTGATCTGCCTGGAATTCCATTCCAAGATGAACACGATCGGCGCGGACGCCGTGCAGATGGTCCATGCCGGACTGAAAAGCCTGAACGAGGGCTTTGAAGCCATGGTGATCGGGAACCAGGCGGCGAATTTCTGCGTGGGCGCGAACTTGATGTTGGTCCTGACGACTATTCAGGAAGGCGAATGGGACGACCTTGCGAGCGCAGTACGCGCCTTCCAAAACGCCAACATGGCCCTCAAATATGCTCCCAAGCCGGTCGTGGCCGCCCCTTTCGGCCTGACTCTGGGAGGTGGAACGGAGATGATTCTCCACGCCGCGCGAGTCCGTGCGGCGGCGGAGACTTATATGGGCTTGGTGGAAGCGGGCGTGGGCCTGATCCCGGCGGGAGGCGGGACTAAAGAGATGCTGGTGCGCACCATGGATAAGGCGCCCGCGGACCCTGATGCCGACCCCTTCGCATTCGTCAAGGAAGTTTTCATGAATATCGCCATGGGCAAAGTTTCAACCAGCGCCGAAGAAGCCCGCAAGCTGGGTTACCTTTGCGCGAAGGATTCCATCAGCATGAACCGCGAACGGCAGATTGCAGACGCCAAAGAGTTAGCACTCGATCTTGCGCGTTTGGGGTATCGACCCGGGAAGCCCCGCGAGGACGTTCGAGTCCTCGGGCAGGCGGCTTTCGTCAAAATGAAGCTGGGAGTGCACTTGATGCGGCGGGCTGAGTACATCTCGGATTATGACGTGGTCGTCGCGACACACTTGGCCAAGGTGTTGTGCGGCGGCGGCGAGTTCACCTCGGCACAACTCGTCTCAGAGCAGTACCTGCTGGATTTGGAGCGGGAGGCCTTTCTAAGTCTCTGCGGCCAGAAGCAGACCGTGGAGCGCATCCAATACATGTTGAAGAGGGGAAAGGCGTTGAGGAATTGATTTGTGATTTGCGATTGGTGATATGCGATTGGTGATTTGTGATTGACAGTAACCCACAGGCGGTTTCTAGTCCGGAGGATTTGAGGCGCAGAACTAAGGAGTTCGCATTAAGAGTCATCAAGTTGTTTCGTGCGTTGCCAAAAACCGAAGAGGCTCGCGTTCTTGGACGGCAGGTTCTGCGCTCGGGAACGGCGGTAGCGGCCAACTACCGGAGTGCCTGTCGCGCCAGGTCGCGAGCCGACTTTATTTCCAGGATCGGCATCACGGTTGAAGAAGCAGATGAGACTGCCTTCTGGTTAGAGCTGCTTGTGGACGCAGGAATTGTCAAAGGGTCGAAGTTGGAAAACCTGCTGGCCGAGGCGAACCAACTCGTGCGAATCTTCCAGGCAACACGAACAACGGCGAGGTCACGATGAGCCAATCAGAAATCACAAATCACAAATCACAAATGAAAGAAGCCGTGATCGTATCCATTGCCCGGACGGCGGTGGGCAAAGCGCCGCGCGGCACGCTTCGCAACACGCGGCCGGACGAGATGGCCGCGGCGGTCATTCGTGAGGTGCTGCGGCGGGCGCCGGGGCTCGACTCGAGCGAGGTTGAGGACGTGATCCTCGGCTGCGCGATGCCGGAGGCTGAACAAGGGAACAACGTGGCGCGGGTGGCGTCACTGCGCGCCGGTTTGCCGGTGAGCTGTTCGGCGATGACGATCAACCGATTCTGTTCTTCAGGCCTTCAGGCCATCGCCGTCGCTTCCGAGCGGATCATGGCCGGCTTCGCCGAGGTTGTGGTAGCGGGCGGCACGGAAACCATGAGTATGATTCCCATGGGCGGCTATCATTTTGCGCCCAATCCCTACCTGATCGAGCATTATCCTGATTCCTATCTGAATATGGGCTTGACGGCTGAAAATCTGGCGCGAAAATACCACATCAGCCGCCAGCGGCAGGATGAGTTTGCCCTACGGAGCCACCAGCGGGCATTGGCCGCAATCACGGAAGGCAGGTTTAAGGACGAGATCGTTCCGCTCGAAGTGGTCGAGGTCAGCCCAAACGGTAAGGACAAACCGCAGACGCTCCAGATCCGCTTCGAAAGCGACGAGGGACCGCGCGGCGACACGTCCCTGGATGCACTGGCCAAGTTGAAGCCTGCCTTCCATGCCCACGGCACGGTCACTGCGGGAAACGCCTCGCAGATGAGCGACGGCGCCGCGGCCGCCCTGGTGATGTCGGCGGAGAAAGCGCGGACTCTGGGATTCAAACCGCTCGCCCGGTTCGTGAGCTTCGCGACGGCGGGTTGCTTGCCGGAGGAGATGGGCATCGGCCCGATCTACGCGGTCCCCAAGGCGCTGAAGTTGGCGGGCCTGAATCTCTCCAACATCGACGTCATTGAATTGAATGAAGCCTTCGCTGCCCAGGCTCTTTCAGTGATCGACTTGGCCCAACTCGACCCGGAGCGAGTGAACGTCAACGGCGGAGCCATCGCGCTGGGCCATCCTCTGGGTTGCACGGGAGCCAAGCTCACGGCCACCCTGCTCGGGGAATTGAAACGGCGCAACGCCAAGTACGGCATGGTCACGATGTGTGTGGGCGGTGGAATGGGAGCGGCGGGTATTTTCGAGAATCTGCAGTAATAAAGCAAAAACTAAAAATCAGAAAATGGGTCGTGTGGAAATCAGAAATGCCAACCCAAAATCCAGAATCTAAAATCCAAAATCCCAAAGGCGGAAGCTTTTTGATCGAGGCTCGGTCGCCCGGCGAGGTGTTCACTCCGGAAGACATGACCGACCAGCACAAGTTGATCGCCCAAACCGCCTGGGAGTTCGTCTCGCAAGAGATTGTGCCGCGCGCGGCGGAGATGGAAGACAAGAAGCCGGGATTGCTGCGGGAGCTTTTGAAAAAGGCGGCTGATGTCGGTCTGTCCGCGACGGACATCCCCCAGAAGTTTGGCGGCTTGGAACTGGACAGGATTTCGTCCGTGATCGTAGCCGAAAAGATGGCGTGCAACGGATCGTGGGCGGCGACCGTAGGGGGACAAGCAGGGATTGGAATTCTGCCCATCGCTTTCTTCGGCACCGAGGTGCAGAAAGGCAAGTACCTTCCCAAACTCGCCAGCGCCGAATGGGTGGGCGCCTATTCCTTGAGCGAAGCAAGTTCGGGCTCGGACGCCATGAACATCAAGGCCAAAGCAGTCCTCAGCTCCGATGCGAAGCACTACATCTTGAACGGCACTAAGATGTGGGTAACCAACGGCGGCATCGCCGACGTGTACGTGGTGTTTGCGAAGGTGGACGGGGAAAAGTTCACGGCGTTCATTGTGGAGCGCGGGTTCCCGGGGGTTTCGGCGGGTGCGGAAGAGCACAAGATGGGTATTCGCGGTTCTTCCACGACGCCGCTGAATCTCGAAAGCGTCCCCGTGCCCGTGGAAAACGTCTTGGGTGAGATCGGGAAGGGCCACTTAATCGCCTTCAACATCCTGAACGTGGGCCGTCTGAAGCTCGGCGCGGGTTGCGTGGGAGGCTGCAAATATCTTATCTGCGATGCGCTCAAGTGGGCCAAGGAGCGCGAGGCTTTCGGCCGCAGCATCGCAGACTTCGGTCTCATCAAAGAAAAGTTGGGCGAAATGGTGGCGCGCACCTATGCCGCCGAGAGCATTTCCTATCGCACCACGGGACTGGTCGACGCGCGGCTCGAAGGAATTGACCAGGGCGCCGCCGCCGCGCCCAAGCACATCATGGAAGCTTTGCAGGAGTACGCGGTCGAATGCTCCATCCTGAAAGTGATGGGGACAGAGACGTTGGACTATGTCACCGACGAGACTGTACAGATCTACGGTGGGTACGGTTTCTCGAGCGACTATGAAGTGGAACGCACCTACCGCGACCAACGGGTGAACCGCATCTTCGAAGGCACCAATGAAATCAACCGGCTGCTGATCACGGACATGCTGATGAAGAGGTCGATGAAAGGCCAGCTTGCGTTGATTCCCGCGGCTCAGAAACTTCTCGACGAAATCCTGGGAACGGGGCCCGGAGAAGAACTGGCTGACGAGCGGCCGCTTGGCGAGGAAATAAAGCTGGTTGAAGGCGCCAAGAAAGTGGCGCTGCTGGTGGCGGGAAGCGCGGTTCAGCGCTTCATGATGGGCCTTGAAAAAGAGCAGGAGGTCATTGGAGTACTCAGTAACCTGGTGATGGAAGTTTATGCCATGGAGAGCGCGCTGCTTCGGACTTTGAAGAAGCTCTCCGCGAGGCCGTCCGAAGCTTGCGCGGCGGAAATCGCAGCCACTCGGGTGTTCACCTATGATGCCTGCGATCGCATGGAGGTTGAGGCGCGCCGCGCACTGGCGCGCATCGCCGAAGGAGACACACTTCGCACCCAACTCGCGGTGCTGAGGCGTTTCTTGCGGCGCACGCCCCCCGATACCATCGCGTTGCGGCGGCAAGTCGCGGACCGAGCGCTGGAGCTGAATCGCTACCCGTTCGCCTGAAGCTACAATCCTTTCAGAGCCTTTGCGGCGCCTGCGAGATCGGAGACGGCGAGTACGATGTCCGCCTTCTTGCCGTTTTCCGTAACGCTGCCGTAGCCATAATCCACGTTGATGTTCGCAGCGCCCAGACGCGTTCCGATCTCCCCCAAAGTTCCGGCCTCATTGGCAAGCGTGACGCACAAAACCTCCTCCTCTGTGCTACGGATGCCGAGGTTTGCCAAGACCTTTTTCGCTTTTGCCGGACTGCTGACGAGCAGATGAAGGGGACTCTCGCCGGTAATGCTCCAGGCGGAGAAGGCGGTGATGTTGACCTTCGCTTTTCCCAGGGCTTCGGTGATTCGGCCGAGTTCTCCAGGCTTGCTTTCCAACCAAGCGGTGATCTGTTTTGCTTTGGACATGGTAAAATCGCCTCCCTGAATTGTGACGGAGTGATGATAAAATACTTCTTCCTGTTCAGCTTGTAAAGGAACGATCGGATGGAGCGCCCGAAGGGGGTCTTATGGCGCGTCGTGTAGAAGATCTTCAAGTTGTGGTGGTGGGCAGCACGAATTTCGACATGGTCGTCAAGTCAGAGCGGCTGCCTAAAGAAGGCGAGACCTTGCTGGTGTCAAATCTCAGGTTTTTCCCGGGGGGCAAGGGCGCGAACCAGGCGGTGGCCGCGGCGCGAATGGGTGCCCCCACGTCGATGGTGGGCGCTGTGGGCACCGATATCATCGGCGACTTCCTGCTTCAAGGGCTGATGGCGGAGAAGATCGACACTACCTGGGTGCGGCGGGACTCCGCCCGCGCCACGGGCAGTGCTTTTATAATGCTTTTCCCCAACGGGAACAACTGCATTGCGGTTGACCCCGCGGCGAATTTCAGCTTAACCCCCGCCGATATCGAACGCGCCAAGGACGTCATCGAGCGCGCCGATGCGTTATTGACGGTACTCGAGATCCCCCTCGAGGCAGTCGAAGCAGCCTTGCGTCTGGCTCGGAAAGCCGGAAAATTGACGGTGCTCGATGCCGGTCCGCCTCGTTACTGCCCCGTGGAGATTCTAACCCTCGCGGATGTCGTCTCACCCAATGAAACGGAACTTGCGCAACTGACTGGGGAGGAAGTTCGGGGACGAGTCTCGGCGCGCGAAGCGGCCGAAAAACTTCTTGCCATGGGTGTCAAAACGGTAGTTCTAAAGCTGGGCAGCGACGGCTCAATGCTGGTGACTGCAAAGAAGGCAAAACACTTTCCAGCCTGTAAGGTCGCCGCGATTGATCCCACGGCCGCGGGCGATGCATTTACCGCCGCTCTGGCCGTGGAACTGGCCGCCGGCTTTGACTTCGAGTATGCCATCCGCTTCGCCAATTGCGCCGGCGCTTTGGCAGCCAGTAAATTGGGCGCCCAACCTTCCCTGCCTATGCGTGCGGAGGTCGAGGCGCTGATGGCGCAAGGGAAAAAGGCATGAAATTCGTTCCCATGCTGCAATTATTGCAGCGCGCAGTGTCGGAAGGGTACGGTGTTCCATCGTTCTGTGTGTGGAACGCCGAAAGCGTCGAAGTGGTGCTGCGCGTGGCGGCGGAACTTAAGGCGCCCGTGATTCTGATGAACGGCCCCGGAGAGTTCGATCTTCTTGCCCCGCGTGACTTGGGCGCAGTGGCGCATGCTTTGGCGGAACGGTTTGGTGTGACCGCGGCGCTGCACCTGGATCACGGCAATTCGATCGGCATGGTCGAAGACTGTCTTGCCGCAAAGTACACTTCGGTGATGCTGGACTATTCCACCCGGCCGTGGCAAGAGAATGTCGAAGCTCTGCGCCGCGTCGTAGCGCTCGCCCATCCCCGGGGGGTGACGGTGGAGGGCGAGTTGGGTGAGGTCGGCCGGGCCGATCAAGTCAGCGTGGAAGGCGGCGAGCAGTCCACCCTCACTGACCCGGATGTGGCCGCTGAGTTCGTGGCAAAGACCGGCATTGACGCCCTGGCGGTTTCCATCGGCAATGCTCACGGCCTCTACACGAAGCTGCCGCAATTCGACTTCGAGCGACTGGCAAAGCTCCAAGAAGCCACCCGTATTCCACTCGTCCTGCACGGCGGCTCAGGAACGCCCGAGGCCGATTTGCGCCGCGCCATATCGTTGGGAATAGCCAAGGTGAATGTTGCGACGGAAGCCATCACCGCCCTGCGGCAATCGCTGCTCGAGCAGTGGGGTGCAGGAAAGAATCTCTGGGTCCCGATGGCGAAGGCGGTGGCGATGGAGGCCATGGCGAAGGTCGTTGCAAAATGGTTTCACCTGACTATGGCCGCCGGCCATGCGTGACGGGATGACAAGCCTGGTGGCTTCCTCAGCATCCTGCCCGAAAGACCCAAAGGAGAAACGCTCATGACCAATTATAGCCTGCAGGTGGAGCTATTCGACGAATTGTGTACCCTGCCGTTACTGGACGTTCACACGCATCTTGTGGACGGGAAGCTGGGAGCGCGCGGCTTGCACGATGTGCTTCTCTATCACATGGGCGTGAGCGATCTCTATGCGGCGGGGTGCCCGAGTGGCGCGCGCCTGACGCAATTCCCCGGCTGGCCGTCGCAGCAAGAGGCGCATGAACGCATCCTCGAAGCCTTGCCGTACTTGAAACATGTGCGCAACACCAGCATCTCCTGGGGCATCCGGCTTATTCTCGAGGATCTGTACGGCTGGAACGAGCCGCTGAATGCGGAGAACTGGCAACGGTTGGACGCGCTGATCCGCGAGCGGGCCGACGACAAGGCATGGCAACGGGAAATCATGCGCCGGGCCAATATACAGCGCTATTGCACGGAGTACGCGCGGCGCGAAGGCGGCCGCGACCGTGACATTCTTCAATACTCGCTCGAGTGGGCCTTCTTCACCCGCTCCCAATGGGGCGAGTTTGACACAGCGCTGTACGAACTTGAACGATGCTGGGGCAGGAAACCGGAGAGTCCCAGCCCCATCGGCGGCACGCGTCCCCCGACAGAACGGGTGATCAGGAGCCTGGACGACGTGCCCGCTGCGATCGATCACTACGTCGCGAACATCCCTTACGACGAGATTCTTTCCGTGGCTACGGGCATCTCGACGGATCTCGACTTGCGCGTGGTGAGCGACCAGGAGATGACGGAGGCCCTGGCGCGTCGGGCGAACGCCGGTCCGCACGAACGCGATGTGTACGCGTCCTACGTGAACGAGGCTTATCTGAAGGCACTGGAACCCCACGCGGACAAGCTCGTGTTCCAGTTCAGCATTGCGGCTGAGCCGTTGCCCTTCGAGACGGGCAGCCGGCTTTCGCAGCGCACCCTCGGGCAGGTGGCGGAGATGATCGCGCGCTACCCGAAGATTCGGTTCCAGTGCCATCTGGCCAGCCGCCACGCCAATCAAGCGATGTGCACGATGTGCCGCGAGTTGCCCAACTTTTCGCTCTGTGGCATCTGGTGGCATAACTTCTTCCCCTCGATCATGCGGCAGGTGATGGAAGAGCGGTTGGACATGGTGCCGGTAAATAAACAGGTCGGGTTCTTCTCTGACGCGTACTGCCTGGAATGGACCTATGCCAAGGCGAAGATGATCCTCAACCAACTGTCCGTGGTCCTGGCCACGAAGATTGAGTACGGCCAGTACACGCGCAACGACGCTCTGGCGGCAGCGCGGGCCATCCTCTTCGATACTGCCCACGACCTCCTGGGTATGCGGCCGGCGGCGGCTCGGCAAAGCATTTAGGGGCGCCCCTTCTGGTTGTGCGCGGGCCGCCACCACAGCCGCTCCTGGATCCTGCGGATGAACCCATGAAGCGAATTCACTGCGTCGGAGTGGTGGTGATGGACCTGTTGAACGGGCCCATCGAGCAGTATCCGGTGCCGCGCCTTCAGAGCCAGGTGACCGCGGAGTGGATTCGCATGATGCCGGGAGGCGGCGCCGCGAACATGCCGTCGGCGATAGCGCGCATGGGACTGCCTGCAGGTTCCTTCGCCAAGGTGGGCGATGACATTAACGGAGAGTTCATTGTCCGGGAGCTTTCGAAGTTAGGCGTTGACACGACCGGAATTCGCCTCGCACCAGGCGAAGCCACTCCCTTCACCTTTGTGGGAGTGCGTGCCGACGGGGATCGTACGTTCATCCACACACCCGGCGCGAACCTGAATTTCACACTCAGCGACCTGGATTTCGACCGGGTGTTGGCCACCGATTTTCTCCTCTATCATGATTTAAACGTCCTGCCGAAACTGGATGGCGAACCCGCGGCAAGCTTGTTGGCGGAGGCTCAGCGGCGAGGCGTCGTAACCTTTCTGGACGAGGATTTTGGTTATGGACCTAAGCTCGAGCCCCTCGCCGCCATGCTCCCTTACTGCGATTACGTGATTCCGAGCTTCGATGACTTGCTGGCAGTCTATCCGGACGCTGCGCCGGAAGAGATGGCCGGCCAACTGCTGAAATCAGGTGCTCGCGCCGCGGTTTTGAAAATGGGACGGAACGGCTGTCTGATTGCCCAGGGAAGCGACCGCATACGCGTTCCAGCCCTGCCTGCTAACATCGTTGATACAACGGGCGCGGGCGATTGTTGGGATGCAGGATTTATTGCGGGATTGGCAGGTGGCGAAGACGTCGTCACTGCGGCGCGCCTAGGAAACGCCTGCGCCGCATTCTGTATCGAGGCCGTGGGGGGATCAACCGGCGTACCCTGCTACGAGGCGGTGCAGCGACGGGCCTCGCAAACGGCGAGGAGACCTTGAGATACCGGCTTTCCAGTCACGCCCGACAGGAAATGGAGCGCCGCGGAATCCCGCCGCCGTGGGTGGAGGCGGTTCTGGAGAATCCGGACCAGATCACGCCCGAAAGAGGAGCCTTGAAAGCCTATCAATCCAAGCGGGACATCGGTGGTAAGATGTATCTTGTGCGGGTCATTGTGGATGACGGTGTAAGTCCGGCGCTAGTCGTGACCAGCTATAGGACAACAAAAATCGAGGAGTACTGGAACAAACCGTGAGAGTAACCTACGATCCCGAGGTGGACGTGCTGCGAATCTTGCTGAGCAATGCGGCCATCGAAGAATCCGATGAAGATAAGCCCGGGGTGATCCTCGACTACGACAAGGATGGTAACATCGTGGGCCTGGAAATCCTGGAAGCCTCCAAACGAGTCTCCAATCCTCGCTCCGTCGAATACGCCGTGGCAGGTTAGCACGAGGCCGGGAGGGCAAACTTGCAAGGCAAGCCAAACAACAGTCGGCCCAGAAAGAGGTCGAGCTTGCCCGGACGGGCCAGAAGACTCGACCTCCACAGCAGCGATCGAACCGCACTTCACTGGCCTTCGTGCTGCCCTACGACTAGTGGGAGTTGATGTATGGCGACGAAAACCTTGCTTACCACGGAGCAGTATGCTGCCCTCGAGGAGCCCGAAGGGGTGCGCTACGAATTAAGCGAGGGAGAATTGATTGTGACTCCATCCGCCAGCCTTTTCCATAACGAGCTTCGCGACGAGCTCAATAGCCGTATGCGGGCGTTCGTCAAGAGTTACAGCCTGGGCACCGTGACGAGTGAAACTGACATGAAGCTGGTCGGGGAAGTCGTGCGCAGGCCCGATGTGGCTTTCATCCGAGCTCGCCGTCTCCAGGATGTCGACCTCGATCAATCTCCGTTGCCTGTCTCCCCGGATTTGGCTGCGGAGATTGTCTCGAAGAACGACCGGGCTGATGACCTGCTGCTGAAGGTATCCCAGTACCTTGAAGCGGGCGCACAAGCTGTGTGGCTCATGTACTCCAACAAACGCCTCGCCTATCGCTATGTTCCCGGCAACCCCGCGCCCGAAGTGCGCACAGCAGAAGCTGGCGACAGATTTGAAGAGCCTGATTTACTTCCCGGGCTCTCACTCCCTCTCGCTGAGATATTCGGTTAAGCGTGAATTCTCGTTCTTCTGCGACACCGGGGATTTTCCTCGATCTCCCCCTGCATCCTCACACGAACTCATATTGCCCCGGCACCGGCACGGGCGGCACGCTCATGGCGAGTTTATAATCTAGGGTCTTGGGCTGCAGGTCCTGCTTTGAGGCCATGATCATATCCCAGGTGATTTCCACGCCGGAGTAGGCAGCTTCCCGGGCCATAATGCAGGTTAAGGTGCTTTCGGCTACGGTCATCCCATCGTTGGTATAGGGAATGTCGCCGCGAATGCTCTTGACCAGCCGGGCATGCTCCTGGACGTAGGGGTCGAGGCCCGGCGTGCCCATGTCGAGGCCATCGGTCTGCCCCTTCGAGCCCACTATGGTGTTCCACACTTTGCGATACGAGCCCTTGGGATATTGCCGGCAAGCGCTGTAGAGGTGAACGCCGTTGGGGTAAACGAGATCTGCCGTCAGGTGGTCGTAGATATTGCCGTAGAGCTCTTCCCGCGGACGCCACGCTACGCCGCCTGACCCAACCACCTTCACCGGATGCGTGCCCATCACCCAGTTGCAGAAATCGATGGTATGAATGTGCTGCTCCACCATCTGGTCCCCGCAAATCCAGACGAACGAATACCAGTCGCGATGCTGCCACTCCATATCGCCCCAGGACGGGTCGCGATGGTCCACGTGCAAGACCGGTCCACTCAAGTAAGTTGCGCTGAGGCTCACCACCTCGCCCAGGGCGCCATCGTGGATTTTCTGGACCGTCTCGATGTAGTCCTTCTGCGAACGCCGCTGGGTGCCCGCGACTACTGTCAACTTCGACTCCTCAGCTTTCTTCACTGCGGCGATAAAACGCCGCGTTCCGGCCGGGTCGGTCGCGATAGGCTTTTCGGTGAAGATATGCTTCCCAGCCTCCACTGCGGCCTCGAACTGGACGGGGCGGTGGCCCGGCGGAGTGCACAACAACACTACGTCAATGTCGGAGGCGAGAACCTTCCGATACGCGTCAAAGCTGCTGAAGCAATGTTCGGGGTCAACGCTGACTCGCTTGCGAATCGAATCCACGAGTTCCGCCAAGGGCTGGCCCGTGAATGGGGACGCCTTCTTGGGACTGGTGTCCAGCAAGAAATTCGGATCGCGCAGGTTGGCCAGAGACTTCTGGAGCTTGTCCTCGAAGATATCTCCCATGGCGACGAGTTCTACACTTGGGTCAGCGGTGAGGAGGTCTACGGCTGCTTCCGTGCCGCGTCCGCCGCAGCCGACCAAGCCCGCGCGCAGGCGCTCCTTTCCCGCGCCTCGCACCAGTTCGGGCTTAATCAAGGTGAATGCCGAGGCTGCCGCTCCGGCGCCTAACGACCGGCTGAGAAACGATCGACGAGTGTAAGTGGTGGCTTCATCTTGTTCCATGTCTTACCTCCGCAAGTCGAGAGTCGGAAGAGGTTGCTATGCCGAAATCGGCGTTAGCATTCAAGGCTGCGCTGCTTCGGAAGCGTGGAAAGCAACTACCTGCCAGCGCCCTTCACGGCGGATGTATAACTTGGTGAACCGCCAATCGTCGTCCACCGTTTTACCGTTCAGCGTGCGCGTTCGCCGCAGCCGGCCGGACACGACTGCGGCGTCGCCGTAAACGCGCACCTTGAGGTCAGAAGTCAGATAACGCTGGAATTTCATCCGTCCGGAGCGAGCGAATCCCAGAACATCCGGCTTTGCCATCACGGGCATCCTGGGCACGGTGACCTCAAGATCGTCGGCCCAGAGCTTTTCGAGAGCGCTCGCGTCGCCCTTTTCGTGGGCCTCGTTCCAGACCGACTCGAGCCTCATTAGTTCTTTGACCTCCGGCGTATCCGGCTGTGGTTGGGACTGGAGTCCGATCATAAGAACAACTAGCGCGAGGCTCATGTCTCCGATAATTCCTTCCTTGTCCCATGTCTGATGGGGTGAATCATGTCGGATTCTCGGCTTCTCAAACCCTCAACTTCCCATTACCTTCCGGATGTACTCCAAGTTCTTGCGCATATCCGCTTCGACCTGGTTAGGGTGCGCATCGGTCTCCAAGTTGGCATAGCCGGTAAATCCGATATCGCGAATTGCTTGCATAATGGGTGGAAACTGGATGCTGCCTTCGCCCAGGTAGTGCGGATTATCCTTCAGATGGAACTGGCAAATCCGGTCTTTTCCAAGCCAGCGGATTTCCTTCACCACGTCAAAACCTGCCTTGGTGGAATTCCCCACGTCGTAATAGACCAGGACGCTCTTGGAGCGCGAGCGTTCCATGATTCGGACGTTGTCCTCGGCGGAGATAGTGTCCTCCAGTCCCAGCACCACACCCGCCTTTTCCGCATCCGGTCCGAGATCACGCAAGACATCGCCGACGAAGTCCATTTCGTCGTGGTTTTGCAGGGCTCGCTGGCCGAAGAAGGGAAGCAGAAGCACCTTCGAGTTCAGGGCCTTAGTTAAACGAATGGAATCGTGCACCCACTTTATGGCCAGCTTATCGTTTTTCAGGCCGTTATCGTGCAACCGGTCCACACACGTGCCGTCGATCGGAATCTTGTACTGCCTTGACAGGTTGAGATAGCGCACCAGGATCTCCGGATTGTCGAGCGGCATCTTGTCATCCACGATCTTTCGTCCAAACGACACTTGTACGCCGTCAAACCCGAGGCGGGCGGCCAGCGGCACCGCATCCGGATCGGCGCCCTTCTCCAGGTTCCAATCCGTCACACCAAGCCGCAGCCTGGTTTCTGTGGCGAATGCAAAACGTGAGATAACACTCACGCCAACCGCGGTACGAAGGAACTCACGACGGGTGAAGTCAAGCATCGAAGGCCTCCTGAGAATGGCGCTACGGACGAGGGTCACATCATACAACAACCCATTTAACTTCTCAAAACACCCTTAAACCCTCAAGACGGTCCGTCCGATAAGAGGATTTAGGACCTCGCGCCTGACGGGGAGAGGTGTGCAAGGAGCCGTATGAACTTATCATGGCGCTCGAGCAAGAAGGTTGAGCCGTCCAGGGGGGCAGTTAATGACAACGCCCAGGGGAAGCGGGGGCAGGAAGCGCTGCGAGAAAGTGAGGCCCGTCTGCAAGTCATCTTCAATTGTGTCCAGACGGGTATCTTCATCATCGATCTGGAAACGCATCGGATTGTGGACGCCAACCCCGTGGCGCTCGAAACCATCGGTGTGGGCCGCGACCAGGCGATCGGCGCGGAGTGCCACAAGTTCATTTGCCCTGCCGAAAAGGGGGCCTGCCCGGTGACGGACCTCGGGCAGACCGTGGACCGTTCCGAACGCACCCTGCTGACGTTGAGCGGCGAGAAGCGGGAAGTTCTTAAAACGGTTGTAAGCGTGGTGCTGGAGGGCCGAAGGCACCTTCTCGAAAGCTTCATCGACATTACGGATCGCAAGCGCGCAGAGCAGGAATTGCGGGACGCTAAGGAGGCTGCCGAATCCGCCAGCCGGGCCAAGAGCGAGTTTCTGGCCACGATCAGTCACGAGATCCGCACCCCCATGAATGGGATCATTGGCATGACCCAACTGGCTCTGGACTCGGGCCTCTCGCGCGAGCAGAGAGAGTGCCTGAACGCGGTGAAGGAATCGGCGGACGCCCTCCTGACCTTGATCAATGACCTGCTGGATTTTTCCAAGATCGAGGCGAAGAAGCTTACGCTCGAACTCCACGAATTCGACCTGCAAGATGCGCTGAGCAACACCCTGCGGGCCCTCGCCCCCCGGGCTGACGAAAAAGGACTGGAGCTGACATGGGAGGTCCCGCCCGACCTGCCGGCCCGTTTAATCGGGGATCCCGGACTGCTGCGACAGATCGTTGTGAATCTGGTGGGGAACGCCATCAAATTCACAGAACGCGGGGGCGTGGACTTGCGCATCGAAACCGAGTCGCAGGGGGAAGATTCGATTGCCCTGCATTTCTGCGTCAACGATACGGGCGTCGGCGTGCCGCGGGAAAAGCAAGAGCGGATTTTTGAGGGCTTCATGCAGGCAGATAGTTCGACCACAAGGAAATATGGGGGGACCGGCCTGGGCTTGGCTATCTCAGCCCGGTTGGTCGAGTTGATGGGTGGCCGGATCTGGCTGGAGAGCGAAGTGAACCAGGGGAGCAGGTTCCATTTCACCGTGAACTTCGGTTTGGTGAAAGGGCCGCAGCCACAACCCGCTCCCTTGATGAAAGTAAACCTCCGTGACACGCCGGTTCTCGTCATCGACGATAACGCGGCGAGCCGGCGGAATCTGGCGGAGATGCTTAAGGGTTGGTCCATGAGGCCCAGGTTGGCGGAGAGCGGGCCGGAAGGTCTGGCCGCGCTGCGGCAGGCAAAGGAGATAGGCGAGCCTTTTCCATTAATTGTGCTGGACGCCCACATGCCGGGAATGGACGGCTTCACGGTAGTCGAGAAGCTCCAGGAAGACCCCACCATAGCCGAAAGCGCGATCATGGTGCTGACCTCAGTGGGAGAGCGCGGCGATGCCTCGCGTTGCAGGGAGTTGGGCGTCTCCGCGTACTTGGTGAAACCGATTCGGCGGACGGAATTCCTGGAGGCGATGCTGCAGGTGCTCGGCCAGCCCGTTCAGACTGGTGAGCGCCCTGACCTTGTGACCCGCCACACGATTCGAGAAGGGCGCCGCAAGCTGCGCATCCTGGTGGTGGAAGATAACGCCATTAACCGGGAACTGGTGACGCGTCTGCTCCGGAAACACGAACACACGATCATCGCCGTGACCACCGGCCGGGAAGCTGTTGACCTGTTGGAGAAGCGCCCGGAGTGCTGCGACATGATCCTCATGGATGTGGAGATGCCGGTGATGGATGGCCTTCAGGCTACGGCGCTCATCCGCCAGAGAGAGCAGATCAGCGGCAAGCATATTCCCATCATTGCCTTGACCGCCTACGCGATGAAAGGCGATCGCGAGCGGTGCCTGGCGGCAGGCATGGACAGCTACTTGGCGAAGCCCATTCGATATCAAGATCTACTTGAAACCATCCAACGGCTGGTCAGCGGGATGCCCGACATTCCTGCCGCCGCGCCTTCCGAGAAAACCCCCGCGGAGGTTCTGGACGAAGCGTCGTTGATGTCGCGCGTGGACAATGACCTGCAATTACTGCGGGACCTCGTTGATCTGTATCTCGGTGACTACCCGCGCCTGCTGGATGAAATCCGGGCCGCGCTGGGAAGGAAAGATTCCCGGGCCCTGCAAAGAGGCGCGCATAGCATGAAAGGCTGCACCAGTAACCTTGCCGCCAAACTAGCCTCGGAAGCCGCCTTCAAGCTCGAAGGACTCGCGCACGCCGGCGACTGGGCGGAGGCGGGTAATGCGCTCCAGAGCCTGGAGCGAGAGTTGGCGCGGTTGAAGCCGGCTCTGCTCGCGGTGCGGGCGGAAACGGGGAAGAAACCACGAACGACGAAGAGTGAATCTTTGCAGCGACAGCGTGTCTCAGACGGCGCTTTGGAGTGCGAGAAGACTATTCGGGGTTAGTCAACTCCCGGCAAGCGCGGCTCACCCTGGCCAGCACTTGGATGGCCGATACCTGTGCCGAGGCTTCCTGCGCCAGGGCCGTCAAAGTGAGCAGTGTAACCAGAACCGATCGCACTGCCATAGCCTTGCTCAGGCTACCGCTGCCTTCTACTTGGTGTTGATTATGCCCCGGCAGCCGGGGGCGCCGCAGATGCAGCGCATGGTCTCATCGGTGTCGTCGTAGTTGTAGTCGACGGTCAGCTCTTCGCCCTGGCGGATCCTGCGCAGGCTCATATAGACAATGTGCCCCTTGAAAATGCGGGTGACTAAGTTGGGCGCGCAGGAGTGGTTGACCAACTCGGCGCCTGAGCCATTGACGGCGCCGTCGAGCATCCAGCGCTTGTCGAGAACGAAGAGATAAGGAGTAAGGCGGCGCTTCCGACCCTCCTTTACGCTGATCTTTTCCCCCCTGTACTCGATGACCTTGCGGTTGGGCGGGATATCCTGGTCAGCGTAGACGCCTCGGCCGTGGATTCTCGACTGGCCGACGCGCAAGCGGAAACAACAGAATTGCGGGTCGATCTTTGCCGTGCGCGACAGGACCATAGGCCGGGCTTTCCCTGGCATTCTGGGAGATGCGGATTACTCCCCGCGCAAATCTTACCACAGGGCGGCGGAGCCGCAACCAAAACGTGGCACGGCCGTACGCACGGGCAGTGCCTGTCCTGAGCGCAGCGAAGGAATGCCCGCGCCACAGTTCGCAGAATCTTCGCGGTGCAAGGACTCTTCGAGGGCTGGAATCCGGACACGGTATGCGCTAATGTGGGGTTACGATGCTCACCGACCGCCAACCGCGCAAGGCGACGCTACGGGCACAGTTCCTCGCCAGCGACGATCTCTGCGACCTCGCGATACCGCCTGACGATCGCTTGCGGGGGACGGCCAGTACTCTCGACCTGGCCATGAAAAGCGGCCAGAGCGCGCCGGTGCGGGAAGTGTGCGCGGAATTTCTGCGCGTGGCGGCTGAATTCTACGGCGTGTCCCAACCGCAGGTGCGAGTGCTGGCGGCCCGCCCGGTTCGCGTCTATGAGGGCGGGGCGTCGGAGCTTTTTGGAGACTACGACCTTCGAAAACAGGAAATCCGCGTGTGGATGCGGACTGCCATGCGCAAGCAGGTGACTTCGCTGGGGACATTTCTGAGCACGCTTTGCCACGAGTTCTGCCACCATCTGGACGTTCAGCGCCTGGGCTTTGGAGACACGCCCCACACGCGCGGCTTCTACGCCCGCACGGCAGTCCTTTATCACCACGCGCGCGGAACTCCCATGAAGCAGCTTGTCTGGACGCCGCTGCGGGGCGGGCAGTGGCGAATCGATTGGGCTCGCACGAATCGAGGTGACTATGGAGTACGTTAATCTTGGCAAGACGGGGCTGCGCGTGTCGCGGATCTGCCTCGGCTGTATGAGCTACGGAGCGCCGGCCACGGGCGAGTTGAAAGCCGGCAGGCACGCCTGGGTTCTCAATGAGGAACAGGGCCAAGCCTACTTCCGGCAAGCGCTCGATCTGGGCATCAATTTCTTCGATACCGCCAATGTGTATTCGGGCGGCGCGAGCGAAGAGGTGCTGGGGCGCTTCCTCAAGGCGAACGGTCTGCGGGACACGGTGGTCGTCGCGACCAAGGTGTACGGGGTTATGCGCGATGAAGCCAACGGGCGCGGCCTGTCGCGCAAGGCCATCCTTTACGAACTCGAGCAGAGCCTGCGGCGCCTCGAGACCGACTATATTGATCTTTACCAGATTCACCGCTGGGACTACGAAACGCCCATCGAGGAAACACTCGAGGCGCTGCACGACGCGGTGAAATCCGGCAAAGTGCGTTATATCGGCGCGTCCTCCATGTTCGCGTGGCAGTTCACCCAAGCGCTCTATCTCGCCGACCTGCATGGATGGACCCGTTTCGTTTCCATGCAGGACCATTACAACCTGCTCTATCGTGAAGAGGAGCGTGAGATGCTGCCCCTTTGCCGGGCCGAGGGCATCGGCGTGATTCCCTGGAGCCCGCTGGCTCGTGGCCGCCTGGCGCGTCCCTGGCAGGCGGAAAAGACTAAGCGCTTCGAGACCGACGGATTCGGCAAGAGCCTGTATTCGAAGACGGAAGAAATCGACCGTCCGGTTGTGGAACGATTAACTCAGATGGCGGGGGAGCGAGGTGTTTCACACGCCGCACTGGCGCTGGCGTGGATGCTCAACAAGCCGGGAATCACCGCGCCCATTGTCGGCGCTACCCAGCCGCATCACCTCACGGAGGCCGTGGCAGCGCTCTCGCTGCGCCTTACGCCGCAGGAGATTGCGGCGCTCGAGGAGCCGTACGTTCCGCACCTGGTGGCGGGATTCAACTGAGATTTCCCGGGCGCCGGCCAGCCGAGTGCATGCGGTCCCGAAGGTTGAGTAGCCGACTTTTTGTCACCGTCAGGCCTTCGCCTTCCGGCCCTGAAGCCTGACTTCGTTTTCGCAAAATGCGCTGTCTTTGCTAAATTTAAGCTCAAATTTGTGCTAAATCGCGCTCAAAACGCGCATAATCTGCACCACTCAAAAAATTGATGTCCTTTGTTTTCAGGTACTTCTTAACTTCGTTCCCACTATTTTCCATTTTTTGCAGTTCTCTACATTCCCCCATAGCCGGGACCCCTCCGCTTTCCCTTGCGCCCAGCGCTTGCCTGCGACAATGTGTCCCGAACGACACCATATAAGTAGGCTATCACAGGCCGATGAGGTTGTCAAGCAGAAAATGCAAAAATGCAGGCGCTTCCCGTCCTGCCCGGCCAGACCAGGAAAAGTGGCTGTGCCGAGGTATCGTTCCGCGAGGCACCCGGGGCCATCCTAACGAGTGAGGGGTTGACAGACATGCGCCTAAGGGACGTGGGCGGTCCCTCGGCCCGGCTTCTGCCTTAGGGGCAAGCAGAGCTTACCGAACAGGGCGCCAACGAGTTGCCGTGCCAACCCTTGCTGGAGCGTGAATAGAGGTGGGAGTCGGATTTCGAAACTGTCTGCCCAAACTTGGGCTTGGTCGCGTGCAGAAATGAGGCGTGCGGTCACGCGCACCCGCCGCCCGAACCTGCGCACTCCTCCTTCCACCACGAAATCCACTCCCAACTCCTGTCCGATTTGCTGGATGCTCATCCTCGAGTCCTGGTAGTGCGCCGCTGTTGTGAAGGCAATGACCCGAAGCCGTTCCGGACTCCGTTGGCCGAGTGCCGAGATGATCTCGCTGGTGGGTAGTGGCGTCATTTGAATTTTCCACCAAAAAAAGGAGGACTAAATGAGCAGTGCTAGGGTCAAGCCACCCATATATCCGTGGCCGTACCATCTCCGGCCTCGACCCATGCCGAAAAGACCGTTTGACATTCGGCCAAGCCCGCCATATCCTCCGAAACCCCACGACACTCTTCGGAGGCAAGCCATGACTATCGTACTAGGGTTCCGATGCGCGGACGGTGTGGTGATGTGCGCCGACCAACAGATAACCGCCCCTGGCGCTTTCAAGTACCACCAGACCAAGATTACCGTCGAGGACTTCGAGGGTTTCAGCGCCGTTTTTGCATACGCTGGCCAACCCGGACTCGCGCTTGAAGTTCACGACAAGATCGCCAAGGTGCTGCGCGACCTCGGCGAGCAGAAATCAGTTTCGGATGCTGTAAGGCAGTCGGTCGATAGCGTTCTTTCAGATATGGGCCGACTTTACACACAGCTAGAGCTTCAAATGCTGATCGGCACAACCGCCGTTCACCAAAAGGCTGCGCTAGTGGGGTTCGACGGGAAATCGGTCCATGCAGCCCTCCCTTTCAATTACCTTGGAATCGGGGAATCTTCGCTGATTCGGTTTCTGGCGCAAAAGCTTTACACGACAAAGATCGACGTCCGGGCGGGAGTAGACCTTGGGGCCTATCTCGTCAAGAAAGCAGAAGACTATATCGACGGCTGCGGAGGACCAATAGACGTGGTCACATTAGCTGACAACTACGGCCTTACGCGGTTCTCTCACGCCGTTATTCAACAGCGGATTCGGGAGATCGAGCGTCAAGAGGCAGGACTTCACAACTTCCTCATTCGGAAGCCCTTTTCTTCCACCTTGCCGTGACAGCTTTTCGCGCTGACTCGCTGCGCTGTTCAGGTGTCATTGCCGCTGCCCTTGCAGGACCACCTTTCAAGCCGCCTTTACGACCCCATTTCGAGAGGTATCGACTGAATTCTGTTGGGAGTTTTTTAGCCATGCCCCTATTATACGTGAGCCCCTCCAGAAGTCAAGAAGATTTTTCTTGACATACGTGAGCCCCTCTGCTATAAGTGAGGAGAAAGAAGAAAGCCCCGCCTCAGCGTCAACTGAGAAACGGGGCCAAATCAGCACGCGGAGTGAGCCGCAATGCCGACCTCAAAAACATTATCGGCTCGCCTCGCGGGAAAGGCAAGCCGAAATGAACATCCTGCCAGTAGAGAAACAAGTCCAAATCATCAACGGACTCATCGAGGGTTGCTCGATGAGAGCCACGGCCCGAATGGTCGGAGTGGAGCGCAACACGGTTGCGCGGATACTCCTGCGAATCGGCGAACGATGCGCGGCACTCTTGGACGCCAAAATCCGGCGCGTTCCTGCTCGTCGCGTCCAGGTGGACGAAATCTGGACTTACATCTTCAAGAAGCAAGCGCGCATTACCGACGATGATCCGCCGGAACACGGCGATCAGTATGTATTCATCGGCATGGATGCCGACACGAAGCTCGTGATCTCGCACCTGATCGGCAAGCGCGATGCGGCGACGGCGTTCTATCTGATTTCCGACCTGAAAGAGCGGTTGGCTTACCGCGTCCAGCTAACGACAGACGGCTTCCGCCCGTACCTCACTGCGGTCGAGGATGCCTTCGGCGCTGATGTCGATTACGCAATGCTCATAAAAATGTACGGTACTGAGCAACGGGAAGCTGGGGCACCTGAGTGGTACGGACCTCCTCGGGTTGTCGCAGCCGTCCCGACACCAATCACCGGCAAGCCTCACCCGCGCTACATTTCGACTTCCTACATCGAGCGCCAGAACCTCACCCTCCGAATGCAGGCGCGAAGGTTCACGCGACTGACGAACGCCTTTAGCAAGAAATTGGCGAATCTGAAAGCCCAAGTTGCGCTACACTTTGCGCATTACAATTTCGTGAGGATTCACCAGACGTTGAGAGTTACCCCAGCAATGGCGGCGGGAATCACTGACCACCTGTGGGGAATAGAGGATTTGGTTTTGGCATGAAGAACCGGAGGGAGCATGTTCAGAATCTTTAGGTTTGGCGCAGGGACCTACTCCATCGCTGTCGTGCTCGCATGTACGGCGTTCCTACTCTTTCAGGCGTATGCGCACCTGAAGAAGAAATCCTCCAAAGAAGCAGGCGCATCAGTGACCTGGAATCCAATTAACTCTGCCCACGTACTGCTGGTTATCATTGCCGTTTCGTGTGGCATCTTCCTATGGAGCGAGCGTTTTCAGTTCGACCACATGGATCTTCCAAACGGGGAGTCCTATCCTGTAAGAATCAATCGGCTGACGGGCAAGAGCCAAGTATTGTACGGTGGCGTGTGGAAGCCAGCCGCCGAGGTGAAAAGCTTTCCTCCGCTAATCGAAAACCTCAGCCAAGATCAACTGGAGAGGCTCACAGGGAAAGGCGAGATCGAAAGCATGCAGGGAGTCTTCGACCTGACCCTTTACAACGGGTCAGACTTTGCACTGAGGGAGATCACAATTGAGATAACGGTCAGAGACTCTCACCAAGAAGAAGTGCTGCAAAGATATTACCGGATCGTTCAGGATCATGATTACCGACAGAACGGCGAGTACGCGCAAGCCTTGGATTTTTCTGTCGGCCCTCAGCAGAGTTGGTCTTGGAAGATCACGGCAGCGAGGGGTATTAAAATCTAGCGTGCCCCCCTTGTTTCCTTCCGCCGCTTTACTCTGCCCCCTTGTGGCTTACTCCATTCCCCCTCGCGTATCCAACCCTTCTGGCGCTGCGCAACCGCTGCTGAGTAAGGAACCTTGCCCCATTCTCCCTCGCGTATCGGGCCGGACTTTGGTTTGGTTGTTCTTTGTTCTGGCATTGGCGCACACCTAATTTTTCAAAAGGATATCTACAAGGGATTGCGCAAACGAGTCAGGGTTAAATATCTGGTCTCCTCGTCTGACGTAAAGCTCGCCAACATCGTCAAGGAAAAACCTCGCCATGAATTCAGAGTGGGTGAAATCAACCTCTGGACCTAGTTTTTTCTCTACTGCACAGACAATGAATCTGGCGTCGAGGTCTAGACGGACTGCCAAGTTGACGGCGGGATAAGTTGGCTTGTGAACAGTGAACTCCGTAGGGCTGGAAAGGCCGAACGTCGCCGACTCGGGGAGTTTCGCCTTAACCGCTGACTGAACGCTTCGCCAGAAGTACGGAGCCTGAGCCTCAATGGTCTTCGCGCAGAACATCACCCACTGGCGAGCTTGCCAGACGAGTTTGGGCGCAAGTTCCGCGTGAACCATGACGTATACATACTGCACACTATTCTCGCCAAAACTCAATGTCGTAGTTACCGACAATCGGTAGCCCTCGTTTCGTGCTACAATCCCGCTACACTAATCGGCACGGAGTCTCGCCATGAATCGCAGCCAGAAAATCGTTCTGAAATTCTCGCTTGGTTTGGCGCTGTTGATTGGCCTCTTCCCGCCGTGGACCTTCATTGTCGAACTGGGGCCTATTCACCGTTCCCAGCACGCCGGGTACTATTTCCTTTTCGGTTCTCCAGATGTTTCCAAATACCGCACCAGCCCCAACACGCTAATATCGGTCGAGTTGCAAAAGGATGTTCAGGTCCGCTTAGACTTCGCCAGACTCGCGGCTGAGTGGCTCACACTCTTGATAGCCTCCGGCCTGCTGCTTGTCCTCCTTAAAGGAAAGGATCCAGCTAAGGGGGATGGTAGCCGCCTCGAAAATACTTTCACGTCTCGCAATTCCTCTGCCATCCAGTGATGATTTTCAAATGACGCCACTACCCGCTGGTGAGAACATTCGCGAACGAATTCCCTGCAGAATTATCATTGAGATTCGTGAAGGGAAGGACGGCGATCAGGAGTGGCCGCTCAGAGGGAATCCGGTCTTTTGAGCTTTCAGCGAGCCCTGGCGATGGACCTGAGGTGGGTGGTTCCCGGCCATCAGCGGCACTTTGCGACTTTTTTCGGCTCTCCAGCCAAGCATCAATCGCATCGCTGAATCCATAGACCGTTTCTTTCTTACGATGCAGGTGACGACGGACGGGCAACCCCTCCTGCCGCTCCCAACGGCGAACCGTCCGTGGGCTGCACTTCAAATACGCCGCGATCTCCTTCCAGGAATTCAGGCGCAACGCTGGGGGGGAGGAAGCGACAGCAGTTAAAATAGGAGTGAGTGCCTTATCTGCCATTGGCAAACTCCAGCAACCCGTTACACAAAGCCTAAACCGTTCGAAGCCACTCTTCAAGATAAATCTAACGAATTCTTCACATTTCTGACGCTCACGCTTAACTATATGCGCAATAGCCGAGGGGATAGTTCTAGCCAAATGCGGACAAACGCGGCCACGAAGAACATTGGCCCATGTTGTCCATTACGGGCTCCTGCGTTTTCCGCCTAACCTGGATGAGGGGCAGACAAATCCATGCTGAACGATGAGGTAGTCTTTACTGCCTGCTGGAACGTTGAGCGCCCGTGCGATCGGAATGATGAACGGTTTTTAATAGTGCAATGGCAGAAACGATAAGTCTCATCTTGCCCTGTCTGGTCAGGGGCAGGTCTTTTGACTACCAGCCTTCGTGATGCGGCTAAGCAGATCAGAAGTCATGAAACGCATCACCGATACGTCCCGGCGTTTCCAGGGGTCGCGGGAATCCGCGGGAAATCGTCAGCGACCCACGTGCCACGCCAACCCCACCAGGAAGGGAATGACGATACTTGTCGCGGATGATCATGACGTTTTTCGTTGCGGCTTGCGGGCACTCTTGGAGTCTCGTAGCGGATGGGTTGCGTGCGGAGAACCGGCAGGCGCGAGGTCAGAATAGTGGTGGAAGGGTGTTCAGCGTAATAAGGGGATACAATGCGCATTCTTGTGGTCGAGGACGAGGAGCCGGTCGCCCGCTTCTTAAAGCAAGGTCTCGAATCGGATCATTATGCCGTCCATGTGGCCTACGATGGCGAGCAGGCTCAGTCGCTCGTCGATGAGGCTGACTTTGACTTGGTGATCCTGGATTTGCTCCTTCCCAAGGTCGCCGGGTACGAAGTGCTGAATCACATACACAGCCAAAAGCCGTCTCTCCCTGTTCTGATCATATCCGCTTGGGCAGATGTCGAGGACCGGGTGAAAGGCCTGGACTTGGGGGCCAGCGATTACCTGGCGAAGCCGTTCTCGTTTAGCGAGCTTTCCGCACGCGTCCGGGCTTTGTTGAGGCGATCTCCTGATTCGCCAGGTACCTTCCTGCAATTGGAGGAGTACCGGCACCGGTTCGAGCAGATGAAGCTGGTCTTGGGTCTTCCCCCCACCTTCGGTTTCTTAGTTGAAGCCGATGGACCCTATCCGAGGGGCCACGCTCAGGCGGTCTCCTGGCTGGCGATGCAGATCGCGAGGCGTGTGGGACTATCCCAGGGAGAAGTCGAGGAACTCCGTCTGGCAGGCCTCCTTCACGATATCGGTAAGCTCCACGTGCCATTGCACATACTCGACAAGCCCGAATCCCTGACCGCGGAAGAGTTCGAGACCTTGAAGAGCCACGCGGCTATGGGAGAGAGAATGTTGGAACCTTTCAAAGTGAGAGGTATCGGGCGCATCGTGGGTCACCACCACGAGCGATACGACGGCAAGGGTTACCCAGACGGGTTGGCGGGGCACCAGATTCCACTGGGAGCGCGAATCGTGGCTGTGGCTGAGTGTTTCCACGAAATGGTTTCCGATCAACCTTACAAGAGTGCCCGCACTTTCGAGGATGCCCTTGCCGAATTACGGCGTTGCTCCGGCACGCAGTTCGACCCCGAGGTCGTAAAGGCCTTCCTCGACTGGCTCCAGATCTACGGTGATCCCCGCGAGCAACAGTAGCAACGGGATCGTGCCGTTTTCGGTGAAATCGACGAGGGTTGGCTCCCACGTTCGGGCCGAGTTGAGTCGGTTGCGGTGAATCAACCCTGGTTCGAAAGAAAGCAGCCCGAAAGGTTCATTGTCATATTGAACCACCTGGAGGCCCGTCGGTGGTTAGACCGCACCGAGCTTGACGCCTGCCTCGATCCAGCTCGGCTCGGGATCTAGTACACCTTCTGGCCTGGCTCATCGCAAGCTAACCCAGAAAGCCGTGCCAGGAAGGAGCCAGGATGCTGAACGAAGGTTTTGGCACCTCCTCTAGAAGAAGCGAAAGGGTGTTGCTAAGAATCCCCATACGGGTCGTGGGCAACGATACCCATGGGAATGCTTTCGACGAGACTACCTATACGCTGGTCATAAATCGGTCCGGAGCGCTGATCGCCGTTGCGCACCTGCTACACCCGGGCGCGGTGATCAAGATTACGAACATCAAAAACAGAATCTCTTGTTCCTTCGTAGTCGTTATGCGAGCCGCGGAGTCATTGAGCGGCACTCTCGAATGGGGAGTGAAGTGCCTGACGCCGGAGATGGAAATCTGGGGTGTTCACTTTCCGGACAGATCGGAAGAACCTTCGGAGGCGGATCTCACCCACGTCTTGCTGGAGTGCCGGGAGTGTTCTTCCCGGGAGATGGCGGCGCTCACGGTGGAACAGTATCGCAGGCTAGAGGCGCGGTCGCGCTTGCCGCGCCCCTGTCCAAAATGCGGGGTCGTCAGGGATTGGAAATTCGTGGCCACCCAAGCTGGACCTGGAGGAATTCCACCGAGCCTTCCGGTCCCCTCAGCTTCCGGGTTGACTTCACGGGACGAAGCCGGCAGACGGCAAGATCAAACCTTGGCGGTAAAGCTGCCGCTGGAGCTCAGGCGACCGGATGGGTCCCAGGAGACCGCCAGAACGGAGAACATTTCCGAAACTAGTCTCTCCTTCGCGTGCGACCTCGAAATGCAAATCGGAGACAGGTTGTATGTGAGTGTGGGATTGGATCCTCCTGCAGAAAAACGCGATCTTCCTGCGCGCATCATGTGGCGATGTCCCGCCCAGGCCAAGGGAAGGGCATACTATGGGGCAATGCTGGAAAACGCGAATGACGCCGCGGCGGCTGCTTATGGGCCATCAACCTAGGGTTTTCGAAGAAGTCCGGGTGCAGCCCTGAATGCAAAATTCCGACTTGCTAGTCTTGGCGGCTATTACTGGCTTTGAATGTCAGCCCGACCTATGGAGGCGACAGCGCACAACAGACGGTAACCAACCGCAGATCGTAGGAGGTGACCTGCGTCTGGCATTCCTGG
The DNA here is from genome assembly GCA_963831905.1 of uncultured Acidobacteriota bacterium. Classification (GTDB taxonomy): domain Bacteria; phylum Acidobacteriota; class Terriglobia; order UBA7540; family UBA7540; genus CAVROP01. Next base: position 1,385,648 of record CAWHRX010000009.1, on the reverse strand, counting down.
GGCAAGATGTTCTTCATTTGAGTTTTTGGACTCTACGGGATCGCTGAAAAAGGCAAGATGGCCAGGATCAGCTTGGGAGCTTCGCGGTGAGCTTTGCATTCGGCGAGCCACTTCACAAAGGACTTCATCCCCAGTCTGGTGTGCGTGGGTGTCGTTAGCTCTCTTGAAGCGGTCAATGTCAGGCATGGCGTTGCATACCGGGTTTCCGGTATCAATAGCTTTTCACACCGTTGGTTAGGAATGTGACGACCAGAGCCGAGCGCAGTGGGGATGCGCTGAAAGCTGAATGGGGGGGAACGGACGAACCGACGGTGGGCCGTCGCGCTCAAAGCACCGCATGGCCGAGGGGATGTAGTGAATCGATAAGGCAACTCACCCGCCGCCGGGTTCCTGGTTCTTTTCCGAGGGAGACGATGGGTACGCGACCGCACGCCCTGGCTCGGGCGTGGAGAATGTGAGGTGCTGAATGGAGGCATTTTGGGTTCGCAACGGCAAGGATGGCGGCACGGGACTCGCCCGACGGCTTCGTGAGGTGCGCAGCGCTGCGGGTCTGAGCCAAGCCGCGGTCGGCAAGCGGGTTGGGCTGGCCCACACTTATATCTCCCGACTGGAAAATGGGCGTATAACCCCAGGCCTCCCGCTCTTAGGGAGGCTCGCGAACGCCTTGCAGGTTGAGCTATACCAACTTTTCCTGGGTGCGGGCGCAAGACCGGAATCTCCCAAGCTTCTACCGCTCGTTCCTGATGGGGCGCAAGAGCGGTCCCTGTTGCAAACGTTCCGTGAAATCTCGCGTGAAGACAGATCATTGCTGCTGTACATGGCCCGCCAAATGGTGAGTCGCGCGGGGCACCGCAGCGAAGAGCGGCGGACAAACCTCGTTGGGCAAGCACGACACACCCCGAGCAACCATGCCACGGCGCGACTCAATCAGACAATCGGTGCGGATTCCGTCGGCGTGCCCCCAGTAACACTCATTTCCGAGCAGAGCGTATCGACGGCAGAACCAGGACGGGCCTCTAAAACGAACCGGGAGTTCGAGGCCGAAATGCCCCCGGTGAGTTACCTACTTTACTGCGTCTTTCGCGAGCCGCTTCCGCCGACCTTCGAAATCCCCGGCGGCGTGACGGGGGATCGTGTCTTCACTGCAAATTACAATGGCTTGGGCGTCGCACTTTCCAAGCTTTCCTGGCCCGACGCACCTCTTGATACCTCGAAACTCCTCGCCCATGAGAGGGTGGTAGAGTCCTTTTATCGCCACCAGACCGTCATTCCCTTTCGCTGTGGGTGTTGGGTCCGCGATCCCTACGACGCGGTGGTTTTGCTGAGGGATAATCACAAAGCCTACAGCGCGCTCATCCGCGAACTCGAGGGACTGGCAGAGATGGGCATACGGATTGTTCTGAACAGACCGTCGCCGGGACGGGAACTGATCGGCGCGTGATCCTAGCGGAATGGCTCCCCTTCCGCCTAAGCGCGCCCGGGGCCTCCCACGGTGATCGTCAAGCGGAGCAGGTAGCGCACAGGCACGCGAATTTGGCGCTCGGCTGCCGGTCCTTGTGTCAAGTCGGGAATCGCAAGACCCAACCAGTGCTAGCCTTTTGGGGCGCGATCAGAGCCCGTCCTGAGCGGAGCGATGGAATGCTCCCGACACAGCAGGTGAGAGAACCTGTGAAGAAATGAACCACAGAGGCGCTAAGGCACTGAGACGAGCCTTACTGTTGAACTCTCCGTGTCCCGGTGTCTCGGTGGTGAACTGATTCTCACACTTTCTGCCGGGCGGAGAGTCAGCTTTGGGCCACGGGGCGGATGGCGGGCGCACCTACGGCGGCTTTCAAATCCGGTAGGTTTTCGATCGTCTCGACGACTTTCTTGGCCACTTGATTGTCGATCTCCGACTCGCGGTGCAAAACCACGGGGTATCGAACCACGAGGTCCAAGCGGTTTTCACCCAATTGCAGGCGGGCTTGCGGACTGGGGACCGACACCGGAATGGCAAACAAGCCTTCGAGGGTCTGGTGCTGTTGCTCGAGGCTTTCGCGGTACTGGGAGTAAACGGAGTTGACGGCCTCCAGCAATTTGCCTTCAGCCAGAGTGTAGTCGGCGCCCCGCTCAAGCTTCACCACCACCTCGTGCCAGACGTAACCGGTCCCCGGTATCTGCTTAAAGAAAGGCGCGGCCTGGAAGATTACCGAGTTAGAAAACACTACCACTCGTCCCGTGGAGTGCAGGTCGGAAGCCGTCCCGCCTAATTCCATCATGGAAAGCCGGACTAAGCCGACATCGACGACATCCCCTGTGACTCCAGAAACCGTAATGCGATCGCCGACCCTTACGCCATGCCTCCCGATCAGAAAGAAGTAGGCGGCAACCGAGACGATGACGGTCTGCAGGGCCAGCGCAATCCCGGCGGTGATGAAACCGGCGAAAGTCGCCAGCGAGGCGAATTCGCTGACGAATCCCATGGCGAGGACGATGGCCATAAGAACGACAGTAACGATGCGGCGCAAGAGCAGAAGCTGATGCCGCTTCCGGGCATCACGGACGTATCGCAAAATCGCCTTTTGCGAGACTTCCGAAAGCAACAGAACGATGATGATCCCGCCCAGCAGAAACGCCAGACGGATGGCGACTGTTTCGAGGATACGAAGATAACCGGAGTGAATCGAAGACTGCCACTGGCGTAAGCTGGCCTGGCTCTCGTCGAGCACAATGATCTCTTGAGTCAGAGGAACGGCGGCGTCCGCGATTTGCTTGAATTGCGTGGTGAGCAAAGTCATTTTCCGCCGGTTTGCTTCCACGCCGTCCGAATCCTGCGGGGGAGGCTGGCTGGTCAGGGCGCGCCCTTGCTGGACCGTATCGCGGAGCCTGGCCCGCAGCGGCGTTTGAGCCTGGCGGGCCATCGCCTCCACTTGTGCAGCCCCCTCCACCAATTGGTCGAGGTCACGAAGCCCTGCGATCCGGGTGAAAAGAAGCGACGTCTGGCTGATCAGTCCTGTGCCTTCTGTGGTGGCCGGCGGAGTGCCGGCAGTGGCGGCTGAGGTAGCTTTCGGCGGGATTTTAGCGAATACGCCGGGGACCGAGTTTTTCAAATCGTCGATCTCCTTGGGTAATCCGCCGGAGGTGGCTCCGCTGCCGCTCATGAAGGCGGTCAGCTTTTGCAGTGCTTCCTGGAGAGCTTTGTTGAATTCGAGTTGTTCCTGCAGGCTTTCCCGCTGGGAAGTTAATTGCTGCCGTTTCTTGCCGGAGGCCTTTTCGATCTGCCGGTTCACGGCCTCGATCTGGGCCTGGGTTTGACCGATTAAATTGGCGGTGTTGGCGGCGGCTTTGGAAATGTTTTGTTGTTCAGTCGAAGTCTGAGAGGAGACGGCAGCACCCCCACCCCCTTTTTCCGCGGCCAGCAATGCGGCCTCTGCATCCGCAGACTGGAAGGCGAGTTGCAAGGCCTGCTTGGCGAGGTTGCGGGCGTTTTCGAGGTAAAATGCATCGCTCGGCTGGCCCGCGGATTCGTTGGAGCTCGATAGTTGCTTGTACCAGGTAATTGCGGCATTAAGATGCTGGATGACGGAAGCGTCCTCGGGGCGCTCGTCCTGTGCGGAGGCTGCCCTTGGGACCATCGAGAGTTGCAACAGAATTGCCGCAGCCAGCGCCGCTCCAAAATAACTTGCCGGGACCCTGAGCCCTCGCATCACCTGATTCCCCTTTCCGACTCTCTTTGTTACCATGATTAGACAACCGCCGCAAGTACGCCAGGGGCGGTGCGGTACGCTGTAGAACCGGCACTTCCCCCGGGTCGCCAGGCCAGCGGCCCGGTGGCGCCGCAAGGAGGAAGAATGCCGCTAAAGATTGAATCGGCTGAGCTGGACGGGGTTGTGGTGCTGGTCCCGGAAGTCTATCAGGATGAGCGCGGCTATTTTCTGGAGGTGTTCCGCGCGGACCGGTTGGGCGAGGTCGGCCTGCCCACAACTTTCGTGCAGGAGAACCAGTCTTATTCGCGAAAGGGTGTTCTGCGTGGGCTTCACTTTCAGTGGGAGCCGCCGATGGGAAAGCTGATGCGGGTGACGCGCGGAAAAGCGTTTGTGGTGGCTGTAGACCTGCGGCTCGGATCACCCACCTTAGGGAAGTGGTTTGGAACCGAAGCCTCAGCAGAGAATCGAAGAACGGTTTGGGCGCCGGCCAGCTTTGCGCGCGGGTTTCTGGCCCTCTCGGAGGACGTGGAAGTGCAGTACCTGTGCACAGGGGTCTATAACTCGGAGGCAGAATCCGGAATTCGATGGAACGACCCGGACATAGGAATCGAATGGCCGGAACGACCGTCGCTGATTTCAGAGAAGGATCGTCAGGCCCAGACGCTTAAGGAATGGATCCAGTCGCCGCAGGCAACGTATTTTAGGTATGCCCGGCAGGCGGTTGGAGTTTGAGTAGGTTGCACAAAGGATGGGAGGAAGGAGGCTGAGAGCTGACGGGCTGATTAACGATAGAAATAATACACTGTGAGTAACCTTCTATCCGAATGCTGTGTGACTATGTTATGCATTATGAGTAACTTGAGGAAAAACTACTTGACAGCGTCCGCGAAATCATGTTCTATCTATAGCCTGACATGTGCCGGACAGATCGTCCGAGCCGATGACGCGGGCTCTCCTGTCCAACGGGGGCGAGTCGCGTCGCACGAGCACAATTGGCCCGCGAAGGAGCCTGTCTCAGCCTGCACGGGGACGGAAGAGGCCTGCTGAGTGGGTTGATTTACGGACGAGCGGGGGCTGAACACCTTTCTCAAAGTCCGCAGCCAACACTTCCCATTCTGAGTGCTGCGATTAACAGCAGTTTGACAGCTCGAGCGAAAACCACTTCTCCTTTTGACGCGCACCCCTAGGTGGTCAACGGGAGGGACCATATCTGAAATGATCACAACAGTGTTCCTCTTCTTGATCCTCGTAAGCCTTTGGGTAGGTTTTTACCAACTATTCAAACAGCAGGGCCGGATACTTATCCGCTTGGACGAACTCGAGTCGCGGTCATCCAGCGGCCATCACGGGTTGGAACACTCTGGTGAACACGCTGAGGCGCCCGGCTTGCCTATTCAAAGTGGATTCCCTGCCTTCAGCCTCCCAGACCTTAAAGGCAATGTCGTGTCGCTCGAAGACCTTCGCGGCCGGCGGGTTTTGGTGGTGAATTGGAACTTCGAGTGCGGATTCTGCGATTCGATCGCACCGCAACTGGCTTCTCTCGAGCCCAGTTTTCAGCAACGCAACGTTCAGTTGCTGCTCTTGGCCCATGGCGAGTCTGCCCCGAACCAGGAGGGCGCGACTGAGCACGGCCTGAAATGCCCAATTCTGCTCGTGAACGGACGGGAGGAGGGTGGGGCTTTCGAGACCGAGGGCACACCGGTCGCATACCTCGTGGATGAGGAGGGGCGGGTGGCGGCTCCGGTGGCCCGGGGAGCGGACCACGTTCTGGCGCTGGCCCTGGAACTCGCCGGCCCGCAACCCCCGGCACTCGGGACGGAGCAGGTCGCAGCGGGGCGCAACGGGGATGCGGACGCATCGCACTCCGCTGATACGCCCCAGCCCCACCGGCTGAACCTGCCCGGGTTTCTTCTCAAATACGAGATCGGGCTGGGGGACCTCATTAAGCGCATGACGTCCGCTCTAGGAATCAAACCGTGCGTCGGGTGCGAACGTCGGGCTGCGACGCTTAACCGCTGGCTAGTTCTTTCCGGTGTCGGGGGAAAGGGCCTCCCAGCAGGAACTTCTGCGCCGGATTTTCAGTTGCCCGACCTCCAGGGCCAAATGGTTTCGCTCCAGGAGTACAGGGGCCGGCGCGTGCTCCTGTTTTTCAGCGATCCTCAGTGCGGACCTTGTGACGAGCTGGCCCCGCACCTGGTGCGCGCATATCGTGAAAGAGCGAATGACGGGGTGAGCATCGTGGTGGTGGGACGGGGAAGTGTGGAAGAGAATCGCCGCAAGGCGCAGCAGCACGGCATGGAGTTTCCGGTGCTGCTTCAGGACAGGAAATGGAGAGTGTCAAAGGCGTACGACATTCTCGCCACGCCTGCAGCTTTCTTGATCGGGGAAAACGGCCTGATTGCCAGCAATCCGGCGGTTGGGAAAGATGCTATACTGGCGCTGGTCCATAACGGCCGCGCGTAGTTAAAAGGGGGCACAAATGGGCGCATTGATAGACGACATTTCCAGGGTCATCGCCAGTCCCGTCTCCAGAAGGCAGGCGTTCAAGCTGGTAACGGGATCCGTTGGAGGCGCCATCTTAGCCTCTTTGGGCTTTGGCAGGGCGGCCCGTGGCCAGGGAGCGCAGGATTTCCCGTGTCGAGATGAAGGAGTCCTCTGCAATGGGCGCTGCTATCCCCGGGGCTCTACGTGCTGCGGCGACAGGTTCGTGTGCAACCCTGACCAAACCTGCTGCTCGAATAATCACTGCTGCAATAATTCACAGAATTGCTGCGGTCAATCGTGCTGCCCTAAAGCCCGGAACTGTTGCGGCGGGATATGCTGCTCTGTACGAACCCTCTGTTGTGGGGGGACCACGTGCTGCCCCGCCCCCCGGAACTGTTGCAACGGCGCATGCTGCCGGCCTTTTTCGGCATGCTGCGGCGGCACAACCTGTTGCCCGCCAGGCTCTTATTGCTGCGGCAGTGAGTGTCAACGGGAGCGACCGTCGCCCAGCAGTGGCTGTATACCAGTAGGACATTCTACAGGAGCTCCTTTTTAGGTGGTAGCCGCAGAGCTTGCGCCGCATTCGTGAATGAGCACGTGGAAGGGCCGCGGGGCCAAATGACTCAGTCGCAGTTGGGGGGCGTTCCCCGAAGCGAAATCTCACCGCACCTGCGAGTGCGAGCGGCGGTCTTCCTGCTTCTGGTCGCCGTCGCCAGCGGGTGGTTGGCGGTCGAGTCCCTGCTGGCGGGAACGGTTTCCTCTTTCGCGACGCCTTCCATAGGTCGTTGGCTGCTGGCATGGGACGCGAACGACCCTCGCCTTGAGGATCAACTCGGACAAGGTTTTAAAGACACCGATCAGGCCGAAGGTCTGCGCCATCTGGGGCGCGCTACGCAGTTAAGTCCTGCCAGCCGGCTCTATTGGTCGGACCTCGAGTTAGCCTGCGAAACCGCAGGCGATGCGCAGTGCACGGACCAAGCCCGCGAGCGCCTGCTGCGGCTATGCCCCATGGTGCCCGGTTACTATTGGCTGGAGGCCGATTCTTGTTTGCGGACGAATCGGCTGGACCCGGCTTTGGCGCAATACCGGCGCCTGCTGGAACTTGATCCCTCCTACGCCGCGTCGGTTTGGTCCAATCTTCAGGACTTGCATCAGCCGGAGCGTGTTTACGAACGAGTGCTGGCGGATAATCCCCGTGCCGAGCTCAAGGTCGGATATGTCGATTTCCTGAGCGATCAGGGAGACAACGAAACCGCCTTTCTGATTTGGCGCCGGCTCGCGGCAGGTTCTCTTTCCTTTCCTTACAGTTCTGCGGCGCCTTACCTCGATCGTCTGATTGCTCTGGGCAGAATCAAGGAAGCCCTGAATGTCTGGCAGGATCTCGAGCGGCTGGGAATCGTCGAGCCGGGCTCAGAAAAAGGCAACCTGATGTTCAACGGCGGGTTTGAAAGACCTCCGTTAAACTCGGGGTTTGACTGGAGAACCGGCAGCACAACGTATCTGGCCGTCGATTTTTCCGCTCCCCTGGCTTTCCACGGAAAACACAGCCTCCGCATAGACTTCACGGTCAGCCGCAACGATCAATACGAACCCGTCTATCAAATCGTGCCGGTCCTCCCGCGCCAAACCTACAGGCTGGAGGCTTATGTCCACACGCAGGAGATCACTTCCGACACCGGCCCCAGTTTGCGCGTCCATGATCTCACTTCGGGAGGAATTCCCGACGCGGTCAGCGAGACCGCCGTGGGGACGACGCCCTGGCACCTCGTGCGGGTGTCTTTTACCACCGGACCGCATACCCAGGCGGTGCAGGTTTCATTTTGGCGGCCGCGCAGCAGGGTGTTCCCGACGGAGATTGTAGGGACCGCCTGGTTGGACGCAGTATCTCTTCGCCCCGAAAACAGCCCGAGATAGGATCAATCGGGTTTATCTGTGAAAAGAGTTGAGGAACCTATGCCCACGCCAAAGCGCAAGCGTTATGGACAGCTCATCGGACTAAAGCCCGAGGTCTACGAGAAGTACGTTGAATATCATTCGAAAGTGTGGCCGGGAGTGTTGAAGACCATCTACGACTGCAACATTCGCAATTACTCAATTTTCTACAAGGACCACACTCTCTTCGCCTATTTTGAATATCTGGGTGAAGATTTCGAAGCTGACATGGCAAAGATGGCTGCGGACCCCACGACTCAGGAATGGTGGTCCATCATGAAGCCCATGCAGCAACCCATCCCGACGCGGGCCGAAGGCGAATGGTGGGCGGACCTGAAAGAAGTGTTCCACGTGGATTGATATGGACAAGACTATTCGCAGGTACAGCAATCTCGAGGAGATGAAGGCTGACGAAATTCGGGAGTGGCAGCGACTCTCTGCCGCAGACCGGATGGAGGCGGTCGCGGAGATGACTCTTGCGTCTTACCGGATAAAAGGACTCATCACAGATGTTCCAAGGCTTGAAAGAACTCTTGTCCGTCTTCAACAGCCGGAAGGTTAAGAACCTCATTGTCGGTGGGTATGCCGTTTCATTTCATATCCAGCCCCGCGCCACTAAGGATATCGGCCTCCTGATCAAGCCCGACGCTGAGAATGCCCAAGCTGTTTACGCGGCGCTGGCCGAATTTGGTGCGCCGATGGAACGGCTCACGCCCATTGATTTCATTGACCGTAAGACCTTCTTCCGCTTGGGGCGAGCGCCACTCACGGTTGATTTCCTAACGGAGATTGGTGGTGTCGATTTTGAGCAAGCGTGGGAACGCCGGGTCGAGGCCATTATCGACCCAGCAAGTGGACTCACGGCAGCGAGGATCTAATAGCCGCAAAACTCGCGGCGGGCCGACCGCAGGATATCGCGGACGTGGCGGCGTTGCGCATAGCGGCAGAGGGCAAGAAGTGATGAGGCAAGGGCTCCTCGATTTCCGGCACGTCTCAGTGATGCTGGGCGGCAAACGAGTGCTTGACGACGTTACACTCACCATCGGGGCAGGGGAACACGTCGCGATCCTGGGGCCGAACGGATGCGGCAAGTCCACGCTGATCAAGACCATCACGCGGGAGTGTTACCCGCTGGCTGGGCCCGGATCATCCTTGACCATCCTGGGGCGCGAGACCTGGAACGTCTTCGAGTTGCGCCGGTTGTTGGGGATTGTCTCCGGCGAATTGCTCGAGCGCTCCATGCGGGAGATTACAGGCCGGGAAATGGTGCTCTCCGGATTCTTCAGCAGCATCGGGGTTCAGCCTTATCATCAAGTCACCAGGGCAATGACTCGAAAGACCGACCAGGTGCTTGAACTCCTGGGCGCCGGGCACCTGGCGGATCGCGAGATGAACGGGATTTCGCCGGGTGAGGCGCACCGATTGCTCATCGGCCGCGCCCTGGTGCACGATCCCATGGCCCTGCTGCTGGATGAGCCGAGCAACAGTCTTGATTTTCGCGCCGCCCTGGGACTCCGGGGTATTTTGCGGAAACTGGCCCGGGCCGGAACCGGCATCCTGATGGTCACGCATCACCTTTCCGACATTCTTCCGGAGATCGGCCGTGTGATCCTGCTCCGCGAAGGCCGAGTCTACGCAGATGGCCCCAAACGCGCGCTTTTGACCACCCAGCGACTCTCCAAATTATTTGGCCTTCCCGTGCAAGTTGCGCAGCGCGACGGCTACTATCACCTTTGGTGATCCACCGTCTGCCGCAGCCACTCCGTCTGCGGCGCTGAACTCCGTCCTGTCCCGGCAATCGACTCGCACGCTCAAATCAGGGCACAACCAGGACTTTCTGTCTCTTGACAAAGAAATTGGAATAGGCTAGACTTATAAAGGTGTGGGGAGCTAGTGGCCGGAAGCGGTCAGGGGCAGCCCGGGTTGCTGGAGCTTCAGCAGGGACATGCCGTGGGAGTTGTAGAAGAGAATCGCCAGATGTTTCGTACCACAGAGGCGCAGAGGCACGGAGGAATGGAGACAAAAAGGCATTTCTCTGCGCCCCAGCGACTCTGCGGCAACGAACTCGATTGGATCCTACCTTCCGTGCTTGTCCCTGAGGTGGAAGACTTCGTGACTTCAAAAAATGTACGAACGATCCGGGAATGTCTATGAAAACAAAGGAAGGCTGTGGAAAACCTCGGTTGAGAGCGTGGGGCTGACCTTTAGGTCAGCACGGCAGAAGAACTCGGTCAGAGTGCCGACCTGAAGGTCGGCGCTACGAGAATTGCCAGAACAAAGCGAGAATGTCTATGAAAACAAAGGACCGCTATGGAAAAGTCGCCTGCCGATGGCGGGCATGGCAGGTCGAGTCTCACGCAGCCAAACAACCTTTGGGCCCGAGTCACCTCCGGGTGCGAACGGCTTGGCTGAAAGCTGAGAGCTGAGTGCTGGATGTTGATTGTTGACGGAACAAAGCGAGAATGTCTATGAAAACAAAGGATCGCTGTGGAAAACCGTGAATGAAGTCGGAATGTATATGAAAACAAAAAACTTAGCCGTCGATGGCTACACGACGTTGAAGACAAACGAGTTAATCACCGCCCGCGGAGGCGATAAGCGACAAATTGACCGATAATGGCTCCCCTGGCCACCACTTCTCATCGAGCGGCGTTTCTCCTCACCCCGCCCCTCTCCCGCGTGTGTTATCCTCTACTCTCGGCCAGTTCCAAGAGCCGAAACTCGAGGATGTCGGACCCTTTTGACTGTCGACTCCTCGACTTCCAAACACCATGCCGGCCACGAACAATGCGAAGACAGAGAAAGCTCCCTTGGAGCGGGTCTTTGGACCCGGGGGATGGCTGGCGCGCCGTCATCCGAACTACGAGTACCGGCCGGGCCAGCTTGAGATGGCGGAGAGCGTCGAAGCGGCCAGTGAAAATCGCCAGCACCTGATCGTGGAGGCGGGCACAGGCACCGGCAAGACACTGGCTTACCTGGTTCCGATGATGCGGAGCGGGCGGCGCGTGGTCATCTCCACCGGCACCAAGAACCTTCAGGAGCAACTCTTCTTCAAAGACGTCCCCTTCCTGAAAAAGCTCTTCCCCGACGTCCGCGTCGCCCTGATGAAAGGACGGCAGAATTATCTCTGCCGGCAGAAGCTCTACGACATTGAAAAGCAGCCGGTGCTGAACGGCCTCGAGGAGGTGGCGCAGTATCCGAAACTGAAGGACTGGGAAGCAAAGACGGAGTCGGGAGACCGAGCCGAGCTTGGCTGGCTGCCGGATTCGAGCGAGCTTTGGGCGAAGGTCGACGCCCGGCGCGAGACTTGCACGGGGCAGAAGTGCGCCCAATTCGATCGCTGCTTCATTACCCTGATGCACCAGCGCGCCGCCGCCTCCGACTTGATTATCGTCAACCACCACCTCTTCTTCGCCGACCTCGCCATACGCGGATCCGAGGTGGCGAGTCTGCTTCCTGATTACGAAGCCTTGGTGTTCGACGAGGCGCACGACATCGAGGATGTGGCCACGCAGTATTTCGGGTTGCAGGTGAGCAACTATCGTTTCGAAGAACTGGCGCGCGACACGGAAGCAACCCTGAAGTTGAAGGGAATCAAGAGCGATGAGGTGCTTCACGCCGTCGCTGAGTTGCGGCGCCGCACGGAGGTCTTTTTCGACCTTTTCCCAAACCAGGAGACTCGCTCGAGCTTCGATAACCGGGATTCCTTCCTGCAAGTGCACGGCGGCCCTTACACCAGCCTGCTCAATGCGCTGGTGCTTCTGGAGACCGAACTCGGCCGCATGAAAGACCGGCCCGAGGAACTCAACAACCTGATGAGACGCGCCGTCGAACTGCGCCAGGCTCTCCAGGCGGTCCTGGAAGGTAAAGAACGGAACATGGTCTATTGGTGGGAGCGGCGCGGGCGCGGCGTGTTTGTGGAGGCCACACCGATTGATGTGGCGCCCGTCCTGAAGCAGCGCCTGTTCGAGAGCGTCGAGACGGTGATCTTGACCTCCGCCACGCTGGCCGTGGGCGGCAACTTCGGTTTTCTGAAGAGGCGCTTGGGGATCGAAAACGCCAAGGAGCGAATCCTGGATTCGCACTTCGATTTCCCCAGCCAAGCTTTGCTCTATACTCCGCTGCACCTGCCCGACCCCCGCGAGCCAACCTTCGCACGCCAGGCGGCTGAAGAGGTTGTCCAACTCTTGAAGGCCACCCGCGGGCGGGCGTTTGTGCTATTTACCTCACACCAGCAGATGCGCGAAGTTTACGAGCGCGTTCACCCCCACTTGCGCTACCCCATGCTGATTCAGGGCTCTATGCCCAAGACTGAAATGCTCGAGCGCTTCCGCAATACGCCCCACGCGGTGCTCTTTGGAACCAGCTCGTTCTGGCAAGGCGTGGATGTGCAAGGCGAGCAACTGAGCGCGGTGGTGATTGACCGCCTCCCCTTTGCCGTCCCTACGGACCCCGTCATCGCGGCGAGAATCCGGCAGATCAACGAAGAGGGGGGCAATGCCTTCATGGATTACCAGGTTCCGCAGGCTGTCCTGTCGTTGAAACAAGGGTTTGGCCGGCTGATCCGCAGCCAGACAGATCGCGGAGTCCTTGCCATTCTGGACAACCGCATGATGCGCAAACAATACGGCAGGACTTTCCTGGAAAGCTTGCCGCCTTACCGCAAGACGAATCGGCTGGATGAAGTGAAGGGTTTCATGCAAGGATAGGGACTGGGGACTAGGGGTTGGGGACTGGGGACTAGGGACTAAAACCGTCGTTGTGTCATCCTGAGCGCAGCGAAGGATCTATGCAGTTCGGCCGGGACTAGGAACATCAAAGAACTACAGAGATCCTTCGTCGCCTGCGGCTCCTCAGGATGACAAGCCAAGTGAGTTTTCAGCGCGCCGCTTTTCCCTAGCCCCTAGTCCCCAGCCCCTAATCCCTCGCCAAAGGAAACTCAGTATGTACGAAATATCCGTTGACTACACCTTCGCCGCGGGGCATGCCCTGCGCAACTATAAGGGAAAGTGCGAGAACATCCACGGACACAACTACAAGGTTCGTGTAACGCTCGCCGGGGACAAGCTCAATGGGGACGGATTGCTAATGGACTTTGTTGAATTGCGGGCCGAACTTAAACGGCTGGTCGAAAAACTCGACCACCATTTCCTCAACGATATTCCACCCTTCGACAAGTTGAATCCTTCGGCCGAGAATCTGGCCAAGTATATTTGCGGCGAGATCGAACCCCGGGCAGCGAGTCAGGGCTTGCAGGTGCAGGGCGTTACGGTTTGGGAAACAGATACGACTTCAGCCACGTACAGACCGGAGAAGCAGTGACGAGTGACGAGCAAGAAAGGCAAGAACCGAGTGACAGGTAACAAGGACAGCGACGAGCTGCAAGTGGGACGCAAGAAGGGTCGGAGCGTAGCGGCGATTGACTAATCGCGAGTGAGGGACCTAATGGCTTAGATTTTCCTGCCCGTCACTCGTCACTCGTCACTGCTTTTCCTACCACGTCCAGAAGGCCACGGCGGGGTGCATCTCGGCCTGGTGCTGCTGCGCGCAAACTCCCTGCTTGCAGAAGTAAACGTCCTCGCACCAACGGCAGCGGGCTAAATGCTCCCTTTCACAGATGGCGCCACAAATGGCGCAACCTTCCAACAGGTCCGCAACAATATGCCGGGAGTACTTCCGCCAGGTGTCTTCAGCCTCATTCTGTTCGCGGATCTTTCCCAGTTCATCTTGCGTCAACATAATCCGCTCCTCGCGCGCCTGCCTAATTGGATGCAATCAACATGCCAATGCGTACACCCGTCCGATAATAAACATTGCCCCCTTGCCTCAAACGTTGCCCCGTCAATTAATTAGATTAAGAATCGCCCCAAGCCATTATGCCACGTTTCTCGCAAAGTATCATCTGGTGAGTGAGGAATTCTGCGCTCGTAAAGCAGGAGCCAGAAGTCAGAAGACCCAACATGGGACGGCTGGGCCAGGAGCATCAGGATGGATACGCGTCTAGATGCTGATCCGCACGGTTCTATTCTGACTCCTGACTGCTGCTCTCAAGAATCATGTAGAATGGATTCGATTGAGGAAGTTTCGTCTGCGGCTTGCGACAAGAGAATGGTAATCACCGAGATTTTCAAGTCGATCCAGGGCGAGTCCACCTACGCCGGCCTGCCCTGCCTTTTCGTACGGCTAACGGGCTGCAACCTGCGCTGCCACTGGTGCGACACCGCCTACGCCTTCTACGGCGGGCAGAAGATGTCGGTTGCTCAGGTGCTTGCCAGGCTCCAGCAATTGGGTGGCAGCCTAGTGGAATTGACTGGGGGCGAACCCCTTTTGCAACAGGAAATCTATCCCTTGACTGACCAACTGCTTGCCCAGGGCTTCCGCGTGTTGGTTGAGACCAGCGGGGAGCGCAGCGTCGCCCAATTGCCTCGCCAGGTCGTCAAAGTAATTGACGTGAAATGCCCGGAAAGCGGTGAGGAAGGCAAATTCTGTTTTGATAACCTGGCCTTCCTGGAACGAAAAGACCAGATCAAGTTCGTGATACTCAACGAGAATGACTATTGCTACGCTCGAAACTTTCTCGCCCACCACGACTTGCATCGGCATGTCGACGAAGTGATTTTCTCTCCGGTGTTCGACCAGTTAGCGCCACGCAGCTTGGCGGAGTGGATCCTACGCGACGGCCTGGAGGTACGACTGGGCCTGCAAATCCACAAGTTCATCTGGGGACCGGAGACGCGAGGCGTGTAGGGGCACGCCATGGCGTGCCCGTTCCGGCGCAGTTGGCGGAAAGCAGCAGGTACCGGGCGGAAAGAACTAAGCCAAGCGGTTGCAATTTGAGCGACACCACGCGAACGAACGCCGACCAGCGACTACGGACCACGGACCACGGACTACCGACTGCCGGGAAGCCCCTCGCCATTATCCTCGCCAGTGGCGGCATGGACAGTTGCGTGACTACAGCTCTAGCAAACCTCGAATACCGCCTGGCCATGCTGCATGTGGCCTACGGCCAGCGGACCGAAGCACGCGAACTTCAGTCGTTCAAGGCCCTTGCAGACTTCTACCAGGCGGATTATCGCTTGGTCTGCCGCCTGGACCACTTGCGGCAGATCGGCGGCTCCTGCCTAACCGACCCTGCCTTAGCAGTCGAGTTGGCTGATCCGGATCGCAAGGATATTCCTTCCAGCTACGTGCCTTTTCGCAATGCACACTTTCTTTCGATCGCCGTCTCCTGGGGCGAAGTCCTCGGAGCCCGCAAAATCTTCATCGGGGCGGTGGAGGAAGACAGCTCCGGTTATCCCGATTGCCGCCCCGCTTACTACGAGGCGTTCAATCGTGTAATCGCGGCCGGCACCAAGCCGGAGACACAACTGGAAATCGTTACGCCTGTCATCCGAATGCGCAAGAGCGAAATCGTCCGGCGGGGAATCGAACTGGGCGCGCCCTTCGCAAGCACCTGGTCATGCTACCAAGCGGAGGATGCGGCTTGCGGCGTCTGTGATAGTTGCGCGTTGCGCCTTCGCGCATTCGCAGAAGCTGGGATCGAAGACCCCATACCTTATGCCTGCCGCCCTGACTACGGCCGGAAAGGGCTCTCAACGCACTGATCTGCATCTGCCAGGGCCTCGATTTCCGGGGTCCACCGGTCCGTTCCCAATCAGACCTGAAATAGGACTTCGCTCGGCTCAGAATGACGCAGTTCGACTGTTTTCCCTCAGCCCGTTTAATCCGGCGTTGCCGATCGCAAAGTCGGCGCTACATTCAGAACAGGACGCTGCCTTGTCGTGGCACTTGATTTTCGGGCTTCTTGCGATATCATAAGCAGCCGAATGGGGTTGAGTGGAACCGCAAGTGGCGCTAGAATGTGAATCTGCAATATGACTGAAGGAGGAATTTATGCTTAGTTCATGGAGGCGGAGACTGTTCGCGACGACAGGTACCTTGGCGGCTATGGCGATAGCAGTTTCCGCATTTGCACAAACCGGCGGGTTGACCGGTAAGTGCTTAGGCGAGGACGGCAAACCGCTGGTAGGCTATACAATCCAGGTGGACCGGCAGGAAATGAAGTGGAGTCAGCATACGAAGACCAATAAGAAAGGTGAGTACGTCTATATCGGCCTTTCTCCTGCCACCTATAAGGTCACGCTCCTCAGCCCTGCCGGCCAGCAGGTCTTCTTCCAGACCCAGCACGTGGGGATCGGGGACCCCACCGAACTGAATTTTGACTTGGCCAAAGAAAAAGCCAATACCATGAAGGAAAACCCCGAAGCAGCGAAGAAGGTGGAAGAGGCGCAGAAGGACCAGAAACAGTTCACGGGCCTGAAAGCAACCTTTGATCAGGCTGCGGCCCTTTTCCAGGCGAAGCAGTATGCCGATTCTGCCGCCATGTTTGAGAAGGCGCTGCCGCTGGCCAAGGATAAGAATGTTCCTATTGTGCTTTCCCAGATGGCCCAGGCCTATGCAAAGGCGGCAGATGTGGACCAGAACCGGGACGCGAGATTGCAAGACCAACAAAAGGCCATCGACACTTACCAAAAGGCTATGGTCATATCCCCCAATGACCCGGGGCTTCACAATAACCTTGGCAGCATTTACGCCAACATGGGGAAGGTTGACGACGCCAAGGCGGAATTCCAGAAAGCCGCTGATCTCGACCCAACTCACGCAGGTAATTATTACTATAATCTGGGAGTGGTCATGGTCAACCAGGGCAAGATGGATGATGCCGCCGTCGCCCTGAAAAAGGCAACCGACATCGATCCTAATAACGCCAACGCCTTTTATTGGTATGGCATGGCCCTGCTTGGCAAGGCCGAGACAAAGCCTGATGGCTCGGTCGTTCCGGTTCCGGGAACGATTGAAGCGTTTCAGATTTACTTGAAATTACAACCCAATGGCCCGTGGGCACAAGCCGCACAGGCCAGCATCGACCAACTCAAAGCCACCGTGCCAACGGAGTATAAGAAGACGCCGAAAAAGAAGGGTTAGTCACGGCGCTGTTTGCTGGGGCCCCGCAGAGCGATCGTTCACGGATCGCGGCGGGGCCCGTTCATTTGCGGGAGTCCCGGAGTGAGAATCAGATTGCTGTTGCTCTCTCTACTGCTGAGCGTGGCTTTGCCTTTGGGAGCGGACACGATCTATCAGATGACCGGCCAGGGCAAGCAGGCCGTGGTGCAGAGTGACGCCATTGTGACCAGAGAAGATTCCTCGTTCGTGGTTTACAAACACTTCGAGTTGAGAGACCGCAGGGTGGAAGTCGTCCGCCTGAACAAGGGCAGCCTGCCTTACCGCGTTCAAACCGCCAGCCCCGAACAACGACGCCAGATCGTGGAAGTCTGGAAGCGCTTCGGCTTCAAAGCGACGGTGACCGACCTGGCCGGGAAAGCCACGA
Organism: uncultured Acidobacteriota bacterium; assembly: GCA_963831905.1. Lineage (GTDB taxonomy): Bacteria > Acidobacteriota > Terriglobia > UBA7540 > UBA7540 > CAVROP01. The sequence goes on along the minus strand of CAWHRX010000009.1, from coordinate 1,368,155 downwards.
GACTCTTTGACGTCTACCTGGATTTTTATCCGCCCGGCGGGCGTGGCTCCTTGCTCGAGTCGATCCCCGCTACGACCAGCTTCAGCATCCTCTTGGATAATGGGAGCGCCGACGACGTTGATATTTCAAAGATCACGAACGTCCAGATTCAGGGCGACCATTTGAAAATGACCCTTCGCGAAGGCAAGCTCGAAGAGGGCAAGTTCCTTATGCCTACGAATCAGCCCGTGGAGGTGCGATTGCTGGGCATCTCCGACCAATACGATCCAGCCAGCGACCGCGTCTTCGATTTCTCCCTGCCGATCGCCCGCATCAAGGAAATAGATTTTGAATAGAAGGGGTAGTAGTTCACGGCTTCTTGGGTTGCAGGCCGGTGCAGGCGCCACAAGCACCGGTAGGGTCGATCGCATCTGAGCCTTTGTCCACGTGCTGGATCACTCCATCTTTGTCGATCACGAAAGTTACCCGGTTGGCAAATAGATGAGTGAAATTGAGGACGCCGTAAGCCTTGGCGGTCGTCTTCTCAGGGTCGCTCAGGATCGGGAACGTCGCGCCGAGGCTCTGCGCGAACTTTCGGTTCGCCTCGGCGCCATCCACGCTGATGCCTAGCACCTGCGCGTTGGCTGCCTCGAATTTGGCGATATCAGCCTGATATGCCGTCAGTTCTTTGGTTCAACCAGGCGTGCTGGCCTTGATGTAAAACGCCAGGACGACACTCTTCTTCCCCAGAAAATCGCTGAGCTTTACGGTCTGGCCGTTCTGGCCCTGCAGCGCAAAGTCCGGCGCGCGATCGCCCACCTTCAACTGCGCCTTGGAAGCTAGCGGGAACAACAGGCAAAGTATCACGAGCGCGATGGCCACCAAGAACCATCGGATCAGCATCTCTCCTCCCCCTTGGCGAACCGTGGTCGTCTGACCTCGATACTCCGCGACTTGGTTCAAGGATAGAATGTCCGAACAGAATTATAACACTTTCCGACGACATGGGGACTCTCATCACCGCCGCCGGGCCGCGACGTGCCACCACCGCACGTCGCCCCACGGTGAAATCCGGGGCGCCAGCCCATAAAGCGCAACTATTCCTGCCAAGGCGGGAATCTAATAACAGGTGCGCGCCCGGGTTCGCAAAGGACTCGGGGACTTTAGCCTTTGCCGAAAACGGCAAGGGCAAGTCGGAGGTCCGATTGTGAGCCCTTTTGACGTTGCTCAAAGTGGCGCAGAGGGGCTGTGGTCACCGTATGCGCGCTCAAGGGTCTTGTAAATTACTGAAAATAAGCCAAAAAATAAATCTTGACAACATGTAACTAAACTTATATGATATTCATCTACTAAGGTTGAGATCGAGAAACTTAGTGGAACGAAAACTCAAGGAGGAAAACAGCAATGGCAATTGTTCGATGGGAACCATACAGGGATCTAGTCACAGCTCAGAGGGACTTCGACCGTTTGTTCCGAGATGCCTTCTCATCCCAGCTCGGTGAGACGGAACTCTCGACCCGGTCATGGGCACCCCCGGTGGACATTTACGAAACCGAGGACGCCATCGTTCTGAAGGCGGAGCTGCCTGGGGTTGATCCGAAGGATGTGGAAGTTCGAGTGGAGGACAACACTCTCTATCTGAAGGGCGAGCGCAAGTTCGAAAAAGAGGTCAAGGAGCAGAACTATCACCGGGTTGAACGCTCGTACGGCAGCTTTGCTCGAAGCTTCTCCCTTCCCAACTCGATCAGCACCGACAAGGTGAAGGCCGAGTTCAAGGATGGATTGTTGACCTTGACGATGCCCAAGCGCGAAGAGGCCAAGCCGAAGACCATTAAGATCGACGTCACCAAGAATTAAGGTGGCGAGGCACGGTGCGCGGTGTGCTCAACACACCGGCAATCTCTTCACCGCCCAGAGCTTTGGAACCGCGCTGGGGCCGCCAAGACGGCCCGGCGCGGTTTGTTTTTGTAAGGCAGTGAAGCAGTCGAGAGTCGAGAGTCGAGAGTCGAGAGTTCAGAACCACATTCGAAGCTCGAAGGTGGTAAGTTCTATTAGTCGACATTCGAATTTCCGTTCCCGAATTTCGAATTTCGGGTTACGATTTTCTAGTTTCCAATTTCCAATTTCCGCTTTCGAGTGATTAACATGGCGACACGATTTGACAAATTTACCGTGAAGGCACAGGAAGCCCTCCAAGGGACCCAGGACGTTGCCAGTCGGTATGGCAATCAGCAGATGGAACCGCTCCACTTGCTGCTGGCGTTGCTCGAGCAGAAGGAAGGCATTGTTCCGAGCCTGCTGAGCCGGTTGGGAGTAGCACCTGCGACAGTCGCTGCAGAAGCCGAGCGAGCAGTTGAGGCTCTCCCCAAGGTCGGCGGGACCACCGACCATTATCTCTCGCCGGCGCTCAAAGAGGTCCTGGACCAGGCCGCCAAGGAGACGGAGCAATTCAAGGACGAGTTTGTTTCCACCGAACATCTCCTGCTGGCGCTGTCGAGGAAGGCGAAAGAGGCTGCCGGCCGCATTCTGGCTAAGCACGGAATAAGCCACGACGCGATCCTGAAGGCTCTGGTTTCGGTGCGAGGGACGCAGCGCGTGACCGACCAGAACCCGGAAGACAAATACCAGGCTCTCGAACGTTACGCGCGCGATCTGACGGAACTGGCGCGGCGCGGCAAGCTCGATCCGGTGATTGGCCGAGATGACGAGGTGCGCCGGGTTATCCAGGTGCTCTCGCGGCGCACCAAGAACAATCCCGTACTGATCGGCGAGCCTGGGGTGGGTAAGACGGCCATCGTGGAGGGCATTGCCCAGCGCATAGTGGCCGGTGATGTGCCGGAATCTCTCAAATCGAAGCGCCTGGTGGCGCTCGACCTCGGAGCGCTCGTCGCCGGCTCGAAGTATCGGGGAGAATTTGAGGACCGCCTGAAGGCCGTGCTCAAGGAAATCGAGGAATCGAGCGGCCAGGTGATCCTATTTATCGACGAACTCCACACCCTGGTGGGCGCGGGCGCCGCAGAAGGGTCGATTGACGCTTCGAACATGCTCAAGCCGGCTCTGGCGCGCGGCGAATTGCGCTGCATTGGCGCGACGACGCTGAACGAGTACAAGAAGTACATTGAGAAGGACGCCGCGCTGGAGCGCCGCTTCCAGCCGGTTTACGTCGGCCAGCCCAGCGTCGAGGATACCATCGCCATCCTTCGCGGACTCAAGGAGCGCTACGAGGTTCATCACGGCGTGCGCATCAAGGATTCCGCGATCGTGGCCGCGGCGGTCCTCTCCAACCGCTACATCTCCGACCGATTCCTGCCGGACAAGGCCATCGACCTGATTGACGAGGCCGCCTCCGGCCTGCGCATCGAGATCGACTCGATGCCGGCGGAGATCGACAAGATCGAGCGCCACATCACACAACTCGAGATCGAGCGGCAGGCGTTGCGTAAAGAGGATGACGCAGCCTCACGCGAGCGCCTCGATGCGTTGGAGAAAGAATTGGCGGAGCTCAAGGAGGAATCGTCCAAGCTCAAGCTGCGCTGGAAAGCAGAAAAGGAAGTCATCACGCAAATCCGGCAGCTCAAGCAGGAAATTGAGCAGGCAAAGGTCGACGAGCAGCGTGTGACGCGCGAAGGCGATTTGAACAAGGCAGCAGAAATCCGTTACGGCAAATTGGTGGCACTCGAGAAGCAGTTAGCCGCCGTGAATAAGAAACTCGAGGGGGTGCAGAAAGCGGGCCGGATGCTGAAGGAGGAGGTTGACGAGGAGGACGTGGCGCGGGTGGTCTCAAAGTGGACGGGCGTCCCGGTTTCCAAGATGCTGGAAGGCGAGGTGGCGAAGCTCGTCCAGATGGAAGACCGTTTGCGGCTTCGCGTCGTCGGGCAGGAAGAGGCTTTGAAGCTCGTTTCGAATGCGGTCCGCCGCAGCCGGGCGGGGCTTTCCGATCCCAAGCGGCCCATTGGCTCATTCCTGTTTCTCGGCCCTACAGGCGTGGGAAAGACCGAGCTGGCGCGGGCGCTGGCGGAATTCCTATTCGACGATGAACGCGCCATGCTGCGCATCGACATGTCGGAATACATGGAAAAACACGCGGTGGCGCGATTGATCGGCGCCCCTCCGGGCTACATCGGCTACGAGGAGGGCGGGCAGCTCACCGAGCAAGTGCGCCGCCGCCCTTATTCCGTGCTGCTTTTTGACGAAATCGAAAAGGCGCACCCCGACGTGTTCAACATCTTCCTCCAAATCCTTGATGAAGGCCGCTTGACCGACGGCAAGGGCCGCACCGTGGACTTCCGAAACACGGTCATCATCATGACCTCCAACATCGCCAGCACTTACATCCATGAAGCGATGAACGCTCGCGGGGCTGATGAGCCCGCCGTGATCTCCGAAGTCCTCAAAAAGCGCATCCACGAGGCGCTGCTCGAACACTTCCGTCCCGAGTTCTTGAACCGCATCGATGAGATTGTGATCTTCAATCCGCTGGGCAAGGAGAACATCAAGAAGATCATCGACCTGCAACTGACCTACCTGAAGAAGCTGCTGGCCGAACGTAAGATCCAAATTGAGTTGACGCCGCGCGCGCAGGAGTTGCTATTCCGCGAAGGCTACGACCCGCAGTTCGGTGCGCGCCCGCTGAAGCGCGCCATCCAACGCCTCATCCAGGACCCGCTGGCCATGAAACTCCTGGACGGCGAGGTCCTACCGGGCGAAACGATTGCGGTTGACGCGGACCTGAAGAAAGGCACGATGACCTTCGAGCGGGCCAAGGCGAAGGCAGCGAAAGGTTAGGATAGGCGGCGATTGCGGTAGCGGAGGCTCCGGTATGAAACTAAGTGATGGGTCACTACCGTTTGCCGCTTCCACGCTTCCACAGATGTTACAATGGAACGAGGGCACGAGCCCGAAGGAGGCGTGGTGAAGATTAAAGTCATAGTCCACGAAGCAGAGGAAGGCGGCTACTGGGCTGAAGTGCCGACGATCCCCGGCTATGCCACGCAGGGCGAATCCATGGAAGAGCTGAGCGCAAACGTTCGCGAAGCGATTGAGGGCTGCCTGTCGCTTGCTGCGGATCAGAGGTCGGTTTGACGCGAGAGATAAGGATCAGAAACGTACCGTGGAGACTCTATAAGAGCTACCTCAGGGAAGCGCGCAAGCACAACCACAGCCTTGAGGACGAAGTTCGTGACACGATCTTCGAATACTTGATGGAGAGGTATCCGACCCAGCGTTACCTCCTCATTCGCAGGCTCAGTCGCAGCGCCCGCCTTCGATTTCTCAAGCGCGAACGAGCTTGCGCGCATCTTATACATCGAGGCTTAGTACATGTGGAATAATCTGAAAACAACGATACTACTTGCGGCGATGACCGGACTGCTGCTGGCTATTGGGGATCTTTGGGGTGGGCAGCGGGGATTAATCTTCGCTCTGATCTTTGCGGCCGTGATGAATCTCGGCACCTACTTCTTCTCCGATAAGATCGCGTTGAAAATGAGCGGCGCGAAGCCGATTGCGCGCGATGAAAACCCGCGCCTTTACCAGATCGTGGAGCGCCTGGCGGCCAAGGCGAACCTCCCGGTCCCCAAGATCTATTACATTCCAACCGATTCACCGAATGCTTTTGCCACGGGCCGCAATCCCAATCACGCTTCGGTGGCGGTCACGGCCGGCATTCTCGAGATTTGCGACGACGAGGAAATTGAGGGCGTGCTGGCGCATGAGCTCGGCCACGTGAAGAACCGCGACATCCTCATCAGTGCGGTGGTGGCCACGCTTGCCGGCGCCATCACCCTGATTGCACGAATGGTTTATTGGGGCGAACTGTTTGGCGGATTTGGCGGTGGCCGCAGTGACAACCGGCGCGGCGGAGGAATCTTCTCCGCGCTCGCGATGATGATTGTGGCGCCCCTCGCGGCCACTCTTATCCAGCTCGCTATTTCCCGCTCGCGCGAGTACGAGGCCGACGCCACCGGCGCGCACATCACCGGCAATCCCCAAGCTCTAGCGCGGGCGCTGAGCAAGATCGACCAATGGTCGAAGCGAATTCCCATGCAGAGTTCGCCCTCCATGGCGCACATGTACATCATGCAGCCCCTCACTCCCGGTGCGGTCTTCTCCAGCCTCTTTTCCACCCATCCGCCCATCCCCAAGCGCATTGAGCGGCTGATTGGGAGGGATTTTGTTTAGTCGTCAGTGGTCAGTTCTCAGTTCTTCCTGTCGTAATTCTCGTCATTCCCGCGAAAGCGGGAATCCATTGTTCACAAGGGGCGAGCCCTCTTCTGACCGTTTGGCCTATAATCTCTACTATGCCCTTCTACCCCAAACCCGATATCGAAAGGCACGCTGTGCGCGCTGGCAACTTCCTGACGCGCTTCGTACACAGGATTGAAGAATTCTGGCAGAGAGTAACCGAAGGCATAGCGGTACAAGAGCTGTGGTCGCAATTCCGGTCGGAGGCGCGGGCGAGCTACAGCCTTTACACGCGGGAGATCGACTGGGAGGCGCTGCGCAAGGAAAGCCGTGGCCGGCGATTCCGGAAGACCACCAGCGCGCTTTTTTGGGCCTTGCTCATGAAGCTCTCGCCGGCCCGGCGCGTTTTCCTGCTCATTGCCTTGGTTTTTGCCATTAGTGCACTGGTCAATAGCCAAGTTCTGATCTCCGTCTCCAATTCCCAACATAACTACGAGGTGAACCCGCCCAACAATTTCCTGAGCGTGTTGATTGCCGTTGCGGCGCTGCTTTTTCTGCTGGCGCTCGAACTGGCCGACCGCGTCACCATGAAGCGCGACCTGGAAATTGCGCGCGAAATCCAGCATTGGCTGGTGCCTACGGTGCCGCCCCAGGTTCCGGGAGTTGAGATTGCATTTATATCGCGGCCCGCCAACACCGTGGGCGGGGACTACTACGATGCGTTCATGCGCGCTTCCCCGGGCTGCAAGCCAGGCTCGAAGCGATTGGTGGTGGTGGTAGCGGATGTGGCGGGCAAGAGCGTTCCTGCGGCACTGCTCATGGCCACCTTTCAAGCCAGTCTGCGGACCCTGGCGGAAGCCAACACTTCTCTCTCCGAGTTGGTGGAAGGGTTGAACCGCTATGCTTGTGCCCACAGCCTGGACGGCCGCCGGTTCACCACCGCGTTTTTCGGAGAATTGGATCCCGAGACCGGCGCGTTCTCCTATGTTCGCGCAGGGCACAATGCCCCCCTGCTGCGGCGGGCTTCCGGTGGCCTCGAGCGGCTCGAGACAGGAGACTTGCCGCTGGGCATCAGTTCCGACGCCCATTTCACATGCGGCGCCGTAACCCTGGGCCCCCAGGACCTGCTCGTGATCTTTACGGACGGACTGGTGGAAGCGGTGGACGACGCCGAGCAGGAGTTCGGGGAACCGCGTGTCCTGGATGTCGTGACATCAAGCGGCGGCGCGGGTGCGCAGGGCACGCTGAAAAATCTACTCTCGGCCGTGGACTCCTTCGTGGGGCATGCCCGCCAGCACGACGATATCACTTGCCTTCTCCTGCGCACAAGTTGAGCCACTACCCTTCACGCACGTTGATCAAAACGTGAAGCCGGTGTAACCCGAGACCCGTAGCGCGCGAGAGTAGAGACGATCGGACCAATAGCGGCCGAAGCGGGAACCGATTTCCCAATGATTGCTGATCCGGCGGACCTTATAGGCGACTGCCCAATCCAGCTCACTGCCATAGTGGATACGATCGCTGTCGGAGTGATAGTCGTAATAAGTGATCGTAGCTGATGCCCCGCCGAGGAAACGCATCACATCATTCGCCGTCAGGTAGCGAGCCTCGAGTCCGTGGCTGTTTCCGAGGTTAGGAGTGGTGCCAAAGAGCTCCGTCCAACCGTTGAAAGGATTCGCCAACGCGGTGGTCACCTCGTTGGTCAGGCTGTGGCCGCCCAGCAGTGCATAGCCCGCCTTGACTCCCAACCCGCGCCAGCCTGGGCCCAACTCGCCCAGATAATAGTTGGCATTGACGTAGTAGGGATTGGTGCCGAAGTTGCGCTGCTTGGCGAACTCGGCGGTATAGAGAACACTCCAACGCGGGTTGAATTCGAAGGGGCCATTCGCGCGCACACCGAATGTCTCCGTCGAAAGAGCAAATTGGGCGGCCGATCGGTAGTCGAGCAACAAACCGTAAAATGACCCATTCAACCGGCGGGGCTTTTGCCAAGCCAAGTTGAGCAGATGTGAATGCATGGGGGGCTTGCCGTCCGTTGCGTCGTGCCCCACCACGCGATAGTAGCGATTGATAAACGCGTAGGTAAAGAAAGTGTGGGGGGCGAGGTCCGCGTCGAATCGAGCGGCGTCAAAACTTTCATGAATCTGGCGCCAGGCGGAAGTACTGAGGAAGCGCCCGTCGTTCAGCATGATTTCCTGACGACCCACCGTGATCGCCACTTGGCGGCCCTCGAAATCTCTCTTCCACTTGACGTACCCCTGGCTCAACTGCAGCGTCTTCGGCTCCAGGATGGCAGGCCGGTCCGGGCGATTCATCGAGGGAAGCGTCGGAACGCTATAGTCGGCGGGGCCGGTAATAATCACTGCGGCGCCTTGCGCAAAGGCAGAGACGCCGTGAAACGAAAGCGTCTCGTAGCCGAGCGCTAACCTGAGGGTGGGAGCAAAAGCGTCGCCGGTGAAGGGCGCCCCCGCACGCTCGTAGGTTTCGAACCGGTAGCGCGTTTCCCCGGAAATCTTTCCCTGCTCGAGGGCGTCCCAGAAAGCACCGGCAGCTCCTCCCGCCGGCTCCTGAGCCATCACGGTGCAAGGAGAGCCAAGCGCAACCACGCATGACAGAAGAATCAAACCGCGCATTCTCATACCAGTATTAATCGGCAATGACCGGAATTTCATCATTCGCCGTGCCTCTCGCGATGGGAGGATTAACACAGATTCCATCGCCGCGGGGAGCAGACTGCTTAAAGGGCAACGAATCCTCTGACGATGAAAACCAAAGGGGAACATGGAAGCATGAAACCTGTGCTCAAACCCGCGCGCCGCCCTCATCCTTCCCTGGTGGCGGTTGTCCTAGGCGTTCCACTAACCCTGGGCATATTCTTCACGCTTTGGCATCTGGAGACGCAGAATGCCCGCGCCACGTTTGAAAGCGTTGCCCGGGAAAGGCTGGACGCTTTGGAAACCAATGTCGCACTTACCCTCGACAACCTGGTGTCCGTCAAGGCGTTTTTCCAAGCCTCCCCCGGTTTCGATCGGGCGGGATTCGCCCGCTTCGTAACACCTCTGTTGGCGCAGAACCATGCGATCCAGGCGCTGGAATGGATCCCCAGGGTGCCGGAGAACCTGCGCCCCGGTTACGAAAGCGCGGCGCGGCGGGACGGGTTTCGGGCGTTCCAGTTCACCGAGCGCGATGCCAACGGCAGGATGGGGCCGGTAGGCAAAAGGGAAGAGTACTTTCCGGTTTACTTCGTCGAGCCTTTCGCCAGCAACGAGAAGGCTCTGGGGTTTGACCTGGCGTCCAATCCTGCCCGCCGTGAAGCGCTTCAGAGATCGGCAGCGAGCGGCCGAATGGTCGCCACCAGCCGGATCACGCTGGTGCAGGAGGTCGCCGACCAGTATGGGGAGCTCGCCTTTTACCCGCTCTACGCGGGAGAAGATGAGCCGCGCAGCGAAGAGGGCCGGCGTTCGGCTCTGCGGGGATTCGCGCTGGGTGTGTTCCGAATTCAGAATATGGTGGACCAGCGCGGGACGCTGGGGAGCGGCCTTTTCGGGCTGGGCATCGCCGTCTTCGACCGCGACGCCAAGCCCGGCGAACGCCTGCTCTATCCCAAAGGGGCGCGCTTTGAGAGTGTCGAAGACCTTCCCCGCGGCTTCCGCACCCTTCGCCGGGTGCCGGTGGGGGGGCGCACCTGGGAAATAGTAGCCTATCCTCTAGGCTCTGCGTTCCGCCCGGCGCGTTGGAGCAGTTGGGCGGTGCTCGTCACCGGCCTGCTCCTCACCCTGCTGCTCTCCGGCTACCTCACGGAGCGTGAGGCTTCGGAAGAGGCGTTACAGCGCAGCGAGGAACGCGCCCGCCTGCTCTTTGCCACGATCCCCACCCCCGTGTGGGTTTACGATCAGGCGACGCTCGGGTTCCTCGAGGTCAACCAGGCCGCCCTTGACCATTACCAATACAGCCGGGACCAGTTCCTCAAAATGAAGATTACAGATATCTGTCCGCCGGAGGAGTTGGAGCGGCTCACTCAGGGAGGCCTCCCGGACCGCTCTGTCCAGCGGTTCCCGGCCGGTTCGAAGCACCGGACCCGCGATGGCCGCACCTTGCAAGTGGAGTGTAGCAACCATGCGCTCCTTTACGACGGACATCAGGCTGTGCTGGTGGTTGCGCAGGACGTGACGGCGCGCGCCCAACTCGAGATGGACCTCCGCCACGCTCAGAAGCTCGAGGCCGTGGGCAGTCTGGCCGCCGGCATCGCCCATGAAATTAATACGCCCATCCAGTTCATCGGTGACAACATTCGCTTCCTTATGGACTCGTTCGCGAACCTGGCGAGCGTGCTGGCGAAGTACCACACTCTGCGGGAGGCGGCGGCCGGCGGCGGCGCGGCACAGGATGTGGCGCAAGAGGTGGCCGAAGCCGAGCGGGCTGCGGACCTGGACTTCATCAAAGCAGAAATTCCCAAGGCCCTGGCGCAAGCGCTCGAGGGCGTGACGCGCGTGGCCACCATTGTCCAGGCCATGAAAGAGTTCGCCCATCCCAATCCCAGCGAAAAAGCGGCTACGGACTTGAACCGGGCCTTGCAGAGCACGCTGATTGTGGCGCGCAACGAGATCAAGTATGTCGCCGACGTGGAAACCGACCTCCAGGAAATGCCGCTGGTGCAATGCAACGGCGGGGACATGAATCAGGTCTTTCTTAACTTGCTCGTGAACGCCGCTCACGCCATCAAAGACCGGGGTGAGAGGAACGGGCATAAGGGCGTTATCGGAATTCGCACCCGCTGCGAAGGCGACCAGGTGGTGATCTCGATCAGCGACAGCGGCTGCGGGATACCTGAAAACATCCGCGAGAAGATATTCGAGCCGTTCTTTACAACCAAAGAGGTTGGACGCGGCACTGGGCAGGGGCTGGCCATCGCCCGGAGTATCGTGGTGGACAACCATGGCGGCACGCTGACTTTTGAATCCGTGGTTGGGCAGGGCAGCACGTTTCATGTCCGTCTGCCGATCAGCCTCGCGCCCGGCTCCTAGTGCGGGCTTTATAGGCTGCGGAAAACCCTTGAACGCTGTCCTTCTGAGCGAAGCCCTGGACCGGACGGTCCAGGGCGAAGCGAAGAATCCACGCAGTTGTTGTTTCAAAGGACTGCGGAGATCCTTCCTTCGCTCAGGACCGCCTGTGGCTCCTCAGGATCATAACCCGAGAGGTTTTTCCGCGACCTGTTCAACCCGGCGCTTGCCGACCCTTCGCTCCGCTCAGGGCAGGCTCTGAAGATCGGCGCTGCATCCATGCCCGGAAAGCATCCGATGCTTCGGTTTACGCGGTGCATTTGATAGTCAAAGTTCGGTTCGTTTTGGGTTCGTTTTCGAACTCCTTCCTGTGTTTTCAGTGACATACTGGGTTCGGTCGTACGGATAATGCCAGGGAAATTGGGGCCTCACCCACTCTGCCGGCCATGGCCAGCCTCAATAGGCCGGCACGTGGCATTACACGCTTCCCTTTGGCAGACGGGGCTTGGCAGGTTAGGCCGGTAGCGGGATATTGTTGCGCTGATGGCCAAAAATCCGAATTTCCCCGCTGAATGCATCGGGGGCGGAAAGGTGCCCGTGCTCGGTAATCCTAACGCCAGCCCGATCAGCACGTCTCATTTCGAGCGGCAAAACCTAACCATGCGGATGCGACGGCTGACTCGGCTGACCAATACCTTCAGCAAAAATCGGAGAATCTTCATGCGATGCTTGCGCTATACTTCGCGTGGTATGATTTCGCCCGCCATTCCTACCCAAACGGATAGGAGTGGTTCTTGGATCATCATCGGCGATTGTGGCGCGGCATTCAAACCGTTATTGACGTTAGGGGCATGCTCTGATTTTGTCATTCTCAGGATTGCGAGGATAAAGTATGGCAGACGTCCACCGGACCACGCGAGATCGCCTCATTCCCTGTCTTATGATCCTGTTCGTAGCGCTGATTAGAGCTGTGCCGCTGGCGGCGCAGTTCACCACGGCAAGCCTGGACGGAACCGTGGTTGACCCGTCGGGTTTGGCAGTTCCCGATGCTTCGGTCAGCGTGGAGAGCACCGAGACAGGCCTTGTGCGCAACACCCAAAGCGGACCCGACGGGCATTATCTTTTTCCCGCCTTGCCCGTGGGGGTGTACAAGCTGACGGTAGAAAAGAGCGGGTTTCGCCCCTACATCCAAAGCGGCATTGCGCTGAGCGTGAACCAGGCGGCCACACAGCCGGTGACTCTCCGGGTCGGAACGGTGACCGAGCAAATTGTCGTATCGGGCAGCGCTCCTCTCGTGACCACGCAGGTGTCGACGGTGGGGCAGTTGGTAAGCCAGCAGAACGTCGAGAATTTGCCCTTGAATGGACGCATGGCGCAAAGCCTGGTGTTCCTCATCCCCGGGGCGAACGACGTTACGCCGTATTATTGCGGCGCGGGCTGTGAGGGTGGAGTTTATCCCGGCGAACAATATGCTGCGGTCAATGGCGGCGGGCCGAACGGGGTTAACTACCAGATGGACGGCTCCGACAACAACGACACTTACATGAACACGAACCTGCCCTTCCCCGATCCGGACGCGATTGAGGAATTCAACGTGCAAACCGGGAACATGAGCGCGGAGTACGGCAACGCCGTTAGCGGCGTCGTGGATATTGTCACCAAATCGGGGACGAACCAATTCAAGGGAGACGTTTTTGAGTTTCTTCGGAACTACGCGTTCGATGCGCGCAACTACTTTGCCCCCACCCGGGACACGCTGAAGCAGAACCAATTCGGGGGCACGCTGGGCGGACCCCTCAAGAAAGACAAACTCTTTTTCTTTGGAAGCTACCAAGGCACGCGCACGCGGACGGCGCCTAATGGGAACATTGTCGAGGTGCCGACCGAAGCCCAGCGGGGGGGTAGTTTTTACTCTTACTGCTCCGCTTACGATGCGTCAGGTCTCTGCACTGCGGACGCCATCGCCAATGGGGGCGTTCAGCTCAGCGATCCCAACACGGGTACTCCTTTTGCCTACAACCAGCTTCCGGTGGGCTCGCTTTCCCCGGTCGCATTGAACCTGCTCAAGGAATTGCCCCTGCCCAATGCCGGCGGCCAGGAACTCAACTACTTGGGAGCGGCGACGAATACGAACGACGACCAATATCTGGCCAAGATCGATTACGCCCGCGGCAGCCACCATGTGAGCGGGCACTACTTCTTCACCCAATTCACGGAGCCGGCCACCCCGGTGATGAACAACAATATCCTGACCATTAATTCCAATGCCAATCGAGTGCGCGTGCAAACGGTTTCTGTGAATGACACCTACACGGCCACGCCCCATTTGCTTTTCAATACTTGGTTTGGGTGGAACCAGCAGAACGGAGGTTACCTGGTCGGCGTACCTTTTTCCGCCAACGCCTTGGGGGCGAATATTGCGCCGTCACCTTCGCCGCAGCTCAGCATTCTCGTGAACGGTTACTTTGACCTTATTGGGCCCGAAGTCGGCGCCTACAATCGCGGTGACCAGACTTTTCGGGAAGTCGCGACCTTCATGAAAGGCAAGCACCAGCTCTCCTTCGGGGGAGAGATGTTGAGGGTGGACGCGCCCATCTCCAGTCAGTACCTGGAGGGCGGCCAATTCCAGTTCGGAGGCGCCTTGTCCGGAGACGATCTGGCCGATTTCATGCTCGGCGACGTCGGCACTTTTACTCAGGGTGGCGGCATTTACGCCAACGTAACCGGATATAACCTCGCCACCTTCCTCCAGGACAACTGGCGAGCCAGCGAGCGCTTGACGCTCAACGGCGGCCTGCGGTGGCAACCTCTGCTGCCCTTTACCGACAGCAAGAATCGCCTGCCGTGTTTTGAGCCGGGCAAGGTTTCAAATCGCTACCCCAATGCTCCGGCGGGCTTGCTGTTCGCAGGTGATCCGGGCTGCCCGCAAGGGACTTATTACAGTAGCCTGGCCACTTTCGCGCCGCGCATCGGATTTGCTTACCGCCTGACCCACGACGGCAAAACGAGTCTTCGCGGAGGTGCGGGATTCTATTATCAGCCCCCCGAGACTCTCGCCTACCAGGACGACGCGGGTGTGGCGCCCTTCGCCCCCATCGTCACGCTGAATGGCGTGAGCTTTGCCGATCCCTATGGCAGCGCGGGAATCGCCAATCCCTTTCCGGCGGATTTCGGCCCCCAGGTGCCGCCGTCCAACACCGCGTTCCCCCTTCCCGCCACGGTTGCCTACTTCTTCTCCCGCGGCTTCAAGATGCCCGAAATCACCATCTGGAATTTGACGCTCGAGCGCCAGATCGGATCGAGTTGGTTGATCAAGGCAGCCTATTTCGGGAATAAGGCCACCCATCTTTTTGGGACATCGGACCAGGAGCCCATGGCCGACATTAACGCCGGCCTCTACGTGCCGGGCAATTCCAGCGAAAACAACCTGCAACAGCGCCGGCCGTATCCCAACTTCGGGCCCATCGGAATGATCGATTCCGGGTTCAATTCCAACTACAATTCGGGTCAGTTGAGCGTGGAAAGGAAGGCGAGCCACGGGCTTTCGTTGCTGGCGGATTACACCTGGTCCCGAGCGCTCAATGACTTCTCCGAGTCGGTCAACTCGAGCTACTATTCAACAAATCCCTTCGACCGGAATTTTAACTACGGCCCGGGGACGCCCGACCTGACCAACGTCATCAAATTCTCCGGCGTCTGGGAGATCACTCATTTCCACCTGAGCGGAACCGCCGATAAGTTCCTGAACGGGTGGCGATTGAGCCCCATCGTGAATTGGCGGAGCGGATTTCCGTTCAGCGTCATGAGTGGATACGACAATTCCTTCTCCGGGGATTTTGTGGACCGGGCAGACTTTATTGGCACGAATTTCGATCAGGCCAAGCTGGACCCCCACCGTTCTCACAACGCGCTGACCCAAGAGTACTTTAACACCGCGGTTTTCGGACCCAATGCCCTTGGGACCTTTGGCAGCAGCGGGAAAAACAATTTGCGTGGACCGGGATCATTCGATACGGATATAGCTTTACTCAAAGACCTCAAGATCCATGAGCGCTTCATGCTCCAGATCCGCGCCGAGGCCTACAACGCTTTCAACAATGTCAGTTTTGGCGCGCCGGATGCCACCTTGACCGATCCGACTTTTGGGCAGATTCTCTCAACGTCAAATTCGCCTCGAGTTTTGCAGTTTGCATTGAAACTTTTGTTCTAGCGCATCGCCAGGATGGCACAAAGAGCGACGCCCTGTTTTCGTCACGCGGGCGGCCCGGCCGCTGAGAAGGTGTGAAAAAATCGTAGCGGCGGGTTTATCCCGCCACCGCGATTCTGAAAACGCTGGAGATACGGCGGGCTAAACCCGCCGCCACCTCTCGCGCCGGCGATTTTTTCACGGCTTCTGAGGCGTTGGCATCCTGCCCGTGAGTAAGCGTGCGGGAAGTCATGCGGCAACGAGCTGCCACCCGCCAAGGCTTCGCGCGCCAAAAGGGGTTATCGGGAGCAGCAGCGCAACAATATAACACTACCGTTAGGCCAGCGATTCCGCATTCGTGCTTTCCTTCCTGCTTTAACCCTTTGAAATTGCTATTGCTTTGCCCAGTCCCCGCTGATCGAGCAGATTCGCATTCGTTTTTGACTTGACAGCACCGATTCTGTCTGATATAGTAGAACTATATCAGATGAAAAACCCTCCAATATCCCGCTCCAGGCTTCCGGTAGGCGAGCGCAAACGCCGCTCGCGCCTGACGCAGATCGTCTCTGGCCGGCGCTTTCTCCGCGGGACGTTGGCGCCTCGTTTGCGCCGCTGCGGGAAACCGAACTGCCGCTGTGCCCACGGCGAACTGCACGCGTCGCTGTACCTCGTGCAGAGCCAGGGGGGCAAGCCGCGCCAGGTGTTCGTGCCCAAGGAGTGGGAAGAGCGCATCCGCCAGAGCGTTCAGGGCTATCAGGAAATCCAGCAACTGCTGGAGGAACTCTCGCAGGTCGAGTGGCAGCGACTGCTCGATCGCAAGGAGTGATCCCGTTCTCCGCCGCCTGATCCGGTATGGCGAGACCGTCTACGGTCTTTCGGAACGGATCGTCGCGGCGGTCCACGATCCCCGACGACAACCCCGTATCCCGGCGGCCGTTCTCCTGAAAGCCAGCCTGGTGATGTTCTGGTCCCGCTTGGGCAGCTTGAACGCGCTGGAAGAGCACCGCCTCTCGCGGTTCTGGAAACAGTGGCTGGGGTGTTCGCCCGGAAGCAGCGACACCCTGGGGCGCGTGCACGCCGGCCTCGTCGCCCACGAACTGCGCGAGGGACTGCATCACGTCTACTTCCGCCTGAAGCGGAACAAAGCCTTGCCGGACATCGGCGGACTGGGCGTGGCGGTTCTCGACGGTCACGAGACCCACGCCAGCTATCGCCGTCGATGCTCGGGATGCTTGCAGCGGACGATTCACACCGAGCAAGGCGATAGGATTCAGTACTACCATCGGAACGTCACTCTGCAGTTGTTGACGGGTTCGGAGTTGCGCATCCTGCTCGATCTGGAACCCCAGCGGCCCGACGAAGACGAGGTGACCACGGCCCGGCGCTTGCTGGATCGCGTCCTGGCCCGTTACCCCCGTGCGTTTCAGTTGCTTTTGGCCGATGGTCTCTATGCCCAGGCCCCCTTCTTCAATCTCCTGCTGGCCCACGGTAAGCACGCGCTGGTGGTCCTCAAGGACGAGCGGCGCGACCTCTACCAGGATGCCTGCGGTTTGTTTGGGGTGACGCCGCCCGAAGAGGGAAAGTATCGGTCGCGTCACTGCCAGTGGTGGGACGTCTCGGACCTCGCCACTTGGCCTCAAGTGAACGCCCCCGTGCGGGTCATCCGTTCGCGAGAAACCTATCAGGTGCGCCGTCAAACTACGAAGCAGGTCGAGTCGATTACGACCGACTGGATTTGGGCCACGACGCTACCAGTGACGCAGGCAGCGACCGAACAAGCCGTCGGCTTGGGGCATCGTCGCTGGGATATTGAGAACTATGGGTTCAACGCACTGGCCAACGAGTGGCACTCCGACCATGTGTATAAACACCACCCCCAGGCCATCGAGTCCTTTCTGCTCGTCGCCTTCCTGGCCTACAACCTCTTTCATGCTTTCTGGGTTCTCAATCTGAAACCGGCCGTCCGTCGCGGCCGAACGCAACGCTACTGGGCACGCCTCATGGCCCGCGAACTCTGTCAGGACCCCTGCTTCCCCGAGGGCTCATCCCCCTAAGAGTCTTCTCCTCCCCTCCCGGAGTTCCACCCCGCGCTTCGGCCCGAGGTTCATGCGGCCTGCGGCGGGTTGCGCCCATCTCGCCGTGGGGTCGACTTCACCGGGTCTATTTCCCCCCCCTGCCCCCGCCCACAAAGCCTATGCGAATCTGCCCGACCGCCTTCGGTGCGCCCGCACTAACTATTTCGACCCCCTCCAACCTCGGATGCGGAATCGCTGCCGTTAGGCCAATTCGCTTGATTTCCGTCGCGAGACGTGTTACAATATCTCTGATTTGCTGGTAAGGGCTAATTCACGTTTAATTGTTTGGTTCGCCGGTAGCTCGTAACTGCCGGGTTGGCAGGTCTGCTCAGTTCACACAAAAAACGGACCTAAGAGGGCGTAGCAGTAACAAACGGGAGTTTCGGCAATACGAAGGCGGAGGCGTGCCGAATGCTCACCACGTGCGTCGCTTGACTTGGGGACCGGGACGGGCTCTGCGCTCGATAGCATGTACAGTTCATTACTTCTACTTGAGAGCCTGTTGAAGACATCTATTCCGAGCAGCCTGGGTGCATTTCAATCGCGATAAGCAAACCCCGCGTTCCGTTCGGAGTTGGCCCTTCGTGCAGTGTATTGAGATTGGCGGTAGGAGCGAACCCGGCCACAACTGTTTAAACCTTCGTTAAGCGGCCTTGAGGCGGATGGACCTTTTCTTCTGCCATTCAGGCGGCTTGGGAGAGGCCACGGCCCTGTGGTTTCGGGAGCTGGCAAACCATGAAAGTGCACGTGATACTAGGGTCGTTCGGGTCCCAGATTTCAACTTGGATATTCTGATCAACCGAGGCAGGCGAATTCTCACAAGCCTGCCTCGCAAAAAGGAGAGGAAGATTAAGATGACAAAGAGAAATCTGCTGTTAGCAAGTCTGCTTTTGGTGCTAGGGCTCGGCGTTATGGCGCCGTTCGCTATGGCACAAGGAGGGAATGGGACGGTCTTCAACGTTACTCCTTCTTTGTACACGTTGCGGCCCAACAGCATTGGCGACGCGGGCGGACAGGTCTACATGACTGTTGGTTCCATTGGCACCGGCGCCGGTGGGGGAACCATTGCTGGTGGGGAAACGTTTACCGTCACGTTCAGCAAGCCGATCGTGGGGGCAGCGGGGATTGGACTGTTGCCAGAAGCTACGGCAGCAGCCGAGTTTTGCAGTGACGCTGGCGCCGGCGCCTTGGCCGGTGTTTTTTGCACCTCGATGACTTACTCGGCGGCGGGGAACGTGTTCACATTTACTAACGGCCCGACCCCCCTGTCAGGGCTGGCCATGGGCAATTACATCACGATTTGGGGTCTTCGTTTCGACACGGTTGGCGTACCTCCCGGCACATTCATTACGGCCACGGTGGGCGCGGTGTTGAACCAGAATTACCCCATCTCGTTCGGGTCGGCCGGTGTGACCCAAACTCAAACTCCGGTTAACATCGGTCAGGTCGCCACCACTACTTACGGCGGTACTGTCTATGCGACGCTTGCTGCTCCGTACTATGCCACCTCTATCCTGACCTGCTTCGGGACGACTGGAAGCGACTTCACAATTAATGTCGCCGAGCAGTGGTCCGGAGCCTGGACCTCCCTTACTGACGAACTGACACTGGCCCCCTACGCACCAACCGCCAGCGGTCTCGCCACGAACGGGTCGGATATCTCGATTACGCTCTCGGGGATTCCGCTTGGAGTCACGGTGGCGCCGCTCAGCGGTCCGGTCACGACGGAGGGCACAGTGCTTTGGGGAACCTACGCTCCGTTGGCGTACACTGGCGTCAAGGCCAACGATAGCGTTACTTTCGATTTCCCGATAGCTACGACACTTCGTCCTGAACTCGAGGCCGCGGATTTCAACTTCGAAGTCTACACAACGGGCCCGATCGCATTGCAGAGCCCGCCGATGACGGCCAGTGTAACGCTGGATCCTATGACTCCCACTGGTATTCCTCTTTACCCAGCGTTCACGTATCCCAACGGCTCCCTGATGGAAGAGCCGGTGTACCCACTTACCGTGGTCGATTTCATTGGCTGCCAGACGAATCTCCTGTTCCCCTACGTGACCAATTTCAACTCCGGATCTGGCGGTGGCGCGTTGGGCAACTGGGATACTGGAATCGTAGTATCGAACACCAGTTCTGATCCGTATACTCCAGCCTTCGGCGGCGCTGTCCCGACAGCAGGCACCTGCGCCTTCTCCGTGTATGCGTCCACCAGCGGATCACTAACACCGTCAGGCGACGCCGCACCGGTCGCTACCTTCAATACGGCTCCGGTGTACACGGGTGGAATCCAGTCCTTTATGCTGAGCCAGACTCCAGCGGCGGGTTTGGGCGGAGGTTATGCGATTGCGGTCTGCAACTTCCTGAACGGCACTGGATACGCGCTGGTTGCGGATAATGCCAATGGCCTCGGGAACTGGGGAGTGATGGGCAACTACCTGGCCTACGTCATTCCGAACCCGTTCGAAGAGCCCCGTTGGATCGACTCCATCTTCGGTGAATTCGCGATTTCGCCGTGGATATACTTCTACGACCGCACCGCAGGCTCACACAATGGGAGTGGCGGGTCAATTCCGAAGCTGCGTGCTCCACATAGGTAGGGTTGGTTTCGACACAGAGAGGCAACTCCGAGCAAGCGGGGTTGCCTCGAGGCCCCTCCTCTCCAGTTAGGATCGCGGGAAGCAAGTTGGGGCAACAGACGAATTGGAAGAAGGCGAAAAGGCGGCTCCGGGTCGACCGGAGCTGCCACTTCGCCCGCCGGAGTTGAGCATATTGTGTTTCCGCAAGGTAAGTGGCCTTTCGGCAACGCTGCGTGGCTGTGCCGATAGCCAGGGCTTCGTGGCGTCGGAGTTTGGCATCGTATTACCGTCGTGCGGCATCGTATGAGTGGGACCATCACTAACAAACAGTTGCTTATTTCTCTCTACCGGGAGGGCCGGGGTCTTGTTGGATCCATGACCAACGCCCCGGCTCCTTCTTGGTCTTGCCTTCCTATGTCCCCCACGACAGGTCCAGGCGCCTTCGTGATCGGGACGCTGTGCCACAGTTCCGTCCATACGGGGTTCAATATCAGACCGCACTAAGTGGTTGCGGACAATGCCACCCCTGGATGGCTGGTGGGGCGCGGCGGCACGGTCGAAGCGACTCAGTTCATCTCTAGCGTCGATAATTTTCGTTCACTCGAATTGAGTTCCCTCTTCTTATGATTTGATCCTGCTGGTACAATCGCTGGGTGTCCGTTCGTGCGCGCGCGAGGGAATGAGTGCCGGCGGGCGAAGCGCAATCATGACGAGGAGCGTGATGTGAGTGATCAAGAGGAAGACTTTGCCGCGATGTTCGAGGCCTCGGTCAAGGCTAAGCGCCTCGATCAAGGCGAGCTCGTGGAGGGCAGGATCGTTTCCATCGGCCCGGAGGTGGCGTTAGTCGATGTTGGCCGCAAGGGAGAGGCGGTAATGGATATCGCCGAACTGAAGAACGCCGACGGCAAGATCGAGGTGGCGCTAGGGGACCGCGTTCAGGTGATGGTGATATCGACGTCAGGCGGGCTGACGGTCTCCAGAAGGCTGGCGGGAGCGGCCGCGAGCGATCGGCAGGTCGAAGCCGCCTTCGAAAGCGGCCTGCCGGTGGAAGGGAAGGTCGAACGGGAGGTCAAGGGGGGCTACGAGGTGCGCATCGGCCGGCGTCGAGCGTTCTGTCCGATTTCCCAGATCGACCTCCGCGGCGCGGAAGCGTCGGCGCACGTAGGGCATGTCTACCAATTTCGGATCATCGAGTACAAGGAAGGCGGCTCGGACCTCGTCGTCGCCCGGCGCCCGCTCCTCGAGGACGAGCAGCGGGCAAACGCCGCCAAGGTCCGCGACAAGATCGTCCCCGGTGCAGTCATGACCGGCCATGTCACTTCCGTCCGCGAGTTCGGCGCGTTCGTCGATCTCGGCGCAGGCGTCCAGGGGCTGCTCCACGTGTCCGAGATGGCGTGGTCCCGCGTGTCGGACCCTGCGGAGATGGTCAAAGCGGGCGAGGAGATCACGGTCAAGGTCCTGCGAGTGGACGAGGAAAAGCAGAAGATCTCGCTCGGGTTGAAGCAGCTCTCTGCCGACCCATGGTCGAGAGTGCCCGAGGTATACAAAGTAGGCCAACGGCTGCCTGGCCGCGTCACGCGCGTCGCGCAGTTCGGCGCGTTCGTGGAGCTCGAGCCGGGCGTCGAGGCGCTGGCCCATGCTTCCACTTTCGAGCCCACCGGGCGATCGGGAGGCTGGTCCGCTCAGGTCGCTGCAGGGATGACGGGCACATTCGAGATTCTAACCATCGACCCCGAGCAGAAACGGATCGGCGTGGCGCTTGTTCAGGAAGGCTGGGCGCCGGCCGAGGGGGCAACGGGAGCTCGGCCTGGCATCGTTCCGGGCGCGCGCCTGACGGGAAAGGTCGAGCGATACGAGAAATTCGGCGTGTTCGTCTTCCTGGCCCCAGGGCGCACCGGTGTCATTCCTATGAGCGAAACTGGCATCGCGAAGGAAGGCGATATCCAGCGAGCCTTGCCGGTCGGGGCAGACGTTGAGGTCATCGTGCTGGAGGTCGATCCGTCAGGTCGGCGCATTCGCTTGAGCGCGAAGGCAGTCAAGGAAGCGCGCGAGGCCGAAGAAGTGCGCGAGTGGGTGGAGCGCAATGCTCCTCCCGCCGAGGGCTTCGGGACACTCGCCGACAAGCTGCGCTCGGCGCTCAAGTCGCAAGAGAAGTGACACTCTCACCGTCCCGCCTCACTTGCTCAACGCGAATGGGATTGGGCATTCGCAAGTCAACCAGCAGGTTCTAGCGAGATGACCTTTCAGTTACCTTGTGCATATCGCCCTCAGTCGACACGATGTCCCCTCCATGCCTTGAAACGCTCCGTTGGCGTTTTGTCTGTCCGGTTTTTCCTTTCTGTGCAATGACAATTTCTGTCAGCGGGCTAGACGTAAACTGATAGTGGCCCCTCAGCGGCGCACCTGCCAAGCGTCCGCGACTGCAAGCAAAGTCATTGCATTATAAGAACTTAGCCTCTTGCCGATGTCGCTGTGTTTGGTCCCGACTTGGCAAGAAAAGTGCACAACGTTCCTGGACTGACTTTGTGCAAGCTTAATTGCCGGAGGATTCCCAAGTGAGAAAAGGGGCGCAAGCTTTTTCACTTATTGAATTGTTGATTGTTGTTGCCATAATTCTGATCATCGCCGCAATTGCTATTCCTAACCTTCTGCGTTCGCGTATTGCAGCCAACCAAGCTTCTGCAGTGGGAACACTGAGGACGCTCAACACGGCGGAGATTAACTACTCGACGACTTATGGCACAGGTTACACGGCGACTTTGGGTGATTTGGGTCCGCCGACTTCCGGTAATCCTACCGCTACGGGCGCGGGGCTGATCGACAGTATCGTCTCCGGCGGCGCAGCCACCGCCACCACCAGCGTTAAGAGTGGGTATAAGTTCACATATAACAACGGGACTGCGGACCCCAGCGGCAGGATCAACACTTACTCGATAACCGCTACACCCACTACTGTCGGAACCACGGGGACGAACTTCTATTACACCGATCAGTCGGCCGTAATTCGTCAAAACAGCACGGCGACGGCGGGATCAACCGACTCGCCGCTGGGAGGTTGACGCCGGAGGGGCCAACCGTCGGCCCTCAGCTTGCAGTTAACTCACCCCCGTCAGCATGTTTCGATGTACCAGGTTCGAACCTAATCCTAAAAGCTGAAGACCGCCTGGAAGTCTATGCGGCGGTTGGCCGCTTGGGAGCCGGCGCCTCCGCCGAACACGCCGCCCAGCGAGTTTGACTGGTCGAACAGGGGCGACCCGATCACACCACCGGGCGACCCGAGGTTTACATTATTCAGGGCGTTGCGAGCGTAGGCGCTGAAAGTGAGGCTGTAGCGCTTGGTTCCGTTGTTACCCTGACCTAAGAGACCGCCCGCGCCGCCGCCTCCCATTCCGCGGCCGCCGAGCCCTCCGCCACCGTAACCGCCCCGCCCTCCTCCACCGCCGCCTCTGCCACCTCCTCCGCCGAATCCGCCGCCACCTCCACCACCGCCGCCAGTCGAGGCTCGCCTGGTAACCTCTTTCCCGAAAGCGAAAGTTTTGCTGAGGCGCAAATTCAGGGTGAATTGGCTAGGCCCGGTAAAGTAATTGACGGGAATCAGTGCCTGGTTGGGCTGCGGGGCAATATTAAAAGTGCCGAGGGGGGTGGCAACAGTATTGGGTCCGGTAGCGCCGGCCGCAGCGAAGGCCGGCCGGGAACTGTTCAAAACCACTCCAGTTCCGTACATGTCCTGGGCCACCGTAACGTTAAAAGGGGCACCGGAGGAAGTCACCAGAAAAGGGCTCAGGCTAAAGCGGTGCGGCAGATTCCAGGTACCCGCCAAGAAGAGTCGGTTGCGAACGTCGAAGGACGCCCGGCCATAGCTCTGCAGAATGTCGTACGGGTTCATGGCGATGCTGGGATTGTTCCCGGTCGTATCCGAATCGGCGTAGTTCAGGGTGTAATAGCCAAACAGGGAAAGCCGCGTGCCCAACCGTATATTGAAATTGGCGATCAGTTGGTTCTGGTTGAAGAGGCCGACGGACTCGTATTGATAGGGGTTGCCGGCGGCGTTACCCAAGGGCCGCACACCGGCCTCGGGATCGCCGAGGCGAAACGTGTCCGGAAGAGGCGCATTGATGTCATTGAGCAGCAGTTGGTGCAGCCCACGCGAGTGAAGATACGTCAGCGAGAGCGTCGCGTTCTTTGTAACCTGCTGCTCGAGGCTCGCCGCTGACTGCCAGACGTAAGGCGCGCGCAAATCGGGGGCGATTTGATAGCTCGCGGGAAGGGTATTAGCGAAGGTCGGGAGCGCGCTCAGGGACGGAATGTTAGGGAAAAAATCCGGCGAAGAAATGATGAACTGCTGCTGGTTGATACCGTTCAAGCGTTCCGCATTGAGCACCAGATTGGACGCAAAACGGTCGTAGAAGACGCCCGATCCAACGCGCAGGACTGACTTCGCCGGCCCCTTTTGCGAGCGGCGAAGCCCCCAGGCAAAACCCAGGCGCGGGGCAAAATCCGAATGATCGTGGATGTCGTTCTGGGTCTCCCAACGCAGGCCCGCACTCAGCGTCATGCCAGGGTGGAGTTGCCAATCGTCTTGGGCGAAGAGCCCCACGTCAAGCAAATTGACGGTGGCCAGCTCTTTTCCGGTGACGATCAGGAACTGGCTCGCCCCGCCCGCCTGGCACAGGGTTCCGCCAGCCGCCGTGCAGGATTGGAGGGCCTGCTCCGCCGCCTGGTAAGCCTGGAGCGACGGGAACGTAAACGTGCCGTTGAAATTTGCGTCGGAGATGTTCGAATCCTGGCCGTCCCGCAGGCGCCCTCCGACCACCAGAGTATGCTTGCCGATAAACAGGGACGTCAGGTTTTGAAACTCATAGCGGTTTTGGGTATCGGAAGAAACGCCGCTGGAATTGCCGCCCCCGATGAACGCCCCCGGAACTGAAATCGTGGGCTCGAGGTACTGGGCAGTCTGGCTGACGCCGTCGTGGAGATATTGGAAGCGAAGCTGGTTCAGCATCTTGGCGCTGAACACCTGCGTGTCGCTCACCTGGAGGGTGTGTTCAAGGCTATGGGTGTTGTAGCCCTGCGTCAGGAGGTTGAGCTGGCCGATTCCGCCGTTGAGCGTGTTATTGTCAAAGAACTGGTAGCGCACGGTCACGACGTTGTTCTGGCTCAACTGGTAGTCGAAGCGGGGACTGAGATTGGTGCGCGTTGCGGGGCTGGCCACCGCCTGGCTGAACGGCATCTCGGCGAGCGTGGGACTGAGTGTGAACGCGGAGATGATCGAGTTATCCTGAATGTCGCGACGGAAGAACGTGAAGAAGAAGGAAGCTTTCCTGCTGAGCGCATCTCCAATGCTGCCGTTGAAAAACTCCGAGTGATAGCCGGGTTCCTGCGTTGCGAAGGGGTTCCGCGAGTTAAAAACCGAGTCGTTCAGGTTGCCTAGAATCTGTCCGTGAAGCTGGCTGGCGCCCGGGCGAGTGGTGATTTCAATGCGGCCGTAGCCCAGCTTGTCGTATTCCGCGGAGAACGGATTGTGGTTGATTCGGATTTCGAGAATATCCGCCTTGGGCGGAAGCTGTCCGGCGGTGAAGCCATCAACATAAATCTGGCCGCCATTAGGCCCCGCCGACGGCCCCGCTAACGCGTCGAGTTCGGACTGCAACTCGTCCGGGTCGTCGGAGAGCGCTTGCAAGTCGTCGCCCTTGATCACGAGGGAGGTGGCATTCTCCTGCGGAGCCACGTTCACCTGCGTGGTTTGCGCTGAGACGGTGACCTGCTCTTTCTCCTCGGCGAGTTGGAGAGCGATGTCAAGCTTTTTGCCTTGCCCGGCGGGAATCTCGACGCCCTGCTGCTCGAAGATCGCGAAGCCCGTGGCCTGAGCCCGCAGGGTGTACTTGCCCGGTGCGAGCCCGCGGATTTCATAGCTGCCGTCGTTCTTCGCAACCGCGGAACTGGCCTGTCCCGAAGACGAAACCGCTTGCACCGCAGCGCCCGGAACGCCGGCGCCGGAGGGGTCCGACACTTGGCCGCGAATCGTGCCGGACGGGATTTGGGCCAGCAAGCGGGCAGAGGAGAACAGGAAAAAGAGAGCAGGAATGCGGACAAAATGTACTGACACTTCCTATGACCCATCTCGACACCCTTTCAGATGGTGATAATGACTACATGGGCTCAGACGAAATGGTGCGGGGGGGAGTTTCAGTACTTCGTAAAACTGGGGGCTGCGAGCCGCCGATTCGGTAATAATGTCATAATTCCGCCGGGGCTGGGCAGCTCGGACCTTCCTTCCCAGGCCGGTGGCTTTTCCACTGCACGTTGGCGTCGAGAATCGAAATGGTCACCACAGAGGCACAGAGACGCAGACAAAGACGATGATTGCGGAACTAGTTGAGCGCTTCGGCCTGCCTCCGCCGCAGGCTGAATGCCGGCGCCCCCCGCTATCGGCTGCCGGCGCCTGCGGCCGGTGTATACGATTTGAGGAATTCTGTAACGCTTGCCTCCTGGGCATTCTTATAGGCGATGCACAGGTCGATGCCCTCGAGGACCTGGGCGAGGATGCGGGGCCCGCCGGTAAACTTGGTTGACCGGCCGGCAAAGAAACTCTCGGCGTCCTTGCGATGCTCGGCGTCGCAGTATCCCGCGGCGACATAGGGCACGTCGGCGCCGGTATCGGTGGGAAGCTTGGCGACTATGACGTCCCAGTTCCGCTTTGCGTAATCGTAGGCGAAGTCGCGGGTCTGCCGCCTTTCGGAGGGCGCGAAGAGGATGCCGAAAGACTCTCGAACGTCGAATTCACCGCTCAGCGCGAGGGGTAAAGCGGTATTGACGATTTCGGGATCCTGGAACAGGCCAAGGCAGAAGATCAGGTCCCCGCGGAAACTCTCGTTGGTCTCCTGCTTGGCCGCGGCACGCATGCGGTCGAACAGATCGCGATCCCCATGGCGTGCGGCGACGGAAAGGACCGCTCCCACCATGTCCGGGTCGACCGCTTTATGATCGTCGAGCCAGGCGAGCGCCAATCTTTTCGCTTCCGCGATCGCCTCCGGGTCCTCGGCGCCATTAGCAACCACGCCCTGAAGCGAAGGGCGGAGGAAGCGGGCATCTTCGTTCTCACCCGGCTTCGTCTTCCAACCCAGGTCGCGAGCCCGGCCGCCGTAAAGATCCAAAAGATACTGGCGGTAGCGGGGCAGCAAGTCTTCCGAAACCAGGTTGTCTTGCAGGCCCGTGGTGATCCCCATGGTTTTGGTGACCACCTCGCGGGCAGGGCTAAGTGCAAAGGCGGGAGCCAACGCCAGTGCCTTTCCGAGGGGCATCTTGCCATTCCTGGTAAGCGCCGCCAGGTCGTCGATCAGCCCCACTTTCTCAGGAAGGGAGAGTTCCTGGGCGTTATTCTTCAGAAGATGGTCGAGCAGGTCCCCCCGATAAAGGACGCGATAGTACCCATTCGCGCCGTCGTTCGCTTCGACCCAGCCGGGACAGCCGGTGGTGTTCGCGAGACGTAATTCAGCCGACTGCTGCTCGAGCAAAGTGCATTCGCGCGCCTCGCCGGTTCCTGCCGGATAGCGCACGCACACGGGCACCTTCCAGAGTTGCGGCGCTGCGCCGGAGGATCCCAATGGGAAGAAGCGCTGTTGGGCCAAATCAAGCCGGGCGGCGCCGTCGTGGCAGGCAAGCTGGGCGGTGACTAGCGGCACGCCCGGCTGGTCGAGGAAACTGGAGAATGCCGAGGCAAGGTTGCCGTCGTCGCCCGCGAGCGCGGCAAGAAACTCGGCGGAGGTGGCATTCTTCCACTCGTATTTCAACAGGTAGCGATGAACACCTTGTTGGAATTTCTCAGGCCCCATGTACGACTCGAACATGTTCAGCAGCGCCGACCCCTTGTTGTAGGTAATGCCGTCAAAGGCGTTGGCGATGTCGTCGTTCGATTCAATGGGTTGGCGAACCTGACGCGCGCTCACCAGGGCATCGTTATCCATCGCCCCTTCGTAGCCATTCAACTCCGAGACGTTCATTTTCCACTCGGGATGATACATATTCACATTCTTGTTGGCCATCCAGGAGGCAAACCCTTCGTTCAGCCAGATATCGTCCCACCAGGCTGTAGTGACGAGGTCGCCTACCCACTGGTGGGCGAGTTCGTGCGACGCCACGCTCACCCATTCGCGCTGGCGCCCGGGCGTGTCCTGGTCGGGCTTTTGGATAATGATGGCAGAGCCATAGGTGACGAGCCCGGGATGCTCCATGGCGTAGCCGGCGAGCGGAATGGCAACCTCATCGAGCTTGTCGTAAGGGTACGGGATGCCGAAGTAGTTCTCGAGCAAGGTTACGATGGTGGGAGTGGTCTCCGCGGCATACTTGGCCTCCGCACTGCGGCCATGGGGAACCACAATACGAATGCGAGTATTCTTTTTTCCCGCCGTGCCCGCATCCACCAGTTCCATGTTGCCCACCGCGTAGGCCACCAGGTAGCTGGGCAAAGGCCTGGTTTCCGCAAACTTCACCGTCTTCATGCCGCCGCCGGTATCGGACTCGGAAACCACCGGACTGTTCGAAAGTCCCACCTGGTCCTGCTTGATGTGCAACGTGACCTCCCAGGGAACCTTGTAGCCCGGCTCGTCGAAACAAGGATAGGCCCGGCGTGCCCAAATCTCTTCGAACTGGGAGTAGACGTACCACTGGCCGCCGTCTTTCATTTGGAAAATGCCTTGCTGGTCTTTGCGGCTGATTTCACCCTGGAAAGTGGCGTGGAGGGTCGCCGGCCCGGGGCCAACGGAGTGATCAAAGGCGAAGCCGACATAGTCGTGAGGCTCGGTGATGACCTTGGACGTAACCTCCTCGCCTCCCACGGTGAGAGCCACGTCCTTGATTTCCAGTTTCTCGGCATTCAGCCACAACACTGAGGAAGGCTTCTTGAACTCAAGTTCGATGTCGATGGCTCCGGTGAAGCTGTCCTGGTCCGGCACGAGCGTCAGGTCGACGTGGTAACGCGTCGGCCCGACCACATCGGCGGGAAGGCGGAACTTGGGCGGAGGCGGATTCTCTGTCTGTCCCGCTCTGGCGCGGGATACGCTGAGAGATGACGCACACACCGCAATTAGAACTGACGTGGATAGGTAGGCGAATCGCCGCATATACCCTCCTCAATCCGGGCCGCTCCCGAGACACTGAAAAACGCGCCGGCCGATCGGTCACCAGGACGGATCGCTGCGACGCGCCAGCAATGTTACTTCAGCCAAATCGATTGTACAAGTTGGCAGCAGCCGGCTTCGCACGTGCGGCTTTGGGCCCATTTCCCGTGGGCTTGGTGTTAACCCCGCCGTTAACAGGCCTGGGGCGGCGGGTTGCTGCAACTTTGGCGCTACGCTATACTAAAAGAGCAGGGCAGCGACCGAAAATCTATTGAGCGAATGAGTGGCTCCGCCCGCTGGCGTTGCCTCGGGGGATGGCTCGCACGCTCGAGCGTTACGAATTATCTTCACCGTTACAATATTCGGCGGGGTAATTCGTCACCATCGATGGCGAGGTAAGCTGGCCGCTGCCATATGAGGACACGATGAGAGTGGCACGTTTTTTCATTTTTCTTCTGGTGATTTTCGTCGTCTCGGCGCTGGTCTACGCCTTCACAACGCCGACTACGAAAGACATCCAATTTACCGGCATCATCATGGGCAATGACTACATCGCCAGCCCACTGGTGCAGGGACGTCTCGATCATCTGCTGGTGCAGGAAGGGTCATTCGTAAAAAAGGGCCAGTTGATCGCCGAAATCGATCCCCGGGACCTTCAGGCGGCACGCGACTCCGCAGCCGCCAACATCCGCACCTTTCAGGCGCGGCTCGAGCAATCCCAAGAGACTCGCGCCATGGATGACCAGCAAACCGCCGCTGCCGTCAAGCAGGCGGAAGCCGCGGTTACGGCGGCTCGCGCTCAGCTCGAGCAAGCCAAGACAACACTGGCTTTGAACGAAATCACCGATCAGCGCGACGAGGGCCTTTTCAAAGAAGGGGTCCTCACCGCCCAGGAGCGCGACACCGCCCAACAGAATTACCTCGGCTCCCAAGCCAACGTGAAGGCGCTCGCAGACCAGGTGCGAGTGGCCGAGGGTCAACTGGCCGTGGCGAAAGCAAACCGCAGGGAGGTGGTGGTTCAGCAGGACGATATTGCTGCGACACGCGCGCAAATCGCACAAGCCATGGCTCAAGAAAACCAGGCCCAAACGCAGCTTGGATACACCGAGGTCTACGCCCCAAGCGACGGGGTGGTGTCGGTGCGAGTGGCGCGCCAGGGTGAAACGGTGCAGGCGGGCGGACCCATCGTCACGGTGCTTGATCTTGACCACCTCTGGGTGCAGGCTGACGTGGAGGAAACCTACATTGACCAGATTGCTTTTGGCCAAAGGCTGCGCGTACGGCTGCCTTCCGGAAATATCCTCGAGGGAACAGTCTTTTATAAAGGAGCGGAATCGGACTTCGCCACGCAACGCGACGTCAGCCGCACAAAACGGGACATCGTCACCTTTGAAGTCAAAGTGGCGATTCCCAACCAGGAACGGCGCCTTTTTGCCGGCATGACCGCGTATGTGCTCCTGCCACGGCCGGCGAGCGAGCGCCGGTGGCTGCATTTCTAGACCACGCCAGGGGACGGCAAGCCGTCCCCCTACAGGCCAGAGCTTGGCTGTGTTAATAAGCGCAATTGTTCTGAGTCCTGGAAGGGCGGGGCTTTAGCCCCGCCGGTAAGAAGAGCACGGTTGAAGGGGCCTTTAGGCCCTGAAGCAACGCGGCTCCAGGGGCTAAAGCCCGGAGGAGTGGCTCGTTATCTGTGGCGGGACTGAAGCCCCGCCCTTCCGACGCCAAACGAATAGGAACGCTTACTTCTGCAAGCAAGGGCATATGAACGCAATTGAAGTCCAGGGCCTGACCAAGCGATTCGGCGAGTTTGTGGCCGTTGACCACGTGAGTTTCGAGGTGCCGCAAGGGGAAGTCTTTGGCCTGTTGGGCCCCAACGGCGCGGGCAAGACGACGCTCATCCGGATGATCACCACACTGACGCCGCCCAGCGAAGGGGTGGCTCGAGTCGCCGGGCACGACGTGCGCAAGGATCCGGAAGGCGTGCGGAACTCCATCGGAGTTATTCCCCAGGCGCTCACCTCTGATCCTGAACTGACCGCAGAGGAGAATCTGAAGATCCACGCCAAGATTTACGGTGTCCCTGCCGAGGAACGCGAGACGCTGATCCGCGAACTCCTGGAAGCCGTAGACTTGGGGCAGTTTTCAAAAGCCCTCGTCGGCACCTTCTCAGGCGGCATGCGCCGCCGTCTGGAGATCGCGCGCGGGTTGGTGCACTCACCCAAGATCCTCTTTCTGGACGAGCCCACGACGGGGCTGGATCCCGTCTCACGCACGAATGTCTGGGAGATGATCGAAAAACTTCAGACGCAGTCCGGATTGACGATCCTGCTCACTACCCACTACATGGACGAAGCGGACAAGCTGTGCGAGAGAATCGCCATCGTCGACCACGGAAAACTGGTGGCCTTGGATTCTCCGACGCGGCTGAAGGACAGCATTCCCGCCCACGAGGTGATCGAGGCGGAATTTAGCGGAGCGCCGGGAGACTGGCACGAAGCCCTCGCGTCGTTCCCGCTGGTTTTGAACGTGAGCGAGCACGAAGGCGTGACGCGCATCACCTCCCAGGACGGAGCTGAAACGCTGGGCGCGATCATGGACCTGGCTCGCCGCCGGGGCGTGAAGGCACACCGGGTCACCGTGCATAGCACAACCCTCGACGACGTTTTCTTACATTTCACGGGCCGGCAGCTCCGCGACGAACTCGGCAGCAAGCGGCTGGATATCAGCCACCTGTACAAGTGATGGGCTTGCCAGTCTGAGCCCTTTGCCTGACATCCTTGGCACTTCGCCTGTCATCCTGAGCGCAGCGAAGGATCCCGGCAGTTCGTCGCCCGGCGCAAGGCAGAAAGAGCAACTGCAGAGATCCTTCGCTGCGCTCAGGATGACAGCAGGCCGCGGGATGACGGCTCCGTAGGGGCGGTTCGCGAACCGCCCCTACTACCATCCAAGAACCGAAATGAAATTCTACCGGATACTTGCTCTGATTGAACGCGACATGCGGAAGTTCTTCCGCAACCCTGCGCTGATGATGGCGTCGATGATTTTCCCGCTGGTGCAGCTTGTGGTGCTGGGCTATGCCTTTGGCGGAAAGATCACGAAGGTGCGGGTGGCGCTGGTGGACAAAGACACCGGCACGCAAGCCCGGCAGGTGCGCGCTGGGCTCAACGCCATCGTGGAGAATCCCGAGACCTTTCACCTCACGGAATACACCGACCTTCCCGAGGCCGTGACCGATCTCAAGGCCGGCTTTTTGAAGGCGGTGATCTTTATCCCTCCTGATTTTTCGCAGCGCGTCCTGCGCAACGAAAACCCGCGCATCGCCTTTATCGAAGACAACACGGATACCTTCACCTCGAGCGGTATTTTCGAGCGCATGCAGCAGCTCCAGAACAGCCTGAACGGCCCCGTCCTCCCTCCCCTGGAGTCGGGGGAAGCTCCGGCCGCGAACCTGGCCGGCCTTTTCAGTCCCACCCGCCTTCCGGCCAGCATCGAGATTCAAACCGTGGAGGTTTATCCCTACATCGACTACATTAAATACCTGTTGGCAGGCTCGATCTCGCTGTCAATCTTTGTGACGGCGATGATCGGGGGCGGCATTACTTTTATCGACGATAAGGCTCGAGGCTTCCACGAAGGATATCTCAGCACGCCCCTCAGCAAAGTGGACCTGGTGTTGGGACTCATCGGCTCAGGCGCCCTGAAGGGGTTGATGGCCGGTTTCATTATCACAGTCATCGGCGGGCTGATTGCCGGCATTCCGCAGTTGTGGGAACCAGCACGGCTGGTTTACCTGATCGTGGTCCTGGCCGTGACCTCCCTGGCGATGATCAGCATGATGTTTCTGCTGATGGTGCGCGTGAGTGATCCCCTGGTGCCGCGCGCCATTTTCGGTGTGCTTAACACGCTGCTGTTTTTCCCTTCGGGCGCCGTGTACCCGACGGCCGGCTTTCCCGTATGGCTGCGAGCTATGTCGTTTGTCGACCCTTTCACCTACGTCGTGGACGCCCTCAAGAACCTGCTGCTGAAGGATACCGGGTTTGCCGGCATCGGCCTCGACCTTGCAATCCTGACAAGTTTTTCAGCAGTGCTGATAACAGGTTGCATTTTGCTGTTCAAACGGCAAATCTGAAGGTCCGGACTGAGCTACCCATCTTTTCGCGCTCAGCGGAGATGGAAAAAGATCTCCTCACCCGCCCAATGACGAATTCCAGATTTAAAATTCAGAAGGCTGGGATTCCGGAGAATTTGGCAGAAAGACGAGAAACTGCGATTCTGTACAGCATGGAGCCGCAAAGCCGCAACCAAAAGCCTCCAACACAGAGGCCACAGAGAGAAAGCCCACAGAGACCACGGAGAACGAGAAACAGACCGTTTTTTCTTCTCTGTGCGCTCTGTGAGCCATTCTCTGTGCCCTCTGTGTTCTGCTGTTCTGGGCCGCCGCGAATACCAAGAAATCTTCGCGGCGCAACAACATCTTGGGAGTTAGTGCTACAGGGCAACTTGAATTCAACCGCAAGGGTTAAGATCTGGTGAAGAGAGGTAAACAAGCCATGAAACGAACACGTATGCGAGTCCCAATGGGACGAGCGGCGATCATTGCCGCATTGCAGGTCATCGCCTTCGCAGCTTACGCTGCTGCGCAATTCGGCGGCGCCGCGCCTCCGCCCACCACGCAGGCCACTCCGCTTCCCCTTTCGGGACGAAACGCACAAGGGGGCGGAGTGGTCGCCACGCAATCCGCCGTGCCCAGCACCACGACCAGCGTGAATACCCTGAACCCCACCGTGTCCGTGCAGGGCGCTTACAGCGGAAGCACGCGCAGTGTGGCGCAGTTTCCTTTCTCCGGTGAGCTGTCGCTGGCGGAGGCGATCCAGCGCGCCCTACAGCACAACCTGGGAGCGGTGGGTTCGACCTATGCCCTGCTGCAAGCCCGCGGCCAGGCGCACGCGGCGCGCAGCGCCCTCATGCCGAACATCAGGGCAGATGTCAACGATGTCGAAGAGACATTCAACATCCGATCCATCGGCTTCAACTTCAGTGTCCCGGGATTTTCACTTCCCTCCCTGGTCGGACCCTTCAACGTTCTGGATGTGCGCGCGCGGGTATCGCAATCCATCGCCGATTTCACCGCGCTCAACAATTACCGTTCGGCGCGGGAGGTGGTGCACGCCGGAGAGCTTTCGGCTAAAGATGCCCAGGACCTGGTGGTCCTGGCCGCCGCCGGGGCGTATCTTCAGGCGCTGGCCGCGCATGCGCGGCTTGACTCCGCTCAGGCGCAACTCGACACCGCCAAGGCTCTCTTTGAGCGCACCACGCAACAGCTCAAGTTTGGCCGGGCCACCAAGATCGACGTCAATCGCAGCCAGGTCGAGGTGCTACTCGACCAGCAACGTTTAGTGACGCTTCAGAACGATCTTGCCAAGCAGAAGATCAACCTCGCCCGCCTGACGGGCCTGCCTCCCACGGCTGACTACGAACTTTCCAACGTTATTCCTTTTGCGCCCGCCCCGCCCCTGAACGTGGAGGACGCCATCAAGCAGGCATTGGCGCAGCGTTCCGACCTGAAAGCGGCCGAGACCCAGGTAAGAGCGGCGGAGCGCGCCCTGGCTGCGGCGCGTGCCGAACGCTACCCTTCGGCCTCCGCCAGCGCCGACTACGGCACCATTGGCACTCCTTCCGAGCTGCGTCCTACCTTTACGGTCTCGGCCACGCTGAACGTGCCCATCTGGAACGGCGGGCGCACGGCGGCAGACATTCAGCAGGCGCAGGCCGCCCTTTCGCAACGGCGTGCAGAACTCGAGGACACTCGAAGCCAGATCGAAAGCGAAGTGCGCAACGCCTACCTGGACATGGAAGCAGCCGCCAATCAGGTCAAAGTATCGCAGCAAAATATCCAGCTTATGGGAGAGACGCTGCACCAGACTCGGCAGCGCTTCGAGGCAGGTGTGAGCGAGAACGTCGAGGTCGTGCAGTCACAGGAATCGGTGGCCGGCGCGAACCTTGATTATATCGACAGTGTGTTCGCCCACAATCTGGCCAAGTTGAGCCTGGCGCGCGCACTCGGAAACGCGCCCACCACCCTGGCGCAATTCCTCCCGGTCGAGCAGCGACCGTGAAGACAGGTGCCAGGCGCCAAGTGTCAGGTTGCAGCGGGAAGTCTGCCGTTGGGAAGCGTTAACCCCCGACGCCAAGCGTCCGCTGAACTTACGTGCTTCACAGAATTGTAACAATAGCTTCAACAGGGTATAATAGTCTGCTTCTACACTTTCATATTCTGTACAGCATCACAATCGAAAGCCCAAAAGTCTGCGAAAGAGCTTGGTTGTAACGCAACGCTTGTAGAATTCGTATTGCAAATACAAGGGTTACAGCTAAAACGATTTCAATCGCCAGCTTGTCACTGGTGCTGGGGCGTTGGGTTAGGGAGAGTGTAGCCAACCGGAGCGGAGATGCGAGGAGGCATATGAAACGAGAAACGAGCTACCCAGTCAGCCTGTTGCGGCGTACATGCGTGGTCGTGGGCCTAATTGCATTCGTGCTTATCGGCTCACAGAAACCTAATCTGGCCCAGCAAATCGTGGGAGTCGTTACCGGCACCGTATTGGATTCCTCCGGCGCCGCCGTCAGCGAAGCCACGGTGACGGCGCGCAATGTGGATACCAATTACCAGGTGACGGTGCGCTCGAAGTCTAACGGGTCCTACGCCGTCTCCAACCTTCCCGTCGGAACCTACGAGGTGAGCTTCTCGAAGGACGGTTTCGAGACTGAGACCCACACCCAGGTACTGGTGCAGACCGACCGCACCGCCACGGTTGACGGAAGTCTCAAAGTCGGATCGGTCAGCACGAAGGTCGAGGTTACTGCTGTCCCGCTCATGAACCAGACGGACACCACCAACGGCTACGTGGTCGACCAACTCACCATTCAGTCTACGCCGCTCGGCACAGGCAGCTTCACCCAACTGGCGATTCTCACTCCGGGCGTGCACGCAGACTTTCTAGGCGGCGCCGGCGCCCAGACGGGGCTCGGCAATCAGGCGATTTTCGCCAACGGGAACCGGGACACAAGCAATAGCTTTTCGCTGAACGGGGTCAGCACCAACAACCTATTCAATGGCAACTCCACCAGCCAAGTGGGTGAGAATCGCTTCGTGCTGAATACGGGCGAGAACTTCGGCCCGGGCGGCTCGATTCAAACCAGTTCCTCGGTATACGGCGCCATCGGCCAGGCCCTGCCAACGCCCCCCATCGACGCCATCCAGGAGATCGCCGTGAATGCCGCCATGTATGATGCGACGCAGGGGAACAGCAGCGGCGCGCACATCGGTGTGCTGACCAAGTCGGGCACCAACCAGCTTCACGGGTCGGCGTGGGAGCAATGGCAAAACAGCACGATGAATGCCGCGCCGTTCTTCTATAACGCGGCGAACGTCCCAAATCCTTTCATGAATCGTAACATGTTCGGCGCCACGCTCGGTGGGCCCCTCAAAAAGGACAAATTGTTTTACTTCGTGTCTTATCAGGGGGTTCGCGTTTCCGACGCTTCGTTGGCAACCCAATACGCGACGGTGCCGTTGGGCCTCACTGATGACCGCAGCGCCGCCGGCATCGTCGCAGCTATCAACAACTCCAACTTCGGCGAGACGATTACCGCCGGCCAGGTCAATCCTGCCGCGCTGGCTCTTTTGCAGGCCAAGCGCGCCAACGGACAATATCTGATTCCGAGCGCCCAATTCAATTCGACGTTGGCCAGTCAACTCGGAGGAGATGCGCTGGAGCAGGGTGTCAACTCACATGCCAACGTGGACCAGGGGATCGCTGATGTGGACTACCAGGTGACGGACAAAGATCGCCTTTCGGGGAGATATTATGTCCAGGAAAATCCCACCACCAATCCCTTCGGCTATGAAGAGAGTCTTCTGGGTTTCTCTCAGCAACTCTCCGCCGGTAGCCAAGTTGGGTCGATCATGAACACCGTGATCCTGTCCCCAACTGTCACTTGGGACCAGCGGATTGGCTTCACGCGGCTTCGGGCTTATGGAACGACGGGATCGGAAATCACCCCCAGCGCGGT
Source organism: uncultured Acidobacteriota bacterium (assembly GCA_963831905.1). Classification (GTDB taxonomy): domain Bacteria; phylum Acidobacteriota; class Terriglobia; order UBA7540; family UBA7540; genus CAVROP01. Next base: position 1,330,964 of record CAWHRX010000009.1, on the reverse strand, counting down.
GGGCATCACCCTGCCAGGCTCGTCAACCTTCCCCTACATTGAAATCGACACCGCCGATCCCACTCTGAGCAATGAACTGAATTTCGGCGTCAGCCCCAGTTTTGGCAATGCCGGCATGGTCCAGAACCAATGGGAGGCGGGATCCTCGATCAACTTGGTGAAAGGAAGACACACGATCAGCGTTGGCGGGCTATGGGACCGCACTCAGCTCAATGTCATCAACCACAATACCAATACCGGAACCATTGAATTTCATGACTTTCTCGACTTTGTAGAGGGGTCCATAAGCTACGGGATCGCCCCGAACGGTGAGGCGAACCGCTATTACCGAGCCAACACAGCGGGCCTGTACGTTAACGATAACTTCAAGGTTCGCAGCAATCTGACGGTGACCGCCGGTGTACGTTGGGATTATGACGGGCCTTTCTCGGAAAAATACGGCCGCCTGACTGGGTTTGACGCCAACAAGTACGCCTACGATGCTGCCAGTGACACGATCACCAACTCCGGCGTGGAAATTGCCGGGAATAATCCCAATTCCGCCACCCCGGGCGCCAGTAATTCCCTGATGAACCAGCGCCAGTGGGGATTTGCTCCGCGCGTCGGCATCGCCTGGTCGCCCAAGCCCAAATTTACGGTGCGGGCGGGCTATGGGATTTACTACGACCGCGGCGAGCTGTTCAGCTACCTCTCCGCTCCGGCTGGCCAGGGTTTCAATGGTCCGTTTGGGGTGACCCTGGCGCCGCCCTTCGTCCAGCCTGTCGCGGCGGTGAGGGGGGCGACCCTTTCAGCGCCCTTCGGCACCTCCCCTATACCACCACCCCCTGGGAGTGCCGCCAGTTTTCTCGCCTTGTTGCCCAACTTATCACAAACCTCCTCTGGGTACTGGCCCACGGGCAATCTCTCTGGCCCGTTCCTGTTCAGCGGTTATGACATCAACAACACGCTGCCTTACACACAGAACTGGACTCTGGATTTTCAATACCAGCTCTCTAACAACTGGTTGTTTGATATTGCCTACGTGGGCAACCACGGGTTACATGAGGTGCTGCCCGTCCCCTTCAACCAGGCGCTCATCGCCACCCCCGCCCACCCGGTTAATGGCCAGACGTCCTCCTACGGGGGATTGAGCCAGTACAGCGTCTGCAACACCTACTACAATGGTAATTCCCCGCTGGATTACGAACCACTCTGCCCGCCACCATACTACTCCGGCAACGCGGAGGTCCGCGTGCCCTATGTCGGCTATGACTACAATTCGGTGACGTACAATACCGAGGGCATCTCCAACTACAACGCTTTGCAAGTTCAGGTGCGCAAGCGCATGTCGCACGGCCTGCAATTCACTGCCTCCTATACATACTCCCACGCTTTAGACGAGCAAAGCGGGCTAGGACTGTTCGTCACGGGGAATAATCCCCAGCTTCCGAGAGCCAACTACGCCTCCTCGGACTTCGACCAGACCCACGTATTCCTGATCAATTACAGCTACACTCTTCCCAGCTTGGCCAAAGACAACAAGGCCCTGGGATACGCCGTGAACGGCTGGACGATTGGCGGGCAGACCGTGGCCCAGAGCGGCCAGCCCTACAGCCCCTACGACTACCACGGCTCGGTGGCGGGCATCTACTATGGCACGTATGATGAGTTGGCCAATCCCATTGTCCCGCTTGCTCCGGGGATCAAAGCCTCACAAGCGGAACTCCAGGGAACCACGGGCATTAATCCCAGCCGGCCGGTGCTTAATTCCAGCGATTTTCTTCCGCAGTTTCTTGCGCCCGGCCAGGACGGCGTTCCCCCCTGCGATGCTTCCGGCTGCGACAATTGGGAATCGGTGTTCGGGACTTCAGGAAGGAATCTGTTCCGCGGTTCGCTTCAGGTGCGCTTCGATATGAGCTTGGCCAAAGAGTTTCCCATCATCGCGGACCGTTTTCGTCTGCGCTTCGAGGCTGATGCCTTCAACATTTTCAATCAAGTCGATTTCGACGCGCCCAACAACGATGTGGATTTCTTCCCGAACTATTCCGGGCCGCCTTCCATCCCTCCCGAGGGAAGCCTGGGGGTGATTCAGCACACAATCGGCAGCCCGCGCTTCCTGCAGTTGTCGCTGCACCTGCTGTTCTAAGCACTCCCCACGGGGCGGCCCTTGGGGCGCCCCCGGGCAACCACAACGGTCGCGCCTACCCGAAGCGGTTCGCCGCGCCACAATGCATCGCGGCCACGGCCCCGTCGCGCTCGTGAATGGCCGTACCCGTCGTTAAGCGCCTTTTCGAGATACTTCCGGGCGTTGCGGAGATCGCTCACGGCATGGCGATACTCCGGGTGCTCGGATGGGGCGGGTTTGGCCATGGAATCACAAGGGCAGGATGCCCGTGCCACCTCGCAACGACGTATGCGGGTTTTCCCTCAGCCTTCGGGCGACTTAGGGCAGCGCCCGAGGCTTCACACCGATGCCGAGGGCGGTGATAATGACCGTCTTTGCTTTCAGTTGGCGGGGGAGGAGTTCCGAGTCAGGCTTATTGGCCGATTGCGTGCTCCGCCGATAGTCAAGTTATGTTCAGTTCGCCAGAAGCCGCATTTCAGCCCACAGAGGTCCAAACCCGAAAGGGGCGGAAACTCGAGGTACGGGCGTACGCCGGCGGGGACTTCGCCGCCCTTGTCGAACTGTACGCGAGCTTCGAGCCCAAGCGCGTAGCCCAAGGCCTCCCTCCGCCGGACGTTCCGCGCATTACCGGCTGGCTCGAGCAGCTTCAAAAGAAGTCCTACCAACTGCTCGCATTGGATGGCACGAAGATTGTCGCACACACCATTCTTTGCCCAATCCGCCTTCCGGAAATCGAGTTCACTATCTTTGTCCATCAGGACTATCGAGAGCAAACGCTGGGAACGGCGATGAGCGAGCTAACGCTGGCCTGGTCGCTCGAGATGGGCTTCAGCAAGGTCCTTCTCACTACAGAGTTTTCCAACTACCGCGCCATCGGCCTCTTCCGTAAAATCGGTTTCCACACCTCAAGTAGTTACGGCGACGAGTGCGAAATGGCAGTCGATCTTTCTGCCGGATCCAAAGCCAAAGCAGCGTGAGATGTAGCACAGGCACTCTTGCCTGTGCTTGTGGCGCGAGAGCCCGCCGTCAAAAACTCTTCTCCCTCTGTAAAACGGCGGCCCCGGAATGACAATTCACACTTTATCGCGCCGCTGTCTTCGCGCGTTCTTGCATGTAAGCCCGGAGCAGGGCGTTGATGCGGGTCTGGTAGCCTGGTCCCTGTCGCCTATACCATTCAAGCACGTCACTATCTATCCGAATCGTGAGTTGCTCCTTGCGCGGCACGGGCTTCAGACCACGCCGCACCACCGCACGGGCAAACATTTCCGGCGTCACTTCCGGAATGTCAGAAAAATCGATTTGCCTGTCGCTCAGCGTGTCGACGCGTTTCCAATCAGTCCGCGACTTCCTTGAAATAGCTGGCTTCTTCATTCTTCGTCGCCTTTCGCACCGAGATAATTCGAATTATCTCTTTAGTCTTAGTATGCGCAACGACCACTACTCGGCCGCTGAGCAAGCCCAGGGTGATGAAGCGCGATTCTCCATAATCAAACCGGTCGTCCAGGATCGTGGCGGTAGTCCCGGCAAAGAGTTTTTCGATCCCTGTGAAGTCGATTCCGTGCTTCTGAATGTTCGATCGCCGTTTGGCTTCATCCCATTCATACCGCATTAAGATAGTGTAGCTACATTATGTAGGTACGTCAAGCCCAAATAAAGGCAGATCGTGTCCTAAATGTGGGTTGGTCATTGCCGATGGTGTCTCAGCCCTGAAGGGGCGGCCTAGCAAAGCCCAGGCCAACGGCCTGGGTGGAAGAGGTAAGAGGATATTTCATTTCCGACCTCAAGCCCTGAAGGGGCGTGATAACTGCGAATCCCGCAGGTTGCCCCTCCAGGGCTCGACTCGGAAGGCTGCGTCCTTATCTTAACAGGCAGGTGCAGCTGATCGTCAGGCCACGCTATCTTCAGCACGTCGACCTTGGATGTAAAGAGGATGACTTAGGAGCTCAGACTGATGAACTTCTGCCTTGAGGTCATACCGCGCGCAAACGCGCCGAACAAGATTCGCGTACCAGGGAACGGCAGCAGGGGACACATAGACCCCGGCTATCAAGTTGTCTAGGTCGACAGGAACCGCAAGGCCGGCGGGGGCTGGCCACGTCAGTGGCATAACGATCGCGCGGAATTCGCGCTCGTGCTCAAAACTTGTCCTCTTGAGAGTTGCCCAATCGATCACGTTCCACTCCGTCGGCCGATAGGATTCGAAGTCCACATATCGAACCATCCCACCTAGCACCGTTGGCTCCTCCCGAATGAAGCTTCGTCTAAGATCCTCAAATGTCGTTTTAATTGCGATGCCCTCACCCAACGCCGCATAGAGACGCCACATCCCTGCGGACTCCACGGGATTCACGTGCCAGCAGGACACACACACTATCTCGCGCCCCAAAGTAAAAACCCGCTCATTCCGACCCGCGACTTGCGCCCAGCGCTGGTGCTCGATTTCGGGAAGGCCCTCGGGTATCCTCCGAGCGTCATCGACCAACGGCTTCGGCGGAAAGCCCTCATACGGGTCTTCGAGCCCGTCAAGCCTCGAGAACCACAAAGACCCCTGCTCTAACAAAGAGAGGAATCTCCAAAGATCCAAATAGCGCCAGAGTGTGTCAGAGGCTTGTGGCAGCGAAAGGTTTGGATGACTCTCGAACACGGGATGCTATTATACCCCTCCTCACTAACTGCGTTTGGCTTGCTTGGACCAAACGGCTCCTGAGCGAGCCGGGCACAAACCCTTTCGAGGCAGCCAGGGGTCGGCCGGTGCTGCAGCAATTCTACCCATCGGAGAGCGAACCAGAGTTCCGATACTCCCTTTACCTGTCCAGCCTTCACGCCGCCTGCACCTTGGCAATGCACAACTTCAGGGGTAGTTCTCCATCGTCTGATTCCAACCCGGCATAGGCCGTTACAGGCAGCCTTCTGGCCATTGTCTAAAACCAAACAACCCGCACCACCGGCCTCGAACAGGTGTAGAATGGCGCGCGGTGTTACAATTCAATTCGGGTCAACGCTCATGCCGACCTAACGGGGGAGGATGGATGTATCGTCTTGTGAAGTGGCTCACGTTCTGTTTGCTCATATCGGTCTCATCGGTGGTTGCGCAAGAGGCGACGGAAGGCCGCCTGATGCGCTTTCCTGACGTTTACAAGGACAAGATCGTATTCAGTTACGGTGGCGACCTCTGGTTGGCCTCGACCTCCGGAGGTGAAGCACGGCGCATCACCTCTCATCCCGGCCTCGAGTTGTTCCCGAAATTCTCGCCCGACGGCCGCTGGATTGCCTTTTCGGCGCAATATGACGGCAACTTCAACGTCTACGTCATTCCCTCGGAAGGCGGTGAACCGAAGCAACTGACTTTCCTGCCCGACCCAGAGAGCATGCCGGAGCGCATGGGTCCGAACAACATGGTCATCACCTGGTTCCCGGACAGCAAGCGCATCTTATTTCTCTCCCGCCGCGACACGTTCAACGACCTGGTTCGGGCGGCTCTTCAGCGTGAGCATCGATGGCGGCCTGCCGGTACGGTTGCCGATTGACAAAGGCGGGCTCACCTCCTTTTCACCCGACGGTACCAAGATCGCTTACAACCGCATCTTCCGCAACTTCCGCACCTGGAAGCGTTACAAGGGCGGCATGGCCCAGGACATCGCCGTTTACGACTTCAAGAACAACACCTACGAGCGCATCACGGATTATCCGGGCGCCGACACTTACCCGATGTGGCACGGCGACACGATTTACTTCGGTTCCGACCGCGGTCCCGAGCAGCGCGTAAACCTTTACAGCTACAGCCTGAAGACCAAGCAGACTCGCCAACTCACCGACTTCAAAGATTACGACGTTGAGTGGCCCAGTCTGGGACCAGACTCGATCATTTTTGAAAACGGCGGGTTCCTTTACCTCTTCGATTTGAAGTCCCAGAAAGCTCACAAGCTCACCATCAATCTGGCCGGCGACCGGCCCCTGGCCGAGAAGCATTGGGCGGCGGTCGGCCACTTGATCACGGATTTCGACATCTCTCCCGAGGGCAAGCGCGCTGCCTTCACTGCCCGCGGAGACATCTTTACGGTGCCCGCCAAAGAAGGCAGCATCCGCAATCTGACCCAAACCCCGGGCATCCAGGAGAAATTTGCGGCCTGGTCGCCCGACGGAAAATGGATTGCCTACTTTTCCGACCGCACCGGCGAAGACGAGCTTTACATCATTCCCCAGGACGGATCGGGGGCGGAAGTCCGCATCACCTCTGACGGCAAAATGCATCGGCTGGCTGCCGTCTGGGCGCCCGACAGCAAGAAGCTTCTCTACGCTGACAAGGACACCCGGCTCTTCTTCGTGGATATTGACGAAAAGAAGCCCGTCCAGATCGACAAGGGCAAGTACGGCGACCTGACCGACTACAACTGGTCTCCCGATAGCAAATGGGTCACTTACGCGAAGGCGGCGGAGAATAATAACGGCGTGATACTCCTCTACTCCCTGGCCGACAAGCAAATCACGCCGGTCACGACCGACTTCACGAATAGTGGGAACCCCGTGTTCGATCCCGGCGGGAAGTATCTCTACTTCTTGTCGAACCGCGACTACAACGAGGTGCTGGGCGTTTACGACTTCGAGTTTGCCAACCCCAAGGCCACTCGCGTCTACGTGGTGACGCTGCGCTCCGACCTGCCCTCGCCCTTCGCTCCCAAGAGCGACGAGGCCGGCCCCAAGAAACCCGAGAAGCCTCCAGAGGAGAAAAAGGACGAGAAGAAGGCTGAGGAAACGCCCCCCGTCCGCCAGGTTCCCAAGGACTTCCGCATCGATCTGGCAGGCATCGCGGAGCGGGTGGTGGCCTTGCCGACTCCACCGGAAAACAGCCAAGCTCTGAATGCGGCGGACGGCTTTGTCTACTTCGCGACGGCGCCCGTCGGAGGCCTTTCCGGCCCCTTGCCGGGTGAATCGCCGGCTGTCCACGCCTACGACATGAACGAACGGAAGGACAGCGTTTTGATCTCGGGGGCCGACAATTACACACTTTCTTTTGACGGCAAAAAGGTCCTCTATACCGCGCCGCCCTCCGGAGGCGGCGGAGGAGAAGGCGAGCCCGTGCCGCAGACTTACGGCATCATCGACGCCAAGCCTGAAGGCCAACCGCACCACCCCGGCGATGGCGCGCTGAATGTCGCTTCGATGCGGCTCGAGGTCGATCCGCCGGCCGAGTGGAAAGAGATGTTCAACGAGGCGTGGCGCCAGGAGCGTGATTACTTCTTCGAGCCTGCCATGAATGGCGTCAATTGGGAAAAGGAGCGCGAGCGCTATGCGCCCCTTCTGCCGTATGTTGCAGACCGGTACGACCTCACTTACGTGCTGGGCGAAATGGTCGGGGAACTCTCCAACTCCCACACTTATGTGGGCGGGGGCGATTACCCCAACTTGAAACCCGTCAACGTGGGCGTGCTGGGCGCCGACTTTGAGGCGGACGCCGCACAAGGGCTCTACCGAATCAAGAAGATCTACACTGGAGAGAACTGGGACGCCTCGCTCCGCTCGCCGCTCACCGAGCCCGGCGTGGATGTGAAGCCGGGCGACTACTTGCTGGCGGTCAACGGAAAGCCCTTGCGCGTTCCGCAGAACCCTTACCAGTTGTTCATCAACACCGTGAATGAGAATGTCACCCTCACCGTCAACTCGAAGCCCACCGAGGAAGGCGCGCGCAAAGTGGTGGTGAAGCCACTGGGCAGCGAGTATGCTCTGCGCCAACTCGACATGGTCAACACCAACCGCAAAAAGGTGGATGACGCGACACGCGGGAAAGTGGGATACATCTACATTCCCAACATGGGCGCCGAGGGGTTGAACGAATTCGTGAAGGAATTCTTCCCGCAGATCCGCAAAGAAGGCTTGATCATCGATGTGCGCTACAACGGCGGCGGGTTCGTCGATCAACTTATCTTCGAGCGCCTGCGCCGGATCCTGGGGGGAATGGACTCCGCTCGCAACTTTGAGAGCGGCACCAATCCCAACGCGGTCTTTTACGGCCACATGGTCTGCATCACCAATGAGTATGCCGCTTCGGACGGAGATTACTTCAGTTATTTCTTCAAGAAATATAAGCTGGGTCCGCTCATCGGCATGCGTACCTGGGGAGGCGTGCGAGGCATTCGCGGCGATATCCCCATGATGGACGGCGGATACATCACACGGCCCGAGTTCTCCCTCTACGGCTTGAACAGCGAATGGGTGATCGAAAATCGCGGCGTCGCCCCCGATATCGAGGTGGATAACACCCCCGACCTGGTTATGAAAGGCCACGACCCGCAACTCGAAAAGGCCATCGAGCTGGTGATGAAAGAAATCCAGGAACACCCCAGGAAACTGCCTCCGCGGCCGGCTGATTTGCCCGCGTACCCAACCGGGCCAGGGTAAAAGACCATGCTGCCGGGCGCCCCTAGCGGTTGAGAGGGTGCCGGTTAGGCTATAATGAGAGCATGAGTAAACCTTCCGCCAAGCGTAGGCTCAGGCAGTTCACGGTGGTCATCGAGCAGGACGAGGACGGCTACTATGTTGCGAGCGTTCCTTCACTGCCGAGTTGTTATACCCAGGCGCGCACGCTCGAGGAACTCGCGCCCAGAATTCGTGAAGTCATTGCACTTTGCCTCGCCGAACAAGATGCGCCACGGATGAAGTTCGTCGCGCTCGAGCAGGTCGAGGTGAGCGCTTGAGTCGCCTTCATCCGGTGCGGGCGCGCGAGGTCATCCGATTTCTAGAGTCTCTCGGCTTCCTTCAGGTTCGACAAAAGGGCAGCCATAAGTTTTTCCGGCACGCCGACGGGCGAACTGCAACTGTTCCCGACCATCGGGGTGAAGATCTCGGTTCCGGTATCCTGGCAAAAATCCTCCGCGACGCCGGCGCCAAACCTGCGGAGTTCCTGAAGTGGCTATCGTGAGCGGGTGCGGCGGCCTGTGAACTGGAATCTCGCGCCCAGGCCATCCACGCCGATTGCAGAGTAAATAGAGAGCCCTCTCCAAGGGAGAGGGCAGTTGTCCGGCGGAAAGAGGGCAGCGTTCCAGCGGGGAGAGGGCAGTCTTCTGACAGGTACAGGGCGGGCCGCGATTTCGCCCCACTTGCGCGATGCCTGCCACCGTTCCCTGCAAACCGCTTGACAGCCACTCCCGGTCATAGATTAGGCTACCTCTATGGACCCTGGGGGAAGGAAGGCCTGGAACACGCCGGGTCTCGGTCTTCTTGTCCCAGGGAGAAAGCGGACCGGGAGTGAACGAAATCAGGGTATTCTCTCGCGACCCACGACCATGACATTCCCCGCCCTTCGGCCTTCCCGCAGAGCTGCGCCAAACGAGACGTTATCGCCACTCGCGAAAAATACAAAAATCGTGGGAACGAACTCAACAAGTCTTGTGGAATCAACAAAACCTCGAAAAAACGAACTCAAAACGAACTCAAAATGGTGCCAAAGATCGTACAGTGAAGAGAAATCGACGAACGATCCGGCGATGTTTACGAAAACAAAGGAGCACTGTGCAAATCTGTGTTACATGGGTAGCGTTGACCTTTAGGTCAGCAAGGTGAAGAACTCTTTCAGAGTGCCGACAAGAAGGTCGGCGCTGTGAGAAATGGACGAACGAACCGGGAATGTGTATGAAAACAAAGGAACGGCCCAGAAATCAACCACCCCTAGCCCCTCCTGATCCAAGGAGGGGAATTCCGGACTCCCCTCCTCGGGTGAGGAGGGGTGGGGGGTGGTGCGCCGAAGAATTCGACCAGAGTGCCGACCTAAAGGCCGGCGCTACGAGAATTGCCGGAACAAAGCGAGAATGTTATTGAAAACAAAGGAACGGTCCTGGAATCAACCACCCCTAACCCCTCCTGATCCAAGGAGGGGAATTCCGGACTCCCTTCCTCGGGTGAGGAGGGGTGGGGGGGGTGCGCCGAAGAACTCGGCCAGAGTGCCGACCTGAAGGTCGGCAGTACAGGAATTGCCGGAACAAAGCCAGAATGTTATTGAAAACAAAGGACCGCTACGGAAAAGGCCCGAGGCGCTTGCGAAGACGGTGGGTCGTGTACCAGCGTGCCGCGCAACTTTCGGCCTTAGGCCAGCTAAGGACGGGAGCGGCTTGGCTGATAACTGAGAACTGACTGCTGATTACTGTTTTTTGCCAGAACAAAGCGAGAATGTCGTTGATAACAAAGGACCGCCATGTTCCGTAAGATCCTGATCGCCAATCGGGGAGAGATTGCCGTGCGCGTCATGCGCACCTGCCGCGAGCTGGGGATCGGCACGGTGGGCGTTTATTCGGAGGTGGACCGCAAGTCGTTGCACGTCCGCTACGCTGACGAGGCGTTTTGCATTGGGCCTGCGCCTTCGACCGAGAGCTACCTTCATATTGAGCGCATACTCGTCGCCGCCAAACGCAGCGGCGCGGAAGCGATTCACCCCGGCTACGGCTTTCTGGCGGAGAACCCGGAATTTGCCCGCGCTTGCGCCGATGCGGGCCTGGTTTTCATCGGGCCGCCGGTGTCTGCGATGGAGTTGATGGGATCGAAGACCAGCGCGCGGCGCGTCCTGATCCAGGCGGGCCTGCCGGTGGTCCCCGGGACCGACCGCCACCTCGAAAGCCTCGAGGAGACGCAGCGGGTGGCGGAGGGAATCGGCTACCCCGTCATGCTCAAAGCTTCGGCGGGTGGTGGCGGGAAGGGATTGCGCCTGGTGCGTTCGGCAGGGGAGCTTGAGTCCGCCTACCACACGGCGCGCTCAGAGGCTCAAAACGCTTTTGGCGATCCCGCGGTTTACCTCGAGAAATACCTCGACCGCCCCAGGCACATTGAAATCCAGATTCTCGGCGACCGGTACGGCAGCCTGATTCACCTTGGGGAGCGGGAGTGCTCGCTGCAACGACGACACCAGAAACTGCTCGAGGAATGCCCCTCGCCGTTTGTCGATGAGGATTTGCGGCAGCGCATGGGAGAAACTGCGGTGCGCATCGGCAAGCTGGCAGGATATTGGAACGCCGGCACCGTTGAATTCCTGGTGGACCAGAGCCGCAATTTCTACTTTCTGGAGGTGAACGCGCGCCTGCAAGTCGAACACCCGGTAACGGAACTCGTGCTGGGAATCGACCTGGTCAAAGAGCAGATTCAGATTGCGGCCGGGGAAAGGCTGGGGTGGCGGCAGGAAGACGTGCGCATGATAGGCGCCGCGATCGAGTGCCGGATCTATGCGGAAGACCCCAGCAACAATTTCTTCCCTTCGCCAGGCTATATAAGTAGGCTCCAAGTTCCGGCGGGCCCGGGCGTGCGCCGCGATAGCGACGTCTATGAAGGTTGGACGGTGCCGCTGGAGTACGATCCGCTTTTATCCAAGGTCTCGGTGTGGGGGACGGCGCGTGCGGAAGCTATCGCGCGCATGCGCCGGGCGCTCGGCGAGTATGAGGTTTTCGGCATCAAAACCAACATTCCCTTCTTCCGCCGGCTGCTCGAGCACCCCGACTTTGCGGCGGGACGCCTGGATACCGGTTTGATTGACCGCGTGCTGGCCGCAGGCCTGATGGAAGAGGAGCCGCCTTCACCAGAGGAAGAGCGTGTTGCCGCACTGGCCGCGGCCCTGCATGTGCACGGGCGGCAGGAGAAGAGGATTCCCGCGCCCGCGGCCGCGAGCGCCTGGAAAAGCGCCGGCAGGGACGCGGCGCTCAACCGGTGGCCCCGGCGGGAGGGTCGGAGAAGCCGATGAAACTGGCAATCAAGATCCACTCGGGTTCGAAGACGTCGGACCATGAATTTGAGTTGACGGAGGCGGTGGAGGGCGCATCTGCGGCCACCCCGCGGCCTTCTTCGACCTCGAAGATTTCCTTCGATGGCGAGACGCTGCTTGCCGACCGGGAAGAGATCGCTCCGGGGGTTTACTCGATTCTGATCGATGGGCGGTCTTACGAAGCTCAGGTCAGCAAGCGGGCGGGCGACTCCGAAGGCGCCTCGAGCCCCTACGTGGTTACCGTGGGGCTGCGGAATTATCTGGTGGAAATCCGGGATCCCCGGCGCTGGAAGCACGACGGCTCCCGGGTTCGGGAGCAGGGCCCGCAGGAGATCGTGGCCCCCATGCCGGGGAAGATTGTCAGAGTGCTGGTCTCTGAAAACCAGGAGGTGACGGGAGGACAAGGGTTGCTCGTCATCGAGGCGATGAAAATGCAAAACGAAATTCGCGCCCCGCGCGCGGGCCGCGTGCAGCGCATTTACGCCCAGGAAGGAACCGGCGTGGAGGCAGGGTTTCGGCTGATTCGAATCGTGTGAGAGAGACCCACTCGCTGTCATCCTGAGCGCAGCGAAGGATCTCTGCGGTTCGTCGCGGGCCACGGTGGATAAAGGCAACTGCGGCGATCCTTCGCTGCGCTCAGGATGACAGGAGGCTCTCGCGGCGGGTTTATTTGGCGGCTGGCGGACTAAGCTGCCCCTTGACGATCTGCTCCGCCAGGTAATTCTCAACCTTCGCCCGATCTCGCAGCGTCTCGATATAGGCCGCTTTCAGGAGTTGCTCCCGTTCATTCTTGAGTGTCTGCCGAATGGCATTCTGAACTCGCAACTCGGAAAGGGTGTGGGTGCCGGCCGGCTCAATGCCGAGGAGTTTGATGATATGGAACCCGGAGGAACTGCGAATGATCCCGGTATACTGGTTGACCTGGAGCGACTGCACGGCTTCCTTGAGTTGAGGGGTGGAATTCAGGGCCGAGGCCAGAATGAAGCCCATGTCGCCGCCGCCCGTGGCGGTTCGGGCATCCTCGGAGTATTCCTGCGCCACCGTGGCGAAGTCGTCCCCGGCGTGCAGGCGAGCGTAAAGCGCCTGGATTTTGCGCTCGGCGGCAGCGGGAGTCTTGGCATCGTCGTTCTTGAGGTTGCGCACCTCGGGGTCCGCGACGGGAGTGACCTCGATCTGAGCCAAATGGTAAGCGGTTTCGGGGACGTTGAAGTTGGCCTTGTTGCGTTCGTAATAGTCCGCAATGTCGGCGTCGGAAATCTTGATATTCGACACGATCTCCTTGTTGATAAGTTTGGTTATAATAATATTGCGTCTTAACTCTCTGCGTAAATCTTCCATTTCCAAACCCTGATCATGAAGCCGTTTCCTGAACTCTTCCGCAGAGTAAGGGGTCTGAAGCTTGGCCACCTCGTTATCCACCTCGGCTTCCGAAACCGAAATGCCGGCGTGGGAGGCGTGCTCGACCAGGATCTGATTGTTGATCAGTTCATCCAGGACGTTCAGCTTGAAGCTCATGGCTTCTTCCGGGCTGTTGGCGTCGGGTGAAGCGCCCTGGCGGGTTCGGTATACCCTGTCGACCTGGTCGCGGTAGATGGGTTGGCTATCGACTTTCGCCGCTATTTCGCGGTCCGAAGCGGTTTTCGGCCGGCAGGAGGTGAGCACCGCCAGGCCCGCAGCCAGCGTCAAGGTCACCAAGGCAGTGAGGCTATGATAAGACCGTCGTTTTCTCATGCAGGTATTGTACTCCACACCCCACGCATCCGTGTCCGAATATGAAGCCTCGTAGGGGCACGCCTTGTGGTTGCCGCAGGGGCTCTCCCTACAAAGAGCTGGGCAACTTAGTCTAGTCTCTGGTAGAATGAAGAGTAGTATTCATCCTATAACGAGGTGTGGCTATGGCATTGGCTTGTGAGATTTGTGGCAAGGGACCATCGTATGGAAACAGGATTAGCCACGCCCACAACGTCACCAGGCGGCGCTGGAACCCCAACTTACGCCGGGTTCATGCCGTGGTGGGTGGCGTCCCCAAGACCCTGCGCGTCTGCACGGCCTGCATTCGTTCGGGAAAAGTCTCGAAAGCAAAGTAGAACGGAGGATGGCCGCTGGGGCGGGAAGGACTGCTCACCTCATCGCCTCCGAGTCTCTTCCTCACTGACCAGGGGTCGAGGCTCAATGCGCCACTCGCTCAACCTGGTAAACCCCCTCGATCTTACGTAGTGAAGACACCACCTTTTCCAGGTGCTCCATATCCACAATATCCAAGGTGACGTCGATGTGCGCCTGGCTGGCATCCGTTCGCACTTCGATATCCTGAATATTCGAATGGACGTCCGCGATGGCCCCGGTCACATCGGCCAAAAGGCCCTGGCGGTCGCGAGTGAACAAAGTGAGCTTGACGGGATAAAGGCTGTACTTGGGCCCCACCCACTTGACTTCGATGCGCCGGTCCGAATCGTAAAGGAGATTCTGAACGTTGGGGCAGTGCTTGGCATGCACGGCAATGCCTTTCCCGCGGGTGATGTAACCGGTGATTTCCTCACCTCGAATGGGATTACAGCACTTGGCGCGGTAGACCATCAGGTCGTCGTGGCCGTGGACCTGGACGGCCGTGTCGCCGGAAATGCCCAGGGCGCGTTTCACGGTGGTCAGCCGGGAAGGATGGGCCGTCTCGAAATGCACCGAGGGAACAAGCTTGGAGAGCACTTGGCGCGCGGAGAACTTGCCATATCCGATTCCCGCGTGCAGGTCGTCCGCCGTCGTGCAGCCATTATCCCGGGCCACCCGCGCGTAATCTTCCTCGTTTACTTTCTTAAGCGTCACATCGTATTTGCGCGCCTCCTTTTCAAGCAAGCGCTTGCCGATTTCCACGGCTTGGCCTCTTTGCGCGACGTTGACCCAGTGCTTGATCTTGTTCCGCGCCCGCGAAGTCTTGACGATGGCGAGCCAGTCGCGGCTGGGGTTGTGGTGCGTCTGAGTGACGATTTCGACGATATCGCCGTTGCGTAATTTGGACTTCAGGGGAACGATGCGGCCATTGACCTTGGCGCCTACACAATGGTGGCCCACCTCGCTATGGATGGCATAGGCGAAATCGATGGGTGTGGCGTCCCGGGGCAACACGATCACTTTCCCCTTGGGGGTAAAGGTGTAAACCTCCTCCGGGTAAAGGTCGATCTTGAGAGTGGAGAGGAACTCTCCCGGATCGCCCATGTCCTGTTGCCACTCCACCAGGTGTCGCAACCAGGCGAAGCGCTCCTCATCTCGCGTCGCCACGGCGCTGCCGTCCTTGCTGTCTTTATACTTCCAGTGGGCGGCGATGCCTTCCTCGGCGACCCTGTGCATCTCCTCGGTGCGTATCTGGACCTCGAACGGCTGGCCATGTGGGCCAATGACGGACGTGTGCAAAGACTGGTACAGGTTTGGCCTGGGGATGGCGATGAAGTCCTTGATGCGGCCCGGGACCGGCCGCCAGGTGTTGTGGATCACCCCCAGGGCAGCATAGCAGTTTCGCACGCTGTCCGTGATAATGCGGACGGCCAGGAGGTCGTAAACCTGTTCGAGGGGAACGCGTTGCCTGAGGAGTTTCTGCCGGATGCTGTAGAGGCGCTTGATTCGGCCTTCGATGCGCGCCGGAATGGAGTGCTCCTTCATTTTGGTATTCACGAGCTCGCGCACTTCCGAGAGAAATCCCTCGTTGACCTTACGGCGGCTTTCCACCTCTTTCTTGACCTCGAGGTAGGCGTCCGGCTCGAGAAACTTGAAGGACAGGTCTTCCAGTTCGCCCCGGACCTTTCCCATTCCCAGGCGGTGGGCAATGGGCGCGTAGATATCCAGGGTCTCGCGGGCGATGCGTTCCTGCTTCTCGGGGGGCAGGAACTCGAGGGTGCGCATGTTGTGGAGCCGGTCGGCGAGCTTGACCAGCACGACGCGAATGTCATCGACCATGGCGAGCACCATCTTGCGGAAGTTCTCAGCTTGCTGCTCCTCGCGGCTCAGGAACTTGATGCGCCCGATCTTGGTCACACCTTCCACGATGCGCGCCACCTCGGCACCGAACTCCGTCTCGATGGTTCCGCGCGTGGTGCCCGTGTCCTCGACTACGTCGTGCAGCATGCCGGCGGCCAGGCACACAACGTCCAGCTTCATCTCGGCAAGGATTTGAACGACTTCCAGCGGATGGCTGATGAAGGGTTCGCCGGAGAGGCGCTTCTGCTCGCCGTGGCGGAGGGCGCAGAAGTCGTACGCTCTGCGCAGCAGCGTCAGGTCTTCCCCAGGACGATAACCCTGCACTGCTCCCGCGATGTCTTCGAATCGAAGCATGTCCCCACTTTGCATTCTAGGGCAGCCTGCGCGCCGGGTTCAAGCCCCAGGGCGCTGGCAGTCGGCGGAGACCCTCTCTTTTCGCTGCTGTCGATTTGTGGTAGGCTTCCTGTATCTCCAAGAGAAAGGTAGATGTAGACCTGCCAAAAGCGACCGGGAGCCGCACGCCACGTGCGGACAAAGGAGAGCCTATGAAACAAGCCACATGGAAAGTGTTAGCGATAGTCCTGCTTGCCGCAGTGGGAGTATTCAGCTCATGCCAGAAGCCTTTTCATGAGGAGAACGAGCGCTACATCTTTGTCGCCGCAAATACCAGCCTCGCTTACTGGCAGGAAGCTAAAGCCGGGTTTATTGATGCAGCCCGCGGACTGGGCGTGAAAGTAGAGTTTACGGGTTCAGAAACGTACTCACCTCAAGACGAGCTTGCGGTCTTTCAAAAGGCCGTCGACAAGCACCCCGCCGGGATCGCGGTTTCGCCCGCCAGGCCGGACATTTTCAAGGACGCCATCGATGCTGCCATCAAGGCGGGAATTCCGGTTGTCTGCGTCGATTCCGATGCCCCCGACTCGCGCCGCATCACCTTCATCGGCACGGACAATTATCAGGCGGGGCTAATCAGTGGGAAACGCATCGCCGAAGAGATGAAAGGCGAAGGCAATCTGGTCGTGATCACCCTCCCCGGCCAGTTCAACGTCGATGAGCGCGATCGCGGCGTGACTGAGGTGCTGAAGAAGTATCCGAAGATCAAGGTTCTTCGCACGCTTGACGACAAGGGTGACCCGCGCTCCGCGAACGACCAGATATCGTCGCTGCTGGATGCGAAGGAAAAGATCGATGGGATCGTCTGCCTGGAAGCTTCGGGCGGCCCGGGAGTGGCAGAGGCCTTGCACCGATTGAATCTGGGCGGCAAGATTCCCGTCGTGGCGATGGATCGGACTCCCGAAACCCTCGACTTCATCCAGCAGGGCGTGATCGCCGCCACCGTCGCGCAGAAGCCCTACACGATGGCTTTCTACGGCCTGCGGCTCTTGGACGACCTGCACCACAACATCGTGCACGAGTTCCAGGACTGGCAGACCGCGCCGGTGTCGCCGCTGCCGACTCGTGTGGATACCGGAACGGCCGTCATTGATGCCAGCAATCTCGCCGCTTTCCGGGCGGCCGAAGCTACGCGCCGGCAGGCACTCTAGACGCATCCTCTGCTCGTACTCTCATTGGTCGTCCTTACGCCCAGGGCCGATCGCGCCGCTCGTGGCGCTTCACCACTTCGCAGACCTGGGATATGTTGGACTCCACCTGGAAGTCGTACATCCCTACATTGACGAAATCTGCGCCGCTCCTGAACGCAAGGTCGAATCCGTCCTTGGGCAATACTCGACCCGCGCCCAGAACCTTAAACGCGATCCAGGGTTTCTTGATCGTTTTCATCAGAGCTGCCACATCGCGCGTGTCCTGGCTGAAATAGCCAACCGAGTTGAAGGTCTTGAAGTAGAAGTCGGGGTCGAAATTCTGCTGTTCCGAGATGATCGCCGTTTCCATGGAGTGTGATCCGACTCCCGCCGCAAGGCCATTCTGCTTGATGAACGACACGACCTCCCCGATGAGTTCCGCCTTGCCGGCCTTCACGAAGGTGTCATCGGCCACTCCGCCCATGCAGTAGGCCGCCATCGCGCCATTGTCGATCGCCAGTTTTATGTTGTCTTTCAGGTTCTCCGGCTGGGGGTAGGTCTGGGCGATCCACTGGATCTTTCCGCCGCGCTCCTTGCGGTAGCGCTTCAAGACGCGGACGATCTGCTCGTCGGTGCGAAGAATCGTGGCATTGATTCCCTGCTCCTCGCACAATTGCAGGGTGTCCAGGATCTTGTCGTCAGTAAAGTAATGCTGCAGCAGGCTGTGAACGTAAAGCAAGTCGCCGCTGTGCGCAAACCCACTGAAAAGATTCCCGCCGCAGATCAGGCGGGTCACATCGAGTTTCCCGATGCGGCCGGTGGGCAGTCTACTCGAGACCGGCTTGGGTTTGCCGGGTTCGCCGGCTTCCAGTTGGGCTTTCAGAGGAAGCGTATCGAGGGTTAGGCCAGCGGCGGCGGAAACTTGGAGGAAACGCCGTCGATTCAAGCTTGGCGAAAAGGACATCCTATGCCTCCCGGTTCGGAGAGTGCCGTACGGTTGATCTGCCGTCCGAGATTTTGATTCCGGCTTGCCGGTTCCCCGGACGGATACGGACAGCCTGTAATCTACGCCTGACCATCTCCCAATGCAATGGTGGGCTTTGCACTCGCCTGCATGCCTCCCCACACTCCGCCGATAACCGTTCCGCCGTAGGGGGACGGCTCGCCGTCCCCGCTTTTCCGCTGATCCCGACGCGGGCAGGGCAAGCCCTGCCCTTACACCCGACGGCGCCAGCATAACGGTCGGGAATTCTACGCTGCGTCGCGGGGTGAGCCACTTTCCGCTTGCCCCAGGACACCGAAGTGCTGTAATTTTTGGCTTCACAGGCCTTCCATCGAGAATCCACCGTAGCAGTTCGAGAAGCCCATTCTCGAACTGTGAAAGGTCTGGCAGACATGCAAGTAGGAGGATGAGATGGTGAGCCGTCGTAGTCTTTTCAAAGGCGGGGCCACAGGCTTGGTCGCCGCAAGTCTGGGCGCTCGGAATCTCTTCGGGCAACTGATCGGATCGCGCTACAAGTTTACGATGGGCAGCGGGCCGGGACCCGAAACCGTGATTAATGGCAAACGCTATCTGTACTTCGGCGGTACCGGCTATTTCAGCTTCCAAACTCACCCGGAGATCCTCGCCGCGGCCGAGAAGGCGCTTGCGGAGTTCGGCATGGACACGGCGACTTCCCGGGACATCTTCGGGACCTCACCCCTGCTGCTGGCGGTTGAGCAGAAGGTCCGGGAGTTCATGGGGAGCGAAGACGCCATCTATCTGCCATCGGGGTACCTGATTAATATTGCGGGCTTTCAATCGTTGAATGAATTGAAGAGTTTCGACGCGATGTTTGTGGACGAAACTGCGCATTGGAGCATCACGGATTTCATGTATGCGCTTCAGAAACCTGTGTACACCTTCGCCCACGGCGATCCGGAGGACCTCAGCCGGAAACTGAAGGCGAATCTCGGTGCGGGCCAAAGGCCATTGGTGGCGAGCGACGGGATCTTCCCGACGTTCGGGAAGATCGCGCCCGTGCAGGCTTATTTCCCGCTGGTGGAAACCTACGACGGCTGCCTGTGGCTGGATGATTGTCACGCCCTGGGCGTGCTGGGCGAGCACGGCCGCGGTACCTATGAATATTATAAGTTGCACTCCGGCCGCTTGTACGGCGCCGGCACATTGAGCAAGGCGGTAGGCGCGCACGGGGGAGTTATCAGCGGCACGCAGGAGTTCATTCAGCCTATTCGAGCCGGCCACGTGGTCAACGGTTCGAACGCTTCCGTCTCAGCAGCGGCGGCCGCGGCGGTGAAGGGCCTCGAGCTCATGATGACCCACCCCGAGATGCGCCAACAACTCTGGCGAAACGCTCATCAACTCAAGAGCGGGCTGAAAGCCATGGGCTTTGACCAGGACGACACGCCCGTACCGGTTGCTGCCTGGACGCTCAAGACCGCAGAAGACATGGACCGAGTGCAGGCGGAACTGATGCGGCGCGGCATCGCTATTCAACGCACCGATTATGTGGGCGCGGGACCGGGAGGGGTTCTGCGCGCCGTGGTCTTCGCCAACCACAAACCGGAGCAGATCGCCCGCATGCTGAACGAATTGAAGTCGCTCGTGTAAGGCAGTGAGCGGGGCTCGGCATCGAGCCGAGGCCGCCGGGGAGGAGGTTAGCGTCTTCGGTTGGACGTAGCGCCGACCTTCAGACCGGCAAAGCCTGGCCTACAGCCGCACCGGCAGGCTTTCGTTGCTGACGATTAGTGTCGCGTCAACGAAGAAAGCAAAACAGTCGATG
The DNA here is from genome assembly GCA_963831905.1 of uncultured Acidobacteriota bacterium. Classification (GTDB taxonomy): domain Bacteria; phylum Acidobacteriota; class Terriglobia; order UBA7540; family UBA7540; genus CAVROP01. The sequence continues at coordinate 1,310,852 of CAWHRX010000009.1, read as the reverse complement.
GCCTGTCACCCTGCGCGAGGCGAAGGATCTCCGCAGTCTCGTGTGGTTCGACGATTCGCGAACAACTGCGAAGATCCTTCGCGGCGCTCAGGATGACAGTTGCGCTTTCCGAGATCACAGAAGGGAGCAGACATAGTGAAGCAATATGCTACTACGATTGCTATAACCCTACTTATAATTGCCGCCTTGGTTGCAGCCCGATCTCCGCGCATTCGCGCTTCCGAAGATGAGCCCGAGATGTCAGCTCTCTTCGACAAGCGGGACGTCATGATACCCATGCGCGACGGGATCAAGCTGCACACCGAGATCTACACCCCCAAGCACCACGACGGTCCGCTGCCGTTCATCTTTGAGCGCACCCCCTACGGTTTGCGCGACGATTCCCAAGGCTACACCATGAAGTTCCGCATCTACCAGGAACTCGTCGCGGAGGGTTTCATCTTCGTCTTCCAGGACATCCGGGGCCGGTATGGCTCCGAAGGCCAGTTTGTGATGCTTCGCGACCCGCGAGACAAGAACGACCCGCATGCGATCGACGAAGGGTCTGACACCAACGACACCGTCCAATGGCTGCTGAAGAACGTCCCGAACAATAACGGCAAAGTCGGCATTCTCGGGATTTCGTATGGCGGCTGGCTCACCACCATGGCCCTGCTCGACCCCGACCCCGCCATCAAGGCGGCTTCTGAACAGGCTTCGCCCGCCGATCAGTTCCTGGGCGACGACTTTCACCATAACGGCGCCTTTCGTTTGAGCTACGGATTTGAGTACTCAACCGAAATGGAGACCGGGAAAGAGAACTACTCCTTCAAGTTCGATCGCTTCGACACTTATGACTGGTACTTGAACGAGTTGGGACCTCTCAGCAACGGCAACGCGAAGTACCTGCGAGGCCGGGTACCGACTTGGAACGACTTCATCAATCATCCTAATTACGACGAGTTCTGGCAGAAGCAGGCCTTCGCGCCTTATTTGAAGTCGCTCCGGTTGAAGGTGCCCAACTTGAATGTGACCGGTTGGTGGGATCAGGAAGATTTTTACGGCCCCAACAAGATTTACGAACTCCTGGAGAAGAATGACACGGACCACATGAATTACCTTGTCGCCGGGCCCTGGAATCACGGCGGCTGGGCCGGGCGCGACGGAAGCCACCTGGGCAAAATCCAGTTTGGAAGCGACACCAGCAAGTACTTCCGGGAGAATATTGAGCGCCCCTGGTTCACCTACTGGCTGAAGGGGAAAGGCGAGCTTCCGCTGCGCGAAGCGATCACCTTCGAGACCGGGTCTAACGCGTGGGTTAAGTACGATCAGTGGCCGCCGCAGCAAGGCATTTCCGGCCGCAAACTTTATTTGCAGCCAGATGGCCAACTCTCCTTCAGCGCGCCGGCGGGAACAGGCGACAGGGAGTACGATGCCTACGTTTCCGATCCCGCCCACCCGGTGCCGTACCGCCATCGGCCGATCGGCCAAACTTACGGCGTGGTGCCGGGTTGGGGAACCTGGCTGGTTGAGGATCAGCGATTCGTTTACCTGCGTCCGGACGTAGCTTCCTGGCAAACGGCAGTCTTAGACAAGAACCTCACCGTGACCGGCGACATCGTAGCCCATCTCTTCGCCTCGACCACCGGGTCCGACTCCGACTGGATCGTGAAGTTGATCGATGTGTACCCGCAGGATTATCCGAGCGACCCGGCGATGGGCGGTTATCAGATGATGGTTGCCGATGAAGTGTTCCGCGCCCGCTTCCGCAAGAGTTTCGAGCGCCCGCAGGCGGTCGAGCCCGGGAAGGCGACCGAGTACACCATCGACTTGCACACCAACGATCATACGTTCTTAAGCGGCCACCAGATCATGGTCCAGGTGCAGAGCACATGGTTTCCGCTGATCGACCGCAACCCGCAGAAATTTGTCCCTAATATTTATAAGGCAAGCCCTGAAGATTACCAGATCGCGACGCAGCGCGTGTACCACTCGAAAGAGTTCGCGTCGTATTTCGATCTGCCGGTGAAGACCGAGTAGCCCGCGGGCGCAGCCCGCCTTGGAGTGCGGCGGCTTGACGCCGCCTCGGGTTTCGCGGTGGGTCAGAAGATTGCCGCGCCCACCCTTTAGCTTTTTGCCACCTGCTTCGAGCCTGGACCTTCTTCAGAACCGCAGACCGAAAAACCGCGCCTCGCTGCCTGCTACAATAGGCGCATGCTGAACATTCGAAGCGCCGGCGCCCACGACATTCCGCTTATCCTTGAATTTATCCGGGAGCTTGCCGAATATGAGAAAGCCCCGCAACAGGCGGTGGCCACCGCAGAAGATTTGCGTCGCGACGGATTCACCGGCAGTCCCAAGTTCCGAGTGCTCATCGCCGAATGGCAGGACGAGCCCGCCGCGTTTGCGCTCTTCTTCTATCACTATTCCACCTGGACCGGCCACCCAACCTTGTTTCTCGAGGACCTCTTTGTTCGCCCGCGATTTCGCGGCAAAGGGATCGGCAAGGCGCTGCTGTTGCGCTTGGCGAAGACGGCCGTGGAGGAAGGCTGCGCGCGATTCGAGTGGCAAGTTCTCGACTGGAACACTCCTTCCCTCGAGTTCTACCAATCGCTCGGGGCCAAGGTCATGAAGGAATGGCTCACCATGCGCGTGAGCGGAGAGGAACTGGTGCGGCTCGCCGGCGCCGAAAAGACAACCCCTTGAAGCGCCAATTTGTCCCCCCAACTCTCATCAATCTTTTCGGGTTCTTGGTGCATCACTATAAAGGGAGGTCATTTTCCTTCATGACAAGATTCGTCACTGACTACCTGGGGCAGGGGCAGCAAGAACTGTCTCAATTGTTAAATGAACTTCAAGGTGAACTGCAAGTGCTCAACCTGGCGCGCGATTTGAAATCAACGGCGGCGCGCCTGGCGGTGTTATCCAGGAAGATTACACTGGCCCTTCATCATCATATCCTCCAGCAGGAGCAGATCCTCTTTCCCGCCCTCGAGGGACACATGCAGGGCATTGCCGCAACCCTGGAACGCATGCGACGCGAGAACGAAACAGGTGAAACTGCGGAGAAGGCGTTTTTCGAGTGCGTCGAGCAGTGGATGAAAAGCGGCAAGAACCGCCAGGAAGTTATGAAGCGGGGCCGCAACTACGTTCAGTGGGTGCGCGCGCACCTGTTGAAGGAAAACGGGCGGCTTTTCCCGCTGGTCGAGCGCGGCCTCGATCCGGAAACTCAACAGAAGGTTCGCCGGGCGATGGAAGAATTGAGCCAGGAGACATCTTCTCCCCTCTCGGAGGGAACTGTTTCAGGACAGGCTTAGAAAGCGGTCAGCACTCAGCCGTCAGCTCTCGGCTTTCACCCGTGGGGCGGAAAGTCTTTGCCGTCGGGGCTCTGCCATTACGCCTTGCCGGCTGCACGTTGAGGTTTGTTCGTATCCTGCCTTTTATCGCACTTCGTCGCGCCGATCTTCAGGCCGGCATCTCTAAGTGCTGACCTGAAGGTCAGCGCCGCATCTCCAGTCAAACGCGCGGGCTGCCACACTCCGAATCTGCATTCCAAAAGTATGGTGCGCGGATTGGATTTCGTGTAAGGTAAGGTGATTTCATCAGGAGGTGACTTTTGTCGACGGTACTCGAGGCCGCGCCGGTCGCGGCAGGACCAACCCTCACCCGCCAGCCCGCCGTGCGCAACGTCGCGGTGGACGCATACCGCGGCTTGGTGATGCTGCTGATGATGGGTGAAGTGCTGCAGTTCTCTCGCATCTCACAAGCTTTTCCTGCGAGCTGGTTCTGGAAAATCCTGGCGTTTAACCAGACGCACGCCGAATGGGCGGGCTGCTCCCTGCACGACCTGATCCAGCCGGGGTTTTCGTTCCTGGTGGGCGTAGCATTGCCTTACTCGATTGCCAGTCGCCTGGCGAAAGGCGCGACCTTCGGCAAGCTGTTGGCACACACGGCTTGGCGAGCGCTGTTGCTCATCGCGCTGGGCATCTTCCTGCGGTCCATGAGCAGCCCGCAAACCAACTTCACCTTCGAAGACACGCTCACCCAGATCGGACTCGGCTATGTGTTTTTGTTTCTGCTCGGGTTCCGTTCCCCGCGTTTTCAATGGACCGCCCTTGCTGTGATTTTGTTCGGCTATTGGCTGGCTTGGGCACTTTACCCGGCGCCGGGACCCGGCTTCAACTGGCAGGCGGTCGGAGTGCCGTCGAATTGGACGCATTTCTATACGGGGTTCGCCGCCCACTGGAACAAGAACAGCAATTTGGGGCAAGCCGTCGATCTTTGGTTTCTCAACTTGTTTCCGCGTCCGAGGCCATTCGCTTATAACGATGGTGGATACTTGACGCTCAGCTTCATTCCTACCCTGGGCACGATGATTCTGGGCTTGATTGCCGGCCAATGGCTGCGCGCTTCCGCGCCTCGCATTCCCATGAAACGGCTGTTGCTTGCCGGCGTCATCGGCATCGCGGCGGGTCTTTTGCTGCACTTCACCGGCATCTGCCCGGTGGTGAAGCGCATCTGGACGCCCAGTTGGACGCTCTTCAGCGGGGGAGCTTGTTTCCTGTTTCTGGCGGGATTCAGTTGGGTGATCGAGGTAAGAGGGTACAAAAAGTGGTCGTTTTTCCTTGTGGTCGTTGGAATGAACTCGATCGCCGCCTACCTCATCGCGCACCTGTTTGAGGATTTCATCGTCAGTTCCTTCCACATCAACTTGGGCCAGCACGTTTTCCAGGTTTTCGGAACAGCTTATGAGCCTTTGACGCAGGGTGTGTTCGTGCTGTTCACGTACTGGCTGATTCTATTGTGGATGTATCGCAAGAAGCTGTTCCTTAAAATCTAATGGACAGGTGTCAGATGCAGGGTGCCGGGTGTCAGAATTCGGGCACTAAACTACGCGTGGAGTGATATGATTTAAAAGTAAGAGAGATCGTTCGCCAGTTGGAGGAGGATGGCTGGTTTTTGGCAAAAACGCGCGGTAGCCACCGCCAGTTTAAGCACCCAATCAAACCAGGCCGCGTGACCGTCGCAGGTCATCCGAACGACGATTTGCCGCCGGGTACACTTAACAGCCTTAAGAAGCAGGCGGGATGGAAACCGGAGGGTGAATGAAATACCTGGTGGTTATTGAGAGAGCAGAGAACAACTATGCCGCTTTTATTCCGGACCTCCCGGGCTGCGTGGCCACCGGCGCCACCCTCAACGAGTTGCACCGGAATATCACTGATGCGGTCGCCCTGCATCTTGAGGGCCTAAGGGAAGATGGTCTGCCGATTCCCGATCCGCAAACCCAAGCCGAATTTGTCGAGGCGTAGACGCCGAACGGATTCCGCTGTTCTGCGGAAGATTTGCGCGTTGGCTTTTATATTTGCGTCCTTCGCCTCTATCCGGCGCCTGACACCTATTGCATCAGCCGCACCAGCGCCCGCGTTATCGTGTCCGCCACTTCTTCACCCGCAGAGTTAACCTCGCCGTACCAGCGGTCCTTTTTATTCTGCAGCCAGGGCGGTTGGTTATCCCACTCAGCCTTGGGGATGATGTAGCCGAGTTCATCGTTAGCCAACCCGAAGATAAACTGATAGCGGCTGTGCAGGTGAGCGCGCAGCGTCGGCTCGAACGGCGCGTCGGGGAAATCAGCGCCGGGGTAACGCGCGAAGCCTCCGTTGACGAGTTCGGGGTAAATCTCACCCGGAACAGTCGTGATCTCCGCCATCAGATCGCCTTTGCTGAGCATTTGGACGTAGTCAACTTCCGTCTGAAGATCGTGTCCCGTGTTGCACTGGAGCTTGCCGATGCCGGGCAATTCCTTTTCGGCGGTCGCGGTATCGATTTTTCCGTCCGTATAAAGCGGCTTCCGGTCTTTGTAGATGTGGAGCGCGCCGGCGGCGCGAAAGCGGTCGTTATCCAGGGGCGCGTAGACCACCGCTTTGCGAATCACGAACGAATCCACCGGCGCCTCCTGCCCGTTCTTCAAAGCGCGCAGGGTGAGTTCGCCGATCAGGTTGCCGAACAGTTCGGCCTTTTTCCAAGTCCCATCTTTGGCCACCCGGCCCGTTTCCGGATCTTGCAAGGCTACGTCATCGCCGAGCGTCGAGAGCAGGCCGCCAATCGAACCCTGGAAGAAAACCGCGGTGCCGCCCTCGTGGCTCTCGATGTACTGGCAGAGCCAGTGAGGATAGTCTGCCGTGATCAGTGTGTTGCGGCCGCCCAGCGTTTCCGGGTGGTCGCTCCAGTTCACCAATGTGGCAATGGGGTGGTTGTCAGCCGTTGCCGTCAACTGCATGACGAAAAGATACGGGTCTTTCACGTAAGGGGGACGCGAGTCGCTTTGCAGCAGGGCCAGCAGCGGATGGTCGTCCCGGGCCAGCGTCATGCGTGCGTCCTGCATCGAGTGGACAGCCTGAAGGGCCGTGGAGGCGATGCGGTCGTCCAGCCACTCCATGTACTTCTCGTCCATGCCGCTTTGAAACGGCGTCGGCCCCCAAAGGCCCATGGTGTCCGGCCCCTCGTGATCGTGTGAAGAACCCACAATCACCTGCGTTACGTCCGGAGCCTGGGCCTTGACCTTTTCGCGAACTTTGAGCACGTCGTCATAAAACAGGCCGATGAGGTCTGCCTCGCACAGAGCCAGCGTCTGGCGGCCGGCGCCAAGCGCCAGGCAGCGAACGTAAAGATCATCGTGCACGCCGGTGGCGACGCGATTGTTGTCGAACCCGGCCATGTAGACTTTGGCGGTTTTGACATCCGGCGTAATAATCGCTTTGGCGGCGCCGGCCTCGAGGGCCGCGGCGCGCAGAACGCCGGTTCCCAAACTTGAGAGTGCCAGAGCCATCAATGCCAAGCTGCGAGGGAATGAGCGCATGATAGCCGCCTCGAACGAATGAATTGAATTCCGCTTCGAACGCGGACCTAAGCTAACACGCCCGCCCGGCGATTTTCAAGCCGCAAAAAATGCTTGACAAGCTATGCTCAATATGATAGGCTACTAAGAGAGCAGGGTACTTTTGTCATGACCGGACCACAGATGCCGACGAGGCCGTCATCAGGCGTCTCAGCTCGCCAAAATGTCATTGCCTCCCTTTGCTCCGGCGGCTTAAAATACCTCAGTTCGAACCATCAAACCGGGAATGTTATTGAAAACAAAGGAGCGGCCAACCTGTGGTGACAAGAGGCCTGGCGACGGGAACAGAGAGGAAGGACGGATGAAACGTGGATGCATGGTGCTCTCACTTTTTATCGTATGGGGGGGCGTCTGTTTCGCCCAGAACTCGGGGCCGCTGTTGCTCCAGAGTCCAACCCTGAGCAAGACCCAAATCGCCTTCGCTCACGGCGGCGACATCTGGATTGTGGATCGCGATGGCGGCGATGCTCGCCGCCTGGTGACGGGGACGGGACTGGAAAGCCGGCCGCTGTTTTCTCCCGATGGGGAATGGGTGGCTTACACCGGCGATTATGACGGCAACGAAGACGTTTACGTGGTGCCTGCGGCGGGCGGCGAGCCACGCCGCTTGACTTACCACCCCGGCACGGACGTAGCAGTGGGATGGACGCCAGACGGCAAGAACGTTTTGATCCGATCCACGCGCAGCAGCTACTCGCGCTTTGAGAAGCTCTTCACCGTCCCTGTGGAAGGCGGGTTCCCGACCGAGTTGCCTTTGCCCATGGGAGTGCAGGGCTCGTATTCCGCCGACGGCTCAAGGATCGCCTACGTGCCAAGCTGGAATCGTCGCTTGGGGGCGGGCCCGGCGTACATCGCCATCAAGCATTATCGCGGCGGGCATACGGCGGCCATCTGGATTGCCAGCCTGTCGGACTCGAGCATCGTGAAAGTGCCCCGCCAAAACTCGAACGACTTCAATCCCATGTGGGTTGGCGACAAGCTCTATTTCCTCTCCGACCGCAACGGTCCCGTCACCCTGTTCGCCTACGATACCCGCAGCAAAGAAGTGAAAGAGTTGATGAAGAACGACGGCTTCTATTTCAAGTCGGCGGGGCTGGGGCCGGGCGCCATTGTCTACGAACAACTCGGGTCGCTGCACCTTTACGACCTGGGCTCGGGCAAAACGAAAACAGTTGAGGTGCGCGTGGCAGGCGATATGCCGCAAGTGCTGCCGCATTTCGAGAAGGTAGAAAAGGACATTCTCTCGGCCAACATCTCTCCCGCGGGGCAGCGCGCCGTGTTCGAGGCGCACGGGGAGATCCTGACGGTGCCCGCGGAAAAGGGCAACATCCGCAACCTTACGAATAGCCCCGGGGTCGCGGAGCGCGACCCGGCGTGGTCGCCGGATGGCAAATCCATCGCCTATTTCTCGGACGAATCCGGCGAATATGCGCTTCAGATCATCAGCCAGGATGGCCTGGGTGCGGTGCGAAAGATCGATCTGGGCCAGCCGCCCTCCTATTTCTACTTGCCTACCTGGTCGCCCGATAGCAAGAAAATCGCTTACAGTGACAAGCGGCTGAATCTCTGGTATGTGGATCTGGACCACACGTCGCCGGTCAAAGTGGACACGGACCTTTTCGATTCCCCCCTGCACGAGTTTGCTACGGTATGGTCGCCCGACAATCGCTGGTTGGCCTATACGCGGCAACTGCCTAACCACCAACGCGCGGTGTTTGTCTACTCACTCGAAGAACGTAAGGCGACGCAAGTTACCGACGGCATGAGCGATGCGCTCTATCCCAACTTCGACAAGAACGGAAAATATCTCTACTTTACGGCCAGCACGAACATGGGTCTTGCCACGGGTTGGCTCGACATGACAAGCATCGACCGCCCCGTGTCGCGCGCCGTTTACGTCACCGTGCTGCGCAAAGACCTGCCTTCCCCGATTGCCCCGGAGAGCGATGACGAGAAGGCGGAGGAAAAGAAAGATGACAAGTCCTCTCAGGCCGCCGACCAGAGCAAGGACAAGGACAGGGACAAGGACAACGAGAAGAAGGAGTCCGTCAAGGTCACGATTGATTTTGAAAACCTCAGCCAGCGCATCCTCGCTCTGCCCATTCCGGAGCGCAACTACCTGGGATTAACAGCGGGCAAGGAAGGAATCCTGTACCTCGTCGAAGGCCCGCAACTGGAATCAGAAGGCCCGTCCCGTTTGACTGTGCAACGCTTCGATCTGAAAACGCGCAAGACCGAAAAGCTGATTGAGGGCGTGCAAGGCTTCGCGCTCTCAGACAACGGCGAGAAGATGCTCTACCGCCAGGGCGAGCACTGGTTCATCGCTGCCGCGGACAAGCCACCCAAGCCAAGCGACGGGCAGCTCAAAACTGCGGACATGGAAGTCCGCGTTGACCCCCGCGCGGAGTGGAAGCAGATGTTCCACGAGATCTGGCGAATCGAGCGCGACTTCTTCTACGATCCGCACTTCCACGGATTGGACTTGAAGGCGGCGGAGGCGGCCTACGCGCCTTTCTTGGCCGGCGTGTCAAGCCGCGCCGATCTTGATTACTTGTTTGATGATATGTTGGGTAATATCAACGTTCTGCATATGTATGTGGGTGGTGGGACGCAGCCCGAACTCCAGACCGTGAAGGTGGGCCTGCTCGGAGCCGATTACACCTTGGAAAACGGCCGCTACCGTTTCGCGCGTATTTTCAGCGGCGAGAATTGGAATCCGCAATTGCACGCGCCCCTGACCCAGCCGGGCGTCAACGTAAGGCAAGGCGAATATTTGCTGGCCGTCAACGGGCGCGACTTGCACAGTGCCGACGAGATCTACAGTTTCTTTCAGGAGACGGCCGGCAAACAGGTGGTGTTGAGAGTCGGTGCAAATCCTGACGGCAGCGGCTCGCGCGAGGTGACCGTGGTGCCGATTGATAGCGAGGCGGCGCTGCGCAACCTCGATTGGATTGAGTCCAACCGCCGCAAGGTAGACCGGATGAGCGGCGGCAAGCTCGCCTACGTCTATCTGCCCAATACGGCCGGCGCCGGTTACACGAATTTCAACCGCTACTATTTTGCGCAAGTGGGCAAAGCAGGCGCGGTCCTCGACGAACGCTTCAACGGCGGCGGCGACCTCGCGGACTACATCATCGACTACCTGCGCCGTCCCGTGATGAGTTTTGTCTTAACGCGGGAAGGCGAAACCTACGCCGAGCCGCAAGAGGCCATCTATGGACCGAAGACGATGATCATCAATGAATTCGCGGGTTCCGGCGGCGACGCCATGCCCTGGTACTTCCACAAGGCCGGGATCGGCCCTCTGGTCGGCACCCGCACCTGGGGCGGGCTGGTCGGCATCGGCGGGTATCCGCAACTCATGGACGGCGGCTTCGTGACCGCTCCGCGCTGGGCCATCTACGGAACCAAAGGCGAGTGGGAAGTGGAGAACCACGGCATCGCGCCGGACATCGAGGTTGAGCTTGACCCCAAGCTTGTTCGCCAAGGCCACGACCCTCAACTCGAAAAGGCGGTCGAGGTGACGATGGAAGCGCTCAAGAAGAACCCGCTGCCCACGTACAAAAAGCCGGCCTATCCGAATTACCATCCGCACCTGCCGGCGGAGGGCAGTGGGCAGTAGGCAGTTGGCAGCAGCGGGCGCTCGCGTCGCGAGCTGTCCGTCGCTGAAACGATGTGCTGAAAGAGCCCGCCGATAGTAGAATAGCGCCATGATCCTGATTCCGCGGGGGAATCCCGGATCGATCGTGCAACGCGCTGAGGTCGTTCGCGCCGGCCCATGAAACCCATTAGCTCCAGTCAAGGCCTGATTGCGAGAATCAAGAACGGAGACCACGAAGCCTTCTCCGCTCTCTTCGAGAAGCATCGCCCTCGCCTTGCTGTCCTTATCCATTACCGGCTGAGCCACGAGCTACGCAGGTTCTTTGAGGTCGACGACATCTTGCAGGAAACTTTCCTTGAGGCCTTTCGCGACTTTGACCAGTTCACGTATCAATCGCCCGGCAGCTTTATGAGCTGGCTGGTGCGCATCTCCGACCACGTGATGGCGGACCTGGCGCGGTCGCAGGGCAGGCAGAAGCGCCACGCGGTGGAAATGCTGCGCTTTCGGTCCGAGAGCAACCCCGCTGGTCCTGAGCCCATTGATAGCTGGACGCCCAGCCGGATCTTCGCGGAAGAAGAGGGTCTGCAGGAACTGCTTGCGAAACTGAACGCGCTTCCGGAAAACTACCGTCTGGCCATTCTTCTCGTGAAGGTCGAGGGCCTGACCACACAAGAAGCGGCAGCGCGGATGGGAAAGACCAGCGAATCCATGGCCTTGTTATTACACCGTGCCCTGAAGCGGTTTCGGGCACTACACCAGCCGCAGCAAGAATCGTGATGTTACCGATGGCACAAGATCCTGAAAGGATCCCAAACGAGGAGCAATCGGACGCAGGCGGCCGCGAACAACTCGTCGCCAATGCCGTGGCGGAGTGCGTCGAACTGCTGGCGCGAGGCGAAACACTGGATATCGAGGGCTTTTGCCGTGCCCATGCCGACCTCGAGCCGGAGTTGCGGCTGGCTCTCGAAACACTCGACGGAATCGACGGGATGCTTCAGCCTGCCGCGCCGCCGCTCGAGGATGCCCCCAGCGTGGCCGATTTACCTACGCGGCTCTCGGGCCACAGAATTCTCGGCGAAATTGGTTCCGGCGGGATGGGCCGAGTCTTGTTGGCGGCCGATGAGAGACTCGGGCGGAAAGTTGCTATCAAAGAACTCAGTCCGCGCTTCCGGGGTAACCCGCTTTTGCGTGAGCGCTTCATGCGCGAGGCGCGAGCCATGGCCAAGCTCAAGCATCCTCATATCGCGCACATCTACAGCCTGGGCCCGCCCGACGAGCCGCCCCACTTTGTAATGGAATTCATCGAGGGCGCACCGCTGATGGAAGCCGCTCGCGTCTTAACACTGCGCCAGAAGGTGGAGTTGATGTACAAGGTCGCCTTGGCGGTGGCCTTTCTTCACCAGCACCAGGTGATTCACCGCGACCTGAAGCCGGGCAATATCCTGGTGGGGCCGGACCTTGAGCCCAAAGTCCTGGATTTTGGGCTGGTCTTGCAGGTAGGTGATCGGGAAGGCAGGCCCACCTTGCCGGGCGCCCTCCTGGGAACGCCGGATTACTTCTCGCCTGAGCAGGCGCGCGCCAGTTCCCTGCTCGACGCCCGCAGCGACATCTTCTCGCTGGGAGCTGTCTTCTACGAACTTCTCACTGCCCAGTTGCCTTTTCGGGGCGAGACGCTTGCTGACCAGGTCCACCAGATTTGCGCGAAGGATCCCGTCCTGCCCCGTCGCATCGATCCCAGCCTTCCCGGCGATTTGCAGAACATATGCTTGAAGGCTTTGGAGAAGAATCCCGCCGACCGGTTCAGTTCCGCGCAGGAAATGGCCAACGACCTGGAACGGTTCCTGGCGGGAGAGCCGGTGCTGGCCGTTCCTGCCTCCTACTCGCGGCTGACGGCAGGAAAAATCGATCAGCACCTGCGCGAATTAGAAGGCTGGAAGCAGGATCACGTTTTATCTGAACCTGAGTTTGATTCCTTTCGGAAGCTTTACGAGCGGCTGGTGGATCGCGAAGACGCCTGGATCATGGCCGTGCGCAGGCTCACCCTCTCCCAGGTCAGCCTTTACTTCGGAGCGTGGATTCTGGTGTTGGGCGCGGCACTGCTCATGCTCTTCGAGTACCCTCGCTTCTCGGGAACTCTCTCGGTTCTGGTGGTGAGCGGCGCGGCAGCCTCGGCGGCGTGGATTGGCGTTTCTTCCTGGCGCCGGGGGCGACGCCGTACTGCGCTGGCCTATCTTTTGGCATTCTGCCTCCTGTTGCCGATTACCCTCCTGGTAACGATGGGCCGTCTGAGTCTTTTCACCGCTCCCACTCATGGAGATTTGGCGCTCGAGTTCTTCGCTAAGTTCGAGAGCTTCAAGAAGATTACCAATGCCCAGCTTTGGTGGGCGATTCTACTCTCACTTCCCGCCTACTTTTGGCTTCGGCGCTTCACGCGGGCCTCAGTGTTTTCGCTGGCCTTCGCGGTGACGTCAGCGGTGCTCGTCTTAGTCTCCCTGCTGCGCATGGGCCTGCTCGAGTGGATCGACCAGGATCCCGGAAGGGTCTATCTCCGGCTCATCCCCTTCGCTGCTCTGTTCTTCTTGGTGGGCATTCTGGTTGAACGGCTCCATCATCCGGCCGACTCGCGCTACTTTTACTCGGTGGCCGTGGCCGCTACGTTTATCAGCCTGAGCGGCGTAGCGCTTTACCATGAACCCTACGCGGGATGGCTGAAGCGAGTCGTGCCACGAACGCGAGGGCAATTGGAATACCTGTTCATCATCAACGCCGGGATCTATCTCCTGCTCCAATCGGCCTGTGAGCGGCTGCCGCTGGCGCAGATGCGCGCCGTGGGAAAGTCATTCCGCTTCGTGATCCCCGGCCACGTGCTGACGTCGCTGCTCTTGTTGGGGCTGTCTGCCACAGACCTTTGGGAGAAATCGCCCTCGAGCGCCGCGCTCAGGCACGAAGCCCGCTTCTTCGAGATTGTCCTGCCTGTGGCGGCTTGCCTGTTTGTTTTCGGGAGTATTCCCAAGCAGATGAAAAACTTTCTGGCCACAGGCCTGCTGTTTCTGGCCATCGGCATTGTGCGCTTGGAACAGGGCTTCTTCAAAGAGCGCGCCGCCTGGCCGATCAGCCTGCTCCTCGCCGGTCTCCTGCTGATGCTCGCCGCAGCCAATTACTCTCCTCTGAGGATGACTCTCGCGAGACTGGTTAAACGCAGAGCCTAACCCTCCTATTTCATTTCGCGGCCGCGAAGCTCGACACCTGTCTGTCATTCCGAGCGCAGCGAGGAATCTCGCCCCCATACTCTGTTCCGCGGATCGCTTGCGGCGAAGCGGTGCGAGATTCCTCGCTGCGCTCGGAATGACAACTCAATCGTTTACGTACTTTCTCAGCCACTGCAATTCCAGCCCGGCAATGTCGCTATACCGTATTAGGAGGCTAAGAAAATGCGTAACGCGAAAATCCTGATTCCCCTCTCATTCGTACTGCTGGCGACAGCCTGCGGCCCTGTCGAGTGGCTGAATCCGTGCTTTAAGCAAGAGGACCTGGTCGTCGAACCGGCGCTCGAGGGCGACTGGAACGCCCAAGACGGCACGAGCATTCTGACCTTTCAGGCGGCCGGCGCCAAGAGTTACGAGGTGCTCGACACAGAAATCCAAGCCGATAACGCCGAGCCCGAAAAGAGCAAATTCCAGGCACACCTCGTCCGGCTGGGGCAGTTTTTCTTCTTGGATCTGGTTCCCCAAACACCGCAGGTAAACATCGGCGCGTACAAACTCCCGCTGTCTCTCTCTGCAGACGGAACGCCATTTCAGCCGCACTTGGTGAAGATCGGGGATGGACTCTACGCGAGACTCGTTCAGCCCCTGCAGGATTCGGAAGCGACTCAAGCCAGCGGCGCTTGCGAGATCCATCTCATTCAGGCGCACTGGGTGTTTCGAGTCTGGTTGGATGGGAATAGTCTGCGTCTTGCTGACCTCCGTGAGGAGTGGTTCAAGGAAATGGCGGATCATGGGAAAGTCAGCGTCGGCTTCGACCGCATCGACGACGACTTGGTCCTTACCGCTTCCACTGAGGAGGTCCAGGCATTCCTCACGCAATTCGGTGGAAACGACTTAGCGTTCCCGGAAAGCGCCGCCCTGGAATTTCACCGCCAGGATTGAGCGGCTGCACCGAAGAGGTGAGCACCGGCGGTTGTGAACCTGGACGAATCCGAGTGTTCTTCAAGTCGCCACCACAAGACGATCGGCCCTTGTGACCGCCCTCGGCCGACCCCAAGGGCTGCCTCTGGAGATAGACGGCGCGGACCCCGGAACGAGTGGTCCGCGCTATTGCCCAATCCCCAGTTGTGTCAGCATGAAGGCGTAATCAAACGCAATCTCTTTCAGATAATCGTAACGCCCCGACGAGCCGCCGTGTCCCGCCGCCATATTGATCTTAAGCAGTAGAACGTTATTATCTGTCTTGAGGGTTCGCAGTTTAGCAACGTACTTTGCCGGCTCCCAGTACATCACCTGGCTGTCGTTGAAGGAGGTCTTGACCAGCATGCCCGGGTACGGGCCTTTCTTCAGGTTGTCATAGGGCGAGTATTTGAGCATGTAGTCGTATGCAGCTTTTTCATTCGGATTGCCCCACTCTTCGTATTCCGGCACCGTAAGCGGCAGTGAGGCGTCGAGCATCGTATTCATCACGTCCACAAACGGCACGTGAGCAACCACAGCCTTGAAAAGATCCGGGCGGAGGTTCGTGACTGCGCCCACCAACAGGCCGCCGGCCGAACCTCCTTCAATGACGATCTTGTCGCGGGCCCCGTATTTGTTGGCCACCAGGTACTCGGTACAATCGATGAAGTCGGTGAAGGTATTCATCTTGTTCAGCATGCGCCCGGCGTCGTGCCAGGGCTTGCCGAGATCTCCTCCGCCTCGAATATGCGCAAAGGCCATCACGAAACCGCGGTCGAGCAAGCTCAAGCGATTTGAGCTGAAAGTGACCGGTAGCGGGAAGCCGTAGGAGCCGTATCCGTAGGCGTAGAGCGGATTCGACCCATCCTCCTTTTTCATGTCCTTGCGATAGACAACAGAGACGGGGACTTTGGCTCCGTCTCGCGCTGTTGCCCAGAGCCTCTCGGAGTTGTACTTGGAAGAGTCGTATCCGCCCGGCACCTCGTTCTGTTTAAGCAGCGTGGAAGAGTGTTTTTCGACGTCGTAGTCAAAGACCGAAGGCGGCGTCAGCAGTGACTGGTAAGCATAGCGAAAGAGTTTGGTCTTGAATTCGCGATTGGTCTGCGGAGCGGCTGTATAAACGGGTTCGGGGAATGGAATGCGCTGCTGGGCGCCGGTGGCGAGACTCACGATCGTGAGTTGCGGCAATCCTTGTTCACGCTCGACGAGAATATAGAAGTCCTGGAATGCCTCGAACGCCGATAGCATCACGTCCTCGCGGACTGGCAGTACTTCCTTCCAATTCGCTTTGCCGGGATCGTCCACGGGCGCGGAGACCAACCGGAAGTTGCGGCCCTTGTCATTGGTGCGAATGTAGAAGTGGTCCCCCAGGTGGTCCGCGTAGTATTCGACATTCTGCTCCCGCAGCGCTATCAACTTCCACGCGCCGGTGGGATTTGCCGCATCCAGATAGCGGACCTCGGAAGTGGTGTGGCTGGCGGAAGTCACGAAGATGTATTTGTGGCTGCGCGACTTTTCGGCCCGAATGTTGAAGCGTTCATCCTTCTCTTCGTAGACAAGTTCATCGCTTCCAGCGGCGCTCCCCAGCGTGTGGCGGTAAAGACGGTACTGCCGCTTGGCGTGATCTTCGATCGTGTAGAAGAGCGTTTGGCTGTCGGCTGCCCACACCAGCGATCCCGTTTTCTCCGCCGTGTCCGGCAGATCCTTGCCGGTGCGCAGGTCGCGCACGTGCATGCGATATTGCCGGAAGCCGGTGTTGTCCGTCGAATAAGCCAGCAGGTTGCCGTCGTCGCTCACCTCGAAAGTTCCCAGCGACATGAACTTCTCACCTTTGGCAAGCTCATTCACATCCAACGTGATCTGCTCGGCCGCGCCTACGTTTCCCAGCTTTCTGCCCAGGATCGGGTACTGCTTTCCTGCTTCCCAGCGCGAATAATAGAAGTAGTCGCCTTCTTTGTAAGGCACGTTGACGTCCGTCTCCTTGACGTGGCTGAGCATCTCGTCATAAAGCGTTTTTTGCAGGGCTTCCGTGGGCTTCATGACGGAATCGGTGTAGGAGTTCTCGGCCTCGAGATACCGCGCCACTTCAGGGTTCGATTTCTCGCGCAGCCAGTGGTAATCGTCGGCCAAATTTCCTCCGTTGATGTGGTTCTCTGTATGGATTTTCTTAGCCAGCGGCGGCGAAACTGTGTCATCGGGATTCGACGACATCCGTTGCGCCGTCACACCAATTATCGCAGCAATAATCAGAACTGAACGGGGGAGATTTTTCATGGATGCTTACCTCAATCGAGCCTGAAACTCTCGGTTCTACCCGCCACGCCTGCCGGCCGCGCCGCCTGGCAATCAGTTCGCCGCGGGCAAGGCCTCCAAGTCTTTCCCAAGTATACCTTCAACATCGGAAAGTTGCCCGGAGTGAACAAACTGGATTTGACCGAAGCGGTCGATCACGACGGTCGCGGGGGTTCCAATGACGCCGAATTCCTGGGGCCAGCCGTTGCTTACCGCGACGCGCAGCGCCTCGAGGTGATGGGCCGCGAGAAAAGACGCGGCCTCTTCGGTTTTCCCTGCAACGTCCACCGCAAGAAAATTCACGCCCGGATGCAGTTCTTGGAATTTCTCGAGCGCGGTCAACTCCGCGCGGCACGGCAGTCAACCCGGAGACCAGAAGGTGAGCAGTGCCGTTTTGCCGTTGGCGGCTTGATTGTCGAATGGCTTTCCGTGGAGATCGGTAAACGAGAACTTTGGTGCTGGGCGGTTGAAGGGGATGGGCGTGTACTCGGCGGCAGCGCGCTTAGTGTTCTGGGTGACCCGTTCGAGGATTCTTTGCTCGGCGTTCTCAGCGGTCCCCTGTTTCTGAGCGACGAACAGGCGCTCGTACGCCTCCCGCGCCGCGGAACTCTCCTCGTAGGGCGCGCAGGCGGAAGTGAAGTAGGCCTCGAGGGCCTTTGCTTTGTCACCCGTTCTTTCGTAAACGTCGCCTAACGCATAAAGCACTTTGGGGTCGGCGGGCTTGGATTGGGCAGCGGCCTCGAGATGGGCGCGCGCCTGCGCCAAATCTCCCAGCAGTAAATACGCTTGGCCGCGCAGAAAGTCCGTCCGTTCCCGCTCCATAGCCAGGGCCTCGGGCGAGTACCGCGCGCCGTTTACCGTCAAAGTCGCATCCGCAGCGTCCAGCAGTTTAACCGCGCGATCCAGCTTGATCTTCCGGTCGATATAGAGTTGAGCCATTGAGAGCAACGGCCAGGCGCTTTCCCGATCCAGCGCAGTCAGTTTTTCAAGTACCGCCTCCGCGCCGGCAACGTCCTTCCGTTCCAGTTCGCAATTGAAGGCGCGCTCATACGCGCTGGTTCTGAACGAGCTTTGAGGGTATTTGTCGGCTAGCGCTAGGTAACCCTGGGCCTGTTTTTGCTCATCCTCCTCCGACGAGAGCAATAGGTAATCAAGTTGCGAGTTGATCTGGCCGGCTTCTGATTCGGGAAGCGTATTGACCGCTTGGCGAAAGTGCTGAACAACACCGGAGGAGAGCTCGCGCTGGCGGGGCCCGATGAAGCTGGCAAGCTCCAGCATGGCGTGGAATGACTGGCTGTGTTCCGTTAAGAAGGCGTTTAATTCGCGGCCCACCTGCTCATAGGCGGGCGGGTTTTCCGATCCTAATTTCAGCTCGTAATTCCAAACCTCGTAATAGTCACGATTGTAATGGCCGGGGTGAGTCTCGAGATCGGCTTTGAGGATTGCGAGTGCCCGCGCCAAATCCGGCGCTCGCTGGATGCCGGGCGCGACCAGCGGCCCTTCGTAAGTCCAGGCCTGCCTGAGTACGGCGAACGGATTTGGCTCTCCCCGCTCGCAATCCAGGATGTCCCAGTACTGGCCTGCGTGGTTATCGATGGCGTTCTTCTCATCTTCAAAAAAGAAGATCGAGTAGCTGGTGATGGAGTAGGTCTGCTTAGGTGTAAATTCCGCCTGCCAGGCGCCGTCCGACGACCGCGTCATCGGAATCTTCGCGGATTCAAACTCAGAGAGGTTCTGCGTGGCAATGACCAGAGTCAAAGCTTGAGCGGAGGCTAAGCGTGCTCCGGGCGCCTGGGGATTGTAACGAATACTGATGTGCGGTGGGATCCTAGGCTGGCCGCGCTCGGCGGCCTCGACCCACTCCATGCAGGCCGGTTCAACAGTGACGGCGGAAGCTTCCGGCGTCGCACTCGCTTTGGCGACGCTGGGGTTTTCTGCGGGCCGTTCTCGTAAGCTCGGCCTAACAGCGCCCTTGGGGCCGCCACTTGCCGGTCCTGAGCCCTGCGCTACGGAACTGGAAACGTCGGAGAAGTCAATGCTGCGCCATTCGCTGGTCGACACTACTCCAGCCTTGCTGATGGCCCAGATCCTCCAGCGATGAGGATTCTCACCTCCGCCAAAGGGTGCCGTCATGCGGATCGAAGGTCCGAGCGAAAGGGGTGAAACGAGCTCGATCGAGCTCGGCGCCCAGAATGATTTCCCACCGCGATTGAAACTGTATTGAGACTCAACAACGTAAGTGGCCAGGGGAACTTTCACCGTCGACCATTCGATCTCCGGTTGCGGGAAATGCGGCGACTGCGCATGATCCTCGGGGGCGAGCAAAGCAACCTTGGGTACAGTTTGCGCCTTGGTTTCCTCAAGGCCAAAGCGGTCAAACAACTGGAACTCCTGCTCAAGATCGGGGAGCGGGCGGTTCGGCAGTATGAACCATGCTTTCCAACCTGCGGTTTTCCTAAGAATCACCCCAAAATGAGCCAACCCAAAGGCCTGGTTGCCTTCGCCGATCGCGGCGAGCAAAACAAAGGCCAGCCGCGAATTGCCAAACGTCATCAGGGGTTCAACGCTCAGAAGCGCCTGGATTTTGTCATGCTCCAAAACTTCGAATCCGGCCGCCTCGGGATCCATGATGGACGCAAGCGATTCGGCACCTGGTTTCTCGAAATCCTGGACCGCTTCTTTCGAAAGCGCCTGAACAACTTTAACATCCGAGGCACTGATGGTGGTCGTGCTAACGCTCCAAGGCGTCCAATGCAGGCTTTGGGAGGCCCAAAGCAGAAAGGCCTCCCCGGCCGCGAAGTTGCTTGATTGACGAAAGACTACCCACCACCCGCGATACTGGAATCGCGATTGACCCCACATTTGTACGACAGCGTTTGCCTTCAGCAGCGGTCCAAGCTCGCCATAGCTGTCTATAAACGCCACATCCGCTGACCGCGCGTCCTCCGGATACATGTGCATGGCACGAATGAACGGGGCAAGGTCCAGTTCCTGGAGACGTAAGTCCAAATTGGGGAAGTCGGCTTTGAATTCCCGCCGCAGACCCTCCCAGTCGTAATCGTGGTAACGCTCTTCCGCAGGTATGCTCTGCGTGCCGCGGTAGTAGGTTCTGGGAACCCAGACGCTAAGGCGACTTTTTTGTAGGATCGCTTCCGCCTCGGAGAGTCCGCGCGAGCCCGCTATCGCGGGCGGCGGTGCGTGAGTTTGTGCCTGACTCGCTCCGTCATCGATCCCGCGAAACTTGTCGGCGGAGGCCGGCGAGCGGGATTCCGAGCCGCCGGTCGCACGCTGCGATGCTGGTGTCTGGGGATTGGCGCCCTGAGCATATGACCATTGGATGCGAACGCCAACGATCGAGGCGAGAAGAAGTGGCAGAACGCCGGAAACGAAAACTCGGGAGCAAGCGTTGAGGGGAGAAGGCATGTCCACCTCCGCAGTTTCGTTGACTAGATTATACCTTGTTCCGCTTTGGTCGTTGTGCGGGCACGGAATCTATTTGCTTTGCTCCCCAAGTCTTCCGGCGCTCCAACGGATGGCGTCCTGAACGAGTGTGCGGTAGAGCGGGTAGAGGTGCGCCGTTTCGCCATGGCCGAGTTCGATGTACACGACGCGCGATTTTGGATAAGGACTGATCCACGCCACCGGACCGTCGCTGGTGGGATTGTCGGTGCGTAGAAGCACTTTAACGTCCGGTGAAATCCACATTCCTTTGTAAGTCTCATCCCACAAGTGCATTGCCCCCAGGCGCGCCGTGATGGGGTGTTTTGCCACTACTTTGACGCATTGTTCCTGACCGTGCAGATAAGTGGAAGCGGGCATGCTGCCTTCGGGCTTCAGCAGGTACTTGCCGCCCACCACCTCCTTGTACCACCATTCCCAGTTCTGGTAATCCGCAATGGCATGGTGGAGCACCACTATTCCCTTCCCGCTCTCCACAAAGTCGCGCAAGTGGGTCTTCTCGGTTTCGCTGATTTCATTCGAGAGATCGTAAAGGACGAGTACGTCATTCTTGTTCCGGATGTCTTCGCGGAAAGCCTCGTGGTTCGAAACGGCATGGTCCCACTGCAAGTCGTCCGTCCCCTCGAAGACCGTGTAGAAAGTTGTCGGGTATTCGTGCCCGCCTGTCACCACGAGCAGCCGCAAAGGCTTCGGTCCGGCTTTAGCGGCGCCGGCATCGGGAGGCAGCGTGACAGCGCCCGCGGCGGTCCATTCGGTTCCCCGCAAAAACGTGTTCACGAATCCAGTCTCCTGCATGGCGGCAACGTCATGGCCAAGCGCCATGTACATGGTCCGGCCCTGGCCGTAATTCACCGTCCAAATCATTGGCTCGTCCTTGCCGGTTCCGCCGTTCGCGGGGTCATCGTAAGCTGTCGCCAGAACGTGAGCGTCAGGTGACATCTGGTGGCTATGGTAGAGTTCGTCCGAGACCACAAACGTTTCCGTCATGCCGCGCGTGATGGGATGGTCACGGTCCGTGAACTTCACCGTAAAGCAGTGCCTGGGGGCGTGTGCAGTCTTGGGCGGGCCTGCGGTCCACCAACCCCCGATCATCTTGAAATACTCCGGCCAGGGCGGTTCTTTCAGTCCCATGGGTCGGTGGTTATCGCCCAATGCCTCGAGGCCGCTGAACGCGTAACTGGCCGCATGAATTGCCACCAGCCCTTTGCCCGATTTCACGAAATTCTCGGCCGCCTTCTCCGTCGTTTCTCCCCACCGCGGGCCGTCGTAGTCGAGTACCAGAACATCGTAAGCAGCCAGCGTCGCCTCGGTGATTCCCATCGGTTCTTCTTCCACGCGCACGTCAAAGCGCCCGCTCTCAACAAGGGTCTTTCGCAGAAAGGGCGTGGTGGTGCGCCAGTCGTGATTGTTCCGCCCGGAGAGGATGAGGACGCGAACTTTGCCGGGCTGGAAGAAAGGAATCGTCAGCTGCGCGAATGTGGTGCTGGAAAGAAATAGCAAGGCGGTTAGTTGCAGTAACCGTATTGCCTTGATGATGGAGCAGGTCCTCATACGCATTCCTTTCAAGAGGTATATCCCTCTCCCCTTTGGGGGAGAGGGTGGACCGCGACGGCGCTGTCATCAGCCGTCGTGGGCCGGGTGAGGGGGTCGTGAGCAACGCGGAGGGCTGTCCCTCGATTAGCTAAGATTCTCCCAGCACGGCGTGCAGATGTGCCAGGCTGCGGCGGGCTTGTTCTTCGGTGCCGCACTCCACGGACAGGACACCATCAAAGCCCGACTCCCGCAGGATGCCGACCACCTTCTTCCAATCAATTACGCCATCTCCGCACGCGCATCCCACGGGTGTGCCGGTCACCTTCCCACGTTCTGCTTCCGAGTGCTCGATCGCGATGTCCTTGGCGTGCACATGAATGAGCAGATGACGAACCGCACGCAGCCCCTCGTAAGGATCTTCGCCGGCGAGATAAGCGTTCCCGGTGTCGTAGTTCACGCGGAGGTAAGGCGAATCCACCAGAGTGGCGATGCGCAGCAGGCCTTGCGTGCTCTTGGAAATACTCTGGTGCGGCTCGATGCCGATGTAAATGCCGTGGCGTTCAGCCGTCCGGAGCACAGTGCTGAGCGTGTATTTCATCACGCCAAACGCCTCATCCATGCTGACCCAGGACGGGCGGATGCCCTCGTCGGTGTTCACCACCGGCGCGCCCACGCCCACCGCAAAGCGGATAGCCTTCTGCAAGTAGGGCACGCTGATTTCCGGCCGCATCAGGGGACAGTGGGCGCTCAAGCCGGAAGCCCTGACCTCGTGCTGCTCCAAGATGTCTTTCATTTCGCCCGGGTCGTCGTCGAGAGAGAACGAGTGGAAGTAGCCGGCTTCGCTGAGCAATTCCCGCCCGTTGTGCACCATCGGCTCAACGAAGCTATATCCGAGGCGCGCCGCGCGCTCCACGCCCTCGGCGAAAGATTTGTCTTGCGACCTGATAAACTCCATATTCACTCCGGGTTGGATGCTCATACCTCCCACTCCTTCTGCCAGGCCGCCTGGCTCTTCTGTTTGTAGGCGAGGTTCCCGATATGGCAGGCCACGGCGCCGTAGTGGCCGGACACTACGTCGGCGTTGGGCTGCCGGCGGGTGCGCATGCATTCGAGCCAATTCCCCATGTGATTGTCGTCCGTGGGTCCACTCGAGCATTCGCCCACTTGAGTGTTCCCTTTGCTGGGGATGAAATGGTAACCGTAACGGAAGATGTTGAGCCTGCCGCCCGTGCCCATGAAGACGATGTCTGCCGCCCCGGCGGGGATCATGTCCGTCAGAGTAGCCTCGAAGGTCACGTTCAGTTTCTCGGGGTATTCGAGAGCAAAGTTGATGTTGTCCGCCGTGTCACGCCCGTCGTCGTAAAGATAAATGCCTCCCATCGCCACGGCGGCCAGGGGGCGCTGGATATTCAGGAACCAATGCACCACATCCACCATGTGTACGAAAAGCCCGCCGGTCTGCCCGCCGGTTGAAAAGTCCCAATAGGCAAAACGATTGAAATAGCGTTTCGGATCCCAGGGGATCTTGGGCAGCCAGGCGAGGCAAGCGTCCCAATCAAGCCCGGCAGGTTTCTGTTCCATCCCCTTGGGTACGGGCGTCAGATAGCCGCCATTGGCATTCCAGATGGTGCGCACCATATTCACTTTTCCGATCGCTCCCGTGTCAAAGAACTTCTGCTTCGCCTCGAGGAAGTGCGGTGTGGTTCTCTGCTGCGTGCCCACCTGGACGATGCGGCTGGTCTCTCGCACCGCCTTCACCATGGGAGGACCCTGCTCCGGCAGCGACGTCATAGGCTTCTCGACGTACACGTCCTTGCCGGCTCGACAGGCATCAATGGCGATCTGCGCGTGAACGTGGTCGAATGTCGCTACAATGACTCCGTCGATGTCTTTGCGATCGAGGAGTTGATGGTAATCGGCATACTTATCCACTTTGGTGCCGGCCGTGTGCTCGCCGCGGTCGCGCCGTACATCCCAGATGTCGGCGACAGCCACCCAGTCGAAATTGCCGACCTGGTTAGCGCGCCCCATCAGGTACGTGCCGCGGTCTCCTGAGCCAATGATGCCCAACCGCACGCGGTCGTTGGCCCCCATTACACGTAGCGCGGCAGTCGCTGTGGCCGCGCCCATCATAAAAGTGCGTCGGGATATTTGCGTTGACATATAACCCACCTCGATCGATAAGTTGATGGGGGCCCTTGTGGCCGCCCTCCGTTATCGGGCGGTAAGCATACCAGAAAATAGTTAGCTTGCAACCACGGTGCTGCATCCCCAATCTGTCGATAACGTGCAGCCACCCGCAGGGACAAAACGGCCATAGCGCCAGCGGCGGAATAACGCGGCAAGGTCCGCCCGGTTTTGCCGCACTTTCCACTGTTCGCAGTTTTCGCTTGACAAATCCAGTGACGTATGCTAGCCTATAATCGTGGTTGTTTTGTGGACACATTGTCGCATGCGAACGCCAGGACGCGCCGAGGCGCCAGGGAACGCGGGAAGGTCCCGGCTATGAGGGAATGCAGGGAACTACAAAAAATGGAAAATAGTCGGAACGAAGCTAAGAAGTACTTGAAAACAAAGCACATCACTTTTTTGAGTGATGAGAATTATGCGCGTTTTGCGCACAAATTAGCGAACATCGGACACTAAAAGGAGCAAAAAACACCATATTTTGCGAAAACGAACCGACGCTTCCAAGCTGATGGGCGAGGCTTGATAAATGACACAATGTCGGCTACGCCAGCCGCTGGGATCTGGCATCGCTGGGGCTCATGGCTTCTTCTCCGGAAATCTAGAACTCACAGATTCCTGCCGGGAGCGGAAACTTCGGGCGCCGGAGTCAGCTCCAAGGATAGGATCAATGCATCTTCCTGGGGATCGCGGTAATAATCCCTCCGCCGCGAGTGAAGGCTAAACCCCATCGAGAAATAGAGTCGCTGCGCTGTGATATTCGAAGCGCGTACTTCGAGGAAGATCCGCCTTACTCCGAATTCCAGCAGTCGTCTCCGGCCTTCAGCGACCAGCTCGCTTCCTACGCCTTGTCCCCGATGGGCTGGGTCGACCGCCATGTTTCTGAGCTCGGCCTCGTCGGTGACGTGGTGGAACGCGGCGAATCCCGCAAGTGCCGGCGAGCTCACTCTGTCGAGTTCGGCCACCAGGACGAGCCCCAAAGGATCGCTGGCCAAGGTTGCATAGTCAGCCGCAGTCCATTGGGCGGCTTGGGGAGCCCTGCCCTGGATTCTGAGGATTGCTTCCAGGTCGTCCTCGCTGGCGTTACGAATGCGCATGAGCAGTTTCAGAATTGAGAGCCGCAATTCGAAAATCGAAATCGCGCCCTGAGAACAGAGCTTGGGAGTTCACAATACCCATTCTTGTGAGTGGCATTCTTCGCTTCGCTCAGAATGGCAGGCAAAACTAGGTTTCGGTTATCGAGTTTCGATTTTCGAATTTCGGTCCGTGTCGCTCGTCAGCAGCTCTGCATCCGGTCGCCGTATGTAATAGGCGTCGAGGCTGCCGGCCGGCTGCGGTTTTCCCGAGCGGTAGTCCTGCAAACCGAGGCGAGCCACAGCCTCGACCAGCGTTCCCGCCACGGCCTGCCACTGGAATGGGCTGGAAAGGGCTTCGCGAAGCGCCAGCGCTGTACGATCGTGTTCTCTGAAAACGCAGGTTATCCCCACCCCTTGCGGCAAGCGGCGGCTGAGGAAAGGCCCCAGCTCTGCTGGTCTCAAAATCCAGCCTTGATCTTCTTTTAGAGGCGGCCCTTGCGGCGGCTTAAGGCTGCCCTCCCGTGTTTGAGTGCCCCTCTGGAAGATCCCCACAAATATCTCTCCCCGGCGCGCATCCAGGATCGGGACCGCCCACTCCGTTTGTGTCCGGGCTGCATCGACGAGAGCCTCGAGCACCGACACTGCTCGCACCGGCAGACCGAATGCCTTAGCCCAACCGAGCGCCGCTGCTAGACCCACGCGGATTCCGGTGAAAGATCCAGGCCCGGAGGTGACAGCGATCAGTTGAATATCGGCCAGCCCTCGTTCGGGAAAGCCATGCCCCGCCCTGGCTTCTTCGAATGCCCGGTCCACCATCGAGAACAAGCTTACGGCGTAGTGGTTCGCTGGGCCGTCATTCGCGATCTGGGCGAGGCACTCATGGTCGCGGAAAACGCCAACTCCTCCCCCTTCGCTGGTCGTATCCAATGCCAGAATCAACATCGTAAGCCATTATACAGCGTATGCTACAATGACCTTCAGACGTTTACCACCTGCTTGCTTTATGGCTGATGCAACACAATCCGCTTCACGGCCGCTCGAGCTGACTGAACTTCTTACCCTGATGGTGGAAGTCAACGAACGGATCAACTCCACGCTGGATCTCGATGAGCTCATGGCGCGCATCGCCGAGATCGTCAAACGCGCGATCGACTACGAAGTTTTCGCCATTCTTTTGCTCAACGAGAAGACCCAGGAGTTGAGTGTTCGCTTCAGCATCGGCCACCCCGACGAGTTGATTCGCACACTGCGCATCAAAGTTGGCCAAGGGATTGTGGGGCGGGCTGCTGAAACCCGCCGCTCCGTACTGGTCAATGATGTGCTGAAAGACCCCGGCTATATTCGCACCCTATCTCCGATTCGCTCGGAGCTGGCGGTCCCGCTGATTGCCAAGAAAAGGCTTATCGGTGTACTCGACCTGGAAGCGCCCTGGCCGGATTTCTTCAACGATTCTCACGTTAACCTTCTGGAACTCCTCGCCAGCCGCATGGCGATGGCGCTCGAGAACGCGCGGCTCTATCGCCGCAGTGTGCGGCAAGCGCGGACTCTTCAATTGCTGAACGAGATCAGCCGGGAAATGAGTTCCGTCCTGGTCACGAGCGAGCTCCTGCGGAAGATCGGAACTTTGACGAAGCGCTTGATCGATTATCACCGCTTCAGCATCCTGTTGGCCGATGAGCAGGCCCGGACCTTTAACGCGGTGCTATCCCTGAAACAGGACGAACACCAGCCTGAGAGGGGCGTGGTCCGTTTTGGCCAGGGAATCGTAGGCGCCGCGGCCGATCTGCGTCAGACCGTGGTGGTCGGCGACGTCTCAAAAGACCCGCGCTACATTCAGCTCAACCCGGAAACGCGCTCGGAGATGGCGACACCGCTCATTTATCGTGGCCGCGTCATCGGCGTCGTGGACTTCGAAAGCCCGCAACCCAATTACTTCAGCGAGGAGCACATCCGCATCTTCTCCACTCTCGCTCCGCAAATTGCCATCGCCATTGAAAATGCCCGGCTTTACGAACGTGTGGCTCGAAGCGAAGCCCGTCTTGAGCGCGATTTGCAACGCGCCCAGGAGATCCAGATGCATCTCATGCCGGGGACGGCTCCCGACATTCCAGGCCTGGAGGTGGCGCTGCGCTTTCACCCCGCGCGAGAACTGGGGGGCGACCTCTACGATTTTCTGACCTATGGGAAGGAGCGGCACGTGCTGGCGGTCGGCGATGTGAGCGGCAAGGGTGCTCCTGCCGCGTTGTATGGAGCCATGGCCATGGGCATCCTGCGCAGCCTGGCCCCTCAAAAGCTCTCGCCACCGCGTTTATTGAAGAGACTGAGCCTGATTCTACTCGAACGCAAGATCGAAGGTCATTTCATTACGCTCACTTACGCCATCTGGGAGCCGCGCGCAAAGACGCTGCGCCTCGCCAATGCGGGAATGCCCTTGCCCCTCTTGATGAGGAAAGGGCAAACCCAGACGATTCGCGTCGAGGGAATCCCCCTGGGTCTGCTCGAACACACCCAGTATCAGGACGCGTTAGTGAAGCTCGAGTCAGGGGACTTGGTCGCGATGTTTTCGGACGGCATCGTCGAGGCCGCAAACACCAAGCACGAGGAGTTCGGGTCGCGGCGGCTCGAGAACGTTCTCCGCCGGAATTCCCATCGCCCCCCTGAGGAAATCATCGCTAGCCTCTTCGATGAAGTGCGGGAGTTTGAGCAAGGCCGGCCGCCGCGCGACGATCAAACCATTGTGCTGATCCGGGTGCGGTGAGAGGCAGTAGGCAGTAGGCAGTAGTTCAGAAAAGACTGGGCAGTGCAGGGAGGTTCGAGGATTTGAGATTCAAGAATTTGAAATTCAACATTACTGACGACTGACGACTGATTACTGACAACTGACTGACACCATGGAAGCCTTTCACTACGAATCCGGTCAATTAAGATGTGAAGATGTTCTCGTCGAGTTGCTTGCCGAGCGCTTCGGGACACCGGCCTATGTTTACAGCCAAGCTACTGTTTTGGGCGAGCTCTCGCGCCTGAAGGAGAGCTTGTCGTCACTACTCCATGTTGTCTGTTATTCCGTGAAGGCTAACTCCAATCTGCGGATTCTGAGCCTCCTCCGGCAGGCTGGAGCGGGGTTTGATGTCGTCTCGGGCGGGGAGATGGCACGCGCTTTACGTGCCGGCGCGAACGCCGACCAGATCGTCTTTTCGGGAGTAGGGAAGAGCCAGGCCGAAATCGACGCAGGGCTGAAAGCGGGCATCGGGATGTTCAATGTCGAGTCGGCGGGCGAACTTGAACTGATCGAAAGCCGGGCCGCTGCCCTGCAAAGGATCGCGCCTGTCGCCATCCGTGTCAACCCTGAGGTCGAGGCGGAAACGCACCCTTACATTTCCACCGGCCAGATCGTTCACAAGTTCGGCGTCCCGAAGGACGAAGCTCTGGAGCTCTACCGCCGCGCCTCGGCCTCCAACCATCTCAAGATTCGTGGCGTGGCTTGTCACATCGGGTCACAAATCCTGGCCGTTGAGCCTTTTCTCAAGGCCCTGGACGAAATACTGGCCTTAGCGGAGCGGCTTCAGAGCCAGGGAATTGGGATCGAATACATCGATCTGGGCGGCGGTTACGGAATCCGCTATGCCAATGAGCAACCACTCGACTTCGAGACCCTGGGGCGAGGGCTCAAGAAGCGCTTGCAGGCTGCCCGGTACCGTCTCATCATCGAACCGGGCCGCGCCCTGGTGGCCAAGGCGGGCATCCTCCTGACACGTGTGCTTTATGTAAAGCAGAACCGGCGGAAGAACTTCATCGTTGTGGACGCCGGAATGAATGACCTCATGCGCCCCACGCTCTACGGTTCTTATCACGAGATAATTCCTGTTCGCGACCAGACCCGCGGCATGCTGGAAGCCGATGTGGTGGGACCGCTTTGTGAGACGGGGGATTTTTTCGCCCAGGACCGCGTAATGCCCAACGTCGAACCGGGCGAGTTGCTGGCCGTGCTTGCCGCCGGCGCCTATGGCTTCGTGCTCTCCTCCAATTACAATACCCGCCCACGCCCTGCCGAAGTCCTGGTCAACGGCGGCGAGGCAGAACTGATCCGGAGGCGCGAGACACTGGAAGATTTGATTGCGGGCGAAGTTCTATGAGTGAGCGATTCTTTGTGCGGGTGCCGGCGACATGCGCCAACCTGGGCAGCCTTTTCGATTGCGGAGCGCTGGCGTTGAGCCTGCACCTCGACCTGCACGTGAATCCCCGCGACGACAGCGAAGTTTCAGTCCACTACGATGGAGCAAACCCTGAGCGCGTTTCGAGCGACTCCAGCAATCTCGTCGCCCGCGTCATGACGGAGACCCTGGAAAGCTGGGGCAAGAGGCGCGGCTTCGACGTTGAGATTCACAATCAGATTCCGGTGGGCGTGGGTCTCGGTTCGAGCGCCGCAGCCATAGTGGGCGCCCTGGTGGCCTGCCACTGGCTTGTCAACCGGCCGCTCTTTGGCGAGGAGTTGTTGACTCTCGCGAGCCAGCGCGAAGGACACCCCGACAACGTCGCGGCAGCTTGGCACGGCGGGTTCACGGTGGCGGTTAACGAAGGGGAGAGGGTGATTGCTTACTCCTGCCCGGTTCCCACAGATCTTCAGCTTGTTCTGGTGGTGCCAAATTACGCCTTGGCGACGAAGCAGGCTCGAGCCGTCCTGCCCAACCACTACTCGCGTGCGGACGCGATTCATAATCTCCAGCGCGCTACTGTCCTGGCAGCACAATTCTTTTCAGGCAAGCCGGATTTGCACCCTGAGTTTTTTGAAGACCGCTGGCATCAACCCTACCGTGCGCCCCTCGTGCCGGGACTGGCTGAGGTGCTCCGCATCAGGCATCCCGAGGTATTGGGGATCTGCTTGAGCGGCGCAGGACCTTCAATCATGGCTTTTGTACGCGCCGACGCTGCCAACGTCGGCGAATACATTTGCAGCATCCTTGCCAAACACGGCATTGAGGCCCGCCCCTGTTTGCCAACTGCCGATAACCGAGGCGCCAAAGGCTGGATTCTTCTCGAGCAGGCCGGGACCTAGCGTCCAAACCGACTTGTCGCCCGTGGTCTTCGTCGCCGGGGACAGGGTTGTTTGGCGTCCGATGCCGCCCAAATCATCAGCGCGAGAGAGTTCCCACCGCGGCGATGCCGCTTGGATCGGAAAGGACACATTGTCCCGCAAGTTAATGTTTCTTGACGCGGGACAAGCGTGGAGACCATAATGTGCCGTTATAAACGACCACGACAGGCATCGGCGAGTTGGCCGGGTCTGTTCACTATTTGGGCAGTAGATCTTGAGCAATTATCTTTAAGGTATTTGCCCGTTTTCAACCTGAGCCGCCCTATTATTTATCAAGCCGTGATTCTTGGCCTGCCGCAAGTGAGTATCTAGCGATGTCCAGTCAACCTTGGTGGGCGCAACTCCGCCGAGATGGTTCGGAACGAGAGCGTTTTCTGGCCATCTCCTGCGCCGTTCTCGGAACGGGGTGCGTCGGGATTGCTTACCTCGCCCCACGCCTTCTTGGCCCGCGCCTCGACATTACTCGGGCGCTGCTTTTTTCTTACCTCGCTTACAGTTTAGCAAGTTTGCTGACCACAACTGTCTATCGGACTTCGTCCTCGGCGTGGCGTTGGTGCATGCATGCCACGGGAGTTGCCTCGATCTGCCTGCTGACCATATCAACAGGCGGAGCTCACAGCCCGTTTCTTATACTTTATTTCTTGGCTCTCTTGACCGCCGCTGAACTCTGGGGCATGAGAGGAACTCTCATCACGTCCTTCGCCTGCGCTGCTCTTTTGCTCCTGCCACCACTCGCCTTCTCCGGGACGGGCCGCATCCTGCCTTTATACGGGGCGGGCAGTTCGCTGAAGGGCGCTATCGCCCTAGCCGGCAGTCTGATCATGGCGAGCTACCTCCTCGGCTTCCTGGCGGAGGAGGCGAAGCGCAGGCATGTTAACGCACTCATCATCGGGCGGCTCATTGGGAATGGCCTCCCGGAAATCGGGTTAAGAGCTACGCTGGAAGGCCTACTGTATTTCATTGGCGACTTCTATGAGGCAGATCAGGTCAAGCTGGTACTCCGAAGGGTGGCCGGTGACGACGCCTTCCTTTGGGAGGCGAAACGTCCAAGGGGGGCGGGAGAAGCAACCGTGCGCTTCTCGAAGCTCTCCGACGCCGAGCGCAGAGCCTATTTTGCCGCTCTCCCGGAATCAGTTTGGCGCGCCGTTCAACGTCGGCGTCCTCTTGACCCGGTTGACCCTCGTGGGGCGGGCTTGTCGAGTCGTTACGGTAGGTCGAAAGCGGGCTCCTCACGCGCCACGGGACGCATTCGGGCCCTGCATAATTTCGGCCGGGAGAGTGTAGCCATGCGCGTTGTGGGCGAGCGCCACACACTGTTTGTTGACTTCAGCTCGCTCCTCGCGGTCTCTTTCTCCTTTCAGCAGAACTGGTTCGGCCGGCTCTTGGTGTACAACTCCGCTCGAAGAGCCTTCCATAAACGAGACGTGCGGTTTCTTGAGAGCCTGGTTCGCGAAGTAGCTCCGGCCGTACAGTATATGCACGATCTCAGTCGCATACGATCGCGCGCCCAGGCCGCGGAGCGGACTCGCCTGGCGCATGAGCTTCACGACGGAGTTATTCAGTCTCTCATGGGACTGGAAATCCAAACGGAACTGGTGCGAAGGAACGCCGCAGGTGACCGCAAGATCCTTCTCCAAGAAATCAGCCGTTTGCAAGAGCTCCTCCGGAAAGAGATCCAGGACTTTCGTGAAAGAATGCAGATCTTAAAGCCGGTTGATGTGGAGCCCGCTAAGCTCGTCAAGTGCTTGGGTGATACCGTCGACCAATTCCAACGCGACCAGCTAATCTCGGCCAGCTTTGACGCCGATGCCCAGGAGGTTTCCTTGCCGCCTCGCGCGTGCACTGAATTGGTTCGTGTCCTGCAAGAGGCGCTGGTGAATATTCGGAAGCACAGCGGAGCGCGGAAGGTAGTGGTGCGATTTGGCCGCGACAACGGGATTTGGAAGCTGGTCATCGAGGATGATGGACGCGGCTTCGAATTCGCAGGCCGGCTCTCGCTCGCGGAACTCAGCGCTGCCGCTCTGGGCCCTCGAGTTATAAGGGAACGCGTGCGCTCGATCGGCGCCGATCTGGTGATCGAATCGGCTCCTGGCGGCGGGGCGCGACTGGAGATTTCGCTCCCGTCAGTGGCCTATGAACGATGCGCGTAAAGAGATCGGTGTTCTCAGCGCCGATAATAATCCCGTCTTCGGCGCGGGTTTGCACAGGGTTTTGAAAGCCCGGCCAGGCTTCTGCAGAAATGACCCTCGGCCGGCAGGCCATTAAGAGTCGCCTTTTCACGCGGGTTGTCACCAACCGCTTGAAACTCGTCCTTTTCTCCGTCGATCACCACCTGACTCAAATCCTTCCCGCAAGAACGAGCTCGTCAGCCTGCCGCCGCAAGTACAGGCGGACTAGTACCGTCGGTCCATTGCGAGATTCTAAGAAAGTTCTAAAGTGATACCCGGAGTCTATACGAGAACCGGCGCCGGTTCCGTTTCATAGAAGATCATTTGAGAATTGAACGGCGCAGTGCGAGTTGCGTGCCAGGAGGGCGATTTGAGATCTAACAACCGTGCCCAACGATATGGAATCCAAATCCACCTGCGTTATCGGCTAAACGGGGGAAGCAAGTGGTGGAAGGGAACCACCCAAAACATCAGCCGTTCAGGAGTGCTTTTCCGGGGAGAGGAATTCGCCGAGCCCAAAACGCCTCTCGAATTGACTTTCGTGCTGCCTAAAGAATTCTTCGGAGGGCGGCCCGCCGAAGTTATGTGCAAGGGCACGGTGATTTGGTCCGAACGCCCACGAGAGGAAGGGAAGCTTCCCTCCCTCGCCACGACGATTTCGCATTATCGCATCATTCGGCCCTAATCCCCATTACGTGGCCGTCCGTCCGCTCGAGTCCATGCAAGCCAAGACCGGCTTCTTTATCTTTCTTTATTCGGCCGGCAGTGGCACTGCTTTGCCGGTCCGGATTGACTCCTTTGCCGCGTCAATTATCTCATTCACACCCACGTTGACCGCTGGCCCGACGAGACCGTCAATGGGCTGGTCGTTTCGGATGCAGTACAAGAAGTAAGCCACGCCGTTGCGCCTCTCGGGGGGGGCCGGGGGGGTTACCATCTTCCCCTCCGGGTATTCCCGGCTGGTTGTGGTTGCACGCGGGGCTGGATGAAACAGCAGCCCGTCTCCGCTAACCAGAAAGCTACCTTTGGAGCCGAAGGTCTCCGCTTGCCCCTTTCCGTACGGCCAATCCCAGGAGGGCATCAGAATGGCTGTGGCGTCGGCGTATTCAAGAAGCACCGTGGCGTCATCCTCGACAGCGTTGTGCTGCTCGGTTTTGAGTTTTAGCGAGGTTGCATAAACGCGTTGGGGCCGACCCTTAAGCACCATGGCCCAGTCGGCGCCGTAGCAACCGAAATCCATCAGAGCCCCGGCGCCGTTCTTCACAGGGTCGTAAAGCCAGTCGGAGAAATACTTGGACGTGCCGATCTCCTTCGGCCCTTCGTGGCCGAATTGGACAATTATCTTTTGGATCTTCCCGATCACTCCCTCTTCGATCTGCCGCAGGGCTTCTTGCGTCGGCTCCGTCCAGGCGTTCGCGTAGTTCACCATTAATTTGATGCCAGCCTCGCGAGCCAGGCGCTCCATTTCGCGGGCGTCGGCGCCGCTGGCCGCCATCGGCTTCTCGGTGTCGAAGTGGATCTTGCGTTGGGCGCAGGCTCGCAGGATTTCAAGGTGACGGTTGTTCGCCGTGGTGACGATCACCGCATCAGGCTTCACCTCATCGAGCATGGCGACATAATCTGAAAAGAACTTCACACTCCCCGGCACCATGGCTTTCGCTTTCTGGATCAACTCCGGGTGCGTGTCCGCGACGGCCACCAGTTCGCCCTCCGGTTCGCTGGCGATCAACTTGAGTATTCCCCAAACGTGATCGTGGTCCAGCCCCACAATCGCAAGGCGCGTTCTGGCTTGGGCGGCGACGTGTGACGGAACGCAAAGAGCCGCCGCAGAAACGAACACTATCGCGAGTATTCCGAGTCGATGAGACATCGTTGTTCTCTCTCCAGGACAGGGCTTATACAGAGAAGGGATTGTACTGCAACCGTGCTTTCATGTCATTCCCGGCCCCTCGCCCATACTCGAGCGGCAGTGCTGGTGGGACCTTTCGATTCAGTGCGGGGCTTGCATGTGGGCGCGGTGTAATGCAGAGCCGCGATGAGGTTGGCTCCTGGTCTTATTATCGATGGCTTTCTTGTCGGCCCATTGGCCGGGCGGAGTGACACGGCGAGAGGATCGTATCGGCGAGGGTGAAGGGGCAAAAAGTTTGTTTAAAAAAACTTGAAGATTTCGCTTGCATTTGGTTTTTGCCAGGGGTATGATCAGTGATTGTCGGCACGAAGGTGAAGCCAGTGTGAAGGTGATCTCGAGAAAGAACACGAGATTCAGCGCGAAACTTCTCATCGTATCGCCAGGTAAATCGTGGAGGTCAGTACGGTAAAGGCTACTGAATAGGGGAGTGGAGCAAGTGGGCCACCTGCAAGAAAACGTCCCGCCTGATCTCACCCTCCAAACCTCAGAGTGACCGAGCTGCCAACGCAAAGGCGCGCAGAGTGCTTTGCGGCCCGACGCGTTTCGTTATGGTTGTTGAGGTGGGTGTTCTCCGGAAGCGCGGAGAGGACCAACCCCAGCAACCTGCGGCCCGAAATTGAGTGGGCAAGCGGGCTGGAAAGAGATCACCGGAGACCAAAAGTCGGCCGGGGATACTCAGCGATCTTTGAAAATTGAACGGTGTGGCGTCTACCTAGTAGTAGCTGTCAGCCCTCAGCAATCATCTCTCAGCAAAGGCCTTAGAAACCTTGGCGAAGAGCAAAGTGAGATGGCAGGCAGCGTCTGTCCGGGTTGGATCCGGGCAGAGAGTAAGGCAATCTGCAGGAAGAGCAGTCAACAGTCGACAGTCAAGAATTAACGGGAAACTGAGAACTGTGAACTGTTTTTCGTGTGTTGAGCAGATTTTATGGTCAAGCTACTAAGGGCGTACGGTGGATGCCTTGGCGCTAGACGGCGATGAAGGACGTGGTTACCTGCGATAAGCCCCGGACAGGCGGAAACAGCCTTAGACCCGGGGATCTCCGAATGGGGAAACCCCCCCGACTGAAAGTCGGGGACGGCCCGCTGAATACATAGGCGGGTACGAGCTAACCCAGGGAAGTGAACCATCTCAGTACCTGGAGGAAGAGAAAGCAACCGCGATTCCGTCAGTAGCGGCGAGCGAAAGCGGAACAGCCCAAACCCAGCTTTCCTCTGAAATCTCAAATCTGAAATTTGAAATCTCAGAGGAGGGCTGGGGGTTGTAGGGCGCGCGTCGGTGTAGAGCCAGAGAGTTAACAATCCGGCGGCTAGCTGAACGGCTTGGAAAAGCCGGCCACAGCGTGTGATAGCCACTTAAGCGAAAGCTGACCGGACTCTCATGCGCGTACCTGAGTACCGCGGGGCACGTGAAACCCTGCGGGAAGCTACGGGGACCATCCCGTAAGGCTAAATACGTTCTAGCGACCGATAGTGAACCAGTACCGCGAGGGAAAGGTGAAAAGAACCCCGGCGAGGGGAGTGAAAAGTACCTGAAACCGTATGCCTACAAGCAGTCGAAGGGCTACGCTTGTTTGCCGCAAGGCAGACAGGCAGCCTGACGTCGTGCCTATTGCATAATGAGCCGGCTAGTTATTGTCCGTCGCAAGGTTAAGCGATGATCCCGCAAGGGGGAGCGAGCCGCAGCGAAAGCGAGTCTGAATAGGGCGTTCAGTGGCGGGCAATAGACGCGAAGCGGGATGATCTACCCTTGGTCAGGGTGAAAGCCGCGTAACAGCGGCCGGAGGCCCGAACCGGTGTTGGTTGAAAACAGCTCGGATGAACTGAGGGTAGGAGTGAAAGGCCAATCAAATTCCGTGATAGCTCGTTCTCCTCGAAATAGCTTTAGGGCTAGCCTCGGATTGAGTCTCGCGGTGGTAGAGAACTAGATGGACTAGGGTCCGTTAACGGATACCGAATCCAACTAAACTACGAATGCCGCGAAGTACTGTCCGGGAGTCAGACAGCGGGGGCTAAGCTTCGTTGTCGAGAGGGAAATAGCCCAGACCGTCAGCTAAGGTCCCGAAGCAATGGCTAAGTGGGAAAGGAAGTGAAGTCGCTCAGACAGCCAGGAGGTTGGCTTAGAAGCAGCCATCCTTTAAAGAAAGCGTAACAGCTCACTGGTCGAGCGTCTTTGCGCCGATAATTCAACGGGGCTCAAGCCATTTACCGAAGCTGCGGACTCCGAAGGCAAATCAGAAAGTAGAAGGTAGAAATCAGAAATATCCTATTCTGCTTTCTAATTTCTAACTTCTGATTTGCCTTCGGATTGGTAGAGGAGCGTTGAGTACAGTTTGAAGCGGGACCGCGAGGGCTCGTGGACGGTACTCAAGTGACCCTGCCGGCATAAGTAGCGATAACGGAGGTGGGAACCCTCCGCGCCGAAAGTCTAAGGTTTCCTGAGAAAGGTTAATCCGCTCAGGGTCAGTCGGTCCCTAAGGCGAGGCCGAAAGGCGTAGCTGATGGACAGCCGGTTAATATTCCGGCACTGCGGCGGAGACGTTATGACGAAGCGGGGACGCAGGAGGATAGCGGAGTCACCTGATGGATGGTGATGCGCGCCTTGAGGAGGATCCGGCAGGCAAATCCACCGGGTCGGTTCAAAGCCAGCTCTGAGGGGTGAGCCGACGGGTCTTAGACCCGGTAAAGTTCGCAATTC
Source organism: uncultured Acidobacteriota bacterium (assembly GCA_963831905.1). Classification (GTDB taxonomy): domain Bacteria; phylum Acidobacteriota; class Terriglobia; order UBA7540; family UBA7540; genus CAVROP01. The sequence goes on along the minus strand of CAWHRX010000009.1, from coordinate 1,273,797 downwards.
CATGCTGCCAAGAAAAGCCGCTAAGCAGTCTCTACTGCAACCGTACCTCAAACCGACACAGGTAGACGAGGTGAATATCCAAAGGCGCTTGAGAGAACACTCGCTCAGGAACTAGGCACATTAACTCCGTAACTTCGGGAGAAGGAGTGCCCCGCTAGGGTTAATAGCCCGAGGGGGCCGCAGCGAATCGCGCTCTGCGACTGTTTAACAAAAACACAGGTCTCTGCAAAGTCGAATACGACGTATAGGGGCTGACGCCTGCCCGGTGCCGGAAGGTTAAAGGGAGAGGTCATGTGGGAGCAATCCCGCGGCAGCTTTGAACTGAAGCCCCGGTGAACGGCGGCCGTAACTATAACGGTCCTAAGGTAGCGAAATTCCTTGTCGGGTAAGTTCCGACCTGCACGAATGGCGTAACGATAGAGCGACTGTCGTGGCGAGTGACTCAGCGAACTTGTAGTACCGGTGAAGATGCCGGTTTCCCGCACCTAGACGGAAAGACCCCGTGCACCTTTACTACACCTTAGCCTTGAACTATGGGGTTGTCTGCGCAGCATAGGTGGGAGGCTTTGAACCAGGGTTTTCGGGCTCTGGGGAGCCAACGGTGAGATACCACCCTGATGGTTCTGTGGTTCTAACCTCGACCCGTAATCCGGGCCAGGGACAAGGCTAGGCGGGTAGTTTGACTGGGGCGGTCGCCTCCTAAATTGTAACGGAGGCGCTCGAAGTTTGGCTCAGGCTGTTTGGAAATCAGCCGTCGAGTGCAAGGGCATAAGCCAGACTGACTGCAAGACCAACAAGTCAAGCAGGCACGAAAGTGGGACCTAGTGATCCGGTGGTTCTGTATGGAAGGGCCATCGCTCAACGGATAAAAGGTACGCCGGGGATAACAGGCTGATCGCTGCCAAGAGTTCACATCGACGCAGCGGTTTGGCACCTCGATGTCGGCTCATCGCATCCTGGAGCTGTAGAAGGTTCCAAGGGTTGGGCTGTTCGCCCATTAAAGCGGTACGTGAGCTGGGTTCAGAACGTCGCGAGACAGTTCGGTCCCTATCTGGTGTGGGCTTAGGAGATTTGAGGGGGGTTGTCTCTAGTACGAGAGGACCGAGATGAACAGACCTCTTGTGTACCAGCTGTCACGCCCGTGGCACGGCTGGGTAGCGAAGTCTGGAAGTGATAAACGCTGAAAGCATCTAAGCGTGAAGCACGCCCCAAGATTAGATCTCCCAAGGGTGAAGTCCTGTCCGCTACAGGAATGATCCCTCTGAAGGGCCGTCGAAGACTACGACGTCCATAGGCCAGGGGTGTAAGCGCGGTAACGCGTTCAGCTTACTGGTCCTAATCGCCCGTTCGGCTTGACCATAAATCTGCTGAACACACAAGAACTGTCGACAGTCAACAGTCGACAGTTAACAGTTTGCCTTTTTACATTGAAGTGACGCCACACCGTTCAAAGAGCAGTCGGCAGTCAACAGTTCACAGTCGACAGGAGCACAGGTCTTAACTGTTGACTGTAAACTGTCGACTGTTGACTGCTCTTCCGAGTTTCCGGCGACCTTACCGGAGGGGTCACACCCGTTCCCATCCCGAACACGGTAGTTAAGCCCTCCAGGGCCTATGGTACTGCGCGCGGAAGTGCGTGGGAGAGTCGGTCGTTGCCGGGATTAAATTAGTCGACAGTCCTCAGTTGACAGTCGACAGCAGGAATCCAGGGGCGCACGTTGTGCGCCCCTTTTGCTTTTCTGTCCGCTTTCTCCTGTGTCTGAAATCTTGAATCCGATTTTTTGAATTCCGCGCCAGTGAGACTCGGAGGCCGGCCTACTGTCCGGCCTTTTTTATAAGCGTCTGAATTCTTGAATTCGTAATTTCGATTACTGGCGCGGTCGCGGCTTGCGACCGGGCCATTTTGTCTTTCGAGGCAGGCAACAATCGAACTCGGAGAAAAATCATGTCAACATTCAAAGCCCTACGAATAAGCCACGAATACACGCAGACGAACGATGGGCCACCTGCGCAGGTGTTCCCTCTTCTCTGCCCGGTCCGGGAAGTGGATTGGGTTCCGAACTGGAAGTACAACCTGATCTATTCCGACTCGGGCGTTGCGGAGGACGGCTGCGTCTTCACCACTCCGAACGAAAGCGGCACGGAAACGGTCTGGATGGTCACGCATTACGATCCGGCGACACTGACCATTGCCTATGCCTGGGTCGAGCCGGGCATGATCGCGACTCAGCTCAGGATCGCGCTCGCTCCAGCCCCCGGCGGCAAGACGCGTTCGCACATTTATTTTGCCTACACGGCCCTATCGGAGGCTGGAAACGCCGTCTTGGATCGCTACACCCAAGTCTGGTTTCGGAAGAAAATGCAGGGCTGGGAAGACGCCATCAACTATCACTTGCGCACCGGCAAGCTGATTACAGCCGCGGCGTGGGAGTAGCAGCGCCGTCGGAAGTGGCCGTCAGCCGCAAGAGCGGTCCTTGTGCCCGCACTTTTGCTTCTTCGGGTGTTGCCCTGAAACCTAGAATCGCAATTATGCAACCCACTCAAACGATGGCGGGATCCTTCTGGAATCTCAAATTCGCAATCTCAGATTCCTGCCCAGTTGGCGCAGACCGCCGACAGCCACCTGCCCGCTCACCTGATCCGGTCCTCGTCTTCCGGCTTGACGTCCGGGGCATGGCGAAGGAACTTCGCGAGGCCGGCGCCCGAGGCTTCTCCAGCGCGCCTCTGGAAGAACTCCGCCGCCGTTTCCACCACTCCGATTTTTTCGGCTACGGCGGCGGCGATCCACTGGTTGAGGGAAACGCCATCCTCTGCGGCAAGGCGTTGGGCGGCCTTCTTGACAGAAAGTGGAAGCTTCAAGGGGTACGTCGCTTTACTCATCCTCTCACCTTTCCCAGGACATCGGCGGGACCGAGAATTGGAATCCCAAAACGGCCGCCCGATGCGGCAAAATGCTTGATATTATAGGTCACCAGCGCGTCCGCTCGACCGTTCGTGGCAGCTTCGAGCACGATCTCGTCACTGGGATCGCGCACTTGAGGACGCCACTGGAAATGAACGTCAACGGGCTCGATCAGCGCGGCCAGTTCCGCCAGGAACTCGTCAATAGCGACCGGCGCAAGCCCGTGAACCAATCGATGCTCGGGACGCCCCAGCACTTCTTCGTATTCCAGGAAAAGCGGCGGAGTCGCCAGGGGAACCAGACGCCCTTCGGCCACCAGCCGCAACACCCTGTTCGCCGCGGCGCGCCGACTGCGGAGCGCCGCAACAATCACCGAGGTATCCAGGACGACCCGCCGCAGCATAGACATCCTATAGGGTGTGATATCTCGTTGGATATGTCAAGGAGGACTGAACCTTTTTCCCTCCTTTAGCGGCCTGCCTTCTCGAGGAACAAGGGCCCGGCAGTTAAGCACCAAGCCTTGCGGAACCAATATCCACATTCTGGGTTGACGGCGCTTACACTCTTGGGGCCGGATTTGCGCATTACAGGTGTGGGGCCGTCGTTTGGCCCCGGCAAGGCAGGCGATTCGACGAACATTGCTATACACCGAAAGGAGCAGCACTGATGGGAAAAATAGACCGCAAGGAGTTTTTGCACCAGTCCGTGCGATTGGGTGGATGCTGTGGGGCGGCGCTTCTGGCCGGAACCCTCTCGGCTCTCGGCCAAGAGCCTTCCAAACCCCAATCCGTATTCACTCCCTGTCCCGACCGGGTGAAGCAGGGGCAGGAGGTCATCAAGCGCCTGGTCGGTCAGATGGACCAGAAACTGGACAAGGCCACGCGGGATGAAATCATGGAGAGTTGCGGGCGGCGCTGCCACGACACCGCTTATCCCGCCCCCCCATCGCCCACCCCGGAAGCGGCCGCGAGGTTTCTGGAAGGAATCAGCAAGTCCGTGGGAAAAGAGAACATCGAGCAGTCGGGGGATGAAACGGTGGTGCACTACCAATACACCCAGAATCCGCGCGGCCTGAAGGTGGCGGATGGCCATTGCCTGTGCCCCATCATGGAAGATGCCCCCAAGGGCGTCTCTCCCACCTACTGCCAGTGCTCGGTGGGATACGTGCGGGCGATCGTTGAGCAGGGCTTGGGCAAGCCGGCAAAGGTGGAATTGACGGAATCCATCCTGCGTGGCGGGAAAGGCTGCCACTTCATTGTCCGATTCCGCACCGCCTGACGCTTGAGGGAGTTTGAATCGCGGCCTGTGGTGAAGTGTCGCATTGGGCGGCAGATTCGTGATTTCCTAGAGTGACGATGTCCTCCCATGATGAGAAGAAAGGGTTCCGAGAACTGACACACCCCCCTGACCCTTTTCCCGGACGGTCGAACCGCCATCGTTCCCGGACCCAAAGGTGAAGACCTCTCTCTCAAGCACGGGATTGATATGGCCAGAAAATCTGGCTATACTTGAAATGTTATGGACGTGAGCATCGCCGAAGCCAAGAATCGCCTTTCCGAACTCATTCGCGCCGTGGAGAGCGGCGACCGCGTCGTTATCACGCGCCACGGCAAACCCGTTGCCCGGCTCGCCCCGCCCCCACCCGGACGCCGCCCCGTGCATCTTGGCGCCATGAAGGACCGTATCCAGTTGCTCCCGGGCTGGGACGATCCCATCGATCTCGATGGCTTCCTGGCAGGCGAATTGTGAACGGCTGTCTGCTGGACTCGAGCGCCGCCCTGATCGCCTTGACCGACCCCGCACGTCTCTCCCCCAGAGTGCGAGCGATTATCCGCGCCGGACCCAATATTCTGAGTGCCGTCGTGTACTGGGAGGTACTGCTGAAGAGCATGAAGGGTCTGCTCAAGATTGAGGATCCTCTCAGTTGGTGGCCGGACGCGCTCGAACAACTGGCGGCCACAGCCCTGGTGCTGCGGCCGGAACATGTCGCCGAAATCTATCGCCTGCCGCCGATCCATCGAGACCCTTTCGATCGGGTCTTGATCGCTCAGGCGATGGTGGAAGGTCTGAGTCTGGTGACGACGGATCGCGAGATTCTGCGCTACGCCTCCAAACGGCTCCGCGTGGTCTCCTGACCGAAGCCCTTCGGGGCCCCGGCGGGGAAAGCAGGGTAGCGCAGAGTTTGTGCCGTTCAAACTCTGCGGTGTTTTATTCGAAGAATATGCCCAACTTGTTATCGCCCTGTGTCCGCGCTGCGTCTTCGACCAGTGGAAAAGCCGCAGACTCTCAAAACCGGAGAGTCTGCGCTACCGGCTCTCAAAACCAGAGAGTCGGCGCTTTTCCCTTTTTCCAGCCTGGCGTTCGGCGAAAACACCTCTCACTTGAAGATTCGCCGAGGAACCTGAACACCACCGCCTACTCCACTCTCCATCGACTGGATGTTCGGAGGCCGGTTGATTATGGTGAGGGGCTGAGCCCGAATCGTGCGGAATGCGATGCCCCTATTTGTCCTGGCAAATCCCAGGCCGTTAATGAAAAAGAAACCATCGGGATGTTTGGTGAAATAGAGAGTGTCTACGGTCACGCTTCTGTTGAACGTTACAAGTTCGCCTGGAACAGTCGCGACGGTGCGGCCTTTGCGGGAGAAGGTTACGGTGGCATGCGTGTCGTCCAGTTGCCACCGGACATCGTAAACTGCCGCTTGCAAGTAAACGCCCGCAACCACCATGGGACGGTCCAGTTTCACGCCATAGGGCTCCATCGCTGCCAAGTCAAGCGGCGGCGTCAGCATTATTCCACTGACCACAAGCACTAACCCCTGAATCAGTTTTCTTTTCATCTACGCTCCCTCCATTGCCGGCTCAGGCTTTTCATTCCAGGCCTGGCTCGGGATCACTTCCTTCAGGCAGGGGCAAGCCCGCGGTAGGCCTACACGAGTCCACTGCCGCACCCGGGCGGCAGGCGCATCGCCGCCAGGGACAACACTTCCCCTGGAGCCCCCCAAGCCGGCAGGCCCGCGTCAGGCATTCAGTGTTTAATCGCCCCTACTGAGCTGCGATCGTAACGCCGCGGGCGGAGAGCCCCAATATCCAAGTTGCGATTGGCACTACTTAAACGAGGACGGCCCGCGGTACAGTCAAAACGAATCGTTGCGGTCCGAGGAATACTCTAAAAAGTATTGCCGTCGGAAGTTTTGTTCGTTGATGAAGCGGCGACCCCCCCCGGTGGGCTCACCGCGTGGTAGCGCGAAGCCGGCGGTGCAGCGCGCCCGGCAGGTATGGAGTTACACCCATGAATACGCGTGAGTGGCTGAAGCCGAATGGCGGGTCGCATGCTCTTTATTTCCGCCTGGTCGCCAACCTCGAAACGGCGATCAGAAACGGGCAATTGAAGCCTGGTTCGAAGCTCCCGGCCGAGCGTCAGCTCGCCGAACAGATTGAGGTCAGCCGGACGACGGTCACGAACGCCTACCGTGAGTTGGAAGCGAAGGGGCTGGTGCGAGGATTCGTGGGGCGCGGCACCTATGTTTGTGCAGTGCCGGAGCCGAGCAATGTCCCATTCGCCTGGCAGGGCAAGTTGTCGGCGACCTCGCTTCGACTCAGCGCGGATCCTATTGCGTTCGATCGGGGTGCCATCGACCCCGGTTTGATTTCTTTCGCGTTGGGTTGCCCGGCTCTCGAGTGCTTTCCTATCGAAGAATACCGGCGGATCGAGCAACAGATCCTGGCGCGGCGTTCGCAGGACGCGCTAGGGGTGGGTGCGATTGCGGGACAGCCTCTGCTGCGCCAGGCCATCGCCCAGGAACATTCGGTTCGAGCTGACCAGGTGCTGGTGGTTGCCGGCTCGCAGCAAGGTTTAGACATCCTGGCGCGGAGCCTGGTGGATCCCGGCGATTCTGTAATTGTGGAAAGCCCCGGCTACTTCGTCGCCCTCAAGACCTTTCTGGCAGCCGGTGCGAGGCCCGTGGGGTGGAATGCCCAACGGGGCGATATGGACGAGCTGGAAAATCTGATTCTGAGATATCACCCTAAGTTCATTTGCGTCACGCCAACGTTTCAGAACCCAACGGGAAGAACCTTGTCTCTGGCTCAACGGAAAGACCTCATTCACCTTGCAGTCCGTTACCGGATCCCGTTGATCGAGGACGAAGCCTATCGCGAGCTGTATTTTGACGCCCCTCCGCCTCGCTCACTGCGTGAATTGGACGAGCACGGAGTGGTGATCCATCTCACTACGTTTTCCAAGGCGCTGGCGCCCGGGTTGAGGGTGGGCTACATCGTCGCTCCCGTAAACGTGGTGAACCTACTCACGCTCGCCAAGTACAGGGCAAGCTGTTTCACGGCCGGGCTGGAACAACTGGTGCTGGCGGAGATGCTGCGGTCCGGAATCGTGGCCGCTCACCTCGACCGGGTGCGCCAGGAACACAGGATCCGCCGCGACGCAATGATTGACGCCTTGGCCCGAAGTTTTTCCCAGAGTCAATTGGCGTTTTCAAAGCCCGCCGGCGGCCTCTACCTGTGGGCTCGTCTGGGGAGGGGCCTCCATTCACTTGAGCTGAATAAGCTGGCGATGCGTGAGGGTGTTGTTTTTGTGCCGGGAGAAATGTTCTACCCTGATTCCGCGGGGACCCGAGAGTTGCGTCTCTGTTTTGGGGGCTCTACCGTAGCGAGGATTCACGATGGTGTGGAGCGCTTGAAAAGGGCCTTTGGCAGAGCGCTTTCTTCGCTGTCACAGCGAAATGCCGATTCTGCGCCTGCGGAAGACTGCCCGCACGCCATGGTGCCTCAGTTGGAGTAGCGCCGGGCCGCGCAGAGCGCAGATCGGCCTCCGCCGCCGGACCCAACTAACTCCCTAGAGTGTTTTACACCCGAAACCAACATGGATACCAAGATACAAGCGCATAGGTGGGCGCCTTTTGCCCTCCTCTGCTGCTCTTTGGGACGACGCGAATCCTGGTTTCGTCATACCGGGCCGGGAGGCCTCGATGACCGTCAGGGAAGAGCCGCAGAGGAACGCAAACGGCGCGTACCTCTGCGCTACCAGTTCGCTCATGTGGTTTCTGCAGGACGGCGCTTCTCAATCGCCCCAGCCTTTGCATGAACACCGGGGCCAGCTCTCTCCGAGTGGCGCGTGATACAGACGAAGCGACACGGTTAGCGGTCACAAGCCGACTTACGAGGACTGATTACCGCGCGAGCAGTGGTTCCTTTCGTCGGGCCAGAACGTAGACTGCGACCAGGGCAGCGGTGAAGCACGCCCCGGCACCCACGGCGAGCGACCAGCGCGGGCCGAAGTGGTTGGCAACCCAACCGACGATCGGAGCGCCGATCGTCGCTCCCCCCAGTGCAACGCCGACCCGGAGCGCCATCACCCGGCCCCGCATGGATGGTTCTGTCGAGAGCTGCATGATGCTGTTCGTGCCGTTGCTGAAGGTCAGGGCCGCCGCGGCGCTGACCGCGAGAGCTGCCGCAAACCACCAGTATCCCGGCGCGAGTGCGGCTAGAGTACAGCCCAGCCCGAAGACACCGGCTCCCATCGACAGAGACGCTAAACCCGGTTTCTTTCGGCCAGCAGCAAACAGCGCTCCCGAGAGTGCGCCCACGGCCGTGATGGAGGAGAGCAGGCCGAAAGCACGTGCGCCGGAGTGGAAGACATTCACGGCCATCGTAGAGATGAAGATCGGAAAGTTCAGTCCAAAGGTGCCGATCAGAAACAGCATGACCAGGATCGCCCTGAGGTCCGGTCTTCTCCACACGTAGCGAAACCCTTCTAGAAATCCAGAGGTAGTGCGATGCGCTCTGACGCTTGCCCGCAGTTCCGAGAGACGGAAGAACAACATCGAGAGCACCACGGCCGCGAACGAGAGCCCATTGAGAAGAAAAGCCCAGCCGATGCCAACCCTCGCAATCAGCAAACCGGCAACGGCGGGACCAATCATCTGGGCAGCATTGAACGAGGTTGAGTTTAATGCAACGGCATTGGGAAGGTCTTCATCGCCGACCATCTCTGCCACGAAGGTCTGTCTCACCGGAGCATCCAGCGCAGCGCCGGAGCCAGACAGGAAAGCGAACAGATACACATGCCAGAGCCGGATGACTCCTGCGATCGTGAGAACTCCCAGGACGAGCGCAAACACGCCCATCGTTGCCTGCGTCAGCATCAGGAGCTTGCGCTGATTGAGGCGGTCTGCAGCCAATCCCGTCCAGGGCAGGAGCAACAGTTGCGGCGCGAACTGCAGGCCCATCACCATACCCAGCGCTGACGCATCGTGATGGGTCAGTTGCGTCAGCACCAGCCAGTCCTGTGCGACGCGCTGCATCCCGGTACCGACGTTGGACACCAGAGCACCCGCCGTCCACAACCGGAAGTTGAAGCTTCTCAGGGAGCGAAAGGTGCCGGCCACTCGATTCTTCATGGGCGCGACGGCGTGTTGCCCCCATGGAACTGGCCGAAGTGACGCGCCGAAAAGATGCTGATGAGCAGCGCGCCCAGGCCGAACGCAAGGATGTGGGTTGTCGCCCGCGGATCGAAAGCACCGACGCGCGCGACCAGCAGATACCCAACCACCGCGTTGAAGAATCCCCAGAGAACGTTGACCGTTGCGGAGGAGAGCCCTTTGCCGGGCGGTTTTGCGAAGGGACTCTGGAAGGGACGTCCCATCGTGCCGGCTACAAAATGAGGAGTGGCGTTTGCCGCAAAAACGCCCCCAAAGAAGTACGACACAAGCCAAGGCCAATTCATGATGCAGCGTTCCTTTCTTTCAACAATTTTTCGAGTAGCGAGATGACTTCCTTCGTCGACCCTGTCTCACCGACACGAGGGAAGACGTTTCTGATGCTGTACGCGTGCGCCTCCTCGCGGATATCGGTCATCGCATCGAGTGCTAGGGTCACGTTGAACCCCTGTTCGTAGGCCTGGCGGGCGGTTGCCTCAACGCCGCCGGATGTCGCCACTCCGGTCACAACCACCTGGGTAACGCCGCGCTCCTTGAGCCGGCGTTCGAGATCCGTTGTTGCGAATGCGCCCCAGCTTCGCTTAGTGACAACGATATCGCTCAGTTGCTGATCCAGTTCCGGCAGGAAATCGGTCCATCCCCCGGCAAATGTCTGGCTGGTGCGCGGACCCTGTTCCGTGCGGCCCGGCGCCCGTCCCGCAACATTCACCAGCACGACGGGGAGGTGGTGCCGGCGAAACGCATCGATGAGGGAGCCGGTCTGGGTGATCACATCCGCGATGGGGTGGATGAACGGAGAACCGATGATGCCTTGCTGAAGGTCGACGACGATCAGAGCGGTTTTGGGGTCGAGCGCCGTGAGGGACATATGGATTGCTCTCCTGAAGACGATTTCTGTAGCGGACTGGTTGTCTGCGATAAAGTGACGAGCGTTTAGTCCTCGACGAGCCTGGCAAGGATTTCGAGAGCTGCCGCGAGCTTCTCCTGCTCTTGAGCAGAGAGCCTCGCCTGGATGGTTCTGGCCAGCCAATCCTGTTTCGCCGCTCTGCGCTCCTGGATACGCTTCCGGCACATTTTGGTTAATGAGAGCAGGGTCTGCCGCCCGTCGTGCGGATCGGGCGTGCCAGTGACGAGGCCAGCGGCCTTCAGCGGAGCAATGACCGCACTCATGGACTGCGGACGCATTGCTTCCGCCCGAGCGAGATTCGACACCGTAGCAGGCCCGTCCTTTTCCAGGCGAAGCACTACGGATACCTGAGAGGAGGTGAGGTCTTCGTGCCCCGCCTGGCTGCGCAGCTTGCGCTTCAATTTGCCCAGCGAGGTCCGCAGTTCCAGCGCCAATGCCGAGGCGCGCTCAGGTGGAGAGATGCCGGGTCGACCACTCATGTATTGAGCCTATCATATATTAAGTTTACCTGTAAAGGTAACCTTGGCAGCTTTCCTGTATAGATGCTCGGGAAAGATTTCGTGGCCGGCGCAGAGCGAAGCTCTGCGGTTTCTGGGCGTCGCAATTCAGCGGAAGGCAGAGCTCCGCTATGCGCCGGCCACGGTTGCCTTACAGGGATTCGTGAAGCGTTTCGAGGATCCATTCGCGGACCATAGTAGTTTCGTTCACGCCTTTGGATTTGGCGAGCCGTCTCACGCGCTGAGGCTCTTGTGGGGGCAAATCGACTCCCAGCGGCGCGTGCTTGGAGCGGGCAAACACGGGTTCGCCGGCCTCCTCCAGAGCTTGTGCAAAGCCCGTGAGATCGTGCGTGTCCCAGAACTTCACCAGCTCCTGAATGGAGTCGGTGTTCGGCAGTTTCTTCGCTCTCACACTTTTTTCCATCGCGGGTAACGCCTCTTCTCTTTCCCGGTCATCGGTCTAGCTGTGACGGGAAAGCCTTTGCCGCCGGGAAATCTGAGGATAACGCAGAATAGGTGTCGTCCGGATAGGGTTTCTCCGAGAACGTAAAACGCTCCGGTCCGCGCCAGCCCTTCAAATCATCCGTTGAGGCGCCCAGATACCCCGCACCAGGGAAATTCCTTGGCAAACTACACCTAAGCCCGTAGGCTAAAATCGGTTGTGCGCCTGCCCGAACGGACCGGGCGGTCAAATTGTACCGCTCGGCCTGAGTTGTCCCTTCGGGACATCGCAGGGTCGAAAAACCTGTCTCAGGCCGGCACCCCCGCTGCGAGCTTAAGCAGTTCGACGCGATAACCGAGGTCGCGGAGTTGGCGGATCATTCGGGCGGTGCGCTTTTGCTTTGACTTTTGGCTGACCGCTGGGCCGCGTTCCTCGTAACGAACTCCTTGGTGCAGAATCTTCCAGATTAAGCGACAAAGCCGATGTGCAATCACCGCGATGGTTTGGTTGTGCCCCAAGCGCGCCACATAGCGGCGGTAGAGGATCGCAAAGACGCTGCCTTTGAGTTTAACTGCGGCGTGGGCCGCCTGATTCAGGATGCGCCGCAGGTGGCGGTTGCCCTTGGGCGAGCGGCGGTTGTGGTTGACTCCCGCGCTCTCCTCCTCGCCTGGGCATGCACCCACCCAGGAGGAGAGAGCTTTAGCGGAAGGGAAGGTCGCTGCCGAGGCGCCCACCTCCGCCAGGATCTGCTGTCCTGAATCCACCCCCAGGCCGGGTACCTCCGCCAAGCGCTGGACTTGCTCCTGGTGGGCAGCCAGCAGCGTGGCCATCTCTTGGCTGAGCTGAGTAATCTGTGCCTCGGCGCGTTGCCACTCCTCCAGCGCCCTCTGCAACAACCGGCGGTAGACGGGATGGAGCTCGCCACAGGCACCCAGCGCATCGCATAACTCTTCCGGCGTGGCGCGCAGGCGATAATCCGCTCGTGCCGCCACCGCTGCCGGATCCGTCTCCCCTTCCGCGATGGCCGTTAACATACGCCGTCCACTGAGGCCCAGCAGGTCGGAAACCAAACTGGACAACTTCAGATGCGCCTCTTCCAGCAAAGCCTCCAACCGGTTCTGTAACTGCACTTGGTTGCACCTCAACTGGTACTTGGTGCGCATGACCGTGCGCCACACACGCTGCTCGGCACTCGGCACGAAGCTCAGGATCAGTTCGCCTGCCACCAGTCGTTTCACCAGACGTTCGGGGTCGGCGAAATCGTTCTTCCGCCCCCGTGGTCCCCGGTTCGACTGTGCCTGCGCCAGATGCAGCATTCCCGACATCGGACGAGCCCCTTCCCGTCCTTGCTGGAGGGGCTTCCAGTATCGTTCCAGGATTGCCCAGACCGGTTTCCAATACTGTGCCGTGGACTCCATCACCACTTCCTCAACCTCTTGCTCCACCAGCCAAGCGGCCAGTGAGCGCAGGTGCGAGGGGGTACTGCCACACGGTCGCCGCTCAAACTCATATTCACCCCTTACTTCCACATCGCAAACCACGACCGTCAACATTCTCTTATGAACGTCAATTCCTGCTATTCTATAAGGCATCACACGCTCCTTTGGGCGGGAGCGGAGAGCGTGCCCAAAGTTACCTTATGCAGGGTCGCGGGCTATCGCCGCTCCCCCCTGAGGGAGACAGCAACGCCCAATTATTCGCTCAACACGCACGCTCCGGATCAGACAGACCTACGGCCTCAACCGCTCCACTGCGACTACGATCTCACCGCTCTCGACCGTGCCTATCATAACCCAACACCTTTTTCATGAGCTTTCGCGGGCCGAAGGCCCATGGGGACAGACCCCAGACATCGGGGTCTGCGCCATCCGGGAATGGCATGGCTGGAGGTGAAAGCTGATCGTCGAGAGAAGTCTCCTGGCGAACAAAGCGAGAATGTCTATGAAAACAAAGGGCGAGGTCGAAAAAGTCGAGAAGTTAAGGAGTCGAGCAGTCGAGGAGTTGAGCGGCAAGAGCCGATGCACAGTGCCGGTCGAATTCCGAGAAACGCCAGGTGGCTTCTCGACTCCTCAACGGCTCGACCCTTGGACTGCGGAATTGACGGAACAAAGCGAGAATGTCTATGAATACAAAGGATCGGGGGCAAACTGTCGAAGAGCTGGCGGGGGTTGTGGATCGGGCGCGAGTGCGCCCGTCAACCACCCCTGACGCCTCCTTGGCAGGGAGGGGAATAACACAGTCGAGAGCTAGTTTTCGACGAACGAACCGGGAATGTCTATGAAAACAAGGGACAAGATCAAAGTGTCGGATAATCGGAAAGACACCAAGCCAAACCCGCTCAAGGCTGCTTGGCGGGGCAGACGAGGAGTGCGTTAGGGATATGCTGCTTGGCCGCGAAGGTCTTAAGCTTGAGGAGCAAGGGGGTGGTGATTTCCTGCCCTTTAGCGGCGATCAAAAGCCCCGAGCCCGTTCGGACCTCCTCATCCAGGATGAGTCCTGCAGTGAGTTCGGCTATGGGGACACTGGAGGCGCCCTCGCCGGCTGTTTCCGGCTCGAGTTCCACCAGGGCGTCGATGATTCGCAGATCGAGGTCTTCAAATCTGCGTTTCAGGGTGAGGGCGGCTTCCACGCTGGAGCGGTGCTTGCGCAGGTACAAGTCGAAGGCCAGGGAGGCGCGCAGGATCTGCGCACCCAGGCGCATCTCACGCATCTCGCCATCGCCAACATCCCAGTCAACGGGCAACTGGCGGTTCTGGTGGGCGATCATCCAGGCGATGGATTCCAATCGGGGAATGTTCTTCAACAGTTCCTGGGCCATCAAAGGATGGTTGACGTACTGCGCCTGTTCTTCCGGCGAGAGGTCGCGCCCCGCATAGACGGCGTCGATAGTGTCGGGGTCAAGCGTGACGCACCCCAGTTGCGACATCATGGCGGCGATCTCGAACCTCCAGGGGTTTTCCAGAGAGAGTTTGGCGGCCACGTGCTGAACGTACCGGCGAACTCGCGTGGCGCGGCTGAACGCCGCAGGGCTAACCAGGCTCAAGACCTCCGTCAGCACATAGATTGTTCCGCGCAGTGTGTTCTCCAAGATCTCCTTTTCCGCGCAGACCAGCCGGTGTTGCTCCAGGCTGTCGTTGAGAGTCTTTACCAGCGTTTCCTTGTTGCAGGGCTTGCTGAGGAAACGGAAGATCTTTCCATGATTCACCGCGTCGATGGCGGTTTGGAGATCAGAATCCCCGGTCAGCATGACGCGAATGGTGTCCGGGGAGGCCTGCTGGACCTTGAGCAGGAATTCGATGCCGTTCATCTCCGGCATACGCATATCGGAGACGACCACCGCAAAGGGCCCCTGGTGTTTCAGCAACACGAGCCCGGCGGCGCCGCCGATGACCGTGATGACCTGCAATTCCTTGCGCAGCAGCCGCTCATAGCCCATGAGCACGGCAGGCTCGTCATCGACGAGGAGGATCTTCTCAGTCATCGTGTGTTTCTGCGGGCCGCCCAGCGAGGCAGGGCCTTCAGAGCGCCGCCTGCCGTCCGGGAGCTGTCGAGCTTCGCCTTGCTTGTAATCGACAGTTTTCTGTGCCTCCTTGAGAGGCTTGCTGGGAGTCGCGCAATGGGTTGCACGCTTTATGGCTTGATGTGCTATACTTGCGGATCAAGTGACAAGGTTCAGGAACTTCATAGCGGACTACTTTGCATGGCAATATTTGAAATCCGGCTTCCCTGCGGAGGTTGCGGGAAGGAATGCCGCGCTACGATCTCGGACGGTACCAGTTCGGCAAAATTCAGGTGTGCCTCGTGCGGGCAGACCCTGTTGGATGCGAGGTCAATCGCGGGCTATGTCTACGTGCTTTCGCATCCGAAGCTGCGTGGGCTTTTGAAGGTGGGCTTCACCAAGCGGCCTGTCGATCAGGAAATTCAAGAGTTAAACTGGGTGTCGGGGCTGCCCGAGCGTTTTGTCTTGGAAGCATCTTTTGAAAGCTCCTCACCCGAGAAACACACCGCGGAAATCCACAAAAGGCTCGCAGCACGGCGGGTTCAAGGGATGGAGTACTTCGAGCTGAGTGTTCCGGCCGCCTTACGGGTGGTTCAAGACGTCATCCCGTTGGACGTGCTTGACGAGCCGGGAGGCCCGGGGTTCTTCGGGCCTGATCCGGCCGGGGTTCCCGTCCCTTCCAGCAAGCTGTGGTCGTGTGGGCTGTGCAAGAACGAATGGAGGGCGGAGGGCACTCCTTACCGCTGCCCGCTCTGCCAGAGCACTTCGATCGTTCCACTTGGCGGGTTGGAGCAGGTGTCCAACAGTCCTGGCTCATAGCAAACTGGCCGCGGGGTCCCTAAGTACACTCCCAGTCGAACTTCAGGATTACCTTCGCTTCCTGCCCGATGCCCAACGAGTCCCTTGGGGGCTAGGAGGTGCGCCACGAGTTCGAAAGTACTAGCCCGGCTTTTTCGTCTTGAACGGACCTATCAGGTGTGCTAGCCTGAGCGTGGGTATCAAATCAAGTGGGGGAGGTGGCACACCCGTGAGCACTCCTACCGAGGCCATCCGGGAGGAATTGATGGCCAGCAACGAAGAGTATCGTCGCCTTCGTGACCAGCACATCCAATACGCTTCCCAGCTCAACCTATTAGCGGCAAAGATCTTCCTGACGGAAGAAGAGAAGGTGGAAGAGGTGCGGCTGAAGAAGCTGAAGCTACGGGCCAAGGACCAGATGGAATTGCTGGTACGACAAGCCCAGATGGTGCATTAGCCGCCTTCGATTCTGCCAGCGGACTTCTGACCGTGCTGGGGCAGGTGATGTGAGCACCTCTTGAAGTGTACCAGGAGGCGGGCCCGTGAGGAAGCAAGCGCTCCGGGCTGACAGGCAAAGGTACTTATGGTGCGGGAGGGATATTGGTACGGTCTTCCACTGGTGCTCATTTCCGGCGGTACTCTCGGATTCTGGTTCCGGGAGCAAAGCCCGGCCCTTTTGATCGGTGCGATCTTCTTTTTGATTCTGGCCTTACTGGTCCTCAATTTTTTCCGCGATCCTGAGCGTCTCATTCCAACCCAGGCGCAAGCCATCATTTCTCCCGCCGACGGCCGCGTCGTGCAGATCGTCGAAGAGAACTACGAGGGTTGTCCGGTGTGCCGGATCAGCATTTTCATGTCCCCGCTGGACGTGCACGTCAATCGTTCGCCCATCGCCGGGGTGGTGAAAGAAGTCAGTTATCGGAAAGGCGCGTTCCGGGTAGCGATGGACGCCGCCGCGTCGATCGAAAACGAGCAGAACGTCTTCACCGTGGAAGGCGAGCAAGGCCGGATCGTGGTGAAGCAAATCGCTGGCATCCTGGCGCGCCGAATAGTATTCTGGAAGCGCCCCGGCGATGCTCTGGCGCGCGGAGAGCGCGTCGGGCTGATCAAGTTTGGTTCGCGCGTGGATGTTCTCATGGCGCCGGATGTGACATTGAGCATCAAAGTTGGGGATCGCGTCCGGGCGGGGAGCAGTATCCTTGGAACCAGCCAACTCAAATCTGAGGTTCAATAGCAAGGGCGCCATGAGGCGGGGTGTTTATGTTCTACCCAGCCTGTTCACCGTGGGCACCCTGGTGTGCGGTTATTACGCCATTATCGCAGCGTTGCGAGGCTCTGTGGCCATGGCCGCGGGCGGGGTCGAGGGCATGAGTGCTGCGGCATTCGATGCTGCGGCCAAAGCGATCGGCATCGCGATCATATGCGACGGTTTCGACGGCCGAATCGCGCGGCTCACGAACTCCACTTCGGCATTTGGACGCGAGTTCGATTCCCTGGCCGACGTCGTTGCGTTCGGCGTTGCCCCGGCCATCCTGGCTTACTCCTGGGGTATCAGGGCCATCAACGAATCCCTGGGACCGCCTCTGATCGAGCACCTGCGCCAAATCGGTTGGGTGGTCACGTTCGCCTACGTCATCTGCGGTGCGGCGCGCCTGGGGCGATTCAACATCGACGTGGTCAAACCCAACACGGACCGCCGCTATTTCGTCGGCATGCCCATTCCCGCAGCGGCGGGGGCGATTGCCGCCATCGTGCACTGGGAGAAGACAGCTTTGGTGGAGTGGGGCTACAGTCTGGGCTGGCTGGTCGTGGTTGCGCTGCTGGCGTTCCTCATGGTGAGCCGGATGCGTTACTACAGCTTTAAGGCCCTCGACTTGAGAAAACGACGTTCCTACGTGCTCATCATCTTTCTGGGGCTCGTCATCTGGGCCATCTGGCTGTATTCCGAACCTGTCCTGCTCGCGATTGCGGTTACCTATGCCCTTTCGGGAATCATACTGCGCATCATTTCCTTGAGACACCGCACCCATCCTCCTGAGCCCGAAGAGGTACATGCGGCATGAAAACCTCACCAGCCGGATACCGGGTTGCGGTCGTGGGCGCGTCTTCGCTGCTGGGCAAAGAGCTTCTGAACGTTCTGGGGGAACGCCACTTTCCTTTCTCGCGCCTGGTATCCTTCTCGGACGAAGAAGCTGAACCCGAATTGCCGATCCTGGATTTGGACGACGCACTACCCACAGCGCCCCTAGACGAGAATGTTACGGCCTCGGAGCTGGATTTTGCCTTTATCGCCGCCCGCTACCCCCACATGCCTGCGTTCCTAGATCCCGGGTCCTCAACCCAGGGACCACCTCCTTGCTTCGTGATTGATCTCAGCGGCGTAGCTCCCGCGGAAGAGCCGGGGCCGCCGATCCGGCGAAGCATCGTGCGTGTACCGTTTCTCGACCGTTCGTTTCCGGTGCGAGGAACGGCGGAAGGCGCTGACGCCCGGGCTTATGTTGGGGCGCGCCCTGCCACGATTGTCATAAGCACCTTGCTGCTGCGCCTGGGGTCGCGGTTTCCTCTGAAAAGGGCCGTCGCACATGTTTTCGCCTCGGCTTCCGAAACCGGGTCCCACGGGATTGATGAACTTCAGAAGCAGACCGTAAACCTGCTCAGCTTCCAAAAGATACCGCGCAAGGTCTTTGGCGGCCAGTTGGCTTTTAACCTGTTGTCGCGTCCGAGTGGGACGAGTGCGAGCGAGTTTCTGGCGCTCGAGAACGTGCTACGACAGCAGCTTCAAGAGTATTTGCAAGGCAGGGTTCCGGCGCCGGCTCTGCGCCTGGTTCAGGTGCCCGTGTTCCATTCCCTGGCGGTTTCCCTTTTCGTTGAGACCGATCCCCCCGCCGCGCCGGAGAAGGCCAGAGAGGCTTTGCTGGGAGAGCGAATCGACTTGCGACGCGGCGCCCATGACTCGCCGACTCCCGTCGAAGTCGCCGGCTCGGACGAAATCCTGGTGGATCGGGTGACGGCGGATCCGGACCAACCCGGGGGCCTGTGGATTTGGGCTGTGGCAGATAATCTTCGCCTTGCGGCCGTGAATGCGGTGGAGATCGCCGAGAGTGTTCGCCCGCGGGTATAACCGGATGCGAGTGTTGGATGGAATCGGCAGCGGGGCGGCGCGAAGAAGGGCCCCCTCATCCGTCGTGCCACGGCTGGAGAAAGCGCCGTCGCCCGACACCTTCTCCCCAGGGGAGAAGGCATCGTCGTATCGGTCGGCTTCGGCCTTCCGCCTACTGCTTTGTGCCTTCTGCCTTCTCGTTTCCGCCTTCTGCCTTTCCTGCGGCTATCACGTTGCGGGACGCGGTGACCGCTTGCCGCCCGACATCAAAACCGTCGCCGTCCCCATCTTCACCAACCAGTCTTCCACCTTCCGCATCGAACAGAAGCTTGCCGCCGCCATCACCCACGAGTTCCTGGAGAGAACCAAGTTCCAGGTGACGTCCAATCCCGCAGGCGCTGACGCAGTTTTGAAAGGAACGGTTAAAGAGGTAAGCCGGGGTGTGATCACCTACGACCTGACGAGCGGGCGAGCCTCGTCGCTCCAGATCTCGGTTTGGGCCAACGTCAAGCTCCTGGACTTGCACAGCAACAAAGTGGTCTACGCCAATCCCAACTTCGTCTTCCGGGAAGAGTACCAGGTGAGCCAGACCACCTCCGGCCTCTTCGAAGAGGACCAGGCTGCGCTCGACCGGCTCTCCCGCAACGTCGCCCGCACGCTCGTCACCGACCTGCTGGAGAACTTCTAGCTAACCACAGAGGCACTGAGACTTAGAGGAAATCTGACTGAATTCTCTGTGCCTCGGTGTCTCTGTGGTGGGCATCATTTCAGTTCGATCAGGCAGAGCGAGCGCGGCTGCATCGAGATGTCGAGCACGCCGGGGAGGTTCACCTCCCGCACTTCCTTCCGGCCGTCGATATCGAGAAGCAGCTTGTTGCTCCCTTCCCCGGGTAGTTCGACGCGCGGGGACTCCGGCAAGTCGGCAACGTTGGCCAGCACAACGCCGACTCGCCCGTCCGGCGCTTGCCAGGTCGAGGACTGCACCAGGGGCTCCTTGCCCCAGCCGAAGTCGCGCCGCGTAACGCCGCTGACGGTCCAAGGCCGCAGCATGCGTCCGTAGACAAGATAATCATAGGCGATGCCCGCGCGGAATCGGTTGAGCCGTTTGGCCCAATCGAGAATCGCCGCCTGGTCCGGCACGGCGCGGGTCCAGGTCTGGTCCCAATCGTATTCGATGAGCCCTTTGTCGCGGAGAGTGAAAACGACCATGTTGCCGTTCACCAAAGCCCTGGCGGCGGAAAGGCGCAGGGCTTCGTCGTTGACTCGATTGGTGTAGAAACCCTCAAACCCACTGCCGTACTCGTGATAGAGGAACGAGTATAAAGGACAGGTGCTGACGCGAGCGTCCCAGGTCTGGAACTGCTGGAGATGGGTTTCGGGCGGAGCGCCCTCGCAGGACATGGCGACTTCAGGATTAACTGATCTAGCTATATTATAATCAGTTGTTACTAAAGTATTAAATGCCTCGGACATCCACGGCCCAGGCACCGGAGGATGGCCGTGATTCGAGGCGTAACAGGCCCTGGGGCCGGGCCCTTGATCGAACTGCTGCACCGCCGCGGGGCCCAACTCCGCCATCCGACGCGTCATTTCCAGGAGCATCTGGCGACCTTTCTCCGTCCCCACGCAAGCCACGTAATTCTTGCGCCACGGCCACACGTCCTCGAGGAAAGTGCCGTCCCATTTGCGCGCCACGGCGTCGTCGCCTCCCTGCGAGTGGAAATAAGGCAAGCCGTCGTAGTTGGTGTTCTTCTGCCAGGTCACCCAGCAGAGGCCGTCGCCATAGATAATCGGATGCCAGCCCTTGGCTTTCGCCTTGGCCATGAATTCGCGCACTGCCGCTTCGCCCCCGAGGGGAGGATAAGCATCGGGCTGAACCCAGGGACCGGCGTGTTCCCAGTTAAAGACAATCGGCATCAAAGGGCTCTCGAGGGCGGCAGCAAGTTTTTCGAGGTAAGGGAGTGCGTTCGTCAGCGGTGTGTACTCGGGGTTCACCGCCGCCGGAGGGTCCCAATCTCCCTGGCCGCGCATGGGAAAGGCGATCGCGAACGGGGAGTCGGTAAGCCACTTGGGCACGTCAGTCCGCTGTGCCAGCTTGGTGGAGCAAAACGGCTGCCGTGCCGCCCAAGCCCGATAGATTTCCGCCGCCGCGTACCAATCGCCGTGAAAGGCGCCCACCACCACGTGGTAAGGGAGTTTGGACACGCCGGGACCGCGCGTGCCGGGATAATGGCCGAGCCCCATCACCACCCCGTTCTGTTCCATTAAAGGATCCAAAAACTTGGGCAGCCCTTTGGCATCGTCGCAAGCCACGTAGAGCCCCCCGGCGTCGTTGTAGTAAGCCATCAGTTGTGTCGATGTCCACTCGCCGGGGTAATTGTTGTAGCGCCAAATCTCCGGCGTGTCGTATTCTCTTCCTCCCCAAGCGCCTACCGACATATCGGGCTCAACCGGTCCCGCCAGGGCGCCATCGGCAAAAGACCAGAGGATGTGGCTGTAATGTTTGTCGGTGGGGTTGTCAAAAGGCACCTCGAGGACGGGGAACTGAATGTGCCCGATCCACAAGTTCGTCCGGTTGTCCACTTCCAGGTTCCAGTAAGTCAGCGTTTCCCGGGCCGGACAGGTGATGGTGACGCGCGCATCGACGGGCAAGCCGCCAATGCCTTTGTACTCGAGGTTGATGATTTGGCCGTCCGGAATCACGCTCCTGCTGACATTGACCTCTTTCGCTTCCGAGGAGGTAACTGTTTTGAACTCGGCGTGTTCGTTCAGAAACTCGATTTTGAAGAGCGGCAAGCTTGCGTGGCTGGGAATAAGTAAGTCGCGGTCGATGCCAAAGGTCGAGCGGAAAGACGCGATGGTCCCCTTCTCTGACGAAATCAGCAACCGGTATCCCCGATTGATCACGATGACCGGCGGCTTGGCCGGCGCGTTGCCTTGGGCCGCAATGTTAGCTGCCACCGCTCCTATCAGCAGAATTGCGGACAGCGAGCTCGAAATTGGATTAAGAGCATTCTGTGATTTCATAAGTTCACCAAATCGTAGGGGGACGGCTTGCCGTCCCCTGTAGTATTCACAGGCTGCATTGCCAGCCGCGCTCATTCGTCTCCGTGTTCTCCGTGGCTTCGACCAAGATGAAACACAAAGATCACCGAGACCCTCCGTGTACTCTGTGGTGACGCTTGAACGGCACAGAGGACACGGAGAGGTCCGGATGGTATACCGTCGCCGGCGCGTCGATTCTTTCTCCTTCTTCGAACCGGGTAGGGCAAGCCCTACCCCTACAAAACTTTCAGCTCGAGACCGGTCAGCCAGGCCACTTTTTCGATTTTTCCCACCACATGGCCGATTCCCAAAGCGCAATGGTGAGTTGGCCCCTCGGCGCACCAGGTGTTGATGAAAGGCGCCGGGTCAAGTCCGAATCGCAGACGGCTATTGGTGTTCCCGATCTTCAGGCGTTCGCCGGCCAGCGACTCGCCCTGCGCCGCCAAAAATTTAAGGCGCCCATCTCGAGTCTGGGTAAGGCCCAGAATGGTGATGGGGCCTTTGCGCACGCTGGCTTCGACGCCGACGCCGTGGCCTGACTTGCCGTGGTATAGCCCCAGCCCTCGCAAGATGGGACGGCCGTCCGCAATCCCGAGGTGGAACGGACCATCGTGTCCCATCAGGATAAAACGCTCGCGAAAATCCATGGCATAGAGCTCAGTGTAGCTGCCGCCGGCGCCCAGGAGATCCATAATCTTCATGGCCTGGCAGTTCTTCAAGTCGGCTTCTCCCGAGCAGGGAATTCCGCGCGCCGTCAGCAGTGAGCAGCCGAGAATCAGGCCCGCCCCGAGCCGCTCATAAGGATTCCCCGGCACGCCACGGTAATAATACGCCAGTCCGTCAAGGTTGAAATCCTCCACCAGGTGATCGAGACCCACCGCCACGCGGCAGGCCCAGTCCATCTCCTCCGGCGCCGGCTTCTTGGCCAGCGGATCGGAAGGGCTGTCCTCGCTGATGTCAAAGATGGCGCGCGTCTCCTCGGCCTTCTGCGCCAACTCCACTGGAGAGGCGGCGCGCACCCGCTCATCCAAGTCGCACATCTCGAGTACCTCGATGTGCGTTCCCAGTTGGGCCTGGTGCTGGGTGAAATCGCTGTACATGTCCAGCATGCCGGGGTAGGGATGCCCGAGGAATCCAATTCGAGCTTTGCGGAGATTGTGAATCACCTTGGCGGCTTCGCACCATTCCCGGATTTCCGCCCAGGCCAGTTCGCTCGGCTCGCGCACATCCGGTTCCGGCTCGAGCATGCCTGTCACCTGCCGGAACGGGATGGCGGAGCGCGCGAAGGCGCAGGAAATCTCCGGCACGCAACAGGCGGAACAGTTGGCCAGCCACTCGCCGGTGTCGGTGTGGGCATAATCCAACGCGGCGCGCGGCTGGAGATTCAACACCACCACCGGAGTTTTCGACTTCTGGACCACGGGCAGAACCTGGGAGGACGTGGCGTAGGTTCCCACATAACAGAAGACCAGGTCCACACGCTCGCAGAGGAAGGCCTGAGCGGCTTCCTCCGCCTTCGGCGCATCGTCCACAAGCCCCGCGCTGACCACCGTCGCCCATTCGCTCAGGCGCTCCTCCACTTTCCGCTGGTAGCCTTCGAGGCGCTCTTTGAGCCCATGAAACTGGGGCCAGTAGGCCGCCAGCCCGATTCCGAAGACGCCAACCTTGGCCCTTTCTCCGTGTGTCATGTTCACCGCCATTCTTAGCTGTCAGCTTTAAGCATTCAGCTCTCAGCCAATCGACCCACCCAAAGGAATAGAAAATCCTCTGCGACGTGACCCCCGCGAAAGCGGGGGTCCATTGTTGGACCGGAACACAATGGATTCCCGCTTTCGCGGGAATGACGTGTGTACGAAAGAGCAGGGCGAGGAATGTTGCTCTGGTCGTTTTTGTCTGAGTTCTGCCCATCTGCAAAGTGACATCTCTCGCCAAGTTCGAAGTGCCGGGGAAGACCCCAGTTTTTCATGACAATCCTTTGTTTTCATAGACATTCTCGCTTTGTTCCGTGAGTTTTGGTGTACGGCAGCGAAGCTGCCGCAATCCTGTAGGCGGAGGGGGGCCGGAAGACCGAGTTACCGCGCCGGAAAGGGACAAAAGCGACCGCGGTCATAGCTAGATCCCTGATCTCAACCTAAGATCATAGCCTACTATCTTCCGCTTGTCAAGAGACAGGTTGTCCGGGTAAGCTCATGAGCATGGCGGAGCATAGCGCATCCCTGGCGGGGCTGGTGCTGGAACCCGCCGAGCTTCTGCACCAACTGGAGCGTGAGCGAGACCGGTTGCGGCTGCTGCTGGACCTCAACAACAACATTGTTTCCATTCTCGACCTGCGCGAGTTACTGCGCGCCATCTCCACCAACCTCCGGCGCGTAATGCAGTGCGATTACACCAGCGTGACCTTGAGAGAGCCGGGAGAGGAGCGCCGGCTGCGGGTCTATGCCCGCCACTTTTCGCTCCCGGACTCCGATCACGACGAGGAGATCGTCATTCCCATGGAGGGAACGATTTCCGGGGAGGTCGTCGAA
The DNA here is from genome assembly GCA_963831905.1 of uncultured Acidobacteriota bacterium. Taxonomy (GTDB): domain Bacteria; phylum Acidobacteriota; class Terriglobia; order UBA7540; family UBA7540; genus CAVROP01. The sequence goes on along the minus strand of CAWHRX010000009.1, from coordinate 1,249,628 downwards.
TCCGGCAAGGCGATGCTGCTCGACGGCAAGGATTTCTCACGATTCGCTCCCCAGAGCAATCGGCTGATCGCCGCCGGGTTGAAGTCGGGCTGCTTCCTGCCGCTGATCAGCCACAAGCGGGCCTTGGGCACGCTGAACGTGGGCAAAATACAGGCCGACGCTTTCTGCGCGGAAGACTTGGAATTCCTCCGCCAAGTGGCGAACCAGGTGGCGATTGGCGTCGAGAACGCCTTGAACTACAGGGAGGTGAACGAGGTCAGGGACAAACTGGCCGAGGAGCGCGTTTACCTGACCGAAGAGATTCGCGCCGATCGCGATTTCGAAGACATCATCGGCGACAGCCCGGCGCTGAAGGATGTTCTGGGCCAGGTGAGGATCGTGGCGCCCACAGACTCGACCGTTCTGACCTTAGGCGAGACGGGCACGGGAAAAGAGCTGATCGCGCGCGCTATCCACAGCTCGAGCCCCAGGCGCGACCGCACCTTTGTCAAGGTGAATTGCGCGGCGATTCCCCTGGGCCTGCTGGAGAGTGAGCTTTTCGGACATGAGAAGGGCGCCTTCACCGGGGCGATCGCGCAAAAGGTCGGCCGTTTTGAGCTCGCGCACCAGGGCACGCTGTTTCTTGACGAGGTGGGCGATATCCCGCTCGAATTGCAGCCCAAATTGCTGCGGGTTCTCCAGGAACATGAATTCGAGCGCCTGGGCAGTTCGCGAACCGTGCGCGTCAACGTTCGGGTTGTGGCCGCGACCAGCCGGAACCTGCTCGAGATGGCGGACAAGCATGAATTCCGCAGCGACCTCTATTACCGCCTGAATGTTTTCCCCATCACCATCCCTCCGTTGCGCGAGCGCCGTGAGGATATTCCCGTCCTGGCACGCTACTTCGCGGAGAAGTATGCACGCCGGATCAACAAGCGGATTGAGACTATTCCCGCCGAGGTGATGCGGGCCCTTCAGCAATATCAATGGCCCGGCAATATCCGTGAGCTGCAAAATTTCATCGAGCGCGCCGTGATCCTTACCAAGACAACCACTCTTCAAGCACCGTTGGGCGAATTGGAACGGCTGGCGGATCGAGGTTCTTCCCCGCGTGCGCGTACCCTTGTGGTGACTGACCGCGAGCAAATCATCCAGGCCCTGAACGCGGCAAAAGGCGTTTTGGGCGGGCCTGGAGGCGCGGCGGAACGCCTGGGACTAAAGCGGACCACGCTGCTCTACCGGATGAAGAGGCTGGGAATCGGGAGATCGGGAGAATAACCTATTTGCGATTTCTGATTTGTGATTTGCGATTTGGCAGATCGTGAAACCGGCTTGGCGCAAACTGCCTCATTCGTGGGCTATCCCCAGCTCGCCGCGTTCTTCCGCTCATCATCAACCCTAGGTTCGCCCAATCAATCAGATCATCAATCGCAAATCACCAATCGCAAATCACAAATTTTCCGCGACGCCGATCTGGATGAGGTGATGGACCAGATGTGTAAGGTAATCCGTAGCTAAAAACTCCAGCGTGACCGGGCTCCCCGACCCGATGCGGCAAACGGTGTCCAGCTTGGAAGGCGGCAAGTGGGCTATTACGTGAGCAAGGTAGCGGTTGTAATCGGCCCAGAGCGAGACAAGGAGAGACCAGCCGGCTTCTTGAAAAGCCTGCACACGCGCGTTTCCGACCTGGTCGTAAGCAGGGAAATCCAAAGAAGTCTGAAGCGCCGCACGGACGAATCGCTGGTGGTTGTTTGACGCTGAATCAACTAAATGTCCGATGACTTCTTTCCGCGACCAACCACCCGACAATATGGGTTTGGCACTTTCCAGTTCACTGATTGCGCGCAGCCTCGGTTCGGCCGTCTCGACAACGCGCAGCAGGTTTGCGCTCAGGTCCTTCATTTGGCCCCCTTGATCTGACAATTATACCATTGGGCGATGCGGTAGGTAGGGTGATCAGCGGATAAATCCCTGCCTGTCAAAACTGACGTCAAATCGCCTTTGACACTTGCCTTAGCTGTCGATTACCTCCTCCGAATTCTCACGTAACCCACAGATTTAATTCTTGTTACAAGCTCATGGCCGACCCCAACGGGTTTGGCATCGCATTTGCCTTGATACACCGTTGTAGTGTGACCACAAGGGTTACCCTACAGGACCTCGGCTGGAAATCATGTGGATTGTTAGATTAGCCTTACGGCGACCGTACACTTTCACAGTGATGGCTATAGTCATCCTGATTCTGGGCGACCTGTCGATCATTCGCACCCCCAAGGACATTTTCCCCAACATCAACATCCCGGTTGTAACCGTCCTGTGGGGCTACACGGGCCTCTCTGCCGACCAGATGGCGAACCGAATCGCGGTGATCAACCAACGTTCCCTCACTTTGACGGTAAATGACATCGAGCACATCGAGTCCGAATCGCTGAATGGCACCGCCATGATCAAGATTTTCTTCCAGCCGGGCGCCAACATTGCCATGGCGATGAGCCAGGTGACAGCAATGTCGCAGACACAGCTTCGGCAATTCCCGCCCGGCAGCACCCCTCCGTTTATTATGCAGTATAGCGCCTCCACGGTGCCTATTCTGCAATTGGGACTTTCCGGGGAAGGGCTCTCCGAGCAGCGGTTGTTTGACTTGGGGGCGAACTTCATCCGCGTCCAACTGGCCGACGTGCAAGGCGCTGCCATACCGTGGCCCTACGGGGGAAAGCAACGCCAAGTGCAAGTGGATTTGAACACGGCGGCGTTGCAGGCCAACGGGCTCTCTCCCGTCGACGTTGTGAACGCCATCAGTACGCAGAATCTGATCCTTCCCTCCGGAACTTCCAAGATCGGGCAGTACGAATATGACGTGGAGACGAACGGCAGCCCGCTAACTACGGCAGAACTCAACAATTTGCCGGTAAGAACCTCCGGCAACACGGTCATTTATGTTCGCGACGTTGCCTCTGTACGCGATGGTTTCCCGCCCCAGACCAACATCGTGCGCGTCAACGGCCAACGGGCGGCATTGATGACGGCGATGAAAACCGGGAATAACTCGACCCTGGATATCATCTCTCGAATCAAAGCAGAGCTGCCGCGCATTCAGAAGGGTTTGCCGCCGCAATTGCAAATCCACTACTTAAATGACCAGTCCATTTTTGTGAGGGCCGCCATTAAAGGCGTAGTTCGGGAAGCGCTCATCGCTGCTCTCCTCACCGCGGCGATGATTCTGCTGTTCTTAGGGAGTTGGCGAAGCACCATCATTATCGCCGTCTCCATCCCGCTTTCCATCCTAACCTCCCTGGTGGTGCTCAGTGCGCTCGGGGAAACCATCAACATCATGACGTTAGGTGGATTTGCGTTAGCGGTGGGCATTCTGGTGGACGATGCCACGGTGGAAGTCGAAAACATCAACCGCAATATCGCCATGAATAAAGAAATCCTGGTGGCGATTTTGGATGGCGCGTCGCAGATTGCTGTCCCGGCTTTTGTCTCGACCCTCGCCATCTGCATTGTATTCGTGCCGATGTTCTTCCTGACCGGGGTCGCCCGGCACCTTTTTATCCCCCTGGCGGAGGCGGTAAGTTTCGCCATGCTGGCGTCTTACCTTTTGTCCCGAACGCTGGTGCCCACCATGGCGCGGTATTTGCTCCGCGGCCACGAGCATGATGCGGATGCGGCGAGTCTGGCGGCGCAGGCCCAGCGCCACTTTTTGGCACGCGTGCAAATCAGGTTTGAGCATACCTTCGAGCGCTGGCGCGGAAATTACAAACGTTGGCTGGGGATCTGCCTGCACCATCGCGCCTGGCTGGCGGTGGGAGTTTTAAGCGCCGCCGCCGCTTCCTTCCTGCTGGTTCCCTGGATAGGCCAGGACTTTTTCCCCAAGGTTGACAGCGGCCAATTTACCTTGCACCTGCGGGCTCCTACCGGCACACGGATCGAGGAGACGGCGCGGCTTTGTGATCAAGTGGAGAGTTCCATTCGGGAACAAATTCCTCCTCAGGAAGTCGCCAGCATTATCGATAACATCGGGTTGCCGTATAGCAGCGTGAATCTTGCCTACAGCACCTCGGCTCCCATCGGCACCGGCGATGCTGACATTATGGTGGCGCTGGCTGAAGACCATCACCCCACGGCGGAGTACGTCCGCAGGCTGCGGCTCAAATTGACTCAGGAATACCCTGGCGTAACGTTTTACGTCCTACCCTCTGACATGGTGAGCCAGATTCTGAATTTCGGCCTCCCGGCGCCCATCAATGTCCAGGTGGTGGGCCAAAACCTGACCGCCAATCGGCGATTCGCCGAGGGTCTGATGCGTAAACTCAAGAACATTCCCGGCGCGGTCGACTTGCGCATTCAGGAACCTTTCAACCTGCCTCGGCTTCAGGTTGACATTGACCGTACCCGGACGGCGCAGGTAGGCCTTAGCACCAGCAACGTCGCCAGCGACCTTCTGGTTTCGTTAAGTGGGAGCTTCCAGACTGCTCCGACATTCTGGTTGGACCCGCGCACCGGCGTGAGCTACAGCATCACCACTCAGACGCCGCAATACCGGGTGGACTCGCTCCAGGATCTCCAAAATATCCCCATCTCGAGTTCCAGTGGTGCTCCCCCCCAGATCCTGGGTAATCTGGCCACTATCAGCCGCGGCACATCGCTGGCCGCAGTCTCGCACTATAACGTTCAACCTGTAATCAACATTTACGGTTCCGTGCAGGGGAGGGACTTGGGGGGCGTGGCGGGCGACCTCGACCGCATGGTGGGCGAGAGCCAGAAGGATTTGCCGCGCGGCTCGCGGACCATTGTGCGCGGGCAGATTGATACCATGCGCTCGTCCTTCTCGGGACTGCTGGCTGGGCTGGCCTTTTCGATTGTGCTGGTTTATCTGCTAATCGTGGTGAACTTCCAATCGTGGGCGGACCCGCTGATCATTATTTCCGCATTGCCGACGGGGCTCGCGGGGATCCTTTGGTTCCTGTTCGCGACTCACACCACCTTCAGCGTGCCGGCCATGATCGGCGCCATCATGTGCGTGGGTGTCGCCACGTCCAACAGCATCCTGGTGGTCAGTTTTGCCAAGGAAAAACTGGCCGAAGGTCTTGATGCCTCGACGGCCGCGCTCGAGGCCGGCTTTACGCGCTTCCGGCCGGTGATCATGACGGCGCTCGCCATGATCATCGGCATGGTGCCCATGGCTCTGGGTATGGGCGAGGGCGCTGAGCAGAACGCCCCGCTGGGCCGGGCGGTGATCGGCGGCCTGTTGCTTGCCACCGTGGCGACGCTGTTCTTTGTTCCCACCGTGTTCAGCGTTGTGCACGGGAGATCGGGAGATCGGGAGCATTTGTGATTTGCGATTGGTGATTTGCGATTGAGATGGGTGATTTAGGCAGGATGACAGCGAAGGGCTCGGAATGAAAGCCTGAATGAGGTTTTCAGACGGACTCCAAGGGAAAGGGCTGATTTCCGAATTTCGACTTTCGAGTTTCGGTGTTCGAAGTCGCGGAGGACGGAATGAAGGTTGAGGAAAGCTACGATGTCGAAACCCGCAAAGCAGCGGCTGAAGACTCAGGTTTGCCAAGCGAAAGTCCCAAATCCTCCGCTGTCTTCAAAGTGGTTTTGTGGCTGGCCTTGTTGCTGATCGTTGCGGGCGTCGTTGTCTACCGCGGGATTTACACTCGCGTCCGCGCCGCCGCCGAGGTGAAGCTCGAGACGCGTGAGCTTGCTGTGCCCTCCGTTTCTGTCATCCGGCCTAAGCAGAGCGCCCCACAGCAGGAGATTATTCTGCCAGGTAACGTTCAGGCGTTTATTGAAGCTCCAATCTATGCCCGGACGACGGGTTATTTGAAGAAGTGGTACGTGGACATTGGCGGGCGGGTAAAGAACGGGCAGCTCCTGGCGGAAATCGACACGCCGGAGCTCGACCAGCAACTCCAGCAGGCGCGCGCGGAGCTTGCGACGGCCAAAGCGAACTACGAACTGTCGCAGACGACAGCGGCGCGCTACGAGTTCTTGCTGAAAAGCGATTCCGTCTCCAAACAGGACGTGGACAACACGGTGGGGGACGAGCACGCCAAGAAGGCCATGGTGGATTCCGCCGGGGACAACGTCAAACGGCTGGAGCAATTGCAATCCTTCGAGAAAGTGTATGCGCCCTTCGACGGTGTCCTCACGGCGCGCGAGACCGATATCGGCCAGTTGATTGCTCCCGGAGGGGGAAGCGGCGGCAACGGCGGCTCAACCCGAGAGTTGTTTCGCGTTGCGGCCGTGAATCCCCTGCGCGTTTACGTCAATGTGCCGCAGGTTGATTCACCTTCAGCCAGACCCGGCGTGCAGGCTTATCTCACCATGCCTCAGTATCCCGGCAGGCGCTTCCCCGGCAAGATTGTGCGGAACGCCGAGGCCATCGAGCAGTCCTCGCGGACGCTTTTGACGGAAGTGGACGTTGCCAACCCTAGCGGCGAGATTCTGCCTGGGGCCTACGCGGAGGTCCATTTGACTTTACCCGCGGCAACCTCGACCCTCATCGTGCCGGTTACGAGCCTGATCTTCCGTTCAGAGGGCTTGCACGTCGCCGTGGTCCGGGAAGGGCGGGCGGCAATGCTCCCGATCACCTTGGGACGGGATTTTGGGACCGAGGTCGAAGTCGTGTCGGGGCTCCCGGCAAACGAAGCGGTCATCACCAATCCGCCCGATTCGCTGGTCGATGGTGAGGAGGTGCGCGTGGCCGGGCCAGGCGAAAACCACTGGGGAGCGGAGTGACAAGGGAATTTGTGATTTGCGATTTGTGATTGGTGATTTGGGAACGGATTGAGAGAGCGTGGTGGAAATGCTAGCCAAAGAGCGCGAACCGAGTGGCCCTGTCATCCTGAGCGAAGCGAAGGATCTCTGCAGTCGCCTTTCGTCTGATATCCTTCGAAGGACTGCGGGGATTCTTCGCTTCGCTCAGACTGACAGTGCCACCCTTTTCGTTCCTGTTTTCCTGGTTCTGCTTTTCTCCGCCGCGTGCTCGGTCGGGCCGAAATACGCCCGGCCTCCCGTGGAAACTCCGGCCGCTTATAAGGAGCTTGCCCCCAGCGGCGGTGGAGCGCAGGGTGAGTGGAAACCTTCCCAGCCCCAAGATCAAGTTCTGCGTGGCAAGTGGTGGGAGGTTTTTGGCGATCCGCAGTTAAACGCGCTTGAAGAGCGCATCGAGGTTTCAAACCAGAATCTGAAGATGGCGGAAGCGCAGTATCGCCAGGCGCGTGATTTGATCAGCATTAGTCGCGCCGGGCTGTTTCCGACGGTCAGCGCCGGCCCTTCCACGATTGTGGAGCAGACTTCCAAGAATGCTCCGCAGCCCGCCGCTAACGCCGGGCAGACGGTGGGCGATCTGGTGCTGCCTTTCAACCTTTCCTACGAACTGGACGCCTGGGGCCGCATCCATCGCGCTGTGGAAGCCGCGAGGGAGAACGCCCAAGCCAGCGCGGCCGATCTTGAGACCGCGCGGTTGAGCATTCAGGCGGAGTTGGCTTCTGATTACTTCTCCCTGCGGGGTTTGGACGCGCAAAAGCGGTTGTTGGACTCGACGGTTATCGCCTATCAGAAAGCGTTGGATTTGACACAAAACCGGTTCATCGGGGGACTCGCAGCGCGAGCAGAAGTGGCGCAGGCAGAAACCCAGCTTGAAACCACCCAGGCCCAGGACATCGACGTGGGGGTAACGCGCGCCCAATTCGAGCACGCGCTGGCGGCGTTGGTGGGCCAGCCTGCCTCAACATTTTTAATTCCGGCATCGCCGCTCAATCTTTCGCCGCCCAAGATTCCGGTGGGCGTGCCCTCCGAGTTGCTCGAGCGGAGGCCTGACATCGCCGCCGCGGAACGCCGCACAGCCGCCGCCAACGCCCAAATCGGCTTCGCCAAGGCGGCCTATTACCCTACCCTGACGCTAAGCGCGGGGGGCGGAACGGAAGGAACGACAATCGGCAACTGGGTGGAGTGGCCCAGCCGCTTTTTTGCCTTGGGGCCGACCTTGCTCGAAACACTCTACGATGCCGGGCTTCGCCACGCCACCACCGATCAAGCCCGGGCTGCCTACGAGGCGAACGTGGCAGCGTATCGACAAAGCGTCCTGACTGCCTTTCAGGAGGTTGAGGATAACCTGGCGGCGTTGCGCATCCTGGAGGAAGAAAGCGCGAAACAGCAGCAAGCCGTCGAGTCTGCCGAGCGGTCCACAGCGCTTTCCCTAAACCGCTACAAGGGAGGGCTGGTGACGTATTTCGAGGTTATAACCGCGCAAAGTATCGCCTTAAGTGATGAGGTCACGGCGGTTAATATCCTGACGCGCCGCATGAAGTCCAGCGTGCTCCTGATTAAGGCACTGGGCGGGGGCTGGAATGCTTCGAGTCTGCCGTCCTTTGTGTCCAAGGCGCCATCGCAAGTTCCGGCAATGCCCTCCGATGAAGCGGGGAGGCGCTAGTTTGGGTTCCAGGCATGGCGTGTCATTCTGAGCGAAGCGAAGAATCTCTGTAGTTGGTAAGGCTGCGGACTGCCGAGATTCTTCGCTTCGCTCAGAATGACAGGTAGCTCGACGTGAGATGAAGAATGCTGAAAATCACCATTCACAACTCGACGAATGCGGCCACGCTGAACCTGGAAGGAAGGCTGGCCGGCCCCTGGGTGGAGGAACTCGGGCGAAGCTGGCGCGCGGTGAAAGATGACTCGCCGGAGAAGCCTGTAATCGTGGACCTCTGCGAAGTCACGTTCGTCGATGCCGAAGGCCGGAAGCTCCTCAGCACAATCTACGAGCAGGGAGCCCGTTTGAGAACTTTTGGCTGCATGGCCAAAGGCATTGTGGAAGAGATCGTTCAAGCGCACAACCGGAGCGGGTAGACCGTCTTCACTTCGGCAGGTGGATTCCGGGTTGCGCGGTAACCACATGACTTGCGACGATGCCTGCCTTTAGCTCACATATCATTCTGAGTCCCGCTTTGGCGGGGCAAAGAATGCCCACACCTCCTAATTCTACTCGCCGTCAGCCGGCCAACTGCGTAAATGCTTGGCTTCGCTCGGCATACCAGCGTCGGGGCGCGGGGAGTACCGTGAAGGCTCCCCCCTTGACGACTAGTCCATTAGGGTTTACACATGAGGACATAGCATCGATTCTAATAGGTTGGGCGGGCTCGTAAGATGCGGGGCTTGCCTTACCAGGGTGGGTGCGTCGATTTTATCTTAGGGAGTGTGTGACGGCCGGCGAGTCCCCCCGCCTAACTGCCCTGAAACTGTCTTTACAAGCGAACTGGGTCTGAACCCACGAGGGTCCGTGCAGTTGCGGCCGTCCGGCGAGAAACCATCCACCGGCCGGCGTATTTACTGTATGATGTCGGACGCCCATGCGGGGTGCCGCTACTTCATTCTGGAGGACTCTTATGAGAATCAAAACCGCCGCGAACCTCAAGCGCGTAGCTCCGCGCTGCGTCGTTTTGTTCTTGTTTATTGCTTTCCTCGCCGGCTGTGGACAAAAGGAAACCGCACCCCAGCAGCCTGGCGCGGTCGAAAAAGCCAAGGTCACCGTTAACTGGGACAAGGTGGTGACCGTCTCGAAAACCACGCCCACGCTTCAAGTCGTGGTCAACCCTCCTCTGCGTCGAGGCACGCAGATTCACGACCGGGTCTTTCAGGCCCTGCACGATTTAGGCGCCGACTACGTTCGCTACGTGCCCTGGCTGCCCTACCCCAAGTTGGGGGTTGCCGAACTCGAGCCGCCTGCCGACGGCAAGACCTCCTGGGACTTTTCGGTGATCGATCCCATGATGGAAGACTTGATGAACGCTCAGACGGGGCATTCGGTGATCATCAACTTCAGCACCATACCGCAGTGGATGTTCAAGACGGAGAAGCGGGTGGCGTATCCATCAGATCCGGCCCAGGTGACGTGGGATTACGAGAAGGGGACGGAGTTTCGGGATCCGAGTTTGAAGGAAGTCGGGGACTACTATGCGCGGCTGGTGAGTTGGTACACGCAGGGAGGATTCACGGACGAATACGGGAAGCGCCACGACTCCAACCACCACTACAAGATCGACTACTGGGAAGTTCTCAACGAGGTCGACGGCGAACACAGCATGACACCTGAGACTTACACGCACGTTTATGATGCCATCGTTACTGCCGTTCATCGCGCTGATCCCAATATCAAGTTCGTGGGGTTGGGACTGGGCGGCACGGGCAAGGAATATTTCGAATACTTCCTCAACCACAAGAATCACAAGCCCGGAATCCCCATTTACATGATCTCTTACCATTTTTATGCTGTGCCGACTGCCGACCAGACGCCGGAGGTCATGGAATTCACCTATTGGGAGCAGGCGGACCATTTCCTGGACGTGGTAGGGTTTATTCAGGGCATCCGTGCGCGGCTCTCGCCAGAAACGCAGACGGACACGGACGAACTTGGCTCGATTTCCGCGGACGACATTGATCAGGGTAAGCCGGGGCACGTGGTGAAGCCGATTCCGAACTCCTACTGGAATCTCTGCGGCGGGCTGTATGCCTACCTTTACTCGGAACTGGCCAGACGCGGCGTCGAAGTTGCCGGCGAATCGCAGCTTGTCGGCTACCCCACGCAGTTCCCCAGCGTTTCGATGGTGGATTGGACCAGCGGGCAGCCCAACGCCCGCTTCTGGGTGCTGAAGCTGCTGCGCGACAACTTCGGTCCGGGCGATAAACTGGTGGATACGAGCGTGGACAGTTCCTATGTATACGCGCAGGCCTTTCAGACACGGGACGCCAAGCGAAAGCTGCTGCTGATCAACAAGCGCAACCGGCCTTTTGAAGTTTCGACTCCCGCCTCGCAAGGCTCGAACGTGACGTACGTCGACCAAACCACCAGCTTCCAGCCGCCTGCATCGGCGCAAGTGGGCGCGACGGCGCTAACGCTGAGCGGTTATGAGGTTGCAGTGGTAACAATGTAGCGGCGCCCCTTGTGCGGACGGACCCAGACGGAGGGCACGAGCAAAGGCGCCCTTACTGTTTAATGACCGTTCCATCGAACTGCCGGATGACTCCCCATCCGCCGTTGAGGTGCTCGGGACCGTCACGGAAAGGATGCTTGGCCGCCAAACCCTCGTTGACCTCGATTCCCCACCCGGGCGCATCGCTGGCCCACAAATACCCGTCTTTGTAAGCGGCGCAGCCGGTGAAAATCTCCGCTTCCACACCTTGAATGACCCCTCCCTCCTGAATGCCAAAATTGTAACTGGCAAGGTCCAGGTGCAGTTGAGCGGTGTGTCCGACGGGCGAGACATCTCCGGGTCCGTGCCAGGCAGTTTTTACGCCAAAACTCTCCGCTAGAATCGCGATCTTGCGGGATGGCGTCAGGCCGCCCGCTTGTGACAAGTGGACGCGAATGTAATCAATCAAGCGCTCGACAATCAGCGGCTGCCACTCGTGCGGGCTATTAAACAGCTCGCCCATAGCCAACGAGGTCGAGCACTGCTCGCGAATCTGGCGGAAGTAGGCAATGTCCTCCGGAGAGAGTACGTCTTCGAGGTAGAAAAGCCGTAGCGGCTCAAGCTCCTTGGCGAATTGCACGGCTTGGTGCGGGCTCACCCGTTCATGGACGTCGTGTATCAGCTCGATTTCATCGCCCAGTTGTTTCCGGCACTCTTCGAGCATTTGCCGCGCATGACGCATATAAGGAACTGAATCAAAGACGGGGCCGGCATGCAAGCCTTTGAGAGGAACGCCGCCGCTGGGGCCGTAGGAATCCATACCAGGCACGCCCGTCATGATTTTGATACAACGAAAGCCTTTTTCCATCGTGTGACGAGCGCGATCGATGGCCTCCGATGCTTCCATGCCGCCCACGGTGGCGTAGGTGAGGGCCGCCTCACGGGCCTTGCCACCGAGCAACTGGTACACGGGCATGTTGGCCTGCCGGCCCTTAATGTCCCACAGCGCCTGATCGACCCCGCTGATGGCATTGTTGAGCACCGGGCCGTTTCGCCAATACGAGCTGTTGTAGCAAGCCTGCCAGGTGTCCTCGATGCGGTCAGCCGGCTTCCCGACCAGAAACGGCTTGAGATACTCTTCCACCGCGGGGCCCACCAGATCGGCGCGTTGCGTAAAGGTGGCGCACCCGTAGCCGTAAAGGCCATCCTGATCGGTGAGGATCTTAACCACCACCAGGCGCACGCCTGCCGGTTGAGTCGTGATCACTTGGATGTCCTTGATGATGGGCGAGGGCAACCCGCGAACCGCGCGCGCCGCCTGCGCTTCCGCCGCCAGGCGTCGTGCCGGCATCACCGCAACGGCGGCCCCTGCTGCAGCGAGTTGAAAGCACTTTCTTCGGTTCATTAGATCCTCCTGGTAGGGGCACCCCTTGTGTGTGCCCGTTGTGCGAAGTGGCCCGAACGGAGGACACCCACAAGGGGTGCCCCTACAGCCGAACGGACGCGCGCGCCACGACCTTGAAAACGGCGTATATTGTATGACCCTGGAATCCAAAAAGGAAATCTCAATACTCCGCGGAGGACTTCGATGCGCGCTCGTTTTTACATTTTGTTGGCTCTATTTGCTTCCGTGGCCTTGGCCTTCCAGCCGCCGGTGGATACGGTTGGGCCCCTGACCGTCCGAATCGAGCAACCCACTCTGGGTTCTTACGGCGCCGGGGGCCGGGTGCAGTTCGATCAGCCGGACGAGCCTTTCACGTTAGAAGTCAATCTAAGCAGCACTGCGGATCAGCCGTTGCAGGGTACTCTCCGCGTGCGCGTCATCGACCGATGGCGAGTTGAACCTGGTGGCTCCGTCTCCTTCACCCTTCCGCCTCGGGGCAGTACGACGGTGGCATTTCGGGTCAGCTTCGGCACCGGGACCTACAATGCGTTCTACCCAATTCACGCTCTGGCCGAATTCGATTACCAAGGCCGGCACATGGCGGCCCATCCGATCCTGATGGTCAGCACGACGCAAGCTAACATCCCGCGAGCACCGCTGCCGGTAGAGTGGAAGCCTGTCCCTGTCTCCGTCAACCACTCCTTGGGTATCTGGCGGGAACCAGTGAGGCGCGAACGCTGCATCGTCAGCGCGGAAGCACCACAATCAGGGGCCAGCGGGCAGGAGGTTTTCCAGTTCCGCCCCAGCATTCAGTTTTCCGAGCACCGCAGCGCCATTGTCATGACGCTGGGGCCGCGCCCGCCTTCGCTGCGTGAACGCGTGGACGCCTGCACGGTTGAATACCCGCTGTCTCTGCCGCAGTATCATCCTCTGGTTCTGCGTTTCGCCGCCGCTGCTCCCAGCGGCGTGTTGTTTCGTGTGCGCGCCCTCCCCTTCGACGCCCCGTCGGGCGAGGATGGCGCAGTCCTTCTAGAAAAGCGAGTGGCCTCAGCGGCCTCCGAAGAAATGGAGGTGGATCTGGCCTCTTACGCCGGGCGCACGGTGCGGTTACAGCTTGAAAGCGCCGGCGATGCAGGCCAAGCCTATTGGGTCGCTCCTACGATCGTGGCCGGCAAGGCGCAGGCTCCCGCTGAGTTCCCGCCAGCGGCCAATGCGTCCTCGCGCTCACTCGGAACCGTTCAGGGCTATAAGGTGCACGTATACCCGGGCTCACGCGGTGCCCTCGATGCCGCGATTGAGTTTTCAACAGGGGATCTCAGGTTGCTGTTTCACGGCTTCAGCGTTCGGGTGCTGGGCGACGACCTCGGAGACTCGAGCTCGGCCAGCGAATTGGCCTATGCCCACGAAGAACCCGTTTCGGGGCGCTATCGTGTTCGACATCACTTCATAAGTTGGGCCGGTACATTCGACGTGCTCATCGAAATGTGGGTGGACGCGCGCGGGCTTCAGGTCCGCTTCTGGCTGGAAAACGTCCCGCCATCGCGCCCTTGGCTAAGCGTACACCTGGAGGGCGTGGCCGCGGGGCCATGGACCGAGCGCGCCCTGAGGATTTATGGCGGCCCTGGCAACGTCATCCAGGACCCCCAGGCGTTTCATCTTGGGTTCGACGGCCACAACCTGGCCACTTCCTTCGTCGGCTTCGATTTCGCGAACGGGGTCTCGTTGCTTCAGGGTGTGGACGCGGTCCCCGACCGGCTCGAGGTCGACCCGCAGGACCACACGTACACGCTCGTCACACCGCACGCGCAGACCATCACCTTCTTTCCTGCGGCAAGTGTCTGGGAGGCTGTGAAGTTGTGGCGGGCGAATGAACTGCACGCTCCGGCCGGCGTCCCCAAGCTGGCGGGGCGATTCGTTTTCGACCTTTGGGAGGGCCGTTACGCGTCGAGCGCCCAGGCGCTCGAGCGGGCGTTCCGTTACGGCTTGACTGACGCAATGGTGGTTTGGCACGACTGGCAGCGCTGGGGCTACGATTTCCGCCTGCCTGATATCTATCCTCCCAACCCGAAGCTAGGCACACTCGAGGAATTCCAGAAACTGGTGGAGACTTGCCGCGAACACGGAGTGCTGTTCGCTCCGCACGACAATTACATCGATCTCTACCCGGACGCCGAGGGCTTCAGCTATGAAAACGTAGCTTTCCAGAACAATGGCCAGCCGCAGCGCGCCTGGTACCACGCCGAACGCGATGCGCAATCCTACCGCGCTCGTCCCGATCGCATCCGCCTGCTGGTGGAGCGCAATCTGAACTTGATCAAGGCGAGCTTCTCGCCCACGGCTTATTTCATTGACGTGTGGTCGTCCGCGCCGCCTTACGACTTCTGGACGGCGGACGGCCAATTCGTGGACCGCAGCGTCACGCGTAAGGTGTGGGGCGAGACCTTCTCCTGGATCCGCAACTATTTGGGTGATGACGCGCCCCAAATCTCTGAAGCCGGCCACGACCGTTTGATTGGCTGGCTGGATGGAGCGCAAGCCAATATTTTGCGCGTCGATGCCCAGGGCAGTGGATTCGTCTGGAAGATCCGTTGCCGAGACGCGGAACGCATCCCCTGGATCGATGCCGCCTACCACGACCGCTTCGTGCTGCATGGGGCCGGTTACGAGGATCGTTACGCTGCGGGCCTCGATTTGGCAACTCACGGCATCTACAGCGACGACTACATGGCAACGGAGATGTTGACCGGCCATCCCGCCATGATGGCGGCGCCGTTCTCGCGCGACGTGGTGCGCAAGTACTGGCTACTGCACGATATGATGAGGGCACTCGCGCTACGGCGCGTCGATGCGGTAGAGTTTGCCGGCGGTGACATCCACCGCCAGCACGTGACCTGGGATAACGGAGCCGAGGTGTGGGTTAATCGAGGCGCAAGCGAATGGAAAGTCGGCGAACGCACCCTTCCGCAGTATGGCTTTTACGCCCGCGCCCCGATGTCGGGAGGTAAGGTTGAGGCCGCCATAGAACGGCAATCCGTCGGCACGGTGGAGTGGTCGCACTCGCCCGATTCTTATTATTTCAACGACCGCCAGGGCGCCGCGTATCGCCTGACGCGCCGAGGCGAAGGCTGGCGCGTGACCGCCGCGCCGGAGAGTGCCGCGTTCATCGCTCGCGTCCCCTGGACCGGCCCCGTTCCAAGGGAAGGCACAGCCATAGACGAAAGCGGCACGGAGTTGCGTCGCGTTCCCATCCGCAGTGAGGGAGGAGCACTGACTCTCGCTTTCGACTCCAAAACGTTCGCCTATGTGCTGAAGTGAAGTGCAGGTCCGAAGACAAGCGATGGCTTTTGGGCGTTGTGAGTTATAGAATTCACCTCGCGTTTCGTCCCGAATCGGCCTGGAGACCGAAAGACGTTTTAGGAGGGAGTGCCATGGAGCTTAATCGAGTTGTGCGAGTGCTCGGTTTGTTTTCTCTTTCGCTGGTTGTTTTCCTTTCGAGCTGTGCGCAAAAAGAAACCGCGCCGCAAAAGCCGGTGTCCGTTGAAAAGGCCAAGGTGACGGTCAACTGGGACAAGGTGGTGACCGTCTCAAAAACCACGCCGACCCTGCAAGTCGTGGTCAACCCTCCCTTGCGCCGCGGCACTCAGATTCACGACCGGGTCTTTCAGGCCCTGCACGATTTAGGCGCCGACTACGTTCGCTACGTGCCCTGGCTGCCCTACCCCAAGTTGGGGGTTGCCGAACTCGAGCCGCCTGCCGACGGCAAGACCTCCTGGGACTTTTCGGTGATCGATCCCATGATGGAAGACTTCATGAACGCTCAGACGGGGCATTCGGTGATCATCAACTTCAGCACCATACCGCAGTGGATGTTCAAGACGGAGAAGCGGGTGGCGTATCCATCAGATCCGGACCAGGTGACGTGGGATTACGAGAAGGGGACGGAGTTTCGGGATCCGAGTTTGAAGGAAGTTGGGGACTACTATGCGCGGCTGGTGAGTTGGTACACGCAGGGAGGATTCACGGACGAATACGGGAAGCGCCACGACTCCAACCACCATTACAAGATCCCCATCTGGGAAGTGCTCAACGAAGTCGACTTTGAACATTCGATGTCGCCGGAAACCTACACTCGGGTCTACGACGCCATCGTGAGCGCCATTCGACGTGTGGATCCGCAGATGAAGTTCATGGGTGTGGCCCTGGCAGGGACCTCGCCGGACCTTTTCCTGCAGGAGAATGTGCCGGCGTATTTTGAGTATTTCCTCAATCCCAAGAACCACAAGCCCGGGATTCCGTTGGATATGGTTTCTTACCATTTCTATGCAAACCCCTCGGCTGACCAGAGTTCCGAAGCGCAACAGCACACGGTTTTCGATGAAGCCTCCGGCTTCCTCAATTCGGTCCGTTACCTCGACGCGATTCGGCAGCGCCTGACGCCGAAGACCCAAGTGGATCTGGACGAGTTGGGCTGCATACCGGCTGACGATAACACCGTACCTCGCAAACCTATTCCCGATTCTTACTGGAATCTATGCGGAGGAGTGTATGCCTATCTTTACGGAGAGTTGGCACGGTTCGGGATTGACGTGGCGGGGGAGTCGCAGTTGGTGGGCTACCCGTCGCAGTTTCCAGGTGTCTCGATGGTGGATTGGAACAACGGCCAACCCAACGCCCGCTTCTGGGTGCTAAAGCTCCTGCATGACAACTTCGGTCCCGGGGACAAACTGGTCGACACCAGTTCTTCCCTTGGTCATGTCTTCGCCCAAGGGTTTGTGACTCGCGATGGCAAGCGCAAGGTGTTGCTGGTGAACCAGCGCGACCGGGAATTTGAGTTATCAATTCCGGGAGGCAAGGGGGGTGAGGTGATTTATGTCGATCAGACGACCGGCTTCCAACCGCCTGCAACCGCGCACATGGAGGGCGAACAAACAACCATGCGCGGCCTCGACGTGGCAGTGGTGACGCTCGAGCAGTGAGCCACACCACCCCCGTCCCCTCCATAGCAGGCAGGGGAACCAACTCTGTCCCCCTAGCAGGGCAACAAATCTGAAGAGGGAACCGGGGGTGGTGAGGGCATAAAGCAGGTCGGCGCTGCCCGCCTTTCTACATTCCGTAAAGCGTTTCCGTATTTACGGGCAGACCGAGCAGTTTCAGGTAGGTGAAAAGCTGCATTTTATGATTGGTGAAATGCTCGAGGAAGGAGATGGTCATGCGCTCCATCTTGGCTGTCATGCCCCAGGGCACCGTGACGACTTTGTTGGCAAAGTCCTCCTCGCGCACGCCATCCAGAACCTGGCGCAGAATTTCCTTGTCCTTCTTGAGCTTGTCCAGGGCCTCCTGAGGTGTAGAGGAAGGGAGTTTCTCGAGCTTCATGCCCTCTTCCATTTCTTTCATGGTGGGCCACTTGCCGCTAACCAGCATCTCGAGTCCGCCCCCTACGCCCTCGCTCAGGTGGCAAAGCACCTGGCCGGTACTCATGAACGTCGAGCCCGGCGCCCAGTCGAGTTTGTCGGCTGGAACCATGCCGATCATTTTCTCGGCCGGCCGGTAGCTGTCAATCACCATCTCGTAATACTCATTCTTGGTCATAGTTCCCCCTCTAAGATTGTGCTCTCTGCCTGTGTGTGCGTGGGGCCTATCGCGGCTGATGCCACGGACGTGCCCCCTGATGCATTGTCTCACGGTTATTGGAAACGAGCCGAAGCCGAATAGATTCTAGCGCAGTGCCTACATGCCGTAAAGCGTCTGAGTATCGATAGATTGTAACCATTCCGATCAACCGTCCGGCCGGCGGATAATTCTCCATATTGAATTGCTAAAACCCATCCCTGATCATGATTGCTCCTCACGGTTCCTCAACTTGCGCAACGGCACTTGGATCAGGATGTAAGCAATAATCGCGAACGCCACAAGGGAGATCCATCCGCCCCAGTTGGCCAGGAAAGGTAGTTCATCGTGGCCGGTAATCACCTTGGTGATGGACGAGACGCCGGTGAGGAATAGGGTTGCGAGGAGGATTCCGGTGATGGCCTCCCCGGCGATGAATCCGGAGGCCAGGAGGGTTCCCCGCTCCTCAACCTTGGCCTTTTCTTCTGCTGATAACTTCTTGCGCGCCACCCACACGTCGGCAGCCCATTTCAGAACTCCGCCCAGGAATATCGCCCCGCTGGTTTCGAGCGGGAGATACATCCCCACGGCGATGAGCATGGGCGAAGGCGCGCCAATCATCACCAGCGCTATGCCGAAAAAGCACCCCATGACGAGCAAGCCCCACGCCATTTGCCCGCCCACGATTCCCTGAGCAAGTTGAGCCATGAGGCCGGCTTGCGGGGCAGGCAGCAACTTGCCTCCGATGCCGCCCGTGGCGAGGTTCGCTTCGTGCAGGGCGATGATGGGCAGCAGCAGGAAAAAGGAAACGGCGGTCACGCTCAGTATTTCCACTACTTCCATCTTCCACGGTGTCCCGCCCAGCAGATAGCCGGCCTTCAGATCTTGAATCAGGCTGCCGGAGACACAGCACGCGCAGCAGACTACCGACGCTACGCCCAGAACCGCGGCGACTCCTCCCAGGCCCTTCACCCCTATGGCCACCATCATCAGCGCTGCCACCACCAGCGCCGCCAGCGTCAGGCCGCTGACGGGCTGATTCGAGGAGCCGACCAGGCCCACCAGGTATCCACCCACCGCAGCCAGGAAGAAGCCAGTCAGCGTCATCACGATAGCCGCTGTGAGGGCTGCACTCCAACTCTGTGCGAAGTATTTATAGATGATCGTAATAGGAATAACAAGCACAGCAATACCAAAAATGATCCATTTGATAGGGATGTCAATATCCAGGCGGGTGCGCCGGGCGGCGTGTTCACTGCCCGCTGCGGAGGCGTGGAAGGCCCCTCGAATCGAGGTGAGGATCGAATCGCGCATGCTGTAGAGCGTGTAGACGGCGCCCACCAGCATTGCTCCCACCGCGATGGGCCGAACGACGTTGTACCACACGGTGTAACTTGCCAGGTCCCAGGGCGCTGTGCCTCCCGTGGTCGCGCCCAGGCGGTGCGGCAGGTCGGGATCGATAAAAAGGACGAGAGGAATCAGCACCAGCCAGGCGATGACGCCCCCCGAGAAATTGATCGCTGACAAGCGCGGTCCGATGATGTATCCAATGCCGATGAGCGCGGGGGATGCGGAAGGAGTTGAGTAGGCGATGCCCCCCGAGTACTCGACGCGGCCCAGAAGTTCCTTCTGGTATCCGAAATAGCTGACCACGGACTTCGGGAATCTCCAGAACGCGCTGATCGAATCCTGGAAAACTTGAAAGCCTTTATCGTCCTTGAGCAACTGGAGAAGGGCGCCCAATCCCATGGCGCCGAAAATGTATTTGGGTGCGTCGGTGGCGCCCTGCTGGCCGGCTTTCACGATCTCGGCGCTGGCCGTGCTTTCCGGAAACGGCAGATCAGGCGAATCAACGCATAGGGGGCGTCGCAGGATGATGATAAAGAATACTCCCAGCAATCCGCCCGCGAAGAGGATGAAGGTGCCGGTCCAGAAATGGCTGCGCAAGTCAGTCCAGAGGCGCTGCCCGCCTACATTGACCATCATGAAGGCAGGGATGGTGAAAATCGCGCCGGCCACCAGCGCTTCGCCTACGGAGGCGGCAGTGCGCGTCAGGTTCTGTTCCAGCACGCCGCCGCGAAAGAAGGGCAAACGAAACAACGCGATGGCTATCACCGCCGCCGGGATCGTCGCAGCCACCGTCTGCCCGGCCTTCATCCCTAAGTAGGCGTTGGCGGCCCCGAAAATGGCGGCCAGGAGGATGCCCGCCAAGACCGATTTGAGGGTGAACTCCGGTTCTTTCGAGTCGTAGGGAACAAACGGTTTGAATTCGGCCATGTGTACGCTCCGCTGCGTCGTTGTACCGACCTTCAAGCTGGCAGGCTTGGCGCCGACTTCATTGTGGCACCGACTCCCAGGCCGGCAGACGCGGTGCTCACCCGAAGGTGAGCTCTCCAACCGAGGAATGGGCAGTTGGGCACTATATCACGATGGGCTACACCGTGAAAAATGCTTAAGTTAGTATTACTTAAGTCGCCGTCGCTGGAAAAGCTCCATCACCGAGCGCACGGAGATCACAGGTAACAACAGTGCGGCTTTCCTCCGCGAACTCGGTGGCCTCTGTGGTGAATCACCTTTGCAGGTTCGGCGATGTGCCGCGGACCTCGAGAAGCAGCTCAGTGCCACTGATGTTACAATGAGCGGGAAAAGGCTCCTTGGCGGTGGGCTTAACGAATGCTCGCAAAGTCAGTGATGTACTCCCGCTGGTTGAAAGAGGCGAAGCGGCAGGGATTCTTCCATGCCGGGCAACGAGTTGGTGTCGCGGTCTCAGGCGGGCCGGATTCGATATTGCTCTTGCATTTCATGAAGGACGCGGCTTCGGAGCTGGGGATCACTCTGGCCATGGTCCACTTTAATCACCATTTGCGAGAGGCCGAATCCGACGGCGACGAGCGATTCGTCCGCGGACTGGCCGGTTCCATGGCCATCGCTTACCTGGGCGGCCAGGCTGACGTGGCGCGGGTGGCACGCGAGAAGAAACGCAACCTGGAGGCCACCGGCCGCGAGTTGCGCTACCGGTTTTTCTTCTCCCTGGTGGATCAAGGCCGGCTGGAACTAGTGGTGACCGCGCACACCGCGAACGACCAGGCCGAAACCGTCTTAATGCGCCTGTTGCGCGGTGCGGGGACGCGCGGCTTGAGCGGAATTTACCCGCTGCTGGAGGGCAAGGTCGCCCGTCCTTTCCTGGATCTCACGCGCGCCGAGATCATGCGCGAGATTGAAGCGCGAAAGCTTGAGTACAGGGTCGATTCGACCAATCTTGACTCCCGTCTGCGGCGCAACAAGGTGCGGAGGGAACTGCTTCCGCTGCTAGAGCGGGAATTCAACCCTGCGATCATTCCGCTACTCAAGGGTCATGCCGATCGGGCAAGGGATGAAGAGGCGTTCCTCGAGCAACAGGCTCTCGATCGCAGCCGTCCTTGGCGCCTGCGAGAGGGCATGGACGAGAAGATTTCGGTGCGCGCTCTGGAAGGGTTTGAGCCGGCCATTCAGAGGCGGGTCCTGCGCCAGATGCTTCAATCCGTTCGCCGGGGGTTGCGTGGTCTAGCCTATTCTCACATTGAGGAAATTCTGCGCTTCGCCACTGGCGCCCAGAGCGGCCGGAGCCTGTCTCTGCCCGGGGAGACTGTGGCGAGGAAGGAATTCGACTGGTTCGTCCTCGGGCCGCAGCCCGCTTCATCCGGAAGCGACGCCTACGCTTATCCGGTCGATGTCCCAGGGGAGACTGCCGTACCCCTCCTGGGGGTTACTTTCGTGCTAAAGATTGTTGAACCTGCCGGGCGCGCCGGGGAGTATAATCAAATGGCAGGTCGCGCCATGGATGCTGGGAAGTTGCCGCGCCGACTGGTGCTGCGAAATTGGCGAGCCGGCGACCACTATTGGCCTTCGGGAAGCCGAAAGCCGCAGAAATTGAAGGAGTTATTTCGCCAGCGGAAGATTCCCCGCAGCCGTCGGAATCTCTGGCCCGTTTTGGAGGGTGGGGAGCAGATCCTGTGGGTGAGAGGATTTCCGCCCGCCGCCTCGGTGGTTGCGACTCCAGAGTCGCGAACGCTGCTGGTCGTCGAGGAAGGTGCCGGGTAGCGACGCCGGCCGTCCGCGGCGGCCAAGAGATTTCTATCAGCCCGGTTCGTTAGGGCAGTGTGAAGCATCCAATAGTTTGTCGATTGTAAGCGCCCCTGAACCGCGGAAGGGGCCGGAGGAGGAAGCGCCGTGAATTCGGCGGTAAAAAACATCGTTTTCTGGGTTGTGATGGCAGTCATTGCCGTGCTGATTTGGGCGGTGGTTAAGCAAAGCACAGGCGGAAACGTTAAAGACCTCAGTTTCTCCGCTTTCATGGACCAGATTGACAGCAACAACGTCCATGACGTGCAAATTACGGGCACAGACGTTACCGGCACACTGAAGAAAGATAACGACAAGTTTAAGTCCACTATTCCCCCGAATTACCCCGACCTGTACAAGACCCTGCACGACAAGAACGTCAACGTCACCATCAAAGACAGTTCCGGGAATTCCTGGGTGACTTGGCTCATTAACGGTCTGCCCATGATTCTGTTGTTGGGCCTCTGGATCTTCTTTATGCGCCAGATGCAGAGCGGCGGCAACAAAGCGCTCTCATTTGGGAAGAGCCGCGCCCGCCTTCTTTCGAGCCAGCAGAAGAAGGTGACCTTCAAGGACGTGGCCGGCGTGGAGGAAGCCAAGGAAGAGTTGCAGGAAATCATTGAGTTCTTGCGGGAGCCGCAAAAGTTCCAAAAGCTCGGGGGGCGCATCCCCAAGGGTGTTTTGCTGGTGGGGCCGCCGGGAACCGGAAAGACTCTGTTAGCGCGAGCGATTGCCGGTGAGGCCAACGTACCCTTCTTTTCCATCTCCGGTTCCGATTTCGTTGAGATGTTCGTGGGAGTGGGCGCATCGCGGGTTCGCGATCTTTTCGAGCAAGGAAAGAAAAACGCCCCGTGTATCATTTTTATCGACGAAATTGATGCGGTAGGCCGCCACCGGGGCGCCGGCTTGGGTGGTGGTCACGACGAGCGCGAGCAGACGCTGAACCAATTGCTTGTCGAGATGGATGGGTTCGAGTCGAACGAGGGCGTTATCCTCATCGCCGCCACCAACCGTCCAGACGTTCTGGATCCGGCTCTATTGCGCCCTGGCCGGTTTGACCGCCGTGTGGTGGTTCCGCGGCCGGACGTGGGAGGGCGTGAAGCTATTCTGAAAGTGCACACCAAGAAGATTCCTCTTTCTGAGGACGTGGATATCCCGGTGCTCGCTCGTGGGTCGCCGGGCTTTTCCGGCGCGGACTTGGCCAACTTGGTGAACGAAGCGGCCCTGCTCGCCGCCCGGCAGAACCGCAAGATGGTGGTCATGCACGACTTCGAGACCTCCAAGGACAAAGTCCTGATGGGGGCCGAGCGGAAGTCCATGATCCTCTCCGAGGAGGAGAAGAAGAACACGGCCTTTCATGAGGCCGGGCATGCCTTGGTGGCCTCCATGATTCCCTACGCCGACCCGCTGCACAAGGTCACCATTATCCCGCGCGGCATGGCATTGGGCGTCACCATGCAGCTTCCGCTCGATGACAAACACACGTACACGCGCGATTATCTCGAGTCGCAATTGGCCGTAATGATGGGCGGGCGCGCGGCGGAGGAAATCTTCCTTAACCATTTCACCACCGGCGCCGGCAACGACATCGAACAGGCCACGGAGGTTTCGCGACGCATGGTGTGCGAATGGGGAATGTCAGACCTCGGTCCCCTGGCGTACGGAAAGCACCAGCAGGAAATCTTCCTGGGGCGCGATTTGGCGACCTCGCGCGATTTCAGCGAGGACACGGCCATCAAGATCGACCAGGAAGTGAAGAGGTTTGTAAACACCGCCTACGAGAAGGCTAAGGAGATCCTGACCACGCACCGTGACGCCTTGGTGCGCATCGCGGAAGCATTGCTGGTCCGCGAGGTCCTCGATGCGATCGAAGTCAAGCTGCTCCTGGAAGGGAAACCATTGCCGGAGGTGGTCCGGCTGACGCCTCCAAAGCCTCCCGCGCCCGAGACGACCCAGGTATTGAAGCCTCGTCCCGCACCCGGTTTGCCCTCGCGCGAACGGCCGCAGCCGGCGTGAAGATGGATCCGTTAGTGGCTAGTGGTTAGTGGCTGGTGAAGTCAGCCGCACCCTAGCCACTTTCCTCGAAGCGTCAACCTCGTGACCAAGCGCCCGGCACTAACCGCCAGGCGCTTCCCCTGATGACTCCGCGTCCAATCTTCGATATACGAATTGACGGGCGCAGAGTGCGTCTCGGGGAGCGTACTCTCATCATGGGCGCGCTCAATGTGACGCCGGATTCGTTCTCGGACGGCGGTCTCTACCTTGCTCCTGGCGCGGCCGTCGAGCACGGATTGGAATTGGTGCGGCAGGGGGCAGAGTGGATCGACGTTGGGGGTGAATCCACACGGCCGGGTTCGCGGCCCGTTTCAGCCAAAGAAGAGCTGCGGAGAGTCCTGCCGGTCATCAGAACTCTCCGCCGGGTACTACCCTCAACCCCCATCTCCATCGACACCACAAAGGCTGAAGTGGCCGAGATGGCTGTGCGGGCCGGGGCCAACATCCTCAATGACATAAGCGGTCTGCGATTCGACGCGCGACTGGCTGAGGTGGCGCGGCGTCACCAGACCCCCCTCATTCTTATGCACCTGCGGGGCCGCCCGGAGACGATGCAAACACGGCCGTTTGTGGCGGATATCGTACAGTCGGTCAAGCGTGGGCTGGCGACCTCGGTCCGCCGCGCTCTCTCTGCGGGCGTGCGCCGGTCACAGTTGATCCTCGATCCCGGCCTGGGCTTCGGCAAGTCGCGGATTCAAAACTTTCAAATCCTCGCACATCTGGGAAAATTGCGCCTGCTCGGCCTTCCGATTCTGGTGGGCAGTTCACGCAAGTCGTTCATTCAGGCCGTAGCCGCTGGCACGGGCCTTCATGCAGGTGCACCACACAGCCATAGCGGCAGAAAAGGCGCAGAGGGCTACTGGCCAATGATGGGAACGCAGGTAGGGGTACGCCACGGCGTGCCCCTAGTGTCGGCCGACGCCGCGGCTGTAGTGGCCTCAATTCTCGCCGGCGCCCACATCGTGCGCGTGCACGATGCGGAGGGAATCCTGCCGGCAGTGCGCATCGCGGACGCTGTCCTAGGGGCAGATGGGCAGGTGGGCAGCTAGGCAGGAGGACAGGCAGATGGTGGAGTTTATGTTGGTGCATATACCGCTTGCTAATTGCGCTGCCTGGCTGGCCTTTGGCCACCTGCCCACCTTCCCACCTGCCTACTGCCAAGCCTTTTTAGGCATCAGAGAGTTTGTAGTCTACAATAGGTAGGGGCATGGCGGACAAACCGCGGCTGTTTGGCACGGACGGTATAAGAAGCGTCGCAGGCGAGTACCCGCTCGACCGCGCGACCGTGTGGAGGCTTGGCCACAGCCTGGGCAAGGTTCTCCAGAGAGCGGACCCGGCGCGCCCGGTGCGGGTCATTCTGGGGCGCGACACTCGCGAATCCGGAAGCTGGATTGCCCGCCGTCTTGCTACCGGACTGCGCTCGGCCGGAGTGGAAGTCGGCGAAGCAGGGGTCATGACGACACCGGGGTTGGCATTTCTGACGGGTCATCACGGTTTCTCGGCCGGCGTGGTCATTTCCGCGTCTCATAACCCTTACGAAGACAACGGCATCAAGGTCTTCTCCAGATCCGGGACAAAGCTCTCCGAGACTGTGGAGCTTGAGATCGAACGGGAGTTGGAGCAAATAGGGTCCAACGGGGAAAAGGCTTCCACGTTTTTTGAGCGCAATTCCGGAGTCCTCGGTTCGGAACTCCGAGCAGCGCCGCAACTGCTGGAGGACTACCTGGAGCGGCTTATGCAGATTATTCCAGCCGTTCTGTCGGCGACGCAATATAGGCTGGTCGTGGACTGCGCTCACGGCGCGGCTTCTCACGTGGTCCCTCCCCTGTTGCGCCGGCTAGGCATGGAGGTGCAGTTCCTGCACACGGAACCGAACGGGCGCAACATTAATCTCGGTTGCGGCTCGCTTTATCCTCAAGCTATGGCGGACTCGACACGGTTGCTCTCCGCGGACCTTGGCGTAGCCTTCGATGGTGACGCCGACCGAGCCATTTTCGCCACCCGGGAAGGCAAGTTGATCGACGGCGACTATATTCTCTCGATCATGGCGCCGTACTTTAAGAAATGCGGAATCCTCCCGCGCTCTGCAGTGGTCGGCACCCAAATGACGAATCTGGCGCTTGAAATCGCCCTCGATGAGAACGGGATCGGATTGAAGCGCACGCCGGTGGGCGACAAGTACGTTTTGGAGGAAATGCAGCGTTCTGGCCTCAACCTAGGTGGGGAACCCTCGGGACATATCATTTTCGGCCACTTGTCACAGGCTGGAGATGGCATCATCACCTTGCTCGAGATGGTGCGCGTGATGGCGGAGACCGGCCAGCCTCTCGAAGAATTGACTCGAACCTTCAAACCCTTTCCACAGGTTATCCGCAACGTTCGGGTTAGGGAAAAGCCGCCTCTCGAAACCCTGCCGGAGGTGGCGCGTGCCGTAGAAGCGTGTCGGAGGGCGATTGGCGAGCGGGGTCGAGTGGTGGTTCGCTACTCGGGGACCGAACCCCTGGCCAGGGTGATGGTTGAGGCCGCACGAACTGAGGATGTGGAGTACCACGCCGCCCGCATCTCGCAGGCTATTCAAACCGCTTTGGGGACCGGCTGATCGGGAGATCGGGTTAACACCGAAGGACCGAAATTCGCAAATCGGAACCCTCATCTCCGGCGATTTTCGAATTTCGAGTCGCCCAATCTCCCGAACATCCGATCACCCGATTTGTGGAGTGAGGTCATCATGAAAACCCCGCCCCTTTTGCTCTGCTTGTTATCAGTCGCCATCTTTCCAACGAGTCTGCTTCCGCAGCAAAAACTGACGGCCGACAATCTACCTGATTTCCTCGCGCGGTACGATACCAACTTTGGGCCTTTAGACGCGGTTTTCAAAGACCTGACGAATGAAAACCTCCCACTTACCGACGAAACGGGACAGCCCCTGGCCCGAAGGCCGCTGACCGACCGTCAGCAATCTCTAGCCGATCTGCGCCAGACGGCTCTCCAGTTGGCCGCGAAACCTGAAGACCTGGTTCTGGCAACCACGCTGGTCATCCGCACGGAGAGTCTGGCTGACGATCTCTTCGATCTTTCGCAAGTGGCCTACGATAACGACCGCGAAGAGCTCGGCAACAAGCTCAATAATCTTCAGATCACCATGGAAGATAACAAGGGTTTATTGGCCGACTACCTTCTGGCGCTCGCTGCGGACAAGGAGAACAGGCTGCAACAGCTTGAAAAAGAGGTTGATGATTTGCATCAGAAATTGAAGGCGGGAGAGAAGTAAGTGCAGTCGAAAGTCAACAGTCGAAACTCAAAAGCGCGACGGCCCATTTCTCGTCGGCCGAGAGCCAGTGGGTCGGGAGGGTTCAATATGAACAGCCGTCACTTATTTGCAATTTCCTTCGCCGTGGCCCTTGCCGGGACTTTGACAGCAAACTACAACTATTGCCAAAACTCACCAGCGAATTCGCCGCAAACAAATGCGCCAGCCGCGCCGACTCCTGGGGAGAATGCGCCAGCCGCCCCGGCCGGGTCCGCGCTGGTAGTACCCGTCGCGACCACGATCCCGCTCCGGCTCATGAACACAATCAACTCGCGGACAGCGCAACCAGGCCAGGCGCTATACTGCGAAACCATCTTCCCTATTACGGCAGGTAACAGGATTGTGATTCCCCGCGGAAGCTCCGTGAAGGGATCAATTACGCAAGTGATCCGGCCCAAGCGCGGAAAGCACAAGCAGGCGCAAATGGGATTGAGGTTTGAGACTCTCATCCTGCCCAACGGTACTACCATCCCTCTGCGCGCCACGCTTTCCGGGTTTGGTACCGCCGGGAATGAAGGATTTCAGCCCAAGGAAGGGAAGATTGAGGGCGCTTCAACCAAGGGCGGGGATGCAGGCAAGGTCGCTGAGACAACGGTTACGGGTGCGGAGCTCGGTACTATTGTGGGAGCGGCCGATGGGAGTGTTTGGAGAGGGCTCGGAATCGGCAGCCTGGTCGGCGCCGGGAGTGGATTGGTGTGGATCTTGGCTAGCCGCGGGAAGGAGATCGTACTCCCCTCCGGGACAAACTTTGACCTGCTCTTAAGCGTCCCCCTCACCTTCAACCGGGATGACCTTAACGCCCCCTCCGCGTACGATCAGGGGCAAGCGCCGCCGCAGTAAACCAGTGGCCTGTCAACTGCCGCTACCCATTGGCTTGCCGTTGTTCCTTGCACTCGCGGCACAGACGCGACCAGGGCACCGCGTCCAGCCGTACGGCGGAGATGGGCTTCAGACAAGCCTGACAGACACCGTAGGTGTTGTGTTCGATTCGCCCCAGCGCTTCGTCGATAGCACGCAGAAGCTTGCTGTCTTTCTCGCGCAGGCGCACCTGTAAATCCGCTTCCAGTGCCGCCGACGCATGATCCCCCAAATCGCCTTTATCCCCGCCTGAGGAAGGGGCGGGACTTTCGTTTCCGGTCTTTGCCGCACTCAAGGCCCGCCGCTTGGCCAACAGCAGTTCCTTATAATGACTTAGATTAATGGCATTCATGAAAGGACCTCCACCGCAGGAAAGACTAAAGCAGAGCCTTTCGCCCCTGAGGTTACCACTTCATGCGATATCTGGTGCTGTGGCAGCGAGTTTATGGCACCAAATCGTCTTTTGCATTCTGCGCGCTCTGGACCGAGATTGCAACCCTTTGGTGAAAGTCTGGAACTCGGCGGGGATTTGTTGTATAAAGGCGGAGGGTGGCTTAATCTCGCGAATGCCTGAGAATCTGAGAAGCAAGGGCTACTCCTTGGCTGCAAGAAGGAGCCTGGCGGACCGCAAGGCGGGTGCCTCAAGGGGGACACCATGCAGCTTCGAAGAGATCCCATTACTCAAAGCTGGGTGAATCTGGAGGATGAGGGTGAAGACCACGTCCGCCACAAAGACGCTCCATGCCCTCTTTGTCCCGGGCAGGCGAGTGAGTCTGCGCAAACCCTGTATGAATACCCGGGCGGAGGATCAAGCTGGCAAGTCCGGGTGACGCCACATCTCCATCCCATCTACCGCATCGAGGGGGACCCGCAGCGCCGCGCGGAGGGCATCTACGACAAGATGCGCAGCCTGGGGGCGCATGAAATTGTCGTGGAGAATCCCGACCACGATATGCAGCTCTCACGCCTGTCCGACGAAAATGTGGCCCAAGTTCTGCGCGCTTATCTCGCCAGGATGAACGATTTGAAGAGGGATCGGCGCTTCAGGTACGTGACCGTGTTCCGAAACCATGGCGCGACGGCGGGCGGGGAATTTGACCACCCGCACTCCGAGGTTACCGCGACGCCCTTCATTCCGCGACGCGTGGGCTACGAACTTCGTTCCTCCGCGCGCTACTTTGCCATGAAAGAACGGTGCCTGATTTGCGATATTGCGGAGCAGGAAATCTCGCAAAACATACGGATTATTGAGCAGCTCGGCCGTTTCGTTGCGTTTTGCCCCTTTGCCGCCCGCGTGCCCTACGAGACCTGGTTGCTTTCCCCCCGGCATCACTGCGCTTTTGAGGAGGATCTGACCGCCTGGGACGACCAGCTTCAATTCGCGCGCTTGCTGAAATCGGTTCTGAAGCGGCTGGAAGCCGTCAGCCCCACCTACCACTTGGTGCTGCACAGCTCTCCGAATGTTAACGCGAAGTTTCAGAAGAGCGACGTCTGGCGGACTTTGGCAGATGACTACCATTGGCATGTGGAAATCCTTCCGGTTATACCCTCCAAAGCGAAGTCATACGCCCTTAAAGAAGTCTATTACAATTCTTTGCTTCCGGAAGCGGCGGCAGAGACTCTGAGGAACGTCTAGGGCAACAAAAACTGCGACGGGCTGTTACCTTTGGCCGGAAAATGCATTTAGATTGTTGAGCGAACCAGGTGGAGCGTAGACAGCGAAACCCCCCGCTAATGCAGAGCAAAGCGGCAATTCGTGAGAGGTGACCCATGGTGGAAGGGAAATTACGTTTAACCATGCCGGAGGGCGAAGGAATGCAGTTTGTCGCAGAGTCAGGCTCAGGTCACGCCATCGTCGTGGATGACTCGAACGGGCACACGGGGGCCAAACCGATCGAATTGGCGCTTCTGGCGCTCGGGGCCTGCACGGGCTTTGACGTGATCAGCATTCTTCGCAAAAAGCGCCAGACGGTCACCGGCTACGAAATCGAGTTGCTTGCGGAGCAGAACCCTGAGCCTCCCTCTTACTTCACTCGGGTTGAAATCAAGCATCGGCTTCGAGGGCAAATCGCTCCTGAAGCCGCTCAAAGAGCTATCTATCTCTCGGAGACGAAGTACTGCGCCGTCGGAGCGATGATTTCGAAGACGGCAAAGATCGAGGCTACTTTTGAGATTCTTCCGTCAACACCCGCAGCCTGACGCAAGGTCCATGGCAACAGTTGGACGTGGAAGCGGCAAACCCAGCCGCCGCGAGATCCCCTGTGTTGGGACTATGCAAGCGAAGAGGACCAGTGAAAATTCGTTTGGGTCGCGGCTGCCAGGCCGTCGCGCACCAATGCCGCCTGGCGCAAAGGCCTGAAAAACATACCGCAAATGGGTTAAAATGGATGTCTCTTCCCGCGACCACACTGCTTCGGGCAGTGTCGGCGACCGAGGACTAGGGGCTTAAGCGCACGATTAGAAGGAGCGAGGCGGAATGGAAAAGGAAACTATAAGCATAGTCGACAACCGAACTGGGAAGTCCTGTGAGGTGCCACTTTTTAAGGGCACCCTGCGGGCCATGGACCTGCGACAGTTCAAGACTCATGTCGATGACTTCGGAATGATGACCTACGATCCTGCATTCATGAATACTGCGTCCTGTCAAAGCGCCGTGACCTTCATCGACGGCGATAAGGGCATCCTGCGGTATCGCGGTTATCCGATCGAGCAGCTTGCCGAGCACTGCACGTTTCTGGAGGTTGCCTATCTTATCCTGTTTGGTGAACTTCCTACGGCTGCTCAATTAACCGAGTGGACGAACAAGATCACTCACCATACCATGCTTATCGAGACCACCAAGAAATTCCTTGAGGGTTTCCGTTATGACGCCCACCCGATGGGGATGTTCATCAGTTCCGTCGCGGCGCTTTCCACAATTTATCCGGAGGCCCGCAATGTGCGCGATCCCGAGGTTCGGGCCTTGCAGACTCAGCGGCTGATCGGGAAGGTGCCGACCATTGCCGCCTACACTTACCGTCACAGCCTCGGCTATCCCTACATCTATCCGGACAATGACCTTAGCTATACCGAAAACTTCATGAACATGCTGTGGAAGATGGTCGAGCCAAAGTATCACGCCAATCCAGTCTTGTCGAAAGCTCTGGATGTCCTGTTTATTCTGCATGCCGATCACGAACAGAATTGCAGCACCAATGTGATGCGCGCCGTCGGTAGCTCCGAGGCGGATCCGTATGTTTGCACGGCTGCCGCTGCGGCCGCCCTTTCCGGACCTCTGCATGGCGGCGCCAATGAAGAGGTGCTGAGGATGCTGGATGAGATTGGGTCCAAGGACAACGTCCCCGGCTATATTGAGCGCGTTAAAACCGGACGCCTAAAGCTGATGGGATTCGGCCACCGTATTTACAAGAATTACGATCCCCGCGCCAAGATTATCAAATGGGCTGCCGATCAGGTCTTTGAGATTACGGGGCGGAACCCCAAACTTGAAATCGCGCTCGAACTCGAGCGCATCGCTTTGCAGGACGACTATTTCGTAAAACGCAAGCTTTATCCCAATGTGGACTTCTACTCCGGCATCATCTATCAGGCGTTGGGCTTCCAACCGGATATGTTCACGGTTCTCTTTGCCATCCCGCGCACGGTCGGTTGGCTCGCCCAGTGGGAAGAGATGCTGGGCGACCCGGAGCAGAAGATCGCGCGCCCGCGCCAGATCTATACCGGCCAGGAATGCCGGGATTGGGTGCCCGTCGAAAAACGTACCGCGCCATCCACTGCGGCCG
The DNA here is from genome assembly GCA_963831905.1 of uncultured Acidobacteriota bacterium. Classification (GTDB taxonomy): domain Bacteria; phylum Acidobacteriota; class Terriglobia; order UBA7540; family UBA7540; genus CAVROP01. Next base: position 1,217,633 of record CAWHRX010000009.1, on the reverse strand, counting down.
CGTGAGCGCAGTCTGGAAAGATGGCACGGTCGTCTGGGCCGCTGCCGCGGAAGCGTCCCGCCAATGCGGAGCGCCGCAAAGTGAGTGAGAGTATGCAGAGCCTCTTGATTTACGTTCTCTTTCTGGTGGTCTGGTTTCTGGTCCTGCCACGCATCCCCGGAGTCTCCCGGTTCACCTGAGCGGGCCGGAGGAAAGCCCCGGAGGGGAAACCTGACCACACCATCTGTGAGATCAAACCTAAGGAGTGAGCAAGGTCTGCTATGCCGATCTTCGAGTATGCGTGTCCCAACTGCGGACATGTTTTTGAGAAACTTGTATTGACGCGCCATGCGGAATCGCCGGAGTGCCCGCACTGCGGGTGGAAGCGAGTGGAGCAGAAGTTCTCGACCTTTGCCACGGCCGGCGCCGCAAGTAGAGTAGCCTCGGGAGCTTGTGCCCCGGCGGGCGGCGGTTGACGCTTGCGTTAGGGGAGCAGGCTGCTTCCCGGGTTGCGAACCCAGCCCAACGACCTCTTAGGCCAGCGCTGTGACAGTTTCGCAGCCGCACACTAAGTAAAGGCCCTTCAGCCTCGTCCATGAGTTTTCGACGGCGGGACTTTGTAGCCGACTTCTTGTCACTTCCCAGCCTGGTCTTCTGGCCTGGAACCTTCGGCTCGTTTGCGCAAATTGTGCTGTTCTTGCTCCTTTCAGGCCCCAATTTGTGCAGATTTGTGCGCAAAACGCGCTAATTGTGCAGCATTCAAAAAGCGGCTTTCCTTTGTTTTCAAGTACTTTTTAGCTTCGTTCCCACTATTTTCCATTTTTTGTAATTACCTGTTTGTCGCTATCGTCCGCGCTATCCGGCTTTGTTTCGTTTTTCGGCAGCCCCGGCGATTGTCTACGACAATGTGTCCACAACATGACCACAACTATAGGCTATCATAGGGATCCGGTCTTGTCAAGCGGAAAATGCAAAAAATGACACGTACCAGACCTATCGGCAACTATCTGGGTGGGACTTCCACCCAATGGCGGTCCGCCGTCGAATCCGTTCCCGGCGTGCGGCAAGTGTCCTAGTTTGACTCGCAGCGCCGACGCTTAGGTCGGCAGATGCTGGCCTAGAGACCAGCGCCAAGTTGAAACTAGGACACTGCCGGGCCAATGCATCCGTTTTGTCAAAGCGCGCCGGATGGGGTATGCTATTTGACTTTCGTCACCAATTCTCTCTAAGGCGGAGCGATGAGCGAACCTATCGAGCAAGCTTCCAGTTCAGCGCCGGCCGGCGCGCCCCAACCGCAATTGCAGCGGCGGCTGGGCATTCTGAACGCCACCTCCATCAACATGTCGAACATGATCGGCATTGGGCCCTTCATCACGGTTCCGCCCATTCTTGCCACGATGGGCGGTCCGCAAGCGCTGATCGCTTGGTTTGTGGGGGCGCTTCTTGCCATTTGCGACGGGTTGGTTGTTTCCGAATTGGGCGCCGCCCTGCCCGGCTCGGGGGGACCGTATGTGTTCCTGCGCGACAGCTTCGGCCGGGAGCGCTGGGGCAAGCTGATGGCCTGGATGTTCATCTGGCAGTTTCTGTTTTCGGGCACGCTGGAAATCGCCTCGGGGAGCATCGGCATGGTGCAATACCTGAGTTTCCTCTGGAAGGACCTGGCATTGCATCCCTGGCGCATCAAGTTCCTGGCGGCCGCGATATCGGCTTTGGTGATGCTTTCCTTGTACCGGAAGATTCAGGACATCGCGCGTCTGATGATGATTCTCTGGATCACCACCCTGGTGACCACCGGGTGGGTGATCGTGTCGGGTTTCGCGCGCATGAACCCGCACCTGGCCTTCGATTTCCCTCCCCACGCCTTTGCGATGAACTGGGCATTCCTGCTGGGGCTGGGCAATGGCACGGTGCTCGTGATTTACAACTACCTCGGATACAACCAAGTCTGCTACCTGGGTGGGGAAGTAAAACGGCCGGAGCGAACCATTCCTTACGCCGTAATTCTTTCCATCTTGGGCGTCACCGTCATCGATTTTCTTCTCTCCTTTAGTTTCGTTTCGGTAGTTCCGTGGCGGGAGATGGTGAAGGAAGGATCGCTGGCTTACAACGCCGTGGCTTCGGTCTTCATGGGAAGAATCTACGGCCCATGGGCGGCCTATGGGATTTCGGCCATGGTCCTTTTCACCGCCTTTGCCTCCGTATTCGCGCTGATGCTGGGGTATTCCCGAGTGCCCTACGCCGCCGCGCAGGATGGCGCCTTCTTCCGCTACTTCGGAGTGCTGCACCGCAAAGGCGAGTTCCCCCATCGCTCGCTCGTCCTGGTGGGATCGCTTTGCATCATCGCCAGCTTCTTCCGCCTAGTGCAGATCATCACGGCTTTGATCCTGGCTCGAGTCCTGGTGGTTTTCATGGGCCAGATCACCGGCTTGTTCATCATGCGCAGGTACAGGCATGAAATAAAGCTGCCGTTCAAAATGTGGCTTTATCCTCTGCCCGCGATCCTGGCGTTAATCGGGTGGTTATACGTGTTCGTCAGCCCTTTAGGCCAGCCAGGGGGATCGAGCTTCATGCTCTACGCCTTCGGGACGATCATCCTGGGCTTGATCGCCTTCCTCGCCTTAGCCGCCAAAAAACGCGAATGGCCGTTTGCCGCGCGGTCGTAGCGCTGCGCTTTGGAGTGCGGCAGCTTGCTGCCGCTTTCGTGGGCGCGAGCTTGCTCGCGCCCTTGAGGTAAGGTCCTAATGGCGGCCAGCAAGCTGGCCCAAAGAAAAGCGGCAGCAAGCTGCCGCACTCCAAAGCCGGGCTTCCGGCCGGCAAAAGACCACTGGCCCGCCCCACAGGTGCATTCTTTTGGTATAATGGGACTACAGTGTGGAAGGGCTGTTTTTCTCGGCGTACATGTACGCGGGAACGCGTAAACAGGGGAAGGTATTCCTCTGACTTATGGGGGTATTTTCAGGAATTCTATGGCAACCACGCATGTTGAGTTGAAAGAAAGCGAAGTATCGGCGGAGCAGAAGAGGATCATCAATGACCTCAGCATTCAGGTCGCAACCGTTAACGGATCCGGCAGCCAAACGGCGAATACGGTTCTGTTGAGGGCTATTTTCCAGATGGGGGTTCCCGTCTCCGGCAAAAACCTCTTTCCATCGAATATTGCCGGGCTGCCCACTTGGTTCACGATTCGCGCTTCCAAAGATGGCTACATCGCCCGCCGCCAGGACAGTGAGTATCTGGTGGCGATGAACCCCGAGAGCGCCGATGAAGACGTACTGACGCTGAAGCCCGGGGCCGTATGCGTTTACGATGAGCGCCTGAACCTGAAACGGCTGCGTGAGGATGTGATCTTTTACCCGGTACCGTTTGACCAGCTTGTGGCGCCTGTGTGCCCTGACGCCCGGTTGCGCAAATTAGTACGGAACATGATTTACGACGGCGTGCTGGCCCGGCTGCTGGGCATTGACATGGAAGAGATCCAGGTTGGCCTGCGCAAACAGTTCCGGAAGAAGGCCAAGGCGGTAGACCTGAATTTCAATGCCGCCATGGCCGGCTACGACTATGCCGGCAAGAATTTCCAGAAGAAGGATCCCTTCTACCTGGAGCGCATGGACGCGACGCGCGGGAAGATCATCATCGACGGCAACTCGGCTTGCGCGCTGGGAGCCATGTTCGCCGGGGTCACGGTGGTAACTTGGTATCCGATCACTCCGTCCTCTTCGGTCTGCGAAACCTTGATCGAATACATGAAGCGCTACCGGATCGACAAAGAAACTGGTAAGGCCACGTTCGCCATCGTGCAGGCTGAGGACGAACTGGCCGCCGTGGGCATGGTGATGGGCGCGGGCTGGGCGGGAGCGCGGGCCATGACCGCCACGTCCGGTCCCGGTATTTCGCTCATGTCGGAGTTCACGGGCTTTGGCTACTATGCAGAAATTCCCGCGGTCATCTTCGACATCCAGCGCGTCGGACCTTCGACCGGGTTACCGACCCGGACGGCGCAGGGCGATATCTTGAAGAATGCCGTCCTTTCCCACGGCGATACCAGGCACATTATGGTGATTCCGTGCTCGGTCGAGGAGTGCTTCACGCTGGCGATCGAGGCCTTCGACCTGGCGGAAGAATTCCAGACTCCCGTGTTCGTGATGAGCGACCTCGATCTGGGGATGAACAACTGGATGGCTGATCCCTTCCCTTACCCGGAAAAGCCCATAGCGCGCGGCAAGGTGCTGAGCGGAGAAGACGTCCGGCGCCTGGGCGGTTTTAACCGCTACAAGGATGTGGATGGCGACGGGATCGGGTACCGCACTTTGCCCGGCACGCCCGAACCCCTGGCCGGTTACTTTGCCCGGGGCAGCGGCCACAACGAGAAGGCGATCTACAGCGAACGCCCCAACGATTACGTCAATAATATGGACCGCCTGACGCGGAAGTTTGAGACGGCTCGCAGCAAGGTCCCCAAGCCCGTGATCCTGGAAAACGGCAAGGGCGAAGTGGGCATCATCGCTTATGGCACAAGCCACTGGGCGGTGGTCGAGGCCCTCGACCAACTCAAGAAAGAGCAAGGCCTTGAGGCCGGGTATTGCCGTTTGCGGGCGTACCCCTTCTCGACGGAAGTGTATGACTTCATCCGCAGCCACGCTCGGGTTTACGTCGTCGACCAGAACCGCGACGCGCAGATGCTGAGCCTCTTCCGGCTGGAACTGAAGCCCGAGGAGATCAACAAGTTGCGCAGCGTGAAGCACTACGATGGCTTGCCCATCGACGCGCGCAGCATCACGAACGAGATTGTTTCCCAGGAAGGACAGAACTGAAATGGCCACTGCTACAATTCCGCCGGCGTCGCCGGCTAAAGTCAACCGCGTCGGCCTCGAGGTCGCGGACTACAAAGGCAACAAGAGCACTCTCTGCGCCGGATGCGGGCATAATGCCATCTCCGAGCGCATCATCGAGGCTTGCTACGATATGGGTATCGAGCCGCATCGGGTGGCCAAGCTTTCGGGCATCGGCTGCTCCTCGAAGAGCCCCGCCTATTTTCTGCGCACGGCGTATGGTGTGAATTCACTCCACGGGCGTATGCCCTCCATCGCCACGGGCGCCATGCTGGCCAACCGGAACTTGATTGCCCTCGGGGTGAGCGGCGACGGCGATACCGCCTCGATCGGGGTCGGCCAGTTCGTGCACCTCATGCGCCGGAACATGCCCCTGATTTACATCATTGAGGATAACGGCGTTTACGGGTTGACCAAGGGCCAGTTCTCCGCCACGGCCGATATCGGCTCGAAGCTCAAGACGGGTGTGTTGAACGACCTGCCGCCGATCGACACTTGCGCGCTCGCCATCCAGCTTGGCGCCACCTATGTGGCACGTTCCTTCTCGGGCGACAAGAAGCAGTTATCGGCTTTGCTGAAAGGCGCGTTGGCCCATAACGGGACTTCCATGTTGGACGTGATCTCCCCTTGCGTAACCTTTAACGATCATGAGGGATCAACCAAGAGTTATAGCTACGTGAAAGACCACGACGAGCCTCTGGCCGACGTGAGCTTTGTGCCTTACTTCGAGGAGATTTCGGTGGATTACGATGCGGGCACAACCATGGACATCACCATGCACGACGGCTCGCACATTCTGCTGCGCAAAATCGAGGAATCGTACGACCCTACGAATAAGGTCGAAGCGCTCCGCCTGCTCACGGAATCTCATGACAAGGGGGAAGTCATCACCGGCCTCTTCTACGTGAATACCCAGCAGGAGAATTTCCTCACCTTGCTGAATGTGGTGGACGAACCCTTGGCGACTTTGCCGGAATCCAGAGTCCGCCCGCCCAAAGAAGTCCTCGACGAGGTCATGCAAGGGCTGATGTGATCAATTTCCTTCGTAGGCCCGCTTGAGACTCTCAATATCGAACTTTTTCATTTTGAGGAACGCTGCGGTCACTCTTGCTGTTTTCTTCTCGTCCTTGTCCTTGAACATCTCATCCATAACCGCAGGCACAATCTGCCACGACAGGCCGTATTTATCTTTCAGCCAGCCGCACTGCTCCGCCGCGGGATCGGCGGAGAGCTTTCCCCAGTAATGATCGATCTCTTCCTGAGTCTCGCAGTGCACCGTGAAGGATATTGCCTCGTTAAACGTGAAGGCATGTGCGTAGGCGCTGTCCATGGCGGCAAACTTCTGGCCTTCCAGAGTGAACGAGGCGTGCTTGACCGTTCCAGGCTTGTCGGGCAGTTCGCCTTCGCCGTAACGGAAAATGCCGTCGATTTTTGACTTGTTGAATACTGTTGCATAGAACTTCATCGCTTCTTCCGCTCTTCCGCACTGCTTGCCAACGAACATCAGCGTGGGCGTAATACGCTGTTCTATTGCGCGGCCGGCAACACACATCACCTGCCAAGATAAACCGTATCTATCCTCCATCCATCCGTACTTTTCGCTGAACGGATACTCACCGAGCCCCATCAACGGCTTACCACCTTCCGCCAGCTTTGCCCACAAGGCCTCGACCTCACCTTTCGTTTCGCAGGCAACTAGAAATGAAACCGCCGGAGTGAACTTGAAAAACGGGCCGGCGACGAGAAGCGTAGACTCCAGGTCGCGAAGCCGCACGGTAACGACCTCAACGGTTCCCGAGGGCGTACCTTTAAGTGTTCTGACGTTCTTGACTTCCGAATCCGTGAAGATCGAGGTGTAGAACTTGCACAATTCCCGGGCGTCTTTCTCGAACCACAGGCACGGAGTAATTCTCTGGGACATAGCTATGCTCCTTTGGATCCTATCTGGGGCCTCTGGTGAAACCCAGTTCCTTCCAGAACTTTTCCCAGCGCCAGATTGAGGCTTCGTAAGCAGGCAGGGGGTAGCCGAGTTGGTGAGCAAGGGCGATCACCTGGCCCCGGTGATGCGCTTCGTGGGCGAACATGTAAGCGAACATCGTCGCGCCGGCGGGCCAATCGCGCGTCCAACTCCCGCGTGAGAACCTGGTCACCCGCCGACCCGGCTTTTCGGAAAGCGCTTCCTTGAGCATCTGAAGGCAGCTCGCCGCACTCTGGCGATGGGCTGTAGCGGTTTGTTTCAGAGTCGAACGAAAGGGATCAAGGGCCACAGGGCATTTGAGGTGAGGCGCTGAATGCTTTAACCAAACCAAACGGCTGTTGTGCAGATGGGTAAAGATGGCGGCGATGGTGCGGCCTCCGCGCTGCTTCAGCCCAGGCAGTTTGGCTCGCCAGGCGCGCGGCTCAAGGTGCTCGAGCAGAACCTGATTCATGCGGTCGTTGGCCGCATAGATTTCCAGCAGGACTTCGCGAAGGTCTGATTCGCCTGGCGGCCTGTGTGGCATAAATGCACCCAGCAGCGGCTGCCCTTGTGGCCTTCCTGGGTAATCCGTCAATTGACGGATTGCCCCTACGCGTCCTAAACGCCCTCTTTACTCTACCGGGAAACCCGCACCGACCCAGCCGCGCCAGCCGCCATCCACCGAGACAACATTCCGGTAGCCCATCTTCTGTAAGTTGTCTGCGACCAGCGCGGAGCGGAATCCGCCGCCGCAATAAAGCAGAATCTCTGCCCCGCGGTTCGGAAACTTTTCTTCGATGTCGCGCTCGATGATTCCCTTGGAGAGGTGCACTGCTCCGGGGATGTGCCCGGCAGTCCATTCGTGATCCTCGCGAACGTCAACGAGATGGAATTCTTCCTTCGCCTCCAACCGTCGCCTCAACTCCGGGACGGTCGTCTCGCGGACGCGTTTTTTCGCGTCATCGACAAGCGCCAGAAATGCGGGGGAATGCTGCTTGGCCATAGTATTAGTCCGCCCAATCTGCGATGAAGATATTGACCTCGTGCGGCTGCTTGGCGTTTCGGTTGGACGCGAAAACCAACCGCTTGCCGTCCGGAGAGAACTGTGGGAAGGCGTTGAAGCCGCCGGTGAAGGTGATCGGTTCTAGCTTCGAACCGTCGCGATTGACTGCATAAAGCTCAAACGCGCTGGTGCCAGCGTGCTCGTAATTTGAAGCGAAGATGATCCGCTGGCTGCCGGGGAAAAAGAAAGGCGCAAAGCTGGCGCCGCCGAGGTTAGTAATCTGCCGCTGATCGGAGCCGTCGGCGCGCATCACATAAAGGTCCATTTCCATCGGCTCGACAAGGTCCTGGGCAAGGAGGGCTTTGTAACGGGCCACTTCATCGCCGGCCTTGGGATGGTGGGCGCGATAAACGATCCATTGCCCATCGGGCGAAAAGAAAGGCCCGCCGTCATAACCGAGTTCGTGAGTCAGACGCTTCACGCCACTTCCATCGGGATTCATGGTGTAGATATCCAAGTCGCCGTCTCGCGAGGATGTGAAGACGACCTTCTTTCCATCGGCCGAGAGCGTGGCTTCGGCGTTGTAGCCCGGCGCCGGTGCGAGCTGCTTTAGAATCCCGCCCTTGTCCGTAGCGTAGAAGATTCTGAAGGTCGAATAGACTCCCCAAACGTAGCCTTTGGAATAGTCCGGCCTGGGCGGGCATTCAGGGCTCGAGAGGTGTGTCGACGAGTAGAGGATATGCTTGCCGTCCGGATAAAAGTAGCTGCAGGTCGTCCTGCCCTGGCCGGTGGAAACAAGGTGCTGGTCAGAGCCGTCGGCGTTCATGATGAAGATCTGATCGCATTGGTACGGCTCGCGTGTGCTTTGAAATGTCAGGCGCCTGCCGTCATAGCTGAAGTACGCCTCGGCGTTCTGCCCGCCAAACGTGAGTTGTTTGACGTGGCGAAGGTGCGTTTCGCGTGGATCGCGCAGCGGATCGTCGGGAGTGCCTTTGACCACCGGGCCGACGCCGGAAAGCCCGGATTTCTGCTGGCCTCCAAGCGCCGTGCCGAACGCGGCAATCAAGAGCAGGCAAGCCAGGACAGCCCAACGTGTAGTCGCAAGTTTGTGTCTAGGAATCATCGCAAGTTGCCGTGGTGTGAACATCATGTGTAGGGGCGGCCCTTGTGGCCGCCCTCGTGATCCCTGGGAGGCCACAGGGGCCGCCCTACGATCACCTCCCGCTCATTTCTTCGCGCAGTTGAAGGCGAACTGGAACGCGCCGATTCCCCCGCCGGGAGTGACATCCGCCCGCTCGTCTTGCTTTGGACATCCCTTACGTTTTAGCGTCACAAAATTACGGCCGGGAATGACGGCGAGCGCCACCATACCATCCCGGCCGGTTTCACCCTTCACATTATCCACAAGGTCGCCGTTCGCATAGGTTACATCGATGCCCACCCGCTCCATTGGCGCCCCGGCGTTATCGGTAACACGAAAGAGCACCGGCTTGTGAAGCATGTGCTTGGGTTCGTAGACCTCCTCCGGAATGATCACCAGATGCTGATTTACCGAAGGCGCGGAGGACGTCAGTTCCACGTGCCGGAATACCCCGGTATCTTGAGTGTCACCGTGGCGCCGCGTCGTGACCCAATAAAAGCCGGGCGGGAGGCCGGAGAACGAATACTTGCCATCGGGGTCGCTCGCCGTCTGGTCCACGAGGCGTTGGGTCTTATCGGAAAGTGAGACGATGGCTTCGCCGATCGGCACCGAATCCGGGGTGTCCACTGTCCCGTATACTTCGCAGCGCGAATCGGGGGTAGGAGGCTGAAGCTGAATCTCGATGGTGTTACTCGGGACCTCTCCCTGCCAGAGGGCGGCCTTCAGGTCGCGTTGGATTTCGTCCGCATTAGAATACTGGGCCTTGTAGACGGCAGTCAGCCGATAGGCTCCCCAGAGCGGTTTCTGCACCTCTGAAAGCGCCGGCGTAAGGTGGATCGTATGCCTTTCTTCGTAGTCGTCGCCCGGCGCCAAGCCGACCAGCGCCGGTTTAGGAAGGCCAATGCTGTCGAAAACCTCCGCTTGCGCCGGGGTGGAGATGGTTGCCCCGCCCGTGCTGACCGGTTCAAGCTGCACGGTGAGCATCGACCCGCCGGTGGACTGTGGCGCGGTGTCTTCGTCCGACATGCGCATGGGCGGTGGGAGCTTGGCGCGCGCATGCCGGTAAAGCCAGATCGTTGCGCTGCCGCTGTTGTGGAGGTGCAGGCTGATACGTGCCGGGAAGGGCGCCGGAATAGATTGCTCCTCGACCGCGACCGCGAGCTTGAGAGGTGCATCAACCGCCGCCGCGCAACTCGACAAAGCGAGTGGCGCCAGCAATAGCGCTACGGTCAGATAAGTTCGAAAGTTCCGGAATCTCCCCATTCTCATCGCGCGTGCATTTCTATCTTGCCCCGAAGTGCCGTCTACTTTCCATCATACCACGGGCGGCACACGCACTCTTGCCTGTGCCACCGCCCGAGGGACAGCTATTTTCTTACCTCCAAGGTTACCTCACGCGTAACTTTCTCGCCGTTTCGCAGAACGGTCACTGACACCTTATCGCCCGGCTTGTGGGCCCGCAAGGCATAAGTAAAATCGTAGAGGTTGTCGATGCTCTTCCCACCGAACTCGATCAAGGTGTCGCCAGCCTTGAAGCCGGCTTTGGCGGCAGGGCTCCCGTCACGCACATCGGCGAACTTCACGCCACCATGCTCAGCCGCGCCGAAATCGGGGATGGAACCGAAGTAAGGGCCGTAGCCGCCGCCACCACCCATGGCAGAGGGAGTGGGCTCCGCCACGCGAACGAATTGCGGTTTTTCCGTCAACTGGTCGAGCCCGTTGACCACTTGCGCCACCAACTGTACAACCTTCGCTCCGTCCTCGGCATTTATCTTGTCCCAGGTGTCGGAAGGCTTGTGATAGTCGGAGTGGAGGCCGGAGAAGAAGAACAGCACCGGCACGCTGCGGACGGTAAACGACATGTGATCGCTGGCGCCATAGCCGGAGGCCGAGTAGTTCAGGTCGAAACCGACGTTGCGGTCAGCATCCTCCACCAGCTTCTTGAATCCCGGCGAGGTTCCCGTTCCACCGACGTAGAGTTTGTTCTTGGAAACGCGACCCACCATGTCCATGTTGACCATGGCCAGCGTCTTATCGAGGCTACAGGCGGGATGACCCGTGTAGTAACTGGAGCCCAGCAAGCCGGTTTCCTCTCCCGCGAAGGTTACGAATACCAGCGTATGCGTGGGACGAGGGCTCGAATGCGCGAAGCCATCGGCAATCTCGAGCACGGCGCTGGTTCCGGAGGCGTTGTCGTCCGCGCCATGATGGATCTGGCCGATTTGACTGGGGGCGAGAGAATGCTGGTCGCCAAGCCCCAGGTGGTCGTAGTGAGCGCCGACGACGATGCACTCGCCGGAAAGCTTTTCATCCCGGCCCCGCAGCATGCCGATCACGTTCGAAACCTCCTTGCGAATCCGCTGAACGTCAACGGCCAGCGCTACCTGCGCCGACGGCGGCAGTGCGAAGGAGTGGTTCGAAAGGTCCTTATCAATGGCTTGGCGAAGCTCTTCCAGGCTCTTCCCCTCAGGCTTGAGCCACTCATCCGCCACCGCGGCCTTCACCTGGAGCGCCGCCAACTGCATTTCTTCGGGGCCCGTGAGTGTGCCAAACTTGATCAACTCATCGGGCTCGCCGGGATGATTCCCGAGATCGTTCACCAGGATCATCCCCATCGCACCGTGGTTTCTTGCGTTGATGGCCTTATTAACGATCTCTGAGTGCGTAGTGAGTTGTTTTCCCGCGAAAACACTCTTGTCGTCGTTTTCCTGCGGCTCGTGACGCAGCACCAACACGATCTTTCCTTTGGCATCTACGCCTTTGTAATCGTCGTAGTTGAATTCCGGAGCGGTGATTCCATATCCCGCAAAGACGAGCGGCGCCTGAACCGTCACGGCCTCGGAAAAGCTGAAGGGGACAAAATCCTGCCCGGCAGTGAGCGCGGTGCGAGTCGCGCCATTTTGATAGGTCAGGGAGTTGTTCGTACCCATCCCGGCTCCCACCGTGATTTTGAAACGTTGAAGAAAGGTTCCGTTGTCACCGGCAGGCTTCAGTCCAAACTTCTTGAAGCGCTTCTCAATGTATCGCGCCGCTTCATCGAGTTCTTTGCTGCCGTCTCCGCGACCCTTGAGTTTGTCGCTGGCTAGAAACTTGATGGGCTCGAGGAATTCCTGGGAAGAAAAGTGCAGATTTTGTTCTGTTGCACGCGAAGACCCGGCGATCTGCGTCAAAGACAAGGCTGCGGCAATGAGCCAGGCGCACCGTGCGAAGATGCGAATCCAACTACTGCCATGATGAGTGCCAGTCGGTACGCGGTTAGACATGTTTCTCCTCAGAGACTGCGATTCAAAATACGGACCGGTCGACGCGTCACCGGCGTGAGGGAAATTTCAAATTACAGAATTCAAGAAAAGAATCCGATGACGCGCAAGATCAGACACTTCAAATAGTGCGTTTCAGGCACCGTCAATAGAATCGGGTGGTCACGCGACTGCGTGCGCCGCTCGACAACAGCTACTGTGCGGTGCGCGTCGAGCGCCGCAGCGGCGATGATTTCGAGAAAGTCGGGCTCGCTCACATGATGGGAGCATGAGCAGGTGATAAGGAACCCGCCCGGGTTCAGCATCTTGAGTGCGCGCAGGTTCAGCTCCTTGTAGCCGCGCCAGGCCGCTTCCAGCTTGGACTTCTGCCGGGCAAAGGCCGGAGGATCGAGCACTATTGTGTCGTAGCGCCGTCTTTCCAGGTCGGCGGCCTTTAAGAAGTCGAAACAGTTGGCCTCCTTCCATTCCAGGTTGGTCAGGCCGTTCAATTGCTGGTTGCGGCGAGCAAGGCCGAGCGCCTCCGGCGAAGAGTCGATGCCCAGGACGGAATCGCACTGCGCCGCCAAATGCAGCGCAAACCCGCCGGTATAGCTGAAGCAATCGAGCGCGCGGCCCCGCGCGTATTGCCGCGCTGCCAGGCGATTCTCTCGCTGGTCGAGAAAGCCGCCGGTCTTCTGCCCGCCCATCAGGTCGAAGGTGAATCGCAGCCCGTTCTCCTCCGCCTCGACTTCGCTGATGCTCTCCCCGGCCAGCGTCCCTTTCTGCTCCGGCAGTCCCTCGAGTCCCCGCACCGCTACATCGTTACGCTCCAGGATGGAACGGGGCGAAAAGGCCTGCTGGAGGATGTCGACAATCTGCGGCTTCAGCCGGTCCATACCTTGGGTGAGAGTCTGGATGACGAAGCAGGGGCCGTAGCGGTCGATGATGAGAGACGGGAGCAGGTCGCCTTCCGCAGAGACAAGGCGATAGGCCTGCGCGGCGCCTGCCACCCGTTGGCGGAGACTCGTGGCCGTGGCTATTCGCTCAGCCAGGAATGCCCGATCGAAGGGCCGCTCGTCGCGCGTGAGCAGCCGCAGAGCAATCTGAGACTGGCTGCTGTAAAGCGCCTGACCCCAGAATTGCCGCCTGCGGTCTTGGAGGCGAACAACGGCGCCGGGGTCAGCCTGGTTTGCGTCCAGTACGTCGGCACGGTAGATCCAGACGTGGCCGGAAGACACGCGGTCGGCGCCGCGCTGCGTGATAGTGACCGCCGGGGCAGGCATACCAGAACTCTACCACAAATGAGGCGCTTCTCGTGTTTGGGGCGCTGGTCAATACTGATATTCCGGAGCCACGCGGCTAACAGAGAGAAGAAGCTCCTCACCCGACCTGCGACGGCTGGAGAGAGCGTCGTCTGGGGACACCCTCTTCCCCAGGGAGAGGGCTGCCATTCCCGACCTCCCTCTCGTCAACTCCAACAACTGACGACGGACAACGGACGTGTCTCACTGCTACAATTGCTAAGCGATGCTTGTCGACGAGTTCGATTATCACCTTCCGGCGGAGTTAATTGCCCAGCGGCCACTGGTTCCCCGCGACGCTTCGCGGATGATGGTTGTGGAGCGCGAAGCAGGGACCTTCAGGGACCAGGTTTTCCGAGACCTCCCTCAAGTTCTCGAGCCCGGCGATCTTCTGGTATTCAACAACACCAAGGTGTTTCCGGCGCGCCTGTTGGGGCACCGGCAGGGTCTCCATTCGCAACCCGTCGGCAAGCGCAATCCGGCGGCGCGGGAATTTCTGAAGGGCGAAGTCGAGTTGCTCCTTACAGGGCAGGAGGACGGAGACGTTTGGGAGGGGCTTGTCCACCCGGGCCGCAAGGTACGAACCGGCGAGATGCTGCTTTTCGGCGAGGGGGAATTAGAAGCGGAAGTCATCGGGCGAGGCGATTATGGAGTGCGGCGCGTTCGTTTGAGGGCACGCGAAGGCACCGTTGAAGACGCAATCGACCGTCTGGGCCACGTCCCGTTGCCGCCCTATATCCGACGTGCCGATGAAACGCAGGATCGCGAGACCTACCAGACGATCTACGCCAAGGTCCGCGGCGCCGTCGCCGCGCCCACGGCAGGCTTCCATTTCACGGAAAGAGTGTTGGACTCGCTGCGCGGGCGCGGGATTGAAACCTGCGAGATCACGCTCCACGTGGGACTCGGAACGTTTCAGCCCGTTCGGGTCGAGCAAGTGGAAGATCACAGGATGGAAGCCGAACGCTTCGAGCTTTCGGAGCCCGCCGCCGCCGCCCTGAACACGGCGCTCGAGCAAGGCCGGCGCATCATTGCCGTGGGCACCACAAGCCTCCGGACACTCGAACATGAGGGGCTCGAACACGACGGAAAAATCGAGCCTGGACGAGGGGAAACTAACGTTTTCGTTTATCCGGGATTCAAGTTTCGGGTGATTCGCGGGCTGCTCACGAACTTTCACCTGCCCAAGTCCACACTTCTCATGCTGGTCTCCGCCTGGGCGGGCCGCGACCTTACACTCCGCGCCTACCATCACGCAGTCCAGGAGCGCTACCGGTTTTACAGCTACGGGGACTGTATGTTAGTGCTCTAGTATTCTTTCAAGGCGTCTTGGGCATCGCGTTTACTGCCAATTCTCTATGATTCCCTCAACACAACCCGGGTGCCTGACCTGACATCCAATAGACTTCAGGGATTTGAAACTCTCCAGCATTGGTGACCAAAACTGGGGTCAAACGTCTAAACTTTTGACCAGGAAATCTGGAAGTAAGGGTTCGCGAACGCAAGAGTCGCCTTTGCAGGGAGGTAAGGTTCTTATGAAGAAGGCCAGGCTACCGTTACCGGTTGTGATTCTTTTTTCGGCCACCCTTTTCTTATTCTCCAGTAGTATCGGGGAGTGGATTGCACGGCCGTCGACCTTGCCCGCGCCGCCCCGCGTAACTACGGAGCAGCAAGAAGCCGCCATGGACTATGTCCAGGCGATGTCCTGGGTTGCGCACTTGATAAGCCACCCCAGTGCCCACTCCGAGTTGGACGCCGAATCCGCGCAAACTGACGATGCCTCCCACGTGTCAAGTCGCGAAGCGCCCGAGCACCGGGTCCAAGTCTGCGCCTTGACAAAGCTTGCCCGCCCCTCGCGGAACCTGTGCAAGTCATGGCAACTCACAATTCAGTCTTCTCCCCACTCTCTCGCTCGGGTGGTCGCCGCACAACGCACCACTGACAACTGACTCGCTCTCCGCAAAGGATTTACCACTGCACGCGCACACGGTACTTTAGGACAGATTCCGCGTTCGCCGCCACCGGCACTTGGAATTGCGCCGCGAACGCCGCGGTCTTTTCATACTTGTAGTTCGAGTCGAGCATCGTCCAGTCGCCGCCGATGGGTTCATTGACGACCACCGTAATGGGGTCTGGTTTGTGATTGCGTAGTGAAATCTCAAAGGCGAATTCGAAGGCCCGGCCAAAAGACTTGAAGTCCGTCTGCTTTCTTTCCGCGACCACATCAAAAGCATTCCCAATGTGAAGATCGAGCGTCTCGTCTTTGGGCGTGTGGCCGATGCGGTCTTCGCCGATAAACTGTACGCGCCCCTTCGAGTCGCCCTGATAAACACGCACGGTGCCGGCCGGCAGGGGCATGCCAAGAGCATTCTCCTGCGAGTTCTTGAACTTGATGTGAACTTGGACCGGTTCCTTGACGGGCGCGCCGGGGCTCTGGGCGTTGTGGTAGTAGTATTGCTGCCCGTCCACTTCGAAGACCTTGCTGAAGCCGACTCCCGTGGCTGCGAGCAGGCTGATCTGCTTGGTTTCTTTGTCCTGGAGGTTGGTGCGGCGCTCGAGCGAATAAAGGTGATATTCGGAGATGGGCTCCTGGACAAATTGGGCCGCCCCAGCTACGGCAGCCTTCATCATGGGCCGGGGCAACTGTCCCAACGACCCCTCAGTGACTCTGTGGACCTCGCCGGCCACAAGCTGGAGTTGCGCGTTCCGAAATGCCGTCCCGCTGTTGTTGATGACCGTCACCCAACCGTTCAGATCCGCCCCCTTTTGATCTGCACCGATCGTGAGCACGTAATCGGCGGTCCAATTCACTTGGTTGGTCAAGTAGGAGGCTTCCACCGTCTGCTCCCCGGCCCGCGCATTTTCCAGCAACCAAATCAAAGTCGGTTTGCTGTACAGGTTTTCGGGGAGGTCGGGGAAGATATACCGGTCAGTCCCTATTCCGGTGACGATTTCATTTCCCACTTTCCACACCGGCCCGTCGTTCAGGGCAAGCAGGGTTGCGTTGACGGGAACTTCCTTGGTCGAATTGTTCTCAGTCACTGTCCGCACCAGGGTCAATTCTTTTCCCACGTATTTCTGGAGAAGTTTTAGAGGACTCAGCAGGTCGTACTCGTAGTTCTGCTCGAGGACGTTCAGGTCCTTTGGAGCGGTGAGCGAGACGATGTGCACTGTCGCCGGGTTCACCTCGGCCGCGATGTCCATGTAACGCAGGTCCAGTGTTCCCGCGGGCAGTCGCAGCCTGCGCACATCGCGCACTAGCGCCACGTTGGAGTTGTAAACCGTCACCGCCAGATCTTTCTGATCCTGCTGGGTTGAGGTCACGGTGCTTTGGCCGAACGATTGGCCGCCCGCCAGAAACGCCACGGCCAATCCGCAGACGAGCCGGCGCCACACGCCTCGCGTAAGCATAAGTCACCTTCCGTTTTCAGAAATGTCATTACACACTTTTGGAAGCACCAAGCTTAGCGTGTGTTGCCTTGGAATGAAAGGCGAAATACCGGTCGTCGGGCTGCTTGACTTCCCGCCACGGCAGTGGCTTAATCAATTAGGTAGGCGGTAGGGCAATCCTTCTGGGACATCTCGAAAGCTAATCACTCACAATGAGGATCATATGGCTACGAAAAAAACTATCGCGGTAGTAGGCGCCACCGGCGCGCAGGGGGGCGGCTTAGTCCGCGCCATCCTGAACGACCCACAAGGCGGCTTTGCGGTGCGGGCTCTTGTGCGAGACGTCAACTCCGACAAGGCAAAGAAGCTGGCAGAAATGGGCGCGGAGGTTGTTGCCGCCAACGTCGACGACCTTGCGAGCCTCGAAAAGGCGTTTCAGGGGGCCTACGGAGCATTCTGCGTCACGTTCTTCTGGGAGCATTTCTCGCCCGAGAAAGAGTTGGCCGAAGCCACCAACATGGCTCAGGCGGCCAAGCACGCCGCAATCCAACACGTCATCTGGTCGACGCTCGAGGATACTCGCAAGTGGGTTCCCCTCAGCGACGACCGCATGCCGACACTCCAGGGTAAGTACAAGGTGCCGCACTTTGACGCCAAGGGCGAGGCTGAAAAGGTCTTCACCAATCTTGGGCTGCCTGTAACGTTCTTGCTGACGTCGTTCTATTGGGACAACTTCATCTACTTCGGGATGGGTCCCAAGAAAGGCCCGGACGGCAAACTGGCTTTGACGTTGCCGATGCAGGACAAGAAGCTTGCCGCCATCGCCGCCGAAGACATCGGCCGGTGCGCCTACGGCATCTTCAAGCGCGGACACGAACTGATCGGCAAGACGGTCGGCATTGCCGGAGAGCATTTGACGGGCTCGCAGATGGCCGCAGCCTTCAGCAAGGTACTGGGGCAGGAGGTTCGTTACAACGCCGTGCCCCACGCGGTCTACCGCAGCTTCGGGTTCCCCGGAGCCGATGACCTGGGGAACATGTTCCAGTTCAAGTGCGACTTCAACGAGTACTTCTGTGGCGCGCGCAACCCAGAGACCGCCCGGGCCCTCAACCCGGCGCTGCAAAGCTTCGAGCAGTGGCTCGCTCAGAACAAGTCTCGTATTCCGCCAGGCGAATGATTAATTAGAACTCAGGCAGTCGCCGACTGTCGCCGTCGAAAGGCGGTGTCCTGATTTGAAAGCGGCGCCGGCCTTCAGGCCGGCGCTGCGAGTCAAATCGCGGCACCACGCCGCATCGCGCGCGGCACCCACCCCCGATTCTTCGTGGTAAACTCTCTCCGCTAGCAAAGCCGAAGCCCTAAGGAAAGGATCCAAATGCGAGAACTCATCGTCGGGCAGGTGTGGAAGGCCGTTGGAGGCGCAATACTTCTTGTGCTGCCGCTGCTGTTCGCTTCAGTAGACAGCCACGCCCAGGAACTGCGCGCCGGGTATGCGAAAGTCGACGTCACTCCTTCCGTGCCCGTATTCATGGGCGGGTATGACTTGCGGGGCGAGCCTTCAAACGGCGTTCACGGGCACGACCGTCTGTACGTCCGCGCCTTGGTCTTTGACGCCTCGGGCGTTCGCGTGGCTTTTGTGGTTGCGGACGTGATCGAGATTCAGGGGCACGATATCTTCCGCCGCCGCATCGCCGAGGCCACAGGTATTCCGGAAGCGAACGTTTTGCTGGGCGACGTTCATAACCACGCCGCGCCTTCGCCGAATGCCGAGCCAAAGATCGACTGGGACCGCCAGTTTGGAGATGGCGTAATAAAAGCCGCGCAACAAGCCGTCGCCAACTTGCAGCCTGTGCGCATCGCCGCGGGCGCCGGGCACTCGCGGATCGCTATGAACCGCCGCCAGGCGCGGCCGTCCGATTCGGACTCGACCCTGACCTTCGATGAGAACAACGCCAGCCAATCTTTCGGCAAACACAAGACCGATCATCCCGTCATGATTCACGAGTTCGGCGGCGTCGTGCGCTTGGGCGCGAACCCTCTGGGTCCCATCGACGATGCGGTGCAAATCGTGCGCGTGGATAAGGCCTCGGGCGCGCCTCTGGCCATCATGATTCACTACGCCTGCCACGGCACATCTCTAGGGGGACGCAACAGCAAAATCTCCGGCGAGTGGATGGGCCGCATGCAAGAGTACGTCGAGAAACAGTTCCCCGGTTTGGGCTCGATTTACTTGCAGGGGGCCGCGGGAGATATCAATCCGCGCGTCGTGGGCGGCCTGGATGGCAACGTGGACAACATCGAGGCGACCTGGGCGCTGGGCGAAGAGATCGGGCGCGAGGTGGCCCGGGTCTATCGAGGCCTGTCACCGGAATCTTGCCTCAGCCCCCGCGTTCAACTGGAAACCGCCGACATTCTTCTGCCGCGGAATTATCGCGAGCTGTTTCAGGACTTCGCGGCCACTACCATTACGGTTCCCACCACCATCATTCGTATCGGCGACCTGATGTGGACGACCTTCCCGGGCGAGTTGTTCAGCAACATCGGGAAACAGGTTAAAGCGGCTTCGCCGGCCACCTTCGCGCACTTGATGGGATACACCAACGGCTATGTCGGCTATTTCCCGGAACAAAAGGCCTTCGCGGAAGGCGGGTATGAAGTGGCTTCTACCCACTTCGATCCCCAGGCCGAACGCATCTATCTGAAGGCCATCGCCGCCCTGATGCAACGATTCCACTGAGAAGCGAGACTGCCACGAAACTCCGCCGCTCGCTGGGTCGTCCCGGAAATCAACCGCATCGCCACGAGATGCCATCTCCTGGGGGAAATTGCGTAAATGTTTTCCCCCATAGCGCCAAGCATATGTTGATAAGAATCCTTTTATATTGAGTTGGTTATATCTGGAGTTTGGCTTAGTGCCGCGAGGAATCCGGCTGGGGGGCAGACACCTCGGCGCTATCTGATATCGTTTTGGATCAGATCTCTTCCCCTTCTTCAGTCAACTTCTGTTCCTTGATATCCTTTTCGAGGCTCGACGCGAATCGTTGCGCCCACTCCTTGACGCGCGAATCCGATTCTTGTTCCCATTTTCGGACGATGGCTAGAGTTCTTTCCAAATTCCCGGATATTGGCCCGACAAAAGTGCCCGTCTGCAGGTTGCCGGCAAAGACAGACAGAATTTTTTCGTTGTCTCGGAAGGCCGATACGAGCTCGCGTGCACGCTCCGGCATCGGTGCGCCTATGGCTATCAACTCGGCGACGATGATCGGCCCTCTCGGTTGATTCTCTCTCGCCCATTGAATCAGTGTCGGCGTGGGAATCAACTCCCCGTACCATTTTTCGAGGCTCAGAAGGAGACGAAAACTGAATCTATCTGTACGGAGGAGGGCACACCCGACCAACTTCCAAACATCATCTGGACATGCTTGTGTGGCCTTGGATAGGACTTCGATAAGCGGGTCACCGCTAATGTGCGGCTGCGGATCCCGTTCTAAGCGGTCTAGCGCGAGCTTCGCAATCTTGACGGGTGCTTGCGGTGCAACTCGCCCAGCAAGCTCGCCCCACTGCCAATCCACATGCGTTGCTTGGCCCACCGGCGCCACTTCCAGTGCCTTCCAGACCAAGCCCTGTACGTCTGCAAGCGCGTCGGGGTTAGCCCTAGTCATGTAATCCAAGATGGCAACACTCGGCTCGTTTGTTAGGGTCGGATCTCCCAGTAGCATTAATTCCACGATTCTAATTGCTAGTTCTCGCGGTAAGGACTGTACCCAGCTACCATACTGGAGTGCACGATAAAGCCTGGGATCGACCTTGCCCGATTCCATCAACCTAATGACTCTTCTCCCACCTTCCTCGCTTGGGCCAACGCGCCATGTGGCTGCATACGCGATGGTAGCATCAGTGTGTTCAAGGTCATCGAGCACTGCGTCTGCGACCTCTTTTCCAGCGCTGGTGGCGAGGCCTACTAGATAAGAGGAAAGCAGCATGCAGTTCAAATCAGCAGGCGTTGCCGAGATAATGCGATCAAGGAAGAGCCTCGGGGCATCTAACTCCCCCAGGCGTTTCCCAAAGATCCACACGTTTTCCGCTTCTGGCGAGGCGAGCCAAGATAATTCTTGATCGGCAATACCCCTGCTGAAACCCTCCTCGGCAAGTTCGACAACCTTGTTATCCGCAGCGGCGAACCCTGTACCACCGGTCAAGTCATAGTCGGCGTGGGCTCTCCGGCCAACCCAACGGCGAAGTCGATCAAAGTAATTTGCCCCAAAGGCATCGGCTACGATTCGCTCCAACGTCTGTCGCGCGTCGTTGTCGAGAACAGCAGTCGATTCTCTCAGCAGGCGCTGCGCCGCATCGATCACCTCTCGCCTCTCGTTGTCGTTCCTCGGCGGATGGTCGCGGAGAATCGACACTGCGTCCATAGCTTGGCCGTGACGGAGCAATGTGAAAACAGACCTGAACAATGCCTCCCTCGCCTGAACCGCAGCTTCGTCTGCTCCCTTGGAAATTTCCGACAGCCGTTGGATGGCGACCCGCCTCGCATCCCACAGCTCACCCCAAGTCTTGGGCTTCCATTCAGCCGGATAATCCCTTTGTGAGATGAGATCAGTGTCTCCACCCATCCTTGACTCATAGAACGAGAGCGCTGCTGCTGCAGCTTTGACAGCCAGCTTTCTCTTGTTCTCTTCACCCCCTTCAAGAAGTTCCCCTACGAGTTGCAATCTCTCGCTTAGGGAAACAGGTGATCCGCTCAGAAAGGCAAAGAAATACTGTTGGAGCACTCCCGTCGCATTATTTGCAACGGTTTCATTTTCGTTCAGAGCGAGCCTGATCACGATGCGAGCCGCTGCGATCGAAGTTTGGGGCCACCGCAGTAGCGACTCGAGAGCCCACATCAGCTCACGGCGCCCCTTCTTAAAATCCTGTACCCTGCTGTCTGGGATGTTCTTGAACACACGGTCGAGCACTCTTTGTGCCTCTTCCGGACGGGCCGCCGCGAGGTAGCGGAATATCTCGCTAGGGAACTCTTGATCCAGGTCCTCAATACTTTTATACAACCCTCTGTCCCCCATTAGTCGCTCGATTGCAGAGCGTACCGTCGGGAAGTCGGTCATCGTAGCCAGTCGTCTAAGCATTTGTCGACGAGGGCCAAGACCAGGCAAGACCGAGATGATGTTAATAAGGCCAGACCCCCTCTCATCCCATAACGTCGCCGCCGCCGAGATCGCGAGCAGGTCCGGCGACACATAAAGGTACTTTCCTCGCGACAGGACTACTCCCTGGTCTCTGAGAGTCTTCACGGCCTTCTGCATTTCGTCGAAGGGTGTGTGGAGTGCATTTTTGGCAATCGCTTTGGCCTCCACTTCGAGTTCGCTATCCCATCCCACCTTCGCTAAGAGTGATAGACCTTTTAAGGTGTCAAATGTCTCGTCGTCCACGAATCGCTTAAGAAAGGACTGAACGTCAGGAATATCGATTAGCTCCGCCAAGCATAAGTCGTGCTTCTTGATGAGGGTATTAACGATGAAAATGGCAAGCTTGGGCATTCCACCCGAGAGGCGGACCGCAGTGTCAACAATCTCGCGGGGAGCGTCCTGATGGAAATCACCTACTATCAGTCTCATTTCCGCGTCTGGAAGCGGCTTCAGTTGGTAGAACACAGCTGAAGCCGCGGGCTTGGCGAGGACCTTCTCGGCTGGGCCGATACAAACAAGCCGAAGCCGCCCACCAGCTTGGTCAGCGAAGACACCCAACGTCTCCTGTCGCTCACGTTCGCACTCATCGAACACCATGACTGCGCTCGTTTCTACTTCTGCTTGCAGGATCGCCAGCAGTTGCTGGGCGTTTGGATCGTCAGCATCAACGCAATAGAGAGTGCGTTCCGCGATCCCTGGCACTCTCACCGCTTCCAATGCCATGCGTGTCTTGCCGACACCTGCCTGACCTTCAACACGAAAGATGTTGTCGTCGGAGGTAGCCGCGACAAAAGAGCGCAACTGCTTGATGACTTCATCGCGTTCGGGATTCAACTTATAAGGATTCTTGAGGTTCCGGTGTTGCTGCCACTGTTCTACTGTTACAAACGCTGGGTATCCCTTTCCCAGTTCGGGCCGGATCGCAACCGCAGGGAACCGCGAAATCCATCGAGCAATTTGGTCCCCGTAGACGATTTTACAGCGACGCGGGTCTATTCTCCGCCTTTTGCACAGTCCCTTTAGCGTCGTCTCCTGCTTGGTCCGCGAAGACACAACGTAAGCGTGCGAGACGAATAAAACGTATTGGCCCTTTTGCACCTTGAGGGTGTCCTGGACACCCCTCTTGATAAACTCGCGGCCTATCTCCCCTTTCTTGAGCGTTCCAGACTTGTACTGCACCACCACCGCGCCGGGGCGGAAGACATCATGATCAGTGCCCTCCGGCCATAGGATTCTGCCGTCAATTCCAGCATCGGGATCATTATCTCGCAACGTCAAGTCGAGATCTGTTATAGGGATTTTGTTCTTACCAGCTTCGGCTGTCAGGAGTGCATTAAGAATCGCGCGAAGTGCGTGGTTGTTTAGGCCCGCGACGTCTTTGGACGAGATCAATGCCATAGAGCAACCTCCTTGCGATGCCGACAATGGCAAAACATAAGCCTATAGAACTGGTAAAGCGCTTGCAAGGGCTCTGCTTGGGCGCGAAGAGGTGAGAGTGTCAGGCGTCGTTATCTTCTGCGGCTCTTCTCCAAGATGCTCCGGTCCGCGCCAGCCCTTCAAACTGTCCGTTGAGGCGCCCAAATCCCCCGCTAGAGGGAAATCCCTTGGCAAACTACACCTAAACCTATAGGCTAGAATCGGATGTTTGCTCGCCCTAACGGACCGGGCGGACAAATTGTGCCGTCCCTGCCCCTTCGGGACATCGCAGGCCCCACACAGCGGGGTCTGCGCCATCCGGGAATGGCAGGGCTGGAAGCTGAAAGCTGATTGTTGAGAGATGTTTCTTGGGGAACAAAGCGAGAATGTCCATGAAAACAAAGGATCGGTACAACAATCGACCACCCCTGACCCCTCCTTAACCAAGGAGGGGAATTGCGGCCTCCCCTCCTCAGATGAGGAGGGGCTTACGGTGGTGGGAGGCTGGCGCAGACGTTGCCCTCGAACGTCTGCGATGCGCCGAAGGCGCAGTTCGGTCAGATTGTGCCGATCTGCTTGACCTGTCCCTTCGGGACATCGCAGACCCCACACATCGGGGTCTGCGCCATCCTGGAATGGCATGGCTGGAAGCTGAAAGCTGATTGTTGAGAGATGTTTCTTGGGGAACAAAGCGAGAATGTCCATGAAAACAAAGGATCGGTACAACAATCGACCACCCCTGACCCCTCCTTAACCAAGGAGGGGAATTGCGGCCTCCCCTCCTCAGATGAGGAGGGGCTTACGGTGGTGGGAGGCTGGCGCAGACGTTGCCCTCGAACGTCTGCGATGCGCCGAAGGCGCAGTTCGGTCAGATTGTGCCGATCTGCTTGACCTGTCCCTTCGGGACATCGCAGACCCCACACATCGGGGTCTGCGCCATCCGGGAATGGCGCAGCTGCGAGCTGAAAGCTGATTGTTGAGAGATGGTTTTTGGGGAACAAAGCGAGAATGTCTATGAAAACAAAGGATGAGGTCAAAAAGTCGAGGAGTCGAAGATCTGGGAGTCCGAGACCGGCCCCGGCCCCATCTATCTTTCGCCCCCAGTGGGGCTCCGGGGCTGGGGAAACGCGAGAAAACACAAAAAATAGTACGATCGAAGCCAATATGTTATTGAAAACAAATGAAGGCGTTGGAAAACGAACTCAAAACGAACTCAAATTCGAGTGCCAAATGCGCGCCTTGACCTCAAAAAGCGGTCCTTTTAAATCCTCATCCAACGCCTTTGTTCCGAGCGGGGCGAGGAATTTCGCCCTGGGTATTTCGGTCTCCAAATACCCAGGCAAAGCGAGGTTCCTCGCTTTACCACGTCATTCCCGCGCCAGCGGGAATCTGCCGGCGGCCCCCGCTTCCGCCAGGTGGCGGAGTTGGTGACTTTAATCGCCATGGGCAAGCTGGGAGGGTAATCGTCCCCGGGAGAGACCCCTTAACCCGGGCCGGCAGACGCTATTAAGCTAGGCTACTGTCTCGCCTCGAGGGGCCGCCGCGTCGGGAAGTCGAAGCTCCCGACGTTGGGTTGTCCGAGGAGTGAAGGTAGTTCAACTTTCCTCTCTCAACAGCCCTCGGCCTGGTGGTGGTACGTGTCCCAGCCTTTGTAATTGCTCAGGGCTTCGGCGACGGCGGCGCCGTAGTGGCTGCGATTGACGGCCACGTGGTGCTCGTAGCCGTGCCGGCAGATGTGTTTCAACAGCTTTTGCATCTGCGGAATCCTCACCACGCCGTAGCCGCCGAAACTCTGCGGACGGTCGCCGGTGATTTCGCCCTCGCCCACGTAGGCTCGCAGTTTCCCCTGCAGGTCATCCGTCGAGACGCGGCAATAGGTGAGCGGGCCGCTCTTCAATTTCCCCACCACCGTCCCGTAGGTATTGTTCTTGCCCACCGAGCCGGCGATGATTTCCTGGAAATCCATCTTCATGTCTTCAAAGAAGTGTTTGGGCAGGTTCGAGCAGTGGAAGATCACGGCCTTGTCGGGATCTTCGCCGTAGTTGTTGTTCCAGTCCACGATGGCGCTCGGTTCGCCCGCCGCCAGTTGCAGGATATACATCGAGATCATGCCGATCATATCCGTCTCGCAGGCGCTGGGCATCAGGTTGTTCGACATCATGCTCATCAGCGTGCAGGGCACCACCCCGAAGAACTCTTCCATCGCCGTCCAGCACTGCACCGAGGAGCCCACCAGTTCATTTGCCTTAAGCCATTCGTCCACCACCAGGCCGAACTTCGCCATCTTCACGAGCGACGCCGAGGGCACCGTCTGCGTCGAAACATAGCCTTGAATGGAGGCGATCTTGGCCAGTACCTTTGCGTCGTCGTCCTTCAACCGCTGGATACGGCCCAGAACTTCCGAGAGGTCCAGCGTCTCCACGCTGATGCCGTGGTTCTCCATCAGCTTCTCGCTGAAACGCACGGTGTTGAAGGCCGCCGGCCGCGCCCCGATCACCCCCACCCGCACGTTCTTGAGGCCCTTCACAATCCGGCAAGTCGCGGCAAAAGCTCTCAGGTCATCCGCAAAGACCGGGGTCGAGGGCGCTTCCGTGTGCAACGAAGTGAGTGAGTAGCGGATTCCGTATTGCCAGAGGTTGTTGCACACCGACATCTTCCCGCAGAAACTGTCGCGGCGCGAGCTGACCAGCATTTTGCCGGGATCATCCGGGAAGGCATGAATCAGCACGGGCACCTCCAGCCCCGACATGCGAATCGAGTTCGCCACGCCGCGCTCGTCGCCGAAATTGGGCAGGGTCACCAGGATGCCGTCAATCTCGCCGGCGTGCTGCTTGAACAAGTCCGCACACTTGCGCGCGTCTTGAAGAGTCTCGACCGAACCGTATTTCGTCTCTTCCGGAGTCAGGCAGATGCTCTTGTAACCTTGCTGCTCGAGGGTGCGCAGAACCTCCTCCCGCCCATCACGGGCCAGAACGGCGGGAAAGAAACCCCGATTGCCCACGATCACACCTAAAGTTGTTGCCATGGAAAGCCTCCTTACAATCAGTCACGTCAGAGTGCGAATTAGAAGCAACCGTAAAACGGCGGCCGAGGTCAGCCAGATTACACTACTGCAAGATCGCTCCCTGGCGCAAGAGCCGTGGAATCGCGCACAAGGAGTTGGGGGTCGATCAAAAGCTCGTTGCCCGGACCTACGGATTCTCCTGACTCCGGAACCAGCGTGCGGAAGGCGAGCCGGCCGATTCGATCGCGGGGGACGTCAAGAGTGGTCAGTGTGGGCGCCAAGAAATCTGACAGATTGATGTTGTCGTGACCCGTCACTGAAACGTCAGCGGGGATCTTCAGCCCCAGTTCTCGAAGGCCCTTCATCACTCCGATGGCCATAAAATCGTTGGTGCAAACGATCGCCGTCGGCTTCGCACCTGAAGCCAGAAGGGAGCGAACCGCTTGCCTGCCTCCCTCCGCGCCGTCCCGTCCTGTGGCCGTCACGAACTCGACCTCACCCGCATAGAGCTTCATCGTCTCCAGGAACGCTTTCTGCCGCTCCTGCAGAGGCTGCAAACCCGCGTGGTGGCCGATGAATGCCATCCTGCGATGCCCGAGCGAGTATAGGTAAGTGACGACCTTCCCCATCCCGCTTGGGTAATTCACCTTGATTCTGGAGATGCAGCCTCCCGCCTCGCCCACGTCAAAGAGCACCACCGGAAGGTTTAATTCTCTCAGCTCCCGAAGCAGGGCTGGCTCCATTTCGGAGACCACCACCGCCAGTCCCGCGACACGCCGTTCGATCATCAGGTGGACTTGCGCCACCAGCCGCCGCGGAATGTAGTTCGTATTCGCCACCGCGATTTCATACCCGTGACGGTTCGATTCGTCTTCGAGCGCGCGAAAGATGTCCACAAAGAACGGATTCTCAAGATTCGAAACCACCATTCCCAGGGTCCGGCTCTTGCGGCCAGCCAAAGCCCGCGCGTTGCTGTTGGGGTAGTACCTGCACTTCTCAATCGCCTTCAACACCCGCACTCGTGTCGAAGCTTTGATCGGGCCCGTGTCGTTCATGACCCGGGATACCGTTGCCGTCGAAACCTTCGCCTGCTTAGCAACTTCGAGGAGTGTCATGGTCGGTTCCGTGAAGATAAACTGCCGACGACTCCGTTAATCGGCGTTGAGACCTTCCACGCGATTCTATGGCAGAAACCCTCAGTTCCCGCAACGCCCTGCGAATGTTGCAAATCAGCGTGAAGAAATGCGACGCGCGGTGGCTCGCAATACGTTCGCAGAGTAGCGGGCAAAGATTTACTTCAATTCGCAAACAAGCTTGGCAGCGGGATCGAGGCTGCAAGCGCTTTCAACTGGAGTTTTACGAACCTTCCCTTTGAATACGACTTGCGGAACACACTAGGAGCCGTCTTGCGCAAAAAAAGACTTGGACGACCACCATACCACTCAGATCAGCTTTAGGCAAGCACTACACTCGGCATTGTCCTGATTTGATTATCGCAGGGTCATTCCCGTCGCGGGAGGCCTCGCAGACTATGGAGAAGCGCGGGTTCGGATCGCTCGCTCGACATTGTAAGCGCTTGCAGCTATCCCGCTTCCCTTTTCCTGCTTCTCCGCCCGCTCTGCATGTTGCAGAACAGACTCGTCTTGCCGTGCGTGGGTGACAAAGACCCCGAGCGAGGCTGGAGGGCGAAGTCGAGAGAGCCGTCACCACGTTCCAGCAAGCTCTCAAGCTCAATCCCCAGTACCACGAGGCACAAGAGAGCCTGGCCTCCACGCTCAAGCAGCTTCGCGGATCGAAGCCGGGTGTGGCGCACTGAAGCTCGGCCGGCGCTTAGGGAAGCTGGATATCTGGGGTAATTGCTGCGCTCAAAATCCCCGAAGGGGATTCATACAGTAGCCGGGGGCAACGCCCCCGGAACCGGGCAGCGCGCGCCTCCGACCCTGAAAGGGTCGTATCCCCCCTCATCTGGGTGACGCAAGACCTGCATAAGCCACCGCGATTCGACCCTTTCAGGGTCGAGGAAC
The DNA here is from genome assembly GCA_963831905.1 of uncultured Acidobacteriota bacterium. Taxonomy (GTDB): domain Bacteria; phylum Acidobacteriota; class Terriglobia; order UBA7540; family UBA7540; genus CAVROP01. Next base: position 1,189,161 of record CAWHRX010000009.1, on the reverse strand, counting down.
CAACGGCGCGTCCTCCGGGGGCGTTGCCCCCGGCTGCTATCTTGTGCCCTTGCAGGGCACGAAAAACCTGCTGATCGGTCTTGCCCTTAGGCGCCGTAACCCATAACAGCCATTGACAATTGAAGGCGGCTCGCGCAGAGAGAATCTCTGCGACTTTAGAAAAACACCGCGGGAGAAACGTGGAATCGCGCGCTCAATTTCCTGATGTGCGTTTTGCTCAGACCGCGTTTCTTGTGCAAGACTTCGGAGATGATGCCTTCTGAGCCGAAGATTGGGACCAGGTCCTTTTGGCGGAGGTTATTGGCTTCCATCAAGGCGCGCAGGACTTCGAGCGGCGAAGCATCAGGTACGCGATGATGCTCCTGTTCGTAGGCTTCGATCAAGGTCATCAGGACCTCTGCATACTTCTCTTCCTCGCTCGTTGGATGCTCTTTGGTCGCCAGCTTGTCCAACACAGAAAGGTATTCTTCGTGTTGGCGCTCAGAGGTGATGGGCGTCGGCGCGCCTACTTCCAGCGCGTATTCTTCTGATACTGCAATCATGATTCTTGCCAGTCCTCCTGGTCGTATCCAGCGCGGCTCAAGATGCGCCGGATGTAGACCATTCCCCACTTGTATTTGATCGTCGCAATCAGCCTGCACTTGTTGTGGCCTATATCGAAGACCACAAAGCGCCCAACCACGTCTGAGTTCTTCCAACTGTTGCGAACCTCGGCAAAGTTTTTCCAATCTGCATCCTGGGTTATCTTGTACCAGGCATTGAGGGACGCGCCCCATTCGCTGTGTCGAGCAGTCGCTTCTCGAAGTGCCTTTCGACTTACGATGCGCACAACGCATCTTCTCATTATGAGAAGTTCGCGTCAAGCGAAAAAAGCAGGTTCTGCTATCATAGTCATGGCCTAGTGCGGAGCGGAGATCTGCGACCTTCGCCGATTGGCGCAGAGCGAGTAGATACAAGCGCAAACCTGCTTGATGTTGTGATTGGTGAGGCTAGGACACGCCAGTATGAACAATTGGATCTCGAACGGAAGCTCGTGGTCGTATTCGATATTTGTTCTTCGACAAGCATTCTGGAAGACTTGAAGCAAACGGACAACATTCACAAGTGGCGCGATTTGCTGATTAGGTTAAAGGAGGACCTCCTCGCTGAATCGTCGAGACTGCATATGCAGCTCTATAAGTTCATTGGCGACGGCTGGATACTTCTCTTTCCTGCGGACATCTCCAGCGATCAATTGCTTGATTTTCTGAGTCACCTGTCAATGCTGTTTGATGTCCAATTCGATTCCCAGATTTATCCCGTTCTGCAGCGCACGCCTATTCCGATCGGATTGACGTTTGGAATTGATGCCGGCGAGTTGGTAAGGCTGGAGATGAAGGACCAGACTGAGTACGTGGGAAGAGCTCTAAATGTCGCTTCGAGACTGCAAAGCGCGACCAGGGAGTTGCCTGGTGATGCCGGTTACAGGGCACTATTCGCAAAGCACGCTTACAACTCCCTGCCTCCGCCATTTCCGGCTGATCGCGAACAGCGGGCCAAGGTGGTGCCGTTGCCGTTGAGAAACCTCGGTGGCACAGGCATCCTGGCCGTGCACAGTCACGGACAAGATGTCCGTGCTGTACCGAAGCGGGTCATTAACGCGCTACCCACTTGACAAATCCAGGGAAATGTGATAGCCTATAATTGTGGTCATTTTGTGGACACATTGTCGTAGGCGGGCGCCGGAGACCGCCGACGCGCGAGAAATGGCGCGGTGGTCCCGCCGAGAGGGCGAAGCGGGGAAATACAAAAAATGAAAAACAGTGGGAACGAAGCTAAGGAGCACTTGAAAACAAAGGACATCACTTTTTCGAGTGCAGCAAATTGCGCGCGTTTTGCGCGCCAATCCGCACAATTCGGACGCTGAAATGGGCAAAAGGAGCGCATCTTGCGCAAAACGAAGTTAGTGCCGAAAGGCGGGACCTGACAAGGACGTTGTGTCGGCTAGACAGACTCGCGATCTGTCTGGATGCCGAACTAAAGATGTGAAAAGGCACTGAAGCAGAGGCAGGGCTGAGTTAATATGCGGCGCTTAAGCGCTTACAGCTCTCATTTCCACTTACTTGATCCACAAGGAACATCGCGACCCTTCACTGCCTAAGGAGGCCAAGATGAATTGCTTCTCCAGACGTCAGTTTCTCAGCGGCGCCGTGATAGCAGGCGCCTCACTCGCCGCACGATTTCCCTGGCTAGCGAACTCGACTGAGGCGGCGCAGCAGAGTGCCGGCCCGGCGCGCGTGGTCATCGATCCGGACCGTTGCATTTCGACGCTGGACAGAAACCTATTCGGGTCCTTCATCGAACACCTGGGTCGTGCGGTCTATGAAGGTATCTACGAGCCGGGTTCGAAGTTCGCCGATGCCAACGGATTCCGCACCGATGTTTTGAAGGAGATCAAGGGCCTAGGTGTCCCGATCATTCGTTATCCCGGAGGGAATTTCGTTTCCGGGTATAACTGGCTGGACGGCGTAGGGCCCAAAAAAGACCGTCCCCGGGTGCTCGACCGGGCCTGGGATAGTATCGAGACCAACCAGTTCGGGATCAACGAGTATGCGACGTGGTGCCACGCCGTGGGTGCAGAGCCGCTCATCGGCACCAACTTTGGCACTGGCACCCCGGAGACCACGGTCGCGCTGCTCGAGTACTGCAATGTCGATAAGGGGAGCAAGTGGAGTGATTTGCGCCGCGCCCATGGGTACGACAAGCCCCACAACATCAAGTACTGGTGCCTCGGCAATGAGATGGACGGGCCGTGGCAGATCGGGCACATTCCCGCCATTCAGTATGGCATTAAAGCGCGCGATGCCGCGCGCCAGATGCGGGAGATGGATCCCTCGGTCAAGCTGATCGCCTGTGGATCCAGCGGTCCCTTTATGCCGACTTACCTGGAGTGGGATCAGCAGACACTCGAACAATGCTATGAGGAAGTCGACGCCATCTCACTGCATCGCTATTTCGGCAACGCCGAGGAAACCGAAGGGAACACGGCCAGATATCTGTCCATGAACCTCGACATGGACCGGCAGATCCACGAGATTATGGCGGTCTGCGACGTGGTCGGGGGCCGCAGGAAGTCCAACAAGACGCTGTGGCTATCATTCGACGAGTGGAACGTGTGGTACCGGCAACGCAGCGGAACCGCTGTGGATGGCCAAAGGAAGGTGGCGCCGCACTTGTTGGAGGAGATTTACAACCTTGAGGACGCCCTGGTGGTGGGTGGGCTGCTGAATACCTTGATTCGCCGTTCGGACCGCGTACGCGTGGCCTGCCTCGCGCAATTGGTGAATGTGATCGCGCCAATTATGACCAACCAAAACGGCCTGTTCCGGCAAACGATCTATTACCCCTACGCCTGGGCTTTACAATATGCCCGTGGTAAGGCGCTCGAGTTGGCAGTGACATCACCGGCGTACGAGGTTACCGTTGCAGGACGGCCTGCGGCCCGAGGCCACGAAAGCATGTCCGTGCCTTACCTCGATGTCGCCGGGACAAGCGATGTTGAGAACAAGACCGTCAGTCTTTTCGTCTTGAACCGGGACCTGGAGAAGGCACGCGATCTCGAGTTGGTTTGGCACGAGACCACGCCCACGCGCGTGAATACTTGCCAGGTCTTGACGGGCTCCGATCTCAAGGCCGAGAATGGATTTGACGCGCCGGACCGGGTCGTTCCCCAGCCGCTGGACCCTCCGCAGCTCGGTTCAAAGATGGCCCTCGAGGTCCCAGCGCGATCTTATGTTCTGTTGAATCTGGGGCTGGCGTAGGAAGGAACGAGCGGACTGTTGAAGGTCCGGCGGCCGCAGTCGGCCGCCTCAAGCGCGCGCAACTGGAAACGTATTGAGTGATTCGAATCCTCAACGCGGATCATCAGCATTTTCTCTTCTCTGGAGCGGGACATGACATATCTAACTTGCACTTCCTCTATACTCCTCGTGCTCGCCGTCGTTGGTGCTGCAGGCGGCGCAGCGGATAAGCCCAACTCCGGCATCACCAGAAAGGGATTCGGGAAAATGGCAGACGGACGAACCATCGAACTCTACAATCTCACCAACAGCCAGGGAATGAAAGTAGCCATCACGAATTACGGCGGGATAGTGGTTTCAATCCTGGCGCCTGATCGCAACGGCAAGCCCGGCGACGTCGTACTGGGCTTCGATAATCTCGAAGGTTACCTGGCCAAGGAGCCCTATTTTGGAGCGCTCATCGGGCGTTACGGAAACCGCATCGGAAATGCCAGGTTCGAGTTGGATGGGATAGAATACAAATTACCTGCCAACGACGGGCTAAACAGCTTGCACGGCGGCTTACGGGGCTTCGACAAGCGAGTCTGGACTGCACGCGAGATCCACGGCGAGCACCCGGCATTGGAGTTGACTTACCATAGCAAGGACGGCGAAGAGGGCTACCCGGGCAACCTGAGCGCGAAGGTCGTCTACTCACTGACGGAAGATAACGCGCTGAGAATCGATTACACAGCCACGACCGACAAAGACACGGTATTGAACCTCACGAACCACTCTTACTTCAATCTGGCCGGGGAAGGCACGGGCGACATCCTGAAGCACGAAATCATGATCAACGCCGACCGCTTCACCCCCATCGGCAGCACGCTGATTCCGACGGGCGAGCTTCGCAAGGTCGAGAATACTCCTTTCGATTTCCGAAAACCGGCCTTGATCGGGACGCGGATTGATGCGGACGACGAACAAATCAAGTTTGGTAAAGGGTATGACCATAACTACGTCTTGAACCGCTCTGGCGCCGGCCTCAGTCTGGCGGCTCGAGTCACTGATTCTGAATCGGGACGCGTGCTCGAGGTGCTCACGACTCAGCCGGGGCTGCAATTCTATACGGCCAATTTCCTGGACGGCAGCATTCACGGCAAGGGGGGCAAATCCTACGGCCGCCGCACCGCATTCTGCCTGGAGACGCAGCACTTCCCGGATTCCCCGAACAAGCCGAGCTTCCCATCGACCGTCCTCAAGCCCGGCGAGACGTATCGCGAGAGCACGGTCTTCAAGTTCTCCACAAGCAAATAGGCGGACTCTCGTTCGACTCGTGACCCGGAGTGGCGGGCGCTGGTTCGCGAAGAATTAGTCGTGGGACGCCCTCACCGGGCGGGGAGGCGCAGGTGGACAAAAGTACACCCCGGTCCTTCAAGCGGGGCCGGGGTGATGGATGGACAATAAAGGAAGAGCTTCGGGAACCAAGCTGAGGTACTACGATCCGCCAGCCTTTCTCAAGGCGAGTGCTTTGTCGACCCAATCTTCAGCTTGTTTCAAGTCCGCTTCACGTGCCGATGCTTCGGCTTCCAGGTCAGCCTTTTGCCGATACATCAGGTTCAAGTAAACCATGGCCTCGGAGTCATTCGGCTTAAGCTGAACCGCCTTCTGGAGGACGTCCACACCTTCCTTAACCAGCGGACCGTTTTGTTCTTCCAACTGGGCCCGAGCCTTGGCTGGAAACGGCGGCAGGCTGCTGGGATCCTTGGGGTCCTTCGGATATTCGATCTTCAGATCCCTCCTCATCTCCACAAATCGCGGATAGCAGATTGCCCAATCCAGCACGCCAATCCAGTAGTAGGGAACGGGATTACTCGGGTCGGCTTGCAGCAGGCGCCGCTGATACTCCTTGGCCTTATCAAAGTTCTTCTCGTAGTAGTAAATTTGAGCAATACTGGCGATGGCATTAGCGTTGTTCGAATCTGCCTTCAGAACATCCTCATAGGCATCGATGGCCTGCGCGGCGATCTTCAGGTTTTCCGGCGATTCTCCGCTGGGGATGTACTGGTTGAAGTACGCAGTGGCAAGGTAAAGCTTGGCATTTAACAGGGTCGGGTCCAACCCTACGGCAGTTTTGAAATGCATGATAGCGGCCTGGAACTGCGCATTGCGAAAGGCGGCAACGCCCTTGTTTAGCTGGTCTCGCGCCCTCAGTTTCTGGCATCCGCTGCTGAAAGGCAGCGACAGCAACACTGCCCCCAGCAGGATGTACTTATATACCTTCATTGGAAATCCTCCCTCAACTTGAGCATAGGTGGGGGACTACTGGCCTTCTTCCAAGGCCTTGGTAATAAGGCCGATCTTATCCAACCCCGCGCCGTGCGAGATGTCGATGACTTCCGCCACGTCGGAAAATGGCAACGTGGGATCGCCCTTGATGAACATCACCCGGTCGCTGCGCGACTCGAAAATCTTCTCGAGGCGCGAACCGAGTTCACGGATGTCGACGGGGTCCTGATTGATCTTCACATGACGGCCGGCATCGATCGTTACCACGATGGTATGAGCGAGGACCTCCGGATCGACCTTGGCGTCCTTGGGACCCGGTTGCGGCACAATCGCGTCCAGGCCTTTGGGCGTCAACGGCGTGATCACCATAAAGACGATGAGCAACACCAGTAAGACGTTAATCAGCGGAGTCACGTTCATGTCCACCATGGGACCTTTCTTATTTCCCCCTACGGCCATAGCCATAGTGCTACCCTCCTGCTTCTCTAACGAACTGAATTCGACGTTACGGGGTTACTTCAGGTTCAGCAGCGGCGGAGGCCCGTCGACTCTGGACCTTGTCGGCCAAGAGCCCGACGGCGTCTACTCCTGCTGCCCGAACTGCATCTACGACCGCGACCACGTCACCATACTTGGCCCGGGCGTCGCTCTTGATGAAAACCGTCTTGTCGAGCTTGTCGGCGATCCGGTCCTTAACTTTTGCCGTAATCTTGTCAACGGCGATGGTGTCAGCGCCCAGGTAGATCTTGCCGTCCCGGGTTATTGCCAGAACCGTAGCGTCTTCTTTATCCGCGTCGTGCATATCCCGCGGGTTATTGACCCGAGCCAAGTCGACGCTGACGCCTTTTTGCAACATGGGAGTGATCACCATAAAGACGATCAGAAGCACCAGCATCACGTCGACCAGCGGCGTCACATTGATGTCCGAAACAGCTCCCGGTGTTTCCCGCTTGATTGCCATTATTTCTTCCCCCGCGAAGATCGCTTAATGAAGTAGTCAATCAACTCAGAAGAGGAGTTGTCCATCTCCACGTCGAAAGACTCGATTTTTCCGGCGAAGTAGTTGTACGCCCACACGGCAGGCACAGCCACGAACAAACCAACTGCGGTGGTGACGAGGGCTTCAGAAATACCGCCCGCTACGGCAGCCAGACCTGTGGACTTCGCTCCGGCGATGCCTCGGAACGCGTTGATGATGCCCAGCACGGTGCCGAACAGCCCGACGAAGGGAGCCGTGGAACCGGTGGTGGCAAGGGAGGAGACTCCGCGCTTGAGTTCGGCATGCACGATCGCCGAAGCCCGCTCAAGGGCTCGCTTGGAAGCTTCGATCGTCTCGCCGGAAATCTCCGCGGTCGCCTGGTGCGCCTGGAATTCTTGTAGACCAGCCGTCACAACTTTTGCCAGATGGCTCCGCTTGTTTTGCTCGGCAATCGAGATCGCTTCGTCAATCTTGCCGTCCTTCAAGGCGCCCGCTACAGCGGGAGCAAAAAGCCGCGACTGCTTGCGTGCCGCGTTGTAAGCGATCCAGCGGTCAATCATGACGCCGATCGACCAGCACGACATGATCAACAGCAGGATGACCACGGATCGAGCCGGCCATGCCATCGAACGCCACATGGAGATAGGGTCGAATCCAATTTGTGCTTCGCCTTCCTGAAACAGCAACAAGCTCAGGGTAAACAGATTCATGATATTTTCATCCTCCTGGAAGTTTTTCCTCGATCAAAAGTTATTCCGCCAAGGTGAAGTTGACGTCCACCTCGGTTACGACCTCAACGGGTTCCCCATTCAACAACGTGGGCTGATAGCGCCAGCGTTGCACAGCCTCCAAGGCTGCTTTTACCAGCAAGGGATGTCCACTCACGACTTTCAAGTCCTGGATCGTGCCGTCTTTGCTGATAATGGCCTCCAAGCGGACGGTCCCCTGGATGCGGGCCATCTTCGCCAACTGGGGATATTCAGGCTTGGGTTGAAAGATCAGTCTCGCGCTTTCCACCTGGCCGCCCACGCGAATTCGCTTCGGCGTGGCTGCCTTGGGTGGGGGAGGGGGAGGAGGAGCAGAAGCGGTGGAAAGCACTCCGCCCAACACTCCGCCGAGCACGCCGCCCATCTGGCCGCCCGGCACGCCGCCCGGCACGCCGCCCACCACTCCCACGGCGGCGTTGCTCACCGGCTCGGGAGCGTCTTTGATGATCTTCACTGTTTTGGGGATCACGGTGGGGGCTTTCATGATGTCTTCCACAGTCACGCGTTTAACTTTGACCACGGGCGCCGCGGCAGCAGGTGGAGGGGGAGGGGGCGGGGGAGGGGGCGGGGCCGCTAAGAAGGTCATCAACTGAGCGGAGGGCAGGGCCTCTGTATAGATCAAGGGGACCAGCACCAAAACGCCCACAATGACGATCTCAATCATGTAGGCGAGTGGAATCGTTGCCCGCTTCCAGTTGTCGGTCTTGATCGCGGAATAGATCAGGTAGGCGATGAAACCGACGATGTTGAACAGCAGCGTGATGGCCAGCCAGACAACCCAGCCAAGGTTAAGACGACGCGCATCCGACGCCACATAACAACACATCAGCGCATAGGCCGTAATCAGCACCGCGCCTATGATGGATTGCGCCACTACCACCTTCGTGTCCGCACCGAATGACAATACGGGCAACCCGAAAAACAGAGCGAGAAACACCACAACCCCAATCCCCAGCGAGATCAACCAATGCTTTCCACTGAGGACCGGCACACGAGAGGGAGAAGAATCAAGCAAAGTCTCGTCGAACATGGCTTCCGCCTCCTAAGATTCTTGACAAAGCCAGGTACTCTGGTCACACTCCAAGTAATCGCTAGCGTCGAACTGATACAGCCTCGCGGTAATCTTTGGGCTCGCGCGGGTAATTCTTGGACTTCGCCGCCGCCGCGCTTCCACTTCCTATCATTTTTCTCTGAAAGTAAACCACAATGGGACTGGCGATGAAAATCGAAGAGTAAGTCCCGACTATCACTCCGATCACCAGCGTGAATGCAAATCCGTTAATAACCTCTCCGCCGAAAAGGTACAACGACATCACGGCAAGGAAGGTCAATCCCGAGGTCAAAATCGTCCGGCTCAGGGTCTGGTTGATGCTGCGGTTGACCAGGTCTACAAAGTTCTCCCGCTTGTTCAGCCGCACGTTTTCCCTGATCCGATCGAAGACCACGATCGTATCGTTCATGGAATAGCCGACCAGCGTCAGCAGGGCCGCGATCACCGTCAGAGTGATCTCCTTATTGAGCAGAGAGAAGAAACCAAGCGTAATCGTGACATCATGAAATGTAGCGACCACCGCAGCGACGCCGTATGATAGCTCAAAGCGGAACCAGATGTAAATCAACATCGCGCCCAAACCCGCCAGAGTGACGTAGAGCGCTTGCTGGCGAAGGTCCTTGCCCACCTTGGGGCCAACGATGCTCGTGTGCTTGATCGCGAAATTGGATAGACTGAAGTCGTTCCTGAGCGTGGCAATCGCTCCCGCATTTACACCCGGGACCGAACTCAGTTCCTGGAAGTCCGAAATAAGCCCATCCCTCGGCGGAGCGTTTTTGAAAGTAATGATGGCATCGGCCAAATCCCGGTAAGACTTGTTGGCGGCGTCGAAACCTTTCGAAGCCAGCCCCAAGGGATCTGCAGCCACGAGGTGATCGGTGAGGGTCTGAGGGCTGGAGTTATTGAAATCTGGTTTCCCCTGCTGGGCCTGACCTACCGCCCCGGATAAAGCCGCTATGATGGCACGCTTGCCTTCGTCCAGAGCTTCGGCGGACGCGGTCGTCTTGAGATCCAGTCCGATCATCACCTCGTGGTTGCTGACCGGGCCGTAAGTGGAAAGGTTTGCACCGTGCAGACCCTGGCGGTCTAGCTCTTGACGGATGGCATCCAAATTGGGGGCCTTGGCAAATTGCACTTCGATAGCGGTTCCGCCCCGGAAGTCAATCCCGTAAGCAAGACCCTTCTTAACCACCATGGAAATGATTCCGGCGCTGGCTAGCGCCAGAGATAAGGCGATCAAGTACCACTTAATCCCCATCCAGTCGATCTTTGGCTCGCGAAAGAACTCCATGACCTAATCCCGTACCTCGCCTCTCTTTTTGACACCGAACGCCAAGCCGAAGTTCCCTAATTTTCCAGCGGCGTTTCGTATTCAATCTAGCCCCGGCCATCGGGCCGGTCGATGCCCCGACAAGGCGGGGCGTTGAGCTTAGATACTGAGCTCGGCCCCTTTCTCCCGCCGCGAAAGGACATAATCAAATATCACACGGGAGACAAAAACGGAAGTGAAAAGATTAGCCAGTAATCCGATGGTTAACGTAACTGCAAAACCACGGATGGGGCCGGTTCCGAAAGTGAAAAGAATAGCCGCGGAAACAATCGTGGTCACGTGGGTGTCAATGATGGTTACAAAAGCATGCTCGAATCCGCCGGCCACCGCTGCTCCTACCGCCTTACCCAACCTCAGTTCTTCCCGGATGCGCTCAAAAATCAGCACGTTGGAGTCAACTCCCATGCCCACCGTGAGGATGACTCCCGCGATTCCTGGCAGTGTCAGAGTTGCCTCAATCCACCCCAGCGCTGCGATCAGGATCACCAGGTTTAACAGTAAGGCCAAATCAGCGTTGACGCCCGCGCCGCGATAGTAGATCAGCATGAAAGCCATCACGGCGGCGAAACCCACGATGCAAGCGAGGATGCCGTGGCGAATTGAATCAGCCCCCAGCGAAGGGCCGACGGTCTCATCAGAAAGGGTGGTGATGGACGCCGGCAGCGCGCCGGAGCGCAAGACCAGCGCCAAGTCCTGTGCTTTCTGGGGAGTAAAACCGCCTCGGATTTCGCCGCGATCGGTAATCTGGCTCTCGATGTTCGCCGCCTCAAAAACCCGATTGTCGAGCACGACAGCGAGCAGCTTGCCGACATTGGCGCCGGTCACGCGTCCAAACCTCGAGGCGCCATCGCGGGAGAGGGTGAAATTCACGTCGGGACGCCCGTTGGTATCATGAGCCGGCTCCGCCCCGGTCAGGTCGCGTCCGGTAACGGCCGCCACTCGGTTAATGATGTACCAGGTCTCGCCGCCACTCTGCCCCGCCTGTCCCTGCAACAACTGGGTGTCCGGAGGAAGCACGCCGCCATGCTGGGCCAGAGCCGCCTCACGGCTGGGGAAGGGTCCGTCCTGAACCAGCTTCAGCTCCAGCAGCGCCTGGGATTGCATAATGTCCCTGACGCGTGTAGGGTCATCGACCTGGGGAAGCTCGACAACCAACTCAAAGTCCCCCTGCCCCCCGTACTCGGCAATGTTTGGCTCGGCGACACCGTACTGGTTCACCCGGTTGGTGATCGTGTTCATGGACTGCATCAGCGCCTGGTTGCGAATATTGGCCGCAGCGGTCGTTTTCAAGGAAAGCATCCAGCCTGTGGCATCGCCCGGCACGCGGGCGAGATCCCAGTCCGAAAACTGCTCGCTGGCCAAGGTCTGAAGATCGGAGGTCCTTTCCTGGGGAATGCCTTTAATAAGGATACGATGCACGGGGGGCTGAGCTTTCGTATCATCGGCTTTCTGAATGTCGGCGAAGGGAATATTCTTGGCCTTCAGTTCGTCCGTCAGCCTTTCCAGCCCCTGGTCGGCGGTGATGTTTACCGCGTCTTCCACGTGCACTTGCAACACCAGGTGGGTGCCGCCCTTCAGGTCAAGTCCCAGATGAATGCGGCTGCGGACGTTATCCTTTAGTTCCTGGATGTTCTTTGGGAAACCGATTATGCCCAGAATGCTGGCCACCACCACCAGGCCAATAAAAATCACCCGATTTCTGATCTTGAATTCCATGCCTGATCCTCTTCACGGTAGTGCAAACGTCTTATGGGGCGGAAGGACCGCTCGACTGTCATCCTGAGCGAAGCGAAGGATCCCCGCAGTTTGCCGTGCTTCGAGAGCTCACGAACAACTGCGGGGATCCTTCGCTTCGCTCAGGATGACACGTCCCAGGTTTCTTCACACCCTTCTCGTGCTTGCGCGACCAAATCACTTCTTCTGCTTGCCCGCCAGTTCCTGCTTTGCCTCTGCTTCGGCCTCTTCTCCCGCCATTCCCGTGATTGCCGTGCGGGCCACGTCAACCTTGACCTGGCTGGCAATCTGGAGCTGAACCACGCCGTTCCGGAAGGAGACAATGGTTCCGTGGATGCCGCCGCTCGTCACCACGCGGTCGCCGGTCTTGAGGTTGGCGAGCATGGTTTGCAACTTGCGCCGCTGCTGTTGTTGAGGCCGGATAACCAAAAAATACCAGATGCCGAACATGGGCACAAACATGACGAGAAGGCTTAGACCGCTGCCGGCACCTGCGTCAGCCGCCAATACAAATGAGTTCACAATAATGCCCTCGATCCTGGTCCAACCGATTAGCAAAGGAATTTCGAATCTGCTACCCCGCCCGCGAGGCACGTGACTGGCGGGGTCGGGCTTTACGGATTCGTCTCAGGGATAGTTTGCACGCTTAACGTTCCGCGCGCGCCCTAGAATGAAACTCCGCGAACGCTCCAAGAACCAAAGACTGCCTGATTTTGCGCATCCTGTCAATGTAAAAGTGGAGGTTATGCTGGGTGGCCAACATGGCCCCGAGCATCTCCCCTGCCACGAACAGATGGCGAACGTAACTCCTTGAGTAACGCCGGCAGACTGGGCACGCACAAGCGGGGTCAAGCGGGGAGTCATCGCCCGCGTACTTGGCGTTTTTGATGATCACCTTGCCCTGCGAAGTAAACACACAGCCATTGCGGGCGTTTCGAGTCGGCATGACGCAATCGAACATGTCGATTCCCCGCGCCACGCACTCAACCAAGTCTTCGGGCGTCCCGACTCCCATCAAATAGTGCGGGCGGCCGCGAGGAAGTAAGCGCCCGGTGGATTCAACGACTTCGTACATTTCCTGCTTCGGTTCGCCCACTGAAAGTCCGCCCAGCGCATATCCCTCAAAGTCCAACTCCAGCAGGCCCTCCACACTCTCGCGGCGAAGGTCTTTGTCCACTCCACCTTGGACAATGCCGAAGAGAGAGGGGCTAGGGATTTGTGATTGGTGATTGGTGATTGGTGATTGACCGGTGACCTGTGCTTCGCTCGCTGAGAGCTGAGAGCTGAGAGCTGAGAGCTTCTCCTTCGATCTCCCCGCCCAGCGCTCCGTCAGCTTGACGGCGCGGTGCAGGGCTTCGCGGCTTGCCGGATACTCAACGCACTCATCGAGCGCCAAGATGATGTCCGCGCCCAGCGCACACTGGACCTCCACGGCGCGCTCTGGAGAAAGGAAGCGGGAAGAGCCATCCAAGTGCGATTTGAACCAGACCCCGTCCTCGGTCACCCGGCCAAGGCCCTTCAGGCTCATCACCTGAAAGCCTCCGCTGTCGGTGAGTATGGGGTGAGGCCAGGACATGAAGCGGTGCAGTCCGCCGAGATCCCGGATGATCTCGTGGCCCGGGCGCAGATAGAGGTGATAGGTGTTGGAGAGGAGTATCTGTACGCCCAACTCTTCCAGTTGGGCTTGCGTCATTCCTTTGACGGTGCCTGCCGTCCCAACGGGCATGAAGACCGGCGTCTCGACAACACCGTGAGGCGTGTGGAGAAGGCCCGCCCTCGCTCCGGTTGTCTTGTCCTCGGCGACAATCTCAAATCGCAATGGCATTAACTACGAAGGGTAGCACAGGCCTTCTCAAGTGCGGAAGCTTGCTGCCTCCGTCGCCCAAGCCGGGCTTGTAGCGCCGACCTTCAGATCGCCGTCGAGCGGGCTGACCTGAAGGTCAGCGCTACGAGTGCTGATCCGCAGGTGCAGCGCGAGCAAACTCGCCGGCGCACCTATGACCCGATCATCGAAAGGCCAACTTTAGCCAAAACCCAAAGCAGCCACATACCTGTGAACACCAGGAAGATCGGCGTGGGTTTGACCTTCCCCCCGGTCCCCTTCGACAAACCTATCCCCAGCAGGATCAGGAACCAAATGCTGAAGATGTCGGCCGACGATGCCAGCGCGTACAGCGGCTTGGAAACGTCGTGCGGATTGAGGAAAAAGCCGACATTTCCCGGCACAGGGTTTGAGGAATTGAAGTGGTCGGGATCGCCGAAGAACATCAACGCAATCGACATGACTGCACCTAACAGAGTGACAAGGTCCGCGTAACAAACCAGGGAGAGAACGGTTTTAAAGCTCGACCGCGCACCGAAGATCACGTTTACGATGAGAATCCCTATGCCTGCAATGACCAACAGACCAACCGGCGGACCCACGACTCCCACGACATGGGCAAAGATGGCTCCTACCTTCACCTGCGTGGCCACTATCTTGTCGAGATCCTCGGGGCTCATGCTGGCGGTACGGCTGCTTTGTGCCAGTTGCATCCGAATGATGCGCTCCATGCCGATCTTCCAGAGCATGGTCTCGACGACTGCGACCGAGCCAATTACTAAGGCGATCAAAGGCGCCCAGAAACCCGGCTTGCGCGCCACATCTTCGAAAGTCTCGCCTGGCGAGATGAAGACACCCATCAGCCGCTCAGGAAACGATTGGGCTGGAACTTCCGGCTCGGCAGGACTCACGACAGCGTCACCCATGGCAAAGACCTCCCTTTGACTGAGTTGTCAGACCATCTCGCAATAGGAAGGACCGCGGGCAAACTCCCTGGACTCCCGGTTACGCAGACTTCCTCTGTTTGCGATTTGGACTACCGTGAACGGCACTATCATATCAAGTCGTGGCCGGGGAAACAACTGGCGCCGACGCGCACGAGGTCCGGGGGAGGCGTGATTCCAGATTTCAAATCTCAGATTTCAGATGTGAGGACCTGCCGAGCACGTGAAAGCGCATCCTGAATTAATCGAAAATCAGCGAGCGGGAATCGCCTGACAACAACCGGCAATTCGGATTCGGGGATCGGCATTCGGAGTTGGCCAATCGGCAATCGACAATCGTCCATCGTCGATCATTCGCGCACTTCGGCGTCCAGGAAGGCGCGCAGCTTGCGGCTGCGCGAGGGATGGCGCAATTTGCGCAGGGCTTTGGCTTCGATCTGGCGGATGCGTTCGCGAGTCACGGCAAAACTCTGGCCCACTTCCTCCAGCGTGTGCTCGCTGCCATCGTCGAGGCCGAAGCGCATCTTGATGACCTTTTCTTCGCGCGGCGTCAAGGTCTTCAGTACCGACTCCGTCTGCTCTTTCAAGTTGATGTTGATGACGGCCTCGGCGGGCGAGATCACGCCGCGGTCCTCGATGAAGTCGCCGAGATGAGAATCTTCCTCCTCGCCGATAGGAGTTTCGAGCGAGATGGGCTCCTGCGCGATCTTGAGCACCTTGCGGACCTTGATGACGGGAATCTCCATCCGCTTGGCGATCTCTTCCGAGGTGGGTTCCCGCCCGTATTCCTGCACCAGCAAGCGCGAGGTGCGAATCAGCTTGTTGATGGTCTCGATCATGTGCACGGGAATGCGGATGGTGCGCGCCTGGTCGGCGATGGCGCGGGTAATCGCCTGGCGGATCCACCAGGTGGCGTAAGTGGAAAACTTATAGCCGCGGCGGTACTCGAACTTGTCCACGGCCTTCATCAATCCGATATTACCTTCCTGGATGAGATCAAGGAACTGAAGACCACGATTGGTGTACTTCTTGGCGATGGACACGACCAGCCGCAGGTTGGCCTCGATCAGATCGCGCTTGGCGGCTTCCGCCTGCTCCTCACCGCTCAGGATGTTCTGGCAGCTCCGGCGCAGCTCCACAGCCGAAGATTGGGTCCGCTGCTCGAAATCCGCGAGGCGCTGGCGCAGTTGCCGCAGGTCCTTCCTCAGGTCCTTGTTGCCGTTGGTGCGCGAGCCTTCGGCTTTTTTTTCCGCCTTGTTCAACTCGCGCTCCAGCGGGCGCAGCTCGTCGATGGCCTGCCGGATTCTCTCGATCAGGGCGTTCTTCATGCTGTGGGTGAACAGGACGGAGCGGAAGAGCACCGAGATCAGAACCCGGTGGCGGGCCACGCCCCAACTGTAGCGGCGGAAATCCCTGGGCCGCCGGGTGCGGGGAATAGCGTCGCGCTTGGTGCGAAGCTGCGACAGCTTCTTGGAGAGCCGTTCGATCTCGTCGATGCAGGAAATGACATCCTTGGTTCGTTCCGCAACTTTCTCTTCGGTGAGCTCGTCGTCGTCGAAGACCACCACTTCCTTGATGGTCCTGTCGCCGCCCTTCAGCTCCTCGCGCACCTCGAAAAGCGCCTGAATGACAATGGGCGAGCGCGAAAGCGTTTTCAGCACGTTAAGCTGCCCGCGCTCGATGCGCTTGGCAATCTCAACCTCGCCCTCGCGGGTGAGCAGCGGCACGGTTCCCATTTCGCGCAGATACATGCGCACCGGGTCGTTGGTCTTGTCCAGCGCGCCCGGAGTCAGATCGAGTTCAACGTCTTCCCCCAGCTCGTCCCCTTTGATCTCATCGACTTTTTCCAGGCCCAGGCCCTCGGCCGATTTTACTTTGGGGGAATCCAGCACCTCGATGCCGGCATTGTCAAACATCGAGAGGAGGTCGTCGAGATCTTCCGCGGAATGCACATCCGAGGGAAGAAGTTCGTTAACCTCGTCATAGAGGAGGTAGCCCTTCTCTTTGCCTATTGAAATTAGCTTACTGACCTGATCAAACTTGTCGTCGAACGCCAAGGCAAGCGCCTCCCTGCTGGACAACAAATATTAATTCGATGTTAAAACAAGTATGGCGACACCCCCGCCTTTGGTCGGGCGTGCCGCCTCTAGCATAACTGCGTCGTCGTTAGGACAAGCCGTCAAACCGCACCGGCTCCATCGTATTAGATGTAATATACACGATTTCGTTTGTCAGTGGATGGATATTTTTCTGCCCTCCTCGAGCCCCCGCAGCTCATTTTCAAGATTGGACTTAGCCTTTTGGAGTTCAGCGACCTTTTGCCAGTCGTTGGCCTGAATGGCCTCCTGGATTGCGGCGCGCAGGGTATCGAGTTCGCGTCGAGCGCGGCGAGCACGGAGGGATTGGAGGTGTCGGTCAATTCGTCCCCTATCGGGTGGCTCGACCGCCCAAAACAGGCTTTCATAGAGCGCTTGGCGTGCCTCGGCACTGAGTGGCTCTTCCAGGGCCGACGGTTCGGCCTTCTCGCCTTTCAGCCGTAACTCCAGGAAGCGCTTGAAGATCGGTTCCGTCAACAAACCCTCGAGCATGCCTTGCTCCACCATCTGGGAAAGAAGTTCGTCGGCAAGTTCCTGGTTTTCCACGAACGCTCGCAGCAACTCCTTTTCCGCCACCGTGATTTTGAGAGCGGCCGATGCGGTCTGGATCCGCACTTCTGATCGCGCCGGCCCCGCCACGCGCCGGAGTTCCTCACGCAAAAGCCTCGGGTCCAAGCGCAACCGTTCCGCCAACCGGCCCGCCAGTTCCGCCCGCAGCATAGGGTTGGGGACTCTGGCAAGATAAGGCAGCACGGCATTGGCCGCTCCAACTTTCCCTTCTGGAGTGGCGAGGCTGTGTGTGGCGATGGCCCGATCGGTCAAATAGTCAGTGTAGCTCGGCGCGCCTGTAAGCAGTTCACGGTAACGCCCGCTCCCTTCCTTGCGAATGAAGGAATCCGGGTCGAGTTTCCCGGGCAGCGCCAGCACCTTGGCTTCGAAGCCTTCCTCGAGGAGCAACGCCAAGGAGCGTTCCGTGGCCGCCACGCCGGCCGAGTCCGGATCGTAGTTCACCACGATGCGGCGCGAATAGCGCGCCAGCAAGCGAATCTGGCCTTCGGTGAGGCTTGTCCCGCAGGAAGCGACAACATTCTCGATGCCGATCGAAGCCACCGCGATGCAGTCCATGTAACCCTCAACCAGAATGGCGTAGTCAAGCTTCCGGATGGCTTGGGCGGCGCGGTCCAGGTGGTACAACACTCGCCCCTTGGTGTAGATGGGAGTTTCCGGCGAATTGAGGTACTTGGGCTGCTCGTCTCCCAAGGCTCGACCAGCGAAAGCCACGACTTTGCCGCTATCGCCGGCAATAGGGAAGACGATGCGGCGTCGGAAGCGATCGTAGAAGCGGTTTCTTTCGGCGTCGTGGCCGATTAAGCCACTTTTGGCGAGCAATTCCGACATTTTGCCCGCATCACCCTGTGCCATCTCCCCCACGGCCCCGCTGAGGTGCCGGATCAAGGCTTGGCCATCGCCCGGCGCATATCCCAATCGGAAACGGCCCACGGCCTCATCGTTCAATCCCCGATCCTCCAGGTAGGCCCGCGCCATGCGCCCCTCCGCAGTGCCGGTTAGCTGGCCGGCAAAGAACTTGGTGGCGGCTTCGTGCATTTTGTAGAGCGCGGCGCGGACTCGGGTGTTAGGATCGTAGGCGGCTTCGCCGAAAGACTCCGAAATCGTGATGCCCACCTTCTCCGCCACCCGCCGCAGTGCTTCGGGGAAGCTAAGGCTGTCGATCATCATCACAAACTTGAAGACGTCGCCTCCAACGCCGCAGCCGAAGCAATGGAAAATCTGCTTGGCCGGGTGGACGGCAAACGAAGGGGTCTTCTCCTGGTGGAACGGGCAAAGGCCCATGTAATTCGCACCGGCTTTGCGTAGCTTGACATAATCGCCCACGATCTTGACGATGTCAGCAGCCGCCCGTACTTCGTCCACCTGGCTCATCGGGGTCTACGAATTTCCTCTCGCTCCTTTGTTTTCATAGACATTCTCGCTTTGTTCCGTCGAATTCAAGTCGAGAAGTCGAGAGTCGAAGAGTGACAACGGTCGGCGTCCGACCTCCAGCCTCTCCGTTTGGTTACCCAAATCCTCAACTCCTTGACTTCGCGACTGCTCGACTGTTTGTTTTCATAGACATTCTCGCTTTGTTCCCCCACTTTCAACGTCAAAGGAACGATTTCACGCCAAGGCGCAAAGCTGGGAAAGGTCGCAAAGTCGCACCACCCCCGCCCCTCCTCATGCGATGAGGGCACTGCAAATTGGCAGCATTGGGCATGAACTGAAACGTTGGGGCGAAGCAGAACAGGAGGGCACACATAAAGCAGCACGGACCTTCCACCGACACTTTAGCATTCTAGCCTATGTTTTCGCGATTGTCAAGAGACAACAAGTCCGTTTCAGAGAATTCAGAGGACGTTGGGGTGTTCAGAAACAAGGCCCACTCGAAGGCAGCAACCAACCCCTTACCCGCCCCGCTCCGCTCGGGAAGGGGCCGTTGCTTCACCAGGCGACTGCCGACTGCCTACTGCCGACTGCCATCTTCAGTCCCTTTCCAGCTTTGCCCCGTAGAACGCCCTTCCTTTGTCCTTAGCGGGCCGTCGCCACATGATGCGGGCAGGAATATCACGTTGTTCATCAGGGCTATCTAATCCCACTCGTACGTAGAGCCGCCCTCCGACTTGCAGTTCGAGGTTGCAGGCAAAGCAGAGGCCCGTCTTGGAAATATTCTCGGTCGTACTGGTTTCCTCGCTCCCGTCCGGGAGTCTGAGTCCCAGGGGGAGCTTTACCCCGAGGCGTTTTTCCTGCCGTCGTTCGAGTTCACGCTGCGCGGCCAAGTCTGAAATTGAAGTGGCGGGCAGAGTGGGTGAGGGTTTCTCCGGTCCGTTGTCGACGACCGCAAACGTCCAATCCCTGGGAAAGTCGCATCTTGGACAGGGACGCGGCACGGACGAATACGACACCAGCCTTCGATATTGTTCTACGGTGAGCGCGGTCATCTCCCGATAGGAGCACTCCCGGCACTCCAGCAGAACATGGACAAGGCCTTCTTGTGCAGGTTCCTCCGACTTGTCTTGAAAGTGGACGCCCCAGATTTCAACTTCCGGTGCCAGGGACTTCACTCCCCACTCAGGAGTGCCGCTTAAGGACCTGGCGGCGCGCATCACCACCTGGAAGAAACAGGAGATTTGGTTATTGAGGTTGGTAATCTTGATAACGGCGCCGGGTAGCATCAGGCGCGAGACGACGATCAATCCTCCTGATTGGTTGACGACCAGTGTGTAAGTCAGCTCATCGAACGCGTCACCTTGGCTATCCTTGCCTTCGACCCGTATCGGGATCCTCAGCAGCACTCGTTCGCTTCGTCGCGCCGGTGTGTCCAACGGTTGGTTTGGCATCTTCGGTCCAGGATTCAGGATTCGGGATTCAGGCTCGAAATCTACGACTTCGAGATTATAGGAGAGGATGCTCGAAATTCAAACGACAAAAGGTTAAGAAGGACTCGGGCCCAGAGTCCTGAATCCTAGATCCTAGCCAGAGCGCCCAGCACGAAGCCAATGGTGTGCGCCATCCCCGCGTGCCAGGGTGCGGCACAGCTCATCTGGGGTGTGTGGTCAGGGATGATGACTCCCTCGAAAGCATTGCGCTTCAAAATCGACAGGACGCGAACCATATCGACGTCACCTTCGTCGATGAAGGTTTCCCGATAATGCGGCACTTTTCCAGCTACGTTGCGGAGATGGAGGTAAGCGATTTTGCCTTGGCGGCTGTATTGGTCGATGGCTTCGTAGATGTTTCCTTCCGTCATCTCGGCCAAGGTTCCGACGCAGAGTTCCAAGGCATTGCTTTTGCTGGGCAGGAGGTCAATCAACTTCTGGTAGAGATAGGGCTGGTAGACGAGGCGAGGCTGCCCGCGCAAGGTCGGCATCGGAGGATCGTCAGGGTGGGCGGCGAGACGGACGCCTGCCTGCTCGGCCACAGGGATAATCTCCTCCAAGAACCTTTGCAGCCTGCGCCACAACTCCTCGTTGGTTACCGGTGGAAGAGTCCCGCTAGGCGCAGCGCGATCGTAAATCATGTTCCACACCACACCCTTGGGAAGGGGCGCATCCACCGGCCCGTCCATGCCTACGGAGGTTGCGCCGCCCCGCCCGAAGAGTCCGCTGACGCGGCCGCTGACCCCTGCCAGGCTGAAGTTATATCCCAAGACAGGAATCCCAGCCTGGCCCAAGCGGCGAACAATCGTCTTGACGTTCTCGATGTGGCGTGAGCGCTGCGGCCCATCCAGAAGAACGTCGTGCCAGTGGGCGGGATCGAGGTTCTCGACCGCGGCCAGAACGAGCCCAGCATCCTCGATCTCTCCGCGAATTCTCTGCAACTCTTCGAGACTCCAGGGGTTCTCAGGATCCCCGGCCATCCCCCAGGGCTCAAGTTTGCCGCCCGTGGGCTGATTGTCGCGGGGGTTTGCCGGCCCTCGATTGAAGTAGTCCACCAGGTGGATGACGACGTGGGTGCAACCCGCCTGGCGTGCGAAGGCATAGTTCTCCCGCGTCAACATGTGGCGGTAAAGTCCCAGTCCGAGTTTCATGAGTTCTTACCCTTTTGTGGCGCGGGCGTCTCGCCCGCTGTCGCGGGAGCGTCCCGCTCCCGCGCGGGCAGGATGCCCGCGCCACAGCCGCCCCTACTTCGGCGCGCCCAGGCCGGCTCCCTGAAACGCCATGCCGCCGGCGGGCACGAGCAAGCCGCCGTCGACCGCGTAAGCCGCACCGGTTACGAACGAAGCCAAGTCGCTGGCCAGGAAGACAATGACCCGCGCCACTTCCTCCGGCTGTCCCAACGTGCCTCGAATGTGAAGGCCCGCGCAGTCACCCAGGACTTTCTCGGGATCGCTATCGCGCGAAGCCGCCGAACGCAGCAGGGGCGTATCGATCGCTCCCGGCAGGACGCAGTTGGCCCGGACATTCTGCCTTCCGAAATCGAGCGCAATCGATCGCATGAGGCCCAACAGCCCATGTTTGCTGGTGACGTAGGCGAGTGAGTTTTGCTGGGCCGTCACTGATTGTACGGAGCCCGTGATGACGATGGCGCCGCCTCCCCGCTTAATGATTTCGGGGATCGCATACTTGGACATCAGGAAGGCGCCCTTGAGATTGACGCTCATGACCTCATCCCACTCTTCTTCGCTGGTCGTGGTGGCGCTGCCGTAGCGCTGGATTCCGGCATTGTTGGCCAGCACGTCGATACCCCCAAAGCTCCCGACGACCTGGGGAACCAGGCGCTCGACTTCGGCGCGGGAACTCACGTCGGCCTGGAAGTATTTAAGCCTGGCGCCTTTCTGGCGAAGTTCCGCAACGGTTTGTTCGCCCGCCCCGGCCTTGCAATCCACCATCGCCACGGCCGCATGGCGAGCGGCGAATTCTCGCACGCAAGCCTCGCCGATACCTGACGCCGCCCCTGTTACCACCACCACTTTGCCTGTGAAGTCCATCGTTTCCGTCCGTTTCTGAAGGCAGCTCACCACAGAGGCACTGAGGCGCAGAGAAATATGAGTCAAGTTTTCTGTGCCTCTGTGGTTAAGTGTTTTATTGCCGGGTTTCTGCGAGCGCCCAGCTAAATTATAGGTTATTCGAGCGACTTGTGGAAGCGCAGGACGCTGACGGCCAGCAGGACGGCTGCCAGGCCGGCCATGGCGGCGATGTTCGGCCAGAGAATGTCGAGCCCCACGCCCTTCAGGTAGACGCTGCGCAGCAGCACCATGACGTGGGTCATCGGGTTGACGTAGCTGAGCTTCTGGAAAAACTCCGGCATGCTGCTGATGGGGTTGCCGAAGCCGGAGAGCGTGATCATGGGCATATTAAAGAAGAACGAGGCGAGCATGGCCTGCTGCTGGGTGGCGGAAATGGTCGAGAGGAGGAGTCCGAGGCCCAGCGCCGCCACGATGAAGGTCGCGAGTCCGAGCGCCAGCACGGCGACCTTGCCGCGGAAGGGGACGCCAAACCACAAGGTGCCGACGATCGCGATCATGGTGGAATCGAAGGCGCCGATGAGGAAGAAGGGGAGGGTCTTGCCGAGGATAAACTCCCAGCGGCGAATGGGTGTGACCATAACCTGCTCGAGGGTGCCGATTTCCCGCTCGCGCACCACCGCAAACGCCGTCAGCATCATGACCATGATCAGCATCAGGTTGCCGATGACGCCGGGAACGAAGTACCACCGGCTGGTGAGACTTTCGTTGAACCAGGGGCGGGTTTCAAGCTGAACCTCCGGCACGAAGGAGGCCAGTTGCGGCGCCGTGCGACGCATCCGGTCGGTTTCGTAGTCGCGCGCGAATTGTGCGCCAATCTGGCTGAGATAACCAAGTGCCACGAGCGCCGTGTTCGAGTTCGAGCAGTCCACCAGGACCTGGACCGAGGCGCCCTGGCCGTTGCGCAGGCGCTGGGCAAAGCCGGAATGGATTTCCAGGGCCACCAGAAAATCGCCGCGGTCGATGCCTTCGCGGAGTTCGTCGCGTTGCCGGGCGTATTTTTCGAGATCGAAATAGTGGCTGGCGGAAAAATGCGACACCAGTTCGCGGCTCTCCTGGGTGTTGTCCAGGTCGAGCACCGCGAGCGCCACATGCTTCACTTCCATCGTGGCCGCGTACCCGAACACCAGCATCTGGATGATGGGCGGGCCGATGAGCAGGAAGCGCGTGTGGGGATCGCGCAGCGTTTGGATGAATTCCTTCCGCAGCATGTGCCCGACGCGCGCGAAGGATTGGAGAATTTTCATTCCAGCCTCTCCGGGTGATTCAAAATTCCAAATTCAAAATTCAAGAAACTCATTCGAGCGTCTCCGGGTGATGCAAAATTCCAGATTCAAAACTCAAGAAACTCACTCCAGCTTCTTATGAAACGCTCGGGTGGCCAGTGTGACGAGTACCGCAGCAATCACCGCCAAGGCGAAGAGTTGACCTGCCATTAATCGAATCTCCGTGCCTTTCAGGAATACGTTCCGCAAAATGGCGACATAATAACGCGCCGGCAGCACCCGCGTGATCCACTGCACCACCACCGGCATCTGCTCGATGGGAAAAATGAAGCCCGACAAAAGGAAGGTGGGAAGGAACGTCGCCAGCAGGGCCATCTGGCTGGCGCCGAGTTGGGACTTGGCCGTGACCGAAATGAAGTAGCCAAGCGACAGCACCACCACCAGAAACAACATCGAGCAGCCGAACAAAACCGTCCAGCTTCCGCGAAAAGGAACGTTGAACCACCCAACGGCCACGGCGGCGGAAACCGCGGTGTCTATGATTCCGATCAGGAAATACGGGGTCAGCTTGCCGATCTGGATTTCCAGCTTGGCAATCGGCGTGGAGATGAGCTGCTCCATCGTGCCGCGCTCCCACTCGCGGGCGATGGTGAGCGAGGTGAGAAACGCGCCCACCACCGCCATCACGATGGCCAGCACGCCGGGGACAATGTTCGACATGCTCTCGAGGTCCTCGTTGAACCAGGTGCGGGGCTCGAAGGCGACCGAGGCGGGCATATCGGCGAGACCGTGGCGCTCGCGCCAGTCGATCTGCACCCGCGCGGAATACGCCTGCACGATGCTGAGCGCGTAACCCATGCCGATGCTCGCTGTATTGCTGTCGCTGGCGTCGAGCAGCGCCTGCACGCTGGCATGGCCGTCGGAGCGAAGCCTCTCGGCGAATTGCGGCGGCACAACCACGGCCACCGTGCAAGCTCCGTAGTCAATGTTTCGCACTACATCGGTGTAGTTGTCCGACAGATGAACGATCTTGAAATAGTCCGTGGCCTGGAAGCGCTTGAGCAGGTCCTGGCTGGTTTGGGTCGCGTCGCGGTCGTACACGCAAAGCGGAATGTGCTTAACGTCCAGGTTGACCGCGTAGCCGAACATCAACAGTTGGATGATGGGCATGACGATGATGATCATCAGGCTCAAGGGATCGCGCCGGATCTGAATTACTTCTTTGCGCGTCATGGCCAGAATGCGTCGCCCACTCATGCGGGTTTCTCCAATCTGGCTTCGCGCGTTGCGGTGAGCGATACGAAGACGTCTTCGAGGCTGGGCGGAATCTGTTCCAGCCGTCCCACGTGCAGTTGCTGGACTTCGAGGGACTGTCGGACCCTGGGCAGGGCAGCCTGAGCATCGTCGACGACGGCATGCAAGCTGCTCCCGAAAACCGCGGCATCGAGGACACCGGGAGTTTCCCGCAGCGCTTCCAGGCCCGGCCCCAGCGGCTCGCACTCGACGAGCAGGAGTTGGCCTTTCATGTAATGGTTCTTCAGTTCGGTGGGAGTGCCCATCGCTACGATGCGCCCGCGATCGATCATGACCAGGCGGTTGCAGTATTCCGCTTCGTCCATGTAGTGCGTGGTGACGAAGACTGTGACGCCCTCGTCGACCATCTGGTAGATCAAATCCCAGAACTTCCGGCGCGAGACAGGATCCACGCCCGAGGTCGGCTCGTCGAGAAAGACGATGGGAGGCCGGTGCAGGACCGCGCAGCCCAGAGCCAGGCGTTGCTTCCAGCCTGTGGCCAGCGCGCGCGTGAGGGATTGCTCGCGGCCCTCGAGTCCGGCCATGCGCAGCGCCCACGCCAGGCGGTCCGGCAGGTCGCGGGCGGGCACGCTGTACAACCCTGCAAAGAACCGCAGGTTTTCAATGACGCGCAGGTCGTTGTAAAGCGAAAACTTCTGTGACATGTAGCCGATCTGCTGGCGCACCGCTTCAGGGGCTGCCGCCACGTCGATGCCCGCCACCAACGCCTTGCCGGAGGTGGGCCGCAGCAGGCCGCACAGGATGCGGATGGTGGTGGATTTGCCGGCGCCGTTGGGGCCAAGAAAACCGAAAATCTCGCCCCGGCGGGCCGCGAAGCTGATGCGGTCCACGGCGGTAAACGACCCGAACCGTTTAGTCAGGTTTTCGACCACGACCGACGTGTCGTTCTGGATCATAACGATCTTGCTGCTCCGAACTCTGTCATTCTGAGCGAAGCGAAGAATCTCAGCAGTCGTACGGCGCGGATGCAACTGCCGGGATTCTTCGCTTCGCTCAGAATGACAAACTCCTTCTTGATGGCTCTATTGCCGCTCGCTTTCCAGCGCCGAAACGAACAAGTCTTCGATGCTCGGCGCCACAGGCTGAATGGAATCGTAGGCAGCTTCAACCGCCTCGAGGCGGGCGCGCAATTCCGGGAGCCGGCGGGCGGCGTCATCCACGAAAAGATGGACGCGGTCGCCCACCAGCAGCGCGCTGCGCACTGCGTCGGACTTCGCGAGCAAATCGCGCACGCGCGCCGGCTCAGGGGCGTGCACGGCCAGAATCTCGCCAGGGAATTTCTTCTTGAGCTCGCCGGGCTGATCGCAGAATAGCAAGCGCCCCTGGTACAGGAGCCCAACGCGATGGCAGCGCTCGGCCTCGTCGAGGTAAGAGGTCGAGGTGAGAATGGCAACGCCCCCCGCGAGCAGCGAATAAAGAATTCGCCAGAAGTCGCGTCGCGACACCGGATCTACCCCATTGGTGGGCTCGTCGAGCAGGATCACTTTGGGGGTGTGAATCAGGGCGCAGACCAGCCCCAGCTTCTGCTTCATCCCGCCAGAGAGGTTCCCGGCGAGGCGGGCGCGGAAATCGCTCAGGCCGGCCGCCGCCAGCAGTTCCGCGGAGCGCGGCTCGCGCTTCTTACGGGTGACGCCGAAGAGGTCCGCGTAAAACCGGATGTTCTCGTCCACCGTCAGATCTTCGTAAAGGCCGAAGCGCTGCGACATGTAGCTGAGCTGATGCTTGGCGCCCTCGGGGTCGCGCACCACGTCGTAGCCGGCCACGGTCGCCGAGCCCGAATCCGCATCGAGCACCCCGGCGAGCACGCGCAGCGCCGTCGTCTTTCCGGCGCCATCCGGCCCCACCAGGCCAAAGATTTCTCCAGGGTGGACGTTGAAGGTGAGGTCGTCGACGGCGCGCACTTCGCCGAAGCGCTTGCTCAGTGCGGAAACGATGATGGCTGGAGGCGAATTCATGTGAACACTTTCATGCTGGTGTCATTCGGAGCGAAGCGAAGAACCTCCGCATTTCGCTTTTTGGCGACTCCCAGCGACCCCCTCACCCGGCCCGCGCGCCTCGGGAAAACGGCATCGCGGGCCACCCTCTCCCCCAAGGGGGAGAGGGCGCTTTCTTCGGCCTTAGTTCACCTTGATGTACGCATCGGCCGGCATTCCGGGCTTCAGCTCGTAGTTCGGGTTCTCGACATCCACCTTGACGCGATAGACCAGCGTGACGCGCTCCTTCTCCGTCTGGACGCTCTTGGGGGTGAATTCCGCCTCGGAGGAAATCAAGGAAACCCGGCCGTGATAAATCTTGTCAGGATAGGTGTCGGTGCGCACGTCAACGCACTGGCCCCAGTGCACCTTGCCAAGATCAGTATCCGGCACGTAGACGCGCAGCCAGAGATGGTCCAGATCGGCCAGAGTAACGATGGGCGTGCCGGGGGAGACCACTTCGCCCAGCTCCGCTTGGCGCACCAGGGCCACTCCGTTGAAGGGCGCGCGCAGCACGGTGTAAGACAGCCGGATGCGCGACAGATGAAGGCTCTGGTCCGCTTGATGGACGTTGGCCCGATCCACCTCGAGCTCCTCTTTCCGCGTGCCCTCCATCAATTCGTTGTAGATCTGTTGCGCCCGGTCGTAGGCAGCCTGCGCGCGGGTCACGCTGGTGGCTGCCTGATCGCGGGTCTGCGTGGGTATTTCGTCCTTGTCGGCCAGCGCCTGGTAGCGCGCATAATCCTTTTTTCTCTGCTCGAGGTCGGCCTGGGCGTCGAGGATGGCCTGTCGGGCTGCTTCAATCTCCTGGTGGCGGGTGCCCGCCAGGCCGAGGGCGAATTGGCGGTCGCGCACGCTGGCCGCGGCTTCGTCCACCACCACTTGCTGGCGATAGTCGTCATTGTCAAGCCGCGCCAGCAGGTCGCCGCATTTGACGGTCATGCCCTCATCCACCGGCAAGGCGGCGATGCGGCCCGTCACTTTGAAGCTGACCAGGCTTTCGTGGGCTTCGATGTTGCCCGAGAGCTTCAGCAGATTGGAGGCGGGGCGTTTGCCAAAATACTGAGGATAATACCGGACTGCCGCCGCGGCGGCAGCCGCCAGCAGCAGGAGTGGAATGATACGTTTCATTCTGGTGATCCCTCTTCATGTGGTGCGGGCGTCTCGCCCGCTGTGGCGGGAGCGTCCCGCTCCCGCGCGCGGGCAGGTTGCCCGCGCCACGGCGGGCGAGACGCCCGCATCACAAAATCACGGTTCGCCCAGGTACGTCGGGTAAATCTTCTCGGTTGCCCCGAGCGCCCGCGCCAGGGCCATTCCCGCGTCGGCGTGGCGTGCCAGCGCCATGATGCGATCGTCCTGCGCGCTGGCCAGTGTGTCCTGCGCCGTTACAACCTCGATGTTGTCCGTTACGCCATTGCGGAAGCGGTCCTGCGTCAAAGTGAGTTCCCGCTCCGCAAGCGCCAGGGCAGATTCTGTAACGCTCACCTGATTCACGGCGGAATCGAGGTCGAGCAGCGCTTTCCGCAGGTCCTGTTCGATTCCCCGAGTGAGGTCGTCTATCTGTTGGTTCAAGCGCTGCACCCGGCTCTGGAGTTCCTTGGCCTGGCCGTTGCGGTCCCAGTCGAACAAGGTGACGGTGAGCGTTCCCTGGATTTCGCCGATCCCGGCCATCGCGCGGGTCGTGCCCAGCGCCCCATAATCGCCGTTGACTGAGAGCTTGGGCAGATAGCGGGCGTGCGCCGCCTTTTGCTGTTCGACGAGGGAGTCGCGTTGAGAGAGAAGGGAGCGATAATCGGCACGCGCCTCGAGCGCCGTGCGAAGCGCCTCGTCGATCGGGGGCACGGGGACGCTGTGGAATTGCATGTGCGCGGCCAACTCCAGGGGCGTTCCCGGACTCAACCCGAGAAAGCGCGCCAGCGAGAGCAGGGACGTTTGGTAAGTATCGCGCGCCACCAGCAGGTTCTGCCGGTCGCGCGCCAATTGTACCTGGGCGCGAATCACGTCGACGGCGGTTGCCAGCCCCTGGTCGTGCTGGTCGCTGGCCAGTTTCTCGAGGGCCTCCGAAGTGGTCACTCGCGATTCGACCGCTTCCACCTCCGCGAAGGCGACTTCGCCATCCAGATAGAGCCCGGCAGCCTCTCGCACCACCAGGTTGCGGGTGTCCTGATAGCTGAGCTTCGAGGCCTGCTCCTGTTTCTCGCTGGCCTTCCAGTTGTGATAAGCCTCACGGTCTATCACGGGTTGGCTGGCGAAAAAACGGGAATCGTAATGGTTGAAAGCCGGGATGACCGCGGGTATAGGCAGGGAGGGAATACCTGAAAATCCTAAGGCGGTGAGGTTGACGTTCTGCCGGTTGGCGAGCAAATCCCCGGTGACGCGCGGGAGCAGCGAGGCCTGGCGCCGCTCGCGCGTTCCCTCTAATTCGTCCACCTCCGTTCCGGCCACCCGTACGCTGAGGTTGTTTTTCAACGCCAGCACAATCGCTTCTTTCATCGTCAGCCGCTGCGGCTTCGTCAGTTGGGCGCTCGCAGGATTTCCCCGCGCCAGAAACAGCGCCGCCAGCAACGCCGCCCATGCCCGATACAGCTTCATGAATGGTTTCCACCTTTCTATCTTCGATCAGAGGACGGCAGGCCGTTTACCTGCTTTTACACTCTGCAACACGAAATCCCGGTGTGCGCGCATATAGGAGTCCAGATCGAGCCGATATCGGTCGCCCAAGATCAGGATCCACACAACGGCGAGAACACCGGGAGCAACCACGATCTGTGGAAAGTCCTTGGCCTTCGTCTTCCGAAACTCGCCTGATGCCTCGCCCTTCTCCAGCACTTTGCGTAAGGCGGTTACCCCCGGCTCGATGATCTCGCGATAGAAAATGTCGGACAGTTGAGGGAACTTGCCGCCTTCGGCAATCAACAGGCGAAGAATGGCGCGCGCCTTTGCGTTTCTGACCACATGCGCGTAGTGCCGTGCCTGAAGCTCACAAAGGAGTTCCTCGGCAGAGCCGGAGAAGTTCTCAACAAAGGGGATAAGCTGTTCGAAAACCGGCCCGATCATACTGCGGACCACCGCCCGAAAGAGCCCTTCCTTGTCCTTGAAGTAGAGGTAGATCGTCCCTTTCGCAATTCCTCCGCGCTTGGCGACATCCTCGACACGTGAGGCCGCATAGCCATTGGCGGCGAACTCCTCGAAGGCGGCCGCCAGGATTTCTTGAGGACGTCCCTCTTTGGGTTTCCGCCCGCGCCGGAAGGGTTTTTTCTTGAAGCTGATCCGAGTTGGATGCTTTGCACTCATTCCGCTTCGTCCCTTTACTGACTGAACGGTCAGTCATTAAATCAAGGTCGAAGATTACGCGGCACAAGAAGGCTTGTCAAGACAATTCCGAAGCGCCCGCCGGAACTGCACGGCGCAGGGGTAGGGCTTGCCCTACCCTTGTCAGGGCCAGCAGAAATGCGGGGACGGCAAGCCGTCCCCCTACAGCACGCTGGTTGTCGACGATTAGGGAGAAGTTTTAGTGTGGCGCGGCGGGCAGGGTGATGCGGCCTACGGTCTTTATATTGATCTCCACTTGGTTGCCCACGCGAAGGAGCATGCCGCCGGGATTCCTCATACCCCAATCCACGTAGGGAATCTGGAACTGAGTGGTGGCGGTCAATTGGTCACCGTGCCGGGTCAGCGTGGTTTCGACCATGAAATCGTGTTCGATACCGTGCAGCCTGAACGTGCCGCTCAGTTGAAGTACCGACTCACCTTCGGCTTCCAGGCGGCCGTCGATATGGGCAGGGATGAAAGCCGCCTCAGGGTACTTGCGGGTCTCCAAAACTTCTCCCAGGATTTTGCGATCCAGCGAAACGTTGTCACTCTGCTCGCTGGTCATGTCGACATCCACCGAACCGCCGGCATCTCCCGTAGCGCGATTGAAGCGAATCGTCCCGCTTTTGAGTTTGAAGGTCCCGTGCACCGAGCGAATAGTCCCAGGCAGGGTGAATTCAATCTGGGTTCGCGCCGGGTCGAGTTCGAGCACCGCTTCCTGTGCGGACAAGGAGAGAGGCTTGGTAAAGACAAAAACCAGGGCAATCCAAATGAGAGTGCGTCGTCTCAAATCTGACCCATTACGGTTGAGGGCGCTCGATCAAGTGCTATTTGCAGAGCGTCGTTATGACCAGCGGAGCAATACGAGTTCCGAGCAAAAGCCCGGCCCCATCGCTCCCAGGAGGCCGAACGTTCCCGGAGCGGGGCGACGGTGCTGCATCACCTCCTCGAGCACCAGAAGGACCGATACCGAGGAGATATTGCCCACCCTCCGCAGGCATTCCCAGGAGGCCTCGAGGGCCTGGTCAGGAAGTTTCAGCGTAGCCGCCATCGCCGCAAGCACTTTGGGGCCACCCGAGTGCAGAATCCAGCTCCCGATGTCTTTTCGGGACAAACCATTGTCGCTCAGAAACTCGTCCACGTCGTGCGCCCAGTGGCGTTCCACCATGGCCGGCACTTCGGGTGACAAGACGATGGTGAAACCCTTCTCGGAAATGTCCCACCCCATCACCTGTTCGGTGTGGGGATAGAAGACCGAGCGAGTCGCCAGGATTTCCGGTCCTGCCGCCTCCCTCTCCGATCCGGTCACCAGCACCGCCGCCGCCCCATCTCCAAACAACGCGGCGGAAATCAGGTTGGCGATCGAGATGTCATCACGCTGGATGGTGAGCGAGCAAAGCTCGACCGCAAGCAGCGCCGCGACCTGGCCGGGGTAGGCGCGGACGAAGTCGGCGGCGCGGGCAATGCCCGCAGCCCCGGCCACGCACCCTAGACCGAAGATCGGGACGCGCTTGATATTCGGAGACAGCCCCATGCGATTCACCAGCCGCGCATCAATCGAGGGGCTGGCGATGCCGGTCACCGACACGACAATGAGAGTGGCAATCTCGCCGGCGTCCAACCCTGCCCGCGCCAGCGCCCGGCAGAGGGACTGCTCGCCCAACACTTGAGCGGTTTCAATGAAGGCGTTGTTCGCCTCTCCCCACGAAGCGATCTCGTAGTAGGCGCTGAGGGGAAGCGTAAGGTAGCGCGCTTCCACAGCCATGTGGGAATAGATCCGTTCCAAGCGCTGCGGATTGGCGAGCTTTGCGCCGAAATACTTCTGCAACGCCTCAACCAGAACTTTCTGCGTGTAATGATGCTCAGGAAATGCGCTTGCCACAGCCGCGATTCGCATCGCTCAGACCCACCCCCCTCCGTCGCCCCGTGTCTTGTCATTCTAAGCGAAGCAAAGAATCTCGGCAGTTGTATTTTCAAGCAACTGCAGAGATCCTTCCTTCGTTGGACTCAGGACCGCCTCCGGCTCCTCAGGATGACAGGCTAATGGTTTCTCACCAGGCTGTCGGGTCAGCATGGTGAGTGCCGGCCTGGAGGCTGGCGCTACGGTACGCTCCAAGCCACGATCTCTAATGAAGCCGCTCGAGTTCTCTACGGTATAGCGTGTTATTGGGAAACTGCTGCACCAGCCCGGCGAGCAGTTGCCTTGCTTGATTGCTGTTTTTGTCCCTCAGAGCAGCAACGGCGAGCAGTAGCTGCGCGAAGGGAAGCAGGTAGTGCCCTTTCTCAGCCGTCAGCCGGAGTTTCTGGATCCCCTGGTCTTTATCGGTCTGCGCTCCGTACATCCTCAAGACCCAGCGAAGCGGGGCGGGTTTCAACCCCAGAATGTAGTTCTCGACTCCGATGGCCAGATTGGCATCGTAGCACGTTGGGTCAAGGGCCAACAGTTGCTGGGCGAGAAGCCCTGCCCTCTTCATGTCTCCCACGGAAGCCAGATATCTCTTTTCGATTAAGGCCAGATAATCAGATCGCAGCCCCAGGTCCATGACCTTCGCTAGAAGGGCGTTCCCATCCCGCGGCGACCGCGCCAGCGCACGATCGGCGACCTGCTCGCTCAGTGTCACTGACGCATCAAAGGCTATTTTCGTTACCGGGTCGGGAGCCAGCCTCTTGCTCTGCTTGAATTTCTCATCGTCTAGAAACAGCTCCCACTGCAGCACGCCCAGGCGGTCGAATTCGGAAAAGAGGTAAGCCGCAGCATCCGAAGCAGGTCCCAGCGGGTCGTCCGGATGCAATTGCTCCCAGCCCTTGAAGGTTCGGTGCGCTTCCTCGAACTGGAGATTATACATTTGGCGGAACCCCAAATCGAGCGGAATGGCGGTGGAAAGCGCCACCCCGGCGTGGCCGCGAGATGCAGAGCCCAACAAGGCGAGCCCGGAACAGAATAGGGTGAGTGCTTCGCGCATAGGGCGTCGGTTCCTGGAAACGCTCTCCTCTTATCGTAAGCCTGGGAATACCCTGCGAACGCTCCTTATGATGCCACAACGGGGTGGGGGTTGCGAGAGCCGATTTCATGGCCGGCGCTACCCGCAATTGACGCTGGGTCACCGTTCTTATAGGATAGAGAAGCCGAGAAGCAGCGAGAGGATGACTTTGCGGTCCTTACTCCTCAACCTTCGATTCCGCACGCGTCTGGCGCTGGTGATGTTCGTCACCATGACTTGCACGAGCGCCATTCTGACCTGGAATTACGTCCAGCATCGGCACGAGATCCTGAACTATATCTACGGAGAGACGCAGCGGCTATTGAACGTCAGCCAGCTTGCTCAAACTCAGATTCCTCCCAAAACGAGCGTGGACGACGCTCTTAAGATTTACCAGGAAAAGCTTCAGGAATTGGGCATCAAGAACGTATCCGTCGTCGACCCGAAAGGGCAAGTGAAGGAGAGTACCAATCGTTCCGAGGTCGGCAAGAAGATCCCACTCAAGATGTCGAGCAAGTCTCTCTTCCAGCGTCTTTCGAAGAGGCACGTCGAAACCAAAAAGGATCCGGTCCGCCTTGAAGGCGAGTTTTCGGAGCTTGACGCCTCTCCTCAGAGTGATCAGACCACCTTTACAATCCAGTACCCGCTCGTACTCGGCGATCAAGTAATTGGGTTCGCTGTGATTAAAGGGGAGAGCGACCAGATTACGACCCTGTCGCGCCTTTGGTACCGGCAACGGCTCACTTGGATTCTGGGAACGATGCTGGCGGCCTTGTGCGTGGTGCTGTACCTGGCATTTCGTTTCACCAAGCCGGTGGACCAACTGGTGAAAGGCGCCCAGCAGGTGGCCGCAGGCAACCTGTATGTCTCGCTGCCGTCTACTGGCGAAGACGAGATCGGCCTGCTGGCGCAGACATTTAACCAGATGGTGGAAAAGTTGCGGGAGAACCGGGCGCTTCAGGAGCGTCTGAATGAAGCGGAGAAACTCTCCTTGCTGGGGCGTTTCGCGGCGACGGTGGCGCACGAAGTTCGCAACTCCTTGAATTTCATCAATCTCTCCATCGATCAGATTCGCGCCAAGCATCAGGACGGCGACGACCGGGTAGCGCGCGACCTGCAACGTAACCTGGCGAATATCAAGGACGAAATCAGCCGCTTGAATCACCTGGTGAATGACGTGCTGACCGCCGGACGCCAGGCGCCCCCTACGCTCGTGCCCTGCGACCTTAAGGCGACGCTGACCGAAGCGCTGACGGTGGTGGGCCGGCAGGCGAGCAACCAGGGCATCCAAATCAAACAAGACCTGGCGCTGGACCTGCCGATTTTCCGCCTGGATTCGGCGCAGATGAAGACCTGTTTCTTGAACATTCTGACCAATGCGCTCCAGGCCATGCCGGGGGGAGGCCAACTGCGCATTTACGCGGTAAGCACGAAGTCGCCCAAGCACGGGGATTGCCTCCAGTTGCACTTTGCCGACACGGGCCCCGGTATCCCCTACACGGAACGCCAGAAAGTCTTTGCGCCTTTTTATTCGACCAAAGCGACCGGCTTCGGTCTGGGATTGGCCATCGCCAAGAAAATCGTCGAGGATCACGCGGGACGGGTCTTCGTCGATGAGGGAGCCCACGCTGGGACAGACTTGGTGGTCGAGCTTCCCGTTCCCCATCCTTCACAGCCTGAGCGGGCTGAGCTGGCTGCTTCCCCGGCAGCGTAAGGATAATGCTCAATGACCTCCGCGAGTATCCTGGTAGTTGACGACGAGCAGCGTCAACGCGAAATCTATAACGACATCCTGCAGGATGAGGGCTACGCCACGGGGACCGCTCCCAGCGGCGAGGTCGCCCTCGATTTGCTTTCGCGTCGTCGCTTCGATCTGGTCATTACCGACTTGAACTTGACCGGAATGACGGGCATTGAGTTGTTAAGCGAGATCGTGGGTGAGGACCCCACGGTGGCAGTCATCCTCATCACCGGTTACCCTTCCATACAGTCGGCCGTGGAAGCGACGCGGCGGGGCGTTTACCAGTATCTGGAGAAACCTGTCGACCGTGACGAATTGTTGAGAGTCGTGGCGGAGGTTTTTGACCGCCTGGCGACCCTCAAGCGAGCCATTTTGGGTGACTCACCCGCAACGAAGGCCATGATGCGCATGGTCCTGAAGGTCGCTCCCACGGCCCACACGGTCCTCATCCTGGGGGAGAGCGGTACGGGGAAGGAACTGGTGGCGCGTGAGATTCACCGCAACAGCCCTCGTGCCGAGCGCCCCTTCCTGGCCATTAACTGCGCGGCGCTCACCGAGACCCTTTTGGAAAGCGAACTCTTCGGCCATGAGAAAGGCGCCTTCACGGACGCTCATCAACAAAAGAAGGGCCTGTTCGAGAGGGCGCATCAATCGACGCTGTTTCTGGATGAAATCGGAGACACCAGCTTGGGGATGCAGGCCAAGATACTTCGCGTGTTGCAGGAACGCGAGTTTATGCGCGTGGGCGGCACGGAGGCCATCAAAACGGACGTGCGCATTATCGCCGCCACCAACAAGAACCTCGAGCAGATTGTCAAAGACGGCAAGTTTCGCGAGGACCTTTACTACCGCTTGAACGTCATCCCCATAGTGTGTCCGCCCCTGCGTGAAAGGGGAGACGACATCGATACGCTGGCCTACCATTTCATGCGGAAAGCCGCTTTCGTCGATGGCCGCAGAGTGGAGAAGATTTCGGCGGAGGCCCTTCAAGCCATCAGGAATTATTATTGGCCGGGGAATATTCGGCAGCTCGAATGGGCCATGGAGCGTGCCGTGGTGTTAGGAGAGGCAGACTGCGTGGAACTTGGGGATCTTCCCCCGGAAGTCGTTCAGCACGCGCCGGCTCTTACGGCCGCGCCGGCCCAACCCTTCGAGGAAGCACTCCGTCCCATCATCCCCGAGGGAACCTGGGAAGAACATGAAAAGGCCAAGATCCTGGAGGCCCTCCAGCGTTCAAACTGGAACATCACCCGGGCCGCTCAAATGCTGGGAATGACTTTCCGTACGCTGCAATATCGGCTGGAAAAATTCGCGATCAAACGCCCCAATGCGTAAGGTGAAGAAAGGGGCCTGCGTGCGGAGGGGGGATGTGTCATTCCTTTGGGTGGGTCGAGAACCCATGACCACTCAGAACGACATGGTGGGATATCTTAGAGCGGACTACGTGTCGTGACGCTCGCCCTTTCAACCAGGTCATCAGGCAAGACGCGGACCCCCCGGGACTGGGGTCCGCGCGGCCCGGCAACGGCTGCACAGCCTCGGGCTGCCGCTAGGCTTTTTGGAAGCTGGCGATGGCTTTGGCTTCGTCGTCGTGGATGTCGAAGACGGTGTAGAGCTTGGTAATCTGCAGAAGGTCATGAACCTTTTTGGTAAGATTCAGGAGCTTCAACTGTCCTCCCTGGTTTGAAACCGCCGTGAAGGCGCTGACGAGTTCACCGATGCCGGAACTGTCGATGTAGGTGACGTTGGCAAGGTTAAGCAAGATCTGCTTGTTGCCCTTGCTCAACTGGTCCCGAATAAGCTCGCGCAGTTGCGCGCAGCCCTCTCCCAGAGTGATCCTGCCGCTCACGTCAATGACTATCACGGAATCAACTTGTCGAATTGTGGCTTTCATGCTCACGGTCGGTTCCTCCTTGTTTGGGTTGGTGTGCCGGATCAATTCGCTTCACCAGGGTGACCTCGGTCCCGGAGCCGGGAAGGTGCTTCACGTGGAATTCATCCATAAAAGTACGGATCAAGTATATCCCTCGACCGGATACCTTCAACAGGTTGTCGCCTGAGCAGGGATCCGGTACGTCGGCGAGACTAAAGCCGACACCCTGGTCCCGAATACGAATCTCGAGCCGGTCCTTGTAAATCTCAAACCTCAGCCAGACGCGCTTGCTGGCGTCATTCTTGTTTCCGTGCCAGATGGCGTTGATCATCGATTCGTGCACGGCCATTTCAATCTGGTGCTCGGACTCCTCGCCGAAGCCCGCCGTTCCGGCGACTCTGCGCACGATCTCTTCCGCCACCTCGAGATTCTTGAGATCACTCTCAAGAGTCACTTCCACTACGCTGGGTTCAGAAGTCATAGGCTGAGGATGGAGCTATTTGCCCCGTCCATGAAATTACCTTAGGGGTCAAGGAAAAGTCAAATAGTTGTAGCGGCGGATGCTGCCTTTATTTGAACCGTGGCGCTCCGGCCGGTCAGGACCCGTGCTGATCTGCAGGTCGGCGCTGAGCTGAAACTTAGATATTATCCAAGTAGCATCCATAGGCATCTTTGCCGAAGCACACAAAAACTACCCTCTCCAGAGACGGAGTCTCTTCCAGGAACCGTTTCACTTCTCTTACCGCAATTGCTGTGGCGCGCTCGAAGGGGAAGCCGTAAACGCCGGTACTGATGGCGGGAAAGGCGATGGCGCGAACGCCGTGCTCGACAGCCAACTGCAAAGAAGCCCGGTAACAACTCGCCAACAACTCATCTTCGTGCCTCCCGCCACCCTGCCAAACCGGGCCCACGGTGTGAATCACCCATTTCGCCGGCAAGTTGTAGCCTTTGGTGATCTTTGCCTGGCCGGTGCGGCAACCGCCCAGCGGTCTGCATTCCTCGAGCAGCCCAGGCCCCGCGGCGCGATGGATCGCACCGTCCACTCCGCCACCGCCCAGCAGGGTGGTGTTCGCAGCATTCACTATAGCGTCCACTTGCTGCTTGGTGATGTCACCCTCGGCAACCACAATCTTCTCGGAAGTCATCACGCACCTTGGAGTGCGGTAGCAGCAGCTACCGCCTTGCAGATGTGCCGCATGAACCGAAGGCGGTAGCTGCTGCTACCGCACTGCAAGGCGCGCCACGCATTCTCATGCAACATGGTGAGCCAAAGGATCATGGAATCTGCGCTACAAGTACGTGCCGTATTCGCGGAAAGCTTCGTACATGGCACGGATGTTTTCCAGCGGCACGTCCGGGCCGACCTCGCCGCAGGCAATGATACCACCGCGGGAGGAACCGCACGCCTCGAAGGTCCGGTGCACTTCTTCTTTCACTTCCGTTGTTGAGCCCAGGGGCATGACCCGCTGCCGGTCGATGTCGGTGCGAATCGCCACGCGTGCCCTGACGTTTCTGGCGATCCACTCGTGGCCCACCACCGGGACCTGGCAATTGATCACCTGCACGCCGATCTCGATCAGGTCGCCGAATATGTCTCTCACTTGTCCGTCCGTGTGGTACCAGACATCCATGCCGCGCGCACGCACCCGCTCGAACATCTGCGCGTAGCGGGGTTTGAAAATTCGCCGCCAGGCTGCGGGTTTGATCAGCAAGCCGGTCTGGCCGCCCCAGTCGTCGGCAAAGTGCAGGCCGTCGTATTCGAGGCTGGTCCACTGGTCGATCCATCGCAGGTTGAACTCCAGCATAGCGTCGAGCAGGCGGTAGAACTCCTGCGACTCGCCGGCGATATCCATCAGGAAGTTTTCCATGCCGCGCAACTGCTGGAGCTGCTCAAAGTAGGTGATCCACGCGCCGCGAGCATACCAGCGGCCGTCGTAGCCCATCATGTGCCCGCTGTAAAGCCTTCCGCGGGGAGGGCCGGCGCTAAAGTCGCACGGCCACTTGAACTCTCCGTAGTGGCTCAGGTCGCGAAGCGGCCATTCGACGGGAATGCCGCAAACGCCGAGCCATTTGGAACTCCACACGGTGCCAAAATCGTCGGTATTCCTTCCCTGCTTGTACACCGCGGGGAAATCCGCCAGGGCCATGTCCGGCATGTAGTCCCAGCCGAAGTCTTCGCGGAATTCGGCCAGGATCTCATTCAGAGCCTGGCCGAACTTGAGTTGCGCCGCCGGAAGCACGGCATGAGAGATCGGCACTCGATCGGGATCAGCAAAAGCGATGGCGGCCTTGACACGCTGGCGACTGTTCAAAGTGCTTTACTCCTTCAGCCCGTAAAGCTGGGGATCCAACTTCTCCTCAGATTTCAGTAGTTGTTCCCAGGTGACCTCAGCGCGTTCATAGGCCGCCGTACGGCCCAGGATCGTGGTCAAATTGCTCCTCACGCTGGGCGCCGTAGTGGCATTCGAGAATTGGCCCCCGGTGACGGTCTCATAGAAAGTCGCGATGTTGCGCACCGCACCGTCTTTATACAGTCCCGGCGACTTTCCTCCTTCGTAAGGGTTCTTGCCCCAGATCGCCACGCTTCCGGCGTAGTGGGTGTCGATGACACCCTTGGTGCCGTACATGCGGCAGAGAATATCGTCGTAGCCCTCGCCGAACTGCTTCGAGGCGAAGGTCACCATCACGTCCTCGGGGAAAGTGAAGACGACCGAGAAATGGTCCCAGCAGCTACCTTCAGTGCGGGACTTCAGCCCGCCCCTGCCCGAGGCCTGCAGCGGGTGCGCGTCCATTATCCATGTAGCAACATCTATAGAGTGAATATTTTGCTCTGTAATAATATCTCCTGAGAGCGCCCGGTCCACGCCCCAGGCGCGCAAGCGGTGCTCCGCGTCCGAAGGGTTCACCCGTAACTGCTCCACGGGGCGCGTAAACGGCGACCCCGCCCAGTAAGCGGCTTCGCCGCACAGGATCGGGCCGATCTCGCCGTTGTGCACGCGCCGGATCGCTTCCTGGTAAAACGGATCGGTGCGGGTTTGGAAGTCCACCAGAAAGCATCGGTTCCTGGCCGCAGCTTTGCTGCTGCTTCCCTCGACGCTTCGGCACCCGGGCACGTCCACGGCAACCGGCTTGGCGAGATAGACGTGCACTCCCGCGTCCACGGCAGCGGCGGCCTGTTCGGGATGGAAATAGGGTGGGCTCTCGATGGCCACGGCATCCAGCTTGCCCTCCAGCATTCGACGGTAACCCAGCAAGCCCGAGTAACGGCGCTCCGGCGCCACGCTGAACTTCTCGCCGAAGGGGTTCACTTTGTCCGGGAAGTAGTCCATCGCGGCCACGATTTCGTACCCGCCGTGCTGCCGAAATAGGTCGGCAATCCAGGTCCCCCGGCCCCCGCACCCGATCATGCCGAGGGCGATCTTCGAGTTGGCTTGCGATCCACGGACCAGCACGGGTTTCATGATCGAGAACGAAAATGCCGCGGCTCCTGCGCCAGCCAGGAATTCTCGACGGTCCAGGGTCGTGGGCTGCGGCTCATCGGTCGAAGGCTTCCATTCCTCTGTCATGGGGTTGCGCTCCTCAAGCGGAAGATCGCGGATATAAGAACCGGAACCATAGCAGATTGGAACGACAAAAACCAGTTCGTTTTGCGCAGTCCGGAAATGCTAACTCCTTTCTGGGCCGTCCCTTTGTTTTCATAGACATTCTCGCTTTGTTCCGTCGAAAACCTGTTCTCAGCCCGCCAATTCCGGCTGGCGCAGACCCCGGCTTGTGGCGTCTGCGATGTCCCGAAGGGACAGGTTAGAGCGATCGTCATGAATGGTCCGACCTGCGCCTTCGGCGCATCGCAGACATTCAAAAGCAATGTCTGCGCCAGCCCGTTCCTTTGTTTTCATAGACATTCTCGCTTTGTTCCGCTGATTTCTCGATCTCACATCCGCGGTTTCACGTCAAGGTCGCAAAGTCGGACCACCCCCACCCCCTCCTCATCCGAGGAGGGGAGTCCGGGAATTCCCCTCCTTGGATAAGGACGGGTCAGGGGGGTTGATTTCTGAGCCGATCCTTTGTTTTCATAGACATTCTCGCTTTGTTCCGTCAATTTCAGTGAACGGCAGCGAAGTTACGGCTTTGAAACGGCATATTGTCCGACAGAGTGGGTGACAAAAAGGCGGCCGCCTGACGCACTCCGAACGTCTCTCGGCGGACTGCTCGACCGGATTGGGTCGTTTAGGGATAGCGTGCAGACAGGGATGCCGCATAGCGTCCGCGGCGAGGTGGGGACTCGACCGTGCTCCAATTGACTATGCTAGCCTATCTTTGAGGATTTGTCAAGAGACAAAAAGACCGTTATCGAAAAAATCGGCCCCTAGGGCGATTCAGCCTAACAAACGATAAATCACTTGATCCAAGGAAAGCGCCCCGGCGCCCTCGACGATGATCGCGGCGGCAATGGCGAGCGCCAGGAGGTGATACTCAAAGCCCTCGCCTTTCTGGGCTCCAGTCCAGTTCGCGAACAGTCCGTGCTGCCAGTGCACCGTCGCGACGGCAACCAGCATGTTGACTCCGACGCCGAAGGCGGCGATGCGGGTTAAGAGCCCCAGGATCAGGCCCAGGCCGCCGAAAAACTCGGCGCAAATCGCCAGGAAGGCAAACGGAGCCGGGATCCGCATACTCTTGGTGAAAAAGCCCATCGTGCCGCTGAATCCGTAGCCGCCGAACCAGCCGAGCATTTTCTGCGCCCCATGGGCAAACATGACGACTCCCAGCACCACCCTCAATATCGTCAACACCCAACTCGGGTCGGTTTGCAGCAATTGATCGAACATTGTTGAACCCTCCTCGTTTATTGTATTTTCGTTGTTGATCCGTCGCCCACTGCCGGGGACCACGGCTTGGCCCAGGTCCCTTCAAAGAGAAGTGTATCAAGCGGGTTGCGCGGGCGTCGAGTGCTGTCGTACTGCCGCAGCGCTTCCGGGAGCGACTCGGATTCACCCGGATAGCCCACGGCCATCATCGCCGCCGGCTCGTAACCCTCCGGGATGTTGAGGAGTTGGCGCGCTTTCACAGGGTCAAATCCGGCCATCTGGTGAACGTACAGACCGAGTTCGGTGGCTTGCAGGGTAAGATATGCCGCCGCCTGGCCGACATCGTAGAGAGCGTGGCGGTTCGGTTGGCCGCTGTGTGTGAAATCGGATTTGGCGATGGAAAGCACCAGCACCGGCGCATTGCGAGCCCACTTTTGGTTCCGATCGACGAGCGTGTCGAGCAGCCGTCCAAAACCCTCCGAGTCCTCCCGCCTGGCCGCAACGAAGCGCCAGGGCTGTTCGTTGTAGCTGGAAGGCGCCGAGCGGGCAGCCTCGA
Source organism: uncultured Acidobacteriota bacterium (assembly GCA_963831905.1). Taxonomy (GTDB): domain Bacteria; phylum Acidobacteriota; class Terriglobia; order UBA7540; family UBA7540; genus CAVROP01. Next base: position 1,147,092 of record CAWHRX010000009.1, on the reverse strand, counting down.
AAAGTAGACGCAGTTTTTCCGGCTCAACCGGGCGCGGCGAAAAAGCATAGGGGCTGTAACGGCGTTCCAACAGTCCGTGCACGCCTGCAGGAATACTGTTCGTTTGTCGCTCTAATTCCATCACTGGCATGGTTTCCTCCCTGGTTTTTTGGGACTGAAAGGCCCCAGGGCGGGTTCGTCCGGCTCTCGGGTCCGTTTCAGCGCATCACGATTATCGTTTCAACGACTATATGATGCAGAAGGGGGTGCGGAGGTTACACCCGGGCTCACGGCCCTTGGCGCCGGCGTTCAGGCCGACATTTTCGTGCGCTCCGAGGCAATGAAAATCAATGGCGTCACCCCCGCGAAGGCGGGGGTCCATTTTCAGCCCGATGGATTCCCGCTTGCGCGGGAATGACGTGACCGTCGGGGGAGCCGCAGATCAGCGCTACAGGCGGCTACGGGCGGAATTGAGAAGCTCAATCAACTGCGCGAGGCGGCGCGGTCCGAGGTGGCCGAACTGCCGCCGGTGGCATTCTTCGATGGGTTTATCCAGCTTGGCGAGGATTCGCAGCCCTACCGGCGTGATCTGCGCCGTGATGATCCGCCGGTCCGAACTGGCGCGGGCCCGAACGATGAGGCCGCGGCGCTCCAGCCGGTCCAGCAGGCGGGTGATGTCCGGGTCGTGAGTGAGCATGCGCTCCGCCGCCTCGTGGCAGCAGAGACCTTGGGCTCCGGCGCCGCGCAGAATGCGCAGAATGTTGTACTGAGTGCCGGAAAGGCCGAAAGGCTTGATCACCTCTTCGGCGCCGCGCGCCAGAGCGTCCGCCGTGCGCAGAAGGCTGAGATAGGCTTCCTGCTCTAGGGTGCTCGAAGGCTTGCGTGCCTTTTTGGCAGTCGTCGTTAGTGCCATGCTATTGGTGTATTATATTCCACCTCATGGGGCGGAACAAAAACTTGAGGAAGAAGATCGAGGGCCACCGTAGAATGGTGCGACAACACCGCGCCAAGATAGAGCGCGAGTTGCAATCCACTGCTCCTCGGGAGTTCCTGGTTGCGTATTGGGAATAGCGCATTCGTGAAGTCGAGGGTGAAATTCTTCGTTTGGAGGAACGGCTGCGCCAGCATTAGGATGGTGACTATGAGCAAACGGAATACCGCAATTGACATCGACACCCGGACGCTCGAAGGCCTGCTTGATGACTTGCGAGACTTACGCAGCCGTCTGGAGCACGAACTTCGGCAATTGGACTCCTCCCCGCGACTCAGCGAAACCTACTTCGACCATCTCTCGGAGATTCATACCCTAATGACTTGGGTAAAAGGCTTAGCCCCTGATTTACAGACTGAGATAGAACGGCTTGACGATCAATTGCCCGACGACTAGGGATTTTCGCGACCCGCCGTGGCTTACGGCTCGCCGGCTTCGCGCCGCTAAAGTTCTGCTCTTGCAACCTGCAAGCGCAAAGGCGGAAGACTAACGGCGGGCGACGAACTGTGATTTGCCCGGGACCGGCTAATTCGCATATACTCTGCGTATGAGTACAATTCACCTCACGCCCCACGGCGAGGAACTGCTCAAGGAGCAGCTCGTGCGCGGTCCCTACCGCACTCCCGAAGAAGTTATCGAACGGGCCTTAGAGACCCTCGCGCAAAAGGAGCGCGGCGCATCCCCAGCGCCCCATTCCGCCAAGACTCCTACTGAGGCAGTCGCCGACATTCTGGAAATCCAGAAGCGCAACCGTTTGGGAGGGCTCAAGATCAGGGACCTGATCCACGAAGGGCACAAGTACTGATGGCGGCGTTCGTCATCGACGCTTCCGCGACATTGCCCTGGTGCTTTGCTGATGAGGCCACCCCAGCCACCAACCAATTGTTGACTCGCCTCCGGACGGGTGATGAAGCAATCGTACCACCACACTGGCCCCTCGAGGTTGCCAATGCTTTGCTAATCGCAATCCGCCGCGAGCGCATTTCTGTCAAGGATGCCCAGCAGTTTCTCGATGATCTGGAGGTCCTTCCGATTCAGATCGACACGGCGGACAGGAGTTGTCTCCGGAAGCGAACCTTCCCGCTGGCGAAGCAGTCTGGTCTCACTGCCTATGATGCAGCCTATCTTGAGCTGGCGGTACGTAGGAGTCTGCCGCTGGCGACCCTCGACGGTCAATTACGCGAAGCTGCTCGGGAAGCGCATGCCGCGCTGATAGAACTCTAACCACTCATCCGTCAATTAGTTCAGAAAATAGGTGCGATAGAGCGTATCTCGCTTGACGGGGCGGAAGCCGGCCTCGGCGATCATGCGGCGGAGCTGCTCTTCGCTCGAGGTGCGGGTGACGCCGGCGGCGCGGACAACATTCTCCTCAATGAGGATGCTGCCCACGTCGTTGCCGCCAAAGCGCAGGGCGATCTGGCAGATTTTGTGGCCGGGGGTAAGCCAGGACGCCTGCACATTGAGGATGTTATCCAGGTAGATGCGGGAGACCGCAAGCGTTTTCAGGTAGTCAATGGCAGTGGCCTCTTCCTTGACGAAATTGCCCAGTGAGGTGTTCTCGCGCTGAAAGAGCCAGGGGATGAAGGCGGTGAAGCCGCCCGTCTCTTCCTGCAATTGGCGGACGCGCTCGAAATGGCTGATGCGATGTTCGAGGGTTTCGCCGCAGCCGAACATCATGGTGGCGGTAGTGCGCAGGCCGAGCTGGTGCGCGGTGCGATGCACCAGGAACCACTCCTCGGTAGTGCACTTCAGGCGCGCAATCCGCCGGCGTACCTCGTCGTCCAGGATTTCCGCTCCTCCGCCGGGGATCGAGTCGAGCCCCGCGTCCATGAGGCGCATTATGGTGTCGCGCACATTCAGGCCGGAGACTTCCGCGATGTTCAGGATTTCCGGGGACGAGAAGCAATGCAAATGAAGAGACGGGTAGCGCCGTTTGATGCTCGAAATCAGGTTCTGGTAATAATCAATCTTGAGGTCGGGATGAAGGCCGCCTTGCATCAGGATTCCCGTGCCGCCCAATGCCAGCGTTTCGTCGATCTTTTGAAAAATCGACTCAAGCGTCTGTATGTATCCTTCGGGCGAACCTACGGGGCGATAGAAAGCACAGAACGAGCAGTACTCCGTGCAAACGTTTGTATAGTTGATGTTGCGGTCGACGATGTAGGTGACCACGCCTTCCGGATGCAGGCGCTTGCGTACGGCGTCCGCCTCGAGGCCGAGGCCGAGCAGATCATCGGACTTCAACATGTCGAGCGCTTGGGTTGGAGTTAATGCCATCGCTACACGAACCGCAATTCCTTTTCAACTGGAATGATGCCAGCCTCGTACGCCAGCTTGAAGAAGAGACGCAACCCCCTGCAATTCTCCTCATCCAGAGAATAATCGATATTCTCGGTCAAGTAAACCTTCACGTCCGCAGGATCCGTATGGAGCTTCACGGCGTATTCGGCTGCGATGTCGTCGATGTGGGCAAGGCCGAACTGCCGCGACTCCTCAAAGTCTTTTCGGTACAAAGAGAGGTTCTGGTCCGCCCGGCCCGCCCAGAAGGCGAACACAAACGGTAATCCCGTAAACTTCTTCCATTCCGCGGCAAGGTCATAAACCTCCGCCGAACCGCGATAACTGAACGCGGGATCGCCGATCACGAGCGCCGCATCGGCAAGGCTTAACATCTCGTCGGGGCGAGGGGCAGAAGGAATAAAGTTGACCTTGAGGGAATAAAACTTGCCCAGTAAAACGCGCAGGAAGGCCGCGGAAGTGCGCGAAGAAGTGTCTACGGCAACGCTCTGGATTTTCTCGATCGGCAGCTTGCTCAAAAGCAGCACGCTGCGCACACGCGATTTGGAGGCGATGGAGATGCCGGAGATGATTTGAAGGCGATCGATGCGGTGGTACTCGATGGCGGGGATGATGCCGATGTCTGCCGTGCCGTCTCGCACCGCGTCCGCGCAATGCGCAGGAGTGGCGAACTGGAGTTGGTGTTTCCCGCACCGCGGGCCGTGAAGCATGCCCCAAATTAACGGCACACTGTTCAGATACTGGACGACGGAGATTCTGAGATTGGGCATAAGGTTCCAATTACTTTCGATTACCCGCCTGTAGGGGGACGGCTTGCCGTCTCCGTCAGCTGACGGATAGGGCAAGCCCTACCCCTACACGTCTTTAAAGCCGGAAGCGATTATACATCCAACGCAGCATGCCCCACATACGACCTGCTATCTACCACATACCGGCCCCGCAAAACTTTCTTCTTGCCACTGCATCTCATGTTCTGCGATTTTAGTAGGGCGTTGCCATGGACGGGCGAATGCTCTGTTGTAGGGGGACGGCTTGCCGTCCCCTTCGTGCCGGCCGGGGCGCAACGACGCAACAGGGGACGGCAAGCCGTCCCCCTACAGCGCATCGCAAGGTGGCAAGCTCATTTGAGCTCGGACGATACACAATTCTGGTTGGGGATGACGAAGCTGGAAGGCCTGGGCGTGCGTGGAGCGCACCGGTTGGTGGAGCACTTTGGTTCTGCGCAAGGCGCCTACATGGCCTCTTTGACGGAGCTCGAAAGCTGCGGCGTTCCGGCGCGGGTGGCCCAGTCGATTTTTGCGCAGGCGGGGTTGAAGGAAGCCGCGCGAGACCTGGAAGCTTCGCAGAAGGCGGGTTGCCAGGTGGTGGCGTATTCGAGCGACGATTATCCCGCGCTGCTCAAACAAACCCCTGACCCTGCGTTGGTCCTCTACATTCGCGGAGATGTTAAGTTACTTTCGCAACATGCAGTCGGCATCGTCGGCACGCGGCGGCCCACGGCTTATGGAAGCCAGGTGGCGCAGCGGCTGGCGCGCGACCTGGCGCAAAGGCAATTGGTGATTGTGAGCGGATTGGCTCGTGGAATCGATTCGGCCGCGCATCGCGGTGCCCTGGAAGCCGGCGGGAAGACGGTGGCGGTTCTCGGCTCGGGGATTGACGTGATCTATCCGCGCGAAAACAAGCGGCTGGCCGAACAAATTGCCGAGTCGGGCGCATTGATTTCGGAATTCCCGCCGGGTACTTCGCCATCACCAGAGAATTTTCCCATCCGCAACCGCACCATCAGCGGGCTATCGCTGGGAGTGATCGTGGTGGAGGCGGCGGAATACAGCGGCTCGCTGATCACCGCGCGCCTGGCCGTCGAGCAGAATCGCGAAGTCTTCGCCGTGCCGGGCAACATCACCTCGGCGCAAAGTTTCGGCCCGAATCATCTGATCAAGCAAGGCGCAAAACTTGTCGATGAATGGATGGATGTCATTGAAGAGTTTCCGGCGGAGATTCGGATGCAACTTCTTGCCGGCGGCCGAAGCATCGGAAGAAGCTGTGGCCGGAGCGCAAGCGGGATCGCTCTTCGAGCAATCGTTGACGCCCGACCAGAAAGTTGTGTTCGAAGTGCTGCGGGCCGATGCGGCCTTGTTTATGGATGACATACTCAGTTCAGCCGCGATCCCGCAGCCGCGTGTGATGACGGCGCTGCTCGAGCTCGAGATGTCGGGCGTGATCCGGCAGTTGCCGGGAAAGAATTTTATTCGTAAGCTGTAGTCACGTCATTCCCGCGAAAGCGGGAATCCAATTCGTGCGGTGACATGGACCCCCGCTTGCGCGGGGGTGACGAAGGGGCGAAGGTAGGCAGAAGTACTTATGGCTAAATCGTTGGTTATCGTCGAATCGCCGGCCAAGGCAAGGACCATCAACAAATACCTTGGACCGGACTATATCGTGAAAGCCTCCATGGGGCACGTGATGGACCTGCCCAAGAAGGACCTGGGCGTGGACGTCGACCACGATTTTAAGCCAACCTACATCACCATTCCCGGCAGAAAGGCTGTGATCGCGGAGTTAAAGTCGGCAGCGGCGAAATCCGACTCGGTGTTCCTGGCCGCCGACCCGGATCGTGAAGGCGAAGCGATCTGCGCGCACTTGCGCGAGCTGCTGGAGGGGAAGAAAAGGATATTTCATCGTGTACTTTTCAACGAGATCACGCGCGACGCGATTCGCGAAGCGTTCAAAGCGCCGGGCGAGATCGACTCGAGATTAGTGGACGCGCAGCAGGCGCGGCGGATCCTGGACCGCCTGGTGGGCTACCAAGTCAGCCCGCTGCTCTGGGAAAAAGTGAAGCGGGGCATTTCCGCCGGGCGCGTGCAAACCGTGGCTTTGCGCCTGATCGTCGAGCGAGAGCGGGAAATCCAGGCTTTCCAGAAGAAAGAATACTGGACCATCAGCGTTCACCTCGAGGGTAATAACCCTCCGCCCTTCGACGCGCGGCTGGTGAAGTTCCAGGGCAAAGACCTGGAGATTCCCGATCAGGCGACAGCGCGGACCGAATCGCCAGCGCGATAAAGGCAGCGAATCTGGTTGTGGAGTCGGTGACCACCAGGGAAAAGCGGAAGTACCCGGTGCCGCCGTTCATCACCAGCAAGCTCCAGCAGGAAGCCGTGCGCAAGCTGCGCTTCACAGCCAAGAAAACCATGACGATCGCGCAGCGCCTTTACGAGGGCTTGGAGATCGGCGCGGAAGGCTCGGTGGGCCTCATCACTTACATGCGCACGGACTCGACTCGCGTGGCGGAGGGCGCCCTGGCGGCTGCGCGCGAGCACATCCTGAAGGCGTTTGGGAAAGACTACCTTCCGCCCGAGCCCATTCGCTACAAGAGTAAGAAGGATGCGCAGGATGCCCACGAGGCCATCCGGCCAACCGACGTCGATCTCGAAGCCCGGACTCCATCCAAAGGTACCTGAGCGCGGATGAATTCAAATTGTACAAGCTCATCTGGCAGCGTTTTGTGGCCTCGCAGATGAATCCCGCGGTCTTCGACCAGACGACGATCGATATCTCCGCCGGCGACTACTTGCTGCGCGCCACGGGCTCGGTGGAGAAGTTCAACGGTTTCCGCGCCGTTTACGAAGAGGGCAAGGATGAAAAGGCGGAGATGGAGGAAGATGAGGAACTGAAACTCCGCCTGCCGCAAGTCGAGCAAGGCGAGAAGGCTGAAGCTGCGCAAGATCACGCCGGAACAGCACTTCACCGAACCTCCGCCGCGATTCAACGGAAGCGACGCTGGTGAAGGCTCTGGAGGAAAAGGGCATCGGCAGGCCCTCCACCTACGCGACGATCCTCGTGACCATCCAAAATCGCGAGTACGTGGAAAAGCTGCAGGGCCGCTTTTATCCCACCCAGCTCGGCATGCTGGTGAGCGACATGTTGGTGAAGAACTTCAGCGACATCTTCGAGGTGGCTTACACCGCGCGCATGGAAGAAGAGCTGGACGAAGTGGAAGAAGGGAAACTCACCTGGACGGAAGCGCTCGAGGAGTTCTACAAGAAGTTCAAGAAGGATTTGCGGGTCGCAGAACGGGAGATGGAGGACATCAAAGGAGAGGGCATCCCGACTGAGGTGAAGTGTGAGAAGTGCGGCAAGCCCATGGTGATCCGGCTGGGACGCAACGGCGCATTCCTGTCCTGCACGGGCTATCCCGGAATGCGATGGAACCAGCGACCTGCCGCCTGAACTGGCGGCGAAATACAGCACCGCGGGGCCCCCGGCGCCGGAAGTCGCTGAACAGACCTGCGAAAAATGCGGCAAGCCGATGGCCGTCAAGCGGGGCCGTTTTGGATTCTTCCTGGCCTGCACGCGGTTATCCCGATTGCCGGAACACCAAGAAGATCGTAATGAAGGAAGGAACCGCGACGGCCGTCAGCGATACGCTGCTGGATGAGAAGTGCCCAGAGTGCGGTAATCAGCTAGCGCTCAAGCACGGCCGCTACGGCCAATTCACGGCGTGCAGCAACTACCCGCAGTGCAAATATGTGAAACGGCAGACGCTGGGAATACCCTGTCCCGAGAAAGGCTGCACGGGCGAACTGGTGGCTCGCCGCACGCGCAAAGGCAAGACGTTTTACGGATGCAGCCGTTACCCAGAGTGCAAATTCACCGCCTGGGATAAACCTGTCAACGAACCCTGCCCCAATTGCGGCCATCCTTTGCTGCTTGAAAAGTATCAATAAGAACGGCCCGCCTCTCCGCTACTGCCCCAACGAAAGCTGCAAGTACGAGATGGCCGTAGCGTGACACTGGCCGAAAATCGAAATTCGAAAATCGAAATTCGGGCGCCGAAAGCGGGCAACCTATCGCACGTAGGGGCGGTTCGCGATCCGCCCCTACTCCCTGCGGTGTTGATATAATCACATGCAGCGAGGGCAACGCATGGGGCCGGTTACAATCGCGGGCGGCGGGCTGGCGGGAAGTGAAGCCGCTTGGCAACTTGCCGTGCGCGGCGTCTCGGTGACGCTGTACGAAATGCGGCCGGCGCGTTCAACGCCCGCGCACAAAACGGACCGCCTGGCCGAACTTGTTTGCAGCAACTCACTGAAGTCGAACACGCCGGGCGCCGCTTCATGGCTCCTGAAAGAAGAATTGCGCCGGTCCGGCTCCCTGCTGATGAAGCTTGCGGGTGAATGCGCCGTTCCCGGAGGCGCGGCGCTGGCGGTCGACCGGGAACGATTTTCGGAGTTAGTCACGCAGGCCCTGCGCGAGCATCCACTGGTCACACTACGCCGGGAGGAGCTGCGGGAGATTCCCTCGACGGGACCGATGTTGATTGCCACGGGTCCGCTCACCTCTGACGCCCTGGCCTGTTCACTTCAGTCGCTCACCGGCTCGGAGAACCTGGCTTTCTACGACGCCATCAGCCCCATCGTGGATGCCGAAACGGTGAACCTCGAGCGCGTCTTCCCAGCCTCACGGTATGGGAAAGGGAATGGCGACGATTACCTGAACTGCCCGCTGACGGAAGCGGAATATCGCGACTTCTATGAAGCGCTGCGAGGCGCGGAGACGGTGGAAGCGCACGAATTCGAAGACCTGAATTATTTCGAAGCCTGCCTGCCCATCGAAGAACTGGCGCGGCGAGGGTATGACACGCTTCGCTTCGGCCCGATGAAGCCCGTCGGGTTGTCCGACCCGCGCAGCGGCAGGCAGCCCTTTGCCGTGGTGCAACTAAGGACGGAAAACCTGCGTGCTTCCAGCTACAACCTGGTGGGGTTCCAGAACCACCTCAAGTTTCCCGATCAGGCGCGCATCTTACGGAAGATTCCCGGGCTCGAGCGGGCGGAGTTTCTACGTTTCGGGCAGATCCATCGCAACACGTTTCTCAATTCGCCCAAGCTGCTGAGCGCCGACCTGCGGCTGCGCGCCGCCTCCAACGTCTTCGTCGCGGGCCAGCTTTGCGGGGTTGAGGGATACGTCGAGTGCATCGCCACGGGGTTCCTGGCGGGAGTGGCGTTGGCCCAGGAAGCGGCAGGCAAGGGCTTCACACCGCCCCCACGTGCCACGGCGCTCGGGTCACTAATTCACTACGCCACGCATGCCGACCCCGGCAATTATCAGCCTGCCAACATTTCGTTCGATTTGCTTCCGCCGATGGAGGACTTGCCCCGGGCCATCGCGCGTGACCGGCGTGCCCGGCGCGCGCGCCAGTGTGAGAGGGCCCTGGGCGAGCTGCACGGGTGGCTCCGAGGGCTTTGCGCGGACGCGGACAAGCTTGGCGAACCGTGTGTACAGCCGACGGAAACGGGACAAAACTGTCATTCCGAGCGAAGCGAGGAATCTAGCTCTGGTCTACCGCGGACTGACTGAGAGCGAGATTCCTCGCTTCGCTCGGAATGACAGCAGGTAAGCGGACATGGATGAACTGATCGAACGTTATATCAACTACCTCCGGTACGAGCGCAATGCCTCGCCGCACACGGTGCGGAACTACCGCAGCGATTTGCTGCAGTTCCGAGATTTCCTGGCTGCGGGCCTCGCCAGCGCCAGCATTGACATCAAGTCAGTCGACGCCTTAGGCATTCGCGGGTTTCTGGGTACTCTCTTTGAAAAGCAGGAGAAGAAATCTTCTATCGCCCGAAAGCTCTCGGCGGTGCGGGCGTTCTTTAAGTTCCTGAGGCGCGAGGGAGTGTTGGCGGAGAATCCCTCCGCGATTGTCGCGACGCCAAAGCAGGACAAGCCCCTTCCCACGATCATGACCGAGGAAGAGATGAACACGTTCCTCGACCGGATGGCGGAGGCTACGAAGACCGGAGACCCCGCCATGCGGCGTGACCGGGCGCTGCTGGAACTGCTTTACGCCTCAGGCCTGCGCGTGAGCGAGCTGGTGGGCCTCGATCTGCGCAGCCTGAACTTCGGAGACGGCATGTTGCTGGTGCGCGGCAAGGGACGGAAGGAGAGGATCGTGCCGTTCGGCTCAAAGGCCAGGCAGGCCATCGAGGATTACCTCCCGACCAGGCAGAGAACGCTCCAGGAACGGAAGAAGTCCGGCCAGCAGGCCTTATTTTTGAACGTGTGGGGCGAGCGGCTCACGACGCGTTCCGTGGACCGGTTGGTGAAGAAATACGTTCGGCAGTACGGGCCATCTGTAAGAGTCAGCCCCCATTCGCTCCGGCACGCTTTTGCCTCCCACCTGCTTACGGAAGGAGCTGATTTGAGGGCGATTCAAGAAATGCTGGGGCACACGAGTCTTGCCACAACGCAGAAATACACCCAGGTATCCATCAAACAGTTGATTGACGTCTATGACAAGACCCACCCCAAGGCGTGAGTCACACGAGGAAGCGCGAGCGGATACTTTCCTGCACCGCGGGGCTGCGGCGCATAAGCCATTCCCCAACCTCAGCAGAGGCTTCAAGTAAAGAATTCAGAGTGGACTTTGCAATCCGGACGCAGCCCTCCAACACCTTCACACCTAACCAGACGCCCAGTTGCTGCGTCGCCCTTGCAGGTTCGTGAAGGTTGAGGTTGAGGGCGTAGCGTGGCCCCGCCATCCGATAGCTGACCAGGACGACCCCCGCATAGAGGGCAGCGGCTGCGACGACGAGCCAACTCAGCAAGTGGCCCAACAGGACGCTCAAGTAGGTCACCATTCTCCCGTTTACCTTGTCCTTTCTTTACTGAACCGTTACCTAAGTTAGATTCAGGTAATGTCAAAAAGATTCCCAAACTTGGCAAACAATATCTGGTTAGTTTTCATGAGGAAAGAGGCACGGGCCGACATTGAGTCGGAGGGGGGCGCGAATAGTGATATTATGTCCGGCTCTCCTCCTCATTTCGCTTGCCACTCCCCTGCATTGCACTTTAGTCCCGATCACCAGCTTGCATCGCAGTTGGCGTTGTCGGGAGCGGCTCCACCCTTATATCGGCAGGCGTTGATATGAACCCTACTGTTATGGGGAGAACCAGGATTCCTTCGCACGTCCTAAGAGGTGGGGGCGAAAGTAGCAATTGCCCGCCGGGCGGCAGCCCTGCCCGTGCGGATGCAATCCGAGATTCCTATGCCCGAATAGGCGTTGCCGGCAAGGTAGATACCGGGTAAGTCGGCGAGCCGACTTTGGATTCTCGTCAGGCGCTCGGGGTGTCCCACTGGGTATTGCGCCATGGAGGAGGCCCAGCGGTGAATCCGGCAAAAGAGCGGTTCGAAGGAGAAACTCAGGATTTCCTTCAGTTCCTGCCGCACGAGCGTAACCACTTTATCGTCAGAGAGATTCAGGGCTTCCGGGTCGCGCGAGCCGCCCAGGAAGCAGCGCAGTAAGGCCTTGCCTTCAGGCGCGCGATGGTTGAACTTGCGATGCACGAAGGTGCAGGCGAGCATCCTCCGGCCTTCCTTGCGCGGAACCAGATATCCGAAGCCCGGGGGAAGGTGCTCTCTGGCCTCCTCGGCGTACCCCAGGGAGACCGTCATCGATGAACTATAGGGAATTTCGCCAAGCAATCCACCCAGTGCCGGGTGGATCGGAGAGAGCAGTCGACTGCATTCATGGGCGGGCATGGCCAGGATGATGGCATCCGCGTCGAACGCCTGCCCACCCTCGCAGAATATCTCATACCTTCGGCTGCACCGGTCCACCGCACCGCCTGGTCCGCCCGGCGCTAGTTCGATTCCAGCAACCCGTTGTCCGAGGTGAACGCGAGCCATGTCGAGGCGCTCGACCAGTTTGCCGGTGAGCTGTTCGAGTCCGTCCCGAAGTGTCATAAAGAGCGGCAAGGGGTTGCGAGGGGCAGCGTCGGCGCCACCGGAGTCAAGCTGAGAAGTTGATTTTGCTTTGGACTTGCGGCGCTGCCGCATGGCGCGCAATGTAGCCCGGGTTAGGCTGCCGTGCTGGCGCTCCATTTCGAAGAAGCGCGGCAACACGGAGCGGACGCTCAAAGCGCCTGAATCGCCTCCATAAACCCCAGCGAGCAGAGGATCGGCGACATTTTCCAGCATGGCCCCGCCGAAGTGCCGTCGCACGAAACTGGCTACGGACTCGTCTGCATCGCCGCTGCCGGAAGGCCGCTTGGCAAACAACTCGGCGGCCATCGCCAGTTTGCTGCTGAACGGCAGCAGCGAAGTCGTGACCATAGGCCAGAGGCGAGTGGGGACCAGGAACATCAGTCCATCAGGCAGAGGAATCAGACGGCCACGGTGGAGGATGTAGGTACGCCGTTGGCTGTCGTTCGAGCCGATCAACGAGTCACCTAAGCCCAGTTCGCGAGCCAAGGCCGCCGCCTCCGGTTTCTCGGCCAGAAAACTGTCCGGTCCGGCTTCAATGACGAAACCCTCTAGACGTTCCGTGCGGATCACTCCTCCCAGGCGGTCCCGACCCTCAATGAGCAGCTCTTCAACCGGCGCGCCGGACTGGCGCGCCTGCGCCAAGGTGTAGGCCGCAGCGAGGCCGGCGATGCCTCCTCCCAGCACTGCCACGCGCCTCCGGGCTGGCGGATCAGTTAACACTACCGACGAACCCCCTCACCCGCCCCGCGCTGGCTGAAGAGAACGCCAGCGCGGGCCACCCTCTCCCCCAAGGGGGCGAGGGCCACACTTCGCGATCTTTTGCCTTCCGCCTACAATCTACTTGCCCATCTGCCGACCTGCCGACCTGCCGACCTGCCCACCTGCCTACCTGCCTAGCTGCCCACCTGCCCGCTCTCCGACGACGGCTGCCAGCGCTTCGATGAACAGCGGGCTATCGTTCAGCGACTCGGAGCGGTATACGGTTACTCCCCTGGCTTTTCCATATTCGCGGAATACCACGTCGATGTCATAAAGAATCTCAACGTGGTCGCAAACGAAGCCCACCGGCGCCAGCAGGATGTGGCGCCGGCCCTGGGCGGCGTTCCGGTCGATGAGGGATTCGACGGTGGGGCCGATCCACGGCTCGCTGGTCATTCCCTGGCTTTGAAAAGCCACTTCGTATTCCTCGAGGCCCAAGGCCCTAGCCACCAGAGCGGCAGTTTCCTTCACTTGCTGCTCGTAGGGATCGCCGTCCTCGATAGTCTCCTGGGGAACGCTGTGCGCCGTGAAGATCACAGAAACCGGTCCGGCGGCTTCAGCTTCCACGCGGGCCAGCGCCGTCGCCACTCGCTCGCGAAATGCCTCCACCAGGCCCGGATGATCGTGCCAGTTGTCAATGAAGACCGCTCTTACCTGCGGTGCGAGCCGTTCCGTCTCTTCAAACAGGCACCTCCTATAAAGTCCAATGCTGGTCCGGGAATTCTGAGGCGCCAGGCATAGCGCCACAACGCGTTCGACCCCGTCGGCCGCGATCTGCCGAACCGCATCGGAGATGAATGGCCTCCAGTTGCGCATACCCACATAGATGGGCCGGCCCAGCCGCTTCGCCAGGCCCTGGGCCTGCGAGGTGGTCAGGCGCAGCAAAGGTGACCCGCCGATCAGCCCGTAACGGCGAATGATTTCATTCACTGCTGCATCGGGCAGCTTCCGGCCGCCGCGCACGTTGAGCAAGAAGGCGGGGATATCTTCGAGCCGGTCGGGTGCGCCGTGCGCAAGGAGCAGCACACCCCAATTCTCGCTTCCCGATTCCGCAATGGCATTTGCCATAATGCTCAATCGTCCAATATATCACGCTGGTGTGTAGGTCCTAGGGGCGGCCCTTGTGGCCGCCCTGCCGTGCTGAAAGGGCAACCACAAGGGTTGCCCCTACGGCGCGGCACGTGTAGACTCAGTTTCCCAGGCGACTGAGGCAGCCAAGGCCGCAGGATGGGCTGCCTGCAACCTGTGATTCAGGATGCCGCGAACAGGAGACTCGGCGATGAAGATACGTTCGACTGCTTGGAAATCACTATGCGGTTTACTGATCTGTGCCCCGCTGTGGGCTGCATCGGACACATCAGGCTTTCGCCCGCCCGCCGTGCCGCTGGTGACCTGCAATCCGTATTTCAGTGTCTGGTCGACTGCCGACCGGCTGACCTATGACGCAACGCGCCATTGGACCGGCGCCAAGCAGGAACTCCACAGCCTGGTGAGGATTGACGGCACGGCATGGCGCATCATGGGCGACGAGCGGCGGGATATCCAGCCCATGCCGCAGACCGGCCTCCAGGTGCTGCCGACGCGCACCATTTATGAGTTCGAGGGCGGCGGCGTCCACATCACGCTTACCTTTCTCACCCCGATGCTGCCGTCGGATCTCGACTTGATGTCCTGGCCTGTCACTTACCTCAGTTGGGAAGCTCGATCGCTGGACGGGAAGGAGCACCAGGTCTCAATTGAATACGACAACACCGCACAGCTCGTGGTGAATACCGAGGACGAGCCGGTGGGTTGGCAGCGTGAAGAAACGGGAGGCTTGAGCGTGCTGCGCATGGGAACAGAGGCGCAGCCTGTGCTTAAGAGGTTCGGAGATGACCTTCGCATCGACTGGGGCTATCTCTACGTCGCGGCCCCAAACGCACAGTCTCCTCAAAGCGTAGTGGCGAACGTCAACAGCGTTATCGGGACTTTCGCCAGGAAGGGGTCGCTGCCTCCGGCTGACACACGCATGCCCCGGGCGCCGCACGATCACATGCCTGCGATGGCCGTGGCGTTTGATCTCGGCAATGTGGGCGCCCAACCTGTCGAGCGCCATCTGATCCTCGCTTACGACCAGATCTATGCCGTTGAGTATTTCCACAAGCCCCTGCGCCCCTATTGGCGGCTCAAGCGGAGCGAGGCGAGCAGCCTGCTGGAGGAGGCGGACCGGAGTTACCCGTCTCTCGTGACGCGCTGCGAGAAGTTTGATGCTGACCTGGCGGCCGATCTTACACGGGTCGGAGGTGAGAAGTACGCTCGAGTTGCGGCCTTGGCTTACCGCCAGGCCATGGCGGCGCAGATCTTGGCGGCGGGCCCGGAGGGCGAGCCGGTCTTCCTACCCAAGGAGAATTTCAGCAACGGTTGCATCGGGACCGTCGATGTGATCTACCCCGCTTCGCCCATTCTGTTGCTGCTCAATCCGAAATTGCTGGAAGCCTCGCTGGCGCCGCTCTTTAAATATGCAGAGTCGGACCGCTGGCATTTTCCCTTTGCCCCGCACGATCTTGGGACCTATCCGCTCGCGAACGGGCAGGTTTACGGCGGCGGCGAGAAGTCGGATGTCGATCAGATGCCGGTGGAAGAGTCCGGCAATATGCTGTTATTGGTCGCCGCCATCGCCAAGGCTGAAGGAGATGCGAGCTTTGCCGGCAAGAATTGGCCGTTGCTGACGAAATGGGCGGAATATCTAAAGGACAAGGGCCTCGATCCTGCCAACCAGCTTTGCACGGATGATTTCGCCGGACACCTGGCACACAACGCCAATCTTTCGCTGAAAGCCATCGAGGCGCTCGATGCCTATGGGGAACTTGCGGGCATGCTCGGCAAGAACCAGGAGCACGAGCTCTACTCCAACACGGCGCAGGAATTTGCCCGCCAATGGGTGAAGATGGCCGGCGACGGGGACCACTACCGCCTGGCGTTCGACAAGCCTGGGACCTGGAGCCAGAAATACAATCTGGTGTGGGATAAAGTTCTTGGCTTTCACCTCTTCCCCGCTGAGGTTGCCGCGAAAGAGATTGTCTATTATGAAACCAAGAACCACTTCGGCTTTCCGCTCGATAATCGCCAGGATTACACCAAGCTCGACTGGGAATTCTGGTCCGCAACACTTGCGGATTCAGCGGCGGATTGGGAGAGTCTCATTTCCCCGATCTACGACTGGGCCAGCCAATCGCCCAGCCGCGTCCCGCTGACGGATTGGTATTGGACGACCGACGGCACGCAGGTGGGATTCCAGGCGCGCTCGGTGGTGGGCGGGCTTTTCATCAAAATGCTGGCGGATAGCGAGACTTGGAAACGCTGGGCGGCCCGAGCGGCGAATTGAATAGCGAATGGTGAATTGTGAATTGAAGTGTGGTGAGCGATGGGGGATAATGCGGCGATGCGAAGAAGTAAGAATGAATACTCCTATCAGATCAATTTAATTCCCGATGAAGAGGGAGGATACACCGTGGTCGTCCCTTTGATTCCGGGCTGCGTCTCCTATGGGGCGACTATTGAGGAGGCGACCGCAAACATCCGAGAGGCCATCCAGCTTCACCTTGAGAATCTGGCCGCCCACGATCAACCGATTCCTCAAGGAAACGACTCCGTCAATTCACCATTCACTATTCACTATTCATAATTTGAACAGGTTCGATCCTGGGAATCATCCAGTGCACAACTCCGAAGGCGAGCGGGTGCATGATTCCGGCGATGATGAAGAGAGGCACGTAAGTGTGGAACCACTGAAGTGTGTATCCGGCGACGAGCGCCAGGATCATGCCGCCTACGGCGCCGCCCGTGCCGCCGAGGCCCGTCACCGAGCCGACGTCCCGTTTGGGGAACATATCCGAGGCCAAAGTGTAGACGTTTGCCGACCAACCCTGATGGGCGGCAAGCGAAAGGGAAATGAGGGCTAGCGCCCACGTGACGTTGTGGGCAAAAACGGCCACGATCCCGGACGGCATGCAAAATGCACAGATGGCCATCGCCGCCTTGCGCGCTCGGCTTACGGGCCAGCCGCGTTTAAGGAAGAAACCCGAAAGCCAGCCGCCCGCCACACTCCCCGCACCCGAAACAAGAAAAGGAATCCAGGCGAAGAGGCCGATCTCCCGGAGTGTGAAGCCGCGACCTTGCTTGAGGTAGGAAGGTAGCCAGAAGATGTAAAACCACCATATCGGGTCGGACATGAATTTCGCCAGGATGAAACCCCAGGCCTGGCGGTAGGCGAGGATTTTCCGCCACGGGATCCGAGCGGTTGCGGCGGCTTCCGGTTCGCCCTCCCCGCCCTCGATGAGTTCCAATTCGCCGGTAGTCATCCATGGATGCTGGCCAGGAAGGCGGTAAAAAGCTAACCAGAGGAACAGCCAAAGAAATCCCAAAGCTCCCGTGAAAATGAAAGCCGCCCGCCACCCCCAGCGAAGTGTCAGCCAGACGACCAGGGGAGGGGCGATGACGGCGCCGACCGTCGGCCCGGCATTGAAGACGCCGGTGGCCAGTGCGCGCTCTCTTTTGGGGAACCATTCGGCGACGGCTTTAATGGCGGCGGGGAAGTTCCCTGCTTCACCCGCGCCCAGAAGGAAACGCGCCGCGCCAAACGAGATTGCGCCGCGTGCCAGCGCATGAGCCATGGCGGCAATGGACCACCAGGTGATTGAGATCGCGTATCCCAACCTCGTTCCCAGCCAATCCATGACCACGCCCGCCACCGTGAACATCAGGGCGTAGGCGAGTTGGAAGGCGAATACAATCCAGCCGTAATCGCTCTCCGACCAGTGCAGAACGCTTTGCAGGAGAGGCTTCAGGACGGAGATCGTCTGCCGGTCAACGTAGTTGATCGTGGAGGCGAGGAATAGTAGCGAGCAAATGGTCCAGCGAAGGTGAGGGATCGTGAGGGGACGTTTCGGCATAGCTAAAAGCAGTGGCTGCTTTTGAAGGCTAAAGGTTAAAGGGTAAAGGATAAAGGGTAAAGCACAAATTAGTCTCGGTTAATTCCTGCCCTTTCAGCCTTTGCCCTTTAACCTTTTAACTTCATGTTCTACGTTCTAGCCACTGCTTTTCACCCACGCATGACGCGGATCGTCGGCCCAGGCACCGTACCGGCGCTCTTCTCCGGCCAGTACCCATGTGTAGTGAAGTTCGTAGCCCGGTGCCGCCACGACGGGATGATAGCCCTTGGGCAGGAGGACTGTATCCCCGTCCTCGATGACGAAGACCGTGGAGAAGCCCTCGGGATCATCGGCAGCGGTATAGGTCCACATCAAGCCAAAACCCTGGGCGGGTCGAGCTCGGAAGAAGTAAATCTCTTCGAGGACCGCCTCGTTAGGCGGGTTCGAGCGGTCGTGCTTGTGAGGGGGGAAGCTGGACCAGTTGCCGGACGGATTGACCGTCTCGCCCGCCAACAGGCGCTCCGCACCTACGTTTTCGGCCAAGGCCGAGTAGACGGTCCGTTGCCAGTTGTCGCGACCCACGTTTTTGGCGGTTACCTCAGGACCCGCAAGGAGCGTCGGAGGCGCGATGGCGGTCGACGGAGCGGAAAAGATTCCCGCGTCGAACTCTTCCGAGGCAGCCGTGATCTCGTAAGAAGAGCGCGGCGGCAAGTAGAGCATGACGGGCGGTCCGGAAAAAACATCAGCGCGTGCGCCAACATCTGCGAAGACCTGACTTTGCCCGTTGGCCGTCTCGACAGCGATGCTCGCTGTGCCGGAGAAGATGTCCAGCACGGATTCGCGCTCCCCAGCTTTTGCCCAATACCGCTGACCTTTTTTCAACCTCAAACGGGCAAAGTCCAGAAAACGCAGAACTCCCGGCGGGACGATTTGCTGAAATCCTTCCTTGGCTTGCGCTTTAATTAATCGTTCCATACTCCTCCCAGAATCACTTTTCCTCGGCGTACTGCGAATAGGCTTCGGCAACCTTGGCTTCGGCGGCATCACCGCCATGAATCAGCACGCGATATCGCAAGGCCAGGGAGTCACCTGCAGCAATGGTCACGCTCCCGTCGCGCTTGGGATCACCGTAGAAGTCATGCTCGCCGAAAGGATTGACGGCGAAGAGACCGTAGCCACGGGCATGCCAATAAGTGGGATGTTTGATGTTGCGGGGATAATCGAAGATGGCAATTCCAACCCTTTCCCCTCCTACCACCCCGGAGTAATCAACCCAATCGGCTCGCTTGCCCCAAATGTTCTTCTCACCCACAGCGCCGTTGGAGTTCAGCATCTTGACGGCCGGTTCTTGCAGGTTTCTAACCACCCGAATGGCGAAGGTTCCCTCCTTGGTGTCTCCCATTTTCAGGGGCGTTCCATGGTCCGCCGCGATGGTAAACGCGCAATCGATGGTGCGGGTTTTTGCATCGCCTCGAAAAGTGTATTCCTGGGTCTCGCTGCCCATCACCACTCCATTCGGGCCGAGCAGGCTGAAGACTGCCCGTAGTGTGCCGGAGTCAGGTCCGCCCTTTGCTTCTTCGAGCCTGGTGAAGACGGTACGGCCTTTGGGCAGTTCCTCTGACGTGGTGTAGGCTTTCCCCGCGACATGCACGGGCGCCTTTTCCATAAACTGTGCTTCGCCCCAGAAATCAACTCCGTTGATATCTCCGTGAGCGAAAAACAACGCGCGGTGATGTGGATGGTCTTTGCTCTCGCCAGGGATGTCCTTCACCATGGGATACCCACGCGTGACGATGATGCCCTCCGGCGAACGCAGAGGATAGAGGTAGGGTTTGGGAGTATCAGGGCTGAAATAATAACTCGCGAAAGGTTTTCCGCCGATGCTCACGTCGACTTGGTCGCCGTGCCGGACAAAGGCCACGGGCATGTCCGCGGCTACGAGCGACGAAGCTTGTAATAGTATTATTAAGGAAATCAGGCGCAAGAGGTTTCTCCGTCGGAAGAATCTAACAAGTCCAAGACAAAAGAGAGATGCACTTTCATTCCGAGCGCCGCGAGGAATCTCGCTCTGATCAAATGCGTGAGGAGCAAATCTGAGTCTGAATCAATGGTCTCGCCCGGGTCGCAGGGCGAAGATCGAGCAATCCGCTCCTGACTTCTATTCATCTATTCCCAACAAAATTGCCCCGGCCAGTACGGTGGTCCAGAGTCCCCGCTTGTCGCCAATTGCCGACTGGGTGATATTCATCGTGCGAACGATCTTATTGGAAATTCGGTAAATCTCCTTCTTTTCATCCCAACTCCGGTCGGGGTCGAACTCCACGCCCAGAGTGGTGGCGAGCATTTCCGCCGCCAGTTCTTCGGCGTATTCCCCGGCCACTTCTTCTGTCTCGCCAAACGAGTGGTGCTCCGAGAGATAGCCAAAGGCATTGCGGTCAGAGGGAATTGCGACTCCCACCGAAGCGGCAATCAAACGGTGCGGCTCCCGCGTTGAGTTCTCACTCATGACCACGAATGTCACTTGGCCGGGGCGGAGTTCTTTCACGCCCTCGGTCCGGGAAACCAGCTTACAGCGGGGCGGGAAAATGCTCGAGACGCGTACCAGGTTACAGGCAGCGATTCCGGCAGACCGAAGTGCCAATTCGAAGCTGGTGAGCTTTTCCCGGTGTTTCCCTACACCTTTGGTGAAAAACATGCGTTTGGCTACGAACATTCGATTCCCCACCTTCTCATCGGCGCTGTTTTTTTCCCAAATCGAGCGGCGACGCGACGAAGACAGCCCTGGAAGACTCCTTTTTCGGGTATGGCCAGGAATGATGTAAGCTAACAAAAAGCCAAGAAAAGTGTCAACGCATTTTTCAAAAGATCAAAACAGCTTGCGCCAAACCACTAAGCCGCAAAGGAACGCAAAGTGGAAGTTGTTTATTCTCTGCGACCTTCGCGTAGTTTGCGCCTTTGCGTGGGCCTGTTTCCCTCACAGAATCCTGCGGCGCAACCCGGTGAGCGAAGTATGCCGCCTGCTACACAGACTGATAAAAAATTTTGATGGCCGCAACCCTTGACTAAATCCTCCGCGCACGCTATGTTGCATGATTAAGTAAAAGACAACCTGCGCTTTCGCCCTTGATCGTGGGCAGAAACTTTCCTATGGAGGATCTATGAATCCGAAGGCAGTATTAGAGTTCGCTGCTGCCAACAACGTGAAGATCGTGGACATCCGTTTCACCGACCTTCCGGGCCTGTGGCAGCACGTTTCATTCCCTATTCACGAACTGGAAGAGAGTTCTTTCGAAGATGGCTTCGGCATGGATGGCTCCAGCATCCGCGGCTGGGCGGCGATTCATGAGAGCGACATGCTCTTGGTTCCCGACCCGAGCTGGTTCATGCTCGATCCGTTCACCGAGACCCCCACGTTGGCTATGATTGGCGACATCATCGATCCCGTGACCCGGCAACATTACCTTAAGGATCCCCGGAATATCGCCAAGAAGGCGGAGAATTATCTCGTCTATACCGGGATTGCTGACACGGCATACTTTGGTGCGGAGGCCGAGTTCTTCATATTTGACAACATCCGCTTCGACCAGGCCCAGCAACACGGTTTCTATTTTATTGACGCCGAAGAGGGACGCTGGAACTCGGGCCGCGAAAAGGACAACCTGGGTTACCGGCCGCGCTACAAGGAAGGCTATTTCCCGGTTCCGCCCACCGACCATTACCAGGACCTGCGCAGTGAGATGGTCTTGGCGATGGAAAAGGCCGGGCTGAACATCGAGTGCCACCACCACGAAGTCGCCACCGGCGGCCAGGCTGAGATCGACCAGAGATTCAACTCCTTGTTGAAATCGGCCGACGGGATGATGATCTACAAATACATCATCCGCAATGTGGCCTATCAGTACGGCAAAACCGTGACCTTCATGCCCAAGCCCATTTTCCAAGACAACGGCTCGGGTATGCACACGCACCAGAGCCTTTGGAAGGACGGCAAGCCGCTGTTTGCCGGGGACAAGTACGCGGGATTCAGCCAACTCGGCCTTTGGTACATCGGCGGGTTGCTGAAGCACTCGCCCGCGCTCGCGGGGCTGATCGCGCCCACCACAAACTCCTACAAACGGCTGGTGCCGGGCTTTGAGGCCCCCGTCAACCTCGCTTACTCGCGACGCAATCGCAGCGCCTGTTGCCGGATCCCCATGTACTCGCCCAACCCGAAAGCCAAGCGAGTGGAGTACCGTCCCCCCGACCCGTCCTGCAACCCCTATATGGCATTCGCTGCCATGTTGATGGCGGGCCTCGACGGAGTTGAAAACAAGATCGACCCCGGCGAGCCGCTCGACAAGGACATTTACGACTTGGGTCCGGAAGAGTTGAAGAAGGTGCCCACCCTCCCCGGTTCGCTCGAAGAATCGCTGCGGGCTCTCGGGAACGATCTCGATTTCCTGCTCAAAGGAGATGTTTTCAGCGAAGAACTGCTCGAGACCTGGATCGATTACAAGATGAAGAACGAAGTGCAGGCCGTGAACATGAGGCCGCACCCTTACGAGTTCGCGCTCTATTACGACATTTAGCGAGAGTTCGCGATAGCTTTAAGGTCAGCCAGCGGCGGGCGACGATCCTGGGCAGTCGCCGCCCCCGCGTTTTCGTATATCAAACGTAACCCCCAATCGGTGTCCCCCGGGAAATCCGGCTACTCGATAATCCCAATTTGATTCGAAATCTATCCATGGTCAGGGCGCGCCTTCATTCGCTGGCGCGGTACAGAACACAGGAGTGGGGCTGCAATTTCAGCTTCAGTGAAGTTGCCGAACCTGAATCCTTACGTTCCCAGAGGTCTCGCAACCTGTAGCCCTTTCCCGACATGAGTCCAAGCTCATTCCATTCCAGCGTAATGTCCTCCGCGACTTCCCCGCGATTGAATATGGCGAGGTAGTGGCCTTTCCCATCTTCGGGCCTGGCGGACCAGATCACCGCGCCATTGGTGGTAATCAAGGGCCGGTTTGCGGTGGAGTGCTGGTCCACGGCAATCACCTCGGGATTCGTCAGCAGCGATGTTGTCCAGGCATCGCTATGCGGCAGGTTGCCGCCGAGCATGAGAGGAGAACGGATGATGGACCAGAAAGCCAGCAGGGTACGCTGTTCTTCGTGCGTGAAGCGCGTGAGGCGCGCCGAACCCAACCCCGGTCGTGGGCCCAAATAGCCGATGGGGAGCATATCGGCATCCGGCCAATGGTTGACTCCCGCGTAGGGCGCCCATCCGACAGCCGTGGCGAATTGCCCACGCAGAGTCTGAACCCACGGCTCGTCGGCGCCGGGTGTCCAATAATCCCAGAAATCATCCGAGATGCGCCACATCTGCGCGTACCGGCGCACGTCATCGGCAACCCCGAGCGACGTTGGCCCCGGCGATAGGCTCAGCACAATCGGGCGGCCCGACTTCTTCAGCGCGGAGCTGAGCATGTGAATTTCTCCTGCGTTGTACGGACGGCTCGAAATGCAGTCCACTTTGATGAAATCCAGGCCCCAGTTCGAATAGAGCTGGGCGAGTGAGTCGTAAAAGGCCTGCCCGGCCGGATTGGACTTCACCCCGTAAGTGTCGGGATTCCACGAGCATGTGTCCGACTTATCCGCAGCCTCAGCCGCATGGAATGCCGTGCCGGCAATCGGCATATTATTGTCCACCGCTTCGCGCGGAATGCCTCGAATGATGTGAATGCCGAACTTCAGGCCGAGCGAGTGCACGTAGTCTGCAACGGGCTTGAAACCCGCGCCGTCCGCCGCGGAGGGAAAGCGGTTCGGAGCCGGTATGAAGCGCCCCTGGCTGTCCAGCGTGAATTTCCATGCGGGCTTGCCGCCGCTTTCCGGGTTCTGCAAATACCAGCCTTCGTCAACCACAGCATATTCCCAGCCGAACTGCTTCAGGTGCTTCGCCATCCAGTCGGCATTGGCCTTGTACGCTCCTTCATCGATCGTCAGGCCGTACGAGTCCCAACTGTTCCAACCCATGGGGGGAGTGGCCGCGAGTTGCGGCCCTTGCTGCGCTGAGAGCGGCAGAAGGCCTGCTCCGATTACGAAGATCGATAACATGACTCGCATCACAAGTCTCCTTTCATCCCGGCTCCAGAAGTTATCCCGGATCCGCGCTGCTGATTGCGTGTTCAAGTTATACACCGCAATCCGTTTTGTTCAACAGTTTTGTTCGATTCATCGCGGGATTCGAGGAGCAAGGATATCCTGATTGTGTTTCCTGCAAGTCGTGGTAAAGTTGACTCGAATCGTTGCCAGGTTTTTGAAAATGCGTGAAGCGCCTTGGACTACTAGCGCAAAGGCGGCAGCCGGTGCTGCCGCACTCCCAATTGTGGTTTCCTGGTGTCTTTGTGTTTTGGTGGTGAACCTCCCCGCGCAAACGCAGCCCATTGGAGTTCTTGCGGACTTCGAAGGCGGCTCCGTCGGCAAGGTGGGCAAGGTTTCTCCCACTCACCTGCGATGCGCCGTGAAAGGGCAGTTCGACCAGGACCATCGAAACCGCCAGGCGGATTGGTATTATTTCGAGCTCACGAACCTTCCGCGCGAGCCCGTAACTATCGACTTGGTTGATCTGGCCGGTGAGTATAACTACGCGGGCCCGGCCTATTCGGTCACGGCGGACGTGCGTCCTGTCTTCAGCTACGATGACATCCACTGGACTCACTTCACCGATCAGCAAGTATCCTGGGACGCCCGCGAGCCGCACCTGAGCCTGCAGTTCACCCCCGAGCACGACCACGTCTGGATTGCGCACGTCGAACCCTATACCTGCCGGGACCTCGCCAACCTGCTCAGTTCCTTCACTAACAGTCCCTACCTCGAGGAACGGTCCGTGGGCCGCACAGTCGAGGGTAGGAAGATACCTCTCCTTACCATCACTAACCGCCGCGTTCCGGAGCGGCAGAAAGCGGTAATCTGGCTCATGTTCCGGCAGCATGCCTGGGAGGCGGGCACTTCTTGGGTTGCCGATGGAGCGGTGCGTTTCCTGCTCTCCGGTGACGCGCGTGCGGCCCGAATCCGCGATCGCGTCATCTGCAAGATTTTCCCCCTGGCTGACCCGGACGGTGTAGTGCACGGAGGTGTCCGGTTCAACCTGCGCGGGTTCGATCTAAATCGGAACTGGGATACTCCCGATCCTCAGAAGATGCCGGAAATCTGGGCGCAGCGGAAGGCCATCCTTGGCTGGGTTGATTCCGGACACCGCTTAGACTTATTCCTGTCACTCCACAACGACGAGACCGACGAATACCTCGAGGCGCCGTCCGCGTTCAAGGCTTTGGGCGAGCGGGCCTATCAGGAACTGGCGTCGCAGTCTTCTTTTAATCCCACCGGACCCCTGCGGGACCCGGGCGCCACCACCACGCCGGGCAAACCCGGGCGCATGACAGTCGACCAAGGGCTTTTCCACGATCGCAAGCTGCCCGCAATGTTGATGGAACAGATGATCGAGTATGACGCGAGGCTCCGACGCGTGCTCACAGCGGCTGACCGAAGGCAATTCGGCGCTGATCTCGTCCGCGCGTTGTCCGCCGCGGTTACCGGTGAAGATCACTAGCGGATGCCGGGAGTCAGAGGTTTGTCCTGCTGAGCGCAGCGAAGCATCTCTGCAGTTCCTCGTGCTTCGTTGGAACCAATGAACCTGCTGAGATCCTTCGCTGCGCTCAGGATGACAGCCCTACGCGCGGGGCCTCATGCGCTGGGCCCGGCACCGGACACTTGGCCCCTGAAACCTCCCCTACCCCTTGCCCCGAAACAGGAAGACTATTTCAATAATCAAAATGATCACTACCAAAAGCTCGAGAACGAAGGCCCTGCCCTGGTGGAACTGGTCGACCATAAAACGGTAAAGGTTCTCCGCCGTGTCCAGCTTCTGTTTGACCAGGTTCTTGTAGTCCTCGACGCCAACCTTCCCGGCTGCCATGCGGTAGAGCCGCGCGGAAAACATATCGCTTAAGAATTTGATGGCATTGTCCGCTCGCTCGGTGAGTTCCGTGACGTCCAGCAGCAGAGTGTGAAGCCGGGCCGATGCCCGGGCCAGCCGCCAGCGAGCGAAAAATCCCGTCCCCTTTTCCAACGACTGGTAGACGCTCTTTAGCTCGCGGGTCAGGATCTCGTCGTAATGCCGAAACTCGAGGAGTTGGGAGTTGGCATATTCGAGCAGCTCGATGGTGGTGGTCGAGCCTGCCGCCGTGTCGTAGACGAACGCCGCGTTCCAGCCGGCGACGACCAGGTCGTTTGGAGAATAGGACATGCTGGAGTGGAGAGTCTCGCGGCGCTCGCCTTCCGAAAGCTCGGCATCCTCGCTTCGGACCACTCGCGCGATCTGGTCGCCGCAATTCTGAAGGAGATCGACGGCGGTGGGCCGTCCCTCGATCTCTTGTACGTGGAAGATGTAGTAGTCTTCATCCAACCAATGCTCGTAGGGCTTAACCAACGCCGGCGTGACCCTGCGAAGCATTTGCCGAGCCAGGAATGCGGCCTGCCGCTGAATTTCGAGGCCCGCAACGTATCTCGAAGAGAGGGCCACGAGTTTCTCCCAATTCCCCTCAAAAGCCAGCTTGAACTCGACGCTTAGAACCCCGTAATCGTAGTACTTCAGACGTCCCGTCAACTCCTCGCCGGTGGCCAGAAGGACTTTCTCCATCGGTTCCTCGACCGGCGGATTCTCGAAACGGACGTATTCCGGGGCCGGATGTTTAAAGCTGGGCTCGCGTCCCGCCGGTTGCAGGCCTAGTATGCGCCGCAACTCCTCCAGCCGAATCTCCTCGCAAACATCGAACAGAATCAGAATCAGTACGGAACCGCGTAGCTGCGTTGAGGACATTGGAACCTCGAGAGTCGAATCTAAGGGTCGAGGTCATAATTATAGAAGTGGTTGGTGGCCAGTGCCTAGCGTTTGCCGACGAAATTCCGCGTCATGTTGCTGAGCGGCGGGAAGGGCGGGGCTTCAGCCCCGCCACGGAAAACGGCTCGTCATTGGGGCTTTAGCCCCTGAACGAACGTCGCTTCAGGGCCTAAAGGCCCAACTCGTCGCGCTCCCTGAGGCGGCGGGGCTGAAGCCCCGCCCTTCCAAAGCTCCGCGTTATCACGGCGACTTCCGTCATTCAGTACTAGTGCTTCTAGGAGCCGTCTTCGGGGCGGTGAGTGAACCGCCCCTACACCAACCACCACTAGCCACCAGCCACTGCTGTTATATAATCGGTTGCATGCGTCCCGAGTTCCAGGCTGTACCCTTCGAGGACACTGAGAAAGCAAGTCTGAACCTGGCGCGGCTCGAACAGCAATTGGCGCCGACGCTGATGGTGCCTCTGGCATCGCTGCTCGCCCATTCACCGGACGCCGACGGCGCGCTGAACCTGCTGGAGCGGTACGCGCAGGAAGCCCCGGCAGAGGTGTTGGGAGAAATTGCGCGCCATCCGGCGGCCTTGTCCTACCTGGTGGCAATCTTCGGTCACAGCGGGTTTCTGGCGGAGACTCTGTTGTCGGAGCCTGGACTCGTCATCCAGTTTGCGCGAGACCGCAGCTTCACCAAGCTGAAATCCAAAGAAGACTTGACGCAGGACTACGCACGCTTTGCCACCACCAACCCGGACCCCTGGCCGGCGGCTCAGTTGGCGCGCTTCAAGCGGCGAAACTACTTGCGCATCGCAATGAAGGATGTCTTGGGACTATCGACGCTGGGAGAAACGACTCTGGAGTTGGCCACGTTGGCAGACGTGATCTTGACCAACACCTTTCTTTACTGCGACGGCGAGTTGGAGAAACGCTACGGACAGCCTCAGTACGTTGACTTGCAGGGCCGCATCGCGCGCAGCGGATTCAGCATTATCTCTCTGGGAAAGCTGGGCGGCAATGAGTTGAATTACAGTTCCGACATCGACCTGTTGTTTCTCTATTCGCACGACGGGGAAACCGCCGGCGGGAATGAGTCGGTAGTTACCAACAAAGAGTACTTCGTCCGCCTGGCCAATGCCATCACCCGCACCATTACACAGCCGACGCCCCAGGGCGAAGTCTTCCGCGTCGATTTGCGGCTGCGTCCGGAGGGGGAACAGGGCGACTTAGCCATTTCGCTGAAATCATCCCTCGAGTATTACGAGCATCGGGCGCGGGATTGGGAGTTGCAGATGCTGATTAAGGCTCGCCACTCCGCGGGCGATCCGACGCTGACTCGCGATTTTCTGCGCGGTGTCGAGCAGGAGATCTATGGCTCGCCGGGTGACTTTGAGGCCGTCGAGAGCGTGCTATGGTCGCGTGAGCGCATCACGAAGCGAATGCGCGAGAGCGGCAGCCAGGCCGTAGACGTCAAACACCACTCGGGAGGCATCCGCGACATCGAGTTTCTAGTTCAGTGCCTGCAGCGGCTCTACGGACGGCAGGACCCTTGGGTGCGCTCCGGTGGGACACTTTTCGCGTTGCGTAAGCTCAATGACAAAGGATGGCTGAGCGACCGCGACTATGCCCAGTTGACCAACGCTTACGTGTTCTTCCGTAAAACGGAGCACTGCGTGCAGCTCGAGCTTGGCCAGCAAACCCACCGCTTGCCCACCGCGGCACGCTCTCTCGATCGGCTTGCCCGCCGGGTCGGATTTGGCTCCGCTGCAAGCGAATCCCTGGGCAGCGCGCTCGTACAGAAACTGCAAGATGATTTTGAAAAAGTGAATGAGATCTACCAGCGCGTGATCCATCCTCGCACGGCCCCCGCCGGCGATCAGGGGTTCACACTCAAGCCACTCCCGTCCTTCACTCCCGACCAGGGGCAGGCCTCCTACGATTCCACTCTGAATTTCCTGAGCGCCCAGGCGCCGGACTTAGCACTTCGCATTCAGGAAGCCGAAGTCCCCGACCGTGCGCGCGCAGTTGCGGCGAGACTCCTTACCGCCTTGCTGGAGTCACCGGAGCGGTTTGCCCTGGTGCGCGAAAAAACCGAGCTTCTGCGGCGCGCCCTCGAGGTGGTAAGCGAAAGTGAATACCTCGGCGAACTGCTGATCCGTCACCCCGAGGACATGCTGATTCTTCAATCCTCTCAGACGCCGCCTCCGCCGCGCAGATGGAAATCGCCCTTGAAGGCGCGGAAGACGCCGAGCCACATCATTGGGCAACGGAACCCGTGCTGGCCATGCGCCAGAAGATGGAGGCACTTCGCAGGCATTTTCAGTCTCGAGTCCTGGAACTCGGCGCGGCCGATTTGGCTTCCCTCGAATCCAGCCTTCCGGTTCTGAAACGTTGGTCCGCCGTGGCGGCGCGGTGTGTTTCCAGCGCCTTGCAGATTGCCGGATCGGCTCTCGAAACCAGAGAAGCTGGAAGACAGGAACCGCGCCTGCCCCCTTGCGGTGCTGGCGCTGGGCCGGTTGGCCTTAAACGAGTTTGACCTCGCTTCGGATGCTGACCTGATGTTCGTGACGGGCCCCGGAGTCGGGCGAGACGAGCTGGATTTCTGGAAACGGCTGGCGGCGAAAATGATCGACGTTCTCTCCAGTTACACGAGTGAAGGAACGGTGTTCGCAGTCGACACGCGCCTTCGACCTCGCGGGCAGGAAGGCGAACTGGTGGTGACGCAGGAGGAACTGCTCAGCTATATCCGCGAGCATGCCCAGGTGTGGGAGGGATTGACGTATCTCAAGGCCTGCCACGTGGCCGGCAACGTCGAACTCGGGAAAGAAACCGTTTCGCGGCTCGTGAGCGTCATCTTCGAGCGCTTCGCCGCCCACCCCGCCTTGGCGGCCGAGCTTCGCCAAATGCGGCGCAGGCTGGAAAAAGAAGTCCCTGTGCCGCCTACAAACACCAAGACCGCTCCAGGAGGTTATTACGACATCGATTTTGCTGTGTCTCTCCTGCGATTGCGAGGACAGATCGCTACTCACCCCGGCGCAAATATGGCGGAGCAGATTGCCGCTTTGCGGTCCGCTGAACTCATGAATGCCGAAGACGGTAGCGTCTTGGCGAGCGGGGCGAATTTCCTACGTTCGGTGGATCACGCCGTTCGGTTGGTGACCGGGAAGCCTGGCGAAGGGCTGCCGGACCGCAGGGGTCACGCCGAGGTGGTGGAAAAGCTCGCGCGCCGCTGGGGATTGGTAGCGGGATCGGAAACACTGGCCTTAACTCTGCAAGAAACCCGGCAGCGAGTGCGGGAGGTTTATAATCGCCTGGTCGTAGCCGCGACGTAGCGCTGACCTTCAGGTCAGCATTTTGAGAAATCGGAAATATGCCGGATAGATTGCCGAATCCTAAAACTGCGGGCAACACACCAGGCAAGAATCCTGCCGTCTCCGCCTGGCATGACTCCCGCTTCATGAAGGCCTGCCGCAGGGAACCGGTGGATGCAACCCCGGTTTGGCTGATGCGCCAGGCGGGCCGGTACATGAAGGAATACCGCGAACTCCGCTCCAAGGTACCTTTCCTGGAGCTTTGCAAGAACCCGCGTTTGGTGTCCGAGGTTACGGTGACGGCGGCCAGAAGGCTGGGTGTGGACGCGGCCATCATTTTTGCCGACCTGTTACTGATCGTCGAGCCGCTGGGTTTCGGCCTTGCTTACGACCAGGGCGAAGGTCCGAGCATCAAGCCGGCGCTGCGCTCGCCTCGGGATGTGGCGCGGCTTCAAGAAGTGAACCCGGCAGCAGTCGCTGAGTTACCTTTATGATGCGATTCAGCAGACCCGCAGCCGACCTCGACCCCAAGTTACCGCTCATCGGGTTTGCGGCCTGCCCGTTCACGCTGGCGTCCTATCTTATCGAAGGCGGAGGGTCGAGAAACTACCGGTACACCAAGGGCTTGATGTACCGCGATCCGGAAGCGTGGCGTGCCCTCATGGAGCATCTGGCGCGCAACCTGGGCCGCTACGTCAACGGCCAGATCTCCGCCGGCGTGCAGGCTATCCAGGTTTTTGATACCTGGGTCGGCTGCCTGGGCCCCGCGGATTATCGCGAGTTTGCGCTTCCCTACACGCGAATGATGATCGCTGCGGTCACTCCCGGCACGCCCATCATCCATTTTGGAACCGGCACGGGCATGCTGCTCGAGGCCATGCAGGCAGCCGGCGGCGACATCATCGGCCTGGACTCTCACGTCGAGCTCGATCAAGCCTGGGCGCGTGTGGGTTACGGCGTGGGGGTACAGGGCAATCTGGATCCCGTGGTTCTCTACGCCGGCCAGGACTACATCCGAGCGCGCGTGCAGAGAATTCTGGATCAGGCCGGAGGCAGGCCCGGACACATCTTCAACCTCGGCCACGGCCTGCTTCCCGACACGCCTTTCGAAAATGTCGTGGCTTTGGTGGAAATGGTCCACGAGCTGAGCGCATTGCGCGGACCCGCTGCTTACTGAGGGTTACATAATATCGTGACGAACAACCCCCTCACCCGGCGCTGCGCGCTGCCCTCTCACCCAAGGGGGCGAGGGCATAAACTCGGGTCATTTCTCCCCTCGCCCCTTTGGGGGAGAGGGGTTGGGGGGTGAGGGGGGCATGTCGTTCAATTCTGCAATCCTCGGTGAGTGCGCGGTTTATTCAGGGAATTCGCCTGGCCTGCCCTGACGCGCCGATTCTGAATCGCACAGCATGGGAACTCAAAGCCCAATACTTGCAGGCGGGGAATTTGCGCCAGGGACCGGTGCGACGATCACGAATCGCCGGCGTTGGGGGATTATCGGGCTGCTCTTCGTCGCGTCGCTGATCAACTATCTGGACCGCGCCACCATCTCGGTGGCCCTGCCGCTCATCTCCGTGAGCCTGCACCTTGCCGCGGCAAGCAAAGGCCTGCTGCTCTCCGCCTTTTTCTTCTCGTACGCCCTCATGCAGGTACCGGTCGGCTGGTGCGTGGACCGCTACAATCTGCGCTGGATTTACTCCGTCCTGTTTGCCTTGTGGTCGTTTGCGTGCGGCCTCACGGGGCTGGCGGGAAGCCTGGGCGTGCTGATCGCGTTCCGGGTGGCGCTGGGGATTGGCGAGTCGATCTATCTTCCCGGGGGCACCAAGATCGTCAGCGTGCTATTTCAGCCCCGCGAGCGCGGCCTTCCCTCCGGAATCTTCGATAGCGGCACTCGCGCCGGGCTTTTTCTCGGCGCGCCGGTGGTTGCTTGGCTGATCGTCTTGTTAGGCTGGAGGAAGATGTTCTTTTTCGTGGGCTTCTCGGCCCTCCTCTGGCTCATCCCCTGGTGGATTGTCTTTCCCGCCCGGTTCTCCGGACAGCGGCCGGGCGCTGATCGGAACGGGGCGCCTGAAGGATTCTGGAGGGTGCTCCGACACCTTCGCAGCCGGGATTTGATTGGCATTTGCCTCGGCTTTTTCTGTTTTGATTATTACTGGTATCTGCTCGTCACCTGGCTTCCCGACTATCTGGTAACAGTGCGGCATTTGACGGTTCTGAAGGCCGGACTGTACGCGGCTCTTCCTTACTTCGTGTGGGGCGTCAGCGAGCCGGTGGGAGGCTGGATCGCGGACCGCCTGATCGTCTTGGGTTGGGATGAAACGCGTTCTCGCAAGTGGCTCATCACTGTGGCCTTTGTTTCCGGGCTTCTGCTTATTCCTGCCGCGCGCGTCGAAAGTGCGCACTCCGCGATCCTCTTCGTTATGGGCGGCTCGCTGGTCGGGCTGGCCACAGGGAATCTCTTCGCGATCCTGCAAGCGTGCGCTCCACCCGAGGAGGTCGGGGTGTGGACAGGATTTGAGAACTTCGCGGGCAACGTGGGCGGTGTCCTTGCCCCTGTGGCCACGGGGTTTCTCATTGCCCGGACGGGCTCGTACCTGCCCGGCTTCGCCCTGGCGGCATTCGTTCTTCTCACTGGCCTCCTGGCGTACTGGTTCATAGTGGGAAAACTTGCGTCCAGACACGCGTCATTCTAAGTTCCTTCTGCCGGAGGATTCTCGTTGCCTACTTGGATTCAGCCGCTCGACCCTCTGCACTCTCTGCCCTTGTCCGCTCTCCTAGCCGCGGTTCCGCTCGTGGTCCTCTTGGTTCTCATGGGGGGCTTGCGCAAGGGCGGTGCGATTTCGGCCGCCTGGAGCCTTGGCAGTGCCTCCGCCCTCGCCCTGGTGGTATGGAATCTCCCGTGGCGATTGGCCTGTCTAAGCCTGGCGTTCGGTTTTCTCTATGCGCTGTGGCCGATTCTGTGGCTTGTGTTTGCCTCGCTATGGCTTTACAACCTATCCATCGCCACAGGCAGCTTCGAGCAGCTCAGACGATGGATGGCGACGCATGCTTCCGGCGATCGGTGCGTACAGGCCATACTGGTGGCCTTCTGCTTCGGGACGCTGCTCGAAGGCACCTCTGGGTTCGGCGCGCCCGTGGCGGTCTCCGCCTTCCTTTTGCTGGGCCTCGGCTTCGCCGCGCGAGACGCCGTGACCTTATCACTGATTGCCAACACCGCGCCGGTAGCGTTCGGCGGATTGGGTATACCCATCGTGGCCCTGGCGGCGGTGACGGGCCTCGACCAGATGAAACTCTCAGCCATGCTTGGCCGCCAGCTTCCTTTCCTGTCGGTCATCCTGCCGGGCTACCTGGTCTGGGTGTATGGGGGGCGAAAAGGCTTGCGAAAAGCCTGGCCGGCAGCCCTGGTCGCCGGCGCCAGCTATGCCCTTGCACAGTTCTTGTCCGCGAACTACTGGGGGCCCTACGCGACCGGCATTGTGTCGGCCTTGTCCGCCATTGCCTGCATGGTGCTGCTGCTGCGCGTCTGGAAGCCCCGGGCATTTGAGAGCCCCGATCCGGCGCGTGAAACGCGGGAGGGTTCGCCGGCAGCGGTGCAGGGAACCCCTTCGCTGCGTCCCGGCACTCCGCATCCAAATCCCGAGACGGCTCCGCAAGCCTTGACTGGCTGGGCGCCCTGGTTGATTCTTGCGGGCGTGATGGTCGCGTGGTCCTACTTCAAGCTGTTCCAGGTTGGTCAACGCAACGTTCCCGTGCCATACCTCCACAATGCCGTGTTCATCGCTCTATACCACAAGTTCTATGCGGCTATTTACCAGTTTCAACCTTTGGCGGCGGGCACGGCGGCCCTTACGGCCACTGTCGTAACGGCCCTGG
This sequence comes from uncultured Acidobacteriota bacterium, assembly GCA_963831905.1. Classification (GTDB taxonomy): domain Bacteria; phylum Acidobacteriota; class Terriglobia; order UBA7540; family UBA7540; genus CAVROP01. The sequence continues at coordinate 1,113,348 of CAWHRX010000009.1, read as the reverse complement.
CGTTCCGCAGCCGGCCGCGGCTTGTTCTTCGGGCTGGAATCACGAGCCTGAAGCAGCTTCGCCTGCCCGCGTTGACGGTGGGTTTGATCGTTTCTCTAGCCTACCTTTACAACTATTCCGGAATGGCCTATACGCTGGGCGCGGCCCTGGCGGGGCTGGGCAAGGTTTTTCCGTTGGTGAGCGGCTATCTTGGGTGGGTTGCCTGCTTCCTGAGCGGGAGTGACACGGCCAGCAATCTCCTTTTCGGCAATCTGCAAGTGGCGGTTGCCCGCCAGATCGGCGTTAGCCCGATACTGCTGGCAGCTACCAATTCGGCTGGAGGCGTTATCGGGAAGATGATTTCGCCACAGAACATTGCCGTGGGAGTCACGACCGTGGGATTGATCGGACACGAAGGGGAAATCTTACGCCGCACGTTCTGGCACAGCCTGCTGCTGCCGCTCGGGCTCAGCGCCCTGGTTTTCGCTCAGGCGTACTGGCTACAGGGGATGGTGCCCAGGTAGCGCGAACTTCCGCCCTCGGCGCCCGCGGTCCGTGCTCACATGTTGATACGCTGCACTTTCTTCCGGTTGAGGTACCAGCACGGACTGTCGCCAAAATGGGGAAACAGCGAGTGAACGCACGTTTGGTTCTTCGGCCCGAGGAACATGAAATCAGTTTTGCCGCTTTTCAGCCCCACCGCATAATAGCTCTGGATTCTCACCACTCCAAATTGCGCGCGGCCCTTCGGGATCTGATAACGAAGGGAAAGATAGTCGCCGGCATATAGAACGGCCAAGGCGAGGATAGTGATGAAGAGTATGCGTTTCATCGTCGATTAAAGATGCCTGGCTTTGTCGCGCAGGCTTACGAGGGGCGACTTTTGTCTTTCCCTCAATTACCCGTCCAGTCTATCATGGCGGTGTGGGGCGGTGAAACAGGGGTATTACACGCCAAGACGTGAACTGAGTCAAAGGCAGGGTGCTAACAATGAGCGCTAGGGAATGGTTGCGACGGATATTCCTGGTCGACCTCATCAAGGGCCTGAAGTTGACGTTTTCTTATCAACGTCCGGGCGCGACCTACACTGAACAATATCCGCTGGAAAGGCCCGTGGTCGCAGAGCGCTATCGGGGCGCGCCGCGTCTGAACAACCACCCGGAAAGCGGCGAGACGCTGTGCATTGCGTGCAATCTCTGCTCGATTGCTTGCCCTGAAAACCTGATCGTCGTGGGCTGGGCACGGACCGAGGACCGCAAGAAGCGATTGACGACTTTCACCTACGACCTATCACGCTGCATGTTCTGTGGCTTATGCGAGGATGCCTGTCCCGTCGACGCGCTCGAGTTGACGCAAGACTTCGAGATCGCACAGTATTCGCGGGAAGGTTTGATTTGGGATCGGCAGGCATTGGAAGAAGGGCCGCGCCCTATTCGTTACGGTCGCTAACATCCTGTCTCATGGTCAGGATTCGGCACGCTGAGCGAATAAGGCAGGCAACCGGACATTTTCCGGCGCGGAGACCAGCCCTCGGCCGCTCACGAGCCACACACAAGCCTCGCCCCGCTGCACGGGAGTCTGCAGAGCGGATGACACCACCACCCTGCTCCTCCCGGTGAGCCCTCACCGCCACAACTTGAAACCCTTCGCACCCTGTTCTGTCTGCTGAGTGCAGAGTTCAGCTTGCACGCGACCTGCGCGGGCAGCCGCGAGTCGAAATTCCGACCCGCGGCCGAACGCTACTTCTTCTTTGGAGGCACCACGGCGTCCTTGAATGCCTTGGCCAAGCGAAACTTGACGACCGTCTTCGCTGGAATGTTAATGGGCTCACCGGTCTGCGGGTTGCGACCCACACGAGCTTTGCGGTGCGCCTTAACAGCTTTCCCGAGTCCAGGAACCACGAATTGTCCGCCGCCCTTGACTTCTTTCGTTGCCAACGCAGCCAGGTTCTCTAAAACTGCAGCGGCAGCCTTCTTTTGGATCCCCGCCTTTTCTGCCAGGTGGGCTACCACTTGTGATTTCGTCAGGACTTTCGCCATTTGCTGCTCCTCTCCTCTAATGATTGATAAACCCCAAAATTAACGTGGCCGAGGGACACTGTAAGCAATTCAGCGGCATCGTGTCAAGCCCCAATTTCATTGGCGCATCGACGCGACCCTTGAAAAATGCGCCCTCGCCACCGTTGAATTGTCGGCCAGCATCAGATATATTGCAAGGGGGGGAGACCCATGCCAATCTTCGAATACAAGTGCCAGGACTGCGGAACCCGTTTCGAAAAGATAGTCAGTTCCTTCTCCGCGACTGTGCTTTGCGGGAAGTGTGAAAGCCCGAACGTGGAAAAGATGCTTTCCGTGTTCGCGGTGGCCAAGGGCTCGCACTCCGCCGCTTCTTCTGATGACGGCCCCTGCCGGACCTGTGGAGCGCGCGAGCGGGGCATGTGCGGAGAGTAGCTTGGACTATCCTCGGATCCCTAACTTGCGCCTCGGCACGTCGAGCTGGTCCAGTCAGGATTGGGTCGGCGTCTTCTATCCCCCAGGAACCGCTCCCTGTGACTTCATTTCTGAATACGCCAATCATTTCGACACGGTGGAAGTGGATTCGACATTCTATCGAACCCCGTCCCCCGCTATGGTCAGGAATTGGGTGGCGCGCACGCCCGCTGGCTTCCTGGTTGCGGCCAAGTTTCCTCAGGTTATCACTCATGAGAAGGTGCTTGTTGATTGCGCCACCGAGCTCTCGGAGTTCCTGAAGACAATGGACCTGCTTGGCGACAAGCTTGGGCCTCTATTGATCCAGTTCCCCTACTTCAACAAGCAAGCCTTCCCGCAGCCCCGCGATTTCCTTGTGCGGCTGCCGAGCTTTCTGGAGCAACTTCCCAAAGACCGCGCCTTCGCTGTCGAGTTACGCAACAAATATTGGATTAATGACCGGCTTCTCGATCTGCTTCGAGCCAGGAATATCGCATTGGCGTTGATCGATCATCCCTGGATGACGCCTGTCGAACAGCTCGTGGCCAAGCAGGATGTGGTGACCGCCAACTTTGCCTATCTGAGATGGCTGGGCGATCGCAAAGGGATCGAGGAGAGGACCCAGCACTGGGATAGAATTATCATTGACCGAACCCGCGAGATGGAGACGTGGATCCCCATCATTCGTGCGCTGCTCAAGCGCGGGGTAAGCATCCTGGGGTTCTTCAACAATCATTACGCCGGGTTTGCTCCCGGTTCGATAAAGCTGTTTCGCGAAATGTGGGAGCGGCTGAGAGACGGCGACGGGTAGAGAATCGATCGTGCCTCCCATCGAAATCAGACGGCTGAGAAGCCTTGCCGAATACCGGGAGTGTGAACGTCTCCAGATGCAAGTGTGGGGGAACCTGGGGGGCGGCAGCGAGGTTCTGCAAGTCACGCAAAAGTACGGCGGCGTGGTGTTGGGCGCGCTCGCGAAGGGGAACCTCCTTGGATTCCTTTATGCCTTCCTGGGACGATATCACGGGCGGCTGGTTCACTGGTCCCATATGATGGCCGTTGATAAGCACCATCGGGACCAGGGCCTGGGCTACAAATTGAAGCTCGTGCACAGGGAATTAGCCCTGCAAGAAGGGATCAAGTCCATTTGCTGGACGTATGACCCTCTGCAAAGCCGCAATGCCGCTTTGAACATTGCCCGGCTGGGCGCACGAGTGGAAGAGTATCTTAAAGACTGTTACGGCCACTTCCCCAGCGTGATCGAAAAGGGCTTGGCCAGCGACCGCTTTGTGGTGAGATGGCAAATCGGCAGTGTCCATGTGGCACGCTGCCTTCGAGCGCCTTCGTTGCGCGCGGCCGACCTCAGCCTTCCGAGAATCAACGAAACTCGACGCAATCACGAAGGATTCATGGTGAATCGCCGGCTCAACCTTTCGTTTACCGCGCCCCGGTTGCTGCTGGAGATTCCTGCCAATACCGATGAAATGCGGATTCGCGCGCTAAAACTCGCACAGCGGTGGCGGCTGGAAACGCGGCGCATGTTCCAGCGGGCCTTCGAATCAGGCTGCCGGGTCGAGGGCTTTGTCACGACGGGGGACGGGGAGGACCGGCGGGCCTTTTATGTTCTCAGCGGTGGGCTTGGCGAGTGAGGCCCATCGAACTGCTTTTCGAGGGAGTTGCAATATGCCGAAAAACATACCACACCCCCCTGAGAGAAAAGCGCAGTCAGGGTATGAACTTTACATCATGCGGCACGGCCTGGCGGTGGCGCGTGGCAGCGTCGGATTTGCGGACGACGCGCAACGCACCCTCCAACCTGAGGGCAAAGAAAAGCTGAGCGAAATCGCAGAAGGCCTGAAGCGAGTGGGACTTGAACTGGACTGGGTCGTGAGTAGCCCGCTGGTCAGAGCGGTGGAAACCGCGCGGATCATTGCCGATTCGTTGGCTTCGAGTGCAGCCGTGGACGTTTGCGACGCGATGGGGCCCGGCGGGTCGCCCGAGGGGGTGATCGCGTTCCTGGCGAAACGCCCCGGCCGGACGAGAGTGCTGGTGGTGGGTCACGAACCGGACCTTAGTGACCTGGCTGCGCGGTTAATCGGGGCCGGAAGCCACGCCAATCTGGGGTTCAAGAAGGGCGGCTGCTGCATGATCAGCTTTGAGGAATTCCCGCCCCGGAGCCCGGGGCAACTCACGTGGTGGTTGACGCCTCGCCTGCTGCGCAAGCTCAGGTAGTTGGCTTGGCCGCTGGCTGTCAACTGTTGACTATCGACTGTAAACTGCCTTTCTCAATCCATCAGCATCCCGCCGTTGACCTCGATAGTTTCACCGGTAATGTAACGGGCTGCGGGTGAAGCCAGAAACACGATCACGTCCGCAATTTCTTCGGAAGTTCCCGCCCGGCCCAAGGGAATAGACGCGATAAACCTCTGAAAAACTTCAGCGGGGCTGTAACGTTCGTGATAAGGCGTGGCAATCACGCCTGGCGCGATCCCATTCACCCTGACGCCATGTGGCGCTAACTCTTTTGCCAAGCCCTTGGTGTAGGTCAGGAGGCCCCCCTTGGCAGCGGCGTAAGCCGCCGCGCCTGGCCCTCCGCCGTTGCGTCCGGCGATGGATGTCACGTTGATGATGCATCCCGTTTTGCGTTCCGCCATCTCCTGCCACACGGCGTGGACGCACAGGAAGACGCTCTTCAAGTTGAGCGCCATGATCTCGTCCCAGTATTCCTCAGTCATGTCGGTGAGCGAACGGCGGGCGATAAGATCTCCGGCGTTATTAACCAGGATATCGATTCGCCCCCATTCCTTCCGCACCGCCTCGACCATGGCCAGCACCTCGGCGGCGCGTGTAACATCGGCGCGCACCACGAGCGCTTCTCCCCCTGCTTTGCGGATGGATTCCGCTGTCTGTTCCGCTCCGGCCTGATTCTTGCAATAGTTGACCGCTGCTCGCGCGCCCTCTGTCGCCATGGCTTCTGCGGTAGCGCGCCCAATGCCACTAGACGCGCCGGTAATCAATGCAACCTGATCTCTAAACAGCATCGAGGCCTCCGATTTTCGGACCGTTGCACACGGAGTGTCAGCCCACCAGTCCTCTAGTGGGAATATAGCATACAACGTGACAAACCAAAGTGAGCGGGCCGGAGCCGAGATAGGTCGGCGATCTGTCCGCGCCTCTTTTCGCTCAAACACTTTAACTCCACAGGGGGGATACGATGTACCATTCCAATTCCACAATCAAACCAACTGTCAAGGCAAAGTAGAAATGGTAGTGACTCATTTTGATTTTCCTGCCCCTTTACTAAGCCCTCCAGTACCGTAAAATGGTTCTATGATACACCCAAAGAATTTGGCTCAGGACTCCAATGAGCGGGCTTTCCAGATCGGGGATATTTTGACTTTAGGTGAGTCAGCTTTGCCACCAAAGGCCAAGAATCGGCACGCTGTGGCTCTTGGCAGGCGTGGTGGCCTCAAAGGCGGCGTCACCAGGGCGAGTCGGATGTCCGCTCAACAAAGGCGTGAATCGGCTCAAAAGGCAGCCCGCGCAAGGTGGAAGAGCCGGTGAGCTTACGGTCTGGCGCTCGGCTTTCAGCTCTTGTACACACGTGCCCGGCGAACGTGGCTAAACGGTTAGGTCATTCCTATCTGTAGATAGGAATTTTCCAAGCCCGGTGGCCGTAATCCCTCGCCCAGAGTTTCACACCTTTTACGGTGATCCACGGGCGAAAGATGTAACCCACCAGCCTTTTACCGTTTTGCATCTAGGTAAATGCAGCACTTGAGCCTTAGTCTCCATTGGCAACGCCTCCTTCTGAAGGGGTTCCGGCTCCATTCTTCGTCGTCTTTTGGACGAGCGGAGCCTACAGGAGTGTTCTGAGTACATCCAATAGGCCATATAAATGTAACGCTGTGAAAGTACTTGACAAGCTAATCTTTTTATGGTTATCATAACTTTGCATCTAGGTTATTGAGAGCACGAAATTTCTCTGCTAAAAAAGTTCGTGCAGCGCTCAAGGAATCTGAGCCTTCAGCCCTTTTTGCTTTCCGGAGCCTCTTTTTCATCTGTCTCTAACAACTCTGCGAGTTCCACTATTGTGGAATCCTCCTTCCCGTTCTCTGCTTTCTATTCCTTCTCTGGTGGATACCATTCTTCCAAGCCCCAATCATCTCCGACCTTCACCACGCCCTTCTTCTGAAGTCTCGTGAGTGCCGTGTAGACGTTCTTATAGTTCTCATCCAACCGCCCCGTTTCAAGCCGTCTATAATATCTTGTATGGCGCTGCAGTCTTCCCACAATTTTCAGGAATTTCTTGACCGCTTCATCGTGCTGAGTCGAAAAAACTCATCCGACTTGATATGGCCGGAACTGGCGACGAAGGCAGCCCCAGAGTTTCCACGCATCGCAATCTTTTTCTCTAAAACGGAGATTGCGGCATCCAGTTCTGCGCTCTCCTTCTTCCAAGTTTCTAAAACGAGCCGTTCAGCTTCCAATGTATCAGGCATTGCAAACCTCCTCGAAATGTGCTATAAACGAAAAAGCGCGTGAGTTTTAGAGCGCGCCTTTCTACGCGCCCTCTGCCCTTCAAAGGCCGACTATCATGAGTCATAAGCTCACCTGCCTTTCCTGGCTTGGTTCTAATGTGGCCAAACACAAACCGAGCCAAGCCCACTTCTTGTTCACTTTCATCATACCACAACAGCCATAGGAGCGCCACTGGTTTTGCAAGTTTTTTTTGCAGAAACAATTCCGTCCATTCTATTAGATATGATCGGATATTGATTGGCTTTGACTTGTATTACAAGTCCAATAAAACAGAATTGCTGTATTACTGCAAGTTACTTAAAACACTATAAATATAGTTCTTGACAATGCGTGAGCGCTTTGTGATAATCTCAGACATGAACAAACTACACCTTGAAAAACAAGCACAGATCGTTTCTGCGTTAGTGGAAGGAAATTCTCTTCGCTCTGCATCTGAATGTGTACGTGGCCTTTAATACCGTCTTGAAACTGCTGCCGGAAGTCGGCGTGCTTGTGCTGCATATCAGACAAGCCCTGCGCATTTGCGATGCAAACGATTCAGTGTGACGAGTGCTGGAGCTACGTGTACGCGAAGCAGAAGAACGTCCCACACGAGAAAAGGGGGAAGTTCTGCTATGCGACTTGGACTTGGTTGCCATCTACGCACACAAAACTAGTTCCTTCGTTCATAGTCTGCATCTAGACTTACTCAGCGCACTCATGTTCATTGACACTAGCGAGCCGCCTCACCCACCGAATCCAACTTACAACGGACGGCCTACGCGTCTACCTCAATGCCGTCTAGTATTCTTTCAGGTGCGATATGTTACGCGATGCTGTCAAAACTGTACGCAGCGAGCCAAGAGGACCGTTACAGCCCTGCGGAGTGTGTCGGAGTTGAGCGAAAATCATTATGGGAACCCCGACCCCGACCATGTTTCCACCTCTTACGTAGAGCTCCAGAATCTCAGCATGAGAATGGGAATGCGACGTTCACGCGCCTAACTAACTGTTTCAGCAAGAAAGTAGAGAATCATACCTACAGCATTGCGCTCTACTTCATACACTATAATTTCTTTCTCATTCACACCACGCTGCGAGTCACACCCGCGATAGAAGCTAGCGTTACATATCACTTCTATACAATCTAAGAAATGCTTGATAAAGTGGAGTTGTAAAATACAAAACACCCCGATGCCAGTCGGAGCGTACTTTTTTTTTATTAGCGGAGGATTGCGCCCGTGTCAAATGTAAAATATTTGCTTTCCCTTTGGTGGGGAAAACTCACCAATCTCTTCAGCCAGACCAACCTTCACAGCTTCCTCACCAGAAAAAGAAATATATACCCCCTCTGCTAGTTTAGACCACACTTCATCTCCGAGTTTAAGATGCTCCCTGAGAATGGATTTAGTTCTAGAGTCCTCAATGGAAAATGTCCTAATCCCAGCAAAGTAGAAATGTCCTGTTCTTAGCAAAGTGGAAAGTTCCGTTTTTCGTTCTTTGGCGGCTAACCTCCGTCGCCCGTACGGGCTCCTCCGGTTAGCCGCCAAAGAACGTCGGCGACCCGCCCCGTGTCGCGCCCGGCAGAATTACTCCCAGAGGAGGACTCTTCCGGAGATGGAAATCTTTCATCCAGTTGTGCACAACTTTGGGGCGAAGCCTCGGCGCGCTTGCCGGTCTCCGGGGTGAGGGCGTTTTCGGTTGAGCCAGGCACTCCGCCACGCTCAGGCCGTACTCACGGAACTTCACCGCCATGCTCCCGTCGAGCCGTTGCTCCACCCGCACCCGACCGCCCCGCAGTCCGGGGCGGATATCACCGCGCGCCATCTGGAAGATCTTCCCCTGATAGCGAATCGTGTAGTCGGAGGTCACGATGCGTTCTTCCACAAGACTTAAGATCGCCGCCAGTTCATGCTCCGCGCGCAGGGGGAGATGCGCATCCGTGCTGCCCGCCGGCAACACCGTGAAGGTCTGGTTCCAGTGCGGCAAGTATTCTCCCTCCAGATAGGTCTGCGCCGCTTCCAGACGGTCCGCCCCCGCCAAGCGCAGCCCTTTCACCCACCGGTCCTGGGCCCTGCCGAAGAAGCGTTCGATGCGACCCTTGGCTTGCGGCGAGTGCGCCGGGATCCAGCCAATCTCCAGTTCCTGCAAGGCCCGCCCGATCTGCGTCCACGCCTCTTTTACGGCTTCGTCCGCGCCTTCCAGCACGGGCCGGTTCACCGTAAACAGGCTGCTCTTGTCCGTATAAAACTCTACCGGCCGACCCCAACGCTCCAGGTATCCCCACAGCACGCGCAGGTTCTCCTCCGTGCTGTCCTGCTCCACAAAACGTGCGTAGGCCTGGCTGCTGGCATCGTCGATCATCGCCACCAGATACAGCCGCGGCCCCCGCCCTTCCAGCCAGTCGTGCTCCGACGTGTCCCCTTGCACCAACTCTCCCCGGCAACTCCGGCGCTGCCGCCACCCGTGCACTTCCTCGACTTGGCGCCGCTGCCCCCGCCGCAACCCGGCGGCCATCATCCACCCCCGCAGTGTCTCTTTGCTCACCTCCAGCGCGTCATCTTGGGCCAAGTATTCGCACGCCAGCGTGGGGCCAAAGTCACGGTACTTGGCCTTCACCGGTTTCAGCGCGCGGCTGTGCAGACTCTCCGGCAATCGCCGGTTCGACGCCTTTCCCCGCAGCCCATGCACCACGCCGCGATCGCCCTCCGCCGCGATCCGCACCAGCAACCTCCGCACCTCGCGGTCGCTGATCCCTAACTGCCCCGCGGCCTCACCTTGCGTTAAATGTCCCCCCTGCAGTTCATGCAACACCTTCAACCGGTCCCGCTCTTTCCCACTCAACATCAGCATCTCCTGTTTTTCCATCCGGCAAGTTTGACGGAGCTGAACAGGACATTTCTACTTTGCTGAAACCGGACATTATCACTTTGCCGCGACACACAATCAAACCAATTTGACAGATCAGTGAACACGCCCCTATAATTGAAGTTTTGCGATAGCTCAAGAGAGGAAGACTTATGTACGCGATTTTGCGGACAGGTGGTAAACAATACAAGGTTTCGCCCGGTGATGTGATTCGAATCGAACAAGTGGATGGCGAGTCGGGTTCGACGATCGAATTCAATCACATCTTTGCGGTACGAAAAGAGGGGTTGACGGTAGGCACGCCGCTGGTTGAGAACGCGAAAGTCAGGGGGACGATCCTGCGAAGCGCCCGTGCGCCCAAGGTTCGAGTCCTGAAGTATAAACGGAAGAAGCAATACCGCCGCACCATCGGGCACCGGCAAGGGTTCAGCGAAGTACTGATCAACGATATTGTAATGAACTGATGGGGCTGCACCACCCCTTTTATCCCCTCCTCGTTGAGGAGGGGCGAACGGGTGGTGGCCCACGAACGGGAATTCAATATGGCACACAAGAAAGGGCAGGGAACTTCTCGCAACGGTCGAGACTCCAATGCGCAGCGGTTGGGAGTGAAGCGCTTTGACGGCCAATTTGTAACCGGCGGCTCGATAATCGTTCGCCAGCGCGGCACTCGCCTGAAGCCCGGAGATAACGTCGGCGTCGGCAAGGACGACACACTTTTTGCTAAGGTATCAGGCGTAGTCCGGTTTGAGGATAAAGGCCATTCCGGCCGGTTTGTGAGTATTCTGGTTCCCTCAACGAATTAGGCGAAGATCCGGCCCCGCAGCAACAGGGCTGGCCAGTGCCGGTTTCGCAGAACGCGGCCGGCAGTGCTTCGAACGGACTTGCGGCAACCAACAGTCGTCTATTTCCCCACAAAACGGCCAGCCAGTTTTGGGATGGCGGTAGCGCGTATGGTTCATCCAGTTGTCATACCGACCGTGCGCACCTCCCCTTAATCTCCTCCTCTTGGAGGAGCGGATCGAGGCGGTGTTCCCTCCTACCGGCGGAGGGGATTAAGCGACCGGTTGCCTCTCTCAGAAAAGCGAAATTAGGGGCGGTGGACTTAACGTGTTCATCGATGAAGCCAGAATCCACGTTGTCGGCGGCAATGGCGGGAACGGTTGTGTAGCTTTCCGACGTGAGAAGTTCGTTCCGCGGGGCGGCCCGAGCGGGGGAGATGGCGGCAACGGTGGCGATGTCACTCTGGAAAGCTCGGAACAGATGAACACGCTGCTGAAGTTCCGGTACGACCGCCTATTTCGCGCGGGTCGGGGAAGGCACGGGGAAGGCTCCAATCGGCACGGTAAGGACGGCGAGGACCTCAAGGTAGTGCTGCCGGTGGGCACGGTGGTCTACGACTACGCCACCGAGGAAAAGCTGTGGGATTTCGACGAACCCGGCCAGCGCTACCTGGTGGCCAAAGGCGGGCGGGGCGGCCGCGGGAATGCCCAGTTCGCCACTTCCACTCATCAAGCGCCGCGCCGGGCCGACCCTGGCGGAGCAGGCGAGGAACGGGAGTTAAGGCTTGAGCTCAAACTTATCGCCGATGTGGGACTGGTGGGCTTTCCCAACGTGGGAAAATCCACTTTGATATCAAGACTGAGTGCCGCCCGGCCGCGGATTGCCGATTATCCTTTCACCACCTTGGAGCCGTGCCTCGGCGTGGTCGCTGTCGATGAAGAACATTCCTTCGTCATGGCAGATATTCCCGGCTTGATTGCAGGCGCCCATTTGGGGCGAGGGCTGGGCACAAGGTTCCTCAGGCATGTGGAGCGAACCCGGCTGTTGCTTCACCTGATCGATACCGCCGAGCAGTCCGGCCGTTCCCCGATGGACGATTACCGGGTGATCATGGAAGAGTTGGAGAGCTTCAGCCCGGTCGTGGCCAGCAAGCCCATGCTGCTGGTCGCGTCGCGAATTGATGCTGCGGGCCCCGGCGAGCGGCTGACTGAGTTGCGAGAGTTTTGCCATGCCCAAGGCAAGGTCCTGCTTGAAATCTCCAGTGTAACCGGCGCAGGATTGGAGGAATTGAAGCAGCGTACCTGGGCAACGCTGGAGCAGATACCGAGGAGATCGGGTGATCGGGAGAGCATAGAACAGAGGGACCGGGCGAGCGGAGGATCCAGCGAGTGACACCAGTTGCAGACGTTCTTTGTTCACCCGATTTCCCGATCACCGGATCTTCTGACGGGGTTCTAGAAGCGTGAATATTGCCTTATTCGGCGGAACCTTCGATCCTATCCATTCCGGACACGTGCAGGCGGCGCGAGCGGCGGCCCGCATGTTCGGGTTGGACCGGGTCCTCTTTGTTCCCACGGGTAGGCCGCCCCACAAGCACGGCGACCACTTAACGTCCTTCCCGCATCGCTATGGGATGACGGTGCTGGCCTGCGCAGGAGACCGGCGGTTGATCCCGTCCCTGCTGGAAGCACCAACCGCGGAAGACAAACCTTGCTACTCGATCGACACGGTTCGCAAAGTGCGCCGTTCGCTTCATAAGGACGACCGCCTTTTTTTTCTGATCGGGGTCGATGCTTTCCTGGATTTGCCCCATTGGAAAGAGTATCGCCGCCTCTTGAACTTGGTTGATTTCATCGTCGTTTCACGACCCGGCTTTGATGTTGATGAGATCCGGAAAGTGGTGCCGGAGGAGATCAGTCGGCCCGCTGCCGCGCGCCTTCACCCTCCAGTCCCCTCTTCAGCGAGGAAGGGATTAAGGAGCGGTGCGGGACGGCTTGATACCATTCGATTGCGCCACAGCACCCTTTACGTCCTCAGAGGCGTCCAGATGCATGTCGCTTCACACGCGATCCGACAGGCCATCAGCTCCGGCCGAACTGTCACTGGCCTTGTTCCCCGGCTTGTGGAAGAATACATTCTGAAGGAGGGCCTCTACGGTCCGCACCGGCTGACCTCAGAAGTGCGGGCGCCAGGCCGTGCGCCCCTGCAGAGCGGCTGTGGCGGGAAGTAGCCAGGATGATGACCCCGCAATTTCAGGCCGCGGTTCGTGCCGCTCAAGACCGAAAGGCTTTGGACCTGAGCGTCCTGGACCTGGAGCGAACCTGCTCTTTCACTAGCTATTTTCTGATTTGCTCCGGCACTTCCGTGCGGCATGCGCAGGCGATTTGCGACGCGATTAAGGAGAAGCTCGAGAAGGCAGGATTGACTCCGGCGCACATCGAAGGCTATTCGCAAGCGGAGTGGATCCTTATGGATTACATGGGCTTTGTCGTCCATATCTTTCTGGAGCGCGCTCGGCACTTCTACGATCTTGAACGCCTGTGGAGGAGCGCTCCCCGGCTACCGGTCCCGGAGCAAGGCTAAAGTTTGAAGGGTAAAGGGTGAAGTACATCCATCCATCTCCCATCACCTTCTAGCTTTTGTCCTTTAGCCTTTATCCTTTACCCTTTAGACTTTACTCGCATGCGAATTCGCATTCTCTGGGAAGGTAAGACGAAAGATCCACACCTGCGAGCTCTGCAGTCTGACTTGGCCAGCAGGATCGAACACTTTACCGGATTGACTGTGGAAGAGATACCGCCCGTGCGCGAAGCGGTCCGGCGAAGCAAGGCCGGACTCTCCACCGGCGAACGGAACTTGCTGGAGAAAACGCGGGGGAGCACCAGAGTTTTCTTGGACGAACGAGGGCGCGAGTGGACTTCGGCGGAATTCGCGGAATGGCTTGGGCAACAAGCCTTGCGGGGAACGCGGGAACTGGTTTTTCTAATCGGAGGGCCGGACGGATTCTCGGCGGCATTCAGGAAGGAAGCAGATGTGCTCCTGGCGCTTTCACGCATGACGCTGACGCATGATTGGGCGCGGTCGCTTTTACTCGAGCAGATCTACCGTGGATTCACGATCCTTCGTGGATACCCGTATCCACGGTAGGTCTGTCATTTTGAGCGAAGCGAAGAATCTCGGCAGTCCCGGATTGATCGACTACGGAGATTCTTCGCTTCGCTCAGAATGACAGACAGCAAACCCCGGATTCAGGCAGAGGTTGGCTTGCCGGAAACGCGAAAAGGACTGATCATCGTTTACACCGGGCCCGGCAAAGGGAAGACTACGGCGGCTTTGGGGACCATGCTCCGGTGCGTAGGGCAGGGGTTGAAGGTATTGATGGTACAATTCATAAAAGGCTCCTGGCACTATGGGGAGCTCGAGGCGGCCCGCATGCTGGGAGAGGACCGATTTAAGATCCTGCCCATGGGTCGCGGCTTCGTGAAGCTGGGTGCTGAAAAGCCTCACCCGGAGGACATGCGATTGGCGGAAGAGGCATGGGAATTCTGCCGCCAAAGTATCGAGGGCGGCCAATATGATTTGATTGTCCTCGACGAAATCAACTATGTCGTCAGCTACAAGATGCTTGATCCGGGTTTGGTGGTGGAAGCTTTGAAGAAGAAACCCGAAACGCTCCATGTTATTCTGACGGGACGCAACGCCCACCCCTCGATCGTGGAGCTTGCGGATTTGGTTACCGAGATGCGGGAAGTGAAGCATCCGTACCAGAAAGGGATCGCGGCCCAAAAAGGAATCGAGTACTGATATTTGGCCATTGGGCGATTGAGTCATTGAGCCGTTTCTAGATTGGTGGACTTTTGGGTTTCTCCCATGGCTCAATGACACAATGAATCAATGATTCGATAAAACCATGGTTTGGTTTCGAAAAGAAAAACAACCGATCGAACCGCCCAAAGAGAAGCGCATCCAGACGGAGGGGCTCTGGGTGAAGTGCGACGACTGCAAGCAGATACTTTGGAAGAAAGATCTGGAGAATAGCCTCCTCTGCTGCCCCAAATGCAACCACCATTTCAAAATGGGTTCGCGCGCCCGCCTCGAGATGCTCTTCGACGATGGGCGCTACACGGAACACGATGCTGGACTGGCCAGCACGGACCCGCTGCAATTCAAGGACACCAAGAGTTATAGCGACCGGTTGAGGCAAGCGGAAAGAAACACGGGACTTAAAGACGCCGTGATCACCGGCGAAGGCCAACTCGAAGGCAATCCGGCCATCCTCTGCGCGATGGAATTCCAGTTCATCGGCGGGAGTATGGGTGCGGTGGTGGGTGAGAAGGTGACGAGGGCCATCGACCGTTGCATCGACAAGAAACTTCCCCTGGTTGTGGTCTCGTGTTCGGGGGGCGCGCGAATGATGGAAGGCGCCATCAGCTTGATGCAGATGTCGAAGATCAGCGCGGCGCTGGCCCGCTTGGATGAAGTGCGGAAGCCCTATATTTCCGTGCTGACGGATCCGACCACGGGGGGCGTGACGGCCAGCTTCGCCATGCTCGGGGACCTTAACATTGCGGAACCCGGCGCCCTTATCGGCTTCGCGGGCCCGCGGGTTATCGAACAGACGATACGCCAGAAACTGCCGCCGGGCTTCCAGCGCGCGGAGTTCCTGCTAGCCCACGGCATGCTGGACGCGATCGTTCCGCGCAAAGACTTAAAGAGCTTCTTGGCGAGATCCGCGCGCCTGCTGCGGGCGTGGGACGGATAGCAGAAGTCAGGAGTCAGGAATCAGAATAGAGGCTCCGGCTCTCAGCTTTCAGCCCTCAGCTATCAGCAGGCGCCATCCCGCCGCAAGCCCGCTGAGAGCTGAGGGCTGAAAGCTATTCTGACTTCTGGCTTCTGACTCCTGGCTCCTCGTATGTCGATGAATTACGTCGAGAGTTTGAGATACCTGGACAGCCTCGGCCAGGAGGTGCATGGCCTGCAATGGGGGCTGGAGACGACAACGAGGGTACTCACCCGCCTTGGGAATCCTCACCTGAAGTACCCCACGGTCATTGTTGCCGGAACCAATGGGAAAGGGTCCACTGCGGCCATGCTGGCCAGCATTCTGACCCAAGCCGGTTACCGCACTGGTCTTTACACCTCTCCGCACCTCGTCAGAGTGAACGAGCGGATGCGGGTCGACGGCGCTGAAATCCGCGAGGACGACTTTGCTCGCGCCTTCTCTGAAGTCCGCCAGGCGGTTGAAAGCCTGCTGGAGGAGAAGGCTCTGGGGCAAGTGCCGAGCTTCTTCGAGTTTCTGACGGCCACTGGATTCCATTATTTCGCCCGGGCAGGAGCCGGCTTCGTGGTGCTGGAAGTGGGCATGGGAGGCCGCCTGGATGCTACCAACGTTACTCAACCTCGCGTGGCGGTGATCACCAATGTGGGGCTTGACCACATGGAGTTTCTCGGCTCTACCCTCGCCGAAATTGGGCGTGAGAAGGCGGGAGTCATCAAACCCGGGGCGCCCGTCGTGAGCGGATGCGAACCGGGAGAGGCCGCGGAGGTGATCCGGCGGCACTGCGCAGAAATGGGAGCGGAGTTATTGGAGACGGACACGATCGGCGGGCTTTCCGGCCTGCAAAGCTTGCAGGGGCACTACCTTTTCAATCTCTCCTTGGGCGCGGAAAGCTTCTCCGGCCTCAGTTGTCCGTTGTTAGGAAGGTTTCAGGTGAAAAACGCCGTCGCGGCGGTGACGGCAGCTTGGCGCCTCAGCCGGGATGGGTTCCGAATCACCCCCAGCGCGATTGTCAGAGGTCTCGAAAACACTTCGTGGCCGGGGCGGCTGGAACCGGTATTGGAACATCCACTGGTCCTGCTCGATGGGGCGCATAATCCCGCGGCCGCCCGCGTGCTGGCGGAGTTCATCCACGAAGATCTGGTGGGGCGGCGCCTGCGGCTTGTTTATGCTTCGATGCGCGACAAGGCGATCGGCGAAATCAGCGAGATTCTGTTTCCGCTTGCCGAAGAGGTCTATTTAACGCGTCCCCACCTGGCGCGCGCGGCCACGCCGGAAGAGATACTCGCGACGGCACGGTTTCGCCCCAAGCGGCTGGTCATCGAAGCCGAGCCTTCCGTGGCTGTGGCGCGGGCCTGCCAGGCAAGCTCCGAAGACGATGTGGTAATCATTATCGGCTCCCTCTATCTGGTGGGAGCCGTCAAGAGGGCCCTGCTGGAAGGTCAGCTTCAGCTCGCGAACCAAGCCGTCCCGCGCCCCGGCGAAGGGCCGGCGTGATACGATCATGGGAACTCCTCCAGCCGTCCCCAGCGGCACGAACCGCAAACAGCAAGGGGTTTCGTACTACCTCAGCTATCTGCGCTCTCTCCTCTTCACCAATCTGCTGATTTACCTCTACACCGCAGTTTGCGGAACGCTTTCACTATGCTCCTCTTTGTTCGACAGCCAGGGGAGATGGCAGCACGCCTTCGCGCGGCACTGGTCGTGGTTGATCTTGAGGACCAGCGGCATCCGGACTCGTGTGGAAGGCTTGGAAAACCTGGCCGGCCTGAAGACTGCGATCTATTGCGCGAATCACCAGAGCGCCATGGACATCCCCATCCTCTTCGTGAATCTGCCCGTGCAGTTCCGCTTTGTTGCCAAACGATCGCTGTTCAAGCTGCCTTTCCTGGGCTGGCACTTGACGCGGTCAGGACACATTCCCGTCGACAGAGGACGCCCCAAAGGCGCGAGGATGAGTCTAGACGCGGCCGCAGAGAGGATCCGTGCGGGAAGCTCCGTCGTACTCTTTCCCGAAGGCCATCGGAGCCGCGATGGAAAGCTTCTGCCGTTCAGGTCCGGCAGCTTTTACCTCGCCATTCAATCCGGTGTCCCTATCGTTCCGATTACCTTGAACGGAACGCGCGCCGTCCTGAAACCGGACACTTACCACGTAAGGCCTGGCTTGATTGAGATGATCGTTCACCCTCCCATCGCCACCGGTGCGCTCAGGCGCGACGATGTCGACACCCTTGCCGCAAAAGTGCAGGCTCAGATCGCCTCCCGCTTTGTACCGTGTAACAGATAAGCGCCTGCACGCGGCAGCCCCAACAACAACGAAATGTCATTCCGAGTGAAGCGAGGAATGACAGCCCGCTTTGAAGCAGCGAACAAGGCTTTGCTGTGGATTAGTGGACTGCGTCGCAGGATGGCGGAGAGAGGGTGCGCAGATATTGTCTTCGGCTTGCCTCGGTTTTCTTGCGCCGGCATTTCGGACACACGAGGATGATGTTGGCCACGCGCTGGCCGTCAACGCGCTGCACGTACCATCCGGCGCTAATAGCTTCCTCCGCGCCAGGCAGCTTACGGTCGCAATGCCAGCACCGCCCCCTGCCTGTCGAACAGATCGCGTGCAGGGCGCCATTAACGTCAAGGTCAGAAGTCTTACTCGCTTTGACCAGCCTCATGCTTACCTCCTGCCACCCCCGTCTCCATAGTGTGACCCTTTTAGAGCCAGGCCGCAATAGGCAACCGCGCCGGGAGGCGTTGTCCCCGGGTGCTCGGTGAATCCGCCCGAACCTTGCCCCGGAGGGGCATCATATAGTAGCCGGGGGCAACGCCTCCGGAATACCCAGCCGAACGAACCCCGACCCTGAAAGGGTCACACCTTTCATCAAGACCAAATGTAACGCTCGTCGTATTGAACACCGTACCTGTTCAACAATCTGACGAGCTCTTCTTCGAAGCTCTGCTTCTTGTGCCTTTCCTTCTGCGCAGCGATGTAGCGCCGTCCCCTCAAGTTTGATTAGCGGTTTGGCGATCGGCGGCCACTCCTGTTGCGCGCGCGACGAACCAGCTCGTACCCTTCACCCGGTCCGGGCGTCGGGGGCAGCGGTCGCCCCTTCGGGACCGTGCGTTCCTTGCGCGTCTCCCCGCCGCGCGGACCGATGATCTCGTACTCGCCCGATGCTGGGGCAGTTTCGCCCGGTTTCAGGATTCTTCTCATGTGCTTCCCCCCGCAACGCATCAATGACGGTGAACTGAAAGACTGGTCTAGTTATCAACCGCACATGTTCTGCAGTCCTCGCACGTGCCTCTCTTATGCAAAACAGCGATCAGGAATTCCCTCCCCAGCCGGCGGACTTTCAGACACACGTGAAACGCGTCCCTGTCTGGCTCCCGGATTAACTCCGCCGCTGTGACAGTTCCGCCCTCGGTCATTGCGCGCGCGAAGGCATCCAGATACGGCGACTTGTCGGGCCACGGCCTCCTGCCGACAAACCACAGCTCTCGGGCACTCCCATCCCATTTCCAGAACCCGACTGAGTCCTTCCACAACCCTAACTGATGAATGCGAATGGCAGCAGCATGAAGCGACGCTTCAAACCTATTTCCGAGAGTCAGTAGCGCTTCGATTGAGCCTTCCCTAGGCACTACGCACCGAACTTCATCCAAGGGCATGAGGAGTTCGGCAGCAACGAGGTCGCAGGCCTGCTCGAGTTCGGTGGCGGCGTGTGACCGGTGGCCGCTCCGTGCCCCCCCGGCCGCCAGGATCAGGTGCGCGACTTCGTGTGCCAACGTAAATCGCCTCCTCGTCGGAGGGCTTGATGAGTTCAGTTTGATCTGGAGCACCGACCCATCCTCGAAGACGCCTCCGTCAAATCCCATCGGCTCGACAGCTACGCTCTGGACTCCCAAGTTCTTCGCCACGGTCTCGAGGGTCTCCCCGGGTCGACGGTACTTCGCCACCAAGCCACCCACCGCCAAGTAGGGGTCCGTTCCCTGGACTTTGGACATGATCTGCCGTACAAATGAGTTCTTCCGGATCGGCGTCACTGAAGGACTCTTACCGAGCGCAGCAACTCGAGGAAGTACTGCTCGGTCCTTTCTTGAATTCCGCGCGCGTAGACAGGGCTTGTGTCTCCGCAGTGCTGATGCCACGCCATCAACTGCTCATCGTCCGTAAAGTTGTGCTGACACCCAACCCGTCGCAGCCTCCTGAAGTTCTCTACCTCGGGGCTGTCGTCAATCTTTAGGTCGAGCCGAATGACCCTCAATTGCATATGCGCCGTCAGTTCGCCAATACCCAGCCTAACTGCCGCGGCCTTCGCTAACTTGAGCAGGTCCCGCGCGTCACCTCGTTTCCGAAGGACTTTTTCGTGAAAGTACGCGAGGCGATCGTATAGTCTCACTTCGAGTTCGGGTGCACCACACGGCATCGTTGTGATTTGCTTCTCCGCATCTTCGAGGAACGATTTGGCAGCTGGACTATGCTTCGCGGTGAGAGCCTCACCCAACAGCAAGGAATACTCGGCCGACTCAAGTGTACCGGGGTAGCGCTCAATGGGGTCCTTTATCTGTCTGAGGTACTCCAGCGCTAAGTCGGGTTTTGGATCCCCCTGGTCTACCTGCCGCCTTGCCAGCCTTAGAACGTGGCGAATCCTTTCGAGCTCTGTGGCTTCGTCCATAACGCCTCCCGCCTCACTTACTAATCCAATCAGAAGTAAGTAGACATAAATGAAGCTATCGGCTATACTTCGGGCATGGTTACGCAAGATGCCCGGAAGTTGGATCACAAAACCCTGGAAGAGATTCGGATTCGCGCGGTCGAGCGAGTGCAAGCGGGCGAGAGCCCCGAGGTGGTTGTTGCGGCGCTGGGTTTCAGTCGCGCTTGTATCTACAACTGGCTGGCTCGGTATCGGGCTGGAGGCTGGGCGGCGCTGAAAGCCCGTCCGTTGGCGGGCCGCCCACCGAAGATTACCGGGGCCCAACTCCGCTGGTTGTATCGCACCGTCGTGGGGAAGAATCCCTTGCAGTTTCAATTCGAGTTTGCTCTGTGGACGCGCTGGATGATTCGGATTTTGTTGCGCCAGCGGTTCGGACTGAAGCTGAGCCTGTCGAGTGTCGGACGGCTGCTGAAGCAGTTGGGGCTGACGTGCCAGCGTCCTTTGTGGCGAGCCTGGGAGCAAGACCCCGAGCGCGTGAAGCGCTGGCGAGAGCAAGAGTATCCGGCCATTCACGCCTTGGCCAAGCGAGTGGGAGCCGCGATTTTCTTTGCGGACGAGGCTGGGGTGCGTTCGGATTATCATTCCGGTACGACCTGGGGAGAACGGGGGCAGACGCCCGTCGTGCCCACGACCGGCCAGCGCGTAGGGTTGAACATGATTTCGGCCGTGAGCGCGCGCGGAGAGTTGCGCTTTATGGTGGTGAAAGGGAAGCTGAACACCGCGCGCTATGTGCAGTTCCTGAAGCGTCTGACGCACCATGCCTCTCGGCCGATCTTCCTGATTGCGGACGGCCATCCGGTTCACCAGTCGCGAGCCGCCCGTGCCTACGCTTCCACCCAGGGCAAACTGCGGCTCTTCTACCTGCCGCCCTACTCGCCTGAACTCAATCCCGACGAGCAGGTCTGGAATCACGTCAAACATCACGGCGTCGGGCGTGCTTTGCTCGAGGGTGCCGACCACCTGAAAACGTTGGTCGGCAGCCGACTGAGACGCCTTCAAAAGTCGCCCGAGTTGGTTCGCCAATTCTTTCTTATGCCAGATACCCAGTATGCAGCGATCTAGCTCGTTTATGTCTACATACTTCTGGCCTACTTAGTAAGTTCACCCATTGCCACTCTCCTGCTTTCTGCCTACTGCCTACTCTGCTCCTACGAACACCCGCTGGTGGAGCCGCAGTTCAGGCACTTATAACAGGCACCGCTGCGGACCATGATGGCGCCGCAATCGGAGCAGCTTGGCGCGTCCTCGCTGTGGACGACGCCCGCCAGGCCGGCTTGGCCGGTCTCTGAAGGGAGAGCGCCCGGTCCGCCCGCCGCCTGGGTGAACTGCGAGGCGAGGCCGGCGGCCTTTTCGACTTCCGAGCCGTTCAGTGATGCGACGCTGGCATCCTCGCTCGGCTGCGCGTCCTTGGGCAAGAACTTGTAAGCCATCCAGCGGAAGATGTAGTCCATGATGGACTTGGCGTAGCGGACCTCGGGGTTGTTGGTCCAGCCGCTGGGCTCGAAGCGCATATGGCTGAACTTGTCGCAGAGTACTTTGAGCGGCACGCCGTATTGAAGGGCCAGGGAAACGGCGGTGGCGAAGGAATCCATCAGGCCGGAAACGGTGGAGCCTTCTTTGGCCATGGTGATGAAAATCTCTCCCGGCGGGTCGTCGTCGTAAAGGCCCACGGTCAGATAGCCTTCGTGCGCGCCTACGGCGAACTTGTGAGTGATGGCGCGGCGCTCGTCAGGCAGCTTGCGGCGATAAGGCCGGCTAGGGGCTAGGGGCTGGGGGCTAGGGGCTAGGGACTGCATACCTCCCGGCTCCTGACTTCTGACTCCTGACTCCTGTTTTGCTGACTCCTGCCCTTTGGCCGTATTAAGCGGCTGCGAGCGCTTGGAGCCGTCGCGATAGATGGCGATGGCCTTCAGCCCCAGGCGCCAGCCTTCGGCGTAGACATTCGCGATTTCATCAGCCGTCGCTTCTTCCGGCATATTAACTGTTTTAGAAATAGCGCCCGACAGGAACGGCTGCACCGCCGACATCATGCGCACGTGCCCCATGTAGTGGATAGAGCGTTTGCCGTTGACAGGCTTCAAGGAGCAATCGAAGACCGGCAGATGCTCCGCCCTAAGGCCCGGCGCGCCCTCGATGGTGCCGTGCTGGTCGATGTAACTTACGATGTCGGAGGATTGCTGGGAAGTGTAGCCGAGTTTCAAGAGGGCCGTGGGAATCACGTTGTTCACAATCTTGATAACGCCGCCCCCCACCAGTTTCTTGATCTTCACGAGCGCCAAGTCAGGCTCAACGCCCGTGGTATCGCAATCCATCATGAAGCCGATGGTTCCAGTGGGCGCCAGCACCGTCACCTGGGCGTTGCGGTAGCCGTATTTCATTCCGTTCCCAAGGCAATCGTCCCAGGTCTTCCGGGCGCTTTCAAACAGATTTCCGGGAACGTTGTGAGCGTTGATTTTTCCCAGCGCCTGGCGGTGCATCTCGATCACGCCCAGGAAGGGATCGCGATTGAGCGGATAGCCGGCGCAAGGTCCGAGTTCGGCGGCAATACGCGAGGACTGGAGATACGCCTCGCCATGCATCAAGGCTGTGATGGCGGCGGCGAAATCGCGCCCAGCGTCCGAATCATAGGGCAAGCCGTTGGCCATCAGCAGCGCGCCGAGGTTGGCGTAACCCAAACCCAAGGGGCGAAAGTCGTGAGAATTGACGGCGATCTTCTCGGTGGGATAGCTGGCGTTGTCGACGATGATCTCCTGCGCGGTGATCATCACGTCTACGGCGTGACGGAAGGTTTCCACGTCGAATTCGCCCTCCGGGGTGAGGAACTTCAGCAGGTTCAGCGAGGAGAGGTTGCAGGCGGAGTCGTCCAGAAACATATACTCGCTGCAAGGGTTCGAGGCATTGATGGGGGCCGTGGCCTTGGAGGTGTGCCACTTGTTGATGGTGGAGTGGAACTGCATTCCCGGATCGCCGCATTGCCAGGCCGCATCCGCGATCATCTTCATCAGGGCGCGGGCGCGGTAGGTCTTCGCCGGCTTGCCGGTGGAAACCTCGCGCGTCGTCCATTCCCGATCCTCCACCACCGCTTTCATGAACTCGTCGCTTACGCGCACGCTGTTGTTGGCGTTCTGGAAGAAGATGGAGCTGTAAGCTTCGCCGTCGATGGCCTTGTCGTAACCGGCGTCCACCAGCGCCCAGGCCTTGCGCTCTTCTTTGGCCTTGCAACTAATGAAATCAATAATATCCGGATGGTCTATATTCAGAATTACCATCTTGGCCGCGCGCCGCGTCTTGCCGCCCGATTTGATCACCCCTGCGAACGCGTCATAGCCCTTCATGAACGAAAGGGGACCGGAGGCAACGCCGCCGCCCGAAAGCGGCTCGACGGAGGACCGCAGCGAGGAGAGGTTGGTGCCCGTGCCCGAGCCCCACTTGAAGAGCATCCCTTCCGTCTTGGCCAGGGTCAGAATGCTATCGAGGTTATCTTGAACGGAGTTGATGAAGCAGGCAGAGCACTGAGGGTGACGATAGGCCTCAGTCTCCTTTTTGACGCCGCCCGTGGTTGACTCCCAGTACCAGCCGCTGGCCGGGGAAGTCCGGTGGTACTTGTGCCAGAGGCCGCAGTTGAACCACACCGGCGAATTGAAGGAGGCCTTTTGGCGAACCAGGAGGTGGACCAGTTCGTCGTGGAAGTTGGCGGCGTCTTCCTCGGTGCGAAAATAGCCATCGTCGACTCCCCACTGAGCGATGGTATCCGCCACGCGGCTGATGAGTTGCCTAACGCTGGACTCACGCTCCGGCGTGCCCAGCTTTCCATGGAAGTATTTCGAGGCCACAATGTTGGTGGCGGTCTGCGACCAGTCGGCAGGCACCTCCACATTGCGCTGCTCGAAGATCGCTTGCCCCTTCTCATTCTGAATGGAGGCGGTCCGCAATTCCCACTCGACCTCTTCAAAAGGGTGAATTGCGGGCTTGGTAAAAAGCCGCCGCATAGTGATGCCACGTTTGGTGTCGTTCTCCTTGGCCGAAGCCGTAGCAACTGTTGCCAAAGTGACGGCATCTCTCTCCGCCATGGTAGGCCTCCTCAGGCACGAAGTAGCAGCAAATCCCTGGACTGCGGTGAGTCGTGATCCCGATGGACATCGGGAACGCTTGGCTTCACTGGCTGCGCCCCGCTCCCGAGCGCAACCCCGCAAACATAGC
This sequence comes from uncultured Acidobacteriota bacterium, assembly GCA_963831905.1. Classification (GTDB taxonomy): domain Bacteria; phylum Acidobacteriota; class Terriglobia; order UBA7540; family UBA7540; genus CAVROP01. Next base: position 1,089,049 of record CAWHRX010000009.1, on the reverse strand, counting down.
ACAGGGGGAAAGGACGTGTCAAGGGGGAAAACACAATATATGGTGGTTTTTTCATTAGGACACCCAAATATAGTGGCGCTGGGTTCATGTTATGACTAAATGTCGCTGCTTCAGCAGCTTGGCTCGCGCCGGCCTTACAATTCAAGTCACGAAGTCGAGAGTCGAGAGTTGAGGAGTGACAAACCGTCGGCCACCCTACCGCTCGACTTCCTGGTTCGGCTTCACGACTCCTTAACTTCTCGACTGCTCGACTGTTTGTTTTCATAGACATTCTCGCTTTGTTCTGTCGAATTCGAGTCGAGAAGTCGAAAGTTGAGGGTTGAGGAGTGACAAACCGTCACCAACCGACCCGACCTCTTGAATTGGCCCCGTAACTCCTCGACTCCTTAACTTCTCGACTGCTCGACTGTTTGTTTTCATAGACATTCCTGGATCGCTTGTCAAAAAAACGCAATCGCTCTTGTGGCAGGGGGCTGCAATTGGCAAGATTACCGACAAAATCGGCCTGCGGACTCGATTGCTGCTTTTGAGGGGATGACTGCGACTTGGAATCTCCCGCGGCGGAGAGGGAGACACCCTCCGGCCTCGACCGCGGCCGACTATGACCCTGAAACTTCACGTTCCCTGCAACCCCAACTAAGAGCCCTATCACAGTAGCCTATTGTTTGTCAAGAGACAGAAAGTCAGAGTTCCCTCCTAACTCGTCGTAAGTCCAATGGATTCATGCTTGCGCGGGAATGGTGTGATTTTTGAGAGAGTGGAGCGAGGAATGACGGGGGCTGCCACGAGGGCGCCCCCAGGACGCGGTTGTTGCACCTTCCTAATGGGCAGGATCGGTGACGGTGACGCTGAACGAAACGGTCTTCGACGCATCGGTGTTGCTGACCGCGGTAACGTCGAAAGTTGCCGGGGCGGGCACCGACGGGGGCGCGGTATAAGTGAACGAGCTGCCAGAGCCGGATACACTTCCGAAAGCTGCGGCCCCCGCGCTGCCGCTCTGGATGCCATTGAGGAGCCAGGTGACGCCGGTGTTGGTCGCGTCGTTCACCGAGACGGTGATCGGCACCCCCGCGTTGGTGGCGACAGTTTGCGCGGTGGTGGGTTCAGTAAGCGAGATGGCCACGTTATCCGGGGTTGATGGTCCGAACAGGACGAACGTCGGGTAGGCGTTGCCGATGTCTGTAGCAATCAGAAAACTGGTGGGGTTGATCGCTATACCAAACGTCTCAGCGGCTGCCGCGGGAGTGCTTTGCGTCGTCATGATCCCGTAGGCGCCGAAAGATGCCAGTTGTTCGGTGAACTGATCGGCCAACTCATCGCTGGGGTTAACGTTGGCTTTGTCGCCCAAGATAGAGATATTGGGGAAAGTCGTGCTGTTCTGCAAATCGATCAGGTAGTTTTCGGCCCGGCTGTTTTGGCTCACAACCTCCGTGGTGCCGCCAAAGTATGCTCCGGCCAACGTCTTGGGGTTGAAACCGCCGGTCGGGTCATTCTGCAGGAAGGCCAGCCCGCCTTGCACGTGAGCGTCCTCACTCAAGAGGACGGCCTGGGAGTTCGAGAGGAGGTAGACAAGCGGCGGGTCCGAACAGCCCCCGGCGGCGTTGATGGTCATGTGGCCATTTGAGGCGACGGTGTAGGTGCAGGTGGCAGCAGTCTCTCCCGTTGACCCGGCTCCGTCCACGTAAGCCTCGATGTTGAGCGAGGTGCCGCTGCCATCGGCTACGAAGTTGCCGAATTCCATCCATCCTCCCGTGCCGCCGTCCACGCCGGTCTCGAACCAGGCGTAGCTGCCGTTGACGCTGCCGGTGGTAAACGACCCGGCACCGATCTGAAGATATGATTCGCCCGCCGTGATGATGTCGTTGGCGCTATCGTAATTCACGCTCAGCAGAAGGGCTTGGTTGGCGGAGACCATGTACTCCGCGTTTTCACTCGCAACTCCTGAGACGGAGGTCGATTGAGTGAAGCGTCCGTTGACGTCCGGAGCAGTGTAGCTCCCCACGGTGCCGGTGAGGGTGACGTTGCCATATGACCCGCCGTCGTTGCAAGTCTGGTCCAGGTCACCGACGTTGCCGGCGCCACCGGCGGTTGCTGTCCGCGTTAACAGCCCCGCACAGGCGATGCGTGTGCCGTTGGATAAATCCCAGCCCGATACCAAGTGCACGAAACTGCCCGCCGATCCGGCACTGAAAGTGGAAGCGGTTTGCTGGAGAATCTGGCCGGAAGCAATAAACGAGCTCGGGCTGGCGGGATCGAACTCATTGATCCGCCCCTGGGTAGCCACGCCGGAGGAGAGAGCCCCCAAAGTGAAGCGGGTGGTGAAGGTAATCCCGGTGGCAGTGACCAACGTGGCGCAACCACGGTTGCTCGCTCCCACCGTGTAAGAACTGCCGGCGGAAGTAATTGTGGTGTTGGTCTCGGAGGCAGCCCCGGTGATGTTGATGTCGACTTCCCCGCCCGCGATGCCGCCGATTCCATTGAACGTCAGTGAGCCGACGACGGCTTGGAAGCCGCTGCCGTTGTATCCGAGCAGATTGAAGGCGTACTGTCCTTTAAGAATAGACTCATTCCCCGACTCGCAGACGGAAATGGTGTCGTTTCCAATCGCCATAGCGATCGAGGGGGAAGTGGCGATCGCAGACTTCGAATCCGTCACCTGCAAGGTCACCGATGCCGATCCCGTGCCTCCGACAGGCACACCTGAAATCACTCCCGTGCTGGTGTTCAGGGTCAGGCCGGGAGGCAGCGCGCCGGCAGAGACGCTCCACGTGTAAGGCGGAGCGCCGCCCGTCGCCTCGGCCTGCCCGGCGTAAGCCACTCCCAGAAACACGTTGGGCAAGATCGTCGTGTTCACGCTCAAGGCGGATGATACCGAAGTGACCGTGAAGTCCACGGCGTTCGAAGCTCCTCCGCCCGGGGCAGGATTCGTCACCACAATGGGGTAACTACCCGCCGTGGCCTGATCGCTGGCGCTGAGCATAATGGTCAGCTGCGTCGAACTCAGGAACGTGGCGGTATGCGCCACCATGTTGTAGGTCACCGTCGAGCTGGCAATAAAGCCGGTGCCCGTGATGGTCAGGGTCTGGGCCGCAGAGCCTGCCGGCGCGGACGAGGGAGAGAGGCTCGAAATGGCGGGCACAGGATTGTTCGTACTGCTGTTGACTGTGAAGTTAAAAGCGTTCGAAGCGCCCCCACCCGGCGCCGGGTTGGTCACGACCACCGGGTAAGTTCCCGCCGTGGCTTGGTCCGCGGCGCTCAGTTGTATCGTCAACTGCGTCGCGCTGACTAACATGGCGGCGTGCGCTACCCCGTTGTAGGTCACTATCGAGGCGGAAACAAAGTTCGTCCCATTGATCGTCAGGGTCTCGGCGGCGGCCCCGGCCGTGGCGGAACTTGGAGATAAGCTCGAGATCGTGGGCACGGGGTTCTTTACCGTGAAGGTCTCCGTGTTAGAAGCTCCCCCGCCAGGAGATGGGTTGGTCACCACCACCGCAAAAGTTCCCGCCGTGGCTTGGTCCGCGGCAGTGAGTTGGATGGTCAATTGGGTGGCGCTTACAAACTTTGCGGTGTGCGCCGCCGAGTTGTAGGTCACTGTGGACGTGGAAACAAAGTTCGTCCCATTGATCGTTAAGGTTTGCGCCGCTGCACCGGCGTTGGCGGAATCCGGAGACAAGGTCGTGATGGTGGGTGTGGGGTTGTTCACGGTGAAGTTCACGGAATTCGAAGCTCCCCCGCCGGGAGAGGGGTTGGTCACCACGACGGCGTAAGTTCCCGCGGCGGCTTGGTCCGAGGCACTCAGTTGAATCGTCAATTGGGATGAGCTCACAAACGTCGGGGTGTGCGCCGCGCCGTTGTAAGTCACCGTGGAGTTGGAAACAAAGTTCGTCCCATTGATCGTTAAGGTTTGCGCTGCTACACCGGCGCCCGCGGAGGAAGGAGACAGCGTCGTAATGGTGGGTGTGGGATTGTTCACGGTGAAGTTCACGGAATTCGAAGCTCCCCCGCCGGGAGAGGGATTGGTGACCACGACGGCGTAAGTTCCTGCGGTGGCTTGGTCCGAGGCACTCAGTTGAATCGTCAACTGGGATGAGCTCACAAACGTCGCGGTGTGCGCCACGCCGTTGTAAGTCACCGTCGAACTGGAAAGGAAATTTGACCCGTTGATGGTGAGAGTCTGCGCCGCTGCCCCCGCCGTGGCGGAAGAAGGAGACAAGGTTGTGATGGCCGGGACGAGATTGGTGGCGATCGTCGAAGCTCCGCCGCAACCCGTCACCAGGATCAGCAAGCCGCAAATAATCCCGAGAACGTATCCTTCCTGAAGAAGCCGTCGCTTCATAGATACACCCTCCACGGAAATATCTGATTGGGTTGAGAAGAACAGGCCGGAGTGGCGACCTTCATTGCCTAAACGATCTACCCCCAGCAACGGGAGGTGGCGTGCGTGCAGCCACAGGAAGAAGGCTCAAACTCCATGTCATGCCCGGGGCAAAGTGATGTTAGGGCGCTGTCTGGGTCATGTCAAGCCGAAAACAGCGGTGTAGGGGTAGGGCTTGCCCTACCCGCGTCGGGGCCGGCGGGAATGCGGGGACGGCAAGCCGTCCCCCTACATTGCGGGTCGTTGTCCATTCCTAGCTCCCTGCTTGCTCGAGGATGGCGAAGTCGCCCGGGTTCCACGCCTGCGCCAGGATGTAGAATCTGCCGTTGATTCTCCGCAGCGCGGCGTTGTGGATGTGAACGAAGTTTTCGAGTCCCAGATCTTCCTTGGGCAGGATGGTTGAAATCAATCTCTCGTCCTGGAGAATATAGATTGGGGCGCCTTTCTTCTTGTCGGGGCCATCCAGGGCGGGAACCACGCTGTAGTGTTGGTCGAGGTAGTTAATGTCGCAGGGCAGTGAGCCGGAAGGCATCTTCAGGCTGGAGAGGTAATGGCCGTAGCGGGTAAAACGGTCCACGCGGGAATGGGGCCGGTCGGCGATGTCGAGCCGCGTTTTGCCGGGCGGCAAAGTGATGCCATGGGCGGTTCCGAACTGGCCCACGCCCTCGCCTTTTCCGCCGAAGGCCAGATCATTCCACTCGACTTCGAAGCGGTTTTCGCGATTGATCCGCGCCGTCAGGACGTAATCGAGATTGCAATACCCGGTGGTGACGTAATACAGGCCGTTCAAGAATTCAACGGCTGTAGGAGCGAAATTCCCTCCGCCCAGAAAATAGTCGCGAATCTCCGGATGCTCGAATTCAACAGCAGAGGTGGGAGCATCGAGAGCATTTACAAGTTTTCCATCCAGGGTAGTTGTAAAAACCTTGCCGGCATCGTTCGCGGGGAAGGTCAAATAGGGGGATCCGTCCGCGTCGTACCAAATGGTCGTGTCGTGGAGGTTAAGGTTCCGCATTTCATCCGGAGTGTCGACCAGACTGATCGTCTTCAGGTCGGAACTGACCTGGAGAATCCCAGCTCCGGGAAGGGCGAAGTAACTCTCCTCTTTACCTGCGCGGCGGTCGACGGCGAAACCTCCGTGAGCGTTCAGCAATACCTTCCGGGCCTCCGGCGGCAGTCGTTCGGAAGTGTAGAGGACCCGGAACTTCATCTCCCCCTGGCCGCTGATGCCCGGCGCTCGATCCGCATTTGCCCCGGGCGGGGTAGCCGATGATGACGGCGACCCTCCTCCCGGATACGGAATATGCGGGTGCGCATGAAGAGCGTTCAGACTCCGCGCAATACCGGCTGAAGCGAGTAAACCGTAGAGCATGTTTCTCCTCAAGATTCGCATTGGGCTCCTGTCAAGTATGGCTGTGGTTTCGGTGGGCGCCCGGTGGCTCACGACCCCTCACCCGGCCCGCCCCGGCTGATGAAAACGCCGGCTGCGGGCCACCCTCTCCCCCAAGGGGGAGAGGGTTGAAATCGAATCGGTGGTCTCGCCTCGCCCGTTTGGGGAGAGAGCTGAAATTGAGAATGTGGTCTCCCCTCGCCCCCTTGGGGGAGAGGGGTCGGGGACGAGGGGGTTGTATGCACTCGCTCGCATGATCGTTACCGCGACGCTACGCTCGTCCCTTCTCCTTTGCCTTCCACGCGAAGCATGATGGGCGGCGAGGGGTGCTGCGTGGTAGCGTTGGACTCAACATTGGCCACCACGTAAATCGGCTGAACGATCGGCTTGGCCCAATCCGCGGCGCGCAACTTGAACGTTGCGTCGCTCTTATTCTCCGGCACCAGGATGCCGTTCAGGCCCAGATTTACAACCCGGACGCCGGGAGGCAGGTTCACAACGTCGCACGGTACTCGCCCCTTGAATCCGTTTCTTCGCTCCACGTGCAGAGACACACTCACCTCTTTATCCGGGGCAAGAGCCACTTGTTCGGGTTCGGTCCGCACCGTGACGTCCGGAGGAGGGATTATCGACGCCACCTGCAGAACCTTACCGGCATTTGCCATGCGGGTAATGGTGTGGCCGTTCGCGACGGCGTGCCCCTCAATTTCGAAGTGCGTCGGCACGGAGATCGGATTCGAGCCCGGCGCGGCACTCAAGACGACCACGGTCGAATCTTCTCCCTCAGCGATCTCCGCCTTGCTTGCCGTGAGGCCTTGGGGCAGGCCTTTGACTTCGATTTCGATTGGGCCTTGGTAACCCTGTAACCGGTTGACGGAGACGGTCATGGGCGACGACCCGCCCAGGGGGATGTTGGGGTTATCAGGATCGGCCACGAGAGTGAAGTCGGGCGCAGCATCGCGAATCGTCAACCGATACGCAAAGCCGGGGCCGCCCTGGTTGCGAACGTCCTTGAGGTGAACAAGATAGTCCCCATCTGCGGGCGCCTCGAAATCCAACCGCGAATCGGCGCCGTAACCGGGCCCGCCGTCGTCGTTTCGCTCGGTGAGATGGAACACGGGGAGACCGTTCGCCGGGAACTCCGCGTCCGCCGGGAGGACTTGCGCCTTGTAGACCGTTGTATTCAACGGGCGGAGACTTGGAGAAGTACCCAGCCACGTGAACCGCTGTCCTTCAAACCCCTTCAGAATCACGTCGGCGTCCGGTTGGTCGGAGACGTACGCAATCTGGTCTAACTCATCGCCGACCATCAGGTAATCGTTCTCGTGGAGTCCGGCGGTAGAAACCAACCTTATTCCTTCGCTTCGCGAATCGCGGTCCGTCAGCGTGGTTTGGGTCTGGTAAAGGCAGCGAACCGTGGCGCGCGGCACGTCGTTGCCCCGCGAGTCGAGCACTTCCACAACGGAATCGAGAGGCGAACCAAGCCGGGCCGCCGCCACCTCAATCACAAGGCGCTGGCCCTTCGCGGCGTGGATGCGAAAGAAATCGTCGTCGTCGTGCTTCGCGGCGCTCGGGTTATCAATGTGACCATTGATGGTGACGGGGATGGAAACTGCCTCGGCTTCGGGCGGCGTATCGTTGGGCTCCTTCTCGAAAACCTCTGGCACGTCGCCCACGCCAACGCGGGGCTTATTCAGGAGCGGACCGAAGGGCGTCGCAATCGCCAGCGGAAGAGTCGTCCAACCATCAACGCGCGCGGGTGGCAGGACTTCGACTTGCTTCACGCCGCCAAGGTTGACCCCCTCAATGGACACCGCCGCCGGCTTGCCCGCGGGGACGCCAAGGGGGAACCAGCCGGTGACGTACGGGAGAGGACCCGCATTGAGCCTATAGAAATAATCCCAGCCGCCTTTTTCCTCGCGATCAGCAATCGAGATCGTGTATTTGCCTTCCTTCGGCAGCTTGGCAACCAAGATCGCATCGGGCTCGCGCAGGTATTCTCCGGCGCGCGCAATCTCCCCTCCGGAAGAGTCGCGCAGGACGAGCAGCGATTCGAGTTGCGAGTTCAAACGTGATGCCGCAACTTGAAACACCATCTCCTGGCCGGCCATGCCCTCAAAACTGTAGCCATTCACTTCGCCCACCATGGAAACTGCGCCAACAATAGTGGCCGGCAGTTCGACTTGTTGCGGGTCAGAAGAATTGCGTTGCTGCTGGACCTCCTTCAGCGATCCGACGTCCAGCGGCAGCATGTTCGACGTACCGTTGGGCGTTTGAATGCGGAACCAATGGATACCCGGCTCGACATCTTTGGAAACGGTGAGTTCCACTTGGGCTTCGGACTTTACCCCCAGCGGCACCGAAGCCTCCAGGTCCACGCCAGCTCGCGCCGCCTTGATCTCTTCATGAATCGCCGTAACGTTGAGTATCTTCGCCGTGAAACCGGGAGCATCAAAGAGCACGGCGCGCGCCGCCATGAGCCCTCGACCTTCGAGTTTGAAATTGGCGGTTGTGCCGCGCTCCATTCCCGCCGGCGAGATGCGCGAGAGAGCGGGCGGGATGATGGGTTCGTCGGCAAAAACCAGCAGCGCCGGCGCCAGAAGTGACGCCAGGATAAAAGCTATCTTCAGACCACTTGTTCGCATGAATGAACTCCGAAGCGCCCGGAAACATACGTCTGAGATTGGAAATTTCAGATTTCAGACCCGGCGCCAACCGCCTGCTCCGCCAGATCTGAGATTCGCAATTTCAAATTCCAGATCAACTGCCTACTGCCTACCTGCCCATCTGCCTACTGCCTTCGGCCATCAGCGGGCCGAGCCTGGGCTTGTACGATCTCGCGTCGTAGAGGCTCAATGTTCCGTCGTATCGTCCTGCCGCCAGCCACTTGCCATCCGGACTGATGGCCAACGCATCCACCCAATCAGGTTGGCCAGGGAGTACTCCGACCGGGTCGAGGGTTGCCGCGTCGCGGAAACGGATGGAGCCGTCAGAAGAGCTCGTGATTAGGGTTTTCCCCTCGGGCGACCAGACGATCTGAAGGATGCTGTCTTCGTCGGCGATGAGCGATTGCACCAGGCTGCCTTCCTTCTCGCTGATCTTCCACACATGAATGGAGTTATCGTAGCCGGCGCCTGCCAGGTACTCCCCGGAGGGCGAAAACGCAATGCTGGTAATTCCATCCAGCGCATCGTTCAACGTATACAGGCGTTCACCGGACGCCACATTCCAGATCTTGACGGTCCGATCCTGCGAGCCCGATGCCAGAAGTTTTCCGTCCGGACTGAAGGCCACGGCGAATACGGCATCAATGTGGTCGAGCAGGGTCTTCAGGTCCTTTCCAGTCTGGGCGTCCCAAATCTGGATGGATTTGTCATAGCTGCCCGAAGCGACCAGCTTTCCATCGGGGCTGACCGCAAGGGAGTAGATGCAGTCCGCGTGGCCCCGCATCGTCCGCAGGAGCGCGCCGGTTGCCACATCCCAAACTTTGATTTCACCCCATTGTTGTGGCGGACCTCCGCCGGCCAGGAGTTGCTTGCCGTCCGGAGTGAAGACAATCGACCTCACGTAGTCGGCCTGACCCTCGAGCGTGCGGATGACTTTGCCGGTGGAAGCATCCATCAGCCGAACTTGTTTATAACTGCCAATAGCAAGAATGCGTCCGTCGGGCGAGAACTTCAGGGAGACGACGGGAGAAACCGCCGGCGCCTTCGGCTTGATATCGGGAATGGCCAGGGGCGCGAGCGTCTGGGCAGCTTCGCCCGCGGCGGGACCCTTGGCCCCAGCTTCAATCCAAGCCTTTAGAGCGGCAACGTCCGCCGCGGGAAGCGGGTCGGTCCCAAAAGGCATGCGAGGTTGAACTTTCCCCTCGAGCATCTGAACGAGCCTGCTCTGCTCGCTCCTGCCTGGAACAATCGTGGGCCCGTCTTTGCCGCCCTTCATCAGCAGGTCGTAGCTCTCCATAACAAATCCGCCCATCTTGGCGGCGCTGGAGTGGCAGGCCACGCAGTTTTTCTGAAGAATCGGCGCGATGTCGCTGCTGAAGGACGGCGTTGAGGCAGCGCGGGCCGGCTCAATCCTGACCGCAGCCCACAGCATGAGCCAGGCTACCGCAAGGCCAAGACAACGGAATCCGATGGTTGCAGTTCGCTTCCACATGAGAAACAAAGCCCTCTCCCCATGGGAGGGGGCTTTGTTGGAAATCAGCTTAGTGGTTAAAAACAAACTCCTCGCTCGTCAGCAGTGCCCAGGCCATGTCGGCCAGTGCCGCGCGCCGCGGGTCGGAGATTCCTTGCACCTTCACGCTCTCAGCTTCACGAAGCGCATTCAACAGCGCGGCGCGCTCCGCCTCGGCCGGGTAGCGGCTGAGCGATGCCAGGTAAAGGTAATTCACGATCGCATCATCGGAAAAACCCAGTTTCATGAGCATATCGATCGAATTCCCGGCGTCCCGCAGCTTGTAGTTCAAAGTATCGCCGTTGATGATGTGCAGGGCCTGGGTGACGGTCGGAACTGAAGTGCGTTCGCTCTCGCGCGTCTGCTGGCGTGCCGGGCGGCCGAAAGCAGTAAGGAAGTAAGACCGCACCGCCGCGTCCGGCAACTGCAAGGCCCGAGTCCCGGGCGGGTAGCCTTCAAACTTTTCCGGTTCCTGGGTCACCTGCGAGTAAGCATCCAGCAGGACTTCCGCGGGAAGCCTGCGAATCAAATAGTGCGAGTAATACTGCTCGTCCCGCGCGTTCTGATCGTTCGGGCGCGAGGACGCCTGATAGGTTGCGGACTCCAGGATCGTCGTGATGAGATAATCGATATCATAATTGTGTTTAATGAAATCCTTGACGAGCGCATCGAGCAGCTCGGCGTTGGTGGCCGGATTCGTATCCCGCATATCGTCCGCTGGTTCCACCAGGCCGCGGCCCATCAGGCTTCGCCACACGCGGTTCACAATCGCCCGTGCAAAGAAAGGATTCTCAGGCGAAGTCAGCCATTTGGCGAAAAAGAGGCGCGGGTCCTGGGGCGAATCCACAGGCAAAGTGGCGGCGGCCAGCGGCTTGGGCGGCAGGGGCTTCGTGTACCGGTCGTCGGTAAACTGTCCCCAGGGATTCGAGTAGACCGTCACGTCCTCGAAGACTGGCCCAACGCCGACCCGCGAGATGGTGCGGCCTGAGGTCTTCAGCCGCACTCGCGCGAAGAGGTTGGCCATGCCGTAGTAGTCCTTCTGCGTCCACTTCGCAAGGGGGTGATTGTGGCAATGGGCGCAGGTAATCGTGATGCCGAGGAAAGCCTGGGTCATATTCTCCGAGATATCCAGCGGGTCGCGGTGGATGGCCCAGTAGTTCGCAGCGCCGTTCTCGCGTGCATTGCCCGTCGCCGTAACGATTTCGTTGACGAACTGATTCCAGGGCTTGTCGGCAGCCACGCTTTCGCGAATCCAGTTGTAGTAGCTCCACATCCCTTCGTCCGAGAGATGATTGCTCGACACCAGCAGCAGGTCAGACCACTTGTAAGCCCAGTAGTCGACGAACTCCGGCCGGTGCATTAACTGTTCGATCAGCATTTTGCGCTTTTCAGGCGCAGCATCGTTCAGGAATCGCTCGACCTCGGCCGGGGCAGGAAGAATTCCGGCCGCATCCAGGTACACCCGGCGGATGAATTCGGCGTCGCCGGACGGGGGAGAAGGGGGAATGTGGAGCACCTGGAGGTGCTTCAAAATGTGGTCGTCGATGTAATTGTGCCGCGGCGCACGCTCGTAAACGTCGGCGCTGATGTTGTAGGGATAGGGAATACGCAGGCGGGCGAAGGTGACGTGACTCTGGTACCAGACAGTGACCGGAGCCTCGCCGTAGCCGTGCATCTTCACGTGCCCATCCTGATCCACCGCCGCCACACCTTCGTCTCCGCTGTCATATTTCGCCCAGCGCGTGACGTCCTCGCGGTGGCCATCGGTGAAAATGGCGGTGACAACGAGTTGCTGCTCCGCTTCAGGTCGAAGCGAAGCCTCGTTGGGCAACACTTCGATGCTCGCCACATCCGGGTCGGACTCCTGCGGTCTGGGCATGCCGTCCGCGATCCAGCCGGAAATGACCTGATACTCCGTCGAGCCCACCGCGAAACGCTTGCCGCCGCCGTGCGGAATGGTCAGCGTGGGTTTGAGAAGAATCAGGCTCCTGGCGGGCTCGAGCCGCTCAGTGCGGCGCGCCAGCGCCTGGTGGGTAAGCGTGTAATAATCCGTTTCCGGGTCGTATCCACGGAGAGTGAGCTTGAACCCGTTCTTCCCAGCCGCGGCCCCGTGGCATGCACCTTGGTTGCATCCCACTTTGGTCATGACCGGGATCACATCATTGCGGAAGCTCCACTCGAACGGCGCGGAGAACTTTGAAACCTCTACGCTCGCGGCGTCGCGCTGTCCGCGGAAGGCGGCCGTAAGGGTGGTGCGCCCATCGGACTGCGGCCAAACCAGTCCTTCCTGATCCACGCGAGCGATCCCAGGATCAGCGGAAGTAATCTGAGCGTCAGCCGTCACGTCTTCCTGGTGGCCATCCACGAAAGTCGCCTCGACGACCACGCGCTGCGTATAGCGAGGGCCACTGATGGAGATTGAGGCTGGCAGGACTTGCAGTTTGCTGACGCCGACGCCCTTGAACGTCGAATGAGCGGCGACGGGGTGCAGCGGAGGAGCGGCGAGAGTTGAAGAGCCGTTTGCCGACCCGCTCATGTCCGTTTGGTGGTAAGGCTGGTCGGTTGGTTGATGTGTTTGCGACCAAAATATAGTACTGCTCGCAGCAACCAGGAAGGCCGGGAGGACCGAAGAAATGATGCGAACCTTACACATACTATTTATCTTCTCCGTGCTCTCTGTGGCCCGGAAAAAGCCCAACACAGAGGACACTGAGATCCTCCGTGTTCTCTGTGTTAAGCCTTTGAAGTCACAGAGGGCACGGAGACATCCGTGGAGGTCGCTGACAAGCGCAGCCCTTTTGGTCGCTCAGGGCGGCCAGCAAGTTGACTCAAGACGCCAGGGGCGGTTCGCGAACCGCCCCTACGTGAGCAGTTCCGTAATCGGATCGAAGCCGTGATCGACAACCCGGACCTCGCGCCCCTGGGGTGTTTTCATGATGAAGTCGAGGGGTATGCCCAGGGCCGTGTAAACCGTAGCCGCGACGTGGGAGGGCATGACGGCGCGGTCCTTGGGCGCGCCTCCGATCGTGTCCGAGGAGCCCACAATCTGGCCGCCCTTGATTCCTCCGCCTGCCAGCACGACGGTCCAGCATTGCGGCCAATGGTCACGTCCTCCCGCCGGATTGATGCGCGGGGTGCGGCCGAATTCCCCGGTGGCCAGGACCAGAGTGGCGTCCAGCAGCCCGCGGTGGCTCAAATCCTCGAGCAAAGAGCTGTAAGCATTGTCAAACATCGGGCCTATTTGATCGCGGTAGCAAATGATCGGGCTGAAAGGCGCCGAACCGTGAATGTCCCAGGTGATTTCATTGAAGACGGTTTCGAACATGTTCACGGTCACGAAGCGGACGCCGCGCTCCACTAGCCGGCGCGCCAGCAGGCAGCCCTGGCCGAAGCGGTTCATGCCGTAACGCTTGCGAACTTCCTCGGGCTCCTGGGCCAGGTCGAAGGCTTCCCTCGCCGTGGCCGAGGTCATGAGGGTGTACGCTTGATGGAAAGTCGAGTCCATCAGCTTTGCATCCTGATCGGTTTTCTCAAAGTAGCTCACCGACTGGTCGATCACCTGGCGCCAATCGCGGCGGCGATCGACACGCACGGCCGAGATGTAATCCGGCGGAAGCATGTCCGGTACTTTGAAGTTCGGGTCGGAAGGATCGGCGTTGAGAACAAACGGGTCGAAGGCCTTGCCGAGGAAACCGGCTGTGTCGCCGTGCGGTAGATTGCCGCCCAACGCGCCGATGGTGAATGGAATCAACACATTGGGCGGCATGTCGCCCTTGGGCCCCTTCTCCAGCCGCAACACACAACCATAATTGGGGGATTCCAGGCCACCTTGGAACAGCCGCCCGGTCTGCATCATCTGGCAGCCGGTGTCATGCACGGCCGCGGCGGTGTGATAAACGGACCTCAGCAGGGCGAATTTGTCCGCATGCTTGGCCATGCGCGGGAAAATCTCGGAGATCTCAATGCCCGACACGTTGGTTTTGATCGGCTTGTAGGGGCCGCGGATTTCGGCGGGGGCCTCGGGCTTCATATCCCAGGTGTCAAGCTGGCTCGGCCCGCCGACCAGCATAAGCTGGATACAGTTGATGTCCTTGTTGGATTTCACGGCGCCGCGGGCTTTCAGGCTGAAGAACTCGGGCATAGTTAATCCCAGGAAGGCTATCGTGCCGGCATGAAGGAAGTCGCGGCGCGTAACGCCATCGCAGAAGTGAACTTTCTTGTCAGCATCGAGCCTAAACATAGACACGGCTCCCGGAAGCTGTCGAAATGAAAGGCGCAGCCCTGCACCTGCGCATATCGTAGTGTAACTCTGTCCCGAGTGTCAATCGAAACGACGAGGTAGAGTGGGCGCCCTGGCGGGGCCCGGCACCGATCCCCCGTGGAATGAGTGACAACCGACAACGGAGGCGAAACACATCGGGGCGGGCAAAATGCCCACACCACACCGGCCGGGACGCCCGCGCTACTTCTCGGCCTCTTGGCCTGAATTGACACCCCGTGTCTTTGCAGCTATCCTGAGCCATGGCTTGCTCGCGCGCATCTAATCCAACAGCGGCCTGCCGCGCTTTGACAGCGCTTTTCCGAGGATTCGGCCAGCCTCCACACTAACTGTCCTAAATGGTGGAACATGCGGCGGGGCGAGGAGCCAAAAAGTTTATGAGATTGCTTTCGACTAACGCGAGGAATTGGTTGCGCAACCTGCCCCGCCTGATTGCGCTGCCGATTCTCCAGGCGCCGGAAGAGGCGTTGATGGGGGGCCAGGCAGTCATCGAGGGTGTCATGATGCGCTCCCCGCACAGCTATGCAGTAGCGGTGCGTCAGCCTGGCGGCACGATCGCAGTGGCCAAGGAATACTTGGACAAGCCGTCTGAAAAGCATCCGTGGCTGAAATATCCGCTCCTGCGGGGGCTGGGGACCCTGGGGCAGGCGATGGTGCTCGGCATCCGGGCGTTGCGTTATTCCGCCGAACAAGCGATGGATGAACCGGGGAAACCCGCCCAAGCCGACAAGAAGGCCGAGCTGAGTAATTGGCTGCTAGCAGCGAACCTGGCGCTGTCGTTGGGGTTCTTCGTTTTTTTCTACAAGTATGTGCCGCTTTCGCTGGCCACGCTGATCAGCCGGCGTTACCCCGTGGCGGGCAACCTGCTGATTTTCAACTTTCTGGACGGAATAATTCGCATCGTGTTGTTCCTGGGTTTCCTCTTTTTCATTTCGCAATGGAAGGAAATCCGGCGGATCTTTGAATACCACGGGGCCGAGCACAAGGTGGTGTGGGCATTCGAAAAGCGGGGCGCAATTGACGTTGAGACGGCGCGCGGCTGCACACGCTTCCACCCCCGCTGTGGAACCAGCTTTCTGCTGGTGGTGATGGCCATCGCCATGGTGTTTTATATGTTCCTGCCCTTCCGCTCCTTTGGTATGCGGTTCGTGGGCCGCCTGGCGCTGCTGCCGGTAATTGCGGGCGTCTCCTACGAATTCATCCGCTATGCGGCAAAATCACAAGGGAAGCTGTGGCGTTGGGCGGCGCAGCCGGGACTCTGGCTGCAACGGGTGACTACACGCGAGCCGGACGATAGCCAACTCGAGACCGCCATTAAGGCCATCGACACCGCGATGGAACTCGAGAAAGCGCGCGGCGGGGAGTTGGTGGTGGCGTAGGCAGTGGGCAGGTAGGCAGATGGGCAAGTCGGCAGCCTGTAGAGCCTGTGTTATCCTGAGCCCCCGGCTTTTCCGGGCGAAGGATCTCGGTAGTTGCTTTTTGGGATCGCCGGCTCCCGACGGATTGCAGAAGTGCTTCATCGTGCTCATCATGACATGATAGGATTGTCGCTAATATGAACCACCACTGCCGATCCGCCCAGTCGGCTACCTGCCCACCTGCCGATCTGCCTACTGCCTCATCATTTGGTGAACAATGCACTTTGTAGATAAGCTTGCAGAAATCGAAAGAAAGTACGAAGAGCTGACGGCTCAACTCGGCGACCCCGCAGTGTTGGCAGACCAATCCCTCTATCAGAAGACCGCCAAGGCGCACTCGGAACTCAGGGAAGTTGTTGAAAAGTACCGCGAGTGGAAGGGCATCCGCAAGGGGCTGGAAGAAACCAAAGCGCTGCTCGAAGAAGCCTCCACCGATCTCGAGATGAAAGCGCTGGCGCACGAAGAACTCAGCGACCTGGAGAAGCGGCGGGCGGACGTGGAAGAGGAACTCAAAATCCTGCTGCTTCCCAGAGATCCCAACGACGAGAAAAACGTGGTCCTCGAGATCCGCGCCGGCACCGGCGGGGACGAGGCCTCTTTGTTTGCGCAGGAAATCTTCCGCATGTACAACCGCTATGCCGAATCGCAAAGCTGGCGGGTGGAAGTGCTCTCCACCAGCCTCTCGGGCATCGGCGGCATCAAAGAGGTCATCGCCCTGATCGAGGGCCAGAAGGTTTACAGCAAGCTCAAGTATGAGAGCGGTGTGCACCGCGTGCAGCGTGTGCCGGCCACCGAGCAGCAGGGCCGTATCCACACCTCGGCCATAACCGTAGCAGTGCTCCCGGAAGCCGACGAAGTCGAAATTGAGATTGACCCCAAAGACATCCGCATCGATACCTTTTGCTCCTCCGGGCCGGGCGGCCAATCCGTGAACACCACTTATTCGGCGGTGCGCCTCACCCACCTGCCCACCGGAATGGTGGTCTCCTGCCAGGACGAGAAATCGCAGATCAAGAATCGCGCCAAGGGACTTCGCGTGCTGCGCTCGCGTCTCTATGAGATGAAACTTCAGGAGCAGCAGAAACAGATCACGGAAGAACGCCGCTCCATGGTCGGCACGGGAGACCGAAGCGAGAAGATCCGGACTTATAACTTCCCCCAGAATCGCCTGACCGATCACCGCATCGGGCTCACCATTCATCAGCTCGACCGGGTGATGGATGGAAAGATCGAAGACATCATCGAGGCGCTGATCGCATACTTTCAGTCGGAGAAGTTGAAACAGCCGCCGGAGGCAGCGTGAAAGGCAGTCATCAGTAGTCAGTTGTCAGTTCTCAGTTCATCCTGACTGATAACTGAGGACTGAAAACTGACAACTTCCTTTCTCCCATGCAGCTCCGAACTGCGCTTAAGACCGGCCTCGAGTCCCTCCTTCAAAACCAGGTTCCTTCCGCGCAACTCGCCGCCGAACTGCTGTTGATGCACGTGCTCAATTGCGACCGCGCTTTTCTCCACTCGAACGCCGGGATAGAACTGCCCGTGGAGAAAGTCCAATGCTACTTCGAGCTGATTGACGAGCGATGTACCGGCAAGCCGACGCAATACATCACCGGCCATCAGGAATTCTGGGGGCTCGATTTCGAGGTCAGTCCGGACGTCCTGATTCCCCGGCCTGAAACCGAACACACGGTAGAGCAAGTGCTGGAACTGGCGCGCCGCAGCGGATGGCCAAAGGACGCCCGGCTGCGCATCGTAGACGTAGGGACCGGCTCCGGATGCATCGCCCTGGCGCTGGCTTCCGAGTTGCCTCGCGCCATCCTCTTTGGCGCCGACATCTCCAGGCCGGCGTTAGTGGTGGCCTCGCGAAACGCTGTTCGCCTGGGCATGCCGGAGCGCGTCAAATTCCTCGAAAGTGACCTCCTGGGTCGCCTTCTTGAAAGAGATTTCGTTGGCACCTTTGATATTGTGGTTGCAAATCCGCCGTACGTCGGGGAGGGCGATCTCGACAGGGTACAGCGGGAGGTGCGGGAATTCGAACCCCGCATCGCTTGGGGAAACCTCGAGCGCGGCGACGAAATCTATGCCCGGCTCTTCCCGCAGGCTTTGGAGGTGCTTAAGCCCGGCGGCTTCGTAGTGGTCGAGATTGGCTACAATATGCGCGACCAGGTGCTCAGCCTGCTGGACCCGGGCTGGACGGAAATCGAGGTCACGCCGGACTTGGCGGGCATTCCGCGAGTGGTGAGCGCACGAAAACAGGGGCTAGGGACTAGGGGTTAGGGGCTGGGGACGGCAATGCAAGATCCAAATGCTTCAACTCAAAGGCGAGCCAGTTCCCAGCCCCCAGTTCCTGGCCCCCAGTCCCGCTGGATTCTGCACGTTGACATGGACGCATTTTTCGTCTCGGTGGAGGAGCTCGAAGACCCGTCCCTGAAGGGGAAAGCGGTCGTTGTGGGCGCGGATCCCGACGGGCGTGGGGTGGTGGCTGCGGCCAGCTATGAAGCGCGCAAGTTCGGCGTTCACTCCGCCATGCCGATCCGGCAGGCCAAGCAGCTCTGCCCGCAGGCCATTTTTCTACGGGGCCATCATGAAAAGTACGGCCACTATTCACACAGACTCTACAAAATCTTCGGCGAATTCACTCCGGTCGTCGAGATGATGTCCATCGATGAAGCCTACCTTGACCTCACAGGCTGCGAGCGCCTGCACGGCTCGGCATTTCGAGCGGCGGACAAGCTGATTCGCACCGTCAAGGAGCGCACCGGCCTTAACTGCTCGATTGGCCTCTCCACCTCTCACCTGGTTTCCAAGATCGCTTCTGACCAGGCCAAACCGCACGGGCTGCTTTACGTCCTGCCGGGCTGCGAGGCGGCATTTCTGGCTCCTCTCCCCATTCGCCGCATGCCGGGGATCGGAAAAGTGACGGAGCCGGAACTGCGCTCCTTTGGCATCACCACCATCGGCGACCTCCGCCAAATGGGGGAAGAGAAGCTGGTGGCGAAGTTCGGCAAATTCGGCGAGTGGCTTTACACCAAGTCGTGCGGGCGGGATATCGAAGCTTACGGCTATTCCGAGGAGCCCAAATCGATCAGTCACGAAACCACTTTTGATCGTGACATCGACGACCTCGAGGAACTGGAGCGCACGCTTTCTTACCTGGCCCAACTCGTGGCCCGCCGTCTGCGCGATCACGGCCTCTATGCGCACACCGTGGGATTGAAGCTTCGTTATGCGCCCTTCAATACCCTCACCCGCGACGTCACCATCGACGAACCGACTAATCTCGACTCGGTCATTTTCGAAAACGTGCTACGTCTCTTGGAAGCCGCATACGATCCGAAGAAGAAAGTCCGGCTGGTGGGCCTGCGCGCGTCGAACCTCGAGCGCAGCGTGTTTCAACGAAACCTGCTGGAAGCTCCACAGCACGAAAAACTCGGTAAGATTCTCGAGGCCGCAGATAAGTTGCGCGAAAGGTTTGGCTTCGAAGCAGTACAGTTGGCGCGTTCGCTCGAACCCGGCAAACCATCGAAACCACGGAAGCGCCGGGAGTTCCTGGGGAGGGAGAGTGAATAAGAGTGAAAACAGCCTACCTCGACATCGAAACGAACTACGTTGGAAGCTACACCGACCAGCGCCTTTTCCGGGATTGCAAGAACCACAAGATCACGGTGATTGGGGTAAGGATCGTGGAGGGCGAAAAAGACGCCTTTATCCAACTCGTCGGCAATGAAGCCACGCGCGAGGCGCTGATGGCGGTGCTGGCCGGCGTAATGCGCATTGTCACTTACAACGGGCGTTCAATTCCCGACACCGTGAAGGGTTATACAGGGTTCGACTTCCCGGTGATTGCCGCCCAACTGGGTGTGGTGCTGGACAGGACGTTCACGCACCTCGACCTCTGCCCAGCGTGCTGGAAGGCGGGCCTGTGGGGAGGCCAGAAGGCCATCGAGGAGATGCTGGGGCTGAAACGCGAACTGCCCGGCAAGGACGGCAAATGGGCCGACAACGCTTGGAAGAGATATGAGGCCACCCGCGACGAGCGCCTCCTACAGGACTTGCTGACCTACAACCGGGAAGACGTCTTCATGCTGCGCAAAATCGAAGAGGCTCTGGAGGCCCGAAGCGGGCGCGGTTCGCATGCTTGAATTCAGGTAGTCGGACAAAACAACGAACAATCTGTTTTGGTTTTGCTGTGAATCACGGCATAATGAACGGGATTCTTTGGGGAGGTCTCTTAATCCATGTTTTCACGAACCCTGTTCTTGATGGCGTTGATCCCAGCATTACTAACGGCCTCGAGCGCGGCCCGCGCGGATGAGATTTCAGTCCAAGGCGCCCCGGCTGATACTGGCTTCAACATCGGCTCGGTGGCGACAATCCGCGCCACGGTGAAAGGCCTTGCGGGTGACGTGCGCCGTTACAGCGTGTTTGCAGAAATCCAGTATGCGGGGACAACTTCCACGACTAGCGTCCAGATGGACCGTGTGGCGGACTCCAAGCCGGGGCAGGCTGAATACGAAATCGGCTGGCCGATTCCCGCTCAAGCGCCCACGGGACTGTACACGGTTGCCGTGCGCGTCGAGGATCGCACCGCCCGCCGCACCGTCGCGCTGCAATCGCTGCGGCCCTTTGTCGCTTACAAGAAGCTTGTTCAGATTTCGCATTTAAGCCTGGACAAAACTTTCTACACGGTTGGCGAGCCGCTCGAATGCGGGTTGACTTTGGAAAATCTCACCGATGCTGAGCTTGACAACCTTACCGTCGAGTTCTCGAATTCGAATTATCCCTGGATCGCGCTCTACTCAGCGGACGCCGGCAATCCGGACCTGGCGTTGAAAGTCCTGCGAGATCATTTGAAGCTGCCGGCGCGCGGAACGGCGACAATCCCCATGATGAAGGCGGGGGCTGCCACGTTTTTGCAAGGAAAGCAGAAAGAAGTAATGGGGTCCGGCCTCCCCGAACGCCACGATAAGACGCCGCCGCCCGAAGTGGATGACTACACCGTGGCCGTCTGGAATGCAGACCACACGATCCTTTACGACATGCAGTTTACGAACTACGCGATAGTGCGGCCGTCGGACCTGGAACTTCCCATCCCTTACAGCAGGGATTTCACGCACCCCTACAACTCGGATATTGACTTCGAAAAGTACCGGCAATATTACGCGCCAGGGCAACTCTCGCCATTTATCACCGTGGACCATTCGCGAACCCTCTACCGCCCCGGCGATCAAGTCAGAGTCGTATGCACGCTGAAGAATGCAGGGGAGGAATCGTGGAAGGGAGCGGAGATTCGCGCCATCATCCTCGATCCCGCAGGGCAAGCCGTCCAGAAAGCGGCGCTGCGCTCGGGAATCAATCTTGCGTCCGGACAGACCCTCGCTGTTGACTCGGATTCCTGGGCGATACCGGCCGACCAGCCCCCCGGCACATATCGCGTCAGACTGGAATTAACCGGCGAAGGCGGCAGAACACTGGCGGGGACCACCGCCGAAATCGCGATCAACACTTTGCCGTCCTCGCTCATGATCGTCAACCCTCACGAGGACGACGAGGCCGCCTACGGTGGGCTCATCCGAGCGGCAGTGGAAGCGGGAATTCCGGTACGTGCGGTGATCCTGACCGGCGGCGATGTGGGCGAGTGCGAGCGCTACTACAACAAGCCCTGCGGGCCGAACGAGGCGCGCGGTTTTGGCATGGTTCGCATGGAGGAGAGCCGCGAAGCTTATGAACACCTCGGCCTGAGCCGCGACAAAGTCGATATCCTGGGCTTGCCCGATGGCGGCTCGGGAGCGATTTGGTCGCAGCACATCGAGGTCTCGAACCCCTTCTTATCGGTCTACCTTGCGGTCGACCACTCGCCGTACGAGCATGTCCTGAAGCCAAATCTGCCTTACTCGCGTGACGCCGTCATCAGCACGCTTCAACAGCTCATTACGGACTTTCATCCCGCCATGATCGTACTTCCCCATCCCGACGAGCGCCACGTGGATCACCGCACCACGAACTGGTTCGTTATCAAGGCTTGCCAAGGCTTGCTGCGTGAACATAGAATTGATCCGCAGACCATCATTTGGGGAGATAAAGCGTACGGCGCTGGCGGGTTCAAGCCTGCGCCCTATAAATACGAAAAGGTCGTTGTCTACCTGAGCGGCGAAGCCGCGGCGCTTAAACAGGAGATGAGCTGGATTTACCAGTCGCAGGACGGAAACCTGGACGAAGGAATGAAGAAGATCTTTTCAGAACTCCCTCGCCAGGAAGAGCACGTGCGCATCGTGGATTGGCGGGAGCACGAAGGGTGGAACGAGTAGGGGCTAGGAACTGGGGACTAGGGGCTAGGGGTTGTCGCCAATCGACCATCGTCAAACGTCAATCGACCATCCCCGCCCCCAGACCCTCGACGCTGGCATCCTCGGGTAGGTGACGGGCATCTAATTGCTGAGTTTTCGACTCGAAAGGAAATGAGTGTGAGGTGACCTGTGAGAAGAAACATCCTCCCAGCCGTAACCACAATTCTCTTGAGCGCTGCCATGCTGACGGGCGCAAGCGTCCAGCGTTGGATTCACATTCGCGTGGAGAGTGCGAAAGGGACAAGCGGGGACGTGAGCTTCAACGTGCCGATTGAGATGGCGTCAGCAGTATTGCCTGCGATCCCGTCCGATCATGAACACCATGGGAAATTCAATATTCAGGCTTCGATAAATGGCGCCGATTTGCGGGCCCTCTTGGACTCGGTTCGGAATTCGCCCGACAACGTTTTCATTACCATGGAGCGGCGTGATGCCGAAGTGAGCGTGGCGAAGTCCGGCCGGTTCTTATTGATCAAAATTGTTAACAAACCGACCCCAGAACATCGTAAAGGTAAGACCATCGCCATCAAGGTCCCGACCTCGGTGGTTCGGGCGATGATCTCGGGCAATTCTGACGAGATCGATGTCACCGCCGGCATTCACGCCCTGGCGCTCGAGGGCGAAGTCGACGTGACGGTGAACAGTGAGAAGGAGACCGTCCGAGTCTGGACGGACACGAAGACTACGACAGACTAGGTGCTGGGGGCTGGGTACTAGGGGCTGGGGAAAGCCGTCAGCTATCAGCCCTCAGCCGTCAGCGAACGCAGTAATCCCTATTCCCTAACCTCAGCGCTTCCAGCCGGGCGCGACGCAGGGCTTCGACAGGGTCACCGGAGGGAATGAACTCCATGGCCACGTAGCGGTCGTACTTGAGCGCGGCGAGTTTCTTATAGATGTTGCCATAGTTGATTTCGCCGGTCCCGGGCTCATGCCGTCCCGGAACGTCCGCCACATGCACCAACCCCAGCTTATCGATATTCTTTTCCAGCTTCTCAATCAGGTTGCCCTCGGAGATCTGTTCGTGGAAGAAGTCGTCGAGGAACTTGACGCGGGGGTGGCCGACGCGACTGATGATCTCGAAGCCTTCCTGCACCGACCAGAGGTAGTAATGGGCATTCTCCTCGAGGTCGATATTCTCCAGCATAATTGTGATGTTGTTCTTCTCCGCAACGTCCGCCGCGCGCTTGAGTCCTTCGATGCAGCTCTGGTGCTGGGCCGCCCGCGGCATGCCCGGCACGACGTCCCCCGACATGACGATGATGGCGCGGCACTCGAGCTTCTCCATGGCGGGGAGCGCCTGGCGCAGGTCGGAAAGAAAAGCTTCTCGCGCCCTCGGGTCTCCCACGCCATGCGCAAGCCCGGCGGTCACATCGAAGGTGATCCCCAGCGCACGCCGTTTGCGGTCGGCCCTGCGGAAATCCTCTTCTGACCAATCTTTGTACTCGCCGACCAGTTCCACTGCGCGGTAGCCGGCTTCCGCGACCTTTTCAAGCCGTTGTTCGAACGGCAGTTTTTCAAATACCGTCCATAGCATCACGGAGATTTTGAAAGGCACTCCGGGGGCTTCCCCCTCTGGGGGCGCAGATGGGGAATGGGCCGGCAAACCTGCCAGGGCAGGCGCGGCTAAAGCCGTTCCGGCAAGAGTGCGGCCGAATTGACGTTGATTCATGGTAGTGACCTCAGCTTCCTGTACGGGTTGTATTTCTCGACACAAGACAATACCATCGTTGTCGCACAATTTCAGCTCTGATGCAGGGGCGGCGCTTGGGCAACCTCAAGGGTTGCCCTTACAGCGCCGAGCGGAGGAAAGGAGCTTCATGGGAAACGATCTGCCATTAGCGGGACAGGTGGCCATCATCACCGGCTCGACTCAGGGAATCGGGGCGGGAATCGCGCGGCGGTTTGCCGAAGCAGGGGCTCGAGTGGTGGTGCATGGCTTGGTACGCCATCAGCCGCAGGGTGAAAAACTGGCGAAGGAAATCGAGGCGGCCGGGAACGAAGCGCTGCTCATCGTCGGCGACTTGAAACAAGAAAGCCACTGCCGTGGCCTTATCCGGCAGACCCTGGGGCGCTTCGGCCAGCTCGACATCCTTGTAAATAACGCCGGCGTGTACACGCGCGGCAGCCTGGAGACCACTTCTGTGGCGCTCTGGGATGAGATTGTTGCTACCGACCTTCGCGCGCCTTTCATCCTTTGCCAGGAAGCCTTCGCGCACATGAAGCAACGCTCCCGCGGCTGCATCATCAACATCGGGTCCGTAGTCGCCTATATGGGTTTCCCGAATATCATGGCTTATTCCGTTGCCAAGGGCGGATTGATGACCTTCACCCGGAATCTTGCCGACGCTCTCAAGCAATACCGGATTCGAGTCAATCAGATTAATCCCGGCTGGGTCCTGACGGAAGGCGAGCATCATACGCGAGCTGTCGAGGAGGGACTCGGTGAAGGCTGGATCGAGGAAGCCGTCAAGACCCGCCCCTTCGGCCGCCTCCTTTTGCCCGCGGACATTGCCAACGCGGCCCTTTTCGTCGCCAGCAATGAACTACTCAGCGGCGCCGTCCTCGACTACGATCAAATGCCGCCGGGCGCACCGAGCGTCGCTGGCACAATCCAAGTGCCGAAGAAATAAGTACGCGGGAAGTCAAAAGTCAAAGCGCAATTCAGCGTCTGGCGCCATCAACCGCCTGGAGGTACCCTTCCACCATTTTGGTGAAGTTCCGGACGAGCGGCGGCAGTTCGTTGACTGCGACCGCCGCCGCCTGCTTAATGGTCTCTGCACCCCCCAGCAGGTCGGTGATAGAATCAAGCGATTGGGCGATGGGGTATTCAACACCGACCAAGCGGGTGGGATTGAAGCGCACGAAGTTCTTCAACTCGCGCTCGACTTTGTCGGCGGTGGCCAGCACGCCGCATTGTTTCTCACGAAACTGGTCCCAGGTGGGTCCTGATTCGGGGAAGCCTTCCAGAGCGTGCTTGTGCCCGACGTATTCGAGTTCGCATCCCAGCCACTCGAGGTCTTGTGCAAGTTGAAGAAGTTTCGGTTCAGGCATATCAGTTCATTTTAGTACCGTCCGCCGTCCGTTGTCAGTCGTCAGTTGCACACTGTCAGTTCGGTCGAGCCCTGGCCGAGTATTGATCACGGACGACTGACGAAGGAAAACAAGCAGCAACGCACCTGTGAGGACAATATGGAATATCGGACTCTATCTTCGACTGATTTGAGCGTCTCCCGGCTCAGTTTCGGCACCCTGACCTTTGGCCCGTCGATGGACGAGACGGCAGCCTCGCGCGCCATCGACCGGTGCCTTGCCGAGGGCATAAACTTCTTCGACACCGCGAACGTCTACAACAAGGGCGTGTCCGAAACGATGCTTGGCAAGGCGCTCGCCGGAAAGCGCCAGAGGGCGATTGTGGCCACGAAAGTGGGTTTCAAGACCGGCGTGCCCGACGACGAAGCGGGGCTTTCGCGCGCCGCCATTCGGAAATCGCTCGACGCAAGCCTCAAGCGTCTGCAGACGGACTACGTGGATCTCTTCTATCTCCACCTGCCGGACTACGGGGTGCCGATTGAAGAAACTCTCGCTGCGATGGATGAGGCCGTCCGCGGCGGCAAGGTACGGTACCCGGCGGTCTCGAACTACGCGGCGTGGCAGGTTTGCGAGATTCGCTGGATTGGGGAAAAAAGCGGGTTCAAGCCGTTCTTCGTCTCACAGCCGATGTACAACGTCCTGGCCCGCGGCATCGAGGATGAGTACCTGCCATTTTGCAAGCGGTTCAATATCGCCGTGGTGCCGTACAATCCGCTGGCCGGCGGCCTGCTGACCGGCAAGCAATCCAGGCAGCGGGGACCGATCCCGGGTACACGCTTTGACGGAAACAAGCTTTACCTCGACCGTTATTGGCACGACGACTACTTTGCCGCCGTCGCCGAGTTGGCAGGCACTGCGGGAGAGGCGGGGAAGAGTCTGGTTGAACTCGCGTTCCAGTGGCTACTCAGCCAGGCGCAAGTGGACTCGGTCATCCTGGGCGCCTCGAGCCTCGAGCAGCTCGAAGAAAACCTCAAAGCCTGCCAGGACGGCCCGCTTGACGAATCTCTCCGTGCCCGTTGCGACGCAGCCTGGAAACGGCTAAGAGGCATTACTCCAAAGTACAACCGATAATCAGGTGATCGGGCGAACAAGAACCCTGTGCAGGGTCCGGTTGCTCTCAACGCGGCCACGGGGCAGACACACACCCCGGCGCTTTGTGGCGGGATTTATGCGCTCGGTACTGGCCTGCGAAGTCCCACCATGCTAAAGAACGGCAAGTCTGAGCCATCCGCGTGCTGGCGCACCCGGCCTCCCGACGAATTTGACTTGACATCGATAAAGGTTGAGCTATCCTCTACCGCAAAGGACGGAATGCTACATGTTCGCTGATGTAGTCAATGAAGTCCACAATTCTAGAGCCCTAAGCCGAGCGTGGAAGGCACAACCCTTCTGCCGTCGTCTTGTGTTGCTCGGTTTCATTCTGGCGGGCGTCGCGGCGGCAAGTTCAGGCGGCCAGGCGAGCACCGAGGGAGCAGTCAAGACCGAGGTGCAAGCCGATCGCGCCCTGTCGACGCGCGTTGTCGCCTACCAAATTGAGGCACGTCTCGATCCCGTTAAGAAGACGGTTGACGCAACAGAGACCCTGACCTACCACAATCTCACTGGCCGGCCCCTCGACACTTTCCCTTTCCATCTTTATTTGAACGCCTTTCAACCCACGTCCACCTTCATGCGTGAGGTGCGCCTGTACGGGACGCGAGGGACGGGTCCCGAATCCGGCTGGGACCCGAAACACTACGGCGCCAGCGAGGTGAAATCCTTCGAGGTAGTCGGGCAAGGTGACTTCACGAAACGCCTCGAATTCATTCAGCCTGACGACCAGAACCCGGACGACCACACGGTTTTCCAGGTGAAGCTTGCGAAGCCGGTCGCACCGGGCGCGGACGTGGTCTTCAAAATCACCTTTCACGACCAGCTTCCGGAAGTGGTGGAGCGCACCGGCTACAAGCGAAACTTTTTCATGGTGGCGCAGTGGTTCCCGAAAGTGGGTGTATGGTGGCACGACGCGTGGAATTGCCATCAGTTTCATGCCACCTCTGAGTTCTTTGCAGACTTCGGTACCTTTGACGTGAAAGCCACCGTGCCGGAGAACTACGTCGTAGGGTCAACGGGTGACTTGGTTTCGTCTATGGCTAATCCCGATCACACCAAGACGGTTACGTGGCACGCCGAAGATATCCACGATTTCGCCTGGACGGCCTCGCCGGACTACAAATTGATTGAAGACTCCTGGACCGGATCGGCGAGTACGGTGCATATCCATCTGCTCCTCTCACCCGGGCACGAAAGTTCCATCCGCCGCTACCTTGCGGTGATCAAGGGCACTCTAGACCGCTTCGACAAGTGGTACGGACCGTATCCCTATGACCGCATCACGCTGGTTGATCCTCCCCAAGGCGCGCTGGCTGCCGGCGGGATGGAGTATCCCACGCTCATTACCTGCGGAACAACCTGGTGGATGCCCGAGGGCTTGCTCGGCGTGGAGTTGGTCACCGAGCACGAATTCGGCCACCAGTACTGGTATGGAATGGTGGCCACGAACGAGTTCGAAGAAGCTTGGATGGACGAAGGCATCAACAGCTACACCGAAGCCAAGGTGATGGAGTCTCTCCACGGCAAGGGCACCTCGATGCTCAACCTGTGGGGCATGAAAGCCGACGATGCCGACTCGATGCGAACGGAGTACCTGGCCGTGTTTGATACCGACCCGTTGAGCCGCTTCGCGTGGAAGTTCATGAACAGTGACGCCTATGCGGGGGTCACCTACGGGAAGACGGCGACGATGTTGTTGATGCTCGAGGGCATCGTCGGCGAAGACACCATGCGAAAAGCGATGCACACCTATTTCATGCGCTACCGCTTTGCGCATCCCACCGGCAGGGACTTTGTCAAGACTGTTGAAGAGGTGTCCGGCCAGAACCTGGATTGGTTTTTCGATCAAGCCCTTTACGGCACCAACGTCCTCGACTACGAGGTGCTCTCCATCCGTTCCGATCCTCTCAATTGGTTCGAACCGCACCCTTCGAAGCCCAAGAAAGGTGTGACGGCGTACCGCGACACGGTGCTGGTGCATCGTAAGGGCGATTTCATCATGCCGGTCGAAGTACGCATCGTCTTTGATAACGGCGAGAGACTGCTGGAGAAATGGGACGGGCGCGATCGTTGGGTGCGCTTCAGCTACGACAAGAAAGCCAGGGTGACAGCGGCGGAAGTCGACCCGCGACAGGCGATCCGGCTCGACGACAACTTTTTTAACAACAGCCGTACGGAGGGAGTCGACCGGCGGGCAACACATAAGCTGGCAACATACTGGCTCTTTACTTGTCAGTACCTGGCACAACTGCTCGCATGGCTGGCGTAATTTGATCGGGAGATCGGGTAACCAGATGAGCTTGCGGGCAGGTTATCCGATAAATGGTCTGATCTGGTTCCAGGATCGAGGCTGCTGCACGCGAGTGGTTTTTATTCGCCCGATCACCTGATCACTCGATCACCCGATTCTTTCACGGGGACTTATCGTGACCTATCTGAACAAGAGTCCATTCATTGCGGGGCTCGGTATGGTGTGGCGGCGCCAGAGTGTACTGTGGTGGATCTTCCTGGTCAATCTCGTGCTGGCCGGAATGGGCGCCGCCACGTTTATGCGACAGGTCAGCCCCGTGCTCGATCAGAGTCTGCAAGGTCTGGCGTTCGTGCATAGCTTTAATCCCTTCGTTTTTTCGGACCTGATGACGGAAGCGCACGGGACTTCAGCGGCAAGCGTGGCCTCCGCCTGTCTCATGCTGGTCTTCTTCGTTTTCGTGCTGTTTGCCGAAGGCGGCCTGCTCGAAACTTATCGGCTGGACCGCGGACTGAGCAAGGGCGAGTTTTTCGAAGCCAGCGGGCGTTTCTTCTGGCGATTTGTGCGCCTGCTGATCCTGTTGCTGATCGTCCTAATTCCGGTGGGCATCGTTTACAAATTAACGACGGGAGCTACGCACCTGTTGGATGAACGATCGCCCAGCCCCATGCCGGGCGTCTGGTCGCAGTTCATCGGGCTGCTCGTGGTGCTCTTTTTGTTGCAGGCGGTTCGCCTTTGGTTCGACATGGCGCAGGTTCGAGCCGTGGCGGAAGACGAACGCGCCATTCGTCGCGCCCTCGGCCGCGCCTTCAAGATCACTTTTGGAAACTTCGGTTTGCTCTATTGGCTCTACCTGCGGATCAGCGTCGCGGCCTGGCTGGCGATGGCTTTGCTCGGATGGATTTGGATCAGGCTCGTGAGGCCGGAATGGATCGGCGCGTCTTTCCTTGTCACACAACTGATGCTGCTGATTTGGCTGGCAACGCGGCTATGGCAACGCGCCAGCGAGACGATCTGGTATCAGCAACGATTCGCAGCAATCATCAAGGAACCCGATCTAGCGCCCGCACCCCAGTCTCCCCAAGCCGTGGAACTCGTAGCCCCTGACTTCAGCATCTATCCGCAATCCTCGTAGCGCTGGCGAGACGTCGGTGCCGTACCACCGCAAGGGATGGACCCAGCCCCATACGCGTTGCGGTGCTCTTCTCTATTCAATGTCGGAGCCGTTCCAAGATTTCCTTGTCGACAAGCGAGCGCGAGGCACGATAAGCCCAGTAATAAGGGTTTTCACGCCACACGTATTGGCGGTCCGCCAAGAAGAATCGCCGCATGGCGAGGGTGAAACGGCGGCGTTGAAGTCTTTGCATGTCCGAAGTTGCTACTTGGGAGCCGCCGCATTCGTTCAGGAAGAGCACAGCCGCGTCCCCATCCGTCACGCTCGGCTTGCCGCGGCCGGGAAGCCGAGCCGCTTTGGGCCGCGGCACTAATCCGATTCCCGCGACGCACCCGGCGCTTGCGAGGTCATTCACCACCGTACTGCGCTCCCGATCGACAAATTTATCGATGCGGTGGGTCAGGGTCAGATGCCTTTCGTCCAGAGTAATGGTCGTATCGTGCGTGGCTGCCGCAAGCCAGACCTGAGTGTCTTCGCCCGGAACGGAAGCCGGCCAAATGCGGATGTGATGCCGCTTGGCGACGGTGTTGAGCGTCTTCTGAAACGAGAGAGAGTCAGTCTTTCCGCGGTAAACGAGCGGGGCGATGGGAGCGGTAGGGTCCGCCTTCATCGCCAGGAACGCCGAGTACATATGTGTGAAAGAGCGTCGCGTCAGCGGCTGGACCGTCGTCCAGCCGGCGGCCAGAAACGCTTGCTCTACCTGTTCGTGTGAGCCAACGAACACAAGGTGGATAATATCTCCAGCTAAACTCTTGTCTGGACGGTAAACTTCCTCCGGCTGCGCCGCCACCCATTCGGAGAGCTCTGCAGGCAGGGGGACGAGCTTCTCAGGCGACGGCGGCAGGTCGCTCCGCACCTCGGCCTGCACCTCCAAATCAGTTCCAGCGGGAAGCTCGATTTCCGGGTTCGGCAATCGGTAGAGCAGCATCTCCGAGGCGATAAGCGCCACCGCTCCCAAAGGCGTGGTGGCAATATGCGTGTAGATTTCCCCGCCGGCTCCCGTCAACCCGAAGGCCGAGCGTGAAACCAGCAGCGCTCCCGGCCGGTACCAGAGACCGTTGAGCCAACTGTACGGGTGGCTCGCCGCTAGCACCCCTTGAATTCGATTCTCGCTTACTTTTTCGCGCGCGTTGTCCACGCCTTCGAGCGCCACGTCGCACTCAATGACGGTCCCGTCGGGCAACTGGCACTCGTCAAACTCCACCTCGAGCATCGCGCGCTCTCGACGCACGCCGAATCGCACCGAGGCCGATTTCGTGACTTTGCCGCTGATTACGCTGCCGCTCGGAAGCAAATCGATTCCTGCGCGAACCACAGGCCCGATGACCTTGGCTTCGAAATGCGTGCCGGCGGGCGAATAGCTCGCGATCGGCGTCAGCAGGCGGATCACCATGTCCTGACTGCGCTCCCCCGCAACCGTGTACCTTGTCCCCAGCAGCGCCAAGACAAGCGCCACCATCACTGAAACTCGTCCGCATCGCGGCTTGCAAATCTGCGACCGCAGCGACGTTCCGCTTCGCTCCGAGCGATGTGTGTGCTTGTCTCCACAGTTAGAGATGCGATCGCCGGGTTTTGAGACGGAGGCTGTTTGCGCTTTCATAACTCTAGGGTTCGATAAGTCCGGGACGCGATGCGGCAGACTGCGCATACTACCACGACACTGATGAGGCCATCAACGGCATAATGATAGCGGCAGTAAATGGTGGCCAAGTAAACAAGCGCCGCCAATCCTAACGCGCACCACCCGAAGATCGGGCGGCGCGGCAAGGCGGCAAACATTCCCAGGGCTGACGACAGCGCCACGGCGACGTGACCGCTGGGAAGAACGCTGGTCGAGATATCAAGGCGGTCCAGCAACCAAATCGTGAAACGCCGTGAGATCCCGCTGTAGTGGGGCAGATCCGCGCCCGGGAATGCGAGACGCGGCGCAACTACGGGGACGTAAGGCAGCAGAGCATAGGTGGCGAAGGTGCCCGCAAACACCAGCAGCAGAAAGCGCGGAACCTGCGAGCGCGCTCCGCACCCGTACAGGATGCCGAGGCACACGGGCGGGATCGCGTACAAAAGCAGATAGACCGTCTCCAGGATTGCCGGCAGGAATCCCCCGGCAGCTTCAATCAGGGCTTGCAGGTGCGCGTTATACAAAAGCACCCGGTCGATTCTGACCAGTTCGACTTGCAGGGCTTCCCGCGGTGGAGTGGCGAACCATCCCATCGCCCAGTACCCGGCCAGGATCAAGCCCAGCGGCCACCAATCGCGCCCCATCTCGACGGGCCGCCATGCCGACCGCGACTGTGCTTGCCAAATCGCCCACAGCGCAGGGGGGATGGACGCCAGAAGCAACAGCGAGCCTATGCTTAACTGCCTTATCAAGCCTAAGCAGGGCAGGTAGACGAAATAAGCCAGAGCGACCTTCTCATAACCGCGCAGGAGGGACGTTTGTTTCGTTTGACGGAGCGCCGCATTCGGCGTTGCGACTACAGAATTCATTATTGTTCATGGCCGAGCAGCTCCCCCCGCGGCGGAAGGTCCCCGATGCCGACGGCCCCGGCGCTTGCCAGGCGTCGCTCCGAGCCTCTGACGCAACTGCTCGCAATAGGCCAAGCCGGGAATTCAGCGTTGCCTTTCCGGCCCCCGCACATTATACACGTATCGCCGACCAACAAGTTAGAGTTCGACCTTTTGAAGGTACGCGGCGACTGCCACATCGTAGTGGAGTTCCTGGTCGATCTTCTGGCGAAGCGATTCGGCGGCTTTGGGTTCGCCGTGGACCAGAAACGTTTTGCCGGGAGGCGTGTGGAATTTGCGCAGCCAGCCCAGGATCTCTCCGTAGTCCGCGTGAGCGCTTAGGTGCTCGAGGGTTTCGATGCGCGCCCGGATGTTAACGAGATGGCCGTACATCTTGACGGGTTGACCAGCCTGGATGAGTTTGCCCCGCGTGCCTGCCGCTTGAAACCCCACAAAGAGAATGGTGTTGCGATGGTCGGGAAGGCAGCGTTCCAGGTGATGAACGACGCGCCCGCCCGTGGCCATGCCGCTGGCCGAGATGATGACCATAGGATAACGCACCTCATTCAAAGCCTTGGATTCTTCCACGCTCTTGTCAAAGTGCAGGTTGGGCGGCGAGAAAGGTTTGACGCCCTGCGCTTCCAGCGCTCCCGTTTTGAGGTCGTGGTCCTCCTCGTGGCGCCGGTAAAGGTCGGTCACGTCAATGGCCATGGGACTGTCCACATGGATAGGAAGCGAATGCATTTTCCGCTGCTCGATCAGCTCGCGGAAAAGGTAAAGCAGTTCCTGCGTCCGTCCCACGGCGAACGAGGGGATCACCACGGTGCCGCCGCGCTGAGCCGTCGCTTCCACGATGGAAGCAAGGTGCGCCCCCACGTCGTCGCGCGGGTGCAGACGGTCGCCGTAGGTGGACTCGAGCAACATATAATCGAACTCGTCCTCCGGCGTCTCGGGCGCCCGCAAGATGAGTTGCGGAAAACGGCCGAGGTCGCCGGAAAAGAGGATTTTCTTCACGGCCCCGTTTTCGCGCACGGTGACTTCGATCATTCGTGCACCCAGGATGTGGCCGGCGGCAAAGCAACGCAGCGAGAAATGCATGGAAAGCTCGAGCGGCTTGGATTCGTCGATGGGGCGGAACGATTCGAGCGATTTCACCGCTTCGTTGTAGGTGTAGAGAGGCAGCGCCGGAGCGTGTTTGCTGAATCGCTTCTTGTTGGCATAGGCCGCGTCTTCTTCCTGGAGGTGGCCCGAATCCGGGAGCACCAGCTTGGACAAATCCACCGTGGCGGCTGAGCCGTAAATCTGCCCCTTGAACCCGTCTTTAACCAGACGTGGAATGTAACCCGTGTGATCAAGGTGCGCGTGCGTGAGCACCAGCCACTGGATGCTCGAAGCAGGAACGGGCAGCGGGTTCCAGTTGCGCAGGCGAAGCTCCTTTAGGCCTTGGAAGAGCCCGCAATCAATCAGCAGTCGCTCGCCGCCCGCCTCCAGCAAGTACTTCGAGCCGGTCACCGTGCCGGTGGCGCCGAGAAATGTCAAAGTTGCCATACTGATAAGACCCCCGCGTAAATAGCGTCATGCTGAGCGCAGCGAAGCATCCCTGCAGTTCGCCGCCGGACTCAAATGGCAACAGACAACCGCTCCGATCCTTCGCCCACCCAAAAACAGTGTGGGCTCAGGATGACAGTCGAGCCAAGAATGGCAGATGATGACCAATGAAGTATCCCGCAGAATCCTCATCCACGCTTCGGCCGCGTGCGCTGCCTTGATGCCTCGTCGGCTTCGAGTCGGAGCTTTCTCACCCAAGCGGCAGCGCCGCCGGCTTCCTCGATGTCGGGATGCTCGGCGGGACCCCAGGCAGGAGCCTTCCGGCTGAAAGCCTCCATCAACTGGCGACGTTGCATTTCCTGTGCCGCCGGCTTCGACGGAGCGCTTTCCGTATTGCTGGCGCCAAGGCTCTCGGTTTCGCCCGAAGGCGCCTGTGGGAGAAGGGCACGGTTTTTCATCTGCGCCATGTCGCGAACCCGACCTCAGGGAGCCTCACTGATAAAGTTCAGGCCCGGGATGCCCTCAAAGTGCCGACGATTGTGGGTGATTAGCGGTATCGCGTGTCTGACCGCGCAGGCGGCGATCCAAAGGTCGTTGTCGCCGACGAGCCTGTGGGACCCGCTGGCCGTCCTTAAGCCTCTCTTGATTCTGGCGTAGGCCTTACAAATTCCGAGGTCATACCAGATTATGGTGGTTGCTGCGAGCTTTTCTTCCAAGCGCTGACGCTCGGCCAGACCCCACTTCTTCAGCTCTGCTCAATAATAAAGTTCCCCCACAGTCACGAAGGAAACGACCAGGGGCTTGTACTGAACGTAAGGGTAGTACAAATCGGCTCGGGTATCGTTCCGGCGAAGGAAATACGAGAAGACGTTGGTATCAAGGAGGACATCCTCCATATTAGGCTGGGCTAAGGCTCGCGCGAGCGATAGATTTCCTCCAACATTTCATCGATATCTTCATCGTCTGGAAGTCCACCTGCAAGCGAGCTGATGTCCTGGATCGGCCCCACACCTTGCTCGCGCACCAACTCGGAAAGCGATTTCCCAGCAAAGAAGTCGTGTTTCCCGTACTGACGTCTCGCGGGTGGCGATTGGGCATCCGAGAGCGCAGCCGCATCTACCTCACCGGGAGGGTGGACCCAAGGAGTATCGTATGTCGTCAGTGCCCTAGTACTCATTGCAGTCTATTTGCCCTCCACATCAACAGCTAGCCGAGTGGTGGCCAGCACGTCTGAATCCGGGCTATCGTTCTCTTCCTGTAGCACGAGGTTGTAGACGCCGGGTTGATTGAATAGTCCAGTGTCAAGCGCCCAAACTCCCTGTATAGGACCAGCCTGACGGATTGAATCCCGCCAATTCCCTCGAATTTCTCGCTGCTGTGGACCGATCACTCTTAGCGATAGGATACATGGCGCATCGGCGACGTCCTTATAATATGCGAAGACCAAGTCTCTTTCTTTCGGATTCGGGGGAACTATGATCCTGTCGAACAGATGATGCAGGGTCACTCTCCTGTCCGATTCGGGCGAGACAGTCGCCTTTTCGCACAAAAGAAACGCCTGTAGCCTGCATTTTGCCATGACAGAATCATACCAGTTGGCGGATGTGGCATCAAATCACCACCGATTCCTGATACTCCCCAAACACTTTGCGCATTGCATCAGAGATTTCGCCCACGGTTGCGTATGCCTTAACGGCCTCGAGGATTGCGGGCATCAGGTTTTGTTCCGAGCGCGCGGTCTCCTCGACGTGGCGCAACGCCGCGTTGGCGCGCGCAGCGTTCCGGCGGGCGCGAAGATTCCTCACTCGCTCCACCTGGGCCCGCTCCAACTCCGGATCGATGCGGAGAGTGGCCAGCGGCGCGGCTCTCTCGCTCTGGTATCGGTTCACGCCCACCACCACGCGTTCTGCGCTCTCGATGGATTTCTGATATTCGTAGGCGGCCTGCTGAATCTCCCTCTGCACGTAGCCATTGGCGACGGCGCGCAGCATACCTCCCATGGCATCGATCTTGCCCAGGTATTCCCGGGCACCTTCTTCGATCTCGGAAGTAAGCTTCTCGATCGCGTAGGAGCCGGCCAGCGGATCAACGGTGTTCGTCACTCCGCTCTCGCCGGCGATAATCTGCTGGGTGCGCAGAGCGATCAGCGCGGAAGCCTCCGTCGGCAACGCCAGGGCTTCATCGCGCGCGTTGGTGTGCAGCGATTGCGTCCCGCCCAGCACCGCCGCCAGCGCTTGAAGCGTGACGCGCACGATGTTGACATCCGGCTGCTGCGCGGTCAACGTGGAGCCCGCCGTCTGGGTGTGGAAGCGGAATACCCAGGACCGTGGATTCTGCGCCTGGAAGCGCTCACGCATCAGCCGCGCCCAGAGCCGGCGCGCGGCGCGGAATTTAGCGACTTCTTCCAACAGATCGTTGTGGGCGTTCAGGAAGAAAGAAAGGCGCGGCGCGACGTCATCCACGACCAGTCCGCGCCGGACGGCTGCCTCAACGTAGGCCACCGCGTCGGCCAATGTGAAAGCCACTTCCTGGACCGCCGTCGAGCCCGCCTCTCGCATGTGATAACCGCTGATGGAGATCGTATTCCATTCCGGTGCGCAGTCACGGCAGAAGGCGAAGATATCGGTCACAATCCGCAGGGCGGGCTCAAGGGGATAGATGTAAGTCCCGCGCGCGATATATTCCTTCAGGATATCGTTCTGGACAGTCCCCGAAAGCTTTTCGAGCCTCACGCCCTGTTTTTCCGCCACCGCGAAGTAGAGCGCCAGGAGGATTGCCGCCGTAGCGTTGATTGTCATCGAGGTCGAGACCCGATCCACAGGAATACCCGTAAAGAGTGCTTCCATATCCTCGAGTGAATCGATCGCCACGCCCACCCGCCCGACCTCGCCGCCGGAAAGCGGATGATCAGAGTCCAAGCCGATTTGGGTAGGAAGATCGAAAGCTACCGAGAGTCCCGTTTGCCCCTGACTCAACAGATAGCGGAAACGCACGTTCGATTCCGCGGCCGTCCCGTAGCCCGCGTATTGGCGCATGGTCCAGAACCGGCTGCGGTAAAGGCTCGGATGGATTCCACGCGTGTAAGGGTACTGGCCTGGGTAACCGGCGTCACGCTCATAATCCCAATCGTCGAGATCTGCAGGCGTGTAGGCGCTCTTCAGCGGCACGCCGGAAGCCGTGGTGAATCTTTCTCTCACCTCGTGATCGTCGCTCGAACCCATGGTGGCCTTGCCTCGGCGACTATAAAACCGAAATTCGAAATTGGATGCTGCAACCTGAGGTCGGGGCTTAATCTCCGAATTTCGAGTTTCGGCTCTATCGGATGTTTCGCGCCTTCACAAATGAATAAAGGCAGAGAATAACCAGGAAAACGGTGAAGCTTGCATAGAGGACGAAACTGACTAAACCCACCGAAGGACTCTTAAGGTAGTTTTGCCACTCGGCGAAAGCAACGGTTGCCCCAGCGGCCGCCAGGATCAAAAACGTCAGCCCCACCAGCAAGTGGAAGAGCCGCTGCGCATTGCGAAACAATTGTTTAAATAGGTACCCGAGTCTGCTCACTCCTTAATCCTGCAACCTCCTGCGGCAGCGCGAAAATCACACTGGCTATCGTACCTCAAATTTTGCGCCTTGACACGGTTTTGAAGTGAATCATACAATGGGGCCGTTGGAAGGCAAGGTGACTCTTGGAGCTGGACGATAACTTCAAACGGTTGATCAAGGAATTAGGCGACGCGATCAACGACTCCTTGTCTGAGTCCGACAACATTGCCGAAGTCCTGGGGCGCATTCGCTCTTCCGGATACGACCTTTTTCTCGTCCTTGAGGTGACTATCGGATTCAACAAGCGAGGTGAGACCAACCTCGTTCACCGCCAGAAGCTCAACGCCGACCTGCGTCAGGAACCGGTTTTCCGTCTGACCAGTCAGGATGCTCAATTCCTAAGGGCCCTCCGCATCAGCGTCGAAAAAGAAGATCCCTAAGCAACTCCCTTGACATTCAAGGAAATCCGGGAATAGGATGCATCCATGCTTTCCTCTCCCTTACGGCCACCAGCGGTTGCGGGGAGATTTTACCCTGGCCGGCCCGACTCGCTAACGCGTCAACTCGATCAGTATCTCGGTAACGAAGCGGAGAAGATCAATGATGCGTTGGGATGCGTCGTACCCCATGCTGGCTATATGTATTCAGGCCATGTGGCAGGGGCGGTCTTTGGCAGATTACCCAAACGCAAGGTCTACATTATCCTCTGTCCTAACCACACCGGCCGCGGCGCGCCCTTCGCGATCATGTCGAGCGGCGAATGGTTGACGCCCTTGGGCCGGGCGCAAGTTAATCCTGGGATGGCGAAACTGCTGCGTCAAACCTGCCACCTGCTCATGGAGGATTCGGAAGCCCACGAGGACGAGCACTCGCTCGAAGTTCAGCTTCCATTCCTGCAGCGCAGCGTCGGGGACTTCAGTTTCGTTCCCATCGCCATCGGGTCAATAGGATATTCAGGGCTGGAATCCCTCGGCCACAGCATCGCCCAGGCCGCGAAACCAGCCGCTGCCGATACCCTGGTCATCGCTTCCAGCGATATGAACCATTATGAACCCGACGGCTTGACGCGCGAGAAGGACCATAAAGCCATTGATAAGATCCTGGCTCTCGATCCGCAGGCCCTGTATGAAGTCGTTCGCCGCGAGGATATCTCGATGTGTGGCTACGGTCCGGCGATCGTCATGCTCACGGCGGCCAAAGACCTTGGCGCCCGCCACGTCCAACTCATCAAGTACGCTACTTCCGCCGACACCACCGGCGACCGCGACGCCGTCGTCGGATATGCCGGGATCATCGTCTCGGCTTAACTTGACCGCACCTTCACTCCAGCCAATTCTTCCAAGAACGTGACCACGGCGGCATAGTCAAGCTCGCCCTTTCCTTGGGCTTTGCAGGCGCCGTACACTTCTTTCACCGCCGCCAGGGTCGGCATGGGTACGCCGTGTGCGAACCCGGCTTCCGCGGCCAGTTCCAGGTCCTTGTGCATCAGCTTAAGCGGGAAGTAGGGCGTGAAATCGCCCTTGAAGATAAACGGGGCTTTGAAGTCCGTGAGCGCCGCCCGCGCCAGGCTGGACTGAAGGATTTCGAGCATCGTCTCCGGCGCCACCCCTGCCTTGGCGGCCAGCACCAAGCCCTCGCAAAAGACCTCGAGCGTCGTAGCCTGGATGGTGTTTTGGGCGAGCTTGGCGGAGAGCCCCAGGCCGTTTTGGCCACAGTAGATATGCTTCTTTCCCAGCACTTGGAGAACCGGCAAGGCGCGATCAAATACTTGCCGGTCCCCGCCCACCATAAAGGTCAGCTCGCCCTTTTCGGCGCCGTGCTTGCTTCCGGTTACCGCAGCATCCAGCCAACTGGCGCCTTTCCCCGCCACGTGGCAGGCCAGCTTGCGGCTCACGACGGGGCTGATGGTGCTCGAGTCAATCACCGTGGCGCCGGGAGCGATGGTCCCCAGGATGCCATCCTTGCCAAGCACAACTTCCTCCACCGCCGCGCTGTCGGTCACGATGAGGATGACGAATTCGGCATCTTTGGCCGCAGCGGAGGGAGTCGAGGCAACTCGTGCGCCGGCCGCCTTCAGCGGTTCGGTCTTTCCTGCGCTTCGGTTGTAGACCGTGAGTTTGTGCCCAGCCTTGAGCAGGTTCAGAGCCATGGGCTGGCCCATGATTCCAAGCCCGATGAAACCAATCGAATACGGCATGTGTCTGCCTCCTCATACTCGGGATTAGGGGCTAGGGGTTAGGGGCTAGGGACCAGCCAATAGACTTGAGTTCCCCAATCCCTAGCCCCTAGCCCGTAGTCCCTAGCTAAAGTACCATCCCCCGTTCACGTTAATCGTCTGCCCTGTGATGTAGCCGTTGCGAGCCAGCGTTATCGCGATCTCAGCCGCCTCCTCGACGGTGCCGAAGCGCCCCACGGGAATCAGGTCCGCGCGCGCTTTCGGATTGACAGCCACCATTTCGGTATAAATGAGGGCGGGTGCGATGGCGTTTACGGTGATGCCCTCTTTCGCGAGAAGCGTCGCATAAGAATGGGTGAGGCCCAGAATGCCGGCCTTCGACGCCGCGTAGTGCGGGCCGACCACTCCGCCGGTTTGCGCGGCGACCGACGAGAGATTGATGATCCGTCCCCAATGACGGGCCCGCATGCCGGGCAGGACATGTTGCGTCACCAGAAACACGGATTTCAGGTTTGTATCCAACAACTCGTCCCAATCTTTTTCCGTGATCTCGTGGAGCGGCTGGGGGCGCGTGATCCCGGCATTGTTGACCAGAATGTCGACCGGGCCCAGGCCTTCCTTGACAGTTTTTACCGACCGCGCGACTTCCGCCGCTTGCGAAACGTCGGCCCGGATCGCGAGGGCGCGGCGTCCAAGGCCTTTGATTCGCTCACAGGTCTCCCGGGCGGCGGCGTCATGAGTGTGGTAGTTCACGGCCACGTCAACGCCTGCCTCGGCAAGCGCCAGGGCGACGGCCTTGCCGATGCCACGGCTGGCGCCCGTCACGAGCGCCACTTTCCCGGAGATGTCATTGGACGTCATTGCCTACTACCCATCTGCCCACCTGCCCACCTGCCCATCTGCCTACCTGCCCATCTGCCCACCTGCCGAGTCCTTCCGTCCGAAGTCCAGCCAGACCCGCACATCGCGAAGGTTATTGTCCATATAACCGATGTCCACCGTGTCTCCGAGGCACCGGAAAAACGAGTAGGAGTCGCTCTCCGCCAGGTTGCGAGCAGGATTCATCCCCAGAGCCTGGGCGCGAGAGATGGTCTGGCCGTCGGCGACGGCGCCGCTGGTTGGGCTGTTGCCGTCGCGCCCATCTGTGCCGGCGCTCAAGACCACACGGGACTGGCCGGCAATGGACTGGGCGGCGTAAAGCGTGTAGGCTTGATTCCGTCCTCCCACTCCCGGTCCGGTGACAGGGCAAGTGACTTCCCCGCCCGCAATGAGGCAAACCGGCTTCCCCTCGTGCGCCTCGGACAAGGCTATGACCGAAGCGAGGTGCGAGCACGCCACCTGCTGATAGTCCTCGTCCCAGGGGTTCGAATCAATCTCAGTTTCAAATCCCAGCTTCTCTCCGGCCGCTTTCGCCGCCTCGACGGCGTTGCGGTTCGAGAGCAAGCAAACGCTGTGAGAGTTCTTGAAGCGTTTATCGCCGGGCTTGGGAGTCTCCTCCAGCGAGTGCTCCAGGAAGCGTTTGCGAATGCTGGGCGGGAAACGGGGCACAAGCCCGTTTGCCTCGGCAAGAGCGTAGGCCTGCTCCGCCGTTGATTCGTCCGGGAGGGTTGGGCCCGAGGCGACCATCGAAAAAAGCTGCTCCGGCACGTCGGAAATGTAGATCGTCAACTGCTGCGCGGGATACGCCCGAACACCCAGGCGCCCGCCTTTCACCGCCGAAGTGTGCTTACGCAGCACATTGATCTGCTCGATGGGAAGGCCGCAGGTGACCAGCACGCGATTGAATTCATGCAGATCGGAAAGCGATACTTCGGAATCAAAAGGCTGTTCGAAGATGGCTGACCCGCCGCCCGAAACCAGATAAACAACGGCGTCTTCGTCTGTCAGATTAGAAACCAGGTCGAGCGCGGCACACGCTCCCTCGAGCGTTCCCGCTTTCGGATAAGGATGGCCCCCCACGAAATAGCGGAAATGATCCAGTTTTCTAGCCGGCTCGCCCGGCGAGACGCAAACGCCGGCCTCAATGCGGCTACCCAGGATCTCATCAAGGACGGCAGCCATTCGATTGGCGGCTTTTCCGAAGGCGACGACGCGCGGAGGCCGCTCAAGGGAAAGCGAGGCACGCTCGGCCTTGAGCAGCTCACCTTCCAGCTTCAGCTTGCCGAGCATCGCAGGGCGCAAATCCATGGCTGCCATGGCGCCGAGAAAAACCTGGATGGCTAGTTCTTTCCCGTGGGAGTAATCAAGCTTGGAACGCTGGGCGGATTGGGCGGCCTGAGTCATGAGAGTCTGGCCAGAGCCTCCACGCCTGCCTGTGCCACTTCAACGTCCTGTTCCTCGGTGCCTGCACTTACTCCGATGCCACCTACGCATTGGCCGTCCACCGCCAGCGGCAAGCCGCCACGGATGCAAGTGAGCTTCCCGCCGGTCGCCAGAGGCAAACCCAGGGAAAGCAAAACGCTGGGCTCGGCGTGCGACGGCGAGGGACCTGTAGGCGAGCGGCGAAGCGCCGCAGCCCGCGCCTTGGTGAGCGCCACCTCGATCGAAGATAGCTTGGCCCCATCCATGCGAACGAAGACCAGCAGGTGGCCTCCTTCGTCTACAATGGCGATATTCTGAGGAACCTTGATCTCGCGAGCCTTGCTTTCAGCGGCGGCCAGAATGGCGCGCGCTCCTTCCAGGGTCAAACGGATGTTGTTGCGTGTGAGCATTTCTCCATTATTGAGAAGCGGGCCGATAAAAACAAGGGGCAGGCGACGGGCAGTGGGCAGACGGGCAGGTAGGCAGATCGGCGACAGTGCAAGTTCCTCGGGCTGTCTAGCC
Organism: uncultured Acidobacteriota bacterium; assembly: GCA_963831905.1. GTDB lineage: Bacteria > Acidobacteriota > Terriglobia > UBA7540 > UBA7540 > CAVROP01. The sequence goes on along the minus strand of CAWHRX010000009.1, from coordinate 1,046,862 downwards.
GACTAATTGTCACTTTCGCGGCGCTGCGACGGGATTCGCACCTCCTGACCTTGTTTTCGCAAATTGCCCGTTTCTTTGCTCCCTTCAGGCTCCGTTTTGTGCTAATGTATGCACAAAAGGCGTCGAATTTGCAGCGCTCAAAAAAGTGACATCCTTTGTTTTCTGTAACATTCTGGCTTTGTTCCGACTCTTTTTGTATTTTCAGCCGCGCCTCCGGATTCCCCCCAGCCGCGTTTCCGCAGTCCACGCCCCGGCCGGAACGTCCGCCACGTCAAAAAGCTCGAATCTTGGGTTTAATGCACGCATTGAGCACTCAATTTAAGCTAGTTCTTGAGTTTGTTTCAGTTCGTCTTCAAATTGCCATCGTTTGTTTTCAGTAACATATTGGCTTTGATCGTATTTTTTTCTATTTGTGTGCAGCTCCCTGTTTGCGCGAGTGCCAGCAACTTCCCGCCATCCCGCGCACCTCGTCGCTCTCTGGTGCGGGCCTGCGACAATGTGTCCATAACATGACTACAGTTATAGGCTACAATATCGCCGTAGGCGTGTCAAGTGAAAAATGCGCAGTGGTGCGGTTTGATGTGCTAGCGGCGAGTTTAGCTCATCAAATGGCTTTGCCAGACTACGACAGATCGGCGCCCCGTCTGCTCGCGCGGGCGGTAGGGGCCAAGGTCGGCCCACCAGATTTCGCCTCGCTTCACCGGCGATCCTCTTCATCGAGGTTCGCCGCCCAAGCGCCCAGGCCTTGCTCCGTAAGAGCCGCCTCGTCATTCGCAGGGTTTTGTGCAAGACGGGACAGGTCCCAATGCTTCGCATCCGGCTGCCGCATGACGATCAGATGGACGCGCTCTCCAGGACGAAGCGCCAACGGCGTGCTCGCCTTGAGCATGCCCTTCTCGTATTCAGCCTCTACAACCCGTGATCCCATGCCGCCAGTATATCTGGTGTGCGAGGAGTAAACAATCTGCACGGGTTTTCTGCCCAATCCGTCTACAACCGTCCCGTTGTAGGGGGACGGCTTGCCGTCCCCGCATTTCCGCTGATCCTGGCGAGGGTAGGGCAAGCCCTACCCCTACACCGCGTCACCGTGAGCACGACCTGGAATGCTGCCGCGTGACACGAACTCCCGCTTCCTGGAGTCTGCGCCATCCGGCGGAATTCCGCATCCCTCTATGCCGGGGAAGATTAAAATGAAATCCTTAGATGACACATTTTTCCGTCGAGAGACGTATTAGCCTCCAGGAAGGCTTACGGCCTGGAGGCTGCCGATGGGTGTGGCGATGAGGGAGGGTCAGGGCGGCATGCTCGATCCCGATCCGAGCATCATGATGAGCAGTAGCGTAGCGGATCCACACGCTGCGGGATTCGAATCCCTCTTCGTCAAATACTACCCTCGCGTGTCAGGCGTCTTGTACAGGCTAGTGGGTGACCGTGGTCTTGCTGAGGAACTGGCGAACGACGTCTTCTGGAAGCTGCACCGTCAACCCTGGCTGGCGGAATCGGATGGCAATGTGGGCGGCTGGCTTTGTCGCACGGCTACAAACTTGGGCATTGACCATCTGCGCGCGGCGGCTCGGCGCAGACACCATGAGGAAGCAGCCGGCCGCCAAACGGCGGGAAGCGGCGCCTCACCCGATCCTCTGGCAGACGTTCTCAGGGCCGAACGGGCTGGCCGCGTGCGCGCTGTATTGGCCAAGCTCAAGCCCACTCACGCCCAAATCCTGATCCTGCGAGCCAGCGGCCTTTCCTATAAGGAACTTGCGGATTCGCTGGGAGTCAAGCTGGGAACGGTCGGAACAATGCTGGTGCGTGCCGAGAAAGCTTTCCAGGAACGGTACCGGCGAATGTACGCACACGAGGAGGCAATATGAATTGTCTTGAGGATGGGATTCTGCGCGCAAAACTCGATGGTCAATTAAACGAAGAAGAATCCGCGGCAATCGACCGGCACCTGGCGGAGTGCGCGCCTTGCCGGAGCAAGCTCGAAACCGTCGCCGCGGATGCCGAACGCGTTGGCGCCGCCCTCGCGACACTGGCGCCGGGTCCGCACGAAGCAATCAGCGACCCGGCGTTCGCCTACGCACGCTTTCAGGCTCAGCAGCCTGCGGAGTCTGCGCCGGTCACAGTTCTCGGCCGCCTGCTTGCGGCCCGGTTGCGGCCTCTCTGGGCGGCCGGTGGGCTGCTGGTGGTTCTGGGTGTGATTTTTGGCTTCGCACCGGCGCGCAGTTGGGCGCAGCGCGTGCTCGCCATGCTGCGTGTGCAGAAGATTGCCGTGGTTCCCATAGACACGCAGGCGCTCGAGGGGCAGCAGACGGCTAGCGCCACTCAGAAAATGATCGGCCAGTTCATCTCGGACAACATCGTGGTGACGATGCACTCTGAGCCCCAGAGCGCCGCCAGTGCGGGCCAGGCGAGCCAAATGGCGGGATTCCAGGTCCGCCTCTTATCAGCGCGCTCGGATGCCCCCAAGATCACAGTCCAAGGGCAGCAGGGTTTCCAGATGACGCTCAATCGCGAACGTCTGCAAGGCATCCTGGACGAGTTTGGGCGCAGCGACCTGCAACTGCCTGCCTCCGTGGATGGCGCCCTGGTGGCCGTGCAAATTCCTAATGCCGTGATGGAGGTCTACGGTCAATGCCCGCAACCCGGAAAGAACAATGCGCAGAATCCTCCCAAGCTTTCCGACCTGGCGGGGTGCGTCACGCTGGTGCAAGTGCCCAGCCCGACGGTCAGTGTGCCACCGGACCTCAACCTCCAGCGATTAGCGACGCTCGCGCTTCAGGCAGCCGGTATGAGCGCCCAGGACGCGGAAGCGTTCTGCAATACGGTGGACTGGACATCGACCCTGGTCCTGCCCATCCCGCGCGATGCAGCCTCCTATGAGACCACCAACGTGGATGGCGTCCAGGGCACACTCATTACTTTGCGCGGCTGGGGAACTGGGATGGCGGGGTACTCGCTCTTATGGGTGAAAAATGGCATCATCTACACGCTGGGTGGATTCGGCAGCGCCGACCAGGCCGTGCCGTTGGCGGAATCGCTTGAGTAGCCCCTTCAGGGCTGGCAGAAGAGAGGTTGATCCCACTGCAACCTATCGACACGAGCGCCATCCAAACGCAGGGACTTCGGAAGGTTTACGGCTCAAGGACGGCCGTGAGGCGACTGACGCTGGAAGTCCCACGAGGAATCGTGTTTGGTTTCCTGGGTCCCAACGGAGCGGGCAAGACCACGACCATGCGCATCCTGCTGGGCTTGGCCGCTCCCAGCGAGGGCCGCGCTCGGGTGCTGGGGCAGCCGCCCGGAAATGTGGCTATTCGTCGCAAGATTGGCTTTCTTCCCGAACACTTCAGTTTTTATGATTGGCTGACCGCCTCTGAATTGCTCCGCTTGCATGGGCGGCTTTATGGGATGTCGCCTGCGTCCCTCCAGCAGCGGGTCCCTGTGCTGCTGGGTTTAGTCGGTCTCACGGATCATGCCGAAAAGCGTCTCAAGCATTTCTCCAAAGGGATGTTGCAGCGCATTGGCTTGGCTCAGGCGCTGCTGAATGATCCGGAACTGATCTTCCTGGATGAACCTACCTCCGGACTTGACCCCGTCGGCCGGCGCCTGGTGCGCGATATCATCAAGGCGCAACGCGAGCGTGGGGCTACGGTGTTCCTCAATTCCCATCTGCTGAGCGAGGTCGAAATCACTTGCGATCGGGTGGCCTTCATCAAGCACGGTGAAGTCCTCGAGACGCGCGAATTGCACGGCGTTGCAGAGGAAGCCGTGCGCGTTTCCATGCGCGCGCGAAAGCTCTCAGAGGAAGCCATAACTGGGCTTTCCCCATGGGCTTCCTCGCGGCGCCTCGAAGGCGAGCGCCTCAGCTTCACTGTCACCAGCGCCGAAGTCCTGCCGGAGATATTGCGCTTCCTGGTGGGGCGCGGCGTCGATGTCTACGAAGTCACTCCCCAGCGGACGTCCCTCGAGGAGATGTTCCTCGAAATCGTGGGCACCGATGGAGGATTGTGAATGGGCGCCTGGATCATGGCCGGTGTGACCTTTCGCGAGGCGGCTCGAAAAAAGGTGCTCTGGATGGCCTTGGCGGCGGGAGCGGCCTTTCTGTGCCTGTTCGCAAACGGCATGTACTTTCAGTTGAAAGACCTCAACCCACACACCAATTTGATGATCCAGCGCCAGGGCATCGGCGCCTTGTTGATGATCGGCCTCTATGCGGTGGATCTGATGGCGGTGGTCATGACGGTGCTGACCTCGGTGGACACCCTCTCGGGCGAGTTGGCCTCCGGCACCATCCAAGCCGTAGCCACTAAGCCCATCTCGCGCTGGGAATTGGTATTGGGGAAATGGCTCGGCTTCGTTGCAATGGTGACGGTCTATGTGGCCCTGATGGTCGGCGGGATCACAGCCATAACCTACTTCCTGAGCCTCCATCGAGTCGGTGGGGTTCTGCCACACCATCTGACGCGCGGGGTAGTTCTGATTTGGCTGGAGTGCATCCTGATGCTCAGCCTCACGTTTCGGATGGGCGCCAGTTTCTCCACCTTGACGAACGGCGTGGTGGTGCTGGGGTTGCACGGAATCGCCTTTATCGGAGGATGGATCGAACAAGCCGCCGCTATCACCCACAGCCCGCGCGCCCTCAATGTGGGAATCGTCGCCAGCCTCATCATGCCGAGCGAAGCCCTGTGGCGGCGCGCCGCCTTCGAGATGCAGTCACCTCTCTTGAATGCGCTCGGCTTCTCGCCCTTCAGCGCCATCTCCGTCCCCAGCAGATTCATGATCCTCTATGCCTGTTTGTATCTCGCCCTGGCTTTCGCCCTTGCTGTGCGCCGTTTCTCGAAGCGCGACTTGTAGCCCCAATCCCTCGATAATGACCCGAAATGTAGGGGGACGGCTTGCCGTCCCCGGATGGTTGCCAGGCCGACGAGGGTAGGGCAAGCCCTACCCCTACGCCCGCTGGATGCAGGGCTGGCCGTTCTGGTTACGCCGCGGTGGTGAGTAGATCCAGCACTTGTGCCCTGGTGGGAGCGGAGTCTCCCCCTCCCATGCCAAGCGTTGCAAGCGCCCCAGCGGCGTTCGCAAAACGCGCGGCGTCGCCCATGTTGCTGCCTTGGCATATGGCGGCCAAAAACGCGGCGGCAAAGCAATCTCCCGCGCCGGTGGTGTCCACAGGCTGCACCACGAAGCCTGGCGAGGTGAAGGCGCCTTCGGGGGACTCCACAAAGCAGCCCCTCGCCCCCAGCTTGACGATGACGGTCTTCACGCCCAGGCTGCGCAGGCGGCGAGCGATTGCCGGGGGTTCCGTTTCGCCCGTGAGTTGTTTTCCTTCTTCCCGGTTGGGAAAGATAAAGTCGGTGTGTACGAGGGAGGGTTCGAGGATCGACAGCCAGCGCCCGCGCTGATCCCAGCAGACATTCACGGAGGTCAGGCAGCCCAGTTCTCTGGCCCGCTTGAGTGTTCCCTCCAAAGGCTCGCCGTCGAATGCCGGCAGGGCAAAGGCGCTGGCGTAGTGAAAGACGCGCGCGCCCTTCACCGAGTCCCAGTTCAAGTGGCGCGCCGAAAAGTGCGCGCTCGCGCCGCGAAAGTGCAGCAGGCGCCGCTCCCCGCTCGACTCGATGAGCACCACGCTTGCCGAGGTTCGCGCCTCTTGGACCGTGAACATGTTGGAGTCATCCACTCCTTCGGCGCGTACGGTCTGGCGAAGCATTTCTCCCAGCCGGTCGTTTCCCACCGGCGCCGCCAGGGCTACCCGAACCCCCAGTCTGGCTAACGCCATGGCGGTGTTGACACCATTTCCTCCAGGCCCCAGCGCCACCTCTTCGAGCGGTTGGCTGCCGCCGGGCGCCGTAAGCCCGTCCACCGGACGTGCTAGCACGTCGGCTACTGCATTCCCGGCGCAAAACACCTCGCAGCTAGGATTCATGGATCGTCGGGTTCCCTTCCTTGTGGATCTCATGAGTATTGCCAATTGGCCTGGAGGTTGCAAGCGCTGGTGGTGTCCTAGATTGGCCGTAGCGCCGCCATCTTGGCGGCTCCAGTGCCGGCTGGAAGCCGGCGCTACGGGCCAAATTAGGACACTACGCAAGCGCTCAACCGCAGGAACACAGTGGTCGTCCCTGCTCTGCATCTTTTCGCTCCCTCCCCAAATCCGTCGATAACCGCCCGCTGTAGGGGGACGGCTTGCCGTCCCCGCATTTCCGCTGGTCCCGACGCGGGTAGGGCAAGCCCTGCCCCTACACCCCGTCTGCCGCAGTTGACGTTGCCATTGCCTTCGTTTATATTCATATTGAATACTTTTGATGGAGAACACCCGTGGCGAAAACCCTGACGATGCGACTGGACGATGAGACCTACCAAACTTTCGTCCGGGCCGCCAAAGCGGAGCGGAGATCTTTGGCTAATCTGGTGGAGACCGCAGCGCTGCGGGGCATTTTGGAAAACAGCTTTGCGGACGACACCGAGATGGCTGAGATTGCCTCGCGACCGGAGCTGGTGAGACGGCTCCAGACGGGTTCCCGAAATGCTCGAAAGCGCCAAGGCCGGTTCATCCCCGCCGTTTAGAATCTTCGAGGCGCGCCAATTTTCGAAAGACCTCGCGAGCTTCGGACCCGCCGTCCGGGCCCGTCTGGAAGCCAAGCTCCGCGATCACATCTACCCCATCCTGCGCGAAAACCCCTATTGGGGACCGAACATCAAGCGCCTGAAAAACTGGGACCCCCCCACTTGGCGGTATCGCGTGGGCGATTGGCGATTCTTCTATGAAATTGATGCGACGGAGAGAATCGTCTTTCTGGTTGCAGCCGACCACCGCAAGCAAGCCTACCGCTTGATGTAGCGGTCATCCCTCGGTGGGTCTTTTCTCGCGTGGTGAGCGGTTATTCAAAGTCTTAATCTCACCCACCCCAACGGGCATTCATCAGAGGCCCGCTGGGGCAGTGGCGGCGCGGTCCGACCGCATCAGCCAGCCCACAAATGCGCCAAACAGCAAGCCCCAAACGGCGAGCTCAATCATGTGGCTGTGGGCCACGGAGGGAGGGAAGATAGGGTTGGGTATGATCAGGCCGGCGCTCCCGTCCCAAATCGCGTACATCAACGCGGTTCCGAAAGCCACGCGCAGGGCTCCGCCGCGGAGCATCCTAACGACAGGCAGCGTCATTGCAACAAAGAGCAGTCCACGCCCGGCCTGAAAGGCGAACATCCATGGCGTCGAGGTCCAAATCGAGGTCATCTGTCCCCAGAAGCTCCGGATTGCGGTCGAGCCGGCATAGTATTGGCGCAGCTCGGGGTTCTGCCAAGCGATGTAGTAGCCGCAAAGATAGTAGAGCACCACAAAGATGACCGTGGTGGCGGCCAGGGCGCCGGTCCATCGGCCGAACGACCTATGGGAGGTTGCGGCCTGCTCAGTCCGCGGGGCTCTCCGGGAGCCTCCCAGAACCCACACGGCGAACGGCGCAAAGAGCGCGGCCGTGACCAGGCCTGTGACCAGCGCTTGTGCGCTGAACTGCGGCGACACGCGGGCCTGCAGGTACGGCAAGCTTTCTAAAGCTGCCTGCACCCAGGTGTTAAGGACCAAAAGGAAGAGCGCACCAACAAGCCTCCAACCGCCCCACTTGGCTTGCAGCACCAGATAACTGATGACCACAACTTGTACGAGCGACGCCACGAAGAGCCACAGCAGAGCATTTGCCGGCTGCCTCGACGGAGTTGCCTTGCCGGCAGTTGAGGGTTGGGCAGCAATCGCCGGCGGGGTGACGGCCTCCCGCTGTGTCGAGTTCGCCGACGGCGTGACCGCTGCGGCCGGCGGGTGCCGCCCGATTCCGGACACGACCGCCGCAATCATGAAAATGATCGTCAAGCCGATCGCGACAACTATCGTCTTAATCCCAACTGCGAGGATTTCTTTGGCACTCATTGCGTGTTTCCTTTCCCCGGCCGGAAGACGGGGGAGTATACCCCAGGCTGCGCCGGGCTGGAAGAGAGAATCGCGGATGGCAGAGTGCTGCTTCGATCCGGGCGCCGGACTTTATGTCGGCAAATGCCCTGAGAGGTCTAGGCGCTGCAAGTTGAACCGGGAAACGCGATTTCCTGACTGGCGTGGACGGATCGAAACGATTATGATGTGTGCGCATTAATGGTGGAACGACTCTTTGATAAGGAGACGTCTTCATGAAACCGAGTACTTCTCGCCGTGACTTCTTACAAGCAGGATTGGCGCTCCCGGTGGTGGGGTTGGCTGCCCGCACCGGCGCGGGCAAAGCCAGCGTCGAAGCAACGCCCGCAGCCGCCTCACCTTTCCTGGACTCTTCACCGCAGCTAACTTACCGAATCCTCGGCAAGACCGGATTGAAGGTCACTTCTGTAGGGTTTGGTTGCATGATCACTTCGGATGCCAGCGTGATCGAGCGCGGAGCCGATATCGGCATCACTTATTTCGATACGGCGCGCAGCTACCAGCATGGCAACAACGAGCGCATGGTCGGCGCGGCGATCGGGAAAAAGCGCAAGGAACTTGTTCTCTCCAGCAAGTCGGACGGAAACGATAAGAACAGCCTCTTGAGCGATCTGGATACGAGCTTGCGCGAATTGGGCACCGATTACCTCGACATCTGGTATCTGCACGGCCGGGACAAGTCCACGGGTGTTTCGGATGAGATGTTTGAGGCTCAGCAGGTGGCCAAGAAGCAGGGGAAAATCCGTTTTACCGGCGTCAGCACGCACCAGCCGAAAGGCATGATTCCATTGCTGGTCAAGACAAACGCCGTGGATGTTGTCCTGATCACTTATAACTTCACGATGGACAAAGGCGTTGGCGAGGCCATCGAGCAGGCAGGCAATGCGGGCATGGGCGTGGTGGCGATGAAGGTGATGGCGGGAGGCTACCGCCCCGGGAATCCCCGCAAATCATTTTACCCGCAACTCGCGAAGCAAGGGGCACTGCTGGCCGCGCTGAAATGGGTGCTGAAGAATCCGAAAGTCAACACCACCATCCCCAGCATGACCGACATGGACCAGCTCGAGGAAAACTTAAAGGCCATGGCGGGGCCGTTTGGCGACCTCGAGGAAAAACTCCTGGCCCAGCAACTCCAACACCTCGCCCCGCTCTATTGCCGAATGTGCGGGAAATGCGACGGGGCCTGTTCCGAGGGCCTGCCGGTGGCCGACCTGCTGCGTTATCTCACCTACGCCGAGGGTTATGGGCAATTCTCTCTGGGCCGCGAGCACTTCCTGGCTCTGCCCAAAGAGATCACCGCCGTGCGCTGCCGGGATTGCGCGAACTGCACGGTGAATTGCCCGTACGGTGTGAAGGTCGCGAGCCGGGTGGCGCGCGCACAGGAGTTGTTCGGGTGAAATTGCAGGAATCTTGTTTGACGAGATGGTTGACAGTTAGCTTGGCGAGAACCCCCTCACCCGGCCCGGCCCGGCTCGAGAAAGCGCCGGCTCCGGGCCACCCTCTCCCCCAAGGGGGAGAGGGGCGGACGAGCGAGTGGTCAGCGGGTCACATGCTGCTGTTATTGCTTGCTGTGCTGGCCGTCGTGCCGGTCGCGCGCGCCGCCGGTGTGGCGGATTGCCGCCTCGTGGCGGGATGGGAGCAGCGAGGCGTCCCGCGGAATTACAATCCCGACAACCTGTACGAGTACCTGGACGGGAGCGCCGAAGGCTATATTCTGTACGGCCTGGTTCGGATGCAGGGGGTGACCTGCCGCTCGAAGGGCGGATCCATCACCTTCGATGTCTTCGAGATGAACGACGCAGACTCCGCCTACGGCGTGTTTACGACAAATCTCGATCCCCAGATGCCCATCGAAAAGCTCGGCATGGGCGGCCAGGTCTTGCCGCGCCGCGCCCTGTTTTGTAAGGGCAACTATTACGTTGAGCTTTCGGCAAGTCCCCAAAAAGGGGCGGTAACCGCGCTGCGTGCCTTCGCAACTGAAGCCGAAAAGCGAATCGAGGGCCGCGTGACTCCCCCCGCCGCTATTTCCTGGTTTCCCACCGCGAAGCTGGCCTCAGTGCGCTTGATTCCGGAGAGCGTCCTGGGGTTGCGCCTGCTGAAACGCGGCTTCGTAGCCCACTACGAGCAAGGGCAAGCCTTCGTCGTCATGGAAGAGTCTCCCGGGTCCGCGGCCGCCATCTTGGACCAATTGCGGCAGCGATTCCCCGAAGGCACGCCGGCCCACGTTGCCGATGAGGCCTTCCAGGCCGACGACCAATACCTGGGCGGACTTTGCATGTTCCGCAAGGGCCGCTACCTCGGCGGATTCGCAAATATGCCGGACGCCCAGGCCGCTACTGCACAAGCCGCTTCCCTCGCCGAACATATCTCTGGAATGTAGGCGCTTTGGAAGGGCGGGGCTTTAGCCCCGCCGACGCGCGGCAAGTTCTTGGTGGGCCTTTAGACCCTGAAGCCATGCCGCTTCAGGGGCTAAAGCCCCCAAAATCTCAAGCATTTCCTGCGGCGGGGCTGAAGCCCCGCCCTTCCGTGCCGCCCCGGATGTGACGCGGAGTTTCGCCAGCAAGCCGTAGTACGTTGGTAATATTGCGCCGCTAGTACTTTCGAGCCAGAGTGGTATCGACCTGCCCGTGCCAGCCCTTCCCTCAAACCGGGCGCGTGCGTTGCTGCCTTGCCGGATAACTTAGGTCGGCCGGATTTCGGGGGGCCGTTCGAAAGTGCGTCGTCGAGGAGTGGGCAAGCCCGGTAACTCGGAGGGGGAAACCTCGCCGCCCCCTGGTTGGCGAGGATCCGGCTGGCTGCTCCTTCGTCGTCGTCCAAACGGCCCCCCGCCAGCATAACGTCCTCACGTGTCCGCTCGTGCGCACCCCCTGAGATTCACAACGCCCTGCGCGTGTCTGGCCGGTACGGGCGAGGCGCCGCCTCGCCCCCACAACGAGGTCTCTGTTCATCCCCGCTCCACGCAACGCGCAGCTTCGCTGTGCGCCAGCCTCGTAGATTCATCGTATACAAAGTAAGCCCGCAAAGCGGGCGAAAGATCGTAGCCCACGGCCTGGAACGCGTGAACAATTTCGGAATGTGTCATCCTGAGCGCAGCGAAGGATCTCTGCAGTCGTTCGTAAGCCGCTGAACCATAAAGAACTGCCGGGATCCTTTGCTGCGCTCAGGATGACAGGTGGACGATTTTTTCACAGATTCTTGCGCCATGGGCTACCATCTTTCGCCCGCTTCGCGGGCTGCGGGGCTGGCGCATCTGCGGTCTCTGTTCACTCCGGTTCCACGCAACGCAGGGCCTTGCCCTGCGCCAGCCCGTATGCGCCACCCATGGCATTCAGAATTCGGGATTGCGATTCCGCCGCGCCAGGCCAAACAATATAAGCAGATTTTATGGCAGAGACTCATATTATGTATGCGATCGGCATACATAACATGATGTAGTCTAAAGAAGTTGGGGTTCCGCTAATCCGCAGGCAAAAGTTGCGCCGCCCGGAGGAGCGAGTTGTTGACCGGCAGGGCAAAGCATCCTTCGATTCAGTCTTCGGCGTGCTGAAAGAACGGCGCGGGATGAACCAATCCCGGCGGTCCGGCTGGGAGGAAGTGGTGGCCCAACTTTTCACCCAGGCTCGACAGATTCAGTGATGAGGAGGTCAAAATGAAACTGCAATTCCACCGGGCAATTCTCTTTTCGGCGCTCCTGCTCGCCTGTCCATGCCTCGCCCTGTCGCAGCAGTCGTCCAGCAGCGAGCCCGCGCTAACTCAAAGCGAGGCAGCGTCCCTGGTCAAGGACTTGGCTTTGCAGGAGGAAGCTTTGGAGCAGTCGTGCCGTCGCATCGTCGCGATCTATCGAGAGATGGCGGCGACTTCGGAATCGGACTCAGCCTCGGTTCGCGAACTGAAACGACAGTACGAGCATCTCGCTGAGAATGAAGAAAAGGCCGCCTTGGCTGCGAAGAAGATGGCCGCTCATTACACCAAGTTGGCCAATCTGATCGTACTTTCTCCTGATTTTACGAAAACCAGAAGTTTATTGGGAGATTCAGCCTATCGGCGCTGAGGCGTGTCCGGCCAAAACACCGCACCGGGTCTCAAGAATTAATTCGCGACTGGCGCCGAGCGCAGCTCTGCGGCCTCGGTTCATTCCGGCTCCTCGCGACGCAGGGGTTCGCTCTGCGCCAGCTCCTCACCCCCACCCTCTGACAGCCTAGTTGCCTAGTGTGATGATCAGGTTACCTCGTGATAAATCCTACATATCTAGGCTATCTGCTTGTAGACGTTGATCTCGCCCTTGACCGGCTGGCGCAGACACCTGGGGTTGGGTGCCTGCGACGTCCCGCAGGGACGCGTCAGGATCGCCGGCGCTTCCCGCGCCGTCCCTGTATCCCTTCGGGTCATCGCAGACTCCCCGAGGCAGGAGTCTGCGCCGTCAGAGCTAGTATGCTAGCATATTTACCCCGTTGATACTTGACAGCGATCTAGCCCCGTGATACGCTATAAGAGTCGTGGACGTCTGTCTCACCTTCGGTGGGGACGGCTTCGCTGCCGCCCCTGCTCCTAACCTGCCAATATATGGAGTTACTATGTCCTTGCGAAAATCTACTTGTCTCACTCCCCAGCGGCTCGACGCCGCTCGGCACAATTCGCAGCGCTCCACCGGGCCTCGCAGCGAGGCCGGAAAAGAGCGCATGAAAATGAACGCCCTCAAGCACGGCTGCGATGCCGCGCCCGAAAACGATGCCGCCGTTATGCGGGCTCTGGGCGAAGATCCCGAACGGTATGCAGACTTGCAGCGGGAACTCTCGACCACCTACGGCCCCGGCGACGCCTTCTGGGATCAGCAAGTCGCCGACCTGGGCAAGCTCTACTGGCGGCGCAACCGCATCGAGCGCATGGAAACGGGCCTGATGCGGGACGCTCTCGAGGAGGTCGAGGAGCGTCGGCGCCGGCTCGCCCGGGACCTCGCTGACGTGACCTTCGAACCCTCCCAGTGCGAGGCGGTGGCGGCCAACCTGCCTCAGCCCACACACCCCTTGGTGCGGCTGCGCCTGCTGATTTCGCTTTGGGGGGTGATTCGCGCGCAGGTGCAGCGGCGGTACTTCTCGCAGGCCCACCACCAACAGATCGAAAGCTACTACCAGGGTGAGTTGGGGTGGAGGCCCCGGCAGATCGTCCGCCTGCTGGCGCTCTTGTACGAATGGGCGCGCCTCTTCCGCAACGAGGACCAAGCAAGTCTCGACCAGTATGTGAAGGATACCTTCGGGGACGAGGCGGGGCGGAAGGGCCGCTGCCAGGAACTGGAGCGCCTGCTGGAGGAGCAGATGGCGGCGGTGGAGGCGGTGTTCGCGGAGGAGATGAAGGCGCAGGAACGGAAAGACGCGATTGCGCGGGATGCCTGCCTGGCTCCGGCGGGGGAGACTTGGGAAATGCTGCTGCGGCAGGAAGCGGCGCTCGACCGGTCGATTGACCGCAAGGTGAGGATTATCCTGGCCCTGCGCCAAGAACATGCACGCCGGGGTGGGGGCGGTTCGCGAACCGGCCGTACGGCTGAACCGGACGACCGCGCGGCCGAGGAACTGAGTAAGGTGGTGGGGCTCGACGCTGAGACAGAAAGTCCGGCAGAGGAAAACGCCGCCCAAACACCAAAATCGCCGGAACAAAGCGAGAATGTCCTAGAAAACAAAGGACCGGCAGTGGAGGAGGCCAACGCATGAGGGTAGCGCGGGCCTGCTTTTCAGGTCTGCGGTTCGCGGGAAGCGCCCGCTTAGATAGGCAGCGCCGGGTGAGGATCCTCGATTGCTTGCGCAGGCCGGCTTAATCGTCCGGCTGACGCCGAGACTGAAAACGCTTGGAGCATTCGACCAGCTGTCGGCCGCGGAGGAGTAGCGGTTACGCGCGCGGTGTGGAGGACTTCTTAAGCCGGAAGCTCCCGGACCTGGCCCCGCCGACTTTCACGCAGGGTCTGGCCTGGATCGATAGCGAGACTTGCGAAGTCGTCCGGAGTCGCAGTCGATTCTCGAGGTCTTCAGAGATGAACTTGTTCGAGGCGCGGCACGAGAACAAACAATCTAGCCCCGTCGCCCGGAGCGAGATCCCGCGCAACTCCGAAACAAGGATTTGACGAACGAATCCCGGGTTCCCGCTACAGCGAGGCCACCCACTGTTTTTGCGGCACGAGTTGCACGGGGCCGAGAAGGCCGGAGGGAGGAAGGCTCGCCGGCTTGACTTCGCCGTAGGTACCCCAGCGGATACCAAACGTTTCAGCCAAAGCTTTTCGGTCCGGTTTGGGGAGAGACTGGACATGATGAATCCAGAGATTTCCGACTTCGACTTTCAAATGATTCGTCCCCATCTTTAGAGCCTTGTCGCACGGCACGATTCGTGAGCCCTTCCACGCGGCTCCCAGATTAATTCCGTTCAGAACCACTTCGGCAGTCTCGTGGACAGTGCCCAAGTCCAGCGCCCACTCGATCTGTTCGCCCAGGTTGGTTACCTCGAAATCCGTTTCGTAGACTCCCCAGCCGCTGTAGTACTTCCCCTCCGGCAGTTCGTTCCACGATTGCAATTGCGCGAGCGCCGGCACCGTCTTATCACTGAGCGTCAATCGCCATGGGCCTTTCAGAGGAATTGGATGCGGCACGTCCTTTACATTGAAGCGGTGAGTTTTCCCTCCGCCATCGACGAGAAAATACTCCCCGGCTTGCGGAATGAGCCCCGTCACCCGAACCCTCCCTCCCACTTTTTCGATCCTCAGGGGGCCCCGCCAGTCGCTATGAGTAATGATCGGACCATTCCCGCCAGGGCTGAATACCACAAAGCATGCTTCATAAGGCGCGAGGCGGAGTTGAACTTCGGTGACCGGCGAGTTCGAGCTGGCCAGTTCGGAATGGCTGAAGACCAGGGTGTCGTCGAGTTCGCCGCTTTCGGGATTCCAGCGCTGAGGCTGCTTGTGCCCGACGGGAAACCTCACCCTCAGATCCTGGAGAAACGAGGAGATATTGCTGATGAAGTACAAGTCGGTGTCGTCCATTCGTCGATGCAGGAAGCCGACATTCTCCCGCGCCCGCCGCATCGACGAGTCACTCGAATCGCCCGCCTGGAGGATTTCAAAGGCCGGTGGGAGCGCCGCCGGCAAAGCTGCCAGTACCGTCGAAGCGCGATCGGAGACCAAGGCCTTGCCTTTACCGCAGGGCTCGAATCGATCGACTCCAGGCGCTGTTCCCCGGAGGGAAGTGAGGATCGATTTCACTCGCGCGCTCCGGGTGGTGTTGTCCTTCAGCCCCGGGGCCGTCACCGCAGAGTGCCATCCTGCGAACATTACACAACCGCCATTTTGAGCGAATTTCAGCAGCGCCTCGAGCGATTCCGGAGGCATGAACCGGACATCCGGGACGATCACGACGCGGTAGGCTCCAGTGCCCGCGCGCAGCACGCCCGCCTCGACCGAGGCAAAGCGCGCCAGAGCATCGTCGTTAATGAGGTCAAAGTCATATCCCGAGCGCCTCAACTCGAGTAACCACTGCGTGCCGAGTTGGCGTTCGATCTCGACGTCCATGTTGAGGCTGCCGATGCCGAAGTTGGCGTAGACGTCGGCAAGCGGAACGTACACGCCCACCGGATTCACCGCGACTCCCTGCTGAAGCAAGGTGCAAACTCGTTGGATGTATTGGGTCAGGTAGTGATAGTGGCGCCACCAGATATTATTGTGATTGACCACCGTCGAGGCATAGAACGTCCAGCCGGGCTGGCCGACTTGAGGCGGCGAGTAGGAATAGCCCTGGTTGACGATTTGATTGATGCCATCCAGGAATTGCGCGTCCGAAGCTGCCTTCATCATCTCGAGAGTGACCATGAAAAGGGGAAAACGCAGCCACGAATAGCTCTCCGCCGAAACGACGGGCTTCCGATAGATATGGCCGGCGGAGGATGCGAGGCGGCGATGCTGGATATCAACTGCGTATCGGTCGCCTCCCTCGATATGCTCGCCTTCCGGGATGTGCGCCCGCGCGTAGCCCTGCATCACGTCCCCCATAGCGCCGTGGGCCTGGATGCGCGCCGTCATGCCACGCTTCTCGGCCCAATCGGCCAAGGGCGCGAAAAAGTTCTCCAGTATGAGGTCCGAAAGTGTGAGGTGATAGTCGTAGCGGATGTGCGGGGTGAGCGGACCAGCCTCCTGCCACAAGGCGGGGAGATATGGCGTCAAAGCATAACCGCGACGTCTTTCGAATTCTCGCAGGAGGTTCGGAGTCCAGTCCGCGCCGTAAACTTCCAAGCTGTCGCAGAAGACCGAGTGAAAGGGAGGGTCGGCGACCGTCTTGAGTTCGTTCAAGACCTGGTCGCCCGCCGCGGCGAGAAAAAGGTCCATGGCTTGGCGATTGAAATGGTCGAGAACGTAACCTTCCATGCCCAGCGTGGGCCGCTTCACCTGCTGGCCCGTGGGACAATCGATGACCACCATCAATCTCCACAGGCCGGGCGGAACGTCCCAGTTATCAAATCCCCTGGCGCTGAACCCCGCGGACGTGCCGGGACCCCGCGTTTGGTCCCAAACCACGCGCGAGTGGAGGAGATCCGGCTGGCCCGAGGGCAGAACCGGAACGGCCAGGGCGGCAACGATGTCTTCGTCTTCGGTGAACTCATGAGCAAGGCGCCACGAGAAGCGCCCTGGCCCCGCGGTTTCCTGAATCAGGGCGCGAGCCCTGCGGGCCGCCAACTCGATGGGGATGAACGGCCCTCCGTAAGGCCAGCCGCTTCCCAAGGTGAGATCAAACTGCATCCCCAGGCGGAGAGTTTCCTGGACGGTGTGGCGCAGCAATTCATACCCTTCCGAAGAGAAGTATCGGATGTTTCGAATGCCGCGCTTCGGGTCGTCGGCCTCAAGCGGGTAAACGGGTTGAAGCTCCACGCCTCGTAATCCGCTTTCCGACATCAAGGTAAGTTCACGCGTAATCTCCTCCGGCGTGGCCGCGCCGCCAAACCACCACCAACGCGTCATGGGCTGGGAAGATTGCGGCGGGTGGAGAAACAGGTCCTTCAATTTAGCCGCTTCTCCGGAGGGTGCAGCAACTTGCTGTAATGACGGCTCGGAAGTGCCGCGCGCCGGATCCGCGGCCGACCATAGCGTGGCCAACGCCAAACCAGCTCTCCCTGATTGACGGATAAACTGTCGTCGCGTGAAGGAGATGGGTTTCATTGAAGTGACCTCGAAGATTAGGTAGAATGGACGCGGTGGAAAGTGCTCAGCCGAAATGGTGGGCGGTAGAGGATTTGAACCTCTGACTTCTACCGTGTGAGGATAGCACTCTACCGCTGAGTTAACCGCCCACGCAGCAACGTCCAGCATAGCATAACATGGCAAATACGATTGTAAACGATCATGTGGCAGAGGTCCCCGAACTTCTGATCCGAGTGCAGCAATCCGTCCAATCGGTGATACGAGGCAAGGACGAGGTCATCCAACTCGTGCTCGTCGGCCTGCTGGCCCGCGGCCACCTGCTGATTGAGGACGTTCCTGGAGTTGGGAAGACGACGCTGGCTCACGCCCTGGCGCGCTCCTTCGACTGCGCCTTCCAGCGCATCCAGTTCACCTCCGATATGCTTCCGTCCGACGTTATCGGAGTGAGCGTCTTCAGCCAGCAAACGCAACGCTTCGAGTTTCGGCCGGGACCCATCTTCGCCAACATCGTCCTCGCCGACGAAATCAACCGCACTACACCCAAGACTCAGAGCGCGCTGCTCGAAGCCATGAATGAAAACCAGGTGACGGTGGACAACCACACTTCACCGCTTCCTCAACCCTTCATGGTGATGGCCACTCAGAACCCTATCGAACACCACGGAACCTATCCGCTTCCCGAATCCCAGTTGGACCGCTTCCTGATGCGGGTGAAGATCGGCTACCCAAGCGCAGCGAGCGAGAAAGAAATCCTTCAGGACTTCGCCGATTCCGACCCGCTGGCCAATGTCAGACCGGTGATGACGGGGCCGGAAGTAGTCGAACTCCAGAATCGGGTGCGCCGGGTGAAAGTGGATCCAGAACTCGTGGACTACACGCTGGCCATCGTGGAAAAGACCCGTCAGCATGAATATCTCAGCCTGGGTGTGAGTCCGCGTGGCTCCATGTCGCTTTACCGCGCCGCTCAAGCCCTTGCTTTCCTCGAAGGCCGCAACTACTGCATCCCCGACGACTTCAAACGTCTTATAATCCCCGTCTTTTGTCACCGCTGCGTGGTGAGCTCGCGCTATATCTCCACGCTCAAGAAATCCGACCAGGCCCGGGCGATCGTGGAAGAGATTCTCAACGGCGCACCGGTGCCGCTGTAAAGGGCAGTCGCCAGTCATCAGTCGCCAGTCATCAGTCGACAGTCCACAGTTTCGGTGTCATTCTGAGCGAAGCGAAGAATCTGCATTAGTTCGCCTCGGAACGCCACTGCAGATCCTTCGCTTCGCTCAGGATGACAGCGCTTTTCATCTCCGTGAGTGGGCCGCGGCCCCATCTCCGCTCATTTCCACTCAGAATGACATGGCCGGACTGATACGTTACAATCCCAAACGATGATAAAGCCGCCTTCAACCGCCGGCAGCACGATGGGCGACTTGCGCCTTCGCGTTCGCGACCAGTGGGCGAACACTGACCGCGCGGGATGGCGACGGTTTTTCCAGGGGCTCTTCGGACTGGGTACGGCCTTCTGCCTGGCGCTCTATTCCACCGCGCTCTCCGAGGCGGGACGCGTGGGGGCAGCCGTCTGGGCCGCGGCCACCTCGCTGTTGCTGACCAGCATCGTCGCCGTGAAAGTGGTTCCCTATCTGGCACGCCGGACCGCGCTGAACCGTTGGCTGGTGAGAATGAAGTACGACTTCACCCGCGAAGGAGTGGTCTACCTGATCATCATTGGTCTGATTTCGATTGCGGCCTTGAACACCGGGAACAACCTTCTCTTCCTGATTCTTGCCAGTCTGCTCGGCGCAATCCTGGTTTCCGGCATTCTCTCGCAAATCGTACTATCGCGCCTGGAATTGGAATTTGTGCTGCCCGACCACATCTTTGCCGAGCAGCCCATGATTTCGCGGCTGACCGTGAGCAATCTCAAACTGCTCTTTCCGTCTTTTTCGATCACTGTCTCGGCGCGTGATGCGGAGAAGCGGAAACGCAAGAAGAACGCTGCGCCGCCTGCACGGCAGATCTTGGATGCCCCCGTATACGTCCCTTATATCCCTCACCGCTCGTCTGTCACCCAGCACGTCGAAGTCACTTTTCCGCGCCGCGGCCGCTACACGCAAGAGGGCTTTCGCGTCAGCAGTAAATTCCCCTTCGGCTTCGTGCGCAAGTCCCATGAAGTCCTCGCCCGGCAGGAGATTCTGGTCTTGCCCAACGTTCAGCCCACCGAGGAGTTCTACGAAATTCTCCCCATGATTGGGGGTGAGATCGAGAGTCTCTATAAGGGACGGGGCAACGACCTCTACGCCATCCGCGACTATCAGGAAGGCGATTCTGCGCGGCATGTGGATTGGAAGGCAAGTGCCAAGGCACAGGCCGTGAAAGTGCGGGAGTTTACGCGCGAGGACGAGCGCCGCCTGGTGCTGGTCTTTGATGCGCACCTGCCCCACGCCGACACGAGTCTGCTGGCAAAATTCGAAAAGGCCGTGACTTTCTGTGCCTGCCTGGCATGGCACTTCTACGAGATCGACGCGCACCTGCAATTTCTCACCAACGGGCACGAGACACCTATGGCTCCTTCCGCAGAGATCATTTACCCCACACTCGAAGCCCTGGCGCTCATCGAGCCCGTGCTCGACGATTCCGCGCCTTCCGTACTCTCGGCGATTGCCGCCGGGCCGCGCACTTACAACATCATCATCACCGCCCAGCCCCATGGGTCGATTCCCACCAGCCTCTGGGGCTCGTCTTATCTGGTTTTCATGGATTCGCTGTAGAAGTCAGGAGTCCGACGTCAGGGGTCAGGAGCCAGTGGTCATTTCCGGATTGAGTGTTCGCAACCTTTCGGCCTGGGCGGCCTGGAGAAGTTGCCGGTCAGCTGAAACAAAAAGCACCGGCTCCTTCAAGGCATGTTGCAATCCCAACGCTCCGGCAAGATACAGTGAGTCGACGGCCTTAAGAGGATGCGAGTCCAAAAGGCGTAAGGACAGCTGGATGAGTTCGGGATGGACAGGCACGAGGTGAATCTTCTTGATGTCCTGCTGGATTTGTTCTTTGAGCGTGGAGTATGCCCCGCGTGGCAAGGCCCGCTCACGCCGTCTTCGATTCAAGGCCGACCTGAGCTCGCAGTGAAGAATGGCCAGCGAGGAAAAGATCTCGGTGCCACTCCACAACTCGTTCACGCCGTCGGAACCGATTTCCAGGAAATATCTCTTGGCGACGGCGCTGGCGTCAAAGAAAATCATCGCCGGTCCTCGATGATGGTTCTGGAGACGGGCTGTCCTTTCACGCGTATGGGCGTGAACGGTTTGAAAGGTCCAGGCTTAACCGGCGGCAGGAGCCTTCCTTCCGCCACCATGCCGGCAAGTTTCTCTTCCAAAGACCGGGCAGAGTTCCAATCGGGTTCCTTCAAAACGGCCACTGCCCGGCTTCGGTTGGTCACCAGCACCACCTGGCCCTGGTCCACAAGTCGCAGATAGCGCGTCAAACCGTTCTTAAGTTGACGGACTCCCACAGAGATCATACCTTCGCTCCTCATGTGGCTATTGTAGCCACGTCCAGATGAGTTCGTCAATCTCCTTATCACATTGTCACATCTTGTAGTGCGAACCCCAACCCCGCAGGTCCGCGTTACACGCTTTGGGGCGATCAGGAGGTCAACCGGTCTCTGGAAATGGGCCGCATCTCCCAAACGTCGAGGGCCTTCAAGCGGGCGCGGCCCCCTTTCATGAGCGTGCCGATGCCGAGGCTGTCGGGCCGTGACGGGTAAATGCGGCTGGTGAGGCAAGCGCGATCATTGGCGAAGACTTCGATGACCGAAGCGTCCAAGAAAATACGCAGTTTCAGCGTTTCATTCTCGGCGAGCGTGAACGATCCGCCCTGGGGTCCGCGGTCCGCATCCAGGCTCAGGCTGGAATGTTCGCGTTCAACCAGGAATTGAGCTTTCGTTCGATTGTACGTGATAGAGGTAAGCTCTTCCCCACCTGGCGAACGACGCACCGTCAAGCCCACGACTTCCGATGCTCCCGGCTCGAACTCGGCTTGAATCTCCAGGCTGTCTCCACGAATGGAGAACTCGCCGCGCGCCAGCTGTCCAGCGAAGTGGTGGTGTTTGCCGCGCAAAGTCTCAAGTTCGGGAGCGGGAGTGATGCGGAGCCTCCCGTCAGCCGCGAGCGAAACAAGGCGAGGCAGTGACATCACTCCGGCCCAACCGGCGGCGCGCTGCGCGGCCTCGCTGCGCCCTTCCCTGATCCAACCCCACAAGATTCGGCGTCCCTTGTCGTCAAGCATGCTCCGGGCGGCATAGTAGGCGTCCGAGAGGTCCGCTTTGCCCTGAACTTCAGGACGGAAGTAGTGATTCTCATAGGCGCCGACTGAATAAACGACTGCGCCCTGCGTAGAAACCAGCAGCGCGTGCTTCCCGGACAAGGGAAAGAAGTCCGGGCACTCCCACATCTCACCGGTGCTGACCGGATCTTTTCCCGGCAGGAGTTCATCCCTTCTGCCCTTGCACAGGAAGTGGAGATAATCCCAATGGATCAAATCTCTGGAGCGATAAAGCAGGACCACGCCGCCCTGGCCTTCAATGCCCGACCCGATCGCCAGAAACCACTCGTCTTCTTCTCGCCACACGCAAGGGTCGCGGAAGCCGGTGGTCTGCATTCCTTGTGGCGGAGCGGCGAGAATGGGATTTCCGGCGAGCTTTTGCCAGGTTCTCATTCCATCTTCGCTCCTCGCCAGGCACTGGACCTGCGGGAAAACTCCCGTATAAAGAATCGCCGGGACGCCCCCTTCAACCACTGCGCAGCCGGACCAACAACCGTCCTTGTCAGGCCCGCCGGGGGTGGGTGCAAGCGCGATGGGAAGGTGCTTCCAGTGCACCAAATCGGGACTCACAGCGTGCCCCCAATGCATACTCTCCGGAAATGCCCCGTGGGGGTTGTACTGATAAAACATGTGGTATTGACCCTTCCAGACGATGGGCCCGTTGGGGTCGTTCATCCAGTTTGCCGGCGGCATCAAGTGATATCGAGGCCGCTGAGGGTCCGCGGCTAATTTGCTCGGTTCGTCACCAGGCTGATCGACGCCCATGCACGTTTCGTTCGGGAGAGCCATACGACCCGCCAGCACCGTGGCGGCGGAAAAGGTGAGAAAATCGCGCCGGCTTGCCATTGGCTGAATCCTTTGTCGACCTCAGTCATGCGCCGAGGTGTCTGTTAACCTGTGTGCGTTCCTCACGCCATCAAGCTATTTGCTGTCATCCTGAGCGAAGCGAAGGATCTCTGCAGTTGATCGGTCATTAACTACCGAGATTCTTCGCTCCGCTCAGAATGACAATCCGAGGCCGGCCTCTATGCAGTCATATTCCCGCCCAGGTCTTGGCGAAACTCCGCCTTGTAAATCTCGAGGAACACTAAGAGCAGCGCGACCAGAAAAGGCCCCAGGAACAAACCCAGGAAACCAAAGACCCCAATGCCTCCAAGCACACTCAGCAGAACCCAGATGGAGTCAATCTCCGTCCCCCGCCGGATCAGCAAGGGCTTAACCAGGTAATCCACGATTGCTGCCACTGCTCCGAAAGCGACCAACAAGAGGATTCCCCGCAACACTTGCCCCTTCAAAATGTAATAAACCACAAGAGGAATCCAGACCAGGGATGTCCCGACCACCGGGATCAACGATAAGATGGCCAGAACCGCGCCCCAAAGCAACGGAGAGGGCAAACCAAAAAGGAGAAAAATAATCCCATCCGCAGTGCCGTGAATCGCGGCTGTGGCGAGGCTTCCTCCAAAAGTCGAAACGGCGATGGCGTGGAATTCCTCTATGATCCGTTCTCCATGCTCGGGCTGGAGAAGGCTCAACTCACGGAGTGCACGAAGCATGTCCGGACCACGCAGAAGGAAGTAATACAGTCCAAAGAGCATTACGAGGAAGTTGATGACGGAGTGAGTGATTCGCGAAAAGATCCTGGCGCTGCGGCTGACAAGAAACTCGCTCACGATGCCAATGCCTTTCGGCGCCACCGAGCTCAGCCCAGGCTCCGGCATTCCTAAACTCCTGCTCTTGGCAAGAAACCATTGGTAAGCGGATGTCTTCTGGAGGGCGCCTAAGGATGCCGGGCCGCCGCCCGACACGTCCTCTTCCAGCGCCTTGTAGGCAACGACGGATTCCTTTGCGAGAACGAGGATGAGAAACAGCGTAGGCAGCACAATGACCACGGTAAGAAAAACGCAGGTCAGTGTGCTCGCCAGGCGGGGGCGGCGCATCCGGCGCGAGAGAAACGAAAACAGCGGGTAGAAGACCGTGGCCAGAATTGCTGCCCACACCAGAGCCGGCAAGAAAGGCTCTAAGATGCGGTAGACAAGATACAACACGATAGCGAAGACGACGAGGACAGCAATTCGAGCGTATTGAGGGCGAGGCATGATGGTCGCCAGACGTTAGCTGTCAACTTACGGGCTTGCTCGCAAGGCGTTGGCGGGCCAGGGCCACCGCGCCGAAGGGTCCGGCGTCGTCGCCCAGTATGCCGGGGAGAATCTTGACGCGCCGGGCATCGTGGCGGCGGAGGAAATACTGATAAGCGGTCTGCCTGATGGGCGTCACAAAATCCTTGCCCAGCCGCGCCGCGATTCCTCCTCCAATAATCACGTACTCGGGATCGAGCATATTGACGACGTTCGCTGCCAGAATGCCCAGGCACAACTGCGCGTGTTCCATAACTCGCACCATGACCGGGTCGTGTTCTTTCAAGGCTCTCTGAATGATGCTGCTGGTCATGCGCGTCCGGCCCCGTTCCTCCATAAGCTTCAGGACGATGCTTTTTTCTCCGCGCCGGATGGCGTCCCGCACGTCGCGCTCCATCGCGGTGCGGCTGGCCAGGGCCTCAGCGCAGCCGCGGTTGCCGCAGCCACAAAGCGGCCCATTCATCTCGATGACGATATGGCCGACCTCTGCGGCAGCACCGCGCGAACCGAGAAAGAGCCGTCCTCCATTGACGATGCCACCGCCAATTCCCGTCCCGACGAATATTCCTACGAGCTCACGCGCGCCCTGGCCCGCGCCCAGGGTGTATTCCCCCATCACGCCAACGTTGACGTCGTTTTCGATGAACACCGGGACCTTGAGCAGAGCCCTCAGCTTGGATCCCAACGGCACCTTCTTCCATCCCAGGTTTGGAGCATGAAAAACCATGCCGCTCACAGCGTCAACCGCTCCCGGCACGCCCATGCTCACCGCACGCAAGTCGGAAACTTTCAGGGACGCCGACTGCACCGCGGCCTCAACAAGAGCAGCGATGTCCGCGACTAGCCCATCGGTTTTCTGCTTTGGGTTGGTCGGCGCTCTGTGCATCCCCAGGATTTTGTTCTCAGCATTCACCACCAAGGCGCGCAAGCGCGTTCCCCCCATATCGATACCTACCATCGCTTCCTTCTTAGCGGGCATCCGATTGTTCCTCCTGGAAACGCTTCCAACTCCTGCTAGCAGAGTCTACCTCACTTAAAGATTCCGCGAAATACCAGATTTGATTGGCAGTGTCCGCACTTGAAAGTGGCGCCGGCCTTCAGGCCGGCATCTTCCGGCCTAAAGGTCCGCGCGCTACGAATCAGATCGGAATTTGTTTGAAAACGTTGACACCGTGTGCCCAGGGCAGTAAGCTTTGTGCGCTCACCGGGCAAGACGATGCCTTTACTCATGGAGGTTCCACCATGTTCGAAAGCAAGATTTCCAGGCGTGATTCATTGTTTCTGATGGGAAGCGGAGCGGCGCTTGCCGCGTCGGGGTTCAGTGCAAGTTGTGGGAAAGTTGAGGCGCCCGCGGAAAAGCCTGCCCAGGCGGAAGTGGAAAGCCCGGAGGCCGTGGCTGACCGTGAGCGGCGTATGAAGTGGTGGCACGATGCCAAGTTCGGCATGTTTATTCACTGGGGCCTTTACAGCACGATTGGCCACCATGAGTGGGCCATGGAGATGGAGGGCATCACGGTGCCCCAATACGAACAGCTCGCCAAGATTTTTAAGCCGCAGCCCAACGCGGCGCGGGCCTGGGCCAAGCTGGCCAAGCAAGCCGGCCAGAAGTATATGGTGATGACCACCAAGCACCACGAAGGCTTCTGCAATTGGGACACGAAACTCACCAACTATTGCGCGCCCAAACAGGGGCCGGGCCGCGACCTGGTGGCGGAATACGTAGAAGCCGCCCGCGCCGAGGGACTGCGCGTCGGTTTCTATTACTCGCTGATGGATTGGCACCATCCCGACGGCGCACGCTGCGCCACGGACGACGCGGCGCGACGACGTTTTGTCGAATACACGCACGGCTTGATCCGCGAGCTGATGACCAACTATGGGAAGATCGATGTTCTCTGGTACGACGTGGATTGGCCTCTCAACGCCGAGCAGTGGGAATCGAAGAAGATGAATGAGATGGTGTTCAAGCTCCAGCCGGACATCATCGTCAATAACCGCAACGGTCTGCCCGGAGACTTCTCGACTCCCGAGCAGGAGATCCACGCCGAAAAGACGGGCCGCGCCTGGGAATCCTGCATGACCATGAATGATAGCTGGGGGTATTCCGAAGCGGACGACGCCTGGAAAGATTCCAAGACGATCGTCCGGAACCTGATCGAGTGCGCGAATGGCGGCGGAAACTACCTGCTCAACATCGGCCCAAAACCGGACGGCTCGGTGCCTGAACAATCCGTCAAAGTCCTGACCGAAGTCGGCAAGTGGATGAGCAAGAACGGCCCGACGATTTATGAGGCTGAACCCTGCAAGGCCGACTGGCATACTTACGCAAGCTACACCCGCAAGGGGAACATGCTGTACATGCACATCCACTTCTGGCCGGCGCAAACGGCGGGCACCAAAGCCCTCGATTACTATAAGCCGCCCACGGTGGTGGCCATTGGCGGGCTTCGCGCCAAGGTCAAGTCGGCCCGCTTGTTTGCCTCCGGGAAGAAGGTGGATTTCGTTCAGGACGACATCTCCGTGAGGTTCACCGGGCTGCCCCACGACGCACCTGACCAGCCCGTCACCGTCATCGAAGCGGAGTGCGAGTCCGAGCCGATCATCGAAAGCGAGTACGTGCGGAAGCAGCGGCCAAGAGCCCAGGTGGGGATATAACCTCGACTCATTAAAGTAGCCCTCTCCCTTGGGGAGAGGGCTATTGATTTACAGCGCCCGTCGCAGGGTCTGTTGATCTCAGAAGCAAAAGTCCGCGCTACTTCAGATTCGCCTCTGCGTCTAATCGCACCGTCACGATCTGAAACGGCTTTACAGAGAATCTGAAGCCATAAGGACGAACCTGGAGAGGGCCTTGCTTCCTCTCCAGGGCGTCGTTCAGCCATGCCGATTTCACTTGGAATCGCGGCGTTTGCACCTCGATCTCGCTTTCCTTGCCCGCCACCTCCACAAAACGCAGGATTGTACCCTGGCCGTCTTCGGCCCTCTTCCACGTCACGAGGACGGCATCGGGATCCTTCACTTCGAGGAAGCTTGCCTGGAAAGCATCCAATGGCCGGGGTGAATTAATCGCCTTATCCTGGGAGGTGATCTGGTCGATTTCGAGAGGAGACATTTCCTCGCGGCCCAGTCGGCTCAGGTAGCCAGGCTCGAGATTATTGCCGCTGGTAAACACGTAGCGGAAGGTAAAGTCGCCTCCCTGCCCGGCGGCATAGTTCGTGTCCCAGTAGTTGTCCATCACATAGGAGAAGATCGTGCCGGGGCGCTGTCCGAATTCGAGCGGCCATGTCCCCCACACTATGTCTCCCAAGGCGACCAGTGGGGCATCGACGGGAACTAACGCCGCCGTCACGCCGCCCTGTTCCGCCGCCACCCAGTGCTGCACGGAAAACCATTCCTTGCCGGCTCCGGGCAGTTGATCGTGGCTGGGGTCCACGATTCCGTTTTGAATCTCGTAGCGAAATCGCGGATGGTCCATGGCCAGGGGAAATGCAAAGTAAACGCCTTCCTTCGTGAAAACCTCGGTTTTGTGTACGCGGTTGATGAACTCGATTTTCTTCTGCCCGTTAAACAGAATCACCTCCGTCCCGATGCGGGGCGTATTCACGGCGGAAGACTCGAGGTGCGCAACCGTCCCCAAGGGCTGCCTGGTCACGGACAGCAGCCGCCCTTCCCCCGAGTTGTGCACCGTAAGCTCCGGGACCGGAAAGGCGGGACTGTACTGAATCAGCCGGTTGGGAGTTTGATCCGCCCCCGTGACATAGAGGTACTGATCGAACGCATAAGGACTCGAGGCGTTCACAAGTTCCTGGTTTAGTTCCTTGTCGTAGATGCTCTTCACGGCACCGCTGTCGGGATCGAGCGTCACCCGGTAGTACTGATTCTCGAGCGTTCCTTCAATTAACGCCTGCGGAGCCTCCGGTTGGATTTTGGTTCCTTTCAAGGCGTAAGCCTTGTATCCCACCGAGGGTACATTCTGAGCGAGGAAGCGAACGCGTCGGTAAGCCGGCCCTGTGGTCAGGACTTCGTAAGGAACCGTGCGGCGGGTGACCTGGTCAACGAGTTCGAGGCCTTTGTCCAAATCCATCTCGACCAGGCCGGAGCGCTGCCAACTGAGAGGATTGAAAACCAACAGCGTACCTTGCGGATCGTAGATGTAATCCGCAAGAGCGGCCATGCCTCGCCGCAGCACGTAATCAACGTCCTTCTTGGCCTGTGCTGCGAAATCCTTCTTTGACGGACCATTGCCCGACGGTTTCCTGGCTGCCGGGATTCGATTCACTGCCCGCCGCGCCCCAGGTGTGTTCATCGTAAAGCACCATGTTATGCCAAAGGCGCTTCAGCGCCTCGTCCTCGGGTTGAAGGCGGGGATTGACCAGGCTGCTGATGGTGGAGAACTTTTCCGCCGCCAGGGCTCGCTGTTCCGTCTCCCGCTCGAGGGCCGCCGAGCGAGCAGTGGAAATAATTCCATCTTCCCAGTACGGCCCGCCGTCGCCCCGCACCACCGGAATGGCGTCTCCGAACTGGCCGGCGATATAACGGAGGGCTTCCGAAAACCCCGAGTAGCTCAGGTGCGGGTAGGCGTAAATCTTGTTCCAATCCGCGGCCAGCGTCGCCTGCTGCGGGAAGAGGTCCGTATTCTCGACCTGCGTGCCGTAAACCACTACAGCGTCGGATTTGTATTCAGGACGCGAATAGATCTGAAGGAAACGTGGCAAGGAATCGCGCCCGCCCGCAATTTGAGGCGGTATTCCGAACAATGTTAAGACCTGATGGTAGTGCCGCGAGTACCACATCAGGATTCTTCCGCCGTCCGGGCCTTCCCACCAGAAAGGCGACTTCTCATGCAGGCGTCCCTGAAGGAGAACGGGAGCGCGATAGTTGTCGCTTGCCGGCGGCAAAGTACTTCAGGCCCTGCCGCCGCCATCACCGAGGCGTAGGACCAGGAATAGGAGGGTACATCCGTGATATTGGCATAATCGCCGTCGCCTCCGTGATCGCTGATTGAACCGAAAAGCAGGGTAAAGCGAGCGCAGGAGGGTCTCCAGGCCGGGAAAGCCGGTGAGAAGGCTCGCCTCCACCGTGGGCACGAAAATCTTCTTCTCTCTTGACCATCTGAAAAAACCGCTGCTTCTCCTCTTCACTGCGTCCCGCCAGGAACTGCCGCACGCACCAATAACCATCCGGGCTGAAACGAAACTCGGGATGGTCGTGAATCAACTGAATGGCTTCGTCGAGGGTGCGGCTTTGAGCTTCCGCCACCTTGGCCTGGTAATCCGTGTAACCCACATCCAGGTGAGTGTGAGGCACGATGAACAGGTTCCACTTCTTTGCCGGGTCCAGCACCGCCGGAAAGCGTTTGCGTGCGCCCGCCCAAGCTGACGGTAACTTCGCCCTTGGTACCGGGCGACAAATTCCGGAACTTCGAACTCCACCCGCTGATCGCCGAAATCCCAGCCGGAGTCCAGTTTCGCGGCGAACTTCTCCTTGCCGACAGTCAACTGCACTTGCCCACCTTCAGACGAAGAGTTATGGCGGATAAAGACGTCCACCAACTCCACTAACTTTCCCTCACTCTGCGCGGTAAAAAACGGTCGGCTGTGCCTTGACAGTAACGTCCTCGGAGGGGAATTTCCCATCCGGGTCTTGATCGAGTTCCAAAGCGTCGTAGAAGATCCCGGGTTTGGTGACGTCGTCGCGCTCCGACGGCTCATCCATGGCTGTCAGGACAAGCTCGTTGGCTCCCTCCTTCAGGTAATCTGTGGGCAGATCGACCGTGATGGTGTCGGCCGAATACGCAGGCTCGAATACACTGCTCACATCGCCCCCGGCATAGTTCAGGGTGGGGTGCTGAAAAAGCAGCGCTCGGTGCCCGTTGATTTCCACCTGCAAGCGCGAGACGCGCGGGGTTTCAACCAGCAATGCCACTTTCAACGTATAGAGACCTTGCGGAGCGCCCGGCAGGTCAAACTGAATCATATAAGGATGGGGACGGAACCCCGCCCCGCCATTCGACGAGCCCGGCTGAAAGGCCGGCCAGTCGTTGGCCGGGTTGCTTTTCCCGATGATGTAAAGCACTTCGCTCTCGGGCTGGGCGCCGGCAACCACGGGCGCTTTCATCTCGCCCTGATGGAACTCAGCGGAGGATTGATCAAACTTGCCGAGCTGCCAGACGGCTTCCTGCGCCGCCCCGGCAAATGAGAAGGGGCAGATGAGTGCGACAAATGCGACGAGCACTTGGAGAACCAGATCGCGCAGCGTGGTGACGCGATGTTTTCTCTGTGCCCTCCGCGACGGGAAAAGATATAACGCAGAGCGCACTGAGAACCTCCGTGCTCTCTGTGTTGGGCTTTTCGAGACGCAGAGGGCACAGAGGGATCGCCCTGGTTGCAGCCCGCTGTGACGTTGCAGAACTTTTCGATATGTGCGCTTATGCATGCATGTGACCTGAAATCAGAGTTGACGCCTTGCGAATTCTACACCTTACCTATGCCATGTCGCTCTTTGTTGTTGATCGGATTGTTGAGTATGCTCCACAATGTGAAAATCATCCAGATTGTAGCGGATTGGGCGCAATTGCCGTAAGGAGGGATCGTGAAGAGAGGACGGAAACTTGTAGGTGTTCTCATGCTTCTTGCCACGCTGAGTGCCTTGGCGCTCGCCCTTAGCGCCGCGGCGGGCCCGGGAAGCGGGGCCGATGCTGCCGGCGGCCAATCCTGGATGAAGGAAGGCACAGGAAGTTACGGATGCACGGCGAAGGATATTGGGCACTATGTGGCGCGGCGGGCGGCTGGGCCC
Source organism: uncultured Acidobacteriota bacterium (assembly GCA_963831905.1). Lineage (GTDB taxonomy): Bacteria > Acidobacteriota > Terriglobia > UBA7540 > UBA7540 > CAVROP01. Next base: position 1,016,507 of record CAWHRX010000009.1, on the reverse strand, counting down.
ATCGTGGTTGACGGCCGGCTGGATGAACCCTCCTGGCAGATGGCGGAAAAGTCTCCGCGTTTTGTGGACATGGTTACGGGACAGGGAGGGTTTTACGACACGCGAGTTGCGGTTCTGTGGGATGACCAATACCTTTACGTCGGCCTGTGGCTGGAAGAACCCTACGTGGAAGCCCACCTGACTAAAACCGGTTCGCTGATTTTCCAGGAAAACGACGCCGAGGTGTTCATCGACGGCGGCGACGCCTATTCGGAGTTCGAGACCAATGCCCTGGGCACGACTTACCAGGTGTTCTTCATTTGGCGCGACGCTTATAAGAAGGGCGGTGTTTTCGACGTGCCCGAGTTCGACATCTTCAAGAATAACGCCCTGACCTTTGGAGGTGACTTCGACCGCTCGGACCAGTCCTTCTGGGTGGGAACTCATCCCCGCGGGCTCCGCTGGGCATTTCTGAACTGGCAGCTTCCAGGCCTGCTTCATGCTTCGCACGTGGACGGAAAAATCAACGACAACTCCGTGCCTGACAAAGGCTGGACCGTGGAATTGGCCTTCCCCTGGAAGGGAATGAAGTACCTGGCGGCGGGCCGTTCCCTGCCGCCCAAAGACGGCGATATCTGGAGGATTTTCTTCGGACGCTTCGAGAAGCTTACGCCCGGCGGCATCGAACTGAACCCGCACCCCGCATGGGTGTTGAGCCGCCACGCCGTCTACGACACCCACATCCCGGAATGCTTCCCGTTCATTCAGATGTCGAATCAAACCGTGGGGAGGTAGCAGGAGTCACCATGGGCGCAACTGGCAACAGCCTCTTTCCAAACTTGACCGCAGCGCCGAGCTCGGCGCGCACGACGGGAATCCTGCCCGCTCAGACCATTCGGGAATTGATTGCCGGCGGGCGCGTCGTGGCGAGCAAGGAGGTCACGGAGGAACAGATCCAGCCCGCCAGCATTGACCTGCGTCTGGGCGAGGTCGCGTACCGCGTGCGCGCCAGCTTCCTGCCAGGTTCAGAATCCACCGTCCAGGATAAGATCTCCTCGCTGGCTATCACCAAGGTTGATCTGACAGGCGGCACAGTGTTCGAGCCGGGGCGCGTCTATATCGTGCCCTTGATGGAGGAGTTGCGCCTGCCGAAAGACGTTGAGGCGAGGGCCAATCCCAAAAGCACCACTGGGCGGCTCGACATTTTCACCAGGCTGATCGCCGATTACGGCGTCGAATTCGAACGCGTCCGCCCCGGTTATCGCGGCAAGCTTTACGCTGAGATCGTCTCAGGCACGTTTACTATCCAGGCGCGGACGGGAATGAAACTGAACCAACTGCGTTTCATCCGCGGCAATCCGCCTTCTCACGACGGCCCCTTGGCGGAGTTGGACGAGAGGGAAAACCTGGTATACGAAGAGGACGAGGGCCCCGTGAAGGCCACGATCAACAAGGGTCTGCGCATTTCCGTGAGACTTAGTGCGGAAGGCGAAACTGATCTCGTCGCTTTCCGAGCCAAGAAACATGCCCCCGTGGTCGATCTGGGCGTACGCGATTTCCACGATCCAAGAGAGTACTGGGATGCCGTCTACTCCGTGCCGGGACGCGGCATCGTCCTGGACCCAGATGATTTTTACTTGCTGGCGTCCAAAGAGAAGGTTCGCGTGCCGCCGGACTACGCTGCGGAAATGGTCCCTTACGATCAGTCGATCGGAGAGTTTCGCGTGCATTACGCAGGCTTCTTCGATCCGGGATTCGGATACGGCCTGAGCGATGTTCCGGGGACGCTGGCGGTGCTGGAAGTCCGAGCTCATGAAGTGCCCATCCTCATCGAACACGGGCAGATCGTGGGCAGGCTCATCTATAGCCCCATGCTAGCGCGACCCGAAAAGATCTACGGCGTCCAAATCGGCTCTTCCTACCAAATGCAAGGTCTGGCGCTCAGCAAGCAGTTTAAGAGATGGCCCTGAGGGAATTGCCGATTGGCGATTGGCGATTGACGATTTGATATGCCTGCTTACGCATACTTCATCCTGGCAGCGGGATGGTTCGCTTGGATGATTCGATTTATCTTCGTCTCATTCCAGCGAAAGACTCCGCGCGCGGCGAAGGTTGATCGCCGTGCCCGCTGGGGCATGCCGATGATCGCGGTGGCTTTTACACTTGTGTGGCAGGGTAGCTTTTGGACGAGATCGCCCGGACCTTTGCGGATCGCAGCTTGTATTCTCCTTTTCGCAGCCGCAAGCATTCTCTCTTGGACGAGTACCCACGCCCTGGGACGACAGTGGCGGCTTGATGCCGGCCTTAACTCCGACCACGAACTGGTTCGGTCCGGGCCGTACCGGCTGATCCGCCATCCCATCTACACTTCGATGCTTTGCATGCTGTTGGGTACGGGTTTGCTGTTGGTGACGCCTCTAACGCTCCTACTGCCGTCACTCCTATGCTTCGTCATAGGCACCGAAATTCGTGTGCGAATCGAAGAGAAGCTGCTCGCAGCGCAATTTGGCGAAGAGTTTCGGGATTATCAGCGCCGCGTCCCTGCCTACATTCCATTCCTGAAGTAGGCCGGGGCCTGTCATTCTGAGCGAAGCGAAGAATCTCCGTAGTTACCTGGTCTCCAAGCACGAGGCACACTGCGGAGATTCTTCGCTTCGCTCAGAATGACGGGCAGAGGCGCGGGGACGACGGAAGGTACAGTTTCCCCCAACTGCCACCTACGACATACCGGCCTACTCCGCGACGTGCACTATGGCCTTCACCACACCGTCTCGGTAATCGGCGACGAGGTCGAATGCCTGCTTGGTTTCAGCAAGAGGAAAATGGTGAGTCACAATCTGGTCGAGGTTGATGGCGCCGCTCGCGACCAGTTCGATGGCAGGGGCCACGCACTGGTTCTGCCTGCGGACGCTCTGAAGTTGTATTTCCTTGCGCCGCAGAGTGTGGATGCTGAAGCTGACTCGGTCAACCTCCGGAATGCCGATCATCAGCAGGCTCCCGCCGGGCTTGAGCAGCTCAATCGCCTGGTCGAGGGTTTCCTGCTGCCCGGCGCATTCGAAAACGCAATCCACTCCCAGCGGCTCGAACCCTCGGATGGCGCGAACCACGTCGATTTCTTTCGGGTTCCCGGTCCACGTTGCGCCGCAGCGCCGGGCCATCTCGAGGCGCTCGCCGATCAGGTCAGTAACAAACGCGGTGCAATCGCCGGCGGCGCGACTGGCGAGCAGCACGCACAATCCGATGGGTCCGGAACCCAGGATGGCGATCTTCGCGCCCGGCCGCATCCGCGCCAGACGCTGCGCGTAAATCCCAATCGAGAGCGGCTCGACGGCCGCAGCCTGTACCATAGTCATGCGCTCGGGAATCGCGTAGCAGGACCGTTCCGGCATCACCAGGTATTCCGCAAGCGCTCCCGGCCCCTGGCCGGGGCAGGCCAGGAAGCTCTGGTTTCGACACGTGTGTTCCCGGCCCGACAAGCACTGATCGCAATGCCCGCAGGCGATCAGCGGGTCCACGGCCACGCGTTGGCCAACGGTTAGTCTCTTCACTTGATCCCCAACCGCCACCACGCTTCCGGCGCATTCGTGACCTGTCCACTCCGGGTAATTAACCACCAAGGTGCCGATCCGCCCCGTCGTGTAGTAATGCACGTCCGAACCGCAAACCCCCACCACCCCGACGCGCAGCAGGACGCTGTGAGGATCGGTGATCTGCGGAGGCGCAGTCTCGCGGATCTCCATTTGTCTTATGCCGGTTAGGAAAGCTGCTTTCATCGGGGACCCCGCCAAACAACCATTCTATCAGGTGACGCGCCTTGGAGTGCGTCAGCGAAGCTGCCGCCCCCTCACCTGGCGCGGTGCGCCACCCTCTCCCCCAGGGGGGCATAAACTCGAGTGTCATTTCTCCCCTCGCCCCCTTGGGGGAGAGGGGTCGGGGGTGAGGGGGTGATATCCCTAAATTCTGCAATCGTCACTACGTCGCGTGCCCCATCGTGAACTTCGGGAACCAGCGCCGCACTAGCCCGCTATAGATCGCTCCACCCAGCAAGCCACCCACGCTGGGTCCGAGGATGTAAACCCACCATTCGTGGCCGCGCGGACCGGGCAAGGCGATGCGTCCCCCACCGGCCAGATAGCCGAAGAGGCGCGGGCCAAAATCGCGAGCCGGATTCAGGGCGGACATGGTCAAGGGTCCTCCGATCATGACCATGGCCGAGACGGTGAGGCCAATGAACAACGGCGCCAGATTGCTTTTCGGCGCCTGGGGATTCGACTCGTCAATGAGCGCCATGATGGCCAGCAGGAGCACCATGGTCATCAGCGCTTCGGCCATGAATGCCGTGGCGGCGGGAACCTTGGCCAGGTCCTGAGGGCCGGTTCCCACTGACCCTGGGTTGGGGTAGTAGCAGGAGAAGACCATCATCAGCTTTTGACTCCCCGGCTGACCGATGCTAAGACCCAGCTTCTGTGCCGCCGGCAGCCAGAATCCGTGCCAGCACCAAAACAGCGCGGCCGCGGCCAGGAACGCTCCTACGACTTGAGAGAGGACGTAAGGAATGACCTTCCATTTTGGGAACTTGCTGAAGGCCGCAAGAGCCAGAGTCACCGCCGGGTTGATATGCGCACCCGAGACTCCGCCCGTCACATATACAGCTATAATCACCGCCAGTCCCCAAACCGCTGCCACTCCCAACGGGTCATAGGTTCCCACGAGAACCGCGGCGCCTACAATGCCGTCCCCGACGAGAACCAGAACAAAGGTTCCGAGAACTTCAGCAAGACATTCCCCAGTGATTTGTTTTTGCATGATCCTCCGCGTCCTCAGTGCTTCGACAACTTTAACACAGAGATCACTAGAGCTCTCCGCGACCTCCGTGTTAGCTCTGTTTAGGCACGAAGGACACGGAGAAGAACCATTACAAAAGGCATCCCTACAAGGACGCCACATTACTGCCGTGAAGCCTCTTAACCAACTTGGCAACATTCAGCGCGAAGTGCCGGGCTGTCTCAATTCCTTCTTTGTCCTGCCAGACCTCGCCGGGGAGCCGGCCAAACGCCATGTTCCAGTAGGTCGATCCCGGCACAATCATATCGTTGATGAGGAAAAACATGAGCATCTCCTGGAGCGTGGAGGTCTGTCCGCCTCGGCGAGCCACCGCCATGGGACCGCCCACCATCCCGGAAAGGAACCGGTCCGACTTCATGGAAACATAGCCTATGCGTTGGAGCGCCGCCATCACGTCCCCGCGCGCCGTACCGAAGTAAACCGGCGAGCCCACAATGAACCCCTGCGAGGCTCGGAGCTTCTCGATAATATCATTCAAGCCGTCGTCGAGACTGCACTTCTTGGATTCACTACACTTGCCACACGCCGTGCACGATTCGATCTTCATTTCAGCGAACGAGATGACTTCCGCCTCGACCCCTTGCTCGCGTATCAGGCGCGCGCATTCGTTCATGAGTTGCGCGGTATTGCCATCCGCTTTAGGACTTCCACTTATTAAGAGTACTTTCGCCATTATTATCTCCTGCTAGTGTATAAAGCACCGGCTGTCATCCTGAGCGAAGCGAAGGATCTCCGCAGTTGGTTCGTACGCGCGATGGCTTGCGAATAACTGCGGAGATCCTTCGCTTCGCTCAGGATGACAACGTTCCAACTCTTTCGTACGTTCATTGATGAGATATGTCATTAGGTGTTTTTATTATAGTAGACGGTATTTCTATAATGAACAACCAGGGTAAAACTTTAACCCTGCCCATAGCTCTCGGTGGTCAGGAGGATCTGGTTCTCGGGGTTTCTGGATTCGCCGACGCTGGTGACGCGCACGGCGGCCGGCGCCTTCACGGGGCATTTGACTTCGCAAATGCCGCAGCCGATGCAAAGTTCCGGATCCACGCGGGGCTGCTTCACGGTCAGTTTTTCTCCCTGAATATTCCGCACTTCCACTTCTTCAAACCAGATTGCTTTCTTGGGCGTCGGGCAATGCTCTTCGCAGACGATGCAGGTCTTCGAATAGGCCCAGGGCAGGCAGCGGCTCTTATCGATGTAAGCCAATCCGATCTTGATCTTCTGTTTTGCGGCGACCTCGATCTGGCGAATCGCGTGCGTGGGGCAAACCTGAGAACACAGATTGCACTCGTAGTCGCAGTAACCAAGCGACGTCACCATGAGGGGCGTCCACAGGCCCTCGAAGCCGCTCTCCAGCGAAGCGGGATGAATGGCGTTGGTGGGACACACCTTCATGCACTCGCCACAACGAATGCAGCGGGCAAGGAATTCGTCCTCGGCCAGCGCGCCGGGGGGACGAATCAGGGCGGGATTGAAGGTCCGCTTGGAGGCTTCGGGAGCGACGCCAAAAAGGAGCTTGGCGCCCACGCCAGCCAAGCCAGCCCCTATTACGGCCCGCCGACCCAGGTCCAGCCGGGCCTCTTTGGGAGGGCGGATGAAATCCCTGATCCAGTTTGACAATCGGTTCATCGTAGTTTCTTCTCAGCCTCGATACCGCGATCGATACGTAGGGGCGGTTCGCGAACCGCCCCTACACCGGGCGAGGCGGCGCGGGATTCTTCGCTCTGCTCAGTATGACAGCCAATGTGGTCAGGAATACGGCCAATTGAAAATGAGATGGCCTGGCCGGGGCAATCCGATTTGCAATTCCAGCAATAGAAGCATTCCGAGGGTTTCCAACCCCTGTCGGGAGCGGCCCCACCCTGGCAGTCACACCAGGCAAAGCCGGCAGTTGTTGCACTTCTTCCTGGTTCTTCTTCAGCCGGACGAGCGGGTTCTTCCCGACCACTCCCAGCAGCCCGCCCAGCGGGCAAACGTAACGACACCAGAAGCGGGCGCGCCAGAAGTTGAGCGCCACGACCGCGACAAACAACGACCCGATCAGCAAGCTGCCCAGGTAATACGGTTGTGCGGCGGCCAGCAAGTATTTGCGCAGAAAGCCGTAAACAGGCTCTGTCACCAGCGTGAGCCGGACGGCTCCGACGCCCGGATTGGCGTCGTAAACCCACGTGAACACGGCCACCAGGGCCTTATTGATGGCCGGGTAGATGGCAGTAGTGAGCGAGCGGAAGAAGAAGGAGAACGGGTCAAGCCAGCCAACCACGTCCGCGCCCAACAAGGCCGCGACCAGAAACGCCACCAGCACGTAGTACTTCGCTTTCTGCCATGGGTGGTAGCCGCCCGCCTCAAGCTTTTGCTTGGCAGGCCCGCCGCGCAGGCTGGTGAAGAAGTTGTGCAGCGCGCCAAAAGGACAAACCCAACCGCAGAACCAGCGCCCACACACGAGAGTCACCGACAAGGTAACCAACGAAAGCAGCATGGCCCCCACCAGGACGTGTGAAGCCAACCAGGAATTGAGCGCCACCAGCGGGTCGAGATTAAAGAAAAACGTGACGCCGCGGCCCGCCAGGTTGATGGGGTGATAGACCGTCTGCAAAAAGAGATAACAGAAGAGGAGAAAGAAACCCGTTTGCGTAAGCCGGCGCAGCCAGAGGATCCACGAGGTTTTCTGCTTCTTGGCCATGGGTGATTACACTTCTATTTGCCTGGGCGAGAGCGACTTGAAATCCATCGTGCCCAGACCTCTGGCGTTTGCCTGCACAATGTAGACAATCGATTCGGGCTTGTAACCCAGTAAGGTGGCACCGACGGCATCCACTGCCACCTGGTCAACGCCCGCCACCAGCGTGTCCTTTCGCTTGACGTCGGCGAGATTGCCGCCCACAGGGCCGTTCGCCGTCAGCACGCGAACCGCGTCCAGCACCACCAACCGCGGCTTAAGAAAAGCCGCCAGATCCGCCACCGTCCCACCCAAGTCCTGGTGAAGGCGGTTGCGCGCCCCGCCAATAACGCCCATCAGATTCTTCATTCCCAAAGTCGCCAGGCATAAATTGTGGTTCTTGGCGATGGGGACGTTGATCAACCGGTCCGCTTCGACGATGTCCTGGTAGACTTCCCACTCTTTCAAAACTTTGCCATTGAGGGACATCCTTCGGAATTTTCTTTCGTCCAGGAAGGGCACCTCCGCGCCCGCTTTTTCCGCCGCCGGCTGAATTCCGCTGCGCGGATAAGAGAGCCGGGCCGGGTTGCAGGGGTTATCGCTGACCAGCACTTTCTTTGCTCCTGCCTGGTAGCACATCTCGACCAACGTTGCGACGACATCAGGATTGGTCGTAGCGGCCTGTTCCGGCCGGCGGTCCCAGCCGATGTCAGGCTTTATCCAGACAACGTTCCCTTTCGAAACAAAACGGCCCATTCCACCCAAGGCGTCGACGGCCTGGCGAGTGAGCCGCTTTGCCTCCTCGGCAATGCCGTCGGGGTCCGCCGGGGAACTCTTGTAGTGGGCGATGCTCAGGGCCAAGGGCTGGGGACTAGGGATCAGAGACTGAGGTCCGAGCAAACCTACCCCGAACCCTGCGCCTGCCGTTACGCCTGCTTTCAGGAAATCTCGTCGATCAATGTGTGCCATGAATTGACTCCTAAGAGCGTACAGCTTGTCGGGGCAACCCTTGTGGTTGCCCGAGGACGGCCACAAGGGCCGCCCCTACGGCTTCAAAACGATACGCCGTCCCCTTTTTGTGCAATGCGCTCGATCACTGATTTCAAGAACGACTCAGGCTCAGCCGGAGGGTTCAAACAGAGAACAGCATAGGAGCCTGAAGAGAAGAAAACGGCTTCGCCCTCGTATTGGTTTGAGCCGGAGAAGGCTCCTGGCGCGAGGCCCTGGCGCGGAACCACTTTGCCCGAGCGCGTGAAGTAGTCTCGCAACTGTCCCACTTTTTTCACCGCGCCTTCACGGTCGGGCGCCCTCGAGATAACCAGAGACGTCGGTTTCTCACCCCAGGTATAGGATGCGAGGATCGCTGGGGCGAGAAACTCATGCCCCAGAGGCGATTTCTTCACATATTTCGCGGAGTGCCTCGCCAGATGCTCAGGTGGGAAGAGTGACAGGAACGGCGGCATGGGCGTCGGTGGGCCAATCCTTCGCGATACGGCCAGAGCATAGCGCTCCAGCAGCGGCCCGGTTTTCTCTTTGTCGCTGAAGGCCGAGAGTTTCACGTAAAACTCATCCTGCAGGAAGTTCAGGATTTCATTGGTGCCGTAACCTTCCGCGCCGATGGGAAGGAAATGGTAGTCCGGCGAGCTTTCGGCAGCGTAAATCCCGAAGGCATTGGCCGGCGTGCCCATATTGTAAATATCGAGCGTGAAGTCGGTGCTCGAGGATTTGTATTCCTGGTGAACCATTGCCACCAGGCCATAGTCAAGGTAAACATCCGCCCCACCATCGCTGTATTGATAAAGGTCGGAGCTATAAAACTTCTGCTCGCCGCCCCGCGCCGCGCCGACTTCCGAAGGGTCCGGCAACAACTGCGCCAACCTGGCCTTCGCCGCGGCAGGAATCACTGCGGGCGCCGCGTCCTGGCCTCCTTCCTCCTGCGCAATCAGGATCGCGGGTAAGGCGACAATTAGCAGCAAATAACGCCAAACGATTCGCATCTCACTCCCCTGGTCGTTACGCCCTGACAACGCCCTCACGCAAGACTCGAAAATACTTCGCGTGCTGCCAGGAGCCGATCGACGATGGCGATCCCATTGGGGCACGCCGGCTCGCACTGCTTGCACAGGCGGCAGTCCTCGCTGCCAACCTTGTCAAGCGGAATATCACGGTAAGTGCGCAGCGCCGTCTGCCGATCCCTCAGTTGGTCGTAGTAGTAGTCCTTGCAGCGCAAAACGGTGGACACCTCGACCCCCAGCGGGCAGGCCTGTTTGCACTCGTCGCACATCATGCAATTATTGGAGCGGTTCGTCTGTGCATAGCGGTACAGGGCTCGGTCCTCCGTGGCGGTCAACGGCTCCTTGAGCGCCGCCAAATAGGCATCGAACATATCGAAGGAGCCAATGCCCTTGGTCACCGTCGTCACCGCCGGATTGCTCAGGAGCTTCTTCAAGTAGGCGACTTCCGAATCGAGGCCTTTGAGCCCCTTCATCGTCTTCATGGCCATCACGCCGACGCCCCGCTGCTGCGCCAGGCGAAGCTCTTCCGTCATGCCTTCCAGGTTAGGCTGATTCAGCGCCGGCATGACGACGTTGTAATAGCCGGACTGAAGGCCCGCGGCGGTTGTGCTCTTTACCATGGCGTGGCTCGTCAAACCGGCGAACCTGACTTTCCCCTGGTTCTTCAGCTTCTCGAAAGTCTCGGCGATTTTTGCGTCGGAGGCCGAAAAGGGGAAGTGGCGGTTGAACATCAGGAAATCCACGTGGTCGGTATTGAGGACCTTCAGGGCTTCGTCGATGCTGGGGTAGTCATCCTTCAGGGCGAGGTAGAACCTGTCGCGCAGAGACCTTAGCCCTGCGCCGAGTGTCTTGATCGATTGCCCGCCCAGGTAGTCCCAAGCGACATGCACCAGGTTCACGCCGTGCTCGATGGCATACCGATGCACCGACTCCGCCATGACCAGCCCGCCCAAGCTGATCTCCGACACCAGGATGCCGGTATTGCCCATGGGGCGGTACTTCATGGCAGGGTTGAAATTAAGGATGTTCGGCTGCGTGGTGGACTTATTGTCATCACCAACCGCCTTCGCTCCCATCGCTACTGCGCCCACTGCCACAGCTCCCAGAAGACCACTCGAAATGAACCCTCGCCGATCCATCAACGGCACGTTAGCCTCCCTAAATGCGTGATCTCACACTCCCCCTGGAACTGTATGCTTTTTTGAGGCCATGGTGGACATCCGTTACGCCCACTCTTTGTTTTCATAGACATTCCCGGATCGGTCGTTGAAAAACAACCCTCAGCGGTCGTCTGTCAGCCGTCCGCCAAGTCCACCCCCGCCTGCGGAAGGGCAACGCTAAATCCACACGGTCCTGCGTGCGGTCGGACACGCAGTCCGAGGCGGTCGATCAGCCGCACCCGGAGAACTTGCCGGCGCAGACGGCCATGCCGTCAACTTAGCATTCTAGCCTATGATTCGTTATTGGTCAAAAGACAGGAAGTCTGAATCACGACCCGGCGGGGCAAAATTCAGGCACGGCGACGCTTGTGGGACCGGGTGGCGCTGTGTGTCTTGTGTTTCTTGGGTTGCGGTGCGGCTTGAGGATGTTCGCTCGGAGCGGGCAAGTCGGTGTTGACCATGTCGGCCACGACTCTCCAGCTTCCGTCCGCCTGCTTCTTGAAAAAAGTCAGGTACTTGCCCTGGTCGGTAACCGGACGTTGATCTCTGGGACTCGACGTCGTCATCGAGTAAGTGCCGATCACGTAAACGAAATCGCCGCTTTTCGAAGCCTCTCCGCGCGTGGACTGGAAAGTCAGGGCAAAGTTAGGGTCGGCCAGCATGGGCTTGAAGGCTGCCTTGATGTTGTTTTTGCCGGTGATCATCATCTCGTTGGGCATCAAGAGTGACGCATCGTCGGAATAGTAATTCACAATCGTATCCACATCTTTCGTGGCAATGTCTTTCACCCAGGAAGCCTCGACGCTTCGCACCGCCGCGAGATCAGCGTTCTGCGAGCTAGGGACGTTCCTCGAGCAGGCGGTCGTCAAGGCGAACACGGCAACACACGCAAGTAAGTGGCGGGGGCGTAGCATTGTTTTTCCTCCACGAGAATCTTGCATAATTCTACCACGGACGAGCGGCGTTATACCGAACGAAACGGGGTCAGCCTGAACAGAATTGAAGACGGCATAGAGCGCGTAGGCGCAAAGGGCTGGGCGAAACTATCACGCGAGGATTACTTTTTTTAGATTGGGCGCTGGTCGGAGAGAATAAGTCGAGGTGTCACCCCGGACGCAGGCGGGGTTAATTCACAGGCACAGTAGCTTCAGTTTCGCCTGAGGCGGCGCTCTGCACGCCGTTTGAGTTTACAGCCGTAACCACGTAGTAGTAAGTCGTTCCGGCCGCAACACTCTCGTCCACATAGGCAGTATCGTTAATCGGCGTTGCGTTCAGGGGGGTCGAACTCTCGCCCCCCGTGGTGATTCCGCGGTAGACGTTGAAGGCCACGTTCCCACTCGTCCCGCGGGCCGTCCAAGACAGAATCACGTCGTGGCTGCCCGCGCCCGAAAGGCCCACCGTCTGCGGGCTTCCCGGGGCATTGTCCGTGATGCTAAGGGCCGCCGTGCGCTCCCCGCCGACACTCGGTGTGAAAGTCATCCCGATGGTACAAGTGCCTCCTGCTGCCACCGAACCCCGGCAGGTGTCTGCGATCTCTGCAAAATCTCCAACGTTGGTTCCCACGACCGCGAGGTTGCTAATGCTCAAGGGTGCGCTGCCAGTGTTGGTCAGAGTGACGGTTTCGGCCGCGCTCGTTGTGGCGACAGCCTGGGTTCCAAAGGAAAGGCTGGTGTTGGAAAGGCTGACTGCCGGCGCGATGCCCTTCCCGGCGAGGTTCACCGTCTGGGGGCTGCTGGCGGCATTGTCCGCGAACATGACCGACGCGGTGCGAGTTCCGGCGGAACTTGGCTTGAAGGTCACCGTTAGTGTGCATTGATCGGAAGGCGCCAGTGACGAGCCGCAATTGTTGGTCAAAGTGAAGTCGGCGGCGTTAGACCCGGTGACTTCGATACTCGAAATAGTCAGACTCGCGTTGCCAACGTTAGTCAAGGTGGCGGATTGAGGCGCGCTGGGGATGCCTACGCCCTGATTGGCAAATGCAATACTCGTGGAACTCAAGGAGAAACCCGGAGTTGCGGCGACTTCGGAGTGTCCGCCGGCGCCACCACAGGAGATACAGCATAAGGCGGCGAGGCAGACGACGGCGAGAATCGCTTGCTGGGCGTGTAGAGAACGGAGGGGCTTGACTTCCATACGTCGTGACTTCCCGGTTCGCTGGGCACGAGCCTCAGAAGGATTCCTATCCTTCAACAGTCCGGAGCAATTTCGCTGCCACGCGGCCAACGCTAAGGTCCCATTACCCTCGACCGGAGTCTATGGCACGAAGGTACCGCCCGATCGACTGGGCCGTGTTTTTCGAGCACGTGAGCCGGTCGCTTCTTGCGGTGTTCTGGATGTTCTTGCCGGATTTGGTCTTCCTGGCTGCTGGGAGGAGGTTATGCGGAGACACGTCCTGCGAAAAGGCGAGACGAATTGCTTTGTGGGGCGGACTCTTTGGCCGATTTCGGGCAACCACAAAGGTTGCCCTACGAGGACTCTGTGCACATCATAGGGCCGAGAACTACGACGTGAGTGACACTGATCTTCCATCGAGGCCGGCGATGCGGGCAAGAAGTTGGGGCTTTACACCGAGCGTGGTGGAAATGTCGAGGTCGAGAAGCGTCGATATGCGCTGCAATTCGGCGCTTGCGGGCGCGGAGAGTTCGAAGCGGAGGATTTTGCAGCCCGCGGGCGCATCGACGGAAGGATGGACAGTCTCAGCGCTCCACTCGATGAAGAACGGGAGAAGCCCGGCTCGATCGTCGTGAAGATTGAGAGTCTTCCATTCGAGAAGGCCTCCGTCGGGACGTTGGCGCGAGCCCCGCGTGGGACCGTCGAAGGTAAGATGGGCATTGCGAAGGCGAACTGCGAACGCGTTGAGGTCGCCAGGATGCGCCGCCCAGCCGACGAGACGCGGTACGGCGAGTTTCTTCAAATCATAGTGGTCGGGTGCGTCGGTTTGCGCCGGGTCGGGCGCGATGATTTCAAGGTAGTGCCGGTCGCCCAGCGAGAGCAGAGCGTTGCGCGTGCCTCGTCCGGGATGAACGCCGCCGAAGGCGGCAGTGATCCCGGTATGTTTCTTGACGAACGCGATGCCTGCATCGAGATCGCTCGAGCCGAGAAGAATGTGATCGAGTACAGTGGGCACGTTAGCGCCTCCCCAGGAAGTGGCAGGGAGGGTGAATGCGCCTGCGGTCAGAGCGAGAAATAATCTGCGGGATAGCATGAACGCTTACACATTCTTATTGAGGATCGTTCACGTCTGGTGCCGAAGAGAGGACTCGAACCTCCACGCCCTGACGGGCACTACACCCTGAATGTAGCGCGTCTGCCAATTCCGCCACTTCGGCACGCCTTGGATCAGGAGAGCTACGATGGCCAAGCCACAGCAGCCCAAGCGCAGTCTTTAATGGTGCCATCCACCCCAGAATCTGTCAAGGCTGCCCTGGGCGATGTCCGAGTTTGACTGGCAGCGGCGGCCTTCACGGCCACGGAATGACCTTCTTCGCCTGTCATTCCGAGAAGTCGCAGGCGACGAGGAAACTCGCAGTGCCCTGAATGCAAACCAAAGCGAGATCCCTCGCTGCCCTCGGGATGACAACGGAACGGGTTTTTACATAGCCCGTGAAGGTCGGCGCTGCCTTCGAAGTAGTCCGACCACCTGCTTTCGAGTGGGCGATGAGTTAGATGCAACGCTGGGCGTTTTCTTGTAGAATTGATGTAATGCGACGCTGGTTCACTCTCATTACATCGCATTCCGGCCTCCTCTTGCTGCTCACCCTTGGCGCCATTGCGCCGGCCCATGCCGAGCAGTGGCAAAAGCTGAACGTTCAGGGATTCATCAACGACTTCGCCGGCGTCCTCAACCCGGCGACGACGCAAAGCCTTACTCGGCTGTGTACGGAAGTGGATCAAAAGGCCAAGGCGCAGATCGCTGTGGTCACGATCCGATCCCTGGAGGGCGACCCGGCGGAGGATTTCGCCAATCACCTTTTTCAAAAGTGGGGCATCGGATACAAAGGAACCGATCGCGGGGTGATGATCCTGCTTGCGGTAAGCGACCACAAGTACTGGACGGAGGTCGGATACGGGCTGGAGCCCATTCTTCCCGACGGCAAGGTGGGTGGTTTCGGACGCGATATGCTTCCGCTGCTCCGCCAGGATAACTACAGCAGCGCCGTGCTGCAAATGGTGAGTCAGATCGCACTGGTGATTGCGCAGGACAGTCATGTCTCCTTGGAGAGCTTAGACGCATCGCATGCCATTCCTGTCACCCGCGATCGCGAGGGCCAGGAAGTGAACCTGACGGGAGGACAGATTCTCCTCCTTATCATCGCGCTGATCATCCTGGCACCCATCCTCTATAGGTTCCTGGGCCCGTTTTTGCTTTTGTCGATTTTGACGGGAGGGTCCGGACGCGGCGGATCGGGCGGTTGGGGTGGGGGTGGATTTGGCGGAGGAGGCGGCGGAGGCTTCGGGGGTTTTGGAGGAGGATCCTCGGGTGGAGGGGGAGCGGGCGGAGGCTGGTGAGGATTGTCGATTGTCGAGGGCCGATTTTCGATTGAAGAAAGGCCGGGGAGCATTGGAACCCGAAGAAAAGCTCACCGCACAGATCGCAGAGTCCACAAAGGCACGAACTGGTGGAGTTCTCCGTGATCTCTGTGTCCTCTGTGGTGAAGCTTTTGTTATGTCACGCACGGAGCTAGAACCATGAAGACAGAAGAGCAGTTGACGCAGTTAGTAACCAAATTGAAAAAGGCAGCCGGAGGGAATCTTCTCTCCGTCATACTTTACGGCTCCGCGGCCACGGACGAGTTCCACCCCGAGCACTCCGACTTGAATGTGCTCTGCATTTTGCGTGACCTTGGCAGCGGCGAACTCACTAAACTGGGCGCGGCGTCCGCCTGGTGGGCCAAGCGGGGACACCCGGCGCCGCTTTTCTTCACGCCAGAGGAACTTCGCCATTCCGCGGATATCTTTGCGATCGAACTGCTGGACATCAAGGCGGCGCGCCGGATTCTCTATGGCGAGGATGTTATTGCTTCGCTCGACGTCCCCACGGACCGTCACCGGATGCAAGTGGAGAGGGAGTTCCGAAACAACACCCTGCGCTTGAGGCAGCACTACGTCTTGCTTGGAGCGGATTCCCGCAAAACCCTGGAACTGATGCTCTCCTCGATTTCCACGTTCGCGGCGCTCTTCCGCCACGCCTTGCTGGCGCTGGGAGAGGAACCGCCAACTACCAAGCGGGCGACGCTCGACCGCGCCGGGTTGGCGCTGGGATTCGACCCCGCTCCTTTTCACACTCTGCTCGATATTCGCGAAGGACGCAAACGCAGAAGTGAGGTGGACGCCCAAGCCACGTTTGACAAATACCTGCACGCGGTCGTCAAGGCCACCGAGGAGGTCGACCGCCGGCTGGCTTCAGGAGGATCAATATGAAGGTACTACTGCTCGTGGTGGGGATCCCGTTGCTGCTCGTTCTTATCGTGGGAGGAAGTTACGTCAGCAGCCGGAACGAAATGGTGCGTAAGAACGAAACCGTCAAGCAAACCTGGTCGCAGGTGGACGTCGTGCTGCAGAGGCGCGCGGACCTGATTCCCAACCTCGTGGCCACCGTAAAAGGCTATGCCCAGCAGGAGCAGAAGGTGTTCGGAGACATCGCCGATGCTCGCGCCGGGTTACTGAACGCCCGGACACCTGCAGCGAAAATCGCCGCCAATGGCCAGTTGGACGGCGCCCTCGGCAGGCTGCTGGCCATTGCCGAGAATTACCCCAATCTGAAATCCAACCAGAATTTCCTGGCCCTCCAGGACGAACTGGCGGGAACCGAAAACCGTATCGCCGTCGAGCGCCGGCGGTACAACGAGGCCATCCAGGATTACAACACCTACATCGGCTTGTTCCCCAATAACATCTTTGCCGGATGGGCAGGCTTCCAACGAAACAACGATTACTTTGCAGCGTCAGGCGCCGCGCGTGAGGTTCCCAAGGTGGACTTCAGCACGCCTCAAAAGTAGGTGTTGGGGTAGCCCGGGTAGCCGCCCTGAAAGAGCGACGCGGATTGCCCCAACCACGCACGCAAACGCCCGCGCGCTACCAACTTATTGCCATTTGCAGTATGCTCTAGCAGCCAGGCGGGTGGGTCATCGACGGAGTGCAGCATGAAGGTAGCAGGCAGTCTCTTGAGTCTGGTCATTGTGGCAGCCGTAGTCTGGTTTGCCATCAAGCCGCAACTTACACACGGTCCGGCGGGCGGCGCCCCGCCTAAACAGTTGATCGACGTGGTGGGCGTCAAAATGGATCTGGCGGTGATCGGAAAGGCCGAGCGCCTTTACCTGGCCGTGCACGGTTCCTACGCAACCCTGGAGGAGCTCGAGCAAGAGGGAGCGATCGCCTTTTCGGGCACCGATCGTCGCGGCTACGACTACACCGCCGAGGTCAACGACGGCCAGCATTTCAAGATTACCGCGGCCCCTTCCGCGCCCGAAAAGCAAGGCTGGCCCACACTGTGGATTGATGAGACCATGGAGGAGGCACAGCAGTAGGCAGTAGGCAGTAGGCAGTAGGCAGTGGGCAGTTGGCATTACGCTCAGAATGACAGCCCGACTGACGACTGACAACTGATGACCGAGAACTGTTCCTCCGCGAGGTTCCCATGCGAGTTGAAGCGCGAGCGCCGGCAAGAGCAGACCTGGCAGGCGGCACAGTAGACATCTGGCCGCTCTATCTTTTTCACCCAGGGGCCCTGACCGTCAATATCGCTATCCGCTGTTACGCCTCCTGTGTGATCGAGACGCGACCGGACCGGCATATCGTTCTGGCGTCCAAGGACCAGGAGATTAAAGAGACTTTTGAAGACTTGGCGGATTTGGCGCGCGGCAAGTCCCGGCTGCCTTTGGTGCGGGAGTTGGTGATCTACTTCGCTCCCAAACGAGGGCTCAACATCGAGACCAGCTCACAGGTCCCTGCCGGGGCCGGACTGGGCGGCTCCTCGGCCCTCAACATTGCGCTTTGCGGAGGCTTGGCGCGCGTCACGGGCAAGCGGGTGACGCGTACTCAAATCCTCGAAATCGCCAAGAATGTCGAGGCCATTGCGATTCGAGTTCCCACCGGCTGGCAGGACTATTTCCCGGCCCTTTACGGCGGGGCGAACGTTGTCCACCTCGAGCCCGGCGGCGTGAGACGCGAAAAGCTTCCGATATTTGTTTCCGACCTCGAAAAACGCTTTGTCCTATGCTACACGGGCCAACCCCGGGATTCCGCCATCAACAACTGGGAAGTAATGAAATCACACATTGACGGCGACGAGCAGGTGCGCCGAAATTTCGACAAGATCACCACCATCGCCAACCAGATGCGCGAGGCCCTTCTCACGGGAGACTGGAAGGATGTGGCGGAACTGCTGGCTTTGGAGTGGGAAAACCGCAAACAAAACTTCAAAGGCATCTCTACTCCCACCATCGACAGCATGATCGAGCAAACCCAGAAACATGGCACCGTGGCTGCCAAGGTCTGCGGGGCAGGTGGCGGAGGCTGTGTGGTTTTCATGGTAGAACCTGGCACCAAGCCGGCCGTCGAAGAAGCGCTGACACAGATGGGCGGACAGATCATCAACTTCGCCTTTTCCCGCACCGGCTTGGAGGTCTGGGCAGTCCAACCTGAGCAAGCTCCTGAGACGCCGGAGAAGACCCAGCCTTGAGAACACCTGTCGTTCCGAGCGGAGCGAGGAATCTCGCTCTGCTTCCGTCCTCCACGATCCCACGAAGCAGAGCGGGATTCCTCGCTCCGCTCAGAATGACGCTGTTCCTTACTTGGTTCCTGAACGCCGCCGGCGGCAGGAGCGGATTCAATGACTCTGTATGATGTGTTCCTAATGGATGGGACCCTGCGTCCGATCTGGCGTTGCTTCTTATCGCTCGTCCTGGTTTTCGTTGCTCACGAGGCGGCTAACCTTGCGGCCGGAGAGCTTCTGGACGTTACGCCGTGGATGGCGGCGAAGTACGCGCTCTACTTCCTTTTCGAGCTCGTAGCGCTGCTGGGCGCCTTCAAGATCATGACTCGAGTGTTCGAGCGAAAGCCTCTCGGGATGGTTGGCCTGGCATTTCATCCTGCCTGGGGGAAAGAACTCTGCACAGGCTTGGGAATCGGGGCGATCATGATGGTCTTGGTCGGGGCGGCCGAGGGCGTGCTGGCTCTGGCCCGCTTTGCTTGGAACCCGCTTCCCGCAACGTCGGAACTCGCTTACGGGGGCGGTACGTTTCTGATCCTCTTCATCAGCGCCACAAACGAGGAACTGGTCTTTCGAGGATATCCCTTTCAAAAGCTGGTCGAGTCGTTGGGAGCAGTGGGAGCGGTCGCATTGGCTTCGGTCTGCTTCGGCCTGATGCACCTCGGCAATCCCGATCACACGCTTTTCTCCACCCTCAATACCATGCTGGTGGGCGTACCCCTTTCTATCGCCTACCTTCACACGCGGGCTCTGTGGATGCCGGTGGGAATCCATTTCGCCTGGAATTACGTGCAGGGTTTCATCTTCGGACTGCCGGTGAGCGGCTTTCGTTTACCCGCAACAGTCCTCACGCCCCGCGTGCACGGCGGAGCCTGGTTGACCGGCTCTGCTTACGGTCCGGAGGGAGGTCTGCTCTGCACCCTTGTGGTCGTGGGCGCCGGGCTCTTTCTTTTTTTGTCCCCGCGCATCAGAATGAGTGGGAGAATGAAAGAGTTGGTTTACGGCCCCTCTCCCTATACGGGCGCGACGACGGAACTTCACATCTCACCGGAACGTGGCCCCGGGGAGGAAGGCCCGGGCTAAATGCGCAGCCACTATCCCTGGAAGACGGTTAAAGGCGCGGCCGGAGTTTTGCTCAGGCGCGGGGCGGGGATCTGTCTTACGCTCGCGCTGGCGGCGTCCGTCTGGGCCAACAACCCGCCTAAGAACCCGACCCACATTGCGCTCATCCGCGGATTGCTGCGCGAAATTGCGGTAAACAAAGTACCCCTGCCACGAGGTGGTATAGGAGTACGGGTGGACTCGAACGGCAAACTCGACAAGGCCCAGGCCGATGCCCAACTGAGCGCCAATGGCCTGGCAATAAAGCCCGGCATGCCGGTGGAGATTAGTAAGATCACGTTCAAGTCCAAGGAAATCGTCTTTGAACTTAACGGCGGCGGGAAAAAGAAAAGCAAGTGGTATCAGCACCTCGAGGTGGGAGTCGGAATGGACACCGTCCCCATCTCCCAAGCTCCGCCGGTGATGGCTTACGGCTCCTGGGTTACTCTGGTCTTTTCCGACAAGGTTCCCCAGTTGACCGTCGACCAGGTAAAGCAGGCATTGGGAAACGTGCTGGACTTCACGCGGCGGACGCCGACCGAACTCTATAAGCCTGAAGTGCCTGCCAAGTTTAAAGAAGCCATTAAGAATCACCAGGTGCTCGTGGGCATGAACCGCGATGCCGTCCTGTCGTCAAAGGGGCCGCCGGACCGCCGGGTGCGCGAAGAGCGCGAGGGCGTCGAACAGGAGGATTGGATTTACGGATCTCCTCCCCACGTCCTTTTCGTTACCTTCGACGGGGACTCCGTGATCAAAGTTGAGCAGTACTAAAGGGCGGGAGTCAGAAGGCGGCGGGATACAAGCTGTCATTCCGCGCGGCCCAGGGTCTTCGAGGCACGCAAAGGAATGAAAATCACACATCGTCACCCCCGCGAAAGCGGGGGTCCATTGTTGGTCCGGAACACAATGGATTCCCGCTTTCGCGGGAATGACGTGATTTTCGAGAGGGCGCGGCGCAAACTGTCATTCCGAGCGGAGCGAGGAATCTCGCCCTGAATGGTTCGTTCAAAGATCCGGAGCCAGATTCCTCGCTTCGCTGGGAATGGCAGGCGAGAAGTATGGGCCGCAGGGGCTGAAATCTGAGAACCGAAAGCTGAAAGCTGACGGCTGAGAGCTGGACCGTGGTGGATTTATCGGGCACCTGCCTGGGGGAAATCGTCGCGGCACGACGGCGCGCCGTCGAAGAGGCACGAGCGTCTGTGGCCCTCGAGACCTTGCAGCGGGCCGCCGCGGCCCAACCAGAACGGCGGGATTTTGCCGCCGCCCTCTCCCGTGGGGCGCTTCAAGTTATCGCGGAACTGAAGCGCGCTTCGCCCTCGCGTGGCGTAATGCGGGAAGACTTCCGGCGCGACGACATCGCCCGAAGCTACGAAGCCGCGGGCGCTTCTGCTCTCTCCGTCTTGACCGAAGAGCGCTACTTCCTGGGTTCGCTGGTGGACCTGGAGGCGGCTCGCGCTGCTGTGCGCCTGCCGGTTTTGCGGAAGGACTTCATCATTGCGGACTATCAGATCCACGAATCTGCGGCGGCCGGCGCGGATGCGCTCTTGCTGATCGTGGCGGCGCTCTCCGATGCAGACCTGCGCAGTTTCCTGGAACTTTGCCGGGAACTGCGGATTGCTGCTTTGGTTGAAGTCCACGATCAAATTGAGCTCCAGCGGGCGGTGCAGGCAGGGGCAGCAATCATCGGCGTGAACAACCGCGACCTTAAAACCCTGGAAGTGGACCTCGCAACTTCCTTCCGCTTGCGTTCCGGAATTCCCGCGGACTGTATTGCGGTGAGCGAGAGCGGAATAAAAACCTGGGAAGACCTCTACCGGATTGCCGAAGCGGGGTACCACGCGGTTCTGATCGGAGAGAGATTCATGACGGCGGCCGATCCTGGCTTGGCCCTGAGACAACTGCTGGACGGTTTGAGGTCGCACATCCCCTTCTCTGGGGAGATGTAAAAGCAGAAGGCTCTTTCTCTGCGCCTCAATGCCTCTGTGGTGAGAGTTTCGACTATTTCACAGTCTCTCGCGGACGTGAAGCGTGCCGACACGTGTTAAAATCTGTGGGATTACCCGAATCGAGGATGCGCAGCAGGCTGTCGATCTGGGAGCAGCGGCGCTGGGATTCAATTTCTATCCGCCTTCCCCCCGGTACATCGAGCCAGAAGCTGCGCGAGCCATGGTGCGCCGCTTGCCTCCTTTCGTGACCTCAGTGGGCGTCTTTGCGAATGAGACAGATGCGGGGCGTGTAATTTCAATTGCGCGTGAGGCAGGCGCAACCGCCGTCCAGTTGCACGGCCCCGGCTTTCCGGATTTGCAGGAGTTGCTTTCTGCCTTTACGCTGGTGGTTGCGGTGCCGGTACGCGAGGGTTTCAAGGCGGAGGCGCTCGGCAAATTCCGGCTCAACGCTTATTTGCTCGATGCTTTCGATGCCGACCGGCTCGGGGGCACAGGAAAAACCTTCGACTGGAATGCCGCGCGAGAAGCGAAGCGATATGGCCCGATCATCCTTGCCGGCGGGCTGACTCCGGAAAACGTCGGCCAGGCCGTTCGGGTAGTTCGGCCTTTCGCCGTCGACGTGGCCAGCGGCGTCGAGTCAGCTCCAGGGAACAAGGACTCCGCCAAGCTGAGTGCCTTCTTCGCAGCGGTGACGGAAGCGGACACGGAGTAGCGCAGAGCTACCCAACTCCAAAGCAGGGTCGACAACGATGCAGGAACAAAGACAATCCGGAGCATGGCCGGACGCGCGAGGGAGATTCGGAGAATTCGGCGGGCGTTATGTACCGGAAACCTTGATGCACCCCGTCGAGGAGTTGGAACAAGCTTTCGAGGCGGCACGCGCCGATGCAGCTTTCAAGGCGGAACTAGCGCGCCTACTGAAGGATTTTGCCGGGCGGCCCACGCCGCTTTTCCCGGCGCGACGATTGACGGAGCACCTGGGCGGGGCGCAGATTTATTTGAAGCGCGAAGATCTGCTGCACACGGGCGCGCACAAAATCAACAACTGCCTGGGACAGGGACTACTGGCGCAGCGTATGGGAAAGACGCGCCTGGTAGCGGAGACGGGGGCAGGCCAGCACGGCGTGGCGACGGCTACCGTGGCAGCGCTTCTCGGACTTGAGTGCGTCGTCTACATGGGCGAAGAGGACATGGCCCGGCAAGCTCTCAATGTTTTTCGCATGCGCCTGCTGGGCGCAAGTGTAGTTGGAGTTTCTTCCGGCAGCAGGACGCTCAAAGATGCCATCAGCGAAGCCATGCGCGATTGGGTGACCAACGTCCAAAATACTCATTACTTGCTGGGCTCGGTGCTGGGGCCGCACCCTTACCCGCTCATGGTGCGCGAGTTTCAGCGGATCATCGGGCAGGAAGCTCGCCGCCAGGTTTTGACGGAAACCGGCAGGCTGCCGGACACCCTAGTCGCCTGCGTGGGCGGAGGGAGCAACTCCATCGGCTTATTTTACGATTTCATACCGGACGCCCTGGTGAAGATGGTAGGCGTCGAAGCCGGAGGGCGTGGGCCGAAGCTGGGCGACCATGCGGCGCGGTTCTCAGGGGGAAGCCCGGGAGTGCTGCAAGGGACTTACACCTACGTGCTGCAAGACGCAGACGGGCTGATTGCCGGCACCCATTCGGTATCTGCGGGCCTCGATTATGCCGCCATCGGCCCCGAACACGCTGCCCTTTACCGGCAGGGCCGCGTCGAGTACACACGCGTGAGCGATGACGAGGCGCTTGTGGCGGCGCGCCTTCTTGCGCACAAGGAAGGAATCATTTCGGCGCTCGAATCGGCTCATGCCATCGCCGAGGTCGTCAAACGCGCACCCAAAATGCGCCGGGATGAAATAGTTGTAGTCAATCTTTCGGGGCGGGGAGATAAAGATCTGGGGATCTTTCAATCGCGGGGAGTCCTCTAAT
This sequence comes from uncultured Acidobacteriota bacterium, assembly GCA_963831905.1. Classification (GTDB taxonomy): domain Bacteria; phylum Acidobacteriota; class Terriglobia; order UBA7540; family UBA7540; genus CAVROP01. Next base: position 993,132 of record CAWHRX010000009.1, on the reverse strand, counting down.
CGCCTGACTAGCCCTGCGTGCTACACTGAGGAGTCACCGTCATCGGCCCCGAAGGGGCCTACTGTGAGTAGCCGCAGGTTTCAACCTGCGGAGAGTATGGCCCGGCGAGTTTCCCCAACCCCAACGGGGTTGACCAGTATTTCACCCACGGCTACTCATGGTTTGCCCCTTTCGGGGCACGCAGGGGCGGCGGCATAGCTTCATGCCTACAACGCCGACAACCCGTATTGAATCCCGTTTCCGCGAATTGCGCGCGCGGCAGGCCAAGGGCCTGGTAGTGTACCTCACGGCGGGCGATCCCTCGCTCGAAGCCACGGGTGAGTTGCTCGTCGCTCTGGACCGCGCGGGCGTGGACGTGATTGAACTGGGTGTACCCTTTTCCGACCCGCTCGCCGACGGCCCAGTAATCCAGCGCGCTTCCGAGCGCGCCGTGCGAGGGGGAACCACGCTGCGGCGGATTCTGGAGCGATTTCCGCAGTGGCGCGAAAGCGTGCGCGCGCCCATCATTCTCTTCAGCTACTACAACCCGATCTTGCAGTACGGGCTGGAAAACTTTGCGCGGGATGCTGCCCAGGCCGGTGTGGATGGCGCGCTGGCGGTAGACCTGAGCCCGGAAGAGGCTTCGGTGTACGTGGAGGTCATGCACGCTCGAAACCTCGACACGATCTTCCTGGCCTCGCCCACCTCGACCGACGCGCGGCTGGAGCGGGCCTCGCAGCTTATCCTCCGGTTTTCTTTATCTGGTTTCGCGCACGGGAGTGACGGGCGAGCGCAACGAGATTTCGGCCAGCTCTCCAACCGCTGGTGGAGCGGGCCCGGCGGCACACTTCGCTGCCCTTGGCGGTGGGGTTCGGCATTTCAAGTCCGGCCCAGGTGCGCGCCGTGCAGACGGTGGCTGATGCGGCGGTCGTCGGCAGCGCGGTAGTCCATGCCATTGAAGAGCGGTACGCTGGGGAAGGGGCGGCGGCGATTGAGCGGTTCGTCCGCTGGCTCAAAGAAGGGACTGGGGAGAAGCCGGCATGAATGACCTCGAGGGCTGGCGCAAGCGAATTGACGAGATCGATCAACAGATTCTCAAGTTGTTGAACGAGCGCTCCCGCTGCGCCGTCGAGATCGGCCACATCAAGAAGGCACTGAAGCTCCCGGCCTGGCATCCGGAGCGCGAGATGCAAATTCTCCGCAACGTGGTGAAGGCGAATGCCGGGCCTCTCGACGACGCCGCCATCCGCCGGTTATTCGAGCGCATTATTGACGAAGCGCGCTCGCTGGAGCGTCATGCCATGGACCGCGGCGGTACTCCAGAGAAGGAGTGAGGAAGCATGGTAGTGGTAATGCAAGAGGGCGCCACGGAAGCTCAGATCCAAAGCGCCATCAATAAGCTCATGGAGATGGGGTTCGATATCCATCGCTCCACCGGCGCTCGTCAAACGGTGCTGGGCGCGGTGGGGTCCATCGTCGATTTTGACACTCGCGACATCGAACTCCTGGAGGGAGTCGCGGAGGTCGTGCGCATCTCCGCGCCCTACAAGCTCGCCAGCCGCCATTTCCGCCCGGAAGGCTCGGTGGTTCAACTCGGGAAGGGCGTGGCGGTGGGCGGCGAGCAGATCGTCATGATGGCCGGCCCCTGCAGCGTGGAGAGCCCCGAGCAGATCGAAACCGTTGCCGCCTTGGTAGCGAAGCACGGGGCACGCGTGTTGCGCGGCGGCGCCTTTAAACCCCGCACCTCCCCCTACAGTTTCCAGGGATTGGGACTCAAAGGACTGGAAATGCTGCGCAGCGCCGCCGACGCACACGGCCTGCTGCTGGTTTCGGAGGTCATGGACCTCACCCAAATCCCCATGATTATCGAATATGTCGACGTGCTCCAGGTGGGCGCACGCAACATGCAGAACTATAACCTGCTGAAGGAGATCGGGAAAGTCTCGAAGCCCGTGCTCTTGAAACGCGGTATTTCCGCCACACTCGAAGAGCTCCTGCTCTCCGCCGAATACATCATGATGGGAGGAAACTACAACGTCGTCCTGTGCGAGCGAGGCATTCGAACTTTTGAGAGCTACACGCGAAACACCCTCGACATCTCCGCCATCCCCGTCATAAAAAAGCTCTCCCACCTGCCGATCATTGTCGATCCCTCGCACGGCACCGGCCGGCGCGACAAGGTCCCGCCCATGGCTCGGGCCGCCGTGGCCGCGGGCGCCGATGGCTTGTTGATCGAAGTCCATAACGATCCGGAAAAGGCTTTGTCCGACGGCGCCCAGTCGCTCTACCCGGCACAATTCGAGCAGCTCATCAAGGAATTGCGCATGATTGCGCCGGCGGTGGGACGGACGATTTAGGGACTAGGGATTAGGGATTAGGGATTAGGGATCAGGGACTAGGGGAATAATCTCAGCCGCGAGCGACTTCTGGCTGAATGCCTCTTACTGGCCTGGTAAGACCTGCTAACTTGTCGCTGGTATCCCTAATCCCTGATCCCTAGCCCCTAAATGAACATGACCTTCGAAAACGTTACGATTATCGGCCTGGGCCTGATTGGCGGGTCCTGGGGAATGGCGCTGAAGAAGCACCGTCTGGCGGCACGCCGCATCGGTTTCGGACGCGCCGCGACGGTCGCCCGCGCGCTCGCCATGGATGCCGTGGACGAAGGGACAGACGACCTCCGCAAGGCTGTCCAAAGAGCCCAACTCATTATCTTGGCTCCGCCGGTGGGCGCCATCCTGGATTATATCTCTCGCTTGAAGGACATCGCCTCGCCGGACGCGCTGGTGACGGACGTGGGCAGCACCAAACGCCTCATTTGCGAACGCGCGCGCCAAGCTTTCGGCGGTGCGCCGCTGTTCTTGGGCGGGCATCCCCTGGCCGGGAAAGAGCGCGCGGGGGTCGAGAATGCCGACGCCGCTCTTTTCACGAGCGCCCGCTATGTCCTGACGCCGCTCGAAGAGCGACATCTCGAAGACCCTCGCATCAAGGCTTTCGCCTCGTTGGTCTCGGCCATCGGCGCGCGCCCGTGTTTTATGGATCCGGCCCGGCATGACCGCGCCTTGGCCTTCCTCAGCCACCTGCCGCAACTCGTTTCGTCCGGATTGGCCAGCTTGATTGCCGAGGAAAACCGCAACGCGCAATTGCCGGTTGAGTTGGCAGCCAGCGGCTTCCGGGATGTGACCCGGCTGGCGGAAAGCCCCTACTCCGTTTGGCGCGATATTTGCCTTACGAACCTCGAGAACATCCAGCTCGCACTCGAAGCATTAATTGAAAAACTCTCGTACATGAAATGCCATTTGGGTGACAGCGAACTCGAGCGCGAATTCCGGCAGGCCGCGAAGCTGCGGGATGAACTCAAGAAAGCCGGCTGATTAACAATGAGCGGCACTCGATAATCGAAACTCGAAATTCGCTGGTCGGGGTTACATCATTTAGTTCGCATAGGCCCTGTTTTCATCGTGGGCGGATGCTCCAATTTGGAGCTTCGATTTTCGAACTTCGAATTCCGATTTTCCGCCGCTGGAGGTAACGATGCTCAAGGATGTGCTCGCCATTCTCGCTTCCACGCCGCAGAAGCTCAAGCAGGAACTCTCCTCAATGTCCTTGAAACAAATGCAGACTCGCCCTGCTGCGAACAAGTGGTCCGTGCAAGAAGTTCTCGCTCACCTCGACGATGTCGAGGAGATTGGCATGCGGGCGCGCGTGGCGGCGATGCTGGAGGCGCAGAATCCTCTCCTCCCTTCCTTCGACCAAGAGAAGCGCGGCGAGGAAATGAAATACCATCGGAAACATCCCTTGAAAAGCCTAGGCAGTCTGGCCCGCCAGCGCGAAGCCAATGTGAAGTGGCTCAGAACGCTTAAACCCGCCCAACTGAAGCGGCGGGGAACGCATCAAAAAGTGGGCGAAATCGCCGTCGAAGAATTGGTGACGGAATGGGCGTTCCACGACCTCGGGCACTTCAAGCAGATTCTCGAGATCAAACGCTATGCGCTTTTTCCGCGAATCGGAAACATGCGGGCGTTTTATAAGCTCACCTAGCCGTGTCGGAAGCTGCGAGGCAAGCTAGGATAAGGGCGTAAATGGTCATTTAGTCCGCGACGACGCGGCGACGCAAAAAATCTCACCAAATCCTGAATCCTCTGTTCTCCGGCATCATCTCAACGAAAGCACGGCATGAAGTATTGAGCACGTAAGTCTGCAGTGAATGCCTGGCCAAGATGACGATGTGGATATTTACTACTTCTGTACTTTACTCGGGCAGAGGTTTTGGTGATAATAGCGACTGGGATGGGTGCGTTACTGGGGACGCTCCCGAAGGTAGTCCCGGTTCCGAATCAAGTTAGAGGGCTTTCCAAAACAGACAGGTAGTTGTGTCCGTGGCGTGCACCTGAAGGGTACGCCGGGCAGCCGCGGTAGATGGTGACGTGACAGAACAGGCGATTACGTTGGCGGCTCTGCAGTGCTGATTCAAAGAAAGGTTTGGTTATTGCCCAATGAAACTATCGAACGAGTCGGGTTTCCGGTCAACATTGCGCAAAGCTTGGCGCGCACGTTTTCGCGCCGGACGTGAAGAGGGGTCGACGCTCTTCGAGTTCGCGGTTGTCTTGCCGGTGCTGTCGATGGTGCTGATCGGCATTATCTATGGCGGAATTATGTTCTATGACAACACCGTGCTAGCCAATGCCGTGGCGATTGGCGCGCGGACGCTGGCAACGAGCGCGGGAATGCCAACGAACGCGTGCACTTTAGCGGAGACCGCCCTCACCAACGCCGCGTATAGCCTTAACCCTGGGCTAATCACGATCAACAACGGACCGGGCACCGAGACGTTCACCACACCCGCAGGAATCCAGGGAGGCTCGACTTGCACCGCCCTAAAAACCGGTGAGACCGCGACCATGACGGCCACCTACGCCTGCAACTTGACGATCCCATTCGCGAACATCAACCTTTGTCCGGTGGCATCGGGCACTCTTACGGAGAAAGTGCCAACCGGAGTCGGAACCGATACCGTAACCGTTACCCTTAGGAATTGTCCGCACGCCTACTGCGTTAGTGCGACAACGGCGGTACAAATCGAGTGAGGTGGTTTTGAGTGGAGTGTGCGCGACGCTCGACATGCGGTCCCGGGCTTGCAATTGCACATCGAAGACGCAACAGGAAGACCGCTCTGAATTTCCGAAAGGCTATGGATACAGTCCCATGAAGCAATCAATGAAGTCCGGCTTCCAATCATTACGGCGCAGGGTCCGGTCCGCAGGCGTCCGCGCCGGGCGCGAAGAAGGCGGGGCTTTGTATGAGCTAGCGATGGTGGCGCCAGTCTTGTCGATGTTGCTGGTCGGCATCATTTATGGCGGGATTACCTTTTACGACTACGTCGAGCTAGCCAATGCGGTGGCGGTTGGCGCGAGGACTTTGGCACTCAACAGATCCGCGTTCGCCGGCCCCCCAACCGCCTGCCAGCTTGAGGAAGCCGCCCTTAAGAACGCCGCGGGGAACCTCAATCCATTGCAAATCACGATTGCGCCGGAAAGCTTTGTCGGCGCCTCTAAGTGTTCTGATTTACTCCAGGACGACACCGCGACGGTATCGGCCACCTACCCGTGTAACTTGCCGATTCCCTTCGCTGGGATCAACCTTTGCCCGGTGCAGGGCACTACATCCAAGACTTCGAATGCGAACTGTCCGAACTCGGCCTATTGCCTTAGCGCGACCATGACGGTACTTATTCAGTGAGGTGGAACATGAAATCTCTTTTTCGCCGTTTGTATCACGGGCAAGAGGGGCAGGTTCTCTACTTGGTTGCCGCCCTCATGATCGGGTTTCTCGGGCTGGCGGCACTGTCGATCGACATCGGTTTTTTGTTGCACGCCCAGCGCGAGCTACAAGCCAACACCGATGCGGCGGCGAGCGCGGGAGGGTCGGTCATGCCAAACCCGAGTTACAACCCGCAAACGGTTGCCTACCAGTACAGCGGGGACGCGCAGTTGGGGACGACGGATAAGATCACGATGTATAACGTTCATCCCGATCTGAACATAACGGGTGTAACTGTCTCCTTCGCGTGTGTCTCGGGGAGCACAGCTACCAACTTGAACATGCCCCCCTGTGCCGTCTACGGCAACAATACCAACTGCACAGTCACCGGAGGTTGTAACGCCATCCAGGTAACAGAGACAGCGAGCGAGCCGACGTTCTTCGCCAAGGTGTTCGGCATCTCGACTGTCAAGCTTACGGCGACCTCGACCGCAAGTGCAAGCGGCGGCGGAGCAATCCCGTATCACGTTATGTTGCTCCTCGACTCGACGGCATCGATGGGCCAGGGTACCGACACGGGGTGCCTCTCGAGTAAGACATCTCAACCCCTCTCACCGGAGCAGTGCGCGCAAGAGGGCATTCAGACTCTGCTCACTGGCCTGGCCCCCTGTTCGCCGTACCTCCAAACCTGCCAAGGCGACACTAATGGCCTCTACAGCAACTCTGTCGACGAAGTCGGCCTAATGACCTTCCCGGGGCTATGCAGTCAAACTTTGAGCAATGGAAACTGTCCCACCGCCACCAGCTTGACCGACACGTCCGCCTCCCCGTATGCGCCGGATGACTACAGTTGCCCTGCGAGTGACCCGCCCATCACCTCCTACAACAACGATCCCGCATATCTGATTCTGCCCTTCCAGAGCGACTACCGAACTTCCGACTATTTAGGGCTGAACACAGGGAAAACTGGCTCCAACCTGGTGAAGTCCGTCGGTGGAGTGACCGACGGCACTTGCACCGGCATACAGACTCCGGGCGGCGAGGGGACGTTCTACGCAGGGGGAATCAAGGCGGCACAGGACTACCTTGCCGCATACCACTCGAGCGGTGTGCAAGACATACTCATCTTCCTTAGTGATGGTGACGCGACCGCGTGCGGGGACGTGCCGGGAACAACCAAATTGGCATCGGGCTGCACCAAAAACCAGATGGCGGGGTCCGTGACGAGTTACCCAATCACCAATGAATGCCAGCAGGCGGTAACCGCGGCGACTAACGCCAAGAACGCCGGAATCGAGATCTACTCAATTTCCTACGGCTCGGAAAAGACTGGCTGCACCTATGACCAGTCCCCTTACGGCACCAGCGGTCTTACACCCTGCGAAACGATGTCGGCGATTGCCACTTCGGGCAGTACCTCTTCGGGCTCTGGGTATTTCTTTTCCGTCCCTCAGACGATAAACAATCAGACCAGCACAGTCTGCGCGGGGGCCGTGCCCATCACCTCCTTGGACCAAGTCTTTAACGTTATTGTGTCGGATCTCTTTACCTCACGGATGATCCCGAATGGCGTCTTTTGACCGCTTCACTGGTGGAAGTTAAGGGTTTTCTAACGGGCACGTGGGTGGTAAGCACGTTGTTCAGAATGTTGCCCACAGCCGGAGCATCCTGGTTTGACTCGTAGCGCCGGTCCCGAAGGCTCGGGGCTGGCGCTGCGTCCAATCGAAACGACACCTTCCTTGTGGTTCTATCCTATTCGACCGGTTTACGCGGCAGTGCGGACGCGCCCCGTATTCAAGAAGGCATGGCGCAAAAATGTCTCGTTATCCAACCCGCATTGGACCTTAAGTACTATTGACAAGTACTAGTTCAGTACTTTACGCCGTTCCACACCCTCGTCTAGAATGCATACCGGTTGGGGTGGAGTTGGCACACCTCCCCCACCACGGAGTCTATTCCAATCAACTTGTTTTCCGACCCAGCTGCCGCCCAGGCACGAGCGCCGCACTTTCGCTTGCCAAGGGTGAGGCTGGATTTCCTAGCGGCGAGGTACCGTTACCCGCTGGTGCGACGTATTGTTACATTGGTGCCCTTGCTCCGCGACGCCTTAAGGCAGAATATTCGAAGCATCGAATTTGGCTGGAAATACAATTTCGTGGAAAGGCACGGTCACAAACCAATGAAACCGCCAAACAGGTTTAGTTTTCGGGTGACTTGGCACGGAGTTCGACGTATCGCCGGCCGTGAGGAGGCTTCAGCGCTGCTTGAATTCGGTTTGGGCTCGCTTTTCATTCTGGCGCCAATGCTGGTAGGCATCATCTATGGCGGCATTACGTTCTACGACTACGAGGTGCTGGCCAACGCGGTAGCGGATGGGGCCGCGGTGCTGGCTCAGAGCAGGATAAATAATGCGGCTTCAGGAACTCAAAGTAGTCTAAGTCCTTGCACGGCGGCGGAAAACGAAGTGAAGGCTGCGGCGTACAACCTGCAGCTGCCTGTTACCGTCGAGCCTCCGACGTTTGTTGGACCCAACGGCACCGCGGCCAGCTCTTCTTGTCCCGTTACGTCCGGATCCACAACTACAGGGGGCTTGGCGCAAAACGACTACGCGACCCTCTCTGCCACCTATCCGTGCGCGATGTATTTCCCGAAACTGGGGATCAACCTTTGTTCCATGCAGGGCAACATTACGAACCCCTCGGGCACGGTCATCATGAGTTGTCCCAGTCCCTACGTGTATTGCATTAGTGCCCAAGTAACCGTACGTATCGAGTGATACAGTGATTGTCAACGCGGCTCCTCAACCGAGCCGCCGGGTGCTCGCGGGTTAAGATTCCTCAGCGACAGCGCGGCACAAGGTCGGTCGTAATTCCCGGAAAGGTACGGTACACCTCAATGCAACAACCCAGACACTTTCGATTCCGCCTTCCAGAATGGACGCGGCGCTTGATGCGCATTCGCGCCACCCGCGAAGATGGCCAGTCGTTGTATGAATTGGCATTCGCGTTGCCGGTCCTATCACTCCTCTTGGTTGGCATTATTTATGGCGGGATTACTTTCTACGACTACGTGGAGCTGGAGGAAGCCGTGGCGGTGGGCGCCAGAACTCTGGCCGTCAACTCAGGCGCGGGGACCGGCCCTCCCACCGCTTGCACGCTGGAGGAAAACGCACTCTGGGGTGCGGCCGGAAATCTCAATTATCACTTGATCACCATTACGGAATCATTCAACCCAACGGCTATGACCTGCACGACCCTGACACCGTCGAGCGCCAGTCCGGGAACCACGACTCTCCAGACGGCGACGGTGAACGCCACTTACCCGTGCGCGTTGTATTTCCCAAAGCTTAACCTCAGCCTGTGTCCCATGAAGGGGGGCACAATTACGAACTCCAGCAAAACCGTTATATCGAGCTGCCCGTACGCCTACTGTATCAGCGCCACAGTGAGCGTAACCATTGAATGAGGTGAAACATGAAATGCCAATTTGGCCGGCTGTGTCAAGAAGAGAAGGCGCAAGCCCTCTACCTGGTTGCGGCCCTTATGTTCGTCTTAATCGGGATGGCGGCACTGTCAATCGACATTGGTTATGCGCTGCACGGCCAGCGTGAACTACAAGCTTCGGCCGATGCGGCGGCGACGGCGGGAGCGCAGATCCTGTCCCAAAATGTCTCTGCCACCCAAGCCGAAGCAGCCGCAACTCAGTACAGCGGAATGCAAGGGGCCTACAACCAGATTAACGATCTCATGAGTGTGAAGATGCCAATAAACACGGTAAGGTGCCTGAATACCTTGGTCACGACCTTGGGATTGACCTGCGACGATGTGGCGGACGCAAACGCCGTCGCCGTCGAGGAAACAGCCCAGGCGCCGACCTTCTTCGGCAAGATATTTGGCATCCAATCGATCAACTTGACTGCATATTCGATGGCCGGCATCCAGGGTGGAACACTCATACCGGCCAACATTATGGTGATCATGGACACCACGGCGTCGATGCAGGACCCCGACAGTGACGCAACCTGCGTCGCAGAGAGCGGCGTTTCCAGCCCCTCGAAAGAGGACTGCGCCAAGTGGGGAGTTCGAACTTTTCTTAACTTGCTCAACCCCTGTTCGGCGAGCCTCACATCCTGCGGCGCGGTCTCCGGCAGCCCTTCAACCGGCTATAATGTCGCGAACCCGGTCGACGAGGTTGCCGTGCTGGTCTTCCCGGGGCTGGCATCAGCTACCACGGACGCCCCATATGACTACGACCGCCAAGCTCATGCGCTTAGCACCAGCAATGGCACCATCGTGCCCTACGGCACGCCTAGTTCCTCCCCTCCTTACTTCACCATTGTTCAACTTTCGAGTGATTACAAGACCTCCAACACAAGCGGTCTGAACGCCGGCGGCTCGGATGTGGTGGATACGGTTTCCTGGGCTAGCCAAACCGGCTGTTCCGCAAACAACCCAACCAAGTACGGCCTCCAGGATCCCGGTGGAGAGAGTACCTACTATGCCGGAGTTATCGCCGAAGCGAACAACGATCTTAGCAATTTGCAGGTCCCAAGGGCGAACATGCAGAGCGCCATCATCCTCCTCAGCGACGGCGACGCGGAAGCGTCCAAAAGCGATTTCAGTGCTGCGGCTTTGGCAGCCAACCCGACTATCTATGAAAACGAGTGCCATCAAGCAATCAAGGCCGCGGCGAATGCCGCAGGCACGCAGAATCTCAAGGGGATGAACAACTGGGTGTACGCGATTGCGTTTGCCGCGTCCACCTCCACCTCGTCCAGTTGCAAAACTGATACTGCAGCCGAGCCCATTTCGGGGTGTCAAACGATGTATGATATTGCTTCCGATCCCAACAAGTTCTACAACGACGGAGGCAAGCCTTCCGACGGCTCTTCACCCTGCAACTTGTCTAGTCACGGCTCGATAGGGTCACTGGCCACGATCTTTAGCGATATCAGCCATGATTTCCAGAGTACGATGTTGGTCCCATGGGGCACGCAGTAGCGATACTAAGGAAAGGGCTCAATGCCCTGAGCCGATTTCGGTTGAATCATTTCGAAGGGACAAGCCCCGCTCTAGAATGAGAAGTCCGAGGCAGCTTATAGGTTTGGTTTATTGACACCTGGTCATTATTCTAGTCGGCACTTGACCGCTCTTGCCGGATATCCCCTATTGTGAGGGGGGAATCCCTCCGACTGGACCCGCATTTTGGGACTCGGGAAGCTGCCGACTTAAGCGTCACACGATCGACAGGCCACGAGAGAAAGGTGGGGCGGCGAGTGTACGCCGCCGGGAATTACAACGCTTGAAGTTGTGGCGGCGCAAAGCCCCCGCATCGCTAGGCTATGTTTTTCCCTCAACCTCTGTAAGGGCGGACAGCGGAGGAACAAACCATGAGCCCCAGGAGGTACCTGCAATGAGCTTCAAGAGTCGTTCGTCTACGCGCCTATGGATTGGTTTGGCCATTTTCACGATCGTCGCCGGGCTCACTGTTTTCATGTCCGGCCAGCAACGCGGCCGAATGGCTGACCCCCAAAGCAGTATGCCGTTCCCATCTTGTCCCGCGGGCCGCAAAGCGCAATTGAGTTCCCGGGCATCGTCGATGATTGGACTAATCACCACTTGGTTTTCTCCAATCCGGGCACCGAGGAGGATGCAATCCGGGATGGCAGGTACGAAGCGTGGGTGCGGATTGTCAACGATCCCCGTTACATTATGCAGCAGTTGCGGCGCCGCAGCCCGGCGCAGGGCCCTGCCGCGGAATACGTCGCAAGCATGAATGAGCTGGCCTTGGGTCAGGAGATCGGCGCGGGCCAGGAGTTACGTGTCGGCGAACTGCGAGATTTGCTGCAGTTGAATAGCGTTCTTGCGACGAAAGGCAAGAAACAACCTATCGATCGCGACTGGTACGAAAGCCTAGCCCGCTTTATTCATGAACGGCATGTGAAGGTTGGTTCTGGCTCGTTTTGCTTGGCATGAGACGAACCCGGCAGCCCGAACCGAAGTGCCAGGGCATGCAGTTGGGTTCGTTCCTCCCGTCAGCGCAGGAATGCGGCGGTTTTTGAAGACACCTCGGCGAGAGTCTCGTCGCAGAAGAAATGGTTCGACATGATCCCAGTAAGAGGAATTGGCTATCCGCTCGAAGCGCCAAAGCTGAGGGCGATCTGGCGGAAGCTGCCCAGGAACGGGAACGAGACAGGAAGATGAATTACCACACGACGCACCGAGACGATCACACTGGCCCCCAACTTCAGCAACCGCTCGCGCAAGGTCCACACCTGCGCCCGCGCACAAGCGGTGCGTGCAGCCCGCAGACGCAACTCCTGCATCAGGACGTAAGCCGCCGCCGTCATCAGCACCCGGAACTGATTGGCCAGAAACTTCGTGCAGCTCGTCCGGTCGATCTCCAATCCGTAATGCAGTTCCTTGATGCGATTCTCGATCTCGCCTCGCTCACAATAGACGTGCTCGTAAATCCCTTGCGGGCTCTGCTTCAGGTTGGTGATGACGAAGCGCGGATTGTCTTTCGGCTCCTTACCTTCTTGGCGCACCACTTCCGCCTTGAAGATCACCCGCCGCTGCGAAGACCAGCTCTCGGCCGCGTAGCCAGTTTCTCCGTAAATGTGCTCCGTCTTCGCCGTCTCTTGCGAAAGCCGGCGGGCTGCTTGCATCTTGGGCTCGGCCAGGCGGTTCAACACCGCATTTTTAGCCATGGCGACCACGTATTCGACCCCCATGACATCCAGGAAGTCCAGCAGCCGCGGATCAGCGAAGCCGCCGTCCAACCGCACTCGGACGCGCGCTTTGGGGAAGGCTGCCCACACCCGCTTCAGGATGCGCCAGAGTATGCCGATCGCTCCCTCGCTGGCTGGCGCATTGCCCGGCCGCAGCACCGCCGCACACAGGTATTGCTCCTTCTCGTCGTTGAAGCTCAAGAAACCCAGCAGCGGCAAATAGCACCAGGTATCGTAGTGGCTGTTAAAGAAGCTCAACTGTTGGGCACCGTGCGTGGGATCGTCGGTCACATCGAGGTCGAGGGTGATCCGCTGGGCGCGCCCATGCAGCCGGCGGCCATGGCGCTCAATAACGCGGTCGGCCAGCGCCTCACCCATCCGGTAAAGCTGCTTGCGGTCCGGGACATTCTCAAAGCGACTCAGGGTCGGTTGCGAGGCCAAGTCCGCTCCCTCCACCGGATCGCGCCCGATCAGCATCTTGTGCACGGGGTCTTCGCCCAATCGAGCCGCGTCGTTGGCATCGGCATAGCCACAGGCGATACCGAAGATACGCTGCGCCAGCAGTTCCTCGATCGCATGGTCGACTTTGCCCGGCTGCCGCTCGTCCTTCAAGCAGGCCGCCAGCGCCTCCGTCAGTTGCATCCGACGGTCGGCAGCCTTCAGCAGGATCGCGCCGCCATCGGAACTGCTCTGGCGCTTATCAAACTGCGCAACCACCGGCTTCGGAAAAATATTGGAAAACAACAAACACTGTGCTGTACTATTCTCGGTCAACCGAAAGCCTCCTCGTTTGGTTCAAACCCGCATGAACACCGTGTTTGTACCACAGGAGGCTTTTGGTGTCTTTAGAAATGTGAATTATTCAGGCTAGGCGCTACGACTTCGCAGAGCTACATCAGTTATCCCGCCAAATGGTCGTTCAGCACCTCGAGCGCGAGCTGCTCGGGCGATTATGTTGTTTATCCTACAGGCGGGTCATCCACTCAGGCCAGCATTATCGCCTACTACAACCTTTACAATACTGGATGCACCACCTACGGTGCGGTGCCCGAGGTCGACTGGGCGTACAATACCGGCGGCACGGTAACCCTGGCGCCGGTCCTCTATTACGGCGGGGCACAGTTAGCTGTCATCCAGAGTTCAAGCTCCAACGTCGCCAGCCTGGTTCTCGTGAGGTATCCCTCGCCAGGGACGACTGGCCAAGGGGGCCTCGCCTCCCCGACCACGCCCAATGCAGCGATTAGTGCTTCCGCCTACTACAGCGGCAGCGGCTGTGCCGCTCCGTGTATGTTCAGCATTGCTCTTAACGGAAACCCCAATGACCTAACGTCGAGCCCGTACTACGATTGGGGGACGGACTCGCTTTACGTCGGCGACAGCGCCGGGAACCTCCACAAGTTCAATCCGGTCTTCGCGGGAGTTCCCGCCGAGGTAGTGGGGAGCGGCTGGCCGCTAACGCTTAATAGCAGCAACAGCGTCAGCAGCCCGGTTTACGATGCCACGTCCGCGTGCGTATTTGTCGGGGATACTGGTGGCTACCTTTATTCGGTCAACTCAGGTAACTCCGGCAGCGTATGCACAAGCACGACAGCCTCGAAAAATAGCACGTCAAGCCGTCTGGACCATGCTTATGGCATAAGAGACGGCCCTCTGGTGGACTCCAGCGCCGAGATGGTCTACGCCTTTGTAGGATACGATTCCAGCGGCAACGGCGGGGTCTTTCAACTGCCGGCGAGCTTCTCTAGTGGGAGCGGCACTGAAGTCACGGTGGGAACAGGAGACTCGGGTAATAAAGCCTATCAGTTGGCGGGTGCTTTCGACAACGCATACTACACGTCATCGAACTCAACCAGTCCCTCCGGAAACCTCTATGCCTGTGGATACCCTTACGGGCCCTCCACTTTGTACCAGATCCCTATCACTAACAACTCGATGAGCACCACCGCCAACACGGGCCCTGAACTCTCTAACGGCAACCTCTATTACGGGTACTGCTCAGCGGTCAACGAGTTTTTTAACACGAGTGTCGGTACCGCCACAGGCACGGTGACGATGGAGAGTGGTCCGTCTAGTTCGGGGAGCGGCTCGTGGGTTGGAAAGCAGGTTACTATTGCGGGCACTACATACACGTTCGAAAGCACTTTGAGCGCCGTCAACCAGGTTCTGCTGTACACCAGCAGCACCACCGCTAATAACGAAGCTCGCACCGCACAGAACTTCTATGCGGTGGTCAACGGTGCCTCCGGGGACTGCTACAGCAGCGGCTGCGTGCGTTCAGGACAGGCCGCAAATACAAAGGTTACCGCTTCGTACACCAGCGGTAACACCTACTTCACCGTGACTTCCAAAACTGCCGGGTCGAACGGCGGCTTCACGATGACTAGTTGGAACTCATCTGACGTGAACGCGAATGGGGGAAACTTCGGCACGGACTACATCTTCCTGAGCGTGTTCGCCGGCACCGAGAGTGGCTGCACCGATTCGAGCACCATGGGCTGCGTGATGTCGTTCAATCTCACCACCCCCTCTAATTTCAGCAGCAGCATGACCCCTCTGGGCACGTTAAATACGGCTGCGGTTGAAAATAGCTTCGCTACGGGCGGGATCATTACCGACAACGCGACCACGAGTCCCGCGGGGAGCTCACAAATTTACTTCCAACTGACAGACGCGAGCGGTACCACTCCTTGCTCCTCTGCTGGCAATTGCGCTGTGCAGGCGTCGCAAGCAGGTCCATAACGGGGCGCGGGTGCGGGCGGCTTCGGTTGAAATGCCAAGCTAATGTATTGGCGATTCGGCGGAAGGAGAGTCAAAGAGCTGGAGGGGCCGGGATGAGCAAATCAGAAAAGAGCACCCTAAGCCCGGGTGACGAGGGTGATCCCGACCCAAGGGCGAAGCGGCCTTATCAGGAGCAGCGCCTGCACTACGGGCAGCGCCTCCAGTGGCAACGCCACACAAGCCTCGCAGTCGTCGCCTCGACGTGCGGACAGGCCGCGAGGCCTGCAAAGTTGCCGCCTTCAGATTCCAAATTTGAAGTTTAAAGGCTGAAGACAGACAAAGCAGTTTCACCTCAACACGGAAAGTACGCCAAGCTCGCAATGCCAGGGTAGTTCCCTCTCTCTCCGGAGCATCCTGGTTTGACTCGTAGCGCCGGTCCCGCAGGCACCGGGCCGGCGCTACGCTCCAATCGACACGCCACCCTGATTCCCCCTTCCAACTTGCCTCACCGAGCCAACCTTTACAGGCTGTGGAATAACACTCGAAGCGTGTCATTCTGAGCGAAGCCCTGGACCGGACGGCCCAGGGCGAAGCGAAGAATCCCGCTCTGGATGTTTTCAAGGCAGTGCGAGATTCCTCGTCGCCCGCGGCTCCTCGGAATGACAGACTAATCGAGTTTTCACACAGACTGTGAAGCCCCGCCCTTCCGGTCTGCTCCAACTGTGGTGAGAAACGGCCGGCGCCTGCCGACCCTTTGCTCCGCGCAGGGCAGGCTCTAAGAGTCGGCGCTGCACCCAGTTAGGGTTTCTCCCCCATTTCAAATCCTCGACGCCGACTTAACTGTTCGCCCGTTTTGCCGATATGGAGGATTGGAGGGGAAGTGTGCGCGGGAACGGGCTTCTCGTAGCGCAGGCGTCCGGCCTGCCTCGGCGCAGGCATCTTCCCCGTACGGAAGCTGGGGAGCCGCTTGCGCTGCGTGGCCCGAGCGGGAGGGACGAGGTTAGGGATGTGACAATTCCCGTCTGGTACCTTCGTAATATTGTCGCCCGCCCCAAAAAGGCAAAGACTTGTCTCCTAGCACATAGCTCGGACTGGTCTCTCGGCGAAAGGCACGGTCACTATTCAATGAAACTTTCTCACCAATCATATTTCAACTCGGATTTGCGTGTAAGAGGGCGGAGGATTCTGCGCCTCCGCAGTGAGGGAGGCGATGCGCTGTTTGAATTCGCAATGGTGATCCCGCTGCTGTCGATGCTGCTGGTGGGAATTATCTATGGCGGGATAACTTTCTATGACTACGTGACGCTGGCTGATGCGGTAGCGATAGGCGCCAGGGCGATTGTAACCAACCGTGGGGCTGGCGCCGGCCCTCCGAACGCCTGCTCGATGGGTGAAACCGCTCTCGACAATGCGGCCGCGAGCCTGAAAGGGACGATCACCATCGGCACCGGTTCCGGGACCGAGTCGTTCACCGGAACGGGCGGCTCGACGTGCAGCGCCCTGGTGGCGGGCGACTACGTGACCATAACGGCCAAGTATCCGTGCTCAATGACAATCCCCTTCACCGGAGTTAACCTCTGCCCGATTCAGGGCTCTGGGGGCTCTTTTATTAGTTCCTCAACGACGATGCGAATCGAATGAGGTGCAGCATGAACTCTCCTTTTCACCGGCTTTATCACGAGCAGGAAGGCCAAGTCATCTTCTTGGTGGCGGCCCTGATGGTCGGCCTTTTGGGGATGGCGGCAATATCCATCGATCTTGGTTTTGCAATGCACGCTCAGCGCGAGCTGCAAGCCTCGGCGGATGCCGCTGCCACGGCGGCCGCGCTGGACCTGTCCAACAACCTCTCCTCGAATACAGCCTATCAATCCGCATATTGCGCTAGCGGGGTCGATAACAACGGCTTCAAGAGCGCCGGATACGGGAGCACGGTATGCCCGAACGGGAAATCCGCCGGGCAGAACGTCTTTAGCGATCTGTCAGGGGTGACGATGGTCTCAGACTCGACCGCCACTTACCCAGTGGCAGCCTGCCTGAGCCAACTGACCGCCCTGGGACTGGCGTGCGACAACACGGCGGGCGCAAATGCCATTGCGGTCATGGAAACGGTGACCGTACCAACTTTCTTTGGCAAGGTCTTCGGGATCAGTTCCATCACGCTCAAAGCGCAATCCCTCGCGGCCATGAAGGGCGGCACGCCGACACCGGCCAACATCATGATGGTGGTTGACTCAACGGCATCGATGGGCAACACGGACAACAAGTGTGCCTCCGACACCGGTATCTCCAGCCCCACGCGGGAGGACTGCTCCAAGTATGGGGTCCGGACTCTTCTCAAAAGTCTCGCGCCCTGCCCTGGTGGCACAACTTCCTGCGCCAGCGCCTCGGTGGTGGACCAGGTCACTTTATTGACGTTTCCAGGGCTGGTAAGCTCTTCGGACGCGCAATATGACTACAACAATTGCGGAAACAGTTTCAGCTCGAGTTACATCGCGCCGTATGCGGGCCCGCCCAGCAGCCAGCCCCCGTATTTCAGCATTGTCCAAAACGCGAGCGACTACAAGAGCTCGAGTACGACCCTGAACGGCTCATCCTCGGACATCGTGAAAGCGGTCGATTGGACGGACGGCAACAGTTGCACCAAGACCCAATACGGCATTCAGAATCCCGGTGGAGAAGGAACCTACTATGCCGGGGTGATCACTGAGGCGCTGGCCAATCTCACCGCTATCACGGGTGCGCGGGCAAAAATGCAGGGAGCCATTATCCTGCTCAGCGACGGCGCGGCCAACGCCACCTGGTGCTCACCCTGCACCGGCAGCCAAAAAATGCAATTTACCTCAACGACTCCCTCGAGCTATGGGAAGCAGGAGTGCCACCAGGCAATCACTGCGGCCCAGACGGCCGCGAACACCGAGAATTCCGTGGGCCTTAAAACCTGGGTGTACGCAGTGGCCTACGGCGCCACGACCTCAACCAGCGATTGCTCAACTGATACATCCCCCACCATCACACCGTGTATCACCTTGGGAGGGGGCGAAACTACGGGCGGCGGCGGCACGCAAGGTATCGCCTCAGACGCCAATAAGTTCTATTCTGATAATGCCAGCGGCAACTGCCCCTCGCTGGCTCACCCTACTATCACTGACTTGGGCTCGATCTTCACAAATATCAGCTATGATTTCTTGACTACTCGGCTGCTCCCAATCTCGTGGTACAACGGCGGCACGTGGTAGGCGCCGTAAACAAGGTGGCGGCGGTCTCGGACCGCCGCACCTCTTACAGAGACTCCTTCATCACGGTCATTCCCGCGCAAGCGGGGACACATCTTCTATTGGACTGATCCTCGGCCCGCAACACAACCCCTGCCGGCTGCGCGTGAACGAACGCCTGTGCGCAAGTCTCAAAACCTAGGAGCATGATCTCTATCGATTGGCCACGTCCCCCACGCCACGCCGGGTGCTGTGCCGAGAGGTTGGGCTAGCTATTTGGCCTGGAGGAGCGTATTCTCTTCACTGCGGAGTGGGAGTGCGCGGGTGCTTCGCGCTGGGAGAGCCGGCCCGCCGGCCGAGGGACGTCAGCCCTGGCGCACCTCAATAGCCCTGGCGTGGCTCCCAGGCGGTAGCCCACCGATGAACTGCGGTCGAGGTATTCGATGGAACTCAATAGCATCGTCATCGTAAGCCTGGGATCCCCCAAGGAGAAAGTCTGGGGACAACTGCTCCAACTCGACGCCCAAGGCGTGACGGTGCGGGGTATAGAACTCAACTCCTTCGACGACTTTGTCCGCCAGATCGTTGCGCGGGAAGAATGCAGCGTGGGAATGACCCAGGTTTTCTACCCCATGCACCGTGTGGAGCGTGTCGCGCTGGATGAATCCTCGGGCTCCCTACCTTCGCTTTCAGAGCGGTTCCGCAGCTTGGTTGGTTTGAGCATCCAGGAATACCTCGGGATCGAGACGCCCCAGGCCTGAAGAGCAGTCAACAGTCAACAATCAGCAGTCGACAGTTAAGAACCCCTGGCGCACACTTGCCCTCTCCCCCTTGGGGGAGAGGGTGGCCCTCAGCCGGCGTTTTCATCAGCCGGGGAGGACCGGGTGAGGGGGTCGCTAAGAACTACCTTAACCATGACATTCAATCGGGTTCTGAAAACGCTCGAGTCGCAAGCCGACTCTGCCGCGGTGCTGGGCATGGCACGCTTCGGGATCACTGCGGCCAAGGCCTACGGCTGGTCCACGCCGGCCCTGAAGAGGCTGGCTCGCGAGATCGGCAAAGACCATGCTCTGGCACAGCGCTTGTGGTCCACGGGCATACTGGAAGCGCGTTATCTCGCGGGCTTGGTCGCTGAGCGGCAGAGCGTGTCGGAACGTCTGATGGAAGACTGGGTGAAGGACTTCGATTCCTGGGCGGTCTGCGATGGAACCTGCCTCAACCTCTTCCGCTTCACCCCCTTCGCCTACAAGAAATGCCGGGAGTGGAGCGAGCGCCAGGAGGAGTACGTGAAGAGGGCGGCGTACGCGTTGATGGCCTGCCTCGCCGTTAGCGATAAAGCAGCCCCCGATCGAACTTTCCTAAGCCTCCTGCCCATCATTAAGAGGGAGGCAAGCGACGAGCGGAAGTACGTCAGAAAGGCGGTAAACTGGGCGCTTCGCCAAATCGGCAAGCGAAACCGACGGTTAAACCGCGCGGCGATCGAGGTTGCCCAAAAGATTCATGAATTGAGTTCGCCAACCGCGCGTTGGATTGCCTCGGATGCGCTGCGGGAACTGCGCGGCCCGGCGGTGCAACGACGGCTGAACGAATCGTGATGCGAAGCGCCGCGGCGCCGCGCCGCCGATATGATGATTCTGGAAGGAGCTATGACGCTTGAATAAACCGTCCTCGCTGGCCATGGCCGCTTTGCTCCTGGCGCTTGCTTCTTGCGTGGCCGGCTCTTGCCAGCAGTCTCCGTCCGATCCCAAAGCAATCTTCGAACAAGCTCAGCGTGCGTTGGACGCTCACGATTACACGACTGCAGAAGAGGGATTCCGCGCCGTGCTTAAAGTCGACCCGCACTCTGCGGCCGCGTATTCCAACCTGGGCGTGGTGTACATGCGCAGGAGAGATTACGCCCGGGCCGTCGAGGCCTTCCGCAATGCCAAGCGGCTTGCGCCCCAGGTGACGGGTGTTGACCTCAACCTCGGTTTGGCTTACTACCAGCAAAACGATTTTGCGAAAGCCATTCCACACTTGGCGCTGGTGGTTCGTTCAGATCCAATCCAATTTCAAGCGCGCTATCTGCTCGGGATGTGCTACTTTCTGACCTTTGACTTCGGGCCAGCGGCCACAACGCTCGAACCCCTGCATGAAAGTCAAAAAACGAATCTGGATTTCTTATATGTCCTTGGCATCGCCTACCAGAAGCTCGGGCGCACGCAAGACTCCACGCTCACGTTCGAGCAATTGGTGCGCGCCGGCGGTGACTCGGCCCAACTGCACTTGCTGATGGGGAAGGCCCACCTCGACCTCTCGGAAATCTCCTCGGCGCAAGCTGAGCTTGAGAAAGCCATTTCCCTTGACCCCAAATTGCCCTTTGCCCACTACAATCTCGGGGTGGTCTTCCAGCGTCAAGGCAAACTGGCTGAGGCGGTAGCCCAATACAAACAGGAAATGTCTCTGACCCCTGACGACGCGGCGAGCCCGGAGAACCTGGGCTTGATCTACCTCGAACGAGGCGATCCGGATTACGCGCTCTCCAGTTTCCGGCAAGCGCTCAACATCGATCCAAAACTGCCCAAGTCGTGGGAGGGAATGGGCAAGGCTTATCTGCACAAGAACCGGCCGGAGCAAGCCATCCCCTGTCTCCAGCGCGCTCTGGACCTCGCCCCGGACAGCGCCAGAATGCACTTCCAATTGGGCCAGGCTTACCTGAAAGTGGGCCAACACGAGAAAGCCCAGAGCGAAATCCGCGAGGCAGGACGCTTGCAGGCGGAAGCTCGAAAGAAGTTTGAAGACACGGTCTCTGGAAAGTTGCCTCTCCCTCAAGCTCCCGCGGGAATGCCCTGAGATGAGCCACCAGTCATCGCCTCAGCGAATCGGCGGCCGGGTAGTGAGGTGATGTCCGAATCTGTGTTGGGGGCTCCGTATTTATAGGTAGTGAGAGATTCAAATGTATGGAATGGTCACATTTCCGGTTCTTTCTGTGGAGGGGCTTCCTTATTTGGCCCGTTGCTTGTTTGCGCCCACCGCCGCCAATTGCGGCCCGGGCGCTGCGACCTCGGCGGACGCGCCCGGACGGCGTGCATTGCGCGCCTTTCGCCAATTCACTTGCGGCAGCATTTTGCTCGAGTCGATGCGGTCCCGATAGCGGAGGGCAATATTCATCAGCGAGTCGAGCAAGGAATCGGAAAGCAGATGCGGCTTTAAGCCCAGCTCGATCAGTTTCGAGTGTTTGGCGTTGTAATAGTGTTCCTCAGCTTCCACGCGCGGGTCCGGAATATGTTCGACCCGAACCTCCAGGCCCAGTTCCCGGCCGGCCGCCTGCACCATCGCCGCCAGTTGCAGCACCGAGAATTGTTCGGTGAACTGGTTGAACACGCGGAATTCGCCGCGCCCCGCGGGATTCAGCAAGGCAATCTCTACGCAGCGTACGGTATCGCGCAGGTCCAGGAAGCCGCGCGTCTGCCCGCCCTTGCCGTAAACGGTGAGCGGCATGCCCACCGCCGCCTCCACGCAATAACGATTCAGCACCGTGCCGAACACTTCGTCGTAATCGAAGCGATTAATCAGGGCTTCGTCCAGCCCCACCTCCTCCGTGAGGGTGCCGTACACCACACCCTGGTTCAGATCGGTGGCACGCAGCCCCCACACCTTGCAGCAGAACATGATGTTGTGGCTGTCGTGAACTTTGGAAAGGTGATAAAAGGAGCCCGCCTGCTTGGGGTAAGGAAGCACATCCTTGCGCCCGTTGTGCTCGATGGTGAGGTAGCCTTCTTCGATGTCGATGTTGGGCGTGCCGTACTCGCCCATGGTCCCCAGCTTCACCAGGTGGCAGTCGGGTTGGAATTCGCGCAAGGCGTAGAGCAGATTCAGAGTGCCGACCACGTTGTTGACTTGGGTGAAGACGGCGTGCTTGCGGTCGATCATGGAGTAGGGTGCGGCGCGTTGCTCGGCAAAGTGCACCACCGCATCCGGCCCGTAACTTTCAATGCAGGACGAGAGAAAGTCGTAGTCGGTCACGTCGCCCACGAAAAGCTCCAGCCGCTTCCCCGTCAGCTCCTGCCAAACCCTCAGGCGCTCCGCCAGCGGGCGTATCGGCGTCAGAGTTTGCACCCCGAGTTCGTGGTCCCATTGCCGCCGCATGAAATTGTCGACGATCGCCACCGTGTGCCCCTGCTTCGATAGGTAAAGAGCCGTAGCCCACCCACAGTAGCCGTCTCCCCCCAGCACAGCGACTCTCATTTGGCCCCCTTGTTTACGTCTATAGTCATTCTTATGGAATTAAGGCCCGAACCTTGGTATCGATCAGGAAACCGCTCATGCAGGATCCACCGGGCGCGCATAGTCTTTGGATCGCTCTAGATCGAGATCGGCTCGGGCAAACGGAGAATTGAGGAGTAAGTCGGAAAGACTATCGAAGCGCTTATGAATTGGGCCCGGCTCGGCGCCGACGGGCAAGCCTGCTTCCTTGGCGACAAGTTCCTGGAGGTGGTGGTCCAGCGAGACGCCCCGCGCATGCGCTCGCACCGTCAGGCCTTTTTCTGCTTCAGGGTTTCGATTTAAGGTCACGGTCACCGCTGCGGCTCCTTTTCCTCGCATCATACCGGAGATGGGGGCCTTCCGTCACGAAGTGAAGTGCAACGGCCCTTCCATGCCCCACCCACGTCGGGCCTTGAACACATTCCGCCCCGACCGGCGCGTGGGGACCGAGGGCATGCAAACCCAAGGCTCGTGTAGCCGACTTCTTGTTACCTTCCCGGCCTCGCCTTGCGGCTCGGGTTGCGCAAATTGTGCTGTTTTTGCTCCTTTCAGGCTCCAATTTGTGCTAATTGGTGCGCAAGGTGCGCATAACTTGCAGTCTTCGAGAGAGTTATGTCATCTGTTTTCAGCCACTTACTAGCTTCCCTTTCGGTATTCTCATATAACCCCTTTGTTTCCAAATACTTCTTAGCTTCGTTTCCAAAGCCCTTCCGTGTTTTCAATAACTTACTGGCTTCGATCGTATTATTTTTTGTTTTTTTCAAGCCACTCTCTCTCGAGTGCCCCGGGACCATCCCGCTCTTCCTTTCCCATCCGACCATCCCGGCGCTCGCCTGCGACAATGTGTCCATAATAAGACCACGATTATAGGCTATCACAGGTCCGCGAGGCTGTCAAGTGGAAAATGCAAAAAAAAGCGGGCAGAGTTTCCCGGATCTCGTCGCCCTGCCCGGCCAGACCGCGCAGGAAGAGTGACTGTGACAAGATGTCGTTCTGCGGCGTGCCCGCAGCCGGAAAATGGGAACCTGCCTCTCCTCCCGAACGCCAGTTATTCCCCCCGAGCTCACAGCTACGGTTTGGCGACTATAACTGAGCCGCCAGATTGTGTCCGAGTTGCCGGCTACACGCTCAGAACCCGTCAATGAGCGCTTTGATTGTTGGCAATTACTGAGAATCGGACTTCGCACTACAAATCCGATCCTCAACGAGTAGATTGGCAGTTTATCTAGCTTCGGGCTTCGTCCCTTTCCGCCGCTCCGTCGAGAATCAGTGCGATCTCCCCATGGCCTGCCTTTTGCGCGATCTCGCTCAGTGTCGCGCCTTCGGGCGACCGCAACGTCCGAACCGCGCCGCGCTCGATCAGCAGCCGTACGATTTCTTCACGGCCGCGTGTAATGGCATAGGCCAGCGGAGTGTGCCAAGCTTCGGCGTCCCCGGGAAACAGCCCGTAGTCGCGGAAAGCCCGCTCGAGCGCTGCGGGGTCTTCTTCCAGGACGGCTTTGACGCGTTGCGCCATGTCGTATTGGATCGCCTCGATGATGTCGATCGACCCGCGCAGAATCAGGTCGCGGGCTTCTTTGTGACCGGCGTAGTCGGCCCATCCGGCCGGCGTGCCGTGATACTTCTCTTCGCGCGCGCGCACATCAGCGCCGTGCTTCATCAACACCTCAATCGCGCTCACGTTCCCGTGCCACGCCGCCGCATGCAGCGGTGTGTATCCGCTCGTCGAGTCGATCGAGGTCTTCGGATTGTCGCGTACATTAACTGACGCTCCATTGCGGATCAGCGTCTCGATCACATCACCCGGCGCGCGTTCGCTGGCGCGAAGGATCAAATTGCCCCATCGTCCGCCGGGCTTCAGTGTACCGGGATCACTACGCAGCAGTCTTTCGACGGCCGCGGTTCGATCCAGGGCCACTGCGGCCGGAAGCCGCACCTTCGCTCCGCGCGCCAGCAGCACTTGCGCCAGTTCGTGCCTGCCGCGGAGCGCCGCCAAATCGAGCGCAGAAAAGCCGGCTTCGTCGAGCGACTCCGTGTTAGCACCGAGGTCGAGCAGCGTCGCGAGCGACGCGGGTTGGTTCTTGATGACGGCGAGATGCAGCGGCATGGGGCGCATCCTCATTCCGTTCATGCGCCGCTCCAGATCGCTCGGCGTGCGCGCGACCAGCTCACGAACCACCTCTGCTTCGCCCATAGCGACCGCGGAAAAGATATTGTGTCTCGCGCCGTGCGCCACGAGATACGCTACGACCTCGGGATTGGGCTGGATGTAATCCCACGCCGTCGCCCACCCAATCACGCCCAGTTCGTGGTAGTCGTTTTCGCCGATCGTATCGGCCCCATGTTCCACCAGGAGACGAATGATAGGAAGGCGATGCTTCTCCACGGCGAAATGGAGCGGATACGCGTTGTCACCTTCGCAGCGGATGTTGGGATTGGCGCCGCGATCGAGCAGCAGCTTGACTGCCGCCTCGCTGTTGCCGAAGACGGCTTGGTGCAGCGCCGTTCTCACACCCTCCCCGCCGCGCTCGTCAATGAACTCCGGATGCGCATCAAGCAGCGCCTTGAGTCGCGCGACGTCACCTTTTCCCGCGGCATCGCGCAGAGACGCGACCGCCTCTGCGGTCGAGCTGGCTGCTTCAAGCATCTTGACATGAGACTTCAGCTCGGACCAGGACGCGAATCCGTGTTCCTTCGCAATCACCAACTGCGCGTCCGCAAGCGCGAACGGCGACGCGGCGGCCTGTTCTTTCAACCGGTTTCTCCAGCGCGGATGGTTCTCGCGAATGCGAGTCAAAGCCTCGGAGTCCGCGGCCTGCTGACGCTTCAACAGAGACTTGGCTTGTTTCTTGAGTTGTTCGAGACTGGGACTCGGCGGGAGTTGCCTTGGAATGGAAATCTCCTTTCCGTTCGTGGCCTGTGTCCGCAGCGCAGGCAGAAAGAAGATTTGTCAGATTGTGGCCGTGCAATTCCTGCCGGGTGGGCTTGGCCCTTTCCGCGGACTGGATGCGCCCCGTGCGCCGAAAACCAACGATAACTCCTGACTTATGGCTAAGTCAACAGCCGCCTGGCCACTCAACGCGTACCGGCTCCGCAACGCTCGCCGCACACATCGCTCCCGAGCAGAACCACGCGTCCGGCGAGCAATTCATTAGGCGGTTCAAGCACCAGCCAGAGTGCTCCGTCATCGGCCTTCGAGATTGGCAACGATATGCAGGCTTTCCGTCACCGAACGACGTTCTGGTCGCCGACCGCCGACGCGTGCCAGTGCGTGTTCAGGGCCGCACAGATTTGTTCCTCTTGCATGGACTGCTTTAGCCGCGGTTTTGCTTTCATCTTCATCTACCATGTGGAATAAAACCCGGACTGCCGGTTTTCACCACTTCATTCAGCCTCTGTCTGGTCTGAATTCGATTGATTTCGTCAAGCGCGTCTTCCGGAAGGGTAGAGATATCGAAATTCTCTCTCGCCCGGGACGCACTCCTGGGCGTGGTAAGCAAAGCCGTGCCGCGCTGCACCGCCCAAGCCAGCAGTACCTGTGCCGGGGTCTTTCCAACTCGCGCGGCGATAGCCGAAATGACTGGATCTTCGAGCGGCCCCGGCCTCATCCCGTGACCTAATGGTGCAAAAGCCAAAAACACAACACCCTTCTCCTTGCAGAATCCCAAAAGCTCTGTTTCGGGCAAGTACGGATGTGCTTCCACTTGGACCACGGCTGGCTTGATTCTCGCTGACTCATAGAGGGGCTTCAGTTCGTCTAAACTGATGTCCGAAAGTCCGATGGCCCGGCATTTGCCACGATCCACGAGACTTTCCATCGCTTTCCAGGTGTCAAGCAAAGTCACGTCGTGGTCGTAAAGGACATTGCCGTCTTGATCCCGCGGGTCCTGGTCGTCGCCGGGTTGAAATGCAAATGGAGTGTGAATGAGGTAGAGATCCAGATACTTGAGCCCGAGTCTGTCCAGACTCGCCTCGAAAGCCGGTTCAACGCGCTCGGGCCGGTGATTGGAGTTCCACAGCTTTGTGGTAACAAAAATGTCTTCGCGCGCGATCCCTCCCGCGGCAAGCCCTGCCTCGAGCGCCCTGCCTACCTCGCGCTCGTTCCCGTATCGTTCCGCGCAATCGAAGTGTCGAAATCCGGCTTCCAGTGCGTCTCTGGTCGCAGTTATCGTCACGGCTGCGTCGGGAATTAAGGTGCCAAAGCCGAGTGCGGGCATATGGCCGGCTCCGTGGTTGAGTGGAAATCTCGTCATCCGCAGATCAGAAGATTCAATCATGGTTACACCTCCGAGTTATTTCGCGTCCGGCATCACCGCCCGGATTCAAAAATTAGATGCCGGGTGCCGCAGACTGGGCGCGAACTCCTGATTAACGCGCCACTCGGAAGCTGCGCAAAGACCGCCAAGTTGCCGGCAACCGTTGGTTATCTCTCCTGGCGTCAAAAACCAACAGTACCGCGGCACGTGGTACCGGTCAGATTCGAACCCCGCCTCCGTGGTGCGGGCGACATGGCCCGCAGCACAAGTACGAAGCTATGAGACTATTTTCGCGCGCCTTAGAGACGGAAGGCTTCACCAAGTAAGACGCAGAACGGAAGCGATGTCCAGCACCCATGGGTGCAATAGCTAAGTGACGGGATTGTAAGCGCTTATGAGATTGCAAACGCTCTCAGACAAAAAGGCCTTTCGCGCTTCTGAGGGCTCGTGACGTGGCTGGGAGAGTTCAGTCAATCCAAGATCAGCAAGTGCTCCTGGCGGGCGGGGCGCCGACACCACATCAGGCAAATCGTCAGATGTCAGATTGCCGATTTCAGACAAGCAACGATCAAAAAATACTCACGGCCGGCGGGACGCCCGCACCACTTCGCTCCGAAGTCGCTATCCCCGCCAGGACAGCAAACCAAGCGGCGTTGGCGGGGATGTGCAGGTTGAAATCCGCCATACTATGGACCAGCAGGCCGCAGCATCCGAGGGCGGCGCCCAGGCGAACCCAGCCGGCATTCGATCCAAACAGGTGCGCCACATTGCGGAAGGCCAGATAAAGAAACAGCCCCAACGCCGCGAGAATGAGCAGTGCGCCCACCACTCCGGTCTCCGCGGCGGCTTCGACGTAGTCGTTGTGCGCGTGATCGATCCACTGATCGGTGGGGAAGCTTTGATAGCGGGGATAAGCGGTCTCGAAATCTCCGATGCCCACCCCCAGCCAGGGATGCTCGGTCCACATCTGGAGCGCGTCGCGGGAGAACGCTTTGCGCTCGTCGGTCCAGTCCGCCCAAGTCTTGTTGACGTAGGCTACCGAGCCGAGCTTCTTGGCCACCCAGCCGGGGTCCACGTAAGCGAACAGGATAACGCCCGCCACCAGAGCGAGGCCGGCGGCAGTGGCCAGGCGCCGCTTCTGCCCCGTGCGGAGCGCCGCCCGGCGGAGAACCAGAGTGGCAATGACCATCTCCGCGGCCAGCGCTAGCAGGCCGGCTCGCGAGCCGGAAAGCAGCAGCGCGGCGAGCGCCAGCACCACCGCCGAGACACGCCACACCGAACCTTCAAGGGATAGCCTTCCATGCCGCCCGGGTATGTACAGAATCGCCAAAGGAAGGAGCATTTCCATGAGCCCGGCGAAGTGGTCGCGGTCGACGTACGGACCAAACATGGTGCCATTCGGTGTCTCAAAGAGGCCATAAATGCGTTGCGCGCCGGAAGCGGATTGGAGAATGGCGAAGAGTCCCAGGCACCCGGCAAAAATCAGCACCGCCATGCCGAAGGGCTGGAGAGCGGAGCCGCGCGCGCCGCCAAAAAGTTGCACCGCGAGGAAAAAGAAGATCAAATCCGAGGTCAGCAGAACCAGCGCCTGGCGGGTTTCCGAGGTGTCGAGCGTAAGGCGAGCCGCAGATTGAGTCGCTGCCAGGAGAAAGAAGAGGCCCAGCGGTATGTAAAGCGGCGACCATAGCGGTTTGATTTGACCGAGCTGAACGCTTCCCAGAGCCCACAAAAACAGCGCCACGCTGGCGATCAAGCCCAGGGTTACCCAGGCCAGCGGAATCACGGCGCCAAAGGCTAGGGGCGCTACAAACAGAGCCACGACAAGTAAGATTCGAGCAGTGTGCAAGGGGTAATTAAAAGCCCGTCGGCGAAGCGGGAAGGTCAAAGGCCGAGGCACAGTTGATCCACGCGCGTCCACGGGCCGCTGGATGATTTTGTCCTCTCGTTGCAACGCCTCTCCTTAGCAGGCTGCCGGAGGTCCCGTGGGCCTGAGGAGCGGTCTCGCGCTGCGGGCGTCCCGCCTGGACCAGATCAGGGACAGATGCAACACCCGTGGCGCAGCCGCGCCAACTAACTTTTGCCTCATCTTATCTTTGACAACAGTATCCTGTCAAATCCGCTGGAATTGGGGTAGTGCCCTGATTTAACTGGCAGCGCCCAGCGCACTCCAAGATTGGAAGGCGAGAGGGTTTCGTTTATAATGACCAGACGGTCGCTTACAGCGCTGCCAGTTGCCACCGGATGAAAACTGGTGGCTTGATTCGCAGGCTGGCGGCTGGTCTGCCGGGCGTTTTGAAGCGCCGAAATCGAAACGGGTGGTGCAGCGTGGCTGATCTTCCGACACTCGCCGGTACGGAAAAGGGCTTTGTCTACAGCATCATGGATATCATGAGCATTCTTCCCCACCGATATCCGTTCCTGCTGGTTGACCGCATTCAGGAAATCGAGGGTGACAAGCGTATTGTGGGGCTCAAGAACGTGACCATCAACGAGCCCTTTTTTCAAGGACACTTCCCCGGTGCGCCGGTCATGCCTGGGGTGTTGATCATCGAGTGCATGGCCCAGGTGGCAGGGGTCATGATCTACCGCGACATGCCGGATAAGGACAAGAAACTAATCTATTTCACCGGCATAGAAAACGCCAAGTTCCGCCGCCCCGTGCTGCCCGGCGACCAACTCCGGGTGGAAATGCAGTTGCTTAACCGGCGCAACAACTTTGGCAAAATGCACGGTCAAGCGACCGTAGAAGGGAAGTTGGCGGCGGAAGCGACGGTGGCTTTTGCCATCTCGGACCGTCCTGGCCAATCCGGCACGGCAAGTCCAGGTCTGCTCGGCCAATTACGTCAATGAAGGCCCATCCCACAGCCATCATCCATGCCAACGCCCAGCTCGCCTGCAGCGTGACGGTGGGGCCATATTCCCTGATCGGGGAGAACGTCGAACTGGGAGAAGACTGCGAGGTCATGTCGCATTGTGTGTTGGAAGGAAACACACGGTTCGGCAGGGGCAACCGGATTTTCCCGTGGGCCTCGATTGGACTGGTTCCTCAGGATTTGAAGTACCACGGCGAGCCGACCCGGGTCGAGATCGGTGACGACAACACGCTGCGCGAATTCATCACCGTTCACCGCGCCACCGCGGCGGAAGACGGGGTCACGCGAATCGGCAGCCATAACCTCCTGATGGCCTACGTCCACATCGCGCACAACTGCCACTTGGGAAGCCACATCATCATGGCCAACGGGGCCTCGCTGGCCGGCCACGTCGAGATTCAGGATCATGCCTCTGTGGGTGCATTTTGCGGCATTCACCAGTTCTGCCGCATCGGCGCTTACAGTTTCCTGGGCAGTTACAGCGTGGTAAACCAGGACATCCTCCCCTACTCGAAAACTTCCGCCCCCCGCCCGCTGAACGTTCTGGGCGCCAACCGCTTGGGGCTCGAGCGGCGCGGTGTGAGCGCCGATGACCTGAAGGAGCTGGAGCAAAGCTTCCGCCTGCTGAGCAGATCCAAGCTCAATACCACCCAGGCGCTTGAGGCTATCGATGCCGCCGGTTTCAAGTCTGACCACGTCCGCGCCCTCGTGGAGTTCATTCGGACCTCTGAGCGCGGCGTGGCCAAGTAACCGAAATTCGAAACTGGAAAGTGGAAACTCGAAATTACTGTTCGAAACTGCGGTTTGGCCGTAACCAGACTGAACCATACCCTTAGATCTTTGAGTTTCCATTTTCAAGTTTCCAGTTTCGAGTTTCGAGCTTCGCGCATGAATGAACGTTATGCCATCATTGCGGGCAACGGCCACTTCCCTTTCCTGGTGCTGGAAGCGGCGCGGGACCAGGGCATTGACCCGCTGGTGGTGGGCATCAAGGAAGAAGCCTCGCCGGAACTCGCCTCCGTGGCGAGCGCCATCCACTGGCTGAGCCTGGGTGAAATCTCAAAGCTTCTGGATTTGCTGGTGGCTGAGCGCATCAGCAGATTGGTCCTGGCCGGCCAGGTAAAGCACGCGCAACTCTTCAGTTCCATCAAGCCGGACGGCCTGGTGAGCCGCGTCCTCAAAAGCCTGCCGCGCAAGAATACGGACTCACTGATTGGAATATTCGTGCGGATGGTTGAAAGCCGTGGCATCCAGGTGGTGGATTCGACGCTATTTCTGAAGCCGCTGCTTCCGGATGCCGGTCCGCTCACGCGCCGTGCGCCGGATGCGGAGGAAGAATCCGACATCGAGTATGGCCGCGAGATTGCCAAGAAGATTGCCGGCCTCGATATTGGCCAAACTATTATAGTGTCCGGCCGGGCTTGCGTGGCCGTCGAGGCAATGGAAGGGACCGACGCCGTCATCGAACGGGCCGCCGGCCTCAGTAACGGACGGGCGCTGGTAGTCGTCAAAGTAAGTAAGCCCTGTCAGGACATGCGCTTTGATGTCCCCGTGGTGGGGCTGAAGACGATCCAGGTAATGCGGCGGTCCAACGCCCGCGTGCTCGCGGTGGATGCGGGCAAGACCCTGTTGTTTGAACGCTCGGCCCTGATCGAAGAAGCCGACGAGGCCGGCATCGCCATCGTGGGTATGAAAGACTGAGCAGGCGGAATACGGAAATTGGAAAATGGAAAACCGAAACTGGTAAGGTCGGCTCTGAGGGACCAGTTTGCATTTTCTAGTTTCCATTTTCCAATTTCCATTTTCCATCTTCCGAGGGGAACGAGTTGACTGAACGCATTTCCGTTGCCGTAGTCGGGGTCGGTGAGCACGGCAAGAAGCATGCCCGAGCATTGAAACAGCTCGCGGGAGCTGACCTTGTGGGGGTCTACGACCTGCGGCCGGAAAAGGCCGGGGAAATGGCGGCGGAATTGGGGGTTCGGGCGTTTGCGAGCCTGGACGAGGTATGGAAGACAGTGCGCGCCGTGAGTGTGGTGATCCCCCCCAGCCACCACGCCGAAGTGGCGCGCGAGGCTTTCGCCCACGATGTGGATGTGCTTCTCGAGAAGCCGATTACGCGCACCGTGGAGGAAGCGGAAGAGGTGACGGCCCTAGCCCAATGCCGGGGCCGCATCTTACAGGTCGGACATCTCGAGCGGTTCAATCCCGGGGTGGTGGCCGCCAAAGCCATTACTCGGCGGCCGCTGTTTTTTGAGATTCACCGCATGTGCGCGTTCAGCCCGCGCAGCCTGGATGTTGACGTAGTTTTCGACTTGATGATTCACGACCTCGATCTTCTCCTGTGGATGCTCGACTCCGAACCGTGCGAAGTCCGAGCGGTGGGGCTGCCGGTGCTTTCGGACAAAGTGGACATCGCCAATGCACGGGTAGAGTTTGAATGCGGCGCGGTGGCGAACATCACGGCCAGCCGCGCCAGCACGGAGCCGATTCGAAAGTTCCGTTATTTTCAACCCTACGATTATGTTTCCATTGACTTTACGCGACGCGATGCAACGCTTTTACGGGTCGATAACAGCGGCCCCACTCCACGCATCACTTTCCAGAAGCTCGAGACTAAGCCCGCAGACCCGCTGCAGTCGGAGCTCGAAGCCTTTCTCGAATCGGTCCGAACCCGCTCTGCCCCGCTGGTGGGCGGACTAGAGGGCCGCCGAGCCCTCGCCTTAGCCGAACGCGTCATGAATTGCATCGAAGAACATGCAGGCAAGGTGGACGTGCGCCTGGGCCGACCGGTCGGCCAAAGCGGAGAGATGTAGTTGGGGGTGTGGCGCAACCACCACCCCGGACCCCTCCTCGGTAAGGAGGGAGCAGGGGGTGATTGTGGCTGAGAGTGCGCCGGGGCGATATCGTAGTTTCTCGCTGGGATGTCCTGGCTTCGATTTTCGAGTTTCGATTTTCGAATTTCGATTTACTAGTTTCTAGTTTCGAATTTGTTTTATGGCAGTTGTCGATACCAAGGACGAGAAGCTCCGAGCCGAATCTGTGCCGGCCGCGAGCCCCTCCGCACCCGAGCCTGAGTTCCACGTTACCTTTGTGGATACCGCGCTGCCCCCGGTCTCGCTTTTCAGACAAATTCGGGAGAGGCTGCGGGAACCGAAGAACGCTGTTCCAAAGACATTTCCGTCCACCAAGGGATCTCCCGTACCTGGGGCTGAATTCCACGCCACCTTCGTGGATACCACCCTCCCACCGATTTCGCTTTTTCGACAGATTCGCCAGAGGTTTCGCGAACCGAAAGTCCCTCTTCAGAGCGAGTATTACAGGCGAGGCGCGGATGCCGAGTCGGCCGGGAGTTCCGTCGTCTCCGGGGGCGAGTTCCATGCCACGTTCGTGGAACGCACGCTTCCGCCCGTATCTCTGTTCCGCCAGATTGTAGCGGGGATCCACGAGCCAAAGACTCCGGCTCCGATCAAGCCGGGGCACGTCACCTTGCCGCCGACGGAAGTGCCGCCCTTGGTTCCGGAAGACCCGAACCAGCTCAATCTTTTCGCCAGTCCCGAGACCGCCTACCCGGCTGAGTCAAAGCCCCTCAATCTCCCGGCGGGGTGGCAGGACTATCACATCGTGATGGTCGTCGATCCGGAGGCCGTAAAGTGGCGGCGCCGGACGATGTACCTGTCCTCGCTGATCCTGCACT
Organism: uncultured Acidobacteriota bacterium; assembly: GCA_963831905.1. GTDB lineage: Bacteria > Acidobacteriota > Terriglobia > UBA7540 > UBA7540 > CAVROP01. The sequence goes on along the minus strand of CAWHRX010000009.1, from coordinate 959,665 downwards.
TCTTCCTGCTGCTGGTTCTCCTCTTCTCACCGGACTTGCTGCGGCGAGGAAGGATGATGATCGGACTGCCCGTCCAAGTGGCGCCCAAACAACAGAATACGTTTCTTCTGCTCCCGCCGGACGTTCCTGCGCAAACTGACCGAGCCGCCTCCGGAGAATTCCCCACTCTCAGATCGAGACCGCAGGGCGCAAGGCCGTTCACCTGTCATCAACCCCAGGGGGCTTCCAATGCCCTACTCTCGCGGCAACACGCCATTGCCGGAGATCGCCGGCGGCAAACCTCCTGCCGCTCCTCCCGCTCCGCCTCCTGCGGCGGGCGGTAACGCCGCGCCTGCCGCTCCGGGCCCGCCGGCTAATCGGCCGCCCAACCCCGAGCCCCAAAACCAAGTAGCCAGGAACGACGGCTTGCGCCTGGAAGACGCGAAGCCCCCTTCCGGGGGCGGCGGCGCGGGCCTGAATCTCCCGAACCTTACCCCAGGCCAAGCTATCCAGCAGTCACTGCAATCCGCAGCGCGCGGGCGTTCGACTGGCGGTGGAGTGGGCAACAGCTCAGGGTATGGAGAAGGCAACGGGCAGTTTCAGAACCTCGACCCGAACTTCTCAACGGAAGGGCCGCTCATCCTTTCCGACACCCGCGGCGTGGATTTTGGCCCGTATTTGGCGGGAGTGGTTTTCGCCGTGCGACGGAATTGGTATTCGGTGATGCCGGAAACAGCGCGCTTGGGCGAGAAAGGACGGGTGAGTATTGTCTTCGAAATCCTCAAGGACGGCTCCGTTCCGCAAGTGCGGCTGGTGGGCTCTTCCGGCTCCGACCCGCTCGACCGAGCCGCCCTCACCGGCATCCGCGCCTCTATTCCCTTCCGGCCCCTCCCGGATGAGTTCACCGGCAACCACCTGGTTCTGCAGTTTATTTTCCTCTACAACCTTTCGCCTGGCCAGTAATCCGTCGATGGCGACGAGCGAAACTGGCGGGGCGCACGGCCATGGCCCCTTCGCCGCATCCGGTTTCTCCAGTAGGGGCGAGGCGGCGCCTCGCCCCAACACCGGCACGTTATGGCCGGATCAGGGCAGCACGTCGACTCGATGTGCCTCAAGCGTGTCGGTAAAGCACTGGCCGGTATGTTAGAATCACAGCTTGAGCAGCGGCACCAACGGGAGGTGAGTGTACACACTTCACTTTCATTTTCAACGAGCTTTGGCCCCGGCATGAAACCCTTGATAGAGGAAGCTGGTAATGCTTCGCCTTTCTCGAACTCAACTCCTGGGTTGTTTTCTTCTGCTCGCGGTGGTTCTAGCGATCCTCCTGTTACGCGCGTTGCGTCTGGTATGGTGGTTCCGATAGAGCAGGGCGCTCCCCTGGTTGCCATTGTCGGTCCAACGGCGGCTGGAAAGTCGGCCCTGGCGGTTGCCGTGGCTGCATCGCTGAAAGGGGAGATCATTAACTACGACTCGGTGCAGCTTTACAGAGGATTCGACATCGGGTCGGGGAAACTCGCCTCCCAGGAGCGCCAGGGCATTCCCCACCACCTCCTGGACTGCCTCGACGCCCAAGACGAGTTCACGGCAGGAGACTACCGCCGGGAGGCACTGCGGGTGTTGGCGGAAGTCAAAGAGCGAGGTAAATTGCCGGTATTTGTCGGCGGCACTGGACTCTATCTTCGCGCACTCTTCATGGGGCTGTTCGATGGCCCGGCCCGCTCGGAAGAATTGAGGAGCCGGTTGCGTGCCCTAGTGGAGAGAAGAGGGCGCGAGTTTCTCCACCGGCTCCTCGAGCGGCTTGATCCGGCGGCAGCGGCTCGAATTCAGCCCCGGGATGCGCAGAAAGCTGTGCGCGCCCTGGAGGTGTGCATCCTGGCTCGGACCCCGATCTCCACGATGCAGGCGCGCGGCCGGAGCGGATTGGAAGGATATCGGTTCCTGAGAGTGGGATTAGATCCCGAAAGAAAGGAGCTGTGCCGGCGGATCGACAAGCGTGCCGAGTGGATGTTCGCGCACGGCTTGCTCGAGGAGACTCGTTCTCTGCTGGCGCGCCAGGACTCGAGCCCGTTGAAGGCCCTCGGGGCGTTGGGCTACCGCCAAGCCAGCGCATTCGCTCATGGGCGCATGAGTTTGCCGGACGCCATCTCTCAAACTCAGGCGGCTACCAGGCGATATGCCAAACGGCAGATGACCTGGTTCAGACACGAGGCGGGAATCACCTGGTTTCGCGGGTTCGGCGATGACCCGAGAATTCAGGCCCAGGTCATCGACGCTTTGCGTGAATCAAGCATCGCCGCCGATTCGTAGGGGCATGCCATGGCGTGCCCTTATACGGAAGTTCTTTACACGATCCGTGTAGGAGCGGTCCTTGTGGCCGCCCTCGGACAACCAGACGAGTTGCCCTTGCACCCGTCCGGTGGGCCGCACCAAGGAGATGAATCGTATGCCAGATTCCGGCGTTCAACATTCTGTTTCCAGACCTGGACAAGGGATGAGCGGACCTGTGCCAGAAAAGAGAGAAAAAATGGAGAAGCCACCGCAAAACATCCAAGACGGATTTTTGAATACTGTGCGCAAGGAAAAACTTGTGGTCACAGTGTATCTGTTAAGTGGTGTCAAACTTACCGGACGCATCCGCAGTTTTGATAAATATTCCTTGATCCTGGAGAGCAACAGCCAGGAACAGTTGGTTTTCAAGCACGCCGTTGCTACCGTGGTGCTGCCGCGCGCAGGTGCTCCGGCGCCGGCGCCGTCGGAGGGCTAAGAGGATTCGCCGCGCACAAACATCCGAGAGAGTTTTCCTGGCCGGCTGGGAACCTACGCATCATTCGGGACGGATTCCAGGCAGGCCGGAGGCGGAGGATTCGCTTCTGGAACTTCGCGAGTTGGCGGTGGGAGCCGGGGCGCGCATCGTGGGCTCTCTCCTTCAGAGGTCCCCCCAACCTGACCCCGCAACCCTGCTGGGGAAAGGCAAGCTGACCGAAGTCCGCAGTTCCGCCCACGCCGCCGCCGCCGACTTGGTCATCCTCGATCACGACCTCACCCCCTCTCAACTGCGCAACCTGGAGCGCGAGTTGGACCTGAGGGTGATCGACCGGACTCAACTGATTCTGGATATTTTTGCGGGCCGGGCGCGCAGCCGTGAGGGCCAGTTGCAAGTCGAATTGGCCCAGTTGAACTACCTGCTGCCACGCTTGGGGGGACACGGCACTGAACTCTCCCGGCTGGGCGGCGGCATCGGTACCCGCGGCCCCGGCGAGCAGCAGTTGGAATATGACCGCCGGCGCATTCGCACCCGCATTCGCTCGCTGCGCGAGGCGATCGAAAAGGTCCGGTCGCAACGCGCTTTGCATCGCACCCGGCGGCGTGACCGTCAATTCCTCACGGTGGCGCTGGTGGGCTATACCAATGCAGGGAAATCCACTCTCTTCAACGCCTTGACTTCCTCGACCGTGCTCACCTCTTCACGCCTCTTCGCCACTCTCGACCCCACGGTGCGCGCCTTGCCCCTGCCATCGCGGAGGCCTGTTCTGATATCCGATACCGTGGGATTCATCCAAAAACTGCCGCCTCACCTGGTCGCCGCGTTCCGCGCTACGCTGGAAGAGTTGGAGGATGCCAGCCTTCTTCTGCATGTCACCGACGCCTCCGATCTGCGGTACGACTCCCAGGACAGCGCCGTTGAGGGATTGCTGGAAACCTTGAGCGTGGGGACCACGCCGCGGCTTCATGTCTGGAATAAGCTCGATCTTGTGGACGCCACCGGAAGGAACCGGCTTCCCTCAGGGCCGCACGATGTCTGGGTTGCGGCGAGCAGCGGCGAGGGCCTTGACACCCTCCGCCAACGAATCGATGAAGCGTTGACCGCAGACCCCGTGATCGAGGCCGAACTCGACCTCTCGCTTGCCGACGGCGAGATTTTGGCCCTTCTTCATCGCTCTGGCGTCGTGCTCTCCACACACTACGAGGACGAGCGAGTCAAGGTCCGGGCGCGACTGCGCGAATCGCTTTGGCAACGGCTGAAAAGACGCGAAGAGCGAGTGGCTTCCGGCTCTTAAAGGCAGGCATTTTCAGGGCTAAACGGGTTGTGGAAAAAACTGTGGAAAATCCGCTCAGACTCGGGCCTTCTCCAACCCGTGCGCACCCGCCAAGCATGCGGTTCCCGTGCCGATGCGACCTTTTAATAACGTGTTTTCAAGGACTTACGAAACACAAGGACCGTAAATGGACCTCCAGCCTTCGCATTTTATCCGGCACTTAAAGCCTCTGTAAACGATGGAGTTTTGCACAAAGTTAAGGCATTCTAAGGGAATCTACCTAGCCCCGAACCTCCTGCTTATCCGCATTAAATCAGGCTAATTTGGACCTAGGCTCGATGGGTGATTGATGGACGATTGTCGATGGACGATGGTCGAGGGAGGGGAGATTCACGCTGCCAGCACCCCGAGGAGATGAGCGGCGGCGTGATTCCGAGCGGGCCGAGGGATCCTGAGTTGATACTTTCGTCAACGATCCGCCTTGCAACAAAGCGAGATTCCTCGCTGCGCTCGGAATGAACCCGCATATTCGAATCAGTGGTTCTTAGGGCGCGCTTCCCATGGACAATCAACCATCGGCAATCGTCAATCCGTTGACACCTCCCTGGAGGTCCGATATAGTTAGGTGGGACAGAGTATCTGTCCTGACGTTGCATTACGGCGCTCGCGGTTAGGGTGTCCATCCCGTACGCTCCTCCGCTAGGGTAGATCTCAAAGGCGCATGAACCTCCCCATCTCGCTCACCTTGCTTCGCATCTTTTTTGTGCCCCTGGTGGTAGTGCTATTACTGACTTCGGGTCGCAACATGGACCTGTGGGCGGTGGTGGTGTTTCTACTCGCCGCGACCACTGACCTTTTGGATGGTTATCTGGCGCGGAAACGCGGTCAGGTGACTTCGCTGGGCATCTTGCTGGACCCGATTGCCGACAAGCTGCTCACCTCAGCCGCCTTCATTTCTCTCGTCTATCTGCACTCAATCTCTGCTTGGATGGCAGTGATAATTATTGGCAGGGAATTCGCCGTGTCGGGTCTGCGAGCCATAGCCTCCGCGGAAGGCTTCTCTCTGGAAGTGTCCGAGCTGGGAAAGACAAAGATGGTCTTTCAAGTTGTGGCGATCACCGTGGTCATAATGGAGCGGCGGCTGCCTCTGCTCCGCCTCCCGGGCAGTGTCCTGTTATGGATGGTGGTTCTCTTCGCGCTGGCGTCTGCGGGACAGTATTTCATTTCCTTTTGGAAGAGACTGGACATTCGCATCAAGCGCCGTGTCTCAACTCACCGGGAAGTTCTCAGGACAGGCGAGAAAGAACAGGAAGAGAAAGATGTTGCAGCTCAGTGACGCTCAGAAGGACCGGCTGCTCGAGCTGGCGAGAACAGCCCTCGAAGAGGCCGTGCGCTTTGGGAAAGTGTCGGAGGTGACGGAGTCCGCAGAGGCCCTGCAAACTCCCTGTGGGGCCTTCGTCACGCTCACCGAGCGAGGGCGCTTGCGAGGATGCATCGGTCACATTGAAGCGGTCAGACCTCTCTACTTTACCGTGCGCGAATGCGCCCGCGCCGCAGCTCTTGACGACCCTCGCTTCGACCCCGTTAGGCCCGCCGAACTTTCCTCCCTCCATATCGAGATTTCCATACTTTCCCCTCTGGTGGATATTGCTTCCCAGCAGGTCGAAGTGGGACGGCATGGATTGCTGATTTCGCGCGGCGGACGCCGCGGGCTCCTCCTGCCGCAGGTGGCCGAGGAATGGAACTGGAACCGCGAACAGTTTCTTCAAGAGACCTGCCTGAAAGCCGGCTTGCCCGCCGACGCCTGGCGGCATGGTGCAAGAATCCAGGCGTTCACAGCACAAATCTTGAAAGAGCCGCTCCCGCTGGCTCGTTCCTCATCGCCGGCCGCGTGATCCATTGTAGGGGGACGGCTCGCCGTCCCCTTTTGCCGGGCTCGCGGCGGGCGGGTAGGGCAAGCCCTACCCCTACACGTTTTCAGAGCAGTCGCTCATGCCCGTCGGCTGACAGGCACCCAGAAACCATGAAAAGTCTGTCATTCTGAGTGAAGCGAAGAGTCTGCATTAGTTCGCCGGACCGGCAATGCAGATCCTTCGCTTCGCTCAGGATGACGGCGACTTTCATCTTGGTGGGTGGGCCGCAGGCCGATGACCACTCGGGATGACACGGGCTTCGCGCGCCAGGCGCCAAGACTATTCCAGTTCTACGCCGTAGCCGATGTAGACGTCGCGCCTGGAGTTCACAATAATCCCTACGGTAGCCTTTTCCTGAGCGGAGAGCACCACAATCTCCGCCACAGTTTCGCGGGGCATGGGGGGATGAGCGGTAATCGTCCAGAGTCCTGGACGTGGCGGGCGGTAGTAGACCCGATACAATTGACCGGCCTTTGCGCCGTTCCTTTCTCCGAGGTCAAGATAGACGATGTCCCCGTTGGCGAGCGATGCGAAGTTGTCGCGGGCCGCCACGATGGCCCCCTGCATTTTGCCGTTGGCCAAGGCGAAGCGGTCCAACTCCCTGGGTACATAGTCGGGGACAACGCGGGGTCGATACGGCACAGCGATATCGCCGGGAATAATGGGCCCGCACGCGAACCTCACCTCGGCGACTGCTCCCTGAGGGGTTATATGTGTCACCTGAACTGTGCCGGTGTCCTCGTACGGTTTCCCGAGTTTGCGGAGAGCGCGATGTTCGCCGCTGTACCGTGTGGTGCGGAAAAGATCCTTCGCCGGCCTGATCAGTGAGAATTGCTGGCCCACCGAGAATCGGGCGTCGCCGCGGCTGTGAAGATAGAGTGAATCGCCCACGGCGTATTGCCGGATCGACGACTCCAAGTCGTTATCTTCGCCGCTGAGCACGGTAATACTCGCGGGCACGTCACTTGCCCCGATAAACCCCGTGCAATCGGCCTGGCTTTGCGTGGCGGCAGGAAGGGAAGATGCCACCGGCGATTGTTGGCCCAGCGCCCACGCCACGGGAAGGACAAACCATGCGATCGCAAGGCTGAGAATTCTTGTGCTCACGGGGCAAGTGTAAGGAAGTGGAGGATTGAAAGTCAAGCCAGCGTGACTGTACTAACGTACTAGTACTACTACGTTACGTAAATGTTGACTTCTCAAACGTTCGCATATATGCTTCGGAAGCATGAACTCCCGACAGATGGAAGCCTGTGCGGATCGGCTGGAAGAGTTCCTTTCGAAGCTTCTGCGGCATGTTGGCCGCTCGGAGCGCCGACACCATGGCGCGTTGTACGTGCAAGGCTTGCTGCTGGACGGGGAGCGCAAGTCGATCGAGCCTTTGGCCGAACGGGTGCCGGGCGGCAACGTGCAGGCCTTGCAGCAGTTTGTGGGACAGAGCCCTTGGGCGTGGGAGCCGGTACGGCGCCTGCTGGCTCAACAGATGGAAGAAGAACTGCTGCCGGCCGCGGCCTGGATTGTCGACGACACCGGGTTTCCCAAGCAAGGGCACGAGTCGGTGGGGGTGGCCCGCCAATACTCGGGGACGCTGGGCAAAGTGGGCAACTGCCAAGTGGCGGTGGCGGTGCATTGGGCCACGGAAGAAGAGAGCGTGCCGCTGGACTGGGCGCTGTACCTTCCCCAGGCTTGGATTGAGGATGGCGAGCGTTGCCGCAAGGCGGGGATCCCCAAGGACACCCCGTTTCGCGCCAAAGGGGAGTTGGCTTTGGAGCTGGTTGACCATCTGCTGGGGTGGGGTTTGAAAGCGCAGCCGGTTTTGGCCGACGCGGGCTACGGCAACAGCGCCGAGTTCCGCCAAGGCTTGGCCGATCGCCACCTGCTTTATGTCGTAGGGGTGGAGTCGAGCACGGCAGTTTGGGACCGGCCGACCCAGCGAGTCCAGCCCCGCCGACGAGGACGCATGGGTCGCCCGCGTCGACCTTATTATCGAGGCGAACCGCAGGCCGTGAGCCAGCTGGCGATCACTCTGCCGCCTGACCGTTGGCGGACCGTGACGTGGCGGCAAGGTAGTCGAGGTCCGCAGCAGAGCCGCTTCGCAGCTTGTCGGGTGCAACCCGCCCACGGCCATGCTCACGACCGGCCCGAGTTGCCACGGGTCTGGTTGTTGATCGAGTGGCCTCGGGAGGTGGAAGCTCCCAGCAAGTATTGGTTCTCGAACCTGCCCGAGGGTCTCTCGCTCCGACGCCTGGTGCAACTGGCCAAACTGCGCTGGCGCGTGGAGCAAAACTACCAGCAGTTGAAAGAGGAACTCGGCTTGGACCATTACGAGGGGCGGGGCTGGCAGGGCTGGCATCACCATGTCACCCTGGTGTGCATGGCCTACGCGTTCTTGCTGCTGGAAAGAGAGCGGAATAAAAAAAACTCCGCTTCCGACCTTGCCTGAGGCGCGGCGATGTTTGCAAAAAGTCTTAGTCCGCATGTTCGGCGTCTGTCCCACGTGCCGTCAGTCGTTCCGCGGACGGGGATCTTGATCACACTTACTTAACGTAGTAGTACTAGGGCAAAGTGCTCGAAGGCCTCGAAAGCATCCCGCAGCGCTTTCTGATAGTTCTTCACGTCATAGCCGTGCCACCCTTCCCAGAGCGTCCAGGCTCGAACGCGGTCATCCGGCAATTCGGCCTCCGCGTCGGTGATGATGTATTGCAGGTTTTCTCCGGGACGCAGCTTGACGCCCGACCGCTCGAGTTGTTTGGCCGCGATGGCGGTGGCGCTCGCCTGCCTGTAATCGCCGGGAGAACGAGTCAGGCGGCGGTTGATGACGAGTTCTTCCAGGTTGACGTTCCCCGTCTCAAGTTGGGCCAGATATCGCGCGAGCACTTCGCGGGCCTCTTCCAGCTTGTGGCCATAACTCTGGAAGTCGTGCGCCTCGGCCAGGACCTCCAGCGCTTCGCGCTGCATGCGCGCCACCAGGGGCGGAGTATCGTGCTTCCGGCATTCCAGGCCCCGCACCTTCACTTCGCCCTCCTCCGGCACGCAGAAAAAACGGTTGGGCACGGGAATCTCCGGCGACTGCTTCGAGGGCAGGAAGACGACGTAGCGATAAACGGCCTCGACCGCCATGGGCAGGCCCGTGCGCCGCTCGATCTCCTGCGACAGGTTTTCATAGTCCTCTCTCGTCGCGTCGTCTCTCTGCGCGTAGAGTGAGTCCACCAGAGCGTGCAAAACGCGATAGCCCCGCGCCTCCGCCGTCTCCTTGGCGACCAGCAACTTCTCCCGCGCGACGGCATTGATGGCCTCGTGGGCCTCGATCTTGCCGAAGCGGGCGTTCTTATAGCCGGTGTAACCGAAGCAGCACACCAGCAGCCACTTCAGCGCGGCGCGGCGCTGTTTCGCGGCGTGCTGACGCTGAAGAAGTGCAGCAGGGGAATCTGCCACACTGTGGAAGGGCGGGGCTTTAGCCCCGCCGTAACTCGGGCTTCCCATTATTCCACCGTGCCTCGCCTCTTGCGGCTTGCTCTCGCAAGCCGCAAGAGGCGAGGCACAGACACCGCTCTCGAAGTTGCTTTGCGGCGGGGCTAAAGCCCCGCCCTTCCGCTCGTCCGCCATCTGACGCTTGTATTCCTGCCGCTTCCGGATCAGTCGCTCGACCACGCGGCTGGTAATGCCGCGCCGCCGCTGGCAGACGCGATAACCCAGTTCCGGAATGCGGGGCGCATCCGCGCAACAGCCGCAGTTGACGGTCTCGGGCGAAATGTTGAAGCGCGCCATGATGCTGGGGAACTCGCTGACGAAATCGAGTTCGCCCACGTTGGTGAAAAATCCCAGGCGCGGCAGGAAAACCAATCCGCCGCGATCCGCCTTGAGGAGTTCATCCGGATGCTTGGGGGTTTCGGGCTCCGCCTTCTGCTCGGGGATCAGCACGCCGTCGCCGTAAGCGAGTTCCATCTGCATGTAGGAGATGCCGGTTCCCGTGGAGGTGCGAGCGCAATACTGCACGGGCAGCTTGGTCAGGCGCGTGAGCTCCCACAAACCCTCCAGATCGCACTGATCGGCAATGAAGGAATTTTGCGTGTCCACGTGCAGGCGCCCGAACAAGGTAGTGGTGCCGCCCTTGAAGAGGATGCGCCCATAGCTCATGTAACTGCGCGCGCGGCGGCGCTCCGCGGGATGCGCGTCGCGGTTGAGTGAGAGGATCAGGCCCAGTTTCCGGGCCTGCCGAAGCAGCGCCGGAAACAACGTCGCATCACCCCACTCGCTCAAGATCATGTCCGGGTCGTGGACGCGCAGCAGGCGCTCGAGACCTAGCGCCACCGGCTCCTCGGCATCATCCAGTACCTGCCACTCACCGTCGATTTCCACTTCCAGCGCGCCACGCCGGCCGTGCTGCGGGTCTACATTGGAAAGGCCTTCCATGCGCACGCGCATAATGCGCAGCGGAGGCAGCGCATAGTTGACCGCCCATTCGTCATCACAACACGTGATGGCACGAATTTCCACCGGCGGGCTTGCCGGGCCAATTCTCGAGATAGCACCAACCTCGCGACTCCCGGCCCCTGGTCGTTTGTCCCTAGCCCCTGGCCCCCAGTCCCTAGACCCTCGCTCTTCCACCTCCACCCTGGCCAGCGGAAAGATGCCCTTCTGCCAGCAATACATCGGCGCCAGCATCAAGTCGGAGTTGTAAAGCCGCAGGCCGGAATCGTAGCGATGCACGAAGCGCACCAGGGCGGCAAATTGTGTGGGGTGGTGCACGGCAACTTCGAGCACGCGCAGTTCCCTGCCATCCCAAATATTGGTCTTCGCCGCCCATGCGCATTTCACCGCAGCGCGCGCCGCCAGGTCCCGGGCGACAGAGGTGAGGCGCGACTCGGGGCCATCCACATAGAAAGAGGGCACGAACGACAGGTCAACCAGCCGATGGCGTCTTCCCTCCGCCCCGAGCAGCCACAACACCATCCCCTCCGGGCAAGGGTAGAGATCGAGAATCCATCCACTGAGCATCGAGGTTAATCCCCAGGCGCGCCTCCAGCGCGCGCAGCCGAATCTCATGGTCAAGCCCTACGGCCACGTGGATCGCATCCATGGCGTGAACCGGGAATTCGTAAGTGCAGGCCTGGATGTAAAGGCGCACGCGGTTGAACATCGCCTCGAAGTGCACACGCTCCTCGCGCCGCAACGCCCGGCCAAACACCCGCTCCCAATTCCGGAGCTCCTGCTCGATCAAATCCCGAAACGTTGACACCGTTCGACCCATAAGGCGCCACCCGATTGACGATTGTCGATTGTCGATTGATAACGACAATTGTCTTGATATCTCAAACCCTCTCCCCCTTGGGGGAGAGGGTGGACCGCGACGGCGCTCTCATCAGCCGGCGCGGGCCGGGTGAGGGGGTCGTAGAAAAGACGAGTCCCGGCAGGCGCTTCCTGCACACGAGCCCGAGCTTTCCCTCAGGGTTCTGCATGAACTGCCAGACTTCCGATCCTGCCGCGCAGAGCTTTTCAAAAAATCGTCGGCGCGCCGGAGAGGGTGTAAATGTGCTGGCTGAGGAAAACACCGCCACGGTAGGGGCACGCCATGGCGAGCCCGTACAATCCCCCGGCATGCCCGTACGGGTGACGTGGCCGCTACCCGCTAACCGCTGCAGATTCGCGAGCGCTTGCTCAAACGCTACCTGCGCGTTCCAATCGCGCATATCTTCGTCGTAGTAAAGTTCGGGAAATGCTGTGACGGTCACGACCTGGGCGGGAAAGTCCGCCAAGAACCGTGGCAGGCGCGCAATCAACTCGGTAAGTTGGAAACAGGTGAAGGCGCGAGCAATCTGGATCTGCCGGCAGAACTGCTCGAAGGAGACGCGACGCTGGCGAGCCAGGCGTTCCAGGAGGCGCGGATCAGCACAGTTGGCGCCGTCCAGCATCAGGATCCGCTTCCCCTCCCGCAGCAGGCGCGGTAAGAAATAGTGGCTGAGTCGCGCCGCGTCGTGATCGCCGTGGAAGAGTGCCAGGCCGCGCGCCGGCAGAGTCCACGGAATGTGAGGTGGGGATGTTATTCCTCCCGGCGCCGAGTTTGCCTTGACGGTGCGGTTGCTGAATTTGACGGGCTCATAGTGCAGAACTCGAACGCCGGTGCCTTCCGGTCGCGCCCCTGCGGCGGCGCAGTCGTGCCCCGGGCGAAACAGGCCGCCCTGCGATTCCAAAGATACCGACCTTCCCTCTGCCATTGGCAACCTCCAGGTTCGAGCTTCTCCCTTCTGGGGACGCCAGCCGCCCCTCGAACAATGTTCGGGTCTGGCATGTCCTACCCGCCGCGCGCAGAAGGGCCGGGCGGAGCAGCCACCCAGCGGCTTCCAGCATAGGCGAATAAAAAGCGAAAATCAAGCGCAATCTCGACCTTTCCACCTGCGGGCATACTGATGTACATTGTTCAGACAGGCAATGGGGGGCCAATTCGGCTGGCCGCTGCGCGAGGGAGTTTTTCAGAATCCTGCCAGCGACTGAAAGGAGGCGCCGCGATGAAGATTGTGATCTCTGTTTCCGACAAGGAAAAAACCAAGGGCGATCAATCTCCCTATTACAAGGCGCTTCTGGCCGTTGGGGTGAGATCCGAGGAAATCGAACTGGCCTCGCCCTCTCAGCATTCCATCCCCAACATGAGAGACTACGACGGCGTGGTCTTCACCGGCGGCAAAGATATCAACCCCAAGCATTATCAGGAAGCGCTCAAATACCCCGGCCTCGTTGAGGTCGACGAGCAACGGGACACCTTTGAATTTGAGCTGTTCGAGCGTGCGCACCGTTGCCGGGTGGCGATTCTGGGCATCTGCCGGGGCGTCCAGATGATCAACGTAAGATTCGGCGGAACGCTCTACCAAGACTTAAAGCAGGAATTCAGTGCGGAACCTGCGGTAAGGCCCGAACACAATCAGCTCGCGGCGCGCCCCGAGGCAACCCACGCCGTCACGCTGACAGACCCGGATTCAGCGCTTGCGGAAACGTTCCAAGGCAGTTGCCTGGTAAATAGCCTGCACCGCCAGGCCGTCAAGCGCCTGGGCCGGGGACTGAGGGTGACAGCACATTCCCAAGACGGACTGGTGGAGGCCGTGGAATCCGCCGATGCCTACCCTTTCCTGGTGGCCGTGCAGTGGCATCCGGAAGAGATGGTCGACCGGCCCGAAGCGCGCAAGCTCTTTGAGAACTTCGTGGCCAAATGCCGCGAGCTGGCCGCGCAGCGCTGAATCCATCTCGTAACGCAGACCTGAGGTTGAAGGTCTGCGGCTTTCTGAAAGGCTTGATATGCCAACAAAGATCTACATCTCCAAAGGCGACATCACGGACATGCCGGTGGAGGCCATCGTCAATCCGGCCAACACGGACCTCCTGATGGATTCAGGAGTCTCGGCAGCCATCCGGCGCAAGGGCGGCGAGCGGATCCGGGAGGAGTGCGAACGCCTGGCTCCCCTCCGGCTCGGCGCCACGGCGGTCACCACCGGCGGCAACCTCAAAGCGCTCTTCGTGATTCACGCCGCCGCGATCCGGCCCGGCGAAAAGGCCACGGCGGAAGCGATCAGGCTTGCGACCAGGCAGATCCTGTTTCGCGCCGAAGAGAAGACGATCAAGAGCCTCGCTCTGCCTGCCCTCGGGACCGGCGCAGCGGGGTTCCCGGTCGAGGATTGCGCGCAGATTATGCTCAAGACGGTCCTGGAGCATATCAGGATTCGCACCAGCCTGGAGAAAATCCACTTCGTGCTTTACGACGATGCGGCGCTGAAGACGTTCGAAGAGGCGCTCCAAAAGTTGACGGCGCGCCCGCAGGCCAGCGCGGCGTAGCGCCAGCCAAGCCATCGTGGATCCAATACCCCTCAAGACGTTCCTCCTCGAAACGATCCAGCGGTCTGGGCCCGTCACGTTTGAACGCTACATGGGGTTGTGCCTGTATCATCCCGAGTACGGCTATTACACCCAAGGGCGGCGCCGCAGCGGCGCTGGCGGCGACTACTTCACCAGTCCGGACCTCCATCCCATTTTCGCTCGCCTGGTGGCGCGCCAGGCCGTCGAGATGTGGGAATTGCTCGGCCGTCCCTCGCCCTTCCGCTGGGTTGAGATGGGCGCAGGGAGCGGGCTCTTTGCGCAGGATTTCCTCTCCTGGGTCAAGAGCGCCCGGCCGGATTTTGCGGGTGCGCTCGAATACGCGGCCATCGAGCCAAGCCCCAAACAATGTGCGTTCCTGAAAGAGCGGCTGGCGGAAAAGGGCCTGGCCGGAGAAGTCCGCTTGCTCGAAAACCTCGAACGGCTCACACCCGTCACCGGCTGCTTCTTCTCGAACGAGTTGGTTGATGCTTTCCCGGTGGCTGTCGTCACGCGAGCCGGAGGGCATCTGAGAGAGATCTATGTGACGGCAGAAGGTGACGAACTTCGCGAAGAGACCGGCCGCATCAGCAACCCGCTGGTGGCTGCGGCGGTGGCTCGTTACGCCCATCGGCTCGAGGAAGGCAGGCGCGTGGAGGTGAGCCTGGTGGCAACCCAGTGGATGCGCTCGCTGGCCGGGAAGCTCGACCGGGGCTTTGTCATCACCATCGACTACGGCGACCTCGCCCGGCGTCTCTACACCGAGGACCGGCCGCAAGGCACCTTGCTTGCCTACCACCATCACTTGCCGCTCGAAGACGCCCTCAGCGCTCCCGGCCAGGTCGACCTTACCGCGCACGTCAACTTCAGCGCTTTGATCGACGCAGGCGAGGACGCGGGCCTCGGACTCAGCGGCTTCACCAGCCAGGAGCGATTCCTGCTGGCGCTGGGTGAATCCAACCAGTTCGCGGACCTGTACGAGGCGGGCGCGAACGAGATCGAGAATCTCCAGGCCAGGCTGAAATTAAAGCGGCTGATTCATCCGGAAGGAATGGGGAACGTATTCAAGGTGCTGATTCAGCATCGAGGGATCGAGCCGCCCAGTTTAACGGGGCTGAAGTACGGGAGCAGCCGGGACTGAAGAGTGGCTTATCATCCTGAGAGCAGCCGCTAACGCCCGTTTACCAGTTCGTAGGGGGACGGCTTGCCGTCCACGCATTTCCTCTGGTCCCGCGCGGGTAGGGCAAGCCCTACCCCTACAGGTTTTCCGAGCAGCGAAGGATGATAGATCCCCGCGCAGTAGATAGGCTACTTAACTTGTCGGCTTGTTCTCCGGCGTGTACGCCTTCTTCACGTACTCGTTCGCCTTGTCCAGGGCGCCCTGGGTGTTATCGTTGGTCTGCAGAGCGCGCTGGTACTCATTCAGGGCGCGATCGCGCTGCCCCGTCGTGTCGAAGATCATTCCCAGCATCACGTGGCTCCAGACCTCGGTCCATTTCGGGTCCAGGTCCCCATCCAGGGCACGCCGGAACTCCTCCATCGCGGCGTTGTAATTCCGCAGCTTGAAATAGATATCACCTAGCCGGTAGTGAGCCAACGAGTTGTTCTTGCTGAGTTCCAGGACCGCAGTATACTGCTTGATCGCCTCCAGGTAAGCCTGTTCCGCGGCCAGTTGGTTGCCGCGCTCCATCTCGACCTTGAACTTGATCTTGTCGTCGAGTTTAAGGATGCGGCTGCCGGGATCGACGAGCACATGCGTCGGCCTGGTACGCACATTCACGGTGAAGCTGGCCGTGGTACCCACCATGGGCACACGGTCGGTGACCGGCCTGCTTCCCTCCGTCTCCACCCGGACCTCGACGGGCATGCGAAACAGGTCCAAATCCTGGGTGATCTTCCCCACCACTTGATAGCCTTTCGCGGTTCTGTAGACCGACCACACCCGCGTAAACTGGGGAACACCGGTGGAAGTCACCCACTGCGCGAAAAAGTACGTCAGTTCCTGCTTGGAAGCGGTTTCCGCGAGCTTTTGAAACTGGTCCGTGGAAATGGACTTGCCAGCGTATTGCTGACCCATAGCCTGGAGGGTTTTGAAAAACGCCTCGTCGCCGATCACCCAGCGCAGCATGTGGAACACCATGGCGCCCTTCTGAAACACGATCGACTGGTACTCGGGCGTGTACTCGTGCAACTGTGCGGATTGTCCGATGGACGCAACGTCCTCGTGCGTGAGCGCGCCGACTTCGGTCTCCTGCATCAGGTTCTCAAAAGCGGATTCACCCTCGGCATCCTGCAGGTAGAGCCCTGCGGAATAAGTGGCGAGCCCGTCTTCAAGGAAAAAGTCATTGCGCGAGGCCGGACTCACCGATTCTCCCCACCAGAGATAGGCGATCTGCTGCGCCAGTTGCTGGACCCTCACTTGTGTGGAAAAGATGCGTGAGGCAAGCGCGACCACGCCGGGGGCGCTATATCCGTTCACCGTGCCGTCCTCGATTTCCGCGATGTCGAGATGGCCATTGGGCAAGGCCCCGAACTTGTCGGAATAGAAAGCCATGATCTTGGCCGCGGCTTCGCCGTAATTCGCGGCGAAGCTTTCGTGGCCCGGCTTCATGTATAAGGTGATGTCTGCGCCCACCGCGGTTGCCGGTTGCACCACGTATCGCCCGGCAATCACGGTGCCGGGGAAGGAGGACCGGTCATATTGGAACGCGTACGTCACTTTTCCCGCCTCGCGCACGGGAGCGGAAGCCTTTCCCGAGGCAATGACCATTTCCTCGGAGGGAACCGTGATGCTCATGGTGGCGGCAAAGCGGTTCACGCCGTATTGACTCACGGGGAACCAGCGTGCCACGTAGAGAAGGTAACTGCCCTCATTCCCGACGTAAGCCAACTTCAGGTTCTCCACCGGACTGCCTTCCGCCGAAGAAAGCAGACCGCCGTACCTCACCGTGACGGAAGCGGGCTTATCCTGGGGCACGGGGTTCAGGAAGTCGACGGAGAGGATGAGCCCTTCCTGTCGAAAATTGCATTCCCGGCCTTTCGCGTCCTTCACGCCGGAGACGCGCAAGCCGTTTTGAAGTTCGAAGCTCATGGTGGTGAGGTCGGCTTGAGGGAGAAAATCAATCCGCACCGAGGCTGAAAGCATGTGCTGGGAAGGAAAGAGCTCTGCGGTGATCGCGTAATTCGTTACCGTAAATCGAGGTGCATTTGACTGGGCGAAAGTGACGGCCGGGACGAGCCCCAGCGTCAGAAACCACGGCAGCGCATTCACCCTCAGCGTCCGGAGTCGGGACAGCCGATGTTCGGCCCCGCCCCCGGCACGTAGATAGTTCATAAAAAGCTCCCCGCGTCTCGTACTGGGAGTCAGGAGTCAGAAGTCAGGAGTCAGAATGGCACAACCCGCGTAGCGCACGCGTAAGGCCGCACACTTTCGCCATTCCGATTCCTGAGTTCTGATTCCTGACCCCTTGTGGTCACCTTTGCCTCGTAAGTCCCGGTACTGATTGGATTGTTGCCGAAACCAACAAGTTGCATGACATGAGGCACCAACCGTGAATTTCGGTCTTTATTCTGACTCCTGACTCCTGACTCCTCGTGCCTCCCGCCGGAATTCAGCGACTCTGCCACTGCGTCGGCGGCCCGCCCGACAGCGCCTCCGGGCCCCAGACGCGCCTTCACGGCTCGCAGGTTCGCCGCCATCTCCTCACGTGCTTGGGAATGATCAAGTAAGTATTCTACCTCTCCGGCAACCCGAGCAGGCGTGAAATCACTCTGAATCAACTCTGGAACCACCTGTTTGCCTGCAAGAATATTGACCATACTGTAAAAGGGAACTTTCACGAGCAGTCGCCCGATGCGATAGGTGAGCCGCGATAGCCGGTAAACCACCACCATCGGGCGCTCGCAGAGTGCCGCCTCGAGGGTGGCAGTGCCGCTGGCTACGATCGCTACGTCGCAGTGCCGGAGAGCGTCATAGGTGGCGTGGGTAGCGACGCGGATCGTCAACCTGCCGGCATACGGCTCGAGCAGCTTCTTTTCCACCCAACCGGCGTCGAGCGTCGGCGACGCGGCGACCACAAACTGCACCTTGCGATTCAGCGAAATCCGACCGGCAGTCTTAAGCATGGTAGGCAAGATGTGGCTCACTTCTTTCGCGCGGCTGCCCGGCAGCAGCGCCACGGTGGTTTCGTCCGGGTCGAGCCCGACCCGGGCGAAGAACTGTTGCCGGGTCATCTCCGGCCTCACGAGGTCGACCATAGGGTGCCCGACATACTCGACGGGAATCCCGGCCTGGCGATAAATGGCCTCCTCGAAATCGAAAATGCAGAGCATCTTTTCGATTCGAGCTCTGAGCTGGCGCAGACGGCCCCTCCGCCACGCCCAAACCTGTGGGCTGACAAAATAGACGACCCGGACTCCTCGCTTCTTGAGCCGCTTGGCCAGGCGAAGGTTGAAGTCGGGAAAATCGATGAGCACCGCAAGCTGCGGCCGACGCCGATCCACTTCCGCCACTAACGTCTGAAGGGCTCGGTAGGCCCTGGGCAGCCCGCTGATCACTTCCGTGATGCCCATCATGGTCAGGCGGTGGGCGTCCACCCCCGTGTCCACCCCGGCCTCACGCATCGCGTCGCCGCCGCAGCCGAACAGTTTCAAGTCTGCCAGCCGTTCGTGTAAGGCTCGGGCGAGTTCGGCCCCGAGAATATCCCCGGAGCGCTCACCGGCCACGATCATCAGCGAAGAGTCATTCATGGGCAAAGTGTCGGTTCGAGTCGAGAAGTCGAGAGTTGAGAGTCGAAGAGTGACAAGCCCTACTCCCTCTCGAGCGGGCCTAGAACGTATCTAAGTAGCTGCTCATAGAAAGGCACCCGACGAGCAAAAAAAAGGATTTCGCCTGGCGAGACCTTGACTCGAGTAGCGGAGCTCTTCGATCCAGCCGGGTCTGCGCCTTCCACGATTCCTTTTTGTACCAAATCCGCCGTGGCAGCCACCGTGACGCAACGGCAATGCCAATGCAGATAAGTTAGTTGAACCTCGGCGAGTAGACGCGAGGGAGCCGGTTCGGGAATTGTGAAGTGGGCCGCACCGTTCGCATCGGTTTTCGGGCTCAGCTCGGCGTTGTAGTTCGTGGGAGTCTTCTCCCCTTTCTCGTAAAACAGTTGCACAGAGACGTGCAGCTTCTGCAACGGGCGTCCATTTGCGCCATTGATCACGCGAACGGTCAGCACTTGGGCAACGCACAAACGTCCAACCAGCAGGAAGAGAAGGCAAACTGCGCCTCGAAATAACATTGCTATCTCTCCTCTGATTCTCACGCTACCGCTTGAGTTCCCGGTTCGGCATCACGCCTCCTCAACTTCTCGACTCCTCAACTCCTCGACTGTTTGTTTTCATAGACATTCTCGCTTTGTTCCCACAGTTTCCGAGTCGACGGATGGCGCAGACCCCTGATGTCTGGGGTCTGCGATGTCCTGAATGGACAGGTCAAGACTGACGGCACAACCTGACATGCCTGCGCCTCCGGCGCATCGCAGAGCCCGACGAGTCGGGGTCTGCGCCAGCCTGTGACTGTTTGTCCTCTTCCTTTATTTTCATAGACATTCTCGCTTTGTTCCGACAGTTTCCGAATCAACGGATGGCGCAGACCCCTGGCGTTTGGGGTCTGCGATATCCCGAAGGGACAGGTCAAGACTGACGGCACAACCTGACATGCCTGCGCCTCCGGCGCATCGCAGAGCCCGACGAGTCGGGGTCTGCGCCAGCCTGTGACTGTTTGTCCTCTTCCTTTGTTTTCATAGACATTCTCGCTTTGTTCCCGGCAATTTGTAGCGCCGACCTTTAGGTCGGCATTCTTGCTTTGCCTACGTGCTGACCTGAAGGTCAGCGCTACCACAGCGCGGTGCATTCGATAGCGGCTATTTGTTTTCATAAACATTCTCGGTTTGTTCGTGCGTTTTTGTGCACGGGCTATGGTTGCAGGAAGGGCGGGAACGACATAATGTCTCCAAAAGCGACCACAAGTATAGGCTATCATAGCTCACGGGAGCTGTCAAGCGCAAAGTGCTGAACTGCGAAACGCTGACCCCAATCCGTCGATAAGGCAGGGTGAGAATGGTGGTGGACCTGCGCGGTGTAGGGGTAGGGCTCGCCTACCCTCGGCGGGACCAGTGGAAATGCGGGGACGGCAAGCCGTCCCCCGACAGCGGAAGGTTCAGCGCTGGATGCTGACCGCCGCGCCGTCGTAGGACACCGTCTTATCGACAGTCCCGGACGGATGCACGCCCACGCCGTGGCCGGGGCCGACCCAGACGATATCGAAAGTGCGGGTTGCGAGCATTCCCGGAAATTTCCCTTGACGCGCGCCGAGGGTCAGCGTCTGTCCGGCATCATCCCAGCGAATAGGAATGGTCGAATAATCTCCCTTCTCGTAATCGTAGGTGAGCCCATCGTCTTCGTAGAGCGTGAAGTCCGCATCCGCACCTGGGTAGACGCGCAGCTCGATGGGGTTCGCAGCGCTTTGGCTCGCGTATTCCATCGCGGGGCCCATGGGCACAATCGAACCGGCGCGCACGAACAGCGGCAAGGATTCAAGCGGCGCCGCCGCCACGACGAACCGGTCCCCGGGCTGGCTTTCGCCGGTCCAGAAGTTTTTCCAGTTGGTATTCGGCAGGTAGACCCGTCTTTGGACCTCGCCGGGATCCGTGACGGGGCTGACCAGCAGTGCAGGCCCGAACATGAACTGATCGCCGATATTCCGGGCGGTCACGTCGTCGCGATAGTCCATCACCAGGGGGCGCATCAAGGTGTAGCCGGCGTTCGTCACCTGCCACGCCAGCGAGTAAATGTAGGGCATCAGCCGGTAGCGGAGCGTGTCGTAGCGGGTCAGAATCTCCTGCGCCTGGGCGCCGTACGACCACAACTCGGTTGGGCGGCTGCCATGCACACGGAAGATGGGGCAGAACGCTCCGTACTGGAACCAACGGATGAACAGCTCGCGGTAAGCGGGATCGTCCGGATTGCCGTCCGTGAACCCGCCGATATCGGTCGTCCAGTAGGGGACGCCGGAGACCATCAGGTTCAATCCGGCGGGAATCTGCCGCTTGAAAGTCTCCCAATCGGAATTGATGTCGCCGGACCAGGCCGCCGTGCCGTGGCGCTGAATGCCCGCGTAGGCGGAGCGGGAGAGGATGAAGACGCGCGCGTGGCCGGTGGCGGCGCGCTGGCCGTCGTAGACAGCCTGGGTGGTCATCAAGGGAAAGAGATTGGCGTAGCGGGCGCCGTTGCCGATGGCCACCTTGCTCGTGGCCAGGATATTGGTTTCGCGTCCCTCGGTTTCCGGTTCGGTGGTGTCGAGCCACCAGGCGTCGGCGCCGATATTGAAGAGCGCGTTCCCCATCAAGCCCCAGTAATACTTGCGCGCGGCGGGGTTGAAAGCGTCGTAGAGAGCCATTCCCGCGGGATGAAATGCGGCGACCTTGGTGCGGTCAATAAAGTAGTGGAGCTTATCCATTTCCGTGTAGACATTCGACCCGGGGTCGAAGTAGGGCCAAACCGAGATCATGAGGTGAAAATGGTTGTCGTGCAGATCGTCGATCATGCCTTTGGGGTCGGGATAGTGGCTGTTGAATTCAAAGTCTCCCATGATCTTCCACCAGAACCAGTCCTGCACGATATTGTCAACAGGGATGTGCAGCTCGCGGTATTGGTGCGCCACTTCCAGCAGCTCCTGCTGCGACTGGTAGCGGTTCTTGCATTGCCAGAAGCCGTAGGCCCATCGGCCGAAGAGGGGAGCGGCGCCGGTCAGCTCGCGGTAAGCGCCGACGATCTTGTCGAATTCAGGCCCGTAAATGAAGTAGTAATCAATCTGGTCGGCCACTTCCGAGCTGATGTAAAGCGACTGCATGAAGCGGTTGTTGAAACGGCTGCGGGAAGGGTTGTCCCAGAAAAGGCCGTAGCCGTTGGTGGAAAGCAGCATGGGGATGGAAATGTTGGAGTTGTCCTGGGAGATGTCCACGGACTCTCCCCGGTAGTTCCAGACGCCTGCCTGATGCTGGCCGAGGCCGAAGAAGCCCTCCGGCGAGCCCCAGGTGGTAATGAACTCTTCGGCGCGGTAAGTCCGCTCGCCATTCACCACGACAGGGCTCATCCTCCGGTCGCTCGACTGCATCAGCTTGTTACCCGCCGAGTCCATGAAGACGATCGCTCCGTCCTTGCGCGCCACCGTGACCTTAAGCTGCGAGGTATTCAGCGTCACATCTTTGCCGGTGGCTTCCAGGGAGAAGCGCGTCGCGGGCCAACTCGTCTTGATCACCGCGTACTGCTTCACTTTCGGAAACGAGGTCGTGGGCGTGTAGAGGATGCGGACGATGGAATCGGAGCAGACCCGCAGCCGCAGCAAACCGCTCTGCATCCTGAGCAGTACGCCATCGGTCTGCTTCTCCTCGCTCTTGACGGGGTTCGGAGGATTCCACTGCGCCGCGGCGGTCGAGGCCAACAGCAGCAATGAAAATGTAATAGCAGCGGGTTTGATGCGCACCATCGAGGGGCTCCTGAAATTGTAGAATCGCGATTCCTGATCTGTGTTGACCGGAAGCTTTCGCCGTCTTCTCCGGTAAACTGGCAAGATACGCCTAACGTGTTTTCACTGCAATGGGTAGGGTTCGCTCACCCCGAGGTTTAAAGAGCGAATTCAAACGGCAAATGGCAAACGGCAAAATTCAAATGGTTTGCAATTTACCGATGTTTCAAATCCTAAACCATTTGCCATTTGACCTTTGCCATTTGCCATTTGAATTGTTCGTCTGCTCGCGGACGCGACCCCTCACCCGTCACGCTCCGGCTGACGAAGGCGCCGGAGCGCGACACCCTCTCCCCAAGGGAGAGGGCTTTCCATTTCCGACAAAACCCGCGCCCCCACCTCCGCTTGCTTTAGTTACCAAACTACCTCATCCTCGTCTAATAGAGGGAGAAAACACGCTCGAATTCAGGGAGGACAAGATGAGCCGCAAGATTGGTCTGGGTTTATGTACACTGGTGTTCCTGCTCACCGCAGGGACTCTCGCCTTTTCCGCATCACGCATCGAGAAGGATCTAAAGCTCGAACCCGGGGGCAGATTAGTGGTTGATGCCGGGGCAAGCGATGTGTTTGTGACCGGACGGTCAGCCTCGGGCGCCCATGTGGTGGTGACCTCCAATCGAGATGACTTGGAGGAACTATTCACCTTAAACTTCAGCGAGGAACCCGGGGCGGTCCGACTCGAGATGCACAAACGCAGCCTGCAGCTTTGGCCCAAACGCCTGGAAGTGCGCATCGAGGTGGATGTCCCCACCAGGACGAATCTGGAAATCCGTACGGGCGGGGGCGATGTCAAGGTCAATCACCTGGAAGGCGAAACCAACCTCGAGACTTCGGGTGGAGATGTCAAAGCGACCGAGCTCAAGGGTAACCTGAATGCACGGACTTCCGGCGGAGACATGGAGTTGCGCGACCTCACGGGGGACATCTCGGTTAAAACGTCCGGAGGAGATATTACCCTCGAAAACGTGCACGGGCGTGTTGAGGCCCACACCTCGGGTGGAGATGTTACGGCATCGTTGGCGCGCGGGAATGCTAAAGGGGGAGAAATCGAGACCTCCGGCGGCGACATCGAACTGCGGCTGGATCCGGCCATAAACCTGAGCCTGGATGCGTCGACCTCGAGCGGTGAAGTGACCTCGAATCTTCCCCATCTCTCGGTGACGGGAGAGATTTCCTCGTCGCGGCTCCACGGCACACTGGGTTCGGGGGGAGAAACCCTGCGAGTCCACACCAACGGCGGAAGCGTGCGCATCAGCGCCTTGTAGGCCCTTACCCATTGCGGCACCGTAGGGGCAATCCGCCAGCGGGCGGATGGTTGCCCTCCGCCCGCCGCGACCCGGCTGTAGGGGGACGGCTTGCCGTCCCCGCATTTCCGCTGGCCCCGACGAGGGTAGGGCAAGCCCTGCCCCTACAGCGCTCAAGGAACATTTGGAATAAGCAATCCGTATAACGGAGCGAGGGAATACTATGGGCGGAAAATTCGAACTCCCAATAGAACTAATTGACTGGCTCCCGGAATCGCCCGTGTTTCTCATTCCCATCCTGATCGCCGTTGCTGGCTGGTGGTCGATAGCTGGGCTTAGGTCCCCTTCTTCCGATCGACGCAACTCTGAATCACCAACCGCTACCCGATGCACCCCCGCTTGACAACGCTTGCATCCTTGTTATGGTAAGGGAGTGCGAGTGTTGGCCATCGACTTTGGCATGAAGCGGATGGGCTTGGCGGTGTCGGATGCCCTGGGCATTACCGCGCAGGGACTGCGCACACTTCAGCGCACGCGCCTGGATGACGATCTCGAAAAGATCCGGCAATTGACGGAAGAGTACGCAACCGAGCGTGTGCTGGTGGGCAATCCTCTCGGTCATGGCGGAGGGGAAACGGCCATGTCGCGCAAGGCGGCGGAGTTTGCAGAAAAGCTGCGCCGGCGCCTAACCTGCCCGGTCGAGCTCTGGGACGAACGCTTGACCTCCGTGGAAGCCAACCGCGCCCTGCGTGACTGCGGCCTCACGCAGGGCAAACGCCAACAAGCCGTGGATCGCGTGGCCGCAACACTGCTCTTGCAAAGTTACCTCGACTACCTCTCAAACGAGCGAAGCCGTGACGCCAGGTCGGCGCCATGAAGAAACGGGTGCTGGTTTTGCTGCTGGGCACTGCCGCACTGGGGCTCGTCTGGCTGGCCTTCGATCTACTCTCGCCCTATCGCGGATATGCAAGCAACGTAATATTCGATATCGAACCTGGATCACGCGCCTCCCAGATCGCGGATTCACTGGCGGCACGCGGAGTTCTGCGGCATCGCTTGCCGTTCTTGCTGCGCTACCTGATCGGGCGTCCTCGCCACACCTTGCGGGCCGGCGAGTACATGTTCGACCGGCCACTCCGCCCCATTGACGTTTACCGGAAACTAATCTTGGGTGAGGTCTACCTACATCCGGTGGTCATCCCGGAAGGCTCAGACCGGTTTGACATCGCGCGGATCCTCAACCAGCGGTTGGGCATTGACCCCGAGCTTTTCCTGCGCGTAACGCGGCAGACCATGCCGATCCATGATCTGGATCCCAAGGCGCCGTCGCTCGAGGGCTACCTCTTTCCGGACACGTACCGGTTCCCGCGTGGGGTGAGTGCCGCAACCGTGGTCACGACCATGCTGGCGCGGTTCCGGCACATTGTTGCCACGCGGTTTGCAGAACAAGGGCCGTCCCCCACCCCTGCCCCTCCCCAGGTAGGGAGGGGAGCCAGAACGACCGTGCCGGATTCGCCGCCCCAGGTGGACAGGGAATCTAAGTATTGGGTAATCCATGGCTGGCACGACGTCATCACCCTGGCTTCGCTGGTTGAGAAGGAGACGCCGGAAGCTTCAGAACGCCCACTTGTCGCGGGAGTTTTCGAGAGGCGCCTCGAGCTGGGGATGCCTTTGCA
Source organism: uncultured Acidobacteriota bacterium (assembly GCA_963831905.1). Classification (GTDB taxonomy): domain Bacteria; phylum Acidobacteriota; class Terriglobia; order UBA7540; family UBA7540; genus CAVROP01. The sequence continues at coordinate 934,402 of CAWHRX010000009.1, read as the reverse complement.
GTGCGATCCTACCGTGGTCTACGCGGCACAACTCGAGGACCACCCGATAGGCCCAATTACCCAAACCGATCTCCAACTCAATTCCCCTTACAACACCTATCGCCACGCGGGGCTGCCCCCCGGACCAATTGCGAATCCGGGCGAAGCCTCCATCCGCGCGGCGCTTCATCCTGCCGCCGGGGACGCGCTCTACTTTGTCGCCAACAACCAAGGCGGGCACGTCTTCGCCCGGACGCTTGCCGAACATCAACTCAACGTGGCACGATATCGTCGCGAAGTAGCGGCGTCGCATCGCAAAGAAGCGGTGACTGCGGGTAAGAATTCGAAGCCGACGCCGGGGACAAAGCGCAGCGCTGCTGGGGCGAAGAAGCGTGCCGGAAACCAAAAAGCAAATCATCCTTGATTATTGCCGGGCGAAGGCGTGGGAGCGGATCGGCCGCGAGGAAATTCGCGCCCTCGAGAATGAGCTGCGGGCGCGGTTGGGAGCGAAGACTTCTCCTTCCTACATTGCCGGGGTTCTCCGCGCGGCGGGGAAGAAGGTTGCGTATTACGATCGCTTCGCGGACCCGCCCATCGAGGAGCCCTACGCCAGCCGCCTTCGCGACCTCCTGGAGTTCCGCGACCTCGCCAGCGCCGAGGCTTCGCTCCGAAAACTCGACGAGATTTATCGCGAATACCGCGACGCCTCTGACCGCGCCGGCACGCGATGTGTGCGCACTCTGCTTCAGAAAGGGAAACTGCGAGCCTCGAGCCTGGCGGCCAATCCGCGCGTGAACCCGCAAAAGCGCGCGGAAAAAGCTGAGATCGCTACGTGGTTCCGCATCTGGCTCGAAACCCCCGACCTGTTTCTTGACTGGCTGGATCTCCGCAAGGCCTCCGAAGAATTTCGACGATTGTTCTCCCCTTGACCCTATTTCCGCCGATGGTACAATGGGTGGCTCTTGCAAGTGGACTTTAAGCCCCCTTAGCGAAGTTCACCCGAAGGAATGCCACGGGGAAATACTGTCCCACCCTCGCACATGATAAGAAATGGAAGCAAATCTACGGAGGAAAATCGATGTTTCATAGCGTACTTATGCGTATTGGAAGGGCCAAGACAATCGCGGCCGCTTTTGCATTGATGCTGATCGGGTCGGTCGGGGCTTTTGCGGGCCCCCAGGAGGCGGCTCCTGCCGGGGAAGCTAGTTTGAAGCTTCCGGATCTGCATCAGGTCCAATTCCTGGGCGTCAATGGCCACAATCTGCTGATGATCGGAATTCTGTTCTGTATCTTCGGGCTGCTCTTTGGCTTGGTCAGTTACAGCCGCTTGAAAAACCTGCCCGTGCACCGGGCGATGGGAGAGATGTCCGAGTTGATTTGGGAAACGTGCAAGACCTACATCATCCAGCAGGGTAAGTTCCTGCTGCTGCTCTGGGCTTTCATCGCCATCATCATTCTGCTGTACTTCGGCGTACTGCTGAAATATGAAGCCCTGCGTGTGGTCGTCATCCTGGCATTTAGCGTGATCGGGATTTGCGGCAGCTACGGGGTCGCGTGGTTCGGCATTCGCGTCAATACGTTCGCCAATTCGCGCACGGCGTTTGCCAGCCTCCGGGGCAAGCCCTATCCCGTCCTTCAGATCCCTCTCATGTCCGGAATGAGCGTAGGCATGATGCTGATCTCGGTGGAACTTCTGATGATGCTCATCATCCTGCTCTTCGTTCCGGGAGACTATGCGGGACCGTGCTTCATCGGCTTCGCCATCGGCGAGTCGCTGGGAGCGGCTGCGCTGCGCATCGCCGGCGGTATCTTCACCAAGATTGCGGATATCGGCTCTGACTTGATGAAGATCGTCTTCAAAATCAAGGAAGACGACGCGCGCAACCCGGGCGTGATCGCCGATTGCACGGGAGACAACGCAGGCGATTCGGTGGGACCGACCGCCGACGGTTTTGAGACTTACGGCGTTACCGGCGTGGCGCTGATCACCTTTATCTTGCTGGGTGTGAAGGATCCGACCATCCAGGTGCAATTGCTGGTATGGATCTTCGTAATCCGCACCATCATGCTGGTGGCCGCCGCCGCGGCCTATTTCATTAACGGCGCCATCACCAAGGCCCGGTACGGCAATGTGAATAAGTTCAACTTCGAGACGCCACTGACCTCGCTGGTTTGGATTACCTCCCTGGTCTCGATCGGGCTGACCTACGTCGCCTCTTACCTGATCATTCCCAGCATGGGCGGCGATGCCTCGATGTGGTGGAAACTCTCGACGATCATCTCCTGCGGAACTCTGGCCGGCGCCCTCATCCCGGAGTTAGTGAAAGTGTTCACTTCCACCGAGTCGAGGCACGTCAAAGAGGTGGTGGCCTCGGCAAGGGAAGGCGGCGCGTCGCTGGATATCCTCTCGGGTTTTGTGGCCGGTAACTTCTCCGCTTACTATCTAGGGCTGACGATGATGGTGCTCATGGCCATCGGCTCCTGGATCAGCCTCCAGGGGCTAGGAAACTTCATGCTGGCGGCGCCGGTATTCGCCTTTGGTCTGGTGGCTTTTGGATTTCTGGGCATGGGCCCGGTGACGATCGCAGTCGATTCCTACGGCCCGGTGACCGACAACGCGCAATCGATTTATGAGCTGTCCCTCATCGAGCAGGACCCAACCGTGGTGCAGGAAATCAAGAAAGATTACAACGTGGACGTGGACTTCGAGCACGCCAAAGACATGCTGGAAGCCGCCGATGGCGGAGGTAACACGTTCAAGGCCACGGCCAAGCCGGTGCTGATCGGCACGGCGGTGGTCGGAGCTACCACCATGATCTTCTCGATTATCATGGACCTCACGAACCGCCTCACGGCCAACGTGGACAAGCTATCGCTGTTGCACGCTCCGTTTGTCCTGGGCTTGGTCACCGGCGGCGCCATTATTTACTGGTTTACCGGAGCTTCGACCCAGGCGGTGACCACCGGCGCGTACCGCGCGGTAGAGTTCATCAAAGCGCATATCAGGCTGGAGAGCGCGGAAAAGGCCTCGGTTGCCGACAGCAAGAAGGTGGTGGAAATCTGCACGCAGTACGCCCAGAAGGGCATGTTGAACATTTTCATCGCGGTGTTCTTTGCCACCCTGGCTTTCGCTTTCGTCGACCCGTTCTTCTTTATCGGCTACCTGATCTCGATTGCGATTTTCGGGCTCTATCAGGCTATTTTCATGGCCGACGCGGGCGCAGCGTGGGACAACGCCAAGAAAATTGTCGAAGTCGAGTTGAAGCAGAAGGGCACTCCCCTCCACGACGCAACGGTCATTGGCGACACGGTGGGCGATCCGTTCAAAGACACTTCTTCAGTATCTTTGAACCCGATCATCAAGTTCACCACTCTGTTCGGGCTGCTGGCCGTCGAGCTCGCGGTGAAACTCACCGCCACCAGCGGCGCGACTCTCGGGCACGGTCTCGCGGCGGTATTCTTCATCGTGTCGTATATTTTCGTGTATCGGTCGTTCTACGGAATGCGCATTGGCGCGCAGAAAGAGGAATAGTGAATGGTGAATAGTGAATTCACCATTCACTATTCACCATTTTAGAACCCTCGCGCGGTGCTCTTGATCTTCCGGGCCAGTTTTTCGATCTTGTCCGCCTTATCGACAATGCCCAGCGAGAGGACATTCTCGTTGGACTTGTCGAGCTGGTCCTGGAGGTTTTTGGCAAGGTCTGCCAGCTCCTTGGCATCGCGCTTCATCCTATCAAAATTAGCCTTGAGCATTTCACGCTTCTGCTTATCCGAAAGCGGGATCTGTGGGGATTCCAGGTTAGGCTGCAGGCCCTGAACATCTTCGGATGAAGTCAAGCCGGCGGGGGGAGTCCTTGCCTGGAGGGGCCGTGCGAGCGCAATAGCAGAGATTCCGCGAGGAGCCTCCAGCCACGCTCCGGCAAAGGTCGCAAGCAGGGAGAGCAGGACTATGGTCCAGTTAAGAGTTGATCTGGAGATGAAATGCGCCATGCTGATTTCCTTTCGAGAGGACCTTTCGTTCAAGGCGAGTGCCACTCCAAAGGGTAAAGAATCGACGCCATTCCGCGAAGCCTATAGACCAATATCCCCGAGCGCTTTTTCCATATCATCAAAGGCGGATTTCGACACTTCACAGGGCAACGGGTCGGTGGCAAGCCGGGCGTAAACATGGTCACCGACCTTTGAAATCTCCAGCGCCTCCGTCTGGTTCTTGTCACCGAACCGCACTGTGAACTGATAGGCCGGTTTGTGAAGCCCCAAGGGCGCCAGATCGGAACCCTTAGGAAAGGTGGTGGCGCGGAGATCCCGCAGGCGGGAGAGCAAGGTGTCCATCTTGGCGGACGGAACGGTCTTCGACCCACCCTCCGTCTGCTTCCACTGATTGTCTTTTTGCTGCTCGAAGACGCTGCGGCCCTTGGGAGAAGTGATCTCGACATGTTTCACGTCGAAGCTCGAGAAGGAAAAAAGATCTTTGGCGCGAAAGTCCGACGGATCCTTCTGGAAGTCGGTCAGGAAGGAGGAATTGAGAGTGAAAACAGGCGGGAGCGCGGAGTTCACGGCGAAGTAACGATCGCCCTCCTTGTCTTTCTTGCCGAGCAACAAGGTTTGCGCGCCACTGGGCCCCGTCAACTCGAGCCGCAGCTCCGGAGAGCTCAACCCATACGTTGCCGGGCTCTTCTTCTCCTCGGCAGCGATGGATTGCATGGAGAGGCCGCGCAACTGGTTGAGGAGGCCATCCACGGCGAATTTGTCGGCGCGCACCGAGGGCGGCAGAACCAGGTCCCAGACCCCCTCGGGATTCTTTTCCAGCGTGTACTTTTTCCCTTTGGATTCCACTTCCATCTTGCGAAGCTGGTCCGCCTCAAGCGTCAGGGCGCGCCGGTCGCGGAGATCGAAGAGAGTTTTTTCGAGATTGGATTTCAAGTAGCTCGCCACGGTAACCACGCGGGGATTGCCCGCCACCTGCGCGTACAGTCCGCTGCCGGTCGGGGTGTCGTCACCAAGCAGAAGAGTAAACTTGGGCGGGTTAGTGTCCGTCGAGATTTCCACGGAATAGGCAGGAGGATCGAGGCCGAATTGCTTCACGTCGGAAGCGTGCGGCTCAACCACCTCGTCCACCGTCGCCGTGGTCAGGTTATTCAGCACCGTCGAGAGCGTGCCCTGATCGGCGGAAAGCTTCTTGGGTTCGGCAATCGCCCAGGTGCCTCCCACGTGTTCGCAGGCCACCGCATCGCCCGAGCGAGGATGGAAGGTAATGCCCGTGATGTGCTTGCTGTCCAGGGTGAAGAGTTTCTCTTCTTTGGAAGTTTCGATCTTCGACGCTTCGCGGCCCTGGCGCCGGTTGTAGTAAGTGAAGGCTCCCCAGAGTGCCCCAAGAATCACCAGTGCGACCAGGGTGTTGATATATTTGTTTCTCATCGGCGTTCCCACCAGACCAGAGTACCTGCCAACACGATCAGGAGTGGCAAGCCAATTACGCCCAGCCAGAGGAGCTTGCCCATTTGCGCGGCGTTCAGCATCAGGTGCTGAGACTCGGGCGGTTTGGGCCGAACGGAAATCAGGTCCACATCCGCCGACAGCCAGTCGATCATGTTCATAAACAGGTCGCGATTAGACTGAAATCCCAGAAAAGCATTGGCGGGCAGCAAGGAAGTGCCCATAGCGATGAACCGGCCCTCGTTCTTTTTCTCGCCCTCCCCGCTGAGCGTGCCGGAGAGCGCAACAGTCAAAGGACCCTTAACGTCCTTTCCCGCGCGGAACGAAACCTGGTGCATGTTGGGATTGAAATCCGCCACGCCAAAACTTGCATCGGAAGTGTCACAGAGGGACGCATCGCTCACCCCTGCTTTGAAGTCCTTGCCGATGGCGAAAGAACGCGAGAAAGGAAACAACGAGGCGCGGCCTGAAAGCGGCTGCGTGATCGGGCTGGAGCCATACTTGAGGATGAGCGGCATGGTGGGCTCCGTCCCGAAAATCTGCGCCACCGGATTCTCGTCGATCACCAGATCGTTCCGGACCGTCACGTTCCAGTCCGCCAAAAGCTTGGACAGCTCCGGAAACTGCACGCCCGGGTCGAGCATGACCATGGCCCTGCCGCCCCCGGATACATATTTGCGTATTGTGTCGACTTCCTGAGGAAGATAATCATTCTTGGGCCCTGCCACGACCACCATCGAACAGTCGGAAGGAATTTCCATCTTCTGCAGCAGGGTGATGGACTTGGTCTGGAAGTTCTCGTTCTCGAATTCCTTCTTGATCTTCGAATAGCCGACGCGCTCACTGTTGTCAAGTTCGTGCTCGCCGTGCCCACCGATGAAGCAGGCGTTCCGCTCTCCCTTGAACAACCGGATCAAGGCGTTGCTGATGGCTTCCTCTGAGTCGCTCTGGGCCTCGAAGTGACGGCTGCCCGAAGCCACCACAATAGTCCCATAGCTGCGCACGCCGTATTCCTTGGCGAGGGAGGGTTGCCGGTCCACATCCACATAGCGCACGGTGACGCGGTGCGAGGCCGAAGTGAACATGTTCAGCAAGTCGCGCCGTTCCCCGAAGCTGCGCTCCCGGTCGAAGACGTAAATCGTTACATCCTGGTTCATATCCTTCAGCAGCTTCGCGGTCTGCGGCGACAAGCTGTATTTCTTGTTCGGTGTCAGGTCCCAACTGTGATCGTGATTGGCTGACAAACCAGTTGCCGACGGCAAGGATGGCGATAACGATCAACCGTGTAGACGGCAAAGTTTGCCCCTTCCAGGATCTTCCGCCCGCTGCGGCCTGTGATCTGATCTTTGAGAGCCATGTTTACGGCCTCCCTTTCAGGGCATCGACCGAGCGGGCGGTCATGAAGATTCCGAAAACTATCACGGAGAAGTAATAGACGAAATCGCCCAAGTTGATAACGCCCTTCGAAAAGTTGTCAAAATGCGTGGTCAGCGCCAAATAACCCATGACGCGGCCAACCGGGCCGGTCGAGTACGCCGTGACCCAGTCGAGCAGAAAGAGCAGTAGGAAAACCGCCAGTCCGACGGCGCCGGCAATAATCTGATTCTTCGTAAAGGTCGAAAACCACATGCCCAGCGCCAGCAAGGCGGCTCCGTAAAGGAGAAATCCCAAAGCGCCGGCAATCAGCGGCTTGGCGTTCGGGTTGCCGTAAATGAACAGCACGCTGAAATAAAGGAAAGTGATGGCTTCCAGCACGGCGAAGAGAGCCAACGCCCCGAGGAACTTGCCCAGAATAATCTCCATGTCGGTGAGCGGGGAAGTAAGCAGCAATTCGATGGTGCCGGATCGTTTCTCCTCGGCGTACAGCCGCATGGTGATGAGCGGTATCAAGAACAGCAGCACCACCGTCATCACGCCCGCCAGGATGGGACGAATGATGTTTTCGTTCAGGCTCATGGGCGGCGCGCCCATGCCTCCCATCGACTCCATGCGAAACGTCTGGACCATGAAGAACGCCGTGGAGCTGTAAAAAACATAGCCGCAGATCAGCGCATAGACGGTCATGACGAGGTAAGCAATGGGCGAGTGGAAATAAGCTCGCAGTTCCTTGCCGGCAACAGCTAGGATGTTGCGCATTTCAAATATCCTTTCCAAGGTCGATCGTTCTTTGTCCGTTGTCAGTTGTCCGTTGCCCGTCCGACCCGGCCCCCGTCTTTCGTTCCGAGCGAAGCGAAGAATCCTGCCCTGTTTCTTCGAAGAACGAACCCAAGGCAGAGCGGGTTTCCTCGCTGCGCTCGGATTGACACCGACGACGAACCATGGACAAGTGACAACGGACAACGGACTACTGACCACTGACAGTTGGCTCTTCGCTCAAATCCTTCGTCGTAAGCTTCAGGAAGATATCCTCGAGGCTCAGCCCGCTGCCTTTCAGTTCAAAAAGCTTCCAGCCGGATTCCACCACCGCTCGCGCCAACTCCGCACGCACGTCCTTGCCTTTCTCCGCGTGCACCTCGTAGGTCATACGTCCTTCAGCAGCGTCGTGCGCTTCCGCCAGAGTCACTCCTGCGACGCGTTGCAGTTTTTCTGTGACTTCCGCCGTTGCGCCCTCGATGGTGAGCAGGATGGTCTCAAACCCCTGCAGTCGGCGCGTAAGTTCGTCCGGAGTTCCCACCGCCACAATCTTTCCGGCATTGATCACCACCACACGCTGGCAGGTCTTCGAAACCTCAGGCAGGATGTGGGTGCTGAGGATCACCGTGTGCTGGCCCGCCAGGCCCTTGATGAGTTGGCGCGTCTCGATGATCTGCTTGGGGTCGAGGCCCGCGGTGGGCTCATCGAGAACCAGCACTTCAGGATTATGGATCAACGCCTGGGCCAGGCCGACGCGCTGCCGGTAACCTTTCGAGAGCTTGCCGATCTGCCGGTGGCTCACGTCGGCAATCGCGCATTTCCCCAGAATTTCGTCCAACCGGGGTTTTAGCTCGCGGCGCGATATACCTTTAATTCGCCCCACGAACGCGAGGTATTCGGTCACCGTCATGTCCGGATAAACGGGAGGGGACTCCGGCATATAGCCCGTGCGGCGCTTGGCCTCTAGCGGTTCTTCCGCCACATCGAATCCGGCCACGCGTACCCGCCCGGCGCTGGGCGGCAGATAGCCTGTAATCACGCGCATGGTGGTTGTTTTCCCCGCCCCGTTGGGTCCCAGAAAGCCCAGAACTTCACCCTTCTGAGCCTGGAAAGTTACGTCGGAGACGGCCAACGTCGGCCCGTAACGCTTCGTCAGATTCTCGACTTCAATCATAGGAGGTCCTTCCTGAAGTAGGGGCGGCACAGCGGCCCCCCTTTGCCGGAGCACCGCTCCGGCCAGTCCGTGGGCATAAGCTGAACCCTTTAATATATAACGAATATTGAAAATCGCACAAGGTTGCCAGGATGCCGGTTAATGATATTCTTGTTGGTGGCGTGCCGCGCGACGGCAACCGTGTCTGATGATAGGAGGCTTAAAAATGAAACTGATGAACCTCGAGTTCAGTCGCATTGCGCATGATACGTTCCGCATCCAAGGCTCGAAGGTTATCTATACCGATCCCTTCAAGGTGACGAAAGGGGATGAGGCTGATATTGTTTTGATAAGCCACGAGCATTTTGACCACCTCAGTCTGGAAGACCTTCAAAAGGTGGCCTCCGCCAAAACGACCGTTGTCGCCAGCTTAAGTTGCAAAGGTGAACTGAAGCAGGTGAAGGCGAAGGAAACGAAATTTCTCGAGCCGGGAGGAAAGGTCAGTGTTGATAAGGTCGAAATCGAAGCTGTCCCCGCTTACAACGTGAATAAGTTCCGCGAGCCGGGAAAACCATTCCACCCCAAAGAAGATAAGAAGCTGGGATTCATAATCACGATGGACGGGACGCGCGTCTATTTCGCCGGCGACACCGACTTCATACCGGAGATGAAATCCATTCAGTGTGATATTGCGCTTCTCCCGGTCTCCGGCACCTATGTGATGACGGCAGAGGAAGCGGCCGAGGCGGCCAAGGCGATCAAGCCGAAAACCGCTGTCCCCATGCATTACGCGGCGATCGTGGGCAGCGACGCTGATGCCCAGCGATTCAAATCTCTGGTGAAGAACTGCCAGGTGGAGATTATTTAGAGGGATGTGGAGCGGGCGTCTCGCCCGCTGTGGCGGGAGCGTCCCGCTCCCGCACGCCGGAAGGACCGCTGCACCGGGCCACCGGATTGCATTGCGATCAAGAATGGCTGCGCGTGCAGGATGCCTGCGCACGTAGAGACTCAAAGCGCAGGCAGGATGCCTGCGCGACCGCGGGCGGGACGCCCGCGCCACGGTGGACGCTCAAGGCTTCTCCGGCGCCCAGGCAAGTCCATCGGCATCCGGCCCCGCAGCAATCAACTTATCCACGGCCCAAGTTTTCAGATTGACGGCCGCGATCTTCCCGGCGGCCTGGCAGGACACATAAGCCACCTCTCCATCAGGTCTCACCAGGATTTCCTGAGGCATCTTGCCCACCGCAACGGTTCTGGCAATTTTCATCGTCTCGATATCGAGTACGCCGATCTTGTTGGCATCTGGAAGTGTGATGAGAAGCCAGCGTCCATCCGGCGTTGCAGCCGTACCGTAGGCCACAGTGGGAAGGCTCACCCACGTCTTTAGCGTGTTTGTCGAGGTGTCAATCACTGCCAGGCGGGGCGCGCTCTGGTCCGCGGTAAACACCCAGCGGTCGTCGGGGGATAGCGCAATCCGCTGAGTCTGGGGCGAGATGGGAATGATGGCCAGGGTTTTCTTGGCCACCAAGTCAATGGCGGAAACCGTTCCCGGTCCCACATTGGCAGTGTAGCCGCGCTGTCCATCCTGCGTAATGGCCAGCATGTGCGATTCGCGCTGCCCGGTGGGAATGGACGAAACGATTCGCAGGCTCTTCGGGTCGATGACGGTTATGGAATTGGCAAGCTCCGTCGTGATGTAAAGCATGCCGTTCTTGGGACCGAAGACCGCGCAGTGCGGACGCAGGGGCTTGTCGAAGTCCAGCGTCTTGACCACGCGACGACTGGCGAGGTCGATCACGGCCATGGTGCGGCCGTCCGTGCCGGGCCTGCCCACGCCGGAGTTGCCGTAAATCGGGACGTAAGCCGTCTGCCCATCGGGCGAAGCAGCAACTTCGTGGCCGGTGATTCCTCCTTCCGGAACTTCCGCCACTTCTCGGCCCGCCTCTGGATCGATAATCCCCAGCGTTTGATTGCCTTTGTTGGCCACCAGGAGAAGGCCGCGAGAGGGCGGCGTTTCAGTTTGCGATGAAACCAACAACGGCGCCAGGAGACCAACGCAAACTAAGCCCAGCACTTTCAAAACAGGCCATCCCATAGCACCCTCCAGCTCCTCGAAATATGCAGTCAAGCCCTTCCGAGATGGTACCACATTTTCCCGTAGGGGCGGTTCGCGAACCGCCCCTACACGTCGGAGGTCTGGCTAATCTGCCGGGCAAGATCGCACTGCGGGCACGAGCATAGGTTGCGCAGGTAATCGAAGGAATAGATTCCTGTGGAGTGGCCATCGTTCCAATAGATCTGGAGGGCGTAACGTCCAACTAACTCCGCCCGCTCTGGTTTCAACGGCTTGACGCCGAGCATGGGTAGAAGGCCCGCCGACTGGCCATGCGCCTCGCCTCCCTCGGTGCAAGTCGCGCATGGACAACGGTCGCGGAGGCTGCGGTACGAATACGCGCTGGCATGACCGTCCGCCCAGAGGATCGAAAGCGTGTCGTTCCCGGCGTCGAGTTTGATCTTCGTAGGTACGTTGGGCATAGAGCAAACGTCTTTTGTCCGTAGTCCGTTGTCAGTTGTCCGTTGCCCGTCGCAATGATGTATGCCGCAACCGGCAACGGACAACGGACCACGGACGACCGACTACTCGATACTGATCGCCTGCTGTTGGGCCAAGCTCACCTGTTCCGCGAGGGCTGCCGCGACCTGCTGGAAGGCTTTTCCGTTCGCTGTCTCTCCATCCAATGCGGCAGGTCTGCCCTTGTCGCTTTGCACTCGAATGACAGGATCGAGAGGGATCTCACCCAGAAAGGGCAAGCCAAGCTTGTGGGCCGCTTCCCGGGCGCCGCCGTGGCCAAAGATATCCTCTCGCTGGCCGCAGTGCGGGCAGGCAAAGTAGCTCATGTTCTCAACAATCCCCAAGATAGGGACGTTGAGCTTTTGGAACATGGCGATGGCTTTCGACGCCACCGTCAGCGCCAGATCCTGCGGCGTGGAAACAATCACTGCTCCCGTCAACGGGATGGTCTGCGACAGGCTCAACTGAATGTCTCCCGTCCCCGGCGGCAGGTCCATGAGGAGATAATCCAGCTCACCCCAGCGCACGTCGCCCAGGAATTGTTGGATGGTCTTGTGGAGCATGGGGCCGCGCCAGATCACGGCTTCATCCTTGGGCAGGAAATACGCCATCGAGATGAGCTTGACGCCATAGGCGATGGGAGGTTCGATCTTGCCTTCCACAACGTGCGGCTGCTCTCCGCCGCCCATCAAGGCGGGGACACTCGGCCCGTAAACGTCTGTGTCCATGAGGCCCACCCGGGCCCCCGTCCGCTCCAGCGCCACTGCCAGGTTGGCCGCTACCGTCGACTTGCCCACACCGCCTTTGCCGCTCGCCACCGCCACCGTGCTTTTAACCATCGGGATCAGGTTCGACTTCCCCGGCTGGACGGACGGGGGCGGATCGATCACGCGCACTTCCACGTCCTGCACGCCCAGCCCGTGAACGATTTCCTTCATGCCGGCCAGCAGTTGGCTCCTGGCGGGACTGGCCGTCTGCATTAATATGCTGACTCGTCGATCCCCCACTTCGATGTCCTTGATGTACCCGAGCGACACGACATCCTTATGCAGGTGCGGATCCTCAACTGCCTTCAAGGCGTTCAGCACGTCCTGCGGAGTTAAATCTTTAGGCACAGTAGCTCCTCATCAGCACGTCTATTCAACTCTCAATTATACATGTTCGCGCGCCGGTAGGGGCGATTCGCGAACCGCCCCTACATCCGCGTCGCACACCGCCAGTGTAGGGGGACGGCTTGCCGTCCCCCCGCGGTTGGGCCACTAACCCAACGAGGGAAGGGCAAGCCCTACCCCTACACTGTAAGGGGCCGGGTCGCAATTCCTCTATTGTCTCGCAAGCGCAAAATCAGGCAACATATTAGGGATTCCCGCCCACGTGGGAATGGCTCTATGAACCTCGTCAAACCTGCAACAGCGCCGCCCGTCGCCGCCGCGGAGCAGCCTCAGTTGCTTCGTGCCCTGGGGTTATGGGAAACCACGGCGATTGTCATGGGGATCATGATTGGGTCCGCCATCTTTATCGTTCCGGCGGAAGTGACTCGGGAAGTGGGCAGCGAACGCGCTGCCTTGGGCGTTTGGATCATCTCCGGAATCCTCAGCCTGTTCGGGGCGCTATCGTTCGCGGAACTGGCCTCGATGTTTCCGCAGGCCGGCGGCCAATACGTCTATCTTCGCGAGGCTTACGGGCATCTGGTGAGCTTCCTCTGCGGCTGGACGTTTTTCCTGGCGGTGCAGTCGGGCGGTATATCGACCGTCGCCGTGGGATTCGGGCAATACCTTGCCGACTTCTTTCCGATCAATCCCGTGCAGCAGAAGCTCGCGGGAAGCCTCGCCATCGTGGTTCTGACCGCCATTAACTATCGCGGTGTGCGCGAGGCGGGTTGGCTCCAGTCCGTCCTGACCGGGGCCAAGGTCGGTGCGATGGTGGCCCTGGTGGCGCTGGGCTTCGCGCTGGCGCACGGGCCCGTGGGCGGCGCCGTGAAACTGCCCACGCCGGCCGGTTGGGGGTTTCTCTCTTCCTTCGGAGTCGCCATGGTCGCAGCCCTCTGGGCCTACGACGGCTGGAACAATGGCACGTTTGCCGCCGACGAGGTCAAGAACCCCGAACGCAACATCCCCTTGGGCCTTATCCTGGGCACCGGCGCAGTCGTGGTGATTTACATTCTCGTAAACCTCGTCTACTACCACGTGCTGCCGCTGCTGACCGTGGCCGAATCGCCGCGCGTCGCCGCGGAGGCCGGAACGCGCCTTTTCGGGCGAAGCGGCGCCCATTGGGTGTCGCTCGCCATCATCGTGGCGATGTTGGGCTGCGTGAATGGAATGATCCTGGCAGGCGCTCGAGTTTATTATGCCATGGCGCGCGACGGCCTCTTTTTCCGCTGGTGCGGCAATGTTCACCCGAGATTTCACACTCCGCATCTCTCTTTGCTCTTCCAGGCTGCCTGGGCAATCCTCCTCGTGCTGCTGGGAACTTACGAGCAGCTCTTCACCTTCGTCATCTTTGCAGGTTGGATCTTCTACGCCCTGGCAGCCCTGGGGGTGATCATCCTGCGCCGCACCCGGCCAAACCTGCCGCGCCCCTACCGCGTCTCCGGCTATCCCTGGGTTCCTGCGATTTTCGTGCTGGCCGCTGCGGTCTTTATCTTGAACACCATTCTCGCCCGCCCGCTCGAGTCAGGCATCGGCGCCGGCATTGTAGCTCTGGGGATTCCTGCTTACCTGATTTGGAGAAGAGGGAAACGTGGCGCCGACCTTTAGGTCAGCACTGCGAAAAGAACGATCCCGACTGTCATCCTGAGCGCAGCGAAGGATCTCGGCAGTTCGACTCACCCTTGGACCAACATGCGACGGCTGGGATCCTTCCTTCGTTTCACTCAGGACCGCCTACAGCTCTCCCGAAAATCACCCCCGCTCGACTTTGTACGGGCACGCCATGGCGTGCCCCTACGGGGGATGACGTGCGGATTCTCATTCACTCGGGTGGGCTGCAAGCCCATCGGTACTCCTCAGGATGACAAGCCACGGGGTTTGTTCTGTGGCCTTACTCGCTCGAGGCTTTCTTTACCTTCCCCAGGAGTTCGTCCGCCTGGGATTTCCACGAACTTTGTAGGCTCGAAGCCTTGGTCAGCGCGTCGATGGCGCCGCGGTGGTTGGCCGGGTAACCGGATTCATAGGCGTATCCCAGGTAATACAAGGCCTGTGCCTGCAATTCGGGATTCGCGTCCAGCAAACCCGCCGCCGTCTTGAGGTCCTCGATCGCCGGCCCCAGTTTCTTTGACTTCGACGTGGCCGCGCGCGTGAATTCAACATAACCCAGCGAGAGGTGAGCCATGCCAAGTTCGTTATCCTGCGCTTGCTTGAACTGGGCGTCGGTAAGAGAGTCGGGCTTCTTCAATTGCGGCGCCAGTTCAATGGATTTCTTGGCATACTGGACTGCCTTATCGGGGTTGGTGCGGCCGATGGAGTAGGCGTAAGCGAGAAAATTGTAAGCATCCAGGTTGTTAGGATCTGCCGCGACGGTCTTTTCTCCCCACTCGATGGCCTTGTCCGCCTTATTCGACATCTGGTAGGCCTTGAAGTATTCGAAATTGATCTGCCCCGCATTCTTGGCGGCGTCGTCGGGGAAGGCTTTCGCGTACTGGTCCAAGCGCTCGATGCGCTTGCTGGGATCGGTCACCCGCAGGGTGAGCTGGAGATCCGCATAGACCACGTAGGCGAGCTCGTCCTTGGCCTGTGTGGCGTTCTCTTCGAGGGCTTTTTGCCAGTCCGCGTCGCTGACGTTGGGGGGCCGGGAAGGCTTGCTTTCCTCGGTGATCAGCGCGGGAGCCGTACTGATGATGTCGAAGGCGGAATCGGCCACCTTGCCGGAGGCCACGTAGCCCTTCAACGTATTGATCACCAGCATCACGTCTTTGTAGTTCGTGGCCAAGCCCTTCTCCCCGTATTCCACAACTTTGTCATAATTGTTCAGCTTCAGGTATGCCATCGTGTAATATTCATCGACGCATGGCATGAATTTGGCATCCGCGTGCGCCTGGGCATATTTATCCAGGGCCGCTACTTGATCTTCCGGCTTCTCCGCGCCATTGACAGCCTGCATAAGCTCATCTTCCGGCGTGTTCGCCACATAGGGCAGACCAGGACAGACTTGTTGGGCTTGAAGAAGACCGGCAAAAAGCAGCAGGCCCAGAATAACCAGGGAAACAGATGTCTTGCGCATGGAATCCTCCAGTCGAATGCGATATCCCGGCGTGTGCAAGAATTTGATACATCAAGACGCGGAGAATTGCCAGCGAAAAATGACGGGCTCTAAACCACTGAGTCACTGAGTCACAGAGAGTTGATAAGGGCCGGTATTCTCAGTGCCTCTGTGCCTCTGTGGTTCACACTGCTCTGAACCCTAATCCTGCTGTAGAATAAAAGAAATCACCGAGGTTCTACGAAGGGAGAAGCATGGAACTTTTTTCCTGGGAAACTGTGAAGAAGGAAGTGCTCAATGAGAAGCTGGCCCGCAAGGTCATCTCGGGCGAGAAAATCACCATGGCGCAGATCTTCCTCGCCAAGGATGGCGTGGTGCCGCTTCACCAGCACGAAAACGAGCAGATCAGCTCAATGGTGACCGGCGCCATGAGATTTGAGATCGAGGGCAAAGAAATCGTGCTCCGCCCCGGCGACGTTCTCATCATCCCACCCAACGTTCCGCACCGCGTGGTGGCGCTGGAGGATTCCCAGGCCCTCGACGTCTTCAGCCCCATCCGCATCGATTGGCTGACCGGCAAAGACGACTACCTGCGGCGGTAGGAGGCCGTCAGCTCTCAGTTAAATCACCGAAAGTTCGACACGCACAAATGTGGCCAATTCGACGGGTCTTTTTCGCCAGACCAGCGATGGCATAACATTGACTTCCGCCCAGGCTTGTCCGATTAACCATCCAGTTGCTGGGCGTTGACATAGGTGGAGTCGCCTGGGGCATAATGTCTGCATCGCTTATTTTAACCTCGGGGATTGACATGGCCAATGTCTTCGTGAGTCACCGTAAGGCTGACGACCAGGCCGCAGAACTTCTGGCCAAAGAACTCCGCGACGCCGGACACCAAGTGTGGCTGGACGAGTGGAACATCGGTCTCGGCGATTCTATCGTTCAACGGATCAACGAGGGTCTGCAAGGCGCTGCTTACGTTGTAGTCTGTTATTCTTCTTCCGGCGTCACCTCGCCCTGGATGTCCCAGGAGTGGATGACCAGCCTCGCCCGCCAACTCGAGGGCCATAAGGTGCGAATTCTCCCAGTACGCCTCACCGGTGGAGACCCGCCCCCAATCCTGTTTGGCATCAAATACGCCGATCTGGTCAAAGACTGGACGAAAGGAATGGCAGAGTTGCTCCGGGCTCTGCCCTAATAAGATGGCTCAGAAACTGCTGATTGTCTGCGCCCATGGCGATGAAGATAAGGCCGAGCAAATTGCTCAGCCGCTGCGCAAGGCCGGCTACGACGTATCCCACGAGGGGACCGTACTGGTGGGCCAGTCTCCCCTCGAGGAGGCGTCGAAATTCCTGGGCGGCGGTGGACCGGTGGTGCTCTGCGCCACAGCGCGGGCCATCGGAACCAAGGGTGCGCGCTTACTGACGAATGCCGCCAGGAATTCGCCGAATGTCCGGGTGTTTATCGTGCAGATGGAAGATGACGCGGACGTTGAGCCGATAGCATTCGGACAAAAGGTGGCCATCTTCTCCCGTGATGCCTCGCTCACCGACCTCGTGGCCTCCCTCCGGAACTTCTTTCCCGGCGATGGGATGGCGAGCGCCAGTGCCGCTCACACTCAAGCTGAGCTTAGATATCGCCAACTGGCGCTTGACTCCTGCGACCTTATCGATTTAGCGAACATGCCTCCGGATCGCGAACTCGCCACACGCCAACTCGAGCTGCGCCTGCTTTACGTTCCTCTTCGTGTGCGGGTGGAGATCCCCGCCGGTGGGGAGGAAGGCGAGGCTGCACTGGTGGCCCTGGAGCGCCGTCGCGAGGCCTGGCGACGGCCCTCGCTCGCAGCCGAGCCCAGCCCGGCAGTCCCGGTGGGAGAGCGGCTAGGGAAGGCGCGGCAACTCGTTATTCTCGGAGATCCGGGCGCCGGCAAGTCCACTATGGTCCGCTGGATTGCAACTTCCTACCTGCTGAGGCTCAACCGGGACCCCGACTGGAGTCACTTGCCTGACGTGCAAACCCTGCCGGCGGAGGATTGGCTGCCAGTGATTATCCGCTGCCGCGATCTGCGCGATCCCTCTTCCCTGAACGGCGCCTTGGACGACGTGCTGCGCTACACACTGCGCAAGGCAGAGATGAAGCGCGAGGAAGCCGCGGCGTTTCGGGAGTTGCTGCCGCTTAAGTTGATTGAGGGTCAAGCGCTTCTTCTGTTCGATGGGCTCGATGAAATCGCCGAACCCACGGCGCGCGCCCGCTTCTGCCAGCAAATCGAACAGATCCACCTTGCCTACCCGAAGGCGCCCCTTATTGCCACCTCGCGGATTGTCGGCTATCGCGAAATGCGGTATCGCATCGGGCGCGGGTTCGAGCATGTTACCGTTGCCGACCTGTCTTCCGCCGATAAGGATGATTTCGCCCGCCGCTGGTGTAATCTAGCCGAGCCCGAGGAGCGGCGGGAGACGGCTGCCCTGGACCTGATCAAGGACATCCACAGCACCGATCGCATCGAACGCCTGACCGGCAATCCCATGTTGTTGACCACCATGGCGCTGGTCAAGCGCAAGGTGCGCACGCTGCCGCGCCGCCGCGCCGATCTCTATTGGGAGGCCGTCCAGGTGCTGCTCAATTGGCGATCCGAGCTTGATGGGCCGATCGACTCCGATGAGGCCTTGCCCCAGCTCCGCTACATCGGTTACGAGATGTGCCGGCGCGGAGTGCAGCAACTCCCCAGGCCGGAACTCCTGGAGCTGCTCGAGAACATGCGGGAGGAATACCCAAAGGTCCACGCCGCTAAAAACCACAGACCGGCTGACTTTCTGAAACTGCTCGAGCAGCGCACCGGCATCCTGATTGAGGCCGGACTCGTGCCGCACCTGGGCATGACGGTGCCGGTGTTCGAGTTCCGCCACCTCACTTTTCAGGAGTATCTGGCGGCGCGCGCCCTCCTGGATGGCCAGTTTCCGGGACGGGACCGGACACGCACACTGGCGCAAAATGTGGCGTCCCTTGCAGGCCTGACCCCCGTCAGCGGCCAGCCCGCAGATAACAAGGAGAGTATCACCGCTGAGCAGTGGCGTGAGGCGATTCGACTCTGCGTTGCTTGCCTCAGAAACTCGAGCCGCGACGACGAGGTGGACGACATCATCCTAGCCATCCTGCAGCCTCTGGAGGGCGAAGACGCGAACCGATCGGCCCGCCACCGCGCGATCTTGGCAGTGTTATGCCTGGCGGACGAGCCTAACGTAAGCAACGAAATCGCAAACAAAGTGCTGACGGAGTTTGTCCGCCAAGTCGCAACGTCGCTCGCTGAAGAGCTCTTTGGAGATCCGGCGGCGAAGGATGCGCTCAGTGAGCTGGGCGGGTCCCAATGGGCCGCAGCGTTAAGGTCCATCCTCATTGACCACTTTATCCAAGACTCGGGCGCCCTACGCTTAAGCGTTGCCTTCCTGTATTCAATGCTGGCGGATGCTTCTGTACCAAAAGCCCCGGACGAGATGCGCCTCTGGATCGCGGAGCGAGGGCAGCGCCTTCGAGATCAAGAGCCACGGGTGGCGATTGAAGCCGCGCTCGACCTG
Organism: uncultured Acidobacteriota bacterium; assembly: GCA_963831905.1. Taxonomy (GTDB): domain Bacteria; phylum Acidobacteriota; class Terriglobia; order UBA7540; family UBA7540; genus CAVROP01. The sequence goes on along the minus strand of CAWHRX010000009.1, from coordinate 915,357 downwards.
GTGGGGCTCGACTCCAGGGAGAGTGTGCCGGTCGAACCTTGGGTGGTTGCGGAGTTGCTGAAGGGCTTGGCCGGCCCTCCACCCCTTCAGGCGTGCGCGGCGCTGGATCTGGGCATACTGAACGACGAGAGTCGCGGCGAATTGAGGTGGCGCCCTTCACCCGAGGAAATCGAGAAGCTCGCCGCTGTCTTGGCTGACTCTGCGACAGACTCGTCAGCTCTGTTCGTAGTTTGCACGATTCTTTCGGGCGAGCGTGACCCGCGGGCCGTTGCTCCGCTGATTCGGCTTCTTTCCGACAAAGACGAACTCATAGTGGTCACTGCGGCTGACTTGCTTGGCGGTATTGGCGACAACCGCGCCGTGGACGGACTTATCCACGCACTCGAGCACTCCCGTCCGAAGGTTCGTCGCAGTGCGGCCAGTGCCCTTGGAAAAACCGCGGATATGCGCGCCACCGAGGCCCTTGTTGGCCGCTTGCAGGACCCCGACCCTGAAACGCGTGAAGCGGCTGCGGAAGCGCTGGGCAAAATTGGAAGCCCCCAGGCGGTCGAGCCACTCATCTCCGCCTTGCAGGACCCCGAAGAAAAGGTTCGTCTGGCGGTGCTCGGCTCACTTGGCAAGATCGCAGACCCGCGAGCGCTCGAGATCCTTCTTGGAGCGCTCAAAGACGAATCCCTCTCTGGCGCGGCGATCGAGGCACTCGGCAACACTCGAAACCCACGAGCGCTCGAGGCCCTTCTTGAATTGCTGGGAAACGCGCGTTGGGCTTATTTCGCCGCGAACGCAGTGGCGAGCATGGGCGAAGCGGCTGTGCCGGGTTTGCTGTCGAAGCTTGGGACGGCTGACTCAACCGCGCGGTCTTATGCGGCTCTGGCGCTCGGCCAGGTTGGCCAGCCGGCGGTCGCACCCATGATTGCGTTGCTTCAAGGCACGGACCGCGCGCTTCGGGCGTGGGGCGCCAACGTTTTAGGGCACATCAAGGATATTGCGACTTTAGAGCCGCTCATGGCAGCTTTGGGCGACGAATACTCTCTGGTTCGCTGGTGGGCCGCTGAGGCGCTCGGCGAGCTCGGACAAGCGCAGGCTGTCGGCCCCTTGGCCGCCCTTATTGACCGGGATCCGGAAAACGCGAGCTACCCGGCCGTCGCGCTGGTGAAGCTAGGACAGCCGGGCATCGAAGCACTTAGGGCACGCCTCGCGTCAAGCGAACCCAAGGTGAGGATTGCAGCCTTGGCCGGCCTGGCGAGAACTTGCGCCGACGAGACCGACGGCAAGTTGCTGGCTGAGTCTTTCGAGGGAGCCGGCTACAAGGCAATTGATCCGCAAAAGGAGATCGACGATTCCCGCATCCAGGAGGCGTCCGTTAAGCTAGGCCTGTCGCCTCAAGAGGTTCTCGAGCGCTACAGCAAGCTTGCGAAGCAGTTCGGGCTGAGATTGGCGGAAAGGTCCGCCTCCACCGGAGCCCCTGCGGGCAGTTAACCACCAGGAGAGCATTTGGAGAGCCAACCAACCCCGGATTGGTTGCGCAGTTTAGGCACGTTGTTTTCCACAAAAATGAAGAATAGTGGGGATGAATATTCAGTTTGAGGCCATGGCCGACCTGGAAGATTCCCAGGCCCTCAACGTCTTCAGCCCCATCCGCATCGATTGGCTGACCGGCAAAGACGACTATCTCCGCCGATAGCGTTCTCTGCAATCTGGAATCTGCAATCTCGAATCTGAAATCTTGGATTCTGAATCGCGCCGCCACGGGTTCGTCCCGTTCTCCTGAATCTGAAATCTCGAGTTTCAAATCTGCAATCGTGGCGCCGCCGTGTCACTTCGGAAACTGGCATTGCAACGCGCAGATCTCGCCATTGTTGACGGAACGAGTGACAAGCGGAGATCCAAAACTTGGCCCAGGCTGAGATCTTTCGTCCACTTTCCCGTGCGGAAGGCAAAGGGCATTAAACTGCGAGGGTCTTCCGTCAATGCGGCGATGTAGCGGCTGTCCGGCGACCAGCGAGCCAGTTGGCAGACGCATCAGCTTGAGGGCTTGCACGGCCTCTTCCAACCATCTGTAAAATCAATAACATACAGATTGGAAATCGACTTGCGTAGTAGCTGTTTGGGTGGGTTTCTGCCACGTTCCTACCACGGCTTGACGAACCAGCGAGTTAGCTTTTCGGTGCACCCATCCCCGCGCCCCTGCAACGCATTCAGCGCCAAGCGGGGCAGAGATCGCCAGAGAGACGTGCGTGACTCTGACGGATGCCGATTGGCTGTGTGCGGCTGCGTGAAGGCCACCGGCGCAGACCCGTTTCACTTCAGAGCCGGTGTACTCGGCAGCAGTCGCTCATGTCGCCGAGTTTTAACTTCAAAGGCGCTGCCTCGTGCTTAACAATAGGGAGTTTCCCAACCTCGCCTCGCACAAGAGTCAAATTGACATTCTCAAAGTCGTACGCATCCGCTCTTTTGCTGATGACAAATCGGTACTCGCACTGATATGCAAACCTCTGGGGCTTATGCATTACGATCAGGTCAGGCAGCGCCCATACCTCTTCCGGAGGTTGATCGGTGCAGTAGCATGTGACATGGCCTTGTCTCAGGGTTTCTAACTTCACTCTCGGCCTCCGGCGAGCTGCTGTTCTCAAACGGGCGACAAACTTCTCAATGTCGGCGATCTCGACGCAGGCGTCGGACTCGAATTCACGCGCAAGGTCCGCGCTCAACACGGTGCTAGTACAATAAACAAAAATCTCATCAAGGGCTTTCATGCTGGACCGGAACGACCACCCCAAACCATTGAGCCTCTCTCCACTGTTTTTCCTGATCTCCAGACCCACTGACGGCGCGTAGACACGGGTGCCTTCCAGATCGTCGCCCCGGTGCATTTGCTCACAAGCTATAAAGTACGACAGCGAACGGAACCAGGCTTCGCCGTTGGATAGAAAGGCGTGAGCCAACTGATACGGTAGGTACTTGTACAGTTTTGGTGACATTTCGTATTCGGGATTATTTGAGGACAGGCTTCGGCAAATTCACCTGAATGCGGTGGGTCTGATCGAACAGCGCCAAGCCGTCGGAACCAGCGAACGCCGAATCAAAGCAAATATGAGCATCGCGAGTATGCACCGCGCCTGTCTGTAGGTCTTCTTCGTCACATGCATAATTGAGTTGAAGCGAAACCTGTGCCCTTTGGTGGGCCGGAATCAGATACGCCTTGTTCAACCTCAAGTCAAGCGTCTCCGCGAGGGTGCCTCCTTTTGATAGGCGATTCATGATTACTGCGTCGGTTGGGATTGTGATGTCTCTTGAGGTTCTGTTTTCCAAACCGAAATAAAGTTCGAAACCGGAGTGCTTGAAGCTTTGAGGTTTCGCTTCAAGCTCGAATGTCTCAGTGGCTTCACTCCAAATGGCACACAACGCGTTGGTGTCCCAGGGCGTTTCGCGAGACGCGTACCACCTCCAGGCCACAAGGATCAGCGTTAGAACAAGCACAGCCCCTGCACCAGTTGAGGCGCTTACTATCACAAGCCGTTTCCACATGGGATTAGAACACTCCATATCAGGCCAAGCACGAGGAGCGTGCAGAGCCAACTCAAACCAGCAAGGCCGCAACTCTCTTCCTTTTTCTGCCCATCTTCCCTCCCCGGATATGACATGTTCCTCGCACTGCATCATAGTGAACGAAACCCGCTTGTCAAGTCCCGATGTGCCTGACCACGAGAAGGTTCCTTACGCGTCCCTACGCCGTCATCCTTGGCGGCAAAGAAGGTTCCTTGGCGGCAGAAGGTTCCTCTTGGTAATGGCTGAGTAAGTGCGGCATGACAGATCGGCGGGCGGTTGACCGTTCACGGCAGATGACCGCCGAGGCTCCTGGCCGGCAGCATGACCACCCTTTGCGGAGGGAAGGTCCCTTGCGACTTCTTGGGCACGGTGCCGCGGTCTGCGAGGAAAAAGAGGACCGAGTTGGTCATCGCGCCCTTTGATGATGACACTTCGCGTCACTTCGACCCACGTTGAAATCGACGCCACTGGCGACGGCGAACGGGCATTCCCACGACAGCGGCAACAGCGCGTTTGCATAATGTGCGGATGACCGCCACCGGCCAGAACAGCCAGAATTGGCCGCAGGTGCGTCGAGATCGTTGGGCAGGGCAAAATCCATCGTTTTGGAGATCGGAGACGCCAGGAGCAGGCTTCCTGGGCCAGCAAGCAGGCGCGTAGGCGATCTTGGACGATTGATGGAGCCGGTGCCCTGGTCCGACCCTCAACTGTAACGGCCACCCGCCACATCGTGAACAGGCAGTTTGTCCGGCTGCTGGCGCGGCCAGGGCGTGCGAGGTTAGAGTGACCCCCAAACAGTGAACGTCAGCCGAGGTCACAATCTCCCTGTTCTGTGACATTAAAGCCTGTCCGCCCGGCTGCAAGTCGCTTAATTGCGCAGTTGCAATTTTTGGAATACCGTGTGTTATGTGACATTCGCGCGTGGTCACACAATGATCGTCACCCACAACTGACGTATTTCATGCGCCAGTGTCACCCGGCGTGGGAGGAAAATGGTTCTATGAAAGGGGATGTCAAGTGAAAACACTCCCCCTCTTAGAGGGAGATTTTGTTCTTCTTGGCATCCAGCCCCCTGCTGATTAACTCGACCGATTTGCATGCACGGGTTTGGCCGGAGTTTTTCCATGCGCGAGCGTGCGAGTCGAAAGTGGTTCGGAGCTTGAGCAAGCCTGTGGGTCGGGACGAATGCCGACCATGGTTCTATAAGAGGCTCAAGGCCTATGGCTTTTTGAGGTCGTGCGAGGGGGCATAGCGTGTCAGAGGAGGCGAGCCCGCCAGGGGGAAAACCCCGCCTAACCGTTTCCTAGATGCGCACCCCCGTGGGAGAGGTTCCCTTCGGAACTTCTCCGACCCGAGCGCCGGAACACTCGCTGCTCACTCGCTGCGGGAAAACTTTTTCCCGGCTGAGCTTGGAGATTCCCGGCACTAAGCTTGCTTCACACCTTCGGCTCGATAACGCCCTCCTTTCTTCCACAAACTCAGCACCAGCGCCGCCAGTTTGCGCGCCACCGTCACGCGCAGGATGGCCGGATCGACCCCCTGTTGCAGGCGCGATTGGTAATAGTCCTGAAAGGGTCCGGGCTGACGGATGGCCACCAGGGCGGCCGATTTGAAGAGGGCTTTCAGCCCGGGCCGGTGGCTGCGGTTAAGCCCACGCAATTGCAGGGCGCCGGGCCGACGGACCGCGCGTCCCTCCACCAGCCGATACTCACTGCTGCCCTTTTGAACCAGCCCCAGGCCGGAGTAGGACCACAACTTGCCCCGGGTGCGAAAGCGATGAGGAGTCTGCATCCCTGCGATCAGCAAGGCCACGCGCAGAGGTCCGAAACCCGGCAGCCCGCACAGACGTGCCGCCACCAGGTACTTGCGGCTCTCCCCCAGGAGCTCCCGCCGAGCTCTCCGGCGCAGGCTGCGCAGTTGCTCCAGTTGCTCGTGCAGCAGTTCGCCGCGCACCCGACTCGCCCCCGCCGGCAAACGCCCCAGCCAGCTTTCCCGTTGTTTGCGGCTATACACCCCGCGCCCCGCGCAGTCGATGCCGTAGCTGCGATAATAGGCCTTGATCCGATTCATCACCCGCGTGGTGTCCTGCACCAAGGCCTGATAAGCGTGCGCCAGTTCCCGCAGGTTCCGCAGGCTGCGGTTGCCGTGGTACACCGGCCGCAGCATCCCTGTGCGCAAAAGGTCGGCCAGCTTGTGCGCGTCCTGGTGGTCGGTCTTGCTCCCTTCCTTGAGCAGCGCGTTGTGCCGCGGATCGCAGACCACCAACTCGGCCACCCGCCCCTGCAGCAAATCGTACAGCCAGGCCGCATAGGTTCCTTCCTCCAAGGTCAGATGCAACCTTCCCCGCAGGCTTTCCAGGAAGCCCAGCAGCGGCTGCGCCTGCGTCGCAAGAACCGCCGTCTTCACCTCCCGTCCTGCCGCATTCATCACCGAAACCACCGTCGTCGCCTGATGCACGTCAAAAGCGATATACTTGTCCTCGCTCATAAGGGTGCTCCTCCTTGTCAAAGTTGGATTTCGTAGCAACCCAACCTTACACAATCAGGGGCGCCCTTTCATAATGCGTGTCAGGGGGGAAAATGGTGTTAGAACCTTTTCCAGGATGTCGTCGGTTCCTCATCGTGTTTTCCAACCCTGATTGCGCCACCGCCAGCGCCATAATGCCCGCCACACTACAGGTGCCCGCCCGGCTTGGCGCTGGGTCCCTCGGGACAGTCCGCTCGCTTTTTTTGCATTTTCCGCATTTTTCCCTTGACAAACGGGACGACATAGGCTAGAGTTGTTTCGTGGGGTTGGGCAGGGGTCAGGCCCTGCCGGTAAGGTTATGCCAGAAAGTCCTTTTTTGTTTTCATCCGTTGTTCCTGCCTTTGGTTTCTGTCTCCAAGTACAGTCAAGAAGTCGAGGAGTGCAAAAGCGAGGGCAGGTAGGCAGATGGGCAGATCGTGGTCGAGGAGTTGGAAACCAATTGCCGACCGCAAGCGCCGAACGCAGGCCCGGAAGGTGGCGGAGGGCTCCCCAACGTCTCGACTCCTCAACTTACCAACTGCAAAATCGGGGGAACAAAGCGAGAATGTCTATGAAAACAAAGGACAAGTACAAAGAGTCGCGAAACCCCTCACCCGGCTCGCTACTCTCGCCACCCTCTCCCCAGGGTAGAGGGTTGCTGTCGAGGTTTGGTTGGGAACCCGAAGCAATGCGGGAAAACACAAGAATCGAGAGAACAAAGCGAGAATGTCTATGAAAACAAACAGTCGAGAAGTTGAGAAGTCGAGGAGGCATGAAGCAAAGTCACGAGATCAGGCGAATAGAGGCCAACGGCCTGTCACTCTCCGACTCTCGACTCTCGACTGCTTTACTCCAATTCGACGGAACAAAGCGAGAATGTCTATGAAAACAAACAGTCGAGAACCTGAGAAGTCGAGGAGTTAAGGAGTTGTGATGCCAAATCAAGAGGACAGGCGAGGAGATGCCTACGGACTGTCACTCTTCCACTCTTAACTCTCAACTCTCGACTTCTCAACTTGATTTCGACGGAACAAAGCGAGAATGTCTATGAAAACAAAGGATCGGCACGAAAGACAGGAGAGTGATTAACTTATGTTGTTGAAAACAAATAACTTATCCTACACTTTCAGGTATGTGATTGAAAATAAAGCAGTTATAATTATGATTGCACTGAGCATAGCACTTTCTGCCATCTCGTGCAGCGGGAGCGGCAATCCGTCGCCCTCGAACGCGGCTTTGGCGGCTCCGGTGTTCTCAACCACAGCGGCGCAGAACGGGGCGGTGATTCTGGCCATATCGGCCGGCGGCGGAGCGGCGGTGCATTACACCATCGACGGGTCAACGCCGACGGCCTCCTCACCCGCCTATCAGGCGCCGATGCTCATCTCTTCCAGCCTGACCATCAACGCCATCGCTACGGCTCCGGGCGCCGCCCCGAGCAGCGTGGCAAGTTGGACCCCCTCGGCGACGGTCGAGCCGGGCGCGCTGGTCTGGTCCGACGAATTCACGAACGCCACAGGCTCGAGTGCCCAGCCGAACCCCGCAATATGGACTTACGACACGGGAGCGAGTGGCTGGGGCAATCAGGAACTGGAAGACTACTGCGCGTGGGGTTCCGCAGCCAGCCCCTGCGATCCCGCCAAGCCGAACGTCTACGTGGGCACGGATGGCTTCCTGCACATCGTGGCGCAGCAGCCCTCCTCAGGCGTCTACACCTCCGGGCGAATCAAGTCGCAGGGGTTGTTCAGCATTCTCTACGGGCGCATCGAGGCGCGCATTAGGGTGCCCGAGGCGCAAGGGTTCTGGCCGGCGTTCTGGATGCTGGGCAACAGCGTCGTGACCGACCCATGGCCGGCTTGCGGGGAGATCGATATTCAGGAGCGCGTGGATGCGGCCGGCAACCCCGACTGGAACGCGGGCTCAATTCACGGCACGGGGCTCACCGGGGCAAACCTGGGGAGCCAGTACCATTTCCCGAGCGGGCAGACAGCCGCCGCCTGGCATACCTACGGAATGATCTGGAAACCGGGCTCGATCCAGTTTTACATCGACGACCCTGGCAACGTCTACGGGAGTTATACTCCGGCGAGTCTGGCGTCGTTTCCCGGCGCCGCCTGGCCCTTTGACTCGGGCAACGCCCAGTACTTGATCGTGAACCTGGCGGTGGGCGGAGGTTGGCCGGGCAATCCCACCAGCAGCACGCCGTTCCCGTCCCAGACCTTGGTGGACTACGTGCGTGTCTACGCGGACGCTCACCCGCGTGCCATCGCCAGCCGAAGTGCCGACCGATCGCCGGTTCCGTGACATCATAAATCCACATGCCCGAATTGCCGGATATTGTCGTTTACATCGAGGCGCTCGAGCGGCGCATCCTTCATCACAGGCTCGAGCGCGTGCGCCTGTCGGGACCGTATCTGCTGCGGACGGCTACGCCGCCGATTCAAGAACTGGAAGGGAAAACGATGCAAGGCCTGCGGCGAATCGGGAAGCGAATCGCGATGGGTTTCGACCAGGACTATTGGCTGGTGCTGCACTTGATGATTGCCGGGCGGCTGCACTGGCGGGATCGCGGCCCGGCGGCTCCGGGACCGCGCCGGAAGACGCTCTCGGCGCGCAGCAGGGACGTGGCGGCGTTCGACTTTGATTCCGGCTGCCTGACACTCAGCGAGGCGGGGTCGCGCAAGCGCGCCTCGATTCACGTGGTGGCAGGCGCCGAAAAGCTCGCAGACTTCAACCCGGGTGGGCTCGAAGTTCTTGACTCCCGGCTGGAAGAGTTTGCGGCGCGCCTCAATAGCGAGAACCATACCCTTAAGCGCGCGCTCACTGATCCGCACCTCATGAGCGGCATCGGCAACGCCTATTCCGATGAGATTCTGCACGCCGCCCAACTCTCGCCCGCAGCCCTGACCCGCCGGTTAACGGCTGAGGAGATCGCGCGCCTCTACGAAGCCACGCGGAACACTCTGCGGGATTGGACCGAGAGATTGCGAGTGGAAACCGGCGGCGGCTTTCCGGAAAAGGTGACGGCATTTCGTCCCACCATGGCCGTGCACGGCCGGCACGGCCAGCCCTGTCCGCGTTGCGGCGCCAAAGTGCAGCGCATCCGCTACGCCGACAACGAGACCAACTACTGCGCGCGCTGCCAGGCAGGCGGTAAGCTCCTGGCGGACCGCTCCCTCTCCCGCTTGCTCAAGCAGGACTGGCCGCGCACGCTCGACGAGCTTGAGGCAATGCGAACTAACGAGGGTCACCACTGCGGCCAGAGAGTCGTCCCGCTGTAGGGGGACGGCTTGCCGTCCCCTTTTGCCGGGCCCGCGGCAGGGGCGGGTAGGGCAAGCCCTACCCCTTCGTCGCTCCGGGGCCCAGCCTCATTGGTGAATCGTATTGATTCGTATACAATTGTTCTGGAAGCCGTATTTGAGGAGAGTTAATTCATGGAACTCCTTCACATGCCGGAAGCGGCGCGCGAGCTGGGAGTAAGTTACCCGACTTTGAAACAATGGATCTACAAGCACAAGATCAAGACCGTGACGACGCCGGGGGGGCATCATCGCGTGCCACGCTCGGAAATTGACCGCTTGCTGTTTCAAAGAGGCGAACGAGGGTACGACGGAGCCCTCACCTCGACCGCTCGAGTTGCACCCGCCAAACCGGTCTCGGGCGTGGGTGCGGGGCTCGAACATGTGATCAGCGGGCGAAATCAACTCGTGGGCCGCATCATCAAGCTGCAAACCGTTGGTCTGCTGACCAAGGTGGTGCTGGACGTAGGCGGGCAGTCGGTGACCTCCATTATTACCAGTGACGCTTCCCGCGACCTTGAACTCAAGGTAGGTGAGACGGCGGCGGCGCTCATCAAAGCCACGGAAGTAATGATCATCCGGCCCCTACACAGGAGACCTTGAGCTCCTTCGAAACCTTCCGCTCCTGGCTATTGCTGTATGCGTAGGGGTGGTTTCCCTCCTGACTACCAACCTGATGCGGGGCTTTCTGACAGGCTTTGTTCTGCAAGGCACGCTGTGGCAATCGCAGCGTTCTGCAAAGCAACTGGCATAGCGGAGTGTTGGCCTGGCCCCGTCGAAACAGAAGAAAGGTCTGGTGATACCGGCGCTAATCGTGTATTATATAGAGTTAATCATCTAGCTGACCGACAAGCAGGGAGGGCATAGCGGCCCGAAGGCCAGCAGGCTGAGAACCTTCTGCTTCGCACGGTTGGTTGTGAGGAGGTATCCAGGACTGTGAGCGTACTCATCCAATACACTGGATTCCAATTAAAGCCCCGCGGCAGGGATTACTCTTACCGGGTCGTGGGCATGAAATCCGAGGACCGGGAGTTTACGCTGACCATTTCGAATCGCGCCTTTGAGGAAAGGCGCATTCCCTACCAGGATGGCGCGGCGCTGTGCTACCAGAAGCTCCAGAAAGAACTCCTCGGTGAAACCGCTGATGTCCCCGTCCAGCACCACCTTACGATCTCGGACCGAGAACGTCGACGAATACCTCGCAAAGTATCGCCCCGTGAGGAAGCGCTCCTGGTGAATCCGGAATAGTGAATTGCGAAGGGAGCAATGCTTGCCTCCTGTGCATTCACTATTCACCTTTCATAAATCCCTATTTAGCTTTGATCAGCGCCGCGCCGTGTGTGGGCACTACGGCAGTGTATCGATCTTGCATGGTGCCCAGGTCTTTCCGGGCCCACAGGTCGCGCACGCCGGGGGTACGGCCGAGTCCAATGGTTGCGAACCTGACTGAAATTGGTAGCGGTGACCCGCTGCGATTGAAAAGCCCTACCGCCTTGCTCCCATCCGCCAACGGTCTCATCCAAACCTCTAAAGGGCCTTCTTGCCAGACGCGCCGCGCCGCAGCGCCTAGTGAGTCCTGATCGACGGCGATGACCTCCGGATTGGTAAGAATCTCGAGCGTTTCCGGGGTCATCTTGGTCAGATCGTTACCGGCGAGCAAAGGGGCAGCGAGAAGACACCACAAGGTCATCTGGGTGCGCCCTTCGTCGTTGCTCAGCTTGCCGATCCCGATCTGCAGGATGTCCGGATCGTTCCAATGTCCCGGTCTGACGAACGTGTCGAGGCCATTGTGTTGGAAGCCGAACAACGACATCCGGTCATAGTCCCCGCCAATGTCGTCGGTCGTGCGCCACATATTGCCTCCGACCTGAGGCGCCCAGCGCCAGACGGCCTCAAGACCGTACTGGCAGAGGCTGTAGACCATGGGGCGGCCGGTGCGCTTGATCGCGTCGTGCATTTTCCGGTAGGCTCCCTGCATCTCCTCGGGCTTGTAAACCTGCGCCGCGCTGCACCAATCGTACTTCACAAAGTCCACACCCCACTGGGCGTAGGTCTGCGCGTCCTGCTCCTCGTGCTTATAGCTGCCCTCGTAGTCTCCACAGGTTTTGGGTCCGGGCGACGAGTAGATTCCGAACTTCAGGCCTTGGCTATGAATGTAGTCGCCGAGAGCCTTCATGTCGGGGAAGCGCTCGTTGGGATGAATGAACCCCTTTTCATCGCGCTGGCCCTGCCAGCAATCGTCGATATTCACGTACACGTAGCCGGCGGCTTTCATGCCATTGCTCACCAGCGCGTCGGCATTGGCGCGCATGATGCTGTCGCTGACCTTGCACTCGTACTGATACCAATCGTTCCAGCCCATGGGCGGGGTTCGGGCAAGCTCACTGTCTTGGGAGGCTAGATGACTAGGCATGGTGGCGATGATCGCCGCGTAAACCATTCCACGCAGCCAGCGCGCAAGTGAGGATTTCATGGATTACGGCCTCCTGACGAAGGGGATAACAGAAGCCTGAAAACCACAGAGGCACTGAGAAATACCTGTGGTCCGTCTCCGTGCCTCTGTGTCCCTGTGGTTAATCGTACTACGCCATCCAGGGACGGTTTCGGTCCACGTTCTCAGCCAGGATCTTCTTGGCGATCGCCACATCTTCCTTAAGTTGGAAGTCGAAGATTCCGGCGCAGATAAAGTCGGCTCCGCCGCGGTAGGCAAAGTTGAAGGCCGTTTCCGGGGGAATGGCGCCGGCCGCCATCACCTTGAACGCGACCCAGGGTGTGTGGACCGTAGCCATAAACTCCCGCGTCGCCTCGGGCTTTATGTCCCAGATGTTGTCATGATTGTCGGGGCTGTTACTGTCCACCAGGAACTCCCGGCGCTTTTCGCGCGGCGTGGCGGAGAAGTAGTCGTCCCTGTGGTAGGTCTTCATGAAGAAATCGGGCACAATGCCCGCTTTCACGCAAGCCTTCGGGGTTTCGATCGAATGAGCGCCCAAGCCGGACGGCAGGCCTGTCTTCTTCATCATCTCGAGAGCTTCGCCAAGCTCATCCAACAGGCCCCGATCGACGAAGGAATCCGTGACCCCGCCTTGGATATACATCGCGTTGGCTCCGTGTTCGACGACTTGCGGGATGTTCTCCCGAAGTTGCGCCAAGCGGATGTCGTAGTAAGACTTAGCGTGGGGATGGACCTCCGAGATCCACTGAATCTTCCCGCCCCGTTCTTGCCGGTACCGCTTCATGATCCGCACCGGCTTGTCGAACGGGTCGGAAAGCACGGTGTTGATGCCGAGTTCTTCGGCCAGTTGCCAGGTGTCCATAACTCGCTCGTCGGTCTGGTATTCGCGCATCAGGTTTGCCACGTATTCCAGGTCGCGCGAGTGGGAATATCCGCTCACCTGGTTGCAGCCCAGGAACAGGCGGGTCACAGTGAGATTTCCCAGCTTGCCTGTCGGAAAGCCCTGGTGAAAGGTCTGGGGCATGGCCGGCGGGCCGGCAGGCGCAGCAAGAGACAGCCCGTCTTTGGCATTCAGCGCCGCGGCGCTCCCGAACGCAGCCAGGGCCGAGGTTTTCAGGAAGTCGCGACGGTTATGACGATCAAGCATATTAAACCTCCAATGGTTCGAGTTGGATGAGGCATGTAGAAAATGGCACACTGCCCGTTACCGGAAATAATGGCTTGAGCAATTAAATCACCAACAGCCGAACGCCTGATTGGTACAATGAGCACAATTTCAAATGACGCTTGGAAGGGCGGGGCTTTAGTCCGCCCGGGGCCGCACGGTCGGATGGGCCTTTAGGCCCAGAAGCCACGTCGCTTCAGGGGCTAAAGCCCCCTAAGTGCCTCGCGAGATCAGCGCTACGCCGCAACCATCACCAGCCCAACCCACCACCCGTGTAGCCGGCTGTTTTTCATTCTCGCGGTCTCGCCGTAAAGCTCACAAGCCTAACTTCGCCTTCGCAAATTGTGCTGTTTTTGCTCCTTTCAGGCCTTAATTTGTGCGAAATTGCACGCGAAACGCGCATAATTTGCAGCATTCAAAAAAGTGATGTGCTTTGTTTTCAGGTACTTCTTAGCTTCGTTCCCACTATTTTTCATTTTTTGTAGTTCCCTACATTTCCCCATAGCCAGACTCTTCCGCTTTCCCTTGCCCGTCGTCGCACACCGCGGGTCGCCTACGACGATGTGTCCGCAAAACAACCATCATAGTAGGCTATCATAGCTTCGCAGGTTTGTCTATCAAAAAACGTGAAGAGGGTCGAAATGTCGATCCGGCAAGGCGTCGAGGAGCCCAGGGGGCGAGAAGCCGGGAGGCAGAAGCGCAGCCCGGTCATTCTGAGCGCGGACCAGGACCGGACGGCCACCGCGCGCCCTCCGGTTCCATAAACCGTATACGCGCGCACCCGCAATGCTGCGGGTTGCTTTGAAAATGGCTCCCGTCCTTAGTGGGATGCCTCGGTCACGCTCTCCCGGTGTTTCCCCCGGTTGTAATAGGTATCCGCAGGTGGCAGGCTTGTGTGTGGGAGTGGCCAGCAATGAGCCGTACTTATCACGTCGAAGCGCGTTGGGATTCTGAGGCAGAAGTCTGGGTTGCGGAGAGTGACGACATCCCTGGCTCGGTGGCAGAAGCCGAAACCATGAATGCGCCGCCCGCGGCTTGACGTTCAGAGCCTTGCTAGATATCATGGTATATATCCCCGGGGAGGAGGGATTAACCGTGCGACAAAGAGCCAAAGTTTTTGCCAATGGCCGCAGCCAGGCGGTGCGCCTGCCGGCGGCGTTTCGCTTCGACACCAAGGAAGTCTTTATCGACCGTAACCCGCGCACCGGAGACGTGATTCTGTCCCGCAAGCCTGCGAACTGGAGCGAAGTGTTCGCCGCGCTCGACCGTGCCGGCGTGCCCGAGGACCTTCTCGCCGGCCGCGACCGGAGCCTGCCCCAGGAGCGAGAGACGGTATGATTTACCTGCTCGACACGAACACCGTGAGGTCCATCGTCAAGGGCCAGTCCCGGCACGCCCGCCGCAAGCTCGAACGGGTGAGCGCGGATCACGACGTCTGCATCTCGGTGATGACCGAGGCGGAGATCCGTTTCGGCCTCGCCCGAGGGAAGCTTTCGGCGGCAACGGAGGCTGCGGTTGAGCTGTTCCTGTCCAAGATCGACATCCTGCCTTGGGACTCCGCCGCTGCTCGGGCCTATGCGAAGGCCCGCGCCACGCTGGAACGAATCGGCAAGCCGCTGGCGAACATGGACCTGCTGATTGCCGCCCATGCTGCCGCCGTGGGAGCCGTGCTGGTGACGAACGACCACACCCTCGAAGAGTGCTCGAAGCATATCGATGTGAGACAGACGGTCAATTGGGCAGACGAAGAGGGTGAAAAGGGTTCTATGAAAGGGGATGTCAAGTAAAAACACTCCTCCTCTTACAGGAGGGTTTGGTTTTTGTTGGCATCCAGCCCCCTGCTGATGAACTCGACGATTTTGAATGCAAGGGTTCGGCCGTTGTTTTTCCATTCGCGAGCGTGCGAGTCGAAAGTAGTTCGGAGCTTAGGCAAGCTTGGGGTCGGGATTGATGCCGACCATGGTTCTATAAGAGGCTCAAGGCCTATGGCTTTTTGAGGTCGTGCGAGGCGGCATAGCGTACCTGAGGAGGCGAGCCCCGGGTGGGGAAAACCTCGCCTAACCGTTTCATAGATGCTCACCCTCGTGGAAGAAGTTCCGCCTGGAACTTCTCCGACCCGAGCGCCGGAACACTTCCTGCCCCCTCGCCGTGGAAAAACCTTTTCCCGGCCGAGCTTGGAACTCCCGGCACTAAGCTTGCTTCATACCTTCGGCTCGATAGCGCCCTCCTTTCTTCCACAAACTCAGCACCAGCGCCGCCAGCTTGCGCGCCACGCTCACACGCAGGATGGCCGGATCGACTCCCCGCTGCAGGCGCGATTGGTAATAATCCTTAAAAGGTCCGGGCTGACGAATGGCCGCCAACGCTGCCGACTTGAAGATCTCTTTCAGCCCGGCTCGGCGGTTGCGATTCAGCCCGCGCAATTGCAAGGCACCTGGCCGACGCACCGCGCGTCCCTCCACCAGCCGATACTCGCTGCTGCCCTTTTGCACCAGCCCCAGACCGGCGTAGCTCCACAACTTGCTCCGTGTGCGAAAGCGGCAAGGAGTCTGCATCCCCGCGATCAGCAAGGCCACGCGCACCGGTCCGAAACCCGGAACCCCGCGCAGCCGTGCCGCCACCGTGTACCTACGGCTCTCCGCCAGCAGTTCGTGCCGAGCCCTCCGGCGTAGGCTGCGCAGTTGCTCCAGTTGGTCGTGCAGCAGTTCGCCGCGCACCCGGCTCGCCCCCGCCGGCAGGCGCACCAGCCAACTCTCCCGTTGTTTCCGGCTGTACACGCCGCGGCCCGCGCAGTCGATGCCGTGGCTGCGATAAAACGCCTTGATCCGATTCATCACCCGCGTCGTGTCCTGCACCAAGGCCTGATAGCAGTGTGCCAGCTCCTGCAGATTCCGCAGACTGCGCTCGCCGTGATAGACCGCGCGCAGCATCCCCGTGCGCAGCAGGTCCGCCAGCTTGCGCGCATCGTGGCGGTCCGTCTTGCTCCCTTCCTTCAGCAGCGCGTTGTGGCGCGGGTCGCAAACCACCAACTCCGCCACCCGCCCTTCCAGCAGATCGTACAGCCAGGCCGCATACGTTCCTTCTTCCAAAGTCAAATGTAACCTGCCTCGCAAACCTTCCACGAACCCCAGCAGCGCTTGCGCCTGCGTCGGCAGAATCGCCGTGTTCACCTCTCGCCCTGCTGCATTGACCACCGACACCACCGTCGTCGCCTGATGCACGTCAAACGCGATATACTTGTCCTCGCTCATAAGGGTGCTCCTTTTGGTTAAAGTTGGATTCCACCACAACCCAACCTTACACAATCAGGGGCGCCCTTTCATAATGCGTACCTGGAACATGTGAAAAAATTGGTTTTGCCACTTTCAGCGCTACGCATTTTCAATAAGTTACACGCTCGATAAGCGGTCCAAATTCAATTCCTTCACATATTCCTGACACCCTAATTCCCCTCCCAACCGACTGGGTGCTCCCGAGGCAGTTTTCTGAGTACGAGAGTAATTGGGACAGCCTGTCTCTTGACAGCACCTGCCTATAATGTAAGTATTCCTCCATATGGTCATTGGTCGGAAGGGCACATGAGCCCACTACGCTGGCTCGCTCCGAGGCCCCCAACGCTCCATACCATCGGCTTGCTTTCCTGGCGTGGATCGGCCCCAAGCAACCCCATGCGAGGTAAACCACCGTGCCAGAAAATGCAAAAGCCTTCCCCTCCAAACCACCTGTGACTCTCCGCGTGGTCATTTCTGTCCTGGTGGCAGTCTCCTTGGGTTTGGCCCTTTCCTGCGGCGGGGGTGGAGGTGGGGGCAATGGCGTACCCTCTTCTCCGCCCACCATCACCGCTGTCTCCGTCACCTGCAGTCCCACATCCGTGCAGACCGAGCAGACCTCGCAATGCACGGCGGCCGTCACGGGAACGGGGAGCTACAGCTCAGCCGTCACTTGGGGCGCAAGTGCGGGGACAATCAATTCTTCGGGGTTGCTTACCGCACCCGCCACTGCCAGCACGGTGACCATCACCGCCACATCGACGCAGGACACGAGCAAGTCGGGAACTGCGACCGTCACGGTCACCGTACCC
The DNA here is from genome assembly GCA_963831905.1 of uncultured Acidobacteriota bacterium. Classification (GTDB taxonomy): domain Bacteria; phylum Acidobacteriota; class Terriglobia; order UBA7540; family UBA7540; genus CAVROP01. The sequence continues at coordinate 898,306 of CAWHRX010000009.1, read as the reverse complement.
GTGACCATCACTTCGGTTTCAGTCACCTGCAGTCCCACGTCCGTGCAGACCGGGCAGACCTCGCAATGCACGGGGACCGTCACGGGAACGGGGAGCTACAGCTCAGCCGTCACGTGGGGCACAAGTGCGGGGACGATCAATTCTTCAGGGTTGCTTACCGCACCCGCCACGGCCAGCACGGTGACCGTTACCGCCACATCCGTGCAGGATACGAGCAAGACCGGCAGTACAGTAGTGACCGTTACAGCGGCACCGACTATCATTGGTGTTTCTATCACGCCCACATCAGCAACACTGGGCTGTGGGACGACCCAACAATTCAGCGCAACAGTATCTAATTCAACTAATCAAGCGGTGACTTGGCAGGTGAACGGTGTAACAGGCGGGAACTCAACAGAAGGGGCAATCTCGGCCAACGGGCTGTACACCGCGCCGAGCGCCGTTCCGAATCCTGCTTCCGTCACCGTTTCAGCCATCCCTCAGGCAGACCCCACTAAGTCTGCTTCCGCTACTGTTACCATAGTGAACTTTACTAATACCACCTTGAATGGAACCTACGTCTTTACTGCAACGCTCGCAGACGGACGAACGCTACGATTTGTTGGTGGTACCTTTCAAGCTGATGGGGCAGGTAATCTGACCAACGGCATGGAGGATGTCATTGGTTCAGGGGGTGTCTCCACGAATCAGCCGTTCAGCGGGACATATTCTGTTGGACCGGGCGGACTAGGCTCTGCAACTGTCAACCTCGATGCAGGCGGGACTGACACGTTCGCTTTCGCTCTCGCATCAAGCGCACAGGGTCAGTTCATCGAGTACGATGGGCTTGATGCGACGTTTGGTGTCGTGCGCAAGCAGGACGCATCGGCCATATCGGCCCTGGCAGGCACATTCATTTTCAGCCTACAGGGTACGGGCCTGGGAATCGTCGGCAGCATCAATCTGAATGGCAGCGCCAACGTTTCCGGCACAGAGGATATCAATGACGCCGGATCGTTCCAGGCGATGGTGCCCTTCACTGGGACGTATAGTCTAAGTTCCCAGGGCCACGGCACGGCCACATGGACGAATTCGAACGGAACTTCCAACTTTGTGTTTTACATCATCGATGGCCAGACGGTCGAATTCTTGAGCATCGATTCAGGGGGAGCCGGACAAGCTATTGCACAAGAAGGCGGACTGACTTTTGGCAACTCCTCCCTGGGAGGTTCGATCGCTTTCTTCGCGAGCGGGGTACCCATTGATGTTGCTGGGATACTCGATACCGATGCCGCTGGTAACATCAACGCCGGGATCCTAGATGAGGACAGTAACAATGGTTTAATTTACGGCATAGACGGCACACCTGTAACCGGAACTTATAATGTCGCGGCGAACGGGCGAGGCACGGCCAATCTGATAATTTCGTCCGATGAGGGGGTAACAGTTCCACTGGTGTTCTGGCTTGCTTCGGCTGGAAGTGGAGTTCTGCTCGAAACGGATGGAACTGTCCTTACCGGTGCGATTCTCGCACAGCAGGGCGGCCCGTTCACCACATCTTCCATGCAGGGAAACTTTGCGTTCGGGATGAACGGTGGGTTTTGCGAGGGCTGCGGTGAGGAGGGGACATGGTTCGATTCGGTTGGGCAGTTCGCGGCGGACGGCGCAGGCAACCTCGCAGGCACTGAAGACTACTACCTTACCGGTGTCGGCCTTGCATTTCCTGGAGTAATCACTGACGGTAGTTATTCCATCGCAGCGAACGGGCGAGGCACGGGACAACTCTCTTCTGGGTCGCTTGGGACGCTTCCCCTGATCTTCTATTTGGTCAACCCCGCCGAGGCAATCATGCTCTCTGCCACCCCCGCGCTGCCTCTGGTGGGGCTGGCCGAGAAGCAGTGATCTGTTTGCAATTACAATAGGTTGAGAAGAGATACTCCGATGACCGTTCGATACATTGAAAACAGCGTCGTCGCCCAGACCGGATATGACAAGGAAGCTGCAGAGGTGATGCGAGAAGTGGTGAAAGGGGAAAGACAGGCCGATATGGCGGCTTCACTAGAATCAAAGAAGAAATATTGGGACAAAGCACAGTAACATTGGAAGAAGGGCCGTAGACGCTCTTGAGAGCGCGAGAATTGCAGCAGGGAGGCCCATAAACGCTTTTCAAAAGCCCCGCGCTTAGGGGGACAAACATGAAGGTAGCCATTCTTGGGCTAGCGCATGGAGTCCAATCGAATGATGGTCCATGCTCAGCGGTTCAAAAGCTGGAATACAGGAAGTTGCTGAGCCAACTCGTAGGAGGTCGAGGCGTTGAGTTTATTGGTGAAGAGCAGCCGCCAGATCATTCCACGATTGCACGTGAGCTTGCGAACTCTCTTGGCATTCGATGGGAGCCAATAGATATGAGCGAATCTGAAAAGGCGAGCCGAGGAGTTCCGAAGACATGGTCCAGAATCCCAAAGTACCTAGGAGATAAAGCTCGCACCTGTCTGACAGAAGAGGGGTATCAAAGAGACTTGCGCAATGGTTGGGTTGAAATCGAGCCACGGCACGAATCCGACAAAATGCGAGATGAGTTTATGTTCGACCGAGTGATTTGTTACGCGGGGAGCGCGGAGAGTGTCTTGGTGCTATGCGGCTACAACCACCTCATGCAACTGAAGCGGAAATTCTTCGAAGCTGGGCATGATGTATACTGTGACGCTCTTTACAAATACGATTGGTTTGGTTCCTAGTTTCGGCTAACGCCCCGCCGATCCACCGAAAGAGGGCACCCGTGACGAAGGGGAGCGGGTAGAGCAGACCTGCTTTTCAAGGTCTGCGGTTTTTTGGAGAGCATTGCACGCCGCGACGACAGCGGGTCAATAATCGCCATATCCCGCCCGCGCCTCGACCGGGTGCGCTTGGCCGCCGATGAGAACACGCATATCTGAGAACCGGAAGAGCCTCAGACCTTGAAAAGCAGGTCTGATGCACTACTGGCTGCGCCAGCCACCCCGCTGTTTGTGATAATATTGATTAACGGCGAAATAGCGCGTTGATGAGTTCACAGACGCGTGGAGGATATAGATGGCGGCGAATAAGCACAATGTTGTTTATGTGGTCCAGCACGATGACGGCTGGGCTGTAAGGAAGCCGAAGGCTGAACGCGCGAGTGGAGTGTTTGACACCCAGCAGGAGGCGGTCGAGCGTGCGAAAGAGTTAGCCGGCAACGGAACGGTCCATATCCAGGGCAGGCACGGTAAACTTCGGTCCATCACACCCTTCGAGGAGTAGGCTCGAGCAAGCAGGGGGGACCAACCATCCAGCAGCGGCGGCGAAGTCCCACCGGAGATCTCGTGAGCCCCCGCCGAGCGGATTGGGGGCACGGTCCGTCCACGTCCTCTCCCATCGTGCGCATTCCAATGCAAACTGTCCGAGGATGTCAAACTTGAGTTCACATTTCCCTTCCAAATTAATAAGAACTGTGGTTCCATACGCGTGCAATGGCACGCGCACCATTTCTCTCGCCAACTGTGTTTGTAGGCTGTCCCTATGCCCCGCCATTTAATCTCCATGCGTTCCGCGAGACATTGGAAAGGCTTCCGATTGCGTGGTACTACGCTGACACGCGCCTCAGAAGCAGGCACCTGCTGTCGAATTTGACGAAATATATCCGAGCAGTCGATTACTGCATTTTTGACTTATCACTTTGGAACCCAAACGTTTCACTGGAATTGGGTCTGGCCGAGGGGCTTGGCAAAAAGTATTACATATTACTCAATCGGAAACAGTCCAAGGACGTCCCCTCCGACATTAGGGGGATTCAGAGAATTGAGTACTCATCAATTGAATCTCGTGAAACTGACGGACTGCTTCCCAGTATTGCACGGCATTTAGTCCGGGGCCAGACACACCCCGGGCACATTTGGGACAGGCTGTCGAGCACCAACAGGGACAAGAAGTTTTATTTGTCTTTGGCCATCCTTGCCCATTTTAGAGACAACGAGAGGCTCTCAGGTGGGGAGATTACGCGGCTCTCCAAGGGCTTGTATTTGAGAAAGGCTGCGCAGGATGAAGTTCTTGACATCTTGGAAGAGCAAAAGCTCGTTTCGGCCATTGGCTCGAGGCTGGGAGCCAAGTTGGCAAAACGAATCTATCCGAAGGTGCTGGAATTGGCGTGAGAGATTGACGTAACCCGCTCATTCGATTGGGGAATAAAGCAGGCTGGGTACCGCAGAGTCCCCGTGTTTGGGACTCTGCCGCTTTTCGTTTAGATGCGTGTCCGGGCATCGGCGGGCAGCAGTATCCGATCAACGCGCAGGATGGGATGTGCGCTGGCCACCGCGCTCAGATTCCCTCCGTAGTCGCGCACACTCGACCATGGCCAGTCCTCAGATCGCTCCGCAAGCCCCGCCCGCACCGGCTTCATATTCCACCTTCTCGTAATATTCCTCGACCGTCCGCACGAAGCCGCTTTCGAGCCCCAAAGGGGCGACCTAGCCGAACTTTCGCAGTTGAGGGGTTAGGTAAAGGGTAAGTGCTTTGTTTTTAGCGAAGGGATCTCAAAGGTCGGCACTACATTTTCAATCTCGGTGGCGGGGTTTGGGCAGTCTCCTGGGGGGCCTTGATACGGGGTGGTGGCTGAGAAGGCAAGGTCAGGTTAAGCTGGTGCAGCATCAACGACTGATCCGGTTCTGGCTGGGTGTAGCGGGGCATGATTAGCCAGCGGCCGTCAGTGGTGGGCAGGCAGACATCGAGCATCTGCAGGGTGGCCAGTTTTTCCAGCACGGCGCGGGGCGTCAGGCCCGGCGCTAAGGCGGCCAGGCGTTGCTTGAGGGTCACCGAAAGGGCGTAGGCCAGGAAGGCCACGAAGATGTGGGCTTCCACCCGCTTCTCCACTTGGTGATAAATCGGACGCAGTCCCAGTTCGCTCTTCAAGGTTTTGAAGGCCGCTTCAATCTGGGTCAGTTGGATATAGCGTTCCCAGAGTACTTCCGGGTTCTCCCCCACCAGGTTGGAGCGCAATAGATAGTGTCCGTCGCGAAGCTCCGCCTTCTGCAACTTCTCTTTGTGCAACTGAAAGGTGAACGTCTGGGGGGTGACTTCCTCCCCCTCTCGGGGCAAGCGCAGGGATACGAAGCCGAAGGCCCGCCCCGCTTGCCTCTTCGCTGCCCCGAGGCGCAGCAGCAGTTGATCCCGCGTCGGAGCACTGCGGCGCAGCTTGCGCAAGGTCCTCAACAACCCCACTAATTTGCGCCGTCGGATGGCGCGCTCCTTGGCTCGCCGCCCTTCACTCTTGGCCAGCACATAGAGTTCGCCGTCCTCCCCGAACAACTTCACCTCCACCGACTCGCGCACTTTCTGCCAGGGCAACTCCAGCCACTTCTTTTCATACTGCTGAATCTTGCCCCGCGGCGTGCCCACCAGATAGAACATCTCCCGCCCCGGGCCGCGCATCTCTTCCAGCACCTCTTCGGTCGGAATCCCCCGATCCATCACCCACACCCGCCGCGCCTTGCCGTACTGCGCTTCGATCTTGGCCAGAAAGCCCCGCAGCGTCGTGCGGTCCGAGGTGTTGCCCTCCATCACTTCGTAAGCCAGCGGAAATCCCTCCGGCGTCAGCACCAGCGCGATCACCACCTGCCGGCAATCGAAACGGTGATCGCGGCTGTAGCCGTGCTTCGCTTTGGGAATTTCCTCTCCTTCGCCCTCGATATAAGTGCTCGTCAGGTCGTACAGCAAGACGTCGAAGCGCGCCTGAAATAGGTCTTGCCAGCGTTGCCGCAGGTGATCAAACAACGCCGTCTTGTGCTCCACGATGCGGTCCAGACAGCGATACAGCCGATCCTTCTCCGCCACCGCGAAACCGCTGCCTAATAGATCTCCCATGGCGCTCTGGTCAAATCCTTGCCGGTGCAAACGGAACTCGCTGCCCGGCGCGATCAGCCGGCTCACCACCAGTAACTCCAGCACTTTCGCCCACGGCACTTCCTCGCGACCGACCTCCAACCGCCCTCCCCAAAACGCCCCCAGTCCCAACTGCTGCCACAGCTCGCAGCCCAGCCAGTAGTTCCCAAACGCCCGTGGCCGCCGCAGCTCCATCTCCCGCAACTTCACCTGCACGCCATCCAGCGCCTCGGCGGGGATCGCACGATCTTCTGGAAACAAGCTCAGCGTGCGGGCCCGCTGCTCGGCTTCATCAAACACCTCCAACGTCTGTCGCCAGGCCCCCTGCTGGCGGTCATTGATCTCTCCCAAGAACAAAACCTGCCGCTGCACCACCCGCCCCGAACGCACCCGACGGTTCTCCACGACACTCCAGTAGCGGTGTTCCTTGCCGTCCTTGCATCGCCGTTTGCTGCGCAGAAACATCGTCAGCGCGCATCCTGACAGCTTCCTTCAGAGTTTGTAAAGAGGGTAGGTCGGCACTACAACGGCTTTCTGCAAAGCCTGCTTTGATGGATAAGACGTTAGACCGATAGGGAGGTCACCTTCCCCTCACAAATGTGTGGAACTGCGAAGGTGAGGCTAGCCCAGCCCAGGGCAACGCCCTGGGTGAAGAGGCCAAACCGGTTCCCGCAAGCCCTGAAGGGGCGAGATAGGTGAATCGCTATACCGCAATCGCTCTCCAAGCTGTACGTCTGGGACTGAAGGCGCACTTCGTATTTCGCCCTTACAGGGCTGTAGGTCAGAACTGGCCCTCGGTTGACCCAGGGCGTTGCCCTGGGCTGCGCTAGGTCGCCCCGTTGGGGCTGGAAAAGCGCAGAACAAGCGGTTCCCGGTACCCTCATTGCCCCCGCTTATTAGTCAGTCCGCACAATCATCTTACGACCCTTCCAAGGGGCATAAACATTCATGCTGCGGAGTCATCAAGATCGTGGTGATGTTTTTCGCCAAAACAACACAGGAATGTATCACCACGGGACCTTGGTTGTGTCCTAATTTGGCCCGTAACGCTGGCTTCCAGCCGGCAATGGAGCCGCCAAGATGGCGGCGCTACGACCAAATTAGGACAGTACCGGACCTTGAAATTAGAGGCGGGCGGCTGTATATTTGAGTTAGGGCGAAAACTGAAAACGGAATTTCTGGATACTACCGAGAGCCGGGAAGCCAAAATGGAAATCCCGGACAAAACCAATCGAGGCGAACACGAATGATTCAGTACAACACATTGGGTCTGCACAAGAAACTCCACCAGATCATCTTCGCTGGAAGTCATGATGCGGGCATCACCGGAGGCGATCAAAATGTCAAGACGCAGGAACTGAACATCCTTCAGCAGGCCACGGCTGGGGTCCGCCTGTTCGATCTTCGGATCACCGGCGCCGCCACGTTGGATTTGGCCAACAATCAAAAGATCATCGACCTGAGAGCCTACCATGCGGACGATATGGTCAGGAAAGACGAAAAGAAGACGCGAATCCTGCGGGGCTTCGCGCAGCAGCCACAGACTTTCACCCGCTCCAAGTTGCATGCCGGCGACTTCGGCGAAACACTGCGAAAGATTCTGGATGATGCCAAAGCCTTCGTGACATCCCCAACCGGACAGCAAGAGTTCCTCATTCTGAAGTTCGACAAGTGCTTCAACTGGGGCCCCATTGCGCAGCAATGTGTTACCTGTTTGGGGAACGTTCTGTATAGAGGAGGAGGCAATATCAACACCAAGACACTTGCCGACTTGGCGGGCAAGGTCATTGTGGTCTTTTCCAGCAAGGGCCTGCGGGAGTCGCAAACGCAATGGAGGGCTGACAGTGGAATTCTTGGCTTCAAGAACCTGGCAAAGAAAGAAGACGGGGAAGGGGCAAAGTATGACCCGAATGCCTGGGGCCTGCAGTATTACGGCGAGGGCGGAACGAACCCCGTCAACTTCCTTAGCAACAAGACGAAGGAAAATGAGAAGAAGCAAGGAAAGCTAATGACAAAAGCCAGACAACAACCCCCCGAAGTTATCAGGATGATGTACTGGACCAGCACCGGAATGAAGGAAAGCATCGAAAGACGGAACGATGGAATGTGGGAGCCACCGAATCGCATACGGCTGCTAACTCTCTGGAGGCAAGGCTTGAGCCAGCACGTCGGGTATCCCATTGCTCCAAACCCCCTGGCGCGCGCCGCCGAGCAGCTTAAGTTTTTTCCCAACGTCGTCATGATCGACTTCGCGACTGAGAATCGTTGCCAGTACATTCGTGAACTGAACCTATTAACCCCGAGCCAATTAGCAGCCATTCAATAATTCCGCCGCGAGGTTAGTTTTCCGCCCAGCCCGAGGTCTCCCTGGGGGTGGTCATTGGCCCGATGGGATGGACCCGGCCCGACAACTAGCAGCGGTTAGTGCAGAGCGCCTGGGGTTGGGACGCTGCGGCTTTTCGATTAGATGCGGTGCGGCCAATGGTACCTGACCGTTTCTCCCGTGAAAACCACAGGTTTTCCGCACCCCAAATTATTTCCCGAATTATCTTTCGTGGTGTGTTATACTCCAAGTGACTTTGAAGTAGTCCGTTTGCTTGAAAAGATTTCGAGTTGTTGTCTGCTCCCTGCCTAATTGACTCCATCAAATGTCCTAGAGCTGTGTCGAAGCGATTTGCTGACGACTGGCCTACGTGTCCGCTCCGCCTAGGCGGTGCGGCAACTTTAGGAGAACAAAAGAATGAAGAATGTATTTGTCGGAAACATGAGTTTTGAAACTACGGAAAGCGGACTACGCTCGATCTTCGAGCCCTTTGGAGAGATCTCGCGCGTCAATATCATCACGGACCGGGACACCGGCCGGGCTCGCGGCTTCGGTTTCGTGGAGATGACGAATGACGAGGAAGCGGCCAAAGCGATTACGGCGTTGAATGGAACAGAGATGGACGGACGCGCCTTGAACGTCAACGAAGCGAAGCCCAAGGCGGGGGGGAGCGGCCCACGGGGTGGCGGGGGATACTCCCGCAATCGCGATAATTACCGCGGGCGGTAGCCGTGCCGGTAGCGGCGAGTGAGATTTAGATCGGGTCGGGGGCCCGTGCTTTCCGAAAGCCGCGGGTCCCTTTGCCCGGCAAGACAAAGCACTTTGAGATTAAGAAAGGGAGGATTCATGAACAAGACGTTCTCAACGAGAATCAGATCCGCGCGATGCGTTGTTGCTGAAGCAGACCGAAGAACTACGAATTCATCTACTGGGTAATGAGGGTGTTCGAGAGCGTGTTTCGTCCCGTGCGTATGAACTTTATGAGAGGCGTGGCGCCGACCACGGCCGCGATCTCGAAGACTGGGTGGCGGCGGAAAATGAAGTCCTTTCGGCGCTCATCGAGCAGCAGCTAAAACTATCCCGCAAAACCTCAGAAGCAACGGCCAAAAACGTGACGCCGGCGAAACGGTTGAGCCGGAAACCAAACTAGTCTGGTTCGCGGAAATAGCTCCTGCCTTGTCGCCCACTACGTGTTTACAAATCGCCACTGGCTCTCGAAGCCTGGCACTTTGACGAGTAACGGCCTAACCGTGCCCTTGGCTCGTCGCCAGTCTCCAGGTCACAAGAACTCCAGGCCGGCTTGAACGACCAAGTGACGGGGAATCGGTTAAAACTACCCCGTTGGTCGCGGGTAATGGCCGATGGGTCTACCCGCGGCTTGCTGCTTGCGGCGCGGAGCAAATTGGACATATCATGGCTCGGCGCAGAAGGGTCTTGCGCGGGGGAGAAGCCGATGAGCTCACGACGTAAGTTTATTCGAGACGCCGGGTTGGCGACTATCGCGGCGCCGCTGATTATTCCGGGGAGCGCGCTTGGCCGGGGCGGAGCTATGCCGCCGAGCGACCGGATTTCCATGGCCTGCATCGGTCTGGGCTGGATGGGTTACGACGGCCACCTGACGGAATTTCTGAAGCTCAAGGACGTCCGCATTGTCGCGGTGTGCGACCTGGATGAGGGCCACCTGACACGCGGAAAGGGGTTCGTGGACACCGAATACGGCGACCAGGGTTGCGCGGCCTACCATGCCTTTGAAGAGGTGCTGATGCGGCGCGACGTGGACGCGGTCAGCATCGCGCTGCCAGACCACTGGCACGGCGTCGTGGCCACCCAGGCGGCGCGCGCCAAGAAGGATATCTACTGTGAGAAGCCGCTCGCCCACAACTTCCGCGAGGGTCTCGCCATGGTCGAAGAGAGCGAACGCCAGGGCCGGGTGTGGCAGACCGGCAGTTGGCAGCGGTCGGTCGAGAACTTTCGACATGCCTGCGAACTGGTGCGGAACGGCCGCATCGGCAAAGTCAAGGCGATCGAGGTAGGACTGCCCTCGGGCTTTTACGAAGTGAAGGACAAGTCCAAGCTGGAAATCACCGATCCCCCGCCGACCCTGCACTACGACCGCTGGCTCGGCCCCGCGGCCGAGTTGCCGTACCGCGAGGCGTGTGTCCACATTAACTGGCGCTGGAACCTCAACTATGGCGGAGGTCAGTTGATGGATTGGATCGGCCACCACGTCGATATCGCTCACTGGGGGATGGGTTGGGATGCGAATGGTCCCGTCTCCGTGGAAGGTGTTGGCGAATATCCGCCGCGCACCGATCCTTTTAACGCGGCCACACGTTACAAGGTGCACGCCGTCTACCCCGATGGGACACCGATGACCATCGCGGGCGGCTACGATGAAATCAAGAGCGGCACGAAATGGATTGGCGACAAGGGGTGGGTCTGGGTAGACCGCGGTAAGATCGACGCCGAGCCCAAGTCGCTGCTCACGGAGCAGATCGGCGAGAGCGAGACGAAGCTGAAGGTCAGCCCCGGTCATTACCGGGAGTTCATCGATTGCGTCCGCACGCGCGAAAAGACGCTGACGCCGGCTCGCGTGGCGCTGCATTCCGCCACGCCCGGGTGGCTGGGGCAGATCGCCATGCTCACCGGGCGCAAGATCCGGTGGGATCCGGACAAGATGGAGATTGTCGGCGATAACGACGCGGCGAAACAGTTGGGCCGCCAAATGCGTGCGCCTTACCGCCTGGGATGATGCGTCCTGCGATGGAGGAAGCCGCTACCTTGCTCCGGAGTGGGCCGGCGTTTCGCGCTGTATTCAGTCCCGGTGAATCAGGCGCAAGATGATGGCGATGATTACGCCGAGGGGTAGACTCACGAGGATGAAATTCCGCGCCTCGGGAAGGGCAATTAGAATCGGGACGAGAACGCCGATTACAAACATAACCCCTATCTCATCCCCGCCCACGGGGATCTTGTGCATGTTAATTCCTGGATGTGGCATAACCACCCCCTTGACCAAAGTCTCCGCCTCCTCGTAATGCGCGTCAAGCGAACCTTACTTCAAACCAGGACCCCTACACATTACTCTACGGTTACGGACTTCGCTAAGTTCCGTGGTTGGTCCACATCGCAACCGCGCAGGACACCGATGTGGTAGGCGAGGAGTTGGAGGGGGACCGCTTCCAGGATGGTGGAGAGAGTTCCGCTGGTGTGAGGCAAAACCACCAGGTGGTCGGCCATGGCGGGGACTTCGCGGTCGCCTTCGGTCACCAGGGCGATGATCGTGGCGCCGCGCGCTTTGGCTTCCTTGATGTTCGAGATGGTGCGTTCGTAGCGCTGCCGTGACGAAGGCGAGTTCCAGTTACAGGTGGCGATCACCACCACGGGCAGACCGTCGGAAATGAGAGCGATGGGGCCGTGCTTCATCTCGCCGGCCGGATAGGCTTCGGCGTGAATGTAGGAAATCTTCTTCATTTTGAGCGCGCCTTCGAGAGCCACCGGGAAGTGGATGCCGCGGCCGAGGAAGAGAAAATCCGACGACCTGTAGAAACGCTGCGCCAGTTCGGCGATGTCATCGTCTTTCTGGAGGACCGTTTCGAGGTGTTTCGGGAGCGCCGACAAAGCCTTCAGCCAGGATTTGCTGTCCTCGAGGGAGAGTTGGCCGCGCACCTGGGCCAAGTAGAGAGCGAAGAGGTAAAGGGCAGTCAACTGTGCGGTAAAGGTTTTAGTGGAGCCGACGCCAATCTCAGGTCCCGCGTGGGTGTAAATGGTGCCGTGGGCCTCGCGTGAAACCATGCCGCCCAGCACGTTGCAGATGGCGAGCGTCTTCGAGCCCTTGCCCCGCGCCTCGCGTTGCGCGGCGATGGTGTCTGCGGTCTCGCCCGACTGAGTGATGAGCACGGTCAGGGTGTGCGAGTCGACGAGCGGATCACTGTAGCGAAACTCCGAAGCATGGTCGACCTCGACGGGCACGCGCGCCACCCGCTCGATCATGATTTTCCCGGCCAAGCCCGCGTGGCGGGAAGTTCCAGCCGCCACGATTTTGACGTCGCGGAAGGCGCGGAATTCCTCCTCGCTGATTTCCATCTCGTCCAGATAGACCTGCCCGGTCTCGAGCGAGAAACGGCCCAGAGCGGTATCGCGAACCGCCCGCGGCTGTTCGTAGATTTCCTTGATGGTGAAGTGCTTGAAGCCGCCTTTTTCCGCCAGGATGGGATCCCAGGTGATGTGCTGGACGCGGCGCGAGACGGGGTGGCCGTCAAAGCCGCTCAGCTTCACGCCGTTGGGCGTGAGCACGGCCAGGTCGTGGTCAGCCAGAAAGAACAGATCGCGCGTGTGATAGAGGATAGCCGGAACGTCGCTGGCCACAAAGTATTCGTCTTTGCCCAGGCCGATGACCACCGGCGGTCCCTCGCGCACGGCGATGATTTTGTTGGGATCGCGAGTGGAAATGATGGCGAGGGCAAAGACGCCGCGCAATTGACATACCGCGGCGCGCACGGCTTCTTCGAGATTGTTCGAGTTAGAAGCAGCCCCCGGTGCGCCGCTGCCCCCAAGATATTTCTCGACCAGGTGAGCGATGACTTCGGTGTCAACTTCCGTCGCGAACTTGTGGCCTTCGGCCACGAGCCCCTGCTTTAACTCCAGGTAGTTCTCGATGATTCCGTTGTGAACCACCACCACGGTCCCGTTGCAGTCTCGGTGCGGATGGGCGTTTTCTTCCGTGGGGGCTCCGTGGGTGGCCCAGCGCGTGTGTCCCACTCCGTACGCACCGTCGACGGGGTTCAAACGGACCACTTCTTCGAGATTGTGCAGTTTGCCGGTGGCGCGGCGCACCTCCAAGTGATCGCCCTCGATGACGGCGATGCCTGCGGAGTCATAACCACGGTATTGCAAGCGCTGCAAACCTTCCAGCAACACCGGGACTACCCGTTTATTTCCGATGTAACCAATAATTCCTGACATGGGATCTTCCCAAATGGATTCCCGCTTGCGCGGGAATGACGTTGGCCTAAGAGCCAAATTGGTTTAATGAGCGCAATTTCAAAAGATACTCGGAAGGGCGGGGCTTTAGCCCCGCCGCCTAGGGGCGCACAGTTGAATGGGCCTTTAGGCCCTGAAACCATCTCGCTTCAGGGGCTAAAGCCCCTTTCACACTTCCCACGATCAGCAGCGGGGCTAAAGCCCCGCCCTTCCGCTTCCGATAAACAAGTTCGCATGTTAATTCGGCTAAGCACTAGGTTCGGTACGAAGCATTGATGGTGATGTAGCCCTGGGTCAGGTCGCAGGTCCAAATACGGGCTGAGGCGCTGCCCTGGTGAAGGTCAAGCCGGAGGACCACTTCCTTCCCATCAAGTTCCTGGCGCGCGGCGGCTTCGTCGAAGCCGGCATCCACCCCGTCCCGGCAAAGCAGCAAGTCATTGACGCGGATGTCCACTCTGTTGGGGTCGAAGACCGCGCCGGAATAACCCGCCGCGCAGAGGATGCGGCCCCAATTGGCATCACTGCCCGCCACGGCTGTCTTGACCAAAGGTGAATTGGCGACGGCGCGCGCCACCCGTTCGGCATCAGAGTGCTTTCTTGCTCCCTGCACCTCAACGACGATAAGTTTCTTGGCGCCTTCGCCGTCGCGAGCGATCATCTTGGCCAAACTCTGGCAAAGTTGTGTCAGCCCCTCCAGGAACCACGCCCAGCTTGCATTGCCGGGACGCACGCCGGCGCCGGCGACTCCGCTCGCCCAAGCCAGCACGGTGTCGTTGGTAGAGGTATCGCCGTCCACGGTGACGCAGTTAAAGGAAGCGTCCGCGGCTGCGCGCAGCAGGTTATGGAGGGTACGCGGGCCGATCAGCGCGTCGGTGGTGAGGAAGGAAAGCATGGTGGCCAGGTGCGGATGAATCATGCCAGAGCCCTTGGCGATTCCCGCCAAATGCACGAATTTTCCTGCCACCTCCGAGCGCAGGACGCATGACTTGGGGAACGTGTCGGTGGTCATAATCGCCCGCGCGACCGCCGAGGCATTCTCGATGGAGAGCTTTCCGACCAGATCGGGAAGCGGCCTCGTGACCAGACCCAAATCGAGAGGCACGCCAATAACGCCCGTGGAAGCAACCACAACCTGCGCGGGCGGGAGGTTCAACAGCCTGGCGACCGCTCGCGCGCTCTCCCTTGCGGTATGAAGGCCCAGCCGGCCAGTGCAAGCATTGGCATTTCCCGCGTTGACGAGGAGGGCGCGGCAGCGTCCGCGGCTTTCGACCAGGTTCTGACGCGAAACGAGCACGGGCGCGGCGGCCACCAGGTTGGTTGTGAACACGCCGGCTGCCGTGGCCGCCGGGGCATCGCAAACCAACAATGCCAAGTCGAGCTCGCCGTGCGTCTTCTTGATTCCCGCCGCCGCCGCCGCCCCTCGAAAGCCTCGCGGGGAAGCGAGATTGCCTTCTGCAACTTCCCACTTTTGCATTCTTGCTCCTGTCACTTGATCTTGACGAGCGGGGCCGGCGCAAGCTCGATCACACCGGGCTGCGGCGGCGGCTCGGGCCCGGCGATCTTTATGCTGCGGAGGGTCTCGTCGCACGCGTCCGTGTAGAGGGCTTCGTCTTCACCGCCGGTGGTGCAATCGGCTTCGATGATCCGGTCTTTGCACATGATTCTCGCCGTCACGTGCATGTAACGGCCCTTGAGCTCGCGGATCATCATCGCGTCACGATTATTGATCTTCGTATGCTCGAGATGATAGTAGCCAAGATCTTCGGTGACGCCTCTCGATTCCCATTTCGCCAGATCTTCTGCAGAGAACTCCCAGGTCTGGTCGGGGTTGGGCTGGGATGTAATCGTCATCGAGGGTCCGACGCTCCAGAACTTCGGGCGCCCGATCTTTATTCCACCCGGAAAATTGTCCACGTTGCCGTAGATTCCGTCGGCAATTTGAATATCAATCCCGAGCGTGTCATTGTGATAGGGACGCTGCTTGAGGGTTGCCTCGCTGACCCGCTGATGGTGTCCGGGATACCACTTCACCAGCAGGTATTCGCCCAGTACCAAGCCGCCCCCGATAACCAGGATTGAAAAGGCAACGACCAATTGAAAGGGTATGCGCTTCATGAGTGCCATCTTACTCTGTGTCCGAAAACGGCGCAACGGTGTAGCCGGGGCTTTACAACCCTGCGGAATCCGCTAATCGGGGGTCCGCGACAGGGGCATTAGAGTTCTAATTCCATAAACTCCGTGCCGGGAAGCGGATTTTGATAGTACGGCTCAATACGCTTGAAGCCCAGCGATTCGTAGAGAGCCTTGGCCTCCCGCATCGCGGCCAGGGTGTCCAGCCGCATCCGCTTGTAGCCCAGAGTGCGAGCTTCCTGGATGACGGACCGGGCGAGCCGCCGTCCCGCACCTTGGCCGCGGAATTCGGGCCGCAGGTAAAGCCGCTTCATCTCGCAGGTCTCCTCGTCGAGTTCTCGCAGGGCTACGCACCCGGCAAGCTGGTCGCCGTCGCATTCCAGCAGCAGTCTGCCCCGGGGCGGCGCGTAGTCTCCCGGCAGCTCTGCCAGTTCCTTCTCAAAACCCTGAAAGCACAGGCTGACGTTGAGGGAAGCCTCGTACTCGCGGAGCAGGCTCCTGACCTCTTCGATCTGCTGCGGCGTTTCAACCTGGACAAGGGTCATCATACGCAGTTCAACAAAAAGTTCACCTCAGAGTGCACAGAGATCAACCGCGGCCTGTCGGCCGCATCCAAAATTCCACATTCAAAATTTCCGACCCGAAATCCTTGCGCGCCGCCAAGAATCTCCGGAACGGCAGTACAGAGGAAAACTTTTCTCTGCGGTCTCAGCGCCCTCTGTGGTGAGTTCTTTCGTTGCGCCCTCCGTCGAGCCTAGCTGACCTCAATGAGCGGGTGCGTCTTGTCGATGACTTTGCCGATTGCCTGCGCGGGGATGGCTAAAGCCCGCAAGGCTTCCAGAAGTCTGGATGCGTCCTGCGCGGCGACCGATAACAACAAGCCTCCCAACGTCTGCGGATCGAACAGGAGATTCCGGACCTCCTCCGCCACGCCGCTCGCGAATTGGACGCAGTCCCCAATGAAATCCCTGTTTCTTTTCAGGCCGCCGGGCAGAAAGCCGTCCCGCGAGTACTTCTCAGCCTCCGGCAGAAATTCAATCTGGGAGGAATCGATCGCTAAACTCACCTTGCTTCCCATCGCCATCTCGCGGGCATGACCCAACAGGCCGAAGCCGGTGATGTCGGTGGCCGAGTGCACGTCAAATTTTAGGGCTGCCTCACTCGCGGCGCGATTCAGCGTGCACATGGAATCGACGGCGGCGTCCACGGCGGGTTTACTGGCTTGTCCTTTCTTCAGCGCGGTCCCGATGATCCCCGTGCCCAGGCGTTTGGTCAGGAGCAGCAGGTCACCCACCTGCGCGGCGCGGTTGGTGAGGATGCGTTGCGGGTGGATTAGTCCGGTGACCGCATATCCAAATTTGATCTCCTCGTCGCCGATCGAGTGGCCGCCGATTACCACGCATCCGGCCTCCTGCATCTTCGCGTGCCCGCCCACCAGGATCTTTTCCAGGATCTCGAGACCCTCTTCCTTATTGGGAAACCCCACAATCGAGAGCGCAGAGAGAGGCCGCCCGCCCATGGCGTAAACATCGCTGAGTGCATTGGCGGCCGCAATCTGACCAAAAGTGTAGGGATCGTCTACGATCGGAGTGAAGAAATCAACCGTCTGGACCAGCGCCAGGTCGGGCGCCAGTTGATACACTCCCGCGTCGTCGTTGGTCTCAAAGCCCACCAGGACATTGGCGTCGGATTGTTTCGGCAGCTTGGCCAGCACGCGGTCCAAAATACTTGGACTCAACTTGGCCGCTCAACCCGCCGCTTTCACCAAGCTCGTCAAACGAACTGGAGGCATCGGCAACTCTCCGTCGACGCGGCGCGCAAATCGAGCCTCGCCGCGGCTGTGAAATCAATTACCAGGGCAGTATAGCAGACACGGGCGGAAGGCGTGTTTCGAGTAGCGCCGACCTGCAGGCCGGCAGCTTCGCCCGCTGACCTAAAGGTCCGCGCTACGGCTCGCCTGGAATCGCGCGTTCGGGCAGGGTATTATTCAACCCATGCTATCGGGGCGTACCATCAAAGAGCGCGCGCTCGAACTGGGCTTTGACCTGGCCGGAATCGCTCCCCTGGAAGTTTGGAGAGACCTCGAGTTTTCCAGACAGTGGGTGGAGAAGGGATTCAACGGCGAGATGCATTATCTTGAGAACCCCAAGCGCTTCGATCCGCTCCTGGTCCTGCCTTCCGCCAAATCGGTGATCTGCGTCGGACTCGTCTACAATGCGCCGCTTCCGTATTCAACGGAGGTGGAGGAAAAGAGGAGTCAGGAGGCAGAAAGCAGAAGGCAGGAAGAATACGAAAAAAGCCGCCCACAGCCTGGCGGGACCACGGCCTCTAGCTGCGGTTCCGACTCTGAGACAGGGACCCGCAACGGACCACGGACCACGGACAACGAACCATTCTCCAGTTTCGAGTTTCCATTTTCCAATTTCCATTTTCCAATTTCCCCGTCCGCGCCTCGCGCTTGGATTTCGCGTTACGCCTGGGGGCGCGATTACCACGAGATTATGAGGGCCAAGCTCGAGCAGCTTCGCGCGGCCATACAAGAGTCAGCGCCTGAGGTCGAAACTCGGGTCTTTGTGGACACAGGCCCCATCGTTGAACGCGCCTTCGCGCGCTTTGCGGGAATCGGCTGGATGGGAAAGAACACGTGTATCATCAATCAGGACAAGGGGTCCTGGTTATTTCTTGGGGTCATTCTGTGCAGCCTCGAGTTGGCGGCGGACCTGCCCGCTCCCGACCGCTGCGGGTCCTGCACGGCGTGCCTGGAGGCGTGCCCCACGGGGGCCTTGGTGGAGCCCTACGCAATGGACGCGTCGCGCTGCATCTCTTATTTGACCATCGAACACCGGGGAAGCATTCCGGAGGAGTTCCGCTCGAAGATCGGTGCGAACGTCTTCGGGTGCGATATTTGCCAGGATGTGTGTCCGTGGAATAGCAGTCGTCAGTCGTCAGTTCTCAGTCCTCAGCAAACCCCGTCCCAGCATGAGCGGCCATTGGATCCACGCGAAATTGCGCGGCCGGTTACAACGACAATTCAAGAGTTCCACCCGATGATTGTGGAGACGAGTCACTTGACTATGGCGGAGGGCGAAACGCGCCAGCAACGGACCACGGACAACGGACAACGTACGACGGACCCCGCCAGTTTCTCTCTTTTCAACCCGCCCTTGGAAGCGTTGGCTTCGATGAGCGAAGAAGAGTTCCGCAGCATATTTGCCGATTCACCCATCAAACGGGCGAAGTATCGAGGCTGGCTCCGCAACCTCGCGGTGGCTATGGGTAATTCCGGCGATGCGAGGTTGGTGCCCTGGCTGGAGCGGATTGCTCGGCATCCCGACCCGATCGTCCGTGAACACGCCGCCTGGGCCCTGGAGCGCCTGCGGGGCGAGTTACCCTAAACACATTCACCACAGAGGGCAACGTTGACTTCCGCAGAGGCAAGTGTTATGAGGTGGCAAAGGGAGGGCATTATGCAGCCACGAGTCTTGCTTTTCTGTGCGTTCATCACCATGCTTTGCGGCATGGGTGCTGCCCAGCAGCCTAACGTCGTCAACATCCCCGTCGGGCACACTTCCGCGAATTCCGGCAAGGAAATGTACGAAGCTTATTGCGCCACGTGCCACGGCAAAGACGGAAGCGGCCATGGACCCGCCGCAGCAGCGCTTAAGATCCCGCCCACGGACCTTACGGTGCTAGCGCGGCAGCACGCCGGGAAGTTCCCCTCCATTAAGGTTTATAGGGCCATCACGGGGGAGGCCGGAATCGCCGCTCATGGGTCGAAGGAAATGCCCATCTGGGGTCCCATCTTCATGTCCATGAGCCACCAGCATGAGTCCGAGGTGCATCTCCGGGTAGCGAATCTCACGGACTACGTCAAGTCGATGCAGCAGAAGTGAGGACCCTAACCCAAACCCTCTTCGCGCCCGCCTGCCCGAGGTGGACGCGCTTGCCGCCCAAGCCCAGGACCATGGTCTCATCGTAGTTGCGGTTCAGCACTTCTGCCTGGGAGCCAGGGCGAATTCCAAGCCCGTCGAGATATTCGAGCAGAGAGCGATCTCTTTCGTATATGGAGACCGCCTGCACGCGCACGCCAGCAGGCACTTCGGCCAGCAGCCTCAGCCCCGCCTTGCGCCGCTGAGCAGCGCCCATCCCAGCCTCGTCCCCGTGCGGGCAGGGCCCATCCTCGCCCAACTTTTGCATCAGTTTCTGCTCCAAGTCATCCGAAACAGCGTGCTCCAGCCTCTCTGCTTCGTCGTGGACTTTGTACCACTCCATCCCCAATATCTCGGTCAGCATGCGCTCAATCAGACGGTGACGCCGGCGAAGCCGGTCGGAGATCTGGCGGCCCGCGCCGGTCAGCGAAATGCGCCCGCCGTTACCTACCTTGATGAGGTTGTCGCGTTGGAGGCGCCGCAAAGCCAGAGCTACCGCCGGTGGAGTTATCTTCAACCAGCGCGCAATGGTGGCGGCGATCACCGGCTCTTCTTCGTTCTGCGCTTCGGCGATGGCCTTCAGGTAATCTTCCTTGGAAATCGTTAGTTTCATTTTTCCCAACCGAATTCCGCTCCATTTGGAATCCGACGCTTCGCCATAATGCCAAGGTTTGGCCGAAATGGCAACCGCGCTATATTACCGAAACTAAGCTGACCAGTGAAAATCATCTTGACATCAGATGGCGAGTTTATATTAACTATAGTTTACGACCATAAGCGATCTATAGTGAATATGCGATGCGCGTTGATCGCCCTCAAACCAAGAAGCCGCAGCACGCAGGATCAGTGTAAGGAGCTAGTGATGACGCTTCGGATTTCGGTCACCCAGGAGTTGGCTCGGCCTTTGCATCCGGCCCCGCGGCCCGGCAAGCTACTGTCAGCCGTCGCCCTGCTGTTGGCTGCCGTAGTTTCCGGGTCACCAGTGCGCGTCTGGGCGCAAAGCGAGACCACCGGGGCCATAGCGGGGCAGGTTACTGATTCCAGCGGCGCTCCCTTGCTGGGAGCGGATGTGACCGTCGCCCGTTCGACCACCGGCCTGCATCGCACCGTCCAAACCGACGAAAGCGGGCGCTTCTCATTCCCCGACCTTAAACCCGGCTCGTATCTGGTCGAAGCGAGGGCCCAGGGTTTTGAGGACCAGACGATTGGCCCTGTATCTGCGCCCTTGGGCCAGACGCAAACGGTGACTGTGGTGCTCAAGATTGCCACCCAGAAGACCGCGGTGGAAGTCCAATCGGTGGCGCCGCTCATTAATACGGAGAACCCTAACACCGCGACCACGCTCGAAGCCACAGCCATCGCCGATCTTCCGAATGCCGGGTCGGACATGACCTATGTCGCCCAGTTCTCGCCTGGCGCCTTGATCAACACCGCGGGCTCTTCCAACGATTTTGTGGGAGGTCAGAATGGTTACGGCAACGTGGAATTCAATGGGTTGCCGGCCCTGTCGAACGCCTTCATCGTGGACGGACTTGAGACCAACGACCCGATGACAAGTCTCAACAGCGGATTGTCAACCAATTTGGTGCTGGGTCTGAACTCCATCCAGGAGGTCACGGTGAATACGACTTCCTACGCGGTGGACCAGGGGCGCTACGGAGCCTCGCAGATCAACTACGTCACCAAGTCCGGCGCCAACGACTTCCACGGCAATCTGTATGAATTGTGGAACGGTTCGAAGCTCAATGCCGCCAATTTCTTTACCAATGCCAATCCCGGCGGGCACAAACCTCGCTCCACGGTGAACCACTTCGGCGGCAGCCTGGGCGGCCCGGTAGTGCGCGACAAACTGTTCTTCTTTGGAGATTTCGAGCAGATGAGAATCGCGCTGCCGATTGTGGATACCATCACCGTGCCGTCAACGCCATTCCAGAGTTACGTTCTCGGGCAGTTGCCGCTCGGGGGCGTGGACACCATCACCGGCATCGCCTACCCCGCTGCGCCGGCGCTTGTGCCTTTCTATGGGAAAATGTTTTCGCTCTATCGGAGCAGTTCGGGCTCGCCGCTGCCCGTGCTGGGGTGTCCTCTGGAGGCGGATAGCAGCACTTCAAGCGGCAGCCCGCCGAACGGGAATGGCTGCGCCAACCGGCAAACTGTTTCCATGTCCAGCGCCGACCACGAGCAGGTCATCACCGCGCGCCTGGACCACGATCTCGATGCGCATAACATGGTCTGGTACCGGTTTCAATCTGATACGGGACTTCAGGCAGCCTACACCGACGCCATTAATCCGGTTTTCAATGCACTCTCGCCGCAGCCCATGTACTCGTTTGCTTCCGGCTATACGCACATCTTCAGCCAGAACCTGGTGAACTACTTCAACCCTGCCTTCTCCTGGTACTCGAGCATCTTCCAGCCCACTGACCTCGCCCGGACCCTGGCGACCTTCCCGATGGTGCTGCAAGGCACCGGGTCGAACGCCCTGTTCACTCCCCTTGGGGGGTTGGACTACAACTGGCCTCAGGGCCGGCGGGTCACCCGATACCAGTTGAACGAGATGCTGACCTGGCAGAGGCATTCTCACCAGATCGAGTTCGGGCTGGCCTCGCGCCGCATGCTGGCGAGCGATTTCGATTTCAGCAACTACGTCACTCCGCTGGTGACTTACACGACGCTGCCGCAATACATCTACGGCGTCGCGTCTCTCGCCACCCGGTCGTTCCCCGTCTCAGGGGAGCAGCCGTTCAATCTGGCCAATCTGGATCTGTTCGCGCAGGACACATACCACGTGACGAAGACCCTCAACTGGACGTTCGGCCTGCGCGCAGCGTGGAACTCCGATCCCGTTAATCCGCACGCCATGATCACGCGCCTTGGCGCCTCGTTCGATGCTGCTTCTCACGATGTCAATCAACCCTTGAGCTCCGCCCTCGAGACGGGGCTCAAAGAGTTCTTTCCAGCCACGCCCCTGGTGGCTTGGCAGCCGCGCACCGCGGTGGCGTGGCAGTTTGCCCACAAGATGGTGCTTCGTACGGGCTTCGGCGTCTTCACCGACATTCTTCCGGGTAGCATTGCGGACCTGATTGGATCGAATTCACCCTACGTGAATATCTTCCAGGGCGGTCTGCTCGGGCAAGCCGGTGGATTGGCGCTGGCGCCTGGAGTGCCGGACAGCGCCATTGACGCCACTGCTGTCGCCAACCAGGCATTTCTCGCCGGCTTTTCGCACGGCCAACTGTCCTGCGCATCACCTCACGCCAACGCACAGGCTTGCCTGCCCGCTGTGGCGCTGGTGGCCGTCCCGGACGGTACGCTGCGGGTGCCTTACTCGATGCAGTGGAGCTTGGGGCTGGAGCGGCAGTTCGGCAATACAGGAAGCCTGCACGCCCAATACGTGGGCACTCGAGGAGTTCAGTTGCCGTACCAGGTTCAAGCGAATGGCTACCAAACCATCTGCCCGGGTTGCTTCGCCCCATTTCCTTATAACCAGCCCAAAGATCCGCGCTTTGCCGGTGTCACGCAACTCATGACCGGTGCCAACAGCCACTACAGCGGGCTGCAACTGACGGCGCAGAAGCGCATGGGACATGGCCTTCAGATCGACGCCAACTACACTTGGAGCCACTGTTTGGATACGGTGTCGAACGGAGGTTTCCTACCCTTCTCGTCCGGCGCCTTGATCTCGCCCCTGCCTGGCGAACTCCGAAGGCAATATGGAGATTGCGATTACGATATCAGGCATAACTTCAACACGTCCTATGTCTACTCGCTTCCCACCCAGGTGCGGAGCAGCCGGTTGCTCGGCGCACTCGTGAACGGCTGGCAGGTGTCGGGCACCGCTTTCTGGCACAGCGGCGTGCCCTTCAGCGTCCAAAGCGCCCCCTATTCCGCCAACAGCCAGGGGATCATCCAGGGCGGCGGCCCGCAGTTTGCGAGCCTGCGGCCCGGCGTGCCCCTGTATCACAAATCGCCCATTCCCGGCGTCACTCAACCCGGCACGCTACAGTGGCTGAATCCCGACGCATTCGTGTCGGATGTCGATCCCAGCACCGGCGCCTGCAACAGGGGAGACAGCCCGGCAGACTGCCAGTTCGGCAATTTGGGACGCAACTCGCTGCGCGGGCCGGACTTCACCTGGAGCGACCTGTATTTAACTAAGAGGTTCTCCCTCAACGAACGTGTGACGCTTCGTGTCGAGGGCCAATTCTTCAATTTCCTCAACCACCCGAATTTCGCCCTGCCGACTTCTGTGGCCGGAATTCCGGGCGAGGCGGGCACGCAAACCGGATTCGGCGCGTTGGTCGCGACGACCTCGCCACCCACAGGCTTGCTGGGCGTCGGCCTGGGAGGCGATAACTCGCCGCGCATGATCGCGCTTCAGTTGCGGCTGGAATTCTGAACTGGACGGCAAGCCGACCTCTAACTTGTCGTTGGGCCGGGCTTGCGCGACCCTCGGAGGTTACAACCGTCTGGTCACGATGGATCATCCAAAGCGAGATGCGGGGAGCAAGTACAAAAAGTCAAGCAAGTGTGGGCCAGCGAGAGTATCATCGTTGTATCCAGCGGTGGAGGGCACTTATGAAATTCCGATTTCCGGGCCGGATTCTCCTGGTGTGTATCGCCAGCTTGTTTTTCCTGCCGATGACCTTAGCCGCCCAACAAGCCGTCTCGCACGTGCGGGTGGTGAGGTTGAGCTACGTCAGCGGCACGGTAGGCGTGAGGCGGGCAGGCGCGACCGCATGGACTAAAGCGCTTGTGAATACTCCTGTTCAAGAGGGCTTCGAGGTATCGACCTCGGCGGATAGTTTTGCTGAGGTGGAATTCGAAAACGGTTCCACGGCCCGCTTGGGTGAGCTCTCCCACCTGACTTTCGACCAACTGGCTCTGGACGCCGACGGCGACAAGCTGAATCGCATGACATTCGAGCAGGGCTACGCCACCTTTCATTTCCTCCCTGAAAAACATGACACCTATAGCGTCAAAGTCGCCGACGCGACCCTGACTCCCAGCGGCAGGAGCATCTTTCGGACGGATTTTGACAAAGGCCACGTTCGCGTGGAGGTATTCAACGGCTCGGTCGAGGTCGTGGCCCGCTCCGGGTCCGAGAAACTCGGCAAGGACAAAACACTGGAATACGATACCAGTATGACTGAGGTGGCGTTCAACACGCGCCGCGGGGAGGTGAAAGACGACTGGGATAAGTGGACCGAGGCGCGAGATTCGCAGGCGACGCTGGCGTTGAACGATCAGGCGGTGGCTGCCCGCGGACCGGTCTATGGGTGGAGCGACCTTGATGCTTATGGCGAATGGGCGATGATACCAGGCTTCGGCTATGGCTGGTCGCCCTACGCCTCCATGGGCTGGGCACCGTACACCATGGGGATGTGGAATTGGTATCCCGGAATAGGCTACACGTGGATCGGTGCCGAACCGTGGGGCTGGCTGCCTTACCACTACGGGATGTGGAACTATTCCGCTGAATTTGGCTATTTTTGGATGCCGGGTGACTTTGGCTTCTGGTCACCCGCCTTGGTTTCCTGGTATACGGGACCTGGATGGTTCGGCTGGTCGCCCTTGGGCTTGAATCCCCACGCAGGATTGTTGAAGCCAGTGACGACCGTTTCCGATTCGGCATTTCAAGCCGGCCAAGTCATTACTCCTCAGACCGTGAGCCACGCGGAGTTCAAAGACGGAGCCTTGGCAGAGCACCCGCCTCTTCAGCCAAGCGCCGGCGCCGCGTTGAGCGGAATTCCTCTGTCAGGCGGGTTCGCGACACTAACCAGCGCGCATGCTGCGGGCACGCACACGCCGGCGCCTACTTCAATTCTGATGGGAGTGGAAGGCGACAAGGAGAGCGCGCTCCTACGCGGCCGCCCCTTGCGCGAACCTTTGCGTTACCGCTTGGGCACGACGTTGGGTGGCCGGTATACCGTGGGTGGAACCGTGGGTGAGTTCCAGGGCGACACTTTCCAAAGTTCGGGCAGCAGGGAGATGATGAGCGGAATGCCTGGCTCGGCGACCTCCCGCGGAGCTGGGGTGAGCGTCCTTCCTCACGGCCATTCAACGCAACCCGCGCGCGCGGAGGGCGGCGAGATGATGCAGGGCGGCAACGGCGTCGGGGTTCCCAGCGCCAACTCGCCCGCTTCGAACGCCACGACCAGCAGTGCGCACACCGCCAGTTCGGGATCGAGTACAGCGGGGCATCATTAGGATCGGGAGATCGGGTGATCGGGAGTTCAAGTGAACGCGAACCTTGATGCAACTTGAGATCACGCGGTCTTCGTTTGTGCGAACAAATCCCGCGATCCTTGCCATGGTATCCTGCTTCTCAGACCACCCAATCCTGCAATCGTCCGATCGCGGGTTCTCGCGATCACCCGATCTGCCGATCACCTGATCCACCGTCAGCGCCGTGGGGTCCTGAGATTGGACGAAGACTCCGGAAGGCGGCGTGAAATGGTTGCCGTGCAGCCGCACGCCACGGCTCTTCTCTTCGACCTTTATGCCAATCTGATCATTCGCAAAAGTATTATCTGAAATCGTAACGTCTTCGGTGCGGCTGATGAGTATCCCGACGCGATTTGATTCCAGATCGTTTTGCAACAGTGTATATCGGCGGCTGGGATCAGGGGTGGGCGCATTTTGGAACAGATGGATGCCGGCCGCGCCGCTGGAACGGATCAGGTTCCGGGCGAAGACGTTTCCCTCGCCGTGCTCAACCGCGATCCCGTCGTGTTTCGACCCCTCGATGTGATTGTCGATGACGGCTGAATCTCGCGAATAACTCACCCAGAAGCCGTAATCACTGTGGTCGGCGGAGTTATGGTAAAACTGGTTGCCGCTTGTGAAGACAGCCTCGAACGAGTTATGCGGTGAGTAACTGCCGTCGTTGAAGGCGACGTAATTGGACTCGCTGGGCGCGCCGGTCTGGGATTTGCTGAGGAAAAAGCCATCCCCCGAATGCGTAAAGCTGTTCCCGATGATGCGGTTGTGGTTGCTTGCCTCCATCAAAAGAACTCCGGCCGAGTCGCAGCCGGCGGAATAGGTCTTACCCTCACAACGCACATCCCAATCCGCGTGATTGTTTAGTAGGTCGTCCCCGGAAGAACCATAAAGGGCCATACCCCAGCCGGAGTTGTGCGAAAGGTCACACTGATACACCGTGACGCTAAACGTCTGCACCAGCATAATCCCGTTCTGGGCGTCGCGCGCGATTAGGTTTTCGATCCGGCCGCCATCGATGTTTTTAAAATAGAGGCCGGCCCCGTAACCTTCCCAGGCCTCCAGGTCGAAGATGTTTACCCAGTCTCGCGCCTCAAAATGGGTGTCGGTGGAAACCAGGCGCTGCGCGCGGCTGCCGCTCACATCGGTTCCCACTACCTGCATTTCGGAACCGCTTCCGGCTTCGGCCTCCAGGAGAATATTGATCCGATAGCCTCGAACCGAGCCGCCAAGGATGGAGATGTGGCTGCGCGCCTTGGCATGAATTCCTATACCCACACGCTCCCAGGGGTTGCGCGTGGAGCTTTCAAGTGTGACCCCGCGCAGGTCCAAGACCACATTGTCTGCCGCGATCTCAATGACAGACTGGCCATCGGGAACGTCGACATGATATTGGCCAGGTTCAATCCGGGTGCTCTGAGTGATCATCACGGGGCCTGTCAATTTCCTGTTCGAAGGCGCGCTTGCCTTAGCCGCTTGCGCTTGCAGGAACGCGGGTCCAGAGACGAACAGACTGACCAGGATCGCACCGAGCGCAAAGAGTTTCCGCATGCACGACCTCGCGTTCACCTTCTTGAAAATCACCCCCGCGCGCCACTGTAGGGGCGCGCCATGGCGTGCCCCTACGTGAGGATGACGAGGGGACTTCCCTTCCCTCGAGTGCGGTGGAGACCCGTGGGCACTCGGAATGACGGCTTTCCCAAAATGGCCTGCCACAACCCCTACAGATATTTCAACAACTCATCCAGAGTTTTCTGCACGCCCTCATAGGGGTCGCCGGGGCCTTCATATTCAATCGAATAGACGCCGGTGAAAGCGGCCTTTTTGGAAATCTCGATGCATTTCGGGAAGTCGAATTTGGTCTCGTTCCCGGCGGCGTCAAACTCCAATCCTTTAGCGTGGCAGACGACGTGCGCGTAAGGGAAGAGAAGCGGCAGGCCTTTCTCGCGCGTCGCCTCATCCGGAAAGTTGCCGAAATCGGGAAGCGCCCCAACCACCTCCGGGCCCGCCTGCTCAAAGAACTTCACCAACTCCTCGGGATGTTCCGAGCCCACATCGCCGTGGTTCTCGATGATCACGTGCACGCCCTTAGGTCTGCCATAGGCGGCCAGACGCTTATAAGACTCGAGGGTCGGCGAAAGGTCCGTCGGATTGAACTTGCCGGGATCGCACCGGACGGACTTTGAGCCGATTGTCTGCGCGACATCGATCCAGATTTTTGAAGCGTTCACCGCCGCATCCCGCACCGACTGGTCCGGGTCCGAGAGCCCCCCGCCCGTCCAGAGCTCGTCAATGTCCACCGGCATGTTCACGACGCGCGAGTGCGCCCGCACCAGGCGGCTCTTGACTTCCTGAAGGTAGGTCTTTTCCGTGGAAGCGAAATGGGGAGCGCAAAACTCGAGATTATGAACCTGGTACCGGTCGGCGATCATCTCCGGGAAATCGAGCAAGGCAAGCATATTCCCGGGGAGGGTGAACTCTTTCTCCCGGGTGGACTGAAAATAGTTATGAAGACTCCAGGTGGAAATGGAAATGCGGCTCCGTTTGTCATATCTGTTAACGCTGGCTTGGGAGTGTTTCGTTTGCCCCAAGAGTTCTCCGCCGAAGGCGAAGACCCCGGTTGCAACAGCAAGTCGAGTGAAAAAGTCCCGGCGAATCATTACTTCCTCCTTTCGCCCATGGCTAGAGCGAGGCGAGACGGAGATGCTAACACTGTTTCTCCGCGCCCGGGTAGACTATTCCAGCCCCTCTCCCGGTTTGAGCTGTTGTGGGTGAAAAGCTGACGGGCACTATAGCGGGACAAACACCGGTCACGCTCCCGAGCAGAGAGTCGGGGGGAGCCGAATTGAGGGCGGACCTCCCCTTCGCACAAATGACCGCATGGGGTTATTCTCACGTGAGTGCAGTTCGGCGGCCGGCGCGCGTTCCTCGCTCCTCACCAACATCGGGGAGCCGCGAGAGCGACAGGGTGAGGTTCTGGCAGGCCGGACGGCAAGGGCGAGAGGCAGGGGCATAATGACATACTGTCGTATCTTCTGCTATCCCCATTATTTTCTAATTAATGCCTAAATATCGCATTGACATTCTCTCCTGAGTTCCGTATATTTTGTCGGATTTAAAGAATGTTGCCGGCCGAAGGTTAGGGGCGGCCGGTAACAGACATTGCTCACGCCTCTACGTCCCTCGAGCCGGCGCCAGTTGCGGGTAGATGACTTCGAACTCGCAGAGGGATTGGCGTTAAGACTACTGGTGCGCTCTCCACCGGAGAATGGCTGCGATGGGACCCATTTCTATTCAACTCTTCCAAAGTTCAATGTACCCGTACTCAGCAATTCTTCTTCTCGCGCTCTTTTTGCTTCTGATCTACTTTCGAAATCAACGCATCGAGCGCGCGAACAAGAATGCTGAATTGCACTGGTTTTCCGAACTGCATCTTTTTAGCAAGTCCCTTGCTGAAAGTCCCGGACCGCAACAGATGGCCGACTTAACCGGACTAAGAATCCACGACATTTTTGGTAGCGGGGGTTGCTTCATTGTAGTGCAGACCAGCGGCTCAGAAGCAGCCGGCCACGTCTCCGCGCAAGGACTCAGCGCGGAGTCGGTCGAGCTGCTATCGGGCGATCCCTTGCGCTCTTATCTCATCTCCTGCGGGGCGCGTTGGGGGAACTTGCTGATTTTCCCCGACCTCGCTCGTCCCGCCGTGGATTTTGCCTGGCAACGCGACGCGCTGTTCCACGAACTGCGAGCGCTCTGGGTGCGGGAAGGGTTGAGAACTCTGGTGGTGGTGGGATTACAGGTACGCGAAAGTTCCTATGGCGCGTTGCTGATGGGATGCCGCAAGCCGAAGAGCTTTCGCCCGAACGAACTCCGCTTGCTGCTGGCGATTGGCAACCAACTCGGCGTGGCCGTGGAGAATTGGTCTTTGCACCGCGCGGCACAACGGCACAACCAGGAGCTGAGGTTACTGCACCGCGTCAGTGAATTGTTGCGCACGAAGTTTGATATGGAATCACAGGTTGAGATCCTGCGCCAGGAGTTGCAAGGCGTGCTCGGCACAACGAACTTTTCGCTGGCATTACAGGACTTGCCGGAAGGAACGCTGAAGACGATTGTCGCCTTCCAACCGCCTGATGCCAATATTCTCTCCGGAGCATCCGAACCGGACGGGCTGGCGGAGTTCGTCTGTCAGGGCCGCCGCCCGCTGCTCTTGACCCAGGACCTTCTTGCCAAGGCGCGCCGCCTGGGCATTCCATCCGTGGATGGACGGCTGCGGACTTGGTGCGGAGTGCCCCTTCATTTCTCCGACGGCGCCCTGGGTGTGCTGGCGGTCGCAGACTTCGAGAGCGAGAACGCCATCAACCAGGAACAGTTTGAGCTGATGCAGGTGCTCGCAGACGAGGCCACCGGCGCGCTCGAAAGCGCCCGGCTTTTCCAGAACGTGCAGCGACGCGCGAGCCATCTGGCTCTTCTGAATGAACTGACCCGGAAAGCAGCCTCGGACCTCAATCCGAAGGAACTTCTCTCCAACATCTGCCGGGAAATCCGCAGCGCTTTTGATCGCGACTTTGCGCGAATTGAAGTCGCCGACACTCAGAAAAGGGAACTGGTTGTGGAAGCGGAGGCGGGATACGGCGGGGAACTGCTGGGCCACCGGATCCAATTCGGCGAAGGGCTGTCGGGTGCGGCCGCCATCGGCAGTGAGCCGATCCTGGCAAATTCCGTCCTGCGTGACCTTCGTTACGTGGCTCTGCGTCCGGGCGTGCGATCGGCCTTGAGCCTTCCCTTGCGGTATCGGGACGATCTGCTGGGCGTGTTGAGTCTCGAGAGCTTGCGCGAACACAGTTTTTCCCAGCAGGACGTTCTGACATTACAGTCGCTGGCGAACCAACTCGCAATTAATCTCCATAACGCGCGCGCCTACCAGATTGCGCTGGACCAGGCCATCACGGATGGCCTGACCGGTCTCAAGACTCACCGCTTCTTCCGAGAGGCGCTGGACGGGGAATGGCGCCGGTCAGTCCGAAGTGGCCGGTCGTTTTCCGTCATCATGATGGACCTGGACGGCTTTAAGCAGGTGAATGACAGCGGAGGGCACTTGGAGGGCGACCGAGTGCTGGCGGCGGTGGCCGCTCTCCTCGATTCCCGATCAAGGCAATCCAATGTGGTGGCAAGGTACGGCGGTGATGAGTTCGCCATCTTGATGCCCGAGACGACGACGGAACAGGCTGAAATCCTTGCTGAGCGGCTCCGTTCCGCCCTGCAAGCGGACCACTTCCTGCACGCTCACCGCGTGACGGCAAGCATCGGGGTTGCGTCCTTTCCGAACCACGGCCCAACTCCTCAGGACATTCTGAGTGTTGCGGACTCCGGGATGTACTTGGCCAAACACTGCGAAGGAAACTGCGTGCGCGTGGCTTCTTTAAGAATTGCAGCGGGGAACGCGGAACGTGAACAGGAACTATTGGACGCGTGCCTGGGAGTGACGGTGAAACGGATGTTCTCCAACGGCAACGAGGTTATCAACAACCAATACCTGCACAGGTTCGAGCAGATGAAGCCGCTCTGGGATACGATTACAGCTCTCGCATTTGCGGTCGAGGCTAAAGACCCTTACACTAAACACCATTCTGCCGAGGTATCTACCTGGGCAGCCAAGATCGCCGTCCAAGTGGGATTGTCTCGAGCGGAAGTCGAAGACATTAAACTGGCGGGGATCGTCCACGATATCGGCAAAATCCATGTTCCGGAACGTGTCCTCTCCAAGCCCACATTCCTGGATCCAGATGAGTTCGACCTGGTGAAAAGCCATGCGGCGTGGGGCGCGAAGATTCTGGAACCGTTGAAAGAGAGCGGCATTGAGCGCATCGTACGCTACCACCACGAGGCCCTCGACGGGAATGGTTACCCCGATGGCTTGAAGGGAGATCAGATTCCTATTGGCGCCCGCATCATCACCGTAGCCGACGCTTTCCAGGCCATGGTTCGCGACCGTCGCTATCGCAGAAAACGCACTCCGGACGAGGCAGTGGCCGAATTGCGACGCTGCCGAGGCACGCAGTTTGACCCACTGGCGGTGGATGCGCTGGTTCAGTTGATCGAGTCCGAAGGGGGGCTGCCGATACCTGAACCCATGGAAAGTGAGCCCACCTTCACGTAGCGTGTGGCCCGCCTCTCCAGTTCAAATGGGATTCGAGTTATCGTTTGGAAGTCGTGCCGGCAAGAGTCTGGCTCAGTCTCGAGCGGAAGGCGCCGAGCGTATCCTCAATTATTCTTCGCTGCTTCTCCAACAGATTTTCAAGGGCCGGCGTGGAAGGTTCTGCGGATGGTTGGGCAGGCCGAGAAGGCGCCTGCGTGGACTCTTCGCGGATCGCCGCCTTTGCCTGACCACTCTCTGCCGATAGAGCCTCGGCATGATCCAGGAAATTCTGGAGCATGCTCTTGAAGGCTTCGGCCTCGCTGCGCTGCCGCTTCCGGGCAGCCGCACTCACGTCATCAAGTCGCTTCTCGAAAGCCTCCAGAAGCCGGCGTGAATGCGCTTCCAGTTCTGTCCTTGCCTGTTGCTCCCACTCTTTCACCACAAAAACGGCCATCTCAACGCTCTTGGACAGCCGCTCGGGGAGTTCCTGGAGGGCCTGGTCGGCGCCGTTTCTCACCTCGGCCGCCACCCGTGCCGCAGCCTCGCCCGCCGACGACTCAATTCGAGCGCGCAGGGATTCCAGCAGCCCCTCGAAGGTGGCTTGGATTCCGCTCTCCATCTCTCTCGTCTGCCGCTCCTGCGTCTCCAGCAACGAGGCGCGCAATTGCTCCCGATAGGATGCCGACTTCTCGGCCGCTTCGCCCTCCAGCAAACTCAAAGTCGATTCACGCAGCACTGCCAACTGCTTCTCGGTTTCCTCCACGCAGCGCTCTTCGGTGGTCTGGATCTTTACGTGTAAGGACTCAAGCAGGCCTTGCAAGCTGGCTTGAATTTCCGTCCCCATTTCCGTTGTCTGTTGCGCATGCATCTCCAGCAGCGCCGCCTGCAGTTGCTCCCGGTAGGATGCCGATTTCTCCGAGGCTTCGCTCTCCAGCGCGGTCAAGGCCGATTCCCGTGCCACGCCTAACTGCTTCGCGGTC
Organism: uncultured Acidobacteriota bacterium; assembly: GCA_963831905.1. Taxonomy (GTDB): domain Bacteria; phylum Acidobacteriota; class Terriglobia; order UBA7540; family UBA7540; genus CAVROP01. The sequence continues at coordinate 865,732 of CAWHRX010000009.1, read as the reverse complement.
TCCTCCACGCACTGCCTTTGGGCCTCTTGAATCTTTCCGCGCAGCGCATCGAGCAGGCCTTCCAAACTGGTCTGAATCGCCGACTCCATCTCCTTCGTCTGCTGCGCTTGCATCTCGACGAGCGCCGCCCGCAGTTGCTCCCCGTAGGATGCCGACTTCTCCGTCGCTTCGCTCTCCAGCGCGGTCAAGGCCGATTCCCGCACCGCACTTATCTGCTTCTGCGTCTCCTCTACAGACTGCTCTTGTGTCTCGTGAATCTTGGCGCGCAGAGTTTCCAGCAGGCCTTCGAGGCTGGTCTGGATGCCCGTCTCCATCTCCTTCGTCTGCTGCGCTTGCATCTCGACGAGCGCCGCCCGCAGTTGCTCCCGGTAGGACGCCGACTTCTCCGTCGCTTCGCTCTCCAGCGCGGTCAAGGCCGATTCCCGCACCGCACTTATCCGCTTCTGCGTCTCCTCTACAGACTGCTCTTGTGTCTCGTGAACCTTGGCTTGAAGAGTTTCCAGCAGGCCTTCAAGGCTGGTCTGGATGCCCGACTCCATCTCCTTCGTCTGCTGCGCTTGCATCTCCAGCAGCGCCGACCGCAGTTGCTCCCGGTAGGATGCCGACTTCTCCGAGGCTTCGCTCTCCAGCGCGGTCAAGGCCGATTCCCGTGCCACGCCTAACTGCTTCGCGGTCTCCTCCACGCACTGCCTTTGGGCCTCTTGAATCTTTCCGCGCAGCGCATCGAGCAGGCCTTCCAAACTGGTCTGAATCGCCGACTCCATCTCCTTCGTCTGCTGCGCTTGCATCTCGACGAGCGCCGCCCGCAGTTGCTCCCCGTAGGATGCCGACTTCTCCGCCGCTTCGCTCTCCAGCGCGGTCAAGGCCGATTCCCGCACCGCACTTATCTGCTTCTGCGTCTCCTCTACAGACTGCTCTTGTGTCTCGTGAATCTTGGCGCTCAGAATTTCCAGCAGGCCTTCGAGGCTGGTCTGGATGCCCGTCTCCATCTCCTTCGTCTGCTGCGCTTGCATCTCGACGAGCGCCGCCCGCAGTTGCTCCCGGTAGGACGCCGACTTCTCCGTCGCTTCGCTCTCCAGCGCGGTCAAGGCCGATTCCCGCACCGCACTTATCCGCTTCTGCGTCTCCTCTACAGACTGCTCTTGTGTCTCGTGAACCTTGGCTTGAAGAGTTTCCAGCAGGCCTTCAAGGCTGGTCTGGATGCCCGACTCCATCTCCTTCGTCTGCTGCGCTTGCATCTCCAGCAGCGCCGACCGCAGTTGCTCCCGGTAGGACGCCGACTTCTCCGTCGCTTCGCTCTCCAGCGCGGTCAAGGCCGATTCCCGCACCGCACTTATCTGCTTCTGCGTCTCCTCTACAGACTGCTCTTGTGTCTCGCGAACCTTGGCGCGCAGAGTTTCCAGCAGGCCTTCAAGGCTGGTCTGGATGCCCGTCTCCATCTCCTTCGTCTGCTGCGCTTGCATCTCCAGCAGCGCCGACCGCAGTTGCTCCCGGTAGGACGCCGACTTCTCCGCCGCTTCGCTCTCCAGCGCGGTCAAGGCCGATTCCCGCACCGCACTTATCTGCTTCTGCGTCTCCTCTACAGACTGCTCTTGTGTCTCGCGAACCTTGGCGCGCAGAGTTTCCAGCAGGCCTTCGAGGCTGGTCTGGATGCCCGTCTCCATCTCCTTCGTCTGCTGCGCTTGCATCTCCAGCAGCGCCGACCGCAGTTGCTCCCGGTAGGACGCCGACTTCTCCGCCGCTTCGCTCTCCAGCGCGGTCAAGACCGATTGGCGCGCCGCGCCCAACTGTTTCTGTGTCTCCTCGACGCACTGTTCGCGAGCCGAACGGAGCCCCTCTTTCAGCAGTTCGAGAGCTTCTTCGGCTTGTTTGTTGAAGTCTCTGACCACCACTTCCAGCGCCGATTCAACACTGCCTTCAAGCTTTTCCGAAATCTCCTCGCTGGCCTTCGCCGAAGACGCGCGGGCCGCAGATTCCAATTCGGATCGTAACTGGCCTGCAAACGCCTCCGCCTCGGCGTGAAACTTCTCGAGCTGCGATGCCGACTCGCTGGCCAGGCGCGGCAGACTCTCCTCGGCCTTCTTCAAACTGAGCTCCAGGTTCTGGCGGGCCCCCTGCAATCGCGCGGCGGCCTCGTCGCCAGCTCGATTCAGTAAGTCCACGGCAGAGTCCACGCAGACGGAAATTGCCTTGACGGCCGTGCCGGATTCTTCCTTGCAAATCTTCCTGGCCTCGGTTCCCGCGTTCAGAGTGTCCGCCTGAATTCCCTGCCGCAGTGCTTCGAGGCTTTGCTGGAGCGATTCCTCGCTACTCCTGCGGGCGCCCTCAATTTGCGACTTGACTTCCTCGGAGACTTGGCTGGTGCGGGACAGGAGGCTCTCCACTTCCCCGCGCGCAGCTTGCATGCGGTTCAAAAGGGCGTTCAGTTCCTCCTTGAGTAACTGCGCCTCATCGATGGTCTTTTGCAGGGATTCGAATGCCGCGAGGCCCCCGTCTTGAGCCGGTACGGAAGGCGCTTGGGCGGGCACGGACTCCTGCCGGGGCGCCGCCGGCTGGGTTGAAGGAGCCGAGGTCTCCCCGGCTAAACGAGTCAAGGCGTGCACTGCCATGTTGAATTGGCTCAGGCCCCCGGTCTGTTCTCCCGCTTCCACCGGCAATCCTCCTGGCGCGAGGTGCGTCGTCTCCATCTTAAGCTCGTCTTCGGGAGGCGCAGCGGCCGTCGCCGGAGGGCCGGTCTCGGCATGTGAGCTCGCGCCTTTCCGCCCATCCACGACGTTCTGCCGTTCCTTCGCCCAATCCTCAGGGGGAAGTCTGACTCCCCAGACATTCTGCGCTTCCAGGAGTTCGACACAAACTTCGAAGGGGTCTTCTGCAAAACGCTTCTCACAGATTCTGTTGACCCGGCCTCGGGCGGACCGTCCGAGCAGTGGATTCTCGATCAAGACCTGATCGTCAACCGCCAAGCGGTGGAACGTGGCGATTCTGCCGCCATGCTTGTTAACACTGATCGTCCAGGTGTTCTCCTTGAAGGACTGCCCCGCCGCGTCGGTGCCGTGCACGGTTATCGGAACGATGATCGAGAGGCGGGCGCTCCGACGGCCCACGACGCCGGGAATTTCGGGTTCATCAGGAGTCGGCAGCATAATAAGGTGAGAAAATCTTAGAGGATTGAGGAGGGCAAGTCAACAGAGGAGCCATGGTACGGAGGTACCGTCGCGTACAGTACCTCGAATTGACTCATGGTGCATTACTCGATGCTGCACTTGTATCGACGTATACGGATTCCAGCGCCCGCTCCCCCTCCCTCACGCAAAGCGGCCCGGCCGATACGGCTCCAGGGGGAACGAAGCGGCACGGCTGACAATCAGCTCGGAGATCTGTTGAGCGGTGATGGGGGCCAGGAGAATGCCATGGCGGAAGTGGCCCGTAGCAATTATGAGATTATACAATTTACTATGACCTAGAATGGGTAGATGATCCGAGGTATCAGGGCGCAGGCCCGCCCAGGAGCGAAGGAACGCACACTCCTTCAGGAAAGGCGCGAACTTCATTGCTCCATTGAGGATGGATTGCAGTCCTTCGGCGGTCACGCTTTTTTCGAACCCGGCGTACTCGGCGGTCGTGCCGACGACGACCCGGCGGGCAGAGCGGGGCACGAGGTAATGCGTTCCGGCGCGGACCACATGGGGAATTTCACGAGGCGATTCGAACTCCATCATTTGGCCTCGACATGGCTGCATGGCGAGCTCGAGGCCCGCCTGCGCGGCGAGTCCTCCCGACCAGCAACCCGCCGCCAGCACGAACGAGCCTGCCGAAAGCAGCGCGGGCGCGCCGTGAGGAGGGCCGGTCCGGGTGTGAACGGCTTCCACGCGGTCGTCGCGGACGACCAAGTCCTCCACCGCGCAGCGAGACTGAAATTTCACCCCCAGGCGGTGAGCGGCTTCGATCACAGCCCGTGTCAATTTCTCGTTATCCACCCAATGGTCCTCAGAAGCGCCGAGGGCGAGGCGGATTTTCTTCGAAAGCCCGGGCATTTTATGTTCGAGGCTCGCCACCGTGAGCCTTTCCAGCGGCAGCCCGGCCCGCGATTGGTTCCAGAAAAGCTTCTCGAGGTTTGCGACTTGCTTTTCGTCTGTCGCAATCAGCAGGCTCCCGTCGCGACGAAACCCGACGTCCTGCCCACTCAAATCCTCAATTTCCGCGACGAAATCAGGAAACAGAGCGTGGCTGGCTGCGCACAAGGCGAAGAACGCATCCGGCACTGCGGTTTCACCCTGCGGACCGATCATTCCCGCCGCCGCACTGCTGGCCTCGGCCCCGGGCTCGCCACGATCGAAAACAGATACCCGCAGCTTGGCCTGGGCCAAGCGCAGCGCAATGGACGAACCGATGAGGCCGCCTCCAATAACGATCACGTCAGGGTTGTTCGCTAAGATGGATGTGGAAGCCATGCGATTATTGTATCACTAGTGCTACCGGGGCGGCCTCGTGTTGTAACAGCGTCCGTTGTGGAGGTCCGAGGAGAACCCTGCGGGTTGCTCTTACACCCCTGCCGGATGGCCGGAAGTTATGTCATAATCGAAGCTCCGTCCCACGCGGCCGGCGCTCAGTGCCGTCCGAGGAGCCAACCCTTGATCTGCCCGATCTGCAATAAACGCAAGGCAAAGAGGTTCTGCCCCGCCCGCGGAGACAGCATCTGCGCGGTTTGCTGTGGAACCGAACGCGAAGTGTCCATCGACTGTCCCTCGGACTGTCCTCACCTGGTGGCCAGCCGCAGATATGATGCAGAGCGGCGCCAAATCGACTGGAGCAACATCCCGTTTTCCGATGTCGAAATCTCGCAAGGGTTCGCCGAGGCCCACTCCCCTCTGATGATCGCGCTGCTTGCTTGCGTTGGGCGATATAGCCAGGACCACCGCCAGGTGGTGGACACGGATGTGGTGGCGTCGCTGAAGGCGCTGGCCGAATCCTACCGTACGCTTTCGAGCGGCCTCTATTATGAGAAACCTCCTGACTATCTTTACCAGCGAGAACTCTACCAGGAACTGAAAGCCGCCCTGGAAGAGTTCCAACGGATTGAAACTCAAAGGCAAGGCCTGATCAGCACGCGGAATAGCGACATCCGCGATGCCTTGATCTACCTGACCAGGCTCGGCGCCATCCGCTCCAATGGCCGGCTAAAGGGCCGAGCCTTCCTGGACCTGATCCGGGAGGTTGCTCCCCACGAATCCGCCAAAGCCGACTCGAAAATCGTGCTTCTCAGCTAGAAAACAGTCGGTCCTTTGTTTTCATAGACATTCTCGCTTTGTTCCGTCAAAAAAGTTGAGAGTCAAGAGTCGAGAGTCGAGAGCCCGGCAACTGCCCGGCGGGACGCCTATGGACTTTCTCCCGAAATTTGGTCGCGCTTCTGTCACTGCTCGACTTCTCAACTCCTCGACTCCTTAACTCCTCGACATTTTGATCTTATCCTTTGTTTTCACAAACATTCTCGCTTTGTTCCCCCGGTTTTGCACTCGACAAGTGGAGGAGTCGAGACGTTGGGGAGCCCTCCGCCACCTTCCGGCCGGCGGTCCGTCGCTTGCGGTCGGCAATTGGTGTCCAATTCCTCGACAACGATCTGCCCACCTGCCCATCTGCCTACCTGCCCTTGCTTTTGCACTCCTCGACTCCTCGACTGTTTGTTTTCATAGACATTCCCGGTTCGTTCGTTATAAAACACCCGTCAGCAGTCAGCTTTCAGCTCCAAGCAAAGCCAAACCCGGCGCTTCGCAGACGTTCTACGGCAAGGCCTGCGCCAGCCCACGACTTTTTGACCTTATCCTTTGTTTTCATAGGCATTCCCGGTTCGTTCGTTGCAAAACACTCGTCAGCAGCCAGCCCAAACCCGGGTGGCGCAGACCCCCGAGTTCTGGGGTTTGCGATGTTCCGAAGGGACGGGTCAGACAACCGGCAGCTTGGCGCACCGCATCTCACGCGGATAGGCTACTATAACGCGGAGGATGATGTCAACGGAAATCCATTGAAGGCACAGCCCGTTGGGCCGGAACGCGTAAAAGGACCGGCGGACGGAGGTCAGAAAGAGGGCGCATGAGGGACAGTCGGGGGTGAGGAATGCCGGGGCCGCCGCTTGGTCACAGAACTCTGAACCTGATCGTGTCCGGTATCTTCTCAAGTGCACGGACCAAACCGTCATCCCAGTCATGGCTAATGTCCAGGATGGCGTAGCCGACTGCGCCTTTGGTCTCGTAGACCTGCCGCTCGACGTTGATCCCTCGGTCCGCAAACACCCGGTTGATGGCCAGCAGCATTCCAGGAATGTTCCTGTGGATATGCGCTAGCCGGTGAGTCTGCGGCGTGCTCTCGAGCTGGCAGTTCGGCAAATTCACGCTGAGCTTGGAACTGCCGCTCTGCATGTAACGGTGGACCTGAGCCGAAACGAATTGTCCGATGCTTTGCTGAGCTTCCTCGGTGCTTCCGCCCACGTGCGGCGTCAGAATGACGTTGGGTAGGTTTTGGAGCGAATCGGAAAACAGCTCGCCGCTGGCCGGTTCCTCGGGAAAGACATCGACGGCCGCCCCGCTCAGCTTGCCGCTCCTCAGATTCTCCGCCAGCGCTTCGTGATTCACCACAAAGCCGCGGCTCAGGTTGAGGAAGAACGCGCCCTTTTTCATAATCCGGAATTCCTCTTCACCGAAGAGATTCCTGTTTTGCGGCTTGCCGTCGACGTGGAGAGAAACCACGTCGGCGGATTGGAGCAGCTCCGAGAAGGTGCAGTTCCTGGCGTTGCCGCGGGCCAGGACATCCGCCACATCGCAGAAGATGACTTTCATGCCGATCGCTTCCGCCAGCTCGGAAAGCTGCGAGCCGATCTTGCCATAGCCTACAATGCCGAGGGTCAAACCGCGAACTTCATGACATCCTTTGGCGGTCTTGTGCCAGACGCCGCGGTGCAGGGCGAAACTGCTGTGAAAAACCCGCCGCACCAGCATGATGATTTCCCCCAAGGCGAGCTCGGCCACGGAGCGGGTGTTGCTGTGAGGGTCATTGAACACGGCGATGCCCCGAGCGGTGCAACTCGGCAAGTCGATGTGCTCGACGCCGATGCAATACGCGCCCACGACAAGCAATTCGGGAGCAGACTCGAGGACGGCCTTGGTGATTTTTGTCTTGGACCGGACGCCGAGGACGTTGACATCCCGGAGTACCTGAAGGAGGACGCCCTCATTGGGGCTTCCCGGCAAGGTCCTGACTTCGTAGCCGGCGCGTGAAAACGTTCCGACCGCATCTTCATGCACGCCCTCGAAGAACAAAGCTTTCATCGCCATCTCGTTCCCTCGCCAACAAAAGTGATGCGTTTATACCATACTTCGGAGAAGTTGCTGAAAGAATAGTACCTTCGAGTCTAGAATAAACAAATCCGTAGAGGCGGTCCTCCCGGCCGCCCCGGAGCAATCACAGGGTTGCTGCAATTTGGGGGAGTGAAATGCCCAGACGATTGGAAAACTACGTGGAAGGCGGCTGGCGTGCTTCTCGCGCCACCGAGTCATTGAACGTACTGAACCCGGCGTCGACGCAGGTGTTGGCGGAGGTTCCGCTCTCACCGCCGGAGGAAGTGGACGCGGCGGCGCTTGCAGCCAAGCGGGCATTTCCGGAGTGGCGGCGCAGGCCGGCGGGAGAGCGGACTCAGCCGCTCTTCAAGCTTAAGGCGCTGCTCGAGGAGCACCTGGACGACCTGGCACGCAACATCACCGAGGAGTGCGGCAAGACCTACGCTGAAAGCGTCGGCGAACTGCGGCGCGCCATCGAGAATGTGGAGGTCGCTTGCGGCATCCCCAGCCTGATGCAGGGCTATAACAGCGAAGATGTTGCTCCGGGGATTGACGAGTACATGATCCGGCAGCCGTTAGGTGTGGTGGCGGCCGTCACGCCGTTCAATTTTCCCGCCATGATCCCGTTTTGGTTCATGCCCTATGCCCTGGCGACGGGAAACTGCTTCATCCTGAAACCCTCGGAGCGCGTGCCGCTGAGTTCCAACCAACTGTTCCACCTGCTCGAGGCCTCCGGTTTCCCCCCCGGCGTGGTGCAGTTGGTGAACGGCGGCAAAGAGACGGTCAGCTCGCTGCTCGATCATCCGGCCATCCAGGCGATCAGCTTCGTAGGCTCGACCGCGACGGCGCGCCACATTTACAGCCGGGCGGCGGCCAACGGGAAGCGCGCCCAATGCCAAGGCGGGGCCAAGAACCCGGTGGTGGTGATGCCGGATGCCGACCTGGAGATGACCACCAGGATCCTGGCCGATTCCGCCTTCGGTTGCGCCGGGCAACGCTGCCTGGCGGCCTCCGTCGCCATCACCGTGGGCGAGGCAAGAAGAGCTCTGACCGAGCAGTTGATGGATGCCGCAAGCAGCCGCAAGGTCGGATACGGCCTGGACGCAGGCGTGGAGATGGGGCCCGTCATCTCGTTGGATAGCAAGACGCGGATCGAAGCGTTGATCGCCAAGGGCGAGCGCGAAGGAGCGAGCTTGCGGGTGGACGGGCGGGGCAAGAAAGTGAAGGACTACGAGGAGGGATTCTTCGTTTTTCCCACCGTCCTGGACGGGGTTTCCCCGCACGGTGAAATCGCTCGCACCGAGATCTTTGGCCCCGTCTTGAGCCTCATGCACGCCTCCTCCCTCGACGAGGCGATACAAATGGTCAATGCACGCAGTTACGGCAACATGGCCTGCGTTTTCACTTGCGATGGCGCCACAGCGCGGCGTTTTCGGTACGAAGTCAACGCCGGCAACATCGGCGTCAATGTCGGCGTGGCCGCGCCTCTGGCAACCTTCCCCTTCAGCGGCTGGGGCGAGAGTTTCTTCGGCGACTTGCACGCCCAGGCACGGCACGGCGTCGAGTTTTATACACAGACGAAGGTCGTGATCGAGCGTTGGCCGCGAGAATGGAACCGGAAGTTCTAGCTGAGAAATGTGCTAAACTCTGATTGAATCTGATTTTACGTAATGAGGTGCGTTGGTGAAGACTATCACTGCGACCGAATTGGCACGCAATCTGCGCCAGGTCCTTGACCGTCTGGTCATCGAGGGTGAAGAAATCGTTGTCGAACGGAACCGCGAACAAGTCGCGCGTCTTCTTCCAGGCCCGGCGCGGCAGACTGCGCTTGAGGCGATGGCTGACCTTTACCACACTCTTCCAGAAGACGCCGCGGCCACATGGGAGGCGGACAGCCGGCGGGGGAGATGGAGAGGAAGCCGGCTGGCTAAGGGGGTGCGAGACCCGTGGGGTTCCTAGTGGATACCTGTGTGTGGATTGACGTGGAACGCGGAGCCCTTGCCCCTGCCGATGTGGCGGTGCTGACCGCCAGCGAGCCAGTCTTCATTTCTCCTGTCACACTTGCGGAACTGCGCTTTGGTGCGGACATCGCTCGAGACCCCGGGGTGCGCCAGCGGCGGCTGGTCGCTCTTCGCCGCCTTGCGCGCAGACCGCTTCTACCCATAGATGGAACTACAGGAGACATCTTTGGCAGTCTGGCCGCGCACATCAGCGCCGCCGGCCGGCAGCACCGTTACCGGGTCCAAGACCTTTGGCTGGCAAGCCAGGCGATACAACATAATTGCCGGCTGCTCACCCGCAACCCCCGCGACTTCGAGGACATCCCAGGTCTGGATCTTGTGCTCTACAAACTGCATGCCCGGTGATATTCGACGAGTGGGGATGGCTGCAGCCGGGAGGATACAATGGCGAACGACTACGCTTTCGAGATGGCGACCTCAGCCGTTCGCTTCGGCTTTGGCGTAACCCGGGAAGTGGGCGCAGAACTCGCGGACCAAGGGAAGGGGCACGCATTGGTCTTCACGGATGCCAAGTTGCGCTCCTTGCCGCCGGTGGCCACGGTGCTCGAATCGCTCGACGAGCACAAGATCCGCTATTCAATCTTTGACCGCGTGCGCGTCGAGCCCAGCGATGAATCGTTTGGCGAAGCGATTACTGCCGCTCAGGCCGACAACTTTGATTGCATGGTCGCCGTTGGCGGCGGATCTACAATCGACACTGCAAAGGCGGCCAATCTCTATAGCACTTATCCAGCCGATTTCCTCGACTATGTCAATCCACCCCTAGGTAAGGGCAAGCCCGTGCCCGGCCCTCTCAAAACGCTGATTGCCGTTCCCACCACCGCGGGGACCGGAAGTGAGACCACCGGAGTGGCCATTTTCGACCTGACCCGAATCCATGCCAAAACCGGCATCGCGCACCGCCGGCTTAAACCAACCTTGGGCCTTCTCGACCCGGAGAACACCCGGACGCAGCCGCCCGCCGTGGCCGCTTCCACCGGGCTGGACGTGTTGAGCCACGCTGTGGAGTCGTATACGACCTTGCCCTTCGATAAGCGCCCGCTGCCCGCGCGGCCGATTCTGCGCCCGGCGTATCAAGGGTCGAATCCCATCAGCGACGTTTGGAGTCTGGAGGCTCTGCGGCTTGTGGCGACTTACTTGCGGCGCGCGGTAGCAGATCCGGGGGACGACCAGGCGCGCGCTGCCATGCTGCTCGCCGCATCCTATGCGGGGATCGGATTCGGAAATGCCGGACTGCATTTGCCTCACGGCATGTCCTATGCCGTCTCCGGCCTGGTGCGGGATTACCGGGCGCCGGGCTATGGCGCCGAACATCCTCTGGTTCCGCACGGAATCTCGGTGATTCTCAACGCCCCGGCGGCATTTCGCTTCACCGCGCCCGCCTGTCCCGAGCGTCATCTCAAGGTCGCCGAAATACTCGGCGCCAAAATCAACGGCGCGCGCCCGGATGACGCGGGTAAGATCCTAGCCGAGCGGATCATCGGATTCATGCAGGATCTGGGCATTCCTAACGGGTTGCGAGCGCTCGGCTATCAAACTTCCGACATCCCCGCACTCGTCGAGGGTACCCTGCCTCAACACCGCGTCACCAAACTCTCACCACGCCCGTTCGAGCCGGAAGACCTGGCTCAAATCTTCAGTGAAGCCATGGTGGCTTGGTAGGAATTATTTGCTGGGCACGCGGGGGAAAGAGCGAGGGACAATCCCGGTTCCTTCTTTCACCGTGATGATCTGGTTGATGGGGACGTTAGTGAGCTTATCCACGATGCCACTGGGCCAGGTGATTTCCAGGCTCTCGAGGCTCTTGCGCTTTCCGAGGCCGAAGTGAATGCGCGGATCTTGGGCGGACATGTAACTCATGCCGCCCTTCCGCTGCTGATACTGCGTGAATCCTTCTGAGACCATCTTCAGCGCCGCGCCCACGCCGTCGCGATTCGACTTGGTTCCGACCAACATCACTTCCAGCCAGTTGTTGGCATTGCCGCCATCGTTGCGCAGCAGTTGAGGGTAATCGCCGCTGACCGAAATGGCGATATCAAGATCGCCGTCGTTATCGAAGTCGGCGACGGCCGAGCCCCGCCCCACGACCGGCTTCACGAAGTCGGACCCCAGAAGTTCCGAGACCTTCTCAAATTTTCCCTGGCCCACGTTGCGAAACATCAGTTTGGGTTCCGGGAAGGTCTCTTCGCTGTGATAGAGCTTAATATTATCCAGCATCGATCCATTAACTTGAAATATATCCACCCAGCCGTCGTTATCGTAATCGAAGAGCTTGGCGCTGACTCCGCTCAGGAAGATTGCCTTGTTGCCCATCCCGGAACTGTAAGTGGCATCGTCGAACGAATTGTCGTGATTGTTGTGGTAAAGGCGGTTGAGCTCGAAGTCCAGGTGGGTGACGTAGATGTCGAACCAGCCATCGCCGTCCACGTCGGCGGCGTCGGTGCCCATTCCCGCCTCGTATTTTCCATCCTCGCTGGCCGCCACGCCGGACATGAAAGACACATCCTCAAAGGTGCCGTCCTTCTTGTTGATGAAGAGCGAATTCGGCCACGTGTCATTGGCAACGAACACGTCCGTCCAGCCGTCGTTGTTGAAATCGGCGAGGACCAGGCCCATGCCTTTTACTTCGGGGATACCCAGGCCGGATTTCTCACTGACATCGGTAAACGTGCCGTCGTGATTATTGTGGTAAAGCTTCAGCCGCAACCCGCGATAGTTATCCGGATGACAGTAGGCGCGGTAGCCCGGCCGGTGCTCGCCGCAATACAGGTTGTTCTTGGGCGTCCAGTCGATGTAGTTGCAGATGAGGAGGTCGAGATATCCGTCCTTGTCGTAATCAAACCAGCCGGCGCTGGTGGACCACTGGCCTTCGTCGGGAACGCCGGCCTTGACGGTCACGTCCGTGAAAGTGCCGTTGCCGTTGTTGTGGTAAAGGATGCCGTGGCCGAAGCCGGTGACATAAAGGTCCGGGTAACCGTCGTTGTCGTAATCGCCCACAGCCACGCCCTGACCGTAGAGGCCCACGGCGCCCACCCCCGCCTTCTCCGTCACGTCCGTGAAGGTGCCATCGCCATTGTTATGATAGAGAGCGGAATGCAGCGGGTGAGGAGGCTTGTACCACTCGGTCTCGGCCGTCTGTACCAGGTAAAGATCCATCAACCCATCCTGGTCGTAATCGATCCAGCCCAGGCCGCTGCCCATGGTCTCGATGTAGTTCTTCTCCGCCGTGAAGGTGTGGTCGTGCTGGAAAGTGATACCGGCCGACTCCCGGATGTCCGTGAAGCGAACCGGAACGGAGATGGGAGGTGTGGCAGCCGGTTCGCCGCTCAGGTGTCCTAGCGTCCCAAGGATTGCACCCAAAACCGACACGAGGAGGACGGTCGGAACGAGCCGCCTGAGTCTGTTTCCTAAGCAAGGTGAAACCTGAGCCATATTATTCAGCAAGCCAGTTCTCGACCGCGATATCGCTGAGGCGCGAAAGACGGGCAAAGTCGCTGTCGGAGGTCACGAGCGTCAATCCGTGGCGCTGCGCAACCGCAGCAATCCATAAATCATTTTCCTGAAATCCCAACTCGGCGAGCCGCGTTCTTTTGCGTCTGGCCTTCTCGCTTGGACCAAACCTTTCAATGACGGCCGCCTTGAGTTCTCCGTAGCGATCGGCTGTGTCGCGATCGAGAGGCAAGACCTCAATACCTCTCAGGAATTGGCTGACGCGCTGCGCGTTCGCGGACGGATGGTCGGATTTGTGCGCCATAAACACTAGTTCGCCCTGGACGATCACGCAGGTCGCAGCGGGAGCATCCCCCAAATCGTCCATCTTCCGGATCAGGCTCGGGTGTCCCTTCAGAAGAAAGCTGCAGTGGTTGGTGTCGAGGAGATAACCATTCAAAATGCCGCCCGCCCCCGCCAGGCATAGACTTCCTGAAGCCGCTCCTCCAGATCGTCACCGACCCAGGTGCCCGCGAACTTGAGTAAGGAGCGGGCGGTGGAAGTTACCGTGCGTTGGGCGGGCTGCCGGCCCAGAGGATCTTGAAGTGGATGGTTCTGGTTCGCCAAGTTGGTGATTCCTTCCCGCTGAAGAGCGCCGCGCGGCTTCGCCTCACCACGTTCCCATCGCGCCCAGGTGTTGGGGCTTACCCGCACTAACGCCGCGGCCGCCGCTTGCGTGAGTTGGAGGCGCAGACGAAGCTGCTTAAGAGATCGTGGGCTCATTAGAGCATTCGAGAAGTCGCGAAGTCTGAAAAAACCAACGGCCGCACAGATTGCAGACACCGGCCGCAGAACCAACTATACATACGTATGGGCAGAAGCGTAAAGGTTAAAGTTTAAAGGCGGACTTCACCCTCTGCCCTTTATCCTTTACCCTTTAGCCCTCAAGCTCCTCATTGCCCCAACAATTGCAAGTACCTCCCCACCGCGTCAATCCCACGATAGAAATTCGGCAGGTGGAACTTCTCATTGGGAGCGTGCAGGTTGTCGTCCGGCAGGCCGAAGCCCATCATCACGCTGGGGATTTTCAGGTTCTTCTGGAACACTCCCACGATGGGAATGGAGCCGCCGGAGCGCATGTAAACCGTCTTGTTCTTGAAGACCTGCTCCATAGCTTCGGCCGCAGCAGCAATCCACTTGCTCTCCGTGCTCACCACGGAAGCGGGCGCCGAACTGATCACTCGCACCGAGGTCTTGATTCCCTTGGGCGTGATTTTTTTCACGAAGGCAGTGTATTGGCGAATGACTTCTTTGGGATTCATCTCCGGAACGAGGCGCATGCTGATCTTCGCCACGCCGACGGCGGGGATAACGGTCTTGGCGCCTTCGCCCGTAAAGCCTCCCCGGAATCCATGGACCTCAAGCGTCGGTCTGGCCCAAGTGCGCTCGAGCACCGAGAAGCCCTTCTCACCGGTCAGGGCGATCGAACCGACTTCTTTGCGCAGATATGCCTTCTCGTTAAATGGCAGGCGTTTCCACGCGGCCAACTCCTTCGCGGTGGGTTTCTTTACGCGCTGGTAAAAGCCCGGAATGCGGATCTTCCCGTCCGGCCCCTTGAGTTGGTTGATCATCTCGGCCAGGGCTTGAAAGGGATTAGGCGCCGCTCCGCCATAGACCCCGGAGTGAAGGTCGTGATCCGCGCCCCGCGCTTCCAGTTCGGTGTAGACCAAGCCGCGCAGGCCGGTGGTAATGGTCGGCAGATCGGGCGCGAACATTTCCGTGTCGCAGACCAGCGCGGCATCGGCCTTCAGCCGGTCTGGGTGGGCCGCCACGTACTCCTCGATGTGTTCTCCGCCCACTTCCTCTTCGCCTTCCAGGAGGAATTTGATATTGATGGGAAGCTTGCCTTCGGTCTTCAGAAATCCTTCCACGGCTTTCACCAGAAGATAGGTTTGCCCCTTGTCATCCACGGCGCCGCGGGCATAGATGTTCTGGTTGCGGATCGCGGGTTCGAAGGGCGGCGACACCCATTCCTCGAGCGGATCGGGCGGCTGTACATCGTAGTGCCCGTAAAGCAACAAGGTCGGCTTTCCGGGAGCCTCCAACCACTCCGCGTAAAGGAGCGAATGCTGGCTTTCTTTCCCCGCGATAATCTCGACGTTCTTCATCCCCATTTCGCGAAGTTCAGCGGCCAGGAACTCGATGGCGCGCTGCATATCCGGCTTGTTTTCAGGCAAGGTGCTGATGCTGGGAATCTTCAACAGATCCACCAACCCTTGCAGAAATCGGTCACGATTGTCGCGATAATATTCAAATATAGTGGTTGCCACAGTTAATACCCCCGAAGTTGAGATTTTGAAACGCTCGCTCGAAGAGTCGAGAAGTCGAAAAATGCAGAAGACGACTTCCGGACTTTCCGACTTTTTGATTTCTCGCCTTCTTCGCTCCTCGCCTTCTTGACTCCTCGACTTCTGAAATCCTTGACTTCTCGACTCATTCCGCGTGCTGCCCATAACGCTTGCGGACCACCACCCCATAATGAATGCCGGAAGCGACGGTGAGGGCCGCGGCGAGGTAGGCTAAAGCTCGCACCATGCCCCTCATCACAAACGGCACGTGGGCCTGGAAACTGACCGCCGCAAAAACGGTCAACACCTGGGCGACCGTGGATGCCTTTCCCAGGGCCGTAGGGTAGAAGGGCCGATAACCGGCCACCAGGCTGATCAGCAGCGCGGTAATGATAATGGCGGCATCGCGGCTGATCACTATGATGGTCAACCACCAGGGAATCGCCTCGCGAAAAGCCAGGGCGAGATAGGCGGTCGTCATCAGGAGTTTGTCCGCGATTGGGTCCAGCGCCACGCCGAGGGGAGTCTCCTGTTTGAGCAGGCGCGCCACAATCCCGTCGGTCATATCCGAAAGCGCCGCCGCAGCAAGCACCACCAAAGCGGCGCGGTACCGCTGGTCAACGACCAGAATGGCGAAAAATGGAATAAAGGCCAGACGCAGGATGGTGATCTGGTTGGCCGGCGTCAGGATACGGGAAGTCATGGCTACGACACAATATTGCGGCGCGGTTTCGCAGATGTCAAATTCACTTTCGCTCGGGTGGCATGTTGATTTGGCTCATAGCACTGGCCTTCAGCGGCCGGCGCTTCGAGTCGCATATGGACCTTGCCGGCTGCCTGCGGGCGCCCCTAAGGGGCGCTCCTCCAAGGTTTCAAGGGCGGGAGGACTGCGCTGTGGCAGGCTGGGCCGACGGGACGGCTCGGTCGGTTTCCATTTGATGCATCAGGCTGCGGACCCTCGCCGTATAAGGACCATTCGGTTCTGCGCGCAGGTAAGCTTGCATTTCATCGTAGGCTTTGGCATAGGCGCTTTGCTTCAGGTACACGTCGGCCAGCCGCACATGAACTTCTGCGGGGAGTGCGGCATTGAGCGACTCCGCCTTTAAGAACTCCTGCTCAGCGGCAGCGAATTGCCCCAAGTGGTAATCGTCTGCTCCCAATTGAAAGTAGAACTGCCAGGATTGCGGTGAGCGTCGCAAGCCTTCCTGAAGGACGGCTTTACTTTCCTGATACTTTTTCTCGTTGTAGTAAAGCTGACCAAGTTCGTTGTACGTGTCGAGGAAGTCCGGGTCACACTCGAGTGCCTTCTTGAGGGCTGCTTCAGAGGCAGGGGACTGTTGTTTCTGGCTCAGGACCAGGGCTAGATCCGCTTGGGCGCGTACGTAACAAGGGTACTCTTCGACCGCCTTCCTGAGGTGCGACTCCGCCGCGGAGAGGTGCCCGCCATGTAGCGCGGAGGCTCCTTTCTGATATTCCTTGCGCGCCTTCTTGGATGCGTTGTTGTCCGTAAATGAGGACGAAGGAGGAGGGGGAAGTGACTTCGCCGTGGGTGCGGGAGAAAGGTGTACGTTGATCACCAGTTTGTCGCCAACCGTGCCAAGGCTCAGGTCCTGCTGATAGGTTTGGAACCCCAGAGCCGTCACCGTGAGATGGTAATAGGTCTTAGCCAGACCAACATATTCGAAATATCCCGCGGTATTGACCGGTTGGTCTCCACAATTCATCCCCTCGCTGGTCTCCAGGTGAACGACCACGCCGTTCGTGACGCTTCCGCCGTAGTCCCCTTGCACCCATCCGCCCAGGGTGACGGTGTTCTGAGTCGATCCGCCCTGGTCCGACGGAAACCTGTGTTGGCCTTGGGCCGGAATCACACTAAGAGCGCCGAGCGCGACCAGCATCACAATGACTACAAATGCTCGGGCGATGCGGAATATCGAGGACATGACCGTCCTCCTCCAATCACCTCGTGCTGCTTCGAGGAACCCCGGAAAGGGGAGTTTAACATTCTCGCTGTCCTGCATCAATCTAGGTGTGTGTGGCGCGGGCGGGACGCCCGCACCACAGGACACAGAACGCCCGCGCTGCGTCGGTCCAAAGAAAAAGGCCCTGGATGCCTTTCTGTGCAGCCAGGGCCCAAATACAGTAGAACAATCTTCAAGTCAAACTAGAACGAAAACTTCATACCCAGTTCGACCTGGCGCGGATCCCAGGTACCGCTAACTTCGCCGTTGCCCGCGTTGAATTGATCGCCACCGCAAGTACGGCCAAACGCCGGGGTACCGTCGTTATTCGGATTCCCGTTGCAGCCGACGTTAACTCCCAGCCACTGAGTATGGTTGAAGGAGTTGAACGTCTCCAGCCGGAACTGAACTGAGGCATGCTCGCCCCGGAACCACGGTAGCGAGACTTCTTTGAAGAGGGCGAGGTCGAAGTTGTTGCGGCCGGGACCGGTCAGTACATTGCGTCCCCCGTAGCCGAACATCCCCGGCTGCCCGTTGGCATAGTACTGGTCCTCGGTAGGCTGCGACAGGACGGAGGGATCGAACCACCTTACCGTGGGACCAAAAGTGAGATCGTTGTAGATGGATTTGTGGATCTTTAGCGGGCCGACAGTATTGCACATGACGGAATTGCCGATTCCAGTGGAGTAGCCTGCCACGCCACAGTTGCTCCAGGGGCTGAGGCCCTGGGGTTCTCCTGTAAACATCGCGGTGATGCCGCTGATCTGCCATCCGCCCAGAGCCTGCCGGGCGACCGCATTGGAGGAGTGCTTGAAGAATGGCAGCGCGTAGATGTAGTTCAACATCAGGACCTGGGTGCGATTGAGATCGGAGGTTCCCTTCCAGCGATTCATGTCGTAGTTCTCATCCACCGAGCTGAACTGGTAGGTGGAAGTGGAATTGTCGATCATGTGCGCCCAAGTGTAAGCCGCCTGCAAGGTCAAGCCGTGACTGGTGGTGTGCCGGATGTTGGTTTGCAGAGCGTTGTAGCTGGATACGGCCGAGAACTGCTTCTGCCGGATGTTGCTGAAGCCCTGGTAGTAGCGGAAATAATCCGTCACTCCGGGGTTTTGCATGAGCACCTGCTGCACATTGCAGACGCCGTTGGAATCACAACCGGTCGTTCCAGCCAGAGCCGGAACAGTCATCGTTTTCACGACGGGGATGGGGATTTGGTTCAGGTTCCGGTTGGTATCCAGATGCCGCCCCTGAGTGCCGACATAGGCCACGGAGACAATGTTGCCTCCCCGGAACTCATGCTGCACGTCCAGATTGTACTGGTTGACGCTGGGGTTCTTCTGATAGTAGGGAATCGACTGGATGCTGGCCGGGCTGACGCCGGCGAAGCCGCCGGCCGAGAAGTTGTAGCCATCGATGTTATACCGAGTGGGTCCGAGCGTGGTGGGGGCATTGCCCTCGAGCCCGATGGTGTTGGAGTCATTGCCGTTTCCAGGCTCGTAGTAAATGCCGAACCCGCCGCGGATGGAGGTTTTCCCTGTACCAAAGGGATCATAGGCAAACCCGATGCGGGGACCGATGTTCTCCTTGTAAGGCACCTGGCAGCCCTTCGAGATCGGGCCTACGCCGCATTCCACAAGTCCGTTGCCAAAGCCCGAGAAGTCGTAAATTTGGCCTGTGGCCGGGTTCTTGTGCAGGATTCCGTCAGAGCCGAGCACGGAGGCGAGAGCCGGGTTGTAAAGGGACGGTTCAAAGCTCGAATCCACCGTGGGCTTCGATACGTCATGGGGAGCAATCAGGTAGTAGTAACGCACGCCGAAGTTCAGCGTCAGCCGGTGGCTGACTTTCCAGTCGTCCTGGATGTACGGCTCGAAGTCCGTGCGCCTCCAGTGTCCCACGCCGTAACCGCCCGTGTAGACACCGTGGTTGTTGAAGGTTCCTTCCGTGTAAGAGTTAATCTTGCCCAGGAACATGTCAGCCAGTCCGTTACCCGTGGTGAGGGGGCCGGAATTGGTGAAATTGTAAATGCCTTGCACCTCGGTGCCGAACTGCTCGGTCAACTGGAATTTCTCCAGGAAGAACCCGAACTTGATCGTGTGCTTGCCATGCAGCAAGGCTATGTTGTCCCGATAGGTGTAAACGGGCTCGGCATCGTAGGGACCGCGGTAGTTGCCCTGGTCAACCCCCCAGCCAAAGGGTACGCCGCCGCCGACGTTCAGTGATGGCAGCAACTTAACTCCTGCATTGGCAGGGAAGAATACGCTGGCTTGCCAGTCAGAAGGCTTCGTGTTCGATTTGGCGATACTCCCGGGACCCGGCAACGTAGAGATCGTGTGCGGGGTGTCGGTGTAACTCATGACGAATTCGTTCATGAGGGTGGGTTTGAAGTTGTAGCTGAAGTGCGCCACGGACTGCCGGGCGGGAACAATATAGTTCGTCGCGGTAGTGTCGTAGCTCGAACCAGACCACAGCGCCGGCACGGTCTCTTTGGTCCAGGTGTCGCTGGAGAAGCGCACGAACAGCGACGCCTTGTCGCTAATGTTCTGGTCAACACGAGCGACCGTGTCGCTGAAATTGGTCGGTACCTTGTGCGCGCCAATGTATCCAACTGGGCCATTGTTGGGCAGGGGAACGTAAGCATTCAGCCAGTCTGCCCCGTTATTGTTGACCGGCGTGACTTTGTCCACCTGCACGCCGTTGATTGTCGGCAGAACGCAATACCCTGGGCCGAAGATCGTCGGATAGCCGTTCGGGCCGGAACCCCCACGGTAGTTCCCCGAATTCTGGTCGCATTCGCTGAAGTCGCCGGTGCGCATCAGAGCCGTTGGTACGGATCCGCCAACTGTGGTGGCGGCGCGGTACAAGGCACGCTCTTCCGAAAAGAAGAAGAAGGTCTTGTTCTTACCGGTATTGTAGACTTTGGGAATGTAGAAGGGCCCGCCGATGGTGCCACCGAAGATGTTCCACTGGAGAGGGCTCTTGGGGGCATTTCCGCCTTCAGGACTGATTTGCCGGTTGGTGAAGAACGGGTTGGCATCGAAGGCTTGGTTGCGGTTATATTCGTGAGCGCTCCCATGGAAGTCCTTCGTCCCGCCTTTGGTCACCATCTCGACCAGCGCTCCAGCGTGCTGGCCGACATCCGCGCCGTAGTTGGAAGTTGAGACGCGGAACTCGGCGATGGTTTCGACGCCTGGAGTGACTGCGCCCCCGCTTGCCTGGGAGCTTTCCTGGGCGTTGTTGCCGCCGTCGTATTCGATCTGGCTGTATTCGTTTCGGTTGCCGTTGAATGAAACGGTCACCTCGCCGCCCGCGTGCCCGAGTTGCATGGCGGATTCTTGGCCATCACCGATGGCGGCTCCTGGAACCAAGAATTCCAGGCCCATAACGTTCTGACCATTGAGGGCCAAATTGTCGATTTGCTTCGAGGTGACGACGTCAGAAACCGTGGCATTCTCGGTTTCGACCTTGGCCACGTTGCCGACGACCTCGACCTTTTCGGTAACCTGTCCGACTTTCAGTACCATATCCACGCGCTGGGTCTGACCCGCTTCAACGGTAATTCCCGAGCGCACGAGTTTCTCGAAGCCTGTCGCTTCAGCGGTGACGACGAAGTCGCCGATCGGTATTCTGGCCGCCGAGTACTCGCCAGCGGTCGTCGAGGCCACCTCGCGTACAAACCCGCGATTGGGATTCGATACTGTAACTTTGGCTCCTGGTATCACGGCGCCGGTGGCGTCGGTTACCGTGCCGACGATGGTCGCAGTGTCCTGCGTCCACGCGGGAAGGCCTGTCAAGAGGACAAGGCCAACGAGTAGGTATAGTGCTCTCCTCATATATTCTCCTCCTTAAAATGACTGGAACCGACGCTGAATCGTAGACGACCGTAAACGGCCGTTAAGTGACGCAACAACCAAGTAACTGTAGCCGTGCTGGGCATCCCCGCTTGAGCGGGTGTAAGAACTCCAGGGCAGTTCAGCATGCGAAGGACGGACTCCAGTATCTAAGCCAGAATCTGAGAGACAAGAGTCTAGATTTCATAAGGCGTTTTGTCAAGTGAAATTTTTTTTATATTTTGAATTGTGAAACTACGCGCGTTGAGGTATTCTACTCTCGCAGCAAGACGATTTCTGAAGGCGTTTCAGTATGCGAAACCCTCTTCTGAACGCCTCCTGTGCATTGAATTGCTTTTCTAATTTTGTGCAGTAAAATCGATTATGAAATCCTCGTTGAGGCCATCCATGCGCGGACCCCGGAAAACCAAACCTGTTGGCGTCCTCACCAAGGCACTTCGGGTTGTCGATTTGCTTCAGGACTCCCGTTCCCCCTTGTCTTTGCACGAAATCAGCATCCAGGCAGGAATCAACAAGAGCACGGCCCTCCGTCTTCTTGCTCACCTGGAGGGTGAAAAATACCTCCGGCGTGATGAAAGGGGGGGATACATCCTGGGACCCAAGTTCTTGCGGCTGGGTAGCCACTACAATGTACAAGCTCCCTTGCGGGAGATGGCGCATGAGTCTCTCTGGGAGCTGTGGCGGATTACGCAGGAAACGGTCAACCTGGCGGTGCTGGACGGCTTTGATGTAGTCTATATCGACTGCCTGGAAAGCCCGCATGACTTGCGCCAAGTCAGCAATGTCGGCATGAGGGCGGTCCTTTACCGTACCGCGCTGGGCAAGGCGCTTCTGGCATTCCACCCGGCCGAACAGTGCGAACGGCTCATCAAATCACTACGCTTCGAGACGTTCACACCCCACACAGTTACTTCCGCGTTCGAGTTGGATAGGGATCTGAATTCGATTCGCCAGTCCGGATTTGCCGTGGACAACGAAGAAAGCGTCGTGGGACTCCGCTGCATTGCCGCTCCCATTCTGGACACGCGAGGAATTGCCGTGGCGGCGATCAGCATCTCCGGCCCTACCAGCAGGATCACGCCGCAGAAGACTCCCATGCTAGGGGAAGCGGTGAAGGCCGCCGCCCGCGAGGTGTCGGGTCGGATCGTCAGTCAGCCCGCCGTGGCATGACAATCCTGACCCGGAGGCGATGCGGCGGGCCACCTGGCCATCGTCCAAGACACCGGCCACAGATGCCTTTGGCGAGCCCGGGCACTCACGAGGGGTCCTCCTACGAGTGCTGAGCGGCAAGAGCCAGGAACCATGGTGTGGCGCGCAACCCGCCCCAGCCGTCGGGACGGTGGTTCGCGACGAAGATCTTTCGCAGCGTCTCATCGTAGGGAATTAGAGCGTCCCACAGGACACCCGGCGAGTTCTGCCAGCGGGGATCGGGCGGTCCGCCGTCAATGCGCTGGAACTTGGCTCCCGAAATCTGGTGATTCCACATGAAGTCGCGGTTGGTCGCAATCAGGCGGTCAATATCCTCCCGGCGGAATACCAGGTTATGTTGATAGGCAGCGACAATGCCTTCCAGGTCGATGGCATAGTAGCCCCCGTTTGGGTGGACGCCCACCCAGTGCTTGGTTTTGCCATCCGGCTTGTAGTCCCATGGCCCCGCCGGGTCCCAATAGTCCCAGACAAAGTACTTCCCGTCCTCCCGAGTCTTCATCCGCGATCGCATGAGCTGCCACCACTTCTCACACCGTTCACGGAAGACCGGCTCGCCGATGACATCAAACATGGCGATCAGCCAAAGGGCGATAAGGTTTTCTTTGTTGTCAGGATGTGAAAAAGCCTCGGACTTTCTGCCCGCGAAACCCTCCGTAAAACGGCCGGTGGACCGGTCGATCCCGAAGTACTGGACAACCCAGATTCCGCAATCGCGCCAGGCGTCGCGCGAGTCCCACTTCTCGAACGTCCGTTCGGCCAGTTCGAGATAGCTCCGCGCTTTTCCGCCCCATTTGGTTTCGAGCGCGGGCGTCTTCAAAACTTCGTCGGCCATGAGGACCATGGGGCGCAGCATCATCGCCTCGCCGAGCATGCTGTCGTAGTCAAAGCCCTCGGTTTGGTCGCTGACCTTAGGCCAGCCGAGATAACCGTCCGGCTCCTTGACGGCCCGCCTGATGCAGGAGTCAGCCCAGTCCATCAATCGCCCCACCCATTTCGCGTCGTGCGTGGCGAGATAGCCATAATAGAAGCCATCAAGAAACGGGCTTACAAGCCAGCCCAGTTCCTCTGCCATTTCCGTGTCGCAGTAACGGTTCTTGGCCGAGTCGGTGAGGATGAATTTCTCCCAACGGGCCTGCCATTCCCTGGCCGTGTACGGATCAATCCATGGGGCCGGCCGGTCAGCGGGAGTAACGGCATCGGCATTATCACGAAGAGCGCAAATCGCGGCGGCCGCTCTGATGGCCTGTGCTGAAAGCTCGTGAAGGAATCTGCGGCGATGCATAAGTGATTTCTCGGTACCACTGCCCTGGCTTCAAGCACAGCGAGGGTCATCTCACGTCTTCCAGATGCGGTCGTCGCGGTGAATGACGGTTCTGACGAAAAGTCCCGAAAGCGCGAACCCCCGAGATCCCCCGGACCTTCGAGGCGTGGGGGGTGAAAACTATGGCTTTCCCGAAGCCCCACACGCCCCGGCGGTGAAGACAAAAGGAGGGTACGTGGTTACTCGACCCGGATGTTGCCTGAGACGGTGCTCACGTCCAGCAAGAATCCGCCGTCGCCCACTTTGCCTTCCAAATCGTGTTTGCTCAGTGTGCCTTGCACCGTCATCTCTCGCTGAGTATGGACGCTGCCGGAAACCGTGTGGGCCCGGAGCGTGAAGCCTTGCTGGCTGGGCAGGCGCACCGTGACGTTGCCGGAAGCGGTGGAAAGCCGCCAGGATTCCCGGCCTTCCCCTTCCACCAGGATGTTTCCGCTCGCAGTCTGGGCTCTCACGTGCCCGTGAACGCCTTCGAGTTGCAGCGTGCCGGAGCCGGTATTCACCTCGACATCGCCTGGAGCGGTCTGCCGCAGGGTGACGCTGCCGCTGCCCGTCGAGGCGTGCAGGCCGCCCGCCACTCCAGTGGCCTGGATCTCGCCGCTCCCCGTCGACGCATGCACTTCTCCCTTAGCACCATCCACCGAAATACGGCCGGACCCGGTCGAAACCCTGACCTCGTCTCCTATGTTGGTCAGGCGGAGGTGACCGGAGCCCGAAGAGGCTTCCACGGGGCCGCGCAGGCCGTTTATACTCTGTTCCCCGGAACCGGTGTTGGAGCGCAAGCGTGTCTCCGTGGGCACCACAATCTCGTAGCTAATGGAGATGTTGTGCTCCATTTCGTGATTCTCAAGGTGGCCAATCTTAACGAGATTGCCATGCTGCTCAATTGGAGGGTTACTTTCCAGGTACCGGATCTTGCTTTCCGCATCCGAGCTATCGAACCAGCCGTTTGAAGACCGGATTGTGCCAGTGATGCGCACGGTGGAGCTGTCACCGGTGCGCACGTCGACGGTTCCAGAGCCCGTCTGGACCTCGAGGTCGACCGGGCCGGAGACCTGCAAAGTGCGCGCAAAGTGTCCCTCCGCGGCGCGAGCGGCGGCGGGGACGTACAAAGACAAAACAGCGACGATCAGAATACTCATGGGGAGCCAGCGGCTTGACTTCATAAACACATTCTCCTTTTTTGGCACGGGCTTCTTATCGGTTATACGTATCAACTGCTCGTTTTGTTTAGACGCGCGAAGCCCCGCTCCGTGAGCTTGCGCCCGCGAACCGTGGCGCAAGCGTCGCGCCCGCGCGAAGTCCTCCCGCGTCCGACACTACTTGAGCCCGGCTGTGTCACAATGCTAAGCTCCAATCCATGGATGAAGTAGCCGAAAGACAAGCCGAGAGGGCCTCCGCCGTCGAACAATATCGCGCCTTGCTTGAGATTTCTGAATCTATTGCCACGCATCGAGACCTGCCGGCGCTCTTTCATGCCATTGCTGAACGACTTCACCGGCTGATTGCCTTCGACTTTATCGGCCTGACCCTGCCAGACTTGGACCGGAACACGGTGCGGATCCACGTTTTGGAGAGCTCGCTGCCCACGAAGGTGAAGGAAGGTTTCGAATTCCCCATCGAAGAGGCCACGCAGGAGATAGTTTGGAATCAGCAGAAGGCTCTGGTGGTTAGCGACCTGGAATTTGAGACGCGCTTTCCCCGCAACGTGGAGTTGTTACGCAAGGAAGGCATGAAATCGCTCTGCCTGCTTCCACTCACCACCGCCCAGCGGCGCGTGGGTGCCTTGGCCTTCGGGTCGGTGCAGAAAGGGGCTTACGACGAAGCCGATCTGGAGTTCCTGAGGCAGGTGGCGGCGCAAGTCGCCGTGGCCGTCGATAACGCCCTGAATTTTCAGGATGCTCAGGTTTACCAAGAGCAGCTCTCGCGTGAACGCGACCGTTTGCGGTTGCTCCTGGAAGTCACCAACGCCTTGGTCTCCAATCTCGACCTGCGCGAACTCCTGAAGCAGATCTCGGCTTGCTTGAGTCGAGTGATTCGCCACGACTACACCGCTCTGGCTCTCTATGATCCGGCCAGATCCGAGATGCGCCTGACCGCTTTGGATTTCCCGGAGGGCAAAGGGTTCATACAGGAAGAAATGGCTGTTCCCCTGGAGGGTTCGGCCGGCGGCGAGGTGCTCGCCACGCGCAAACCGTTGCTTGTCGACGCTTCAAACGTGGAACGCTTCAAGTCCCCTATTGGCCGCTTGGCCGCTGCCGAAGGCTTGAAATGCACGTGCGTGCTCCCGCTTTTCACTTCCTCCCGAGACCTTGGGGTCCTGGCCGTGGGCGCGCTCGCCGACGACGCTTTCCAACCGGATGACATTGGTCTCCTGGCGCAGGTGGCTAACCAGATCGCCATTGCGGTGGAAAATGCGCTGGCTTACCGCGAGATCGCGGAGTTGAAGAATAAGTTGGCGGAGGAAAAACTCTATTTGGAGGAGGAGATCCGCACGGAGCACAACTTCGAAGAGGTGGTGGGTGAAAGCACGGCGCTCAAGCGGGCGCTGAGCCAGGCGGAGACCGTTGCGCCTACGGATTCGACGGTGCTGGTCCTCGGGGAAACAGGAACCGGCAAAGAGGTCATCGCTCGCGCCATCCACGACCTGAGCCGGCGGCGGGAAGGCACGTTCGTGAAGATCAATTGCGCGGCCATCCCCACGGGCCTGCTCGAGAGCGAGCTGTTCGGCCACGAGAAGGGCGCCTTCACCGGCGCCATCGCGCAGAAGATCGGCCGCTTTGAGCTGGCGCATCGCGGCTCCCTGTTTCTCGACGAAGCCGGCGATATTCCTCTTGAACTTCAGCCCAAGCTCCTGCGTGTTTTGCAGGAAAAAGCGTTTGAGCGCCTGGGGGGAACCCGCACCATCCGAGTCGACGTTCGAGTGGTGGCTGCGACCAACCGCAACCTCGCTCAGATGGTTGAGGAGGGACTGTTTCGCGGCGACCTTTACTATCGCCTGAATGTCTTCCCTATCCAGATTCCACCCCTCCGCGAGCGCCGCGAGGATATCCCGCTGCTGGTGCGCTACTTCGTGCAGAAATATGCACGGCAGATGGACCGCCGCATTGAAACCATTTCGGCTGAGGAAATGGACGCCTTGGCGCGCTACCACTGGCCCGGCAATGTCCGGGAACTCGAAAACCTGATCGAGCGGGCGGTAATTCTTTCACCTGGGCCCGAGTTGCGTGTGCCCGTGCCAGAGCTGAAACAGCCCTCCGAAACTCCTTCCAACCTCAGTTTGGAGTCGGCGGAACGTGAGCACATCGTTCGAGTGTTGCGGGAGACGGATGGGGTGGTGGGGGGGCCGCGTGGCGCCGCCACACGGCTTGGCTTGAAGCGAACCACCCTGCAATCCAAGATGCGGAAGCTGGGGATAACCCCGCGAGATGTCTGAAATTGGCTGAGTACCCCTCGAATCGTGTCATTCTGAGCGAAGCGAAGAATCTCGGCAGTTCAAAACCAGCCAACTACGGGGATCTTTCGTCGTCCCGATCAGATCGGGACTCCTCAGGATGACACTGGGCGTTCGGATATGCGGATATTTGCTGCGGTTGACATTGGCTCCAATTCAGTGCGCATCAAGATAGCGCGCGTCATTCGCCACCGTCTTGAAACAATTCACGAAGACCGCGTGGTGACGCGCCTGGGCGAATCCGCGTTCCGTTTCGGAACCCTTTCACCGGAGGCCATGGAGGATACGGTGAAGGTGCTGCGGCGCTTCTACCGCCAAGTCCAAGATTTCGGCGTCGACCAGGTACGCGTGGTTGCGACCAGCGCTCTCCGGGATGCGCCTAACTCGGCGGCGTTTATTGCCTGGGTACATTCTGCAACCGGTTGGAAAGTGGAAACGATCTCCGGGCTGGAAGAGGGGCGCCTGATTCACCTGGGAGTTCTTGCAAACACCGCGCTGGGCGGCTCCCGCGCTCTACTGATCGACCTCGGGGGAGGCAGTTGCGAATTGACGCTCTCGGACCAAGGGCACATTCGTGAGATGGTTAGCCTGCCCTTGGGTGCGGTACGCCTGACCGGCGAATTCCTTCCCCATGATCCTCCCCGCTCGGTGGAAATCCAGAGGCTCCGAAGAAGCATTGGGGAGGAGTTGGAGCGTGTTCACAAGCGGCTCGCACGCGCCAAGTTGAGAAACGTGGTCGCCACTTCAGGGACAGCCGCAGCGCTCTCCGATGCGGCCCAGGCGACCGCTCCCCGAGACTTTAGGGCCAGGGCTGGGCACATCTCGCGCGCTGCCATTCTGAGCCTTGCGCATCGCTTGGCGCGGTTGGATGCGAAGGGCCGCGGTAAAGTGCCAGGAATCGGGCCTCGGCGGGCAGAAATCATTGTGGCGGGCGCCTTCGTCTTTGCCGAGCTTATGGAACGCTGCAATCTGCCCGGCTTCCGTTATTCGCCTTTGGGGCTTCGGGATGGACTGCTGGCTCAAATGCTCGCCGACCACGACCGAGCTACGATTCCGCGTAAGCAAGTCGAGGCAGAACGTCGCGACGCCCTGATTGCCATGTGCAAGCAGTACGGCGTGGACCTCAAGACGGCGGAGGAACTCCGCCGCTGGGCAGACCAACTCTTTCACCAACTCCGCCGGGTGCACGCGCTGCCGCCCGACTATGCGGGTTGGCTCTCCGCGGCCGCGATGTTGCACGAAGTGGGCACGTTTATTAACAGGAGCGGACGCCACCGGCACACTTATTACTTGATCGCCAACTCGGAGATCTTCGGCTTCACCCCCCAACAACGGCTGAGCATCGCCGCCATTGCGCGCTATCTCGGGAAGACCCGGCCCACTCCGGCCGACGCCCCGATGAAGGCCCTGGATAAAGCTGACGAGGAACTGGTTCCTCAGGCCGTGGCGCTCTTGCGCCTGGCCAAAGCGATGAGCCATGGTAGCTCTGGCAGCATTGTCAATCTGACTGCGGAAGTGTATCGCGAGCGCGTCATGCTTAAACTCGATGCCAGGGACAACGCCGACCTTGAAGTCTGGCTGCTGAGCAAGGAAAAGGCTTATTTCCGCCAGGTATTTGGCCGCGAATTGGATGTTGAGGTATTCTAGTTAACCGGCGCCGAAAATGGTGGTGTTATAGATTAACTCGTAGCGCCCCGACCTGTCGGGGCAGTCGCCCACCTGGAATTTGGCGCTACTTTCAAACTTGGACACTATCCCGAAAACAAAGGGCTTGCAAGCTTTGCCAATGCCTTGTAGCCTTGCATTCTGGAACTCCAAGGGGCCCTGCCGCATTGCGAGGGCAAATTCAGGGAGCGAAATATGCCAAAGCCAAAGGGCATTGTGATCAACGGAGTACGATTCCGGCACGGAGAAGTCGATTGGGAAGACGCGCACGGGGCCAGTCGCGACAAATTGCCTGACTTTGATGCCATGCGTCAAGGCGGACAATACATTGGTTCGAAGATTACCTCCAACGGCCTTATTGCCAAAATCGGGAAATACCTTTTAGTGATTACTGAGAAAGATGAAGCGTTGACGGAATTTGATTACACCTTGATTCCCCTGCGCGCCAAAGTCCAGATTCGCTACGCCTGAACCCGGTCGGCAGACCCTTTTAATCTGGTTTGATCTGGTAGAGGCGCTTGCGCATGTGCTCCTCGTAGTGCTTTCGATTGACGTAAGTGAGTCTAGCCGCGTCACATCGGATTGCGGGCGGACAACGAGTCTGAGCATAGTCTAGGCAGCCGGGGGGTTACAAAAATGGACAATCGTGTTAAGTTATTGCAACGGGCGGATGCGTCCGGGGCATCCAACCGGATTACGGATCAGTGGTTGTTTGCATCGCGAATTAATCATGAGGAGCGGAATTATGTTTCTTAGACGTTTAGTCCTCGCCCTCTGCCTGGCATGCCTGGTGTCGGGGTCGGGGCTCGCCGTTGGGCCTACAGGGACAATCGTTGGGACGGTCAGCGATCCCAGCGAGGCGGTAATTCCGAAAGCGCAGGTCACAGTGCGCAACCAAGGGACAAACGCCACGCGTGTAGTATTGACCAACGGTGACGGAGACTTCAGCGTCCCGCTGCTGCCCCCCGGGATGTACGAGGTTTCGGCAGAGAAAGCCGGTTTCCGGCTCAGTGTCCATGGCGATATCAACCTGGATGTGGACCAGACTGTGCGTGCTGATTTTGTGCTGCAGATCGGCCAGCCGAGTGAACAAGTCGTGGTCACCGAGACCGTTCCCATCGTGCAGACTGACACGTCCACCCTGGGGCAGGTCCTCGAGCGCAAACAGGTGAGCGAGTTGCCCCTGAACGAAAGGAATTTCCTCACTTTTGCCCTGCTTGTCCCGGGCGGCCAAATGCCCGTGCAAGGCTCGCAGAATTCTACCCAGGGTGGCGCCATCAGCGTCAACGGCGCGCGCGAGCAGTCGAACGATTTCTTACTCGACGGGGTCGACAACAACGACTTATACATCAATCAATACAGCGTGCTCCCCTCCGTTGATGCTATCCAGGAATTCAAGGTGCAATCCAGTGATTACTCGGCTGAATTCGGGCGCAGCAGCGGAGCCCAAATCAATGTGATATTGAAGAGCGGCACAAATCAGTTCCACGGGAGCGGGTTTGATTTTGTTCGTAACCGCCACCTGGACGCCAAGAATTTCTTCGATCAGCCCGATTGCACACCCGAATCCGTTCAGGGGACCTGCGCGTCCATCCCTCGTCTTGATCGCAACCAGTTTGGCGGTACGCTGGGCGGCCCGATCCAAAAGGATAAGACCTTCTTCTTCCTTTCCTACGAAGGGCTGCGACTTCGTCAGGCAACCACGCGGGAAGCGACCGTGCCGTCACAAGCCCAAGACCTGGCAGAGGCCCAGGCCTTCTTCGGCATAATGGAGAGCGTCGGTTACCAACCGAATCCCGCGGGCATAGCTGCACTCAATCTCATTCCTGCCGCCAACGTCGCCGTGCCGGACTTGGCCGATTCCAACATCTTCGTTTCCGCTCCGGTGATCCAAAACACCGTCGACTTGGCGACCATCAAGTTGGACCGCCAGGCGGGTGCTCACAACACCTTTTCCGCTCACTACTCGTTGTTTAACGAGAACAATTTTAATCCCTTCGATCCCGTCAATGCCTTCACCGATCTGCCTGGATACGGCGTCACCGCCGTTAACCGAGGGCAGAACGTCGGGTTCACCTGGACCCACATCTTCAACCCGCATTGGATTAACGAAGCTCGGCTGGGCTTCAACCGCCTCCGTGCCGCCGATTTTCAGCAGGACTCCGGCATCAACGTGAGCCAGCAATTGGGATTTCCGACCACGTCTGCGAATCCAGTGGACTGGGGATACCCCAACATCAACATTTACGGCTACGACGGTATTGGCGAGCCTGTGAACTACCCCCAGGACCGGCACGACAATACCTACGAAATTGCCGATAATCTTGCCTGGAACACCGGACGCCACCAATTCAAGTTCGGAACGGACATTCGCCGTTTCCAGTTGAATTCCTATCTGGACTTCATCTCCCGCGGGGATTGGTTCTTCGAGGGCGAAACCGCGCTGGGCTTGGCGCAGCAATTGGCGCCCGTGTTGCCACCCCAAGCAGCGGATATCTGCCCGGGCGGAATCGCCAGCTGCCCGCCGCAAGTCGGAGCTCTGGCGCAGCTCATGGCCGGAGTTCCTGATTACGTCGTGACCGAATCGGGCAATACTAACAACGGTTTGCGCACCACCGGCCTCGGCGTCTATGTGCAAGACGATATTCGCGTTCTGCCGCGATTCACCTTGAACGTCGGACTGAGATGGGAATTCAATAGCCCGCCCGTCGAGATCCACAACCGTTTCAGCGTCCCGGATTTGACCGTCGATCCGGAAACCTGCAACGCCCTGGCACCAGGGTACCCGAACTGTGCCTTCGTTCAGGCCGGCACGAACGGGATTCCCCGGGCTACCTATGGGAAGAACCTGCGCGATTTTGCTCCGCGCATTGGATTTGCGTGGCGGCCCTTGAAGACTGAACGCTTCGTTGTCCGCTCCGCCTTTGGCATCTTTTATGATGAGAGTATCCTCAATCTCAACATACTGCCGCGCTTCAATCCTCCCTTTGTGGATATCTCCGCCCTGCTCCAGACCTCGGGTAGTCTGGTCATTCAGGATATCTTGAACCAGCCCGGATTGTCCGAACCTCAGGCCAATTTTGTTTCCCCAAACTTCCGTGATGCCTCGATGCTGGACTGGAATGCTGACCTTCAGTACGAAGTTCAACCGAACTGGATGATTGACTTGGCCTACGTGGGCACCAAGGGAACGCATCTTCCCGCCACCCGCGATATGAATGAAGAGAACCCATTCACTCAGGTTACTCCTTACCAGGCGTTTAACTCCATCTTGGTGGTGGAGCCTCGTGCCAACAGCATTTACAATGCCTTGCAGTTTCGGTCCGAGAAACGCATCAGGGAGGGTATGGCTTTCCTTGCCGCTTACACCTGGTCGCGATCGATCGACGACGACTCCGCTGTTTTCAGCGGCAGCGTTGGTTCGGGCGTACCGCAAGACTCGTACGACTTTCGTCTTGACCGTGGGCTTTCCGACTTCCAGGTTGAACAGCGCTTCGTCCTCAGTTACCTCTATGACCTGCCGTTTGGGCCGGGGCGAAAGTGGCTGAGCAATCCCGGCTTTTTCAACCATATTTTTGGTTCCTGGGAAACCGCAGGAATTGCCACCATGCAAACCGGCAGTCCTTTTACGGTCAACATGCCTGCCTCACAGGCGGGAACATCGATTACCTCATTCGGAGTTCCCTACCGGCCGGACTTGGTGGGCGACGCCACGAAAGGCGGTTCCGTGGCGGCAAACCCGGGATGCTCAGCCCCAGACCAAGTTCACACCCCGAATAGCTGGTTCAATCCCTGTGCCTTTGCCAGCCCGCTGAACCCCCTCCTGGGGACTGAGGGTAGAAACGTCTTGTTGGGGCCGGGACTCAACAACCTCGACTTTTCGATGCTGAAGCAAATCCCGTTCCGGCACGAAGGCCGAAGACTTGAAATCCGCTTTGAGTTCTTTAACCTTTTCAATATTCCACACTTTGATATTCCTGGCCGAACCTTCGACACGTCGGCGCTCGGCGTCGTGCAGTCGGCAAATGAATACGGCAATAAGCCGCCCAGGCAGATTCAGTTGGGGCTGAAGTACATATTCTAGCTGGCATGTGGTAGGTGGTAGGCGGTAGGTGGGGATGGACTGAACGGCACGTGATAGAGTGGCCTGGGTCAGAGCGAGGCCCCGGAGTTTCCCCATATACGACCTACCACCTGCCACCTACCCGTTGCGGGGGTCACACCTGATGGATCGTTCCGAAGCCTGGAATCTTCTCTGCGAGTACACCAAGAACGAGAACTTACGGAAGCATGCGCTGGCAGTGGAGGCGTGTGTTCGTGCCTATGCTCGGAAGTTCAGCGAGGACGAGGGAAAATGGAGCGTCGTGGGCCTGATCCACGACTTCGACTACGAAGTATACCCGAACGCGCCCGATCACCCGCTGAAGGGAAGCGAGATCCTGAAAGAGAAGGGTGTTTCCGAGGAAATCCGTCGTGCCATCCTCGGACACGCTGATTATACGGGCGTTCCGCGCGATACTCTTCTGTCCAAAGTTCTCTTCGCGTGTGACGAACTGGCTGGATTCATTACGGCGTGCTCCTTGGTGCGGCCCGACAGGATTGCCACCCTCGAGGCCAAATCGGTTCGCAAGCGAATGAAAGACAAAGCCTTCGCCCGCTCCGTAAGCCGTGAGGATATTATCAAGAGCGCTCAGGAACTGGGTGTGCCTCTTGACGACCACATCACCTTCTGCATTGAAGCCATGCGCGGCATCGCGGACCAACTGGGCCTCGCACCCATTTAGGGCAGCCGCCTCGCTAGCCGCATCCCAGATCTTCAGCATTGACTGCTGCGGTTCATCATTGCCCACAACGATCTCGCCACACTTGACAGAGATTGAAGAATCCCGTACGGTAAGCGCTTACATTAAGAGGTTTTTCCAGCCAAGGCCTTTGGGAACGCTGCCGGCCCCTCGTAGTTCGTGCGCGCTGGCATCTCCCGGCGGCCCGCTCGATGAGGTTTCAAAGCGAGGATTCTATGTCCAATGAAAAATTCGCGCTGGGGATCGACTACGGAACGGAGTCGGGCCGCGTGGTGGTAATCCGGGTCCGCAACGGTGAGGAGATCGCTTCCGCGGTGGTCCCCTACCCTGATGGAGTGATCGACGAGAAGCTGCCGGGGGGCCCGCGCCTGGGGCCCGATTGGGCCTTGCAAAACCCCCGCGATTACCTTTTGGTGATCGAAAAGGGGGTTGCCAAGGCCCTGAAAGCTGCGGCGGTCAAGGGCGAAAACGTGATCGGAATAGGCACGGACTTCACGGCGTCGACGCCACTACCTGTCAAAAGCGACGGGACGCCCCTCAGCTTCATTCCGCAATACAGCAAGCGCCCACATGCCTGGGTGAAGTTATGGAAACATCATGCCGCGCAACCGGAGGCGAACCGGATCAACGAAGTGGGGCGGGAACGAAACGAAGACTTCATCCAGATCTACGGCGGGAAGTATTCTTCTGAATGGTTTTTCTCCAAGGTGCTGCAAGTCCTCAATGAGGACGAAGAGATTTACGACGCTGCGGACCGGTTCATCGAAGGCGCCGACTGGATTGTCTGGCAGTTGACAGGAGCAGAAAAAAGGAACACGTGCACGGCCGGTTACAAGGGCATGTGGATCAATGGCAAGGGATTTCCGTCCGACGAGTTTTTCGGCACCCTCCACCCGCGACTGGAAAACGTGATCGAGGCGAAGGTGGGAACGGACTATTGCCCACTCGGCCAGAAGGCGGGAGAGCTTACTGCCTTCTGGGCACGAAAGACAGGGCTTCGGGAGGGTACGCCCGTCTCCGTGGGTAACGTCGATGCACACGTCGCTGTGCCCGCTTGTACGGTAACCCAGCCCGGCTCTCTGGTCATGATCATGGGGACATCCATCTGCCACATGGTGCTGGGCACGGGACGACAGATGGTGGAGGGCATGTGCGGCACGGTAGAGGATGGAATCGTTCCCGGCCTGTGGGGATTCGAGGCAGGGCAGTCGGCCGTGGGCGATATCTTCGCCTGGTTCTTCGAGCGTGGCGTGCCCGATTATATCCACCAGGAAGCACGCAAGCTGAAGATCCCCTCCGCCGCCGTACTCGAGAAGCGCGCCGCCGCCCTGAAGCCCGGCGAGTCGGGACTGCTGGCGCTGGATTGGTGGAATGGCAATCGGTCTGTGCTGGTGGATGTTGACCTGACGGGGTTCCTGGTGGGAATGACGCTAGCGACCAAGGCGGAAGACATCTATCGTGCCTTGATCGAAGCCACGGCCTTCGGCACGCGGACGATCGTCGAGGCTTTTGAATCAAAGGGCGTGGAAGTGAAAAACCTGGTGGCCTGCGGGGGCTTGCCGGAAAAGAACAAACTGCTCATGCAGATCTACGCTGACGTGACCGGACGCGAGATCAAGCTGGCCGAGCAGCTTCAGACTTGCTCGGCCCTCGGCGCCGCCATGCACGGGGCGGTCGCTGCCGGGCGCGCAGGAGGCGGTTACGAGACCATCACGGAAGCCGCAAAACATATGGCGCACGTGCAGAAACTGACGTACCGGCCTAAAGCCCAGAACCACGCTGTGTACAATCGGCTCTTCAAGGAATACCAGACGCTGCACGACTATTTCGGTCGCGGCGGCAACGACGTTATGAAGCGTTTGAAGACGCTGAAGGCGGAAATCGTGGAAGAGCAGTGACAAGTGACAAGCAGGAATCAGGAGTCAGGAGTCAGGAGTCAGAATAAGAAACGTTTGCGCGCCAATTGCGCCGCTGTGACTGACTGCTGAGAGCTGACAGCTGAAGGCTAAGAGCTTCTAATCACCAATGCCCACGGATAAGTATGTCATCGGAATCGATTTTGGCACGGAATCGGGCCGCGTAGTGGTGGTGCGGGTTCGCGACGGCGAGGAGATGGCGGCGGAAGTAGTGCCGTATCCGGATGGCGTGCTCGACGAAACACTGCCGGGCGGCAGGCAACTCGAGCCGGATACCGCGCTGCAAAATCCCCGCGACTACTTTTTGGTACTCGAGAGGGGTGTCCCCAAGGCGCTCAAACAAGCCGGCGTTATGGCGAATGACGTCATCGCCCTCGGCACGGACTTCACTTCCTGCACCGTCTTCTCTACCACCCAGGACGGAACGCCGCTTTGTCTCCTCCCCAAGTACCGCCGCGAGCCACTGGCTTGGGCCATCCTCTGGAAACACCACGCTGCACAACCGGAAGCCGATCGCCTCAATGAAATCGGTCGAGAACGAGACGAAGAATTCATTCGGATGTATGGCGGCAAATACTCCTCCGAATGGTTCTTTGCCAAGGTCTTGCAGATCCTCAATGACAGCCCGGAGGTTTACGAAGCCGCCAGCAGATTGATTGAGGGTACGGACTGGATCGTTTGGCAACTGACGGGCCAGGAAAAACGCAACAACTCCACGGCAGGCTACAAGGCCATGTGGGTGAAAGGTAAAGGCTTTCCGGAGCGGGATTTTTTCCGGGCCGTTCACCCCCGCCTCGAGAACGTGATCCAGGAAAAGGTGGGGACAGAGTTCTACCCTCTCGGCACGCCCGCCGGCGGACTGGCGGCGCGTTGGGCACGAGCTACGGGGCTTCGCGAGGGGACTCCCGTCTCAATAGGCGTCGCCGACGGGCATGCGTCGATTCCTGCGACCACTGTGACCAAGCCCGGTTCTCTCTCCATGGTCATGGGCACATCTTTCGTTCAAATGCTGATGGGTCGCGAGCGGCGGATCGTGGAGGGGACCTGCGGAGTTGTCGAGGATGGCATTGTGCCGGGATACTGGGGATACGAAGCAGGACAATATGCGGGCGGGGACATGTTCGCCTGGTTCTTCGACCACGCGGTGCCGGCTTACGCCAAGAGCCAAGCGAAGAAGCTGAAGCTTCCCTTTACCGCATGGCTCGAAAAGCAAGCTGCCGCGCTGCGTCCGGGCGAATCGGGGCTGTTGGCGCTCGATTGGTGGAATGGCAATCGGTGCGTGCTCGTGGATGCCGATTTGAGCGGCTTGTTAATCGGTGCAACACTTGGCACGCCGCCGGAAGCGATTTTTCGCGCTTTGCTGGAAGCTGCGGCCTTCGGCACGCGGCAGATTATCGAAGCCTTCGATGCCCAGGGACTGCACACTCAGGACGTTGTGGCGTGCGGGGGCCTGCCGGCAAAAAACAGACTCCTAATGCAGATTTACGCCGACGTTCTGGGGCGCGAGATCAAGGTGGCAAAACATCCTCAGACCTGCTCCGCGCTGGGCGCGGCCATTCACGCCGCCGCGGCGGCGGGTCGTCGGGCCGGAGGCTACGATTCCATTCCCCAAGCCGCCGCGCATATGGCGCATTTGCGGAGCGAAACATACCGGCCGCGCCCCGAAAGCCAGAAGATCTATAATCGCCTTTTTCAGGAATTCCGAATTCTGCACGATTATTTCGGCCGGGGAGTGAATGACGTGATGAAGCGGCTTAAAGCCCTCCGGCGAGAGATCTTGACCCTATAGGAGTCAGAATTCAGGAGTCAGGAGTCAGGAGCAGAACATCGACCCTCAACCGATAGGGTGTTAAAGTTCGGCTGATAACTGATAACCGACGACTGACTGCTTTCTTCTATGTCAAAACTCGAACTATTGCGTGAGGAAGTCTGGAAGGCAAACCTTGGAGTATATCGCGCCCGGCTGGTCACCATGCACAGTGGCAACGCGAGTGGAATTGATCGCGACCGGGGCGTGGTGCTGATCAAGCCCAGCGGCATGGATTACGACCGCATGCGAGCCCAGGACATGGTCCTGACCGACCTCGAGGGTCACAAGCTCAAGGGCAAGTGGAACCCCTCCGTCGACCTCCCCGACCACCTTTACATCTACAATCACTGTCCGCAGATTGGCGGAGTCATCCACACGCACTCGAACTATGCCACGAGTTTTGCCTTGCTGGGACGGCCCCTGCCCGTTTATCTGACAGCCATTGCCGATGAGTTCGGCGAAGAGATACCGTGCCTTCCTTACGTTGACAATCGAGCGGATCATATTGGTAAAGCCATCGTCAAATACATGGGTAGGAGGGCCCCCGCCGTGCTTCTGGCGCACCACGGGGTGTTTGCTTTCGGAGCCACGCCGCGCGCGGCGCTAAAAGCCGCCGTGATGGTCGAAGACGTTGCCAAGACGTGTCATCTCGCCTTGCTGCTGGGCAGGCCGAAACCCATGGCCCCGGGCGAGATCAAGAAGTGGTGGGACCGCTACCACACCACCTACGGCCAGCCCATGAAAGAGTAGTTGACGTGAATCGCTAGTCGCTAATTCCGGTTATTGCGACGTACCCCAGCTCAAGAGGTAGGTTAATGAACTATCCCTTGCCGTTCTTTTCGCCCGCCCTGCTGGCTGCGGATCCGCAAGCCGGCAGTCGTCTGATTTCTCTTCATGGCCCGGACATCGCCATCATCGCCATCTATTTCGCCATGGTGCTGGGCATCGGGTTTTATCTGCGGCGATACACAAAGCGCGGTGAGGATTTTTTCCTCGCCGGCCGGGAAATGACCGCCTGGGTGGCGGGACTGAGCTTCGTCTCCGCCAATCTCGGCGCCCTCGAGCTGATGGGGTGGGCCGCAGCCAGCTATCAGTACGGCATCCTGGCGGCGCACTGGTATTGGGTCGGCGCAATTCCCGCCATGCTCTTCCTGGGCGTCGTCATGATGCCCTTTTACTACATCTCGAAGACGCACTCCGTCCCGGGCTACTTGAAACTGCGTTACGGCGAATCGGCGCGCGGCCTGGCGGCCTTGATGTTTAGTTTCATGACCATCCTGATGTCCGGCATCAACATGTACGCGATGGCGCTGGTGATGAAAGTTGTGCTGGGCTGGAACATCCACTTCAGCATTTGGGTTTCGTCACTCACCGTGGCGGTGTACGTGGCCCTGGGAGGGTTGTTTTCCGCCATTTTCAACGAGGTCCTGCAGTTCTTCCTGATCTGGCTGGGCGCGTTGTTGATTCCCATTCTGGGCTTGATGGAGACCGGCGGCTGGTCCGGCGTGGTGGCGCGGATTCATCACAATTTTCCTCAAGGTGATTACACTCACCTCTGGCGAACCATGGGCAGTTTCGCCGACAATCCTATGGGCATCCATTGGACAGGAATCGTCTTCGGCCTAGGCTTCGTCATTTCCTTCGGCTACTGGACCACGGATTTTCTGGTGGTGCAACGAATCCTGGCGGCCAAGGACATCCGCGCCGCCAAGCTTGCTCCTATCATCGGCTCGTTTTTCAAGATGGCTGTGCCTTTCATCGTAATCCTGCCGGGCTTACTGGGCCTGGCCTTATTGCCTTTCAAGTTGCTGCCTGAGAGTGCCGTGGGCCCCGGCCAGCACAGTTACAACGAGGTTCTGCCCCTCATGCTGGCGCGTTACTGCGGCCCCGGCTTGCTGGGACTGGGCATCACGGCGCTCATTGCCGGTTTTATGTCCGGCATGGCAGGTAACACGAGCGCCTTTGCGACGGTCTGGACCTACGACCTCTATCGGAGTTTCATCAAAAAGAACGCCTCTGACGATCACTACGTGAAAATGGGCCGATGGTGCACGATCCTGGGGGTTTTGATCAGCATAGGAACGGCTTACCTGGTGATGAAATTCGGCAGCATCATGGATTATGTGCAGGCGCTTTTCAGTTTCTTCATAGCGCCTTTGTTGGGAACCGTACTGTTGGGCATGTTGTGGAAGCGCGCCAGCCCGGCCGGGGGTTTTTGGGGACTCCTCTGCGGCACCGTCTCCTCCATCGGCATGTGGGCTCTGGTCAGGGCAAATCCCCACCTGCTCTCTTACATCGCCCTTTCAAGCCACGCTAAGGACATGGCTGAGAACATGTATCGGGCGCTTTGGTCGTGGATTGTGTGTGTGATCGTCACCGTCGTCGTCAGCTTGTTGACCCGGCCCAAGCCCGTTGAGGCATTGACGGGGTTGGTCTATGGTTGCACGGAACTGCCGAGCGAGGGAGATCTGCCTATTTGGAAGCGCCCCATCTTTTGGGCGGGAGTCTCGCTGGCGCTGTTTCTGGTGCTCCAGTGGATCTTCTGGTAATTCTGGATTTTCGACGTTGGATTCGGCCCGTGTGATTGGTTGTCATTCCGAGCGCAGCGAGGACTCGCGCTGTGATTTGTCCGGACCGGCGCGCGATGCGAAATTCCTCGCTCCGCTCGGAATGACACTTGGAAAGTGGTTCGTTGAAAGCTAACGGCTGAGAGCTGAAAGCTGACAGCTATGTGAGGTTTGCCATGAGCGAACGTCCCCGCATGATTCCCGTCTGGTTTTTTGTTGGGATAATTCTGCTGATTTACGGCGTGATCGTCTTGGCCACAGGAATCTATGAACTCTCCAACCCTCCCCCGACCGTACTCGCCAACCTGCATCCCGCTCTGTGGTGGGGGGCGTTGCTCACGGTTCTGGGCGGTTTGTACGTCTATATGTATATGCCGAAGAAATCGTAGCGCCTTCCGCGGGGAAAGCTTCCGGCCGGGCCAGGCGCGGAGAATCTACGGCTGGCTGTGTTGAGCGTCCTGAGCCCCACGCCGGGCGTCTCGGCCTCTTTCCAGGGGATCATCCACCCACTCTCGCATCGCTTCAGGTTTGAGCAGCATTTTCATCAAGACCGCATCGCTGGAGTCGATGGAAATAATCAGCATTTCGATTCGCTCTTTCCCCGACTCGCGCGTGTAGATGCAGGTCCATTCCCCGCTGCGAACATTGTGAACGTTCACGAACGGCTGGTAAACCGGTCCCACGAGGCTCGCCAGGGAAGACTCGAGATCGTCGCTTGGATGGGTCGGGGAGGCTTCGACGCTGTCGAAGATCTCCATCTGGAAGTGGCTGACGTTGCCGGGCGTGAATCGGTTGGCGAAGAAGTTCAACCATCCCATGAAACGCATCGGGCGCTTCTGGTAATAGTCGGACATCCGCTCCACGAGTGAGTGAAACTCCGAGTCCCCGGCTCGTGCCGCAGCGGGAAGCATCTGGAGCAGCGCCACGCTCAAGATTGCAGGGGCTAGCAACGGCCTACGGTTTCGCACGGTGACCCCCTGGCTTCGGATGTGACTCGTCGCCTTGCTCTCCCAGGCGCGGAATGCCCATCTTGCCTTCGAGTTGACTCAGTTTGTCAATGTCCACAGGCCCCACAATGTTCACCACGGTGAGTTCGGTGGGCTCGGCACAGATGACGGCCATTCCCAGGACATTTCCCCCGTCCACCGCCGTCATCAGGTAAATCTCTGCGTTTTCGCCGTCGCGCTTGCTTCGCGCCGAAACGATGCGCGACCATGCGGGCGCCTGCAGTTGACTGCGGATCGCATCCACATCGGCCGGGGAGTAGTCGCCTGGCTTCTCGAAGGTGAAGCTCTTTACATAAACTCCCTTGAGGTTCTTGATGATCTGCAGCGCCTCCCGGTCATCGTCATCGGTCATGAATTTGGAGGCGAGCTTCAGCAGCGGCCCGTCCAGATTGACGTCCACAACTTCGGAGGCTTTCTTCGACAGCGCCTCCAGGTTCTTGATATCCAGTCTGGGGTTCTGCCCGAAGGCCGGCAGGCCTGAGGCGCCCAGCAGCATCGCCCCGAATAATGCTGCCAAACCGATGGTGCGGATTTTCTTGTGCCTGGCGTTCATAGGATTAGCTCCCGATTTGCACATGTGCGATTTCTCACAGCCGGTTCTGAACGGTCCCCTGATTCACCTGTTGGACCATTCTCCGAGCCGCGTTGAGTTTTACGCTGGCGATACGCAACGCTTGCTTCACTTGCATCCTGGCTATTTCGCCTTGCCGGCGCTGGCGTTGCTGCTGCTCCCGATACGCCACGCTGCCCGCAATGGCCAGGCACAACACGGCGGCCGCCCAGCGGAGGGCCGGCCTGGCGAGGAAGGCGCGGAACCACCGTCTCTTTTCACGCACAGGCAGCCCGCGGATCCGGGCCAGCACACGGTCTGCGAAGCCCTCTGGGGCGACTTTGCGACGCAGCGCCTCGCGTAGGCTTTCTTCCCACGGATTCATCGTGCAAACCCTCCTGACCAGCGGCCTAGTTTCTCTCGCAGGATCCCCAGCGACCTCTCCAGCCGGCTCTTCACGGTGTTGAGCGGTATATCGAGAATCCGGGCGATCTCAGCGAGTTCAAGTTCTTCCTGGTAGCGGAGAATAACCACGGCGCGCGCGTTCTCAGGAAGCGAGGCCACCATCCGGCGCAACCCCTCAGAGAGCAGCGGATCGGCATCGGCTGACTCCGCTGCGGGCTCGTTAATATCCTCAAGGCTGACCGGCGGCGCTTTGGGCAGCCTCTTAGCCATGTCCAGGGCGCGCTGGCAAGCCACCTTCCGCAACCAGAAAACCAGATGCTTCGACGACACGATGGAAGCCAGGTTTTGGTACAGCCGCAGGAAGACGTCCTGCGCCGCGTCTTCCGCAAGGCTCCGGTCGTGCAGATAGTGATAGGTGATGCTGAACACCATCGATTGATGTTCCTTGACGAGCTCTTCAAAGGCAGACATATCTCCCCGGGCCAGGCGGCCCAGTGCCTCTTCGCATCGGTCGAGAGTCGGGGTAGTCACGCTGCCGTTCCGCCTCCGGGTCTTGCCTGCTCACCAGATAATTACGCAAATTGGGGATAAAGGTGTGCAAAATCTTTGGGTGGGGGATAGTGAGGGTGAGGAGAACGCGCAATGCTGTCATCCTGAGCGAAGCGAAGGATCCCTGCAGTTGTCTGTGGGTCGTTGATATCGAGCTTAACTGCCGAGATCCTTCGCTTCGTTCAGGATGACAGCCGATCGATTATTGCCGAGCTCCAGAGGGCCTCCGGGAATCAGGCCGTGGGTTCCGGGATACCCAGATCGTCGCTGCCCAGCGGCGACATCTTGGCCTCGGGTGCGTATTGCTCGATCATGTCCAGGGCAATGCGGGCCCGGTGCACGCGCTCCCGGCCCATTTTCGCGGCCAGGTCTTCGATATGCTTGCCGGAGGGGTAAATGTCCGGTGCGTTGCGAAGACCGAACTTGAAGTAGACAGGCGCGGCGACGCGCAGGATCCGGGGCATTTCGTAATAGCGAATAAAGCCTCCGAAGTTGTCCGGGACTTCGATGTAGAGGTCGATCGGAATATCCACCGTTTGCCGGATGGAGCCCATCTGGGCGGGGGACAAGTCGGTGGGTATATTCAGCGTGTTGACACCAGCGCCCTCAAACAGCCTGGCGGTGGCCGGATTGGCGGCAGGAAGCGTGACGGAACTCTTGATGATCAAATTCCTGGGCAGGTCGCCGCTCTTCTTCATTTCGTTGAGCACCCAAATGAGGCCCAGGTCCGCCGGTAACACACTGCGAATACCGAGGTCGCATGCTTTGCGCACGTCCTCGATAGCATAAACCAGTTGGTCCGCGCCGCGATGTTGCAGGCCAATCACTTTGCCCGCCGCAGATACGGCTTGCGCGCCCGTCTCGAACGGCGCGCGCGGGCCGACAAACAAGCAGACTTCGATCCGCTCGGCAGCGCCGATGCGCGCCATCTCGCGAATCTCGTCTTTGGTCAGCAGCATGATGCCGCTTCCCTGACTGACGCGATGCACCGGCACCCTGAGTTCTTTTGCGGCCTCCAGCACTTCGCGAAAAACGCGCGGACCTTCGACGCTGGGAATCTCGAAGCGGTAATCACCGCCATCTTTAAAGTGCTTCGTACTGGGTTCAAGGGCATTGTTGTCTTCAGAGGGCAATCCTAATTTAGCGAGAAATTGTTGAGTCTTTTTCATGTTTCCTTTCCACTATAGGCTGGACGCGCCTCCGGTGGCGCCTATTCATCAATGCTTATGATCAGCGACCTTGATCCGTAGAAATTTGACGTCACTTGGAACACTTTCCAGGTTGAGCTCTTCCCGTAAATCCCTGCGCAGATCGTTCAGAAGATCGTCAGCGCTTGCCTGACTCTTGCCAGCCATGTCAGTTGCGAACTTCTTGGCCAGAGCCACCTGTCCCGCAGAGCCGAACAGTTGAATATCAGCAATCGCTGACTCCAACCCTTGAGCCCACTCCGGAGAATTTTCGTCACGGTTCGAAACGCTTTCAAGCCTTCGGTAGGCATCGATCAAATACTGAATCCTTAAATCACGGCGCTTATTCGCCTGATCTCGTTTGGTCGCTGTCGAGTGCGCGACCCACCAACCA
The DNA here is from genome assembly GCA_963831905.1 of uncultured Acidobacteriota bacterium. Lineage (GTDB taxonomy): Bacteria > Acidobacteriota > Terriglobia > UBA7540 > UBA7540 > CAVROP01. Next base: position 821,964 of record CAWHRX010000009.1, on the reverse strand, counting down.
GCAACGGCAATGACAGTTGTGACTAAGAGCGGAAAGAGAAGGCCCCAGTTCATATTCCCTCCTGAGCGGCTGGTTCTCAGCCCCGGCAGGGGCGCAAGATCGTAGCCCAGGGCGTCAGCCCTGTGGAAGGAGCCCTTACCCCGCCTTCGGCACCCCTCTCCCGCGCGGGCGGGAGAGGGGCAGGGGAGAGGGGGGGCTCGCTAACCCACGGCTTGCGCCGTGGGCTAAATTATTTCGCCCGCTCCGCGGGCTAAGTACCTTGACTCTGCGCTAGAACTACGAGCCACGAGCTACTGACAACGGACCACGGGCAACGAACTTCCCTACTGCGTATACTTCATATAGACGGTTCTCGTCTCCGAATAGAAATCCAGCGCCGCCGGCCCTTGTTCTCTCATGCCGAAACTGGATTCCTTGGTGCCGCCGAAGGGAAGCTGGTATTCGACGCCTGCGGTGGGCAGGTTGACTGTTATCAAACCGGCTTCAATGCGATTGATGAATTGGTGAACGCGCGTGAGGTCGCGCGAAACGATGGAAGCCGAGAGGCCGAAACGAACGCCGTTGGCGAGGCGCATGGCGTCCTCGAAATCGCTTGCGACCATCAGCGCCAGTACCGGGCCAAAAACCTCTTCCTGGGCGATGCGCATTTCAGGAGTGACGCCGGCGAAGAGGGTGGGCTCCACGAAGTAACCTAAGTCGTATGCTCCGCCGGTAAGGCGATTCCCGCCGCAGAGCAACTGCGCCCCTTCTTGCTTGGCGATTTCGATGTACTTCAAGTCCGTTTCGAGCTGGGCCGCGTCCACCGCGGGTCCGATCTCGATGCCGGGCTCGAGGCCGTTTCCCACTTTGAGCTTCGTGGTCTTGGCTACGAGTTTCTCGACAAGAGCCTCATAAATCGGCTTTTCAATAATGGCGCGGCTGCAAGCGGTGCATTTCTGGCCGGTGGAAAAGAACGCCCCGTTCACCAGTACTGCGGCGGCATAATCCAAGTCCGCATCCTTGAGCACTATGGTGGGATTCTTGCCGCCCATTTCGAGCTGAACGCGAATCCTCCGCTTGGTCACCTTCTCGTACAGGGCGTTGCCCACGTCGCAAGATCCGGTGAAGGAGACGGCGCGGACGGCAGGGTGTTCAACCAGCGCGTTGCCAACCGAGCCGCCGCTTCCCGTCACATAATTAAGAACCCCGGCAGGAATGCCCGCTTCGTGAAGCGCCTCCACGATCCGATAGGCGCTGAGCGGCGCGAGCGATGCAGGCTTGATCACCACGGTGTTTCCCGCCACGAGCGCGGGCGCCATCTTCCACGCCGGAATGGCGCTGGGAAAATTCCAGGGAGTAATCAGGGCCACCACGCCCAGCGGCTTGCGCAAGGTGTAGCAGAAAGACATTTTCGCGCTCCGACGGAATCTGGTAGCTGAACTGGCGCGGCCCCTCGCCTCCGAAGTAGCGCAAAATGTTGATGGCCCGCTTCACTTCACCTTTAGCCTCGGGCAGCGTCTTGCCTTCCTCCCGCGTCATCTCCTCGGATAGTTTCTGGAGGCGGCCTTCCATGATTTCCGCAGCCTTGTAAAGGAATTCGCCGCGTAGAGGAGCGGGCATCGCCGCCCAAGTTGACTGCGCTTTTGCGGCGGCCTCACACGCCTCCTGTATGTCCTCCGGGCCCGAGGCTTGAAACAGGCCAACCGTCTCACTGGTATTGGCAGGGTTGATATTGCGGAAGGTCCTCTGTGTCTTGCATTCGATCCATTGACCCGCAACGTAGTTGCGATAACTGTCCGGCATGAAAAAACCCCCTTAGGGAGTGAAAGGAATTGAGGAAAGGAAAATTATGGACGAGCCCTGGAATTGCCGTCAAGTTGAAGATGGGCAGGTCGGCAGATAGGCAGATCGGGAGGCTGGAAGTCGGGCGACACTTAGGAGCATCGCGAAGAGCGATTCAGCGGGTGTGACAACGTCGTTCAGTCAGCACTAGCTTCTCCCCGACTGCCTATCTGCCGATCTGCCCACCTGCCGACCTGCCCATCTGCCCACCTGCCGATCTGCCTACTGAATTACCGGCAGGACAAGCGCCGAGGAATGTTCCCGGTCGTGGCAAATCGTGTTGGTAGCCTTCACCCAGCGAGTGCCAAGGCCCTGATCTTCGCCCGTGTTCAGGTTGCGGTCAAAGCGCGGAAAGTTGCTGCTGGAGATTTCCAGCCGCAGCCTGTGCCCCTTCAGAAAGACATTCGATGTTGCCCAGAGGTCAAGAGTGAGCTTGTAGACCTCGCCCGGATTCATGAACTCGACTTTCTCCGGTGAGCTGCGGTAGCGGGCGCGCAGAATTCCCTCCGTGAGATTTTGCGCAAAACCATTCGGCCAAACGTCCACTAACTTCCCTGTGAAATCGGTATCCACAGCGGATGAACCCGCGTAGAGTTCAACGCTGACAGGGCCGGTGACCTCGACGTCGTTATCGAACGGCGGCGTAGAATAAACCAGCACATCACTGCGGGACTCCACCGTACGCTGGTCAAACGCGCCCGGAGCCAAGTGCGCGGCGTCGCAGCAGAGAGGCCCGCCGCGGGTGGGCACAGCATTCTCAGGATCGTAGACGTACTGATCGGACCGCTCGCCGGCCGGCGCCGTGGTGCTGAGCGTCCCGTCGCCGCTGAGCGAGTTCGCCTTGCCCTGGGAATGAAGATAAAAGCGCGTATTGCGGGCGCGCTCGAGCGGCCAAGCATCTTCCTCCCGCCAAACGTTCTTTCCCAAAACGAAGAGTTTGACGGGCTTTTCGCTTTCCAGCCCGTTCTTTTCGCCCTTCAATAGATAGTCATACCAACGCAGCGTTGAGTCCTCATCGCTGACCACCGAGTCGCGCCCGAAATCCACCTCGCCGATACGGGGGCCATCTCCCGCGTGTCCGCCGGTGATCACCATCAAGCGCTGTCCCCGGCGCGCCTCCTCGCTTCCGCCGCGCGCTTTGATTCCGAGGTAATTCCTGAGAGTCCCTCCCAGAAAGATATCGTACCAGGCCCCGACGTGGAAAATGGGGATGGTGATTTTCGAGAAATGGTCCTCGATCGACACTTGTTTCCAGTAATCGTCGAAGCTTGGATGGGTCAGCCAATCAACGAAGTAGGAGGCCAGTTCATCGGGGGATTTGGTGGACTTGCCGGCCAGGTCCGCGTCAAAGAGCGGATAAAAGGCCAGCGGCAACTTCAAAACGTGGTGCATAGCGTTGGTTCGCGCCCGCGCGCGCCGGTTGAGCGTATCTTGAGCCAGGCCGGAAGTCCACGATTCGTTGAACCACTGCTCGAAAGCGCCTCCTTGGTAAGTCCACCCTTCGTGATAGTTCGAGGCGGTGACCATAGGGTGAATCCCCGCCAGGTGGGGCGGAGAAGCCATCGCGGCGAGCATTTGCGTGGCGCCCACGTACGAACCGCCATACATCCCCACCTTGCCGTTCGACCAGGGGAGCGAAGCCGCCCACTCCACGGTATCGTATCCGTCCGCCGACTCGTGCCTGAAGGGATCCCATTCGCCCTCCGAACTGTAGCGGCCACGCACGTCCTGAATGATCGCGACGTACCCCAAAGATGCGGCGCGAAGGCCGAAATCCACTTCCTCCCGCTTGTCGTAGGGCGTCCGTTCCAGAATAACCGGAAACTTTCCGTCGGCTTTGGGCCGGTAAATGTCCGCGCGCAGTACCACTCCATCCCGCATCTTGGCCTCGACGCCGTGTTCAAGCAGGACGTTGTAGTGCTCTGCGGCAAGAGTCGCGGTGCAAATCACACCAATTGCGGTAATAACAAACAAGGGAATGCGTTGTCGATTCATAGTCACCTCTTTCGGGGGGCAGATCGGCAGATAGGCAGATCGGCAGATGGGCAGTTGGGGAAAAGCCAATGCTGACTGAACATCGTTGTCGCACCGGCTGATTCGTTCCTTGCGCCGACCCTAATAATCGCCCAACTCCCGATCTGCCCATCTGCCGACCTGCCTACCCGCCCAGTTCGTCCAGCGCCTCGAGAGCCCTGTCAACTTCTTCCAACGTGTTGTAATGAACGAGGCCGATGCGCAACATGCCGCCGGCAGGCTCGACTCCCAGCCGCTCGCTCAGGTTAAGCGCGTAGTAGTTGCCGTCCCAGGCGAAAATCCCACGCTCACCGAGGTGGCTTGCCAGTTCGCGCGGAGTGCGGCCCGAGATACGGACCGCTACCGTCGGCACGCGCTCAGCGCCTCGCGCAGCCTCCTTGATTCCGTAAAATGTGAGCCCGGGAATAGCCAGCAGTCCCTTAATAAGCCGTTCTGCCAAGTTGCGTTCATAAGGGCGAATCACATCGTACGCAGCCATTAGCGCGGATCGGCGGGAACTGACCGAGGGCGAGGCGCGCCGGCCAAGCTCCGCCAGGTAGTCCACGGCAGCGAGAATGCCCGCCTGTCCTTCGTGGTTCTGCGTGCCCGTTTCCCAGCGGAAGGGATTGACCTCCGGGGCCGGGCGGACCTTGTAAGGCCGTAAACGGGCAAGGTGTTCGCGCTTACCGTAGAGGGCGCCGGAATGCGGCCCAAAGAACTTATAGGGCGAGCAGATCAGGAAATCGCACTCGAGGCGGCGGACGTCGATAGGGCCGTGGGGGGCGTAATGGACCGCGTCGATGTAAACCAGCGCGCCGACGGCATGCGCCAGGCGGGTGATTTCCTGCACATTGTTGATGCTCCCCACGGCATTGGAAGCGTAGCCCACCGCCACCAGCCGGGTGCGCGGGGTGATCTGCCGTTCGAGGTCGGCCATGTCCAAAGTGCAGTCCGAGGGGTTGATATCCACGAAACGCACCCGGCAGCCACGCTCTTCGAGCGCCCACCAGGGCGCTACGTTCCCGTCATGGTCAAGGCGCGTGACCACCAACTCGTCGCCGGGCCCGAATTCTCGGCCCAAGGCACGGCTGAGGCTGAAAGTCAGAGTCGTCATGTTCGGGCCGAAAATCACCTCGTCAGCGTCGCACCCTAGCAAATCAGCCAATGCGGCGTGTGCATCCGCGATAACCTCATCACTCCGTCTGCTGGTCAAAAACGCACCGTGGGTGTTGGCGTTGGAGTTCATCAGGTAATCACGCATCGCATCGATGACGCGTTGTGGAACTTGCGTGCCGCCCGGGCCGTCGAAGTAGACTGCCGGTCTGCCATTCACTTGTACGGCCAGAGCAGGGAACTGGCTCCGCACCCAAGCGATGTCGAGCGTGGCCATGAACGCCTCCTGAGAAACTTGGAATTATGCCACAAAAGCAGGAGTCAGGAGTCAGAAGTCAGGATTCAGGAGTCGGGAGTCAGAATTGCGGTTCTCGTGTCTTTCCCATTTGCCGCTTGGCTTTCGTTCATTGCCCTCGTGTGCCGCGAACAGCATCGCGCTGCGATAGGGTTTGTGTGACGAGGGTTTTTTCCTGACTCCTGACTCCTGAATCCTGAATCCTCACTGGTATTCCTGAGTCATTTTTCCGCCTCCCTGCATCCAATCTATTGGGGACAAGGTATTTACAATTAAACTCAAAAAGGAGCTTCTATGCCGTTCACACTTCCGCCGCTGCCCTACGCTTTTGACGCGCTGGAACCCTCCATCGATAAAACGACCATGGAGATTCACCATGGCAAGCACCATGGAACTTACGTTACCAACTTGAATAAGGCACTCGAGTCGGCGCCCAACCTGGCCGGCAAGACCGTTGAGGAACTGCTGGCCAACGGCTGCGCCATCGTTCCGGAGAACATCCGCACGGCCGTGCGCAACAATGGCGGCGGCCATATTAACCATTCCATGTTCTGGCAGATTATGGCGCCCAAAGCTGGTGGGCAACCCAGTGGCCACCTGGCGCAGGCCCTGCAGAGCACTTTCGGCAGCTTCGACCAGTTCAAAGAGAAATTCGCTGCTGCCGCCCTCGGACGCTTCGGCTCAGGCTGGGCGTGGCTGACCGCGCAAGGCGGAAAGCTCGACATCTCTTCCACCGCCAATCAGGACAGCCCCGTGATGGAAGGCAAGTATCCCGTCTTTGGTCTCGACGTGTGGGAGCACGCCTACTATCTCAAGTACCAGAACCGCCGCGCCGAATACATCACCGCCTGGTGGAACGTGGTCAATTGGGCTGAAATCGAGAAGCGATTCAACGCCGCGAAATAAGCCGAGTGGAACAGTTGCAGGGGCGGCCCTTGTGGCCGCTCCTGCGCAACAATCCCGGGCTTGCGGATTCCCCCCATCTTGCCAAGGCATGGTCTCTTCACGTATCTTCTTCAATCGTGATGGCCCGGTATACCATCTTCAACCAAGATTGCCTCGCCTGGATGGATCGCCACGCTGAGCCTGCTTTCCACGCCATCGTGACCGACCCGCCGTATGGCCTGAAAGAGTACACGGGGTTCGAGAAAGAAAAGCTGAGAAAAGGTAAGGGCGGGGTCTGGCGCATTCCGCCTTCCTTCGATGGGTGCAAGCGGAGCCCGGTGCCGCGGTTCACGGTTTTGACCGAGCAGGATCGCGACAAGCTCCGCTGTTTCTTCCTGAGTTTTGCCCAGCGGGCCGTTCGGATCCTCGTGCCGGGCGGCCACCTGCTGATAGCCGCCAATCCCCTCCTGTCGCACCTTGTCTATCAACCCCTCGTGGATGCCGGCTTCGAGAAGCGTGGTGAGATCATCCGGCTGGTGAAAACCCTTCGCGGCGGTGACAGGCCCAAGAACGCTCACCAGGAGTTCGCCGGCGTGACGGTGATGCCGCGATCCTGCTGGGAGCCGTGGGGAGTGTTTCGAAAGCCCTGTGAAGGACGCGTCCAGGACAACTTACGCAAGTGGAAAACGGGCGGGCTTCGACGACGATCACAGGAGCGGCCGTTCGAAGATGTCATTCCCTCCGCGCCAACACGGCCCGAAGAGCGCGCCATGGCGCTGCATCCGTCTCTCAAGCCGCAAGCCTTCATGCGCCAGATCGTTCGCGCCTCGCTTCCGCTCGGGGAAGGAGTGGTACTTGACCCGTTCATGGGCGGCGGCTCGACGATCGCGGCGGCGTTAGCCGTCGGATACGAAAGCGTGGGGGTTGAAATCGATTCCGTCTTCTTCGAGATTGCGGAACGAGGCATCCCGCGGTTGGCTGCATTTCAACCCCAAAGCCTGTCATTCTGAGCCCGCCGCGTTTGCGGGCGAAGAATCTCCGCAGTTCTCTTGCGCTCGTCATCATCCGGCGCACTGCAGAGATTCTTCGCTTCGCTCAGAATGACATGAGAAGGGAAAACTCGCGCACTGCGGAGATTCTTCTCTTCGCTCAGAATGACATGCGACGGGAAGGCGCTCGGCAGTGTTACTTTCCCACGCAAAACGTCGAGAAGATGATATCCAGCACGTCGTCCACGTAGGTGGCGCCGGTGATTTGATCGAGGGGTCGAATCGCTTCGTAAAGGTCGAGCAAAAGCATCTCGTGCGGGAGGTGTTGTTCGGTCGCGTGCCGCGCCCTGGCGAGCGCCTGAAGCGAATCCTTGAGAAGTTGCTGATGCCGCAAGTTGGTGATCAATTCGCCTTCTGCGCCCAGCCCGCGCGAAGGCGCTGCGATCTCAAGGATTTTCGTTCTAAGCTCGGGAATTCCCTCGCCGGTTAAGGCGGAGGTCCAAACCACCGGGGTCACTTCCAGGTCTGCCCCCGTGATTTTGGAGGGAATATCCGATTTGTTGCAGGCCACGAGCAGGGCACCCAGCGGCCGCACCTTGTTCAGCAAACTGGAATCCGCATCGGTCCATCCCTCGGAAGCGTCGACCACCAGAAGCCGCAAGTCGGAATCGGCGATGGCCTGGAGGGATCGTTCCACGCCGAGCTTTTCCACCTCATCCTCCGTGTGGCGGATGCCCGCCGTATCCACGAAGCGCAGCGGGATACCCCCAACACTCGCCGTTTCGGACACCAGATCGCGGGTGGTCCCCGGAGTCGAAGTCACAATGGCCCGTTCTTCATTGAGGAGGCGATTAAAGAGGCTCGACTTCCCGACATTGGGGCGGCCCACGATGGCCAGGCTCACTCCCTCGCGAACGATTCGGCCGAATTCGTAGCCTTGCACCAGTGCCTCGAGATCGCCGCGGAGCCGGTCAAGGCGCGAGAGTATCTCCTGCGATTCCATCACGGCCACATCGTCCTCGGCGAAGTCGATGCCGGCCTCCAGCCTGGCGATGAGTTCGAGCAGAACCTGCTTGTGCGGTTTTAGGCGAGCCGAGACCGCGCCTTCGAGTTGTTGCGCGGCCACGCGGGCCTGATAGAGTGTGCGCGACTCAATGAGATCCCGGACCGCTTCCGCCTGTGTCAAGTCGATGCGCCCGTTAAGAAATGCCCGCAGTGTGAACTCGCCAGGCTCGGCCACACGCGCTCCGAGCCGAAGGCAGCACTCCACCAGATAGCGGAGGATTATCGGAGCGCCATGGCAGGAAATTTCGACGACGTCTTCCGCGGTGTAGGAATGAGGCCGCCGGAAGTAACTGACCACCACCTGGTCCAGGACTTTGCCACCTTGCGGATCGCAGAATTCGCCGATCGTGATCCTTCGGATTTCAAGCGGCAGCTTGGGGAGACGGATGAGGCTGGTGGCGATATCGACCGACTGGCTCCCCGACAAGCGCACCACTCCAAGGCCGCCGCGGCCAGGCGGTGTGGCAACAGCCACAATGGTGTCGTCGTGGGACATGGTATCGGGTGATCGGAAGATCGGCTGAACAATTTGCGATTTGTGATTTGTGATCTGTGATTGGGCTTTTCAACCACCAATCACCATTCGCCAACCGTTCAGCGAACGATTTGCGATCTGTGATTTGTGATCTGCGATTGGGCTTTTCAATCACCAATCACCGATCGCCAATCACCAATAGTTCACCCGATCAACGGTTGGGCATAATGACAATATGGCGTTCGGCCCCCACACCTTCACTGACCGTGCGGATGTTCGGCTGGTCTCTTAGCGCCAGATGAACGATCCGTCTCTCGCGCGGGGACATGGGGCTCAAGGGGAAGGGGTCGCCGCTCTCCAGGACCCGCTCGGCGGCGACCTGTGCCGTGAGTTTTAATTCTTCAATGCGCAGCCGTCGCCACTCTTGGCAGTCGAAGGCGAACTTGCGCAGGGATTCTTCCCGCAAACGCACGGCTTTCAGGACGACGTGCTCCAAGGCACTGAGAAGGGCCCCGTTCCGTTCTAAGAGAAGGTCGGCATCTGCGCCCTTAAACTCGATCACATATTCGGGTGAGTCTTCCTCGGCGGTGTCCTGAGGCAGGTGGTGGACCGCAAAGGAAAGCGCAAACCCGCCTTGCTGCAGGATCTTCTTCAGCAGCGCGTGAATCGGCTCGACATAGCTTTCCAGGGAATGAACCGGAGTCTGTTCGCCGTTCTGCGAGTCCATCGAAGACCAGCCTTTCACTTCGAGCGTGCCGCAGGGACCGGAGTTGTCTGAGGCATAGGCATCAATTTGTTGATCAGCAATTGCTGTATAACCCCAACAACATTGGCAGTCAGGAAATATAGATTCAGGCCGCTGGCGAGATTATAGAACATAATGCCGAGAAAGAGCGGCATGATCATCATCATGCGTTGTTGGGAGGGATCAGCGGTGGCCACGGGAGTCATTTTCTGCATAATGAACATGCTGATGACCATCAGTGTGGGCAGAATTGGAAGCGGAAAGCCGAAGGGGTGGAATTTATCGGGCGCCGAAAGGTCCGTGATCCACCAGATCCAGGGCGCGTGCCGCAGCTCGATGGGCAGGTCGAGTACCCGATAAAAGCCGTAAAGAAAGGGAAGTTGGAGCGCCATCGGGAGACACCCGCCCAAGGGGTTGACCCCATGCTCCTTGTAGAGATTCATCATCTCCTCGTTCATGCGCCCCTTTTTGGGGTCATTGAACTTTACATTCTTGTATTTATCCTGAATGCTCTTAACCAACGGTGCAATGCGCTGCATTTCCTGTGCCGAACGGATGCTCTTCAATTTCAGCGGAAACATGGCGAAGTTGATGAGTACGGTCAGAATCACGATCGCCCAGCCGTAGTTGTGCACCCAGTGGTCGTGAATGAAGCGCAGCCCAAGGAAGAGCGGTTTGGCGACCATGGCAAACCATCCGAAGTCTACCAGTGAGTCCAGCGGGGGACTTTCTGCGCGCAGAACGTCGAGGTTCTTTGGCCCTACGAACATCCGAAATGCCAAGGGCTTTTCCCGTTCCTCTCCTAACTGCGCGAAGATGGGGCTGGGCTTGTCGGATTCTTTTCCGCTCCAACCCGTCGGAGTCCAGGTCTGCCGACCGAGCTTGAAAGTCTCATCTGGGGAATCGGGCAGGAAGATTCCGGCAAAGTAGCGGTCCTCGAGGCCCGCCAGCTCAAGCGGCGCGGGTACGGACTGGTCGCCGCTTAGTTTCCGTTGTGCCACCGTGGTCAGATGGCCGAAGGGACCGTAAACACCCATCGAATAGGTGTTGATTATGGCCGGCGCCAGGGAGTGATCGCCGAGCCCACCCGGCCAAGTCAGATCCACAGGAAGGTAATGGCCTCCTTCAGCGACGCGCACCTCGGCGTGGAGGTCATAACCCGTCTCGAAATTGAAAACCTTGCGCGCTTGTACTCTGCCATCGCTGTAGCTGAACTCGAGCTTGACGGGCGGCTTCAGTGCCGTCCCGGCGGGGGTGGCCACATACAGCGCGGAGTTCAGCTTGTTTGATAGCTCGCCATCGGCGATTTTGAGGCTCATCGGGAAGCCGAGCTTCCCGCACGCCTCGTCGTCGATGAGATCCAAGGGGGCTTCCTTGGCGTCACGATATCTCTTCAGGACCCAATTCTCCACCACCGCCCCACGCGTTGAGAAGGTCACCTTGTAAAGGTCGCTTTCAACGACGATGTCCTCCGCCTTGCTTCCTTCCACAACCGGCAGCGTGAGAGGAACGGCAGGGCTTTGAGCGGCAGTGGTAGCCGACGGCTTTTCAGGAGTCGGTTGAGTTGCCACGGCAGGATTGGACTTGGCAGATGGCTTGGGCGGCGGTTCTTTGACAAAGAACGCCCGCCAGAGCATGAGCAATACAAAGGAGAGCGCGAATGCTGCTAGCACCCGCTTTTCTTGGTCCACCTGTGTCCTCTCGACGTAAAGGCGGTTCGCGAACCGCCCCTACTGATCACACGCCGTAGCCTCACAAAACTCAAGGCACCGGGTCAATGCCGTGTCCACCGTACGGCCGGCACCGCAGGAGCCGGCCGAGCGCTAAACGCACTCCGCGCCAGGCCCCCCACTTTTCGACCGCTTCATACGCGTAGGTTGAGCAGGACGGGTAGAAACGGCAAGCCGACGGAAAGGCCGGAGAAAGGCAACCCTGGTAGAACCTGATCAAAGCTAGCGTAATGAACTTCACTGAGCACGCAACTCCTCGGACATTCCCGGAGGAGGCTGGCTGGGGAAAAGCCGCAATAACTCTCCTTCCAAACTCCGAAACGGGACTGTCGCCACCGGCTCGCGTGGATTTACCAGTATGTCCCAGCCGCCCGGCAGTTGTGCGCGGTGACGGCGGAACACCTCTCGCAGACGGCGCTTTAGTCGATTGCGCAGCACGGCGTTCCCCAGCCGCACCGGCGTCGTGACCCCCAAGCGAGATTGGGCGAGGCCGTTGGGCCGCACAAAGACTGTGCACAGTGAGGCGCTGCGGCGACGCCCTTCGTCATAGACTCGCCGAAACTCGCCTCGACGCAGCAACCGGGAACTCTTGGGAAAAGTTTGAGACGCCAACCGTACTTCTTATGGAGTCAGGCTGTGACGACCCTTTTGACGCCGACGCTTCAACACGTTGCGGCCTCCCGGAGTCCTCATGCGCACGCGGAATCCATGTGTCTTGGCTCGGCGCCTACGATTAGGTTGAAAGGTCCTTTTCAAACCGCCACGCTCCCTAATAGATTTCTGCCCCTAGGGCCAAACTAGAAACATAACCCGAGCCGTTCCAACAAGTCAAGCGGAGGTCAGTAAGGCAGTGTCTCAGTTCGAGATGGCACGGGCATCCCGGTCGTGTAGTTTCATGGCCAAGATGGCCATGCCAGTTCGACCTGAGACGCTACCCGCGATAGGCTGTAGACACTCATCCCGAGGCAATGGTAAGCTGACCTGAAGCATTGTTCGAGTCGAAGGCTGTCCCAATATCTCGCTGATGGGATGTCCGGCCAGCCTCACGGGGCGACTACTGATGGCGGTCAATCCAACCGGCAGTCCGCAACTTGCGGAGGGCGGGCGCGGCGTCGCGCAAGCGGTCGTTGCTCCGCTTACTCGCGCTGCGATCTTCCTGGTGGTGTCTCTGAAGCCCGGCTCCGGCAATCGAACCATCATTCGGTCCTTCTGCGCGGATCTTGCCGCCCTGTTTCGCGCAGTTGAATTTCGCGACATTGAAGCCGGACTTTCCTGCGTCATGGGGATTGGGTCCGGCGCCTGGGACCAGCTTTTTGGCGTGCCGCGTCCGGCGGAACTGCACCCGTTTCGCGAGATTCGCGCCGGGGCGCGTCATGCCGTCTCAACTCCGGGCGACTTGCTGTTCCACATCCGCGCCAAGCGTATGGATCTGTGTTTCGAGATGGCGACGCAAATCATGGCGCGCATCGGTGAGGCTGTCTCACTCGTTGACGAGGTGCACGGCTTCCGATACTTCGACGAGCGCGATCTCTTGGGGTTTGTGGATGGCACGGAAAACCCTCGAGGCGATGAAGTGGCGGAAGCGGCGCTCATCGGTGACGAGGATGCGACCTTCTCCGGCGGAAGCTATGTCATCGTGCAGAAGTACCTGCACGATCTGGCCGGCTGGAATGCTTTGTCCACGGAGGCGCAGGAACGGATTATCGGGCGCACCAAGCTCTCCGACATCGAATTGGACGATTCGGTGAAGCCCACCTCAGCGCACAACGCACTCAACACGATCGTTGAGAACGGCAAGCAGATCCAGATCCTGCGCGATAATATGCCTTTCGGGCATGCCGGCTCCGGCGAATTCGGAACCTATTTCATTGGTTACAGCCGCTCGCCCCGCACCATCGAGCAGATGCTCGAGAACATGTTCATCGGGCGGCCGCCGGGCAACTATGACCGCCTGCTCGACTTCAGCCGCGCCGTGACGGGGAATCTCTTCTTCGTGCCGACCGCGACATTTCTGGAAGACGTAACTGAAGAGGGGCCCGTCGTTCCTTCTGCCGCTTCCCCGGCGGCGGAGCCTGGGAGCGCGGGCATCCTGCCCGCTACCTCGGCCGTCGGGCTTGCAAGTGATGGTTCGTTGCAGATCGGATCGCTAAAAGGAGACGTTGAACATGAATAACCTGCATCGCGAGCTTGCCCCGATTTCCGATGCCGCTTGGGCCCTGATCGAAGAGGAAGTGACACGCACGTTTAAGCGCCACCTCGCGGGCCGGCGGGCAGTGGATGTGCGTGGGCCGGCGGGCACGGGCCTCTCCGCCGTCGGCACCGGCCACCTGAGGGAAATCGCCACGCCGGGGGACGGCGTCCACGCCCGCCAGCGGGAGGTGAAGGCGCTGGTCGAGTTCCGGGTTCCCTTCGAACTCGAGCGGCAGCAGATCGACGACGTCGAGCGCGGCGCCAACGATTCCGACTGGGAACCGGCCAAGATCGCGGCGCGCCGTCTGGCCTTTGCCGAGGACGGCGCCATCTTTGTGGGCTACGACGCTGCCGGCATCACCGGCATCTGCCAGGGAACCAGCAATCCGAAGAAAACGCTGCCCGCCGACGTACCTGAGTACCCGCAAGCCATTGCCGAAGCACTGAACCGACTGCGGCTCGTCGGCGTCAATGGTCCTTACACGGCGCTGCTGGGTTCCGACGCCTATACTAAGCTGGCCGAGACCAGCGATTACGGCTACCCCGTCCTCGATCACGTCAAGCGGTTGGTCGACGACAAGATCATCTGGGCGCCCGGCGTCCCTGGCGCCGTCGTTTTGACCACGCGTGGCGGCGACTTCGAACTGCACATTGGCCAGGACGCTTCCATCGGCTACCTCAACCACACCGATACCGCCGTCCGCCTCTACTTGCAGGAGACCTTGACCTTCCTCCTGCTGACCACCGAAGCAGCCGTCGCCTTGGCTCCACCGGCCGCGCAGAAGGGTTGATGCGCAGCCGAACAAAGGCTCGCACTACGTGAGTGTTCGCCTCAACTGCCGCCGTGGCCGGCAGGGCGAAGCTCTGCGGCCTCAGTGCATTGTGGACGTAACCGACCGCATGGTTTCGCCCTGTGCTAGCCGGTGGCCGACAGAGGCAACTCGAATGCGACGAAGGGCCGTACAGGACGGCAAAATGCATGCCTCGGCACCAGCCGGCACTCCTGTGCATCTAATTATGGGTATTGCATTTAGTGTTCAGGAGAGTCTTCTATGCCGGTCGTCCTACTCTGCAGCCCTTGCGGGCGGAAGAACCGAGTACCGGCCAAGCACCTTGCCGGCACAGCTCGCTGCGGGGCTTGTAAGTCGCCATTGACACCCCTTGCTGAACCTCTCCCGGTCGACGATACGACGTTCGATGAAGTGGTCCAGAACGCTCCGGTTCCCGTGCTCGTTGACTTCTGGGCGGAGTGGTGCGGGCCGTGCCGCGCGGCCGCTCCGGAAGTCGCCCGCACCGCCGCCGACATGGCGGGCAGGGCCCTAGTGCTGAAAGTGGACACAGAAAAGTGCCCTCAAATTGCTGCCCGCTTCAATGTTCGTGCCATACCCTATTTCGTCGTCTTCTCTGGTGGCCATGTCGTGACGCAGCAGGCGGGCGTAGTCAGCCACGACCAGATGGAGCAGTGGCTGAGATCGGCTGCTCCTGTTTCGGGGTGAGAGACGATCCTTCTCGGCTGGCGCAGGGCGAAGCCCTGCGTTGTGTGGAGCCGGAACGATTGGAGACCGCGTTGTAGGGGCGAGGCGGCGTCTCGCCCCTTGTGGAACGGCCATCTTGGCCGTGACTTTGCACGGGCGGGACGCCCGTGCCACGCCTCATGCAGCGACCCCCTCTGCGGCCGGTCCTTTGTTTTCTAGGACATTCTCGCTTTGTTCCGGCGATTTTGGTGTTTGGGCGGCGTTTTCCTCTGCCGGACTTTCTGTCTCAGCGTCGAGCCCCACCACCTTACTCAGTTCCTCGGCCGCGCGGTCGTCCGGCTCAGCCGTAGGGGCGGTTCGCGAACCGCCCCCACCCCGGCGTGCATGTTCTTGGCGCAGCGCCAGGATAATCCTCACCTTGCGGTCAATCGACCGGTCGAGCGCCGCTTCCTGCCGCAGCAGCATTTCCCAAGTCTCCCCCGCCGGAGCCAGGCAGGCATCCCGCGCAATCGCGTCTTTCCGTTCCTGCGCCTTCATCTCCTCCGCGAACACCCCCTCCACCACCGCGATCTGCTCCTCCAGCAGGCGCTCCAGTTCCTGGCAGCGGCCCTTCCGCCCAGCCTCGTCCCCGAAGGTATCCTTCACATACTGGTCGAGACTTGCCTGGTCCTCGTTGCGGAAGAGGCGCGCCCATTCGTACAAGAGCGCCAGCAGGCGGACGATCTGCCGGGGTCTCCACCCCAACTCACCCTGGTAGTAGCTTTCGATCTGTTGGTGGTGGGGCTGCGAGAAGTACCGCCGCCGCACCTGCTCGCGAATCACTCCCCAAAGCGAAGTCAGCAGGCGCAGCCGCACCAAGGGGTGTGTGGGCTGAGGCAGGTTGGCCGCCACCGCCTCGCACCGGGAGGGTTCAAAGGTAACGTCAGCAAGGTCCCGGCTGAGCCGGCGCCGCCGCTCCTCGACCTCCTCGAGAGCGTCGCGCATCAGGCCGGTCTCCATGCGCTCGATGCGGTTGCGCCGCCAGTAGAGCTTGCCCAGGTCGGCGACTTGCTGGTTCCAGAAGGCGTCGCCGGGGCCGTAGGTGGTGGCGAGTTCCCGTTGCAAGGCTGCGTACCGTTCGGGATCCTCGCCCAGGGCGCGCATGACGGCGGCCTCGTTTTCGGGCGCGGCATCACAGCCGTGCTTCACTGCGTTCATTTTCATGCGCTCTTTTCCGGCCTCGCTGCGAGGCCCGGTGGAGCGCTGCGAATTGTGCCGAGCGGCGTCGAGCCGCTGGGGAGTGAGACAAGTAGATTTGCGTAAAGACATAGTAACTCCATAAATTGGAAGGTTGAGAGCAGGGGCGGCAGACAAGCCGTCCCCACACGAGGTGAGAGAGCCTTTCACAGCCCTAATACCTTACCATGATAAGACAACTGTTGTCAAGTATCGACGGAGTACTTAACTCCGTTGCTACCGATGGGTAGGGCAAACCCGACAAGCTGTAGGAGGACGGCTTGCCGTCCCCCTTCCCCCTGATCGTCCGACTTGCTGGGCTTTGACCGGTTCGCGAACCGCCCACCGAGGCCGGCGACGTAGGGGCGAGGCGGTGCCTCGCCCGTGCCGGCGAAACGCTGCCTGGATTTCTAATTACCCGGGCGACGGGCGCAGGGCGAGGCACAGCCGCACGTGCGAAGCTAGCAAAGTATAGAAACTCCAGGCGCAGGCTGGTTCCGGGAATCTGCCCGTCGAAAGCTTGCTCTCCAGCGTAATTACCGGTAGGATATCTTCAGCATCAGGGCATCCACCGTCAGGGTAGCCGAGGCTTAGCGAGATGACTGGCACAACCGTCTCCCACTATCGCGTCCTGGAGAAGCTCGGAGGCGGCGGTATGGGTGTGGTTTACAGGGCCGAAGATACTCGCCTCCACCGGTTTGTTGCACTGAAATTCCTGCCGGAGACCGTCGCCAATGATCCCCAGGCATTGGCGCGTTTCCAGCGCGAAGCGCAATCGGCGTCCGCCCTGAATCATCCCAATATCTGCACGATTCACGACATCGGCGAATACCAAGGCCAGGCGTTTATCGCCATGGAGTTTCTGGACGGCGTGACGCTGAAGCACCAGATTCAGGGCCGGCCCATGGAGTTGGAACGACTGCTGGAGATCGCCATCGAAGTCACGGATGCCCTCGATGCGGCTCACAGCCAGGGCATCGTCCACCGGGACATCAAACCGGCAAACATCTTCGTAACCAAGCGGGGACACACCAAAGTGCTGGACTTCGGCTTGGCCAAGGCCACAACGACCGGTACCCCGTCCGGTCCGGGAGCAACCTTGAATGGTCTAACCGCCGCCACCGTGGACGAGCCGCATCTGACCAGCCCGGGGACGGCGATGGGGACGGTGGCTTATATGTCGCCGGAGCAAGTGCGGGCCAAGGAAGTGGATGCACGCAGTGATTTGTTCTCCTTTGGCGTGGTGCTGTACGAAATGGCGACCGGGACGTTGCCCTTCCGCGGTGATAGCTCGGGCGTCATCTTTGAGGCCATCCTGAACCGTACGCCTGCGGCGCCGGTGCGGCTGAATCCCGATTGTCCCCCTGAACTCGAACGAATTATCAACAAGGCGCTGGAGAAAGACCGCGACTTGCGCTACCAGCATGCATCGGAACTGCGGGCCGACCTGAAGCGATTGAGACGCGATACCACGTCGGGTGGGTCGGTTGCCGCTTCTGGGCCGATCTCGAAAGCTGAGGAAAGCCCCGTTCCCAGCGGCAGCGGCACGGTGTCCGCCGCGCCCCGGTGGAGGCGGTGGCTGCTGATTCTTGGTGCGCTGGTCGTTGTCTTGGCTGCCGGTGTGGGCGTCAGGTGGTGGGTCGCGCATCGTCCAGCACCAATGCACCAGTTCAACCAGCGTCGGCTCACCGCAAACCCTCAAGACTTACCCGTGTACAGTGTTTCTATCTCTCCTGATGGCAAATACCTGGGTTACGCGGATTCACACGGCATCCATGTACAACTGCTGGAGACCGGTGAGACGCAAGCGATGTCTCTGCCTCCCGGTGTTAAGCTGGAGAATGCATTCTGGGAATTTGATTCTTGGTACCCTGACTCCACGCGATTTCTTGCCGAACTCGCCATCCCCGGAAAACCTTTCAGCTTGTGGTCAGTGCCGATTCTCGGAGGGACACCGCAGGAGCTAATAGACGACTTCTGGGGAGGCGGGGTGGTTTCGCCTGATGCAACTTACATTGCTTATTCCAGAGTAGGGAGTAATCTTGGCGCGCGCGAGATTTGGCTCGTGGGTCCGCATGGGGAGTCGCCACACAAAATACTCACCGCGGCGGACCAGGCTGGGTTTGGCGACATCGTGTGGTCCCCCGCAGGAGGGCGGATTGCCTATCAGTATTGGCGTCGCGAGGGCGATAAACTAGACGACTCCGTCGAGAGTTGTGATCTCAAGGGCGCCAATAAGACAACTGTAGTCTCTGATGACCAACTCGCGGGGTTCGATTGGATTTCGCCGGGGCGCTTCGTCTATTCACGGTGGGTGGAGGGGGCCAGCGTGACGACTGAGAACTTGTGGGAACTGAGAGTGGACGAGGCAGGAGCCGCGCAAGATAAGCCGCGGCAACTAACGGACTGGTCGGGCTTCTGGATTTCCAGCCTCAGTGCTACACACGAGGGAAAACACCTCGCTTTTCTGCGGGGGACGTCCCACGGATCCGTTTTCGTCGGAGACTTGGTCAATAACGGGAACCGACTCCAGAATGCTCACCGCCTGACGATGGACGACTACGTCAATATGCCAATGGATTGGACGCCAGACTCTCGGAGCGTCATATTCACCTCCTATCGGGGCCGCGGGCAGGCCTATAAACAGGCCCTTGACGGCAGCGCTCCGCAAGAGGTCGCCTCTTCAGCCGGTATTGATTTTGACGTTGTGAGAGTCCGGCTGAGTCCAGACGGAGCGTGGGTACTCATTGATGGTCTACCGCGCAATTCCCCGCCAGGAACTTCAGAGCGCTTCTCCCGAGTCTCCGTGAACGGCGGGGCTCCCCAACCTCTATTCGAAGCCCCACCACTTCCAGATACCTTTTTTTGCACAAATCGTGTCGCCAATTTCTGTGCTTATCCCACGCGAGCTCCAGACGGCAGAAGCTGGGTGATCACCGCCTTCGACCTTGACGGTGGTAAAGGCAAAGAACTATTGCGCATTTCGACGGAGCCAGGAGCGGAATACATGTGGGGTCTTTCGCCCGACGGGTCCCAGGTCGCCATGATTAAGATCGACTGGAACACCGGCCAAATTCGGTTTATTCCAATTGGTGGCGGCCAGGGTCGCACCGTCACCGTGAAGGGCTATGTCCACCTAATTTCCTGCCATTGGGGACCTGACTCGAGGAGTGTGTTTGTGGGAGCCTCAGGGCCAGCTGGGACCGCCATGTTGCGCATCGACCTGGAGGGGAACGCACAGCCCATATGGCAGCAACCGACGCCGAGTGATAGTTGGGGGGTACCTTCCCCTGATGGCCGGCACCTCGCCATGTATGGCACCAGTTGGGATTCGAATGTGTGGATGATTGACAACTTCTGAGGCGGCGCCACCCTCGCTTCAGCGGATTGTCATGCAGGTCGTTCAGTTTCTCTTCCGCCCTCTTGGCCGTCCGGATGTCCATGTCGCAGGACTTCCGCCGGCTGGCGCGGCCCTGAGGCCGGTGGAGTTGGGGGGGTGTAGGGGCGGTTCGCGAACCGCCCCTACCATTGTGACAAGTCCGCCGGTGTTGCCGGAGATTAGAAGGACAGTTCCAGTACCCCGGCGGTATCGGTGGTGGAGACAGCGCCACCGGTGGCGATGGTAACCACTTGGCCTGAACCGTTGGGCAGGATGCTGACACCGTAGCTGGTGCTGGGCGCCAGGCCGGTTAGCAGTAGGGTGTGAACGCCGGCGGGGGTAGAAACCGTGGTTCCCGTGAACTGCTCGGTGGCGCTCACCGGGAAGTAGACCGCTGCGCTGCCGAACACTGCACCGTCGAAGGGCGTGCCACTGGTACTTTGCTGGTAGGTGGCCGGAGCCATCGGCGCACCGGGATCAGCGCCTTGCAACACATGCAGGAAGCGCGTATCGCTGGGAAGTGCAGGATCCGCGACCTGGTAAATGTACTGAGTGGGTTCCAGTTCAGCGATGGGGTTCAGATTGGCGGCGCCATCAAACGAACTCGTAGCGGTGACGAGAGGCAAGAGTGTCGTTATGAACAACTGTTGGTTATCGGGCAGGGTTTCGGTGGCAACGTTGCCACTGATGACCGGCGGGTTGACTAAACTGAAATGAACCTGCTTGAACAAGCCCGAATGCAGCGTGGTGGCGCGGTCGTAAATCACAACATAGTCGTTATTCAGCCACACGATGGAGCGCGTGGCCTGGGTGACATCCGTCGCGGCATCGTTGGGTGACCAGAAATCGGGCCGGTTGAAGAGATTGGCCAGGTAGCTTGTGGCGTAAACGTAGCCGGGACCTGTGCTGACGAGGGTGGAGGGGTCGCCGGCGTCCACGCCTTCCATCCACTGGCTGCCATTGGCCCACTCGCCGCTTTCGTACCATTGCAGATTGGCGGGAGTACCGTCGACACACCAGTTCTGGAGCGCCAGCGTGTTGTGATATACAGTCGTCATACCCACTAAGTTGTTATCGTAATTGCTCATTTCCATGGTCAGCCACTCGCCTTTGCGGAACAACTCAAACTGCCCGCCGTCACCGTCCTGGTGGTTAATAGAAATCCAACTGGCGCGAAAGTCGAACATCGTTCCGGTGGCGGTCCAATCGCTGTGCGCCACGATGCGGCCGGCGCCGGGGTCGTAGAACACTGTGGGGTAGTTCGGCCGCGGATCGGTTCCCGCAGCCGCAGAGGGATCGAGAAGCAGGTAATAGAAGATTGTCTCATCCGTGCTCCAGGGTTGGGTCATGCGTTGGTTGAGGTAGCTGGGTCCGCCCTGCGTGACGTTGACGGCATACCATCGGGCGGTGTTGGCGTGCGCCGTGCTCCCATTTTCGGCTTCCAGAAGCGCCAGCAGCGCATACGGCTGCATGAAATCCGGAGTGACATACAAGCGCAGCAAGTCTCCGAAACTGTCAAACTGATAGACGGGCCCCAGCCAGGTTTCAGGGGGGGGGATTGCCGAGCCGGGCGTAAGCGAAGAAACCGTTCCGGTGACCCAACGATCCCAAACCGGCGCACCAATCAGGCCGATCTGCGGTCCGGAGTAGGCGGGGTTGTTGAAACCCGCCGTTTGCAGCGCCAGCAGTTGGCCGAGGACAAAACCAAAGGAGTGGCCGTAGAGCATGCCCTCCGGAGGCATGCCGCCCGATGCCAATCCGAATCCTGGGGTGTTGGCAGGCAAACCATAGGCGGCGGGGACGACCGAGGGATCGCCCATCATGGCGAATTCCTGGTAGAGCCAGGCGCCCGTGGCGTCTTGGATGTAGCTGCGTAGCGAGTTGCCCAAAACATCCGCGGGCTGGCTGGGGTCGACGGGCGGGTCATCGGCCGGGTCGAGGACCAGCGACATCATGGTCAGGATGCGGGCATGACCCAGGAAGTAGTTGTTCGACGCCATGCGGTAAGGCAGGTTGTTGGGCAGAAGTGCGAGACTGTTCATGGTGCCGATGGGTGAAGGATGGTCGCCGCCGGTGGTTTCGGCATTGAGGCAGTCGTTGGCCCACATCATGAAAACGAACTGAATGGTGGCCTTGTCGCTGACGGTAAGGATCGGGTTCCCCAGGGAGTCGGTGGCGTCATAAATCCAGTCAACAATCAAAGGCCACTGATCTCCGGAAAAGTTGGCACGGTTGTAGATGGCAAACGCCGGATCACGGAAAGGGGCTCCCGAGAGGTGGCCGAGGGCCGCCTGATTCAAGGCGTACATGATAAGGTTCCGCGCGTATTGCGCATAGGTGATGCGGTTCGCGGGATTGGGATCGATCAAGGAGTTGAAAGCCAGGATGGCAGCGTACTGCTCCGTCAGGTAGCCGGTGTAACCCTGCACGTCGCCGGGATCAGGATAATTTGGATTGGGAACGCCACCCGGGAAAAACTGCGTCACGTAAAGCGAGACAGCCGTCTGAAGCATGGGCTGCATGCCGTTTGCGTAAGTCGGATTGGAAGCGGTCGCCCAGCCTTGCAAGCGCGGCAGATCGCTTTGCGTGACCCACAGCCGCGGATGGGTGGTGACCGGGAAAGGAATTGTGGACGGTCCGCTGTATGTCGCAGCCACGGTCGTATTCGCGGCCGGCATGGTGAGGGTGGTGGTGGCCGAGCTGGGATTTGCAACCGTCGCGCCTGTCCAAGCTGTGAACGAATCGCCGCTGGGTGGCGAATCCGCCGTGATGGTGACCACCGTCCCGGCGGTATAGCTGCCACTGCCGGTACCGCTCAGCACGGTCAACGTGTAGGTGGTACTGGAGGTGGAGTAGTTCGCCGTAACCGTGGTGTTGGCGGCCGGCATGGTGAGGGTAGTCGATGCTGAGTTCGCGTTCGCCACGGTCGCGCCGGTCCAATCAGAGAACACTTCTCCGCTCGGCGCCGCGCCCGCCACTATTGCCACCACCGTCCCGGCCGCATAGGCGCCGCTGCCCGATCCGCCCACCACGGTCAGGGTGTAGGTGATGGGGCCGTAATTCGCGGTCACGATGGTGTTGGCGGCCGGCATGGTGAGGGTGGTGGAGGATGAAGTGGAATTCGCAACCGTTGTGCCGGTCCAATCCGTGAAGACATCGCCGCTGGGCGCTGCCCCAGCCACGATCGGCACCACCGTTCCGGCCGCATAGGCGCCGCTGCCCGATCCGCCCACCACGGTCAGGGTGTAGGTGATGGGGCCGTAATTCGCGGTCACAGTGGTGTTGGCGGCCGGCATGGTGAGGGTGGTGGAGGATGAGGTGGAATTCGCGACCGTTGCTCCGGTCCAATCCAGAAACACCTCTCCGGTGGGTGGCGGGTTCGCCGTAATCGTCACCACGGTGCCAGCGGCGTAGGTACCGCTCCCCGTTCCATTGGTGACCTTCAAGGAGTAGAGAGCCTCCACCGGGACAGAGATGGAGTTGCTGTAAGTCGAGCCGGGGTTCCGCACGCAAAACGACGCAGAGGTGGCAGACCCCAGATAACCCGTTGCCGTGACGCGGGTGGAAGTAACCGCCGTGGTAACCATTTGGATCAGAGAATTACTTCCGTAACTGATATACACCTCAGCGCCCGTTACGAAGGTCTTACCCAAAACGGTTACGGTTATCGTGCCGACCACGAGAGGGTTGGGGGAAACCGAAGTAATGGTGGGCCCCCGCGACTCGATATTGACGTAGGTGGTTGCCGATACCTTTGTGTCGGCGGTGCAAGTTGCGGTAATCTGCACTGGATTTTGCCCAGGTAGGGTGGCGGGCGCCGTGTAAAGCCCCGTGGCGCTGATTTTTCCTGAGGTGGCGCTCCCCCCAACTTTACCTCCTGCCGACCACCGGACGCCCGTTCCTGACAACCCGGTTACCGTTGCAGAAAACTGGACCGTGCCCCCAAGCCCAACGTACGGCATAGTGGGCGAGACGCTGATACTCTGTGCGTATACGTTGACGGCGGGCACGAACAAGGTGGCAAGCAAAAACAGCACGAGATTTCCCACTCTTCGCATATCGGCATCTCCCCCCTTAAAGCGCCCTCTTAAGCCTGATCATGTGGAGAGCGTCGGCTTCTTAACTTGAACTGACCTACGACTGAGGCATCACGCGGCCTGACCTGTGCCCCTGCCCATGAAGAGAGAATCCACAAAAGAGCAATCGCCAGGATCGGCCCAGCGCCAGAGGTCCCCGAGATCCACGCAAAGGCAACTCCCCCGCGCGGAAGTCAAAAGAATGCTCGCTTGACCCGCAGGTCGGCGCAACAGTACCAGGGTACTGGTGGAGACGCCTCACGGCGCAGTCAGAAACTGGGCTGAGTGGCAACATCGGCGGATATGGACTGAAAGACGCCCTTCCCACCAGCAAACATGCAAACTCCCCGGAACGGGATTCGGGGCACCGAAGGGGACTTCGGGGGGAGAGAGGGGTTACACTTCGATAAGCGAGTACCTTTGCGCCAGACGCTTGGTTATGATGTCTGGGTCCGAGGTACTTTCGGAAGGGGTGAAATGCGATCAGTGCATTCGAGAGGACAGATGAAAACGTTTGAAACTCTGTTGCGCAGGTGTTCGGTGCTGGTGGTTTGTGGATTGTGGTGCTGCATGCCGGTGCAGAGCCAATCCGGCTCAGAGTATCCCCGAACGCCATGGGGAGGGTATCCCTATCCCGCATCGTACGACGCCGAGATTGCCGATCCTGACGTTCACCGTGTCCTGTTTGAGAACGGCGACATCATGTTCATCGAGGTAGCGAACCCACCCGGACTCGGCGTTCGAATGCATGGGCACCCTTACCCCTCAGTGTTCGCGCGCGATACCGGAAGCGGACAGGGCGTTGCCGGCATTCCGCTCGAGGATACCCACCTCGATCCCACCAGCCCCTTCGCGGGCGAAGGCTGGGGCCAGGGACCGGCGCCCCTCGGTTTGGAGTTTCCTCGTTGCACGACTGCCCCGCCCGAGGCGCCGCATAAGCCGATCAATCATGGCACGGTACCGGTGCATTTCTATCGCATCGAGTTCCGCCGACTGGACGGCGAAGGCTTTCGGAGCCGCTGGAAGGATTGGTATCCGTGGATGCTGAAACCCGGTACACCCGCAACGAATCTGCAACTCGGAACCGCGTTGGGGCCTAAATGGTCAGAAGAATGGCCGTATCCACTCCCATACGATTCCGTGCTTGCCGCACCTAACAACTACCGGCTCCTCTATGAAGACGGACACGTTCGGCTTCTGGAAGTCACTGTCCGTCCCGGCGAAACCACTCCCCCGCACGGTAATCCCTATGCGTCCGTGCTGGCGTTCAATACCGTTGCGGTGGACGAGCGAGAGATCGTCGACACGAAGCTTGACCCGGCATCACCGCTCAATAGCTTCGGGGTTGGGCGAGGGCCGGCGCCGAGCGTTTTTAATATGACTGTACCCACTTGCACCACTGTCGCCCCGCAGGCGCCGCATACGATCCGCAACAACAGCTCCATTCCATTGCATTACTACCGAATTGAATTCAAGCGCGTCGACGGCAATGACTTCCCATCCAACTGGAGTGAGTGGTATCCGTGGATGAAGTACATGAAAAACATGCGCTAGCGATCATTGCACCACACTCAGAATCTTCCAGGCGTTTTCCCACAGCCCGAGCAGCCGGGCAGTGGGTAAGTAGGCTTTGAGTGGTCCGCCGGGTGGTCTATGATAATCCTGACTTGACAAGCGCGGGTTTTCTAAAAGGCCTTCAGACGCTGTCATGCCAATGTAAGAGCCACAAGAATTCGGGAGGACGATGATGATCGATAGAATGAAAGGGCAAGGGCCGGCCGACGGGCCCACGCGGCGGCAAGCGATCGCCGGTGTTGCGATCGCATTGGGTGGACTAGCCCTAGGCCCAGTTCAGGCTTGGGCGGGAGCCGAGGAGGAGATTTCTCATACGGCGGAATCCATTCACCAAGAACCTGTTTTCAAAGCGAGCCGTAAGCGCGTCTACGAAGCACTCACCGACACCGAACAGTTCGATAAGATTATACAGATCAGTGGAGTCATGAAGTCGATGCACCTGGGAGGCAAGCCCACGGAAATCAGTCAGGAAGTGGGAGGCGCGTTCGCGCTCTTCGGCGGGTACATCACGGGACGACACGTCGAACTTGTGCCCAACGAGCGCATCGTACAGGCCTGGCGAACGGGCGGCTGGGACCCGGGTGTCTATTCGATTGCGAAGTTCGAGCTTGTGGAACAAGGGTCCGGGACCAAGATTGTATTTGACCATACGGGCTTTCCCAAAGGCGCAGCGGAAACTCTGGCTTCGGGATGGAAAGCCCACTATTGGGAACCGCTCCAGAAATTGCTCGCGGAGAGTAATGGATAGCAAGGTTTCGTGGTGGGACGTTAACTCTCAAACATCACGGCATCAGTTTAATGCTCTTCTGAGTCGGGGTTCGGCATCTCAGCGCCGCTGACCTGGCGCTCGAGGTCGTCCCGGCAGCCTTGTACTGACCTTCCGCATAGTAGGTCAGTCCAATGTTCAGGCGCACGCCCGGAACTCCAGGCGCCAATCGTTCGCTCCGCTCGAGGTTGCGGAGCGCCGCCGCCCATTGTTTGCGGCGCATGCCGATAACGCCAAGATTCGCATACGCTCCGGCATTTTTGGGGTCCATCGCCAGGATTTGCCGGAATGCCTGCTCCGCATCCGCCAACCGGTTCTCGCGGAGGGCCTGCTGGCCTTCTTCATAGACCTGCCGGAATGCCGATTCCGCTCGAGCGGCGTCGTAGGTTTGGGACAATCCCGGGTCAAGCCGCGGGGCTGCCTGAACCCGTGCTGCGCAGGGCATGAACAGAATGCTCGCAACAACAAGAAAGCGGACGGAGTTGGCTTGGGTCCGCTTCATGGGTGGCGCACACCTATTGAGGTTCGTTGGCGAGTCACAGGGCGATTTTCGCAGAAGGGCAGGGCAAAGAAAAGGCGGATTGAGGTCGCATTGTATAGCGGGGGAGTCGGACGTATAATTCCAGCAGGGCATATAGTCACAGTCGAAACGGAGTCATCTCCTAGGGCGCAGATCGAACTTTCACTTTGTCGGGCTTTTTTCAATTCAAGACTTGAGGAGGAACCTATGGCAACGAGCACTGCTCAAATGGAACCGCGGGTGTCCGTCGGTGCAACGAAACTTCTGATCAACAATCAATGGGTGGAAAGCGCATCGGGCAAGAGATTTCCCACTGTCAACCCGGCTACCGGCGAGGAGATCTGCCGCGTAGCGGAAGCCGATGCGGCGGATGTGGACAAGGCTGTGCATGCTGCGCGGGAGGCTTTTGAAAAAGGCCCCTGGCGCAAAATGGCGGCCGCCGAGCGAGGAAAACTACTTTACAAGCTCGCCGATTTGATCGAGAAAAACGCTGACGCACTGGCTCGCCTGGAAGCCCTCGACAATGGCAAGCCCTATCAGGTCGCCAGAACGGCCGACCTGCCACTGGTCATCGGCTGCTACCGCTATTACGCGGGTTGGGCGGACAAGATCCAAGGCAAAACCATTCCCGTCGCTGGCAACTACTTCTGTTACACGCGGCATGAGCCGGTGGGCGTGGTGGGCCAAATTATTCCCTGGAATTTTCCGCTCCTCATGCAGGCGTGGAAACTGGGGCCGGCGCTGGCGGCGGGCAACACGGTGGTGCTGAAACCGGCAGAGCAGACTCCACTCACTGCGCTACGAGTTGGTGAACTGATTATCGAAGCAGGCTTTCCAGCGGGCGTGGTCAACATTCTACCGGGATACGGTCCGACCGCGGGCGCCGCGATCGCCTGGCACAACGGAGTCGACAAGGTGGCTTTTACCGGGTCCACAGAAGTCGGACACCTCATTATGGAAGCAGCAGCCAGGAGCAACCTGAAGCGAGTGACGCTCGAACTGGGAGGCAAGAGCCCTAACATCGTCTTTGCGGACGCGGACATGGATCAAGCCATTGAAGGCGCCCACTTTGCCCTCTTCTTCAATCAGGGCCAGTGCTGCTGCGCGGGCTCGCGACTTTTTGTAGAAGCCAAAGCTTATGACGAGTTCGTGGAAAAGAGCGTAGCGCGCGCCAAGAAGCGCAAGGTGGGCGACCCCTTCGACCCCACTTCCGAACAGGGTCCCCAAGTGGACGACGTCCAGTTCGAGAAGGTTATGAGTTATATCTTGGCGGGAAAAACCGAGGGCGCGTCGCTGGTGGCGGGTGGCAACCGCGTGGGCAATCGCGGCTTCTTTATCGAGCCCACAGTTTTTGCTGATGTCAAGGACGACATGAAGATCGCTAAGGAAGAGATCTTCGGACCCGTCATGAGCATTATGAAGTTCAAAGACGTCGAGGAAGTTGTGGAACGATCGAACCGCACCGAATACGGTCTGGCCGCCGCCGTCTGGACTCGCGACATTAGCAAGGCTCATGCCATAGCCAACAGCGTGCGGGCCGGAACGGTTTGGGTGAATTGCTACGACGTCTTCGACGCTGCGGCGCCCTTCGGGGGCTTCAAGCAGTCGGGCATCGGGCGAGAACTGGGCGAGTATGGCCTCCAGCAATACACAGAGGTCAAGACCGTCACCGTGAAACTGCCCGACTAATTGAAAAAAGGTCCAGGATTCTAATTCCGGAGTTCGAAAAAAGAGGGCTTTGGTGGAATTCACGGGGCCAGGGGCTCAGCCTGTCTGCTCTTCGCCGGCTGCTCCACCACTCGAATTCCGCCGCGCCACCGGCTTGTTTCTTCCTACTTATAACTAGGAAACTGCCTGCCGCCTCCGGTTCGCTCGCGGCGCGAGGATTCCACCTGGGGAACGCCCATTCCCTCCCGGAATCCGAACCGGCCCAAGGTGGGCGAGTTGAGGCGTGGGCGACCACCTGTCCGCAATCCTGGGATCTGCTGAACAGAGAGATCCGGGTCGCCAGATGTGCGGGTAGACCGTTATACGTCCACATGGCCCAAGGGCTGTGGAGAAAAGGCAGAGGCTCACTCTCAGATGCTTGTGGTTGCTGGCTTGAGGAGAGACAGACTGGCGCCCAAGCCCTTCTTGCGCCAACTCAGTAGCTACGGCTCGTGCCATTCCATGCTGACGATTTCGTGCGTGCCGGCATCCTTGAGCAGCAGCGGCGAATCATCCGGTGTGAGGGCGAACCAGAGGCCCCAATAGCCCGTCATGTGGAACGCCTTCAGGCTCACCACTTGCTCGAGTCTTCCATTTCGTATTCCCACGCGCATGATTCCCGGGTTCGACGCCGGTTGGAGGAAGTAAACATACTGCCCATCTCGGGACCAGCAGGGATAAGCGAGGTTTCCTTTGGCCAGCACGGACCACTTCTGCGTTTTGAAATCGAAGAGCATCAAGCCTTGGGAATTGGCGGGCACAGCAACGATGTACCGCCCATCCGGCGACCAGCGCGGGCTGAACAGGCCGTCAGAAGCCGGGAGAGCGGAAACCTGATTTGTGCTCAGATCGAAGATACGGATGGCGGTAGTGGATTCCTGCATGGCCGAGAGACCTGCAAAAGCGACCGAATTGCCTTCCGGCGACCAGGCCGGGTCGGCCTGGCTGCCGCTCTGGTTAGCGATCAATGGCTGCGGCTCGCCTCCGGCGGCTGCGACCTTATAAACGCGGAATGGTTGGCCCTGCTCCCGGCCGTAATAGATAATCTCTCTGCCGTCCGGAGACCATCGGGGCAGCATGGCGTAAAACAGCGGAGCGCCTAGCTGGAGCCTATCACTGCCATCCAGTTTGCTCCGCCAGAGTGTTCCCTCCGGAAAAGTTGCATAGGCCACCCACTGCCCGTCCTTTGAGAAAGCCACGTCTTGCGCCGAAATCCCTCCGAGGTACTGCTCAAACGTTTTGGTCTTGGCATCATAGCGTTCGAGTTCTCCGCGGCGGGATCCTGCAACCGCAAAGAGTTGTTTAGCGTCTTTGCCCGGCAACGGGTTGGAATACGTGGTCACCCCGGAGGTCAATTGCAAGGGCGCGCGGCCGGCCTTGCGCAGCAAGCTCCCTGTCTCGCGCCGAGCCCATATTTGGCCCCCCGACTGGAAGACAAAGTAGTTGCCGCTCCCCATCCATGAGCCGCAGCAGCTGCCGACACCCGGATGCCAGTCGCTTAGCAGTTGATGGAGATTCGAGCCGTCGGCGGAAATCTGCCAGAGGCTATTTACCCCGGTCGTGGAACCGGTGCTGGAATCGGTAACGGAGAAGCGAATCAGGCTGCCATCGGGTGACCAAGCAGGCCAGAATGCGCGGCCGGAGGCGGTATGGAGCGTGCGGGATTCCGTTCCGTCCGCGTTCGCGAGTTCGAGTTCATGACCCTGGGTGTAAACCAGCATCCTCCCGTCTGGCGACCATGCGCCGTCGTGGCCCACGGCGTTGGCGAGCCGTTGGGCTGGACCGCCAAGCACCGGCAGCGCCCACAGCGGCCCATCCGTGTCCGTCCCCGGCCGATCCGCCACCAGCAGCTTCGAGCCGTCAGGCGAGACGTATAGAGGATGCATGGTCGGCGAAGGAGCCGTGATCGGCGCCACCGTCCCGCCGCTCACCGAAACCTGTGCGATAGGAAAACTGTAACCGGTCCCAATCTCTTGAAAGTAGAGCCGCGAGCCATCCGTTCCGACCAGTCCCTTGGGCACGGCGTTATTGGTGAGCTGCCTGTAATCGGAAACCGTTGGCGCCGGGAGGGTGGGACGGAACACGTAAGCAAGCGCGGCAAATATAATGACCGCTCCAGTAACACCAATGAGCAGGCCTTTTTCGTGCCGTCGAGCGAGCGCCACGGCAAGGTCGCGGCTGCTCGAGCCGCTGTCCTTTAGTTGTGTGTGTGCCGTGGCATGGGCAGCTTGCCCATGAGCATCCAAGGTCATGCCACGCTCCGCTGCTACGCCGTGGCCGGAACTGGTGTCGCGCTTGAGGCGCTTCAAGTCGGCGCGAAGGTCCGCCGCGCTCTGGTAGCGCAGCTCGCGGTCTTTCTCGAGGGCTTTGTTGATGATTTCTTCGAGCTTGGGAGGCAGGCTGGGATTCAAGCCCAGGGGCGGAGCGGGCGCGCGGTTCAGGATGGCGTCAAAGATGGCGGCCGTGGTGGGCGCGGCGAACGCCGCATGACCCGTTGCCATCTCGTAGAGCACCACGCCAAAGCTGAAAATATCCGTCCGCGCGTCGAGCGGCTTGCCCAGCGCCTGCTCCGGGCTCATGTAGGCCACCGTGCCCAGCGTGCTTCCCGGGTTGGTGAGATGTTCCGGGTCGATCGAAACTGTCGGCGTTTCCTGGCCTTTTGACCCTTGCGCGTGATCTGTTGCGGGTGTCGCGTTCTCGATGCCCAGGTCCCGAGATCCGGGCGTCTGTACCTTCGCCAAACCGAAATCCAGAATCTTTGCCTGGCCCCGCGTGGTGAGGAAGATATTCGACGGCTTGATGTCCCGATGCACGATGCCTTTGGTGTGCGCTGCATCGAGCGCGTCGGCAATCTGAATGGCCAAGACGAGCACGTGATCGATCTCCATCGGGCCGGAGGCGATGGCGTGCTTCAGCGTTTCGCCTTCCAGGTACTCCATGGCGATAAATCGCCGTCCGTGATGCTCGCCGATGTCATAAATCGTGCAGATGTTGGGATGGTTCAGGGAGGCGAGCACTTGCGCCTCGCGTTCGAAGCGCGCCTCGCGCTGAAGATCGGAGGCAAAACCTTCCGGCAGAACCTTGAGCGCGACTTGTCGATTAAGCCTGGTATCGCGCGCGCGATAAACCTCACCCATACCGCCCGCACCCAGTGGCAAGGAAATCTCGTAAGCGCCGAGCTTCGTCCCAGGCGGAATCCCCATGCTTTGCCGTCATTTCATTATACGCTCAGCGTGGGACGTTGATGCGGTTTTCGTCCTTGCGGTAAGAGCGCCAAACCGCCGGGGGGTTACGTACCATCCCTTAAGTTGACGATAAGTCGGAAATAACCGGCCAATCTTTATAATCACACCTCTAAGCGCTGTAGCTGAGAAGCGTTATTCTTCTCCAGTTGGGATTTTTCTCTTCAGGAGGAGGGGCCCGCTTCCGGCTGAGATCTTGGCGGGTCAACGCCGGGAGTGAGCCCCCATGAACTACGATTCTCTTTATCCCACTTTCTGCTACGACACACAAGCTCGAAACTGACTGGGCTTGCAACAGCGAGAACGTCATGCTGCGGCGATGCCCGGTTTGCGAATGCGATTCGATCATCGGCCACGGCCGCCGGCGCAAGCAGGCGCACGATGAACATCACGACTGGATTGGGATTCGGCGCGGCCTTTGCCCTGGGTGCGGAAAGACCTTCACCCTGCTTCCCCTGCTCTCTCCCCCCTACACGCACTACAGCTTGCTGGCTCGCGCTCAAGCGCTCCGCCGACACTTCCTGGAGCACTGTTCGTGGGAAGAGGCGACACCGACGCTGAAGGATCCGGATCGGGTGCCCGATCCCTCCACCCTCCGCCGCTGGTCGGGCGGCTTGGACCACTCCCAACCGGCGGCTTCCTTTCAGCGCCAAACGTTCGCCCGCCTGGCTCATTGGTTGGGGCGCGGCGCTCCCGCCGATCCCCAGCCTGAGCCCTTATCGGGGATGGCTCCCTTTCTGCAGGTGCTCTGGCCTTTGCGTCTCTGAAAAATTCTTTGCTCCCCCACCATCCTTGCCTGGGAACGCTGCCCCCTTGCTCTTAGGCTCGTCTCCAGAGGCAAAAACAGCGCCATGGGCGAGGATCTCGAACAGCTCAAACAACGACTTCCGCTGCTCGATTACTTGCGACAGCAGAATTGGACCGGCCGGCCAGCGGGTCAGGGCCCCGAGTTCGTGGGACTCTGTCCCTTGCACCCAGAGACTCGGCCTTCCTTTTATGTCAATGCACATAAGAATCTGTTTTACTGCCACGGCTGCGGCCAGGGCGGCGATCTGATTCGCTTTGTGGAGTTATCCCAGCACCTGTCCTTCCGCCAAAGCCTCGCCTACCTGGAACGGCAAAGCCCTCTGGCGGACCCCGCCGCCGTGTTGCAGCAGGCTTCGGCTTTCTATCAACAGCAACTCGATCACTACCCGGAGGCACAGCGGTATCTGGAACAACGC
The DNA here is from genome assembly GCA_963831905.1 of uncultured Acidobacteriota bacterium. Lineage (GTDB taxonomy): Bacteria > Acidobacteriota > Terriglobia > UBA7540 > UBA7540 > CAVROP01. Next base: position 789,465 of record CAWHRX010000009.1, on the reverse strand, counting down.
GGAGTGCGCGACCCTGCCCTGGTCCGGGAGTTGCAGATCGGTTATGCTCCCGGCGGAAGCTTGCGGCGTCACCTCCTCGCCCAAGGCTATTCCCTCGATTTGCTACGGCGCATTGGCCTCCTCAACCCCCAGGGTCACGACACCCTCTATCAACGCGTCGTCTTCCCCTGCTGCCAGGACAGCTGCATTGTCAACTTGTACGGCCGCAGCATCGGCGCCGCCTTCGCCCATCGATTCCTCTCCGGCACCAAAGGCGACCTGGTCGCCTGGGAATCAGTTCGTCAGTTCTCCAATGTGATTCTCGTCGAAGGTATCTTCGACCTCGCCGTGTTGTGGCAAGCTGGGTTCCGCCATACCACCTGTGCGTTCGGCACGCATCTCACCCCTGACCAGTTTCGCCAACTGAGTGACCGCCCACGCACCGTTTATCTCAGCTTCGATGTCGATGCCAACGGCAGCGGCCAGCAGGCCGCGCAAGCGTTATCCCATCGTCTCCGGACGCAAGGCATCACCACCCGCCGCGTCCTCCTGCCTCCTGGTCACGATCCCAACTCCTTCTTCGTGCAAGGCGGAGAGGCGCGACAGTTCCAATCTCTCTTGGAGGAAGCTCTATCATGAGGTTCCATGTGATCCACGCACAGACCACCAATCCCGCCCAAAGTCCCTTTCGCATGGTCGAGCACGAAACCGGCCGGGAGGTCGGGTGGGTCAAGCGTTACCTCGACCGTGAGCGGGTTCGCCGTCTGGCGGACACCACTCTGCGCAGTTGGGCTTTCGCTCTGCTGCACTTTGTGCGCTGGTGGGAGAGTCTTCATCATACCGGCGAGGTGCGCGAAGGTGACCTGACCAGGTCGACGCTTCTGGATTATCTGAAGTTCCAATGCAGCCACCAACCCCCCTTTTTCGGTTCCACCATCAATAGCCGCGTCGCCGTCGCCGATCGCGCCCTGCGCCATGAGTTCCCTGACGCCCCCGAACCGACGGCTCAGGGCTTTCAGCAAGCTTATCTGCGTCGTGGACCGCTGGGCGTGGGCCGGTCGCGGGTAGCCATGAGCCGCTTGCGCGTGAGAGTGCCCAAACGCCAACTCGTTCCACTTTCGGTCGACGAGGTGGCACGTTTTTGGTCCAGCTTCCGCACGGCGCGGGACTTGGCCATCGTGGGCTTGATGCTCCTGGAAGGACTACGCTCGGCTGAAGTGTTGAGCTTAAATGAGGATGACGTGTTGCTTTCGGAGGCGCAGCTGCGCGTGCGCGGCAAAGGCAACAAACTGCGTTTCCTGCCGCTGGCGCCGGAAACCGTCCAACTCCTCGATCACTATCGCCGGCTGGAACGGCCCCCGGTGGGCACCGCCGCACTCTTCGTTTCGCTCAAAGGACCGGCGCGCGGAACCCGCATGACCCTGGCCGGTTTACGATCCTTGTTTCGCTACCATCGCCAGCGCACCGGCATCAAGCTCGCGAACCCGCATCGCTTCCGGCACACCTTTGCCTCCGACCTGGTACGCGGCGGCATCAGCCTGCCGGCGCTGATGCAGTTGATGGGGCACGCCGACATCCAGACTACGCTGCGCTACGTGCAGATCACCCCGCAAGACGTTTACCAGCAGTATACGCGCGCTGTGGCGCAGCAAGTTCGGCCGCTGCCGAGGCTCTCCTCATGAATCGCGCCCGGCACCCCCCGCTCCTGCATCCGCTGGCCTCCGTCTTCCACCGCGCCGTCGATTCTCTCGCCGCGGCGCTGGGCACGGAAAGCCGTCGTCACTACCGTGGGGTCGTTCGTAACTTCCTCCGCTATCTCGGCTCCGCCCACCCTGAGGTGAACGCTCTCGAGCAATTGCGCCGCGAGCCCCACCTGCTCGGCTGGATGTCCCATCTGCGCTCGCAGGTGCCGCCGCTCGCCACCTCCTCCTATATCCTGCGGCTCATCGCTCTGCGCCCGCTGCTCACCGAACTGGCTTGGACCGAACAGCTTCCCCAACTCGCTCGCCTCATCCGTCGCGAAGACATCCCGCACCGTCCGCAAAGACTGGCACGCCCGCTCACTGCCCAGCAGGATCAGCTTCTGCAGCAGGAGTTCGTCCGCCGTAATGATCGGGAGAGTAACGCCTTTCTGCTGATCCGCCATACGGGCATGCGCATCGGCGAGTGCGCCGATTTATCCTTCGATTGCCTGCGTGCGACCGGCCCCCAGCAGTGGGCCATTCACGTGCCGCTCGGCAAACTCAAAACCGAACGGATGGTCCCCGTGGATGCCTTGGTGGTGACAGTCATTCAACGCTTGCGCTTCTTTCGCTTCCTCGATCCGCGGCCTCCCGATGGCTGGCTCTTGGCCCGGTACACCAGGAACGCCCTCATTCGTCGACTCCGCAGATATCTGCACCAGGTCTGTCACTCTCTGGGCCTCTCCACCCGCATTGTCCCGCACCAGATGAGGCACACCTATGCCACGGAAATGCTACGCGCCGGGGTCAGTTTCCCCGCGCTGATGAAGTTACTCGGCCACACTTCTCCGGACATGACGATGCTCTATGTTGAGGTGGTGCTGACTGATCTCCAGAGGGAGTTCCAACAGGCTCGTTCCAAACCTCGGCATATGGTTCCCCAGCCGAAAACATCTTTCGCCCTCACTCGAACTGGTCTGGATGGAGTTATCGATTCCTTGCAGGCCGCTCAACATGCACTGGAGATGTTCCGGCGGGGGCTGCCGACCGGTACTGCCCGCCGTTGCCTCGACCGGCTCTCCAACCGCCTCACCAAAATCACCACTGAAGCCCACAAACTTGTCACACCCTGAGAATGGGCAGAGATTGGCCGGTTATGTCGGCAAACCGTAGGTGTGATCTGTGTGTCGTCTCTTACGATCAAGCCTGGATCACATGCCACCCGGCAGTTGGACAGGCGCGGTCAAGTTGACGGCGTACACGCGTGGCTCCGGGCGGATGGCTACTCGGGCACAATCTGAGGGTTCACTCGGACGCACAGTCGAAAGCGCAGAATTGACCTCGCGGTAGTTATCATGAGCCGTTGGCCCGCCTGGGTGGACGCAAGTCCCTTCGTTGTCTCCACGCAGGGGCACGCCGTGGCGTGCCCGTACAATAGCCGCTGGGGGGTGACTCTTAGGGAAGCGGTCGGGGTTCAGGGGAAGGGTCAGGGTACCATTTCCGAGGGCGGGAGTGCCGGGCGGCGACATTTCGTCATAGCCTATTGGTTTGGAGTGGTGTGGCTTGGCCCGGTGAGGCAGTTCAGGCGCATCCGGCCACGATGTTCGCATTCTTCGGCAGCGGCACAGTTTGATGGAGAGGCGGCTTTACACCGCCACTTGGCGGGCTAAAATCGCCGCTACAACATCAAACTGTGCCACTCCGCGTTTTTCGCTGTTGTACCTCGATGATAATGTCCCCTTTTCTCCACTTTAGAAATGTCCCCTAATAGAGTCTCCGAAAGGAGGCAGATTGGGGCGAACCGGGATGAGTGAGAGGGAGTTGAGGCGGTGCGGGTTACTGGCACGGGTAAAGAGTGCCGAGTTGCGGTTGGTGGATGGGGCGGAGCTGATGGGGTTGAGCTATCGGCAGGTGAAGCGCTTGTGGAAGCGCTACCGGGAGGAAGGGGAGGTAGGGCTGAAACATGGGAATGCGGGGCGGCGCTCGAACCGGGCCTACGCGGAGGAGTTTCGCCGCGAGGTGCTGGAGTTGGTGCGGCAGAAGTATGGGGGTGGGGAAGGAGAGCGGTTTGGACCGACGCTGGCGGCGGAGCATCTGGGGAAGGAAGAAGGGCGGGAGGTGGCGGCGGAGACGCTGCGGCGATGGATGCTGGCGGAGGGGCTGTGGAGTCGGGAACGGCGGTGGCGGAAGCATCGCCAGCGGCGGGAACGACGGGAGCATTTTGGTGAGATGGTGCAGATGGAGGGAAGTTTTCATGCCTGGTTGGAAGGGCGCGGTCCCGGCGGATGCCTGATGGATCTGGTGGACGACGCCACAAACACCACGCTGGCGCGTCTGGGCGAGGAAGAGACGATTTGGGCGGCGGCGGGGGCGTTGCGGGCCTGGATGGAACGTTACGGTGTACCGCATGAGCTTTACGTGGACTGGAAAAATCTGTACCAGCGGGGTGCCACGCCCAAGGAGAAGTTGAGGGGCGAAGAGCCGGTCACCCAGTTCGGGCGGATGTGCGCCCGACTGGGGATTCGGCTGCTGCCCGCCAACTCGCCGCAGGCCAAGGGTCGGGTGGAGCGGATGCACGGGACGCATCAGGATCGGCTGGTCAAGAAGCTGCGGAGAAAGGGAATCGGGAGCCATGCGGGGGTCAACGCGTACCTGGAGGAGGAGTACCTGCCGGAACACAACCAGCGGTTTGCGCGGCCGGCGGCGCGGAGTGAGGATTACCATCGCCCCTGCCCTGCGGCGAGGGAGTTGGACCGCATCTTCCGCCTGCAGACGGAGCGGGTGATCAGCAATGACTGGGTGGTGCGGTACCACGGTCGCTTCTTGCAGTTGCAGCCGGAGAGTCGGCGCTACGCGCCGGCGCGCAGTAAGGTGGTGGTTTGGGAAGGGCGAGAGGGGCAGGTGAGCATCGATTATCGGGGCCGGGAGATTGCTTGGAGCGAGATTACGAAGGGTGAGACACCGGCCCGTTGCCAACCCGCGCCCCCGCCCGCGACGACGGCCACGCCGGCCGTGCCGGAGGTAAAACCCCAGTGGGCGCCCGCCGATGGACATCCCTGGCGGAACACCCGCTGGCGCCAACATACCCGCGCCCAAGAGGCCCGGGCGGCCCCGCGCGCGTCGCCGGCCTTGCCCGTAGCGGAGCCCTGAGCGCTCCGCCCTCCGGGCTCCGCAGGGCTCCGCTACGGGCAAGGCCGGCGAAAGACCAAAGCCAGAACAACCTCACAGCAATAAGTTCGAAAAGGGGACATTTCTAACGAGATAAGAAAGGGGACATTTCTAAAGAGCGTTGACAGATTCGCATTTTTCACTTGACAATCCCAGGGAGACATGGTAGCCTATAATTGTGGTCATTTTGCGGACACATTGTCGTGGGCAGACTCCCGACCACGAGGAAAAGCGCAATAGTCCCGGCATAGGGGAAAACCGGGGTCCGAAAAAAACAGGAAATGATACGATCGAAGCCAGTATGTTGTTGAAAACACAGAAAGGCATGTCAGAAACGAAGCTAAAACGAACTCAAAACGAACCCCAATTGAGTGCTCAAATGCGTGAAACGGAGCCAGAATTCGAGCATATTGGCATCGCACAGTTTCCGGCGGGGGACTGGATCGTGGGGGACGCGGCAGGGACCGGAATTGCGCGACTGGGGGAAACTCGGGGAACCGCGAGAGAATACAAAAACACCGGGAACAAAGCCAGAATGTTGATGAAAACAAATGACATTACTTTTTCGAAGGGTCAAAATCAGGCGCCTTTGGCGCGCCAACCGGCACAAATCAGGCCCTGCAGGGAGTAAGGGCAATTCGGGAAAACGAGGTAAGGCTTGACCGTCGCAAAGCGAGGCAGAACAATGACAAATTGTCGGCTAGACGGGATTGAGGCTTTCCAGCGACGACGTTGGCTCCGCCTTCCGCAAAACCCAAGCGGTGGCCGTCTTCATCAGGCATTCGTGTACCACGGCACATTGACGAGGACAGTCCGTTGGTTTCCTTTAGCCAGCAAGAGCGCCCGCAGCAACTCAGCGCGTTGATTGTGCAGGAAATAGTGATACCAATGCCGTTCCACCAACTCTGGAATCAATACGGCGATCTGCCGCTCAGGATTGGTCCGCTCGAGTTCCAGAATATAGTCTAAGATCGGGCTGATCACGAAGCGATAGGGCGAGGTCAGCACAATCAGGCGGGGGGCTACCCGGCCCGCTTGTTTCGCCGGTTCCTCCACGTTGCGGTCCCAGGTTTGGAGAAAATTCCCCCTGTCTTTCTCACAATCGACGTGCACAGCCTGTACCTCGGAAGAGAGAGTGAGGGCAAACCGCAGCCCTTTCCTGGCGATCCTGTTCCAAGACAGAATCGGAACCACTACCAGCGGATCCCGCAAGTCGCGCAAATCCAGAGGCACAGGGTTCGCGACCTCCGCCTCAACTTGGCGATAGTGCCTTCGGATGTTAATCATCAGAATCATGATGGCGGGGATGAGCAATACCGTTACCCATGCGCCTTCCACGAACTTGGCGACGGTTACCACAATGACGGTGGTTGCGGTGGCCGCAGATCCCAGCCCGTTGATGAACATGCTGCGCCGCGATCCTTCGCCTCCGGTTCGCCTCCAGTGAGCTACCATGCCGGCTTGGGAGAGCGTGAACGCCAGGAAAGCGCCGACGGCAAACAGCGGAATCAACCGATCCGTGACCCCGCCAAACAAGATAAGCAGCGCGGCACAGAGCACCGCGAGCGCCCAGATGCCTTGCGAGTACACGAGACGCCTTCCGAGCAAGGCGAAGCCCTGGGGAAGGAATCCGTCCTCCGCGAGGGCGCGGCCGAGTCGCGGAAAGTCCGCAAAGGCGGTGTTGGCCGAGAGCGCCAGCACGAGCAGGACTGAGCCCATCGTGATGTAGTAGAAGACGCCTTGCCCTGCCACCGCGGCCGTGAGCTGGGAAAGCACACTTTGGTAGCCTGCCGCCCCGGGATCGGTGGCGCCGATGTGGTAGGCGCGAACCAGGAAGGCGATTCCCGCCAGCAGCACAATCAGTATGGCAATGATGGCCGTCAAGGCTCGCTGTGCGGATTTCACCAGCGGCTCTCGGAATGCTTTGACGCCGTTGCTGATCGCCTCGACGCCGGTCATGGCGGTGCAGCCGCTGGAAAAAGCCTTGAGCAAAAGCCAAATGCTGACCGCGGCAATTGGCAGCGGCAAGTGCGGCGGAGCAACGACAGGTACGGGGTGGCCGCCGGCGGCGAGCGTCTTGCCTAGTCCGAGCATCAAGGTGACGAGCATGGTTCCTACAAATAGATAGGTAGGAACAATAAACACTGCGCCCGTCTCGCGAACGCCGCGCAGGTTGACGATGGTGATGAGCAGCAAGATCACGAGACAGATCGGCAGGGTGTGCGGCTGGAGCGACGGGACTGCTGAGACCAGCGCCCCAACACCTGCCGAGATTCCTACCGCGGCAGTCAGAACGTAGTCGATCATGAGGGCGGCTGCCGCGAGCAGACCGGAGAAGTCTCCCAGGTTCTGGCGAGCCACTGTGTACGAGCCGCCTCCAGTCGGGTAAGCTGTGATGGTTTGGCGATAGGAGAAATAGACGATTACCAGCAGGATGATGATGCTGGCCGTGATCGGAACCATGTAAGCAATTCCCGCGGCGGCCAGAGGAATCAGCAGCGTGAGCGCCGCCTCCGGCCCGTAAGCAGCGGAGCTGAGGGCGTCCAATCCAAAGACGGAGAGGCCTCCCACCGGCCCCAGCTTCTCTCCCGCTTCTTCCGAAGAACGCAGCGGCTTGCCGAAAAGTAGATCGTAGAGTTTCATCGCTCATCCTCGAAGGCCGAAGTCGCCGTGCGTGATGCCCTTAATACGTGTGATTAACCCAGATTCTTCCGACCGGCGCGTTCGTCTAAGCATTACTTCGCGCCGGCTCGCTTCACTGTGAAATGGTAGGGAGGCTGCTGAGAAACGCTGCTATCGATCACCATTGTAAACCGGATCGTGTCCCCTTCCACTGTGCCCTTGTAATACTGCTTGTCTACGTAAGTTTTACCATCCATCCCGGTCAGCGACTTGGTCATGAAGCTGATCCGGTCTGCCTCGACTTTGCCATCAAAGATGGCAAGACTTTCTCCAAGAAATGAGGCGGTGCCGGACACTTCCGTGCCGGCAACTTCAAAGTTGAACGTCTCTCGGTAGGTTGTCTCGTCCCAATACTTGACAGTTGCCTTCCACTTGCCTGCGACGTCCGTGGGTCGCTTGGCAGGGCTCCTTGACTTATCAGCCTCGGCCGGATTGACCTGACCCGGCGGTACGGGCCCACTAGGGGGTGCGATCTGTTTCTGGGAGGCGGAATCGGGGTTCGCGCCAGCGGCCCGCTTCTTCGGTTGCCGAGACAGCAGAATTCCACCCACAACTGCCGCAACCACCACGACCAATGAAACCGAAAGAAGGAATCGCTTTGATTTCGCCTCCCACTGCCGATTGGCGATGCCGGGAGCGGTCTTCTTTAGCGTGTCGATCAATCGTTCCGCATCCGCCCGGAAATGTGCGTCCCTGAGATCCATCGCCTCTCGGGCACACAGTGGACGCAATTCGTCAGGCAAGTCGTCTTGGCGCGGCATGGTTGCTCCGCCCACGAGGACAGGAATCACACGCACCCCGCGTTCGAGCGCCTTAGCAATCTCCAGGCGCACGAAATCGCCTGCCATGTCGAGCCGCCGGCCTCCGTTGGCAGCGGTGCATGTCAGCCACCTCTCACCGATTACAGCCAGCAGCGCTTCGCACTGACTGATCTTCTCCTCGATCACCGCCGGGAAATTGTCGCCGCCCATGATCGTGTCGACGTCCATGTACGTGTTCTCTCTACCGAAGTGGACGCTAATGATGTCGAAGAGCCGTCCTGCATATCCGCTGCTGTCTTCACGGCGATAGCTGATGAAAACTCCTGGCATGTCATCCCCGGTCAAGGTAGGTTAAAGCTACTATACTGCCTTTTGCCGACGAGTGAAACCCCGAGCGCGGAAGCCGGAAGATCGCCACGGCCAAGAGTTCAAAGTGCACTGCCGGGACGAACTTCCGGGAAGGGATCTTGACTTTCCGGGGGGTCAGGAGCGCTGCACTCCTACGGGTAGCCCGTTAATCGGGCGTTGGCGAAGACGACCTGAGTCCTGTAGACTCGTTGTGCAAAATCACGGCGCTTCCTCGAAAGCCCCAATAAGAACCGAGGCGGGGACCGGCGCTCTCGCGAGGAGGGGTAGGAAACAAATGACGAAGTTGCCCGCGTCCGGTGTCTTGATCTTGGTCGTTTCTAACCTGCTCGCCGCCCAGACTCTCACGACTGAACACAATGTGTTGCGCCGGCGTTACCGTGAAGGCGAGAAGTTGACCTACCGCATGACAGGTATCAACGAGCGCTGGCACTATGAAATTCAAGCTGACGGAATCGTTAAGAAAGACCTCGCCGGAACTTACTTCGAGGAGTATCGCTGGTCCAATCTGATTTCCGACGGTCAGCAAGTTGAACTCCCCGCCGCAAGCCTGGATTTTCGCCAGCAGCTCACACTGGATCCCAATCGCCATTCCGTGTTTCCCAACCTCAGCCGGATTGACCGCCGGCTCGTCGGGCCCGTCACTGACTTTATGAACTTGTACGTCGATCTGTGGCTGGCCGAAAAGACGGGGAAGCTCGCCCATGCCGGAGATCATTTCTATCTCAAACACGGCAAGCCCAACTCATGGGCAGATGGCAGCTACGTCCTAATCGGGGAAGACTCTATCGATTTTGACCTCAGTCTCATGGACATCAACCAATCTGAGAACACGGTCATCGTCCGTATCCATCACGTGCCGCCCGAAAAGCCCGAGGTCCAGCTCCCGGCAGACTGGATGCGCAAGCCTGTGGCAGATACGGCGAATAACTGGGTCCAAGTGCAGAAGATGGAAAACGGAAAGTATTCTGCCGCAGTCGGCAAGGAAACCTTCGATGTTGAAATAAAAGCGAGCCTGACCGACGGGAAGATCCTGTCAGGCAAGATAGACAACCCGGTCGAAACGCTCGGGCGCGAATGCACGGATGCTGCCCTGACAGAATGCGGCGCTCCCAAGCCCCATTCCATGAGAAGGCAAATCGCGATTCACTTGGAACCATAGCAAAGGGGGCCGAGGTTGGTGGTCAATCCCATCCGGCAGAGCGTGGCATCTAGAAGTCGAATTCAGCATGCAGCCGGTTAATTGCCGAACGAACGCGAAGTCAGACCCCGCTTTTCATGCCGCTCGATCTCGTGAAGTCTGCTCAGCCTGTGTGACCTCGCGAGAGGGCAATCCCTCGGGGTACCAAACCTCCCAGGTGTTGTACCCGCCGGACAAGTTGCTGGCGTCAAAACCGTGCTGTTGCAGGATTCGCACGGCGTAGTAGGACCGCTGACCTCTGGCGCAATGAACCCAGATCGGCCGGTCCTTGGGAAGCTCCGAGAGCCTGTGGCGGAGTTGATCGAGCGGGATATTGATGGCGCCGTCAATCGAGCCGCGGTTGAATTCTATTGCCTCACGAACGTCAACCAGAAAGGCGCCACCCTTCGGCAGTTCGTCCCACTTCGCCAATCTAACGTCGCCGCGGACGACGTTCGCAGCCACCATACCTGCCAGGTTCACGGGATCTTTGGCCATGCCAAACTGGGGTGCATAACACAACTCGGCTTCTTCGAGATCGAAGACGGTTGAGCCCTTTTGAATGGCGAAGGATATCACGTCGATGCGGCGTTCCGCCCCCTTCTCACCGACTGCCTGTGCCCCCAGAACCAGTCCGTCAGAACGGCGGAAAATCAACTTCAGGTGCATTTCGCTCGCGCCTGGATAGTAGCTGGCGTGGTCAGTGGGATGCAGGTAGACGGCTTCGTAATCAGCGTCCTTCGCCTGCTGCAGCCGTTTCTCGCTGACTCCGGTCATCGCAACCGTCAACCCGAAAACGCCGCAGACGGCCGTCGCTTCCACCCCACGGAACCGCGCCGGCCTGCCGCAGATTGCATCTGCCGCGATTCGTCCTTGCCGGTTGGCAGGTCCCGCCAACGGCACGAAGCACAACTCGCCGGTGACGGTATCCCTTGCCTCAACCGCATCCCCTACTGCCCAAATACAACGGTCGCTGGTCCTCATGGATTCATCCACACGAATGCCGCCGTGTGGGCCGAGTTCCAGACCTGCCTCTTTAGCAAGCTGGCTCTCGGGTTTGACGCCGACGGAAAGGATGACTAGATCAGCCTGAATCTTCGCGCCGCTCCTGGTCTCGACCGAAGTCACGCGCCCCCCGCTTTCGTTAAACCGCGCTACAGCATCCGCGAGGCGGACTGAGACATGGTTCTTCAAGAGGTGAACATACACATATTCAGCCATTTCGCGGTCGAGCGGCGGCATGACCTGATCGAGCATCTCGACGATTGTGACCTTCAGCCCCCGGCGCGCCAGATTTTCGGCCATCTCGAGTCCGATGAACCCACCGCCGACAACGGCCGCATTTCTCGGCTGGGATTCTTGAATCCAGGCGCGTATGGCGCGACTGTCGGGAATGGTTCGAAGCGTGAAAACACCCGGCAGGTTGACGCCCGGAAGCCGCGGCCGGACGGGCACTGCACCGGGCGACAAGACCAGCGCGTCGTAAGCCTCCTCGTAGACAGAACCCTTCCGAAGGTCCTTGACCTCAATTTTCCGCGCCTCGGGATTGATGCCCAAGACCTCTTGTTCGGTGCGAACCTGGATGTTGAAGCGGGCGCGGAATAACTCTGGCGTGGCCACAAGCAGCTTTGCTTCATCGGAGATGGCATCGCCGATGTAGTACGGTAGACCGCAGTTTGCAAATGATGGGTATGGCCCTTTTTCAAACACCACGATCTCTGCCTGCTCGTCAAGCCGCCGCAACCGGGCGGCGCAGGAAGCTCCGCCTGCCACGCCGCCTACAATCAAGACTCTTTTGGAACTCATTGGCACAATTCTCCCCGCAAGTTTGATGAGCACGTTGCTTGCCATTGGGCGGCATGCGAGGAGACGTGCTAGTATCATGAACTCGGTTTTTCGCCGAGTTGATCACGGAGGCCAGATGAAGAAGATCGGCATACTTGGCGGCATGAGTCCGGAATCCACCACGCTCTATTATGAGCACATCACCAGGACTTATACGGCGCGGTTCGGCAACTATGGCTACCCGGAAATCCTGATTTATAGCGTGAACTTTCAGAACTATGTGGATTGGCAGCACAGCGGGCAATGGCAGGAGGCGGCGCGGGATATGGCGGACGCTCTCGAACGCTTGCATGGGGCGGGCGCCGATTTCGGGTTGATCTCCGCCAACACCATGCACATTGTATTTGAGGAAGTGCAGCGCGCCGTGCACATGCCCCTCCTCAGCATCGTGCAAGCCACGGCGGAATCCATTCTCGCGGCCGGGCTTCGCTCCGTGGGCCTGCTGGGGACAATCTACACAATGAGCGAGCGGTTCTTCCGCGAGGGGCTAGAGCGCTGCGGAATTACGGCGCTTGTTCCCGAGCCCGACAGCCAGCAGCGGATGAATGACGTAATTTATCAGGAATTGTGCCGAGGCGAGATGCGGCCGGAATCGCGGCGGCTATTTCTGGATATCATCGAGCGTTTGCGCGTCCAGGGCGCTGAGGGGATTGTGCTCGGATGTACGGAGATCCCGTTGCTCGTCGAACCTCAGCACTGCGATTTGCCGCTCTTCAACACTGCGCTTCTGCACGCTGCCAAGGCACTGGATTTCGCGCTACAATCGCCGGAGTGAGGAATCTCGCGTAGCCGACTTCTGGTCACTTTCCCACCCTCGCCTTGCGGCTCGGGTTGCGCAAATTGTGCTGTTTTTGCTCGTTTCAAGCTCAGATTTGCGCTAATTGGCGCGCAACACTCGCATCATTCGCACCCCACAAAGGAGTTATGTGCTTTGTTTTCAGCCACTTCTTAACTTTGTTCCCGGAACTCTCGTATAACTCCTTTGTTTCCATATACTTCTTAGCTTTGTTTCAACAACCATTCAATGTTTTCAATAACTTACTGGCTTCGTTCGTACTGTTTTTTGTTTTTTTCAAGCCACTCTGTCTCGAGTGCCCCAGGGCCATCCCGCTGTTCCTTTCCCATCCGGCCAACCCGGCGCCCGCCTGCGACAATGTGTCTATAACAAGACAACAATTATAGGCTATCACAGGTCCATGAGGCTGTCAAGTAGGAAATGCAAAAAAGCGAGCGGACTTTCCCGAGTCTCCTCGCCCTGCCTGGCCAGACCGCGCCAGGAAGAGTGACTGTGACAAGGTGTCGTTTTGCGCTGCGCCCGTGGGCGGAAAATGAGAACCTGCCTCTCTTCCTGAACGCCAGTTATTCCCCCCGAGGTCACAGCTATGGTTTTCCGACACGTCAAAGTGAGTTCCGCACCCGACAGATCGCCATGTTTGCCGTCAGGGAAGGGCGTCTCGCAGGCAGAATCTGGCAGAGATGCCCGGAAGGGTTACTCTCCTTTGTGGCCATGTGCGCGATCCGATTCCGCAACGGCGCACGTGCCGAACGGAATTGCATCGGGGGCGCACGCAAGAATTGCGGGAACCAAAAGCCCTCGGGCGACCTTGCGGCGGGAAGTTCATGCGGCGCAGGAGGTCTTGCAAGCAGGGATCGGAGCGCGGGGATTATTTCAGCTTTCCGTATTCCGCCTTGGCTTCCTTGAGGATGGGAATGTCCGAGTCGGCGTCTTTCCAGAGCGTGAGGAAATCCTGATAGGCGGCGCGGGCTTTGGCCGTGTTCCCTTGCAGGGCGTAAGCGCGCGCCAGGCCGAGGCGAGCCAGCGCGGCCCAGGGGAAGTTCACTACAAGCCCTCGGTGGTCGATGAATTTCTGAAATTCCGCTGCCGCTCGGTTGCCGTCACGGAGCATGAGATAGGCTTCCCCACGCAAATAAGCGGGGCTTAGGAATATCGTAAGGTTCGCTGGTGAGCCAAGTTCGACCGTGCTCGCCGCCTTCAATAGCTCGATTGCCCGGTTCGGGTCTTGGCGCTCCAGGGCGACCCCCGCCCGAATCGTGGGCAGCCAATACCTCTGGACCAGCGTGTCCAGCAGGAAGGCCTTGTCGAGTTCGGCCGCCTGCTTCTCCGCCCCTGCCGTATCGCCTGCCCGCGCCAGGGCCAGCGCCGCTATGGCCTGCACATCGCGGGTCGGGGCCAACTTCAACGCCGCCTTGGCCTCGGCGCGCGCCTGTTCCCGATTTCCCGCTTCCACCTCGCGCAGCGCTGCCAACGCCTGATATCCTGCGGCAGTTTCTTTGGCGTCGTTGTGCTGGGCTGAGTCCATGGCCCGCCCGGTCAGCTCGTGCGCGTTCTTCAGCTTGCCGTACCAACCTTCCGTGTCCGCTTGCGCGGCCAGCAACAGGTCTTCTGCGCCCGGCTGTCCCATGGCGGATGAGAGCAACTGCTCCATCTGCGCCGCATTGCCCTTCAGAAACGCCAACAGGTAGCGGCACTGGAACAGAAACTCGTTCTCCAGTTTTCGCTCTTCCGCCTGCTTGTACATCGCCTCCGCTTCGCCCAGCCGGTCGAGGAACATGTAGGCGAAGCCGAGGTTGAGATAGTTAGCCGCATTGTTTGGCTCCAGGCGCAGCGCCTCTCGACATTCCTCCAATGCCTTTTCCCAGTTTCCCAACTCGCCGGAAACGGCCCCCAGGTCACCGTAAGGCGTGTCGTCTCTTGGGTAGGTCTGCTGCCACAGCTCGTAGGTTTGCGCCGCCTTCTCCAACTCTCCGGTCGCAAACAAGTAGTAGAGTCCCTCGATGTCGAACCGCTCCAGTTCGCTTGCCTTCTCCCGCAGGTCGTAAGCCTTGCGTATATATTCGGCCGCCCGCCCCACCTCGCCGAGGTTGGCGTAGACAAGCGACATCCCGGCGTAGGCCACGGCAAAATTCGGGTCCAGTTCCACCGCCCGTTTGAAGAAGGGCAGCGCGGCTGTGCTCCCTTTCGCAGTCTTTGTCTTCCATGCCAGGCTGTAGGCTTTCAGCGCCTCCAGCGATGGCGTGGTCGCTTCCTCCACCGGCGTGGCGTATTTCTGCACCGTGCTGAGCGATTCGCCCAGCTTGCCGCGCAAGCTGACCGCCGCAGCATCCAGAGCCTTGAGCACCGACTCCTTGCTTGCCGCCTGCTCCTGCGCTTCGGCCAGCACATCGCCTGTGTTGCAGTTCACCGCCTTCAGGCCAATCACGTACTGGCTGCCCAGCCCCGCAATCGAGCCCGTCAGCATGGCCTTGCTGCCCGTGCGCAGACAGACTTCGCGTGTGACCTCCGGCGTCAAACGGTCACCGGCCGGATGGCCCATCAGCTTCAAGGTGTCATTTACCCTTTGCTCGGAAAGCAAATCGAGAAAGGGCGACTGCTCAAGCTGCACGGAGAGCCCCTGTTTGAGCGTGTCCTCGAATACGCTGTCGCCGGTCTTGTTGTCGAAATCGGAGAGAACGATGGTGTCCTTGTCGGTCAGGCGGGCCATGGCCTGGCGCGAGCGGAAATAGAGCGTTCCCCCGATGGTAGCCGCAACTAGCACCAGGGCAGCGGGAGCAAGAACTTTCCAGGGTTTTCGTAGGGCCGAACGGCGTTCGGCCGGGCGAGCGCCGCTCGCCCCTACACGCCCGGATTCTGTGTCGCGCTTCAAGCGCTTCAGGTCGGCGCATAGCTCGGCGGCGCTCTGGCAGCGGAGGTCTCGGTCTTTCTCCAGCGCCTTGTTGATGATGCGTTCCAACTCCGCCGGGCAGTCGGGATTCAGTCGAACCGGTGAGGTCGGGGCTTGGGTCAGGATGGCTGTGAAAATCATAGCCGAAGTATTGCCCGTCGAAGGGCTGCCTGCCCGTCGCCATCTCGTAGAGCACGGCGCCGAAGCTGAACAAGTCCGTCCGCGCGTCGAGTCTCCTCGCCCCGCGCCTGCTCCGGCGACATGTAGGCGACTGTGCCCATCACCTCGCCGGGGCTGGTGAGCTGCTCGGGCTCGACCGATGCGGTGGGCAGCGCAGAGGCTCCCACCATTTCCGCCGCCCGCCTGGCCTTTGGTGCCAGCTTGGCCAAGCCGAAGTCCAGGACCTTCGCCTGGCCGCGTATCGTGACGAAGATGTTCGCGGGCTTGATGTCGCGATGGATGATGCCCTTGGCGTGCGCGGCGTCCAGCGCGTCGGCAATCTGGATGGCCAGGTCGAGCAGTTCGTCCGTCTTGAGCAGTTTCCCGGCAAGGCGCTGCTTCAGGGTCTGCCCCTCCAGCAACTCCATAGCGATGAAGGGCTGGCCTTCATGCTCGCCGACTTCGTAAATCGTGCAGATGTTGGGATGGTTCAACGCCGCGGCGGCGCGGGCTTCGCGCTTGAAGCGTTCCAGGGCCTGACTATCCTTGCTCCATTCCTCAGGCAGGAACTTGAGAGCGACCTGACGGCCCAGCGTGGTGTCCTCAGCCTTGTAGACAACACCCATGCCCCCGCCGCCCAGCTTCTCAATAATGCGATAGTGGGAAACGCTCTTGCCAATCATGTGAGGAACCAGCCCTTGTGTACCATGTTAGGCGGCGCTTGCCGCTTAGTCAACGCAATAGGACACGCAACAGGGCTGTCTGGGACAGTTCAAGCAGCGGAACAAGTGCGCAGTAGCGATGTCTGGAGCAACACTTCTCTGTGCTGGAACAACCGGGGAGCTGTCCCGGCTGCAGACCAAGACTTTCGTAAAGGTCGCAGTGAAACTCATGGGGGCTGGGCACACAGATTAGATTGGGAATGATAAGTGGTTGTTTGGATGCGCGTGACCCGACTGAACCCAACTCGCGGGGAACGATGCCGGCATCATTCCAACGGGCTGCTGGAATCCTCAGGTTACGGAAAGAGGGCGGCTTTGAACGTTTCTGTAGAAGAGCTGATGCGCGAAGTGGGACCGGTGCTGGGTGGTCCGCAGCTATTCCCGTCTCTAGACAGTTCGCCATTAAGAACTTCGACACTACAAAATGCCGTTTTGGCCACTAGCGCCCGTTGCGGTCAGACCGCGTTGAATGCTAGAATTGCCTCTGACCGGTCAGGGTACTTGAATCAACGAACAGCAGGGCTTGCCCGCATCAGCCATGGGCCGCGCTCCGCGCCTAAGCGCAGGGCCTTGTACTCTGCTATACGCAGGAGCCAGGTAAAAACCGTCATGGTGGCGAAGAATTTCGGCGAATGGATGGCCCGCGGGGCAGGGACATCCGATCGCCGTGAGCTGTAAACTAGCCAATACACCAAGACCAAACGGCGCACTGGAGCCTGATATGCAACCCGAACGCTGGCAACGAGTGCAGGAGTTGTTCCACCGCGCCGCCGACCTTCCGCGTTCGGAGCAGCTTTCTTTCCTCAGCCAAGCCTGTGGCGACGATTCGGAGATACGCTCGACCGTGCTGGCGATGATCGAGCAGGACTCGAAGAGTTTTGGACTACTCGATCGCGATGTGTCCGACCTCGCCGCGGACCTGATTCAGGCTGACACCACCCAACCGAGGGAATTCGGTCCTTATCGAATCAAGAGCGTCCTGGGAGAAGGCGGGATGGGGGTCGTCTATCTGGCCGAGCGGCGGGACCTGGGGAACCTGGTAGCCATCAAGATCCTGCGCGACGCGTGGCTTTCTCCTTCCCGGCTCAAGCGCTTTGAAACCGAGCGGCGCACGCTGGCGCAACTCAATCATCCCTTCATCGCCCCCCTCTACGATGCCGCGACCTTACCCGATGGAACGCCCTGGTTCGCGATGGAATACGTCCAAGGCCTCGCCCTGAACAAATACTGCGAGGTCCACAGGTGTTCGATCGAGGACCGCCTGAAACTAGTCCGCTCCGTTTGCGAAGCGGTGCAATACGCCCACGAGCGCGGCGTCATTCATCGCGATCTTAAACCCTCGAATATTCTGGTCAAGGAGGATGGCGCGCTGCGGCTGCTCGATTTTGGAATCGCCAAGCAGCTCGATACAGACGGGCGGCCGGCCGATCAGACGCGGACGGATCTGCGTCCCATGACTCCCGCCTACGCGGCTCCGGAGCAGCTTCGCGGCGGCGCGGCAGGGGTCGAAAGCGACGTGTA
The DNA here is from genome assembly GCA_963831905.1 of uncultured Acidobacteriota bacterium. Lineage (GTDB taxonomy): Bacteria > Acidobacteriota > Terriglobia > UBA7540 > UBA7540 > CAVROP01. The sequence goes on along the minus strand of CAWHRX010000009.1, from coordinate 771,717 downwards.
TTCCCTCGGCGTCATTTTGTACGAATTGTTAACCGGACGCCTGCCCTTCGATGTTTCGCAAAAAACGCCGCCCGAGGCGGCCGCTGTCCTAACGACACAGGAACCGATGAAGCCGTCGCTGGTGGCGCGCCGCGGCGGAATGCGCACTGCATCGTGGATCGATTTGGATGTGCTGTGCCTGAAGGCGATGCAGAAAGATCCCGCTCACCGATATCGATCTGCGCAGGCGCTGATCGACGACCTCAATCATTATTTGAGACACGAGCCGCTCAACGCCCGCCCCGATTCGCCGTTATACACGTTGGCGAAATTTCTGCGGCGAAACTGGCGGTCCGTGGCAACCGGAGCGGCGATGCTGGCGAGCATCGGGATCACCATCGCGCTGACCATGAGCCGCGCTCCCAAGGGAATCAGCGAGTCCGCGCCGCACACCGTGGCGGTGATTCCCTTTGCGAATGCGGGAAGCGACCCGAGGCTCGATTTCCTCAAATGGGGGCTGGCCGATGAAATTTCCGCCACCCTGGGATATGCGCGTTCGCTGACCGTACGGCCGCCCGAACAGACTCATAAATACAGCGGATCGAATCCTGACCTCGCCAAGATAGGGCGCGAGTTGCGAGTGACGTACCTGGTGAGCGGGCATTTTCTTCAAGCCGGCGATCAATTGCAGATTAACTTGCGAATGACCGACGTCGAGAAGGATCGTCTGCTGTGGGAGGACGTTTTCGATATTCCTGCCGGGAACATGATCGCCATGCAGGCGCAGATCGCGGCCAAGACGCGCCGCGCTCTGGCTCCGCTGATGGGCGCGCCGGAATTTATGGCCCGAATGCCTCCGAAACCCACCAGTGAAGAAGCCTATAAGCTGGTCCTGGAAGCCCACTCGATTGGCACGACCGATGCCAAACTCAACCGGCGCGGCATGGAAATGTTGAAACGAGCGGTGCAGCTCGACCCGGCCTACGCTCAGGCTTGGGAAGATCTCTCCGCAAGGTACGTGGTGGACGTTTGGATGTGGAACGGGGGCCAGGCCGCGATCGATGGCTGGTGGGATGCAGGCGAGAGGGCCGCCCAGCTCGATCCGGACAACGTAATTTTCCGCGCCGCCTTCCTGTACATGCAGGGATCAATGGGAAAGCAGGCCCATCGTCCCGGAATCAGCCGCGGTGAGGCGTATCGCCGACTGGAAGAGTTGATTCGCCTCCGGCCGGATGCCGCCCGGCTGCACTTTGACGCAAGCTGGATGCTGCGTGATGCCGGCCTGCTGGAAGAGTCGGCGCGCGAATGTGAAACCTCCATGCTGATCGACGCGCAGGATTCCGGCGCCCGGAGCTGTGGAGTCACGTTCATGCTGCTGGGCAATTATCGGCGCGCCATGGATTTTCTGCGACTGGATCCCACCAATCAGATAATGAAGGCGGTTTCGATCGATGTACTGCTGCACCAAGGAAAGGAAGGAGACGCCCTGAAGATCTGGCCGGATCCCACACCGCAATGGGGCGGTTATCGCGTGTTGCTGGCGTACCTGCAACATCGTTCCGCCGCGGAGATCGCGAGGCTGGCGCGCGCCGTCCAGCCTGAGTCCGATCCGGAAATGAACTATTTCTCTGCCGCGCATCTGGCGTACGCCGGTGAGCCGGATGCCGCGCTTCCGTTGCTGAAACAAGCCGTTGACGATGGGTACTGCTCGTATCCGTCGATGGATTCCGATTCCTTCCTGGCGCGAGCGCGCTCCCTGCCCGGATTTCAAGAAATCCGCTCGGCCGGGATGGCGTGCCGGGATGCATTCCTGGCCGACGCGGCCGGCAAAGTGTCAGCGCCAGAATCCCGCCGCTAAGCGCCTTCGATTGAGTGCTGTGCTTCGCCGATATCACATCTGCCTGAAGACAGTTGACTTTTCCGAACGCGACCTCCGATATGATCCACTGCTGAGAATCCCCCGGACCATGGCCATGTCGAGCTTGAACAGCATCGAGAGCAAGGGCATAATCTGGAGATGCGAGAAACGATCTCGATGGAGGAGCAATGCAAAAGCGCAAACTTGGGAAAAGCAACTTGGAAGTCTCGGCGATAGGGCTCGGCTGCATGGGCATGAGCTTCGGTTACGGGCCGCCCAAAGACAAGCCGGAGATGGTATCCCTGATTCGAAAGTCGGTCGAGCTGGGCGTCACATTCTTCGATACTGCTCAAGTCTACGGCCCGTTCGCCAACGAAGAACTCGTGGGAGAAGCCCTCGCGCCCTTCCGTGGGCAGGTGGTGATTGCGACAAAGTTCGGGTTCAAATTCGAGCACAACGGAGCTCCGCGTTCAGTAGGTCTCGACAGCCGGCCGGAGTACATCAAAGAAGGAGTCGAGGGCTCCTTGAAGAGACTCAGAGTCGACAGCATCGATCTGTTCTATCAACATCGCGTTGACCCTAACGTGCCCATCGAAGAGGTGGCGGGAGCTGTTAAAGACCTGATTCAGGAAGGCAAGGTGAAGCACTTCGGGATGTCGGAAGCGGCGGCGCAGACCATCCGCCGGGCGCACGCCGTGCAGTCCGTCACCGCAGTCCAAAGTGAATACTCGCTCTGGTGGAAACGCCCCGAAGCCGAAGTGCTGCCAACGCTCGAGGAACTCGGGATCGGCTTCGTTCCGTACAGCCCTCTGGGCAAGGGATTCCTCACGGGGAAAATCAACGACGACACGACCTTCGCCAGCACTGATCTGCGGAGCCGCATCCCCCGTTTCGCGCCGGAGGCCCGGAAAGCGAATCAAGCCTTGGTTGATCTGCTCGCCGCCATTGCGGAACGGAAGAAGGCAACCCCAGCTCAGATCGCGCTCGCGTGGCTGCTTGCCCAAAAGCCGTGGATTGTTCCAATCCCCGGCACCACGAAGCCGGCGCGCATGGAGGAAAACGTTGGAGCGGCAGCTATTGCACTAACGCCCGACGATCTCCGCGACATTGACGCGGCTGCATCCAAGATCACGGTGCAAGGGGCGCGCTATCCGGAAGAACTGGAGCGAATGACCTATCGCTGAGATGGTGTGAAAGAACTCGGAATGTGTCATCCTGAGCGAAGCGAAGGATCTCTGCAGTTGTTCGTAAATCATTGGGACTCGGCAAGCTGCGGAGATCCTTCGCTTCGCTCAGGATGACAAACGTCGATTTCTTCACAGCTACTGAGAGAGGAGACCCGATCTTGACACTCGAATCCCGATGGGTGAAAGTGTTCTCAACTCGTGAGAGGATGGGGGCCAGCAGACATGGAGTGAGGCAGTTGATAATCGCAGCCTGCAAAAGAGAGAGGAACGGATGCCGAGGGGAGAATTCAAACTAATCATCGGGAACATGTTCGGAAACAAGACGGGCCGGCTGATGCTGGAGGTTGAAACTCTCCGCCAGTTCGGCCGGAAGCGCATCCTGATTTTCAAGCCTGACGTGGATACGCGCAGCGACTCGGGCTACATCAAGGACTATCACGGCAAAATGATGGACGCGGTGGATGTGCCGGCGCGCGATCCCTGGCAGATGCTGCGCGTGGTGAGGGAGAAGGAATCCGAGATGGGCTGCCGTTACCATCTGATCGCGGTGGACGAGGTTCAGTTCTTCCCCACCGACTCAGGCTTCTTCCTGGTGGTCGATGAGCTGCTCGATCGCGGCTATGACGTGATCGCAGCCGGCCTGGCGCTGGACTTCAAGCGCGAGCCCTTCGGCTCCACGCTGCTGCTTTTTGGACTTTGCAAGAGCGGCCATGACTGCATGTGGCTGAACCCCCTCTGCGCACGCTGCGGTAGGCCCGCACCGCTCCCGCAGCGCATCCTCGACGGAAAGCCCGCGCCTTACAATGCTCCGCAAGTACAGGTCGGCGGCAAGGAAACCTACGAGCCCCGCTGCTACGATTGCCACGAACTCCCCGGCCGCCCCATACCGCCTCTCTGACGTCAGGCGAGGCACAAAGTGACCTGGCGGAGAGTGCCTAGACGCTCAAGATCGGCGCCTCTTGCCCTTGAGCGCCGCGAACATACGCGGATTGGCACGAACGTTCTCATCGCTGAGCCATCCCGGCTCCACAAGAGCCCCGGCGGCCACCAGCAACGTAACCACGTCGTGGTAAGAGTCGTGCGCGGCAGCATCCGTCTTGCGCAGGCTCCATCCGTGAAGCGCCCAGGCGAGCGGGGTCCCGCCAAACGTTTTGTCCTTGAGGTCAACCGGTGCGCGGCGCCGCAGGAGCGCCTTCACTGTATCAACATGCCCACCGTGAGCTGCCCAGTGCAGGCCGGTCTGCCCATGCGGACGCGGAAACAACTCTCCGACATCAACGCCGCGATCAACAAGGTACTCAACGACGTCAGTGCGCCCATACTCGCACGCCCAAGTGAAGCCGCCCTTCATTTGCGCGGAGGTTGCTGTATTTTTCCGGCTGCCGTCGGAATTGAAAAAGGACTTGACCCGATCGAGCCGTCCCACCCCCGCGGCACCCTCCAGATCAAGAGGCGCGCCCCGGCCGGCGAGATACTCTGCGGCATCGGCGCGTCCATTGGCGAGGCAACCGTTCACGAGAGCGGTGGCGTCGCCGCCGCCGGGCGCGTCCATGCGCGCACCATGCGCGAGCAACACGTCGATCAGTTCGTGCAGCACTCCGGCCGCTTTAGGGTGGATGCTCGTCGCAACAAGACCGAGGGTTGTGCATCCGCCACCATACATGTCCGCAACGGCGTCGACTTCGGCGCCGGCATTGAGCAGCATCTCGGCAACTTGCACTGCATTCTTAGGAGTGCGTTGGCGGTATCCTTCCACTCCGTTGGCGCCTAGATAGTGAAGAAGCATCGAGTGATGCTTGCGCGTGGAGCGCGCTCGAATCAGATCCGGGTCGTGCCGGAGCAGCTTCTCGAGAGTGCGGGCCTCGCCAGCGACGATTGCGTCTGCAGCCCGTTCGAACCGTGCGACGGCTGATTGGCCGTCCTTCAAGGCAGCGGCATACGAGGCGAAGTGACCCCAATTCTCGAAGCAGTGATTCTGCACAATGATCGACCGCGCGTCCCCAGCCGAGTAATCGGGAGCGAGCCCGCCGAGCCAGGAAGTCTGCGGCCGGCCGGTTCGAAACGTTTGCTGGTGTTCGCGCAGCAGACGATCGAGCGTTTCCACATCGCCGACCACGACGGCGTCCTCGGCTGACTTCCATACGGCGGCGAGTGAAGCTCCACCTGTAAGCGTCGTGATCTGCTTTGCGAATTTCAGCCAGCTCTCGAAACCGTGTTCGCGTGCAATCACGAATTGCGCGCCGGCGAGTGTGAGCCTGGCGCTCGACGGTTGAAGTTTCCGCATTCGCGCCAATGCCTCCGGAGCACCGGCCTTCGAGGCCTTGAGGAGGTACTTGGCTTGTTTCTTGTATTGCTCGAGGTTCGGACGTGCAGGTAATTCGCGGGCGGACATACGAGTCTCCTTCCGTAGCGCCTGGCGTCCGCCGAATCAGGCTGAAAGAAGATTCGTCAGGTCTTTCGCGATGTAGGTGGGCACGGCCCTTTCCGCGGACTGGAGGCGCCCCGAGCGCACGACTCACTTTAGAATGTTCGCATGCCCAGCGTCAAGCAGAAGGCTGGCGCGGCCAGCAGGCCTAACGCGAGCCGCTCCTGCATGAAGTTTTTGGTTCTTCGCGCCCGCCCGCTCCCGCAATGCGCCGTCCCCCGATTGCATCGCCTCCGCCGCACGCGCGCTCGACGCGCGAAATTGCACCAAAAATGATAATGATTGTCAACACCACGAGGACTATACGATCTTTAGGGGGATGACAGATGGCCGCGGGAGATCCTCAAGCACCAAACTGATCCATTGACTTGAGTACCTCTCATTTTCGATACTTCTTTCCACGGTCGCGAACCCAGCTTGCAGCGCGGTGGATGCTTTGACGACGGCTAAGCGACCTGGCGGGGATGGGACGGTTCCCGGCAACCATGATGTCAATTTTGACTGAAGAAGAGAAGGTGCGTCACATCCAGTTCGACGATTCCATACAGCCACATCCAAAGAGCCTGTTTAGACCTGTCTACGACCGCAGGGGTCTTCGACTAGCCATCGTCTTAGGCAATGAGTCGCTTTCGGGAATGTGCCCGTACGCAGCAGGGAATAACTGTCATCATTGTGATATCGGGCTGGGAGAGGGACGTTGATTCGATCCCGCAATGAACCTGGCAAGATTCCGGTGGTTGCAAAAACACTATTCCTTGATCTGGCCAAGCGTGGCACACCTCGTCGTCTACAACTCCGGATCTGTCCTCAACCGTATAGAGTTGGCGCCCGAAATTCTCACTGCCGTCCTCGATTTCGCGCGCTCCCTGCCTGAACTGCGGGTCGTATCGCTGGAGTCGCGTGAGGCATTCGTGACGCCCGAAGTGGTCAGCAGGCTCACTGCGGATTTGGGTGCCGGACGCGAAGTACGGGTGATCGTGGGGATCGAATCTGCTGATGGCACGATCCGTAACAAGCTGCTCCGAAAGCAGATGCCCCGCATTGCGATCGAGCGCGCGGTAGGGGCGATTTCGACTGTGCGTAGAGTTGTAGTCTCCAAAGGAAACAAGGCGGCTCTCCCGGGCTTAGCTGCCAATGTAATTGTCGGAGGGCCTGGCACGACGCTGAGAAGCATCGTACGAGATGCCGTCGAGACGTCCAGGTATTCCCTCATGTTGGCTCAAGCCTACGACCTCCCACTTGATTTGAATCTTCACCCGTACTATCCGAGCAAGCGAAGCACCGCGCGGTTTCCAGACCATACTCGTCCCTCGTTGCAAGCATTAGTCGAAGCGGTATGCTGTGTGGCGCAAAGTGTCGGAAATCACGCGTCTGTTTTCGTTGGCCTCGAGGATGAAGGTCACGACCAGAACCCGTGGGACAAGGCAGAGCAGGTGACCCGGTTCGAACGCGCTGTCGATTTCTTCAACCGGACCGGCAGACAGGACCGGTTTCGGGCTTTACTTTAATTTACGGAGTGTGCCCCTTCTTCTACCGCTCATTCATTCATTAAGCGCGGGGTTATCCACTTCGACCAGTATCAAAGCGTGCCCGCACATCCCCTCGCGGTGCAACCAAGGTCAATCTCGCACCCCTACCGGCGACGCCATGCTCAGGACGCGTCCGGCCGATCTCAATGTCCTGAGTATTTCAGGGAACCACAAGCGCGCAAGATGGGCGTACAATCGTGGTGACTTGAATACGAAGGCGGAAATTACCGATGAGACGAATCACCGGCGTTGTGATTACCTCGCTGCTCTTTTCTGTCTTTAGCGCCGGTGCGCCACGCACCCTGCGCGTGGATTATTACCACACCGGAAACGCGCACGAAGAATGGTTCAGCCTCGACCGGGTGGTGCTGGAGCCGCTGGAATGGCCAGGCAATCCGCACAAGGCCATTGACGAAAGCCAATTGGGAAGCTACCTCTTCGAGGTGCGCGAGCAGAGCAGCGGAAAGTTATTGTACTCAAGGGGATTCAATTCCGTGTTTGGCGAGTGGAAGACGACGGAAGAAGCGCGCCACGGGAACCGAACCTTTTCGGAGTCGCTGCGGTTTCCTGACCCGGACGCGATTGTGGAGGTTTCGCTGAAAGAGCGCGATGCGAGCGGCTTTCATGAAGTGTGGAAAACAGTTGTGAATCCCAGAGATAAGTTCGTTGACCGTGCGCGCCCGTGGTCACCAGGGCCCCTGATGGAACTGCAGAAGATGGGGAACCCGGCGGGGAAGGTGGATTTGCTGGTGCTGGGTGACGGGTACACGGCCGCGGAGCGAACGAAGTTTGAGAAAGACGCGCGTCGATTCATCGAGGCGCTGTTCGCCATCCCGCCATTTCGCGAGCACCGCAAAGACTTCAACGTCTGGGGGCTGTGCCCGGCGGCGGAAGAACCAGGAGTGTCGCGGCCTTCGAGCGGAATTTACCGAAGGTCGCCCCTTGGCGCTTCGTACGACACTTTTGGGACTGAGCGCTATGTGCTGACCATGGAGAATCGTACGCTGCGGGACATGGCTTCGTTTGCACCGTATGAGTTCATCGAGATTTTGGTGAACGGAGAGACGTACGGAGGAGGCGGAATTTTCAATCAGTTCGCATGTGTGGCCATTGACAATCCGTGGGCGGCATACGTGGGCGTGCACGAATTCGCGCACCACTTCGCTGGCCTGGCCGATGAATACTACACCTCAGACGTGGCCTATTTGCCACCGGAGCACAAGTCGGAGCCGTGGGAGCCGAACGTGACCGCGTTGCTCGATCCCGCGAATCTGAAGTGGCGGGACCTGCTCGCGCCAGGAACTCCCGTACCCACGCCCTGGGAAAAGGACGAGTTCGACCGCTTCCAGCGCGACATTCAGAAACAGCGTAAGGAACTCCGCGCCGCAGGCAAGCCGGAAGCGAGTGTGGACGCCCTTTTCCGCCTGGAGCGCCAGAAGGAGGACGCCATGCTCGGCGCGCAGAAATACGCCGGGAAAGTTGGGGCATTCGAGGGCGCGAACTATGAGTCACAGGGCTACTACCGTCCCGAGGTTGACTGCATCATGTTTACCCGCCATATGTCGTTTTGTGCGGTCTGCCGACGCGCCATAGAACGCGTTATCGCCATGTGCACGGACTGAGATTCACGCAAACGACAGGGCAACCTCCACCAATGGCTCCGGAACGCTGTTGACCGATGCCAACCCGGCCGCCAGCCTCGAGAACCGGAAGAAGGACGTGAGTGCCTGGATGTACTGGGACGCCGGGCACAGCCGCCGCCCATAAGTTGGCCCGGATAATCTATCACCTGCTGACCAGGCGGCAGCCCTACTATGGAAGCAGCTTCATCGTACAAGAGATCCGCTTCCGCAAACGTAAGGAAGCGCGGCTTCGAGCGCAGGCTCGCGAACTTGGTTTTCAGCTGATTGCCGTCGAGGTTGCCGGTCGAACGTTGCTCCTGAGGAGAGCGCTGCTGCGACAAATTGGCGCACTTGGAAGAAAACCCTGTTGCATTTTCCACTTGACAAATCGAGGGACCGATGCTAGCCTATAACTGTGGTCATTTTGTGGGCACATTGTCGTAGGCGGGCTTCGGACGGCGAGGAAAAGCGCAACAGGCCCGGCAGTGGGGAAAACCGGGGTCCGGAAAAAACAAAAAATAGTACGATCGAAGCCAGTATGTTATTGAAAACAAACGATGGAATTTCGAAACGAACTGAAAACGAACTCGAATTGGTTGTACAATGCGCGCATTAAAGACAGGATTCGAGCTTTTCGGCGCCGCTCGCGTCCCGGCCAGCGTTCGGGGTGCGGGAACGCGGCAAGGTTCGAACTTGCCTCGAATGGGAGAAGTCCAGAGGCTCGCGAGGAAATACAAAACAGTGGGAACGAAGCTAAGAAGTACTTGAAAACAAAGGATATCACTTTTTTGAATGCTGCAAATGATGCGCGTTTTGCACGCAAATCGGCACAAATCGAAGCCTGAAAGGAGCAAGAACGGCACAATTTGCGAAAACGAAGTCAAGGCTTCCGGGCCGCTAGGCGAAGCCGGGCAAGTGACAAGAAGTCGGCTACAAAGGACCGCTGTCGAAAACTCGCGTGCGGGGGCGGCGACGATGGCCGCCCCTACGCCGGTGCACAACGAAAACTGCGGTGTCGGTTAGGATAAGCCGCGCAGAATTTGACGGAACAAAGCGAGAATGTCTATGAAAACAAAGGATCGGTGCAGAAGCGGACCACCCCTGCCGCCTCCTTATCCAAGGAGGGGAACCGCGGACTCCTCTCCTCAAGTGAAGAGGGAATGGGGGTGGTGCGACTTTGCGTGCTTTGCGCCGTGGGAGGACGCGGGACCAACGCCTTTTCCGCGCGTGGGCATCGGGCCGAGGTTCGCCGGATTGCGAAAAAGATGCTATTTAGAGGAAACGAAGCCAAGAAGTTATTGAAAATAAACGATATCACTTTTTAAAGTCCGTACAATGAAGCGCGTTTGGATGCAAAATACGGCGAACGAAGCTAAGAAAATGGCTGGTGATCGCCTATTTTGCAGCAGGCTGGCGGGCCGCGGGGTACTCTCATTGGCTTGCCGCAGATCCGGAGGCTGCGGCGGTTTGAACAGAGTTGGTGTGAAATGCGTGAAGCAGGTGGCGCCATGAAGGCTCTGGAGATCGAGCGAGACAAATTGCCCCAACCCTCGCCGCCTACGTTCGCCAGTCCGCCTACGCCCGCTCAGCGGCTTGTCTCCCTCGATGCCCTGCGCGGCTTCGATATGTTCTGGATTACAGGCGGCACGGCAATCCTGATGGGCTTGGGAAAGATCATCCACCACCCGTGGTTCGACAAGTTCCTCGAGCAATTTGACCATGTGCCGTGGCGGGGGCTGCACTTCTATGACCTGATCTGGCCGCTCTTCATGTTTATCATGGGAGCGGCCATACCGCTCGCGATCGCCAAGCGGCGGTCCAAAGGCGAAAGTGACCGGCGGCTCCTGCTGCACGCGCTGTGGCGAGCCATCGTCATGTTCTGCCTGGGGACGGTGACGCAGGGCAATCTCCTTCTGTTTGATTGGTACAAGTTCCGCCCCTGTTACAGCGTTTTGCATGGACTCGCCGTGGGGTACTTGATCGCCACCCTGGTGGCGGTAAAGGTTAAACCGAAATGGCATGTCGCTACCATCGCCGCCTTCCTGCTCGCTTATTGGGCGGTCGTCATGCTGGTGCCGGTGCCGGGAGTGGGCGCGGGGGTCCTGACCCCTCAGGGCAACCTGCCGACCTACGTGGATAAGCTGATCCTCGGCCATCTGCACTACGGCGAGAACACGTGGTTCCTGAGCTACCCGGGCTTCGGCGCCTCGGTATTGCTGGGCGTGCTGGCCGGGCAACTGCTGATGTCCGGCCGTTCGCAGCGCAGCAAGATGTTTCGGTTGCTGGGCATGGGCGGGCTGAGTCTGCTGGCAGGGCTCCTCTGGAGCTTGTGGTTTCCCGTCATCAAACTGATGTGGACAAGTTCTTACGTCCTGATCTCGGGCGGATTCAGTTTTCTGGTCCTGGCCCTTTTCTACTGGATTGTGGATGTGCTCGGGTACCGGAAGTGGGCCTTCGGTTTTATTGTGATTGGCATGAACTCCATCGCGGTTTACGTCGCCACCGAAATCTTTGATTTCAGCCGCGTGGGCAACATCTTCGTGGGGGGCCTTTTGCCGCGCGTGGGCCGGTGGGACAGCTTGGTGGAGGCGGCCGCGGCTTTCGCCATCGTCTGGTTAATACTATTTTGGATGTATCGTAAGAAGGAATTTATTAGAATATGATGGTTACGAGGGGACCTTGCTAAGAATCGGCATCGTGGGCTTGGCCCAAGTAGGAAAGACAACGCTGTTCGAAATCCTTACCCGGGCGCACGCGGCCGGGCATGGCGGGGGAAAGGCCGAGGCGCACGTGGGCGTGGTCCGCGTGCCGGATGCGCGGCTTGACCGCTTGGCGGAGCTGTTCCACCCCCAGAAAACCATCCACGCCACGGTCGAATACCTGGATACGCCCGGCAGCATCATTGATTTAACGCGGGCGGGCGTCCAATCCCAGAGCCTGCGGGAATTGAACGCCCTGGCGCATGTGGTGCGGGCATTCGAAGACCCGGTGATTGCTGCCGAGGGCGCCGCGAACCCCGCGCGAGACATCGAAAACGTCGAACTTGAGCTTATCCTCTCGGATCTCGCGGTGGTGGAAAAACGCCTCGAGCGGCTTGAAAAGGACGTTAAAAAACAGAAGAACGCCGCGCTTGAAAAGGAGTTTCAGGTTCTGAAGGTCTGCAAGTCGAGCCTCGAGAAACAGATTCCCCTGCGCGACGCCGGACTGACTGCCGAAGACGAGCGGGTTATCCGTGGTTTCACGTTCCTGAGTCTGAAACCCATGCTTTATGTTCTCAACTTGGGTGAGAAGGACGTGGGCCGCGCCAACGCCGCCGAACAGTTTGCGCAGCAAGCGGGGCTAAAACAGCGGCCGCACACCGCGCTGGCGGCGATCTGCGGCAAGGTCGAATCGGAGTTGGCGGAACTCAACGACTCCGAGGCGGCGGAGTTCCTGGCCAGTTATGGGCTGGAGGAGTCCGCCATCTTCAGGCTGATTCGTGCCAGCTATCAGCTCCTGGGTTTGATTTCCTTTTTCACCGTCGGGGAAGACGAATGCCGGGCTTGGACCATTCGCGCGGGGACCTCCGCACTGGAAGCCGCCGGGGAAATCCATACCGATCTGCAGCGTGGATTTATTCGCGCCGAAGTGGTGAAGGTTGACGACCTTCTGGCCGCGGGCGGCTTTGCCGAAGCCCGTGCTCGCGCCCAACTCAGGCTGGAAGGCAAGGACTATATCGTGCACGACGGTGAAATCGTGCACATTCGACATTCGAGTTGAAGCTATCAGCGTTCAGCTCTCAGCTATTAGCAGGCGCCATCCCGCCGAAAGTTTGCTGAAAGCGGATAGCTGACGGCTGACAGCTTGATTCTGGCTCGTCACCGCTATGTCCTACCTCTGGATCAGTCTCGCGTTAGGAACGGCCGCCGGGTTGGCCAATCTATTGGGCGGCGGGATTGTCGCAGCGTGGCCTTGGCGCCGGAGTGTTCTGACCTCTTTCATCGCCTTCGGCTCCGGCTTCATGCTGGCGACCACGATCACGGTGATGATTCCCGAGAGCTTCGAGCGCCTGCAGGGCGCTCGCGCCGCTCCCTGGATTCTGGTGGGTTATTTCATCGTGCACGTCTTCGAACACTCTCTGCCGGCGCATTTTCACTTCGGCGAGGAGACCCACGCCGAGGAGTTTATACATCCCGGCGTGGCCTATGCGGCGCTGGGTGGTTTGTTGACCCACACGTTTTTCGACGGAGTCTCGATCGCCTGCGGCTTCCTGATTTCGAACTGGCTGGGCATCGTTATCTTCGGTGCGGTGATCCTCCACAATATTCCGGAAGGATTCACGATGGCGTCCGTCATGGCGGCGGCCAAGAAAAGCCGCGCCGCAGGCATGTGGGCCGTGGCAGGCTTGGGAATCTCGAGGCTTTTGGGTATCCTGGCCATGGCGGTCGCGAAGCAATGGGTGAACTACGGCTTGGCGCTTTCATCGGGAGTCACCCTCTACGTGGCCGCGTCGGACCTTATTCCGGAGGTCAACAAACTGCCCGGTCCGCGCGTCGCCTTGACGGTTGGGGCCGGCGTGGCGCTGGTTCTCTTGCTGCGGTTCTGGTTCTTCGGGGCAGTCCTGCCCTAGCCGCGTTGTGGAGCGCAATGTACTCTGAGCAGGTGCTCGACCATTTCCATCATCCCCGCAACGTGGGCGAAATCGAGCCGCCGGCGATCGTGGTGGAGACCGTAAACCCCGCCTGCGGCGACCTGATGAAATTGTGGGTGCGGGTCCGGGAGGGAGTGATTGTCGAAGTCAAGTTCAAGGTGGCGGGATGCGTCCCGGCGGTCGCCTGCGGATCCTGGCTGACCGAACGAATCAAGGGCGCACCGCTGATGGAGCTTACTATACTAGGCTCTGATCGGATTGCCGACGGCTTGGGCGGGCTGCCGGCGGCTTCCCGGCACGCTGCGGTGCTGGCTTCGGACGCCCTCCGCCAACTTCTCGCCCGATTGCTTCAACACCCAACGGGAATTGAACCCTGACGAGCGGCATTCCCCGCGTTGAACGCCTGTAGGGGTAGGGCTTGCCCGACCCTCGTCCAGCCAGCGGAAATGCGGGGACGGCAAGCCGTCCCCCTACAAGAATGAGGGGAGTCAACCGACTGGCTTGAGCGACTGCTTAAGAAATCGCGATGGGCCGGGACGTTGTGGCCGACAATTCCCTGGCGCAGAACGGACAGTAGAGATCTCCGGCTCGGACAGCATGGTGGCACGCGGGGCAGGCGGGGTGAAGGTTGAATTTGCACTTGGGGCAGAAATTGAAGGCCGAGTCCGAGACGGTTCCGCAGTTGGGGCATGTGACCCTCAGGGGCTGCCGCATGAGGAAGTAGATGATGAACCCGATTGCATCGGGGACGAAGAGGACGACCAGCGTCCATAGGGTTACGTTCATTCCCCGTCTCTTCGCATCGCGGTTCACATATCCGACCAGCACCACAGAGAAGGCAAGTACGACGCCCGCCACGATGCCGATGAAGATCCGCCAAGCCAACGGGGGCGAATGGGGGTCGCGAGGGAACAAAACCTCGTGCAAGAGCAGTTGCAAGCCCACGAAGAGTACCACGGCGAGGCCGATGGCCCACCAGGGGATTACTTTCACTTCTTGAACGATGTCAGGCTTTGCTTCCGCCATGGTCATTCTCCCTAAAGGCAGTGACGAGTGGCGAGTGACGAGCGACAAGTAAAGAGCACCATCACGACGCTCATCGCTGCCGACTGCCCACTGCCTACTGCCTACTGCCGACTGCCCTCTCTGCCTGCCGCCATGCGATAATCGCGGCAGCCACAACGGCGGGCGCTATCCACGCAAGCGCGAAGCCGGTGACCCACACCACGCGCGAAAGCGCCAAGCGATGCCCGATCCACTCGAAGCCCCGCCACATGAGCGGTGCGGAGACCACTCCCAGGACCCAAGACAGCGTACAGGAAATCCACAGAGCTCGCAGGCGCGTGGCATATTCGGCGATTTCTCGGGCTCGAACGCGAACTTGCATTTGGGTCTTCAGCACCAGCGAGGAGTCGAAGCGCGGTGCCGCAGCACGAAACGCGCGCAGCGCCAGTTCGGTCTGATGCTCCAGCTTCTGGCAATGCACACAGCCTTCCAGGTGTGCCTCCAACTCTTCGCGTTCTGCGGTGGTGAGGTTTTCCACCTGCATCTTATCGATGAGCCGCAGCGCTCGTTCGTGGCTTTCTTCCCTCATGAGTAGATATCCTTCAACCATTCTCGGAGCATGGCCAGGCCTCGGTAGAGCCTTGATTTCACGGTTGACAAAGGTGAATCGACCACGCGGGCAATCTCTTCCAGCTCCAAGTCCTCGTGGAAGCGCAGGGTCAGCACTTCTCGGTAAGAAACGGGCAGATGCGCCAGGGCCGCGGCCACGCGCGCAGCCTCTTCACCCTGAAACGCCTGTTCGAATGCCGAGGATGAGGACGTGTCTTCGACTTCGAGAGGACGGCGGGTATCCCCCGGCTCCAGCAAGGCGTCCAGACTTTCGGGTTGCCGGCGTCGCCGGTAGTCGATGGTCAAGTGGCGGGCGATGCTGAAGAGCCAGGTCTCGAACTTCCAGCGCTGTTGGTACTGGTGCCCCTTCTCGAGCACCCGAATCCAGGTCTCCTGAAAAAGGTCTTCAGCCTCGTGGCGCCGCCCGGTGAGCATCAGCAGGTAGCGGAACAGGCGGTACCGATATTGCTCGATGAGATAGTCGATCAGGGCGGGATCGCGCCGCCGCAGCCCTCCCGCCAGTTCTCCGGCTTCCTGTTCAACCGCGTTCATAAGCCAGCTAGTCGCGAATCCCATTCTATCGTTGTATACGAGAAACGTCCTCCAAAAGACGCACTGAAAGTAACAGCCCGGCTCCCCTGAAAGCCACGTCATTCCCGCGCAAGCGGGAATCCATCGGTCCGGCCATGGGTCCCCGCTTTCGCGGGGACGACGCTGATTTTCGTTGCCTCGGGTAGGCCACAGGCGAATGGAAACTTCCCCAGACAACACTTCGGATGGCTGAATTGGTCAGACTGTGAGGCCCGCGATTCTGGCGGTTTCATCCCAAAGACGTCGAGCTGCGTCGTCGTCTTGGGCGGCTCTGGAGGGATTTATAGGGTGGCACTTATGGAAGTACTTGCCGGTCACGCCGGCGACCTCGGGGGACGACGCCAGGTACACGAGTGTTTCCGCGCCCTGCTCGGGAGTAAGGGCGAAGTGCTTGCCGATGCCAATTCCGAAAGACATGAATCCGCCGCTCTGATCGCCGAAGCGAGTAGCCACGAACCCGGGATGCAGGCAATTGGCCGTCACGCCTGCACCTTGAAGCCGCCGCGCGAGTTCCCGCGTAAAGAGGATGTTGCACAACTTCGAGCGCCCGTACACTTTGAAGCCGGGCCCTCCGTATCGCAGCGATTGCCAAAAGCCGCCGCGATAGGCTTTTTCAGATTGCAAGTCGTCAAAGTCGAGCGTCGCAGGCTCGTGCGCATCCGAAGCCGTACTCACGATTCGTGCCGGCGCGGAGGCCGTGAGCCGCTCCAGCAGGCCCTGGGTCACAACAAAATAGGACAGGTGGTTCAGGGCAAAGGTGCGCTCTAAACCATCCGCGGTGACCTGGCGCGAGCCGAAGAGAGCGCCGGCGTTATTAATCAGCACATCGATCCGGGGTTCAGCGCCCGCGATCTCCGACGCTACACGCTTCATTTCGCCGAGGCGCGAGAGATCGGCGTAGTGAATAGTGTGCTCGACTCCAGGTGCACATTCTTGGAGACTTTTCAGCGCGGCTTCACCGCGTTGCCGGTCGCGCGCGATCTGGACGATGCGTGCGCCCATTCCCGCAAGATTCTCCGCTGCGACCTTTCCAATGCCGGATGTCGCACCGGTGATAACCACCACCTTGCCTTGCATGTCTTGGTTCATATGCAGTTTTCCTGAAACGAACAATCCTCACGAGCATCCTAGCAAAGAGAAGTCCAGGTTGTCACTCGTTCAACGCAAAACCGCTGGGGCAGGAACTTTGTTGGTTCCTGGCGCGTAGAAGGTGTGAAGGAATCAACCGGATGTCATCCTGAGCGAAGCGAAGGATCGCCGCAGTTTCCTATAGTTTGATGATTTACGAACAACTGCAGAGATCCTTCGCTCCGCTCAGGATGACACTCTTTTACGGCTACGTACGCTTAGGAGGAGGTTGAGGCATGCGCATTTTTCTAGTCACGCTGGCGGTTTCGACGGTCTCGGGCGTTGCGCTTTGGCAGTTTGGATTGGCCCATAGAATCTGGCCTTCCCATCCCTTTCTTGCCTCGGTGGTTGTCGCCGCCGGTTCCGGCATCGCAGCGCAGTTGGCGGCATCCCATGATCCGGTCACGGCTCGAATTGTGCACGAACCGGGATTCAGGGTCATCGGAATCGCCACTCGCACCACCAACGCCATCGAAATGTCTGGCCGAGGCGTCATTGGGAAACAGTGGAATCAGTTTATGAAGGATGGACTGCTTGGCAGGATTCCCGAGCGCCTGGACACCAATATTCTCGCCCTCTACACTGATTATGAGAGCGACCACAGCGGCGCCTACACTTTCATATTGGGCGCCAAGGTGAGCTCGGCAGAGAACGTGCCTCCGGGAATGGTGAGCAAAGAAGTTCCACCCGGCAAATACGCTGTCTTCACCTCCGCGCGAGGTCCGGCGGCAAAAGTCGTCCCGGAATTGTGGCAGCACATCAATTCCTTGCCGAAGTCCGCGCCGGGAGGAGACCGGAGATATCAGGCTGATTTTGAAGTCTACGGGCCGGGTGCCGCTGATCCTGAGCATGCCCGGGTGGAGATCTATGTTAGGATACGGTAAGAAGACCAGTATTAACCTGTCACTTCTTTGAGTAGATGACTTTTCCACTGCGGATCGTGTAGCGCACGTTCGCAAACGCCGTTACGTTCGCCGCCGGGTCACTTCCAAGCACGACCAGGTCGGCTGCCATCCCCACCATGATTCGGCCGTTGCGGACCTTGCCCGGGAACCGCCCTGCAGGGCTCATGGTGAGCGAGGCGAGGATTTGTTGGAAGTTCATTCCTGCGCGAGACATAAGGGTGAACTCGAGTGCGGTATCGTAGTGGTCGGTGTAACCGATATCGGTGCCGAAGAGAATCTCCCCGCCGGCCTCCGAGTGAGCACGCAGTTCCGCGACCATCTGGGAGAGCCAACCCTCGCGATTCTGGTCTGAGAGCCCTCCCTTGCGGGCTTCGAAGTCGAAGAGGGTCAGTGTGGGTATGAGCGCCATCTTCGCGCGCTTCAGGCGTGCGACGAATTCCGGTGTCCAGGGTGGTGATTGAGGCACCGTGTGCGCCAGAATATCGACCCCGCTCTCGATTGAAACCTCCACGCCCTCCAGGTTCTGCGGATGCGCAAATACCGGTAAGCCGTAGCGATGGGCTTCCGCGACCGCTGCCTTGGCAATCGCCAGAGGCAGAACTGCGGCCTTGCTGTCGCCCTGGTAGGAACCGGCAAATATCTTGATGCCATTGGCCCCTTTCGCGGCGTGATCGCGCACGAGCGCGATTGCCTGGGCAGGGGTCCCGGTTAGCTGGATGGAAATGTGGTTAGTGCGGAGAAAATCGCGTACGTACACCGGTTCGACCGACCAGATCGGCTCGCCGGCAGTGAGCACGGCCGGGCCCCGAAGTTCGCCGCTTTGAATACGCCGGCGCAACTCGAGCGTGTTATCCAGAATTGAGCCGATATCGAAGACCGTGGTGAAGCCCCAGCGGTTGAACATCGCATCCAGTTGCTCGTCCAGGTCCTGGGCGCGGGCCTCGTGAACATGGAGCAGAGCGGGAGTGAAGATGTGGACATGACTGTTCCAGAATCCCAACGTCACTACCAAGCCCCTGCAATCCAGCACCGTCGCTCCATTCGGAATCTTGACGGATGGGCTGCGGCCAACGGCGAGGACGAGTCCGTCGCGTACGACGATTGTGCCGTTTTCGATTGGAGGTTCAGTGGGCGAGGGATAAACCTTCGCTCCGACAAGAGCCAGGTCGGAGGCGCCGCATGGACGTGCTGCAAGAACCAGCAGACCCAGAAGAAGGAAAACAACGAGCCGTACGCGCATATCAGCAATATACGCCGTCGGCCGGGGGATTGTCGCGGAGTATCCCGCATGTTGCAGAGTCCATAAGCCCTCCAACGTCACGTCATTCCCGCGCAAGCGGGAATCCATTGGACTGACAATGGACCCCCGCTTGCGCGGGGTGACGACGCTGTTGTTACTGCGCGGCGGGCGATTGGTCCGCCCTTGCAACCTCGAGAATCGGCTGGATGAACCGATCATATTTCTTCAAGGTTGCTTCATCATGAGCCGCTAGCGCGGTTCGCACTGCTTGGATCGTCGCTGGGGTTACGATTTCGAGCCGGCCCACAAAAACGCGAGTGAACTGAGCGGGCGCGGGTGCGATTGTGACCGGCAGGATGTGATCAACAAAACCGCGCGGCACGATGTAGATCAGGCGGCTGCCCTCTTCGAACCAGGAATCACTCCAAGTCCGCACCATGGCGCTCGCTTCGTCTGGATAAAGACCTCGCTCGACGAGAATCCCTTCCAACTCTGCGCACAAAGATTCGACTGTATCGGTCAGTGCGGGCGGATCCAGAACCGTCTCATCCGTGAGCGCTCCGCCGGAACGATAGCCGACTGCTTCACCCCAGCGCTCAAAAAGAATGATCGCCGGAATCTCCTCTTGGCCGAGATTCTTCACCCACAATCTCCCACCGGAGTCCAGTTCGGCGGATAGCGGCAGCGGAGAAGCCGAGACGCCCCGGTAGAACAGGAATTTCTCCTGCTGGCCGCCCTTCGGCGTCGTCACGCTCACCGGTGAGGAGGCGGTTTCTCGAGCGGTGTAGTAGCGGCTCTCCTGATCTTCACGAGGAAAGTCCGTGACCAAAGGAGGGGAGACGGACACGCTATCCCATGCAATGGTTCCATTCATCTGCAACTGGTCCAAATTGGTGTTGCGGAGAACTCCGCCGGGCTCAACGCGCCGGGCGTGGGGATACCACTCGGTGATGATTCCCTTGTCAAAGGCGACCGTGACGAACACCTTCTCTTCCTGCGGTGAGTAGAAGTACATCACCGGAGTCTCCATACGAATCGTGCCACGTAACCCCAGTTTGAAGTTCGCCGTGCTGAAATGCTCCACGAACCCCGGGAGGTCTGTTTCTCCCGTTGAGGGCACGGGCTGCCATTCGACCGCGTGACCGTTCTTGCCGGCAATCGCAGTGAACGTCCCCCACTCGTGAACCGTGAGGTCCGGCAAATTCAGTGCCCCCGCAACAAGCCAGCTCGCAACACAAATACTTGCAAGTTCGATTGCGACGAAGCAAAACAGCCGTCGCAGCCTGAGCTTTCTCGAGAAAGACTGCTTCGATCGTGAACTCATCACTTCGACCTCCTGCTCTGAAAACCTGTAGGGGTAGGGCTTGCCCTACCCCCGTCGGCCCCCGCGGAAATGCGGGGACGGCAAGCCGTCCCCCTACAAGGGGCACGTGGGGTCGTGCCCCGACGCTCTAAAGCTCTGAGAGCATCTGGCCCTTAAACCTGGAAGCCAGATTCCGCGCCAAAAGCGGATCGCTACCTGAGCCCGCTGACGCCTTCCGAAGATGTGCCTGGTGATCGCTTGCCGGCCCCTCCAGGGTGATGAGCGCGGCGGCGAATTCCATCTCCGGATCGGATGCGCGCAGGCTGATGGCCTTCTTCACGTAGCTATAACCATCGAGGGCTCGGGCGGGATTTGGCTCGTCCTTGCCCATCCATTGTTTGTAGGTCTCAGCCAGGTAACCAAAGTCGAACCAAGCCAGAGCGTCAGGGCGGCCAGCCGCGTCGGAATCAACGGCGCGCAGGTGAAGGCGCGTGAGCAGTTCTTTCGCCACTTGCGGGTCCTGCCGGGCGAACAATGTGGCCCGGCGAAGAGTCTCCATGTGCACCAACACCGGCGTGCCCGGTGTGAGGATCGCGAGAGTGTCCCGAGTCAGGTTCTTTACATCATATTCCCCTGCCCCTTTCTGGTTCCAATCCACCAGAGGCAGCGACTTCGCCTGGCCGATGTCAATGGGATGGCAGATCAAAGGCGGTCCCGCTTTTACGGATGCTGCGAATCCCAGCAAGAGCGCCGTCATGCCGATGACCGTGTGCGAAAACAGACGTGATTTCATGTTCTGAAGCCTCCTTGTTTTGTTTTTTCAGCCCTACGTTCAAAGAGACGCCACAGAAGAGTCGAGTGTTAACAAAGTGCCCGCCTTGGCCGATCCACTGACAGGCAACTTACGCAAGGCTGAGGTGAAAAGCGAGGGAAGTCTGAAGGTGGGTATTCGCGAGGCGGCCTGCCTGGTCGCTACTTTGCGATTGCCTGCGGCGTGGCGCCAGCCCACGAACGCTCCCAGTAGCGCCAAACCGAGATGTCGTCAAACCCGAGGTCGTTCCACCACCGATCCAGCATGCCTTGGTCAAGGCGCAGAATACCTGCCGGAGTAACGCCGGATGGTAGCGGAACAAACTCTGCCAAGCGGTTGAAGACTTGGGCCCGTTGTGGCTCATCGACTCGCGACAGCAGGTGCCATAGAGTGAGTGCGTCACGCCGCCGTGCTTGCGCAAGCACGATGCCGAGATCGGCGATGCGTTGCTGTGCGCTGGAGTCCTCAAAATCGAACCTCGTTAGCGCAGAACGGAATTCCGCAGACGCATCCTCGAAATAGGGAGTGCCGGGACCGGCTTTCGGCTTCGTCAGGCAGGCGGCTCCCGCAGGAATAAAGGACTCGCGCCCATTCAGTCTAAACCCCACCCATCCGAGCGAGGTGCGCACGAGCCCGGCGCCTGTGTCGTCCACCTTCAAGGTATACGCACAGCCCAAATCCACCGCCATTGCGGACGGAGTATCGACCACGAATTGGCCCGGAGGCGCCCAGATAAAAGTGTGAATTGTGCCTAGATCGAGAGCAATCCGTTTCAAGCCCGAGCCCATGTTCAACAGCCGCAGGCGTGAACCGGGTTCCACCTCAATCTGGCCAACCTCTTCATCCCGAAGTCTTGCCCGAGCCTGTGGACCCGTTTCGAGGGTTTGGCCGACGCCGAGCCGGCTCTTTCCTTCTTTCTCGCTGACGGCCTTCCGCCCCAATCGAGGGGTGCCCTCCATGACCGAGACATCCCATCCCGCGGCTGTGTCGCGGTTCGGCTTCCTTTCGTAGACCAGCACCGTTGTGACGCACACGGCCGCCACTACAGCCACCGCTGCCAGAGCCAGAACCCATCGCGGCTGGCGAGGCATCATCCACCATCTTGTGGCTAGCGCGAGTTCAGGGAATGCCGGCCTGGGCCGGTGCGATTGAAATCTCTCGAGCAATGCTTCCAGCCTCTGAATTTCAGGGTCAGGCTCGCCGGACCTGTCCCATAAATAGTCGTTCCCCATTGCATGGACTTCTTTCTTTGCTTCGTTGTTTCCCGCATTCATGATTACGGCCCTTCCTGTCCTGACCTTCCTGGACTGGGGCTCAGTATGGCGCGGAGTTGCTGCATCCCCCGGTGCAGATTGACGCGCACCGACCCGGAAGTCAGGCCGGTGCGTGCAGCGATCTCCGGGCCGGTCATTCCCTCCACAAGGCGGAGAATCAAAGGCTCTCGATAGGCGCCCGGCAGAGTTTTGATCGCATCTAAAATCAGGTTCGCGGAAGCTTCCTGATCGCCGCCGCTCGCGCGCATCTCCATTTCTTCTTCGGACACATCTACGGCCAGTTGCTCCTCGGGGGCCGATCGGCGGTGGTGATCTTTGGCCAGATTGCGTGCGATGGCTGCCAGCCACGCCCCAAAGCTTCCGACCTCACGCAGCGTTGACAGCCGACGGAGCGCCAGTAGGAAGACATCCTGAACCAAATCGTCCACTGCCGCGAAGGGGGCCTTCGCCAGCATGATTCCGTGGACCATTCGTGCATACCGGTCGTAAAGGAGGCCGAATGCGGCGCGGTCTCCGTCGCGCGCGGCACACACTAACCTGGCGTCTTCGGAGAGTTCCAGTTGTTCCCCCACAAGCTGGCCTCCCAAGCCCGCAGTGAGCATTTCAAAACCCTCTTCCAAACCGGAGCCCATCTGTAATCGATCCTCTATCTACAATAGATGATCGGGAGAGCAGAACTGTTAACAGCCGATCCGTTCGAAAAATGGGGGCGAGGCGAGAAACAACCCGAGTTTATGCCCTCTCCCCCTTGGGGGAGAGGGTGTCCGTCAGCCGACGGACAGGTGAGGGAGCTGGTCCGTCACGATATTATGTAACCCTCAGTGGGGCAGCTACTGGGACGAACTGGATGTCGACTTGGCGCAATCCAGGACCCACTGCGGCGGGTCCGGTTCTAATCTGCCGTCCACTTTCACATTCCGCTCTTTGGCCCAGCGATATCCCCACATCGGACCGTACTTGGTGACGTACGTGTCCGGGGTTTGGTAGGCAGCGTCGGACTGTGCTGCACCCAGGGACACGAACTTATAGTTCTGCGCCTCGAAGAGCTGAAGCACTTGTTCGATCAGGTCGGCGTTAAGCCGATTGTCGTGCAAGAGCATCACCTGCGGAGGCTCGTAACCGAAGACCTGTTTGTTGAGGGCGGCGTAATACTTGATCTCGGCATCGGTGTAAGCCAGATAAGCGAGGCGTAGCCTTTGAGCGGCTGCGTCGTTACTCCTTGCGATCATTCGGACGTACGCATCGTTGAAGACATAGTCGGAATTGTCGATTGTGCATGTGGCCAGCCGGTATCCGCGCTGAGAAAGAAATGCGGTAATAGCATTCTTCTTTGCCTCCGTGTCACCCGTGTGGTTGAAAGGAAACCGGAAAAACGCGGGTTTTTTTCCGGCGTCTCTCATGAGCGGTCCGATTGCCGACTCGCCGCGCACAACCTCGTGCTCAAATTGTTCAGGCGAGAGAGTGTTGATATCAGAATGAGAATAGGTGTGATTCCCGAGATCAAATCCCTGGTGTACCCACTCCTCGAGTATCGAAATTCCGGACGCGCCGAACGATTCAACAGCCTTCTGGATCACAAAACCCGTGACCGGAACTTGGTGGGTGACAAAGGCCCTCAATAGCTTGCGATTGGCGTTCACAGCCGCAGACGCCTCTCTCGAAACATTCTGCAGTGTGGCGGTGCCACCGGCATAAGGCAGATCGTCAACCGTGATCGCTACTCTACGGCCTTGGGCCAACGCACTCGCCGACGAGAGTACAGCAAGCGCGACAGATGCGCAAAGCAACTGCAAGCCACGCATGTTCAGAATTTAATGGGCAGAAGGGTACAAGTCAATTGGAGAGCGCCGCTCCAGGGTAAATGCGTAGGGGTAGGGCTTGCCCTACCCCGGATGCTGTGAGATCCATCCAGCCAGGGGACGGCAAGCCGTCCTCCTACTTCGCTTGGAATGACAGCCCGAACGAGATTCTCATTCAGACTCCAGACCCCCTAGGCAGGAACCAGTGCCAGCGATTTGATGATCTCGAACAGTTCCTTGGGTTGAACAGGCTTGGAAACGTAGGCGTCCATTCCAGCGGCAAGGCAGCGTTCACGATCACCTTTCATAGCATGGGCAGTCATGGCGATGATCGGAACATGGGTTTGCGCCGCTCCCTCCTTGGCGCGGATGGCTGCGACGGCCTCGTAGCCATCCATCTCCGGCATGGAAACGTCCATGAGGACCAAATCGAACTTCTCCTTTTCCAGTTCTTCCAGGGCTTTGCGGCCATTATTGGCCACCACCACGCTGTGACCGTGTTTTTCCAGGAGCCGGCACACCAGTACCTGGTTGACGACATTGTCTTCGGCCAGCAGAATGCGCAGGCCCCGACGGGCCTCGCGCAAGGAGTGACGGGTAACCAGAGGAACATCATGAGGTTGTTGATCTTTTGTCGCCAACACGTTGAGTACGGCGTCGAAGAGCTGCGACTGGACGATCGGTTTGACCAGATAGGCGGCGATGCCTAACTCCCGGCAGCGCGCCGCGTCACCCCTTTGCCCGGCCGAAGTCAGCATCATGATGGTGATCTTGCCCAAGTCGGTTTGTCGACGGAGGCGTTGCACCAGCGTGAAGCCGTCCATGCCCGGCATCTGCGCGTCCACCAGCAGCAGGGCAAAGCCGACGCCCCGCTGATCGGCTTCCTGGAGCATGGTGATGGCTTCCGCTCCGCTGGGCGCCAACTCCGGCCGCATGCCCCAGTGGCGCAGCATCTCTCCCAGTATGCGACGGTTGGTCGGATTATCATCCACCACCAGCACCGGCAGCCCGGCTAAGTCCATTCGCTCCAGCGGCCCCATCGCCACCGCGCCCTTTACCGTCCGCACCGGTACCGTGAAGTGGAAGCGGCTGCCTTTCCCCAATTCGCTCTCCACCCACATCCGACCGCCCATCATGGTCACCAGCCGCAGGGAGATGGTCAGCCCCAGCCCCGTGCCTCCGAAGGTACGCGTCATGGAACCATCGGCCTGGGAGAAAGCTTCGAAAATGATCTTCTGCTTCTCGGGAGCAATGCCGATGCCGGTATCCCGCACCGAGAAGTGCAGCAGCGCCTGATCCGGAGTTCTGGACTCCAAGACCGCTTCCAGACTCACGTCGCCGCGTGGCGTGAATTTGATGGCGTTGCCGACCAGATTGATGATGATCTGGCGCAGCCGCGTGGGATCGGCAACCACCATCTCCGGCACCTCGGGGTGAATATCGCACGTCAGCTCGAGGCCCTTCTCGTCGGCCCGCAAAACCAACAGCTTGAGGGTGTCATTCAGGCTGTCGCGCAACTTGAAGCGAATCGGGTCAAGGTCGAGCCTGCCGGCTTCGATTTTGGAGAAGTCCAGGACATCGTTGAGGACGGTAAGCAAGGCGTCGGCCGAAGTTTTGGCCATTCCCAAGAATTCCCGCTGCTCGGGGGTCAGTTCCGTTTCCAGGGTCAACTCTGTCATCCCCAGGATGCCGTTGATGGGGGTGCGAATCTCGTGGCTCATGTTGGCAAGGAACATACTCTTGGCGCGGCTGGCGGCCTCCGCGCCCTCTTTGGCTTTTTGCAGCTCCAACTCCGTCCGCTTGCGCTCCACGATTTCTTTCTGCAACTCCTCGGTCCGATCCTTCACTCGGACCTCCAACTCCTTTTCGTGCGCGCGGATCGCCTGGATCCGGAGACGATATCCCCCAACGGCCGTGACCAGCAGCAACAGTCCGGAAAAGCTGTAGAACCAGAGCGTTTGGTAGTAATGCGGCTTGAGATAAAGGTCCACAGCCGCGCCTTCCTGGTTCCAGTTCCCTTCCTCGTTGCGTGCGATCACCCGAAACCGGTAACGGCCGGGAGGAACATTTGTGTAAGAGGCAATGCGTCGTGATCCGGCATCGACCCAGTCCCGGTCGAAACCTGTCAATTGGAACTTGAAATGTACCCGGCCAGGCGCGGAAAGACTGAGACCGGTGTAGCGGAACTCAAGTCTGTTCTGCCCTGGCGGCACCTCGATGTACCGCGACGCCGGCACGGGCTTGCCATCAATCGAGAGCTGCTCGATCATGACCCGGGGCGGGTGCTGGTCAACCTTCAGGTGAGCCGGGTCAACCACGGCGACCCCTTTGAGGGTGGGGAACCACAATCTTCCATCTTTGGACTTCCACCCTGCCGGCTGGAATCCGCCATTGCATTCATAGCTGGCCATTCCGTCGGATTTGCCGTAGGAAACACACCGAATCAACTTGATCGCCCCTTCCGCAAACTCGTTCAACTCCCTCTTGCTGGCACGGTAGACGCCTCGGTTACAGCTCATCCAGAGATTACCCCGATCATCCTCGAGGATCTGGTATACGGTGTCATCAAACAACCCATCTCGCTTCTTGTAGGCGGTGAACTTACCGTCCTTGAATCGGCTCAGCCCGCCGGAGCACGACCCAATCCAAAAGGTTCCCTCGTGGTCCTGATAAATGGAGCAGGTTTCGTCGTTCGCCAAGCCGTCTTTGGTGGTATAGGTTCTGATGTTTTCGCCGGTCATCGCGACGAGCCCCTTCTCGGTGGCCACCCAGAGCGTGCCTCCAGGATCCCGGTAAAGTGCTCTGATGACATCGGAAGGCAACCCGTTGCGGGTTGAATAAAGGGTGAATTTTCCGTCTCGAAAGTAATTGAGCCCGCCAGTCCGCGTGGCAATCCAGAGGGCCCTCTGTGGGTCCTCAAGCAGCGCTGTTATGGAATCATTGGAGAGGCCGTTTTTGGTGCTGTAGGTGGTGACCTTGTCGTTGTAGATCCTGGCCACTCCGGCACCTTTGGTCCCCACCCAAAGGCTTCCGTCGTGGCCTTCGAGAACACTCAATACTTCATTTTCGGGTAGACCTGTCTTGCTGGTATAGGTGGTGACCTTCCCCGCTTTGAACCGGGCCAATCCGGCGCTTGCAGTTCCTATCCACATGCTGCCATCGTGGCCTTCATAAACGGCATCGACCCCTCCCAAGTGCAATCCTGGGTCATTGCCATAGGTGACGAAGTTAGCGTCCTTCAATCGAACCAAACCGCCGCCGAACGTGCCTAGCCAAAGACTTCCCTCGTCATCTTCCATAATCGCAGAAACCGTGTCGTTCGATAGGCCCTCCTTGGTGGTAAAAGCGGAGACCGTTCCGTTTTGGATCCGCTCCAACCCATGACCGTCTGTCCCAACCCATAATGTGCCCTGGTGGTCTTCGACGAGCGAGATCACACGGTCACTCTCTGCACCCTCGTTCCCGGGGAGGGCCTGCAATTGGCCATCTCGCATCTGGCATAATCCGCCGCCTGTTCCGACCCACAAGCTGTGCCCTCGGCCTGAACCCAACGACCAAACGACGTTGTTGGGAAGCCCATCCTTCGTGGTGTAGAGAGTGAACTTTCCGTCCTTGAGCCGGCTGAGGCCGTGATTTGTGCCAATCCAAAGGCTTCCGTCTTCGGTTCCCATCAGTGCCCAAACGAAATCGTCCGACAAGCCGTCTTTGGTCGTGTAACGCGAGAATTTGCCGTCCTTTAAGCGCCCCAGTCCATGCCCTTCAGTTCCAATCCAGAGACTTCCGTCATTGGTCTCACATAGTGCCAGGACAGTGTCATTGGAAAGCCCGTCCGGGGTGGGATAGGCCGTGAACTTTCCATTCTGTAATCGATAGATGCCGCCTGCGTCCGTGCCGATCCACAGACTGCCATCACGGCCTTCGTGCAACTTGTGAATAAAACCGCTGGTGAGCTCAGGCGTGTTAGATTGGTCGAACACGGTGAAGCGAATTCCATCGAAGCGAACCAATCCGGCCTCGGTTCCCAGCCAGATATATCCATCTCGCGTCTGAGTGATCGTTGTCACATCGTCTTCAGGCAGCCCATCCTCTTGCTGCCAGACTTCGTGGACATACTGCGTCAAGGTCTTGATTGGCATCAGGGCTTGGGCCGGCGTATTCCAAAAGCAAAAGAAGATTGTCAGCAGCAGACAGGCCCTTGCCAGGGCCGAAAAGCATCGAAGTGATCTACCGGCTGGCATATTCTTTTGTGCGCCTCTTGACGTTGGCGGCAGGATTGACCTCGCCTGGTTACACGCGCTCGTCTGCCAATTCTCTGCTCGCACCGGCCTGGATTCTAGCTGTGAGAACATCCGCCTTCAACGGTACTTCGGTAAGGTACTTCGGTAAGGTCAATCGCACCGGCCCGATCGAGCCCTCGAGCAGGTTCCACTAGTGTACCCTGCGCGGAATCGGAAGCGAAAACCGCAGGCTGGGGCCGGCCGCGTCGAGCGATTGCGCAAACTCCGAACCCGTGACCGGCAGCCCGAAAAGGGTACCCTGCACTTCGTCGCACCCATGCTCTTTCAAGAAGTCAAATTGGGATTCCGTCTCAACACCTTCGGCGACGACTCGGATGCCCAGGCTGTGCGCCATCGCGATGATACCGAGGATTATCGCTGAGTCGTCCGCATCTTGGGGGAGATCTTGCACAAACGACCGGTCAATCTTTAGTGCGTCCACCCGGAACCACCGAAGCAGACTTAAAGAGGAGAATCCAGTCCCAAAATCGTCGATGGAGAGCCTCACTCCCAGTTCGCTGAGCTTCTGAAGCACTACCTTGGCCCTTGGAACATCCTCGACGATGGCGCTTTCGGTGAGCTCCAGTTCCAAGCTCTGAGGGCTCAGACCGGTTTCTTCGAGCAAACTGGAGATGAATTTGGAAAGGTCGCTGCGTTGAAACTGTCGGGCTGAGACGTTGACTGCGACTGGGACCATAGGCAGTCCGACGGTTTCCCAGGCTTGGATCTGGCGGCAGGCCTCTCTCAACACCCATTCCCCGATCGGGATGATGAGTCCCGTTTCCTCAGCGAGGGGGATGAATCTTTCCGGCGGCACGGAACCTAAACCCGCGGTGTTCCATCGGAGCAGGGCCTCGACCCCGGCAAGACGGCTGGATTGGGCTTCGAGCTTAGACTGAAAGCAGAGCTTCAGTTCTCCCTGCTCAATCGCACGACGCAGCCTGGCCTCGATCTTCATCCGCTCGATGCACATCCGCGTCAGCGATTTTGTATAGAATTCGAAGGTGTTTTTCCCTTTTTGTTTGGCCTGATACATGGCCGCGTCGGCATTTCGGAGAAGCGTTTTGAGATCATCGCCGTCCGACGGGGATACGGCAATGCCGATGCTGGCTGTAGCGAAAAGTTCGTGCCCTTCAATCACAAAAGGTGCCTCGAGGGCGCTCATAATGCGCTGTACAACCAACACAGCGTCCCGCTCCTTCTGAAGATTGAACAGAAGGACTGCAAATTCATCACCGCCGAAGCGGAAGACAGGCTGGGTCAAGGTTTGCACGCCGGGCCGGGATACCAGGTCACTAGCGCGCACGCATTGAGAAAGCCGCTCAGCGACCTGTCGCAGTAGCTTGTCCCCCCAGCTATGCCCCAGAGAATCGTTGATGGACTTGAAATTATCGAGGTCGAGAAAAAGCAGCGCAAGCGGCCTCTTGTTTCTTCGCGCCTGGCGCAAACCCTGCGCGACGTGTTCGGACATCATGCGGCGATTGGGAAGACCGGTTAGTCCGTCGTAGTAAGCCAGATATCGTATTCTTGCTTCTACTTGCCGCCGCTCGGTCAGATCCTGGAGCGTTCCTTCCACCTGCCTCGGACGGCCACGCCCGTCAAAGCTGACCTCCGCCTGCTCCGCTACGACGCGCAACGTTCCATCGGGCAGCAAGAGGCGGTATTCAATCTCGTACTTCTCTTCACCCCGCAACGCCGCTTGGAACAATTGCAACACTTGGTCGCGATCCTCGGGATGAATAACCTTGGCCATGAACTCGCGCTTTGCGGGCCGGTCCTCAAGGCCAAAACCAAAGATCCTGCACACCTCATCCGAGAAAGACCACCGGTCCTCGCTGACATCCCAATCCCAATGTCCTAACCGTGCCATCCGTTGGGCCTTGGCCAGTCTTGCCTCGCCGGCCTTCAAAGCGCGGTAGTTCTGGCTGGCACGCAGCATGTATCGAACGCGGTGGCCGAAGAGCGTCCAATTCACGGGCTTGGGCAAGAAGTCTGTTGCTCCTGCTTCAAAAGCGCGGTTGACGGACTCAATGTCGTCGCGCCCGGTGACCATCAGGATGGGCGTGTCTTGCCCCTGGGGTAAACGGCGGAGAGCCGCACAGGCTTCAAAGCCGTCCAGGTTGGACGTGTCCATGTCCATTACGACGAGATCGGGCGGCGTCTCCGTGAACCTCTGAAGCGCTTTTGACTCATCCTCCGCTTCAATAACCTCGAAGCGGACCTGATCAAGCGATTTCCGAAAAAGGGCTCGCGAACTCTGGTCATTATCAACCACGAGGATTACTGTCCGCCGCTCGAGCGTTTCCGGATTGGACATCTGCGACTCCGCCCAGCTTTCCTTCCAGCGTCGTTACAACGTGACTACCGTCTTTCTTGATCCATTCCAACAGGGTTGAGACTCATCCTGGGGAATTCGTACAACGCGCGTCTTCAAGTTCCTTGCTCGGGGTAATCTTGCACTTCTAAGCTGGACTATATCCAGTAAGATAGGGGTTCTCAATGGTACTAAGGTCCTGAGAAAACGCCACTCCGCAGGCTGCCGCTGGGCGCGGCTAATCCGGCAAGTCGGCGCCGCGCTGGCCATTACCGTTCGAGCGGATGGTCCGAAGGTGGTTGTGGCCTCCGCCATCGGGTTGGATGTCGATGTGGAAGGGCCTGCGGAAATTATTCAGAGAGGTCCGCGTCAGCCTCCTGGAATTCAGCGCATGGAGGTTTGCGCGGTGAAGCCCTTGGCGGGCTCGCCGCCAATCCTGAGAATCAGATACTCATCGGGGGGCAACTCGGCGTTTTCCGCCTTCACTGTGCTGAGCGCGTCGTTGCCTGCAACTACCAGAACCATGTGAGCGGGATCGAGTGGGTTCTGCGCGGCGAGAATCAGGGCTTCGCGTTCGCTGGCATGTACCTTTCCGTCGATCTTGAAAGCTGCGCCATCGTAATCGAGGGCGAGTTTCCCCGACCAGGAAGCCAGCGCGGAGTTGGCCTCCGGACGGCCCACAAAGACCACATCGTGATGGCGCAGTAATTCCTCAGAGGCTTCAAAGTCCTTGTAGATGGGGACCGCGCTTTCGTAGCGATCCAGGAAGTGATTCTGCATCTGTTCGGCGGCGTAGCGGTTCGCACCGGCTTCGCGCACCGTGCCGTAGACGATCACGGCCGAGGAGAGCCGGCGCCCGATGTCGCTCGTGAGGTAAGCGGGGCCGGCAGGAGGAGCGACGGGTTCGTATGGGACGCCGGCCTTTTCGAGGAAGGACTCCGCTGTGACTTGCTTGGTCGTATTCGCTGCGAAATAGTCATTCATCAGCTTGAGGAAAGCCTCGTCGCCCATTTTGCGACGCAACGAATCCAGAAACAGTACGCCTTGGGTTTGCTCGCGAAGGAGGTGATTCATCGGCGTGTCGGGACTCAGTTCCAGGCCGCGCATGATGGCGCGCTGGGCATTGAGGGCCTCCTCCACATCGTTTGACTGGAGCACACGCCGGTATCGGGCTGAACCGGCGACGAGCCAGTCGTCAGCTTCGGAGGCGGGCAGAATCCAACCCTTCCAGAGCCGGCCCTCGTATGACGGCGGGTCGGCGGCGGCGTTCGTAGCTGGCGGCGGGTCGAGCGCTGCCGAGAGTCTAAGCTTCTCGTTATGCTGAATTGCAGAAAGCAGGCTTGCGGAGGGTTCGGCCTCAAAGAGATGGTAGCCCGACGGGTACAGGCCGTCATCTTTGGCATAGTCCTCCTTTTGCGGCAACCATTCGCGCTGGTTGGGCTTGCCGATTTCGGCCCAAACCATAAGGCGATTGGCCATATCTGCGGTGGTGACTTTGGCGTCCATGGTGATGGAACTGACCAGCGGCGCGGTGCGGAAAGCCAGGAAGCCGAACTGCTCATCAATCTGGCCGCGATACTTTCGATAAAGCTCCTGCCAGGCCAGGTCTCGCGGCCCCGGGGAATAAGGGATGAAAACAGGATCGCCTTTGGGGTCAGGGTAGTCCTCAAGGCGGACGGTGAGATCCTTGCCGTTGTTGTCGCCCCAGTAGAAGCCGGGTGTTCCGCCGAACCATTCGTTCTTGGAGCTTCGCCAGAGCCGGGTGTGGTTCGTGCCGAGATCATAGATGGCGATCTCGTTCGTCTTGGCGTCGCCCATAATCCATTCGTTAGTGTAAAGGCCGTTGTTGCGAGTGCCGAGATAGCGCACCACATCGTCGATGTTGCTGCTGTATTGAATCGCCATGCGCGCGCGGAAGGCCACCGGCGTTCCCTGGGGGTTGAAAGGCGTTTGTTCGATCGTGGTTTCAGTGAGCACGATGCCCGCGTCGTTCTGGTACCAATCGGTGCCGCTTTCAATGCCGCCCGGATAACTCTGAATGAGCATGCGATGGCCGGCGGCCGGCTTGATATCGAGCAGGATGTTGGTTTGCTCGGCGAGCGTCAGCGGCCACCAGGTGACATGCCCAATCACCATCTTGCCGTCCCGTGTGGCGGGCCCGGTGGCGGCAAACGCGCTGCAATGATCGAGCGCGGAATCGCGCCTGGCGTAGGGCGGCGTATCAAAGTTGAGACCTTCCAGCCCCGTGGGCGTGGCGGCGACGGCGGAAGACAACTCGCCCATCTCGACCGTGGTGTTGGCCACGACGATGTCCAGCAAATCGATGCGCCGGTTCTGCCAGCGGGCGTCGGCGTCGGAAGCGCCTTCCGCGATGCCCCGCATCTCCTCCAGGATTTCGTGGTCGAAGCCGCGTAGGAAAAGAGCGTTGGCGGTGGTGCGATAGTCGTCCCAGCGTTCCTTGGCGCCGAGCGACGCTGCGCAGCGCTCCAGATACTCCGGAATCTCACGGGCCATGAGGTGCCCGTGCTGATAGCCGCGCTCGTAAGGCTGGCCTTCGATGTGGAGATAAATCCAACCGGAGGCGGGGTAGCGGTAAGCGGGGCCGAAGGTCTCGACAGCGTCCCGAACCGGCCATTCATCACTCGAGGACTTCTCCTCCAGGCGCACGCCTTCAAACCAGGCCTTGCCGCGAAATGATCCGCCACTGCCGACGGTGAGCAGGATGTGGTCCTGCACACTGCTGGCCACGAATCGAAGGGTGAGGCGCGTCCAGGGCTGAGTGCCGCCCAGCGAGGCTGAATGCACATCGAAGGGCATCGAGGCCATGGTGAGGGCCGCGCCAATAGCGATGGGAGAACGGTCGAGGTCACGCACCTCGAGGTTCTCGGTTCGCACCCAACCGCTCAATTCATACTCCTTGCCGATGCTGAGAGCGACGGGCGCCAAGCGCACACAGGCGTCTGGGGAGGAGACGTCGCGCTCGAGGCGAAGCGACTTGTGCCCCTCGTGCAGCACCGCGGAGTCAGCCGCAGTCGAACCGCGAACCACCGTCCAGTCCTGGCCTGCCTTCTCAAACGAAGTCTGGAATGCCGGTACAGCGGCCTGCGCCAGCGTCGCCACGAGCAGACAGCATGCAAGACGGAACATCGCTTCCCTCCTGTAAATGACCGATTCCTGCGGACAGGAATCTAATCCCTGTTTGGACGGTCTACAAAGCCCTAGGTAATTCTATCACCAACTGTTTGTTGAGACGGGATCTCTATTGGGGTTGGTTTCGAACGTCCAGCACTTCGCGCACCTTACGCGCCAAAGTTTCAGGCGTGAAGGGCTTTGGGAGAAAGGACGGTCCTGCTTCCAGAGCGCTGTGGTGGACAGAAGAGCCCTCTGTCTGCCCTGACATATAGAGGACTTTCGACTCTGGCCGCGAGGTTTGCAAGCAATTGGCTAACTCTTTAACACCCGTCTGGGGCATCACCAGGTCAGTCAAGAGCAGATGAATCGGTTGGGAACTCTGCTCGACGATCGCCAGAGCTTGGACGGGTCCGTGCGCTTCCTGGACTTTATAGCCAAGCGACTCGAGTGTCTTGCCGACGATGGACCGAACTCCATGCTCCTCGACGACCAACAAAATGGTCTCCGATCCCGTGGGCAGGACGGGGCGGGGCTGAACTGGCTCCACCTTGGGCGCCGTCTCCTCAATGCGGGGAAGGTAGATCTTGAAGGCCGTACCCTGTCCGGGCATGGTTTGAATCCAAATGTGGCCGCCGCTCTGTTTAATGACGCCGAATACGTTTGCCAAGCCTAATCCTTTACCCTTGCCTGCTCTCTTTGCTGTGAAAGGAGG
This sequence comes from uncultured Acidobacteriota bacterium, assembly GCA_963831905.1. GTDB lineage: Bacteria > Acidobacteriota > Terriglobia > UBA7540 > UBA7540 > CAVROP01. Next base: position 737,387 of record CAWHRX010000009.1, on the reverse strand, counting down.
CTCGAAGGACGACGCTGAGGATTCGGTATCCGGCTTCGCGCCCATAGCGGCTATGGATACCATCACGTGCGGACCAGGACGGGCTCCCACGTGGGTTCGTGAATAAGCCTCATCCAGATAGACGTTGGCCGTTTCAATCGTGATTTTGCCGCCCTCGGGCATGGCGTCGCGCGCGTTCACGGCCAGATGCATGATCGCTTGCTCGATTTGTCCCCGGTCGGCCATCACGTGTCCCAAGTCTGCTTGTGGAATAGTCGCGAGTTCGATACCGTCGCCGACCAGAAGGCGGAGCATCTTCAAGGTGTCGGACACGACCAAGTTCAAGTCCAGGGCCTCCGGGGCCACGACTTGACCCCGGCTGAAGGAGAGTAATTGGCGTGTGAGCGCGGCCGCCCGTTCCGCAGCCTTCAGGATTTCCTCCACTGCACCTAGACCTTCGGGATGCACGCGTCCCTGCAAAAGCTGTCCGTAACCGGAAATGATGGCGAGCAGGTTATTCAATTCATGGACCACTCCCCCCGCCAGACGTCCGACCGCCTCCACCGTTTGCACCCACTTTAGCTGCTGTTCGAGTTGGCGGCGGGTTGTCGCGTCCTGTTGAGTGGCGATGAAATGGGTGACTTCTCCGCGAGGGTTGCACACCGGCGCAATGTGCATCTCCTCGGCGTAAAAACTCCCGTCCTTGCGCCGGTTGATGAGCTCACCGCGCCAGGACTCTCCGGCGAGAATGGTCTTCCAAAGCTTGCGATAAAGCTCCGGGTCGTGCTCGCCGGATTTCAGGAGCCGGGGATTCTGCCCCAAGGTCTCCTCGCGCGTGTACCCTGTAATGCGGGTGAATGCCGGATTGACGTATTCGATGTTGCCTCGGGCGTCGGTGATGACCACGGCTTCCGACGATTGTTCGACGGCGCTGAAGAAAAGGTGCAGCAGGCTTTTGACCAAGGTCTCAGGAGGTGCCTTGTCCTCTCGCCCTCCCATTGTCTCCAGATTCATACAGCTCCTTCTAACCAAACCTCACGCTCCTGCTGTTTGAGTCCCAGGATTTCTCACACTGTCCTGGAGCGCTCGTCAGCAGTGCGTCGTGGATTCACGACGATTCCTTCTCTGTGCTCTTAGCGCCCGCGATCAGCCTAAAACACGGCGAGGCCCATTTTGGAAACTGCTCAACCGTGTTGTAATGCAATTCCTCTAATGACCGTCCCGTTTATCGGCTTCCGCCTGCGGGGCATTCGAATCAGGGCCAGGGCTCCGATGCTCTCGCTCAACGTGTTCTCCAAAGCTCTGGAGCAGTTCCGCCACAGCTTCCTTCGGCGGCTGATTTCCAGGTAGATAGAATGGCTGCAAGCAATGCGAACAAAGATAATGCAGTGGTTGAGGACTATCTGAGCCACCGACGATGAGTTTCGGCTTTCCTTCCATGGTCGCCTTTTCCAGTGCCGGCATTGCCGCTTCCTTCCTGCCGATGCACCAAGAGTTGCCCGTCCGCTTTGAGTTGTGCCCGCCTGCAGGGTCGTGGAGCGGGCCTCCGAGGCCGCGGTTGGCTGTGTCGATACGATTGTGAATGTAGGTCATGCAGCCGCGCACTTTGGCTTTCAGGAGGAAAATCTAGAGCCACGAAACGACCAAGGACGCAACCGCGCCAATTAGAAACAACCGCTCCATCTCCCTGCTCTTTCTTAGCAGTCCTGATGAGCTTCTTGCTCCGTTCCACTCGAGCCGTTCTCGGCGGGTGCCGGGGGTTTGTGAATCAGCCCGCTCAGCGCTTCTCTGACTTCTGCGAATTCAGCCGACTTGTCGAAAAAGAATCGCGCCCCCAGTTGCAGGCATTTTCTGCGATACTGCGGGAAAGCGAAGTTGGTCAGGACGATTGTGATCGGCGCCAATTTCTCTTCCCTCATACCTTCCAGCACGTCAATGCCAGTTCCGTCCGGCATTCTGATGTCCAGGATCATGACCTCAGGGTGCAGATCGCGGAGTGCCTGCAAGGCCTCCGCACCCGTACGGGCGCGCCCAACAATTTCGACGCCGCTGATTTCACCAAGCGCTTGTACCAAGCGTTGCACGAAAACCTCGGAGTCGTCAGCGATCAGAACTTTCATGAGTCGCCCCACGTATCAGCCTGCCCCATCTGCGGCAGGGACACTATCGCCGAAAGCTGGATATTGGCGTCGAGCTAACTGGACTCCTCGTGTCATCATTTCTCTGACACGGTAACTGGAAAGTAGAGGTTGGCGTTGCAGGGACGCCCCAGGGGCTTGCCCGGGGCAACCCTATGAAACCTGTCGTCCTGAGCGGAGCGAAGGATCTCTGCGGTTGTTCATAAGTGACGCAACCGCGGGAAACTGCGGAGATCCTTCGCTCCGCTCAGGATGACAGCCGCTTAATTTTGGGCGGGAGAGGGGACGTGTCTGGCGGGCCGCGGCGAGATAGGGTCACTCCACCAAGCGGCTCTGGAAGGCGTAACGCATCAACTCCGCACTGGTGGTCATATTCATCTTCTCCAGAATGCGGGCCCGATAGGTGCTGATTGTAGCCACGCTCAGATGAAGCTCCTCCGCAATCTGGCTGATCGTCTTTCCTGCGCCAATCATGCGCAGGACTTCAAATTCACGGTCGGAAAGAGCCTCGTGGGGCAAGCTCGCGTGGTCTTCACCCAGGTCCCAAGCCAGCTTTTCCGCCAGCGCCGGACTGACATAGCGGCCACCCGCCAGCACTTTGCGAATGGCCTTGATTAATTCTTCCGGCGCGCTGTCCTTGTTCATGTAGCCGGAAGCGCCCGCTTTGAGCACCCGCTTGCCGTATTGGCCCTCGGGATACATGCTGAGAACCAGGACGGGCAGTTTCGGATGCGTGCGTTTCAAGTCGCCAAGAACGTCGATGCCGCTGCGCCCGGGCATGCTGACATCCAAAATCAACAGATCCCAGGTTTGGCTCCGGACCTGAGCAAGAACCTGCTGGGCATTCTCCGCTTCTCCACAAACGGGATTTTCGAGTTCGCGCAAGAGAATCTCGATCAGGCCCCGGCGCACGATGGCGTGGTCGTCAGCGATCAGAACCCTGAGCATGGACCTCCTCGCTAGGCGCGGCGGACTTCGGGAATCCGAATCCTTACGGTCGTGCCTTGACCCGGCTCGCCCCTGATGGTAAGAGTGCCTCCCAACAGCAGGGCCCGCTCGCGCATTCCCAAAACTCCCAGCGAACTGGCGTTGGCCAGTTCGTCTTCTCGGATCCCTCTGCCGTTGTCGTGGACTTCCAGCGTCAAATCGCCGTTTTCCTCGGCGAGGCGTATCTTCACCTCGCTGGCGCTCGCGTGCCGCGCCACATTGGTGAGCGTCTCCTGGAAGATGCGGAATACCGCCGTAGCCGTCTCCGAATCGACTGAGAATTGTTCCGTGGCCAAATTCAGGAGGCATTTCGTGCCGGTTCGGCTCTCAAACTCCTCTGCCGCCCATTCCACCGTGGCCGCCAACCCCAGGTCATCCAGCATACCGGGTCGCAATTCGGTAGAGATTCGGCGCACGCTCTCAATCGTCTCATCGACCAGAAGCAAGAGGGGAGGGCCCTTTTCCAACAGGGGGCTGGGAGCGGCCGGCAGCCCGCGAACCAGCGAGCTCAGGTCCAGCTTGATGGCGGTTAAAGCCTGGCCCAGTTGGTCGTGGATTTCGCGCGCCACTTTCTTTCTTTCTTCTTCGCGGATGCTTTGGAGGCGCGCGGCCAGGGCCCGCAACTGATCGAAGGAGCGCTGACGCTCTTCTTGCAAACGCTGCCGAGCCAGCGCGTGGGCGAACATCTGGGCAACGAGTTGCAGCCGGTTTACGATTTCCTCTGGCCAGGCGTGCTCTGCTTGCGTCGAGCTAAAGGCCAACGCTCCCACGGGCGGTCGTCCCCCCGCTGCCAGCCCGATCGTCAAGACTGACTTTACGCCATACTTGCAGTAGGTCTCGCGGTCGCGGGCAGCCTCCTCTGGCAATTCCGCCAGGGAGGAGATGGCAACGACATTGCTCTTTCCAGACATGATCTGTTGGTGACTCCAGGGGAAGTACTCCCCGGCGTCCATCTGAGGCACACCCCGAGCCGGTGGTCCTTCCGAGCTTCGATAATTGTAAGTTAACCTCAACAGCCTTGGAGTCTCCTCCGACGCCTGCCAAAGTGTACACCCGTCCAGTGCCAAGCATTCGCAGACGCCGCGCAGGGCGCCTTCCATCTCGCCGCCCAACCGCTGCGCCGTCACATCGGCAAATCGCGCCGACAGATCGGCTAACAGGGTCTCGAAGCGCAAGCGGTCTACCAATTCTCGGTCGGCACGCTTGCGCTCCGTGATGTCCGTCAGGAAGCCGACGCTGGCCTTGCCGTCCGAGAGTTCTACCATGGCGATTGCCACTTCCACGGGAAACAGGGAGCCGTCTTTACGCTGCCCGACCGCCTCATAACGCATGGGAACGGGCAGCCCGAGAGAACGCTGCCGGGCGCGTTCTTCCACCATCGCCCGGCACTCTGCAGACCATTGCTCGCCGATGGAATGTCCGATGACTTCATCGACGCTTTGGAAGCCGTACATTTCCAGGTACCGTTGGTTGACATACAAGGTCCGCCCGGACCGGCTAATGCTGATGGCCAGCGGCGCCCTTTGTATGAGGGTGCGGAACCGCGCTTCGCTGGCTTCGAGCGCCTCCACTGCCCGTTTGCGCTCTGTGATGTCTTCCACCATGCCCACTCCGTACGTGGGCTGCCCATCCTCGCTCTTAACCAGTGAAGCAGTCAAGTGCCCACACACGATTTGCCCATCCTTCTTGATGAAGCGCTTCTCGATCTCGTATTTTTCACGTTTCCCTGACAGCAGTTCTTGGTACAGTCGCCAGTCACGTTCCCGGTCATCGAGGTGGGTAAACTCGGTGAAGGGCATGCGGCGAAGTTCTTCGCCGCTATAACCGAGCATTCTCTGGAGTGCAGGGTTCGAATTCATGGGTCGCCCTTGCATGTCCACCAAAGCGATACCGATTCCGGCCGTCTCGAAAGTGGTGCGAAACAGCTCTTCGCTCTCGCGTAACGATCTTTCCGCCTGCTTGCGGTCAGTGATATCCCGCACCAGTGCCAGCAGAAGAACGTCCTCCTCGATTCCCAAGCGGCCCAGAGTGATCTCCGCATCAAAGGTAGTACCGTCCACGCGGAGAGCCCCCCACTCAAAACAAAGCGTATGTCCTTCACGAGCCCGATCCAATTTCTCAAGCACTGCCTGGCGAGGATATGAACCGTCCGGTTGTTCTGGCGGGTAGCGTCCAGCCACTGACTGTCCCAAAATATCGTCGCGGGTGCACCGATACATTTCGAGGGCCCTCTGATTGCAGTCGATGAAGGCGTCTCCGCGTATAAGGAAAATGGCGTCGCCGGCAGTCTCGAACAGAACGCGATAGCGGCGCTCGCTCTCCTTCAAGGCTTCCTCCACGCGTTTCCGCTCCGTCACGTCCCGTAACACGCCCCAAGCGCGGAGCAGATATCCCCCTTCCACGACGCCCAAATAGGTGTTTAGAAAATGGTGAACCTGGCCGTGTCGGTCCTTGGCGAGGAACTCAGCGTCCTCGAGCCGATAGCCGGAGCGAATGAAAGTCTTCAGGTTAGCGATGGAACGCGGATCGAAGGCCGTCAGTTTCTTGACGCGCAGCCCAACAAGGTCTGAGGCGCGCTCGAACCCGAACATGCGAGCCATGGAGTCGTTGCATTCCGCCAGGTAGGCGAACTGCAGAACTTGGTCAACCTGCTCCTCGACCGGGAGTGCCGTGGAGATGGGCTTCTCGGTTTCCATGCGCCAAATGGCTTCCGTGCTGTTGGCAACAAAGGCACGGTAGCGCTCCTCGGATGCCTCCACGTGACGTTTGAGATCCAACACCGCTTGCTGCTGTCGAAGTTTTTCCTGGAGGTCCTGCACCGCCTGGTGACGGTGCTGAATCAGGATGACGGAACCGAAGAGCAGGAGAGAGAGCGCCGCGGCCAGCCACTCCAACAGGGCTCGTTTGTGAAACTCGGCCAACGCCTCATCCGTGTCAACCTTGCGAGCAAGGCTCGCGCCCGCCGCGGCGATGGGCCGGGCGACGCCGAAGACCCGAACGCCCCGATAATCGGTGAACTCGCCGAACTCCACATTGCGTTCGCGGGCTGCCTTCGATTCGAAGGCATTCCCGCCCAGTGGCTGCCGGAATAGTGATCCCATTCCCAGCGCATTCGGTTGGGGCGAAAAGCCCGCAGTTTCCGCTTCGTCTTGCCATACGATCTCAGTTTCCGCGAACCGGTCGGGTTTGCTCTTTTCCGCGAAGAAGCGGGAAACCGCCCTTCTCGGCTCTGAGATCATGACCGCGGCCCCAACCGCAGGGTGGGGAGTTTGAGAATCCCTCGATGCTCTCCCTTCCACCGAAACCGGAACGGCCATGTTGATCAAGACGCGGTCAGGCCGCGGGTAAGACGCAACGACGCTGTAGGCTTGAGTGGTTTGGACCTCACGGCAGGCCCTCTTGACGCCTTGCCGGGCTTCCGGTGGGACGCCGACCTGTGCCAGGATCCGGCACTCCGTATCAGCAATGGCTCCGCCCAGGAAGCCGTTAATGCGCGCCATCTTATCGATCGCACGTTCAACTTCTCGCTGGGTTGCCTCCAACTTCTCCCCGCTGACACTCTCGTTAACCATGTGAATCGTAGCCGAACTGCTGGCAATGCCCTCGGTGTCCGTTCGTCTCTCGAGAAGCCAGAGGGTCTCAACGCTGGTCTGTTCGTCCGCGGAGTTGGATAGATTCGAATCCCAGTAGTTCAAGGCGTCTTGGTAGGCGGTGCGCAAGTCGTACCAGAGAAAGCCGAGGACGACTAGAAGCACCAGCATGAAGATCCAGAGATGTACAGACACGCGGCGCGGACTGCGACCTTGTGCTGCGGGACGGTCGTTATCGGGAGAACTGCGAGGCAGGGTCGATTGAGGCAATTCGTGAGTTTGCCCCATATGCACCGCCGTCAATTCACTGAGCATTGCTGGCGATCTTCCGGTTTCACGTGAAGTCGCCAGTTTCACCCTTGGGTTATCCATTGTACACATCGCAGACCGGTTTTCAAGTTGATCTCGTGCTTCTGTTAATACCTACGGCGCCGAGACTGAACTCGTACCCAGAACTGAGTCGGTGGGAAAGAATCGGCGTACCCCTAGGGGGTGTTCACACCTCCCGACCTTGCGACGTAAAGTCGCCTTTTCTTGAACTGACTTCCCACCGGTTTTTTCGTGACAACCCGACCAGAAACTGCTATGTTGGTTTTGCAGTTTGTTGTTGTAATTCCGACGAGTATCGCAAGATCTACAAGGGCGGTTACCTTGGACCTTGCGGCGAGTGGCGTTACAGCGGATCGTCGGGCGTACCCGCCGTTGCCGTCTCCACAAATTGCAATCTCAATCCAATAAGGACACATCGCAGCATGAAAGAACAAGGTACAGTGAAGTGGTTTAACGCCGCAAAAGGCTACGGGTTCATCCAGCGTGAAAGCGGAGAGGACGTATTCGTTCATTTCTCGTCCATTGTGGGCAACGGATACCGGTCATTAGAAGAAGGCGCAAGGGTCAGCTTCGAAGTGAAGACCGGCCCTAAAGGGTTGCAAGCCGCGAACGTCGAGCGCGTGTAACCCATCCGGCACGCCGCCCCCGCCGGCGCCACACAGCGGGGAAACATTCTCACCTGACGACCCGAGCAGGATTCCTGCTCGCCGACTCAAAAGACCTTCAGTCTTGAGGGTGAAGTGTGCGCATCGGAGTTGTAGATGCGACCCTGATGGAGCACAGGGGCAGCCAATCGGGATGTCCCTGCCTCATGTATCCTCACCAAGTTTTGGCGTTTCCGAGGCGCGGTGTGCCTTGGGCTTTCGCGCCAGCCTCTCAAAGGCCCGCTGGAATTGAGAATTCTCGGGGCTGAGGGTAGAGGCGATACGGTATTGCCCCAACGCTTCGTCTCGATCACCTTGCTTTTCCAGCCCATAAGCCAGTGAATAATGGAGCTGAGGATTGTTCGGGCCAAGGCGCAGAGCCGCGCGAGTTTCGCGAATGGCTGCGCCCAAGGTGCCCTTGGCTCCCAGGGCGATGGCGAGGTTGTAATGCGCTGAGTCATTCTGCGGGTTCAGGCGCAAGACTTCCCGGTACTCGGCAATGGCCGCATCCAGATTCCCCTTTTTGTAGAACGCGGAGCCAAGGTTGACGTGGGCGTTTTCATTCCCCGGCGGCCAAAGTAAGCGGTCCTTTGTTTTCTATAACATTCCCGGATCGTTCGTCGATTTTTGCCTGCCGGGCGGGAGCGGGGCAGCGCCGCACAAAAACAGGGTCAAAAAGCCCTCTCCCAGGGGAGAGGGTGGGACGCGGCAGCGCTGTCATCAGTCGTCGCGGGCCGGGTGAGGGGTTGCGTGCCTCGTTCGGCGACGTGGCTCGGCTACATTGTCTCAGAACGGTCAAACTCCGACGCACTCCTTCCACACTCCGCGCATTGCGGCGCGGTTGAGGCCGGTTTCATTGCAAGCGCTGTCGATCGGTCAGCTCATAACGAGGTCATGAACCGACCCCTCACTCCGTCAGGTGACGGACTGATGAAAGCGCTGGAGCCTGCCACCCTCTCCCCTCGGGAGAGGGCTGTTCATCAATAGCCTCGCCCTGGGAGCCCACAATGGGCGCCCCTACGTCTTGGGCGGGCGCCGCCACATCCTCGGCTGGCGCAGACCTGCTTTCCAAGGTCTGCGGCTTTTGCGTTTGGGCCGCTGGCTTCCGCAGGCTGAGCAGCAGCTTAATCTTGCGGTCGATGGCGCGGTCCAACGTTTCTTCCCGCCGCAGCATCATCCGCCACTCCTCGCCCGCAGGCGCCAAGCAAGCGTCGCGCTCGATCGCCACTCGCTGCTCATGCATTTTCTCCTCGTACTCGAACTCCCGCTCCGCGTGGGCGATCTCGACCTCCAACAGAGCCAGCAGTTCCCGATACTGGAGTTCCTCCAACGGGTCCGGGCACGGCTCGGCCGGAGCCGGCGATGGCTCCGCTGGGGGCAGCGCCGCAGAGTCCCGGGGACTCTGGGCTACACAATCCGCCGGCGCCGGCGATTCCCCGCTGCTTCCTTCCGGCCCTGCCTGACCCCACAATGCGGCGGCCGCCAGGATGGCAGCGTCCTCGTCCGCCCGCTGCTGGCGAGCCTTCTCCTTCGCGAGTTTGCTTGGCCTGTCGGCGAACTCTTTCAGCAGAGCGCAGAGCCGCGCCGGCCGCCAGCCCGACCGCCCTTTATGAAAGCCTTCCAGCGCCGCGCCCTGCCAGGGCAGAAATGAACGCGCTCCCACCTGCTCGCGAATCAGCCCCAGAAACGACCGCTGCAAGCGCCGCCGGGCCGCCGGGTCCGACGGTGCCGTCAGATCGACGTTGAGGGCTTGGCCCGGCTCGAAGCTTGCCCCCTCGATCGCGAGGCGCCGCTCGTGCTGCCGCGCGTCCAACTCCAGCAGCGCGCCGCGCATCAGCCCGCCCTCCATGCGCTCCAGGCGGTCGCGCCGCCAATAGAGCCGGGCCAGGTCGTCGACCTGTTTCTCAAGGAAGGCGTCGCCGCGGCCGAAGGAATCTTGAAGCTCCTGCTTCAGGGCTTCGAACTGGGCCGGGTCTTCGCCCAGGGCGCGCATCACTTCGTAATGGTGTTCGGGGGCGGAACGCTCGCCGTGCTCGAGGGCGTTCATTTTGGAATTCTGCTGGCCGGCCGCGGTGCACGGGCCGCGGGAACGCCGGGCATTCGAGCGGGCGGCGTCAAGCAGTTGAGAAGTAGGCTGGGGCGATTTACGCAGAGACATAAAACCTCCAAAGATGAGTCTTGGATGACGTGTGGATGGAGCGCATTCTCAAATGACGCTCGGAAGGGCGGGGCTTGAGCCCCGCCGCTTCAGGGGCTCGAGCCCCTCGATAGGTCCCCGATTCAGTGGCGGAGCTAAAGCCCCGCCCTTCCGCATCCGACAGCCAGGATTGCTGACGAATACGGCTGAGCTGCCGCATAGAAATAGAACCTCTCCTGGACGGGGATAGTGCCGGGGAGAGGACTCTCCCCGGTAGAGCGTGAACAAACTACATGCTAGCAGGGCCTAGCCGTTTTGTCAAGTACCTACGGAGATAATAGCACGGTCAGGCATAGCAGAGAGGCGGGCGAAAAACCCCTCACCCATTCCCCCGAGGCAATGAAAATCAACGTCGTCCCCGCGCAAGCGGGGACCCATGGTCGGTCCACTGGATTCCCGCTTGCGCGGGAATGACGTGACTTTCGCCGGTGGCGCTTACGTTCCGACGATCGTTGTCGGAATGTCTGTGCCCCTTTTGGGATCGGCGGGGCGCAGACAAGCCCAAGGCCGCAGAGTTCAGAAGCAAGCCGGCTTTGGCGTGAGGCTGGGATTCAGATAAACTAGGATCGTGAGCTTAGATCTGAAGAGGAGTTACCGATGAGCCAATTGCGAACCACCTCACTGCGGATCACGTGCTTTGTGTCGTTTACGGTACTGGCCGGCGTCGTGGCGGTGGAAGGAAAGGAATTTCCCGCCGACGCCTGCACACTCTTGCCTGCTACACAGGTAGCCAAGGTGCTGAATCAGACGTTCGGATCACCGTCCAGAACCTGGGCGCCCGTTGTAGCCCCCAGCACGGTCAGGGGCACCGATTGCACATCTCGAGCCCAAAGTGGGAGCGAGTTTTTGTTTCGGATTTATGTGGAACCATCCGTAGAGGTAGCCAAGGAAACGTTTACAAAACTCGGCACGCACTTCGGGCCTAACAAGACTGTGGACGGAAATTGGGACGAAGCCTATTTCGATGCCCGGCACAGCCTTCACGTGCGCAAGGGCAAAGAACGCTATTTCATGAGGTTCAAACCCCTGGGCACGGATGCGGACCAAACCGAAAAACAACTGAAAAACCTCGCCACATCGGTGGCCGGGCAACTCTGATGCGATGACGAGGAGTCCAAGCGCGTGAGGACGAAGACGCCTCTAGGCAGTCATTCCGGGCGAAGCGAGGAATCCCGCCCTGTTTTGAAAACGTGTAGGGGTAGGGCTTGCCCTACCCGGTTCATGAGGGGACGGCAAGCCGTCCCCCTACAAGCACGGGGTTGGGGGTTGCTGCACTCTCCAGCGGAGAAGGCCGTTATTTCGAGTATGTCTCTTTCCGGGTGGATGAAATCAGGAAGATGGCGCCGGCGCCCAGGATTCCCGCCACGGTAATGATCAGCCAGGCAAGGTCGTAGCTGTGCCGCAGGTCGAAAATGCGGCCTGCCATGACGGGCCCAAACGTCTGTCCCAGCGAGTCGGCCATGATCACCAGGGCGAGAATCTTTCCCAGCGCGGCAAGTCCGAAGCAATCGACCGCGACCAGGGGAATCAACATATAATCCGCGCCCATGGCGAATCCGAAAAGTATTGCGAAAGCTTGCACGGCCCGCACCTGGTGATGCAGGAACAACAAGGGAATGGCCAGGGCCAAGGTGAGGTAGAAGAGGGCCATGATGTTCTTGCGGTTAAAGCGGTCGGCAACGTAACCCACAATCACGCGACCCGCCAGGCTCGAAAACAATAGAATGCTGAGCGTTCGAGAAGCCCAGCCGGACGAATACCCTTCATCTTTCAGGAAGAGAATGAAATGCGAGATCACGGTTCCGATCACGCCGATCACGAGTGTGCTTCCGAGGAGGAGCAGCCAGAAGTTTGCCGTCCGAACCGCTTGGCCGGCAGTTCGCGAGGGTGCGGTTTTTTCCGTGGCCGCCGGATTGGGCGGAACACCGTCGGGGAGTAATCCCAAATCGCGAGGCGCAGAGCGTGTTACCCAGATGCCGACGGGGAAGAGAATGGCGAGGATCGCAATTCCAATCACTTCGAAGGCCTTGCGCCAACCAGAGGTCTCGATCAGCCAATGGACGAGAAGCGGCGACACCGCGCCGCCGAAGCCGAGGCCTAGGTAGGCATAGCCCATGGCGCGGCCTCGCATTTTGCGAAACCAGTTGGCGACGAGGACCTGATTGGCAATGGGGCCGGCGGAGACGTATCCGAGCACCTCGGTGAAGCAGAGCAGGTAGTATTGAGTGAGTGTGTGGATGCCGCCCATCAAGAAAAGTGAGACGCCCACAAAGCCCGTTCCGATCAGGATCGCCATTCGCGCGCCCAAGCGGTCGATCAACGCTCCCACCAGCAACCCCAGAAGCGGCGCCGCCGCCGCAAAGCCCAGGAACATTCCCGTGGTGGCTTGCTGCCGCGAGAAATGCAGCGACTCGATGAGAGAAGGGTAAAAGACCGGGAATCCGTAGAAGACAATGCCGACGGCGAAAAAGAGGTTCAGAAAGGCGGCGACGACAATCCACCAACCATAGAAGACACGGTGAGGAGGGGAGTCAGTCATCAGTAATGATCAGCAGGCCAACTGGAAAATCGAGGCGCGTGTCATCCTGAGGAGTCCCGATCTGATCGGGGCGGTCCCGAGTAAAACGAAGGAAGGATCTCTGCCGTTGCTTGAACTCGAAAGCCCCGCCGAACTGCAGAGATCCTTCGCTGCGCTCAGGATGACAACCAACCCCCGGTGTTCCGCAGCCTGTCAGCCAAACTCCGGACCGAGAATCGCGCCCAGCAAATCAGGCCGGCCCGGATGCGCATTCTCGCCGCGGTACATTCGTGTCAGGCTGCGGGAAAACTGAAATCCGTTGGCGGCCAGAAGGGCGGGCGCCCAAGCATTGTCTCTCAGCACGTCGACAAAGACAACCGGCCGCCTGGAGCGGCGAAGGAAATCGTCGAAAACGGCGCGCGCTGCGGCAGCGTTTGCCGCCGCCCAGGGGCCGAGTTGGTCTGCCAGTGAGCCTTGACGGCCGAGCGCAAATCCCTCCACGGCGCCGCCGGAGCGGTGGATGGAGACCAACTCGGGAGCAGACCTCGCGAGAGAGCGCAAGAGGACGCTACGGTCAGCGCCGAAAACCAGGTGGTCGAATTCCAGAAGCGGCTCGAAGTTCTCCGCGGCGACTGCAGGCGCCCGCGCGCTGGATTCCGCGGTTATCTCACGGGTCAAGCTGTGCCGCTCGATTTCGTATTCGACCTGGAATCCCAGGCGAATGTAAATGGGTTTGCCCTGCGGTGTAGCGTCGAGCTTCATGCAGGGGACCTTCTTGGCGTCAAGATGGTCAATGGCTCTTAGGAGCAGGGCTGTCCCGATGCCCTTGCCGCGCAACTGCGGGTCAACCAGAACCATTCCGATCCACGCGAAGCGGTGCTCGTAGATGATCGTCGCCACCGTGCCCGCCACCTGTCCATTCCATTCCGCGACGAAACAGCCCTCGGGATCGGCCGCGAGGAATCGCTGCCAGTCTTCCAGGGTTTGGTTCCATCCCGCGATCTCCTTCAAGCGCATGCCGGCAGGGATGTCGGCAGGGGTCATGGTTCGGAGACGGCCGGAGAAAGCATTCGCCACAGAGCGCGTGGAGGACACGGAGAACCTCACTTCGAGTTCCGGTACGGAGCGATATAAATTGTAGCGTCGATCTCCGATCGACGACGGCGGTCGGAGACCGCCGCTACAGCTGCGTATAGAACCCGCCTATTGTACCCCAGTTGGTCGCAGCACAATTCCTTGACTTGCCGGCGAGGCATGTTCTAGATTTCAGGGCATGACAAATCTGATTCAGACGGAAATGGAACTGGCAGAACTCCTCAGCACTCCCAGCGCGGAGGACATCGCATTCTTCAGCAAGTTAGAAGGCGACCTCATCATCGTGGGCGTGGGCGGCAAGATCGGTCCGGGCCTGGCACAGCGGGCCGGGCGCGCGGCACAGGCGGCGGGTGCGAAGCTCCGTGTTTTCGGCACGGACGTTCATTGCGAGGATTTGGACGCCGATCTCATGGAGGCCGCAGGGGTTGAGATCCTGTGCGTGAATTTGCTGGACCCCTCAGATTTTGCCACCTTGCCTGACGCGCCGAATGTGATCTTCATGGCGGGCCGCAAGTTCGGTTCGACGGGTCAAGAGAGCCTGACGTGGGCAATGAACGTTTACGTGCCGGCGCTCATCGCGGAGCGTTACCGCAACTCCCGCATCGTAGCCTTTTCGAGCGGCAATATCTATCCCTTCCTGCCCGTGATCACGGGCGGGGCCACGGAGGAGATGGCTCCCGCGCCGCTCGGCGACTATGCCCAATCGGTGCTGGGGCGCGAGCGCATGTTCGAGTACTTCTCGGCACGGCATGGGACGCCCGTCACGCTGCTGCGACTGAATTACGCCGTCGAGCTTCGGTACGGCGTGCTGGTGGATATCGCCAGCAAGGTGTTTGAAGGCCGCAGCGTGGATGTGGCGGCGGGCGCCGCCAACGTGATCTGGCAGGGCGACGTCAATTCCATCGCGTTGCGATGCCTCGCTCGCTGCCAGTCTCCTCCCTTCATCCTGAACTTGACCGGGCCGGAGACGCTTTCGATTCGAGCCGTGGCCAAGCGCTTCGGCGAGATCTTCGGCAAAGAGCCGATTCTGGAAGGACAGGAAGCGCCGACCGCCCTGCTCAACAACGCGGCGCGCTGTTTCCGCCTGTTCGGTTACCCCGCCGTGTCGGTCGGGCAGATGATTGAGTGGATCGCACACTGGATCAGGAGTGGCGGTGCCAACCTCGGCAAGCCCACGCATTTCGAAACGCGGGATGGGAAATTTTAGATTCGGCAACCACCCCCAACCCCTCCTTATCAAGGAGGGGAGCCGGACTGCGAACTCCCCTCCTCATTGAGGAGGGGTGGGGGTGGTGGGGTGTTTTCTCCGAGTTCTCCGTGCCTCAAAAAGCACAACACAGAGATCACGGAGGGTCTCAGTGGCCTCTGTGTTTAGAATTTGTTCCGGCCACAGAGATCAGGGAGATATCTTCGAGGCAGTCTGCGTTGGCACAAAGTAGTGCCACAGGAGAGTAATGGCTCGAGATCAAAAACTGTCCGTAGGCATTTTGGGTTTAAGCCATCTGCATCCGCGCAGCTACATGACTTTGTTCCGGGCCATTCCCGGGGTGGATGTGATTGCAGCCTCGGAAGCCGATCCGGCCGTGCGGGAAGACTTTGTCAAAGACTTTCACGTGCGCGGTTACTCCGGCTGGCAGGAACTGCTGGAGAAGGAGCGGCTGGATTTGGCGGTGGTCTTTCTTCCCCATGCCGATTGCCCCGAGGCCGCGGTGGCCTGCGCGGAACACGGCGCTCACGTGGTGGTGGAAAAACCCATGGCGGCCTCCGCTGGAGGTGTGCGCCGCATGATCGCCGCTGCGGAGAAGGCCGGCGTGATCCTCTCCACGCCTTACGTTTGGAGATGTCACCCCGTCGCCCAGGAAATGAAGAGGTTCGTCGAAGGAGGCGTCACGGGCCGCATTGTGGGCTGCGAGGGACGCTGTGCCGCGGGGCACCTCTTCCGCTACATCGACGGCCACGCGAGCTGGATGCTCGAGAAGGCGCGCAGCGGTGGCGGCCCCATGTTCAACCTGGGAGTGCACTGGATCGACCTTTACCGCTGGTTGTTGTCGGACGAAGTTGTGGAAGTGATCGGCAAAACAGTGCGCGTGAACCAGCAGTACGACATCGAAGACAATTGCTTCGCGTTTTTGAGCTTCTCGCGCGGCGCAGTGCTGGCCCTCGACATCAGCTACACCGTGCCGGATTCCTATCCTTTTGGTCGCGATCTTTATCTTGCTCTGCGCGGCACTGGCGGCGTGCTCTCCTGGAGCCCATCGTTCGAAGGCGTCAAAGAGCGCCTGTTCGTGTGCAGCGATTCGGGCGAGTACTCGCAGCCCGCGCACCAGCACATGGATTTTGAACTCCCACCACAGCCCGGCTATGCAGGCGTCATGGGGCTCCGCTTCCTGTCGGACCTGCTGGAGTCAATCCGTACGGGCAAGCCACCCGCCATCACGGGATACGACGGGCTGAGGGCGCTCGAGGTTGCCGAAGCCATCTATCAATCGGCGGAAAGCGGCCGGAGCGTAAAGCTCTGACGAGCAGCGGTCGTGCAAACCTGCGGCTGGATGAACAGCCCTCTCCCCAAGGGAGAGGGCTGTTCATGCATTGGGCAGAGGCCTATTCGCTCGTTTGGGCATACTGCGGTCGTCCCGGTTTTTGCCAGCTGGCCTGTGATTGCGATACAATGTCGTCTTGGGGTTGGACAGCCTCGGTGAATGTTGGTTTGGCCCCATGAGGGGATCAACCCATGGGGAATGAGCTCAAAACTCTCTTTCTGAACCCACCGAGTTTCGAGAACTTCGACGGCGGGGCCAGCTCCCGTTGGCCCGCGACGCGCGAAATCGACTCCTTCTGGTATCCCGTGTGGCTCAGCTACCCGGCGGGGATGCTGCCCGGCAGCCGGCTGCTCGATGCGCCCCCGCACAAGGTCTCGGCGACTGAGACCGTTCAAATCGCGAGCCACTATGAGTTTGTAGTGCTGTTTACCTCCACCGTGGGGTTTGACAGCGACCTGCAGATTATTCGCCGAATGAAAGAGGCGAAGCCCGATCTTAAGGTTGCCTTCGTGGGCCCTCCCGTTCAGATTAAACCCAAGGAAAGTCTCATGGCCAGCCCGGACATCGATTTCATCGTCCGTGGCGAGTTTGATCATGCGGTGGTGGAGTTTGCGCAGGGCAAGCCCCTGGGGGAAATCGCAGGCGTCAGCTATCGAAAAGACGGCCAGGTGGTGCACAACCCGTCGCGGCCGGCGCTGGAAACCGAAGAACTCGACCGGCTGCCATTCGCCACGGAAGTGTACAAGCGCGATCTGGTGATTGAGAATTACAATGTGCCGTTCCTGCTTCACCCCTACGTGGCTTTTTACACCAGCCGCGGCTGTCCGGCGCTCTGCACGTTCTGCCTCTGGCCGCAGACGCTTTCCGGGCACGCTTGGCGCGTGCGCTCCTCGGAAAATGTGGCTCGGGAGGTTCGCCAGGCCTTGCAGTTGTTTCCGCAGGCGAAAGAGTTTTTCTTTGACGACGACACCTTCAACATTCGCAAGGACCGCGTGCTGGAGCTTTGCGCGAAATTCAAGCCTCTGGGATTCCGCTGGTCCTGCACCGCGCGCGACCACAGCGATTATGAAACGCTGAAGGCTATGGCGGATGCGGGCGCCCGCTTGTTGATTGTGGGATTCGAGTCGGGCGATCCCCAGATCCTGAAGAACATCAAGAAAGGCGCGACCGTGGAAATGGCCCGGCGGTTCGCGAAGAGCTGCAAGGAGTTGGGCATCGCCATTCACGGCGACTACATCATCGGCCTGCCGGGAGAAACCAAGGAATCTATCGAGCGCACTATCGAGTTCGCCAAAGAGCTCGACTCGGAAACCATTCAGGTCTCCATCGCGCACGCTTATCCGGGAACTGAGTTCTACGACTATGCCGCGCAGCATAACTACCTGGCTGCCGAGGCGTCGGCCGACTCGGCCGGGCATCAGCTTCCGCACCTCCAGTATCCGGGCCTGGAACTGGAAGAAATGATGGCGGCGGTTAATCGCTTTTACGACACCTACTACTTCCGGCGGCGCGTGGTGTGGCGCATCGTGCGCAAAGCGCTGTGGGACAACAGCGAACGCAAGCGCCTTTATCACGAGGCGGTGGAGTTCCTGCGCCTGCGCGCGGAGCGCTGGAGATACGCGCGGAAGCCCAAGGCCGGTTCGCGAACCCGGCCAACCATGCCTGAAGTTGTGAAATGACCCGCGAGGAAACGGCTTCACGCGAAGGCGCGAAGCACACCAAGGTCGCAACGATAGTCTCCATGCCCTCGTCAAGAAACCTGCTGGCAAAAACTATTCCGCTTTTGATCCTGGTGCCGATCTTCGGGTCGCTGGGCAACGTGCTGCTTGGCAAAGGGATGCGCGGAATGGGTAAGATTCCAGACCTGTCTATTTCGAGCCTGGCGGCATACTTACTGAAGATTCTGAGCAGCGGCTGGATTTGGCTGGGCATCGGCTCGCTTCTGATCTTTTTCATTTCCTACATGCTGGTACTCTCGTGGGCTGATTACAGCTACGTTATGCCGGTTACGGCCGTTGGTTACGTTCTGGCGCCGCTGCTCGCGCACTTTCTCCTGGGAGAAGTGGTTCCCGGTAAGCGCTGGGCGGGCGCGGTGTTTATCTTTCTGGGCGTGGCCGTGGTGGGGCGCACGCCGCCCAGCACGACAGGGCCGGTGTGAAGATGCGAACTTTCTTATTCCTTGCGATCGTGGTGCTCGCCGGAACCGGCGGAGATCTCGCGGTGACGCACGCCATGAAACAGATCGGGGAAGTGAAGAGCTTTTACCCGCGCGCGCTCCTGGGCGTCATGTGGCGTGCCCTGAAGTCGAGATGGATATGGCTGGGCATTGCGCTCATGACCGTGGCGTTTTTCGCCTTGCTGGCAGTGCTTTCGTGGGCGGAGGTCAGCTTCGTGGTGCCGGCGACGGCTGCGAATTATGTCGTAGGCGCTGTGGGCGCGAGGTTTCTGCTTAAGGAACGCGTCAGCCAGACGCGCTGGGCAGGCTTGCTGCTGGTGGCCGCCGGAGTGGCGCTGGTTTGCGCCGCACGGTAAAAACCGAAACTCGAAACTCGAAATTCGAAAATCGAAACTCGTCATCTGCCACTTGCGAGTTTCGGTTCTCGAATTTCGGTTCTCGAATTTCGATTTTCGAATTTCGAACAGGGATGAAACAGCATGTGCGGCATTGTCGGATTCACACACGAAGACCGGCCGGCTCCGCCTGACGTGATCCGTGGGGCCACGTTCTCTCTGATCCATCGCGGTCCCGACCAGCAAGGTGTTTACGAATCCCCGCACATTTCATTGGGCGCCGTGCGGCTTACGATCATCGACCTGGTGGCCGGCGAGCAGCCCATGCGCAGCGAGGACGGCGATACAGTGTTGGTGTACAACGGCGAGGTGTACAACCATGCCGAGCTGCGCGCCGAACTCGAGGCGCTAGGACATCACTTCTTCACGCACAGCGACACGGAAGTGGTCCTGCACGCCTTTCTGGAGTGGGACACGGAGTGTTTCCGCCGGCTGCGCGGTATGTTCGCTCTGGCCCTCTGGAGCGAGTCGCGCCGGCGACTGGTTCTGGCGCGCGACCGATTGGGCATTAAGCCGCTCTATTTTTGCCGCAAGGGGCGCAACGTCTACTTCAGTTCCGAGCTGAAGGGGATTCTTCATCATCCAGAAATCGATCGCAAATTGGACTTAGACGGGCTGAATTGCTATCTGCGCGTGAATTACGTTCCTGCGCCGCTGACCCTTGTGCAGGGAATTGAGAAACTGCTTCCCGGACACATTCTCACCTGGCAGCGCGGTGAAATAAAAGTCGAGCGCTACTGGCGCATTCCTGTCCCGGCCGCGTCGTCCGCAAAGAGGCCTTTGAGCCTCGACGCCGCCAAAGAGCAACTGGACACTCTGCTTCGTGACTCCGTTAAGGAGCATATGATTGCCGATGTGCCGGTAGGACTCTGGGCCAGCGGCGGTCTGGATTCGTCGACCATTCTCCACTATGCCTCGAAGCTGTCGGGCAAACCTCTGAAGACGTTTTCGATTACCTTCAAGGGCCGTAGCTTCGATGAAAGCGACTACATCCGCGAGGCGGCGGAGCGCTACGGAACGGAGCATACGGAGGCCGATCTGGGGGCCTACACTGATCTCGCGGGCGCCATTCAGGAATGCGCTTACTATTCCGATGAGCCGAATGCCGACGCGGGCTGTTTGCCGGTGTGGTTCCTGGCCAAGATGAGCGCCCGGCAGGTGAAAGTGGCTCTCAGCGGCGAAGGGGCGGACGAGTTGCTGGGCGGTTACGTGACTTACATCGCCAACCGATATGCGCGCCGGGCGCGATTGCTGCCTGCGGCCGTAAGGCGGATGGCGATCGGCGCCCTCCGCTATTGGCCGGTTTCGAATGAGAAGATCAGTTTTGAATACAAGCTCAAGCGTTTCCTGCGGGGATCCCTGCTGCCTGCCGACGAAGGTCACATTTTCTGGAATGGCACTTTTTCCGAAGAGGAAAAAGCGGAGGTTCTCGGGCCGGCGGATGCGGCGCCGATGCTAGAGGTTCTCGCACATATGCCGCCGGTTGACGGCCTCAACCGTTATCTCCTGTTCGATCAGCAGTGCTATTTGCCGGACGATATTCTCTACAAGTCGGACCGCATGAGCATGGCGCATTCACTCGAGGTGCGGCCGCCCTTTCTCGATCACCGCCTAGTGGAGTTTGCCGCCTCGCTGCCGGAAAACTACAAATTGCGAGGATCGAAGCTGAAGTTCCTGCTCAAAGAGCTGATGAAGGACAAACTTCCGCAGGCGATTCTAGGCCGCAAGAAGGAAGGTTTCGACATTCCCGTCCACGACTGGTTTCGCTCCGTGCTGAAGCCGCTGTTGCTCGATACGTTGACCGAGCCGGCCGTGGCAGCGACGCAGATTTTCCGCTGGGAAGGCGTGCAGTCGGTGATCAAAAGGCACCTTGACCGGCGCGAAAACCTGGGATATCACCTTTGGGGTTTGCTGATCCTGTTTGTATGGCTCAAACGCTGGAACATTCAGACGCTGTCGGAAACGGAATCGGCGCGCATGAGAGTCAGCCTCTCGGCGGCCGTCTGAACTATGGCAGCGAAATCGTTGTCATCCTTTTCGCGGCTGTGATTTTCGTCGGTTGCATCGTATCGCCGCCCTCTCTCATGGACGACGTGGATGCGGTGCAGGCGCAAATCGCTCGCAACATGCTTCAGTCCGGCGATTGGGTGACTGCGCGTCTGGATGGTGTGGCCTATCTTGAGAAAGCGCCACTCATTTACTGGACCATTGCGCTTTCTTATAAAGTCTTCGGCGTTCACGATTGGGCGGCGCGCCTACCGGTGGCGCTTGCGGCGGTGGCGCTTGCCTGGCTGACCGCGGCGATGGGCGTGTGGGCGTTCGGGAAGCGGGCGGGATTCTACGCGGGCCTGTGCACGGCTACGTGTATCGGACTGTTTCTCTTCACGCGCATTTTGATTCCCGATGTGATGCTCACGTTCACCGTGGCCCTGGCCCTGTGGGCGTTCCTTCGCGCGCTGGACCAGGACGAGCCTCATCCGCGCTTCTGGACTGCCGTGCTGGCGCTCAGTCTGGGATTGGGGTTGCTGCTGAAGAGCCTGGTCGGAATCGTCTTCCCCATCGGCGCCGGCGCGATCTACCTTTTGCTGACGGGGAAATTCTTTTCCGCCGCGGCTTGGAGGCGCCTCCATCCTTTCAGCGGAGCAATCATCGTGCTCCTGGTTGTCGCGCCCTGGCACGTGCTGGCCACCGTGCGCAATCCACCTTTCTTCGACTTCACGCTGCACAGCGGCCCGGGCCAATATCACGGGTTCTTCTGGTTTTTCTTCATCAATGAACAGCTCTTGCGGTTTCTGAACCTGCGCTACCCGCGCGATTACGATACCGTCCCACGCCTCTACTTCTGGCTTTTTCATCTGCTCTGGCTTTTCCCCTGGAGCGTCTACTTTCCGGCCATCGCCAGACTCTCCTTCAAGCCGGTGGACCGCGCCGGGCGGGCGCGCCTGCTGGCTCTGTGCTGGGCGGGTTTTGTTCTGATTTTCTTTACCTTCTCGACCACGCAGGAGTACTACTCAATGCCCTGCTATCCCGCTCTGGCATTGTTGCTGGGTTCGGCGATGGCGGCGAACGGCAAGTGGATGCGGCGCGGCACAGCGGTGCTGACGGCCATCGCCGGATGTGCGGCGGCGGCCGCAATCGTGATTCTGGCCTGGAGCCGCGGTTTGCCTGCGCCCGGCGATATCTCATCGGCCTTGAGCCAGCACCCCGGCGCCTACAAGTTATCGCTCGGACACATCGAGGACCTGACCTTGGCCTCGTTCGCCTACCTGCGCGTGCCGCTGGCGCTGGCGGCAGCGGCGTTCCTGGTGGGCGCCGTAGGCACTTTCAAAGCCAAAACGCAGCGCGCTGTCGTGGCGGCCGGGCTGATGATGGTCCTGTTCTTCCACGCCGCACGCCTGGCCATGCTGGCCTTCGATCCGTACATGTCCTCGAGGCCGTTGGCTGAAGCGTTCGAGAAGGCGCCGAAGGGAACTTTGATCGTCGAACATCACTACTATTGGTTCTCGTCGTTTTTTTTCTATACCAATCGTTCCGCGCTCCTGCTGAATGGGCGATTTATGAACCTTGAATACGGGTCGTACGCTCCCGGCGCCCCGAACGTCTTCATTGACGATTCGCAGTTTAAGGAATTGTGGCTCAGGCCGGAACGTTGCTATATCGTGGCGAGGCAGTCGGCTGTGCCGCGCCTGGAAGGTCTGGTGGGTAACGAGCAACTCAACGTGGTAGCTAAGAGCGGAGGGAAAGTCCTTTTGACGAATCAGCCGTTATCAAGTAAGGGCGAGGGAACGTCGTCGTAGGGGTGGAAGAGCGAACGACGCCGGCGGCAACGCTTGTGGTGCAGTAGAGTTATAGACGTAAACAAGGGGGCCAAATGAGAGTCGCTGTGCTGGGGGGAGACGGCTACTGTGGATGGGCTACGGCTCTTTACCTATCGAAGCAGGGGCACACGGTGGCGATCGTCGACAGTTTCATGCGGCGGCAATGGGACCACGAACTCGGGGTGCAAACTCTGACGCCGATACGCCCGCTGGCGGAGCGCCTGAGGGTTTGGCAGGAGCTGACGGGGAAGCGGCTGGAGCTTTTCGTGGGCGACGTGACCGACTACGACTTTCTCTCGTCCTGCATTGAAAGTTACGGGCCGGATGCGGTGGTGCACTTTGCCGAGCAACGCGCCGCACCCTACTCCATGATCGACCGCAAGCACGCCGTCTTCACCCAAGTCAACAACGTGGTCGGCACTCTGAATCTGCTCTACGCCTTGTGCGAATTCCAACCCGACTGCCACCTGGTGAAGCTGGGGACCATGGGCGAGTACGGCACGCCCAACATCGACATCGAAGAAGGCTACCTCACCATCGAGCACAACGGGCGCAAGGATGTGCTTCCTTACCCCAAGCAGGCGGGCTCCTTTTATCACCTTTCCAAAGTTCACGACAGCCACAACATCATGTTCTGCTGCAAGGTGTGGGGGCTGCGTGCCACCGATCTGAACCAGGGTGTGGTGTACGGCACCCTCACGGAGGAGGTGGGGCTGGACGAAGCCCTGATTAATCGCTTCGATTACGACGAAGTGTTCGGCACGGTGCTGAATCGTTATTGCGTGGAGGCGGCGGTGGGCATGCCGCTCACCGTTTACGGCAAGGGCGGGCAGACGCGCGGCTTCCTGGACCTGCGCGATACCGTACGCTGCGTAGAGATTGCCTTGCTGAATCCCGCGGGGCGCGGCGAATTCCGCGTGTTCAACCAGTTCACCGAACAATTCTCGGTGCTGCAACTGGCGGCGATGGTGCAGGCGGCCGGCCGGGAACTGGGCCTGGAGGTTCGGGTCGAACATATTCCGGACCCGCGCGTGGAAGCTGAGGAACACTATTACAACGCCAAACACTCGAAACTGATCGAGCTGGGCTTAAAGCCGCATCTGCTTTCCGATTCCTTGCTCGACTCGCTGATGAATATTGCCCTCCGCTATCGGGACCGCATCGACTCGAGCAAAATGCTGCCGCAAGTGAATTGGCGAAAGGCGCGCAATGCACGCCGTCCGGGCGCGTCCGCCGAGGTCGCAGCGCCCGGGCCGCAATTGGCGGCGGTGGGCGCAAACAAGCAACGGGCCAAATAAGAGCCCATTCAAGCGCTTGTCATTGCGACTGGCCGTGGGCTCGCAGCCCACCCACTCAGGCAAGAGTCAACCCCTCGTCGCCCTCGCGAAAGCGGGGGTCCATCGTCGGTCCAGGAGCCAATGGATTCCCGCTTTCGCGGGAATGACGTGGCCCAACGGAGAGGGCCGCTCATCTCATTGCGAGCGGAATGCACTGCCTGTTTCACTTCTCCGATGAATGGGGAGTGCCCGGTACGAGTTGACCGTTGCGGAGCCGATATTCGCCGCCGCGCCACTGGAAGCTGTTTTTGCCGAAGCTGGCGAGCCAGAGAAGAAACGCCATGGCGTCCCACACCGGCAGCAGCCACATTCTCCCGCGCAGCGTTTGATCCCGAAGCCCTCGGGCGCCGATGAGCCACGTCATTGCCAACCTGAGTCCAAGGTAAGTCCCAAGATAGCCGCATCCCACGGCCACCGTCGGATGAATTGCGAAGGCGGCCAGCGACCAGGGAAGTCCTTGCGTGAACAGCAGACCCAGATGGCCCCAGGGGCGCATGTGGCGCATGACGGCGAGCCAGCGGATGCGCTTGTGAATCAGCTCCGGCATGGAGGCGTAGTCCGGCACCGTCTGGATCGTGTAAGGCAGCAGTCGCACCTCGAAGCCTCGTTCTGCGATCAACCGGCCCACCAGAAGATCGTCTGCCGGCCGGCTTTCAAGCGAACGATACCCGCCGAAGGCCTCGAGCTGGGTGCGCGTGGTGGCGATGGTTGGACCGAGCGCGAACTTCACTCCGTCCAGTTGCCAGGCGGCCAGAATCCCGGCGTAGAAATCGGAAATCATTCCAATGGTTTGCAGCTTTTGCGCCGGAGTTATGGCGTCGATCGGTATATAGAAGCAGGTGACCGCGCCCACCTTGGGATCGGCCAGGGGCGCCACCACGGTGCGCAGATAATCAGGCCGCACGCGCACGTCGCTGTCGTTGATCACCAGGGTCTCATGCTGCGCCTCGCGCACCAGGCGCGATAGTTTCCCGACCTTATCATTGATGGCGTGGCTATCCCCGCCGAAAAGAATGCGAATCCGCCGCTCAGGGAAATCACGCGCCAGCTTCTCGAGCACGGGAACCACCGGGGCATCCTTGTCTCCCACGCAAAACAGCAGTTCGTAATCCGGGTAGTCCTGGAGGCAAAAGCTGGCGAAGTTCTCATAGGCATCCGGGTCGAGGCCTCGAACGGGCTTGAGGTTGCTGACGGGAGGGGTGAAACTGCCCTGTTTAGAACTGGCTTGCTCGAAGGGACGGCGGAAGAAACGCCAGGAGCTGTACAGGACGATCAAATAATAGATGAAAGGAAACGTCGCTACCACCAGCAGGGAGTAGCCGAGAATCGTCATCAGCGTCATTCAGAAAAACCCTCGTAGGATGTCATTCTGAGCGAAGCGAAGAATCTCGGCAGTCTGCGCGTGACTTCTTAGAACCAAAGCTACGGAGATTCTTCGCTTCGCTCAGAATGACAGCCTAGTGGGGCTCTGCGTTCAGAGTTCGCCCGGGACTGCGGCGCTTGATTTCCCGCAGTGAATAAATGGGTTTCTTCTGGGACTCGTAGTACGTGCGACAAACCATTTCGCCGATGAGGCCGACGGAAAGAAACTGAACGCCGGTGAGGAACAGAAGCATCGCGACAAAAAGAAGCGGCCCGTGGGCCAGCATGATGGCTCTGTGGAGCCATAGTTTCTCGTACAAAAGGAAGAGCCCGATGCCGCTGCCGGCGCCCACGCCGAGCAGGCTCAAGAGCCCGAAAAAGTGCAGAGGGCGGGTGGAATAATCGAGTAGAAACTTGATCCCGATTAAGTCGAGCAAGACTCGCACGGTCCTGGAGAGGCCGTAGTGCGACTTCCCTTTTTCACGCACCGTGTTTTTGATCGGAATTTCCGTAGTGCTTGCCCCGGCCCAGCTTGCCAGGACCGGTATGAAGCGATGCAACTCCCCGTAGAGATGAACGTTCTCCAGAACCTCGCGGCGGTAGGCTTTGAATGTGGTGCCGAAATCGTGCAGCGGCATGCCGGAAAGTTTCGCCATCATCCAATTGGCGACGAGGCTGGGTAGGCGGCGCGTGAGCCACGCATCCTTTCTGGCCACTCGCCAGCCGCTGACCACATCGTACCCCTTCGCCATTTGGGCCAGGAACTCCGGAATGTCTTCCGGGTCGTGTTGGAGATCTCCATCCATGGAGATGATGATGTCGCCTCGGGCAGAATCAAATCCCGCTTGCAGAGCCGGCGCTTGGCCGAAATTCCTCCGCAGCCGGACCACGCACACCCGGCTGTCGTTCGCGTAGATTTTATCCAGGATTTCGGACGTTTGATCGCGGCTGCCGTCGTCCACAAACACCAGTTCGTAAGGCTGGCCGATGCGATTCAGCACCTCGGTGAGCCTCGCGTAGAGTGGCCGAACATTCTCCTCTTCATTGTACAAAGGCACGACAATGGAGATCATTTGCGAGGTCGCCATAATTAATAATCTGTATGCCAAGGTCTTTGGCCAAGAGTTTGACACCTGGCCGTGTCAGGGCTTGGTATTCCTTTTCTCGCTGCTCGAGCAGACGCGTGGGCGTTTGCCTCAGCGCTTCATCCACAAAGCCGGGGTGACACATTAATTCACTCGTCCCGTCCCGGACGCGGCGGAGAATCTCGCGCAGGAGTTCCTCATCCAGAAACCCGGTGGCCGTGACACCGTAGAAATGCTCAGCGCACGCTACCCCCGCTTGCGGCAGCCGGCGGCACCAGCCCCGGTAAAGAAGGGAAAGGGTGAGGCTGTTGAAGCGCTGTCTCAGGATCCTTGCCTTGGCGCGCGGAAATCGTCCCAGCAAATAGCCTAACGCAGGCCACGCCTCCGCCACAGAACGAATCGCCTTGATGCCGTATTGGCGGGCGAGCTTCAGGCTCATCTTTCCAAGCGCCGGCAGGGCATGCACGTGCTTGTGACTATCCAGATGAGTCGGCACAATGCGCGCAGCCAGAACTTTCTCAACTTGGGCGTGCAGCTCTCTCTCGATTTCGACCGCTCGCACTCGGCCCAGAAGCATCGCTCGCCACAGGCCGGCGGGTTTTCTCGCGAAGACCCCACGCCCGTTTATGAGAGTGGGAACGGATGAAGCAGGGGCGACTGGTTTGCCTTCCGTGAGATTCAGATGAATCCCGACTCCTAAACGCGGGGCCTGGCGCGACAGCGCCACCGCCGCCGCGAAGGCTTCGCCGTTTGCCAGCAGGGTTGTGCTGCTGAGCAGTCCATGGTGGTGCGCATCTATGATGGCTTGGTTAACCCCGTCCGTCAAGCCGAAGTCATCCGCATTAACGATCAGGCGCTTCATGCGCTGCCGCGTTTCCGCACTCCCATGGACCACCTCACCCGGCCCGCCCCGGCTGATGAAATCGCCGGCTGCGGACCACCGTCTCCCCCAAGGGGGAGAGGGAAGATTGGATCAGAGCGAGTGCTTCTCCCCTCGCCCCCTTGGGGGAGAGGGGCCGGGGGCGAGGGGGTCGTTGCAGTCTCGCCGATTCACTCAATGCTGATCGCGCCCACGTCGTACCAGCCATCGGATTGGCGGCCTTCGATGGCCAGGCGGACGGCCGGCTGGTCAGTTCGCGGGTCGAGAAGCGCCACGCGAACGCGGTAGTCACCGCGTTTTAGTGTGGCCGGAACGTAAGCCGTACCATCGTAAACCGCATCGCCGGGGAGCCACTTGCGCACGTCCACGGGCAGTTTGATGGTCGCCGATCCTGTAGGCGAGGTAAACTGCAGCGCAAGCTCGTAAGGCCTGTAGACCGGCGCAACGCCGGCGTTGAGCCACCACATGTGTAATGGCGCCATCGTACCGGCTTTCGCGCCGCGGGCATACTCCAGCCGCCGGAGAACGAAGCGATAGCCCAGCTTCTTCTGAAAATCGTCGAAGCGGGCTTTCCACTCTGGGGGAATCGCCGACGATTTGATGTTAACGGACGAGACGTGCCAGCGCAGCGCCTGAGCGAGAATGTAATCCACGTCCCAACCCTGCTGCTTCCAGTAGCCGGGAACCCAGCAAGTTTCGAGCGAGACGGGGCCTCGTTTCCAGGCGTCCTGGATGCCCGCGCGCACAATCTGCTCCGGGTAGAGGTCGAACATGTGGCACCACCGGCCGCCGGAGATGCCCCGCATGTCGCCCCAGCAGTCGAGCCGCCAGCCGGCGCCTTGCTGCGTGCCATAAGCGAGCGCCTGCTCCTGGTCGAAGTTCATCAGCAGTGGAGTGCGCTTGAAGGCCTCAAGCCAGATGTCGATGAGAGCTTTCTGGTAAGGGAATGCCGGCATGTAATCGCTCCAGCCCTCGCCCCAGTAGCCGACCGACGAGATATCAACGCTGTCGAGGTCCGGGTGCCCGTCGTAGCGCGCGCCCGCGGCCGCCACCACCTCGCCCCAGTACTTCAGGTAGAGCGGATCGGAGAAGTCCGGCTGCCAAATGTTGCCGTCCTTGTCCGTGGGCCGGTTGGCGCGGCGCGCACCCGAGTTTTGATACCACACGGGTAGCGGATGCTTTTGATCGTAGGGCATAAGCCGGATGGCCAACGCCTGGCCGTGCGCGTGCGCCTCCGACAAGGCTTGGTCAATGATTTCCCAGCGAACCTTGCCCTGTTCCGGTTCGAGCTCCTGCCAGAACCAGCGGCAGTAGGAGATGGAAGAAGCAGGGAATTCCGGCGGCGAAGTCGCCTCGCTGAGCTTTGCGGTGGGCCCTTCTTCGGACCACCGCAGACCGGCATTCAGGGCTTGACCGTTGAAACGTTGAAAAGTTTCGATGCCCATGCCGGGATTCACCAGCACGTCGTCGATGGGTTTTGGCCTCACAATGGTCATTTCCGTTTGCGCCGCGCATGAAGAGACTACCAGCCAGAAAGAACAAATGCAGAGTAGTTTGCGAATCATGATGCTCTCCCACTTCACGAGAAAAGAATTTCAAATGGCAAATTTCAAATTTAAGGCCTTCTGAAATCTGAAATCTGAAATTTGCCATCTGAAATTTGCAATCTGTCACTTGAAATCATTTTGTAAATGGCCGGGCGTCAAGCCCTCGTAACGTAAGTAATAAGGGAACTACTCTACCAGTCGCAACCCTTCCGGTAAAGACTCACCGAAAATGCGCAAGGCGTCGGCTTGTGCGGGCGGGACGTACTGCTGCAGACCTCGGCTCAGGTCGTCCGAGATACCTGTTGCGGTCAAACGCGCCATGGCCTTCTGCCGCAGATCCTGGTCGATGTCGCGCTGGTGATCACCGGTAAGCGATCCAAGCTGGACAATCGCCGATGCCGTTTCAGTTGTGAATTCCGTGAGATCGAGCAGTGCTTGAAGCCATCTTGATGCGGTCTCGATAGGGACAACACAGTTGAGCGGACCGTACAGCGGGATGCGCGCGCCCACGCGTCCGAGCGACCAGAGCCAAGCCTTGTCCGTGGGCTCTTTCTTGATTCTGGCCAGTAGTTCCTCTCCCAGCAAGGCACGCAAGGATGCGGCAAGGTGTTCCAAACTGGACAACAGGCGCCAGCCTTCGTGCTCGACCTGGCTGTTCAGCCGTCCGCTGGTTTTCTTTCCGCTGACTCCCAACAGCGCTCCGTACTTCTGGTAGAGTTCGCGCTGCTGACCGGCGTTAAGCCCGCCTGCCACCCGGCGCCAGAGCACCAGCCATTCAACCTGGCATTGAGGATCTCTGGGAAACGACGGCCCCGCAAGGTAAACCCGGCGCGCCTGGTTGATGCGCCAATCATCCAGCAAGGCGCCGAAGCCGGGCCGCAGGCAAAAGCCAAACAGATTGAGCCAGCGAGCCTCGTGCCGGCGGCTCTTGGCGCGGCCGCCGGCAACCCCGGCGAGGACATCGCAGAGCGAACGGATCGTGGCCATGGGCCAGGAGTCTTTGCTGTGGCCGAGGGTGGCTTCGAGTCTGCTCACGATCGTTTCAGGTTGTGGCGGAGGCGTCCCCCCTGCTGTGGCGCGGGCATCTTGCCCGCGCGCCGCATGCGCTGGACCGAAGGCCTCCCGAATAAGTTTCGCCGCGGCCTCCACCGTCTGGGTGGGGATGGGTGGAGGCGCCTGCGAAGGCGTCGCGGCATCCTCTTCAGGTTGGGCTTCGTTGCCGCGTAGCTCGAACTGCAAGCGCCAGCGGTGCTGCGTCTTAATCGACTCGCACCAGAGTTCGAGAGTTCCCACCTCCGTGAAGCTGGCGGTGAGTTGCACGCCTAATTCGATCTGGCGCGACTTCTTTCCATAGCGTAACATGGTGACCAGCGGCGCGTGCCGGTGGACCTGGTTTGCGTCGAGAACAGCGACTTCGCCGTGCTCGTCGTGACGCGTGGTCGAGCTATAGAGAGTGAACGAGACCGGGCGATTGGTGAGGACCGCAAATTCACGATTCGTGAGCGGCAGCGTTGTTCCTTCTTCGACCCCGGACGGCAGCACGCAGACGGCTTGAGGCGCGCGATCCTGGGTGCCTTCCGATTGCACGCCGATGTAGTAGGTTCGTGCGCTGCCCGCCCTTATGCGCAGGCCACCGCCCCGCCGCACCCGTCCATAGTACGCAGCGCCTATGGCCACGGCGCTTTCCGGGGCTTGGTTGCTAAGGATTTTCGGGCGCCAGGCGTTGCTGCCGCTGAACCAGCCCACTACTGCGTCGACAATCTTGTCCCGAGTGACGGCCGGAGCAAAGAAACCGCCGTTGAACAGGATGGCATCCGGACGGATCATCGGCAAAGCCGCGGTGTCGCCTTCCTGTAGGAGCACATCGTGGCCACTCTGTACGGGCACGCCATGGCGTGCGCCTACGAGAAACGCAGCCAGATGCTTGGTGATCGCCGGTTCGGCCGCGTAGGGCAAACCCAGTTCGCGTAGACCAACGCGCCGGTCATGAGCGGGCAGGTCGTCAGGAGCGGTTTGGGGAAGGAAACCGTCGGTCAGAACTTCCACCACCTCGTCCCGAGTCAGCTCCGAAGTCAGCGTCCCGCCGACGAGCGCTCGTCCGCTGCCCAGGACGCTGATCGGAAGGCGGTCCAGAGCCGGGTCACTGAGCAGCCGCTCCTTGGCGGCGCAGCAGGTCCGTCTGAGCGCGTGGCGCTGGCGGAGGCTGAGCTTCGGAGCACGGAGTTTCTCCTCGACGCGCCGTGCCAGCGCCAGATCGAGGTTGTCTCCTCCCAAAAGCAGATGCTCGCCAATCGCGATGCGCTCGAACTGCACTTGTTGGTTGGCGAAGCGAACTCGAATCAAACTGAAATCAGAGGTGCCGCCTCCGACATCACAAATCAAAACCAGCTCACCATCCTTAAGCTCGATCTTTCCCTCGGGGGAACTGCGTGGGCGTCTTCCCGCCCGGCGCAGCGGCGGCGCCACATTCAGCGCGTCTTGATGAGCGGCGATCCAGGCGTAGAAAGCGGCCAGCGGTTCTTCGAGTAAAGTCAGCTTTTCAAGACCCGCCAGGTGCGCCGACTCCACCGTTAACTCGCGCGCCTCTTCGTCGAACGAAGCCGGAACCGTCAAAACGATTTCCTGATTCTCGAATCGCATCTCGGCGTCGGCCGCTGCGGCTGCGGAGGAATGATTCCACGCATCGCGCAGATGGGTGAGATAACGGGCCGAGGCTTCCACGGGCGAAACCATCGGTTCCGGAGGCTCGGCTCCCCACGGCAGAAGCTTAGCCCGGCGATCCACGGCGTCATGGCAGAGCCAGGATTTGGCGGAAGAGACCTGGCGCCCCGGTAGGAGCGCGCCCTGCTCGCGGGCGAACACGCCGGCCACGGATTCCGGCCGCTCTTCCCAGGGGAGTTTCATGCTTCCTGCGGACAAATCCTGTTCGCTGGGGAAATAGAGAAACGAGGGCAACGTGGGCAGGGAGCGAACCTCACCCTCCGCCACCAGTTGCGGCACCTGGAATACCTGAATCGCTGATGCTTCCTGCTTATCGAGGTAGGCAACAACCGAGTTAGTCGTGCCCAGATCAATGCCGATGATGTAGCGGCTGGAGTCTTGCATTACTTATCTGTATCTCGCATCCGGACAAGCGCTGTCATGCTGAGCGAAGCGAAGCATCTCCGCAGTTGTCCTCTTTTGCTCCTCGAGCAACTACGAACTTCAGAGCTTGTAGGGGGACGGCTTGCCGTCCCCTTTCGCCGGGCCGGCGGCGGGCGGGTAGGGCAAGCCCTACCCCTACAGCACTTCAAACCCGCGAAGCATGACAGCGCTCAGGGACGCGCGGTTTTTTCGCGGATGTTCAGCTCGAGCTTCCAGCGCTGTGCACCGTCGCGCGAGACGCACCAGACTTCGAGTGTGCCCACTTCAGTGACGCGGGCTTCCAGGCGCACGGGCAAAACCGCGCCCTCCTGGCCATCCAGTTTCAGTGTCACCTCGAGTGGGCTCAACTCTTCAATCTCATCGCCCCAATCTTCGAGCAGGCTGCCGATCTGATCCTGTTTGCGCACGCTCGAGCTCAGGAAACGAAACTCCGCCGCTTCGCCCACCACTAAGCCGAACTCCCGGTCGGGAATTTGCGCCTCCGTTCCCTCCTCCATCCCGAAGGGCACAACGCAGAGCGCCTTAAGCGGGGCTTCCATGCCGGGCACCGCGGGCAATGCGCTCTCGATGCCGATATAATAGGTGCGCGAGGCGCCGCTGCGGATGCGCACGCCTTTTCCGCGCCGGGCTTTTCCGTAGTAGGCTGCGCCGCGGGCCACGGCGTGTTCGAGATCGGGAGTATCCAGAATCTCGCGTGATCCGAGCGGCTCAAAACCCTCTTCGCGCAACCAATCGTTGAGCACATCAATGAGCCGGTCCCGCAGCACGGCCGCCTTCATTACCCCGCCGTTAAAAAGCACGTGCGTCGGACACGCCAAGCCGCTCCGGCCGCGGCGAATCTTCTCGAGTTCGGGGCTATCCTGAACTTGCCTCGAAAGGAATCGCGCCAGATGCCTGGTGATAGCAGCGTCGGCCGCGTAGGGCAAACCCAGTTCCTGAATCCCGATGCGCCGTTGGCGCGCCGGCATCTCGCTGCTCGCCACTTTAGGAAAGAATCCGTCCACCAAGACCTGCTTCAAATCTTCGCGCGTCAACTCCGCTTTGATCGTCCCGCCCACAAGCTTGGAGCCTTTGCCGAGCAAGGCGACCGGGTGTTTGTGGCTTTTCGGTTCCTCGAAGAGCCTCTCTTTGCCCAGCCGGCACTGATGCCACAAGCTGTGCAATTGCCAGATGTCAATG
This sequence comes from uncultured Acidobacteriota bacterium, assembly GCA_963831905.1. Taxonomy (GTDB): domain Bacteria; phylum Acidobacteriota; class Terriglobia; order UBA7540; family UBA7540; genus CAVROP01. The sequence goes on along the minus strand of CAWHRX010000009.1, from coordinate 704,446 downwards.
TGATGTCCGTTGGCTTCCAATCGTTGTTGGAGCAGCCGAGCGAGCGCCAAATCCATGTTGTCCCCGCCCAGCAGGATGTGCTCTCCGACGGCGACTCGCTTGAGCACCAGGTCCCCGCCTTCCTCCGAAACGCTAATCAGGCTGAAGTCTGTTGTCCCTCCGCCAACGTCGCACACCAGAACGAGGTCGCCAACCTTGACGCGTTTTCGCCATCCATCACCTTTGCTCTCCAGCCAGGCATAGAACGCCGCCTGGGGTTCTTCCAGCAGGGTGACGTTTTTCAAACCTGCCTGCTCGGCGGCGCGCCGCGTCAATTCTCGCGCCTCTTCATCGAACGAAGCGGGAACCGTGAGCAGGACGTCCTGCTCGCTGAGAGCCAGTTCCGGCTTCCCCTTCGCATGGTAGTGGTCCCACACCCGTCGCAAGTAATCAAGGAACTGCGCAGACGCCTCCACAGGCGAAAGCTTGGGCACTTCTTGCGGAGCCTGCCAGGGCAAGATGGGCGCAGTTCGGTTCACCGCCGCGTAGCAAAGCCACGATTTGGCCGAAGCGACAAGCCGCGACGGACTTTCGGCGCCGCGCTTCCGCGCCAGTTCGCCCACTACGAATCGAGGTTCGCGCTCCCAGGGCAACGCCAGGCTGTCCTTGGGGAAGTCCAATTCGCCGGGGAGATAGAGAAACGATGGCAATAGGGTGCGGTCCGCAACTTCGTTGGGATTTACGAGCTGAGGTATTTCCTGGATAGCTATCAGTCCGGTTCCTTCTTCCAGGGCGGCGTCACACTGTGCCAGTGCCGAGTTGGTGGTTCCCAAGTCGATGCCAACGATGTACTTTGCGTCCAAATATGCCTCCACTTATAAAAGCACCAACCATTACCCAATGCTGTCATTCCCAGCGGTCATGGACCTGCGGCTCTCCCATTCGGACAAAAGTCGGCGCTTGGTCACCCCCGCGCAAGCGGGGGGCCATTGTCGGTCCTGAAGCCAATGGATTCCCGCTTGCGCGGGAATGACGTGACTTTCGCGTGGTGCCGGGGCGGTTCGCGAACCGCCCCTAGGGAATCTCGACTTCGGCAGGCGCAACCACGCTGCGGCCCTCGCCCTCGGGCAACGAAGGCAGATTCACCTGTGTTGCGCGCCACCCGCGATGCCGCAGCAGGCCCCTGAGTGGGGGTTTTCCCGTGACGTTGCCGATTACTTTGATAGCTGCCGGATCAAAACCCGCTTGCACCATGACGGGTTGATCCTCCTCCGAAGAGATAATGGGCTCGAGTTTCACGTATTGTTCCAGCGCCTGGCGGCAGCTTTGGTGGACACTTCGCACGGCAGCGCCCAATTGGGCATCCGGATACGGCGTCACATCCTCCGCAAAGAAGTCGATGAGCCGTCCCTCACGTTGCAGCAAGGCGAGCATCTGGACCGCGCGGTCGTAGCTCGGCTGCCTTGCTTCGCTTTCTTGCGGGCACGGTTTGTCAGACGGCCTGACGGGACCCCCGCCGGCCAGCGTCGCGCCCAATTCCAGGGAGATGCTCTCCGGAATCTGACCGTAAAGCAGAATAGATAAGAAACAACGCAGAGAATAACCGATTCTTTTTCCGAGCCCCATCAACGTGACTCCCGTCAGCAACGGCCGGGTTCAGAGGCGAGATGCCTTTCGAGGAATCGAATGCTCTTCCCTCGACACCTCCGATCTGGCGCCTCCCCTAGTCGAGCATCATTATCAGCGTGTAAACCAGAATCTCATTATACCTTAGCTCTTTGTGAAAGCGAGTTATCGGGCGCCCGCGCATGACCGCTCGGAATGAGAGGTCGTGGGCTTCTCTCGCCAGTTACGACCTGGCGTTAGCGAAAAGAGTGAGATACAAATGCTGAGGGCCAGCGCTCAGGGACAAACCGGGTCGTAGCCACGCTCAAGCGAGTATTGCTCCGTATAATGATTATGAATGAAATAGAATGCGAGTTACACCACTGCTTTGGTACTTGAATGGCCAAATATTCAAGGATAGAGTAATGGCGCCTACAGCAGCGGGGGTTCCGCCCTATTGCGGACTTAGGGCCGATCTTCAGGCCGGCACGCGCGTTGGAACTCGGAGCGCCGGAGTTAATTCACCACACCAGCGCCGGTTTAAAGAAACTGACCCCATCTGCCGAACTAGTCGAAAGGAGGCGGGAATGATTTGGCTCGATTGGTTGATCGTAGCTTCGGTTGCGGTGCTAGCAGCAGTCATATTCAAACAATGGAAAGAACGGTCACGTTTCGTAAACAATCTTGATACTTCTGCGCGAAGCGTGGATCCCACCGTCGCTGGGACAAGCGAGGGGGAACGTGATCGGCGGCCACCGGAAGCGCTCGAAGCAGATCGCGCGAAGCGGAGGTTTCCCACCGGCACTCACGCCTTCGCCTGCTACAAGCACAAATTCGAAGAAATGGCGAGGGGGGCCTGGAGAGGAGGAGGCATCATTCTGGGAAACGATCACAGCCCTGGCTTTCGAGGTTCAAGCCAACCCGCCCCGTGGTCTGGAGCATTTCCAGGGGGTATCCAGGCTCGCAAGCCAGATTGCCACGCAGTTGGCATTGTCTGATGCGGAAATCGAAGAGATTCGCGTGGCAGGCATCGTTCACGATATTGGCAAGGCCCATATCCCGGAACAAGTACGCTTGAAAACCGACGTGCTGACGGCGGACGAGTTTGAGATCATGAAGGGCCACGCGGCCTGGGGAGCGCGGATGTTGGAGCCATTGAACGAGGAAGGCATTGAGGAAATCGTGCGTCACCACCACGAGCGGTTTGATGGCAATGGCTACCCCGACCACCTGAAAGGCGACGACATTCCGTTGGGGGCGCGAATTATGTCGGTGGCGGAGTCTTTCGACGCCATGGTTTCCGAACAAGCTTACAAGGCCTCACGGAGTTTCGAAGATGCCGTTGCCGAAGTGCTCCGCTGCTCCGGCACGCAATTCGACCCCGACGTTGTGTCGGCCTTTCTCGGCCAGATTCGAAGGGAAGACGATTTCCGACGGCAGAACTGACGGGTCGAGCTCTTGAAAAAGCGTCGGGGCATTGCTTTCGACGAAAATAACCCCCACAGCGCCCAGATTGCGCGGATTCCGCTCTGCGACAAATCGCAAAGCATCTTCGAGTCCGGGCATGGGATTTGCCCATCGGAGCGGCATCCCCCTCTAGCCAATCTCTCTACCCGGCCGATTCGGCCTCGGGGACCTCGGGCCCGAAGCCCATCGGTTCGAGGACTATCTTGCCGGTGCGGGCCAGCGGATTTGGCAAGTGGGCACTTTGGGGCCCGCAGGATACGGGGATTCATTGTTCCAGGGCATTGTGGGGGATTGGCCGCGATTCATGACCGAGACCCGAAGTGGTGGCCGGATGTATAATCATAGGGTTATTGAAGCACTCGTAATTAGCCAACTGCAATGAAACAGACATTGTGTCGATTTGAAAGATGTGCCTTCATTGCGAGTGCGAAACTGTTTCTCAACGTGTATACTAATAGGCTGGGTACCAACTTCGAAATCGCTGCGTGAGGGAGTGCTTTGTGCTCTCAATCGATCCAGCGCCCGATGGCGTCAAAGGCGACGCTTTATCTTTCCGGGCAGGCGCGCATGGCTGATGAGAGGGAAAACCTATGGACTCCCCAATGCCCAGTTTTCCGGCTCTTTCCCCCAATGAAGTGAAGACGCCCTTCAAACATGTGGTAGACAGCCTCCCTGACGGCGTCTATGTCGCCGATAGGGAGCGCAGGATCACTTACTGGAACCACGCCGCTGAAGAACTAACCGGGTACACTGCCGAGGAAGTCTTAGGCAAACACTGCGCTGACAACCTCCTAATGCATATCGACGATTCCGGGTGCCTGCTCTGTACGGGAGATTGCCCTCTCAGCCGCACCCTCGAGGATGGCCTGCCGCATCGAATGGACGTTTACCTTCACCATAAGAGCGGGCATAGGGTTCCGGTGGAGGTTCGGGTTCGTCCGATTTGGGGTGGGAACGGCGAGGTTGTGGGAGCGGTCGAGGTCTTTAGTGACAATTCACGCCAAAGGGCAGTGAGGGAGCGAGCCAAGGACCTTGCGAAGTTCGCGTTTCTTGATCCGGCGTCCCAAGTGGGAAATCGTAGCTATTTGGAGCAACAACTCTCTCAATACCTCGATCAGTTTGCAACCTTCGGCACTCCGTTCGGAATCATGCTGGCCGACTTCGACGAGTTCAAGAACATCAACGATACTTACGGGCATGCTGCCGGGGATGCTGTGCTGCTTACCATCGCGAAGACCATGGCGAATTGTCTGCGCGCGTCCGACGTAGTGGGCCGCTGGGGCGGCGATGAGTTCTTAGCGATTCTTCCCGGCATTACGCGACAGTTCCTGGCGAGCGTGTCCGAGAAACTCAGGAAACTGGTCGCTCAGTCTACTGTCCCTGTAAGCGGCGCAGTAATACGGGTGACCGTTTCGGTAGGGGCGGCGATGGTTGCCCCTGGAGATTCGACGGAATCCCTGCTGAAGCGGGCGGACAAACAGTTGTATACCAGCAAGCAGTCAGGCAAGAATCGCGTAAGCCTATGATGGTCCAGTAACACAGGCACTCTTGCCTGTGCTGGTCGGATTGACCAAGAGTCAACCCTGGGCAGAAGTGCCTGTGCTACCCCACTGCCAAGCTGATACTTGACATTCAACACACTTAGACGGTAACGCGCGAGAGTTTTCGCACACCCGCGGCCCGAGCGTCTGTTGTCTATCTCAACACGCCCTTCATATCAACAGGAAGATACAGCCGTAAGCAGTCTGTGGTCCATTTGGCCCAAAACGTGCCCATGAACATGAGTTGGGGGTGGCAGGGGTAAGGCAGTAATCTTGTTCCAGCGGCCACAAGGCCGTGCCTCCCGTCGAAATCATGAATCCTGATGGGCTCCAGTTTCGCGCTCTCGTAGTCGAGGATAATCCTGCAGACGGATTGTTGCTGGAGGATGTTCTGAGGCGGACCCGAGACGCACAGTTTGAGATCACGCTGGTCGAAAGGCTAGAGGATGCGCTGGCCAGCCTCTCGGTGGCAGCGTACGACGTAGTGCTCCTGGACCTGGGTTTGCCCGACTCTCAAGGTCCGGACACTTTGACTCGCTTGCGCCAGTCCCAACCCGGGGTGCCGGTCGTCGTGTTGACCGGATTGGACGACGAAGCTGTGGGCATTACCGCCGTGCAGTTGGGTGCCCAAGACTACCTGGTGAAAGGTAGTTTCACGCCGTCTGTGCTGGGGCGGTCTATTCGCTATGCCATCGAACGTAAACGCGCCGAACAGGCAGTGATGGCGCAACTTAAGGAAGCGGCGATCGTTGAAGAACGTAACCGGATTGCGGGTGAGATCCACGATATCCTGGCGCAAGACTTTGTCGGCATCCTGCTCCAGTTAGAAGCTGCCCGCGACCTTAATAGTTCGAACCCCGCTGAGGCGGCCAAGTGCATTCAACTCGCCGAGGCCGTGGCGCGCAGCGGTCTTGCGGAAGCCCGGCGGTCGGTTTGGGCATTGTGCCCGCCGGAACTGGATGCCGAGGGACTGGTGGGCGCGGTGCAGGGTTTCCTTAGCCGGGTAGCAGTCGGCAACCCCACCGCGATCGGGTTCTCACTCCGCGGCGAACCTTACCCGCTGCCGAATGACAAGGCGTTGGGACTGCTGCGTATTTGCCAAGAGGCGGTGGTGAATGCCCTCCGCCACGCTCAGGCGACCAAAATTCGAGTCCAACTTACTTACGAGCCATCCGGCGTGGACCTCTGTGTGCATGACAACGGCCGGGGTTTTGATACAAAAGCCCATGCGGGCGGCAAGGGGTTCGGGCTCATCAGCATGCGCGAGCGCGCGGAGCGCATTGGGGCGCGGATTGAAATCTCCGGCGAGCCGGGGCAGGGAACGCGGCTGACCATTGCGGCTCGAACCTCCACGGGAGGCGGAGAGGGCCGGATATCATGAAGGTTCCCGAGACCATTCGGATTCTGATTGCAGAGGACCATCCCGTGGTGCGGGAAGGCTTGTCCGCCATGATCAATCGCCAGCCGGACATGAAGGTTGTGGCCGAGGCGGGTGATGGCAGGGAGGCGGTTGAGCAATTCTCGCAGTACCGCCCCCATGTCGCTCTGATCGACTTGCGAATGCGCGGAATGGACGGACTGGACGCAATCCTCGCCATTAGCCGGCGCTTCCCCGGCGCTCGGCTCGTAGTGCTGACGACTTTCGACGACAATGAAGACATCTACCGGGCCTTGCAGGCGGGAGCAAGAGGCTATCTCCTTAAAGGGGCGCCCCGCGAGGAGTTGCTGGAGTGCATCCGCACCGTCTCCGCAGGGCAATCCCATATCGCTCCGGCTGTCGCGGCGAGATTAGCCGAGCGTTTCAGCAAACCAGGGTTAACTGCCGGGAAATAGAAGTGCTGTGTACCTCCGAAGCTGCCCGCTCACGACCTCGGCCTCCGTCGAGGCCATTGCGCGCTGCTTAGCGCTCCAGTTCGGCCTGCGGGAGGGTAAGGCTGTCCACTACTCCGATTCAAATGACTCGTGGGGATATTTTTGTTGCCGGGCTTTCACGAAACCCTGTCTCACAACTTCTGCTTCGTGCTTTGTTTTGAACGGGCCATCCCAGTCCTGGGCCAAAGGTTTATCCCCGAGGATGTCCCACCACTTGAACCACCACCTGCCGTCTTTCTCAAAAACTGCCGTTTTGATCATATGCTAACCCCTCCCGCCTTATTGCAGTCCTCACTTGAACTCGGACCTGAAGCTGTCAAGCGTCGCTCTAACTTCTCTTTTGATAATCTCCAGCGTTTCCAGAACGCGGATATTGTTCATTTCTGGAAATCCTACGTAGACGGAAGAATTTAAGTCCATGTGGATATCGGGACCTCCGCTAAGGCCTCTCCCGGTTGGTCCATGGCGACCTTTAAAGCTTCCGGGCTCGCCGAGCTCAATGGTATGCGCAACGGTCTGAGAGCCCTCGATGACAGTGAGTTTTCGATGCTTGTCGGGATTAGAAATATCCCGAAGGGTTGCTGTCCATGTAGCTCCGTTGTAAGGTTGCAAGCCTTCAATGATGGCGATATGCGCCGGGCTCAGGCCGATCAGCTTAGATTTAGCTCTACCATCAAATCCACGACCTGGATTTTTGGGATCGGCCCTGTTGGCTTCGATGATGAATTGTGTTCCATTTTGGATGATCCCGGAATCCTCGAGGGCAAGCTCGTAGACAAGGTAGTCAAGCGGGGCTCGAAGATGGTGAATAATGGCGCTCACCAGAACTGCCGCTTCGAACGGGACAGCAGGAAAGTCGAAGCTTCGGACCCCGCTTAATTCGAAACTGCTGATGCCCTTAAGCCGTCTAGGATCGTAATTGGAAAGCGTGTGTTGCCCATTTTCCTTGATGAACTTTTCCAACAGCGATTTAAGTTCATCGAAGTCTCGATCGGCCCTGTCTTCATGGGCTAACGCTCCGTCTAGCGGATGTGACATGATATATCACCTCGTTTAAGTTTAGGTGACACTACAGGCATGTCACCAGCAATCTTTCCTGTTTCACTGTGCGCCCATTGGTTCGGCTTGGGCTATGCCGGGTTTTTGCACAGGTTGATTGCCGGTGGATTCTAGTTTATAGCCTCTCGCGGGCTTCTCCAGCTAAGAATAGTTTACGCTGATTCAAGAACTTTGTCGAAGAAAACATAGGGTTATGCCCTCGATGACGAACCCACGGTCAATCCCCAAGACGAATTGACCGTGGCCACTTCCGGGTCACACGACCTCAGGCGCCGTTCGAACGGTAATCTCTGCGCTCGCAGCTTCCCATAATCCAAAGGGAAATTTTCGGTCGCGCAAAAGAGTGGTAAACTTGTTCCGTGCCGGCGATTTTGCGGATTCGCGGTTACCGATTCTTTTTTTTCAGTCTCGAGGGACGAGAGCCACCGCACATCCACGTTGCTCACGCTGGCCGTTACACGAAGTTCTGGCTGGAGTCTGTCGCACTCGCGGACAACCGAGGTTTCCGCGGCCACGAATTGAATGAAATCCGGCAGCTCGTTGAGGAAAATCAAAAGTTCTTCCTGGAGAAGTGGCATGAGTACTTTGGTCGAGAGAGCTGAGGCGCTCGCCGTAAATGTGTCGTGTACCGATGACGATTTGAGCGTGGTCTTGTCCGACGGTCGGACGGTGGCGGTTCCCCTTGCCTGGTTCCCGCGGCTCGTCGGGGCGTCGGCAAAGCAAAGAGCCGATTGGGAACTCATCGGCGGTGGCGTTGGTATTCACTGGGAGGCCGTCGACGAAGACATTTCGGTTGCCAGCTTGCTCCAACCGGAGAACTTCATGCGGCTGCCTGACAAGGTGCTGCGACCGACGAGCCCCGTCCCGCGCGGTGCCAGGAAGGGCAAGCCTCTTCGCGCGGCTCGCGGGTGAGACGCGATCTCGCCGCGGTTTTCCAGACGAACCCACGGTCAATCCCCAAGACGAATTGAGAAGAGCATTGACGAGTGGCGAGTGCCAAGAGACGAGCGCCATCCGTGAAGATTCTCGTGCCAGGCGGCATTCAAGGCTTATACCGTCACCATGAAGTATCAAGACATCATAACCATCGAACCGGGCAAGCGCGGGGGAAAGCCCTGCATCAGAGGAATGCGTATTACCGTCTACGACGTGCTCTCCTACCTCGCTTCCGGGATGACGCACCAGGAGATCCTGGCGGATTTTCCCTACCTGACGGAAGAAGACATCCTGGCCTGCCTCAGCTACGCGGCTGATCGGGAGCGCCAACAGTTGGCTGTGCAAGGGTGAAGCTCCTCTTCGACCAAAACCTGTCGCCACGACTTGTCCACCGTCTTTCCGGCCTCTACCCTCGCTCAGTCCACGTTTTCAGCATTCGGTTGGATCAGGCCTCCGACGGAGAGGTATGGAATTTTGCGCGCGAAGGTGGCCCATACATCGTTTTGTGATGCATGTGATCTCTTGGCAATTGGTCGAGAATGCACTGGCGCTCTGGGGACGGGACTGCCGGGTCCCATGATCGCATACATGGCAAAGGGCGGCCTGTATGCGCCGCGAAATGGTTTTTGCGTTTATCTTGGAGCAGGTTTTCCCGTATTCTGAGGGCTATGGAAGTACATTTCACGCCCGAGCAGCAAGCGCAGCTTGCCCAGATCGCTACCAAATCCGGAACCGCTCCCGAGCGGTTGGTGACGAATGTTGTTACTCGCTATCTCGACGAAGAGGCCCGCTTCCTTGCCGCCGTGGAAAAAGGAATAGCGGCAGCCGAGCGCGGGGAGTTTATCGAAGAAGAAGAAATGGACGCTCGTCTTGAAGCGATGTTCAAGCCCTGATGCGCATCCGGCGGACCCTCCCAGCCGCTGACGATTTTCAGAACATCAAGAACTACCTGCAACAGAACTACCCGCACTTCGCAGAACCCACCCTGCGGACAATCTACCTGCGTATCCGCCTTCTCAAAAACTCACCTGACCGGGGCAGACCCGGCCACCGCAGCGGCACAAGAGAACTGGCGCTGACGCCGCTCCCTTACGTCGTGGTCAATGCAGTGAAAGCTGAAGCCGTCGAAATCCTGCACATCTATCACGGAGCGCAAGACTGGCGCTGACGCTTTTTTTGCGGGGTAGCCACGGTCACTGCTTTTGTGACCGTGGGCTCTTCCTACGACGACAATCCGACGGTCAATTCCAGCCGCCTAAGCTTGATGCGTTCGGCGTGAACCTGTGCAAGGTCGTAGTGCGCCTGCTGCGTGAGCCAGCTTTCGGCACTGCCGCCGAAAACCTTAGACAGCCTCACGGCCATTTCGGGAGAAATACCGCGCTTCCCGTTCACCAGTTCCGACAAGGTAGTGCGCGTGACTCCGAGCGCGGCGGCGGCAGCCGTAATCGTCAAACCCAAAGGTTCAATACACTGGCGCAACACAAAGCCGCCAGGGTGGGGTGGACTCTTCATCGGCATGGTTCCAGTCTCCTTTCAGTGGTAATCCACATAATCAACGTCCGCGACGTCGCGTTGGGCAAAGCGAAAGCGGGTAGATACAAGCGCAGACGTAGCCGCCGTTTAGCTTCGTCTGCGGCTTTTCCCTTGTGCATTAACCGATTTATGAATGTCCGAGAACGTTGTTCCCGTGTTGAGAACCGCGGAGGAAGCTGAACTACGCTACCTCCGCGCTACCCGCCGCCTGGATGCTGTGGCTGGAGACGGCGCGCACGCAGTCTGGTATCGGAGACGGAAGCAGTCTAGCTGAAGGGAATATCAATTTCGGTGTAACTGCCGGGCGTCGCGGCGTTTATCGCCGCGACGACTTTTGCTACATGCGGCTTGACGAGGGTCCAACGCCCATTCCCTAGCACCACAATGGCGATCTTCCGATCCGCGAGGTTCTGCTGGTAACGAAGGTTCTTATCGGTCGTCACCAACACCTGAAATCCTGCAGCCTCGGCCTGGGCCAGCAACTCGCCGTTGTCCAATTTTTCCCACCCACGGGCGCGGGCTTCCGTGACGGCGTGACGGTCGATCAGATCGCGGGCAAGAGTGCGCGGCGTGCCGTTATCAAACAGAACTAGCATTTACCTGGAATTCGCGGGGGCTTCGGCGCTCTGCGCCGCAAATTTCAGAACAGCCTGAACCTGCTCCCGCGTCACGCCGAATTCTTCCACCAATTCGTCAACGCTCATATCTTGAAGATTCTCGAACACGGTAGTTACCGGCATCCGGGTGCCCTTAAACACCCATGCGCCGCTGCGCTTGCCGGGGATGCTTTCCACGGCGGAGCATTGCGACCAATCGAGGGTTGCCATGTTCTTGCCATCCTTTCACTATCCCTTGTTTTTACCACACTTCGGCCGCGGCGTCACGCGTGGGGACTTCGTGTAAACCCGTGCCTGTTACCCACCGCTCCCTTTTCTTGCATTCTCCACTTGCATTTTCCGCTGTTGTACCTCGATGATAATGTCCCCTTTTCTCCACTTTAGAAATGTCCCCTAATAGAGTCTCCGAAAGGAGGCAGATTGGGGCGAACCGGGATGAGTGAGAGGGAGTTGAGGCGGTGCGGGTTACTGGCACGGGTAAAGAGTGCCGAGTTGCGGTTGGTGGATGGGGCGGAGCTGATGGGGTTGAGCTATCGGCAGGTGAAGCGCTTGTGGAAGCGCTACCGGGAGGAAGGGGAGGTAGGGCTGAAACATGGGAATGCGGGGCGGCGCTCGAACCGGGCCTACGCGGAGGAGTTTCGCCGCGAGGTGCTGGAGTTGGTGCGGCAGAAGTATGGGGGTGGGGAAGGAGAGCGGTTTGGACCGACGCTGGCGGCGGAGCATCTGGGGAAGGAAGAAGGGCGGGAGGTGGCGGCGGAGACGCTGCGGCGATGGATGCTGGCGGAGGGGCTGTGGAGTCGGGAACGGCGGTGGCGGAAGCATCGCCAGCGGCGGGAACGACGGGAGCATTTTGGTGAGATGGTGCAGATGGAGGGAAGTTTTCATGCCTGGTTGGAAGGGCGCGGTCCCGGCGGATGCCTGATGGATCTGGTGGACGACGCCACAAACACCACGCTGGCGCGTCTGGGCGAGGAAGAGACGATTTGGGCGGCGGCGGGGGCGTTGCGGGCCTGGATGGAACGTTACGGTGTACCGCATGAGCTTTACGTGGACTGGAAAAATCTGTACCAGCGGGGTGCCACGCCCAAGGAGAAGTTGAGGGGCGAAGAGCCGGTCACACAGTTCGGGCGGATGTGCGCCCGACTGGGGATTCGGCTGCTGCCCGCCAACTCGCCGCAGGCCAAGGGTCGGGTGGAGCGGATGCACGGGACGCATCAGGATCGGCTGGTCAAGAAGCTGCGGAGAAAGGGAATCGGGAGCCATGCGGGGGTCAACGCGTACCTGGAGGAGGAGTACCTGCCGGAACACAACCAGCGGTTTGCGCGGCCGGCGGCGCGGAGTGAGGATTACCATCGCCCCTGCCCTGCGGCGAGGGAGTTGGACCGCATCTTCCGCCTGCAGACGGAGCGGGTGATCAGCAATGACTGGGTGGTGCGGTACCACGGTCGCTTCTTGCAGTTGCAGCCGGAGAGTCGGCGCTACGCGCCGGCGCGCAGTAAGGTGGTGGTTTGGGAAGGGCGAGAGGGCCAGGTGAGCATCGATTATCGGGGCCGGGAGATTGCTTGGAGCGAGATTACGAAGGGTGAGACACCGGCCCGTTGCCAACCCGCGCCCCCGCCCGCGACGACGGCCACGCCGGCCGTGCCGGAGGTAAAACCCCAGTGGGCGCCCGCCGATGGACATCCCTGGCGGAACACCCGCTGGCGCCAACATACCCGCGCCCAAGAGGCCCGGGCGGCCCCGCGCGCGTCGCCGGCCTTGCCCTCCGCTGCGCCCTGAGCGCTCCGCCCTCCGGGCTCCGCAGGGCTCCGCTACGGGCAAGGCCGGCGAAAGACCAAAGCCAGAACAACCTCACAGCAATAAGTTCGAAAAGGGGACATTTCTAACGAGATAAGAAAGGGGACATTTCTAAAGAGCGTTGACACACTTGCATTTTCCGCTTGACAGCTCGAGGGACTTATGATAGCCTATGATGGTGGTCTTGTGATGAACACATGGTCGCAGGTGAGCTCCGGGATGGCCGGATGGGAAAGGACAGCGGGATGGCCCTGGGGCACTCGCGAGAGAGTGGCTTCAAAGAGACAAAAAATAGTACGAACGAAGCCAGTATGTTATTGAAAACACAGAATGGTCGTGGAAACGAAGCTAAGAAGTCTATGGAAACAGATGAGTTGTGCGAGAATATCGGGAACGAAGCTGAGAATTGGCTGAAAACAAAGCACATAACTTTCTTGAGTGGTGCAAATTAGGTGCGTCTTGCGCGCAAATCAGCGCAAATTAGGGCAATAACATATTTAGCTAACCAAGCCGTCTAAAACTCCCCGCGTCCTACTACCTGCCGGAAAGGCTGGACGTTCCGCTTCTTTTTGTACCTGGCTTTGGCTTTCTTTCTCTTGCGCGTTATCACGGTTTTCGGGACTTTCACGACCTGAGCCAGAGCCAAACGGAATCGGTCCATAGCCTCTTTCGGGTCATCGACCACAACGTCATCGGCTTTTGTTCTCACGCCTTGTGCCTTCCACGATGCTGACGTTTAGTTGAGTGAATGTTTTTGTTTCTCCAGTTCTGCCTTGCCGATCAGTTCGTCATAGGTGAGCCTTTTGCCTATGATTTTCGACAAAGCAAGCCGAAATCGACCCGCGTCTCCATCCTCATCCTTCCGGGTGTTATACCGGAAGCTTTGCTCGTCAAGATACCGGAAAAGGTGAAACGGCTCGACACTGACGTAGGTTCCCCTGATACCGCGTTTCAGAAGGCTCCAGAAGTTCTCAAGCCCATTGGTGTGGACCCGACCCTTGACGTATTCAATCGCATGGTCCACGACTTGATGATCGAAATAATTCTCCAGTCCTTCGTAAGAAGCCAGTGCGTCAGTGTACACCGCAGCCCCCGGCGTGATTTGGTCCTGCACTATCGCTTGAAGGGTTTTCTTCTTTCGATTCGGAATGACTCCGGCTCTCACTTCTCCACCACGCCGAAGCAATCCGAGTACAGCGGCTTTGTCCTTCACGCCTGTAGCAGTGATCTTCTCTTCGCGTTTCCCGGCGTGCATGTTGCGAGCCTTGCCGCCAATGAAGGTTTCATCGACCTCGACTTCGCCGTTGAGTTTCTCTAAGGAGCCTTCCTGCACAGCGAGCCGAAGGCGATGCAACATGAACCATGCCGACTTCTGCGTTACACCAAGAGCGCGGGAAACTTCGTAAGAGCTAATCCCGTTTTTGCAGTTCACGATCATCCACAGAGTTGGCAACCATTGCTCAAGGGGAATCGGGGAATCCTCAAACACCGTGCCGACTTTGAGCGTGAACTGAGGGCGAGCGTGTTTGCCATAACATTTCCAACGGCGCGTCTTGGCCAAGTAGGTAACATGGTCTGAACCGCACAGTGGACACTTGACTTTTCCATCAGGCCACCTAGCCTCGACCATGAAGCTACTGCAGTTCTCGTAATCACTGAAAAACTTTACCGCTTCCAAAAGCGTTTTGGGTGTATCATTGGTGCTCATCATGGTTACTATAGTACCTTACATCTCTCGGTTTGTCAAGTACTTTATTTAACGGTTTCTCAAGCACTTGCGACGCCTCTAGCGAAGAAATAACCATGGCACAACATAAAAATAGAAGAGCAAAACAAAACCGGCAACGACCAAAAACGCCGTCACCGCCGCCGCAACCTCCAGCAGTCCCTGCTCCAGCAACAAGCCTGCCGTCTCCCGACTCGGGCGCGACAAGAAGATTTCTACTGTATCTAAGAAGGTTGCCTTCTTGGATTTACTACGCTCTCTCAATAACCGTAATAGGAATAGCATTGCTGCAGGGCTGGCCATGGCTCTCCATCGTGCAAAACGGGTCATTAGACCCAAAGAATCCGTACTCAACCAAGTTCAATCTTACCAACATCGGATATATTCCAGTTTACGATATTTATGCGATCTGCAAAGTAACCCTTGATACGGATGAGAATTCACGGATCATCAATACGCCGATTGGGATAGGCAAATTCTCTAATCGCATCGGCCACGGAGATTTCCGGACGATCCCATGTTTTCAGGTCATTGCTTCGATCTCTAGTCATAATTTCGCCGCCATCGGAGTCGCAGGAAATATTCTCCACGCCGAATTTGAAATCTCAATCCTCTATTCGTTTTTCCCTCACAGCCCACGAGCACTTTGGCGTCACCAGAGTTTTAACTTTAAGGGAGTCAGGAATTCCTCTGGGTACCTCGAATGGATTTTTGTTGACTGAAACTAGCCCATGCTAGGTTAAGAAAAAGCACGGCAATGACCACGGTTAGTCAACTATATTGTTTCCCAAATTAGAGCCTGAAAGGAGCAAAAACAGCACAATTTGCGCAAACGAACCGAAGGCCCCGAGCGGCGAGGCAAGGCCAAGCAAGTGACATAAAGTCGGCTACAGATGTCCGATATCGAAGACTTGTGTACGAGGGCGAAGAGCGGCATACGAATCTGGCTGGCAACCGAAGCTACTCTCCGCTCAAAACCAAAGACCGTTCATCGACGTTATGGAGGAATCTATGCGCCGTGTCTGGCTCTCCCTGCTTCTGGCCTCCGCAGGTTTGATAGCGAGCACAGCTCTCTCCCAGCAGGCCCGCATTGAATATCCGCCCACGCGTACCGGGGACACCGTTGATACCTACGGGAGCTTCAAAGTTCCGGATCCCTACCGCTGGCTCGAAGACGTCGACAGCAAGGAAGTCGCGGATTGGGTGAAAGCCGAAAACGCCGTCACCATGCCCTATCTTGCCGCGCTGCCGGGTCGCGACGCATTTCGGGCGCGCATCACGGCCCTCTATAACTATGCCCGCACCGGCGTGCCCTTCTGGCAAGGCGGGCGCTGGTGGTACACGAAGAATTCGGGCTTGCAGAAGCAGAACGTCTGGTATTCACGCGTCACACTGACCGGCGCCGAAGAGATGATCATCGATCCGAATCAGTTATCGCCCGACGGCTCGACGGCGCTCTCCGCATTCACGCCCTCCCCGGATGGCAGACATTTCGCCTACGGCCTGAGCGAAGGAGGCTCGGATTGGGTCACGCTCTACGTGCGCGATCTCGCGACGGGAAAAAACACCTCGGACATTATCAAGTGGGTCAAGTTCAGTAGTGCCGAATGGACGAAAGACGGGAAGGGCTTCTTCTATTCGCGATTTCCGGAGCCGCCGCAGGGCAAGCAACTTGAAGCCAAGCTCGAACACATGACGCTTTACTATCACAAGCTAGAAACCGAGCAGGCCGCCGACATAAAGATCTATGAGCGGCCCGACCAGCCGTCGTGGTTTGTCGGTGGCACCATCGACGAGACGAGGCGATATCTGTTCGTGGCGACCACCAGGGGTACGGACAAGAATGAAGTGTACCTTGCTGACCTGGGCGATCCTAGCCTGAATAATTCACATTTCTAAAGACACCAAAAGCCTCCTGTGGTACAAACACGGTGTTCATGCGGGTTTGAACCAAACGAGGAGGCTTTCGGTTGACCGAGAATAGTACAGCACAGTGTTTGTTGTTTTCCAATATTTTTCCGAAGCCGGTGGTTGCGCAGTTTGATAAGCGCCAGAGCAGTTCCGATGGCGGCGCGATCCTGCTGAAGGCTGCCGACCGTCGGATGCAACTGACGGAGGCGCTGGCGGCCTGCTTGAAGGACGAGCGGCAGCCGGGCAAAGTCGACCATGCGATCGAGGAACTGCTGGCGCAGCGTATCTTCGGTATCGCCTGTGGCTATGCCGATGCCAACGACGCGGCTCGATTGGGCGAAGACCCCGTGCACAAGATGCTGATCGGGCGCGATCCGGTGGAGGGAGCGGACTTGGCCTCGCAACCGACCCTGAGTCGCTTTGAGAATGTCCCGGACCGCAAGCAGCTTTACCGGATGGGTGAGGCGCTGGCCGACCGCGTTATTGAGCGCCATGGCCGCCGGCTGCATGGGCGCGCCCAGCGGATCACCCTCGACCTCGATGTGACCGACGATCCCACGCACGGTGCCCAACAGTTGAGCTTCTTTAACAGCCACTACGATACCTGGTGCTATTTGCCGCTGCTGGGTTTCTTGAGCTTCAACGACGAGAAGGAGCAATACCTGTGTGCGGCGGTGCTGCGGCCGGGCAATGCGCCAGCCAGCGAGGGAGCGATCGGCATACTCTGGCGCATCCTGAAGCGGGTGTGGGCAGCCTTCCCCAAAGCGCGCGTCCGAGTGCGGTTGGACGGCGGCTTCGCTGATCCGCGGCTGCTGGACTTCCTGGATGTCATGGGGGTCGAATACGTGGTCGCCATGGCTAAAAATGCGGTGTTGAACCGCCTGGCCGAGCCCAAGATGCAAGCAGCCCGCCGGCTTTCGCAAGAGACGGCGAAGACGGAGCACATTTACGGAGAAACTGGCTACGCGGCCGAGAGCTGGTCTTCGCAGCGGCGGGTGATCTTCAAGGCGGAAGTGGTGCGCCAAGAAGGTAAGGAGCCGAAAGACAATCCGCGCTTCGTCATCACCAACCTGAAGCAGAGCCCGCAAGGGATTTACGAGCACGTCTATTGTGAGCGAGGCGAGATCGAGAATCGCATCAAGGAACTGCATTACGGATTGGAGATCGACCGGACGAGCTGCACGAAGTTTCTGGCCAATCAGTTCCGGGTGCTGATGACGGCGGCGGCTTACGTCCTGATGCAGGAGTTGCGTCTGCGGGCTGCACGCACCGCTTGTGCGCGGGCGCAGGTGTGGACCTTGCGCGAGCGGTTGCTGAAGTTGGGGGCCAGTGTGATCGTCTCGGTGCGTCGTGTGGTAATTCATCTTCCTGTCTCGTTCCCGTTCCTGGGCAGCTTCCGCCAGATCGCCCTCAGCTTTGGCGCTTCGAGCGGATAGCCAATTCCTCTTACTGGGATCATGTCGAACCATTTCTTCTGCGACGAGACTCTCGCCGAGGTGTCTTCAAAAACCGCCGCATTCCTGCGCTGACGGGAGGAACGAACCCAACTGCATGCCCTGGCACTTCGGTTCGGGCTGCCGGGTTCGTCTCATGCCAAGCAAAACGAGCCAGAACCAACCTTCACATGCCGTTCATGAATAAAGCGGGCTAGGCATCCGAATGTCCAGGCGCGGATTCGACCTGTGGTCACGGGGCAGGACGCGAATTACTCAGCGCTGGGCGTTGTGAACGGCAAGCTCTTCATGACTGTCGACAGAGATGCGCCGAACCGCAAAATCATCGCAGCTCCCGTGGCGACGCCGGAAGCAGAGCACTGGACAACGGTGATCCCCGAAGGAACTATGCCCATCCAGGACGCGTCGCTGGTCGCAGGGCAACTCGGCCTGCTTTCCTTGCAGGATGTTGCTTCGGTAGTGCGGCTTTACTCGCTCGATGGGAAGCTCGTGCGCGACGTGCAGATGCCCGGACTGGGCACTGCCACCGGATTGATCGGACGCTTCGATAGGCCGGAGATTTTCTATGAGTTTACTTCACCGCTTCAGCCGACGACGGCCTATTTCTACGACTCCAAAACAAACTCGAGCCGGCCGTTCGATCCGCCCCAACTCACCTTTGATCCCGCCCGCTTCGTCACCGAGCGCGTGTTCTACCACAGCAAGGACGGTACCCGCGTGCCGATGTTCCTCACTCACCGCAAGGACTTGGTGAAGAACGGTCAGAATCCGACGATGCTTTACGGGTATGGAGGGTTTTCATTTTCCGAGACGCCGACCTTCTGGCCCGATGTCATTGCCTGGGTTGAGCAGGGAGGCGTATCCGCCCACGCGAACATTCGGGGCGGCGGCGAATACGGCGAGGCCTGGCACCGCGCGGGTCAATTCGAGAAGAAACAGAACGTGTTTGACGATTTCATCGCGGCCGCGGAGTACCTCATCCGCGAGAAGTACACTTCGGAGGTGAAGCTGGCCATCAACGGTGCTTCGAACGGCGGGCTACTGGTTGGTGCGGCGATGACTCAGCGGCCGGATCTGTTCGCCGCGGCAGTGCCGCAAGTGGGCGTCATGGACATGCTGCGCTACGACAAGTTCACCGCTGGGGCTTTTTGGGCAACCGAGTACGGAAGATCCAGTGATCCCAAGGCCTTCGTCTATCTGCGCGCCTACTCACCGCTGCAGAACATCAAGCCCGGGGTCTGCTACCCCGCAACACTGATCACTACCGCGGACCATGACGATCGCGTCGTACCGAGCCATTCCTTCAAGTTCGCCGCGACCTTGCAGAGCGTGCAAAGCGCTGTGGCGAGTTGCGATAAACCCACTCTTATTCGCATCGAAGCGCAGGGAAGCCACGGGTATCGGCCGCTCGACCGCCGCATCGCTGAGTTGGCGGACATCTGGGCGTTCGTGGCCCAGCAGACCGGAATGACGGTGAAGGCGGAGCCCTAAGCGAAACTCTCTGGTCCTCACGGGCCTTGTAGTCGGATGATGGCTGTGGGGGCCGATCTCTTCTGCATTGCCCTCTATGTTTACAATCTCCTGAGCTGGTGCAAGTTCCCCGTAGACAACGGCAGGCTCTCGCGGTAGTGTGATACGCGCCATGACTACCAAAAACAACCGATGGTGTGCATTAGAGAGTACGCTCGCGCTACTAGCAGTTTTGTTCGCGATGAGCGCGCTGATGGGCGATTTCCTCGGCCGGCCGGCATACGCGGGAACTATCCAGGCGGCGACCAAGGCCAATGTTACAAGCAGAACGACGCACAGCATACCGGCAGCGCCCAATCCCGCGGACATGACGCGGAGCCGGGCAGGGGCGAAACAGTTCTTTTCGCGTTCCGCCGATCTTCCCATCTCTTTTGTGCTGGACGGCAAACCCTTACACGGCATACCGCCCGCGTGGCACCCGGAAATGTCCCGACAGGCGATCGACAACACTCGCGTTGAAACAGTTTTCGAGGGAACCGATCCCAAGACGGGCCTGCACGTTCGAGTGGAGTGCACGGAGTATAAGGACTTTCCGGTGACGGAATGGGTGGCATGGTTCAGCAATGAAGGACGCGAACCCACGCCGATCATCCGCGACATTCTGGCCTTGGATGGAAAATTCCTAGGTTCCAAGCCGGTGCTCTACTCGAACAATGGCGATTTCTACAGCGAGACAGGCTACACGCCAACCGTGAAGGGCCTGGATAACGGAGCATCGGTCAGTTTTGCGCCCAACGGGGGCCGGCCCAGCGACGGCGCGTTCCCTTACTATCGCATCATGTTCGACAAGTGGGGACTGTCGCTCGCCATCGGCTGGCCGGCACAGTGGGCCGTCCAATTCGAGGGAGTGCCGGACGGCGTTCATGTACGAGCGGGTCAGCAGAAAACCAACCTGCGATTAAGACCCGGCGAACGCATCCGCACACCACGCATGACCGTCTTGACGTGGTCAGGCGACGCATCCCGAGCGGTGAACCTGTGGCGCCGGTGGTACCTCGCTCATATTCTGTCCCGGCCCAGCGGTCAACCTCTGAAGCCACTGTTGTCTGTTGCTGCCACGGATGAGGGCGAGGAATTCACGCGAGCGACGGAAGAGAACCAGCTCCGGTATATGGAGAAGTTCAAGCGGCTCGGCTTTAACTTTGACATTTGGTGGATCGATGCGGGGTGGTATCCGTGTGGCGGGCACTGGCCGAACACCGGCACCTGGGAACCCGATCCTGAGAGGTTCCCTCACGGCTTCAAGCCGATATCCGATTTGGCGACTCGAAACGGCGCCGGCCTACTCGTTTGGTTCGAGCCGGAAAGAGTCCGGCAGGGCACCGAACTTAGTCGCGAACACCCGGAATGGCTTCTCACTCTGAAGGGCAATGAGAATAGCCTTCTGAACCTCGGCAACCCCAATTGTCGTGAATGGCTGACCGAGCACGTGTGCCGGCTCATCAAGGAGAATGGCATCAAAGTCTACCGGCAGGATTTCAATTTCGAGCCGCTCGAATACTGGCGCCAGAATGAGGCCGAGGACCGGCAGGGAATCAACGAGAACCTGCATGTGCAGGGCTACCTCAAGTACTGGGATGACTTGCTGGCGAGGAATCCCGGCCTGTGGATCGATTCCTGCGCCAGCGGAGGCCGCCGCAACGATCTTGAAACCATGCGCCGTGCTGTGCCGCTGCACTATTCCGACTACGGTTACGGGTATCACGCCATCAAACTCTCATTCCACCAGACTCTCTTCGAGTGGCTGCCTTATTTCAAGGAACGTCACACTCTCCTGGGACATTGACAAGCCGGGACGGTTCGACAAACAGGTCGACACCTACGCCTATCACTGCGCCATGGCTCCTATGTTGGCTTTAGGGTTGGACATCAAGCGCGACGATTACGATTTCGCGGAGTCTCGAAAAATGATCGCCGTCTGGCGCCGCGCTGCCGGCCTGATTCTGTATGGTGATTTCTATCCGCATACGCCTTTCCGCCGAAGTCCGGACCAATGGGTCGCGTGGCAGTTCGACAGCCCCGAAAAAGGCCAAGGATTTGTCCAGGCGATCCGCTTGCCGGCATCGCAGGAAGAGACGCTCATGATCCATCCGAAGGCAGTCGATTCGAGCTCGACGTACGTTTTCGAAAACGGCGAAAGCGGCGAAACCAGACAGATCGCGGGTAAAGACTTAATGGCCAACGGCTTCAGCGTCAGTCTTCCGGCGCGCAGCGGAGCCATCTGGTTCTATCGGAGGGCGGGTAACTGATCCAGGCTGTTTCATTGAGTGATGCCGACAACGTACTCCAGTACCATTGCTCTCGCTGCCTGCCCATGTCATAACTTACGCGAAAGAGTGCAGAGGAGGAAACCAGGCGAATGATTCTCCCGTGGCTCATTTTGGCGCTCTCGATGGCCATGTTCTTCTTCTACTTTCAGGCCACCTGCCAGAGGATTCTGCGCCGGCAGTTTGAGCAGGAGTATTTCCAATCCATCGCCAGCGTGATTCGTTTGGAGTTTCCCTCGCTGCAAAAGGCGCTGGCGGACCCCGGCGCCACGCTCGACTATTCGCGGTTACCCCGGAAGCTCAAATGCGACTTTCTCGCGCTGACCTATCTGCTGAAGAGTACGGCAGGGGCGGGCCAGCGCCATTCCCGGGAAGAACGCCTCCTGATGGTGTATTTCCGCTGGCAGTTGATTTCGCTGGCAGCGCGACGGCTTCTGAAGGTGGGCGAGAAGAAGGCAATGCTCAGGCTGGCTTCAGTTCTTCATTACTTCGCCAACGTGGTTGGGCAACGCGTGAACACGGAAGGCTTTGGGAATTTGCAGGCCGACTACCTCGTGAACCTCTGACCTACTCTGCCTCGGGGCGCACCCGGGACGGGTCTCCCGCCCGGGTGTTCCCCCCCTCTGTCCCGAGGGTTTTCACTGCATTTAATGCTAACGGCTCGATTGCGCGAGCCCTCGCACTAACTGACCCCGATTGTATTCGGGCGCATTTCAACACGCAATATTACGAAGGTAATCCGACCGTGCCGGGCGGGTACCAGTACTTGGGCCCTCAGGCGCCCCACGGCATTCTTCCGCAACGCGATCAACGCAACGGCTGCCGCGTGCGCCTTGGTAGTGTCCTAATTTGGCCCGTAACGCCGGCTTCCAGCCGGCAATGGAGCCGCCAGGATGGCGGCGCTACGACCAAACTAGGACAGCACCCGGGCCTTGAATTGATCGCCGCGCAAGCTCGGTTCGCGCTATGCTAGGAGTTCGACACGGCCGGCGCGGCCTTGTCCCCGGAGGAGTCGATTGAATCTCCCACGCTGCCTTCTATGCCTCATCCTCCTTCCCTTGCACGCTGCGGCCGGGGCGGCGGCGGAATCTTCGAGTAGCCCACAATACTTGTCTTTCGCGGAAGCGCAGCCGCTGCTCCGCGCCGGGGCCGCGAATCTTCCCGCGGAACTGAACGGTCCAGCTCCGCTCACCGCCGAGCGTTGGGCCAACTGGGTGCACAAGGAAGATGCGGAGATCCGCGCCCGGCTGGACCGCGGCGAAGAGGACACGCTAGTAAACCTGCTGCGCTTCGGGGTCACTTTCACCAAGGAATACCGCATCGACGACCCGTACCTTTTCAAGTACGGCCAAAGCTCGCTGGTCAACGCCTTCGCGGAGAATCGAGCCAACGATCTCGTGCGCGCCATGGCTTCCGGCAGCGCCAACGAGGGCGTCGCGCACATGCGCGCCTTTCTCGAGAAGAAGGGTTACTCCTTCGCGACGCCGAAAGACCGGGCGCGGGTGAAGAGTTACCTGCTGGCGAACCTGGCGCGGATGCGCGACGAAATCCGGCGCTACATCAGCCAGACGCAGGCCGGCGAGCGCTTCCAGCTTTTCGAGGATCGCGGCATTTCCCTCGATACCAACCTCTGGCCGGACTTTCTGATTGACCAGCACCTGGCGAACATGCTCCGCAAGGGGCTGCTGAGCCCGGGTTCCGTGCATCGCGTGGCGGTGGTCGGGCCGGGACTGGATTTTGCCAACAAGGAAATGGGCAACGATTTCTACCCGCGGCAGACCATTCAGCCCTTCGCGGTTCTTGATTCTCTCGTCCGCCTGGGCCTCTCGAACCCGGCCTCCGTCGAACTCTACACCCTGGACATCAGTTCCGAGGTTAACTTTCACATCACGCGAGCCAGGAAAAACGCGGCCGCCGGACGCGCCTACGTCGTCCAGCTTCCCTGGAACACCGCGGCGCGGATGACGGACGAATATCGCGAAGCTTTCACCCAGTACTGGGAGAAGCTCGGCTCGAGCATCGGCGAACCCGTTCCGCCCATCGCCGTTCCTGCCGCCGCCGCGGCGGAAACCGAGACTCGCGCCGTAAAGATTCGCCCTGCCGTCGTGCTTCGCATCACGCCTTTGGATACCAACATCGTCATCGAGCGTCCCGCCCTGGCCTCGCAAAGCGGTTTCGATCTCATCATCGGCACGAACGTCTTCGTCTACTTCGGAGAATTCGAACAGGAACTGGCCCGCCTGAACATGGCGCTGATGCTCGACCCCGGCGGCTTCCTGCTCTCGAACGATCGGCTGCCGGGTTCGGCCGCCGACGGCCTCGCCGACTCGCTCGAAACCACCCAGATCTTTGCGCGCAACCCCGACCGCACCGAGTATATGTTCACGTACCAACGCCGCAGGTAGCGCGCATCGACCTGCGGGCTTTCCCGTTCGCTGCCGCCCATCTCTGCCCGTCAAGCTCACTTTTGGGGTCCAATCCGGGATTTCACACGCAATTCCGGGTTCATTTCGGGTTCGTTTTTGCACACTACAGAACGTGACTTCCTTTGTTTTCATAGACATTCTCGCTTTGTTCCCCCGATTTTGCGATCGACAAGTGGAGGAGTCCAGAAGTCGAGGAGCCAGCCGTCGCCTTCCAACCTGTGGGCCGAAACGTGCGACCGACGTTTGGTCTGGCAGTCTACGACTCAGCGACTTTTTGTACTTGTCCTTTGTTTTCATAGACATTCTCGCTTTGTTCCCTCGATTTTGCAGTCGAGAAGTGGAAGAGTCGGGAAGTCATCTGCCACCTTCCGCCCCGCGGCCCCAGGGCTGAGGTCGTCACTTGGCTTTGCACTCCTCGACTCCTTGACTTTTTGACCTCTTCCTTTGTTTTCATAGACATTCCCGGTTCGTTCGTTGAATTCTGGAGTCGGAGAGTTGGAGAGTCGGGACGTTGAGGAGCTCCCGTCACCTTCCGGGCTTGCGGCCCGAGGACGAGGGTCGCGGTGAGCTCCGGGTTTTCCGGACTTCGCCTTCTTAACTCCTCGACCCCGTGACTCCTCGACTTTTGGTGGTGTCCTGAATGTGTGTCAGCTCGGTCTTTCAAGCTCGCAACTGGAATTCGTCTGCAACTTACAGCCCCGAAGGGGCGGCCTAGCAAAGCCCAGGCCAACGGCCTGGGAAAAGAGGTGGTCTTCCGAGTCGAGCCCTGAAGGGGCGACCTAGGGGATTCGCAGTTATCACGCCCCTTCAGGGCTTGAGGCCGGAGATGAGATATGCTCTTACCGTTTCCACCCAGGCCGTTAGCCTGGGCTTTGCTAGGCCGCCCCTTCAGGGCTGAGATATCATCGGCAATGACCAGCCCACATTTAGAACACCATTCGACTTTTCGACACCTTGACAGCGATTGAAGGCAGGAACCACAGGCAGGGACCACAGACGAAACCCGAGGAAGGCTTCCCAGCATAACGTATCCGGCAGGCCCTGGCCGCCTGCCTAACCCCACGGCACAATTCTAGCCTATGGCATTCTGTTTGTCAAGAGAAAAATGCACAGCGACAAATGGTCCTTTCCGCGGATGGAGTCAGTATGCGCCTGTCCGCCGCACTCGGGTTCACGAAGCGCTTTGCCGGGATCGTACCCTGTAGCTCGCCATGATCCGTCGGCTGAATAAGTCGCTCCATATCCCCGCCGAAGTTCTGATTCGCCCGATCCGAAAACGCAAGCGGTCGGCGTAAATGCCAGCCAAGGATTGATCGTGGAAGCGCCCAGGCTCGCGCGGACGGGGCGTCTTTTGAGATCTCTGTGATTCGCCTTTGGGAAGGAGCGCCAACCGCGACAGGAGAGCTGAAGTAGTCATTCGAGGAGATCGTGGAGCGGAACCCTAACCGAACCCAGCGCGCCTGATGAGGCATCACGTACCACCACCCGCAATTCGGATGCGGCGGTCTCGGGCTTCTCATCAATAGTGAGGTCCAGCACGCCCGCATTCATGATCTTCCGATATTCGTTTTCCTGGAGGTTTGCCGACGCCGTTTTGGAAATTCCACCCAGCGCGTCGCCCTGATTCGAGTATTGCCCTGCCCAAATGTCAAACGACGCCATCCAGCGGCCCTTGTCCTGCCGGAACGTCAGGTCGCGCACATCGATGCTGAGATTAACGCTCAGTCCCGCACCTGCTGCGCCTGCATGGGGGTTCAGCGCGAGGGTCAGCCCGACGCCCGTCGCGTCGATGGGGTTTTGCGCCGCTTCTCTTAGCAGCGCGATGCGGTCTTTTTCCTCAATTGCTTGGTCGGCGCTGGCCGAGTACCCCTGGCGATAACGAACCTCAACGCCTTTTCGATCCACCAGTACCTTGATAAGATGGTAACTTCCGTTCCATTGCCCGTGCGTGGGGTAGTAGCCCAGGGTGTAGGTCACTTCCGAAATCGTCCAGCGCCTTGCGCAGCGCGCCCTTCAGATCGTTGGTGTTGCAAAAGGCCCGTCCGCCGGTCCTCGAGGCGATGTACCTCAGCCCCATGATCGTCCCTTCCATTCCATATAGCTTTGCCGAAACTCCTCCGGCCAACGTCGGAGCCCTGCTCTCGGTGGCGCTAAACGCGGGATCAGTAAACAGGCCACGCGCGTCAACGGGGTAGATGGCGACGTTGGCGCGGTTGAGCGCCTGTGCCGTGCTTTGCAGTTCCTGGTACACCGGCCCGAGCGTCCCCATCCTTGGCGTAACAGGAGTGCCAGTGAACAGGTACGTGAAGTCGCTCGGGTAGCCGCCCGTAACCCAGACGATCGTTCGGCGCCCCGGCACACCGGAAAGGCGATTGGCGATGGCCTCGAACGCCTTGAGGACGATCCTAATGTGCCGGTAGTGCAGCGCACCCGGACCTGAGACCTCGAGGTTGGGGAAGGAAGAAAGCCCGGCATCCAGGCGCTCCCTGGCAAGCCCCACTGCACCTGACAGGCCTTGGAGACCGCCCCCCGCACGAGTGCCTTCGCCCGAGCCCAACGACGGCCCAACATAGGTCCCGTAGTGGCGAATCGCCTCAACCAGGGGCGAGGGATCACTGGTGAAGTCCTGAATAACGCTGAGGCCCTCCCCCAATACATACAATGCCGCGCGGTCCTGCGGTTGGAGTTGGGCAAGAAATTTGATCACCTGCCCTCGCGCATAAACTTGGTCCTCAATCTTGGTGTCGAGGGCGTCGAGGAGGATCACGGCCACACTCGTCGGAACGACTCCCTGGTCCCCTACTCGATTCGAGAAAGTGCCAGTTGGCAGCGGCTGAGGTCGAGGAGGCACGATCGTGGGAGCCTCGACCGAAAACACTGCGACCTTTTGCTTCTTCCCACTGTCGAGGATCGTAAAGTCCTCGCCCTTGAGCCCCTTGACTGCGGCGCCTGACTTGTCGTGCACTACGACGTTTAGGATTACAATGCGGGTCGTGACGCGGAATACGGGTTCACCCTGGGGGCCCCCGGTCTGCTCACCCCGAAGCAAGACAGTCGCGAGCGCACACCCGATTACGAGGCCGAGCAGGATCCATCGAGGCTTAGACGCCATTTTCGGCTGCCCCCAACGCAACCGCCATGTATGTGCGGCTCTCTCCTGACCCGCCAGACTACTACCAAACCTACCACGTAACAAGAAGCAAGGTAGCGCATCAGACCTGAAGCTCAGGTCTGCGGTTTTTGGAGTGGTCCCAGGCAAAGAACCGCAAACCAAAAGAGTAGGCTATCTCACTCGTGGTTTCCGAAGCCTGCGGGGTTTCGGGGTCGGAACGGCGGACGAGCCGCAGGGTCGAAAAACCTGTCTCAGGCCGGCACCCCCGCTGCGAGCTTAAGCAGTTCGACGCGATAACCGAGGTCGCGGAGTTGGCGGATCATTCGGGCGGTGCGCTTTTGCTTTGACTTTTGGCTGACCGCTGGGCCGCGTTCCTCGTAACGAACTCCTTGGTGCAGAATCTTCCAGATTAAGCGACAAAGCCGATGTGCAATCACCGCGATGGTTTGGTTGTGCCCCAAGCGCGCCACATAGCGGCGGTAGAGGATCGCAAAGACGCTGCCTTTGAGTTTAACTGCGGCGTGGGCCGCCTGATTCAGGATGCGCCGCAGGTGGCGGTTGCCCTTGGGCGAGCGGCGGTTGTGGTTGACTCCCGCGCTCTCCTCCTCGCCTGGGCATGCACCCACCCAGGAGGAGAGAGCTTTAGCGGAAGGGAAGGTCGCTGCCGAGGCGCCCACCTCCGCCAGGATCTGCTGTCCTGAATCCACCCCCAGGCCGGGTACCTCCGCCAAGCGCTGGACTTGCTCCTGGTGGGCAGCCAGCAGCGTGGCCATCTCTTGGCTGAGCTGAGTAATCTGTGCCTCGGCGCGTTGCCACTCCTCCAGCGCCCTCTGCAACAACCGGCGGTAGACGGGATGGAGCTCGCCACAGGCACCCAGCGCATCGCATAACTCTTCCGGCGTGGCGCGCAGGCGATAATCCGCTCGTGCCGCCACCGCTGCCGGATCCGTCTCCCCTTCCGCGATGGCCGTTAACATACGCCGTCCACTGAGGCCCAGCAGGTCGGAAACCAAACTGGACAACTTCAGATGCGCCTCTTCCAGCAAAGCCTCCAACCGGTTCTGTAACTGCACTTGGTTGCACCTCAACTGGTACTTGGTGCGCATGACCGTGCGCCACACACGCTGCTCGGCACTCGGCACGAAGCTCAGGATCAGTTCGCCTGCCACCAGTCGTTTCACCAGACGTTCGGGGTCGGCGAAATCGTTCTTCCGCCCCCGTGGTCCCCGGTTCGACTGTGCCTGCGCCAGATGCAGCATTCCCGACATCGGACGAGCCCCTTCCCGTCCTTGCTGGAGGGGCTTCCAGTATCGTTCCAGGATTGCCCAGACCGGTTTCCAATACTGTGCCGTGGACTCCATCACCACTTCCTCAACCTCTTGCTCCACCAGCCAAGCGGCCAGTGAGCGCAGGTGCGAGGGGGTACTGCCACACGGTCGCCGCTCAAACTCATATTCACCCCTTACTTCCACATCGCAAACCACGACCGTCAACATTCTCTTATGAACGTCAATTCCTGCTATTCTATAAGGCATCACACGCTCCTTTGGGCGGGAGCGGAGAGCGTGCCCAAAGTTACCTTATGCAGGGTCGCGGGCTATCGCCGCTCCCCCCTGAGGGAGACAGCAACGCCCAATTATTCGCTCAACACGCACGCTCCGGATCAGACAGACCTACGGCCTCAACCGCTCCACTGCGACTACGATCTCACCGCTCTCGACCGTGCCTATCATAACCCAACACCTTTTTCATGAGCTTTCGCGGGCCGAAGGCCCATGGGGACAGACCTGCAAAAGACGCAGGTCTGCGCTACACTCGTGTGAGCGGATTGGTGTTTTCGACAGTTTTGGCCCGGGAGCAGGGGCTGGGCTTTCATTCCAACGGTACCTCCACTTCGACGTAAGCACCAGGAGTCACCGCATCTACAGCGGCTACAACCTTGTCAACAAATTGACGCAACGTGGGCCACTGTTGATTGCCAAGAACGATGAAGGCAAGCTTCCGCGCTCCGAGGTTCTGCTGGTTGCGCATGTTCTTGTCCGTGGTCACCAAAACCTCGAAGCCTGCTGCCTCAGCAGCCGCGATCAGTTCGCCGTTAAGGAGCCGGTCCCATCCGCGCTCGAACGCTTCGACCACCACATGGCCTTTGAGCACATGCCGGAGCGGAGCCGGGACGCCGTTATCAAGGAGTATGAGCATCGAGCATCGGGCTGGAGGGCTGGAGTGGCGGCGCGTCAAGGCTTCGCGCTGCGAATTCGATGACGGTGACTACTTGTTCGTGGGAGAGATGAAACCACGCCATGATTTCGTTGATCGAGGCGCCTGCTTCCAGATTGTCAAAAACAACCGACACCGGCGTCCGTGTATCCCGGAACACCCAGGCGCCGCTGCGTTTACCCGGGACGCTCTCGACCACGGGGCACTGTGACCAATCGAGCATATTCGTACCCTCTCAGCGTCATTGTTACCACAGATTGGCGGTCAAGGGAAGACTCACCACAAAGGGCACAGAGCCCACGGAGAAAAACGTCCTCGGTGTTCCGCCTCCGTGATCTCTGTGGCCTCTGTGGTGAGATTGTTTGCTTGCGGCGGTCAATTGATTTTCGGTCTCTTCCGCTCGACCGTCAGCTTATGCTCTTCGCCTTTCTCGTCGAGCAAATAGCACGTCTTTTTTTCAATGGCGAATTTTACGGGAGCGTCGATCGTCAGGTTGAGCGGTTTATCATCTTTTTTAGTCATGTGCCTGCTGACCACCCAGATGAATTTCCCGTCGTCAATGGTGTAGAAGGTCACGTCATTGCGCAGCGTCTCGATCTTCGGACCGGTTACGAGGGTGGGAGGGATGCCGACGGTTCTCGAGTCTCTTTCCGTGTCAGCATTCACCAGCGTTCCCGTTATCCAGGCCCGATCTTTTGCCAGAAGGGACGATGAGCAGACGACTAGGAAAAGCAGAGCAAACAGGAGACGCCTCATATGTCCTCCGTAACGCGCGGGTGTGTGTCACCGGACCTTGCCCGGCCCTCGAAGCTTCCGCCGCGGTCTGCGCGATCGTCCACGCGGCTGCGGGACTGACGACCCACTGGCGACCGGTTCCATAAAGAGCATTGTACTCCGATTCGCGAACCGGCAAACGGGGTCCTCCGCCCGGACTGACAGCCTACCTGGATGCGGGGGAGCCGGCGGTCATGCAAACCAAATGGAGGGATTGACTCCTCGGCCAGGACTCGAAGCTGGCATTCGTGGGAGGAGCAGGTCTCTGAAACGACGGGCGACGAGGCACTCGAGACTCTGCCTGAATCGTTCGGACCACACGCGACATCCTTAACGTAGGGGACAAAACTACCGAAGTAGGGGGCACGGTCATGTCACAGAAGCTTGCCGGCAAGGTCGCTATCGTCACGGGGGCGTCGAAGGGGATTGGGGCCTCGATCGCCAAGCATCTTGCCGCAGAAGGCGCCGCGGTAATTGTCAATTACTCCGCCAGCAAAGAGGGCGCGGACCGCGTCGTTGATGAGATCACAGCCCACGGAGGCAAGGCCATGGCCGTCAAGGCCGATGTCACAAAACAGGAGGAGATCGGGCATCTATTTACCGAGACCCAAAACGCCTTCGGCAAGCTGGACATCCTGGTTAACAATGCGGGGATGTACGAGTTCGCGCCGCTCGAAAACATTACCGAGGAACACTTCAACAAGCAGTTTGATCTGAACGTGCTTGGCCTGATATTTGCTTCGCGGGAAGCCGCAAAGCACTTCGGTCCCGAGGGCGGCAGCATCGTGAATATCAGCTCGATTGTCAGCACCCTTAGCCCACCCTACGCGACGGTATATAGCGCCAGCAAGGCAGCCGTTGACGCGGTGACAAAGTCTTTAGCCAAGGAACTCGGTCCGCGCAAGATTCGGGTTAACGCTATTAATCCTGGAATGGTGCAAACCGAGGGATGGTACGCAGCGGGTTTTGGGGAAAGCGACATGACCAAATTCGTGGAATCGCAGACGCCCCTAAGACGCCTGGGACGGCCCGAGGACATTGCTCCGGCGGCGGTATTCTTTGCTTCTTCCGACTCTTCCTGGATCAGCGGTGAAACCCTGCTCATTGCGGGCGGCTATCGCTAGATCTTATTTCAACCACAGCCAGAGCTAATGGGGGCACAAATACATGATTTCCTTCTTGATCACGCCAGCCACCTCCTTGTGAACTGCCTCCGGCATCGAGATGTCGGCGGACTCCCGCTTGGCCTTATCCAGGGTGACGACTTGCTTGCAGTAGGGGCATTTAGCCACGCTGACGCTCCCCCAAAGTTCAATGAGTAAGTCCCAGCAGGACACAATTCACTTCAAACAAAGGAGAAAACAAACCCTGAAGTACACGTTTGCAGCCTTGTTTGCGGTTGCCGCTGCAGCCGGCTATTTCGGTCTTCGCCGTCTGAAACACAGAGACCGGGGCCTCGCGCCCGTAAGGCGCTCTGCACGCAAGCTCGCGAAGATTCTGCTTCACACTGAGGCGACGGCTGCCCAGGAGACCGGTGTCGCCCAGCCAGCTTACCCCACGATGGCAAGGTGAATCGGGCGAAAGAAATCAACGAGCCGGTCACACCGCCGCAGCCATCGCCGGAATGGGTCCGCGTGTGATCGCTGTCACTTCCTCCATCACGTCGAACGCCTTGGCCTTAAAGTCGGACAACGCAGGATGGCTCTCCACCTGGGCCGCGAGCGGCCCGAACATGAAATCGCTCAGTGCCTCTTCGCTTTCGAACAGATAAATCCCCCCGGCTTCCTTACGGTGCTCGTTTAGCAGCCAAATCTTCCAGCGCAGGCCTGGAACTCCAGCAAACGCCTGGGCGACAGACTGGCAAAGATTCTGGTACTCAGGCGTGGTGGCATTCAGCCTGAAATCAATCTGAAGGATCTTTGCAGGCATAGTAGCTCTCCTTCTCAACCAAGATTTCAATTTTGGATGGGATCCCCAGGATCAGTATACATGCTTTTCCTGAGCCTGAACTCAAAAAAAGAGGCTGCTTCCGGGTAGCACTCCCGGTCTGCAATGTCGCTGATAACTGCCGCTCCGCTCCGATTCAAAGGAGATGCCAAGACATGTCACTCGTTGCAAAGCACAAGCTTTTCCGGGCTGTCTTTGCTACACAGGAGCCTCGGATGAACGAGAGACCCATGGTTGGGGCAGGCGCCTCCTGCCATAGCAATCCGCTCCGGCCCATCAGCCGTCAAGGGGGCTCTGGCTCCAGGCTGTCTGATCAGGATTGGTA
Organism: uncultured Acidobacteriota bacterium; assembly: GCA_963831905.1. GTDB lineage: Bacteria > Acidobacteriota > Terriglobia > UBA7540 > UBA7540 > CAVROP01. The sequence goes on along the minus strand of CAWHRX010000009.1, from coordinate 672,351 downwards.
ACGGGGCAGATGGTTATGCAGCACCCGGGCGATCTCCGCTCCAACAGAAGGTTCAGCGACATAATCAACGGCTCCCAGCTGCATCGCTTCCAGGTAGCACTGCATTTCGAGCTGCCGCGCCACCACGAGGACGGGCAACCGGCGATTGCTCTTGATTGCCCGCTCCACCACGCAGCGCCCCTCGAAAAGACGGCTCCCCTGACCTACAATGATGAATGCGAAAGCCCCGGATTCCAGTTGGCGGACGCCTTCGGCATACGAATTACAAGCGTGAATGTTATAGCCCATCCCTTGGGTAGTCTTCTGTATGTGGTCGAGATGCTCAGAATCCTCGTCTACCAAAAGCACCGTACCCCCGGGATCTGGTTTGTGCTGCTTCTCCGCCGATGGGTTCATGGTTTCCTCTCTCAGCCCGCGTACTTCGGTGGTACAGATTCTCGTCCGGGCGAGGTTTATCTGTCGCTTCGGTTGGCAGGCCGGGTAGGCCGGCATTTTTCAGTCAGCGACTCAGCCGCTTTCGAAGCAAGAAGCCTAATGGGCCCTCATTCCCGTAACCCTTCGTTTGACTGGGTTGGACTTTCGGAATCCTCAAGTGTTAGTGATAGGAATTGCTAGACATTACCTACGGAGCCCCCATAGCAACTTGATACGCACCGCACTCCATGAACGGAAGCCAGAGACAAAGGAGGAAGGAGTACACTAGCCGCCATTTCACAGTAAGTATACACTTCGGGCAGCCGTAGTCAAGGTCAATATGTCGCCACCCTTTCAACGCACGTTCCGCCGATAATGCAGTGGCTAAAGTCTCAGGCCAAGTGGGGGAGGCTTAGTCCCTTGGAAACCGGATCCTCAGAACTCTGCCACCCAATGGAGATCGCAACCATCCCACCAAGCTCGACCACATCGTTTTCCTGCGCAAGAAGAAGACGGCCAACCGAGTTGAGTGGGAAGCCGATCCCGAGCTGACCCAGCATTAGGGCGAGCCGTGCCGCGAAGACTACATCAGCACCAAGGTCCGCACGGTTGGGCACAACAATGTGACCCAATGTCCATCCTGTGCCGGAGAGGGGCACGATCGAAGTGGCGATAACCTCTCAATCTCGATCGAGGACTTTCGCAAGTACATCTGCTGGGCCGGCTGCACGAGAGACATGATTCGGGCAGCAGTAGGCTGTCCACGACCGGTCCAACATGTGTGACTTGGGCGAACAAATGGCCACGAATGAGATCATATCCTGGGGCTCACACGTCTTCTGAGAGTCATTCCTAAATTGGGGGTGGATCAGCCTGGACTACTCGACCTTACAGATGACCGACATGATGTCGTCCATCTGGGGCGCACCGCCGGCGAAGGTCCGGACAGCTCGATAGATCCCCTGTACAACTTCAACCGCCGTGCTCTGCTGGTGGCATCTGATGAAGTTCAACGCGCCCTCCGTGCCAAACACGGCGCCATTAACGTCCTCCGACTCCTTGATCCCGTCCGTCAACAGCAGGATTGTGTCTCCGTGCTCCAGCGGAACGACGGGACCCGAAGAGAACTGCTGATCAGGAAAAATCCCCAGAGGTACCGCTGTGCTGGCAAGCACGACTCCGATATCACCGGAAGAGCGCAGCAGATAACCCGACTCATGCCCCGCACTGGCATATTCCAGTGACCGTTTCTGCGGGTCGAGGCGGCCGAGGAACATCGTGACGAATTGATTTCCACCAAGGGTGCCAGTGAGGGAGCGATTGACGCAGTTGAGGAGAGAAGAGATGCTTGGCACGAGTGTCGCATACTCCAACGCTCACCGCTTTTGGAATGACCCCGGAGTGATGAAAGGCATGTGGGACCTGCGAAATTCGTTCAAGGCTACCCCTTGCCGTAGTGGAGCCCTGGGCTGGTGAAGGGGTATCTCTAGCGCGAGGCCAATCTCGTGGCCAGACTGAGAAGGGCATCCCGATCCGGCCCTGCCAGACGGGTCAAGAGGTTCCTGAGTTTCACGAGGTATTGAGCATCCTCACTCTTATCGCCGTTGTCCGCCATGATTTCTTCCAAGGTCTGCCGCGGCGTAAGGCTTGGGGTTGAGGGAGCCTCTTCTCCAGAGAAAAAGAGCTGATACAGTGGGACGTTGAGAACCCCAGCAAAGCGTTCCAGAGTCTCCAGGGAAGGGACAGTGTGACCGTTTTCGACTCGGGAGACGTAGCACCGCAATAACCCCGTACGCTCCTCAATATCCCCTTGGGACATTTGCTTCTGCTCGCGAAGTTGGCGCAGGCGTGCACCGATCAACATGGGTTCACTCTCTTTCATTATGTCGTTCGAAAGTCTAATTCACAGCTATTTGCTGGATGATGATCTTTTGCCTCTCTGCTTCGACAAGGCAAGGGCACGAAGGTAACAGTACGGAGGTACCGCACCCGCACGCCTTGCCAGGAAAACTCATCGGCACCCAGGGAACGCGTCATTCGGGACTTGGGCGGACCACTCGCCGTCATGCCACCCTCGAAATCCGAGGCCCGAATACCTCGTTCCAAACTATGCCGGGGTCGTAAGTGGATTTTCGGAAACACCCCTGAGCTTCGCAGCTTGCTCCAAACACAGATCGGCGCTACCAAGCTGCGTGACCACAAGATGCATCAGCCGATCACGGAGTTGAGGCAATGAGTGATGACGGGCGGGTAGAACCGTGGTTGGTTCGGGGGAAGGCTTGGATTTCGGCAGGCTTTACTCATCGAGCTTTTCAAAGTGACCACGACTATGGACCGCATGGTGGTCCTCAAGGGTTTCCAAATGGCTGATCACTTCGGTCCTCATCGTCGAATCTTGTTGGATTCTCTCTTCAATTCTGGTGGCCAGCGCATGCGCAGATTCCAAAGATGTGTCTTTGGGAAAGAGGAGATGGAATTCCACCCAATTCGTATTGCCCGCATTGCGATGCCGCAACCCATGAAACTCAACCCCGGCTGCGGAAGTCATCTCGACGAGCAGTCGCCGGATTCGAGCCTGGGTTAGCGGATCGACTTCATCCATCAATCCGCCGACGGATTGGCGAATCAACTTGCTCCCCATCCAAAGGATGTCCACGGCCACAAGAATCGCAACCATAGGATCAAATCGCAGCCAGCCCGTGAGCATGGTCAAACTCAGCCCCGCGAGGACGCCGAAACTGGTCAAGCAGTCGGTGAGCACGTGACTACCGTCCGCCTCTACGATCAAAGACCCATGCTTTTTCCCAACCCATACCAGATAGCCACCCAGAGCTCCATTGATGAGTCCCGCGGCGAGAATGAGTAAAGCCCCTCCCCCCAGATTCTCCAGTTTGGGCCCCGCAATCAACCTGTGAATTGACTCAAAGACGATATAGACCGCCGCCAGCACAATCATGGCGCCTTCGAACCCCGCCGAAAAGAATGCGATTCTGTCATGACCGTACAGATGGCTGGGGTCAGGAGGCTTGCGGCTCAACCAGAGGCTGTAAGCGGCAAAGGAAACAGCCACCACGTGGACGACGGATTCCGCAGCGTCGGCGAGGATAGCTGCGGATCCGGTCATCCAGTAGGCAAATACTTTTGTTCCGAGCATGAGGAAGCCGACCGCTAGGGAGAGCCGCATGGCGAGTTGGAGTGTACGCGGTTCTCGGGGGTTCGGGATGTTCGCCGCAGGCATCATGCTTGTCGCAACCGGGACCTCACACGAACTTCTGAATTGGCCATTAAGCTCGTCGCTAATCATAGCCCCGCACCCGTCCAGTTTTCCAGTCAGGGTTGCGCTGTCGTAAGCTCCTGCAGCCACTATCTTCGTGCTCTACGCACTCAAAGCCATAGGAGCGCAGCTCGCGCTTGATGACTTCGGCACCGGGAATTCCAGCTTGAGCTATCTGAGGAGGTTCCCGATCGATACCCTGAAGATCGATCAAACGTTTGTGCACAAGATTGGCGCCAGTGCTGACCACGCCGCATTCCTCGGTGCGATGATGAGCGTGGGCAAAACCCTGAAGAAACGAGTTGTCGCGGAAGGCGTAGAAAAGCGTGAGCAGCTCGCATTCCTTCAGACGGAGCGCTGTCACGAAGCACAGGGCTACTATTTCAGCCCGGCTGTGGATGCTGAGCAATTCGCCCAGCTCCTTGGAACGGGCAAACCAGACTTTGAAATGACAGTGGGTTAACCACTCGCGGATCGTCAAACCATGCTGCTTCTGCCCGCCGAGCAGGCTGCCAGAAGCCGCCTGGACTTCGTCAGATACCGCAGGCGCGGGCTTTGAAAGTCATCGGACGGAGATGCCTAGTCGGTAACGACCAGTTGATGATTGAGGGCGATAAGTATCAGTTCGAATTCATTCGAGACGCGTAGCTTGCCATAAATACTGGTGATGTGCAGCCTGAGGGCCGGCTCGCTGATGCCGATTCTCTCTGCGGCCTCACGACTGGAGTAGCCAGCCACAGTTAGAGCGACGACCTGTTTTTCGAGCTCGATTAGGCCAAAGTCATTCCGGTTTACCTCAATAGACAATAAGCCTGCATTGGGCATAGTACTCTTCTTCTCAACGGTTCTTGCTGCACCCGAATCATCAGAGATGATGCTGTTTATGGGAGACCCCTCGACAAGCATGAAGACTGTGCGGCGTTACTCGCCCCTTCCGCGTCAAAAACCGCGAATGTATATGCTGCGCCTTTGGACAGGGGCTGTCTGTTCAATATCGCACACCTGGGAGGAATTATTGGCGAGCTTGGATGAGTGACGAGCAGCAATAGTGATGCCAGCGGTCCTGCAGACGACGGTCGGCACGGGCCAACACCCGGCGGGGCCGCTGCGAGGAGAATCCCAGGTCATGAAGCAGCTTGCGCACGTGTCCAGGATGGTAGGTCACGCCGGTACGGGCAAATCGGGCAGGCCGCCCAGAGGGAGGCTGTCAAAGCTCTCGGAAGCGCCGATTTCCGGACAGGTGTGCACCAAATTGTGCACCAAGTCCCAGCTCAAGAAAAGGCTGTTACACGAACCAATTGAAAGGATTGGCTCCTCGGCCAGGACTCGAACCTGGAACCCTTCGGTTAACAGCCGAACGCTCTACCATTGAGCTACCGAGGATTATGCAGTTTGTACCACTCTTTGTGTGTCTCGCGGTTACTAAACTCGTCGTCGGCCGATGAGGGACATGGGCGAAGCAAGAGCTTAGAAGGAGTGGAACCGCGGGGAGAGGATCAGGCTTTCTTCTCTTCGTCTTTCTTTTCGTCCTTCTTTTCCGCGCTGCCGTCCATGCCACCTCGGATGGCATCCTTGAACTCGCGAATTCCCTTTCCCAAACCTTTTCCAAGCTCCGGCAATTTTCCGGGCCCGAACAAGATCAACACAATTATCATTATGAACACCAAATGCATTGGCTGAAACAAACCTTCCATAACTCATCCTCCTCGCCGGCCCAAGGTCAGCGGCGCAACAATCCCCCCTATTATAACTCAGGTGGCAACGAAACCCAATTACGATTTGATGCGGCCCCCCCCGGCCGGCTTTCCCAAGCGGCCCCATCCGACCCAGGGCGAACAAGCCGGTTTCACGCCAAGGCGCAGAGTGCGCAGAGTTCGCACAGCAGTGTCACCGCTGCTTACGATCCTCGAAGACCATATTATGTGGTTTCCTGCCTTGCGTGCGGCAGTTCTGCAAATAAAGCGACCGATAGGTGGCAGTGATGTAATCCCGGGGAGAATAACCAAGCCGGCTTGCGACCCTGTCGATCCACTTGGCGGGTCCCTCAAGTTCGAGGTAATTGCCGATGGGCGTTTCGTCGAATACTGCCTGCGGCGCTGCATGGAGGGACGCTTGGGCAGCGGCGACAAAGACGGTCCGGAATTTTTCGTAAACGAACACTTCCCTCAATTCCAGGCTCTTCAGGACCTCGCGCAGCAGCGCGCCGTTCCCGACCCGGGTTTCGACTTCGCGCCTACTCGCATACCGTCGCGCGCGGTGCGGGGGGCCTTTGAATGTCAACAGGCTCTCGCCCGCCGCGAAACGCAACCGCAGCAGCCTGCGGGACTTGCTAAGCCGAAGATCCGGGAAGTCGAAAACGTAATTGCTTTCGAAATGGCGCGGCTTTATAACCTTGAAACCCAGTTGTGCCAACTGCTTTGCCACCTGCCTGCGGTCGCGAACGGGCAGCTTGATTTCGGTTTCGAGAAAGGGTCTCCGTTTTCCCAAAATCACGGCGAGATTCCTCGCGGTGCTCGGAATGACACTGTCGCCCAAAGGGACAGCCCCGGCATCCAGTTGCACGGTAAGAGGTTGTCCTCAGAACTCGCGATCCAGCATGAAGTCGGGCAAAGACCGCAAGGCATCCTTGTAGGGGTTATCGGGGAATATCTCCAGAGACCGCCTGGCTTTCTGAGCAAATTCCTGGGCCTTTTCTCTCGCCGCCCGCAACGTATCATAGCGGTCGATTAGGTCCAGAATCTCACTGAATCGCAGCGAGTTGAAACCGCCCTCGGCGAGCACCGGCTTTACTTTCTGCGCTTCCTCCTGAGTACAGCGCTGCAGGAGGTAGATAAGCGGCATAGTGACCCTGCCTTCGCGGAGATCGTTCCCGGTCGGTTTCCCCAGGACCTCTTCAGAGGAAGTGAAGTCGAGAACATCGTCGATCAGTTGGAAGGAGAGGCCCAGGTTGAGGCCGTAGGAGCCCAACAGGTTTTCCTCCTCTTCACTCTTTCCCGCCAGCACCGCGCCCAGACGGAGACAGACGGAAAACAGGTAGGCAGTCTTGCGATAGGTCAACTCGAAATAAACGTCCTCCGGGACGTCGATCCTTCTTTGCCAGGTCAATTGCAGCAATTCGCCCTCGACCATGGCTTGGGTCATGGCAATAAAGAGGTCCAGGATCTTGAAATTGCGCTCGCCGAGGGCAATGTTGAAGGCCTGCATGTAGAGCCAATCGCCGGCCAGCACACTCAAGTGATTGCCCCAGCGGGAATTGGTGGAGGGGCGCCCGCGGCGCAGTTCCGCTTCGTCAATCACGTCGTCGTGAACGAGAGTGGCAGTGTGGATGAGCTCGACAACCGTTCCCAACCGAATGGCCGCCTGGCCCTCGAAGCCGCATAGTTTCGAGGAGAGCAGCACCAGGGCGGGACGAAGCCGTTTGCCGCCGTTTCCTTGCAGGTATTGACCGATCTCGGTGATGGGCTGAACGCTGGAGATGCTCTGCTGGCAAAACTCCTCTTCCACCTTCTGGAGGTCAGCACGCACCAAGTCGAAGACTTCTTTGGTGGTCAGGCTATTGACGGAGGCCACGTCTTAGTTCCTCATCGTCCCTTCAGTTCTAAACTGCCGGCGAAGGTTTTTCAGGGGACAGCAGAATCAGGTTGCAAAATTAAATAGTCCCACAAATTGCACTTGAAGGGAAGCATGAAGTTCATTTGGTAGCGTGCCAGTTCGGGGTAGCGGCGGCTTTACGCCGCCATGTGGCGAGGTAAACTCGCCGCTACAGATTACACCACCGTTCAGTTTGAAGCTCCTGCGAGTAGTGTGTTGGGATAATAAAAGGCAAGAATCTCCTGGAAGCCGTGTCCTTGCCTGGCCATCCAGGCCGCGCCCAACTGGCAGAGGCCTGCGCCATGCCCCTTGCCTCGACCTTCCACCAGCACCTCATCGCCCCATGGCCGCAATTCGTAATTGTTGCCGGGCACCACGTCCCAGCCCAGGATGCGGCCGAGTTTCAGCCGGCACGCTTCTGAGTGGCTTGCGAGCCCGGCAGCCTCTTCGGCCTCGAGCCGCGCCTGCCAATGCGGTGAATGTTGCAAGCAGTAATTACAGGCTACGGAGAAGTAGGGATAAGGAGCAGGCGCGAGGCCGATCTCTGCGAGGGTCCGTGTTCTGCCCCCGCAACTTCCGGTGAATAGCGCGGGGACAGGCACGCCATCGTAAAAGAGGACCAGACCCCAGGTGGCCGCGGCTGCCTGGGCCGCAAGAGACTGCGGAGAAGGCGCTTCGCGAAGGAACTGGCAGTGAGTCGTATCGCAGAAATCAACTTGCCCGTGGCGCGATCGCGATGCCAGATAGTATGAACGCGTGGCCACCGCCTGGGCTTTTAAGGCCTCGAGGGAAGCCCCAGGCACACTTTCGGCGGCCACTGCTGAAGCCACGGCTGTTTCCAGGTCCATATCTACTACCGCAACCAATTCGTCGATCTGGCACTCGACTTCGAGTTGGCCTCGATACTGTCTCGCAAGCTTCCCGGGAACGGAGAGCAGGAAGTCAGACGCGCTGCCCGTTGCGCCTGTCAGGTGTACTTCGGTGGCCGCGAAGGCGTCATTCCGGCTTCGCACGCGCACATGGTCCCCTTCCAAATTCAAGAAGACTGAGGCGCCCTCGGAGAGGCTGACTTGGTGTAAGCCCGCGGTGAGAATCAGCATTTGCCCGGGCGGGCAGGTAATCGCCAACTGCCGGGGATGAAGCAGGCCAAACACGCCAATCCGCAGATCCCGGGCGGAGGCGCAAGGGGCCAGCACCGCGAACATGAGAACGGATAAAGCAAGCCGTTTGCGGATTAGATCCTCCCCGAAGGGCGTCGAAGCGCTTGTCCCAAGCATACTTTCTACTGGAGACTAATCACACTGTTCAACATGCGGCCTCCGAGTTCGGCCGCACGAGCGCCGGGGACACCGTGCACGCGAACCAGCAGCGCCAGGCGAGGCTGGTCCGCTGGGTAAAGCATGAGCACGTAGCCGTCGCCCGGCGCACAAGGCTGGTGGACGCACGGCGCGGTGCCTGTTTTAGCCAGGACGGCAGCTCCGTGAAGAGTCAGGCCCACGGCCCCGGCGGTCCCCTTTTGGGCGGAGAGAGCCATCCCACGCAGCAGTTCGGCCGTCCCGGCCGCTCGCGGCGCGGCGGCGAGAAGGACGTAGGCGTGCAAGAGTTCCTGAGGGTCAATGCGCCAAGCTCCGCCCAAGCCAATCATTTGGGCCGCGCCCGAGGGCGCTTGTCCAAGAGAAAAGCCGTAGCGTTGGGCCATGGAATCCACGTCTTCAGGCTTTAGGGTCGAAACCATGTTCATGAAATAGGCATTACAAGAATATGCTATAGCCGAACTAATATCCATTGGCCCGTGGCCGCGCGGCAGCCAGCAACCGTCCTGCGCTCCGTGGCAAAAATAGACCGGATACCTGAAATCGCGCTTCTGCGCGTAGGCCAAGGCAAGGAACGGCTTCACGAGCGAGCCGACCGGGACCGGTTCTGTGATCGCCTCCCAACGGGAGGCAATCAGGCGGCGCGTGGCGGCGTCGATCACGATGTACGACAAGTCGCTGGAACCATAGCGTTCTGCTAGCAGGCGGGAGACCGATTGGTCATAGAGCGAAGCCGCGGCTAAGGAAGACGCCGCGAGAAGGTAAGCCAAAAGCAGATTGCCGATGGTCGATCTTCGATTGCCGATGGACAGCATCGTTCCCTAACTCCGGGCTCCTTTGGGCATTTCTACTAACCCCTCACCCGTCCCGCTCCGGCTGATGAAAACGCCGGCAGCGGGACACCCTCTCCCCAGGGGAGAGGGCTCTTCGGTTACGTGCCGCCCGCGTTCTTTTCCCCACGTACGACCTACCACATACCACCTACTTTTGCTTGAGCCGGTACGTTGCCGTCTGCACTAGCATTGGGCCGCGGTCCTCGACGACCAGCGACTCGGACTCGATGCTCTCGAGCGAGTGGCTGAGGCTCGCCAAGTCCTCAGAAAAGAAGGCCGGCTCCCGCCCTTGCTCGTCTGCCAAACCGACATTCGCTCTTGGCAGCGGCGATTCAATCAGCCGCATCATGGCCACGATGTTTTCGCGCTCGGCGGCATGCTGAAATCCTGCCGCGTAAACCAGATTCTGACCCGGCCCGGCGCCCGGAGGGTTCGCTGCGGGGCCAGGTGCCGCTCGTGCCAGGAGGGGCTTCAGCACTTCGTCAGAGTTCGCGAGCAAAAGCAACGGTCCCCGCACCGCGACGGCGAGCGGAACCAGCCCATCAAGTTGATAGTAACTGGCGCTCCCTTCGTGATTTTCCACCCAGTTCACACCGATTTGCGAAGTCGTCCACAGGTCTTGAATGGCCGTTCGGATGGCGTCCCTCGCCGCTTGCGAGTCCCAATTCGCTGAGCTACGAATCAGGATGGCAGTATGCGGCTCGATAAAAGCGGGCGACCCGGCATGATGAAGCGAGTGAAACTCCAGCACCGCCTCGAGCGGAGCCGCATTCAGGAGCTTTTTGAGAGCTTCGAGGCCAAGGGCTCCTGCCGTCCCCTGAAGAGGAGCAACGTCGATCCGTGTCTCGAGGTCGCTCTCGCTGCCCGCCTGCCCCGGAGTGGAAGCGACGGCCGGCGCCATTTGGGAAGCTACTCCCGGGCCCGGGTGGGGCATCAGAACCTTCTGCTGCACCAAGTTGAGCACCCTATCTGAGGTGGGGTCTTTCCAGGCGAGGTAAAGGCCTTGCTGCGCCGGAACCATGCCAATCAATTCGCCCAAGGCACTGCGGGCGGCAGTGAGAGGCTCCGCCCCCGGGGGCGGGTTAGTTTTGAGGAGGACACGATCCTCGCGAACTTCCGTCGCTGACCAGTGCACGTCCGCGACTTCTGCCGAGTAGGGTTTTAGATCCGCGACGTTGCGCTCGATCCAATAGCTGCGAAAATGCGGCGACTTGACCAGAAGCGGCAGGTTCATGACCAGGCGGAGATCGCCGATCGGCCCTGCCGTCGCAACCGCACTCTTATACCAAATCTCGTCCGGGAGCCGGGGCTGCGATTTGCCGGAAAGCAAGCCCAGCGCGCCGGCCATGAGGTCTTCGCGGGTCGCGAGCAGCAGGTAGTCGCCTGAGGTGGCAAACGCCACCAGGCGATTCTTTTCCGGTTCCGTCCGAACGTAGTAAGGCAGGTCCGCGGCCTTGCGCGGCTCGAACTTCTCCCGGCTCGTCCACAAAACGTTTTGCATGGCGCGGGCGGACGGCATGCGGGTGATGTAGAGGAATTCCAGGTTGCCAATGTCGTAGATGGCGAGCGCCGACTGCCCGCCCGCGAGCGAATCCAGCAGCGTCATATCCGGCGGAGCGCCCGCGGCCACGGCGAATTGCCGCTGTGCTTCCTGGAGGCGCAGGAATAAACGTGAGCGCGAGAAGACCTGGAAATTGTCGCTCCCCAGCCACTTCTGTTTTTCCTGCGAGTTGCTCCAGTCGTGGACCAGCTTGGCAAAGTCGGGTGCCTCCACGAAAAGCAGCGACCCCGTAGGCATGAAAGCGGCGAGGCTGGACGAGGGCGGAGCAGGCGCCTGGCCGGGCGGGGCCATGGCGAGAGAGGCGCTTAGAAAGCAGAGGACGCCAATCGCGATTTTCCTCATACTGCTGCACCTCCGAACTCACGACCTGGGGACTTCATGTAGCCCCCCCGACGGCCGCCGTCAACGGCCTTATGCGACAAGGAAGCTTCGGTTCGTTTTTGGCGAAATGAGGCATTTTCGCTCGTTTTCGTGTCCGATCTATGCGAATTTGCGCGCAAAACGCGCGCAATTTGCAGCACTAAAAAAGTCATTTTCCTTTGTTTTCAAGTACTTCTTAGCTTCGTTCCCACTATTTTTCATTTTTTGTATTTCCTGCACTCCTTCGCTTGAGGGAGTGCCTCCGCTGTCCCCGACGCCTGGCCAAGTGCCGTTGCGGATGGCGACGAATTGTCCACAATCTGACCACAACGATAGGCTATCATAGGTCCATTCTTTTGTCAAGCAGAAAGTGCACGCAGAAAGTGCACGCTACCTGGCCAAGCGGGGCCTGACAAGGACACTCTGCCCGAGGTCTTTCGTAATTACCGGCCGGCGCTCCTGGTCGGCCTTCTCGAGCTTGAGTTGCGCGTGAACGCGCCCGAGTTCACTGTCTGCCTTCGACCGGACGGAGTCGTCGGTGGCGAGCATGGCGGCAATCTTCCAGAGCCGTGGTGCTTCCTCGAGCCGATCGAGCTTCACTAGCGCGCCAGCCAGTTGCGTGGCCAGGAGCGATTTCCGCTCATCGCTCAACTTCTGATCACGCAAAAACCACTTCCACAGGATGTCCGGATATTCGGGCTGGCCGGATCCCTCGTCCGCTGCCTCGCCTTCCTGATTTTCGGGTTGCACGGTGAGCGTCGAACTCTGCTCCAGCAATGGTGCTATGGCTGACATCGCAAGTTCGTTCTGGTTTGCCGCTGCCGCTGCCTCGGCCAGATCGACACGCGGCGAAACGCTCTCCGGCTCAGCCTCCGAGTGCGGGGCCCCGGCCGTACGCTGCGAGAAGTCCTCGGGGCGGATGGCAATCGCGTCCAGCAGGAGGCGGATTTTGTCCTTGGGCTCAGCGGCTTCCCGCGCTGCTCGCAGGCGTGCATAGTAAAAGCCGGGCGACTCAGCCGCCGCCACGGGTCCCCCACGAACCAGCCAACCGAGCTCGGCGCTGACCTGTCCTGGTGCAGGCGCCTTAAGGGCCCCAAGGGACCCGGCTGCCGAGGCTCGCCGGGCATAAGCAGCGTTCGGAGAGGATACCAGTGCGGTGAGTAGTCGGACGGCATCGTTTCGTTGTCTGTTTGCCGCCGCTTCCGCCTGAGCCAGTTTGAGCTGGGCGCCGGCATCCCAGGGAACGGCCTTCAGACGCATACGGTAAAAATCCCCGGCCTCCGGCGGATGTCCCATCTTCATGAGCAGGTCCCCGGCCGCGGACAGGCTCTCGAAAGGCTGGCCCGCAACGAGGTTCATGCGCTGGAGCAGCGCCACTGCCTGGGCAAGGTCGCCTTGTTGCAGGCGAACTTCCGCAAGCCCCAGGAAGTTCGCAGCGGCAAAGTCGCGTTCTTCGATTTGGCGCGTGTAGAGGTATTCGAGAAGCCGGCGGGCATCCGTCCGCTCACTTTCTTTCAAGTTCATCGCGGCATTGCGCAGGACTTCGAAAGAAGGAGCCTTTTCGGGAGCTTGTTGAAACTGCCGGAGTAGCTCTTCCAGCGTGTTTGACTGGACCGCGAGGCGGACCCTGAGGGACGCGATCTCGAGCCGGTGCGGGTCACGAAAATCCTCCGACAGGCTATTAAAGGCGTTGCGTGCGTCGTCCGTCCGGCGATGATCCAGCAAGAATCTAATCCAATCGAGTTGCCAATCGTGCAGAGTTTCGAGCGCTGTCGAGTGTTCGGCGCCGAAGGTCTTGTCGGCGTGGTCCTGAGCCAAGGCAAGAATCTTCTGATAGACAGGCTCCTTCTGGCCTTCCGGGAACCACTGGGCGCGGACAACCTCCGAGAGGAAATCGACAGGGGATTGGGCGGAGCGGGAAAGATCGAGCAGCCAATTCGCGCCCTCTGCGGGATCTCCCGCTGCCGCCAGCGCACCCCGCAGGACCGGCTCGGCGCGGTAACTACCGTTGCGCCGGACGTAGGTGCGCACCACGCGCTCCGCGTCGTCACGCAAGCGCGGGAATAGTTTCCGTTCGCCGATGTGCTCGAGTGTGGCGCGAAGATCGGTCCAGAATGCGGGCGGGACGGTGCGGCTGTCTTCCTGCGCGCGCAGGGCAACGAGTGCCGCCGACCATTCCTTGATGGCGTCCTCCTGCTTGCCTTGCTGCCAGAGGATTTGCGCTCTGCGATCGTGCGCGTCGGCGCGCTTGGAATTCAGTTCCAGCGTGTGTGCATAATCCGCCAGCGCCGGGTCGAACTGGCCCGCCTCCCGGTAATAATCGGCGAGCGCGAAGTAGGCCTCCGAACTCGCCGGGGTCCCTTCCAGGGCGGCCGGGAGGTAATCCTCGGGGTTGCCCTGATGCGCAACTGAAAGATACTCTGAGTACCTCCCGCCATAGTAAAACCAGATATCACCCGCCAGCGTTTCGTCACGGTTCGGGGGCTTGGCGACGCGCTCGCCTATCGTGCGCGTATCGAGCGCCTGCTGATAGGCAGAACTAATGGCAGGTGACGTGTCGGAGTAATAGAGGCCCATCAGGCCCGTGTAAACGCGCGTCCACACAGCGGGCAGGCGATGCCCGCGTGCGGCGATGGCCTGGAGGGCCAGATCGACTTTTCCCGTCGCGAGCGCCGAGGTTGCAGCGGCGTCGCGCACCTTATCGGCGTCCGCCCCTCCCGCAATTGCGACGAGTTGCTCAGGCGAGGTCTTGGACAGCAGATCGAGGTAGCGTCGGAGAGGCACGCCATTCAAGCCACGCCCGTCGAAGGCCTCCTGAAGCACCCGCAATTCCGCGGCGGTGTTCCCTACTGCACGGTAATTTTCGGCAGCCTGTTCGAGGATGAAGTTCTTGCCGGGCCTGTTGGGGAAGACCTTCCAATAGTCTTCGAGCTGCGCCCCATATTCGTTGAAGCGCATACGCTGCTTTTGCAGCAAAGCCAATCGTGATTGCATGGCCTGGGCCAGGGGCTCGCCGGCCGCGGCCAGCATCGCCTTGAACCGCCAGCGCGCCTCGAGGTCCGTAAGGCCCGCGGCTTGCGCCAGGGGAATGAGCGCCTCATTGAATTCACTTCCCGCCTTCCCTTCTTCCTGCTTCAGAAGGAAGTTGGCGAAGGCGTTGTTTTCTTCGGGCGTGTAGTATTCCTTTACCACGCTGCCCATGGCGGAAAGGCAGGGAATCAAGTTGGGTTCGATTTTCTGATCCCGCGCCGCCTGCGCCGCTACCCGGAGGCCAGCATAGGCCGTGCCGTAATCACGCAGGTGGGTGAGGATCGTTGCGTAGGCGACCGCCCCAGCAAAATCCTCAGGCCGGACCAGCAGATCCTTGCCGGCCAGCGCCACGCCGCGCTCCGCAAACTGCCGCGCCTGGTCGAGCAGATTCCAGCCCGCCAGGCGTTCGGCAACAGCGAAAAAGACGGCGGGCTTTTCGGGCCGGCCCTCAATTAACGCTTTCTTCAATGCCGCGACGGCCGCATCGGTGCGCCCTTGACGCGCCTGGAGCTCCGCCACCTTCTCCATCCAGGCGGGATTCTGGTAAGCCAGCTCGTAGAGGCGCGAATAGCTCTTGATGGCGTCATCAAAGCGCATCAAGCGTTCCTCGAGGCTGGCCTGGGCCGCCAGCAGGTCTGTGCTGTCTGGGCGGATAGCGCGGGCACGCGCGTAGGAAGCGATGGCGGCGGAATAATCTTCGAAGAAAGCGTCGATGCGCGCCACGACCATGGGCCAGCGGAAGTCCTTGGGAGAATCGGCGGCGGTCTTGGTGTAGTAATCGAGCAGTTGCCTGCGCCGGCCGTAGCGGCCGGCGAAGCCTGCGGCCTCCTGAACCAATCCTTCGTCTCCCGGAAACTTGTTGATGATCTCGATGTACTGGTCGACGCCTCCCGCGAAATCCTTCAAACGGGCCAGGGCGGGAATGAGCCCGCGACGAAGCGCCGCGATGCGAGCCGTCTTCTCATCGGCGGGCAGATTCGAGTCGCGGAAGGCCAGGATTCTGGCAAGATAAAAGTCGCGCAGGGATTTATCGCCGCCTTCGCGAGCGTAGGTATCCGCCATGGCCGCCAGGTATTCGGCGTTGTAGGGCTGATCCTGGAGCAGCGCCGTGAGCAATTCGCGGGCGCGCGCGTATTCCTTGACTTCCGCCGCCTTCGCTGCCGCCTCGAAGCTGAGTTGCCTGCCGAGTTCCGGGTAAGCTGCTTTGGCCGCTTTCACCAGGGTGTCGATGGCGGGGTCCCAAATCTTGTTGCGCCAGTAGAAATCCACCGTGGAGCGGACCACGCCGAGCAGCAGAGGATTCTCGCTATAGACATTCTCCATTAAGACTCGAGCCTGCTCGACCTGTTTCTTCGATTCGTAGAAGCGGGCCAGTTGCAGGCGGAGCTGGAGCTTTTCGACCGGGTCTGCGAGCAGAGCGATTTCGCGCTCGAGGATAAGGATGCGATCGTTGTCGAAACCGTAGCGTTCCGCCACCGGCTGAATCTCCGCCAGAAGTTCGAGCGAAGACGTCTCCTGCGCCAGGTGCGTCAGAAAGGATTCGAGATCCGCGCGGCGGTTGAGCGCTTCGAGCACGTCAAGGCGCAGTGAGACGGCATTCCAATCGGGGTTGGCGCCGCCGGCTGCTTTCTCGGTCGCCTGCTCGATGGCCGCGCGCAGGTTGGAACGCTTGACCAGGCGCAACAGCCGCGGGCGCACCGGCGAGTCGGCCGTCGCAGCCAGCGCGCCGCTCAGGTATTCCCCCACCGCGCGCCGATAGTCCCGTTGACCTTCATACACCGCTCCTGCCTCATAAGCGAAGAGGGCCGGATTCGAGAATCTCCTGCGCGCGTCACTGATTATTCGCAGCGTATCGCCGTACAGAAAGTAGTCCCAGAAAACCGTCGCCGATTCGAGGAAAGCGTCGGGATTGCCGGGCTCGAGTCCGGGCACGCGATTCCAATACGGTCGCGACTTGGCAAACATTTCGCGGTCGGCGTAAATGTCGCCGATGCGAATCAGAACGTCGCGATCACCGGGGCGGGCCTTCGAGAGGGTTTCCTCAATTGATGCGGCGGCGGCCGTGTCCTGCGGATTAAAGGGGGCAAGCGACCGGAAGAGGGAAGAGGCGCGCCGGCCCATCGCGAAGTCGGCCGGATAAGCCTCTGCAATCGCTTTGCTCAGCGGCACCGCAGCTTCAAAGTGGGAGCGCCAGATTTCCGCCTCGGCGACGAACTGCGCGGCGGCGGGGTTGGCGCGGGTCAGTTCGTCCCACTGCCCGGACGCGGCCTGGGGATTCGAGGCGCGAACGGCTTGCAGCTCAGAATCGAGTTGGCCGCCGCTCGAGAGATAAGCAAAGAACAC
This sequence comes from uncultured Acidobacteriota bacterium, assembly GCA_963831905.1. Taxonomy (GTDB): domain Bacteria; phylum Acidobacteriota; class Terriglobia; order UBA7540; family UBA7540; genus CAVROP01. Next base: position 655,632 of record CAWHRX010000009.1, on the reverse strand, counting down.
CGAACGCATCGTCTCGTCATAGAACCAGTATTGGCGAATCAGCGCGTCCCAGGCCTGGCGGTTGTAGGTTTGCTTGGAGCGGAAGGCCTCCAGCAGGTTCCGCACAAACGCAAGGTTGTGAGGAAACCGCTGGTGGGCATAGAGGTTCAACTGCATGTACATCTGGGGTACGACCGGGCCGCTGAACACAACGGACCGGAAGTAGTCCTCGAGTTCCGTGCCGGAAAAAGTCTGGATCACTTGCCGGGAGAGCTCTTCGAATTGCTGCCGCTCGTGCCGGCGCAAATACCAGCGGGCCAGCTTCTGAAACCAGGAGCGATCGGGAAACTGCTGGAGGGCCTTTTTGTAAACGGCCTCGATGCGTTCGTCCATGCGGTTCTGCTCGAGGAAAGTGGCCAGCCGTTCGTAGAGCCCGGGGTCGTTGGGATTGTGATCCATCTCGCGCCGGAAAAGGTCCGGCACGGCAAGCGGCCTGCCAAGGGCGACCAGGCGCGAAATGTAACGTTCCAGGACTTGTGAGTATTCCGGCGATCGCGCTTCTCCCGAACGGGCAGGCGCCGTGCGCGTTGCCCGGAGGCGGGATTGGAAGGGCAGACGGCGGCGTGGCCGGACCACTTGCGGGACTGCCGTAGCTGGGCCGCCCGCGGGAGCAAAAGATGGGCTTGTGGCTTCGGAGGTTTGTTCGGGCGCAGCCTCCTCCTCTTTGGGCGGCTCGGCGGCCCCGGACGGCTGCGCCACCGAAGCGTTTGCGCGTGCGCCTTCGCCGAGCGGGACGTGATCGGCACGCGCGGCCAGTTCGGTTAATAGCTGGTCGTAGAGCGCGAGTTCTTCCTGCGCCATGTCCTTGCGCGCGTAGGAATCAGCCATCAGCAGGGCGACATGCACGCGCTGAGGCGCCCTGGGGAAGGCGCTCAGGAACTGGCGGCCCTCTTGCAAGATGGCATCATCCAGCGCATAGACGGCATAGGCATCCAGCAGGCTGGCGTGGAGTTCGCTGCGCTCGGCCGACTGCGGAAAGCGCTTGTCGAAGAGCGCGACGAGTTCGGCTGCGCGCGCGCGATGGAAATACGCCACGGCAGTCCCCTCGGCTTGCGAGCATTGAAAGGCGGGCGACTGGGAGTTCAGCAATAACGAGAGGACGCCGTTCAAAAAGCCGGGATAGGGATCGATAGAGCCGATATCACGAAGGAAAGAGATCGAGTTGTTGCCGAATTCGATAGGCTGCTCGGGGGCGGAGAGCAGGAGTTTGGCGATTCCGGCAAGAGCCTTTTCCTGAAGCGCGGGCTCCGCGCCGGGCAAGCTGTAGAGTGCGTAATAACACCGCGCGGCTTCTTTATAGGCGTGGATGCCGTCCAGGAGGCGCGCGAGCGTCCAGAGTTGCTCGGATTTCCAGGCGGCATGGGTTCGCTCCATGCGCAGCCGATACTCGACGAGCGCGCGCTGCGCTTCCGCCGCATTACCTTGCTGTTGGAAGTAATAAAAGAGGCGCGTGGCAGCCACCACGTCGCTGGGATCGGCGGAAACACCAGCGCGGGCGCGGCTGAGGAATTCCCGCAAGCGATGTGCATCCTTCAGGAGAGAAAAGTAGTCCTGGATGAGCTCGGGCGGCCAGAGGGGCTGAAAATTGTGGTCATAGATGGCCAGCGCCTCGTCCGTTGAGCCGCGTTTATAGGCCAGCGTCGCGCGGGCTTCGATGGGAAAAACCTGATCGCCCGGAAACGCTTTCTCGTAACGGCGAATGAGCCGCTCAGCCTCTGCAGAAAGTCGAGGAGTCGAGGGTCGAGGAGTTGAGGAGTCGAAACCTGTATGAGACTCGACTCCCCCGGACCCCGCCTTCTGGGCTACGCTTCTCCCGCCAGTAAGAAAATCAAAGAAGCGGGAATAAACTGCCGCCTCATGAGGGTAGCGCTCGAGCCACGAGTCATATTGCTGGAGCGAGAGCGCCTCGGGTAAAGCTTGCAGGCGGATGACCTCGAAGCTGCGTTCGAAAGCCTGCCAGGCCCGCTGTTCGTTCGCGGGCCGCAGTTTTTCCGCCGGCAAGGTCGGGGCCTGCGCGGCGGCGGCGAGCGTCTTGATCTCGTCCAGCGGGCGTACGCGCTGATGGTAAAAGTCGGCAAGCTGCAATTGGGCGTCGGCCTTATCGGGGGCGAGTTGGGCATACTTCTGCCAGTCTGCCTCCTCGGCTGCGAAATCTAATTGCGCCTCGTCGGCGCGGGCGCGCATGCGATACAACTCGGGATCATGGGGAGATTTCGAGACGAGGTCGTTTAAGGCGTTGCGAGCTTCGCCAGGCGGGCGGCGAACGCTCACCGGGGCGCCTAAAAGCGTCATGCTGCGGAAGAAGACCGCTTCGAAGCGGCCGTTGCTTTCCAGGTTTTGTAACCATTCGACGAGATCGCCACGCGCCGTAAGCCCGGCAAAGAGCAGGAGAGTGACCGGAACGGCCAGAAGAATTCGGGAGCGCGAGCTAGGGGAGGATTTCAATGGCCACCTCCTGGCTTCCGATGTTGTGGGCAATATCTTCCGCCGTGACCGTCAGGGTGTAAGCGCCCGCAGGAAGGTCCGCGGGAATGGGCAGGCTACCGGTGTTGGCCCCTACGTCCTGGTTCCAGATGAGATAGGCGGGTTCGGCGCCGTACAGGCGAGCCACCACGGTGCGCGTCCTCGCCGATGCGCTGACGCGCAGGGGAATCGATTCGCCGCGCCGGAATTGGTTCTTGTCGAGGCGAACCCTTACCATCGGAGGCTGCGTGACGATAACGAAGCTCTTCGACTCGCGATAGACGTGGCCATCGCGGTCGCGCAGGATGAGGCGAACCACATAGGTCCCATCGGTCATTTCCTCGGGCGCCAGGAAGCGGGTTTGCCAGATGTCCTCGCCCGGCAGGTAGCGCAGGGCTTTGATCAACCCAAAGGGGAATAGCGCCACCACGGAACTTATGGTGGGATCTGTCTTCACGCGTATCACGGGATCGCCGGGCCGGATCACGCGCGGGCGCAGCAGAGCCCGGGGAGCCGCCAGGAACGAGGTGTAGGGCGTAACGAATTTGTACTTGCGAGACAGGCGAATGATTTCGTCCACGGAAGCGCGGTCCTCGCCGTCGCGCTCGATCTTGGCCAGCAGCGCATCAACCCGCGCCTTGGCCCAGGTGCGCGGCAGATCCGGATGCTCAAGGTTCTCCTGCGGCAGTGGCGCGCTGGCGCGCATCCTAGTGGGAGCGCCTTCCCGAATGGCCTGAATGTCGAACTGTGCGGTGGGCAATGGCTTCTTGTATTGGCCGACCCAGGCGGCGACTGAGCCGGGGAAGACCGTATCTTCGAGTGCATAAACAAGATCGAAGTTCGTCGCCGGCGTGGTGGTGAGTTTGAGTTGCGCGAGAGAATCTCGTCCGATCTTGCCCAGGAAGGCGTTCAGCTTGAAATCCATCGGCTCCGTCGAGCGGACCCATTCCATCAGACCGCGGTTGCTGCCGAGCAGGTGCAGGAGCGCCTGATTGGCGTCGTCACCGACCCCGAAGGCATAGGTGCGGGGACGCGAGACCTCGGGCAAGGCCCTCCACTGCTGCGAATACCACGCCGCCAGCCGTCCCGTGCCAATGAGGCCGCGCGTCGCGTCTCCGTCACTCAAAAGAATGAGGTAGCTCTCGCCGTTCGATCCTTTCGCCTGCTCGAGGGCGGCAGCGAGCGCCTGCTGAAGATCGGTTCCACCGCGCAGTCTGCTGGCTCGCACGAACTCGAGAGCGCGCTCCACCGCGGGTTTGTCAGCGCTCACTGACTGCTTTTCGAACCAGTTCAGCTCCGTATTGAAAAGGAGAACGTTGAAGCGGTCGGTGGGGCGCAGCGAGCGAAGCAGCGCTTCCATGGCCTGATAGCTGTGCTCGAGCTTCTCCCACTGCATAGAAAGCGAGGTATCGAACAACACCAGGAAAGTTCTTGGCGATCCGGCTAAGGCTGCGCCGCCGGCAGAGGACACGTGGGCGTGAGCGGCGAACAATGCCGAGGCCTCGAAAAAGCCCGGCTCGCTCGAACGCGCGGGCGGAGCCTCCGTCGCCGCAGCATCGGGTTGCGGGGGGTGCGGGTTGCGATAGGTCAAGACCTCGAGCGAGTCCGCTTTGGCTTCGTCCAAGGTATATCGTACGGCGAAATCTTCCTTGAACAGGAAGTCGTTGGTTTCGAGTGAGGCCTTCACCACCGCTGGTCCGCGCTCCGTAATCTTCAGAGGAAACGTCGCACCGACGACCTGAAACTCCCGAATGGGGTGTTGGCTGTGCAACTCGAAGTCGATCCTGAGATGAGCAGCCGACTGGGCCTGGTAGGCATCGGGATGCAGAGGCACGGCGAAAAGAGACTCGAGATTTTCAACCGGGAGAGCCTCGTGATACTCGATCTCAATACGTTTTGTGCCGAAGCCCGGAATGGGAACGATGCGTGCGCTGAACACTTGGCTGCGACGCGCCTCTTCCGCGCCTCGTTCGCCCATCTGGAGCAGGCCGGGGTCGATCGACTGCCACTTCAGCGCGTCGTAAATCTCCTCGGCGCGCTTTCTTTCCAGGATGACACCGGGAATGCGCGTTACGCCGTCCCACACGGCGAAGTCGGAGATGGCCGCGCGGCTGGGCAGAGCAAAAATGTAATTGCCCTCGAGAACGTTTCCGCGATGGCTACCGTAAATCTGCTGGATGAAGACGCGGGCATCGCCGTTGTCGATGTAGACGGTGATGTGCATTTCGTCGAGGGATAAGATTGCAGGGTTCGGCCGTTCCTCCCCGAGCGGGATGATGACGCCGGAATCACCGTAACACCAAGAGGCGGCGGAGAGGATAACGAGGAGAATTGCGAACCGGATGATCGGGTGATCGGATGACCGGGTAATCGGATGATACGACGTTGGATTGTGCGGGTAGACTCGCGTAGACCTTTCCATCACCCAATCTCCCGGAAGTCGCGATTTGTTCACGGCGGTTCTCCCGATCACCCGATCGTTCGGAGGTCCTGCTCGGGAATCCGAATCAAACCATTGTCCGTACCCACGTAAAGGTAGCCATCGTGGACCGCGAGGGCGGTGACGTTAGCTGAAGGCAAGCCAGCCGTAACGTTGTTCCACCGCCCTTGCGCGCGCTCATAAACATATAATCCTCTATCCAAGGTTCCGGCGTAAACGCGCTGGCCTGTAACAAGCATGGCGTTGGGATTCACCACGAACGCCTGCGAGGCGTCGGGAAATCTTTCGCAGCGGCCGGTGGGATCGAGGTGAAAGATCCCGCCCCCGTAGCTTCCCACGAACCACTCGTCGCCAACGCGCACGAGGGCCGTAATCCAGTTGGCTTTCAACCCGGAGTTGGCGGTGGTGTAGTTCATGCGTACCTTGCCGTCATCGAGAACCGACAGGCCGCCAAGTGTTCCCGCCAGCAGCCTCGTGCCCTCCGCCGCCAGGGTATAGACGTGGTTGTTAACGAGGCCCTGAAAGGCGTAGATGCTGCTTGCGCCGCCGGAGGTGAGAAAGGTAATGCCGGCGGGCGTCGCCAAGATCATGCCGCCCGCCGTCAAGGCCACATCGGTCACGTGATCGGCTATTAACCCGTCGTTATGGCCTAGGACTTCGCGTTGCCGCAGGGCTGCGTCGAACACGACGAGGCCGTTGGCCGTGGCCACGACGGTGGCGTCGCGCTGTGAGTCATGAACGATGCGGTTGATGCAGAAGACATGTTCATCCTCCAGGTGCGTAGCACGCTCGCCGCCGGGTGAGAGCACGTCCAGGCCGCGATCGAAGTAACCGACCCAGAGCCGACCGGAGGAATCAAATTCAAGCGCGGAGACGTTGCGGTCCGCCAGCAACGAAGCTTCACGCTCGAAAGCGGGGCGCCACGCGCCGCCGCGCGGATTGAAGTTGTAGAATCCGCTGTCCGTCAATGCGAAGAGGTTGCCCGGGGCCGACAGCAGGCGCATGATGCGGCCCGAGATTTCCTGGCCGTGCGGGCGCGGGCCGGCATTCACGCCTGCCGCGAGTGGGACCTCGAGAATACCTTCGTCGAGCGTACCCACGATGAGCGTTTCGCCATCGATGAGCAGCGAACTGGCGAAGAAACTCGATGCCAGCACGCGCGCGAACTTACCGCCCCGGAATTCCGCCACGCCCATTGGGGTGCCCACAAAGGTCCGGTCTCCCTCGACCGCCAGGGAAAGAACACGCTGATCGGGCAGCCCTTCGGACTCCGCGAAGCGGTCGGCCTGGCCCGCGTGCCAATGAACGACGCCGTTCGTGAGCGTGCCTACCCAGAGGCTGGAGTCGTCACCCGCCAGCGCCGTGATCTGCAGCTTCGCAAGTTGGGGATGGAAAGATGAGAGGTGTGTGCCGTCGTAAACCAGGACGCCGCTTTTCTCCGTGCCCAGCAAAACTCGACCGGTCGGCAGGGCTAGTACGGCAGTAAGTTGGCGAAGCGGCCCGGCCTGCGGAAGGATTTGCCGCAAACTCTTTTCGCCCAACGCCAGAAGGCCGCCGCCCGCCGTGGCGAGATAGAGTTCCGGTTCGGCGGCATCTGCCGCGCGGCCGATCGACATCTCCACTAGAGGCGCCGCGGGCAACTCGAGGCCCACGCGGTAGCGCGCCGTGGGCTTCCCATCCATGGAATACTCGATGAGGCCCGAAGGGCCGCAAACGTACAGACGGCTGCCAAAAAAGGCCGCATCATTGAATGCCGCCGGCGAACTGATCCATTCGACGCCCGGCGGAGCCGCACGGTTTAAACGCGAAACCGCGAATTTCAGGTTTTCTTCTGCCGCCACTTCCGAGCGAGCCTGCCGAAGCGCTCTGGAAGCTTTAAAGATGGCTAATCCTGCGAAGCCCAGTACGACCAACAGGGTCATCCCTATCCAGAGCAGCCACTTTGCTTTGGGGAGTCCCATAGGCGTCTGAGTGATTATATACGAGTTGCCGGGAGACAGCTTGCCGTCCTCCACGGGGTGGCGCAGGGACTCGCGCCCGTATCCAACGTCACTTCGCGCTGTCGCGAGTACGCGCAAGAGTGCCGACTCCACCACATCTCCCGAGAGGGCCGCCGTGCCGGGGCAGCCCAAAGCCGGTCCGCTGAGTTCCGCACTCCGGGGTGCTCCGCGAGATTCTCATTCCGCCGGCCGGCGCGGAGTCCACCGCCGGACGGATCTGAGATACTCCTCGTAGGACCTCCCGAATTGCCGCGTCAGGGTAGGTTCCTCGTAGAAAAGAACGAATAAGTGGACAAGGCAGAAGAGCAGCAGGGCCAGGAGCAAAATCGCTGCCGAGCCGATGTAGAGACCCATGCCAACAAGAAGCATCAGCCCACCGATGTACATGGGGTTGCGAACGTATCGGTAGGGACCGATGGCAACGAAAACCCTCGGCGCATCAAAAATGGCGGGTGTTCCGCGACCTCGGATAATGAAAACGCCCGCGCACATCAGAACCAGAACTGTCCCTAGCGCTGCCAAGGTAATGGCAGGTATTCTGATTCCAACAGGGAAGGAGATTCCAATATGCGGGTCCAAGACGCGCACCCTCAAGGCAATCCAAGCAAAGAGGAGTATGAACCCGGTCATGTAGATGATGGAGCGGACTGCGAGGAAGAGAGTCTTCATGGCACGCCTTTCGCCGGAACTGTAAGTTAAGCAGAAGATTATCGAGTCAACCTGATTCAATTGCCAGTCCCTTTGGGAAAGGCCGGAGTGCAGGCATCCTGGGGAACAAAGGCTGCTCACCTAGATCCTACCTTAAGGCGGCCAACACCCTATTGAATTCGTTCCAAGCTTGGCATATAGTTCCCGCGCCGAATTGTATCGCCTTGCTGCCTTGCTTGGCAAACTAGCCCGGCAGAGATGGCGCGGCAAGGGAGACCAAGTGACTCAAGGGGGTGTCGAGCGAGGCGGCGCCGGATGTTCCTCAGACGAAATGAACCGCGCCTTCACTCTCTCAGGAGATAAGCAAATGCACATAGCCAATCATTCGCTCCTAAGTTTTCATCGAGTGCTGGTGTTGTTGCTCACAAGCCTGGCACTCGTTTTGAGTTGTTCGGCGCCCGTGCCGAAGCCGACCGGTCCCGCGGCCGATTACCAGGACGCCAAAGATATGTTCAAGCGTAGCCGCTTCGACCGAGCTCTGGAGTTTTCCGATGGGCTGGCCACCGCCACACCGGCAACAAAATACACCGAACGGGCGCAAGTGCTCCGTGTGGTGATTTTCAGCGGCCAACTCCAGAGCTACAAGGAGTTGGCTGAAGCCTATGCCAAGGGCGCCGACGCGACGAAGAATGCGCATTTCAAAGCCGAATATGAGCGCTTGCGCCACGACAATACGCTCGAGGGGATGAAGGTCGCGCTCGGCCTCGCCCAAACCGCGCACCAGTTATTGGAAGGCGGCAAGGTGTCGAAGCAATTGACCCTGGAAACGCTCTATCCCTCCGTCGAAGGTCCTGTTGAAGTGGCTGATCTTGAGAAGGTCAAGCAGGGTGGCTGGATCGAGCCGGACCACCAGGACGCCGCGGCAGTCGATTCGCTAAACAAAGCGGTTGACGATGCCTTGGCGGGCGCCGTCGGCGGGGATCGCTCGAAGGCCCGAAGCGCCCTAGCCGCCGGCTCAACTACGATCGATGGCCTGGATTTCACTATTTTCATCGGCAATCAACTTGTCGACGGGGCGGGCTTGTTCGACCGCAAACACGGCAACGATCCCGTGAAACTCCGTGCGGTCTGCAACGAGGCGTCCGGGGCGGTTAAGGCGGCGGAAGGCTTGTTGAAAGAGACGCCTAACGCGGATAAAGACAAACAGGTTAAGAAGCTGGACGACCAAATTAAAACCACTCTCAAGCACATCTAAGAGGACGCTTCGAGACGCTCGCACCGCGGAGGCGCAGAACTGTGGGTATTGAATAGGAAGGGCCTTGTCTCTGCGTCTCCGCAACTCGGCGGTGAGGTTTTAGATTTGTACACAATTCCAGGCGTCCGCATCGGACACGCAAGCGACTTCAAAGGTCTGACAGGATGCAGTGTGGTCCTCTGCGAAGGGGGCGGGGTTTGCGGAGTCGATATTCGCGGTTCCGCAGCGGGCACGCGTGATTTGGCTCCTTGCCTTCCCGGCCATGTGGTGGAGCGCGTGCACGCCATCTTCCTGAGTGGAGGGAGTGCTTTCGGCCTGGACGCTGCCGCAGGTGTTATGGAGTACTTGGAGGGACGCGGCGTCGGATTTCCGGCCGGGAAAGTCCGCGTGCCCATCGTGCCTGGCGCCGTCATCTTCGACCTCCACTTGGCCTCTTCAAGCGCCCGTCCAGACCGGCGGATGGCGCTTCGAGCCTGCCGGAAAGCAAGCCGAGAGGTAGTGGAAGGGTCGGTTGGGGCAGGAACTGGAGCGACGGTCGGAAAGTTCTTCGGCATTGACCGCGCCACCAAGGGTGGCGTGGGGTTCTGGAGCAAGGAATTGCAGGGCGGAGTTCGCGTGCAGGCCCTCGCCGTGGTGAATGCCTTTGGCGATGTCGTGGATTCCAAGAGCGGCCGAGTGCTTGCCGGAGCCCGCCGGTCGCGCGATTCAGCCGAGTTCGTGGGAACTGTGGAGAGCATGTTCGAAGGCCGCGCCGGACAGGGTTTTGGAGCAACCCACACGACGCTGGTGGTCGTCGTGACCAACGCTGCGCTCGATAAAATCCAGATGACGAAGGTAGCACAGATGGCGCAGGATGGACTGGCGCACGCTATTCGCCCCGTTCACACCCAATGGGACGGCGATCTGGTCTTCGCGCTTTCGGTGGGTCGAAGGCCGGCTGATGTGAACACTGTCGGGACAGCCGCCGCCGAGGCGGCCGCTGAAGCGATTGTGAGGGCCGTCGAGACAGCGGAAGGCCTGGGCGGCGTTCCGTCGTGCCGGGAAATCAGAGCTAGGGATTAGTGATTAGGGGCTAGGGACTGGCGCGCTGCGGCCTCCGGCTAATTCGATGGCGGCCATAGCTGGTCTTGGTCTCTGGTCCCTAGCCCCCAGCCCCTAATCCCCAGCCCCTGCTGTTCAGTGGCTCGGCTCCGGACCGACGCCAGGGTTAGTGGATGGAGGGGGCATGGGGGCGGCGGTGCTGCCATGCGGATTAGTGCCGGGCATGCTCGCCGTGGCAGTGGATTCAACCCGCCATTTATCACCGGTTTTGCGCAATCGGTAAACTATGCCCACAGCCATGTTGGGAGCTTGTTTGCTTCGGAATTTCACTTGCGCCAGAGCCGTGTTTCCGTTGAAGGTCACGTCGCCCAACTCCACCGTCATGTTCTGGAAGAAAACGTTTGGCTGCTGTTTCAGGTGCTCCTCGATGGCCTGCTGAACTGCCGCTTTCGAATCAATTCCGCTGAGCTTATGGCAGCCTGCCGAAGCAGCCACACCCAGCAACACAAGACTGATCACCACCGTACGCATTGGGACCTCCCCCGTCTCGATCAAGCCTAGCCTTGTGCTGCAGGATTGTCAAAAAGAAGCGATAAAGCGGTTGGCGGGCATCCCGGTTTCGGGAGATTCGGCTTGTCCATAGGCGTGAGAAGTAGCACGCCTCTCCAAATTATAAGCCCACACCAGTCTAGAAAGCGGACCGGTGGCCGCCGGCTCGATCACAGTTTGGACAAGATTGGGCATAAGGCTTCAAAGCTGGATACCGGGATCCGAGGAACCCCGCTATGTTTGACACGCTCACGCGCCTGGTTTAAATTGACGATTCTAAGAATAACAAGGAGCCACCATGCTCGATCTGAATTTCGTCCGTGACAATCTGGAATTGGTGAAGCAGAAAATGCGCGAGCGCGGCCTGGGAGAGGCGCTCGGCGGGTTTGAGTCCATTGACCGCGAGAGGCGCAAATTTCTTTTGGAGGCGGAAACGCGCAAGGCGCGCCGCAACAAGGTATCCGACGAAATCGCGGCGTTGAAGAAGGCGAAACAGGACGCCTCTGCCCTGATCGCCGAGATGAAGCAGGTGGGCACGGAAATTCAGGAGTTCGACGAGCAGGCCAAGCAATACGACGAGCAATTGCAAGAGCTCCTGCGCACCATCCCCAACCTGCCTCACGCGAGCGTTCCCGTTGGCCGCGGCGCAGAGGAGAACCAGGAGGTTCGTCGTTGGGGCACGCCCCGCGACTTCGACTTCGAACCGAAGGCGCATTGGGACCTTGGCCCGGCCCTGGGCATCCTTGATTTCGAGCGGGCAAGAAAGATCACCGGGGCGCGCTTCGCCGTGTACAGTGGTGCGGGAGCAAGGCTGGAACGCGCGCTGGCCAATTTCATGCTCGATGTGCACACGATAGAGCACGGTTATACCGAGATCCTTCCTCCCTTCATCGTAAACTCTTCGAGCCTTTTCGGCACGGGCCAGTTGCCCAAATTCAAGGAAGACCTCTTCAAGCTCGAAGGAACAGATTATTGGCTTATCCCCACTGCGGAAGTTCCGGTGACGAATCTGTATGCTGGAGAGGTGCTGGAAGCCGAACGGCTGCCGGTGAAGCATTGCGCGTGGACGGCCTGTTTCCGCAGCGAGGCGGGCGCTGCCGGGAAGGACACGCGCGGCATCATTCGTCAGCATCAGTTCCAGAAAGTCGAGTTGGTGAAGTTCACTTTTCCGGAAAGCTCTTACGACGAACTCGAGTCCCTCACGCGCAATGCGGAAACCATCTTGCAGCGCCTGGAGCTTCCGTATCGGGTCGTATCGCTTTGCACGGCTGATTTGGGATTCAGCTCGGCGAAGACCTACGACCTGGAAGTCTGGCTTCCTGCCGCACGCGAGTATAAAGAGATTTCGTCCTGCTCGAACTTTGAGGCGTTTCAGGCCCGCCGCGCCAACCTGCGCTTCCGGCGCGGCAAATCCGGCAAGACGGAATTGCTTCACACGCTGAACGGCAGCGGCCTTGCCGTCGGAAGAACCTGGGTAGCCATCATCGAAAACTACCAGCAAGCCGACGGGTCGGTCATCATCCCCAAGGTATTGCGGCCCTACTTTGATGGGCAGGAGAGAATTACCAGGCAGTAGGCAGGTCGGCAGATGGGCAGGTGGCAGCAGTCATTCCAGAGGGAGTGAAGAGCGGCTTAAAACGCTACGCACAAAGGCCGAACGGCGACGCTCTTGCACCATCATCTTCTTGAGAATTGTGTGTGAGTTTTTGCGGTACTTGCAGCTTGGAAACGGTCTAACGCTGTTGGGCGCCGATCCGTAGCTGCGTGGAGCCGCGCTACTCAGGTCGATCCCGCCTCCGTCAGCTTTCCATCTGCCTATCTGCCGACCTGCCCATCTGCCGATCTGCCTACCTGCCTCATTTCCGTTCGCTTCCCGGCGCGGGTTCCGGCATGTAGCGGTGAAAATCACCGGGCGCGTGGGTGTGTTCGAATTGGATGGTGGAATGAGTGATGCCGAAGGTGCTGGCCAAAACCTCTCGCAATCGCTGGCAGATTCTTTCAGTTTCGGAGGTCGGCATGTCAAGGATTTGGATGTGGCAGGAAAGAGCGTGAGACTCAGTCCCCAAGCTCCAGATATGAATATCGTGGACCTCACGAACGCCCTGCACCTCCAGCATGGCATTCGCAACCCGTTCCAGGTCCATGCCCCTGGGGAGGCTTTCCAGCAGGATGTTCGTTGATTCCGTAATCACTCCTAGCGCTGTCCAAACGATCATGCCCGAAATCAGGAAGGCGATGATAGGGTCGATCAGCGTCTGGCCGGTTCTATGAATCAGCCAAGCCCCCACGATGAGGGCAATATTGGAAAGCGCGTCGCCCAAGTTGTGAATGAAGACCGCTCGCAAGTTTAAATCGCGGCGCCCCGAGGCCAACGAAAGCGAAATGCTCCCATTTATTACGAAGGCCACAATCCCGACGATCAACATGGCTTGGGTGGCGATCGGCTCGGGCCTCATGATCCGCTCGTAGCCTTCGTAGCAGATGAAGATAGCCACGGCCACCAGCAGCAGGGAATTCACAAACGCAGCCAGCACACCGGCGCGCTGGTAGCCATAGGTTCGCTGATGATCGGGAGGCTTGCGTTCAAAGTAGAGGGCGATCCAGGCCAGCACGAGGGAAGGAAGGTCAGTCAAGTTGTGCCAGCCGTCACTGACGAGCGCCAGACTGTGCGAGAGATGGCCAGTGACGAACTCAATCACCACCAGGATCAGCGTAATCAGCAGCGCGCCCTTGACGACCCAATCCCGCCGGTCAACGTGGCTGTGACTCTGCCCATGACTGTGGCTGTGGCCATGACCGTGGCTGTGCACATGAACCCCCGCCGTGATTCTATTCCATCGGGGAATCCGCGTGCAAGAACAGTGACGAGTGACAAGTGACGAGAAGGAGTCAGTACGAAGGCAAAAGGTTAAAGGCTGAAGGATAACGGAGGGCGCACGACATAGACATGAGTCCACCGAATAAGGGTCAAGCGTCGAAGGTTGCATGCCCCATTGGCCTTTACCCTTAACACTTCATTCTGACTTCAGATCCCTCCCCGCGCTCACACCAGCTTCGCATCCAGCGTGATCTGCGTTCCGGCGAGGGCTTTGGAAACCGGGCAGCCTTTCTTGGCGCCCTCCGCCTGCTGCTGGAAGGTGTCGTTGTTAATTCCTGGGATCTGCGCTTCGGTGTGCAATTCAATCTTGGTGATGCCAAATCCGCCCTCGACCGGTTCCAGGTGCACACTAGCGGTGGTGTGGACGCGGGTCGGGGTGAAGCCGGCCTTCGACAATCCTGCTGAGAGGGCCATCGAATAGCACCCGGCGTGCGCAGCCGCGATCAACTCCTCGGGGTTCGTGCCTTTCCCGCTTTCAAATCTGGAGGCGAAGGAGTAGCTGCCTTCATAAGCGCCGCTGCCCAGCTTCATCGTGCCGTGTCCTTCCCTCAAATTGCCTTTCCATTCAGCTTCGGACGTTCGAACGGCCATAGCGGTGAACTCCTTTGGAAGAATTTAGATAGATTGAGTGGAATGCCCGTCAATTGGTCCTAAGAAACCAGTATAACACGCGTGATCGAATGTGGATTCGTTCTCTAGGGAACCAGAACGATCTTCCCGTAAGCGCCGGGTTCCATGACCGCCTGATGGGCGAGGGGCGCTTCGGCGAGCGGAATCTCGCGGCCCACGATGGGGTTTAGCGTTCCGTTTTCGAGACCCGCGACAAGCGCCGCATGGATACTGACCAGTTCCTCTTTGCCGGCGTTCGGCAACACCATTCCAAGGATGCTCGCGTCGCGCTGCATGGCGGCGCGAGGATTGATTTCGATGTTGCCGCGATTTCCGATCACCACTACACGACCGCTCAGAGCGAGCAAAGTAAGGTCCTTGGCTAGATTCACGTTGGCGAGCATTTCAAGGATAACGTCGACACCGCGGCCCTTCGTTAACCCAAGGATCTCCTCGGTATAGCCGCCTTGGCGGTGATCCACCACGTGGTGCGCGCCCTGTTCGAGCACCAGCTTTAGTCCCTTCTCCGTGCCTGCTGTCCCGATCACCTGGAGGCCGCCCGCGCGCGCCATCTGCACCGCAGCAGAGCCCACCCCGCCGCTGGCGCCATGCACGAGGACGGTCTCTCCGGGCCGTCCCTGCGCGCGCTGGAAAAGGGCGCGGTAGGCCGTAGCATAGGGAACGTTAATGCCCGCTCCTTGCGCATAGCCGACCCGCGCGGGCAAGGGGTGAACCTGCGCGGCCTCGCAGAGCGCCTGCTCTGCATATGTGCCGAGCAGCGTTCCGCCAATGTAAACGCGATCTCCCACCTGCACGCCTTCCACTCTGTCGCCCACCGCCAGCACCGTCCCCGCCCCGTCCATACCTGGCGTATAGGGCAGCGCAGGCTTTATGGCATAGGCGCCGGAGCGCATGTAGGTATCCGCCGGGTTCACACCCGCCGCCTTCACACTCACCACCACTTGGCCCGGGCCGGCCGTGAGGTCCGGCACTTCCTCGAGTTTCATCACTTCCGGCCCGCCGAATTCACGAACGCGAATGGCTTTCATAGCTCTTACCTCCTTGTAGCGCTTACCCTCAGGTTAGCAACGTAGATGCCGACCTGAAGGTCGGCTCTACCGTAGGATCACCGCTAGAGCGTTGGCAGGCCCGCATCCTCCGCCACCACTTTCGCCAGGGCCGCCCAGTCCAAGTCGCCCCACCCTCGGGCAACCCCGCTCACGAAGTGGTCGCGTATTGCGCTGGCGACGGGCATGGGAACCGCGGCTTCTTCGGCAGCAGAAAGCACCAACCGGAGATCCTTCAGACCCAGGCGGAGCGCAAAGCCTGGGGGCGAGAATTTCTCCCCAATGATGATCTTGCCGTAATTCTCGTAAACTGGGGACTGGAAAAGCGAGCCGTTGAGGACTTCGAGGAATTGGCCGGGCTCGACACCGGACTTTCGGGCTAGGGCGAAGGCCTCCGAGAGGGACTCGAGCATGGAGGCAATCAGGAAGTTCCCCGCCAGTTTGAAGGCATTGGCCGCGTACTGCTCACTCCCTATCACGAAGACCTTCCTTGAGATGGCTGCCAGAAGCGGGCGCACACGTTCTATCGCCTCAAGCGGTCCCGCGGCCACTACCACCAGCCGCGCAGCCTGGGCGGCGTCGGGTCGTCCGAAAACCGGCGCGGCGATGAAAACCTGGCCGCGAGAGGCGTGCTCCTTTGTGAGTCTCCTCGAGAGCGCCGTGCTGATGGTGCTGAGGGAGAGGTGAATTCCTCCCGCGGCAAGGGTGTTGACGATACGCCTTTCTGCCAGCGCCACCTCCTCGAGGGCGGCGTCATCCGCCAACATAGTCATGACCACTTCAGATTGGCACACTTCGGCGAGCGTGTGCGCCACCTGCGCGCCCTCAGATGCAAGGGCTTCAGCTTTGCTCAGCGTTCTGTTGTAAACGGTCAACTGGTGGCCCGCCCGAAGCAGATTTTGCGCGATCGGGAACCCCATGTTCCCTAATCCAATAAATCCGACCTTCATACGCTCTCCTTTTTCGCAATAGGGGTGGCCCATGTGACTGGTAGGGGCAAAGGGCACACGCAACCAGCCGGCTCGAACGCTACTCGGGCTGGCTTTCATCCTGCCGCTGTCTACTGTCTTCTGCTTTCCTGTGGAACGACGGAGATGATCCGCTTCTCGCTGCGGCGGAGCACTGTCACCTGGGCTACGACACCCACTTTATCCTCCGTCAGCAACTGGTGTAGAGCGTCAATTCCAGGGACAGGATGATCGTCATAGCCGACAATCACGTCTCCTTCGCGCAGGCCCGCGCTCTCCGCAGGGCTCTGAACTTCCACCGACGCCACCAGCACGCCGCTTGCGACTTCCAGGCCGTTCAACCGCACCACCCGGCGGTGTAGCGGAACATCCTGCCCGGCTACGCCGATAAAGCTGCGGCGTATCTTGCCGTCCCGGATCAGGCGGGCCGCAACGAATTTGGCCGTGTTGGCCGCAATGGCGAAACAGATCCCCTGTGCCGGGAGGATAATTGCCGTATTGACGCCTACCACCTGTCCCTGCGAGGTCACCAGCGGGCCGCCGGAGTTTCCGGGATTCAGGGCGGCGTCGGTTTGAATCACATTGCTGATCAGGCGGCCCGTGCGGGAACGCAGCGAGCGACCCAGCGCGCTAACCACTCCTGCTGTTACCGTGCATTGGAAACCGTAGGGGTTTCCGATGGCGATGACCAATTGTCCCACGCGCAGCGCCTGGGAGTCCCCCAAGGAGGCGGGCACGAGGTTCGAGGCCTCGATTCTTACTACTGCCAAATCTGTCTCCGGGTCGTCCCCCACCAGGTCGGCTTGAAATCGCCGGCCGTCGGTGAGTGCCGCTTCTATCTTGCTCGCGCTATGCACTACGTGACTGTTGGTGAGGATGAATCCGTCGGGCGTAAAGATGAACCCCGATCCATGCCCGAGAGCCTGGCGTGGGACGCGTGGCTCCGTGACTTGCTCCCTTTCGGGCGACTGATGAACTTCCAGGTTGAGGACCGAGCTACTGACCTTTTCGGCGGCGCCGATTACGGCACGCGAATAGGCGTCCAGAAGTTCGTCGTCAGGCACCGGTGCGACCGTGGATACAACTCCGGCGGGCGGGGCGGGAGTGATATCCAGTACATTCTCTAAGATTGCTTCCATTCGCCCTCCTGTCTTGGAGCCGTTAATTACAGTTTATTAGATTCCTGGAGTGCAATTCCGTTTCGAAAGCCTCTCCCTGCGCGCCATGCCCGCGAAAAGCCTCGGAGCGGCGTCGCGTCGATAACCCTTGTCGCTCCCCGAGGATGGCCAGATCCGGCCCCTACAATTCGATTTCTTGGAGCGTTTCCAGTGACGCCCAAGTCGCCCTAATACACTACACCGCAGGTTTGAGGTAATATATCTGTTGGCGGGCTGTCAACGGCCGGTCCAGATGTACTGCAAGGACGGGATGTATGTGCCTCCTCGATACAGCACGAACGAGCGAAAGCCCAGCGCGGCGAGTTAACCTCAAAGGCAGCCTGGGCAGATTTGCGGCGCTGGCGTTGGTGCTTGGCGTGTGCGTCGTGCCGGTCTGCCTCGTTCGGGGGCAGACTACGTCGCCGGGTTCGTCAACGCCCGGCGCCAAGAACCCAACCCAACAACCTGCCGTTCGGCCAAGCGAGACCGCGCCGCCGACAAGCAAAGACCAGATTAAGGTCCTGGTCAAGGTGGTAGACGTTCCGGTGACCGTTGTCGGCAAGCATGGCCTCCCGATCATTGACTTGACGCAAAGTGATTTTCAGATTTATGAAGATGGCAGGCCACAGTCGATCCGCTACTTCAGTCAGGAGTCCCACCTGCCCCTGCGGATTGGCCTGATCCTCGATACCAGCAATAGTGCGCGGCGACAACTCGAGTTCGAAAAGAATGCGGCGACGGATTTCGTCTTTCAGATGTTGCAGGGAAGGAACGTCAAGAACCAGATTTTTCTGGAAACCTTTGATACTTCCAGTTCGCTGATTCAGGATTTCACCACCGACCCTGAAACTCTCAGCGAGAAGATTCAGGAGCTGAAGGCAGGAGGCGGAAAGGCACTCTATGACGTTATCTATAACTCCTGTAAGGATAAGATGATGCACGCAGGAGACCCCGAGCGCACCCGGCGGGTCCTGGTGCTGATCAGCGATGGCCACGACGTCCAGAGCCAGCATTCCCTGGATGAAGCGATTTCCATGGCGCACAAAGCCGAAACCATGATTTATACCATCGGCAATGCGAGTTATGGCTTCACCAATGCCGGGGACGACGTCCTGGCAGGATTTGCGGACGGCACGGGCGGTGGAGCGTTCTTCCCCCTCCGTGACGCCCCCGGCACCGACCTGGCAACCGGCTACTTATCCCACGGGCAGATCGGAGAAACGTCTCAAAACAAGGGGCTGGGCGCGGAGACCGGAACCTTTTCCGCGCAACGCCTGGTGCACATTGCCGACGCGATGGAGGCCATCTACCACGAACTGGGAGCCCAATACGATCTGGGGTATACACCCACGAATGGCCTCCTCGACGGCACCTACCGAAGCATTCGCGTCCTGCTGACGCGCAAAGGCGTCACCTGCCGATGGAAGCCGGGCTATTTCGCCACCGCAGAGTGAAACGGGATCGCCCTCTGGCGTACTAGGATTTGACCATATGGGGAAACAACGCCGTCGCACAACGTCGGCTCTCATGCAACAACTTCGGCGGGAACGGGAATTGGCAACTGCCCGGCTCACACCGGCCGAGCGCCTGCGCGAGGCACTTGAACTTTCTGAATTCTGCTTTAGACTTGCTGCCAGAGGCCGTGAGCTCCGTGTTAATTCAAGCCCTGCGAATAATCCTGAGCGTACTTGAAAACCTGGAAGTTCCCTACGCCTTGATCGGCGGCCTCGCATTGGCCTTCTACAATGTCGTGCGCGCGACGAAAGATCTGGATTTGCTTATCCTATTGAGTCCAGTCGAAATGGAGAGGCTCGCAGGGCAGCTCGCAGCGAATGGATTGCGCGCCCAGGCAAGAAAAGGAGCGCCTGGAGATCCCGTTGTAGGTGTCGTGGTTGTGGATCTCCCCATTGGCGTAGGCCACGTCTCCTGTGATCTCCTCCTTCCGTCTGCCCGCTGGCAATCGGAGGCTGTCCGCAATGCTCAATCCTTCGAGACGGAGGGGTTGTCACTCCGGGTTGTCCGGGCCCGTGACCTCTTTTTGCTCAAACTATACGCGGACGGACCGCAGGATTTGCTAGATGCCGGGAGCTTGCTCCGATTGCAGGACGAATCCACGGGTAAAAAGTGGAAGGACGCAGCTTCCAAGTTGCGCATGGGGCAGGAGTTGAAACGGTGTTTGAGCTTCATGACGGACCGCCGATGAGGAGAACTGCATGGATTTACCCAATCTGCTGGAGATGTTTCGCGGTGCCCGCATCGTCGACCTCAGCCAAACCCTCGAAGAGCACATGCCCCACTTCCCCACGCATTCCATGTTCTTTCACAACCTGTGGGGCTCTTACTGGCATGGCGGGCGCTCGCTCAGCTATCAACTGGTGATGCACGAACACAACGGTACCCATGTGGACGCGCCGGCGCACTTCATCAGCGATGCCAAGCCCCACGCACACCTCACCATTGACCAGGTTCCCGTGGCTCGCCTCATGGGCCGGGGCGTTCACCTTGATTGCCGTGCATGCAAGGAGTCCGATTACGTCTCGCGCCGGCAGATCGAGGACTGGGAATCCCAGCACGGCGCGATTGCGCCGGGCGACATCGTGCTGTTCGACTTTGGCTGGTCGGCGCGATGGGGGCTTCGTCCACACGACCAGCCTTACGTTGAGTACTGGCCCGGGGTCAGCATGGAAGTCGCGGAGCATCTCATTTCCAAAAACGTGGCGGCCCTCGGCGTCGATACGCTTTCCCCTGATCCGCCGGAAGCCTTGCGCACCAATCCCATCCACCCCGTCGTGCTCGAGAAGGATCTTCTCATCATCGAGAACCTGACAAACCTGGGAGAGCTACCCGATTTCTTCCTTTTTCTGGCTTTTCCGCTTAAGATCCGCGCCGGCTCGGGCTCGCCCATTCGAGCCGTTGCCATGTTCTAAGTGGTCGCCGCGCACCTGTCTCAACGGCATCCGGGCTTACCATCCCTTGCCCCTCCTCAGCGGGGAGGGAAAGTGGACTCCCCTCCTTGGAAAGGAGTGGGTAGGGGGATGGTTGTTGTCTATTGGCTAACTCGGGCGCTGGGCGCGGGGGCGCAGCAAAAGGATCACGATGGAACCCGTGAAGTACGCCGCGCTGAGCATGCCAAAGGCGTATCTGAAATTCCCCGTATGTTGGTTGATGTACCCAACCGCCAAGGGGCCGTAGTAGCCGCCCAGGTTTCCGAGCGCATTCACTATGCCCATGGCGGAGCCCGAAGCGGTCCGGGGGAGCGTCTCGGTAGGAATAGCCCAGAAAGGCCCTAGCGCACCGTAGGACCCCGCGCCGACCAGAGAGATGGCAAGGAAAGAGAGGGAAGGGAATTGACGGCTCAACAGAACGCTGACCAACATGAAAAAGCCGCCCCATGCAATGGCCAATGCCACATGCCGGTGCCGCTCCCCTGTTTTATCCGAATGGCGGGAAATGACGACCATCCCGACCGCGGTCATGAGATAAGGGAGCGTGAAGAGAAGTCCCACCTCGGCGCTGCTGAGCTTTTGTGCATTTTGCATGGCGCTCGGCAGCCAGAAAAGATAGCCGTAGTTGCCGCAGTTCTGCAAGAAATAGTACACCACCATCAGCAGGAGGGCGGGGCGGAGAAGAGAGCGAAGCACGGGTTCAGGAGTAACGGGGTCAAGTTCTGAAGCCTCGCGTTCCAGCGTGGTTTCCAGAAAGTGAAGTTCCTCAGCGGAAATCCAGCGGGCATGGCGTGGATGATCGTCAACAAAGGACCACCAGATCACCAGCCACATCAATGGAAAGAGGCCCTCCGAAATGAGCAATACGCGCCAATCCCAGCGTTGCAGTATCCACCCGGAAAGCGGCGAAGAAGCGACCACGGCTACAGGAAGGCACAGCATCCAATAAGCATTGGCGCGCGCCCGCTCAGCGCGCGGAAACCAATGAGCCAGCAGGACCAGGGTGGCCGGCCAAACGCCACCTTCCGCCACGCCCAAGAGGAACCGCATCATCCAGAACTCGCGCCAGGTGTGGACCAACCCGCAGCCTACGGAGCACGCTCCCCACAGAACCAGCAGGATGGTCACGAAGCGCTTGGCGCTCCATCGCTGCGCCAGGTATCCGCCCGGGATCTGCAAAATCAGGTAGCCCCAGAAAAAGACGCCTGCAGAAGCCCCGGCTTCGGGGGGCGACATGTGAAGAGCCTTGCTCATCGAAGGCAGCGCCAGGGAAATATTCGTCCGATCGATGAACGCGATCGTGTACATGATGAAGGCGACAGGGATGATGTGCAGCCAGCGCTGTTTGGGCATAAGAATCGGACCCTGAATGAGTTGCAGCATAGCAGCAGTCGTGCTCCCTTTGCAACGCCATGGCGTGCCGATGCAGGGGTAGCGTCTCAGTTTGACGTAGAGGCGGCTTTACGCCGCCCTGTGGCGAGGTAATCTCGCCGCTACAGATTCAAACATAGATACTACCGTTGCAGGGTAGTAATTGACATCCCCCAGCGGCTGTGCTAACTAAAGTCTCTTAGGCGTCGCACCGGCCCGGCAAGTGCCACGCCGGAACTTGCCCCTAAGTCAGGGCGTTACACCCGAGAATGCGTATGGGCGTGGAAGAGCTACAATCAGCCTGGGAGTTGCTCAAGGAAGCCTACCAGTATCAGATGGGTGGAGACTACGACATGGCCGTCGAGCTCTACAAGCGCTCCCTGGACCTGCATCCCACGGCCGAGGCCTTTACCTTTCTGGGGTGGACCCACCGACTCCAGGGAAGAATCGAGGACGCCATTGCCGAATGCAAGAAGGCCATCCAGGTCGACCCCGACTTCGGCACCCCCTACAACGATATCGGCGCTTATTTGATTGAAAAGGGTGAATACGACGAGGCCATTCCCTGGCTGGAGCGGGCCCTGCAATCGCGCCGCTACGACTCCTACCACTATCCCCATTACAACCTCGGCCGGGCGTACATGGCAAAAGAAATGTATGTCAAGGCCCGCTACCACTTGGAACAGGCCCTCAAGTTGTCGCCGGATTATACGCTCGCCAATGAGGCTCTGGAAAAGATCCGCAGGAAGATGCAGTAAGCTGTCAGCTTTCAGCTCTCAGCCCAGTCAGCCCTCAACCTTCACTCGAGACCAAGGACACGACGAAGCATGGCATCGGGAAACTCTCGAGAGTACAATGGGAGGTCAATTGGAATTCGAGCTGTCAACTCATATGTCATCATCCACGGGCTGAAAGCTGATAGCTGAAAGCTGACAACTAACATTTGAGGGAACCATGCCCAAGGCTCAATTACAGTATCTGACCGACGAATTGAACAAGCTGCGTGAGCAGAAGCTTTACCAAAAGCTGCGCGTCCTTGAAACCCAGCAGCTTCCCGTCTCCCGTTTCGATGGCCGGGAGGTCATCAACCTTTCATCCAACAACTACCTGGGGCTGACGACTCACCCCAAGCTCCGCGCGCGTGCCCTCGAGGCGATCGAGAAATTCGGCGTCGGCTCCGGGGCCGTGCGCACGATCGCCGGCACCATGTCGATCCACCTCGAACTCGAAGAGAAAATCGCCAGGTTCAAACACGTCGAAGCTTCGGTGGTTTTCCAGTCCGGGTTCACCGCCAACGCGGGAACCGTGCAAGCCATCCTGGGCCGCGAAGACATCATCATTTCAGACCAGCTCAATCACGCCTCCATCATTGACGGCTGCCGGCTCTCGCGGGCTGAAATCAAGGTCTTTCCGCACAAGGACATTGAGGCCTGCGAAGGCATTTTGAAGGAAATTGCGGATCGCAAGTGTCGCAAGCTGCTGGTCACCGATGGAGTTTTCTCCATGGAAGGCGACATCGCGCCGTTGCCGCAACTCGTCGAACTGGCCGAGAAGTACGGCTGCATCATGATGATCGACGACGCGCACGCCTCCGGCGTCCTGGGGCGGAACGGCCGCGGAACCGTGGACCACTACAATTTGCACGGCCGCGTCGATGTTCAGGTCGGCACGCTTTCGAAGGCCATTGGCGCGCTGGGCGGCTACGTCTGCTCCACTCGCGACGCCATTGAGTTTCTCTATCATCGCGCCCGGCCCTTCCTCTTTTCGACTTCGCATCCACCTTCTGTAGCCGCAACTTGCCTGGCGGCTTTTGAGGTCCTCGAAGAAGAGCCGCAACTGATCGACCAGCTTTGGGCCAATACACGGTTTTTCAAGCAGGGACTGAAGAAGCTCGGGTTCAACACCGGCGTGAGCGAAACGCCCATCACGCCCGTCATTGTGGGCGACGCCGCATTGGCGCACCAGTTCTCGCGCGAGCTTTTTGCCGCCGGCGTCTTCGCCCAAAGCATCGGATTCCCCACCGTCCCCGAGGGCAAAGCCCGCATCCGCACCATCGTTACTGCCACCCACACGCAGGAAGAATTGAACCGGGCGCTGGAAATCCTGGAAAGCATAGGGAAGAAGCTGAAGATAATTTAAAAGGGATTCTATTCTGCGTTCATCCGCGTAATCTGCGGCTTGTAATTTAGCCTAGTTTACCGGTTCGGTGAGAGCGGCTGAGTGGTCGGCCAGGCGTGCAGGCTGGACCATGCGATAGAGGTGGTTCAACGGCACCCGGCCAGGACCCACGCTGTACGCCTTGCGCACAGCCTCGGTGACGTAGGCTTTGGCCAGAACCACAGCCTCGCGAAGCTGGCGGCCCAACGCCAGGTGCGCGGCGATTGCAGAAGAAAACGTGCAGCCGGTGCCGTGGGTGTTGTCGGGCTTCACGCGGTCCCCGATGAACACTTCCAGCCCCGAGCCGTCATAAAGAACGTCCGTGGCCTTGTCCAGGTGGCCGCCGGTCACGACCACGGCGCGCGCCCCCATCTCCACGAGCTTGCGCGCCGCCGCCTTCATCGCTTCCAGGTTTTCCACCCGTAGCCCGGTCATTGCCGAAGCTTCGAAGAGGTTGGGCGTAATCACTTGGGCGCGCTTGATTAATTCGTCGCGCAAGTACACCTGGCACGAGTCATCCATCAGGTCTTTCCCACTCGAGGAACGTATGACGGGATCGAGCACCGAGGGAATGGCTGGGTTGGATTCCAGAACCTCGCTCACTACTTCCGCATTGGCGCGATTTGCCAACATTCCGATTTTGATGGCTTTCACTCGCCCATCCGCGAGTAGGGCGGCAATCGTTTCTTTCAAAACCGTGGGCTCAGTTGGGTAAACAGCGTAAACTCCCTGGGTGTTTTGGATGGTCAGCGCCGTAAGCGCCGCCACGCCATAACAGCCGTGGGCGCCAAAGGTTTTCAAATCTGCGGCGATTCCTGCTCCCGAGGAGGGGTCGAAGCCTGCGATGCTGAGGGCCACCGGCCACCCGGCGCTAAGCTGATGATTCATTTTTTCTTGCTGAGCCTCGCTTTTAGATCAAGACTTTATTTGATTATAGAGGGGCGTGCTCGGTTGTCAATAAAGTTTTGTTCACTTCGCCGTTCCCACCACATCCATTTCAGAGTCCGATTGCACCACCAGCTTCATAGTCTTTGAGTCTGTAAAGGGAATCGAACCCGAGTTATCGAGGCGGGCAGTCAACGTCTGGTGGATGGTGGCATGGTTCTCAAGGACTCTGCCGTCGTCGAGCGCCAGCAGCACCCTGCCTTTACCCTGGCCTTCAATGTGCATGTCCACGCCCATTCCGTGCGAGGCGAGCTGAGACAGCGGTTCCGTCGGCCCAAGCGCCTTCGCGGACGGCCGCACCATGTTGACGAAGCTGAATTCCACCACCGCGGCTTCGATATCTCCCACCTTGGTTTTGCCGACGTATCGCAACGTGTTTTCCCCGGTAACGTCATACGGATATGCGGCGCTTGCCGGTGAGTCCAGTTTGTGCTTCCACGTCTTCCCCGGTGTCACCGGATAGTCGGGGTAGAGTGTGTCGCCTCCCACCTGCTCGAGAAAGAACCTCAAAGCCTGGCGAAGCGGCTCGCGGTAGGCCGCGTCCAACCCCTCGAACAGGCCCTCGCCGCCTTCAAAGCCCAGAAGCTTTCCCTCCCGGTCGTAGTGGGCGACGATATCCTGGCCGGCGACGTGTTCGCTGATCTCCCGTTGCGCTCTTTCGGCGGACTCGCCGAAGCCGTCCGGCGTGTGCTTGGCGAGGTCGGATTGGAATTCGAACTTGTCGAAATGATTTTCGATGTCCGCGCTCCCGTCGGCGTGCACCCCCTTTACCGTCACGGTATTTTGCTGCTGCATCGAGAAGTCGGTCGGCAGAGGAGGCAAGAAACTCTGCAGCTCGGGCGGCTCCGAATGGACCACGGCTTTGGTGTGCATCTTGGTGGCGTAAACCATTTTCTGGCCGCTTCGGTAGTGACGCGCCAGCCTAACCTCTTCGCCACGAGACAATGCAGGTGCCCACAAGCAGAGCAGTGCCAGCCCCGCGACGAGCCGAAGTCGTAGGCGCGGCCCTGGTGGCCGTCCTCGCGTCCCTGGAAGGGATTTCACCACGAGTAGGTCTTGCCTCTCAGACCGATGCATTCGCCATTTCCTTTTGGTAGCGCTCCAGACATTCAGGGGAGCAGAAGTGAAGGGTTTCCGAGCCGCGCACGAGGCAGTGGGAAAGCTCTGTAGAAACAAACATACCGCAGACCGGATCGCGTGCGGTCTTGCCGACGCGCACCTCATTAGCTCGTGCCGAGGGTTGAGCCTGTCCGCGCACTGGAGAGGGATGGAAGAAAACTCGCAGTGCCCCGCCCAGCAGCTTCCCCACCACGATGAGAAAGACCAATTCCACCAAATATTCAAGCAAGCTTCCCATAATATGTCAGACGACTCAATCGCCCCGCGGGATGCCCTGATTCTACTGGCTGGACGTAGCGTCACCGGAAGAACCTTGTGCCGCGTCCAACTTCTGCTTCAAGCTTTGAAGACTCGGATTCGCGGGATCCAGCTTGTGCAGGTGGTTCCACGCCTTTCGGGCAGCGGCCAGGTTGTGAGTCCCTTCCAGGTTCACCACAATGACGTTCAGCAAGGTGGGCTTGTGGTCGGGATCGATCTCGAGCGATTGGCTGTACTGCTTCAGCGCCTCAGCGCTCTGGCCAGTGTAGTAGTACGCCGTCCCGAGGTCAGTGCGAGCGTTGACGTTGTTCGGGTTGAGGGCCAGGGACTTCTGGTACCACTCAATGGCCTGCGGGTATTGTCGCTGGTCGTACAGGAAGTTGGCGAGCTTGAGAGGAGTGTCGGGGTCTTTGGGGTTCTGTTGCGCTTCCTCTTGGAGTTGCTTGATGATCAACGCGTTGTCGATGGGGGGATGCCCTTGGGGCAATCCGGACGGCGTCGCCCCTCCCTGGCCTGTTCCGGGAGAGCCGCCGGTATTCTCGGCGGTCATCCCGGAGGATGCCGTCATCACGCTTTTCTGCCGCCCGCTCCAGCCCATCTGCGCGGCCGTGATGTAGCCCGCCAGAAATCCCACCACGAGAAAAACCACCGCCGTTAGTAATGTCTCTTTTTTCATCCGGTTCCCGCACACCACTCCCTTGCTGCAAGTCTAATTGAGCCACAAGGTAGCGTCAAGAGTAACACCAACAACGTGTTTGCCCTATCCAAGTAGCACAGGCACTCTTGCCTGTGACTCGGGCCGACGCACCAGCACAGGCAAGAGTGCCAGTGCCACTTTATTCGTATCGGAGGGCCTCAACGGGATTCAGGTGAGAGGCGCGGATGGCCGGGGTAAGGCCGCTGATGAGCCCTACCAGGATCAGGATGACTGTGGACACTCCGACGGTCCCAAGCGAAATGTAGAGGTGGATATCGCCTTTGCCGGAAGTGTCTTCGTAGAGAGGGCCGTACAAAGGAAGCGGTCCGATGGCCGCGGAGGCGGCGTAGGCAAGGCCAATTCCAATGACCCCGCCAATCGCGGTGATAACCAGGGCCTCAGCAAGGAACTGCAACTGGATTTGCCAGCGCCGGGCGCCTAAGGCGCGGCGCAAGCCGATCTCCCGCACTCGTTCGTCGACCGCCACCAGCATGATGTTCATGAGCCCCACGCCGCCGATGCCCAGGGTAAGCGCCCCTACGAACGTAAACAACGCCTCGAAGCCGATGGTGATGCCGTCAATGACGGGCCGGAACTGCTCCCGGCCGAACATGATAATGGCGCGCTCGTCACTGGCAGAGAAGCGTTGCCGCTTGGCGATTTCCGACCGCACCTGGCTCATGGCCTCCTTCTCAAAGCGTGGCGCCCGCGGCTCGAAGACCAGCACCGCGGCATAGCGAGTATTCCAGAGTTCGCCCGCGCTGGAGTAGGGGATCCACACCGATTCGTCGTCACTCGTGAAGTAGTTGCTGTCCTGAATCTTCCGCTCCATGGTTCCGATCACGGTGAAGCGGGTGCCGCTGATGCGAACCGTTTCGCCCACTGCCGGCTGTCCGCTGAACAACTTTTCCCGGAGACGCGCGCCCAGGAACACCACCCGCCGTCGTTCGAGCGCATCCTCGGGGCTGATCCAGCGGCCCGCGCTGGGCACCTCGTTGCGCATTTCGCCATATTCCGGACAGACGCCGCGAATCGCCGTGTTGGCCAAGCGGTCGCCGTACGAGATGGGAAGCCAGCGCACGGTTTCAAGACAGGCGGTCTTCACCAGCGTGGCGTTCTCGCGAACCAGATCCAGGTCCTCTTTTTCAAGCACTACTTGCTTGCCCGCCCGCTGCCCTCCAGCCTGCTCGCTGGTCTGCTGGGGCCAACAGATCACGGCTCCTTTGCCGAACGCGTCGAAGGACGCAACGACCACCGAGCGAAGCCCCCGGCCATAAGCGAGCAACAGCGCCACGGCGGCAATTCCCCACATAATCCCCAACATCGTGAGGAAACTCCGCAAGGGTTGGCGGCGAAGCGCGTTCCAGGCTTGAATGATGGTCTCGCGGAACATTGTCGGACCTCGAGCTGTTCGGAAGGGCGGGGCTTCAGCCCCGCCGCAGACAACGGGCCGCTCCTCGGGGCTTTAGCCCCTGAAGCCGCGTTGTTTCAGGGCCTAAAGGCCCCTTCAGCCGTGCTCGACGTACCGGCGGGGCTAAAGCCCCGCCCTTCCAAGACTCAGAATAATCGCGCCTATTAACACAACTAAGCACTAGCCCCCGGCTTCGTACCGAAGTGCTTCGATCGGATCTACCAACGCCGCGCGACGCGCCGGATACAGCGCCGAGAAGATCGCGATGGTTCCCAGAAGCGCGAACGACAAAACGGCGGATTTCCACGTCGGCAGCAGGCCCGCGAAGAAGGCCGGCATGGGAAGAAGGTCGACGAGCGCACAAAAACCATAAGCGATGCCCATGCCCAGGCCGCCGCTCAACAACACAATCATGACCGCCTCGATGAAGAACTGGGTCAAGATCGACCGCGCGCTGGCGCCCACGGCTTTGCGCACGCCGATTTCACGAGTGCGTTCGCGCACCGCCACCAGCATGACGTTCATTACGCCGATCCCGCCCAGAAGCAGGGTCACGATGCCCACCGCACCCAGAAAAAGCTTCATGCTGTCCATGATTTTCTGAAATCCCTTGGCCTCCTCGACCGTGTCCCAGATGGGCGCGGCTTCCTTATCGCGCGGGTCAAAGTGGTGAATACGCCCCAACGCGCGCTGCACCTGCCGCTTACAGGTTTCGTGCTCGGCGAGCGATTTTGGAGCCACCAGCAAGTGATCGAGGCTGGTGGGCAACAGAGGCGGTTTGTTGGGGAAATCGCGCCGCATGGCGCCGAAGGGGATGAAGACCTTATCGACGTCCCACCCGTCATAGCAACTGTTCTGGTCCTTGCTTTCCATGACGCCGATGACGGTGTAGGGCAGGTTGCTGATCCAAACGGTTTCCCCCACGGCGCCTCGGGTGGCGAAAAGTTGCTTCTTGATATTGCTGCCAAGGAAGGCCACTCGGCGCGCCTGGGCGTTGTCGCCCCAATCGTAGAACCTCCCTTCGGAGACGCGGATCGAGCGAATCTCGGCGAAGGGCGGAAGCGAACCTGTAACCTCCGGCGAAGCATTGTTATAGAGGCTGCGTACGGATGAACTTCCTCGCGAAAGTTCCGGCAGGACGTACCGGCAGGCCATAGCCTCCGCCGCCACCTCGGGCGCGTCCGAGTCCTGCCAGCTCACTTCGCGCCCCGCCCGCAGTCCGCCCGCTTGCATACTGGTCCGGCCATTGAAGAAGATCATCAGGTCCTTGGCGAAGGTTTCCTGCTGCCGTTTCATTCCCACGCGCAACCCCTCCCCGGCCGCCACCATCAGGGTGATGGAAATAATCCCCCAGGCGATTCCAAACAGGGTGAGGAATGTCCGCAGCTTGTGTGACCACAAGGTGCGCAGGGTGTCGAGAATGAGGTCGCGGAAAACCATTGCCTGTCCGTTGTCAGTGGTCCGTCGTCCGTTGTCAGTGATTGGTGGTCGGTTGCCTCCACTCGGTGCCTAGATAAGTGCAACGGACCACGGACAACGGACTGCGGACGTGGTCACTGCAAAATCACTTGCTGCCCTTCCTTCAAGCCCTCGATCAGTTCCGTCTTTACGCCGTTGGAAATGCCTAGTTTCGCTGAGAGTTTGCGCCGGCCTGTCTTGGAGCCCGGATCGGGAGTCTCCAGGAAGGTGTGGCGGTCCTTGTCGTAGATCACCGCTGCCTCCGGCACCATCAACACTTTGTGCTTTTCCTCCAGGATGATCTCGGCATTAGCGCTCATGTTTGCTTTCAGCTCCCCGGTGGGGTTCTGGATCGAGACGCGGACCTCAAAGGTAGTGACGTTGTCCTTCTCGACTCCCAGCGGGGAGATCTTGGTAACTTTACCCATGAATTTCTTATCCTTGAGCGACTCGACGGAGATTCTGGCCGGCTGGCTCAAATAGACTTTGCTGATGTCGGACTCATCCACCTTGCCCTTGACGTAAACCTCGCTCACGTCTCCCAGCGTCATGATGTTGGAGGCCTGCGAGCCGAGAATCAGGATTGAACTGACAGCGTCGCCCACCTCCACATCCCGCGATAGCACCAATCCTTCCATGGGACTGACAATCGTTGAGTTGCTCAGGTCCTCTTCGGCATTGTCGAGGGCAGCTTGCATCTGGGCCACCTGGGCTTTGGCGCGCGCCACTTCGGCGCGGCTCACCGCTACGTTGCGCTGCGCGGACAACTGCTTGTTTTGCGCGAGTTGGTAGGCCTTCTCAGCGTCTTCCGAAACGGCGGTCGAAACCAGTCCTTCGATCTGCAGTTTCCGCTGGCGCTCGGCGGTGGATTTCAAAAAAGGCACGTCAGGACCTTGTGCATCCACCACATTGCGCTCGAAAGTCGCCTGCGCCGACTGCACGGAGGCCTCAGCGGCCTGCAAATTGGCACGGGCTTCAGCCACCCGGGCGCGCAACTGCTCTTTGTCTAATTCCACCAGAACCTGGCCCTGCTTCACTCGGTCACCATAATCGGCAAAAATCTTCTCCACAATTCCGCTGGCCTTCGATTTCACTTCCACCTTCGCCAACGGCTCGATTTTGCCGGTGGCGACTACTGACCGGGCCAGATCACCTCGTTCGACTGTGGCCAGTTTGGAGGAATCAATCTGGCGACTCGGCCGCAAGGCGGCGGAAATGCCAAATCCGCACCCGATCAGAACCACCAAAACAACGCTCGCGGCGATCCACCGCCGCCGTTTCTTATGACTGTTATTCGACATGGCGCCACCTCAAATCCGGACGGTCTCTCTAGTCGCAAATACGCGAAAGCAAGCTCGAATGTTCCTGAACAGTTTTCTCTGACTTATTGTCATTCTGCGACAGGGGAGATCCCTGCGGCGGTGCCGGCGCCGGAGGCAAGGACCAAACCGTGCGCGCCGGACACGCACAATGTGTTGCCAAAGTGGTTGAAGATGCCTTGAATTGGGTGCCTAGGCCCTTAACGCTGGGCGGAAAGCAGAGTGGGGCGGGAAACGACTTCCAAGTGAACTCGTGTCGTTCCTGAGTGGACGAATCCTAAACGTTGGGCGGCTGCCCGGGAAACGTCGAGCAGGCGCTTCCCCAGGTTCGGGCCGCGATCGTTCACGCGCAGCAGTATGGACTTATGGTTTCTTAGGTTGGTGACCCGGATGGTCGTTCCGAAGGGAAGTGTATGGTGCGCCGCGGTGAGTCCGTTTGAGTCGAACACCTCTCCGCTGGCAGTCATATTTCCCTGTAGTTCTTGACCGTACCAACTTGCAAGACCGACTGCGTGTTCCTCGATTGGCGCGACACTCACGCGCGGCAAGCTGAGCGAACCGGATAACCGCGCCTCGGACCTCGGCGACAGCGCAATGAGCCCTATTACTGCAAAGCCAATGATGAGCTTCTTCATGGACCCCTCCACGCAGGATGCTGCTCTTATTGGCCGAACTCACTTAACCTAGATTCTCTACCTTGGGTTGCGACTCTAGCGACTGCCACTCTAGAGAGCCCGGAATGAAATGTCAAGCGTGAAAATAGGAATCCAAACCGCCTGGTCCAGTATTCGGAGGTCTGGAGCTTTTCGCGCCTTACGGAAGAACCGGACAACTTGAAGGTCGGGATTGCGATATCAGATCTATGCGGCTGCTGGGTTTCGAGGAGGGACGGGCGACAACTTCCACCCGCACAGGGGTCGTGCCGGAGTCGACAAATCCCAGGCGTTCTGCCGCTTTCCATGACACGTCGATAAGACGCTGCCCGAAGTAGGGCCCACGGTCGTTGATTCTGAGCAAGATGTTCCTGCTGTTGCTGAGGTTGGTGACCCTCACCGTAGTTCCGAACGGTAGGGTGAGGTGTGCTGCGGTAAGTCCATTTGAATCAAATACTTCTCCGCTTGCCGTGGTGTTGCCCTCGAATTCCTCGCCATACCAGCTGGCTTCGCCGGTTTCCGCTTCTGCTTTGGGTACAACCGACGGCCGAGGCGGCAGGCTCGAAAGGGACGACCTCGCCTCAGACTTGGGAGACAGGGCAATCAACCCCGCCACCGCGCATCCAATCACAAGTTTTCTCATTCATCCTCCAAACATCGCCCACCCATTCCTGAGGAACTGGCCTAATTTGAAACGAGTTGTCGGGTTGGGGAAGAAGGTATTGTCGAGGAAAGCGAACAAAATGTCAAGAAGAAAAACAGTCTGGCCAGCCTAGTTTACCCAAGCCCAGTGGGCAGCAGGCAGTCGGCAGTTTGGCAGTAGGCGAGCCGTTTACCGGCGCGCCCGACCAATAAAGGCCGTGAGCCCTTCAATGCTGGAAAACAGGCTTCGCGAGGCAGCAAAGTACCTGAAGGCGAGCGACGTGAGGGTTGGTGCCTACTGCCCAACTGCCTACTGCCTACTGCCTACTGCCAACTGCCTACTGCCTACTGCTTCACCCCGCCAGCGGGATCTTCACCTGGAACACGGAACCCTCCCCCGGCTTGCTTAGGGCGGCGATCGTCCCCCCGTGGGCTTCGGCGATCCACTTTCCGATGGCCAACCCCAGACCCGCGCCTCCGGTCTGGCGCGAGCGCGCCGGGTCGGCGCGAAAGAAGCGTTCGAAGATGTGGGGGAGGTCCTGGGCAGCAATGCCGATGCCGCTATCGCTTACCTCGGCGACGGCAGTCCCGTTACTCGAGCCCAAAGAGACCTTAATGCGGCCCTGGGGCGGCGTATATTTCACGGCGTTGTCGAGCAGGATTACGAACAGCCGGAGCAGCGAGTTGGCGTCGCCATTAATCCATACAGGGGTCTGCGGCAACTCCGCCTGGAGACCAATCTGTTTTGTATCCGCCAGAGCTCGTCCTTCCAGGCAGGCTTCCTCAATGCATTGGGCCATGTTAAGGCGCACTCGCCCGAGGGCTTGGGCGCCCGAGTCGGCGCGAGCCAGGAGCATCAGATTCTCGATGAGCGAAGACGTCCTTTGCAGATCCTCGAGCATTTGCCGAAGCGTCTCGCGATACTCCCCTTCCGTTCGCGTTTTCCGCAGGATGATTTCGGCCCGCGTCCGCATCAGAGCCACGGGAGTGCGCAGCTCGTGAGAAGCATCGGCGGTGAATTGGGTTATTCGTCGGAAGGCCTGCTCCAGCCGTTCCAGCATGCCGTTCAGCGTTTCCGACAGGCGCTGCAGTTCATCTCCGGTGCGCGGCACTGCCAGACGGCTGGAAAGGTTCTGCGCGCTGATGCTGCGCGCCTCCCGCGTCACCTGATCCACGGGTCCGAGCGCGCGCCGGCTTAGCCAATAGCCCCCCGCTGACGCCAACAAAAGGAGAAGGGGAGAAGACAGAACCAGGACTCGCCGGAAACGACTCAGCGCCTCATTAAAGTCGTCCAGCGGGTAGGCGAGCTGCACGATATAAGTCTTGCCGCCCGCTTCCACAGGAACGGCCAGCACTCGCAAGGGCACGCCGTTCGGCTGCTGAGTCGTGATAGAAGTCTGGGTTTCACCAGGCGTCGAAGGGCCGAAGTGCGCCATGGTCCTGGAACGATAAACCCACTCGCCGGCAGGATCTGAGACCTGCAGGAGATCGCTTCCAGCGCGTATTTCTTCGTCCTGCTTGAGGTCGCGCTCCAAGTCAGCCTTGCCGGAGTCTCGCTCGATCAGCTCACGGATCCCCTGAACCTGGTCCTGCAAGTTCTCATCGACAGTTTCCAGGATGCTGCCGCGCATGGCGTAATACGCAACCACTCCGAAGGCGCAGAATCCCGTCGCCAGAACGGCGAAGTACCAGGCCGTGATCCGGATGCGTAGAGGCAGGACAGTGACCAGTTGGTATAAGGAGCGCAATTTCAGGTGACCCCTGGAAGGGCGGGGCTTTAGCCCCGCCGCCTGGAGCCGCGGAGTTGAGTGGGCCTTTAGGCCCTGAAAGCACCGAGCTTCAGGGGCTAAAGCCCCCTCTATACCTCCCGAGGGTGGCGGCGGGGCTGAAGCCCCGCCCTTCCCCTTTCCATAAAGAACTTCGCCAACTAATTCGGCCAAGCACCGGTCATAGCTTAGGATCTGCTCTCAAGCAGTACCCGATTCCCCGAACCGTCTGTATCAGCTTAGGGCTAAAGCCTTTGTCCACTTTGCCCCGCAGCAATCGCACGAAGGCGTCCAGCGTATTCTCCTCTACGTCGTTCTCGAGGCCCCAAACCGCTTCCACAATCGCCGTGCGGGTCACCACCCGGCCGGCCTTCCGCATCAGCAGCTCCAGCAGCCGGTACTCGGTGGGCGAGAGCCGGATCTCCCGCCGCCCGCGAAGGGCCTGGCGCGACGCGGGGTCGAGGGTCAAATCAGCTACTCGCAAGCACGTGGGGCGCGGACCCGAACCCCGCCGCGCCACCGTGCGCAGACGCGCCAGGAACACCTCGAATGAAAACGGCTTCGTCAAGTAATCGTCTGCCCCCAGATCCAGGCCCTTGACGATGTCCGGCACCGCGTCGCGCGCGGTCAAAATCAGGATGGGGGTCTGATTCCCGCCATGGCGGAGCCGCCGCGCCACCTCGAAGCCGTCCACTCGAGGCAGCATGAGGTCGAGCACAATGGCGTCAAACTCATAGGTTTTGGCCAGCTCCAACCCCTGCGCGCCGTCAAAGGCTAAAGCGGCACGGTGGTTTTCCTCCTCCAGCCCTTTCTTGAGGAGTTCCGCCATCGCTCTCTCGTCTTCTACAATGAGCACGCGCATAATCAAGGGTGGTTGGGTTGCACGCCTCTATCATAACCCTGCAAACCTAAAGGCACACTGAAAACCGGTGGTGGGCCGGCTGGCGCTACCAACTCGCTCTTAGACTCATTGACTGACCGACATTTCAGCTTTCTCCGCATTTTCCGCTTGACAAGCGGAGGGAGGTATGATAGCCTATTATCATGGTCATTTTACCGGACACATTGTCGGGGGCGCGGCGTGAGACGCGGGGCGGCGCGAGGCAAAGCGGATGGGTCGAGGCGAGAGGGAAACGCGGGATTGGAAGAAATAAAAAAACTACGATCGAAGCCAGTATGTTATTGAAAATAAATGGGGCCATACGGAACGAAGCTAAGAAGTAACTGGAAACAAAGGAGTTATACGATAGCGCGGCAATGAAGCTAAGAACTTGCTGAAAATAAAGCACATAACCTCCGCGTAGGCTTGGCACGATGCACGTTTCGAGTGCCGTTTTGCACAAAAGACCCCGAAAAGAGCGTATTTTGCACAAAACGAAGCAAAGCCTTTGAATCTGAAAAGGACAGTGTGTCGGCTAGTAGGGGTCGTTCGCGAGCCCCCCTACTCCTTGGTGCGGGCGTCTCACCCGCTATAGCGCGCTAGCGCTAACCCTTCCAAATTCTCCCCGCGAGTGATATTCTCCTCACCTTTGATTTGCGAGGAGGTCCGATGCGTCCACAACCTTCAGGGATTAATTCACGCATGAACAGGCTTGGATTCGCACTCACACTGATTTTCTTTATCGCCAGCGGCAGTACCGCATTGGCCCAGTCTGCGCCGGCCTCTGGCGGCCCGCTGTTTCTCAAGGACGGCTGGGCGATTCAATCCTCGGCCGATGTCTCGGCTGCGGGTGAGGTCGTCTCCACCCACGCCTACACGCCGTCCGGTTGGTACAGGGCGAGCGTGCCCTCGACGGTCGTTGCCGCGCTAGTTCGCCAACGCGTTTTCGAAGACCCTTACGTGGGGCAAAACCTGCGAGCGATTCCGGGAACATCCTACGCCGTGGGCACCAATTTCTCGGGTGTCCCCATGCCGCCGGGCAGCCCCTTCCGCGTGCCCTGGTGGTTTCGCACCGAATTCCCAGTGCCGCAGGAGTTTGCCGGAAAGACCGTCTGGCTGCATTTCAGCGGCATCA
Source organism: uncultured Acidobacteriota bacterium (assembly GCA_963831905.1). GTDB lineage: Bacteria > Acidobacteriota > Terriglobia > UBA7540 > UBA7540 > CAVROP01. Next base: position 619,762 of record CAWHRX010000009.1, on the reverse strand, counting down.
ACTACCGCGCCGGCGTGTGGCTGAATGGACAGCAAATCGCCTCTCCGGACAAGATGGTAGGGGCATGGCGGGTCTTCGAGTTTGACGTCACTCGCTACGTCACTCCCGGCCAAACGGCTACGCTTGCCGTGGAGATCTCCCCGCCCCAGCCGGACGACCTGGCGATAACTTTCGTGGATTGGAACCCGCTCCCTGCCGACAAGGACATGGGAATCTGGCGTGAGGTGTATCTCGCCGCCAGCGGACCGGTGAGCCTGCGCTACCCGCAGGTGATCTCGAAGCTGAATTTGCCTTCGCTCGACAAGGCTCAACTCACCGTCACTGCCGAGCTTCACAACGCCTCGGACCAGCCTGTCGAAGGCACGCTGAAGGGCAAGATCGAGACCCTCGAGTTTTCGACGCCCGTTTCGCTTCAACCCAAAGAATCCAAAGTGGTCAGCTTCTCCCCAGACCGCTTCCGGCAACTGGCGCTCGAAAATCCGCGGATCTGGTGGCCCTACGCTCTGGGGCCGCAGAACCTCTACCAACTCGACCTCAGTTTCGAAACCAGCGGCCAGATTTCCGATGCCCGGCCGCTGACCTTCGGCATCCGGGAGATCACCGCCGACCTCGACGCCAAGGGTCATCGCCTCTTCAAGATCAACGGCAAGACTATTCTGATTCGCGGCGCGGGCTACACTTTCGACATGCTGCTGCGCGCCGACCCGGCCCGCCAGAAGGCGGAACTGCAATACGTCAAGGACATGCACCTGAACACTGTCCGCCTCGAGGGCAAACTCGAAGACGAGAACTTCCTGGACATTTGCGATCGGGAGGGCATCCTGGTTCTGGCGGGCTGGTGCTGCTGCGACCATTGGGAGCGTTGGCGCGACTGGAAGAGCGAGGATTTCGTGGTTTCCGCCGAATCCCTGAAAGACCAGATTCGCCGCCTGCGCAGCCACGCCTGCCTGCTCGACTGGCTGAATGGCAGCGATAACCCGCCCGTGGAGAAAGTTGAGCAGACCTACATCCAGATTCTGAAGGAATACAACTGGCCGAATCCCTACCAGTCCTCCGCCACCGCCAAGCCCACCAGCGTGAGCGGCAAGACCGGGCTGAAGATGACTGGCCCTTATGAATACGTCGCCCCCTCCTACTGGCTGCTCGATAAAGATGAAGAGAGAGGCGGCGCGCACGGGTTCAACACCGAAACCAGCCCCGGCCCCGCGGTTCCCCCGGTCGAGAGCCTGAAGCGCTTCCTGCCTTCCGATAAACTCTGGCCCATCAACAGCACCTGGGACTACCACGCCGGCGGCGGAGCTTTCCGCGACGTCCATGTGTTTACGGAGGCCCTTAACAGCCGTTACGGACAAGCCACCGGCCTCGAAGACTATGCCCTGAAGGCCCAGGTCCTGGCCTACGAAGGCGAGCGAGCCATGTTCGAAGCCTATGGCCGCAACAAGTACACCTCCACGGGCGTCATCCAGTGGATGCTCGACAATTCATGGCCCTCCTTGATTTGGCACCTGTACGATTACTTCCTGCGCCCAGGCGGCTCCTATTTTGGCGCCAAGAAGGGCTGCGAATACCTTCACGTCCAGTACTCGTATGACGACCAGTCGATCGTGGTGGTGAATTCTTACTATCAAGCGTTCCCGGGGATGAAAGTCTCCGCCAAAGTCTACAACTTCGACATGTCGCCGAAGTTCTCCAAGGACGCGACCCTCGACGTTGGGCCGGACAGCACGAATAGAGTGTTTGCCCTGCCAGCGCTTGCGGACCTCTCGAAGACTTACTTTGTGCGCCTTGATTTGAACGACGCGGCAGGTAAGAACGTCAGCAGCAACTTCTATTGGCTGTCAACCCAGCCGGACGTGCTCGATTGGGATCGCTCGACATGGTACGTCACCCCCACCAAGACGTTTGCCGACCTGACCGCGCTTCAGGGGCTGCCTAAAGTCGACGTGCAGGCGACGGCGCAGTCCGAAATGAACGGCGACGAAGGCGTCACGCGGATTACCGTCGAGAACCCCAGCCGCGGCCTGGCTTTCTTCGTTCACTTCAAAGTCGCTGCCGAGGGAGCACGCTTCGGTTTTGAGGAAGGAGGCGGGGGCGGCGATGACGAAGTCCTGCCCATTCTCTGGTCGGATAACTATATTTCGCTGTTGCCGGGCGAGAAACGCGAGATCACCGCATCCTATGCCAAGCGCCGCCTGCGCTCCGGCAAGCCGGTGGTTAAGATCGACGGTTGGAACGTTGTGGCCAAGACGCTTTGAGGCGGGGGTAAATAGTGAATGGTAAATGGTGAATGGTGAATTATAAATCGTAAATTATAAAGTCTGTGATCGCGGACAGCGACATCTATTTGATATTACTATAATTGTTATTTCATAATTTACAATTTATAATTCACTATTCACTATTCAGTGGTCACGCAGAAGTTCCTTCCGACAAGTGTGGTTCCCGGTCATTTCACATTCACGGGAACGTTCACAACGTGAACGTCACCGGAGCTCGCCGTCTGGACGGCGACCGTGTACGTCCCGGGCGGCGTAGCGGGCGGTAGCCCGGTACCGTTGAGGCTGGCGACCTGTTCGCTAGTGCCAGTCGGACCGTCGTAGACACAGAGAGACGCCGTGCGCAAGCCAACACCTGCTGGAAGAAACGTCACACTGATGGTGCAGCTCGCGCCCGCGGCCAGGCTGCTGCCGCAATTACTTGTCTCCGCGAAGTCGTAATAATCCCCACCCTCCGTGTCGATTCTCGAGATGGCGAGGGCCGTGCTGCCGTTATTGGTAAGCGTCGCAATCTGTGCCGGACTCGTGACGCCCTCATTTTGCGCCGAGAACGTGAGACTGCCGGGAGAAAGGGTAACGGTGGAAGATGTCTGGATTCCTGTCCCGAAGAGCCCCACTGACTCGGCGTTGTAGTTGGCGGCGGTGTCGGTGAACGTTAAAAAAGCACTGCGCGACCCCGTCGCTGCTGGCTTGAAGATTACGTTTACCGTGCAGTTAGATCCCGCCGCAAGGCTAGCCGGGCAAGTACTCGCCTGCGCAAAATCTCCAGGGTTGGTACCGGTGAGAGTGATATTCAAAATGGTCACTGCGGTGTTGCCAACGTTTGAAACCGTTGCACTCTGCTGCGAACTAGTCGAGCCCACATATTCATCGTTAAAATTGATCGAATAGGGGCTGATATTTATACTTCCGGACTGCGTCGGGCACTGACCGGTCACGGCAACCATCTGCGCATCGGTACCGGCGTTGTCGTAAACTGCCATAGTGGCGGACCGACTCCCACTCGCTTGCGGTGTGAAGGTCACTTTGATATTGCAACTGGCTCCTGCGGAAACGGTACTGCCACAGTTGTTGTTTTCTGCAAAATCTCCGAGATTGGCACCCTCAAAGTTGATGGCCGAAATGCTCAGACTGGCATTTCCAGTGTTGGTAAGCGTCACAGCCTGCGGCTGGCTGGACGAGCCCAAGACCTGTTGTCCAAACGCGAGGCTGCCCGGCGTCAGACTTACCTGGGGTGCCGGGCCGGAAGGGGGATTACTGCCACCGCCGCCGCTGCCTCCACCTGCCCCTCCGCAGGCCACCCAAATCCCAACCAAGAGCAACGCAATTGCCAGCATCACCCCCACCGGACGCCGCGACGTTGCAGCCAGGCTTATCAGCATCGCCACTGCCAGCAACTCCGCCAAAACCCAAGGCCACCGCACCAGCGGACGATGACTCGGCGGAGCCGTTCGTGGCGGGGAGGGCGGCGTTGTGCTCGCGGCCGCGGTCGTGGTTACGGTTAAGGTGAATGTTGGAGACGTGGTGCTGTTGACGTTTAAATATCCTGAGGTCGAAAGCGTGCAGGAAGCTCCCGTAGGGCAGCCTGTGGGAGCGTATATATAGACCTGCCCGGAGAATCCATTTACGGGAGCAACGGTGATCGTCGCAGTGCCTGACTGGCCAGGTGCAGAGATATTGATACTCGAAGGATTTGCGGTCGCAGTAAAGTCGGTAAGAGTGATCTGTAGAGGCAGAGATGTCGCGGGTGCGTAATGGTTGTCGCCGCTGTAATGCCCGGTCAGGGTATAGGTACCGAGCCCGGTTACCGGCGTACTCAGCATCACTTGCAACCCCTGATACCCAAGGAGAGTGGGGTCCTGGAAGATCAATGGCGTCCCGGAAAGGGTTGTGTTCCCCAACGTGTAAGTGACGGTTCCCCCCAACGGGAAGGTGTTGCTCTTCGAGTACACGTAGGACTGGATAGAGGCTGTCTGGCCGCTCGCAAACGTCTGCGTGGGCTGCACATTAATGTCCATCGTCGTCGGAGCCAGAGTCAAGGTGAAGTTGTTCGCGGGAGATGTGCTCGCTTTATAGCTGTTGTCGCCCGAGTAGCTCGCCACTATGCTGTCCGTTCCCCCCGAGAGTTCGATGAACTGATCCTCGGCGTAGCCTTGGCTGTTTAAGATATAGGTCCCTGGCGTGCTGCTCGAAGGGGCGCCGTAATCGACGGGCTGCTGTCCATTTACCGTGACGGTTACGGTCCCGGTGGGACATGCATAGACGGGAATTCCGCTTGTGGAAGACGCGCAGGACTGGCCGCTGGCGTTAGTCACCTGGGTGCGCAATATGATGGTGGAGGCGGCGCTTGCACTGCTCACGCCGGCGGTGCAGGCGCCCGTTGTGGGGTCGCATGACACGATTTCGGCTTGTGTCAGACTGCTTTCTTTTTCGACGGTCACCGGAATTGCCGGGGAAGAGTCGCTCGCGCCGTAGGTTCCATTACCCGCATAATGCGCCGTCACGCCATATGAGCCGCCGGGGAGCATGTCAGTCGAGCCGGAGAAAGCGCCATTGCTGAGCGCGAAGGGGCCGATGCCCGTAACATTGGTTGAGCTCGTGCCGGTTTGCGCGATGAGTGAGACAGCGCCCGTGGGCGTGCCGCTCCCCGAGCCGGGGGCAACATTGATAGTGAATGTCGCCGACTGGCCATGCGTGAGGGTGGTGGGCGAAAGGCTAGCCAGTTTGGTCGTCGTAGGTTTGAAGCTGACGGAAGTCCAATTGTTCACCAGATTCGCGGCGTTTACAGAGCCGAGGCCGGTGGCCAGGTCGTAGCCGGCAGTCGTGGTCCAAGCCGGCGTGCTATTGGTGGGTGGGTTCACCTGGAGAAGGCCGTAGGCACCGCTCGTTGTGCTGCTACAGTTCGGCGTGCCGCCTTGGCAGGCTACCGAGTTGTTGCCCGTCACCACGTCGTAGAAAATGCAGGCAGAAGTGTTCGCGGTGGATGCCATGCTCGCACTTGACGTACAGCTTGCGCCACTCTTGGCGGCGAGCGGATAGAGAACATAATTTGCATTACCCTGCCGCTCGCCGGTTTTCTGATTCACCAACACCAGGATGGCGGCGAAGGTCGGCGCCGCAGCGGAGGTTCCCCCGGCGCCTTCGAAATACCAGGCGGAACTGCTTGGGTCGCACGTCGCGTATCCGGCTGGTGTCACGTCGGACTGGCATATTGCGTAGAAACTGCCAGTCATTCCGTTACTTGCGAAAAGGGACACGTCCGGGAGGTCGCGAACCCCGTCGTTGGGCACGCCTTTTCCAGTCTGCCAGGCAGGTTTGGGATATCCTCCGGTGCAAGTTATGCTGGTGCCGCTGGCTGTAGATGTGACGCAACTGCTCGCACCGCCGCCCCCGGCGACGAGGTCTATCCCTACGGGCGTGTCGCTTCCTGCTGACCCGCAGTCGCTCGCAAGCCCCGTGCGCGCGCAGGAGTCATTCCACGTCATTTCGGGAATGTATGACAAGGCGGAGGCTTGGGTAGTGGGATTATTCGTGCTCGACCAATACAGGGACCAGGAGTTGTCGTCGTTAAAGTCGGTACCTCCCACGGCGACGTTATAAGGTGTTGAGGCCAGTCCGCTGACTGCCAAACCATACTGCGCCGCAACTGCGCCGCTCGTCTGGTCGCATCGGGCGGAGCCGGCGTCGCCCGAGGAATTAACGATCGTGATGCCCTGAGCGGCGCCCTGCTCGCGAGTGGTTGCTTCGAACGCGTTCCCGCCAGCACCGAGGAAAGCCTCGCAATAACCGAAGCTTTCACTCATCACAGGCGCGAGGTTGTTGTCAATGACGTACAAGAATGCGAGGTCAATTCCGGCGGTCGACTCGGTGGGTTCAGCAATCACCAGGTCGACGGTTGCGTTCTGCGCCACTGCGCCGGACCACTCCACGTCCAAATCGGCTTCGCTTTCCGCCCCCGTGATTCCCGGATCGACGCCATCCACGATGATCTGCGGGCTCTTTGCCGGCAAGCCGAACATGCTGCGAAAGGAGGCCACATCGTCAACATTGATGTTTGACTCGCCAACAATGGCGATCGTCTGCCCGCTTCCGTCAATGCCCCCTTTCCAGAGCGGCAGTACGTTGTAGATCGTCGCGAAATCGGTTGGCCCAAGCACGTATTGCGTCCCGCCATTAAAGGTATTGGTGAGCGCGGGATGCACCTCCCCTGTGACTTTTGATCGCGAGAAGGCGCCCAGGCGCTGGATTCCCGGTTCCCGCGGGAAATCGTTCAAGGATGCAAAACCTGCAACCACCGGCTGAAGCGCCGCCGGAATCTTCGGATCGCTCGCGTTGGCCCAGTGCTCCTCCCCGTTTACCGTGAACTTGTGAATTTCCGTGTGCAATGCCTGCCGCACCGTCCCCGCCGTGCCCGAAAACTCGATCACCGTGCGGCCGGTGGCCACTCGATTAACCACGAAGCCCTGCGACGTAAGCCAATCCCTTACAGCCTGGATATCCGCATCGGCGGGGCCAAACTGTTGCCCGAACTGCTCCGGGATGAGCCACATGTGATAGTTGGGCGACGACTTGGTCTGTTGCTCTTCCAGCAGTTCGTGCAACGCCGCGTCCTGTTCCGCCGAGCGTTGCAAAACCAGCAGGATGCGCTGCATCGGGAGACTGTCGGGCGCAACGCCCTGGTCAAATTCTGGCGTTGCCAGCGGATGGGTATTTCCCCGCAACGTAACGAGCTGCTCCGCGTCCACGGGTTGGGTTACGCGCGTCGCGGGCGTTTGCCCGATGGCTGTAATTGAGCAGAGAAAGATCAACGCGATGATGGCGATGAGTCGTACGGAAAGGGAGCGCAGGAGTTTCATGCTGCCTCCAGAGTTTTAGGTGGCGCTCTCCGTACCGGTGCGCAGCGAATGCGCTTCTCCCATCCGCGCCTGCGGGATTGTCATCTGAGCGTCGGTTTCCTGCACCTTGACATCACTTTGGTGAGTTGGGAGGCGGACAGCGCGTACGACAGATTGTCGTGACGGGTATTACCTCATTTAGGAGTCTCCTTCTTGGGACCCCGGTGCGGGACAGTACACCCATCCGTTTCGATTTGCAATGGCCCTTAAGTTTTAGTGGACACGTCAACCCTGGTGGGATGCTGCCTCGCTAAGGTGGAGTCTCGCACCCATAGCAGGCCGGATAAGCAGCCAAGATGATGCTTGCGCAGGCGGCGACGTTGCACCTCAAAACACGTCCAGAGAGGGGCATTCCTCAATGGCGCCCGATTAATAAACTACTGCACGGTCACATTAAGCTGTCCGGAATGCGCGTCATTGCCGCTCTGGGCGCTGTACCCGATAACATAGTTCCCGGGTTGTGTCGCCTGCGGATCCCCCGTTCCGGTCAGGCTGACTGACTGCGGGCTTCCGGAAGCATTATCCGAGATGGAAAGCGACGCGGTGCGCGACCCCATCGCCGTCGGCGCGAACGTCACGCTGAGGCTGCATTTGGCTCCCGCCGCGACGCTGGCGCCGCACGTGCTCGTCTGGGCGAAGTCGCCGGGATTCGCACCGGCGACGGTAATGCTCGATATGCTCAAAGTCACTTTGCCGGTGTTGGTGAGTGTGACGGTCTGCGCTCCGGTCGTCGCGGCCATGTTCTCCTGCCCAAACGCCAGGCTCGAGGTCGAGAGGCTTATAGTGGTTGCCGGAGTGAACCCTGTGCCGTTCAAGCTCACGGTCTGCGGGCTGCCGCCGGCGTTATCGGTGACGAGCAGCGAAGCGCTACGCGAGCCTGCCGCCGAGGGGGCAAAGGTCACCGAAATTGTGCAACTGCCACTCACCCCGACACCGCTGCCACAATCATTCGTCTGGGCGAAGTCTGCAGCATTCGCCCCGCTGAGCCCGATGCTCGATATGGTCAGCGACGTATTACCTGTATCGGAAAGTGTCACGCTCTGCGCCATACTCGTGCTACCCGTACTCTGCTGGGCAAACGTGAGGCTGCCTGGCGAAAGGCTGACCACAGGCTGGAGCCCAGTGCCGCTTAAGCTGATGGTCTGCGGGCTGCTGCTGGCATTATCGCTGACGGTGAGCGAAGCGCTGCGGGATCCCGCCGCCGAGGGCGTGAACGTGACCGTGATGGTGCAGTTGCCCCCTGCTGCGACGCCGCCGCCACAATTGCTCGTTTGAGCAAAATCTCGTGCGTTCGTGCCGCTCACTGCCAAGCTCGCGATACTCAGCGACCCGTTACCGGTGTTCGAGAGGGTTACGACCTGTGGCGCGCTGGTCGAGCCCACGTTCTGCTGGCCAAACACAACACTGGCCGATGAAAGGCTGATGCTCGGGGAAAAGTCCCTGGCGTATGGCCCCGAGCAAGCCGCCCAGATTCCTACCACCAGCAATGCCGTCGCAAGCAGTAAACATGCCGGACGACGCGCTTTGGCCATGCCGATCAGCAAAATCAGCGGCAGGAACACAGCCAGGAACATGTAGCGCTGGCGCCCTGCCTGTTCTCGTACTATTTCGCTGGCCGCCCACAGATAACGCTTTATGCCTTCACCCCAGGCTGCCGTGCGCGGACGTGCCGCGCCCACAACAGGCTGGGCGTGCGCCACCCACTTTGGCGAAAGTGGCGAACCGTCCGCGCCAATCCGCTGCGCAGGCAGCACCGAAGAATTCACTGCGGCGGTAGTGGTAACGGTGAGGGTAGCGGTCACGGGCGAGCTTCCAGTTACGTTTACGGATGCGGGCGAAATTGTACAAGCCATCCCCGGCGAGCTGTTCGCACAGCTCAGACTCACTGCTCCGGTGAATCCGTTCTGAGGAGTAATCGAGATTGTCGTGCTCCCGGACTGCCCCGGCGCCGAAATGTTGAGCGTGGACGGATTCGCCGCTAAGCTGTAGTCGCCCACCGCCACCGTGCTGGCAGCCGACGTGGACGAGAGGTAGTTCGTGTCGCCGGCATATTGCGCAGTGATGCTGTTTACGCCTGCGCTCACCTTGATGGAGAGCGGTATCTGCAGCGACGCCGGACCTGAATTCGAACCGTTCGTCGAGGTGATGCTTCCAACGGTGGCTTGAACCGGCGTCCCCCCATCCAGAACCTGCACCGTACCGGTTGGGGCAACGCTGTAGCTCTGCGTGTTGACGGTTGCCGTAAAGCTGATCGGAGCCGACATGGTGGCCGTCGAGGGCAGGCCGCTCAGTGTAACTGTGGTCGGCGCCTGGATGTACGTGATGGTATCCGTAGCGGACGAACTCGCGTTGAAGCTGCTGTCACCGGAATAGCTGGCGGCAACCTTGTTCGCCCCGAAAGTGAACTGGACGGCCTGATCTTCGGCGTAGCCCAGGTTGTTCAGCGTGTAACCACCGAGGTCGAGCGGTTGGCCGTTGTCAGTGAGCGTCACCTGCCCGGAGGGACACCCGTAGGGAACGGAAGAAGCGCAACCCTCTGCCGAGTTGTTGGTGACATCCACGCGCAAGATGTTAAGTGAGGCCCCGTATACCACCGAGGTAGCGTTGGAGCTTGTCTCGTAACCACTGACGGGATCAAACGTCAACAAGGCGATACGTGTTTGACTGCCCTCGGGAGTTATGCTGACCTGGACCGCCGCCGAGTCACTCGCACCGTAAGTTCCGTCGCCCGCGTAATGCGCTGTCACATTGTACGTCCCACCGGGGAGCAGGTTCGTCGAGCTCGAGACGCTCCCGCCGCTCAGGGGGAAGCTGCCGATCGCCGTGACTCCGCTCGAACTGCTGCCTGTTTGCGCGATCACTGAGACATCGCCAGTGGGTGTGCCGCTCCCCGTGCCAGGAGCCACGCTGGCTGTAAAGCTCACCGGCTGGCCATGAGCAGTGGTGGTTGGAGAGAGGTTAGACAATGTCGTCGCGGTGGGCTGAAAGCTGACAGAAGTCCAATTGTTGACCAGGTTCGCGGCATTCACCGAACCGAGTCCGGTGGCGAGGTCGTATCCAGAGGTGGCCATCCAACCGGGGCTGGAATCAGTGGGAGGATTAACCTCGAGCATGCCGTAACCGCCGCTAGTCGTGTTGCTGCAGTTCGGCGAGCCGCCTAGGCACGCCACGGAGTTGTTGCCCGTGGTCACGTCATAGAAAATGCAACCGGAAGTGTTGGCGGTAGAGGCCATGGTCGCGCTCGAGGCACAACTCTTGCCGCTCTGCGCAGCCAGCGCGTACAGCACATAGTTCGCATTACCCTGCCGCTGCCCCGTCTTTTGGTTGACCAGTGCCATGATGCCGGCAAAGGAAGGCGCTGAGGCTGACGTTCCCCCGACACCGAGGAAAACCCAATTGGGATCAGCCGGATTGCAGGATGTTGATGCAGGCTGCACAGAGTCGGACTCGCACACCACATAGGAAGTGCCGTTGAAGCCGTTGCTGGCGAACAACGACACATCCGGGATATCGCGGACGCCATCGTTGGGCACGCCCGGTCCACTCTGCCAGGCAGGTTTGGGATAGCCCGCGGTGCAAGTTATGCTTTCGCCATTGTAAGTCGATATGACGCAACTGCTGGCGCCCCCGCTGCCGCCAATGAGGTCTATCCCGGGGGGATCACTGCCGGCTGAGGCGCAGTCGCCCGCGTTTCCGTTGCGCGCGCAGGTATCATTCCACGGTATCTCAGGAATGTACGACAGGGCAGAGGCCAGGGTGGTTGTATTGTTGGTGCTGGACCAATATGTGGACCAGGAGTTGACGTCGTTAAAATCTGTCCCTCCCAATGCAACGTTAAACGGCGTTGAAGCCAATCCGCTCACCGCCAGGCCATTCTGAGCCACAGCCTCGCCATAGTCACATCCGGCGGAGCCCGTGTCGCCCGTGGACAAAATGATGGTGATGCCCTGGGCAGCGCCCTGCTCGTAGAGGGCGCTCGTGAAGGCATTGCCACTCGTGCCCATGTAAGCCTCGCAGCAACCGTAGCTTTCGCTCATCACCGGCGCCAGGTTGTTGTCGATGATGTAAAGCGCAGAAAGGTCCACCCCCTGACTGGTCTCGGTTGACTCGGAAACCACAAGGTCGATGGTGGCATTTTTCGCCACGGCGCCGGACCACTGGGTGTCCAGGTCAGATTCAGTCTCGTCCATCGTGATCCCGGGATCAGGGCCGTTGAGGATGATTTGGGGGGGATTGGCGGGCAATCCGAAGACGTTACGAAAATCGGCCACGTCCTGGACGTTTATGTTGGTTTCGGCCACGATGGCAATCGTCTGCCCCGTACCGTCGATGGGCGGACTGGCTTTCCAGAGCGGCAAGACATTGTAAATAGTGGCAAAATCGGTCGGTCCTAGAAAGTAGTTCGCCCCGTTGCCGGAAGGGTAAGTAAAGAGGGGCTTCACCACGCCGGTAGCCTTTGACCGTGAAAAGGCCCCCACGCGTTTCATCGTCGGATGTCGGGGGAAATTATTCAGCGAAGCAAATCCGGCCACCACCGGTTGAAGCGCGGCGGGAATCTGCGGATCGCTCGCGTTGGCCCAATGCTCTTCACCGTTCACCACGTATTTGTGGATCTCCGTGTGCAACGCCTGCCGCACCGCCCCCGCCGTGCCCGAAAACTCGATCACCGTGCGCCCGGCGGCCACTCGGTTCACCTCGAAGCCCTGCGACGCTAGCCAATCGGTCACCGCCTGAATGTCGGCCTCGGCTGGGCCGAATTGCTGCCCGAACTGCTCCGGAACGAGCCACATGTGATAGTTGGGCGAAGACTTGATCTGCTGCTTATCGAGTAATTCCCGCAGCGTCCTTTCCTGCTCCGCCGAGCGCTGCAAGACGAGCAATATGCGCTGCAGGGGCAGACTGTCCGGCGCAGCGCCTTGGTCAAATTCAGGGCGCGCCAGCGGATGGGTGTTACCCTGCAACGTGACGACGTTCTCGAGGTCGACAGGTTGCGTGATGCGGGCGGGGACGGCAGCCGTTTGCCCCAAAAGAGTTGCGGATGACAACAAGATAAACGCGATCACGGGAAGGGTTCGCACCCGAGGCGAAAGCAGGAGTTTCATTCTGCCTCCAAGGACAAAAGTCGTCGATTCTGGGGCTCCGAGGGGCGCCTGGACTGTCTTTCGAGGGTGCGCCCGCGATGCTGGCGGCAGGAGTGTGACACCCTATGCGAAGCACAAGCGATGCGGCTCGCGTCGTATTCCCATCCGTGCAGCCCCGACCGAGGTATTCTGGTGGCGGGTATTGCCTCGATTGGAGTCTCCTTCGAACAACCGTAACGGAATGTATACTCAGGTGCTGCGGCGGGCAATAGTACCTTTGGACCTCTCGACGATTCATCCCGGCGGCAAGATTTGTGCCTTGGTTGCCAGTTTAACCAATTCTCGTAATGTAATAAGATGACAACTAGTGGACTCGATGCTACATGACTGAACGGGATCCGCGACTTAGGATTCGGGAAATACGTTCGCTGAATCCTATCTCCTGAATCCTGACAGGAGGTGCGGGCTTGGCAGAAACAGCAAAGTACGACGTCGTGATTATTGGCAGTGGGCCTGGCGGATACGTGGCGGCGATTCGCGCCGGGCAGTTGGGTCTCAAGACGCTGGTCGTCGAGAAGGCCGACAAGCTGGGCGGGACGTGCTTGCACGTCGGTTGCATACCGACGAAAGACCTTCTCCTCAATGCCGACGTTTACGATTACCTCAAGAGCGGCAAGGAATTCGGAATCGTTGCGAAGGAATTCTCGATTGACTGGGCGGCCATTCAGGCGCGTAAAACGAAGGTAGTGACGAAGCTCTCGAAAGGCATCGAGTTTCTGTTCAAGAAGAACAAAGTGGAGACCCTTCAGGGTTACGGCCGCCTTGCCGGGCCGGGGCGGATCACGGTGACCGACGCCAAAGGGGCAGAAGCGGGAGATCCAGGCCGCGAAAGTTGTGCTGTCCACGGGCTCTGAGGCGAAAACATTTGCAGGCTTTGAGCCGGACGGGAAAACCATTCTGACCAACAAGGAAATCCTGGCGTTGCCCGCCCTCCCCAAGTCGATGGTGATCATGGGAGCCGGGGCCGTGGGCGTGGAGTTCGCATCGATCTTCCACCGCTTCGGGGTCAAAGTCACGATTCTGGAGATGCTGCCCCGCGCCGTCCCCCTCGAAGACGAAGAGATTTCCGCCGAACTCGAGAAATCGTTCCGCCACCAAGGCATCGCGCTCGAGACGCTGGCGAAGGTTGAGAAAGCCGCCAAGACGGCAAATGGCGTGTCCGTTTCTTACACTGGGGCAGACGGAAAGCCGCAAACCCTCGAAGCTGAAACCCTCCTGGTGGCCGTGGGTCGTTCGCCCAACACCCAGAGTGTGGGCCTGGAAGGAACCCGGGCCAAGCTGGAGCGAGGCTTCGTCAAAGTCGATCCCTACATGCAAACCGGTGAGCCGGGCGTCTACGCCATCGGCGACATCGTGGCCAACAGCCCCTTGCTGGCGCATGTGGCATCGAGGGAAGGAATCGTCGCGGTTACGCACGCGGCTGGAAAGCCGGTTGAGCCCATCAACTACGGACAGATTCCTAACTGCACCTATTGTGAACCTGAAGTCAGCAGCGTGGGAATGACAGAACGCCAGGCGCGCGAGAAAGGACACAAGGTTCGCATCGGAAAGTTCCCCTTTGCCGCCAACAGTAAAGCCACCATCCTGGGCGCCCGCGAGGGCTTTGTAAAGGTGGTCAGCGATGAGAAGTACGGAGAAATTCTGGGCGTCCACATGATCGGGCCGCGCGTAACGGAGATGATTGCCGAAGCCGTGGTGGCGATGCGCCTCGAGGGCACCGTCGAGGATCTCGCTTATGCCATCCACCCGCATCCCACGCTGACCGAGGCCGTGATGGAAGCCGCCCACGCCGCGCACGACTGGGCGATTCATATCTGAAGAGCAGGGGTTAGGGATTGGGGGCTAGGGGCTAGGGAGAACATGACCTGTCACGTCGAGCGCCTCGGTCTCGTCGACTACGCGAACGGCCTGCGCCTTCAGCGTGAGCGTGTTGCGGCGCGCAAGGCCGGTCTGATTCCAGATACGCTTCTGTTGCTCGAGCATCCCCACGTTTACACTCTGGGGCGCAATGCGAAAAAGGACAACATTCTCCTTTCAACCGAGCAGCTCGCCATGCGCGGTGTGCAAGTCTTCGAGATTGACCGCGGCGGGGATGTGACTTACCACGGACCCGGCCAGTTAGTGGGCTACCCGATCTTGGACCTCACCGAGCATCGCCGGGATATCTCCTGGTACATGCGCTCCCTAGAAGAAGTCCTGATCGCCGTGGCGCGAGACTACGAAATCGACGCCGGGCGTCTTTGCGGCGCACCTGGAATTTGGGTGGAAAATGACAAGCTGGCAGCCATGGGCGTCCACATTTCCCGCTGGGTTACTTCCCACGGCTTCGCCTTCAACGTCAACACCGACCTGCGCTATTTCGACTGGATCGTTCCCTGCGGGCTTCGTGATAAAGGCGTGACGTCACTTCAGAAGTTGCTGGGCCGGCGGGTGGACATTGACGAAGTTGCGGAAAGGGCGGTCCACCACTTTGGAGAGGTTTTCGACTTGGAGATGGTTGAAGAAGTCGAGAGTCGAGAGTCGAAAGTCGAAAGATGAGAATACAACCTGGGTTATTGCCCTCTCCCTTGGGGAGAGGGTGGGCCGCGACGGCGCTCTCACCAGCCGCCGCGGGCCGGGTGAGGGGTCAGTCAGACGGCCACAACGCCAGACAGGCCGAGCGGTGGAAATCGTCATGTTAACTAGACTGCTGACCGTGATAGTTTGCGCGCATCCACTTTTCCTTGCTGTGGCGCTGGTACATGCAGAGACGGCCAGGCTTTCGCAGCA
This sequence comes from uncultured Acidobacteriota bacterium, assembly GCA_963831905.1. GTDB lineage: Bacteria > Acidobacteriota > Terriglobia > UBA7540 > UBA7540 > CAVROP01. Next base: position 604,681 of record CAWHRX010000009.1, on the reverse strand, counting down.
AGCAACTCACGATCAAAACACAGTGGTGACCCTGCGGGTGCTCGCTCGCGATCATCACGGCAATCCGATAACCGATCTTGCTCAGAATGAACTGGAGGTCTACGAGGGGAAGAACCAGCAGACCATCGAATCGCTTTCCCGAAGCCAAGAGGCCCGTGCGGACATCGGTTTCTTGATCGACATAAGCGTCAGCCAGAGAAATGCTTTGAGTGCACTGGCTTCGCAGGATGCGGCAGCGCTGGCGGTCCAGGTCGTGCGCACGGGGGACTTCGCCTTTGTGGGGGCGTTCGCTAGGGATCGCGCGCTATTATTGCCTCTTACCTCCGACCTCGGACAAGTCAAAAACGCTCTTCGCAGCGCATTCAACGCCGGAACTCGTCCTGGTGGCACTAGCTTGTCCGATACCGTCCTTTGGGCTTGTACACAAGAATTTCCAGCATCGTCGACCCACGCGGCACTGATCATCTTTTCTGACATGGCTGACAATCGAAGCAACCACACCGCCGCTGAGGCAGTTGCGCAAGCGCAGCGCTCCGGGGTTGTGATCTACCCTGTGACCTTCGCGCGGACTGCTCCAGGAGGACCGCTGAATTGGGTTGAGCGGCTCGTCGATTGGTTTGCGGACGACACCGGAGGCGAGTCCTTCGATGCCTACTTTCGTCCTCTGGAACAAGTCCTCAGAGCTATCCGCACTGATCTGGATAGTACCTACGTTATCGCATACAAACCTGAGTCGCCGGGACCCGCCTCGGTCAAAGTCCGATGCAAGCGAAGAGGGGTAAAGCTGATAGCGCCCGAACACCGATACTAGACGGCCGTCGGCGACCGCGCGAACCCAGCGGATCTGAACCAACAGTGCCCAAAACGAAGACAATCCGAAGTGGCGCCCAGCGAACGGCGATCCCTCCCGCCACGCTCGAGCGCATGCTCTACTTCCTGAAGCTCACGCGCGAGGCGGAGGCGAGGATCGAGCAGGTCCTCTACCGTCAGGGGAAAATCGTGGGAGGGGTCTACGTCGGGCGCGGGCAGGAAGCCATTGGTGTCGGCTCGGCATTGCAGTTGATCGAAGGCGACGTGGTGCTGCCCAGCCACCGGGATTTTTCTTCCTTCCTGATTCGCGGCTTCTCGCTTGCCGAGGTCTTCGCCAACTGGATGGGGCGCGCGGACACACCCACCCGCGGTCGCGACAACACTTTGCACATCGGTAATCTGAAACTCGGCGTTATACCCATCATTTCTCCGCTGGGCGGGACTTGTCCGGTGGCTTGTGGCGTTGCAATGGTGCTGAAATGGCGCAAGCAGGGGAAGGTTGCTCTGGTGCACCTGGGTGAGGGCACAACCAGCGTGGGGCAGGTTCATGAAGCGATGAACATGGCGGGGGTCATGAAGCTGCCCGTGATTTTCATCGTCAACAACAACGGCTTTGCCTTTTCGACGCCCGTGGAAAAGCAGTTCGCAATAAAAAACCTGTCGGTGCGCGGCCCCGCGTATGGCATGCCGGGCAAGACTTTCGACGGAAACGACGTGCGTGTTGTTTACCGGGCGGCGGGGGAAGCTATCGCGCGGGCGCGGCGAGGAGAGGGCCCGAGCTTCCTGGAGTTCAAGACCTTTCGCATGACTGGACACTCCGCTCACGACGCCGCGGAGTATGTTCCTGCTCGGCTCGTGCAGGCGTGGGCCAAGAAAGACCCCATCCAGAGGTTAGAAAAGCAGTTGCTCTCTAAGCGGTTCATGACGAGACAGCAGATCGACGACCTCGGCCGCCGCATCCAGAAAGAGATCGGCGAGGCGGTCGCCGATGCCGAGGCGCGCCCGCTGCCGAAAGGCGAGACAGCGCTGGAAGGCGTGTATTGCGGGTCGGAGTGTTGGTGGAAAGGCAGGGGTCAGGAGGAAGACCGAAATTCGAAATTCGCAAAGCGTTTAATGCGTCATTCCCGCGAAAGCGGGAATCCACGGTCCAATGGACCCCCGCTTTCGCGGGGGTGACTATGAAGCGGGCGAATTTCGACTTTCGAGTTTCGAATTTCGAATGAGACGTGCCAATGCCGCTGCTAACTTACCTCGAGGCAATTCGCCAAGGTATCTGGGAAGAGATGGAACGCGATCCTTCCGTGTTCCTGTTGGGCGAAGACATCGGTGTCTTGGGAGGCGCGTTCAAGGTCACAGCGGGAATGCTGGAGAAATTCGGCGCCGAGCGCGTAATCGACACGCCCATATCGGAGTCGGCGATTGTGGGCGCGGCCATCGGGGCGGCGTTGATGGGGATGCGGCCTGTGGCCGAGATGCAATTCATGGATTTCATCGCCTGCGGTTTTGACCAGATTGTGAACATGGCGGCGAAGATGCATTACCGGTGGGGGCCGGCAGTTCCGATGGTGATCCGCGGGCCGTCAGGAGCCGGCGTGCACGGCGGCCCTTACCATTCGCAATCGAACGAAATGTGGTTTGTCCACACTCCGGGCCTGAAAGTGGTGATGCCTGCAACAGCTTATGACGCCAAGGGATTGATCAAATCCGCCATCCGCGACGACAATCCCGTGATCTTCTATGAACACAAGTTCCTCTACCGGCGAATCAAAGAAGAAGTCCCGGAGGGGGATTATGTGGTTCCCCTCGGCAAGGCGGCGGTAAGGCGCGAAGGGAACGACGTGGCCATCATCACTTACGGCGCCATGGTCTGGACCGCACTGGAGGCGGCGGAGCAACTTGAAAAAGAAGGCATTTCCCTGGAAGTCGTTGACCTGCGCACGTTGCTGCCCTACGATGAAGAAGCAGTGTTGGGCAGTGTGCGAAAGTGCAATAAGGTTATCCTGCTTCACGAGGATACGCGGACGGGAGGCATGGCGGGCGAACTCGCCGCCTTAATCGGCGAGCGGGCATTCGAGTGCTTGGACGGGCCTATCGTGCGCATTACCGCGCCGGACACGCCTGTCCCTTTCTCGCCCCCCCTCGAGGAATACTTTCTGCCCAACGCCCGAAAGGTGATTGAGGCAGCAAGGAAACTGGCGGAGTATTAAGATTGAGTCATTGGGCCATTGAGCCATTGAGCGATCGGGCCATTGAGTCATTGGGTCATTGACGCGAGGTTGTGGTCGGGGGCTTTGCTTGAGGACACTTTACGACCGAACTGAGTAAGCCATTGGATCAATGGCCCAATGACTCAATGACTCAATGAATCAATGAGTCAATTCTATTGGGGGATTCTATGCCCACGAATGTGATCATGCCCCAGATGGGCGAGAGTGTTGCCGAGGGAACGATTACAAAATGGTTAAGAAAGGTCGGCGAACCGATCGGCAGAGACGAGCCTCTCTTTGAGATTTCGACCGACAAAGTGGATGCGGAAATACCTTCCCCGGCAGCGGGGATTCTCACCCAAATCCTGGTGAAAGAGAACGAGACCGTTGCGGTGAACACGGTGGTGGCCGTGATCGACGGCGAAGTCGCAGCCATCACCATGCCGGCGAAGGAGGCGGACGCGCAGGTTTCGGCGCCTCCGGCAGTTCCTGCGGCGGCCGAACCGCAAGCGCCGGCTGCGACAGCAGGCGCTGCAATCGAGGCCGAAAGTCCGTCAGCTCCCCCTGAATCCGAGCCCGTGAGGTCGTCGCCACTCGTCCGGCGCATCGCCCGGGAATACCAGGTTGACCTCACGCAGGTACACGGCACGGGCTCAGGCGGCAGAATCAGCAAGAAGGATATTCTGGATTATGTGGAACAGCGCCAGTCTGCCGCCGCAACCCGAACCGCAGCAACCTCGGCGCCGTCCGCGCCCGCCACGGTTCAGCCTTCTCCCGCCCCCGTCGCTTCTGCCGGGCCGGCACAAGTGGTTCAAATGACGCCGATGCGGCGCCAAATCGCCGAGCACATGGTGGCCAGCAAGAGGACTTCGGCCCACGTGTACACCGTATTCGAAGTTGAAATGACCAAAGTGGTGGAGGCAAGGGAGCGGCAACGTGATGAGTTCGAGCGGAGAAACGACTTCAAGCTGACTTACACACCCTTCTTCGTTCGCGCTACCGTCGAAGCGATCAGAGACATTCCTGTAGTTAATTCCTCGGTCGACGGCGCCAACATTATCTACAAGCGCGACGTTAACGTAGGGATTGCCGTGGCGCTCGAGGCGGGACTGATCGTGCCCGTCATCAAGCGCGCCGATGAAAAGAACTTCCTGGGCATCGCACGCGCCGTTCAGGATCTCGCCGAGCGGGCGCGAACCAAGCGCCTGAGCGTGGATGACGTGCAGGGAGGGACGTTCACTATCACCAATCCAGGAAGTTTCGGCGGTTTGTTCGGCTTGCCGATTATCAACCAGCCCCAGGTGGCTATCTTGGGCGTGGGCACCATCGAAAAACGCCCCGTGGTGCGTGACGATGCCATCGCCATCCGCTCCATGGCCTACCTCTCCCTTTCCTACGATCACCGGGTTATCGACGGAGCAGTGGCCGAAAAATTCCTGGGACGAATTAAGCAGATCCTCGAAAATTGGAGCGAGCCGGTGCTGTAAGGGCAAGGGGCTAGGGCTTAGGGATTAGGGACTAGGGAAAGGCCGCGAAGTGCCAGCGTCCTATCGACTGTTGACTGTCGACTGTTGACTTGCGGTTTTCGACTCTCGACTCTCGACTTTCGACTCTTGACTGGCTGCCGGCGTCACGCCGGGCAAGCGATTCATGAGGTTTTCCAAATCATCCAGGCAGACGTTGGGATCAATGCCTCTCTGTTGAAGATTAGGCAAGAAGCGGTTGAAGTTCATCGCAAAAAAACGCTTTCCCTCATCCTTGCGGCCTAATTCCGCGAATTGGCCCGCCAAGGTCTGCAACAGCCCAAGCGACAGGCCTTTCTCCTGACGCCATTTCGTAAGGTTCTGGTTCAAAACGCCGGTGAGGTAGTCTTCAAATTGCGTGGTATTGTCAACGTAATGCCCGTCAATGGACGTGTACACCGAGAGCACGTCGGCCGGTTCGGCCTGGTCACCACAAGTTGTCGTATAGGGGCGATGCGCAACGCATTCCCAACTCTTATCCTTGCGGATGTCGCGAATTTCGAGGCCTTCGAAAGGCAAGCCATCTAAACCCTCGATTCGCCCTACCACGGATACTGCGTCGCTGCCTAATTCGAGAATCGTGGCCACGGTGCAACAGTGATCCCCGCCGGAATACTGGCCGATCACAACGTCAGGCAGGCCGCTGCCGGTGAGGCTCCGGGCATATTCCGGGCGGCTCCGGCTGCCGGGGACAGGCAGCCCGTGCCGTCCGCTGAAGTCGTAAAGAGTCGTCCAGGAGTCTTTTGATCCTTCCAGGGTCTCCAGCTTGAAGACGGGTTGATTTTCCCGGTTGTAAACAACAAAGCGGCCCGGAGCGAAGATCAATGAGGCGGGGGTGCGGCGGTACAAGGCGGCGCTGAAGTTCTCAAGCCGATAGGTCTTCAGCCTTTCGTAGCCAACCAAATCCGGCACTTGGCCGCGTATCCCGGTGCTAGTGAGGATAAAGTCCTCCGCGGTCGAGGCCATGTCCTTCAGACTGGCAGGGTTCCACTGTCGCTGGATCGCCACGAAGGACAGAACCACCACAACAGCAAGCGCGAAAGAGATCACGTTTTCGCCCTTGTGCATTTCCCCTTAACCTTCTCCGTAGAACCGAGAGGCTGGTTCCGACTGTCGAGGCATCTATTTAACCACTTCTCGCCAGGATTGTCATGAGCGGGCGGGCCTGACCGGAGTTCGTCTACGGAGAAGATCGGAAGGAGTCCAACAGCCAGACATCTTCCGCCTGTTGATGGCGAAGGATGTAGAAATTGCAGTCATCGGCCAGCACCTTGAAACACTGATAGCCCACGCCGTACCACTGATCCAGGACTTCTTTGACTTCGAACATGCGTCCGCCGGGCTTCTCTTGGAAGGAGAACCGAAGTGGCCGTTCATCGGCCTTGTAGCCGGAATAACATTCGACTTTGAGACGGCCGCTCATGTCGTTTCAACACGCCTGGCATTCTGAGCGAAGCGAAGAATCCGCAGCATCTCCTTAAAAACCAGCAAATGCAGATTCTTCGCTTCGCTCAGAATGACAGGCTGCCGGCTGAGCAGTACGGTCTGCGCGGGGAACCCGTGAGGGCTACGTCCCAAGTTCTGCGCGGATGGACTGAGCGTAGGCGTCGAATCCTGAAACCGGCACCAGGCTGATATGCTCGTGCTGGAGCACGCTCAGCGAGAAACGGACCTGGGGATTCTGCTGATCAGCGTTGTCTTCGTGACCCACCGTCAGCGTGGAACGCTCTTGCTCGAGGACTTTTTCAAAGGTCCACACCAGCGCCTCGGTGAGCTTGGGATCTCGTTGCAAGGAGACGGCATGGATCAGTTTCAGGCGTCCGTTAGGCTTGCCTGCCTGTGCCTGGGGCTTGTAACCGAAGTCGAAAGAAAAGGGATCGCCAACCCCCGTCCATTGGGAGGCTGGAACACGCCTTTCGAAATGCCCAAGAATACCATAGCGGCTAAAGCAATCGGTCATTCGTTGCCTGACGTAAAGCCGGGTGTCTTGCTCCGTTGGACTGGCCACGCGCACTCCCACATATCGTTCGAAAAGGTCCTGAAGCTGCGCCAAGAGGTTGGAGGTCAGGCAGGGGCGGGCCTCGGACAATTGGATGAGATTCGAAAAGGACTGTTGCATTTCGCCGAGGTAGCGAGCGAGATCGTCCCTGTGATCTTCGATCTCCTGTTTGAAGTGCGATGGGAGGCCCTTCAGAAACTCCGCATCCGCTTCCTGGTGAAAGCGGCTGACTCGCCGCCAGTCGTCGCTAAACACGCAATCCAGGAACCGCTCCCCAGGACAAGAGAGGAAGACACCGATGTTGATAAACTCTTCCTTCGTCACGTCGGGGACGTAGCGCACCAGGAAGTACGAGCATTGCTTCAATTCACTCTCTTTGACCATGAGTTCGGCCTCGGTTGAGCGATCATCTTAGTCTCACGCCAATTGGGGAAGGGTTTCAAGCTACTATTCTTGGCGTCAATAATCGCTTGCCGAATTCCTCTGCGCCGCTTATACAATGTCTCCGCAAGTTGGTTCAACTTGCCGGGGTCGGGTCCGCACCACTCGCCGGGCATTTGAGAAATGCAATCCCCGATTTGAGAGCTGTCCAGGTTCTCGACTCGAGAGAGGAAAGGCTCAAAAGACTTCAATCCCTGTACCTCCGCATAAACCAGCCGGCGCGGGTAAAGTCCCCGAATTGGGGAATCAGGAAAACTCCAATCTCCGTCGTTAAAACAAAAACCCTGATCGATCAAGAGCGCTGAATACGCGGGGTCCTCATCGTTCACGGACCGATGGAAAACGACCTGTCGCCCGTCACAATTGCAGGTCCATTTGTCGAAAACAAATCCGCCCAGGAACACCGAGGCTAAGCCCTTTACTCTGCCCAGCAAACGATCCGGCAGAAAATCCACCACCAGAGTTTGACTAGGCGCTCCTGGATAACGTGAGCCAAACTGCAGACCAGCCAGGCAGAGTTCGCGGCGGGAACCGATCTCGAGTTCAAGAGGGGGCGTGCCACGGATAAGGCCAGGGGGAACTTCCACGAAGGCCGGAGTGGCAACCGGCAGGCCCATGAGCATCGCCAGGCGAGCAGCGAGCATTTCGTTGGCCAGAATGCGTACGTGCTGGGGGTTGTTCTGGAACTTGACGACGTAATTGGACTCGTCCGCACAACGCAGCAGGTAGGGCTGCGAAGCCCCACGCATGCGGCGGATCACCTCCAAGGCGAGAATCGGATTATAGCCTGCCGGACCTTCCGGCCTTGAAGGCTCACCGTGGGGTTGGGAGTGCGATTCCATCCGCGCTGCCTGACCAGGGACGCCCGGCCCGGCACTGGACGGCTCCGGGCCAGACACACCACCCCGCTTGTTGTCCGCGCCCGCGTTTTGAGGGCGGATTGGACCATTCGGGTTCTCGTGACTACGTCGAGCTACTTACGCCCCTTCTTCTTGGCAGCCGGTTTCTTCGCCGGCTTGGCAGGCTTCGCCACTTTCTTTGCGGGCTTCTTGACCTTGGCGGGCGCCTTCTTCGGCTTGGGCTTCGCTTTCGGCTTGGGCTTCGCTTTCGGCTTGGGCGTCGCTTTCGGCTTGGGCTTCGCTTCCGGCTTCGGCTTGGCTTTCGCGACCTTCTTCCGGGCCGCAGCAGGCTTAGGTGTGGGCGCCGGAGCTTTCTCCGTCGCGGCCGGGACGGCGGGCGGCGTCTCGATAATCTCGGTTTCCTCTACCTTATAAGAAACCTCCTCCTCGAGATCCTCGCCTTCCTCGCCCAACCTCTCGTCCGCTTCTTCCTTGTAGTCGGAGGAGAGCTCGTCGCCATAATCCTCGAGCTCATCACCCGCTTTATTGTCTTTATCGAAATCCATGCATCCCTCCCCCGTCAGTTTCTGGTTCACTCAACAATGCCCGGCTTTGCTGCCCGGGCGACAGGTTCGAACGTCTTGACTACCCCGCTGGAGGCAGATGTATAACACACCAATCGTTGTGTCAAGTGCAATCGTTGCGTTCTTGAAGAAAAGCGTGCTAACGCCCCTGTGCAAGCTGTTTGGGAGTGGCCTTGGGAGCGGCCGCCTCTCCTGTCCCGGAAGACGTTGGGGAGAGGCTAGATGACTTGCCTATCGGCCGGGAATTCTTTTTCCCCCGGGATCGAGACCGGCTCGCCGGGCTCCTGCCCTCCACGTAGATGCGCAGAGACGCGCCGGCCGTCAACTGGGAGGTCTTCAAGTTATTCCAGCGGCGGATCTGGTAAGGAGTCACATCGTAGCGATCGGCGATAAACTCCAGGGTGTCGCCGGGCCGAACGCGATACTTGACCGCATAGTGTGGCCCCCCCTCGCGCACTCGCGCCAGCGATGCTTCGCTGCCCGGGGACATCGGCACCACCAGGTGGGTGCCCTGTTCGACCTCCGATTCATCATCCAGCTTGTTCGCCTCGCGCAATGAAACCGGCGAGACGTGGAGCTTCTTGGCAATGCCGGCGAGAGTCTCGCCTTCCTCAACCTTATAGGCTCTCCACCAGATCCTCTTATCCTCCGGGATCGCTGCGATCCGCTGCTCGAATTGTTCCTTCGTCCCCGGTGGAAGGTTCAAGGTGAACTCGGGGCTGTTGGGCGGAGTCGTCCAGCGAAGCAGACTGGGGTTCAACCGCGTCAAATCATCCACGGGCCTGTCGATGAGTTGTGCCACCAGGCGTAGGTCCGTGGGTGTGTTCAGGACGACTTGGTCGGCAGCAAAAGGCGGATCCGGCTGGATGTCGAAGCCGTAGGCTTTGGGGTCCTTGGCGATCATCACGGTGGCCATGAAAATCGGCACGTAGTCTTCCGTCTCGGAGGGAAGGGCGTGCAGCCGCCGCAGGTCCCAATAATCGGCGTAACCGGTCCTCGCAATGGCGGCCTGCACTGTCAACGGGCCGCTATCGTAGGCCGCCATGGCAAGGGACCAGTCCCCAAACTCCTGATAAAGCTCCTTAAGGTGGCGGGCGGCAGCTTGTGTGGACTTCACGGGATCCTGGCGCTCGTCCACCCAGCGGTCCTTCTTTAAGCCGTAGAGCATGCCCGTTCCAACCATGAACTGCCAGATGCCCTTCGCCCCTTCGTGCGACAAGGCATACGGATTGAACGCGCTTTCGAGGGCGGCAAGGTAGATGAGATCCTGCGGAACCCCTTCCTTCTGGAGGGTTTGCGAGATCATCGCCTGGTATAGCCCCATGCGCTTCAGGGCCGTCGAAACATAACCCCGGCCGTGGTTCTGAAGGTAGGTCAGCACGCCGTCAACGTAGTCGTTCGACACCAGCGGCAAGTCTGACCGCACGGATTTCAGTTCCTGCTGAGCTTGCTGCTTGACCCGCAGATCAACCGGGAAGGTCAGGCCGGAAAACGATTCGAGCGGCGGAGGAACATAGTTGTGCGGGCTCAAGGTGTCTCCGCGTTCCAGCGCCGCTGCCTCATCGGCATAAACGTCCTCCGTCAGCTTTTCAAACTCATTGTCGAGGCGATCGTCAGCCTGAAGGTCGAGGTTCGATTCGAGTAGTTTTTCCACCGCCTGATCGAACTTTTCTTTGGCTTCTTCCAGGTTTCCTGACCGGTAGTCGGCGATTCCGGCTTTGTACAGGGTTTCAACTTGGGAAACGAGCGCCTCGGCGGGGTCAGGGGGCGGCGCAGGCGGAGCTGCCGGCGTCGCCACAGGAGGCTTTGGGGGTGATGATTGAGCGACGGGCGTGGGCACAGGCGCAGGGGCCTGGACGACTACCTTCTGCTGTTCCGTTACACAACTGAGCGAGAGGGCAACCGCGCCCAGGCTCCACAAGAGCTTTGCCTTGCTCGAAAATGCGCCTCCCATCCTGAGTTTGATAGCTCTTTCCGTCCTTTCCTGGCCACTCGACCGAATTCTAACGACTAGGCCCTACCACGGTCAACCCTAAAGTCGGTCATCCTGAAGCTGGTTTCCCGAGTCCGCCGATAAGATGCGGCGACCCGGCCGGAGATCAGAGCGGCGTCGATGGAAGTCCCGAGTTTGTCTAGCCGACTATTTGTCACTGTCATGCCATCACGCTTGGAGTCGCAAGTCCCGACTTCGTTTTCGCAAAATGTGGCGTTACTTGCTCCCTTTGGGGTGAGATTGCTGTTCATTTGCGCACAAAACACGCGAAATCTGCGCCATCTAAAAAAGTGATGTCCTTTGTTTTCAAGGACTCCTTAGCTTCGTTCCCACGATTTTCGTATTCTCTCGTAGTTCTCTGGATTCCCCTGACCGGGCGATCTCGTCCACGGCTGTCCTTTCCGTTCGAGGCCCCCGCCAAAACCTGCGAAGTGCTGGAAAACTCGAATTCTGCGCCTAATGCGCGCATTTCAGCACTCAATTGCGGCTCATTTTGGATCGTTTTAGCTTCGTTTGGCACATGCCTTCCTGTGTTTTCAAGAACATACTGGCTTCGGTCGTATTTTTTTGTTGTTTCGAACCCAAGCTTTCCCCGGCTCGCCCGGACGACCCCGTTTTTTCCTTCGCTTCCGAGCATGCCGGCGCTCCCTCAGCGACAAAACGTCGAGAACTAGACAACCATGATAGGCTATCATAGGCCGGCCGGTTTGTCAAGCGAAAAGCGCGGAAAAGCGAAAAGTGCGGGCCGTAGTGTCTCAGTTCGAGTTCGTAGCGGCGAGTTTACCTCGCCAACTGGCGCATCCGGTTTCACCTGCAGGGTGCTGCCTGTAGGGGCGAGGCACCGCCTCGCCCCTACGTCAAACTGAGACGGTACCGTTCAAACCTGTCGCCGATAGTTCCTGAGCAGGCTGCGGAAGAATCCTTACTAGTTGTCATTTTGTCATTCCTGGTCAGCGGTGGTGTGCCTAATCCCTCGGTAGCGGCGGGCGAGACTGGTTGGGGCACATTGCCCAAATTGGTCGTTCAGGGCCGCTTGGGCAGTGAAGTAACGTGCCCTTTTGGCAAGCCTGCTTAACTCAACCTTCTTGTTGTGGTAGATTGCATCGACCTGGCGCTGATAATTGCCTGCGAGCAGACTTTCCGAGTTTTAGCTACAATGAACTTCTGCATATGGCGGATGCACCACATAGTCACATCACAGGTAAATCAGAAAATCGTTCCGAATATTGGCACCTTCGCTACTGGCGGGGCCATTTTCCCTGGAGCGAGAATCAAGTATTTCTCGCTCTTACCCTCGTTATCGGCGCTTTGGCTGGTCTAGCTGCCGTCGCATTCATTCTTTTAACGGAGAGGTTGGGAGCGCGACTCTATCCACCCGGCGTTCCAGCACCCCGGCGAGTGCTGGGGCCTATCATTGGATCGCTGAGCATGGGATATCTGCTAGCGCGCTCTTTTCGCGACGCGCGCGGCGAAGGCGTCGCGCAAACCAAATCCGCGCTCCACTCCTCGGATGGCCGCATCACGTTTCACAGTCTCGTCGGAAAACTCTTTTGCACCTCTGTCACGCTAGCCTCGGGCATACCTCTGGGCCCCGAGGCACCGTCTGTCGCCGTGGGAGCGGGCATCGCGTCCATCCTCGGGCGCAAGCTGGGCTTAAGCCCCGCAAAAGTCCGCGCCTTGATACCCGTAGGAGCAGCCGCTGCCATCGCCGCCGCGCTCAACACCCCGATCGCCGCGGTGCTTTTTACTCTGGAAGCGATCATTGGCGATCTGAATGCCCCGGTGTTGGGCTCAGTGGTGTTGGCCTCCGCTACGGGTTGGATGGTGCTGCGCCTGCTTCTGGGCGACGAGCCTATTCTCCATGTCCCACCGTATCAGCTCACTCATTGGGTGGAGTTTGCCGCGTATACCGTTCTCGGCGTTGCGGGAGGGATCGTCAGCGGTACGCTCATTGCGGCGACAGTCTGGCTGCGGGGAAGGTTCAATCTCCTTCCGCCCAAGACTCTCTGGATTCAGCCGCTCGCTGGAGGCTTGGTTGTCGGGGCGGCCGGCTGGGCGGTCCCGGAAGCGCTAGGCGTGGGCTATGGGCACATCAGCGATCTTCTCAGTGGGAAGATGGTGATCGAGCTGGCCGCGCTGCTCGTGCTCTTGAAAGTGCTCACGGTGGTCGTGAGCAGCGCCTCCGGCAATGCCGGCGGCATTTTCGCTCCCACGCTTTTTATCGGCGCCATGCTGGGCGGCACGGTGGGAGGAGTCGCTCACTATCTGCTGCCCGGATCTACGGCACCGCCCGGCGCCTATGCACTGGTTGGAATGGGCGCGTTATTCGCCGGAGTTGTGCGCGCTCCTATGACGTTGATCATGTTGGTCTTCGAGGTCACACGAAACTACGCCATCATAGTGCCGCTCATGATCGCCAACCATGTGAGCTATATCGTTTCGCGCAAAATCCATGTGGAAGCCCTGTACTAGAGCCTCGGGCGGTTCAGAACAATCGAAATGAGACTTCGACGACGACTCGGACCGGGACTGGCATTCCATCCCGGGCGGCGGGTTGAAACTGCCAGGTGTGGACCGTTCGAATTGCCTGTTCGGCCAACCCGAAGGAGAGAGGCCTCACCACCCTGACTTCGCCGACGCTGCCGTGTGCGTCCACTACGAGCATGAGCACAACCGTACCCGAATACTTGGCTATACGGGCCTTCTCCGTGTAGGGAGGTTCAGGCTTAAACTGTGGGATAGGAGCAGTGACTTTTCCACCGACACGGTCGATGTGCTGGTCAGGAGCGGGAGCTTTGGCGGGTTCGCCAGCGTCGCCACTGGTCACTTTTTGCAACTCGTTATACTTGTGCCGAAGCCCGACGTCATCAGGCGAGAGCCGGTTGGCCTGATGGTATTCTTCCAGAGCGGATTGCGTGTCGCCTTGCTTCTCGAGCGCGTCGGCGAGGGCCTGATGCCAATACGGTTCGTCGGGATCGCCACGCAGGGCGGCGCGGTATTCGGAGATCGCGGCCTCAAGCTTGCCTTGTTGATAAACAACGCCGCCTTGTTCGTAGTGCTTCAAGGCCTCGTTCAACTTCTTCCGGGCCTTCTCGTTCTTGTCGGACCATGCCCTGCCGGGAAACATCACAACGAGCATTAGCGCGGCCAAGAGCAAGACCCCAAATCGCTGCAAAGTTCCCGGACCTTGCGGAGAGACACTGGCGGCCATAATCGGGCAGTATATCACGGGCCGGCGCAGACTCCCGCCTTCGGGGAGCGCAGACCTGCTTTTCAGGGTCAGCAGTTTTTCGGAGAGCACTGCACGCCGTGACGACAGCGGGTAAATAATCGCCGTGTCCTGCCTGCGCCTCGACCGGGTGCGTCTGGGCGCCGATGAGAACACGCACGTGCGAGAACCAGAAAAGCTCTGATCGGTTCGCAGCCGCCCTATTGGTGACAAGAGCGAATTCTTCCTTGCGAATTTTTATGTTGACTTGGTTATTGGCGCTGCGTATACTACACGGAGTCGTTGTCTGGGGTGGTAAGGGCGAAGCAAACGCAATTTACAGTTGGCACGAGGCTGAGGCCAGTTCCTTTTTCGGCTAGAGACCGCGCGAGGTGAAATATGGGTGAACTGCGGTGCTTAAGCGACGCTCTGCAATCAGCGGCAGATGCGTTGCGGGTAGCGGCTGAGGCAGCGCGACGGGAGACCGAGGGCGCCGGTCACGCACATAGCGGCGACGAGGGGTGTCGTGCCCATGACGAACACTCTGGCCGCCCTCACCATCATCACCATCAGCACCACCATCACCATCGTCACCACTGCTGCGGATGCTGCGACAGGCCTTGCTGCTGCCACGAAGCCGCGGAGGGTCACGAGGATTGCGGCGAGCACCATGCTGAGGAGTGCTGCGAGCGCCATGCCGAGGATTGCCGCGAGCACCATGCCGAGGAAAGCTGCGAGCACCATGCCGAGCACCACTGCGAAAGAGAAGCGTGCTCGTCGCCTACACCCGCACCTCCTTATCCCCCCTATCCGCCGCCGCCCGCTTATCCGCCGATGCCGCCCTACCCGCCCTTCCCACCCTATCCGCCTTACATCGTGATCGCGCCAGGGTCGGGCTGTGGATGCGGGTGCCATGGGACGCAGGGTACATCCGGGGTTGCGCCGGCGCAGGCAATGCCCGGGGGCGCCGCGACCGCATCGAGCCTGGCCCAGGGCAGTACGGTGCCGCAGGCTCCGTCGAACTTGGCGGCAAGGCCGATGGCGCGCGTCAGTGCGGTCGGCGTTGGTTCATCATTCCCCGATCCTTCCACCATCACCGATATCGCAGCGCTGCTCGATCTGGGGGAAAAAGCCGCTGAGATGGCTAAGAAAATGGTTCCGGCCGAAATGAAACCAGAGGGGTGACGATATGAGTGAGCGCGAAGCTTCCAAGATGCTCTGGCCCACCTATGCTCTGCGCGCCTGGCTGACTGCTTTGCTGGACGCCACCGAGCGGGCAAGGGATGCCGTGGACACGCAGATCGAATATCACGAGAAGGAGATCACCCGCCTGCGCGCGCAAAAGGAGCGCAGCGGTCCCGTCATTGCGTCGCTGCGCGAGGCCATTCAAGCGGTGGACGGCGTGCTGCGCCGCGTGCGCGATACAGACCAACCGAAGGAAAGCGAGCGGCCGGAGGCGCGAGAGCGCCATGAGAAAGAAGAAGTGAAGAAAGCCGCGCCGCAGGAGAGGCCACATTCCGCAGAACGCGGAAAATCCTAGAGGGAGTTGACAATATGTTACCGCCTTATCCACCATATCCCCCGTTCCCGCCGTTCCCGTCGTACGCGCCTTATCCGCCCTATCCTCCGTTTCCGCCGTATCCGGCCCCGTGCCCCTGTCCCTGCCCCTGCCCGTCGGCAACCGGGGCAGCGCCGGCTCCGCCCACGAGCACAGGCGTCGGGCAGTCGCCACCGCCGCCACCCGTCGTGTCGTCGCCGCCTCCGCCGCCCGTCGTGTCGTCACCGCCTCCGCCACCCGTGGTGTCGTCACCGCCCCCACCGCCCGTGCTGGTCATTACCGTGGCGATTGTGGCGTTTTGACCTGGGAGGGTGAGGCACCGATGACTGATCTGGGCAAGTTCCTGGCGGAATTGTCGATCAATCCCGCGAAGATGGCGGAATATGTCAGGCAGCCTGAGGCGGTGATGGAAGCCGCGGGCTTGGATGACCAGGGGCGGCGCGCTTTGCGCAGCAGATCGGCGCAGGCCATGTGGGATGTGCTGCTCGGCCGCCCTGTAACCGCCTTGCCCGAGGAGCCCGCCCCGCCTGCCCCCGAAACAACGCGGCGCGGATCACTCACGGTGGTGGGCACTGGCATTCGCACGGTTGGGCAGCTCACCATGGAGGCGATTACCTGGATCAAAGAAGCAGATGCGGTCCTGTATCTGGTCGCGGATCCGGTGGGGGAGGAGGCAATCCGGCTGCTGAATCCCCGCGGCGCAATGTCTCTCAGGGGGTATTACGGCGAGGGGGTCCATCGGGCCCAAAGCTACGAAGCGATGGTACTGCACATCCTGAGTTGTGTACGGGCGGGGCAGCACACCTGTGTTGCACTTTACGGTCATCCCGGAGTGTTCGCCTTCCCGGCGCACGAGTCGATCCGCCGTGCTCGCCAGGAGGGATACCCTGCGCGCATGCTGCCGGCCATCTCTGCGGAAGATTGCCTTTTCGCAGACTTGGGCGTGGACCCGGCGGTGAACGGCTGCCAATCGTTCGAGGCCACCGATTTCCTGCTGCATTCACGCCAGGTGGATACCTCATCGCAGTTGATCCTATGGCAGGTGGGGGTGGTCGGCGACTGGACCTATCGGCACATGGGGTATGACCTGGGAGCATTTCCCCTGCTGGTGTCGCGGCTTTGTGAGTTTTACGGGGCTGGGCACGAGGTCACTGTCTACGAGGCCTCCATTTTGCCTGGCTTGGCGCCCACCATTACGCGCATTGCTCTCGCCCATCTGACGGCGGCGTATGTCACGGCGGGGAGTACGCTGTATGTTCCGCCCGCGCGTCCCCCCGTGCTGGACCGCGGCTTGGCCACCGCCATGGGTTTGAATCGATGAGCGCCAAACATCAGAATTGCGCCACTGAACCGCTGGAACTGGTGGCAATCCGCCTGAGCGCGGGCATGCCAATCCGGCCGGCGCTGGTGGACCGTCCTTGGATGGAAACGCCGGCCGGGCGTTTCGCCAAGCGCTGCCTGCCGCTGATGATTGCGAACCAAGCGGGCTGGGAGCTGCTCAACCCAAGCGGCTTTACCGCAGCGTGGCAAGGCGGAGATGAGCTTGCGGCAGTTACCATCTGGCCTGACGCCGGCATGCCGGCGTTCTGGGTGACGAGTCACTTCGGATCCGGCATTCTGACCTGGCATGTGCCCTACCTTTTCCGGACGCCGAGTGGCTATAACCTGCTGGTGCGCGGTCCCGCAAACAGGCCCAAGGACGGCATCAGCGCGCTGGAGGGAATCGTCGAGACGGACTGGACGGCGGCCACCTTTACCATGAACTGGAAGTTCACGCGCTCGGGGCACCCGCTCCGATTCGAGGCCGGCGAGCCCATCGCGATGCTGGTACCGATGCGGCGTGGTGAACTGGAAGACTTCCGGCCGATGGTGCGGGAGGCCGCGTCCGAGCCATCAACCTACGCTGATTTCCAGCGCTTTTCTGCCAACCGCCAGGAGTTCCTCCAATCCCTTAAGATTCCGGGGTCGTCGGCCGAGCGTGCCGGGTGGCAACGGGATTACATGCTCGGTCGCCACGTGGACGGGACGCTAGTGCCCGAGCACCAGACGAAGCTGAGCTTAGCCCCGTTCGACGTTGACGGCCCGGCCCGCTGAAAGCCCGGCCGCTTTTGTCCGCCCCGCATCAAGCCCACCACTTTCCTACCGAGCGAGGAACCGACCGGCCCTACCGCGAGCCGTTTTCCCGTTTCTTGCCAGGTGTGTGTTGGAGCACGTTCAGCAAAGCCAATTATGTGCGTTTGGGTTTCCGCACGAGTCGAAGACGACGACATCCTAGACACTCGCACAATCGGAGCCCAAACATCCTCGCCAGCCAAAATAGCAGGGCGGGGTACCGAACCTCATCAAATCTTGCTGACCCGCATCTCCAGCATCGACGGGCAGGGTCGTACATTTTAGACTCCCTGTCAGCCCGAAGATTTGGCCAGAAACGGCGTCAGGCGCCGTGTTAACGAAAGAAGATCCGGTGGAGGTGGTACCTGACACCGATACCGACACCATTTTGCTCTCCGACGCGGTCCCAGTCAAGGGCCCTATTTCTGATAATATTTAGCGTTGCCCTCGGTGTATTCGTTCCATTTCTCCGGCAGGTCATCCAGCGGGAAGATGGCGGAGACAGGGCAAACCGGCACGCAGGCCCCGCAATCAATGCACTCCACCGGGTCGATGTAAAGCATGGGCACATCGGCGAAGTTGGCTTCATCCTTGCGTGGATGGATACAATCCACCGGGCAAACGTCTACGCACGCGGTGTCCTTGGTGTTAACACAGGGTTCAGCAATTACATAAGCCATAGGAGATCCCTCCCGAGGGCATCTAAGTTTGAGTATCCTTTTGCCCCCACGTAGCCTCAGATTATCCGGGCGCCGGGAAAGGTGCGATGACTTAAGTCGTGCTCGGGGATGAAGTGTCTGGTAAGCTAATCTAGAGAAGTAGGCGCGGCCCTCGTCGGCCGCGGTGTGGCGTGAGGGCGGCTACAAGGCAGGCTGCGGAAAAACTCTTTTGACTGTCATCCTGAGGAGCTGTAGGCGACGAAGGATCTCTGTAGTTGGTTGAAATAACAACTGCCGAGATTCTTCGCTGCGCTCAGAATGACAACCTCCAAGCGTTTTTCCGCAGCCTGTGCGAGTGTGGCCCCACAGCAACTCTTTCTCACCGCGTAAGGCCTGGTAATTCATCGATGACGGTTCTCGATCCAGTTGAGACTCTGCGCCGGGTGGCGTTTTTTGCTGTCCTGCCCGTTGATGAGCTTAGAGCCCTGGCCAGCCACTGCGTTGCCCGGCGGCTAGGCAAGGCGGAGATGCTGGCTGCGGAGGGTGACGCGTGCGACGGCCTCTTTGTCATCCGGTCCGGGGCCATCAAGATCTTCAAGATGGCCGAAAACGGCCGCGAGCAGGTGTTGGTGATCGAGCGCGCCGGATCTACGGTCGGCGAACTCTCCATCTTTGACGGCGGCACTTTTCCGGCCTCGGCGGCGGCTGTTGAAGACTCCACCTTGCTCTTCCTTCCCAAGAAGGAGTTCCTGGAATTGTGCCGCCGCAACTCGGAAGTGGCGCTGGCGGTTATCCGCACCCTGGCGTGGAGGTTCCGGTACCTTGCCGACCTGGTTGAGGAACTATCCCTGAAAGAGGTCAGCCATCGCCTGGCGCGGTTTCTGCGTGACCGCGCGCTGAGGCTGGGAGCGCGCACGCGACGCGGCGTGGAGTTTCCCTTGGTTGAAACCAACCAACAGATCGGCGCGGAGATCGGCACGGTGCGCGACCTGGTATCGCGCAATCTCCGGCGTTTTGTGGATCGCGGCCTCATTCGCCTGGAGCGGCGCAAAGTCATCGTGCTCGATATGGCCGAACTCGAAGCCCAGGCCGCCGGGGCAAAAAGAGCTTCGGGGTGAGTGGGCAGATCGGCAGGTGGGCAGATCGGCAGATGGGCAGGTCGGCTGCAAGCGCAGGAGTTTCGATTTAGCTTGTGGGTAGGCTGCCGATAATGTGGAAAAATCAAAACAGCTCATCCGTCGGCTGACGGACAAGCGCGCAAAGCGGGAGTCCTTGTTCTTCTTTGCGACCTTTGCGTACTTTGCGGCTTTGCGTGAAACCGGTGCCGACCATTAACTATGCCTGCAGGTTATTCCAAGAAGTCGCTGGTCGAGAAACTCGGCATCAAAGATGGTTTCGCCATCGCGATCCTGGGCGCGCCGGAGAATTATGCTGCGACGCTGGGAAAGCTTCCCTCCAGCGTCAGACAGGCCAATAAGCTCAAAGGCCCTCTCGATTTCGTCCAATTCTTCGCTTCAAAACGCACCCACTTGGAAAAGCACTTCCCGAAGTTGAAGGCGGCGCTCTCACCCAGCGGCATGCTTTGGGTGTCCTGGCCGAAAGGTTCGTCCGGCGTCCCGACTGACCTGAGCGAAAACGTAGTTCGTGAAATAGGGCTGGCGAATGGCTTGGTGGACGTTAAGGTCTGCGCCGTCGATGAGGTCTGGTCCGGCCTGAAGTTTGTCTACCGAATCAAAGACAGACCATAGACGCGTTACTTGCGAACGGACGCGAAAATGATCCCGGGATCAAAGATGGTTTCGCCATAAGGCCGGGATGAAATAGCCCGCAATAGTTGGAACGACACTAGGGCGCTGCGGGCTTGTCAAACTTCGCGTCATCGATGGGCAGGTTATGTTTCACCTCGCTCAGCTTGATGACAAAGGCGAACTCCCCCAGCGAAAAGTGCATGACGAAGGGTAATTTGATACCATCAACTTCGCGATAGTCGTCGAAGGTTACGTCCAATGTGACTTTGCCGTTGGGCCCTTCGGCTTCCCTTTCTGTACGCGCCAGCAATCCTGAGTCGGCGTCGAAATACATCGTTTCCGCGGCCCCCTCCGAGGGAGTCGCTTCCACCACGTAAGCGTCGTGGCCATTAACGCTTTCCTTCCCTTTAACCGTCATTTTGGGGTAAAGCTCTCTGAGCTTGATCGCAGCGTAGAAGTCGGCGTCGCGCTTCATCGCCGCCAGCTCAGTCCCGGTAATATCTCGCATCCCGTTTTGCGGGTTGTCCTCCCAGCCGACGGTGCCATTGAAGCCCCGCCTGGCCTGGCCAAAACCGGAAAGGTCGGTAATCATATACTGCTTGTTGGGGGCCTTCGCATCGATTTCCTCGGCTGCCGGTCCGGGCAACTGATCCATCTCGAACGTACCTTTGGAAACCCGGCTGGTCAGCTTCTCGAGTGTGGCCTTGCCTCCTATGGCTTTGACGTACTTATCGAGAAGCTGGTCCGCAGAGGGCAGAGCAGCCTGTGGCGTCGTCTGAGCCACGGCCGCAGTGAGCCCTGCCAAGAGAACGATCATAAACATCGGAAGAAGTGTCCTTGGTTTGAGACTATTGCGCATTTTTCCTCCCTGAGTGTTGCCCCTCCGGCGTGGCGCTTACATGCCGATTTAAGGGTCTGCCGTGATTACGAAGAGCGCCATGGGGCATCCGGTCAATCCGTGTATTAAAGGGCGAAAGAGTCGCCAGTCACCGATTATCTCACAGCCTTTTGATTCCTGACTCCTGCCCTTCACTTTCCTGCGTTCCCGGGCCCACCCACAGGATAAATCCTGGGCAGCCGCTGCTCGACCGGCGGCAGCACGGGGAACGTCGCGTGCGGCTCGGTTTGATACCAATAGGCGACGGAGAAGTAATTGTCGGAACGGTGGTTGGCGTGGCCGTGCTCGATGGTAGCGCGCAGCGATTTGGTGAAGGTGATGGGCGAATCGAGGTGGAAGCGGTAGACGGAGTATCGGCCTCCTACTCGCTCCACACCCTTTACGGGAGCGCCGAACATCAAGTAGGAAAACGGCTGGTCGCCAAAATCCCAGGCTCCCTGAAAATAGTCTTCGGAGCCCGTGCCGTTGATGGAGGGCAACTTCTCTCCGTCGATGAAAAACATATCGTCGCCCTCGCCCCACCACTCGTCCTGATTTTGCAGCACGGACATGGTCACGCCCACGTAGTGGCCGCGGCCCGTGGCTTCCATCCAAACGTAATTGCCCTCCCCATCGAGGTTGGTTTTCTTATCCACCAGCGGATCGCCATTGGAGTTCCATTGGTTGGTCCAGCCCTGGCAGGGAGCACACTGGCGATACTGGGCGTGGAAATAGATTGTGTCCGCAGGGAGGGGCGCCTTGTAAGCGCGGTAATCGATATTGAAGTAGAGCGCATCCACGCCTAACTTTCCCTCGTCCGTTATGGTGATTTTCCCCGACTTGCGAAATGGCATGGGAAAGTAGCAGTTCAACGCCTGAGCCGAGCCCACGGCCAGCGGGAAAGACTGGTAAGTGAAATAGTCACCTAGACCCAAGCCATAGAAATCGCCGATGGGAGCCTCCACGCTGGGAGTGGTTTCGTTGTCCCAATACATGCGGAGCACAAGCTTCTTCAGGTGGAATTGCTCGCCGCTCGCAATCGTAAACCAGATATGCGTGATGACTCCCGGTCCGGCTTGTTCGAACACAGTAACCGTCTCACCGGCTTTCATTTTCCAAGAGTCCGCGTTCGCGCCGGTTCGATCGTAACTGGAGAACCGCTTCAAGACGTAATTCTGTTGCTGCGTGAGATCGGGAAACAACCCGCTGAGGTTCTGGGCAACGGCGGGCACGGCAAGGGTAAGAACAGCCAAGAAAAGGGTGAGCTTGCGCATTTTGACCTCCGGAACGTTCGAATCAGTATGCTGCTGCGAGCGGCGTCATTGTATCATGCGCAAGCTTTGGAGTGCGGCAGCTTGCAGCCGCTTTTTCCCGCGAGCTTGCCCGCGCGCGGCCGACGAGGGGCGACCCTCCAGAGCGCGGCCAGCAAGCTGGCCTTCGCGAAAGCGGCAGCAAGCTGCCGCACTCCAAAGCTCGCGCAACCCAAGGTCCTCGACTTCCATGTCAAGGGGCGTTAAGCTTTCGGTCAAGAGGCAGCGCTGGCCTGAAGGTCAGCGCTACACTTTATATGTCTCACGCGCGAACACGCCAGATCGGCAGTCCCACCAACTCTCTCGTGAAGGTCTATCGCCGGGCTTTGGCGAAAGGCACTACCCCCGAGGGTTGGCTGGCTGTCGAAGGCCCTTTCCTGGTGAAGGAAGCCTTGGCGGCGGCCCCGACAGTTCGAACGCACAGCGTGCTTGTCACCGAGAGCTGTAGCGCGAAATTTCCCGGGCTTCTGGAAGGGTTGCCCGCAGAAGCAGAGGCCGTGCAGGTTCCTGACCGCTTGTTCGAGCAGGTGGCGCAGACCCAGAACCCCCAGGGCATCGCCGCGCTAGTGGAGTTGCCGCATAACAATCTGGATACTATTCTGGCGGGCCAGAATCTGCTTCTGCTGGTGGCCTGCGGGGTTCAAGATCCTGGCAACCTGGGCACGCTGATGCGTAGCGCGGCGGCGTTTGGCGCCTCGGCCCTTTGTACGCTGCCGGAAACCGTCAGCCCATTCAATCCCAAAGCGGTCCGGTCTTCCGCCGGCGCGATCTTCCACCTTCCGGTGCTTCACGATCTGTCCGTGCATGACCTTGTGTATCGCCTGCGCGCGGATGGAGTTTGCATTGTGGCCGCCGACCGCCATAGCCCCTCGCCACTTTGCCAGGCAGATCTGCGAGGCTCGGTCGCCATCATGGTGGGCAGAGAGGCTTCCGGCCTGCCGCCGGAGATTGCCCGCGAAGCCTCGCTGGTCCTGAGTATCTCCATTCGTCCCGGAATGGATTCCGTCAACGCGGCAACTGCAGGCAGCATCTTCCTTTACGAGGCGGCCCGGCAGCGGGGATTCAAGTATTGAAACGACGTCCGTGGTCCGTTGTCGCTGGATGGTTCAGGTTGTTTGGTTGGACCGATAGACCGACACGTGCAGACTGGCAGATGGACGAAGGCCACGGACAACGGACCACGGACAATCAGTTTTGATGAGCCAATTCTTATGAGCTTATTTGAACCACCGGCTGCAGACCTCGCTCGGAAGTCATCCCAGCAACCCTCCGCCCCTTCGCCGCTTGCCGACCGCATGCGGCCGGAGACCATTGAGGAATACGTCGGCCAGGTCCACATCCTCGGGCCCGGCAAGCCGTTACGCAAGCAGATCGAGCGTGACGAGCTTGCCTCCATGATCCTCTGGGGCCCGCCGGGCTCCGGCAAGACCACGCTTGCAACCATCATCGCGCGCAAGACCCGTAGCGAGTTCGTTCGCTTCAGTGCCGTGCTCTCGGGCATAAAAGAGATCAAGGAAGTGATGGCTACGGCGGAGAAGATGCGGCAGTACGGCCGGCGCACGGTGCTTTTTATTGACGAAATCCATCGGTTCAACAAAGCGCAACAGGACGCCTTTCTCCCCTACGTCGAGCGCGGCGACGTAGTGCTGATCGGCGCCACCACTGAGAACCCTTCTTTCGAAGTGATCTCGGCGCTTCTCTCTCGCGCCAAGGTCTACATGCTTTCGGCTCTCTCCACAGATGAAGTCATGACGCTGCTGGAACGCGCCTTGAAAGACGAGCCGCGCGGCTTGGGCAAGGAAAAAGTGGAGATGGCGCCGGAGTTGCTGCGCCAGATCGCCGTGTTTGCCAATGGCGATGCACGCGCGGCTTACAACACGCTCGAGGTGGCGGTGGCCGCTGCGCCACGCGAAGGCGAAGGCGAGGCGCGTCGCGCCATGGTCAGCGAGGCCATCCTTGAAGATACGCTGCAGCGCAAAATGCTCCTCTACGATAAGTCCGGCGAGGAGCACTATAACCTGATTTCAGCCCTCCATAAGTCGGTGCGCAATTCCGATCCGGACGCCACGCTCTATTGGCTGGGCCGCATGCTCGAGGCCGGCGAAGATCCGCTCTACATCGCGCGACGCCTGATTCGCATGGCTTCCGAAGATATCGGACTGGCCGATCCCAATGCTTTGGCGGTGAGCGTCGCCGCCATGCAGGCGGCCCATTTCGTGGGCATGCCGGAGGGGAACTTGGCGCTGGCAGAGGCGGCCGTTTACCTGACACTCGCGCCCAAGTCGAACGCGCTTTACGTGGGCTACGGCGAAGTGGCGCAAGACGCACAGAAAACCCTCGCCGAACCTGTGCCGTTTCACCTGCGCAACGCGGTAACCGGTTTGATGGCCAACCAGGGCTACGGCAAGGGCTACCAGTACGCCCACAATGCTGCCGAGCGGCTCACCGATATGCAGTGCCTTCCCGACAACCTCAAAGAGCGCCGATACTATCGCCCCACTGAGCAAGGATTTGAGAAAAGACTGAGAGAGAAGATGGCGGCGATTGCGGAATGGAAGAAGAAATACGCGCAGCGGTGACTGAATTCGATATTGGAAACTTGAGATTTCAAATTTGAGATTTCAGATTTGAGATTGGAGATTACATCACACCGGTGGATCGATTGAAAGATGGAGAGGGCAGCGAATGTACAGTAGAAGAACCGACACGCGGAAACGTGGCTCGAAACGGACTCTATTCTCTTCCATCCTTTCCGTTGCTCACTGATCCCGGTTTATGCTGTTCTCTGATCTGGCGGAGCTTTTCGAGGAATTCTTTGCGTTCGCGAGCGGCTTTTTCGGCTTGGCGCGTTTTGTCGGTTAGATAACGCTGCCCTGTGATTTTGGAGCTCTGCAAGGAATCAGCCCAGGCGCGCAATTGGCGCGAAATGCCTTCGGCAAGGGATTTTAAATCTGAGATCTCAGATTTCAGATCCGCTAAGCCGGGGAGCCCCTCTAACAAGCACAGCATCGACCGAACTTCCCCAGCCGACCCGCGAGCGATGTACAGAAAGGTGAGTAGCTCCTGGGTAGTCCCTCGTTCGAATCCTTCTGCGATGTTGTTCGAAATGGAAACGGCGGCGCGCTCAATTTGATCCCGTAAGCTGAAGCGCCCTCTGAACGGGACCTTGGAAGTCATCCCGTGGATTTGAATTGCCAAATTGAGCGCGGATTTCCAGACCGGCAGTTGCTCGAACCGATCATATTTCATTCGTTCAAATCCCCTCCGTCACAAACCGCTTGGCGTGTTCCTTCAGGATGCAGCGGTCCTGAACCACAAACACTCCGGCATCGCGGGCGTGGGCGGCGGCTTCTTCATGGATCACTCCTTCCTGCATCCAGAGGGCCTTGGCCTGCCTGCGGAGGGCCGCCTCCACGACCTCGGGGACAAATTCTGACCGGCGGAAGATCACCACGATTTCGATCGCCTCCGGAACTTCATCAAGCGCCGCGTACGCCTTCTCGCCTAAGACGGATTGTTCGTTGGGGTTGACCGGAATAATGCGGTAGCCGTGGAACTTCATGTAGGCGGACACGCCGTAACTTGGCCGTGCCGTGTTGGAGGATAAACCGACCACGGCGAGAGTCTTGTACTTCTCCAGGATCTCGCGGACGGGATCGGAACTCTGCGTTGTCATGAGCTTCCTGTCTGGTAGCGCCGACCTTAAGGTCGGCATCGACGGTGCCGACCTGAAGGTCAGCGCTACCTCACAGCCTTGACTGAAGAGGCGGCCACGCGTTGCAGCGCCTCAAGGAACTGCTGGTTTTCCTCGTGCACTCCCACCGTAACGCGCAGGGAGGTGGGGAAGCCGTAGAGTTTCATGGGGCGCACGATGACGCCCTCGTGAAGCAGCCGGATGAAATCTTCTTCACAGTCTCGGCCCGTGTCGATCAGCAGGAAGTTGCCCACCGAAGGAGTGTAGCGCACCCCCAGCAGGGTCAATTCCTGAGTCAGGAATTTCATCTCCCGGGCATTCATCTCCACCGAGCGCACCACGTGCTCGCGGTCTTCGAGCGCCGCCAGACCTGCAACCTGCGCCAGGCTCGAGGCATTGAACGGCGAACGGAGGCGGTTCAGGCATTCGATCAATTCGCGGTGACCCATACCGTAACCCAAGCGCAGGCCCGCCAGGCCATGCACCTTGGAGAAGGTACGAAGCACCAGGATGTTCCGGCCCGCACGCACACAGTCCACCGAACGAGAATAATCGGGGCGCTGCACGTACTCGTAGTAGGCCTCATCCAACACCACCAGAACCTGCGGCGGGATCGCGTCCAGAAAACGGTTCAGCGCTTCCGCGGTGAACATCGTTCCGGTGGGATTATTGGGATTGCCAAGATAGACCAGCTTGGTTTTCTGAGTGATGGCATGCGCCATGGCAGTGAGATCGAAGGTTGACTCGCGCATGGGTGTCGTCACCACTCCCGCTCCCATGTCCTCAATCGCCAGCCGGTACATGTAAAAAGCCGACTCGGACGTGACTGCCTCGTCGCCGCTGCTCAGAAAAGTCTTGGCCACCAGCTCCATCAACTCCGTTGAGCCTGCGCCCAGGATGATCTGGTCAATTTTCAACTGATGAATCTCGGCCAGTTTCCGGCGCAGGTAATACCCGCTTCCGTCGGGGTAAGAATGTATCCGGTTCAAGTGGTGTCGAACAGCATCCTGGGCTTTTGGGGAAGGCCCCAACGGGTTTTGTTAGAGGCGAGCTTGATGACTGTCCGCCCCAGTTCGAGCTCGACCTCCTCTACCGGCTTGCCCGGCGGATAGGGACGGATGCGGCTGGACCAGGAAGGAAGTATGTCGTATATGATGGATCGTGGCATGGTTAAAGGGTAAAGGGTAAAGGTTGATGGGTAAAGGATAAGCGTCGTTCAACTCAGCCTTTACCCTTTATCCTTTCCCCTTTCCTTCTGTCCCTTCCATTTTCTTAACCGCTCAACTTCCGCCGGCGTCAACTCGCGAAACCGGCCGCGCTCCAGGCCCTGGTCCGTTAGAAAGGCAATGCGGACGCGCTTCAACTTTAGCACCTCTTGCCCGATGCGCTCAAACATCCTCCGCACCTGGTGGTATCGTCCCTCGACAAGGGTGATTTCATACCAAGGTTTTTCGGCCGAGGCAAGAAGTCGGATTTGGCACGGGGCGGTGCGGCGCCCGTCGAGGGCAATCCCTGTTTCCAGTTTCTTTATGTCTGCCTCGGCGGCCTGACCTTCCAGCTTGACGTGATAAGTGCGGGGTACGGCGGATTTTGGGGACATCAGGAAATTAGCCAACTCGCCGTCGTTCGTGAGCAGTATCAACCCAGAGGAATGGAAGTCGAGCCGTCCCACTGGATAAACTCTCTCCCGGATATTGCGCAGCAGCGAGATTACGGTGGGGCGATGCTGCGGATCGCTCACGGTGGAGACATAGCCGGGCGGCTTATTCAGCAAAAGGTACAAACGCCGGCTGCTGCGCTTCAACGGCTTGCCGTCCACGGCGATTCGGTCGTGCGCCGGATCCGCCTTGGAGCCTAAATCGGACACGACTTGCCCGTTCACCGAAACCCGGCCCTGCACGATCAACTCTTCGGCCTTGCGCCGGGAGGTTATGCCCGCTTCGGCAATGATCTTTTGAAGTCGCTCTTGCATGTGCGGAGGGTACCTGGTTTGTCATCCTGAGCGAAGCGAAGGAACCCGGCAGTTAAACCTCGCACCGAAGCACAACTGCGGAGATCCTTCGCTTCGCTCAGGATGACAGACTTTAGTTCGTCTTACCCTTGGTCCTCGACCTCCGGCAGCGACGGAGGACTTACTTCGGACTCGGATTCTTCGGCCACCGCTGCGTCTTGCGGAGTTGATTCAGAAGCCAACGGGGCGGAAGCCTCGGCTGTCGCTTGCGATTGCGGACCCGCCTCCGCTGCCCATTCCGAGCCCAGGGCTTGCTTGGCCAGCTCTTCAAACTCTTTGAGACTGGGAAGCTCGCCCACGTCTTTCAACCCAAAGTGCACCAGGAAGTCGCGCGAGGTTCGGTAGAGGATCGGGCGTCCAACTACATTCTTCCGCCCCGAGGTGACCACAAGTTTCTTTTCCAGAAGGGTGTGGATAACGCCTCCACAGTCCACTCCCCGGATTTCATTGATCTCCGGCAAGGTCACGGGCTGCCGGTAGGCGATCACCGCCAACGTCTCAAGGGCGGGCTTGGAGAGCCGCACGGCCGGCTTCAAACTTTTCACGAATTTCCGGAGCACGTCATGATGCTCCGGCTTCGAGAAGAATTTGTATCCTCCTGCCACTTCGCGGATTTGAATTCCGTGCTGCGGCAGTTGAAAATCCGCGGTTAATTCCTCGAGTTTAGATCTTCACTCGCGCGCGCTCTTCGCCCTCCAAGGTGTTCAGAATCGCCTCGAACGGCACAGGCTCCGGCGCAACGTAGATGATGGCCTCGATCAGAGCTTTTAACGTATCGTCGTTGAGCATTGAGAACTCTGTCCGTAGTCCGTGGTCAGTCGTCCGTTGTCCCCAGTTTCCGTGTGTCATTCCGAGCGGAGCGAGGAATCCCGCCCTGTTTCTTTCCTGATCCAACCTTAGGCAGAGCGAGATTCCTCGCTGCGCTCGGAATAACACCGCATAACGGACCACGGACGACGGGCCACGGACAACTGACAACGGACAACTACCCGAGACTTTCCTCCAACCCGACTTGCAACGCCGCGGCGTTCGTGGCGGAGAGAATCTCTTCGAACCGCTTGCTTTTGGAAATCGTTATAGGGCCGAACAGTTCCTTTTGCCGCAACTGGATCGCCCGGACTCTCACCAACTCGAGCAGGGCCAGGAAGATCGCGATGAGCGCTTCCCTCCAAAGGTAGCCCGCGATAAGTTCCTCCAATGACACCGGGGCGGACCTCGAGTGGAGCACTTGCTTGATGTGCTCGACCATCTGCGCCACCGTCACCCCTTCGCGCCGGATCTCGATCTGGGGGCGCTTCTTGGCGCGCTCGAGAATCTCACGGAAAGTCGAAATTAGATCGAAGACTGAGACCGCCAGGCCGGGCTCATCTTCGGCCTCCGCGAACTCGCCGATGCCCGGCTGTGACCACATCGCGTCCTCGACCATCCGCTTCGACTGCAGCATCTGCGCCGCGTTCTTGAACTGCTCGTGCTCGAGCAGCCGGTGCACCAGTTCTTCGCGCGGGTCTTCCTCTTCTTCCGGCGGGGCGTTCGGATCGACCGGCAAAAGCATCCGCGACTTGATGTGTATCAGCGTCGCGGCCATGAAAATGAACTCCCCGGCCACATCGATATTCAGCTCATCGAGCATATGGAGGTAATCGAGGTATTGTTGAGTAATCCTGGCGATCGGAATGTCGTAGATGTCGATCTGCTGCTTGCGAATCAGGTCGAGAAGCAGGTCCAGCGGCCCCTCGTACATGCCCGCCTTGATGGAAGGCGGCGGCTCCCCGCCATGCGTCAAACGCTTTCGCGTCGGCGCCGGCTCCCCCTCGGATGCGACCTCGTCCGGCAGTTCGCCCGGAGCCGGGACAGTCGGATCCGCCCTCGCCTCAAGCGCATGCGCCGCCGGTTCGTCGCCGGCGGCTTTTGGGTCCTCATCAATCATCAAACGACACCTGTAGGTGCGGCCCTTGTGGCCGCCCTGGGCAATCACAAGGGTTGCCCCTACGTCAGCTTCACCGCCGCTCGCACCTCTTGCATCGTAGCCTGGGCTACCGCGCGGGCTTTCTCAGTCCCCGCCTCGAGAATATCCCACACCTGCTGTGGATTCTGTTCGTAAGGCTTGCGGCGTTCCTGAATGGGCGCGAGAAACGCATTCAGGTGCCCGGCTGCGAGCTTCTTGCAATCCACACAACCAATCTCCGCCGTGCGGCACTCGCGATTCACGCGCTCGATCGTTTCCGGCGCGGAGAAGACCTTGTGCAAATCAAACACCGGGCAAACGTCGGGATTGCCGGGGTCGCTGCGACGCTTGCGGGCCGGATCCGTCATCATCGTGGCGAGCTTTTTGGAAACCACCTCGGGCGCGTCGGTCAGGAAAATCGCGTTGTTATAACTCTTCGACATCTTGCGGCCATCCGTACCCCGCAGGCGCGGTGCGGAGGTGAGCAGGGCTTCAGGTTCGGGGAATATCCCGCGTAGCTCTCCCAGTTGCTGATTCAGGCACTCTGCGCGCTGCTCCAAGGTGGATTGGCGAAAGGCGGCAGGGAGGAAGCTCACGATGTCAATTCCCTCGCCTGCGGTGAATGTGATGCCTCGCGCCTCCGTCACCCAGGCACTTGCGCGGCTGGCCCAATCACCATCCTCGCCTTCAGGAAGTTCGAGCGTGCCGAACACCAGGTTGAATCGCCGGGCGACTTCTCGGGTGAAT
Organism: uncultured Acidobacteriota bacterium; assembly: GCA_963831905.1. Taxonomy (GTDB): domain Bacteria; phylum Acidobacteriota; class Terriglobia; order UBA7540; family UBA7540; genus CAVROP01. Next base: position 574,416 of record CAWHRX010000009.1, on the reverse strand, counting down.
TCGACGTGCGGCACCTGGTCCTCGCCCACCGGGACAGCGTGCGCTTTGTACATCAGAATGTCCGCTGCTTGCAGCAGTGGGTAACCCAGGAAGCCGTATGTGTGCAAGTCGCGGTCCGTGATATTTTCGAGTTGCTCTTTGTAAGTCGGGATGCGCTCCAGCCAGCTCAGCGGCGTCACCATCGAAAACAGCAGGTGCAGTTCGGCGTGTTCCGGGAGACGTGACTGAATGAAAAAAGTCGCCTTGTGGGGATCGAGCCCGCAGGCCAGCCAGTCGGCTACCATCTCCCAGGTGTCCTGGCGCAGGCTGAGAGTATTTTCGTAGCCCGTGGTCAGCATGTGCCAGTCGGCTACAAAATGGTAGCTTTCATACTCATCCTGCAGTTTCACCCAATTCTGAAGCGCTCCCACCAGGTTGCCCAAGTGCAGTTTACCGGTGGGGCGCATGCCGCTCAATATCCGACGCCGTTGCTTGGTGCCTTCGCTCAAGGGATTTGCCTTCTGGTTTCCAAATGAAGATTGCCCGCCGCGCCGGGACCCAGGTCCCGAATCTACGCCATTTGCCATCCTAGCACAGGTGGAAGGAAAGGCGAAGCAAGCGTCGGCGTGGTGCGGGCGAGACGCCCGCACCACATCAGGACGGGGTTTTCCAAAGCCCTGCTCGGGGGTGTGCACTCACTACACATGGGGCCGGCCCTCATGGCTGCCCACGGGGATGCACGAGGGTTATCCTAATTGACGAGAGTAAAGACTATGGGCGAACAGATTCGAGTTTCGCGTCGAAAGCTCCTCGAGAGCATGGGAGCAGTAGCAGGAATCGGGATGACCAGAGTAGTAGCTGGGCAGAGCCCTGCGCGTACGAGCATGGGTAGCCCTCCAAGAGCTTTGGCGCTGGTTGGCGACCGTTACCATAATGCGGACTACATTCGCACAGCGCTTAACCGGCTCTTTCTCGAGTTGGGCGTCCCGATCATCTTTACTATCAATTTTGGTGAGATTGACGCCGCTCACCTCGAGGGTTTTCAGCTTTTGGTCGTCTTCCGCGACGGCCTCAATTGGCCAAACGGTTACTTGCAGCCTGACGATTACGCCTATTCCTCCAGCTTGGAGAATTCCGGGGATTGGCCAAAGGAGCAATACCAAGGCTGGATCACCGAGGAGCAAGGCAAGGCGATTAAAGAATTCGTGGAAGCCGGAGGAGGCCTTTACGCATATCACAACAGCAGCAATGTTTCGCTCTTTTCCAGGAATTTCAGGGAGGTGATGGGGGGAGCGTATCTTGGCCATCCACCCCTGCGCCCCTTCAAGGTTAAGGTGGTCAACCGTGACCATCCCCTGACGCAAGGCATCCAGGACTTCATGGTGAACGATGAGCAGCATTACGTGACCTACGATAAGGACTCCAAGAATATTCTCCTGCGGAGCGAGAACATCGATGGCTTGAATTACGAAACTTATGGCCCCACGGCGATCAGCGCCTGGGCGCATGATTACGGAAAGGGCCGCGTGGTGTTCACGGCAGTGGGGCACACGCTCCACGCCTTGTGGCAGCCGGAGTATTACAAGATCCAGAAGAACGCGCTGTATTGGCTGCTGAGAATGTAGCGCGGGACGTCCCAAGAAGCCTGTTATAATGGGCTGGTTCAGGGTTTAAGAGATTCGACAATTGGAGGTGCCAGTGAGCAGATTCAAGATTGCCTTGGTGTTTGGACTGGGGCTGTTCCTCTTATGGAGCGCCTGCAATGCGGGCGAGTTGCCTGCCGCGAAGATCAAGGTAGGCGAGAAGATGGCGGATTTCACGCTCCCGGATGTCAACGGCAAGCCGCACCGGCTCTACGACATCGAGGGAAAGAAGGCTGTGGTGGTCATTTTCATCGCCACCCGCTGCCCCTATTCGAATGCCTTCACTCATGTCATGGCCAGCCTTGCGCATGAATACGAAGGGCGTGGCGTGGCGTTTGTCGGAATCAACGCCAACAGCACCGATTCTGTCAGCGAAGTGGCGGAACACGCACGAACTCATGGCCTCGACTTTCCGGTCCTCAAAGACGAGGGGAACAGAGTTGCCGACCAACTGGGCGCCTCCGTAACGCCCGAAGCATTCCTGTTGGACAGTAGCTGGACGCTGCGGTATCACGGGGCGCTTGGGAATAGTCACCAGCCCACCAATAATCCCGACAAAACCAATGCCGACGAGCTCCGCCCGGCATTGGAAGACGTCCTCAATGGGAAACCCGCCGAGGTGACCGAGACCAAGGCGTTCGGCTGCTCGATCAAACGGGTCAAGGTGAGTTGACGGAATGCAGCGACCTATGGCGATGACTCCCCTCCTCGGCGGAGGAGGGGGCAGGGGGTGGTGGGCAAAAGATAAACTCCACGGTCAACCCTTTTCCTCCTCTTTTCTGAGCAGTCGCTCACGCCCGTCGGCTGACGTGCACCCAGAAACCATGAAGTATCCGGGAGCGCGGGCATCCTGCCCGCAGCGTGCGTGCTGTCGCGGCGCGAAAGGCGGGCAGGATGCCCGCGCTCCCGGGTATCTTCAAAGTAGGGGAATCAACGTGGCAAGGTTCGTTTTCATCCTGGCCGCTCTGCTTTTCTGCGCGGGCTGTTCGCACTCTCTGATTCCGCCTGAACCACCCGCACCGAAGGGAATTGTCGATCTGGATGAAGCTGCATGGGAGACGTTGCGGGCGCAGCAGCACGGCCGGGTTCTGCTGGTTAATTTCTGGGCTACGTGGTGCGATCCCTGCCGGGAAGAATTCCCGAACCTCGTCAGCCTCCACAATACCTACCGCGGGCGTGGCTTGTCGGTTGTGGCGATCTCCATGGATGAGCCGGAGACCGTTCCCGCCATTCAGCGCTTCTTGCAGTCGCAAGGGGCGAAATTCGGAAGTTATCGGCAGCATTTCGGAGATTTCGAGGCTTTGGTGAATTCTATCAATCCACGCTGGGGCGGCGGCATTCCGGCTACGTTTCTTTACGACCGGGAGGGAAGACTGGTGAATAGCTGGGAGGGCGCAACGACGTACGAGGAATTCGAAGGCGCGGTCAAACCGCTGCTGCCCTAGTCCACGGCTGAAAGTAGCAAATAGTGCCGGCCCTTAGAGTGTGAAGGACGTCGTGGCACCCAACGTTGAAGGTCGTCGCGTCATGGCCAGAAGGCCAGCGCCAAGAGCCGTGCTGGAACAATATCAGAAGTCGAGGCCACTTCGCGCGTATCCTGGGCGCCGGGCGACCGCCTGTTTGTCTCTCGCATTTTGGCGGACATCCCCGAGAATCCTGCGCCCATGCGGCATTTTGAACGAAGCGTAGTCCCGATGGTCCGCAGCGCGCGGTCGATCAACGGGGAAACTCCTGAGCGTTTTGCCCTTGACACGCGGCGGGAGCAGCGATAGGCTAGTGTGCTCGACATATGGAAAAGGTAGCAACAGCGCGGGAGACGGGGGTGGAGGCCGGCGGGCGGCAGGAAACGGGCGGAAGATGAGGAAGATCCTTCTGATTGAAGACGATCGGGAAGTGGCCGCCGCTCTCCGGGAAAGTCTGCGCGCTGAAGGTTACAGCGTGGAATTGGCTACGGATGGAGATGCGGGGCTGGAACGCGCCACGCGCGAATACTTCGACTTGATCATTTTGGACCTTGTGCCTCCCGGAAAAAGCGCCCTGGAGGTTTGCCGGGAACTCCGACAGCAATTGATTCTCGCTCCCATTTTGATGCTCGGCGCGCAGAGCCGGACGATCGATAAGGTCCTGGCTCTAAAAATCGGGGCGGATGATTACATTACTAAACCGTTCGACACACAGGAATTGCTGGCCCGGATCGAAGCTCATCTGCGCCGCGCCCCAAGCGGGGGCGGTGCGCCGGGGGCGCTCTACCAATTCGGGGCCATCCTTGTGGATTTCCGCCGCGCCGAGGTTTTTCGACACGGAACGCCGGTGTCTTTGTCGGCGCGGGAGTTTCAGCTGCTCAAATACTTCGTCGAACACCGCGGCGCCACGTTGTCGCGAAAGGAGCTATTGAAGGAAGTGTGGGGGTATAGTGGCGCGCCTTCCACGCGCACCGTAGACGTGCACGTTTTCACTTTACGACGCAAACTCGAGGCTGACCCTAGCCAACCGCAGTTTTTTCAGACTATAATAAGGCTCGGCTACAAGTTTCTCGGATGAGCTCCAAAGGCATGCCACGCTGTGAGCTGCCGGATGCGGGTAGTAAGAGAGGTTGATGTCGTGGTGGTCCCGCGTCTGCGGGATTGCGTTGGGACGTTGCGTGCAGGCGAGATCGCAACGGCATCAAAGCAGGCATCCAGCGCGATGCCCGAGGCGTGACAAGCATCGCCAGCTAAAGCCTAAGGTCCGAATAAGCTAAGTGCAAAGGTCTGCGAGATCCTCCCGGTGTTTTGAGGAAGCCAAGGGGAGGAGAATGGGGAGAGGCGAAAGGGTTGAAATCAAATTGGTGTAAGTAAACATTTACACAAACCTAACATGAACAGGGAAAACCACTCCCGGCTTATCGCCTTCCAACGACTTTACAATGCTATTGAATCCAGCATTTTGACCCGGTTGCACATTTTATCCCTGTCACTGGGTCCCGGTTCGGGCTAAAATTGCTACTTTGCCCTGCCAGGTTGAAGCGTCAAGGGAGCATTCGAGTTGAAGCGGTGCTGCCAGAGGTAGGAGAGTGAGCCCCCCACGGCTGAGTTAATCGTAACAACCAAGAACGGGTTCCGTCTGAAGCCAGAGCCAGGGAAACGACAATGTAATCGTACTGTCTTAGGCCTAGAGATGCCCGAGCGTGGGGCCAACTGTAGCGCAAGGGGTTACTGGAGGAATCTTTGACACAAGCAATCTCAAGATTCATTAGGTTGATACAAACGAGTGGCTTCCTGCTTTGTATAGTTCTGGGGTGCGGAGGCGCGTTCGCGCAAGTTGACAGTGGGTCCGTCGCGGGCATTGTGAGAAACCCCGCCGGTGACGGAGCAGCCGGCGCTAAGGTCTTTCTCAAGAACGACGCGACCGCCATTACGAAATCCACCTACGCTCGCGGGGACGGCACTTACATTTTCGCGCCTGTCAAGATCGGCACTTATACCGTATCCGTCGAGTTGCAGGGGTTTGTACCTGCCTTTCAGGCGGGCGTGGTCGTCGAGATCCAGCATCAAGCGTCGGTCAATTTCCGCCTCGTCGCCTCCCAAGCCGCCAATGGCGCCAGCGTTTCTTCAGGATCGACCGCGTCGTACACTCACGAACCGGCGGATAAACTAGCCTCTCCCTCCGCCGTGGATACTCTGCCCGTGTTTAGTCGCAACGTCACCAATTTGGCGCAGTTGTTTGCGGGCACGGGGCCCACCGCGCAGTTGGTCCCCGAAACATCGACCCCCGCACAGTTACTTCCGGGCAAAGGGCCCATCGCCGAGGTGCCGGCCAATCTTGCGGCGACGGGGAGTTTCGTGGCCAACGGGGTTCAGTCTGCGCAGAACAACTATATCCTCGACGGAGCCGATGACAACAACCGCTTTCTCGACTTCCTTCCCAGCGCGGCGTACCAGGTGCTTCCCGCTATGGACGCGGTTGACGAATTCCGGGTTCAAACCATGTTCGGCGCCGCTCTGGGCGGAGCAGCCGGAGCGGTCATCAACGTCACCACAAAAGCCGGAACGAACGAGGTCCACGGAAGCGCCTGGGAATACTTCAGCAACGACTACACGAGCGCGGCGGATTACTTCGATAACGCTGTGGCCCTGCGGAAGGCGGAGCTGCGCAAGAACGTTTACGGCGCAACTCTCGGCGGTCCTCTGAACATCCCCAATGTCTACAACGGCAAGAACCGAACTTTCTTCTTCGCAGACTATCAAGGAACCAAGTACCGCCAAGGGGTTCCTTTCGTCGGGACTGTGCCCACATTGGCTGACAGAACAGTAAATGCCAGCGGATATATCGATATGTCAGATTTGATAGCCGGCCAGCCGAAGTGCACCACTGGCCCGGATGTGCTGGGGCGTGCTGCACCGTGTGGAACGATTTTCGATCCTGCCACCACGCGCGAGTTAGCCACGGGCGGGGTTGACCCGATTACGGGATTGAGCGCCACCGCCAACGGCTATGTCCGGGATCCAATTCAGTGCAAAGGCATTGCGAACACGATCTGCGCGAATCGAGTGGATCCGACGGCACTAGGACTCCTCAATTTCTATCCGGCGCCCACCATTGCGACGATCTACAACAACTACACGACCAACGAATTCAGCCGCGGCGATGCCAACCAGTTTGATGTGCGCGTCGATCACCACTTGAACGATCGCAATCAGGCCTTTGTGCGTGTCAGCTATCTCAACAACCCCCAATTACAGACGGGTCCTTTCCCGACGGATGCGATTGGTTTGGCGCAATACGCAGATGGCGGGGGATATACGCAGACCGACACGGCGGTGAATAGCGTCGTGAGCATCAACCACACCTCCTCCACAACGCTGATCCACAATATCCGGCTGGCGGCCAGCTACGTGTCACTGGAGCGGGTCCAAGCCTACGCCAATTTCTTGACCGCTATTCCCGCGCAGGTTGGGATCTCGGGAGTCCCCCAAGTCACCGGCAACGGCGGCCTCCCGACCATCGATGTCGGGATTTATAGTCCCCTGGGAAGTGCCCCGTATACGCCGGCTATCGACTACAACCTTACCTACCAATTCAGCGAGGGTTTCACCAAGACCCTCAGGAACCACACGATTATCGGCGGCGCTGAAATCATCAACGTCAGGAACGCTGTCAACCAGCCGCCTTACTCCCGCGGCGAGTTTGGTTTTTCGGGCAACTTCACTTCCATTGCCAATTCCCTCGACCCCAGCACAGGCGCCGCTCAGTTTGTTCTCGTCCCCCAAAACACCACTGTTCGTTCCGGGATCAATGGCCTGGGTGGGCCGAACCGGGTTTACGGCTCCAACATCTCCGCCATCGATAATGACAACTGGCGGCTCTATTACGCGGCTTACTTGCAGGACGAATGGAAGTATCGCCCCGACTTGACCTTCACGATAGGGGGAAGGTGGGAATACTTTCAACCTTGGAAAGAGAACTTCAGCGCGGAGGCAAACTTTGTTCCGGGAAGTTCAGGGAATGCGCAATATCTGATTCCTGCCGGCCGCGGGTTTGATACCCTGCCGTGCGGCGCCTTGTACCCCGTCACCTGCACATCCACTTATATCAACTCGCTATCGACGGACTTCACCAGCACACTCACGAACGACAGCATTTCACTCAATTACCCTCACCGGGGCGGGATCATCGATTCGCGGCGGCTCAACATCGGCCCGCGCATCGGGTTTGCCTACCAGTACTCGCCGCGGATCGTGGTGAGGGGTGGATTCGGACTCTTCTATGGCGGAATGATGAACGAGGGTAGCCAGGCCAACCTGAGTGGGGCCTACCCCTTCCAGGTCAACTACCAGTACACCAGCCTCGATGATGGCACGGCCATCACTTACCCTTCGACGTTGGCCCACGCGACTTTGGAACAGGGACTCGCGCCTCTTCCACTCACTCCTTTGGCGGCTACGGCAACCGACCTCGTGTTGCGAGGCGTCCAACGCACTTTCAAGAATCCCTACACGAATAATTTCAATCTTAACGTCCAAGGTCGGCGCTCGAACAATGATCTTTTGGAGTTTACCTGGGTGACCACCGTCGGCCACCATCTCTTGATCAACGCGGGAACGAATGAGGTCGGAGAGTTGCTTCCGCCCTTCGAACAGGCCCAGGCTTATGAGCCCTACCTGAGCTTTGCCTATGGCACGAGCTACCTCGAGACGGAGGGGGACAGTAAGTACAATGCCGGCCAGGTGCAGTACACGCATAATTTCGGGCACGGGCTCAGTTTCCTTGGCAACTATACCTACAGCACGACGCTGACCGATGCTTTGGACTTTTTCAATCTTAATGGCCCACAAGCCTACCGCGCACCTTCGGTCCAGTCCATCGGTATCAGGACTGATTATCAGCAAGCGGATTTTGCAGTTCGGCACCTGGGTCACTTCAGCGGCAACTACGATCTCCCCTTCGGTCCGGGAAGACAATACTTGGCGCAAAAGGGCGACATCAAGGGGAAAATCGCCGGCAACTGGTCTCTCAACTGGGTTTTCACTTATGCGAGCGGCCAGCCCATGACCATTCCTTGTACCATTACCACCGCCGCAGGCCTTGGCTGCGACGCTCTGTTGGTTCAAGGAGCGCACCAGGGCGGCGGCCCTCACAACGCAAATCAGTACTGGAATCCTGCTTCGTTCTACAACCCCCCGCAGGTCGGCTCGACGGGGCAGAGTGACACTGCCCCGCTAGGAGGCGCTCCCACCCAGGTCTACGGCCCCAACCTTATCCGGCTGGATGCGGCTCTGCGACGGAGCTTCCAGATTAGAGAGAATGTTCGGGTTGAGTTCCGTGCGGAAGCTTACAATCTATTGAATCACCCGTTCTTTGCACAACCGACCAACCTGGATTTTCTTAACCTTACGAATTTTGGACAGATCAATTCCACGCGCGACAACCCGAATGATGGGCGCGCCGTTCAATTTGCAGTTAAATTCTACTTTTGAACCCGAAGGTGGCTATGCTGAGTCTCTTTTCCTTACTGATTTCAATTCTCCTCACCGTGTTGATTCCTGGGGGCAATAAGCCAGCCGGGAAACCGTCGCCGATGCAGAACTCTCGGGTGACCAAAGCTCGAGCTTGGAAATCCTACGGCGCTCTGCCCATGAGCTTTGAGGTCAACCAAGGCCAGGCGGACTCGAGCGTCCGTTTCCTGGCGCGCGGCCCTGGTTACACGATCTTCCTGAGTCCGGGTGAGGCGACGCTGGCGCTCGAATCGTCGCAGCCCGACCGACGGTTTCCGGAAAAGGCCCAGCCCAAGCCATCCACTCGCGTGTTGTCGATGAAGATTGAAGGAGCAGATCCTTCGGCCACTGCCAACGCTCTCGATCGGCTTCCGGGGCTCAGCAATTATTTCATCGGCAATGACCCCAGCCGATGGCATACCAATATTCCGACCTACAAGAAGGTCCAGTTTGACAAAATCCGTCCGGGCGTGGACCTTGTTTATTATGGAAATCAGCAGCAGCTCGAGTACGACTTTTTCTTGTCACCGGGCGTCGCGCCGCAGTCTTTGGCCATGACCTTCCAAGGCAGCGAGGCCGCCATCGACTCGCATGGCGATTTGGTGTTCAGCTCGACCGACGGCCAAATGACCTTTCACCGGCCGGTCGCCTATCAGACTGACCATTCGAATCCGGCGAAGAAGCGTTACCTGGAAGCGTCGTATGTCCTGCGTGGGCACAACCGAGTTGGCTTCAAGGTGGCCAATTATGACCCGCGTCAGCCGCTGATTATTGATCCCTCCCTGTATTATTCAACCTACCTGGGCGGAAGCGGAGGCGACACAGGGAATGCGATTGCCTTGGACGCTCTCTTTGACGCCTATATCACCGGCAGCACATCGTCCAGCAATTTCCCCAAGGGTTCACCGACCGGCTCATCGCCCTACCAGGGTGCCTATGGGGGTGATACGGACGCGTTCATTACCAAGCTGCGGTATGACGGCGAGGCGATCATCTACTCGACGTACTTAGGGGGAAATAACTACGATATCGGGCAAGGGATTGGCGTCGATTCTACGGGGGATGTTTACGTCACGGGCAACACGTCCTCCGCGAACTTCCCGACCACGGCCAGCGCCTTCCAAACCACCTATGGCGGCAATTCGGACGCTTTTGTGTCCAAACTGGATCCCAGCGGTGCGAAGCTTCTGTTTTCCTCATATTTGGGTGGCAGCGATATCGATTACGGACTGGCCTTGGCCCTGGACCCCTCGGGAAACGTCTTTGTGACGGGCTCGACACAGTCCAATGATTTTCCCACCGTGAAACCGGTTCAGTCCGGTAACGCCGGCAACGGGGATGCCTTTGTAGCCGAAATCGACACCAACTTGCCGCAAACCCAACAGTTGGTTTACTCCACTTATCTGGGAGGGAGCAGCGCCGATTCCGGACAAGGGATCGCCGTCGATTCCGGCGACAATGCGTACGTGACCGGCTTCACTTTCTCCAATAACTTTCCCGTCTACAATGCTTACCAGACCGGCAACGCCGGCAGCGTGGATGCGTTCATCAGCGTGGTGAGTCCCGGAGGCGGAAGCTTGGAGTTTTCGACCTACCTGGGTGGAAGCGGGGACGATCGAGCCTGGGCGATCGCCCTGGACAGTGAAAACAACATTTACGTCGCGGGGAGCAGCTACAGTGCATGTAATCCGGCAACGGCGACCACGACGCGGTGCAATCCCCTTTCGACCTTTCCCACGACTCCCGGGGCGTATCAAATCTTCACCACCAAGCAAGCCCCGGGGTACCCTGTGGCCTTCGTAACCGAGATGAACCACTTCGGTTCGGCTCTTCTTTATTCGACGCTCCTGGGCGGCAGCTTGTCGGACGTGGCCTCGGGAATTGCCGTCGACACCGCAGGGGACGCTTACGTAACCGGATACACGGAGTCGAGTGATTTTCCCACCGCCAACGCCGTTCAGGCGAGTTACATTGGCGGGTCGTGCGGGGCGAGCCCTTGCCAGGATGCTTTCGTTACCGAACTGAATCCGCAGGGAACCTCGTTGGTGTACTCGACCTTCCTTGCGGGAACCAATGGGAACTTTGGAAACGCTATCGCCGTGGACACCAACGCCAACGCTTACATTGCAGGATCCACGTTTTCTCAGAGTTTCCCCGCTATCGCCCTCGCTTATCAAGGGCAATCGGGGAACACTACGGGTCTCTCCAGCGTCTTCGTTTCGCAGATTTCTCACAATAGCGTTCCGGTAGTTGCCTTGACCCCACAAAAAATAGCCTTTGGAAACGTAACCGAAAACACCACCGAGACGGTAACCGACGAGAATGTCCCCGCTGTTGTAACTGTTCTGAACGCCAGCACCGCCCCGCTTCAGATCTCGGGTGTGGCGACGACTGGCGACTTTAGTGAGACCAACAATTGCGTGGGAACCCTTCCGGGGGGTGGTCAAGCTTGCACGATTAGCGTATCGTATACTCCCACGGTGCTGGCTCCCGAGACGGAGTTGCTCTCCATCACCGACAATGCCGCCGGCAGCCCGCATCTGGTCACGCTCACCGGCACGGGGGTCACGGGGATTGCACAAGTGCAGTTTTCGCCGAGCAGTTTGGTGTTCCCCGCCACAACCTTGAACACCACCAGTGCGCCCCAGACAGTGACCATGACCAACAATGGCGAAACCGCGTTGACGGTCACTAATATTGCGGCCACCGGCCCCTTCGCGGAAACGAATACTTGCCCGTCTTACCCGTTTACCATGGCCGTGGGCGGCAGTTGCAACTTCTCGGTCACGTTCACACCCACCGGTACAGGCGTTCTCAAGGGCAGTCTGACCGTAACTGATAACGTGACGAGCGGCTCGTCGAGCATCGCTCTAACCGGGACTGGAGACGCCAACTTCTCCCTGACTTCGCCGACCACCACGCAGTCTCTTCCCATTGGCACTGCCGAGACGACCTTTACGATCAATATGTCTGCTCAACAGAGCTTGAACTTCACGGACACCGTCGCACTCTCCTGTTCGCCCGGCAGTTGCCTCTTTAACCCCTCCAACATCGCTTTGAATTCAACCACCATTCCGAGCACGAGTATTCTGACGCTCTCCGGACTTTCGCCCACCAGCGCCAATCCCTATATCTTTAGCGTCGTTGGACGGGACGTGACCAGCAGCACCGGCGAGACCGCGACGCTCACGTTGTCCGTTGACTTTGGGGATTTTTCGGTTTCGGCCACCCCGGCGGTCAACACCGTGGCCTCTGGGGGATCGTCCATCTACTCGGTCACGGTTTCGCCTGTCAATAACTTTAACCAGTCGGTGTTGATAAGCTGTCTCAACACGCCGGCACACCCTCTGCCGCAGGGAACGTATTGTGTCGCCAATCCAGCTTCTCTGTCACCCATGAATGGTGGGGCGGTCAGCTCGCAACTCACCCTGAGCACGACAGCGCAATCGACTTCGACGACGGGCCACCTGCTGCCTCGAGCCGCGCCACCCCGCACTCCCCCGCCAACTCCGATGATGTTTGCTTTGTGGGGGGCGTGCAATCTGGTGCTGATTTCCGTCTTTCTGATTCGGGGGAAATTGAGAAGGCGCCGACCGGGCAGCCGGCGCAGGCTGATCTTCGCGCAATTGGCTTTAGCTATGCTGGCTCTTGCTGCGGTGTTCTGGGTAAGCTGCGAGACTTCTATCTATACCAACGTCATTCAGCCCTCAACGATCAACGGCACTCCCACGGGGAATTACACCATAACGATCCTGGGTACCTATACCGGCTCAACTGCGGGCATAGGCGTAACCACTGGAACCCAGACGACGGTCATCCGCGAAACGAGCGTAAACCTCGTTGTGCAATAGCAATGGTGTAGGGGCGGCCTTGCGGCCGCCCTGCCCGGCGGGGAGCAAGTGTTCTGCGCGCAGCGCCGGCCTTCAGTTCAGAACGCGCCGGACTAAGTCACTGCATTACGAGCCAGATCATCGCCGCCTAGAGAGCAGCCAACCTGCGCATCCCCTGTTGAGAGAGCATGTTTGAGAAGTGTGTTTCGAGTACGGCAAACCGATGCTGCACTTCAAAGCGGGCCAATCCTGAGAACGTGGGAAAGTAAGATAGCGAGGCGCAGAGGCCGACTGGCCCTGGTTAGTCAACCCGTCCGCAGCCAGGGCGGCCACAGAAGCCGCCCTGACAGCCTCCAAGGCTAGAAGTTGAACGCCGCCTGTAGGTCGATGCGGCGATTCGCCGCTGCCGAAGACCAGAAGCCTCCCATAAGCGAATTCGACCGGCCAAAGAGGGTTGTACCGAGGGCTCCGGTGGGCGGCGAAAGGTTCACATTATTGAAGACGTTGCGCGCGTTGACGCTGAAGGTGAGGCTGTAGCGCGAGTTGGTTGGCGCGCCTCCACCGAAGAAACCACCGCCGCCGCCACCGCCACCTAACCCACGAGGTCCAAGGCCGCCACCAGGGCCTCCTCTGCCGCCCCCGCCCGGTCCGCCTGGGCCACCGCCAAATTGTCCACCGCTCGAACGCTCCGGTTTTTTCCCGAAGCCGAAAGTCTTGCTGACTCGGAGATTCGTTGCGAACTGACCCGGACCGGTGCCGTAATAGGGCCCAATGAGCTTGTCGTTCGGGCCCGGGGCGGTGTTGAACGTGCCCCATTTAGTTGCCACGATGTTCTCCCCCGTGGTGCCGGGACTGGCAAGAGCAGGCCGATCATTTAAGCTGGCTGTGCCAAAGAGATCAATCCCCGGATTGAAGATGTTGAAGGGCGCGCCGGAGTTCAGGACGATCATAGGGCTGAAGGCAAAGCCGTGCGGCACAGTCCACGTGCCGCCCAAGAAAACACGGTGGCGAATGTCGAAGGCCGCGCGCCCGTAGTCCTCCGCAACATCGTACGGGTTCATGTTGGTGAGGGCAGTGCCATTGGCGTAGCCGAGTGTGTAGAAGCCGAACAGGTTCAGCTTGGCTCCCATGCGCATGTTGAAGTTCGCGATCACTTGATTCTGATTAAAGATGCCCGCCGACTCGAGCTGATAGATGTTGGCTACACTGGTCAAGCTGCCGTAGCCCGGATAGGGGCGCTCGCCTTGGTCGTTCAGCGGATTGATGTCGCGGGTCAAAAGCTGGTGAACACCGTGCGAGCCGAGATAAGTGACCGAGACCGTGGCATTCTTATTTAATTGCCGCTCCAGCCCTCCGCCGCCCTGAATCGTATAGGGCGTTCGCAGGTTGGGGTCAAGAGGGCTGATGTTCGAACCGGTCTGGCAGCCCACCGCGCCCGAAGCTGGAATACCGGGCGGAAGATCGGGGAAGAAGCCGGGGTTGCTGTACGTGTAGCTCTGCTGGTTGCAGCCGTTCATGCGCTGGGCCAGAAGCAAATTGGTCTGTGAGACGCGGTCGTAGAAAACGCCAAAGCCGGCCCGCAGGACTGACTTAGGAGACCTTCCCTTGCCCAGGCCCCAGGACAAACCCACGCGTGGGGCGAGGTCGGCATGGTCATGAATACCGGTCTGCGTCTCGAAGCGCAAGCCCATACTGACTGTCATGTTGGGGCGCGCCCGCCAATCGTCTTCACCGTAGAGCCCCAGGTCGGCGTAGTTGAGGCTCAATGCAGGAGTGCCTCGGTTGATAGTAAACAGAGTCGCTCCGCTCGCCTCGCAGGAAGTCCCTCCGGCCACTGTACAGGCGTTGATCGATTGTACTGCGGTCTGATAAGCGTTGAGATTAGGGAACGAAAACGAACCGTTAAAGCTCTGCGCCGAACCCAGCGTAACATCGTTGTCACGTACGCGCCCACCGAACCTCATGAAGTTCTTGCCCAGATTGATGGACGTGAAGTTCTGGAATTCATAGTGATTTTCGTAGTCCGTCTGTACTCCCTGGCTGTTGCCGCCCGCCGTGAACGCCCCGGTTACCGAAACCTGGCAGGGTTGGGCGAGTAAAAGACACCCCACGGGAGGGCCGATCAGGTTGTTGCTGCCGTTGATCACCAGATTCACTGGCGACTGGTAGTTGCTGTCGTGAAGGTATTGGAAGCGAGCCTGGTTTACCGTCCGGTCGCTGATCACGTGCGTATCGCCCACCTGGAAGGTGTGCTCGGACCCATTCGTGTTGTAGGCCTGCGAGGGAAGAGCGAACGGCCCGATTCCGTCGTCGGTGTCGTTATTCCCCCAATACTGGTAGCGCACGGTCATGACGTTTTTCGAGCTGAGCTGGTAGTCCACGCGCGGACCGAGGTTCATGCGCATATGGGGATTCAGCACGGCCTGGTTGTAGGGAACCTGCTGAGACAAATCAGGACTAAGAACGTAAGCGCTCACTACGTTCGCGTCGTCGATGTCCCGCCGAAATATGCTGAGGAAAAAAGACGCCTTCTTGCTGATGGGTCCCCCGACGCTCCCATTGTAGAACTCCGAATGATAGGCCGGCTCCTCACTCACAAAAGGATTCCGGGTGTTGAACGAAACGGTGTTCCCGCTCACGAAGCCTTGGCCGTGGAACTGGCTGGCGCCGGGCTTGGTGGTGATTTCGATGCGGCCATAGCCGAGCTTGTCGTATTCCGCCGAAAAGGGATTCTGGTTAACGCGGATCTCGAGAATCGAGGACTTGGGAGGAAGTTGGCCGCCCGTAAAACCGTCGATATAGATTTGGCCGCCGTTTGGCCCCGCTGATGGTCCGGCCAATTCGCTAAGCTCCGACTGCAATTCATCCGGATCATCCGAGAGCGATTCGAGCTCCTTCCCCGAGATGACCAGCGAACTGGCGTTGTTCTCGGGATTGACGCTCACGGTGGGTGCCTCGCCCGAGACCGTTATTTTCTGCACTTCCTCTTCGATCTGAAGCGAAATGGCGAGCTTTTGAACCTGCCCGGCGCTGACCTCAACTCCCTGCTGCTCGTACAGCGCAAATCCCTTGGCGATGACTTTCACGCCGTACTTGCCCGGAGCGAGTCCTTTGAACTCGTAAACGCCATCCTTGTTCCCTTGCAGGGCTTGGGCTTGACCTGTCTCCGAGGTTACAAGAACCGTCGCCTGCGTCACTGCTCCTCCGGAGGAGTCGTTCACCTGGCAGCGCAACGTGCCGGCAGTGGTTTGTGCAAATAAAGGGCTGGCAAAAACTGGCGTCAAAATAAACGCCAACAAGATATAAAGACATTTCCCAAATAACCGAAATCGCATCACGTCTCTCCTGAAGTCACACTACGCCTGATATCTCCACGAATGCGGAAATCCAGGTCTTTCTGACCTTGTGCGGACCCCCCGCTGGTACGGGGTGACTACGACGGGCACTTGCTTACCTTCTTGCTGCTTGAGTGGGGCACAAGCCCCTACTTACGAGAAACCAACTCTGATTCGAGCCCATGACCGGCGCTGGGCCTGCGACCGGCGCTGGATTATTGCGTCCCTTCTTCTCCGCCTCCGCCGCCCGGCGCGCCTAGATTCCACGATCCCGAGAAGAGCGCTTGGCTGGCGGACGGTGACGCGGTCAGGATTGGCTCCACGCCGCTCAGCAGAGTAATCGCCGTGGCGCCGCCGGTATCCGTACCTTGGCTCGCCACGATCATCACGGCATCACCCTTTTTCAAATCGGCAAGCGTGGCGGTGGGCATGCGATTGAGAAGACGCTGAAAATCAGGCGCTCCGCCCGCTCGCGCGCCTCCTGGGCCACCCGGAGGTCCGCCGAAGCCGCTTTGCCCTCCGGGACCTCCTGGAGCCCCACCTGTGGGCGCACCCTGCGAAGCACGGCCGCCGGGTGCACCCGCGCCCGCTCCCGCGCCGCCCGGTATCCCGCCCGGCGCGCCATTGGCGCCCCCCTTGAAAGCCACGGCGATCCTCTGGGCCAACTGGGGGTCGAGCTTGCGCTGCTGGGAGTCCGCCGTAAGCTTCACCACAAGCGGTTTCTTGGTTTTCAAGTCCGTGACCGTGAGCGTGTTCTGGGTGGTGTCAACTGATGAGACGGTGCCGGCAATGTTCAGGAACGTTCCCGAAACAATCTCCTGGGCGTCGAAGTCGTTGCCGTCGGCGCTGCGCGTGCCTCGCGCCTTGAGCTGATCACCGGTTTGGATCTGGCTGAGCGGGGCGGGCTTTGCCTCTTCGTACTTCACCGAATCCGGCGCGTACCGGCGTAGAATGGTGTCCTTGGAAACGTGGACCGTCGTCTTCTTCGCGCCACCGAAGCCTGAGGTCGCAACGGTGATGGTGTTCGCTACAGGATCGACGGCGTTCACCAGTCCCCCTACGCCTCGCTGCCACTGTGCGGTTTCCGCCGCGTGCTTCTGCGCAATGGCTGCTTTGCTCATGTCAATCACGCGGACGGCAGCGAGGGTCTTCTGATCACTCGATATCTGCCCTTGAACCAAAACGCGGTCGCCCACAGCGATATCTGCAACACTGATCTTGGTGGCATTCTTGAGCGTCTTTTCTTCCGGAGCAACCCGGACAAGGAGGGCATTGTTGGGGATCTCGACGGCAAGACGAACTCCGGCATCGGTCTGGAGGGTGAAACCCGTTGGCTCGGTACTCGCCACAGTGCCCGCGGCTTTGTAGAGGCTGCTCGGCGTCTGGCTCCATCCCGCCGTGGCCACGCTCATAACCAGCAGGCTTCCGCAAACCAAGGTTAGAGCCGATCTAATGTCGCGGTCCCCGGAAAGCCGGCAAGCTTGCATCCTCATTGGCAACCTCCACCGATACACACTGCGAGCGGGGCCTACCCTCAAAGAGGTCTAGCCCCGGTCGACCATTCAGATTTGCGAGTTGGTAAAGTTACGCGGCGGCAACTTCCAACCGTACATGAATGCCATCCCGATAACCCCAGCAATGGAAATGCCATTCATATAAACACCGAGCGCGGACGGAAAAGAACCCCGTCTGCGTAAAACTAGCTCTTCAAGCTATGACGTTTCGGGTGAGTAGCGGGTTGCGGCTAGGATACTAAAATCGCAAAGAATCCGCCTATTTCGGCCTATTTGTCGCCTTTTTCGCGCGGCACGCCCATACACACACCCTTCCCAAGACCCAAGGCGTCTTAGAGTTGAGTCGTGGCGAGGCTCCAAAGGTGCATCTCTTGTGATTGCCCTGGGGCGGCCGCGAGGGCCGCCGCTACAACGCGAGAGCGCTGGTCAGTCTGACAGAGGCGGAGTCGGTGCAGTCTGGGTTCCGCGTTTTTCCTTCACCTCCGTGTTGAACAGCTTGAAGCGCGAGTAGGTGTGTGAGTTCCGAAAGGTCCTTCCCTTCCACTGGACGGTGACGGCGACTTCTGTAGGCAACCACATGGCGGAGGCGAGTTCCTTGAACTGAACGGGCTGGTAAGTGATTTCGGTGGTTTGCCGTTCCAGGCGGATCTTGGGTTGTGGCGACAGCAAGTCACTCCGCAGGCGAACGATTTTGTAGCTGTTCGAGTCAATCCAGGCTATTCCCTGGAAGAGGACCAGAATCGATTCTTGATCGGTGTTGAACCGCTCGACCATCTGAGCCTTCTCCGGCGACTGGGCGAAAGCTACCACTTGACAATGATGTCCGGCAACGGTTTGCTGGCCGATCAACCGGAATGCCGCGCCGGACTGATAGGCGGGATGAAAAACCAAGGAAGCGGAAGCAAAACCGGAGGTCAGCATGAAACCGGCATCCAGACCCTTTGACCCTGTCCGGTCGCCATGCTTATCGGTGCGATATTCTTCCAGGCCGACACCCCATTTCTCCGGCTTGGCGAGAAGCAGGTACTGGAAGTCTTCTTCCAACAGGTCTTTGGTCTCACCCTTTTTTCCCAGGCGGGTCTCGCGAACCTGCTCCTCCGACATGGTGTTCGAGAAGTTCTGGAAGAAGGCCTGGACGTCCTGACCGGTCTCGGCAAGAATCGTGGCGAGTTGATCCTGGCTCGCCGCCGGTGCCATCGTATGAAGCTCGGGGATTGACTGGACTAAAGTGAGAAGCGGCTGGTTGAGGACGGATGAGACTTTCGAAGCTGACTCCAACTTGAGCCGCGCCAAAACCTGGGTGTGAAGGTTGCGCACGGGCAGCGGGAAATCCGTAGCCGGGCGGTTACCCATGTATTCTTTGAGTTGCGCCGCGGCGGCCCTTGTATCACCGTCATCCAGCAGTGCCCGCGTGCGAAGAATCTTCGATTCTTGAGAATCTCCGGCGCGGATCGCCTGGCCCAAGTAATCTTCGGCAGCCTCAAGATTCTTCTGGAGAATGAGCGTGCGGCCGAGTTCGCGCAGAATGAGCGGATCGTTAGGAGCTTGCGCTTTGGCCTGCATCAGGAACCCGGCGGCCTTCGCGTACTCACCTTTCCAATCCTCCAGCACGCCGAAGATCAGGTTCAATCGGGCTCGCTGAAGGTTGTTGTTCTTCTCATCCGCACCCTTCATGGCGTCCACAAATTCGCGGGCGGCGCCGTTCAGGCCTCCCGCCTCAAGCCGGGCGAGTCCCAGGAGAATCCGGCAATCAACACAATCCGGAGACTTCTTCGAGGCCTCGTTCAAGGAGTCCACCGCTTTCAGTGGTTCTTGGCGGTCGAAAAGCTCATGGACCCCTCGCGCCAGGTCCTTGCGCCCGGATCCCACGCTGTTCTCAGTCTCCAAATCCGACCTCAGCTTTTGCCCAAGCTCATTCACCAACGATCCTTCGGCTAACTCCTCTGTGTCGTCAGTATCTTCCCGCATCGTGATCGTGACTTCCCAGGTCTTATCCCCGTTCCCGAAATCCACGATCTCGCGCGCAGCATGGTAGCCCTCCCGGTCCACCGAGAGTTTCGCGACGACAGTCTTAAAGGTGGTGAATTCCAGTTCGTACTCAGTCGAGAACCGCCCCTGAAGGTCCGTCTGCACATCGCGGATCAACTTCATGCCGTAGCCCAAGTCGATGTGCACGTCAGCTTGTCGAATGGGCTCACCTTTGAAATCGACGACCTTCCCGAAAATGTGCCAGCGGTGCTTCTCTATATTGCGGATGGAAGGCATCGCAGGGTTAAGGGGCATGGCTCCTTGCGGCCACAAAACAACGGGAAACAGTCCTGATAGCACCGCGAAAAGGAAGGCGGTTTTAATGGCAGGATATCGCATCTTCATCGGCATTTTTCGCCACCCGGCCTAGGATCATATAAAGCGCCTCAATTACGCATTCGACGCCGAAGGTAATATATGCCTAACGGCCCGTCAACGCAATGCCGGCCGGTTCGCAGCGAGGCGGATTCCTGAGGATCGTAGGGGCACGCCATGGCGTGCCCTTACAGGACTGCGCGGCGCTTGCGTAGCCGACATCCTGTCACTTTCAGGGCACGGGCATGCGCCTCCCAAACTTCGTTTTGGTTGCGCAGAATCGTCTGTTTTTTGCTCTTTCGGGTGCTAATTTGCGCGCAAAACGCGCATAATCTGCAACATTTTAAAAACCGACTTTCTTTGTTTTCAAGTACTTCTTAGCTTCGTTCCCACTATTTTCCATTTTCTGTAGCACACTGCTTCTCGCACTTGCAAGGGCCATTTCGACTTGTTGTGGGATTCGGCAAATCCCGGCACTCGGCTCGACAATATGTCACTAAAATGACCACGCTTATAGGCTACCATGGGTCCGCCGAATTGTCAAGCAGAAAATGCGAAAGGAACGAGTAGCGGGCATTCTGCCCGCGCCACGGTTCGTGCCTCTTGCAGCTTCCACACCATCGCTGCGTGGCTGTCAAGGCAAAGTAGAAAGTTCCGCTTTTCGTTCTTTGGCGGCTAACCGGAGGAGCCCGTAGGGCGACGGAGGTTAGCCGCCAAAGAACGTCGGCGACCCGCCCCGTGTCGCGTCCGGCAGAATTACTCCTAAAGGAGGACTCTTCCGGAGATGGAAATCTTTCATCCAGTTGTGCACAACCTTGGGACGAATCCTCGGCGCGCTTGCCGGTTTCCGGGGTGAGGGCGTTTTCGGTTGAGCCAGGCACTCCGCCACGCTCAGGCCGTACTCACGAAACTTCACCGCCATGCTCCCGTCCAGCCGTTGCTCCACTCGCACCCGACCGCCCCGCAGTCCGGGGCGGATATCACCGCGTGCGATCTGGAAGATCTTCCCCTGATAGCGAATCGTGTAGTCGGAGGTCACGATCCGTTCTTCCACCACACTCAAGATCGACTTCAGCTCATGCTCCGCGCGCAGGGGACGATGCGCATCCGTGCTGCTCGCCGGCAGCACCGTGAAGGTCTGGTTCCAGTGCGGCAGGTATTCTTGCTCGAGATAAGTCTGCGCCGCGGGCAGGGTCTCAGCCCGCGCCAGACGTAACCCTTTCACCAAGCGGTCCTGCGCCGTGCCGAAGAAGCGTTCGATGCGACCCTTGGCCTGGGGTGAATGCGCCGGGATCCAACCAATCCCCAGTTCCCGCAGGCCACGCCCGATCTGCGTCAACTCTTCCTTCACCGCTTCATCAGCGGCTTCCAGCACCGGCCGGTTCACCGTAAACAGGCTGCTCTTGTCCGTATAAAACTCCACCGGCCGACCCCAACCCTCCAGGTACCCCCAGAGCACGCGCAGGTTCTCCTCCGTGCTGTCCCGCTCCACAAAACGTGCATAGGCTTGGCTGCTGGCGTCATCGATCATGGCCACCAGGTACAGCCTCGGTCCCCGCCCTTCCAGCCAGTCGTGCTCCGACGTGTCCCATTGCACCAACTCTCCCCGGAAACTCCGGCGCTGCCTCCACACGTGCACCTCCTCGACTGGGCGCCGCTTCCCCCGCCGCAACCCCGCGGCCATCATCCACTGCCGCAGCGTCTCCTTGCTCACCTCCACCGCGTGCTCTTTCGCCAAGTACTCGCAGGCTAGCGTGGGGCCAAAGTCTCCGTACTTCGCTTTCACCAGCTTCAGCGCCTGGGCGCGCAGACTCTCCGCTAAGCGCCGATTCGACGCCCGGCCCCGCAGTCGGTGCACGATACCGCCGTCGCCTTCTTTCTTCACCCGTACCAGCAGCTTCCTCACCCAGCGGTCCGTTACGCCCAACTGCTGCGCCGCCGCCCCTTGCGTGAAATGTCCTTGCTGCAGCTCATGCAATACCTTCAGCCGATCCCGTTCCTTCGTGTTCATCACCAGCAGCTCCTGTTTGCTCATCCGGCAAGTTTGCCGACTTTCAACAGGAACTTTCTACTTTGCTGGAATAGGAACTTCTCACTTTGCTGCGACACCATCGCTGCGTGGCTGTCAAAACGCGGCGCGAGGGTGTACACTCTCAGGTTTCTGGGTTCCTAAGAGGGGAATGCCGAGTGAGGGCGCGCCCAGTCGAATCCAGGAGGAGGGATTACTTTGGATAGACAACTGCCAAGGCTAATGTTCGCTCTTTTTACTCTGGCGTCTTTCGCCGGTTCGCTTTTCGCTTCCAGCCTGCCGCTCATCCCATACCCGAACCAGCTTGAAACGGGCCAGGGAACACTGCGTGTAGGATCGCGCCTCAACATCGAGGTGCCGAGCAACGACGACGAGGATCGCTTTGCGGCTTCGCTGCTCGTGCAGGATCTGAATTCGCTGGGAGGCGTGGCCGCCACGGTAGGAGCCAAGAGCGGAGCCTCGCCGCGAATTGTGCTGGCGCGCAGCGGCAGCCCAGCCGGCAAGAACATTCTGCAACAGTCAGGGTTGAGCTTGCCGCCCCAGGCCGACGAGGAAGGTTACATCCTGGTGGTGACGGCTCGCGAAGCTTCAATCGTGAGCAAGACCGCAGCGGGCATCTTCTACGGCGTCCAGACGCTTCGCCAACTGCTGGAGCGAACGCCCGGGGGCAGCGCCGAGATTCCCGCGGTGCGCATTGCGGATTGGCCCGCCATGCGGTGGCGCGGTGTCAGCATCGACATTAGCCGTGGCGCCATTCCCACGCCGGCTTCTTTCAAAAGGGAAATCACCCTGCTGTCCGAGTACAAAATCAATTTGTTCTCGCTCTACATGGAGAACACTTTTGCCTACCCCAGCCTGCCGCTCTTTGCGGCGCCGGGCGGCGCGGTGACTCCGGAGGAAGCCACGGAACTCGTCAACTTCGCCAAACAATATCACATGGTGATAGTTCCCGAGCAGGAGTCGTTTGGCCACCTTCATCTGGCGCTGCAGAATGGAGCAGATACCAGGACATGGCCGAAGTCCCCTACGGGGACGTGCTTTCGCCCACCGTCCCCGGCTCCTTCACTTTCATCGGCAAGATGTTCTGCAGACCTCGCTTCGGTCTTTCCCGGACCCTTCTTCCATATCGGCGCCGATGAAACCTACGAGTTAGGCCAGGGCCGGACCAAGGCGGACGATTGACAGAGACTCGGCTACGGCAAGGTTTACATCGACTACCTTCGGAAAATCGACGAGACCTTGAGCCCCTATCATCGCAAGGTCCTCTTCTGGGGCGATATGGGCGTCCAGCACCCTGAGCATCTCAAGGACTTGCCGCACGACATGATTGCGATCCCCTGGGACTATGCCCCGCGGAAGTCCTACGTGAACGAGATTAAGCCCTTCCGCGACGTGGGGCTGGAAACCTGGGTGGCGCCGGGGGTGAGCAACTGGAGCCGCATTTTCCCGAACTACGATGACGCGCTGCCCAACATCCGCCAATTCGTGACGGACGGAAAAGAACAGGGCGCGACGGGCGTTTTCAATACCATGTGGATGGATGACGGCGAAGGCATGGTGAACTACACCTGGTACGGTCTGGTGTATGGCGCCGCGCAATCCTGGCAGAAAACCGTGGATGACGAGCAGTTCTCCGACAACTGGGACTGGTCGTTCTACCGCGCCCCGGATCACCACTTCGCCACAGAGATCAAGAACTTGACCCAGATCCATACGCTCTTGCGGGGCGCGGTCCACTCCGACGGCGAGGATCGGCTGACCTGGGTCGATGCGCTGAGCCCGGACGGGCAGAAATTCTACGCCCAATTGGAGCCCGCCGCACATCAGATCCGGCTGCTGGCGGAAGATGTCGTTGCCGATCTCATCACGAATTCGCACCTCGCGCGCCGCAACCAGGACTTGCTGGATTACGTGGACTTCTCCGCCCGCCGCTTCGATTTCCTCGGGCAAAAGGCCATCTATTCAAAGTACATCTCCGACCTTTATGCCCAGGCGCAAGCCGATGCGACGAAGCCCGAGGTGGTCGGAGGCGTTCTGGGACGGATCGACAGCGTCAACGGCTTGATGCAGGACATGCGAGACCAGACAACTCTGCTGCGAGCCCACTACCGGAAACTCTGGCTCGCCGACAACCTGCCCTATTTCCTCGACAATATCTCGGTCCGGTATGACGAAGAATTGCAGCGTTGGGAAAAGGCGGCCAGCGACGTGAGCCACCTGCGGGATGTTTACCGCCACCCGCGCCGCCTGCCGCCGCTCGTCGAGCCGTAGCTTACCCGCAATTGGACGCACGGCCCTCTTTCAAGGAATTGACTGCCCTCTCCCCTGGGGAGAGGGTGTCCCGCGACGGCGCTTTCATCAGTCCGTCAGCTGACGGAGACGGGTGAGGGGTTTCGTCCCTAGGCATCAGAAAGGTCGAACCGCAGGTTGTACTTCTCGCCGGTTTCGGCTAAATTGAAAAATAAGCAAGCGCTACCAGCGCGGTTATTGGCGAATGAAACTGCAAGAAAAAATCCTGAACCCTTTCGTACCGGTGACGCTCTTCGAAGTGGTGCCGCCGGCGGCGGATCAGCCCGAAGCCATCGACGAATCTCTTACTGAGCTGAAACGGGTCGTACCCTTTGTAGACGGGATCAATGTCCCGGAGATTCTCGACGAATCTCGAGGGACGGAGCGGACCAGCAAGTTCGTGCCGCGCGTCGAGCCGCGACTGCTCGGCTCGCGCATTCGGCGCGAAGTGGGCGCGGAAGTGGTTCTCAACCGCGTGGTTGTCCATGATCCGAAGCCGGAAGTGTGGTTTCGCGAGACCTGCGTCGAGCGTGGTATGCGGCAGGTTATTCTGGTGGGGGGCGAATCCACTAAAGTCCGCTACCCCGGCCCCAACGTCACGGAGGCCGCACGACTCGTGCGGAAAGAGGGACTGCCGGTAACGCTGGGCGGCATCACCATTCCCAGCCGCAGGAACGAGTCCGAGCGGATTCGCGCCAAGCACAAGGCGGGTCTCGACTTCTTCACCTCCCAGGTTCTCTTTGACTCGAATGACGTCGTCTGGCTGGTGCAGCGGCTCAACGGCCTGCCGGTGCGCCTCTTCCTGAGTTTCGCTCCGGTCAGTCATCGCCGGGATTTGCAGTTCCTTCGCTGGCTGGGCGGGGACATTCCGCAAAACCTGGATCGGTTTCTGCTCGGCTCGGAAGACGGAGCCACTGCCCCGGCCGCGACATGCCTCGCAAGGTCGCTCGACCTCGCGCAGCGCATCCTGATGGACGTGTTCGACAACCTGCCGCCTGATCCGCCGCTCCTCGGGCTCAACATCGAGCACATCAACCGCAGGAATTTCACCCCGGCCATCCAGATGCTGGATCGTCTCAGCAACCTCTACGCGAACTTGATGGCGCAGCACGCGCGCAGCATGAAGTGAAGTCAACAGTCGACAGTTGACAGTCGACAGTCAAGAGTCAAGAAACGATAATCGTTTCTTCTGCCTGTCATCCTGAGCGGAGCGAAGGATCCCTGAAGTTCGCCTCAACCCGCGGCACACGAAAAGCAACTGCCGAGATCCTTCGCTGCGCTCAGGATGACAGCCTCCTTTCGTGCACCGCACCGCCCGTTTGCATACGCGGGCGCTTCCACTCTAGACTATCAACTTCGGAATTCAGACTTTCAACTCTTGACTTTCAACTCTGGACTCCATGGATCGAGAAAGAAAAAAGCCGCCGGATTCTCTTTTCGACGTTGCCGTGATGGCGGCCATCCCGTATCCGCTGACTTACCGTTTCCCGTCTTCCTGGCCGGTTTCGACAGGCCAACGCGTAGTGGTGCCTCTGGGCACCCGCAAGGCGACGGCCATCGTGCTGGGTCCGACCAGCAAGCTGGCGCCCGGGATCGAAGTGCGCGAGGCGTTGCGCGCCATGGATCCCGAACCTGCCCTCTCCGCCGAACTCGTAAAGCTCGCGCTCTGGATTTCGGATTATTACCTGGCGCCGCCCGGGGAAGTCTTCCGCGCCATGTTGCCGCTCAGGCAAGAAACGCGGCGCGCTCGACAGGTGCATCTGACCGAAGAGGGGCGGCGCAAGCTGCAGGAACTCGCGGCCATCCCCCCCGAGGAGAGCAAGGAGAGCCAGGATGCAACTCTGTTGGCGTACCTCGACCGGCGTCCCGGCGCTTCTCTCGAGATACTGCAAAGGAAGTTTCCCAACGCCTATCCGCGTGCGCTCGAGCAAAAATGGGTAATCGTCGAGGAAGTGAAAAAGGATCGCAGCCGCCGGCAAGTGTTTGGCGTCCGGCTGGCGGGGCCGTTGCCGGAGCACCCGCCTCGGCTCTCCCCGGTCGCCAAGAGAATTATCGAGGCTCTTGAACAGCAGGGGCCGGCTGACGATCATCGTCCGCTACTCGAAGCCGCGCACGCGCAGCTTGCGCACTTGCGCAAGCTCGGCCAGGCGGGCTTAATCGAACTCAGCGAGGCGGGCTGGCACGGCGCTCGTTTTGCGCAGGGGGAGCGAGACGCTCCCGCGACTGCGGGCGAGACGCCCGCACCACGACTGACGCCCGCACAGTCCGCCGTGCTCGGCGATCTCTTTCCCCGGCTCGATTCCGGCGAATTCGGCGTCGTGCTGCTGCACGGCGTTACCGGAAGCGGCAAAACCGAAATCTATCTTCACCTGATTGCCCACTGCCTGGAGCGAGGCCGGTCCGCCCTGATGCTGGTACCGGAGATCGCGCTCACTCCTGCCATGCAATTTCTGTTTTTCTCGAGATTCGGAGAGCAGGTCGCGCTCCTGCACAGCGGGCTCACGGAAAGGGAACGCGACGACGCCTGGTGGCGCGTGCGCCGCGGCGAGGCCAAAGTCGTTTTAGGAACGCGCTCCGCGGTCTTTGCACCGGTCACCAATCTGGGTGTAGTGATCGTGGATGAGGAGCACGATTCAAGCTACAAGCAGGACGAAACGCCGAGATACCACGGGCGGGATGTGGCGGTGGTGCGAGCGCAATACGGGGGCGCGCTGGCCCTGCTGGGCTCCGCGACGCCTTCGCTGGAGTCTTACTGGAATGCGCGCGAGGGCAAATACCACTTGGCGAAGTTGGAAGAACGGATCGGAGGGAGGAAACTGGCGGCGGTCGAGGTGGTGGACATGCGGCAGGAGTTCCGCGAGACGCACACGCAAATGCCGCTTTCCCGCAAGCTGAAAGAGGAGATCGAGGCGCAGCTTCAAGCTTCGGCGCAGATCATGCTGCTGCTCAACCGGCGCGGCTACTCGTGGTTTCTGTTGTGCCGGAGTTGCGGCCAGACGGTGCGCTGTGTGAATTGTTCCGTTTCGCTCACCTATCATCGCCGCGAGCACCGCCTGAGCTGCCACTATTGCGGATACTCGACCGAAGTTCCAGCACTTTGTCCGGCCTGCGGAAGCGAATATCTTCACTATGTCGGCGAAGGAACCGAGAAGATCGAGCACAAATTTGCCGAACTTTTCCCCGGCGCGCGGGTGGCCCGCTTGGACCGCGACGTGGCCCGCCGCCGCGGCGAGTTCTTGCGCGTACTCGAGGATTTCAGGCGGGGCAAGATCGACATTCTCGTCGGTACACAACTGATCGCCAAAGGACACGATTTCCCCGGCGTCACACTCGTGGGCGTCGTCTCCGCGGACATCGGCCTCGGGTTGCCGGACTTCCGCGCCGCCGAGCGCACGTTTCAACTTGTCACTCAGGTGGCGGGCCGCGCCGGGAGAGGCGACGCCCCCGGGCGGGTGCTGGTGCAAACGTTTTATCCTGAGCATTATGCCATCCGCCTGGCCGCTGACCAAAACTATAGCGGGTTCTTCAGTAAGGAAATGGGCTTCCGCCGCATGATGCATTATCCGCCCATCACCGCGCTTGCCAACATCGTCGCCCAGCATGAAAAGCTGGAACGGGCCGCGGAGGTGGCGAAGGAGATCGGCGACTTCTTTACCAAGGTCGAAGGACGGTTCCCTGGCATAAAGATTCTCGGCCCCGGTCCTGCTCCCTTGGCCAAAGTGGAGCGGCGCTATCGGATCCAGTTCCTGCTGAAATCCAACTCGCGCGCTAACCTTCATGCCCTCTTAAAGCAACTGGTCCATCATTGCACGCAGTCGGCGATACAACCCCGCGAGGTCATGACCGACGTTGACCCCGTCAACATCATGTAAGTGCCGTAATTCGAAACTCGAAACTCGAAATTCGAAACTCGAAAACCCTGAATGAAGGTCGTGCTACCGATAGCAAGATCGGCCCTTTATGTGTGTACGACTGGTTGATTTTTTGGCGGTCGAATTTCGAGTTTCGATTTTCGTTTTTCGGTACTATCGGACGGCAAACGGGGTGGGGACGAAGGTGAGAAGGAATATCAAGGCGGCCACTAAGGCGAGGATTCGCCTGCCTTTACCGAGCGGTTCGGACGGAATCATGATGACGGGGTGGCGCAAGCCGACGACCAGCAGAACGACAGCCCAGACCATCCAGCCGGCCCAGCAGAAAACTCCCAGCGGGACCAAGGCCAGAAACAGGCCCCGGGAAATCATCCGATGCCTGTCGCCCAGCGCGGCATAGAGGATGTGGCCGCCGTCGAGTTGACCAACGGGCAGCAAATTAAGCGCGGTGGCAAACA
Source organism: uncultured Acidobacteriota bacterium (assembly GCA_963831905.1). Classification (GTDB taxonomy): domain Bacteria; phylum Acidobacteriota; class Terriglobia; order UBA7540; family UBA7540; genus CAVROP01. The sequence continues at coordinate 546,150 of CAWHRX010000009.1, read as the reverse complement.
GTCCCACCCAGGCTGCGCAGCCGACAGGCTGCAACGAAATGCTCATGGGGTGCAAGCCGGGGCGCAGGAGTTTTGCCAGGAATGTTATGGCCAGCGGGTTCCCCAACGTAATGGTGTCGGGAAGACTTCTCGGAATCACCGGTTGACAATTCAGCGTGGCCACGATCAGGGCCGGAATCGCCACCATAAAACCCGCCAACGGCCCGGAAATTCCCACGTCGAAGAGCGCTTTGCGGGTAGTGATGGGCGACTTGATCCGGATAAACGCGCCCATGGTTCCGATCAAGGTCGGAGCGGGGATGAAGTAAGGATAGGTTGCCTCGATGCCGTAATACCGACAGGTGAAATAATGTCCCAATTCGTGCGCCAGCAGGATGCTGAGCAGCGTAAATGAAAACGGTATCCCTTGCGCCAGGGTCGCGGGGTTGTGAAAAATGCCCGCAAAGAATGCCCGCGAAATGTCCCAGTCGAAGGCCGGAAAATTGTGCTCGTAGTTCTGCGCGACGTGAGTGCCTACGATGAGGGTCGTCACACACGTCAGCAGGAACAGCAGGGCATGAAAGGGAAGCGAGTTAAGCCAGCGCTGCCGAAGGCTCCGGAAGCGCCGCCGCGGCGGCTCAATCGGAGGCGGAAACAAGTCCAGAGGAGTCTCCCCGGGGCCATGCCGGATATAGAGTTCATCACCCATAGCACAGGATGCGAAAAGTCTATTTTCGCCTGCTCGCCTGAGTCTGTAAATAGTCTAGGGAAGCGTTTGCAGTTCCTTGCCGGGTTTGAAGCGCACGGCCTTTCCGGGCGGAATACTCACTTCCGCGCCCGTCCTGGGGTTGCGGCCGATTCCCGTCTTGCGGGGCCTTACGTTGAAGACACCAAATCCGCGCAGTTCAATGCGGTCGCTTCCGGCGAGGGCCTTCTTCATCGACTCGAAGACGGTCTCGACCGCGATTTCCGCTTTGGTTTTGGTGATGCCGGTGCGATTTACAACCTCGTTAATGATGTCCAGCTTTATCAAACGAACCTCCTGAAAACGCAGGTCTTATCGTAAATTCTGGAGCCGTCATTGTCAAGGATTTTCTCCTGCACTATGATGAGGCGAGGCGGCGGCTCCACGCCATGGCAGTAAAGGTTCCGAAGAACCGAAATCCTCACCGCGGTGGCAATGAGACGCGGAGCCGAGGCCGTGGGTTTACATAGCTCTCGCCTCTGCGGTGAGAAAGCTACCAGAGTAGAAAACATGCGCAGGTTTTGCTCGCCGCTGCTGTTCGCTCTTTGTCTATTGGCAATTTCATTATCCACTTCAGCTTCGCAACAGCCTACGCCGCCTGCCACGTCTCGAACTCCGGCGGCGACGGAGTCGCAGACCGGAGCAGGTGAGCAGCCGGCGGGAACAAAGACGGCGGAAGCTCATTATGTCCTGACGCCGGAGAAGCGCGCCAAGGCTATGGCTTTTTCGCGCGCCGAGTATCTCTTGTATTTCGCAGCTATCGCGCTAGCCCTTGCCCTCTACGCATTCCTTTGGCGGAGCGGGTTCGCGGCCGGCTTGCGGAATCGGGTCAAACGGTTCTCCGCCCGCCGCCCGGTGCAGACGGCTTTGTTTGTCGCGATATTCCTGATCGCGGTGAGGGCGCTCGAGTCCCCTCTGGATTACTACTGGGGCTTCGTGCTCGAGCACCGCTACGGCCTCTCAACCCAGGGCATCGGGTCCTGGGTGGTGGACTGGGGGAAGGACCTCGGCCTCACGGTGGTGGTGGCGATCTTGCTTGCCTGGGTCTTCTACTGGCTGGTGCGGCGCAGCCCGCGGCGCTGGTGGCTTTACTTTTGGTTTGCCTCCATCCCCATCACGCTGGCATTCATCGTCGTTGAGCCTTACGTTGTGGAGCCGCTGTTTTACCGATTTACGCCCCTCGAAAAGACACAGCCCGCTTTGACGGACCGCATCGAGAAAATGCTCGGACACGCTGGCCTGGCGATTCCCCGCTCGCGCATCTACGAAATGGACGCGAGCGCCAAAACCAGGATTGTGAACGCCTACGTCTCCGGCTGGGGCTCGAGCAAACGCCTGGTGGTTTGGGATACCACCCTCGAGAAGCTGAACTCCGACCAGACGCTTCTGGTGGTCGGGCACGAAGCCGGCCACTATGTGCTCCACCACATCCCCAAGGAATTCGCGTTCGACGAAATGATTTTTCTGGTGCTGTTCTACGCGGGATTTCTCCTCATCAACAGGATCGTTGCCGCGAGTTCTCGTTCCGACTCCTTCACTGTCATTCCGAGCGAAGCGAGGAATCTCGCTCCGCCTTCAAGTCAACGAGTCGAGGCGTCGGATGCCGAAAAGTTCTTAACTCCTCGACTCTCGACTCTCGACTTCTCGACTGGCGTTGCGGATCTCGCCTCGCTTCCGATCGTCCTCATCGTACTGACCGTGGTTGTGTTTCTAGCCTCTCCGGCCCTTAACGGCATCTCCCGTCACTTCGAGCACCAGGCCGATCAATTCGGCCTGGAAATGGCTTACGGCGTTGTTTCCGACCCCAACACCGCCGACGTTCAGTCCTTTCAGATCATGGCTCAGGAAGACCTGGAAGATCCTGATCCCAGTCCCTTCATCCGCTTCTGGTTGTATACCCATCCGTCAACCGAGGAGCGCATACGCTTCGCTGCGACCTACAGGCCCTGGGCAGAGGGCAAGCCGCTGGAATTGATCCCCACTGCGCGGTGAAAGACAGCATTCTCCTGGGAGCGCGGCCATCCTTGGCCGCACGCTGAAGTTGAACCTGCTGGACGACCCTAACTCCTTGCAGGGTTTCTTGCGCCTATGATAACTTCAAAAGGTTTGTGGACTGATTACGATCCGAGTGAGTGGGCTGTCGATGATTGAAGATTTGGGGATGATCGAACCGCGCATTGCGGCCACGGCATTTGTGGCCCGTAGCGCTGACATCATCGGGGACGTGGAAATAGGCGAAAACTCGAGCATCTGGTTTCAGGTGGTGCTGCGCGGCGACGTAGCGCCCATACGGGTGGGCGCCAGCACCAACATTCAGGACGGAACCATAGTGCACGGGTTCCCGAATTCACCGGTGACGATCGGCAACTGGGTCACCGTGGGGCACCGCGCGGTGCTTCATGCTTGCACCGTCGAGGATCACTGCTTGATCGGCATCGGCGCAATTGTGCTGAACAACGCCCGCATCGGAGAGGGCTCGATTGTGGCGGCGGGCGCGCTGGTGGTGGAGAATACCGTAGTTCCGCCCCACACCCTTTACCTGGGGGCGCCGGCCCGGCTGAAGCGGCAGCTCACGGAGGCGGATCGGAATTTTATCGACCTGCATGCCTCACATTACGTGCAATATGCGGAGCGGTACCTCGAGGAGATGGGCAACATCACCGTTGACGATGAGGACGTACCCTTCTGAGCTGGTGCGATAAACCATGAGAGTTGAACCCATTCGCTCCGTCAAAGGAACACGCGACCTGCTGCCGCCGGACACAAACCTCTGGCAACGGGTGGAAGCAGAGGCGCGCGGCGTCTTCGGCGCTTATCACTACGGGGAGATTCGCACCCCGATTTTGGAGCAGACAGGCCTCTTCTCGCGCAGCGTGGGCGCCGATACAGATATTGTGATGAAGGAGATGTACACCTTTCAGGATCGCGACGACGAATCCTTGACTTTGCGGCCGGAGGCCACTGCCTCGGTGGTGCGCGCCTACATCGAGCACAGCCTGTACAACCAGGGCGGCGTTCACAAGCTTTATTACATCGGGCCCATGTTTCGGCGCGAGCGCCCGCAGAAGGGGCGCTACAGGCAGTTCCATCAGATCGGCGCAGAAGTGCTGGGGTCCGAGAGCCCGCTGGTGGATGCGGAGGTTCTCGAGATGCTCGTGCTTTTCCTGGAGCGAGTGGGGATTCGAGAGTATCAGCTTCTCCTGAACTCGGTGGGATGCCCTAAGTGCCGCGCCGAGTACCTTTTGGTTCTGCGTCAGGCCTTCGAAGCCGTTAAGGCCTCGATGTGCATGGATTGCCAGAGGCGCGCGGAGACGAATCCCTTGCGGGTACTGGACTGCAAGGTGGAGGCGGACCAGCCCACCATCGAGAAGCTGCCCAAGATCATCGACCATCTCGACCCCGAGTGCCGGCAGCACTTCGAGCGTGTCACGAGCGAGCTTCAGGGGCGGGGAATTTCTTATCAGGTTACGCCCCGCCTGGTGCGCGGTCTCGACTATTACACGCGGACCACTTTTGAGATCACCAGTGGCGCCTTGGGCGCGCAAAACGCCGTGCTGGGCGGCGGACGGTATGACGGGCTGTCGGAGATGCTGGGCGGTCCGCCCACTCCAGGCATCGGCTTCTCGATCGGCCAGGACCGTCTGATTCTGGCGGTGCAGGCGGCCGCGGCACTTAAACCCGAGACGCCGCTGGCGGCTTACATCGTCTGGATGGGCGACGCGGCGGTTCGAGGCGCGGCGGGCTTGGCGCGCGAACTGCGCGCCGAGGGTTTGAGCGTCGAGATCGGCTACGATCCCATGAAGATCAAGAAGGCGATGGGACTGGCAAGCAAGCTCCAGGCGCGCTTCGCCATTATCATCGGCGAGGGCGAAACCTCCACCGGGCGCTACCAAGTGAAAGACATGACCGCCGGTCAGCAGCAGGAAGTGGAGCCTGGGAATATCGTATCGTATCTTAAGGCAAGATTGTGAACGGCAATTAGTGAATTATAAATAGTAAATTGTAAATTATGGCCGGCGAAGTGACACTGAATTGTCATTCTGAGCGAAGCGAAGAATCTCTGCAGTCGGTGGACTCCAGAACTACGGCGATTCTTCGCTCCGCTCAGAATGACAGGACACGATGAGATCGGTTTTCGCAATTTAGAATTTACACTTTATAGTTTACCATTTCTTTTTGGCGGTGACCGTGAAACTCGACCTTGTTGGAGATCGACAACGAACACACTACTGCGGGGAGCTGCGAGCATCGCACGCGGGGCAGAGGGTGTTTCTGGCCGGCTGGGTAGATAGCCGCCGGGACCTGGGGAACATCATCTTTCTCGACCTTCGCGACCACACAGGAGTGATGCAGGTGGTTTGCAACCCGGAAATCAGCGGCCAAGCACACGACCGCGCCGACGAAGTGCGGCCCGAGTATGTGGTGGGCGTGGAAGGCGAGGTGGTGCTGCGCTCCACGGAGACAATTAACTCTCAGATCGGCACCGGAACGGTGGAAGTCAAAGCGGCAAGGCTTCTGGTCCTCAACGAGTCCAAGACTCCGCCCTTTCCGATCGAGGACGAAACGAAGACGAGCGAGGAGATTCGCCTTCGTTATCGCTACCTGGACTTAAGGCGGGGGCGGATGCAGCGCAACTTGCGGCTTCGGCACAGCGCCAGCCAGGTGGTCCGGCAGCACCTCTCCGAGCATGGATTCAATGAAATCGAAACGCCTTTCATGACCCGCTCGACGCCGGAGGGCGCGCGCGACTACCTGGTTCCCAGCCGCCTTCATCACGGCCATTTCTACGCGCTGCCGCAGTCTCCGCAGCTCTTCAAACAGATCCTCATGATCGGGGGCTTCGACCGTTATTTCCAGATTGTCAGGTGTTTTCGCGACGAAGATTTGCGCGCCGATCGCCAGCCGGAGTTTACGCAAATTGATATCGAGATGGCGTTTCCACAACGGGACACGCTATTCGACATCGTCGAGCGGTTGATGGAGAAACTCTTCGCGCTGGTCCAGGTGGAGGTCAAGCGCCCGTTCCGCCGCCTCACTTATGAATTGGCCATGGAGCGCTATGGCTCCGACAAGCCCCATCTGGGATTTGACCTGGCTTGGAAACGAATCGATGTGACTGGAAATCCCTTGTCCAATGTTCGCGGGTTCAAGGCAGTGAAGGCGCTGCGAATTCCGGGCGGGGCCGGCAAAATCTCGCGCAGCCAGATGGACAAGTACCAGGTTCCGCTCAAAACCCTGGGCGCCGGGAATTTCGCCCTTGTGGAATTGAAGGATGCCGAGATTCAGTCGCGGCTATCGAAGACGGTGGGCGAAGAATGCCTTCGCGGTATCGTGAGCGCTACCGAGGCGGTTGCCGGCGATCTCATCGTGCTCCTCGGTTGCGAGGAACTCTCGCGCCACAGGGTGCATCAGCTCGATGAAGCCTCAGGGTGGTTCAGGCTGGAGTTGGCCGAAAGACTCGGCCTGATCAGGCCTGGGACCTGGAACTTTCTGTGGGTGATTGACTTTCCCATGTTCGATTACGATGAGCGGGAGAAGCGCTTCACCGCCATGCACCATCCTTTCACTTCGCCGCGTGAGGAGGACCTGGAGGCGCTTGAAACCGATCCCGGCGCGGTGAAAGCGCTCGGATACGACCTGGTGCTCAACGGATCGGAAATTGGCGGTGGCTCGATCCGTATCCACCGGCAGGATATTCAGCGGCGCGTCTTCAGCGTCCTGGGCTTGACGGAAGAGAAAGCCCGGGAGCGCTTCGGCTTCTTCCTTGAGGCCCTCGAATACGGAACGCCGCCGCATGGCGGTATTGCGCTCGGTTACGACCGCATTATTGCCTTCATGGCCGGCGAGTCGAATATCCGCGAGGTTATCGCCTTCCCCAAGACCGCTAGCGCCGTTGATCTGATGAGCGAGGCTCCCGCCGGGGTCGAGCCGGAGCAGCTTGAGGAACTGGGGCTGGAAATCAAGAAAGAAGGTTAAAGGCTAAAGGATAAAGGTTAAGCGTCATAGGCTTGAGGCCGTAGTTGTGAGTTGACCCGCGTCAGGAGGTCTTTTTAGCCTTTATCCTTTACCCTTTAACCTTTCAAATTATGTCTGTCATCCGGATTCTGCCCGAAATCGTCGTCAACAAAATCGCCGCTGGCGAGGTGGTGGAGCGCCCAGCTTCCGTGGTGAAGGAATTAGTGGAGAACTCGGTGGACGCCGGGGCGGGCCTTATCCAAGTGTCGGTTGAATCGGGAGGGAAACGTTTGATCCGCGTCGTGGATGACGGGAGCGGCATGAGCCACGACGATGCCTTGCTGGCTTTCGAGCGGCACGCCACCAGCAAAATTCACTCTGCCGAGGACATATTTGAAATCGCGACGCTGGGCTTTCGGGGTGAAGCGCTGCCCTCGATGGCGGCCGTTTCGCGCCTGGTGCTCGAGACCCGGCACGCTTCGGAGAGTTCAGGCACGCGCCTGGAGATCGCGGGAGGGAAGCTGCGCGATGTCAAGGAAGTGGCGTGGGAGGCGGGCACGCGAGTGGAAGTGCGCGACCTCTTCTATAATACCCCTGCGCGGCGCAAGTTTCTGAAGTCTGAATCCACCGAACTCGGTCATATTGCAAGTCTGGTGACGCATTATGCGCTTGCTCACCCGGACAAGGGTTTTCGCCTCGCATCCCTAAACAATGAGATTCTTCGGGTGTCGCCGGTTTCGAGCCTGCGCGAACGAATTTACCAGGTTATGGGCGCTCAAGCCCTCGAGCAACTGATCGAGATTGTTCCCGTGGAGCGGCGCATGACGGTTCCGGCTCCGCCGGGCATGGAGGAGAAAGGCGAAAGTCCTGCCGAAGCTGCCCTCGTCCGCGTGTTTGGGTTCACCTCCCGGCCCGAGGTACACAAACTTAACCGCAACAACATTTACTTCTTTGTGAATCGCCGGCTGGTTCGCGACCGCCTGATCCTGCACGCCATAACGGAAGCCTACCGCAACATTCTTCCTGCCTCCGTGTTTCCGGTGGCCCTGGTTTTTCTCGAGTTGCCGGCGGTCGAAGTGGATGTAAACGTTCACCCGTCCAAGATCGAGGTGCGGTTTCGGCATTCGGGGTTTATCCACGACCTGGTGCGGGATGCGCTTCGCCAGGCTCTGCTGGCGACGCGGCCCGTCGCTTCGTTTCCGATGGGCCGGTCGTCGCAAAAACTGCCCGTGGAGACTGACGCGGCGGAAGTGGCCGAGAAACTCGAGGAAGAAGCGGAATTGGGCCAAGCTGTACAGAATCCGCTTGTCGAGAACACGCCATTGCAGACCCGTACGGGCACGCCATGGCGTGCCCCTACCACGCCGTTCAGGTTGTCTTCCCCGACACCTGAGCCGCGGACGGGCCGGCTTCCGCTCGAGGAGGCGCTTTCTCCCTACGCTCCCGCCGCGCCCAACTGGGATGCCGATTCGGCCTCGCGGCCGGCGACTCCGCCCGCCATCACGGCCCCGGGCGAATTGCCGGCGGATCTTCAGCCGCTCGGCCAGGTCCAGGAAAGTTTTGTTGTGGCGACTAACCCTACCGGGCTCTGGATCGTCGACCAGCACGCCGCGCACGAACGGGTGTTGTTTGACCGGCATGTCCGCATGCGCCAGGAGAAGAAGGTTTCGATGCAACGGCTGTTGGTGCCCATCATTCTGGAATTGAGGGCCGAGCAGCAGGTTACTTACCAGGAGATCGCGGAAGAATTGGCGGCCAACGGCTTCGAGGTCGAGCCCTTTGGCCAGCGGACCTTGGCCGTCAAGGCTGCGCCCGCGGATACGCGCGCCGACGATGTGGGCGACCTGATGCGCGAAATCCTGGACAACGCGCGGCAAGAGGGGCGGACGGTGTCCTTGGAGATCCTGCGGAACAAGATCGCCGCCTCGGTCTCCTGCCACGCGGCGATCAAGGTGAATATGCCGCTCGACAAGAGCAAAATGGATTGGCTGCTCCAAGCTCTCGCCAAGACGACGTGCCCCATGACTTGCCCGCACGGGCGACCCACGGTCCTGCGCTATGGGATGAAGGATTTGCAAAAGGCGTTTAAGAGAATATAGTCATCAGTCGTCAGTTTTCAGTTCTCAGTACAAACCCGGTCGAGACGCTGTCATCCTGAGCGCAGCGAAGGATCTCGGCAGTTAGTATCGTAGCGAGCCCGACAAGCAACTGCAGGGATCCTTCGCTAGGCTCAGGATGACAGCGAAGGGGCTCGGAGTGGCAGGGGTTTTACTGAGAACTGAAAACTGACAACTGACGACTGAGAACTCAACCATGTCTACTCCTCTCGTCATCACCATCGACGGCCCGGCCGGCGCGGGCAAGAGCACCGTCGCCCAGAGAGTGGCGGCGCGCCTGGGATTGACCTATGTGGATAGCGGGGCCACCTACCGCGCCATGGCTTTGAAGGTCCTGCAATCGGGAATCGCGCCTGACGACGCTCGGTCGGTGGCTAAGCTGGTTGCGCAGACGGATATCCACATCGCCATGGATGGACTGCAATTCCGCGTTTTCGTTGACGGCCAGGATGTGACGGACAAAATCCGCACTCCGGAGGTGACGTTAGCGTCCGCTCAAGTGTCGCGCTTACCGGAGGTGCGCACCAAGCTGGTGGCGGTGCAGAGGGGTTGCGCCGTGGGACGCGGTGTAGTTATGGAAGGGCGCGACATCGGCACTGTGGTTTTCCCCAACGCTTCCCTGAAGATTTTTCTCCAGGCTGATCGAGTCGAGCGTGCGCGGCGAAGGCTGAAACAAGACAGCAAGAAAGGGCGTTCGGCCACGCTCGAACAAACCGCCGGCGAAATCGCCCTGCGCGACCAGCTTGACGCGGAGAGGAAGATTTCCCCGCTCGTGGCGGCGCCGGACGCCGTGACGATTGACTCCACCGGCCTCGCCGCCGATCAAGTCGTCGGGCAGATTCTGGATTTGGCACTGAAGAACAAACTGGTTGAGCCGAGGCCGTAAGGCAAAGTCGGTGCAGTTGAGCTATGGGATTGGCGCTATCACGCACTCCGGACCGCTTCACTTACAGGGTTACTCCTTGCCAGGCACACTTCGAGCGATAGTCTACGTATGTGTGCTTCAACCAACAAATTCGTCGCGAATCGAAGACTTGGAAGCTGGGACCGAGGGATGGCAGGTCAGGCGGGAAAAGCCTAATGCACCTCTGGACTTACCTTCCTCCGTTGCTCATCGAGGCGAGGAATTCAGCATTACTCTTCGTCTTCGAGAGCTTGTCGATAATCAGCTCCATACTCTCAACCGGGGAGAGCGGGTTCAGCACTTTACGCAACACCCAGATGCGGTTGAGTTCATCACGTGGGAACCAACAATTCTTCCTTGCGGGTGCCGGACTTGTTGATATCGATGGCAGGGAAGACGCGCCGGTCGACGAGTTTGCGGTCGAGGTTGATTTCCATGTTGCCGGTGCCCTTGAACTCCTCGAAGATCACGTCGTCCATGCGGCTGCCGGTGTCGATGAGCGAGGTAGCGATGATGGTGAGGCTGCCGCCTTCTTCGATGTTGCGTGCCGCACCGAAGAAGCGCTTGGGGCGCTGGAGAGCGTTGGAATCCACGCCGCCGGAGAGCACTTTGCCGGAGGGCGGAACGACGGTATTGTAAGCGCGCGCCAGTCGGGTGATGGAGTCGAGGAGGATGACGACATCGCGCCGGTGCTCGACGAGCCGCTTGGCTTTCTCGAGCACCATTTCCGCCACTTGCACGTGCCGGGCCGCCGGCTCATCGAAAGTGGAGCTGATCACCTCGCCCTTGACGGTGCGTTGCATGTCCGTCACTTCCTCGGGGCGCTCGTCAATCAGCAGCACGATCAGGGTGATTTCCGGGTGGTTGGTAGTGACGGAATTGGCGACGCACTGCAAGAGCATGGTCTTGCCGGTGCGGGGCGGGGAAACGATCAAGCCGCGCTGTCCCTTGCCGATCGGCGTCAACAGGTCGAGCACCCGCGCCGAGATGTTGTCCTTGACCGTCTCGAGGTGGATGCGCTCCTGGGGATAGAGGGGCGTGAGGTTGTCGAAGAAGAGCTTGTTGCGCGACTCGTCGGGCGGCTCAAAATTGATGGCCTCGACTTTGATGAGCGCGAAGTACCGCTCCCCTTCTTTGGGTGGCCGGATCTGGCCGGAGATCGTATCGCCCGTGCGCAAATCGAATTTGCGGATTTGGGACGGAGATACGTAGATATCGTCCGGGCCGGGGAGGTAGTTGTAATCCGGCGCGCGCAGGAACCCGAATCCGTCCGGAAGGCATTCGAGCACGCCCTCGGAGAAGATGAGGCCGCTCTTTTCGGTCTGCGCTTGCAGGATCTTGAAGATCAACTCCTGCTTGCGCATCCCGGTGGCCCCCACCACGTTCAGGTCTTTTGCCACCTGAGTCAAGGTGCTGATGTTCATTTCCTTCAGTTTGGCGATGTCGAGGACTTCGCCTTCTTGCAGTTCTGTGATCTTTTCTTCCTGGGTTTCTTCCGGTGGTTTCACTTCTTGTTTCTTTGCAGGCATGACTTTTCTCTCTATTTTAAGTGGATTTCTAAATCGGTACGGTCCGGTTTTGAGTTGTAGCGCCCCGACCCATCGAGGCACTTGCCGACCCAGAGGTCTGCGCTACGCTCAGAATAGGACATCATTTCTAGACCTGGGATCTGTACGCCAGTGATTTCGAGCTCGACCGCTCTTTGATTTTCCAGTCCGTTCCAAGAGAACGAATAGTCATTGGCGGCAATTGCAGGAGCGGCACGAGATGCGGTGAAGAACTACTCACGTGGAGCCGGAGTCTTGCAAGCTAGATCTGTAAGGGGCAGCCCATCCGGATTTGTGCTCGCTGGAAAGAGCACGCACACCAAAACGTTAGATGCTCATTCCCTCCTACAGGTTTCTCAGTTTTCACTATTCGAGCCGCCGCGCTGTCGCGGCGACGTTACATCACGGCTATCCATCGGGGGGCGGCGAACCGAAGTCACCGCCCTGTAATCCTCGCCACGGCACTAATTGGTCAGCGATCCACGATCCGTTTCAAGGTTCGGCGGCTCCAATACAACCGGAGTTTCGGCCTCAGGAACCAGGACTGGCGGAACCTCGATCTTCCTTTCCAACGCCAGGTCCAAGACCTCATCCATGCTTTCCACGAACCGCAGGCTCAATTCCTGTTGGATCGCCGCAGGAATGTCCGCCAGATCCTTTTCGTTGTCGCGGGGCAGGATCACGGTGCGGCTGCCGGCGCGATGTGCGGCGAGGAGCTTCTCTTTCACGCCCCCGATGGGTAGAACCTTGCCGCGCAAGGTGATTTCGCCGGTCATGGCCACGTCACGCCGCACCGCGATCTTGGTTAGGGCGCTGGCCACGGCGGTGGCAAGGGTGATTCCGGCCGAAGGCCCGTCCTTAGGAATTGCACCCTCGGGGATGTGAACGTGGATATCCAAGTGGCGATAGAAATCGGGACGAAGTCCCAATTGGCTAGCGCGGGAGCGCACGTAGCTCATAGCGGCCTGAGCGGATTCCTGCATCACGTCGCCCAGCTTGCCGGTCAAGAGGAGTTTACCCTTGCCTTGCATCAGCGTGACTTCGATGTAGAGGATTTGGCCGCCCACTTCCGTCCAAGCCAGTCCCGTAGCCAGTCCGATCTCGTTGTTCTCTTCGGCTTTGGTGTCGCGGAACTTTATAACTCCCAGATACTCCGCCACATCTTCCGGCCGCAGAGTGATCTGGAGATGCTTGCCTTCTTTCACGACCTTACGGGCCACTTTGCGGCAGACGTTGGCAATTTCGCGCTCCAGGTTCCGGACCCCCGCCTCACGCGTATAGTGCCGGATGATGTGCACAATAGCTTCGTCGGGAAGGGTCATATTCCCGGCGCTCAGGCCCGTTGCCTCACGTTGCTTCCGAACCAGAAAGCGCTTGGCAATCTCCAACTTCTCGGGCTCAGTATATCCCTCCAGACGCAGGATTTCCATGCGATCCTGCAGGGGCTGGGGAATGGTGTGAACAACGTTGGCCGTGGTAATAAAGAAGACCTTCGAGAGGTCATATTCCACGTCCAGGTAATGGTCCATGAACGTGTTGTTCTGCTCCGGGTCGAGCACCTCGAGCAGGGCCGCGGAAGGATCGCCGCGGAAATCCATGCTCATCTTATCGACTTCGTCGAGAAGGAAAACCGGATTGACCATGCCGGACTTCTTCATCATCTGGATGATCTGGCCGGGGAGGGCGCCGATATAAGTCCGGCGGTGGCCGCGGATTTCCGCTTCGTCACGAACTCCGCCCAGAGACAAGCGAACGAATTTCCGTCCCGTGGCGCGCGCGATGGAGCGCCCCAAGGAAGTCTTGCCCACTCCCGGAGGTCCGACAAAGCACAGGATGGAGCCGCGCGGGTTCTTCACAAGCTGCCGCACCGCCAGGAACTCCAGGATGCGCTCCTTGATCTTCTCGAGCCCGTAGTGATCTTCTTCGAGGACTTTCTGCGCGCGGCTGATATCGCGGATTTCTTTGGATTTCTTCTTCCAGGGAACAGCCAGCAGCCAGTCGAGGTAATTCCGCGAAACGGTTGACTCCGCCGACATGGGAGGCATCATTTCCAGGCGCTTGAGCTCGGCCATGGCGTGCTCGAGGGCATCTTTGGTCATGCCGGCGGTTTCAATTTTCTTCTTAAGCTCGTCGAGCTCGCTCTTTTCGTTGCGCCCCAACTCTTTTTGGATGGCCTTGATTTTTTCGTTGAGGTAATACTCGCGCTGGGCTCGCTCCATCTGGCGTTTAACCCGCCCTTGAATGGTGCGGTCAACGTTGAGCTTTTCGATTTCCACATCCAGGATATCCGCCAGGCGAGTGAGACGGTCGACGGGATCGAAGATTTCCAGAAGTTCCTGCTTTTCCTCGACGCTGACGTTCAGATTGGCGGCGACGGTGTCGGTAAACTTGCCGATCTCGTCCACCTTGATCGCGGCAATCATGGTGTCGTAGTTGAGGCTCTGGGAAAGCTTGACGTACTGCTCGAAGAGCGACGTGACCCTCTGGACGAGTTGCTCGAGGCTGGGCGTCGTTACCGTGCGGAAGACCTTGGTTTGGATGCTGACACGGAAGGAACCGTCTTCGTTCGAGATCTTCAGGATTCTACCCCGGTCAATACCTTCCACCAGCACTTTGATATTGCCGTCCGGCAGTTTCAGGCTTTGCACGATGTTGGCCACAGTCCCAACCTGGTAAATCTCGTTGGGTTTGGGATCGTCAACCGAGGGATCGTGCTGAGTAGCCAGAAAAATCCTCTTGTCGCCCGCCAGCGCTTCTTCCAGAGCGCGGATTGAAGCTTCCCTCCCCACCACGAACGGAGTCATCATGTGAGGAAAGATGACCACATCCCGGATGGGCATCATCGGCAATGAACGAGTTTCATTTTTTTCGCGGCCTGAAAACATAGGATTTTCCATTAACCTGCCTTCTCGAGGAACGTCGCACTGAAGCTTATTTCGTGGTTTTGGACCATCTCCTCGGTTACCACAAACTCACGTAACTTCCGTTGGCTCGGCAGGTGGTACATCAGGTCTAACATCAAGTCCTCGAGGATCATTCTCAGTCCGCGAGCGCCCACCTTCCTTTCGATAGCCTGGGTCGCGATCGCTTTCAACGAGCCTTCCGTAAATCGCAGCTTAACATTCTCGAATTCGAAAAGTCTCTGGTACTGACGGACTAGGGCGTTTTTAGGCCGTACCAGTATCTCGACCAGGGCCGGCACATCCAGATCGTTGAGCACGCTGACCACCGCCAGGCGTCCCACAAATTCAGGAATTAAGCCGTAACGGATCAAGTCGGAAGGCTGCATCTGTTCGAGGAGCTCGACATTTCGCCGCTCCTGCGTTGGGAATTCGCTCGTGATATCCCCACGAAAGCCCACCGTTTTCTTTCCCATGCGATGTTCGATGATCTTTTCCAGCCCTACGAAAGCACCTCCGCAAATGAACAGGATGTTGGTGGTATCAACCGGCGTGCATTCCTGGTGGGGATGTTTGCGCCCCCCCTGAGGCGGCACGTTGGCGATCGTCCCTTCCAGAATCTTCAATAAGGCTTGCTGCACCCCCTCGCCGGAGACGTCCCGAGTTATGGAGATGTTCTCGTCCTTCTTCGAGATTTTGTCGATTTCGTCGATGTAGACGATGCCCTGCTGGGCCCGCTGAACGTCGCCGCCGGCATTCTGGAGGAGCTTCAGAATCACGTTCTCCACGTCTTCGCCCACATAGCCGGCCTCCGTCAAGGTCGTGGCATCCGCGATCGCGAAGGGGACATCTAAAACGCGGGCCAGGGTCTGGGCGAGAAGGGTCTTGCCGGTCCCCGTAGGGCCGATCAACAAGATATTGGATTTGGTGAGCTCCACCTCGCTGCGTACACGGGTCAGGATATTGCGTTTGTAGTGGTTGTAAACGGCCACGGCGAGTTTTTTCTTGGCTTTTTCCTGCCCCACCACGTACTGGTCGAGAAAACCTTTGATGTCCGGCGGCTTGGGAGGCTTGGCCTGAGTGGTGGGAAGCTCCTCGCTGCGCTTCTCTTCTAGAATCGAGTTGCACACGGCCACGCACTCGTCGCAGATGTAGGCGCGCGGAAAATCACCCGGCGAAGAAATCAGTTTCCCCACCGCGTCCTGGTTCTTCCGGCAGAAGGAACAGTGGAGCGTTTCCTCGGAGTTTGGGCGTTTCGTGGTCATAGCCGCAGGCTACTTGTGCTTATAGATGATTTCATCGATGATGCCGTACTCGCGAGCTTGCTGGGCGCTCATCCAAAAATCGCGCTCCACGTCGCGCTCGATCTTCTCGATCGGTTGTCCTGTGTGCTTCGCCATGATTTCATTGAGGCTGGCGCGAATGCGCAGGATTTCGCGAGCGTGGATATCGATGTCTGTGGCTTGTCCCGAGAGACCGCCCATGGTGGGTTGATGAATGAGCAGGCGGGAATTGGGGAGGGCAAAACGTTTCCCGGGAGTCCCCGAAGCCAAGAGCAGAGCCGCTACGCTGGCCGCCTGGCCAATACAAATGGTAGCCACGTCGGGACGGATGAATTGGATCGTGTCATAGATCGCCATCCCGGCGGTGACCACGCCACCCGGTGAGTTGATGTACAGCGAAACGTCTCGTTCCGGGTCTTCGGCTTCCAGGAAGAGCAGTTGGGCGGTCACCAGATTCGCCACGTTGTCATCGATTGCCGTGCCGATAAAAATAATATTGTCCTTGAGCAGGCGGGAATAAATATCGTACGCGCGCTCCCCGCGGTTAGTCTGCTCGACAACCATCGGAATCAGAGTCATATTGGGCTGGCTGGTCATCGCCTTTTTCGTTGGGGAAACTCCTTACTGTTTCCAAAACCTAGTCACTTTTGCGAGTGATTTTCGCGTTATGGTAGATGAAATCAATAGCCTTCTGGTTGCGGCGAGTAGATTTCAGAGTATCCAACTCGCCTTCGCGTGTCAAGCGGGTCTTGAGGGTGGCCGGTGGTTCGTGCGCCTCTTGAGCCATCCCCCGGATCGTCTCATCGACTTCTTCCTCGGAAACCTCCAACCCTTCCGCCTCGGCAATCTTGCTGAGCAGCAGGGAAGCCCGGACTTCCTTCTCGGCGTCCGGCCGGGCCTCCTCGCGCAGCTTGTGCCAGTCTACCTGAGCCTGGCGGGGATCAATTCCTTGAGCGAAAAGCTGCCTCAGCATGCGTTCGAGTTTGTGCTCGAGTTGGGCCTCCACCATAATTTCCGGCACAGCGAATTCGTGCAACCGAAGAAGTTGCTCCACCAGCGCCTGTTTGGCCGCCATCTCCGACCTGAGTTTGGCGCGTTCCGTGAGATCGCCGCGCCAACTTGGCCCGAAGTTCCTCCAGGGTGGAGAACTCGCTTACGGATTTCGCCAGTTCGTCATCCGCAGCGGGAACCACCTTATGTTTGATGCTTTGAACCTCAACACGGTAACGGTAGGTTTTCCCGGCCAGCAGATTTTTGGCGGTAATCCTCCGGGTAGGCAACGTCGAACTCGCGAGTTTCGCCCGGCCGGGTCCCCCGCAGGTTCTCGTTGAATTCGGGAGGAGTCCGTTCAGCGCCCAATTGGATTGAATCCTCGGGAACCTCAATGGGACGGCTCGCGGAGTTCTTAGTTTCGTAGCCCTTATGACTTAGCGTCAAATAATCTCCGTCTGCCGCAGGACGGTCGGAAACCACCTCGAAGGTGGCTGCCTGTTGGCGAACTCCTTCGATCGCCCGATCGATGTCGGCCTCGGTAACCTCGGGCGTTTCCTCCTCGACTTCCAGCCCCTTGTACTGCTGGAGTTCGAATTCCGGTATGATCTCGAACGTGGCTTTGCACGCCAGAGGCTTGTCGTCCTCGAAGCGAAGATCCTCGAAGCGAGGACGCCCCACTACCGACCATTTCTGCTCCTTCACCGCGTCCTCGAAGTATTTGGGGACCAGCGCTTGCACCACGTCACTGCGAATTTCGTCCCGAAAGCGGCCCCGGACCACTGCGGCCGGGGCATGGCCTGGGCGAAAACCCGGGACTCGCGCTTTGCGCGCATATTGTGCGATCACGGATTCGGCCTCGCGCCGAACCACATCCACCGGAATCTCGATCATTAGCTCTTTCTTGCAATTCGCTGCTTCCACAAGCCCTCAATGATGGTCAGTTTGATAATTATAGGATGGCGAGTTTGAAGCCTCACTCGAACCCGCGTTAGTGACTCGGCAAAAGGGAAGCCACACTGGAAGGCTCTAGAGCCCCTCGCGACCCTAGCAGACTTCAGTATAGCACACGACTTCAGCATGTCAACGCCTGCTTGGGCCCCCCAGCGATTCCGCATCCGAGGTTGGAGGGGGTCGAAATAGTTAGTGCGGGCGCACCGAAGGCGGTCGGGCAGATTCGCATAGGCTTTGTGGGCGGGGGCAGGGGGGGGAAATAGACCCGGTGAAGTCGACCCCACGGCGAGATGGGCGCAACCCGCCGCAGGCCGCATGAACCTCGGGCCGAAGCGCGGGGTGGAACTCCGGGAGGGGAGGAGAAGACTCTTAGGGGGATGAGCCCTCGGGGAAGCAGGGGTCCTGACAGAGTTCGCGGGCCATGAGGCGTGCCCAGTAGCGTTGCGTTCGGCCGCGACGGACGGCCGGTTTCAGATTGAGAACCCAGAAAGCATGAAAGAGGTTGTAGGCCAGGAAGGCGACGAGCAGAAAGGACTCGATGGCCTGGGGGTGGTGTTTATACACATGGTCGGAGTGCCACTCGTTGGCCAGTGCGTTGAACCCATAGTTCTCAATATCCCAGCGACGATGCCCCAAGCCGACGGCTTGTTCGGTCGCTGCCTGCGTCACTGGTAGCGTCGTGGCCCAAATCCAGTCGGTCGTAATCGACTCGACCTGCTTCGTAGTTTGACGGCGCACCTGATAGGTTTCTCGCGAACGGATGACCCGCACGGGGGCGTTCACTTGAGGCCAAGTGGCGAGGTCCGAGACGTCCCACCACTGGCAGTGACGCGACCGATACTTTCCCTCTTCGGGCGGCGTCACCCCAAACAAACCGCAGGCATCCTGGTAGAGGTCGCGCCGCTCGTCCTTGAGGACCACCAGCGCGTGCTTACCGTGGGCCAGCAGGAGATTGAAGAAGGGGGCCTGGGCATAGAGACCATCGGCCAAAAGCAACTGAAACGCACGGGGGTAACGGGCCAGGACGCGATCCAGCAAGCGCCGGGCCGTGGTCACCTCGTCTTCGTCGGGCCGCTGGGGTTCCAGATCGAGCAGGATGCGCAACTCCGAACCCGTCAACAACTGCAGAGTGACGTTCCGATGGTAGTACTGAATCCTATCGCCTTGCTCGGTGTGAATCGTCCGCTGCAAGCATCCCGAGCATCGACGGCGATAGCTGGCGTGGGTCTCGTGACCGTCGAGAACCGCCACGCCCAGTCCGCCGATGTCCGGCAAGGCTTTGTTCCGCTTCAGGCGGAAGTAGACGTGATGCAGTCCCTCGCGCAGTTCGTGGGCGACGAGGCCGGCGTGCACGCGCCCCAGGGTGTCGCTGCTTCCGGGCGAACACCCCAGCCACTGTTTCCAGAACCGCGAGAGGCGGTGCTCTTCCAGCGCGTTCAAGCTGCCCAAGCGGGACCAGAACATCACCAGGCTGGCTTTCAGGAGAACGGCCGCCGGGATACGGGGTTGTCGTCGGGGATCGTGGACCGCCGCGACGATCCGTTCCGAAAGACCGTAGACGGTCTCGCCATACCGGATCAGGCGGCGGAGAACGGGATCACTCCTTGCGATCGAGCAGTCGCTGCCACTCGACCTGCGAGAGTTCCTCCAGCAGTTGCTGGATTTCCTGATAGCCCTGAACGCTCTGGCGGATGCGCTCTTCCCACTCCTTGGGCACGAACACCTGGCGCGGCTTGCCCCCCTGGCTCTGCACGAGGTACAGCGACGCGTGCAGTTCGCCGTGGGCACAGCGGCAGTTCGGTTTCCCGCAGCGGCGCAAACGAGGCGCCAACGTCCCGCGGAGAAAGCGCCGGCCAGAGACGATCTGCGTCAGGCGCGAGCGGCGTTTGCGCTCGCCTACCGGAAGCCTGGAGCGGGATATTGGAGGGTTTTTCATCTGATATAGTTCTACTATATCAGACAGAATCGGTGCTGTCAAGTCAAAAACGAATGCGAATCTGCTCGATCAGCGGGGACTGGGCAAAGCAATAGCAATTTCAAAGGGTTAAAGCAGGAAGGAAAGCACGAATGCGGAATCGCTGTGGGCCCCCAGTCCGTCGATAAGCATCCCGTTGTAGGGGGACGGCTTGCCGTCCCCGGATTTCCGCTGGTCACGACGACGCTTCTGTAGGGGGACGGCTTGCCGTCCCCCGCGTTTCCACTCGTCACGACAAGGGTAGGGCAAGCCCTACCCCTACGGCGCGCGGATTCAAAAACCAACGAACGAACCGGGAATGTTGATGAAAACAAAGGCTGGCCCACTCGAGAATCCCAATGCCTCGATAAGGCAGCAGGGCCGCGGCATCTGCTTTTTCGTTCTCTGCGCACAGCATCTCGGTCACAAAGCCCTTTCCCTGGGGAAAAGGTGAGCCGCGAGGGCGTGTTCGCGAGGCGGGCGGGCCGGGCGATGGGCTAGATATGTTTCCCATGGACATTCTGCTCCTGATTCTTCTCCTCGCGGCCAGATTTCTGTCGCGCCTCTCCCTCCCGCCGCAATCGCGGCGCGGTTAACAGACGCTTTGGCTCTGGGCGAGGACGAAACCCCTCACCCGTCATGCTCCGGCCGATGACACCGCCGGAGCCTGACACCCTCTCCCCTCGGGAGAGGGCGGTTCGTTCGTTGGGCCGCACTCCTCGTGGGCTTGGGCGCTGACAAGGGGCTCCCCTACGTCCTCGGCTGGCGCAGACCTGCTTTCCAAGGTCTGTCCCCATGGGCCTTCGGCCCGCGAAAGCTCATGAAAAAGGTGTTGGGTTATGATAGGCACGGTCGAGAGCGGTGAGATCGTAGTCGCAGTGGAGCGGTTGAGGCCGTAGGTCTGTCTGATCCGGAGCGTGCGTGTTGAGCGAATAATTGGGCGTTGCTGTCTCCCTCAGGGGGGAGCGGCGATAGCCCGCGACCCTGCATAAGGTAACTTTGGGCACGCTCTCCGCTCCCGCCCAAAGGAGCGTGTGATGCCTTATAGAATAGCAGGAATTGACGTTCATAAGAGAATGTTGACGGTCGTGGTTTGCGATGTGGAAGTAAGGGGTGAATATGAGTTTGAGCGGCGACCGTGTGGCAGTACCCCCTCGCACCTGCGCTCACTGGCCGCTTGGCTGGTGGAGCAAGAGGTTGAGGAAGTGGTGATGGAGTCCACGGCACAGTATTGGAAACCGGTCTGGGCAATCCTGGAACGATACTGGAAGCCCCTCCAGCAAGGACGGGAAGGGGCTCGTCCGATGTCGGGAATGCTGCATCTGGCGCAGGCACAGTCGAACCGGGGACCACGGGGGCGGAAGAACGATTTCGCCGACCCCGAACGTCTGGTGAAACGACTGGTGGCAGGCGAACTGATCCTGAGCTTCGTGCCGAGTGCCGAGCAGCGTGTGTGGCGCACGGTCATGCGCACCAAGTACCAGTTGAGGTGCAACCAAGTGCAGTTACAGAACCGGTTGGAGGCTTTGCTGGAAGAGGCGCATCTGAAGTTGTCCAGTTTGGTTTCCGACCTGCTGGGCCTCAGTGGACGGCGTATGTTAACGGCCATCGCGGAAGGGGAGACGGATCCGGCAGCGGTGGCGGCACGAGCGGATTATCGCCTGCGCGCCACGCCGGAAGAGTTATGCGATGCGCTGGGTGCCTGTGGCGAGCTCCATCCCGTCTACCGCCGGTTGTTGCAGAGGGCGCTGGAGGAGTGGCAACGCGCCGAGGCACAGATTACTCAGCTCAGCCAAGAGATGGCCACGCTGCTGGCTGCCCACCAGGAGCAAGTCCAGCGCTTGGCGGAGGTACCCGGCCTGGGGGTGGATTCAGGACAGCAGATCCTGGCGGAGGTGGGCGCCTCGGCAGCGACCTTCCCTTCCGCTAAAGCTCTCTCCTCCTGGGTGGGTGCATGCCCAGGCGAGGAGGAGAGCGCGGGAGTCAACCACAACCGCCGCTCGCCCAAGGGCAACCGCCACCTGCGGCGCATCCTGAATCAGGCGGCCCACGCCGCAGTTAAACTCAAAGGCAGCGTCTTTGCGATCCTCTACCGCCGCTATGTGGCGCGCTTGGGGCACAACCAAACCATCGCGGTGATTGCACATCGGCTTTGTCGCTTAATCTGGAAGATTCTGCACCAAGGAGTTCGTTACGAGGAACGCGGCCCAGCGGTCAGCCAAAAGTCAAAGCAAAAGCGCACCGCCCGAATGATCCGCCAACTCCGCGACCTCGGTTATCGCGTCGAACTGCTTAAGCTCGCAGCGGGGGTGCCGGCCTGAGACAGGTTTTTCGACCCTGCGGCTTTGGCGTTCGGGCTGCTGCCTTGCGCAGGCTCAGCAGCAGCTTGATCTTCCGGTCGATGGCGCGGTCCAGCGACTCTTCCCGCCGCAGCATCATCCGCCACTCTTCGCCCGCCGGCGCCAGGCAGGCGTCGCGCTCGATCGCCGCTCTCTCCTCGCTCAGCTTCTCCTCGTACTCGAACTCCTGCTCGACGGCAGCCACCTCGTCCGCGAGCAGCAGGACCAGTTGCTTGTACCGCAGTTCGTCCGCCGGTTCGGTGGCGACGAAGGGGCCGGCCTCCTGGGCGGGCTGGGCGTCCACAAGCGGCGCCTCGATATCATCCTCTTCGTCGCCCTCGGCATCCGCTGCGTGCGCGCCGGCGTCACCCAGCGGCAGAGGCAATTTGCTCCCCGCAAAGAGCGACAGCAGAAAGCACAACCGCGGCCCTCGCCAGCCGGTCTTGTTCCGGTAAAAGCCCTGGAGCGCGGCGGCCTGCCAGGCCAGGAAGGAGCGGCCGTGCACCTGCAAGCGAATCAGTGCCAGAAAGGAAAGCAGCAGGCGCAGGCGCGCGGCGGGGTCGGTGGGCGCCTCGAGCGTGACGTTGAGGGCCTGGCCGACCTCGATCGTGCAGTCTTCAATTTCCTTGCGACGGCGATGCTGCTTCTCTTTGAGTGCCAGCAGGGCGCGGCGCATCAGGCCGGTCTGGGAGCGCTCCAGACGCTCGCGACGCCAGTAGAGGCGGGCCAGGTCGTCGACCTGTTTCTCAAGGAAGGCGTCTCCGGGGCCGAAGGAATCTTGAAGCTCCCGCTTCAGGGCTTCGAACCGGGCCGGGTCTTCTCCCAGGGCGCGCATCACTTCGTAGTGGTTTTCGGGATCAGAACGCTCGCCGTGCTGGAGGGCGTTCATTTTGGAATTCTCTTTACCGGCCGCGGTGCACGGGCCGTGGGAGCGCCGGGCGTTGGAGCGGGCGGCGTCGAGCAGTTGAGGAGTACTCTGAGGCGAATTGCGGATAGACATAAGCCCTCCTAGGGCAGAGGAATGGGTTGCCGGGAAAAGAAACCTCCCCCGGCACGGTGTGGGGTAACTATAGGTTATCAGTACAGGGTCGGTTTGTCAAGCAAAATCGTTTCTGAGGATAGGCCAGGGTAGTACTAGTACCCTGGCTGGGGAGAAGCGCGAGAATAAGCGCCTGGTCGCCTGTCAGCCCGCGTAACGGGCGGAGTCATTTAGCCCATGGCGCAAGAAGGTTTGAAAAAATCGTCCACCTGTCATCCTGAGCGAAGCGAAGGATCTGCTTTCCGCCTACGCGAGCATCATCCGCATGGGTTGCAACTGCCGGGTGAAGGGGTTCAGAACCAGACGGAGCTCCTCGAGGGTGACCGTTCCCAGAAGCGCCTCATCGTTCTTCTCTCCGAGGAGCACGGGGGTAGATCGTTCCCCCTGGGGAATCGCGATGCGGCACTCTGATACCTTGCGCGCCACCGTTGTGCCATCCGCCAAGCTTAGCTTGATCGAGTCTACCGGCTTCAGACCGATTGCCCGCCACACCTTTCGGGGCACCAGTGTGTATGTTGCGCCGCTGTCTACCAGGAATTTTAGCGTGGCTTGTTTTCCAGTCGGACCCGTCACGGTCCCTTCAACAAAGACGAGACCCATTTTCAATTACCTCTCTTCCGCTCTTCCGGTTCGACGGCTCGAATCGCGTAGGGCTTCATGGGCTAATTTTAGCGTATATTCGCACCCATTGGCCCCGCCTTTCGAAGCCTGCCAGCAAACGCAGGTGATACCTTGCTGCAAGTTCATCATCCGAAATCTGGGGTTGATATTCATAATAGGTCTGTTGAAGCCGTTGCAGCCAAGGTAAGCGCTTCATCCAGTTGTTCGGGGGTTCCCAGTGGCGAGAGTATAGGTACACCAAGTCGAACGAACCCGGGGTAACGCTGCTGAAATCATTTCCAGTGAAGTCCTGCACAGGAACCACCGTGAGCGGCCGAAGAACATAGCCCAGCAGCGGGTGCGCCAGCTCGTCCGTTGCCGGCCAGGCGGTCAGGATCCGCCCTTTATACGCTTGATCCTCGAGAAGCCGCGCGGCTTGCTGGTGCAAATGAATGAAGTCCGCGTAGGCCAGATTATCCTCAAAGGGAAATGGGTAAGGTGGATTCAAGAACCAGGCCCAGACAAAGCAGCCGGCGGCGAACACCATAATCGACCGGGCCATCCGCCTCGGCAGGCGCCAGATCAGGACCACAGCGGCCAGGACCAGCGGGGGGAAGATGGGCAGCAGGTAACGAGGCAAGACGGCGCCACCCACCGCGCTGAGCATCAGCAGATATACCACGCTGAGTAAACCTGCAAGAAAAAAGAAGGAATGGATTCCCGCTCCCCTGACCATCTCGCCCTGTCTGTCATTCCCGCGAAAGCGGGAATCCCGATCCCCGCTTTCGCGGGGATGACGACGTTGGTTTTCATTACCTTGGGCGGGCCGAAGGCCCATGGAAATTCCCGCCATGGCGCCGGCGGTCAAAACCCAATTGAATCCGCCCACGAAGGTTTCATAGAGGCGACGGAGCAACGTCCATACCACTCGAATCGGATTCAAGGTGGCATAGAGGTTGTAGCGTAGGTATTCGCGGTTACCGGTCCAACTCCCGGTGACATGGTGGTGGAAGGCCGCCCACGCCATCAGCGCGGCAAGGGGAACAAGAGAGGCAATCCACCAGACGCGGACCGAGGAACCGGTCGATCGCCGGCGCTGCCACCAGATGAAGATCCCGGCAGCAGGCAGCAGAACCACGGCGGTTTCTTTGCTCAGAACGGCCGCGGTGCAGGCGAACGCAAACCTCGCGGGACGATCGTCCAGCAGGGCTGCGAGGGCCAGTAGAGTGAATAATCCCGCCGCAAGATCGAGATGAGCGAGTGTGCTCTGCGCGAAAAACAGGGGAGAAAGCGCCAGCAGCAACACGCTCCAGAAAGCGACTTCCCGGTTGCCTACACGGCGCGCGAGCCCGTAAACGCAGGCTAGCGCGCCCGCGGCCGAAGCCGTCATCGCCGTGCGTGTAACCAGCGGCGAGAACCCAAACGCCCGCCAGGCAAAAGCCAGGTAGACGATCACCAGAGGGGTGTGTCCGGTGAGAAGCGTGCTCTGGGGAACGAGCCGCCAGGAACGGAAGAAATCCGTTGCCGCGGGGATGTAATATCCCGCCTCGTCCCAATAATAGGGCAAGCGGAGCAACGGGTAATGAAGAAGCAAGAGGGCGGCGAAAGCCGCTAGCCAAACAAAGACCGGAAGGAAGCGGGAACTTGCATCGAGTCCGATTGCTTCCTCGGCACGCCGACGATTGTGACTTTCGTTCTTCATTGCAGGGGACGCGGCGCGGAAACCGGCAGCATTCCAGATTCCAGATTTCAAATTCCACGATCAGGAGGATCAAGGGGAGATGGAAATCCGAATTGAAATACAAACCTCACGTTTCTTCTGCATTCGGCTCTGAAAACCTGTAGGGGTAGGGCTTGCCCTACCCTCGTCGGCCCAGCAACCCTCCAGGGGACGGCAAGCCGTCCCCCTACAAGCTTCTGCTTTCTAGTTTCCAGTTTCAACTTCGACTTCCGGGCAAGGCTGGCTCTCATTATTCGAAAGATCAACTGCGGTCACTTGATAAAAGTACGTGCGGCCCGGCTGCACGCTGGTGTCGCGGAGGATGGGAGTTGGCAACAGCGCTTTATTCAGCCTCTTGGGTGGCTCGCCGTTTTCGTGCCGGTAAACGTAATAACCGGCCAGATCCTTCTCTGTATTGGCGTCCCAGACCAATTCCACCGGGCCGTTCGTGTACAAACCCGTTAATCCCGTGGGGCGCGCGGGAGCAAAGATATCGCGCGGGATCACCTGGTAGGGTTGCGAGGGCTCGCTCTCGGCGGTGGTTCCGCCATCCTTGAACACTGCTCCAACCTCGTAGGAGTAAGCTCGTCCGAATTCAAAGTCACTGTCCAGATAGGACGGCTCGTGATTCTCGCCTACCAACTGGAACGATCCCGGCTGTCCGGTGGTGCTTCTGTAAACGCGATACCCGTCAAGAAACTTGACCTCAAGGCCTCCCAGTGTTTTGGCAGGGGGCTGCCACCCCAGCACAATTGCGTTCTCCGTGGTCTTACTTTCCAGGCGCTCCACGGGGCGGGACACGTCCAGCACTCGAAGCCGGGCGAGATTGGAGACCTCGCTCTCCACGGGGCGGTGGCGTATGCCGCGAGTGAGCGTGCGGACAGCAATGATCGCATCTTGTCCTCGCCAGCTCTTGAATTCGACATCGGAAAGGGCGGCGGGGTAGGTGACTCTTCGCTCGTTGGCGTAGTGAGCCCATTGGCTCGGTTCAAGGCTGATCCAGAGGGCCAAGGGTGGGGACTTCGGCAGGTTCGCGCCTGAAGTGAGTTGGGTGCGGAGAAGCTCAATCTCCAGAGGTTTCGTTAACCGTTCTCCGTCCTGCGCCTGCTGAGGCAGCGTAAACCGGATCTCGAGTCTTTGCCCTACTTGCTGCACGGAGAGATCGGCGATGCGTACCGGAACCTCGATCCGGGGCGGCTGCGGTGGCCCCTGCACGCCGCAACTCAGCAGGAAGACCGCCCCGGCAACTTGCGCGACAAGAAAAGAAGGGACGATTGAGATTGGGAAACGGGAGCGCGGCGGCTTCCCAAGGTTCTGAAAACCCGTTGTGATTTTTGTCATTCCGAGAGTCCATGGGCCTTTGGCCCACCCGAGGAAATGAAAATCAGCGACGTCGTCCCCGCGAAAGCGGGGACCCATTGTCGGTCCAATGGATTCCCGCTTTCGCGGGAATGACATGCATGGCGTGATTTTCAGGAGAGCGAAGCGAGGAATCTCGCTCTCGTTACAGTATGTACCGGCTGAGGTCTTGATTCTTGACGATATCCGCCAATTGCTTCTGGACGTAAGCCGCATCAACGCGGACGGTCTTCTTCTTCAAGTCGGGACCTTCAAAGGAGACTTCGTCCAGGAGCTTTTCCATAATCGTGTGCAAGCGGCGGGCCCCGATGTTCTCTGTTTGTTCGTTGACGGCGGCCGCAAATTTGGCAATTTCCTCCAGCGCGTCGTCGGTGAAAGAGAGCTTGATGCCCTCCGTCTCCAGAAGGGCCGCATACTGCTTCACCAAGGCGCTCTTAGGTTCTTTCAAAATGCGGATAAAATCGTCCGTGGTGAGTGAGTGCAGCTCCACGCGAATCGGAAACCGTCCTTGAAGTTCAGGGATGAGATCGGACGGCTTGCTCACGTGGAAGGCTCCGGCCGCCACAAAGAGGATATGGTCGGTGCGCACCATGCCGTATCGGGTGTTGACCGTAGTGCCCTCCACGATGGGCAGGATATCGCGCTGTACTCCTTCCCGGCTCACGTCCGGTCCGTGGCCCCGTTCGCGCCCGGCGATCTTGTCGATTTCATCCAGAAAAATGATCCCCGATTGTTCGGCGCGCTCCACCGCCACGCGAGTGACCTGATCCATGTCGATCAACCGGTTCTCTTCCTCCTGGGTCAGGTAATCCATGGCTTCGACGACGCGCATGCGACGCTTCTTGGTGCGCGAACCAAAGAGCCCCGGGAGAATGTCTTTGATGTTGATGTCCATCTCTTCGATGCCTTGCGAAGAGATCACTTCGAACGCCGGGAAACTACGATCTCGCACCTCAATATCCACCTGCCGTTCGTCGAGTTTTCCCTCCCGAAGCTGGGCACGCAGCTTTTCCCGCGTGCGCCGGAACTGTTCCTGGGCGGCGGCGCGTTCATCCCCTTCGCTCCCGTTCTTCTCATGGGGCCGGACGGAAGGCGGAGGAGGCAACAGGAGGTCCAGCAAGCGCTCCTCAGCTTGCTGCTCGGCCTTCTCGGCGACTTCGTCGACGCGCTCTTCCCTGACCATGTCGATGGCAATTTCCACCAGGTCGCGGACCATCGACTCGACATCACGGCCGACGTAACCGACTTCGGTAAAACGCGAGGCTTCCACCTTGAGAAAAGGAGAATTCGTCAGGCGAGCGAGGCGGCGCGCAATCTCGGTCTTCCCCACGCCGGTGGGGCCAATCATGATGATGTTCTTGGGAAGGATGTCTTCCGCCTGCTCCGGCGGAAGCTTCTGCCGTCGCATGCGATTGCGCAGTGCCGTGGCCACGGATCGCTTGGCCTCATTCTGGCCGATCACGTACTTATCCAATTCCGTGACGATCTGGCGGGGGGTAAGGTCATCCAGCGAAGTTGCGGTCTCGATGCTCTCCGGCAAATAGAAAACCATAAGATTCAGTGGTCACCGCGCCACCACCCCTCAGTCCCCTCCTCATTGAGGAGGGGATTCAGGGGTGGTCCACTCGTCCTCACAATTCTTCGATCGTTACCTGATCGTTCGTGAAAATGCAAATTTGCCCGGCAATGAGCATGGCTTCCTGGACGATCTCCTTGGCGGTCATGGCGGTGTGTTTCACCAGGGCGCGCGCCGCAGCCAGCGCGAAAGGCCCGCCGGAGCCGATCGCCACGATTCCGTCGTCAGGCTCGATCACATCTCCGGTGCCGCTTAACAAGTAGGTGTTCTTCTCGTCG
Organism: uncultured Acidobacteriota bacterium; assembly: GCA_963831905.1. GTDB lineage: Bacteria > Acidobacteriota > Terriglobia > UBA7540 > UBA7540 > CAVROP01. The sequence continues at coordinate 517,911 of CAWHRX010000009.1, read as the reverse complement.
GCAACCAGGAGCAATGCCTCAAGATGTCTCAGGGCGCGATCGGTGCGCCAATCTTTGGCCAGTTCCACCACGGCGCGGCTGAGGTTGCCGTGGTACTCCTCCAGCTTCTGCTCAAACCTGGAGAACAACGACAGGGCATCGGCGGTGCTTCCGGCGAAACCCGCCACCACTTTCTCATTATAAAGACGGCGGATTTTGCGGGCCTTCTGCTTGACGATGTTCTCGCCCATGGTCACCTGACCGTCGCCTGCCATGGCGAGCCGTCCGTCGCGCCGGACGCAGAGTATCGTTGTGTGCCGCATTCGGGTTTGATTCTTCACGCGTGCCCCAGCAGGTCATTATAACAGATGTAACTCCTAGCGCACGGGCTGGAAATAAGTTGCAGGGTAATCGTCATCATAGTGGGCGAAGCTGCGAAAGACTTCAGAGACCCGGTCCCCATCGATGAACCTTGCAATGTGCATGGGGGTCATGACGCCGTCGATGTTCTTGTAGTCGCTGTAAACGTCCGCGAAGTCGTTCCATTCTCCTGTCTTCGGGTCGTGGACGCGATAAGTGACGCTAACCGGAATCAGCGTCTGACGGTTTAAATCCAGCTTCACTTCAGTTGCTTGCGCATCCACCATGTTCAGGGACTGAGTGGCAACGTTATCCAGAAAGTCAACGCCGCCCATTTGAACGAGAACCCCGGGTTCGTGAATGCGCAGCCGGAGAAGATTCTCCAGCGAATAGTACGTGGACACTTTCCAGCGCCGCAACTGCTCCTCCAACTGGCTGGTCTGGCCCATCCGATCCAACTCCCAGGCCTGGTCTCCATTGTTGATGAGAACAACCGGGGGTTTCTTCCCGTAGCTGAAACGGCGCTTGTCCGGATATTCAACATAACTTTCAAAAGGAGCGTAGCCGGAGGTGGCCTCGTTCCGAATGGAAAAGATGCGGCCTCGAGTGGTCAATCTCTTTACCTTTAGAAAGGCCGGCCCGCCCAATACCTGTATGACGCGATCGAGGATTTGTTGGGCTTTAGGGTCGATGCGGGAAGGAGGCGGGGTGGAATTCGAAGGAGCGGGATTCGAAGGAGCCGCGGCAGGATTTTGCCCCGCGCGCAATCTGGCCACATTCGCCGCACCCAGCAGAAAAGCCAACACCACTCCGGCGGCGATTAAACGCCGCAAATTGCGCCATAGCGTGGCCATAAAACGCCCCTCGTAACCGCAGCCTTTGTAGCTACCCTGGGCGGCCACGAGGGCCGCCCCTACGCTTAACCGCAGAGAACGCTGCCGCCGTTTACATTCAGCACTTCGCCGGTAATGAAAGTAGCCATGGGCGAGGCCAAGAAAAGAATCGGCAAAGCAATCTCCTCCGGCGAAGCAAAACGGCGAAGCGGAATGACCGATAGGACCTGTTCATACTCACGCTTTTTTTTCATCACCTCAGCGCTCATATCTGTTTCCACCCAACCGGGAGCGACGCAGTTGACCAGGATGTCGTGCCGCGCCAGTTCCGTCGAAAGCCCTTTGACAAAGCTGATCAGGCCGCCCTTGCTGGCTGCATAGTGGGTGTGAAAAGCCTCTCCGCGCTGCCCCGCCGTCGAGGAGACCACGATGATTCTCCCGCGCTTCCGGCTGATCATGCCGGGAACCACGCAGTGCACCAGCGTATAGACGCCTTTGAGGTTCACGGCGAGCATTTCGTCCCACTGCTTCTCCGTCATTCTCTCGATGGGCGCGGGTTGGTAATTCCAAATCCCCGCATTCGCCACCAGGGTATCCACTCTTTCAAAACGGCGCAGAGCTGCCGAAACCAACTTTCTGGCGCCGGCCATGCTCGCCACATCAGACCGAACTGCAATGGCCTCGCCCTCCATGCTCCTACAGCTTTCGATGACTCGCTTGGCCGCGCGGTTATCTCTCCGATAGTTGAAAACAACCTTCGCACCCGCCGCGACAAATGCCCTGACGGTTGCCGCGCCGATCCCGCGGGACCCACCCGTGACCAGAACAACCTCATGGTTAAGAGTGATGTGCATGTTTTTCAGGGAGTTCGACGGTCAGCGCCCTATCGAAGCCCACTGGTTGCAGTTTATCACTTCTCGCGTGAGGCAACACTGGCTAAGGTACTGTCCTGGTCTCGACGTAGCGCCCCGACCTGTCGGGGCATCTGCCGACCCTTCGCTCGCTCCGGGCAGGCTCTAATCAGGATTATTCGTGAAATTCCTGGAGTATTTGAGGGAGGAAAGGAATTTCGCACAGAGGTCACGGAGATAAGTCACAGAGACCACGGAGAAGTTCCGGGACGTTCTCCGTGCCCTCTGTGATCAAGGGGTTCGGTAACTCCAAAGATAAAATACTCCGTGAGCTCTGTGTGAAACGTTCTTAAGTTTGCACTCCGCTCATCGTATTCATGAATGACTCTGGCCAAAGGTCGGCGCTACCGGTCAAATGAGGACACTAATTGCCGCGTGGAGGTCTGCGATTTTCGTTTCCCTTATGGCTGCGACGCATCGACAAAGTTGTAGGGCGGCCAGGGACCGCTCAATTGCAACTGAAATGAGGGGTTCGTGGGCAGGTGTCGCGCTGCGGAGCGAAACGTTTCCACCGAATCGCGCGGCACCAGAAAATGGAGGGACAGAAGACGACTCTTGCGAGAGGAAGGGAACTCGACTTTATGACGGACGAAGGAGCCGTGGAGTGAATCACAGAGGTGTTCAATCAAAACGTTTGGAGCCACGGCGATACGCTCAGTGCCCGGCTTTGTATCCAGGCCTGCGGCCCCAGAAGGGCGTGGACGAAGAGGAAACCAATCCGGTAGAATCCGGCGCCGGGGCGTTTCCGACCCGGCGGCTGGGCCGCCGAGCTGAACTTGAATTCCAACTTCCGCATATCCGTCGAGCTCGCGAAGAAGCGCGCGGTAAGCGTCCTCATTTTCCCGCAGCAGAACCACCGCGTCGTAGGGACACTCAACCCGACACCCGTACCGGAGGGGAACCACGGTCAGATGGCGGTAAAATGACTCGACCACGCGCTCATAGGCAAGACGATTCGCCATATCGAAGGGCGGGACTGGCCCAGGGAGCTTGGAAAGCGCGGCGCCCAAGCCATTGTAATTCGAAGTGAAAACACGATGGCCCCCCACCCCGTCGGGGATATCCAGGGCTGCCGGAAGGGGCCCTCGAACGATGCAATAGATTAAGTAACTCACAGTCGCAACCTCATGCCGTTGAAACTATTACTTGGGGCACTCGCTCTTCAGCCTTTCCCGATTCGAATTCAGCCTCTTCGCCGTTCTCTTCCGACACAACGCTACCGGCCTAGGTAGCTCTATAAATAGGTCATATTCCTTATCGGCAAAGGCTTGCGATTACTTTAGAGAAAAGTAGTGGGGTGGATCTATTTGGTGGCTCGTGGTTTATGGCTACTATGTCTAGGCTGGGGTTGCTTTGAAAACGTGTAGGGGTAGGGCTTGCCCTACCCGGCTCATGAGGGGACGGCAAGCCGTCCCCCTACACGCAGGTAGAGTGAGGGGGATCGTTTGCCTTCCGTCTATTCCAGCGTCTCAAACCGTGCCTGGAAGAAGCGCAGATACTTCGGCTCGTAGACCATCTTCAAGCCGCGCGCCTGTTCGCGCTGCTCGTAGACTTCCAGGATCGACTCCGCCACCACATCCATATGTGCCTGCGTGTAGACGCGGCGCGGAATGGTGACGCGCACAAGCTCCAGGCGAGGATGGTGCTCCTGGCCGGTCTTGGGATCGCGCCCCGCGGATACGATGCCGCGCTCCATGGTGCGCACGCCGGAATCGACGTAGATGTTGCCGGCGAGCGTCTGGGCTGGATATTGCTCTTGCGGTATCTGCGGATAGAAGCCTCTCGCATCCAGGAAAACCGCGTGGCCGCCGATCGGCTTGACGATGGGGACGTTCCAATCCAGCAGGTGCCGGCCCAGGTACTCGACTTGGCCGACCCGGGCGCGGATGTGGTCGTCCTCAACGCTCTCCCTGATGCCAAGGGCCATGGCTTCCATGTCGCGGCCCGCCAGCCCGCCGTAGGTGTGTAGCCCTTCATAGACCACCACCATGTTGCGCGCTTCTTCGAATAGCCCCTCGTCATTCGTGGCCAGCCAGCCCCCGATGTTCACCAGCGCATCTTTCTTGGCGCTCATCGTACAGCTTTGGGTGTAGGAGCAGTACTCTTTCAGGATCTCAGCGACGGGCTTTGAGCTGTAGCCCGGCTCGCGCTGCTGGATGAAGTAGGCGTTTTCGACGGCGCGCGTGGCATCGAGCACAACGGGAATGCCGTGCCGGTCGCAGAGTTCCCGGAGGGCGCGCATATTCGCCATGGATTGCGGCTGGCCCCCGGCCATATTCACGGTTCCCGCCACGGAGACGTAAGGAATTTTCCCCGCCCCCACCTCATGGATGAGCTTTTCGAGCTTCGCCAAGTCGACGTTGCCCTTGAAGGGATGCTGGCTCGCCGGGTCGTGGGCCTCGTCGATGATGACGTCGACAAACGTTCCGCCTGCCAACTCCTGGTGGAGTCGCGTGGTGGTGAAATACATATTGCCGGGGATAAAGTCGCCCGGTTCAATCGTGATCTTCGAGAGAATATGCTCCGCCCCGCGCCCCTGGTGGGTGGGAACCAGGTACTTGTACCCATAATAGTTGCTCACCGCGTCGGCCAGGTGGTAGAAATTGCGACTGCCCGCGTAGGCTTCATCGCCGCGCATCAGCCCCGCCCACTGGATATCACTCATGGCGTTCGTGCCGCTGTCCGTAAGCAGGTCGATATAAACATCCTCGGAGCGCAGCAGGAAAGTGTTGTACCCGGCCGCAACGAGGAACCTCTCGCGCTCCTGGCGAGTCGTCATGTGGATGGGCTCCACCATCTTGATCTTCCAGGGCTCCGCCCAGGAGCGCCGGGAAGGCTTTGCATAGGGCATAATTGACTCCTTGATGATCCGCAGATTACGCAGATTTCGCAGAGGTAGAAGAAGCCACGACTTTCTCCATCAGGCGGGGGAAGTCGAAGCTCAAAACGCGCTGGCAGTTGCGGCAGCGCCATACGGGATCCTGCGGGTCAAGATAGTTGAAGTTGACGCAGCCGCAGTCGCACATGACCTGCAGCCCCTTACTGCGTCCCTGAATCAGCTTCACATCTTCGGGTCCAACGGGATATTGCATAACACTCCCTCGCTAAACTCGCTCGCAAAGCATGACGCGGTCCTGGTTGTCCACTTCGCGAAGCCGGACTTCGATGATTTCGTCGTCCTTTGTCTGCACGACCCGGCCTACATAATTCGCCTGGATGGGCAGTTCCCGGTGTCCCCGGTCGATCAAGACGCAAAGCTCCACACGCCGCGGCCGCCCGTGTTCCAGAAGGGCATCCAGCGCCGCGCGCGACGTTCGCCCCGTGTAAAGGACGTCGTCCACAAGGATTGCGGTCTTAGCCTCCACGGAAAACGGCGCGGCGGGCTGAACCACCGGCTTCTGATCGATGCTTGAGAGGTCATCACGGTACAGAGTGATGTCCAGCGTCTCGACCGGCGGCGTGGTCCTTTCAATCTCCGTCATCTTTCGGGCCAATCGCTCAGCAATCGGCACTCCGCGCCGCCGGATCCCCACCAGAACCAGCCCGTCCAAGCCATTGTTGCGCTCCAGGATCTCGTGCGCCAGGCGCACCACCGTACGGTCGATCTCTGAGGCTGACATCAATTGGGACTTTTCGCGAACTACCGCAGTTTTGGATTGAACGCTTACACCATTTTCCATCGCAAGCTCCCGAACGCCTTTGCTGGCGGCGAGTCCGCCTCGCCGGATGGGGCGGATCTCATCTTGCCCGATATCGGCGTAAAGCCGCCTCTCGCTTAACCTTACCGCATTTTGCACGGCTTGAAAATGCTTCACCGTCAACTTCCCACTTCTGACAAGGTGTGGGGAAATTCGGACGGTGTCATCCTGAGCGCAGACCTCACGATCCTTCGGCTCACCACCTGGCATGAAAATGATTCCCCTCTTTCACCTGCTTGTAGGGGGACGGCTTGCCGTCCCCTTTTGCCGGGCCTGCGGCGGGCGGGTAGGGCAAGCCCTACCCCTACACGTTTTCAAAGCAGGCCCTCGGACCTTGAAACTGCCGAGATCCATCGCTTCGCTCAGGATGACGGACTGTTCTTTTGCACCTTCCGAACGGAGGACGTTAACGAATGGTGCTCCTTGACTCTCGACTCCCGACTCTCGGCTCCTCTGATACGCCCGGCGCAGATCGCGCACGTAGTGGTCGGCCTCGCGCGTAGGCTTGGGTATTCGGAATCCATCCATGCACTGTTTCACCAGGCCTACGGCGGAATCGAGCGAAACCCGATGTCCCACGCTGACGTAAATGGGCCGCACGCCGTCCCGCGTCCGCAACACCACGCCGAGGAGTTCGCCGTCCAGCGTCAAGGGAGCTGTCGAGCCGGCACGGAGGCCGGGTTCATCGTGTTCGCCTACCAGACGCGACTTGGCGCAACCAATCGTCGGTTTGTCAAAGAGGATGCCGATGTGGCATGCAATGCCCAGACGCCGCGGGTGAGCGTACCCCTGGCCATCGATAAGGATAAGGTCCGGCTCGGTCTTGAGCCTCGCAAAAGCTGCAAGGAGGACAGGGCATTCGCGGAACGAAAGCAGTCCGGGGACGTACGGAAAGCGCAGCTTCCGCCGCGCCATGCGGCGCTCCACCTCCTCCAATCCCGGCAGGCGATAAACAATCACCCCGCCGAACGCCACATCCGTCGCCGGATCAAACGCCATATCCGCGCCCGCCACATAACGAATTTCGCCAAAGCGGTCCGCGAGTTCCACCCGCTCGCGCAAACTTTCCTGAAGCTGCATCGCTTCGCGAGGCGTCAGGTTCCAGCACGTCTCGAGCTGGGGCTTCATGGCCATTACCAGATTATAGTATTTTGCAACGACAGCGCACTGCGGCCGGAATCGAAAATTCCGAATTCAAGATTCAAGAAGCTCATCACCGCCTTGATCGATCATTTGTGCGTGAAAAGCGAATATTCATGCGGCTGTAGCGGACTGATAGGAGAAAAGCCCGGAAAGAAAGAAGCGTCTACGAATGTGCAATCGAGAGCCACTCTTGAGTTTTGAATCTCGAATTTGTAATCGCGGCTCTGCCCCGCCGTGTTAAAATTCTTACTTAGGGCTATCCACTCGAGGTTGCATCGAAAGTGCCACAGACCATTGCCAGTCCCAAAGTCTACGACGTCATCATTGTGGGCTCCGGAGCGGGGGGAGGGATGGCAGCCTATGTCCTCTCCAAGGCAGGCGCCAAGTGTCTACTGCTCGAGGCGGGGAGTTGGTATGACACCGCCAAGCAATCCAAGATGTTCGCCTGGGACTACGAGGCCCCGTATCACAACGCTTCCACGCCTTCGCATCCTTTCGGTTATTACCTGGCCTCAGTGGGAGGCTGGCAAGTTGACGGTGAACCTTATACGAACGCCACGGGCAGCGACTGGCTGTGGTGGCGATCCAGGATGTTGGGCGGCCGGACGAACCATTGGGGGCGCATTTCTCTGCGCATGGGACCCTATGATTTCAAGCCTTACAGCCGGGACGGCAAAGGGTTCGACTGGCCGATCACCTACGACGATCTGGCGCCTTACTACGACAAGGCGGAAGAACTGATCGGCGTTTTCGGGTCCGCGGAGAATCTCGAAAACACTCCGGATGGCAAGTTTCTCCCCCCGCCCAAGCCGCGCTGTTACGAACTGTTGATTCAGAAGGCCTGCCGGGGGCTCGGCATCCCTTGTGTCCCTTCCCGGCTGTCTATTCTGACGCGGCCGCTGAACGGCAGGCCCGCGTGCCATTATTGTGCGCAGTGCGGCCGAAGCTGCGCCACCTCTTCGAATTTCTCCTCGCCGACAGTGCTGCTCCCGCCGGCGCTCGCGACCGGGAATCTTGAGATTCGCTGTGACGCCATGGCGCGCGAGGTGCTGGTGGACGCCGAGGGCCTGGCCAGCGGCGTTTCCTACATCGACAAAAAAACGCGTCGAGAGGTGCAGGCGCGCGGCAGAATTGTGGTGCTCGCCGCCAGCGCCTGCGAGACGGCTCGCCTGCTGCTGAACTCGAACCCTCGCCAATTCCCCAAGGGGCTCGCAAACTCCAGCGGCCTGGTAGGCAAATACCTGATGGATACCGTGGGCTCTGATGTCGCGGGCTTCATCCCCGCTCTCATGGGCCTTCCACCGCATAACGAAGACGGCACCGGCGGCATGCATCTGTACATGCCCTGGTGGAATTATCAAAAACAACTCAAGCACGAACTCCCCTTCGCGCGCGGCTACCACATCGAGTTCGGCGGCGGGCGAGAGATGCCCTCGGCCGGCATCCTCGCTCATTCCGAGCGATTTCTAGGGGGCGGCTATGGCCTTGAGCTGAAGCGCGGATGCCGCAAGCTATACGGCGCCTTTGTGGGCTTTTCAGGTCGAGGCGAAATGATCCCCAACCAGGATAGTTACTGCGAAATCGACGATCAGGTCGTCGACCAATGGGGCATCCCTGTCCTGAAATTCCACTTCAAGTGGAGCAACGACGAAATACTCCAAGCGCGCCACATGCAGGAGACTTTTCAGGAAATCATTCGCAAGGCGGGAGGCGAAGTGATCGAATCCACGGGCGCCGAGGCCCAGTGGGGGATCAGCAAAGGTGGCGAAATCATTCACGAAGTAGGGACTACCAGAATGGGCAATGACCCAGGTACTTCCGTCCTGAATCCCTATTGTCAGGCCTGGGATTGCAAGAACCTGTTCGTCGCGGACGCCGCGCCCTTCGTGAGCAATGCGGACAAAAACCCGACACTCACGATCCTGGCCTTAGCCTGGCGCACCAGCGAATACATTGCGGACCGGGTCAAAAAGCGGAACCTGTGATTGTCGATGGTTGATTGTCGATTGCCGATTTGTTTTTAATCTGAAATCTGGGATCTGGAATCTGAAATCCGGAATGCGTGGGAAACATGGTATCTGAAGAGATGAAGCGCCAAAGGCGCATGCTGCTGAAGGCCCTGACCGCCATTCCCGCCTCAGCCCTCGTGCCCCTCTCATCCGCCGGGGGCACGGAGCGCGCGCCGTCCCCCGCGCCGGACGCTTCACCGCCGCCGGCGGAGACAACTTACGCCGGCAAAGTTTTGGATGAGCGCGAGTGGAAGACCGTCTGCATTTTAAGCGATCTGATCATCCCCGCCGACGAACGCACGGGCAGCGCCACTCAGGCGGGCGTCGCCGAATTCATTGACGCGTGGCTCGATCTGCGCCGCGGCGATCTTCTGGCGGAAATCCGGGGCGGCCTGACCTGGCTGGATATGGAGTGCAACCGCCTCTTCAACCGTGCCTTCGCGGACTGCTCCGAGACGCAGCAAAAGCAGATCCTCGACCGCATCGCTTACCCAGCCAAGGCAGCCCCCCGGGACGCAAACGCGGTGGTCTTCTTCAGCAACCTGCGCGACCTGGTGGTGAGCGGTTTCTTCTCCAGCAAAATGGGCGTGAAAGATCTGCCCTACCTTGGAAACACCATGGTGGCTGACTGGGAGGGGTGCCCGCCGGAGGTCCTGGCCAAGCTCGGGTTGTAATCTGGTACTTGCGCCGACGCGATGCGTCGGCTTTTGCGGGCTGCGGCAAAACGCTTGTACCCTATCATTCTGAGCGGAGCGAAGAATCCCGGCAGTTGCAATTTCTGCGAACTGCGGGGATCCTTCGTCGCCTGCGGCTCCTCAGGATGACAGATTGCGGGTCTGACTGGCTTGAAAACCCTTGATCCGTGCGTAACATTCCGTTAATCTTCCGTCCCGCAATGAAAATAGTTAACTACGAGTTTAAAGCACGAATCAAGGACGAGCAGCGCGTTCGCGACGCGCTCAAGACGCTGAACGCGCGCTCCATCGGAACGGACCATCAGGTTGACACTTATTTTCGCGTCCCCGCCGGGCGGCTAAAGGTTCGGGAGGGGCGCATCGAGAACGCCCTGATTTTCTACCGGCGGAGCGACGCTCGCCGCGCCCGCCAGTCTGCCGTGGAGATGATGCTGCTTCCGCGGCGGAATTCGCTACGGGCGATTCTGGCGCGCGCCCTCGCCACGCTGGCTGTGGTGGACAAGCGCCGCGAAATTTACTTCGTGAAAAATGTGAAAATCCATCTGGACCGGGTGCGGAAGTTGGGCAAATTCCTCGAAGTGGAAGCCATTTCGCGGACGGGTGACGTGAAGAAAATAAGATCCCAGGCACGCCACTTTCAGCAACTGTTCGGAGTAACGGCAAAGGACATCGTTGCAGAATCGTATTCCGACTTGATCCTCGCGAAGAATCTGAAGTTTTGAATCTGGAATCTGAAATCTGGGATTCTCTCTCTATTGCCTCAACGAGAAACGACCTTCGGGGCAATGACCAGGACGAAGAGGCTTGATATGTTCAAACCACAAAGCACTGAGCAGCGGATTTTCCAGGAAATAGCAAACCGCGAGACGGCTTCCGTCACCCAACTTGCCCGCGAGGTGGGCATACGTCCCGCCTCCGTGGTGGCCAAGCTCCGGCCGCTGGTCAAGAAAGGGCTCCTGGTCTTCAGCGACGGCCGCGCGAAGGTCGGGATCAAGCCGGACTACGGCCAGGTCATCGGCATCGATTTGGGCGGCAGCCACGTGCACTTCGCGCTGGCGGACTTCTGCGGAAAGATCCTCGAAGATTCCAACGTAAAGATTCGCCCTGAGGACGGCCCGCACAAATTGATGGGCGAGATCGTCGCGGGTGCGCGCTCGCTCACGGCGAAGTCCGGCGGGCGCCTCCGCGCGCTGGCCATTGGCGTGCCGAGCCCTGTCGACGCGGAGCGCGGCGTAGTGGCTTTTGCTTACAACCTGCCCGGGTGGAAAGACATCCACCTGGGGCATGAGCTGGAGGAAAAGCTGCGGGTGCCCGTCTTCCTCGAAAACGACGCCAACATGGCGGCCATCGGCGAGCACTGGCGCGGCGTCGCTCAAGGCGTCGACAACTTTGTGTTTATCGCCATCGGCACAGGAACGGGCTCAGGCGTGTTCGTGGACGGCAAGCTTTGTCGCGGCCGCACCGGCTCCGCCGGCGAAGTCTACCACATGGTTCTTGACTGGCCGCGCTGGGCCGACAATTTCGGCGATTCGGGCCACTTTGAAACCTACGTTTCCGGAATGGGCATCGCCGCCGAGGGACGGAAGGCGCTCCCCGCCGCGGCCGTCCAAGCAGCATCCGGCCTCGCCGCGGAGCGTGACGCTTACTTTGTATTTGAAGCTTTCCGCAACGGCGACCCCAACGCCCGCGCGGTTCTGGAGAAAATCTTCACCATGCTGGGTGTCGGCATCGTCAATATGATCTCCGTTCTCGATCCCGACTTGATTGTCTTGGGGGGAGGCATCGCGAAAGGGGCGCCGGAGTTCATGCTTTCCACGGTCAACAAGATCGTTCAGCACATTTACAAGGAGATCGCCCCGCCTATCAAATTCAGCTCCCTTGAGGACAAGGCCCAGACCTTCGGCGCCATCCGCTCCGCGCTCACCCTCGCCCAGCAAGCCGTCGCGCGCCGATTGTAGAAGGTTGGATCATGCAGCGACGGCCCTCGTGGCCGCTCCGCAACAACGTTGCGGGCGCCCCACCCCTGTCATCCTGCGCGCGGCGAAGGATCTCGGCGGTACTTCATGAGGACCCAGAACAAAAAGCAACTGCGGGGATCCTTCGCTGCGCTCAGGATGACAGGCTTAGGTCAGAGCGAGGCCACAGCTTGCCCGGGTTGTGCCGATGCATCCCGCCTGAAGAAGGGCAAGGCTCCCAGCAGTAGCGCGGCTTCCGGAAGAACAACCCAAATCAGCAAGACAAGCGCGGCCGGCACGAGCAGGACGTCACGGTGGACTAGCCAGCGGAAAATTAACATGAAAGGAAGAATGAGCATTGGCAAGCCCATCAGTCCCAAAACAGGAAACGAAGCCGCCAAGGCTCTCTCCAAGAGTTTCCCCCCGCGCGCCGGGACCAATACGCGCCGATTGCACCCACCAAGGGAAGGCACACGAACCACTGCCAGTAGACGATGAGGGGTGGGCCTTGCCGCAGCCAGAAAACGTGCGGCGCAGGCGCCGACGGGATCTGGAGCAGTCGAAGCACGATTCCTGAAAGGGCGATCGTGCAGGCTCCTGGTAACCACAGGGTCTTTACACGGTAATTCATAATGATCTCCTCATTTCCAGCGCGTTGAATCTCGCGGCGAAGCTCATCCCAATCCGCGGCGGCGCTCAACGCAGACTGGACAGCTTCCTCCTCGGGTGTCCCCTGCCGAACCAAATCCGCGTAGAGGTCCTCCAGGTGGCCGGCAAGTTCAGCGACGATCTCGTCTTCCCGCGCGGAGTCCAGTGCCAGCGGTGTCAGCCTTCGTCGCGCGAGCCTTTGCCAATCAGGCATGGGCCACCCCCGCCAAGCTGTCCAAGGCGTGAAACAACTGTCGCCATTCTTCACGAAGGGGCGCCAGGCGGCGTTTCCCTGCTTCCTCAAGCTGGTAATAGCGCCTGCGACGTCCCCCGGCAGGCTCTTCCCAGGCCGCTTTCAGCCATCCGCGCCGTTCCATGCGATAAAGCAACGGGTAGAGCGAGGCGAGGTTGAAGCGCAGTGCTCCTTGCGTCTGGCGCTCGATGCGCTTGGCAATTTCGTAGCCGTGCAGCGGCCCCTCTGCCAGGACCGAAAGTACGGCCAATTCCGCGCTGCCGCGTTTGATTTGGTTTCCAATGTTGACTTCACATTCCTTCATATATGCGAATCCTATATATAGGCACCCCGAGTGTCACTAGCACCAAGGTACTGGCCGCCTGTCAATAGAAAGCCCTCTCCCTTGGGGAGAGGGCGTCGCGCTTCGGCGCTTTCACCAGCCGAGGCGTGACGGGTGAGGGGTCTCGTCGTTGGCGCGGGAGAAACCCCTCATCCGACCTGCGACGGCTGATGACCCCGCCGCCGCAGGCCACCCTCTCCTCAAGGGAGAGGGCTGGCGAAGCGAGCTGGTAATGCAAACAAAGCGGCTGACTAATACAGAAAAAGGGTTCCGACCCGCCGCAGGCCGGTTGAATCCTGCGGGCAAGGCTTGCTAAGCTATAGGCTGCGTCGGGTCTTGGGCAAAATCAGGGCAAGATCGAAAGAGAAATGGAAAACAAACGTCCTGGCCGCTCGCGGGGAGGATGGCTCCTTCCCGCGTCTGCGGCGGTCCTCATTGGTAATGCAGCCTACATCGCAGCCTTCGGCGCCCCCACACTCTTCTACGTGACGAATGCCTTGCTGCACCCGCTGTTGGGACTGGGCGCCGGCATTCTCTTCGTCTCCTTCGTGATTCGGCACCGACGGTCCTTCGCCGGGGTTTGGGGAAGCGGCGGGCTCTGGCTGCTTGGGCTGGCAGCGGGTTTCGGATTCTATCTTGTTTTCGTCGGCATGACCCGGCCTCACAGCCTGGCGCTTTACGCGCACGTGGGGTTGGCGATCGTGGGCCTGGTCTTTCTCCTCATCCGCTTTCGAGGCCGCATCCGGGCGGGCGTGGCCCCCGAACCTGAAGGCCTGCCATCCGTGTGGCGCTGGAGCCTGCGAGTGGCCGTGGCTGCGGGTGTGTTTTACGCAGTCGTAGCGATTTACCACTTCGCCCACTCCGATCCGCGCTACAGGATCGAGAACCCGTCCACTCCTCCGCTCAGCATGAATCACGAAGGGGGAGGCGCATCCAGCCTGCTTTTCCCCAGTTCTGCGACCACCAGCGACGGTAAGACCATCACCTCGCAGTTCTTCATGGATTCCGAATCCTGCCGCCCCTGTCATACGGACATCTACAATCAGTGGCAAAGCTCGATGCACCACATGGCCTCGTTCAATAACCAGTGGTACCGCAAGGCCATCGAGTACATGCAGGACACGGTCGGCGTCAAGCCTTCGCTCTGGTGCGGCGGCTGTCACGACCATGCGCTGGTCTTCGCCAACAAGATGCAGACGCATCCCATCCGCGAGGTCGAGGGTACGCGCGAAGGCCAGAACGGCCTGGGATGCATGTCCTGCCATTCCATCGCGCGGGTGAAAGACACCATGGGCCAGGGCAGTTTCGTGATGGATTATCCGCCGCTCGACCGCTTGGCCTCCAGCAAGAACCCCCTGCTCCATTTCATCCACGACTATGCCGTGAGGCTCGACCCCAAACCGCATCGCAACGCGTTTCTGAAGCCCTTCCACAAGGACCCCACATTGGTTCCGGAATTCTGCTCCGCTTGCCACAAGGTCCACCTGGATGTGCCCGTCAATAGTTACCGCTGGATTCGCGGCTTCAACGACTACGACAACTGGCAGGCCAGCGGCGTTTCGGGGCAGGGCGCGAGGTCGTTCTATTACCCGCCCCGGCCGTCTCAATGCGCGGACTGCCATATGGCGCTGGTTCCTTCCAAGGATTTCGGCAACATCAATGGGTTCGTGCATTCGCACCGCTTCGCGGCCGCGAACACGGCGGTCCCGACTTCATACGGTGACCAGGAACAGGTCCAGCAGGTGGAGAGTTTCCTGAAGGGCGCTTTAAGCGTCGATATCTTTGCCCTGGCCGAAGAATCAGCAGGGCCCGCCGGCCCAACGAGGAAAATCGGAGGAGAATCGCCGCAGCTTGCGAGCACGTTTGCCGTGGGTGAAGAATCCTCGGCGGGCCTGTCGGCCGCGGGGGTTAGCGCCGTCCCTCCTGTCAAGCTGATGGCGCCACTGGGTCGCGCCGCGGCCCAGGTCAGGCGTGGCGACACGGTGCGCGTGGAAGTGGTGGTTCGCACCCGCCGCGTTGGCCATTTCTTTCCGGGTGGTACGGTGGACGCGTTTGATTGCTGGCTGGAGCTTCAGGCCCGCGATAACAAAGGGAGGGTCATCTTCTGGAGCGGCGAAGCGGCCGACAACGGCCACGGTCCGGTCGAACCCGGCGCGCATTTCTACCGCTCTCTCCAGCTTGACGCGCACGGCAACCCAATCAACAAGCGGAACGCCTGGTCAACGCGCGCCACCATGTACGCCCACTTGATACCTCCCGGTGCCGCCGACACCGTGCATTTCCGCATGAAGGTCCCTGAGGACTGCGGAGATTCGATCACGCTCACCGCAAAGCTCAACTATCGCAAGTTCTCCTGGTGGAATACCCAGTGGGCATTTGCGGGTGTCCGTGATCCCGCCCAGCCCAGTCCCGATGTGACCAAGAACTACGACGACGGCCGTTGGGTATTTCAAGGTGACCTTAGCAAGGTATCTGCGAAGTTCAAGGCCATCCCGGATGTGCCTACCGTCGAGATCGCGCGGGATACTTGCACCCTTCCGGTTCTGGCCAAGAGCACTGCACCCTTCCCGGAAACATTAAGCTTGGATGCCGCGGACCGCGAGCGTTGGAACGACTACGGCATCGGGCTGTTGCTGCAAGGCGATTTGAAAGGCGCGGAACGAGCCTTTGAAACCGTCACGAAGCTCGATTCCGGTTACGCTGACGGCTGGGTCAACATGGCCCGCGCTCGCGTGCAGGAGGGCAACACCGATGCGGCAAAGCCCCTGCTCGAAAAGGCCATCCAACTTAATCCGCGGCTCGGCAGCGCGCACTACTTCGCCGGCCTTGCCTTCAAAGCCGACGGCAACTACCCCGCCGCTTTCGACGAATTCTCCAGAGCTTCCGCCTTGTACCCGCGCGACCGGGTGGTGAGAAACCAGATGGGCCGCATGCTTTTCCTGGAGCGCAAATACAAGGATGCGGTGGCGGAATTCGCTGACACCCTGGCGGTCGATCCGGAGGACCTCGAGGCCCATTACGACCTGATGCTCTGCTATCGCGGCATGCGAGACGACACGCAGGCCGCGCGGGAAGAAAAGCTCTACCTGCGCTTCAAGGCGGATGAATCCTCGCGCGCCATCACTGGCCCCTTCAAGCTCGCACATCCTGAGGACAATAACGAAGCGCAGCCCATTCACGAGCACGAATCGGTGGCGCTGGGGCAGGAGGTAGGCAGATTGGCAGTCGGCAGGTAGGCAGGTGGGCAGGTAGGCAGGTGGAGAAGCAAGGACCTCTCCTTATTCATAGCCCTCGCCCCCTTGGGGGAGAGGGTGGACCGCAACGGCGTTTTCATCAGCCGGGGCGGGCCGGGTGAGGGGATCGCGCCTTAGGAACAGGAAATAATGGCTCGGGAATCCAAAATCCAAAATCCAAAATCCAAAATCGCATGCATTCTCCTGGTCATCGGTATTGCGAGCCTGGTTTTCACCGTAAGACTAAAGCTCTCTGCGAGCTCCGCAAGCCCCGTCAAGGCTCCGCCGAACGACAACTCCGCGCCGATTCGTTTCGAGGACATCACCCAAAAAGCTGGAATCAATTTCGCCCATTACACCGGCGCCTTCGGCAAGAAGTTCCTTCCCGAGACCATGGGACCAGGCTGCGCGTTCATTGACTACGACAACGACGGCTACCCTGACATCCTGCTGATCAACGGAAAGGACTTTCCTGGCCACCAGGTCCGGCGCTCGACGCCGAAGCTTTACCACAACAATGGTAACGGCACGTTCACTGACGTAACGGTCAAGGCAGGCCTGGATGTCGAGATCTACGGCATGGGCGTGGCGGTGGGCGACTACGACAACGACGGATGGGACGATATTTACATCACCGGCCTCGGCGAGGCGCATCTCTTCCACAACGAGCGCAACGGAACGTTCAAAGACGTCACCAAGACCGCCGGCGTGAATAATACTGGCTTTGGAGCCAGCGCCGCCTGGTTCGATTACGACAAGGACGGCAAGCTGGATCTCTTCGTGACCAACTACGTGAAGTGGTCCGAGAAGGAGGACCTTTATTGCGCGCTCGACGGCCAGCACAAATCTTATTGCACGCCGGAAGCGTATAAGGGCGACACCCCCCGGCTCTTTCATAATCTCGGCAACGGCCGGTTCGAGGACGTCACTGAGAAAGCCGGCATCTACGACCCTACCAGCAAATCGCTGGGCGTGGCGGTGATTGACTACGACATGGACGGCTGGCCGGACCTAGCGGTCTCAAACGACACAGAGCGCAACAAGCTCTATCGCAACAACCACGACGGCACCTTCACCGAACAGGCCGTGCAAGCGGGCATCGCCTTCAGCGAAGATGGCGTGGCGCGCGGCGCCATGGGAATCGACGAGGACGACTTCGATCACTCCGGCTACCCCAGCCTGGCCATCGGCAATTTCTCCAACCAAATGCTCGGCCTCTATCACAACGAGGGCAACCGCTTCTTTATTGATATCGCGCCTTCCTCTTCAATAGGCCGCGCCAGCCTGCTCTCGCTCTCTTTCGGCCTCTTCTTTTTTGATTACGACCTCGATGGCCTTCAGGATATGTTCGTCGCCAACGGCCACATCGAGCCGGACATCGGACTTATCCAGCAACAGGTGGCTTACGCCGAGCTTCCCTTGCTGTTCCACGACGAGGGCCACGACAAGTTTCAGGAAGTCGGAAAGCAACTCGGTTTCACGCGCCGCATGGTGGCGCGGGGCGCCGCCTACGCGGATATCGATAACGACGGCGCGCCGGATATTCTGATGACGACAAACGGCGGGCCGGCGTACCTATTCCGGAATGTGGGCGGGAGCCGGAACAACGCCATTCGCATCAGGACAGTCGGTACGCGCTCGAACCGCGACGGCATCGGCGCGCAAGTCCGCGTCACCTCGGGGGGAATCACCAACTGGCAGACCGTTCACTCCGGCTCGAGCTACTGCTCGCAGAGCGAACTCACGTTAACGTTTGGCCTGGGAAAAGCCACGCAGGCGGATAGCGTGGAAATCGCTTGGCCCAGCGGCCAGAAGGACGTTCTTCGCGGCCTCAAAGCCAACTCAACTTACACCATCGAAGAAGGTGGCAAGGTCATCAACGCGAAGCCGTTCAAGAGGTAACTTGAGTTTTGCAAGCTGCTGTTCTGGGAGCAACTTGAAGTCGCTCCAATGAGAACCTAGTTGTGCGAGGAGTCTCGTTTCTGTCATCCTGAGGGAAGCGAAGGATCTCTGCAGTTTCGTTCCATCCGGCGATTCAAGAACAACTGCAGAGATCCTTCGCTTCGCTCAGGATGACACCCATTGTTCTATTCGCATTTTCTCCGGGATGGATAGGAAATTGGTAGGTCATGGCGACTAAGACAGCACGCAAATATGCGACGATTGAACGGCTTCTTGATGAAGTCGATGAATGGCACGGTCGGGTCCAACGGATTCGCCAGAAGCTGGCTCCTCTGCGCTCAGGTAGTGACGAGTACTTGGACATTCTCCCCGACCTCGATGTCGAACTCGACACTCTCAGATTGAAAACCCAACATGCTCTTGAGGCCCTAGAAGAATTCGAGGATTCATTGCCCGACAGCGATTGAACCTGGCCTCGTCCCGCATCGCGCCCGAGACCCTTGGGCTGGCGCAGACCCCGTTTTCAGAGGTCTGTCCCCATGGGCCTTCGGCCCGCGAAAGCTCATGAAAAAGGTGTTGGGTTATGATAGGCACGGTCGAGAGCGGTGAGATCGTAGTCGCAGTGGAGCGGTTGAGGCCGTAGGTCTGTCTGATCCGGAGCGTGCGTGTTGAGCGAATAATTGGGCGTTGCTGTCTCCCTCAGGGGGGAGCGGCGATAGCCCGCGACCCTGCATAAGGTAACTTTGGGCACGCTCTCCGCTCCCGCCCAAAGGAGCGTGTGATGCCTTATAGAATAGCAGGAATTGACGTTCATAAGAGAATGTTGACGGTCGTGGTTTGCGATGTGGAAGTAAGGGGTGAATATGAGTTTGAGCGGCGACCGTGTGGCAGTACCCCCTCGCACCTGCGCTCACTGGCCGCTTGGCTGGTGGAGCAAGAGGTTGAGGAAGTGGTGATGGAGTCCACGGCACAGTATTGGAAACCGGTCTGGGCAATCCTGGAACGATACTGGAAGCCCCTCCAGCAAGGACGGGAAGGGGCTCGTCCGATGTCGGGAATGCTGCATCTGGCGCAGGCACAGTCGAACCGGGGACCACGGGGGCGGAAGAACGATTTCGCCGACCCCGAACGTCTGGTGAAACGACTGGTGGCAGGCGAACTGATCCTGAGCTTCGTGCCGAGTGCCGAGCAGCGTGTGTGGCGCACGGTCATGCGCACCAAGTACCAGTTGAGGTGCAACCAAGTGCAGTTACAGAACCGGTTGGAGGCTTTGCTGGAAGAGGCGCATCTGAAGTTGTCCAGTTTGGTTTCCGACCTGCTGGGCCTCAGTGGACGGCGTATGTTAACGGCCATCGCGGAAGGGGAGACGGATCCGGCAGCGGTGGCGGCACGAGCGGATTATCGCCTGCGCGCCACGCCGGAAGAGTTATGCGATGCGCTGGGTGCCTGTGGCGAGCTCCATCCCGTCTACCGCCGGTTGTTGCAGAGGGCGCTGGAGGAGTGGCAACGCGCCGAGGCACAGATTACTCAGCTCAGCCAAGAGATGGCCACGCTGCTGGCTGCCCACCAGGAGCAAGTCCAGCGCTTGGCGGAGGTACCCGGCCTGGGGGTGGATTCAGGACAGCAGATCCTGGCGGAGGTGGGCGCCTCGGCAGCGACCTTCCCTTCCGCTAAAGCTCTCTCCTCCTGGGTGGGTGCATGCCCAGGCGAGGAGGAGAGCGCGGGAGTCAACCACAACCGCCGCTCGCCCAAGGGCAACCGCCACCTGCGGCGCATCCTGAATCAGGCGGCCCACGCCGCAGTTAAACTCAAAGGCAGCGTCTTTGCGATCCTCTACCGCCGCTATGTGGCGCGCTTGGGGCACAACCAAACCATCGCGGTGATTGCACATCGGCTTTGTCGCTTAATCTGGAAGATTCTGCACCAAGGAGTTCGTTACGAGGAACGCGGCCCAGCGGTCAGCCAAAAGTCAAAGCAAAAGCGCACCGCCCGAATGATCCGCCAACTCCGCGACCTCGGTTATCGCGTCGAACTGCTTAAGCTCGCAGCGGGGGTGCCGGCCTGAGACAGGTTTTTCGACCCTGCGATGTCCCGAAGGGACACTCTCGAGTTGGGGGGCTCAATCCAGCCGACCAGTTGGCGGACCACTTTGCCCTCCGAGATCCGCGATTCCTCAAAGCGAAGCTCTTGGGTGTGATCGCCGCTGCACCATCACGGTTCGCTGCCGCGAACCTCGCAGACATCAAAACCCGGATGTCTGCGCCAGCCATGAGTTTTCGGGTTGAGTTTCGGATTGTGTTGGAAGTTCCCCGGAGCAGATATAATCTGTCCCGACCTACTTGACTCATGCAAAGCCGAAGGAGGAATCGTGGACGATTTTCCGAGTTTCATGAAGAGTCCCGCCAACAGGATTGCCACCAGCAGTCAAGCCACACCAGGAGTCGAAGGCTACGTTTTTGATGGCGTGGATGGAAGTCAGATGGCGTTCTGGACCTGTCGTGAATCGGCGACATCTACCCCGCACGCGCACGATTACGACGAATACATGATCGTTGTTCAGGGCTGCTACACACTCATTTTCGACGATAAGCGCGTGCCTGTGAAAGCCGGAGAAGAGTGTTTCATTCCGAAGGGAACCTGGCACGGGGGTGAGCCGGTGGCGGGCACTCGAACGATCCACGCCTTCGGCGGCCATCGCGCGGAGAGGGTTCAACCTTAGGTTTGCTGAAATTCAAACTGACCCACCTCCACCCGGAGGCTGACCACCTTCGTTGTCTCGCATGGTCGACTCTGCCCAAGAGCGAACCTTGGACACGCAGTCGCGAGCCCAGAAGCGGTCAAAGGGCTTGTCCAGAGTGAGCGGCATGTCTTCGTACCTGAAATCCACGGCGAAAGGCGTCAACCGCCTGGCCTCCTGGAACTCTTCAGGCAAAAGAAACCCATTCGCAGCCAGCAGTTTTAGAAGTTCAGCCAGATTGTGAGTTCTTCCATAGAAGAGTCCACAATTTGTGAGCACGGCCTTCAAGGTCTTTTCGATGGCCTGCTGGGCATGGAAGCCAATGATTTCGTCGGGAAGAGACGGGTCAGCAATCAGTTTCTCCAAGGCGATCTCATCTTGTCGGGCCTTGCGGAGTAAGAGTTGAGCGTGTTCACGGGAGTGCTGCATCGAATACCCGTCCCTCCCGCGCGACCTCATGATAAATCGTGTTGGGGGTGTCAGCCCAATACTCGAAGGTCTCCTTGCTCGCAACCAGCAGGTCGACAGGGATCCGTAGCGGCCGCAACACATCGCTTAGTCGCACCATCTCCTCGTGGCGCGAGGTAACCGTGGGTTCAACTACCATCACATCGAGGTCGCTGTCCTCGGTAATCTCACCACGCGCGCAGGAACCGAAGACGATGATGGTTGCGCTGGGCGCCGCCTGCCGCAGTAATTCCACGGCTTGCTGGATTGTGGCTTCGTCGATCATGACATCGCAAACCGGAAGCTGCCGGGTTCCAGGCCGGCGCGCAGGGCGAGTTCGTGTACCAGCAACTGGATATAGACGGAGTCGATCAGCGTCCCCAATCCAAACCGGACCGGCTCAACGGGAACAAGCCGAACATTGGTAGTGTCCGCAAAAGGCTGATCGGAGTAAAGCAGCACGCGCCCGCCGTGCTTGCGTATGTCCTTCGCGAGTTTGAAGAGCCCGGCATCGGCCTGGCGCTTCGGTCCGATTTCTTTCTGCCGGGCGAAGACGATGTAGCGGTGGGAGGGGTCGATGATTTCCATGGGACCGTGGCGGAATTGCGCGGCGCTCATGGGTTCTGCGCCGATTTTCGCCACCTCTTTGAACAAGAGCGCCCCCTGATAGGCCGAAGCCAATTCGGCTCCACGGGACAGCAAGGCAATGTAGTGCGGCTTGTTAAAATACTCCACGGTGGGCAAGGTTACTTCGTCACCGCGGTCCAGAATCTCCTCTTGCGCCTCGATCGCCTGCATCAACGCCTGAGTGAGCGCCTGTGGCGGCTTTCGCGATATAGCTACTGCCAGGTACATCAAGACCGCCACGGCGCAGGCGTAAGTCTTGGTGCCCACGGCGGCGGGACGGCCGGCCATCATGGGCAGCAACAAGTTGGCTCGCCGGGCCAGGGAACTTGCTTCTGTATTGCAGATTGCGACCAGGCCCTCTTTCCTCGGCAAAGCGTCAAGCAACCGCAGCACTTCTGCCGTTTCACCCGATTGGGAGACAACCACCAGCAGTATGTCTGCACCGTGGAACTTCCGCAGGTGATCCACCAGTTCCCCCGTCTCCCAGATCAGGGCGCGAATGCCGAGTGAATTCAAGTAAGACTGGGCCGGGTAGGCTGCGTACATCGACGATCCCATCCCAGTGAACACCACGGTTGGTGGCCAGCGGTTCACCATCCCTCGCAACACCCTGGAGGGGATGGCTCCGGGACTGGTATAAAACTTCCGCAGGCCCGAAAGGACCGCTGGCTGCTGACCGATTTCTTCCATTAAGCTAGTCATGGGAATGTTAGTGGCTAGTGGTTAGCCGGGTTAGTAAGCGAACTTATTCGTCGGAAACGGAAGGGCGGGGCTTTAGCCCCGCCACTGACCTCGGGGCGATAGTAAGGGGCTTTAGCCCCTGAAGGGCTCTTGGTTTCAGGGCCTGAAGGCCCTGCTACCCCGTGCCCAGCGGCGGCGGGGCTAAAGCCCCGCCCTTCCCAAGGCCATTGAAATTGCGCTTTCTTAAACCCACTAAGCACTAGCCACTGCAATTATACCACTTGCGCCCAAGGGGTCGAATGAGGTTTCATAGGAGCATGAAAACCAATCCCTGCCTTGCGTTAATTCTTGCGGCTCTGACGGCGCCGTTTCTCCCAACTCTTTGCGCTCGGGGCGCCGATCCGGGTGCCGCCCCGAACAAGTATCTTGTGTACATCGGCACTTATACCGAGAAGGGAAGCAAAGGCATTTACGCTTGCCGCTATAACGCTGCCTCGGACCACTTGGACTCGATCGGAGTGGCGGCCGAGACTGCCGACCCGTCCTTTTTAACCATAGACCCCAGCCGCCAGCACCTTTACGCCGTCAACGAGGTATCGGAGTACCAGGGCCACAGTAGCGGCGGAGTCAGCGCCTTTAGCATTGCTCCAGGAACTGGTAAGCTCACCTTCTTGAACGAAGTGGCGTCCGGCGGGGCGGGTCCTTGCCACCTCACTGTGGACAAGACTGGAAAGTTCGTCCTGGTCGCCAACTACGGCGGCGGAAGCTTGGCGGTGTTCCCAATTCTCGGCGACGGCAGTCTCGGCAAGGCCACGGCGTTTGTGCAGCACAAAGGCGCCAGCGTCAACTCCCAACGCCAGGAAGGGCCGCACGTGCACTCGGTTTACATGTCGCCGGACAACCGCTTCGTCATCAGCGCGGACCTGGGCCTCGATGAGGTGTTCGTTTATCGTTTCGACGCAGGAAAAGGGACGCTCACGCCGAATATTCCCTCTTCCGCGACGGTCGCCTCCGGGGCAGGGCCGCGACATTTTGCCTTTACTCCCAACGCGAAGTTCGGCTATGTGATCGACGAAATGCAATCCACCATTACCCCGTTCGGGTACGAGGCGGCCAAGGGAGCTTTGGATGTGCTCCAACCCGTCTCGACCCTCTCGCCAGATTTCAGAGGCGAGAGTACTGGCGCCGAGGTGGCCGTGCATCCTTCGGGGAAGTTCTTGTATGCGTCGAACCGCGGGAGCGACACGATCGCCGTCTTTTCGGTTAACTCTAAGAAAGGGACACCCACGCTTTTGGCAGAGGTTCCTACACTTGGGAAGACGCCTCGCAGCTTCACGATTGACCCAACCGGGTCGTATTTGTTTGTGGCCAACCAGGACTCCGACAATGTCGTACAGTTCCGCATCAACCCGATCACCGGCCTTCTCTCTCCGACCGGCCAAGTGCTTCAGGTGCCTTCGCCCGTATGCGTAACATTCCTGCCGCTCGAATGATGACGCAGTGCATCCAGTTCCTATGGGACTTTTCTATCTAGTGCGTCATGGTGAGTCGGCCTGGAATGCCGAGAACCGGCTTTGCGGCCGATCCGATATACCCCTCTCCGAGGCGGGGCGCCGGCAGGCAAAGCGCCTCGCCGAGCGCCTGAAGACCGTCCCTTTTGAAGCGTTCTACACGAGTCCGCTGGGGCGCGCCTTCGAGACCGCGCGCTTGATCGCCGAGGTTGTGGGGCTCGAGCCTGTCCCCGACCAGAGGCTGATGGAACTCGATTATGGTCAATGGGAAGGGCGAAGCTTGTCGGATATCATGGAGAACGACTCACGGGCTTTTCGCGCTTGGGACGCCAAGCCCGCGCAACTCGCGCCTCCCGGCGGCGAAACTGGCCTGGCAGCCCAGCAGCGCGTCGTCTCGTTTCTGGACTCTCTCCCGCCCAAACATCAGCAGGGTCGCGTGCTGGTAACCTTCCACAAAACTGTTTGCCGCCTGGCGATCTGCCACGTTCTGGGCATGGCGCCGGACGAGTACCGAAGGCGGCTTGTCCTGAATAACACTGCCCTGAGTATCATCCGCTCCCGGCCCTATGGATGGGAGCTAATTACCTTCAACGATACGTCGCACCTATCAGCCTTCCCTGCTGAACGCACTTCGTTGGCTGAGGAGTTTTGACCCGCTCTTCGCCTGAGGGTCAAGCAAAACATTCGGCTTCCGCGAGAATCGCGTGCACCTCGCCAGGGCCATGAACCCCACGAATGAGGATTTGTTCGATGTCGGCAGTACGGCTGGTCCCTGTGATGAAAACTACCGACCGGCCCCAGGCGGCCTCCCTGGTTGCGCAGGCCACGCGAAGCCTTTCCAAGACTTCGTCGAGCGTCGCCACGAGTTGGGTGCGCCGGTACAATGCCACGTGCACAGGCGGGGCCAGCGATGCCAGTTGAGCGCCTTCCGTCCAACTGGCTGCCACTAGGCTGCCAGTTTCCGCCAAAGCATATTCCACGCCGGTGATCCCCACGGTTGCTGCAAAGCTTGCCTCAGCAAAGGTCGATCGTGAAGACTCCCCCTCCGCCGGGGCTAGCCAAACTGAAACGTTCTTCCCCAACGTGCGGAGCAGGGCTTCGACGTTCAACTCCGCCAAAAGCGGATTGCGGGAAAGGACCACCTTCTCGGCATTAGCCTGAGAGAGGATGACCCTTAGGATTTCTTCCAACTCCTGTCGATTAGCCGCCCGATGGGCCACACCGGCCACCTTTGCCAATTCTGTCTCGAATCTGGCTAGCACTTCGGTAGGAGGGACGGGAGGCAGGACTCCGGCCAGCGTCGAGGTTGGGGCCAAGGTGCCCGCTCGAGACAAAGTGTGGTCCAAAGGACGGCCCAAAGCCATCCGAATTCGCCGAATAAAATCATCGCGCCGTGCCAATCCTGACACCTCCCGAAGCCGTTCAGTTGAAAGGGCTTCGACTCAAAAACGCCATATTATCAATCAGCCGGCGAAACTATCCGCGGTTACCATCACCCGCCGAAAGCTGCCACCGCACGCGCAGAATTGTACCATAACTCACTGTAGCGGTATCATTTGTCAGAATATCGAAATCTATCGCGATTGGGTCTACCGCCGAGCTTTATGCCCCGGTTTGCCGACCTGAAGGTCGGTGCCAGGTCCAAAACGGGAACCCGCCCTAAAGGCTTGACACTTGTGGTCAAACTCGTGTATATCATAAGCAAAAAAATTGGAGAAAATGTGCAACCTTGAGGGGTCTAAGCTCATCAATTAACGCTGACGATATAGCTTAACGGGCTTTGGGTTGCCACAAAATGATTGGAGGAGAGGTTAGGAATGGGAACTGCTGCGAAAACTGCGAAGAATGGTTATCGATCATTGTTGCTGAAGAAGCGAACCGAATTGCTCGCATCGGCAAAAGGTGCGCCGGCGGCGCTGGCGACCAATGTTCAGTCGCCCGATGTCGTTGAGTTTGCTGTCCGAACTGCCGAACAGGATGTGACGGCCGTAACTGCAAGTCTGCGCAGTCAACTTTTGAGGGAAGTCGACCATGCACTTGGTCGTTGTTCCCGTGGCACTTACGGCGCCTGCGAAGGGTGCCACGAGGAGATTGCCTCTCCTCGCCTGAAGGCTGTACCCTGGGCTCGCTACTGCATTACCTGCCAGGAACTTCGCTCCAGAAACTAAGGGGCGGTTCCGCATCGTGGCGCGGACTTGGAAGTGTGCTTATGCGGAACTGCCCGCCTTTGCAAGGTTGAATTAATCCCCTCCCTAATGAAAGCGTAATGCCGCAATGCCAGAGGTGTGCTATCGTTAACAGGCGGCGGGAGATATGTCTAAGATCAGAGTTCGGTTTGCCCCTAGCCCGACAGGCTACGTCCATGTCGGGAACGCCCGCACGGCCCTTTTCAACTGGCTTTTTGCCCGGCACTACGGCGGCGCCTTCGTTTTGCGGATCGAAGACACGGACATCGAGCGCTCCAAGGAGGAGTTCGAACGACAGTTGGTCGCGGACCTGCGTTGGTTCGGCATCGACTGGGACGAGGGACCGGACAATGGGGGTGAATATGCTCCCTACCGTCAGTCGGAGCGTAAGGAAACCTACTCCCGGCTGGCCACCCAGCTGATTGACCAGGGCCTGGCCTATTTCTGCTTCTGTACGCCCGAGCAACTCGAGCAGGAACGCCAGGAGGCACTGCAGGCTGGCCTCCAACCCCGCTATTCGGGGCGCTGCCGGAAGCGTCCGCGTGAGGAGGCGGCGCGCAAGGTTGCGGCGGGCGAGCCGGCTGCAATCCGTCTGAAGATCATTGCCAGCGCGTTTTCCTGGAACGACCTCGTTCACGGGCCGACCAGTTTTTCGGCGGAGGTCATTGGTGACCCGGTCCTGGTGCGCTCCGGCGGTAATCCCAATTACAACTATGCGGTGGTCGTTGACGATCACTTGATGGCGATCACCCACGTGATTCGCGGCGACGACCACATTTCCAACACTCCCCGTCAACTTGCGGTCTATGCCGCCCTGGGCTGGGAGCCGCCGCAGTTTGCTCACCTCTCCACCATTCTGGGTGCCGACCGGGCACGCCTTTCCAAGCGCCACGGGGCGACCTCGCTCGAGAGTTTTCGCGAGATGGGAATCCTCCCCGAGGCGCTGCGGAATTACCTGGCGCTGTTAGGCTGGTCGCCGGCGGACGGAAAGACGGAAATCCTTAGCCCGCAGCAGCTTGTCGAGCAGTTTTCGCTCGAGCACATCACCAAGAGTCCGGCAGTGTTTGACCAGGAAAAGCTCTATTGGCTGAATCGGCACTACTTGAAGGAGTGTCAACCCCAGCGTTTGGTGGAACTGGCGATGCCGTTTCTTCGTTCCGCGGGGTACCTGGAAACCCAACCAAACGCGGAAGTTACGGCTTGGCTCGAAGGGGTGCTGAACGCTGTTCTCAAGAACCTCAACACGTTGCGGGAACTGCCCGATGCGGTTCGGATCATCTTCGAGTACGACGCGAGGAAGGCAGTCGAGGAATTAGACCTCGCGGCGACGTCAAGTGCCCGCGCGGTGCTTGGCGCCTTCATCCCCAAGGCCCTGGCCCAACCGGAATTGAGCTACGAGCAGTTCCGCGCGCTCACCAAGGAAGTGCAGAAGGATACAGGGAACAAAGGAAAGGACTTGTTCCACCCCATCCGCGTCGCCTTAACCGGCGCAACCTCCGGCCCGGAGCTTGAGAAGCTGATTCCCATATTCGAGGCTGGAGCCAAGCTGCCTCTCCCGCGGCACGTCAGGAGCGTCGCCGAACGGTTGAGTGAGTTCGCCTCGGCGGCACGCATTTAAGAGCCGATCTGCGCGGCAACCGACTTTTTGTCCTTGCCTTTTGTTTTCATAGACATTCTCGCTTTGTTCCGTCGAATTCAAGTTGAGAAGTCGAGAGTTGAGAGTCGAAGAGTGACAAGCAGTCGGCATCCTGCCGATTGACTTCCCGGTTCGGCTTCACGACTTCTCGACTCCTCAACTCCTCGACTGTTTGTTTTCATAGACATTCTCGCTTTGTTCCGGTGAAATCCCGAGTCGAGAAGTCGAGCAGTCGAGACGTTGAGGAGTGGCACACCGCCTTCCAGCCTGCGGTCCGTCGCTTGCCGTCGGCAATTGGTGTCCAATTCCTCGACAACGATCTGCCCACCTGCCCATCTGCCTACCTGCCCTTGCTTTTGCACTCCTCGACTTCTTGACTGCAAAAGTTGGAAGCAGGGACCACAGGCGGGAACCACGGGCGAAAACAAAAGAGGACTTTCTGGCATGACCTATTTGGCAGGCTTAACCCCCTGCCCAACCCCACGAAACAACTCTAGCCTATGTCCTCCCGTTTGTCAAGAGAAAAATGCGCAGGGACAAGAAGTCCCTTCCGTACACGGAGCCAGCAGCGCAGTTTGTGTATGTGATGCAAGAACGTGTAGTCCGGCAGGCAACTGGTTGTAGCTCACCTTGAAAAGCGCGGTGCAGCATCGATTGGAAGAGGTCATCCAAGCGGCGGCGGCCCGTGTGGTTGCCGTGCGCGGTTGCCTGTGGGATCGTCGGTGGGCCTAAGGCTCTTTCTGGGTCGGCGGAAGGTTGCCTAGACGCTGACGGGCCACCTCCATGAATTGTTCCGCGTTTGCGATCTGTTCCTCTGCCTCATCCACGCTGACCTCCTTCGTGGAATCGTAGTCGCCCGTCAGCCGTACCTCCATGCCGTGAATCAGAGCGCGGTGGAGTCCGGTAGGCACGAGGCCAGTCCGAACGAAGTGCTCGCCGAAGGCAGCGTGGACAGCCGAGTGCTTTGAGAAGGCGAGGCCCTTTTCCAATAGAAAAGCCTCTGCAAGATAGAACATGGCGTAATAGGCGCGGGAAACGGCGAAGTCGAAATAGCCAGTCTTCTTCATAACCTTCGCGGCTTCGATGCTGTGCTCCGCTTTTCGAAGGAGATTTGCCTGCTCGAGGGTCATACTGGCACCCCTTCCCGTCGCACATTGATGAGCAGCGGGCTCAGTTCGTTCTCGAAGCGCTCGCGCGAAACAAAAGCACAGGAAAACACTACATTGTTTTCGAGAGACAGCTCGGCAACCGGGTCAAGAGTACGACGAATCTCTTCGCCCGGCCGCACCGGCCCATCGAGGACCACGAGCACATCGATGTCCGAGCCGGGCTCCGCATCGCCTCGAGCCTGCGAGCCGAAGAGCACCAAGCGGACAAGACGCGGCCCATAGAGCGCCTCAAATCGTCTCCGCAACTCTGCGATCAGGCTTTGCAGCCATTCGCTCACTTCGGATATCCCCCCTACTGGCGAATCATTGCACGGTCGAGGGGCGCTTGTCGAGGTTTTGGAGCGCGCCAGCTTTGGAGTGCGGCAGCTTGCTGCCGCTTTCTTTTCGCGAGCTTGCTCGCGCTCATCGCGGTTCGCGACGCAATTTCGGCCAAATCTTTGACTCGTCCACCACCAGTCGGGTTTGAAGTCGCCGCCGAAAAAAAGCCAGCGCTTCGCTCCCCCGAGCCGGCGCGAGCGCCCTCCAGAATTCATGCCGCCCAAAGGCTAGGTGATGACAAGCAACAGATTTGTTGTTATCGCGAGTGGAGCTGACATTGGTTCAGTCTCGGCGGCCCACGACCGGCCCCAAGGCGGCTGCGGTAACCAGGGTGCGGCATCGTCATTCGGCGCGTAGATACAAACCCATGTGTCCCGCCCACGGTAATCCGGATAGAACCAGTCTGACAGGATCTCCGAATGGCCAGCGGGGCCGCGGGGCCACATCCACGGGCAACCCGTTTTACATCCAAGTGAATTGGCCGACCACCGCGTCTCGCCGGTCGGCGTTTAAGAAGGGGCGGCTGACTTGGCGCTGGGGGATTTACGCGGCACCGCCCGGGCTGCCATCGCAACGCTGGACATTATCAGTCACTTTATGTAATAGTATGTACGTGCGCGTACTAGATATGCCCACAAGACACCAATCCGCCGCCGAAGATCTGGCGCCGCTTCCGCCGGTGATTTTCCACATCCTTCTCTCCTTGGGTATGGGCGAACGTCATGGCTACGCCCTGAAGCGCGAGATCTTGCTGCGCACGGGGGGCAAGCTCAAGCCTGGTCCGGGGGCGCTTTACGGATCGATCAGCAAGATGCTGGAACTGGGGCTGATCGAAGAGTCCGACACGCGGCCTGACCCGCATCTGGACGACGAGCGGCGTCGTTACTATCGAATCACACCGTATGGCCGACAGGTAGCGCAAGCGGAAGCGGCTCGCATGCGCGAGTTGGTGCAGTTGGCCGCGGCAAGGTTTGGAGCGCTCAAGCATGCCTGACAAGCCCTTCTCCTTGCGTCTGTACCGATGGCTGGTGAAGCTCTACCCGGCGGGATTTCGTGAAGACTATGCGCAACTCCTGGAGCGTCAGTTTCGCGACGAACTCAAGGAGTCAAGGGGAGTTGCCAGCCTGGGCATCCTGTGGATTCGCCTCGTTCGGGACCTGGCCATCTCGGTTCCTCTGCAGTTTTGTCGCGAAGTGGAGCAGGACGCAAAGCATACGTTTCGCCTTTGGGCCCGCCGTCCCTGGCAGATCGGTTTCGCGATCCTCGCACTGGCCATCGGTATTGGCGCAAATACCGGCGTCTTTAGCGTGGTTAACGCACTTCTCTTGCGTTCACTACCGTTTCGGGATCCCGCACGGCTGGCGTACCTGGGCTTGGATTTTCAACCCCCTCACGACAGCGCCAGGCAGTTTCACGAATGGCGCCAGCAGAGCGCGTATCTTGCCGACGCCGCGGTATTCGAACAATTCGATGTCAACTTGGGCGGAGCGGGTGAATGGCGGCGCGTACACGCCATCCAGGCATCCTGGAATTTCTTTTCGGTGTTGGGTACGCAGCCCGTACTGGGACGTGCCTTCGCGCCGGGAGAAGATGTGGACGGGACGGGGTGGGGGCCGCCCGGCCGCAACGCCGTTGCCGTGATTGGCTACGGACTTTGGCAGGATCTTTTTGGCGGCGACCCGAAGGCCCTGGGCGCCACCCTACGATTAGACGGAAACCCGCTTACGATCATCGGCGTCGCACCACCCGGTTTCGATTATCCGGGCAAGGCCGTCATTTGGAAGCCGGCGGCCTTCGCCCCCGGTAACAATGGCTGGGAAACGGTCGCGCGGCTCAAGCCTGGAATAACGTGGTCGCAGGCCCGCGCAGCCTTTACTAACGAAGCCAAGCGATTGTGGCCCAACCGCACCCAGGTTGAGCAGCTCCAGTATCCCTCTGCCCTGACGGAGCTACGCCATGAACTTGCCGGGCCGGCAAGAAAGGGCTCACTGGCGCTGATGGCCTGCGCCGGGCTGATCCTTCTGATCGCTTGCACCAACGTCGCAAACTTGCTGATGGCTCGTACCGCCGATCGCGCGGCGGAGTTTTCCATACGCTCCGCATTGGGAGCCAGCCGTGCGCGCCTCTCGCAACAATTGCTGACCGAGTGCGTGCTTCTCTCGCTCGCCGCGTGTACCGCAGGCGTCCTCGTTGCGCTCTGGACTACTTCCATCGCGGCCAAGCTTCAGCCCGCCGCGCTGGCTTCGCAAGCTTATTCTCTTGTCGATGGCCGCGTGCTGGGGTTCGCCATCGCAGCCTCAGTTCTCAGCGGCTTGCTCTTCGGCGTCCTGCCGTCGCTCGCGGCCAGCCGCGTTCCGATGGTGGGAAGCCGCGCCTCCGGCAATACCCGCAGCTCACGGCTTACTAGCGATACGCTGGTTGCGGCGCAGGTGATGCTCACCATTATGCTCCTTGCCGCTTCCATCTCAGTAGGCCGGGCTTTTTCCCATCTCATGCACATCGATCGCGGTTTCGATCGTAGCGGTCTGGCTACCGTCAACGTCTCGCTGGATGGAACAACGCACACGTCCGAGGCGAGCCGCCTGAGTTATTTTGAGGAAGCGCTTGCTCGCGTGCGGCGGCTTCCGGGAGTTCAAAGCGCCAGCGCCACGGAGTTCCTTCCACTGTATGCCAACGCTTTCATCGGCGGGCGATTTCACGTGAATGGCCGGCTGGCGGCCAAGGCTTCCATGATCAATCCGGTGTTGCCGGACTATTTCCGGACGATGGGTGGACACATTCTGTGGGGACGCGAATTCACTGACGCGGAAGTGCGGAACAACGCGCGAGTCGCCATCATCAATGAGCGGTTTGCCAGCGAATTCGGCGCGCCCGCGGATGCGGTGGGCGGCGAGATCGCGATCGGCACCGAGCACTGGAAAATCATCGGCGTGGTCACGACGATGGATTACATGACGGAAGGAGCAGACGGCTATGAGTCCTTTATTCCCGACCGCTCACCGGGCAGCTTCTTCTCGACTTTCGTGGTTCGCGTCAATGGCCGCGCCGAAGACCGCCTCGCCATGATCCGCGACACCATCCAGTCGGTGGACCGGGACGTTCCGGTATTCGGCGTAAAAACCATGGAGCAGCGGCTTGCCGACCTCCTCGCCCGGCCGGAGTTTTACAAGACTGCTGTCCTGTGCTTCACGGCGTTCGCGTTGCTGCTTGTCGTTATGGGCGTGTATGGCATCGTTTCCTACACCGTGGCTCGCAGAACCCGTGAGATGGGCATACGCCTGGCTCTGGGCACGACGCCGGGACGACTGCGGGCCCGCCATCTGTGGCAAGGCCTGGTCCCGATTGCCGGGGGGACAATTCCTGGAATCGCGGGGGCGGTCCTCAGCAGCCGGCTGCTCGAGAGCATCGTTGAGGGCGCGAAATCCGTAACCGCCGCGACCTATGCGGCCTGTGTCCTCTTCATCGCGTTCGTTGCAGCCTTGGGCATCTGGCTGGCCACTCGCCCCATTGCTCGACTCGAAATCATTGAGATCCTCCGAACGGAGTAGTCGCACCTGGCCAGCAACCACTCGTGGACCAGCCATCCGGTGATTTCCGGGGGCGCTTCGAGACCGGCGGTCCTCAGGACGGATAGTCATCCACTCATCCCGCTCCCCGGCCGGCTAACTCTGGGCTCTTTTCACCGCCCTTATAATCAAGTGGAAAAACTCACGACCAGAAATCCGCTGACCGAGGCCGCCCATTGCCCTCACTATTCCAGTGTGGCGGTTAACCGGACTTCCGAACCCGACTCCACGGTGATATCACGCGACCAATCGGGGTGACCCGAGGACTTGACGGTAACGGTGTGCTTCCCGGGTTTCAACTTTAAGACTGCCGGGCTGTTTCCCACAAACTGGCCATCGGCGAAGATATCGGCGCCATCGGGATTGGAGGTTACATTAACCGTACCCGTTGCCGTCTCTTGGGCTGGTGGCGCAGGCGGCTTTTCTTCCCCAGCTTGCGCTTCAGCCGGTTCCTTGGCGACGCTGGTGGTGACACCCACAGGAACGAACTCGCGCTCCTTTTCGGCGACAGAAACAGGAACGCCGGTGACGCCCTGCAAGGCAACGAGAATGGCGCGATAGTTATCTTTGTCGCCCTGAAGCAGCAAGCCCCCGCTTTTGCCGTCGCCGGTCTTGTACTGGATACCGATGAAATGCAGCCGCGTCTTGTGGAGGAGACCAAAGAGAGCCACCGGAGCCACCAGGACTGCCAGCGCGATCATCGTGCCGACTCGCCGGTGAGCCTCCTGGCCGTAGCTGAGCGCAGTTACGGACTTGGGAGGGATTTCGGCCTTCTGGCCGTCTTTCAGCGCCAACGCGATCAGATCAGGGGTAATAGTCAGCTTATTATCCCAATCCTTAGGACTAACCTTCGTCGATACCGTGCCGCCGTTGTAGCGGACCTTGTCAAACGTATTGCCTTGGGCGTACGCCAGGAGCGACGTACCCAGGACAATGGCCAACAGCCTTTTTGTGGTTTGCATGATGCCTCCAGCGTGCGCGAGACTACGCGCCAGGGAACAGCTCCAACGGTGATCGACCATTCGCGTGTTTACCACCCCAGGCCCCCCTAAAGTCAGGACAGCAGGTTGTTGAAGACGCCTGGCCTCCCGGAAAACCTTGGGCTGGCGACCAGGACGGCTCGATTAGACTCCCACTCAACCTGTGATGCAAGTCCAAAATCCCGCGCACCAGGGCCACGTATTCCCTCATCCTTAGACATTGCGAAGTCTCAACGGAATGACGGCATCAAAATCTATAAACCGCGTTATAATCGCAAGCATGGCAGGACTCGTTACAACCTTACCGGCTCCCCTCAAGGCATGGGAAGACGGGACGATTCGGGTCGGGTCTTCGCGCGTGCTCCTTGATTTGGTGGTCCACCACTTCAAACAAGGCGCGACGGCGGAGCAGATCCAGCACAGCTTCCCGTCTGTCACTCTCCGCGATATTTACGGCGCGATCTTCTACTATCTTGAGCACACCGAAGCAGTCGAATCGTATCTCGCGGACCAAGAGACACAGGCGGAAGAGATCGAGCAATCGCTCCGTAACACTCAAGGTCCAACCTGCGTCCAAAAACGGCTGGAAGAGCGGCGCGCCCGCATAATCAAGTGAACACCCTTTCTGCATGTTGAAGCTCCTTATCGATGAGAACCTCGACCAACGCATTCTGCGTGGGTTGCAACTGCGCGTTCCCGGCTTGTTATATACCCTCGTCCAGGATACCGCTTTGGCGGGAGCACAGGATGCCGCGCTGCTCGAATGGGCAGCGAGGAACCAGCGCCCGCTTGTAACCCACGATCGAAAAACGATGCTTAGGGTTGTGTGCCGGAGTCTGCGTGCCGGGCAGAAAACTGCCGGGTTGGTGATCGTAAGGAAGGATCTGCCTTTGATCAGGGCAATCGAGGATCTAGCATTGCTGCTGGAGTGCTGTACGGAGACGGACCTGGAAAATCAGGTCGTATTCATTCCCCTCTAATCTGATTCGCTTCGCCCAATGCGCGTGGCGAAGGCAGACGATCCACCTGTTAATGGGCGGCGGCTTCAATGGGCTGCACGTCGCGTGCGATCCTGTCTGCCAGTTCGTCTTCCGCGACTTCGAGGTCATAGCGGACCTGGAGGTTCATCCAAAAAACCGGCGTGGTGTTGAAGTAGCGCCCCAGGCGCAGGGCCGTATCGGTCGAGATGGCGCGGCGCTCGTGGACAATCTCGGCGATGCGGGTGACCGGCACGCGCAAGTCCAGAGCGAGCTTGTTCATGCTGAGGCCGAGCGGCTTCATGAACTCCTCGCGCAGAACCTCACCCGGATGTACGGGCTTAAGTTTCTTGGCCATCGTGTCCTCCTAGGGGTAGTCTGTGATTTCGACGTGGCAGACGTTGCCCTCGCGCGAAGCGAAGCAGATCCGCCGCTGGTCGTTGATCCGAATGCTGTGTCGTCCTAAATCTGTAACGTCTGACGTTAAATGCCAACCAGTATGGGGCCGCGGGTGAGGCATACGTCTGGACGGCTTTTGTCGAAATGTGTGCGCCCCTCCGCGAGCCCGAGTGCCGCCACAGCATGCGTCAACGCACCGAGAATGTCGATGAATACCAAGGGTCGATGGTTTACAATAGCCGGGATGACTACACGAGACAAACTGATCGTAGCGTTGGATCTGTCCTGTGGCAGCGCTGCCACGCAAATGGCGGAACGCCTACAGGGCCACGTGGGGCTATTCAAAGTTGGCTCAGAGCTTTTCACGGCCGAAGGGCCGGTGCCGGTGCGCTATCTCATCACCACCGGCCACAGGGTTTTCCTCGACCTTAAATTCCACGACATTCCGAACACGGTGCGCGCGGCGGCCCGCGAGGCTGCGGAACTCGGGGTCAGCCTGGTGAACGTGCACGCCTCCGGCGGGCGGAAGATGATGGAAGCTGCGCTGGAAGGAGCACGCTCAGCGGTGGCGGCCCAACAGGTGAGCGCCAAGGTGCTGGCGGTGACCATCCTGACCAGTCTGGAAGCCCAGGAGCTTGCGGAGTTGGGTATTTCGGGAACGCCGATGGAGGCTGTTGTCCGCTTGGCGTGCTTGGCGCAAAGCGCGGGTCTGGACGGCGTGGTGGCCTCGGCGCGCGAAATCGCGGCGATTCGGCGGGCGTGCGGGCCGAACTTTCTGATCGTCACGCCGGGGATTCGGCCCGCTTTTTCCGCCACAAACGACCAGGCTCGGATTGCGACCCCCGCCAGCGCCATTGCAGCGGGCGCGGACTATCTGGTGGTGGGACGGCCGGTTACCGGCGCGCCTGATCCGGTTGCGGCGGCGGACGCGATTGTGGCCGAGATGGACACAGCATTGACGATTGCCGATTGACGATTGTCGATTGCAAGTAACGAAAATTGAATGGCCGCAATCGGCAATCGACAATCGTCGATCGACAATTGAAAGTGGGACACATCTTATGACCGACAGCGAAATCATCCAGATCTTTCGTGACAACTCCGCCCTGCTCGAGGGCCACTTCATTCTCTCTTCCGGGCTGCACAGCGATCGCTACGTACAATGCGCGCAGGTATTGCAGCATCCCAAAATTGCTGAACAACTCTGTTCCGAACTCGCGGCGAAACTGCGGCACCTGGGCGCGACATTGGTGGCGGCGCCGGCGCTGGGCGGAATTCTGGTGGCGCACGAAGTGGGCCGCGCCCTTGGCATCCGGGCGCTCTTCAGCGAGCGGCAGGACGGCCTCATGACTCTGCGCCGCGGATTCACTATAGCTTCCGGCGAGCCGGTGCTGGTGGTGGAGGATGTGCTGACCACCGGCCTCTCGACGCGCGAAACGATGAAATGCGTCGAAGAAGCGGGAGGGAAGGTAGTGGGTGCGGGTTCCCTGATCGACCGCAGCGGCGGCACGACCGATCTGGGCGTCCCCCGGTCGGCATTGCTGACTCTAACCATTCAGAACTACAACCCTGCCGACTGCCCTCTCTGCCGGTCGGGTATTCCCGCAGTCAAGCCCGGTAGCCGCACCAAGCGCGCCGCATAAGAGAGACCTCGCCGGAGCGTCGACACGGTAGGCTGCCGAGAAACCTGTCCCAAGTGTCATCCTGAGCGCAGCGAAGGATCTCCGCAGTTTGCCGCCGCTCGCAATGTCACGAAACTGCAGAGATCCTTCGTCGCCTACGCCTCCTCAGGATGACAGACTCCGGAGATTTTTGAGCATCGTGCTAAAGCCCTTCCTTACGTCCACCCCACATGTTTTGCTGGATTTCAGGCCTTTAGTGGGAGTATCATGCCTGCGTTCAGAGGGGCGGCAAGGAATAATCAGCCGGTCGGTCCCGGAGCGGTTACGGAAGCAGGTGCGGCTGAAAAAACACTAAGGAGGCATATTCATGGTCGATGGAGTAATGAGTCGGAGATCGTTTCTGGGCGCGGCCGCTGCAACGGCGACGGGCGCCATGATCCTTAAACCCGGGGCCGTGCGAGGTGCGGATGCGAACTCCACTTTGCGCCTGGGAATTCTAGGCGTTGGGGGACGAGGCACGGCGGTGGGGACGGGTTTCATTGACAACACCAACACCCGCGTCGTGGCCCTGGCGGACCTCTTCCCCGATCAACTTGCAGCGGGCCGAAAACACTTCGATGAGCATCAGCAGGCCAAGGGTTACCCGGCGATTGATCCCGCGCAACTCTTCCAAGGCCCCAATGCTTACAAAGAGATTGCGGCCTCGAAAGAACTGGACTTCATCCTCATCACCACTCCTCCCTACTTCCATCCACATCACCTGGAAACCGTCGTGGCGGCAGGGAAGCACGTCTATTGCGAGAAGCCCGTGGCCATCGACGTACCGGGGGCCAAGCACGTGATCCACATTGGTGAAAAGGTCAACGGCAAATTGAGCCTCGAGGTAGGTTTTCAAATCCGCAAGGCTCCACCCCATGCCGAACTGGTGAAGCGGATTCAGGAAGGCGCTCTGGGCAAGATCGGCTGCGGTCTGGCCTACTACTACTGCGGCCACATCGATCGGCCCGAGTGGCCGGATGCCTCGCGGGAGGAGAAAAAGCTCCGCAACTGGGTCTGGTACAAGACGCTTTCCGGGGACATTATCGTCGAGCAGAACATCCACGTGATCGATATGGTGAATTGGACGCTCCAGGGGCATCCCCTGACGGCGGTGGGTGGGGGCAGCCGCAAGCTGCGCACGGATGCGGGCGACTGCTTTGATAATTTCAATCTCGTCTTCACTTATCCCAACCATGTGCAGATCAGTTTCGGATCCACGCAGTTTGACAGCCCGACTTTCGACGCCGCAACCCAGTTTTACGGGGAGAAGGGCAGTTCGCAGGCGCACTACGATTCCCGGGTCAGCATTACCGGAGCAGAGCCGTGGGATGCGGGACTTGGCCCGGCGCAAGGCGGTAACCAGTTCTCCGTGGCGGGGACGTTCAAAGGCTCCCTGGACGAAGCTGAGTCGGAGAAACAGAAGGCGTTTATTGAGAGCATCACCAGCAACCAGTTCCACAACCAGGCGGCACAGGGCGCCGAGTCCGCGCTCAGCGCCATGTTGGGGCGCACGGCCGCCTACACAGGCAAGTTGGTGACCTGGGATGAATTGCTGAAATCTACCGAGGTGTTCGATCCCCATATCGATATCTCGAAGATGGGGAGAACGTAAAGGGAACATTGGGAAGTGTTGGAAAAGAATTCCCACCTGTCATGAAGTCGAATTTCTCCGTGATCTCCGTGTTTCGAAAATCTCAACACTGAGATCACGGAGACCCTCAGCGAACTCTGTGTTCAATCTTTTCAGCCACGGAGAACACGGAGACAATCCGGTTGCGGGAAAGGCTTCGCTGCAAGTGGTAATTCATATCGCAGCAAACAGCAAGATGAGATTAGGAGTAGGGGGGAGATTGAAATGGACAATCATGGTTCACGACGGGATTTCTTAAAAACATCAATTGCAGTTGGCGCGGCGGCGCTGAGCACCAATGCGGTGGCTTCTGCAGCTTCTCCTGCACCGGAGGCGGGCCACATCAAGAAGGCCCTCCAGATCGAGATGCTGCCCAAAAACTTGAGCTACGCCGACCGGATGAAGCTGGTGAAGAACGTAGGCTTCGACGCGATCGAGGGCCAGACCGTAACCGACCAGCACGAAGCCGAGGAAATCAAGAAGGCGGCGGACGACGCCAAAGTCAGAATCCATTCCGTGATGAACATGGCGCATTGGGCGAATCCGCTCTCCTCGCCCGACCCGGCGGTAGTAGAGAAGAGCCTCGAGGGAATGCGAACTTCGCTTCACAATGCCAAGCTCTGGGGCGCCGAGGCGGTGTTGTTGGTGCCCGCCGTCGTTAACCCGCAGGTGAGCTACCACGACGCATGGACGCGCTCCCAGAAGCAGATCAGGAAACTGCTCCCGCTGGCTGAGGAATTGAAGGTGGTGATTGCTATCGAGGAAGTCTGGAACAAATTCCTTCTCAGCCCGCTCGAGATGCCAAAGTATGTGGATGAGTTCCAGAGCCCGTGGCTGAAGTCGTATTTCGACGTAGGCAACGTGGTGCTTTACGGTTATCCCCAGGACTGGATTCACAACTTGGGCAAGCGCATCGCGAAAGTCCACCTGAAGGATTTCAAGCACGTCGAGGATGGCTACCGTTGGGTCAATTTGGGAGAAGGCGAGATCGATTGGCCGGCGGTCCGCAAGGCCTTTGCCGATGTTGGGTACACTGGCTACGTGACAACTGAGCTCCCGGGCGGCGATGAAGCTTATCTGCGCGATGTGGGCAAGCGCGTGGACCGGCTGGTGCTGGGGATGTCCTAGCCCCAACGCTGCAGGGGGACGGCTTGCCGTCCCCGGTGTGTTACTGGGCCGACGAGGGTAGGGCAAGCCCCACCCCTACAGCGCGCGGGGCCTACCGTTCCGGTTTGAAGATCGCAATGCC
Organism: uncultured Acidobacteriota bacterium; assembly: GCA_963831905.1. Lineage (GTDB taxonomy): Bacteria > Acidobacteriota > Terriglobia > UBA7540 > UBA7540 > CAVROP01. The sequence goes on along the minus strand of CAWHRX010000009.1, from coordinate 478,196 downwards.
CAGCGGCGGCAGGGTCACGTCGATATGGCAGGGCTGGTTCTGCCAAGGCATGGGCACCGCCTGCCGCCCGGGCGAGTTTGTCACTCCGCTGCCGCCGTACTGCGCGGCGTCCGTATTGAGAACCTCGCGATAGAAACACGGCGCGGGCACGCCGATATGGTAGCGCTCGCGCGGGACGGGTGTGAAGTTGCAGACCACCACCAGATGATTGCCGGAGTCGCGCGCGCGGCGCTGAAAGACGACCACCGAGTTATCCGTATCGTGGAAGTCAATCCACTCAAACCCCTGCCATTCAAAATCCACTTCGTACAGTGAAGGCTCCGCCTGGTAAAGGTGATTCAGGTCAGCCACCAGCCGCCGGACCTGCTGGTGCGGTATATAGTCCAGCAGGTTCCAGTCCAGGGATTGCTTGGAATTCCACTCGTTCCACTGCCCGAACTCTCCGCCCATGAAGAGCATTTTCTTGCCGGGGTGAGTGACTTGGAAGGCATAGAGCGCGCGCAAGTTGGCGAACTGCTGCCAAACATCCCCGGGCATCTTCGCCAGCAGCGCGCGTTTGCCGTGCACCACTTCATCATGGGAGAGCACCAGCACAAAATTCTCACTGAAGGCATAGAGAAGCGAGAAGGTGAGGTTGTGGTGGTGATACTTGCGATGGATGGATTCCTTGGAAAAGTAAAGCAGGATGTCGTGCATCCAGCCCATATTCCACTTCAGGCTGAACCCCAGCCCCCCCAAGTGAGTGGGGCGGGAAACCGCCGGCCAGGCGGTGGACTCCTCCGCGATGGTGAGCACGCCGGGATGCTCCTGGTGCGCGAGCTCGTTGAACCGTTTAATGAAATCGATGGCATCGAGGTTTTCGTTGCCGCCGTAGCGGTTGGGGATCCACTGCCCAGGCTTGCGTGAATAGTCCAGGTAAAGCATGGACGCCACCGCATCCACTCGCAGCCCGTCAGCGTGATACTTCTCCAGCCAGAAAAGCGCGCTATTCAGCAGGAAGTTTCGTACTTCCGACCGGCCGTAATTGAAAATCCGCGTGCCCCAATCCGGGTGCTCCCGCAGACGCGGGTCGTCGTGCTCGTAAAGGTGTGTGCCGTCGAAGAATGCCAGGCCATGGGCATCGGCAGGGAAGTGCGCCGGCACCCAGTCGAGGATGACGCCAATCCCGTGTTGGTGGCAGTAATCAACAAAATACATGAAGTCCTGCGGGGTGCCGTGGCGGCTGGTGGGCGCGAAGTAACCCACGGTCTGATATCCCCAGGATTCATCCAACGGGTGCTCCATGACCGGCAGCAGTTCGATGTGGGTGAATCCCATTTCCCTGACATAGTCCACCAGTTGTTCGGCGAGTTCGCGGTAGCTGAGCATGCGATTGCCCTCACCGCGGCGCCAGGAGCCGAGGTGAACTTCGTAGATGGCCAGGGGCGACTTCAGGGATTGGCGTTGGGAGCGCGCCTCCATCCAGGCCTGGTCGTGCCAGCTATAGCTATTGATGTCTCGCACCACGGAAGCGTTGTCGGGCCGGAGTTCGGCAAAGAAGGCGAAGGGATCGGCTTTGAGGCCAAAGTAATCGTTGTGGCCCTTGATCTCATACTTGTAAACTTCGCCCTCCACGAGGCCCGGAATAAACAGTTCCCAAATACCGCTGCCTCCGCGCACACGCATCGGATGACGGCGGCCGTTCCAGTTATTGAAATTCCCGACGACGCTTACTCGTTGCGCGTTCGGAGCCCACACCGCGAACGCCACGCCTGGAACTCCTTCGACCTCCGTGAGGTGGGCGCCGAGTTTTTCGTAGGATTTGTGGTGGGTCCCTTCACCGAGAAGGTAGAGGTCGAACTCAGAAAGAGTGGGGGGAAAGCGGTAGGGGTCTTCAAACTCAACCTCATTGCCGTCCCCATAATCGGCACGAAGCCGATATCGGAATGCTTGCGCTTCGTTAGGAAACACGGCCTCGAAAAAGCCGTCGGCGTGGATGCGTTGAGCGGGAATGACTTCCGACTCGCGCAAAACCCACAGTTGTTCGGCCCCCGGCAGGTAGGCGCGAACGGCAACAGCCGGTTTCTCTTCCCACTCCACGACGTGCGCGCCGAGAATGTGGAAAGGGTCCGAGTGTTCGGCGTTCAGAATCGACTCGACCTCTTCCAGCGGCGCGGTGGTTTCTGCTAACAAGTCGATTGGTTCCAGCATATCTTACTATTGTATATGAGAACTTAGGGGATTGCAGGTCGGAGGAAGGAATCAGGTGTCAGACGCACGGACGTTCTGGCCACCCAGCGAAACCGCCGTGTGTCATCCTGAGCGAAGCGAAGGATCTCTGCAGTTGGTTTTGCTCACACCGACTTGCGATCAACTGCAGGGATCCTTCGCTTCGCTCAGGATGACAGCTTCAGGCTTCCTGCAAGGCTATGAGGTGCCGAGTTCCTGACACTTGACACCCGGCCACCTGAAACCTGCTCTTACCGTCTGCCGTGGCCACCGCCGCCACCGCTATGGCCCCCACCTCCGCCACCGCTGGAGACGTGGCCACCACCGCTCCCTCCACTATGTCCACCGCCACCGCCGCCGGAGTTCCCCCGCCCGCCGCCAGACGGCGCCGAGCCGCGACCGCCGCTACTGTAAGAACGCGGCGCGTTGGACCGTGGGACCACAATAGGCCTATTCATGTTCAGCGTAGGACGGCCACTGTAACCGCCATAGGGCCGCGCTCCCGACCATTGGCCCCACCCTGGTGCGGCAGAGCGCGGAGCCGGCTGAGACCGCATCGTACCGTAGCCGCCATTGTTGTAGCCCCGACTCTGCCCCCCCTGGGAATAAGGCGAGCGCGAAGAGAATTGCTGCCAGCCTGAGTTGCCCGACTGGCCTTGAGGGGTCGCGGCCCTGGGATTCGCATAGCCGGAGCGGTTCGTGTTGCCATAGCCACCGCCGGCCGCATTCCCAAATCTCGCCGTCGAGTTCGCGCCCCGAGCGCCATTGTTCGCCGCGCTCGTGGGGCCCTGCCGGACCATCTGCTGAATCTGTCCGGCCCGCTGATTGAACGACTCCGTGCGGGCGGGAGCAGGATTCCGCGAGTAGAAGTGAGTGCTATTGATCGACCGTGACGGTATGGCGAGACCGCTAGCCATACGATTACCCGGCATCAGGCTGGCGCGTGTGGGAACCACCGGCAGAGTTCCGCGCACCATTTGGGCTGAATGCAGCGTCGCAGCATCCACACCCCGCCCGAACTCCCTTGAGGGCAATCCCCTCCCAAACTGACTGGAAGGCATGGTAGTTATGCCTCGCCGGACATTGGGGTTCGTGAGCGCCGCTTGCAGGTTGGACGTGTAGCGCCCATTCACCGAGCGCGCGAGGCCTCCGCCGTAGTTGTTGATGCGGCCTATGCTGCCAATACCTACAGCACTGTAGCCATTATGATGTCCCCACCAACCGAACACGGCGTCAAAAGGCCCCAGGGCCAGCCAGCCAATCGAACGGAAACCCAAACCAAGACCTATTCCGATTCCCCGCCCGAGGCCGAGGAAGGAGACATAAGCTGGCCCCCAAAGCGGCCGCACTCCCAATCCCATTCCCGGCCACCAGCACCAACGGCCACCACCGAAGAACCAACGTCCGTAGTGGTAAGGCGCCCAGCCCCACGGTTCATAGCCAACCCAAGTCCATCCCCAATAAGGCTCCCAAGTCCAGTTACCATCGGAATAGGGTGACCAGTCCGGCCCTTCGTTCGGCGACCAGACGTTGCCGTAGTCAGGGTTATTTTGCCATGTCCCGTACTGGTCGAGGTCCTGCGCGCCGGCGTAATACCGGTTGGCGTATTGCCAGCTTTGCGCCTGGTCGATCACCCGATCGCGCTGCTCGTTCCACCGATCGAATTCATCGAAGGGCCGGGCGTTAGCAACCTGGTATTCGGGATTGTCAGTGCCACGCACGTAAATGACCTGGCCAGCCTCAACGTTTGTGCTGCCCTGCGGGGTCGAAACCTGAACCCTGCCTTTTCGGACGGTCACTTCCGTCTGCGAGTCGCTGTCGATCTGAACGCGATAAACGCCCGGGCCTTGTGGAATCACTGCCATATTGGGCGTGTCGATTTCCACATTCGCTTCCGAGCCCTTGAATACCGTGTAGTCGACGGTCCCGTTTGCCACCTGAATCTGAATCCTGCCTTGCACGAGAGCGGCAATCTTCACCTGGGCATTTTGGTCCAGGCGCATCATATTCGCGAAATCAAGCTGAACTTCCGTGCGCGAGTGCGCCGCAGTCGCTACCGTATCGCCCTGCATCACCGGTGCGTTCACGATAGCCGCCACCCATTCCCCGCTATCCCCCCGCATCAAGGAAACTTGGCCGTTGATTACGCCCACGCGAGCGGCGCCCGGAGCGGGTCCCTGCTCTTGGCCTGTGCCGTATTGTCCTTGTTGTTGGTCGGGGCCGTACGGCGGTGGTCCCTGGTCCGGGTTCCCTGTATCCGGCAGCGGGGCTTGCCCTTGAGCCTCGGGCGGAGGCGCCTGCTCCTGAGCCATGGTCATCCGCGCCGCCACGAGGAATATCGTGCTCAGCGCAATCGCGTACCAGAGTTTTCGGTTCTTCATGGCCCACCTCTCACCCATCTGACCCTCTCGTCTGCCACCCTGTTCAGGGCAACTGTGTGGCCAAAGATCAGGAACCAAGCGAAACACCATATCTCGTTGAGGCTAAAACAATTATTACTGATTGCCGAACCCCCAGGCAGGGGGCAATGAACCCTGGTCTTGGCTGAATTCAGCCGAAGGTGGCCGATTTGAGCCAACCCGCAGTCCCTTCATTTTCAAAGGAATAGACAATGCATCAGACCGCTTGCGACGTGCAGGTACGGGCACTCGAAGGCGTGCCCCTACGCATCAGGCTCGTCGGGCACTCCCAGCTTCGACAAACGATAGCGAAAGGCATTGCGGGAAAGGCCGAGCAAACGCGCGGCTTGGCTCTTGTTGCCGTTGGCACGGCGCAGGGCTTCTTTGATGATCTCGTCCTCGTACTGCTCCAGCGTCATGCCCTGCGGCAAGAAGGGTCCGGCCGCATCGCCGGAAGACACTCCGAGCCCGGCCGCCACCGGTGCGACCCGGTCGAAGTCCAGCCGGATGTCGCCGACGTCAAGCATCGTGCCGGTCGAGAGGGCCACGGCGCGCTCAATAATGTTCTCGAGTTCCCGGATGTTGCCGGGCCAATGGAAATCCATCAGCATCCGCATGGCGGCAGGGGTAATGCCCTTGATGGGCTTTGCGGATTCGCGCGCAAACCGCGCCAGGAAATGGTCCGCAAGGTAGGGGATATCTTCCTTGTGCTCGCGCAGAGGCGGAATGCTGATCGGCACGACGTTCAGGCGGTAATACAGATCCTCGCGAAAGGTGCCCTGCTCGAGGGCGGCGCGCAAGTCCTGGTTCGTCGCGGCAAGCACGCGCACATCCACCTTCAACGTTTTGGTGCCGCCCAGGCGCTCAAACTCGCGCTCCTGGAGCACTCGCAAGAGCTTCACTTGGATGGCCCCGGGCACGTCTCCGATTTCGTCCAGAAGAATCGTGCCCTTGTCGGCCAGTTCGAACTTGCCGGGCTTCGACGTTACCGCCCCGGTAAAAGCCCCTCTCTCGTATCCGAACAGCTCGCTCTCCAGGAGGTTTTCGGGGATGGCGGTGCAATTGATCTTGATGAAGGGTCCGGAAGCGCGGCGCGAGTGCTGATGGATGGCGCGCGCGATCATGTCTTTGCCCACGCCGCTTTCACCGCCCAGCAGCACGGTGGAATTGGTAGGCGCCACGCGCTCCACGAGGGCAAGCACTTCCTGGAGCTTGGCGCTCTTGGCGACGATGTTCTCAAACCGGTAGCGCTCGCCCAGCGCTTCGCGCAAGTCGCGGTTCTCCTCGCGCAGGCGGCGAACGTCCAGCTCCTTGCCGATGAGGAGTTTGATCTCCTCCATCGAGAAAGGCTTTAGCACATAATCGCTTGCCCCGGCTTTCATGGCGTTAATGGCGGTCTCCACGGTACCATAAGCCGTCATCAAAATGACCGGCAAGTGCGCATTCGAGCGCTTCACGTTTTGCAGGAATTCCAGGCCGTCCATGTGCGGAAGCTTAAGGTCGGTCAGCACCAGGTCGACTTTCTCCTGCCGCAAAAGCTTGAGCCCCGTCTCGGCATCCGGGGCGGCGAGGGTCGTGTAGCCCTCGTCCGCCAGATTCAATTCCAGCAGCCGCGACATTTTCGCTTCGTCTTCGACGATGAGAATGGTTGACATATGCGCCCTTAGGTTAACTCTTAGCTTTCAGCCGTCAGCGAGAAATCCAAAAGCACGAAAGCTCGACCTTCCCTGGCCTTGCTCCCCGACGGGGAGCACGTTGAGTAGCCGTGGGTGGAACCCACGGACCAGAATCCCAAAAATGATGTCCGGCCCTGAAGGGGCCGAACTTCGTTGGACAACCCCTCTCGGGGTTGGAAGGTCTTCAGGTGATCGCCGGCCGTGGGCTTGCGCCCACGGCTCCTCATGGTTCACCGCTTCGCGGTGAGCGTATACTCGTGTCACGAAATGACGCAAGTCGGCCGAAAGCTGAGAACTGACAGCTCTAGTCTGCCGGCAAGAACACACGGAAGCACGCTCCCTTCCCCGGTTCGCTCGAAAGGCGAATCCAGCCGCGATGGTCATCTACGATTTTCGAGACCAGGGAGAGGCCCAATCCCACGCCTTCCTTCTTGGTGGTGAAAAAGGGATTGAAAATCTGCTCGCGGAGTTCGAGAGGGATGCCCGGTCCGGTGTCTTCGATGTCGACCTCCACGCCGTTCTTTCCGTCAATTCCCGCGGTCACAATACTCAGGGTCAGCTTGCCCCCGGTTTCTTTCATCGCTTCAAAGGCATTCAACACCAGGTTGGTGAACGCCTGTTCAGAGAGATCGGGGTCCACGTTCATTTCCGGCAAACCGTCCGCGTAACGCCGGACAACCTCGACCTTCGCCTCCGGCCAGCGCTCGCCCGCCACCATGACCGCCCGGTCGAGGAGAGGCGGAATCTGCGTGGGCCTTTTCTCCAGGCTGAGCGGGCGCGCGAAGTTGAGGAAGCGGGTCACGACCGTGTTGAGGCGATTCACCTCGCTGGTGATAAACCCGGCAACTTCCGTGGTCAGCGGATCGGCCGACTGGAGACGGCGTGTAAGCGTCTCCGCCGAGCCTCTGATGACCGCCAAGGGATTGCGAATCTCGTGGGCCAGCCCGGCCGTGAGCTGTCCCAACGCCGCCAGTCGCTCCGACCGGCGCGCTTCTTCCTGCGCCTGCTCGAGGCGCCGGTTGGTCTCCGCCAGCTCTTCCGCCAACAGCCGGTAGCGCTTCGCCTGGCGCCGGTTCTCGCTCACGAAGGGATTCACCAGCACGGCCGCCAGGAAAAAGAAGATATTTCGGAGCGCGAGTTCTTTGGCCGCCTCGGGCGGCACTACGAAGCGTTCTAAAGCAGGGATCAAGAGCGAACAATAGGCTGCCGAAGTGACGGCAGTCCAGATCAGCGTGCCAGTCCCCTCAAAGAACAGAGCTGCCGTCATGACAGGCAGGAAGTAAATGAGATAGTAGCTGCTGTTTATGCCGCCCGCCGGGTCGCCGGTATGCTTCATGAGCAGGGTGGACAAAAGAATCTTGATAATGACGCTGTAATACCTTCGACTGGGAAGATCGATCAAGAACCTCAGGTGAGCGGCCGTGAAGGTCTTGCGGAGGGCATCATAAAACCTGTTGCCCGACGGATTCCAGGTTAGAAAGCGACGCTCGAAGACCTGAAACACGCCGATGCCCAGCAGAATCTCTTGCTTGTGAATCTCGTTGATGGGGTCCATCAACGCAAGGGCGCCCAAAAAGACCAGCCAGAGGAAGTCCGTCCAGGCGAAAGTGAGGCGTTCTTGGTCTGCCATGATCGGGGTCAATAGACACTCCAATGTAACATCTCTCCTGGGAGTTGTGAAATAAACGATTCCGATGGGAGTGGCCCAGTTTGGGCGAATCTCGCAATTCTTCGAAAACGTGTAGGGGCAGGGCTTGCCCTGCCCGCCCGTCAAGGGACGGCAAGCCGTCCCCCTACAGGGTGCCGGCGATTTTTCGCTTGACAAGCCCAGTTCGATATGATAGCCTATTATTGTGCTCGTGATTGGGACAACTTGTCGCCGGCAGGCCCTGGGGTTGATGAAGAGTAAAACGAAACCCAATACTCCGGGCGAGAGGCAGGAAGCAGCGCAGTACAAAAAATGGAAAATAGTGGGAACGAAGCTAAGAAGTACTTGAAAACAAAGGAAGTCGCACTTCTTAATGCTGCAAATTATGCGTGTTTAGCGCCCAATTGAGCAGCAATTTAAGCCAAAAAGGAGCAAAGAACGACTCATTTTGCGAAAACGAAGTCAGGGCCTGCGACTCCCTGCGCGACGCCACGACAGCGACAGGTAGTCGGCTAGTCAACCGGGGAACTTGCCTCAGGTCCGGCTTGGTCGCCGGTCGGGTCGTAGTACCTTAGCGACGGATCAGGGGTTGGGATTGTCTTCCTGACACGGGCTACAAGCTGTAATAGCCTACAATGGTTGTCGTCGATGCGTAGCTGACTCAAAACCCATAAGGAACCAAATCTATGCCAGGAATCATCAAGGAAAGACTCTTCACTCCAGGGCCGACGCCCTTGCTCATGGAAGCCCAGGCGCGCGCCATGGTGGCCAACGTTCACCACCGCACCGAGGCGTTTCGCCGAATCATGCGCGAGACCTTGGATCTTCTCAAATACTATTTCCATACCCAAAACGATGTCCTGATCCTGGCGAGCTCCGGAACGGGAGCGATGGAAGGCTCCGTCTCGAACCTGGTATCGCCCGGCGAACGCATACTGGTGGGCACGGCGGGGAAGTTCGGCGAGCGCTGGCTGGGTCTGGCGGAAGCGTACGGCATCGAGGCTGTTAAAGTCGAATCTCCCTACGGTCATCCGTTGAACGTCAATGAGATCAAGGCAAGGTTGGAGCAGGATGGCCCGTTCCGCTCGGTGTACGTTCAAGCCACAGAGACCTCGACCGCCGTCAGTCATGACGTGAAGGCGCTGGGCGAGATCGTCAGGAACTATTCCGAGACCTGCCTGGTGGTTGACGCCATTACCGGCCTCGGCACCACCGACCTTCGCCCGGACGAGTGGGGCCTGGACATTGTGATCGGGGGGTCGCAAAAGGCCGTGATGATCGCTCCCGGCCTGGCCTTCGTCAGCGCCAGCGAGAAAGCCTGGAAAATGATGGCCAAGGCCAAGCTTCCCCGCTACTATTTTGATTTTGCGAAGGAGCGGAAGAACCAGGCCAAAGCTGAGACGAGTTACACTCCTGCGACGACGCTCATCATCAGCTTGCATGCGGCGCTCGAGTACATTCATCAGATTGGCCGGGAGAACCTGATCGCCAACGCCGCGCTGCTGGCGGAGGCCACGCGCGAAGCCGCCAAGGCCTTGGGGCTCAAGCTATTTGCGGTCTCCTCGCCGGCCAACGCCGCCACCGCGGTCTGCGCGCCGGAAGGAATGGATTCAGGCGCTATCGTCAAAGAAATGCGCAGCCGATTCGGGGCCGTCATTGCCAACGGCCAGGGGAGCATGAAGGGCAAGATCTTTCGCCTCGCCCACCTCGGCTATTACGACGTTCCTGAATTATTTGCGGCGACGGCGACCCTGGAGTTGGTTCTCCTGAAGCTGGGACACAAGGTTGAATTGGGCCGCGGCGTCCGCGCCGCCCAGGAAGTGTACCTGCGGCGATGCGGCTAGGGCGTGGTGGGGGCGGTGCTTGCGGCGGCCCTCGGGTAACCACACGGGTTAACCCTGCATGCCGTCTGGGTGCAACAAACCCTTCACCCGTCCCGCTTCCCGATGAAGTGCATCGGGACAGCGGCGCACGACCTGCCCGAAGGTGAGAGCAGAAAAGCGGAGGTTGCTTTTGCTGTCGACTTTCGACTATCGACTTTCCTATGAAAATCCTCATTGCAGACAACGTTTCAGAACGCGCCGTCAAACTTCTAAGGGCGGAAAAATCCTGGGAGGTGGTCTTCCTTCCCCAAAAGGCGAATGCCACCGTCGAGGAAGAAATCCAGGACGCTGACGCCCTGGTAGTGCGCAGCGCTACGAAAGCGACGGCGGCGCTGCTCGAACGGGCCGGGCGATTGCGCGTCATCGGGCGCGCGGGCAGCGGTGTGGACAACGTCGACCTGGACGCCGCAACCAAAAAGGGAATTGTGGTGATGAACACGCCGGGCGGCAACGCCGTGAGCGTGGCCGAGCACACCATGGGTTTGATCCTTGCCCTGGCGAGGCATATCCCGGAGGCCGACAGCCTGCTCAAACGCGGCCAATGGGAGAAGAAGAAGCTCACCGGCATCGAACTGCGCTCGAAAACGCTGGGCCTGGTGGGCTTCGGCAGCATCGGACGCGAAGTGGCGCGACTGGCACAGGCTTTCGGCATGTCGGTTCTGGCTTCAGACCCCTTTGTTTCTTCCCGGCTGGCAGAGGAACAGGGCGTCAAGCTGGTCTCACTTGAAGAACTGCTGAAGGAAAGCGATTTCCTGAGCTTGCATGCGGCGGCGACGGCGGAGAATCATCACATGCTCAACGCCAGGACGCTGGCCCTTGCCAAACCCGGCTTGCGCGTCGTGAACTGTGCGCGCGGCGAGTTGATCAACCAGGCGGACCTGCTGGCCGCCCTGGAATGCGGCCAAGTGGGCGGAGCGGGGCTGGACGTTTTTGAAACCGAGCCGCCCAAAGACGCGCGCCTGCTGAACCACCCGCGCGTCATCGCCACCCCGCACATCGCGGGCTCAACGGAAGAAGCGCAGGAGATCGTGGGCATCCGGATCGCCGAGCAGGTACGCGATTATCTCCTCCAGGGCGTGCCGCGCAACGCCGTCAACATGCCCACCATCTCGCCCGAGGAGTATCAGAAGCTCGCGCCTTATTTGCAACTTGGCGAAAACCTCGGCACTTTCCTGGCCCAAGTTGCGGGCGGGCGGATCAGCGAGGCGAGAATCAGCTACGACGGCGGGCTGGCGGAGCTGAACACGCACCTGGTGAAGAACGCGGTCCTGAAAGGCATTCTCAAGAAAGCCCTCTCCGACAGCGTGAACATCGTCAACGCCGGCACCCTGGCGCAGGCGCGGGGCATTGAGGTGCTGGAGGTCCGCAGCGCACGGCGCATGGCGTTCTCTCATTCCCTGGGGCTGGCGCTGCGCACCGAAACCGGCTCGGCTAGTGCACTAGCGATGGTGGGCCCGCGGGGCCGCCTGCGCATCCTGGGCATCAACGAGCTCGACATCGAAGCCCCTCTGGAGGGCATTCACGTCTACATTCGCAACCAGGACGTGCCGGGGGTGATTGGGCGCATCGGCACCATCCTGGGCGACCACAAAATCAACATCGCCAATTTCGCTCTGGGCCGCGACGCGCAAGGGGGAGAGGCGGTGGGGTTGGTCCAGGTTGATGAACTCGTCCGGGAAGAAGTGCTGGCGGAGATCCGCTCCATCGCCGCCATTCGGGTCGTGCGGGTGGTGGAAATCTAGGCAGTCGTTGGTGGTCCGTTGTCAGTTGTCCGTTGTCATCGTCATTCCCGCGCAAGCGGGAATCCACTTCGCGCTGTCCATTATTCGTGGGTCAACTGAGGGCGGGCGCCAATCCATCGGTCACGAGCAACGGACCACAGACTAGTGGCAACGGACAACGGGCAGTGAACACCTGGGTCTTCAAAATCAACACCAAGCGCGGCTGGGAGTTTGATCAATACTTCCGCTCGCGCACGCGCGGCGTTTATGAGCTGGGTGATGAAGGCTGGATCCGCAGCGCCTCGAGCTTGCGCTATATCCGCGAGGAAGTGAAGCGCGGAGACCTGTTCCTCTGCTACGAGGTGGACCGCAAGTGGGTGGCGGGGATAGCGCAAGCGGCTTCGGACGGGCGCGACACCGGCCTGGGCTCGCTCCTCGATTTCTGCCCGCCTCGGGAGGCCGTGCGCCTGAAGCATCCTCTCACGCGCCATCCCGACCTTGACCACATCCTGGCTTTCAGCCCCCACCGCGGACGCGGTACCGTCCAGAAAATCGACCGCGACGAGTTCCTTCGCCTGCGCCGCATCCTGCTGCGCAAGAATCCCGAGCAGGCGGATGCTTTGCGAAGGCTGCTCAGATGAGAAGAGCCGTCAGCTATCAGCTACCCAATAGGAAGACCGCCCTCTCCCGTGGGGAGAGGGTGGGCCGCTGCCGGCGCTTTCATCAGCCGGAGCGGGCCGGGTGAGGGGTTAGTTCCCGGGAGAAATCAGTCCTTCTTGTACGATGGAGCGATGCCGCAGGCTGGCTATTTCTTGGGCTCATTTCGCCGGCGCAACAGCGCAAGCAGATTCAGCGCTTCGAAGACGACGATGCAGAAGAACAGGTCAACGAATACCGGGAGGCCTGGTCTCGAGTCTGCGCCCATCTTGGTGGCAACCGGGAGAATGGGATAACAAACGAAATAAAGCGTGTTTCCAATCAGGATTGAAACAAGGCACGCGAACCATGCGCTGCTCCGTTTTGTATCCTCATCCGGAAGCATGTCACCTACATCCCGGCCGACAGCGGGGTCAACGCCTTTCGCCATCAACAGCGCGCCACGTAGATTGCTCCATTTGCCCTGCCAATCCAAATGGGCGCGTCTCAGGCCGTTACCAATCTCGGGAAGCTTTCCCGGCCCGAATAGTATGAGAACAATGAGCAATATGAAGATCAGATGACTCGGTTGGTACAGGCCTTCCATTCGATTCTCACTGTCAGATGAGCCTAAGACGCCTTAGGTCCTCTTCAGTCCAGCGTGCCTGTGTTTCAATGATGCTCTTGAGGGTCTTACGGGTGAATGTGCTGCCGCCGCTATGAAACGGCACGGTGACCCTCCGCCCGTCGGAGTGGTAATAAATCTGGTGAGAGCCAGAACCGCGGTCAAAACTAAAGCCATCGCGGACCAACGCGGAAATAACCTCGCGAGCTGTGACGGTTCGAAGCTTTCCGTAGTCAATGCCCACCGCTTAGACCGTGACTGCCACGCGAGGTTCTACGGTGACCTCCACCTCATGGACCGGTTCCTCGGGCAGGAGTTCGCCGTGCTCGAGCATGCTGTCCACCACCATGCGCACGACTTCGTTCAGGTTCTGGAGTGCCTCCTTCTCCGTCGGACCCCAGGTTGATGCCCCCTGGCGCTCCAGCGCCGGGCAGTAAGCACGCCACCCGGACGGCTTCCCGTCGAAGTCCTCATCACATTCCAGCACCACTTTGAAGCTATAGGTCTTCATTGCACCTTCAGTTTACAGGCGATTTATCACGCTGGCAAGATACCCGGCGCCAAAGCCGTTGTCGATATTCACCACGCAAACATTGGGCGAGCAGCTATTGAGCATGCCGAGCAGCGCGGCGAGGCCGCGAAAACTGGCCCCGTAACCCACGCTCGAGGGCACGGCGATGACGGGCGCACTCACCATGCCACCCACGACGCTGGGCAGCGCGCCTTCCATTCCTGCCACACAGATGATGATGCGAGCGTCGCGCAGGTGCCGGCTCTCGCCCAACAAGCGGTGGATGCCCGCCACACCCACGTCGTAAAGCGACTCGACGCGGTTCCCCATGATATCGGCGGTAACCAGCGCTTCTTCCGCCACCGGGATGTCTGAGGTGCCCGCGCAGACCACCAGGATTTTCCCCTTGCCTCGAATCTTGCGCTCGCGGCGAAAGGTGATGGCGCCGGAAAGCTCATAGAACTTAGCCGTCTTTTCAAGATTCTTCAGGCGCTCAAACAACCCCGCATCGCCCCGCGTGATGAGGACATTGTGCTTGTTCAGCAGCATGTGACGCACGATTCCCTCGACGTGCGCCGGGTTTTTGCCACGCGCGAAGACCACTTCAGGCAATCCCTGGCGAAGCGACCGATGATGGTCGATCTTGGCGTAACCGAGATTCTCGTATGGCAAGTTGCGCAGGCGCTCCAATGCGCCTTCCACGCTCAGCTTGCCCCGCCGCACTTGTTGGAGCATTTCGGTGATTTCTTCAGGTGACAATGTCCCCTCCCCGGTCCGTGGTCCTAGTAGTTAGTATATCAGGTGCAATCCGACTTTCTTGACTTCCCGCAACGCACTTACTAACATGCCCTTGATGCCCTCCTCGCAAACTGCCCTCGGCAAGAGCCTTATCCTCGGGGTGACCGGCGCCAGCGGCGCGATCTTTGCCCGTCGCATGCTGCAACTGCTGGAAGCTGACGATCGGGTTGGGAAAATACATCTCGTGATCTCCGGCAGCGGGTTGAAGGTGACGCGAGATGAGTTGGACCTGGACGTGTCGCGATCCGCGGATGTCCCCTCTGCCCTTGCCGCGCGGGCGGTAGCGAAGACCGAGTACTTGTTGGATTCTGACATCGGCGCCAGCATCGCCAGCGGTTCGTACGCCGTGGACGGCATGGTGGTGATCCCCTGCACCACAGGTTGCCTGGCGCAAGTCGCCCACGGGATCTCGGATACGCTCATCGAACGCGCTGCGGACGTTTGCCTGAAGGAAGGCCGCAAGCTCGTGCTGGCGGTGCGCGACGCCCCCTTCAATCAGATTCATCTAAAGAACATGTTGCGCGCTCAGGCCGCCGGGGCCGTGATTTTTCCTATCATCCCTTCTTTTTACCATCGGCCGAAGACCCTCGACGATCTGGTCACGCAGTTTTGCTGCCGCGTGCTGGCGCTGCTTGGGTTGGAGCAGGCCGATCAATTCCGATGGAAGGGACTGGGAGCGGGGGAAGGCAGTGGGCAGTAGCTTCTGAATTAGCGATTAAATGAATCAATGGCTCAATGATCCAATGGATCAATCTTTCAGGTCGTGACGTGGTACTTCGGCTGTTCATCGTATTGCTCTCGCTCGCCGGGCTCGCCGATTCCCTTTATTTCACTTTCGCGTACTACGGGCGAATTCGCAAGGCGCGCTGGGTGCCGGAAGTCTTCTGCGCGAGAGAGGGTTCGAGTTGCGTCACGGTGGTACGCACACCGTACGCGCGGGTCTTCGGGATTCCGAATTCGCTGCTTGGCATTCTCTACTATCTGTGCTTGTTGGTGTGGATTGGATTTGTGCCCCGGCATCTGAGCATATCAGGGCAGATCTTCAGGCCATTCGAGACGGTGGGCCTGTGGCTGCTGGGAGCAAGCCTGCTCACGGTCCTGCTCGGCTTCTATCTGGTGTATGCGCTACGGCGCGTCCTCGGGGTTGACTGCCCACTCTGCTACGCTGCCCACGCCATCAACGTAGCCCTCTTCGTACTTTTGATCCTCATTTCCTGATCCCGGCAAAGTCCAATGCGAGACGCGTGGTGCGGGTGTAGAATACGTGTCCGTTTCTAACTGGTTTTGTTGAACACAACGGAAAGGACACTTATGCGAAAACACGTATTGCGTCTTTTTGGAATACTAACGATCATTGCCTGCGCTTCGCTCGCGCTGGCGCAGGAACAGAACCCCGTAACCCTTCCGCCGCCTCAGACCACCGGCGGAAAACCGCTGATGCAGGTCCTCAAAGATCGACACTCCACGCGGGAATTCAGCAGTCAAAGACTCTCGCCGCAGACGCTGTCCAATCTGCTTTGGGCGGCTTTCGGAATAAACCGCCCGGACGGCAAGCGGACCGCCCCTTCGGCCATGAATTGGCAGGAAATTGATGTCTACGTGGCCACCCAGGACGGCCTTTACGTCTACGACGCCAAAGCTAATGCTCTGAAGCCAGTCCTGCAGCAGGACGTTCGCGGGGCGACCGGCCAGCAGGCGTTCGTCAAAGATGCCGCGCTCGACCTCGTTTATGTCGCGGACCTCGGCAAAACGGGAAAAGCCGGCGGAGAGGACCAGATCATGTACACGGCAGCCGATACAGGGTTCATCGCCCAAAACGTGTACCTGTTCTGTGCTTCCGAAGGGCTGGCAGCAGTCGTTCGTGGCAGCGTGGACCGCGAGGCGTTCGCGAAAACCGCAAAGCTCCGGCCCAATCAGAAAATCATCCTGGCGCAGACTGTTGGATATCCAAAATAGTGACGGGGAACTTCCGAGGCAATTCGACGCCGGTGGATGGGTGTCGCCAAAATCAACTTCTTCGCGGCCGCCGTGTTTCGCGCTTTCTTAACCGCAGAGAACACGGAAAACCAGGTGGCTGCACTTGCGCATTCGCAGGCGATTTGGCGATGATAGGGGTATGGCTATGCACGGCAGCATGGCGAACGATCGCAACACTAACGCCGCTTCGACCGAGGCCCCCAAGGGCCTGATCGCCAAGCTCCGCACCACGCTCGAGATGATCAAGTTCGAGCACTCGATCTTCGCGCTGCCGTTTGCACTGACGGGCGCCATGCTGGCGGCGCGGGGTTGGCCGGCTTGGCGGCAGGTGCTCTGGCTGATCGTCGCTATGGTCGGTGCGCGCAGTGCCGCCATGACTTTCAATCGCATCGCCGACCTTAAATTGGACGCCCTCAACCCGCGCACCCGGATGCGCGCCCTGCCGACGGGGCAACTCAGCCTGCGGTTCGCGCTAGGCTTCACTTTGCTGTCTTGCGCGCTGCTGGTATTGGCCGCGCGCGAACTGAGCCCGCTGGCATTCAAGCTTTCGCCGCTTGCCCTTGCGCTCCTGCTCGTTTATTCCTATACCAAGCGCTTCACCGTCCTGTCGCACATCGTACTGGGCGCGTGTTTAGGAATGTCGCCGATCGCTGCCTGGATTGCCTTGCGGGGCGACGTAAGCCTGAGCGTCTTACTTCTAGGTGCCGCCGTCACCTTATGGACAGCCGGCTTCGACATCATCTACGCCTGCCAGGACGTTGAATTCGACCACGCCCTGGGCCTCCACTCTATCCCTAAACGCTACGGGATCAGGGCGGCGCTGTACACCTCTGCCATCCTTCACGTGCTGATGTTCGCGCTGCTGGTTACCGTGGCCCGGATGGAGAACCTGGGATGGGTGGCTATGGCAGGTCTGATCGCGGTGGCTTGCCTGCTCACCTACGAACATGCTCTCGTCAAGCCTTCCGACTTGTCCCGGGTGAACGCCGCCTTCTTCACCGTGAACGGATACGTCAGCGTGCTGTTCTTTGTCACTTGGGCCACGGACATATTGATACATTGAGTCATCGAGCCATTGAGTCATTGAAGAACCCCAAATGGCCTACTGGTTCAATGGCCCAATGACTCAATGGCCAAATGGCTCAATTATTGAAGTCTGTGTGTGAACCCTATTTCTTTGAAAACCAGCGAATCAAAGATGGCAAGTACATGCTTGCGATAGGCTAAAATACGAGCCACCGTTCCCTGGTAAACGGGGTCGTGATCTGCGAGGCGCTGCCACTCCGCAAGTACGCGGGCCGGCACGTCGATGTCTTCCCGGAGCTTTTGCAGCGGACACCCGCGCAGGAAAAGGCCATAGAAGAACGCCGCCTCGTCCTGGGGCTCCGCGAAACTGTAATCAGTCCACTCCATAGCGTCTCGAGCTTCAAAAACTAAATTCTAAACCCAACTCAGGGTGGGTTGCCAGAGGTTTTGTGCCCCGCGGAAAGTCAGACCGAGCACACACCCAGGGGCTTTGTCAAGTCCTATTCAGTATTCATGCGGGTTTGGGGCCGCCCAGGCGATGTGTTGACGCTGTCATCCCGAGTGAAGCGAGGAACCCTGCTCTGAGTCCTTCGCTCGCATAGCTCACGTCTCTACCGCGCAGAGCGAGACTCCCCGCTTCGCTCGGAATGACACCCGGACCCCGGACTCAACGGGTTGCAATCGGGGCTTCTCGCCGATAAAATGGGAATTTAGCCGTATGCTCACGGGAACACACCGCGTCGAAGATTCGAAGCTCGATCCCATTGCCGAAAAGGTGATGGCAGGGGAGCGCCTCAGTTTCGACGAGGGCGTTACCCTCTACGAGTCCGGCGACCTGCTCGCCCTCGGCTACCTGGCCAACCACGTCCGCGAGCGGCTGCACGGGAAGCGGACTTATTTCAATGTCAACCGGCATCTTAATCCGACGAACGTGTGCGTAGCCAGTTGCAAGCTTTGCGCCTTCGGCCGCAAGCCCGACGCACCCGCCGCTTACACCATGGCCCTGGAAGAAGCCTTTCGCATTGCCGGCGAAGGCTGGTCGGAGGCGGTAACGGAATTTCACATCGTGGGCGGCCTGCATCCCGACTTGCCGTTCGAGTTTTATCTGGACCTGACTCGTGGCTTGAAGGAAAGGTTTCCGAGCGTCCACCTGAAGGCCTTCACGGCTGTCGAGATCGGTTATTTCTCGCACATCACGCAAATGCCGATTCGCGACGTTCTAGTGAAGCTCAAGGAGGCGGGAGTCAGCTCGCTGCCCGGCGGAGGCGCGGAGATTTTTGCTCCGGCAGTGCGCCGGGTCATCTGCGACCACAAAATTGGCGCTCACACCTGGCTCAAGGTGCACCGCATCGCGCATGAACTCGGAATGCCTACGAACGCCACCATGCTCTACGGCCACATCGAATCGGCCGCAGACCGGGTTGACCACTTGCTGCAATTGCGCAACCTCCAGGACGAGACCCACGGGTTTCAAACCTTCATTCCGCTGGCCTTTCACCCTGCCAACACCGAACTGGGGAAACTCGTCTCCCACACCGAGACTTCCGGCTTCATGGATCTAAAGAACGTGGCCGTGGCGCGCCTCCTGCTCGACAACTTCCCGCATATCAAGGCCTATTGGATCATGATGACGCCTCGCGTGGCGCAGGTGGCGTTGCGCTTCGGGGCCGATGATTTGGATGGAACCGTGGTGGAAGAGAAGATCTATCACGATGCCGGCGCGCGAACACCCCAGGCCATGACCCGCCACGAGATCATCCGCCTGATCCGTGAAGCCGGCCAGGAACCTTTCGAAAGAGACACCCTCTACCGCCCCGTCACTCGCGCCGAGACAACCGTCGCCGTACAGGTGTGAGCTTCTCATTCTTACACCTCCTCCGCAAAGAGCCCATCTCGAGTACCCGCTGCCCTTGTTTGTGCGGGCTAGATTCTGGCAGTATAATCCCTCATCCTAAGTGGTGGTTTAATGGCAGGCTGGCTGCGTTTTGCTGGCTAATTATCGTCCCTCTCCTTTGCGATTGAGAGCCTGGTCACGTTAAAGCCTGAAGGTGTCACGGAAGACGTGAGCGTGCCTAAATGAAAACGAAATCGTTGCTCCTCTTCGTCGCCAGCTTTACCTTGACCGTGGTCCTAGGCCTCGCGAGTCAATACTTGACTCCGCTGCCCTCCGCCTTGCTTCTCGCGCTTCGCTGGATCTCGATCGCCACGCTGGTCCTTTACGCGCTTTTCAAGCGCACCCTGACGACTTGGATTCTGGCGGCCATGATCACGGGCGCGGTCCTCGGTCACGATTGGCCCCACGCGGCCCTGAACCTGCGGCTTCTCAGCATGATCTTTCTGCGACTCATCCGTTGCATCATAGCCCCTTTGCTGTTCGGCACGCTGGTCAGTGGGATCGCGGCGCACTCCGACTTGAAGAAGGTGGGGCGCATGGGCCTCAAGGCGATTGTCTACTTCGAGACGATCACCACCTTTGCGCTGTTCATCGGACTCGCCGCCATAAACCTGAGCAAGGCAGGCGTGGGAGTACACTTGCCGCCGGCCGGCGGCGAGGCGGTCCAGGTGCAGCGGATGTCCGCCTCAGAGACCATCCTGCACATCTTCCCCGAGAATCTGGCGAAATCCGCTGCGGAAGGCCAGATCTTGCAAGTCGTGGTGTTCAGCATCCTGTTCGGCATTGCCCTGGCCATGGTGCGCGAGGAACGACGCCGGCCGCTGGTCAACCTCGCCGAAAGCCTCACGGAGACGATGTTTAAGTTCACTAATCTCGTCATGTACACGGCGCCACTCGGCGTAGGCGCGGCGATCGCGTATACGGTAGCCAGCACCGGCCTGGGTGTCCTGTTCAACCTCGCCAAGCTGCTGCTGTCCCTCTACGTTGCGTTGTTCGTATTCATCGTGGGGGTGTTGCTGCCGGTGGCCATGCTGGCCCGGGTGCCACTGAAAAAATTCATCGCGGCGGTGGCGGAACCGGTCTCAATAGCTTTTGGAACCTCGAGTTCCGAGGCCGCCTTGCCGCGCGCCATGGAAGCCATGGAAGCGATCGGGGTGCCGCGCTCCGTGGTGGCCTTCGTCATGCCGACGGGCTACAGCTTTAACCTCGACGGCAGTACGCTCTATCTCTCGCTGGCCGCGATCTTCGTCGCGCAGGCTGCAGGGGTGCACCTCAGCCTTGGCCAGCAATTGCTTCTCATGCTTACGCTCATGCTGACCAGTAAAGGTGTGGCGGGCGTCTCTCGGGCTGCGATCGTCATCCTTCTCGGAACTGCGGGTTCGTTCGGCCTGCC
Organism: uncultured Acidobacteriota bacterium; assembly: GCA_963831905.1. GTDB lineage: Bacteria > Acidobacteriota > Terriglobia > UBA7540 > UBA7540 > CAVROP01. The sequence continues at coordinate 457,801 of CAWHRX010000009.1, read as the reverse complement.
CACGGAGCCCATCTTCATTCTGCTCGGCATCGACCAACTGATGGATATGGGGCGCACCTCGGTTAATGTACTGGGCAACTGCCTGGCCACCGTGGTGATTTCCCGCTGGGAAGGCGACTTCGGCAAAGAGCAGCCGTCCCCGGTGGTAATGAACGCGGTTGCCGGCTAGGGCGGCACACTCCGCCCAATTTTAGCGAGGAAGGGAATCAGGACTCGGTTCGAATACAACTACCAATGTCACGCAAACGGCTCCTAGGCCTTATAGCGCTCACACTTCTGGCTGCGGTCCTGATCAGGGGCTACCGTCTATTTTTCGGTCGGCTGTCCCCTAGGAAATGGGGCTTTATTGATAAAAGCGGTGCTCTTGTTATTCCGGTCCAGTTCGACGATGTGGCCAGGGATCAATACGGGGGACGGACCCTGTATCACAGAGCGTTTCGAAATTTCAGCGAGGGACTGTGCGCTGTCAGATTCGGCAAGAAATGGGGATTTATAGATAACAAGGGCAATTTTGCGATCGAGCCAAAGTACGACAACGCGGGCGCTTTTTCGGAAGGACTCGCCTGCGTGCGAGTCGGATCCAAATACGGTTATATCGATAAGACAGGGCAAGTGATGATTCCCATGCAATTCGATTGGCCGTCACAATCGAAGGACGTCAGCTCCGACAATCCGGACTTGGACATGACCAAAATGCTGGCCGAGCCCCTGGTCTTCAGCGAAGGCCTGGCGGTGGCCCGCAAGGGCGACAAATGCGGTTACATGGACCACACCGGAAGGGTCGTGATTGAGCCTGCATTCTTCGCGGCGCAGCCGTTTGAGGAGGGCGGTTATGCCTCCGTAACCACGATGACGGGAACGGGCTTGATTGATAAGGCGGGCAAACTTGTGGATCCGGCCAGTCATTGCCTCGGTTTTGCACAGGGCCTTTTTCTGGCGTTTAACGGTATATATCCAACGGACAAGAGACGACTGTTTTATCTCACAAAAGACGGCCAGCGGCCCTTCCCACAGGAATTCGTGGATGCGCGCGTCTTTAGCGAAGGCCTGGCCGCAGTGGCCCCCGGCCCTGGTCCCCCTGGCATCAGCACTGCTTACGGTTACATCGACGCCAGCGGAACGGTGGTGATCAAACCGCAATTCTTTATTGCCGGTAACAATTTGGCGGCGGACTTCGTCGACGGCCGTGCCATTGTGTCGCAAGGCGGCATGTTGCTTTCTGTCCCTCTCAGCGGTGTCATCGACAGAACGGGTCGCTGGATTGTGCGGCCGCAATACGACAACATATCATCCTACTCTGAAGGATTGGCGCGAGCGCTCACCCACGACCGCTGGTTGTTTCTGGATATGGACGGCCATGAAGTGGTTCAAACTCAAGCAAGGTGGGTCAATAGTTTCAGTGAGGGGCTGGCAGCGGTAATGCAATAGCCCGGATTCCGGCCACCGGCGGCGGAGGTTCCTTGCATGCAAATCAGTCCGCAATTCCCGAAGCCTGACATCCCCTCGCGAGATCGCGGCGCAATAGCAAGCGCCTTTGCGACCCAGATTGCTTTGTTGCTCCTCTGCGCTTTTCTCGCCGGCCCGACGGCTTTGATCGCCCAGGTCGCGGGGCCGCTCACAGCCTCGAGTAATCCCAACTATTTCAAAGATGCGAACGGCACGGTTCTTATTTTGAACGGCTCGCAGACCTGGAACACGTTCCAGGACTGGGGCGCCAATGGCGCTGTCGAGAAACTGGACTTCCATGCATTCGTCAAGTTCCTTACAGCTCACGGCCACAATTTCACTTTGCTCTGGACCATAGAATTGCCGAAGTTCTGCGGCCTTCCCCTGTTTGAGGGCTCCGCGCCGGATTTGACCGCTGCCCCGTTTCCCTGGTTGAGGACCGGCCCGGGGACAGCGACGGACGGCGCTCTGAAATTCGATCTCAGGAAGTTCGACCAGAGCTTCTTCGACCGCTTGCGGGCGCGGGCGCAGGCGCTGAACAATGCCGGCATTTATGTGGGCGTCTATTTATTCACCGGCGAATTCCTCAACGTCTATCGCTGTTCGACCGACGGATACCCCTTTACAGCAGCCAACAACATCAATGGCGTTGACGATGGTTACACAAGCGGACGAAAAGGCAAGGGCTCAGTAACGATGACGGCTCCCAACGCGATTGCCGCTTTTCAGGACGCGTACGTGGAAAAGACCATCGACACCTTGAACGATCTGCCGAACGTCCTTTGGATCGTCTCCGAAGAGGCGCCCAATGATTCCACCTGGTGGAACAACCACCAGATCGCTCACATTCGGGCGTACGAGTCGCGAAAGCCGCACCAGCATCCGATCGGCTACGCCGCGCTCGAGGGGCCCTCGGATGACATACTCTACAACTCGGACGCAGACTGGGTCGCGCCTGGCGCGAGAATCTCGCCGGTCAAGTCCTGCGGCACCGGGAAGCCAGCCTGCAAGGTCAACGTCAATGACAGCGACCACAGCTACTGGGAGATCTGGAAGGACTCGCCCCAGAAGGGTCGCAACTATGCCTGGGAAAACTTCATGACCGGCAACCAGGTCCTGTTCATGGACCCCTACTTGGTTTATTACCCGCGCGAGAAGCGAAACTTGTGCGTCTCTTCGGTCAATGACATTTGCCGTGAGCCGGACCCGCGTTGGGACAACCTCAGGGATAATCTCGGGTACATACTGAGGTATTCCCGCAGGTTGAATCTCGCCAACGTCACTCCCCGCGGTTCTCTTTCTTCGACAGGGTATTGTCTTGCCCAGACTCCTCCTGCCGGCGCGGAGTACCTGGTCTACTCGCCTTCGGGCGGCTCATTCACGGTTGACCTCTCCGCGATGCCGCACTCGAGGACGCTGGCCGTCGAGTGGTTCAATCCTTCGACAGGGGCTACGGTTGCCGGACAGCCCATTCCAGCCGGTTCAGCCTCGCAATCGTTCACGCCGCCGTTCAACCAGGATGCCGTGCTTTATCTGGTGGATACAGCGGGCCACGCTGTGTAGATTATTCGCTGTTCGCTTACCCATCTCAATTATGTCAGGTCGATTGTCGCACGAGAAGCCGAGATTCGGGCCAGTGGCCGAGTTTTCTCATAACCGCAGGTTCCCATCGAGAAAGAAGAACGCGGACGCCTGTCTTAGTCTGCCGCCAACCGCGCCCCCCCTGGCCGCAGTTCTGGGCGCAGTTCAGATGGTTTGGCTAGAAGCGAGAAAAGCCGGTTGGTCGATGGCGGGTCTGAAATTCGGGGGTGTAGGGGCGGCTCGCGAGCCGCCCCTACGAAACCATAGGAAGTTAGAAGTCGATCCGCAGGCTGGCCTGGCCTTGGCGTGCGCCCGCAAACCCGAACACGCCCTGCGCTTGGGTGATGCAGCCGAAGCCGCACAGCCCTGCGGAGGGATTATTCAGGTTAGTGATGTTCAAGTCGGGATTACCCAGATTGAGATGGTTCATAACATTGACGAAGGAAATCTCGAACCTCAACTTGACGCGCTCGGTAAGAGTGAAGAACTTGGAGATTCCCGTGTCCCAGTCAATGGTCCCCGGACCGTTCAAGATTCCGACGCCGGAGGTTCCGAAGCGGCCGATGGGAGGCGGGGTTGACCCACCCTCACCGATGCTGCAACTCCCGCCCGGGCACGCGAATCCCGAGCCGTTGATCCATTCGCCGGCGTTCGGCGAGGACGGAATGAAGCTGCCGACGCGGTCCGGACGCTGGGCGCGGCCGATAATCCCGGAGCCCGTTCCGGAGGGATCGCCGGACGAGAAGTACGGCGTGAGGAAGGGGCCGGTGTGAAGTGTCAGAACGTTGTTGGTTTGCCATCCGCCAATCACCCCGTTAAGTATTTTGTTGTCAGAGTTCGCGAAGCGTTTACCCTTTCCCACGGGGATTTGGTAGACCACGGTAGTGATCCAGTTATGCCGGTAGGGCGCAAAGGGGTTTCCTTTCTCGCCGCGCCGATCGTAAAAGTCCTCCGAACGGTTGCAGGCCGTCTCACCGCACAAACCGCCCGCATTGCCGGCGCCCAGGTTGTCCGCAAGGCTGTGGGACCAACTGTACGTGCTATCGAGTGTCAGGCCCGAGGCAACCCGGTGCGTCACTTCTACTTGGGCCTCTTCAAAGGTGGCGGTGGCGCCGTTGGCGCGTGTGTTCACCACACCCCAATTCGGGTATGGCCGGCTGCTGAGGGGCTGATCTTCATAGGGAATGGTTGAGGGCAGCGATTGGTTATCGTCGGGTGCCCAGACCAGGTTGGTGGTTTTCATGCCGACGTAAGTAAGACGCAACCCGGTGTTTTTCCCGAGATCGCGCTCCAGCGAAAGATTCCACTGGAGTGAGTAGGGTTCCTTCCAGGCGATGGAGTTGGCCGTGCCAAAGTAAGCGCTGCCGTAGGGGGCTACACCTCCCGCGGTGCTGAGGGAGGAAGTGGCGGGCCAAACGAAGGCGGGGCCAACACCCGCTGTTTCGACGTTATAGTACTCATTCGTATAGGCCTGGAGGGTTCCGGTCAGTGAGTAGTAGACGGAGCCCAATGTCGAGGCCTGGTAGGCGCCGATACCGCCGCGCAGCACGGTCCGGTCATCGTCGGTGAGTTTGTAGGCAAAGCCAAAGCGCGGCAAAGCACGCTTCGAGGTGTTGCGCAACCCCTGGGGAATACCTGCCTGGGATGCTGTCACCACAGGCGTGCACGGGGCGCCGTTGGCCGACATGGGATCGTTGGCCAAACCGGGCAGGGCTGCATTCGGGCAGGCGTCAAAGGACTGGAGGAAAGCTGTCGCCAGAAGTTTGGACGATCCATCGGGGTAGACGGCTCCGCCCGAGAGTGGAGTCTGGATGAAGTTTCCAATCTGGCCGCTGGCGTCGGAGTAGCCGGGGTGATAGTCAAAACGCAGACCCAGTTCTACGGTCAGGCGCTTCGAGACCTTCCAGCTATCCTGAGCAAAGAAGGCCAGGATGTAGTTTCGACCGTCGTTATCCAACTGAACGTTGTCCAAGAACGACTCGGAGGGCGCGCCGAGCAGGAAATCGGCAAAGTCGCTACCCACTGCGTTCTTAACGTTGGGATTTTGAGTGAACATGCCGTTGAACTGGTAAGTCCCGTAGTTGTCAGCACCCTGGAAGCCCAAAGCGTCTACAGCGCGCATCTTCATCGCGTCAAACCCGAACTTGAAGGCATGGCGTCCCTTCACCCAGCTCAGGCTGTCCGAAAACTCGTAGGTCCGCGATTGGCCCACCGAATTCAGGCGGTCGACACCGAGACCTGTAGTCCCGCTGCTTCCGTTAAAATCGACCTCGGGAAGCCCGTTGTACCATAGGTCGTTGATATTGGCGAAGCCCAGAGACTCCGTGAAGGGTTTGCCGTTGTAGGGATTCTGCGTCCCTGAGAGGTCGTCGGTCAACCCGAAGCGGAACTCGTTCAGCAACGTGGGCCTGAACGTATACGTCCCCGAGGCGACGAGCATGCGCACGTGCTCGTACTGCGTGCTGGAAGGAATGGTGAGTTCCTCGGGCGACAAAGCGGGAATGTTCTTGAAGGTGAACCGTCCGGTGACGAAGAGCTTTTGTCCGAAATACTGGTCTCCCCGCACGTCAAACCCGTTCGAGTCCAAATTGGATGGGACGTTCGTGCGGTAATTGTCGCTCGTGAAAGCGCTTCCAAAGTTGGGGTCGGGGTAAAACCCAAGGAAAGCCGTTGCCCCTGGATTGATCCCCGTGATCACATTATTGACGTAAGGGCTGCCGTTGTACGGATTGTAAAGCTGGTCGGCCGCGTTGCTGCAGATGCCGGCCGCGTTGAAATTGCCCCCCGACTGGGTGCAGAGGTAGCCCAGATTGCCGCTCTTCATGGCCGGGGTGGGAACCGTATTCAGGATGGTGCTGGTACGCGGCAGTCGAAAACCCTCGTAGTCACCGAAAAAGAAGGATTTATTCTGCCCGTTGTAAAGGTGGGGGATAACCACCGGACCGCCCAAACTCCCACCAAAGTCATTCGCGATTTGAGTGGGCTTGGTGACAGAGCCGTAGGGAATGGCGTTAAGAGCCGTATTCTGGGTATACCAGAAGCCGGAGCCGTGTACGGTGTTCGAGCCGCCCTTGGTGGTGGTGGTGACGTCGCCGGGCTGCTCAAACTCCGCCGGGCTTCCGATGCCCTGCACTTTGATCTCGGCAATCGATTCCGCGGAAGGGAAGGCGTTGTGCAGGGGCGAGTTGCCCGTCACGTTAGTGATGGAAACCCCGTCCACGCTGAACTGCGACTGCGATTGCAGCCCGCCCTGAATGGAGAGATTGCCGCCCTGGTCGGTCTGCATGCCGGGAAGGATTTCCATTAGATAGTACGGGCTGTTGCCATTTCCTGAGGCCCGGTAGTTGACCGGAAGGTCGGTGATCTCGAGGGTGTTGTAGGCGGAAGAAACGGTCTCAGTTTCAGTGGTGATCACGCCCACGCTCTGGCCCGTTACTTCTACTTGCTGGCTGACCTCGCCCACACTGAGAGCGGCGTCCACGCGCAACGTCTGGCGGGCGCCGAGTTCGATGCCATCCACTCGCGTGGTTTTGAACCCGGCGTTACTGGCTTCCACCGAATAATGCCCTGCCTTGAGGTCGACGGCGGTGTAATTGCCGCTGGCGTCCGTGGTCACGGTTCGTGACGTGTTTTCATCGATGTTGATGACCTTCACCGTAGCATTGGGCACCACGGCCCCGCTCGCGTCCGTTACCGTGCCTTCGAACGTGCCGAAAGTCGATTGCGCCAACGCCATACCACAACTTAATGCAATGGCTAGTACAGACCATGCAATTTTTTGCCGCATGGGGATCTCCTTTTTTTGAACTAAAGACTGCTGCCCCGAATCGAAGGGTCCTTCTCCGAATGCAATTGTAAGGGGTGAATATATTACGTTAGACATAAAGCCCGTTCTTGTCAAGGTGTTCCGAGGGTCGCATTCCCCATGAATGGGTACACTCTCTCCACGTCACACCCGGCAGATCAGGTGGAGAGCACCTTGCTCCCTGCGCGCTGGACGAACTATGCGATATGTTTCAGAGTAATAGGCTGACCAACCGCCACAGAAACCTATTGAAGCAAGCGAATGTGAAATGCAGGTTACGAACGGGTTAGTTTTTCATGAAGGCGGACGGCAGATCCAAGAGCGAAACCTCCGGAAGAATGGCCTCATCACCTTTTACTCTCGTTGTGTGCTAGAATTTCACATTCATTTCAACTCAACTCGTGCGAGTAGCTGCAATGCCGCAGATTCGTGTTGTTTCATTTGACCTTTGGGATACCGTCTTCGTCGATGGCTCCTACGAACCCAAGCGCCCCCGCCGGGCCGGCATTTCTGCATTCCCCCCATGCTGACCCAGCGGGACAGAGACGCTACGCGCTAGAATTCGAATCGAAGCGACATCTGGATGGTACGCGGTCCAGCCTGAGCCACGCCCTGGGCGTTGGAAATGTGCCCGAAGCTGCCGGTGATGTTCATGTTCGGCTCGCCCCAGTTAAGGATGTTGAACAGATTGGAGAATTGCGCCTCGTACCTGACAGCGAAGCGCTCGTTCAAGCGGAACGTCTTGCCCGCCGACATCGAGAAGGTCACCGCCCCTGGTCCTTCCAGGATTCCCACGCCGCAGTTGCCAAATCGTCCGATGGGCTCCGCCGTGCCAGCCGCGTCCACAGGATGGTCTGGCACATTGTAAGCTCCCACATTGAAGAAGGCGGCGGTGGTGGGATTCGAAAGATATCCGCTTGTGCCGCCGCAGTCCGGGCGCTGCTGCGCCACTGAGCGCTGGTGAGGGTTCGTGCCCGAAGAGTCGTACAAGGTGCTCGGGTAGTAAGGAGTCTCCCAGAGGCCCGAACGGGCGAAGGTGATCCCGGTCACATTCCAGCCCCCGAGTGCGAGGTCAGCGGCACGGCTGGAGTTAGCGAGGTAGGTCTTGCCGCGGCCGAAGGGCAGCTCGTACACGAACGTGCTGATGAAGCTGTTGCGCGGATCGTAGAAGGCGTTTCCGGTGTCGGATGTGATGTCGTAAATGTTGTTGACGTTGCCGCCGTTGTCGCCTTGCCCGCCGGTAGGAATGGCCGAATTGGGAGCCGTGCCCAAGGCATTGGTCTTATTCCAGCCCAGGGTGTAGCTGTTGGAGAAGCTCATTCCGTGCCCGAAGCGCCGATTCAATTCGATCATGAACGCGTCATACTTGTCGCTCGGCGCGTTGTTGCGGGTCAGAACCTCGGAGAAGTTGGGATACTTCAGGTTCTGCTGGCGCAGCGCGGGGGTGGCCGTCAGAGCGGCGTAGCCGTACACGGTCTGGCCGGTAGCCGGACTGGTGTAGGAAGCCGTATTCGGCTCCACCTGATTCATGTTGGGGCTATAGATCAGGTCCACGGTGTGCGAGCCCGTGTAGCTCAGCCGTAGCAACGTCTGGAAGCCGATGTTTTGTTCAAACGCCGCATTCCATTGGTAGACTCGCGGGTCCTTCAGATTCCACTGGTTGGCGCGGCGATAGCCCGGGAAGGAAGAAACGCCCGGCGTCCCCGAGAAAATGTTGCCAAAGTTCAATATGGGAGTGGTGGTGGTGGGGGCATAGGTCCCATAGTAGCTGGTGTCGATGCCCAGCAACGAGTAGTTCACTGCTCCTAGGACCGGTACCGAGTACACTCCAGAGGAAACACGCACCACGGTGTTATGGCTGGATGACGGGCTCCAAGTGAGACCCAGGCGGGGTTGGATGTTGCCCCAATAGGTGTAACGCATCCCAGGACCCAGGCCGACCGAACTGCCGAGCACAAAAGGAGTGTCGCCTACAGCTTCCTTCCAAAGTGGATTGATATTCTCACCCGGGTTCAACACCAGTTGACCGCCCGGAACCTTGTAATTGAAGTTGCCGAGTTGGTTGGTGGCATCCTGGAAGGGAGGGTTGACCTCATAACGCAGGCCGGCCGTCAAGGAGAGGTTGGGCCGCACCTTCCACTCCGTCTGTGCGAAGCCATCGTAGTGGTGTCCATAGGGTTTGCCATCGGGGCCGTTTTGCGCTTGCAATCCATAATCTATGTCCCCTTGGAGCAACTGCGCCACCGCACAGGCGTCGGGGTAAGTGGAAATCTCCGCCCCGGAACAGGTATACGCGCCGCTGATGATGTAGTCGCCGTATTCGTCGCCGAGGTTGAAGGTGATGTTGTCACGGTAGTTCACACGCCGCAAGTCGAAGCCGAACTTCGAAGTAAAGCGGCTGCGTATCCAGCTCAGGCTGTCGCCCAACTCGAAGACGCCGTTCCCTTCTACGCGTGGGTGCCCGAACGCGTTCGTTTGGCCGCCCAGCAGGTTTCCGACGTAGAAAACGGGCACGCCGCCCAACCCGTTCTTGGGCGGGCCGGGCAGGCCGTTGATGCCCAGTTGCTGGATGATCGAGTTACCTTGTAGCGCTTGGGGATAGCTGTAGTTGAAGTTCGCGCGCGTCCACCCGCCCCGCAGTTCGTTTAGCAAGTCCGGCCGGATGACCCAATTGTAGGAGACCGCCAGGTTGGTGGCGTCCAGGGTGGTTGTAAACGTCCCCATGAGGGGATTGTAGCTTTCGTCGCCGCTGGTCCCTAACGCGCCGACTGCGGCCGTGGGGTCCGTGCCGGTGTCCGTGGGGTTCTTCTGCGTGATACGGAAAAAGATGCGATGGTTGGCATTGAAGACGTAATCGAGGCGCCCGTCGTAGCCATTCTCGGAGTACTTGCCCGGTATGGTCGTCACCAGGTTATTACCGGTCGAGTCGATGTCCGTGCTGCTGAGCGTGGGCGTGGGGAAAAACAGCGGGAGGATCTTGGCAGCCGTCGGGTCGATGTTGGTGATCTTGTTACCGGCGATGACCTGCCCGGTGAGCGGGTTCGTCAGGGTCAGCCCCGGAACTCCAGATAAGTCGCCGGCGGCCCATGCTGCGGGGATGGTCTGGGTTGCGATGAGGGGATTCTGGTTCAAACGCACGCCTTCATAGTCGAAGTAAAAGAAGGCGTGATCTTTGATGATCGGACCGCCGATTGATCCGCCGAAGGTGTTCGCGTTCAGCGACGGGTTGTAGTCGGCGATCCCGTCCATGGCGTTCCAATCCTTACGCTGGAGGAACCAGAAGCCGCTGCCGTGAAATTGATTGCTGCCGCTTTTGGTGACCACGGTCAGGTCGGTGGGCTGCGCGTATTCCGCGTCGTTGCCGGCGGTATTTACGCGAAATTCCGAGATACCCTCGACGGACGGAAACAGGTCCTTGGTCGGGCCACCATAACGGGTCAACTGGATCGAAGTGCCATCGAGAGTGAACGACGTCGCCGTCGGCAACTGGCCGGAGAAGGTCAAGTTACCGCCTGGGTCCTCGTTCACGCCCGCGGTGAGCGTCGCGGTGACGATGGGGCTAGGAGCATTGGTGGCGCGGAAATTGAGGGCTAACGAATCAATCTCCCGCCCCGACATCGAGCTGGATTGGGTAAGGTCTTCGCTCACCACTTCCTGCTGGGAGGTAACCTCGATTTGCTGGCTCACGCCCTGGACTTCCAGCTTAAAGTCAGAACGTACGGTTTCGCGCGCCGGCAAAATGACCCCCTCATTTTTTACCGTCGTGAATCTCTGGGCGGAAATAGTGATCGTGTAGCTGCCGGGATCCATATTCACGAAGAGGTAGTCGCCTTGACTGTCAGTATGAGTTGTTTGCGACACGTCTGTGGCTTGGTTGCGCGCCTGGACTTCTGCGTTGGGGACCACAGAGCCCGACGCGTCGGTTACCGTTCCCTGGATTACTCCGTACGTGGACTGCCCTGTTGCTCGAGTGCTTAGGCTGACGACAATAATAAGTGCGGCCAAGATCTGGAGACACAACACCCTTGAATGAAAAAACTTCATCGCTACCCCTCCTCTTGGAGATTGAAGACCATTTTTCAGTTACGCGGAGACGAGTTTGATCCGACTCTGTGAATCCAGCGTTACATTACGAACATTTCGCAGTTAAATCTTCGACGCCAAATTGAGCCACGGCCACGGCTTAAACGTGTTTATGAGATAATCATCACGGATGTTGACCATAAGAGCCGTCCACGGCAAACAGCAGTTCCCTCGGGGTAGCCACTCGCAGCTTACATGGACCAGAGGCCGCGGGTGGGCGTTAGCCGTGCCTCCGCAGTGGGTTGCACCGTTTCTGAGCCTATAGTCGCCCCACCGAGAATTCACTCTGTAGCTCGTTGGTGGTATAGTCGGATAAAGCCCGTTCTTGTCAAGGTTATCCCGAAGGTCGCATTCCCCGCGAATGGGTACACTCTCTCCACGTCACACCCGGCAAATCAGGTGGGGAGTATCTTGCTCCCTGCGCGCTGGACGAACTTTGCGATATGTTTCAGGGTAATAGGCTGGCCAACCGCGTCAGAAACCTATCTGAAGCAAGCGAATGTGAAATGCAGGTTACGAACGGGTCAGTTTTTTATGAAGGCGGCGGGCCAATCTAAGAGCGAAACCTCCGGAAGAATGGCCTCATCACCTTTTACTCTCGTTGTGTGCTAGAATTTCACATTCATTTCAACTCAACTCTTGCGAGTAGCTGCAATGCCGCAGATTCGTGTTGTTTCATTTGACCTTTGGGACACCGTCTTCGTCGACGACTCCGACGAACCCAAGCGCCTCCGGCAGGGCCTGCCCTCAAAGCCCGTCGAGCGCCGGGAGTTGGTTCATCGCTTTCTGTCGCGGCATGCCCCTGTTGATCAGGCCCTTGTCGATTGCGCCTACGACACCACGGATTCGGCGTTCCGGCACGTTTGGCGCCACCAACACGTGACTTGGCCGGTCGAGGTTCGCCTGCGGGTCCTGCTTGCGGGCCTGAAGCGGGAGTTGCCGCAGGACGAACTCAACGAACTTGTGTGTCTCCACGAAGAGATGGAGTTGCGCGTCCGCCCCGACCTTGTGCCGGGAGTCGCCGAGGCCCTGGAAACGCTCCGACGGCGATTTACGCTGGCGGTAGTTTCCGACGCGATCTTCACCCCGGGCCGTGTGTTGCGAGCCTTGCTGGCGGGCTACGAAATTGGGGATTGTTTCTCGGCCTTTGCGTTCTCCGACGAGGTCGGTTGCTCGAAGCCTGCGCCGGAAATGTTTCGCCGCGCCGCGGAACTTACAGGCTGCCGTCTCGAGGAGATCGTCCATGTCGGCGATCGCGAGCATAATGATATTGCGGGCGCCAAAGACGCAGGCTGCCGCGCAATCCTCTTCACCGGCGTGGTGGACCAGGGCAGCGCCAACACCCGCGCCGACGCCGTCTGCCGTGAGTTCAGCCAGCTTCCCGGGATCATCGACGCGTTGGCGGTCAAGAGTCGAGAGTCAAAAGTCGAGAGTCGACAGTCGACAGTTAACAGTCCGGGAGTCGACTTCAGGGCTTTTAACTGTTGACTGTCAACTGTGAACTGTTACCTAGCAACCAACCTATGCCACCAAATCTTCACTATCTCATCATCGACGGTTATCCGAAGCCCAGCCGCGACGAATTCGACGTGGTCGGAATGAAGCATGCCTCGCGGCTCTATGTCGAAATGCTGAAGAAGCATCTGCCCGAGGCGCAGCACAACATCTGGCTTGCCAGCGACGACCCTGCTCCCCCTGAAGGGTTGGGACCGGAGCACTACGCCGGCATACTCTGGCCCGGCTGCAACCTCACGATCTATCACCACGACGATCAACGCGTGACGCGCCAGATCGAGTTCGCCCGGAAGAGCTACGAAGTTGGCACGCCGGGCTTCGGCACCTGTTGGGGCATCCAGATGGCAGCCGTGGGAGCAGGCGGAGTGGTTTCGGCGAACCCGCGCGGACGCGAGATGGGCTTCGCGCGCAAGATTCACCTTACCGCCGAGGGGCTTGGCCATCCGATGTTCGAAGGGAAGCCGACTGTGTTCAACGGCTTCACCAGCCATCTCGACGAGATCACCCAGCTTCCTGGCGGAGGGGCGCTGCTGGCGTCCAACGACTTCACCCACGTCCAGGCGATGGAAGTGAAACAGGGGAAGGGGATTTTCTGGGGGCTGGCGTATCACCCGGAGTACGATCTGCACGAAATGGCGCGCCTGATCACGGCGCGGGCGCCTAAGCTGTTGGCGGAGGGCTTCTTCCAGAACCAGGAGGCTCTCCGGCAGTACGTCGACAAGCTCGAGACGCTCCACCAGAATCCCAGCCGGAAAGACCTGCGCTGGGAACTTGACATCGACGATGACGTGCTGTCAGATCAAGTGCGCCAGGTTGAATTCCGCAACTGGATAAACAAGGTTGTGCTGCCACAAAACCGTTAGGAGCGCACCGTGGCGCTCCTTCGAACGCTCAGAGGATGCGGAGGAATTCGATCGCGTGTCATCCTGAGCGAAGCGAAGGATCTCTGCAGTTGGTTTTAAGGCCGGCGACTTCCCAACAACTACAGAGATCCTTCGCTTCGCTCAGGATGACAGCTTCTCAGTTCTTCACACGTTCTCTGGCAGCAAGGAGACTGATCCAACGATGTTCGAAGAGATTTCCACGTTTTCATTTCCTACTCGAATCGTTTTCGGATGCGGGGCCGTCAAGCAACTTCCCTCATGTCTCAAGGAAATCGGCGCTCGCAACCCGCTCGTCGTTACCGACCCCGGGCTCCGCGCCTCTCCGGTGTTGAAGGCTGTCGTCTCCGTGCTCGAGGACGCCCAAGTCCCTCACGCGGTTTTCGCTGAGGTCCACGGCAATCCGATCGAGGAAGACGTGCTCAAGTCGGCAGAGCTTTACCGGACTGCCGGCTGCGACGCGGCGATCGGCCTGGGCGGCGGGAGCGCGCTGGACGTTTCCAAGGCGGTCGTGGTCATGGCCCGGTATTCCGGCGCGCTGGCCGAACTCGAGTGGCAGGCCGGCGGCATGGAGCGGATGACCGGACCCTACGACCCCATCATCGCGATCCCCACCACCTCGGGAACAGGCAGCGAGGTCGGGCGCTCCTCGGTGATTACGTCTCACGAACTGGGCAGGAAGATCATCATCTTCAGCCCCTGGCTGATGCCCAAACGCGCCATTCTCGATCCGGAGTTGACTGTAGGGCTGCCGCCGTTCCTGACCGCGGCCACGGGAATGGACGCCTTCACGCACTGCCTTGAATCCCTGACCTGCCCCGTATTCCACCCGATTTGTGACGGCATTGCGATCCACGGGCTGGAGTTGGTCATCCGCTATCTCGAGCGCGCCACCCGCAATTGCAAGGACATTGAGGCGCGCGGGAACATGCAGGTGGCGGCCACCATGGGGGCCATCGCCTTCCAAAAAGACCTTGGCGCCACGCACTCGCTGGCGCACCCGCTATCCACCGAGTTTGGGTTGAATCACGGCCTGGCCAACGCCTTGTGCCTGCCTGCCGTGATGCGCTTCAATCTCGAGCCGGCGGCAAATCACTACGCGCGCCTGGCAGGTCTCTTTGGCGTGCCGGCGCAACAGATGTCGGAGAGGGAAGCGGCGGCGCGCTCCGTCGAGGAAGTCGAGGCCATGATCGAACGCCTCGGAATAACCCGCGGCCTGCGTAATCACGCAGTCCGCCGAGAGAGCCTTGCCCCCCTCTCGGTGAAGGCCTTCGAGGACTCCTGCCACAAGACCAATATCCGCCCCTGTACGCAAGACGATCTGTTGAGGTTATACGAAGAGAGTTGGTGACACGTTCAGCAGACGTTGAGCGGGAAGAATCGCTCTTTGGCCAGTTCAGCGACGTAGAGGAGCGCGGCTTGGATGTCTTCGGAGGCGAGCCGGTGTGATGCCGCAATCTGCGCGGGCGTTTCCCCGGCGCCGAGATTGTCCAATACAACAGACACCATTACGCGGGTGCCTTTGATGCAGGCTTGGCCGTGGCAAACGGTGGGATCGACCGTGATTCTTTCTCGCCAGTCCATAGTGCGTCTCGCTCGCAAGACTGACTTCAGTATGCGCAAAGGCGCCTGAAAATGCAATTGGCCGGAAGTGGCTTTGAACATGCCTGGGTCTTTCGAAATGTTTGGTCGGTGGGCGTAGTCTGTTGCTAACGGTTAGGGTACTTGGGAGTTGACAACAAGTCAGGCACCACCTAGACTTCAAGCATGAATGTATCCCTTGACCCCACCGTGCAGGAGAAGTTGGTCCGCTTGGCTGCTGAGCGCGGACGTGACGCCGAAGCGCTGGCACGTGAAGCCATCGAGCGCTTCGTCGATTACGACGAGTGGTTCATTAGGGAAGTGGAAAAAGGCTTGGCTCAAGTTGATCGCGGCGAGGTCCTGACCCATGAGCAAGTGGGGGCGCACCTTGAAAGATTGCTGACCGCGAAGCAGCCCCGCCCATGAAAACGGAGCTTCGCTGGACAAAAGAAGCTGCCGCAGACCTGGAAAATATTGCCAACTATTTGTTCGAGAACACGCCAGAACGTGCTGCCGAGCTGGTGCGGGGAATTTACGATGCGCCGACTGCGTTGTTGACGTTCCCTTACCGCGGTCGCGTAGGAAGGAAAGAGGGGACGCGTGAACTTGTACTATCGCCCCTGCCTTATATTGTAGTTTACCAGGTCCGCGGTGAAACCGTTCATGTTGTGCGCATTCTGCATGGTGCGCAGAAATGGCCTTAAGGAGAGAGCATGAGTGAGACACCAGGCTGGAACCTGATCAACCCCGCCACCGAAGAGGTCTTTCGCACCCTCGCGTCTACTTCCGAAGCCGAGTTGGAATCGATCCTTTTGCGCATGCGCGCTGCGCAGGCGTTGTGGCGCGATGTCCCCGTCGAGAAGCGGGTAGAAATTTGCCGTCAGTTCATCACGGCTTTTCGGTCCGTGAAGGACGCCGTCGCGCTGGACATCACGCGTCAGATGGGCAAGCCCCTAGGCCAGGCGCGCCGGGAAGTGGATACGATGCTCGACCGCGCCGAGACCATGCTGCGACTGGCGCCCGGTTCACTTCAGGACGACATGCTCCCTCCCAAGGAAGGGTTCCGCAGGTTTATCCGGCACGAGCCCCTCGGCATCGTGCTCGACATTCCAGCCTGGAACTACCCGCTGCTGATCGCCGTCAACGTCATCGTCCCCGCACTGTTGGCCGGCAATGCCGTTCTGATCAAGCACGCGCGCCTGACGCCGCTCTGTGGCGATGCTTTCGTCGAGGCCTTCCGCAAGACGGATCTTCCGCAGGACCTGGTGGCCTCGGTCCACGTCAACCACGCCGCCATCCGCAAGCTGATTGAGAAGCGCGCCGTGGATTTCATTTCTTTCACCGGCTCGGTCGAGGGCGGGCGCCAGGTTTACCAGGAAGCCTCAAGCCAGTTGCTCGATATGGGTCTCGAGTTGGGCGGCAAGGACCCGGCCTTCGTGCGCGAGGACGCCAACTTCACCTTTGCGGTGGAAAATACGGTGGACGGCGCCTTCTACAACGCCGGGCAGAGCTGCTGCGCCGTGGAACGAATCTACGTGATGCGCCCGATCTTCTCCAAATTCGTCGACGCCTATGTTGCCGAGGTCGAGAAATACAAAGTGGGCAACCCGGAGGACGAGAGCACGGCCGTGGGGCCGCTTGCCCAGCGCAAGACGGTGGAGTTCATGGAATTCCAGGTCGGCCAGGCGGTCGCGCGGAGAGCTAAGGTTCTGGCCGGAGGACGCCGCCTGCCCGGGCCTGGCTACTATTTTCAGCCAACCGTGCTTGTCAATGTCGACCACACGATGAGTGTTATGATGGAAGA
The DNA here is from genome assembly GCA_963831905.1 of uncultured Acidobacteriota bacterium. Lineage (GTDB taxonomy): Bacteria > Acidobacteriota > Terriglobia > UBA7540 > UBA7540 > CAVROP01. The sequence continues at coordinate 441,105 of CAWHRX010000009.1, read as the reverse complement.
AAGCTTCGGGCCGGTGATCGGGATCATGCCCGTGGACAGCGACGAGGAAGGCGTCCGGATGATGAACGACAGTCCGTACGGCCTCACCGCCTCCATCTGGACCGAGGATTTGAAGCAGGCTGAGAAGTTGGCGCACCAGACGGCGGCGGGCACGGTCTACGTCAATCGTTGCGATTATCTCGACCCTGAGCTTTCCTGGGTGGGCATCAAGGACAGCGGGCACGGCTGCACATTGTCGCACCTCGGCTTTCTTTACCTGACGCGCCCGAAGAGCTTTCACCTCCGCACGCGAACGTAGCGCACCGCAGCTTCTCCATGCCTCTATGGTGAAGAGGTCTTATGACTCTCCAGCAAATCAAGCAGTCTTTTGCCAAACACAAAATCGCAAAGGTGAAGCTCGGAGGCTTCGACGTTGATGGTGTGCTGAGAGGGAAATACATCTCACTCGAGAAATTCTTCTCTGCCGCCGAGTCGGGCTTTGGTTTTTGCGACGTCATCTTCGGCTGGGACAGTTCCGACGCGCTCTACGACAACGTCCAAATCACCGGTTGGCACACGGGTTACCCCGACACGCTGGCCTGCATCGACCTGTCCACTTTTTGCCTTCTTCCCTGGGAAGCGAACACGGCATTTTTCCTGGTGGATTTTTGCCGCCAGGATGGCTCGCCCTTGCCCGTCTCTCCGCGCCAGGTTTTGCGCGCCGTCGTGGCAAGCGCCGAGAAAGCGGGCTACGCCACGAAGGCCTCGATTGAGTATGAGTACTTCTTCTTTCAGGAGGACCCGCTCTCCGCGCGGCAGAAGCGTTTCCGTGACCTGACTCCACTTTCGCCGGGAATGTTCGGTTACAGCTTCGTGCGCGCTTCCGCGCACTCCGACCTCGCCCACGCCATTATCGACACCGCGAGCGCGATGGGCATTGAACTCGAGGGTTTTCACACCGAAACCGGTCCCGGCGTCTACGAAACAGCCATTCGCTATGACGACGCCCTGCGGGCCGGGGACAAAGCGGCAATGTTCAAAACTCTGGTCAAGATCGTGGCGCGGAAGCACGGCCTGCTCGCCACTTTTATGGCCAAGTGGAATGCCAACCTGCCGGGTTGCAGCGGGCATATTCATCAGAGCCTGTCGGACCGCGCGGGAAAGAAGAACCTTTTCTACGACCCGAAATCGGACTCGCACATTTCCAAGCTGATGCAGCAATACATGGCGGGACAACTCGCCTTGATGCGCGAGTTGGCGGTGATGTTCTGTCCCACCATCAACTCCTACAAACGCACCGTGCCGGGCACCTGGGCGCCCACCAACGTCACCTGGGGAGTGGACAACCGAACCACCGCTCTCCGCGCCATTTCCTCGGGCGTCAAGAGCACACGGGTCGAGCATCGCCTGCCCGCTGCCGACGCCAACCCCTATTTGTCGCTGGCCGCCAGCCTGGCTTCCGGCCTTTACGGGATCGAGAACAGCCTGGAACTCCCCGCGCCTACCGGCAACGCCTACGAGTCGCAGGCGCCGCTGCTGCCCCGGAGTCTTGAGGAGGGTACGGAGCTTTTCCGTTCCAGCAAGATTGCGCGGCAAATCTTTGGCGACGAGTTCGTCGATCATTACGCCGCCACGCGCGATTGGGAGACTCGCCAGTTCCAACGCGCCGTAACCGATTGGGAATTGGAGCGCTACTTCGAGATAATTTGAAGAGTCTCTTCAAAAAGATTCACCACAGAGGCCCCAGAGAAAAGCTCACGCAGAGCGCAGAGAAGAAAAAACAGTTGTATTTCTTTCTCCGTGATCTCTGTGAGCTTTTCTCTGGGGCCTCTGTGGTGGAAGCTCCTGGTTACGGCTGCGCCGCGTTGTACTACTGCCTCCGAATTTCTTCGCAGCCTGCAAAGATTTGGCTGTGGAATCTTGAATCTGGAATTCTGGATGCGGCCGTTAGCCGGCGCTGTGCCTCTGTGGTGAATTGCTTTTTGGTGTAGCCTCCCGCTACTGTATCGCCTCAATCAACGGGTTCCCCTGCGACCCCGAGGGCTGCGTCAACCCCAGCGCGGCCGCCAGGGTCGCGGCAAGATCGATAGGCTGGCAGTGGTTAAAGTAAACCCCCGGCTTGAACGTGTTCCCCCACAAAATCAGCGGAACCTGCGCATCGTAATTCCAGGGGCCGCCATGGGTAGTGCTCGTCGGGCCTGCGACAGGCAAGGCGTAAGGGTCGAGCGCGACGAAAACGTCTCCCCCGCGTTGTTCGTTGAAGCTATTTGACACCTTGCGACCCAGGGGCGAGGAGGGCAAGTTTCCTGAAAGGATTTGCGCGCGAGTGAAGGCGGCCGCCACTCCGGGCACGGAAGCCGCCGCCTCGGCGGCCACTTCCTCCGCCCGCGCCGCCTGAATGTGTTGTTTGTTCAGAGCCTCGGAATCAAAGTAGATATAGGGCCCGTCGATTGCCGCGATCCAGTCCCCCTTCCCAAATTCACCCGTCAGCGCTTCTTCCACCGCTTTGCGTAAAAGCGCCGTCTGCGCCACGCCCACGCCCAACTTGTGCTCCTGAATGAATGCCGGGTTCGGCGACACGCCGTGGTCTGCCGAGAGGGCGATCCAGACGTTCCTGAGGCCCACAAGTTTGTCCAACTCAGCGAAGAACGACGCCAAGTCGCGGTCCGTTCGCAGGGTGACATCGCCAACCTGCGGGCTGTATGGCCCAAACGCATGGCCGATATAGTCGTTGACGCTCAGCGAGATGCTCAACAAATCGGTGTCGTCGTTCTTGCCTAAATGCTCGCCCCTGATAGCCTGCTCAGCAAACGCCAACTCGATTTCATTCATGTAAGGCGTTTGACCAAGCCAGCTCAGGAACTTCGGGCCAGGACACGGCTCGCCAGGACTCGCCTTGGGTTCGCTGAACGTCATGTCGTATCCGCTCTCCGGCAGAGCGGCCCATTTCTGTCCACAGTAGTTCTTCGCCGGCGAGCTTTGGTTGAACTTCACCACCCAGGAGGGAAGCGCCGGCATGTAGTAGCTGCTGCTGATGAATCGTCCTCCCGGGGAGTCATACCAATACGCCGCCGAGGGCGAATGGCCGCCGGGCAGAATCGCTGCGCGGTCCTTCAGCGCGATCGCCACCACTTTCGACCGGAAGTCCGTGGCCGCCCGCAACTCGTCCCCGAGTGTGCTGCCGATGAGGTAGTGCGGAGAGAACCCCGGTTTCTCGTCGGCCCCGTCGGGACCGCTCACCAGTTTCGTGGCCGGGTCCTCGACGCAATTGACGGTGCGGCGGAGCGAGTGATCGTACCACTCGTTGCCGATGATTCCGTGCACGTTCGGGTACGCCCCAGTGAACAAACTGGCATGGCCGGGGCCCGTGGCGGTGGTGGCGTAATCATAGCGGCAATCCGCGAAGCAAGCCCCGCCGGTTAGCAAGAGGTTAAAGCCGCCCGCCACGAATTTTTGCCGGAAGCGCACCAGGTAGTCATAACGGAATTGGTCAATCACGATGATCAGAAGCAGCTTGGGCCGGCGCGGCAAGTCAGCCTTAACCTTGCTCCAAACGATCGCCCCGCGGAGCAGGAAGAACCCTAACAGAACCAAGGTCCATAGAGTAATCGAAGTCCTCTTCAACAAAACCGTCCTCCTCATCGAGCCTTCTATTGCCGTATCAGGATACCAGAATCATGCGCCGCCCTGTGGTGTCACAAGTCGGTTCGCCCCGATCCCTCGATAACGACACGCAGTGTAGGGGGACGGCTTGCCGTCCACTGGTAGGTTGCGCAATTGACCGGCATGGGCAGGGCAAGCCCTACCCCTACACCACCTGGGTGGATCCGGGTGACGCGATAAGCGTCGTGGAGAAAGCAGCTCCCATGGTACATTGAAAGGCTTATCGCCATACATGCTGGAAGGGACACCGCCTATGCCGCGCCGCGTTCTGATTACTTTGTTCGCAGTTTGCATTCTCCTTGCGCCCATTCGCGGGAGCCTTGGAGAAGATGCGCAGACTCCCAAGCCTACCCTGCTCGAAGCTCCGGCGGGCCGCTGGCCGGTGAAGATTAATCCGCGCGGCATGACCGTCTTACCCAACGGCCGGCTGATTACTCCCTTTGGCAAGCACGTGAAGGTCGCGCCTCATCCCTACGGCCTCGTCCTCAGCCCGGACGGCAAAACCCTGGTCACCGTCAATGGCGGGACGAATCCCTTTTCGGCAAGCATTATCACGGATATTTTCGGACTGGCCCCTCACGTGGCGCAGATCCCTCCCGGCTTCAAGTCCTCGGATGCCGATCCGCAGAGCGTCTTTCTGGGCGCCGCGATCGCACGCGACAACCGCACGCTTTACCTCTCCGAAGGCAACAACGGGAATGTTGGAATCTTCGACCTGGTGTCCCACCAACGGCTGGGCTCGCTCAGCCTGGACGGCGATTTTCAGGGCAAGAAATACGCCAACAGCCTGAGCGGCGAACTCCTGCTCTCACGCGACAGCAAGGCTCTGTATGTTCTGGACCTGGCGCACTTCCGCCTGGTGGTTTTTGACACTCGCAGCAAGCAGATGATCTCAAGCCTCCCCGTCGGCCGCATGCCTTTTGGCCTGGCGCTCTCCCGCGACGGCAAGCGGGCTTATGTCTCCAACGTTGGAACGTTCAGCTACAGCCTCGTTCCGAACTACGACCCAAAGAACCCACGAGACACCGGCCTCACATTCCCGGCCTTTGGATATCCCTCGAAAGAAGCCGAAACAGGCGCCACCGTGGAGGGCAAGGCGATTGCCGGTCTCGGCGACCCTAACGTTCCGGAATCCAATTCGCTTTATGTGATCGATGTGAAAAACCCTCACGCACCTCAGGTCCTCGACCGGATTCGCACCGGGCTTCCGATTGGCGATCAGGTGATCGGCGGAAGCAGCCCCGGCGCCGTAGTCGCGGGCAAGGAGAAGATATTCGTATCCAATGCCACGCAAGACAGCATCACGATGATCGACGCCCGCAGCGGCAAGCTGGAACAGAATGCGCTGATCTCCCCCGCAACCGAAGTCAAGGGATTACGCGGCGTTCTGCCTTTCGGCATGGCGCTCAGTTCGAATGAAAAGCGCCTGTACGTTGCCTGCGCAGGCATCAACGCGGTCGCGGTGGTCGAAACCGGCCAGATGCAACTCCTGGGCTTCATTCCCACGGGCTGGTTCCCCTCGCGAGTGGCGCTGAGTGCCGACAACAAAACGCTTTTTGTTGCCAATGCCAAGGGCTTTGGCGCCGGCCCCAATGGAGGAAAAGGCGTTCAGCTAGGCCCTGAGGGAGCTTACATCGGCGACATCACCAAGGGTACGGTTTCGATTCTGACGGTCCCGAAAGACTACCAATTGCGCCCGTTCACGCTCCAGGTGATGAAGAATAACGGCTTCGTTCCGGGCTTCCTGGCGCAAGGAACAAAACCCGCGCCGCAGCGCCCGCCGGACTTCCCCATTCCGCTCCCAGGCTCGCCCAGTTCAAAGATTCACCACGTGGTCTTCATTACCAAAGAGAACCGCACCTTTGACGAGGTATTGGGCGATCTGGGCGGCGCCGCTGTGGATGGCGATGCCACGCTGGCCCGTTGGGGGATGGACGCCACCGTCAAAGAGGAGAAGGTGCCGGCTCCGACGCTCCAGCACATTCAGGTTACGCCCAACCAACATGCCCTCGCCAAGCGTTTCGCCTTCGGCGACAACTTCTACGTGGATTCGGATGTCTCCGTGGACGGCCACCACTGGCTGGTGGGCAATTACCCCAACGAACTCCTCGAGTCGGCTTGGCCCGCCGGCTATGGCGGCAAATTTGACTTCGTCCCGGACCAGGACGCCCCCGGGCGGCTCGACATTGGCGCCTCCTCCACGATTCCGGAAACGTACCTGGAGAACGGCTCCTTGTGGGAAAACCTGGCCCGCGCTCACGTCTCCTTCCGCAATTACGGCGAGGGAATGGAATTGCCCGGCGACGACGAGAGCACGGGTGAGTATCCCACCGGCTCGCGCCAAGTCGTGAACGCGCCCATGCCGAAGGTCCTGTTCGATAACACTTCGCGCGACTTCCCCACCTTCAACACCAACATCTCCGACCAGTATCGTTTCGCGCAGTTCAAGAAAGAGTTCGACGACTTCGTAAGCGGCGCCAAGCCGATGCCGCAGTTTATCTACATCTGGCTCCCCAACGACCACACCTCCGACCCGCGCCCTGACGACGGGTATGCCTACCACGCGTCCTACGTGGCCGACAACGATCTGGCGCTGGGCAAGCTGGTGGAGCTGTTCTCGCACAGCCCCTTCTGGAATGACACGGCGATCTTCGTGACCGAAGACGACGCACAGGACGGCCAGGACCACGTGGACGCGCATCGCAGCCTGTTGCTCGCGATCAGCCCTTACGCGAAGCCCGGCGTCTCCCACGTCCACACCAGCATGGCGAGCATCATCAAAACCATCAACCTGATCCTGGGCATGCCTTTCGTCAATCAGTACGACGCCGCGGCCACGGACCTCTCCGACATGTTCACCAACACTCCGGACTCTACCCCTTACGGCGCGTTGCCTTCCGACACGCGCATCTTCGACCCGGCGAAAGTGAAAGAGCCCGGCCTCGCGGCCAAGCCCGGCGAACCTCTGGACAATCCCGACTTGATCCGCAAGGAGATGCAAAACCGCACCGCACCGAAACCGTAACCGGCGACAGGCGGTGTAGGGGTAGGGCTTGCCCTACCCCTCGTCGGGGCCAGCAAGAATGCGGGGACGGCAAGCCGTCCCCCTACGTCTGGCTAATATGCAGCTTTCTGAATATATGTGTCAAAATGCTACAGTCTAGGCCCTGATTTTCACAATGTGAAAACTCTTCGCTTCGCCAACCCCTTGATTCCATTGCACTAAAAATAATTAGTCTCAATTTTTGCACTGTTTCCCATTTTTCCATCCCCGACCTGATAGGCTAGTAGATTTGAGGACTATTTCCCTCTTGGGATCAGGAGGGGAATCGGTGTTTGAAGTAGGGGCGGTTCGCGAACCGCCCCTACGTCCTACCCGAAACTTTCTTTCTGGAGATCTCATGTCTATCCGTCAATCACCGCAGCTTACCCCGCAATTGCTCGACGCCGCACGCTCGAATGCCCGGCATTCCACCGGACCGCGCACTCAAGCCGGAAAACACCATTCCCGAATGAACGCTCTCGAGCACGGCGAGCGCTCCGACCCCGAAAATCACGACGCCGTGATGCGCGCCCTGGGCGAAGACCCAGCCCGGTTCGACGCCCTGAAGCAGGAGCTCAGCGCTTCCTTCAGCACCGGCGACCCCTTCGTTGAAAAGCAGGTTGACGATCTCACCCGCCTCTACTGGCGGCGCGACCGCCTGGAGCGCTCCCAGACCGGCCTGATGCGCCGCGCCCTGCTGGCACTCGAAGAGAAGCAGCATCGCCGTCGCAAGGAAATTGAAGACTGCACAATGGAGGTCGGCCAGGCCCTCAACGTCACGCTCGAGGCGCCCTCGGACCCCGCCGCGCGCCTGCGCCTGCTGCTTTCGTTTCTGGCACTGATTCGCTTGCAGGTGCACGGCCGCTCCTTCCTGGCCTGGCAGGCCGCCGCGCTCCAGGGCTTTTACCGGAACAAGACCGGCTGGCGAGGGCCGCGGTTGTGCTTTCTGCTGTCGCTCTTCGCCGGGTGCAACTTGACTCTGCCGCTGGGTGACGCAGGCCCACACGGAGCGGATGCCCGGGGCGACGAAGAGGATGATGTCGAGGCGCCGCTTGTGGACGCCCAGCCCGCCCAGGAGGCCGGCCCCTTCGTCGCCACCGAACCGGCGGACGAACTGCGGTACAAGCAACTGGTCCTGCTGCTCGCGGACGAGGTGGCTGCCGTCGAGCAGGAGTTCGAATACGAGGAGAAGCTGAGCGAGGAGAGAGCGGCGATCGAGCGCGACGCCTGCCTGGCGCCGGCGGGCGAAGAGTGGCGGATGATGCTGCGGCGGGAAGACTCGCTGGACCGCGCCATCGACCGGAAGATCAAACTGTTGCTGAGCCTGCGCAAAGCGGCGGGCCGATCGCAAAAGCCCCAGACCTTGGAAAACAAGTCTGCCGAGGACCAACCGCAAGAGCCGCAGGGTCGAAAAACCTGTCTCAGGCCGGCACCCCCGCTGCGAGCTTAAGCAGTTCGACGCGATAACCGAGGTCGCGGAGTTGGCGGATCATTCGGGCGGTGCGCTTTTGCTTTGACTTTTGGCTGACCGCTGGGCCGCGTTCCTCGTAACGAACTCCTTGGTGCAGAATCTTCCAGATTAAGCGACAAAGCCGATGTGCAATCACCGCGATGGTTTGGTTGTGCCCCAAGCGCGCCACATAGCGGCGGTAGAGGATCGCAAAGACGCTGCCTTTGAGTTTAACTGCGGCGTGGGCCGCCTGATTCAGGATGCGCCGCAGGTGGCGGTTGCCCTTGGGCGAGCGGCGGTTGTGGTTGACTCCCGCGCTCTCCTCCTCGCCTGGGCATGCACCCACCCAGGAGGAGAGAGCTTTAGCGGAAGGGAAGGTCGCTGCCGAGGCGCCCACCTCCGCCAGGATCTGCTGTCCTGAATCCACCCCCAGGCCGGGTACCTCCGCCAAGCGCTGGACTTGCTCCTGGTGGGCAGCCAGCAGCGTGGCCATCTCTTGGCTGAGCTGAGTAATCTGTGCCTCGGCGCGTTGCCACTCCTCCAGCGCCCTCTGCAACAACCGGCGGTAGACGGGATGGAGCTCGCCACAGGCACCCAGCGCATCGCATAACTCTTCCGGCGTGGCGCGCAGGCGATAATCCGCTCGTGCCGCCACCGCTGCCGGATCCGTCTCCCCTTCCGCGATGGCCGTTAACATACGCCGTCCACTGAGGCCCAGCAGGTCGGAAACCAAACTGGACAACTTCAGATGCGCCTCTTCCAGCAAAGCCTCCAACCGGTTCTGTAACTGCACTTGGTTGCACCTCAACTGGTACTTGGTGCGCATGACCGTGCGCCACACACGCTGCTCGGCACTCGGCACGAAGCTCAGGATCAGTTCGCCTGCCACCAGTCGTTTCACCAGACGTTCGGGGTCGGCGAAATCGTTCTTCCGCCCCCGTGGTCCCCGGTTCGACTGTGCCTGCGCCAGATGCAGCATTCCCGACATCGGACGAGCCCCTTCCCGTCCTTGCTGGAGGGGCTTCCAGTATCGTTCCAGGATTGCCCAGACCGGTTTCCAATACTGTGCCGTGGACTCCATCACCACTTCCTCAACCTCTTGCTCCACCAGCCAAGCGGCCAGTGAGCGCAGGTGCGAGGGGGTACTGCCACACGGTCGCCGCTCAAACTCATATTCACCCCTTACTTCCACATCGCAAACCACGACCGTCAACATTCTCTTATGAACGTCAATTCCTGCTATTCTATAAGGCATCACACGCTCCTTTGGGCGGGAGCGGAGAGCGTGCCCAAAGTTACCTTATGCAGGGTCGCGGGCTATCGCCGCTCCCCCCTGAGGGAGACAGCAACGCCCAATTATTCGCTCAACACGCACGCTCCGGATCAGACAGACCTACGGCCTCAACCGCTCCACTGCGACTACGATCTCACCGCTCTCGACCGTGCCTATCATAACCCAACACCTTTTTCATGAGCTTTCGCGGGCCGAAGGCCCATGGGGACAGACCTTGGAAAGCAGGTCTGCGCCAGCCGAGGATTTGGGGGAGCCCGTCCCCAGTCAGGAAGAGCCCTCTCCGTTGGGGGTAGGGTGTGAGGCTCCGGCGGTGTCATCGGCCGGAGCGTGACGGGTGAGGGGTTTCGTCCTCGCCCAGAGCCAAAGCGTCTGTTAACCGCGCCGCGATTGCGGCGGGAGGGAGAGGCGCGACAAAATTCCGGCCGCGAGGAGAAGAATCAGGAGCAGAATGTCCGTGGGAAACATATCTAGCCCATTGCCCGGCCCGCCCGCCTCGCGAAAGCGCCGTCGCGGGCCATTATCTCCCCAGGGAGAGGGCTTTTTGACCGAGATTTTGCGCGGAGAGAACGAAAAAGCAAAGGCCGCCGCCCTGCTCCCTTATCGAGGCAATGGGGTTCTCGAGTGGGCTGGCCTTTGTTTTCATCAACATTCCCGGTTCGTTCGTTGGCTTTTGAACCCGCGCGCCACCCGGCGGACATTGTGTCCCCCAGGACAGCCGAGACCCCGCAAGACAGGCTGTCCGCCAGCCGGCAGCGCTACTGATCTGGATCGTTGCGGTCCTCGCCGCCGCCTTCAAAGAGATTGAGAATCGTGGAAACGAACTCAAAGATTTATTGCAAAGACAGGGGATAACTGAAGTAGCGGCCTCAAAACGAACTCATTTTCGCGCGGAAAAGGTGCGAATCGAAGCGAATAAGAGTACGATTTCAGGCGCAAGACGCGCCGTAGTGGGGGCAGGCCGAACATGTTTGCCGCGCCACTCACAAGACAAGTTGTCACATGACCGGCTGTTCCGGCGATGGCCGGTGAGGGCAACCCTTGTGGCGGCCCGAGGGAGGGCGCAAATGTCGCCCCTATGACGCGATCTCCATGCGTTTTGGAAGCCAAGCTATGAATTCACTCGAGCGAGTGCAAGCCGTAATCAGCGGCAAGACTCCAGACCGCATCCCGGTGTGTCTTCACAATTTCATGATGGCGGCACGGGAGGCGGGGATTCCGATGGAAAGGTATCGGGTTGATCCCAAGGCGATCGCCCAGGCCCATTTGCAGGCCTGGGAGAAATACGGCCACGATTGCCTCTTAATCGACACGGACACCACGCTGCTCGCGGAGGCCATGGGCGCGCAGGCGGAATGCGCCCCCGACGAACCCGGCCGGATCGTGCGCCCGGCCATCCAGAGCCTTGGGGAAGTGGACCGGCTGAAGGTCATCAACCCGGAGTCTCAAGGCCGCATCCCCGCGCTGCTCGAAGCGGTGCGCCTGCTGGCGCGCCAGGTGGGCAACGAGGTGGCGATCCGCGGCAACGCGGACCAGATGGCTTTCGACCTTGCCTGCATGCTGCGCGGCACCGAAGAGTTCTTGATGGAGATGGCGTCCGAGCCCGAGAACCCGGCCATCCGCGAGCTTCTCGAGATTTGTTTCGAGAGCCATCTCGCCGTGCATCGCGCCTTGATCAAAGCGGGCGCTCACCTGACCTCGCTGGGAGACAGCCTTGCCGGCCCCGACGTCATTTCCCCCAAGATGTTCCACCGCTTTGCCCGGCCATACGAGGCAAGGCTGGTGAAGACGCTCGTAGCAGAAGGGATTTTCACGGTTGTCCACATCTGCGGCGATACAACCAAGATCCTTCCCGATCTGGCGCACTACGAGTTCTGCGGCTTCGAACTGGACTACAAGACGGACGCCGCGATCGCCAAGACCACGGTGGGGGCTCGCCACGTTCTGTTTGGGAATATCGACCCCAGCGGCGTCATCGCGCGCGGCAGCCCGCAGGAAGTTCGAGCGGCAACGCGGCAACTGATCTCGGTCTGGAAACCCGGCGGCTTGTTTGTGCTGAACGCCGGGTGCGCCATCCCGCCCACGACTCCGCCGGAGAATATTCATGCGCTCATCGAAACCGCGCAGGAGGACGGGATTTAGGGATAGGCCAGAGAAGCCCCGAAAGGGCGACCTGCGGTCCGGATCGTGGACGGTTTATCAGGGTTCTGAGATAATGGACACGAGGATTTCACATGAACCACAGCGCCACTGCCATCTTTGACCTGAGCCCCTCGGAGAAGTTACAGCTTGTGGAAGATCTGTGGGACGACCTTGCATCTACGCCCGAGGCTGTGCCGGTTCATGACTGGCAGAAGATTGAATTGGCTCGAAGAAAGGCAAATCTGCGAAACAATGCGGTCGTGGGACTCGAGTGGGAAGAGGTTAAACGAAGGGTCCGCAGTCGCCATGGCCGCTAAGCCGCTCATAATCCCCGAGGCCGAACGGGACATCGCAGATGCCTACGACTGGTATGAGGCTCGGCGGCCTGGCTTGGGGGAAGATTTCCTAAGCTGTATCGATGCTTGCATTCAAGCCATTTGTCGGAGTCCTGAGATGTACGCTGTCGTTCATGAAAGCTACCATCGGGCGTTAGCGCGCCGCTTTCCTTACGCCATTTTCTACGAGCACACGGGAGATGTCGTGACCATTTACTCCGTGTTCCATACCTCGCAGGACCCTGCCAAATGGCGTCAGCGTGTTCCTTGAATCCGAAAGGATATCCTCTGCTGTGGCCTCAAGCTCTGTCAGAATAAAATATCGTGGCATGATATATCTCGACGCATGGTGTGAGCATGAGGAGTGGTTTTTATCTCACCCTTTCAGGGTGGGGGGAACGCGGGTGCATAGGATTACGCCAAACCGGTCCGGGCAAGCCTGCGGCCTGTGCTACCGGTCTCGCCCGCGCAGCAGACGCACCGCCTCGGGAATCGTCTCCGCACGTACGGTGGCTGGCTCCGCATCGGTTCCGGCCTCCCTCACCTTGTCTCCTTCACCCGGCGCCAGGAAAAGGTTTGCCGCAACGCCATGCTGCTTCGTGTACAACTCGTAATAGCGGCCGCCCGCCGCATAGAGCTGCTCGTGAGTGCCGCGCTCGATAATGTGACCGGCCTCGACCACCAGGATTTGATCCGCGCGGCGAATGGTGGAGAGGCGGTGGGCGATCACGAAGGTTGTCCGGCCGCGCATCAGGTACGACAGCCCTTCCTGGATCATGGCCTCCGATTCGGAGTCGAGGCTCGAGGTCGCCTCGTCGAGGATCAGGATTCTGGGGTCCGCCAGGATCGCGCGCGCAATGGAAACACGCTGCCGTTGGCCGCCGGAGAGTTTTACGCCACGCTCGCCCACCACCGTGTCGTACTTCTTCTCGAAGGTCTCCGCAAACTCATCCACGCGCGCAATGCGGCAAGCCGCGAGGATGTGTTCCTCGTCGGCGTCGGGGCACGAGAACGCGACGTTTTCGCGGATGGTTCCATCGAACAGGAAGGTTTCCTGCAGCACCACTCCCAGTTGGCTGCGATACGAATCCAGGCGCACTTTCGCCAGATCGATTCCGTCCACCAGCACCCTTCCGCTGCTCGGCGTGTAAAAGGCCGCGACCAGGCCGATCATCGTCGACTTGCCCGAGCCCGACGGTCCGACCAGCGCCGTGACGGTGCCTGGGGCGGACCGGAAGCTCAGGTCGCTAAGGACCGTCTTGCCGGCTTCATAAGCAAAGCTCACGTTCTCAAAAACCACTTCGCCGCTAATGTGATCGATGCGCAGCGACCTCGCCGGGTCGTCGTCTTCGGGCCGCTCGCGCAGCACCTCGCGCGTGCGCTCCAGTCCCGCCAGTGCTTCCGTGATCTGCGTGCCGATCATGACAATCTGGAAAACCGGCGCGACCAGCAGCCCCAGAAAAATGGTGTAGGTCACAAAGGTGCCGAGCGTCATGTGCCCGGCAACAATCTGGCGCGCTCCCAGAAACATGATGAGCGCGCTGACCATGCCGAGCAGCGTGGTGGCCGAAAGGCTCATCAGGGAAGTCGCGGTGAGGGTCTTGAGCACATTCTCGAGAAGCCGCCGCACGCCTGCGGCAAACACCGCGGCCTCGCGTCCTTCAGCATGGTAACCCTTCACCACGCGTACGCCGCCCAGCGATTCCGTGAGCCGCCCTGTGACTTCGGCGTTGATTTTGGGCCGGGCGCGAAAGATGGGACGGATCACTTTGAACGAATAGCGGAGAAAGAGCCCGAAGCCGAGCAGAATCGCACAAGCCAGGGCCGTCATGAAAACGCTGATGCGCAGCAGAATGATCGAGGCAAATGTTGCCGTCAACATCCCGCCCACGAACTCGACCAACCCGGTTCCCACCAGGTTTCGCACCCCTTCCACATCGCTCATGATGCGCGAGACGAGGACGCCTGTCTTGTTGGAGTCGTAGTAGGCCACGGGCAGCCGCCCGATATGCGCCTGCACCTGGCATCGCAGTTCAGCGATCAGCCGCTGCGCGGCCTTCGAGAGGAGTTGGGTCAGAGCGTAAGAAGATACGCCTTGCACCGCGGTGGCGGCGACGATGGCACCCACCAGAGGGAGCAGCAGTTGCAAATGGCGCTTGCCGATGATGTCATCAATGAGGAATTTCGAGGAGGCCGGCAGAACCAACCCGGCCACGCGGTTCACGGCCATGATCACGAAGCCGATGGCCAGCAGGCCCCGTCGCGGCCGGAGCAGGAACCAGACGTCCGGCAGCAGCGCCCACCAGTGGTCGGGTTTGGATTTGGTTGGAGTGTCCAATCAATGCATTATAACATTTCGGACCTTCGTCCTCCCAAGGCCCGAGAGCAGGCTTGCCCCCCGCAGTGTCCGCGTGCTTGTCAGTCGGTCCTTAACGCTGGAAACTCAGCCCCGAGCCTCTGTCATTCCGAGTGTACATGGGCCTGCGGCCCGCCCGACGGGATGAAAGCGGCTGTCATTCTGAGCGGAGCGAAGAATCTCTGCAGTTGTGCTCGGTGCAAACAAACCGCCGGGATTCTTCGCTCCGCTCGGAATGACAGACTTTCGAGACAGCGAAGCGAGGAATCTCGCCCAGGTTCTGCGGTCCGAGCCGCGCCTGGAGAGAGCGAGATTCCTCCCTTCCGTCGGAATGACAGACGTCTGTGGACTTTGGAGGGTGCGCTAGGACTAGCGAACCGGTTGGCCCAATTGCAAAGCCATGAGGGCAAACGAGCCGGCGATGATTACGACGGACAGCCCGGCGAGGGCGTTCCAGAGGTTCTGGCTGGCTTGCGTCTCCGCTTCGCCTTCCGGCACGAGGTAGCCCAGGACTATTCCGGCGATCAGCCCGCCGAAGTGGGCGGCGTTGTCGATGGGGAGGAAAATGCCGAAGATGGCAATGTAGATGACCCATCGCCAGAGTTGCCCGCGGTACGCCTTGCCGAGGTGTCCGTGATGAAAGCTGGCGCCGATCAGGATGCCGATCAACCCGCAAATGGCTCCCGACGCCCCTATGGACATTCCCATGGGACGCCACCAGAGGCTCAAGACGAATCCCAGTACGCCGGTGACCAGATAGAACACCACGAACTTGGCTGTCGAAAACAGCGACTCGACTTCCGGACCAAGATCAAACAAGCACCAGAGATTCATTCCGATGTGCAAAAGGCCGGCGTGCAGGAAGATTGCTGTAACCAGTCTCCACCATTGCCCGACCAGGATGTAAGGACTCTTGGCGCCCAGGCGGAGCAGCACCTCCCCGCTGATTCCGCCCATCGACTCCGTCGTCCCGGATGTGGCAGTCATGTACCAGGAGACGCCGTAGAGCGCGATCGTGACGGCGACGATGGCCGAGGTGGCGGTCGATGGAATCGGGATGATGCCCATGATCCGGCCGGGAGTGCCGGGAGAAGAACGCGCTCGCGGGGAGCGCAGTTTCTCGCCGCAGAAAGGACACACCGAAGCATTGCGCTCAACCAGGGCGCGACAGTTCGGGCACATCCGGTGCGAAGTGTCGTACTTTTGCTCTGACGAACCGAAGGCGGAACGAAGCGCTGTCTTCAGTCTTTCCAGTTGAAACCAGAATTTGGGAGGAAGTTCCATTCAGGAGCAATTATAGTCCAGGCGCGCTCGGGCCGGTCAGGAAAATCATTTGTCCCGCACCGGCGCGTTGATTAAAATAGCGAAAGCGAGAGTGGGAGGAGCCATGAAATTCGAAGAAGCCGGACGTGCGGTCGATCAAGAAGTGGCAAAACTTGCGGACTACGTCGATAAGAAGCTGAAGCCCTCGACCCGTAACGAGCTAGCCACGCTGCTGCGGCGGGCATCGCGCCACTTGGACGATTTGGCGAAGAACCTGGAGAAGGAAGAGCCTGGGAAAAGTGGCCAATAGCATGGCGGGTAATCCCAGCCGGCCTGATTTGCGGCGAGTGGCGCGGATGGTGGCAGTGGGCAGCATGATGCTAGCCTCGACCGCCTGCCTGCACCGGCATCACCCCCTTCAGGCCTCAGGGCGCGTGCCCTCGGCGGCTCGCGGAGCGTCAACCCCCGTCCCCATTGTTCAGGGCGAAAGGGGAATCGCTTCCTGGTATGGGCATCCCTACCACGGGCGTCCGACCGCCAGCGGCGAAATCTATAACATGTATGACATAACCGCCGCCCACAAAACCTTGCCTTTTGGTACTCGCGTGACTGTTCACGACCTCGAGAATGGCCGTGACGTTACGGTGAGAATCAACGACCGCGGTCCTTTCATCGAAGGGCGCATTATCGACCTCTCCTATGCGGCTGCTCAGGCCATGCACATGACCGGCATCGCCCAAGTGCGCCTGGAGATTCTGGACCTCGAGCAGGCCGCCGCGATCCCGGGAACTTTCGCGGTACAGGTGGGAGCATTCCGGAATCAGGAGAATGCGGAGCGATTGAAGGAGCGCATCGAATCGCAATTCTCGCAGTTTGGGCCGGTCACGATTCAGAATTTTGATCATGGCGACGGCCACTTCTATCGCGTCCGAGTTGGCCGCGAAAGCAGCGAAGATGCGGCGCGTTCGCTTGCCGAGAGCCTGCGGCAGGCCAACTTGGCGACCGAGACTTTCGTTGTACGCTTAAACTAGCTCTGAGGGTTGAGAGCGGACGGCTAAGGTCACATGGATCAGTGTATATTCTGCCGGATTGTGGAACGGAGCTTGCCTGCCAGAATCGTCTTCGAGGATGATGAAATCGTAGCCTTCGAGGACGCGCATCCCCAAGCGCCTGTTCACACCCTCATTGTGCCGCGTAAGCACCTTGCCTCGTTGAAAGATGCCAGCGCAGACGACGCTGCTCTTCTTGGCCGGATGCTCGTGGTGGCGACGCAACTGGCTCGGGAGCGCGGCCTGGAGACTCGCGGATACAGGACGGTGTTTAATACCGGCGCCGGGGCGGGCCAAACCGTTTTCCACCTGCATCTTCACCTTTTGGGTGGACGGGTTTTTCACTGGCCGCCGGGCTAGGCTATAGGTTCGGCTCCGCCACAGCGCTTCGAGCCTTACTGTTCGGAGTCGGCGAGCAGGTTATCCGTATCGATGGCGATCCGCTTGGGCCGCGCCGCGGTTGTAAACCTGAAGCGCCCCCCTTCGTCAGTGACGGCCACGCGCCCCAAGCTTGCTCTCTTCTCTCTGCCCACCTCCGCGATGACAGGCACCAGCATTTCGAAGTCGCTCGATACTCCGCTCTGAGTGATGTTTCCCTGGACGAGGAATTTCTTCGACGGGAGTTCTTTCACGCTCGCTTGCAGCTTGTAGGTCGGGACACCCGTTTCGTACACCCACTCGTTGAAAAACCAGTCGAGCCGGTGATTGTGTTCGAGGTCGCTCGAGCGCGTCATGCATTGACCCGCCGCCAGAACAAAGTCTTCCGTGGAAACGCTCTTCCCCTGATTGGTGGCGACGAAATCCCGCAATAGACGGAAGAATTTCTCGTCGGAACCTGTCGCAGGATCGCGCATTAAGCCTCGCAGCATGTGCAGAACCCAGCACGCTTTTTTGTACACGACCGCGTCATAACCGCCCGGGGTCAAGGAGTTCGAGAGGCGTTGGCCCAGCCAGATCGGGCCGCCTGCCTCGTTGCTCATTCCACTCTTGCTCTTGTTGAGCAGATCAAGTTTGTAACTCCGCAGCAGCTCGTGGAATCGGTGATCGCCATCCTTTTGCCTCGACAAGTCGAGCGCTGCGGCGTAGGTCGCCAGCCCTTCAGAAAGCCACTGATCATGGTAGGTTGCCCAACCGAGCAGGTTTCCCCACCATTGATGGGCAATTTCGTGGGCCACCATCCCATGACCCAGCAGGTCCTCGTCTTTCTCCGCAAACCCCAGTTCGGAGCGCTCCGACTTGCGCAAGAACGACAGCGTTGGAAGGTAGATCAACTCCGGCCAACCTTGGCCGAAGTTGCCGGGAATCTGGGAGATGGCGAGGCGGGAGTACGGAAACGGGCCAAACAGGCTTTCGAAATAGACAAGCGCCTGTGCAGCGCTCTCGGCCACCGTTTGAAGCAATGCGGCGGGGGTTAGAGGAGGAACG
Organism: uncultured Acidobacteriota bacterium; assembly: GCA_963831905.1. Classification (GTDB taxonomy): domain Bacteria; phylum Acidobacteriota; class Terriglobia; order UBA7540; family UBA7540; genus CAVROP01. The sequence goes on along the minus strand of CAWHRX010000009.1, from coordinate 423,109 downwards.
GTCTCGGGAGCAATCGACATGGGCGGATCATGCTCGCGCCCGATGTTCGGGATCATAAAATGCGGAACCAGCTTTTGCGAGTGACGCGCCTCAAGAGCCGCTTCCGCTTCTCGCGTCGCATACACTTCCACGGTCGTCTTTCCCGCCCGGCGCTCTACGGAATGGTACGGCCCCAGATTGAAGCCGGCAACCCGAAACACGCCGTCCGAGCGCCACCGGCTGTGCTTCCTGCCGTTGGCGGTTTCCTCTTCGATCCTTGCTCCTGTGGCAACCAGTGTGAGGTTCTCGGGATAATCAAATCGAAGATCGAAGGTGGCCGGAGATGCCAAGCCTAAGTTCGGGTACCAGCCACCCCTCTCTTCCACGTACAAAACGTTGTTCCCAACGTTGGTGATGACGTTCCCCTGGTAGGTGAATTGGAGGCGGAAACTTTGGCCCACAGGGTGCGGCGCCGCCAAAACTACTTGGATCCAGCCTTTGCTCCGGTCGCTGGTCTCGTCATCCTGTTGTTCGGGGTATGCGTAAACGGGCAGGCTTTCCCCCCGCTCGTTCATGACCTTCGAGACTTTGAGTAGTCGGGCAAAATCAAAAGTCAGCACCCGGTCGGTGCTGGAGAGTGATTCCAACAGGAGCTCTGCGCGGCCTTGCATTCTGTTGTCAGGCTCGAGATGCGTGTCAATATCGTAGGCAAGGGCTTTCACCGTCCCGGGCGTCTGATGGGCGAAACGGGCCGCTGAGGTCTTAGTTTGGAAAGCACACCAGCAGTCAGCAAACACGGCATCCGCGTTGCGGCGGGCAGCCACCACGGTCACGGCCTCCGGCGATCGTTCGTCGTCAACCACGTCGAACCATTTGAGGCTATGGCCTTCCAAGCGAGCGTGAAAGAACGGCATGGTCGTGTCGCCCAGCAAATCCTCGAAGACCCGGGGCGTATCTTCGAGAGCAAATAGGCGTGGCAAGGAGTTCCATTTTTGAGGGAACTCCGGCGGCCGCTCCGGGTCGTCGGGCTCTGGTTTCTCCGCTACAGCCATGAGTTCCTTGGCGGTCTGGTCTGTGAAGCGCAGAATCGCGGTGCTGAACTGTTCTTCAAGAATGGGCGCGTGAAGGAATCGGGACAGACTCTCTTTCTCGGTGCGCGTGGGAGGGATTAAGAGGATTTCTCCTTCTCCGGTAAAAACGGCGCCGGTGATTTTCCCTGCGGCCGGAGTGAAGAACCCAATGTAGCCACGGGTGAAGAACAGTTTCACCTGGTCACGGATCAAGTGGGCGCGCCGCAGTACATAAACCTGGTTTTCATCCACCTTAACGTTGTGGAGTTGGTCGAAAACCTGTTGCGGATCAGGCCCGCTCTGCGCCCAGGTTCGGCCCGGCAATCCCAGCATGGCGACCAGAACGGCGCACGCAAGCAGCGTAGATTCGCTTCTCAGGGTTGTGGCTAGATGAAAGTATCCTGGCTGGTTGGCTGCGCCCGGCATCGTTTATCCTCTGCGCTCATACTTTAGCGCGCTTAACCTGGAAGCACAACTCGAACTGGTCGAGGCGCGGCTTGTATTATACTTAGCGTATGCTGGAAGCAGGCATTCCACGAAAGAAGAACGCGACGAGCTTGCGGCGATATCTCTTCCTGTTTCTAGTCACCCTGATGCCTTTCACTTCGTCTGCGGACGTCATCTATTTGAAGAATGGCCGCAAGATAGTCGCTCAGGTGACGCAGGAAGACTCGAAGCAGGTCGTTTACTCAGTTCAGGGCGGGGAACTTTCGATACCAAAATCCATGGTGGATCATATCGAGAGATGCTCCGCTGATGCTGAAACGCCGCCGTCGCGTCCAACTGAAAACCCGCCGGAGAAAGTCCGCGAGGTTCCCCTGCCGGCATTGCCTTTCGGCGAAACTTCGTTCGCGGGTGATTCACCGGTCATCAAGGCTGGGGCTGTTGATGAGGCCTATCTATTGCATTTGGGCGACGAATTTGCTCACGATCCCTCCGCGGAAAATGCTCGTCTGCTGAAGCAAGGATATCAGCAGGCAGCGCTCTTCCAGGCTCGCAAAGGCGACCCCGACGGCGCCATACAGAAATACCAGCAGGCGTTGAAGCTGCTCCCCAACGATCTGTCCTTAACGCTGGCGCTCGCTTACCTGCAGGTAACCCAGAGTCACTATCTGGAAGCCGTGGACCTGCTGTTGCCCGCCTCGGACCGATATCCCAAGTCGGCGGATGTTGTTATGTTGCTGGGGTCGGCCTTTTACGGAATGGAGAATTTGGACGAGGCTATCGCTCAATGGAACAAGGCACTTGCCTTGCAGGATAACGCGCGGCTCCGTGAAGCGGTGGCTAAGGCGGAGCGCGAACGCGAAATCGCGGGCTACTACCGCGAGCTTCGCAGCGAGCACTTTCTGCTCCGCTACGGGGGAGAACCGGTCGAGAAACTGAGCGGCCAGGTCCTGAACAGCCTCGAGGCATCGTTCCAGAACCTCGTGCTCGATCTTGACTATTCTCCGCGCGAGGTCATTATCGTCATCCTCTACCCCAACCAGGCCTTCCAGGATATAACCCGCTCGCCGAACTGGGTGGGCGCGCTCAACGACGGGAAAATCCGCGTGCCCGTTTCCGGCTTGACGCAGATGACCGCCGACCTCGCCCGCGTGCTTAAGCACGAACTGACCCACTCCTTCGTGCGACAGATGACCCTGGGCCACTGCCCAACTTGGTTTAATGAGGGTTTGGCGCAACTCGAGGAGGGCGATACCACGGCTATATTGGGAGCTAAGCTTGCGCGGGCAGTAACCGACGAGCACTTACCTTCGTTCCAGGCGCTGGAAGGCCCCTTCCTGAATATGCCCCAGGACCAAGTGGCGCTTTCTTATGCCAAATCGCTGGCTGCCCTCGAGTATCTTCGAGCCAACTATGATATGGGCGAAATCTGCAGCCTCCTCAAAGCCATGCCCGCTCAGCCTGACTTCAGTCTGCTCCTTCAAAATGAGCTTCACCTCACCTACCCCGCGTTCGAGCAAGAGGTCGCAAATTACCTCGTGAAGAAGTATGGAACGTAGGGCTAAAGCGTGGCCAACAAGGCGGCCAGCAAAGCAGCCCGGCGGGGTAACTCGGGGATATGAATATGCTCGTGACGGGCGTGGGCGCCGTCCCCGACCCCGCCCAGGCCATCCAGAGTCGGGACGCCCAGCGCGGCTGTAAAATTGCCGTCTGAACCGCCGCCGGTGGAGGCTTCGGCCAGATCCATGTCCATTGCCCGTCCCACGGCATGCGCCTTGCGAAAGAGCGCTACGCTCATTTTCCTCTCCATGGGCGGCCGATTGATGCCGCCTTCGATTTCAAGCTGAGTCCCCCGATCATATGGCTTTTGGGCGCGAATCCTTCGCTCGATTATCGCCCGGTCATGCAACCGCGGAATGCGCACGTCGATCCACGCCGTGGCGCACTCCGGCACAACGTTGGACCGGATACCGCCTTCAATTCTCCCCACGTTGATGGTTAGCCCCCGCTGCGGGCGTGCGAAGGATTGCACGGTGAGCAGTTGCCGTGTCAGTTCGATGATGGCGTTCGCCCCTGCCGCCGGGTTTACTCCGGCGTGAGCGGAGCGGCCGTGAACGGTGATCTTGAACTCGCCTACTCCCTTACGGGCGGTCTTCAGCGCGCCGCCGGCCGCCGCCGGTTCCAGCACCAACACCGCGCGCGCGCGCTTCGCCTCGGCAAGAATCTCGTCGCGAAAGGCGACGCTGGATATTTCTTCATCAGGGTTTAGAAAGAAGTGCACCGGACCGGCGGGCGAAATCTTTAAGGCTTGCAGGGCTCGAATAGCCCAAAGACCAACGACGATTCCGGACTTCATATCGAGTATTCCGGGCCCGAAAGCCTGGCGGCCGCGAACGCGGAAGGGCATCTGGGCCAGCGTTCCGAGTTCCCACACCGTGTCGAGATGGCCGAGCAGCAGAATCGGTTTTTGCTTGTGTCGACCTGGCCAGAACGTTGCCTTGATTGCGCTTCCAGCCGTTGGGTGTCCGAGCAACCGAACCTGCCCCGCGCACCGCCTGAACTCTTTGGCTAGAAAGCCTGCCAGCCTGTCTACCGCCGCCTTGGAACTGCTCGGCGATTCAATCTCGACTGTCTGCCGAAGGCAATCGAGCATTGCCCCCAGTTCTCCTTTACAGTAGTCCAGCAGCACTTTCGCATTCATCGTTCCTCCTCCTCCAAAGGGGCCGCGTCACCTGGCCGTGCCTCGCTGAAATCTGATTGCTGAAAGCGGGCGGCGCGTGGCTGTGGCGCTTTTCTTACTGACAAGCCTTCAGGCTTCATCTTATTCTAATCAGTGTAGAAGCCATAGCGGGCTGTTGGTAGCGTTCGAACTTGATTCGTAGCGCGGGCCTTTAGGCCAGCATCTGCCGACCTGAAGGTCGGCGCTACTTTCAAATCTTGGCAATACCCGGGCGGTGGAAGGAATTTTGGCCTTGAATAAAGTCTTCTTTGCTCTCGTCATCCATTCCCATCAGCCGGTGGGAAACTTCGACCACGTTATTGAAGAAGCTTATCGGAAGTGTTACTTGCCCTTTGCGCAGATTCTCCTCAAGCATCCACGGGTCCGGCTGAGCTTGCATTACTCCGGCGTGTTGCTCGAGTGGTTAGAAGTTCGCCACCCGGAGTATTTCGATCAGCTTCGCGAGTTGCTGGGGCGTGGTCAGGTAGAACTTCTGGGCGGAGGCTACTATGAGCCGATCTTGCCGTCCATTCCTGACGGCGATAAGGCCGCGCAGCTTCGCAAGCTAGCAGATTACCTCGATCAACATTGGGGAAAAGCCCCTCGCGGCGCGTGGGTCGCGGAGCGGGTGTGGGAGCCAAGTCTGGCGCGCCCGCTGGCCGAAGCCGGGGTCGAGTACGTGTTGCTGGACGATACGCACTTTCTTGCGGCCGGCTTGGAACCAGCACGCTTGCATGGCATCTACATCACCGAAGAACAGGGTGCGCCGCTCCGCCTGGTGCCCAGCCTGAAGTCTTTCCGCTACACGATTCCCTTCCGTGAACCGGAAGAAACAGTGCGTATCCTCCGCGAGGGGAGAAACAACCCCGGCCAACTTTTTGCCGTGGGAGACGATTGCGAAAAATTCGGTGTATGGCCGGGAACGTACGCCCACGTGTACGAGAACGGGTGGCTGGAGAAGTTTCTCGACGCCTTGGAAAAGGAAGGCGACTGGCTCGAAACGACCACCGTTTCGGATTACCTGGCTTCGCACCCCCCCATCGGACGAGTCTATCTCCCCACTGCTTCCTACGCGGAGATGATGGAGTGGGCTTTGCCTGCCGCAGCCTTCTTGGAATTGAAGGCTTGTTTGGATGAAACCGCAAACATGCAGGATGGAGAGCGCTTCCGGCGCTTCCTGCAAGGCGGATTCTGGCGCAACTTCCTCAGCAAGTATCCCGAGTCGAACCAAATTCAAAAACTCATGTGCGCAACGAGCCGGCGTTGGCATGCACTGAGCCGTGGCGGGTCGCAGGAAAAAGAGGCGGTGCAGTTTTTGACTGAGGCGCAGTCCCATGTGTTGGCCTCGCAATGTAACGATGCCTACTGGCACGGAGTTTTCGGCGGCCTTTACGCCCCCCACCTCCGCAGCGCTTTGCTTCGCAGCCTGATCCAGGCCGAGGTTTTGTTGGATAGAGTCGAGGGCCTCGCCGACGATCCTTCGCTTCGCGTCAAGCGGGAGGACTTTGATGTGGACGGACAGGAGGAGATCCTGCTTGAGCATCCGGCCATTGGAATGATCATTCGGCCCGCGGACGGAGGGACGGTCTCGAGCCTGCGTTTCAAGCCGGCGCACGCTGAACTTGTGAATTCTTTGCGGCGGCGCCCGGAAGCCTATCACGCTCTGGTGCGCAAGCACGTGGGGTCAAAAGAACCTCCCAAAGAGGGGCCTGCTTCCATCCACGACATGGTCTTGAGCAAAGGGGCCAACCTCGAGGCGTTGCTGCTCTACGATCGCTACGAACGGCACATGTTCCGGACCTTTGTTTTTTCTGCCGCCAAAGGGTGGCGTGATTTCAGCCTGCTTCGCCTGGAGGAGAACGAACTTCTGGCGGGCGGGCCGTGGAGACAGCCGGCTGGCCGTGAAATTCCGGGCGTGGTGCGGCTTGAGAGTTCGGCGCCGATTCAGATCGGCGATTGCATAATGCAAATCGCGGCGCAGAAAACCATCACCACCAGGGTACAGGGCGAATCGGTTTGGGTTGAGTGCAAGTCTTCGCTTTCCACAGCGCAGCCCTGCCCGGCCAAAACCGCCCTGGGCATGGAACTGGTGATCAACCTTCTGGCGCCGTCTGCTCCCGACCGCTACTTCTTAGCCAACGGGATTCGGCGGCCGCTGGATTTTCGCGGCGAAATTGATGCCTCCAACCTGACCCTCGTGGATGAGTGGCAGCGGGTGAGAATTTCCTTGGACGCCGAGCCCAGGCCTCGCTGGTGGATCGTCCCGATTGAAACTATCTCCCAATCGGAACTGGGTTTCGAGCGGGTTTACCAGGGCTCAGCCATCCTTGTCGTGTGGAAGATCGACCCCGCTTCCTGGCGAGACGTCACGGGCGTGGTACAGGCGGAAATTGCTCCTTGGGAAGGCCCGGCACGCGAAGATGACTAAGGTTGGGGCGGCAGCCCGCAGCCCAGCGGCTCGAAATGTCGGCGCGGCCAACTCGCCGCTCCAACTTGAAATACCTGCAGGCGCCTGATAAATTGCGAACGTGCGGAGGCTGATCATGGCCATCTCTAAAGAACTGCTTGATATTCTGGTCTGCCCGGTGTGTAGAATTCCTGTGAAACTCACCCCTGATGGCGCAGGGCTCAAGTGCGAGCAATGCCGGCGGGTCTACCCCATTCAGGATGACATCCCGGACATGATTATCGACGACGCCAAGATCGAGGGGGAGTGAGGCCCTCCAGGCGCCTCCCGGGGTTCAAAAGTTATGACACCGGGCTCTCTGCTCGGCGAGCTTTCCGAGCGTTCCCGAATTCTCATCATCCGCCTTCGATCGATCGGCGACATCGTTCTCCTCACGCCCGCACTGCATCTGCTTAAATCCTGGCGCCCCGATTTAGTCATCTCCGTACTCGTCGAGGCGCGCTTTCGTGAACTCCTGGAAGGCAATCCGGACGTTGACGAGATACTCTTCCCCGGAGAGGGGCCCATCAAGATTGCCTCGCGGCTGAGCGCGGCGCTGACGCTCCGGCGAAAAGGGTTCGCGGTTTGCGTCAACTTGCACGGCGGCCCCACCAGCCGGTTCCTGGCGAAAGTAAGCGGAGCCCGCATCCGCGTCGGCTTTGCGCACTTCCGTTCGCCGCAGCAATATCATATCCTGGTTCCCGACGCTCGCCTGATCCTGAACCAGCCCACGTTGCACACCGCCGAACATCAAGCTTGCGCTTTCTTTTACCTGGGATTGCCTCGAAACGAGATACCGCGCACCCGCATCTTCGTCCATGACAGGCACAAGGAATGGTGGGAGCAAAGGCGCGCCATCCTCGGCCTCGCACCTCGCCAGGAATATGCGATGGTCCACCCCACCGCGCTCTACGCCACCAAGCAATGGGCAGCCGAGAAGTTTGCGCAACTGGCTGTCTCCCTGGAGCAGGAAATGGGACTGAAGCCGGTTTTTTCGTGCGGCCCTGGCGAGGGCGCCGTCCTGGACGCCGTCCAGAATGCTTCAAGGTCTGCGATTTGCAGGCTGGAGAACAGCGGACTGGGTCAACTCGCCGCAGCCTTCTGCGGAGCGCGTCTGTTTGTTGGAAATGATAGTGGGCCCGCACATATCGCGGCGGCTCTTGCCCGCCCGGTCGTTGTCATCTTTGGTTCCTCCAGTTCAGCCATTTGGGGGCCATGGCCACGACAACCCTCGGATCCTCCCGCGCAGGTGGTGCAGAACTTCTACGAATGCAACCCCTGCCCAGGCGACCGGTGCTATCACTTCCAGCGCCCGGAGTGTATCCTTTCTGTGAGCTTAGGGCAGGTCAAGTCAGCCGTGGAATCCGTGCTGGCCCGGTCAGCGGGTAATTTGTAAGCAGGGCGGGTATCCCACGCAGCCGGCGTCTTTCTGAACGTACATGGGCCTGCGGCCCGACCGAAGGAATGGGAACCAAATACCTCGCCGCCCCCGCGAAAGCGGGGGTCCATCGTCGGTCAGGAACGCAATGGATCCCCGCTTTCGCGGGAATGACGTGATTTTCGAGAGGGCGAAGCGAAGAATCTCCGCGGTTTTTTCATGGATTCACAACAACAGAGATTCTTCGCTCACAATGACAGCATGCGTTTGGAGAGCGCCATGAACAAACAACAGATCCACTTCTCGAGAATTGTCCGGAGATTCCAGGGACGAAGGGTCGCCGTTCTCGGTGACTACATGCTGGACGAGTTTCTACGCGGTGAGGTCACTCGCATCTCTCCCGAAGCCCCCGTGCCAGTGGTTCTCATTCGAGATGCCGAAGCGGGCGCAGAGTACCCGGGGGGAGCTGGAAATGTGGCGGCAAACATCGCCGCGTTAGGCGGTATGCCCATACCCTATGGAGTCGTCGGCGGCGATCGCGGCGGAAGGCGGCTGCGGGCGTTGCTCGCCGGTTCCCATATGCCCGTCGCCACCCTCGTTTCGGAGCGCCGGCGCATGACCCCTCGCAAGGTCCGTATCGCCGTCCATGCGCACCAACTCCTGCGGCTGGACTTCGAGCGGCCGGAAACCATCAGCAGTCAGACTGCCGAAAAGCTGGCGCGGAGTTTCGCGCTCGAAGCCAGGAGGATCGAAGCGCTGATCATCTCAGATTACCTGAAAGGAACTGTCACTCCTGAACTCTGCAACCGGATCAAAAGCCTAGCTCGTCAGCGCCGTATCCCGGTGTTTGTGGATCCCAAGCCCGAGCACCCGGAGGTTTGCCGCCACGCCTCGGTGGCGGCTCCAAATCTGCACGAAGCGGAGTTGTTGGCCCATGCGTCCCTGCGCAACCGGCATGACCTTGAATCCGGCGGGCAGAGACTGCGGGCCGAGTTGGACTGCGGCTGCCTGGTCATTACTCGAGGCAGCGAGGGGATGATCCTCTTCGAACCGAATAAACCTGGGCAGGAAATCAAGAGCTTGCCTCGACCGGTCTACGACGTGACGGGCGCGGGCGATACCGTCCTCGCCACTCTGACGCTTGCCATCATTTCCGGAGCCTCGGTACGAGACGCCGCGGAACTGGCTAACCTTGCCGCCAGCCGCGTGGTGCTCAAGTTCGGCACGGCGCAGATTACCCGCGAGGAATTGCTCGAGGCGGTGAGGTCAGAGTTATGATTGGCAAATTGCCTGCTAGTCGAAGGCTGAATACGACAGGCCTTTTGTCTTGCGGTCCACGACCAAGTCCAGGGGCGGGTCAACGTTGTTGATCCTCACGGTGACGATCACCAGGGCGGACCCTTTGGATCTGGTTCCCAGAATCTCAAATCCACGGATCTTGCCGTAGTCTCCCTGGAGACCCCATCCGTGCAGAAAATCCTGGTAAGAGTAGGTTGGGCTGGGCTGCCAAAGCTGATAGCCTTCCTGGAACTTCTCCTGCTCGACAGTAGTCAGGAAGCGTGTCACCGCGCGTTCTTCAGGATAATTCCTGTACGCGAAATAAAAACCTGCGCTCAGCAGAATAATCAAGATTCCAAGGAGAATATATCTCCCTATATGCAAGGGCGGTTTAGGAGGTGTGGCGTCAAGCAGCGTCATGGGCTTTGCCCCCTTCAATTCCTATTGTACCCGAATTCCGAACGCTTAGGACGTGTGAAGAAGCTCGGAATGTGTCATCCTGAGCGCAGCGAAGGATCTCGGCAGTTGTTCGTAAGTCGTTGAACGACGGGAAACTGCGGAGATCCTTCGCTGCGCTCAGGATGACAGGCGCCCGAGTTTTCCACCCTTTCGTAGCAATAAGGCTTGCCTGCTGGTGAGAATCGCACGGCGGGGACGGCAAGCTGTCCCCATGCGCCTCGCGCGGAGCTAAAGCGTCCGCCGGAAAAGCCAGGTAGCGAGAAGCATGGACACAATCGCGAATAGAGTGAGGTAGGTGAGATCACCCGCAATCGCGACCAGCGGAGTGTTCTTGAGCAGCAAGCTCTTGAAGGCGTGAACCGCATAGGTAAAGGGATCGAACTTGGCCATGACCCGCATCCAGTGGGGGAATCCATAGATGGGGTAGACCGCGCCGCTGGGAAAGTACAGCAAGGTGTTGAGAACCCCGAAAATCGACCTCGGCACAAGAGGGTCGCTGACCCTCACCATCAGAAGGAACATCATGCTGATTAGAGCGACGGAAGTAATGACGATGAGAATGAAGAGTTTTGCCAGGCGGATTGGGTCCAGAGGATGCGGGATCCCGGCGATAACCGATCCCAGCGTCGTCAAAACCATGCCGGACAACGACGCCTTGATGCTCCCCGACAGGATGAAGCCCAGGATCAATTCCGTTTTGCTGATGGGCGTCAGCAGATAGCCCTCGTGAAGTCCTCTCGCCTTATCGTCAATGTAGATAATACCTCCGCCAATCATCGCCGAGATATAAATTGCGAGCACGATGGTGCCGGAGAGCAGGTACTGGATGTAGGGAACGTAAGGATAAAGCTCGACGACGGAAAGCGTGACTCCGCTGGGCACACGTGGGCCAAGGCCACGCTGATTGTAGGCGCCGACCAAATCGGAGAAAGCCCCTTCCAATCCTCCGACTGCGAAGTTGTCGGTGTTGTCTTCAATGAGCGCCACCTGGGGTTTGTCCTGCGTCAGATACCTCCGCGAGAAGTCCGGCGGGATCGTGAGGACGCCGTTGATTCTCCCCTCCCGCAAATCCGTGTTGGCCTGGGAGAGGTCGGTATAATCGACGGTCGTAAAGGTTCGCGCATTGGCGGCGATGGCTCCAAACATCTCGCGCAATTTCACCGTGGGAATGCCGCGATCCTGATCGACGATTCCCACGCGCAATTCCTTGATCTTCCCGCCGAAGGCATAGCCCAGGACTACTAACTGCACTATGGGAAGGAACATGGAAACCACGATCAAGGTGGGGCTTCGCATGAACCTGCGCATATCGCGCTCGATGATGGCCAGCGTGCGTTTCATGTTAATCCGTCCCTAGCGCCTTGCGGGCATAAACCCGAAATCATACTTGGCGTCCTGCAAGGCGTCGCGCAATTGCCTGCCGGTGTAGTGCATGAAAACATCGTCCAAGGTGGTGCTCTGCACGGAAAGCGAGGTGATTTCTACCTTGGCTTGGCCCGTCGCTTCCATCAGGGCTACAGTCGTCTTCGGCCCGTTATTCGACCCGATGCGATAAACGTGATCCTCCGCCTTTACGCTCTGCACATCCGGCAAGCTCTGGAGGGTCTCCAACCAGCCACTCGGAACCGTGGAAAAGCTGATTTCCAGGATGTCGTTGCCGGGAATCGATGCCTTGAGTTTCAAAGGCGAATCGAGCGCCACCAGCTTCCCGTGATCCACAATGGCGATCCGGTCGCAGAGTTTGTCGGCCTCGTCCATGTAATGCGTGGTGAGAAGGATAGTGAGGTCCCGGCCTTGTTTGAGCTTTCGCAGCATATCCCAAACGCCGATTCGGGAGGCAGGATCGAGCCCTGTGGTCGGCTCGTCGAGGAAGAAGATGTTGGGTTCGTGCACCAGCCCGCGCGCGATCTCAAGCCGCCTCCGCATACCACCGGAAAAGTTCTTGACAGGTTTATCCGCCCATTGGGTGAGCTCTACGGCTTCGAGCAGTTCTTTCACCACCCGCCGGCGCCGTTCGCCTGGAACGCTGTAAAGCTTCGCGAAGATGTTCATGTTCTCGACCGCTGACAGCTCCATGTCGGAAGTCAACGCCTGAGGGATCACGCCAATCGAACGGCGCACGTCGGCGGCGGAGCGCACCACGTCAAAACCGTTGACCCGCGCGGCTCCGGATGTGGGAAGAATCAGTGTGGTGAGCATGCGGATGAGCGTTGACTTCCCTGCGCCGTTGGGGCCGAGCAAGCCGAAGATTTCGCCCCGTTCGACGCTGAAGCTCAAGCGGTCAACGGCGCAAAACGTCCCAAAGCACTTTTTGATTTCCTGGACTTCAACCGCGGGCACGGGCTCACCTCATTTTAGGAACTTCGAAAAGCACTCGCACTTCGGCCAAGGCTTCAACCGCGGGCACGGGCTCTCCTCATTTTAGGAACTTCATAAAGCACTCGCACTTCGGCCAAGGCTTCGACCGCGAGGACGGGCTCTCCTGACTGCGGGATTTGAGATTTGAGATTTCAAATTTGAAATTCCGCATTCACCTGGCTTCCGGCAGCGGTACGTCCACGTACGCTGTTAAACCCGGCCAGAGACATCGGTCGCTGTTATCTACCCGCAAACGGAACTCGAAGGTTTTGACATCGCGTTTGGTGCGGTTCACGTCTCGCTGTGTGGCGTAGTCCGCGTCCACTCCCCTGTAGAACACTGTCCCTTCGCGTTCCGCCCCGGAAGGCAAGCGCACCTTCATCTTCTGGCCCAGGCGTACGCGGTCAATATACGTCTCTTCAACATCAACCCGAACCCAGAGATCGTCCGGATTGATGATTTCAAGGATCGGCTGAGCGACATTCACCACTTCGCCCTGGCGAGTCGGCAGGCTGGCCACGTAGCCGGAGATGGGCGCCAGGATTTCCGTATAACCGAGACGGACCTGAGCTTTCGACATTTGCGCTCCCGCCGCTGCCAACTGCCGCCGCATCGAGAGAAGTTCATTCTGCCGCACGGTGGTTTGATCCTCATTGGACCGCGCCAAGGCTACGGCGGCGTGTTGCGCCTCCACTTGCTTGTGGAGAGACTCCACATGGGCTTTCTGCGCTGTATAGGTGGTGCGAGCCTCATCCAGCGATTGCGCCGTGACGATGCCTTCCTTGAACAGTCCCTCAGATCTCTCCAAATTCTCCTGGTCGAGTTTGAGGTTAGCCTCCGCTTCGTTCACCTGGGCTTGCGTTGAGGCCAGCGAGGCCTCAGCCTGGCGGATCTGATCCCGGGTCTGTTTCTCCTGAAACTGCAGCGCAGCCTCCGCCTGTTGAACCTGGGCGGCAGTTCCCCGTTCCGAATCCGCGTAGAAGGCCCGGTCGGCGCGCAACTCCTGCGGTTCGATGACCGCGACGAGCTGCCCCGCCTGTACCGTATCGCCCTCCTTAACCAGCAGTCGTCGCCAGTTGGCCCTGGATCTGCGCGCTGACGATGACGTCGTTGGTGGTGACGATACCTGTGATCACCATATTGTGCGCCTTAGTCGTAGCTTTGTAATAGGCCACGCTGCCGCCAAGCGCCAGCAGAATGAGCGCCGGAATTAGTATTTTGCGCTTCATTGCACCCCACTCTCCGCATCCGTGAAGAGCGCATAACGGACGAACTTCAGCACTTCTTTCTTTCGCCGTCCTACATTGGTCTTGGTGTAGGGATCTATCGCCGCTTACCGCCCGCAACACGGACGCTGAACTGAAATAGAACGCAATCAGAGAAACCAACGAAATGGCAATGTGGAAGCTGTCCATCCGCCGAAGCTCCCCGGTCCGCATCCCTCGCTCGATGACCTTGAGAAGTGCTTTCATCCGCGGCAGGCCGTGCTCCCGCGCCAGCCGCACCCATGTTTTTTCATCCGCCATCAACATTCGTTGAAACAAGGGACCGTGGTGGCGGTGGGCGCCAATGAAATCGAACTGGAGATTGATATAGCTGAGCAGGACCGAGCGGGCCGAACCTTCTGAAGAAAGCACTTCCAAAGCTTTGCGGTTAAAGTCCGCCACGTAGCCCTCCAGGACGTCGCGGTAGAGCCCCTCTTTGCTTCGAAAGTAATAGTAAAGCAGCGCCTTGTTGACGCCTGCCGCGGCGGCGATAGCGTCCGTGCGCGCCCCTTCCAAACCTTCATCCGCGAAGATACGCTCAGCGGCTTGCAGGATGGCCGCCCGGGTTGACTCGCTGTCGTGATGACGAGCAGGGCGCGTTGCCGGTCTGTGAAATTGTCCGTTTCGCATTTAACTAACCGGATAGTTAAAATACAATACGAATCTTGAGTTGTCAAGGCCGGGTGTTTGATGCTTGTAGGGATAACCCTTGTGGCTGCCCATGGGGCGGCCCAAAGCACTTCCCCAACAGCACGCACACCTACTTCGGCGGGGCGTAATCGAAACGCGTGCGGAGCTTGTCGTGGTGTCGCTCGATGGCCAGCTCAACCAGGCGGTCGAGAAGCTTGGTATAGGGGACGCCGGTCGCTTCCCAGAGTTTCGGGTACATGCTGATGGAAGTAAATCCAGGGATGGTATTGATTTCCAGGAGAAAGAGCTTCCCGTTTTTCCGGTCCAACAGAAAGTCCACGCGCCCCATGCCCGCGCAGTCGATGGCTTTGAATCCCCGTACCGCCAACTCCTGGACGCGCTTGATTTGGCGGCGGCTGAGACGGGCGGGAATCAGCAACTTTGAACCTTCCTTGATGTACTTTGCTTCGTAGTCGTAGAACTCGTTGACGGGAACGATTTCGCCGGGGAGGGAAGCCTCCGGCTGGTCGTTTCCTAGCACCGCACACTCGATCTCGCGGGCGTCGACGGCCTTCTCCACTAAGATCTTGCGATCGTACTGCGCGGCCAGATCCATGCCGGCTTGAAACTCCTCGGGTGAATGTACTTTCGTTATCCCCACGGATGAGCCCAAATTGGCAGGCTTGACGAACAGCGGGAACCGCAGCCGTTTCTTGACCTTCCTCCGAACTCCCCCAGGATCGTCCTCCCATTCCCTTCGGAGCACCATCTCCCAGGGAACCACCGGTAACCCAGCGTCCCGGAAAAGCCGCTTCATAACGTCTTTATCCATGCCCGCGGCCGAGGCCAGGACTCCCGCACCCACGTAGGGAACATCTGCGAGCTCGAGCAGCCCCTGAATGGTTCCATCCTCCCCGAAGGTGCCGTGGAGTACCGGAAAAATGACGTCAACTTCGGGACGAGAGGTGACCGCGCCGGAGGACTTCGCTAGGGGAAGGAGCTTGGGTCCGGTTGGATCCACTGAGGGCGTGACGGCCCTGCCTTCTTCGAGCACGGTCTGTAAGGGCGCCGTTCGCTGCGCCAGATTATCTCCCGCCGCCCCCGCTAGAAGGCCGAGCGCCTTAGATCCCACGCGCCATCTGCCTTCGGGCGTGATGCCGACCGGGACGAGTTCGTACTTTTCCGGGTCGAGCGCCTTCATCACGGCAGCGGCGGAGGTCAGGGAGACCTCGTGCTCGCCGGACCGTCCGCCAAACAGAACTCCCAAGCGGATTTTCTTTGTCACAGAATTTTCTTCCCCAGCGCCGAACTGGCCAGACCGACGCCCAGTACCGCTGTTTTGTTCATGACATCAAGGATGGGATTGATCTCCACTAATTCGAAGGCCACCATTCGACCGCTGTCGGCCACCATTTCCATGGCAAGATGAGCTTCGCGGTAGGTGATTCCGCCGGGGACGGGCGTGCCGACGCCGGGCGCTTCATCCGGGTCAACCACATCCGCGTCAAACGAGACGACGAAACCCGCCGTTCCATTGCAGGCCAGCGCAATACTCTTCTCCATCACTGCAGGCATCCCCAGTTCGTCAATGGTTCGCATCGTAAACACGCTGATGCCGGACTCCTTCACAAAGCTGGCCTCGCGGGCATCCAACTCTCGCACCCCAATCAGGGCGCAGTTTCGAGGAGGGATTTTGGGCGCATAGCTGAAAATCCTGGCCAGCAAAAGTGGGCCGTGGCCTAACGTCGCGGCCAGCGGCATGCCGTGAACGTTGCCGCTGGGGCTGCTCTCCGGCGTGTTCATGTCAGCGTGCGCGTCAATCCAAAGACAACCCACAGCCTGCTTCCGGTCGCGGTAAAACTTGGAGACACCTGCCTGCGTGCCGACTGCCACGGAGTGGTCGCCGCCCAGCGAGACTGGGAAGTAACCTGCCTCGAGAGTCTCGCGAATCTGCCTCGCCGTTTGCCGCGATGTTTCAGTAATCTCCTTCAGGTATTTTGCTCGCCGGTCGCCGAAGTGCTGTTCCTCCGGCAGCTTTACGTGAATATTTCCCGCGTCCTCAACCTGGTGCCCCAGGTTCTTCAAGGCCTGGTTAAGCCCCGCGGCGCGCACCGCTGAAGGCCCCATGTCCACTCCCCGGCGTTCCTGCCCGAGGTCGAGCGGCACCCCTAAAATACGAATCTTCATCGGCCTGCCCCCGTAAGCCAATCGGTTACAGTAGCTTCTATCATAACTGATGCCTGGTAAGATTCGTAGCGCCGACCTTCAGGTCGGCATCCCTGGTGCTGACCCGAAGGTCGGCGCTACGCGGGCTGGTCACCCTCACCACAGCAGGTGACAAGCGGGCGCTGACACCACGCGGGACGATGGTGTAGACTTGCAAGGCGTCGGGCTCAAGGTCTGGCTCAGACCGGGCACTTGTCGGGGGACTCACCTTATGCGAAGGATTCTCCTTATCGCCATCTGCGCGTTCAACGTGGCAAGGCTTTCCGCGGCGGATGACCGTTTGCTGCAATGGATGGACAGAATCGCGCAGCAACAGCTTTCCGACCGCGAGGCAGCGATCGCGAGGATTCACACCTTAAGCGAAGCGAGAGCGCGCCAAGCGTGGGTGCGGGCCAAGATCCTGGAGTTGCTGGGAGGCCTCCCCGACTACCAGGGGCCGCTCAATGCCCGCGTCACCGGCCGGATCGAGCGGCCCCGCTACACCATTGAGAAAGTCGTCTTCGAGAGTTTGCCCGAGTTCTACGTCACTGCCGATTTGTATCTGCCCAAGGCGGGCGGCAAGCATCCTGGCGTGCTCATTCCCATGGGTCACTGGGAGCAGGGCAAGCTGGCCGCGCAGCCCATTGCCGCGAACCTGGCTATGAAGGGATTCGTCGCGCTGGCCTACGACCCGGTGGGACAAGGCGAGCGCCAGCAGGCCTACGACCGCAGGATCGAGGCATCCCTGATGGGAGGCGCAACCGATCAGCACTTTCAGGCCGGAGCGCAGAGTATTCTGGCCGGCGAAAACTTCGCGCGCTATCGCATTTGGGACGGGATGCGCGCGCTCGACTACCTCGTCAGTCGACCCGAAGTCGACGCAGATAAGCTCGGTGCTACCGGCTGCTCGGGGGGCGGAACGCTCACGGCTTACATCTCCGCGCTCGACCCGCGGATCAAGGTCGCAGCGCCGGCCTGCTACATCAATTCCTGGCGCCAACTTTTCGCCGGACCCACCGGCGATTCCGAGCAGAGTTTCCCCTTCTTCCTTTCTTCCGGTTTGGATGTGGCGGACTACATCGAGCTGTTTGCGCCGAAACCCTGGCTGATCAACTCCACGGTCGGCGATTTCTTCCCCATCGAGGGCGCGCGCCATGCTTACCAGGAGGCGCTGGACTGGTATCGGATTTACGACGCGGAGAACCATATCCGTTGGGCTATCGGTCCGGGGCCGCACGGGACTCCGCTGGAGATTCGCGAGGCGATCTATCAGTGGATGATCCGCTGGTTGAAGGACGGCCGCGGGGACTTTCGTGAAGAGCCCGTGGAGATGGCGCTGGATTTCGATCTCCTGGCGACTCCATCCGGCCAGGTGGAAGGGCGCGAGTTGTATCAAGTGATTCAGCAAAGCTTCCGCGAGAGAATGAAGCAAGGGAACTCTGAGCAGTTGCTGGCGGAAATTCGTAAGTGGTCCGAAGATCGTGCTGGCCAGCCGCCGGTCGTGCACGTGTTGCGTGATGACCCTGGCGAGGCGTTTCGGACTCAGGAACTGGCATTGGAAGTGGAGCCCGGGCTGGAAATCTCGGGCAGGCTCTACGCGCCGCTCGCTTCGGGGCGTAAGCCGGCGGTGTTACTGGTGGATTTGGATGCCGCAACGGCGGAGCTCCTGGCGGCGGGCGGCGCTGTAGTTCTGAACTTGTATCCGCGAGGGCTTCCGTTGCACTCGAACGGCGAAGATCAAGGCGCTGCCAAGCAGAATATCCGCGCCTGGGTGATAGGGAAGAATATGGCCGGCCTGCGCGCCTTTGACATTCAGCGGGCTGTGGACTTGCTGGTAGCGCGGCCTGACGTTGACACCGGCTCGGTCCGTGCCATAGCGCGCGACGTATCCGGCGTGTGGCTGCTCATGGCGGCCGCTGTCGACGCGCGCATCGGCAAGATCTGGCTCGACGGCACTCCCCATAGCCTGCGAGCCGCTTTGGACGTTCCGATCACCAGAGACTTGCACGACGCGGTCATCCCCGGATTCGCGCTTCACTGGGACCTGGACGACCTGGTAAAGTCGATGGCGCCGCGCACGGTGCTTTGGAGCGACCCCACTGACTGGCTGCAGAGGGTTGTCCCACACTTGCCTGGCTTTCTGTACCGCACTTTCGGGGAGGCGGACGAGCGATTTATAGCCGAACTCCTGAAGTGAGCTGGCGGGTAGCGCCAACCTTTAGGCCGGCACACAGCCTGCTGACCTGAAAGTCAGCGCTACGAGCATGCACGAGCGAGCCGTGCCAGCCGTAGGGCTTGACCTCCGGGCCGCGCTCATGTTCTCCTGTAATTCGCGAAGCTTTGCTTTATGCTAGTGACGGATTCACAAATGGCGCCGCTATCCGGCTCGAGCGAGCCGTGGTTCGCGATTTACACGCGCCATCAGCACGAGAAGACCATTGCCCAGGTTCTCTCCGCCAAAGGGCTGCAAGTCTTCCTTCCGCTTTACAACAGCACCCGGCGCTGGAAGGACCGCTCCGTCCAGCGCTCGCTTCCCCTGTTCCCCTGCTACCTATTCCTGCGCGGCATGGAGGATCGGCGGCTCCAGGTGGTGACCACGCCGGGGATCGTTTCCATTCTGAGTGTCAATGGTGAACCGGCGGTCATTCCTGAATCCGAAATCGAAGCGGTCCGCAAAGCGATCGAATGGGGAAATCGCGTTGAACCTCACCCATTTCTGCGGAGCGGCGACCGGGTGCGCGTTATAGCCGGACCCTTGCAAGGGGTGGAGGGGATTCTGGTCCGCCAGAAGAACTTGTATCGGCTGGTGCTTTCCGTGGAAATGCTGGAGCGGTCCGCCGCCGTGGAAGTCGACGTCTCTTCCGTGGAGCGGGTTTCGAGCGGCCGCCACAGCTCGCCCTGGGGACGCGGCGAGAGTGATTTGTGATTTGCGATTTCTGATTTGTGATTGGCGAGTCGCGACCGCTTGCGTCATTCAGAAATCAGCAATCGCAAATCACAAATCAGAAATCACAAATCGCAAATCACCCATGTCAGGGCTCGTCGTTGTCGAACCTCTCCTTGTATTCCATCTCGTCGGGCTTGCCCGGCGCCTGAACGCTGATCTCGATGCGGCCCATGCGCAGGCCGGCAGAGTAAGCGCTAACGGTAGCGTGGCCCGTGCGGCCGGTGGCGCGAAAGGCCATCTGCGCGAGCCCCGCCACGGTATCCAGCGTCCACCCCGTTCCGTGGCCAAGCGAGCTTTGACGCAGAAGCTCCCCCGGCCCGTCGGAGGTGAAAGTCACGGGACACGCGGCAGAGGGAACCACCACGCCGTTCTCGTCCACCACGCGGGCTGTGATGTAGGCAAGGCTTTCGAGGTTTCCGGACTCGAGTTCGCGCTTGTCTGCGTCCAGCACCAAGTGATGCGGCGCGCCCGCTGTACGGCGCTCCTCGCGTATCTCCTTACCCGCATGTCGTGCCACCGCCACTAATGTTCCGGGCTGGTAAGGAACAGTCCAGAGGCGCGGCGGATGCGGCAGTTCTCCGTCCGGCGCATCCTGCTTCGCCCCCAACGATCTGCCGTTCAGAAACAGTTCGACCTCGGCCGCGTTGCTGAAAACCTTCACAGTCCTCGCCGTGTCCTCCGCCGCCGGCCACGTCCAGTGGCCGAGGATGTGCACCATGGGCTTGGCCGTCCATTGGCTCTGATAGAAGTAGTACACGTCCTTGGGAATGCGGTACACATCGCCCATGCCGAAGGCGACGATGTGAGGGATTACGGTGTCGTAGGTCTCGCCTTCGTAGTCGGACTGGTGCCAGATCATGCCGCCGGCCATCCAGGGGCGCCGGTACAACTCGCGCAAATACTTCTCGTGGTTTTCGCAGGCCAGTTCTTCGCTCTCCGGCCCGCCTCCGTAAATTCCGCGTCCCATGGTGGAGGCGGCGTACTCCGCGACGAGGTACGGCCGCTGGGTGAAGCGCTGGTGTTTGCTGTCGGTCTCCTTGCCCACGCCGAGGCCCACCACGTCCACCAGGGCCTCCATTTCCTCGCCCCGCGGCTCGTGCATGGCCACAGGCCGGGGAGGATCGAGCTGGCGATAGCGCGCCGCCACGGCCCCAATAACCTTCCGGGACACCCTGGCCGGGGCATTCACTTCACCAGCAATACCCCATAAAATAATACACGGATGGTTGCGATCCCGGCGGATCATCTCCTCGGCCATCGCCAGCACGTTGGCTGTGTATTCGCGCGGATCGCCGATCTCTTTATTGACCGGCAGCTCTTCCCACACCATTAGGCCAAGACGGTCCGAGGCTTCCATGGTGGCCGGGTCGTGCGGGTAGTGGGAAGTCCTCCAGAAGTTCACCCCCATGGCGCGCATGATTTCCATGTCCAAGGCGTGGCGCGAATTCGGAAGGGCGTTTCCCATGCCGGGGTAAACCTGGTGCCAGTTGGCCCCCTGCAACTGTACACGCTTGCCGTTCAGGAAGAACCCTCGCTGCGGGTCGAATTTGAACCAGCGGAATCCCAGGGGGTTTTCGGCGGTGTCAAGCAAGTCTGATCCGGCGCGCAAGCTGGAGCGAAGGCGATAAACGTTCGGATTGTCCGGCGACCACAGCAGCGGGTTCTCGACCGCCGCGTCTTGCGTGACCTCGAGACGCTGGCGAGGCGGAACGCGAGCGGAAACCGATAGAGTTTTGATCACCTCGCCCTGTGGGTTCAGAACCTCCTGCTCGAGCGTCAGTTCCCGGGCCTGGGGCGTCTCGTTAACCAGGCGCGAGCGGATCTGGAGCGTCGCCGCGCTCTCGCTGACCGAAGGGGTGAGCCAGATGACGTCGGAAATGTACGTGGGGTGGGTAATCCGCAGCCAGACGTCCCGATAGATGCCGCCGTAGAACGTATAATCGGTCTTGACCGTGGGAGGCACGGTAGCACGAAACAGGTTGTCGAGTTTGACCGTCAAAACGTTCTCCGCTTCGCCGAATTTTGCGCAGCCGGTCACGTCAAACTCGAAGCTGGTGTACCCGCCCTTGTGTTCCCCAACCCGCTGGCCATTCAGCCAGAACTCGGCCACGCTGCCGGCGCCTTCGAATTCCAAAAACACCCGCCGGCCGGAATCCTGGTTGACGAGCCGAAAATGCTTTCGATACCAGCCGATGCCGCGCCAGTAGCCGGGCGCCTCGTCCCGCGAGTCGAACTGGTTCCAGGTGTGAGGCAGGTTGATGGCGTCCCAGTCCGAGTCGTCGTATTCGGGCCGGTGAGCGTTGCGGAAACGCGGCTCGATCTCTGCGGCTTCGCCGTTCTCGCGGTCGAATGACCCCAGCGCGCCGGTCCCCTGCGCCTGCCGGGCGAATCGCCAATCGCGGTTGAAGTTTTCGCGCCGCCGCGGGCTTGCCTGGGTCGAGGCAGGTTTGACGGGGGTTTGTGCGTCAGCCAGATCAGTTCCCGCCCCTTCAGCGGATCGGACTACGAGCGGCGTCGTTGCCGCGCCCGTGGCTACTGTTTCCAGAAATTCTCTTCGGTCCATGTTGGGTCCCCGCCCGAGGCTGCCTAGCGCCGATCCTTTGTTTTCATAGACATTCTCGCTTTGTTCCGGCGTTTTTCATTGTCACAGACTCGGTTTCACGCCAAGCCGCAAAGAACGCCAAGGCCGCAGAGCCCCACCACCCCCAACCCCTCCTCAACCAAGAGGGGAATCCGGGAAGCTCCCCTCCTTGGATAAGGGGGTGCCAGGGATGGTTGATTTTCGCATCGATCCTTTGTTTTCATAAACATTCTGGCTTTGTTCCGGCGTTTTTCGAAATCAGACCCCGGTTTCATGCCAAGGCGCAAAGTCCGACCACCCCCCAACCCCTCCTCAACCGAGAGGGGAGTCCGGGAAGCTCCCCTCCTTGGATAAGTGGGCCAGGGGTGGTTGATTTTCGCACCGATCCTTTGTTTTCATAAACATTCTGGCTTTGTTCCGGCGTTTTTTCGCAATCAAGCCCCGGTTTCACGCCGAGGCGCAAAGTCCGGCCACCCGCAACCCTCCTCAACCGAGGAAGGGAGTCGGGGAAATTCCCCGCCTTGGATAAGGAGCGGCCCGGGTGGTTGATTTTCGCGCCGATCCTTTGTTTTCATAAACATTCTGGCTTTGTTCCGGCGAATTCAAGTCGAGAAGTCGAGAGTTGAGAGTCCAGTGGTGACAAACCGTCACCTTCCGACCCGACCTCTTCAACCCGCCCTACAGCTTCTCAACTCCTGAACTCCTCAACTCCTTGACTCCTCATCAGACACAACGTCTGCGCCGGTCCACCCGCCTATGCGGTCTGTCCGGGCACACAAACATTCGATTTTAGCCTACAAGCTTGGGCGTAATTTGCCAAGGAATTTCCCTGGAGTGGGATATTTGAGTGCCCCAACGGCGAGTTTGCCGGGTTGGCGCGGACGCTGCCAGTTTGGGGAAATGGGCTCGGCTGCAATCCACACGAAAGAGGCCGAGGGAGAAACAGCACCTGAACCGTTTCCCCTCAAGAGAAAGAAAGTCCACATGGTCTGGATAGGTCCGCTTGTGGTAAGTTGCATGTTGGTTGGTGTGTCCTCTACTGTTTCATGAGCTCGGCCAGCAGTAAGGATACTTGGCGATGGCGCACGATTCCGGCACTGAAAAGCAGCAGGCGCATGAACTGATCGAACGTTTGGCGCCAAGCCAAGTCTCTGCTGTCATCGGTCTGCTCCAAGCCGTGCTTGATCCCATGGCGCGTGCCATCGCTGACGCCTCCCCTGACGACGAACCGGTTACCGAAGAAGAGCGCCAGGCCGTAGCTCACTCGGAAGCCTGGTTTGAGGACCGGGGAGGCAAAGGCATCCCCGTGGAGGAAGTTCTCGCTGATTTCGGGCTGACAACTCCCCTGTAGCACCAGTTTCCAGCATGTTGTTGCGCCGAGAAGATTCGTTGATGTTCGCGCTGGCACAGAAGAGCCAAACACAAAGGGCACAGAGAAAAGTTCACAAAGCGCACAGAGAAGAAAAAACACATGTGTTTCTTTCTCCGTGATCTCTGCGAGCTCTTCTCTGTGGCCTTTGTGTTGGAAGCTTTTGGTTGCGGCTTTGCCGCGCTTTAGAACCCATCCCCAATCGCCGGTATCGCATATACACACTCGTCGTGATAGTCCCCGGCGCCTCCCTGTGCGTCTCACTGAATGGACCAGCGAGCAGGCGGTCGAAGCTGCTGTGACGCTGGCAAGCGAATTCGTGATAGGGAGGGCATATGAACGCACGAGGTTTTTGGGGAAAGTTAGGGGGAATAGCTCTTGCAGCGGCTTTTGGACTGGTCGTAGGCGGGGTAGGCATCCATCGCCTTCGCGGCGACATCGCAACGGCCAATCCGCCGGCCTCGCTGAAGCTTGCAAGTCCCAATGAAGGTCCGAGCAGGAATAGTTTCGCACCGATCGTGAAGCAAGTACTGCCGGAGGTTGTGAACATCTCCACCAGCAAGGTGGTGAAAACGGGTTTTTCGGGACAGATGATGCCGATGGATCCGTTCTTCCGTCAGTTCTTTGGAGATAATTTCGGCGGGCAATTCAATACACCGCGGAATCCGCAGGCGCAGCGAGAGCGGAGCCTGGGCTCCGGCGTGATCGTCAGCCCGGAGGGATATATTCTGACCAACAACCACGTCGTCGAGGGTGCAACGGAGATTCTGGTTACTGCGTCTGACAAGCGCCAGTACAAAGCCCGGGTGGTGGGCACTGACCCCAAGACGGATCTTGCCGTGCTTAAGGTGGATGCAACGAATCTGCCTGCCATCACGATTGCAGACTCGTCCAAAGTCCAGGTGGGCGACTACGCCTTGGCGATTGGCGACCCTTTTGGCGTGGGAGAAACTGTAACCATGGGGATCGTGAGCGCAACCGGGCGGACCAACCTGGGTATCGAAGATTATGAAGATTTTATCCAGACGGACGCGCCGATCAACCCGGGCAATTCCGGCGGGGCGTTGGTGAATGACCGCGGCGAACTGATCGGCATCAACACCGCGATCCTCTCGCACGGGTCCGGCGGCAACGAGGGTGTGGGATTTGCTATCCCCACGAACCTGGTACGTAACATCATGGATCAGATTGTAAGCAACGGCAAAGTGACGCGCGCTTACATGGGCGCCTACATACAGGGAGTCAGCCCGGAACTGGCCAAGGCCTTTGGGGCAGCGGCGCCGCGCGGTGCGCTGGTGGGTGATGTCGAGCCCGGCAGCCCGGCGCAAAAGAGCGGCCTTGAGAAGGGCGATATCGTTGTGGCTCTCGACGGCAAACCCATCACCGACAGTAACCAGTTACGCATGAGCATCTCCATGATGGCGCCCGGAACCACCGCCAACCTGAAGGTGTGGCGCCACGGCAGCGAGCACGACATCGCGGTCAAGCTGGGGGAACTGCCGGCCGAAAATGAGCGGGCGAGCGCCGCGCCGGAGAATCCGCAAGGGGCGTTGGAAGGCGTTACGGTGGAGAATGTCACCGATCAGACGGCCCAGCAGTTGGGGCTGCCGGATCGCACGAAGGGCGTGGTCGTGACGGACATCAGTCCCTCGAGTCCCGTTGCAGACTCGGGATTGCAGCGAGGAGACGTGATTCAGGAAGTCAATCATCAGAGCGTGACCGACGTCACCGACTTCGATCGAGCCATCGAAAGGGCGGGGAAGAATCCCCTGCTTCTCGTGAATCGCCAGGGGCATACGCTGTTCATCGCGGCGTAAGTGCAGGGAACAGGGAATAGGGAACAGCGAATCGGGAAGAGTCGGGCGCTGTTCCCTTCATTCCCGCTTCGAGAAAGGGAACAGGGGATTGGGAAAATGCAGATTTCAGATTCGAGATTTCAGATTCCAGAATTCAGAACCCGCGGGCCGAGGTCTAGGACGGAGACCGACGGCCTGAAATGCTTGCCGGAAAAGCAACAGATTACGACCTTCGATTACCACTCGCCACTGGCCACTCCAAGGAAGGTCTCTAGCTGCCCACCACAAGTTACTAGCCGCAAACCAGCCACTAGTCACTAACCACTAACCACTAACCACTAGCCACTGTTAGGAAATAATCCCTTTCCGCACGGCATACAGAATCAACTCCGGCACGCCTTTCAGATTCAACTTCTGCATAATCTTTGCCCGGTGGGTTTCCACGGTGTAGGTACTGAGATTCAGGAGGTTCGCCACCTCTTTGTTCGATTTGCCTTCCGCGACCAGTTGAAGAACTTCTCGCTCCCGCGGGCTGAGGAGATCGTAGGAATCTTCAGCGCCGCTGCGGCGCAACTTGCGCATGTAATCCTGCAGCAGGACCTTGCTGACCGCGGGGCTGAAAAACGACTTACCCTCGACCACAGCGCGAATGGCCTGAACAAGATCCGTGGTGGCGGAGTCCTTCAGTAAATAAGCACGAGCGCCTGCTTTCAGGGCGCGCAGCACGTAGCCTTCGTCGGCATGCATGCTCAGAATCACCACTGCCGTGTCAGGGCGGCTGGCCGTGATCTGGCGCGCGGCTTCAATGCCATTCAAGTTGGGCATGCCGATATCCATGACCACCACATCCGGTTTGAGCGACTCGACCAACTGCACCGCTTGCCGTCCGTCATCAGCTTCGCCGATTACGATGAGGTCAGGCTGCTGCTGGACCACCAGCACGAGGCCGGCCCGGATCAGTTTGTGGTCATCGGCGAGCAAGACGCGAATGGATTTCATAATGCTGAGGCTGCGAGAAAGACTATGGACTGTCACCCTTCGCTTCGCTCTCGAAAATCACGTCATTCCCGCGCAAGCGGGAATCCATTGCATTCCGTAACTCCAATGGACCCCCGCTCTCGCGGGGGCGACGTTGCGGGTGATATCCATCCCTTTGGGTGGGCCACAGGCCCACGCCCACTCGGAATGGCAAGCTTTAGAGGAGCGCGCTACGCTGCCAGCGGAAACTCCGCACGGAGGGTAGTGCCGGATCCCGGTTTTGAGTCGAGGGTAAGCTTTCCCCCCAAGCGCTTCACGCGTTCTTCCATTCCTAATATTCCCAGACCACGCACCCTTTGCGGATCAAAGCCGCGGCCGTCGTCCGATACGGTGACCAGGATTTTGTTCATCTTCTGCTCAACCGTGACTTTGGCATTCTTGGCGGCGCTGTGGCGCGCCGCGTTGTTGAGCGCTTCCTGTACCAATCGGTAGATGCAGATTTTATACTCGTCCGGGATCGTTTCCGACACGCCGACGGATTGTATTTCCACTTCCGTATCGCTGCGGCGCGAGACCTCGCGGCCCTGCCACTCGAGGGCGGCGATCAAGCCCAGATCATCCAGCATCGAGGGGCGAAGAAGCAAAGCGATGTTGCGCACCGTTTCGACGGTGGTCTCGGCCACGGATTTGATCGTGTCGACATGGTCCTGGATCTGTGTCGCCCCGGTGGGAATCGTAGCTTCCAACCTGCCGACTTCCACCAAGAGGGCGCCAAGAGATTGTCCCACTTCGTCGTGCAGTTCGCGGGAGATCGACCGGCGCTCGGTTTCCTGAGCGTCGACGAGCCGCGCCGACAAAGCCTCGAGTTCGCTGCGGCTCCGGGCGAGTTCCTGGTAGCGCTGCTGACCCTGCTGCTCGAGATGGAGGAGGTAGAGAGCGCTCGAGAGGGACAGCACCAGGGCGGCGGAAAGAGAAATGGCGAGCAGCCTTGATTGGCGTGCCTGCAGGCTCGAAAAGCTTGCAAAAATCTGCTGATTCGCCGCGCCCAGTTGTTGCCCGTTCCATAGGGCGATTCTTTCCGATGTTTCCTGCAGGCGGGCTTGTTCGGGAAGAACCTGTTCATGCAGGAAGTGCAACGCCTGTCTGCGGCGCTCCTCTTGGTTCCACGACAAGATCGGGTGCATCATTTCTTGCTGCGCTGCGAACAAGTGTTCAAGGTCATCGCGCAAGGCTCGTTCTTCGGGCTGACGAGTCTCGGGAAATGCGTTAAGCGTCGAATTAACTTCCGCCGTGAGCCGTGAGAATTCACTGGCAGTCAGCCCCTCAGCTTGCGGATCCTGGCTCAGCAAATACTCCTGTACTCGGTCGCTGTAGACGCAGATCGAGGATGATAGAACCATCAGGGGCTGGGTATGGGCCAGGAAGGTCCGGCGGATGGCCTCTTCCTGCACGTGAAGTTGGCGTGCGAGATCGAGAGCCTTCAGTCCGGTGACGAGCATCAAGGCCAGTAACCCCCCGAAGCCAATCAACAAGGTCAGGCGCACTTTCTTCGAAGGCAAACCCTCTTGACGCTGCATGTCGGAGTCGCTCACTTGCGGAAACACCTCCTTTGACAGTGCCTTGCCTGAACTCCAACATTCAATGAGAACACTTTCTCGGTCGCAAGGCAACTGCGCTGCCCCTTCAGAGGCTGCCCGCCAACTTCGCGGGCGACGCTGACGCGGGCCCGCTTGCGCGGGGTCACGGGGTTTTGCACTTTCACCTTCACCAGGGCACTTCGCCGGAGAGGGCTACCAATTCTAGAATTCAGAATAAGGAGTTTTGTAGAGCGCTCTCAGGGACTAGCCGAGCGAGTTGAAGGCCTGGTAAAATCATGGAGTTACCGGCCAAGTGCGAATAGTTCTTTGGGAAGGGGAATTGCTCCCAACGCGGCAGGGCATGCAGTATCCGCTCGACCAGGAACGGATAACACGAACACGCGTACGGAGAAGCTGAGCATGACAAGAAGGTGGCGCATGCATTACCCTTAACGTATGCGCCACGCGTGGCAATCGGCCATCAACCATTATATGCACCGCCGTACTTTCCTGAAAAACGCTGTATTGGCCACTGGCGCCGCTTATGCGGCTCGATGCCGGCGCCAATGGGGCTCTTCCTCGCCGCCGCTGAGCCGCTTTAAGCTGGGCGCGATCAGCGACGGCTTCTCGCGGGATTTCGAGAAAGCGCTGCAAATCATGAAAAGCTACGGTCTCTCGTGGGTGGAGATTCGTGGCCTCTGGGGAAAGTACAATACAGAGGCGACGCCGGAAGAGATCGAGCGTGTTAAGCGCCTGCTCGATCAATACAACTTCAAATGTTCGGTTGTTGATTCCGGCTTCTATAAATGCGTGTTGCCCGGCACTAACGCCGTCAGCATTGAAGGCGGTTATCACACCCCCTACTCAGGCCAGATGGATCTGCTGAAACGCGCCATGGAACGCGCTCAGGCGTGGGGTGCCGACAAGGTGCGCGGGTTTACCTTCTGGCGCGTGGCCAATCCGCAAGAAATTTACCCTCGCATTTCGGAGGATCTTGCCAAAGCCGCTGAGGTTGCCAATGGTGGAGGAATCCGGCTGGTGATTGAGAACGAAGAATCGTGCAATGCCGCGACAGGGCGCGAGCTGGCTGCGATCCTCAAATTGGCGCCGGCGCCTGACCTCGGATATAACTGGGATGTCGGTAACGGTTACGGTCGTGGCGAGGTGTCATATCCAGACGGCTACAATGCGCTGGAGAAGGGCCGGATCTGGAATATCCATCTCAAAGGGATGCATTGCCAGTCGGGTCTTAAGCAATGCGAGGAGACATTTGCGGATTCGGGTGAAATCGACCTGGTGGGGCAATTGCGGGCGCTGCGGCGCGACAACTACAACGAGAGCATGTCACTGGAATGCGAATTCAACGCCCCCGGCATGAATCATCAGCAGACTACCGAGCGCTCCATGCAGGGCTTGCTCCGCGTCGTTGACCAGGCACAATCATGAGGGATGTTTCTCACTCTGAATTCGCGCTCGGCGGCGGAACGGCAGCCCTGGGGGCCGCCCTCGATCACACCCTATAGAGATTAAAATGGCGGATTGCAAGTTAGGCATTTCGGCAGCGGCCATCAGCGGGCTGCTGCTAGTTTCAGTTGCTTCCCTTGCTGCTGGTCCGGTGGAGTTGGTCAGGAAGGGGGACACGGTCGAGGTGCTCATTGGGGGTCGGCCCTTCACCACGTACTTTTTCCCCGCTGACATTGCTAAACCCTACTTTCAACCTCTGCGCACTGCGCAAGGCACCATCGTGACGCGCGACTTCATTATCGGCAACACCATTCCACAGGAGCACCTGAAGGATCGAGGCCTGGAGCCGCATCAGCGTCCGATGTATTTCGGCCACGGAGACATCGACGGCATTGACTTCTGGGGCGAGGCAGTATTCCCGCAGTATAGCGACGACACGGTCTTTGGCCGGGCGGTGTTCAAAAAGCTGGAAGAGATGCAGAGCGGCGGCGAGCCGGGCGCGCTGAAGGCCGAGTTCGAACTCGCTGATCCAGGTGGCAGAGTGATCGCAGACGAGATACAATCCTTTGTTTTCGGCGGCGGCGCGGATACACGGTGGATTGATTGCGAGATTACCTTGATGGCTAACCACGGTTCGGATGTGGTGATGGGTGACACCAAAGAGGGAACTTTCGCAATCCGCCTGGCGAATGAACTCAATTCACCTCCTGGACATATGGTTAACTCCACCGGCGCGGAGGGAGAAAAAGAAATCTGGGGAAAGCCGGCGGATTGGGTTGACTATGACGGCGCGATTGCCGGGGAAGAACTGGGTGTCGCTGTTTTCGACAGCCCAAAGAGCTTTCGGCATCCGACAACCTGGCACGCGCGCGGCTACGGCTTGCTGGCCGCTAACCCCTTCGGCTGGAGAGAGTTTTATAAGGACCCGGAGAAGGATGGGAGCTGGACGATTCAGCAAGGCAAAACATTGAAGTTTCGTTATCGGGTTTTCATTCACCATGGCGATTACAAGCAAGCCAAGGTTGCTGAGGCTTACCAGGAATTCGTTGCGCACGAAAGGTAGACAAGTGATGTAGGGGTAGGGCTTGCCCTACCCTCGGTGGAAAGCTTCCCGGCCATCGAGGGGACGGCAAGCCGTCCCCCTACACGTTAGGACAGGGCTCGGCAAGGTTTCAGGAGGAGAATAACTCATGTCCAATGATACGCAATTAAGCCGCAGGAGTTTCTTGAAGAACAGTGTGACCAGCGCTGCGAGTTTGGCCGCCGCGAGCGGCGTCACGTTCTTGACGCGGCCGGAACGAGTCTCCGGCGCCAACGATCGCGTGCGCGTGGCGATCTGCGGCGTGCATGGGCGCGGCATGGATCACGTCCATAATTACGCACAGCTTTCTAACGTCGAAATCGCCGCCGTCTGCGACATCGACGAGAAACTCATGGGAGAGCGCGTTTCCATGATGGAGAAACACGGGATCCCGAAGCCGGCGACGTTTGTGGATATCCGCAAGCTTCTGGAGGACAAGTCCATCGACGCGATTTCCATCGCCACCCCGAATCATTGGCACACCTTGATGGGAATCTGGGCGTGCCAGGCGGGCAAGGACGTGTATGTTGAGAAGCCCTGCTGCCACAATTTATGGGAAGGCAAACAGTTCGTGGCGGCGGCGCACCGTTACAACCGCATTGTCCAGCACGGCACACAAATCCGCTCCGCCACCGCGATTCGAGATGGGATCAAGAAGCTCCACGAGGGCCTGATCGGCGACATCTACATGGCCCGAGGACTTTGCTACAAATGGCGAAACACTATCGGCCGTGCTCCCGTCACCGAGGTTCCGGCAGGAGTGAATTACGATCTCTGGACCGGCCCGGCGCCCCTGCATGATTTCACCAAGAATCGCTTTCACTACAATTGGCACTGGTTCTGGTATTACGGAAATGGCGACATGGGCAATCAGGGCACTCATCAGTTGGACGTAGCGCGGTGGGGGTTAGGCGTGGGGTTCCCCAATAAAGTGAGCGCCATCGGCGGCCACTTCATGTTCGAAGACGACCAGGAGACGCCTAACGACCTGACTTGCGCCTTCGAGTTCGACCTCCCGGACGGCAAGCGAAAGATGATAACCTTCGAGGTCCGCCATTGGATCACCAACCACGAAGCGGATATTGGCACTCCGGAAATGGGGACTCCGGAGCCCAAGCGCAAGTCCGGCCTTCCCGCGCTAGGGCCCATGGCGGGCGGGCACAACAGCATTGGAGACATCTTCTATGGCTCGAAGGGTTACTTCGCCACCGGCGACGAAGACGCGGATACCTATGGCGTGTGGCTTGGCCCCGATCAAGAGCCTCAGCCCAAGGTCCACGAGGGCACCGAACTCGCCCACTTTAAGAACTTCATCGACTGCGTGGTGAGCCGGAAAAAAGAGGATCTGAATGCGCCCATCGAGGAAGCATACACTTCCATGGCGCTGATGCACCTCGCTAATGCTTCCTACCGCTTGGGCCGGACCTTGCATTTCAATCCCGATACTCAGCAGGTCATCAATGATTCTGAGGCCGACACGCTGTTGCGCGACGGTGATCGCGGCTACCGCGCGCCGTTTACCGTGCCGGAGGAAGTGTAGCGATTGATGATTGTTGATTTGCGGGTGCGGACCCCGGTTTTGGAGTGCGGCGGCTTGCTGCCGCTTTCCGCCGGCGAACGTACTCGCCGAACACAGGGAAGCTCGCAAGAGCGCGGCCAGCAAGCTGGCCTCGTCAAGAGCGGCAGCAAGCTGCGGCACTCCAGAGCTTCAGCCTAGCAGCGAAACGGAGGAACCAATGAGCCAGACGCATCGTTATGCAGGCAAAGCAGTCTACGCGGTCTTAGCACTACTGGTTGGTGTTACCACTGCTGCTACGCAAACCAAAACTGATCCGCTCAAGAGTGGATTCGAGAATCCGCCGGAGGGAGCGCGTCCGCGGGTGTGGTGGCATTGGATGAACGGCAACATCAGCAAGGAAGGCATCAAGCTTGACCTGGAGTGGATGCACCGGGTGGGTCTGGGGGGCTACCAGAATTTCGATGCCGCGCTCTCGACGCCGCTGGTGGTGCCAAAGCGTCTGGCCTACATGACCCCGGAATGGAAGGACGCCTTCAAGTACGCGGTGGTCCTCGGGGATCAACTGGGGTTGGAAGAGGCCATCGCGGGTTCGCCGGGCTGGAGCGAATCGGGCGGACCCTGGGTTCCGGCGTCGCAGGGGATGAAGAAATATGTGTGGAGCGAGACGTCGGTTGAAGGCGGCCAGGCCTTCACGGGCACAGTGGCGCATCCTCCCTCCAACACCGGGGCATTTCAAAACCTCTCCATCCGCGACCTTCTCGAGAGGCCGGCGGGCTCCAAGCCGGTTCCGGAGTTCTATGCGGACGTCGCGGTGGTTGCCTATCGGGTGCCGGAAAGCGATGTGCCGCTCGAATCACTGCACCCCAAGGTGACGGCGAGCGGAGGCAACGTTGACGTCGCCGTGCTGAGCGACGGAGACCTGGAGAAGACCACCAAGCTTCCTATCCCAACCGCCGCGGGCCAGAGTTCCTGGATCCAATACGAATTCGATGAGCCTCAGACCATTCACGCCGTTAGCATCGTGACGAAGAACCCTGGCGGAATTGCCGCGATGCTGGCTGGAATCGGCAGGCCGGAGAAAACTCTCGAAGCGAGTGACGACGGGCAAGACTTCCGGGCCGTAGTGAAGCTGCCTGACGATGGAGCTCCGGAGCACACCGTATCTTTTCCGGCGGTGAAGGCGAAGTTCTTCCGCGTTGTTTTCAAGCGCACGCCTCCTCCCCCTTTGCCTCCCTGGGCGAGCGGCATTGACCCCGCGTCCCTAGGGATCAGAGTTGGCAAGCCGCCCACGGACTATGAAATTGCCGAACTGGTGCTGCATCCGGGAGCGCGTGTCAACCGTTTCGAAGACAAAGCTGCCTTCAGTTCTCTAGGCGACCTTTACGAGTTCGCGACGCCCTCGGGTGATTCCTCTGATGCCGTATCCAAGTCCGAAGTGATCGACCTGACGTCCAAGATGAGCGCGGACGGCAGGCTCGATTGGACACCCCCCGCCGGCCATTGGGTCGTTCTCCGGTTCGGCTACTCGCTGTTAGGGATCACCAACCATCCGGCGACCGCTGAGGCCACCGGCCTCGAAGTCGACAAGCTGAACCACACCTACGTGAAGAACTACATGGAGACCTACCTGGACAGCTACAAGCAGACGGTCGGCGCGGATTATATGGGCAAGCGCGGAATCCGCTACGTGATTAACGATAGTTGGGAGGCCGGCTCGCAGAACTGGACCGATAACATGCTGGCGCAGTTCAAAAAGCTGCGCGGCTACGATCCGCTGCCCTGGCTGCCGGTTCTCGCCGGGAGAGTCGTCGAGAGCGCCGAAGCCAGCGACCGCTTTCTCTGGGACTTCCGCAAGACGATTAGCGATCTAATTGCCAACGAGCATTACGGCCAACTCGAAGCCACGCTGCACGAGTGGCACATGGGCCATTACGGCGAGTCTCACGAGAGCGGGCGCGCCTTTGTGGCGGATGGCATGGAAGTGAAGAAGTTCAACGAAGTGCCCATGAGCGCCATGTGGACGCAGACCCCTGGAGTCAATAAGGAGCAATTCGGCTACAACGCCGATGATCGTGAATCGGCGTCCGTCGCCCATATTTATGGTCAAAACCTGGCTGCCGCGGAGTCGATGACGGCGGCCGCCGCACCGTGGGCATGGTCCCCGGCTACCCTGAAGCCGACGGCCGATCAGGAATTGCTGAACGGCATCAACCGTTTTGTTATTCATGAGTCTGCCCACCAGCCTTTGGTTGACAAGGCGCCGGGAATGACGCTGGGGCCTTTCGGGCAGTGGTTCAACCGCAATGAGACTTGGGCGGAAGAGGCGGGCCCGTGGATCAAGTATATTGCGCGCTGCAGTTATCTCCTTCAGCAGGGGCATTTCGGCGCCGACGTACTTTATTTCTACGGTGAAGATTCTAACTTGACGGCCATCTTTGCGAACAAGTCTCCCGATATACCGGCCGGTTACGGCTTCGATTACATCAACGCCGACGGCCTGATTCACATGCTGAACGCGAAGCAAGGGCGAATTACGACCAAGAGCGGGATGGAATACCGTTTGCTGGCGCTCGACCCCTTCAGCCGGCACATGTCATTGCCGGTGCTGCGCGCAATTCACAAATTAGTGGAGGATGGCGCGGCCGTGGCCGGTCAGAAGCCGATCGACGATCCCAGCCTCGCCGACGACCAAGCGGAGTTTCAGCGGCTGAATGATGAGCTATTCGGCGATGGGACCGGCGAGCACTCGGTGGGCCAAGGCAAGGTCTACGCAGGGCAAAACGCGGAGGCCGCGCTAACTGCCATGAGCGTAGCGCCGGATTTCGACCACACCAAGCCGGAGAGCGACACGCGCCTTCTCTTCGCACATCGCAAGCTGGCGGATGGTGATCTCTACTTCGTGGACAACCGCAACGACCGCGACGAAACGGTAGACGCGATGTTCCGTATCACTGGCAAGGTGGCGGAACTCTGGCACCCCGACACGGGCCTGGCCGAGCCAGTGTCGTACAATATTGCCGACGGCCGGACCACCGTGCCGCTGCACCTCGAGCCCTGGGGCACGGTCTTTGTGGTGTTCCGCAAGCCGACCAAGGAAACTTCGCGAACTCTACCCAAAGTCGTGGCGACAGACCTGGAAACGATCGAGGGCCCGTGGAAGGTGGCATTCCAATCAGGGCGTGGCGCGCCGGCCTCCGTCACGTTGGACAAGCTGATTTCGTGGCCTGAGAGCACTGACCCGGGCGTGAAGTACTTTTCTGGTGAGGGAACTTACACGAAAACTGTTCAGGCCTCGCAGGAATGGTTCAAGAAGGGCGCGAGACTCTGGATTGACCTGGGCGACGTGAAAAACCTTGCCGAGGTGCACGTGAACGGCGAGTCACTCGGCATCGTGTGGCACACTCCTTTCCGGGTGGATGCGACGAGCGCGCTCAAACCGGGCGCCAACGAAGTGACGATCAAGGTGATCAATGCCTGGGTCAATCGGCTGATCGGCGACCAGCAGCCTGACGCCAAGACGAAGTACACGTTCGCGGACGTAAAGCCGTACCGAGCAAATTCACCGTTGCAGCCGTCAGGGCTCCTCGGGCCTGTGCGTGTTTATTCCGAGGCCACCGAGTGATGTTGTAGGGGCAACCCTTGTGGTTGCCCGAGGGCGGCCCTTGTGGCCACCCCCAAAACACGAGGTTACCAACTCACCGCTATAATGGCGTAAGTCTTCATTTCCGGAATCGTGAACGTCGCTGACGAGTGGCCGGCTGTGAAGTTGACTGGCCGGGGCGCGTCTGCGCCGACCTCGTACATCTTGACTTCCTTCACCACGTTCCCACCCGGTACTCGTACGGTGCATTGCAGGGAAGAAATGGCGGGCCTCTTCCCCGCATTGTAGTTAATCAAGTGGAGAAGCCGTCGCTGCTGTGTGTCTTGCTCGACAAGGTTTGCGACCAGGAAATCCGGTCCCGAGACTTCGAAGGGCAAGTCCGCGTTGGCGGCCCAGCGGATCGCGGCGATGAGTTCCTCCCAGTTGCGCGGGCGCTTCCAAAACCGGTTGCCGATGTTGAAATAGGGCTCAGCTTTGGGGAGGGGGCCGTCGAATTCGACCGCGGGCAGATAAACTACGCGGCCCTTTCCGAAGGTTTTCCGGTGAGAGTGACCTGCCGCGGTGGTTTCCTGCACATCCTCCTCATAGTCGTGTGCGCGCGCCTGGCCATCGATGAGTCCGTTCAATCCTGGTTCCGGACGCAGACGCCGCCATTCGTCGTAAAGGCCCGCCTGCCCGATGGCCACGAGTCCGCCACCCTGCTCGACAAAGCTGCGTATTCGCGTCAATTGCTCGTCTGGGAGGCATTCTGAATCCGGCAACACCAGCACCTGGAGTTTCGAAGGCTCCCCCACCTCTGATTCCCCTCCCGGAGTGGGGAGGGGAGCGAGGAGTGGGGTTTGGTCGAAGACGAGATTGAAAGGAATTCGTGACTGGATGAGAGCCTGCTCGACTAGAATTGCACTGAGCTGAGCGCGCGCGTGGTGATACGCGATCGAGGGGTAAGAACGCAGCACACCGACGCCGGCCACATCTTTCGTACCCTGATAGAGTTCGCGGTTCTTGCGGTAGAACGCGACATGCTCAACTATTGCGGCCGGTAGCGGCGCCGTCCCGGCGAAGCCCAGCGTTTGATTGAAAGCCAGGGATTCAGCCATGGCCACGGGGCTGTCCTCGATGTAAGCCAGCAGGATGTTGTTGAAAGCGCGCGCCAGTTTGTAGCTGCGGACTTTCGAGATCAGGCGGCCGTCTGGAAGGTACACGCAAGGGTTCTCTTCTTCGGTCCAGAAGACGTCCGTGGAGGTCAGCAGGCGAGAATGGTCGATGGCGTTCTCCCAGGCGCGATTTCCGCCCGTGATGCCGTGGGGGTTAATCTCGACCGCTACCTCGGAATTGAGCGACCGGACGTACTCTGCCATCTGGCGCAAGGCGTCGGCCATGACCTGGCAGCGGAAATCAATCCACTCCTGGATGGCGGGATCGAAGATGATGGCCATCTTCTCAGGCGGATTCTGGCGATTCCACTGCGGTGGATTCACGTGGTCGACGTTCTCGAAGCCAAAACGCTGGCGGCGCTTTTCAGGCGTGTACTTGGCCCGCAGGAAAGCCCGGAATCCCTCCACGCACGCCGGACAGTGGCAAGAATCGGGCTCTGCGTTGAGATCGAAATTATCAAAGTGGATGAAGTCCGATTTCACCTCTTCGACGGCGTAACGGACGATCTGTTTCAAGTAATCCAGGTACTCCTGGTGGGTAAAGCACGGCCGGTAGCGAAAGGATTGCTGGTAGCCGTAGACCAGCAGGATCGGCAGGCCGCCCACGTCGCGCTGGATCCAGTCTTTGGCTCGCGGCTCCTCGGCAAAAAAGGTCTCGTACATCATGGTATTCCATTGAATGTAACTATCCACTTTCATGCCATAACGATGAGCGATCGCGGCAGCGCGGCGAGCGTCGTCCATTTCGGGCTTCTCGGCGGCCATGCCAAACCCTTTATAAAGGTGGGTGTGGAAGATCTCGATGCCCTGATTGTGGAGGGTGCGAATCAGCTCCTCGCTTTGATTCCATTCGTAGTCCTTGCGCGCGTCGAGCCGCTCCCCCCCGCGACGAACGACGAAGATGTAGGGCTCATGGCTTCCCCCGGCGTCTATCAGTCCGTGCTCGAGCCATTTGGCACGGGGAAGGGGTGAGCGAACATTCTCCCCGATGGGCAGCGGCATTTTCACGATCTGCCCCACCGCTGCGGTCGCGGCCACGCTTCCCAGGAAATCTCGGCGATTCATGTCGTCCTCCGCTCACCTTTTCGAAAGAGCGATTGGGTATTTGCCATACCGGTGAACTGTCTCGTACATGCGCAGCGCGTTCTCTACAGGCACCAAGTCATGCACTTCGCTGGAAGAGCCAATCAGAATTCCGCCTTGGGGTCCGATCTTTTCGATAAGCCCTAACGTTTCCCGCTCGACGTCCTCAGGCGTACCGTAGGGCAGCGTATTCTCGCAGCACACGTTGCCAAAAAGCAAGGTGTGAGGGTAGAGCCGGCGAATCTCGAAGATATCGTTGCAGCCGTTGCGCTCGATGGGATTGAATCCGTCAGCGCCAAGTTCGTGTACGACGATGGGCAGAATCTCCGCGGCGCGCCCGTCGGTATGATAGAGGAATTTATACCCTTTGGCCTTAACGGGCGCGGCGATGCGTTTCCAAATTGGCAAGGCCTTGGCGCGGATAAAGTCGGGGCTGAAGATCGGGCCGTGTTTGCCGGCGACGTCTTCGCCCATGAACAGCAGCGGGGCCGAGGGGTTCTCGGCGTACACTTCCGCGATATACTGCGAAAAGGCGCCGCAGACCTCAATCAGCCGGTCGACAAGTTCCGGTGCCTCGTAAATAGCTTCGCAGAACAGCGTCATGTCGGTATACGTGTAAGCATCCGTGAGAGGGCCTTCGACGCCGCCCACGAAGACCACGTCGAACGAGTCGTAAACCTCCTTGATCCTTTTGATTGCCGGTTTGTACCACTCCTCGACGTGGCTCTTCTTGGGCATGCTGGGCATGTTCTTCTCGAGGCCGCGCAGGTCGCTGAAAGGCCGCCTGGCAATCCATGCCGTCCCGCCTTTTTCCACCACTTCCCATTCACCCGGGTCCACGCCCAGGAAGCGAATCCAATCCTTGATCTTGTCGCCCATCCAATGGTGTTCCGGGTCGTGAATGTAACGCGTGGCGTCCAGCCCGATCTGTTTGCACAAGCGGGCGTTGCGCTCGAGCAAGTCTCCCTCCCCGCCATACCGTTTGAGGAGTTCGGCGTGATCGACCAGGTCGTAAGTCATGATCCGGTCAGGGAGTTGCCAATTGATGGTTTTCACAAATCTCTCGTAATTGGTCATACGCAGTCCGTAGTTATGGTGCTGCCAGGACGCCATTGACTATACACCAGTGCGAAGCGCTTTCTGACAAGCAAGGCTTGGAAGACGGCCCGGCGGCGACCTCACCGTCGAGGGCGTTGAAGGCGACAAGAAGCTCCAACTCTTCGCCGGCGATCTGAAAGTGGACGTTGCCAGCTTTGAGAGCCTTCGAAAGCTCAGCCAGCGCATTTGATCCTCTCCAACCGGTAAAGTGCGATGGTGTTGCGCACCACAGAGACCGCCAGCACGCCTGCCATCGCGACGATCGCAATTACTCCCGAGACATCGAAGAACTGCGGGTGGGTCGGGAGGAGCCGGATGGTCGGCCGGAGCAAGGCGACGACGTTACCGACGCCGAGCAGAAGTCGGATCTCGGTGGGGCTGAATTTCCAGTAGGAGAGGCGGAAAGTCCCCAGCGTGTAAGTGGCCAGGTAGGCATTGATGGAGAGAAGATAGAAGCTGAGAAGCAGCCCCATAGCAACCCACCAATTCATGTAGCCTGAAAACGCCAGCCCGGCCACAACGAAAAGCGCCCCAAACGAATCAACGATGTGGTCGACATAGAAGCCATATCGCGGCCTCTGGCACTGGCGCTCTCTCGCCAGTGTTCCGTCCAGGCTGTCACCGAACCAGTTGACGGCTAGCCAGACATCGACAACGAGCAGGGAGGGCGCCCAAAGGCGAGCCAGCGCGTAGGAGGCGCCGGCTAAGAGCATCGATGCAAAACCCAGCGCCGTGAGGTGGTCCGGATTGACCCAAGCTGGCAACCGCCGTGCCAGCCACACCAGGCAAAGCTTTTCGACGCTGGCCAGCAGGCTTTGCTGGACGCGTGGGGCATCCCTAAACCCCTGCAAAATCTGTGGAATGGACTCCCGCATGCGCGGGAACGACTGAGGGCTGGGAAGTGATGTGGAGACGTTATTCATATGTTTTTCCTCCTTATCGGGGTCATACAGTTTGCGTTACGGGGCCATTGTGTGGCAGGCGCGGAGAAGCATCAATGCACAGCGGGTAATCTCGGCCTGAACTGTTTCTGAATCATTTCTGAGGCGGCAACTTATTGAAAGAACTGGAAGTTATACGGCGTCTGATTTGCTCTTAGGGGGGCCGCACGGCAAAGGCACGATGGTATAATAGCCGCGAAGTCTGACATGCCGGGCATTCGGGCAGACATGCCTCCACCAGAACTCCACGCGCGAATCCGATTTGAGTCCTTTGAGTTGGACCTTCGCACGCGAGAGCTTCGCAAAAACGGCAGGATCATCAAGCTTCAGGACCAGCCGGGAAAGCTTCTGGCACTCCTCGCCTGCCGCGCCGGGGAACTCGTAACTCGGGAAGAAATCGAGAAAGCGCTCTGGGGCGAAGACGAGTTCGTGGAGTTCGAGCACGCCGTCAATACGGCCATGCGCAAGATACGCGTGGCTCTCGGAGACGAACTGGAAAAACCGAGGTTCGTCGAGACACTTCCACGCAAGGGTTACCGGTTCATTGCTGCTGTGGAGACTCTTGACGTAACGACGCCGCAAGGCCGTACCGGCACGGACGCCGTCCATCCTGGCGAAGATCTTCAAAACAAAACTCCCGTGCAGAGTCGCTTGGTACATGAAGCGACTTATAAACCTGCCGAGATGGCGAATGCTCTCCCAGACGAACCATCTGCAAAAATCTCCGACTCTCAGGCGGAGGCTTTGCAGAGGGGAGTTCCTCCAGGCGGAGAGACCGAGTTTCGCCTGCCGAAGCCGCTGGCGCGATTCCTTTTCTTGACGGTTCAAGCCGGGTACCTGGCAATGTATTGCGCCGCTCTCTATAAAGCTGAGGCTGTAAAGGACGTGCTTGCAGGTGTGTTCGGGGCGGCTGGGTCGATGCTTTCTCCGCTGGTTCTCATTCTTGCCATGTGCGGCATTGCCGTCCGGCTCTACTTGTTTTCCTCGGTCGGGCTCAATCACCCCGCGGCGGGCGCAAAGTTCCGGCGGTTATTTCCGGCTCTGTTCATTCTTGATACGCTCTGGGCTGTCTCGCCGCTGCTGTTGGTCCGGACGATCGGATACGGGTTGGCATTGGGCGCGATTGCGCCGCTGGTGTATCTCCCCTTCTCGCAACGCACACTTGTGAAATGCATTTATCAGTTGGGGAACTGGAAATAGGGTGAATGGGCAGGGATTGGGTGTCTGTCGACTGTAGACTGTCGACCCTTGGAAGAAGGTGGCGAATATGAAGGGCATCAGCCGGCGTGAGTTGTTACAGGGTGCTGGGGCTTTGGCGGCAAGCGCGGCGTGGGGCGGGTTTGCGGTGAAAGAGGGGGTTGCCGCGGACGGCAATGAAGCGGCGCGGGAATTACGGCCTGCCTTTGAGTGGATTCGCTCCACGCGGCTGATGATTGCGGAAGGCTACGCCCCGCCTTTTTATCCCTCCTTGGAATACGAGCCGAAGAAGGCGCTGGCGCTTTGCCGCCGGCTGAACTGCGATGCCTTCCGTTACCCCACGTACTCCTACGTTGCTTTTTTCCCCACCAAAACCAAGTTTCCGCACCATCCCGAGTTGGGCGGGCGTGATCCCTTTCGAGAGACCATAGATCTATTTCACGATGCCGGGCTGAAAGTGGTGGCCTATAATCCGCTCAATCATCCTTTTATGGATGTGCAGTCGGATAACCCCGAATATCACGAGTGGATGCGCTACGACGCTGACGGAAAGCCGTTGATTACCCGTCACATGGGCTGGACCCGGTTCTACGAAGGATGCCTGAATAGTCCCCTGCGTGACCAGATTCGAGAAAGAGTGCGAGAAGTGGTCACGAACTATCCCGTCGATCTGATGTACTTCGACGGGCCCTACGAAGGCATGGACCAGGAATCGCGCTTCTGCCATTCCAAGTATTGCCAGGCAGCATACCAGAAGGCGCGTGGGAAAAGCATTCCCTTGCAAGACGGCAGCGCCACGCAAGAGGACCTGATCGACTACTGGCAATGGATGGCGCAAGACGTTGTGGTCGCTTTCATGCACGAAATTGCTGACCTGGTACGGCAGGTGCGCGACGTGCCCGTAGTGTACAACGACACCGGGTTGCTGAGCCGGAGCGTGCGCGCGCATGCTTACCCGTACGTCGACGGCTTTATGTTTGAGGCGGCGGATACGCCCGAGCAGAAGCTTTTCAATATGCGTTTGGGGCAATCGACCGGCAAAGTCATTTGGACTTACATCAGCTCGCACACGGAATATAATTCCGAGCACGTCAGGGACAAATCCGTTCGCGGGTGGTACAGCACGCCCATCGGAGGCGAGAGGCTCAAGCAGGACGCTGCGGCGGCGACCATGGCAGGCGTTGGTTACTGCTATTGGGGTCTCAATCGCGTGTACTATGAGCCCGGGGACATTCTGGATGTGCCTTCGATTCGCAGCCTCAAGGCGATCTTCGATTTTGCGCAGAAGAACGGTCCACTGCTACGGTCCGTAAGTCCCCAGCCGCAGGTTGGTATCCTGACCGGCGCGCAAACCATACGCTGGTACCAACACCCGCTGTTTGTCCCGCAGGCTTACAGGAATTACTACTACGGAGCTTGGCAGCTCATCAAGGATCTCGGTTACGATGCCGAGCCGTTTCTAGATTATGAAATGTCGGCGGAGCGACTGGCACGATATAAGCTGGTGTTCGCCCCGAACGCCGCCTGCTTGAGCGAAGCACAATGCTTGGCGCTGGCACACTATGTGGAAGCAGGCGGCTCCTTGCTGGCCACCCACTTGACTTCGATGGCGGATGAGTTTGGGAGGCCGCGCCGTGATTACGGGTTGGCTGAATTGTTTGGCGTAAACTTGAAGGCGACTGAGCCCCTTGAAATACCTGATTTGTATTTACACGTTATTTCCTCCCCCAAGCTTGTCCCCCAAGACCCCCAGGTGATGCAGTTTCAAGCAACGAGCGGCGCGGAGGTCATTGCCGAGACCGAGGACCGCGGCCATCGCCGCACGTTGGGTCCTGCGGCAGTCACTCGCCGGCATGGGAAGGGGCGAGTGATCTATATCGGCTCGGGTCTGGAAGCCGTCTATGAGGAAACTCTGAACGAATCCCTGCGGTCTTATTTCCGTTCCCTGCTCGACCCGATTCTCGCCTCGACGCGGCCTTACGAGCTCGAATTCCGTCCCGGTCTTTTGCACCAGTTCGCGGCATCTCGGGACACCCTGCTTCTGCATCTGCTGGCCAATACTGGAAACATCTGGAAGAAGTTGCTGGTACAAGAAGAATTCCTTCCCGTCAAGGACGTGCGGATGCGTCTGCGGCTTCCCCAGGGGCGAAGCGCGAAATCCGTGGAGCTGATGTGGAGTGGGGGAAAGCCTGCCTGGAGCGTCCGTGATGGCTGGGTTGAACTCACTGTTCCGCACTTGCAGGTCTACGAAGTGATTCGAGTGAACCTGGCGTAGCAGATTGCGCACGTCAGGTCTAGGACTGACAAACCGATTTCACGCCAAGGCGCAAAGGTCGCGAAGATCGCAAAGCAACGAGCAAGCCAGTTTCCCTATGACACTCTCGAACCCTTCCTGGCGATGGTTAATGGTTGCCCTGGCATTCCTCGCCACCACCATCAATTATCTTGATCGGCAGACGCTTTCCGTGGCTGCGCCGGTACTCATCGACCAGTTCGGCATGAGCCACGCAGCGTATGCGCGCGTGGTGTTCGCGTTCATGCTTGCCTATGCCATCGCCAATGGAATCTCCGGCCCGCTCCTCGATCGCGTGGGAACACGTCTGGGCTTTGCCTTGACCATGGCTTGGTGGTCTGGCGCCAGCATCCTGAACGCCTTGGCGCGCGGACCGCGCTCACTGGGCGCCTATCAGTTCCTGCTGGGTGCCGGCGAGGCGGGGAACTGGCCGGCCTGCGTCAAGGTCGTGGCAGAATGGTTTCCAGTGAAAGAGCGCGCGCTCGCTTCCGGCATTTTCAATAGCGGTTCGGCGGCTGGGGCGATTTTGGCGCCGCCCTTGGTGGTCTGGATTTTGCTTCATCACGGATGGCGGGAGGCATTTGTCTGGGTAGGACTGGCCGGCTTCGTTTGGTTGTTGATTTGGTCCCTGTTTTACAACGACCCCCCTCCTCGGATAAAGACCGGGCAGGAGGTGGTGACCGCTGAGTCAAGTCCGTCGTCCGGCGGATCAACCACCCCCGACCCCCTCCTTATTAAGGAGGGGGACTTGCCACCAAGCGCAGTTTCGCGGCCCGCCATCTCTCCCTGGAAACTGTTCCGAACGCGTTTTGTTTGGAGCTTTACATTGGCGAAAGCCTTTCTCGATCCCGTGTGGTACTTTTACATCTTCTGGTTTCCGGAGTACCTCAAGCGGGCGCGCCATTTCAGCATGGCATCAATTGGGAAGTACGCCTGGATTCCTTTCTTGATAGCTGGACTGGGGAACATTCTGGGAGGATGGGTTTCGGGCTGGATGCTGAAACGGGGGTATTCACTCAACATGGCTCGCAAGGGTGCAGTCACGCTCTTTGCGGTGCTCATGATCAGCGCGATTCCG
The DNA here is from genome assembly GCA_963831905.1 of uncultured Acidobacteriota bacterium. GTDB lineage: Bacteria > Acidobacteriota > Terriglobia > UBA7540 > UBA7540 > CAVROP01. Next base: position 379,121 of record CAWHRX010000009.1, on the reverse strand, counting down.
GCTGTACTGGTACGCGACGCGCGAACTTCCATTTTCCTCGTGTCCTTGGCCATGCTCGGTTATACTGGCTGCGGCTCAATCATGCTGGCTTACCCCGCTGACGTTTACCCCAAGAACATGGTGGGTTCAATCTGGGGCTTGGCCAGCATGGGTTCGGGTTTCGGCGGGATGATCTTCGCTCTGCTCACGGGTGTGGTGATTGACCGTTTTTCGTATTTGCCCGTGTTCATCGGCTTCGGCCTCATGCCGTTGATCTGCACGGGCATTCTCTGGACGCTGCTCGGCCCTATTTCGCCCATGTCTCGTGCGGTGGAATCCAACTCGGCTTCATGACCTGCGGCGGCCGAGGCGCCCATACTAGAGCGCAGCAGTTGCCCGCCTCTCACCCGCACCGTATCTGGCGGCGCAGGGACTGCAGGATTATGATAGCGACTTGGTCGAAGACGCCGGCGCACTCAGGATACTCCTCGAAGGAGAACAGTGATGAATTCCATCCGTTTGCGGGTGTCGTTTTTTTTGTTTGAGATTGTTGTCTGGGGAATTGCGGTCTTGCCTGCGCAGACTGGACCAGCGATCGCCCTTACCGTCGATGCGACGCAAGCCCCGGAGAAGATTCTTCACACGCGCATGGTGTTGCCCGTGCAGCCGGGACTGCTCACGTTTTACTATCCCAAGTGGATTCCGGGGCAGCACGATCCGTCGGGGCCGATCGGAAGCGTGGCGGGGCTAAAGTTCCTGATGGACGGTAAGGAAGTCCCCTGGCGCCGCGACCTTGGTGACGTATTCACTTTCCACGTGCAGGCCCCGCAAGGCGCCCAAAGCCTGGAGATTGATTTTGACTACATCGACTCCGGCGGAGCGTTCGGCGGGTCCGCCACCGATAAATTGGTAGTCGTGAGTTGGAATCAAAACTTGCTATACCCCGCGGGACTCCCTGCCGCGAAGATCACTTATCACGCCACGCTGCGTTTGCCTGAGGGATGGAAGTACGGGACGGCGTTGCCGCCAGAAAGCTCCAAAGAGAGCGAGGTGACCTTCGCGCCGGTGGCGCTTGACCGTCTAGTGGATTCGCCGGTGGTTGCCGGAGAATACTATCGAGCCGTGGACCTGACGCCGCCCGGCGAAGCGATTCATCACGAGATCGACATGGTGGCGGACAGCGCAGCGGCGCTCGAGATGAGCCCGGAAGTGCAGAAGGGCCTCACGAATCTGGTGGCGGAGACCGGCAAGCTCTTTGGCACGCGGCACTATCACAACTATCATTTCCTGCTCACCCTGAGCAATCACGTGGCGCACTTCGGCCTCGAGCATCATGAGTCCAACGACAGCCGTGCCGAGGAACGTGGAGTGGTCTCGCCGCAGGGAAGGCGCGGCGTGGGCGGCCTGCTGTCACACGAATTCGTTCACTCGTGGAACGGCAAGTTTCGCCGTCCCGCGGACCTGAGCACCCCCGATTTCGAGACCCCGATGAGGGACGATCTGCTGTGGGTCTATGAGGGTCTTACTGATTTCCTGGGCAATCTCCTGGCCACGCGCAGCGCACTGTGGACCCCGGAGCAGTACCGCGAGAATCTTGCCAGCACAGCCGCGGGACTCGGTCCGGGCCGGCCCGGACGCACTTGGCGGCCACTTCAAGACACAGCCGACGCAGTAGCCGGCTTGTCTTTTGGCCGGGGAGGCTGGAACAACTGGCGGCGCGGTGCTGACTACTACGAGGAAGGCGATCTGTTGTGGCTCGAGGTTGCCACTCTTCTCCACGACCAGAGCCACGGCCAGAAGTCCATCGAAGACTTCTGCCGACTCTTTTACGGCGGCCCAAACAGCGGCCCCGAGCTTAAGACTTACACATTCCAGGATCTGGTCAGCACTCTCAATCAAGTTGTACCCTATGACTGGGCCGGATTCTTGCATAGTCGGCTGACCTCAACCTCGCCCGTGCCCCCCATGGGCGGGATCGAAGCTGGTGGATGGAAGCTCGACTATTCCGAAAAACCGCCGGAGGGCGCCGGCCGCGGCCCCTCCGCGGGGGCGATGGGCGCCGAATACTCGCTTGGCCTCAGCCTCGGCAATGACGGCACGGTGCGCGATTCCATGGTCGGCAGTCCTGCCTATCAGGCGGGGATCACTTCCGGCATGCGCGTGGTGGCGGTGAACGATCGTGCCTTCACGCCTGATCTTTTGCACGACGCCCTGACGGCAGCCAGAAACAACTCTCAGCCGATTCGCTTGCTGGTGCTGAACGACGATTACTACAAGACCTGCACGATTGATTACCACGGCGGTGAACGCTATCCGCATCTCGTCCGGCAAGAGGGCAAACCTGACCTGCTCGACGACCTCGCCAAGCCGCTGGCGGGGAACAAATAAGCGCCAACGTATTTACCACAGAGACACCGAGGCGCAGAGAGCGGCGGGCTATTTTTTCGCCAGCTTCTTTTCCAGTTGGCGTGCTTGGGCGCTCAGCTCACTCAACTGCCGAAGGTCGTCGTCGGCGGAAGAGACGGCGCTTTGGATGCGGGTGAGCGCGGCGTCGGTGAAGGGACTGCTGGTGTTGGAATCGCGGCTAGAACCGAGCTGACCACTCATGGCCCGGAATTGGCTCGTAATGTCACGGTAGCGCCGCATGATGGAAGTCAAGAGGGCATCGCGGCGGCTATCCAGGTCCTGGAGTTGCACGATCACCTGGGCGAGGTCGACGGCTCGGGCGGAGGCTGCATTGTTAGTATTATTTAACTGTGCATTATCCGATTCTATAGCCGCCAGGCGCTGGCGGGAGGCTTGGGCGTCGGCTTGGGCGGATTCGAGGTCCTGTTTCAAGCTCTCGAGCTGGGCCTGCCAATCCTCCTTCTCCTTTTGCAGCAATTCGTTGGCGCTCGAGAGCGCCTTCTCGCGTTCCTCGTTGGAATTCGAGAGCTGCGACTGGAGGCTCATGATGCCGGCCTGAGCCTCACTCAATTCGCGGTCGAGCCGCTCGATCGTAGCATTCCGGCTGGCGAGAGCGGCTTGACAATTACCTGGTGGAACCGGGCTTTCGACTTCAGCAGGAGCTTGTTGAAAATCGCGCTGGCGAATCGCCGCGAGTAATTGGCTCAGTGAGCGTCGGTCCGTCTCTTGCTGCTGTTCGAGCATCGCAAGCCGCCGGGACTGCCGATTGAGCAGACCCAGCGAGACAAGCAGCGCAACTGACAGTGTCAGCACTACAGCGAATTGCAGGTATCCACGCCGCATGCTCTCATCCCTCCTTGGGGCGCAAGCGCGTGCGCCACGAAATGCGCCGGTCTTCATCGCCGCAGGGAGCGCTCAAGTGAATCTGGATGTTGTAGTGGATCCTGGTGGGAAGCGCCAGGGTAAGCCTCCAGGCGCTCGAGATTCGCGCAAACATTGCGGAGATGGCTTCCGGAATTTCGGCCTCGGAGCGGCAAATATCACTTTTGCCGCCTGTCGCGTCGGCAAGTGTCTCCAGGCCGTTTTGATACGCGGTGTTGAGCCGGTCGCGCCGGTAATTGAGATGGACCACAAACAGGGGCGCCTCGAGCGAACTGCTGGCCTCGACCAACTTGGAGATCTTGGCGTTGATCAGCGCCTCGGGGAAACGACGGCTGAGGTCGTGCGGGTCGCTCTCATTGATAACGGGATTTGTGTAGTCTTCGCGGTAGCTATAAATGCTGCCGTCGGTGATGTACAGAACTGCGACCCGCACCGGAGACTTACGCATGATGCCATCCGCCAACTCGAGAGCCGGTTGCACGGTCTCGAGCAAGTCAGGTTCGGTGCTATTGGACAGGGAGCGGACCGCATCGGTCAGGGGTTGGCGGCTCGCGCCCGGGTCGGATAACACGTGCAAGCCGTCCTGGGTGCGCAAGAGCCCCACCCAGGCGTTGGTAGCCAGTTTAGAGACTTCAGCAATCAGCGCCTGTTTGGCGGCCTCAACCAGCGTGAGATCCCCTGTCAGATCCAACACAACCAGAATTACCTCGTCGCTGCGTGGACCTAACTGCGCCGTGACGTGTACCGCCTTGCCGTTGAGCGCGGCCTCGAACTTGGGAGGCTTGGAGCAGTCGTTCGCCTCGACCCAGGCAGGGATCGAGACGTTGGCCGTTTGCGCCTGTAGAGTAGTAACCGTGCAAACGCCGAGAAGAACGGCCAGCGCTGCAACGCGGGCCGCTGGCCTCGACCAAAGCCAACCTCTCCGAGTCCTTTGTGCTTCGAAAGCGCTACCACAGAGAGCGCGGAGGACCTCCGTGTCCTCGGTGTTTAGGCTTTTCCGAGCCCCAGAGAACACAGAGAAAAGCGACCTCTGACATCTCTGAATTGCGCGCGCTAAGACAACTGGATAAAGGCACATTAGAAGCTGAACTTGAGCCCAATCTGGACTACACGCCCGCCGTGAGAGCCAATGATTTTGCCGGCATCCACGTTGGGCGCGCTGACCGGACCGATATTTGGATCGGGATAATTCCAGTTGGCGTGATTGAGCACGTTGATCGCGGTGGCGCTGAACTCGAAGGCTCGTTCGCCTCCCATGGGCATGCGCTTGGTCACGCTCAGGTCCATGGAATTATAACCCGGGCCCAGCAGGTCCGGTTCGGTACGCGGCCCGTTCCCGGGGGTGAAGTCCGCGGGCTGATCGAAGGCGGCCGGGTTATACCACTGCGAGGGTCCCGGATGAGCCACATGTGGGTCCACGCCGGGTTCGACGTTCACGTTGAGGGCAGGAAGCACGCCACCGGTATTGTTGAATTCGGGGTGAAGCGACAGCGGCGTTCCGTCATTCCAGTAGGCCGTTCCGCTCAACGACCAGCCGCTGACCAGAGGCCTCCCCCAATTCAGGAAGGGCAAAGGGGGTTCGCCGGAGCCGAAAGGCAGATCATAAACGTAGCTGAGCTGCAAATACTGCGGCGTATTGTAAGAGCAGAGCCCCCAATCGTTGCGCCAGTTGAAGAAGTCCTGGTTCCCGTAAGGGCCTGAGGAATCGTCAAGCTGCTTGGAGAACTCATAATAGGCAGTGAAAGCGAGGCCGAAGGAGGCACGCTTCTCGACTCGCACAAAGCCGGAGGTCCGCTCGTAACGGCCCCAGGCATAGTGGCCGTAAAGCTCGAAACCCTGGAATTGCGGAAAGGGCTGCAACGAGTCCCGGAATGAAAGATTGTAAAGCGCGTCGCCGTAGCTCAGGTTAGAAGGGTCGATGGCGTTGGGATTGGCGACCCCGTCGCCCACCAGGAGATCCCGCCCGTTACTGTAATTCGTGCCTACGGAAACCACCATCGAGAACGGCACTTGGCGCTCCACAGAAAGCGAAGCCGATTGATAGAGAGGCTCTCGTCCGCTGAGGTCAACAAAATCCGCCACCGTATTATCAGCCGCCGACGGGCTAAGGTCCGGAAGAGGGGTAGTATAGGGCGGAATGCCGGCGGTCAGGTCCAACGCCGGGCTGAGTTGTGTGTCCGGGGAGATGAAGGTTTGGCGCGCGTAAAACCCCTGCGTGCCCCACTGGCCGTTGTAGATCGGAATCATCCCGTGGGAACGGCCATAAGAGGCGCGGACTACGGTGTTGGCATTTCCGTGGGGGTTCCATGCCAGGCCCGCACTCCCGTCGAGATCGACGTTGGCGGGCCGCATTCCGGGCGAAACGCGGTTGAGACCGGCAAATACGACGGCACCCATCAACCAGTAGGAGGGGTCGATAGCGGAAGGTTCAACCGTACTCTGGCGATTGTACTTCTCCACGCGCGGCGTCCGGCGGCTGTAGTTGAGGTTGAGGGTGAAAGTCAGGTCTTTGGAAAGCTCATATTTATCACGGCCTGAGAGGGATTGGTAAGAGTCGCGAAAATAGGAGGTCGATACCGTGATGGTGCGTTCTGCATAGGCCGGCAGGCCTATGAGGAAGCTCGCGAAGGGATCGCCCGTATCGATAATCCCCGGCAGGCTGGTGATGTCCGGAGAGAACTGAAAATAACCGGAGGGATAGGCCGGATTGAATGAGTTCACCTGGTAGTCATCTGCCTGAAACGTCAAGCCAAAGGAGTGTTTTTTCTTTCTGGCGGAGAGCCCGTCCTGAACTTCGAAAGTGTTTCGAGCGTCCCGGGTGCTGGGGTAAGCGGTGCCCATCGAGAGATAATTGCTAAGGAATTGGTAGCTGGGGAAGGCGGGCTGCGACGAATCGCCCGACAGCGCCGTGTCGGAAACCGCGGTGAAACTGAGCGAGTTGAGGGTATTGGGATTGGCAGTAAAAACGTAATCGAGTTCCGTGCGACGGTTCGAGAAATGCTGGTCCGGAGCAGTCGGGCTGGCAATGTTCGGGAAGTACTTCGTGGAACTGAGAAAGCCGCTCGAGAGCGTGCTTGCCCATGTGGCCCTGTGCCGTTCGCCGAACTGATGTTCGAGCTTGGCGATGATCCCGTCGGCGTTGTCCGTGGCAGGGGCGTTGACGAAATAGTTATTCTGGAAGAAAGGGCCGATATCCGTATTGGGCAGGGGATACAGGGACAAGGCTTGCTGCACGGTCGGCGCCAGGCGCGCTGCAGGGATGCGGTTCTGCGGGAATGTGGAACGCAGATACTGAAGATTGCTCGTGGAAACGGGCTGGCTGGGATCATAAAAGGGGTTGAGGGTGGTGGTGACCGGATCGTAGATGGGCAAAAGGTTGCCGGCCTCGTCCACGGTTTGCGAGAAGTCGCCTACGCGCTGTGCGGCAGTGGGCACCGTGTGCAGCGAAGCGTGGAAGACGAGTTCGCGAACTCCCTCATAGGACAACGTAAAGAAGGTGTTTTTGGAATTCTTGAGCAGGTGCGGGATGATGACCGGCCCGGCCACATTGAAACCGAACTGATTGCGCCGCAGCGGGGATTGGCTCTCGCCGTTTTGCCTTACCTGGTGCGGTATGGCGTCGAGAACGTCGTTCCGGAAGTTCTCATAAATGCGCCCGTGCCAGAGCATCTTGGGTCCGTGGTTCTTTTGCGCAGTCACCGGGCTGCCCGGCCGCATGCCCATGTCACGGGTCAGGACCTTGAACTCGTCAACGGCGCGGGTGAGGGGAGGGACCTGCTGCGAGGACGATTTGCCCTCCTGCGAAGCAATAGCGGTGGCACCAGTAGCGGAAAGAACAAAGCAAACGGACAAAAGTGCACAGATGTACGTCTTCATTTCCTAATGACCACACGTCAAGACATAACACTATATACCCCGACGTATCGTGTAGCAATCTTCGTGCCGTAGCCCCCAATCGTCGGAGAAGTTCCGCAATTCCTGGATGTTGCAAGCTGAGGCGAACGGTGGGGACATCTTGCCGCGTCCCACGCTGACGGGTCGGGATGACTCGATCCGCAGCCTGTTCGGCAGGGGTCGACTCGGGTACCGAAGTCGCCTAGCCGACTACTTTTCACTGCTTCGGCTTCGCGGCAGGACTCGCGGGCTTCGGCTCGTTTTCGCAAAACGTGGCGTTTCTTGCTCCTTCTGGGCTCAAATTGCTGTAAATCTGCGCTCAAAACGTGCGTATTTCGCAGCATTCAAAAAGTGATATTTCTTTGTTTTCAAGTACTTCTTAGCTTCGTTCCCACTATTTTCCATTTTTCGTAGTATCCTAGTCTTCCCTTACGGCAGGATCATTCCGTCTTGCAGCGCTCTTCGGCGGCCTGAGACCTCGACTACGACAATATGTCACTTGGCTGACCACAGGTATAGGCTATCACGAGCACCCCCGGCCTGTCAAGTGAAAAATGTGAACGGGGTCGAGTTGCCCGAATCTTCGCTCCGTGCGGTTTCGCGCAAAGACGCAAGACACACGAAGAGAATATGTAGGGGTAGGGCTTGCCCTACCCCGGACGGTGCAAGGTTGATCCAGGCAGGGGACGGCAAGCCGCCCCCGCCAACCGTGTTTTCATGGTTTCCGGCGGCCCGTCAGCGGCAGGGAGGGAATCACGGAGTGGAGTAATATCCGTCTCGTGCCTGCACGATCAGGTCTTTTTGTTTGGTTGTCAGATGGATCTTATGGTAGCCCGCCGTGGCGTCGGTCCGGTCGGGAGTGTAGCCGAGGTTGTACTGGTTGCGTAACTCATCTTGAATCTGGCTGTAGATCTGCTCGATCGGCAGTTTCTTCGAGACTTCAAAAAGGCGCCCGCCCGTCTGCTTGGAGATCTGGTCGAGGACTTTCTTGCCATCGGGGCGCACCTGCTGGGGGTATCTGCCGGGCCCGCCGCCGCCATGCCGGCCCATCCCTCCCATGCCGCGGCCGCCGTAACCACCTCCATAAGGGTGCTCATCGGCAAACAGGATCGAATAGACCAAGGTATTGGCACGCTGGGCCGCTGCGACGGCGCTGGCCAGAGTTTCCTTACTGCCGCGATCGACTCCGTCTGAGAGCACAATCAACGCCTTGCGGCCTTGCTGCTTTCCCATCAATTCGTTTGACGCCAGGTAGACCGCATCGTAGAGCAGCGTGCCTCCACCCCACCCGCCGCCCCGCCTTCCGGAGTCAGGAGATGAGCCGGGCGAGTTTCCGGAATCGCCTCCGCCCTCCTGGCCGGCGCGGTGCAGTTGCGGTTCCTGAATCAACGCCAATGCCTTCTGCAGCTTATCGCGGGACGAAGTGAGATCCTGGAGGAGTTCGACCTCGTGGTCGAAGTGAATCAGGAAGGCCTTGTCCTTGTCGACGCGCAGCACCTGATCCAAGAAAGCAGAACTGGCATCACGTTCCTGGTCAAGAACCCGTCGCTGACTGCCGCTGGTATCCACCAACAGGCCCAGCGTCAAGGGAAGGTCAGATTCACGCGAAAAATAGCTGACCGTCTGAGGCCGGCCGTCTTCTTCCAACTCGAAATCATCCTTGGTCAGGTTGCGCACGATTTCTCCATGTTTGTTGCGCACGCTGGCAAGGACGTTGACGACCTTGACGCTGACGGAGATTTTGGGCGGACCGGGGACCGCTTGCTGGCTGGGCGGCTGGCCCTGCGGGCTGGGTTGTTGGGCCCAGCTTGGCAACAACAGGCACACCACAGAGAGAAGCAGGCAGAGCCCTTGCCAGGCACATGCTCCGATGCCTGCGACAACGCCGCGAGCTTGCGCGGCCCTTTCCTCCCAGTTCGCCACGTCCACAACGAGTTCCTTCCTGACCCCCATGCTCATCAATAGTATTCCCGCACCACAGAGAAAAGTTCCTATTTCTTCGTGCATATTCCGGCTCGCGCTGGTGGTTTTCCGCAGCGGTCCTTTGTTTCCAGCGACATCGCCGGTTCGTTCGTTGCATTCTGGAGTGAGGAAGCATAGCTCCGAAGGGAAGAGAAAGCACCCAAAGCCTCTACGGCGAGGCGGTCGGCTTTTTCGCGGCCTGGTGACTACTCTTTCGAGGCGCCCAGACCCAATCGTTCCTCCCCGCAGTAGCAGACAAATCGCCTGCTGCGCAGGAATCCGACCAGTGTAAGTCCGCACTCCCGCGCCAATTGGACCGCCAGGCTGGAGGCCGCTGAGACCGACGCCAGCAGTGGAATTCCCGCCACAAGCGACTTTTGAATGATCTCGAAGCCCCCACGGCCGCTTGCCATTAATGCACATCCTGACAAAGGAATGCGCCCCTGCAGCAATGCCCAGCCCAGGAGTTTATCCACGGCATTATGCCGCCCTACGTCTTCTCTCACCGCGATCAGCTTACCGGAGGGTTCAAAAAGTGCGGCGGCGTGCAATCCGCCGGTCTGGCCGAACAGTACCTGGCCGGCGCGAAGAGTTTCCGGCAGGGTACAAAGCACTTCGGGATCCATGCGGAAGCGCGGGTTGGGCCGCTTAATTCCTTGCAAAATGCACTCCTCGATGAATGCTTTGCCGCATAACCCGCAACTGGAGTTGGCGAGGAAGTTGCGTTTGGCTCGCTTCGAATTGAGGATACCAGGGTTCCTGAGTTTGATCTTCAAAACATTCGGATCGGGTCTCGACACGCCGCAATCTTGAAAACTGGCAAGGTCCTTAGCGGACTGGATGATTCCCTCCGTGAAGAGGAGGCCTGCGGCCAATTCAAGATCATTTCCGGGAGTCCGCATGGTCACGCTGAGGGGTCGTCTCCCAAGCTGGATTTGCAGCGGCTCCTCGCCGACTAGTGCATCGCGCAGGCGCCGCACCTTTTTGTCGTTCCACTCGCATACCGTGGAGTAGTTCACCGCTTGTGAGCCAAGTTCCATTCCTTTGCGCTCCTCGAGCTGACGGCTTTGGCATCATTGTAGGCCGCCCCGAGCCGTCGAGTCCACATTCCTGTTCCTTGCCCGCCGCACTCAAGGTGCCTTCGGCACACAGACTTGCAGGGGGGATGGGTGAAACTTCGCAGTGAGCGAGCGCGGCAAGACTCTGACTTGGTGTCGAGCCCACCGACACCCTTCGCAAACCCCCGGGGTGGCGTGTTAGCGCCGTAGTTTCAATGGCTTAGCCAAAATCAGCTTCCCGCTACTGTGGTGCGACGCGTGCTAAGAATAACACCGTGATTGGAACTAAGGTGTAAGTGTGCCCTGGCTCGATGGCAACCACGCGGAAGGAGGACGACATGGCTTCATGTCAACAGTCGGTGGCCACGCTCCTGCCTGAAGACCCCTCGCTGGTGGACGAAATCCTGCGTCGATTTCCAAGAATCGGTTCATCCGATGTGATTCCGCTCTTGCAGGCGGTTCAGCAACGCTGGGGATACCTCCCGCGCCAGGTGCTGGAGGAGATCGCCGAGCGGACACGGGTTTCGCTGACCCGCATGTACGGCGTGGCGACGTTCTACGAACGGTTTCGTTTCCAGCCGGTCGGTAAACACGTGATCCAGGCCTGTCACGGCACAGCCTGCCACGTGAACGGCGCCAAACAGATCGGCCGCGCAATTTACCAGACGCTCCAGATTAAGGACCGCGAAACGACGGCGGACGGATTGTTTACGCTCGAAACGGTAGCGTGCCTGGGCTGTTGCAGCCTTGCGCCGGTGATGATGATCGACGACAAAGTGTATGGTCGCTTGAACCCGCAAAGCGCGCAACGCATCCTCAGCCCCTATCGACGCGGTGGCGGCCAATAGGCCGGTATCTGCCGACCCCTCGCTCCGCTCAGGGCAGGCTCTGAAGGCCGGCGCTCGAGCAACCGGGAGAAACCCCGATGAAGACATCCACGACGAACTCGCACTGGCGCATTGCGGTGGGCCTCGGCTCCTGCGGCGTCGCCGCCGGCGCGCAGGCGCTCTACGAGCTGATCGAAAAACGAGCTGACCCTTCACGGATTACGCTCCACAAGACCGGCTGCGCCGGGCTCTGTCACCGCGAACCGATGCTCGAACTTTATTCACCAAGCGGCGGGCACTGGACCTACGTCCATCTCAATGAGCGCGGCGTCCAACAAGTTCTCGACCGCCACATCGGACGTAACCAGCCGGTTGAAAAGTATCTGCTGGAGGGTGGCGGGCGCGCCGAAAGCGTGCGTGGGTTTTTGTCCAAACAGAAGAAAATCGCGCTCGAGAATTGCGGTGCGATTGACCCCGAATCGCTCGAGGCGTACCGCGCCTCCGGTGGTTATCGCGCCGCCGGCCAAGTGCTCGGCGGCATGACGCCCGGCCAACTCATCGAAACGATCACCGCCAGCGGTTTGCGCGGACGTGGCGGCGCGGGTTTCCTGACGGGATTGAAGTGGAAATACGCCGCCGAGGCGGCCGGAGACCGGAAATTCATCGTTTGCAACGGCGACGAAGGCGATCCGGGCGCGTTCATGGATCGCAGTGTGATGGAAAGCGACCCGCATCGCGTGATTGAAGGGATGATCATCGGCGCGTTCGCCATCGGCGCCTCGGCCGGTTTCGTTTACGTACGCGCCGAATATCCTCTGGCGGTCAAGCGGATGGGTTTGGCCATCGAGCAGGCGCGCGCTGCCGGGCTGCTCGGAAAGAATTTCGATCTCGAAATCCGCGAGGGCGCGGGGGCATTTGTCTGCGGCGAGGAGACGGCGCTGATCCAATCCATCGAAGGGGCGCGCGGCATGCCCCGGATGCGTCCTCCCTTCCCCGCCCAGAGCGGGCTCTGGGGTCGCCCGACGCTGATCAACAACGTGGAGACGTTCGCCAACGTCCCCTGGATCATTACCAACGGCGCGGCTGCGTTCGCGGCGCTCGGCACCGAGAAGAGCAAGGGCACGAAGGTCTTTTCGATTGTCGGCAAAATCCGCAACAGCGGCCTGATCGAAGTGCCGATGGGCATCACGCTCTCCGAGATCATCTACGAAATGGGCGGCGGCAGCGCGACCGGCCGCCCCATTAAGGCGGTGCAAACCGGCGGCCCCAGCGGCGGCTGCATTCCATCCGCGCTGTTCGAAACGCACATCGACTACGAAGAACTGGTTCGCCACGGCGCCATCATGGGCAGCGGCGGCATGATTGTCATGGACGAGGACACTTGCATGGTGGACCTGGCGCGCTATTTCCTCGCCTTCACCGCCAAGGAGTGTTGCGGCAAATGCGCCCCATGCCGCCTGGGCACGGTGCAGCTTTTGGAAATTCTCACGCGCATTACTCAGGGCCGAGGTGTCGAGGCCGACTTGCAAACGCTCACCGAGCTTGGCTCCACCGTGAAAACCACGTCGCTGTGCGGACTCGGCCAGACCGCGCCAAACCCGGTGCTGACCACGCTCCAATATTTTCGCCAGGAATACGAAGAACACATCCGCGAGCGGCGATGCCGGGCGGGCGTTTGCCAGGCCTTGATGCTGGCGCCCTGCGAGAACTCCTGTCCGCTGCACATGAACATCCCCGGCTACCTCCAACTGCTCAAGGAAAACCGGCTCGACGATGCCTTCGAGATGGTGCTGCTCGACAATCCGTTGCCCGCCACGACCGGCCGCGTCTGCCAATATCCGTGCGAACAACGTTGCCGTCGCGCCACGGTCGACGAGGCCGTCAGCATGCGCGAGGTTCACCGTTTCATCGCCGACGCCAAGCTCGAAAGGACGCCGGCGGCAAGAATCGTTCGCCGGTTGAAACAACGCAAACTCCCTGCGACCGGCAAGCGCGTCGCCATCGCCGGCGCCGGCCCGGCGGGATTAACGGCGGCGTTTTACCTCGCACTGCTCGGCCACCACGTCACCATCTTCGAGGCCGCTGCGGGACCTGGGGGCATGCTCCGCTACGCGCTGCCAGAATACCGCCTGCCGAAAGACACGCTCGACCGCGAGATCGCCGTGATCCGCGGACTGGGCGTGGGGTTCACCTGCAACACCGCCGTTGGCCATGACATCACGCTCGAGGAATTGACCGGCGGGCACGACGCGGTGCTGCTGGCATTTGGCACATGGGAGGGAGAAGACCTCGCCGTGCCGGGCCGGGGATTGGCCGGCGTGGTGCCGGCGCTGGATTTTCTCGAAGCCGCCACCCGCGGGGAAAAGCATCCGGTCGGCCGCAGCGTCATCGTCATCGGCGGCGGCAACGCGGCGATCGACTCCGCGCGCACGGCGGTGCGTTTCGGGGCAGAGGTGACGATCGTTTACCGTCGCACACGCGAGGAAATGCCCGCGATTGCCGAGGAGACCGCGCACGCGCTGGAGGAAGGCGCGCGGCTCATCACGCTGGCCGCGCCGGTGCAAGTGCTGGGCGAAAACGGCAAGGTGACGGGCCTGGAAGTCGAAAAGACCGCGCTGGGCAAATTCGACGCGCGCGGCCGTCGCGCGCCCGTGCGGACGGGCGAAAAATACGTCATCCCGTGCGACACCATCATCGAAACCATCGGCCAAAGAGTCGAAGCCGGGCTGCTCAGCAAACTCGGCCTGCGGGTTACCGGCGCCGGTACGGTCGAGGTGGACCCGTGGACGCTGCGGACGGGCGATCCGAAGGTTTTCGCAGCCGGTGACGTGGTGAGCGGCGCGGCGAACGTCAGCGGCGCCATGGCGCTGGCCAAAAAGGCCGCTCAAAATATTGACCGCCAGTTGACCGGCAAGGATCGTTTTCGGGAGCTTTGGCCGGCGTTCAAGTACGACAATGCGCCGCCTCAGGGCCAGGGCGGTCCGCGCAATGTGGCGAAGATCGCCGCCTGCGCATTGCGCCGCCGCAACTTCAACGAGGTCACACAAACGTTCAGTGCGAGACAAGCGCGCGCCGAGACCTTACGATGCCTGCGCTGCGACATCAGGACCACGGAGGAGGACGTAGCATGAAAACCGTCTCGCTCAGCATCGACGGCAAACCCGTGACGGCTTCCGCAGGCACGACGATTCTGAACGCCGCCGCCGCCGCCGGCATTGACATCCCGCATCTTTGTTACGACCCGCGCGTTGAGCCCATCGGCAGTTGCCGGCTCTGCGGCGTGAAGGTGGAGGGAATGCGGGGCGTCATCGCCTCCTGCGGACAGGCGGTCAGCGACGGCATGAAGATTACGACCGAGGACGACGACCTGGCGCTGCACCGCAGGCAGATTTTGCAATTGTTGTTATCCGATCATTCCCCCACCTGCACCACTTGCGATAAATCCGGCAACTGCCGGCTCCAGGATTACGCCTACCGTTATCATGCCGATCAGAACCGATTCGGCCCGTTGACGCACCAACCCGACAGCCCGAACTACACTACCCTCAACAAGGGAATCCTTTACGACGCCGAGAAGTGCATCAAGTGCGGCCTCTGCGTGAAATACTGTGAGACCGTCCAGATGGCCGACGCGCTGACGTTTGCGTGGCGCGCCAAGCGCCTGCTGGTCACCACGCCGTTCGAGGAGGACTTGCACAAGACCACCTGCGAACTCTGCGGCGGCTGCATCCGCGTCTGCCCCGTCGGCGCCATGCTCGACAAGTCAGCCCTTGGCAGGGGACGCGAAACAGACCTGAGGCGCGTCCGCACTACCTGCCCGTACTGCGGCGTCGGTTGCCAGATGGATTTGGAGGTGGACAAGGCCCGCAACTGCATCGTGCGGGCGACCGCCGAACCTGGCTCGCCCATCAACGACGGCAACCTGTGCGTCAAAGGCCATTTCGGGTTTGAGTTCGTCGCTTCCAAGGACCGCCTGACGCATCCTCTGATTCGTAAGAGCGGCAAGCTCGAAGACGCGACGTGGGACGAAGCCCTGGCGCTGGTTGGCAAACGTCTCCGCGAGATTCGCGACAAGCATGGTCCCGATGCCATCGCCTTCGTCTCCTCCTCGCGTTGCACCAACGAAGAAAACTACCTGATGCAGAAACTGGCGCGCACGGCAGGATCCACCAATAACGTGGATAACTGCGCCAGCACTTGACATGCACCGAGCGTCGCCGGTCTGGCGATGTCCTTCGGCAGCGGCGCGATGACCAACAGCACCGCCGAAATCAAAGACTGCAACGTGCTCTTCCTCATCGGCGCTAACCCCACCGAGGCGCACCCGATTTATGGATTAGAGATGAAACGCGCGCTTCGGCGTGGCGCCAAGCTGATCGTCTGCGATCCGCGCAAGACCTGGCTCGCCCGGCGCGCTCACGTCCACATCCAGCACCGTCCCGGCAGCGACAACATGCTGTTGAACGCCATGATGCGTTACATCCTCGACGAGGGTCTGGCCAGCCGGGAGTTCATCGAGAGCCGCTGCGAAGGCTTTGAGGAGTTCCGAGAGAACTTAAAGCACTACAGCGTGGAGGCGGCGGCGAACTATTGCGGCGTGGATGCGGAATTGATCCGCACCGCGGCGCGATGGTATGCGACCGGCAAGCCGAGCGCCATTTACTACACGCTGGGCATCACTGAACATACCTGCGGCACGGACAACGTCAAGAATGTTGCCAACCTCGCCATGCTCTGCGGCCAGATCGGCAAACCCTCCAGCGGCGTCAACCCCATGCGCGGCCAGAACAACGTCCAGGGCGCCTGCGATATGGGCGCGATGGGCAACAAATTCCCAGGCTACCAGGATGTGGCCGACCCCGCGATACGCGCTAAGTTCGAGAACGCCTGGGGCGTCGCATTGCCGGAAAACAGAGGCGGGAACCTTACGTACTTCCTCGAGGCCGCCGGACGAGGGGATTTGAAGGGGCTTTACATTATGGGCGAGGACCTGGTGATGACCGAGCCCAATAACGCCAAAGTAATCGAGCACCTGCGGAACCTCGAGTTCCTTGCCGTGCAGGAGATCTTCCTGACCAAGACGGCTGAGCTTGCTCATCTTGTCCTGCCCGGTGCTTGCTGGGCCGAAAAGGATGGAACGTTCACCGCGTCCGAACGCAGGGTGCAGTTGGTCCGCAAGGCCGTCGAACCGCCCGGCGAAGCGCGGGCCGACTGGCAGATTCTCTGCGCCGTCTCGACCGCCATGGGTTATCCGATGCAGTATCAGAGCCCGGCAGAAGTCTTCGACGAGATGGCCGGTCTCACGCCGACTTTTGCCGGCATCAGCCACCGGCGGATCGATGCCAGCGGGGGCATCCAATGGCCGTGTCCGACGCCAGTACACCCGGGAACACGATTCCTTCATGAAGGTAAATTCGCACGCGGGAAGGGTAAGTTCCACCCCATCCTGTTCCAGGCGCAGAAGGAAGAACCTTGCAAGGAGTTCCCTCTTATCCTCTCGACCGGCCGCACGCTCTACAACTACAACAGTGGCACCATGACTCGCCGCTCGGCTGTGATCCACCAGAAGGAGTCGGCTAACTTTGTCGAGATTCACGCCGAAACTGCGGCGCATTACGGGATTCAACCCGACGAGAAGGTGATCGTGCGCACGCGCCGCGGCCAAGTGACCGGCCGCGCCGTGGTCGGCGATCGAGTGCGCCCGGACACAATCTGGATGCCCTTCCATTTCGTAGAAGAACCGGCCAACGCCGTTACCAACGACGTTTTCGACCCCGTCACCGCCACCGCCGAGTATAAGTGCTGCGCGGCGGCGCTGGAGAAGTTGCATTCAGATTGACGCTCGCAACTGACGATCGACGTTGGCAGAAAAGAATTGATACACCAATAACCTGGTTCCTGGTGTATAATTCATGTGTGAGTCGAACCAACATCGAAATCGATGACACCCTCATCCGGAAGGCCCGCAAGCTCACCAGGCTCAGGACCAAACGGGCGATTGTGGACCGGGCCCTGGAACTCCTGGTGCGCACTGAGACCCGCAAGGGAATGTTGAGCTATTATGGCAGCGGCATCTGGGGAGGCGATCTGAAGGCGAGCCGCAGGAACCGCGTTTGACACTGGTCGACAGCTCAGTGTGGATCGATTATCTCAGCTCGTCACCGGGCCCCGCAGGGGCGGAACTGCGTCGATTGATTGCCGAGGGCGAACCCATTGCACTCACTGGCATTATCGTAAGCGAGGTCTTGCAAGGCCTTACGCGCGAAATAGAAGAAGTGGAACGCTTCCTGGCTATGTGGGAGGTGATCGAGCCACGTGGGTTGTCTACCTATCGCAACGCCGCGGGCATTTTCCGACTCGCTCGTACGCGCGGCGTCAGCATGACCACCATCGACTCTCTAATTGCCGCAATCGCCCTGGAACAGGACGTGGCGCTCTTCTCCCTCGATAAGGATTTTGCCCATCTCTCCAAACTGACCGGTCTGCGCTTGTACCGGATTCCACAGCAGAGATAGCTGGCGCGCAAGTTTTACGCGCACGGCTCGATTACGTCCAATATTCCGGCCACGGCCGAGAGCAGATCCGGATCTTGCACCGGCAAACCGCGGCGGGAGGCTTGGCGCAGCGCGACGCTTTCGGGAAGATGAGCTACAACTTTCAGGCCCGCCATCCCCTTCTCAATCATCTCTCGCTCTTCCGCGTCGCGTGTTTTGTTGCCCACGACAAAGAGGCGAGTGAGCCCGATGTCTGCGGCCAGTTGTTGAATTCGGCGGGCTGTTTCGATGGAAGACTGGCTGGGCTCGACCACGATTAGGAGCGCGTCGGCGCCTCTCGAGGTTGCTCTGCCCAGATGTTCCAGCCCCGCCTCGCAATCCATGAACACCCAATCCGAACGCTCCAGCATGATGTGTTGAAGAAGGTTCCGAAGGAAAGCGCTCTGCGGGCACGCGCAGCCGCCGCCTCCCTGGCCGATGCCGCCCATCACCAGCAGCCGAACACCATGATCCTCAAAAGAGAAGCGGTCCGGAATGTCGTCCACGCGAGGATTGAGCCGGAAGAATCCCTCCAGCGAGCCAAGCCGCTCCTCCATCAATTCCTTCATCCCAACCAAGGCCGGCGGCGCGGAAGTAAAACCAAGGGCAAGATGCAAATTGGGGTTTGGATCGGCGTCAATGACCAGAACGGGGTGTCCCCGTGTGGCTGCCTGCCGCGCCAACAATGCCGTCAAGGTAGTCTTACCGACTCCGCCTTTGCCGCTGAGTGCAATTTTCATGATATTGAACTACCAAAAAAGCTTCACCACGGAGGACACAGAGATCACGGAGAAGAGGAACTACTTTGTGGCCTCTGTGTGCTCTGTGGTGGATTTGTTTTTCGCGAACTCGACCAGGCGCTCGCACAGCATGCCGCCCAGGTGGGCCAGAATCTCGAGGTGGTGGTAATGGCTGGCGGAATTGTCGAATAGGACCTGCGCGGAATCAGGGAACTCTCCTCCTCCTGACCAGTACACCACCGCGAGAGGCAAACGCGGAAACACCCAGAAGCGGAACGCCGCGTCGCCCATCTCGACTTGTTCGCCACCAAGTCCGCGAGCGGTGGCGCGGAAAGCCTCCACATCACCGCGAAAGCTCCTCACCAGCAGGTTGCCGCTGTAGGACTGAAATGCCTGCTCATAGAATGCCCCATGAGGCAGGTTGCGCAACGAGACCCAGGTGTCTTGAAAAGGCGCCCCATCAGCTAAGAGGAGGTGCTGGAGGATTAAACCCGCAAAGTGCGCAGGGCAGGGCTGGCCCGCCTTGTCGCGAACCACCAAGTCAGGCCAGGTTACCAGGTAGGGCCGACCCCAAAAGCTGATCTCAAGCCGAGTCTCCCCTGCGAGAGTTTCGCAACGCGCGCCGGACCACAAGGCCACTTCCGCAGCGTCCCGTCGCCGGAGCGCTTCTTGCGTCTCACGCAACTGTTTCTCCAGGCTGGCGGCCCAGGTTGGGTTTACTGGCATGGTTCTATTGGCTCTCAGCTATCAGCTCTCAGCCTTCCGCGAGCTTCAGTCGACAACCGTTTGCTGATAGCTGATAGCTGACGGCTGAAAGCTTCCTCTCACGCCCCCACCGTCACGCCCTGAAACGTTTTCTTCGCCGTGTACATGGGTGGCGCGAGCTTCAATTCAGCGCGCTTCTTATCCAAGTGCTCGATGATTTGGGCGGCGGCTTTGACGGGGTCGGGTTCGAAGAAGAATTTCCCGCCTGTCAACTTTTCAACGTCATCCGTGAGGAATTTATGCACGGCGGGGCTGCCCAATACCGGGTGTGGGGTTCCGAAGTGAGTAAGCACGCCCGAGGCCACACAGTAGAAGCCGATGGCAATCGCCTTCTCGGACATCCACTCAGGCGCCGAACCCGCCACCGGCAGTTGCGAGAAATCCTCCCCCAGGCCGCCTTCACCCACAATCTCGATGAGCGTTGTCAGAATGCGGGAATTGTCCACACATGACCCGAGGTGCAAAACGGGAGGGATGCCGACGGCTTCGCAAATCTCCCGCAATCCGGGGCCGGCGTCTTGGTACGCTGCTTCGGGCTTGAGCAGGCCAAACTTCGCGTCAGCGATGGCGGCGCATCCTGTGCTGACGATCAGCACGTCGTTCTTGAGCAACTCGCGGGTCAGGGTGATGTGCGCATAGTCATGGAGCATGTTCGGGTTGTTGCACCCCACGATTCCCACTGCGCCGCGCAGCCGCCCGTCGATGACGGCGTCGTTCAGAGGACGGAAGGTGCTGCGGTAGCGGCCGCCCAGGAATTGAAAGACCGAATCGGTGGTGAACCCGGCGATCAAATCCGAGCGGCTGTCAGGGATATTCACCTTGCGCGGATCGCGTCGGGTAAAACTCTCGACTGCCTTCGCCACGATCTCCTTCGCGCCCTCGTAGGCCCGCGTTTCATCGAAGTCAACAGATTCAACATTGGGCATTTTGTTTTTGCGCGAGGTGGTTACCAGCTTGGTATGGAAGCAACTGGAGATGCTGGCCAGGGACGGCATGATGCATTGCACATCGACCACCATGAGATCGACTGCGCCAGTAATGACCGCCAGTTCCTGCTGCAAGAAATTGCCCGCCACCGGCACGCCGTGGCGCATCAGGATTTCGTTGGCGGTACAGCAGATGCCGGCAATGTTGATTCCCTTGGCGCCATGCGCTTCGGCCATCTTCAGAAGCTCCGGGTCGCGGCTGGCGGCCACCATCATTTCCGAAAGGACTGGTTCATGGCCGTGCACCACAATATTGATCGCGTCCTTCTTCAGGACACCTAAGTTAACCGCCGCGCGCAGGGGTTTGGGAGGCCGAAAGAGGATGTCCTGAAGGTCCGTAGCGAGCATGGAACCGCCCCATCCATCCGCCAGCGAAGCGCGCAATCCCTGCATGAGGATGTTCCGGTAATCCGTGTCGACACCCATGGTGCTGCGGTGCATGATCTCGACGATCTCCCGGTCGATACCGCGCGGGCTGATGCCGAGATTGCGCCAGAGTTCCTGGCGCTTGGCAGGCGCCCTCGAAATATACTGGAGCTCGCCTTCTTGTTGACCGAACATGGAAAGAGCGCGCTCCCCCAGGGCCTTGGCGATTTCGGCGTCGCTGTGCCCATCGGGCGCAACGCCGAATTCCGCCGCCACGCGGCGCAGCTTTGCCGAGTCCTTAATGACGTAGCCGCCTTTTCCTTCCGCGGCAAGGAGAAGCGTATGGGCTACGTCGCGGCCGTGATCGGAGTGGGCCGCCGAGCCGCCGGCCACCATGCGCACCAGGTTGCGGGCCACAATCGTATCCGCGTCCGCGCCACAGGCGCCCCGTTGCGGCCGGCCGCCAAAGGGATCGATGCGGCAGGGGCCCATGTTGCAGATTCGGCAACAAACCCCAAGTTTGCCGAAGCCGCATTGCGGCTGCTGCTCCTCCCAGCGGTCCCAGACCGTCTCGAGGTTCTGATTACCGGCAATCTGAAGCATTTCCAGTGTTGCTGGATCAACGCTCTTTTGGTTCATACTCACCTCTCCTCTATGGGCAGCTAGGCAGGTCGGCAGATGGGCAGATCGGCAGTGGGCAGATCGCCGCCCCCCTAAGGCTCAATTCTCACCGCTTCCGGCGGAGTGCCAACTCCAACCACCAACTATCAATCGCCTACTGCCAACTGCCTACCTGCCCATCTTCCCACTGCCTGCACTTACGCTGCCGCAGCCGCCGGGCTCGGCCCCGTTCGCTGGCGATAGGCCTTCAAGTAGCCGTCGCTGTAAATCTCCATACCCAGCAGGAGTTCAGCCGTGGCCACCGATTGGCGTAATTCCTCATCGCAGACGTCCAGGATTGCGGTATCCAACCCCATCGCCAACGCCATGACCATGAAGGTGCGATTGATGAGCTTGCGCTCTTCAGTCTTCGAAGGAAACGTTGCTCAGGCCGATGGAAATATGGCACGGCGGATCGGAGAGCATGGTCATCTGCTGTATGGCATTGAGGACATTCTTGGGTTGGTCCTGCATGAACTTGACCGGCATCACGATGGGGTCGAGAAAGACTTCGGATGGCGAGAGTCCGGCTTCTGTCGCGGCCGCGAAGATTTTTCCACCCAGTTCCAGCCGCCGGTCCACGTCCTGGGGGCTACCTCTTTCATCCATCACCACGCCCATAATCCACGTCTTGAATTCCTTCGCCAGTTCGAGAAGCGGGAAGAGCTTGCTATCTTCGGCGGTGGTGCTGTTGAGAATTACCGCCCGATCTCCAACGGTGTCGCGATAGGCCGCGAGGCCTGCCCGGAACATGTCGGCGCGGGGGCAGTCAAGCGAGAGCGGCAGGGAAGTGGATTCCGCCACGGCTTGAACCAACCAGGCGTAGTCCTCCAGCTTGCGCGAAGCTGCTCCCATGTTCACGTCCAGGTAATCCGCCCCGCCCGCTTCCTGCTTGGCGACACGATCCTTGATCACAGTCTTGTCATGTTCTTGAATGGCCTTGCCAACGTCCTTGAAGGAACCGTTGATACGTTCACCGATTAAAATGATGCCCATGGCTTCTCCTCCTGGAGATTTGGTCTCCGCCCTCTTCCCAAGGGAGAGAGGGCTGTCGGGTCACAGTAATCTAGGCGGCGGCCGCGGTAACCGCGCCTCCGCTCAGCTCGGCGATACTCTTCTTCAGTGCTTGAACCGCTTCAGGGTGACGCAGAATGAACAGGTCGCCACCCGCCACGAGGAACGCGAGGGCTGTGCTGGCTTCCCAAAGCGGCGCGCGCTGGCGCTGGGGACCCCAATCGGGAATCTCCTCTTCCGAGACCCGAGCCTCCTTGACGCCCCATGCCTCGATGCCGACGTCGCAGATCATGGGTTGCGCCAGCATTCTGTCGCCCTTCAAGCCTGCCAGCCGCGCGCGCTCCATCACGGAATAGATATACTCAAGACCGTATCCGAGCGCGGCGCAGGTGGGGTAAATCACAATATTCTCGACCGGGAAGCCCATGTCCTGAGCGAGGATGTTGACCTGTTTGGCCATGTTGACGTCGCAGGGTGATTCGGCGACGATCTTGTGCTTGTAAGCCGTACACACCGCCACCAGGGTCTTGTAGCTATCCTCCGTGATGCTCCCGATCAGGCAATTCTCGCCCGCCGCCGCCTCCGCAACGGCCGGGAAGACCTCGTTGTCTTTGTCGGCATTCCCCGTACCCCAGATGATCAGGGGCGCCGGCACTCCTTGCAGAACCTGCCTAACGGTTTGAGCGGCTTCGGCGGGAGTTCGGTTGCCGCGTTCAGGATGACACCCGTCCAGGCGCAAGCAGATCAGGTCGGCGCCCATTTCGAGACACTTTCGCGCCCAGTTCACCGGGTCGTTCAACGTGTCTCCGAACGGTTCTTTGAGCAGGTCCGGCCACTCTTGCGGGTACGTGTCGCAGATCTCCATGGCCACGGCCGGCTGGACATACGGCCCCTCAAAATCCAGGAAGGGCAGCGTTGCGGATCCCCCGATTGTGACGGTATAGCCTCGAGTTCCCCCGGCGGCCTGAGTTGCACCGATAGTCACCGGATTGACTCGTCCACCCCAGGTTTTCTTCGCATCTGGAACCATTGTGTTTTCCTCCTCCGAATCTAAGCAGCTATCTGGTCAGCCATCACGAGCAGCCGGCGCCAACATCTTACCCATTGGCTGTCATCCTGAGCGAAGCGAAGGATCTCTGCAGTTGCCTCGGGATCGAACTACGGCGATTCTTCGCTTCGCTCAGAATGACACCCCTAACCTGCTAGAGGCGCGGGCGACAGGGCGGATTCGAGCAATTCCCGCAAGCTGCGCCGGGCCGGCGAATCCGCCGCCAGTTGACTCACCGGTTCCGCCATCCGGCTCAGTTCGCGCAAGCGGCTGTCCGACGGCACTACGCCGAGCAACTTAAGGCCCGTTTGCTGCGCGAGTAAAGGCACGTCGCCATTTTCCCTTCCGCCCCCAGCCGCCTCGACATCGTTGAGGACCAGGTATTGCCCTCCGATGCGCAAAGCCAATTTCTTGGTCAGCTCGCGAATCCTCGAAGCCGCTTGCAGCGAAACGGGCAGGCCGTTGCTTACAACCAGGAGCACATCGACATCCTGGGTTGTGCATCTGGAGAGGTGTTCGAGTCCCGCCTCGTTATCCAGGACCACGTACCGATAAGCGCCGCGAAGGCGGTCAATGCAACGCCGCAAAACATTATTCACCGCACAGTAACAGCGCGGCCCTTCGCCGGCGCCCATGACCAGCAGATCGACACCACGTCCTTCCCACAAGCACTCTTGAATTCCCATCTCCAGGTAATCGTCTTTGGTTACTCCCGCGGGGAGTTTGCGGATGTGATCCAGCAAATCGTCTCGCAATTCGCTGATGGTCTTCTCCACTTTGCACCCCAGCACGAAGCCCAGGTTGGGATTGGGATCGGCATCTACCGCCAGGACAGGCCCCTCCCCGCGCTCGATCAAGGTTTGAATCAGTAACGCCGCCAGGGTGGTCTTGCCAGTGCCGCCCTTGCCGGCGACCGCCAGGGTGAACGCCATTTATGTCCAAGCCTCCACTTCTTGCGAATGCTGCACGGACTTAAACCTGCTGAGATCGGTGTGGGGAATAAACCTTGCCGCCAGGAACTCGTCGTAATAATTTGGATAATTAATAAGGTCGTAATACGTGACCGATTCAGCGGTCGAATGCAATTCCTGCCACGTGCTCTCCGAAAGCAGGCCTAAATCAGCGCCCACTATGGATGTGTTGCCAACAAATCGGATCTTGTCCCTCGGCAAGTCTGGTATCAGTCCGATGGCGATCGCCTTGTCCCGGTCGAGGTAGTTGCCGAATCCGCCCGCGATGTAGAGCTGCTCGATGTCCTGAAAATCGATGCCAACGACTCGCGCCAGGACCTCCGCGCCCGCGTAAATGGCCGCTTTGGCATTCAGTAAGCTGGTCAAATCCGCCTGGGTGACCACGATATCCTGACCGGTATCCAGGCGCGTTCCGGGAACCAGCACGAACTCGAGCATGCCGTCCCGCTCACGGATACGCGGACTCGCGCCGGGCACCAGATTCCCCGATCGGTCAATCGCTTCCGCCTTGTACAACTCGGCGATCAGGTCGATCAACCCGGAACCGCAGATACCACGCGGAATGCCGTTCCTCACAGTACGATATTGAACCGCGCCTTGTTGATTGATCTCGACCCGTTCAATGGCCCCGTGGATAGCCTTCATTCCGTGTTTCACGCCCGAACCTTCAAAAGCGGGACCGGCTGAGGCGGAACAAGCGATAGTCCAATCGCGGTTACCGATGGCGATCTCGGCGTTGGTCCCGATATCGATCAACATCTGGACCTTCTCCGAACGGCGCAGACCCACGGCGTATATACCCGCCGTCACATCTCCCCCGACCCATCCTCCGATGCTGGGAACGGTGTAGAGCAGCCCCCGCGGATTGACCTGGATGCCGACCTCGACCGCTCGAATGGGCGATGTGGTGGTGGTAACGGGAACATACGGCGTCTTGCGAATGGAACTGGGGTCCAGGCCCAGCAGCAGATGTGTCATGGTGGTGTTGCCGGCGAACACCACCGCGGTGATGTCGCTCACGGTCACTTTGTTGCGCTGCACCATGGCGCCGATCAGTCCGTTGATATTCCCGATCACAGCTTTTTGTAGTTCGTCCAAACCACCCGGCGTGCCGGCATGAATGATGCGTCGCGTTACCTCATCGCCCCAGGCGCGCTGGGAGTTGCACACCGCCTCGGCATCGATTCTCTCCGTCGTATCCAGGTCGATCAGGTGGGCCACAACCGTGGTTGTGCCCACGTCGACCGCCACACCCAGGTTCCGGCTGGTGCGGTCACCCGGCTCCACCTGGAGCACTTCCAAAGTGCCTCCGCGCCAGCCCACCGTGACGGTGACCTTCCAGTCCGCTTCGCGCAACAGCTTGGGCAAGCTCCTCAGCACCTTGAGCCCGAGTTGCATGATGGGTGCTGGGCGCTGGCGGCGAATCTCCCGGAAGAGCCGCGACTGATCGGAGAGGCTGTCGTCGAGGGTCGGACGCGCCAATTCGAGATACAGCTTGCGCGTCAGCGGGGCAGGATGCACCTCGAGCGACCCGATCACAGGGCAAAGCGCGCGATAGCGTTGAGCATCGATATCGATGAGGATTTGTGTTGCCTCATCTCGAGACTCCGGAGGAATCTCCACCTCGACGTCCCCAGCCACCTGGGTTTGACACGCCAGGACGTAGTCGCGCCGAATCTCCTCGCGGCTGAGCAGGCTGGTGGGTTGGGCCGTCACGTTTCCTTGCCGGACGATTACCCGGCATTTCCCGCACAGGCCGTCCCCGCCGCAGGAACTGGCCAAGTCCACCCCGGCGATCTTCGCCGCCTCCAAGAGGGATGTTTCCAAAGGCACACGAACGCGCTCACCTTCCGGCCAGAAGGTGACCTGCGCTCGATGCTCCTTTTGAGTAGGACCCGCTCCTATGCCCATCCGCTTGCCTGTCATCGCCTTTCGTAGGGGCGCATCGCGATGCGCCCCCCTACACGACCGCAGTTCACTTCCACTGCGTTCTAAGAAAGTTAACGATCCCCGCTGCTTCCTCGGGACCGACCACAACCTCGCAGCCGGTTTCGTCCTCGAGTTCGCCTTTCAGAACTGCCACCAGGCCTGGAATGATCAGCTTCTTGTGCTGCACCTGATTCATAATTCCACAAGCCTTGATTGCCTTCCCGATCGTCTCGCCCGTCAGCTTGTCGTCGGCGTAGGAATTCAGCACTCCCAGTCCGCCCGTTTCGACGGTGGCGATGTAGGCGGGCACCTTGCTGTTTTCTACCTCGCCCTCGACGGTGAAGTACGTGAGGGCAAAGTTCGTTGTCACCAGCACCGGCGAAGCCGGGCCGGCATCGCCCACCTTATACACTTTCGCCTCGACGGCATTCGGCACCTGTGGATCGGTGAAGATGTTGAACCGAGCGGTGAGTACGGGAAGCATCTGCCACGGCTGTTTGCCGCGCATGACTACGATGCCAGCATACTTGCATGCGTAAGTAATAGCCTCCAGGGTTTCCTGGGCCGGGTCTTGTGCCGTGGTCAAAACCATCACCGGATAGCCGAGCGGCCGGAAGTTCTTCTCCAGGGCAAGCCGCCTCAACTGGGTAAGGCAGGTGATCCCCTCTTTCATGCCGCTGATGACGGGCGCTAGAACCAGGTCCGCCACGCCGGCCTGTTTGATCTTAGCCGCAAGGTCGGCAAGCTCATCCAGGGTGGCGGCTTTAACAGCCAACGGCACTTTGAACTTGACACTCACTTGGGCCATTTGCTCGTAGTTGCTCTTATCCGCGGCATAAACGAGCGGCCGGCGGTCAGCCAGGACCTCCAGAGCGCCAGTCAGCGCCGCAGGATCGCTGCTCATCAGGACAGCCGGAAGCTCTGTAGATTCGCGGAGTTTTTTCGCCGCCGCCACGTAAGAAGCGCTGTCGCCCGCCTGCTCGAGTGCGACGAGCTCGACACAGACTGGTTTTCCACTGCGGATGAATTTCAAGTCGTGAATGGACTTGACTTCCGCTGCCACATCGTCCGTGTCCTTGACGCAGACGGCAAAAGCGGTCGGATGGTGGAACTTCTCTTCGTGGCGGAAGAGTACTGTCTCGCCGCCGATCTGAACCGCTCGGGGACCTGCGCCCACCGTCACCGTGCGCATCGGCGGGGCCGCCGATTCGGCAAGTTCCTGCTTGGCAGCCTCGGAGACGTACGGGCATGCCTCGAGGGCAACTTTCTTCGCCGCCACTTGCATGGCGAACGCCATGCAGGTCGGGACATTGCACTCTCCGCAATTGGTCTTGGGCAATAATTTATAAATGCCAATTCCTGTAAGCTTTGCCATGTGCTCGACTCCTTCCGAAATAACTTCAATAACTACGAATTCTTCGTAATTGCCTCCGTGCCCTCTGTGCCTCGAAAAGATCTAACACAGAGGCCACCGAGGTGCTCTGTGATCTCCGTGTTGAAGCTTTGAAAGCACGGAGAACACGGAGACGTCAATCAGCCCAGGACCGACGCCATCGTCAGGGCCGGGTGCTCCGCCTTTTGCAAAAACTCGACCAATTCTTCCACTGAAACTGCGTCCTTCTCGCTCGCAATCTTATCGAACAACTCCGGCTGCCCCATTTCCGCCAGCCGTTTTTCCAGGCGCTCCCGCATTTCGTCCTTAAGTTCCTGGGGCATCCACACGACTCGAGGCAGTCCGCCTTCCGCAGAGATGAATTTCTCGCTCACCAGGTACATCCTGCCCACGCCCAGGAAGCCGGGGGTTTGCACTCCACCGCCCACCTCGCCGGCCATGGTGGAGAAAGTCATGCCGATCGGGGTCATCCCCTGGAATTCCCGGTTGACTACCATCACGCCGTTGGTTTCCGGCAGGATGGCGACGATGCATTCGAAGCACCCGCAACTGGTCTGCGGGTCTTCCATGATCGAGTACATCGTCACCTTCTGAAGGTGGCCGTTGGAGGCCTTGACGACGTATTGATTGACCCCTGCCCAAACCCCTAGCGTCGGATCAATGCAGCTTCCTTTCGCAATGGGCTGGTTGGGACCGTGTGCATCCATCTCGAACGCCGCCCGGCAGTCGAGCCAAGTGTAAGCGCCGCAAAGGCCGAGCCGCTGCGGCGTGACGACGCAGACGTGGTTGGGCGCGTAACTCTGGCAGAGGATGCAACTGTAGAAGCGGTCCACATCTTCGTCTTTCATGCCTGCCATGCGCTCGTCGCGCTTGTCATACGCGGCCCTGGCGTCGCGCAGCGAATCCTGCATCTGTTTCTCATCGGTGTAAATCGTGACCTGCACTTTATCCACGATGCCGGAGAACTCGTCCTTGTACTTATGGATCAGCAGTTCGCCCAGGTGCTTCATGCGGAAACCTTTCTGGAAGGCTTCCTTGCCGATGCGGATCCAGTTGATGTCGCGCTGGCCGATGTGCATGATACCGCTGGCGCAACTGGTGAACTTATGGACGCGCCGCTCCAGCACGCTCTCGAAATCCTCATGAAAGTTGCGGCCGGCCACTTCCACAACGATTCCCAGGGGCAGGGCTGTGCCCGGCACGACCGTGTCAATGTCGGGACCCACCAGCGTGACCTTGCCGTCCTCAACCTGGTCCATCGCCCTCTTGCGCAGGTACTCAAATGCCTGCGAGTACTTGCCGCCGAATTCCACCTGCAGGTTTTCCTTGCGAACTCGTTCTCCTTCGAACGCCGCGCCGTAGGCGATCGGGATGGGGATCTTGGAGACCTTGAGCTTGAGCCCGCGAACCTCGACCGCTTTGGCAACGATGCGATCCAGCGGCACCTTGGAAACCACGTGCTCGTAGGTGCAAATGCCGCGCGGCAGGATTTGCGGGATGGCAGAGTCGGCAATCACCGGGAAGCCGAAGTTGATGGCCCCAGCCGCCGTCGCGTATTTCTGATCCGTGATTAACTGGTCGGGCGGAGCTTCCGGATCGGTGCCCAGCGCCAGCACAAAAGCAAACACGCGCTCCTTGTTGTAGAGCAGAATCTTCCGCGCACCCTCGATATCGCCCGGCTTGACCCCGCCGAAAGTCATGGCGGAACGCGCCGCAAAGTTCAGGGCATGCACGGCCGCGCTCATCTCCTTCCCGTAGGGAACAAGGTAAGTGTCCCAGCCCATCTCCACGTTCTCTTCCGCCAACTGCTCGGCCATCGATCGGCCATTGCTGCTGCCGGCCATGAAAACCAGAATGTTCTTCTCCTGGAGTTCGCGGGCCAGGGCCACGGCTTCCTGGTTGGTGGGCAACGCGCCCACGCAAGCGGCAAATCCCGGCATACGACCATCCACCAGCTTGATGCCCTGGGTGCGCAGAATGGAGTCGTCCGTAAATCCAAGGAAGGGGGGCGTTGGACGGTATTGAGGGTCGAGGCACTTGAGGGCCTCGATCACCTCTTCGGCGACTAGGGTGGCGATCCCCGCATCCAGCGCCGATCCGAGATAGGGAAGCCAGAGGCTGTCGCTGGGCACTTCGGGAAGCAGAATCTGCATCTCGTCCAGCGCTTCCACGCAGTCCTTCAATCGTTCGACCCTCTTTCCCAACAGGGCCAGGATCAGCGGCAGATAGTAGCCGGTGTTGGGGTATGCAACTTTCGCGTCCGGTCCATGCTTGTCAATAGCCTGACTGAGTTGCTGCCGCGCCAGCGTCATGTAATAGTGCGCGCCACGAATGGCGGCTGAGGCAATGATCTTGGACATGGTTCAGTTCCTCGATTTAATTCCCCTCCTTAGCTAAGGAGGGGGTAGGGGGTGGTTGAAGCTCTCGTGTACTCTGCGCCCGCAAAAGACTCAACACGGAGTTCACTGAGTTCCTCCGTGCTCTCTGTGTTAAAGCTTTGAACCACGGAGAACTCGGAGAAACTGTCTTTAGCTTTCGCACAACCCCTAACGCCCTCCTCGATGAAGAGGGGTGCTATCCAGCATAAGTTTCTTGCTTCACAATGCTCGGCCCCAGAAGCGCTTTTCCCAGCGACTTGCCACGGCATTCCGGGCATACCTCTAAATAAAATTTCGCCAGCGGCTGGCGGTACTTCAAAAGCTCGAGGTGGCGCGCGGCTCCGAAGGCTTTGCCACAACTGCGGCATTTCAAGAACGGCAGCAAGCTCATCCAGCGGTCAATCATTCGGTCTGTGGGAAGGTCTTCCATCTTGATGCAGCCGGTGGGGCAAACATACACACAGGCCCCGCACCCGATGCAATCCTCGCTTGGCTCGCCAAAGGGCGTAGCCGTCTTGCGGTCCGCACCTCGGCTCTCGAAACCGATCGCAGCCTGCCCGATCAGGTCACGGCAGACATTCACACAAAGCCCGCAGAGGATGCACTCCTCTCCAGAGGTCTTCTCCAGATCGGTGTCAAGGACCCCGAATCGGGCGGCGAATTCGCGGATGACTGGAGAGCTGAAACACCGCGCCAGCAACAGCTCAATGACGGTTCGGCGGTCCTTCTGGATTCGCGGGGAGTTTGTGGAAACCTCCAGGCCATCTTCCTCGATGGGGAAATTGCACGCCGTCACCACCCGCACCCGCCGGCCGCGCTTCAATTCGACCATGCACACCCGGCACACGCCATAAGGCTCGATCGCCGGATGATGACAAAGGGTTGGAATCTTGATTCCCAGTTTGCGTCCGGCCTCAAGGATGGTGGTTCCCTCGGGCACGGAAACCGGCCTACCGTCGATTTGCACCGTACAGATTTTGCCCGTTTCTACCATCAAACTCCCACCCGCCTTCGCAGCGACCGTACTTGCTGTAGGGGTAGGGCTTGCCCTACCCTCGTTGACTAATAGGATACTAAGCAGGGGACGGCAAGCCGTCCCCCTACAACGCAGCGGGGCTCAGCCCGCAATTCCCTACATCACTCCTACCGATCTCCTGACCACCGCGTCAAATTTGCAGATCTCAAAACAAATTCCGCACTTAATGCATTGCTGTTTATCGAGCCAGTGCGGCTTCTTCAGCTCTCCGCTGATCCCGCTTCGCGGGCAGAGCTTTACGCAGGCCTTACAACCCGTGCATTTCTCCGGGAGGATCTCGTACTCGATCAACGCCTTGCAGACCGCCGCCGGGCACCGCTTGTGGCGGATGTGAGCAACGTACTCTTCCTCGAAATACTTGATTGTGGTGAGCAGGGGATTGGCCGCGCTTCCGCCCAGCGCGCAGAGCGAGCTGTCCTGGACCGCATTGCCCAGATCGACCAGCCGTTCGAGATCGCCCTCTCTGCCCTGTCCCTCGCACACGCGATTCAGGATGCCCAGGATTTGCCGGATGCCTTCCCGGCAAGGAGTGCACTTGCCGCAGCTTTCATCCAGGAGGAAGTTGAGGAAGTATCGGGCCACGTCCACCATGCAGGTGTCTTCATCCATGATGATCATGCCGCCCGAGCCCATCATCGAGCCGACCTTGGTAAGTTCGTCAAAATCCACCGGCAGGTGGAGAAGTGACTCCGGCAAGCACCCACCGCTCGGGCCGCCGGTTTGCACTGCCTTGAATTTCTTGCCGTTGGGGATGCCTCCGCCGATCTCGTAAACGATTTCGCGCAGGGTGATTCCCATCGGCACTTCCACCAGGCCGGTGTGGTTGATCTTCCCAACCAGCGAAAAGATCTTGGTGCCCTTGGAGTTGGCCGTGCCCATCGAGTTGTACCAAGCTGCGCCGTTGTTGATGATCAACGGCACGTTGGCGTAGGTCTCGACGTTGTTCAGATTGCTGGGCTGGTTATGGATGCCCTTGTGGACGGTGTGAACATATTTAGCACGAGGCTCGCCGGGCTTGCCCTCGATGCTGGCCATCAAGGCGGAACTCTCTCCGCAGACAAATGCGCCGCCACCCTGGCTGATCTGCACGTCAAAATCAAATCCCTCTTTGCCCAGAATATTCTTGCCCAGCAGGCCGCAGGCGCGCGCTTCCTCAACCGCATGGGTGAAAAATTTCAGGGCCAGGGGATATTCATGCCGCACATAGATGAAGCCTTGACTCGGACTGACCCCATAAGAAATTGCATAAGCCGCGATGATCAGACCTTCGAGGACGGAGTGCGGATTCCCCTCGAGCACGGACCGATCCATGAACGCGCCCGGGTCGCCCTCGTCGGCGTTGATGATGATATAACGAACGTCGCCGTGCGCGTTGCGGCAGGTTTCCCATTTGAGTCCCGCCGGAAAACCTCCGCCGCCTCTTCCGCGCAAACCCGCCTTGCGAACTTCCGCGATAACCTGCTCGGGCGTCGTCTCAAAGAGTGCCTTGGGAAGCGCTGAGTAGCCTCCAACCCTTATGTAGTCATCGAGACTCTCCGGGTTGATGAGGCGGTTATTGCCGATCAAGAGGCGGTTCTGGCGTTGGAAAAACGGCACCTCGGACTGGTGCACGATCCGCTTGCCGGTCTCCTTGTCCTGATAAAGCAGCCGCTCGACGGGACCGGCTCTTTCGAGAACCTTGGTCAGAACTTCATCCGCATCCTGGGGGCGAACCGACGTGTAGAAAATCTCTTCCGGAAAGACCACCGTCAAGGGTCCCTTTTCGCAAAACCCGTGGCAGCCTGTGAAGTTCAGGCGCACCTTATCGCCCAGGTTGTTCCCTTCGATGCTCTCCTTGAGCGCGAGATACAAATCCTCGCTTCCCATCGCTGAGCAGCCGGTGCCTCGGCAAACTGCCAAACAAGGCAGGTCGGGATTGTGCGCCGCGATCAGGTCTTCTCGGTATCTGTTTAGCTCGACCGGGCTGGGGAAAAAGGGAATTACTCTTTCCGGGGGATTGGCTTCCGCTCGCGATCCCTCGTCTTTAGGCCTGGCCCCCTTGCGCGGTTTGGCAGCTTTGCCTTCCTTGACTTGCCTGAGCATTCTGGCCACGGAGGGCGCGCTCATATTCCCGAAGTACTCACCGTCCGCCACCACGATCGGGGCAAGGGCACAGGCTCCCAGGCAGTTGACTGTATCTAAGGAGAATTCCAGGTCGGAAGTTGTCTCCCCGGACTTGATCCCTAATTTGCGCTCCACTTCTTCCAAAATCAGCGCCGCACCTCGCACATGGCAGGCCGTGCCCATGCAAACATGACACTGGTGCTTGCCCCGCGGCTTGAGACTGAAAGCTTTGTAGAAAGTCGAGATTTGGAAGAGTTGGCTGGAAGGGATCTGAAGCTCTTTGGCGAGAAAGCGCAGGTCCTCCTGCGGGAGGTACCTCTCCTGATCCTGAAGCGCGTGGAGGATGGCGATGATCTGCTCGGGGTTCCGGCGATAACGTTCAAGAATGGTTTCTAAAGCGACTCGGTTCATTGGGCGTTCCCGGCTAACCCCTCTGGTTCTGCGCGGCCTTCCCAACGCGGCCTCACAAAACCCGGCGATGGAGAATCTGGCTAAATCAGTTAATCCATCCTTCTTTTCTGTCGACTTGGGTCTCGAGACTGGCGACCGCTAAAGCCGTTTTGCGAAGCTTCTCTTCCGCGACCACATTAGCCTCGGCGAGTTTGCGCGCTTTGGTGGGGCACGCCTCCACGCAGGCCGGCTGCTTGCCCTCGGCAAGCCGGTCGAAGCACAGACTGCACTTGGCCATCACGCCCCCGTCGGCCCTGCGGATCGCGCCGAACGGGCACACCAATACGCAGCTCGAACAGCCGATGCAGCGCTCCCGGCTGAACAAAACAGTTTGGTCTTTCCCCAGGCGGTAAAGCGCCGCGGACGGGCATATCGCTGCGCAGGGCGCGTCCTCGCACTGCTGGCACTGGAGCGGAACGGGCCGATTTCCAATCCCGACGACTCGCACCCTCGTGGCCGGCTTCGGGTTTTCCAGAATTGCTTGCGCCAATTCCTTGGATTCGGACCGGCTGACAGCGCATGCCAATTCACAACTGTGGCAGCCCACGCATTTTTTCAAATCCGTCACGATGATTTGCATTGGTCCCTTTATCTTCTAAGCCCGGCGCTCCACGCGCTCGTCCGCAATCCGTTAGTGGAAAACGCTGCTGACGGAGTGCCGTCTTCGATCAGGTTTGTACGAATAATCGTCAGGGAGCTGTGAAGGGGATGGGTGCTCTGAGGAGTATGCAGTCGCAGCATTCCACACGGCCCTGGCGCCGAAGGAACCAGCGTGCCGCGCGATTTCGCCGTGAAGAGCCATTTCCGCTCTCCTCGCCAGAGGCCCCAGCAAGTGCGTCTTGCCCAAAAGCCTCCGAAGCCGCACACTTTACGCCTTTACGCAGGGTGCGGTCAAGCATCTTTTGCCCGGAATGTGTCTTGCGAAAGCGAAGCTCGGCCCCGGCCCATTTCCCCCGCTTAGGGCCCGCCGCTTAAACTGCACACTCTCGTGCACTCTCTATCCAGAGCATGCGTAGTGCCAACCTGACCCTCTACCTATTCGTCGCAAGCGGAGCGGACATTATGAGAGTGAATGCAAGCTTCTGATGGCCAAGCATCACATTAGAGCCACACGACCTGCACCGGGGTCACTTATCCCCTGACAGAGGCTCAGACGGGGAAATGCCCCACAAGTGGTGAATTTTTCGCCATTTTCCGGGCAGTGATGGGGTATTTTTGCCCCAAACCGGCAGGCACCCACGCCATCCAGGAGTGCGCGGACAGCTCAATTTCTGACGGCCTCTTGGGGCCATTCCGACTCGGTGAGATGCTTTCCTAGCCTGCCTTTCCTCACAGATTGATCGGTAGAGTTTAGTTTTGCAACAACCTCATTCGGCGTGGTTCGCAAACCACTCCTCAGTCTTTGCCTTGAGGCGGGGCCATTCGTTGACTAGAGCAGGAGCGTATGTTACGGTAGCGCATGGTTTCTTGTCGGTACAGGAAAGCGGAGCGTACGAATGGCTTTTAACAAAGCCAGGGCACTGCAAGAGGCGGAAAACTTCGCCAGCCAGGGCAAGATCACTCAGGCGATCGACCGATACTTTCGCATCCTCGAGAAGGACCCCTCCGAGCTAATCCTGCTGAACACCATTGGTGACCTCTACGTTCGCGACAAAAATGTGGTCGAGGGTCTCAAGCAGTTCTACAGGCTCGCCGAGGCCTACGTTCACAGCGGATACGCGCTCAAGGCCGTCGCAATCTACAGGAAGATCGTCAAGCTGGAACCGGACTCAGTTGGCCCTCTCCTGAAACTTGGGGAGCTTTACCAGGCGCAGAGAATGGTCCGTGAGACCCGCGATCTCTATTACCAGGTCGCCGAGTTCTACAAGAAAAAAAAACAGAACGAGAAAGCGCTCGAGACGCTGCGGAAGGTTGTACAGCTCGATCCCGAGAATGCCGGGGCGAGATCGCGTCTGGCGGCCTTCTGTGAGGAGTTGGGCCTTAAGGCCGACGCCTTACAGGTTAATCTGGAGTGCGCAGAGCTT
The DNA here is from genome assembly GCA_963831905.1 of uncultured Acidobacteriota bacterium. Taxonomy (GTDB): domain Bacteria; phylum Acidobacteriota; class Terriglobia; order UBA7540; family UBA7540; genus CAVROP01. The sequence continues at coordinate 343,717 of CAWHRX010000009.1, read as the reverse complement.
GCGCTGGGCCGGGAGGACACGGCCGCCGCGGAGGTCGCTCTGAAAAAAGCGCAGGACTTGAGTCCTGACGCACCGCAAATACAACTGCTCAGGGCTCGGCTGGCATTCGCGCTCAAGCACCCGGAGGACACCGAAGCGATCCTGAATAGCACTCCCGGCTTGAAGGACGATCCTGCCGCACGCACGCTCCGGATCGAGTCCTACGTTGCCTTGCGCCAGTTCAAGAAAGCTGAGACCCTGGCGCTGGAGTTCTTTCGGGCCGCGCCGCCGGACATTCCCCCACTCGCTTCGTTCGTATCTGCGTGCGTGCAAGCGGGCCAATTCGACGCGGCATCCACGACCCTCTCCACGGTTGCAAACGAGCTTATTGCGCAAGGGAAAGCCAGCGTCTTGATGGAGTCTCTGCGCCTGATCCGGAGTAAATCTCCCCAGCATCTTCCCGCTCTCGAGCTGATTTATCGCATCTGTGACCAGAGCGGGGACATGAACGCGCAACTCGAAATCCTGGAGGCGTTGGGCCACGCTTATCTTCAGTGGGGGCAATTCGAGAAGGCGGGACAAGCGTTTCAAAAGCTGATCGATTACGATCCTGGGAACGAACATTATGACGTGCTGCTGAAAGATGTTCTCCAGAAGCGGAGCGAGAACCGCGGTCAAGTATCACTGGACGATCTGCCCCCCTCCTCCCTCGATCTCACTGCGGAAGACTCTTCACTCCCGCCCGCCTCGCCCGCGCCTGCGACCGATCGGGTAGGGATGGTCAGGGACGCACTCGATAATAGCGAGCTGTTTGCGCGTTACCATTTGTTGAGCCGGGCGGTCGCGGAACTCGAGAGGGTCCTGGAAGTCTATCCTGACGAGATCGAGATCCACAAACGTCTGGTGGGAATGTGCTGGAAGGACTTGCCGGAACGTGCGGAACGTGCGGCCCAGGCGCTGGCGCTGATTTACGCACAGCAGGGTGATGCGGAGGGAGCCCGGCGATTTGCGCAGATGGCCGGCGAGCCGGAGGCTGCGGCCGCGCTGACAGTCCGACTCCCGGGAGTTACGGCGCCGGCAAAGACACCGGAACTCTTTCCACCAAGTCCGGCGCCACCTGCGCCATCGCCTCCCGATGAGACCGACACCACTTCCGAGCTCTCACCGGCCCCGAGCCTAGAGGGACAAGACTCGTCATTGGATCCTTACCTCCCACCCCCCTTCCAAGCAACACCTACGGCTTTCTCGGAACCGCCGCTCGACGCGTCAGCGCCCGGTCCATACACCCTTCCGCCTGCGTCCTATACTGAGATTCAAATGGTCGACCTTTCGCAGGATTTGGAGGGCTTTCTGGCTACCAAAGGCGCGGAGGCGGCGGCCTCCGAATCTGCTCAACAGGCCGCTTCGTTCAATTTTGATGAGACCAAGGTTGAGATCAGCTTCTATCTCGAGCAGGGGTTCTTTGAGGAAGCGAGAGGGGCCGTCGAGTCATTAGAGGAGGCGTTTCGAGGCGACCCCCGAATCGCCGAACTTCGGGCCCTTGTCAAGGCGTATATGTCAGGTATGCCTTTCGAACCTCCTCCCAAACCGCCCGTGGCCGCTCAGGAACGAGCCCCCGTGAGAGTTGCTCCGCCCGGCCCGCAGGCTGTTGACCGGCGAGAACCGGCCAGCGGCCCGGAGGTTCCGAAGCCTGAAGGACATCCTGCCATCGCTCCCTCGATCATTCCCGGCGAGGAAGAGCCTCCTTCGTCGGTTCCGGCGCCTCGCATCTCGGGCGAATCGAAGGAACCAGCTCCACAACCGGCTCAGACCGAGGCAGAAGGGCAGCGTCCTCGCGTCGCTGCGATCGGCAGCAGTCCGAAGCCCGGACTGAAGGATGATGCGGAAGCCCACTTCAACTTGGGCGTGGCTTTCTGGGAGATGAAACACCTCGACCCGGCGATCAGAGAATTTCAAAAGGTGGTGAATGGCGCGGAAAAGACATCCCTTCCGGCATACTACCTGCGGGCATGCTCTTTGCTTGCCGCTTGCTTCATGGACAAGGGCATGGCCCCGATCGCCGCGAAGTGGTACTGCCGGGCGCTCGCGACTCCTCACCTCGACGATGAGGTTCGACTGGCTCTTCAGTACGACCTGGGAGTCGCTTATGAGCGGGCTGGCGACCTGCCTCGCGCCTTGGAAATGTTCTCCGAGGTTTACGGCCGGAGGATCGATTTTCGCGATGTCGCAGAGAAGATACGCGCCTTTCAGCAGAAAAGCTCATAAGACGCGATCCGGCCGGCCTGACATCGCCGAATAGACATGCGCAGACTGCTGACCATCATCTACATCATCTTCTGTCTGGAACTGGGTATCTTCCTCTTTGTCCTTCCCTGGGCATCGTTTTGGAGTCAGAACTATTTCATTGACCACTTCCCGGTGCTCTCAGTAATCTCACATAACGATTTCCTCCGCGGGGCGATTTCTGGCCTCGGATTAGCTGATATCTGGTTGGCGATTCTAGAGATCTGGCAACTTCTCCGCCCCACCCCAACTTCTGACCCCAACCCAAACCAATGAGTAGTCTCGTTCTTTGCCACATCACCGACCGTCGGCAACTCAGGTCCGTCCCTCTCGCGGTAATCATCCGGGAAACACTGCGGGCCGGGGTGGACATTCTGCAAATCCGAGAGAAAGATCTCCCTACCCGTCAGTTAATGGCACTCGTGGAAGAAGCTGTGAGCGCCGCGAGGGAATTCCCATCCGCGGTGCGGGCGTCTCGCCCCTCGAGCGTGCATGACGAACCTCCCCGTCAGCCTGTCATCCTGAGTGAAGCGAAGGATCTCCGCAGTTCGCCTCTTGCACGCGCTCGCGTAGTGGTCAATGACCGGCTCGATGTCGCCTTGGCGGCGGGGGCAGGAGGAGTGCACCTGGGCGGACAATCTATGCCCGTCTCAACCGTCCGCCAAGCGGCCCCCCACCCTTTTGTAATTGGCGTCTCTTGCCATTCATTGGGTGAGGCGATAGCCGCTGAATCAGCCGGAGCGGATTACCTTCTGCTCGGCCCCGTCTTCGAGACGCCGTCCAAGCTCAAATACGGTCCGCCGTTAGGTTTGGATGAGTTGCGGAAAGTAACTGCACAGGTAAGAAGACCGGTCCTCGCTCTGGGGGGAATCACCGTGGAACGCGTCCGGCCTTGCCTGGAAGCGGGGGCCGCAGGCATTGCCGGCATCCGCATCTTTCAGGAATGCGAGTCGATCGAGGCTCTTGTCCGCGAATTGCGCGCCCAGGGTAGTTGAGGAGTCAAGGAGTCAAAAGTCGAGAGTCGAAAGTCGAGAGGCGAGAAGGTGAAGATCAAAAGTCGTGAAGTGACAAAGGTCTATCTCAAATGCCAAATTTCAAATTTGAGACCATTTGAAATTTGAAATTTGCGATTTGCCATTTGAATTCGCTCTTCGAGGGGACTGGATCTCCAACCTCCTTATCCTCGACCTGCCCGCTTTTGACTCTCGACTTTCGACTCTCGACTCTCGACTAAACTCACCCTTCCCCCATCCACGCCCCATACGGCTTCAGCTTTTCAACGTTGTCGCACACGGCTTTGATGGCGGCGGTGATGGGCACGGCAAGGATCAGCCCAAACCCTCCCCACAACCAGGCCCAGAACATCATCGCGAGGGTGACCGCCAAGGCATTCAGGTTCAGGCGATGGCCCACGAGTCGCGGAGTCAGGATATTCACCGCAATAAAATGCGCTGCGGCCACCGTGGCCGCCAGGATCAAAAACGGTTTGACCGAGTCATATTGCAGCAGAGCGACCATCAGAGGAGGAACCAGTGCCAGCGCCACTCCGATGTAAGGGAGCAGGCTCACACACGCCGCCAGCAACCCCAACACCAAGGCGTACTGGAGGCGGATGTAGGCGAAGACCAGGCAGATGGGAACCGCCGTAATTAGAGCCACCAGCAGGTTTCCCAGCGCGAACTGGCGCAGCATCAGGCCGATGTGGTGAATGACATTCTCAGCCTGCAGCCGGTTCTGGCGCGGAAAGAGGTTGAGCGTGGCCGCCCATAAGTGGTCCTTGGAGTTCAGCATGAAGAAGACGAGGAAAGGAACGAACATCACGGTGACGGTGAAGGCGTAAACCGATCCCACACCGCGCAGCAAAAACTGCGTCCAGGGAGATTCCTGCTGCAGTCGCACGGTGGGCAGACTGCTGTCCGTGTTGGTGGGGATGATGGTGCGCGTGCTCTGTTGAAAACTTTGCGCGGCCACATCCAGGTGCGAGGTAATTTGCCGGAGCTTGGCCGCCAGCTTGGGAGCACTATCGATGAAGTCCAACGCCCGCCCATAAATCCCGTACACGGCGAGATAACCGACCGCGAGCATGAGCAGCACCATGACCAGTGAGCTCAGCCAGCGCGGCATCCGCAGCCGCTCCAGGAATCCTGCCCCCGGCTCGAGCACCGCGGCGATGAGGATGGAGAAAATCAGGGTAATAACGACCGAACTGGCGTAGTAGATGCACCCGCCCAGCACCGCGAGGGCGATGATCTTGGCGCTGATGGCAGCCCCGGAACTCTCCCGCCTGCGCTCGATATTGGACTCCGGCATGAGAACGCTCCCCAGCCTAATTCTAGCCCGTCAGGCGCTGAAACGCCAGTGCGCAAACGAGCATTTTTTGTTGACAGCGAAAAATCTTTGAGGTATAAGAAAGTATATTTATGCATCGAATGCATAAATATTCTGCTTGGCCGGACTGTGGGGGTTAAATCGACGTTGGATGTCACGACAAAACCTGGAATCGGCGCCCTCGCCTCGCCCCTCGCGAAGCCGGAACCGGCAGATTTGAACAGCAGGTCCGTGCTGCCCGTGCGGGCCGCTGTGCTGGGCGCCAGCGGGTACGTGGGGCGCGAACTTCTCACCTTGCTGGCGAGGCATCCCGGCGCGCGCGTGGTGCGCATGATCTCCTCCACCTCCGACGGGAAAAAGCCCTTTCCCATCGAGCAGGTTCATCCCGCGCTTCGCGGCCGTTTCGCGATTCCCTGCCTGCCGCTTGACTTGGCGGGGCTGGCCGGGTCCTCCCTGCTCGAAGCCGTGGGGGCGCCGGAAGCGGATGTGGTATTCCTGGCCACCCCCCACGAGACTTCCCTTGACGTTGTGCCCATGCTTCTGGATGCCGGATTGCGCGTCATCGACCTGAGTGGAGCTTTCCGCCTCAAGGATTCTGCCGCCTATCCGCGCTGGTATGCCTTTGAGCACCGCGCTGCGGAGGCGCTCGCCGAGGCCGTCTATGGCCTGCCGGAGCTCAACCGATCTGCCATCGCCAGCGCCCGATTGCTCTCCAATCCAGGCTGTTATGCCACCTCCGTGATTCTCGCGCTCTCCCCGCTTCTGCGCTCCGGATGGGTGGATCTATCTGCCGGCATCATTTCTGATTCGAAATCCGGCGCCAGCGGTGCCGGCCGCACTCCCAGCGGCAAGCTTCACTTCCCCGAGGTCAACGAGAATTGCCGGGCTTACGGCCTTTTTACCCATCGTCACGTCCCGGAGATGCTTCAGGCGCTGGAGATCGGCGAGAGGGATTTCATTTTCACTCCTCACTTGTTGCCGATTACGCGCGGCATTCTCAGCACCGTTTACGTCCGCCTCAACGCTCGGCGGGCCCTGGGCGACGTGGTCTCGCTTTTCAAGCAGCTTTACGGGCCTTCCCCCCTGGTCCGGGTTTATGAGGGCGGGGCGCTGCCGGAGATTCAGGCGGTCGCCAACACGCAGTATGCAGACCTTGGCTTCGCCCTCGATGAAGAGACGCGGCGGCTCGTTGTTGTTTCCGTACTGGACAACCTCGGCAAAGGCGCGGCGGGACAAGCAGTTCAAAACATGAACCTCATGTTCGGGCTTCCCCAGGAGATGGGCCTGATATGAAGTTAGTAGTAAAAATCGGCGGAAAGGCCGCGGAGGACACGAGGGGACGCAGGCGTCTGGCTCGACAAATCGTGGAGTTGCAGCGCGCCGGCCACTCTGTCGTCGTCGTCCATGGCGGCGGCAGCGCCCTGACCCACACCCTCGAGCGCTTGGGTATCCCCACGGAATTCTACCAGGGACTGCGCGTCACCGACGCTGCCACCCGCGACGTTGCCCTGATGGTTCTCGCCGGCATCGTGAACAAGCAGTGGGTGTCCGAATTCGAACGGCTCGGGCAGCCGGCCCTGGGCATCTCCGGCGGCGATGCCGGAATGGTCCACGCAAGAAAGCTGTCCTTGGGGCCGTACGGCCACAAGAAAGACCTCGGTTACGTCGGGCGGCCTAGCAAGATCCGGACTGGCGTCCTCGAGATGGCCTTGCGGGGCGGGATTGTTCCGGTGGTGGCCAGCCTGGGGCTGGGTGCGCGGGGAGAATTCCTGAATATCAATGCCGATGACCTGGCTGCCTCCCTCGCCGTGGCCCTTCAGGCGGACCGGCTCTTTTTCCTCACTGAATCGGGCGGTGTCTGGGACGCGCGGCGTCGCTTGCTGCCGGTGGTGAAACTCAGCGAGATTCCCGGCTTGATCAGGAAAGGTGTGGTGCGCGAAGGCATGATTCCCAAACTGCTGTCGTGCGCGCGCCTGCTCCGCCAGAAGGTTGGTGAAATTGACATTCTCGCGGCCTACGGAACAAAGAACCTGCTCCGGGCCGTGAAAAATGGGCAGCACGTTGGAACCAGGATTGTGAAAAGCACATGAACTTCGACGAGATTGCACAACTCGAGAAGCAAGTTCTCATCCCCACCTACGACCGGTTGCCAATTCTTGCCGTGCGGGGCGAGGGCTGTTACCTCTACGACGACCAGGGCAAAAAGTATCTCGATTTCCTGGGCGGGCTGGCGGTAAATTCCCTTGGTTATGCCCACCCGGAAATCCTCGCCGCGCTGCGCGACGAAGCTGAAACGCTTCTGCACACCTCCAATTTGCTTTACCACCCCTACCAGGCGCCGCTGGCAAAGAAACTCACGGCCTTGTCGGGAATGGACCGGGCCTTCTTCGCCAATACCGGCACGGAAGCCATTGATGGAACGCTAAAGCTGGTTCGCGCCTACGCCCGCCGGCATCAGGAGTCGTGCGAAATCCTGGCGATCGAAAACTCTTTCCACGGAAGAACCTTTGGGGCGCTTTCCGCGACCTGGACGGAAAAGTATCGCAAGCCCTTTGAGCCCCTCGTTCCGGGCTTTCGCTTCGTCCGGCTGAACGATGTGAACCACCTGCGCGAAAGCTTTACGCCGCGCGTGGGGGCCGTGCTGCTGGAGGTGATCCAGGGCGAAGGCGGCGTAGTGGAGCTCAGCGAGGAATTCCTCAACACGGCGGAAGAGCTTTGCCGGACCCACGGCGCTCTGCTGATTTGCGATGAGATCCAGTGTGGCCTGGGGCGCACCGGGCGTTTCTTCGCGTTCACCAAGTTCGGCCTGCGGCCCGACGTTGTGGTGGTGGCCAAGCCCCTGGCGGCGGGCCTGCCCCTGGCGGCCATTCTTGCCCGCGAAGAAGTGGCGCAGGCTTTCTCTCCCGGCATGCACGGCACTACCTTTGGGGGCGGGCCGCTCCAATGCCGCCTGGCCCTGAAGGTTCTCGAGATCCTCGAGCGCCCCGGATTTCTCGAACACGTCCGCGAAGTCGGCGCTTATTTCCGCGCCCGACTCGAAGCGCTCCGCAGCGAATTCGAAGTGATCGAGCAGGTCCGCGGCGAGGGCTTGATGCTGGCCGCCCAACTTCGCGTTCCCTGTAAGAATGTGGTCCGGCAGGCCCTCGAAGCGGGAGTGATTTTCAACTGCACCCAGGAGAAGGTGCTGCGTTTTCTTCCGCCGCTGATCATCGAGCGCAGCCACGTGGACGAGCTCATAGCGGTGCTAAAGCCGATTCTGGCCGCGTGCAGCGCCGCTTAAGATGGCGTAACCCTCTCCCCCTTGGGGGAGAGGGTGGACCGCAGCCGGCGTTTTCATCAGCCGGGGCGGGCCGGGTGAGGGGGTCGCGAGCCAGCGTCGGACTGGCCACGCAGGGGAGGCACCGAGCATGGCAACGAGCTTAAGTATGGTTGAAAAACAAGAAAAGCTGAGCGTAACCGATCTCCTGGCGGACACGGACCTTTCGCCGCATGACCTGAGCCTGATCTTCGGGCTGGCGGAGCGCGTCAAAGCCGCGCCGCACGCTTTTGCCCAGGCGCTTTTGGGCAAACAACTGGCGATGATCTTCGAGAAGCCTTCCCTGCGCACTCGCGTCACTTTTGAAGTGGGCATGACCAGCATGGGCGGTTTTGGCGTTTATCTGGATCACGCCAAGCCGCGCTTGGGCGAACGCGAAGCCGTCAAGGATATTGCCCGCAATCTCGAGCGCTGGGTGGACGGCATTGTGGCCCGCACCTTCTCCCACGAGTCGGTGCTCGAATTGGCGAACAACGCCTCGATTCCTGTCGTGAACGCGCTCACCGATCTCTTTCACCCCTGCCAGGCCCTGGCCGATCTCTTTACGCTACGAGAGAAGTTCGGAAGGCTGGCCGGGCTGACCCTGGCTTTCGTGGGTGACGGCAACAACGTGTGCCATTCGCTCATGATCACGGGCGCGAAGCTTGGCGTCTCCGTGCGCGCCGCCACCCCTCCGGGCTATGAGCCCAAAGCTGAGATGGTCGCCGAGGCGAAAGCGCTGGGCGTGGCGACGGGGGCGACAGTCGAGGTTTTCAATGACCCGCTTGAGGCCGTGGCGGGAGCCCAGGCCGTCTACACCGACGTTTGGGCAAGCATGGGCCAGGAGCACGCCGTCCACCTCCGAGCCCAGGTGTTTGCGCCCTATCGCGTCACGGATGAACTCTTGGCTGCCGCTGCTCCTGCGGCGCTGTTTATGCATTGCCTGCCGGCGCATCGCGGCCAGGAGGTTACCAATGAAGTGATCGATGCTCCGCGCTCGGTGGTCTTCGATCAGGCGGAAAACCGCCTGCACGTTCAAAAGGCCTTGTTGATTCTGCTGATGCAGGATAAGCGCGCCTGAGCGGCCAGCGATTGGAAACTGGAAATTAGAAACTGGAAAACAGACACTGCAAATTCGAAACTGGAAATTAGGAACTGGAATTTTCCATCTGGTCTCTGGAATTTTGAATCCCGGTTCCAGGATCTGCACCGCAAGAGGTTGATTTTGAAATCTGAAATTTCAAATCTCAAATTCGCTCGCGGATCCTGCTGAAGAAAGGGAAATCGAGATTTGAACATCCGAAAAGCTGAACTGCGCGACGTGCCTGCGCTCTACAAATTGATCAACCGCTACGTGGCCGAGCAGGTCCTGCTTCCGCGCCCCCTGGCGAACCTCTACGAAGACATCTGGGAGTTTTCCGTCGCGGAAGAAGACGGAGAGCTTCTGGGGTGCGGTGCGCTCAAGTTCTACAGCCAGGACCTTGCCGAAATCCGTTCCCTCTGTGTGGACGCGGCCCTCAAGTCCAGGGGCGTGGGCACGTTGCTCACGGAGGCTATCATGGACGAAGCCGAACGCTGCGGCCTGAAGAAAGTCTTCGCCCTCACCGTCGTCCCGGCCTTTTTCGAAAAGCTGGGCTTCCAAAGAGCCACGCGCGAAAGTTTTCCGGTCAAAGTCTTTCAGGACTGCCTGGGTTGCCCCAAATACTCGTGTTGCGATGAGATTGCCGTCAGCTACGAGTTGGCCTGGCGGCACGCCGAAGAGGTCGAGACCTCCCTCGAGGAGATCGACGCGCCGGCATAGCAAGGCTCTCTCGCTCGCCGTTCAGAGCCCATCTCGCTCCCACGTCATTCACCTCTTTCGCATCGTTCGGAATCTAGAGCATTTTTAATTTAAGTATATACATTTATGTGCGATAATGCCTCTTCCGGTTGAGGGGAGGCGGAGGATGCAATCCTATTCACAAGATTTGCGGGATCGGGTGTTATGGGCATTGGATCGCGGAGAACGTCCGACGGCGATTGCGCAGCGGCTGGAAGTCAGTCGCGTCTGGGTTTACCAGGTGCGGGGTCGGGAGCAGAAGACCGGACAACGCACCAGCTTTCAGATTGGAGGCCATCGCCGTTCGCGGATCGCGGAGATGGAGCCCGTGCTGCGCGCCTGGATCGAACAAGCGCCGGGTCTGAGCCTGGCCGAGTTAGGTGAACGTCTCGCCGAGCAGGGCATATCGATCAAGATCGGTGCCTTGTGGCACCAGTTGAACAAATGGAACCTTACCTTCAAAAAAAACCCTGCACGCCAGCGAGCAAGAACGCGAGGACGTGCAGCAGGCAAGAAAAGCCTGGCAGCAAGCGCTGCCCACGATGGAAGTCGAAAAGCTCGTCTTTATCGATGAAACCTGGATATCTACGAGCATGACGCGACGCTACGGACGCGCCCCCCGAGGTCAGCGTTGCCTCGACTCGGCACCGCACGGACATTGGGAGACGACCACCTTTGTGGGCGCTCTGCGCCGCCGCCGGTTGACCGCACCGATGGTTACCGACGGGCCCATGGACGGCGAGACGTTTCTGGCTTATGTGCATCAATTCCTGTGCCCAACACTCCAATCGGGAGACACCGTGATTCTCGACAACCTCAGCAGTCACAAGGTGACCGGAGTCGCGAAAGCGATCACCGCGTCCGGAGCTACCCTACTCTATCTGCCCCCTTACTCTCCGGACCTGAACCCGATCGAAAAGTTCTTTTCCAAACTCAAGGCGCTGCTTCGCAAAGCCGCCAGGCGCGATATCGATACCCTCTGGAAGGAAATCGGGGAGTTGCTCAATACGGTCTCCCCAAGCGAATGCACAAATTACTTCGCCTCCTGTGGATATGTAAATACTTAAATCGAAACCGCTCTAGATATCTGAAACCCTCAATCTGTAACTTCAATTCTGAAATCTCGAGTCTGAGTTGTCAAATCTTAAATCTCAAATTTGAAATACCGCGCAACCCCGCCCCAAATCCTGGTTCTCAAATCTTAAATCTCAAATTTGAGATAGCCCGCAACCCTGCCCCAAATCCTGGCTCTCAAATCTTAAATCCCAAATTTGAGATACCGCGCAGCCCCGCCCCAAGTCCTGGCTCTCAAATCTTAAATCCCAAATTTGAGATAGCCCGCAACCCTGCCCTAAGTCCTGGCTCTTAAATCTCAAATCTCAAATTTGAGATAGCCCGCAACCCTGCCCCAAGTCCTGGTTCTCAAATCTTAAATCTCAAATTTGAGATAGCGGGCAACCCCGCCCCAAGTCCTGGCGCCTCAGCCCGGGCGCCTGCCCATCTGCTATACTCTCTGCCACCATAGTCGCCGGAGGCCTGCGTGCATCAAAAGAGTCTGGCCCTCACTATATCTTTCATCTTCGTGTTCGCGCTCGAAGTATTGGCCGCCACCCCTGCCACCATGCGCCTGGACTTTTACCACACCGGCAACGCCACTCAAGAATTGTTCAGCGTCGACCGCGTGGTGATCGAGCCTCTCCCCTGGTCGGGGAATCCCGCCAAACCTATTGACACGACCAATCGAGGCACCTATTTCTTCGAGGTCAGGGACCTCGGCACCCAGCGCGTCCTCTATTCACGCGGCTTCTCCTCCATTTATGGCGAGTGGGTGACCACGGAGGAGGCGAAAAAGGCAAACCGGACTTTCCACGAGTCCCTGCGCTTTCCCGCCCCCCAGGCGCAGGTTCAAATTGTGGTGAAGAAACGCGACGCGAAAAACGCTTTCCGGGAGGTCTGGTCCACCTCGATCGATCCCCATGACAAGCGTATCGACACGTCCAGGCCGCCCTTTCTCGGACGCGTGCTTTCCTTGGAACAGAACGGCGACCCCGCGCACAAAGTGGATTTGCTGCTTCTGGGCGACGGCTATACGGCGGCTGAGATGGACAAGTGCGAGAAAGATGTGCGCCGCCTCGCCCAAGGCGTTTTCAGCTTGTCGCCCTTCGAAGAGCGCCGCCAGGACTTCAATGTCTGGGCCATCTGCGCGCCTTCGCCGGACTCGGGTGTATCACATCCCTCTCGCGGCCTTTACCGTCACACGCTTTTTGACTCGCAGTTCGATGTCTTCGGCACCGAGCGTTACGCCCTGTCGTTGGACAATCGGGCCATCCGCAGCATTGCGTCGTTCGCCCCGTATGACGTGATGGGGATCGTAATGAACTCGAACGAGTACGGCAACGGAGGCATCTTCGGGCTTTACGCTACCGTCAGCATTGATTTCCCGGCGGCCGTTCGCGTCTTCATCCACGAATTCGGACACCACTTCGCGGATCTCGGCGACGAGTACTACTTCAACGCCAATGTCGCCTACGCGCCCGTCTCGAACCCCGTCGAGCCGTGGGAGCCCAACATTACCGCCCTGCTCGACCCGAAGAATTTGAAGTGGAAAGCCCTGGTGCTTCCCGGCACGCCCATTCCCACCCCCTGGCCGAAGGAGTGTTATGAAAGCAGCATTCGCGACGCGCCCCTCCACGTCCAGCAGATGCGGGCCGACGGCGCCACCGCTGACCAGATCGCTGCCTACCGCCGCCAGGCCCGCGAAACCACGGAGCATTGCCTCTCCGACGGTCCCTACGCCGACAAGGTGGGCGCGTTCCAAGGCGCCATGTACGAAGACAAATACTACCGCCCGCAGCAGCGCTGCATCATGCTTTCCGGCGACACTTTCTGCGCCGTCTGCAAGCACGCCATCGAGGAAATCATCGACCTCTACTCGCGGCCCTGAGAAACCATGAACAGCCCTCTCCCCTGGGGAGAGGGTGTCACGCTCCGGCGTTTTCATCAGCCGGAGCGTGACGGGTGAGGGGTCATTCCCGACGTTTTTGCACCTTACTCCACCAATTCCTGTCGCTCCTCATATCCGTTGATGAGGCAGCTTCGCTCGACGTATACTGGTATCTGAAGATGGGACGTATGGCACCTGACCTCGCCAATCTGGTATCGCAGCTCACTGCCGAAGAACAGTCAGCGGTGAGGGAGTATATCGAGTTCCTTAGGGAACGAAAGGCGAAGCTTCCTCAGACACCCTTCAGCGCAGCGCTCGACGAATTCATCGCCGCCCATCCTGAGCTGCTCCGTCGCCTTGCCCAGTGACTCTCTACCCTTCTGTCGATGAAGTCGTTGCTGCACACTTCCGGCTGATAGCCCTATTTGGTGGGGCGCAAGGTGTGCGGGAGATAGGCGCGCTGGAGTCGGCGCTAGTGCGGCCACAAAGCGGCTATTACAAGGACATCATCGAACAGGGGGCCGCGTTGATGGAAAGCCTTTCCCAAAACCATCCGTTCATAGACGGAAACAAGCGCACTGCCATCGCTGTTACAGCCGCTTTTCTGCGCATGAACGGCTGGCGCCTCGAGTTCGACGACTGGGAGGCATACGAATTCCTGATTCAACTGTACGAACGCGACCAGTTCCGATTTGAGCCATTAGCAGTCTGGCTGCGCCAGCACTCACACGCCATCCGCTAACCCAGTCGACTGGCGCATACATCCCGACAAAAACCGTCGGGACGTATGCGTCACCGGCGGTCAGAAAAACGCTGACCGTGGCCAGCCGCTCTGGGGTGAAAAGGGTGCAGTGCCCGAGCGGCGCTCCGCCCTACAATTCCTCGTCGGCGGTGGGACGAGCGCCTGGATCAGAAAGGAATCTCCTCGTCCTGATAGTGGTTGGCGTACGCAAGGTTTCCATCCAGCTCCAAACGAACCTTATACGCTTCAGGATGGCTCAATCCCCGGAGGTTGATCCCTAGAGTTGATTTGGCGATGTACCCGTCGCTCTTCCAAGCGTACTTACCCCCCGTCGCGTCCTCTTGAATTTGGAGAGAGGCGCGAAACGGTCCGGGCGTTCTTGACGATGGGTTAAATTGGAAGCGAATTCTTTCTCGGGTGAGCTCAACTTCTTCAACGAATGTCCAAAATCGATAATGGAGATTTGCTTTCGCCCCCATTTTTACTGACCATGCCCTTCGCGCTTCAGGATCAAGGAGGTGCAAGAGAGTTTCATACTCTGCCTGCGTTCTGCACCCGATATACCGGAGGGGTGATAGTTCCAATTCATTCGGCACGATTACTTCAGCGTGACGACGGAAAATGATATCCGCTTTCTCGGAGGCGTCGAACGGACCCTCGTGATAAACATCCTCAAACGGGATCCTTCTTAGGAAGGCGGCATCGCCCCCCGTTCTTGCTTTGCGGGCGGCCAGATTGCCGTCACTAAACTGTGTGTCTTCCCGCGTCAGTATGTCCCGCGCATCGAATAGCATTACAACGGGAACCGGACAGTGTGAGCCAAGCTCCCGGCGGTCGGAAGGCCTAAAACCTTCACTATGGTACTGAGTTGGAGTACGCGGTCGAAAGTATAGACGGACGTATTGTTTCCATTTCTCTGCTGTGGCCTTGATCACCTCGGGGCTCGCGCAATCAACGCCCATCACCCCCAAGGCTTTCGCTGAATTTCGGCAAAGCAACCTTCCCTCATTCAGTATTTTGGCGGCTGCGGTGATGTCATCGAAGCGGAAGAGAAACCTCGGCCACCATGACCTTGCTTCCCCGAGCCGAAGCTGTTCCTTTAGCCCATTGATATGTTCTTGGATTTTCTTACTGTCTGCTTTCCGGGCAATACTCACAATGGCTGCACCGCGAAGGCTGCCTGGGCAATCCCGGCATGCGACCTACCAGGGCCGACGAATAGCCGCAAGCCCTTCTCGTCAACGAATGTTCTATTGCGGGCGCGAAGCGATAACTCAACAGGTTTCATATAGTCAAGCCGAGATAGCAATGCTAACACGTGTGGTGCGAAAAAATCCAAGCCTGCTGGCATGATACGCGGCACGCAAAATCCATATGCTCGTATATTTTGCCAGAGGTCCAACAATGCCTCCTGTGGGACGAAAATGCTGCCAGGTCCAATCAGGCGGAAGTTCCATTTAAGGGTAACAAGCCTCTTAAGCCAACTGGCGATAGACTGCCATTTGCTGGTTGGGGATACTTGTAAGATAATCCCGTCACTGGGCTCCTTTACCATGAATACCTTGAAACGAGCCGACCCATCCCACGTGTCAAGCTCAAGACCTAAGCCAATGAGTTTACATAAATCCGTCCACACCTCTTCAAAAGCCAAGGCACGGGGCTCGTTCCGAAGCCAAGCCGTCATTGCCTCGATATCTTTGTGTTCCGGGCGGGCATAGTCTCTATCGAGGTCATAAACAAAAATGTCGATGGCGAGATTTCCCAAATACTCGATCATCATGGGCTGGACCACAGCCTCCCAATTCAGTTCGCCGTTCCCGCACCCCAACTTAGGGAAAGCGATGCTCGTTATACCCTGAACTGCGTAGGTTGAAACAAAAGTCCTCAGCCCCTCCTCCACATACTCCGGTTTGGACGGCTGGCGCCAGTGAGCCTTGGTCGGAAAATTCAGAATCCACTTATGGTCTGTTTTATAGAGCCACAGCTTACCTGTGCGGAGTTGCTTCTTCTCGCAAAGTTGCTGGTACTGACGGAACATCTCCGGGTAAATATCTTTAAAGGTCTTCGCAATGCCTTTCCCCATGACTCCCACGGTATTCACGGTATTGACGAGGACCTTCGCAGGGGATTCGAACAGACTACCTTTAACGTAAGTAATCATCTATAGGTCCCCCCTAAGACATCGGCAATTCCGCTCGGTTGCGTATTAAGAATATACCGTAATCGCCGAGCGAATAGAACTGCAGAATTCAAAACCATCGGCTTGAATATGATTTTTGCCCGTCTAGGAATGCCATGCCCCGTATAACGCCGCGTTCAGCAGGCACGTCACCCCCCATAAAAGCGGGTAGCGCGGACTGCCGCTTTTGCAGTCCGCGTCTTTTCCGTAGCCACCATCGCCACCGTGACGTATTCTATCGTCCGTCAGCCGACGGATCGAAACTCCGGCGTCCTTTCCTTTCCGATCGGTATTTCTTCATCTCCGTGCGCCTCCTCAAACGGCGAGAGAAACCCACCGAGCCTGAATTCGCCCTGCTGGCGCGCGCCTTCAACCGCGCGCGGGCGCTACATCCTTTCTACCTGACGGCGTGGGTCTTCCTCCCTGATCCGTCGGCTGACGGACACTGCTTTTGCGCGCCCATGCATCCGACCACGATCTCGCTGGCCATGAAGTCTGTGAAGCTGAGCTTGATGAGCGCGGTCAACAGGCTGCGGGGCGAGGAGGGAGAATTGTGGCACCCCGGTTCTTCGACCGCGCCCTGCGCAGCGCCAAGGAATATAACGAAAAGGTCGAATACCTTCACCTAAACCGGGGAAGGGCCGGTTGGGTCAGCCGGCCCGAAGATGGGCGATGGTCAAGTCACAACGAATACGCCGGCATGAGGGCCGAGGAGCAAAGCGAACGCTGCGGTTTGATCGATGACTGCGTGAGAATGCCTTGCAATCCGCCCGCACGAATTTGATCGCCCTGTCACGCGACGGAAAGGACGCGGACCACAAAACCGCTGGTCCGCGCTACTCGCTCGCTCCGTTTATTCCGTCAACTGCTTTCTACGCTTGGGATTGTCGAGCTTCACGAATTCTCGGTGGGCCTGTTTTAGTCCGCTCTTCACCAGCCTAATATCTTCGGCGACAGGCAGGTCCTCCGGAAGCGTGCCACTGATGTCCGCCATGGCGGCGCGAACTCTGCGCCCAACCTGGAACGCCGTCTTCTCAAGCTCCGCCTGGCCCGCTACGCGGTCGGATTTTATCTTGGCTTCCGTTTGGGTGATTCGGAACAAGTTCGCCGCAAGCTCTTCTCTTCCCATAAAATCTAAGAGGCAAGCCCTGTCAGCTACACCCTTGCGCTCCCTCAGCGCGCGCAGCGCCATGTTGTACATCCCGCGGTAACCCTCGTTTTGGAAGAACGCGTAGACCTCTACACCAGCCGCATGCGCTAACCCCGCCAAAGACCGCTCCCGCTCCGATATGTCGTCCCTAACGAGCAGCCTTTCAACGTTCTCCGCATTTTGAAGGTGCCGCCTAACCGTCTCCGCCATTGCCGCGAAATACGCCTGAGCCTTGGCGACCTGGGGCTTCTTGACATCACCATTCATTGCAACCAAGTAGCAAGCGAAGCGCGAAAGCTTATAATCCAGAACTTCCTTGCCCTCGACCTCACGCTTGATTTGGTCGAAATTGCCGATAATTAGAATTTTCAGCGTGGTGCAGGCTTGGATGGCCTTGTTGATGGCGTTGTGGAAAGAGTCGAAGCTCTCATACCCCAACATCTTCATTAGGTCGCGAGCATACCAGGTTCTTCCGCCGTTGGCTTGTCCGAAGTCCTCAAAGCTTTCGTTTTCGAAGTCGTAGTGAAAGTAATCGATGAATTCGGTTGTCACGACCACACCCCCCGCCAACTGCAACTTATAATACTCCAAAAAGGAAAGTCGGCGTGCTTTTTTACGCGCCCGCCAGAATTCTTCCTCAGGGGTGAGAGAAGTTGACGCGCCGGCTGGCGCAGAGCGCAGCTCTGCGCTTTTGGCGGTACTAGTACTTTCGTGATCTTGACAACCGTCAACCGATAACTGTAGCCTATACTCGCCACGATGGCCGCCCGCCGCGGGTCGGGGCAGCTCAGGAACTGTTCTGCAACCGCAAGTCCCGGGTAGGGGCGGTCGCGAACCGCCCCTCCGTCCTACCCGAAACTTTCTTTCTGGAGATCTTATGTCGATTCGCCAATCACCGCAGCTTACGCCGCAATTGCTCGACGCCGCCCGCTCGAACGCCCGGCATTCAACCGGACCGCGCACTCAAGCTGGAAAACACCATTCCCGCATGAACGCCCTCGAACACGGCGAGCGTTCCGCCCCCGAAAATCACGACGCCGTGATGCGCGCTTTGGGCGAAGACCCGGCCCAGTTCGACGCTCTGAAGCAGGAGTTGCGTGCTTCCTTCAGCACCGGCGACCCCTTCGTTGAAAAGCAGGTTGACGATCTCGCCTACTTATACTCGCGGCGCGATCGCGTCGAACGCGCCCAGGGCGGCTTGATGCGGCGCTCGCGGCTCGAACTCGAAGAGAAGCAACAACGCCGCCGGAAGGAAATCGAAGACTGCACCGTCGAGGTCGGCCAGGCCATCAACGTCACGCTCGAGGCGCCCTCGGACCCCGCCGCGCGCCTGCGCCTGCTGCTCTCCTTTCTGGGACTGATTCGCTTGCAGGTGCACGGCCGCTACTTTCTGGCGTGGCAGGCCGCGGCGCTCCAGGGCTTTTACCGGAACAAGACCGGTTGGCGAGGGCCGCGGTTGTGCTTTCTGCTGTCGCTCTTCGCCGGGAGCAACTTGCCTCTGCCGCTGGGTGGCGCAGCCGCACACGTCGCGGATGCCGGGGACGCCGAAGAGGATGATATCGAGGCGCCGCTTGTGGACTCCCCGGCCGCCCAGGAGTCCGGCCCCTTCGTCCCCACCGAACCGGCGGACGAACTGCGGTACAAGCAACTGGTCTTGCTGCTCGCGGACGAGGTGGCTGCCGTCGAGCAGGAGTTCGAGTACGAGGAGAAGTTGAACGAGGAGAAGACGGCCATCGAGCGCGACGCTTGCCTGGCTCCCGCGGGCGAAGAGTGGCGGATGCTGCTGAGGCGGGAAGAGTCGCTGGACCGCGCCATCGACCGCAAAATTAAGCTGCTACTGACGCTGCGGAAGAGTAGCACAGGCACTCCTGCCTGTGCCGGCGTTGGCACTACAGAGGGCTTGGAGACAGGCAAGAGTGCCTGTCCCATTCCTGAGGAAATGGACGCGAGTAGCACCGGCACGCCTGCGTGTGCCGAAGCGAGCATGGCAGGAAGCCAGGATCTAGGGGCGCCCGGCCCGATTGAGGAACAGCCCTCTCCCGAGGGGAGAGGGTGTCAGGCTCCGGCGGTGTCATCAGCCGGAGCATGACGGGTGAGGGGTTTTTCCCTCGCCGAGAGTGAGCACTCGAGTTGACTGCGCCGCAATTCCGGCGGAACGGAGAGGCACGCCAGGACTCTGAGCTACATGAGAGGAAAGAGGGAAAGAATGTCTGTGTGGACCGGAACCAACCCCTCATCCGGCCTGCGGTGGCGGATGAAAACGCCGTCGCGGTCCACCCTCTCCCCCAAGGGGGCGAGGGGATCGGGAGTGAAGCAGGCCCGTGCCAAGAAAGTGGGCATTTTGACCGAGGTTTTGGGTTGAGAAAGCAAAGAACCAGCGCCGCGCCATGTCCGAGGTCTTCCAGTTGGCGATCTGTTGTACTGAGCCGTCCTTTGTTTTCATCAACATTCCCGGTTCGTTCGTCGCTTTTCTCTGAATCCGCGCGCCGTAGGGGTAGGGCTTGCCCTACCCTTGTCGTAACGAGTGGAAACGCGGGGGGACGGCAAGCCGTCCCCCTACAGGACCGTCGCCGAGGCCGGCGAAAACGCGGGGACGGGGCCGGGACCATCAATTCGGCGCTGGACACCGGTTGGTTCAACTTGAATTGATGCTGAACTTCTGACAGTCACGACTGGCGGAAGTTGAAGCGCGCTGCGGCGATGGGCGTGCCCAGCACCTCGATCCGGCTGAGATCGCGAGTGCCCACGCCGAGTTGTTCCGCCAGGCGCAGCGTGCTGTCGCAGGTTTCGAACGGAGGCGTGCCGCGATCCGCCATGGGGTCGAAGCCCATCAGCGCCGTGCACACCGCATCGGTGGCCACGCAGTTAGTTCCGGCGACCAGCAGGCCGGGTTGGACGTGGCGCACGTGGTCACACCACGGGCCTTCCCCGCCCGCCATGCTGTGGATTCCGTCGATCACGGCCAGGTGCACGGGCCGCGCCGCCACCAGGTCCGCCACCACGCGCGGCACGCTATAGCCCGGGTCTTTCGGGGCCTGGGCATTCACCGGCGGGGGCGCGCTCTTCGCGGGAAGGCGATTCCCCTCGTGGAAAGGCCCGCGGCCGCCGCGTGGGGCTAGGCTCGGTTCGTCCACGGGAGCGTCGTCGCCGTAGATCGTGCAGGGGGTGATGCCAAAGCAGTTCTTCATCGAAAGGGTGACGCCGGCAGTGACGTGCTCTTTCAGCTTAGCCAGCGAGACGAACACGTCGCAGTCTTCGTAGGAATGGTTGAGGTCGTAGCCCTTGAACATCAGGCCGCCGTCGGGAACCCAGAAGCGCGAATACGCCTTGCCGTAGCCCAGGTAGTTGGTGTTCTCGAATTCCACCCGCGGCGCCGCGCTCTCAAAATCGCGCGGTTCCCAATTGGCCTGGAGCATGAATTCCTCGAGCGGCTCGGTGGTCACCATCGGACTCTCGAGCAGGCGAATGCGCGCCGCGCCCGCCTGGCCCAGCAGTTGAACCGTTGCCCCGACAACCTGCGGATGCACCCAGTGGGTGATCTCCGCCGGCAAGTAGCCGAGCCGGTCGGTGGCGATGCCGGTCAGGTTGAGTTTGACGGCAACGGTCTTTCCGCGCACCAACCCTTCCAGCCCGCCGAGTTGGTCGAACATCCTCGCCAGCGTCCCGGTCACTTCCGGGCCGTACTCACGGCACGTGCCCACGGCCACGCGGCCTGCCGGGACGGCGCGAGCCAGTGACATCATCGGGCGAGCCAGCCAAGCCCCGGCCGCAGCGCCCATCGCCCCCATGAATCTCCTACGCGAACATGTCGTCATCATAGCTCTGTGCCCTCAAATTCGAGCGCGCAATAGTCCGACAGTGGTGGAAGGTCGAACTCCGTTCCCGGCGACGCAGGCCGGGCCTGGAGAGTGCGTGCCTCCGCCGCTCCGAGTTGCCAGAACCGCGCTGCCTCAAGTCTGTCGTTCACCCACACCGTGACGGAGGCGGCCGGCTCCGAAGAGTAGTTCAGCACTTGCACGAGCCGCTTTCCTTTGTGCGGCGATACGGACTCGCCGCTCGCGTGGCAGTTGGTCGTCTCCGGATTATAAAGCCGCACCAGATCGTTCCTCCGACTCACCAGGAGATGCGTATCCACCGCCACCTGGTAGGGATCTTGGAACCCTTCCTCCGCCACCGCAATTTGCCCCTTCCCGTCATTATACAGTCTGTACTGAAGCGACGGGTCTTTTTTGGCCGGCGTCACATCCGGAGTGCCCCAGTAGGCTGCCGCAATCACCAACCCCCCTTGCCGCACGAAGGCGAGCAACTGGGCAAGTTCTTCCGCGCCGGGCGTCTCGTGATCGAGCCAGAGTAACGCCTTCAGGCCCTCGAGTGCCGGCAGTGTCCTTGCTCTCTCGACGATTCGAAACTGAACTTGGCGGCGATTGAGCAGGTTCAGCACTTCGCCACTCAGATACGCGTTGTCTCCGCGAAAGTCGGAGACAATCGCCAGTACGCCTTGCGATTTGAACGCTTGCCATTCCTTGTGTTCTTCGAAGAAAGCGGCCGCTTCGCACAGCTTTTCCCAAACGCCCTTGGCTTGGACATTCCCTTTCGGAAGCGCGGCCCTGAGCTTATCGTCCAAGGAGATGATCCACCGGCTTCCATAGGCGCGGCTGTCGGCGACGGCCAAGGCATAGGCGGCCGGGTGGAGCAGGTCCGAATCCGCTGGGGGGTCGAAGTCCAGCCACGAGGTCTTTCCGGGCGCCAACTCGCCCCCCAGCAGTGAAAACCATGCGTTCGAATTCACCCAGGGGATGCCCGTTGGCCCGGCGAGGGCGGTATCTCCATTCATGGTCTGAAGATTCAGTCCGGGCCAAACGTTTTCAGTGGCGCTGAAAATCGTTGAAGCCGCTTCCCAGGCGGCTTTGTCGCGCGGGGATTCGCGAATGACGGGAAGGTCGAAAGATTGGCCGGACGTTTCACCGAGCATGACCGCTGAAAGTCCAGCCGCGCGCGCCGCGGCGACCGCAGCACCCGTACCCTTCTTCAGCGCAAGCTTCCCCACGAAACTCATCCCTAGCTTGCCGCCTGCTTCGAGAAGGGGCTTCAGGGCCTGGTGCTGAGCTGAATCGTCCGGCGCTCCGTCGGCCCACTCCACGATAAGGCAGTTGACGGGCGTACCCTTGAGCAGTTCCAATGCGGAGGGCCGCACCCACGCCTCGAGCGTCTCCTTGAGGTCAGGACTTCGGCTTCCCAACTTGTTTCGATGCGCGATCGCAAGCGGTCCGCAAGGCCACTTCATCGGCACCCAATTCCTATCCACGTTCATGCGTATTCCTTACCAGGCTGTGGAAAAACCCGTGGACGTTGTCATTCTGAGCGAAGCGAAGAATCCCGGTAGTTGTAGTTTCGACGAACTACGGAGATCCTTCGTCGCCTGCGGCTCCTCAGGATGACAGCCGGGGGCGTTATTCCGCAGCCTGCCAGGCCCTCGATTCGGCCGCAGAGCCAGCCCGGCACACTACCGGAACGAGAGCCATAACACCACAGTACACACAAAGAGCACGCCGGCCCAGATGCGGTAGTCGCTTATTCCCCTTCCAGGAGCCTTGAATTCCCCCAGCACATTTCGCGTCGCCTTACTGGGGTCCGCCGGCTGAGTGAGCAAGCTGACGGCAATCATTACGGCGGCAGCAATCACCCACGCCACCAGGGTGCGATGCATGAAGGAGTTTAGCAGAGGGTGGGACAGGACAGGCAACTTCCAGCCCAGCACCTGGTCGAGGAAGAACACGAGGCCAACGGAGAACCCGGCCACCACCCCTGAGATAGCCCCTTTGGTGTTGCCTCGCTTCCACACCAGACCAGTGAAAATCACCGCCGACATGGGCACGGAAAGGTAAGCCGAAATGAACTGCAAGTAATACCAGATCGTTACCGAAAGCCCCACCAACGGCGCGGCCAGGACGCCCAGGCCTGCCATCAGCACGGTCACCCAACGGCCGATCACCACCTGACGGCCTTCCGAGGTGGCGGGACGGAAGCGAAGCACGAAATCCCTCACCACCAGTGTGGCGCTGGAATTGTAGCAGGCGCTCATGGAGGACATCAGGATCGCAATCAGACCTGCCAGCACCAGGCCGCGCAGGCCCACGGGCAAAAGACCCTGCACCATTCTGGGATAAGCGCCGTCATAACGAGGCAATCCCGGATAAAGCACTCGGGCAATCAATCCCGGAAGAACCAGAATGAACGGCACCATGAGCTTCAGGAAGCCCGCGAGAATCGCGCCCCGCTGGCCGTCCTGGGCACTACGGGCGCCCAAAACGCGTTGCACGTTGGTTTGGTCCATGCACCAATAGAACATCCCCGCCAGCAGATTGGCAATGAGGAATCCGGTGATGGGGAAGTCGTTGTTCAGCGGTTTCACCATTTGGATCGCCGCGTGGGGCACGTGACTGACCAGGCCCGACCACCCGCCCACCGCCTTCAGCCCAAGGATCGTCAGCAGAGCGCTGCTCAGAATGAGCCAAGTCCCTTGCACCATGTCTGCGTAGACGACGGCGCGCAACCCGCCCTTCATTGTGTAAAGGGCGGTAAAGGCTGACATGATCACCATCACCAAGGTTTGGGGCCATCCGAAAAGAACCGCGAACAAGAGAGAGCCCGCCCAAAGGTCGATGGCGTTCTTGGTAAGCACATTGATCACCAGCAGGTTCACAGAAAGGAAAGCGCGCAGGCTCCAGCCGAATCGACGCTCCAGAAACTCCGGGATGGTGTAGATCTTCTCGCGAAGGTACAGGGGCGCGAACATCGTGGCCAGGATAATGAGATCCCAGGCGCCCACCCATTCGTACCCTCCCGCGACCATACCGATGCGATAACCGTCGCCGGCCAACCCCAACACATGTTCGGCGGAGATATTCGAGGCAAAAAGCGACATGCCGATGAAGGGCCAGCGGAGGTCGCGGCCGGCAAGAAAATACTCGCTGCCCGTGCTGCTCTTGCGCGCCGCTCGGGTCACTGCGTAGATCACCAGGGCCAGGCTGGCGAAGATCGTAATCGCGTCAAGGTAGGAAAGCACGCTGGTTCACTCCCCGGAATGGTGTCGGCGCCGGCGTTGACTCGCCAGCCCGCGGATTTGTCCGGCTCACCGACTGCAAGCTGAAGCAGCCGCAATCAAAATCATCAGTTTGGACTTACCCTGGCCAGCGATGATGCCACAACTCCTCCTGAGAAAGGAAGGAATTCGGAGGCGGCGTGGCGGGTCCCTGATACTCGGTACGCAATGACACCAACGGCCCCCTTACCTGGGTACTATACTGGCCACAAGCTTGCCCCGATATACTTCTTCCTACTTGATATCTCGCCGAGCGGTAATTAGCTTCGGCGCGCTCTTGCCGATCACCACTCTGAGGAGGGTGGCTCATGTTCCTGCGTCCCGGTTCTACCAACTTAAGACAGACCGCTCTTAGTTTTGTAGGGGTCTGCAGATTTGCTTCTGTTCTGATTCTTGGCATCTTAGTGTCCGGTCATATTCAAAGCTCACGAGCCGCAGCGGCCGACGCTCAAGCCGGCGGTTTGGTTACTCTGCGTGGCAACACGCGCGCGGAAGCGACGGCGCTTAACGATCGGGGGCGAGTCTCGGATGACATGGCCCTTAACCACATGATGCTCCTGTTGCATCGAACCTCAGAGCAGGAACAGGCGCTCCAGCAATTCATCAAGGACCTGCACGATCCCGCCTCGCCGCGCTTTCACCATTGGATCACGGCGGCGGAATTTGGGGAGAGATACGGCGTCTCGTCAGCCGGTATCTCCAGTGTGACGAATTGGCTCGAGTCGCAGGGGTTCACGGTAAACCTGGTCTACCCCAACCAGATGCTGGTCGATTTCACGGGCTCCGCAGGCCAAGTCCGGCAAGCTTTCCACACCGAGATTCACCACCTGATGGTGAGAGGCGAGGCCCACATTGCCAACATGAGCGACCCGCAGATCCCGGCGGAGCTGGCGTCAACAATTACGGGCATCGTCTCCCTGAACGACTTCCGGCCTCGGCCTACGCTCAAGCGGCGCCCCAGCTACACCCTCAGTGACGGCTACGAGTTGGTTGTGCCGGCAGACCTGGCGATCATCTACAACTTCACTCCGGCGTTTACTTCGGGCATCTCGGGCCAAGGGCAGACGATCGTGTTGATCGAAGATACCGATCTCTATTCCACAACGGACTGGACCACTTTCCGCACCACTCTGGGGCTGGCCTCAGCTTACCCGCAGGGCACGCTGGCACAGATTCACCCCGGCACCACTCCTACGACCAACTGCACCGATCCGGGCGTCAACGGAGATGACGGCGAAGCAGCCATTGATGTGGAGTGGGCAAGCGCGGGAGCTCCCAATGCCGCCATCGAACTGGCATCTTGTGCGTACACCGAGACCAACTGGGGGGCCTGGGTTGCCCTCCAGAACCTTCTCAACAGCTCCGGGCAACCGCCGGCCATCGTAAGCATCAGCTACGGTTCGTCCGAGTCGGAGTATGGGTCCAGCGGCAACGCCTACATTAGTTCGTTATACGAGCAGGGGGTGACCGAGGGAGTCTCGATCTTCGTTTCTTCCGGCGATCAAGGCGCGGCCAGCACGGACTATGGCGCTCCCTACGCCGCCAGCGGTATCACCGTCAGTGGGTTCACTTCTACGCCCTATAACGTCTCCGTAGGTGGAACCGATTTCGCCGATACTTATGAGGGAACCTCCAACAGTTATTGGGACAGTACTAACGGTACCTACTACGGGTCGGCCCAGTCGTACGTTCCGGAGATTCCCTGGAACGATTCATGCGCTAGCGTGCTCATCGCCGACATCTTGGGCTACTCGACGACTTACGGATCGGGGGGAGCGTGCAATAGCGGAGATTTCCTGAATGACGCCGCCGGGAGCGGCGGCCCCAGCGCTTGCGCTACCGGCGCGCCGACAATCAGCGGCGTCGTGAGTGGAACTTGCGCCGGCTACGCCAAGCCCTCGTGGCAGTCCGGGATTATCGGGAATCCCAACGACGGCGTGCGAGACGTTCCCGATGTGTCGCTCTTCGCGGCCAATGGAGTCTGGGCGCACTACTACGTGGTTTGCTATTCTGATCCAAACTATGGTGGCGCGAGTTGCAGTGGCACTCCCGATACGTGGGCCGGATTTGGGGGAACGTCCGTTGCCTCGCCCATCATGGCGGCTATTCAGGCGTTGGCCAATCAAGCTTCGGGCAGCCGCTGGGGCAATCCGAATCCTACCTATTATGCCCTGGCTGCGGCGCAATTCAGCTCCGGCGACGCCGCCTCTTGTAACTCCGCTCTGGGCAATGCAGTTTCCAGCACGTGCATTTTCTACGATGTGACGCAGATTCCGCTTCTCTACGGGGGCAGTGGCAACGGAGGCGACAACGACGTTCCCTGCTGGGGGGTGAATTGCTACGCGCCCTCAGGCACCTATGGAGTCCTTTCGACGGCTCCGCAAACCCTGACTTCAGCATGGGTCACGGGCCTCGGAAGCGGGTACACGAGCGCGCCGACTTGCACGTTAAGCGGCGGAGGCGGATCAGGCGCAGGATGCAACGCCATTCGGACCGGCGTAGTTAACTCGATCAGCCTCACCAGCGGCGGCTCAAATTATACTTCATCGCCAACCTGCACCCTGACGGGCGGAGGCGGAACCGGTGCGAGTTGCACGGCCTACGCGTGTACAAACGGGGAAGCCTGCTACCCTGAGCTTACCAAATTCGGAAGTGGTTACACCAGCGCTCCCACGTGCGCTATCAGCGGAGGCGGCGGGTCAGGCGCGGCTTGTAGCGTCACCGAGGCGCTCGGAATCGCTGTCAGCTTGAGCGCTCGGGGCAGTGGTTACACTACCCTGCCCAATTGCGTCCTTACCGGAGGCGGAGGATCAGGCGCAACCTGCGCCGCGACAGCGACGAACACCAGCAACAGCTATCAGCCGTCCTTCACTGCCACGACCGGATGGGATTTTGCCACCGGTATCGGTTCAGTCAACGCGTCGAACCTCGTGTCGAGCTTCTCTTCCGGCGCAGTGAAGTTTTCTCCTATCGCGCTCGCCTTCGGATCGCAAACCCTCAACACCACGAGCAGCGCTCAGACCCTGACAGTTACTAACACGGGTACGAACAATCTCACCATCTCCTCCGTCGCGATCGGCGGCACGGACCCAGGCGACTTTGCCATGACCGACGCCGACTACTGCACCGGGGCTAACTTGAGCACCAATGGCACGTGCACGGTTGGCGTCACTTTCACTCCCTCTGCGGCCGGGAGCCGGAGCGCCTCGCTGATATTCACCGACAGTGCCTCCGGCAGTCCGCAGACAGTCAACTTAACGGGGACTGGCCTGAATCCGGTTCCAACTATCAGCAGCCTATCGCCGAGTTCGGCGACCGCCGGCGCAGGCGTGCAGACCTTGACCATTAACGGCACGAATTTCGTCACCGCGTCCACGGTTTCTTACAACGGAGTGGGCCACACGGCCACCTTTGCGAGTTCAGAGGAATTGACGATCACGTTGAGCGCAAGCGACCAAGCCGCGGCCGGAACCTATGCGGTGGTAGTGACCGATCCGGCACCGGGCGGCGGCGCATCGAACTCGGTGAACTTCGCGGTAGGCAATCCCGTGCCGGCCATCACCAGCCTTTCGCCCGCCTCTGCAACAGTGGGAGCGGCGGCCCAGACCCTGACCATCAACGGGTCCGGTTTCATGTCCTCTTCGACAGTCACCTACAACGGGACCGGTCACGCTGCGACCTATGTAAACGCGACCCAGTTGAAGATCACTCTGAGCACCGGCGACCAAGCCACGGCTGGGACTTATGCGGTAGTGGTGACCAATCCAACTCCTGGGGGAGGCGCGTCGAATTCGGTGAGCTTCACTGTGAACAATCCCGTACCCACGCTCACCAGCCTTTCGCCCACCTCGGCCACGGCGGGGGCTGCGGCCACGACCTTGACCATCACGGGCACGAAGTTCGTCTCGACGTTGACGGCGAGCTTCAATGGAGTCGCCCACACGACGACCTATGTGAGCGCCACTCAGTTGAAGATCACCTTGAGCACCGGCGACCTGGCCACCGGCGGGACTTATGCGGTCGTGGTGACCAATTCAACTCCTGGGGGAGGCGCCTCGAATTCGGTGAACTTCACCGTGAACAACCCCGTACCCACGCTCACCAGCCTTTCACCCACCTCGGCGATGGCGGGGGCGACGACCCAAACCCTCACCATTAACGGCACCAAATTCCTCTCCAACTCGACGGTCACTTACCACTCGGTGGCTCACACGCCGACCTTCCTCAGCTCCACCCAGTTGACGATTACCCTGAGCGGCAGCGATCTGGCCACGGGCGGAACTTATGGAGTGGCAGTGACGAATCCGGCTCCGGGAGGTGGGACTTCGAGCACGCTGAACTTCACCGTGGACAATCTTGTACCCACGGTCACCACTCTTTCTCCCCCCTCCGGCACAGCGGGGGCGGCAGCTCAAACCCTCACCATCAACGGCACGAATTTCGTCTCCAACTCGACGGTCACCTACCACGCGGTGGCCCACACCCCGACCTTCCTCAGTTCGACGCAGTTGACGATTTCCCTGAGTGCCAGCGACCAAGCTTCGGCAGGGAACTATGCGGTGGTGGTGACCAATCCAACTCCTGGGGGCGGCGCCTCGAATTCGGCGACCTTCGTGGTGAGTAATGGCGTGCCCACGATCACCACCCTTTCGCCCGTTTCGGCGACGGTGGGAGCGGCCGCACAAACCCTGACCATCAACGGCTCCGGTTTTGTCTCGACCTCAACGGTCACCTACAACTCGGTGGCCCACACGGCCACCTATGTCAGCTCAACCCAATTGAAGATCACCCTGAGTACGGCCGACCAAGCCACGGCTGGGACTTATGCGGTAGTGGTGACCAATCCAACTCCTGGGGGAGGCGGCTCGAATTCGGTGAGCTTCACTGTGAACAATCCCGTACCCACGCTCACCAGCCTTTCGCCCACCTCGGCCACGGCGGGGGCTGCGGCCACCACCTTGACCATCACGGGCACGAAGTTCGTCTCAACGTTCGACGGCGAGCTTCAACGGAGTCGCCCACACGACGACCTATGTGAGCGCCACTCAGTTGAAGATCACCTTGAGCACCAGCGACCTGGCCACCGGCGGGACTTATGCGGTCGTGGTGACCAATTCAACTCCTGGGGGAGGCGCATCGAATTCGGTGAACTTCTCCGTGAACAACCCCGTACCCACGCTCACCAGCCTTTCGCCTACCTCGGCGATGGCGGGGGCGACGACCCAAACCCTCACCATTAACGGCACCAAATTCCTCTCCAACTCGACGGTCACTTACCACTCGGTGGCTCACACGCCGACCTTCGTCAGTTCCACCCAATTGACGATTACCCTGAGCGGCAGCGATCTGGCCACGGGCGGAACTTATGCCGTGGCAGTGACGAATCCGGCTCCGGGAGGTGGGACTTCGAGCACGCTGAACTTCACCGTGGACAATCTTGTACCCACGGTCACCACTCTTTCTCCCCCCTCCGGCACAGCGGGGGCGGCAGCTCAAACCCTCACCATCAACGGCACGAATTTCGTCTCCAACTCGACCGTCACCTACCACGCGGTGGCCCACACCCCGACCTTCCTCAGTTCGACGCAGTTGACGATTTCCCTGAGCGCCAGCGACCAAGCTTCGGCAGGGAACTATGCGGTGGTGGTGACCAATCCAACTCCTGGGGGCGGCGCCTCGAATTCGGCGACCTTCGTGGTGAGTAATGGCGTGCCCACGATCACCACCCTTTCGCCCGTTTCGGCGACGGTGGGAGCGGCCGCACAAACCCTGACCATCAACGGCTCCGGTTTTGTGTCGACCTCAACGGTCACCTACAACTCGGCGGCCCACACGGCAACCTATGTCAGCTCAGCCCAATTGAAGATCACCCTGAGTACGGCCGATCAAGCCACGGTAGGAACTTATCCGGTGGTAGTGACCAACCCAACGCCGGGGGGAGGTACATCAAACTCGGCAAGTTTCACAGTGGGCAATGCGGTGCCGACCATCTCCAGCCTTTCACCCGCATCAGCCACGGCGGGAGCGGCGTCCGAAACCCTCACGATCACCGGCACGAAGTTCCTCTCCAGTTCCACGGTCACCTATAGTGCGGTAGCTCACACGGCGACCTACGTAAGCGCGACCCAGTTGAAGATCACCTTGAGCACCAGCGACTTGGCAACGGCAGGGACTTATGCGGTAGTGGTGACCAATCCAACTCCTGGGGGAGGCGGCTCGAATTCGGTGAACTTCACCGTGAACAACCCCGTACCCACGCTCACCAGCCTTTTGCCCACTTCGGCGATGGCCGGGACGACGAGCCAAACCCTCACCATTAACGGCACCAATTTCCTCTCCAACTCGACGGTTACTTACCACTCGGTGGCTCACACGCCCACCTTCCTCAGCTCCACCCAGTTGACGATTACCCTGAGCGGCAGCGATCTGGCCACGGGCGGAACTTATGGAGTGGCAGTGACGAATCCGGCTCCGGGAGGTGGGACTTCGAGCACGCTGAACTTCACCGTGGACAATCTTGTACCCACGGTCACCACTCTTTCTCCCCCCTCCGGCACAGCGGGGGCGGCAGCTCAAACCCTCACCATCAACGGCACGAATTTCGTCTCCAACTCGACCGTCACCTACCACGCGGTGGCCCACACCCCGACCTTCCTCAGTTCGACGCAGTTGACGATTTCCCTGAGCGCCAGCGACCAAGCTTCGGCAGGGAACTATGCGGTGGTGGTGACCAATCCAACTCCTGGGGGCGGCGCCTCGAATTCGGCGACCTTCGTGGTGAGTAATGGCGTGCCCACGATCACCAGCCTTTCGCCCGCTTCGGCCACGGCTGGAGCTACCTCGCAGGCCGTGACCATCAACGGCACGGGATTCGTCTCCACATCAACGGTCACTTACAATGGCGTGGCCCATACGGCAACCTATGTCAGCTCAGCGCAATTAAAGATCACCCTGAGCGCTACGGACTTGGCCACGACGGGAACTTATCCCGTGGTGGTGACTAATCCGGCACCGGGCGGAGGCGCCTCGACCGCAATGAGCTTCACGGTAGGCAATCCGGTGCCGGCCATCACCGGTATTTCGCCCGGTTCGGCCACGGCGGGGGCCGCGGCCACGACCTTGACCATTAGTGGCACGAAGTTCCTCTCGACGTTGACGGTCAGTTTCAAGGGAGCTGCCCACACGACGACCTACGTCAGCGCCACTCAATTAAAAATCACCTTGAGCACCAGCGACTTGGCAACGGCAGGGACGGATGCGGTGGTGGTGACCAATCCGGCACCGGGCGGAGGCAACTCGAACACGGTGAACTTCACTGTGAACAATCCTTAACCGGAAACTTCCGGTCAGGTCTCGCTTGCAGGACTGAAGCCGGAGGTGTACTTTGTCCAGAGGCCGTATGTCTAAATCCTTGCCGTGCTTATTCCTGATCCTGGCCTTCTGCGCAATCGGGATTCCTCAAGAGAGCCCTAAGCCGGAGAAAGTCCTGCCCGTCGTGAACGAGGTGGACTCCTGGCAGCAGGTCGGCCAGCAGCCGTACGAATTCACGTGGACCCAGCGCCGGCAGGATCCGCACACGCTGGTGGATTTTGAGGATCTGCAAGGCTGGACCCTCGAGCTCTACAACGGGGCGCAGGGAGAGTTGAGGCGCAGCCGCGAGCAGCAGTTGTGGGGTGAGTATGTTGCCAAGATCGTTTACTCGGGAGTGCGCGACGAGAGCCGCGTGATTGCGCGACCGCCGCAGCCCATCTCCATCCCAGGGGCATTTGACTCGATTGATTTGTGGGGTTACGGGAATCGGTGGAGTTGGGCGCCTGAGCCGTCCACGCCGCCGGTCCGGATTGCGGTCCTGGTTCAAGACGCGCGGGATAAGGAATTCCGAATCCAATTGACGGACATTCAGTGGAAACAGTGGTGGTTGATTCATCGCCGCATTCCGCGCGATATTCTGAACCAGATTGTTTTGCCCGCGTGCTTCGCCGGAATCGAAATCAGCAAAGCTACAAACTCGCAGGCGCGAGCCTTTTTCTGCGATAGTCTGGCTTTCTACAAAGAGGAATTGAAACCCCTCACCTTCCAACCCCAACCGAAGCGTAACCTTCAACCTTATCGCGGCGAGATCGTGGGCGCTAACACGGGGCCCGGAACCTTGCCTTTCCCAACCCGCGAGGAAACTATTCTGCCGGCCAATTCCGAGAAGAGCTTCAAGGTTACAGTTCGGGAGATCGCGCCGCACCAGTTCGAGTTGCGCTATGCGGGCCACGATGCCAACGTTGTTTACGATTATCGGCCTGCAAAAGGCGGCCTGGGCGAACTGACGGCAAGGGTGAATGACGGCGCGCCTTTCAGGCCACTCAGGGGCGGGGGCGTTCGATTTGTCGATACGCCGGCCCATGCCGTCGCTGAAGGCGAATTAGTGTCGACTGGGATTGTGGATGGGGTCGTTCACGCCTCGTTCCGTATGGGGTCACGTAACGTTGACTACGAACTGCGTCTGTGGCAAAAGTCGCTGGTCCTGGATGTTTGGTGCGAAGGCGGCGAGGCCACAGATTTGAGCTTCGGCCAGGTATCCGGAGTCACGCGTCCGCGCCTCGCGACGGTTCCGTACCTCACCTATGGAGAATCCAATCCGCGCGTGCTTGTCTCCGGCGATCCAGCTCACCCGGTTTTTTCCTCGATCTGGTTCGACTGGTACCGCTCCAGCGCCTCCGAACCCTATTTCGCCGCTACTCCGATTGTGACCGGCGACAGCGCGGAGATCAACGGCGGGATGCGCTACCTGCCCAAGACGGACGGCTCGCGCAACAACCTCTACGAGCGAGTCTTCATCACCAATTCGCCCAATTACGAGGAGACGCTACCGACCATCGCGAATCCCCCCTCGCTGCGGCAGGAAGAAGGCAAGCAGGTGCTCTGGACCGTGACCGTGCCGGAATCCTGGGCAAAAGACCATGAGCGTTGCGAACGCATCCGCTCCTACGGTCTTGACAAAATTATGCAACACAGTCACGAGGTTACTTGGCGTGACGAGGGCGACAGCTACACACTGAAGCTGCACGCCGCTCCTCAAAAGGGCGGCGACGCGATGCTGAAGTGGTATATCCAGGCACAGAACGCGATGGGTTGGCTGCAAGGTGTTTACAGCAACTACTGCGATTTCGCTCCCGTCAACAAGAACTGGGACCCTGACGATGTGCAGCGCACGCCGGACGGTGAATGGCGGCGCGCCTGGGCCCGCACTTATGCGCTGAAGCCCGCCAAGGCCGTGGAATTTGATGAGTACTACGCGCCGCGCATTAAGGAAAAGTTTGGCGTGAAGATGTCCTACACCGATGTGCACACGGCGGTTTCGCCTTGGGGCTATTGCGATTTCGATGCCCGCGTGCCCGGCGCCGGGACCTTTGCCGCTACCTTCTATGCCTATGGACAATTGCTTCGCAACGATCAGCAGATTTATGGGCCGACTCAGTCCGAGGGCACTTACCAGTGGCTTTACGCAGGGTTGACTTCGGGAAGTTACGGCTGGGTCTATACTAAGCTGAACCTCTTCACCGAGCCGTTGGACGTTTCCTTCATGCTCAGGAAAATCCATCCGCTGGAATGCGACTACGGCATGGGCGACACGGGGTATTACCTCAGTCAGATCGACAAGGACTGGGCGACCTCAGCGAAGAAACGTGAATATCTTGACCTGCTGCTCGCCACCAGTATTGCCTATGGAAACATGGGATGGCTGGCCACGGATTTCGACCCCGCAGGGCTTTTCAACGTCGAAGCCATAGCACGCTCTTACTACATGATGCAGCAACTGCAACAGCAATATGCCTTTGTCGCGCCCAGGACTATCGAATACGCCGGCCGCAGCGGCGAGTTTCTAACACCGAGCCAGGCGCTGGCCTCGGGCGCCAATAAGGAAGGCCGCCTGCACGTCGTTTACGAAAACGGGACCGATGTTTATGTGAATCGCGCCCAAGAGGGAACATGGAAGATCATGGACTCGAGCCACACCCTATACGACTTGCCGGTATCCGGTTGGCGGGCGTCCAACGATCACAACCACTTTTTTGAAGTATCTTCGACGATTGCCGGTCATCGGTTTGACTACGTCTCAGCTCCCGAATTCGAGTTTCTCGACGGACGCGGCCAATGGACCGAATACGGAAATCTGGGCGCCAGCGGCGGCGTCGCGCAGCGTCACAACGCGGCGGGTCTGTTGGAATTGATTGATATTTATGGCAATCCGCGAATTGCCTTTCGGGCTTCCAGCGCAGCTTCGATGATTGCTTATGGCGCCGACGGTGAGAGCCTTGGCAAGGTTGAACTCACTTCAACCAAGCCAGGCTGGTACGAATTCAAGCCCGTCGCCGGCGGCCGTCGATACGTGTGCGCAATCGCCCAATAAAAGGTGGTGATACCATGCAGCACAAGGCGCGAAGGGATTTTCTCAAAGGCTTGGCTGCGGCGGTTCCTGCCTCCGCCGTGCTTTCGAGCTACCGGGCGATGGCTGCCCCCCTGCGCAAGAAGGTCAAGATCACCGATGTAAAAGCCATGGCCGTCCGCGGCAGCACGGATTGGAACCTGGTGAAGATCGAGACCGACAGCGGTATCACGGGAATCGGGGAAGCCTACTGGGGACACGGAGTGAAGGACGTGATCCTGGGTTACTTGCGCAACCTCGCCGTGGGCGAAGACCCGCTGAACATCGAACCTCTTTACACAAAAATGGTTCGCTCCACGGGAGGGGCCGGCTCGACCGCGGGCGTCACCGTGACCGCGATCAGCGGAGTGGAAATCGCCTTGTGGGATCTGGCAGGGAAAATCCTGGGAGCCCCGGTGTGCAAGCTGTTGGGCGGACAGTACCGCGACGGCGTCCGCGCCTACTGGACGCGCTCCCCCAAAGACATGCTCGATACGGGATCCTGCCGGGAATTTGCGGCTGCGCTGAAGGTCCACCCCTTTGGCATCACGGCCGTCAAGTCGGACGCCGATGCGTTCCCCGCCAAGTACGACCCGGAGTTTCGCGAGCCGGGCCACGAGCCCCATAGCCGCCACCTGACGCGCAAGGACCTCGACCGGATCGCCAGGGGTTTTGCCAACCTGCGCGAGGCGCTGGGGGATGACATCGACATCGCCGTGCATTGCCACTGGGAATTCGACTGGATCGATGCGCTCGAATTGGCGCGGGCCGTCGCGCCCATCAAGCCGATGTGGCTTGAGGATCCGATGCCACCGGATTACTCGGAGTCGTGGAGCAAGCTCGCCGCAGCTTCTCCCGTGCCCATCCTGACTGGAGAGAATCTCTACCAGCGCCAAGGTTTTAAGCCCTTCATCTTGAACCAGGGCTGCCACCTGATTCATATCGACATCCCCAAGGCCGGCGGGCTGCTCGAATCCAAGAAAATCGCCGACTTGGCCGACCTCTTCTACTTGCCAACTTGTGCCCACCTTGCCGCGAGCCCGTTGGGGGCGATCGCTTCCGCCCATTGCGCGGCGGCCATCCGCGACTTCCGCGCCCAGGAATTCTCGCCCGGAAGCCTGACCACCGATGAATGGGAGAAGTTTGTGGTTTACGACGGCCCCGTCATCAAAGATGGCAAGTACCGGCTGTCAGATGCGCCTGGGTTGGGCGTGGAACTTAACCAAGACACCGTCCGCGCGCACTTGATGCCGGGAGAAACGTGGTGGGGGTGAACGGTCGGTCGGCTCAGAACAATACGTTACAGTCGAGGAATAGGCGGTCGTTACGGCCGCCGGTGGGGGATGGTGTCGGGACCGAGACCGAGCTTTCTTACTTCCTTTCGGGCTTTGCGGTAATCCGCTTGATTGACGGCTGTGGATAGCAGGAATTCCGCCTTGCGGTCCGATGTGTAGCGCTCGACAGGGACAACGACGGCGGGGCGAATCAAGATGCCGTCCTTTCGCGCCTCGGCTGTGACCAGCGCACCTTCCTCAAGGCCGTATTGTTGTCGCGGCCGGACAGGAACGACTATCGCGCCGCGTTTGCCTACCTTTGCCGTTTCCATAAGCGGCCTCCAGGTTCCCTGATTGTTGATCGTTTGACGCTATGGCGCTGGAGTGCCAAGGCTCGCATCCACTGGCTCGTACATGACGGCGGCAGGGCGGCGACTCCCTTCGTAGGCCGCGATTCGGTCCGCATAACGAAGACTCAAGCCGATGTCGTCCAGCCCTTTCAGCAGGCACTCGCGGCGGAAGGGATCGATTTGAAAAGATAGGCTTAGCCCAAGGTCATCCGAAATGGTCTGGTTCTCGAGGTCTACAGTCAGCCGATAGCCCTCATTCTTCTCCGTCCGCTGAAAGAGTTCTTCCACTTGGGCATCAGGGAGCTTAACCAGTAGCACGCCGTTCTTAAAACAATTGTTATAGAAGATGTCGGCGAAGCTGGGCGCGATAACAGCACGGAAGCCGTAATCGACAATCGCCCAGGGAACGTGCTCGCGGCTGGAGCCGCAGCCGAAGTTGGCGCGCGCCAGAAGTATCGTTCCGCCCTGGTAACGGGGAAGGTTCAGTACGAACTCGGGGTTCGGCTTTTCACTCTCGAGGTAGCGCCAGTCATAGAAGAGCACGCGGCCGTACCCTTCGCGGGTCGTCCACTTCAGAAACTGCTTGGGGACCATCTGGTCCGTGTCGACGTTGACGCGATCCAGCGGTACTACCAGTCCGTTGTGTTTAATAAAAGGTTGCATAGCCTAGTCCGTAGCACGTGGTCAGTGTCAGGTGTCCGCCTTCACCCTTTAGACTTTACCCTTTAACCTTATTCCTTCCGGCCCACGTTCCAAGTCCGGATATCCACAAAGTGCCCTTCGACGGCAGCGGCGGCTGCCATCACGGGGCTCACCAGATGTGTGCGGCCGCCCTTGCCCTGGCGTCCTTCGAAGTTTCGGTTCGAAGTGCTGGCGCTGCGCTGGCCGCTCGGCAGGATATCGGGATTCATTCCCAGGCACATGCTGCAACCCGCGTCGCGCCACTCGAATCCGGCTTCTCGGAATATCTTATCCAGACCTTCCTTCTCCGCTTGGGCCTTGATGCGCATGGAGCCGGGAACGACCAACGCGCTCTTGAGGGTCTTCGAGACCTTCCTGCCCGCCGCAACACGCGCTGCCAGGCGCAAGTCCTCGATGCGGGAGTTAGTGCAGGAACCGATGAACACATAATCCAACGGGATGTCAACGATGCGAGTTCCCGGCTCAAGGCCCATATACGCGAGAGCGCGCTCGGCGGCCTTGCGGTCCACAGGATCTCGAAAACTGCCCGGCTCCGGCACTTTCCCCGTCACGTCGGTGACCATGCCGGGATTTGTGCCCCACGTAACCTGTGGCGCGATGGACGCCGCGTCCAGTTCGAGCACGTCGTCGAAAGCCGCGCCCGGATCCGTGGCCAGAGATTTCCAATAGTTGACAGCAACCTGAAAATCGCGGCCGCGCGGAACGAAAGCCCGCCCTTCGAGGTACGCGAACGTAGTGTCGTCCGGCGCAACCATTCCAGTGCGCGCGCCTCCCTCGATGGTCATGTTGCAGACTGTCATCCGGCCTTCCATGGAGAGGGCTCGAATGGTGTCGCCGGCGTATTCGATGGCATGGCCGGTTCCACCGGCGATTCCCATCTTGCCAATGACGGCGAGAATGATGTCCTTCGCGGTCACGCCTGGGGCGAGGGTTCCGCTCACCCGAACCAGCATGGTCTTAGACTTGAATTGCGAGAGACATTGAGTGGCCAGGACGTGCTCAATTTCGCTGGTGCCGATTCCAAAGGCCAAAGCCCCGAAAGCGCCGTGAGTCGCCGTGTGACTGTCGCCGCAAACGATGGTCTGGCCAGGTTGGGTGATGCCGAGTTCGGGCCCGATCACGTGCACGATCCCCTGATTGGGATTCTGCATGTTGAAGAGCATGATGCCTGTCTCGCGGCAGTTGCGTTCCAGGGCGTCGAACTGCGCCGCCGCGACGGTATCCAGCAACGGCAGATTCCGGTCCTTGGTCGGCACGCAGTGATCCATCACCGCAAAGGTAAGGTCAGGCCGGCGCACCTTGCGCTGCGCTGCCCGCAGGCCGGCAAATGCTTGCGGGGACGTTACCTCGTGAACGAGGTGGCGGTCGATATAAATGAGCGCGGGTCGCCCCGGCTCTTCCGCCACCAGGTGAGCATCCCAGATCTTTTCGTACATCGTGCGAGCAGGCATAGCTTTAATCACCCTTAGATAGTTCGCAGCCCCCGAGCCACAGATTATACGCGAACAATTGACGTCGATCAAACAGCGATCGGCACTTGGCGTGGAGACACTCTCACCACGGAGATCACAAGGACGATAGAGAACAACCTCCCTGCCTTCTCCGTGATCTCTGTGACCTCTGCGGTGAATCCTCTTTTGCCGTCCACCATAACCCATCCTGAGCGCGGCTCATAGGAAACCGCTTTGAGGTACAATCGGGCGATGAGATCCACTCCCCGTAACCTCAGCCAAAAATCGGCCGTCAATGGGAGCCGCACTTTTGGCCGCCGGGATTTCCTGAAAAAAAGCATAGGCTTGTGCACGGCATATGGAACCCTGGCGGCGGCCGGTAGCGCGGATTCTCCGCAAAGGAAAAGAGCGATGATCAAATGGCAGCCCCACACGGTTGCTCAGATTCCGAGCGGCTACCAAGTGGCCGTTGCCGATGTCAACGGCGATGGGCGTCCTGACATCCTGGCCTTAAGTTCGGAAGAGAGCATCATCGAATGGTACGAGAATCCTTCCTGGAAGGCTCGACCCATCACCACCCTGACCCGCCATAACATCAGTCTGGCTCCCCTGTTTCGCCGCAACTATCCGCAACGTGGTTTGGCGCTCGCCAGCGACTTTGCGCTGAATGACAGCACCTCTGGGGGAAGCCTCTGGTGGGGGGAGCCCGGCGTCTCGTTGGACTCCGAATGGCCGCTGCACTTGCTTGGCCGAATTCCCACCTCACACCGATTGCGCTGGGCCGACCTGGACGGGAGCGGCCGCCTGGGGTTGGTGGACGTTCCGTTGCTGGGGTTGGGCGCCAAGGAACCGGGCTACGAAGTCCCTGCGTCGCTCACCTGGTTCGACTCTCCCGAGCCACTCCTGCGCGGGCACGTTTCCGCCGGGGACACCGGCCAAGGCGCATGGACTCCCCACCTCATCGACGACTCGTTGACCGTTGTCCATGGCGTCCAGATCATGGACTGGGACAACGACGGGCGTGAAGAAATCCTAACGGCGAGCTTTCAGGGCGTCCACCTTTTCCACTCCACGGGAAAGAGTCCCGATCTTCACTGGACAAAAACCCACCTCGGGGCGGGCGACCAGCTTTCCACTCCGCGTCGCGGGTCGAGCGAAATCGGCGTGGGGCGACTGGATGGCCGCCGTTTCCTGGCGACCATCGAGCCTTGGCATGGCGAGCATGTCGTGGTTTACACTCGGGAAAAGTCCGGTGAACTGTGGAGTCGCCATCCGATCGACGATAGCATCCACGACGGTCACGCGTTGCTCTGCGCCGACCTCGATGGCGACGGCAATGATGAAATCGTGGCGGGATTTCGCGGCCAGGGAACAAGCCTTTATGTGTATTACGCCCTGGACGCCTCCGGGTTGAAGTGGGAGCGCCAGACGCTGGATACGCAGATGGCGGCCTCCGGCGTCGTAACGGCCGACATCAACGGCGATGGCCGTCCCGACCTGGTGGCCATCGGCGCCTCCACGGCCAACGTGAAATGGTATGAGAACCTCGGCGCCAACCCCCCAGGGAAAGAGTGAAGCTGCGGCGGCCTCAATGGTTGACTAACCACGACGGCCCCTGGACTGAGCCTTGGTATGGCCGCCCGCCAGACGGAGAAGAGAGAGCCGCAAAGACCGAAGGGCGGACCGTCATAAGCCGCTTCATGAGCCTCTGCGAATCTTTCGAGGCATCTTTCCCACCCGTCGTGGGTTCCGCCTGGCGCTGTCGAGGCGCGCACTCGGCACCCTGGTCAACAGCCGTCCGTTCCAGCCCGCCATCCCCTTTAAGCGGAACTTCCGGACGCGAAAAGAAGATCGCAAACAGAATCACACCCACGATCACCAGGAATTGAACGAGAAAGAAGGCCAGCAAAAACATGTAAAGCATTTCAGCCTCGATTCACGGTGCTTTCACGGCTCACGGCCGGTGCAGCGGCCCGACGCACTTCGGGCCTCACGCACCCCGGATCTTTGAGGGGCAGGGGAAGCATCGTCACCGTCACTGGTCATTCAAGCGCCAAGGACGCAGACGCGCCGCACACCTGATTTATCGGCACAATCGGCGGCTGGATGAGAGTTTTCTTAGGATGTCCGTGGGCCGACTCCCCACGGTGTCGGTTAGGCTTGGTTCTTGGGTGGATAGCGTCGCATGGTGAGAATCGTCCCCTCTTTGAAACTGTATTCGACCTGGTCCATGAGCCTCTGGATCAAATACACTCCGCGCCCACTGTCACGATAAATGTTGTCGCCTTCGGTTGGATCGGGAAGTCTGGCCGGGTCAAAGCCGGGACCGGAGTCTCTAACCACGATGGTTATTCCGCCGCCTTCCTCGATCTCCACGCTCAGGCGTACGCACTTTACGGGATCTCCACGGTTGCCATGGAGCATGGCGTTGCTGAGCGCTTCCCGCAACGCGGCCTGGATGTTCGATAGTTCCTGGCAATCGCCGTTTTGTTCCAGGAATCCAACTACCCTGCGCACCGCGCCTTCGATATTCCGCGGGCTCGAGGGAATGGATTTATCCAGCTTGGCAGATATCCCCCTCACCGGATCTCCTGAACTGCCGATGGCTTGAGGTTGCGTGCGCTGCGGTCCTTTTCACCCTCCAGCCAGGCGACGTTGGCGTGCGAGTCGGCAAAACGCCGCAAGCCTGTCTCCTTAATTGCGGAATCGGGCAGCTTGTGAAGTGGCGTATAGCGGGGATGGTGAGATTCCTTGTAGGGATCATTCCGCGCCGCATTATAGCAGCAGATCATGGACCAGCGCGGCTTCTCCGAGTGGTTCTGATCCGAGCGATGCAGCAGGTTGCAATGGAAGAAGAGGGTATCACCCGGTTCCATCTCCACGTAGACCAGTTCCATTCTTTTCAGCACCTCGCGCACCCGCTCCTGGTCGGCGCCCGCTTGTTCCCCCGTCAGGACGTGATCGATGCGTCCCAGTTGATGCGAGCCGCGAATGACTTGCAGGCAGCCGTTTTCCCGCGTAGCTGGGTCCACGGCGATAAACGCGCTCGTGAGCAGCGGCGCCAGGACGCCGTTCTGGTACCAGTATCCGTAGTCCTGGTGCCATGTCCACGCGCCGCCGACCTTGGCGTCTTTCATGATCATTTTCGAGTGGTAGTGGTACACCTCGCCGCCCAGGATTTTCTCCGCTGAGTTGACGATGGATTCACAGCGCGCGAACATGCCATACAGCGAGTCGCCGGGATGGTTCCAGAGAGAGAGCCGAACTTGCCCGCCTTCTCCGTCTCCTCGTCCAAAAGAATGCTGGTCGAGTTCGCGGTCTTCCCTGGCGGCGCGCAGCAATAAGGCCGTCTCCTCCTTGTCGAACATCGCTTTGGCCAGGACAAAACCGTTGGCTTCGTATTCCCGTAAGTGATCATCGTTGAGTGCGCCCTTCGCCATCACAGTCCTCCCTGCACCACTATTCTCGAATTTCTTCGCAACGCGCCAGAATTTTTACCGATAATCGTTCTCGTTACATGCTCTTGAGTTTCAAATCTCGAGTTTTGAATTGCGGCTCTGCGGCGCTGTGCAACTGCTGCCCTTCACCTGACCTTGAAAACCCTCTGCTTTCAGTATATACCTTGTGGCGGTGTGTTCACACTTTGAGTCTTTTGAAAAACCTCGGAGGAGATGATGAAGGTTTGGTCAGAACTCGAGAAGCAGGCAGCGTGCCAGGTTGCGGCCTTGATGGCAGGGGCGGCGAGGACCGCTCCCAAGACGCGCGGCATCGACAACATCAAGGTTGTGGCCATCGACGATGAGATCTCCAGGCAGGCTCTGGTCAACAAAATGATCGAAATTGCGAGATCGGAGAACCGTCCGGGTTTTGAACGGGATGCCCATAACGTGGCTACGTCGCCAGCCATCGTGGTGATTGGCGTCCATTCCAACCCGGCAG
This sequence comes from uncultured Acidobacteriota bacterium, assembly GCA_963831905.1. Classification (GTDB taxonomy): domain Bacteria; phylum Acidobacteriota; class Terriglobia; order UBA7540; family UBA7540; genus CAVROP01. The sequence goes on along the minus strand of CAWHRX010000009.1, from coordinate 301,763 downwards.
GGCTGAATTGCGGTTTCTGCGGAAACCCCACTTGCGACGAACTGAAAGCCAAAGATGGGATCTGCAGCTTCAACTCCATCGACTTGGGTATAGCTGCTTGCTCGGCGGCGGCCATAGCCTCCAACCTGCACGTCGATACTCGCATAATGTACTCCGTAGGAAGGTCTTGCCTCGACCTGAGACTGTTTACGGAGGACGTCAAAGAGGCACTCGGAATCCCCTTGAGCATAACCGGCAAGAGCCCATTCTTCGACCGCAAAGCGTGAGCGCCGTAGCCGCCGCACTCCAAGGCGCTTCGCGCCTCAGACCCACGGCGCGCGCCGCCCGCCGGAAGCATGCGCCCGCGCGTCAACTCTGAAACCTGACGCTGCTCCCACCTTCCTGCCGGCAAAAGCACACCGGCCCCTCAGCCACGTTCGGCACGACTCAGGTTACGCCGTTACAGGGTAATGTGGATTTCGCTAGGCGGTAGGCGACAAGAGGGACCTCATCGCCTGTGGCCGCGTTTCTGGACAGCCCATGAACATTGCAGGCGTGTTGCCGATGTGACAGAATTAGGCGGGGCACTCCCAGCTCGAAAGTTATGCGACTACGTTGCAGGCTTGCGATTTTGGCCAGCGGCGTGCCGCGGGGACGTCAAGCGAAGCGATCCAGGGCTAAGGGCGCTTGCAGGGCGAATTCCTGATCATGGGCCAATTCGAAACGTGTTTTTGAAACCAACTACGGTGGGGGTCTCGCTGGCTTGGCCGGCTACCTGAGGAGGTGAATCAGTGGATTGGGGCCATCACAACCTCGGAGATTACCACTTCTTTGTGAGGTTTAAGGAAGGGGCGCGTTCGCTAGGCGAGCGGGCGGACGAGACGTATCTGAGCCATGAGAGCTTTTTGAGCCTGGTTTCTGCCGTTCACGAAGCCTACCACGTCTTCCAGAGCCTGGTTACCGGCGCGGGCTGTTCAGTGGTGCACGCCGAGGACTACTTTGTGGAAGCATTTCGGCAAGCTGTGGCCAGCGGGGCGGACGCGGACATGCGCTTCGCGGGCCTACTGTCCACGGGCGCCGATTACCTCAGAAGGCACTTCTATACGGCCGAGGACTCCGAGTATCTGTTTCACTCTGCCCAAAAACGTTCGCCGAGCGTTGCCGACACCCTGGGCGCACTCTCCAAAGTGACTACCGCGAGCCTGTTGGAATGTCAGGCCGCATTGTTGACTGAACTTTACATCAGCCATTTGTTAACGTGGCGTCCGCAGACTTTCGACATGCAGAAGGTCGCCGATCTCGTCGAAGCTTTCCGGCTCGAACAGATGGAAGGCCTGTACCGGATACCGCTCGACCGCTTCAGGGAGACGGTTGGCCGCATCATCCCTCGCTCCGAATTTGATCAGGCGAGCCGAAGCCACCCCCTCTACCCACAGTGCCCGAACATTGCCGAATACGGGCTATTGGGTTTTCTTCTCGACTACGCCCTCCACTTGCCACCGCCGATCGTCGAGGAACTCGGCCCCGTGAAGCATGACGTTTATCGGGAAGACTTCGACCCTCCCGTCCGCTACGCCAAGTTGTTGGAGGCGTTGCTGGCAGACATTGTTATGACGCACAGGGGCATAAGGTCACCGGAGCTTCCGGAGCTTAACTTGTCCCAGCCTTACGAGTCTTTATCGCCGAGATTGGCAAAGCGGATTGACATCGGCGACCTTCTAGCGCGAGCGGAAGCGGAGGGGTTCCCGGCAACCTCGCTTCCGCCGCCGAACCTACTGTTCCCGCTTAAGCGCGAGGAAATCGTGGAGGCCTTGAAGCTGAAGGCGGCGCCGGTCACGTTTCCGACCTTTGATAAAGTGAGCGAACTCTGGCTTTCTGTTCATCGCAGCAGCGAGCCACCGCAGGACCTTTACCGGCTGACGGCAACCCGCACAGCGGCGATGAAAACTCGCTTGCAGACTGCGGATGTTTTTTCGGCATGGAGGCCGATCGGCTTCTTTGCCGAGATGGGCATTCCGAGCTTCCTCGATACCCCGAGTGGTCTCGCGCCCGGGGATATGGGGGCGATGGAAATGCGCATCAAGAAGGAGAAGTACGATCCAAACGATTCCATCTGGCAACGCTTCAGTATAACTGTCATTGACCGCGAGGATGACGGGGAGTTCGTCACCCTGAAGTGCTATCCCGGAACGCCGTACGAGTTTCTGGACAAGGTAATCTGGCGCGAAATCCTGTTCCGTTCCTGCCAGAGCGTTCTGACCGGAACTCCGATGGCGTGCCCCCTCGCAGTGGGACTGTTTGCGCAAGTCCCTTGCGAGGGGCGTGGTCCTCAGTGCGCGAGAATCGAGGTGCCTGCGCAGTTGCCCCCGCGACGGGGTTGTATGGCGCGGGCGCTGTACGAAACCTATGTCGATGGAGGGAAAAACAGGATGCAGATTCTGACAGATGAATTAGTCGACCGATGCTTTAACGAGTGCCGGAAGGAGGTGGCGAATGTGCTCGGAGCCGAAGAGCAGCGAAAGGATGATCGCTCGCTCCATATGGACCCCACGGCGATCCTCGCCATCGTGGCGTGGAAGGTCCTTGTGCCTTTCGTGGTTTCGCTCTCTGCCAGCGTCTCGGCCGCAGCGATCAACGCCAAGCTCATCAAGGGACAATCCGTCAAAGGCTTGAAGGAAATGATTCAGGAGCGCGTCGGACAGCCTATCCGGATCGATCCCACGCGGGTGGAAGAATGCGTCATCCTGGTGGAAGAGATTCTGCAGCCATTTGGAGTAGACCGCGAAAAGGCGCGCCGGATAGTCGACGTGCTGGTCTCGACGGCGACTGCGTCGGGGAACGCGCCGGGAACGTCAGAATCACGCAGCCCAAGCTGATGGCTCACGCCGAGCCGATCCTGAGATTGGTGAGGTCAGTTCTTCCTCTAGGTAAACCGTGCAAGTGACCTTGGCGAAGCAACCAGGATTCTGGTGGAAAAGGCAGGCTGGCATTTTGGGGTGGCACGCGCGCCACTTTACGACGATTGGACCGAGTCGACCGTAAGGCCATGGTGCTCGGCCGGTTGGTTCCAGCGCCGCGCCGCCACTTCGTTTTACACCACCATCGTGAAGTTCGAAATTGAGCGCCTGAAGATGCCTGACGATTTCGAGGTCGAATGGTCGCCAGACTAACCGTGCCGAAGGCGCCTTGCAGTGCGGCGGCTTGACGCCGCCTTGGTTTCGCGGTCAATGCCGGAGTGCCGACGATCCGGGAGTTAGTCGCCTGAGTAAAGCCCAAGCCGATACTCCCGAGCGATCGTCGATTCAAATCCACACACCAGACTGTGATTTGGAAGCTGGCGCGAAAGGGCTTGCGGCGAACCTATTTACCACCAAACCAACTTAACATTTCGTCTCTGCCCGGAGGTGGCCATCGGCAGTATACTGAGACCTTTGGGGAAATCTGGGTTTTGTGGGTGTGCACTATGCGGCGCTTAACCGTGTGGATCGCCGCCGTCTGGTTCTCCTTGCCACTTGTCCAAACAGCCGCGCAAACGCCTGTTTCCAGCGGTGTTCTTGAGCGTGCCGGCGCGCTGCAAACCAAGCTCAGGGAATGGCAAGCTGTTCTTACCAATTCGGACCTCGGTGCAGCCCCGATAACCGATTCGGAGCGGAAGCTGATCAACCAAGATCGTTCCGCTACTCTCGCAGCAACTGACGTCGTCATTCGCGACATTAACGAACTCGCAAGAAGTCCTAGCAATGATGCCGAGGCCCGGCTCGTGCTCGACCTCAATCAGTTGGGGGGAAAGCTCTCGAGCCTGTCCGACTCTCTGCGTGCTGTGCGGCTAGCCACTCTCGGTGGGCAACTGCCACAGCCTTGGCCGCCCATCGACGACCGGATAATCCCGGAGGTTCAGCGGTATTATTACGAGTTGAATCTGCAATTCATGAAGCAACTCAACTCCCTATCCAAGGAGGGCGCAGCAAACACGTCGAGTGAGGCGCCCGCCGGCGAAATCTCCGGCCACATCTACCGTGCCGATACGGGCAAACCACTGGCGGGCGCCATGGTCATGCTGGCATCCACGACGCCACCGGACTCCGCTCCCCGTTCAAGACTGTCCGGTGATGATGGCAGCTACGAATTTACCCGGCTCCCGCCGGGAGACTACTCGCTAAGCGCCTATATGACCGGTTTCGCACGCGCGGAATATGGTTTGGATAAGGCACACGGCAGTTGGTTTCCGCTCACGTTGCCCTCGGAGGGAGAGCGGAACCGTATATTCCGAGGCCCCACCGGAGCAACTGCCCCGGCTGCGGTCAACGGCAAGCTGATCAATATCAATCTGAGCCTCAATCCTGTGCCTGAAGTGAGCGAGATGAACGGGGAAGCCCTGCTCGCCGCTACCCTGGACCAACGAGTATTCATTCAATTCCAATACGGCAGTTTCTCGCCTGACGGCAAGTTCTTTGCCGTCACTAGCGGGGATCCCGATCCCCAAGCGGCTTGGTTCTATGACCTTGCCACCGCGCGCCTTACGCCGGTGATCGCGCCCGAAATGGGCGGCCCTCACGTGATCAGCATGGGCTGGGACGATGATACCCTCTACGTAGAACAGAGCCACCGTGACCCTGGAGGCGGCCGCTTTTTCGCTGCAAACACGGCGGGCGTGAAGGAAATCACGAAACTCCCGCCGGCAGGTGAGGAAGCGCTGAAAAACCAGCTTGGGTACGACGAAAACCAGGCACGCAATGATCGCTTCGTTGTAACTGCGCAGGGACCGGAGCATGGCGCATTTGCACTGATCGCCCAGGCCGCCGGCGGGCACGAGAAGTTCACCATTGCCGAGGGGAGTTGGGAGCTTCAGAGCTTCGTGCTTTTGCCCGAGCGTTCGCTGGTGGTCTACCCGACGTTTTATTATTCCGCCATCGTGGCGTTTAACCTAAATGCAAGGAAGCGCCAGGAAACGTTTCTTCCGGTGAGAGCGGAAAGATTGCTGGCTGTAAGGCCGCAAGCCGACGGACTCTTGATAGCGTACTCTACCCATGGTCCCTGCGATCCCGGCAATCCCGGCTCGGACAACTCTTTTGAGCCGCGCTATCGCCCCAAAAACGTCTGCTTTGCCACTATCCCCGCGACGGGAGAGAAATGACGAGTTCGCGATCTTTCCTGCGGATGCGGAATGAAACTGATGAAGGCCCTGTCAGCGTCCGATGAAAGTTGAGATGGTCATGCGGACAATTGTCATGCGGATAATTCCCAGAGTTCTAATTTCGGCGCTCTTATTCTTATTGCCCGTCGTGGGCCAGAGTCCCAGCAACGCTGCGCTTCTTAAGCAAGCAGAGGCACTGCGAAGCAGCCTGAGCACTTGGCAGGCAACTCTGAACAGGATGAACCTGGTCGCATCGCCGGTCCCGGGCTACCCAATTCCCTCCCTGGACGAGAAGCGAAGTTTCTGCCTGCTCTCGATTACGACGGCCGGCAGCGATATCCCCCGTCCGGGAACATTGCCCGCCATATCGACGCAGATGGCTCTGTTGACTGATTTGGCGTCCCTGGATAACGCCCTTGCGAACCTCATTCATGCGTTTGAGCTCATCCGCGCCTTGCGCTCCCCATCCGTCCCCGCTTCGGTCGTGGTGGAGCAGGAACAGCAGGTCGAGAGAATAAGAAAGCAACTTCAATCCTATTACGAGGCGCTTCTTTCGACGACGTTTCCGCACCTTGCGGCGGTTGACCGAATGGGCGCGTCAGAACACGCATCGGTATCCCACCAATCGGGCCAGATATCCGGGCACATCTATAACGCTGAGTCAGGCAACCCGCTCGCGGGCGTGGTCGTTACGTTGGAGTCTCTCCAGGCGCCAGCACGTGACCAGGTGCAACGTACTGGCCGGGATGGCAGTTACAACTTCGGCGATCTCGCCGCTGGAAAACATTGGGTCATCGCGTATCGAAAGGGATTCGCCGGGTCAATCTACGGCATGCACGCGTCGCAGAACGCGTTGGAATCTGCCATAACCGTTGGACCGGGCGAGAAACTGGAGAATGCCGATTTCCGGCTCAGTCCCTTGCCGAGTATAACGCCGATGAATGATGACGCTGCCCTGGCGGCCCTGCCGCTGGATACACCTCCCCGTGTGTACGGGCCGGGGCGCTTCTCACCGGATGGCACACAGTTTGCCGTAGCCGTTCGCGCGCCCGAATCGAACTATGTGTGCGTTTACAGCGTGGCTGCACATCACATCGACTTCGTCGCTAGCGCACCGGAGCAAAGCAACCTGAGTTTTTCGATTAGTGATTTTACGTGGGTGGGCGATTCTCTTTACGCCGAGGCAGTGCGGAGCACGGGCGCGTACAGCCCGCTCAAGGTCACACGCTCGGGAATCCAGAGATTGGACGTATCTCCGGGATGTGAATCTGTTCCGCTTGGTCAGCCGTGCATCCGAGGCCAGGGAAGCCCAGGGCCGCCGCCGGTTCCCCCGGAAGTCCAAAATACCTATTTCCGGCAGTTGGCTTGGTCCCTCGGCGTGGCCGCAAACAGCCGTTTCATCGTGACGGCTGACAACTCCAGAAGCCTGGACGTGTGGCTGGTCTCCCAATCGGGCAACGGACACGACCCGCGCGTTATCGCCAGGGGCGGTGACAACCTGAAGGCTTTTCTGCTCGAGGCTGGTCCTTCCCTCGTCCTCTATCCAATGCCCGGTCTGTATTTCGGCGGAATTGTTGCCTACAATTTGAATTCCCAGCGATCGCAAACGGTCGATCTGGCCTTTGTGCAGGACCTCAGGTTGCTTGACTCCATAAGCGACGCCGCCGGGACGCTCGTCGCGTACAAGGTGGACGGCCCGTGCGTCCCGCCGGATTCCGCCAGCGGCGAGGACCCCTGGCTCCTGCCCGGCAAGCCTGTGCCGGTTTCGCGCGCATCAAATGTCTGCTTCGTAGAGGTCCCACACAATACTGCAAACTAACGAACCACTCGGCTGGGCATCCGATTTCAAGTTCTCGCCGAATGCCAGACGCACATTCGCACTTGTCTTGACGGCATCAGTTTTGCGGCATTACAGCAACCAAGCATCAGACGTGCCCATCACCCTGAAATGTGGGAAACATTCCCAATCTGGTATGACTATTCGCTTAATAGGCGCGTTCATGTGGTCGTTTATTCGGAGACGCGAGTTCTAAGGTCAAAGGAACTCAAACCAAGAGGTCCCGCGTCATCGCCTAGGATTTGCCGATCATTTTTGCCGGCCGTCGCTTATGACCAGAGCAGTCCGGCCGGTTGACTCGGAAGCTATTCCGGTCCCGAAGTCCGCTTCCGGGGCTCCCTCGGCGGCGCCTGGGCGCCGGTCGAAAGGGCATTCGATGGAATAGTTCCGGGATTCGCAGCCATGCATGCTCGATTGGCAGTGCAGGTTCGCAAATCCCTGCACATTTGTGAGAGGTCCTGCCCAGGAAGGCTCGATGGTGACCCGCGCCAAGTGCTATTCGTATTTCAAAGCGGCCATAGGGTGGGTGCGCATGGCGCGGCGGGCGGGGATGTAACAGGCGGCGAATGCAACCCCGGCAAGGATCGCGGCGACGCCGGCGAACGTCGCGAAGTCGTCAGGGGCGACGCCATAGAGCAGGCCCGCCACCGCGCGGCCCATGCCCAAAGCAAGGGGCAGACCCACCAACAAACCGATGAACGCCAACTTCATTCCCTGGCCTACGACCAGCCGGAAGACTTCTTGCGGTGCTGCTCCCAGAGCCATGCGCATGCCTATTTCATGTGTGCGCTCGTTCACCGCGTAGGCAATGACGCCGAAGAGCCCCAGGGCGGCCAGCACCAGCGCAAATCCCGCAAAAGCCGCCATGAGCGTACCACCGAGCCTCCAGCCGATAAGGGTAACCGACCGCAAATCCTCCATCGTCATGACGTCGAATACCGGCTGGTCGTGGTCCAAGGCGGCAACTTGTGCGCGAACGCTCGCTTCCATGCTCCGTGGATCGGGCGACGTCCGTACCACCACTGCCATCGTGCTTTTCGTCTGCTGGCGCAAGGGGAAATACATCTCTGGGGGCGCGGGGACGTTCAACCGGTTTCGTACATTGCCGACGACGCCCACCACCGTGCGCCAAGGCTGGTCCGCCAGCGGGCCGCTGAGCCGCATCCGTTTCCCCAGCGGGTCTTCCCCCGGCCAAAAGCGCGACGCAAAGGCCTGGTTAACGGCAACGACCGGCTGGCCCATGGCGGAGTCCTGGCTGGTGAACTCGCGACCACGAAGCACGGGTATTTGCATCGTCCGAAAATAGGAATTGCTAACGCTGCGGAAATTGGCATCCGGTTCCTCGCCCGGCTTGGGTTCCGGCCTGCCTTCGATGCGAATTGTGGAGGTTGAATTCATCCCCCCCAGCGGAAGCATATTTGCAGCCGCGGCGCCTTGCACTCCGGGGAGGTTTTGTAGGCGCTCGATGAGCTGCTCATAGAAGCTTGCCGTTTGCTCGCCGGAGGTGTATTTGGCCTCCGGCAGGGCGATGAATATCGTCAGCAGCCGGTCAGGATTGAATCCGGGCGAAACCTGTTCGAGGCGGATGAAGCTCTTCATCATCAGCCCCGCGGTGGCCAGCAGAGCCAGCGAGAGCCCAACTTCGGAAACGATCAGCGCTTTCTGCAGCAGGTGGTGGCGCCGCCCCGGTCCCGCCGAGGGCGCCCCTTCTTTCAGCGCGTCATTTACATTCGGACGCGATGCGCGCAGGGCTGGCAGAAACCCGAAGATCAGCCCGGTAGCAAGCGAAACTGCCGACGTAAACAGCAACACCGGCATATTGATTGCGATCTTACCCCAACCGGGAATCAGGAGCGCAAACTCGGGCGGAATGCGAATCAGTTGCACTTCCAGGCACAAGAAGGCAAGTAGAACACCCAGCCCGCCGCCCAGCAATCCCAAGAGCATGCTTTCCACCAGCCATTGCCGAATCAAGCGCCGGCGCGTGGCGCCCAAAGCAGCGCGAATCGCCGTCTCGCGCTGGCGACTGCTGGCCCGCGCCAGCAACAAATTGGAAATATTGGCGCAGGCGATCAACAGCACCAGCCCGACCGCCACCAGCAAGACAACGAGGGGCGCGCGCTCCTGGCCGACTTCACTCTCCAGCAGCGGCATCACCCCGGCGTCACGCCCGGTATTGGTTTTAGGATACTGTTGCGCGAGGCGCGCGGCGATCGCGCTCATTTCCGTCTGTGCCTGCCGGCGACTGATTCCCACGCCCAAATGCGCGACACCACGCAAATAATGCGACTCGCGATTCGTTCCCGACTGCGGCGAGAAGGCTAACGCCGCCCATATCTGCGCGCCCGACGGGTAGTTGAAGTCCGGACCCATGACACCGACCACCGTGTAATCGATTCCGTTGAGCAATACGGGCTTGCCGACGAGGGAGGGATCGGCGGCGAAATGGTGACGCCAAAGCCCATAACTGAGCACCGCGACGTGATCCTTCCCCGGCGTCCCTTCCTCCGGGAGAAACGCGCGGCCCAGCATGGGTTGCGCCTCGACCGCAGCAAAGTAATCGGGCGTCACCAGGAATCCATGCAGGTGTTCGGGGTGCTCGCCGCCACCCAGATTGGCGTCCCACCAATCCGCCGCCGCGATGTGATCGAAGACGCGGTTCTGAGTCTCCCAATCCAGGAAATTGGCCGGAGCGAGTTCGTTGCGGTCGAGGCCGATATTGGGCACCCGCTCCCAGAGTGCGACCAGCCTGCTGGGATCGGGGAATGCGAGGGGCCGCAGAAGCAGAGCATCCACGACGCTAAAGATATAGGTGTTCGCACCGATGCCTAGGGCAAGGGTCAGCGCGGCGACGGCCGTGAAGCCGAGGTTCCTGCGGAATTGTCGAAGACCGTAGCGACCATCGGAGATTACCGAGTGGAGCCATTGGCCCATCCGTTGTTCGCGAACCTGTTCTTTCACCTGATCGATACCGCCGAGTTCGATGCGCGCGGCACGTTGCGCTTCCTGTGGCGCTATGCCGGCCCGCAGGTTCTCCTCCGCCAGCATTTCGAGGTGCGAACGAATCTCCTCGTCGAGGTCTGCCTCCACCCGACGAGTGAAAAACAGATTACGCATGAAACTTCGAGCTTTCACTAGGAGCGGCATGCTGAATTCCCCCTTAGGATGCTGCCAATGCTTGAGCGATCGCCCAAGAAATGCGGCCCCAGCGGGTGGTTTCGACTTCAAGTTGCTTCCGTCCAGCCTTGGTCAGGCGGTAGTATTTCGCACGGCGGTTGTTTTCGGAGTCCCCCCAGAAGGAGGAAATCCAACCCTCTTCCTCCATCCGGTGGAGAGCGGGGAAGAGCGATCCGGGCTTAACGACGAAAGTGCCGCCGGTGATCTGCTGAATTCGCCGGGAGACCCCCAATCCATGCATCTCACCGGCAACCAGCGATTTCAAAATCAACAAGTCCAAAGTCCCTTGCAAAAGAGTAGTCGGTTCAGTGTTCAAGTGCTCTCTCCTATCGAGGCCCTATATGAATGATAATGATTCACCTATAGAACGTCAATAGGAAAGGTGCATGCCGCAGGACAGTGACGCGAATATCGAACTCGTAGCCGGCCGACTGGACGATCCATAAATGGGGTTCGACGAAATAGGTCCCCAAGTCTCCAAGGGTTTAGTAATCGTCACGGGCCCCGCCAGGCCCGGCACTTTGACGAGTACGGCCGGCCGGCAGAAGGTCGGCTTCGGGGAAGTGATGGTGCCTGCTTGCGGTCACTTGGATGTGTCGGCTAACCGTGGAAGGGGCCTTGGCGAAGCAATCAGGATTCAGGCGGAATAGGCAGGGTGGTGTTTTCAAGCAGCAGGCGCGCCACTCGGCGACATTTTGCCCGAGTCAACCGTAAGGCGTGGTCTGGCCGGGCAGGGCGGCGGGATTCGGGAGCGTCGGTCGGCTTTTTTTGCATTTTCCGCTTGACAAAACTCGAGACGTATGCTAGCCTATAATTGTGGTCATTTTGTGGACACATTGTCGCAGGCAGGCTTCGGACCACGAGGAGAAGCACAACAGTCGCGGCACTCGGGAATACCGAGGTCAGGAAAAGACAAAAAATAGTACGATCGAAGCCAGTATGTTATTGAAAACAAACGGTGGCATTTTGAAACGAACTCAAAACGAACTCAAAACGAACTCAGAACTGATTGTACAATGCGCGCCTTAAACGCAGAATTCGAGCTTTTCGGCGCCACGCGCGTCCCGGCTAGGGGTGAGATGCGGGGAATGCGGCCAGGTTGGAGATTGCCCGGCTGGCGAAGGTCCGGAGGCGCGCGAGAAAATACAAAAACAGCGGGAACGAAGCCAACAAGTCATTGAAAACAAAGGACATCACTCTTTGATTGCTGCAAATTGCGCGCCTTCTGCACGCCAATCAGCACCAATCACGGCTTGAAGGGAGCGAAATCGGAAGCGCGCTTCAGCGATCGGCGTTCCCACCACCTCGATTTGCCGCAGGTCGCGAGTGCCGTCGGGTTTAAGAGCGCGCCGGAGCGCTCGAACTACCGGATATTCCTTTCCAGATCAGCCAATTGGGGTCGTCCACTGCTGCTTGACGTTCATTCGCCGCGCCCTGTCGAGTTGCTCTTTTAGTCTGCTGCCTTGATGCGTGCCGGGCGCGCCGTGGGACGCCCTGTCATCCCAGTGGGACCGCATGCTGCTTGATGTAGTCTTCTGAAATCACCGGTGGCTCCGGACCAATGTAGTGGAAGGCCTCGGCAAACTGAAGACCGTACCGGCGACCGACCTCGCGGTCATTAGCAAGTACAAACTCTTTGATGTACTGTCGGTTTGCTGTTTCGTCGTCATCTCCCAGGATCGGCAACCGTAGCTTTCGAGTTGCCAGGCTGGCGCGAAGTCGGGCCCCGCTGTCCCCCGCTGTCCCTTGGGCCTTGTTAGCGTAATTGACCTCCACTTTCTTGTCCATGAACGCGCCGATGTCGACCACGCGATTCACGAGTTGGGGTCCGCGGGCGAAGTAGTATTTCTCACTCACGAAATGCGGCTGCAGCCCCGCCGCGAAATGTTCCGGGTAATCCTTCCCCATGGCGGCCATCCAGCACGACCCTTCCACCGCACGCGCGGTCACGTAGTGATCCGGGTTCTCCTCGTAGTGGCCCCATGGGTCGTAGCAGATAACCGTATCCACTTTCAGAAGCCGGATAAGAAAGATCAGACGGGCGCGCAGCTCCACCGGCATTACCTGGTCCATACGGTGGTTACTGTAGTTCAGATCAAATACCTTCTTAAGTCCCAAGACCTTTGCCACCTCTTGGTTATCGCGCTCATTGGCCAGCGCGCCTTCGCTGATGGTTCCACCTCCGGTCATATCATCGTTCGTGGTACGGATCATGTACCCGATGTAGCCCTCGTCGAGCAGCTTGGCGATCGTGCCGGCTGCATAAAACGGAAGATCGTCGGCGTGCGGCTGGATGGCAGCGAGGACCCTGCCAGCGTGGGGTTTGCCCGCGACGGGCCGCTCGATAAAGACTTCCTCCGCCTTTGTGCCTGCCGTGTCAGGCGTAGCGCCTTGGGGCACTGCTTCCATACGACCGGGGCGGCTGCCCCCTAGCGCCGCCCCAGCCATAACGTTGCCGATGAATTCTCGTCTTTCCATTCGGTATTCTCCTCTCCCCGCCTGCCCGTCCGTTCGTGGCTCGGCCCCGCGACGTCAAAAGTAATATTTCAACGCCAGTTGAATGGTGTGGGGCGTCCATAGGTTCAGCTCGCCCAGCCCGTTTAGCGGCACTAGAGAGCCGAATAGGCAATTGCCGCTGGCCCCCTCTGTGCAGTTCGATGGGCTGTTCGTCATGCGGCTGTAAGGAAAGACAGTTCCGTTGCGCCAACTGGAAAGAAAATTGAACATTTCCACACGGAACTGGAGCGTGCGCTGCTCGCCAAACAAGTGAGTGTCTTTCGTGAAGGCGATGTCGGATTGTCTTTCGCCCGGCGCGCGCAGCGTGTCCCGACCCAGGTTGCCGTAGGTGCCCGGCGGCGGAGTCGTAAACGCGTTGGGGTTGAACCACTCGAGAACACTCTGGTTGAACCCCTTGGCTGGATCGCCAACAACGTCCGCGCGCATCCGCTGCTGATACTTGTCGCCAAATTGATCGAACCCTGAGTTGCAGCAGAATACGGTGAAGGGCAGACCCGTGGCAAAGGTGAGGATCCCACTGTGATTCCAACCCCCGAGCACCCAGTTCGCCGGTCCTAGCGACCAACGCCGCCCTTTGCCCACAGGCAGGGCATAGGAATAACTCAGCACCAGGCGCTGGGCCTGATCGAGTTGCGAGGGGCCATAGTCGCCGCGAAGGTTATACGGGTCCTGGGGGTGGTTGAAATCGCCGCTGAAATGCTCCATCTCCGATCCCTCGTCCAGGGTTTTGGACCAAGTGTAGTTGATCATGAATTGGAGCCCCTGCGAGAAACGCTTATTGAGCCTGGCCTGCAAGGCTTCGTAACTTGAGTTGAAAAAGTAATAGTCCGCATCGCTGTCCGATTCGACGTTCGCGTAGGGGACCCGCTTGTCAATTGGCACGAAGTTGGGGTCGCCCAAACATGGGCTTCCCGTGGGCACCAGAGAGATGTCGTGATAATAGTTGCACGGATCGCCCGCAACCGGGGGAGGAGCAGCCTCGTTATAACTCTGTGAATACGGCTGATGCAGCCCGCGAGTTCCGACGTAGCCGACGTCCAGCAGCAGGCTAGGTGTAAAGGCGTACTGCGTGTCCAACGACCATTGCTCTGAATACGGAGGTTTGTTTTGAGGCCAGTGGCTCACCGCACGGAAAGTATAGGCGGGAGGGAAACTCGTGTACGGGTTGAGCGTAACGGGGGGGAGCCACAAACTCTGAAGTGTTAACGGCGAGACGGCTTCGAATCCCGAGGGCTGCGGGTAGTTCGGGTTGGGCATCGTGGTCAGCAGTGAGTTTTCATCATAGTACACTCCGTCCTCGAACCGCTCCCAGCGGTCGTAGAATATGCCGTAGGCCGCCCGCACCACGAATCTGTCTGTAGGCAAGGGACGCCAAGCCAAGCCGATTCGTGGAGCGAAATTCGTCGCTTTGCCAGGAACCAGGCTGTTCGTGGCGCAACACTGAAAGTAGGTCGCCTGCTGTTGCGGATTGTTACTGCCAGGTCCGACGGTGTTGACGAAGTTCTGGTTAGCCCATATCAGCCCAATGCCGGGCGTTTTCAGGTTCAGCGTGTAGCCGCTGTTGTCGGTGCTGTGAAAGGTACCCGGCCCGCCCGGAAATTCGTAGCGCAAGCCGAGGTTAAGGGTCAGCCGTGGGGTTACCCGGTAGTCGTCCTCGAAGAAAAAGTTCCATTCGGTTCCGCGCAGATTGAAGAGGTCCGATCCGATGGGGCTCGGGGCAGAAATCGACAGCGGAGACCCCAGCAGCAAATCGGCAAAAGAGTTGCCCGCCGTCGGACCCGCCGTGCCGTTGCGCGCTACGGTGGGATCCGAAGCCGTGTAAGAGCCCGTGAAACCGAGAACTCCGTTTGCCACAAAGCCATCGGCGTTCCAAAGCTGCGCCCGCCGGACGTCCACGCCGAACGTGAACGTTTGCTTGCCCTTGATCATCTTGAAGTTATCCCCAAATTCAAAAATATTCTCGATTTCGCTGTAGCCGTTGTTTTCGTTCCCCGGAGCGGCATATCCATCGGACATGGAGAGGGTGGGGATGCCGTAGTAAGCAGGGAGAAGGGTGTTATTCACAAAGCCGAGCTGGGAAGAAAGGTTTGGTCCGAAGGCCGTCGATGCGCCCTCATGGAAGTTCTCACGGGCGTAGCCCACGTGGGCCTCGTTAATCGAGTTGGCGTTGAACGTATGCTGCCAACCCAGTCCAACTTCACGCGCACGGGTGAAAACATTCGTGCCGCTGGCAGGAAGAGGAGAGGGTTCGTCCTGGATGATGCGTGACAAGTTGAAGGTGCCCGACAGCCGGTCGTTGGAGCTGAATTGATGATCTAACCTGCTGGTCACGATGTCCGTGGTGGTGGGATTGGTGACAGTGGCTACGAAATTCGAGCAAGGCATCTGGCAACTGACGTTGGCTGTCGGGAAATAGGCCGCCAGTTTTTGCCCAATGGCGTTCATCTCGCCGGGCGAGATCTGGTTATTCGTAAAGGGCACACGTCCTGCCGGGTTGTCGGGAGTGGCAGGCACCGAACCCGACGAGGCGGGATCGTAAATCGGGTACGGCCAATCGGAAAAGTCGCCTTTCAGCTCTTGCTTCGTCGGAAGCATTAAACTGGTGGGAGACGTGCCTTCCCGCCGCCGTCCGCCTTCATAGCTGGCAAACCAGAAGGTCCGCTCTCTTCCATTGTACATGGGGAGCACCACCGGTCCACCGAGCGTGAACCCGAATTGGTTTTGCTTGAAGGGGGTCTTGGTCGGCAGGCTGGTTCCGTTTTGGTTGTTGAGCGCCGTGGTGAGCGGATTGGTAGGGTCGAAGATATCATTCCGCAGGAAATCGTAGGCGCTGCCGTGAAGCTGGTTTGTCCCGGATTTGATGGCCACGTTGACCTGGGCCGAGGCCATGCCGTATTCGGCCGAATACATGCCGTTCATTAGCTTGAACTCTTCGATCGCATCTTCCGAAGGCAGAATGATGGCCTTGTCGAAGAAGTAGTCGGTGTTTGTGACCCCATCCAGCATGAAATAGATCGAGGTGGGGCGCGCGCCGTTGACGCTGGCCTCGCGATAATTGTCGTCCAGTCCCGTCTGGTAGAAGACATTGCCGGTTTGATTACCGCCGGCCGGTTGAGCGACCCCAGCGTTGGTAGCAATCACCGTGAGGAAGTCACGCCCGTTAAGCGGCAGGGCCTGCATGAAATGATCTGCCATCACCTCGCCGTTTGTCGCGTTGTCCGTTTGCACCATCTGCGTGCTGCCGGTGACGGTCACCTGCTGGGTCACTTGCCCGAGCTCCAAAACAAAATCCTGCCTCAGTGTGTGCTCCACTTGCAGGGTGAGCCCCTTGCTCGCGGCGGTCCTGAATCCGGGGGCTTCAATCGTGATCTCGTAAGTGCCGGGAATAAGGTTCACGACAACATAGTCACCCGAGTCGCCGGTGACGTAGGTGTTGATGATGCCGGTCCCCGCGTTAAGGACCTTGACCTTGGCCCTCGGCACCGAGGCGCCCGACGAATCCTGCACGTGGCCCAGAATTGTCCCCTGGGCATTTTGAGCCTTAAGGGCAGGGACTGCCCAACTCATTGAGAGAAGGAAGATTCCCGTAAGGATCCGTGTCGATTTGCAAAACATTGCGTTCCCCTCCATATAGTATGTTCCATCCGGCGCGCGAACCGCGCACCCTCTCGCGTTCTATAGGATAGAACGAGCGATCCGACGCCGATGTTTCTATAACACAGTCTGGGAGATGTCAAGAAAAATTTACGCATAAGGTTAAGGAAGGCAGCCACGATCCGAATTCTACCCTATAGAATTTATTTTTGATTCTCCTGTACAAGACTATCGAGTTTTGTTACACTCCCGCATCGAGTATGCCGGCGAACAACTACATCGAGGTTCTGGAGAAAGCCGTGCGGGTTCTGGAAGCCTTTCGCGGCGAACGCGAAGTGGCTTTGAGCGATCTGACCACTCGGACCCGACAGGTGAAGAGCAGCGTCTTCCGGATTCTCTTCACTTTGGAGCGCCTGGGCTATATCGAGAAAGGTAACGGAGGGCGGTACTCTGTCACTCCGCGGTTTGGCCGTCTTGGGGGCGAGTCGCGGCCGGCAATCGATCTGTGCAGTCTGGCTGCGCCTTTCATGGCGCAGTTAGTTCAGCGCTTTCAGGAAACCGTCAACCTGGGCATCCTGGATGGCGGCGAGGTGCTATACATTCACGTGATAGAATGCTCGAACGCCTTTCGTCTGGCAGCCCACGCGGGGCTGCGCGGCCCGGTGCATTCCGCAGCGCTTGGCAAGTGTTTGCTATGCCGGCTACCCCACGGCGAGGTCAAGGCTATTCTCAAGGCTCATCCTCTGGAGCCGTTAACCCCCCGCACGATTCGGGAACCCGCTGCTTTCTATCGCGAACTGGAAAGAGTTCGGGCACGCGGATACGCTCTCGACAATGAAGAGGACTCGCGAGGGGCGCGCTGCATCGGCGCGCCGATATTGGACCCGGAGGGTCGTGTGCGCGCCGCGATCAGCATTTCGGGACCGGCAGTGCGAGTGAAACCGGCGCGTGACGCGGAGATGGCCAAGGCCTTGATGGAAGCGTGCAAGCGGATTTCGACTCTGCTCGGCTATACCACTGGCTATACAACAAGGGTAGGTCAAGGAGTGCGTTAGCATGGAATTAGCGCTGTTGGGAGGGCCGCCAGTTCGGAAGAAACCCTTGTCCGACTGGCCGGTCTTTAGTCGAGAAGAGGAAGAGTCACTCCTGGAAGTCTTGCGCAGCCGGGCTTGGGGCGGCTACAGTGCGGAAGTGAAGGAGTTCGAGGAGGCCTTCGCCCGTCTGCACGGCGTTCGGCATGCCATCTCGTGTTGCAACGGCACGGTGGCGCTGGAGTTGGCTTTGCGCGCGCTGAAGCTCGAGTGCGGCGAGGAAGTGATCGTTCCACCTATAACTTTTATCTCCACCGCGACTGCCGTCATGATCTGCCACGGCGTCCCTGTATTTGCCGACATTGATCCCGCAACGCTCAACCTATCCCCTGCCGCAGTGCGAGCCTCGATCACGCCCAGGACTCGCGCCATTATCGCCGTGCATTTCGGCGGGCATCCAGCCGATGTCGATGCCTTGCGTGCCCTCGCGGTTCGCCACGACTTGACTTTGATTGAGGACGCGGCGCATGCCCACGGGGCCGCCTGGCAAGGAACTCCTGTGGGCAACTTTGGTTCCGCCGCCACCTTTAGCTTTCAAGCCTTCAAGCTCGCCACCGCCGGCGAGGGAGGTGCAGTTCTCACCAACTCTTCTGCACTGGCGGAAAAAGTTTGGAGTTACTGCAACCTGGGACGGCACAAGGATGGGGGCTGGTATGGGCATTTCACTCTGGGATCGAACTACCGCTTGACGGGATTCCAAGCTGCCATCCTTTCCGCGCAATTGAAAAGGCTTCCAGAGCAGACCCGAGTTCGCCAGGAGAACGTGCGGTACTTTCGCGAGCAGGTGCGGTCCCTGCGAGGTCTCACACTGCCCGAGGATGACCCGCGCGTGAGCAACCATCCTCATTACCTCCTTACCCTCCGTTATGAGCCGGAAGCATTCGGAGGCGTGGACCGGGACCTGTTTCTTCGTGCTTTGCAAGCGGAAGGAATTCCCGCGCAGCCAACCTATCCTTACCCTTTGTACCGAAATCCTTTGTTCCGTAAGAGGTCGCTTCCGCCCTGTGGGTGTGGAAAGTGGAGCGCTCCACAGGATTACGAATCGCTTTCGCTTCCTGAGAGCGAACGGGTCTGCAAGGACGGCATTTGGCTCGAGCACCTTATGTTTCTGGGGACGCGTCAAGAGGTGGACGACATTGTCGCCGCCTTCGAGAAGATTCAGCAACGCGCGGATAAGCTCTTGCAGCTTCAGGAGAGTTTCCATGCGCTGGCGGCCCACTCGAGGGTGTAATCGTCACGGACGCCCGCCGTAGGGTACGTCATGGCGTGCCCCAACCGTAAGTGGCGCGGGCTGGTTTCGGGGGAACTTTCAGGCATCGCGGCCATGATCCAACAAAAACAAACTTACGTCGCCATCCTGAACCTTTGCGTCGCTTTTAGCCTGAGTGCTCACTCAAGGCCCTTACCGCCCAGCGCTGCGCAGCACGCATCGGAGTTCGCACGCTGGACTTTCCGCGAGGACTTCAGCCACGGTATTCCCGGGTGGGTGAGCTTCCCGTTGTCCCAGGATGTCGGCTACGATCCTACAGTCTATACGACGCAGATGGGCGGCTCACCCGCGCTGGTCCGTGATATGACTTCCCACGGCGAGGCAGTCCTGCGTGTCGGCCTGGCGCGGCCCCTCGTGTTTCATGCCTCCACAGCTTCTTCGCTTCGGATCGTATTCGAAATTGAAACGTTTGGGAAAATCACAGGCGTGCGTCTCGTTCTGGGGGCCGTGGATGGGAAGCATTTTAGCCACCGGCTGTACTCCGGGCCCGGCACCCACGACGAGAAGGTCAGTGGCGGACAACTTGAAATCCCTCCCGCCGGCGTGGATGTCGACGTCATCGTTATCGAGGCTGAAGTCGCCACTCCTCCCTTAGGATCCCACAGCCAACTAACCCTTCGCGCCCTGGAAATTCAGGGGGAGAGGCCGGCGAGCGTCCGCATCATTGAGCCGAAGCTGGAACGCTCACCCGTTAGTGGAATTGCCGTGGCGCAAGAGGTGGCAGCGGCCGGTAATCTGTTAAAAGTCGAGTTGTGGGGCGGCTCGGCCGCGCAAGTCGCTGTTTATGATGACGCGGGGCGGGTGCTGAGCACTGCGAATAATCTGAAAGACCGAAACTCGCAGCTCAAGGCTCCGGATAAGCCGGGTCTTTACAAGGCTGAAATCACCAACTTCCCGGCAAAGTCGGAATTCTACTTCCTGGCGCTGAGCACGGTTCCTGCCCATCCTCGCGTTCTGCTAACCCCCGAGCGCCTGGAACAATTGCGCTCGCAAGCGGGTTCGAATGAATTGCTGGCCGCTGTCCACCGGCGCGCGAACGAACTGCGGACCTCGCTCGCGTACAATCCCAAAGCGGGTCAGAATATCGAGCTGCTCCCGACAGCCACAGTCCATCCCGGCTTGCCCGAATACTTTGCGTTGATGGAAAGTTACAGCAACATGATCGCCTTCAGCGCGCTGGATTTCCGCATGAGCGGTGACCGGCAGGCGCTTGAGGCTGCCCAGCGCGGGCTACTGACAGTGGCGGCATGGTCTACTTGGACGCCGGCTTGGTTCGTCGCCAAGGGCCTCCACAACTACTATGAGGTCGGCGTCTTCACACAGCGGGTGGCGCTTGGTTATGACCTGATTGCGAGCGAACTTACGCAAGAAGAGAAATCGCAAATTGCCGAGGCATTTTGGAAAAAGTCAATCCGACCCACCCTAGACGAGTACTTCTTTTCCGACCGTTTGCCGATCGGCGCCAGCAACCACGAGGCTCAGACCGTGGGCGGAGCCATCGAGGCTTGCGTAGCCTTGTGGGGCGACGTGCCGGACTGGGGAAGCAGATTCGGGCCGGCCTTGGCGGAGCTCATAGTGGCGTATGAGCAACTGCTCGACGGCCTGTTCCCGGGTGATGGGAGCGAGGCCGAGCCTGCGGGCTATGAAAACTTCGCTATGCAAGGCTTGTCATGGGGAATGTCGGCGCTGCACGGCTTGGGCATTCGCCCCGAGGGCTTCGAAAAGATGATGGAGGCCTTTTGGTGGCTTCGCTACGCCCAGGTTCGGCCAGATTTGGTGTTGGATACGGGAGATTCCGATTCCGAGCTCAAGGGGCGCTCCGGGTACGCGTGGGGGGCCGAGTACGCAGACGATCCAGACCTCCTGACGTTCTACGAAGCTGCTACCGACTTAAGGCTGATGGGGGTCTCAAAGGTGCATGATACGGGGCGAGCGCTCGAAGAAGCTCCGGGTCTGCTGGATCTTGTCTGCTGCACGCATGCGACGAGTGCGATGCCCCAACCGCCGCTTTCACGCCTCTTTCCAGGGCGCGGCAGCGCCGTCCTGCGCAGCGGCTGGGGTCCGGAAGATACGGTGATTTCCCTGCGCGTCGGCCCCTGGTTTAACCACGAACACCATGATCAAGGGAGTTTTCGCGTTGCAGCTTTCGGTGAAGAATTGATTGGCGAGGCTGGTTACGCAAACTACTACCAGGACCCACACTATCAGGATTTCTTTACCCAGGCGCCCGCGCACAATACCGTAGTCATTGACAACGATCCGTTCAGCCAGAAAGACTACGACGGACGATACTGGCCGGCGTTTCAGAATTTCGCGAAAATTGAACAATACGTCTTCTCGCCGGGCACCGATTATGTTGCTGCCGCTCTTGCTCCTGCTTATGCGGACGCGAGGCAGGTGAAATGCTTGCGGCGCGAGTATCTCTTTCTGAAGCCCGACATTCTCATCGTGCACGACCGGATCGAGGCTGGCACGCCACATGGCTATGCATGGCTGCTTCACATTCCCGCGGGGGCTGGGACGAGCATCGCCGCCGCACAGGCACAGATCCACGGCAAAGCCGCATTTGCAGTACTGACCGCGGCAGGGGAGAACACCCGCTGGACACTCGAGCCACAGCCAGTCCCCACTAACGCTTATGGCAATTTGGATCGAATTCAGGTCGAACCGCGTGAAGCCTTTCGCTTGAATTCCGCGCGCGAGAAGGAGAGCAGTTTTCTTGTAGGCATGCACTTTCAAAAAGCCGGCGAAGAGGCAACCCCACTGCAGCCTGTTTCAACCACCTCGGGCCAAGGCTTCCGGTCTGCGGGTGGCGCGGCGGAGGCGGTTTTCCGTTCCCAGCCGGGACAGTTGAGTGCGGGGGGGGTTAGCGCGGACGCCGAGGTGCTCGCTGTCAATCAAGGGAACGCGGTGGAGGAGATTTTCGGGAGACATCTCAGGTCCTTGCAACGTGGCGGGCAAGTGCTTTTTTCCGCTAACCCCGCGACCGACGTTACCCTTCGCGACGCGTCGGCGTGGGCGCCGCAGGAAGTTCACATATTCTGCTCCGCCCTAACGGATGTGAAGATTTACGTTGAGAACTGGCCCTCGAATGTGACACTCGATGGCGGACGCATGGGCGCGCCATCGCGTGCCTTTGCCGGCCAGGCCGGGCACTTCATCTCGTTCGAGCGCTTGGCCAAAGGAGAGCACGTTGTCAACATCAAGTATTATTCCGCCATTCCGTGAGGTGGCCGCTTGGAATCTCTTTGACGCCAATGTGCGCCTGGGCCATTCCGGCGTTTACGGGGAGGTGGCTCTCGAGACCGACGCTTTGCTCGAGGAAATGGACCGCTTCGGCGTCCGGCAGGCGTTGGTCTCCCACTTTGCCTGCGACGAATACGATGCCGAGGAAGGCAACAACGTTCTCGCCGACCAACTCCACGAACGCCTGGTCCCGGTTTGGGCGGCCTTACCTGAACAGCCTTTCCTCCAGGAACTTAGTGCGCGACGCCCTCTGGCTGTGCGGATTTCTTATGGAGTGTTGAAGCACAACTTCTCCTGTGCGCCATGGTGTGCGGGAGAGCTTTACGAGTACCTGCAGACGCAATCCATTCTCTCGGTCATCGCGCGTGAAGACCTCGCATGGGATTCGCTTGCCCAGTTGCTCGAGACCTTTCCTCGGTTGAAGGTTCTGCTTCTCGAAACCGGCTACCGCGCGGACCGCTATCTCTTCCCGCTGTTCAAGCAACACCCCGATTTGTACATCGACACCTCGACGTATGTGGCGCATCGCCAACTCGAGACCTTCGTAGACAAATTCGGCCCGGACCACTTACTGTTCGGAAGCCGCATGCCGCTCTACGACGCCGGCGCCGCACTAGCGGTCCTTGCCACGGCACGTATTTCGGACGAAGCCAAGCTTTTACTCGCCGGCGGTAATTTGCGCCGGCTCCTGCGCATGGAAATTCAATGAAATCGCCTGTTCCCATCTTCGACTGTCACGGGCACATCGGTGTTCACCCCGATTTCCCTGCCTGCAAGTACACTCCCGACGAAATGCTCGAGGTTATGGATCTGCTGAATATCGAGGTCCTTGCTGTCACCTCTTCGCGGGCCTGCTCGACGGACTGCCCGCGCGGGAATGCCGAGGTCGCAGCGGTGTTGAGAACGTATCCGCAGCGTTTCCGGGGATATATCACGGTGAACCCGCGCCCCCAGGGTGAGGGCCTTCGAGAGTTGGAACGATGGAGCTATTTCCACCGTCCCCCGCTCATCAAGTTTCATCCTGATCTCCATAAGTACCCGGTAAACGGCGATGCTTACCGGCCCCTGTGGGATTTTGCCAACCAAACGCGCGCCGTAGTACTCGTGCACACCTGGGATTCTGACCCCAACTGCGGTCCCCTGATGTTTGCGCCTATCAGCCGCAGTCACCCCCGGGCTAGAATCATCCTCGGCCACTCGGGCGTGACTTGGCGCGGCTACGAACAGGCGCTCGAAACCGCCCAGGCGGCCCCAAACACCTACCTGGATATAACGGGTTCGCAGAGCCATCGCGGCATTCTCGAGCGCGTGGTCGCGCGCGTGGGTGCGGATCGCGTGCTGTTCGGATCGGATATGCCCTACTTGGAAGCAGCCGTATCTCTGGGGCGTATCTTATCGGCGAAGATTTCGGACGACGGCAAAGAGAGAATTCTCAGATGCAATTTCAGGAAGCTGATCGAAGAAGATGATTGATACAACCAGTCCCAGGTGGTGTCGAAGAATTCTGTGTCACCTGCACACCGTTGGTGCGGGAGCCTCTCCTGCAACACCCCCTGCGCGTGTAAGAAGGGAGGATTAGCTATGGATCGAGTCCGAATCGGAGTGATCGGCTTGGGAACTATGGGGAGTCTGTACGTCAAGATTTACTCAGCTCACCCTTTGGCGGAGGTCGTCGCCGTCAGTTCGCTTCAGCAGGACCAGGTTGACAAGATGCGTTCCCTGTACGGGGTTCCCCACGGCTACACCGACTACCGGGAAATGCTCGAACGTCGGGACCTCGACGCCGTGGTCGTGGCCACACCGGATCGGCACCACTTCCAGCCAACGCGCGCGGTCCTGGAAGCCGGTAAGCATGCCTTAGTGGAGAAGCCTTTCACCACGAGCACCGCCGAGGCCGACGAGTTAATCCGACTGGCGCGGCGCGCGGGGAGAGTCATTCAGGTGACCTTCAATCATCGCTGGCTTTCTGCTTATCATCAGGCCAAAGCGACGATTGCCGGCGGCGAGATTGGCATGCCGCTCGCCGGGTATGCGCGCAAGAACGATACGATCTTCGTTTCTACCCAACTCCTCTCCTGGGCCGGTGACACGACTTCGGCATGGTTCCTTTCTTCCCATGATATTGACCTGATGCGCTGGTGGCTGGATTCCGAACCCATCGAGGCGCGTGCCTGGGGCCGAAAGGAAGTCCTGGTTGCAAGAGGAATCTCCACCTACGACATCATCCAAGCGCAGGTCAAGTTCGCCTCCGGCGCCTTCGTTACCTTCGAATCCGCCTGGGTCTATCCCAACACGTTCCCTTCCATCGTGGACTCGTTCATGGAGGTCATCGGTACGGCGGGTCACATCCACCTGGACCGCAAGCGTGAATCGATGGAAGTCAGTACAGAGAAGACCTTCTCCTATCCAAAGGGGTTCTTGAATGCGGAGATTTTTGGCCGCATGCGCGGAGCGTTTCCTTCCTGCCTCGAAGATTTCCTCTATGCCGTCCTCGAGGGGAAAGAGCCTCGGGTGACCGCCTTCGACGGCCGGCAAGTGACCGCAACACTCGAGGCAATCCACAAATCCTTGGAGACCGGCAATAGCGAACGAGTCTCCGAGGCACCACAAGAGATCAGGGCGGTACATGCGCGGGGCTGACCTCGTCGTCCTAATTGCGTACTTCGCGGCGATGATTGGGGTGGGGTTTGCTTACTCTCGTCAGATGAAATCTCTCGACCTGTACTTCGCCGGGGGGAAGCAGCTTTCCTGGTGGCTGGGCGGGATTTCGTTCATGATGGCGTCGGTTAGTGCGCTCTCCATAGTGGTTTATGCCGGCCTCGGATACCAGTATGGCCTGGTCGCCCTCTCGCTCTATTGGACCACCGTTCCGGCCACCTTAGTGACGACTTGGTTGCTGGCTCGCCGCTGGCGGCGCGCCGGGGTGCTGACTCCCATGGAGTTTCTGGAAACGCGCTTTTCCTCCTCGGTCCGCCAAATCCTCGCTTGGTCGGGCATTCCTCTCCGCGTGATTGACGAAGGGCTGAAAATCGTGGCGATTGGCATCTTTGTTTCCGCCGCGCTGAGGGTTTCGCCCATCATCGCCATGGTCGCGGTGGGATTGATTACTTTGATTTATACCGTCGCCGGCGGACTTTGGGCGGTCGTCATCACGATTTTCGTGCAGTTTGTTTTGGTCAGCACGGCGGTCTTCATACTCCTCCCGCTGGCTTGGCAAGCCGCCGGAGGCTGGCAGCATTTTATCTCCGCCGTTCCCCCAAATTTCCTCCTTCCGGCGCACGCCCCTTACACCTGGCAGTACGTTGGCGCTTTCCTGGTTCTCAGCGGGCTTTCGGTGGCCGGCAACTGGTCATTGATTCAGAGGTTTTATTGCGCGCGGAACGACCGCGAAGCACGTGGCGTGGGCTGGCTGGCAAGTTTGCTCTTCTTCCTTCTACCACCTGCATGGATCTTCTCCGGGATGCTCGCTCGCGCATTCATTCCGCTCCAAGCAATTGATGCGCAGACGATTTACGCAAGGGTGAGCTCAGCTCTGCTTCCGCCGGGCATGCTGGGCTTGCTCATTGCGGCCCTGTTCGCAGCTACCATGTCCGTGCTGTCGTCTGGTTATAACGTGATCGCAGCCGTGCTCACTGTGGACGTACACCAGCGGCTGATCCATCCCCGCGCTACTCAGCGGGAACTGGTGGTGGCAGGGCGAATATTGACGGCGCTGGTGGCGCTCTTCCCTTTGGGAATTGCACTTGCTGTTACGTATTTTCATTGGACTATCTTTGACACCATGGTAGCGGCCTTCGGATTATTCCTGCCACCTACTGTCTTGCCCGTATTGGCGGGGCTGCTCAGCCGGCGGCTTTCGGCGGGAGGCGCTCTAGCAGGATTCGCTGCCGGGATCAGCCTGGGTCTGGCGTTCCTCGTTTATAAATGGACCTTCAAGCCGGCCGCCCTAAGCTCGTTTCAGGCGGCAAGCATCGTGATCCCTGCCGTTTTCACATCGCTCGTGTTGGTGGTGGCGGCTTACGCATTCCCGGCCACCGGGGAGGCTGGCGAACGCGCCTCGGCCTTCTGTGACCAGCTGGCTCGGCCCGCTCCCGCAACCTCGATAGCCGAGATAAGTCCGGCCCCCGTGGCAGGCTTGGTAATTGGGTTAATGGGATTGGTGTTACTCGCGATTGGCTCTGGCTGGCTTACACCCCATGCCTATGGCCTAACTCTTGCAGCCGGCGCCGTGCTGACGATCATCGGCGCGGCCATGATGCGAGCGCGACTCTTTCCGCACCGCGTGCAATCTGGTTTGACGTCAAAAACGACCTCCCACTAGAAATCTCGGTGCTTGCGAGTTAGGCAGGGATGGCATGCCTCCTTAAGTTCTGAACCTTGAATATCTTGAATCTTGAATTGTTGCTCTGTCGGATCCTCTGTGCACCGAGGCCAGGGAGACAGAATGGGCAGGCTTCTGGAAGCTTGGAATTGCCTTCAGGGAGGACCACTGCTATGGGCAAGATCGTATCCGCTCTGCTCCTTGCGGTTTTGCCGCCGTGCCCAACCGGGGTGGCTCAGCAGCCATCTTTCCGTTCCCACTCGCCCCTTTACGGCTTATGGCTCCACCCGGGGGACGCCGGTCGCAATCCCGCCGAGGTCGCTGCTTTCCTGGACAAGGCTCGGGACGCTCACATCAATACGATCGTCCTATCAGTCAAGAGTGAGCGCAAGCTCTTCTATGCAAGCCGGCTCTTTCCGGAAGACGTGGATCCGGAATACCGCAATTCTGATCTACTCCACGCCGGGACTACCGAGGCGCACAAGCGGGGCATGAAGGTGCATGCCTGGCTAGTGGATTTTGTGCAGGGCCCCGACGGCTACGCCATACACAAGCTGATGTGCCGCCAGAATACATCAGCAAGAGAATCGGCGGAGCAAAAATGCCGTCCGTCACCTCGTATACTTTGCTGATCCCTATGGTGGTACGGGTGCAGCCCGGTGTTCTCGACCTTAAAACTACAAGTCGAAGGGGAGGGCGAAGGGTACAGCCCTGCACCTGGCTTAATCGATGTTTCAGTGTCAGAGCCAAGGGCTGCGCCTGGCGCCGGCCTGCGTGCCTGATGGGCAATCCCTAACGTCACGGTAGCGGGATGCTGTACAGGTTGCGGTGGACGGAGTTGCGCGTGAAAACGTAGACCGACGTGGTGGCCCCCGGCGAGATGACCTCATCAATGACCTTCGCGCCGGGAAGGCCTTTAACATCCTCTGGAGAGCTAAAGCCAGAAGGCGGAAGTGGCGGGAGGTCCCTACTATGCGGTAACGGCAGGACTAGAGTCCGCGCGCGACCACTGCGACTGCCCATCTCGATTAGCGCCACGTAGAAGAGTTTTCCCGCGCGATCCCACCGACCGCTGCAGACCCCCGCGCATATCCTAACAGGCGTACCACCGTGAACGGGATAGGCCCACAGCGCAGCAGTGATTTCTTCATTGGGAACCGGCGCACCGGCGATCAACCATTCGCCATCCGGAGCGACGCTGAAGAAGTCCAGAATCGGATTCGGCAATACCTTATGGCGCCCCGTCCCGTCCTCCTTCACGAGGTAGATGAAGTTGGAACCGCCCTCCGTGGCGCGGAAGAAGATGTCGCCGCCGTGCCCAAAAACCGGGCTGTCGTCGCTCGTGGAGGAGGGAAACTGCCGGGGAGGGAATCGGCGGTCTGTCGAGGCGATCCACAGCTGCGATTTGCCGTGCGGGTCCTGTGCGGCAAACACTATCCATCTGCCATCACGTGAAATGTCGTACCCGGTGACCGCGAACCCTGGAAGAGGCTGCTCTGAGCCCCCACCTTTCAACTCGACAGCCCTCAGTTCCCCGCTCTCGACAACCCCTCCCCCCGAAGCCCCGCTGGTGAACGATCTCGTGCTCCCTGGCGGGCGCACCAGGTAGTAAGCCTTCGTACCGTCGGGAGAAAGGGAAGGCCATTCGGCGAAGCCTTCCGATGAGATTTGGCGCTCGCCATTCGAGTCGCGAATCCAAACCGCGCTCTCTTCCATGCCTACCGACGTCAGGAGCGACCGCCCCTCGGGATTTATCGCAATGCCTTCCTCTTCCGTGGGCCCGAAGGTTACCTGCTCCGGCTTGCCATCCGGATACCGCTGCCGCCAGATATGGAATCGGCCTTCGGCATCGGAGGTGAAGTACATCCACTTTCCGTCGGGCGACCAGGCGGCGCTGGTGCATACGGCGCCTGGCGGCCCCACCACTTTTCCGGACGATCTGCCATCGAAGGGGACCAGCCGGCACGGTAGCCATCCGCCATTGTCCATTTCAGCGAGCAGTACCCACTGGTGGTCAGGGGAAAGATACGAGCGGTGAGCCATGCCCCGCTCCGGCGGGGGCACGTAAATGTCCCGATGTTCGGTGCGGCTCTCGGCGGCTGTGACCACGGCCATGTGGAGACCGGTTTTGATCTCTGAGAACAGGAGATGCTGGCCGTCGATCCAAGTGAGGCCCGAAGCGTTCGGCAGCCAGCGGCGAGGCTCTCCGCCCAACACGGGTACCTCCCAGGTGTCAAATGGAGGGGCCACTGTGTATGCGATGCGCGAGCCGTCGGGCGAGAATACCGGGCTCATCTTCGCTAGTCCGTCGTGGGTGAGTTGCACGGGCTGGCCCTGCGGAAGCATCTTTACGTAAATCTCCCCCGGCCCAAAGAAAGTGTCTGGCCCTCGGATGAATGCCAACATGCGCCCGTCCGGCGAAAGGGCTGGCGAAGTTGCCGAGTCGGTGAAATTGGTGAGCTGCACCCATTCGGAAGGTGCAGCTAGGCGCGCTTGCTGGCTGCGGTAAACAAAAAGGCCGGCCAGCAGCAGGACGATTGCTACAACCCCAATGCCCAATAGCAGGGGAACACGACGCGAGCGCGCAGTTGCAACGCCTGGTTCTTCGCCCGCGGCTTTGACGCGCCCTGTACTGAGGCGGCCCTCGGTGTCGCGTCGCAGACGCTTCAGGTCCGCCCGCATTTCCGACGCATGCTGGTAGCGAACGTCGCGATCTTTCTCGAGCGCCTTGTGGATGATTTCTTCGAGCTTGGGGGGCAAGTCTGGTCTGAGGCTTAGGGGCGGCGGTGGAGCTTCGTGCAGGATGGCGCCAAATATGGCCGCCGCCGTGTTTCCGCTGAACGCTTGCTGGCCTGTCGCCATCTCATAAAGCACCGCGCCGAAGCTGAACAGGTCCGTGCGCGCGTCAAGTTCCTCGGCCCGCGCCTGCTCCGGCGACATGTAGGCCACGGTGCCCAGGGCCACTCCGGGGCTGGTGAGATGCTCGGGTTCGATGGACGCGGTGGGCGGCGCAGAGGCTCCTACGGCGTGCCCCGCCCGCCGGGCCTTGGGAGCCAGCTTGACCAAACCGAAGTCCAGGACCTTCGCCTGGCCATGCTGGGTCACGAAAATGTTCGCTGGTTTGATATCCCGATGGATAATTCCCTTGGCGTGCGCGGCATCGAGAGCGTCGGCAATCTGGATGGCCAAGTCCAGCACATCGCCGATCTTGAGCAGGCTCCCGGCAAGGCGCTGCTTCAGGGTTTCTCCCTCCAGATATTCCATGTCAATGAAGGGCTGGCTATCGTGCTCCTCAATAGCGTGAATCGTGCAGATGTTGGGATGGTTGAGCGCGGAGGCAGCCTGGGCCTCGCGCCGGAACCGTTCCAGGGCTTGCCGGTCCTCGGAGAGTTCTTCAGGCAGGAACTTCAAGGCGACGGTGCGCTTGAGCTTGGAGTCTTGGGCCTTATAGACGACACCCATGCCCCCACCGCCCAGCTTCTCCATGATGCGGTAGTGCGAAACCGTCTTGCCGACCATGAGGAGATCGGCTTCCCTGGATTCACGTGCTGGGCCTTGCGCCCCGGCAAAAACCTTTGCCGCCAACTCCACCGCGGGTGCTTTCAGAAAGTCCTCGCCCTGGCTGTGATGGGCGAGCAAGGATTCAACTTCTTGGAGCAGAGACTGATCCTCTGCCGAGGCTTCTCTCAGGAAGGCATTCCGCTCATTCTCGGGGCGCTCCAGAGCCAGGTGGTACAATCGCTCGACTTCCTGAAAGCGTTCAGGCGTCATTGCGGCTCCCTGCTCAGTTCGCGTACCAGCCAGTCTTTTGCCAGTCTCCAGTCCCGCAACACGGTGTCCGGAGATACCTTCAGCACTTCGGCCGTCTCGTCCACCGTCAATCCGCCAAAAAAGCGGAGTTCCACCACCTGGCTTTTGCGCAGATCAAGGGCGCCCAGATGGTTCAGGGCATCGTCCAGGGCCAGCAAATCGGCGCGCGGTTCTTGAGAAACGATCAGGTCCTCATCGAAAGAGACTGCTTGCGCTTCCCCGCCGCGTTTCCCGGCGCCCCGGGAACGGGCGAAATCGATGAGAATGCGCCGCATCAGCTTGGCGCAGACCGCAAGAAAATGGGCACGGTTTTGCCAACTCAGCTCTCGGACATCCACCAGCCGCACGTAAACCTCATTGACCAGCGCTGTGGTCTGGAGGGTATGGTCCGGCGCTTGGTGCGCCATATAACGGTGAGCGGCTTGGTGCAACTCATGGTAAACGAGAGGCGTTAACTTCTCCAGCGCCTGCTCGTCACCCTTGCCCCAAGCCTGAAGCAACTGGGTTATCTCGTGTGTCGACGGCCCGCTCATACAGCCCTTGATGTACCGGAGTCTGAAGCCTGATAGGTATAGAGGATAGCACACCGCAGCTAGGGTTATCTACCCGCCAAGCCGACCCCCAATCCCTCGATAACGACCCGCAATGTAGGGGGACGGCTTGCCGTCCCCGGAGGGTTATTAGGCCGAGGAGGGTAGGGCAAGCCCTACCCCTACACCACATGGCTGCATCCAGGTGAGGCGAAAAGGCGCATGGCTACGCGCCGCCGGACGACCATGCGAATAATTCCTCCACGCAGGTTCCAGTTTTTGTCTCTCTTTTCCGTTACTAGGAATAGAGGGACAAAATCGGGCAGTAATGGTTAGGCAGCGCAGGCTTCATGCTATTCGAAGCCCGCGGCTCACTCTCTCAGCGGAAGGGCTGCGGAGTTTTGGGGCTGCGAAACTCGGATCCGTTACAGGCCGAATGCTCGCCCGAACGATCCCTAAAAGGAGGCAACATGAGATTCAGGTCACTCGTTATATCGCTGGGGATGCTCGGTCTGCTGGTGGCGCCAGCCGGACTGGCGGCCCAGGAGGACTCACGCAGTCCTCGCTACACGGTTATCGAACTCGGCCCGTTCGGCGGGACGTATAGCCAAGCGTTCTACGTGAACAACCAGGGTGTGGCCAGCGGGGAGGCGAGCCTGGCTGACGGAAACTGGCACGCGATCCTCTGGCAAGGCCCATTCAAGAAAGATCTCGGCACGCTCGGAGGGTTGGCCAGCTCAGTTTTTAACTCCCCGAATGCCATCGGCCAAGTCGTGGGTGAGGCCGAAACCGCTGACTCAGACCCGAACGGTGAAGACTTCTGCGGCTTCAAAGGATCCGGGGCTCCGTCATCGGGCACATGTCTAGGCTTTTTGTGGCAAGACGGTTCGATGACTCCGCTCTCCACGCTGGGAGGCTACAACGGAGCGGCCAGTGCGATCAACAATCGAGGTGAAGTGGCCGGCAACGCGGAGAATGCGACGACGGATTCCACCTGCCCACCTTATAGTCCCGCCCAGGGCCAATATCAGGTGTTGCAGGATAAGCCTGTGGTTTGGAAAAACGGCCACATCGAAGAACTCCCCACCTACGGCGGCGATCCGGACGGATTCGCTATAGCCATCAACGACTCCGGCCAAGTGGCCGGCGCGTCGGGAGCTTGCTCGACCTTGAACGTGATCAACGGTTTATATCTTTCACCGGTCCACGCCCTGCTCTGGGAGAATGGCGCCGCAACCGATCTCGGCAGCCTGGGTGGCGCGTTCGGAAACCAGGCCCATAATATAAATAATCGGGGCCAGGTGGTGGGCGTATCAGACTTGGCCGGCGATGCCGTGTTTCACGGCTTCGTCTGGAGCCAAAGCACCGGAATGCAGGACGTGCCCCCGCTCCCGGGGGACACCTACAGCGTCGCCCTATCCATCAACGACGCGGGCGAGGTGGGTGGCGTCTCGCTGGACGCGACATTTTCAATTCTGCGTGCCTTCGTGGTCGTGAACGGGGTGCCGACCGACCTCAACGCTCTGATTCCTGAAGATTCTCCCCTGCAACTGCAGACCGCATGCGCTATCAACTCCCGCGGGGAGGTTACAGGTTTGGCGGTGGAGAAAAGCACCGGCGAGTATCGCGGATATCTGGCGATCCCGGTCGGTGGGGGCTATCCCGGACGCTTGGGTATGCGTTGAAAAACCAGGAGCACCCGGCCGTGCCGCTCTGCTGCTTCGAAGCAGCAGGGCGGCAAAGGCGGCGCGCCTTGCGACTGCAATAGAACTCATATTTGAGTCGCGGCGCGTCCGCCTTCCCCGCCAGGGCCCGTTAAACGAGGTTGTGGCAGCAGCCAGGCGCATGCGGGACGAAGCCGTACAGTACCGGCCCGCGCCGCCCGCCGGACGCATGCGCCCGCGAGCAACTCTGAAATCTGACGTTGCTCCCACCTTCCTGCCAGCCAAAGCACACCGGCCCGTCAGTCACGATCGGCGCAATTCACGTTAGGCCGCTAGACGTTCAAGTGAAGAGGAGCGTAGACCCAGACATCCTAGAACCTGGTTTCGGGACAACGACCAGCCGAGCGGACCACCGAAAGCTGACTTGCCGAATGTGCCGTTGCTCACCGAGACTCACTCAGAAATAGAATTTGACAGCTAATTGAAGGAGGCGAGGATCGGCGGCGCTTACGACCCTGCCGAAAGAAGGGCTACTGATGTTCCCGCTGACGGCTGCGGCCCCATAAAACTGCGCATGGTTGGCCACATTAAACGCCTCCACTCGGAATTGAAGAGATTTCGACTCGGTGAGGTGGAGGTTCTTCAAAAGGGCAAGGTCGGAGTTGGCAATGCCGGGGCCGTAGAAGAGTCGCCGTGCCGCCGTGCCCATCTGGCCGAGCGCTGGAAGGCTGAACAGCGGCGTGTTAAAGGCGGGCCTGCCGTTTCGAGGGTCGGTGTTAATTTCCATGCTGCCGGGAGCCACATTGGGGGTGTCAACGCCATTGTTGTTGATGCCATTGGGTATCGTCCCCAGCAGCGAAGTGTCGTTGTTGTTGTAAAGGGTCACGGGGAAGCCGGTGCTAAGTCGCGTGATACCCGTGAGGCTCCAACCCTGCGTCAGCCGGTTCCGGCGATGAAGCAGATGGTCGATGGGCAGCTCGTATTTGTAACTCGCCACAAAATTGTGGCGCATATCGAATGCCGATACAGCCTTGCTCAGGTTGGGGTCGACGGGATTCACCGGCTCGGCCAGGCTGGACGAAAGATCGAGAGATTTGCCGTACGTGTAGCCCAGAAGCAATTCCAAGGGTCCACGGTGGTGACTCAGATTGACCTCGAGTGCGTTGTAATTGGAGTTTCCCAGGGTCTTCTGATAGGTGATAGCGTCGAACTGGGAACTAAAGGGGCCGCGGGTTCCTTGTATCACCCGGCCTGACGAGCTGACGTATGTCCCCCCTTCACCGAACGGTCCACACGTGGCCGTGCCCGGCATAACTTGGTTGGTCTGGCTTACGCTTAAACATTGGGCAGGGTCACCCGGGTTGGCGGAAATGAGCGCCAAGAGATGATGCGCCTGCGAGCCGACATAGCTCAGGCTCAGAAGCGTGTTTTGCCCGGTCTGGCGTTCCAAGGACAGCGTGTAGCTTTCGCTGTAAGGAGGCACATTCTGGTGGAAGAAAGAGGGAACGCCGGTGATCGGCAAATACTGTGGCCAGTTCACGCTGGAATTAGGATTCGCCGCTGAGGCCCCAAACGCCGGAATAGGCTCGGGAAACCGCTGCCCTATATTCTGCCCACTCGCCGCCGTGACGAAGGGATTAGAGAATAGAGGGGGCGCTAGACTGGTATAGTCGTAGCCATACGGGGGATTGGCACTCATGATGCCCGCGGACAGCCCCTCGAAGGCGGTATAGTACAGACCGTATCCGACGCGCACGCTGGTGGTGCCGCGGCTGCCCAAGATCTTGCCCAACCAGCCGCTCTGGTAATCCGGGGAATAAGCCAGGCCGATGCGAGGAGCAAAATTAGTGTATTCCGTGGGGGCCAACGTCGCGGGAATTCCTGCGTCACCAGGAAACACCAAGCCATTGGGCGCTCCCGGGTAAACCCGAGACTGCTCGCCCAGGACCAGGGTCTGCAGTTGGTTGTATTTCTCGCGCCAAGGCGGGAGCAGGTCCCAACGCAAGCCATAATTGAGCGTCAGGTGCGGCCTCACCCGCCAACTGTCCTGCACGTAGATCCCCACGTATTTGTCGCGAAGATAAAATGCCAGAGAGTCCCCTTGCGCATAGCTGCTGGGAATGCCTAGCAAAAAGTCCGCGAAGTCGGATCCGGTTCCCGCTCCTGTGAATGAGAACGCCCCGTTGTAGGTAGCGTCGGGGTTGATGTTGACCTGGTCGATGTGGAATCCCGCCCCAACCTTGAGCACGTGTGTTCCCATCGCTTTGGAGAAGTTCTCCGACACCTGGAAGGTATTGTTGGCCTCTTTGAGCCCGGTGGTATCCACGCCGAGGGTAAAGTCATTGAACGAGACGTTTTCGATGCCTTCGATTTGTGGAGCCAGCGCATAGATGGAGGGATTACCTGAGCTGTCTACGAACCCTTGCGACGCGAGGCTCGGTCCTGCGCCGCCCTGCGGCTGGCCCACATTGTTCGCATCCCGGAGATAGCTCAAATGAAATTCGTTGACCATGGTTGGGCCAAGGACCTTGGTCAGGCCAAGGCTCACCATTTGCGCCCGGCCGAGGGTGATGGCATTAAAGCCCGGAACACTGGCGCCGCCTTGCGCCGTGGGGTAGGGATTGTCGAGGCCGTAGTCATCAAAGAAGTAGTACGCAGCCAGAACTCCCAGGGCGGTGGGCGTGTCGATTCGCGCCGCTCCCTTGTCGTCGCGCAGGGTTTCATTGTATGCGGATGTCGAAAAGATATCTGCCCCCTGATTGGGCAGGGGAATGGAGTTCAGCAAGGTCTTGGCCGGGCCTGACCAGGCGGCGAGCGGAATCTCAGCGTTGGGCAAGACGCACTGCGCTGAATTCGCGCATCCAGAAGTGTAGTACGCCTCTCCGGGAAACACCCGGTAACCGAGTTTCTGCGAAAGCGAGCCGGCCCATGACTGGCCGTTCACGGCGCCGGTGAGCAAACTCGCGATACTCGACAGGTCGCCCGTCCGCTCCGGGATCGCGGGCACAGAAATCAAGCCTGTCTCCACGCCCTCAGTCATCCGGGTCCCCTGATAATCGATGAAGAAAAATGATTTCTCTTTCTTGATGGGGCCGCCGAATGTGCCGCCGAACTGGCTTTGGTCGTAACGGGCACGATCCGAGGAAAAATAGTTTCGTGCGTCCAAGTTCGTATTTCGCAAGAAATCAAAGCCGCTGCCGTGAAACTCGTTCGTTCCCGATTTGGTCGTAACAACAATCTGCCCACCGCTGTAATTGCCGTACTCGGCATCAAAGTTACTCGTTAGCACGCGGAATTCTTGAATGGAGTCAAGATTCGGGATGACTGCCGTGCCCAGGCTGAAGTCTTCTTCAACGCTACTTCCATTAACAGCGAAACCATTGTTTGTTTCTCGCTGTCCGCTGACGGAGAGGTTGCCGGCATTGAGGTTCCCTGAAGGAGCAGTCTTCGTACATCCGGACATGACCACGGCGTTGGGTTGCTGCGAGCTGGCCGGAATGACGCCCGGCTGCAGAGCTAGTAAATCTGTATAGCTGCGGCCATTCAAGGGAACGGATGCAAGCTTCGTCCTCGAAATGGTTTCGCCCATCGTGGTGTCGGCCGTATCCACATGGAGCCCTGATTCAGTGACCGTCACCGCCGTGCTTTGTTCACCCAGTTCCAGCTTCAGGTCGATTTCCAGCGCTTTGCCGGTCTCAAGGACAATCCCGGACCGAAGAACCGGGCGAAATCCAGATTGATGGGCCTCGATTTGGTACCGTCCGGGAGGCAACGCCGGCAAAGAATAGAACCCGTCGGAATTTGTGGTGGTCGCCTGCCGCACTCCCGTTTCCACGTTGGAGATGACGACGGAAACACCCGGGATTACCGCCTCACTTGGATCCACAACCCTTCCTGAGATGCTTCCCGCTGAATTGGCCCAGCCTGAAATGCACGCCAGTAGTACGGCTGGAACCAGCAGGCCCGCAACACGCGCGGCTCGGAATCTCGGTGGCCCCAATCGGCTACTTATTTGGTCCATGTTTCCTTCCTTACGAGGATTATTGCAAGTTACTTGCAACTAAAAGACCGATCAGCATACTCGCTTCTATCGACCTCTGGTCATTTGATTTAGGCTGCGAGAATCCAGGTCTGGAAACGTAACCCTTGCGAACTAAGTGCCTTATACGCTCAGCGGGGTGGGTGAAAAGCCCCTTACGGGGCTCCCCTCGCCCACTCCCACACTTCTTTGCGGACGACACTCCTTCCGGCAATCGCAAAAGGGTCGTAGTTGCAACGCGCTTGCAACTCACTCGGGATTATTGTCGCTGTTTTGGACTCGGTCAACGTTTTGTGCGTCATTGGTATCTCTGGCTGACCGAACGGCTCGGAGCCCTGGCCGACTGGCACCACGAATAGGCTGTTGATGTGGCGACCCCAGGGTGGAATTTGACCACAGCGCACAGGTACGCGTATTTTGCGTTCCTGTGCGGCTTTTCATCTCCCGTTCGTGATAAGAAACATCGTAACGTCGCTCGAATTTGGGAAGAACCGGGGAGGAATCTGTCGGCTCATGAACACCTCCGTGCCACCCCCACCTCGTGGCTACCCGCTTGGCAGTAAGGGGTTACCCGTAGAAGCACAGCGCGCCTGACTCCCCCGAGTCCCCTTTGGGGAGGTTATGGTGTCTGCTTGCGGTCACCGGCATGTGTTGGCTAACCGTGG
This sequence comes from uncultured Acidobacteriota bacterium, assembly GCA_963831905.1. GTDB lineage: Bacteria > Acidobacteriota > Terriglobia > UBA7540 > UBA7540 > CAVROP01. The sequence goes on along the minus strand of CAWHRX010000009.1, from coordinate 264,889 downwards.
AAGCTACCTTGGCGAAGCGACCAGGATTCTGCTGGATGAGGCAGGGTGGCATTTTCGGGCAGCACGCGGGCCAGTCGGTGACATTTGGACCGAGTCGACCGTAGGGCCGCGGTCTGGACGGGCAGGGGCGGATTCGGGAGCGTCCGCCGGTTTTTTTGCATTTTTCGCTTGACAAACCGAGAGGCATATGCTAGCCTATATGTGTGGTCGCTTTGTGGACACATTGTCGCAGGCAGGCGTCGGACCGCGAGGAAAAGCACAATAGTCCGGGCACTCGGGGAGGCCGGGGTCAGAAAAAAACAAAGAATAGTACGATCGAAGCCAGTATGTTATTGAAAACAAACGATGGCATTTTGAAACGAACTCAAAACGAACTCAGAATTGATTGTACAATGCGCGCCTTAAACGCCGAATTCGAGCTTCTTGACGCCACACGCGTCCCGGCTAGGGTCTGGGATGCGGGAATGCGGCCAGGTTCGAGATTGCCCGGCTGGCGGAGATCCGGGGGCGCGCGAGAAAATACAAAAACAGTGGGAACGAAGCTAAGAAGTACTTGCAAACAAAGGACATCACTTTTTTGGATGCTGCAAATTGCGCGCGTATTGCACGCCAATCAGCCTCAGTCAATGCCTGAAATGAGCAAGAACGGCACGATTTGCGTCGGCCAAATGGCAAGAAGCCGGCTACTGAGGACCGCCACCGACGAACCGACAGCCCCCCTGGGAGAGGGCTTCATTGTATTGGTTTTGTGCGGCAGGTACCGACAGCGAGGGGTGGGTGCCCCGATGCCGCGGTCCAGAATTGCGGAAACAAAGCGAGAATGTCTATGAAAACAAAGAGTCGAGAAGTTGAGAAGTCAAGAAGTCGAGGAGGCCCGGAGTTGGACACCGACAGATTGCCACTCTTCGACTCTCAACTCTCGACTCTGAACTCTCGACTTAAATTGACTGCGAGCCTGGGGCAACCTACAATAACCACGGCGAATTGTTATGCCTGATCCGTTTCTTTCCATCACCGAGCCTCCCCCGCCTTCCCGGCCAACTCCTCCGCAGGTGAGCAGCCGCAAGGTTTTCGGGCAGTTTGTGTTTCTGATGCTGCTCCTGCTCGCGGCCGGGGTGGGGGCGCTGGCCGGACTGGTCTTTGTTTACTCGTCCGACCTGCCGCAGATTCGCGAGTTGGAAGATTACCGGCCGGACGTGATGACAGACCTTTACGCGGACGACGGCACGATCATCGGCAGCTTCGCCCTGGAGCGGCGCGTCATTGTGACCTACAACCAGATCCCGCCGGTGCTCCGGGACGCGGTCATCTCGATCGAGGACCGCCATTTCGAGAGCCACTGGGGCATTGATGTCCTGCGCATCGTGCGGGCCGCGGTCACGGATTTCGCCGAGTGGCGTCGAGTTCAGGGGGCCAGCACCCTCACCCAGCAACTCAGCAAAAAGCTCTTCCTGACGCCCGAGAAGAGCTTCCGGCGCAAAATCCAGGAAGCCTTGATGGCCATCCAGATCGAGCGCTACTTCACCAAGTCTCAGATCTTCACCATGTACGCAAACCAGGTGGATCTGGGGCATGGGAATTTCGGTTACGAAGCCGCCGGGCAATTCTTCTTTGGCAAGCACCTCTGGCAGTTGAGCCTGCCGGAGGCCGCGCTGCTGGCGGGGATCCCCAAGTCACCCACCGCCTATTCGCCTCTCTCGCATCCCGAGGCCGCTCGCCGGCGGCGCAACCAAGTCTTGCTGGCGATGCTGGAAAACGGGAAGATCTCCCGCGAGGATTACCATGCCGCCTCGGCCACCCCGCTCGGCTTGAATATCCAGAAATGGAACTACACCGTGGCGCCTTACTTTGTGGAAGAGGTGCGCCAGTTCCTCGAGAAGAAATATGGACCGGAAGCGGTGGACGAGCGCGGGCTGCGCGTCTACACGACGCTCGACCCGAAGATCCAGAAGTTGGCTCAAGCAGCCCTGCGCCAAGGCCTGCGCGACGATGACAAGCGCCGAGGCTGGCGCGGCCCCGAGAAGAATATCCTCAAGAATCATGTAAGCCTCGCGAATGGCTTGCCTGCCACGCTCGAGACCTATACGGACAACGACTGGAAGCAGGCCTTCCAGCCGGGCGATTTGGTGCACGGATTGGTGATGCAGGTGAGCGGGGAATATGCCTTCGCGCGATTTGGCGACTTCACCGCACGCGTCGCCCCTGCTGATTTCGCCTGGACCCGGAAGACCCTGGCCACGGAGGTGTTTTCTCCCGGCGATCTCGACCTGTTTCAAATCAAGGAAATCAAGGGAACGAGGCTCGTCGTCACGCTGGACCAGCATCCCACCGTTCAGGGGGCCATTTTGGTGATTGACAACCCGACCGGCGCCATCAAGGCCATGGTGGGCGGCTACGACTGGACCGAGAGCAAATATAACCGGGCGGTGCAGGCGGAACGGCAGGTGGGGTCTTCGTTCAAGGTCTATGTTTACTCGCAGGCGATGCTCGACGGCACGTCGCCCTTTGACACGATTGTGGACGCGCCGGTGGGCTACAGTACTTCCTCCGGCTGGTGGGCCCCGCACAATTATGACGAAAAATACGAAGGCACCATCACCCTGCTGCACGCGCTGGCGGAATCGCGCAACGTGCCCGCCGTCAAGCTCTTGGCCAAGGTCGGGGTGGACAGCGTCATCCGCTTGTGCCGCAAGTTCGGCATCACTTCCCGGCTGGTTCCCAACTTGCCCCTGGCGCTGGGCGCCTCGGACCTGACCCTGCTTGAGCACACTTCCGCCTTCACCACTTTCCCCAACGACGGCGTCCACATCACGCCGCGCACGGTCTACCGCGTCACCAACTACGACGGGCGGGTGATCGACGATTTTCAGCCGGAAGTCACCGACGTCCTTCCCGCCGCCGTCGCCCGGATCATGGTTTCGATGTTGCGGGAGGTCTTCAACTCGGGAACCGCCGTGCACGCCAGGCCCCTGGCTCAGAAATACGCCCTGGCGGGCAAGACCGGCACGACGAACGAATTCTCCGACGCTTGGTTTCTCGGATTCACGCCCTCCCTTACCTGCGGCGTTTACGTGGGGTTTGATGATCACCAGACTCTGGGCGATAAGGAAGAAGGCGCGCGCGTGGCGCTGCCCATCTGGGAGCAGTTCATGAGCGAGTATCTGAAAGGCCGGCCCCTCGAGGAGTTCCCGCACTCGCCGCTGCTTACCAATCCCGATCAGGTGAAGCAGATCCTCGCCAGCGCCGGGCCGGAGAACCTGTTGGGAGGTAAGCCTCCAGATGTAGCCCAGTCCGGCGCTCGGCCCTCGGCGGAACCGGCCGGGGCGGCGGCCGGCAACCCGGCGCCCAGGGCCGCCGCTTCGGCAGCCCAGCCTGGGGCGGCCTCCTCTGTTCATCCCGCCGGTGCAGCCCAGCCACCCTCCGCGCCCGCCGCTGGAGGATCGGCGCTGCCGGTCAAAGTGAAAACCAAAGCTGTGCCCGAACCGGCGCCCACCAAAGCGCCTTCCTCCTCCCAGGGCGTCAAATCCGAGCCTAGTCCTGGCGCGGGCGCAGCAAAGGGTGCGAATCCTGCTGCGCCTTGACTTGCCGTTTTGCAACCGCGCCCGGCCGGCACGCCTGAATCATCGTCGGCCGGAACCTGACCGAAAATGATCCCACCCGCCCGGCGCTAGGCTCAGGAATTTGCCTTCGGGTGTGACCAGCCGGACGCCGCTGGCGGTTTCAATCTCTCCAATTTGGTAAAGGGGCTGCCCTCGAAATCTCGAAGGAAGCCGCGAAGCGGCCCGTCGGGGGACCGTGAACAGCAGTTGATAATCTTCGCCCCCGTCGAGCGCCAGTTGGAGTGAATCCGCAGCCTCGGGTAAAGCAGGGCTGGGAATCTTGGCAGCCCACAATCGCGCGCCGACTCCGCTCGCGGCGCAAAGGCGGTCGAGGTCTGTGGAAAGCCCGTCGCTCACATCGATCAGCGCCGAGGCCAAGCCGCGCGAGGAGAGGAATTGCCCCAGGGCGCAACGCGGCTCTGGGTAAAGGTGAGCCTGCACGGCTTCCCTGGCTAGTAGCACAGGCACTCTTGCCTGTGCCTTTGCGCGGACAGCCATGAGTGGCTGTCCCACCCGCTTGCTCTTTAGCACGCGCAGGCCGAGTGCTGACAACCCCAGCCGCCCGCTGACAAAGATCAGGTCGCCCGCCTCAGCGCCCGACCGCCGCAGCGCTTTCCCTCGTGGCACCTCACCCGCCACGAGCACGTCAATGAAAATCGCGCCCGGAACCACGGCGGTGTCCCCTCCGATGAGGCGAACGCCGAAACGGCGGGCCAACGCCTGTAATCCGCCGTAAAAGCCGGAAATCCAAGCGCGGCTCGTTTGTGCCGTTATCGCCCACGACAGCAGGACATAACGGGGGACGCCGCCCATCGCCGCCACATCGCTCAGGGAACGGGCTAGGGCACGGTGGCCGACGGCGTGAGCTTTGTGCAATTCGCGGGTGAAATGAACATTCTCCACCGACATGTCCGTGGTCAGGATAAGTTCGCATCCATTCCTGACATCGACCAGCGCCGCATCGTCGCCAATCCCGAGCTTCACTCTTCCCGCCGGCCTTGCAGCCCGGTGGTGCCCCCTTTCGCGGGAGACCGCCAAGGCCTGAAGCCAATGCACCAATTCGTTCTCAGTTCTGAACATGATTACTTCGCGTTGCGCCCTCCGCAGATTCGGCGTGAGCTGCTACTCTGCGCTTCACCAGGACGGTTGATCAGGCGGCAAGCTCGTGGAAATGATCTTAGTCCAACCAGTCTAATTACCCGCTGTCTCCCGATGATCCCGGATAAGTCGGGGTTGTACAGGGGCAAGGCAGGTCCGAGGGAGCGAAATTAGCGCTTGACACATCCGTCATCTTCTCTTAACATTCCATTCGCCAGCCCAGCAAGAGTTTTCTGATTGGTCCGTTTCCGAAATCCTAGTCGTCAACCGCTAGGGAATTCATAGCACGAAATAATATCCCGACGGGAGAATTTATAAATGCAGAAGAAGTTTTATGCCTTCCTTATATTCCCCGGCGCCCATGGCAGGCTCCACAAGATGCAACTGCCATTCTACATTATTCATATGCTTTTGGCTCTTAGCGCGGTAGGAATCATGACCGTCGCGGCACTCGCCAACAGTTATGCCAGAATGCTCCTCAAGGTCTCGAATTACAACAACGTTCGCAGTGAGCGGGAAGCCCTAAAGACGCAATATCGGACGCTGGAGAGCGCCGTAACCAGTACCAACGCGAAGTTGGACTCGTTGCAATCGCTGGCGACGGAAGTGGCGCTGACTTACGGTTTTGGCGATGAGCGCCGTCCACGCTTTCCTTCTGCGGTTCTCGCTCTGGCAACTCAAACCAATGCCTCCGTGGACTCCAGTTTCCGCGCTTCTCTTTACGCATTTAACCTGATCCGCAGAGCTTCCCTCGATCCGGACAGCAACGACTTGGGGAGGGGAATGTTCTCGAATCCCCTCATCGCCCGGACGGCCGTACCTTCCATCTGGCCCGTGCGAGGGCAGATCACTGCGGGGTTTGGGCAGCGCATGGATCCATTTAGTGGGGAGGGTGCTTTCCACGCCGGCGTTGACATTTCGGTTCCGTTCGGCACCCGGGTGGAGACTGCGGCTGATGGAATCGTTCTGGAAGCTGGACCGGAGTCGGGTTATGGCAACGAAATCCTGATCGACCACGGCTACGGGTTGACAACCAAGTACGGACACTTAAGCAGGATCTTTGTAGTGGTCGGCCAAGTCCTCAAACGCGGGCAGGTCATCGGCGCGGTGGGAATGACCGGCAAAACGACAGGACCACACCTTCATTACGAGGTACACGTTAAGGACACCCCGGTGAACCCAACAAAATACCTGCACGGCTGACTCGCCTCAGAAAGTTTTTCCTTGCAATTCTGAGTCCGCTCAGGTACAATTGTTTGGTTTGCGCGGCTGGCGTAGCTCAGCCGGTAGAGCATCTGATTTGTAATCAGAGGGTCGGGGGTTCGAATCCCTTCGCCAGCTCCAGCTTGAGCGCGCAGAGCCACGAGAATAACCGGCGGGCGGTGGTCGAAGCATCGGGAGCGGTTTTATCAAATCTGGAAAATACTCAGCCTTGCGCGGGAGTCGGGGTGTACCCGCGTCCAACCCCAGACACGAACTACTTGGCTCAAACTGACGGGACCCGAACACGGAGCGAAGGGGTGTGATTGTCCTTGCCAGCGCGCGCGGAAACGAATTGCGGACAGGTGGCTGAGTGGTCAAAAGCAGCAGACTGTAAATCTGCCGACCCTTGCGGTCTACGGAGGTTCGAACCCTCCCCTGTCCACCAGACGAGCAGTGACCAGTGATGGGTGACGAGTGACGAGCGAAACAAAACCGTCGGACTTTCTTGCTCTTCACTCGCCACCGAAGCAGCGGGAGTAACTCAATGGTAGAGTCACAGCCTTCCAAGCTGTTGGTCGCGGGTTCGATTCCCGTCTCCCGCTCCAGAAGAGCAGTGACAAGTGACGAGCGACGAGTTTTTGCTCGTCACTTTTCACTCGTCACTCGTCACTGCTTTTCCGGGCCGATGTAGCTCAGTTGGTAGAGCACGTCCTTGGTAAGGACGGGGTCAGCGGTTCAATTCCGCTCATCGGCTCCAGAGTTTAGAGGATCTGAGCAAGTGGAAACTCATCGACGCAACCTGTTGGAGGCTTGCATTCCGGAATCTGTGCAAACCCGAGACATGGGCTTTCGGGCTTGAACAACGGAGCAGAGACACTATGGCCAAAGAGAAATTTGATCGTTCAAAGCCGCACATGAACATCGGGACGATTGGGCACATCGATCACGGGAAGACGACGCTGACGGCGGCGATCACGAAAGTGCTGGCGAGGTCGAACCCGAAAGTGAAGTTTCGTCCTTTTGACTCGATTGACAACGCGCCGGAAGAGAAGGCGCGGGGGATCACGATCGCGATCGCACACGTGGAGTACGAGACCAAGAACCGGCACTATGCGCACGTGGACTGTCCGGGGCACGCCGACTACATCAAGAACATGATCACGGGCGCGGCGCAGATGGACGGGGCGGTGCTGGTGGTGGCGGCGACGGACGGGCCGATGCCGCAGACGCGGGAGCACGTGCTGTTGGCGCGGCAGGTGAACGTGCCGTACATTGTGGTGTACATGAACAAGTGCGACGCGGTGGACGATCCGGAGTTGCTGGACCTGGTGGAGATGGAGGTGCGGGAGTTACTGACCAAGTATCAGTTTCCTGGGGACAAGATTCCGGTGGTGCGTGGGAGCGCGCTGAAGGCCTTGGAAGGGGACGCGAACGGGGAGAAGTCGATTTTCGAGTTGATGGAGGCGGTGGACAGTTACATTCCGATGCCGCCGCGGGAGTTGGACAAGCCGTTCCTGATGCCGGTGGAGGACATCTTCTCGATCTCCGGACGCGGCACGGTGGTGACGGGACGGGTGGAGCGTGGGAGGGTCAGGATCCAGGAGGAAGTGGAGATTGTGGGGTTGCGTCCGGAGTCGTTCAAGCGGGTGGTGACGGGCGTGGAGATGTTCAAGAAGCTGCTGGACGAAGGGCAGGCGGGGGACAACATTGGGGTGTTGCTGCGGGGGACGGAGAAGGAAGATGTGGAGCGGGGGATGGTGCTGGCGAAGCCGGGGTCGATCACGCCGCACACCAAGTTCAAGTCCGCGGTGTACATCTTAACGAAGGAAGAGGGAGGGCGGCACACGCCGTTCTTCAACGGGTACCGGCCGCAGTTTTACTTTCGGACCACGGACGTGACGGGGGTGGCGACGCTGCCTACCGGGACGGAGATGGTGATGCCGGGGGATAACGTGGCGCTGGAGATCGAGTTGATCACGCCCATCGCCATGGAGAAAGGCCTGCGGTTCGCCATCCGGGAAGGCGGCCACACGGTGGGCGCCGGAAGCGTGACGGAGATCCTGCAGTAGATGCGTAGGGGCACGCCATGGCGTGCCCGTACAGCAAGGCTGGGTTTATGCGCGAGATTATTACATTGCAGTGCGGTGACTGCAAAAACCGCAATTACACGACGACGAAGAACAAAAAGAAACAGCAGGACCGGCTGGAGCTGAAGAAATTCTGCCGTACTTGCCGTCACCATACGGTCCACAAAGAAGTGAAGTGACAAGTGACGAGTGACGAGCGAGACCAAAGCGGCCGGTTTTGCTTGTCACTTGTCACTCATCACTTGTCAGTGCTTTTTGCAGGGGCGTCAGATTAACGGCTAATCTGCCGGTCTCCAAAACCGGTCATGGGGGTTCAAATCCCTCCGCCCCTGCCAGAGTTCTCGGCCGAAGCTGATTTTCTTGGAAGGCAAAGGGAATTATGGGCGAGCCGGTCAGCATTGAGAAGAGCACTTGGGTGCAGATTCGAGACTATTTCTCCGACGTGCGTACGGAGATGAAACGCGTAACCTGGCCGAGCCGGCAGGAAATCTACGGCACCACCGTCATGGTGCTGATCACCACGTTTCTTTTCGGGTTTTATTTCTGGGTTTGCGACCAGGCCTTCATGGCTTCTATTTCCAGGATATTGCGGCACTTCCTGCATGGCGGGTAGGGGTTTCACAGCTACGGCATTCAACATCGGAGGCCCGCGCTCGGGCTGGCGGGAAGGGGCGGAGAGCGGGCCGCATTTGATTTCTTAGAGCGAATCGGACAGGCATGGACAAGAACTGGTACATCATTCACACCTATTCGGGTTTTGAGAAGAAAGTGGCGGAAACCCTGAAAAGCCGCATTGAGGCCGCCGGGCTGGTCGGGCAGTTCGGGGAGATCATGGTTCCTACCGAGGATATCCTCGAAACGCGGCAGGGCAAGAAGGTGGTGACGCCCAAGCTCTTCTTTCCTGGCTATGTGCTGGTGGAGATGCAAATGAACGACGACACCTGGCACATGGTGCGCGAAACGCCCCGAGTCACCGGATTCGTCGGCTCCGGACAGAGGCCCAGCCCCCTGTCGCCCGAGGAAGTGGACCGGATCGTTCACAAGGTTGAGGTGGCTGCGGAGCACCCGAAACCCAGGCTTAAGTACGACAAGGGCGAGAGCGTGAAGATCACCGACGGCCCCTTCAAGGACTTCAATGGCGTCGTCGACGAGATCCATGATGAGCGCTCTACGCTCCGAGTCATGGTGACGATCTTCGGCCGTTCGACGCCGGTGGAGCTGGATTTTTATCAAGTGGAAAAGATCTAGTTTCCACGTTTTAAGGAGAAGGATATGGCGAAGAAAGTTCAGGCGATGGTGAAGCTGCAACTTCCCGCGGGGAAAGCTACTCCTGCTCCTCCGGCAGGCCCGGCGTTGGGACAGCACGGCGTGAACATCATGGAGTTCTGTAAGGCGTTTAACGCGAAGACCTCCGGGCGCGATCAGGAAGGACTCATCATCCCCGTGGTAATTACTGTCTACAGCGACCGAAGCTTCACCTTCGTAACCAAGACGCCGCCGGCCTCAATTCTGCTAAAACGGGCTGCCGGGATCGCTAAGGGCTCGGGTGAGCCCAACCGCAACAAAGTAGGCAAGGTAACGGAGAAGCAGGTGGAAGAGATCGCGAAGCTGAAGATGCCGGATCTTAATGCCCGCGAGATTGCGGCCGCCGTTGCGACGGTGAAGGGAACCGCGCGCAGCATGGGAATCGATGTTGTTGCGTAAAGAACGAAATTTGAAAATCGAAATTCGAAGCTGGGAACTGGAATATCGAAACTGGAAAATGGAAACTGCAAGTTGACAGGGTCGCGAATTTCGACAGGAGTTACCGATGGCAAAGGCAGGAAAGAAGTTCACGGCAGCCGTTAAACTGGTTACAAAACCGGCTTACACCGTGGCGGAGGCGATGCCGATTGTGAAGCAGGCGGCTTTCGCCAAGTTTGACGAAACCGTGGAAGTGGCAATGTGCCTGGGGGTAGATCCGAAGCACGCAGACCAAATGGTCCGGGGCACGGTCGTTCTCCCGCACGGTCTTGGGAAGAGCAAGAAGGTGATCGTAGTCGCCTCGGGGGATAAGGTCCGTGAGGCGCGCGAGGCGGGAGCCGATGAAGTGGGCGGCGACGATATCGTGCAAAGGATTCAGGGTGGATGGGTTGATTTCGACGCCGTCATTGCCACACCTGACATGATGAAGTCGGTGGGCCGCCTGGGCAAGATTCTGGGCCCGCGCGGGTTGATGCCTAATCCCAAGACCGGAACCGTCACGATGGATGTGGAGAAGGCGGTCAGAGAAGTGAAGGCTGGGAAGGTGGAATTCCGGGTAGACAAGACGGGGATCATTCACTGCCCGGTTGGCAAGGTCTCTTTTGATGCTCAGAAACTGGCCGAGAACGCCAGCACTCTGATCTCGAGCGTCATTAAGGCAAAGCCCGCTACGGCCAAAGGGAAATACGTGCGGAGCATTGCCATCTCGTCCACCATGGGCCCTGGCCTGAACATCGATCTGGCGTCGGTGGAAGCCGCTTAGGGGCGTAGCGCTGACCGTGAGGTCAGCGCTTCGGAGGCCGACCTCAAAGTCGGCGCTACGAGCTGTTTTCGAGGAAATCGGATGAAAAAAGACGAGAAGAAACAGAAAGCTGACGAATTGCATCAGGAACTGGAAAAGTCGCACACGGTTATTCTCTCGGGTTTTGAGGGGATTACCGTGGCCCAGGATTTCGCGCTTCGGCGCAAGATTGGGCAGGTTGGCGCAAAGTACAAGGTGGTCAAGAACAGCCTCATCGAGAGGGCATCTCAAGGCACCCCGCTGGAGCCTGCGGCCAAGGACTTGAAGGGCACCACATCTGTGGCCTACACCGAGCTGGACGCGGTGGCCTTGGCCAAAGCATTGACTGCCTATGCCAAAGAAAACCCTGTGCTTAAGTTTAAGTCGGGGGTCGTACAGGGCCGCGTGGTCTCCATGGCCGACCTCGGCACCGTGGCTAACTTGCCCGCCAAGGAGGAGCTGTTCTCGAAGGCGCTCTTCCTGATGAAGGCCCCGGCACGCAACGTGGCGGTGGCACTCGCCGAAGTGGGACGCAAGTTGGCGGTAGTGATTCAGCAGGCCGTCAAGGAGAACAAATTCAGCGAGGCCTAGCGTAGACCCGCGTTTTGGGTCCGTAGTTCTTAGTTAAACCGCCGGCGCTACAGGCAGCGGCAGAGCGGGATTCTAGAGGAGGATACAAGCAAATGTCGGAACGGATCGATAAAATCGTGGAAGAGATCAAAGGGCTCTCATTGCTGGAAGCTTCCGAACTCGTCAAGAAGCTGGAAGAGGTGCTGGGAGTTTCTGCCGCAGCGGCGGCGCCTGTCATGATGGCAGCCGCAGGCGCGGCGCCGGCCGGAGGCGCAGCACCTGTCGAGGAACAGACCGAATTCTCAGTCATCCTCACCACGGTGGGCGCGAACAAGATCAACGTCATTAAGGCTGTCCGTGAAGTCACCAGCCTGGGTCTCAAAGAAGCGAAGGATCTTGTGGACGGCGCGCCCAAGCCAATCAAAGAGGGCATCACGAAAGACGAGGCCGAAGCCCTCAAGAAAAAGTTCACCGAAGCCGGCGCTACCGTCGAAGTGAAATAGCCGCTTCTCATCAGGGGCCGGCAGGTCTTCTTCCGTCTCTCGAGCGGCGGTTCGGGAGACGACGTCCTCGCGTTCAGGAAACAGGAACCGCCCAGTGGAGCGTTGGGTCGTGCGCAAAACAGTGCGGCATCCCCAAGCCCTCTTCATGCATCACTCTAATAAGGGTGTTGTGTCAACATTGTCCGGCAGGGTGTTGAAATCTCAAGCAAGGAGCAACGCGAATGCTTAACGGCGGCAATGGCGCTGTCCGCCAGCGCATCAATTTCTCCAAAATACCGACAGTCATAAAGATCCCGAATCTCATTGAGGTTCAGCGGCGGTCTTACGAGCGATTTCTGCAGATGAATCTGCTTCCCTCGGAACGGGAAGACGCGGGACTGCAAGCCGTCTTCAATTCCGTCTTTCCGATTACGGATTTTCGCGGCATCGCGCAGTTGGATTTCGTCGACTATTCGATCGGCAACTGGGAATGCAAGTGCGGCAGCCTCAAGGGACTCCACCACTTACGCAGCACCTGCCGGAATTGCGGCCATACCGTCATTACCGATCCCTTCAAAGTGGGAGACGTGCTCTGCACGCGTTGCGGAACATTCAATAAGAACGTGGTGACCTTCTGCAACAAGTGCGGCGACCCCGTCGCCCTGCAGCTCAAATATGACGTTACCGAGTGCCAAGAGCGCGGCATGACTTTCGCTGCGCCCCTCAAGGTCACTATCCGTCTTACCCTCTACGACAAGGATAGCGACACCGGCCACAAGAGCATTCGGGACATTAAGGAACAAGAGGTCTATTTCGGCGAAATCCCCTTGATGACCGAAAACGGCACCTTCATCATCAACGGCACGGAACGCGTCATTGTGAGCCAGCTTCATCGTTCGCCCGGAGTGTTTTTTGAGGCCACGCCTCAGCGCACGTATTTCCTCGGCAAGGTAATTCCGTACCGCGGCTCTTGGGTCGAGTTCGAGTATGACACCAAGAACATCTTGTACGTCCGCATCGACCGGAAGCGGAAGTTCCTGGCCACGATTTTCCTGCGCGCCCTGGGCTTGAAGAACGATTCCGAAATCATCAGGGCGTTCTACTCGTCGGAAAAGCTTTTGCTGAAGGACCGGAAACTCTTCCTGGAAGTCTCTCCCGGCCTGATGGGAATAAAACTCTCCAAGAACGTCGAGCATCCGCGAACCCACGAGACGGTGGTCAATGCCGGTAGAAAGGTGACGGAGTCGGTTTACAAGGAAATTCAGAAGGCTCGCATCACACAGGTCGAAGTCGTGGGCCAGGATTTGGAAGGCGCCTACGCTGCCGCTGACGTTGTGAATCCGGCGACCGGGGAAGTGATGCTCGAGGCGAACAACGAGCTTACCTCCGGTGCCCTGAACTCCATCCAGGAGGCCGGCCTCACGGAAATCCAGGTGTTCTTCCCGGAGCGCGATGAAGCCGGAGTGGTGATCAGCCAGACGTTGCGGCGAGATGCCTTGAAAACTCCCCAGGAAGCGCTCATCGAGATGTATCGCAAGATGCGCCCGGGAGATCCCCCCACCTTGGATACCGCCACGGCGCTTTTCAACGGCATGTTCTTCGACCCGCGCAAATACGATTTCTCACGCGTGGGCCGTTTGAAGTTCAACATTAAACTGGGCTACTTCACCAAACTCAAGAACCGCATTAACGACAAGGCGACCGAACTGGAGCTCGAAGACGCCCGTAGCTTCCCCTCCACCAATTTTTACGCGGTCGTCGACCAGGAGAAGATGTTCGTCGGGAAGCGCGAAGAGCGCATCTGTTCGGAGGTCGTCCGGGCCTGCGAAGGCACGATGGCGACGGAGCACTCCGAGCATACTCCCATTCAACTTCCGCTCGACAAGCGTACCCTCGAGCCGGAGGATTTCTACGCAGTCATCCGTTATCTGCTCAAACTGCACAAGAATGTGGGCGGCGGTTTCACGGTGGATGACATCGATCACCTGGGGAACCGCCGCGTCCGTGCGGTGGGTGAATTGCTCGAGAACCAGTTCCGCTTGGGCCTGGTTCGAATGGAACGGGCGATCAAAGAGAAGATGTCGGTTTATCAGGAAATGTCCACCGCCATGCCCCACGACTTGATCAACGCCAAGCCGGTCATGGCGGCCATCCGGGAGTTCTTCGGTTCGTCCCAGCTCTCCCAGTTCATGGACCAGACGAACCCGCTTTCGGAAATCACTCACAAGCGGCGCCTTTCGGCTCTGGGACCGGGCGGTCTCTCGCGCGAACGGGCGGGATTCGAGGTTCGCGACGTCCATCCCACGCACTATGGCCGCATCTGCCCCATCGAGACGCCGGAGGGCCCCAACATCGGCCTCATTTCCTCACTCTCCTGCTACGCGCGGATCAACGAGCACGGCTTCATTGAGAGCCCCTACCGCAAAGTCCGCGGCGGCCGGATCGTTGATTATGTGACCATCACGCACTCGGGCGATAGTTCGTGGCGCGTGGGCGAGCACGTCGAGGTGGGAGAGGTCGAGAAGGCCAACCAGGAGTTGACGGAGCGAAAGCGCAAGGCCGTGGAGTTCGAACCTTTTTCGTTTTATCTCTCGGCGTGGGAAGAGGACCAGCACATCATCGCGCAGGCCAATGTTCCGGTCGATGAAAAAGGGCGCGTTGTTCAGGAACTGGTCAATGCCCGGCAGGCCGGCAACTTTGTATTGAAGCGCCGCGATGAAGTTGATTACATCGACGTCAGCCCCAAGCAACTGGTGAGCGTTGCCGCCTCGCTCATTCCTTTCCTCGAGAACGACGACGCGAACCGCGCCCTTATGGGTTCCAACATGCAACGCCAGTCCGTTCCGTTGCTGCGCGCACAGGCTCCTTTGATCGGCACGGGGATGGAGGAAGTCACCGCCCGCGATTCCGGCGCGGTGGTGATTTGCAAGCGCAATGGCACGGTGGACAGCGTGGACAGCGAGCGCATCATCGTCCGCGTCGAAGGCGACGGGCATAGCGGCCAGTTCTCCCGCGAAGTCGGTGCGGACATTTACCAGTTGACCAAGTTCCGCCGCTCCAACCAAAACACCTGCATTAACCAGAAGCCTGCGGTTTCTAAGGACCAGCACGTGCTGGCGGGGCAGGTGCTTGCCGACGGCCCCTGCACGGACCATGGCGAGTTGGCCCTGGGCCGCAACGTCCTGGTTGCCTTCATGCCCTGGCGCGGCTACAACTTTGAAGACGCCATCCTGGTCAGCGAGAAGCTTGTGAAAGAGGACTCCTACACTTCCATCCACATCGAGGAGTTCGAAATCGAGTCTCGCGACACCAAGCTGGGGCCGGAAGAAATCACCCGCGACATTCCCAATGTCTCCGAATCCCTGCTGAAGGACCTTGACGAGAGCGGCATCATCCGCATCGGCGCCTACGTCAAGCCCGGCGATATTCTGGTCGGCAAAGTAACTCCTAAGGGCGAAACGCAGCTCACGCCGGAGGAAAAACTGCTGCGCGCCATCTTCGGCGAAAAGGCCGGGGACGTACGCGACGCTTCGCTGACTTGTCCTCCCGGAATCGAAGGCATTGTGGTGGACGTCAAAATCTTCTCGCGCAAGGGCGCGGAGAAGGACGAGCGGGCTCGAACCATCGAAGGTTCCCAGGTGACTCGTCTTGAGAAGAACCTCAACGACGAAATCCGCATCCTTCAGGACGAGCGCCTGAAGCGCCTTTGCGCCTTGCTCCAGGGGGAGAAGCTGTTGGCAGACCTGCACGACGAAAAGACCAACAAGCGGCTCCTCGTCAAAGGGACAGAGCTTGATCGGGAGGTTCTGGCGCGCCTCTCAACGCACAACTTGAAGCGCATAAGGATCGCCAAGAAAGACCCGACCCTCATGGAGAGGATCGACGAAGTCGAGGAGATGACCTCACGGCAGATCGACATCCTGAGGAAGATCACGGACGAAAGAATCCAGAAACTCAAGAAGGGGGATGAGCTTCCTCCGGGGGTCATCAAGCTGGTGAAAGTCTTCATCGCCATGAAGCGCAAACTTTCAGTCGGCGATAAGATGGCCGGACGCCACGGAAACAAGGGCGTGATTGCACGCATCCTTCCTGAAGAAGACATGCCCTATATGCCCGACGGCACGCCCGTGGAAGTGGTGTTAAATCCTCTTGGCGTCCCCTCCCGCATGAACGTGGGCCAGATTCTTGAAACTCACCTGGGGTGGGCCGCCAAAGAATTGGGGACCAAGGTGCGCCAGTTGGTCTCGATAGGATCGAACGCTGAGGTGGTTCGCAAAGAGCTCAAAGGCATATTCCGCAACAACACCGCCGCGAAGGTCGTGGACGACCTCGATGACCAACAGGTGCTCGCCTTCGGCCGTTCCTTCGCGGAAGGCATTCCATTCTCGACGCCGGTCTTTGACGGGGCTACGGAAAAGGAAATCAAGATATACCTGGAAAAGGCCGGGCTGCCAACTTCCGGAAAGATCAAGCTCTACGACGGGATGACGGGCGAGCCTTTCGAACAACCGGTCACGGTCGGTTATATCTACATGCTTAAACTCTCGCACCTGGTGGACGACAAGATCCACGCCCGCTCCATCGGCCCCTACTCGCTGATCACGCAGCAGCCTCTGGGTGGGAAGGCGCAGTTCGGCGGACAGCGCTTTGGCGAAATGGAAGTTTGGGCGCTCGAAGCTTACGGTGCGGCTCACATCCTTCAGGAGTTACTTACCGCTAAGTCCGACGATGTGTACGGTCGCGCCAAGATTTACGAAGCCATCGTTAAGGGAGAGGCGGCCATCGAGCCCGGCATCCCGGAATCGTTCAACGTGCTGGTCCGGGAGCTTCAAAGCCTCTGCCTGGATGTGGAGTTGATCAAGAAACCGAAAGAACTCGCGCCGCTCTCCGTTCACGCGGAGTGAGTGTTGTAGAGCTCGAAGGCAGGCCAACCCTGTCATTCTGAGCGAAGCGAAGAATCTCAGTACTTTAAGATCCGCAAAAAATGCGGAGATTCTTCGCTTCGCTCAGAATGACAGGATGGCCGGAGGTCGGTTTGCCAGGGATGTGTAGTCTTTCGATCTTCGAATTTCGAATTTCGATTTTCGACACGCACGGCAAAGGAGGCAACATTGTTCCGAAGCAGCCCTTATGATCGAGTTAGTTTAATCGGAGAGTTCGACGCCATTCGCATAAGTTTGGCTTCGCCCGAGAAGATTCGTTCCTGGTCTCACGGCGAGGTGACCAAGCCTGAGACAATAAACTACCGGACCTTCAAACCGGAACGCGACGGACTCTTCTGCGCCAAAATTTTCGGCCCCGTCACTGACTGGGAGTGCCTGTGCGGGAAGTACAAGCGCATGAAGCACCGCGGGGTGATTTGCGACAAGTGCGGCGTGGAAGTAACGCTTTCCAAGGTACGGCGCGAACGGATGGGCCACATTGAGCTGGCGGCTCCATGTTCCCACGTGTGGTTCTTCAAAGGTCTGCCCAGCCGTATCGGACACCTGCTCGACATCTCTCTCCGGGATTTGGAAGCAATTCTGTATTTCGAGAAGTACGTCGTGGTTGACCCCGGGGAAGCTCCTCTCACCGAAAAGGAGTTGCTGACCGAGGAGCGCTACAGGCAGCTTCAGCAGGAATTTCCGGGCAAATTCCGCGCCGCAATGGGCGCGGAAGCCATCAAGGAGCTTTTGAAGCGAGTGGATATTGAGGCGCTCACGGAAGAATTGCGCGAGCGCATGAAGAGCGACCCCTCTCAGCAGAAACGCGTGAAGTACGCCAAGCGGCTGAAGGTCCTCGAGGCGTTCCGCAAGTCCGGCAACAAGCCGGAGTGGATGATCCTGGATGTGATTCCGGTGATCCCGCCGGAACTGCGCCCCCTGGTGCCCTTGGATGGCGGTCGATTCGCCACTTCCGATCTCAATGACCTCTACCGCCGCGTGATCAACCGTAACAACCGGCTGAAGAAGTTGATGGAACTGCATGCCCCTGACGTGATCGTGCGCAACGAAAAGCGCATGCTCCAGGAGGCGGTGGATGCGCTTTTCGACAATGGCCGGCGTGGTCGCGTGCTGCGCGGCGCCAACAACCGCCCGCTGAAGTCGCTTTCCGACACACTGAAAGGCAAGCAAGGCCGCTTCCGCCAAAACCTGCTGGGCAAGCGAGTCGACTATTCCGGCCGCTCCGTCATTGTGGTCGGTCCGGAACAGAAGCTGCACCAGTGTGGTCTTCCCAAGAAGATGGCGCTCGAGCTGTTCAAGCCTTTCATCTACCACCGGCTCGAGCAATCCGGGCACTGCACCACCATTAAGGCTGCCAAGGAAATGGTCGAGCGGCAGGAACCGGTGGTGTGGGACATCCTCGAGGAAGTGATTAAGGACCACCCCGTCCTTCTCAACCGCGCTCCCACACTTCACCGCCTGGGCATTCAGGCCTTCTCGCCCCTCCTGGTGGAGGGCAAGGCCATCAAGATTCATCCCTTAGTTTGCACGGCGTTCAACGCGGACTTCGACGGCGATCAGATGGCCGTTCACATCCCGCTCTCGCCCGAAGCGCAAATCGAGGCTTCGGTACTCATGTTGTCTTCGTCCAACATCCTCTCTCCAGCCAACGGCCAGCCGCTGGCGGTTCCTACGCAGGATATTGTTCTGGGTATCTATTACCTGACGAAAGAGAAGCGCGGCGCTAAAGGCGAGGACCGTGCTTTTGCCAATTCTGAAGAGGTCGTGCTGGCCCTCGAAGCGGGAGAAGTGGAGAGCCTCACGCCCATCCGGCTGCGTTTCACCGGGCGCGTGATAGATCTCACCACCGCCTATGACGATCAGGACGTGCTTCACGCCGAGCCCATCACGGTGAAAAGCCAGTTCATCAACACCACCGTGGGCCGGGTGATCTTCAACGACCATCTGCCCAGCGGCATGCCCTTCGTCAACGGCCTGCTCCGCAAGAAAGGCCTGGGCGCGCTGGTCAATTACTGCTATCTGCGCTTCGGCCTCGAGACCACCGTGCAGATGCTGGACGAAGTTAAGACCCTCGGCTTCCTCTACGCCACCAAGGCGGGGATTTCAATTGGCATCGATGACCTCGTGGTGCCGCTGAGCAAGGCCAAGCTGGTGAGCGACGCCGAGCAGGAAGTGATCGATGTTGAGAAACAGTACCAGGAAGGCGCCATCACTCACGGTGAACGTTACAACAAGGTGATCGCCATCTGGTCCAACGTCACCGATCACGTTGCCGACGAGATGTTCCAGACCATGGAAGCCCAGGATAAGTCCGGCGAGATGAACCCGATTTACATCATGGCGGACTCCGGGGCGCGCGGTTCGAAGCAGCAGATTCGCCAGCTTTCCGGAATGCGCGGCTTGATGGCCAAGCCTTCCGGCGAAATCATTGAGACGCCGATCACCGCGAACTTCCGCGAAGGTCTCAACGTGTTGCAGTACTTTATCTCGACCCACGGCGCGCGCAAGGGCCTGGCGGACACGGCGCTCAAGACCGCCGACTCCGGCTACCTCACGCGGCGCCTGGTGGACGTGGCGCAAGACGTTATCATTTCCGAGTTCGACTGCGGCACTCTCGACGGCATTTACGTAGAACCCATCGTGGAGGCCGGCGAAGTGGTCGAGCCGCTGCGCGACCGTATCGTGGGCCGTGTAGTGCTCGAGCAGATTAAGGACTACGAAGGTAATGTGATCGTTGATGTCAACCAGGAGATTAACGAAGATCTGGCCGCTTCCATCCAGGCCGCGGGCATCGAGCGGGTGAAAATCCGCTCCGTGCTCACCTGCGAGTCGCGACGCGGCGTCTGCGTCCGCTGTTACGGGCGCAACTTGGCCACCGGCAAGGTGGTGGAGATGGGCGAGGCGGTCGGAGTCATCGCCGCGCAGTCCATCGGCGAACCCGGCACGCAGCTCACCATGCGGACCTTCCACATCGGCGGAACCGCCAGCCGTATCAGCGAGCAGACCACTCTGGAGGCCAAGAACAACGGCTTCCTGAAGTTTGTGAGTCTCCAGACCGTTACCAACCGCGAGGGCAACTTTGTGGCCATGAATCGCAATGGCGCGGTGGTGGTGGTGGACGACAAGGGGCACGAACGCGAGCGCTACTCGGTGGTCTACGGCGCCCGGATCAAGTTTGCGGACGGCGCGCCGGTTAAGCAGGGCAGCATCTTGGTGGAGTGGGATCCTTACACCTTCTCGATTTTGACCGAAGTCGCGGGCACGGTTCAGTTCAAGGATCTCGAGGTGGGAACCACCCTGCAGGAACAAGTCGACGAAGTCACGGGTCTGTCGCAGTGGGTGGTGACGGAAGCGCCGGACGAGCAATATCAACCGCGCCTTGTTATCAAGGATGAGAAGACCGGCAGCAAGGGATTGAAGAAATACCTCATGCCGTCGCGCGCTCACTTGATGGTCGAGGACGGCGCTGAAGTCAGCGCCGGCGATGTACTGGCCAAGATCCCGCGTGAAACCACCAAGACCAAAGACATCACCGGCGGTTTGCCCCGCGTCGTGGAGTTGTTCGAAGCCCGCAAACCCCATGAGCCCGCCGTCATTACGGAGGTCGATGGAGTGGTGAAGTACGGCGATATCGTCAAAGGCCAGCGCAAGATCGTGGTTTCGCCCGATCGCGGAGAGCCCAAAGAGTACCTGCTGCCGCGCGGCGTGCACGTCTCCGTTCAGGAGGGCGAGCGGGTGAAGGCCGGCGAGCCCCTCATGGACGGCCCACGTAATCCGCACGATATCCTGGCAGTGCTCGGTGAAAAAGAACTGCAGAAGTATCTTGTCGACGAGATCCAGGAAGTCTATCGTTTGCAGGGCGTCAACATTAACGACAAGCACATCGAAGTCATCGTCCGGCAGATGATGCGCTGGGTGAAAGTCGAGGAGGTCGGGGATACGGAATTCCTGCTCGACGAACAGGTGGATAAGTTCAGATTCAGGGAAGAAAATGACCGGTCCAAGACGGGGGGCGGCAAGCCCGCAACCGGCAGGCCCTTACTGCTCGGCATCACCAAGGCTTCACTGGCTACCGAGTCGTTCATCTCAGCGGCTTCCTTCCAGGAAACCACCCGCGTGCTCACCGAAGCATCCATTCGCGGCGCCGTGGACCACCTGCGGGGTCTAAAAGAGAATGTCATCATGGGCCGCTTGATCCCGGCGGGCACCGGCCTCGAGTTCTACCGCAATTTCCGGCTGCTGAGCGAGGCCGCGCCACCTCGGTCGGAAGAGGAAGTGCCGGCGGAAGCTACGATCCCCGCCGCCGCGGCGACTCCTGCGGCGGGCGTTCCGCTCGACCTTCTTGACGAGGATGCAGCACGAACTGTGTAATAGACGATTTGATAATCGATTGACGATTGTCGATTGATCTTGAATCTGAAATTTGGGATCTCAAATTCTCCACGGGGTGGCGTGGCCTATCGCCACCCCCGAATCCCTCTACGCTTCCCCCAGATGTGAAGACCGCGCCCTCCCCACGGAAGACGACCCTGACCTCCATCCAGCAGCTAAGAGATGGTTAACATGAGTTTTCTCTCAGGTGCCCGGGAATTCTGCCGATGTAGATGATGGCAGGGAATTGATGGCCGCCTTTTCGAACGGAGTTTCGCCCGTCGACCCACCGGCCAAAAGTGAGTTGGTGGGTCCGAGGAACTCATTCTTAGCAGGACTTCGAATGTCCATCGACGTTATTCTGGCAGAACACAACCCTGCGGGCGTTCGCCGAACCGCTGAGGCGATCGGCGATGACAAAATGAAAAGCCACTTCGCCGCTGGGCTTCAAGCCTTTCGTGCATGCGATCCGGCCAATCGAGGATTTCTGCTTTTCCGAAGCAAGACTCCCGGGGAGGACGGCGTATGGCTGTGAGTTCAATACGAACACTACTCATCGAGGATAATCCGGTGGACGCCGAGCTCATTCAAGCGGTGTTGTCCCAGGCACCGGAAGCGGCCTTCGAACTTGAATGGGTGGACGGGCTTGCCAAGGGTCTGAAGGAACTCAAAGCAGGGGTGGTGGATTTGGTGCTCTTGGATCTTCATCTTCCGGAGAGCCGCGGCGTGGATACCTTTAATACCACTCGTGCCTGCGCCCCCGCCGTCCCCATCGTGGTTTTGACCGGCTTGGACGATCACGAACTGGCCCTCAAGGTTGTTCGTAACGGAGCTCAGGATTATCTGGTGAAGGGGCAAATCGACCGCCACACCCTGCTGCGCTCGATGCAGTATGCTCTGGTCAGGCACCGCTTGCAGATTGAAGAGGAAAGCCCGGCTTGGAGGGATAGCCTTACGAACGTATACAACCGGCAGGGTTTCTTCGTTTTGGGCGAACAACTCCTGCGCCTTGCGGACAAATACCAATACCAGGTGACCCTGTTCTATGCCGACTTGGTGGAGCTCGAAACGATCAACGAGATTTACGGAAAAGAGCCGGGTGACGCTGCGTTGCAAACCGTGGCGGACGCCCTGTGCGAGACGGTGCGGGAATCCGAGTTTGGAGCGCGGGTGGGAGGGCATCAATTCGCCTTTATGTGTTACAGTCTCTTTGCTCCGCCAGAGCGAGACGTGCTAGCGAGGTTCGTGGAAGCCTTACGAGCCAATTCGCGCCGTGGACAGTGCCCCTATCTCCTCAACGTGAATTGGGGAGTCTCGGTCTATGACCCGGCAAGGCCTGTGGCGCTGTCTTCGTTGATGCTGCACGCCGAGGCGCAGGCCTGTCCCGTTTCTCGAACCGGTGGAAACGTGGGAGGGGGCGGGTAAGGGGGTTCCTTTGGAGTGCGGCAGCTTGCTGCCGCATTCCAAAATGCTAATCCTTGACCGCCGCATACGCCAGCCTGATGACCCTGGCGTTAACGTTGATGTCGCCGGTTGGATGAAGCTGGGCCATCACTACGGCAACCAAATCTTCCTTGGGATCGATCACGAAGTCGGTGTAGTAGAACCCGCCCCAGTAAAACCCGGCGACTGAACCGAGTTCCGTCAAATACCTGGGCTCGCTATTGACACCGAAGCCCAAGCCGTAACCCATGCCGTCGACTTTTCCCTGCACGTGGTCGATCGTCATCAACTCCACCGACTTGCGGCTCAGCACTTGTACCCCATCGAGCTTGCCGTTGTTCAGCATCATCTGGCAGATGCGATAATAATCCTCCGCCGTCGTGCAAAGCCCTCCTCCGCCCGAGAAATAAGTGCGCGGCCCGCGATAGGGATAATCGGACGAATAGGAAAACTCGCCGTCTTTCATCACCTTCCCTTCCGGGATCACCTGAAGCCCCTTATCAGGATAATAGGCATACGCGGCGGCGAGGCGCGAGACCTTATCGGAGGGCAGGAAGAAGTAAGTATCCTTCATGCCCAGCGGTTTGAAAACGCGCTCCTCCAGGAACTTGTCGAACGGCATCCCAGAGACTCGCTCTACAAGGTAACCCAGCACGTCATCCGACAAGCTGTATTCCCACGCGTCGCCGGGCTGAAACAGCAGTGGAAGCGACGCCAGCTTCTTGATTGAATCGCCTGTCGACCCCTCCTGCTGGAAGAGCCCCGTTCCGATCCCCAAGGCGTTGTATGCCTTGCCCAGCCGCGCATTCCAGGGATAAGTGAGCCCGGAAGTATGCGTCAGCAAATCGAAGATGGTGATGGGGCGCTTGGCGTCCACCAGGGCGCCCGGCGGAGAAGTCTTGTCCTGGGGAACGGGCGGGTCCAGCACTTTCATATTCTTGAATTCCGGAATGAAGTCGGAAACCGGCTCATTCAGAAGGAAGCGTCCATCCTCGTAGAGGACCATCACGGCCACGCTGGTAATCGGCTTGCTCATTGAGCAGATGCGGAAAATGTTGTCGGTGCGCATGGGCTTTTTCGCCTCGCGGTCCGCCATGCCAAACGCCTTGAAATACGCGATCTTGCCGTGCCGCGCAACAAGCGCCACCGCGCCCGCGATGCGCCCGTCGTTGACGCTTCGCTCGATGGCGCCGTCAATGCGCTCCAGGCGCGCCGAGGAAAGACCCACATCGTCGGGCGAGGCGACCGCGCCGGATTGTTCGAAACCGGACGATGCGGTCAACGCAGCCGGCGGAGGATTCGATGGCGCTTGCGACGGGGAAATGACAAGCCAACACAATGCTAATAAAGCGACGACGTACAACCCGTACCGGACTTTCCTCATTTTGCCTCCTGTTGCGGCGAGTTTGCCTCGCACCCAATTGTTGGATTGCAAAGCACAGCCGCGAGTCTGCCCCTTCGGAAAACGCGACCGTCAACCTCTAACGGGCATGAATCTCGATATAGTCGAGAGCGGCCTGTTCCGCTCCGTCGGGAATTCCCTCGATACGGATCTCGTCGCCGGGGCGGAGCGCCAGGCCAGCGATGCGGCGCCGAGTGGAAGAGTCGCCGCCCGGTTTCGCCGCCGGCAAGTGATCGTCGGCGATCCATTCATCCACTTGCTGCCCGCCGATGAAAACCCGGAACTTGGACTCGCCATTGTTCTGATCGAAATAATGGACATCCAGATCATACCATCCTGCCGGGCGGTCGAAATGGAAGGTGGCTTGGCATGGTCGCGCCTGCCCTTCGCACACGATGGCTTTGCCTCCGGAAGCGTTTTCCTCTGGAGTGACGTTTATAGGCGTGTAACCCTGGAGGCGCATCGCCTCGGCCTCGATGCGATCCGGGTGATGTCCGACTCGTCCGTGCGCATCGGCTATGCCCGAAACGCGGGAGAACCAATCGCAGACGGCGTCCCGCCAGATGGTGGCGTGGCCGGCCTGGTATTCGAGACGAGACAGCACCGCCCGGTAACGCTCGTCGTCAATGCGGCCTTTCAGTGAACTCCACTGCCGCACCAAATCTTCCGCTTGTGCCGCTCCCTGGTAGTGCGAGTCATAAATATGCTGGATCACCGTCTTCCCGGAATGCAGCCGGTAAGTGTAGGGCACGTGGTGGAAAAACAGAAGCAGTACGTCGGGAGTAGTCTCCGCGGACTCGTAGGGCCTTGCCACCGGCGCGGGATACTGGGCCACAAAGCCTGTGCCTGTAGCTGCGCTGCGGTCCATGCCGATGCCCTCATGGTCGGCGCGATGCCACTGGCCCCAACCGTTCCGTTCCGACGATTCAATCCCGGGACCGTAGTGGCTTCCCAGAATATCGGTCAGAGTTCCTGCGCCCAGCGGACCGGTGTAGCTCTCATAGATACTCCACGATGCCAGCAGCATTGCCGCGATCGTGCGGACGACGGCCGGATCGTTGCCGAAAGTGTGCGTTGTCCACTCCTCGGCGATGTCGCGCGCACTCGCATTGGGATTCCAGGCAAGCCGCCCGAACCCGTAGAGATTGGCCATGGCCAGAGGGTGGCCAAGCCAGTTCGCGTCCATGCCTACATTCGCCACGCCCACGAAGCCGCCGGTAGGGCGATGAAAAGTTCGGCCCGCCGCCAGGTCTTTAACGGGCGTGCTTCCTCCGCCGGCATGCAGGTCGAAATCCAGCACCTCTTTCCACATGGACGGGAGAAAACAGAGATGGCGCTGCTGGCCCGTATATTCCTGCGTGATCTGCAACTCGATGGCCTCGTTCGTGCGGCGCAATCCTGCGAACAGCGGGGAAGCCGGTTCCCGCACCTGGAAGTCGATCGGGCCATTCTTGATTTGAACGATGGCGTTGTCGTCGAATTCTCCGTCCAGCGGGTGGAAGTTGTCGTAGGCCGCCTTGGCGCGGTCGTTTTTCGGATCGCGCCAATCGAGATGATGGTTGTAGACGAAGGCGCGATAGAAAACTACGCCGCCATGCGGTGCGAGTGCGCGCGCGAGCACATTGGCTGCGTCCGCGTGCGTCCGGCCGTAGCTGGAGGGGCCGAGGCGGCCTTCGGAATCCGCCTTGACGACGATTCCGCCGAAATCAGGGATTTGCCGGTAAATCTCGTCGACCTTGGTTTGCCACCATGCTTCCACGCGCGCATCCAGGGGATCGAAAGTCTCGAGACCTCCGATCACCTTGGGGCTACTCAAATCGACCGAAATTGAAAGGGCGACGCCCCAGGGGCGAAACGCCTCGGCAACGCGAGCCAGCTGAGTGAGAAAATCGGATTCGAGAATCCGCGGATCGGCGTTCACATTGTTGATGGTGCAGCCGTTGATACCGATGGAAGCGAGCAGGCGCGCGTAGTCAGCGGCACGCGTCAGATCGGCGCGGACGGCGCCATTCTCAAAAAAGATGGACCGGCCTGCGTAGCCCCGTTCAATCGAACCATTGAGATTGTCCCACTGGTTTACCCAGCGTATCGGCGCGTAAGGCTCCCGGACTTCATTGAGGCTGATAACGCTGTCGTGGCGCGCCATCTTGCTGAGCAACTCGAAGACGCCGTACAAGACGCCGCGCTCGTTGGGCGCCGCGATGAGGAGGCAGGGGAAGCCATTCAACGTCAAGGCCTTGAGCACGAAACCGTCTTTTCCGAGGTGGCTAGGTAAGTCTGCCGCCGGGACAAGAGGCTGGAGGGAAGCGAACGTGCCGAGAACAATCGCGCTCTCGTTCGGAAGACTCGACTCCGCTCGCAAAGTCCTGCCCAGCATGCCACGCATGCCGCGAATCAGTTCCGCCTGCGCCGCTTTGACGACCGGGGAATCGCCGAGCGCCACCGTATTGGCAGGCAGCGCGTCGTAGCGCTCGCGAACCACGGCGTCGATTGGGGCGTACCGCAGCCACGCATCGTACCCGGTCTCCCCCGCCAACGGCGCAGCCAGCGTGAGCACACCGAGGAACAAAAGCCAATACTTCATTGAGCGAACCACGCTTTAACCGTGACGATCTCGTACGGATGGACCGTCAGCGTAGCTTCCTTGCCGCCGCCCGACAGCGTGAGCGGTGCATCCTGCTTCTCCATCAGATTCACTTGCGCGGCCTGGCGGGCAGCCTTGGGAAAATGGAGGTGGACCGCTCCCTGTTTCCCCTCGAATTCGAAGAACCGGAATACCAGCGCGTCATTGTCCTCGGCCTTCTTCACGGCCGTCAGAACTACGTTACCCGGCTCGATCTCAACCAGGGAATGGGAAGCGGGAAGCACGCCGGCGTGCGGATTGGCGGCCACGGGTATAAGAGGATAATTAAGCTCGATGCCACGCCTCTCCGTCTCAGCGGCTTTCCAGTCGCCCGCGTGCGGATAAAGGGCATAGGTGAATTCGTGGAAGCCCTGATCGGCGTGGGGGTCCGGAGCCGAGTCCGGATCGGCCGGCGAGCGCAGCAAGGAGAGGCGGATGACGTTTCCCTTGGCGTCATAGCCGTACTTGCTGGCGTTCAATAGACTGAAACCATGACCTGTGTCGGAGAGGTCACCCCAGCGAAGCGCCGGCACCTCGAACATGGCTTTTTCTTCGGGAGTGTTCCTGGTGGTCGGCCGCTGGATAGTCCCGTAGGGGATCTCATAGGTGGCGTAATTGCTTTGCACGCTCACGGGGAATGCGACCTTCAGCAGGATATGCTGTTCATGCCAGTCAGCCTGCATGTTGACGTTGACGCGGGGAACGCCGGGGTACATGCAGATGTCCTGGACAAAAGACGAACTCTGGAATCTCTTTCTCACCCGAATTACCGCGCGCACCGGCGTGTTCTCAACCAGCTTCACTTCCTCCGCTTCGTTCAAGTCCCACTTGTGGTCCTCGAAATTGGCATCGATGTTCCAGGCGTCGTATTCCTTAGGCTTATCCACGAAGGTCTGGAGGAGATTGCCGCAGGCACCGGGCTCGAGAGCCTCCCGGCCGCCGCGCTTTTCTACCAAGCTGGTGATGCATCCGGTCTTGGGGTCCACTTTCAGGCTGACAAATTCATTCTCCATGCCCTCCACGCTGGCTTTCAGAGCGCCTCCGGCGGAAGTCGTGGTCGTGACGGGCACGAGATGGTATACGGCATATCCCGTGGCCGGCACGTCCCTGGCCACAAACCTTATCTTCACGGTGTGGATTGAATCGTCGCGCGAGAGGACCGAGGAGGGAAGTGCGGCGCCGGATGAGTCACGCACTTCGATTCCACTTTGCGGGGCAAGTTCTGCAGGGAACTGCGCTTCCACTTCGGTGACGTCTGTCCGGCGCCAACTGAGAGGATTAAAGAGAATTACCGGAACGCCTTCGCCCTCAGTGCTGACGCGCGCGGCCAGGGTCTTCAAGGAGTCGGAGAGAATCTTGTTGCCGGATAATTTCACCACGCCCAGATCCCGCGCCGCGTCAACATAATTGATCGCGATCCCTGAGCCCGGCATGATGTCGTGGAACTGGTCGAAGAGTACCTTCTTCCAATCGTCATTCAATTCTTCCTGCGGATAGGGCAGCCCGTGCAGCATGGCCAGAGACGAGAACTTTTCGGCGTTGAGCAGGAGTTCTTCGCTTTGCCGAATGCGTTTCTTGGTCTCAGACTGGGTTGTCATTACCCCGCGATGGTACTGTAAGTAGAGTTCGTTGTTCCACACTGGAACATTAGGGTTGGGCAGGTTCTTCTCGACGTCATCAAAGTACGACTGGGCAGTGCTGAAGGTCAGCTTGGGAAAAGAATTGGGACGATCTTGCCAGCGGCGGGCAGAGTCGAGCATGGCGCGGGTAGGGCCGCCGCCGTGGTCGCCGATGCCGTAAAGGTGCAAAATCTCGTGCATGCCGGTCTTGGGGGCGTATTCCGCCACGTCTTCCGAGATCCGCACAGGGTCGATGTCATTCACATAATCGTGCGGGAAATAGGTAAGCAGGCGGCTTCCGTCGGGAGCCTCCCACCAGAAGAGCTTGTAGGGGAATTTGGTGGTGTCGTTCCAGGAGATCTTCTGGGTAATAAAGTAATCGAGGCCCGAGCGCTTGTAGATTTGCGGCAGCTGCCAATTGTAGCCAAAGGAATCGGGATTCCAGCCGATCCTCACATCCACGCCGAACTTCTGCTTAAAGTAGCGAGTGCCGACCAGGAGTTGGCGCACCAGGGATTCTCCGCTCGGCATGTTGAGGTCAGGCTCCACCCACATGCCGCCCACGACCTCCCACCGGCCTTCCTTCACGCGCTGTTGAATCTCCTTGAAAAGGTCGGGGTACTTCTCCTCCATCCAGACGTAGTCTTGCGCCGCCGACTGTGCGTAAATGAAGTCCGGATATTGCCGCATTAACTGCAGGACTGTGCCGAAGGTGTTGCGCACGACCTCGACGGTTTCGGTCCAAGGCCACAGCCAGGCCATGTCGATGTGGGAGTTGGCCACCGCGCGCACCGTGTACTGCTTTGCCGCATCCGCGAAAGGCTGAAGATTCTCCTGCGCTTTGCGAAGCGAGTTTTCAAACGCCTCCTGGCCGCCGCCGTCCAGCGCGGCGAAGTCGATGCCGCGAACAATGGCGCCCAGTTGGTTGGATTTCTCCGGAGAATCATGGAAGATACCCGCAGTCATGGCCTGGGCTGACTGAATTTCTTCGTAGAGCAGGCCCGGGTCGGGCCGTCCGGCGGGGTAGTCAACCAGCAGTTGGGCGTTTTGGAGTTGCACAGAACCGGCGGCGCCGGGAACATCGATGGCCACCAGAATCTTGGCGCCCGGCTCAGCATTTCCGGTCAGCAGAATCGGTTGCTGCGTGTCCCCGTCGGCCATTTCCGCGAGTGAACCATTGAAGAAGACACGAAACTGCGAGGGGCCATCTGCGCTGACGCTCAAATCCAGCCGGACCCGTGCGCCGCGGATGCTGTACTTTCCCATCGTCTGCGGGATCTCAACCATGCGCCGGAACCACATCGGGCCGTTACCCGCTTTTTCAGAGATGCGAACGGGCGACCAGTCGGCGTCGCTCAGAGCCGGGTCTTCGCCATGGGCAAGGTTATCCACGTGCGCCTTCCAGTCGGCCAGGGGTTGCGCGAACATCGCATGCAGCCGCGACAGTTCGTCCTGGTAGGGGTTTTTCTTTTGACCTTGTTCCTGTGCCTGGAGAACGGGAAGACATAAGAGCAGGGCGCACAGCGCAAATCCGAGCCCTCGAAGTCTGACCAAACGAGTTTCCATGATGAGAATTAGTCCTTTCCGCCTCGCGGTAATCGGGCGGCAGAGATTATACACCAGCGGGCGGAGTAGTCAGGTTTTGGCGCGACCACGAGCCAATACACCCTGAGGTCATCTTCGTTGGGGTGACGCGCCTCGCGTGTAGCCGACTGATTGGCACTCCGCAACCTCGGTTCGTTGTCGCAAAACGTGGCTTCTTTGCTCCTTTTCAGGTCAAATCTCTGTCAATTGGCGACCAAAACTCTCAGAATCTCGCGCCTTCAATGAAGATATGCAATTTGTTTTCAATAACTTATCATCTTTGCGCGCACAATTCTCTAATAACTACCTTGTTTTCAAGTACTTCTTAGCTTCGTTCCAACAGCGCTCCTGTGTTTTCAATAACATACTGGCTTCGATCGTACTATTTTTTGTGTTTTTTCGTGCCCGACTACCCGGCTCATCGGAGCCCCATCGGCTTTCCCTCGCGCTTCTGAGGGCCGAACCCCTCGCCTACGACAATGTGTCCACATCCAGACCATCTCCATAGGCTATCACAGGTCCCGAGTTTTGTCAAGCGGAAAATGCCAACAGGGGGACTTGCGATGCGATGCCCGGGCGGCCGGAGGACCCGTTTTGGAGTGCGGCAGCTTGCTGCCGCTTTTCTTCAGGCCAGCTTGCTGGCCGGTAACCGGGGAGCTCGCACAAGGGGCGCGAGCAAGCTCGCGCCGTGGGAAAGCGGCAGCAAGCTGCCGCACTCCAAAGCGCCTGCGGCGCCCATCGGCCGTCCGTTGGGGCGCGGGCCGCAGAAGTTGGGGTCACTGCCGCCTGAGTGCGCCACGATTCGTGGCTGTTGCGCCTTGCAGGTTTTTATGCGTTTCGAGCATTGTTCTCTGTTTTCGGGCTACGTACTTGGGGTAGAATCGGGCGCCGTGTTCGCTGATTCGACGCGGCGGCAGATCGAGTGGAGATGCGATTATGCAACGGCGAGAGTTCATGAAGAGTATGGTGTTGACAGGCGGCGCTCTGGCTTGCCGTCCTGTCTTCGCGCAGGGCTCGTCCGTTGACAGACCTCCTGCGGAGGTCAAGCGGGTGCTGGTGATGTTCAAGTGTCATTTGGACGTGGGATTCACGGACACTCAAGCCGGGGTGATGCGCCTCTATTTCGACCGCTATTTTCCCAAGGCCATTCAGGTGGCCGACGATTTGCGGCAGGCGGGCGAAGATCGCTATGTGTGGACGACCGGGTCGTGGCTTCTCTACGAATATCTCGAGCAAGCCTCGAGTGACAAGCGGCGGCGCGCGGAGCAGGCGGTTGCCGCCGGGGCCTTGGCCTGGCACGCCCTGCCTTTTTCGTGGCAGACCGAAATGCTGGATCGCTCCATGATCGTAGGCGCTTTAGGCCTCTCGCGGTCGCTCGATCGGCGCTTTGACCGCATCACCACGGGCGCCAAGATGAGCGATGTACCGGGTCACTCGATCGGGATCGTGGGCCCGCTGGCCGAGAATGGCGTCAAGCTTCTGGACATTGGCGTGAACGGGGCCAGCACCCCACCCGACGTGCCGGCCATGTTTCTGTGGAAGGATGCGGCGGGAGCTTCTCTCATCATGATGTATCACCACAAAGGCTACGGCGGGGTGGTGCGCGTGCCGGGATCAGACCTTGCCATTGATGTCGAGATGCGCAATGACAACGGCGGCCCGCACTCCGTGGAGGAGATCAAGAAGATCTACGCGGATTTGCGAAAGCAGTTCCCCAACGCCCAGGTGACCGCTGCCAGCCTTAGTGAGATCGCCAATGCGGTCGAGACCTACCGCGGCAATCTGCCAGTCGTGACACAGGAAATTGGCGACACGTGGATCTACGGAGTTCCCAGCGACCCGGTGAAGGTAGCGCGCTACCGGGAAGTGGCGCGCGTGCGGCGGGAGTGGCTCGCCCAAGCGAAGTTCGGCGCGGGAGACGACACCGATCTCGCTTTGCTCCGCCGGCTTCTCCTCGCGGTCGAACATACGTGGGGCGTTGACACGAAGCGGCTTAAGGACTACGACCACTACACGCCGAAGGACCTGTCGAAAGTGGTTGACACGCCGAAATTCCGCTGGGCGGAAACCAGTTGGGCCGAAAAGCGCAAAGATATTGACGAGGGAATTACAAACCTTCCCGAGCCTTTACGCGCCCAGGCACTCCAAAAGGTTCGCGCCTTGCAACCGGTGGAACCCGAGCGCAGCGGGCTCGAACTGCACCCAGCCGGAGCGGAAATCGAAACGACCCACTTCACCGTTGCGCTTGATTCGAAAACTGGCGCGATCTGCCGTCTGCGCGCCAAGGGGGCTGGCCGCGAGTGGGCCTCGCCTGAACGCCCGTTGGCGCTGTTTTCGTACCAGACGCTTTCTAAGGCCGACTACGACCGCTTTATCGCAAGGTACATCACCGCTAAAACCTGGTGGGCGCCGATGGACTTCGGAAAGCCGCACATCGACAAATTCGGAGCGCAAAGCCGGATATGGTTGCCGAGGCTCACCCATTGCTGGACAGGCAAAGTCGCTGCCGGCCAGCGCTTTCTTGCCGAATTGCAGATTGAAGATGCGGAAGCGGAGCGCTCGGGACTTGTCGCCTGGCCACAGAAGTTGTACGTCGAGATGCTCTTCCCGGATGCGGAGCCTGCGGCGCAGGTCAATTTCAGTTGGTTTGGAAAAGCCGCCAACCGGCTTCCGGAAGCAATGTGGCTCAGCTTCCTGCCGCTGGCGCCCGACCAGGGAGGTTGGCGTCTTGAAAAGGTGGACCGCTTAATATCGCCGTTGGATGTTGTGCGAGGAGGAAACCGGCACATGCACGCGGTTTCAAGTGCAATCCGGTACAAGGACACGCAAGGAGAGTTTGCCATTGAGACCTTGGACGCGCCCGTCGTGGCTTTGGGAGAGAAGTCACCTATTGCCTATTCCGATGCACAATCCGATCTAGCCGGCGGCTTCCACTTCAGCCTCTTCAACAACGCCTGGGGCACGAACTACATTCAATGGTTCGGTGAGGATATGCGCTTTCGGTTCATTTTGCGGGGGTGAGAGGGAAGATAGCAGAAGGCAGGAAATTCCTCCGTGTCCTCTGTGCCTCGAAAGCTTCAACACGGAGAACACGGAGGTTCTCCGTGAGCTCTGTGTTTAGTCTTTCGGGGCACAGAGAACACGGAGAAGACGACCACTGAAGGCTAGGGACTGAGACGGGACGCGCTGATTTCGAAGGGGGGATTCCATGTCTTTATCTAGAAGGAGATTTCTAACGAGCTCGGTTGGTGGCGCCTACGTGGCGATGGGAGAGCTGCGAGGTCTGGCAAGTGGTCCAAAGCGCCGCATGGCTGCGGCTTCGCCGGGGGCTGAGGCGGGGAGCGCTCCAAGCTCATTCGAGAACCCGTCGACTACAGCGGCGGAGTACACGCGAGGCGTAGGAATTTATCCAGGCGACCCGCGCGAAGACTTCGGACCGAGGCTTGTGCCCGATACATCCTCGACGTATCGCAACCTTGCATTGCACCGGCCCGCGTACCACTCGAGCAGTTATGACTACAACCTCACTGCGCAGCTTGTGACCGATGGGATCAAGGACACGCATCCCCCCGAATGGGTGGCCACATCGCTAAGCTTCCGCGGCCTGCTCCCTAAGACCGACCGCGAGTACTTTCTCGACCACAACGCGGTCACCGTTGTCGACCTTCGCGGGCCTCGTCCTTGGTTGCAGGTGCAACTTGGAGGTGGAGAGAGCGTGCCGGTGATCGACCGGGTTGACGTGCTCTTTATGGCGCCAGGCGAGTTGAAACCTGAGAACGTGAGTGTTTCCGTTTCGGTTTCCGGCGATGGACGCGAATGGAAGGAAGCGGGCAAGGTCACAAACCCTCAGCGGGCTACTCTCACCGGCGGCCCGACGGGTTTTGAGCGAGGAGGAGCAGTGTTTCAGCCCTCCATTCCGCTCCAAACAGGTTCGCAGAGCCGCTTCTATCGCGTCGAGTTCGAGGCCGCGAACGCCTCTCCCATGGCGTTTTTTATGCACTGGCAAGTCGCCGAAGTGGCCTTTTACAACCAGAACCAGAGGGTCGAGATCGGCGGCCCTTATAGGTTCACCAGTGCTTGGATGAGCGCCGGATTGGGTGAAGAGTGGGTCTACGTCGACCTGGGTGCGCGCTGTGAGTTCGATCGGGTGACGCTCTATTGGATCGCTCGTGCGGCGGAAGGCTCTCTCCAGGTCTCCGATGACGCAAAGAGTTGGCGGGATATTCAACCGCTGCCCGCCGGGGCGGGGAGTAGGGACGACCTGAAGCTCGCGCAGCCCGTCCAGGGCAGATATGTGCGCGTCCTAATGACCCTGCCCACGTCCACGGACGGATACCTGCTCAGCGAGATGGAGGTCTACGGGCGCGGTGGGTTGGTGCCGCAACCGAAGCCCGCGCCCGCAAGCCGGCCTGGAGAGCGACTTGACTTGGCGGGAGGTGCATGGCGCCTGCAACGAGCTTCGCTTGTGACCTCCGAAGGGGCGGCCCTTTCGAAAGTGGGATTCGCGGACGGCGATTGGGTGGTCGCCACCGTGCCGGGCACGGTTCTAACATCCTATTTGAATATCGGCGCAATTCCAGACCCCAACTACGGTGAGAACCAGTTGTATGTTTCCGATTCGTTCTTCTGCGCGGATTTCTGGTATCGAAACGAGTTCACGGCGCCGGACTTGCCCGCAGGCAAGCGTGCCTGGCTGAATTTCGACGGGGTTAACTGGAAAGCGGAGGTCTTCTTGAACGGCGAAAAACTTGGCCGCATCGAAGGCGGCTTCATACGCGGGCGCTTCGACATTACCGGCCGATTGCTCGCCGGGGCCAAGAACGCGCTGGCGGTGCGCATCGAGAAGAACGACACGCCGGGAAGCACCAAGCAGAAGACTTTTGAGAATCCGGGAAAGAACGGCGGCGCGCTCGGATGCGATAACCCGACCTATCACGCGTCGATTGGCTGGGATTGGATTCCCACCGTTCGTGGCCGCGACATCGGCATTTGGGGCGGCGTCTACATCAGCTTTACCGGGCCGGTAACTCTGGAAGACCCGTTTGTTAAAAGCACCTTGCCGCTGCCTGAAACGACGCGGGCTGACGTAAGTATCGAGGTCACACTGGTGAATCACACTCCCCAGCCAGTGGCAGGGATTTTGCGCGGACGTTTGGGCGATTTGCATTTTGAACAACGCATCACCGTGGGCGGCTCAGGAGCCACGACCGTGAAATTCGATCCCACGAATACGGCGGTGCTGCGCCTCGAGAATCCTAAACTCTGGTGGCCGGCCGGCTACGGCGAGCCCCACTTGTACCCAATCGAACTGAGCTTCCAGACGCGCGACAAGAAAGTATCGGACGCACGCACATTCGACGCCGGCATCCGGCAAATGACGTACAGCGAAGAGGGCGGCATTCTGCGGATTTGGATCAACGGGCGGCGATTTATAGCGCGGGGAGGGAATTGGGGCTTCGGCGAGTCCATGCTGCTCTATCGCCGGCGCGAGTACGACGCTGCGGTACGCTATCACCGGGAAATGAACTTCACGATGATTCGCAACTGGGTGGGGCAGGTCGGGGATGAGGAATTCTTCGCCGCGTGTGACCGCCACGGCGTTATGGTCTGGCAGGAGTTCTGGCTTGCCAACCCTTACGATGGGCCCGACCCGAAAGACGACGACATGTTCCTGCGCAATGCGCTTGATTCGGTTCGGCGCTTTCGAAATCATCCCTCGATCGGCATTTACTGCGGCCGCAACGAGGGTAACCCGCCCAAGCCGCTTGACGACGCCATCCGCAAAGTCCTGGCCGATAATCATCCCGACATCCACTACATTTCCAATTCGGCCTTTGGCGTTGTGGGTGGTGGCGGGCCTTATATGGCCATGCCGGTCAGCTTCTATTTTACGGGCGGCGCGCATACGAAGCTGCACAGCGAGATGGGCATGCCGAACATTCCCCCGGTCGATAGCGTTCGCGCGATGATGCCCGAATCGGCGCAGTGGCCGCAGGGCCTCGACTGGGGTCTTCACGATTTCACATTGACCGGCGCGCAAGGCGGCGAAAGTTTCAGGAATATGATCGAGTTCAATTACGGAGGAGCCGACAACCTCGACGATTGGGTTTCACTTGCCCAGTTTCTCAATTACGAAGGCTATCGCGCCATGTTTGAGGGGCAGGGCAATCACCGCATGGGACTTCTGCTTTGGATGAGCCATCCCTGCTGGCCCTCCTTCGTTTGGCAGACCTACGACTATTACTTTGAGCCGACGGCTGCTTATTTTGGCTGCAAGAAGGGCTGCGAGCCGCTTCACATCCAATGGAATCCGGTGACCGAGAGCGTCGAAGTCGTCAATATCAGCGGTGGAAATGTGCAGGGTCTGACCGCTGCCGTCGAGGTGCTGGACATGGACGGAAAGAAAGAGTGGGAGAAGTCTATCACTCTGGATAGTCAAGAGGACAGCGCCAACTCGTGCATGAAGATGGAGTATCCGTCCGAGCTGACTCCGCTGCATTTCCTACGCCTGTCCTTGACCCGCGGAGCCGATACCATCTCTACAAACTTCTATATGCGGGGTCCTACGGAAGGCAACTATCGAGCGATTCGACAGTTGCCGAAGGTTAAGCTGGAAGCGTCCACGGACGTCACGCGCCAGGACCATCGCTGGCATTTAGCCACCGAACTGCACAACCCATCCGGCCTTCCGGCGTTGATGGTCCGGTTGAAAGCCGTGCGGGAGAAGAGTGGGGACCGCATCCTGCCGGCAATCTATAGTGACAACTACATCGCCTTGATGCCTGGCGAACGCCGGACGATTCGAACCGAACTCGAACACGCCGACACCCGGGGCGAGACGCCCCGGATCGTGGTGGAAGGGTTCAATGTGCGGATGTAGGGGCGAGAGGCAGCGCGACTAGACATCATTATCGGGCGCCTTCAGAAGCTCCTCTTCGGGCTCGATGTGCACCAGCACCTTGGCGACGCGATCGACATCTGCGCGCACCCGATCCTCCACCTGGTGGGAGATGCCGTGTCCCGTGCGGACGGTGATATCCCCTCGTGTGACAACATGAAGTTCGACGTAATACCGGAATCCGACCTTGCGCACGAAGCATTTATCGAGCCCGATCACGCCAGGAACCGCGGTTGCCACCCGGCGTACCTGCTCTTCAATGTCGGGAGAAGGTGCGGTGTCCAGAAGTTCGGCCAGGGGTAGCCGGAGTTGGCGCCCGGCGTTAAAGAGAATCACACAGGATGCGCAGAGGGCGGCCCAATCGTCTGCGGCGTAATTCTTCGTCCAAAGCGCCACGGAGATTCCAATGAAGGCGAACGCGGAGGTTATGGCGTCGCTGACGTGGTGCCACGCGTCGCCCCGGACGGCGGTACTTTGGATGGCGTTTGCAACGGAAGAGACGAAGCGGGAGAGCAGAACTTTCACCACAACCACGCCCAGCAGAACCCATAGTGTGTACGGGCGAGGAAGCGGGTGCGGAGTGCGAATTCGGAAAATGCTCTCAATCGCGATGGTAATGCCGGCTGCCGCTAATGCCAGGCTGACAACCACTGCCGCGACGGGTTCAGCCTTTCCATGCCCATAGGGATGATCTTTGTCTGGAGGTTTGATCGCCACCCGGAGACCGAAGTAGACGGCGGACGAACTTAACACGTCCGCGAGCGATTCGATTCCGTCGGCGACCAGCACAAAGGAATGCCCGAGTACTCCGGCGACACATTTGCACATCGCGAGAGCAAAATTCGACGTAATGCTGACGAGCGACGATTTCAGCCCTCGCTGGACCTGATGTTCGACTTTAAGAGCTTCCGCCATTGTGGGGTTGCACAAAAACCTTTGTGCCTAACGAATGCTTTCCCGATTCTATTACCAATGCACGCGAATCACAAATAGGGCTCTCGGCGATGGCCGGAATTGCATTCCGATGCGAAAGCTCCTATGGTATCAAGGCGATTCTGCGCTTCAAGTCTGTAAAACGACTGGACAGATTTAAGCATACCCGTCTGAGGAGCCCGCCAATGAAAACCGTCCTGGTCAGCTTAGCAGCAGTCCTCTTAGCAGTCGTGGTAGGCATTGTCCTATTCTTGCGCGTAATGGCAAGACCTTTGTACGAGCCGGGAATGGTAGCCCGGGGTGAAGGGCTTCGTGGTTCCCTAACACCGCCGTCCCAGTCTGGCGCCCAGACTTGGTGGGAGGTCGAGAGCGACATCAGGCTTTATCATTTCTCCGAGGGGCAAGGGGAGAATGTGCTAATCGTTCATGGCGGCCCAGGTTACCCGATCCGTGCCACCTGGGCGGGGCTCAAGCCGTTGGCGGCGAACTATAAATTCAACTACTACGATCAACGCGGTTGCGGGAAATCAACCCGGCCCATCGACAGATTCTCATCTCCCAACTTCTATTCGAACATGAAGACGCTCGACAGGACTTTGGGCTTAGGGGCCCAGATTGCGGACATCGAGCGAATCCGGCAGATCCTGGGGGAAGAGAAACTTGTACTGATCGGGCATTCGTTTGGCGGCTTCCTGGTTTCGCTCTACGCAGCGGAGTTCCCGCAACGGGTGAGGGCCCTGATTCTGGTGGCGCCGGCCACCTTGCTCGTGATGCCGTCCGAGGAGAGCGATCTCTTCGATCAGGTCGGCGATTTACTGCCCGCCGCTATGAAGAACGACTACGCAGACTTCCGCAAGCGGTACTTCGACTTCGGCCATCTGTACACAAAAAGCGAAGCAGACCTCGCGGCGCTCAACCGCGAATTCTCTAAATATTATGTGGCAGCACTGCGAGCCAGGAATCTAACTCTGCCTGCCGTGAGCGAGGGAAACGAAAATGGCGGCTGGATGGTCTACGCGATGTACATGAGCATGGGAAAGCGGCACGATTACCGGCCGGCTATGAGCCGAGTGACAGCTCCCGTGCTGGTGGTACACGGCGCTCTTGATTTGCAGACCGAAAAGGCCGACCGGCTCTATGGGAGCAGTTTCCCGAACTCATCCCTTGCCTTGGTTCAGGGCGCGGGACATTTCATGTATGACGAGCAGCCAGAGGCGTTCTCGCAGATCGTGGAAAGGTTCCTGAACGCACACCGTTAGGCCCTACGCGCGGGTCCTGCCCGGCCTATGAAATGCAAAGGCAACTGCCTTGTGCGTCTTTCACGGCTGCCTGCTCACGCCGCGGAGGGCTTGGTGAGTGGCATATTGAAGTGGTTCGCCTCCCGTTGAGCGTCCACGACAGCGAGAGCGGCAATATCGACGATTTCTTCCACGGTCGAGCCGCGTTGCAACACGTGGACCGGTTTCGAGAGTCCCATCAGCACCGGGCCAAGCGCTTCCGCGCCGCCAATGCGCAGCATGAGCTTATAGGCCACGTTGCCGGCTTCAAGGCTGGGGAAGACCAGAACATTGGCCCTCTGCTTCAGGCTTGAGAAGGGGTATTCTGCGAGTAATTCCGGGACTAGCGCCGTATCCGCCATCATCTCCCCGTCCACCGTGAGCTTGGGATTCCGCCGCTTCACGATCTCAGTGGCTTGGCGCACCTTTTCGGTTAAGGGATGCCGTGTGCTGCCGAAGTTGGAAAATGACAGCATCGCCACGCGAGGCTGAATGCCGAAGCTTTCGGCCACTTCCGCGGAAAGCAGGGCAATTTCCGCCAGATCATCGGCACTGGGGTCGATGTTGACGGTGGTGTCGGCAAAGAGAAAAATGTCTCGTTTGGTCACGATCACATAGAGCCCGGCGACTTTGTGAACGTCGGGGCGCGTGGCGATGATTTGCAGCGCCGGGCGGATCGTGTCCGGGTAATGTTGCGAGACGCCCGCGACGAAACCATCCGCGTCGCCCATATGAACCATCATGGCGCCGAAGTAGTTGCTGTTGGCCATCAGTTCCCGCGCCTCGCTGCGGGTGATGCCACGACGTTGGCGCAGCCGGTAGAACTCCTCCACGTAGGCATCCAGCCTGGGTGAGTGAGCCGGCTCGATGATTTCCGCGCTGACCTTGCTGCACAAGTCCAGTTCCTGAGCCATTTTCATAATAACCGCCGGACGGCCCAGCAGCACCGGATGTGCGATCTTCAGGTTGGCAAGTTGACAACTGGCGCGGATGATCTTCTCGTGCTCGCCTTCGGAAAAGACGATGCGCTTGGGTGCGGCCTTGGCCCGCTGGCGTACGCTGAACATGACCTCCTGGGTGCGCCCCAGGCGGCGAGAGAGTTGTTCTCGATATTGTTCGATATCAACCTTCACCTGCGCCATTCCGCTCTCGATCGCAGCCTGAGCGACGGCGGAGGCTTCAAACACCAGGACGCGCGGGTCGAATGGCTTGGGAATGATGTAGTCCTTACCGAAGTGCAGGTGGGTGACTCCGTAGGCGCGCAGCACCATGTCGGGCACGTCTTCCTTCGCCAGCGCCGCCAGGGCGCGCGTCGCCGCAACCTTCATTTCTTCGTTGATGGCTCGTGCTCGAACGTCCAGCGCGCCACGGAAGATAAAGGGGAAGCCGAGAACGTTGTTGACCTGGTTGGGATAGTCGGACCTTCCCGTGGCCATGATCAGGTCTGCCCTGGCTTCTTTCGCGGCCTTGTAGCCAATCTCCGGCACAGGATTAGCCATGGCGAAAATGATCGGTTGATCCGCCATGGAACGCACCATGTCCTGGGTCACAACGTTGGGGCCGGAGAGGCCGGTGAAGACATCCGCTCCCTTCATGGCTTCCGCCAGGGTTCGCGCCGTGGTCTTGGAGGCGAAGCGGGCTTTGTAGGGGTTCATGCCTTCGCCGCGCCCTTCGTAAACGACGCCCTTGGTGTCGCAAAGAATAATGTTTTCCCGTTTCATCCCAAGTCGAACGTAGTGCTCGGCGCAGGCAATCCCGGCCGCTCCGGCGCCGTTGATCACCATGGTGATCTTGCCGATGTCCTTCCCCACGACCTCCAGCGCGTTTACGAGGGCTGCGCCGGAGATGATTGCCGTCCCATGCTGGTCGTCGTGGAAGACGGGAATAGACATGGTGCGCCGCAAGGTCTCCTCAATGTGGAAGCATTCCGGGGCTTTGATGTCTTCCAGGTTGATGCCGCCGACGGTTGGCTCGAGCAGTTGGCAGAAGCGGATGACGTCGTCGGGATCCTCCGAACCTACTTCGAGGTCGAACACATCGAT
Source organism: uncultured Acidobacteriota bacterium (assembly GCA_963831905.1). Lineage (GTDB taxonomy): Bacteria > Acidobacteriota > Terriglobia > UBA7540 > UBA7540 > CAVROP01. Next base: position 224,191 of record CAWHRX010000009.1, on the reverse strand, counting down.
ATCCGCGAAGCGCTTGAATAGCACGCCCTTGCCTTCCATGACTGGCTTGCCGGCCAAAGCGCCAATATTCCCCAGGCCCAATACCGCCGTGCCATTCGATACCACGGCAACGAGATTCCCTTTCGCCGTGTAGTCGAAGGCGCGTTCGGGGACTTTTTGAATTTCGAGGCAGGGTTCCGCCACGCCCGGTGTATAGGCGAGGCTTAAATCCCACTGCGTGGCGCAAGGTTTGGTCGCTACGACCTCGATCTTTCCCTTGCGCCCCTGGCTGTGATAATTCAAAGCATCTTGTTTGTGAATCTCCAAGGCCTTCCTCCTCTGCCGTGGCTTGAAATGACGTTGCCCAGCGGCACACGCCCGGCTTATCGGTCCTGATAAACGTTGATGAGCTGTAATCGCGTCGCATCCAGTGCCCGCTCGACCACCGGCGACCAGTGCTTCAAGAGATAATAACCAAAATCGTGATCCTGCTCGGCCTTGCCGCGCAGGCATTGACCGTCGATCTCAAAGGCCCGTGTTGCCTCGAGGACGCGCGCAGAGAACCTGTATTTGTGGGGTGGGAACAGCCACGACCATCCCACAACCTCACCTGCTCCAACCGTCAGGACCGTGAGCGGGCCGCGCCGCTCGGAGGTCATCTGGAGCGCTACTTTCCCCTGACGAACCAGGTAGAACTTTCTGGCTTCTTCGCCTACACGGAAAACAATCTGTCCCGGCTTAAAGCGAACGTCGGAAGCGCACCCGGCGACGAGTTTAACGTGCGCCTCTGAAAAGCCTTCGAAGAACGGATGCTCTGCTAAGACTCTTTCTACTGTTGCCATGGTCCTCGTTGTGTCCTTTCTCGCACCTCTTCCGCAGATGAGGCCTTCAAGGTTTGAGGGAGCCGGGCCGCTCGTTCGGAAGGAAGAATTTCAAAAATGATCCCGGATTCTCGGATTGTGGTGCGCTGCATGATAACGGCCTTGTGAATTTCAATATCCACCAAGCACGCGCGAGTAAGGATACCGTGAATTCCCGCAGTTGGGAAGCCCAAAAAAGAGGCTCAAAAAAAGCGGTTCAAAAGTGGCGAAAGTGACGTGGAGCAGCACAACTGCGGCAGACCAAAACGGTCAATCCGACGTTGACAAGGAGCCGTGACGGAATGTTATCATTTTGAAGGGCCTACTCCATTGCATGCGATGTCGCTGGAGGACGCCGCCGGCCCCAACGTCGACCGTTTAGGAAATACACGCCGGCTCAGCCCCAAGGAGTGTTGCATGGAAAGTCTTCAGAACATTCTCACTGCTCATCCATTTTTCACGGATTTCCCACCGCGTTACCTCGACCTGGTTGTAGGCTGTGCCTCCAACGTTCGGTTCGCGCCCGGGGAATTCATTTTTCACGAGGGAGAAGATGCCGGCAAGTTCTACCTTCTTCGCGAGGGCAAAGTCGACCTGACCATCGTTTCCGAACGCCGCGGTCCGCTCAGCATCGTCACTCTTAAAGAAGACGATATACTCGGCTGGTCGTGGCTGTTTCCGCCTTATCGATGGAGGTTCTCGGCCCGAGCCGTCGAGCCTACTAGCGCTTTTGCGATGGACGGGCAATGTCTGCGCGGCAAGGCCGAGCAGGATCACGATCTCGGCTATGAGCTCTTGAGGCGTTTCTCACGTGTATCGGAAAGCCGCCTGGACACCATGCGGTTGCAACTCACCAAAGTTTACGAAAACACCTGAGACTCTTACTTTCCCTGCGGGTCATGCTCTAGAATCTCTGAAATCTGCTTCTTGATTTCCTTCACTTTCCCGGCAAGGCTCGGCAGCCTGGCAAGGTGGGCGTAGACTTTCTTGAATTCGTCTACGGGCCGGGCGGGGGTCCCCCAGACCTTGGTTCCTTTGCGTATCGTGCCAAATATGCCAGCCTGTCCTCCGATCATTGCTCCCTCTTCGATGCGAATATGATCCGCAACGCCCACCTGGCCGCCCATCACCACGTAATCGCCGATTTCCGCGCTGCCCGAAATGCCTGTCTGCGCGGCGATGACGCAGTGACGCCCCACTTTCACGTTGTGCGCAATTTGAACCAAGTTGTCGATCTTGGTACCTCGACCGATCACGGTTACGCCCAAGGAGCCACGATCCACCGTGCTGTTGCTGCCGATCTCGACGTTGTCCTCGATGACCACTCTGCCCCGTTGGGGGAACTTCTCATAATGATCGTCGGCGAAAACGTAACCGAATCCGTCGGACCCAACCACGACTCCGGAGTGAAGGATCACTCGATTGCCGATGCTTGCTTCTGGGTAGACGCACACCCGCGGTTGGAGCGTGCATTGCGCGCCCACCCGGGCACCCTCGCCTAAGTAAACCCCAGCCCCAAGGTACGTGCCCGGTCCAACTTCGACGCCTGACTCAATTACCACGCACGGGGAAACGGTCACGTCTTCAGCCAGGCGCGCGTCCGCGGCAACGACTGCCGTGGGATGCACGCCCGGAGGGAATTCCCGGGGCGGACAGAGGGCTTGGGCCGCGCGCACAAAAGCCAGCTTGGGATTCTCGACCCCAATCGTTGTACTTCCTGGCAGAGAGCAATCCGCCGGTACGAGAACGCACCCGGCCCGGGATGCGGCCGCCAATTCAAGAGACTTCGCGTCCTCGGCGAATGTCAATTCTCCTGGGCCGGCGGTTTCCAACCCTGCCACCTCCTGAACCTCTCGGTCCGCCTCTCCGTGCAGCGTTCCCCGCAGCAATCGTGCCAGCTCCGAGATCTTCATAATGAGCCTCGATAGAAGAGTTGACAGTAGTCAGTTCTCAGTCGACAGTTGCCTGCCGTCGACTCCCGGCCTTCACTGCCCGCCGCCTGCTGCCTCCTTGCTCCCCTCTCTCCTAGAATGGATAGAGCGGCGCGGAGCCTGGCGGACGCGTCTTCCACCGGCGGTGGACCCAAAGCCAGTGATCGGGGAAGCGGCGGATGTATTCTTCAAGCAAGCGGGTAAAGTTCGCGGTATTGACCAGGATTTCCTCTTCCGGGTTCTGGCAAGTGATCCATTCGACAGGATCGAATCGCAGCCGATACTTCTTGAGCTTCGGGTCCCAGATGACTAACCCCAGAACGATGGGCACACCGGTCTTCTTCGCCACACGTGCGGGGCCTGTGGTGGTGCAGGCGGGCATGCCGAAGAAGTTCACAAACTCCCCTTCGCCGGGCAGCATGTTTTGATCGATCAGCACACCGACTGCATCGCCGCGACCGAAAGCGCGCAGCACGCCGCGCGCAAAATCACCTTTCTCAATAGGCTTTCCGCCGCCCAGGCATCGGTAGTGGTTGATAAGTTCATCCATGAGGGGGTTGTCCAGGGCGCGCACCACGAAGTCGCAGGGATAGCCGTACACCCCGTGAGCGAAAGAACTCAGCTCCCAATTTCCGAAGTGGCCAGTAAGAAAAAGCACGCCGCGGCCTTGACTTTGGGCCTGCGCATAGTTTTCAAATCCGTCATAGATGATCAACTTCTCGATGTTGCTGCGGTTCCACTGTGGAAAATGCGCGAAGTCCGCCAGCATCCTGCCGAAGTTACGAAACAAGCTGAAAAGCACCTCCCGGCGTTGGCTCTCGGGCCAATCAGGGAAAGCAAGCCTTAGATTGGTCAGACCCACTTTCCGTAAGCGCGGCCAGACCCAGTAGCTCAGAAACGCAAGAAACCCGCAGAGCGCCCGCGTAAAGCGGTGCGGCAGGAAGCCAAGAGTTTTTAGTAGGCCGACGGCCGCGTAGTATTCCATCCGATGTCGCAGGGAGGGACGCGACGAAGCAAGGACGGGATTCGGCCGCGGCGGTGGGGTGCCGGAATTGGTGGTTGTAGGCGGGCCCATGCCCTGTTGTTCTCCCAGCGGGCGCAAAAACTCGGTCGCGGGCACCAGTTCACTTTCCGCGGCCGATGCCAACGTGTGTCTTCAACCCCAGAGCAAGATTCTCCGGGAAGGTGCTGCGCGCCAAAATGGTACCATAACCCAATTTCTAACCCGCAAGAACTTTTCCTCCTTAGCCCCTTGCTCTGACAGAATGCTGAAAAACCTTTTTCGGCGCTCGCATTCCGAGTGGTCATGGGCCTGCGGCCCACCCAAAGGGATGAAAATCTCGTATCTCGTTACCCTCGCGAACGCGGGGGTCCATGGCGAGTCCGGAACGCAATGGATACCCGCTTGCGCGGGAATGACGTGATCTTCGAGAGAGTTGTGATGGGCCTGTGCCCCACGCGGGCGAATGGAAATCGCTTCGTCACCCCGGGAAGTACGGGCACGCCACGGCGTGCCCAGCAATCGCCGGCGGGGGTGATTTTCGGGGGAGCGCGCGAGGCATCTCGTCCTGAAAACAATGGCAGTTTGAGATGCCTCGTTGTTTACGGCCCGGTGGCAGGACAAACCAGAAGGGTTTTTCAGCAGCCTGCTACTAGTAGTTGGGTTATACTTGCATCGTTTTTGTTATGGCCGGGAGGCATTGTGGTCGTCCGGCGCCCGGCACCGCGGGATGGCCTGCGCGAGGTGAGATTTCGCTCCGGCAACCCAAAGGGAACTGCTGTGGGGTCTGAGATTATCGATATTCGCCGCTTTGAGCTGTCGGCCTTCTCAGAGTTGTTGGATGCCGAAGCGCGTGCTTGGAGCGAAGGTCTCTATTGGGATTTCACTTCCTCGGCCCGCGTGATTTCCAACTGCCTGAAGGAGAAACGTCTTTCGGGGTATGCTCTGGTTCAGAACGGAGTCATTCGCGGCTACTGCTTCTTTTTCTGCGATGGCGAGAAGGGTCTAATGGGAGACTTGTTCGCCGGCCCGCCGCCCGCAGGTTTGGACCAGGCCCTGAGCCTGCTGGAGCACTCCAACGAAACCCTCCTGGCTACTCCTGGCTTGCGGCGCGTGGAGGCGCAACTCCCGCACTATGCATTCGAAGAGCTGGAAAACAACTTCATTTCCTGGAATTACGAGGGCTATCGGCGCCGCTTCATGGCCTTGTCCCTTCCCGATTGGCACTCCCAGGCCTTACCCGGGCCCGGCCGGAATGAACCTACGCGGCATGCCGCCCCGCGCTTGGCTGATTTTTGTATCCTGCCCTGCGAGAAAAAACACGCTCGCGAGGCCGCAGAACTGGTTTTCGGCGCCTATTCCAACCATGTTGATGCGGCGATCAATGACCAATACAGCTCTCTGGCAGGAGCCACCCGGCTCATCGACAACATCCTCCATTACCAGGGTTGCGGAGAGTTTATGGAGCAAGTCTCCAAAGTCGCCGTGCATCGCCAAACCCACAAACTCGGCGGGGTGCTGATGGTGACTTGCGTAAGTTCTAGTACAGCCCACATACCGCAAATCGCTGTCGCCAGGACGCTGCAAGGGTGCGGGCTGGGGACAGCCTTGCTGGAATCCGCCTTTAGCGACCTGACGAGGGCAGGCTACCGGCGCGTTTCCCTAACTGTCACCGACATCAATGCGCGCGCGCTGCGTCTTTACGAACGCCTCGGGTTCAGAACCTTCCGCACCTTCGGCGCCTTCGTCTTTAACAGGTAAGAATAGGATTCCGGAGCCAGGATTCAAGTTTCAGGACAGGCAAAAGCTTCGAGTCGACAACGTTCGGGAGACAGGATTCTACAGTGAGATCACGCTCGTAGTCAGGGCCTGAATCCCGAATCCTGATTCCTGTCATTTGCCTTTGGCTCTGAGCAGGTCCTTCAACTCATCCATGAATTCCCGAATGTCTTTGAAATCGAGGTAAACGGAGGCGAATCGAACATATGCGACTTTGTCGAGCGCCTTCAGGCGGCCCATGACAAACTCCCCCAAATCCGCTGCCGGACGCTCTCTTTCCGCCGCTTCGGCCACCATCGCTTCCGCTTCATTAACAATCTCCTCGAGTTTCGACATCGGGACGGGCCGTTTCTCACAGGCCTTCAGCAAGCCGGTCAGCAGCTTCTGGCGATCGAACTTCTCCCGCCGGCCATCCTTTTTCACCACCATATAGGGAATCTCATCGATCCGCTCGTAGGTGGTAAACCGGCGGCCGCACTTCGCACATTCACGGCGTCGTCGTATCGTGTCTCCAAACTTGGCCTCACGCGAATCCACGACCTTGTCTTCCAGATGATTGCAGAAGGGACACCTCATAGGCTAAGTTTTCTCCGCCAGTTGCCTCTCCTCGTCGGCCAGGGCCTCTAACTTCCTAAAGGTCAGCCCCTCGTGCACCAACAACCCGAGCCCGGCCAGCAGGCAGGGAACCGACATGATCAGCCACATAATAATCGCCGCGCCGGTGGCGGTTTCCGCGGGCTGGTTATAGAGCTCATTCAAGGCCAGAATAATGCTCACCTGGTAGCCGCCGCCGACCCCAGGGATCTGCACGGCCAGTCCTAGCGCGGCGCAAAACAGCACCACCGCGGATGCCAGCCAGGAAACGTTCGCTCCGCCCCCCGGAAGGCTTCGAAATACCAGCCAGAAGATAGACGTATTCACAAACCACACCGCCGCACTCAACAGCAGGCTACCCACCAGGTCCTTCCAGCTTTGGATAACGCTCAATCCCAGCGCAAACGAGCGCAGGAAGTGCTGGAGTTTCCTTAGCGCCGTTTTAGGTAAAAAGCGAAAGGCCAGCAACGACCAGGCGGTAAGCTGCCGAGAGCGCAGCCAGAAAACCACCAATCCGGCGACCAGCAGGAACGCAAAAACCAGCATCGCGTCGCCGCCGCGGTGCAAGGCGAGTAGGATGGTTGAGCCACGCATCGTTCCAGGTTCAAGCGGCTCGAAGTCCAGCGCCGCGGCAAAGAGCAAAACAAGGAAAACCGTGTCGAAGATACGCTCGAGCAACCACACCGCCAGCATGGCGCTCATGGAGACATTTTCTTTCTTGGCAATGTAAGCGGGACGCACGAATTCCCCGGGACGGCCCACGAGATAGATGGAACTGAAGCCGAGGACCTGGCCCTTCAACAGGACCCACAGGGAGGCTTTCTTGATTGGACTGAGGAAGAATCTCCAGCGCCAGGCTCGCAAAAGGTAGCTGCCGAATACGCCGACCAAGGCCAACAAGAGGGGGTCTGGCTTGGTTCCGGTGAGCAATGCCCACAAGCGCGACCACCGGAAACTCACCCACTCCGGGCTTCGACTCAGGTTATAGATGATGAATGCGATGATGATGGCTCCGATGCTCAGCCACAGCCATCGCCGGTGGTCTTTTCGCATATTGGAAGCAATCTCGGCGGATTCGCCGTCCGTTCCGAGTTACTTCAAGTTTTCCGGAATCAGGAATTCCACCAGCACGAGATCGTGCCACTCGTTGCCCAGCTTGCCGTGCTTCTCGTGAATTCCGACTTCCTTCCAGCCGGTCACCTGGCAGAGTTTGCGCGCCGGCTGGTTTTCGGCCAGGATGCGGCCGATGAGCTTGTAGAACCCTCGCTCACGCGCAATCTCCTGCATGGCCTTCATCAAATCCTGCGCCACGCCGTGCCCACGCAGGCTGCGTTCAATGTAGATGGCCAGTTCCGCGATTCCGTCATAGCAATGCCGCGGACTGTAAGGATTGAGGGAGGACCAACCCATCAACGTGTGCTTGACTTCCGCCAACAGCACCGGAAACTTGTCCGGACGCGCCGCCAGCCAAAGGTAGCGCTCTTCCGGTGTGACGTAGGTATTTTCAAAGGTCGCGCAGCGATCCTGCACTCCTTGGTTGTAGATGCGCGCGATCTCTTTTGCATCTTCGACGCGTGCCGGTCTTATTTTGAGAGGACCACTCCACTCTGCCATAGGCATCCGCCAGGAACGAGGATAACTGCCAGGTTTGGATTCTACCCTGAGGCCCACCGGGAGAGCAACGGCCACTTGTGTAGCAGAGTAGGGTCAACCTTTGTATTTCCCCGGGGGGCCTGAAGCCACCGCTACGAAAACAGGCCCCCCAGATTCAAAACCACCACCGCAAGAACCATTGCGGACACTCCAAGGGCCAACCATCCCCGGGTGCGTTGAGAGGTCGATTTCCATTCTCCCGCGAAAACTCCCAGCACAGTGGACGATAGAACGCTCACGGTTAAGAATAAGGTGAATCCCGCTGAGCTTCCGAACCTGCCTACCAGAGTTACACCCGCCCCGTACAACAAGAGTCCCGAAAGCCAGATCACGGCCATCATGACGCCAAGCAAGGTCTCTTTCGGCCAGCCTTTCTGCCGGAATGCTGCGAAGGTACGATTACGAAAGAGTCGATAAAGACAATAGCAAAGGTTGGGAATCGAACCAGCGCCGAAGACCAGCGACCAGACCCCATAACCCGCCGTCAGCGGCGAGGCACCTGAGTCAATGCTTTTGCGGATGATATCACCGCTGAAAGCATAACCGAGATTAAAACATGACCCAACCACACCCGTGAAGATGCAAAGCGCGAGCCCCACCTTGAAACCTCCACCTGGGGCGACTTGAGCTGGATTCTCGCTCTGCTGTTCCTTCTCCCGGTTGCGGCTCGCGAGCGAGTACATGACTAATCCCGCAAAGAGTATGGGCAGGCTACAGAGAAGAAAAATACCGCGCGCCCGGAACAGGTCTGCCGGACTCAGGACCAGAAGCGGAACCAAGGCTCCTGACAGACAGGCCAACCCGGAGACCACCGATACTGCAACCGCCAACCCCACGGTCTTGAGGCTCAAGCCATAGGTCACCTGCGAGATTCCCCAGAAAAAGCCAAACGTCACCGCCAGCGCCACGACGCGCGTTGGAACACCCGCATAGACCTCCTTAAGATGGGGTACAAATCCGAATGCCATAACCCAGGGCAATAAGAATATGCCCACCACCGAGAATACAAACCACGTGTTTTCCCACTTCCAATTCCGGGTATATTTCATGGGCAGCGCGAAGCTGCCGTTAAAAATGCCGCTGACGAAAATGATTGCCATCCCCAACCAAAACTGTTCAACCATGATTATTCCTTTTCCATTCGCTCCGTAGGAGCCTTCCTACTGGCCCCCGTGCGCAATCACGTGGGTTGCCTCTAGAAGAGGCCCGTGCTACCTGCCTTAAACGCTCACTTCGATCCATTCCAGGGGCGTACCATCCTCGTCCCGCTCGCGCAGAGGCAAGCGCAGCGTACCTTCTCGAATCTCGAGGCGTCGGTACTTGGTCTTCCCTCCGAAATAATGTTCGGTACAGTCGGCTTCGAAAGTTTGCCCGCCGCTGCGTTGAATGACTAACTCCCCATCACCATAAGGAACCACACCCAGCTTGGCCGCCGTGGCGATGCCATCCTGGGTTCTTGAAGCGGCAACAACCGAGGCGTTGGTCCGAACGATGTCGCGGAAATTCGCCGGGCCCAATTGCCCGTTGAGGCGGCGGGTGCGAAGGGCGACGCCGACCAACTCACCGCCTTCGAAGCGCGCCCAGGAGGCAGAGTGCGCACCACGCGTTGCGCCCAGATACCCAGCGTCGACCGGCTCAATGCTGAAGGAGTTGGAAGCTCGCAACACCTGGGAGAGGCCATTGTATTTCGCAATGCGGTCGGGCGTCGGCATGGAGTCCTGCTCGTCCCCAACAAAGCTGTTGAGCGATCCGAGGGTGCCGATCAAGGCGGAGTCAAACCAGATCTCCGGCATGCTCACCCAATCGTACCCGCCAGAACCGTACGTCGGTATTCCGATCTCGCCTAACAGGCTGGAAAAGAAGAATCGCCGGTTGGCTTCCCAGTCATATTCTCCCGCCGCCATAAAGAGGTCATCCGGACTGTGCAGGTCGAGATATTCGACGAAAAGCGGCGAAAGGCAGTAGTACATCACGACTTGGTCGGGATTCGCCTCCCGCATGCCTCCTACCACCACCTCGAGCCCTTTGAGCATCAAACGCTCGCCCGCCCAAGCCATGTTCTGGGGCGCCGCCACCGACAAGGGCGGAAGCTCGTAGCCGAAATCGAACTTCACCAAGTCCGCTTTATACCGCTCGGCGAAACTTCTGGCTCGCTCCTGTAGAATCCTTTCGACCTTGGGTTGCGTGAAATCCAAAATGTAATACTTCGACTCACCCTCACCGACAATCAGCGGTTTCCCATCTGCCTTTTGCAGCATATGCGAAACATTTAAGCCCATGTCTGCGGGATCCTGGCAGCGCATGAAGGCAGCCCAAAGACCGAAGTGCAGACCATCAGCTCGAACCTGTTCGCGGAACTCTTCGAAGTGAGGGAATCTCTCCCTGGAGTGCTCCAGGTTGCCGTATTTTCCTTCCCACTTATCGTCGATGACGAACATTCCCGCTTTCATCCCCGAGGCCTTCAAATCGCCGTAGAAGGAACTCACGGTGGCTTCGTCGAGGTTTGCTCCCGCCTTCTCGATCGCCACCTCTGCTCCCCAGCAGTTGAACTGCGGCGACAAGACCACGGCATTCTTGCGCTCGGAGTTGTCCTTCTTTTTGATGATCCCCGCTCCCACCAGCCCCCGGTAATACGCGCGGATTGCCTCATAGTAGTTCGTTCCGCGCGCCCAGAGCAATCTCGCACCCAGAGTGAGTTTTCCCGGCCCGCGCAGATTCCCCCAAAGATCGCTGCGGTAGCTCACGACCGGGCTGTGCCGCCCAGCGCGGGTTTCAAGGAAGAAGTCGCCGCCCGGAAGTTCGGCGAGCCCGCAGCAAAACGCTTCCGATAGATATTTGGTGAGGGAAGATTTGACCGCTACCGGTTTGGCGCCATGGAAGCCGCAGAAGAAATGCGCGGGCAAGCCCCATTGTTGCAGCAGTCCCGGTGTAGGCGAAGAACCTCGCCCCAGCCAACTGGTCATGTTCAACTCCAAGTCTCCAGTGACGATGGGACTCATGCCGGGCGACTCGCTGATGCCCGGGAGAATGAGGTAGAAGTTTTCGAGTGTCGGGCTGGCTCCCTGGCTGGTTCCGCGAGCGAAGTAGTGCAGGGCCACGATGTTCTCGAGGTTGGCCGATTCGTACACAACCGGTTCGAGCCAAAGAGCTTCCTCTTCAAACCGCCAGATAATGGAGATTTTCGCGTCTCCGTTTACGCCGGCATAGTTCACCGTAATGTCACCCTCTCTTTGGCTGTGACTCGCGAGCTTTCCTGAAGTGCATTTCCGCGCATGCTTGTTCGTTCCCGGCTGAACGATGACGGCCGGTTGGAGAAGCCCGCTCGTCATCACTCGTCCCTGCCCGTCCAGGAGCCGAAACCGGTCGTCCTTCGCCGACCATTCCCAGGTGTAGTTCTTTTTCTCCACCCGAACCGGCTGTGCGCTGACATCGCTCTCGCCCGCATCCGCTGGAGACGCAGAACTGCTGACACTCTCGAGCAGCAAAGATGCTGCGGAGGTTTGGATGAACCTCCGTCGACTCAATCTGGTCATTACTACTTCCTCCTTCTTCCGGCACACTTGGCGCGCATCCGCAACGATTGGAGCGGATCTGCATTTCAGGTCCGCGGTTCGTGCCTGGGGAATAGCGAAAAGCCGCAGGGTCGAAAAACCTGTCTCAGGCCGGCACCCCCGCTGCGAGCTTAAGCAGTTCGACGCGATAACCGAGGTCGCGGAGTTGGCGGATCATTCGGGCGGTGCGCTTTTGCTTTGACTTTTGGCTGACCGCTGGGCCGCGTTCCTCGTAACGAACTCCTTGGTGCAGAATCTTCCAGATTAAGCGACAAAGCCGATGTGCAATCACCGCGATGGTTTGGTTGTGCCCCAAGCGCGCCACATAGCGGCGGTAGAGGATCGCAAAGACGCTGCCTTTGAGTTTAACTGCGGCGTGGGCCGCCTGATTCAGGATGCGCCGCAGGTGGCGGTTGCCCTTGGGCGAGCGGCGGTTGTGGTTGACTCCCGCGCTCTCCTCCTCGCCTGGGCATGCACCCACCCAGGAGGAGAGAGCTTTAGCGGAAGGGAAGGTCGCTGCCGAGGCGCCCACCTCCGCCAGGATCTGCTGTCCTGAATCCACCCCCAGGCCGGGTACCTCCGCCAAGCGCTGGACTTGCTCCTGGTGGGCAGCCAGCAGCGTGGCCATCTCTTGGCTGAGCTGAGTAATCTGTGCCTCGGCGCGTTGCCACTCCTCCAGCGCCCTCTGCAACAACCGGCGGTAGACGGGATGGAGCTCGCCACAGGCACCCAGCGCATCGCATAACTCTTCCGGCGTGGCGCGCAGGCGATAATCCGCTCGTGCCGCCACCGCTGCCGGATCCGTCTCCCCTTCCGCGATGGCCGTTAACATACGCCGTCCACTGAGGCCCAGCAGGTCGGAAACCAAACTGGACAACTTCAGATGCGCCTCTTCCAGCAAAGCCTCCAACCGGTTCTGTAACTGCACTTGGTTGCACCTCAACTGGTACTTGGTGCGCATGACCGTGCGCCACACACGCTGCTCGGCACTCGGCACGAAGCTCAGGATCAGTTCGCCTGCCACCAGTCGTTTCACCAGACGTTCGGGGTCGGCGAAATCGTTCTTCCGCCCCCGTGGTCCCCGGTTCGACTGTGCCTGCGCCAGATGCAGCATTCCCGACATCGGACGAGCCCCTTCCCGTCCTTGCTGGAGGGGCTTCCAGTATCGTTCCAGGATTGCCCAGACCGGTTTCCAATACTGTGCCGTGGACTCCATCACCACTTCCTCAACCTCTTGCTCCACCAGCCAAGCGGCCAGTGAGCGCAGGTGCGAGGGGGTACTGCCACACGGTCGCCGCTCAAACTCATATTCACCCCTTACTTCCACATCGCAAACCACGACCGTCAACATTCTCTTATGAACGTCAATTCCTGCTATTCTATAAGGCATCACACGCTCCTTTGGGCGGGAGCGGAGAGCGTGCCCAAAGTTACCTTATGCAGGGTCGCGGGCTATCGCCGCTCCCCCCTGAGGGAGACAGCAACGCCCAATTATTCGCTCAACACGCACGCTCCGGATCAGACAGACCTACGGCCTCAACCGCTCCACTGCGACTACGATCTCACCGCTCTCGACCGTGCCTATCATAACCCAACACCTTTTTCATGAGCTTTCGCGGGCCGAAGGCCCATGGGGACAGACCTTGAGGAGCAGGTTTGCTCTCCCTGGAGCGGTCAACCTATCTCGCGCTACGATTTCCAAAGGCCACGATTTTACTCGTATTCCTTCTCTTGCGCGACCCTGTACTGCTGAGCAGCGCGGCCACCCCCGCCCGTGCAACTGCAAAGCCGACGGTCTATCTGTCTCTTGCTCTTGCGTCAGCAGGGACTATAATGGTCGCCGGCAAAGCGGCTTTAGGTCGTGGCACTCACGGCCGAGAGACCTGTGCTGTGCACCGCAGTGCTTCGGGGAGGTGTTGGCATGAAAGAGACCATAGGATTCACGCTGAACGGAAAGCCAGTGAGTATTGAGGTCGATTCCAGCCGCATGCTGCTCTGGGTCCTCCGGTACGATCTGGGTCTGACCGGCACCAAGTACGGCTGTGGAGAGGGGCTATGTGGGGCGTGCACCGTGATTGCGGATGGGAAGGCTGAGCGCTCGTGCGTCCTGGAAATGAAAGCCGTCGCCGGCAAGACGATCACGACCATCGAGGGCTTGGCCAGGAACGGCGAGTTGCATCCCTTGCAAAAATCTTTCGTCGAGCACGATGCTCTGCAGTGCGGATACTGCACTCCCGGGATGATCATGAACGCCTACGGCTTGCTTTTGAACAACCCGCACCCTTCGCGAATTCAAATTATCGAGCAGATGGACGGCAACCTGTGCCGTTGTGGGGCCCATCAACGAATCGTGCAAGCGATCGAGGCCGCGTCGAAGCAGGCGGGAGGAGGAGCAAGATGAAACCCGAATACAAACAGCAAGGAAGCGTCTACAAAGTTTATCTGAAGCTCGATTTCTCCGCGGCCGTTCACGACGGCACCTCGCCGCCGCTCGACCGCCGACAGTTCCTGCAACTGCTTGGCGGTGGCATCGTCGTATGCTTCACCGTCCCCGATTCCCTCGACGCGCAGGAGGGTGAACGCCGGCGCGGATTCGGGCAGCAACTGCCCCAGGATTTCAATGCCTTCCTCAGGATTGCAGAAGACGGACGGGTGAGCGGGTTCACCGGAAAGGTCGAGTACGGACAAGGAATCATAACCTCCATGGGCCAAATCCTGGCTGAAGAACTCGACGTCCGTCTCGATTCCGTGGACATGGTGATGGGCGATACGGACCTTTGCCCTTGGGACATGGGCACGTTCGGCACAATGAGTACCCGAATATTCGGTCCCGCACTCCGAGCCGCCGCGGCGGAAGCCAGGGCTACGCTCATCGAACTGGCCGCAGAGCAGTGGCAGGCGCCGAAAGAGCGGTTGAAGACCAAGGAGGGCGCCGTCTACGACGAGTCACGGCAGAAGAGATTAAGCTACGCCGAGCTTGCCAAGGGGCAGAAGATTCTGCGCCATGTGAAAGGAGTGACGCCCAAGCCTCAGGCCGAAGACGCTTTCATCGGCAAAAACGTTTTGAGAAGAGACGCTGCCGCCAAGGTCACCGGCCAGGCCGTATATGCCGGGGATGTCAGGGAGCCGGGACTGCTGCACGCTCGCATTCTGAGGCCCCCGGTTCACGGCGCGAAGCTCACTCATGCGGACCCTTCGGGTGCACGAGCCATCGAAGGCGTGCAGATTATTGAGGAGGGAGACCTGATCGCCGTCCTCCACCCGCTGCCTGATATGGCGGAGAGAGCCTTGGCGAAAATCCAAGCGCAATTCGACCGGCCTACGCCTACTGTGGATGACAAGAGTATCTTCGACCACCTGCTTACGGTCGCGCCACAAGGGCAGACGGTCGCGCAAGGCGGAAACCTCGACGAGGGAAGAAAAGCCGCCCGCCACCTGATCGAGCAGACGTACTTGAACAGTTACGTTTCGCACGCTCCCATCGAAACGCATTCCGCCTTGGCCAAAATTGAAGGCGGCAAACTAACCCTTTGGGCCTCCACGCAAACGCCTTTCGCCCTGAAAGAAGCGGCAGCCGCTCTTCTCGGCTTCCCCGCGCAGAATGTGCGGGTCATCACGCCCTTCATCGGCGGCGCTTTCGGAGGGAAGAGCAATAACCAGCAGGCTATGGAGGCGGTCAGGCTGGCCAAATTAACCGGAAAACCCGTCCAGGTCGTCTGGACTCGCGCGGAAGAATTCTTCTACGACACCTTCCGTCCTGCCGCGGTCGTCAAGATCCAGGCGGGCGCGAGCGAATCAGGGCTGATTACGTTCTGGGACTATGGCGTGTACTGGGCCGGGGAAAGAGGCGCGCCGCAGTTCTACAACATCCCCGAATCATCGCACGGTCAGTTATGGTTCCGGCTGGGGATCGACGCCCGGGGTCTCATCCGTTTGCCACCGGGCCGTGGCGCGCCCCCGGCAACAATACCAACACCTTCGCCCGGGAATCCCACATCGATATGCTTGCGGCCAAGGTGGGCATGGACCCCGTCGAGTTCCGGCTGAAGAACCTGAACGACGCGCGAATGCAGCGCGTCTTGCAGGCCGCGGCACAGAAATTCGGCTGGTCGCCCGCCAAGGCGCCAAGCAAGCGCGGCCATGGAGTGGCTTGCGGCATCGACGCCGGCACGTACGTCGCGCACATGGCGGAAGTCGCCGTGGACAATAATACAGGGAGCGTTGTGGTGAAGCGGGTCGTCTGCGCGCAGGAGATGGGATTATGCGTCAACCCGGAAGGCGCCCGTCTGCAATTAGAGGGCGGCATCACAATGGGCCTCGGTTATGCGTTGAGCGAAGAGGTTCGATTCAAGGGCGGCGAGATTCTGCACTCGAATTTTGACACCTACACGATTCCGCACTTTTCGTGGTTGCCGCAAATCGAAACGGTAATATTGGATGCGAAGGGCTCGCCCTTTCAAGGCGGCGGGGAGCCTCCCATCATTTGCATGGGCGCCGTCATCGCGAACGCGGTATTCGACGCGACTGGCGCGCGGCTATTGCAACTTCCCATGACGCCGGAGAGGGTCAAGGAAGCTCTTTTCAAAGCTGTGTCCTCGTGAGCTCCGGGAGGGTGGCGTAGACCCGCGTTCCAAGGTCTGCGGCCTCTCTCGATCCCGCCGCACGAGCTGCGGACCTAAAATGCAGGTCGCCGTTGCGCCGCTGCGGTCGAGCATCTCTTTGGTTATGGTCTTCGCTCCCTGCGTTGGGTTCGCTGCTTTACAAACATACGCGGGTCGTAGCTGACCGGGGCCACGCCGCACATCACAATCCTCTTAAAGTCCGGGTGCTCGGGATTGATCAGGCAGTTATTCTCCTCAGGAGCGACGACCGAGGGCACGACTAACAGACAGTGCTCGCCCCTGCGAACAAAGTCATCACCCACTCGGGCGAGCTGAGCGGGCGCTACGGCTTCGCGCCAATTGCGCGGCAGTTCGTTGGCCTCAACGCGCTCCTCCGCCAGGTCATCCGGGACTCCCGCTGTCGCGATGGCCAGGTCGGCGGGTGGATCGTCTTTGTCGAGGTGCACAAAATACTCCAGTAGCGCAAGGGACTGATGCTCCGAGGTGTAGCAGAGGCGGGTGCCGGGGCTCGACCAACGTCCCCCGTAGCGGTATGCGCCCTCTCCATCAAAAGGACTGGTAGCATACCGGCGTCGCAGTACTCGATAGACCCGGCTCAACTAATTCCGCCGTATCCGATGCGGCCCAGGAGGTTTTCCACCTGGCGCGCGCCCAACTCCGTGTCGATCACCGATACCGGGGCCAGGCCGCCGAGAGCGTGATTGGAACGCTTCAGCCAGCGCACTGCCAGTTCGTGGTCGCCCAGGTATTCATCGGCCAGGGCGATGACTCGCGCCAGGCGGTAAAGCCGGTCGGATTCGTAAGGCGCCAGCCTTCCTGTGCGGCGATGACGTTGCAGGCTCCGGGCGGAGAGGTCAAGCGCGCTGGCGAGTTCTTTCAACGTCAGCCCGGAGGCGTGCATCAACTCCTCCACAACCCGTGGAGGGAAGCCTTCGCGGATCGCTTCTCGCAGGTGACGCTCGCTGGCTAGGGCACGACCCAGACCCTGCTTGCCTCCCAGTTCTCCGAGCACAGCTCGCAATTCGTTTACCATATGTCATCTATAATAGCGACAATTGGCGCGCCACGTCAAGTTAGCGCGCCTGGAGAGATACATAATATCGTGACGGACCAATCCCTTCACCTGGCGCTGCGCGCCACCCTTTCCCCCAAGGGGGCGAGGGCATAAACTGGGGTTATTTCTCCCCTCGCCCCCTTGGGGGAGAGGGGTTTGGGGGGTGAGGGGGTGATGTCACTTAATTCTGTAATTTTCAGAAGGTTCACGGCGCGACGTCTTCAATCTTTACTTTGTGGTTTTCGAGCAAGGTTCCCGTGGCGTGTTCCACCCCCGCCACCGCCTGCTGGTAACCGATCTGCGACTGCACCAGGCTCAACTCCGCTTGTGCCAACTGGGTCTGGGCATCCAACACGAAGAAGACCTGCGACGCCCCTAATTCATACTTCCGCTGCTCGGCTTCCAGGGTTTTCTGAGCCAAGTCCCGCGAAACCTTGGCGGCCGCGATCGAAAGTTCAGCCTGCTCGACCTGATGGACGGCGTTTTTGACCTCCTGCCACAATTCTTGCCCTTCCTGGCGTTGAAGGTAGAGATCCCTCCGCCTGGAAACCATGGCCTCACCCAGGTCCGCCTGGGCAGCCCGGTTGCGGATAGGCAGCCGCAGTTGTACGGTGAAGCCGTAGCTTGGAAAGTCAAATTCTTTCATCTGCGAAAGAGTATCGACAAACCCCCCGGTGGATATCAGGGTGGAGGGAGTCGTGGCGATATTGTAGGAGTTTCCCGAGATGCCGTTGGTCGTGTAGAAGGCGCTCAAACTGAGTTCGGGCAAGAGATGATTATGGGCAAGCCGTACGGAAGTCTCGTCGTTGTCGATCTGCTGGCGCAACGCTTCGAGCTCCGGCCGCCGCTCCAGCGCTTGCTGATAGGCCTGCTGGATATCCAGGGAGAGGAGGTCGCCACGGGGCTCAACTGATTCGGTGAGGTCGAGGTCAAGCGCCCGAATGTAAGGGTCGAGGTCGGCGCCAATGACGCGGCGAAATGCATCCTCAGCCTGTTTCAGGCTGTACTCCGCCTGGATCACCTGCACGCGCCGCGCCGCCACCTGCGACTCAGAACGGTAAATGTCGAAGGGCGGGATCGCCCCCAGTTCGAGGGCGCGCTTGTCGCGGTCATAGCTTGCCTGGGCCTGCTCGACCGATTTCTTCAAGACCACCAGGCTCTCGCGCGCCTGCAAAACGGTCAGGTACTGTTGGACCGTAAGCAGCAGCGAGTCATTCACCTGGGCTGTGAAGGTGGCGCGCGACACGTTCAAATTCCGGCGAGCAATGACGATGGGCGCGCGGTTGGGAAAGAGCCCGCGATTGCGCAGCAGCGGCTGCGTCAAAGTCACCGTACCGGCCGAGTCGATGTAGGGGTTTAGCGTCTCAAAGGCGCTGTTTGTCCCGTACTTGAAGCTCGAGAAATTGAGATCGTAATTCGTGCCGGTCTGAAACGTCTGGTTGTAATCGAACTGTGCCTGTTGGCTAAGCGTGCTGACGGTTGGCGCTCCCTGAAGTTGCGTGTACGCAGGACTCGTCACACGGCCGGCGTTGAAGCTCGAGGTGGACGTGGGATCAAACGTCGCATAGGCGCGCTGCACCTCGAGGCGCGCGTTTTCGATGGGCAACTCGTTCAGCCGCACGTCAGTGTTGTTCAGCAGCGCCAAACGGATGGCGTCCGCCAGAGTCAGCCGCAGCTTTCCCTCCACCACATGATCATGGAGCTCCACGGGACCCTTTACCTGCGACGCGATGGATGCACGATACGCCAGTTGGCGCATATAATCCGGCGTGGGGAACGTCTGTCCTGCCGCGCCACGAACTGCCAACAGTAACACCAGCATAAATCCAGCCTGCTTCATATGAGCCTCACGAGTTAGGTGTCAGGTATCCGGTTCCAGGTGTCCGGGCGGCAGAGCCGCGCGCGGCCTGAAGAGAACAAGGTGGGGCAGACCTGCTCGTTAGGTCTGCGGCTTGTATCCCAGGCTTGATTGGGCCGCCCGGCCAAAAGCCGCGGACCTTTGAGAGTTGGTCTGCGCTACCTCTCTTCGCAAGAATGATTGCATGTTGTGCCATCGGCCATCGTCAATCGAAAATCGCGAATCACTCATAGCGGATGGCTTCTGCGGGATCGAGCCGCGCCGCCTTGACGGCGGGGTAGGTGCCGAAAATCAGGCCCACGGTGACCGACACCAGGAACGCCAGGAGGATGGACGAGAGCGTTACGATCGTCGACCAGCCTGCCAGCAGCGCGATGACGCGCGACATGCCGAAGCCGAAAACAATCCCGATCAAGCCGCCGACAATCGAGATCAGTGTGGCCTCCACCAGGAACTGGCGGACGATGTCGACGCGGCGGGCTCCCACCGCGCGCCGCACCCCGATCTCGCGCGTCCGCTCGAGAATTCCGGCCAGCATGATGTTCATGATTCCGATGCCGCCCACCAGCAGTGAAATAGAGGCGATGGCCACCATTACCATTTCGAAGATGCGTTGCGTGCGCTTTTGTTCCGCCAGCAGTTCGGCCGGCGCCACCACGCTGAAGTCCTTCGCCCCGCCGTGCGTGTTGTTCAAAATGCCGCGCACCACGTCAGCGGTGGAAAGGACGTCCACGCCAGGCCGCATTTGAAGGTAGATCCCGTCGATGTCGTCTTTCAGGTCGCTATAGGTGTCCTCGAGGCGGTCCAAAGCCGTATAGAGCGGCACGTAAATCAGGTTGTTCAGGTCCTGCGAGGGCAGGCCGCCCGCTGCCCCCTGCACCGTCAACTGCGGGGCTACCACGCCCACAACGTGCAGCCACTGCTCGTCGACTTTCAAGTATTGCCCCAGCGATTCGCCGTTTCCGTACAGCGTCGCCCGCGCCGCGTCCCCCAGCACGCAAACCGGCGCGGCGTGGTCATTCTCGTCTGCATCGAACCAACGCCCTTCCACTACCTGCAGCCCAGCGATGCGGAGATAATTGGGCTCCACGCCGTAGGCGACCGGCATGTCGCGTTGTGGCTTTGGAAGCATCTTCGAGGGCGTAAAGCGCTTGCGCGGCGAAGTCTGGTCGATGCCGTTGATGTTGGCCTTGATCACTCGCCAGTCGCGAAAGGTCAGGCCGGAGGAAATCTTCCGCACTTTCTGAAGGTCTTGATAGTTGGTGGCTTCTTTCGCTTCCACAATCAGGTTGCGCACTCCGAGCTGCTCGATGAAGGCCATCATCTGCTGCTGGGCTCCCGCGCCGATCGAAAGCATTGAGACCACCGCCGCCACGCCGAAGATCATTCCCAGCATCGTTAATAAGGTGCGCAGCTTGTGCAGGCGCAGGTTTTCGACACCGTGCAAAAGATCGGAATGTAGGTGCGAGAAAGTCATCATGAACTTCTGACGCCAACAAGCAAGTACTGTCATTCTGAGCGAAACGAAGAATCGCTGCAGTGCGTTGTAGATTGCTGAACCGAACTACGGGGATTCTTCGCTCAGAATGACAGATCGAGAGGACGTGACGCCTTTAGCGCCCACCTCCTCCCACCAACGCCGGCTGGCTCGAGGCGCTCGTCGCGGTCTTCTTCGGCTGTTCCTCAGGATTGATCAAGGCCACCTGTGCGCCCTCGTCCACCCCTTCGATCGCCACCTGGCTTTCCGTGCGCACCGTCACTTTAACCTGCCGTTCGACGAAGTCGCCGCCGCGTTGCAGATAAACGAACGGCTTACCGTCTTTTTCGAAGAGCGCCTGGGGAGGAACCAGCAACAGGTTCTTGGTCTGTCCTCCCTCGACAACCGCTTGCACGGTCAGCCCGGGCCGGATTCCGGATTCCGACTTATCGAGCGTTATGGAAACGTCGAACTTGCTGGTGGTGTTTCCGGACCAGGGCATGCCGCGCGAAGCCGTTCCCGCCACGCTCTCCACTTTGGCCGGGAAAACTCGTCCCGGCAGAGCGTCCACGTGCGCTTCCACGCTGGCGCCTGTATTCAGGTTGGCGCGATCGCCCTCGTCCACTTTGCACTGAACCACCATCTGCTCAAGGTTCATGACCTCAGCCACCAATGTGCCGGGCCCCACCTGGTCGCCTTCCCGATACTCGGGCAACTTCATCCCGGAAAAGTAGAATCCGCCTGACGCGCGCTCGTTCTCTTTCAAGGATACGAGGCCGTCGATGGTGGACTTGACGCTCATGCTCTGGATATTGCTCTCCGCCTGCGCCATCAAAAGGCGCGCCTTGCGCTCCTTCTCCTGCGCAACGTCTAGCGCGGCCTGATTAGAAGCAGAATGCGACTGGATGTCTTGCTGAAGCTGCGTGAGATGGCGCTTCGCCTCCTCAAGAGCCAGAAGGTTCTTCTTCCCATCAATGGCGCTCACCAGTTCGTTCTTGCTCACGTCCAACTCCGTCCGCCGCACATCGAATTTCGCCTTCAGCAACTCGACTTCGTCTTTGGCCGACTGCACCGCAGCGTCCGCTTTGGCTTTGGCGATCTCCTGCTCGGCCTCCTCCAGGTCGAAGCGGTTCTCTTCCAGGTTGTATTGCTGCTCGCTTGGGTCGAATTCCACCACTACGTCGCCGTCGTGAACGTGCGTACCCGTGGGCGCAAGGCGGACGATGCGCAGGTTGCCGGACACCGAGGGAGCCACCACCATCACGCTGCGCCGGGCGTGAAGCTCGCCTTCGGTGTACACCTTCTTGTCCAAACGCCCGCGCTTCACCGTCGCGGTTGGAATGCCGTGCTCAGGCTTGCGCAAGCGCGGGAGCGCGCGCCACAGCCCCGTTCCAGCGGCCACGGCGACCAACAGCAAAATCGCCCAGCGTGTTTTTCTACGTACCTTCACTTTCGCTTCCCACTCCGTAGGCGCGGCCCTTGTGGCCGCCCTGGATCGGCGGTCACCTGCCTGCAATGACCGTAATCTCTACAATCCGCACAATCTGTGGGCAGACCTTCACTGCTTCTGCAGCGTGGGGTCTTTCAGGGCGACCTTCTCGCCCGGCTTCAGTCCCCGCGCCACAGACACCTGGCTTTCTCCCCGCTTCGCCACCACGATCTCACGCTCACGAAAACTCGAACCGCTCTGCACGTACGCGACGGTCTTGCCACGCTTCTGGAACACCGCCGCCGCCGGAATCAAAATGGAATCCGGCAGTTTTTCGACGGCGACGCGCGCCGTAGCGCTCATTCCCGGTCGCACCCGTGCATCGGCCTGATCGATCTGAATTGCAACATCAAAGTTACGTGGGAATGGCCAGCCCGAAAAATCAATTTTGGCCAAGGCGCTGATTTCCACCACGTGTCCCTGGAATTCTTTGTCGGGCACAGCATCGATGCGCAGCGTGGCGACCTCTTCTGCCCTCACGCGGCCGCGATCGGCTTCCTCCACGCGACCGCTCACCCGCAACGTCGAAAGGTCGGGCAATTCGGCGATTTGGGCGCCTTGCCATGCGCGGTCGCCGTCCTTGAACGGCGGCGCGCTGTCGCTGAAAAATCCGCCGGCCCGCCAATTCGGAAGGACGGTCACGATTCCGTCCAGCGGGGCCCGCAGCGTCAAGGCGGCGATATCCTGCTCCGCGATCTGCGCGTCGTGAAGAGCTTTCTCGCGCTTCTGTTCTTTGCCGTCGTTGTCGGCTGCCGCCTTGGTGCGGTCGGAAGCGAGCTTCTCTTCTTCCTCCTTCAGGTGCTGCTCGGCGTCGGCAAGAAGAAATTTGTTCTTTTCACTTTCGATTTTGGAGAGGATCTCCGCTTTGCTGACCTCCAGTTTCGCGCGCTGCACATCGTAGCGCGCCTTCTCCAGATCCGTCAGGTCCTGTTCCTCCTGGAGCTTTGCCGTCGCCCTACCCTGCTCAATCTCCGCCTCCGCCTGCTTCAGGTCGGAGCGTTTCTGCTGGAGCGTTTCCCGCAGTTTGGCGGTGTCGAACTCCGCTAGCACGTCGCCTTTCTTCACCGCCGTTCCCGTCTTGGCGATTTTCACGATCTGAGGGTCGCCGACCCCGCCGTGGGTGTGCGGCGCATGGATTGATAGTGACCGCTTGGCTTTCACCTCACCTCGAATCTTCACATAATCCTCGAAATCACCTCGCGTCACGTCTCCTGTGGGAACACTGGAAACATTGCGGCCGAAGCGAACCGAGGCAATCCCAGCGCCCCCGATCAATAGCCCGGCCCCCGCCAGCAACCACCAGCGGTGCTTCAATATCTTCTGTAATCGGCCTGTCATGTGCTCGACCTACTTGGGGACCAAGCCGGTTCCCCAGGATGGCAGCCCCAAGCGTTCTTCAGCGTCTAAAGGCCGGCGCCACGAGTCACATCAGTTCCTGCCGGCCCGGGCGTTCGCACGACTTCCGTTCCGGGATCGAGCCCGGAAAGAACCACCCGTTCGAGATCGTTTGCCTCACCCGTCTTGATCGCCTGCTTTTCAAATCCCAACGCCCGCTTGACGTAAACCCACGACTCGCCGCCTTGGCTCACCACCGCGTCGCGCGGCACCACCAAGGCGTCCGGCTTGCGGGCCAGAATCACATCAATTGAGGCCGAGAGGTCGGGCGCCAGTCTCGCATCGCTTCCTTCGACGGTGAAGAGCGCGCCGAACCCCCGAATGTTTTTCGAGAGCCCGGTGCCGAGGCCGATGGCCGCCAACTGGTCGAGTTTTCCCGCCAGATTCAGATCGGGGTAAGCATCGAGATGAATTTCGGCGGCCTGGCCTACGTGCAGGTCGGTAACGTCCAACTGATTCACGCGCACACGAACCTGCATGGCTGAAGGGTCGACAACCTGCATGAACGAAAATCCGGTCCATATCTGGTCGCCTTCCTCCACTTCACCCATGCCCCCGCCCTTCCACATCGGATTCAGGACCGCCAGCCCATCGAGAGGCGAAAGAATCGCCATCTTTTCCGAGTTCTGCTGGGCGTGTTGCATGGCGCTGCGGTCGCGGTCGCGCTTGATCTCTAAAAGGCGCAGGTCGGCGGCCTCGGCCTTCCGCTTCAGATCGTAAGTTTGGCGGAGCTGCTTGAAGTTCGCTTCCGCGGCCTCGAGATTGAGCTGGTTCTTCTCCGCATCGATCCGCGACACCACTTCACTGCGCTGTACTTCCAGTTTCGCCGTGCCCACCGCGTCTTCGGCCTGCTTCAGTTCCGTGTCGTCGTGGGCGCGCGCCGCCTCCTGCTCGGCTTTTTTTGAGGCGATCTGATTTTCCAAGTCCCGGAGCTCCGCCTGCTTGTCCATGAAGTTTTTCAATTGGGCTTCCCGGTCGAACTCTGCGAGCAAGTCTCCCTTTTTCACGAGCGTGCCCGCACGAATCAGCTTGGTCACAATCATCTGTCCGAAGTCTCCACCCGTCAGCCGCGGAGCCAGAACCGAGTAGGAATGTATTGCTTCGAGCGTGCCACTCAGGCGCAACGTGCGCACGAATGCGCGCCGCTCGACTTTCGCC
Source organism: uncultured Acidobacteriota bacterium (assembly GCA_963831905.1). Classification (GTDB taxonomy): domain Bacteria; phylum Acidobacteriota; class Terriglobia; order UBA7540; family UBA7540; genus CAVROP01. Next base: position 199,791 of record CAWHRX010000009.1, on the reverse strand, counting down.
GTGCTGACTGCCGCGCGCGTGCCCGTCGCCGCAGGCCCAGCCTTGCGCGTGCGCCAGGCCCAGACGCCGGTAACAAGCGCTAGCACCGCAAGCGAGGCGATGGCAACGAAGAGCCACTGTGCGCGCGGAGGCCTGGGAGTTGGCAGGGGAGGAGGCAGGGGGGGCGGTTCAGCCGCGGGTACCGGCGCAGTCTCAATGGTGGCGCGGGTGTGAATCCACGGCGGTGGGCCTGACAGATTCATGGGCGTTGTCTTCAAGCCTCCGTGGAGGGAGGCTGCTCGTTAGACGTTAAGAGGAGGGAATTCGTTATCTGCTCCTGCGATCTCTGAACAGAATTTCTCACAGCGCCAGTGCACCGGCAACTCTACGCCGCCGGGCGCTGTGCGACAAGGTCAAACTCAGTTCGGACGTGTTGTCCTCCATCCGCCTCCTGACTACATGTGACGGATCTCGACAGAACGAGCTATCACGGAATCCTCAGGAACTATCAAATCCCATCAAAAAACAACTAGTCAGCTATACTATCGGATGCGATGCGACAGGAACGAAAGGAGCTGGGTGATGACCTTGAATGCTGGTTCCGAAAACGCTGCGTTTGACTTTCTTAAGAGTGTGGACACACCGACCCTCTCGAACGCCATTGAAGCCTTGCGATTGCGGCCGCAAAACGCGGGTCTCGCGCCACTGCAGGTTTCCTGCCTCTTTCCGGAGTTCGGCCGCATGGTGGGCTACGCCGTCACGGCTCAGGTTGAGACCATGACCGCAGCCGCAGCAGACCGGAAAACGTTCCTGTCTCTCTACGAGACGGTAACGTGTTCGCCGAAACCTGCCGTGGTTGCTTTCCAGGAAATAGGCCCGCAGGGGGATTGTGCCGCTCATTGTGGCGAAGTCATGGCCACGATTTTCCAGCGCCTCGGCGCTGTGGGATTGATCAGCGATTGCGCAGTGCGCGATATCCCTGAAGTCAGGGCCCTGCGCTTCCATTACTTCGCGCGGGGCCACGTCGCCAGCCACGCTTATTTCCGCATCGTGCGTGTCGGAGTACCCATTCAGGTCAGCGGCCTGGTCATCCACCCGAACGATCTGCTCCATGGGGATGAGAACGGATTGATTGTGGTCCCCAAAGATGGGCTTGAAAAGCTACCCGCCGCGGTCGAGGCTGTCCGCGCCCGTGAGCGCACGCTGATTGAGTTCGTTCGCGGACCTAACTTCACATTCGAGGGTCTGCGCGAGCGCATCCTCGATCGACAAGCCGGAGACAAAGGGAAATGCCCATGAAACGAACCAATCCAACTCTTCTCGCTGCGACCCTCTTGTTTCTCGTTCTCCTTCCTCTTTCATCCCAAACACTCCCGCCACAGCCGCAGACCTTGCCCCTGAAGTGCTCGGCGGGTGATTGCGCGTTGCTTCGAGGATTGCCTCAGACAGCGGGGATGCGCAGCGGGTTCGTCCGGCTGAAGCCTCGAGAGTCGGTCGGCTGGCATACCACCGGCAAGAACGAAGAGGCGCTGGTGATTCTGCGTGGGCGTGGCGAAGCCCTTATTGAAGGCCAGTCGGGGCATCCATTCGCGGCGCCCATGCTCGTATACATCCCCCCAGCAACGCGCCACAACGTCACCAACACCGGCCAGGAACCGTTGGAATATGTGTATGTGGTCGCGCCAGCGACGGTCCGGTGATTGCCGATTCTTGATTGTCAATCGAGAACGTGCTGCGCAAATTTCCCCGCATTCAATCGTCATTTTCGCGGGCAATCAAAATCCGGAACCCAGAACACTCGGTCGCCTTTTCTGACCAGCTTGAGTCCGAGCGCTGGGAGTTTGTTTTTGCTGACGCCCAGGTACGTAAAGTGTGGCAGGTCCGACTTCACAGTCTGAAACCAACCGTGGCGTTCCAGGATTGAGCGCACGGCCGGGTTATCGTGTTCTTTGACATCGAAGGCGAGCATGGCGAGGTGCTGCGAAGCGCCGGGGATGGCCACCGAGTAGAGAATTGACTTGGAAAAATCCTTGCTGAAATACAGCCCGCGATCCTCTAACCTGAGGATCTCCGCCGCCTGTTCCCGCACGGGCAGCTTCCTGATCCGCCCGGCTTCCGCGGCGCTGAGTAACCCCTTAGCGACCCAATGTTGGAGGCCCGGATCGACGCGGCTCCACCACAATTGGAGGGTGTCGTCATAGCTGCGCTGGGCTGCATCCGGGCCTCGGGCTGAAATGCTCAGATGGGCCTGTATAGCGTCTTCGTGGGCCTTCACCAAGGACTGCATCGCGGCGCTCTGAAGCCTCGCAGGGATGCCGGCAATCTCAGCTTGCTTGGAGCGCACACTTGTTTGCCAGCGCGCGACGGAGTCTGCGGTCGGAAAAATAACCACCGGCGGCGCCTCGACTCCGCGAGCTACAAACATCGCTCCGTAATCTTCGAGGGCGCGCCAATCCAGGGCATCGCCAGGGCCAGGTGAGTGAAAACCTTCTGGAAGACTTTTGAAAAATACAGATTGGGCCAGGCACGGCACCACGGTGCGCGAAACGAGCTGTGGCTTGGCACATGGCGCGCCGCCGTTGCATACGCACCAGAGCGCGGTTACCAGGCATGCCGTTCTGAGTGTCTGCACTTTGCAATTGTATCCGTGCCCGTCGGTCTTTCCCACCGCTATTCACAAGAGTTTCGGAATCAGAGATAGACTACTGCCAGCCGAGACTTAGAGTCTGGCCTTCCCCAGGGTTGTTGCGGAACTTTCCCTAAGCCTTCCTATTTTCGCGTTCGCAAAAAGGGCTTGCTTTTCGTCGTCTCTTATTGTATCTATACCATAAGATGCGAAACGAAGATAAGCCCCGAGGCCCCCAGGCCTCTCGACTCCGCCAACGCAAGTTTGAACTCGTGCGCCGTTTTCAGCTTCCCGACGATCTGCTGCCCGGATCACTTTCTCTCTCCCATCTCCGCTGCGGCAAGCCCACCTGCCACTGTGCCCAGGACAAGCAGGGACATCCCGTTTGGTCCTTCACCTTTATGGTCCGGGGCAAAAAGCATGTCCAGCACATTCCCAGCGAGTGGGTCGAGGACGTCCGCCGCCGGGTGGAAGCGGGACGGGAATTTCAAGACGCGGTGCGGGAAGTCTTCGCCGCCAACGCCCAACTGCTGGTGCTGGCTCGCCAGCAAAGGCGCTCCCAGCGGTGAAGGGGTCGACGCCACGGCGCCTGAAGAAGTACGTCTCGAAGTGTCTGCGGCTGAAGGCCTACTTAGAGTCTCCCGGCGATGGCCGCAGGGCGGAGCGCATTCCGGCCGCCCCTCTGCTGTGGGCCTTGTTCATGGGGGTGCTGCTGCGTCGTACCGCCTTTGCCGCCCTGGAAGCCCTGGTGGATTCGCGGGCACGCGCCCTGGGAGTATCCCGCCACTTCGGGGATGATGCCCTGGCTTACTTCCCGGAGCGACTCGACCCGGCGATGACCCGTCAAGCCGCGGTCACCGCCGTTCATCAGGCCAAGCGCCACAAAGCCTTCGAGGACTGCCGCTTCATCGGATTGGCTCTGGACGGGACCGGCGCCGGACGATCGCAGGAAAAGGGTTGTGATTTCTGCCGTCCCATACGGAACCAGAAAAGAGAGATCCTCGGCTACCATCATAAGCTGGTCATGGTGAGTGTGGTGGGAACCGGTCTGACCCTGCCCTTGGACGTGGAACCCTACGGTCCTGGGGACAGCGAGTACCGTGCGGGTCGACGGCTTCTGCGCCGCGCCCTCGCCAACCTGGGTCCACGTTTTGCAGATTATCTGGTCGCCGATGGGGAGTATGCTACCGCCCCCTTTCTCCACACCGTGGGCGACCTGGGACTCTGCGTGGTGGCTCGCCTGAAGAACAACCTCCCCGAACTGTTCGCCGCCGCCCAGAAAAGGTTTCTCCACCAAGCTCCTCATCAAGTCTTCGATCACGGTAAGGATCGGGTGGAGATCTGGGATGCCGACGACTTCGACCCTTGGGAAACCCTGCGTTGGGAAACGGTGCGGGTGGTTCGCTACCGTCAACATACCTCCGACAGCAGCGTCTACGAGGCCTACTGGCTCACCGACTTCCCTCGCCACCGCGTCAGCAGCCGCGCCATCTTCCGCATGGCCAAGAGCCGCTGGGAAATCGAAAACCAAGGGTTTAATGACGCCAAGAACCGCTACGGCTTCGAACACATCTGCCACCATCAAGCCCATAGCCTGCTGCTGGTCTGGCTGCTGACCTGCTTAGCCATGACCATCGAACGGCTCTATCGAATTCGCTACCTCCACCGTGGTACCCACCCCGTCCTTTCCGCCATCTCCCTCTGGCAAATCCTCTGGCTCAGCTTGTCGCGTCCGGCCCCCAACGACACCAGTTAGACTCTCCTCTCCTGCCGCTTGGCCCTATAACAATTTAGCTCTCCGTGGGCCCCTCCGCTCACCCGGCGAAGCGTTCTTGAAAATGCCTCCCTGCTAGCATCGCCCCACTCGAAGCGCCCGAACCGCACCGTCTCTGCCGCCCGCGCGAATCCTATCCTTAACATTCCGAAGTTGCTGCGCTATTCATCGTTGTCTTGCTCTTTCATGCTCCCGGGTATAGTATGGGCGCGATTTTCGGATGAAACTATGAACACTCCTTTTACACGCCGCAGTTTTCTTCGCGCCGTCTCTGGAGGAGCAGCGGGGCTGGTTCTGACGACGGAACTCTCCTTGCGCGCGCATGCCTCGAGCCCAGGGTGGAGGGCCGGGGTGGCACGGACGATCATCACGCCGCAGAAATCCCTTTGGATGGCGGGCTACGCGAGCCGCAAGAAGCCCTCTGAGGGTGTTATCCAGGAACTTTACGCCAAAGCCCTGACGCTGGAGGACCAGACCGGCAAGCGAGTTGTCCTGGTGACGAGCGATTTGCTGGGGTTTCCCGCGGCGGTTAGTCATAACATCGCCGAGCGGGCGGAGAAGCATTTTCATTTGAAGCGCGACCAGTTGCTGCTGAGTTCCTCTCACACCCACTGCGCCCCGGTTATCGGCAAGATGCTCGGGACGATGTACCCGATGAATCCGCAGCAGTGGGCTGACGTCGAGGAGTACACCAGCAATCTCGAGGACAAAATTGTCGCGCTGGTCGGAACATCACTGAAGTCCCTGCGGCCCGCCCGATTGAGTTTTGGACACGGCAATGCCGGCTTTGCTATGAATCGCCGCGCCAGAACGAACGAAGAGATCGCTATCGGAGTAAATAAAGATGGACCGGTCGACCATGATGTTCCGGTGCTACGGATCGACGACAGCCACGGAAAGCTCCGGGCGGTCGTGTTGGGGTATGCGTGTCACAACACCACCGCGAAGGATATTCTGCAGATTAATGGCGATTACGCAGGTTTCACGCAAGCCTGGCTCGAAGCACATCATCCCGGCGCGACGGCTCTTTTCGTCACCGGTTGCGGAGGCGACGCCAACCCCTATCCGCGTGGGTCGATCGAGCTGGCCAAGCAACACGGTGAGGAATTAGCGGCGGCGGTGGAGAATGTGTTGGCCGGGGAACTTCAGCCGGTCCGCAGTCCGATAAAGACGGCTTACGAGGAGTTTCCAGTCGCTTTCGGAACTCCGCCCGGCCGGGAGGAGTTGCAGGCCCAACTCGAGAATCAGGACGTGAATCATCGCAACTGGGCCGCGGCGATGCTCAAGATTCTGGATCGCGACGGCCACTTACCCAACGAGTATCCTTACCCGCTGGAAATCTGGCAGTTCAGCCGGGACCTGACGTTCATCGCGCTGGGGGGCGAAGTCGTGGTGGATTACGACCTGCGCTTGAAAAAAGAACTGGGCGGGGAAAAACTCTGGGTAGCGGCCTACTCGAATGACGTATTTGCCTACATCCCTTCGTTGCGCGTGCTTAAGGAAGGCGGCTACGAAGGTGGGGGCGCGATGGTGTATTACGGCCAACCCGGCCCGTTTGCGCCGAGCATCGAGGAAACGATAATCGAAAAGGTACATGATTTAATCGCACAGGTTCGCAAATCGTAGCAGCCGCAACCCTTGTGGTTGCCCATGGGTGTCCACAAAGGACGAACCTACAACTTAGATCAAGGCAGGTTTCCAGGAGGGCATATGGGCAGTCAAGTCACGCGTCGTGGTTTTATTCGCACAATCTCCGCCGGCGCGGCGGGACTGGGGCTCACGGCGGGGCTCGTGCCGCGGGCCGTCGCATCAGGTTCGATGGGAGAGAAGCCCGCGATCCTGGGGGGCAGGCCGGTTAGGACCGAGCCATTTCCGGCTTGGCCCATCGTCCGTGAGAACGACGAAAGAGGCTGGATGGAAGTGCTGCACAGCAGCGAGTGGTGCCGGGCCGGCAACGGCCATTTTACGACGCAGTTCGAGGAGAAATGGGCGGAGACCTTGGGTGCGAAGTACTGTGTGGTGACCTCTTGCGGGACGACCGCGCTCTACGCCTCGCTCAATGCGGTGGGTGTGGAACCCGGCGACGAGGTTATCCTCCCCCCCTACACCTTTGTCGCTACTCTCAACGTCATTCTGATGCAACACGCGCTGCCGGTATTCGTGGACAGTGACCGGGAAAGTTTTCAGATCGACGCCCGCAAAATCGAGGCGAAGATCACTTCCCGGACGCGGTGCATCATGCCGGTGCATCTGGGTGGCAACCCGGTGAATATGGATCTTGTGCTCGAGGTTGCCAAGAAACACAAGCTGCCGGTTGTCGAGGATGCCTGCCAGGCCCATACGGGCGAGTGGCGGCGACGCCGTGTCAGCACTCTGGGCGACCTGGGCTGCTTCAGCTTTCAAGCCTCCAAGAACCTCAACTCCGGCGAGGGCGGCGCCATCCTAACTAGCAATCCGTCCCTCCACGAGTTTTCGAAGAGCTTCCAGGACCAGGGCCGGGGCCCGGCCGGAGCCGCTTTCGCGTATGCGCGTCAGGGTTCTAACCTGCGCATGACGGAATTTCAGGCTGCGCTGCTCTTGCAGCAATTGACGCGTGTAGAAGAGCAATCGCGGGTCCGCGAACAGAATGCCCAGTACCTCACCAGCCTGTTACGCGAGATTCCGGGAATCTCTCCTGCCCTCATGTACGACGGCACGACGAGGAACGGTTATCACCTCTACATGTTCCGCTACGACCAAGCGCACTTTGACGGTTTGCCGCGGACGCGCTTTCTACAGGCATTAGAGAAAGAGGGAATTCCCTGCTCGGGCGGCTACTCGCCGCTAAACAAAGAGCGTTTCATCAAGGCGACACTCAATTCCCGCGTCTACCGCAAGATGTACTCGGAACGCGACCTTGCCGGCTGGGAAGAGCACAACGCCTGCCCGGAGAACGACAAGCTCTGCGAGGAAGCTGTATGGTTTTTCCAGACCATGTTGCTCGGTCCGCGGCGCGATATGGACGACATCGCGGAGGCAGTCCGGAAGATCCAGCAGCAGGCGGGAGAATTGCGATCCCGGTCCTGAGAAATCAGCAAGGGATCCCCGAGACTCGTCGCACCGCAGAGGCCCGGATGGTTGGAACTGAAAGCCTTTTCTATATTAGGCGAAGCCTCTACCTGCCTACGGAAGCGCAACCACGACGGAGTCATCCACTTCAGAATCGAGCGCCAGGTTATTCACTCTCTCCACCAGACTCGGCGTTACCTCCTGGCCGCGTGCGAACACTACCTGGCCGGTACGGGTCATGACATCTTCTGTGAAGACCATTCCAGGCCGCACCGCGCGGAGAGGGAGGTGGAGAATCCTCGCATCGCGCCAGGGATGATTTCGAAGTCGCGAGATTGTCTCCAGCATGGCAGGGTCATACCACCCCGTACGGGCCCGCATGGTTTCTATCGCCGTTTCCGCTGAGTAACCCTGGGATTCAAGAAGGTCGAAATCCGAGGCGGCTTTGAGGGCGCGCGAGCCCCAAGGGATGGCCCCGCCTCTGGCCCCATTGGGAGGTGGCCCTTGTCCGTCGAAATGTTTATGCTGGTACTTGAGAATCTCTCGAACATATTCGAGGCGCGGAATGTCGCCTACCAGTTGATCGGTCAGAGTAGGGAGCTTATCCACGATGGCTTGTTCGGAGGCGGTGAGCGCCCTGCCCTGATTGAGCTTGCTGGCGGTCTCACCCGGAAGCGTTACCCAACCTATCGGCGCCAGCATGGCTGCGATTTCAGACTGCCAGGAGGTTGCCACCGGGTCCGAGGCTGCCAATTCACTGATCAGCTTGCGGGTGCGGAGGACGCGCCCGAAGGCCACCGGATTGACAATGGCCAGAATGTCGGAAAGGGTTTTGAGGCCGGCGCGCAACGTCTGTTCCAGCAGCACCCGCTGGGCCGTGACCAACTGGTGTTGTTGGACGGAGTCCTCAAGCGCTCGGATCAGCGTCTTGCTCGGGCAAGGCTTGCTGAGGAAGCGGAAGATGTTCCCCTCGTTGACTGCCGTGATGGCCGCATCCAAATCCCCGAAGCCTGTCAGCAAAACTCGCACCGTGTCCGGGGCGAGGCTTCGAATGCTGTACAACAAGGTGACACCATCCATACCCGGCATGCGCAGGTCAGAAACGGCCACCGCATACGGTCCTTGAGACACTACAAGTTTCAGAGCTTCCTTCGGGTTGCTGATCAACGTCAGGTCAAACAGCGCCTGCAAGTGCCGTTGCAAGCCCTCGAGGACCAGTGCCTCGTCGTCTACAATCAGAATTCGTGCCCGTCCCGGTTGTGTCATGGTCATACCTGCGCTACAAGTGGTCGTGTCTCCGCTGCCATGGCGCGCCAGCCAGCAAGATCGTCACCGACGCCCAGCGCTGTCAGCTCCTCCTGGCTGGGCATCGTGTCGTTTTCCAGACTTCCTTCCGGCAAGGGCGGATCGAGTTCATGGGCCAGGAGATTGGCCACGTGTACGGCGGAAACCGCGTCGAAGTATTCATGCGGCACCCGATTCGGGCCGTGGTGAAGGGCAACGGCCTCCACCAGGATATAGGGCAAGCCCCACAACCCCAGCAGATACCCACCGATTTCGGCGTGGCTGAACCCGTGTTCGCGTTCTTCAACTTTGTAGAGCGGGAGCCGTTCCTCGGCGGCTTGAGCTAGAAGCCGCCTGAACCGGTCGGGGAATTTCCAGGCCAGGACCAACTTCCCCACGTCGTGGAGCATGCCTGCGGCCATGGTGATTTCCGTCAGGTGTGTCGGCACCGGCAAACGAGCTGCGATGTAGGCAGAGAGCCGCGCATGGGTGTGTAGACTCTCCAGGTGGAATCCCGGCACGGGCGCCTCCGGTGCAAAGACCCGGAAGATCTCCAGGGAAAGGACCAGACTCCGTATCGTGTTGATGCCGAGGTAGACGACCGCGTGCTCGATATTGGTGACGGAGTGAGCGATCCCGAAAAAGGCGGAATTGACTAATTGCAGGATTTTGGCGGTGACGCCGACGTCCTGCTCGACGATTTTGGCGAGCTTTTGAAGAGACGTGTCGGGGTCGGCCAAGCCCTGCGTTAGGGCTTCATAAGTCCGTGGGAGTGAGGGGAGATCCCGCAAGGCGCCGACCGTGCGGCGGATGGAGTCGTCGCTCAGCAATCCCTTAAGGTGGCAAGCGCGCTCGACCGCTACCCGCAGCGTTCCGGCGTCACAAGGCTTCGCCAGGAACTGGTGCGCCACGGGAACGACCCGCAGCGCCGTGGAGAGTTCCGTGTGGCCGGAGAGAACGATCCGCACGACCTGGGGATACAGATTGCGCACTTGGGTAAGCAGCGTGGCGCCATCCATTTCCGGCATGCGCATGTCGGAGACAATGACATCGAAGGATGTAGCCTCCATCATTGCCAGGGCGGCTTCGCCGCCGGGCGCGAAGGCCATATCCCATTCGTTTCGTTGGGAGCGCAGCATCCGCCGCAGCCCCTCCAATATCCGCGGTTCGTCGTCTACAAAAAGCACGCGCCTCATAATCAGACTCCAGTCATCGCCGGCCTTCAGAGCCGTCCAGCCCTACCCGCTTTCGGAAGAGTCCCCGGATTGGATCGGCAAGCGAACATAAAAAGTCGTCCCCTCGCCCAGCACGCTCTCAAAACTCAAGCTTCCTTTGTGGCGCTCGACGACCACCGAGCGCGCGATTGCCAAGCCCTGTCCTGTTCCCCGGCCAACTTCCTTGGTGGTGAAAAAGGGATCGAAAATTCTGTTGCGGATGCCCTCTGGAATGCCGCAACCGGTGTCTGAGATGGCCACCAGAACGGTTTTGCCTTCCGCCGCCGTGCGAACGCGGATTTTTCCCTTTTTCCCGCTCTGCTTCACGACGTCGCCGATCGCGTGGGCGGCATTGACCAGCAGATTCAGGAAAACCTGGTTTAGATCACTGATATTGCAGACCACCAACAGCAGGTCGCCGAATTCGGTTTCGACGTCGGCAACGTATTTGAGCTCGTTCCGCGCCACGGTGAGCGTGTTCAGGAGCGCCTTGTTGATGTCGGCGGCAACCCTTTCCTTTCTTTCCGGGTGAGCAAATTCCTTCATGGCGCGCACGATGGTTGCAACTTGAGTCACGCCTTCGAGCGTCTGCGTCAGGGCCTTGGGAATCTCTTCCAGCAAGTAGGCGCAGTCCGATTGCTCTTCGGTGCCGCGTAATTCGTCCAGGAGGCCAGGGCTGACCGCTCCGGCAGTTGCGGCGTCCCGGAGTTCCTGGTATTTGGCCAGCAGGGTCTGCAAACCCGCGAATGAGTCCTGAAGGAATCGCGTATTGTCGCCCACAAACTGGATGGGAGTATTGATCTCGTGGGCAATGCCGGACGCCAGGCGGCCCACGGACTCGAGTTTCTGCGCCTGGCGCAACTCCATTTCTGCCGCCTCCCGCCCGGTGATGTCGCGCCCGATTCCTTGCATCGCCACCGGTTTGCCGTCCTTGTAAATCAGGCCGGGTTTCACCTCCAAGATTACCCGGCGGCCATCCTTGGTTCTGACCTCCAGCTCAACGCTCATGGCAGAATCGCCGGCTAGGAGCCGCTCGCGGGTCTGGTCGACTAGGCGCCATTGCCGGCGGTCAACCAACTGACGCAGGTTCATCCCCGTCGCTTCCTCCCGCGAATACCCGATGGTCTTCGCGGCCACTTGGTTGAGGGAGGTGAGCCCGCCTTTGAGGTCGGTGGTAAAGACCAGGTCGCTGGCATTCTCGAAAAGTTCGCGGTAGCGCTCTTCCGAGGCTCGGATGGCCTCTTCGGCACGCTTGCGCTCCGTGATGTCGTGGGAAACGCCAAATGTCCCGACAATGGTCCCATTGGCGTCTCGCAACGGCATTTTGGTGGTGGAAACCCAGGTCACTCGCCCGTCGGGCCAAGTCTCTCTCTCTTCCTTGGCAATCATAGGCTTTCCCGTGGCGACCACTTCTTGCTCATCGTCGAAAGCCTGCTGAGCGTGGTCCTGGGTGAAGAAATCAAAGTCAGTCTTGCCGACCAGCTGGCCAGGCTCACTTAGTCCAAACATCCGGGCGACCGATGCGTTGACGCGCAGGAAGCCGCTTTGGCGATCCTTGAAATAAATGTGGTCGGGAATGTTATCCATCAAGGCCCGCAACAGTTCGCGCTCGCGGGCCAATTCCTCGACCAGACGCGCCAATTCCTCCGCGTGCCGCTCCTGAGCGGCTTTGGCCACTTCCAGGTCCTGAGCGTATTTCAGGAGTTCGGCTTCCGCCTGCTTGCGCTCGGTGATGTCGATGAGCGTTCCTTCAAACAGGGGATCGTGTTCATCTCCCCCGTCGATCAGGCTCACGGTCGACACGGCCCATACGAGGCTCTGATCCCTGCGGCGGAGACAGATTTCAGAGTTGGTCAAGCCTTTTTTTTCGAGTAGGTTGGCTCTGGCCGTGTCCAGGTCTGCGGGATTATAGAATTCGTGCGCTTTCCCGCCGGCCAGGACCTCTTGTCGAGAGTCATATCCGAGGATGCGCGCGTAGGCGTCATTGCAATCGAGAATGCGGCGGCTAAACAACGTGGCGCGAAAAACCCCGGCGAGGTTGCGCTCAAAGAGCAAGCGGTACCGCTCCGCACTTTCTCGAAGCGCCTCCTCTGCCTTCTTGCGCTTCGAAATGTCAATTAGCGTGCCCTCGATAAGTGGTTGGTTTCCTTCGTTTCCCTCGATCAGGCTGACATTCTCAAGTGTCCACACCGGTGACCGGTCTTTTCGGCAGAGACAGACCTCGAAGTTGGTGACCCGTTTTTCTTCGATCACGCGCGCCCTAGCGGTTTCACGTTCCGCCGGGTCGAAAAAGTCGTGGAGCCGCCCGTGTTCCAGGACTTCCTCGCGCGAGTTATATCCGAGGATGTGCGCGTACGCGTCATTGCAGTCGAGGATCCGCCGGCCGTACAGTGTGGCTCGGAAGACCCCGGCGAGATTGCGCTCGAAAAGCACGCGATACCGCTCTTCGCTCTCTTGAAGAGCCTTTTCCGCGCGCTTCCGCTCGATGAACTGCGCGATGCTGTGGGATACGGACGCAAAGGCTTGCAGTGTGGCGTCGGACAGGGGTTGGCGAGCAAATGCCGCCGCCACTCCCAGCACCTTCTCCTCGACTTTTAAAGGATAGCCCGCAAACGACACCATGCCTTCCCGCCGCGCCCATTCAGGGTCACCAACCCAAGAATCCTCGAGTACCGTGTTCGTCAAATGCGGTTCACCGTTCTCCGCGATGCGTCCGATCTTGAATTTGCCCATCGGAACACGGGCATGTCCGCCGTCGATGTGGGTGTACAGCCCAGCGCTGGCTTGCAGCTCGAGGACTTGGTCCTTTTCGTTGACCGTCCAGACCCGTGCGAAGGCGGCGCCGATGTCCCGCACCAGGATCTCAGCACAGCGCTGTAAGCCCTGTCGCAGGCTCTCCGGCCCAGTGAGAGCGCTGCCCACTTCCGCCAGGAGGCTTGCCAGGCGGTGCCGTTCGGCCATCGCGGCTTCCGCGCACTTGCGCTCCGTGATATCGACTAGGGTTCCTTGAATCACCTGTGCGTCGCCCGCCTCATCGGCCACCGGGTTGACGCTGGCGAGCGCCCAGAGGGGAGTGCCGTCCTTACGCCGTAGCCGCATCTCGAAGTTGCTGAGGCCTCCCGCTTTGTTCAGTTCACCGAGGAACTTCAAACGTTCCTGGTCAGTGAAATAGAAGTCCAGGACAGGGTGGGCCAAGACCTCTTGAGGTGAGTTGTAGCCGAGCATGTTGGCCAGCGCTTGGTTGCAGTGCAGAGAGCGCCCTCCGCGCGTAGTGCGGTAAACCCCCGCCAGGTTGGTTTCAAACAGCAGGCGGTAGCGCTCCTCGGATTCATGCAGAGCGCGTTCGGCGCGTTTGCGCTCCGTGACGTCCTGGTAGAGGGCCAACAACCCCTTTGGCTTGCATTCCATCACCAGCGGCACCCCGTAAATCTCCACCTCGACGCCGGCGCCGTCCTTACGGCGCCGGCGACTGGTGACGTGCACATTCATACCCATCAGACACCGCTGGGCTAATTCCTTGGCCTCGGAAAGCATTTCCGTGGGAACGATGAGCTCATCCAGATTGGCGCCCTGCAACTCCTGGCCGGAATATAGAAACAGCCGTTCAAAAGCGGGATTCGACATCTGGATTCGCTCTTCGGTGTCGAGAACCGCGATGCCCAGAGGGCTGATTTCGATGAGGGTGTTGAGATAGGACGTGCGCTCTTTCAAGGCGCGTTCCGCGCGTTTGCGGTCGCTGATGTCGACAAAGCTCTCCAGAAGCAGCTTGCGGCCCGCGATGACCACGGGCCGCACGGTCTTGATAATCGCGCGCTCCTTGCCCTCGCCGGTCAGCAAAATGTGCTCGGAGTTGTCCACGGTTAAGCTAAGATCGGTGACCGGGCAGCGCCCTTTGTCCGCCGGGCAGATGAACTTATGGCACTCGACGCCGATCACGCGCTCGTCGGGCAACCCCACCATCTTTAGGGCTGGGGGGTTAGCATCCACAATGCAGTGCGTCTCCGGATCTATGACAAAGATTCCTGCTTCGACGGAATTGAAGATCGCCTGGAGCCGGGACTCGCTCTCATGCAGGGCCATCTCCGCCCGCTTGCGTTCGGTAATATCCCGGCAGAAGGTGCTAAGAAATTTACCTCGGGGTGTCTCGATCACCGAGGTGGAGATTTCCAGCGCAAACTCTTCGCCGTTCCGGCGCAGCGCATAGACCTCCATGAAATCGTGCAGGGGGTCTCTTCCCTGCCGGAATGTTGACTCTAGGTGCTTCGCGAAGACGTGGTGCAATCTGGGTGGAACGGCAAAATCCGCCAAGTTGCGACCCACCACCTCCTGCGGAGACCAGCCGAAGATAGCCGACGCTTGGGGATTGAATTCCTGCACAATGCCTTTGGTATCAAAAAGGACTACCCCCTCCTGGGCGGCGTCAATGATGGCGCGGGTATGGGCCTCGGCTCGGACCAGCGCGGCACGGATTGTCTCCAGTTCTTCGAGGCGGCGCGACAGTTCCTGGCGTAGGAGGACATTGTCACCCAGCGCCGACCGCAGGGTCGGGCAGGATTCCAGTTCCCTTTCCAGAATGCTCTTGAGGTCTGTTTGCAGTTCGACCATGCTCTCCTTCCTCATCTTCTATCGGCCAACGCCAATCGCGGCATAAAGCTTTCATCGGCGCCACGCGGCGAGCCGGTTGGATGCCGAAGTGGCTTCCCGCCGCCATTTCGTCAAGTGAACTCGCCAATACAAACCCGACTCGGGGTATAATGAGCGCTCCTTGTCCCGGCGTCCGACGGGCACCTTGGCGGTCGCCCGATGGTTTGAAGAGGAGATGTGCGATGCGCAAACTTCCCAGGGATCGAATGACCGCGCGCCGGCGCATTGACTGCACGCTGCGGGGTGAGTTGCCCGACCGGTTACCCGTCTTCGACCTCATTCAGCACATACCGCTGATTGAATATGTCACCGGTGAGAAGGTGACCTTGCAGAATGGCTTGGACCTGGTTTGCCGAACCATCGGCGAACGGCTGGATATCACGCGAGGGATTGCGGCTCCCGCGGAAGAAAAGCTCATCCGCCACGACGATGGCTTCGTTTACAAACAGGAGTGGTGGACCACCTGGCTCATCGATCGTCCCTTCAACGATGTGGAGGGGTTGCTCAATTACATCCCTCGCAACATCGAGGAGCTGCACAATCGCAAGTTCGGCGACATGTTTACCTTTGCCGGGAAGAGCAACGTCTGGGGAGCTTCTTCCAAATCACCGCGCGAGCAGTTCCTGGAGTTGCAGGAAAAAGTTGGCGAGAATACGGTGATTTTTCCTAACGAGAGCCCGGTGGGGCTGGACACCGCGCACGTGCGTGCGGGGCTGGATTTGCTGGTTTATGCCTACGCGGAGAATCCTCAACTCGTCTCGGATTGGCTGGAAGCGCTGAACCGGGCGGAGATCCAGCGCGTCCACGAGACGGCGGACGCCACCCTGTCTCCCGTCGCCCTGGTTTTTGCGGACATCGCCAGCACGGAGCAGATCTTCTTCTCCCCGCAGTTTCTGCGCAAGGAGTTTTTCCCGCGACTGATCAAACTGGTCGAAGCGTGGCACGAGCACGGCATCAAAGTGATCTACCACTCGGACGGCAACCTGTGGGCTATCTTGGATGATTTCCGCCAAGCCGGCATCGAGGGTATCAATCCGCTCGAACCACTCTCCAAAATGTACGCGGGCGACGTGCGAAAGGCTTACCCGGAATGGATTTTAATGGGGGGAATTGACGTCTCGCAGTTGCTGCCTTTTGGCACCGAAGCTGAAGTCCGCCAGACCGTGCGAAAGACCATCGACGAGGCGGGGGCCAACGGACGATTCTGGATCGGCTCAACCACCGAGATTCATCCTGCCGCCAAACTCGAAAACGTCCTGGCGATGTGGGACGAGATCGAGAAGTACGGTTACTACGAGTGACGCGGTGCAAGTGACAGGAGAGGAAGCGCCGCTAACGCACCCTACGGGCGACGGAGTTCGACCCACCGCGTGAGCCGTCATTGTATAATCACCTTGGGGCAGGATTCCTAAACGGAAACTCGTGCAAGAGTCCGGAGCGTTAACGCCCCCTATTGAAATGGCAGGCGAAAGGCCAAACGCGTCCGTTCATCGTAGGGCAGCGCCCGGACGGAGTCCGGTGTCGCCCCGGGGGGAAGGCGAGTGGGGAGTTACTCCGTATCGCACCGGAGTCACCCTGCTTTTCCTGGGCGCAATCGTAGCCGCCACGCCGATGTTCAGCGGGCGCGCGGCGGTGCAAACGAATCGCGCGCGGAGTGCTTCGGCGGCGAGTTTGGCCCCGATTACCGTTGACTATCCCCAGGACGGTTCGATTTTCCCACCGGAGATTACCCCACCCACTTTCATCTGGCACGATGCGGTGAAGTATGCCACCCACTGGCAGATCGATTTCGCGTTCGCCGATGGATCGGCTCACGTGCGAGCCGAATCTGCCGGGGAGCGGTTGGCCATCGGCGAGATCGATCAGCGCTGTGTCTCTTCCACGAATGAATTGCCGAAGCTGACGCCGGAGCAGGCGGCAGCCCACACCTGGATTCCCGAAGTGGGGGTCTGGGAGGCGATCAAGAAACACTCCGTCGCGGGCCCCGCGGTAGTGACCATCAGCGGTTTCAGCGCGCAGGATGCCAAGCATGCGGTGTCCAGCGGCCGCATGACGATGCGCACGTCGAAGGACCCGGTTGGCGCACCCGTCTTTTATCGCGACGTGCCCCTGATGCCCTCCGAAACTGAAAAGGGGATCATCAAGCCTCTGGCTCCCGGCGCAATACCGCTCATCCAATGGCGGCTGCGCGACATCGGGAAAACCCGAGAGCCGGGTAGTCCTGAAGGACATGCCCACCTGCGCCAATTGCCATTCTTTTTCCAGGGATGGCAGAACCATGGGAATGGACATGGACGGCCCCGCGAATGACAAGGGATTGTACGCCATCGTGCCGGTCAAGCCGCAGATGAGCATCAACACCAGCGACATGGTTACATGGAATCCCTCCAACGACCGGCAGGTCAGCCTGAATCGTGTGGGATTCATGTCGCAGGTTTCCCCGGACGGAAAGTATGTAGTGACCACGGTCAACACTGCGGAACGGTCTACACAGAGCAACTACTACGTGGTCAATTTCAAGAGACTATCGCTTCCTCCAGGTGTTTTATCCCACCCGCGGGATTCTGGCCTGGTACAGCCGCGAGACCGGCCGCCGCGAACCTTTGCCGGGCGCAGACGATCCCGGATTCGTGCAGACGGATGGCGTCTGGAGCCCGGACGGCAGTTACCTGGTCTTTGCCCGGGCGGAGGCCAAGGACCCCTACCCTCCGGACGGGAAAATGGCGTCATACGCCAACGATCCGGTTGAGTTACCGATCCAGTACAACCTCTATCGCGTTCCCTTTAATGGGGGGCGAGGGGGAAAAGCCGGAGGCCATTGCGGGCGCTTCCGACAATGGCATGAGCAACACGTTTCCGAAAGTCTCGCCGGACGGGCGCTGGATCGTGTTCGTGAAGTGCCACAACGGGCAGTTGATGCGTCCCGACAGCCAGCTTTAGATCGTCCCGGCGCAGGGCGGGGAAGCAAGGCGCATGCGCTGCAATACCTCGCGTATGAATTCCTGGCACAGCTTCTCGCCCAACGCGCGCTGGCTGGTCTTTTCCTCGAAGAGCCGGTCGCCTTACACGCAGATGTATCTCACCCACATCGATGAGCAGGGCAACGACAGCCCCGCGATCCTCATTGACAACGCCACCGCCGCCAATCGTGCGGTCAACATCCCCGAGTTCGTGAACATCCCTCAAGACGGCCTCATGGCCATCGCCACTCCCGCCGTCGACATGTATAAGAAATTCGACCACGCCGCGGAATTGGCTGACAAGGGCGAGTACGAAGCGGCCATCACCGAGTGGAAGGAATTGCTGGCCACAAATCCCGACGACGCGCGGATTCACAGCAACCTGGGCTCCGCCCTGGCACAGGTGGGCCGGTACGCGGAGGCCATCCCCGAGTTCGAGAAAGCGCTGGAGCTTAACGCCCAATACCGGGAGATTTACCACAACCTCGGCCGCACCCTGCTGGCGGCGGGACGGCCGGATGATGCGATCCAGATTCTCCAGAAAGGTCTGCAGCTTTACCCCGAGTCACCGGACCTCCACGACCACCTGGGGCTTGCACTGGTCAGCGAAAATCGACTGGATGAGGCCAAAGCGGAATTCGAAAAGACATTGGAACTCAACCCCAAAGACGTCGTTGCTCACTTCGTCCTTGGCAAGACGCTCGCCCAGGAGGGAGATTGGGATGACGCC
Organism: uncultured Acidobacteriota bacterium; assembly: GCA_963831905.1. Taxonomy (GTDB): domain Bacteria; phylum Acidobacteriota; class Terriglobia; order UBA7540; family UBA7540; genus CAVROP01. The sequence goes on along the minus strand of CAWHRX010000009.1, from coordinate 181,532 downwards.
ATCGCACAGTTTAAAGAAGCGTTGCGCCTGGGCCCCGAGAGTGAATTAGCGCACGTCAACTTGGGTGCTGCGCTTCGTCATAAGGGCGACTGGGACGCAGCGATTGCCGAAGACCGAGAGGCGCTGAAGCTGAACCCGAATGACGACTTTGCCCACTGGGAGCTGGGCAATGCGCTCACCTGGAAGCGAGATTATGACGGGGCCATAGCGGAAGAGCGCGAGGCATTACGCCTGAACCCCAAGCGCGACGAGGCTCACGCCCTCCTGGGCGCGGTGCTCGGCAAGAAAGGCGATTGGGAGGGCGACATCGCGGAAGAGCGCGAAGCGTTACGCCTGAACCCCCGGAACGCGCAGGCGCATTTCACCCTGGGTTTCGCGTTTGAGTCGAAGGGAAGCCGTTCGGAAGCGTTAGAGGAGTATCGCACCGCCTACGAACTCGACCCTCAAGGACTTGGATTCCGCCAAGCCTACGAGAGGCTCCAGGCGCAGACCAGCCACCCCTAAGACGGTGCGGCGAGTTGTGCGGCCAACCCGCGCTGTCGCTCGCGCAAAGCCCAACTTGACCATTCATGGGGTCTTGTGGCTGTCGGCGGCCGTGGGAGATACGACCTGATTCAAGATCTCCGAAGCTGTCTGCCGCTTGACCTTGTTCAACTTCTCAACTTCTGCCAGTTCTTTCTCGCCTTCCGCCTTTTGGCCTGCCTGAATCAGGGTCTTGCCGAGCCAGTAATGTGTCTCTTCTCGGTCCGGCATTTTTTCGACCGCCAGACGCATGAAAGGGATGGCATCCTGGTAGTGTCCGGATTCTGCCAAAGCGCGTCCCATGTCCAGGTCTGCCTCGCCGTAAGCGGGCTTCAAGCGCAACGCCGTGCGGAAGTAATTCTCCGCCGGCACGAACTGCTTGTTCCGCAGCGCGATGTCTCCCAGGTAAAAGTAGGGCTCGGCAAGATTTGGGGAGATGCGAGTCTCGACCTGGAGCGGTTCCACGGCTTCCGAGTAGCGTTTCCATCTCCAATACAGGTATCCCAGCATCAAGTGCAGTTCAGGGACTTGCGGGGACGCCGCAATGGCCTGCTTGAATTCCGCTTCGGCTTTCTGCGGCTGACTGGCCGTGTCGTAGGCTTCGCCGAGCATCTCATGGATATAGAGGGAATCAGGGTGGGTCTTGAGCAGTTGCGCCGCTGCCTCAAGGGACTTCGCCGGCGCTCCGGCGTTCTGGTAATCCTTGGCAAGAATGAAGAGGACTTTTTCGTCGTCAGGGCGTGACCGCCGCACGACCTCGAGTTCTTGAATCGAGTGGTCCCACTGCTTAAGATCGAAGTAGCACACCCCCATCAGATAAAGGGCATCGACGGCGTGCTGGGGATCGGCCCTTCCCTCCTCAAGAGGGGCAATCGCTGCTCGCGGTTCACCGGCGTTGAAGAGAGCCAGCCCTAGGTTGAAGCTGATGGCCGGGTCCTGCGGTTTCAGGTCGTGTGCCTTCTGGAAGGCTGCCGCCGCTTCGCGAAACTTATGTTGCTGAAAATACAGGGCGGCCAGGTTGTTGTGGGCTGCCGCGGATTTGGGATCGAGGGCAAGGCCTGCTCGGTACTCCCGCACGGCGTCCTCGATCTTGCCGCTTTGGGCTAGCTGGTTGGCTCGCGCAAAGTGCTGGGAAGCGGGCTCTTGGCAAGTTGCGAAGCCTGCTCCTAGAGCCAGCACCGCAAACACCCAGAGCCAGGAACTACCCAAGGTCGTCTTTCTCGCACCTGTTGCGGCCCTCATGGCGCGATTTTAGCACATGACGTGAGAGCACAGACATCCTTGCCTGCGGTAAAAAGCCCCCCGCCACCCGCGATGCCGGAAGACGGCGGTCGTATGACGGATGGGATTCTTATAACGGATTCTTCTTGACAGCATAGCTCCTTTGTGGTACACAAACTAGTACTACTACGTTAAGTAAGTGTGATCAAGATCCCCGTCCGCGGAACGACTGACGGCACGTGGGACAGACGCCGAACATGCGGACTAAGACTTTTTGCAAACATCGCCGCGCCTCAGGCAAGGTCGGAAGCGGAGTTTTTTTTATTCCGCTCTCTTTCGAGCAGCAAGAACGCGTAGGCCATGCACACCAGGGTGACATGGTGATGCCAGCCCTGCCAGCCCCGCCCCTCGTAATGGTCCAAGCCGAGTTCCTCTTTCAACTGCTGGTAGTTTTGCTCCACGCGCCAGCGCAGTTTGGCCAGTTGCACCAGGCGTCGGAGCGAGAGACCCTCGGGCAGGTTCGAGAACCAATACTTGCTGGGAGCTTCCACCTCCCGAGGCCACTCGATCAACAACCAGACCCGTGGCAACTCGGGCCGGTCGTGAGCATGGCCGTGGGCGGGTTGCACCCGACAAGCTGCGAAGCGGCTCTGCTGCGGACCTCGACTACCTTGCCGCCACGTCACGGTCCGCCAACGGTCAGGCGGCAGAGTGATCGCCAGCTGGCTCACGGCCTGCGGTTCGCCTCGATAATAAGGTCGACGCGGGCGACCCATGCGTCCTCGTCGGCGGGGCTGGACTCGCTGGGTCGGCCGGTCCCAAACTGCCGTGCTCGACTCCACCCCTACGACATAAAGCAGGTGGCGATCGGCCAAGCCTTGGCGGAACTCGGCGCTGTTGCCGTAGCCCGCGTCGGCCAAAACCGGCTGCGCTTTCAAACCCCACCCCAGCAGATGGTCAACCAGCTCCAAAGCCAACTCCCCTTTGGCGCGAAACGGGGTGTCCTTGGGGATCCCCGCCTTGCGGCAACGCTCGCCATCCTCAATCCAAGCCTGGGGAAGGTACAGCGCCCAGTCCAGCGGCACGCTCTCTTCTTCCGTGGCCCAATGCACCGCCACCGCCACTTGGCAGTTGCCCACTTTGCCCAGCGTCCCCGAGTATTGGCGGGCCACCCCCACCGACTCGTGCCCTTGCTTGGGAAACCCGGTGTCGTCGACAATCCAGGCCGCGGCCGGCAGCAGTTCTTCTTCCATCTGTTGAGCCAGCAGGCGCCGTACCGGCTCCCACGCCCAAGGGCTCTGTCCCACAAACTGCTGCAAGGCCTGCACGTTGCCGCCCGGCACCCGTTCGGCCAAAGGCTCGATCGACTTGCGCTCCCCGTCCAGCAGCAAGCCTTGCACGTACAACGCGCCATGGTGTCGGCGCTCCGAGCGGCCAACATGCCGCAGAAGCTTCGAAAGGAACTCTTCCAGCCGATCCGCACAGGCTTCCATCTGTCGGGAGTTCATGCTTCCGAAGCATATATGCGAACGTTTGAGAAGTCAACATTTACGTAACGTAGTAGTACTAGTTTGTACGCTTAATATGCATTTTGTCCGACTGGCGTCCTTGCCGGCCAGACTTGCAGGCAACCGGGGTAGGGTTGCTGATTCTCCTTTTCCGTCGGGTTCTGAACTAGGGCTGAGCTTCCATAGCATATTCGTGTGCCGGAGCTATGGCACACTACAAGCTTTCTGCGACTGCATCGAGCAAACCTGCCTAAAGGAGGCGGAAATGAGAAGTAAGCTTCTTGCATTGCTTGCAGTAGGAGTATGCCTGTCTTGTCTACTGGGCCCGGCCGCTCGCCCCGCGCACGGCCAGGCTGCCACCACGGGCACGATTCTCGGCGTGGTGACCGACCAAACCGGCGCGGTTGTTCCAGACGCAACCGTTACGATCACGGAAGTTGCCACTGGAATCAAGCACACCACCAAAACCGACAATGCCGGGCGCTATGAAGTCCTGGCGCTCCCCTCGAACGAAGCCCACATGAACGTAACCGTAGCTAAAGAGGGCTTCGAGACCTTTGTCTCTCAGGACGTGATTATTGACCCAAGTTCTCACGTTCAGGTCAATGCCATTCTCCGCGTGGGTTCGGCCCAGACAGAAGTGACCGTGACCGCTACTTCCGTTCAGGTGAATACTCAAACCGGCGAATCGAGCGGCGTGATCGCCGGCGAAGAAGTCTCCGAGTTGCAGTTGAACGGGCGCGACTTCCGCGATCTGGCCGCGATCGTCCCGGGCATTAACGACATGAATGCCGGTAAAGGCGCCGTGGGCGTGGGATTCACCAGCGAGCAGGCCCTGAGCGTCAACGGACTTGACCAATATCAGAACCTGTTCACCACCGACGGCGCTTACAATATGAACACGGGCAGTATGCAGGGAGAAAATGTGCTTCAGCCCGTCGATTCCATTTCCGAGTTTAAGGTCCTCAAGGACAACTACAGTGCCAAGTACGGATGGCTGGGCGGGGCGCAGTTCCAGGTGGCCACGAAATCCGGAGCCAAGGATTTCCACGGCAACGGCTACGACTACCTCCGCAATCAGGCCGTCGACGCCAACACTTGGTTTAACAACGCCGGCAACGCACCGTTGTCCAGCTTGCGGCAGAACATCTTTGGCGGCAGCTTGGGTGGCCCAGTTTATATTCCCGGGCACTACAACACCGACAAGTCGAAGACCTTCTTCTTCACCAACGAAGAGTTCCGCATTCGCCACGGCGGTTTGTCGAACGTCGGCGCGATCATTCCCGAAGCGATGCGCAACGGAGACTTCAGCAACGATCCCACGCTGTTTGGGATTAACAAGAATGGCCTCAGCCTAGATGCTGCCTCGCAAGCCATCTTGTCGAGCGAGTATCCCGGGGTGTCTTGCCTCTCCGCCAGCGGGCTGAACGGGACAAATCTCGATACGATCAACAAGGCTTGCATGGACCCCAACTCTGTGGCCATGATGCAGCACTTCTGGCCGTACCTTCCCAACCAGAGCGGATTTAACAACTTCATCGACACTGGCGCCGAGATCAACGACGGCCAGGACTACACCGAGCGCATCGACCATCGCTTTAACGACAAATGGTTGTTATTGGCGCGCATCTCGTACGAGACGGCCACCGATTCCTTCCCCTATTTGTCCTGGGCGTCGAATCCCGAACCCTCCGAATCGAACTTCTTTAAACAGACCGGTTGGAACAACGTGCTGCAGTTGACCACCAATATCAATCCCACGACCATCAATCAATTCACCTTCACCCAAACTGACGACAAGCCTCGGCTGGGCATCAAAGGGGCGGCATTCCGCAACGGCCTGAACCTCTCCATCAATCTGCCCTTTGGGTATGGGGCTGACCAGACCAATCGCGCTCCTGACATCAGCTTTGCCGAAGGATGGTCAGGAACGGGCAATGGCGGACTCCCCATCAACGCCAGCGACCAGGAGAACGTAATGTCCGAGGACTTTACCAAGATCAAGGGCGGACACACGTTGCAAGCCGGACTGATGCTGATCTGGGGAATCAAGCGCCAGAGCAATTTCGCCACTACCGAGGGTAGCTATTCCTTCTCCGGGGTGCACTCAGGTGATCCTATCGCGGATTACCTGCTGGGTCTTGACAGCACCTTTAGTCAGAATAACGTCCGGCTGCGCGGCTCGTTCCGCTACATTCAGAACGAAAACTACTTCCAGGATGACTGGAAAGTGAACAAGAAGCTCACCGTGAACATGGGCCTGCGCTCCGCCTACTACTCCCCGGACACCATGCAAGGCAACGGGGTCAGCGATTTCGATCCCGCCCTGTATGACCCATCCGAGGCGCCTGTCGTCGAACCTAATGGCCTCTACCTTTCCAATGCGTCGAATGTCCCCATTACGTCAACCGGTGCGGTAGCTAACCTGCTGAACGGTATTGTCTTCCCCTCGAATTTCCAGTCCAATCCAAGATTCCCGCTCGCCAAGGCCACACCCGGCGTGCCCGACGGAATCTTCAAGACAGGCATACACTTTGCACCTCGCGTGGGCTTTGCCTACGATCCTTGGGGGACCGGCAAGACCGTTTTCCGCGGCGGCTACGGCCTCAGCTACGGTCGCATCCCGTTCGCCCTTTACAACGGCGACCTGAGCAACCCTGGCTTCACGCAAGGTGTCAACCTTCTCAACGGCACCGTCACCGATCCGAGCTTGGGTTCACCCGGAGCCCAGTCAGCGGTGGGTATCAACACTATCGGACCTCCGAACGCCACTTTCAATCCTCAGCGGACCCAGACCTACAGCTTTACGATCGAGCGGGAGATCGTGCCTGGTGGAGTTTTCAACATCGCCTACGTCGGCAGCCACACCAACAACTACACCCTCGGCTACGACCACAACTGGTATCTTCCCGTCGCCGCTCCCTCGATTGCCGGCTGCGCACTGTCCCCGGGAGAGTCTTACACCCAAACCGGCGGGTTCCAATTTGATCCCTGCCTGAACACCTCGGCTGTTTCCGGTAACCTCACGCGACCCATCCCCATGTATAACAATATTAGCGGCGAAGGCCAATCAGCCGCCGCTTGGGGCGCCATGGCTGCTTACAATTCGCTGCAGGCCGGCTACCGCTACGTAACCCATAAAGGCCTCACTCTCACCCTTGCTTACACCTGGCAGCACAGCCTGACCAACGACATCGGCCCTCAGGATCCCTACCTGTTGTTCGCCCACCCGAGCGTCGGCATCGGTCAGCCGGGGCAAGGGAATCACCAGGTCTTCAATGCCAGCTACATCTGGCACATGCCCTTCCTGAAGAACCGGCACGATTGGCAGGGCAGGACACTTGGAGACTGGACGTTCTCGGGAATCACCACTTTTGTGGGCGGCGCCCCGTATAACATCGGTTTGAACACTGGCACCAGCGGAGAGGCTGGTCTTCCCAATTGTGTGGCCCCAACCTCCGGCCCAAGAACTCACGGCGAGTGGTTCAACACCTCGGCCTTTGTCGCTCCGGCTTACGGATTTTATGGCAACTGCGCATACGGAAACGTCATCGGCCCCCCACTGCAGGTGTGGAACTGGGCGCTCTATAAGACGTTTGCAGCTACAGAACGGGTGAAGATTCAGTTAAGGTTCGAGGCGTTCAATATCTTCAACCATCCGAATTTCAACGCCTTGGATACTAATGTCGGCGACGGAGCCTTCGGGCAAACCACCGGCACCACCGACCCGAGGCAACTCGAAGGAGCATTGAAAATTACGTTCTAGCTTGTTGACGCAGGGGCGGCCCTTGGGGCCGCCCCACCGTAGCTGCACCACGGAGACACAGAGGCGCAGAGCAAGAGATCTTTCGTTTTCAATGTCTCTGTGCCTCAGTGCCTCAGTGGTGAAAAAGGGCTCTACTGTCCCTGTACCGCTTGTTGCGCCTGCTTCAACACTTCCTGCCGCTCTGAGTACTCTTCGGCGTGATATTTTTGGAACTCCGCCAGGGCAGCCTTCGCTTTCTCTTTTTCTCCCAATTTCGTATAAGCGTGCGCCAGTTGAAAATACGCCTCTGGAAAAGCCGCATTTAGCGCAACGGCTTTCTCCAATTCACGGCGCGCACCGGCGTAGTCGTTTTCGCGCACCAGCAGGCGTCCTAGCTGGTAGTGCGCCAGCGCGTAAGACGGCCTGAGTTGGATGCTCCGCTCAATCTCCTTTCGGGCTTCCGAGTATTGCCCGGTGTTTCTTTCATTGGAGATCAGCATCATCCCCAGGAAGCAGTGATAGTAAGGATTATCCGGCTGTAACTCTACGGCGCGCCGCAGGTGCTTGTAGGCGACGGCAAGCTGGGATTGCGAGAACTCCGTCAAGCCCAGCAGGAAGATGGCCCGGTCGTTGTCAGGTTGCAGAGTCAGCGAGTGCTTCAGGAACTGCGCAGCCGTCTCGAAATCGTCGGCGATGAAATAACTGACGGCGATGCTGTAAGGGATTTCAGCGGAATTCGGCGCTAACTGCCCCGCCTTCTCGAGGATGGCGACCGCCTTCTGCTGCTCGCCGTATTTTTGTTCGTAGCGGGCCTGGGTAAGAAGGTAGGAGGGATTGTCAGGCGCCAGTTCAACGGCCCGGGTGATTTCCGCCAAAGCGTCAGCTTTGTTGCCTGCCAGAATGTCGATGGCGGCGCGCAGGCGATGGTATTCCGCTGTGCTTTCCGCCACCTGCGACACCGTGGCGAGAACCGCCTCAGCACGGGATACATCGTTCCGCTGCAGGTAGGCCGCCGCCAACGGCAGAACGATTTCGGGTTGCTTCGGCATGAGGCGATCGGCAGCCTGGAGGGAGCCGATTGCCTGCTCCGTCAGCCCGTGATCCAGAAAGCATTGGCCCAGTGCGAGTTGGTAGGCGGCAGAATCCCTCAACTTATGGTCCGCCGATGCCGCCAGCTCGAGTGCCCGGTCTTTCTGCTTGGATTCAAGGTAGGCGCGAATCAAGCTGACGTAGATGTCAGGGCTGGGAGGGTCGGCCCGGTTCGCCTTTTCGAGGTACCCGGCTGCTTCCCCGGGCTTCCCTTCATCGAGCAGCAGCACGCCGAGGTTGTACAAGGTGTTGACCGCTCGAGGGCCCAGCTCGAGCGACCGGCGAAAGGACTTTTCGGCCTCCGCCGGGCGTCCGAGCTTTTGAGTCGCAACCCCAAGATAGAAATAAACTTGGGCCGAAGAGGGGTCGAGTTTCAGGGCCTCGAGCAGCTTGCCCTCCGCTTCCTTATACCGCTCCTGCTGGATAAACTGAATTGCAGCCCGAAGGCTATCGGCAGAGGCCCCACGCGGCGCGCTTTGTCGCAGGAAGGACTGTGACCCTGCGGCCGGCGTCAGGCAGGCGCACAACCCAAGCATCAACAGGATTGCGGGAGTCAGCACCTTCATCGTGGGTTGTAATGTTGAGTGCGTAACCGTCGATCTCAACTTTGCCCTTCGGCCAAATAATATGCCAGCAGCATGACCGCGTCAAGGCGGCCGCCCCACCGCCAGCGATTCCGCATCCGAGGTTGGAGGGGGTCGAAATAGTTAGTGCGGGCGCACCGAAGGCGGTCGGGCAGATTCGCATAGGCTTTGTGGGCGGGGGCAGGGGGGGGAAATAGACCCGGTGAAGTCGACCCCACGGCGAGATGGGCGCAACCCGCCGCAGGCCGCATGAACCTCGGGCCGAAGCGCGGGGTGGAACTCCGGGAGGGGAGGAGAAGACTCTTAGGGGGATGAGCCCTCGGGGAAGCAGGGGTCCTGACAGAGTTCGCGGGCCATGAGGCGTGCCCAGTAGCGTTGCGTTCGGCCGCGACGGACGGCCGGTTTCAGATTGAGAACCCAGAAAGCATGAAAGAGGTTGTAGGCCAGGAAGGCGACGAGCAGAAAGGACTCGATGGCCTGGGGGTGGTGTTTATACACATGGTCGGAGTGCCACTCGTTGGCCAGTGCGTTGAACCCATAGTTCTCAATATCCCAGCGACGATGCCCCAAGCCGACGGCTTGTTCGGTCGCTGCCTGCGTCACTGGTAGCGTCGTGGCCCAAATCCAGTCGGTCGTAATCGACTCGACCTGCTTCGTAGTTTGACGGCGCACCTGATAGGTTTCTCGCGAACGGATGACCCGCACGGGGGCGTTCACTTGAGGCCAAGTGGCGAGGTCCGAGACGTCCCACCACTGGCAGTGACGCGACCGATACTTTCCCTCTTCGGGCGGCGTCACCCCAAACAAACCGCAGGCATCCTGGTAGAGGTCGCGCCGCTCGTCCTTGAGGACCACCAGCGCGTGCTTACCGTGGGCCAGCAGGAGATTGAAGAAGGGGGCCTGGGCATAGAGACCATCGGCCAAAAGCAACTGAAACGCACGGGGGTAACGGGCCAGGACGCGATCCAGCAAGCGCCGGGCCGTGGTCACCTCGTCTTCGTCGGGCCGCTGGGGTTCCAGATCGAGCAGGATGCGCAACTCCGAACCCGTCAACAACTGCAGAGTGACGTTCCGATGGTAGTACTGAATCCTATCGCCTTGCTCGGTGTGAATCGTCCGCTGCAAGCATCCCGAGCATCGACGGCGATAGCTGGCGTGGGTCTCGTGACCGTCGAGAACCGCCACGCCCAGTCCGCCGATGTCCGGCAAGGCTTTGTTCCGCTTCAGGCGGAAGTAGACGTGATGCAGTCCCTCGCGCAGTTCGTGGGCGACGAGGCCGGCGTGCACGCGCCCCAGGGTGTCGCTGCTTCCGGGCGAACACCCCAGCCACTGTTTCCAGAACCGCGAGAGGCGGTGCTCTTCCAGCGCGTTCAAGCTGCCCAAGCGGGACCAGAACATCACCAGGCTGGCTTTCAGGAGAACGGCCGCCGGGATACGGGGTTGTCGTCGGGGATCGTGGACCGCCGCGACGATCCGTTCCGAAAGACCGTAGACGGTCTCGCCATACCGGATCAGGCGGCGGAGAACGGGATCACTCCTTGCGATCGAGCAGTCGCTGCCACTCGACCTGCGAGAGTTCCTCCAGCAGTTGCTGGATTTCCTGATAGCCCTGAACGCTCTGGCGGATGCGCTCTTCCCACTCCTTGGGCACGAACACCTGGCGCGGCTTGCCCCCCTGGCTCTGCACGAGGTACAGCGACGCGTGCAGTTCGCCGTGGGCACAGCGGCAGTTCGGTTTCCCGCAGCGGCGCAAACGAGGCGCCAACGTCCCGCGGAGAAAGCGCCGGCCAGAGACGATCTGCGTCAGGCGCGAGCGGCGTTTGCGCTCGCCTACCGGAAGCCTGGAGCGGGATATTGGAGGGTTTTTCATCTGATATAGTTCTACTATATCAGACAGAATCGGTGCTGTCAAGTCAAAAACGAATGCGAATCTGCTCGATCAGCGGGGACTGGGCAAAGCAATAGCAATTTCAAAGGGTTAAAGCAGGAAGGAAAGCACGAATGCGGAATCGCTGCCCCACCGCAGCTTCACCACGGAGACACAGAGGCACTGAGAAAGAGATCTTCCGTCTTCAATGTCTCTGTGCCTCAGTGCCTCAGTGGTGAAAAAAGGCCCTACTGTCCCTGTGCCGCTTCGATCTTCAGCCGCCGTTATCGGTGGACTAGGGTTTGCATTTTCCGCTGTTGCATTTTCCGCTTGACAAACTCGGGGACCTGTGATAGCCTATAAAGATGGTCTTGATGTGGACACATTGTCGTAGGCAAGCGAGGCGGCCCGCCGAAGCGCGAGGGATACCGGACGGGCCCCGAACAGCCGCGGAGTGGGGGCAAAAAAAAACACAAAAAATAATACGAACGAAGCCAGTATGTTAATGAAAACACATGTGCGTCAAGAAACGAAGCTAAGAAGTAATTGAAAACAAGTGAGTTATTGAAGAAAATTGCACGCAAAGCTGAGAAGTTGCTGAAAACAAAGCACATCACTTCATTGACGGCTGGAGATTCTGAGAGTTTTGCGCGCCAATTGACAGCAATTTGACGTGAAAAGGAGCAAGAAAGGCCATGTTTTGCATGTAAGGCGAGGCCAGAAGAGTGACACATAGTCGGCTACAAGTTCGGGCTTGCCGTCAATGCTGACCTGAAGGTCAGCGCTACACGTCGCAGTGTGGTGAGTCACAGCCTGGCGGAACCGCGACCCAACGTGGCACGGCCATCCTGGCCGTGCCACTAAATCTGCGCGGGCAGATGCCTTTACATTCCCTTTTCGAGGTGTGTCATGTTCGACGGAAACCGGCGTTTGCAAGTTATGCGGGCATTTGTCGGCCTGTGTCTTTTCCTGGGTGCGGCGGCCATCGTCAACGGAGCGGAAGGCCCGGCGCCTCCCACCGGCTTGCGTTGCGAGTACCTTTCCAACCCCATGGGCATTGATGTTCAGAAGCCCCGGTTTTCTTGGGTGCTCCATCACTCGGAGCGCGCCCAGATGCAGACCGCGTATCAGATTCTGACCGCGGGCAGCGCCGAAGGCTTGGCGCGGGATGCCGGCGACGTCTGGGACTCGGGAAAAGTCGACTCGAGCGACTCGACACAGGTGATGTATGCAGGGAAATCCCTCTCCAGAGGGAAGACATACTACTGGAAAGTCCGGTACTGGGACACAGCGGGCAACCCTAGCCCATACAGCGCCTCCGCCCAATTTGAGATGGGCCTGCTCTCCCGGGACGACTGGAAAGGGCAATGGATCGAGGGGAACCTGCTCCGAAAGGAGATCGACCTCGAGGGCAGGATTGTCCGCGCCCGCGCCTACGTCACCGCGCTTGGTTACTACGAGCTGAGGATCAACGGGGAGAAGGTGGGGAGGAATGTACTCGACCCGGCCTTCACGACCTACCCCAAGCGAGTTCTGTACACCACCTATGACGTCACGCGCCGCCTGCGCAGCGGCAAGAACGCCTTCGGAGTGATGCTGGGCGGCGGCTGGGCAACCCTCGGCAGACGCTTCTTCGACCCGGAAGTCGGGCCATACTACAAGGCTCCGGCGCTCTTGCTTCAGGTCAATATCGAATTCGAAGGCGGGAAAACCGTGTCCGTGGCAAGCGATGGCTCCTGGAAAGCGACGCAGGGCCCAATCGTCAGTGACAGTGTCTATGACGGAGAAGTTTACGACGCGCGGCGCGAGCAGCCTAGGTGGGACCAGCCGGAGTTCGATGATTCCGCCTGGAGCGCGGCGCAGACGGTCGAGGGCTCGAAGGGAGTCCTTTCCGCACAGATGATGCCGCCGATTCGCGTCGTCGACTCGATGGTGCCGCGCAGCATTGCCAGTCCCAGGCCGGGCGTCTTTGTGTTCGACATGGGCCAGAACATGAGCGGCTGGGTGCAACTTCGTGTGCAAGGCCCAGCGGGCACGCAGGTGACGCTGCGTTTTACAGAGTTGGTCAACCCGGATGGGATGATCAACCGCGAGAACCTGGGCGAGGCGAAATCGCGCGATATTTACACCTTGAAGGGCCAAGGCGAGGAAACGTACGAGCCGCGCTTCACCTATCACGGCTTCCGCTACGTCGAAGTGACAGGGTTTCCGGGAACGCCCAGCCTGGACTCTTTGCGTGGACGAGTTGTGCATACCGCCGTGGGGGCGGCGGGGAGTTTTGTGGCTTCGAAGCAAATATTGAACGACATCCAGCGGCTTATCCACTGGTCGCAGCTCACCAACCTGTTCAGCATCCCCACGGACTGCGATCAGCGCAACGAGCGGCAGGGATGGATGGGCGATGCGCAGGCGACCGCGGAAGAGGCCATGATGAATTTTGACATGGCTGCTTTTTATACCAATTTCATTCGCGACATTCGCGACGCCCAGTTCCCCGACGGCTCGCTGCCCGACACGGTTCCTCGCAAGTACGGCGGCGTCCCGGGCGACCTTGGCTGGCAAACGGCTTATCCGCTGTTGTGCTGGTACATGTGGCAACAGTACGGAGACCGCCGCATCCTGGAGGAGAATTACGACGCTCTGAAGAAATACGTCGCGTTTCTGCGCAGCCACGCGCAGGACAATGTCTATCGACTGCACTGGGAGGGCGACTGGGTGGAATTGGCCCACACGCCCGGTGACTATATCGGCGACGTTCTGGTACTACTACGACGTCTCGCTTTTCTCCAAGATGGCTCAGATTTTAGGAAAGTCCGACGAGGCCGCATCCTATGGGCAACTGGCCGGCCAGGTCAAAGACGCTTTGAATCGTACTTTCTTTGACGCCCATACGGACAACTACGCGAACGGAACCCAAACGGCCAACGCCATGGCGCTCGCCCTGGACTTGGTCCCCAAAGAGCATCGCGAAGCCGTCCAGCGTAGCCTGACGGACGACATCGTGTACGGCCACAATACGCACCTGACCACGGGGTTCATAGGCGTCAAATTCCTGATGCCTCTGCTTACCTCTCTCGGGCGCTCAGACCTGGCTTACGATCTGGCCGTGCAGACCACCTACCCCAGTTGGGGCTACATGGTCGAGCGCGGCGCAACCACCCTCTGGGAGCTCTGGCAGGATAAAGCCGGGCCTGCCATGAACTCTCATGACCATATTATGTTCGGCAGTGTGGGGGCGTGGTTCTACAACGCTCTGGGCGGAATTAACCTGGGCCCCGAAAGCGTGGGCTACCAGCACATTCGCATCGCCCCGCAGATTGTCGAAGACCTCGACTGGGCCAGCGCTTCCGTGGAGACAATTCGTGGAACCGTTTCTTCATCCTGGAGCCATTCCCCCGGCGTCATCACGCTCGACGTTACTGTTCCGGTCTCGAGCGACGCCCAGGTCGTCATTCCCCCTGAAGCGCAGATGACGGATGTGGTGATCCGGGAAGGCGACCGGGTGGTCTGGGAAAACGGCCGCTATGTGAGCGGCGATCCGGGCGTGAAAGCTGGTACCCAGGATGGAAAGAAGGTCGTTTTTCACGTCGGGTCAGGAACCTATTCGTTCCGGCTAACGGGCAGCGAATGAATGCTAAGCTACATACGTAGGCTCAGACTGTGTAAGGGTAGGGCTGGCCCTACCCTCGTCGGCCTGGGAACCATCCGGGGACGGCAAGCCGTCCCCCTACATGGCGGGTCGTGATCGAGGGTTTGGGGACCACGCCCTCTTGCCTTCCGGCGTTCCCAGTGCGTACCCTATAGTTAGGAGCAGTCGATGGGAGTTGTACACGTGACCGTTGCCTTAAAACGCTTAGAAAGCGCGGCCGGCTCCTATGAAGCGGACTTCCTTGTCGATACCGGCGCCACGGATTGCCTGGCTCCGGCGAGCAAGCTCCGGCGAATCGCGCGTTAAAGCGGCTGCCTGCCATTCCCCTAAAACGCAAGGCGTAAGGCTTATTTCTTTTCGGATTTCAGCACCAGCGTCTGTTCCGTGTACGGCACAATCTCGACCGGCCCCTCGAGCCCGCAGACGTCGATATTGGCAAGAATCCGACGCGATGGCCCGACCGCGCGGGCGTTGGCCTCGGTGTTCGTGACGCGGATCTTCAGTTGATTCTCGCCCGGCTTGATAAACTCGGTGATATCGAGTCTGTAGGGCCGCCACACTAAGGTGCCCGCCTGTCGTCCGTTGACAGATACTTCCGCCACGGAGCTTACGCGGCCCAGATCGAGGACGAGCTTCTTGCCCTGATAGGAATCGGGAACGACAAAGCTCTTCTCGTAGATGGCAGCCCCGGAGAAATTGGCCAGCGGCGTCTTCGTCCACGATTCGAGAGCGAAGGGCGTCGTTCCACTCACCAATTCCACCGGGGAACTTAAACGGTCGTCCGCGCGCGCCACGATGGCGAGCGTGTTCTTGTCCGTACGTCGCAGTGGACGAATATCCACTGGCGAGCCGCCCGAGGGCTTCAGTTCAACGCCATTCAAGATCAGTCGGTAAGGACCGTGGAACGCGGGCGGAACTACGGCCGTGACACCGGGAGGAATTTGCGTTCGGTACCAGCGCATGGGCGGAAGGGTGTTTGCCGCCTTCTGCACATCGTAGGGCAACATGCCGTTAAGGATACCGGGCAGAGTTCTGCCTTCCCGGTCCGCGACCCTGAACGTGAACCCGTAGTAGCCGCTGGCCGCTCCTCTCCCCAGGCCGACCTTTAGCAGCACTTCGTTCCAGCCCTCACGCAGTTCGACAGGGATGCGATCGGCCCAGTTATCGTTCATCTCGTACCAGAAGGGGTGGCGCAGGCGAGCGAAGACCTGCTGGTGGTTGAGCCACGCCTTGACGCAATTGTCGGCCGCGATCACGAAATCAGCTTGCTGATCCTGTGGCGAATAAAGGTAAGTCAGGGCGTAGCTCGTGATCCAGTCGTGCCCCGACGTATCCACGGCTCGATTGAATTGAACGATGTGGGCGGAATCGTCGAACGGGCCGCCTTCCGTCAGCATCCAGATGTTCCAGTGTCCCAATGTCAGATAAGGATCGTCGCCGTAATATCGCTTCCAGCCCACCATCTCGCCGTTCAATCCTGTGTACGTCTTCTCTGGCTTGAACTCGGTTTCGGGCGGGTAGGCCGTATCGAATCCCGCATCATCCGTGTTAGGGAACGGGCCGATGACATTCCAGTTGCGCAATGTATTCTCTTCCTCGCTTAGCCAGAGTGATGGCCAGGCAATGTCGTCGAACTGGGGATTCGCCCATCCCAGTCTTTCCCCTTCGCCTTCCGGGGCGTCTTTGGCTTTCACATAGGGAACTTCCACCCGCCCGGGCTCGGGACGAAATCGCCAATTCCCGGAGAGCGGAATGGGATCTAAGTGAGGGATAGGACTGCGCGCCCGATAGATTTGGCCGTCAGCGCGCATGGTGACTTCGAGGTCGGGTTGGGTGGCGGGCGCCGAGACTCGTGCCTGGATGGCGTCAGGCTGGCGAGCGACAACCTCGAGGCTTTCCGCGTTCGTGCTCACCAGTTCAGCTTTTTGGCCCTGCCCATCGAGCGGATTAAAGACCACGTAGTAAGCGTCCCAGGGCGCTAAATCCAGCCGCACTTCGGTTCCCTGCGGACGGTTCACGTAGAACAAGGGCGACCGCTTGCCATTTAGGGCATCCCATTTTTCGGGCACGCCTGCCGTGGCGAAGAGAGTTTGATTGGTTCGCGGCCGGTCAGAGTCGTTGACTACCCAGTAGTAGTTCTTTCCAATCTTTTCACGGTGTTCAAAGTAGAGGCTGGCCGAGGAGCCTGAAATTACTCGCACGTCTTTTGGAACATTGGAATCCAGCAAGTCAATCAACATCTCAACATCGTGCGACACGAAGTAGGCATGGCCGCCTGCGGCGCCTTGCTGTTCTGTGAAAGCCGTCGGCGTCTCACTCGCTCCCGCCCCGAACAGACCGTCGATCCCTTTTATTACTTCGGCGTCATTGTCTCCCGCTTCGGGCGAAGAAGCCGGCAGCATGCGAATTCCAAACACCTCGCCTCCGGCCTCATAAAACTCATGAATCTTGCGCAAGCTCGACCGGCTGATGGTGCTGAGGGGCGGCAGGATGATCGCCCGGAACCGCTGCGGGCCGATCACCAACTCTTTACCCTCGACGCGCGCTCCGGCCAGATAGCCGTCATCGGCGATGTTGTAATCCCATTGCCGGTCCGCGAGGCGGAGGATAAGACGCGTGTAATAGTCGTTGACCGTGATGGTGAGGTTTTTCCAAACCGCCGGCGTCTCGATCTGATTGTAAGGCGCGCTGCCGGAGAAAACAGGATCGGAGTGTGCCCACATCGAAAGGATGGGATAGTAGAGCAGGACATTGGCGGCGTGGCGGCTCTCGGAATTCATGTAGCTGATGCGCCGGGTATAGTCCGCATAATAGTGGAAGTAAGGCCAGTAAGGTTGATGCAGCCAATCGGGAGGATAGTTCGCACGCGAGGCATCGTAATTGAAAGCATGACCCACAAAGAGGTTAACTCCCCACAAACCAATTCCGTTCGTTCCGCGGCGCAAACCCTCCATGTCCAGGTAAGAATCCGTCCCTTGCACTCCCTGGTTTTCGCACATGAATCGGCGCCCTTCGAAGTCTGCCACGGATTGAGCGATCTTGAAGTTGAGCGGCTGGCGGCCAAAATCAAGGAGGGAATCAACGCCCACGGGGTTAAGGCCGCGTTCGACGGCAAATAGGCTGCCTTCCAGCGCGGCGGCCCACTGGAGCGATTCTTCCCACGCATGTCCAGTCCGGCCGATGCCGAATTCGGCTGCCCCGTCGGTAATTCCTTTCCAGAAAGACCCTTGATAGAGCTGCGTAACCGTCGCCAAGTAGTCGCACCGGACCTTGGTTGTGGAATCTCCCCCGTCGTAGATTAACAGCGGCAGAACCTTGTGCAGATCGTAGCCCCGGCGCTGCCTGAAAGCGTCAAAGAGAGCGGGTGTCCAGGCGATGCGGTAACCGTAGTCGCCTTCATGGTCGGCGAAAGCATAATGAACCGTGCTGCCGAAGTATGCCCCGAAGCGCCGGTGGAATTCGCCGTAGGAGAGATCGAAGAACAGCTTCATCGCCTGCGGATTCATCAAGTCCACGAATCCACCGTCAAAGCCCATCGAGGGTTCGAGATAGAACTCGACGATGACCCAATCCCCGGCAGCGGCCTGCCATTTGACTTGTCCCGATTCCGCCGGTGCGGCCAGGAGTTGCAAGCTTTGCCCGTCTATCCGATTCTCGCCCAGCCAGCGAGCTGCGACCACGGCCTGGAGTTCGGGCGGAGCGGCAATGGTGACCTCTTTTGGACCCTTGACCATTTCCGCCTTGTAGCTCAAGCTCCTCATCCGGTATTCCGGTTTTCGCGCCAGTACCTCGCTCTGGTGGTTACCGGCCATCCAGATATTGCGTGCCTCGCCGGAGGGCCAGTCGTATTCGTCGACGAAGTTGAGTTCGAAGCCGCTACGCTTGGCCTGCTCGAGGCCGGCGCCAATGGCTTGCCACCATTCCTCGGAATGGTAAGGGGTCTGAAGGCCGTCCCGCGCATGTAAAAACGCCCCATAAACATGCTGGTCGACCATCCGTCGGATTTCGTCCTGGATCTTTGGACCTTCCATTTTGCCGTTCCAGAACCAGAACGGCATGGTCGAGTAATCGCGCGGAGGATCGAGGAAACCGGCATACAGACCGCCGCCTTGCGCTTGCCCTCCCCCACTACCAAGGCTTGCGCGGACCTCGGGCGGGGTGGCGGAAAAGCGGTTTCCGACAGGTATGAGCGAGATTAAAGCGAGAATCAGAAACAAGCTGATGCGTCGAATCATGCGTCATCTCCGTGCCGGCTCCAGCGGTCGAGTATCCCTCTCGCCGCCCGGCAAATGTCACGCGGCCACACGAGCCTAACACAAAAGCCATACTGCTGAGCTTCTTTGTGTTAGCGCTCACCTTCAAAGCGAGCTCTTGTGCCCCTGGGGTCACGCCCTGTCAAGGTGATGGTGGCGGAGATGGAAGTGTACCCTGATGTGGAGGCGGACTACACCGGCATCGGATCCGGCAGTAGACGAGTGCACACGCGGCTATGCTCTCAAACCGGATCCTCTAATCACTTCGTCGAGCTTATAACAAAATGAGTTGGAGACCTTACACCGGTGTACAAATGCAGCTTGCGGACGGCCGGGTCTTTACGCATTTGTTGGCGCAGCACAGATAGCCTTCCGGGCAACACGCGCCACCGCAGCATATCGCCTTGGGACTGGAGCAGCATTTGCCGTTGCAGCAGGCCATATTCCGGGGGCAGCAGGTGTTGTTTCCACAGCAGGTCGAACCATAACTGCAGCAACTTGATCCGCAGCAGGATTGCGAGTCCCCGCAGCAGTGGTCTTGGCAGCAGTGGTGGAACTCGCCGCAAACTGTGCGGCCGCAGCAAGCATATCCCGGCGGATAGCAGTTCCCGTTGCACTTCACCCCGTGACCTGGACACGGGTGACCGTCTCCGTCCGCTCCCAGCATCCGCGTAGCCCTTCCCAGGCCCAGGGAGGCCAGCAAAGCGCCGCCCACCGCACCACTGATCATCTTGAAGGCTTTTCTTCTGGAGACAGGGCTGGCAATGACCCGCGATATGTCGTCTATAAGTGCGTTCATAGTTTTCCTCCTCCCGCATTGCCCACGCCACACGTACGAGCGCCGGTACCGCGTCTCTCCCGGGCACAGCACTAGTTGATTTCTGCCTACGCGCCCTGTCAGCCGGCTGTGGCGTATTCCTCAGAGACGACGTGTCTGCTGCTGCGGCAGTCGTCCAAGGCGCCGTCACTCGCCCTGGCATCGCCCCGCTGTGCGTTCGCCGAGCGTAAAGCACCGACAGGGATAGCTGCTCCCCCCAGATCCGACACGAATCCGAGAAGTCAGCTACCGACCAAGAACAGGCAGTTTTGAGGTCTTCG
Organism: uncultured Acidobacteriota bacterium; assembly: GCA_963831905.1. Taxonomy (GTDB): domain Bacteria; phylum Acidobacteriota; class Terriglobia; order UBA7540; family UBA7540; genus CAVROP01. The sequence continues at coordinate 161,996 of CAWHRX010000009.1, read as the reverse complement.
ATCTCCTACCCCGGGACAATCTTAGTAGAGCGTATCGGCCATGTGGCGTCAAGTATTGACGCGAGTGTTAACTATTTGTACCACCATTCTCCTTTTTGCGGCGGTGCGGGTATAATGCTTGCCGTCGTGACTGAGCGATGTCGCGGCTGGCGGCAGTCTCCAGCCGATCTTGGCGGAGCGCTGAGAAGTCACGGAAGGGGAGCATCCAAATTGAAGGTCAGGAAAGCGGTCATCACTGCGGCGGGAGCGAATCAGCGTGCCCTCCCGCTGCAAACTCTAATCCACGATGGAGTTGAAAAGTCCGTTCTCGGCATCCTCATCGAGCAGGCCCTCACCGCGAACGTTGGGGAAGTTTGTGTCGTGGTGTGGCCCGGCGATGAGGCTCGATACGCACAAGCCGCCGGAAGCCTGGCAGGCGCCGTGCGGTTCGTTCCGCAAGAGCGCCCGGGAGGGTACGGCCACGCTATCTACTGCGCGCGAGAGTTCATTGGCAACGAGCCTTTCCTGCACTTGGTCGGGGACCATTTGTATGTGAGCTCCGCGACTCCCGGTGTGCAGCGTCTGGTAGAACTTGCTGAGGGCGAATCGTGTTCGGCGTCCGGCGTGCAGCCTACACGAGAAAGTTTGTTGCCCCGGTATGGCGCCGTGGCTGGGCGCCGGGTGCCCGGCCGCCAGGGGCTTTATCGCGTCGAGACGGTGATAGAAAAGCCAACGCCGACGGAAGCCGAGCAGCGGCTCATGGTGCCGGGAATCAGGGCCGGTTACTACTTGTGTTTCTTCGGCATCCACGTTTTCACTCCCACAGTGTTGGATCTGCTTGGGCGTTTGCTGGCCCAACAGGATGCCGGCCCCGTCACCCTCTCGGCTGCCCTCGCCGAACTCGCCCGTCAGGAGCAGTATCTGGCGCTTGAAGATACCGGCAAGCGCTATGATCTCGGCGCCCGTTACGGCTTGCTGATCGCGCAACTGGCGCTGGCGTTGAGCGGCCGGGAGCGCGACGAGGTGCTGTCGCACCTGCTGGAACTGCTCGCGGAGCGCGAGATGGCCGCGCACCGGGTGTCGTAGAATCGGGAGCCGGCGGTAGCTGGTAGGCGCGAGCGGTACAAAGCAGGATCTGTCATCCTGAGCGTAGCGAAGGATCCCTGCAGTTGAACGCGATTCGTGGAAACAACAAAAACTGCGGGGATCCTTCGCTTCGCTCAGGATGACACTGCGTGCTTTCTCTTACTTTTTTGCTTAATGAAGCGTGTCGTGAGCCGCCCTATGAGCCGATTGATTCGCGTCATTACCTCCCGCGATCCGGAAACCCGCAATTGCTCGCTGGATAGTCTTTGTCTCGCCTCGCCGCTCGAAGAATTGCTAGCCGAATGCGAGGCGCTCGACCGTTTCCGCCGCACCAGCGACAATCTGTACGAGCGGGTGCGTGCACTCTTCTTCTTGTACGCGATCCATCGCTTTCACATTCTCGTCAGGCGAGGGACCGGACCTCGGTCCCGAATCCCTTTCGGGGGCTACGTCAATCTTCTCAAGCGCCGCTTCGATGAAGCACTCGATATATTCTTGGCGGAGCAGGCGGCGGAGGGTCCGAGCGCTCCCATTTCCAGCGCGCTGGCCGCGGGCTATCGCGCCCTGGGTTTTCAGACCCTTGCCGATCAGGTGCGCCGAAGTGTCCGCTCGGTGCGCGGTAATCAGTGGATGTTCCGAGCCGCTCACCCCGACGACGCTCCATTGCGCATTCGTCCCGAGATGTTGACCCGCGACGCCTCGAGTCAACTCTTTCCTATTCTGCGCGAGACCACCCCGGTCCGCATGGACCTAAGCCATAGTGGTTGGAGCGATATCTTCTTCCTGGGGATGGATTTTCCGGAGGGCGCCCGGGTGCTCAACATTTCGATTGACCTCAGCGTACGCGGCTCCGGCACCCCGAAGCCGCCCGTGGAAGCATGGTTTAGGGTCATCGATCAACCGGTGCTGCGTCTAGTCAGTGCGGACCTCAAAAGCAGCGCAGAAATCAGCACCATCGCTGAAGTTTTCGATTTCGCCCGCGACTATCTCGGCCTGCTCAAGGCTGCGGTGATTGCCTCCGGCATTGTTCCGCCGGGTATGGAGGGCGCCACTCAGCCGCTGGCAGATGTTTTGATCCGTCTCACCGGCAGAGCGGGGTGCGGCATCGAGATCGTGAGCAAAGTGAATGACATCCCGCGGGGATCGCGCTTGGCTGTCTCCACCAGTCTTCTCGCCTCGCTCATTTCGGTGTGCATGCGTGCCACCAACCAGATTCACGCCCTCACCGGGGGCCTGGAAGAGCCGGACCGCCGCCTCGTGGCAGCACGCGCTATCCTGGGCGAATGGCTGGGCGGCTCGGGCGGTGGCTGGCAGGACTCCGGCGGCGTATGGCCCGGAATCAAACTCATCTACGGTGTTCTGGCACGGGAAGGCGATCCGGAGTTCGGGATTAGTCGCGGCTGCCTGCTTCCGGACCATCTCATCTTTCGCCCTGAAGAAGTCCCGCAGGAAACACGCGATAAGCTCCAGCGCAGTCTCGTACTTGTGCATGGTGGGATGGCGCAGGACGTAGGTCCGATTCTGGAGATGGTGACGGAGAAGTACCTACTTCGTTCGAAGAGTGAATGGCGCGCGCGGGGCGATGCCATTCACATTCTAGACGAGCTCATAGGCCACTTGAAGGACGGCAACATCAAGGCGATTGGCGCCTCAACCGAACACAACTTCGAGGGCCCCCTACAGACCGTTATTCCCTGGGCCGGAAATCTCTATACGGACACCCTGATTCGCCGCGTGCGCACGGAAATGGGTGATGACTTCTGGGGTTTTTGGATGCTCGGAGGAATGTCGGGCGGCGGCATGGGATTTCTTTTTGATCCAGACCGGAAGGGATTGGCGCAGGAGCGCCTGCAAGCCATCATGAGCGAAACCCGGCGCCGCATGGAGTCCTCCGTCCCTTTTGCCATGGAGCCCGTCGTCTACGATTTTGCGATTAACGAACGTGGAACTGGGGCGGAGCTGTTGCGCGGAAAGTCCGCACTGATGCCGGCGGCCTATTACCAACTTATCGTCCCGCCGCTTCTGCGCATCGAGTCCCGCCTGCTGTCACCCGCACGCCGCGCCGAACTGGAGCGGTTTACGGCCGCCTGCCACGAACTCCCGGAGTTCCAGGGCATGGTGCAGCACGTCTTCGAGCACCTGATCCCGCACAGCGCGCAGGAGTCGGAGCGCGCGCAGAGCCTTGAAGCCCTCCTGGAGGCGCACGCCTTCGACCGGATGGAACACGAGCAGATCCAGATGGATCTGCGCAACGGCAGGGTCGGCTTGGCGCAAAACCGCCTGCCGGCGAGCAGCCGAATTACCGATGTTAGCCCTGATGACCTTTTTGACGCCAGGCGCGAGCTGGCGCCGCGCTACCGTGATATCGGCGGAGACGCGTTGGCGGCGGGAATGGTGGCGGTGGTCTCGTTTGCGGGAGGTGTGGGAAGCCGCTGGACGAAGGGCGCGGGAGTTGTCAAGGCTCTCAATCCCTTCTGCAAGTTGGGTCTCCGCCGCCGCACCTTCGTTGAGGCGCACCTTGCCAAGAGCCGTCAGACGAATCGTCTTTACGGCACCTTGCTGCCCCACATCATCACCACAAGCTACCTGACGCACGATGCCATTGAGTCTCATCTGCGCGCCGAAGTGAACTACGGCTACACCGGCCCGCTACTCCTTTCGCCTGGCCGGGCCATCGGCCTACGCCTGGTGCCCATGGAGCGTGATCTGCGTTTCGCCTGGGAGGAAATGCCGCAACAGTTGCTCGACGAGCAGGCCCAGAAAGTTCGAGAAAGTCTGCACGCTTCGCTGATCGCTTGGGCGCGACAAACGGGCGAGGGCTCGAGCTACACCGACAACGTGCCCCTCCAGTGCTTGCATCCCGTCGGCCATTGGTATGAGGTGCCGAACCTTATCCGCAATGGCACTCTGGTACGACTGCTCGAAGAAAGGCCGCGGCTGAAATACCTGCTGGTTCACAATATCGATACCACGGGCGCCAACGCCGACGCCGGTTTGCTCGGCTACCACATCGAGCAGGGGGCAGCTCTTACCACCGAAGTGATCTCCCGCCATATCGAGGACCGTGGCGGCGGCTTGGCCCATGTCGACGGCCGACTGCGTTTGATCGAGGGTCTTGCCCTCCCCAGTGAAGAAGTTGAATCGCGCCTGTCGTGGTACAACAGCGCTAGCTACTGGATCGACATTGACCAGCTCCTCTCCGCATTCGGACTTGCCCGCAGCGACTTGACAAACCCGGAACTTCTCAACACCTCAATCCGCAACTTGGCCGCCCGCATGCCCACTTACATCACCCTTAAAGACGTGAAGAAGCGCTGGGGAAAAGGGCAGGAAGACGTGTTTCCAGTAGCCCAGTTTGAGAAGCTCTGGGGAGATATGACGGCCTTGCCAGAATTGAAATGCCGGTTTGTAGCCGTGCCGCGGACGCGCGGACAGCAACTTAAAGAACCGGCGCAACTCGACGGCTGGCTGCGCGACGGCTCCGCCGCTTACGTCGAATCGCTGTGCGATTTTTGAGTCGACAGTCGAAAGTCGAGAATTCAGGAGTCGAGAAGTCAGGGAGTCGGAGAGGCGCAGAGACGAAGCGGTGGAAGCCAAAGAGCCGTGCGGTTGAGGAGTCGAGAAGTCGATGAATCGAACGGTCGAGGAGTCCAGACTAAATGTTCGAGAGGTATAAGCGTCCAGAATCTCAAATCTGGAATCTGAAATTGGGACTCCGCCGCCCCTCTTCCAAAACGGAACTCCGAAGCCCGCTCCCCACCTGCCCATCTGCCGACCTGCCCACCTGCCTATCTGCCCACCTTCTCGCTGAAAAACTTCGCCATGAGGTCCAGAGCTTCCTTTGTCTCCGGTAAGTGGTAGTCATACCAGAAGGCGTGCGGCAGCGCTTCGAAGACCACCAGGTGTGCTTCCACCCCGGCCCGAAGGAAAGCCCTATGCAGGATGGTCGTGCCGCTCAGCAGCAGATCGCGCGTACTGGTCACGAAGAGCGTGGGCGGGAATCCGTGCAGGTCGGCATAGAGAGGCGAGAGCACCGGATCTTTGGGATCGGTGTTTCCCACGTACGCAGACGCGTGAGGATGCCCCGAGGGTGGATCGAGGTGCCCGGACCATCCCCAAATGGTAAAGAGAGCGTCCGAGTCCGCCGGCTGGCTCAAATCGCCGGTCCCCGAAAAAACCCCCAGCGCCGCGGGGAGGGGCAGGCCATCCCGCTGCAAGCGGGAAGCAACTTCGGCGGTCAGAATAGCTCCTGCAGAAGTTCCAAACAACCCAATGTGGCTGGGCTCGTGGGTCTTCAACAGCTCTTTGTAGACTGCTTCCGTGTCGTCAACCGCGGCGGGAAACGGGTGCTCCGGAGCAAGCCGGTAGTAGACCGAAATTACCGGAATCCTAGTGAGGTAGGCAATCGGAATGCCCTCGACGAGCGACCCTGAGTCCGAGTTGAACCCCCCGCCGTGAACATTGATCAGGACGTGGTCCCCAGCGTTCGAAACTGACAGCTCCGCCGGAGTGATCACGTCACAGCGCACCCCACCCATAGTCTCTTCACGGATATCCACCGGGTAAAGCTTGCGAGCTTCCTCTGACCTGGCCTTCCGAAACGCATCGGTTAGCGTTCGCCGCTCGGCCAGCGTCGGCTCCGGGCCCGAAGGGCCGGGCCGCGAGATGAACTTCTGCGCCTCGGGGCTGATCGTCTTAGGCACAGGAATCACCCGCGTTACGTGTGCCGTCCCGTCGGCATCCACAGTGCACGAGTCCACCCTCAGTGCCGCCGCGCTCTGCTGCGCCCAAAGCTCCGAAGAAGTATGTCGAAAGTCGAGAAGTGACGGCGCCACTAGCCATAGCACGCCCATCATCACCACCAGCCTGCCTGCCGCACGCCAAAGCCCCTTGATTCGCATGAACCCCCCTTTGTTCCCTTCGGTTGTAGCGCACCATCAGAACACAAACTAGCCTGTCGTCGCAACCAGGCAGGCCGGCGCTGCTCACGGGGACTCCCGCACTACGGGAGAGCCATCCCACTCACCTGCAGGCAGCCACAAATCGTATTCATCCGGCTGCCGCCTCCCGCCGAAGATAGGGTGTAACCTCAAGCCGGCTTCAGGGGCACGCTCCTGTAAGTCACAGAGCGGAGCTGTGCCTGGGAAGGACAGGTGTCACGTATCCGGTCTCAAAAGGAGCAAGGGAATGAGTCTGTTAATTGACGACTTATCGCGAATCATCGCCAGCCCTGTCCCGCGCCGCAAGGTGCTCCAGATGGCTGGGAGTTTAATGGGTGGAGGCATCTTAGCATACTTGGGTTTAGGCAGGGCTTCTCGTGCTTTGGCGCAGCTGTCACGCTCGTGTAGCGCCGACCAAGTCAGGTGCGGCAGGGTTTGCTGCTACCGGTTTGAGATGTGCTGCGGCGGAACTTGCTACGGGCCCGGGTTCAGTGAACGCGCGGTCTGCTGCGGCAGTGTGCTTTGCACCAAGGTTTTCCAACAGTGCTGCACGGACCACTGCTGCCGGAAGACGGAGACCTGCTGCGGCGCTCAGTGCTGCGCGCGTGGCCGGGAATGCTGCCAAGGCCAGTGTTGCGCTCCGGGTTATGCCTGCTGCAACGGCCGGTGCGAGCCGCGGCGGCCATCGCAAAGCAGTCCTTGTTCTGCTTAACACGAGACCCAGTCGGAATTCCGCATTGCAGAAGCTGGGAAGAGAACGACTCCTTGATACTCTCAAACCGAAGGAGGGCTGAATTGCAGGCGCTGCTTACTCAACTCGTCTTGATTTGCCTTGCAGGTACCGCATCGGCGCAGGATCCGATATCGCCCCAGGCCGTAGCTCCGGTCGACAGCGCGGGCGCGGTGACTTCAAGCGCTTCGACCTTCAACTTGACCACTAGGCAACGATACGTTGTTGCGAGGGACGATCTTCTGGATATCGATGTGGTGGGCGTGCAAGAGCTGTCGCGCGAATATCGGGTGGACGGGGATGGGATGATCACACTACCCATGTTGTCGAGGCCGGTGATGGCGGCGGGCTCCACGCTGGATCAGCTTTCACAACGCATTGGCGCGGACCTCGTGGGCGCCGGACTGCTTCGGGACCCGCAGATTACCGTGAGTGTGAAGTCTTCGCCCTGGAACACCGTCGTGCTTTCGGGCGCGGCAAAGAAGACTGGCGTCTATCCGGTCTACGGCCACACCACGCTACTGGAGTTGCTGACTGAGGCGGAAGGTCTGAGCGACGATGCCGGCAACACCGCGATAGTAACGCACGCGGAGAAGCCTTTTGCGCAGGCGGAGCCGAACTCCGCGGCGCGCCCCGACGAATTGAGCTCGCGAACCCTAAGAGTAGACGTGGGAAGGCTCTGGCGGAACGGCGACGCTGGCTTGGATGTGGATTTGCATCCGGGCGATCGGGTAACGGTCGAGCGGGCGGGAATTGTCTACGTTCTGGGCGCAGTGAATCGGGCGGGTGGGTTCGTCCTCTCGAACGATCAGGAGCAGATGACGGTGCTTCGTGCCGTCGCTTTGGCGGGCAATTTCACGCGCGACGCAAAGCCTACCCATGCTGTCATTATCCGCAAGGCATCGGGCGCTCCGGGCGAAAGGCAGGAAGTCCGGGTGGATCTCAAGAAGGTTTTGTCGAGCCACGCTCCGGATCAACCCTTGTTAGCCAGCGACATCCTTTATGTGCCGGAGAGTGGGGTCAGGAGGACGCTCGATACGGTCGTAAACACTGCGGTGTCCACGTCGATTTGGCGGATGCCGTATTAGGGAATAGGGAACAATGGCGGAAAATGACAAACTCGTTCCGGTGAGCGCGTTCTCTCCTGATCGCCTGGGGTATTCCGGCTACCCGGTTACGGACCTTGAGCCATCGGGTCCGGAGGCGTACTCATTCCAGAGCTACTGGGAGATCCTGAGAAAGCGGCGCAGTACAGTTTTCACCGTCGCCTCCGTCGCCACAATCCTCGTGACGGTGGTCGTCTACCGAATGAAGCCGGTTTACCGGGCCACCGCGCGCATGGAGGTGCAGGCGGAGACGCCCGCTTTGCAGACGCTCAACGAGCTGAATCCCAGCGCGGCGGCGGACGCGGCGTTTCTCCAAACGCAGGTCGATCTACTGCAGAACAACAACCTGGCTTGGCAAACCATGCAGGAGTTGGGGCTGGCGAATGGGAACGTGGAACTCGGAGTGGGAGGAGATCTCTGGCCTGGGAGCACTAGACTCTCGACGGCGTCCACGCCCGCCAGCCTGATCCGGAGTTTCAAAAAGCACCTTCACGTCGAACTGCTCAACGAGAGCCGACTGGTGGAAGTCAGCTTCGAGAGCGTCGATTCGGACCTGGCAGCGCGTGTGGCCAACACGCTGGTCAAGAATTACGTGGAATCCAACTTTCGCTCCAAATACGAAACCACGCGGCAAGCCTCGGCGTGGATGGAGCAGCAACTTGACGAGCTCAAGGCGAAAGTGGAGAAAGCCCAGCAGGCTCTGGTGGACTACGAGCGGGAATACTCGATAACCAACTTGGGTGACAAAGAGAACGTGGTGCAACAGCGGCTAGCGCAGTTGAGCAGCGATCTGACCGCAGCCCAGGTTGACCGCGCCAACAAGCAATCGGTTTACGATTCGGCGCGCAGCAACAGCGCTGAGTCGGCCGCCGTTGCGGAGGACGCGCTGCTGGGGCAATTGGAGTCGAAAAGCGCTGAACTCCACACAGAGTATGCCGCGGCCACTTCTCAATATGGTCCGAACTTCTACAAGGTCAAGCAACTCGGCAATCAGATCAGCGAAGTCGAAGCGCTGATTGACCGGGAGCGGAAGCGGATCATGCAGCGGATTGAGAGCGATTATCACACCGCCGTGCGGCGCGAGCAGCTCCTCTCCCAGGATGTCGCTGAGCAAAGGGCCGAGGTGGAAAAACTAAACCAACTGCTCATCAAGTACACCATCCTGAAGGGAGACTTCGAAACCAATCAGCAGCTTTACGATGAGCTCCTGAAGCGACTTAAAGACGCCACCGTCTCCGTCAGCTTGCGCGCCACCAGCGTTCGCCTGGCCGATGCGGCGCTGGTGCCGACCACCCCCATCCGACCCGACAAGCGAGTGGACATCGCCGTCGGGCTTCTGGTGGGTTTGATCCTTGGACTGACCCTGGCCTTTATCCGGGAGGGACTGGATCGCACGGTCAAGACGGCGGAAGACATAGAAAATCAGATTGCGATTCCCACCTTAGCCGTGATTCCGCTGGGAACGAAGTCCCGCGGGCGGTATGGCCGGTATTTCGCTCGCGAGGCTCCGAAAGTGCCGGCCAACGGAAACCTGGGATTGGCCATTATGAACGCGCCCGGGTCGGAAATGGCGGAATCTTTCCGGGTCTTGCGTACTTCGATTCTGCTTTCCAGTTCCCTACAGCCGCCGCAAGTGGTGCTGGTTACGAGTGCGCATCCCAGTGAAGGGAAGACCTTCGCGTCAGTCAACCTGGCGTTGGCGTTGGCCCAGCGTGGCGGCCGCGTGCTGCTGATCGACGGGGATCTGCGGAAGCCGAACGTGCTGAAAGCCCTTGGGCTGGGAAATGGCGAGGACGAGGGAAGCGGATTGAGCAGCTACCTCGCGGGCGGACAGGGGATCGATTCGGCGCTGAGGTCGTTCACGGGGCTTCCCAATCTGTCCGTGCTGCCTTCCGGGCCGATTCCTGCCAACCCTGCCGAGCTGGTTTCCTCCCCGGCCATGGGGCGGCTGGTGGGTGAGCTACGCCAGCGCTTCGAACACATCGTGCTCGACTCGCCACCGTTGTTGCTGGTGACGGACGGAATCCTGCTTTCCACTCTGGCGGATGGAGTGGTGCTGGTTGTGGAAAGCGGCTCGACTTCGCGAGGTGCATTGCATCGAGTTCGTCAAATCCTGGATCGGGCCGGTGCCAAGACCCTGGGTGCGGTACTTAATAAGTTGGATGACCGGGTTGACGGATACTATACTTCCCGCCATCGGTATTACGGCTATTACTACTCCCGTGAGCCCTCCGCGTCAAAAACTTCTGACTTGAATTCGGCCAGCTAGCGGTGAAGGACTAACAGTTCAGAGCAGCTCATCCAGCCAGACGGGACAAGGGCGAAACCGAACGCCATGGGGGAGTTCTCTCATTGCTGCTCCAGCCCGACTGATGCAGCTTTGGGCGCGCCACCGGTGGGTTCGTCCAGCGATTAGATCGTAGTTTGAGAAAGAGCTGAGAAAGCGAGCTGGGCGCGAGGTAACCCGATGCTAATGCGCGATGTTGCAGTGATTGGAGCGGGGCCGGCGGGGCTGTATGCGGCTTATCGACTGGCTTCGGCCGGTTTGGGTGTCGCGGTGCTCGATGCCCAGGAGGCGGTAGGGGACAATGCGGTCTGTTCGGGTGTGATCGGGGAAGAGGCCTTTGGGCGTTTTGGATTGCCGTCCCGGCCGGTGCTGAACAGCATTTACTGTCTGCGGGCGGTCTCGCCGGCGGGCAGAAGCCTGGAGTATCGCTCGCCGGCTCCGTTGGCCCGTGTGGTCGATAAAGCAGAATTCAACCGCGACTTGGCGAGTCTGGCACGTGCCGCGGGCGCGGAAATGCATTGCGGCCGTTTGGTCGAAGCGGTGGCGCCCGAAGATCATGGGGCGATCTTGCGGTTCCGTTCCCGGCTGGGCGCGAGGGAAAAAATCAGAGCGCGAGTCGCGGTGATTGCTTCCGGAGTGGGCGGGGCGCTGAACGGAACACTGGGACTTGTGAAGCCTCGCGAGTTTTTACGGGCGGTGCAAGCCGACATCCCACTGGGTAAGGACGGCGCTATGAACCCCACAGAAGTATATGTGGGGAGGTCCGTGGCACCGGGAGGTTTCGGCTGGAAGATCCCTTTAGGGCACGGCCGTGTGCGCGTGGGGTTAATGAGCTGGGAGGAGCCCCGCCCGTATTTCAGCGCGCTCTTACAAAGGGTGGCGCCCGGGTTGAAGAGGGGCGAAGCCAGATTCCAGCAGAAGGCCATCGGGCAGATGCCGGTGGGAAACTGCGTTGCGGAACGCGTCGTAGCCATCGGAGAAGCCGCCGTGCACGTGAAGACCTCGACCGGAGGGGGAATCTACTTTGGCCTGCTCTCGGCCGAAATGGCTGCCGAGGTCATCCTGCGCGCTTTTCAGAAGGGCGACTTCAGTGTTCAGACCTTGGGCCATTTCGAACGCTACTGGAAGACGGCTTTCGGCGCGGAGCTGTGGATGGGGTATCTCGCCCGGAAACTCACCGGGCGACTCTCCGATAGCCTTATCGAAAAGGCCTTCGAAAGGGCAATGGGGATAGCACTCGTGGGCCGGCTGCGAGACGAATTGAGCTTTGATTGGCATGGCAGGGCCATACTGGCCTCCCTGCATAGTCTGTTTGGCACCGCTGCAGGCTCTTGAGAACATTATGATCAAACGGGGTTTTGACGTACTGCTTTCAGCTTTTGGGCTCGCCGTATCGTTGCCGTTGTGGGGAATTATCGCACTGGCCGTAAAGCTTCACGACGGAGGGCCGGTGTTTTACCGGCAACCGCGGGTAGGTAAAGACGGGCGAGTGTTTATCGGCCTGAAGTTCCGCTCGATGGTGCCTGACTCGGAGCGGAGGTGGGGAGCGGCGCCCGCGGTGGCCAACGATCCCAGAATTACCAAGGTTGGAAAAGTATTACGAGCGACGGCGATGGATGAACTTCCGCAACTTTGGAATATCTTGCGGGGCGATATGAGCTTCGTCGGCCCGCGGCCGGAATGGGTGGAATTGGTGAAGAAGTTCCGCGCCGAAATTCCTCGCTTCGATCTGCGTCATCGGGTCCTGCCCGGACTTACCGGACTGGCCCAAGTCTACGGGCATAGCGAGATGTCGCGCCGCAATAAGCTCCGTTACGACTTGCTCTACGCGCGGCGTCAGAATTTCTGGCTCGACATGCGGCTGGTCCTGTTATCGTTCGCCGTGACTTTCACGGGGCGGTGGGAGCTCCGGGAGGCCAAGGTCGGGCGTCTCCGCCAACGGCGATACGCTAACGCGGTGCCGTCGAAAGCTGCCTGGCCCGCGGAAGGATTGTTGTCGAAAGGCTTTACGCAATCCCGACCCTCCCTCTGAACGCCAGGTAGCGACGGGCTTCAGGCCGGCATCCTCCCCCTGCTGACCCGAAGATCAACGCCTCAAATCATCATGCCTCAACGCGACATTCCTTGTGCGCGCGTGCTGGGAGTCCCCGTGCACGTGCTTGGCTTGCACGATGTAGTCCGGGTGATGCAGGACTGGCTTCAAAATGGGGCCGGCGAGCGATGGATTGCTGTGACCAGCTCGCACGGCATCATGGAGGGATTCAAGCATCAAGAGTTCAGACAGATCCTCGAGTCTGCGGCTCTTTCGGTTCCGGACGGCAAGTGGACGGCGCGCGCCGCTGCGGCCCGGCTCGCGCTCGATCCGCAGCAGGTGCGCGGAGCCGATTTGATGTGGGAGTTCTGCGAGCTGGCCAACCAACGAGGCTATGGCAGCTACTTCTTTGGCGATACGCCTGAGGTGCTGAACCGGCTTACTGCCAGACTCCGCGGGCAGTTTCCCAACCTGCCCATCGCGGGGGCGTATTCACCCCCTTTCCGGCCGCTGAGCGAAGCAGAGAACGACGAAATAATCCAGCGCATCAACGACGCCAAGCCCCACGTGCTTTGGGTGTGTCTGGGGCTTCCGAAACAGGAGTGCTGGATCTTCGCCAACCGGCACAAGCTTCGCGTGCCGATCGTGATCGCCGCGGGTGCGGCGGCCAAATTCCTGAGCGGGGGCGTCGCCCCGGCGCCGAGATGGATCAGAGAGCGCGGATTTGAGTGGCTTTGGCGGCTCATCCGTGAGCCACGCCGCTGCTGGCGTCGCTCGATGCTTTACGGCCCCCAGTTTGCTCTTTTTGCGGTCCTCGAACTGAGCGGCGTCATGAAGCTCGAATGATGATCAGCAGCATGTCTACCACTCCGGGCGGCGGTCCGGAACACAGGTTTGCACGGACGCTCAAATTGGCGGTGGGATTACTCGCGATCTTGCCGCTCTCATTTGCCTTTCGTCCTGACCGATGGGTCGTGGACCGCCCGGTCACCGAAGACGCCTATTACGCCCTCAGCGTTTCCCGGAATATCGCTGAAGGCAAAGGGGTGACCATCGACGGCTCGACCCCGACGAACGGGTTTCAGCCCCTGTTTGTCTTTGCCTGTGTTCCGCTGTTTGCGCTTGCAGGGCACGACAGAATTCTGGCCATACGGTTGGTCCTGGGGCTCTCGTGGGTGTTGTATGTAGGAACTGCTGCGCTTCTGGGGCAGATCGTGCGCGACTTCCTTGGTCCGAGCGACGGACTCCAGGCGCGCCTGACCCCGTGGCTGGCGGCACTCCTGTACTTTTCAGCCCCCCTAATTCTCATTCACAGCTTCAACGGCCTGGAGACGGGCAGTTTGCTTTTCCTGTACGCTGCGGCCTGGCGGTGTCATCAACTCAACTGGGAGGAATCTTCCGGAAAGTCCGTTCTGTTTGCCATGCTGCTCGGCTTGATCGTGCTGGCGCGAATCGATGCCGCCTTCTTTGTGGTGGCTGCCTGCATCGGCAGGTGGCTTCCGCAAAGGCAAACAAACTGGCGGCAATGGGCGCGCCGATTCTTCAAGCTTGCCGGTATTTCTTTTGTCGTGTCCTCCGGCTGGTGGCTCAATAACCTTGTGAGATTCCATTCGATCCTGCCCAGCAGCGGAAGAGCGGAGCAGGCCTGGGAGGTTTCTACCTACAGGTGGGAGCGCGTCGCCGCAGCCCTGCTGCGTAATCTTGTTCCGTGGGTGCACACCGAGGTTCATCTGGACCGCAGCGCCGGCACAGTGATTCGCGTCGTTTTCTTGCTTTGCGTGGCTGCGGCCGGCGTCAAACACCGTGCGGCGGTCTATCAGTTGGTTTGCGGCAGCAACTCGAAGAACGATGTGGCGAGGCGCACGCTCGAGTTCATTCGCTGGCTCGTTGCCTCAGTCGCCGCTTTGGCGGCGTGGTATGCGTTGTCATCGTGGGCGGTCCACTTCTACACCCGGTACATGGCGCCATTGATTCTCGTGGCGATTTTTGTGCTGGCGTCGGCGGCCGCCTCGACTTGCCTCAAGCTGCCGAGGGTCGCGGCCGCCTCCGCGGCCTTAACGATTGTCCCGGTTCTCGTCTTGACCGTCTTGTTGTGGCATGGCCGCCCCGTACCCAACGGCTTTCTTCGAGAGCAGGTAAAGCTCGTCGAACGATATGCCTCACCACGGGAGACGGTCGCTGCCGGGCAGTCGGGCACTCTCGGGTACTTCCGCAGCGGGGTGGTTAACCTGGACGGCAAGGTAAATCCGCGCGCTCTCGAATTCCAAACCCGCATGTGGGAGTACTTGCCGGAAGTTCACGCCCGCTGGCTCTGCGACTGGCCCGCGTACGTTCGCGCTTATTTGGGCGAACGCCCTGAAAAGTACGGCTGGAAGCTTGTCGGCAAAGAGGGGACCTTTGTTCTCCTGCGCTACGAGCCGCCGGCGACGCTCAACGCTGAAACGGCAAGCCGACCGAAAGCGCGCTGAGTCTTCGCCTTTAGGCGCAGATGCTATGCGCCTCCGCGAGGATAAATGACCTGGCGATCACAGCGAAAACACCGCGGGACCTGCCCCCGGCTGCGCGTCCCTCCCCTTCCGGCTGAGACGTTGAGTCGCAGGGCCGATTGTCCTGACCCTTCCCTCGCAAAAGCCCCGCTGAAGTGAGTACGCAGTAATGAGCGCCGTCGAGATTCCGGCCCTGCCAGTCGCCCAGCCAGCCTTCCGCGTGGGCGGCAGAACCATCGCCCGCAACACCCTGCTCAATCTCGTCTGCTCGACTGTGCCGCTCGCCATAGGTATTGCGAGCATTCCGTACGTTATTCACCAACTAGGTGTGGACCGCTTCGGCATTCTCTCTTTATGCTGGATCATGGCAGGGTATTTCAATTTCTTAAACCTGGGCTTGGGACCTGCCACAACCAAATTCGTTGCCGAAGTCCTCGGCAATGGTGAGTCTCATCGGATGCCGGTCATGGTCTGGACGTCCGTGCTGTTAAGCACCATTCTCGGTGTGCTGGGCGCGGCTGCTCTAGGCTTCGCTACCCCCCTTCTAGTCAAGCACGTTTTCAACGTTTCACCCGGCTTGAGAGGCGAGGCGCACACTGTATTCTTGCTCATCGCGATGTCCTTCCCAGCAGTATTTGCGATGGGCCCGTTGCGCGGGGTCTTGGAGGCGGCACAGCGTTTCGACCTCACGAATGCCATAGCCCTGCCCTTGAACTCGGCGAATTACCTCCTCCCAGCGGTGGCCGTCTCCTTGGGTTTTGGCCTTCCGGCTATCGTCGGACTTATTCTACTGTCTAAAGTAATGGCCGTTTTGGCGTACCTCGTGCTTGGATTGCTGTATTTCCCGGCCCTACGACGTCCCGTCGTCTTCGACCATCGGATCTTTCGAGATCTGCTCAACTTCGGCGGGTGGGTCAGTATCGGTAACCTGGTCGCGCCCTTAATCATCTACCTCGACCGTTTCCTCATCGGCGCTCTCGTCTCGGTCGCCGCGGTCGGATATTATGCCGCACCGTACGAGGCCGTTTCCCGCGCTTCCGTGTTTCCTGGGGCCCTTGTGGGAGTGCTTCTCCCCGCCTTTTCCACACTCAGGGCCAGCCAACGGCACCCGGACGTGGAAGCTCTCTTTCTCCGAGCCGTGCGCTATGTGACGTTGTTAATGGGCGTGCCAACGATTGTTGCTGTTTTCTTCGCCCGCGACATCCTAAGGATATGGCTGGGAGACGACTTCGCCCGCCACAGCGCCCTGGCATTTCAAATCATCTCGCTGGCCGTCCTCCTCTCGTCGGTTTTCTGGGTTCCCCACGTGCTATTCCAGGCCGCTGGGCGTCCGGACGTCCCCACAAAGTTCATTCTGTTGGAACTTCCCTTCTACGCCGGACTGGCTTGGCTCTTTACCTCCAGGTTAGGCATTGCCGGTGCGGCTCTGGCCTGGATGATCCGGGTGTTGGCGCACGATGCGCTCTCGGTGTGGATGTGCGCGCGGCTCGGTCTGGTGCCCTTGCGTTCCTGGCTTGCTGGCCCACTGGCAAGAACCCTGAGTGCGATGGGCGGGTTTGCGGCGTTGCTGGCCGGCACTTCTGCCCTGGGGTTGTCGTTGGTGGCTCGCGCGGCCATCGTCACTGCCCTAACGGTACCGCTCAGCATGACCATGTGGCGGCATGGTTTGCGCCAGGAGGAGAGACAGAGTCTGGTGCGCAGGTTCAGACGCCTTCCCTTGTCTGATTGCAGCGGGCGATGAAGGCGTCATGAGTCGCCGCTGCCGTCCTCCCCACGATAAACCGGTACAGGTGAGAAGAGCCGTGAACCCCTTGCAACATCTGACCTACAACCCAACGCTAGTAAATTCGGCGAGGCGCCTCCACGTCGCAGGCATCCTCAGCTGGTGCGAGTACCGCCTCCGAGGGCGTAGGGTATGCCTTCCGATGCATGAGGGTGATCTTGTGATCCCCGTACCTGACGCGAGGCAGTTTCGCTCGTTGCAGGGTTTCTACAGGGAAGAATGGGGGGAGTTGCGATTCCTGAAGGCAGTTGAGCAAAGGCTTCGGCACGGCGGCATCTGCTATGACGTTGGCAGCAGCATCGGACAATTCCTGATACCTGTCGCCAAGCTGGTTGGCGAACGGGGATTGGTCGTCGGCTTCGAACCAAACCGCACAAACTACGAGCAGCTCCTCAAAGCAGTCGCGGCCTACGGGCTAGCCAACGCGAGGGTCTTTCGGCTGGCTCTGGGCGATCATGAGGGGGAGGCCCAGATTTTCGGGTCAGACTCCGGCGCCACTATCGTTCCTCCCGCGGGAAACGGGGAGGGGAGGTCTCACGTCGAGGCGGTGAGAGTGGCCCGCGGCGACGATCTACGCGCGGCTGAGGGTCTCCCGCTGCCTAAGGCCGTAAAGATCGATGTCGAAGGTGCCGAGTTCAGTGTGCTGAGCGGGCTCACGGACACTTTGTCCAGCCCAATTTGCGAGCTTCTCTGTCTTGAAATCCACCCACATCTCGCTCCACCGGCAGTAACCACCGAGATGGTGCTCTCGCTCGTCCGGTCCTTCGGGTTCAACCGTGCCGAGGGCAGGCCTCGCCGCGATGTAATCCACCTGATAGCAGAAAAGACCCGGCAGGTTTCGCAGTGAAGCCTCGCGCAGCTGTCGTTCATCCCCGGCTTGCATATGGCGGCTCGGAGACTGGGGCAATGTGGACCCTTCAGGCGTTGAAACACGACTATGAGGTCACCCTTGTCAGCGGCGGCGCGGTGGACCTCCAGCGGCTCAACAACTATTACGGCACTGACCATCGGCGGGGCGAGTTCAAAATCCATGAAATACGGATGCCGCTGAGGCTGGACCGCACGGCGAAGTTTGCAGGGTTGCGGGGCGCCTTGTTCACGCGCGATTGTCGGCGGCTGGCGGCGAGCTTTGACGTTATCACGTCGCACTACAATCCCATTGACCTGGGCGTGCCTCTGATCCAGTTTGTGGCCGACTTCAGTTTTGCTCCCCGGTTTCAACAGACGCTCGATCCCGACACAGCGGGCCACTTGTGGTGGTGGTACGGAGACAGCATTTTGCGGAGAGCGTACCTCAATCTCTGCGACTGCCTGGCGCCTCAGCATCCGGACGATTGGAAACAGAACATCACCGTGGCGAACTCGCGGTGGACAGCCGACCTTCTGGAAAAGAACTTCGGGATCATGGCGAGCCGGGTGCAATTCCCTCCCGTGCCGGGCTGCTTTCCGGCGATTCCCTGGAACGACAAAGAAGACGGATTCGTGTGCGTCGGGCGAGTGGTGCCTGAAAAGCGCCTGGACGAAGTCATCCACATTTTGCGCCAGGTGCGCCAGCGCGCCTGCAACATTCACCTCCATATCCTGGGGCGTCTTGACGACTCACCTTATGCGAAGCAAATCCGGCAACTCGTTTCGCGCCACTCGGGCTGGGTGCATGCGGAGGGCCTTGTAACCGGGCAAGCGAAGCGCGAATTGATGGCGCGTCACAAGTTCGGCATTAATGGCTGCCGCAGGGAGGCTTTTGGCATTGCGGTGGCGGAGCAGGTAAAGGCGGGCTGTATTACTTTCGTTCCGAACGGCGGCGGACAGACGGAAATCGTCAACCACCCTATGCTCACTTTCACGGATCAGGACGACGCAGTCACGAGAATCCAAACCGTTCTCTCGAGCCCCGCCCTGCAAGAAGACTTGCGCCTCCACTTGGCCGGACGGGCGAAGGAACTTTCCACCGGGAAGTTCATGAGCACCGTCCGCCAGTTCGTGGCTGAGTTCTTAAACGCTAAGCAAGGAGCCGGCCGGATGGCTCGCGTCACTCGTTCGAAAGTCACCTCATTGCCGCGAAGGCGGGAATCCATTGGCGTGTGTGCCGATTGAATCAGAATTCCCACCAAATCGCTGTGGTCATTCCCACCATCGGACGGCCTGCCGAACTGCGGCGCATGCTGGCGAGCTTGGCTGGCCAATCGCGCTTGCCTGAGGAAGTGGTCATCGTGGACGAGGACGGATCGACCCGCGCCCTCGCCGAGGAATTTGCCGCCTTGGGCATACGAATCGTGGTCCTGCCGGGCTCGGCATCGGCAAAGAGAAATGCCGGAATCAGGGCAGTGGGCCGCGAGGTGACTCTGGTCGGCTTCATGGACGATGACATCGTGTTGGAACCTGAGGCAATCGAGGCGATGGCGGCATTTTGGGAGCACGCGGCGCCCGGCCTCGGGGGAGCATGCTGCAACTACGTGAACGCTCCGCGGGGCTTCGGTCAGGAGCTGAAACGACTTGCCATCTGGAATGCTCTCGGCCTGTATGACCGCACGCCGGGCGGCGTGGCGCGGTCGGGATTTCAGACGCGAATGGAGCCCCTCCGCGAAACGGCTCACGTCCGCTGGCTGCCCTCAGGCGCCACGTTTTACCCCCGCAAAGTCCTCGATCGGTTTCGTTTCGACGAATGGTTTGAGAGTTACAGCTACTTGGAAGACCTGGACTTCAGTTACCGGATCGGACAGCAACGCAGACTTGCCGTGGTGGCCGGCGCCCGCTTCTTCCATTACCCGTCCGAGACCGGCCGGCCGGGCCCCTATCTGTTCGGGAAGAAGGAAGTGCTCAACCGCCTGCACTTTGTCTCCAAGCACGCGGAACTCTCCCGGACCCTCTGCGGCTTGGCTCTATCGATCAGAGCTTTGATGAGTGTTTTCCTTGGCCTCACCCGTTTCGAACCCGACTATTTCAAACGCGCCGCCGGCAACCTCGCCGGCGCCCTTCTGGCCCTTAAAGGAAAGTGGGAAGCTGCCAGGGCATGGGAGGAGCGCGGCGCAACGAACGGCACCGGCAGCGGCCGATAACCTGCGGAACCTGGACGTGCTGCGAGCTTACGCCGTTCTGGTTGTGGCAGGCTCGCACTTGTGCCGCTTCTGCGGCTTCGCACCGCGTTATGCCGTATTCGTTGCCAATCTCGGCGTGGGCGGAGTCCTGGTGTTCTTCGTGCACACCGCCCTGGTGCTCCTGTTGTCAATGCAACGCATGAAGCCGAACCGCCTGGCGCTCAGCTTCTACATCCGAAGAGCTTTCCGCATCTACCCCCTCTGCTGGGTGGCGATCGCGCTGATGCTGGCCACGGGATTGACGGACGTTGACCACCAGAAGATTCTGCAAATGGGCTGGCGTGGCGCGGTGGCCGGCGCCTTGTTGCTGCAGAATGTCTTCCGCTACCCAAACATCGAGATGCCTCTCTGGAGCCTCCCCTGGGAGGTACAGATGTACCTGTTTCTGCCCGCCTGCTACTTGATTCTGATAAGGTATCGCCGCAAATCGGCGCCCTTAGCGATGTGGGCTTGCGCCACGTCGCTGGCGATAGCTTGCACGAGCCTTAGCATCCCTCGCGCCTTTCACGCCTCCATATTCCCGCCCCTGTTCATAGGAGGAATGGTCGCATACCGGCTGCTTCCCGGCGCGCTTGTGAAGTTACCCTCGTTTCTGTGGTTGCTCGCCATCCCGGCGCTCATGGTGGCGCGTTGCTCGCTTTTGCATGGTGTCTTGATCGATACCCCGCGCAGTGCGACGGTCAACGCAATCACCTGCCTGATTTTGGGCCTGGCAATTCCTTTCTTCGACGAGGTGCGCTGCGGGTGGCTGGGCAGGCTCGCCCACCGGATTGCCAAATACTCTTACGGCATTTATCTCCTTCATGTCCCGTGCCTGGCCCTGGTGTTCTTCCACCTCCCGGCCCTTGGGCTGCCGTTGAAGATCGGGGTCTTCCTAGTTCTCACCGGAGTCGCGTCTGTTTTGACTTACCATCTGGTCGAGAATCCGTTGATCCGCCTAGGCCGGTCGATTGCGGGGAGAATAGAGTTGAGTTCCGCAGCACAATGAAGCCCCGGATTCTGGTTTGCGCTTACGCGTGCGCGGCAGACCCCGCCGCCGCCTTCTTTGGGGGTGGGGACTTGATGGCGTGGAATCTTATCCAGCGGCTGAGCCAAACTCACCGTTTATGGGTCCTCACCGCCTCTCAGAATGAGCAAGCCGTTAGGGCTGCACTCGAGCGAGATCCGCTCTCCCGCGCCCATTTCGTCTATATCCGTTTGCCGGGTTGGCTCAATCCTCTGCTGCGGCGTCAAGGTGGAATCCAGTTTTACGCCTATTTGTGGCAGTGGCTCGCCTATTCAGTGGGCAGAAAACTCCACCGCCGGATTAGGTTCGAAGTCTTTCATCACCTTACCTACGAGAACGACTGGATGGCCAGCATCCTTGGGGCGCTGCTGCCCGTTCCCTACCTGCGGGGCCCCGCGGGAGGAGCCCACCGGGTGCCGAAGAACTTCCGCCGGCAATTCCCGACGAGGTCGCGCGCCTGGGAATATGTTCGCATGGGATTGCAGTGGGTCTTTCGCCACGACCCATTCTTCCTGATCAGCCGGGAGCGAGCGAAAGTTCTACTGATGGCCAACCGGGAAGCACTGGAGGCATTGCCGGCTCGCTGGCGGAAGAAGGCGCAACTGCTGTCCGTCAATGGCATTGCGAGCGGCGAACTTACTCCCCCGGAGCCCCAACCGCGGAATGCCAGGTTCGCCATACTGTCCGCAGGCCGCTTGATTCCACTCAAGGGATTCGATCTGGCTTTGCGAGCTTTCGCAGTTTTTGTCCCGAAGCACCCGGAGGCGCAATTCGTGATCGTCGGGGACGGACCAGAACTGGGCCGGCTGAAAAAGCTCGCGTACGATTTGGGCATCGAGAGGCAAGCGCACATAGAAGGCTGGATGCCGCGCGAGCGCCTGCTGGCCAATATGCGCTTCTGCGATGTTTTCCTTTTTGCCAGCCTGCGCGACGGCGGTGGCCTGGTGGTAGTCGAGGCCATGGCCGCCGGCAAGCCTGTGGTGTGCTTTGATCTGGGCGGCCCCGGACTGCATATCGACGCGGAATGCGGATTCAAGGTTCCAGCGGGCAATCCGGAGCAAGCCGTCCGTGACATGGCGGCGGCGCTCGACAGGCTGGCAAGCGAGCGCGAGTTGTGCGCCCGAATGGGGTGGGCGGCTTTTGAACGCGCCCGCCGGGTTTACGACTGGGACCGCGTCGCCGCGCGTCTCACCGAGGCATATCAAAGGACCATTATGTGCGCACGGCAGGGCCTGAAAGAAAATCAAGTCTCAAAGAACCAATGGCAAATCGCCAATCGAAAAACCCCTTGAGATTTGCCGTTCACGTTGCTCGCTTGCCTGAGTGAGGTGACGACGCACTTAGCCTGGCACGCGACTTGACCGGCCGAAGAACGCCGCGGCACCCGCCGGCCAAGCCCTACCCTCGCGACGGTACGAAAACAGACATGGGCGATTCACCCCGTATCGGCCACGCCGGGCCTCAAAACTGTTCGGCGCCAAACCCTCACGTTCCGCCGACCCTGCGACTCCGACGGGTCAAGCCTCCCCAACGCCGGCGTGAGGCTCGGGGCTTGATGCTGACCTCGGCATTGTGTCTCCTGGTCTGGTCTGGCTACAATTCCACGATCTATTTCTGCATGGACCCGTTCTTTCCCAAGAACTTCATCAACCTCCTGCATGGCGTGCGTGCTTTCTTTCCTATCCTCGCCGGCTTGATCGCTGCAGCCCAACTGGCGCAGCGCCGGTCTATCCCCAAGTGGCTGGCATTCGGCCCGCTGGTTCTCCTGTTACTCTATGCGGGAATCGGCCTGGCCTCTTCCCTTTTTGTCTCGCCGGACCCCATCGGCGGCGCTTATTGGGTGTTCCAATACATGTCTGTCATCATCGTCGTGATGGCCATTTCGTCCGGCTCTGAGCCTGAGGCGCACTTGGAGCGTTATATTGCCGTTAACTGGGGCTGCTGCGCCGTCATCTGCCTGGGCTTGCTTGCCGGCCTGCCGTTCCTGGGCGGCGGGGCGGTCAGCCAGACTCCCGGCAGCCCGATGGGCGTGATGGCTTATGGCAGGCTCCCAGGGGAAGTGATGGGCATGGCAGGGACGAGGAACACGGGATTCGGGAGGTTTGCCGGAATCGTTATTCTGGTGGGGCTCGCGAAACTCCTGCACGACCGGAAGGACAAGACAACCCTGTTCCTCTGGATGCCGCTGACTCTGGCGGCGGGACTGGCTTTGCTGTTGTCCCAGGCCCGGACGTTGTGCGTGTCGGTTGTAATCGCTGCCGCAGTGCTCGTGGCCCGCGCGCCCACGCGGTGGAGAGTCCCGATGATCATGATCGGGTTGCTGGCGCTCCCGCTGGTGTTCCTGACCGGCGTGGGTAACGCCTTTGCGCTTTACCTGACCCGCGAGCGGGGATTTGATCCGACGCTCACAGGCCGTACAGTGACTTGGTTGGAGGGCTGGCATGCATTACAACAATCCCCTTGGGCCGGACTTGGATTTTGGGGAGACCGCCTGTTTATTCACGGCTCCAACATGCAGAGCACGCTTTTCGACGCCTTGGTCCAGGCGGGTTTGGTGGGGATTGTTCCGTTCTTAATTGCAATCGTCTGGGCATGGGTCGGCATCGTGCGGTTCTACTCCACCAAGCCGGCCGGAGAAGCCAGTTCTTTGCCGGGCGAACTCCTTGCCGTCATGACATTCTTCACCGTCTACTCCATCACAGAAATAACCTGCAGCTTTTACTCGGTGGGCTGGATGGCGATGGCACCGCTCATCGCCCACGTCCAATTGCGCGTCTTTCAAAACTCCAGAAAGCGCCAACCCAAACGCATCCCGCAAGTCGCACCCTGGCGCCCGCCGTTCGAGGTCCCACGCCGCATTCACACCGTTTGACGGCCCTTCCCGCATTCCCGTCTCCTCCTGCCACCTCATCGTAAGCCCCTGAACTGTCACTCCCACGAAAAATGCACTTGACAACGGCGGACGCGTCCGTGATGCTTGCCCGCTCGCCCCAACCACATTCCGGGGAGTGGGAGGAAACATGCGCTCGAAACCCTTGCTGGCGGCCGCCGTTTTGGCGGGCTCGTTGGTCCTGAAGGCTCAAACCAGGCCCAGCGATCTGAATCCTATTCTGGAACCGGAGATCCAGCCTGTCTCGGTGGTGGCTTACCAGTTGAGTCAATACCTTACGGCGCGGATTCCCAAGCTGCCGTCTCCCTCGTCGGCTGAGCAGTGGACCTCAGAGCAAAAACGCTGGCGTGAGCATATCCTCAAGGACATCGCCTTTCACGGTTGGCCGCGCGCCTGGGTGGATGCGGCGCCGAAGTTTGAGGACCTGGGGGTGTTTGAAACCGGGCATGGTTACCGTTGGCACAAGCTGCGGTTTGAAATCGTACCGGGGTTCAATTCGACCGCCATCCTCTACGAGCCCGAACACCTGGCGGGACGAGCGCCGGCGATCGTGAACGTCAACGGGCACGACCCGCTGGGGAATGCCGCCGAGTACAAGCAGAAGCGCGCCATCAATTTCGCCAAGCAAGGCATCGTGGTCCTCAACCTGGAATGGATGGGTTGCGGCGAACTCCACCAACCGGAGAATGGGCACGATTTCGGCGCCCACCTGGACCTGGTCGGCGCTAACGAATTGGGCTTGTTCTTCCTGGCCATGCGCCGGGGCGTGGACTACCTTGCCTCGCTTCCCCAGGTGGACCCCGCGCGCTTGGGCGTCACGGGCCTTTCCGGAGGCGGCTGGCAAACCATTGTCCTCAGCGCGCTCGACGAAAGGATCAAGGTCGCGGTCGAGGTAGCCGGTTTCGGTTCTCTCGAATCGAACCTCACCCATCCAGTGGACACGGATGAGATCGAGGAAGATCCCACCGATTTTGAGGCGGGTTTCGATTACACCATCCTCACCGCCCTACGCGCTCCGCGCCCCACTCTCCTCATCCACAATGCGGAGGACACCTGCTGTTTCCGCGCTGACCTGGTGAAGCCGTACATCTACACCAATATCCAACCCTTCTTCAAACTATACGGAGCTGAGGCGGCCTTCGCCTGGCATGAAAACCGCGACCCGGGAACCCACAACTATCAGATCGATAACCGCGAGGCCGCCTATCAGTTCTTCACCACTCACTTCAATCTGCCGGTTGCTGCAGCGGAGATTCCCAGCGATGCGGAGATCAAGAGCCGCGAGGAAGTGCTGGTGGGTTTGGCCAAAGACAACCTGACGATCCTCGGCTTGGCGCGGAAAATGGCGGCGGGAATCGAGCGAGGTCCTGTCCCTACGGATTCATCGGCAAAAGCGGCCTGGGCGACGAAGGAGCGCACCAGACTCGAGGCGGACGTGCGGTATAAACCGGTCAAGGTCGCCAGCGCCTGGAGGATTTGGAACACCAAGAACAAGGGACTGGAGACCATCTCCTATCGCTTTGACTTCGACAACCGGCTTACCGCCGCGGGCGTTTGGCTGAAGGCCCTGGCTGTGCCGGCCAACGCTCCCGCTACCCTGGTGCTGAACGATAAGGGGAGAAGGGAATCCGGCGCGGTGGTCTCCGACCGCGTCAATCGCGGGGAACAGGTGCTGGCGCTGGACCCGCTATTCATGGGCGAGACGATTCCGCAGAAACCCGACCCGACGGATTGGGAGTTGCTGGTCGCGACAACCGGCGACCGGCCGCTGGGCATCGAGGCGGGCCAGGTGGCCGCCGCTGCGAAATGGCTTCGGCAGATGTCGGGGCAGCAATCCGTGCGCCTTGAGACTAGCGGGATTCGCAGCGAGGTGGTGGGCCTCGTCGCCGCGGCGCTCGAACCCGCGCTCTTCTCCGACCAGGTAAGCCGCCAGGCAATGTCGAGCCTCGGCTTCCTGCTGGACACGCCCGTGATCTTCCGGGCTGCGCCCGAGCTCTTCTGCCTGGATCTCTTCAAGGACTTCGATATCGATCGCCTCATCGCCTTAGCCGCGCCTGCCGTCGTGGCGTTGCATGACTACGCCCAACCTACGGCGTTCAAGATGCCGCCGCCAGAGCCAGAGGATTGATACATGTAAGTCGTTTATTTTAAATACTATACAGGCAATATTCTAGTAAGTGCAGTGTTTTCATAGGCATATAAGCATCGTGCAGTGATATCGGCAGGCCGTCCCTTTGTTTTCATAGACATTCTCGCTTTGTTCCGCGAGTCTTGGAGTGCGGCAGCAAAGCTGCCGCCGTCGAATCGCAATTCGGCAGACCTAATTGAATCTCCGGGAACAAAGCGCCGACTCGGCCGCCCCCGCTGGGGATACAATCCACGGGCTTTTCAGCGCGATCCTTTATTTTTTATAGACATTCTCGCTTTGTTCCCCGAGTTTTGGAGTGCGGCAGCGAAGCTGCCGCCTTTGAATCGCAACTCGGCAGACCCTGCTGAATCTCCGGGAAGAAAGCAGTAGTCGGGCAGCCCCCGCTGGCGCCCCGATCCATGGCTTTTTCAGACCGCCCCTTTGTTTTCATAGACATTCTCGCTTTGTTCCCCGAGTTTTGGAGTGCGGCAAAGGAGCTGCCGCCTTTGAATCGCAACTTGGCAGACCTTGCTGAATCTGCCGGAAGAAAGCAGTGGCCCGGCCGCCCCCGCTGCCGTTCCAATCCACGGGCTTTTGAGCGCGATCCTTTGTTTTCATAGACATTCTCGCTTTGTTCTCCCAGTTCTCGATCATTCTCCTGCGCATAGCTCGGGCACCGACGACAATTTGTCGCTGAACCAGCCTGCCTCGCTGGGGTGCCCCTTGTGGGCGTATTCCTTCGCGGTGGAGGGCTGGGTTCGCTCCCGCCATTTGGGTCCCTTTCTTCAGTTTCCCCCCCAACCGATCAAGAAGCCCTTACCGACCGGCCTCCCAGCCGTTCCCATTCCCACGGGCATAGCCTAGCACAGCTTCAGGCTTTTGTCAAGCAAGAAATAGTCCAGACAAGTAGTCCGAATTGGAATGGACGAATTGTCCTGAGTCAGAAGTCCTTGAAGAACGTCCTTCCCGTGCACGCACGGTTCTCGGTATCCCTACGGGAGCGGCATCGAGTTGGCCGGGGCGTAAGTACTCGCAAACTGGTCTGCGGACAAATATGTCGGTTTCACCCAAAGGCGCAAAGCGCGCAAAGGTCGCAGTGAAAAAGCAGGTCTTCCATCGCTTTCGAGTTTGCGTGGAAACCCTAGTGGAGCCGTTATTCCGTTCTACCGCCTAGAATGGCACATTGCTTATCAACATAGGAATACGAGCTTAGAGCATTTTTAATTTAAGTATATACATTTATGTGCGATAATGCCTCTTCCGGTTGAGGGGAGGCGGAGGATGCAATCCTATTCACAAGATTTGCGGGATCGGGTGTTATGGGCATTGGATCGCGGAGAACGTCCGACGGCGATTGCGCAGCGGCTGGAAGTCAGTCGCGTCTGGGTTTACCAGGTGCGGGGTCGGGAGCAGAAGACCGGACAACGCACCAGCTTTCAGATTGGAGGCCATCGCCGTTCGCGGATCGCGGAGATGGAGCCCGTGCTGCGCGCCTGGATCGAACAAGCGCCGGGTCTGAGCCTGGCCGAGTTAGGTGAACGTCTCGCCGAGCAGGGCATATCGATCAAGATCGGTGCCTTGTGGCACCAGTTGAACAAATGGAACCTTACCTTCAAAAAAAACCCTGCACGCCAGCGAGCAAGAACGCGAGGACGTGCAGCAGGCAAGAAAAGCCTGGCAGCAAGCGCTGCCCACGATGGAAGTCGAAAAGCTCGTCTTTATCGATGAAACCTGGATATCTACGAGCATGACGCGACGCTACGGACGCGCCCCCCGAGGTCAGCGTTGCCTCGACTCGGCACCGCACGGACATTGGGAGACGACCACCTTTGTGGGCGCTCTGCGCCGCCGCCGGTTGACCGCACCGATGGTTACCGACGGGCCCATGGACGGCGAGACGTTTCTGGCTTATGTGCATCAATTCCTGTGCCCAACACTCCAATCGGGAGACACCGTGATTCTCGACAACCTCAGCAGTCACAAGGTGACCGGAGTCGCGAAAGCGATCACCGCGTCCGGAGCTACCCTACTCTATCTGCCCCCTTACTCTCCGGACCTGAACCCGATCGAAAAGTTCTTTTCCAAACTCAAGGCGCTGCTTCGCAAAGCCGCCAGGCGCGATATCGATACCCTCTGGAAGGAAATCGGGGAGTTGCTCAATACGGTCTCCCCAAGCGAATGCACAAATTACTTCGCCTCCTGTGGATATGTAAATACTTAAATCGAAACCGCTCTAGTCTCCACAACTTCGTGTGCGCAAGCGCCTGCCCCATTTGAGACGCACAACCAGGTTGCGCGCCAGTCCGCGGTCAAATCAGGGAAGCACCACAGTTCGTGTCAGGAGGACAAGCTAGATCGGCGTACCATCTGCACCTTGACTTTCCTGGGTGGGGAAAGCAATGCCTGCACACGCGCCTTGAGTCGTTGCAGCGCCTCAGCCTGAAGCTGTGAAACTCGCGATTCATCCACGGCCAGACGGGAGGCAATCTCTTTCATCGTGAGATCGTGCTGGGAGTAGAGGCTCACGATCAGCCTATCACGTTCGGAGAGGCTGGCCACAGCACGTTTCAGAAGATCACGCAGCTCACGCCGATACCAGAGGTCGAAGGGAGCCTCTGTCTGTTGAGGGACCGCTACGCGGCTCTTTTCTCCCACCGGCGGCTTGGCTGCGGCTGCCGCCGTTTCGGAATTCTGCAACGCGTCAAAGCCCAGTGAGTGCACCTCTTGCGCCCAGCGGTGCCACACTTTTGAGCTAATGCCCAACGCCCGCGCAACTTCCTCGCCTTGCACGGGGCGGCCCAGGCGCGCTTCCAACTCGCGACAGCTCTTCTCCACTTTTCTTACACGGCGCCGCATGTTACGCCTCGCGGCGTCGGGAGTTCGCAAAGCGTCCAGGATGGCTCCCCGAACCCGGTGCCGCACATAGTTTTCCAGCTTTACCTTCCGGGAAGGATCGAAATTCTGCAGCGCGTCAACCAGTCCCAAGGTTCCCGCCTCTACCAGAACGTCCATCTCCACGTGAGGTGGAAAGTCGCTTCGCATCTCTATGGCCACTCGTTTGACAAGGGGCGCCATTGCCAGCAACAAGTCCTGTGCCCGGGAGGCCTTCCCAGGGACCCGATCCTCTGGGAAGGGCGGATCACCCGACGGCTCCTCGCGAACATCTGACACGAGATCGGTGCTGGGGATGAGCGGCCAAGACTGTGCAAGCTGCATCGCCCGAGGACTTATGCCTGGCGTGCCCTCCAGCGCCTGGACGATCATCTCGGTAACTCCGAGCGAAGCCAGGATGCGCAACGAAGAGCCAACTTGCTTGATGAATTCTACCTGCTCGGCGTCGGGAAGAGACGGCAACAGGAGTGCTAGCACCCGTGCCAGCAACAGTGAGGCTTCTTCTTCCCTGCCCAACAGGCTCCTGGCCACGGTTGGCAAGGCGGCAGCGGCGCTCGGTCGGTGGATGCGAAAAAGCCCTCTTAAGGCGATGCGGGAGTACTCGCTGCTGGTCGCCTTCTCGAGGAGCCACGGGACCAGCGCGGTATCTTCCGGCCCGGCCAGAACGGCGATACAACCGAGGAGGCGCTGGACCAATGACGTATCCAGAAACTCCACCACGGGCAGGAACCTACGCACAGTGGGCAGAGCTTCTCGGTCGCCCGTTTGTCCGATGAGGAAGAAAACGCCTTCCAGCAGCCTGCGGCGCCCATTCAGCGCGGGGGAGTCGGCAAGGGCGAGAGCGCGCAGGTTTCGGCCGAGAACCTGGGCCAAAACCTGCTTGAATCTTTCTTTGAAGGCCGCGTCTCCCTGGTCGAAGGCGTACCGAAGGATTGCGCCGGGATCTTCATCACGATCTGGGGCGGGAAGGCCAGCGCTTTCCCCCCGGAGACGAGCCTCAAGCACCGACCCCAGTTCCTCGGACGACAACTTGCCGAGCGCGGCAGGAATCTCGGATGTCCGTAAGTAATCGAGCCTTGGCATCCTCATCTGCTCCATAATACATTGGATGCACGTCACTAATCTACGCGTCGTCCAAATCGTGTGCCAATCTGCCCATCCAGCGAACCCCCATGGTCTCCGGCGGAACCTCCGCAGAGTGCACGAATTCGCGGAGGCCGGGTGTGCCCTTGGAGTAATCCATGGTAGCCTGTTTCCGCAAGTCCTTGGCGGGCCAGTACGCCCATCCACCTAGGGCCTCGACCGCCGTTGGCACGCGCGGCGGCGTGCCCACCGTCTGCGGATGGGTAAAGAACACCAGGTCTTCACCCTTTCGAAAACGCACAAGGCCTAAGAGGCTCCTGGCATCGTCTGGGGTCAGATGCGCGGGGAGATCGTGTTCCCGCATCGCCCACACCATGTCGAACCGCTCGATGTAGGGCGGCGGAGAGGATCGACACGAGTCCGGCACACCTTTCCGCTTTCCGAGAGGCCGCTGAAAGAGCGCAAGCACTTTGCGCTGCTCAGTAGGGTTGGTTTTCTGGAGCGACGCGGCGATACTTCGCCGGTCGTCCTCGGTAATCGGGCCCAGACCGGAATCCATCTCAAAGTAATATCGGCAGAGTTCCGTAACCGTAATACCCGAAGCCAAGCGGTCCCCGACAACATCTTCAGCCTCCGGGCATCCCCAAACGGCCTCAAACCCCCTGAAGCAGTTCAGGCGTGAGAGATCCCTCGCGAACGGTTCTGCTCCCTCCGTCTTCAGAACATCAATCAGGGGCTTGGCAACCTCTTGCACACGACTCAGGTTTACACGTGACTCGCGGCGCCAGGCGCGGAGGACCATCCTGCCTGGCGTTGTTGCGCCGGTCCAACAAGTGATCCGACCGTGTTCGAGGCTTCTCAATGCTCGAACGAAGCTTGTCCACACTTTCTCTTCCACACCCGCTGTGAGCGCGCTTACTTTTAACAGGTTATAGAAGGTCGGCATGACTTGGCCTCATACTTGGCCGAGCGTTTCCTAATGTGATGGCGTGCAGATTAGCACCTGCCAGGCCGTGGTGCAAGTCGTGATTCCAGCGGGCCGTCCATTCGGCCCCAGCTCCGTAGGGCTTCTGAGGGCTAGCGCTTTTGATTGCGCAGGTAATTCTCGACCGCTTGTGCGTCTGCGGGAGAGAGCGCGGGCACGGCCTTCCTGAGCATCGACATGAAGTGGTCGACTTCTTCGGGCGCCATGGGGTGTCCGATGTTCTCGCCATCGGGTTTGCCGGGAACGGGCCGATTAGAGTTCGCAATCAGTTCGCCGTGTTCGTTGAGGAAGGCGAAGAAGGGAAGTCCGGTGCCTTTGGAGCCGAATTGGGCCTCGATCGCCTCGCCGCCGGGCGTGTTGAGGACGGCCTTGTCGCCGCGCTCCTGCACGTCGATGCGGGCGATCACGAAATGCCGGGCGAAGATGGGCTGGATTGTGGGAGCCTCGATAAACCTATCGAGGCGCTTGCACCACCCGCACCAGGAGGCGCCGAAAATCAGAAAGACGTTTTGGTGCTGCGCGGCGGCTTGGGCTTTGGCGCTATCGAGCACTTGTTGGGCGGTCGGCGGGCCTGCTGCCGACAACCCAGGAATTCCAACAAGCAAGGCCAGTGCGGCCGACCGAAAGATGGTTTTCATGGGGGGATTCTATGGTTCAGCGGCGTGGCGTGTCAATCAGGCTTGGTGCAACGGGTACCCTCCGGCACACCCAACAGGAGAGGTAACGTTGGAGCGCAGCGCATGCGGTGGCTATCGCGGGTCAATCCCATGGCCGGGTCGTGGCCGGTCGCAGCGTACCCGGGATCCGCCGAAGCGCCAAGTAGGGCGGTGTCGTCGGCTGTCAATGACTCGTAGCCGCAAATTCTCCGACCCGGCCCTGAATGGCCCGCTGCGCGTCGACCGCCACCGCATGAACTCTCCGGCGTAATCCCCGTTGTCTGAAATCGATTGACGCCCGAAGACGATTGGCCTAGCATTCAAACCCGCTGTACCGCGACGCCAAAAGAACGGGCAGACCTCGACTGCGCCGTTCGGCGCGCTCGCGCATTTCGCGCCCTGCTGGCATCAGGAAGGAGGGATTCCGTGATCTTCGGGCTGCGGGATCGAAGGGGCACCATCAGGGCTCAGGGAATCCGGTCCGCCGGCCAATAATCAATGGCCGAGATTCTTCGCAAACTTCGCGCCTACTGGGAGAAGCAGCGCCGGTTCGATCGGTTTCTCATCATCGCTTCTCTTCCTTGTTTGGGTGCCTTTGGCTTTCTTCTTTTCCTCCAGGATGAACCGTATTCGCCGGACCATTTCTTCGCGTTCGCATTGGTCATCGCGCTCATCGGGCGACAAGGGAAAGATTTCATCAAGGACTGGACGCCGCCGACTCTGCTCCTCCTTGCATACGAATATCTGGGCGCGCTGATTCCGAAAATCAATCCGCACGTCCACTATTACTTCATGGTGAAGTTTGATGTGTTTCTGTTCGGTGGCCAGTTACCGACGGTGTGGCTCCAGCACCTGCTCTACAACCCGCACTATTTCCATTGGTACGATTACGTCAGCGCGTTCCTGTACTCAATCTTCTTTGCGGTCCCGCTGGTTGTCGCGTTTATCCTGTGGCTCTTGGACCGCGAGGATTTTGAGGGCTATGTGTTCGGGATGGTCGGGCTTTCGTACCTGGCGTTTCTTACCTATCTTGTCTACCCCGCCGCGCCGCCGTGGCTCGCGGCACAGCACGGCATCATCCCCCCGATTGTTCACATTAGCGAAGTTACCTACTCGCAATTCTCCCCACTCATTGCTCTACCCACGGTTTACAAATACATCCCGCCGAACCTTACAGCAGCCGTACCCTCACTCCACGCTGCGTATCCCTTCTTCACCCTACTCTTTATCGGGAAGGAATATCCCAAGGCGGCCCCGTTGCTTATCTTGTATGCCGTAGGCGTCGCCTTCGCCGTGGTCTATCTCGGCGAACACTATTTTTTTGACGTCGCGCTCGGCCTTGCCTATGCGTATCTTGCGTACCTGGCGGTCGCGCCCGGGGGCGCGCTCAAGCGGATGCTCTCTCGCTCGAAGAAACAGCGTCGTGCCGCGTATCAATAACAGAAAGGTCGACAATCAAACCTCACCGTTCGTTGACATGAAGGTGAAATTCCTCTCCGCTCTTCATGCCTACGACGTTCGACCACTTCCGCGCGGTCGAGCGCGTCCGACGGCTTGAAATTTCGGGGTGTGTGCAGGAAACGTCTATGTCTTCGGAGAATAGGAAGTTCCGCGAACTTCGTAAGCGGAGGCCCGCGCCCGCTCATTTGACGGTGCGATTGATTTCGGAGTTCTGAGCGGCAGCTATCAACCACCCACCATTCTGACGAGTGAGCACAAACGTCAACACGGTGTGCCGCGGGTTGGGCGTTCGGGCATCCCCAACCAGTTCCGAGTTCACCAGGGCGACGGCCACGTCCTTTCGCAGAAAGCGCACGTCGATCTGTGTGAACCGCAACGTGCTTGTTTTGAAGATCCCGTAGTATTGGTCTAACTTCTCGAAGCCCGGCGTATCGCGTGGAATTGTGCCGTGCGACCATGCATGATTTATCTGAATGGATTCTCGTCCCTTCCACCGGGCGCCTGCCACGTTGACGAAGTCGGCGTCGGTGGCAAAGAGCTTGCCGAACGCTTCCATGTCGTGCTGGTTCCATGCGGTTACGAAGCCGGAGACAAACTTCCGCACATCCTCCTCATCGTTTGCCGCCGCAAAAACATTGGTCGCTAACAATGATGTCACGAGGGCCGCAACCGCAAGCAAGCTCAAAGGTCGACTCATGGCTAGTCCCCGAACCCCTTACTTGAGAATATCCTCGATACTGACTTGGAGCGCTTTAGCCAGCCTCGCCATGGCAAGCACACTGCCGGGCTTGCGGCGCGTCTCCATATCGGCAAGATACCCGGCGGCCACCCGTGCTGCTGCCGCCAGCTCCCTCTGTGAGCGTCCACGCTTCGCGCGCCATACCTTGACCGGGCTCTCTCCATCCAGCAGCCGTCGCGCTTCACCAGCAGTAAGATAATCGCGGCCAGCGGCCAGCTTACCCTTCCGCTTTTCATGCCTACGACGTTCAACCACTGCCGCGCGGTCGAGCGCGTCTTCGAGTTTGCTCGGGAGTTGCGTCCAATCCCCACGACTGACGGTCACCGTTTCGGGGGTTTCGCTCAGAATCTTAACGCCGTTCATCGATACACCTGGCGCCGGTGCGCAATACGGGTGATGCTGACAAGTTTTGCGGAGTCGTCGATGATGTAGACCACACGCCAGTCCCCAACTCGAACGCGCCACAGATCTTTGTACCCTTTCAGCTTCTTGCATCCGGCCGGACGAGGCGCCTTGCGCAGTGAGTCCAGTTTTCGGAGGACAGGAGCCAATATATTATCCGGAAGCGATTCCAGTTCCTTGCGCGCGCGTGGCTTAACTTCAACGGAATAGCTATTCACGCAGTCGCCCACTTCGGATAAGGTCGGCTTTGATCTTTTCGAGCGGTATCCCCTTCTCATGGCGGCGCGATTGTGAAATCAACCCGTCCCAAAAGTCCTCCAACAAGGCGCCATATTTTTTCAGGTCAATCTGAACGGCCACCTTGCGTCCCTTGTCGTCAGTGACGAACTGGATCCCGGTCATATGTGCTCTCCTTCAGTTCCTATTCCCACTCTAAGTTTGCAGCTACTCCCTGTCAACTTTAATAGGGCACAGATTTCCCTCTGATCTGGGAATGACACCGCAAGCAGGTCTGACTGCGCGGTGTCAAGGCAAAGTAGAAAGTTCCTAATCTGAGCAAAGTAGAAAGTTCCGCTTTTCGTTCTTTGGCGGCTAACCGGAGGAGCCCGTAGGGCGACGGAGGTTAGCCGCCAAAGAACGTCGGCGACCCGCCCCGTGTCGCGTCCGGCAGAATTACTCCTAAAGGAGGACTCTTCCGGAGATGGAAATCTTTCATCCAGTTGTGCACAACCTTGGGACGAATCCTCGGCGCGCTTGCCGGTTTCCGGGGTGAGGGCGTTTTCGGTTGAGCCAGGCACTCCGCCACGCTCAGGCCGTACTCACGAAACTTCACCGCCATGCTCCCGTCCAGCCGTTGCTCCACTCGCACCCGACCGCCCCGCAGTCCGGGGCGGATATCACCGCGTGCGATCTGGAAGATCTTCCCCTGATAGCGAATCGTGTAGTCGGAGGTCACGATCCGTTCTTCCACCACACTCAAGATCGACTTCAGCTCATGCTCCGCGCGCAGGGGACGATGCGCATCCGTGCTGCTCGCCGGCAGCACCGTGAAGGTCTGGTTCCAGTGCGGCAGGTATTCTTGCTCGAGATAAGTCTGCGCCGCGGGCAGGGTCTCAGCCCGCGCCAGACGTAACCCTTTCACCAAGCGGTCCTGCGCCGTGCCGAAGAAGCGTTCGATGCGACCCTTGGCCTGGGGTGAATGCGCCGGGATCCAACCAATCCCCAGTTCCCGCAGGCCACGCCCGATCTGCGTCAACTCTTCCTTCACCGCTTCATCAGCGGCTTCCAGCACCGGCCGGTTCACCGTAAACAGGCTGCTCTTGTCCGTATAAAACTCCACCGGCCGACCCCAACCCTCCAGGTACCCCCAGAGCACGCGCAGGTTCTCCTCCGTGCTGTCCCGCTCCACAAAACGTGCATAGGCTTGGCTGCTGGCGTCATCGATCATGGCCACCAGGTACAGCCTCGGTCCCCGCCCTTCCAGCCAGTCGTGCTCCGACGTG
Organism: uncultured Acidobacteriota bacterium; assembly: GCA_963831905.1. Taxonomy (GTDB): domain Bacteria; phylum Acidobacteriota; class Terriglobia; order UBA7540; family UBA7540; genus CAVROP01. Next base: position 126,728 of record CAWHRX010000009.1, on the reverse strand, counting down.
TCCCATTGCACCAACTCTCCCCGGAAACTCCGGCGCTGCCTCCACACGTGCACCTCCTCGACTGGGCGCCGCTTCCCCCGCCGCAACCCCGCGGCCATCATCCACTGCCGCAGCGTCTCCTTGCTCACCTCCACCGCGTGCTCTTTCGCCAAGTACTCGCAGGCTAGCGTGGGGCCAAAGTCTCCGTACTTCGCTTTCACCAGCTTCAGCGCCTGGGCGCGCAGACTCTCCGCTAAGCGCCGATTCGACGCCCGGCCCCGCAGTCGGTGCACGATACCGCCGTCGCCTTCTTTCTTCACCCGTACCAGCAGCTTCCTCACCCAGCGGTCCGTTACGCCCAACTGCTGCGCCGCCGCCCCTTGCGTGAAATGTCCTTGCTGCAGCTCATGCAATACCTTTAGCCGATCCCGTTCCTTCGTGTTCATCACCAGCAGCTCCTGTTTGCTCATCCGGCAAGTTTGCCGACTTTCAACAGGAACTTTCTACTTTGCTGGAATAGGAACTTCTCACTTTGCTGCGACAGGTCTGACTGCGCGGTTGGCCGCGAGCGACGATCTGTATATACTGACGGCTTGAAATTCTGGGGTGTGCGCCATGCAACGTCTATGTCTTCAGAAATCAGGAGGCGCCGCGGACCTCAAGAGCGGCGGTCCGCGCTACCGGCTTCTGAGAACTGCGGTCGGGGTTCTTCTGCTCGCCCAATTTGTCTCGGCTCGAGGGCCGGGAGTCGCTTCGCCCATGAGCGGCGATTCCTTCTATCCTGTGGCGGTGTGGTACGGCGGCGGAAAAGCGCGCGCGCCGATGCTGGAGCGCGTGGACGCCGGAAGCGCTGAGCGTTGGGGAAAAGATCTGGATCAAATCAAAGCGGTGGGCTTCAACACCGTGAAGTGCTGGGTGGACTGGGCGACGGCAGAGCCCAAGCCGGGTGAGTTCGAATTCCAGAATCTTGATCTATTGATGCGGCTTGCCCAGGAGCGCGGACTGCGCGTGGTGGTGCAGATTTATCTCGATTCCGCTCCCGACTGGGTGGGCGAGAAGTATCCCGACGGCAAGTTTGTGGACCGCAGCGGCGCGGTGATTTTTTCGCAGGCCGCCCCGGGGTTTTGCATCGATCATGAGGGCGTGCGGAGCGCGATCGTCAAATTCCTGGAAGCTCTCTCGAGCGAGGCCAATAAGTTTTCGGCGCTTTACGGTTGGGACGTTTGGAGCGAGCCGCACGTGATCAACTGGGCTGAATTCCCTTATCTCAGCAATCCCGAATTCTGCTTCTGCCCGTCGAGCCAGGCGCGCTTCCGGGAATGGTTGAAGAAGAAATACGGCACGCTCGAGGCGCTGAATGCCGCCTGGTACCGCGGCTTCGAGCGCTGGGAGCAGGTGGAGCCGCCGCGCGCCTCGACGATTCTTTCTTACACCGATTATCTTGACTGGCGAGCCTTCATCGACGACAAGCTGGCGGGCGACCTGCGCACGCGCGTCGATTCCATCCGCAGCCAGGACCGCGCGCACGCCATCACCAGCCACGCGGCGGGGCCGGCGCTCTTCACTTCGCCCACGGACGGCTTCGGCGAACCCGACGATTTCAAGATGTCGGCGAGCGCCGACTTCTTCGGGACCTCGCTCTATCCCAAGCACGCCGAGTCCACACACCCGTGGTCCTACCAGATGCTGGCGGCGGGTCTGGACTTTACGCGCTCGGCAGGGCACAGCTCCGGCAAGGGCTTCTGGATTGGCGAACTCCAGGCCGGCCAGGGCGTGACGGGTATGCGCATCGCAGAGCCTGTGGACTCGCACGATGAGGAGTTCTGGATGTGGAAAGTGCTTTCGCACGGGGCGCGGGAGATTGCCGTGTATGCGTGGTATCCAATGAGCTCCGGCTACGAATCGAACGGATACGGCCTGATTAACCTGGACAGCACGCTGACGCCGCGGGCGCGCGCCGCCGGTAAGGTGGCACAGGAGATTGCGCAGAACGGCGGCGATCTGCTGGCCAGCGAGCCTGCCCGCGCGCAGGTGGCCGTGCTCTTCAACCGGCTTTCCTACATGGTGGGCGGGGCGGAGTCCTCGCTCTCGAAGTTGGGCAACGCCACGCGCGATTCGCTCGAGGGCGTGCACCGGGCGTTCTTCGAGGACCAGGTCCCCGTGGACTTCGTTCATCCCATGGACGTGGTGGGCGATAAGCTGGGCCAGTACAAGATTCTGTTTCTGCCGTTTCCGGTGATGCTCTCAAGAGATGTGGCCGAGGGGGTGCAGCGCTACATCCGCGAGGGCGGAACCGTCGTGGCGGAAGCGCGCCTGGCTTGGAACGACGAGCGCGGCTTTTCCAGCGATGAGGTGCCGGGCGTGGGCCTGGCAGAGGTATTCGGCGCGCGCGAGAAAGTGATCCGCCCGGTCGAGAAGCCGGAAGTAATCCTGGAGCCTGACGCTGGGCTGCCCGGTTGCGCGCCCGGCACGCGCGCTGCTGCGACGGCGTTCGAGGAGGAATTGGAACCCTTGCCCGGTGCGCGCGTGCTGGCCCGCTTCGCGGACGGCGCGCCCGCCATCGTCGAGAACAGCTATGGCAAGGGGAGGGCGATTCTGGTGGGATCGTTCCTGGCCGTGGCCTTCCAGCGGCAGCACGACGAGGCGACAAAACAAATGCTGTTGGGTTTTGCTCGCGACGCGGGCGTGGCGCCGGAAGTGACCGTCTCGGGCGAGAACAGTGGCTAGGTGGAAGTGCGGCGGCTGGAAGGAAAGGATGTACAATTCCTGTTTGCATTTAATCACTCTGAGCATGCCGCCGCGTCGAAGATTTCTGTCCGTGTTCCGTGGGAAGTGCGCGAGGCTAGCAGTTTGAACGGCGAGCAAAAAGTATTGTTCCATCAGTCTGGCGATGAGTTAGCGATCGAAGCTCCCCTGGCTGCTCAGGGAATTTGGGTTGTTCGGTTGGACCGAAAATGACCAGGTAGCACAGGCACTCTTGCCTGTGCCTTTTAGGTATTGATCACAGGAACGAGTGCCTGTAGCACTAGTTCGCGGGACGTTGATATTTTGCGAAGATGTCTTCTCCGTGATCTCTCTCTGCGCCTCGAAAGACTGAACACAGAGCTCACTGAGATCCTCCGTGTTCTCAGTGTTGAGGCTTCGAAGTCACAGAGGACACAGAGAAGTTGGTATTGGTTGCGGCGGCCGGCGCTGTGCTACTTGCGCAATGACTAACCAACTTGTACTCGGTCTGGACCTCGGCGGAACGAAAATCGCCGCCGGCGTCGTCGATTCGCGGGGGAAATTCTTCTCCAGCGTGCGAGTGACGACGCCCGCCCAAGGCGTGAAGACCGATCTGGCGGCGCTGTTCGACGCGGCGCACGCCGCGGTGAGCGCGGCGAAGATTCCTTGGAAAAGGATACGGGCGGTCGGGGTGGGAGTGCCCGGAGCTTTTGATCCGCGAGCGGAAACCGTGTGGGCGCCGAACTTGCCCGGCTGGTCAAAGGTCCGCTTGAGGCAGCTACTGGAAAATGCCCTGCAACGTCCTGTCTTTGTCGAAAGCGACCGCAACGTGCAGGCGTTGGCTGAAGCCTGGCTCGGTTTAGGGGCAAAGCGGCAGGTCCGGACTCTGGTTTTCTTGACGGTGGGAACGGGGATAGGCGCCGGGCTGATCTCCGAGGGGCGGTTGATTCCCGGGGCCCATGGCGTCGCCGGGGCGGCGGGTTGGATGGTGATTGACCGCCAGTGGGAGCCGGAATACGGCCGTGTGGGATGCTTTGAGGCTTTGGGCGCCGGTCCGGCGGTGGCCAGGCTAGGTAAGTCGGCTTGGGCAAAAGGCGGCAGCGGCGATAGGCCAAGGCACGATTTCAGATTTCAAATTCCAGACTCCAAATTTCAGACTCAAGATCGCAGCTCTCAGATTCACGATCTCGGATCTCAGAACGAAATTACTGCCGAGGTTGTGGCCGCCGCGGCGCGCCGCGGCGACATGGCGGCTCGACGAGTCCTGGAGGAGGTTGGCACGAATCTGGGTTTGGGAGTGGCCAATATCGTGTGCCTGCTGAACCCGGAGGTGGTGGTTTTGGGCGGCGGGTTGGCTGGGATCGGGACCCCGCTCCTCGCGCCGCTGCGCAAAGCTTTGCGCCAATGGGGCCAGCCGCTGGCCCGAAAGCAAGTTCGCATTGTGATATCGCGCTTGGGCGAGCAGGCCGGGATTCTAGGCGCGGCCCGATACGCCTTACTAAAAATGGAGGAAACAGGATAATGTCAGCCGAAACGTATTTCGCAGAAGCAGAGAAGATTTACGACCGGATTCGTTCCACGCAAGCCGGAAACATCCGGAAGGCGGCAGAGTTTTGCGCGGACTCGATTTCGCAAGGGGGATTGGTTCATCTGTTTGGCAGCGGGCATTCGGTGATTCCAGTCATGGATGTCTTCCCTCGCTACGGCAGCTTTGCCGGTTTTCATCCTTTGATGGACGCCCGGCTGATGTGGACGCAAGTGCTGGGCTCGGGCGGCGTCCGGGAATTATTGAAGCTGGAACGGACGGAAGGATACGTCGCCACGTTTCTCAGCAACTTCAAGTTTGAGCCGATTGACACCATGGTGGTTTACTCGCACGGTGGACTGAACGCCGCAGGAATCGATGTGGCCCTGCACGCCAAGGCGCTGGGGTTGAAGGTGGTCGCCGTCACTTCGCTCGACAACGCGCGAATTGCGAAGACCACGCATTCCAGCGGCAAGAAACTCGCGGATTTGGGCGACGTGGTGATCGACAACTGCTGCCCGCCGCGGGATTCTCTCGTTGACGTGGCGGGCATTCCGGTGGGCGCCAGTTCCACCCTGGCGGTGATTGCCATTTCCATGGCTCTGACGGCAGAGATCGCGGCCGAGCTTGCGAAACGCGGCGTGAAATTCCGAGCCTTTGTTTCTCCCAATGTAACGACGGTCGGTCCGGATAACAATCGTCAGGTGTTTGACGATTACATTGCCAGGGTCGCGCCGCGTATGCGGTGACCCACAGGGTCATGTGATTCCGAGCGCAGCGAGGAATCTCGCACTGTTCAGGCGTTGATAAAGTCGGGTCGAGCACAGGCGGTGGGAATCAGGGCGAGATTCCTCGCTGCGCTCGGAATGACACCTGAATGATGGTCGTGGGATTAATCCATGCTCAGTTGGGCTGGGATCGTTCTGGCGGGGTTATTGAACGGCAGTTTCGCGGTCCCCTTGAAGACGACGCGCGTCTGGAAGTTCAACCACATCTGGACTCTGCATTCGTTGCTGGCGATGGGCGCGATGCCATGGATCGTTGTGTTGGCGGCCGTCCCGGGCTGGCGCGAGATTCTGAGCCGTGTCCCGGCGCGGGGCTGGATGATCTTAATCGGGTGGGGAGTGCTGTTTGGCATTGCCTCGTTGCTGTACGGCATCGCCGTGGACCTGCTGGGAATCGCGCTCGGATTCGCTATTCAATTGGGGCTCTCGATCGTGCTTGGGGCGTTGCTGCCTCTGTTATGGGCAGGGGCATTCGAATTGAGATCCCAAGGAGATTGGTTTTTCGTTCTGGGACTCGCCCTGATGGTGGCGGGAGTCATCTTGTGCGCTCAGGCCGGCGGGAGCAAAGGTGAGGCCGGCAGTTCAAGTGCCAAGCGGTTCCGTCTGGGACTCCTGATTGCTATTGTGGGGGGCGTCCTGGCGCCCACGCTCAATTTCGGCATTCAGTACGGAACGGCCCTTCTCAGCAAAGGCGCGGGGACGGGTTCGAAACAGGGGTTCCCGGCTGAGATCTATCTTGCCTGGGCAGTCTTCCTCTCGTCGGCCTCCGTGGTGCAGGCCGGATACTGTTTCGGGCGGGTCGTCCGTGAACATTCGACCGCAGTCTTCGCCGCGGGGATGCGCACTCGTGACGCGCTCCAGGTGCCCGCCATGAGTCTGCTTTGGATTGCCAGCGTGTTTGTCTACGGGCGCAGCGCCTTTGGCCTGGGCTCGCTGGGGAACAGTTTTGGCTGGCCGGTTTTCGTGGCCTTGATTATTCTCACCTCCAATGCCTGGGGAGTTTTGCTGGCAGAGTGGAAACAAGCGAGCCGGGCAGCGTTCCTCCGCATGATCGCCGGAAGCGCCGTGCTCATCTTCGCCGCATTCCTCATCGGGCATAGCAAGAGAGGCTAGTTACACCCACCGGTTAAACCATTCCAGCCTGAGTTGCTGGGCGCGGGCGGGGAACTTGTGCGGACCGTCGTAGGTACGCGCAAGGCTTGAACCGCGCGGCTCGTCATTGGAAAACGTATTGTTTCTCAATTGAACGATCTTGTATCCTACGTTGTTATCAAGTTTGAAGCGGGCCTCCCGAGCGTGTTCGGCCGGGGATGGCGAGCAGAGTAAAGCTGAAGCGGAAACAAATTTGAGGGGCACCGCAAACTTTTTAGCTGTTTTGTGCGTCATCTGGAGTGGAATTGGGCAAAGAGATCTCTGAACGTCCGGACGCGGTGCTGGTCAGGGACGCCAAGGGCGGATCGCCGGAGGCTTTCAACGCGCTCGTAAGACGCTGGGAGCGCAAGGTTTATAGCTTCCTGGTATATCTGAGCGGGCGGCCGGAAGATGCCTTTGACATGTGCCAGGAGGTTTTTCTCTCGGGTTATCGCCATTTGGGGCAATTGAAGGATCCCGACAAGTTCCCTCAGTGGCTATTTCGCATTGCACGCAACACCGCTCGTTCGCACGCACGCCACGTGCAGGAAGCGGAAACCAGCCTGAGCGATTTCGAGCCGGCGGAGCGTTCTTCGCCGGTGAGGGTAGGTGAGGCAGTCCGTTGGGAACAAGGCGAAATGAAGATCCTGGTAGAGAAAGCGCTTGCGGAATTGACACTCGAGCAACGCGAAGCAATTGTTCTGAAGTTTTACCAGGGTTTCAAGCTGGAAGAGATTGCGGAGATTCAAGGTTGTCCGGTGAGCACGGCGAAAACCCGCGTGTACTCGGGTTTTGAGCGGTTGAGGAAGTTGATCGAACGGTAGACCTGGGGCGGGCGTTATCCTGTCCAGGCGGGAGGGGGCCATACGTCACCTGAGTGACGCTCATTCCTCTCCTTGCCCTCTCCCGCGCGGAGAGGGTCACGTGCAGCCCCGGGAATTGCTTGGGAAGAAGCCGGTAGTCAAGAGTTGAAAATCAGCAATCCGGAATAGAGCAAACGCAACAACCAACAAATTGCAACGCTCGGGACTCAGAGGACCGGAATCTGCCCGGAGTGGAGCTGCGGACTTTTTCTTGAAGTGTGCGAGCGCAGGCAGCCGATCCTCGCTTTTCAAGATGCGGGTCCTAAGCCTTGAAAACTGTATTTTCTATGAAGAAGAGGTGAACGCCATGTGGTGTCGTGAATGGGGGAACGAGTTGACCGATTGGGCGCTGGATGAGCTTGCCCCAGCGCGGGTGCTTGAACTCGAGCAGCATCTCGAGCATTGCCAGGAGTGCGCACAGGCGGCCCAGCGACTCCTCGGCGTGCGGCAGGCGTTGAAAAGCAGTTTGATCGATCGCGACATGCCCGCCCACGTAGTCGTTTTCGGCGACAAAGCTCAGAGCCGATTCGCAGGTTTCTGGGCGGCCCTACCCCGCACGGCGGCCCTCTCGGCGGCTGGGGCGGTGATCTTCCTGGCGATCGTTTCGGTCGGTATCCGTTTCGGGGGGCCGCGGCTGCTTCCCGTTGCCGCCTGGGCCCGGCCGGCGTTAACCCAGGGCGAACTGAAGGAGTTCGTGGCGAGGGCGGTCGCGGAACAAATATCTTTGCAGAGCAAAGAAATGCAGGCTGCCACCCGGGACGAAGTGGCGAGCCTGCGCCAGGAACAGACCGAGAACCTGAAACGCTTTGCGCAGCAAATGCAGTATTTCGAGCTATCCCTGAACAGTGAGTATAAGGAAACGCAACAGCAGAGCGCGCTCATCAGCGTGGTTGCCCACGAGCAACAGTTGCCCAACCACTAACTCACGGAGCTCTCGAGGAGGTAACTCACATGCCTCTCAAACTGAAATGGCCGGGCAGGGCAGTCCTGATTTGCCTGGCCTGCTTGCCTTTTACGGTCCAGCGCGTCCCAGCGGAATGGCCTTCCGCCAATTTCGGCGCGCTGAAGGCCGAGATGAAAGTGTTCGAAGCAGTTATTGATGGAACTATGTCCCAGACGTTCGCCCCTCCCTTCGGGCTGCTCGAGAAGACTCAGGGCACTTATCTTCCCGGTTTCGGGCTGGCCTTCAGCTTGGAAGTCAACCTCTATCCCACGCGCGGTCCTAATCCCTTCAATATGACGCCTTTGAGCAAGGCGGAAATCGAGAAAGCCCAAAAGGTGAAACACGACCGAGTCATCATGGTCAAGGAGTCGGTTCCGCGGCTGTTGGCGGACCATGCGATGAGCTTGCGCGACCTCAGCCCCAACGATTCAATTGCGGTGGTTGTGCACCTTTTCGAAGTAAACACCGGGGAAAGCACGTTTCCGGAACAGATCATCATCGAAACCCGGAAGTCGGACTTGGACGAGTTTTGGGACAAGAAAATCTCATACCGAGAGTTGCTGGGCAAGATGAAAGTGCTGGACCTTTGAGAGCTTTGCTATGACCTCTGCTACGGTCAGCCACAAGTTGCTGGGCCAATTGCTGGTAGAGCGTGGCCTGTTGCCGGACGACGACCTTCAAAAGGCGCTGCAGTTGCAGCGGGAACGGAAGGGCCGGCTGGGCAGGATCCTTCTTGATTTAGGCTACATCTCGCAGCAGGATCTGCAAACGGTTTTGTCCGAACAACTCGGCATTCCAATGGTCGACGCGGCCGAACTGAAGGATGTGCCGATGGAGGCGTCCGTATTGCCTTCCGGCTTCTTGAGCCAATACCTGGTTTATCCGTACCGGGTGGAAGGCGATGCGGTTTTCGTTGCCATGGCCGACCCGCTTGACAGCGACAACATTAGAGTCATCGAACGGTTGCTGGGGCGAAGAGTGGAAGTGCGGCTGGCCAGTGAAGCCGCCATCACTAAGGCTCTGGACGTCTGGCTCGACCTGGGACCGGCGGAGGAAGGCGTCCTGGCGGCGGATTCCGACGGCGTGGGCGGCGTCGCGGACGCCGAAGCGGCCGACATCGAGCAACTGCGCGACTTGGCTTCGGAAGCGCCGGTGATTCGCTGGGTGAACCAGTTGGTGGCCCGCGCCCTGGAACGTCGTTCCAGCGACATTCACTTCGAGCCCTTCGAAAAGCAGTTCCGGGTCCGGTACAGAATTGATGGGGTGCTGTACGAGGTGCAAGCTCCTCCGCGTGAGATGCAGGCGGCGGTTACGTCCCGGATCAAGCTGATGGCAAAGCTCAACATCGCGGAACAGCGCCTGCCCCAGGACGGAAGGATACCCCTGCGCGTTTTGGGCCGGGAAATCGACCTGCGAGTATCGACGCTCCCCACCCTTTACGGAGAGAGTGTGGTGATGCGCCTTCTGGACCGCAGCGGGAGCGATCGCTATTCCTTGGCGACCTTGGGATTTCCCGATACCCTGCTGCGCAAGATGGAATACTACCTCGATCTTCCTCACGGTCTTTTCCTGGTGACGGGCCCCACGGGGAGCGGCAAGTCGACGACGCTTTATGGATCCTTGCGCCGGCTGAATACAACCGACGTGAAGATCATCTCGGTGGAGGATCCGGTCGAGTACCAGTTGCCGGGTGTTAACCAGATTCATGTGAATCCCCAGATCGGGCTGACGTTTGCGGCGGGGCTGCGCCATATCGTTCGCCAGGACCCGGACATCATCATGATCGGAGAAATCCGAGATCTGGAGACCGCGGAGATCGCCATGCGCGCGGCGCTCACCGGCCACCTGGTTTTCAGCACCTTGCACACCAATGACGCCCCCAGTGCGATCACTCGCCTTACGGACATGGGCGTCGAGCACTACCTGGTTTCGTCTTCGTTGGTCGCCGTGCTCGCGCAACGACTGGTGCGCGTGTTGTGCGACGAATGCAAGCGACCGTATGCGGCGGAGATCGACGAGTTGCGGAAACAAGGCTGGGAAGCGACAGAGCGCATGACGCTTTACAAAGCAGGCGAATGCGCGCATTGCGGCAATACCGGTTTCCTCGGACGGGTGGGAATCTTTGAATTCATGGAGTTGGAGGAAGGAATCCGGCGGGCGATTGTGGCACGGGCCGACGCCAGCACTTTACGTGTGGCGGCGCGTGAAAAGGGCATGCGCAGTTTGCGCGAAGACGGATGGATGAAGATTGCCTCGGGCCAGACAACGGTGGAAGAAGTGCTGCGCGTGACGCAGGAAGTCTAGGTAGTTGTTAGTCGTCGGTCGTCAGTAGTCAGTTGTGCGTCGTCGCGGTTTTCGTTGTCATCCTGAGCGAAGCGAAGGATCCCCGCAGTTCGTCGCAGGTTGCCGGGCGCAACAAAGCAACTGCAGAGATCCTTCGCTTCGCTCAGGATGACAAAGGGGTTTTCCGAATTTCGAGTTTCGATTTTCGAATTTCGGTTCGTTACGGGTGCGTGGAATGCCGGAGTTTTCGTACAAAGCGATCAAGGGCACGGGCGAACTGGTGCAAGGGACGCTGGTAGCGGAAACTGAACCGGCCGTTCTGGCGCAGCTTCGCCGCATGGGGTGTATGCCCATCCACGTGGGCGCCAAAGACGGCTTTACGGGCGGGTCTTGGGCGTTGCTCAAACGCCGGGGCACGTCTTCTTCCGACCGCCTGGTTTTCGCCCGGCAGCTTGCCACGCTGGTGCGGGCCGGTGTGCCGCTTGACCGCAGCCTCTCGCTCTGCCGGGACTTGGCGGAAAAGCCGGGCCTGCAAGCCGTGATCGCCGCCACTCTCAAGGAATTGCGCAGCGGGCAGTCGTTGGCTAACAGTCTGGCCGCCAACCCACGGTTTTTCCCGCCCCTTTATGTCGCCATGATGCGGGCCGGCGAAGCGAGCGGCACGCTTCCAGCGGTTCTGGATCGGCTGGTGGAGTTTGAGGAGTTTAGCGCGGAACTGCGCGGCTATCTGATTTCGGCGCTCATCTACCCCATGGTTCTGATGGTGGTGGGGAGTGTGGCGATCGCTTTCCTGCTCGGCTTCGTGGTGCCCCGTTTTGCGCAGATTTTTGAAGAGGCGGGGAAAGAACTGCCCCTGCCGACGCAAATCTTGATGGATGTTTCCCAGGCTCTCCGCGACTACGGGTGGATCGCGGCCGTGGTTATTATCATAACGGTCTTGTTCTTTACCCGTTGGGTGCGGACCGAATCCGGCCGGTTGCGTTGGGACCAGTGGCGTCTGAAGGCGCCGCTATTAGGGGACGTCAGCTTGAAGCTCGAAATCGCGCGTTTTGCGAAGACCATGGGCACGTTGTTGAATCAGGCGGTTCCCATTATTTCCGCACTGCGCCTGACGCGAGAGGTGTTGAGCAATCGCCGCGTGGCCGCTGCGGTTGAGCCGCTCATCCAAGGTGTCAAGCGAGGCCAGGGTCTGGCCGGCCCGCTCGCTGAAACCCGAATGTTTCCGGCGCTCGCCGTGCAATTAATGACTTTGGGAGAGCAAACGGGGAAGTTAGACTCCATGCTGCTCGAGTTGGCCGCGATTTACGACCGGGAGGTCCGGGTGGCCACCAAGCGTATGGTGGCGCTCGTCGAGCCGGCCGTGATTCTGGCCATGGGCCTGGTTGTCGGAACGATTGTGATTTCTACTCTGCTGGCAATCGTCAGCATTAATGAGGTGCCCTTCTGATGTGCCGACCAAGATTTGGGAGAACCCGTTTTTCAGGACCGGATTCCACGCAAGGCTTCACGTTGATTGAATTGATCGTGGTGATTCTCATCCTCGGGCTGCTGGCGGGCCTGGTGGTTCCTCGGCTGTTCAAGCATGCCACACAGGCCAAGATCACTGTGTGCAAGGCACAGATTGCCGCCTTCCAAACCGCGCTGGGAGCCTACAAACTGGATACCGGAAACTTCCCCACCACGGACCAGGGTTTGCAAGCGCTGCGGACGCTCCCCGCCGGGGTCATGAACTGGAATGGCCCCTACTTGCCCAAGGACATTCCGCTGGATCCCTGGAACCGTCCGTACGTTTACAAGTTTCCTGGAGAGCACGGTGATGAACCGGACATCATCAGTTATGGGGCCGACGGGCTGCCGGGCGGTGACGGAGAGAATGCGGACATCCTTAGCTGGAAATGAAGCGCGCCACCCGCGTTCGCGGGAAGCCGGCGTGACGCTGCTGGAACTGGTGATCGTTTTGGCGATTCTCGCCTTGACAGTGTCGATCGTGGCTCCGCGTTTCGGCAACTGGAGCGAGGAATGGACGCTGAGGAGTGCGGCAGAGCGAGTTGCGCAGACCGTCCGCTACGCCCGGACGCGCGCACTTTTCGAGCAGAGCTATTACGTGGTGGAAATCGAACCGTCGACGCACTGGGTGCGGGTTTTCAATCCCGCCAGCGGTTTTTTGCGGGCTTACGTGCTTCCTCGTGGAGTGACGATTGATGACGGCGAAAACCCATTGCCTTCGGTTGTACGAATCTTGTTCCCACCCTCGGGTGTTGTCGAGGAGAGGAACCTGTGGTTGCGTGGCCGCCGCAAAAGCACATACAAGGTTCATGTGAGTTTCTTGATCGGCAATCCGGTTGTCGAGGCCGTTAAGCAGGGGTCACATTAAATGCAAAAGACCATCCCAAGCCGGCGCGCGGCGGGAATGAGCCTTCTCGAAGTACTGATGGCCATTTCGCTCCTAGGGGTGAGCTTCGTGACCATTTTCTCCGGTCTTTCTGCGGCGCTGCGCGCCACGAGCCGCCTGGACGCCTTTGATCGAAGCAATGAGTTCGCCACTCAGAAACTCAACGAACTCTTCTTGGATCCCACCTTCGGGCCAGACCAAGTGCGCTCCGGAACTTCCCCGTCCGGCATCGATTGGGAAGCGAGAACCGAATTGCTTGACCAGCGGCCGCTGCCCGTGGCTCAGAAGTCGGCGCAACTGGTTCGGGTCAACCTCGTGGTTTCCTGGCGCACGCGTTCGGGCCGGCAGAACTTGAGCCTGGAGTCGCTGAAGTTGTTTATTCCGCCGGCTCCGCCCAGCCCGTAAGAGCAGGAGTCAGGAGTAAGGAGTAAGGAGTAAGGAGTAAGGAGTAAGGAGTAAGGAGTAAGAACCACGCACCCAGGAGAGAGAGCCGGAGTCGCGAATGCGGGATTCGGGGATAAACACTGAGGAGCTGCGCAACGTAGGGGAGCGTGTTTCCCTGAAGCCCGAATCGCGTATCCTGAATTCCGCTTTTCCTAAAGCCCGAATCCTGAATCCTGAATCGTGTTTTCCCGGGTTCACCTTGTTCGAAGTACTGCTCAGCCTAACGCTGATCGGATTCTTAATGTTGGCTTTGCTTGTCGGGATGAGGGTAGCAAACCGGGCTTGGCGAACTGGAGAGGCGCGATTGCGCCAGGTGCACGCCGCTGCTGAGCAGAGTAATTTTGTCGTGACGCAAGTCTCGTCGCTGGTACCCTATCGGATCACGTCGAACGACCCGAGCCTGCCTGGAGCGCTTACGGTCCTGGAGGCTACCGCCAACTGCCTGCGCTTCATCAGCTCATACAGCAGCGTTTATCGCAGCCGCACGGGATTGGTGCTGGTCGAATACGGGATTGTTGAGCCGTCGCGCGGAGAAGTCGAGGTCGTGCTGCGCGAAACTCCTGTGGCGGACAACGTGAGCCTGTATCACAAACTCATCCTCAGCGTTACCCACGATCCTGATACGGGGCTGGCCGTGATCAACTATCAGCCCTTTGCGGACCGGGTGAGCGACCTGCGGTTGATGATGGGTCTAAGCGCCGCAGCATTCTCATATTTGGATTTGCACCCCCAGCAAAGTCCCGTGCCGGTCTGGCGGCAGGATTGGCGGAGCACTGTGGCAGCGCCTTATCCGGACGCGATTCGGCTTCAGTGGGAGCGTGGACGAGAGTCGGGAGAAGAGGTCATGCCAGTGCGGGCGGAGTTGATGCCGCTGGCGCAGTAAGCAGGAGTCAGGAGTCAGAACCACACACCGAGGAGAGAGGCGGAGTCGCGAATGAGGGATTCGAGAATAAACACACCGGAAGGGCACAACGCAGGCGAGCGTGTTTCCCTGAATCCTGAATCCCGAATCCTCGCTCCTGCCTCGGGCATAGCCTTGCTGGCGGTGATGTCGGCGGTCAGCGTCATGCTCTTGGTGGCGTTAGCGTTCTCAGGTTCCGTCCAGATCGAGACTCGATCGACCATTTATCGCAAGCAGGCCACGCAGGCTTACGCCATGGCGGTGGGGGGAGTACAGGCCGCCATTCTGGAGATCGCCTATCCACCCGCCCAGGATCAGAGTGAGAAGCCGCGCCTTTGGAGCAAAGGGCAACGCACGATGCGGGTGCCTTACGCGCAGGGAGTGGCGCTGGTGGAAATCGTGAACGAGACGGGCAAGGTCGACCTGAACATGGCGGGGCGAGAACAACTGGCGCGTTTGTTTGAAGCTCGCGGGGTGGGAAAGGAGCAGGCCGTCCCACTGGCCTTAGCCATCGATCATTGGCGGAAGCCGCCCGGCACCGAGGGAGAAGGTTTCAAAGCCTTAGACGACTATTATCGTGAGGCCGGATATCAGCCCGCTCATAATCGCTTCGCTTCCGTGGAGGAAATGCTGCTTGTTCACGGCATGAACCGGGACATCTTTTACGGCACGGCTGAATTCGGCCGCGATGGAATTCAGACCCTTTACGGTGTTGGCCAGGACTTGACCGTAAATTCGCAATTTAGCCAGTTGAACGTGAATTACGCCTCCCGAGCGGCACTGTTGAGCGTGCAGGGTATGACGGAGGAATTGGCCGAGAGCATTATTCAGGAGCGAGGCAAGGGCCCCTTCGAGTCCTTGGACGACTTAACGAAACGTCTGGGGACATCCGTCCCGGACGAGTCACAGTCGTACCTGGGCGTGACGGACGACGGCAGGACGTACACCATCCTCTCGGTGGGGATGATCAATGGCTCACCGCTGCGACGGGCCGTTAAGGCCGTTGTCAGCGTTCAGCCGCAGGGCTTGGCCTTGCACCGCATCATTGCGTGGTACGACGACGTGTCGGAATGAGCGGAGAAGTCAGGAGACAGGAGTCAGGAGTCAGAATGAGGCCGAAATCGAAATTCGACACTCGAAATTTGAGAATCGAACCGGCCCCTTCCGGCATTCTCGCGTACGCGGGAGTCCGCGTTCCTATCCCAACCAGCATGTCGAGGGAAACGTCTGCATGCGATCGGGCGCGGAGTCCGAGCTTTGGATTTCGGCTTCATTCTGACTCCTGACTTCTGACTGCTGACTTCTGCGGGAATACTTCTTATGTTTACCAAACTTGTTTTGGGCATTGATTGTAACGGCGGGGGGTATCACCTTACTGCTCTCGGGCGGCGATTTCACCGCTACATACTGGTTGGCGAATTGCAACTTCCGGAGCCGCTGGACGAGGACGCGCCTGCAAAGGTGGCTGGCTTTCTTGACCGCCATCACCTCCGCGATGCCCGCGTGATTGCTTCTTTGCCGCGGGAAGCGGTCCTGGTTCGATTTCTGCGCCTCCCGCAGGAAACTGAGCCACAGTTGGCCAAAGTCGTCGACTACCAGTTAAGTTCCCTCCACCCCTATAAGGACGGTCAAGTCTATTGGGACTGTACGGTCTTGGAACGCGATCCGAAGACGAAGCAGATCGATGTCGTGGTGGTACTGGTGGAGAAGTCGCGCGTGAGTGAATTCAAGCGGGCGCTTCAAGAGCTGGGCCTGCGGCCGAGCGCGGTGACGTTAGGGGCCGCAGTGATGGCTGCATTGCTGAAGCCCCAGTTGCCGCCTATGGCTTTGATCGCCTGTGGACGAGGCACAGGAGTGGAGTTGCTATCCTTCCACGGGGGGAACCTGTGCGCTACACAAGAGATTCCGTTTGAACCGGGCGCGAGCCTTCCCGAGCGGTTCGAACGGGAGCGGCATCGCGTCCTCGCGGCTCTCCCCTCGTCTGATCCCGCCGCCATTCCGTGGTTCGTCTGCGGGCCGATGCCACCCGCGTTTCACGCGTTAATCGAGGGTGCGTCACCCTTACCGCCGCCAAAGTTGAATCTGAGTAACAGATCTCTGGGGCGCGGCTTCGACTGGGTCGCCTTGGCCGCAGCCTATGCGGGTCAGATGCGCCGGGGGGCCGGCCCGGTCATCAATCTGCTGCCTCCGGTCGAGCGGTGGCAGCCGCAAGCCGCAGCGCGTGTTCCCATCTACGCTCTAAGCGCCACCGCGTCGCTTCTGGCTCTCGCCTTGGCATCTCACTCTTGGCTCGAAAGGGCGCTATACAGCCGCGCCTTGGATCGCGAGATTCATCGCCTCAATGTCCACGCTCAACAAATTCGGGGCCAGAACCAGGAGACCAGCAGCCTGGAGGCGCGAGCGGCAGTCCTCGAGAATATCAGGTCGGGTAACTTGCAGAAACTTCACATGCTCCAGCAACTGACGAAGTTGCTGCCCGATGGCACTTGGCTCCAGGAATTGAACATTAGTGAAGACACGGTGGATATCAACGGTTATTCAAGTCACGCGGCGAACTTGGTCCAGCCTCTGGAGAATTCGCCGTACTTTACTGAGCCCGAATTCACCGCCCCTCTTACTCGCGATAACCAGAATAGAGAGATCTTTCGAATTCGCATGAGGTTGAAGCAAGCCCATCATTGACGATTTGCGATTGGCGATTGGCGATGGAGGGTTTGCTTCAATCGCCAATCACCAACCGCAGATCACCAATGGTTCCAGTGACTTCTATGTTTGAAATGTTCAAAAAGCTCAGTCGTCGAGATCAAATTGCCCTCGGGATCGGCGTGGGTGGCGTGTCTCTGTTCCTGCTCTTGAATTTCGCCGTCCTACCTCTTTTCGAGCAACTGGGCGCCGGCACGGGATCAGCGCAGCAGAAAGAGATCGAGTTGCGCAGGGACAAGCGACTGTTAGCCGAAGAGGGGGTCGACAAAACTTCCCTCGCGGCCGCTAGGGAACACTTGAAGTCGCTTGAGGGCGGTCTCCTGGAAGGCTCGACTCCTTCCTTGGCTAGTGCCGAGTGGCAGCAGTTGGTGGGGCAGTTGGCGGAGAGCAAGGGCATCGAACTCGGCAGCAGCGAGTTGCTTCGCACTCAGGAGCTTGGCAGGGATTATTCGCTCGTGACCGGGCGAGTGCAGTTCCGCTGCCGCTTAGACCAACTCGTCGACTTTATGGTGGCTTTGACCGGCTTCCCCAAGATTTTGTCCGTCACCGGTCTCTCGGTTGTCGCCGCCCAAGGCGACCCCCAAGGTAGATTACTCGTGCGCCTGACGATTGGGGCGGCCGCCCGGGCCATGGCCCCGGCCAAGGAAGGAAGCGCCGCAACACACTGATCGAGAATCGAAATTCGAAAATCGACTCCTGCTTTGAATTTCGGTTTTCGGATTTCGACTTTCGAATCTCGGTTCTTAATGGGGGATGTATGCTGGGCAGAAAGCGCGAATTGATCCTCATCGTGAGCGGGCTCATCGCCCTTAACCTCCTGCTGGGCTGGTTGTTGGCAGGGCGCTGGAAGGAGTATCGGAACAGCATCCAGTGGCTCTCCCAGGGCGTGGCGCCGCAACGGGCGCTCGCATCGGCGACCGGCTCGAATCAGGCTGGGCAGCCGCCCAGCTTCGTCGAGATTGTGGATCGAAATGTTTTCAGCCCCTTGCGCGGCAGCGTGCCCGCGCAGGCGCAAGAACAGGCTAAGGCCCCGAGAATGCCGGTCTTGTTCGGGACGATGAACCTTGGAAGCGGCTGGTTTGCGTTGATGTCCCCTGGCGACCAATCTCCGCCCCTGTCGAAGCGCGTCCTGCCAGGGGAGGAGATTGGCGGTTACAAGTTGGTTTCGATCGGCACTTCGAATGTGGTGGTCGAGTGGCAGGATAAGCGATCTACGCTCGAAATCACCGCGCCTGCTCCGGTCCCTCGCGTCCCCGGGGTTATCGAAAGAACCGCCAACGTGCGCACCGGCGCGGGAACAACGCCTCCCAGCGCTCCCGGCGCGGCGACTGTTGTAGTCCCCCAAGCCGGACTTGGAGCCTCCGCGACTGGCCGTACCGGGCAGCCGAGTGCCCCGCCGGATGTCCCGGTGGGTACGGTCGTCGGAGGCAAGAGAAAGGTCGTAGTGTCCTCTCCTTTTGGCCCTCTGGTCCAGTGGGAAGACGTAAACGCAGCCGGCTCACAGACGCCGCCGCAGCCCGGCGCTCCCAATAAACCTTAAAGACCGCAAGTCTTTTGGCGACGAGGCAGAATTTTGAGTTTCGATTCCCGTGGTGGTAAGAAGGAGGAATAGATTGCATCTACACTCCCGCTCATTCAAGTTCCCGTTGCGAACCAGGTGGATCACCAACGTCAAGGGATGTTTGACGGCTTCGGCCCTCTGGCGTAGTGCGGTCTGGCTGTCACCTCGACTGGCCGTTGTGGGTCTTGCCCTCGCGAGTTCGCTCACTCTCAGTGCGCCACAGTCTGAAAACCAACAACCCGCCGCGCCCGCGTCGCAAGCCGCGCAAGCGCCAGGATCCGCGGCACCCCAAGCGCCGCCGCCGAAACCCCCCACCCCGCAGGCCCCACAAACTCCCGCGGCTGGGCCGCCCGGGTCGCAAACCACTCCTGGTACGCCACCTGGCACCCAACCCGTGGCCGCAGAGTCCGCCACTCCGGCCTCACAGCAACCCCAGCCAAGCAGCCAGACCACGCCGGCCGGCCAGGCTGCAGCTACCACGCCCCCAGGAGTTATGGGCGGGCCAGGAGTGGGATTCCGTCTCGAAAATGCGGACCTCGTGCAGTTTATTAATCTTGTGGCCGGTGAATTGAGGTTGAACTATGTCCTGGACCCCACCGTCAAGGGAGTGGTGACCATTTCCACTTCGGGCGAGCTCAAGCCTGCAGACCTCTTTCCCATCCTTGAAACCGTGCTGAAAATGAACGGCGCCACGGCCGTCAAAGTGGGGAACCTCTATCGCATTATTCCTCTCGTTGCAGCTCCCAAGAATCCCCTCGGGGTGTCGACCAGTGGGGAGGGATTGCCTGCCGACGATCGCATGATGATGCAAATTATCCCCCTGAAGTTCGTCTTTGCAGACGACATGTCCAAGATGCTCGCCCCTTTCCTGTCGGAGGGGGGCCAGGCGACGGTGCTCCCCGCCGCCAATACCCTGATTCTGGTCGACGACAGCTTAAACATAAAGCGGCTGATGGAGATCCTTCACGAGTTTGACAACGCCAGCTTCGACACGCAGCGAGTGCGGCTGATCCCCGTCCACAACAACGTCGCGTCCGCTTTGGCTCCGGAACTCGAAACAATCTTCGCCACCTACGCGCTCTCTGAAAAGCAAACTCCTCTGCGCTTTGTGCCCCTCGACCGAATCAATGCCATTCTGGTCGCCGCCGCTGACCCTGGCGCCTTCGCGGAGGTCGAGGGATGGATCGAGAAGCTCGATAAGCCGACGCCAGCGGATGGAATTCAGACCTTCGTTTATAGGGTTCAATATTCCGAAGCTGACCGCTTGGTGAAACTGCTGGGCGCTCTCCTGGGTACAAGTCCAACGGCCGGCATTCAGGCCGGCTCGTCGGAGCGCGGCAGGGGAGCGGGGCAGGGCGGCACGGGACTGGCATCACTCCAGGAAGGCAACTTTCAGCAGAGTTCGAGTGGGACGGCGGCGAGCACGGCATCTTTCGCCTCGGCAAGCACGCCGGAGTCCGCCACGGGCCCTGAATCAAAGTTGCGCATCATAACCGACCCGGTGAGCAATTCGATTGTCGTGCAGGGTACCGCGCAACAGTATGCCGAGATCGCCAGGACGCTCGACAAGCTCGACATTGTTCCCCGACAGGTGATGATCGAGGCCCGAGTCTACGAAGTGGACCTGACCGGTGCTCTTACCTATGGGCTCGAGTATGCCCTCCAACAGCGTGGGTCTGGCACGACCCCTCTCCAGTTCCTCGGTGACTACGGCGTTACGACCGCGAGCACTTTGACAGGTTCCACAGGCTTCCTGGTCGGCCAGACCCGCCAATTGATGGCTTTCCTGACAGCTGCCGAAAACCGTTCGCGCGTGCGCACCCTCTCAGCTCCGACCTTGATCACCACCGACAGCACGCAGGCGCGAATCCAGGTTGGCGAATCCGTGCCCACGCTCTCCTCTCAGGGTCTCGCTCAGGGTGGACAGATTGCAGGTAACAGTTTGTTTACCAGCACGGTCAATAACGTCGACACCGGGATTATACTCACCGTAACCCCGCGCATCACGAGTACGGGTCTTGTATCCCTACAGATTAACCAGGAAATCAGCAACGAAGTTCCGCCCGCCACGAGCACTTCTGGCATACAATCCCCCAGCTTCACCAAGCGTACGGTGTCCACCCACGCCGTGGCCCAGGACGGCCAGACCATCGCCTTGGGCGGGCTCATCTCGTATTCCTACACCAAGACCACAAACCGCATCCCTCTGCTCGGCGATATACCTTATCTCGGCGCGGTTTTTGGAAGCACCTCCTACAACACCCAGGAAACCGAACTGATTGTCCTCCTGACCGCGCGCATCATCAGCACTCTTCCCGGTGCCACCGCGGCAACGCGCGAACTCGAGGAGAAGTTGCGCGACCTGCGCCGTGAATTCAAGAAGGACGAATTGCTGAAGCAGTAAGCGGCGATCAACGCAATGCTGTAGACTAACATAAGAGCCTATCGAGGGGTGGGGGCGGAGTTGGGGCAGCAGTACAGGCGGCGGGGCGTCTCCGCTCCAAGGTGGAGGGTTCGAAGACGCGGACTCGTCGCGCCATCACCTACGAACGGCCTGCCGGTTTGGGCTGGGCTCCTGGGGAAGCAGCTTCTGTGAAAGCGGTTTGATCATGCAGAATCCGGACAGGCTAGTTCGATATTTCACAGCCTCATCGAAAAGCCTCAGATCCACACTCAAATGACAAAAATGTCCCCAAAAAAAACCAAAAAAAATCTTGACACCCCCTTCTCTTGATGCTAGAGTCACTGTCATTATTAAGGATTTAGATGCGGTAGTTAAACGCAGTAAATTAGTGGCGTTGGAGCGATGCGGAAGCGGAATTAGGGCTCTAGACGGTTTCAACAGCGATTGGTGCACCCTGGTAGACGCAAACCAACGCTGTCGCGAAGAGAACTTGTCTGATGGAAGTGCGCGGAATGCTAGGGTCGTTCGGGTCCCAGAATTCAACTAGGATGTTCCAACCAACCGAGACAGGCGAAACCACACAAGTCTGCCTCATAAAAAGGAGAGGGAAATAAGATGACAAAGAGAAATTTGTTGTTAGCAAGTCTGCTTTTGGTGCTAGGGCTCGGCGTTATGGCGCCGTTCGCTATGGCACAAGGAGGGAATGGGACGGTCTTCAACGTTACTCCTTCTTTGTACACGTTGCGGCCCAACAGCATTGGCGACGCGGGCGGACAGGTCTACATGACGATGGCTTCCGGTCTGGGCACCATTGCTGGTGGTGAAACGTTCACCGTCACGTTCAGCAAGCCGATCGTGGGGGCAGCGGGGATTGGACTGTTGCCAGAAGCTACGGCAGCAGCCGAGTTTTGCAGTGACGCTGCCGCCGGCGCCTTGGCCGGCGTTTTTTGCACCTCGATGACTTACTCGGCGGCGGGGAACGTGTTCACATTTACTAACGGCCCGACCCCCCTGTCAGGGCTGGCCATGGGCAATTACATCACGATTTGGGGTCTTCGTTTCGACACGGTTGGCGTACCTCCCGGCACATTCATTACGGCCACGGTGGGCGCGGTGTTGAACCAGAATTATCCCATCTCGTTCGGGATGGCCGGTGTGACCCAAACTCAAACTCCGGTTAACATCGGTCAGGTCGCCACCACTACTTACGGCGGTACTGTCTATGCGACGCTTGCTGCTCCGTACTATGCCACCTCTATCCTGACCTGCTTCGGGACGACTGGAAGCGACTTCACAGTTAATGTCGCCGAGCAGTGGTCTGGAGCCTGGACCTCCCTTACTGACGAACTGACACTGGCCCCCTACGCACCAACCGCCAGCGGTCTCGCCACGAACGGGTCGGATATCTCGATTACGCTCTCGGGGATTCCGCTCGGAGTCACGGTGGCGCCGCTCAGCGGTCCGGTCACGACGGAGGGCACAGTGCTTTGGGGAACCTACGCTCCGTTGGCGTACACTGGCGTCAAGGCCAACGATAGCGTTACTTTCGATTTCCCGATAGCTACGACACTTCGTCCTGAACTCGAGGCCGCGGATTTCAACTTCGAAGTCTACACAACGGGCCCGATCGCATTGCAGAGCCCGCCGATGACGGCCAGTGTAACGCTGGATCCTATGACTCCCACTGGTATTCCTCTTTACCCAGCGTTCACATATCCCAACGGCTCCCTGATGGAAGAGCCGCTGTACCCACTTACCGTGGTCGATTTCATTGGCTGCCAGACGAATCTCCTGTTCCCCTACGTGACCAATTTCAACTCCGGATCTGGCGGTGGCGCGTTGGGCAACTGGGATACTGGAATCGTAGTATCGAACACCAGTTCTGATCCGTATACTCCAGCCTTCGGCGGCGCTGTCCCGACAGCAGGCACCTGCGCCTTCTCCGTGTATGCGTCCACCAGCGGATCACTAACACCGTCAGGCGACGCCGCACCGGTCGCTACCTTCAATACGGCTCCGGTGTACACGGGTGGAATCCAGTCCTTTATGCTGAGCCAGACTCCCGCGAAGGGTTTGGGCGGAGGTTATGCGATTGCGGTCTGCAACTTCCTGAACGGCACTGGATACGCGCTGGTTGCGGATAATGCCAATGGCCTCGGGAACTGGGGAGTGATGGGCAACTACCTGGCCTACGTCATTCCGAACCCGTTCGAAGAGCCCCGTTGGATCGACTCTATCTTCGGTGAATTCGCGATTTCGCCGTGGATATACTTCTTCGACTACGCGGCAGCCTCACGCCGAGGAGGCGCATCAATTCCGAAGCTGCATGCTCCACATAGGTAGGGTTGGTCTCGACACAGAGAGGCAACTCCAAGCAAACGGGGTTGCCTCGAGGCCCCTCCTCTTCAGTTAGGATCGCTGGAAGCAAGTTGGGGCAACAGACGAGTTAGAAGAAGGCGAAGAGGCGGCTCCGGGTCGACCGGAGCTGCCTCTTTCCCTGAAGAGGTTTTTTGCGCTCGTAAGTTCGTGCCAAGTTTAAGTCTACATGCTCCAGGGCCACCTCAACAAACGCAAAGTTGGTCGCTTCCTCAACCGAGCCGGCTTGATCGCCCTCCTTAGTTTGCTTCCGGCGAATACGCGAGTCTTGGCTGATTCTCCGAGCGAGCAAGCGCTCAGGGCTCGAGTCGACCAGCTTTACAGTGCTCTTCGGCAAAGCGATTGGAAGAAAGTGGAAAAGTACCTCACCAAGGACTCGAGGCGCATTTTCCGCTCTCAGCCCAAGAAGACTATAACGGAATACCAAGTCGATTCTGTGAAGGTCGAAACAGATGGGCGGAGCGCCCAAGTGGTTGTCCGCCTGCCAGGGCCACCTACGATGATCGCCGGCCCACCAATTTTCCTTCCCCAAACAACGCGCTGGCAACTGGTTGGTGGAAAGTGGTATATGGAGCTCCCTGACCCCCATCTTGCCGGGAGATTACCCGGCCCAGGCGATCAACAGCAAGCTTCCGGCCCCCACTTTACTATCAACTCCTCAGACCTTAAGTTTGACTTCACTTATGCCAGCGTTGGCTTTGTTCATAAGGGCGAGGTCAAGGTGGCGCGATTTCCACTTACTAATGTCAGCCAGCGGACGGTCACGGTGGCCGACGTGCAGTCGAGTTGTCCCTGCCTGCGGCTGACGAGCCAGCAGAAAGAGTTCAAGCCCGGCGAGACCGGGGCTATTGAGTTGACACTCGACCCCTCTACCTTCAGCTTCAAGAGTAAGCTTGCCTTGACGCTGACGGTTTCCGTCCAGACTGAGCCTGAGCATGCCCTGACCCAACTGACAGTAGCTGCCGCCCTCACTCCCGGTTCTGAGCAGCCGCAGCACCCGTAGCGGCCTGCGTGTTCGATTCCGGACCATGAGGGTTCTTCCACGAGTGGGGAATTCTTGAAGACTATACTGTTAACGTCGCTATCAACTATCGCCTTGCAGATCGCACTCTGTGGCTGGCCGGGAATTGGGCTGTGCACCCCGCAAACCAGCACCCCCAAAGCCTCTCAACCCCTACCCAATGACCGGGTGGTGCTCTCAGTCGGCGATCAGAAAGTGACCGCCGGCGAGGTTGAGCAGATCATCCAGGCGCTGCCTCCCGACTATCGCGCTTTTTATAGCGGCCAAGGAAGGCGGCGGCTGGCTGTCTATATTCTTCGCATGAAGCTCCTTTCATCAGAGGCGATCAAAGAGAAACTTGACCAGCAACCCGAGGTGGCTCGAGCCATTGCGGTGGCGCGTGAAAGCATCCTGGCCGACGCCGCGCAAAAACACATCGCCCAAGACATAAAGGTAAGCGATCAAGAACTGCGCGACGTCTACGAGAAGAACATAGCCCAATTCGAAGAGGACCGCGTTGCCCACATTCTGATCCGAACGCGAAGTGCGCCGATCAAATCCGGTGACCCGGCCCAGCCGGGCTTGCCTGACGCGGAGGCGCGCAAGAAGCTCGAAGACATTCGCAAGCAAATCCTGGCCGGCGCCGATTTTGCCCAGATGGCGAAGCAGTATTCCGAGGACAGCGCTACTGCCGCTGCCGGCGGCGATTTGGGTATCCTTGAACGCAACAAAATTGTTCCCCCTATCATGGAAGCGGCGCACACTCTTTCACCCGGCCAGGTGAGTGACCTCATAGCGACCCCTTCCGGATTTGAGATCATCAAGGTCGACCAAAAGCGCGTGATACCGTTCGAGGAAGCCAAGCCTGGCCTGGAATCGCAAATTCGCCAGTCGAAAGCCAACGAAGCCGTTCAACATCTCTTGGAAGCGTCCGGCGCATTCATCGACCAGGATTTCTTTTCTGGTTCACCAAATCAGAACACCACCGCTCCCCCACCTACCCCTTAGTTTGGCTTCACAACCCGCGCACAAATGACAGGCGTGCCCCCTCCACACGAAGTGGCGTGCGCAGATGTCGGCCGCTTCCTCGACGGTGACTGCGGGGCCTCGACGCAACTCAATTGGCCCACGACCGACGCTCCCAAGGTCGAGATCAGCGGGACCGGAGCGGTGGCTGCCTCCGGTCAACAATCGGTGCAACCCACCCAGACGACCGACCACAAGCTGACGGCCACAGGGCCGGGCGGCACTGTGAGCAACGACACCTCGGTGAATGTGAATGCGAGCATTCAGAGTACACTGAGCGCGGAACCGTCTCAGGTGCGTTACTACAAAGTCGGAGGCAAGGTCCGACGAGGAAGGCAGCGCCACGCTCGCCTGGAACGGGCCTGGGTCTCACAACACTTCGCTGGATCCGTTTGGGTCGGTATCGCCGAGTGGCAGTCGCACCATCCCACCTTCGCCCACCAATACTGGAGCGGGTCCGGTGGAGGAAACCATCACCTAGACACTGCGCAGTTCCAATGCCTGCGGGGGATCAGACACGAAAACCGCCAGCGTACACCTCGTAGGTTCTATCGAGGCCGCTCGCGCCGCAGTAAGCGAAGCCACTCTGGTGGAAGGTTACTTACTCAATTTGGATGGAAAACCAGGGGCGCCCTAAACTGTTCGACAGCCTTGCGCGACCTTTAAGCCCGAGAAGACAGCGACAAAGAAGGGCGCGCGCGTCAAACATTCAACGCGCGCGCCCTTCAAGGCGCTTCGGGTCGTAACTTGCGATTCCAAATCTACTTGAGAAGTTGCTTCAAGTCTGTCGCAGTGTACGGGTAGTATTGCGTCGACCTCTTCCCCGTAGTGCCCAGAACGATGTCCACGCGGCGATTGTTCGCCAATACAAATGTCGGGAGTCGGCGGCGCACCTTCTTGCGGTCTTGATCCGTAAGGTTGGGAATCTGTTCGAGTAACTGCTTCACGGTCGCGGAATCCATCTGTTCGCTCTTTCCGAAAGCCTTTGTCTCGATGTTCCCGTCGCTGAGTCCTTGTGATACCAGGTAGCTCTTGACGCGGTCAGCACGGCGCTGTGAAAGAGCCATGTTGTATTTCACCGATCCGCGCCGATCCGCCCGGCCCTCCAGGATCAGGTGGGCATCGGGGAGAAGCGAGTTATATTGTTTAAAGATGTCCGCAAGCTGCTGCAAGACTTGTTCCTCGCTTGAAACCAACCCGCCTTCCGGCCGGCCTTTGGTGGGGAGGTTGGTTGCGAAGTAGATGCTGTTGCCGGGAAGCTTGGCCGCGAGAATTTCCGCCTGAGCTTCTCGCCCCGAATCAATCGTCCCCACAATGTGCACGCTGGCGGTCTTGGTGTCTGATCCGCCGCAAGCATTTGAAGAGTGCAACGTGTAGGTGACAGTCTCGTCAACGGCCCCCACGTCGGACTTGGTGGGCGTGAGCTGAACCGTGCGAGTGCCACTCGGTGATACGGACCCAAACGGATCCAGCGTGGCGCTGCTAGCCGCAGGCGCGTTCCAGGTGAGCGTGGCGCTGCCTTGCTCGTCGACCTTGTCGCCAACTTTGTGGTAACGCACCTGAGAGGGTTCCACGCTCAGTGTACTCTGAATGTTCGCATTCACATTCACCGAGGTGTCGTTGGTCACAATGCCGCCCGGCCCGGTGGCCGTCAGCTTGTAGTCGGTCGTCTGGGTGGGTTGCACCGATTGTTGACCGGAGGCAGCCACCGCTCCGATCCCGCTGATCTCGACCTTGGGAGCGTCCGTCGTGGACCAATTGAGTTGCGTCGAGGCCCCGCAGTCAACCGTGGAGGAAGCAGCCGACATCTGCGCCGTCGGCTTGGCCACCGCGATGGTCACGGCCGCACCCGCTGATTGGAAGCGGGGCAGAGCGCCCAGCGTTTTCCCCGCCGCGAAGTCGCCGTTGGTTTTCCCTCCCGGATTGGCAAGTGGAATAATCGTCGCCTGGCCTTCCCCAACCGTGATTGGCCCGGAATAGAGCGTCCCTGAGCAGCAGCCCAGTACCGTGAGTTGATAGTCGCCAGGAGGCACCAGCAGGCGCCGCTTCCCGCCTTTGGTCTCACCCACGTCGCCCACCAAATAGTCCGGCGTAGTTCCGTTCAAGAGCACTGCGCCGCCTGCTCCGCCCTTCAGCTCGATCCGCCCCCAAGGGCCGGGGGTTGTCCCGGAAATCTGCTCCAGCGTCACCGACAGGGTTGTGGTTTTTCCGCTCTCTGCCGTGAATTTGGCGCTATAGGGCTTGTATCCATAGTTGTAAACAGCCAGCGTATGCTCGCCTGGGTCGGCCCAGATGACCCCGCTTCCCGGCCCGACCGGAATACCATCCACAAAAACGTACGCTTCCTTAGGGGCTACCTTCAGTTTCACATGTGCACATTTGGCCAGGAGAGGCGTGGCTCCCAGCAATAGTACCGCAAGGGACAAAACAAAGACCGTAAGCATTTGACGCAATGTTCGCATAGGGTTTCCTCTCTTGAGTTTGTCCTACCGACCCTACTTCGTCTTCGGAGTTCGTCTTACCCACCCTGACTCGACTTGATCGAAGGGGATTAACCACTTTCATTGTCTCATTTTTTCCCCTGTAAATCAAGAAATTCTGTGCGCGAAAACCACCCCAGGCAGCCGGGTCGGGGTTACAGAACCGCCGCACCCTCGGGCGGACGAGGCGGCCCGAAGCGTTACCTCAATACGGCGATTTCCAATTGCGGATTTCCGGCATCTCGTCGCCGTAACGCCCGATGTATTGTTTGTGTAGGCATTCATCTTCCGCACTTCGTCCGGCGTCAGGGTGCTCGCTGCAGGAACGGCTTGCGGAGACTTGGCACTGGCTGGATTCATAAGCCCTCACGCCCGGGCGAGCGCAGTTTATCGACTAAGAATGTCGAAGCTCCACGCCTCAGCGATTCATCTCCTGTTCCTCACTTGTTTGTCGCGGTCACACCGAGGGGGGACGCGAAGGCACGCGCAATAATGCTTTGCGCTTCTTCCTGAATCCTCCGCAAGTGATCCTCGCCGAGAAAACTCTCGGCATAGAGTTTGTACACTTCTTCGGTTCCCGAAGGACGCGCCGCAAACCACCCGTGCGCAGTCACGACCTTGAGCCCACCGATGGGCTTTCCGTTGCCGGGCGCTGTGGTGAGCATTGCCTCGATTTTCTCGCCTGCCAACTCGGTGGCATTCACCTGGACGGGGGTCAGACGTTCGAGAGCCGCCTTCTGCTCGGCGCTGGCAGGGGCATCGATGCGCTCGTAGAGCGGATCCCCAAACTGGCCGGTCAGTTCGCGATAGAGTTCTCCGGGATCGCGGCCGGCGCGCGCGGTCATTTCCGCAGCGAGCAGCGCGAGGATGATGCCGTCTTTGTCCGTGGTCCAGACGGCGCCGGGGCGGCGCAGGAAGGATGCACCGGCGCTCTCTTCGCCACCGAATCCCAGCGACCCATCCAGTAATCCCTCCACGAACCACTTAAACCCTACGGGCACCTCAAACAGCCGGCGCCCCAGGTTGGCGGTGACGCGGTCAATGATGCTGCTGCTTACGAGAGTCTTTCCCACGCCGGCGTCGGATCGCCAGCCCTCGCGGTGACGAAACAAGTACGAAATGGCCACCGCCAGATAGTGGTTGGGATTCAGCAATCCGGCGCTTCGCGTTACGATCCCGTGGCGGTCGTGGTCGGTGTCGCAGGCGAAAGCCACGTCATACCGATCCTTGAGCGCAATCAGGCCCGCCATGGCGCACGGGGAAGAGCAGTCCATGCGGATCTTGCCGTCCCAGTCGAGGGTCATGAAGCGAAAGGTAGGATCGACGGAGCTGTTGACAACCGAGAGCGCCAGGCCGTAACGCTCGGCGATGCGCGGCCAGTAGGCTACGCCGGCGCCGCCCAGAGGGTCCGCGCCGATCGCCAAATGGGCGTCCCGAATCGCCGCCATGTCGACTGCGTTCTCAAGATCCTCGACATATTCGGTAATGTAATCGTGGGTGTGGGTCGTGGGCGCCTTCAGTGCCGTCCCGTAAGGGATTCGGGCGACTTCCCGCAGCCCGTCCGCCATTAATGCGTTGGCGCGATCTTCAATCCAGCCGGTCGTGGATGTATCCGCGGGGCCGCCGTGGGGAGGGTTGTACTTGAATCCACCGTCGTCCGGAGGATTGTGCGAGGGAGTAATGACGATTCCATCCGCGAGCCCTGTCTTTCGATCACGATTGTAGCCCAGGATGGCGTGGGAAAGGACCGGGGTGGGCGTGTAACCGCCGTCTTGATCGATCATGACCTCGACGCCGTTCGCCGACAGCACCTCCATCGCGGAGGCAAAAGCGGGCTCCGAAAGGGCGTGTGTATCCTTGGCCAGAAAGAGTGGCCCGTCGATACCTTGCTGCCGGCGATAACCGCAAATGGCCTGAGTAATGGCCAGGATGTGGCTCTCGTTGAAGGAGTCTGTAAAAGCGCTGCCTCGATGCCCTGAGGTTCCGAATGCCACGGCCTGCCCCGGCAGGGAAGGATCGGGTCGCCCCGTGTAATACGCGGTGATCAAACGCGGCAGGTTGACCAGATCCGAAGGCTCAGCGGGTTTACCCGCGCGCGGATCGCGTCTCGCATCGTTCATCTTGCCCTCCAGTTAAGACTGCTTGGACTTGGAGCCTTGCCCTGATCTCGAAATTCTATTTTGCCAGAAAAGCCCAGGACTGAAAACGTTCAATTCCTGGCGGACTTCAGATAAACGGCGCCCCGGTCAGGCGCTCAAACGCGATTTGCACGCACGCGATCCATCGGGCGATTCGCAGTGTCGCGGTCAGGGACATCTGCTCTTCGTAAAGTCCGCGCAGCCGTTCCAGCCGCTCCCAGCCACCCGAACAGTAACCCAACGGAAAGTCCATACTGTTCCTACACTTTCCAATAGACGACGTACTTTTCTCCGAGCAACTTATAGAATGGGATCAGACTGATCTGCCCGCTCCCCGCTGAAACCTGAAAACTGGCGGGCCGGCTAGGGATCGGCTCCACCCAGACCAGCGGGTCCTTCAAGTTGGAGTTGATGTTGGGTACTGACGCCGGATCACCGGAGGGGGTTGGGTCGTAGCCCAAGTAGATCTCGGAGTGAGTCAGGTTCTCGCTTCCTAGACGGCCAGCCAGCACTAGCGGTCCATACATCACGGCCTGCAGCGTCGGATCGCCGGCCAGCGCTTCGACGTGCAGCCCCATGGGTAGGCTGACTTCCACAAGGTCGCCATCCTTCCAGGTACGGGCCAAGGTCAGATAGCTGCTCGGGCTCGCAAACTCCGGCAGAGCTTCGCCGTTCAAACTGATCTTTCCCCCGCGTGTTACCCAGTAAGGGATACGGACGTTTAAGTCCATCTGCACCGGCTTCGCCGTGTGCACCACCAGGCGTGTCTTTCCGTCCTCTGGAAAGTTGGTTTCCTGCACCCAGCGGACGCCTTTTTCAGGCCAGTTCAACTCGGAAGAGATGAACAAGTTGACAAACAACGCATGCTCGTCATGAAAGTAAATCGAGTCGCCAAATTTGGCATACTCCTCCACGCCGGTGCCCGTGCAGCACCAGAAGGAATCAAAGGCTGAGTGAAAAGACTTCCAGTAGCCGCTGCCTCCCAGGGGCAGGTAATAACTCTTCAGCCCGTCGGTGTCCTGCGTTCCGAGGCGGCTGTTAAAGAGGGTGCGCTCATAGTAGTCCATGGCGCGCGGGTCGGCGCTCCACCCAAAGATGTGGCGGGTCAACTTCAACATGTTATAACCGCAGCAACACTCCTCTGTAGTCTTGCCGAGTTCGCCCGCCAACTCGCCGGGGTCGGTGCGCCAATGCTCTTCGTTGCTCGTGCCGCCCGTGCAGTAGGCGCGCGCGCCCGTGATTTCCTGCCAGAAGAAGGAAGCGATTTCGTGGAAGCGAGGATCGCCGGAGAGTTCATAACGGCGCGCGGCGGCAATCATCTTCGGGATGTTCGTATTGGCGTGCAGGCCTTTCAATTCATCCCGGTGCGCCGCCAGGGGATCGAATACTTTCTTGTGATAAAAACGGTCACCCACCTCGAGGTAGTGGGAGTTACCCGTCAGGGCGTAAAGGTTGTAGAGCGATTCCATGGTGCCGCCGAACTCCGTCTTCATCACTTGTTGCATCTGCTCATCGCTGAGCGGTTCGACCCAGCGCCCGATCCAGCCGGCCAGGCCTTCGGCAACTTCCAGGGCCTGCTGATTCCCACAGTGAACGTACATATCGAGAAGGCCTGCCAGTATTTTGTGCAGGGTGTAAAAGGGAGCCCACACAGGTTTGCCATTTCGCAGGCGATCGAAAAACTCCCTCGGAAACGCGCTCAGGTAACCGTCTCCGGGCGCCTGCTGGCAGCGCGCCAGTTGTTCCACCATGCCGATGCCCCGAGTCTTTAATTCATCGTCGCCGGCGCTGGCATACATCAGCGCGCAGGCTGAAAGATAATGGCCGCCCGCGAAGTGCCCTCGCAGTTCGCAATCAGGCTTTTCCCATCCGCCTAAAGGCGCGGCTGAAGAGGGCAGCCCGGCATTCAGTCGAAAGGTGTGCAACAGCCTGTCCTGGGGCAGTGACATCAGATAGCGACGATTGGCTTCCATGCCGTCCTGGAATAGACCCTTTCTCAGCCGAACTTGAGAGGTCG
The DNA here is from genome assembly GCA_963831905.1 of uncultured Acidobacteriota bacterium. GTDB lineage: Bacteria > Acidobacteriota > Terriglobia > UBA7540 > UBA7540 > CAVROP01. Next base: position 95,053 of record CAWHRX010000009.1, on the reverse strand, counting down.
GAAAAGGCTTGACCTTCCAGGCGCTCTTTTCCAGGCTCAGCATGCGCGCCTCCCGGCCGGCGTTTTCAGACATCGGAGTGCGAGGAATGCCGCTCGAAGCCGCATTCGGAACGAGCGCTGCTCCGGCCAAGGCCGCCGCGGTCGTTGACACAAACTGCCTGCGAGTCATTCCATGGTCAGGTTCCATCACAGCACCTCCAGTAGGCTGCTTTTGCTTTCTGCGACATAATGTCAGATGAAGTTGGCGCGGACCCCATCAAGACGGGCTCCTCGCCACATGCCGGTCCTTCGTTTTCATAGACATTCCCGGTTCGTTCGTTCAAAAACAGCAAACGGGTCCCTTACGGTTCCCGTTCATCAGGGCCGGGTAGTCACCGGCGTCAGGGTGCGACTCCTGCCCCACGTTCGAATGCGGCCTCGGGTGGTTCCCGCGGGCCGCGCCGTACAACCCACCTTCCTCTTAGCATTCTAGCCTATTGATTTGAGGATGTCAAGAGACAGAATGTTCGTTTTGCTTCCCTTCCGCTGCCGACTTATAATGGTAATTTTGGGCTGCACCTCAGAGCGCCGGCTGTAAGCAGGGCGAGCAGGGCAGGCATTCCGTCAGGGGCCACAGGCATGGCTACAGGCCACAACCAAACGGGTAGGAGTATGGCGCCGTCCGCCGCCGCGAGCGGTGGAGGCGCTTTAGGCGTCGACACAGCCGGGTTGCAGAGTGATGCGCCTCTGCCAACGGCGAGCGCGGAATCAGGTCTGCCTTCCAGGGCCGGCGAAGTGGACTCTATCATCGTGCGTGGAGCGCGCGTCCATAATTTGAGGAATATCGATTTCTCCATACCCCACAACCGGTTGACCGTGGTGACGGGCCTTTCCGGCTCGGGCAAATCCAGTCTGGCTTTTGACACGCTTTATGCCGAGGGACAGCGTCGTTACATCGAGTCTCTCTCTGCCTACGCTCGCCAGTTCCTGGAACGCATGGAGAAGCCGGACGTTGACGAAGTGTTGGGGATCGCTCCTCCCGTGGCGATCCGCCAGAAGAACACCACTCGCAATCCTCGCTCGACAGTGGCCACAGCCACTGAAATCTATGATTACCTTCGGCTGTTGTTTGCGCGCGTCGGCACGACCACCTGCTACCAATGCGGCCAAGTTGTGCGCCGAGACCATGTGGATGATATCGCCGACCAGGTCTGCGCGATGGAAGCCGGCCGGCGCTTTTACGTTTTCTTCCAAGTGGATTCGGGTGGGTCTTCGGCCGCATCGGAACAGGCGGCCCGTCATCCGGAGCGCAGCGATGCATCACCGCAGTCGCTCTCTGGCCCCGGGGGTTCCGCCGAACTGCGGAGATCCTCTGCCGCGCTCAGGATGACAGGAGCGCGCCCTCCGGCTCAACCGCCGACACCGCCGCAGGAATCTCTCAAGCCACGATTGTTTGCGCTTCGCCAACATGGGTTCAACCGGCTTTACCAGGATGGGCATGTCTTCGAATTCTCAACCCCGGAGTCGCTGCTCGAGGTCGATTTCTCTGCGCCCGTCTACGTTCTGGTGGACCGGTTGGCAGTGGCGGCAGAGGTTCGCCAGCGGTTGATTGACTCTGTCGAGCTTTGCTTCCGCGAAGCCGGCGAGGCGGTGCTGGAGTTCCTTCCTGGGGAGTCCGGTTCCTCAGGGGCGAGCCATGACGCACCCGTACAGGAGGACAATTCCGTAGGGGCACGCCATGGCGTGCCCGTACCGCCGGGGCGCATGGTGTTCAGCGGGCGGTTTGAGTGCAAACGGTGCAAGATCACGTTTCAACCGCCTGAGCCAAGCCTCTTTTCGTTCAACAATCCTTACGGCGCTTGTCCACGCTGCCAGGGTTTCGGCAACACGATCGATTTCGATATGAACCTGGTTATTCCGGACAAGAACAAGACGCTGGCCGGAGGCGCAATTGATCCCTGGACGAAGCCGCGTTACCGCGTGCTTTATAACGACGATGAAGCGTGCGGCGCGGGCCAAGGGAATTCCTCTGGATGTTCCTTACTTCCGACTGGCTCCGGAAGAGCGAACGTGGCTGCTCGAGGGCGACGACAGTTTCCCGGGCATCCGCGGGTTTTTCGATTATCTGGAAAGGAAGAAGTACAAGCTGCACGTGCGCGTGTTCCTCAGCCGATATCGCGGATACACGCTTTGCCCCGAATGCCAGGGGGGCCGGTTGCGGCGCGAAGCCTTGCACGTCCTTCTGGGCGGAAAGAACATTACAGATGTCTGCCGCATGTCGATTCAGGAAGCCTATCCCTTCTTCAACGAACTCCAGCTATCTCCGGAGCAGCAGACGGTAGCTGACAAAGTGCTCGATGAAATCCGCTCGCGTTTGAAATTCCTCTACAAGGTCGGATTGGAATACTTGACGCTCGACCGCCTGGCGTCCACACTTTCAGGCGGCGAGTCGCAGCGAATTCAGTTGGCCACCGCGCTCGGTTCTAACCTGGTGGGTGCGCTTTATGTGCTCGACGAACCCTCCATCGGGCTGCATCCCCGTGATACCGGCAGGCTCATTGAAATTCTGAAGACCCTGCGCGACCTCGGCAATACGGTCCTGGTGGTCGAGCATGATCCGGAGATGATGCGCGAGGCGGACAAGATTCTGGACCTGGGACCGGGGGCAGGAGAGCAGGGTGGCCGCTTGGTGTACGAGGGTGATTTTGCAGGGCTCCTGGCCGATCCACACTCGCTCACCGGCCGTTATCTGTCCGGCGGCCTCGAAATCCCCTTGCCGGCGGAACGCCGCAAACCCGGAAAGTCCTGGCTGCGCATTCGTGGCGCGCGCGAACACAACCTGAAATCGATCGACGTGGATATTCCGTTGGGGCTCATGGTGTGCGTGAGCGGCGTTTCGGGTTCCGGGAAGTCCACACTGGTGCACGACGTTCTTTATAACGCACTGCTTTCACGCCGTGGGCTGCCCTCCCCACGCACCCAGTACGAGCGGATCGAAGGCGATCAGCAACTGGCGGAGGTTGTGCTCGTGGACCAGTCGCCCTTGGGCCGGACGCCACGTTCCAATCCCGTCACCTATATCAAAGCCTTCGACGCCATTCGGGAAGTGCTTGCCGCGACGCCTGAGGCCCGCAAGCGCGGCTATTCACCTGGATATTTCTCCTTCAATATTCCTGGGGGCCGATGTGAGACCTGCCAGGGGGATGGCACCGTCACGCTGGAGATGCAATTCCTGGCTGATGTCGAACTGGTTTGCGAGGAATGTGGCGGGCGCCGTTATAAACCGAGCGTTCTGGACGTGCGTTATAAGGGAAAAAATATTAATGAAGTATTGCATATGACGGTGAAGGAGGCCCTGAGCTTTTTTGCCGGCCTACCCAAAATAATCCAGAAGATGCGGGTACTGGACGAGGTCGGGCTCGGCTACTTGCGCTTGGGGCAGTCCGCCACCACGCTTTCGGGGGGCGAGGCCCAGCGCGTGCGCCTGGCAGCACACCTGGCCCATCAGGCGGTCGAAAACATGCTCTTCATTTTTGACGAACCGACCACGGGTTTGCACTTCGACGATATCAGTAAGTTGCTGTCCGCGTTTCGCAGGCTGAACGACGCCGGTTCGAGCGTGCTCATCATCGAGCACAACATGGATGTCCTGAAGACCGCTGACTGGATCATCGACTTGGGGCCCGAGGGCGGTGATTCGGGCGGTTACGTTGTGGTGGCCGGACCTCCCGAAAGCCTGGTCAAGAATCCGCTGTCTTTCACCGGGAAGTTCCTGGCCAAGTACCTGCGAAACCCCAAGGGGGCGAAGGCGTGAGGAGCGGGGCATCCTCTCTTCAGGGGAATTGGCGGCATTTGAGGGTAGCGGGGCTTCTTCTTTGTCTGCTCTGCCTGCCGCAATCCCGTTTCCTGAATGCGACCGGCACGAGCCAGGAGAAGCCCTCCCAAACCCGCCACGCTGACGTACCTACGCTTCTGCACACTGCCCAAGACGCCCTCGGGAAGAACGACTTTACCGCCGCGGCGGACGCTCTGAAACAAGTGCTTGCAGCCCAACCCACTTTAACCGCGGCCTGGTTCAGCTTGGGCTACGCCTACACCGGACTGCATCGGCAAGAGGAAGCTGTCGCGGCGTACCGCAAGGCCGTGGAGCTTGACCCCAATCTTTTTGAAGCCCGTCTGAACCTGGGGATCCTGCTGATGCAGATGAATAATCCCCAGGCTGCTTTGGAACACTTGGAAAAAGCCGCGACTCTTAAACCGGATCATGTCCGGGCCCAGTTGTACTATGGCAGGGCGCTGGCCTTGACTGGCCAAGGGGAGCGCGCGGAGAAACAGTACCAGACGGTGTTGCGACTCGATCCCAAGCTGGCCGCGGCGCAGTACGACTTGGGTCAACTCTACCTGCAGCAGAAGCGTTACCCGGAGGCGCTCGGGTCTTTTCAGAGGGTTTCCGATCTGGACCCCGCGCTCTCCCAAGCTCAATTGGGCATGGCCCTGGCCGCGGAGGGAATGAAGGACAAGGACAATGCGGGCACTCATTTCGAGCAATACCTTGCCGCCCATCCTGAGGATCTTGATACCCGTTTTCATTTGGCGCGCTTGTACCTTGAGCAAGGCAAGAACGCTCAAGCGTACGAGGACCTCCTAATCGTCTACCGTGCCAAGCCGGACACTGCCGGTCTGGTCGCCGCTCTGGGAGATGTCAGCGCTGTTCTGAAGAAGTATTCGGACTCTGAGAAGTTTTATCGCCAGGCGCTGCTCTCTGCTCCAGCGGACGCCGACCTGCACAGGGCTTTGGGACAAACCTTGCTGGAGGAGGACAAGCTGACGGAGGCAGAAGCTGAATTTCGAACGGCCTTGAAGGGTAATCCGAGGAGTCGTGAAGCGGCGGAAGGGCTGGCCTCCAGTCTCTATTTGCAGAAGCGTTATCAAGAGGCTATCCCTATGCTGGAAGCCCTGGTGCGTGCACCCAATCCTCCTCCCATTCTCTTTTTCGCGCTCGCCTCCTCTTACGACAATCTGCACGCCGTTCGGAAGGCCCTGGACAACTACGAGCGGTTTCTCCAGCTATCGCAGGGTCAAAGCCCTGACCACGAATGGCAGGCCACGCAGCGCATCAAGCTACTCCGACATCAATTGCAGAAATAGCTATAATACAGGTATGGTTTGGCGGACGCTTCTCGTGATCGGATTGGTGCTCGCCGGGGCCCCGGTCGCCCTCGCCGGTGTACCATCAGGCCCCTCTTCGGAGACCGAAGAGCGTCTGCTGGCGCGGATTCAAAAAGAAGCCGATCCTGTAAAGAAATCCAAGTGCATGACTCGTTTGGCGCGGATCAAGCTGCAGCAGGCCATTGAATCCTACGAGCATGGGAATATCCAGGAGGGCGTACAGTTCGCCCAAGTCTACCTGGGCAGGGTTAAAGATTCGTGGCAACTGCTCAAGAACTGCGGGCGCAACGCCGCGCGTGATGTTCGCGGGTTCAAGGAGCTTGACATCGAATTGCGCGAAGACGCTCGGCTCATCGATGATTTGAAACGCCGAGTGTCCTACCTTGACCGTGGCCCTATCGAGCAGACGGAGAAAGAACTTGATGTCCTGCATGCTGAAGTTATGCAGGCGCTCTTTCCTGCGGCGCGAGCGCCGGGGGCCACAAAACCTGCGGGCAAGACGGATTGAAACGTTCGCCGGAGGTATCCTGTTGCGACTGTGGCGCCGACCTTCAGGCCGGCAAATGCCGGCCTGAACGGGCGGGGAGAAAACTGCCTCTGTTGTCATTCCGAGTGACACGAGAGGAGGTCTTGGCTGTGAGAACACCTCTCATCCTGATTTTCGCGTTCTTCATGCTGGCAACCGCTCCGGCAACCACGGCCCTGGCGCAAAAGCCGGATTACGTGTCCGATGAAGAAGAAGAGAAGATTCGTGATGCCCAGGACCCTTCCGCGCGCATCGAAGTCTACCTTGTCCTGACCCAAACCCGTCTGGATCGAATCGCGTCGTTTCGCAGCAAGCCGTTGGATCCCCAGTACGACAACGGCGCCTATATCGATCACTTACTGGACGAGTACATTTCGCTTACCGACGATTTGAAGAACTGGATCCAAGATCAATACGATCGCAGGGGCGACATGCGCAAAGGGCTACGGAAGGCTTTGGAAGCGGGCCCTAAACAGCTCGAGGACTTGCGTCGAATTCACGATGCGCCCGATGCTTACACCGCCGATTACGCCAAGTCCCTGCGCGACGCCAGGGACAATTTCACAGATACTCTGGACGGCGCTACAAAAGCTCTCGGCGATCAGATCAAGACTTTTGGAGAAATCAGGGAGAACGAGAAGGCGGATGCTAAGGCGGAAAAGGAGCGGACAAAGGAAGAGAAGAAGCAATCCAGAGAAGAGGAAAAACTGCGCAAGAAGCAGCAGAAGCAAAACCCGCCTGACCAAGACGACAACTAAGCTATCAGCCGTCAGCGCTCAGCTATCAGCGTAAGCTCTCGCTTGCTGAGAGTTGACGGTTTAAGTCTGAAAGCTGAGAGCTGAAGGCTTGTATGCTCCCTGAGCAATTGCCGCTTCCCCTGGCCATTTCCGTTGAGCCCGTCGTGCCGTTCCAACGGGTCTTCAAGCGGCTACGCCTGGGTGCGGCGATTCCCGGCTTGCGAGTTGAATTTCGTCCCTTTGCAGGTCTGCGCAGCACGATCTGTTTACGGAGGGACCAATTGGAGGTTTGCCTTTCCGACGTCTTACAGGATGCACCGCCGCTGGTACTGGAAGCGCTGGCTGAAATCCTGCTCTGCAAAGTCTATCGCCGGCGCGCTTCCCGCGAGGCGCGCGAATGCTATTTGGCCTACGTTCTCCGCCCCGGAGTTCGCCATCGTATTGACCAGGCACGGCGCCAACGGGGCAACAAACGCCTGCTTCCCCCCCGTGGGCGCTGGCACAACCTGGAAGAGATATTTCAGCGCTTGAACCAGCAACTCTTCAAGGGTGAACTCTCCGTAAGTCGGCTAGGCTGGAGCTTGCAGAAGTCACGGAGCACGCTTGGCCATTACGACGCCGGACATGGAATGATTGTCATCAACCGAGCGCTGGACTCTCCGCAGGCTCCCGTCCACCTCGTCGAATACCTGGTGTTTCATGAGATGCTTCACATGCGGTTCCCGGTGGAGCGCAACGGGCACCGGCGCGTGGTGCATTCGCGCGAATTTCGCAAGGCGGAGCGGGAGTTTCCCAAATTCGAAGAGGCTCGAAAAAGCTTGAAGCAGTTCCGCCCGTGAGCCGACGATTCCCCTCCTTTAACAGCCTGTAGGGGGACGGCTTGCCGTCCCCTAACGAACGGGGTAGGGCAAGCCCTACCCCTACGTGTTTTCACGGCAGCGAAGGATGGCGCCCGGTCGCGACTCTTGCAACTTCTCGCGGGTCGATAGAAAATAGCAGCCCTTGCATGAAGTCGGAGGAGGGCTCATTGATGAGGACGCGAATATCGGTTGTGCTCGTCACATTTCTGCTGGCAGCTATGCTTATGGCTACAACCAGTTCGAGTTTGGGCTCGGGGCCGCTCTTCGTGGCCTCTCCGGATGGCAGCCTCAAGGCTGAATTTGAACTGAAAGCCAACCCGCAACCCTATCTGCCCGGCGTGCGACCCTATTATCGAGTTTCGTACAAGGGGATCCCGGTTCTTAAAGACTCGCCCCTCGGATTGGATTTTGTGGGATCGCGGCCCATGGATCGAGATTTTGAAATTACAGGCTCGGATCGACAATCGCACAACGACACTTGGGAAGACGCCTTCAATGTGCAACGCCGGGTTCCCGACCATTACAACCAACTCACGATTCATTTGCGGGAGCGCCAGGCGCCGAGTCGCCAATTTGACCTGATCTTCAGGGCTTTCAACGAGGGCGTGGCTTTCCGCTACTTCCTTCCGGAACAGGCGGCCCTCGGCAAGTTCGTACTGGCAGCGGAGAACACCGGCTTCTATTTCGCCAAGGACTCCTCCGCGTTTGCGCTCAATATGGGGAAATTCAACACGTCCAACGAAGGTGAGTACCGGCACATCGGCCTCGATGAGATCAAGCCTTCCTCGATTATCAACTTACCTTTGTTAGTCCATATTCCCGGCGGCCCCTGGGTGGGCGTGCTGGAGGCTGATCTGACGGATTATTCGGGAATGTATGTGGGCGGCGTTGCCGGCGTGGAGAATGCTCTGGTCAGCAAACTCTCGCCGTCACGCGAGAGGATGGACCAGGCGGTGATCGGCTCCACGCCCAAAAGCACACCTTGGAGGGTTCTCTTGATCGACTCACGGCCGGGTGCGCTGATTGAGAGTAACTACGTCATTCTCGATTTAAGCGCCCCTCAACGAATCGACACTTCCTGGATCGAGCCCGGCAAGTCCGCGTGGGATTGGTGGTCGGGGAGTTTTGCCAAAAACGTGGATTTCAAGCCCGGCATGAACACGCCGACGATGAAGCACTACATTGACTTCGCGACGGAGCACCACCTGGAATACATGCTGGTCGATGCGGGTTGGTATCCGGCCGACGATTACACGCACGCCCTCGACATTCTCCATCACGTCCCGGAAGTGGATATTCCCGACATCATTGCCTACGGCAAACAGAAGGGCGTGAAGGTCCTGCTCTGGCTGTACTGGAGCGCTCTCGATAAACAGATGGACGAGGCGATGGCGCTTTACGAGAAATGGGGAGCGGCGGGAATCAAGGTCGATTTCATGGACCACGACGACCAGGAGATGGTGAACTTCTACGAGCGCTGCGTGCGCAAGGCCGCGGAGCATCATCTCGTGGTGGATTTGCATGGCGCGTACAAGCCCACCGGCTTACGACGGACTTATCCCAATCTTCTAACTCGCGAAGGCGTGATGGGCATGGAATACAACAAGTGGAGCGAGCGCGTCACGCCGGAGCACGACTTGACAATCCCCTTTACGCGCATGCTCGCCGGGCCGATGGACTTCACTCCCGGAGCCTTTAACAACGCGGCACGCGGCCATTTCGTGGCGCGCAACCTCGATCCCATGTCGCAGGGCACGCGCGCGCACCAACTGGCCATGTATGTCGTTTACCAGAGCCCGCTGGTTATGCTGGCCGATTATCCCGAGGCCTATAACCACAACCCCGGGATGGAGTTCCTGGATAAAGTCCCCACAGTCTGGGATGCTACAAAAGTCTTGAATGGCGAACCGGGGGAATACATCACCATCGCCCGCCAACATGGCGATGCGTGGTATCTGGGAAGCATGACCAACTGGGATGCACGAGACCTGGAGTTGCCCCTGAATTTCCTGGGTAGCTCAGAGTACGAAGCTCGGATTTTCTCGGACGGTCCCGACGCGGAGACGGTGGGCACAAGTCTGGCGATCAGCAGCAAGCGCGTTAAGGCCGGCGACAAACTCAACGTCCACTTGGCGCCGGGCGGGGGAGTAGCGGTCGTTTTCACCTCGCAACCCTAATCCACGCGCGTAGCTTTGGAGTCCGGTGGAACTGTGACGCTCTACTCTGACGGGGGCTTTTCCGCTACCAGGCGTTCAACGCGCTGGGTGAGTTCCGGGTGCCAGTCGGAGCTTGTGTCCACATCCTCGAAATGCAGGATGCGCCAGGCGAGGAAGCACTTCAACAACTCATTCTGCTTTCCAGCATTGTTGTTTTCATAGACGAAGATACCGTTTGGCCGCAACGCGCGGGCGAAACGGCCGGCATCTTCAGGTCGGACCTGGCGGACGTAAGTCATGACGATCAGGTCCCACTGCGCCGTCCCCAGATCGAACTCTTCTTCTTTGGCCACCAGCGCGCGAAAGTGGAGCCCCAGCTTGGCGGCGTGGTCCCGCGCCTGGCGAACACCTTCCTCCGAGGGATCAAAGCCCGTAACGTCCCAGCCTTGTTGCGCCAGGAAGATGCTGTTTCGGCCCTGGCCCATGCCGATGTCAAGCGCCGTGCCGGGCCGGCGGCCCTTGATGGCGTTCACCAGTAATTCCGTGGGGTGGTGAACAAAGATGGCCTGGCCGGCGCTATAAACTTTGTTCCAGAAACTGTTGTCGTCTTGCTGTCCCCAGCACGCGCAGCCCGTGCCACTACACGCGAATAGAACCGTCATGAAGAGTTGGCGCCGTGTGCTCAACATACTGAAATTCTATCACCTTGCCCCCGCGGGTGAAACTCGACGGCCTCTCTTTAACACCTGCGCTGTCATTCTGAGTGGTCATGGGTCTTCGACCCACCCAACGGAATGAAAATCAGGTACATCGTCACCCCCGCGAAAGCGGGGGTCCATGGTTGGTTCGCAACACAATGGATTCCCGCTTTCGCGGGAATGACGTGATTTTCGAGAGGGCGACGCGAAGAATCTGCAGTTTTGACTTTCGCGCCATGCGACCACAACCACCGGGATTGCTTGTCCCGCCAGGTCGGGCCTTACAAATACAGCCGCTGCTTAGCCCTGCCGCCCGCGTCCGTAGAGCACGCACCCCGGCTTTTCACCCGTATGCCTCCCCTGGTTGATTACCACTATGCCATTCACAATGACGTAGGGGATCCCGAGTGGATATAACAGGGGATTCTGAAAGGTGGCTTTATCGGCAACCGTCTTGGGGTCGAAGACGGTGATATCCGCCGCCATGCCTGGCCGGAGCAGCCCTCGATCCATAAGACCGCAGATTTGAGCAGGGAACGAAGTCATCTTGCGAATGGCGTCGGGGAGTGCCAGGACTTTTTTCTCTCGAACGTAAACGGCCAGCACGCGCGGGAAGGTGCCATAGAACCGCGGGTGCGGCTTCCCAATAAAAGCCATTTCCGGGCTGACTGCACTCCCGTCCGAGCCGATTCCCAGCCAGGGTTGTTTCATGGCGAGTTCGACATCGGGCTCGCTCATGCTGAAGTAAACGGCTTCCGCCGAGCCACCTTCGGATACCAGCAGATCGCACAGAGCATCCAGAGGATCCTTGCCCATTTTCTTCGCCACTTCATCCAGGCGCTGGCCTTCGTACCGTTTGTTCTCCGGTTTCTGGAGCGACGCCACGAGCACGCCATGCCAACCGCCTACGCTCTTGACCTGATCGGATTCCCAGCCCGGCAAGCCTCGGGAGATGGCCTGACGAATCTCCGCTCGAACTTTGGGATCTTTCAACCGCGCCACCACCTGCTCCGAGGCGCCTTCGAGATACTTGGGTGGAATGCACATTTCAAGCCCGGTCATCGAGGCGATGTAGGGATATTGGTCCACGGTGATGTCCACACCGCGATCGCGCGCTGCCTGAACCTCGCTGACCTGCTGGGCCATTTGCCCCCAGTTGGATTGGCCGTCGATCTTGAAATGCAGGACGTGCACGGGCAGGCGGGCTTTCTCACCGATTTCGATGGCCTCGTCGATAGCTCGTCTCCAGTGCTCGCCTTCGCCGCGAATATGACTGGTATAAATGCCGCCATAGCGCGCCGCAACTTCGGCGAGCGAGATCAGTTCCGCCGTGCTCGCAAAGGAGTTGGGAGGATAGATCAAGCCGGAGGCGAGACCGAGGGCGCCTTCTCGCATGGCTTGATCAACCAAGGCCTTCATCCTTTCCATTTCCTCGGGGCGAGGGGCTCTGTTCACGTTCCCCATCACGTCCATGCGCACCTGGCCGCTCCCGACGTAAGAGGCGATGTTGACGGAACTCCCTTGCCGTGCCACGCGCGCCAGGTACTCACCCAGGGTCGTCCAGTCTCGCGTGAGGCCATAGCGCGACATCTCCTTGTCAAACTCCGGTATGGCGGGGCCAAGGATGGGGCCCGCGGATTCCGACTCGCCCAGGATTTCGGTTGTCACCCCTTGCCGGATTTTGCTCTCCGCTTTACCGTCCACCAGAAGTGTGTAGTCGGAATGACTGTGCAGGTCGATGAAACCAGGACAAATGATTAGACCGCCGGCGTCAATCACGCGCCGCGCCGCCGCATTTGGCAAGCGGCCCACGGCGGTGATCTTTCCATCCTTAACGGCGACCGAGCCCTCGAACCAGGGACTCCCGCTGCCATCGAGAATGTGGCCGTTAATGATCAGGAGGTCGTCCCCGGACTCTGCGGCCAGGTGCCGCAAGCCCAGCAAGCCGGCTGATGCCATCAGAATGCAGAGGGCGAATACTCTCCCGATCCGATTGTGCTTCACGGTTCTGGAATACGTTGTCGGCATGACACCCCCTCGCGGAATGGAAAGATAGTTCACCACAGCGCGGCAAAAGCCGCAACCAAATGTGGATTCTTCGCCTCGCTCAGAATGACAGACTTTCGAGAGAGTTTCCAAGGGCCTTAGGCCCACCGGAGGCAATGAAAATCAGCGTCGTCCCCGCGTAAGCGGGGACCCATTGTCGGTCCAATGGATTCCCGCTTGCGCGGGAATGACGTGACTTTCAGGAGAGCGAACCCTCTCCACTCTGTCGTGAGCTTTTCAAATCATACCGGCAGGCAGGAATAAGGTCTATACTGACCTTGGAGGGTGTTCCCGCCCATGGCCTATTGTCCAAGCTGTTACACGGAATACGTGGAAGGCACAAAAACCTGCGATGATTGCGGTGCACCGCTCTTGCCAGGCTCGCCTCCTCAGGTGCCGAGTGCGGGCTCCGCTGACTCCAAGCTTGTGGCCGCGCGTGTCTTTAGTGGTGCCTCCGCCCTGATGGACGTCGAGATGGCCAAGAACATCTTGCAGGACCAAGGCATTCCCTCAGTCGTGTCGGGTGGGTTTTCGGCGGAACTGTTGCCGGTGTTGGATGTGCCGCTGCTGGTTCGGGAAGAGGATGCCGAACGCGCAGCCCGCATTCTCCGGGATTATTTTGAGGCGGAGGCGGAAAGCCTGGAATCCGCGCAGTGAATTGAAGCAGCAAGCAGAGGGGAGCTAAGGGGCGGCTGAGAAAGCACTAAGACTTTTGTCCAGTTGCGGCAACGGCGCGCTGACCGCCGTTCACCGTCAACCGGTCACTGCGCGCCGTGCGACGAATCCCCTTCTGCAACGATTTCCCTTTGCATGCGGTCGATCGCTTTATGAATGTCTTTGGCTTCTCGCGCGTCTTTGGCGGAAGGAAGCTCGTCCAGATATTTCTGATACGCGTCCAGTGACTTCTTCCATTGCCCCATTTTCTCGTAGACTCTTCCGAGTTCCCGGAATGCGGGCGCGTAATGCGGGTCGGTTTTCAACGCCTCCTGAAATCGGCTCAGCGCCGCTTTATATTTTCGCCGCCTCAGGTAAAAATCCCCAATTTCCACTGCTTTCGACGCTGAATCCGACGGCAATGCCCGCACCGGATCATCTTTTGGGGTCGCAGGCTTCGTAGGCTGCTGCTGTGCGTAAATGATTGCTCCACTCGCGCCAAGCACGAGGAATGAAACCAAATTTACCCAGAGTCTCCTTCGCATAAAACCAATTCTCCCCCTTCCCCACGCGGAGTGTCAATACAGCTGCGCTGACCCTAATCCGTCGAGATCGCGTGGGCTGGCGGCAAAGCAGTATTACGTGGCGCTGACAGGCAGGCCAACCGCCCAACCTGTCATCCTGAGCGCAGCGAAGGATCCCTGCAGTTGTTCTTGGATCTTTGCATTCAACACGCACTGCGGAGATCCTTCGCTTAGGATGACACCGGCTTTCATCACCGCGGGTAGGCAACCCGCGCATTAAATCCATACGGGCTGCCGCAGAGCGCAGTTCGGCGTTTTTGTCGGTACCATTACCTTCGTGATCTTGACACGTTTGACCCATATATATAGCCTATACGCTGGGGATTCGCCCCGCACAACCGCAAGTCCCGGGTAGGGGCGGTTCGCGAAACGCCCCTGCATCCTACCCGAAACTTTCTCCCTGGAGATCTTATGTCGATTCGCCAATCACCGCAGCTTACCCCGCAATTGCTCGACGCCGCCCGCTTGAACGGCCGGCGCTCCCACGGCCCGTGCACCGCGGCCGGTAAGCAGAATTCCAAAATGAACGCCCTTGAGCACGGCGAGCGCTCCGACCCCGAAAACCACTACGAAGTGATGCGCGCCCTGGGAGAAGACCCAGCCCGGTTCGACGCCCTGAAGCAGGAGCTCAGCGCTTCCTTCAGCACCGGCGACCCCTTCGTTGAAAAGCAGGTTGACGATCTCACCCGCCTCTACTGGCGGCGCGACCGCCTGGAGCGCTCCCAGACCGGCCTGATGCGCCGCGCCCTGCTGGCACTCGAAGAGAAGCAGCATCGCCGTCGCAAGGAAATTGAAGACTGCACGATCGAGGTCGGCCAGGCCCTCAACGTCACGCTCGAAGCGCCCTCCGACCCCGCCGCGCGCCTGCGCCTGCTGCTTTCCTTTCTGGCACTGATTCGCTTGCAGGTCCACGCCCGCTCGTTCCTGGCCTGGCAGGCCGCCGCGCTCCAGGGCTTTTACCGGAACAAGACCGGCTGGCGAGGGCCGCGGTTGTGCTTTCTGCTGGCGCTCTTTGCGGGGAGCAACTTGCCTCTGCCGCTGGGTGACGCCGGCGCGCACGCAGCGGATGCCGAGGGCGACGAAGAGGATGATATCGAGGCGCCGCTTGTGGACGCCCAGCCCGCCCAGGAGGCCGGCCCCTTCGTCGCCACCGAACCGGCGGACGAACTGCGGTACAAGCAACTGGTCCTGCTGCTCGCGGACGAGGTGGCTGCCGTCGAGCAGGAGTTCGAGTACGAGGAGAAGCTGAGCGAGGAGAGAGCGGCGATCGAGCGCGACGCCTGCCTGGCGCCGGCGGGCGAAGAGTGGCGGATGATGCTGCGGCGGGAAGACTCGCTGGACCGCGCCATCGACCGGAAGATCAAGCTGCTGCTGAGCCTGCGGAAAGCGGCAGCCCGAACGCCAAAGCCGCAGGGTCGAAAAACCTGTCTCAGGCCGGCACCCCCGCTGCGAGCTTAAGCAGTTCGACGCGATAACCGAGGTCGCGGAGTTGGCGGATCATTCGGGCGGTGCGCTTTTGCTTTGACTTTTGGCTGACCGCTGGGCCGCGTTCCTCGTAACGAACTCCTTGGTGCAGAATCTTCCAGATTAAGCGACAAAGCCGATGTGCAATCACCGCGATGGTTTGGTTGTGCCCCAAGCGCGCCACATAGCGGCGGTAGAGGATCGCAAAGACGCTGCCTTTGAGTTTAACTGCGGCGTGGGCCGCCTGATTCAGGATGCGCCGCAGGTGGCGGTTGCCCTTGGGCGAGCGGCGGTTGTGGTTCACTCCCGCGCTCTCCTCCTCGCCTGGGCATGCACCCACCCAGGAGGAGAGAGCTTTAGCGGAAGGGAAGGTCGCTGCCGAGGCGCCCACCTCCGCCAGGATCTGCTGTCCTGAATCCACCCCCAGGCCGGGTACCTCCGCCAAGCGCTGGACTTGCTCCTGGTGGGCAGCCAGCAGCGTGGCCATCTCTTGGCTGAGCTGAGTAATCTGTGCCTCGGCGCGTTGCCACTCCTCCAGCGCCCTCTGCAACAACCGGCGGTAGACGGGATGGAGCTCGCCACAGGCACCCAGCGCATCGCATAACTCTTCCGGCGTGGCGCGCAGGCGATAATCCGCTCGTGCCGCCACCGCTGCCGGATCCGTCTCCCCTTCCGCGATGGCCGTTAACATACGCCGTCCACTGAGGCCCAGCAGGTCGGAAACCAAACTGGACAACTTCAGATGCGCCTCTTCCAGCAAAGCCTCCAACCGGTTCTGTAACTGCACTTGGTTGCACCTCAACTGGTACTTGGTGCGCATGACCGTGCGCCACACACGCTGCTCGGCACTCGGCACGAAGCTCAGGATCAGTTCGCCTGCCACCAGTCGTTTCACCAGACGTTCGGGGTCGGCGAAATCGTTCTTCCGCCCCCGTGGTCCCCGGTTCGACTGTGCCTGCGCCAGATGCAGCATTCCCGACATCGGACGAGCCCCTTCCCGTCCTTGCTGGAGGGGCTTCCAGTATCGTTCCAGGATTGCCCAGACCGGTTTCCAATACTGTGCCGTGGACTCCATCACCACTTCCTCAACCTCTTGCTCCACCAGCCAAGCGGCCAGTGAGCGCAGGTGCGAGGGGGTACTGCCACACGGTCGCCGCTCAAACTCATATTCACCCCTTACTTCCACATCGCAAACCACGACCGTCAACATTCTCTTATGAACGTCAATTCCTGCTATTCTATAAGGCATCACACGCTCCTTTGGGCGGGAGCGGAGAGCGTGCCCAAAGTTACCTTATGCAGGGTCGCGGGCTATCGCCGCTCCCCCCTGAGGGAGACAGCAACGCCCAATTATTCGCTCAACACGCACGCTCCGGATCAGACAGACCTACGGCCTCAACCGCTCCACTGCGACTACGATCTCACCGCTCTCGACCGTGCCTATCATAACCCAACACCTTTTTCATGAGCTTTCGCGGGCCGAAGGCCCATGGGGACAGACCTTGGAAAGCAGGTCTGCGCCAGCCGAGGACGTAGGGGCGCCTCTTGCGGGCGCCCAGGCCGACGGAGAGGGCGGCCACCAGGGCCGCAGCGATGTGAGCGAAGAGCCCTCTCCCGAGGGGGAAGGGTGTCCTGCTCCCGCGGTGTCATCAGCCGGAGCGTGACGGGTGAGGGGTTTTGCCCTCGCCCAGAACAAAAACGTCTGTTAGATGCGCCGCGATTGCGGCGGGAGGGAGAGGCGCGACAGAATTCTGGCCGCGATGAGAAGAATCAGGAGCAGAATGTCCATGGGAAACGTAACTAGCCCATCGCCCGGCCCGCGCGCCTCGCGAACGCGCCGTCGCGGGCCATTATCTGTCCAGGAAGAGGCTTCTTGACCGAGATTTTGTGCGGAGAGAACGAAAAAGCAAAGGCCGCGGCCCTTCTCCCTCATCGAGGCATTGGGGTTCTCGAGTGGGCTGGCCTTTGTTTTCATCAACATTCCCGGTTCGTTCGTTGCTTTTCTCTGGATCCCCGCGCCGTAGGGGTAGGGCTTGCCCTACCCTTGGCGTGACGAGTGGAAACGCGGGGGACGGCTTGCCGTCCCTTGGCCAATGCGGTCTCCTGGGAGCGCGGGCTTCCAGCCCGCTCGTCCAGGTGCGAGATGCGGGCTGGAAGCCCGCGCTCCCAGGCCTTCCGAGCATGAAATGGCCATGGACTCACAAATGTAGAAACTCCAGGGGTAGGGCAAGCCCTACCCCTACCCCTTTTCGAAGCAGTCGCTCATGCCCGTCGTTATCAACGGATTAAGGGCCGAGTGACAAGGCGATCTGCCTCCGCGAGACTTGTGACTTTGAGAAAGTTGCACCCTGGCAGATAATAAAGTCTGGAGATTCAGTGAATCCTTCGCTCCTCGAAAAAGCCGAAGCCCTGCCCGCCCAGCCGGGGGTCTATATATTCAAAGATCTATCGGGTCGGCCCATTTATGTTGGCAAAGCAAAGTCGCTGCGCCACCGGGTGCGGAGCTACTTCCAAGACTCGCGTCCCGGAGATGATAAGCGGGACCGAATGTTGGACATGGCCGAGGACCTCGAGACTATCCTCGTGGACAACGAGCGGGAGTCCTTGGCGCTGGAGAACAACCTCATCAAGCAGTTTAAACCACGCTACAACATTCTGCTTCGTGACGACAAATCTTACCCTTTCATTAAACTTACGCTGCAGGAGCGGTTCCCCCGCGTTTATGTTACACGCAGGCTGAAGAAGAACGGCTCACTTTATTACGGCCCGTATTTTCCGGCCAACCTGGCTTACCGTATTGTGGATTTTATTCACCGCCACTTCCTTGTCCCCTCGTGCACTGTGGATTTGACGCGCTTCCATCCCCGCCCCTGCCTTCAATATCACATTCATCGTTGCCTCGGCCCTTGCGTGGAAAGCTTGACTACGCCGGAGCGCTACGCGGAGGCGGTGCGGGACGTTCGCATGCTGCTCGAGGGGCGCGAAAGCGATCTGGTCCGCAGCCTGCACGCACGCATGGCAGAGGCGTCGGAGAGGCTTTACTTTGAAGACGCCGCGCGTTACCGCGACCAGATCACCACCGTTGAGGAACTCCGCGAGCGCCAGAAAATGGCGGCCTGGTCAGGCCAAGAGGCTGACATCCTCGGATTCCACCAGGAGGGTCCGCTGGTGGCGGTGAATCTATTTCACCTGCGCGGCGGGCGCGTGCTGGATCGGCGGGAATTCTTCTGGGAGGACCTCGAGGGCTTCCATGCCGGCGAGTTCTTCTCTTCGCTTCTCAAGCAAGTCTATCTCGACCAACAGTATCTTCCCGCCGAGATCCACGTGCCGGTGGATTTCGAAGACCGCGAACTCCTCGAAGAGTCGCTGGCCGAGCGGCGAGGACATCCGGTGAAGATTCTGACCCCGCAAGGGGGGCGGAAACGCGCCATGCTTGAGTTGGTCGCCCGGAACGCGCGCCATTCGTTCGAAAGGCGTTTCAGAATTCTGAAGCCCAAAACCCGCGAGGTGTTGGAGAGCCTGGCAGAGGCTCTCGACCTGTCCCAACCGCCCAACCGCATTGAGGCCTTCGATGTCTCCCACATTCAAGGCTCGGATATTGTCGCCTCGATGGTGGTTTGGGAAGGGACCGGCATGAAGAAGTCGGACTACCGCAAGTTCATCGTCAAGACGGTTCCCCACAACGATGACTTCGCCAGCATGAGGGAAGTGGTGGGACGCCGCTACAAAAGACTGCACGAGGAGAAGAAGAGACTGCCGGAACTGATTCTTATCGACGGAGGAATCGGCCAACTCCACGCGGCCGCAGAGGCTTTGGAGAACCTGGGAATCATTAACCAGCCGTTAGCGAGTATCGCCAAGCGCGAGGAAATCCTCTATCTCCTGGGACGTGAAGATGATCCGGTGGTTCTCGATCATCACTCTCCGGCCCTCCATTTGGTCCAGCAAATCCGCGACGAGGCGCACCGGTTTGCAGTCACCTTCCACCGGGCGCGGCGCGGAAAACGCGAAATGGCGAGCGCATTACTGGAAATAGCTGGAATCGGAGAAAAGAGTGCCAGCAAGCTTCTCTCCCATTTTGGCAGCCTAGGCGCGCTGCAGACTCTGTCGGCAGAGGAACTCGGTCAAGTGGTTAACTCGACACAGGCACAGCGGATTGTGGAGCATTTTAGCAAGCTGCCGAAGACGGGTTGACCGCACATGTCGTCGGCGGCGCACAGAAAGCATGAGAACGACTCCTGTGTCCTTAATGAAAGGGGAAGATCGACGGATCTCCTGTCGGCCACGGACGCTGTCCACCCCACCTCTATTATGGGAGGAGGGAACCCTCTGCCATTAGCCGGTCCTAATCCATCTATTAATAAGCCGTCTGGACGGTCTATTTATAACTGACACTAAACACTTAACTTTTTTCTTGCTTGACACAAGCGACGGTGATACATTGGTTCTCGGAACGCGGAGGTGAGTCATGGCTCGATGCAGCACGGCAGCAGGAATTGGGTATTTTCTTGTCGGCGTTGGCGTCGGCGGAGCGGTGGCCCTGCTCCTTGCGCCCAAGACCGGCGAGCAGACGCGGAAACTGATTGCCAAGAAGGCCGAGCAAGGCAAAGCGTACGTGGCTTCGAGAAGTCGGGAAGTCAAGGACCAAGCGGAAGAGTTAGTCGGGAAGAGCAAGGATCTGGTGAACAAACAGCGGGAGCGGCTTGCTGAGGTGCTTGATTCCGGCAAGGAAGCCGCTCGGAACGCGCTTTCCACAGTATGAAGCGGAGGTAGCCCATGAGCGATGAGAATAGTGGTGCAACGAATCTGGGGTTTTTTCTTGCGGGTGTGGGTATAGGGGCAATCGTCGCCCTGTTACTTGCTCCCAAATCTGGAAAAGAGGCTCGCGAGTATATTGCCGGAAAAGCCGAAGAGGGCCGGGACTACGTTAAGGCCAAAACGGAAGACTTGCGCCGCCAGGCAGAAGATGCTGTGGAGAAAGGCAAAGATCTTGTAACCAAGCAGAAGGAGCTTCTCTCAGCAGCGTTGGAAGCGGGCAAACAAGCCTACCAGGAAGAAAAAGCCAAGGCCAAGTAAGAGTCTGGGCCGCGGAAGGACTGGTGAGCGAACCATGGAGCAAAACACAGGGCTGACCCTCGCGCTCATCCTTGTCGCCTTGGCAGTCCTGATCCAGGCGGGGATGACAGTCGCGATCTTTCTGGCGTTGCGGAAAATTCCCGGCCAACTCGAAGCTGTCCGCCAAGACTTCAAGCAGCGATTTGACCCGCTGACGCAATCGGTCACGGAAATCCTGGTCAACGCCCGCGAACCTTTGCGGACGATCACCGCGAACTTGGCCGACATCAGCAAGATGCTCCGCGAGCGGACCAGCGACGTAGATGGGCTGGTGGCGGAGCTTGTGGACAAGTCACGCGCGCAGGTTATTCGCATGGACCGGATGGTTTCCGACCTCGTCGAAAAGATCGAAACCACCTCGGAAACCGTGCAGCGCGGGGTGCTGGCGCCCGTTCAGGAAGTTTCAGCCGTCATCAAAGGCATGCAGGCGGGCCTGGAGTTCCTGTTCTCGCGCCGGCGAACAACCAGCGTCAGCGAGGCAGCGCAGGACGAGCAGCTTTTCATTTAAGACACCACTCGGTAATCCAGAGGGGCGCATAACCACGCGCCCCTGCACGATCCGCGATATCAGTGAGGCAGATCCCTACCTCGGCGACGTCGGCTTTTGCTTGCTCCGAGGCGCAGAGAGGGTTTTGTCGCTCAGCCTTGTGCCCAACAGCAGACAACTCAAAACCCACCATGGTCGCCCAACTTATTCAAGAACACGATCAATCCACCCGCCACCCACTACTTCGTCGCCGTCGTAGAATACTGCCGCTTGCCCGGGAGTGATGGCCCGCTGAGGTTCATGGAAAGTGACCGAAGCCTCGTTGGCTCCAGGCGCTTCCACTTGGGCTGGGGCGCCTGGATGATTATGGCGAATCTTAACGTGGGCCGCGAGCGCCTCGCCCTCCCCGACCAGTCGAATCCAGTTGAGGTCGCGAACCACGAACTTGCGGCGAAACAGTTCCGGCTCAGGCCCCACGATTACCCGGTTCTTCTCCGGCTGGAGTTGCACGACATAAAGCGGTGAGCCAACCGCGACTCCCAAGCCCTTCCTCTGACCCACAGTGAAATTGTGAATCCCGCGATGCTCGGCAAGCACCTTCCCCTCAGTTGAGACGACTTCACCGGGCCGCGCCTCCGGCCTCTTGCCGTGTTCCTCAAGATAGGCGTCGATGAAGTCGCGGTAATTGCCTGAAGGAACGAAGCAGATCTCCTGGCTTTCGGGTTTCTCAGCGACGGGCAACCGCTTGGCGCGGGCGATCGAGCGCACTTGCTCTTTGCGGAGTTCGCCGAGCGGGAACAGGGCCCGTTCGAGCTGCGCTTGGGTGAGCCCAAAGAGGAAGTAGGCCTGGTCCTTGCTTCGGTCCACCCCGCGCAGCAGTTGAATGCGGCCTGTCCTTTCGTCGTGCCGGAGGCGCGCGTAATGGCCCGTGGCGATGCGTTCCACGCCGATCTGGCGCGCGAGGGATATGAACCGCTCGAACTTGATCTCCGTGTTGCAAAGGCTGCACGGAATGGGGGTTTCTCCGGCCTGATAACGCTCCACAAACGGCCGCACCACCGTCGCTTCGAACTCCCGTTCAAGGTTGATGACGTAGTGCGGGATGCCCAGGCACTCCGCCACAGCTCGGGCGTCGTAGACATCGTCCAGCGAGCAGCAGCGGCCGCTGGCGTGACCCGACGGGTTAAGCACGCTTTCCTGGCCCTGCAAGCTCGGCAAGCGGCGTTGGTTCCACAACTGCATCGTCAGCCCGACCACCGAGTCAGGCTCGGTGCGCGATGCGGAAACCTTGGCATCCGAGTTTTTTTCGATCAGCAAGGCAGCGGCAGTGGAACTGTCCACGCCTCCGCTCATCGCGACAGCGATCGTCATGACGGGAAAACCGGAGTTCGAAACTCGAAAATGGAAATTGGAAACTGGAAACTTGAAAATGGAAAGGTGATCCCAAAATCCAAAATCCAGAATTGCCCTAACCCCTGGCTCCAACGGGTTTGTAGCGGGGCGACACCGCACGGAGCCGCTCGACGACGGCGGGAAGAGCAGCGAGCGTGGCGCCGACATCTTCGGCGGTGGTGTAACGGCCCAGGCTGAACCGGATGCTCGTCCGCGCCTGCTCCGGCGTACAGCCGATAGCGGAGAGAACGTGCGACGGCTCGACCGACCCGGAGGAACATGCCGCCCCAGTGGAGCATGCAAAGCCTGTCAAATCCATGGCGATGACGAAGCCTTCGCCTTCGACGCATTCGAAGCAGAGGTTGCTGGTGTTGGGCAGGCGCCGCTCGAAGTCACCGTTCACGCGCACTTGCGGGACTAATTCGAGCGCGCCTCGCTCCAGGCGATCGCGCAAGGCCGCCACACGCTGCCCATATTCATCAAGGTGAGCCCAGGCCAGTTCCGCAGCCGCACCCAGACCGACGATGCCCGGTACGTTTTCAGTGCCGGGACGGCGGTCGCGTTCGTGATGACCTCCGTAAAGAAGCGGCCTGAGGGCAGTGCCCCTGCGAATGTACATCGCACCCACGCCCTTCGGCCCGTTCAACTTGTGCGCGGAAAGAGAAAGCAGGTCGACGCCCAGCTTCTCGATATCGACGGGAATCTTGCCCGCGGATTGAACCGCGTCGGTGTGGAAATAGATATCGTGCTCGCGGGCAATGGCCCCAATTTCTTCCAGCGGCTGGATCGTGCCGATTTCGTTGTTCGCGTGCATGATGGAAATCAACACGGTCTCAGGCCGAATGGCGCTTCGTACGTCCGCCGGGTCGACCACGCCGCCTGCACCCACACCCAGGTAAGCCACACCGACACCCTGCTTTTCAAGCGCCTGTGCCGTGTGGAGGACAGCGTGGTGTTCGATGCTCGTGGTGATAATGTGCGGGTTTGCCACGCGGGATGCCTGAACGATGCCGAAGATCGCTGCATTGTCCGCCTCAGTTCCCCCGCTTGTAAAAATCACTTCGCCGGGCCGCGCATTCAGCAGCTTTGCAACCTGTTGGCGAGCCTTCTCGACCGCGTTCTTGGCCCGTTGTCCGAACCAATGGATCGAAGAGGCGTTCCCATAATCCTCGAGCAGGTAAGGCTTCATCGCCTCAAAGACTTCCGGCGCCAGCGGCGTCGTTGCATTGTTGTCCAGATAAACTCTTCTCAACATTTTTACGCTACTTCGAACGGATGTCATTCTGAGGCCCCGTTGTCCGGGGCGGAGAATCTCCGCAATTCGTTTGCGCTCCCAACCTCTATTCCAGCAACCCATGGCGCGCTGGATGGATTAACCCTGACAATTCAGGTTAGCCGACCGCCCCAGTGAAGTCAAACGCCGCAGACAATAGCAAGCCATCGAGCGACACCCATCAAGCGCCAGTCGCCCGTCTCAGCGATACTTGCGGTTTTGGAGCAACGCTTTGACCTCGTCATGATTGCCCAGGAAGGAGACGAACAAGTCCGATGGCCGGTCCTGAAAGATGAAGCGCAACGAAGCATTGCCGCGGCACTCGAAAATCTTGTCGCCCAATTTACGAATCCCCAGACCACTGTGCACATGCGGGCGGCCAAAGGTCTCGGGCAACTCGCACAGCGCTAACAGGCACTCAGCCCTTTCGTTCTGCGGCAGGTTCTGTAGGCGTCGTAACACAGCGGGTCAATAGGCAGAAGCTTACTTAAGCACGTTCCTCAGTTGCTTGGTGGTGACGGTCACCAATTTCCCCGACCGCTTGAGCCGGCGATAGCGTTTATCGGTGGCCGCCGCAAACGCCGCAATTTGCCCTGGCGTCGCGGCGTATTCGCGTTGCGCGTAATCGGTGGACTCCACGTCGACCCTGCGCAGAGCAATGATTTCGGCCCCGCGGACAATCCCGATGTCCTGTCCGCAGGCCGCAGCGTCGAGCCAGCGGCTCAAATTCTTCTTTGCATCCGTTTTAGTAAGAGTCTTCATAGAGCCTTTATGCGGTCTGTACAGCGATTTGTCAATGCCTCCCCGCCAGTCGAGCTACCCCGCTCCTTACGGTCACAGCCGGCTGGCCCAGACCCCGAACTACAGAGGTCTCATGCGGCAGCCGGCCTGAGCGGCTCTTCATGCTGATTCCTGCCCTTGTGCTTTGCGCCGATGGCGGGTTTGGCGGTAGTATTGCCATGGCGCAACGCGCGTGAGCAACCAATCCACATTCGATGTTGGGCACCGAGGAGAGGGCAAAGTCTCGCCTCAACTGCAAGGCATCTTATCCCTCATTGGGTTTACTTCTGTCGTCGCGCAGATTGTTTTGATGCGCGAGCTGATCGTGGTCTTTTACGGCAACGAGATTTCTCTCGGCATCATACTCGCATGCTGGCTGCTTTGGACGGCCATCGGCTCGAGCTTGTCAGGTAGGTTTTCAGGGCGCCGGCGCGATTCGCGGAAAGTCGTGGCCAGTCTGGAAACCCTGCTCGGCGGAGTTTTCCCGCTGACCATTTTTGCGGTACGCGCCAGCCGGCCAATGCTGGAATCCGTCCCTGGAGAAATCCTGGGCCCGGCGCCGATGTTCCTCACTTCCTTGATAACGCTCAGTCTCTTCTGCCTGCTCTCGGGGAGCCTGTTTGCTACGGGCAGCAGGCTGTGCAGCGAGGAAACGGGCAGCTCAACGGCCTCTGCGGCGAGTTCGGTTTACCTGTTCGAGGCTGCGGGATCGGGCTTGGGAGGAATACTGGCAAGCCTGATTTTGATCCGCTATTTCACCTCGTTCGAAATGGCCGCCTGCGTGGCCCTGCTCAACCTGCTGGCCGCAGCTTGGATCGGCGTGCACACGCCGGTCTATCGCCGTACCCTGCTGGCGCTGCTTCTCGTTGCTGCCCTCTTCATCCCGCGCGCCGCGCGCCGGCTTGAGGCCAAATCGCTGGCGCTGCTGTGGCGCGGCTTCAGCCTCGTGGAATCCCGGAATTCCGTCTATGGCAATCTGTCGCTGGTGGCGACACGCGAAAGCCACAGCCTTTTCGAGAACGGGTTGAGGATACTCACCGTGCCGGACCCCTCAGCGGCGGAGGAGGCAGTACACTTTGCGCTTCTCGAACACGCCGCCCCCCACTCGCTGCTGCTGATTGGCGGAGGGATCAACGGCAGCCTGGCGCAAGCTCTGCAATACTCCAGCCTCGAGCGCGTCGACTACGTCGAATTGGACCCTGCCATCCTGGGCGTCGCCGAGCGCCACTTTGCGCAAGTCTGGACGCCTGCGCGCAGCGATCCTCGCGTGTTCGTTCACCGCATGGATGGGCGGTTGTTCCTCAAGACCAGCGAAACCAAGTTCGACGTCATCATCATCAACTTGCCTGACCCCTTTACCGCCCAACTGAACCGTTTTTACACCCAGGAGTTCTTCCGCGAGGCCGCGGAGAAGCTCAACCCCGGCGGGGTTCTGTCCTTTCAGGTGACCGGGTCGGAGAATTACATCAGCCAGGCACTTGCGGACCTCTTGAGGTGCCTCGAAAAGACGCTGCGCTCGGTTTTCCCGCAAGTGGTTGCCATTCCAGGGGAGACGGTTCACTTTCTGGTTTCAAATCGAGGGGGCACACTTACCCGAGATGCCTCTGCATTGATGACCCGGCTGCACGAGCGCCGCATCCACACGCAGTATTTTCGTGAGTATTACGTTCCCTTCCAGATGTCGCCGGATCGCATGCAGGATCTCGAGCAGCAGATCGAGCCAAAGGCCACGACGCCCATTAACCGGGACTTTTCTCCCATTGCCTACTATTTCGACGTGGTCCTATGGAGTTCGCGATTTCACTCGCGCTGGCGCGATTTACTGGAATCGCTGGCGGCTCTGAGATTCGGCGCGGCCGCGGTCGCCGTGTTTCTCGGCCTGCTGACCCTAACGGCCGCGTCGGGGCTGTTCGAACGCCCCGGCGTCGCGCGGCATCGCGGCGGCGGCGAGGGCACGCCGCCTCGTGATGGTGATGTAAGAAGACTGCCGCACGCCTATCGCGCCACTCTGGGGCTCTGTGTGGCGTCGATGGGGTTCACGCTGCTTGGCCTCGAAGTTCTCCTCCTGCTCGGGTTTCAAGCACTCTATGGATACGTTTACCAACAACTGGCCATTCTAGTAGCTCTCTTCATGGTGGGGATGGCGGGCGGCGCGTGGTTAGCCCTAAGGGAAACAAGGGCGCGTAGGGGCAGTTCGCGAACCGCCCCTATGACTGCGGGGGCTAGGGAATACAGGAAGCTCGCACTGCTGCAACTTCTGGCGGCGGCAGCGCCTCTTCTCCTCTACGCGTTGTTCGTTCTGCTGGCGAGCGTCAAAAGTCTGCGGGCGCTTCTCACCATCAACCCCATGGTTTTCCCCATGCTGGCTCTGATGGCCGGTTTGATGGGCGGATTCCAGTTCCCCTTAGCGAGCCGCCTTTACTTCGCCGCGTCGCCACCCCTCAGACGCCTCCTCAGCGAAGAGGGGAACAAGGCTTCCCCCGCGAGTGCTCAGGAGTTGGGCAACCCTGGAATACTCTATGGACTCGATCTGCTTGGGGCGTGCCTGGGAGCGGTTGCGCTGAGTGCCTACCTGCTCCCGGTTTATGGCTTTTTGCGAGCCGCCGTTCTCATGGCCGCGGTGAACCTGGGGCCGGCGGCGCTTGCAATCCTGGCGGCCTTTGAGCTGAGGGCTCATCGAACGCGGGCGCTTTAGGATTGTGCGGCTCGCCAAACACCAGGGCCGTAAACATGAACAGGTCGGCGTCGTCATCTTTCCAGGCCTGCTGGGGCAGGCCCGCTTTGACGCACACCTGTTCCAGGAATGTCTTCCGATCCCAGCCTTCTTCCGTGGGCACCTGGGGAAGCAGCACACCCTCATACTCTCCCTTGCGGATCAGCAAGCCATGTTGGCCTACATGAATCTGGTTGATGTCCTCGACTTTGCGCAGCGGGGAAAGCACCGAGATCTCGTACTCCAGCAGCGGCAGTTCGTCGGAGTTGACAGGGCGGAAGCGCCGGTCCTCGAGGGCCGCGAACGCGGCCACATCCCGGACCGTTTCGGCAAGGGGCTTAACAGGGGACATATAGCCAATACAGCCGCGCAAATCTCCGTGCTCCTTCAAGGTCACGAAAGCGCCACGCGCATCCCGGAGCGCTTCCGGCTCATTGTCGGGTACGGGCAGGATTTTCTTCTCCCGCACCGCGACTTCCACGGACTGGCGCGCAATTTCCAGCAACTCTTCTTTTTCGGCGGGGGTGAGGGAGAACTCCGCGTTCTTGTGGCCGTGCTTCTTGTTCTCCTTCTCATTGTCAGCCGTTATCGCCAGGGCTCCGTAGCCGACCACGCGGCTCTTGTCTCCCGTAACGTCACCCGAGTTGGCGTATTTGAGGAGTTGCGCGTGATGGGCGCCCAGGTGGTCCGCTGCAATCATGGCTGCGATGATGGGGCCGCCGCCGCAAGGACCGTTCCAGAGGTTCCGCTCGAGGTTTTGGGAGAGAGTCAGGTAATCCCAATCCTGGATGGTCTTCAAGATCTGGTGGTCCATCCGCTCTGCGTCATCGTAAGTGTGGTAATGGGACAGATCGGAGCTGACCAGGATGAGCGTGTGGGTGCCTTGCACGGCTTTGGCGAGAGCGATCCCCAGGGCGCGGCAGTTGTCGTAACTGATGTCGCCCATCACGATGGGCACCATCTTGAACTGCCCCAGCACGCGCTGAAGGAAGGGCAGTTGATCCTCGAGGGCGTGCTCGCCATACTGTTGGCCCCGCACATTCACCGGGCCGTGTCCGCGGTCCGAGATTTTGATTGACGAGCTCAGCTTGACGAGCTGGGCGGCAAAGTCGTGGTCTACAGGAACGTCGCCCAAGGGCGTATGGTAAGCGTCACCGTCGTAGATGGAGGAGAAGGGAAACGACTCGTAATGCGACGGGGCGAGCACTACCACTCGGTCGTAGCTCCGTCCTTTAAGCTGGACATATGAGTAAGCTGCCACGCCGCCGGAGAATTGGTAGCCCGCGTGAGGACAGATCAGCGCCACCAGGCTGCCGTCCAGTTTCTCGGGCGAAGCTTGCGCGAGAAAACCGTCGATCATCTTTCCCAATTCGTTCGGGTCGGCAGGGTAGAAAGCTCCCGCCACAAGGGCCGGCCTGATCTTCTGCTCCGCGCTCAAGCCAATGTTCTTCAGGCCGATCACAAACAATGCGATGGGGATAAGTAGTGCAAATAACAATACGGTTAGTTGGATCTTCATATCAGGACCTTCAGCGAGGACTTTCGGGCTTGCGGCTTACAAGTCTACACCCGAATGGCCTGGGAGGTGGCAGGATTCGGGTGCGCGGGGCCGGGGCGCAAGGGGCTGGCCCAGACAGATTGTCGGCCTGCGGGACAGGCCGTGCATGTCCTCTGTGACCTTCCGGCGCTCATCGCGGTTGGGCATGGAATCTATGTAGCCCCCCGTGACCCCTCTGGTTGGCTTATTTCCGCAGGCGAATTCGACCAGAATTGCGCGTTTTGCGCCGATTTTGGGGTCTAATCTTAGCTTCGTTTTGAGTTCGTTTTGAGTTCGTTTTCGAAAGGCCTCGTTTGTTTTCAATAACATACTGGCTTCGATCGTACTAAAATACATGTAATTGGCGGCTCCCCTCCTTCTGACGGCCTGCCGGGGGAATTGCCGTACGTCGTCTCGCCGCCTAATCACTGGCAGTTTGTCGGCGGTCGAGTTTGGCAACGGTTATAGGCTATCACAGCGCGGGAGGCTTGTCAAGCGGTAAATCTCCAGCGGTAAATCTCCAGGCCTGCGCGCGGGGGCCGCATTTTGGGGTAGCACGAGGGTTTAGGCCAGCACTATCATAACTCACACTCGGGAAGGATTCTCAAAACTCCATATCTCTTTTACAAGAGGAGCCAGTGCTTTGCCTCTTGCCAGGATTTCTTCTTCGTCCCATTTGCTATGCTGAGCAGCTAGTTTTTGTGACATCACCAGGGAGGATTTCTTGTACTCGGCTTTTTTGCTCTCAAAACCTTGACTGGCCGCGCTATTGTTCAATCGCTTTCCTAGCATCGTCAGATTCCCTATGTTCCACAGGTACGGTTCAAGTTTCTCCGGTTCTTTCCAATCCGAGGACGGCTTCTTTGGGAATATGTGCTCCAAGTTCGATTCGCCCAACGTTAATTCCTTAGTCTTTGCCTGCATGTGAATCGCTATCCGAGATGCAACATAGACGGCTTCTTCTTGTTCTAATCCCGCTAATGGAATACTGGCGGTCAGGACATCGTGGACAGGAGCATTCTTGCTGAGCCTTTCTTTAATCAGTGCTAGGCATTCCTTGGGAGTACCTCCCTTTGCTAATCTGCCTCTGATATCTCTGGCCAGCGCGAATAGAATATTCTCCAACCCACTTGAATCTAGCTTAGCGAAAATGGAGTACTGTGTTATGAAGACGAGAAGCAGCTTCGCGGTTTTCTCAAGTTCAGAGGTTGATAAACTGGAATAGACGGCCATCAATACCGGCAATGATGGTTCTACGCCTAGGTCCCTAACCAAAGTTCTGACATATCGGGCAGCACTCCGAAGATCATCGTCCTCTGCTCTTAGGAGTTCAATGTAACGCGCACATTCTTCGGAGCAGGACTCCGCAAATTGTCTCGAAGTGACTTTGGCTTCTTCGATGTGCTCCTTTAGAGCGGTGAACAAATCTCTGCTTTTCAAGTCTCCATATTTGGAGACCCATAGCTGCCGGATAAATCTGTTTATATCTCTCCGCCCCATCCCTTCGATCATGTCATTCCATAACTCGCGGATGCTACGCATGTTTTCATCGCTGCCGGCATTCCCCATGAGGTGATTGAGAAGAAGGTCTGGTGTAGACAACCTAAGTCCACGGTCATTCAAAGTCTCGAATATTTTGAAGGCATCTCGTTCCGAAACGACAGGGATACTGGCCATTATCAGTTCGGTTCTAATTGTCTTTCTAATAGACCTGAACTCTGCAAGGGCGGCAGACGGAGCCATCCCGCTCACGCTAGCGGACACAGCCCCCGTTAGGAATTCACGCGCCTTCTGGATATTTCGATGTGACCGAATTTTCGGAGTTTTGTCTGTTCTGGGAGAGGACTGAACAGTGTCAACAAAGTATGTCTTGTCTAGTTCGCCGAGCTCCAAACTATAACCGACATCCTCCATCGAGATGAAATGCCCCTGTATGTCCGCAGCGAAAATCTTGGCATCTTCAATTCCTAACTTCTCGGAAAGGTCGCGCAAGACACTCAGCAAAATCGTAGCGGTCGCAAGTCGTTGCTGGCCATCAAGAAGAAAGATCGTATCCTTTGTGGGTTGACGGAGGACAATAGGACCGAGGAAATACTTGTCCGGACCATTTTTTAAGCTGCTTTCTTTTCTGAAGGCCCGAATATCGTTCCAAAACGCCTCAACATGCTTCTTTTCCCAGCTAAATCCCCTCTGAAACCTTGGGACGACAACTTTAGCAGGTTGATTGTCACTGAGTAAATCGCCTACACTCTTCGCTTGTGCGTTGAAAGCATCGAACATAAATATCATCCCCCTAGAAGCGATTTCTAAGCGCGAATCATAGCGCCTCTTCGGTTGATGAGTCAACGTAGTCATCGCCCAGATTAGGATGCCACCCCGCCAGAAAAGAACTTGACAGCGTGGACGCATAGGCTATAAGAACCATGGGTGCAAATGGCTTTCGGTATGTTTTGTTTCCCCGCCCTGGAGTCTCATGATGAAGATCGCCGAGGGGCTCAAAGCTAAATGGTTCTGGTATTCCACCCTCTGTGTCCTCTCGTGGGGAGCGTGGGTGCTCTGTTCGAAACTGGGAACCAACGAGATTCCCGCCAGCACGATGCAGTTCATCTTTGCGTTCGGCTTCATTCCGGTGGCGATTCTGGTGCTTGTCATGAAGTCGGTCAAATTCGAGAAGAGCCTGAAGGGCATCGCGTACAGCCTTGGCAACGGAATTCTTGCGGGCATCGGCGGCCTGACGCTTTTTGCAGCCTATCGGAGCGGCGGGAACACGTCGGTCATCACAGCCGCCACGGCTCTTTATCCCCTCATTACGGTAGTGCTGGCGGTACTGGTTCTGCGCGAACGGCTCAATCGGCTTCAGATCGTGGGTTTGGGATTTGCGGTGGTGGCTATTATCATCTTCTCTTTGTAAGAATCCGGTCCTATGCATTTGCCGCCTTGGTTCTGGTTTGGTCTGGTTACCCTGATCTCGTGGGGGATTGTTGGTTTATTCCAAAAGCTCTCGACCAACTATCTGTCCGCCGAATGGGCTTTAGTCTGGCTGGCCATCGGCTTCTTCATTCTCGAGCCCTGGCTTTACCCGGGCAAGTTACTCTTTACCTATTCGACCCGTGCTCTGGCATGGGCGCTCGCGAGCGGATTTTTTAACGCCTTGGGGGCGTGGGCACTCCTGGCGGCGCTGAAGAGCGGCGGCAAAGCTTCCGTTGTGACGCCCTTCACGGCGCTGTATCCCATTGTGGTGGTTTTCCTGGCTCCTTTCATCCTTCACGAATCCATCAGCGGCTTGCAGGCCGTGGGAGTAGTGTGTGCGTTGATTGCAGTCGTGCTGCTGTCAGCAGAGAGTTCGACATCGTAATGGAGGTTTCACCTATGACTTCTTCGCATAATCCAACCCGCCGTAGTTTCCTGAAGCAAGCTGCGATGGGAGGCGCGGCCTTGGCTGCCGCCCCGGCGTGGCAGCGCGTGCTGGGCGCGAACGATCGCATCAATGTGGCGCTGATCGGCCTGGGAGCGCGCGGCTCAGATCATTTGAACCTGGTGCTTCAGCACCGTGCCAACAAATCGGACATTGAAATCGTTGCCCTTTGTGATGTTTACCAGAAGCGGCTGAACATGGCCTCGGCAAAGACGCCGGGGGCAAAGACCTACGTTCACCACCAGGAAGTGCTCGAGCGGTCTGACATCGATGCGGTGTTCATCGCCACGCCCGACCATTGGCATGCACCCATCACCCTCGCGGCCATGGAGCGCGGCAAAGACGTGTACGTTGAGAAGCCTATGACGCACACGGCCGAGGAAAGCAAAACGGTGGCCCACAAGACCAAAGAACTCAAGCGCGTCCTGCAAGTGGGCGTGCAGGGGCTTTCCTGGAATCGCTGGCACAAGATCCACGAGATTGTCCAATCAGGCATGATCGGGCAAGTGGTCGCCGTGCAGGGCACCTACAGCCGCAATGCCCCTGAAGGCGACTGGAACGGCGGTGACTTTTGGACGATCGATCCGGCCGCCGGTCCCGATGCCACGGGGGACAACCACATCGATTGGAAACAGTGGGTCGGCCCCTCCCGCCAGATTCCGTATAACGCGGACCGGTTTTTCCGCTTCCGCAAGTACTGGGACTATTCCGGCGGCATTGCCACCGACCTGCACTATCATGTCGTCGCGCCCTTTCATGTCGGAGTGGCCAACGACTTCCCGACCCGCGTCGCGGGGATGGGCGGGTTGTGGGTCTATAACGACGGGCGGGAGGTCCCGGACACCTTCCTGACCGTCGCCGACTACCCGAGCAAGTACTCGATGACCGTGCAGTCTTCACAGGTCAACGAGAACGGTCCGAGGATGATGATCCGGGGGACCAAAGCCACTATCCATCTGAGCGACGAGTGGGAAGGCCCGCCGTCGCGTCAGTACGATTACGCGGATATCTTCCCCGAATCGCCGTTCGTCGAGGAATTCAACAAGAAGTACGGCAACGACCAGGTGCGCGTGGATGGCGTGGGCAACGAGGGCGATCTGAAGCACGTTGACAACTTCTTCGATTGCGTGCGGTCACGGCAACTGCCGAACTGCAACGTGGATATCGGTTATAAAGTCTCGGTGGCCTGCGACCTGTCCGTACGGTCTTACCGGGCAGGCAAGGTGTATTACTTTGATGCGGAGCGCGAGCAAGTGGTGGAGAAGTGAGATTTGCCGAAAGCCCCTTGGAGTGCGGTAGCGCCGGCCACCGCCTTTTCGTTTCGAATCCAAGGCGGCAGCTTCGCTGCCGCACTCCAAGGCTCAGAATGACATGCTAGAGGGTGACACAGGATGCCTGAACTCAGTTCATGCGAGCGAATGTTGTGCGCGTTGCGCCATGAGGTGCCGGATTATGTTCCGTGTTGCTTCATGAGCTTTACGGCGCTGCGGCGGCGCTGCCAGGAAGATCTCTATGAATTAGTCAAGGCCGAGCGCGGCATGGGTCTGGACTCCTTCCTGTTTATTCCCACTCTGCCGCGTCCGCAACGCTTAGACCATCCGGACCTGCGCGGGCTGCCAGTGCGTTTCCATCTTTCGGTGGAGACGCGCGAGTGGCAGGAAGAGAATCCAGGCCAGTACGCCGTTCTGCATAAGGAGTACTCGACGCCGGCCGGCAAGCTCGAAACCAGCGTGCGCCTTTCGGAGGACTGGCCGCACGGAAACCACATTCCCTTCGTCGATGATTTCCAGGTGCCGCGGGCGATCAAGCCTTTGCTGAGCGGTGAAGCAGCGGAGTTGGATGCGTTGCGGTACCTGCTGAAGCCTCCCGACCCTGACGACGTCAAACAATTCCAAGTCGAAGCCGAACGCGCCCACGCATTTGCGCGCGAGCAGGGAGTGTTGCTGGCAGGCGGCTGGGGCGTGGGCGTCGATATGGCGAACTGGCTTTGCGGGTTTGAGAACCTGATGATGCTCGAGCACGACCAGCCGGGGTTTTTCGCCGAACTTCTGGAAATGATCCACCATTGGAACCAGCAGCGCATGGCCGTGGTGCTTTCGGGGAAAGTGGATCTCTATATCTACCGGGCGTGGTATGAGGGCTGCGATTTCCTTTCACCCAAGCTCTTTCGAGAGCTCATCCTTGCGCACCTCAAGAGCGATGCCGCACTGGCGCATGAACACGGCGCTAAGTTTGGGTATATTTGCTCCAGCGGGATATTGCCACGGCTCGACGATTACGTGGAAGCGGGAGTGGATGTCCTCATCGGCGTCGATCCGGTGCAGGGCACCCACACTGACCTTGGCCAGATCAAGAAGAAAGCTGCCGGGCGTCTAGCCTTGTGGGGCGGCGTCTCGGGTGCGGTTACGGTGGAAATGGGCGAAGAGAGCGAGATTCGCACGGCCGTCCGGCTTGCTCTTGCCGAACTCGGACCAGAGGGATTCATCCTCTCGCCCGTCGACAACATCACGGTGGATGCACCAAAGACGTGGAGCAATCTCCGGATTTTCATCGACGAATGGCGGAGGAACCGATCATGACATCAATGACACGGCGTAATTTACTGGGGCAGGCCGCCGGCGCGGCCGGAGCACTTGCCGCAGGCGCGCCCCTGGTTGGGGCTGCTGGTGTGGCGCCAAACCCATTGCGCGTGGTGATCGCTGGCGCGCACCCTGACGACCCGGAATCCGGCTGCGGCGGCACCATCGCCCGGCTCTCTGACGCGGGGCATGAGGTCGTGATCCTCTACCTGACGCGCGGCGAGCGCGGCATTCAAGGTAAGACTTACGACGAGGCGGGCCTGATCCGAACCGCGGAAGCTCAGAAGGCCTGCGAGATTCTCAAAGCGCGCCCCGTGTTCGCAGGTCAGGTGAACGGCAAAGTCGAAGTGAACTACGCGCGCTATGACGCGTACCTGAAAATCCTGCGGGGCGAGCGGCCGGATGTGGTGTTCACTCACTGGCCCATCGACACCCACGAGGATCACCGGGCCACTTCGCTGCTGGTTTACGACGCGTGGCTGCGCATGCAAAGGAGATTCGCACTCTACTACTTCGAAGTCATGACAGGTATGCAGACATCACAATTCTGGCCCACCCAGTACGTGGACATCACGGCGACCGAGGCGCGCAAACGCGCCTCGTGCTTCGTACACGCCAGCCAGAAGCCCGAAGAATTCTACGCGGTCCACGACCAGATGAACCGCTGCCGTGGCATGGAGCTTGGCGTGAAGTACGCGGAGGCTTTTATCCACCATGCGCAAAGTCCAGAGGTCGCGCTGCCGGCTTAATACTTCGCCTCAGTGATGCGCCCCGTGGTTTCGCCGCGCAACCAGACGTAGAGCGGCGCCCGCGGCGAGGGCGGCGGCCAAGGGAGTTCAATTTGTAAGGTCTGGTTCTGGGGGTCGCCCGCCGCGGGGACGGGGATTCCCTGTACAGGGTATCCTGCCTGGCTATCCCATCCCGTCTTCTCGATGACTTGCAACTCCTGGCCGGAGAGGCTTCCTAAGAAAAGGGCGCCACTTTTCTTCTGGTCGGTGAGCACAAATTTCTGAATGTGCGGAAGGCGAATGACTCGTCCCAGAGCATAGGCTTCGGAGGCGCCAGTCTCATCCGCGCTTACCATGGCCTCCAACTGGCACCCGGAACGGCCAACCGATCCCGGATCAACGGACAGGAAAAGGACGCCTTCTCCGGCAAAATCCAGCTGCGCAGATCCCGCTCGCTCGCCAGGATGGAGAGAGAGGGATTTCTTCGCCTCTCCCTGGTTAGCACAGCTCAGCTCGAAGCCGGGATTCGATCCGGCGTTCTCGGTCTGGATCGAGAAACTCACCGGGCCGCCGGCGGCGATTTCGCCCTGGCGCAGGGCTACATCCGTCGCTTGAGAGGACGACTCGTTCACCCCGGTGATCTTCGGCCGCGGCCCAACCACTTGTACGGCGTCGCAGATTTTGAGAGGACTTTGCAGATCCGCAACTTTCAAGCTGGCGTCGAGCATATCGCCTTTTTTCGCCTTCGGCATTAACTTGAGGGTGGCCTTTCGCTCGCGCAGGTTCTGCGCATCGGCCGCAACGGGAGCCAGGGTCCAGGTCGCGCTGTCGCTCGAAACGCCTTCAATCCGTTCCAGGCCGGTTCCCTCGAGCGTGAATGTTTGGTGCGTCTCCCCAAGGTTTGCCCGCAAGGGAAGATTGGATAAGGTGGGGTCGCGAGGGTGGACCACGAGCCCGAGGTCATGATTCGATCCGTTCGTCTGGGTGAGTTTCAGGCAATAGGAACCCGCCGGCAACTTGGCGGTGTCAATGTCCAAATCCAAGGTCGTTTGCTCCCCCGTGCTACTCCCCTTGGGAACGGTAAAGGACAGTTCTTTGGGCAATCCCTCGGCCTTGAGTGAGGCATCGTCCTTTAGTAGAGCAGAGGCCGGACCGGAGCCTGCCGCTTTGTCTGAAGGAACGAGTGCGACCTTGTTGACAAACTCAAAATCCGCACCCGTCAGTTGAACCGCCACCAGACCCGTGCCTTCCACCAGGCGGTCTGCGGAGTCGGGGCTGAGTCTGACGTGCGAAAAATCCGCAAAGGGGCGCAAGTTGATGTCGCCCTGCACTTCCATCGGATCCCAATCCCACTTGGCGACGAGGCGGTATTGCCCTTCCGGAAGTTTGGTTTTGCTGAGATCCAACTCCAGAGAGTCGTCCGGTTCACCGAGTTTCACGGTCACGGGAACCTCCGCCGAGTGGCCTGCGGAGACTAATTCCCAATCCCGGACTCGCGGGAGGTTCTTGAGCTGGCTGGGATTCGCGCACGCAATCTTGATGGTGGATTTCCAACCCAGCGGTAGGCACAGGGTCTCCGGCAGCGACGCGGTTGGCGCTCCCACATCCGGAACGCGCAACATCCACAGATAGGCCGGGCGGGTGCGGGGCTTCAGCTTCTGGTCCTTGCTACAGAGCGCCAGTCCGTCGCTGGGGATAGACTGCGTGAAAGCGGCATGAAAATCGGTGTCCGGAAAAACCATGATGCGGAGGTTTTCAAAGAGCGCCGCGCCCCCGGCGGCCAGGCCGACCGGCGTGCCGAAGAAGAGGCCTGCCACCGCTGAAGCCAGCCCCGTCGACTGCGCGAGCAATGCTGTTCGCTCCGAAGTGAGCGGATCGTAGTTGGAAAGGGAGGGCATCACGGCCCCAAGCAATTGCGCCGCCTGCTGATCCGTAGGAGCGGCGGTATCGAGTTTGGAGACCGATACGCCATACGCTGCGGAAAATCCGCTCAAGGCCGAATTCAAGTCTGTTCCGTAAGTGGGCGATTGCTCGACCTGGGAAAGCGTTTGAACCAGCGCTTCGACGGTAGCTGTTTGCTGGGCATAATCGGCGAGTTGCGGGATCAGGTCTTGATTCTTCTCAACCATCGAGCTCACTTTTTTTACGTCCAGCCCGTGCGGGCCGAAAACCACCCCCACGACGGCGGCCTGTGTCGGAATCGTCCACTGCGCAGGGTCCTTCGCCGGCCGTGCCTCCAACACCACAAGGTCCTTTTGCTTAACCTTGCTCTTTTCCGCGTGCGGTGTGGCGCCGCCCTTTTGGTCCACCGTCGCAGATCCCGCCGACGCGGCGCCGGCGTTCGCTGCCTCACTGGAGAGTGCGGAGGCCGGCACAATCAGAATCGCGATCTGCGCTTTGTCCTTGATGGGGTTAGGTATGTGAATGGGCTCGTATTTCAGCCTGTCGCCCGGCCGGATGAGGTTTACGGAACTTAGTGGCAATGCGACGCCTTTCCCTTCCGGTTGGAGCAGAAGACGAAAAGTGCTGACCGAAATGCCTCCCAGACAAGGGGGTGGGGCGACCGCATAAGCTTTTGCCGAGATGAGCCCAACGAAAGCTAGCAGCAGAAGCGAAGGTTTCATTCCAGGTTTAGCCTCTCAAGAAGATTCACCAATGTGCGTACCGGGACTGGGGAGAAAAGTGCCGCAGTCCTCAGCGAAAGATAAACGATAAATGGAATTTGTCACAACATCGAATGCAATGTCCTTTTAATTCGATGTGGGGCAGCTCTGCAGGGTTTTCCCTTCAGCAGGGGCCAATTGTCGCTTACGCTACATCTGCCCCACGGGGCACAATGTCCGCGCCGCAGAATCGGTCGCGCGGATGGGTACATTCTGGAAGCCCGAACCTGCTTTTCGGACATGAGGAGCAGCATTGAAATAGCCCACTGCTGTCATCCTGAGCGAAGCGAAGGATCCCTGCGGTTGTCCTTAAGCAGTTGGGTGAAGAGCAACCGCAGAGATCCTTCGCTTCGCTCAGGATGACGGAAAGCTTCCGTTAATCGTTCCTCAGCGGGGCGGCCACGAGAGCCGCCACGGCAATGCGAGCGGTGATATTATATGCGCCTTGAACAACACTATCTGGAGGTCCAGGGTGAAAACCAACCGAAGAAGATTTCTACAAGCAAGCGCCGCCACGGCCGCCGCGGGAGTGCTGCCGGCCAAAGCTCGTCCGCTGAGCGACGATGCCGACCTAGACGGATTCAACATCGCCAGGCGCCATCAGATTATTCGCGACCTGCCCACGCCGAATTTCTTCGAGGGCATGCTCCTTGGTAACGGTGACATTGGACTCTGCGTCACGCTGCGCCCGGACGCGCTGGGCCTCCACCTGGGCAAGGAAGACTCCTGGGACATCCGGGTGAGCGAGGATCACTACCAGCATGTGTTACCGTTCAACGAACTGCTGAAGCTTTGGGAGCGGGCCAGCGAGGAGGCCAAGCGCCAGGGCAAGCCTGACATGCTCTATATGGAATATGGCATCGACTTCTTCCGTGAATACACCCAGAAAGTGACTTCTTCGTACGCGAAATCCTGGCCGCGCCCCTGGCCTTGCGGCATTGTGTGGATTCACTGGGACTCGCGAAAAGTGCGCGTCGTCAGGCAAGTGCTTGACCCGTCGAATGGACTCTATACGCTCGAGCTCGAATGCGACGACCTGCGCGGGCAACGTCGCAAATTGACGTTGCGCTGTTTCGTAAACTGGAACTCCGGGCACGTTTCAGTTTCCAGCGACGAGCCCGCGCCGTTCGTCTCAGTCTCCTACTGCCCCAATCTGGATGCCGCGGCTAAACTTCCGCCGCCTGAGCTTGACGGCAACGCGGGCGTGGGTTTCTCCGAGTTCTCCGCCTATCAGCATTTTCCGGCGACGGTGCCTACACCGGAGAACCCGAATCCACCTCGCACAGCGAAGGACCGCAACTTTGCTTTGCATGGACGTCTGCAAGGCTCCTGGTCGATCGAAGGTCTTGCAGAAACCCAGAATCGGCTGGGAAAACTGGGGCCGGGAAGCAAGGAAGCGTACTGGGACTTCGACGGCCCACCGTGTGTTTTCTTGCGCAGTCAGATGGACCAGCCTTTCCGCCTTGACCTCACGCTTTTCACTCCGCGCGACCACGCGGATAATGTGGCGTTTGCCCGCAGCGAGGCGGTGCGGTTGGCGCAAATCCCCGTGCAGCAACTCCAGCGGGAAACGGAAGACGGCTGGAAGGGTTTCTGGTCGCGCTCTGCCGTCGAATTTGAGGACCGGCAACTGGAGAAGATTTGGTACCTCAACCAATATTTGCTGGCCTGCTGCCTGCGAGACGGGAAAGTGGCCCCGGGCTTGTTCGGCAACTGGATGAGCGGCAAGATCGGCACTGCCTGGCATGGCGACTATCACATGAACTACAACACCCAGCAGGTCTTCTGGGGAGTGTTTTCGAGCAATCATGTGGATCAGAATCTTCCCTATGTGGAAGTGGTCGAAAGCCTGATGCCCATGGCCCGGAACTACGCCCGCGAGAAATTCGGATTGCCGGGCGCCTTCTTCCCGCACTCCGCGTATCCGGTGCCGAGCCAGGTGGTGCCTTACC
Organism: uncultured Acidobacteriota bacterium; assembly: GCA_963831905.1. Lineage (GTDB taxonomy): Bacteria > Acidobacteriota > Terriglobia > UBA7540 > UBA7540 > CAVROP01. The sequence goes on along the minus strand of CAWHRX010000009.1, from coordinate 55,546 downwards.
CGGCGCCGCCTTGGGGTTACGAAGTCTGCGAGACGCCTTGGACGGTGCAGAGCCTGTGGTGGCAATACCTGTACACACTCGACAAGCAGTTTCTGCATCGGGTCTACCCCATTTTCCGCGCCGCCACCGATTTTGTGGTCGCCTTCGTGAAAAAGGGGGCCGACGGCAAATACCATATTGCGCCTTCGGCCTCGCCCGAAAATTGGGGCTGCACGGTGGACTTCCGCCTCAATCGAGATTGCATTATGGACTTGGCCATGGTGCAGTTCTTGCTCGATGCCGTTCTTGAGGCCTCCAAGATCCTCAATGTCGATGAAGGCGAGTGCGAACGATGGGAGGAGGTTCGCAACAATCTTGCCCCGTACCCGAAAACCCAGGGGCCCTATGGCGAAGTGTGGCTGGATGTGCTTAATGCTCCACCAGAGCACGTTTACAACGTCCCGGTGACGCTTGCCCCTGTTTTCCCGGGGGATCAGGTCGGGATGGGGCGCAACGAAGAGCAGTTGGAAATCGCCCGGCGCACGGCGCGCACAATTCGCTTGGAAGGAGGCAATGATCTTGTCTATCAGCCCCTGATCCGCGCACGGCTGGGGATGCTGGATGTCCAGTGGTTCAAGAACCAGGTGCGCTACTGCCAGTTGCCCGATGGCATTGCCAACGACCGTGTCCGCCAGATCGACGGCCGGTACAATGATGGCGTTGACTATGATTTCATGATGCGCATGGGCGTTTGGACGGAAAACCTCTCGTTGCCTGCTGTGCTCAATGAGTGCATGCTACAGAGCTTCTCAGGGGCGATCCGCCTCTTTCCCAACACGCAGGGATTGGGACGAGCGAGCTTCCGGGACCTTCGCGCGGTCGGGGCCTTCCTGCTTAGCGCCTCCTACGATGGCAAAACGGTTTCACAGGTGACGATGCTTAGCGAAAAAGGTGCAATGGCGAAGCTGGTCAATCCCTGGCCCAACGCGCAGCCCAAGGTGACGCGCGCCAGCGATAGCCGGCCGATCGCCGTTGCATTGAGAGGAGAAATCGTACAGTTTACTACGCAGACAGGGGAGCGATACAAGATCGAGCCGGCGTAGATCGCAAGCAGATCGCCGTCGCGCAGGGGCACACGGTGGCGTGCCCCTGCGGAGTAATTTGATTATCCCCAGGGCTCGTCGGCGGACGGACCGTAAATGGCGGGCACGGGGACGCCGTTCAGCCGCAGGTAGACGCCGAGCTGGGCGCGATGGTGAACAAGGTGATTGAGGAACATCTGCCGGTAGGCCAGAAACCGAGGTCCCTCAAAAATGGCCTTGCCCTCGAAAGCGAGGAGCCAGTTCTCCTTCCAGGCTTCGTCGGGAGTCTCGATGAGCGCCTGGCGGACTTTGGCCGAGCCGTCGTCGAATACCTTGACGAGTTGGGCCGCGGATTCGAAAGGCAATGGCTTATAGCTGCCCGCGGAAAAGTCCACCTTGGGGGTAGTAAGCACCATGAGGCCGAAGCCGCCAAGCTCGGCCACGTGGGGCGCCAGCTTGCCGAGCGGCATCGACTTGGGATGCGGAGTGAAGTCTGCTTTCTCGGGGACCCGCTCCAGGGTCTTGCGTGTTCTGGTAATCTCCTCGTCCAACTCAGGCAGAAGCGCTTCGCTGATCGTCATGTAATCCTCCATAGGCTGGTTTGGTTGCTGTCAGCTCTTATCCTAGGCGAATGAAAAGCGAAAGTCAAGGGATTTCTCGCCATGCCCTCTCCCGAGCGAAAGGGCCGTGATTCCTGCTTCCTGCTTACTGCCCCCTGCCTGCCTACGGTCTTCCAAGCCCCGCATGGTAATCCCACACGGCGTGGTAGTAGCTCATGAAGCGCAGGGGTTCGCAGCTCGGCTCACCCACTTCGGCAAACGTGTAGCGCTCGAAGTTGACGGATCGGAATAGGGTGAAGAGCTCATGCCAGGGATAAGCTGCATTGTCGAGGTTATTGATATGGCAACTGCGAATCCAAGGTTTCAACAGCTCAAAACTCTTCCGAACCGAGCCGTTCTCCACGTCGGGCGGATTGGAGTTCCAGCAGGCGCCCACCAGAGGATGATTGGCGACCGAGAGAATCTGGTGGGCGTTGGCGGGGATCTGTGTGCCCTCGCCGTGAACTTCCATCCAGATTTCAACGCCGTGGTCGCGCGCGATGTCTCCGCACTTGGCGAGCGCATGGCCGATCTGCTCGAGGGTTTGCTCGTGCGGAACATCGCGCGGGAATCCGTTGGGGCGCACCTTCACACCTAAGCAGCCCAGATCCTCTGCCAGTTCACACCAGCGGCGCGTTTCTTCGATGTTTTTTTCGACCGTGGCAGCTTCCGGCGACTCATACTCGCAGGCCGTCCCCAGGCTAACCAAGCGCACCTTCGAATCGGCGAAGCGCTTCTTCACCTCCTCGCGTTGCGGCTTGCTGAGGGAGGGTTCGACTCCGTGCTTGTGAGTGGTGCGCAGTTCCGCACCCACGAAGCCCGTTTTCTCGCAATTGTTGATAATGGTTTCAATGTCCCAGTTCGCCGCCAAATTGTACGTCACCAGGCCGAGATGAAATGGCGGGGGCGTTCCGGCTGCCTCAGCCACAAAGGGTGCTGAGGGGCTGGAGAGGGCCTCCGCACTTCTGGCAAATCCGGTGATTCCGGCTGCTGAAACAATACCCGACTTCAGGAATTCCCGCCGTTTGGTTCGCGGCATCTTCGCCTCCACCTATCCAAAATCTGAAACCCAAAAAGCAAGTTCCAACTATAATGAATTTGGAAGGGCTTGGGGAATGATTCTCATCATCGACAATTACGACTCTTTCACCTACAATCTGGTCCAATATTTAGGTGAACTGGGCGCGGAAATGCGCGTGGTTAGAAACGATCAGACCACCGTAGACGAAATCGAAAAAGAGTTGCCCAGTGCCATTGTCATCTCACCCGGTCCCAAGACTCCCAACGAAGCAGGAATCTGCCTGGAGGTGATCGACAAGCTAGCGGGCCGTGTTCCTATTCTGGGAGTGTGCCTCGGGCATCAAGCCATCGGACAAGCCTTCGGTGGCAAGGTCATCCGAGCGCCGGAACTGATGCATGGCAAGATCAGCCAGGTGCATCACGACGGCAGGACTATTTTCGAAGGCCTGCCGAATCCTTTCGAGGCCACTCGTTACCATTCGCTCATCGTGGAACGCGAGGGCCTCCCACCCTGCCTTGAAATCTCCGCCACCTCACCCGACGGCCTGATCATGGGCCTGCGGCACCGCCGCATGATGATCGAGGGAGTTCAATTTCATCCCGAATCGATCCTCACACAGCCGGGAAGGCAGTTGCTTGCCAATTTCCTCAAGATGTAGGGTTGCCGCGGCACATCCGTTGTCAGTAGTCCGTTGTCAGTCCTGGGGCGACGGATACTGTCTTCCTGAGCGAAGCGAAGGATCGCCGCAGTTGTCTTTGGATTCTAACGCCAGTGACCAACTACCGAGATCCTTCGCTTAGGATGACATACGAAGCGGGAGCGAGCAGTGATGCGACGGCGCGATGAACCAATGATTTGATGGCTCAATGAATCAATGGCTCTTGTTCCGCTGTGTGAAGTCCACCAGTTTTTGGAGTGTCTGGAGTGCGCGGCCGGAATCAATAACTGCGGCGGCCATGGCAACGCCGTGGATAAAGTCTGCCGCCTTGGTCGCCACCACAAACGCCGCGGCAGCGTTGGCGAGCACTACATCCCGGTGGGAACCGCGCTCGCCTCGAAGGACGGATAGTGTAAGCCGGGCGTTGGTCTCTGCATCTCCGCCACGCAGTGCCTCGAGGGGCGTCCGCGCCAAACCAAACTCTTCCGGGGTCACGTGGCGGGTCTCGACCTCTTCGGCATTGAAAGAGGAGATCTGCGTTGGGCCGGAGAGAGTGATCTCGTCCATGCCGTCGGAGCCCGTCACCACGAAAGCCCGCTCGGTACCGACGGCGCCCAGGGCGCGGGCCATCATCTCCGTGCGCGACGCATCGTAGACTCCGACGAGCTGGACCGAGGCGCGAAGCGGATTGGTAAGCGGTCCCAGCAGGTTAAAAACAGATTTTGTCTTCAGAGCCCGCCGTGCATTCATCACGTGCTTCATGGCTGCGTGGAGGCTGGGCGCAAACAGAAAAACCATACCCACTTGTTCCAGGCAGGCAGGGATGCGGGTGTACGGCAGGTTGAGCGAGACGCCGAGGGCTTCCAGCACATCCGCGCTACCGCAACGGCTCGAGATGGAACGATTGCCGTGCTTGGCCACGCGGACCCCGCCGGCTGCGGCCACCAGCGCCACCGCCGTCGAGACGTTGAACGTGGCGTGACCATCGCCGCCGGTTCCACAGGTGTCGAGCAAGGGGCTGCCGGCCCGCACTGTCTCCAGATCAACTCCCGCCTGGCGCAAGCCTTCGGCAGCGTGAGCTCGCATCACCTGCGCGAACCCGACCAGTTCCTCTACCTGCTCGCCCTTGTGCCTCAAGGCCGCGAGGAAGCTGACGATCTCCTCGTCGGGCACGGAGCCTGACAGGAGGCGCTCCATCACCGTCCCAGCCTCGGCGCGGCTGAGGTCTTGCTGAGATTCGAGTTTTTCAACAGCCTCGCTGATTTGCATAACTGCGGATCGTTCGTTGTCCTGCTTCTTGGCCCGGGCAGGGCGTGCACGTTGCAATTAAACTCCGCATTTCTTATACTGCCAGATTACACAGTAATTGCAAACTCGGCTAGCCGCGAAGCGGCGTTGTGATGGAATCGCGTCAACCTGATGGTTGCCGTGGCCTGGATACCGACCGCGAGCTGCGACCGGCTGACAACTAAAACTGACGACTGAAAACTTCCAAAATGAAGATTCACGAATACCAAGCCAAGCAAATACTTGCAAAATTCGGCGTAGTCACTCCGCGCGGTGAAGTTGCCTTTAGCGCCGAAGAAGCGCGCGTGGTGGCGGAGCGATTGGGCGGAACCGTCGTGGTGAAGGCGCAGATCCATGCCGGAGGCCGGGGCAAGGCGGGCGGTGTGAAGTTGGCCCACAACCCGGATGAAGCTCAGCGCATCGCGGGGGAGTTGCTCGGCAAGAAGCTGGTGACGATCCAAACGGGTCCCGAGGGGCGCGTGGTGAAGCGCCTTCTGGTTGAGGAAGGCCTGCAGGTGGCGCGGGAACTTTATCTGGGTTTGGTGATTGACCGCACCACTGCCCGCCCTGTATTCATGGCCTCGATCGAGGGTGGGGTGGAAATCGAAGTCGTGGCTGCCGAGCATCCGGAGAAGATTTTGAAAGAGTTCATCGATCCCACACAGGGCTTGCAGCCTTTCCAGGCGCGCAAGCTGGCCTTCGGGCTCGGCCTGGAAGCGAAGCTGGTGAACGATGCTGTGCGGTTCTTTTCCAGCCTATATCAGGCAATGATTGCCACCGACGCTTCCCTTGTAGAGATCAATCCCTTTGTGCTCACGCGCGACGGCCGCCTGCTGGCGCTCGACGCCAAAATGAATTTTGACGACAACGCGCTTTACAGACACAACGAAATCCGCGAACTGCGCGACCTGGATGAGGAAGATGCGCTCGAGGTGAAAGCTTCGAGCTACAGCTTGAACTACATCCGCCTGGACGGCAACGTCGGCTGCATGGTGAACGGCGCGGGGCTTGCCATGGCTACCATGGACATCATTCAGTACGCCGGCGGGCGCCCGGCCAATTTCCTGGACGTGGGCGGCGGCGCCAATGAGGAACAGGTTCGCCACGGTTTCGAGATTATACTGAGCGATGCTAACGTGCGCGCCGTGCTTATTAACATCTTCGGCGGCATTATGCGCTGCGATATTGTAGCGAATGGAGTAATCGGGGCGGTCAAATCCCTCGGGACCAAAGTGCCGGTCGTGGTTCGGCTGAAGGGGACAAACGTCGAACTGGGGCAGCAAATCCTGCGCGAGTCCGGAATGAACTTTACCGTCGCGGACGACATGAAGGACGCGGCAGAAAAAGTGGTTGCGCTCGCGCGGAATTGATTCGTTGAGTCACTTCAATGAATCAATGGATCAATGAATCAATCCTATGTCTATTCTCGTTGACGAAAATACACGACTTTTAGTGCAGGGCATCACAGGTCGCGAAGGTACGTTCCATACGCAGCAAGCGGTGGCGTACGGTACCAAGGTGGTGGCCGGGGTGACGCCGGGCAAGGGCGGGAGTGCCGTTGACGGTATACCCGTATTCAATACGGTTCAGGCGGCCAAAGACGCGACCGGTGCGAACGCTTCTGTGATCTTCGTGCCGCCGCCGTTTGCCGCAGACGCTATCCTGGAGGCTGCCGATGCGGGGTTGCCGCTGGTGGTTTGCATCACAGAGGGCATCCCCACGCTAGACATGGCGCGTGTGATGAATTATCTCGCGCGAACCACGACGCGGCTGATCGGCCCTAACTGCCCCGGTATTATTTCTCCCGGAAAGTGCAAGATTGGCATCATGCCGGGGCACATCCACCTCCGAGGAAACGTGGGCGTCGTCTCGCGCAGCGGAACCCTTACGTATGAGGCGGTCGGCCAGCTTACCGCATTGGGCATTGGCCAATCCACCTGCATTGGTATCGGGGGCGACCCGATTATTGGAACAACCTTCGTGGATACGCTGCGGCTGTTCAATGAAGACGCCGAAACACACGGGATCGTCATGATTGGGGAGATCGGCGGCACGGCCGAAGAAGAAGCGGCAGCTTTCATTAAGGCGCAGGTCAAGAAACCCGTGGTAGGGTTCATCGCCGGACGCACCGCGCCGCCGGGCCGCCGCATGGGCCACGCGGGGGCTATCATTTCAGGCGGAAAGGGGACCGCCGCGGATAAAATCGCGGCGCTCCAGTCCGCGGGCATCGCTGTCGCGGAGAGCCCGGCGCTGATCGGAGAAACGCTCAAGGCAAGTCTGAAGGGTAAAGGGTGAAGGATGAATGTTGGTAACATATTTTATCCTTTAGCCTTTAACCTTTAAACTTCAGGGAGCATATGGCAATAGAACGTACTTTGACCATTATAAAGCCCGACGCGGTTGCGGCGGGGCACATGGGTGACATCATTAAGATCTTCGAAGCGAATGACTTTAAAATCGTGGCGGCGCGCCTGGTGAATCTCACGAAGAAAGAGGCGGAAGGGTTTTACGCCGTGCACCGCGATAAGCCCTTCTTCGAGAGCCTCACGACGTTTATGAGTTCGGGCCGCGCCCTGGCGATGGTACTGGAAGGCGAACAAGTCATTTCGCGTCTGCGCGAGGTCATGGGCGCTACCAATCCCGCCAACGCCGCTACCGGAACCATTCGCCAGCTCTACGCTACGAACATCGAGCGCAACGCCGTGCACGGTTCCGACGCGCCCGAGACAGCGGCTTATGAGATGGGTTATTTCTTTCCGGGTGTTGAGTTGGCGGGCTGAATCGTTGGAAAGCGACGCCATGGCTTGCCCCTACCTGAATCATTGATGAAAACCTCCGGCGTGAAGCGAGCAGCCCTCGGGGTTCGGATGCATTCCGGTTGGGGAGTGCTGGTGGCGATCTGCGGCGACGCAGACTCGGTCGAAGTATTAGACCGAAGGCGCATCGTCACTGCAGATCCCGTCGTCCCAGGAGCCAGGCAGCCCTATCACTTCGCTGCGGGTCTCGGACTTCGAGAGGCGGAAAGTTATCTTGCGAACTGTGCAGCCGTCTCAGGGCGCCTGGCTTTCGAGGCCATTAAAGAGGTGGTCGAGGAATTGAAGGCGCGGCGATGTCTAATTGCGGGTTCCGCTGTGCTTCTGGCCTCCGGCCGCCCCCTGCCAGGCCTCACCGCAATTCTCGCGTCGCATGCTTTGATCCACACGGCCGAGGGCGAGTTCTTTCGCCATGCTGTTAAGAAAGCTTGTGAGCGCCTGGAAGCTCCCGTAACGGCGATTAAAGAGCGAGACCTCGACGACCGGGCCAGGACGACATTCGGGAACGAGACGAGTCGAATGCAGCGCAGGGTTTCAAGCTTGGGAAGTACCATCGGCCCGCCTTGGACGAAGGACCACAAAACGGCGGCGCTCGCCGCCGCAATCATTCTGGCGACGTAGCGCTCACCTTCTGGTCAGCACCGGGGGAACTGCCGACCTGAAGGTCGGCGCTACGAGCGCGGATGTTTCCAGTACAATGTCTATATGCTGCCTTCCCAGCTCGGTAGATTGCTGGTCATTGTCGGCGTGCTGCTGGTTGCTGCCGGATTGTTGCTGATGGCGGGCGCGCGGTTGTCGCTTTTTGGCCTGGGGCGGCTGCCGGGTGATTTTGTGTACAAAGGCAAGAACCTGCAGTTCTACTTTCCCATCGTCACGTGCGTGCTGTTGAGCGTAGTCTTGACGCTGGTGCTTTGGATCATTTCGCATTTTACGAGGCGGTGAGCAGAGTTTTCAGTCATCGGTCGTCAGTTTTCAGTTCTGCAAAATGGACTGGGTTTGACTGATAACTGACGACTGAGAACCGACGACTTCTTTCATGGAACAAGCACTTCTCAACTTCGGCCCCACGCGGAAGATTTTCAGCATCTCCGAGCTGAGCCGGGAAATCAAAGACCTGCTGGAACGGCAGTATAGCGACGTGTGGGTTGCCGGGGAGGTATCAAACTTCCGCCCCGCCGCTTCCGGCCACCTCTATTTCACGCTCAAGGATGCGACCGCCCAACTTCGCGCGGTGTGCTTCCGCAACCAGGCACGGTATCTGAAATTCAAACCCCAGGACGGCATTGCAGTGATCGCGCGCGGCCATTTGAGCGTCTACGAGGCGCGAGGCGAGTATCAGCTTTACGTTGAATACCTCGAGCCTGCCGGCCTGGGCGCGCTGCAACTGGCCTTCGAGCAGCTCAAACAGAAACTTGCTGCCGAGGGTTTATTCGATACTGCCCGCAAGAAGCCCCTGCCCGTGCTGCCGCGGACCATCGGCGTGGTGACATCGCCCACCGGCGCGGTGATTAGCGACATCCTGCGTGTGCTGCGCCGCCGCTTCCGGAATATGAGCGTGCTGCTTTATCCGGTCAAAGTACAGGGCGAGGGCGCGGCGGAGGAGATTGTCGAGGGCCTCAAGTACTTCAATCGCGAGCAGAACGCCGAAGTGATCATCGTGGCGCGTGGCGGGGGATCGCTCGAAGACCTCTGGGCGTTCAACGAAGAAGTGGTGGCGAGGGCCATCGCGGCTTCCGCAATTCCGGTTATTTCCGCAGTAGGTCACGAAACGGATTTTACGATCGCAGATTTCGTTGCCGACCTGCGCGCGCCCACACCTTCCGCTGCCGCCGAGCTGGTAGTTCACCGCAAGCAGGACTTCATTGCGGAGCTGGAAAATCGCGCCCGTCACATGGCCCAGATGATCCGGCTACAACTCTCCGAAGCCCGGCAACGGCTGACGGAACTGCGCATGCACCATGCCTTTCAGGCGGTCGCGACCAGGATTGCTGAAAGGGCCCAGCAGGTGGATGACGGCATCGCATCGCTAGATCGTTCGATGCGCTCCCGGTTGAATGAGGCCAGGCAGGAATGGCTGCGAGCTTCGGCGGGGGTTGTGCGATACGACTTCCGCCGGCTGCTGGGCTTGAAGCGCGCCGCGCTGGACGACCGCTTTATACGATTTGATTCTGCTTTCCGTCGCTTCCTGACGGAGAGACAAACCCGGCTGGCGCATGTGGAGGCCATTCTAAAGGAGCGGAACCCGCTAGCGCTCCTTCAGCGGGGATACTCGGTCACTCGAGACGCCGCCGGCAAAATCGTTCGTGACGCGGAGGCAGTAACTCTGGGCAGCGATATTTCGATTCGGCTGGCGCGAGGAGAGCTTGAGGCCGCGATTAAAGGCAGGAAGTTGTAGGGCCGGCCCTTCTGGCCGCCCTCAGGCAACCACGAGGATTGCCCGACAAGGTTCGGCCAAAAGAGGTCCTTTCACTCATAGCGCAGGGCCACAATGGGGTCGAGCCGGGCAGCCTTCATGGCCGGCCAAATTCCGAAGAACAGGCCTATGCTCGTCGCGACGGCAAAGCCCGCCACAACGGACCAAAGCGGGACGGAGGAAGGCAGGCCGGGCACGAAGAGTCGGATCATAAAGCTCAGCATCCAGCCCACAGCAATTCCCAAGAGCCCGCCCGAGCCGGTAAGCACAATGGCCTCCAGAAGAAACTGCCAGACAATGTCGCGCCGGCGGGCGCCGATGGCCTTCCGCACTCCAATCTCGCGCGTTCGCTCCGTGACCGAGACTAGCATGATGTTCATTACTCCGATGCCCCCCACTAGCAGGCCAATTGAGGAGATCACCACCATCACCAGCGCTACGGTGCCGATAATGGCGCGAAAGTCGGAGATCAGCGACTCCGCCGTCGAGATCCCAAAATTGTCTTGATCGGAAAGTTTCACGTGGCGGCGGCGGCGCAGCAAGCCGCGCACTTCATCCTGCGCCGCATCCATTCTTCCACGGTACACCAGAACGCTGAGGAAGTGATCTTTAGCGTCGGGGTAGAGTTTCTTGTAGGTCCAGTAGGGTATGAAGATGTCATTATCATCGGGACTGTCACCCAGGACACCCTTGTACTTATGGAGTGTGCCGATGACTTCAAACGAATGTCCATCCACGACCACCTGTTTGCCGACCGGGTCGTCGGGCTTGAACAAGCGCTCCACCACATTGTTGGCGATAACCACAACGTCGCGGCGGTGGAGGTCGTCTGCCTGCGTGAGAAAGCGGCCGTCTGCCAACTCCGAATTCGACAGAGTCATGTAGTTGGCGTCCACGCCCATGAATTGCGCGCCCGCCATCTCGCGGCCCTTGTAACGCGCCGTGGAGGGTGGCAAGCCAAAGTCACTGATCTGCTGGAAGAGGGCCACCGACACTTCCTGGACGTTTGCGCACTGCTCCCTGATCGCCTGAGCGTCTTCGAAACTGAGGGGTTTGCGCAGCCGCTCCTCGCGGGTCAGGCGGTGCGGAGTCCCCATCTGAAGCTTGTAAATCCAAAGCACATTGGTGCCGTACTGCTCGGCGACCTGCACCAACTGGGAATCGAGTCCCTGGATGATGGAGGCCACGGCAATCACCGTAGTGGTGCCGATCAGGACACCTAACACCGTGAGAAACGCCCGAAACTTGTGCGTGCGCAGAGTGTCGAGCGCCAGCACCAGGTTCTCGCCGACCGCTCGCCAGTATGTCATCATGCTATTTCTCCGCTCGCAGCGCCTGGATGGGATCAAGCGCAGCCGCCCGCATCGCCGGATAGATCCCAAAAAAAAGCCCGACCAGAGTTGACAGGGTGATCCCCACGATCACCGCGCTCAGCGGCACCGCGGCAGTGAAAACCTGCGCCACCAGCCAGGCGACGAAGTAGGCAAGGAGTACTCCCGCCGTCCCGCCGGTAAAAGCCAAGGCCGCGGCCTCGATGACGAACTGCCAGAGGATGTCGCGCCGCCGCGCCCCCACCGACTTGCGAATCCCTATCTCATGCGTCCGCTCGGTGACGGTCGCCAGCATGATGTTCATGATCACAATGCCGCCCACCACCATGAACACAGCCACCACGCCGATGGTGACGGCGAAAATGCTGCCGGTAAGGTTTTTCCACGCATTCATCAGCGTTTCGGAGGCATTGATGCCGAAGGTGTCGTCGTCGTGGTAGGGGATGTGGCGGCGCGCCCGCATCAGGACTTCAGTTTCATCTTCGAGTTCCATCATGTGTTTCGAGTCGGGCGCCTTGATGAAAACGATGAGTTCCAGGCGCGGCATGTAAAGGTCGCGGAAAGTGCCGAGCGGGATAAAAACGAAATTATCCTCGCTGATGCCAAACGCGGAGCCTACCTTATCCGCCACGCCGATGATGCGGAAGCTCTGTCCACCCACCAGTAACTCCTTGCCAATTGCATCGACCGCCGGAAAGAGCTTATCTACGATGTCCTGGCCAATAAAACAGACCCGCTCGTTGTGGCGGTAGTCCTGGTCTGAAATGTAGCGGCCGTAAAGCGCCTTTTCCCGGCCGATGTCCACGTGGCTGGGAGTGATTCCCATCAGGGTTACTTCATCGATCGAATGTCCCTGGTAGCGCGCCTGGGGGCCGGGATTCAGCTGCGCGATGGCGCTCATGGCCTCATAGCCGGGCAGCGTTTCCCGCAGATACTCGTATTCTTCGATGCGGATAGGCTTGTTGCGCCTCAACGCTTTCAAATAGCTGTCGTAGCCCTGCGCCCACTTGAACTCAAACAGCACGAAAGTGTTGGTGCCCAGATTAGCGATCTTGGTTGCAATGTAGACGTTCATGCCGTTCACCACCGACATCACCACAATGAGGGTGGTGGTGGCAATGACGACACCGAGTAGGGTGAGAAAAGAGCGCAGCTTATGGCTGCGGAGCTCACCAAGAGCATTCCAGAAGGCTTCGCGAACCGCAACCCAGAAACTGGTCTGCGAGCGCAATGGCGCTCGCGATTCGGCAATGGCAGTCCGGGCTTGAGTGACAGTGGCCACGTTGGCAACTTTCATTCTGCTCTTTGGCAAGACGCTGCTTGCTGTAACAGCGGCGCTTATTTGTCGCGCTCGCGAACCCTAGGGGCTATTAATCGACATTCTACACCACCAGGCTGAGCAGGTAAACTCGGCCCTAACTACGATCTCTATTTAACTTACGTGGAGCCCTTAGAAAAAGTTTCGAGCCAGAAGATCCTTGAGCTTAGCCGGGTATTGCCCCTGAGGGTGAGAACCCGGCGGCCCCGCGGAGTTTCAAGTGCTCGTATGCCCGTGACGAAAGTGCGAAAGCGAGAATTCAATGATACCGGCGTTTGGGATCAAGGCTGAAGTCTACCAGACCGTCGCGGTAGTTTATCTTTATGTCGAGAAGGTGCAGCACCTCGAAACCTAGGACACCCGAAACTTCCGTCCCAATTCTGTCGCTGATGTGCGTCATGTCAATCGCTATCAGGTCTTGATTTTCCTGCTGCATGTGAGCAAACCGAAGTACGGCCTTGTCGGCCCGGTACACGTTTTTTACTGAACCGCTAAGGCCCTTGATGGTGCGTGCGTCGCCATGAATCTTGGTGACCTCCTTCGCTGCGCTCGGCGAGATCAAATTGCTAGTAGATCCTGTGTCAAGCAGGAACAGTTTGACAGGTGTGGCGCCTATCGAAGTCGGCAGAAGCATACTATGCCCGAAGCGATAGAACTTGGTGTAGGAATGCATTTCCGGCGCGACGTAGCTGTCTAGAGGCCCAGGGTGAAGGGGTGTAGAAACCTCGGAGGTCTTGCCTGGAGGTTCTTCTCCCGAGTAACCGGAATCATCCCAGCCGGTCGGCAAAGAAACCGTCTCAGCTTCCCCGGGCCGCTTGGGGAGTTGCTTCAAGTGCAGTTTCCCATTGCCGAAATCGATGTCGACAAGGAAAGCGGCGAAGACGTCAGCTCCGATCAATCCATCGTGTCCAATTACAGAGGTCTGCTCGAGTATCTCCACCGGGCAGTTCTTGAACTCCAACTCGCCTATCTTCAATGAGTCCGCCAGCCCCATATGACCGCTTTTGGTGCCTTTATCCCCTATGCCACCAATCTTGTTCCCCGAGAGTTCGGTCACCCCGGCTTTTCGTGCCGACTTATGGTCGATCATGACTCCTGATGAGCCGGTATCGAGAAGCAATAGGGATTTATTACCATTTACCACCACGGAGAGGCCGAATCCTCGAAGGTGCTCCAGGTCTTCCCCGAGCGGGATCAACTTCAGTTCAGTACCAGCAGTCTCGCCAATCAGGTGGCACGCACCCCGCGGATCCTTCGCACGCGCTTTCAGGTATTCGAGATACTGCTGCAGACTGGCACGCGTCTCCGCGTCGTCGTTGCTCTCACCCACGAGGTACTGCTGCAAGTATTCGATACGTTTGGCGCGGTTCAGTCTTCGCACCCATAACTTCCTGATGTCGGGGTCTTCCGGGTCCAAGTCGTGCGCATTGTCGAGCATTTTCCGGCCACGCTTGTAATTGGAAAGCGCCCAACTCACTCGTGCCAGCCCCATGTAGGCGCGAGCGTTCTGGTAGCCCGAATTGATGACCTTCACCCATTCCTCTTCCGCCTTAGCAATCTGCCCCTGGCGAAAGTAGACTTCTCCGAGTGCGACGCGTACGGTTGGGGAATCGGCCATTTGCAGGCCTTTAGTGGTGGCGTCAAACGCTTCTGCCACCTCTTTCTTCTTCAGATAGGCACGGGCTAGTCCGGCATAGGCGTCGGGCGAGTTTGGTCGCACCTGGAGTAGTTCCTTGTACTTTTGGATGGTCCCGTTGAAATCGCCTTTGCGGTAGAATCTTATGGCTTGATCCAAAAGGTCAAGCGAGTCAGGCAATGCCGACGGTTGCGCGCGACCTTGTGTGGTGACCGCTGGGGGAGTTTGAGGTTGGCCACGTGGCGCCCAGTCAGGAGAGGTGCGAAGGGCTAAAGCTGGACGAGGGCTCAAACAAAGAGCCAGTGTCATACATACGGCACGATACATATGCCGCCTCCGCACCTACAGTTTGTATCCGATCTTGCGCAGAAAATCTCTGCGGACCTTGATGTCGACGTTCTGTCTCGATGCCCTTGGTCTTCACGCCGTCGATGACGCCCAAGATGCCTCGACCTTGTTCGGTCTCAGCGACGACGACCTCGACGGGATTGGCCGTGGCGCAAAAAATCCCGCACACTTCCGGCACCGTCTTAAGGGTGTTCAGGATGTTGACGGGAAAGCCGCCGTCCATAAAGATGATGAAGCAATGGCCGCAAGATAGCGCCAGGGCATTCTTTTGCGCAAGCTCGATAAGGCGTTGGTCATTGCCGGAGTAGCGCACTAGAGCAGAGCCCGACGATTCGCAGAACGCGACGCCAAATTTCATTCCGGGAACGGTTTGGACTATAGCTTCATGTAGATCCTCGACGGTTTTAATGAAATGCGACTGGCCGAGGATGAAATTCATGTCCGCAGGTTTTTCGATCGCGACGGTTTTGAGTTCCATGGGTTGCTCCATCGACAGACTAAGCAGATTACGCAGATTCTACTCCTCCGATACTTTCAGTACAGCGAGGAATGCTTCCTGCGGGATATCGACTCGGCCCACGCGCTTCATTCGCTTCTTGCCCTCTTTCTGTTTTTCCAGCAGCTTGCGCTTGCGCGAAATGTCGCCCCCGTAGCACTTGGCCAAGACGTTCTTCCGCATGGGCGGAACGTTTTCGCGCGCGATCACTTTTGATCCGATTGAAGCCTGAAGCGCAACTTCAAAGAGCTGGCGGGGAATAAGCTTGCGCATCTTCCCGCACAGCACGCGGCCGCGTGAAAAGGCCTGATCGCGGTGGGTAATGAAGGAAAGAGCATCCACCGGCTCTCCGGCCACTAGAAAATCCACCTTCACCAGGTCGGAGACCCAGTAGCCCGCAAAATGATAATCGAGCGACGCATAGCCGCGCGACACAGACTTCAGCCGGTCGTAAAAATCCAGCACAATTTCGTTCAGAGGAAGCTCGTAGGTAAGCAGGACGCGCTTGGGTGAAACGTACTCGAATCCCTTTTGCACGCCCCGCTTCTCCTCCAGCAGTTTGAGGATGCCGCCCAGGTATTCGTCCTGGGTGAAGATCTGCGCACGGATAACAGGTTCTTCAACCTTTTCGATGTCGCCGGCAGGCGGGAACTTGGTGGGCGTGTGCACGTCCAGGATTTCACCTGCCTTGGTGGTGACACGGTAGCGGACGCTTGGGGCCGTAGTGATGAGGTCGATGTTGAACTCGCGCTCCAGGCGTTCCTGGACGATTTCCATGTGCAGCAGTCCGAGAAAGCCGCAGCGAAAGCCGAAGCCCAAGGCCTCGGAGTTCTCCGGCTCGTAGAAAAGCGAGGAGTCGTTGAGGCGCAACTTCTCGAGGGCATCGCGCAGCGTTTCGTAGTCGCTTGCGATCACGGGATAGAGCCCTGCGAATACCATCGGCTTGACTTCCTCGAAGCCGGGCAGAGGTGCGGAGGCGGGCCGCGCGTCGTCGGTGATCGTATCTCCGATGCGCGTATCGGAAATGCGCTTGATATTGGCGACGACGAAACCCACCTCACCGGCCTCGAGCCGTTCCACACGGACCGGCTTCGGCGTCATCACCCCCATCTCCTCAACCGTGTAGACCTGATTGTTGGACCAGAGGCGAATATGCATGCCGACGGTCAAAGCTCCCTGGACAATGCGGCTGAGCACCACCACCCCTCGATAGCTGTCGAACCAGGAATCGAAGATCAGTGCCTGGAGTGGCGCTTCCGCCGAGCCGCTTGGCGCCGGCACGCGCGCCACGATGGCCTCCAGCACTTCATTCACGCCGGTGCCCTGCTTGGCGCTGATCATCAAGGCTTCGTCGGGATCGAGGGCCAAGGCGTGTTCGATCTGCTGCTTAGTGGCATCGACATCTGCGCCTGGCAGGTCAATCTTGTTGATAACTGGAATGATCGCCAGGTGGTTATTCAGAGCGAGTTGCGCGTTGGCCAAAGTCTGGGCTTCAACGCCCTGGGAGGCATCGATCACAAGCACCGCGCCCTCGCAGGCGGAAAGGCTGCGCGAGACCTCGTAGGAGAAATCGACGTGGCCGGGGGTATCGATGAGGTTCAACTGGTACTGGTTGCCATCGCGCGCTGGTAGTGGAGACGGACGGCGTGCGCCTTGATGGTGATGCCCCGCTCGCGCTCCAAATCCATCGTGTCGAGCACCTGGGCGGACATTTCTCGTAGTGAAAGCGCGCCGGTGATCTCCAGCACACGGTCGGCCAGGGTTGACTTGCCGTGGTCAATGTGAGCGACAATCGAGAAGTTGCGAACGTGACGTGCGTCCGTAATGTGTTACCCTTTTTATATAACCCTTTGAAAATCTAACAAAAGGGCGATAACCTGTCAAACTTGGAGTTAATTCAATAGGAGGCGTCATTCCCGCTTACGCCGGTATGACAGTACCAAGCGGCGCTTGATCGTTCCTGCGGGAGATTGAACATGGCTTTCGAGAATTTGCTTTACGAAAAGCGCGATGGGATCGGATATGTGGCCGTCAATCGTCCCGAGAAGCTCAACGCCCTGAACCGGAAAACCATGGACGAGTTGTATGACTGTTTTCAGGAGATCGAACGTGACGCTGAAGTGCGAGTTATTATCCTTACCGGGGCCGGTGAAAAGGCGTTTGTGGGAGGAGCGGACATCAATGAATTGGCCGTTCGGACTCCGGTGGAAGGCAAAGAGCTGTCGATGCGCGGACAGAAGATTCTGGACCTTATCGAGCATCTGGGCAAACCGGTGATTGCTGCCGTCAATGGTTATGCGCTGGGGGGAGGTTGCGAACTGGCGCTGGCCTGCACCATAAGGATCGCTTCCGAGAATGCGCGCCTGGGTCAGCCGGAGGTCAAGCTGGGACTGATTCCTGGCTATGCTGGTACGCAGCGCTTGCCGCGGCTGGTGGGAAGAGGACGCGCCTTGGAAATGGTGCTGAGCGGAGAGCCCGTTAGTGCCGCCGAGGCCTATCGCATCGGGCTGGTCAACCAGGTCGTGCCGGCGCAAGACCTCATTGCCGCAGCCGAGAAGCTCGCGCGAAAGATCCTCGCCAATGCACCACTGGCGGTGAAGTTCGCGCTCGAAGCTGTGAACCATGGTTTAGAAATGACCCAAGCTGAGGGCCAGTTCCTGGAAGCAAATCTGTTCGGATTATGCTGCACTACGGCAGACATGCAGGAAGGCACGCGAGCGTTCCTGGAGAAGCGGCTGGCACGGTTTACAGGCAAGTGATCGAAATTCGAAAATTGAAAATGGAAAATCGAAAGGCGAAACTCGAAAACCAATTGCTGTCATTCCTCGCTTCGCTCGGAATGACACCACCTAGCCATGAGCTCACGTAGAAAATCCCGCGAATATGCCATGCAGATGCTCTATCAATGGGAAATCTGCGGCTATACTCCCGCCCAGGTGGCGGCAGGCTTTTTCGCCAACCAGAAAGCGGATGCTGAAGATGAGGGTTTTGCCCGCAATCTGTTCGAGGGCGCTGTTGCCAATATCGACCAGCTCGACGGCGTGGTTCGTGCCCAATCTGAAAACTGGCGTTTAGAGCGCATGGCGGCCGTGGACCGCAACATCTTGCGGGTCGCTCTTTTCGAACTCCTCCATCACCCCAAGACTCCCCCTGCCGCCGTGATCAACGAGGCGCTGGAGATCGCCCGGCGTTTTTCCACAGTAGATTCTGTGGACTTCGTCAATGGTGTCTTGGACGGCATCCGCAAGAAGCTTTCTTTGCAAGAGCCGAAGCCTGAATGAGGTTGGTTTGGAGTGCGGCAATTTCCCGCCGCATCGTAGCGCCGACCTTTAGGTCGGCATTCTCCCGGCTTCCAACGCTGCCGACCTAAAGGTCAGCGCTACCACGGGCGGCGCGGTCGTGCTCGTTGAAGGGAAGCAGCCACAAGTGGAGGAATGCGATGAAAACTGCGCTACATCTGCCTGCGTGAATATGCCTCTATCTCCGTGAGCAAAGCTTTAACTTGCTCAGGGGATGGAGCCTCGGCGTAGAGTCGCAGGACGTTCTCTGTGCCTGAAGCGCGCACAAGGAGCCAGCCTGAATTGCCGAATCGCATTTTGACCCCGTCCAGGTCGTCGACGGAGGTTGCCTTCAGTCCGGCAATCCGCTTGATCTCCCGTCGCCCCACCAGGCGAACAATGCGCTGGGCTACGTCCTTAGAGATTTCCAGGTCCACACGCCCGTAAAAGTGAGGACCGAACTCGTCAGTCAGCTCCTGGACTAACTCCCCGAGCGTTCGTCCTCGATCCGCCATCACCTCCGCCAGCAGCAGGGAGTTCAAGAGTCCATCGCGCTCCGGCAGATGTCCTCGAATGCCGATTCCCCCGCTTTCTTCGCCGCCAATCAACACGTCGCGGGTGAGCATCAGCTCGCCGATGTACTTGAATCCGATGGGTGTGACGTGCAGAGGAAGGCCGTATTTCCGGGCCAACTTGGTTACCATTTCCGTGCTGGAAAACGACTTCACCACCTCGCCGCGCAGCCCCAGGTCTTCTGCCAGGTGTTTGAGAAGGATCGAGAAGATCTTATGAGAATCAATGAAAGTTCCAGTTCGGTCCATCGCTCCGACGCGATCGGCGTCACCATCGGTGGCGAGACCTGCATCGTAGTTGCCCTCCACCACAGCTTGGCGAAGCCCCGCGACGTGCGGCTCGATCGGCTCGGGATTCATTCCCGGGAAGAGCGGGTTGAGCTCCCCGTGGATTTCCCGGTATGGAATCCCCGCCTCCTCAAACAAGTGGGCCAGGCATCCGCGCCCGGCGCCATACATCGGATCGATGACAAACCGCCGGCCTGAGGATCGGATTCGTTCGAGATGAACCAGGTCTTTGAGCCGTTCCAGGTACGGAACCACCAGGTCCGCGGTTTGGATGGCGGCCGGTTTACGCTTCCGCCGCCGGGCAGTCGAGCGGTCAAGGCGGCGAAGGTGGAGTTCGATCCTGTGTAGGATCGACGGAGGCGCGGAACCGCCATAGGGCGCCTTGAACTTCAGTCCATTCCAGCGGTAGGGATTGTGACTGGCCGTCATCATGATGGCCCCGGCAGTCTGCCGTGCGACCACTGCATAACTGACCGCGGGCGTGGGCGTGGCGCGGTCCGCCAACAGCGCAGGGATACCCCAAGTCGCCACAGTTTCGCTCGCATGCCGGGCGAACTCAGCGGAAAGAAAACGAGTGTCGTAGCCCACCACGAGGCCCTTGGCCGGGTCGCTCTCTTCACAGACGTACTGGGCGATCGCTTCGCAGACGCGGCGCACGTTCGCGAACGTGAAATCCTCAGCAATTACACCCCGCCAGCCGTCGGTTCCGAATTTGATCTTGTCCACCATGGCCTCTCAATCAACTGCATCATTCCGCGCGAGATTCCTCGCGTAGCTCCCCTGAAAGTCACCATTGCCCGCCATTGTAGCGGCACACAATGGCGTGCCCCTACGTAAGGATGACGAGGGGATTTTCATGCACTCGGGTGGGCGGAAGGCCCATGCCCGCTCGGAATGACAGCTTGCAGGGGCTTTCAGGCCCATCGCGCGCAGAGGTCTTACAGCAAATCCTCGCGGCCCAGGCGCTCCAGTTCCTGAACCGCCTTCCCAACGTCCTGCGATCGCTCGCGCGCACATACCAGCAGCGCATCATCGGTCTCGACGACGACCAGATCATGAACCCCGACCGTAACCACAAATTTCTTGGGCGAAACGACCATGTTACGCTGTGAATCGAGGCTGAGCCCGGCGCCGGACCGGACATTCCCTTCTGAGTCCTGTTGGCTTAGCTCGTACCCCACTGCCCAGCTTCCCACGTCGTTCCATCCGATATCCGCAGGCACCGCGTAGATCTCTGAGATCTTTTCCATCAGCGCAAAGTCAATGGAGATTTTTTGGAACTTGGGGTAGAGCCGGAGGAAAGCGCGCGACCGAATTCCTCCACCGTCGGCAATCTGCCTTACCAGATCTGTCATCTCAGGTTGGAAGCGCTGGAAGTTCTCGAGCAGGGTCGCAGCCTTCCAAATGAAAATGCCGCCGTTCCAAAGATACCGTCCGGAGGCGACGTAGCGCCTCGCTACCGCGAGCGCCGGCTTCTCCGTGAAATTATCAACCCGGAACACATCGTGCCCTGCCATTCGGCCTTCCCGCCGGCCCAGGCGAATGTATCCGTAGCCGGTTTCGGGCCGCGTCGGTTTCAGGCCCAGGACTACCGAGCGGTCGGGCTGTGACGCCACGTGACACGCCGTAGCGAGCAGGCCGCGAAAAAGAGCCGGTTTGTTGATGATTTGATCGGAAGGCAAGACCACCATAAGACCTTCCGGGTCCCGCCGCGCGATCTCTTGCGCCGCGACGGCCAGCGTGGGAGCAGTATTCCGGGAGGCCGGCTCGCCAATAATCTGACTGGAAGGAAGACGCCGCAAAAGCCGCCGGATATTTCGCAATATCGGCGCACCAGTGAAAATGTAGATTCGGTCCAAGGGGATGAACGGCTGGAGGCGCGCTACCGTTTGTTCGAGAAGCGAGTACCGACCGAACAAAGTCAACAGTTGTTTTGGGTGCCGCCGGCGGCTTAGGGGCCAGAAACGCGTGCCGCTTCCCCCGGCCATGACGACGCCATAGGCATGTTTAAACACTGAATCTATCGCCATATTCACACATCAAAGACAACCTTCGCGATGTCTTCCGGGGGGATGTTATGAGCCGCGAGCGGCCGCCTGAAGTCCTGCACGAGGTTGGGAACGTAATACTTCAGGAGGCGCGTTGTCTGGAGGGGGGCGAACCTGTAGGCTCCCGCTGCCGGAGGGATGACCCATGTTTCCCCAGTCCGGTAGCCCAGCCAGCCCGCGGCGTTCTCGATGCGTCCTTCGCCCCGCAGAACGGAATAAACCTCCACGCGTTGCGGTGAACTCTTGAACGTAGCTTTTTTGCGCAGGAACATTTCCTCGAGTGCGAAGTAACGGCAAGCCGCAACGTACCGCCGAGTTCCGAAGGGCTCCTGGAACTCCCACCGAGGCAGGTGGCACAGAGGAGGCAGGTCCTCTTTTATAACGTCCATGCCCTTCGACAAATGGAGAGGACGAGGCTTCCCGTCCAGCCCAAGTCTGCCATAGTCGTCAAGGCGGTAGGTGAGATCTGAATTCTGTTCGACCTCGAATAGAACCAGCCCGGGGCCAAGAGCATGTACGGTTCCGGGCGGAAGGAAGATGGCCTCATCAGCCTTGGGGCGATGGCGAATGAGGAGGTCCTTCGACGTTCCCTTTTCGAAAGCTGATTTCAGAGCTTCCCGAGTGACTCCCGGCTTAACTGCCACGAGGATTTCCGCTTTCGGATCGGCTTGGAGGATATACCACATCTCACACTTGCCGACATTCCCCGGGTCGTGGAGGCGCGCGTAGTCGTCATCGGGATGAACCTGCACCGATAGCCAGTCGCTTGTGAAGATGTATTTGGCGAGCAAGGGGAAACGCGGCCCCTCCCAAGCCCGCCCATGGAGCGCCGGTCCGTACTTTTCGGAGACTTTCGCCAGCGTAAGGCCTGCAACGGGGCCATTCAGGAAACGTGAAGTGTCGTCGTTGGACCAGACTTCACCGATCAACTCCCCGGGCTTACTCGCGCCCCTCGAGATCTCCGTTTTTCGAGAGGCCGGAAGGTCAGTTTCTTCCTGCGCCGGGTATATGGGCGCGAGATCCTCCCGGCCCCAAATCTTCGGTTTAAAAACTGTGGAAAGCTGAAGAGGTGTGTTCAGCGTGGACATGGTTCACTCACAACTTGGAGAAGAACGCAGCCATACGTCGCAACCCCTCGTTGATGTGTTCAAGTGAGGTTGCGTAGGAGATACGGATGTGCTCGTGCGTTCCAAAGGCGGTTCCCGGAACAACAGCAACGTGTGCTTCCTCGAGCAGGCGTTCCGCCAATACGGATGTATCGCCCAAACCGTCCCTCTTAAGATAATACCCGACATTCGGGTAGGCGTAAAAGGCGCCGTGCGGAGGAACACAGCGGAGGCCCGGTATGGATTTCAACCCCTCCATGAGACGATCCCGTCGTCGACGATACTCCGCCAGCATCGCGTGTACCGGTTCCTGCGGCCCCTCGACGGCCGCCAGCGCGGCCTTCTGCGCAATGGAGTTGGGGTTCGAGGTCGAGTGGCTCTGGAGTTTCAGCATGTTGGCCAGCAGCCGGGCCGGACCTAACGCAAATCCGACTCGCCACCCCGTCATCGCATACGTTTTGGAAAAAGAATCGACAATCAGCAGGTGTTCACGTTCTCTCGAGGACCCGAGCGAAAACGGCTTGCGCCCGTCGTAGACGAAATGGCAATAGCATTCGTCTGAAATCAGAAGCAGGTTATGGCGGATGGCCAACGCCAGGATCTTCTCCATCTCCCCGGGCGGAACCACGGCGCCGGTGGGGTTGTGCGGCGAGTTCACGATGATAAGCCGGGTCTTGGGGGTGATCAGGTTTTCGATGGCTTTGGCGTGCACGGCGAAGTTCTCGCTCTCGCTGGTTTCCAGCAGAACGGGCTTGGCGCCCTCGTACTTGATAATTTCAAGGAAGGTTACCCAGTGTGGTACCGGTAGGATGACCTCATCGCCTTCGTTGAGCACCGCGGACATCGCTTCAAAGATCGCCTGCTTTCCTCCCACGGTCACTAGGCACTCCTCAACCGTGTAGTTCGACCCGTAGTCCTTCGCGTGCTTCTCCACCAACGCACGCCTTAGTTCGCGAATTCCTCCTGTCGCGGTGTACTTGGTGAAATCATCATTAATGGCGCTGATGGCAGCTTTCTTGATGTGGTCCGGCGTGGGGAAATCCGGCTCACCGGCGCCGAAGTCAGCCAACCCAGCATCCTTGACTTTCAGCTTTTCCGCCTTTTGCAGAACGGTAGCGATAGTCGAAACCGAAATCCGGGAAATGCGCTCGGAAAGCCGCACTTCAACCTCCCTTAGATTTTGCCTTGAAAAACCTTCTGATGAAGCCGATCCTCGACCAACGGGGGAACCAAGTCTCTCACCGACCCCCCATTCTGGAAAATCTCTCTGACCAGGCGGGAACTGACGTAGTTGTAGGCCTCAGCGGGGACCAGGAAAACCGTTTCGAGGCTTGGCTCAAGCTTGCGGTTCATGATGGCCATCTGAAGTTCGTACTCATAGTCGGTGAAGGCGCGAATGCCGCGCAGTATTATCCCTGCCTTCTTCTGCTTGGCGTAATCTACGAGCAGACCTCCGAAGGTCTCCACAGAGACATTGGGCATTTCGCGCGTGGCTTCCTGGAGCATCTCGACGCGTTCCCTGACCGTGAAGAGCGGTGTCTTGTCCGGGTTCGTTAAAATCGCGACAATCAACTCTCCAAAAATCTGCCGTGCTCGCTCGATGAGGTCGAGATGACCATTGGTGATCGGATCGAAAGAACCGGGATAAATCGCTAGATTTTCAGGCATAGACTGTTGGGTAAACGACGCCCCCGACCACAGGACTTACGAGAGCTATTCTAACGTTCGAGGTGAAAGGTTGTAAACGGGAATCTACGACCCTAGGTCGTTGGCACCATCCGGCCTTTTGCTTCGTTGGACTTGTCAGCGTGGCAGGAGCGGCAGAACTGTGCTGCGCTGTTGCTGGTCGCTGAACTCCCGGGATTGTACCAGCCACGCACAAAGAAGCGCGTCGGCTTCACCGCCCCATTCGGAGTGCTGAAATAGGGCATGTCGTGTTGATCGTGGCAGGTGGTACAGGTGATCCACGATTTGCTGGTCACCGTCGTGCCGTTGACTGTTGACCCGGGCACTTTAACCAGGTGATTCAACGGACCGTCGCCGCCTGTCACATCAAAGTAGTCGGCGACAAAGGCTCTCCCTTTAGGGCCCGCGAAGGTGATGGAGCCGTCCGCGTTTACGGCGCAGTCCCACTCCCGTTTTCCGCCGCAGGAAATGGTCGCGGTCAGTCCCACCGGATGGCCGTTTATATAACTTCCGACCGTTGATTCATCGTTTCCGACCAGTGTGGGAGGATTGAAAGTGACGCCGGCGATGCTGACGGTCTCGACGGTCGTGCCCTTCATCATGTCGCTCGTCGCCAGGTTGCCGTCGTGGCAGCTAATGCAGGCAACAAGGTCTAAGTAGCCGCTTCCAGAAAGGGACGGAAATCCTCCGCGGCTGGTGTCCGGCACCGTTGCGGTATATGCGCCCAGCGGATGGCTTGCAGACGCCAGCGATATCCCATACTGGGGAGATAGATCCTGACCCCAGAGTGCAAAACGGCCGCTGCTTCTGGAGGGCTTGGCCAGGTTTCCAGGTACGCCGTTGTGGGGCGTGTGGCACGCCACGCATCCGCGGCCATACACGTTGTGCGCTCCGAGCACGTCTTGCGTCGGGGACGTGACCTGCGCAGCGGCGATTCCCGCCGCCCAGAGAATCACGAAAAGCACAACTGCGAATTGCTTCCCACCTGACATTTCCTTAAGTCGTTGCGATGATCTGCGCCGGACGTGCAATGCCGTGCATTCCTTCAAGTAGACCCTGCTGCATGAAGACGGAGTGACCGTGCGCGTGATGCGTTTCATCCTGCACCTCCAGCCTTATCCTTCGGAACCGGCCTGATGCACCGAGTAGTTCATCGGCGGCATTCTAGTAGACTTGAGGGCTGTTGTACACAGTACAAAAGTTATGTTCTTTAACGGCTTGACAGGGGATGAGAGTTTGCGATGGCGGAGAGGGTGGGATTCGAACCCACGCCCCCGGTTATGCCAACGTAAGTTATTGAAACTGCGTACCGCTAGTACCGCACAAACCGCACAAATGGCAGGGTTCACACACAAAACACACACACGTTTTTCGGCCTGGATTTTGGCAGTAGTCCACCGGGGCGGGACGGGTTTACAAGTTTCTTGGGTCTTAATTGACACGAGTTTATGCCTCCGGTCGAATCTGTCCCATCCGCCGCGACCTTCAGGCTCGCGGGCGAAGGAAGCTCCGACCGAACCACCAACTCTGCTTGCTGAACATTATTGTCAACGACCACCGGCTCTCACTTTTCGGGCTGCACCGGTTGAAGAGCCTCCGAAGAGCGGGGACTCCTCGCTCCTGAATAAGGCACTCGCATGGGCGGGAGAATAGCGGGCAAGGAGTGCCTTCCTTCAGGCGGCCGCTCGGCGGCGTCCGGTCGGAACGAAGACAATCTTGACCTCTCTGTCTAAGGCTGTGGCGACCCGCCGAAGCATCGAAAGTGAGTGCCCCTCATAATCGGCATCCTCAAGGCGGCAAATGACGGAAGCGGTCGTTCCCACCTTGGCTGCGAGTTGGCGCTGGCTGAGACCAGACCGGCTTCGGAGCTTGTAGATCTGGCTTGCGACATCAGCCGCGGACAGATCCTCCTCGAAAGCAGCAGCCAACTCTCGATCCGCGCCGACATAGCGGTCATACGCGTACTGCAAACCTTTCGAATTGAATCGCCGCTTGTTGTTCATATGCTACCCCCTGGCTTAAATGTGTGAGCAGCCGGGTTCAGTTCAAAGGCCGATTTAGCTCGGATTGCCTTTTCGATCTCCCGCGCGGGCAACTCACGTTCTTTCCCCACACCGTGCGTTACAACCACGGCCTTCCTTCCGTGGAAGAAGTACAGCATCCGGTAGTGAACTCCCTGGTAGCTCGCCCGCAACTCGTAGATTCCATCTCGGAGGAAATCCGCCTCCGGACGCCGAAGTTCGTGCCCCAAGTCCTCCAGCCGTTTGAGCCGCACAAGGCACTTTAGGCGGGCCTTTTCCGAAAGGACATCTAGCCATTCGATCAGAAGCGGCGTTTTGCCTTGGGCGTCCTGGTAGAGGATAACCTCAACTGCCGGCATGTTGCCTCCAGTGCATGTTCGCATTATTGCGAACGGCTGTCAACCCGTTTTTTCCACCCGTCTTTTCCAGTACCTCTTCCAACAGGACCAGATTAGGCTGCGGGCCGCGTTAGCGACCCCGCAGCCGCTTTGAGCGGCTCACAATCAAAAGCCCCCAACTTCGCCGGGGGATACTTACTGTCGTTGGGCGCCACGGACGATGACAAATTCGCCTGAAGTCACTCGTACGCTTGGGCAGAACTGGAGATTCTCCGCATTTTTGAAACTCCAAACCAATTCAAAGGTATTCGAGGCTTCCTTTGGCTGGCCGTCGGCTTCTTGCTACTGGCGGCTGCTTTAGGAAGCGCAGCCTATATCGTCGCTCACCTTTTTAAATGTTTGTGAGCGGGCCAGTTCGGACGAGACTTCTCTCATGCCATACCAGCTCAAGGCTCCTAATCCTCCTTCTTTCGGTTCCGTTTCGAAGACAACACCCGCCAGGGCTTCCAGCGCTGAAAACAAAGGTCCGGACAAATGCTCCATACTGGTTGGCACGCGCGTGCCCCACAGTCAAATCCCGCATTAGGGCTTAGCCTACTCGGGGAGTAACAATTCCAGATTCTTCAACCACGAGCAGGGATTGGAATCGTGGATAGTGCGACCTAGGAAGCCGAGCTTCTCGGCAATGTTGCCCCGGTTCCTTCGGATGTCCTCCTTGGAGCTTTTGATGTAAACGGCAAGGAAGGCTTCCATGCTCGAGGACTTGGAAAACAGGTACGTCGCGTGACCAAGTTGCGGCGTCTCGACTGCAATCCCTCCCGGAAGGTCGAAAATATACTCGCCGCGAAACAGATAAAGCTGCCGCGCTCGCCGAGAAAGCTGCTGGTAAAAGAACGGATCGAAGTCGGGTCTCCAGTTGATCTGAGCGATATCGAAGTCGCCGGGGATACCGAGGTCCCAACAAAGGCGGCGCAGTTGTTCCCTTTCCATCGGCTCACACTCGATGCGGGCACGGATTTGGCCCAAGGCGTCCGAAAACTTGCCAAACCGATGGTAGCTCCTGCGAGCTGTTTCAATTTGGTCGGTGATGTTGGGCGGAATCTTCACGCGGATGCGGCTTGGCAAAGCGGTCTCCCACTTGACCAGGTTCCACTGACCATTCCGGCGACGGTACTTGCCCGTCTGGACGAACGTTCCCTGCAACTCGACCTTGGCCCCCAACAGGTGTCTCCACCGGTTCCAGGTGGCGTCCCAAGCTGATCGGCATCGCTGACTGGTCGAGTGTGACTTCGAGTTTCCGCCGGACATCGCGGTAGATGGCATGATCATCGTAAAAGTCAAAATTCCGCAACGGTGCGTGGAACCGGCGCTCCCAGTGCTCGGGCTGGAAAGACAGGATTTGGGTCGCGAAGAACGTCTGACCATCGCGCGAGCGGTCTCCCGCGACCAGAATCGAACCGAAGCCCCCATACGGAAAGAGTGCCGGCGCCGTGGAATCCTTCAGCAGCGAGTCGTAACAAGCCCTTAGTTCAGGTTGCGCCAGGATGTTGAAGGCGCGCTCCAACGTAGCGCTGTCGCGGTTGGAAGCGCCAGCAGCGCGGAACTCCAATTGTCTGAGGCTGAAGGCTACTCGCAGTTCAGCGAGCGAGGCGGTGGGAGTGATCCGCAGAACGTCATACAGACTCGTCTGGCGTTCCCAGGGCTGTCGCCGTGTGGCGACGTAGAAGTAATCGCGAACCACCTCGCAAGGCAGATGGATGGAGGAAATGCCCAGCCGGCCCGTTGGAACCTCTGCCCGCACGTAAAGTCGCTCTCGCTTATCGGCTTTGGGCTGCGCGGCATAACTGATGGGAGCCTGGTAGAGATCACGACCCCGCCCGCCGGACGAGGGCTTGCGGACGTAGATTTCAGTTCCTGCTTCGGCGGACTCAGCAGGCAGAGGGAAGTTGATTTCGTCGCCGGGGCCGAATATGGGCACCCAGGAAGTTGGAGAGGAAGATAGTGGCACCATCATTAAAGTGGCAGACCGTCTTTTCGCGTTCCCGCTTGGCCTCCGAGACTACGCGACTGAGGATCACTTGGCGCTCTCACTTGAGGATTGAATGGACGCTTCCATACCGAGTGCAGAATAGCCAGTTGGTTCGTTTCCGTCAAATGACCCCTAGATTCGGGTCCTGGAACTAAGTACGACGAGCGCAACTTCTACTTACCCAACGCGAAAGGAGATAGCGGAACAGTAAAAAGGCCCTTAAGTGGCCTTTTTATGGTTCCGGTCACAACACCTGTGACTTTACCCATAACTTGGCCGCAGTTGGAAGCATAAATTGGCCGGAGGACGATAGAAGGGCTTTGTTTTCAATGCGGCTGACTTCAGGCCTTCGGGCAGGTGGAACCATAATGTGGCCGGGAGTACAAATTGGAAGCATAACTTGGCCGTGAGTGCAGGACGCAAGCACGAGTCAACGTCTTTCACGCCCCAGCGATAAGGGCATGGATGGCCGTTGTCCCCGGACTTCAACCTGCAAGGACCCGCAGAAAATCCCAAACAAAGGAGAAAATGGAACCACAAAGTGGCCGAAGTGGCCATTTTATGCTCCCAGTTACAACACCTATGTTGAATAAAGTGATGCTGATTGGATACGTTGGAGCTGACAGCGAGATGAAGTTCACCGCTGCCGGCATACCGGTCGCGAACTTCTCTCTGGCGGTGAAAGAGGTTTACAAGAACGGCGACGGAGAGAAGAAGACCAACACACTCTGGATTCACTGTGTCGCCTGGCGGCGCTGGGCCGAGATCGTTGGCGAGCATGTGAGCAAAGGCAAGTTTCTCTATGTTGAGGGAAGGCTCCAGTTGCGCGTTTACGAGGATCGCGAAGGTCAGAAGCGCAACGTAACGGAAGTAGTTGTCACCACGCTACGTTTCCTCGGTTCGGCCAAGAACGGGAACGGTGCGAGGACAGCTGAGTCCTCGAACGCTGCCGCGCCGGCCGATGAGGCCGATAACCCCTTCAACGAGGCGGGCAGCGAAACCGCCAATCTCGATGTTCCGTTTTAGACGGATTTTCTCCAAAGGGCCAACGTCCGAGTTGCCGACATAACCGGCCAATCTCTGCCCATTCTCAGGGTGTGACAAGTTTGTGGGCTTCGGTGGTGATTTTGGTGAGGCGGTTGGAGAGCCGGTCGAGGCAACTACGGGCAGCACCGGTCGGCAACCCCCGCCGGAACATCTCCAGTGCATGTTGAGCGGCCTGCAAGGAATCGATGACTCCGTCGAGGCCGGTTCGAGTGAGGGCGAAAGATGTTTTCGGCTGAGGAACCAGGTGCCGAGGTTTGGAACGAGCCTGTTGGAACTCCCTCTGGAGATCAGTCAGCACCACCTCCACATAGAGCATCGTCATGTCCGGAGAAGTGTGGCCGAGTAACTTCATCAGCGCGGGGAAACTGACCCCGGCGCGCAGCATCTCCGTGGCATAGGTGTGCCTCAATTGGTGCGGGACAATGCGGGTGGAGAGGCCCAGAGAGTGACAGACCTGGTGCAGATATCTGCGGAGTCGACGAATGAGGGCGTTCCTGGTGTGCCGGGCCAAGAGCCAGCCATCGGGAGGCCGCGGATCGCGGAAGCGAAAGAAGCGCAAGCGTTGAATGAGCGTCACCACCACCGCATCCACCGGGACCATCCGTTCGGTTTTGAGTTTGCCGAGCGGCACGTGAACGGCCCACTGATCGGGGCCGGTCGAGCGCAGGCAATCGAAGGATAGATCGGCGCACTCGCCGATGCGCATGCCCGTATGGCGGATCAGCAGAAAGGCGTTACTCTCCCGATCATTACGGCGGACGAACTCCTGCTGCAGAAGTTGATCCTGCTGGGCGGTGAGCGGGCGTGCCAGTCTTTGCGGACGGTGCGGGATGTCTTCGCGACGGATGAGGCGAGCAAGTTGGGGAAGCTGTTCGGTCCAAGCCAGTTCGGTGAGCAGCGGGCGCAGAGCGATGAGCCGCAGGATATAGGAGGAGGTGGCGAGCGGCGGCACCTGCGAGCGCAGATGGGACATCCAGCCGAGCAGGTGGGGCTCGCGGCGCAATTGCTCGAGAGTGTTCACCCCGGGATGGGCGGAGCCGAGATAGCGGAGGAAGTTACGAACGACCCCACGGTAGTGACGACGGCTTTCGGGGCCCAGCCCTGCGCCGAGAGAATCGACGGCGCGGTCGAAGACGGAGGCCAGCGGATGCAGGAGCGGGGGGTGCCGGGCGCGATTCATGAGGAGAGCCTCGGCAGCGGCCGAACTTGCTGCGCCACAGCGCGCGTATACTGCTGGTAGACGTCTTGCGGGGTGATCTGCACGTAGCGCAGCGTAGTCTGGATGTCGGCGTGCCCCATCAACTGCATCAGCGCCGGCAGGCTGATGCCGCCGCGGATCAGGTCGGAGGCAAAGGTGTGCCGAAAGCGATGCGGGTTCGCGAGCTGGATGCCGGTGCGCTGGCGATGGTAGCGAAACAAGGATCGTAAACCGGCCAGGGTCATGCGGGTTCCGCGCGCCGGTCCTTTGAGCGAAACGAAGAGTGCGGCGGTGCCCACTGGGGGCCGTTCCAGCCGGCGATAGTGATCGAGGAGTTGGACGGTTTCCGGCGCCAGCGGCAGGAAACGCAGTTTGTTGCCTTTGCCGCACACGCGCAGCTGCGCCTCCGAAAGCAACACGTCATCCTCATTTAAGCTCAACACTTCAGCCGAGCGTAGTCCTTCGAGGAGCATCAAGCCCACGATGGCCAAGTCCCGCGCCGTGCGGAAGCTGGACCAAAAACGTGCCACCTCGTCTACCGAAAGTGGAACGAGTTGGCGTTTGGGCACTCTCACGCGCAAGCGGCTCATGGCTACCCGCGACCGGCCCACGCCCAGCGGTCCACGACGCAGATAAGCTTGCTGAAAGCCCTGAGCCGTCGGTTCGGGGGCCTCGGGGAACTCATTGCGCAGGGCGCGATCGGCGACGGCGACACGGTCATTGATGGTGGAACCGGAAAAGGGAGGTTGATGGCTGCATTGGAACTTCAGATAATCCAGGAGCGTCGACTTGGTCAGGTCGGCTTCGCGCACGTCCCCGGTATGATGAAGACTCTCCCACCAGCGCACAAAGTGCAGCAGAGCAAAAGCCCAACTGCGCAGCGTGGTATCCGCCACACGGCGGACCCGCTCACGGTCGAGGTAACGATTGACCCAGCCGACCTCCCGGCCGGTTTCATGCTCGACCATGCGAACGGGACTTTGGGCGGGGTTAGGGGTCGGTGCGTGGATGACATGGAACCTCATGCTAGGGCTTCCTCCAAGAGAGATTGGAACTGGCGCGCGTCACCGCCCTGCACGAAGAAGGAGTTGGGATCGTGACCCGACGGCAGGAAGACGCGGCGAGGGGTGATGCCTTGCGCGTGCAGACGATGGGCTAAGATCTGCGCAGCCTGTTGGCCGCTGCCGTTGGCGTCGCTATCGAAGGCGAGATAAACCGTGCGCGGGCGGTCGCACAGTCGTTGAAACTGGTCCGAGGTGAGATGCGTTCCCAACGAACAGGTGGTGTAGCGGAAACCTGCCTGCCACAACACCGCCAGATCGAGCATCCCTTCGACGAGAATCACGCTGGGGAACTGGCGAACCGATTCCCAGGCGACCAAGTCGCCCTTGGAGCCAGGGAGGAAGCGATGGGCGAAGGCGGCGCCGAGGCTGCGGCCGTACAGATTGACGATGCGGCTGTGCTGGTAGCAGGGGAAGACGACGCGTTGGTAGAAAGTGTCGTGGCCCTGAGGGTTGACGAGGCCGGTGTGCCGCAGCAGATCGAGGGAATAGTCTTGGGCGAGGAGGTGACGCCGCAAGTTCCCACCGGGGGCATAACCGATCTGCAGTTCCTGGATCAGGGCGGGATCGCGCACTCCGCGTTGTTCCAGATACTGGCGTGCCTCCGGGTAGCGATCGAGTTGCTGTTGATAGAAAGCGGAAGCCTGACGCAACACGGTGGCGGGGTCCGCCAGAGCGCTTTGCTGTTCGAGGTAGGTGAGGCTTTGGCGGAAGGACAGGTGTTGAGATAACTCCACAAAGCGAATCAGATCGCCGCCCTGGCCGCAGCCATGGCAGTAGAAGAGGTCCTTGCGGGCATTGACATAGAAGGAAGGCCGAGTCTCGGGGTGCAAGGGACAAAGCCCCACGAATTCGGGGCCCTGACCCGCGGGCCGGCCGATCCAATTCTGCTGTCGCAAGTAATCGAGCAGCGGGAGTCGGTGTTTGAGTTGTTCGAGATCCTCGCCCATGGCACTGTTTTCGCCTCTGCAGACGAGCCTAAGAGAAAGGGGGCAGCGTTCCCAGGCAAGGATGGTGGGGGAGCAAAGAATTTTTCAGAGACGCAAAGGCCAGAGCACCGGCAGAAAGGGAGCCATCCCCGATAAGGGCTCAGGCTGGGGATCGGCTGGAGCGCGGCACCCCAACCAATGAGCCAGACGGGAGAACGTCCGGCGCTGAAAGGAAGCCGCCGGTTGCGAGCGGTCCAGACCACTCGACCAACGACGGACTGTGGAGGGATCGGGCACCCGATCAGGGTCCTTCAACGTGGGCGTCGCCTCTTCCCACGAACAGTGCTCCAGGAAGTGTCGGCGGAGCGCTTGAGCGCGAGCCAGCAAGCTGTAGTGGGTGTAGGGAAGAGAGAACACGGGAAGGAGGGTGAAGGTCTTTCCGCACCCAGGGCAAAGGCCGCGCCGAATCCCAATCCAGTCGTGATGTTCATCGTGCGCCTGCTTGCGCCGGCGACCGTGGCCAATGATCGAATCGCGTTCACAAACCGGGCATCGCCGCAACATGACGTCCTCGGTGTCGCGAGCCCAATCGGATTCGAGCTTGTGTGGCGGCGCAGAAAGTGGGATAAAGAGAATCGTAGTTCATGGGGGCTCACTCCCGGCGTTGACCCGCCAAGATCTCAGCCGGAAGCGGGCCCCTCCTCCTGAAGAGAAAAATCCCAACTGGAGAAGAATAACGCTTCTCAGCAACGGCACTTAAAGGTGTGATTAAAAAGATTGGCCGGTTATTTCCGACCATACGCCCACTGGACGATGATTGATAGGCGAAACGGCGTTTATCCTGCATCGCCAGCCTGTGGTTTTACAGCACTATCGGTGCACTGTGAAATCAAACGCGTGTTATGATCCGGACAGGACACCGAGATGATAAGTACGAAAAGGTCAAAAACAAAGATCGATGGCTGTATGGACGCTTTACGGATTTCTCCCCAATACACGTCCCTCGATTGGCAAGCCTTGAATGCGAAGGACCCGAAGGATTGGCCGAAGGCGGCGGACGTAGTCAGAGACAGACTGAACGGGCGGTTCCTCCGCTTTGCGAGCAACTGCCTGATTGACAAGTATTCAGGATTCGTCGTTCTGGCAATCGATAGCCTCTTAGCCGAAACTATCCAACAATTTGTAGACGGGGTCACGGACGGCCATGGGCGATCCAAGCAGATGGTGACGCGGTTCCTTGAGGGAACACGATTTCAGCCGGACTTCGATGCTAAGGCCCGTGAAGCCTTCTACGGGGATATCCGATGTGGCCTCCTTCACCAAGCCGAGGCAAAGAGGATGTGGTTAATCCGGCGAAAGCAGGTGGCGTTGCTACAAAAGGTTGCGGATGGCGAAGGATATATCATTGATGTGGAACGGTTTCACGCGGGGCTACAAGGCAGTCTGAATGATTACCTAACGCTCATTTCTGAACCCGCCAGCTCGGAGCTACGATCAAACCTCTGGACGAAGATGGATCAAATATGTAGCGTGCGTACAGCAAGAGGGGCCCTGTACGAAGCTGAGGGCGATTCGGCTCCGACGCAGTCGCCACCCAATAGCGGCTCCGACGCGACGGAGCAGCGCGATGATGAGTAGCTGCCTGACCATCGTCGTCAGACCCGCCTACGATGGCACGGTGATCATCTACTACCAATCGGAAAGAGACGTCCTGGACTACGAAGACCACGAACTCTGGGTAGACGCCGGTAAGGATGTCCGGCGGATCACCTTCGGCCACATACTGAAGAAATCCGACATTCGACGGTTCCCGATATAACGCAATGGACATCGCTCAAGACATCCTGGAACGTATCGGTCAGCCCGAATCCGAACAGCTGGAATACAAAGCGGTGCTGCCACCCGCCGCGACCGTAGCCCAACTGATCGGCTCATTCGCCAATGCCAAGGGAGGAGCCATCGTCCTCGGCGTCGTCGAAGATGGCAAGGACATCCTCGTCAATGGCCTCAGCGACGAATTCCGGGCGGTACAAATCACGCGCAAGGCAATCGATCTGCTCTCGCCGCCGCCCCCGGTGACGTATGATTACGTCTTCCATCAGGGCAAGCGTCTCTTCGTCATCGACGTGCAGAAGTCGGACGCGGAAGTCTCGCTTGGTGGCAAGGTGTATCTCCGGACGGGCGATCGTACGACGCTCAAGCAGACAGGTCCCGACAAAGCCATCCGCAACGCCGGCATCGACCGCCTGTCGAAGGCCCTGAAGGAGGATCGCAAATCCTGCACCGCCGCTAGAGCGAAGCTGTTGGACCACTACGAAAGCGTGCTCCGAATCCTCGACGACCTCGGTAAACTCCTGTATCCGAAAGCGTCCAACGTCCCGACCGACAATGCTGAAGGCAAGATGCTCATGCGCATCCTTTTTTCTTCCTGCGCCGACACGTTTGAGACGTTCATGTCGGATCTCCTGTACGAGATCTACCTCGCGAAGCCCCAGACACTCAAGTCGGAAGCGCCAGTGACCGTCAAGGAAGTCCTGGACTGTTCCGACATGCAAGAGTTCATCAGCCGATACGCCAAGGACAAGCTCAAGAAGCTGCAACGCGGCAGCGTCAAAGGCTTCATAGCGGACAACAAAGCGATAAAGTCACTCAACGTGTTCGATGCGACGCGGCAAACCGAGATCGAGAAGATCCTGCAGATCCGACACCTCTACACGCATCAGAACGGGATCATCGACGAAATCTTCCGGAAATCGTTCCCTGCCGCCAAGGTCAACGACGAATACCAAATGACGCTCGATGAGTTCCTGGAACGATTCGAGTACCTTGCGAAGGCTATCGAAGCCGTCGATGAGGCAGCGCGCAAAGACTTCAAGCTCGCATCCTATTCATAGAATGCCGACCGGACTGACCGCTCAATAGAGAGCGAAGCGTTCCGTGGATTCGTCGAGGACTGCCGCGATTTCTTGGAACCATTCGTGTTCGAGCAGCGCCGGGAAGTCGGCGATCAGGAGCGCGAGTTCTTTCTTTTGATCCTTCGAGTGGGTGAGCGCGAGCGTTGCTGCCCTGACGGCTTGCGTGGGGTCCGGGTCTTTGAGGAGCAGGGTTATCGCGAGATGGAGTTTCCTGACGATATTCGAGTCTTCGTAGAGCAAGACGTTGAGGCATTCGCCGAGTGTGCCGTATCCGTAATCGCTATGATCGACTGCCCGAAGCATGTGCGCGAGCTCTTCCGGCGACCAGCGGAATGAAGGCAGGAGGAGCGTTTCGGCTTCCGGATTGATCCAGGTGTCCTTGGTGAAGAAGATGTTGGGGTGCGAGCCGACGTGCGACAAGAGCCAGATGGATCGCCGCGTCGCCTCAGGCTGCAGGTCCAAAAGAAACCGTCGCAGAAGCAACAGGTACTTGGGGTCCGAGCGGCTGAGTGCCCACGCATCGTACATCGCGCCCGTCTGAAAGGGATCAGGTGACAGGAGATTCAGCACGAGGTCGGTCGTACCGCGAGCACCGTACGCCCGCACGGCATTCGTGAACGCCCCGCGCAGCGTCAGCTCGTCGAGCGTCTGGCGTCCGACAACCGGAATGCTCCCGCCCTCCTGCTCAGGATGTGCCCGAAGGTAGCCAGTCAGATCCACCCACCGAAGCTTTCCATCATTAGGGTCATGCACGATGCCGAAGACGGGAACCGTCGACCGTCGCCACAGGTCCGCATGGTGGTCCACGGGAACCAGGTAATCTCCCTGGGCCGTGCGGTACGAGACGCCGGACTTGATCTGGAGCGCAACGCACAGCGGCGTGATCCCGACCTTGTCCGCGAGGTCAACGTACACGTCCTTGCCGACATCCTGTTGCTGGTCGATCTCCTGAAACCTGCAAGCATGGTGCTCGAACAACAGCCGCGCCGTGTTCACGCCATCCCTGCTGGTAATGCGGCTGGAACTAGGTTGCATCATCTCATTTTCGCTTGTAAGCCTACCTTTGGCGAGAAAATAGTATGTGCCTGGCCACCGTCCTCGATCCGGTCCTCTAAGTCGGCTTGTGACCACTAACCGTGTTGCTATGGTCGGATGACGAGCTATCCGGAAGTTGTCGGCTCGCTCGGCCCAATGTGGTCTTTCGACCACCATTGCCCGCGATGGACGCCGTAGTGTCGAACATCACCCTTTGACCTTCGGTTTCGGGTACTCGGAAACAACCTGCCGCGGTCCGTTCTTATCTGATGTTTCAATTCAAAAGGCAGAGGCGCTTGTGAAAACAAGCACCTCTGCCACCAAGGAGGTTCTGTGTTCGTTGAACTCATGCCGCTTCTTGCCGGCCGCACTGTGCTCATCACGGTGGCCAAGGTGGATGACAAGACGCTTCGCGTCAACGTCATTCCCCGCGCAAAGGCTGACGAGAACCCGGCTCTAAGCACCCCACTCACCTATACCGGCTCGCCCGAGGAACTCGAAGCCGAACTGGGCAAGCATCTAGCCGACTATGCCCAGGTCCACCAGCAAACCGGCAGCACGCTGGCCCAGGCCAAGGCAACCATGGAGGCTGCTGCCAAAGCAGCTCAGGAGGAAGCAAAACGGAAAGCCGAGGAGCGCAAGAAGGCCACTCAGAAGCCGCCTGCAACTCCGACCGCCGAGCCCACTGCGGCCCCGCCTTCAACTCCCGAGCCTTTGCCCCTTTCACCATCGGTGGGCACGCTCGGGCTTTTCCCTGCTACCGTGCCCGAGCCCACAACAACTCAATCGAAAGGAGGTTTGGCACTCTGATGGAAGGCCGCCCACTGTCCCGCCACTTCGAGTTTAATGGGGTTCGACTTCCAGACGTTGATCCCAAGCTTTCTCCAGAGGAAATTCGCACCCTGTACTCACATGAGTTTCCTGATATCGCTACGGCGTCAATCACCGGGCCGGAAGCAGTCGGAGACAAGCTGGTCTATCGCTTCACGCGAGCCATCGGCACAAAGGGATAACCAATGAGCCGAAACACTCGTAGAAAGGAGGTAACGAAGCAGGCGGTCCTGGCGGAACTTGAAAGCCTTCGCCAGGGCCGCCACTCCCGTTACCAGACACTTCTCGGGAGGTTTGCCAGATGCCGAAAACTGCAAACCACGGCCGCGTTATTCGCCGCCGCAGTCGACGCGAGCTCTCGCACTTACAATCGCACGCCACTCGCTGCCCCGCCCGGCTGGCTTCCTCCGGTCAGTTGATGGCAAAAGGTGCCGGCCTGCTGCTACCACGGCTGACTAGCGTCCCGCTAATCCATCGGGTGGTTGCTGATGACCGCTTGGCGGTGATGCTTGCCAAATCACTCGTCGAGCTAGACATTGCGGCGCCTGGAGACTGGAAAACTGCGGAATACGACCCAACATCCTTCACCAGGCTTACGCTGGAGCGCTGGATCAAGGGGCATGGGGGACCGGCTATCCGCCGTCGCTTCCTGCTGGTTGCGACCATCAGCGACACTCCCTGCGAATGGGCGGAGCGTGATGACGCAAATCCAAACCAGTTGTTCCTCATTGTCGAGCCCTCCGAGGCAAGCTGCGGTTGTGTGACCTTTTCCCCCACGCTTGAGCTGCTGGAGAAGGTTCATCCACAATTACCGGCGACCTTCTTCAACCTCTTTGTCGGAGCGCTCAATTGCTGGATCAGAGTGTACGACCATCGCGATGCCGAGGAACGAGCCGAGATGCTGCGGGAATGGGCCGCGCAGGAGGCAGACGCGGATCAGTATGAGATCCCAGACGTGCAGGGGTCTATTCCAGCGTGCATGCGGCAGACAGCACTGGATGAAGCTGAGCTTGCTCACCTCGAAGACAGCATCAGTGACCCACCCGCGACCAGACTATTGAAGGCTGCCCTTAGTCTTGAGCGCCTGTCCGCCCAAGCGAAGCGACCCGAGCTTGGCGACGACATCGGCCAACAGCTCTCGGACTGCAATCCACCCCTACCCTGTCTCCTCGCCATCTTTGCTAAGGCCGACTCAGTAAGCGCGGCATTTGATGACGAGGCGCAAGGAATGTTGGAAGTGACTCCTGAACCCAATCTCATTATTCCATTCGATCCCGCCGACACAGAGAGCGTTCGTAACGCCTTCCAGGTGTTCGGAGTGGCCTGCGTGAGCATCGCGGCGGCGAGCCGCCTGATTGACCTCATGCCAGGTAACGATAAATGGGTCACTTGAAGGAAATAGCCATGCAAGCCTATATTGCCATCGGGGCCAATTCCGAATTCAAACTGAGCGAAGCCGTGCTTATCTATCGGGTCGGAGGTGTGGGGGCCTTTGCCAGCCTCCACCGGGTTAAGCAGGCTGACGATGGAGTTCCTTATCTCACCCCTGGCGAACCCCTGACCACAGCCTTCGTATGCACTCTTGCTCAAGGGCTTGGAGTGCAGGTCAAACCTGAAATCTTTCCTGAAAACATTTTGGCACGCACTCCCGACCTGCTGGTGTGGTGGTCACGGCCCCAACAAAGGGTGATGTTCTTCGGCGGAACTGACGAGGAAGCACGGAAACTCAATGGTCTCGTTTTCCCGCATCCGGCGCTGATTTTCAGAATCATGGGCAAGGAGCTCTCCGTGCGGGCGATCGCAACGACCTCACGACCGGGACCAGAAACGCCTCTGAAGACCGCTCCGTACTGGAACACGGATGCTCGGGGCTTGGTCTGTGCCGGCAGCATGCGCGTACCCGAGTCTTCCGACATCGCTTCGATACCTGGTTGGGAAGGCGCATATTTCCAATCCGAATTCACGCATGCAGCCGGAGCAGTGCGGCTCACCAGCCACCCCGGAGGTTTCATCGGGCTGTGGAGAAGTCTTGTCGGCAGGAAGAGGTTTCCCGTTCAGTACCTGACCGATGCCGGCGAGACACTTCAAGAATTCATCGCGCTCGGAAGCGAGCGTTGAGGAGTTGGCCATGGAGACTCACCGCATCCACCCGGAATTGCTCGAACGGCAAGTGCGCGTGCTGGTAGTGGGTTGTGGAGGAACAGGCAGCGCGGTTGTGGCAGGCCTGCCGTACTTGCATCATTATGTGGAATTCGAGGTCAAGGAAAATCTACGGCTTAAAGATAGGCAACTCCCCGCTAATTCGGGGACGAGCGAATCGGGCATTCGTTCTGGAACGGTAGAAGCATGGAGATCCATAGACTGCACGCAGAATTGTTAGATCGCGAGGTCAGGGTGTTGGTCGTCGGATGCGGCGGGACGGGGAGTGCCATCATCGGAGGCTTGCCTTACCTCCACCTCTCGATGCGTGCGCAGGGGCACCCTTGTGGCTTGCGTGTGACCGTGATGGATGGGGACACCATTTCGCCCGCGAATTCTGTCCGCCAGCCTTTCAGCCGCGCCGAGCTTGGACTAAATAAAGCGATCGTGCTGGTCAACCGGCTGAATATCTTCTGGGGATTGGATTGGGAGGCGGTGCCAGAGAACCTGACGGAGCGTCATGATATCCGGCAGACCGATATCGTCATTGGCTGCGTGGATTCGCGCGCCGCGCGAGCCGTGATAGAGCTTCAGACGACACACAATAGTGCGGTCCACTACGCACTCGACATCGGCAACAGCGAGTCGAGCGGCCAGTTTATTCTGGGCGAGCCGCTGAACGCCCTCAATCGAAGATCGAGAACCCGCCTGCGTACGGCCGCTGAGCTGTTCCCCGAAATTATCGACGCCATGCTTGATAATGACGGCCAGCCAAGCTGCAGTGCAATTGAGGCGCTCGAGAGGCAACAATGCTTCGTCAACGCCGTGCTGGCGCAGCACGCCCTAGCGTTGCTCGCTCGGTTGTTCCGATACGGCCAAATCTCCCACCACGGCGCTTTTGTGGATGTCGCGAGTTCGCGGGTGGTGCCGCTCGCGGTCGATCCATTGGTCTGGCATCGGCTCCGGAAACGGGGCCACCAGGCCGCGAGAAGCAAGCGGGCGGCTCACGGAAGCGGCGCGTCTGTCGGGGCGGGACGGGCTGTCGCGTCCACAATGCTGTAGGGGTTCACTGCCTTGTTGCGTCAGCGAACTCCCACGGTTGGAACCGTTCGAGCAGAGCCATCTTAAGTGTTACTGATAAAGGACCGTCAAGGGGCGACCGTTAGCGCCTCACAGAATCAACGAAAATGTCACCGAAGGCCGCCGGTTCGACGTCACCCGCCGTCGTTCGGCTGGAGTTGCAGAATCTCCCGCGGTGTCTGACCGGAAGGAGTGGGCACATTCGAAAGCTTCTCACACAACTTCTGCAAGGCTCCAAGCCCCTCATCGATTGCACGGCACTCCTCCTCAGTGAGAGGGATTTCCTGCCGCATCCGCAAGAGGTTGCTCTTAGCTTCCAACAGCTGAGCTTTGCTGGAGGCTTTGGGGAGATAGTAGTCACACTTCG
The DNA here is from genome assembly GCA_963831905.1 of uncultured Acidobacteriota bacterium. Lineage (GTDB taxonomy): Bacteria > Acidobacteriota > Terriglobia > UBA7540 > UBA7540 > CAVROP01. Next base: position 14,597 of record CAWHRX010000009.1, on the reverse strand, counting down.
CACAGGCCATCCGGTGGGGGCACTCGACGAAGAAGTCCCACGTGCAGTAACCATGGCCGAGGTCATAATATTTCCAGGATTCTCCAGACGCCGCCGAGCCACTGCGCACGGCCTCACCATCGATGAGAACCTCGATGGAGCGAAGGTTCCGCTTAAACGTCTCCGCGTCGGCATAAGCCTTCGCAAGCTTAGTCGGTTGCTGCGCGATATAGTGTAGAGTCGAGGCCGGAGATTTGTGGCCCAGCCACGCCTGGATATCAGGCAGAGACATATCGGCTTTGTCTAACTGCGAAGCCAAGGTGGAGCGTGCTCGGTGGCTTGTGATGGCGCCCTTCGGATCGAGCTTTGGAATTCCCGCCTTCCTGCAAAGCAGAGGAATAAGTGTCTTGTTCACATAAGCGCCGCCAAGATGCCTCCCTCGATACGAGAACAGCAGATCCACCATTTCGCTGGTCTTCTTGTCTAATACCTTCGGCTGAGGTGGGCGAACCTTTTCCCACATTTCGATAGCCGCGCCCACAGCATGATCGACCGGCTTGAGAAATGCGGGTGAGGTTTTGTTGACCGGCACCTCCAGCAAGCACGACTGGGGTGGCGAAGACAAAGGTTCTGTCCGCTTTTGGATTCCAGTATCCTCAATCTCTGGCTTGTTTGCATTGGCACTGTTGGGGTCAGAGCCCCATCTGATGCACCCGACGCGCAGGCGTCGGTATTCGTTGTTTCTAAGGCCAGCGAGAAGCCACGCCACAGCGAGTGCGCGGACCAACTCGAAAGGGTAGTACATATGGGCGCCCACAGTCTTCTTGGGCAAATCCTCGGTCTTGAGGTTTAATCCCGCCCACAACAGCTTTGCCCAAAAGGCATCCGTAACCGGGCGTGGCTTGGTGCCCAAGAGGCTTTTGATTGACCTTGGGGTACGGAAGGCTCGACTGGGGTTGAACCGCCTCGGGATCCAATTCCACTCCTGGCAATCCCAAAAGAAAGCACGGAGTGTCGTGAGATAGCCTTCCTTAGTTGCTGGGGATAGCGGCTTACCGGGCGGGAGATGGCCCGGATCGGCTAGGCGCCCAACAACTAGGCGATCAATCATGGCCACACACTCGGCCGCTAAGGGGACGTCCCATTGCGCCGGCGACACTATGTTAGGATGCTCGAGTTTCAGCCATCGTCCTATAACCTTGAGATCGGAGTAACCTTGGAGTCGCGTCTGTCGGACGAAAGTAGAAGTGTTGAACCATCGCCAGCACCAGCGTAACCATTCCAGATCGATTCGCTGCTTTTCAGCGAGCGCATTCCAGTCACAGCCCTCATGTACGGCTTCGACCAATCGTGCACGCCGAGTGGGAGGGACACTGATCTGTTTTCTGACAATTCTCTTTGCGGCCAGGATCATCGAGATCGTGCTGAGGAGGAACCGAGCATTCTCCGTTCCCGCGGCATCATAAAGCGACTGCAATAAATCAGAGCTGATGTCCTTCAAGTAGGGACTGTGGTTAGCCAGCAAAACCTTCCGCAGCATGCCGAGCATTTCGTTGAGTGTGCGGGGCGAATACTCCCACTCTTCTAGGGCAGCTTGCATCGTTGCGACAGCGCCTGCCATGTCCTGCCCAAACGCCTTTTCGGCAAGAAATTGGGGGACTAACCTCCTCCTTCTCGGATTGACCTCCAAATTGCACAGCAGATAGGCCATGGCGGCGGGGATCTGATACCTATAGTTTCGTTCGACCGAAAGTAAATCCTGCCAGTCCTTCTTGCTCCAGGCCCAGAACGACTTTTTCTTCTTGTGCATCAAAACAAAAAGGTTTGCCAGCGGATAATGCCTTCGGGGCGCGTTCTTAAGATCAGAACAGATGATAGCGCGTGCGGCTTCCAGGGGCTCGATGAGTCGACGTACGTCCTTTCGGTATCTAAAAAGCGCCCACCCGGGATTGCGTGAACGTCGAACACTTCTCATGGCCGCGAGTTCCGGGCCCGTCAGGTTTGGACGACGGTCGTAGCGTGAGATGTCGAGCCGCGGATTGGAGCGAGGGCAGAACTCCACAGCGCACCTCATTTGAGGATTTCGGACGCCGCTGTCAGGCGCCATGAATGAATGGCTGACATGGCACTTTCAAATCTTTCTGTCAGATCTCTTGCGCTCAGATGCAAGTACAAAAGGGTGGTCTGGAGATTCTTGTGGCCGGCAAAACGGGCGATATCCTTCAGATCCCATCCGGCTCTCGCAAGATCAGTCAGGCAGAGGTGCCGGAAGGTATGTGTACTGAATTGCGGCACCCGAGCCCTAAGAGCGATGTCGCGAATCACTTTGGACCAGGTCCACTTCGTAATGGGCTGACCGGCGTTGCGGTTCGAGTTCGAAATGAATAACCTCCCCGATGCACGCGTGAGCCTTTGCCGTTCCTTAAGGTACCGGCTCAGGAGCTGGGCGCTCGCCTGGCTAAATGGCAATACCCGATCAGATCGACTCTTCGTCGTTTCGCCTCGTATTCGCACGGTGCGCAATGCCGGGTCGAAGTCGCTCGTGCTTAAGCTGCAAAGCTCCTCGCGCCTAAGCGCGCAGTCGTATGAAAATAGGAACATGAATCGGTCCCGAGGATCGAGGGTGCGCGCCGTCTGAAGCAATCGGCTCCATTCGTCTTCGGACGGTATCCACGGGAGGGTGCGATATCTTGGGACCAAACCTCGCATCGAGGGCTCGCCAACAAGTCTCCTCAAACGATGATGTCCTCGCCCAACCGGGTTAGCCTGTAGCGCGCCTTGCTCGACCAGATAGTCGTAGAAGAGTCGCAGTGCCGTGAGCCGCTGTTGAATGGTCGCATTCGACAAGGGGACTGTGGCTCCGATGTCATCCGTCGTTGTTTCTCGCCCTCCGTTCAGGTGTCGGATATAAAGTGAGATTCCTTCAAGACCTGGACGCAGCGCATCCTTTGCCTGAAGACGACAGAAGCGAAGGAAATCGGCCAGCGCTCTGGCATAAGCATGAATGGTATTCTGGGCAAGGCCCAAATTGGATTGCACAGTGAGCCAGTCGATTCCGGATCTGAAATCGGCCAGACCCACAAAACTCTTCCACTTCGGCGATGGTTGGACCATGGCTTCCTCCAGAGGTTTCAACGAGGCTTGGGAATTACCAAGTATATTTCATCTGACGTATTCAGCGATGGAGTGGAACGTATTCAGATTTCGAGGTTTCAGCGGAGAGCCCCTACCAGGTCAGCAGCGTTTTGGCGCGCTAACCTCAGTCGCCCTACGGGCTCCTTCGGTCAGCGCGCCAAAGAACTCAGTCTCCGACCGTAACACACTACAGATCACATCCCAGAACACCGCGTTCGAACGCCCCCAATTCCAAATAACTTACAATCCCTTATTGCGCGCGGTCATCCTGGCGGTCTCCAGGTAACCGTCTTGGATGGCGACACGATCTCTCCTACTAACTGTGTTCGCTTGCCATTCGCGCGGTCGGAGGTCGGCCTCAGCAAGGCGATAGTTTTGGTCAACCGGCTGAATCTGTTCTGGGGACTGAAATGGAAAGCGGTCCCCATCAACTTGCAGCCCGGAAGCGTGATCTCTGGCAGTTATCATAGTGATGAACTCCGAGCTCACATTGTGATCGGGTGTGTTGACACGCGAGCGGCAAGAGCCGCGATTCGCGATGCGGTCAGCAACTGGAGCACCGTTTCGTACTACTTAGATTTGGGCAACAATGCCGACAGCGGACAGTTCATCCTGGGTGAACCGCTGAATCAACGAAACCGCCGGTCGAGATTACGCCTGCGTACCGTGGCCGAGCTTTATCCGGAGATCGTGGATCCTGACCTCGACAACGATGGAGAACCGAGCTGCAGCGCTGTAGAAGCCCTGGAACGGCAGGAGCCTTTCGTGAACCCCACTGTAGCCCAACACGCGTCGGCGCTTCTGGCCCGCCTGTTTCGCTTCGGCGAGGTGAGCTATCACGGCGGCTTCATCAACCTCGCAAGCGGCATTACCTCTGCCCTGCGTATCGATCCGCGGTGCTGGGGACGAGCACGGAAATTGGGTAAGCGCAGCAAACCGATTGCTCGAGGGCCCCAGAATGCCTCCGGCGTTCCGCCAACGCGAACTACTCATGAGCTACCATTGTCTATTCGAACCCATTGAAGCAAAAACGAATTACTCCTTTTCAGTGCAACCGGCTAAAACGGTCCGAAATCGGGCTTCATAAAGGGGTGGTCCTGGTCAACCGGCTCAACCTTTTTTGGGGGCTGAAGTGGGAAGCGGTTCCGATTCACCTAAATCCTGGAAGCCACATCTCGCGAGGTTATTCAGGTGATGATCTCCGCGCTCACATTGTCGTGGGATGCGTTGATACGCGGGCTGCCAGGGCCACAATCCGCGATGCCGTCAGCAACGGGAGCACTGGTTCATACTGGCTGGACGTGGGGAACAATGCCGATAGCGGCCAGTTCATTCTGGGCGAGCCGCTTAACGAACGCAATCGGAGATCGCGGATGCGTCTGCGCACAGCGACCGAGCTATATCCTGAGATTTGCGATCAGGATCTCGACAATGACGCAGAACCGAGCTGTGGCGCGGTAGAGGCTCTTGAACGACAGGAGCCCTTCGTCAACTCGACTCTTGCCCAGCATGCCCTGGCATTGCTGGCCCGGCTGTTCCGCTACGGCGAAATCAGCTATCACGGCGGTTTCATCAACCTCGCAACTGGCGCAACTTCTGTTATAAGGATTGATCCGCAATACTGGAAGCGTACCCGACGCATCGGCTGGCGCTCTTCGCGGTCACGTGAAAAGTAATGAAGAAGACGCATGAGTGTCTACCCATACGGCGACTTCCAGTGGCACTTCCGCGCGAAGGCGACTACACAACCAGGTTAACACAACCGTGAGGCAAGAATAGCTGCAACGGCCAATGATCTCCTGGCCGTGGGTTCTTTCTATGCACGCGGTCGATTCGGTGATCAACAAAAAGGCCCAAGGTCAGAAAGGCGTTGACCGTGATGTGCCAGCTAATAGCCGCATTTGTTGACGTCGAGGCTTAAGAATTCTGATTCAGCGACGCGAAGCACAAAAAAGGTGTCCGTTCCGTAGCTGTCCTCCCCATGGCTCCAGGTCCGGAGCGACCTGAGATGACAGAGCGGTTCCTGAACCAACTTTGCGTTTTTCACGAGTGCCGGGAAGGATTCTTGACCAGCGGCCTTGACCGCTTGAAGACAGACCTCATCACGGGTTATCGCGTGGAATGCGTATGCGTAATCGCGACCAGATACCCCCGCATTCCGTGGGTATTTCGTTGTGCGAATCGACGTCTGAGCTGTCTTGCTAAGGAAGTCCTTCGCGTCTCCAATCCCAACCGAAGGCAAACGCCCAAGAAGGTCGGATAGGGCGGTCCATTCTGCTCGGTTCCGAGCCTTCTCGCGGGCAAAATCCCCTTCCTTTGCCCGCACAAAGAACTTCGGATCCAGCCTGATCAGCGCTTCGGCGGCTTCCGCGTGGAAGGGGAATTCCTTCCACACTGCCTCAGCTAGAACGTCGATGGCGCGGGGGTCACCAATTCTACCGAGCAGGTCGGCGACTGTGCCACACGCCCGCCAGCGACTCTCTGCGGAGTCTTCGATGGTTGTCGGCCGCCGCAAACCCGCTACCAAATTTGGCACAACACTGCGAACTTCCGGCGACTCTGCCCATTTCGAGCCATCGGCGAGTTTATCCAGCGCCCCTACGGCCGTCGCGACAACGGACAGATTATCGTCGCTTAGCAGCCTCATCAACTGCGGGATCGTGACGCTAGCCGCCAGCGACCTGTTTCCGTAGTTTTCGCCCAGTGCCCATGCCGCCTGCTTTCGAACCTCGGGGGCTCTGTCCTGCATTGCCGATTGCAATAGTTGAAGATACCGTGGGTCGCCGAATCTACAGAGGACATAGACGAGCTCAGCCCTGGTAGTTCCTGAACAGACTCGCATCCGATCTTGGAGGCGGGGTAGCACCTCCTCGGGGGCCTTTTCTGCGATGCGTCCGAGGGCACGTGCTACCGCCGACCTCACATATGAGTTTTGGTCGTCTATACATTCCAACAGCGGGCCGACGGCCCTGGGATCCCCAATCCTGCCGAGCGCAGAAGCCGCGGACTGCCTGACAGAATGCTCGGCGTCTCTCAGCATAGGCGCTATATACTCGACCGCCTCCGATCCGCCTTCCTTCTCGAGTTCGTCTATGGCATGTTCTCGATCCGACGAGTGTTTCGATTTCAGCTTTCGCGCAGTCAGCCAGAGCATAGGTCGGTTCCTCCTAGTCAATTCAATAATAGTTCCGACATGTGACGGCGGTCGTCACGACGCTACCCTATCGGTAATTCACCGATAAGGAGAGGGTGCTGGCTAGTTACCACTCTAATCCCTTGCTTTAGTTCCTCGGCGTCCAGTCTTCGGGATGGCCCCAAACTCCGTGGCACGCCCCTGTTCTTCGGGCTTCCGCCAGGTGTGCCGGAGGTCCGCTCCGTGCTCGAACGAACCAAGCGCACCGGCGGAGCGCCAACCGTAGGGCAAACAATGCTTTTAAAGACCTAGCCGACTTTATGTCCGACTTCGCGTCCCTTGCAGCCAAGCAAGATAATGTCAGACTTAGCCTCAGAAACCACCGCGAACTCGGCGGGTGTGAGCGAGTCAACGAACAAGGGGGCCATACACGTATCTGCAACGGATCCTTTGCGAGCGACAGCGTACCACCCTGGATCACCAAAGACAAGCCAGGGTATGCCGCGCCAGGTATCGGCACTTGGCCGTATAACGCCCTAACTGTTCATCTGTTCGTCCGAACTCATACGCGATCCCCTTCCCGCGCGATTGCCTGCCTCTGAAAGAGATACCCACTCGAAGGGCTTACCTGCACGGCCGCAATCCAATACAGGAGGGCCCCCTGTATGGCTGAAACCGAATACCAGCTTAAGGCTATTCGCGGATTCCTTCGGTCTTCTACTCTTGGCGGCCGGCATTGGCAGCGCAGTCTGTATCGTTGTTCACCTCGTGACCGATTTGTGAACCGCACAGGCGAACCGCAACGTTAGGAGAGATCCTCACCCTTAGGAGCCTCCACCCGACAGTAAGGGGCCAGCCCGGCAACAGGGTCATTTCAATCGCAGCAACGGGAGGATTTTGCGGTGCTAGTTTTTGCTTAGCCATCATTTACGCCTCAGCTCTTCTAAGGTCATCGCGCGGTTCTGCACGCCCCCGGGATCGCTGAGAACTCCGAGGGCGAGGAGCCGCGCGGTCGTCTTGCGCCCGACACCGTGCATCCGAAGTGCCCGCATGACGGTGGCAGGCTGCTGCTCCACCAGCGAATCGATAGCCGCACGCGAAAGGCCAGGTTGGCCGTGCAGATCGTCATAAGTGATGGGTCTAAGAGGTTTTGTTGTCATCAGTGTTTCCTCCGCGCCAGCGCATTGACCGCATTTTATCGCGCATTGGCGGTCTCTCCCACTGTTGGATTTAATTGCACCCGTGATGGTAATTGCCCGAAAGGAGGCCGATCTTGAGATTCCAGGGTAAGGCTCGACTTGGCTTCTACCCGCTACCATTATCCCAAGCCCAGCGGGTACACAGCTTTCTCTTGTTTCCAGAATCCTCGTCAGCACTCGATCCCTGCGTTGGCGATGGGGTGGCCTTTGAGACGATCACCAGCGGGGCCGCGGTTCTTCGCTACGGCGTCGAGCTTGATGCCTACCGTGCCGAGCAAGCCAGGCAGCGGATTCCGAACATAGTCCAAGGCAACACGCTGGAAGTGCAATGCGCCGTCGAATGCTTTGGGCTCCTGTATTTGAATCCACCTTACGATTGGGCACTTGGACCTGCTGGCAGTCGCCGCACAGAGCAGACCTTCCTGAGCCACACGTATCGGTGGCTGAAGCCTGGCGGTGTTCTGCTCTTCGTCGTTCCAGGCGAGAGGCTAGCCGAGTGTAGTCAGATTCTCGCCACCCACTTCCGCGATGTCCGGGTTTTCCGCCTTGAGGCGCCGGAGTGTGTGCGCTATAAGCAGGTGGTTGTCATTGGAGTCCGTCGGGCCCGACGCGAGAGAGAGCGCCTCACGGACAGCGATATCAACCGGGCACGGCTTTACTACGCCAGCTTGGTCAGGAACCCCTCCCAAATCCCTGTCCTATCTTCAGAGCCCGAAGCGCGGTACGATGTGCCCGTGAGCGGACCAGCGCAATTGGTTTACCGTGGACTCCCGCTCGACGAAGTTGAGGATCTGCTTCCGCAGTCAGCGGCCTACAGACAGGCGGGACGCATCCTCTTCGCTGAGCCCGTGTCGGCAACCGGCCGGCCCCTTACACCTCTGCATGCCGGTCACGTCGGCCTCCTGGCGTGTTCAGGGCTTCTTAATGGTATATTTGGCAATAATGAGTCACGTCATATATCATTTTGGCAGGCAGTCAAGATAGTGGACAAGACAGAGGAAGAAGAGGATGGCGTAATCACATTGAGAGAACGGGAAAGATTCTCCAACGAGTTGACCGTCGTTTACAGCACGGGCGAAGTCTCGGTTCTGAAGTAATCCTCCCATCACCCCAACTTGTTTTCCCCCGCCGCAGTCAAATCCCACCAATCCAAAAGGAAAAAGCCATCATGAAGAATGCCCATGAACGCTTCGGCGTTTTGGAATACACGAAGCGAATGAAGGACACCACTACGCGAATCCGGCTTCGAGTGGATCGGTTCGTTGGGGAGGTGGACAACGGGGGGACCTGTAAGGGCCACCTGATCTCGGTCTTGGGTGGGGATTCCGATGTTGGCGCCGTATGGGCAGCCGTCGTCGAGCAAAACCACTTTACCGTAGAGGCTCCGGGAGCTGAACCGCTCGTGATCACCTTGGGTGAAGGCGCGCAGTGCTTTCGCGGAACCATCAATGTTGGCGGTCGCAGACCCATCCGCCATCTGGTGGCGATCTCGGCAGAGCTGGCCAAGACTCGACCGGGAATGGACCCGGAAGGCAGGCGCACTATCTTGTGCGACAACGACCCGACGTTCGTGCTTTATCGCATCTCCCAGCGGTTTGGATTACCCGTGGTGCCAGACTGGGCCGAGTGGTTTGCTGAAGAGCTCGGGCGGCGTGGAGCGATCAAACCACTCCTCGGGCTGGAATGCTCGCCGGTGCTCGTTAGCGGCACGAAGAAGTTGTTCCTGAAGTGGATTGGAAGGGCACTGCGGCAGAAGCGCATCCAGTTTCCCGAGGGCAACGGACCGGTTCGCTGGAGTCTGTCGTCGCAGTTTCTTTCGAGTGAGTGAGACCAACGTGGACGACGGCAACCGTCATGAGACGGCCGAAGAAAGTCCCGCCATCCTGGCGGAGGAGGAGGTGACGGCATAATGAAGCTTGTTTTGAAGGTCTCAAGCAACAACGAACATTGCGATGGGGGATGCGAACTCGCGCTCGTGGACCTGACTCCAGAACTTGCCGCAACCTGGCCCTGCGAAGGATCGCTGTGCTCAGAGAACAAAAGAGCCTCGATCCCGACATCGACGAGACGTATTACTGGGCTTACGTTGTGGAATACTTTTCCCCTTGGGTAAGTCTCGCCAGCACTGAAGAAGAGGTCGAACCAGCCGTCAAGGTTGCGAATGTGCTGGATGAGCTTGGGATCGAGGAGAACGAGGTACTTACCGTTCCTGAAAGCTTCGGGTGCCCTCGTGCCAGATCGCAGCCGTCGAGTGCGAGCAAATGATCGTGCGTGCAGATTGCATCGCGTTCACGGCCATCCCGAAACATGCCAGCTTTCATGTCCAGACAGTAGAAATCGCTCTCAGCACGCTCGAAGCAGCAGTTACCGGCGCTTCGACCACTCTCGTTTGACCCACCAAGCAATCACCCACCTATTGGCGTGGGTCCAGCGTCACGCGAACCGCATTTGACTCGTTGCACTCAAAGCGAGAGGAGAAGACTGTGCCCATACCGGACTCGATCAGTAATTACCTCAGGATGTGCTCGTCGGAACTGGGTGAGAGGATCCTTCAGTCGCACCCGCCGTTGCATTCCATCGACGACCCACCGTCACCAATCATTGGCAAGCTCCTTCGGAAGCCCTACCCGGCCCAAACGCTTGCCATTATGGGCCTGGTCCGGCGTTGGCAGCAGGCCCGTGCAGGCGCAGTGATCGCCGAGTGTGGCACGGGCAAGACATTGATTTCGCTAGGTGCGGTACATACTCACGCCGAGGCCCGACCATTTACGGCGCTCGCGATGGTCCCGCCACAACTGGTCGAAAAGTGGTGTCGAGAAACGATCCTCACGTTGCCCCGGGTCCGCGTGTTCATCATCGATGGTCTGCGAACGCCAACCCACTCCAACGGCCATCACGGCGTGAACGAAGTGAAGTTACGAAACGGACGCATCGTGCGCGAGGGATTGAGGACCAGCTTGAGCGAATTGCGCCTGCGCAAGACCTCACCCTCGGCCCGTAAGCGTTGGGATTCGATTTGTCCTTCGCCTGCAATTTTCGTGGTCGGTCGAGACCGCGCCAAGCTCGGGTACTTCTGGAGGCACGCCTACCAGGTTGCCCGCTGCGGCCGTTATCAGGGCAGCGTCATCAATCCTGACAGTGGGTCTCCGGTCTACCTCGGCACAGAGGGCGAACGCCTCCTGGCGATGGACTTCAAGAAGGTGAAGCTCAGTGAAACGCTGGGCCAGGCGGAAGAAACAAATCATGCCCGCCGGCCGCTCTACAGTGCGCTTTGGCAGGCAGATGGCAAGAAGATCCGGCGCTTTGCACCTGTCGACTTCATCGGTCGGTACATGGACAACTTTTTTGACTATGCCATTGCCGATGAGGTGCACGAGTTGAAGGGAGGAGACACGGCACAGGGCAACGCCCTTGGGACGCTCGCCTCGTGCGCCCGCCACATCGCAGTACTCACCGGCACACTGCTGGGCGGCTACGCACTGGACTTGTTCAACATCCTGTTTCGTCTGGAACCTTCCAGGATGCTGGAAGAGGGCTTCGAGCACGGGGAAGCTGGCGTTCGGGCCTTCACCGAAACCTATGGCCTGCTGGAGAAGATCACAGTAATCGAGCCGGCTGATAACGCCTGTTCTGAAGCTCGGGTCACAACCCGGTCCCGCCACCGGCCGGGAGCATCACCGCTGCTGTTCGGGCGCTTCCTGATGAGTCTTGGCGCCTTCGTGTCGCTGGAAGACATCTCCGACGCTCTCCCTCCTTACCGGGAGGAAGTGGTCAGCATCGAGATGGATCAGCCGCTGAAGAAGGCGTACGAGGACCTGGAAGAGGACATCAAGAAGGCACTCCGCGAGCATCGAGGCAACCAGTCAGTGATCAGCGTGGCGTTGAATGCTCTCCTCGCTTACCCTGACCGGCCCTTCGGCTTCGGGGACTTGATCGGGCGGGAATTCAATCCTGAAACCCAACGTCGCGAACCGTTCCTGATCGCAGCGACTCGCGACCTGGATCAGAACCTTGTCTACGCCAAGGAACGGCGGCTGGTGGAGGAAGTGAAAGCCTCGCTTGAGCGCGGGAGGAAGGTGCAGGTCTACGCGGTCTATACCCAGAAACGGGACGTGACACGCCGGCTGGAGAGCATCCTGGCGAAAGAAGGGATCCGGGTGGCTGTGCTGACCACGGAGGTTGCCCCGGAGCTGCGGGAGTCCTGGTACGAGCGGCAACTGCGGGCGGGCGTTCAGGTCGTGATTGCGCACCCGCGTTTGGTTCAGACGGGACTCGACCTTTGGTCCTTCCCTGACATTTTCTTCTACGAGACCGGCTATTCCATTTACACCCTGCGGCAGGCCAGCCGGCGCTCGTGGAGGATCGGACAGCGGTCGAACGTCAACGTCAAATTCTTCTACTACGCCGGCACCATGCAGGAAGCGTGTTTGCGGCTGATGGGGAAGAAGCTGCTGGTTTCGCTGGCGATGGAAGGGAAGTTCGCAAGCGACGGCCTGCAAGCGATCGACGAAGGCGATGACATCCTGATGGCGATGGCGCGGGAGCTGGTGACGGAGAAAGGGATCGGCGAATCAGCCGACGCCGTTTGGAAACGGCTCGTGGAGAAGCAAGCGGAAGTGTTCGGAGTCGCGGCCGGTGGAGACTCGCGAGCCGGAAATCGAAGCTGAACCTCCGGTTCCGGACCTGCCGGAAGTCATCATTCCACCGGCAGCACCGATCCCGGCAGTAGTGACGCAACTCCTGATGTTCGGTATGTCGCACGAGGCGGTACAGCGGCGCAAGGCTTCACATAGGCCGTCGAGTCCCGTCACAGCATCGGATCAGCTCGGATTGTTCCCGACCTGAGAGTGGGGCAAGCTGTGGCCGGCGGGGGTCTCCTTACTAAAATGCTATCGTGCAGCTTCGGAAGCGGTTCTGACTGGCGCAAATGAGAGGGACGTCGATCAGCCTTGGTCGCTACACCTCTGAGGGGAAGTAAGCGTCCAGCCTTGATATTTGGGCTGTTTCGCCTGCGTTCAGGCGGCCACGCCACAGACATGATCCTTTCCAGGAAGCCGACTTGATCGGCATAGGGGCGGCGGTCACCCGCCGACCCCTGCCACACCACCGTGCGTACGGGTCCGTACACGGCGGTTCGAGTTGGTTACGCTAGCACCCCTCGATCAGCGTCGGAAGTCCGAGTGATTTGAAGTATGCATTGGAAAGCCCAACAGAGAGGGCCTTAGCCCGCGCGAGGTACCAAGGGCCTCGCCCGCTGCCGGCGGTGTTGCTCGCCAGCCGTGGACGCACCCCCAGTTGCAACAGCGCCGCCCGGCGACGGCGTGGGGTTTTCCACTGCCGCCACAGAGCCGCCCGAAGCCGCAAGCGGACCCAGCGGGTGAGGTAAACGAGCACTTCGGGCGTTTCGCAGAAGCCGAAATAGTTGCGCCAGCCCCGCAGATACGGGGCCAACTCCGCTATCGTCGTCTCGATGCTGACGCCCTTCGCCCTTCGCGTGATCTCCCGAATTCGTTGCTTAAACCGCTCCAAGGCCTTGGGCGCGATGACGCGCTTGACCTCGGGGCCGGCGCTAAAGCTGAACCCGAGAAACTTTCGTTCCTGTGGTCGCGCCACCGCACTCTTCGTCTCATTTACCTTGAGCTTGAGCCTTTGCGTGATGAATCGCGTGATGCTCTTCATCACCCGTTGACCCGCCCGCTCGCTGCGAACGTAGATGTTGCAGTCGTCCGCGTAACGAACGAAGCGATGTCCCCGGCGCTCCAGTTCGCGGTCGAGTTCGTCGAGCACGAGGTTGCTTAACAGGGGCGAAAGAGGTCCCCCTTGGGGAGTCCCTTCCACACTAGGGCTAACCAACCCATTCTCCATCACCCCGGCATTCAGAAATGCCCGGATGAGTTTCAACAGCCGCTTGTCCTCGATCCGGTTCGCGATCCTGCCCATCAGTTTGTCGTGATTGACTCGATCGAAGAATTTCTCCAAATCAAGATCAACGCACCAGCCGTGACCTTCGGCGATGTACTGCTGCGCCTGGGCCACCGCCTGATGAGCCGACCGTCCCGGTCGAAAACCGTAGCTGTGATCGGAAAATGTCCGGTCCCACCGCCTCTGCAGAACCTGCATCACCGCTTGCTGGATAAATCGATCCAGCACCGTCGGGATGCCAAGCTTTCGCACCCCGCCGTCCGGCTTGGGGATTTCCACCCGCCTTACCGGCTGCGGTTCGTAGGTCCCGCTCAACAGTTGTTCCCGGATGGCTGGCCAGTGCCGCTTCAGATAGTCCGACAGCGCCACGACCGTCATGCCGTCGACGCCCGAACTACCCTTGTTCGCCTTCACCTGCCGCAATGCCTCCTTCAGGTTTTCTCGCTCACATACCTCCTCCATTAATCGGTCGGTTTTAGCTGGGTTTTCGGGTCCACTTGTCGCCCCCGACGATTCAGTCTCTTCCCCTGCGACACCTCGGGCTGCACCCGTCAGCGCAGATGAGAAGTCCAGTTCCATCTGGATATTCTGCTGCTTGTCGTCGGTGAGACTCATGGCCTACTCACCGCTCCTTTCTCGTTCGGGCCTTCTCCGTGAGCCGGATACTATGCCCGATGCTGACTTCTGCTCCGCGGTCAGGTTGCCTTTCGGCAGCCTCAGTCGCCGAGGCGACACGGAGCAGATCTCCTGGGGTAAGCTCAGCCGCCTTCCGTGCACAATCGCCGAATCTACGCTTCGCACCTTGATGGAAGTGGACTTCGCGGTAAGTTGCCCGCTCGTCCGGTGCTGGCGCCTTGTATCCGGTTTTTGTCCATCGACTCGCACGTTTGCTCCATGCTTCCTTCGGACCCCAGCCTCGCGGCGGTAGCCCTTGCATCATCACTAGGCCTTCACCTCCATCAGGTTGGCCAGAGGACTTTCACCTCTAAGCTGCTGAGCATGCCCAGCACACAACGAAGCCGCTGGCGCGGCGGACGCTACGCGTGCGTGCGGTCCAGCGATTGCCTTGATCAGGTATATCGTCGGGTCATAAGGAGGTTCCCTATGACCCGTCTACGCCAAATGATGCTGGAAGAACTCCAGCGTCGAAATTACTCTCCGAGGACCATCGAGTGTTACATCCGCGAGGTGGAGGATTTTGCCCGTTACTTCCATCGCCCTCCGGACCA